>NC_015957.1 GCF_000147815.2 Streptomyces violaceusniger Tu 4113 | reverse complement strand
ATGTGCCATGCGATGTCGCCGGGCGTTCCCTTGCCCCTAGGCTGGGAGGGGAACCGCGCTGTCTTGGTGTCGGCCACCGGTTTGACCGGATGGCGTAACCGCGCGTACCGTAACCAGGTCGAGTTGTCGATGGCTGCTGCCGCCTGCCTCCGATGGGCAAGGATCACGGGCGATATGACCTGTGGTCGTGAAGCGGTGCACTCGGGCGTATTGCGAGCTACTCGTGGGCGCACGGTGACAGCCAAGCGATAGACCGCCACCATCCGATTCATTTCTGGAGCCCCCGAGTGAGCAAGCGCACTTTCCAGCCGAACAACCGTCGCCGCGCGAAGACCCACGGCTTCCGGCTGCGTATGCGCACCCGTGCCGGCCGCGCGATCCTCGCGTCCCGCCGTAGCAAGGGTCGCGGACGCCTGTCGGCCTGAGCAGCCTGATCCAAGGTCCATGACGTGCTGCCTACCGAGCATCGGCTGAGGCGGCGCGAGGACTTCGCGGCCGCGGTACGCCGAGGACGCAGGGCCGGTCGCCCGCTCCTTGTCGTGCATCTTCGTACCGGCCTCACCAGCGGTGATACGGACCCGCACGCACCAGGGGAGAGTGCTCCTCCGGCGCGTGCGGGTTTCGTCGTAAGCAAGGCGGTCGGCGGCGCCGTCGTCCGCAATCTGGTGAAGCGGCGACTGCGTCATCTGATGCGGGACCGCATCGATCGTTTTGGCGCAGGTAGCCTTGTGGTCGTACGGGCGCTGCCCGGCGCGGGTGAGGCGGGTCACGACCAGCTGGCCCGCGATCTCGACACGGCAGTGCAGCGGCTACTGGGAGGGGTGCCGCGATGAAGTACCCGCTGCTGTGGTTGATCAAGCTGTACCAGTGGACCATCAGCCCGATGCTGGGACCGGTCTGCAAGTACTACCCGTCGTGCTCGCACTATGGCTACACGGCCATTGACCGGCACGGCGCGGTAAAAGGAACGGCGCTGACGGCCTGGCGCATCTTGCGCTGCAACCCATGGTCGCTCGGTGGCGTCGACCACGTTCCGCCCCGGAAGCGTCCGGTGTGGCACCAGCGGCTGCGGAACCGCCTCGGCGGGCATCCGACTGTGGAGCCTGCCGCACAGCCCGAGACCCAGCCCAACGCCCAAGGAGCCTGATTCGTGGACACGATCCTCGGTCCTCTTTATGACGTAGTTTCCTGGATCATCGTCCAGTTCCACTCGTTCTACAGCCTTATTTTTGATCGAGACAGTGGCTGGGCGTGGGGTCTGTCCATCGTTTCGCTGGTGGTGCTGATCCGTATCTGCCTGATCCCGCTCTTTGTGAAGCAGATCAAGTCGACGCGGAACATGCAGGCGCTCCAGCCCAAGATGAAGGCGATCCAGGAGCGCTACAAGAGCGACAAGCAGCGTCAGTCCGAAGAGATGATGAAGCTGTACAAGGAGACGGGGACCAACCCGCTCTCCAGCTGCTTGCCGATCCTCGCCCAGTCGCCGTTCTTCATTTCGCTGTACCAGGTCCTCAACCACATCGCGAACAACAAGACGGTCGGCGTCATCGACCAGAACCTGCTGGACAGCGCTCGTAACGCTCATATCTTCGGTGCTCCGCTGTCGGTGAAGTTCATGGACTCGGCCTCGAAGGTCGAGTCCCTCGGCGCCTCGCTGACCGATGTCCGCATCGTGACGATCACCATGATCATCCTGATGTCGGCGTCGCAGTTCTTCACCCAGCGCCAGCTGATGACCAAGAACGTCGACCTCACGGTGAAGACGCCGTTCATGCAGCAGCAGAAGATGCTGATGTACGTCTTCCCGGTCATGTTCGCCGTCTTCGGCATCAACTTCCCCGTCGGTGTCCTCGTGTACTGGCTGACCACCAACGTCTGGACCCTGGGCCAGCAGATGTTCGTCATCCGCCGTAACCCGACCCCGGGCAGCATCGCCTTCAAGGCCCGCCAGGAGCGGCTGCGGGCCCAGGGCAAGCTGAAGGAGGAGCCGGCCGAGGTCGTCGCGAAGGAGGCGGCCGAGACGGCGCGCGCCAACCGTCAGCAGCCCAAGCGCCAGACCAAGGCGCAGCGCTCCACGACCGGCCACAGCAGGGCCGGCGCGCAGTCGGATTCCTCGGCCTCCACCGAGAAGTCCGCTGAGGCCAAGCCCGACGAGAAGCAGGGCGCGGGGCAGAAGAAGGGCGCGCAGGGCGGCAAGCCGGCCGGCGGCTCGGCCTCCGGCTCCTCCCGTGGCGCGAAGTCCGGCCAGCGCAAGGGCCAGCAGCGCCCCAAGCACCCGTCCAAGAAGTAACGAAGGAGTCCATCCGTGACGGAAGGCACCACCCCGGCCGCCGAGGGTGTCGACACCCTCTCCCGCCTTGAGCAGGAAGGGGAGATCGCGGCCGACTACCTCGAGGGGCTGCTGGACATCGCGGACCTCGACGGCGACATCGACATGGACGTCGAGGCCGATCGCGCAGCGGTGTCGATCATCAGCGACTCGACCAGCCGCGATCTGCAGAAGCTGGTCGGTCGCGACGGTGAGGTGCTGGAGGCCCTTCAGGAGCTGACCCGCCTCGCAGTGCACCGGGAGACCGGCGACCGCAGCCGGCTGATGCTCGACATCACCGGATACCGGGCCCGTAAGCGTGCCGAGCTGACCGAGCTGGGCACCAAGGCTGCGGAGGAGGCGAAGGGCACCGCTCAGCCGGTGAAGCTGAAGGCGATGACGCCCTTCGAGCGGAAGGTGGTGCACGACGCTGTGGCCGCCGCCGGGCTGCGCAGCGAGTCCGAGGGCGAGGAGCCCCAGCGCTGCGTGGTCGTGCTTCCGGTCTGAAGCGGTTCCGCATCGTGATCCACACGGCCCCGTCTGCACGCAGACGGGGCCGAATCTTGTCAGCCTTACATCATCGTTCAGCACAGTGTTCGGTACGGAAGGACGGTCCCCGTGACGGAAGCAGCGGAGCTCCCCCCGGCGCCCCCCGAGGCAAGGGACGTATTCGGTGACCGCTTCCCGGAGGCCGTGCGCTACGGCGAGCTGCTGGCCGATGTGGGAGTGACGCGCGGGCTGATCGGCCCGCGCGAGGTGCCGCGGCTGTGGGAGCGGCATCTGCTGAACTGCGCCGTGCTCTCCGAAGTGGTGCCCGAGGAGGTCACCGTCTGCGATGTGGGGTCGGGGGCCGGGCTCCCCGGTATCCCGCTCGCCCTGACTCGCCCTGACCTCCAGATCACGCTTCTGGAGCCCTTGCTGCGGCGGACGAACTTTCTGCGGGAGGTGGTCGAGCTGCTGGGGCTGGAGCATGTGACGGTGGTGCGCGGCCGTGCCGAGGAGGTCCTCGGGAAGCTGACCCCGATGCATGTGGTGACGGCTCGGGCGGTGGCCCCGCTGGACCGGCTGGCCGGCTGGGGGGTTCCGCTGCTGCGCCCGTACGGCGAGATGCTGCTCCTGAAGGGCGACACCGCCGAGGAAGAGCTGAAGCAGGCCCGGGCCGCGTTGGGCAAGCTGGGTGTGGTGGAGGCCTCGGTGCTGCATGTCGGTGAGGGAGTGGTGGACCCGCCCTCGACGGTGGTGCGGGTCGAGGTCGGGGAGAGCCCCGGGGGTGTGCGCTTCGCCGCGAAGCGGGCCAAGGCTGCTCGCCGGACGCCGCGCCGTCGGCCCTGAGCCGAGAGTATTGCTCCATACAAGCTGGCAAAACTACGCATACCGGAGTGTCGCGACCAATCGGCGAGAGCTCCCGTGCATCGTGTTTCACGTGAAACGTCGCTCCCTGCTGCATGGAATCATCAGTCGCGGTCGTGCGGCGGCCTCGCCCCGCGACCGCCGACCCCGTATGAACGTGGATTCATCCACAGGAGAACGGACCTCGCTGGTTCACGACCCCAAAAGCATGGCAGGCTCTGCTTATTGCGAGCCTGATGTCGAGGAGAGTGAATCCTTGCGGTCCGACGCCAACATCGCGGGGCCGATGACCGATCCGGTCCCCGGCCCCCGTACCGAATCGCCGGGGGAGGATGTTTCACGTGAAACGCCACCCCCGATGGACGACACCCCTATTGGCCGTGCCGCTCAACTGGCGGTAGAAGCTCTGGGCCGTGCCGGTGAGGGTCTTCCCCGGCCGGAACAGACCCGGGTGATGGTGGTCGCCAACCAGAAGGGCGGGGTCGGAAAGACCACGACCACGGTCAACCTGGCCGCCTCGCTCGCCCTGCACGGTGGTCGGGTGCTGGTGATCGACCTCGACCCACAGGGCAATGCTTCGACGGCGCTGGGGATCGACCACCATGCCGAGGTCCCATCGATCTATGACGTGCTGGTCGACAGCAAGCCGCTGTCCGATGTGGTGCAGCCGGTCCCGGATGTGGAGGGGCTCTTCTGTGCCCCGGCCACGATCGATCTCGCCGGTGCCGAGATCGAGTTGGTCTCTCTGGTGGCCCGGGAAAGCCGGCTGGAGCGGGCCATCCAGGCATATGAGCAGCCGCTGGACTACATCCTGATCGACTGCCCGCCCTCATTGGGGCTGCTGACGGTCAATGCACTGGTGGCCGGTGCCGAAGTGCTGATCCCGATCCAGTGCGAGTACTACGCGCTGGAGGGTCTGGGGCAGCTGCTGCGGAACGTGGATCTGGTGCGGGGCCATCTCAACCCCAAGCTCCATGTCTCGACGATCCTTCTGACGATGTACGACGGCCGCACCCGGCTGGCCTCCCAGGTCGCGGACGAGGTGCGCAGCCACTTCGGCGGTGAGGTGCTTCGGACGAGCATTCCCCGATCGGTGCGCATCTCCGAGGCCCCCAGCTATGGGCAGACCGTCCTCACCTATGACCCGGGGTCGAGTGGGGCGCTCTCCTATCTCGAGGCGGCCCGTGAGATCGCCCTCAGAGGCGTCGGGGTGCACTACGAGGCCCAGCACGTTCATGCCTTGCCCGAGCTCAGCCAGCACGACCAGCACAGTATGCAGGAGGGGATTCAGTGAGTGAGCGACGCAGAGGACTGGGCCGTGGGCTCGGTGCCCTGATCCCTCCCGCGCCGAAGGGAGCGGACAACGCCGCGTCCTCGGCGGGGGCGGGAACGGTCACGACGACCGGGGCCACCACCTCACCGACCGCGGTCCCGGTGCTCACCCAGGAGCGCGGAGTGGCGGCGGCCAAGGTGGCCGCACTGTCGACGCACATCGCTCCGCAGGAGCCCGAGCCCGCACCGCGGGAGGCGGAGCCCGAGGCCGCGCCGGCGGTGATGCCGGAGGAGGTGGCCGGGGCGCACTTCGCCGAGCTGCCGCTGGACTTCATCACCCCCAATCCGCGACAGCCCCGTGAGGTCTTCGACGAGGACGCGCTCGCCGAACTGGTCACCTCGATCCAGGAGGTCGGTCTCCTCCAGCCCGTCGTCGTACGGCAGTTGGCGCCGGAGCGCTATGAGCTCATCATGGGCGAGCGCCGCTGGCGGGCCTGCCGTGAGGCCGGGCTGGAGAAGATCCCCTCGATCGTCCGGGCCACCGACGACGAGAAGCTTCTGCTCGACGCGCTGCTGGAGAACCTGCACCGGGCCCAGCTGAACCCGCTGGAAGAGGCGGCGGCGTACGACCAGTTGCTGAAGGACTTCAACTGCACGCATGACGAACTGGCCGACCGCATCGGACGCTCGCGTCCGCAGGTCTCCAATACGCTGCGGCTGCTGAGGCTCTCCCCGTCCGTTCAGCGCAGGGTGGCGGCGGGGGTTCTCTCCGCGGGCCATGCGCGGGCGCTGCTGTCCGTGGACGACGCGGAGGAGCAGGACCGGCTGGCCCATCGCATTGTCGCCGAGGGGCTCTCGGTGCGTGCGGTGGAGGAGATCGTCACCCTGATGGGATCGCGATCCGGCGGTACGACGAAGACCAAGAGCCCGAGGGCGGGTGCGAGGGTGTCCCCCGCGCTCACGGATCTGGCGTCGCGTCTCTCCGATCGGTTCGAGACGCGGGTGAAGGTCGACCTCGGTCAGAAGAAGGGAAAGATCGTCGTCGAGTTCGCCTCGATAGAGGATCTCGAGCGGATCCTCGGCTCGCTGGCTCCCGGTGAGGGGCCGGTACTGGAGCAGCCGCTCTCCTCGGAGGGCGGAGCGGAGGACGAGGACGAGTGAGGCGCTGTCCGTGCGGCCATGCCGCACGGAAGGGCAGTGCGGGGCGGGTCGTGTTCCGACATGGTCGGAACACGACCCGCTGTTTGCCCAAGGGCGGTATCGGTGCAATCTCGGCACGGATACGATGCGATCAGGCAGGGCGGATCCAGGTGGAGGCGCCGCATGTGGAGGGCAGGGCCATGCGATCGGTGAGCCGCACCGGACTGGTGGCCACAGGATTGGGCCTGGGAGCTGTCGGCGGCTTCGTCGGCAGTCTGCTCAGGGAGCGTAGTGCGCTGTCAGCCGCCCGTGGCGCGGCTGGCCACGGAAGTGAAGGACTGGCTTCATGGGGCGTCGGCTCGTACCGCTCACGTTGGACAATCTCCCGGACATCCCCAAGCGCTGTCGCGCCTGTGTCTTCTGGGAGCTCGATCCGGTCAGCGGCGAGGCAGCCGTAAGGACTGGCCGGCCGGAGGTGGAGAAGGAGGCATGGATCTCGGCCGTGCTGCTGGAGTGGGGGTCCTGCGGCCGGGTGGTCTATGTCGACGAGGTTCCGGTGGGCTTTGTGCTGTACGCGCCTCCGGCGTATGTGCCGCGTTCCACGGCCTTCCCGACCAGTCCGGTCGCGGCGGATGCCGTCCAGCTGATGACGGCGTGGCTGATGCCCGGATATCAGGGGCAGGGGCTGGGCCGGGTGATGGTGCAGACCGTCGCCAAGGATCTGATGCGCCGGGGCTTCAAGGCGGTGGAAGCGTTCGGGGACGCCACCTGGAAGGAACCGGCGTGTGTGCTGCCCGCCGATCACCTGCTGGCCGTGGGCTTCAAGACCGTCCGGCCGCATCCGCGCTATCCCCGGCTGAGGCTTGAGCTCAGGACGACGATCTCCTGGAAGGAGGATGTCGAGCTGGCGCTGGACCGGCTGCTCGGCGCCGTCCAGAAGGAGCCTGCGCTTCGGCCGCTGTAGAGAGTTCCACGTGAAACACGAAAGGGGCTGCCCTCACGGGCAGCCCCTTCGCGCATCAGCGCGAGGCGTGGTTCGCTCAGCCGATGAAGTCGGCCAGGTCGCGCTCGATGGCCGCCTTGGGCTTGGCGCCGACGATGGTCTTGGCGACCTCGCCGCCCTGGTAGACATTGAGCGTCGGGATGGACATCACGCCGTACTTGGCGGCCGTCGCCGGGTTCTCGTCAATGTTGAGCTTGGCGATGACGATCTTGTCGGGGTGCTCGGCCGCGATCGCCTCCAGCGAGGGGGCAATCTGGCGGCACGGACCGCACCACGCGGCCCAGAAGTCGACGAGTACCGGCTTGTCGCTCTTGAGGACCTTCTCCTCGAAGTCGGCGTCCGTCACGGTGACCGTGGCACCGGCCATGGCAATCTCCTTAGTGAGTTGGTGCAGGGGTGGGAAGCGAAGTCAGACGGTGGCGTCGCCCTGGCCCAGCGAGGCGAGGTACCGCTCGGCGTCCAGCGCCGCCGAGCAACCGGTGCCGGCCGCGGTGATCGCCTGACGGTAGGTGTGGTCCACGACGTCGCCCGCGGCGAAGACACCGGGCAGGTTCGTCCGGGTGGTGGGCGCATCCACCTTGAGGTAGCCCTCGTCGTCCAGGGCCAGCTGGCCCTTGAACAGCTCGGTGCGCGGGTCGTGGCCGATCGCGATGAACAGTCCGGTGACCGGCAGCTCCGAGGTCTCGTCCTTCTTGACATCGCGGAGGGTGAGACCGGAGAGCTTGCCGTCGCCGTGGATCTCCTCGACCGCGCTGTCCCAGACGAACGAGATCTTCGGGTCGCTGAAGGCCCGCTCCTGCATCGCCTTGCTTGCGCGCAGGGTGTCCCGGCGGTGGACCACCGTGACCGACTTGGCGAACCGCGACAGGAAGGTCGCCTCCTCCATGGCCGTGTCGCCGCCGCCGATGACGGCGATGTCCTGGTCCTTGAAGAAGAACCCGTCACAGGTGGCACACCAGGAGACACCGCGGCCGGAGAGCTCGTCCTCGCGCGCCAGCCCCAGCTTGCGGTGCTGAGAGCCGGTGGTCACGATGACGGTCTTGGCGCGGTGGACCGTACCGGCGGAGTCGGTGACGGTCTTGATCTGCTCGGTGAGGTCGACCGCGATTACATCGTCCGGGATGAGCTCGGCGCCGAAGCGCTCGGCCTGAGCCCGCATGTTGTCCATCAGGTCGGGGCCCATGATCCCGTCCCGGAAGCCGGGGAAGTTCTCCACATCGGTGGTGTTCATCAGGGCACCACCCGCGGTCACGGAGCCTTCGAAGACCAGCGGCTTCAAGGCAGCGCGGGCGGTGTAGAGCGCGGCCGTATAGCCCGCGGGCCCGGAACCGATGATGATCACGTTGCGGACGTCGCTCACGGATGTCTTCCTTGTCTCTGCCGACTGCCGGACTGCTGACTGGGCGGGCGGCTCCGGGTGCCCCCGGAATTCCACTGCCACCCCACCCAACGGATCCTACGGGTCAGGCATTCCCGAGCGCTGTCAGGCAGGGCCCCGGGGCGCGCGGTGTGCCTCAGGGACGCGGATAGGTCCGGGTCACCAGGAGTTCCCCGGGAGACGACGGAGACGCCGAGACGCAGGACGCGTCGATCACAAAGGCATCGACGAGCGAGCTGTCGGAGGGGTGCGGGAGGACGACGATATAGGCGGTCTGGCCGTCGTAGGTGTCCTGCTGCGCCGCGAGAGCCGGTTCCTTGCGGCCGGTGCCGCTCTGTACACAGGACGGCACATTCGGGTCGTCGTCGGCGCGCAGCGGCACATCGGGTGAGTTGCCCTGCCCGGTGACCCCGTTCGACGCGGTGGACTTCCGGTCGGCGAGCAGCTCGTGCACGCGGTCCTTGAGCGTGCCCGAGGAGAGGGTGGACTTCCCGGAGCTCTGGCTGGCATGGGCCTGGGTGCCGCTGTCGCCGTGATCACCCGAGGAGCCGCCCTGGATGAAGAAGGAGCCGACGCCGATCACCGCCGCGGCGCAGGCGCTGCCGAGGACGACCTTGGGCCAGCGGCGGGCGCGGCCCGGGCGGGCGCCGGGTCCGGTGGACCCTCGCGCCGGTCCGGTGGCCCCACGCGGGCGGCCGGCGGGCCGGTCCGCCGCGGTGGAGGACTTGGACGGGGACTTCACGGTGTCGGAGGCGGGGATGCCATTGGCGGTTTCACGTGAAACCGGCGTGGGTTCCGGGTGCGGATCCGGAGTTTCACGTGAAACATCGGCCACCGCCTCGGGGGCGGTCGCGTCAAGGAGCGCTTCGGCGGCCAGCGCCGCGTCGATGCGGCCCGCGATATCGGCGGGCATCCGCACCGGCCCTGGCAGGGTCCCGAGCAGGGAGCGGATTTCTTCCAGGGACGTCGATACGTCCGCGCACAGCACGCAGCTCGCGAGGTGAGTGCGCACATCGACGGCGCGGGACGGAGAGAGCAAACCCTCGGTGAGTGCGGAGATCTCCGCGACTTCAGGGTGCTCGTCCGTGTCCGTCGAGGATGTCACGCTCGCCCACCTCCGCCCTTCACGGCATCTGTGTCGTTCGGTCCTGCCGTCGGTGGGACGGACGTCCCCTGCGTCCGGTTCCTTCCCACGCCCGAGGGTGAGCTACCCCTCCCGCTGGGATGGAGATGTGAGAGCAGCGGCAGCAGTCGTGCGCGGCCCCGGGCACAGCGGCTCTTCACGGTGCCGGTCGGCACGTCCAGGACCTTCGCCGCCTCCGCGACGGGATAGCCCTGCATGTCGACCAGCACCAGGGCCGCGCGCTGCTCGGGAGGGAGGGTGCGCAGCGCCCGGAGCAGTTCGCGATGGAGATCACCGCGTTCGGCGGGAGCGGCGGCTGATTCATGGGGTTCCAGAAGTTGCTCGAGCCGCTCGGTGTCGTCCACGGGGGAGGTGCGACGGGAGGCGGCCTTGCGGGCCCGGTCCAGACAGGCATTGACCGTGATCCGGTGCAGCCAGGTCGTCACGGCGGACTGGCCCCGGAAGGTGTGGGCGGCGCGGTAGGCGGAGACGAGCGCGTCCTGGACCGCGTCGGCCGCTTCCTCACGGTCGCCGAGGGTACGCAGCGCCACCGCCCAGAGTCTGTCGCGGTGGCGCCGCACTATTTCGCTGAAGGCGTCCGGGTCGCCGTCGACGTGCCGGGCAAGGAGCTCGCCGTCGCTCGCCCCGCCGATGGTGGCGTCGTCCAACGTTGAGCCCCTCCCCTCTCGGCCGACCGTAGAGGGTCAGCCCTTGACCTTGATCTCCGAGATGCCGCCACGGTAGCGATCAGCGGTGCTGGCCGGAAGCTCGGTGATGTGAACCAGGACGTAACGCGTCCGTACTGGCTTGTCGAGAACGGTGGTCAGCTTCTTCCCGGAGCTCTTCAGATCGGTGAGGTGCTTGGAGAAGGCGCTGAGTGAGGTGGGGTTGGAGGCGGAGGGATCCGCGGCGAGTACTTCCACCTTCTGGCCGGCGCGGTAGAAGTCGATGTCGATACTCGCGACGCTTTTGGCGCTGCCGAGGTCGACGACGATGCCGCTGCCCTGCTTACGCTGGGGCAGGTTACCGAAGTTCGGGTAGTTCCAGAACTCCTTGGTCACCCAGGCGGTGGCCGCGTCGCCGTCCACGGCTCCATTGACCTTGTCGGCGGCGAAGGGCGGACCCAACGGGGAGAACTCCGTGGCGCTCGAGATGTCGAGCGGCTTGCCCACGAGCTGGTCGCCCTTGCCGTCGTCCTTCTCGCTGGAGGACTTGCCCGGGTCGGTCTTGTTCTCCTCCTTCAGGAGGGTGTCCGCGAGCTGCCAGCTGCCGAGGCCGAGGGCGGCGATCAGAAGGGCGGAGACGGTCCACTTGAGGGCCTTGCCCGTGCGGCTCTGCAGCGGCGGCGGAGGCGGCATGGGAGCGGCCGGGCGGGCCGTGTGCGCGGCGCCGCCACGGTTCGGCGGCTGGCCGTACACGCCCTGTTGGTACGTCGTGCGCGAATACGCCGGCGAAGGGGTGTAGGCGGGCTCGGGCGGCCGGATGCGCGGCATGGCCGCGACGGCCTTGGCCAGTTCCTCGGGGGTGGTGCAGGGCTGGTCCTGACGGGAAGCGGTGGCCCCGTCGTTGACCAGGGCGCGCATCGCGAGCTCGGACAGACCGCGGTGCACTCCCGCGCGGACCTGGTCGGGGGCGATCAGGCCCACGCCCTTGGGCAGCCCGGAGAGGCCGTAGGCGTCGGTGTCGTACGGCCAGCGCTGAGTGAGCGCCGCGTACAGCAGCGCGCCGATCGCCTCGGTATCCGTGCGCTGCGGGTGGTCGACGCTGATACCGCGCAGGGCGGCCATGACGGCGAGTCCCCGGATGCGGTACTGGCCGGACTCGGTGCGCAGCACGGAGCCGGGGTTCAGCCGCAGATGGGCCAGGCCCTCGCGGTGAGCGGCGGCCATGGCCTGGGAGACCTGGCTGACCAATTGGTAGGCGTCGTGCGGCTCGAGCGGCCCGGCGGCCAGCACGGCGGTGAGTTCGGTGGCGTCGGGAAGCCACTCATGGACGACATAGACGAGATCGTTCTCCTCGACGGCGTCGAGGACCTGGACGAAGCGGGGATCGCCCAGCAAGGCCGCCGAACGGGCGGCGGCGAGCACCGGCCTGGCGCGCGGATGGTCGGCGGGCAGGACATGCACGCCGACGGCACGCCGCAGCTTCTCGTCCACAGCACGCCAACTGCTGAATCCGTCCAGACGGGTGACGCACTCCTCCAGACGATAGCGTCTGGCCAACTTGTGACCGCTGTGCAGCTCTAGGGGGCCCGCTTCGGCCGCGGCGCCCACCTCTTCGGTGACCGCGGCCTCCGTCCCCTTACCGACCTTCTCTTTCGTCCCCGCCCCGTCGGCCGTGGCCTTGCCCGCCTCGGCGGTCAGCGGCTCCTCTCCACCGCTGTCGGCCACGTCGACGGCAGCCGTGCTCCGTTCCGCCACCGTCGTTCCTGCCTCCCCATCCGTTGCGCCTACTCCGAGCCAAGACAATTGTGCCCACAGTCCGCCGCTATGCACGACACGCGGTGGCGGACGATGGTTGTGCTCAATGATCAGCGTCCGAGTCGTCCGCGCACCATACCGACCATGGCCGTCAGCTCCTCAACGCGCATCCGTTTCGCAGCAATGTAGAAGACCGCGATAAGAACGAGACCGCCGCCCAGCAAACCCGCTACAGAGCCGGCGATGCCCATTCCGAGGGTTTGCATGATGGTGTACGCCGAGCCGCCGCCCAGGAGGGCGGCGGGGATGCTGGCGCCCGCGAGGCGGGTGTAGGTGCGGATGACGCGGGGGCCGTCCAGATCGCCGCCCAGCCGGTCGCGCAGCCGCTTCCAGGCCACGCCCACGCCGGTCGCGTAGGCCAGACCGTAGGCGGCCGCCATACCGGCGACGGCCCAGCGGGCGGGGAGCACGACATAGGCGAGCGCGGAGCCGGCGGCGTTGACGGCAGCGACGATCACCGTGTTGTAGAAGGGGGTGCGGGTGTCCTCGTAGGCGTAGAAGCCGCGGAGGACGACGTACTGCACGGAGAAGGGGATGAGTCCGAGGCCGAACGCCATGAGGATGTAGCCCATGGCTTGGGCCGTCTCGGTGCCCGACGTCCCGAAAAGCAGGGTGCAGAGGGGGATACCGAGCGCGATGAAGCCGAAGGAGAGGGGGACGATGGCGACGGCGGAGGTGCGCAGGCCCTGCGAGATGTCGTCGCGGACCGCTCCGGGGTCGCCGTCGTGGGCCGCCCGGGAGAGCCTGGGGAGCAGAGCTGCCATCACCGACACGGTGATGATGGCCTGCGGCATGTTCCAGATGAGCTGAGCACTCGTGTAGCCGACGTAGCTCGCTCCTGGGTGGCCCCCGTTGTCGGCCTCCGTACCGGCCGCGGTGGCGAGCTGGGTGACCACGATGTTGCCGGCCTGGTTGGCGAGCACAAACAGCACGGTCCACTTGGCCAGTTTGGCGGCCTTGCCGAGTCCGTGGCCACGCCAGTCGAAGCGTGGCCTGAAGCGGAAACCGGCTGCCCGGAGATAGGGGAACATCGCCAGGGCCTGGACGGTGAGGCCGAGGAGTGTGCCGATGCCCAGCAGCCGGATGCCTTCCGGCGTGATGGTCGTGACACCCATGTTGGAGTTGCTGGAGGTGCCGAACACCCAGATGAAGAGGCCGAAAGTGGCGATGACGACAATGTTGTTGAGGACCGGGGTCCACATCATCGCGCCGAACTTGCCCCGGGCGTTGAGGATCTGACCGACCACGACGTGCACGCCCATGAAGAAGATGGTGGGCAGGCAGTAGCGGGCGAAGGTGACCGCAACCTCGTTGGAGGGGGGATCGCTGGCGATGTCCGCAGAGAGCATCCGGATCAGTGCCGGAGCCGCGAACAGTGAAACCGCGACGAGGCTGCCGAGCGCGACCATCGTCAAGGTGAGCAGACGGTTGGCGTAGGCGACTCCGCCGTCGTCGTCCTCCTTCATCGAGCGCACGAGCTGTGGGACGAAGACGGAGTTCAGGCCGCCGCCGACGGTGAGGAAGTAGATCATCGCGGGCAGCTGGTAGGCGACCTGGTAAGCCTGGCCGAGGCTGGCGGCGCCGAGGCCCGCGACGATCACCATCTGTCGGACGAAGCCGGTCAGACGGGAGACCAGGGTGCCTGCGGCCATCAGCGCGCTTGACTGCAGCAGACTCCCGGCCCGGCCCCCTGAGGGCTTCTTCGGCTCCGGCTCGGCCGCGGGGGCGGTCACGACGGGAGCGGCCACCGTGGGAGCGGCGGCCGCGGCATGGGCGGACTCGGATCTCGACGGTCCGGGGACCGGTGCCTGCCCCTGTGCGGGCGCCTGCCCGTGCGGGTAGTTCTCCGGGCCTTGCTGGTAGCCCTGGCCCTGGGCGGCCCCGGGGTCATAGGGCTGCTGATCGCGGTAGAGATGCGCGAAGGCGTCCCGCTGCGGCTGCTGTGGCGCGCCGTAGCCGTCGCCGGGCCCCGGATACCCGGGGCCCGGCTGACCGCCGGTGTACGGCTGCTGTGCCGCGCCCTGGTGGCCGGGGGCGGCTGCGCGCGGGTCGGGGCCCTGCGGTGTGGGGGGCTGCTGGTAGTGCTGCTGCTGGTAGCCACCCTGCTGCGGTGTGTGGGGGGCGTGCCGGTCGTACAGCGGATCTGTCAGCGGGTCGTGGGCGTAGCGGTCCTGCGTCGGATACGGGTAGGGCGTGAAGCTGCCCGTCGCGTACGTATCGTCCAGATACGGATCCGGTGCGTAGTACTGCTGGCCGTACGACTGGCGCGGGTCGGCCTGGGGGGCCTGGTGGGCGTCGCCCAGATACGGATCGCGCTGGTGCGGTTCCTGTCCGTAAGGGTCGTGGGAGCCGTGAGGAGAAGGCTGCGGCGGTGGTGGCACTCGGCCATCACCGTCATACGGCGCGTTCATCGCTACCCCACCTCATCGTCCGCTGCGGCCGACCGGCCCCGGCCTTGCTCAACGCTCCACTTTCTCACCCGAGCCGGACGGGCCAGCGCTTTGCGATCCGGTGTCCGCCGCCGGGTCACTCGGCTGCTCGGGCACGAGGGCGTGCGCGGGGTCACGCCGGTCGGTCTCCGAGGCCTCGCTGTCGTCCTCATCCTGCCCGTGCGCCGTCTCGGCGTCTTCCCCGTCTCCGCCGTCCTCACCGCTCCTGGCGGCCGCGCGCTTGCGCTGGACGTAGATCCGGACACCGGCGAGGACCAGCAGCAGCACACCGCCGGCGATCACGAGAATCACGGTCGACGTGATTTCGGTGACATTCACCTCGAACAGCATCTCGCGGCCGTAAGGCTGTCCGTCCGGGGTGTAGAGCTGGGCCGACACCCACACCGGGCCGTTCGCGTTGGCCGTGGTCCCGAACTTCACGGACTGGCTGTGGCCGCCCTCCACATTGACCAGCTGAGGGTCGCTGATCGCCAGCCGGTTGCCCTGCTGGGAGCGGAGGACGAGCCGCAGCTCGACACCCTGCACCAGGTTGTTCTGCAGGGTCACCGGGACGGTCGCGCTCCGCCCGGAGAGGGTCATGTCCGTCTTGGGGACCAGGCGCACCTTCTTGGTGAGCCCGGACAGATAGGTCTGCACGTCGTGCCGGAAGCCGGCCGCGTTGTGTGCCTCGCTGCGCCATGAGGTCGACATCTCGCGCCTGATCGCGTTCCCGAAGGGAGTGACCACCCGGTACTTGGCGGTCAGAATCGGCTCGAAATTGTCCAGGGTCTTCTGGGTCTCCTGGATCCTGTCGAACGCCTCGGTGGGCAGTTCCCGTGCGCGCAGCGACCGGGGGTACGAGCGGGAGCTCGGCACCCGCTGGGTGGCGCTCGGGTCGGGCTTCGCCTTCGCGGCCTGTCCCAGGCTCAGCGGCTGCGTCCACTGCCCGGAGAGGCCCTCCAGGGCCGCCGCCATCGCCTGCGCCTGGCTGGTGGTGGGCGTCCGCTGGGGGGCGACCACGATGCTGCGCTGCTTGTCCGGCGCCTGCAGGTTGAACATCTGGCTCTGGGCCAGGAACGTCTGGATGGCGAGGGTGGAGTTCTCCGCCTTGGACATGTCGCCGGTGAAGGCCGTCGAGAGCCGTGCGTCGGCGACCACCGCCGTATTGCCGCCGCCGATCTGGCGGGCCGCGGTGGGGGTGTAGGGGAGTCCACCGGTCTCGCGCAGGCTGTCGCTGCGGGCGATGACGTTGTGCGCGCCCGCGGAGGTGGCGACGTCCACGATCGAGGAGTCGACCGCCCCGTCCACGGGCCAGGCGAAGTCCGTGCGCGGCCTCACCCCGAGGATGGTCTCCATGGTCGTCGAGGCGAGCTCGGTGGCGTCCTGGAGGTGGCTGAGGGTGCCGGTGACGTTCTTGCCGCGGTGGGCGAGCGAGGCGAGGTCGGGGTCGGCGAACGGCAGCGCGACCACCTGTTTGCCGTCCACGGCCTTCTGCAGGGCGTCGAGCCACTGCTTGGCGACCGTCTGGCCGTGGCCCGCCGTGGTCCCCTTGCCCGAGGGGTTCTGGACCTCGTACTTCTTGGTCATCGCGTCGACCGTGGCGAGCAGGTCGGGGTCGATCACCCAGGTGATGGGGAGGTTCTTCCCCAGGGCGACCATCTGCTGGAGACGGCCGCCGGGGGCCAGCTCCTCGGCGAGGCGGTCGTCCCGGAAGATCGGGGTGCGGTCCTCGTCGTTGTCCGTGCGCGCCGTCACATGGGTGGCGGAGATCAGTGGCCACAGATAGGTGAGCTGGGACTTCTTCGTTGCCGTGCCGGACTGCCAGGGCAGGAAGGTCCGCTCGATGCCCAGCACCTGCGGCCAGGGCTGACTGGAGGTGCCACCGGTGAGCGAGACGCCGAGCTGATAGACGCCGTTCTCCCCGAGGTGCAACTGGTCCACCGGTATGGAGAGGGAGAAGTCACGGCTGGCGCCGGCGGACAGCTTGCCGATCTTCTTGGCGTATTTGCCGTCCATCTCGGTGCCGTCGAGGCCCTCCGTATAGCCGGTGCGGTGGGCGGCGGTGTCGATCGCGCTGCGGCCGTCCATGGTCGGACCGACGCGGAGGCCCACCCGGGCCCCCGACACCGTGCTCTTGGTGTCATTGGTGACGGTGCCGCTGACGGTGAGGGTGTCGCTCTTCTTCGGCGCGGTGGGGGTCAGTGAGGTGATGGAGACGTCCACCGACCGCGAGCCGGTGGCCTTGCTCTCCGCGTGGGCGGCGGGCGCCGCCGGAATCTGTGTCAGGCCCGCGAGCATCGGCGCCGCGGCGAGCAGGGCCGCTGTGCGCCGCAACCATCGTCGTGCGCGAGCGGAAGTTGTCCCCCGGAGGTCTGCCGCATCGGCCACGCGCTCGCCCGTCCCTTGTCGTCAGTAGGTCGTCAGTGGTCGTCGCAATGTGCGTCCACGAAATGGTAACGATGCCCGCTGTGGCGAAGTGCTGTGGATGGCTCCACAAGATCGTTACGCAGTGGTGGTCCGCGTCGGGTGTGGAGTCCGCGGGGCGCACGGCCACGTACCCTGTTCTGTTGTGCCGAACGCCAACAATGACAGCCGACCCCCGCAGCCGACCAATGAGCTCAGCCAGGTGCAGCGCCGCGCCGTGGGCGAGCTTCTGCGGGTCTCTCCCGTCGCCGACGATCTTGCCCGTCACTTCCAGCAGGCCGGTTTCCGCCTGGCCCTGGTTGGCGGCTCGGTACGGGACGCGCTGCTCGGCCGGCTCGGTAACGATCTGGACTTCACGACGGACGCCCGGCCGGACGAGGTATTGAAGATCGTACGGCCGTGGGCGGACGCGGTGTGGGATGTCGGCATCGCCTTCGGCACCGTCGGCTGCCGTAAGGACATGGCTGCAGGAAGCGGGTCGGATCAGAGCTTCCAGATTGAAATCACGACTTATCGGTCAGAAGCCTATGACCGGACATCCCGGAAGCCCGAGGTGTCGTACGGCGACTCCATCGAGGAGGACCTGGTCCGTCGGGACTTCACGGTCAACGCGATGGCCGTGGCGCTTCCGCAGAAGGAGTTCATCGACCCGCACCACGGTCTGGAGGATCTCGCCGCCCGGGTGCTGCGCACCCCAGGGACGCCCGAGGAGTCCTTCTCCGACGATCCGCTGCGGATGATGCGTGCCGCGCGCTTCGCCGCGCAGCTCGACTTCGAGGTGGCCCCCGAGGTGGTCGCCGCGATGACGTCGATGGCCGACCGTATCGACATCGTCTCGGCCGAGCGGGTACGTGACGAGCTCAACAAGCTCATCCTGGCCGATCACCCCCGTGAGGGGCTGCGGCTGCTGGTGGAGACCGGGCTTGCCGACCGCGTCCTGCCGGAGCTTCCGGCGCTGCGCCTGGAGCGTGATGAGCACCACCGCCACAAGGATGTGTACGAGCATTCGCTGACGGTGCTGGACCAGGCCATCGACCTGGAGGCCGAGGGGCCCGATCTGGTGCTGCGGCTGGCCGCGCTGCTGCACGACATCGGTAAGCCCAAGACGCGCCGCTTCGAGAAGGACGGCCGGGTCTCCTTCCACCACCACGAGGTGGTGGGAGCCAAGATGACCAAATACCGGATGACGAAGCTCAAGTACTCCAATGAGCTGATCAAGGACGTCTCACGCCTTGTCGAGCTGCATCTGCGCTTCCACGGCTACGGCACGGGGGAATGGACCGACTCCGCCGTCCGTCGCTATGTCCGTGACGCCGGGCCGCTGCTGGACCGGCTGCACAAGCTGACCCGCTCGGACTGCACCACCCGCAACAAGCGGAAGGCTACGGCGCTCTCGCGTGCGTACGACGGCCTCGAGGAGCGCATCGCCCAGCTTCAGGAGCAGGAGGAGCTGGACTCGATCCGCCCGGATCTGGACGGCAACGAGATCATGAAGATCCTCGGAATCCCCCCGGGGCCGCAGGTCGGCAAGGCGTACAAGCATCTGCTGGAGATGCGGCTGGAGCACGGCCCGATGGAGCGGGAGACCGCGATCGCCACGCTCCAGGAGTGGTGGGACGCTCAGTCGGAGGGCTGAGCCCCTCCGGTTTCACGTGAAACATCGACCCGCTGGGCGTGCTCCCGGTCATGTTTCACGTGAAACCTGACGAGCAGCGCGGTGGCCGCGTAGATCAGCGCCACACAAATCAGCAGTCGGGCCGATCTGCCGTCCGGCGGCAGTATCACCGCGGCGACCGCCGCGGCTCCCACGAAGGCGACGTTGAACAGCACGTCATAGAGGGAGAAGATCCGGCCGCGGAAGTCATCGGCGATGGCGGACTGCACCACGGTGTCGGTGGCGATCTTCGCGCCCTGGGTGACGAGCCCGAGGACGAACGCGGCGATCAGTATGGGGGCGGGCTCGAAGGGCAGCCCGAGACCCGGCTCCAGAAGGGCCGCGCTTCCCGCACACACCATGACCCAGGAGAGCCGGCCGTCCGGCCGGGAGGACGCAGGCTTCCTGAGCCGGGCCACCGCCCATGGCGTGATCACCGCCGCCGCGAAGAAGCCCGCGCCCGAGACGCCGACGGCCAGCCCCAGAAGCGCGAGCCCCTCGGACTCGGTGTCGGCCCATGCGTAGCGGCAGAGCATCAGTACCGTCACCGTGAGCGCCCCGTAGCAGAAGCGCATCAGCGTCATCGCGGCCAGCGCCACGGTGGGATCCCGGCGCTCCAGGAGATGGCGTACACCCGCGGCCAGACCCCGCGCGGTGCTCATCAGGGCTGCGGGGAGACGGGGTTGAAGGGCCGCGGGATCCGGCCCCAGCAGGCCCGGGGCCATCGACAGGGCCGTGAGCCCGGCGATGAGATAGAGGGCGGCGCCCACCAGGACGACCAGCGCGTCCGACGAGGTGCCTCCCGGGCCGGAGAGCCGGACGATGAAGGCGAGGCTGCCCCCGGCCGTGGCGGCGAGCGTTCCGGCGGTGGGCGAGAGGGAGTTGGCCATGACCAGACGTTCCGGGCTGTCGACGACCCGCGGCAGGGCCGCCGAAAGACCGGCCAGCACAAAGCGGTTGACGGCCGTCACCGACAGGGCCGAGACGTAGAAGAGCCACTCCGGCACCTGACCGAGGACCAGCACGGCGGTTCCGGTGGCCAGTCCCGAGCGCAGCAGATTGCCGTAGAGCAGGACCTGCCGCCGGCGCCAGCGGTCCAGCAGCACACCGGCGAAGGGGCCGAGCAGGGAGTAGGGGAGCAGCAGAACGGCCATGGCGGAGGCGATGGCCGTGGCGGAGGTCTGCTTCTCCGGGGAGAAGACCACATACGTGGCGAGTGCGACCTGGTAGACGCCGTCAGCCGCCTGGGACAGCAGGCGGATGGTGAGAAGGCTCCGGAAGTCACGCAGTTGCAGCAGTACGCGGAGATCACGCACAACAGGCATGACATCAGCCTCACACACCACACGGGCCTCCGGGTGTATTACCCGAAGGCCCGTGATCACGCGGCGGGAATCAGCGCATGGCGCGTCAGCGCTCGACCTCGCCCTTGATGAACTTCTCCACGTTCTGCTGCGCCTCGTTGTCGAAGTACTGCACCGGCGGCGACTTCATGAAGTACGAGGAGGCGGAGAGGATCGGGCCGCCGATGCCGCGGTCCTTGGCGATCTTCGCGGCGCGCAGCGCGTCGATGATGACACCCGCGGAGTTCGGGGAGTCCCACACCTCGAGCTTGTACTCCAGGTTCAGCGGGACATCGCCGAACGCGCGGCCCTCCAGGCGGACATACGCCCACTTGCGGTCGTCCAGCCAGGCCACGAAGTCCGAGGGGCCGATGTGGACGTTGTCGGCGCCCAGATCGCGGTCGGGGATCTGGGAGGTGACGGCCTGGGTCTTGGAGATCTTCTTGGACTCCAGGCGCTCCCGCTCGAGCATGTTCTTGAAGTCCATGTTGCCGCCGACGTTCAGCTGCATGGTGCGGTCCAGGACGACGCCCCGGTCCTCGAACAGCTTGGCCATCACGCGGTGCGTGATGGTCGCGCCGACCTGCGACTTGATGTCGTCACCGACGATCGGCACCCCGGCCTCGGTGAACTTGTCCGCCCACTCCTTGGTGCCGGCGATGAAGACCGGAAGGGCGTTGACGAAGGCGACCTTGGCGTCGATGGCGCACTGGGCGTAGTACTTGGCGGCGTCCTCGGAGCCGACCGGGAGGTAGCAGACCAGAACGTCGACCTGCTTGTCCTTGAGGACCTGGACGACGTCGACCGGGGCCTCGTCGGACTCGTCGATGGTCTGGCGGTAGTACTTGCCGAGTCCGTCGAGCGTGTGGCCGCGCTGGACCGTGACACCGGCCGTCGGCACGTCGCAGATCTTGATGGTGTTGTTCTCACTGGCGCCGATGGCGTCCGCGAGGTCCAGGCCGACCTTCTTCGCGTCCACGTCGAAGGCGGCCACGAACTCCACGTCGTTCACGTGGTAGTCGCCGAACTGCACGTGCATCAGACCCGGCACGCGGGTGTCCGGGTCGGCGTCCTTGTAGTACTCGACGCCCTGTACCAGCGAGGCGGCGCAGTTGCCCACGCCGACGATGGCTACACGAACCGAACCCATTCCGGTTGCTCCCTGTGTGTACTGGATGAGGCCCCGCGGCTGCCGGGCCTCACTTGGCGGTGTCATCGGACGGATCCGGCCGGGATCCACCCCGGTGCCGGGGCGGGCCGTCCGCATCTCCTGACTGGTCCTGCTCCTGCTGTGGCGGCCGGTCCTCATCCCGCTCGATCGCCCGGTCCTGCCCGGCGGTGCCGTCGCGCTGGTCGCGCCCGGCCCGCTCGCTCTCGATCAGCTCGTTCAGCCAGCGGACCTCGCGCTCCACCGACTCCATCCCGTGCCGCTGCAGCTCGAGGGTGTAGTCGTCCAGCCGCTCGCGGGTGCGGGCCATGGCGGCGCGCATCTTGTCCAGGCGCTCCTCCAGGCGGCTGCGCCGCCCTTCGAGCACTCGCATCCGAACGTCTCGTGACGTCTGGCCGAAGAAGGCGAAACGGACGCCGAAGTGCTCGTCCTCCCAGGCGTCCGGCCCGGTGTGGGCGAGCAGCTCCTCGAACCGCTCCTTCCCCGCCGCCGTGAGCCGGTAGACGATCTTGGCCCGGCGGCCGGAGAGGGGCGCCG
This sequence comes from Streptomyces violaceusniger Tu 4113, assembly GCF_000147815.2. Lineage (NCBI taxonomy): Bacteria > Bacillati > Actinomycetota > Actinomycetes > Kitasatosporales > Streptomycetaceae > Streptomyces > Streptomyces violaceusniger. The sequence continues at coordinate 10,635,498 of NC_015957.1, read as the reverse complement.
CGAGGGCGTCCTGGGAGGCGCTGCCGGATTCCTCGATCAACCAGCCATTGGTGACCAGCGTCTTGAGGCAGGGATAGAGGCTGCCGTAGCTGAACGCCCGGAACACCCCGAGCGACGTGTTGAGCCGCTTGCGCAGCTCGTATCCGTGCATCGGGGACTCGCGCAGCAGGCCGAGTACGGCGAACTCCAGGACGCCGGAGCGTCTGCTCATTCCCCGCCTCCCCTCTCCTCCGAGCCAGCTATGTCGAGCTGATGTATCGACTCGATACATCAAGACGATAGATCCGTGCCCCCGGCGGGACAAGAGGGCCCACGGTGAACGCCGTCACATCATCAATTCGTGGCATTCAATCTGACGGTTATGGAGTGAAGGTGGCGGCTGGGCGGGTTTTGACCGTGCGTACTCTGTTCGCCATGCAGACCTATGGGAACCAAGTGACGCCGCGATGCGTCCTCGTCCCGGATGCAGTGCGTCCGGTTGCCTGGTGCGACCGGACCGCACATTGGGGGGACCGGAAGCCATCTGCCGCTTTCAGGCGATAGCGCCTGCCCGAGGAGAAGTCGTTCCATGAGCGAGCACCGTCGCAAACCGCCGCAGCCCCAAGGCGGCGGACGAGCAGCGGCCCGGCGAGCCGGACAGCAGTCGTCCGGCCGCCGCGCAGCACCGACGCACAACGCCGCAGCCGGGTCGGAGGCCACCCCCCAGGGGGAAGAGCGTCCTTACGGCGGCCGCGCGGCAGCCCGCCGCGCCGCACAACGCGGCGGCGGCCGTAGACGAGGAGCCGATCCGGGCGCCGGCGGCGCGGGCCACTCCGGTCGCGGTGGCGGCCGGCGGGGGGCCGGCGGCGGCCGCGGACCTGGCTCCGGGGGCGATGGGCACCCCGGCAAGAAGCGCTTTATCGATTACCCGCGTGGGGGAAGGTCGGGTCTCCGGCACTGGGTTCCGTCCTGGAAGCTGGTGACGGGAACTTTCCTCTTCTTCTTCGCGGTGCTGCTCGGCGCCGTCGGCATAGGGCTGTGGCTGGTGCAGGTGCCGACCGCCCAGGCCGCGTCCCAGACCCAGAAGAACGTCTACTACTGGGCGGACGGCAAGCAGATGGTGGTCTCCGGTGGTGGTGACCTCAACCGTCAGATCGTCCCCCTCAGCAAGATCCCCAAGTCCATGCAGAACGCGGTGATCTCCGCGGAGAACGCCAGCTTCTACCAGGACTCCGGCGTCGACCCGATGGGTATCGCGCGCGCGGTCGTCAACATGGCGCGGGGCGGCGCGACCCAGAGTGGGTCGACCATCACCCAGCAGTTCGTGAAGAACACCTACCTGGACCAGTCGCAGACGCTCACGCGCAAGGTCAAGGAGCTGTTCATCTCCATAAAGGTGGGCGCGACCAAGGACAAGGACTACATCCTCGGGAGCTACCTGAACACCGCCTACTACGGACGTGGTGCCTACGGCTGCCAGGCGGCGGCCCGCGCTTACTACGACCGTGACTGCTCGGCCCTGACGCCCAGCCAGAGCGCCTTCCTGGCCTCGACGCTGAACGGCCCCAACCTCTACGACCCCAACGGCGGCTACGGCGCCGCGGCCACCAAGGAAGCCAACACCAAGCGGGCCAAGCAGCGCTGGGAGTGGACCCTGCGGCGTGAGGTCGCCGTGCACAGGTTGAGCAGGACCGAGGCCCAGGAGTGGATCGGCAAGGGTTTCCCGATGCCGCAGGACCCGAAGGTGGCCACGAACAAGCAAGGCCAGATCGGCTATCTCACCGACCTCGCCGACAACTACATCATCGCCAATACCGGCATCAGCAAGTCGAAGCTGGACAAGGGTGGCTATCAGATCCACACCACCTTCGACCGGAAAAAGATCAGTGAGCTGACCCGGGCGGTCGAGAAGGTCTCCAAGGAGAACATCAAGCCGAAACAGCGCGAGCCGGACAAGTACGTCCAGTTCGGCGGCGCCTCGGTGGAGCCCAAGACGGGCAAGGTCCTGGCCATCTACGGCGGCAAGAACGCGCTGGAGCACTACCGCAACAACGCCGACTACACCGGTGTCCAGGTGGGCTCTACCTTCAAGCCCTTCGTGATGGCCGCCGCGATGACCAATGGTGTCCGCGATCCGAAGGGCCCACGGGAGCAACCCGATTCCGAGCGCACCCTGGTCGCGCCGAACAGTGTCTACAACGGCGACAACAAGGTGACCCTGAAGGACTACGACGGAACCGTCTGGCACGACAAGGACGGCAAGGAGTGGCACCAGCGGAACGACGGTGACGAGGACAAGGGCCCGGTCAGCCTGCGCACCGCGATGCAGTACTCGGTGAACACCCCGTTCATCCAGCTGGGCATGGACATCGGCACCGACAAGGTGCGGGACTCGGCCCTGGCCGCGGGCCTCAGCAAGGAGCAACTGGCGTCGATCACACCGACGTTCTCGCTCGGCACCTCCGCACCCAGCGCCATCCGGCTCGCCGGGGCGTACGCCACCTTCGCGGCCAGCGGCGAGCAGGCCGACCCGTACTCGGTGGAGCGGGTCGAGGACAAGAACGGCTCCGTCTACGACCACAAGCAGGACGCCCAGCTCAAGCGGGCGTTCGACTCGAACGTGGCGAACAACGTCACCGACGTCCTGGAGAACGTGGTCCAGCACGGCACCGGCACCTCGGCGAAGATCGGCCGGCCGGTGGCGGGCAAGACCGGAACCACCGACGAGAACAAGTCGGCCTGGTTCTCCGGCTACACCCCGCAGCTGTCCACCGCGATCGGCATGTGGCGGGTGGACGACCAGGCCAAGAGCCAGAAGTTCCTGTCCATGCGCGGTGTGGGCGGTCAGAAGACGATCCACGGCGCGTCCTTCCCGGCGGAGATCTGGGCCGACTACATGCGCGGTGCCCTGCAGGGCAAGCCGGTCAAGGACTTCCCCGCGGCTACCCCGATCGGTCAGAAGGTCTTCGGCGAGGACGCGAGCCCGAGCCCGACCCCGACGACGGAAAAGCCTCCCGCGTCCCCGTCGGAGACGCCTTCGGAAACCCCGTCGGAGACGCCCTCGGAGACGCCGTCCGGCAGCCCGACCCCGACGGGCACCTGTGACCCGCTCGACTTCAACTGCAACAACGACGGCGGGAACCAGAACGGCGGCGGCCAGAACGGCGGTCCGGGCGGTCCCACCACATCGCCGACCTCGGATCCGCCGGGCGGGCCCGGAGGCATATTCGGCGGCCCGACCGGGGCCCGACGGAGGGCTAGCCCGTAGCCCCGTACGACCCGTTCACCACTCGCCGGCCGCACCGGAGCGAACCCCGCTCCGGCGCGGCCGGCGCCGTTCCGGGCCCTGAACGGCCCTCTGCGCCTCTCGCACCCTGTTTCCCGCCCCGGGACCCACCGAGCCGTCCGCGGCGCGCTCAGCGGCCGCTGGGGCGGTCCTGACTCCTGCCGCCGGGCTCGTACGGCAGGATGGGGGCCATGAGCGTGCGCGAGGACCCACAGGCCGAGCCCGTCAGGCCGACCGCCGAGGACCCGCTGGCCGCGGCCGGCAGCGAGCTGATCGGTGGGCCGGCCGGGCGCCGGGCCCTGCTCGGCACGAGCTGGTGGACCCCGGTGCGGATCGTGGCGATCGCCGCCATCGGCATGTTCGCCCTGGGCATGGTGCAGAAGTTGCCGTGCTACGACGGCGGCTGGTTCTACGGCGCCACCGCCCAGTACACCCACGCCTGCTACTCCGACGTACCGCACCTCTACAACGGCCGCGGCTTCGCCATCGACCTCGTCCCGTACTTCAACCGCATACCGGACAGCGTCTCGGGCGGGATGCAGTACCTGGAGTACCCGGTCCTCACCGGCCTCTTCATGGAGGTCGCCTCCTGGCTGACCCCGCACGGCGGCTCCATCCAGGACCGTGAGCAGATCTACTGGCTGGTCAACGCGGGCATGCTGATGGTCTGCACCGCGGTCATCGCGGTCTGTGTGGCCCGTACGCACCGCCGCCGCCCCTGGGACGCGCTGCTGGTCGCCCTGGCCCCCGCCTTCGCGCTCACGGCCACCATCAACTGGGACCTGCTCGCCGTCGCCCTTACGGCCGCCGCCCTGCTGATGTGGTCCCGCAGCCGCCCGCTGGCCGCCGGTGTGCTGCTGGGGCTCGCGACGGCCGCGAAGCTCTACCCCGGGCTGCTGCTCGGCGCGGTGCTGGTGCTCTGCCTGCGGGCGGGGCGGCTGAGGGCCTTCTGGACGGCGACGGGCGGAGCCGCGGCCGCCTGGCTCGTGGTGAACCTCCCCGTGATGATCACCACACAGGGCGGTGGCCTGCACATCCGCGAGGGCTGGAAGACGTTCTACACCTTCAGCCAGGAGCGCCCCGTCGACTTCGGCTCCCTGTGGCTGATCATCTCGCAGCGCACCGGGAACCCCCTGGAGGACGTCAACACCTACGGAACCCTCCTGATGGTCCTGGCCTGCATCGGGGTGGCGGCGCTCGCTCTGTGCGCCCCGCGCCGTCCGCGCCTGGCTCAGCTCTCCTTCCTGATCGTCGCGGCGTTCGTGCTCACCAACAAGGTCTACTCACCGCAGTACGTGCTGTGGCTGATCCCGCTGGCGGCACTGGCACGGCCGCGCTGGCGGGACTTCCTGGTCTGGCAGGCGTGCGAGGTCATGTACTTCCTCGGGATCTGGATGTACCTCGCGTACACGGGCAGCGGCGACCAGCACCGGGGGCTGCCCGCGGAGGGCTATCAGCTGGCGATCGCCGTGCATCTGCTGGGGACGCTCTATCTGTGCGCCCTGATCGTCCGGGACGCGCTGGTGCCGGAGCGGGACCCGGTGCGCAAGGACGGGGCGGACGACCCCGGAGGAGGCGTGCTGGACCGGGCCCCGGACACGTTCGTGCTGGGACGGGCGCGGCGCGCTTCCCGGTACGAGAGCGCGCCGCTGGTGGACTGGGGCGTCCATCGGGAGTGAGCCCCCGGACGGGAGCCGCTCCCGGCGGCGCGCGCTTCAGCGGTCGAAGAGCCGGTCGAACTGCGTCGTGGTGTGCCGCAGATGCGCCACCAGCTCATCCCCCACCTGGGGTGCCTGGACATCACCGGGCACGAACAGGATGGACACCTGCATATGCGGCGGCTCGGCGAACCACCGCTGCTTGCCCGCCCATACGAACGGCGAGAGGTTGCGGTTGACGGTCGCGAGGCCGGCGCGGGCGACCCCCTTGGCGCGGGGCATCATCCCGTGCAGCGCCTTGGGCGCCTCCAGGCCGACGCCGTGGGAGGTGCCGCCCGCGACGACGACCAGATGGCCGTCGGAGGCGGACTTCTGCTGGCGGTAGCCGAAGCGGTCGCCCTTCGCCACCCGGGTGACGTCGAGCACCGAGCCCCGGTACTCCGTCGAATCGTGGTCGCCCAGCCACAGCCGGGTGCCGATCCGCGCCCGGAAGCGGGTCTGCGGGAACTGCTGCTGCAGCCGGGCCAGTTCCTCGGCCTTGAGGTGGCTGACGAACATGGTGTGCAGCGGCAGCCGTGCCGCCCGCAGCCGGTCCATCCAGGCAATGACCTCCTCGACCGCGTCCAGGCCGTCGGTGCGGTCGAGCGGGAGGTGGATGGCGAACCCCTCCAGCCGGACGTTCTCTATCGCGGCGTGCAGCTTGGGCAGGTCCTGCTCGGTGATGCCGTGCCGCTTCATGCTGCTCATGACCTCGATGACCACGCGCGCGTTCACCAGGCCGTAGACGCCGTCGACCGACGAGACCGAGCGGATCACCCGGTCCGGCAGCGGCACCGGCTCCTCACCGCGCCGGAAGGGGGTGAGTACGAGCAGGTCACCGCTGAAGAAGTCCTTCATCCGGGCGGCCTCGTAGGTGGTCCCGACCGCGAGGACGTCGCTGCCCATGCGGGCTGCCTCCTCGGCCAGGCGCTCATGGCCGAAGCCGTAGCCGTTGCCTTTGCAGACCGGGACTATCCCTGGGAACTGCTGGATCACCGTCTGCTGGTGCGCCCGCCAGCGCGCGGTGTCGACGTAGAGGGTGAGCGCCATTGGCCGGTCCCGGAACCTTTCTCGTTGCCGCGGTGTATTGGAAGTATGGGAAACAGCGAATCGTGGTCAGCGGCGCGACATGTAGATGTCGAGTGCCTTGTGCAGGAGCTTGTTGAGCGGGAAGTCCCACTCGCCGAGGTACTCGGCAGCCTGCCCACCGGTGCCCACCTTGAACTGGATCAGACCGAAGAGATGATCTGTCTCATCGAGGGAATCGCTGATGCCGCGCAGGTCGTAGACGGTCGCGCCCAGCGCGTACGCGTCGCGGAGCATCCGCCACTGCATCGCGTTCGAGGGCCGGACCTCACGCTTGTGGTTGGCCGAGGCGCCGTAGGAGTACCAGACATGGCCTCCGACGATCAGCATCGTGGCCGCGGCCACGACCTCGTTCTCGTGCATCGCGAAGTACAGCCGCATCCGGTTGGGGTCCTCGGTGTTGAGGGCCGTCCACATGCGCTGGAAGTAGCTGAGCGGGCGCGGCCGGAAGTGGTCGCGCTCCGCGGTGATCTCGTAGAGCCGCTGCCACTCGGGCAGATGCTCGTAGCCGCCCTGGACGACCTCGACACCGGCCTTCTCGGCCTTCTTGATGTTGCGGCGCCACAGCTGGTTGAAGCCCTTGTGGACATCCTCCAGGGAGCGGTTCTCCAGCGGCACCTGGAAGACGTACCGCGGCTGGACGTCACCGAAGCCGGCCCCGCCGTCCTCGCCCTGCTGCCAGCCCATGCGCCGCAGCCGCTCGGCGACCTCGAAGGCGCGCGGCTCGATGAAGGTGGCCTCGACATCGCGCAGCCGCTTGACGTCGGGGTTCTGGATGCCCGACTTGATCGCGGTGGAGTCCCAGCGGCGGATGATGACCGGCGGGCCCATCTTCACGGAGAACGCGCCCTGCTGCTTCAGATGCGCGAGCATCGGGCGCAGCCAGTCCTCGAGGTTGGGCGCGTACCAGTTGATGACCGGGCCCTCGGGGAGATAGGCGAGATAGCGCTTGATCTTGGGCAGCTGCCGGTAGAGGACGAGGCCGGCGCCGACGAGCTGGCCCGTGGCGTCGAACCAGCCGAGGTTCTCCGAGCGCCACTCCGACTTGACGTCAGCCCATGCCGGGACCTGCATGTGGCTGGCCGCGGGCAGGCTCTGGATATACGCCAGATGCTGCTCTCGGCTGATCGTCCTCAGGGTCAGGCTCATGCGGGGCGCTCCTCGGCAGGTTTGTCCCCAGGGTCGGGGCTCCGGCTCTCGCGCCGAAGCCTACTGCGACCGGGACGCGCCCCGTTCGGGCCTGTGGGCAACCAGGCTCCGGGCGGGCTCAGCCCAGCACGCCGCCGAAGAGCCCTCCGTGTGCCATGCCGAGGTAGAAGCCGACCCCCGCGGCACCGAGTCCGATGATCAGCACGAACCGCTCACCGGTGGTCGCGGAGATCAGCTGGCCCCAGGCGCCAGTGATCATTCCGACCAGCCCGGTCCATGAGCTGACCAGGTGGAGCTGGGTGAAATGAGCCGTGACGAAGGCGATCGCCCCGATCACCAGCGTGGTCACGGCGAAAGCGTTCTGAACGGGATGCGACTTGCCATCGGTGTCCAGGAAGGAGAGCAAGCCGTGATGGGGTCGTGCTGCCTGTGCCATGGGGCACCTCCAGGTAGGCCCATAGAGCAAAGCGGCGAACTGTAATGCCGCTCACACCCGATGTGTACAGATTGCGGGCTAAGACGCCCGGATTTCAAGCGGGAGGCCGTAGCCAGGTACTGTGTACCGTCCGCGGTGGTGTCTGCACAGGCGCCGAAGCGGATACGCATCACGACCCTCCTGCCACGGAACGACCGTGGCCGCTGAGTCCAAAGGAGGTGGGTTCCACATGCGTCACTACGAGGTGATGGTCATCCTCGACCCCGATCTCGAGGAGCGCGCTGTCTCCCCGCTGATCGAGAACTTCCTTTCCGTCGTCCGTGAGGGCGAAGGCAAGGTCGAGAAGGTCGACACCTGGGGCCGTCGTCGTCTCTCGTACGAGATCAAGAAGAAGCCCGAGGGCATCTACTCGGTCATCGACCTGCAGGCAGAGCCCGCGGTCGTCAAGGAGCTCGACCGCCAGCTCAACCTGAACGAGTCGGTCCTCCGGACCAAGGTCCTCCGTCCCGAGACCCACTGACGCGTAAGCGTTCAGCGGTCATCGGGGCCGTATCGCAACGAGTAGCAAGCAGCCCAGCAGTACCCGCCGAGAGGTTCCCCCAATGGCAGGCGAGACCGTCATCACGGTCGTCGGCAATCTCGTCGACGACCCCGAGCTGCGTTTCACCCCGTCCGGTGCGGCGGTCGCGAAGTTCCGCGTCGCGTCCACTCCCCGTACCTTCGACCGGCAGACCAATGAGTGGAAGGACGGCGAGAGCCTCTTCCTCACGTGCTCGGTGTGGCGGCAGGCCGCGGAGAACGTGGCCGAGTCCCTTCAGCGCGGCATGCGCGTCATCGTGCAGGGTCGTCTGAAGCAGCGGTCCTACGAGGACCGTGAGGGGATCAAGCGCACGGTCTATGAGCTGGATGTCGACGAGGTCGGCGCCAGTCTGCGCAACGCCACAGCCAAGGTCACCAAGACCACCGGTCGCGGTGGTCAGGGTGGTTACGGCGGTGGCGGTGGCGGTGGCGGCGGCCAGGGCGGCGGAGGCGGTTGGGGCGGCGGCCCCGGCAACTCCGGCGGCGGTCAGCAGGGCGGCGGCGCTCCGGCCGACGACCCGTGGGCGACCGGCGCACCGGCCGGCGGCCAGGGCGGCGACGGCGGTGGTGGCTGGGGCGGCGGCTCCGGCAACTCCGGCGGCGGCTACTCGGACGAGCCGCCCTTCTAGGCCCGGAGCGCCGTTTCACGTGAAACCACGTGAAACAAGAGCGCTCGGTCTGGTCAGGGCGACCAGCACATACTTCTTGATCACACTGGAGAGAGACAATGGCGAAGCCGCCTGCTCGCAAGCCTAAGAAGAAGGTTTGCGTGTTCTGCAAGGAGAAGATCTCCTACGTCGACTACAAGGACACGAACCTGCTGCGGAAGTTCATTTCCGACCGCGGCAAGATCCGTGCCCGCCGGGTCACCGGCAACTGCACCCAGCACCAGCGTGACGTCGCCACGGCTGTGAAGAACAGCCGTGAGATGGCGCTGCTGCCCTACACCTCCACCGCGCGATAAGGGAAGGGTGACCCAGTCATGAAGATCATCCTCACCCACGAGGTCTCCGGCCTCGGCACCGCCGGTGACGTCGTGGACGTCAAGGACGGTTACGCCCGTAACTACCTCGTTCCGCGTGGTCTGGCGATCCGCTGGACCAAGGGCGGCGAGAAGGACGTCGAGCAGATCCGCCGCGGTCGTCGCATCCGCGAGATCGCCACGATCGAGCAGGCCAATGAGGTCAAGGCTCGGCTTGAGGGCGTCAAGGTGCAGCTGAAGACCCGTGCCGGCGACGCCGGCCGGCTGTTCGGCTCCGTCACCCCGGCCGACATCGCTTCGGCGATCAAGGACGCGGGTGGTCCGGACGTGGACAAGCGCCGTATCGAGGTGCAGTCGCCGATCAAGACCCTGGGCGCGCACCAGGTCTCGGTCCGTCTGCACGCCGAGGTTGCCGCCAAGGTCGGCGTCGAGGTCGTCGCCGCCTGACGACCGTGACGGTCGCCTTTGGCACCGTGCACCGGAGGGCCGCACCCTGTGGGGTGCGGCCCTCCGTCGTGCCCGGGGGACCGGTGGCTCTGGTCTTGTCCGGGGACGCGCGTGCTGTGGTCCGGTGGGGCTCAGCTTCGTACCGCGCCGGTGACGATCCAGCGGCCGGAGCGGGTGCGCAGCCACAGGGTCGCCAACCGGACCGACATCATCAGCGCCATCGTGCACCACAGCGCGGTCAGCCCGCCGCCGAACGAGGGGACCAGCAGCGCCACCGGGGCGAAGGCGGCGAGGGTGACGATCATCGCCCAGGCCAGATACGGCCCGTCGCCCGCGCCCATCAGCACGCCGTCGAGGACGAAGACCACACCCGAGACCGGCTGGATGAGGGCCGTCACCAGCAGGGCGGGCAGCAGGGCGTCCCGTACCGCGGCATCGGTGGTGAACAGGGGGATGAACAGCGGCCGGGAGGCGACCACCAGCAGACCCAGCGCCACGCCCGAGGCGATGCCCCAGTGCACCATGCGGCGGCAGGCGGCCCGTGCCCCCTCCTCGTCGCCCGCCCCCAGATAGCGTCCGATGATCGCCTGGCCCGCGATGGCGATGGCATCCAGGGCGAACGCCAGCAGACTCCACAGGGTGAGCACGATCTGATGGGCGGCGATGTCGGTGTCGCCGAGGCGGGCCGCCACGGCCGTCGCGATCAGCATCACGGCGCGCAGCGAGAGCGTACGGATCAGCAGCGGTGTCCCGGCGTGGGCGCAGGCCCTGATCCCGGCGGCATCGGGCTTCAGCGAGGTGCCATGGCGCCGTGCGCCCCGGATGACCACGGCGAGGTAGACGGCGGCCATGGCGTTCTGGGCGATCACCGTGCCCCAGGCCGAGCCCGCGATGCCCAGCCCGGCCACGTAGACCAGGGTGACGTTGAGCGCGGCGTTGGCCCCGAAGCCGCCGATGGCGACATACAGCGGGGTGCGGGTGTCCTGGAGGCCGCGGAGGACCCCGGTGGCGGCGAGCACCACCAGCATCGCGGGGATGCCGAGGGTGCTGATCCGCAGATAGGTGATGGCATAGGGCGCGGCGGTGTCCGAGGCGCCGAAGAGGTCGATGAGGGCGGGGGCGGTGGGAAGGGCCACGGCGATGACGGCGGCGCCGAGCAGCAGGGCCAGCCAGATGCCGTCCATGCCCTGCCGGATCGCCCCGGCGAGGTCGCCCGCGCCGACGCGGCGGGCGACCGCCCCGGTGGTTGCGTAGGCGAGGAAGACGAAGATGTTGACGGCGGTGGCGAGCAGGGCCGCGGCGACGCCCAGACCGGCCAGCTGGGTGGTGCCCAGATGGCCGACGACGGCGCTGTCGACCATGACGAAGAGGGGTTCCGCAACGAGCGCGCCGAAGGCGGGAAGCGCGAGTGCGACGATCTCGCGGTCGTGGTGGCGCAGGGTGCTCCGCGCGCTCGTGGGGGCCTGTGTCATGAGGGCAATGTAATCGTCCACAGGTAAGAGACACAAGCCATCACCAGTCCTTACAAGGCGGCGTGCGGGACGATCTTCTCTGCGCCCTTTGTCGTGATCTTGTGCCGGGGGCGAAAGTTTTTCTTCTGCACAGCCCCTGGATAGAGAAACCGCAGGTCAGGGTTGGGTCCTTGGGGTGATTGTGTGTTTGTCCACAGCACTGTCCCCCGACCCGTGCACAGGTTCGCGCGACTTACCCACAGGATGGATCCCATCATCCACATGCCCTGTGGATAACCAAGTTGGCTGGCGGTCCCGACGGGCCTAACGTGGTCCGGCGCCCGCCACCCGATTCGGCCCTGGAATCCCCAGCCTCCGATGCGCCGTGTCCGGAAAGCCGGCCGCTCAGTTGTGTCATAGCCGTGCCGTAAGAAGGACGGGCACGGCGAGGTTCGCTTCGCGGACGGGAGGAGGTGACGGGGTGAGCGTTCCCGAGCCCATGGACGACCCCTGGGCGGACTCCGGCCCGTCCGACCGGTTCCCGTCCCCCCGCTTCCGGCGTGGTGAGGGCGGCGGCCGGGGCCGCGACGGTCAGCAGGACCGCGACGGAGGGGGCGGCTCCGCCTGGGAGGGCTCCGGCTTCGAGCGCGTTCCGCCCCAGGACCTCGACGCCGAGCAGTCCGTGCTCGGCGGCATGCTGCTCTCCAAGGACGCCATCGCCGATGTGGTGGAGGTCCTCAAGGGCAATGACTTCTACCGGCCCGCCCATGAGACCGTCTACCAGGCCATCCTGGACCTCTACGCCAAGGGCGAGCCGGCCGACCCGATCACGGTCGCCGCGGAGCTGACCAAGCGCGGGGAGATCGCCCGGGTCGGCGGCGCCTCGTATCTCCACACCCTGGTCCAATCGGTTCCCACCGCCGCCAACGCCGAGTACTACGCGGAGATCGTCCACGAGCGCGCCGTGCTGCGCCGCCTCGTCGAGGCGGGCACCCGCATCACCCAGATGGGATACGCGGCGGACGGGGACGTCGACGAGATCGTCAACAACGCCCAGGCGGAGATCTACGCCGTCACCGAGCAGCGCACCAGCGAGGACTATCTGCCGCTCGGCGACATCATGGAGGGCGCGCTCGACGAGATCGAGGCGATCGGCTCACGCAGCGGGCAGATGTCCGGGGTGCCCACCGGCTTCACCGACCTGGACTCCCTGACGAACGGTCTGCACCCGGGCCAGATGGTCGTCATCGCCGCCCGGCCCGCGATGGGTAAGTCCACCCTGGCCCTGGACTTCGCGCGGGCCTGCTCGATCAAGCACAGCATGCCGAGCGTGATCTTCTCGCTGGAGATGGGCCGCAACGAGATCGCGATGCGTCTGCTCTCCGCCGAGGCCCGGGTGGCGCTGCACCATATGCGCTCCGGCAGCATGACCGACGAGGACTGGACGCGGCTGGCCCGGCGGATGCCGGATGTCTCCCAGGCCCCGCTCTTCATCGACGACTCGCCGAACCTGTCGATGATGGAGATCCGCGCCAAGTGCCGCCGGCTCAAGCAGCGCAGCGATCTGCAGTTGGTCGTCATCGACTATCTCCAGCTGATGCAGTCCGGCGGCGCCCGGCGCCCCGAGAGCCGTCAGCAGGAGGTCTCGGACATGTCGCGAAACCTGAAGCTGCTGGCCAAGGAGCTGGAAGTGCCGGTCATCGCGCTCTCCCAGCTCAACCGAGGCCCCGAGCAGCGCACGGACAAGAAGCCGATGGTCTCCGACCTCCGAGAGAGTGGATCCATCGAGCAGGACGCGGACATGGTCATCCTGCTCCACCGCGAGGACGCGTATGAGAAGGAGTCACCGCGCGCGGGTGAGGCGGATCTGATCGTGGCCAAGCACCGTAACGGCCCGACGGCCACGATCACGGTCGCCTTCCAGGGCCACTATTCGCGCTTCGTGGACATGGCGCAGACCTGATACGAGGCGAGTGAGGTCTCAGGTCGACGTCGTCAGCTCATGTCGCGGGTCGGAGTCCCGCTCTTCGTGGTTTCGGCAAAAAACTTTGTCGATTCGCCACGGGCGGGGGCAGGTTGGTGGCGGACGCGACCCCACCACGTGAGGCATGGCCATGGACACACAGTTCTGGGATGACTTGTATCGCAGCCGCGACCAGCTCTTCAGCGGCGCGCCCAACGGAGTGCTCGTCACCGAGGTCACCGACCTACCGCCGGGGCAGGCGCTCGACGTGGGATGCGGTGAGGGCGCCGATGCCGTCTGGCTGGCCCGGCGCGGCTGGCAGGTCACGGCGGTCGACATCTCCCGGGCCGCCCTGGAACGCGCCGTCGTGGCCGGCACGGACGTCGAGGGCCGCGTGGCGTGGACACGCGCCGACCTGACCGGCACGCCGCCCCCGGCCGCCGCGTTCGACCTGGTGTCCGTCCACTACTTCCCGCTGGCACACCAGCCGGACCACACCGCGCTGCGCGGCCTGCTGGACGCCGTCGCCCCCGGCGGCACCCTGCTCTTCGCCAGCCACGCGCTCGCCGATCTGTCCCCGGACCCCGAGCAGGGCTTCGACCCCGGCGACTACTACCAGCCCGACGAGATCGCCAGGCTCCTCGACGACGACTGGACCGTCCTGATCAACGAAACCCGCCCCCGTACCGCTCCGGCCCCCGCCGGTACCCATCACACGCAGGACACCGTCCTGCGAGCGCGACGCCTGCGGTAACGGCGGTCGTGGCGGGGTCGATTTCGGCCATCACCTGCCCCGGGGCTGGCCGGGTCAGGGCTGCAACTGGTGGCCCAGGGCCGCGGCCTTCTCCACGCGCCGGGCGAGGACCTGCTCATGGAGGTCCGTCATCTGTCGCAGCGCGTCCTTACGGTCGCGTTTGGAGAGCCGGTCGATGTAGAGATGCCCCGAGAGATGGTCGGCCTCGTGCTGCAGACATCGGGCGAAGTAGCCGGTGCCCTCGATCACCAGCGGGTTGCCGTCCTTGTCGACGCCGCGGACCACGGTGCGGTCGGTGCGTGGTACGTCCATCCGTGCGCCCGGTACGGACAGACAGCCCTCGGCGTCCTCGATGAGCAGCCGCTCGGCCGGATCGGGCTGGTCCAGGACGGGGTTGATGATGTGGCCGACATGCCGTACGCCGTTGTCGTCCGGGCAGTCGTAGACGAACAGCCGCAGCTCGACGTCGACCTGATTGGCGGCCAGCCCGGCGCCTTCGGCGATGTACATGGTGAGGAACATGTCGTCGATGAGGGCGCTCAGCTCGGGTGTGCCGAACTCGGTCACCTCCCGGCAGGAGCGGCGCAGAATCTCCTCACCGACCTCGGTGATCCGGCGCGGTGAACCGCGCTCGGCCTCGGGGGGCAGCGCCGGATACGAGCCGACGGGTTTCCCCTGCACCAGGACGCGCACCGCTGACCTCACCTTTTCCGCCCCCACTGATGGCCGCCCCCGCTGATGGTCATGTCCGGCCAACGTAGCAGGGGCGGTTCGGCCGCGGCTCCGGCTCGGTCAGATCGCCTCGGCGAGCTCCTCCAGCAGCCGCCGCTTGCTGCGGGCCCCGACCAGCGACCGCACCGGCTCGCCCGCCCGGAAGAGCATCAGCGTCGGCATCGACAGCACCCCGTACGCGTTGGTGGTGGACGGGTTCTCGTCCACGTCGAGCTGCACCACCTTCAGCCGGTGGGCCTCCTCCTGCGCGATCTCCGCCAGCACCGGCGCGATCATCCGGCACGGCGGGCACCACGAGGCGGTGAACTTCACCAGTACCGGCAGCTCGGCCGTCAGCACCTCCTCGCCGAAGGTGGCGTCCGTGACCGTGGCCACTCCCCCGGTGTGTGTCAGCGACATCTCATCTCTCCTTCGGAGTTGTTCGGGGCTGTTCGGAGTCGTTCGGAGTCGTTCGGAGCCGTTGTGGTGACGGTGGGACGGCGGGACGGCGGGGCTCACGGCCCGGGCGGCGTCAGCTCGCAGCGCGGCTCCGGGGCCCCTGCGGGCGCCGTCGCCGCGGCCTCCAGCGCCGCGCGGGCCAGCTCCGCCTGGGCGAGCTGTGTCCCGACCCGCTCCCGGATGGCGCTCAGCCGGCCGATGCACTCGTCCAGCTCGGCCAGCTTGCGCCGGTAGACCTCCAGCGAGGCGGGGCAGGAGTCACCGGCCGGATGGCCGGATCGCAGGCATTCGACGAACGGACGCGTCTCCTCCAGCTCGAAGCCGAAGTCCTGCAGTACGCGGATCTGCTGGAGCAGCCGCAGATCGTCCTCGTCGTACGACCGGTACCCATTGCCGGTGCGGCGCGCGGGCAGCAGCCCGAGCGACTCGTAATAGCGCAGGGTGCGGGTGGTGGTACCCGCCCGTTCGGCCAGCTCTCCGATCCGCATGTCCTGACGGTAGACCTTGACCCTGACGTCAAGGCCAGACCGCGGTGCGGTCCCGGGCCGTGGCCCGGCCGCTGACGATCGGCCGGCCGATGGCTGCCCGCTGTCGGACCTCCGCCGTACAGTGCCGACATGACCACACGCGACGCGGATGAGTTCACGGAACCGCTGCCCGCCACCCGCCGTGCCCTGCTGCGGCGCGTCGCCATCGGCCAGACCGAGGGCCGTGCCCCGTCCCTGGTGGGGGCCGTGATGCGGGAGGGGCGGCTGGTGTGGACGGGTTCGCGTGGCGGCGTGGACGGATCCGCACCGGACGCCGACACCCAGTACCGCATCGGCTCCTTGACCAAGACCTTCGTGGCGGTGCTGGTGCTGCGGCTGCGTGACGAGGGGCTGCTGGACCTCGGCGATCCGCTGGCCAAGCATCTGGACGTGCCGCAGGCCGAGGGCGCGACCGTGGCCCAGCTCCTCTCCCACACCTCGGGGCTCGCCGCCGAGGCCCGCGGCCCGTGGTGGGAGCGCACGCCCGGGGCGCTGCGGCCCGAGACGGCCGATATCTTCGGCGAGCGCCCGCTGGTCCACCCCGCGGGCCGCCGTCACCACTACTCCAACCCCGGTTTCGCGCTGCTCGGCGCGCTGGTCGAGCGGGTGCGCGGAGCGCCCTGGGGCGAGGTGCTGGCCCATGAGGTGCTGGAGCCGCTGGGGATGGGGCGTACGTCGCTGGAGCCGCGCGCCCCGCACGCCGGGGGCTGGGCCGTGCACCCCTGGGCGGATGTCCTGCTGCCCGAACCGGCCGAGGACACCGGACGGATGGGCCCGGCCGGGCAGCTCTGGTCGACCGCCGGGGATCTGGCCCGCTTCGCCGCCTTCCTGCTGGACGGGGACGAGCGGGTGCTCGGCGCGGAGTCGCTCGCCGAGATGCGGGCGCCCGCCGTCGCCCCCGAGGAGAGGGACTGGGACGGCGGCTACGGCCTGGGGACACAGCTCGTCCGCCACGGCGGGCGGTTCCTCCACGGCCACATCGGCTCCATGCCCGGCTTCCTGGCCTCGCTGTGGGTGAGCGCCGAGGACCGGCTGGCCGGGATCGCGCTGGCCAACACCACCGCGGGGCCCACGATCGGCGCCATCGCCGCCGACCTCATAGGGATCGTGGCCGAGCACGAGCCGCGTATCCCCGAGCCCTGGCGGCCGCTGACCGACGCCGATCCGGCGCTGCTGGCGCTGACCGGGCCCTGGTACTGGGGCCCTCGCGCCTACCACCTGCGGCTGCGCGCGGACCGCGGACTGGAGCTCTCCCCGGCCACCCAGGGAGGCCGGGCCTCCCGCTTCAAGGCCGAGCCGAATGGCACCTGGACGGGGCTCGACGGCTATTACGCGGGGGAGACGCTGCGGGTGGTCGAGGGGGAGGGCGGCGCCCCCGCCCATCTGGACCTGGGCACCTTCGTGTTCACCCGGGAGCCCTACGCCCCGGACGGCGTGGTGCCCGGCGGGGTGGACCCGGAGGGCTGGCGGGCGCTCTGAGGGGGAGGGGGCGGGAGCGGGGTGCCGTGATCCGGGGCGCGGCGGGCTCCGACGGTTCGCAGGCTTCGGCGCTCGTAGCCTGACCCCGCCAGTGGTACGCACGGCCGGGGGCTGGGCCGGCGGTGCGGCAGGGTCAGGCCAGCGGCAGCTTGAAGCCGACGTGGCTGGCCTCGAAGCCGAGCCGCTCGTAGAAGCGGTGGGCGTCGATACGGGTCGCGTCCGAGGTGAGCTGCACCAGGGCGCACCCCTCGCGGCGCGACTCCTCGACGGCCCATTCGATCAGTTGGGTGCCGAGCCCGCCGCCCCGCTCCTCGGAGTGGATCCGGACCCCCTCGATGATCGAGCGGGTGGCGCCGCGCCGCGACAGCCCGGGGATCACGGTGAGCTGGAGCGTGCCGACGGTGCGGCCGTCCCGGACCGCGACGACCAGCCGCTGCTGGGGATCCTGGTCCAGCCGGTCGAAGGCGGCACAGTACGGGGCCGGGTCGTCCAGGGACTCCCGGTGGGCGCCGAGCGGGTCGTCCGCGAGCATGGCCACGATCGCCGGGATGTCGTCGGCGGTCGCGCGCCGTATCTCGAAGTCGCTCATGCGGTGAGCCTACGCCGGGGCCCGCGAGCCCCTGACGGGCGGAGGGGAGGGGCCAGGGGCAGGGACAGGCAGCGTCCCGGCCGGTGGCGATCAGTACGCTGCGGTCAGCACGCGGCGATCAGTACGTGGCGGTCAGCCTCTCGACGGCGGCGACCAGCGGGGCCAGCTCCGGCCGCCGGGCGGCGTCGCCCAGGGCCTCGCGCAGCGCCGCGTCATGCGTCGGCCGCGCCTCCTCCAGGAGCTTGAGCCCCTCGGCGCTGACGTTGGTGTAGATGCCGCGGCGGTCGCTTGGGCAGATGTAGCGGGAGAGCAGCCCACGGTCCTCCAGCCGGGTGACCAGCCGGGTCGTGGCGCTCTGGCTGAGCACGACGGAGTCGGCGAGCTGCTTCATCTGCAGATGTCCGCCGTCGCCGTCGTGCTGTCCGCTGAGGACGTTGAGCACGGAGAATTCGCGGACGCTCAGATCGTGCCCGGCCTGCAGCGCACGCTCGATATGCGTCTCTATCCGGCCGTGCAGGGAGGACAGGGCGCACCAGCCCTGGGCGAGGGCCTGCCCCGCGGGCGGGGCGACGGCGCCGTGCGTCTTCTCCGGCATGGAACCCCTCCTTGGTGGGTGAGCGGATTCCAGGATAGTCCAGCGATGAAAAAGACCGCGTATGCAATTATCGGTGCTTTGTCGCCCGCAGCCGCCGCCCCCGGGCGGTCAGCCCCCAGGGCTTGATCACCGAGATCGCGGTGAGAAAGGTATAGACGCTCAGGCTGACCGACGGCGCCACGACCAGATCCGTGGTCGCGCCGACCGCCTGGCCCGCCACCACATCGGCCATCGCGGCGTTGATGCTGGCGCGCAGGGCGAAGGCCGTGGCGGCGGTGGTGAGCAGCGTCAGCCAGAACTTCACGTACACCCACCGGTGGCGCGCCAGCCCC
Organism: Streptomyces violaceusniger Tu 4113; assembly: GCF_000147815.2. Lineage (NCBI taxonomy): Bacteria > Bacillati > Actinomycetota > Actinomycetes > Kitasatosporales > Streptomycetaceae > Streptomyces > Streptomyces violaceusniger. Next base: position 10,616,997 of record NC_015957.1, on the reverse strand, counting down.
CAGGGCGTCCCCAGCGACAGCACGATCCCGCTGGCCAGCGACAGCAGGCTGATCGGAATCAGCAGCCAGTCGCCCAGCACATTCATGGACCGGTACACCGCCCCGGCCTCTTCGGCGGAGTCGGCGACGGCCCCGGTGATCCCCAGGGCCAGCATCCCGAGGGTCAGTCCGAGCCATCCGACGGAGACGACGACATGCACGACGAGGAGGCCCCGGCGGACGGGGCGGGTGAGCTGCTGCATGCCCCCACCGTGGCGGCGCCGCGGCCACCGCGGCGTCTGACGGCAGGAGTATCCACACGTACTCCCGGCGGCGGGCGCGCGGGCCGTGACGGCGGCGCCGGCCAGAGCAGGGCCCGGACAGGGCGGCGGCAGTGCAGGGCAGGACCGGGGCGGCGGCGGGGCCCGGGCCGTGGGCAGAGCAGGACCGGGGCGGCGGGGCCCGGAGGGTTGCCTCTACGCTCGGCTGATATGACCAGACTGCATCTGTTCGATCTGGACGGCACACTCATCCACGGCTCCGCCGCCGCGATCGAGATCTCCCGGCAGCTCGGTCTGGAGCGGGAGATCGCCGCGCTGGAGCGGGGGTTCGCGGGCGGGGAGATGACGACGGCCCAGTTCGCGGAGCGTGCCTGCGCGCTGTGGGAGGAGCTGACGGAGGACCATGTGGCGGCGGCGTTCGAAGGTGCGCCGTGGCTGGCGGGGATCCGTGAGGTGTGGGCGGACATCCGGGCGCGGGGCGAGCGCTGCGCGGTGATTTCGCTCTCGCCGGGGTTCTTCGTGTCGCGGCTGCTGGAGTGGGGCGCGGACGCCACCCACGGATCGGCCTGGCCCGCCGTGCCGTTCCGGGAGCCGGTGGATCCGGCCGGGATCCTGACCCCGGCCGCGAAGGTCCGGATCGCCGATGAACTCTGTGCGAAGTTCGGGTTGACCAGGGATCACTGTGTGGCCTACGGGGACTCGCTCTCGGACGCGGAGCTGTTCACGGTGGTGCCGGTCTCGGTCGCCGTGAACGCCGACCACCATGTGAGCGAAATCGCATCCCACGCCTATGCCGGTCGTGATCTCCGAGAGGCTTACGAATTGCTGGGTAACCGCACGTAACTATCGGTAATTACACGAGTTGGCAGGTGTAACGAATGCGGTGTACTTGGGGCTTGTGAATTCATCCGGGGCCGGTAGGGTCGGGTCCGGTTCCGTGCGGCGTGCTGTAACGGGGTCAGAACGGGCATCCCAGGCCAACCGGCATAACGGGAACGCGGCCCCCGTTCCCCGGACTTCGGGCTATGTGCCCGGGGTGGGGAACGAGCGTGGCATGCTGCCCGGAAGAGAGTCACGGAGAGGGTCGGTACGACCATTCTCGCTTGAACCAGGGCACCAGGACGGGGAATTGCGGGCACATTCCGGCAGCGGAAGTGCGAAGACCGACAGAAAGATGTTCGAGGCGAGGCAACCATGGACGCTCCGACCACCACATCGTCGGCCGGCAGCGACGGCTCCGGCGGAAACAGTGGCGACTGGGGCTGGTTCACCCCGAGCAGGCGACCGGCCGAGGAGCAGGGGGCCCCGGACCGGCAGAGCGATGAGCGTGCGCCCAGCCGCCCGGTGAATCCGATACGGCCGGTCGGCACCGGAGCCGACCGCCGTACGCCCGTGGAGCCGCCCCCCGCGCCCGGCCCACCCGGCCCAGGGGTATCCGGTCCGCGACCGGGCGACCGCCGGGTGGACGAGCGTCGGGTGGACGACCGCCGGGTGGACGAGCGCAGGGCCCCCGGCCCCGCGACCCCCGGCCCAACGGCCCCCGGACGCGAGGAGCATCAGCGTCCCGACGAGGCGGCCCCGGCCCCGCAGGACGTGCGGCCCGGCCCCGACTCGCCGTTCGCCGTCCCCGAGACCGCTTCGCCCGACGCGATCCTCCTGCGCCGCACGATGGCCGAGGTCGAGCCCATCAGCGACAAGGTCACCTCGTACTTCTACGCGCTGCTCTTCGTCCAGCACCCCGAGCTGCGGCCGCTCTTCCCCGCCGCCATGGACGCCCAGCGCGACCGGCTGTTCAAGGCGATACTGACCGCCGCCCGGCTCATCGACGACCCCGACATCCTCACCGACTTCCTCACCCGGCTCGGCCGCGGCCACCGCAAGTACGGCACCCAGCCCGAGCACTACCCCGCGGTCGGCGAATGCCTGATCGGCGCGCTCACCCGCTACGCGGTCACCACCTGGACCGACGAGGCCGAGGCCGCCTGGGTGCGTGCCTACACCGCGATCTCCCAGATCATGATCGACGCGGCGGCCGAGGACGAGCTGCGCGCCCCCGCGTGGTGGCAGGCCGAGGTGGTCGGGCATGAGCCGCGCACCCACGACATCGCCGTGATCACCGTCCGCCCGGACCAGCCGTACCCCTTTCTGGCGGGCCAGTACACCTCGGTGGAGACGCCCTGGTGGCCGCGGGTGTGGCGGCACTATTCGTTCGCCTCGGCGCCGCGCTCCGACGGGCTGCTCTCCTTCCATGTGAAGGCCATCCCGGCCGGATGGGTGTCCTCCGCGCTGGTGCACCGGGCCCGCCCCGGCGATGTGATCCGCCTCGGGCCCCCCGCCGGGTCCATGACGGTCGACCACTCCAACGACAACGGGCTGCTCTGCCTGGGCGGCGGCACGGGTATCGCCCCGATCAAGGCGCTGGTCGAGGACGTCGCCGACTACGGCCGCCACCGTCCGGTCGAGGTCTTCTACGGCGCCCGCAATGATCACGACCTGTACGACATCGACACCATGCTGCGGCTGGCGCAGAAGCATCCGTGGCTCGCGGTCCGCCCCGTCGTCTCCGACGGCCCGACCAACGGCCTCAGCGGCCGGCTGCCGGACGCCGTGCGGCAGTACGGCCCGTGGAACGCGTTCGACGCGTATCTTTCCGGTCCGCCCGGGATGATCCGCAGCGGTGTCGACGCCCTGGTGGGCATCGGCATTCCGTCCCACCGCATCCGGCACGACTCCATCGAGGAGCTCGCCGCGGCCGCGGAATAGGGCGCGCGGACGGCAGACGGCGAAACACCGACATGAGGCAGGCATTCCGGCGATTCCGGACGGCGAATCAGTAGGACGGGGACGAGAACCGTGGACAGTGCGGAGCACCTCGACGATCGCACGTGGCGTCCGGGGAGCGACGGCGAACACCTTCTGCAGGGGCGGCTGGACACGGTCGACCGCGCCGACCGCTTCTACGACGACCAGGTGCTGGACCACCTCAACGTCCGGATGCGGGAGTTCATCGACCGCCAGGAAATGTTCTTCCTGGCCACCGCCGACGGGCACGGGGAGTGTGACAACACCTTCCGTGCCGGCCCGCCCGGCTTTCTGCGGGTACTCGACGCGCGCACCCTGGCCTATCCCGAGTACCGGGGGAACGGCGTCCTGGCCAGCCTCGGCAATATCCAGGAGAACCCCCACGTCGGCATTCTCATGGTCGACTTCTTCCGGGACCGGATCGGGCTGCATGTGAACGGCCGGGCCCGGGTGGTGGAGGACGCCGAGATGCGCGAGGCGCACCCCGGCCTGCCGGTGGACCCGGTACGGGGGCGGCGCGCGGTGGTCTGGGTCGAGGTGACCATCGAGGAGGCGTATATCCACTGCGCCAAGCACATCCCGCACCTCCAGAAGGTCCCGACGCAGCGACGCAGCGGCGGCGGCGACAACCGGCACCGCGGCCCCTCCGGTGACCAGGCCCTCGAGCACGACCGGGAGCGGGACTGGGGGACGGACGACGTCAAGCGGAAGGGCGGCGACTTCTTCGGCGCCGCCGCCGAGGCGCGCGACGGCCGCAGGAACCCGCCCGCCCCGCCCACCACCGCCCCAACGACCCCAACGACCCCAACGACCCTAACGACCCCACCGGCCCCGCGACCGGCGGACCTGCCCGGCCAGCGCGCCCCGGTGGCCCCGGCGGTCCGGGTGCTGCTGGCCCCGCCTGTTCCGTACGCCCCAGTGGTCCCGGGTACGCAGACTCTGGCCATGGCAGCCGTCGCGGGCCCTCAGACCCCGGTCACCCCGGCGGCCCCGGCCATCCCGGGGCTTCAGGCCCCGCCTGTCCCGTACGCCCCGGTGGTCCCGGGTGCTCGGCCCCTGGCCACGCCAGCCGCCTCGGGCTCTCAAACCCCGGTCACCACAGCAGCCCCGGTCGTCCCAGGTCCTCAGGCGCTGGCCACCCCGGCGTTCTCGGGCCCCCAGATCTCAACCGCCCCTGCTGTCCCGGACCTTCAGGCCCCAACCGCCGCCCCGGCAGCCTCGGCTGCCCCGGGTCCCCAGATCCCGGCAGCCCCGACGGTCGCGGACCCTCGGACCCTGGCGGTCCCGGCGGTCCCGGGCCTTCAGGCCCAGGCGGTCCCGGTGGGCCCGGCAGTTTCGGGCCCCCAGGCCCAAGCGGCACCGGCCGCCCCGGGCCCCGTCCCAGCCGTACCGCCAGTCCCAGCCATACCGCCCGTCCCAGCCATACCACCCGTCCCATCCGTACCGCCCGTCCCGGCCGCCCCACGGGCGCCGCGCTCGGTGGACCTTCCTGGCGAGGCCGCGCAGGCCGCTGCCCAGGCCGTCTCGGCCTCGCAGGCCCCGGCCGCCCCACCCGCCCTGTGGCCGGTGGACCTTCCCGGCCAGACCGTTCCGGTCGCCTCGGGCCCGCAGACCCCGGCGGCCCCCGCAGCCTCGGACCCTCAGACCTCAGCCGTCTCAGGCGCCCCAGCCGTCCCGGCCACCCCGGACCCCCAGACCCCATCAGCCGCGCAGGCCGAACCGGCTGACTCGGCTGGGCAAGCGCCGCAGCCCTCCGTGGCGCGCGCTGATCTCAGCCCGGCCATCCGGCCGGAGGTACGCCCCGACGCGGGGCCCGAGGCCTGGCGTGAGGAGGCCGAGCGGGTGCTGGCCGAGGCGCGTCAGCGGGCGGCCCGGAAGACCCAGCAGCCGTTCGGCGGCTGGTTCCGCTAGGTCCTGCCCCGCGCAGGCCCGCCCGGCAGGCGCTAGCCGAGGTCGTCCGCGAGCAGGGCCAGCACGCCCTCGATGTTGGCGTCGAGGTAGGCCCGCAGCGAGGGCGGCACCACCCCGACCGAGGCGATCCCCTCGCGGGTGAACGGGACGCTCACCACGTCGTACTCCCCGCACGGCTCGTCCACCTCCGGGCCGTGCCGCCGGGTGAGGTCCATCGAGGCGAGTCTGCAGACGAAGAAGTGCTGCACCTTCACTCCGCCGGAGCCGCCGGAGCCGCCAGCGCCCTGGGCGCCTTCGGCGCCGTCCGCGCCCTCCGCGCCCTCATCGGGATGGGAGACGGTGTCCACGAACGCGGGCACCACATCGGTCACCTTCGCCCCCAGCTCCTCGTCCACCTCGCGGTGCAGGGCCTCGACGACGGTCGCGTCCTCGGGCTCCATCCCGCCGCCCGGCGTGATCCAGTACGGCGCCTGGCCGGGCTTGGTGCGCTTGATCAGGATTATCCGGGGCGCGGCCTCGCCGTCGAGGAGAATGGCGCGAGCGGTGCGTTTGACCACAGGTCGTTCGGTCATGCAGGACATCTGCCGCACCCTTCGCCCCGCGAAACCACTTACTCACCAATCGACAGCCGCGCGCAACAGCCAATCGTGCGCCCGCGCGATATGCGGCAGCGCGAGCGCCCCCGTCCGCACCACCAGGAAGTAGGTACGCAGCGGTGGCACCGGCGGGTTGAGCAGCGCCACGATCTCCCCCGCGTCCAGCGCGTCCATGCACAGATAGCGCGGCAGGACGCCGAGCCCCGCGCCCTCCGCGACGCAGGCGAGCACCGCGCGCAGATCGGGCGCGATGATCGTGCCGGCGGTGACCGGCCGGGTGTCGAAGACGGCCGACCAGTAGCGGGTGACCAGCGGCAGGCTTTCGTGCACCTCGACGACGGGCAGCGCCTCCAGCGCGCGTACCCCCTTGACCTGGAGCACCGCGGGACCGCCGAGCCGGGCGGCCCAGCGCGGGGCCGCGACCAGCACGTGCTCCTCGTCGCACAGCGGGGTGGCGGTCAGCAGCCGGCCCCGCGGCCGGGCGGTGGTGATGACCAGGTCGTGATGGCCGGCGCCGAGCCCCTCGAACAGCTCCTCGGTGCTGCCGAAGGCGCAGCGCACCGCCAGGCCCTGGGTGACGAGGGTGGTCAGCGCGGGCAGGGCGCGCAGCGCGGTGAACTCCGGAGGGCCCGCGAGATGCAGGGTGCGCAGCGCCGAGCGGTCGTCGTCGAGACCCGCCTCGGTGATCTCCACCAGGGCGTCGAGATGCGGCGCGGCCTTGTGGGCGAGTTCGTCCCCGACGGTGGTGGGGACGACGCCGCGCGCCGTACGGAGGAACAGTGGGCGGCCCAGCTGCCGCTCCAGGGTGCGTATCTGGCCGGTGACGGCGGGCTGGGAGAGCCCGAGCAGCCCGGCGGCGCGGGTGAAGGACCCGGCGCGGTGGACCGCCACAAAGGTGCGTAAGAGGGCCAGATCCATGCGGTTCCCCTCGCCTCGTCGCGCCCCGAACGCATGCCAACTATAAATATGCCGATAGGTCCATGTCGCTACTGTGATTGGACACTGACGCTGAGTCAACTAGCCTTGTTCGAGCGGTTCTCCACGAGAAGAACCGGGGCGTCTCAAGCCACGAGGGGGGAGGCTTGAGACGCCCGCACAGGCGTACCCGCTCGCTTTCAGCCACCCGTCGCGGCGCAGGCCGCATCGAGCGCCCGCAGCACATCGGCGATCAAATCGTCCGGGTCCTCCGCGCCCACCGAGAACCGGATGAAACCCTCGGGCACCGCGTCGCCGCCCCACCGCCCGCGCCGCTCCGCCGTGGAGCGCACACCGCCGAAGCTGGTGGCGTCGTCCACCAGCCGCAGCGCGTCCAGGAAGCGCTCCGCGCACGCCTTGTCCGGCAGGGTGAAGGAGACCACACAGCCGAAGCGCCCGCCGCGCATCTGCCCGGCCGCGAGCCGGTGGGCGGGATCGGTCGGCAGACCGGGGTGGCGCAGCCCGGTGATCTCGGGGCGGTCGCGCAGCGCCTCGGCGAGGGCCAGGGCGGTCGCCGCCTGGCGGTCGACGCGTAGCTGGAGGGTGGCCAGGGAGCGGTGGGCGAGCCATGCCTCCATGGGGCCGGGGATCGCGCCCACGGTCTTGCGCCAGGCCCGTACCTCCGCGGCGAGCCGCGGATCGCGGCAGGTCACATAGCCGAGCAGCACATCTCCGTGGCCGGTGAGCGCCTTGGTGCCGCTCGCCACGGCGAAGTCCGCGCCGAGCTCCAGCGGGCGCTGGCCGAGCGGGGTGGCGAGGGTGTTGTCGACGGCGACCAGCGTGCCGCGGGCGTGCGCGGCCTCGGCGAGCCGGCGGATGTCGCAGACGTCCAGTCCGGGATTGGACGGGGTTTCCAGCCACAGCAGCTTCGTCCGGTCGTCCAGGGCGGCGAGCTGGGCGTCCTCGCCGGTCGGGGCGGTGCGCACCGTGACCCCGTAGCCCTCCAGCCGCTCGACCAGCGCCGGGAGGAGCTGATAGCCGTCCGACGGCAGTACGGCCGCGTCGCCCTGGCGGAGCTGGGACAGCAGCACGGCCGAGATCGCGCCCATACCGGAGGAGAAGACGACCGTCTCGGCGTCGGTGTCCGGTGACTCCAGCTCGCTGATCGCCCGCTCCAGCAGGGACCAGGTGGGGTTGGCGTCCCGGCCGTAGGTGTAGGGGCCGACGGGGTCGCCGGGGAGGTGGTAGTGGGCGGCGAAGACCGGACCCGGCAGCGTCGGCTCGTACGCCTCGGCCTCGGGCAGTCCGGCCCGTACGGCGCGGGTGCCATCGCCGGTCATGCGGGCTCCTTCCCCGGGTCGTCGTCGGCAGGGCCATCGGCGGCCGACACGCTCCTCTTGCTCTCGGCGCTCTGGGCGGCCCTCTCCGGGGTCTCTTCGGCGGTGTTCCCCGCGGCGTCGAGGGCCTCGGTGACCGCGTCCAGCAGCCCGCCGCCGGCGGCCTCGATCATCTCCAGGCACTCCTCGAAGTCGTCCGTCCCGCCGAAGTAGGGGTCGGGTACATCGAGGCCGCCCAGCGCGTTCTGGTCCGCTTCCGGGTCGTAGCTGCGCAGCAGCCGTACCTTCGCGGCGTCGTGCGGGGTCGGCGCGAGCGCGCGCAGCTCATGCAGATGGCCGCTGTCCAGGGCGATCACCAGATCGAGGTGATCGAACCAGTCGGCCCGGAACTGCCGCGCGATGTGATTCTGCTCATAGCCGTGGGCGGTGAGCACGTCGATGGCGCGGCGGTCGGCCCCGTCGCCCTCGTGCCAGGGCCCGGTGCCCGCACTGTCCACCTCGACACGGCCGTCCAGCCCGGCCTCCGCGGCATGGGCGCGGAAGACGGATTCGGCCATCGGCGAGCGGCATATGTTGCCGGTGCAGACAAAGCAGACACGGTAGGGCGACGGGTCTCTCATGCCTCCCATCATCCCCGGCCGGGATCAGTCCTTGTCATCGGGCAGCACGACGTGCAGGGCCCACGCGACTATGGAGACGATCAGGCCGCCGAGCACCGCGGTGCCGAAGCCGTCGACGTGGAAGCTCAGATCCAGCTTTCCGGCCAGCCAGGAGGTCAACAGCAGCATCAGGGCGTTGATCACCAGCGTGATCAGCCCGAGGGTCAGGATGAACAATGGAAAAGCCAGGAGCTTGACGATCGGCTTGACCACCACGTTCACCACGCCGAAGACCAGCGCGACGAGAATGAGGGTGAGCGCTTGGCGGCCGGTGTTGTCACCGGTGAGCGTGATGCCCTTGAGTAGCCAGATGGCGACGCCGAGGGCACCGGCGTTCGCGATCGTCTTGACGAGAAAATTCTTCATGGTTGAGATCGTCGCAGACAGGCCCCGCGGCAGGCAGGGGCCCCGTAGGCAGGGGTGGAGAGCGAATGAAGGCGTTCCGGCTGGATGAGCTGGAGGCGGAGCGGGCCGCGAACAACGGCGCGTATCTGCAGTTCCTGCGGGAGCGGAACATGTCCGTGGGGCTGTACGCGCTGGACGCGGGCCAGCCCGACTCACAGTCGCCGCACAACCAGGACGAGGTCTACCTGGTGGTGAGCGGCCGGGCGTCGGTCACGGTGGGAATGGAGACGACGCAGGTGGCGCGGGGCAGCGTGGTGTACGTACCGGCGGGCGCGGCGCACAAGTTCCACCACATCACCGAGGACCTGAGGGTGCTGGTGGTGTTCTCGCCTCCGGAGGGCTGATGCCGCCGGAGGGCTGACACCGGCCGAGGGTGATGCTGCCCGAGGGCCGGTGCCGCCCGAGGCTTGTCCACCGTGGAGCCGATGCGTGGCGGGACGGTCCCGTAGGGGTCCGCTCAGGGGAGGACGGGGGGCGAGGGACGCCCACGCGCTTCCGTCCCGTCCTAGCATCGAGGCAGGGAAGACCGGCCGTCGGCGTCCGGACCCACGGCTCGGAGAGAAAGCAGGGAGTGACGTGACCACGAAGGGGATATTCCGGGGCTTGCCGTGGTGGGTGACCTGGATCGCGATACCGGTCCTCATCCTCGCCGTGTTCGGCGGCCTGATCATGAGCGTGATCGGGTTTCTGGTGAGCTTTGTCTTCAAGGCGCTGCTGCTGGTGGCGCTGATCGCCGGGCTGGTCTATGTCGTACGGAAGTTCACCGCCTGACCCGCCCCGCCTGACCCGCCCCGCGGCGCTCGCCGCGTCCCACAGGGCCTGACGCATCCCCCGCAGGCCCTGTGGACCCCCACCGCGCGTGGATACGCCGCGCGGGGGATACCGCCGGGGCGGGAGCGCGGTCCGGCGCCACCCCTGCCGTTAAAGTGCGAGACCTCGGCGTTCTTCCTCTCGGCGTCTGCCTCGCAACAACACCCCGGGGGTGCCTGTTGACGACAGCGATCTTCGATACGGCCGGTGCGCCGGCCCCGATCTCCCGCCCACCGGGCCCACGTCGTCCGGCCCCGCGGGTCTCCCCACGGCAACACTGGCCATTTTCGTTCCCTCACACGAGGCAAACCGACTCCGCACAGCGATCGAGTCGCTACGCTCCAGAGTCGGCCATGCGCAAACAACCCGGGGCGGCGAACGATGCGTGACATGCGTGACACAGTTCAGGCGGAAGTGACGATGACCTTCCTGGTCTCGCAGGATCTCTCCTTTCGGATCCCGGTCGAGCTGTCCTACGACAGCAGCGACCCCTATGCCGTCGAGATCACCTTTCATCTGCCCGGCGACGCGCCGGTGAGCTGGGCCTTCGCGCGGGAGCTGCTGCTGGATGGGCTGAGCAGACCCACCGGCGAGGGGGATGTGCGCATCGCTCCCGCCTCCCCCGAGGGGCTCTCGGACGTCTTCATCAGACTCCAAGTGGGCTGTGAACGGGCCCTGTTCCGGGCCGGGGCCGCGCCTCTGGTGGCCTTCCTCGATCGGACGGACCGGGTGGTGCCTTTCGGCCAGGAGCCGGCGGCCTGCGATCCGGTCGGCGATCTCGACGCCGAACTCCACCGCATCCTCGCCGAGGACCGGTTCGCGGGCTGAGCGCCGGATACGCGGCGGCGGGCCGAGGATCGGTGTGCCGCGGCCGAGCCGTCCGCCATCACCTAACCGGCCGGATCACCGAGTCGGTCGGGCGGCGTGCCCGGTTGGTGGCTGAGCGTCTCGTCGTGCCCTCGCCCAGCGTCTCGTCGTGTCCCCGCCCGGCGGCCCAGCGTGCCGTCCCCGATGGCTCGTCGTGCCCTCGCCCGGCGGCTGTGTCCTCGCCCGGCGGCCCTACGTGCCATCGCCCGACAGCTCGGCGTGCCGTGGCCCGGCCGCTCAGCGCGTCTTGGCCCGGCGCCGCCGCCCGCGTCCGCCCCGGCCGGTCCGGGCCCCCTGGGCGCCGCCCACGTCGGCCCCCCGCTCCGCGCCGCCCTCCGCCGCCGGGGCGCGGTCAGCGGAGACCACGAGCACGGCCAGCGCCGTGGTCACCGGCACCGAGGCGACGAGCCCGATGCTGCCCACCAGCGTCCGTACGATCTCCTCCGCGACGATCTCGCTCGTGGCGACCGTGCCCACACCGCTGTCCGCGATGGAGAACAGCAGCAGCAGCGGAAGCGACGCGCCCGCGTACGCCAGCACCAGCGTGTTCACGACGGAGGCGATGTGGTCCCGTCCGATCCGCATCGCCGCCCCGTAGAGCCGGCGCCGGGACACGGTCGGGTCGGCGGCCCTCAGCTCCCACACCGCCGAGGTCTGGGTGACCGTCACATCGTCCAGCACGCCCAGCGAGCCGATGATCACGCCCGCCAGCAGCAGCCCGCGTATCTCGATGTTCGGATAGAGGCCGTGCACCAGCCCGGTCTGGTCGTCCGTATTGCCGGTCAGGCTCGCCCAGGCGATGAAGAGCGAGCCCAGCACCCCGATCAGCAGCAGTGACACCAGTGTGCCGAGCACGGCGACCGATGTACGGGCCGTGAGCCCATGGCACATATAGAGCGCGAGAAGCATGATCGCGCTGCCCCCGACGACCGCGACCACCAGCGGATTGGAACCCTGGAGTATCGCCGGGAGGATGAACAGCGTCAACACCCCGAAGCTGATCGCCAGCGCCACCAGCGCGAACACTCCGCGCAGCCGCCCCACCACCACGACGGCGAGCGCGAACAGCCCCGCCAGCAGCGCCATCGGCATCGACCGGTCGACGTCGGACACCGAGTACTGCAGATCCTTGGGCGCCTTGGGGGCGTACGCCAGCTTCAGCTCCTGCCCGGCGCTGAACTGACGCGAGGCGTTGGGCTGGACTATTTCGGGAAAAGTGCGGCCTTTGTCCTTCCCCGAGGTGACCTCGATGGTGGCCTTCTCGCAGACACTCTTCTTCCCGCCCTGCCCGGGGGCGCCGTTCTGGGCGGCGCTGTCCTGGCCGGGCTCGGTGGGCGCCTGCGGCTGGGCGTTGACGTCGGCGCAGCTCAGCTCCTCGACCTTCACCACCCGTCCGGCGACGGTCTGCTGGTCGAAGCCGAGACCGCTGCGGCCGCTCGCCTTGTGGTCGGGCGTGCCGCCCGGCCAGAGCACGATCAGACCGGCGACGACGGCGACGGCGAAGGGGATGAGCACCGCCGCGATGATCTTGCGGAGGCGGGCGGAGACGGGAGCGGCGGGGCCATGACCGTGGGAGTGGCCGTGGGAGTGGCCGTGGCCGTGGTCGTGCGCCTGGTCGGAGGGGCGGGGCTGCTCGGGCGGGTGGTCCTGCTGGATGGCGGTCACCGTCGCATCATCGCAAGAGGGGTGGGCCCCCTGTTCAGCACTGTGGATAAACCGTTAGCGTGGGCGCGAACCTTTGCAATCGCGGGAGCTCGGAGCACCGGGCTGAGAGGGCGCTGACGCTGACAGCTGCGCCGACCGCTGAACCTGTTACCGGGTAATGCCGGCGTAGGGAGTGGGTCTCATGACTCAGCAGGATGCATCATCGCGCGCCGAGAAGGCCGAATTCGGCTGGCATAAGGGATATGTCCCGGGTTCGCGCCCGGATCTTCACGTCCCGGTCCGCCGAGTGCACCTCACCAACGGCCAGGATGTGACGCTGTACGACACCTCCGGCCCGTACACCGACCCCACCATCGAGACGGATGTCCGTCGTGGCCTGGCGCCGCTGCGGCAGAACTGGATCGTCGCCCGCGGCGACACGGAGGAGTACGCGGGCCGTCCCGTCCGCCCCGAGGACGACGGAATCAAGCACACCTCGCCCCGCGGGGGGCTGCGCAACCTCGACGCGGTCTTCCCCGGCCGCCCGCGCCAGCCGCGGCGCGGCCGGGCGGGCGTCCCCGTGACCCAACTCGCCTATGCGCGGCGGGGCGAGGTCACGGCGGAGATGGAGTACGTGGCGATCCGCGAGAACGTCTCCCCCGAGGTGGTCCGGGAGGAGATCGCGGCGGGCCGCGCCGTCCTCCCGGCCAATGTCAACCACCCGGAGATCGAGCCGATGATCATCGGCAAGCGGTTCCTGGTGAAGGTCAACGCCAACATCGGCAACTCCGCCGTCACCTCCTCCATCGAGGAGGAGGTCGAGAAGATGACCTGGGCGACCCGCTGGGGCGCCGACACGGTCATGGACCTCTCGACCGGCCGCAACATCCACACCACCCGTGAATGGGTGCTGCGCAACTCCCCGGTCCCCATCGGCACCGTGCCGCTCTACCAGGCGCTGGAGAAGGTCGACGGCAGGGCCGAGGAGCTGACCTGGGAGATCTACAAGGACACGGTCATCGAACAGGCCGAGCAGGGCGTCGACTACATGACCGTCCACGCCGGCGTCCGGCTGCCGTACGTCCCCCTGACCGCCCGCCGCAAGACCGGCATCGTCTCCCGCGGCGGCTCCATCATGGCGGCGTGGTGCCTCGCCCACCACCAGGAGTCCTTCCTCTACACCCACTTCGAGGAGCTCTGCGAGATCCTCGCGGCGTACGACGTCACCTACTCACTGGGCGACGGACTGCGCCCCGGGTCGATCGCCGACGCCAACGACGAGGCGCAGTTCGCGGAGTTGCGCACGCTCGGCGAGCTCAACCGGATCGCCAAGGAGCACGGCGTCCAGACGATGATCGAGGGCCCGGGCCATGTCCCGATGCACAAGATCAAGGAGAACGTCGACCTCCAGCAGGAGATCTGCGAGGAGGCCCCCTTCTACACCCTGGGCCCCCTCACCACCGATATCGCTCCCGCCTACGACCACATCACCTCCGGCATCGGCGCCGCGATGATCGCCTGGTGGGGCACGGCGATGCTCTGCTACGTCACGCCCAAGGAGCACCTGGGCCTGCCGGACCGCGATGACGTCAAGACCGGCGTGATCACCTACAAGATCGCCGCCCACGCGGCCGACCTGGCCAAGGGCCACCCGGACGCCCAGGCATGGGACGACGCGCTCTCCGACGCCCGCTTCGAATTCCGCTGGGAGGACCAGTTCAACCTGGCCCTCGACCCGGACACGGCCCGCTCCTTCCACGACGAGACCCTCCCGGCGGAACCGGCCAAGACGGCGCACTTCTGCTCGATGTGCGGGCCCAGGTTCTGCTCGATGAAGATCTCCCAGGACATCCGCCGCGAACACGGCGGCGCGATGGACGCGGCGGAGGCGGAGGCCGGTATGGCCCAGAAGTCCAAGGAGTTCGCGGAGGCGGGCAACCGCGTCTATCTGCCGATCGCGGACTGAGGCGGACTACGGGATAGGGGTCGTACGTCGCTGCCGTGCAGCGGACGCGGGCGCTTTCCTCTGCTTCCCGTTGGCCCGTTTCACGTGAAACATCCCTTCGAGCGTCGGTCCGTGCTCCGAGTCGCCCTTTGGGGCGGTCGGAGCGCGGGCCGCGGGGTGGTTCACGCGGTGAGTGCGGCGACGACTCGGTTGGTCATCTCCTCCTGGGTGGTCAGTGGCGTCGGGGTGTACGAGAGGACGAAGCGGAGTGTCTGGTCGCGGGTGGCGAACATGCGGGTGCGGTAGCCGTATGTCTCGCCGGTCTTCCCCCAGAACGTCACGCCGTTCACCGTGGCCGTCTGCAGGCCGAGGCTGTAGCGGGCCGGGGTGCCGTCCAGCATCCGTACGGAATCCGGGGGCAGGGTGAAGAGCTTGTCCAGCGCGTGGGGCGGCAGCAAGGCGCCGGAGAACAGGGCCCGCTGAAAGCGGGACAGGTCGTCGAGGGTCGAGATCAGCTCGCCTTCGCCCCAGGCGCTGGACTGGTTGTACACGGTGATATCGCGCAGCGACCCGTCGGTCATCCGCAGATAGCCGTGCACCTGCGGACCGTGGAGGCGGGGGTCCTGGCCCGGCAGCAGGGTCCGGGTCAGGCCCAGTGGGCGTAGGACGCGGGACTCGATCGCCTGGCCGTAGGGGCGGCCGGTCAGCTTTTCGATGATCAGGGCGAGCAGGACGTAGTTGATGCCCCGGTACTCCTGTGTGGTCCCCGGATCGAACTTGAGCGGGTCGTGGGTCACCGTCTCGACCCACTCCCGCGGTGTCCACCGGTCCCAACGATGCCGCAGGACCCCTTCCGGAGTGCTGTCGTCCGGCAGCCCTCGATGGTCGGGCAGTCCGCTGGTGTGGTTGAGCAACTGGGCCACGGTGATGCGGCGGGAGAACGCGGAGGGCAGCAGATCCGGGAGGTACCGCCCGATGGGGGCGTCGAGCTCCACTCGGCGCTCGGCCCACAGTTGAAGGACCACGGTGGCCACGAACGCCTTGGTGACGCTGCCCGCACGGAAACGGTCGTCCGGGCGTACGGACCGCCCGCTCGCGAGGTCCGCCGCTCCGGCCGTGCCGTACCAGTGGTCGCCCCGGCGGTCGACGCGCAGTTGCGCGGAGGTCGTGGGTGGACGGGAGAGGTCGCTGATGGCGGCCTGCAGGGCGGCTTCGTCGGACGCGGTGGTCAGCGCGGTGGTTGACGTGGTGGTCCCCGCCGCCGCGCGGGCGCCGGTGGTCCCGGCCACGGCCAGCAGCGTTCCGGCCGCGCAACCACCCATGAAGGTACGTCGGGTCAAGGAAGTCATGGTCAGTCATGCTGTCGAGGCAGCCGTGCCCCGCCATCCGGGATGACCCCACGTGCACCCTCACGCGTGCCCGGAGTGACCCCGGGGCGGCCCCGGACGCGGGTTAGTCCGGCTGGTGCTCCGGCCCGCCGTAATCGGGGCTGGTGAAGTCCGGGCTGCTGTAGCGGGGGCGGGCCTTGGGGCCTTCGCCGTCGGTGCTGAAGCCGGGGCGGCTGTAGCCGAGGTGCGGGGTGCGGCTGACCGTTTCGGGGTTGATCGGGACGTAGGCGGAGGGGGACGGGGCCGAGGGGTTGGCCAGGGCCTCGCGGAGGAACGGCAGGATGCCGCGCTCCAGCAGGGCCTGACGCCAGACCTCTCTGGCGCGGTCCACCTCCTCGAGCTGCTCGCTGCGCGCCTCGCCCCGGATCGCGCTGGAGCCGTTGCGCAGGGCGGTCAGGAGCAGTCCGACGGCGGCGATCAGGATGCCCGCGGCGGTCAGCGCGGCGAAGAACCAACCCGCGGTGACCATCGGCTGGGCGATGGAGGGGGCAGGGTCGAGCACGTTGAGGACGTAGCCGACGATGAGGAAGATGATCGCGGCGGTTCCGGCGAGCACCGGCGCCAGGACCGCGAGCATGGCGACGAGCCCGGCCCCCGCGGCGTCCTGCATCGCGCCGGCGAGCCCCACCGTGCCGTCCGGGTGCTCGCGCTCGCTCACATCCCCGGCGAGCGGGAAGAGCGGCGCGGGCTCGCGCAGTTTGGCGCGAGTTTCGCGGTAGTCCTGATATTCGGCGGCCGCGCATGCCGCTATCGCGGCCGAGGCGCCGAGTGCCATCGTGCGCAACTGCTCGGCTGTGAGCCGCTGCCCGACACCGGTGAGGTCCGGGCGATGGTCGGCGGTGCGCAGTGCCTCGTCGAGAACCCGCTCGAACTCCGGGCGGTCCTCGGTCAGCAGGTGCGGAGCGCTTTTCATGGTGCATCCCCCGATGCTCCGTAGGGCCGTGACGCCGGCTTGCGCCGGGCAGTCGGGCGGAAACGGAGGAGAGCCTGCGACGGATAAGCCGATGGTAGAGCCGATCCGGCGCGGGGTGACAGCAAGTTTCGCGAATTGCTCCCGCGCCGGTGAAGCTCCCTATCTGCCCCGAGCAGCGTCCGCTGAACCCTCAGCCGGCCAGGGGAAGTTGAACGACCAGCAGTTTTCCGGCCATGGTGACGCCGCCGTCCATGGCCACGGCGAGATTGTCCGCGTAGACATGCGGTCCCTCGACGGCGGGTGTGCCGCCGTCCTCGCCGTCCTCGGAGCCGACCTCGCCCAGCAGATACGGGATGGGGCTGTGGCCGTGGACGATGCGCTCCCCGCCGTAGGTGTCGAGCAATTCGCGGGCCGCCATGGGCCCGGCGTCCTCGTCGCGGAAGGCGAACCGCTTGGTGAACTTGCGGAACAGGTCCCAGCACTCGTCGGCGTCGCTGCGCTGCAGCGTCTCGGTGACGGTGTCGTTGACGGCCTCGATCGAGTCGCCGTAATCCAGATAGGCGGTGGTGTCGGAGTGGACCAGCAGATGCCCGTCCTCCTCCGCCATCGCGTCCAGCCGGGACATCCACTGGAGGTGGTGGTCCTCGAGCCGCTCCATATCGCTGCGCTGGCCGCCGTTGAGCAGCCAGGCGGCCTGGAAGGAGGCGGTTCCGGCACCGGAGTTGACGGGCGTGTCGCCGAACCGCTTGGCGCCGATCAGCAGCAGCTCGTGATTGCCCATCAGCGCCTTGCAGTAGCCACCCGCGGCCGCGGCCTCGGCGGAGAGCTGCATGACCAGGTCGATGACCCCGATGCCGTCCGGACCGCGGTCGGTGAAGTCGCCGAGGAACCACAACCGGGCGTTGCCCGCGGCCCAATTGCCCTTCGGGTCGATCAGGCCCTCGGCGGCGAGCGCCTCGCGCAGCTCGTCGTGGTAGCCGTGGACATCGCCCACGACGTACAGCGGGCCGGGCCCCTCGTCCTCGGCGAGCGGGCCGTGCTCGGGCTCGGGCAGCGAGGTGAGCGCGACGGTGGGGCGGTCCTGCGGCGGGACGAGCGGGGTGTCCGGGATGGTGTGCCCGGGGCCCAGGACCGGGAGCCGCTCGGTCGGGGTGTACTCGGCGGGCGGCGGCGTGGCGGGCGCGGGCGGCGCTTCAGGAGCCGGAGCCCCTGGTGCGGGCACCCCCGGTGCGGGCACCCCTGGAACCGGCGCCCCAGGAGCCGCCGGCACGGGCGCGGCGGGGCCCGGCGCCGCGGGCGCGGGCCCGGGCGGTACGGCTCCGGGCGCGCCCATGCTGGGCGGGGTGAACGCCCCGTACGCGGGCACGGGCGGGGTGGGCACCCCGTACGCGGGCACGGGTGGGATCGCAGCCGTGGTCCCTGCCGTGGCTTCCAGACCGGCCCCCTGAGTCATCGACCCCTCCACCATCACGCCGCCGTCCCACCTTGTGGACCTTGCCTGGTCGACGGCGGTCCGCGGTGTCGTCCGCCCATCATAGGAATGACCGTGAGGGCTTGTGACGCACCAGGGTGCCGTCAATCGGTGCTCGCTCCTGCTTGGTCGGACTTTTATCCCGGATTGGCCCGGTAGGGGAAGCCCATTGGACTCAGGTCCTCCTCGGGTCATCCTTGAGTCGCCCTCAGGTCAGCCTCCGGCACGGCTGCGCGGGGCGCTGACCGTCGTACGCGGCGGACGGCGCTGTGACGACGTCCGCACGATCAATTCGGTGGGTATGACCTGCTCGACGGGGTGGTCGGTATCAAGGCCCTCGATGGCGTCGATGAGCAACTGTACGACCGCCGTGCCGATCCGGCGGGGTTTGAGTGAGAGGGTCGTGATGGGCGGCTCGGTGCTGCGGTAGACGGTCGATTCGCTGCAGCACACCAGCAGCAGATCGTCCGGGACGCGCAGTCCGTAGCGGCGGGCGGCGGCGAGCAGATCGGTGCCGTTGGGGTCGAAGAGGCCGTAGACCGCGTCGGGGCGGTCGGGGCGGGCGAGCAGCCGGTCGGCGGCGACGGCACCGGCACAAGGGTCGTGGGCCGGGTACGCCTCATAGACCGGATCCTGTCCCACGCGTTCGCACCACCGCAGATACGCCGTGGTGGACAGTCGGGTGTAGGTGTCGGTGGACGTCCCGGTGAGCAGTCCGATCCGGCGGGCGCCGGCCTCGGCGAGATGGTCGAGCAGTCCGATCACCGCCGCCTCGTGGTCGTTGTCGACCCAGGCGGTGACGGGGAGGGCGCCGGCCGGGCGGCCGTCGCTGACCACGGGGATGCCCTGGTGTAAGAGCTCGGTGACGACCGGATCGTGGTCGGAGGGGTCGATCACCACGGTGCCGTCGAGGGCGACGTTGGACCACACGTCGTGGCGGGAGGTGGCGGGGAGGATGACGAGGGCGTAGCCGCGGGCCAGCGCGGCGGAGGTGGCGGCTCGCGCCATCTCGGCGAAGTAGGCGAACTCGGTGAAGGTGAAAGGTTCATCCCCGTACGTGGTCACGGTCAGGCCGATGAGGCCGGACTTGCCGGTACGGAGGGTGCGGGCCGCTGCGGACGGGCGGTAGCCCAGCCGCTCGGCGACCTCGCGAACATGGCGGCGGGTGGCCTCCGGGAGCCGGCCCTTGCCGTTGAGCGCGTCGGAGACGGTCGTGATCGAGACCCCGGCGGCGGCGGCCACATCCCGGATGCCCGCCCGCCCTAACCGGCGGCCGGCCGACCGGCTCACCTGGTGCTTCCCTGCTGCTGTCATGGCCAGCCGATAGTAGGGCTCGGGTGGGAGGGTTACGCGATTCCGCCATCGGTATTCGGAAGGCACGTTTCTGCATGAACGCCCCCCTCAATTCCCTTGGAAGTGAAGCCAGTTGGGGGATCTACCGGGCCTCTGGTCGCCCCTGGCATATCCACGCCTACTGATTGATACATGTCTCGAAGAGGTCTCAACTCACCTGCACGGGTGATGCGCGCCACGGCGCTCGCCACCGGCGCGCGCGGAAAAGCGGGGCGCTCCCCCCGGTGGGTACGCGGGCGCCGGGGGCGGGTACGCGGCGGCGCCCGGCGGGTACGCGAGACGGGGGAATCCTCATAAGGTGTGCAGTATTGCCGTGTGCGAACGCTGTACACGGTCCGGGACAGGATGGGTCGAGGAGGACTGTCGGTGACCGAGAAGAGCCCCAAGCTGCGTGCCGCGCTGGACGGCGTTCCGACGTACAAGCCCGGCAAGCCGGCCGCCACGGGGGGTCCCCTGGCCTTCAAGCTGTCTTCCAACGAGAACCCTTATCCGCCGCTGGCCGGGGTGCTGGAGACCGTGGCGGACGCCGCCGCGTCCTTGAACCGCTATCCGGACCTCGCCTGCACCGCGCTGATCGCCGAGCTCGCGGAGCGCTTCGAGGTGCCGCTGGAGCATCTGGCCACCGGAACCGGTTCGGTCGGCATGGCCCAGCAGCTGGTCCAGTCCACGGCGGGTCCGGGCGATGAGGTGATCTACGCCTGGCGGTCCTTCGAGGCATATCCGATCATCACTCAGATCGCGGGCGCGACCTCGGTACAGGTTCCGCTGACCGATGCCGAGGTCCACGATCTGGACGCGATGGCCGACGCGATCACCGACCGCACCCGGCTGATTTTCGTCTGTAACCCCAACAATCCGACCAGCACCGTCGTGCGCCGGGCCGAGCTGGAGCGGTTCCTGGACCGGGTGCCGTCCGATGTGCTGGTGGTGCTGGACGAGGCGTACAACGAGTTCATCCGGGACGAGCGGGTCCCCAACGGCGTCGACCTCTACCGCGACCGGCCGAACGTCTGCGTGCTGCGCACCTTCTCCAAGGCGTACGGCCTGGCCGGGCTGCGGGTCGGCTTCGCGATCGCCCATGAGCCGGTGGCGGCGGCGCTGCGCAAGACCGCGGTGCCGTTCGGCGTCAGCCAGCTCGCCCAGGACGCGGCGGTGGCCTCGCTGCGCAGCGAGGACGCGCTGCGGGAGCGGGTGGACGCACTGGTCACCGAGCGGGGCCGGGTGTGGGAGGCGCTGACCGCCCAGGGGTGGACGGTCCCGGACTGCCAGGCGAACTTCGTCTGGCTGCGGCTGGGGGAGCGCACGCTCGACTTCGCGGCGGTGTGCGAGGCGGCGGGCGTGGTGATCCGTCCGTTCCCGGGCGAGGGGGTGCGGGTGACGATCGGCGAGCGCGAGGCGAACGAGATCTTCCTGCGGACCGCGGAGGAGTTCCGCAAGGAGCTGTGAGCCCCGCCTGAGCCCCTGGGCGCACAAGGGGCCCATCGGCCCCTCCGTAAGGTGCGCAGCATACCCGGACGTGCCCCATTCGCCCCCTCCCACCCCCTGTGGGAGGGGGCGAAGCCATGTGCGTATCATTGCTTGTGAATGTGAATACGTTCACAAGCTCGTTTCGCGGGCAGGCACGACCGTAAGGAGAGATTCAGGTGAATCTGGCTCTGGCGCCGGAGACGCTGGCCCGATGGCAGTTCGGCATCACAACCGTCTACCACTTCCTCTTCGTGCCACTGACGATCTCTCTCGCCGCCATCACGGCGGGTCTGGAGACCGCCTGGGTCCGCACGGGCAAGGAGAAGTACTTCCACGCCACCAAGTTCTGGGGCAAGCTCTTCCTGATCAACATCGCGATGGGTGTGGTCACCGGCATCGTGCAGGAGTTCCAGTTCGGTATGAACTGGTCGGACTACTCCCGCTTCGTCGGTGATGTCTTCGGTGCCCCGCTCGCGATGGAGGCCCTGCTGGCCTTCTTCTTCGAGTCCACCTTCATAGGTCTGTGGATCTTCGGCTGGGACAAGCTGCCCAAGAAGATCCACTGCGCCTGCATCTGGATCGTCTCGATCGGCACGATCCTCTCGTCGTACTTCATCCTGGCCGCCAACTCCTGGATGCAGCATCCGACCGGCTACACCATCGACAAGGCCACCGGAAAGGCCCAGCTCACCGACATCTGGGCGGTGCTGACCCAGAACACCACCCTCGTCGTGGTCTTCCACACCCTGACCGCGGCCTTCCTCACCGGCGCCGCCTTCATCATCGGCATCTCCTCCTTCCATCTGCTGCGGGCCAAGCGCCGCCGGGAGCGTGGCGAGGAGCTGGGCGAGCAGCGGAAGAAGCAGATCGGGGCGATGCGGGCCTCGCTGCGGGTGGGCCTGGTCGTCGCGGTCATCGCGGGGATCGGCACGGCGCTCAGCGGTGACCAGCTCGGCAAGGTGATGTTCGAACAGCAGCCGATGAAGATGGCGGCGGCCGAGGCGCTGTGGGACACCCAGGCGCCCGCGCCCTTCTCGATCTTCGCCGTCGGCGATGTCAGCAAGGGCCACAACAGCGTCGAGCTGGAGGTCCCCGCCGCGCTCTCCTTCCTGGCGCACAGCAACTTCAGCGATGCCGTCCCCGGGATCAATGACATCGCCCAGCGGGAGGCCGACGCCTACGGCGGTCAGCCCGATGACTACATCCCCAGCATCTTCATGACCTTCTGGGGCTTCCGGCTGATGATCGGCTTCGGCATGACCTCGTTCGTCGCCGGGCTGATCGGGCTGTGGACGACCCGGCGCAAGCGGTGGCTGGCACCCGCCTTCCGCACCGGCGAGGACGAGGTGCCCCGGCTCATGCTCACCAAGAAGCGCGAGATGAGCCCGCTGCTGTCCACCTGGTCCTGGCGGATCGGCATCCTCACCATGGGCTTCCCGCTGATCGCCAACTCCTTCGGCTGGATCTTCACCGAGATGGGCCGGCAGCCCTGGGCGGTCTACGGGCTGATGAAGACCGCCGACGCGGTCTCCCCCGGGGTCGGCCAGACCGAGGTGCTGATCTCCCTCGGTGTCTTCACGCTGCTGTACGGGGTGCTCGCGGTGATCGAGGTGCGGCTGCTGACCAAGTACGCCAAGGCCGGACCGGACACCGACGAGAAGCCGCCGGCCAAGGACCCGAAGCTGCGGCTGCCCTCGGGCGGTCCGGGCGGTCCGGGCAGTCCGGACGGCGGGGCCGCCGCCGAGGACGAGGACGCCGACAAGCCGCTGACCTTCGCGTACTGACGGCCGGAGAGAATCATGAACCTTCACGACTTCTGGTTTCTGCTGATCGCCTTCCTGTGGACGGGCTACTTCTTCCTGGAGGGCTTCGACTTCGGCATCGGCGTGCTGACCAAGCTGCTCGCCCGCGACCGCACCGAGCGCCGGGTCCTGATCAACACGATCGGACCGGTGTGGGACGGCAATGAGGTCTGGCTGATCACGGCGGCCGGGGCGACCTTCGCCGCCTTCCCCGACTGGTACGCGGCGCTCTTCAGCGGCTTCTATCTGCCGCTGCTGGCCATCCTGGTCTGCCTGATCCTGCGCGGTGTCGCCTTCGAGTACCGGCACAAGCGCCCCGAGGACCGCTGGCAGCGCAACTGGGAGGATGCGATCTTCTGGTGCTCGCTGCTGCCCGCGTTCCTCTGGGGCGCGATCTTCGCCAACCTGGTGCACGGGGTGCCGATCGGCCGGGACGGGAACTACGCGGGCGGTCTGCCGGACCTGATCACGCCGTACGCCCTGCTGGGCGGGGCGGTCACGCTGGTGCTGTTCACCTTCCACGGCGCCGTCTTCGCCGCGCTCAAGACGTCCGGGGACATCCGGACGAGGGCACGGCGGTATGCGACCGGGCTGGGCCTTGCCACCGTCGTGGTCACGGTGCCGTTCCTGGCCTGGACGCAGAGCGACAGGGGGAACGCCCGCAGTCTGGTGGCGGTCGTCATCGCCGTCCTGGCGCTCGCCGTGGCGCTGGTCATGAACCGGCGGGGGCGTGAGGGGTGGGCGTTCGGGCTGTCCGGGGTGGCCATCGCGGCGGCCGTCGCGATGCTCTTCCTGGCCCTCTTCCCCGACGTCATGCCCTCCTCGCTGGACCCGAAGTGGAGCCTGACGGCGGCGAACGCGGCCTCCAGCCCCTATACGCTCAAGATCATGACGTGGGTCGGGGCGATCACGATGCCGCTGATCATGGCCTACCAGGCGTGGACGTACTGGGTCTTCCGTAAGCGCATCGGTACCCGGCACATCCCCGCCGCCCACTGATGCTTCGGGTGGTGTGTTTCACGTGAAACCAATCGACCCCCGGCTGCTGCGGTACGCACGGGCCACCCGGTTCTTCCTGGCCGCCTCCGTGGCGCTGGGCCTGGCCGGAGCGGGTCTGGTCATCGCGCAGGCGATGCTGATCGCCGAGATCGTGGTGGGCGCCTTCCAGCGGGGCGAGGACGTGGGGGCGCTGACGCTCCCGCTGGGGCTGCTGGCGCTGGTCGCCGTCGGCCGGGCGGTCGTCTCCTGGCTGACCGAGCTGGCCGCCCATCGGGCCGGTGCGGCGGTCAAGTCGGAGCTGCGGCTGCGGCTGGTGGAACGGGCCGTGCGGCTCGGGCCGAGCTGGCTGGACTCCCAGCGGACCGGTGCGCTCACCACCCTCGCCACCCGGGGCATCGACGCGCTGGACGACTACTTCGCGCGCTATCTGCCCCAGTTGGGGCTGGCCGTGGTGGTGCCGGTGGCGGTGCTGGCCCGGATCGTCACCGCGGACTGGATCTCCGCGCTGATCATCGTTGCCACCCTGCCGCTGATCCCGCTGTTCATGATGCTCATCGGCTGGGCCACCCAGTCCCGGATGGACCGCCAGTGGCGGCTGCTGTCCCGGCTGTCCGGACACTTCCTCGATGTCGTCGCCGGACTGCCGACCCTCAAGGTCTTCGGCCGGGCGAAGGCCCAGGCCGCCTCGATCCGCGCGATCACAGCCGACTACCGGCGGGCCACGCTCAAGACGCTGCGGCTGGCCTTTCTGTCCTCCCTGGCCCTGGAACTGCTCTCCGCCGTGTCGGTCGCCCTGGTCGCGGTCGACATCGGAATGCGGCTGGTGCACGGCGAGATGGACCTCTTCACCGGCCTGGTGGTGCTGGTGCTCGCCCCCGAGGCGTATCTGCCACTGCGGCAGGTGGGCGCGCAGTACCACGCGGCGGCGGAGGGGCTGGCGGCGGCGGACGAGGTGTTCGCGGTGCTGGAGCGCGAGCCCTCGAACACGGGCGGTGCGCCGGCCCCCGACGCCCGGAGCGCCGCGCTCACGCTGGACGGGCTGGTGGTCCGCCACCCCGGGCGCCGCGAACCGTCCCTTGCCCGGACCTCGTTCGAGATCCGCCCGGGCGAGACGGTCGCCGTCGTGGGCCCCAGCGGCGCCGGGAAGTCCACGCTGCTGAACGCCGTGCTGGGCTTCGCGGAACCGGACGAGGGCCGGGTGCGGATCGGGGGCCGCGATCTGGCCGCGCTGGACCCGGAGAGCTGGCGGCGCCAGATCGCCTGGGTGCCCCAGCGCCCGTATCTCTTCGCCGGGACGATCGCGGAGAACGTCCGGCTGGCCCGGCCGGACGCCGAGGACGCGGCGGTACGGGCCGCCCTGCGGGACGCGGACGCGCTGCGCTTCGTCTCCGCCCTGACGGACGGGATCGAGTCCCGGCTCGGCGAGATGGGCGCGGGGCTCTCCGCGGGCCAGCGGCAGCGGATCGCCCTGGCCCGCGCCTTCCTGGCCGACCGGCCGGTGCTGCTGCTGGACGAGCCGACGGCCAATCTGGACGGTGAGACGGAGGCGTCGGTCGTCGAGGCGGTGCGGCGGCTGGCCGAGGGCCGCACGGTGCTGCTGGTGGTCCACCGCCCGGCACTGCTTCCCCTGGCCGACCGCGTGCTGCGGCTGCCGGGGCCGGACGCTTCTGGTGGGCCTGCCTTCTTGTCGGAGGCTTCTGGTGGACCGGTCCTCCTGCCGGACGCTTCTGGTGGACCGGCCCTCTTGCCCGACGCTTCTGGTGAACCGGTCCTCCTGCCGGACGCTCGGCGTGAGTCGGCGGTGGGCGGCGTGCGCCCGGGGCCGACCGTCTCGCTCCGGCCCGCCTCTGGCGGGGACGGCGCCCACCTGTCCGTCGCGTGTGCCGACGGGCGCCCGCTTGCTGAGGCGCGCGGATCCGTGGCGGGCGGATCCGTGGCGGGCGGATCCGTGGCGGGCGGATTCGCGGTGGGCGGATTCGCGGTGGGGGCGGTCACGGAGGCGGGGTCGGCGCCGTCTCCGTCGGCCTCACCGGGCACGGATGAGCGTGTCGACGTGGCGCGGGCGCCGGGCCGTGGGGGTTCGGCAGCGGGTGAGCCCGCCATCGGTCACGACGTCGGGCTCCTCCGCTCGGGGCCCGGCGCGGGCCCTCCTCCGCCCATGCGCTCCGGGCCGGACGCTGACGCTGACGCGGGCTCGGAGCGATCACCGGCCGTCGTGTCCGGTGGCGCGCAGGAACCGGCGGCGGACGCCGCATCCGGTGGGCGGCTGGGCGAGGCGCGCACGGAGGCGGACGGCGCGGGCTCGGTCGCGCGGGATGGGTTGGCCGCGTCGTATGGTCCGGCCGCGGGGGACGGCTTGACCGCACGGGACGGCTTGACCGCACGGGATGGCTTGAGCACGCGCGACGGTTCGACCACGCTGGTCGGCCCGGTCGCGTCGCGTGGCTCGGCTGCGTCGCGTAGCTCGGCCGCACGTCCGCGCCGGGGCGCGTTGGCGCGGGTGCGGGGCGCCGCGCGTGGCGGGCGGGGGCGGTTCGGGCTGGCGCTGCTGCTCGGGAGCCTCGCCCTGCTGAGCGCGGTCGGGCTGATGGCCGTCTCCGGTTGGCTGATCTCCCGGGCCGCGCAGCAGCCGCCCGTGCTCTATTTGATGGTGGCGGTCACCGCGACCCGGGCGTTCGGGATCGGCCGGGCCGTCTTCCGCTACGCCGAACGCCTGGTCTCGCATGACGCCGTGCTGCGGGTGCTGGCCGAACTGCGGGTCGCCGTCTACCGGCGGCTGGAGCGGCTGGCGCCCGCGGGGCTCGGCCGGACGCGCCGCGGCGATCTGCTCTCCCGGCTGGTGGCCGATGTGGACGCCGTCCAGGACTACTTCCTGCGCTGGCTGCTGCCCGTCGGCACCGCGCTGACGGTGGGCGCGGCCTCGGTGGGCTTTCTCACCTGGGTGCTGCCGGAGGCCGGGGCCGTGCTGGCGGTGGGGCTGCTGGTGGCGGGGGTCGCGGTGCCCGTCGTGTCCGGGGCGCTGGCGCGGCGGGCGGAGCGTCGGCTGGCACCGGCGCGCGGTGCCCTGTCGGCGCAGGTGGTCGATCTGCTGGCCGGGGCCGCCGAGTTGACCGTCGCGGGTGCGCTGCCGCGTCGGCTGGACGCGGTGCGCCGGGCCGATGGGGTACTCACCCGGATCGCCCGGCGGACGGCGGCTGCCGCAGGCACCGGTGCCGGGCTGTCCGCCCTGGTCTGCGGGCTGACCGTGGCGGCCGCGGCGTGGGTGGGGGTGCCGGCCGTGGCCGACGGCCGGATCCACGGGGTGTGGCTGGCGGTCGTGGTGCTGACCCCGCTCGCCGCCTTCGAGGCCGTCGCGGGGCTGCCGCTCGCGGTGCAGCACCGGCAGCGGGTGCGACGGGCAGCGGAGCGGGTGTACGAGGTGCTGGACGAGCCGCTTCCGGTGCGCGAGCCCGACGCGGCGCGGCGCGAGGAGGCGCCCGGTGCGCCGTATCCGCTGGTGCTGCGCGGGATCACCGCCCGCCACCCCGGGCAGTGTGCCCCCGCGCTGGACGGGTTCGGCCTGGAGCTGCGGCCGGGCCGCCGGGTCGCGGTCGTCGGCCCGTCGGGGGCGGGCAAGAGCACGCTCGCCCAGGTGCTGCTCCGCTTCCTGGACACCGACGGCGGCACGTACACCCTGGCGGGCCGGGACGCCGCCGCGCTCGACGGGGACGCGGTGCGGCGGCTCGTCGGCCTCTGCGCCCAGGACGCCCACGTCTTCGACAGCTCGCTGCGCGAGAACCTGCGACTGGCCCGCCCCGGCGCGAGCGATGACGAGCTGCGCGCGGCGCTGGCCGCGGCCCGGCTGCGGGACTGGGTGGACGGGCTGCCGGACGGCCTGGACACGCTCGTCGGCGAACAGGGCGCACGGCTCTCCGGCGGTCAGCGGCAGCGGCTGGCGCTGGCCCGCGCGCTGCTGGCGGACTTCCCGGTGCTGGTGCTGGACGAACCGGCCGAACATCTGGACCTGCCCACGGCCGACGCGCTGACGGCCGACCTGCTGTCGGCGACCCAGGGGCGCACCACTGTCCTGATCACGCACCGGCTGGCGGGCCTGGACACGGTGGACGAGGTGATCGTGCTCGACGGGGGCCGGGCCGTCCAGCGCGGGACGTACGGGGAACTGGCCGCAGCCGACGGGCCGTTCCGCCGGATGCTGGAGCGCGAGGCAGTGGAGGACGGAGTCCTGGTGGGCGCCGGGCACCCGGGCGCTGGGCATATGGGCGTGGGGCACATGGGCGCCGGCTAGGCGGCTCTGTCCGGCGGATCGTCGCGGGCCCGCGACGCCTGGCACGGCGGCCCCGGCTACGGCTGGGAGGCGCCTCCCCCGGCACCGCAGGGAGGCGTCCTCCGGCATCGCCGCGAGGCGCTCCGGCAGCAGACGGCGCGGGCCCCGGCAACGGCCGCAGCGGCTGCGCCACGAGCTGCCGCGGGCCGCGGCACCAGACGGGCGCGGGGCCCGGCAGCGGACGGGCGCGGGGCCCGGCAGCGGACGGGCGCGGGGCCCGGCAGCGGACGGGCGCCGGGCCTGGCAGCGGACGGCGCGGGTCACGGCGCCAGCCCGCAGCGGGCTACGGCAGGAGTTGCCGTGGGCTACGGAGTTAGCTGTCGCGGGTTACGGCACCAGACGGGCGCGGGGCCCGGCACCAGCTGCCGTGGGTTACGGCACGAGTTGCCGTGGGCTACCGCACCAGACGGGCGGGGCGCGGCACCGGACGGCGCGGTCCCGGGTAACGGCCGCAGCGGGCTTTGGTACGAGCTGCCCTGGGGCTACGGCGCTGGCTGTCGTGGGCCGCGGCATCAGGCAGGCGCGGGGCGCGGCAGCGGACGGCGCGGTCCGGGGCAACGGCCGCAGCGGGCTTTGGTACGAGCTGCCCTGGGGCTACGGCGCTGGCTGTCGCGAGCTACGGCATCAGACGGGCGGGGCGCGTCACCAGACGGGCGCGGGCCGCAGCGGGCTACGTCGCCATCTGCCGTGGGCCAGGGCGCCGGCCTCAGCGGGCCTCGCGGTGTCAGCCGACTGATGTCGCAGGCGCCAGTCGACCGATGCGTAGGCGACGAAGATCCACCGGACCGGGCCCAGCGCGAGCAGCGGCGTTCATCTGCGCCATTCATTAGGCTCGACGGCATGGCGGCCGCTGCGCCCTCCCCCGACCCCCTGGACCTGGCCGCGGAGGCGACCCGGGGTCTGCGTGGGCTGTCCACCGAGCTCACGGCGCGGCTGCCGCGGCTGCTGGAGGCGATGCGCTCGCTCGGCGACGGGCCGGACGCGCACACCGTTCTCGACCGGATCGTGCGCACTGCGGCCGAGCTGGTCGGCGCCCGCCGCGCCGCGATCGGGGTGCACCATGCCGACGGCGACGCCGCCGGAGGGCATGGCGGCCTGGCCGATGTGGTCACCTACGGCGACACCGACACCGACACCGACACCGACACCGACACCGACACCGAGGCCGACACCGACACCGAGGCCGAGCGGGAGCGGTGCGCAGCGCTGCTCGCCGACGCACGGCGTACCGGAGCGCCGTCGGCCGCCCAGCCGACGGGCTCGTATCTCAGCGTTCCGCTGCGGGTCGGGGAGGAGGTCTTCGGCACCCTCTGCCTCGTCGGGAAGCGGGATGGCGGTCCGTTCACCGAGTCCGACCGGCAGTTGGTCGAGGTGCTGGCGACGGAGGCGGGGATCGCCATCGGCCACACCCGCGTCCAGGGGGCCACCCGGCAGCGCGAGCGCTGGATCGAGGGATCGGTGGCCGTCACCCAGGCGTTGCTGTCCGGCGGCGCCGGGGACGGGTCGGCCCTGGTCGCCGAGAAGGTCCGGGAACTCGCGGACGCGGTGGTGGGGATCGTGCTGCTGCCGGAGGAGGGCGAGGGCGGGCTGAAGGTCGCGGCGGTGGCCGCCGATGAGCGGTCCGGGCTGCTCGGCGCCGTACTTCCGGCTCGCTCCCCGGCCGTGCCGAGGCTGCTGGCCGGGCAGCCGGTCGTCATCGAGGACCCGGCAGCCGACCCGTTGCTCGGCACCGGCGTCCCCGGGCGCTACGGGCCGAGCCTGATGGTCCCGCTGAGCAGCGGGGACCGGGTGGTCGGCGTGCTGGCCACCGCGCGCGAGCCCGGCGCCCGCCCGTTCACCGCGACCGAGCGCACGCTGGCCGCCCAGTTCGCGGCGCAGGCGGCGGTCGCGCTGGTGCTCGCCGAGGCGCAGCGCGACCGGGAGCGGCTCGCGGTCGTCGAGGAGCGCGACCGGATCGCCCGCGATCTCCACGACCTCGTCGTCCAGCGGCTCTTCGCGACCGGGATGCTGCTGGAGAGCGCGGAGCGCCAGTCGGACGCGCCGGAGGTGCGGGAGCGGATCGAGCGGGCCGTCGAGGAACTGGGCGCCAGCATCCAGGAGGTGCGGACGGCGATCTACGCGCTGCAGCAGACCCCGCCCGAGACGCCGCCCGGGCTGCGTGGCCGAGTGCTGCGGGAGGTCAGGGCGGCGGCCGTGCCGCTGGGCTTCCAGCCGTCCCTGACCTTCATGGGACCGGTGGACTCCCGGGTCGGTACGGCGACCGGCGCCCATCTCGTCGCGGCGCTGCGCGAGGCGCTGTCCAACGCGTTCCGGCACGCGCGGGCGGAGCAGATCGAGGTGGTCGTGGACGCCACCGGGCGGCTCGCGGACGGGCGACCGTCGGTGCGGTTGACGGTCGCGGACGACGGGATAGGCGTGCCCGCGGGCGGGCGGCGCAGCGGTCTGACGAACCTGGTGCGGCGGGCCGAGGCGCTGGGCGGGTCGAGCGGCGTCGGCCCCGGGCTCGGGGACGGCGGGCGCGGTACGACGGTGGTGTGGGAGGCGCCGCTGCCGAGCGAGGGCGTCTGACGGCGCCGTGCGCCTGACGGCGCCGTGCGCCTGACGCCGCTCTGCGCCTGACGGCGGCCGTATCCCTGCGTCTGCCGCACTCCTGTGTCCGCCGCACGCCTGAAGCCGCCGTATGCCTGACGCCGCTGTGCGTCTGACGGCGCCGCACGTCTGATGCCGCTGTATGCCTGACGTCGCCGTATGCCTAACGCGGCTGTGCGTCTGCGTCTGCGTCTACCGTGCGCCTCGCCGCTGTGCGCCTGACATCGGCCATATGCCTGACGGCGGCTGTGCGTCTGACGCCGCCGTATGCCTGACGCCGCCGCCGTACGCCCGCCTCTGCCGTACGCCCGCCTCTGCCGTACGCCTGACCCGTCGTCGCCCGGTGAGGGCGATGCCCGGCGGGCCGCTGTGTGCCCGACACGCCGTTGTGGGGCGCTGGTTGTCGCCCGCCCGGCCCAACGCCTCACCTACGCGGGCCAACTAGCGCGCCGTCGGAGTGCGGGTCGTGGTGGCCGACGGTGGGATGAGTCTCGCGGGCCGTTCGGACTTTCGTATCCCATCGCACTCCGCGACAGATGTTGGCCCGACCGCGGGGAAGGAATTCATGACGTGAACAGCCAGAGTCCCACTCCCAAGCGATCCCGGACGCGCCGCCGGGTCCTCTTCGCCGCCCTTGCTGCGGCGAGCCTCGCCGGCCAGGTGCTGACCATGTCTCCCGCCGCTCAGGCGGACGACACCCTGGGCGGCGGCCGTCCCAAGCCGCCGCGGCCGCCGTCCATCATCCACGGGGTCCAGGAGTTCACCACGGACGGCACCTTCACGCCTCCCGCAGGCGTCACCTCGGTGCACATCCAGGCGTGGGGAGCGGGCGGCGGTGGCGGCGGCGGTGGTGGCGGCGCCAGCGCCACGGCGACCGGCAGTGGCGGCACCGGCGGTGGCGGCGGATCCGGCGGCTTCACCTGGTGCGTCATTCCGGTCACGCCCTTCGCCACCTACACGGTGGACCTGGGCACCGGTGGCGGCGCCGGTACCGCCGGTCCCGGCGGCACCGGTACGGCTGGTGCCGGAGGCGCCGGTGGCACCGGTGGCAACGGTGGCGCGACGTCCCTGGTCTCCACCATCGGTACCCAGCTCATCGCCGGTGGCGGCACGGGCGGCACGGGCGGTGGCGGTGGTACGGCCGCTCCGGGCATTCCGGGCAACGGCGGCACCGGCGGCACCGGCGCCTGCAACAGCTTCTCCGCGGTGAACCGCACCGGTGAGAACGGGGCGTCCGGTGCCGACGGCGGCGCGGGCGGCGACGCGGTCGACGGCATTGTCGAGCTGCCTCCGACGAACACCAGCGCGGGCGGCGACGGCGGCGTCGGCGGCCCCGGTGGCAACACCCCGGGCAGCGCGGGCGCCCCCGGTACCGCCGGCGGCAACGGCTACCTGGTCTTCTTCTGGTAAACGCGGTCGTGCGGACCGCCGCCCCCCGGCCCCACGGCCGGGGGGCGGTCGCGTGCGCTTCAGCCCGCCAGGATCCGCTCGACGATCCGCTCGATGACGGCGGCGACGCCGTCCTCGGTGTTGGCGCCCGTGCGGTGGGTGGTCGCGGCGAGCACATCCGGATGGGCGTTGGCCATCGCGTAGGAGGTGCCCGCCCACATCAGCATCTCCAGGTCATTGGGCATGTCGCCGAACGCCACGACCTCCGCGGCGGAGATCCCGCGCTCGGCACAGCACCGGGCCAGCGTGCTGGCCTTGCTGACCCCGAGCCCGCTGACCTCCAGCAGGGCGGACGGGCTGGAGCGGGTGAAGTCGCCGTAGTCCCCGGCCACCGAGCGGGCGAGCTGGAGGAAGGCGTCGGGTGCCAGCTCGGGGTGGTGGGCGAGCAGCTTGAGGACCGGCATGTCGGCGTGCGCGAATCCGTCGTGGAGCAGCTTCTCGGCGGGGGCGACGATCGCGCCCGGGGCGAGGTGGAACGGCGGGTACTCCGGTTCGTAGAAGATCCCGCCGCTGCGCTCGACCGCGAAGGACGTGCCGGGCGCGGCCTCGCGCAGCGCCTCCACGACGGCGAGGGCCTGGTCGGCGGCGAGCGGGCGGACCTCGATCGGCAGTCCGCCCTGGTGCAGATCGACCACGGCGGCGCCATTGGCGCAGATCGCCAGGCCGTGACCATGCACATGGGCGCTGACGACGTCCATCCAGCGGGCCGGGCGGCCGGTGACGAAGAACACCTCGATGCCCGCCCGCTCGGCCGCCGCGAGCGCCGCCACGGTGCGGTCGGAGACCGTCTTGTCGTCCTGCAGCAGGGTGCCGTCGAGGTCGGTGGCGATCAGTCGGGGCCGGGCCGGGGCCGGGCGGGAAGGCTCTGGGGCCGGGGTGTTCGGCCGCTCGGTCGCAGGAGTCACGGCAACCATCCTCCCGCATATGCCGCTCATCAGTGCCGGGGCTGTGCTCGGGTGGATCGTCGGGAGCCTACGGCGCTGATGGGCGCTGATATCGGTGCGGCGTTGTCACACCCACCGCTTAGGCTCGCCCTATGCGAGTGAGCACCGTGATCCTGCCCGCCTACCGCTGGTCCGAGCGCGGCCGGGAGATATGGCAGCGCGCCGAGGAGCTGGGTTTCCACGCGGCGTACACCTATGACCACCTGTCCTGGCGCAGCTTTCGCGACGGGCCCTGGTTCGGGGCGGTTCCGACGCTGACGGCGGCCGCGGCGGCGACCTCCCGGCTGCGGCTGGGCACCCTGGTCACCTCCCCGAACTTCCGGCATCCGGTGACGCTGGCCAAGGAGCTGATCACGCTGGACGACGTGTCCGGCGGGCGGATCGCCCTCGGCATCGGCGCGGGCGGCTCCGGCTTCGACGCGACGGCGCTGCTGCGGGGCGCCGAGGAGCCGTGGTCGCCCCGGGAGCGGGCGGACCGCTTCGGCGAGTTCGTCGAGCTGCTCGACCGGCTGCTGACGCACGATGTGGTGACGCACGAGGGCACCCACTACAGCGCCCACGAGGTGCGCAACATCCCCGGCTGCGTGCAGCGGCCGCGGCTGCCGTTCGGGGTGGCCGCCACCGGTCCGCGCGGACTGCGGCTCACGGCGCGATACGGGCAGGCGTGGGTGACCACGGGCGACCCGAAGATCGCCGAGACCGGCACCCCGGCCGATTCGGTGGCTGCCATCGCCGGTCAGATCGACCGGCTGGGCCAGGCGTGCGCGGAGGCCGGACGGGACACCGGCGACCTCGGCAAGATCCTGCTCACCGGTTTCACCCCGGCGGCCGCAGGGCCGCTGAGCTCGGTGGACGCCTTCGTGGACTTCGCCGGACGCCATGCCGAGCTGGGCATCGACGAGATCGTGCTGCACTGGCCGATCCCCGATTCGATCTTCGCGGCCGACCTGGGGACCTTCGAGAAGATCGCCACGGAGGGCGCGGCACAGATAGCCGGATAGCGGGCGGCATGAATCGCCGGATAGCGGGCGATACGGATCGCCGGATAACCGAATAAAGGCCGCGGCGCAGATCGCCCTATAAGCGGCAGAATCGGGTATAGAGCCTTTGGCGTCGCGTCACTCGGGAGGCATCCCATGCCGCATACCCGCTATCCCCCGGACCGGGGGCTGACCACCCGCATGGTCATGACGATGTTCTTCATCGGGCTGCTCTATGTGGTCTTCATCGGTGTGCTGCTCGCCGTGTTCAAGGGCGCCTGGCCGCTGATCGTGATCATCGCGGGAGGGCTGTTCGTGGCGCAGTTCTGGTTCAGCGACCGGATCGCGGCGTTCAGCATGGGCGCCCGGGAGGTCACCCCGCAGCAGGCCCCCGAGCTGCACGGCGCGGTGGACCGGCTGTGTGCCCTCGCGGATATGCCCAAGCCGCGGGTGGCCATCGCCGACACCGATGTGCCGAACGCCTTCGCCACCGGCCGCAATCAGCGCAACGCGCTGGTGTGCGCCACCACCGGGCTGCTGCGGCGGCTGGAGCCGGAGGAGCTGGAGGGCGTGCTCGCCCATGAGCTCTCGCATGTGGCGCACCGCGATGTGGCGGTCATGACCATCGCCTCCTTCCTCGGCGTGCTGGCGGGCATCATGACCCGCGCGGCGCTGTGGGGCGGTCTCAGCCGGGGCAGCCGTAACAACAACGTGGGCATCGCGGTGCTGCTCATCCCCCTGATCAGCGCCGTGGTCTACGCGATCAGCTTTCTGCTGACCCGGCTGCTGTCCCGCTATCGCGAGCTGTCCGCCGACCGCGCCGGCGCACTGCTGACCGGGCGGCCCTCGGCGCTCGCCGCCGCGCTGACCAAGGTGACGGGGCAGATGGCCCGGATCCCGACCCGGGATCTGCGCAAGGTCGAGCCGTTCAACGCCTTCTTCTTCGCGCCCGCGCTCTCCGGGGAGAGCGTCAGCCGGCTGTTCTCCTCGCATCCGCCGCTGGAGCGGCGGCTCGACCAGCTCGCCCGCATCTCCACCCAGCTCGGCCAGGCGGGAAGGGGCTGAGCGTGAGGATCTTGGACGCCATCCTGGGCCGCAGCAAGCCGGTGCGCCCCGACCTCGACCGGCTCTTCGGGCTCCCGGGGGCTGCGGTCAGCCTGGAGGCGGGGGCGGGGTTCACCTCGACCGGGCGGGGCTCGGTCTGTTTCGCGAGCGTGGAGGGCGGCGCGTTCTCCCAGCTCCAGCGGGATGTGCGGGAGCTGCTGGACGCGGATACGGACCGGGGCGGGGTGCCCGTGGAGTTCAGCCAGGACGCGTACGGCTACACCTGGCTGCTGGCCCGGCAGCCGTCGGACGATGTGCCCGCCCTGGTGAACGATCTGCACGCGGTCAATTCGCTGCTCCAGGACGGCGGGTTCGGGCCTCAGCTGCTGTGCTCGCTGATCGGCTTCCAGGACCCGGCGGGGCGTTCGCTCGCGTTGGTGTATCTCTACAAGCGCGGCACCTTCTACCCCTTCGCGCCGCTGCCGGGCGCCGCGGAGAAGCGGGACAACGGGCTGGAGCTGCAGGTGCGGGCGCTGCTTGGGGACGATCTGCGGATCGAGGAGGACCTGAGCCGCTGGTTCCCGGTCTGGGGCGCACCGGGTCTCTAGCGGTCCGGTTCCCCGGCTGGATGGTCCCCAGCCGGACGGGCCGACTCCGCCCGGATGAAGCCGTCCGACTCCCCGAAGTGATCAGTGATCCGGCCCAACTCCCCCCGGGCTAAGGGGAATTCACGGACCGGACAGGCCCTCAGGCATAGGAATGGGCTCGCGGGGCACCTTCTACCTTCGACATCGCATGCCGGAAGGTGACCTGACGCCCGGGGGAGGGCCGAATGAACTACTTGCGCGGCTTCATCCCATGGATCGCTCTCGCGGTCGTGTCGACATTTGGCTGGCAGTGGGGCGCCCTGGCCGGGCTGGTGCTGGGTGGGGCGATGCTGGTGCGGGCCCGTAAGGCGGGCATGGCGGCCGACGCCCTCATCCTGGAGGGCAGCACGGTGGCCTTCTTCACCGCGCTGACGATCTGGGCCTTCGCCCGGCCGGACAGCGGACTCAAGGACTACATCGGGGCGCTGGCGCTCAGCTGGCTCGCCGTCACCGCCTGGACGACGCTCGCCGTGGGGCGGCCCTTCACCACCGGTGTCGCCCGCCGCCAGGCACCGCCCGAGGTGTGGGACACCTACGTGTTCAAGCGGATCAATGTGGTGATCACCCGGGCCTGGTCCACCGCCTTCACGCTTTCCGCAGCGGCCATGGTCGTGGTGATCTCCGGCGGTCTGGGCATGGTCGCGGCGCTGGCGGTCCAGTTCGCGGGGTTCGTCCTTCCGGCCCTGTTCACCGCGTGGTACCCAGGATGGGCACGGTCGCGGCTCACACCGGCCGCACACCGGGCATAAGCCTCCGGAATATCTGTGGATACCCGGGGTAACCCCCGCCCATCGGGGCCTGTCCCCTACGGGCGCGTCAGACCCGAGGACGAGGGGAATCCCACCGTCTGGAGTGACGCCGCCTCTGGCTCACACCACTACGGTCGAACACGTGACTGTGATCGCCACCGAAAGTCTGAGCAAGCGGTTCCCCCGCGTCACCGCGCTCGACCGGCTGTCCGTCGACATCGCACCAGGAGTAACTGGCCTGGTGGGTGCGAACGGCGCCGGTAAGTCCACGCTGATCAAGATCCTGCTCGGGTTGTCCCCCGCCAGCGAGGGCCGCGCTTCCGTGCTCGGTCTCGATGTGGCCAAGGACGGCAGCGCCATCCGCGAAAGCGTCGGCTATATGCCCGAGCACGACTGTCTGCCGCCCGATGTCTCGGCGACCGAGTTCGTCGTCCACATGGCGCGCATGTCCGGGCTGCCGCCCTCCGCCG
Organism: Streptomyces violaceusniger Tu 4113; assembly: GCF_000147815.2. Lineage (NCBI taxonomy): Bacteria > Bacillati > Actinomycetota > Actinomycetes > Kitasatosporales > Streptomycetaceae > Streptomyces > Streptomyces violaceusniger. Next base: position 10,580,257 of record NC_015957.1, on the reverse strand, counting down.
CCCGTGAGCGCACGGCCGACACGCTGCGCCACGTCGGCCTGTACGAGGAGCGATATCGCCCCATGGGCGGCTACTCCACGGGCATGAAGCAGCGGGTCAAGCTGGCCCAGGCGCTGGTGCACGACCCCCGCCTGGTCCTGCTGGACGAGCCGACCAACGGCCTGGACCCGGTCGGCCGCGATGAGATGCTCGGCCTGATCCGCCGCGTCCACACCGACTTCGGCATCTCGGTCCTGGTCACCTCGCATCTGCTCGGCGAGCTGGAGCGCACCTGCGACCACGTCGTGGTCATCGACGGCGGCAAGCTGCTCCGCTCCAGCTCCACCAGTGACTTCACCCAGGCGACGGCCTCGCTCGCGGTCGAGGTGACCGACACCACCGACCACCCGGACGGCACCAAGGCGCTGCGCACCGCCCTCGACCTGGCCGGGCTCACCGTCCAGCCCGCCGGCCGCGGCGCCGACGGGGCGCCCGGCTCGGACCATGTGCTGCTGGTCGACCTCGCGAGCGAGGAGACGTACGACACGGTCCGCGACACCATCGCGGACCTCGGCCTCGGCCTGGTCCGCATGGAGCAGCGCCGCCACCGCATCGCGGAGATCTTCCGGTCCGACGACGATGCGGATGCCCCGGATGCCCCGGACGGCAAGACGAAGCCCGCAGGACCGGCCGGCGCAAGCGCACACGGGAACGGAGGTGCCGTCGATGCCGCCTGAGACCGTGACCCAGCAGCAGCGTGCCGACGTCATTCACAACATCGGCTACCGCCACTACGACGGCCCGCGCCTCGGCCGCGCCTACGCCCGCCGCTCGCTCTTCTCCCAGAGCCTGCGCGGCGCCTACGGCCTCGGCCGCTCGGCGAAGTCCAAGGTCGCGCCGATGCTGCTGTTCGCCGTGATGTGCATGCCCGCCGCGATCATCGTCGCGGTGGCCATCGCCATCAGCGCGAACAAGCTCCCCGTCGAGTACACGCGCTACGCGATCATGCTGCAGGCCGTGATCGGCCTGTACACCGCCTCCCAGGCGCCGCAGTCCGTCTCCCGGGACCTCCGCTTCAAGACGGTCCCGCTCTACTTCTCGCGGCCCATCGAAACGGTGGACTATGTGGTGGCCAAGTTCGCCGCCATGGCCTCCGCGCTGTTCATCCTCACCGGCGCGCCCCTGCTGATCCTCTATGTCGGGGCACTGCTCGCCAAGCTCGACTTCGCCGATCAGACGAAGGGCTTCGCACAAGGACTGATCTCCGTGGCTCTGCTCTCGCTTCTCTTCGCCGGCATCAGCCTGGTCGTCGCCGCGCTCACCCCGCGCCGCGGCTTCGGCGTCGCCGCCGTCATCGCCCTGCTGACCATCTCCTACGGCGCGGTGTCCGCCGTCCAGGCCATTGCGTGGAACGAGGGCGACTCCGGGCCGGTGAGCTGGATCGGACTGTTCTCGCCGATCACCATCATCGACGGGGTGCAGACGGCCTTCCTCGGTGCCGCCTCCTCCTTCCCCGGCGGGATCGGCCCCAGCACCGGAACCGGGCTCGTCTACGTCCTCGTTCTCCTCGGCCTGATCGCCGGCTCGTACGGGCTGCTGATGCGCCGCTACCGGAAGGTCGGCCTGTGACCACGATCGCCATCGACAACGTCTCCCGCTGGTTCGGGAACGTCGTGGCCGTCAACGACGTGACCATGAACATCGGCCCCGGGGTCACCGGGCTCCTCGGTCCCAACGGCGCCGGCAAGTCCACCCTCATCAACATGATGGGCGGCTTCCTGGCTCCCTCCACCGGGTCCGTGACCCTGGACGGCGACCAGATCTGGCGCAATGAGCAGGCTTACCGCCACATCGGCATCGTCCCCGAGCGCGAGGCGATGTACGACTTCCTCACCGGCCGCGAGTTCGTGATCGCCAACGCCGAGCTGCACGGGCTGCCCGATCCGCGCGGTGCCGCCCGTAAGGCGCTCGACACCGTCGAGATGGACTACGCGGGCTCCCGGAAGATCGCCACGTACAGCAAGGGCATGCGCCAGCGCGTGAAGATGGCCTCCGCGCTGGTGCACGAGCCCTCTGTGCTCCTCCTGGACGAGCCGTTCAACGGCATGGACCCCCGGCAGCGGATGCAGCTCATGGATTTGCTGCGGCGGATGGGAGCGGAGGGCCGCACCGTGCTGTTCTCCTCGCACATCCTCGAGGAGGTCGAGCAGCTTGCGGCGCATATCGAGGTGATCGTCGCGGGCCGGCACGCCGCCTCCGGCGACTTCCGCAAGATCCGCCGGCTGATGACGGACCGTCCGCACCGCTATCTCGTACGGTCCAGCGACGACCGCGCGCTCGCGGCCGCCCTGATCGCCGACCCGTCGACCACCGGTATCCAGGTCGACGCGAGCACCGGCGCCGACGGCGGACTGCACATCCAGGCGGTCGACTTCGCCCGCTTCACCGAACTGCTGCCCCGGGTCGCCCGTGACCAGCACATCCGGCTCCTCACGGTCTCGCCCTCCGACGAGTCCCTGGAAAGCGTCTTCTCCTACCTCGTCGCGGCCTGAAAGGAGCCCATAGCGATGTCCTCGCTCTACCACCCCACCGTCGCACGGCTCACCTACCGGGCCCTGCTCGGCCGCCGCCGGGCACTGATCCTCTTCTCACTCCCCGGTCTGCTGCTGTTGATCTCGCTCGCCGTACGGCTGCTCACCGGAGCCGACGACGAGACGGCCGACGCGATCCTCGGCGGCTTCGCGATGGCCACCATGGTCCCGCTGATCGGCGTGATCGCCGGTACGGGCGCGATCGGCCCGGAGATCGACGACGGCTCGGTCATCTATCTGCTGGCCAAGCCGGTGAAGCGGCCGACGATCATCTTCACCAAGTTGATCGTGGCCATCGGCGTCACGGTCGCCTTCTCCGCCATCCCCACCCTCCTCGCGGGTTTCCTGCTGAACGGCAACGCGAATCAACTCGCCGTCGGCTACGCCGTCGCCGCCGCCGTGGCCTCGATCGCCTACAGCGCCGTCTTCCTGCTGCTGGGCACCGTGACCCGGCATGCGGTGATCGCGGGGCTGGTCTACGCCCTGGTGTGGGAGACCTTCTTCGGCAGCCTGGTGGCCGGGGCCCGCAAGCTCAGCGTTCAGCAGTGGGCGCTGGCGATCGGACAGAAAGTCGCGGACGGCGATGTGATCTCGTCGGATGTCGGCCTGGCGACCGGCGTCATCCTGCTGCTGGCCGTGACCGTGGGCGCGACCTGGTACGCGGGCCGCAAGCTGCGCACGCTGACCCTCGCGGGGGAGGAGTGACCACCGGCGCGATCTGCGCGACCCGCGCGAGGTGACGCCCGGCGCCCGGGGGTCCGTGCACGCCTTACGGGCGCCAGGGGCTCGTGCGCGCCTTATGGCGCCCAGGAGTTCGTGCACGCCTTACGGCCGCCACCGCGCAGGGACGGCGGAGCGGCCGCCGGTTGTCTCCGCGGTGGCGGCGGTCGTCGTGACGGCCGCCGCCGCGGCGTGTCCGGGGGCCGCGTTGGCCTGGCCCAGGGCGGAGGCCACGGCCGCGGACGAACCGAGCAGGACGGTCGCCGCCACACAGGCCACCGTCCAGGGGGCCCGCAGCACCCTCCGCCAGGGCCGCCGGGTGCCGCCTCCCGCCATGGCCCGTGCCGTGGGTGGCCTTCGCCTCGGCCATACCGCTCGTACCGCTCGTACCGCTCATGCAGCTCGTGCCACTCACGCCGTCCTCCGGTCCTCGTCGATGCCGATGACACCGAGAGTGGCGGCGGGAGTTGTCGGCCGGCCCTCCGCGGCCTGAGGGCCGGCTGTGAAGGCGTAAGGCCGCTCGGGCTCAAGCCGTTCGGCCCTCCGGGCCGCCGCTCAGGACCGGATCTTGCGGTCGCGTCCCGCGCCCAGGCCCAGCACCGCCAGCACCCCGCACACCGCCAGCATCAGCGTGAGCGGCAGCTCCCAGCCGCCGATGGTCTGGTGCACCACGCCGAGCGCCAGAGGGCCCACCGCGGCCAGCAGATAGCCCCAGGTCTGCGCCATTCCGGACAGCCGCGCCGAGGTGTGGGCGTCCCCGGTCCGCAGCACCATCATGGTCAGCGCGAGCCCGACGGCCCCGCCCTGCCCGACCCCGATCAGCGTCGCCCAGACCCACGCCCCCGAGACGGGAGCCACCAGCAGGCCCGCGATACCGGCGCCCATCAGCGCCGCGACCGCGACGGCCAGCGTCCGCTGGGAGCGCATCCGGCCGGCGAGGGTGGGCACCACGAACGAACCGACCATCTGCAGCATGGTGCTGAACGCGAACACCAGCCCGGCCGTGTTCTTGCTCATGCCGTGGTCGGTGAAGATCGTCGGCAGCCATGCGATGCAGACGTACGCGATCGACGACTGCAACCCCATGAACAGCGTGACCTGCCAGGCCAGCGGGGAGCGGCTCAGCCTCGGCCCCGCGTCCGGCGTCGTCCTTACGGGCGTCGCCGCGGGCTCACCGTGGTGCGTTCCGCGCCGCGCGAGCACCGTCTGGGGTATCCAGACCAGCGCCGCGACCGCCGCCAGCAGCGACCAGGAGGCGAGCGAACCCCGCCAGCCGCCGAGCGCGTTCTCCAGGGGTACGGCGGAGGCGGCGGAGACCGTCGCCCCGCCGATCATCGAGGTGGTGTAGAGCGCGGTCATCCCGGCGGCCCGGTGCGGGAAGTCACGCTTGACCAGGCCCGGCATGAGCACATTGAGGAACGCGATCCCGCTGCCGACGAGGGCGCCTCCGGCGAAGAGCGCCATCACCGGCGGTGCCACGCGCAGCAGGATGCCGCCGATCAGCAGCGCCAGCGCGCTCAGCAGCACCGCCTCGGTGCCCCAGCGCCGGGCGAGCCGGGGCGCGAAGGGCGAGGCCAGGCCCATGAAGATCAGCGGAATGGTCGTGACCAGGCTGCTCATGATCGCGGACAGCCCGAAGTGGCCGCTGATCTCACCGAGCAGCGGGGAGACCCCGGCGAGCGCGGCCCGCATGTTGAGCGACGCCAGCACGATGCCGATCAGGAGAAGGGTGGGGTGGGCCCGCAGGGTGCGCCGCGCGGCGGCCACCTCGGGGGTCGGCCGCAAATCCGTCTCGGCGTCCAAGAGCAGGGGTTCGGCCTCGGGGCCGGGGGTGTGCGGGCGTGGCAAGAAGAGCTCCGTTCCGGTCGTGGTGGAGGTGGTGGGGTTGGGGTGATCCGGGTCGCGGGGAAGCCCGCCAAGAGGGGCTCAGCCGGTGGCGAGCAGGGCTTCGACGGCGCGTTTCGGCGCCTCCAGCAGCGCCCGCGCCGCCGCCTCGGCGGCCGCCGGGTCGCCGGAGGCGATGGCGTCGACGAGGGCGCGGTGGTCGGCGGGGACGATGCTCGGCACCTCGCGGTCGCCGAGCGAGGCCACCAGCGAGTCGCGCACCGAGCTGCTGAACCAGCCGTAGGTCGCGCTCAGCGCGGCGTTGTGCGCGGACTCCACCACGGCGGTGTGGAACTCCAGGTCATGGGCGGCGTGCAGCTCATGGTGGCCGTCCGCGGGCCGCTCCCCGGCGTGCCCGAAGGCCTCGAGCGACTCCAGCGCCGCCCGCATCCGCCGCAGATCGTCGGGGCTGTGCCGGAGCGCGGCCAGCCGCGCGCCCTCCGCCTCCAGCGCGATCCGCAGCTCCAGCACATCCCGGATCCCGGCGCGCCGCACACCCCACATGACCTCGGCCGGGTCGGTCGTGGAGACCACGAAGGTGCCCTCGCCCTGCCGGGACTGCAGCATCCCCGCGTGCACGAGGACGCGGACCGCCTCGCGGACCGTGTTCCGGCCGACCTGGAGCTGTTCGGCGAGGGCATGTTCGGTGGGTACGCGGTCGCCGACCTTCCACTCACCCTCGGCGAGCTGCGCCCGCAACTGCTCCACCACGGTGTCGACCAACGACCGCCGCCCAGCCGCCCGCAACGCCATCCTCTCGGCTCCCTCACTCGATTCACCCGGTTGCCCAGTCATCCTACAACTTTACCGAAAGGCCCGGTGGGCAGGGCGCCACCCCGCCCACCGAGCTCCTCCGATCCGCTACCCGCGCAGCCGCTTGGCGCGCCGCGCCCGCCGCTGGACCGACTCGGCCTTGAGTGTGGAGACGTCCCTGCGGACCTCGGTCATGTCCTCACCGAGATCGCAGAGCCGCTCGCTCATGGCGCAGATGACCCGCCCGTGCGCGTCGAGCCGCCGGTCCATGCCGTCCAGCCGAGCGGAGACTTTGGCCATCCACGGCGCCAGCTCGCGCAGCGTGGAACCGACATCAGCCAGACACGCCTCGACGGCGTCGAGGCGGCCGCCGATCGGCCCGGCCAGCATCCGCTCGGTGAGGATCCGTTCGAGCGGGAGCTGATCCGTTCCGGCTTCCGGTCCGCTCCGGGCCGACTCCTCGACATCGAGGAGATAGGCGCGTACCCGCCTGGCGATATCGCTGTCCCGCAGCAACATTGCGACGTTGAGTACCGCCCGGCGGGGGTAGAGGGTGAGCTGGGTGCATGCCTGTGGATAACTCCGATCCCATAGGTCCATTGTGGACCTATGGAAGCCTTGCAGGTCAGTGCCTCGGAGCGTATGCATCCCGTTGCTGTGGAACTCCTCCCGGTGCCGTTTGGTCAAGCTCTTGACGGCTTCTTCCCCAACCTCGAAGTACTCCGCGACCATGCGTGTGGTGATATGCAGCCCATCCGGCAGCATGGTCAGGATCTTGACCTTGTCGAGGACATCCGTCCGCTCTATGACGCTGTCGCGCAGCGCGCGCGACTCCAGTAGTGCGATCTCAGGTGGCATATGTGTGCCTTCCGGTCTGAAATTCGGGTGATGGTCACGCCCCACCAGCCAGGGGCTAGGCCGCCCGTATCCAGGGACCAGGAGCGGAGGCTGCCTACCTCTTTCGGACCCAACCGCCGTGACATCGCTGCCCGTCGATCCGTCGCCCGGCCGAGGCTCCAACTCGCGTTGCCTCCGCGCATAACGCGTATATGGAAGAACGATCCGATCGCGCAAGGGTTACTCGCACCGCGTGCGTTGACGGACGTCGGCCTCACGCGGCGAAGGGGCGGGCGCCATCGGGCGCCCGCCCCTTGTGACTCGTCGTCCACCGCTCAAGCGTGGACCGGCTCCGCCGGGGATTGCTCGGGGGTCGGCTTCGGGGGTGCTCCGCCGGGGCCGCCGCGGACGACGGCGAGGACCAGCAGGCCCGCCGCCAGGGCCGCGATGCCGGAGATCAGGCAGATGCGGTCGAGCCCGGCCGCGAACGACTCGTGGACGAGCGTGCGCGCCGCGTCCGCGTGGGCCGGAGGCGCGGAGGCGATCACGGCGTCGGCGTGGCCGCCGCTGATGGCCTCGGCGGCCTGTCCGGCAGCCCGGGCCGGGACGGTGCCGCTGTCGTCGACCATGTCCCGCACCCGCGTCGCGAAGACCGTGCCCAGGACGGCGATCCCCAGCGCGTAGCCGAGCTGCCGGAAGGTGTTCACCGCGCCGCTGGCCATGCCCGCCCGCTCCGGCGGGGCCGAGCCGAGGGCCGCCGAGACCAGCACCGGCATGGCCAGGCCGATCCCCAGACCGGCCAGCGCCAGGCCCGGGACGAAGGCCGTCCAGTCCGCGTCCGGGGTCACCATCGCCGCGTTGACCAGCGCGCCCGCGCCCACCATCAGCAGTCCGCCGCCGAGCGCCCGCCCGGGGGCGACCCGGTCCAGCAGCCGTCCGCCCGCCGCGCCGACGACCAGCGAGACGCCCGCCATCGGCGTCACCGCGAGCCCCGCCTGCACCGGGCTCATCCCCAGCACCGACTGCAGCCACAGCCCGGCGTAGGTGAGGTACGGGAAGGCCCCCGCCTGCAGCAGCAGGGCCGCCGCCATCAGCACCGCGAACGTCGGGCGCCGCAGCAGCCCCAGGTCCAGCAGCGGCTGCCGCTTTCCGCGCTCCAGCACGGCGAAGGCGAGCAGCGCGATCGCCGCCGTCACCAGTGTGGCGACCGTCCCGGTGTCGGCCCAGCCCTCCTCACCGCCGCGCATCAGCCCATACGTCAGCGCCCCGGCGCTGACCGTGAACGAGGCGGCGCCCGGCCAGTCGATCCGTACGCCCGGCGCGCCGCGCGACTCGTCGATGGAACGGAGCGTGATCCACACCGCGATCGCCGTCAGCGGCAGATTGACCAGGAAGATCGCCCGCCAGTCGACGTACTCGGTCAGCACCCCGCCCAGCACCGGGCCGATCGCCGCGGCCGCCCCGCTCGTACCGCCCCACACCCCGAAGGCGATACCGCGGTCGCGGCCGGAGTAAGTCGCCATCAGCAGCGGGGTGTTGGTGGCGAACATGGCCGCCGCCCCCACCCCCTGGACGGCGCGGGCCGCGATCAGCACCCCGGCGTCCGGTGCCAGACCGCAGACCAGGGAGGAGACCGCGAACACCGCGAGGCCGACGACATACAGCCGCCGCCGTCCGAAGAGGTCCGCCGCCGAACCGGCCACCATCAGCAGCGCGGCCAGCGCCAGGGCGTAGATGTCCATCACCCACTGGAGGGAGGTGAAGGACGCGTCCAGACCCCGCGCCACCTGGGGCAGCGCGGTGTTCACAATCGTGACGTCTATCAACAGCATGAAATTGCCGAGCGTGATGGCGGCGAGCGGCCACCATGATCTGCGCATGACTGACTCCGGGATTCGGGACGTGCCGACAAGGGGACGCGAGGGCCGATCCCGATGACGGTCCGGCGGTCCCGCGGCTCTTACGGTCGTCCTGACCGGTCCGCACCTCCAGCCGGCACCGCCCCGGTGGCAATATCCGACGTCCGCTAGCTTTGTGCGGTGGAATCCGACGCGTACGACGACCTGGACCGGGCGCTGGTGCATGCCCTTCAGCTCGACGGCCGGGCCCCCTTCAGCCGGCTCGCCGAGGTGCTGGGCGTCTCCGACCAGACCGTGGCCCGCCGCTACACCCGGCTGCGGACGACGGGAGCGGTCCGGGTGCTGGGGCTCACCGACCCGGCGGCGGTCGGCGATGTGGTCTGGCTGGTGCGGGTGCGGTGCCTGCCGGACGCCGCGCTGCCGGTGGCCGAGGCGATGGCCCGGCGGGCCGACACCTCCTGGGTGCATGTGCTCTCCGACGGCACCGAGGTCGCCGCGTCGACACGGGCGGCGTCCGGCCTGGACAGCGACGCCCTGCTGCTGCGCAAACTCCCGCAGACGCCACGGGTGGTGGGAGTGAGCGCGCACTGCGTGCTGCATGAGTTCTACGGCGGCGAGCGGGGCCTGGTCAACAAGACCGAGGCGCTGACGGCCGAGCAGGTCGGGCGGCTGCGCACGCCCGCCGCGGACCGGTCGAAGGGGCCGCGCGGGCCGGTGGGCGCCGAGGACGGCAAGCTGCTGGACGTCCTCGCGCGGGACGGGCGGGCGCCGCTGGCCGAACTGGCCGCCGCCACCGGCTGGTCGCAGTCCACGGTGCGCCGCCGGCTGGCCGATCTGCGCGCCGACGGCACCCTGTACTTCGACGTCGACTACACCCACCGGATGTTCCATCAGAGCGTCACCACCACGATGTGGCTGTCGGTGAGGCCGTCGGATCTCGCCGCCACCGGGCAGACACTCGCGGATCACCCCGAGGTGGCGTTCGCATGTGCGACCACCGGGACGAAGAATCTGATGGCGACCGTGGTCTGCACCGATGTCCCGGCCCTCTACACCTATCTGACCACCCGCATCGCCGAACTGTCCTCCGTGCTGGACATGGAGACCGCCCCGATCCTCCGAAGGGTCAAGGGCCCGGGGCCGCTGTTCGCCCCTCCCTCCCGGGTGCCCCGGCGCGCCTCCTGAACGGCCGCCGCAGCGGCGGTAGTTGGAGGAAAGTCCGAAACTCTGCTGGTCGAACTCTGTTCATCTCTACGTCGGTGTAGATCTTGACGATTGTCAGGGACCTGCCCAACTCTTGGCGTGCGCTGGATCACACCGCGCCGCCCCCCTGCGCCACAAGCCTTTTGAGGGGGCGTCAGAGGTAAAAACGGAGGGAACCCGAATGCGTCGCCTCGTCACGAGTCTCGCGGCCACCGCTGTCACCGCGGCCACCGCCATCGCCCTGGCCGCACCCGCCCAGGCGGCCCCCGCGGACAAGCCGCAGGTCCTCGCAAGCTGGACGCAGACCAGCGTCGGCAGCTACAACACCTGGGTCGCGGCGCGCAACAACCAGGGTGCCTGGGCCGCCTACGGGTTCGACTGGTCCACCGACTACTGCAGCAGCTCCCCCGACAACCCCTTCGGCTTCCCCTTCCAGACCGCCTGCGCCCGGCATGACTTCGGCTACCGCAACCACAAGGCGATGGGCATCTTCGACGCCAACAAGGCGCGCATCGACAGCGCCTTCTACGAGGACCTCAAGCGGGTGTGCAGCGCCTACAGCGGTGCCACCAAGACGTCGTGCGACGGTACGGCGTGGACCTACTACCAGGCGGTCAAGATCTTCGGCTGACCCCTCCTGGGCCGGGATCCCTCGGCGGCGGCCGAGGGATCCCGATCACCGCTGCAGGGCCCGGCTGCCGGGCGGTCCGCCGAGGCGGCCGCACCGGCATCCGGCCGGTTCACCGGTGCGCTGCCGTCACCGGTGCGCTGCCGTCACCGGAGCACTGCCGTCACCGGCGCGCCGCCGGGAAGAGCCGTTCCAGCACCACGGCGATGCCGTCCTCCGCGTTGGACGCGGTGATCTCGTCGGCGACGGCCTTGAGGTCCCGGTGCGCGTTCGCCATCGCGACAGCGTGCTTCGCCCAGCCGAACATCGGGATGTCATTGGGCATATCGCCGAACGCGATCGCGTCGTCGGCGGTCATCCCCAGCCGGCGCGCGGCCAACGACAGGCCCGTGGCCTTCGTCAGCCCCAGCGGCAGCAGCTCCACCAGCCCGGTGCCGGCCATCGTCACCCCGACCAGGCCCCCGGCGGCCGTCCGGGCGGCGTCCGCGAGCGCGTCGTCGCCCAGCTCGGCGTGCTGGATGTAGAGCTTGCTGATGGGCTGCGACCACAGCTCGGCCGGGTCCGTGAACGGCACCAGGGGCATCCCCTCGTGGTCCATCCGGTAGCCCTCGCCGAACAGCACCTCGCCGTCCAGCCCGTCGCGGGCCGCGGCCAGCGACAGCGGGCCGATCTCCGCCTCGATCTTCTCCAGCGCCAGCAGGGCCACCTGGCGGTCCAGCGTGACGGAGGTCAGCAGCCGGTGCTCACCCGCGTGGTAGAGCTGCGCGCCCTGACCGCACACCGCGAGCCCCTGGTAGCCGAGGTCGTCGAGTATGTGCCGGGCCACCGGGACGGTCCGCCCGGTGACCACGATGTGCGCGGCGCCCGCCGCGGTGGCCGCGGCGAGCGCGTCACGGGTCCGCGCCGAGACGGTGTGGTCGGGGCGGAGCAGCGTGCCGTCGAGGTCGGTGGCGACCAGTCGATAGGGAAGCTCGTCCGTCGGTCCGGCGAGCTCGTCCGTCGGTCCGGCGTGCGTCACCGTGCGACCGGTTCCAGAACCTCGCGTCCGCCCAGGAACGGCCGCAGCGCCTCGGGCACCCGGACCGAGCCGTCGGCCTGCTGGTGGTTCTCGAGGATCGCGACGATGGTCCGGGTGACCGCGCACAGCGTGCCGTTGAGCGTGGCCAGCGGACGGACCTTCTTGCCCTCGCGCATCCGGATCGACAGCCGCCGCGACTGGAACTCGGTGGTGTTGGAGGTCGAGGTCAGCTCGCGGTACTTGCCCTGCGTCGGGATCCACGCCTCGCAGTCGAACTTCCGTGTCGCCGACGAGCCCAGGTCACCCGAGGCCAGGTCGACCACCCGGAACGGCAGCTCCAGCGAGGTCAGCCACTGCTTCTCCCAGTCCAGCAGCCGCTGGTGCTCGGCCTCGGCGTCCTCCGGGGTCGTGTAGACGTACATCTCGACCTTGTCGAACTGGTGCACCCGGAAGATCCCCCGGGTGTCCTTGCCGTACGACCCGGCCTCACGGCGGAAGCAGGAGGAGAACCCGGCGTAGCGCCGCGGGAGTGCGTCCGCCTCCAGGATCTCGTCCATGTGGTACGCGGCCAGCGGCACCTCGGAGGTGCCGACCAGGTAGAGGTCGTCCTTGTCGAGGTGGTAGACGTCCTCGGCGGCCTGGCCGAGGAAGCCGGTGCCCTCCATGGCCTTCGGCTTGACCAGCGCCGGGGTGAGCACCGGGGTGAAGCCCGCCGCGGTGGCCTGTGCCATCGCCGCGTTCACCAGTGCGAACTCCAGCAGGGCGCCGATGCCCGTCAGGTAGTAGAAGCGGGAGCCGGAGACCTTGGCGCCGCGCTCGGTGTCGATCGCGCCGAGCAGCTCGCCGAGCTCCAGATGGTCCTTGGGCGCGAAGCCCTCGGCATCGAAGTCGCGCGGGGTGCCGATCGTCTCCAGGACGGCGAAGTCGTCCTCGCCGCCGACCGGGACCTCGGGGTGGACGAGATTGCCCAGCTGGAGCAGGAGCTGCTGGGTCTCTTCCGCGGCCGCGTCCTGCTCGGCGTCGGCCGCCTTGACGGCGGCGGACAGCTCGCCCGCCTTCTTCAGCAGCTCGGCCTTCTCGTCACCGGAAGCCTTGGGGATGAGCTTGCCGAGCGCCTTCTGTTCGGCGCGCAGCTCGTCGAAGCGGACACTGGAGGACCTGCGCCGCTCGTCGGCGGTCAGGAGGGCGTCGACGATGCCGACGTCCTCTCCACGGGCGCGCTGGGAGGCGCGCACACGATCGGGGTCCTCACGGAGCAGGCGAAGGTCAATCACCCCACCAGGTTACCGGTGTGACCTCGGGTGCTCGACGCGATATTCCTTTGCGTCCCGTTTTGCCCTCTTTTGGGGCTGTGGGTAAACCGGGGAATTCCTGCGACGGCCACCGTCAAGGAATGCGTGCGCATTCCCCGAAAAGGAGCAAAGAGGCGGCGTCGAGTCGACCTTCTTCCCTTGTGTGCAGGGTGAGTTGAGGCCCGGTTGTCCACAGGGGTGAGGGGAAGCCCCGGAGTTATCCACAGGCTGTGTGTGAGATCTGTGGATGTCGCGGTCATCGCTTAGCCCCCCAAGTGCTCGGCGATGGATTCCCCTACCAAACCGCGTTCACACACTCCACAAGAGAGGAATCCCTCACTCCAAAGAGTTGGTCGAGGGAATTGGAGTGACAGGTGAGTAATGTTCGGTGATGAGGGTGCATGCGGCTTATGTGGCGATGCGACCGTCTCGCCGGATTGGTGATGTCGACTTATCCCCAGCATGCCGCATCACCCTGTGGATAACTTTTCCGCAGCGATTCCGACGATCCCCAGCACCGACGATCCCCAGCACCGGCGTGCCCCAGCACCGGCGTGCCCCAGCACCGGCGTGCCCCAGCACCGGCGTGCCCCAGCACCGGCGTGCCCCAGCACCGACGTGTCCCGGCGCACGCTCGCTACGGTCGGCCGCTACGGGCGGGGTTCGGCTCAGGCGCGCTTACGAGTGGGCTCGGCTCAGGCCCGGCCGTCCTGGCAGCGGGCCAGCCACTCCGCCGCCTCCGTGAACGCCTCGTCCGAGGTCCCGTGGCGCAGCTCCGCCAGGTCCTCCGCCGTCACACCCGCCCGGGGGTACGAGCCCAGGAACCGCACCTTCGGGCAGACCCGCTTCAGCCCCATCAGGGCCGAGCCCACCCGCCGGTCGGTGATGTGCCCCTCGCAATCCACCGAGAAGCAGTAGCGGCCGATGCCCTCGCCGGTCGGGCGCGATTCGATCCGCATCAGGTTGACCCCGCGGGCGGAGAACTCCTGCAGCAGTTCCAGCAGCGCGCCCGGGTGGTCGTCCCCGAGCCAGATCACCACGGACGTCTTGTCCGCGCCCGTCCGGGCGGCGGGCCGGGCGGGGCGGCCGGCCAGGACGAAGCGGGTCATCGCGTTCTGCGCGTCGTGGATGTCGGTGACCAGCGGCTCCAGACCGTACCTGGACGCCGCGAACTCGCCCGCGAACGCCGCGTCGTACCGCCCCTCCTGCACCAGCCGCGCGCCGTCCGCGTTCGAGGCGGCCGATTCCCACAGGGCGTCCGGGAGGTTCGCCGCCAGCCAGTTGCGGACCTGGGGCTGGGCGACCGGATGCCCGGTCACCGTCTTGATGTCCGCGAGCGCGGTGCCCGGCCGTACCAGCAGCGCGAAGCTGATCGACAGCAGCACCTCGCGGTAGATCATCAGCGGTTCGCCGGTGGCCAGCTCGTCGAGGGTCGCGGTGACCCCGCCCTCGACCGAGTTCTCGATGGGGACCAGCGCGGCCGCCGCGGCACCGGAGCGCACCGCGTCGAGCGCCACCGGCACCGAGACCATCGGCACCAGCTCCCGGGTGGCGGCCTCCGGCATGGACCGCAGGGCGGCCTCGGTGAAGGTGCCCTCGGGGCCGAGGTAGGCATAGCGGCTGGCCGACATCACGGTCGCTCCCTGTGATCAGACGAGACCGCCACGATACTCGCGTCCGCGAAGCGGGCGGACCCGCCGGTCACCCCTTGGACGCGGGCGACCGGGGGCGGCTCGTCCCCGTCTCCTATCCCTCCAAGAGTGCCTGACCCACGTACTCTCCCGGGGCACAGCCCGGGGGCACCGCGAACAGCGCGCTGGCCTCGTGCCGCAGGAACCGCGACAGATCGTCGCCCAGGTCCAGCTTCCGCTGCACCGGGACGAACCCCTTCATCGGATCCGCCTGCCAGGCGATGAAGAGCAGTCCGGCGTCCGGCGCCCCGTCGTCGCGGAAGCCGTCGTGGTACGAGAAGGGCCTGCGCAGCATGGCGGCGCCCTGGTTGGACGCGGGCGCCGCGACCCGCACATGGGCGGCGCCCGCGATGGCCAGCGCACCGTCCCCGTTGACCTTGTCGAGCCGGACCGGGGTGGTCTCCGTGCCGCCGGACAGCGGGGCGCCGTCGGACTTGCGGCGGCCGACCACCTTCTCCTGCCGCTCCAGGGAGAGATGGTCCCAGGTGTCCAGCAGCATCCGGATGCGCCGGACGACCGCGTAGGAACCGCCCGCCAGCCACGCGGGCTCCCCCTTCTCCGGTACGAAGAGCCGCCGTTCGAAGTCGTCGTCGGCCGGCTTGGGGTTGTTGGTGCCGTCGATCTGTCCCATGAGGTTGCGGGTGGTCATGGGGCGGTCGGTGGCGCCGGGGGTGCGGTTGAAGCCGTTCATCTGCCAGCGCAGCCGGGCCGTGCCCGCGGCCTCGCGCTGCAGTGCGCGCAGCGCGTGGAAGGCGACCAGCGCGTCATCGGCGCCGATCTGGATCCACAGATCGCCGTTGCTGCGCTTGGGGTCGAGGGCGTCCGAGACGAAGTCGGGGAGCGGAGCGAGTGCCTCCGGCAGTTGGTCGTCGAGTCCCGCCTTGCCGAAGAAGGTCCGGCCGAAGCCGAAGGTGACCGTAAGCGACGAGGGACCGGCGTCCAGCGCGATCCCCGTGTCGCCCGGTGGGGCCTCGCCCGCCATCAGCTCCTGGGCCGTGCGCGACCAGCGGCGCAGCAGTGCGGCGGCCGCCTTACGGTTCGCACCGGGCGCCAGGTCGAAGGCGAGGAGATGGCCATGGGCCTGGAGGGGGGTGGTGATGCCCGCCTGGCGCCTGCCGTGGAAGGGCACAGCGGTCGCGCCCAGGGAGCTGAGGGGTTCGGGTGCCTCCCGCGTCGCCTCGGACGCGTAGGCTCCGGCGGCTCCGCCCGCGACCAGTCCGGCCGCGCCGGCGGCGCCCGCCGAGCCCAGCAGACGCCGCCGGGAGATGCCGGACGAGGGTGCTTGCTCTGTCGTCATTGAGCGACTTTCACGTTCCTGGTCTCCGTCACCTGGTCGATGTCGGAGGTTCGTACGGTCAGGGAGAGCTGCCAGGTGCCGGCCATGGGGAGCTGGACGGTCTTGGCGCTCCAATGCCCGGTCGAGAGGCGCTCGAGCGGGATGCGCAGCGGCCCGATCCCCTTCGACTTGAGCGTCAGCGACAGCTTGACCTCGGGGACGTCCACGGGACGGTCGGCCAGGTCGGTGGTGAAGACATGCAGCGCGTTGTCACCCGGCAGAGCGGGTTCGATCATGACAACGGCCTTGCCGCGGCCGCTCTTGGGGCCCGTGTTGTAGGGGACCAGCACGCTCACCGGGTCGACGTTCAGCTGCCCGCCGGGCTTCGTGGCCGAGGCGCTCGCCTGCTCGGTCTCGGCCCGGCCGGGCTGGGTGCCGCTCAGCACGGTGGCCACCGCGAGCAGCACGACGGCCACGACGGTCTCGGCGATCACCGACTGGCGCAGACCGCTGCGCTCGCGGTCGGCGTCGCGCTCCCGCAGCGTGGCGGTCTTGTCCTCGGCGGCCCGCTGACGGGCGAGCTGGGCGGCGCGTTCGGGATCGGCGTCGGCGTCGGCGTCGGCGTGGCCGGAACCGGCGCCGTCACCGGGCCCGTCACCGGACTCGGTCTCGGCGTCGGCAGAGGTGTCCGCCGGGGTGTCGACCGCCGCGTCGGCCGCGCCGGTACGGACCGGCTGCGCGGCCTTCACCGCTGTCTTGGCCTCCGCCTTGGCCTCGGCCTTGGTCCCGGCCTTCGCCTCGGCCTCCACCGTGGCCTCCGCGTCCGTCTCCTCCGCCGTGTCCGCGGTGGCATCCGTAAGGCGGCCGGTCCAGCGTCGCGAGATGGCCGCGATGCCCAGGAGCACCGCCACCAGACCCACCTTGACCAGCAGCCATCGCCCGTACTCGGTGTCGGTCAGCGCGCCCCAGGAGCCCACCTGCCGCCACGACTGGTACAGCCCGGTGACCACCAGGGCGACGACCGACCCGAAGGCCAGCCGCGAGAAGCGGCGCACGGCCGCCCGCCCGATCGGCTCACCCGCCCGGAGCGTCACCGCGAGCGAGGCCAGACCGCCCAGCCATACCCCGACCGCGATCAGATGGATCATGTCCACCGGCATGGCCAGTTGCCGTTGGAGGCCGACCGAGGCGTGCTCGGCCATCGCCCAGGTCGCGGAGAGGCCCACCGCCATCACCGTGCCGCCGAAGCCCAGCCCGAAGGCGAGGTCCTGGCGGCGCCGCGCGTCCGCCTCCCGCTCCCCGGTGCGACGGGTGTACGAGCCGAAGAGAACGGCCAGGAAGACCGCCGCCGCGCCGAGCAGCAGCAGCCGGGACAGCAGCGCCGCGCCCGGCTTGGTGGACAGCACATCGCCCAGCCTGCCGAGATCGAGGATCCCGCCGATCCCCTCGCCGTCGGTGTACGGCCCGCGCAGCAGCAACAGCAGCAGGCTGGCCGTGAAGACCGTCACCCAGCCGCCCACGGCGATCTTCCGCACCGGGCGGGAGGACCGGCAGAGCCCGGCGAACACACTGCCGCCCACCAGGGCCGCGAACCCGCCGTAGGCGGCGTACCGGCCGATCCCGTAGAGCGTGCTGACGGTGCTGTCGGACGCCTCGCCCGTGGGCACCTTCGCCGTGGTCTTGGACGGGGTGCCGATGGAGAAGGTGAACGCGCCGCTCACCGGGTGGCTGTCCTCCGAGACCGCCTTCCACGCCACCGTGTAGGTGCCGTCCGGAAGCCCGGAGTGCAGCCCGGCGGCGGCGGTCGACGACTTGCCGCCGACATGGGCGGTCTTCCCGGTGTCCACGCGCTTGCCCTTGGGGTCGAGCACGCGCACCGAGTCGCCGGAGAGCAGCACGCCCTCCGAGAAGTTGAGCGTGACCTCCCTGGGCGCGGTCTGCACCACCGAGCCGTCGGCGGGGTCGGTCGAGGTGAGCGCGGCATGCGCGGACGCGGAGCTCGCGCCCACGCTCAGCGCGCACAGCAGCGCGGCGAGCAGGGTGCCGCAGATCGCCATCAGGCGCCGGGCGGTCGCGGTGGTCCGGGAGGGGGTCGCGGTGGTCCCGGCGGGGGCCAGGGAGGTCAGCGAGGGCATCGGGTGTCAGTCCTTGGGGCGGTACGTCGTCGGCTCGACCGGGACTTTGATCTCGATGGGGGCGGATGTGGCGAAGTGCAGGGTGAAGCTGACCTTCTCACCGACCTTCGGCCGGTGGGAGAGGTTTGTCAGCATCAGATGATCTCCGCCGCTGGACAGCTCGAGCCGGTTGTCCGCCGGGACATCGAGCGAGCTCACCTGCTTCATCCGGGTGCCCTTGGTGGTGTGCAGGGTGACCTCGGAGGCGAGCGGGGTGGTGACGGACGTCAGCTCGTCGGCGCCGCCACCGGCGTTCCGTACGGTCAGATAGCCCGCCGCCATGTCGGCCATGGGCGGCTGGGAGACGTAGGCGCCGGTCACGGACAGCTTGGGGTCGCCCCCGCCCTTCCCGCCGCCGCCGCCGCCGTCGTCGTCGTCGCCCGAGCAGGCGGCGAGCGTGGCGGACAGACCGAGGGCGAGGACCACGGCGGCCGCCTTACGGATGCCGGGAATGCCAGGGGCTGCCGCCGTCACGGGTTCCGCCCCTCGATGATCTTTGGCAGGTCCTTGGCGTAACGATCCGCCGTGGCTTCCGTCGTGTAGATCCAGTGGCCCTTGTCGTCCTTGGGCGAGAAGCCGACCACCTCGGCGCCGTGGCTGACGGTGATGCTGCCGTCCTTCTCCTTCTTCGGCTTCTCGATGAAGATGCCCAGCGGCCGGGCGGCAGCCTCGATGGTGTTGAAGTCGCCGGTCAGGCCGACGAAGTCGGTGCCGCCCTGGGCGTCCAGCCAGGAGCGCATCCGCTTGGGGGTGTCCCGGGCCGGGTCGGTGCTGACGAAGACGACGCGCAGCTTCTCCCGCTCGGCCTTGGGGAGCTTCTTCACGGCGAGGGCGACGTTGCTCATGGTCAGCGGGCAGACGTCCGGGCAGTGGGTGTAGCCGAAGAAGAGCAGGGTGGGCCGGCCCTTGGTCTCCTTGAGCAGGTCGTACTTCTTGCCGTCGGTGTCGGTGAGGGCGAGGTCCGGCTTGGCCTTCGCCTGGTCGAGGACGATGGCCTGCCCCGACTTCTGGCCGCCCTTGACCTCGGCGGCGGCCGCGTTGTCGCCCTTGCCGCCGCTGTCCGAGCCGCCGCAGGCGCTGAGGGTGAGCGCGGCGGTGGCGACGATGGCGGTGGCCAGGATTTTGGTGCGCATGGAGCTGTTCTCCAAAGAGGGAGGTGGTTCGGTGGCGCGCGGAGGCGGCGGACACGGGGCCCGCCGCCCCCGCCGGGATCACGCGGTCGGTTCAGGACCGGAGGTCACCGGCGGTACACGCGTCTCGGTCGGGTGACCGGCGGTCAGGCGGAGCGGCGGCGGCTGACGACCACGCCGTAAGCGACCCCGGCGGCGCCGATGACGATGCCCACGATGCCCAGCACCCGGGCCGTGGTGTCGCTGCTGTCCTTGTCGTCGGAGGAGTCCGCCGAGGCGGAGTTCTCGGCGCCGGCCTTCTCGGAGCCGCTGTCCTTGCCCTGTCCGGAGGCCGCGGCGGCGTCATGGCCGTCCGAGCCCTTGGCCGGCGCGACCAGCTTGAGCACCGGCGCCGGGTTCTCCGGTTCGGCGGCGCCCTCCTTGGGCTCCTCGATCCAGCGCACGACCTCCTTGTTGTCGTACGTCTGGAGCGCCTTGAAGGCGAGCTGGTCGGCGTCGTCGGGGAGCTGGCCGACCGACAGCGGGAACTGCTGGAACATTCCCGGCTCGACCTTGCCGCCGGACCAGGTGACCTTGGTGACCGCCTCGGTGATCTTCTCGCCCTCCATCTCCATGGGCTTGGCGAGCTTGGACTTGGTGACCTTGACGTCCCAGCCGGGCACCGGCTGGGGCATCACCGAGGCGAGCGGATGGTCGGCGGGCAGGGTCACCTCGAGCTTGACGGTGGAGGCGTTGTCGCGCTCGTTCGGCACCTTGAAGTTGATGGTGCTGTAGCCGCCCTTCTCGGCCTGGCCGGGCTGCACGCTGACGTGCGCGAAGGCGGGGCCCGCGGTGAGCAGGACCAGGCCGCCCGCGGTGAGGGCTCCGATGACCGGCAGACGGCGGAGACGCATGGCGTTCATGTCAACACTCCAGGGACAGGAATGATCAGATGGGTTGGCGCGCCTGCGGCGACGTCGCGGCCACCCTCCGGTCCCGCTGGAGGAGCGTCGCGTCGGTCAGGCCGCGAGGTCGCAAGCCGGCGGTCCCCGCCTGATCACGCTGTGCTGGAGGGCGAGGGCTGTCGTCCCGCCCTCGTTCCGCTCGGCCGTGCGCGGTCGGCACGGCCCGCCGTAAGGCGCGTCCGAAGGGGCCAGAAGCACCCGTACGAGCTTCAGGGCAGCGCGCAGCGCCCGTACGAGCGCGGCCTCCGCGACCCCTCGCGCCCCGTCCACCGACAGCCGCACCGCCCGCCATACGGCCATCTCGCCCCGGCGCAGCAGCCAGCCGATGGCGAGCGCGGCGAGCAGATGGCCCAGGGTCATGGGCAGCGACGGCAGCAGGCCCGCCATCCCGGCCGCCTGCTCCGCCGGGGCGGCGGACGACGGCATGGTGTGCGGGCTGTGCGCGGCGGACGGGTCGATGCCCGCGTGCGCGACGATCCGATGCGCCGTGGCGGCGTCGAGCCGTCCGGGGCCCGACGCGCACAGCAGCCTGGCGGCCAGGCCGATGACGTGGCCCTGGGCGGCGTCGGCCCGCTGGGCGGCCTCCTCGGCGGCCGTCGCCCGGTGCTGCCCGAGCGCGAAGAGCGCGTGCAGCGCGAGCTGCCCGATGGCCAGCAGGGCCGCGATCCCGGGCAGCGACCGCTCCCGCCCGGCCAGCGTCAGCGCCACCGTGAACATCGCCGCGCAGCCCACGCCCACCGTCCACAGCGGCACGGTCGCGCAGGAGGCCAGCACATGCCCCGCCGCGGACAGCACGACGCAGACCGCGGTGAAGACCGCGGCCCGCAGCATTCGCAGATCGGCGCCGGCACGGGCGACAGGGGAAGCCATGGCGGCGACATCATCCCACTGGGAGGGCGCGTTCCCTACGGCGGGTGGGGCGTACCGGCGCACACCAGGACAGCCCATACACCGGTTCGCGCATCGAGCGCGTCCGCCGAATGAGCGGAGTCACGTTGATAAGACGCTTACGGACCATGGACCCAGGCAATACGTAACGGTATGTCGAGCCGCGGCCGGGAGGCTGGAGCATGAGCATCTGGTGGTCACTCCATTTGCCCCGCGAGGCGGCGAGCGTTCCGCTCGCACGACGACTGCTCCTCGGCACCATGGAGACGGCCGGAGTCGATCCGGAGATCTCCTACGATCTGTCGGTCGCCCTCTCCGAGGCGTGTGCGAACGCGGTGGAGCACGGGGGCCGCGACGGCACGGGCGGGGATTACCGAGTCACGGCCTATATCGACGGCGACACCTGCCGTATCGAGGTCACCGACTCCGGCCCCGGCTTCGCCGGACGCGGTGCCGTCCGCCGCGAGGGCCGCACCCGGAACGAGCGGCGTCCGGCGGGCGCGCCGAGACCACAGCAGCCGCGCAGTCCGGCTCCGCCCCAGGCGGAGCACGGGCGGGGGCTTTTCCTCATCGAGGCTCTCACCGACCATGTCCGCTACCGGGACCGTCCGGGGCGCGGCGGGGTGGTGGTGAGCTTCGACAAGATCCTCAAGTGGCGTGAAGGGGCGCTGCTGAGGGCGTCGTAACCGCGTCGTAGCCCTTCAAGGAACTCAGGAACCTCAGAGAGACGTCAGGAGGCCCCAGGAAAGCTCAGGACATCAGGTGGCCGTCTGTTCGGTCTTATTCGGTCTGTTCGGGCGGCAGGGCACGGCACAGGGCGTCCAGCGCTCCCGCGAAGGAGTGCTCGGGCGGGGTGGCGTAGCCCACCACGAGCCCGTCGGGGTGCGGTGTGGTGGCGTCCGGATGGCGGTAGTCGCCGAGGCCGTCGAGCGCCAGCCCCTGCCAGGCGGCGGCGCGCCGGGCGGATCGCTCGGTGCCGGGCGGTAGCTCCAGCACCGCGTGCAGACCGGCCGCGATCCCCGAGACGCGGACATGGGGCGCGCGTTCGGCGAGGGTGGCGACGAGCTGATCGCGCCGGCGGCGGTAGCGCTGGCGCATACGGCGCACATGGCCGTCGTAGCCGCCCGATTCGATGAAGTCCGCGAGGGTCAGCTGGTCGATGACGCCGGTCCAGCCCTCGCGCTCCCCCTTGGCGGCCAGCACGCGGTCGACGAGCTGGTCCGGCAGGACCATCCAGCCCAGCCGCAGGGCCGGGGAGAGGCTTTTGCTGACCGAGCCGAGGTAGAGCACCCGGTCGGGGTCGAGGCCCTGGACGGCGCCCACCGGACGGCGGTCGTAGCGGAACTCCCCGTCGTAGTCGTCCTCCAGGACCAGACCGCCGGTCTTCCGCGCCCAGGCGACGGCCGCGGCCCGCCGCTCGGGGTGCAGCGGACCGCCGGTGGGGAACTGGTGGGCGGGGGTGAGCAGGGCCGCCCGTAGGCCGTCGAGGGCGGCCAGTCCATCCGTAAGGGCGCCATCGGCGTCCAGCGGAAGCGGGATCGTACGGATCCCGGCGGAGCTCAGAAGCGAGCGGTGGAACGCCAGGCCGTAGGACTCGACGGCCATCCGGGGACGCAGCAGCCGGGTGCCGCTCAGCAGCCGCAGGGCGTGCGCGAAGCCCGAGCAGACGACGATCCGGCCGGGATCGGTGCGGACGCCGCGGGCGCGGGCGAGGTAGTCGGCCAGGGCGCGGCGCAGCTCCGGGCGGCCGCGCGGATCACCGGGGCCGAACGCCTCATGCGGCGCGGCGGTCAGCGCGCGGCGGGCCGAGGCGAGCCAGGCGGTGCGGGGGAAGGCGGCGGCGTCCGGCTGGCCCTGCAGCAGGTTGTGCACCGGTCGCGGGGCGGGCCGGGGCGTGCGATGACCCCCGGTCGCCCCGGTCGAACGCCCGCCGAGCCCCCGGCCGGGCGTGCGCCGCCGGGGCGGGGGCGGTGCGGGGCGGGGCGCCACCCGGGTCCCGGAGCCCTGGCGGGCGGTGAGCCAGCCCTCGGCGACCAGCTCGGCGTAGGCGTCGGCGACCGTGTTCCGGGCGATGCCCAGGTCGGCGGCGAGCGAACGGTAAGGCGGCAGCCGGGTGTCCGGGGCGAGCCGGCCGTCGCGGATGGCCTCCCGCAGCGCGGCCATCAGGGCGGTCCTGCGGCTGCCCGCGCGGGTCAGCTCCAGATGGAGGTCGCTGCCGAGGATCTCCGCCGAATTGACCCATGAATCTGCCATGGAAATGCACCCTACAGAGGGTCGCTTAGCGGCCTAATTTCATTCCCATGACGACTACGACAGCGACAGCGACGACGGCACAGACGACGACCACAACGGCCACGGCGACGACGCGGCAGACCGGCCGGGTCGACTTCGCGAAGGCCGCCCCCAAGGCGTTCAAGGCGCTGATCAGCCTGGACGCGGCCGCCCGCGAGGGCCTGGACCCGGCCCTGGTGGAGCTGGTGCAGCTCCGCTCCTCCCAGCTCAACAACTGCGCCTACTGCCTCCATATGCACACCACCGACGCCCATAGGGCGGGCGAGAGCAACGAGCGCATCGCCCTGGTGGGGGTCTGGGAGGAGGCCGGGAAGGGCGGGTTCTACACCGAGAAGGAGCAGGCCGCCCTGGCGCTCACCGAGGCGGTCACGCTGCTGCCGGGCGGGGTCCCGGACGAGGTCTACGAGCGGGCCGCCCGGCACTTCGAGGAGCGGGAGCTGGCCCAGCTCATCGCCCTCATCTTCACGATCAACTCCTGGAACCGGATCGCGGTGACCACCCGCAAGGTGCCGGGACAGGGCTGAGAACGGACTGTGGGGAGCGGCGTCGCCGCTCCCCACAGGGTCACGTGGTCAGACGATGAGCCGCCGCCTCACGCGGTCAGGCGGGCCATCCACGCCTCGACGTCGTCGGCGGTCCGCGGCAGCGCGGCCGACAGCACGCGGTTGCCGTCCTCCGTCACCAGGATGTCGTCCTCGATGCGGACGCCGATGCCCCGGTACTCCTCGGGCACGGTCAGATCGTCGGGCTGGAAGTACAGCCCCGGCTCGACCGTCAGGCACATCCCGGGCTCCAGGGTGCCGTCCACATACGTCTCGGTGCGGGCCACGGCGCAGTCGTGGACGTCCATGCCGAGCATGTGGCCGGTGCCGTGCATCGTCCAGCGGCGCTGCAGCCCCAGCTCCAGCACTCGCTCCACCGGGCCCTCGACAAGGCCCCACTCGACGAGCCTGGTGGCCAGGACGTGCTGGGCGGCGTCGTGGAAGTCGCGGTACTTCGCACCCGGCCGGACCGCGGCGATGCCCGCCTCCTGCGCCTCGTACACCGCCTCGTAGATCTTGCGCTGCAGCGGGCTGTAGGTGCCGTTCACCGGCAGAGTGCGGGTCACATCGGCGGTGTAGAGGGTGGTGGTCTCCACGCCCGCGTCCAGCAGGAGCAGATCGCCGGAGCGGACCGGGCCGTCGTTGCGCACCCAGTGCAGCGTGGTGGCGTGCGGGCCCGCGGCGCAGATGCTGCCGTAGCCGACGTCGTTGCCCTCGACCCGGGCCCGAAGGAAGAACGTTCCTTCGATATAGCGCTCGGAGGTCGCCTGCGCCTTGTCCAGAACCTTGACGACGTCCTCGAAGCCGCGGGCCGTCGAGTCGACGGCGGCCTGAAGCTGCCCGATCTCGAACTCGTCCTTGACCAGGCGCTGCTCGCTGAGGAAGACCCGCAGCTCCTCGTCGCGCTCACCGGTGATCTTGTCGGCCAGCGCGGCCTCCAGAGCGGCGTCGTGACCGCGCACGATACGGACCGGGCCTGATGCGGCCTTGAGCTCGTCGGCCAGCTCGCGGACGTCCTTGGCGGCCAGGCCCAGCCGCTTCTCGGCCTCCGTAAGGCTGAGCCGGCGGCCGACCCACAGCTCGCCCTGGCCGTCCAGCCAGAACTCGCCGTTCTCCCGGTTGGAGCGCGGCAGCAGGTACAGCGTCGCGGTGTGGCCGCCGCCCGCCTCGGGCTCCAGCACCAGCACGCCGTCCTCGGTCTGGTCGCCGGTGAGGTACGCGTACTCGGTCGAGGCGCGGAAGCCGTAGTCCGTGTCGTTGGAGCGGGTACGGAGATTGCCCGCGGGGATGACCAGGCGGTCGCCCGGGAAGCGCGCGGAGAGCGCGGCGCGGCGGCGGGCGGTGTGCGGAGCCTGCTCGACGGGCTCCAGGTCGTGCAGCTCGGTGTCCGCCCAACCGGACTGCATGTTCGCCGCAAGCTCGTCGGAAACGCCTGGGTAGAGGCCGTTCTTCCGCTGCTTGACGGGCTCCTCGCCTTCCGGGTTCTCCGGGGCTTCGGGAGTGGGCTCCTCGGTCACGTCTTCCTCCTCGAACTGGACCCCACCCATCGTATGTGCGGGGGCGCGGCGGCAGGGAGGGCCCGAAGCCCGGGGCGGCCACGGCTCCAGCGGGTGCCGTGGTCCCCCTCGAGCCTCAGTCGGACTCGAGCCTCAGTCGAAGTGGGCCACGAGCAGGACGAGGTCCTCGGTGCCGTCCTCCGAGGGCCGCCCCACGGGGGCCGCCGGGCCGTCGGGGAGGACCGTACGGAGCACATGGTCGGCGAAGGCGTCCGGATCGCCCCGGACGCCCTTGGGAGCGCTCGCCGCGGCCGTGTGCAGCCGGGTGAAGGCCCGGTCCATCGGCTCACCGGTGCGGTGGAGCAGCCCGTCGCTGTAGAAGAGGAGCGTCTCCCCGGACGACGGTTCGATCTCGACGCTGGGCGCCTCCCAGCACGAGAGCATCCCCAGCGGCGCGGACAGAGTGGTCTCCACGAACTCGGTGCGCCGCTCCCCGGTGAGCAGCGGCGGGCAGTGCCCGGCCCCGGCCAGCACCACCTTGCGCGTCCCGGGCTCGCAGTAGGCGAAGAGGGCGGTCGCGGAGCGGGCGGGCTCGGTCAGCCGCAGCAGCAGCTCCAGATCGGACAGGACGGCGACCGGGTCCTCGCCCTCCATCACCGCGTACGCCCGCAGCGAGGCCCGCAGCCGCCCCATCGCGACCACGGCGCTCGGCCCGGAACCTGTGACTCCGCCCACCGAGAGCCCGAGCGCCCCGTCCGGCAGCGGCAGCGCGTCGTACCAGTCGCCGCCACCGTGCGGACCGGGGTGGTGGCGGACGGCCAGACGCACCCCGGGGACCCGGGGCAGCCGGGTGGGCAGCAGCTCCTCCTGGACGGTCGCGACGGCGGCGCGGGCGCGGGAGAGCTCGATCAGCCGGGCGATGTGCGCGGCGGCGTACTGGCAGTACAGGCCCACGAGATGGCGCTGGCGCTCCCCGGGCTCGGCGGGCTCGTCGTAGAGCCAGGCGGCTCCGCCGAGCCGCCCGGAGGGGCCGCCTGCGCCCATGGCGGCAGCGATACCGGGCGGGGCGGCGGCCGATACGCCATCGCGACCGTGGCCGGTGCCAGGAGCGCTCGCCGTGCCGGGAGCGCCGGGGGCCGGGCGGTCGCCCGCGCCCGCCGGGGAGCCGGTGCCGGACCCGTCCGCGTCGGGGGCGGGCGAGGGGATGGCGGTGAGGCCGGGCGCGGTACAGGGGGTGGTCCGGAACGGGTCCAGCGGCACCGCGTAGCTCGCGGCGAAGCCGAGCCGTGCGGCCACCTCGCGGTGGCGCGGGTCGAGGTCGGCCTCGCCGGCGATATCGGGGTGGGTCACATCGGCACGCCGCTCACCACCCGGTTCGGGCAGCCCGTCGAGGAGATGACCGGCGGAGGCGGAGCCGCGCGGGATGGTCTCGATCTGGCCGAGATCGGCGTGGCCGAGGCCGAGCCCCACGGTGGTCACCGGGCCGAGTCCATCGGCCGGTTCGAGCGCCACCAGCCCGCGCCGGGCGCCGACCAGGGCCGCGCCCGCGCGCAGCAGTTCACGCAGCGCCTCGTCGAGCGTCCCGGTCCTGACCAGCCGCTCGGTGAGCTCATGAAGGGTGGTGAGATCCGAGACCCAGCTCGCGAGCCGGTCCTGAACACCGGAGTTGGCATCGGTCAGGGGCGGAGGAACGGGGCCCGGGACGGGGTCCGCAGTTTGCGTGGGCGAGGGGAGGGAAGGATCGTTTCCAGCCACTTTCGGCGCGTGGGGCGAGTTCATGGCCCGCTGCCTTCACCCGCCGGGTCCGGCTCGCTCAATAGCATCGCAAACCCCCTGTCGTGCTGCGCCGCTACCGTGCCGCTACTGTCTCCAGATGTACACGGAGCGGAGATGCGATGTCCAGCATCGTCCCGGTGGTCTTGTTGGTGTCTGGGGGGAATTGAACTTGGCTGAAAAAAAGTCGTTAGGCTGTCCCTTCGAGGTCGACTGACGTCATTCGACAGCGCGTCGTCTGCACCGCGGCGGGTACACATTCGGAGAAGGGGCAGGGGCAGTTCGGATCGCCCCGGAACCCCGCGGCCGGTCCAGGCGTCATAGACCACAACGGCCGCGCCCATCCCCGAGTGGCGAGGAACGCACCAACCGGACGGCAAGCGCCATGCGCGCGCCACCCCTCGCCACGTTCCACGCTCGGCCCGCGGCATGATGCGCTGCCTTGTACGCGCAGTGACTTGTGATCCACCTGCTGTGACGGGCTGAATGATGCCGTACAGCGCCACGTAGTGCCAAGTGAAGTGCCATCTGAAGTGCGATGTAGTGCGACGGACAGCCCTCGGCGTTAACGGAAAGGAACGAGCGCTCATGCGCGAGATCCTCGGAAGGCGACGCAAGTTCTCGCTGCGGCGCGGCGCGCGATCGCCGCTGCTGCGTGCGGCGCTCACCTGCGCCACCGAGTGGCAGTGGCCCGTGGTCCCGGGCGTCGGACTCCGGTCCGGCGGCGGACGGCCCCGGGTATGCGGCTGCCCCGACCCGGAATGTGCGGTTCCGGGTGGACATCCGTTCGACCCTGTTCTCCTTGCCGCCACCACCGACCCGCGCATGGTGCGCTGGTGGTGGGGCAACCGGCCCACCGCGCCCCTGCTGCTGGCCACCGGCGGCCCCGCGCCCTGCGCGGTGAGCCTGCCCGCGGTCGCCGCGGCGCGGGCGCTGGCGGTCTTCGACCGGGCGGGGGTGCGGCTCGGCCCGGTGGTCGCGACGCCCACCCGCTGGTCGCTGCTGGTGGAGCCGTACTCCCTCGAAGACCTCGGCGAGCTGCTGAACCAGCAGGACTGGGTGCCCAGCTCGCTGCGGTTCCACGGCGAGGGCGGCTATGTGGTGCTGCCGCCGTCGCAGACGGGCCTCGGGCGGGTGCGCTGGGAGCGGCCGCCGCTGCGCCGCTCCGGGCGGCCCTGGCTGCCTCAGGTGGCCACGGTGGTGAACGCCTTGGTCGAGGCGAGCACCAGCGCGCCCGACGGAGGCAGCCGGCTCGCCTATTGAGGGCGGGCCCCGGGTGCGGGGGTTCGGGGGCCGCTGAGCGCGAGGCTCAGGGGCAGGGATGTGTGGGGCTCGGAGGCCGGGGAGGCGTTTCCCTGGGCTCCGAGCCCGCTCTTTTCCGGCGGTGGCACAGCGCTCTCAGGGCAGGATGCCGAAATTCAGGGCGCTGGGGTTCCGGGCTCCGAGGTCAGGGCTCCGCGCTTCGGATTTCGGGCTCAGGCGCTGGGCTCGGGCTCCGGGCCCAGGCTCCGGACTCACGCTCCGGACTCGAAGTCCGGGCTCAGGCTCCGGGAGCAATTCCCGCGGCGCCGAAGGCAATTGGTCCGTACCTTCTCCCGGCCGCCTCGTGCCGCCCCGCCCGTCTCTCGCGCCGGCGTCCGGACGCGGACATGGAAGCGCCCGGTCGCTGGCGACGGGGGATGCACCAGCGACCGGGCTTTTAGAACCGTAACAAGAGATCGGCCGATAGCAAATTCGATCGCGGATTTCCGGACGCCTATTTGCAGGGCGTAACGGTGAGTTGTGAGCAGCGTCACGTCCCCCCGGTGGCGCCCTCCGGCCGTCCGGCGACCGTCAGCTCAGCGTCACCTGACGGTTGGTGAGGCCGCCCCGGGCGCGCCGCTGCTCGGGCGTCAGCGGGGCGTCGGAGGCGAGCGCCTCCGCGAGCCGCTCGGCGAGGTCCACGGCCGGCTTCTCGGTGTCCTCGGCGCTCATCCCGCGGGGCAGATCCCACACCGGCACCGTGAGCCCGTGGGCCCGGAACGAGCCCACCAGCCGGGTGTTGTCGCCGAGCGAGGAGGCACCCGCGGCGTGCAGCCGCGCGAGCGCGTCGAGCAGCTTCTCCTCGGGGTGGGACATCACCCAGCGCAGGTGGTTCTTCTCCGGCGTCTCACACCAGTAGGCCGCCTCCACAGCGGTGAGCCGGGCGGTGGGGATCGCGGCCGCGTTGGCCCGTTCCAGGGACGCGGCGACCTCTCCGGTCGCGTTCGCGGCGTCGTCGACCCAGAACTCGAACCCCTCGTGCAGGGTCGGCGAGAAAGTGCCCTTCGGGTCGAGCAGATCCTGCAGCCGTGGACCGTCGCCCGGAGCCCGCTCGGCGGCCACCGGAGTGCCCGGATCGGCGGTCAGCGCCCGGCGCAGGGTGTCGGCCAGGTCGCGGCTGATGTCCCCGGAGGGCGTGTCGTTCTGCAGACCGAGCAGCACGGCGCCGCTGTCACGGCGCAGCGCGGGCCACGCCATGGGCAGCACCGTCGCCAGGGTGACCGACGGAACCCCCTCGGGCAGTCCTTCGGCGAGGGGCAGCTCGACGGTCGCGGCGGGCACCAGCTCGCGCAGGGCCACCCAGTCGCATTCGTTGGGGAGCCCCTCGAAGGGGCGCTGCACCAGCTCGGTGGCGGCGTGTGCGGCTTCCCTGCCGTGACAGGCCTTGTAGCGACGGCCCGAACCGCACGGGCAAGGCTCCCGCGCGCCCACCACAGGGATCTCGCCGTTGGCGGCCTGTGGCCCTGTGGCCTTCGTCTGTGGGCGGCGCTTCTTGGCCATGGTGAGGCTGTCTCCCGATCTGCGGCTCAGGGCTTGCTCGTACGCCCGTGACGGTCTGCGTACGGCCGCGGCAGTGCTCTCTTACGGCGCGTACGACTGGTACGGGCGCGAGCCTAGCCCTTTGGCCGAACCGCGTCGGCTCCATGAGCCGCGTCGGCTACGCGAGCTCGTCCAGATCGGCGAAGTCCAGCTCGCGATCGAAATCGGGGTCGATGTTCGCCTCGACGTTCGGGCCCAGGTTCGCGTCGAGGTCAGCATCGAGGGTCGCCCCGAGACTCGGCCCCAGGTTCGCGTCGAGATTGGCGTCGAGCTGCGCGTCAAGATTCGCGTCGAGGCTCGGACGCAGCCCGGAGGCCAGCTCTGTACCCAGGTCGGGGGAGAGGTCCGGGGGAAGCACGACACGACGGGCGAAATCGTCGTCAGGCGGAAGAAGGGCCCATACGGTGACCTCGCCGACTCCGTCCCGCACGCCCCATTCCTCGGCCAGCGACATGATGATGTTCAGCCCGCGACCGCCGCGTGCGGTCACCGAGGGATTGGCCGGAAGTGGCCTTGTAGGTCCTCCGCCGTCCGTCACCTCGACCGTCAGCCGGTCGTGCTCGTCGACGCTCCATGCGGCCCGGACCGTGCCGCCACCATGGCCGGAACGCCAAGGGCGGCCATGTCGCCATGCATTGCTGAGCAGTTCTGAAAGGATCAATACAGCGTCGTCTATGACCGAATCCGATACCCCAGTCCTGCCCAAATCGACACGCATCCGCTGTCTTGCCGCGCGGACACCCGCAGGACCATGGGGTACGGCCATGGTCGACGACGTCGGCACCTGCCGTGCCACCACCAACGCCACCCCCGAGACCTCCTTCGCCCCACGCCACGGGATGAATGCCCCGCGGTGCTGGAGCGGAAACCGGCCAAGTGGCATCGCGTGACGCACTCGTCACGATCGAATACGTACCGAACGCGCCGGTGCACGCCTTGTAATGCCCATTATGAGCGTCCGAGTTGGGACAGTACCTGTTTGGGGCGATTGGTGATCAGTGCGTCGACCCCGAGGCGGACGCACAGGTCGACGTCCTCCGGTTCGTCGACGGTCCACACGTGCACTCGGTGCCCCTCACGCTGCAGTCGCGCCACATAGCCGGGATGGTTCCGCACGATCCGGATGCTCGGCCCCGCGATCCGCACCCCGGCCGGCAGTTGCCCGTCCCGGTGGCGCGGCAGTATGAACTGCATCAGGTAGACGGTCGGGATGGCGGGGGCCCCGGTGCGGATCCGGTGCAGTGAGCGCGCTGAGAAACTCATCACACGGACGGGTGAACGTTCGCCGGGCGGCGGCGCGTCCAGGCCGTAGCGGCGCAGCAGCGTGAGCAGCCGCTCCTCCACCTGGCCCGCCCAGCGGGTGGGGTGCTTGGTTTCGATCGCCAGTTCGATTTGGCGTCCCGCGTCGGCGATGAGCGCCAGAAGCCGTTCCAGGGTGAGGACGGAGGTGCTGTCCCGGCTGTCGCGGTCCGGCTCCTCCTTGTCGGTGGCCCGGCCCTTCCAGGAGCCGAAGTCCAGGGCCGCCAGATCGGACAGCTCCAGCGCCGAGACCGCGCCCCGGCCGTTGGAGGTGCGGTCGACGCGGCGGTCGTGGACACAGACGAGGTGGCCGTCGGCGGTCAGCCGGACATCGCATTCCAGGGCGTCGGCGCCCTCCTCGATTGCCTTACGGTAGGCGGCCAGGGTGTGTTCCGGGGCATCCTCGGAGGCCCCGCGGTGGGCGACGACGGAGACGGTGGGCGGCCCGGGGTGGCTGTCCCGGGCAGGGCGCGCATAGGTCACCGCGTTATGGTGCCACCGCCCGGTGATAGCCGGTGGACTCGGCCCCTCCGTACGTTCGCACGGAATGGCGGTGGGTCGAATTGTCCGGGATAAAGGGTGGTAGTCCGCAGGACCGCCGCTCCTTACGGCCGTCTGACGCGCTGTGGGAAAAGCTGATGACGGTAAGACGTACACGTGGGCCGTCGAGGAAATCTGTCGTGCACCTGAGGAGATTGCTGTGAGCACCGAGAACGAGGGCTCTGCCGTTCCGCCCGCGCCCGGGTCGCATCCGGCCCCTCCGGCGCCGCACCCGAACCCGGCCGTACCACCCGCGCCGGACTATGAGCCCACCGCGGGGCGGCCGACCGCACCCGACGCGCCAATAGGCCCGTCCGACGCGGCAGGGCCGCAGGGAGCGCCCGGCGCCTCGGGCCCCGGCGCGGACGCCGGCCAGTCCAGCACGTGGTGGTCGGCCGACGGCGGACAGCAGCCCGGCGGCCCGGGCGAAGGACAGGGTGGGCAGGGCGGCCCGGGCGGACCGTGGGGGACCGCTCCCGTGCCGCCCTCCGGCCCCTCCGAGCGCAAGCCCCGTGGACTGGTCGCCGCCATGCTGGCCGCCGTACTGGTCGCGGGCGCCATCGGCGGCGGCATCGGCTTCTGGGCCGCCGACCGGGAGAGCAACGGCAGCGACACCACCACGGTCTCCGCCTACGGCAACCCCAAGACGGAGAGCCGCGCGCCCGGCTCGGTGTCGAGCATCGCCAACAAGACCCTGCCCAGCGTCGTCACCATCGAGGCCCAGGGCAACAACGGTGAGAGCGGCACCGGCACCGGCTTCGTCTACGACAAGCAGGGCCACATCCTCACCAACAACCACGTCGTCGCCTCGGCCGCCGACAACGGCAAGCTGACCGCCACCTTCTCCAACGGCAAGCGGTACACCGCCGAGGTCGTCGGCCGCGCCCAGGGCTACGACGTCGCCGTGGTCAAGCTCAAGAACGCCGCGGGCGCCAAGCTCGACCCGCTCCCGCTCGGCAACTCCGACCGGGTCGCCGTGGGCGACGCCACCGTCGCCATCGGCGCCCCCTTCGGCCTCTCCGGCACCGTCACCACCGGCATCGTGAGCGCCAAGAAGCGCCCGGTCGCCTCCAGCGACGGAGGCGGCGGCAACGCCTCGTACATGAGCGCCCTGCAGACCGACGCCTCCATCAACCCGGGCAACTCCGGCGGCCCGCTGCTCAACGCGGACGGCGGCGTCATCGGCATCAACTCCGCCATCCAGTCCGCCGGCAACGGCAGCGGCCTCGGCGAGTCCCAGCAGTCCGGCAGCATCGGCCTCGGCTTCGCGATCCCGATCAACCAGGCCAAGAACGTCGCCGAGCAACTGATCAAGACCGGCCAGCCCACCTACCCGGTGATCGAGGCCACGGTCAGCACGAAGGACTCCGCCAACGGCGCCACCATCGCCTCCAACGGCAGCGGCGGCAGCCCCGCCGTCGTCCCCGGCGGCCCGGCCGACAAGGCGGGCCTCAAGTCCGGCGACGTGATCACCAAGCTCGACGACATGGCCATCGACAGCGGCCCGACCCTCATCAGCGAGATCTGGACCCACCAGCCGGGCGACAAGGTCACTCTCACCTACAAGCGCGGCGGCAAGGTGTCGAAGGCGGACGTCACTTTGGGGAAGCGCAAGGGTGACAGCTGACACGCTAGGCTGATCCCCGCGCCACCGCGAGTGGCGCGGGGAGGCTTGCCCGAGCGGCCTAAGGGAACGGTCTTGAAAACCGTCGTGGCAGCGATGTCACCGAGGGTTCAAATCCCTCAGCCTCCGCGCAGGTCAGCGACGTAGCTGGTCGGAAGGGGTGTCCCTGGTTCGGGGGCACCCCTTCTGCGTGTCCGCCGTCTCGCCTTGTCCCGCCGGAATCCCGCCGTTGACCAGCGCGTGTGGGCCAGGCGTGGGCCAGGCGTGGGCCAGGATCTGGCGTGGTTCCCGGCGCCTTGCGGGGGCTCTCCCGGAGAGTGCCTCAGCGATTCGCCGCAGCTCATAGGCTCAGGCTCGCTCGGCGTGGAACGTTCGGCGTGGACACGTGGCCGTCGCGCAGGACTGAAGCCTCCACGAGTACGGCGACATCGGCCGTTAGCGAGCGGTCGGCGCCTTTGTCCGTCAGTCAACGGGCGGCGGCCACCGTGCCGTAGGTGGACCAGCCGCCGAGGAGTACGACACGCCTGTGCGGGTTGAGCGGGTGCGGCGCCCGGACGACATAACCGCAGTCCCGCGTGACGAACCTCTTGGCCGCCAGGGCGTACGGATCAAGAGGCCCAGGGCCCGGCTGGGGTGAGGTGACTGGGCTATGAGTGGATCGTTCCGTCGGTGTTGGACGGGGTACAGGACGAGGCTGCGCCGACGCAGAACTCGTTGCCTTCTGGGTCAGCCATCAGGATGTGGTGCCCGTCGAACTCCTGCAGGGCGTTTCCGCCCGCTCTTATGAGTCGGTCGGACTCTGTTCTTATCCGCGCCCACCGTTCGTCAGGGCTGCCGTGTCCTGGCACCCGGATGTCGATATGAAGCCGGTTCTTCGCTGTCTTCCGCTCGGGGACCTTGAGGATGGAGAGCCTGGGGCCGATGCCGTCGGGATCGCAGAGCCACGCGCCGTCGTCCGCAGAGTCGTCCTCTGGCAGATCGAACTGTGCGAGCCACTCCTCGCGGGTTCTGAAGGGAGCGGGCGGCGGCTCGTCGACATATCCCAGGGCCGTTTTCCAGAACTCGGCGAGGAGCTTCGCGTTCGTGCAATCAAAGGTCAGATCGATTCTGGCTGCCATGTCAGGACCGTACTGCGCGCCGCTGACAGTCGTGGCCGAGCCGATGGAGCGCCTGCTGTGTGTGGGCCATTGGTGGGCGCGGGCTCCTGGCGTTAGCCGTTCGAGGCAGAGGGGGCGTCGGCGGGCCTGGCTGGGGGTGGGCGGGGTTAGATCTGGCCGAAAAGCTATGGGGTGGGTGTTGGTGCAGGTCAGGGCGGGTGGAATAGGCGAGTGGGGGTGGGCTGGGTGGCGGGGGTGGGGGATGTGGGCTTTTAGTTGTAGCTAAAGGTGGGATCCTGTCGCTGAGGGGTTGAAGCCCAACGGTCGGCACCATGCGCTGGGAGGGTGATGAGTGTGCCGTGGAAAGGCAAGGGTTCGAAGGGGGAGGCCGTGGACTGTGCGGGGGCTCGGCTGGCGCGTCAGGCCACCGTGGAGGTCGCGGGGTTGCTGGGGAAGCGCGACATGAGCCGTGCTGACCTCGCCCGGCTCATGGAGGTCAGCCCGGGGAGGGTGAGCCAAATACTTTCCGGGGACGAGAATCTGACGCTGCGGAGTCTCGCTGCCGTGGCCGAGGCCCTGGATCTGGACATCAAGATCAGTTTTGTGGAGCCCAAGGAGGACGGGGCTCGTCGGACGCGTGGGCTGGGCGATGGGTCCGATGCCTTTGTCTACGCTCCCTGAGCGTGTGTGTCGGGGTGCGTCCCTGACGGGCGTTGTGGTGTGCGGTGTCGCGCCAGGGGTGCGTCGTGTCAGGGGCGTGTCGCTCAGGGGTGCGGGGTGCCTGTCGTGGCCAGGGGCCGCGCCGCCAGGGCCTCGTCGCGGAGCCGCGTGAGCTCGCGGTCGCCGCTCCGCTTGCCGGTGCGGTAGCCGAACTCCAGCATGCGCGCGCAGGCGTCCATGGCCATCGCCAGGGCCTGACGGCGGTCCTCCGCCTCCTCGCGGGTCGGGGTGTGCAGCTCCGGCGGGAACTCCTGGACCTCGCGCTGCCGGCATCTCGCCTCGATATCGGCCTCGACCTTGGTCGCGTCGTCCAGGAGTTGGTCCACCTCCTCGTACAAGGTGTTGATCGTCGTCCTGTCCTTGGTCGCGGCGGCGCAGCCGCGCAGGTGGCGGCGGGCCTCGAAGGCGAACATGCGCAGTTGGGCCACGTTCTCGAAGTCGCGGACCAGCCGGTGGCAGTGGATGTACATGTCGTGGACCAGCCGCCGCTCCAGCTCGCTCAGCAGCACCGCGATGCCCAGCGTGATCACGGCCACGAAGGGCGGCGTGGACTGCTGGTTCTGCTGCTGACGGACGCGAGGCGCCAGGGCCCCGCCCGCGGCGGCAGCGGCCACGGCGGGGGGCACATCGGCGGCGTGCGGCAGCAGCAGGGCGATGGTGAGCAGGGCCGCCGCGCAGGTGCAGGCGATGATTCCGCAGCACAGCGCCGCGGACCTTACGGTTCCCAGCAGGCGGCCCTTGTCGGAGAACCGGTGGACCAGCGAGATCCAGGTGACCAGTGCGCAGACGCCGATGGGTAACGCGAAGTCCGCGAACCACCCCTGTGCGTAGAGCTCGTGCAATGCTCCCCCTGCTCGCGCCTTGGTACCGGTGCGCCGGAGGCGGTCGGCCGGTCACCGGTCGGCCGGTCAGCGGTCACCGGTCGCCGAGCACCGGTCACGGGGAGAGCGGGAATCCGTTCACGGTCCGCCTCAGGGGCGGAAGCACCGGCGAGCGGGCCTGGTTCCTGCGCCGCCTGGTGACCGCGTCGTGCGGTCCCTGCGCCTTTCGGTTCCTGTACGGAGCGCCTCGTCGCGTGGTCACGATAGTGCTCCTCGTTCACGTAACGCACGGCTCACCGTCCGTATACCGCTGGATCGCGCCGCCTCTGGCGTTCTGCCGTACGGCTGCCGCCACTGCTCCGTTCAGCCGGCCCGGGCGTATGCGTCAGGCCCACGCGTCCGGGGGCTGGAGATGGCGGGCGGCGCTGCGGGCCGCGGAGGCGACGGTGGCGCGGGCCTCGCGCGGGGCCAGGCCGGTGTCGAGCGCGGCCTCGATCAGGGCGGGGGCCAACTCCGGCCCGGCGCCCGTCTCGTAGGCGCGGCAGGCGGCCCAGAACAGCCGGTCGTTGCGCTGGCCCTCCCGTGAGGCGCGGACGAACCGTACGAGCCCCTCCAGGGCCGCGGGATGCGGGCCGGGGGACGGCGGCCCGGGGGACGGTGGGCCGGGGCGGTACGAGCGGTGCGGGGCCGGGCGCGGGGGTGTGAGCAGGCGCAGCAGGGCGGCCGGGGCGGGCGCCGGGGCCCAGGCGGGGGAGTCCGGCGCGAGGCGGTAGCTGCCGTGCGAGCCGGATGAGCCGGGGCCGACCAGATAGCCGCCCAGCCCGCGGATGTCGATGCCGGGGGCCAGACGTCCGGCGGAGTTGGGGACGGCGAGGCCGGGCGGGCCGCACAACCAGAGATGGCGGCCGCCGCTCGGGGTGAGCACGGTGACCGTAAGGGGGATGGCGAAGGCATGCTCGCGGGCCAGCCGGGCGAGGGCGGCCAGACCGTCCGCGGTCAGACCGTCCGTGCTGTCCGTGCCGTCCTTACCGCTTGCACCGGGCTTCCTGGTCCTGGCCCGACCGTCCGTGGCGCCCGCTCCCCCGGGTCCTCGGGGTCTTCCTGGTCTTCCGTCCTTGAGATCGAGGTCGAGGCCGATGAGGTGGTACGGGGCGCGTCCGCAGGCGATGCCGTAGCCGGTGGCCCAGGGGGCGGCGGCGAACAGGGCGCGGATCGCCTCGGGGTCCGCCGACGCGTCATGGACTCCGTGGCCCAGCCGGCCGCATTCGCCGCGGCACGGCAGAGGCGCGGGGTCGTGGTGGTGAGGGGAGCGCACGGCGGGCAGCTTCGCGCGGGTCAGCGGGATCACGCGGAAGCCGTGGGCCGCGGCGGTCAGGGCGTGGGCAAGAACATGGGCGAGTGCGGGATTCGCCATGTGACCCATTTTCGGACAAGTGTTCGGTAATGGGAAGGGGGCCCGGCAAGTCGCCGAGGATGGCCGAAACTATGCGGAACCGGTTCCCTCGTAAGGCCCACCCTGCGGCGGGGCGGGGTGCGCGCCCCGTGCCGGCGCACCGCCGCACCCGGCGCATCGGCGCGGTGTGGGGAGTGGAGGTGTGTCGGGCGTTTAAAACAGGTTCATCATGCTTGCGTGGTAATTCCCATGGCCCGTGCGCATCGTCCGGGAATCGGTGGGCAACTCTGCTTCCGCGACACTTCCCGAGCGTCGGAGGATCGGAGGAATCGAGATGGTGAGCACAAAGGCAGGCTCCGGCCGCACCTTCACCGCGCCGCCGTTCTCCGCGTCCAGCGCGGGGCGCGGCTCCTGGGATCTGCCCCGATCGCACGGGGGCAGGTCGCCGCCATCGCGGACGCCCGCACGGGAAACGCAGGGGTGGGGCAATGTCCGATCGATCTGAGTGAGCTGTGGTGATTCATTGAGCGAACCGGGACGGGTGAGGTCGTGCGGTCGCGCGGTGGCGTATCGACGCCATCGCGCGATCGTGCGTGGTGGCCTTGAGGTGTGGCGGCCTGGTTCGGTGTTCTTGACGGGGTCGACTTATCTGACGGATAGTCAGGTTGCTTTCTACGGCAGACATGCGGCAGGGGCAGCGATGACGCGCGATGAGCTGCACGACCTGGATGACCTGAATGAGCTCGATGAGCTGTACGGACGGCTGAGAGCGTACGAGGGGCGGACGGCCGCGAGCGGCGGCGCGGGCAGGGACCCGGTCAACGAGCCCATGATCAGGCACTGGTGCGAGGCGATGGGCGACACCAACCCCGCCTATCCGGATATCGCCCCGCCGACCATGCTGCAGGCGTGGACGATGGGCGGACTGGCCGGGCACCCGGGCGGTTCGGCCCGCTCCGAGGCGTACGACGAGCTGCTGGCGTTGCTCGACGACGCGGGCTGCACCTCGGTGGTCGCCACCGACTGCGAGCAGGAGTACCTGCGGCCGCTGCGCCCCGGCGACCGGGTCACCTTCGACGCGGTCATCGAGTCGGTGTCGCCGCGTAAGACCACCAAGCTGGGCACCGGATACTTCGTCACCACCCGGATGAACGTCCGTACCGGGGACGGGGAACTGGCCGGCACCCACCGCTTCCGCATCCTCAAGTACGCACCCGCGCGGCCGAAGGCGGAGCCGGAGCGGGAGCCGAGACGGGAGCGGGAGTCGGAGCGGGCGGCCGACCGCCCCCGTCGTCCTCGCCCCGTCATCAACCGCGACAACGCGGGCTTCTGGGAGGGCGTCGCCCGGCATCGGCTGCTCATCCAACGCTGCCTGGACTGCGCCGCCCCGCGCTTCCCGTGGCTGCCGGGGTGTGGGGCGTGCGGTTCCCAGCGGTGGGAGGCGGTCGAGGCGTCCGGCGCGGGCACGGTGTTCAGCTATGTGGTCATGCATCATCCGCCCTTCCCCGCCTTCGACCCGCCCTACGCGGTCGGCCTGATCGAGCTCGCGGAGGGGGTGCGGATGGTCAGCGGCATCACCGGGGTGCCGTACGACAAGGTGCGCATCGGCATGCCCGTCGAGCTGGAGTTTCTGCGCGTGGACGAGGAGCTGGAGCTGCCCGTGTTCCGGGGTGCCGAGGCATGAGGGACGGACGAGGCGAACCCTCCGGCGGAGCTGGTGGACCCGGCGGAGCTGGTGGATCCGGTAGACCCGGTAGACCCGGTAGACCTGGCGGACCTGGCGGACCTGGCGGACAGTACGGACGAGGAGGCGGCCCTATGACGGTGCGTACGGGCGATGAGTTGCCCCCGCTGCGTATCCCGATCACCCGGACCCTGATCGTCGCCGGAGCCCTCGCATCCCGGGACTACCAGGATGTGCACCACGACGCCGAGGCGGCCAAGGAGAAGGGCTCCCCGGACATCTTCATGAACATCCTCACCACCAATGGCCTGGTCGGCCGGTACATCACCGATCACTTCGGGCCGCGGGCCCGCCTCCGTAAGGTCGCCATCCGACTCGGCGCGCCCAACTACCCCGGCGATGAGATGGTGTTGACGGGTGAGGTTACCGCGGTCGCGGAGGGTACGGCGGAGGTCGCCGTCACCGGCAGAAACGGCATCGGCCACCATGTGACCGGCAAGGTCACGGTGCAGCTCCCCACCGACGCCCCGGGAACCGGTGACGCCCGTAAGGGGAGCACCGACGCCCCAGCGACCACTGGCACCCACACGATCACCGACGCCCCCACCACCACCCCGGGGACCCCCCGATGAGCGCCCGTAAAGCGGACACCCTGGGCGGCCGGGCCGCCGTCGTCGGCATCGGTGCCACCGAGTTCTCCAAGGACTCGGGCCGCAGCGAGCTGAAGCTGGCGGTGGAGGCCGTCCAGGCGGCCCTGGACGACGCGGGCCTCACCCCGGCCGATGTGGACGGGCTGGTCACCTTCACCATGGACACCAGCCCCGAGATCACCGTGGCGCAGGCGTGCGGCATCGGCGATCTCACCTTCTTCTCGCGCGTCCACTACGGCGGGGGCGCGGCCTGCGCCACCGTGCAGCAGGCCGCGCT
Source organism: Streptomyces violaceusniger Tu 4113 (assembly GCF_000147815.2). NCBI lineage: Bacteria > Bacillati > Actinomycetota > Actinomycetes > Kitasatosporales > Streptomycetaceae > Streptomyces > Streptomyces violaceusniger. The sequence continues at coordinate 10,540,341 of NC_015957.1, read as the reverse complement.
CGCCGTCGCGACCGGCGTCGCCGAGGTCGTCGTCTGCTACCGCGCGTTCAACGAGCGCTCCGGGCGCCGCTTCGGCTCCGGCGTACAGCACCGCGAGCCGTCCGCCGAGGGCGCAGCGCTCGGCTGGTCGCTGCCCTTCGGGCTGCTGACCCCGGCCTCGTGGGTCGCCATGGCCGCCCAGCGCTATCTGTACGCCTATGGGCTGACGCCCGAGGTTTTCGGCCATGTGGCCGTCACCGACCGCCGCCACGCGGCCACCAACCCGGCCGCGTACTTCCATGGCAAGCCGATCACCCTCGCCGATCACGCCGCCTCCCGCTGGATCGTCGAGCCGCTGCGGCTGCTCGACTGCTGCCAGGAGACGGACGGCGGTCAGGCGCTCGTCGTCACCAGCGTGGAACGGGCGCGCGACCTGCCGCGTCCGCCCGCCGTGATCACGGCCGCGGCGCAGGGCGCGGGCCGCGGCCAGGAGCAGATGACGAGCTTCTACCGCGACGACCTGGCGGGCCTTCCCGAGATGGGGGTGGTCGCCCGGCAACTGTGGCGCGGCAGCGGGCTGACCCCGGCCGATATCGACGTGGCCATCCTCTACGACCACTTCACGCCGTTCGTACTGATGCAGCTCGAGGAGTTCGGCTTCTGCGGGCGCGGTGAGGCGGCCGGATTCGTCGCCGAGGACGCGCTGCCGCTCAATACCCACGGCGGTCAGCTCGGTGAGGCGTATCTGCACGGGATGAACGGGATCGCCGAGGCCGTCCGCCAGATCCGCGGCACCTCCGTCAACCAGGTGCCGGGGGCCGCCCGCGCCCTGGTCACCGCGGGCACTGGGGTACCGACATCCGGGCTTCTCCTCGGCGCAGACGGCTGAACCGCGCGCGTGTCGGCGGTATCGGGCCGCCGAGATCCACCTTCACTCCTCATATGACCCGAAGAAAGCAGAGCAGGCGGAGCAGGCCGAGCAGGCGGAGCAGGCGGAACAGTTCGAGCAACTGGCAGGCCACAGGCTGGACCGCCGGTCTGGCCGCGGCGCTGGCCACCGCGATCGCCGGTGCCACCCCCGCCGCCTCGGCGGAGGTCCTGCCCGACCCCCGCCCCCTGGGCGCCAAGGTCTTCCAGGGCTGGGCCTTCGACACCTGCCACGCGCCGTCCCTCGCCACCCTGCGGGCGTGGAACAGCTCCCGCTACCGCGCCGTCGGCGTCTATTACGCGGGCCGCGGCCGGGCCTGTGCGAGCCAGCCCAACCTCACCGTCTCCTGGATGCGCGGGGTCAAGAGCATGAAGTGGCGGGTGCTGCCCATCTTCGTCGGATCCCAGGCCCCCTGCGTCCGCAGCGCCAACAAGAAGCATGTGCCGATCGGCAGCAAGCCCTTCTCCCAGGGGCGCGCGGAGGGCAAGGACGCGGTCGCGCGCGCCAAGGCGCTGTCCCTGAAGAAGCGCAGCGCCCTCTACCTCGACATGGAGGCGTACGACCTGACGAAAACGAGCTGCGCCGCCAAGACGCTCTCCTTCATCCGCGGCTGGAACCGCGAGGTCCGCTCGCGCGGCTTCTTTCCCGGCTTCTACAGCAGCGCCGAGTCCGGGGTGCGTCATGTGGAGCAGGCCCGCCGGGCCGGGGTCCATGACCTGCCCTCCGCCATGTGGTTCGCCCGCTGGAAGGGGAAGCCGTCGCTGTACGGTGAGCCGGCGCTGGCCAAGAGCGCGTGGAATCCGCACCGCCGCATCCACCAGTACAAGGGCAACGTGGATGTGACGCACGGTGGCCGGACGCTGCGCATCGACCGCAACAAGGTGGACGCACCGGTCGCGATCATCAAGTGACCCACCGCCACCGGCCCCCGTCCGGGACACCCTTGGATCCTCCGAGGCATCCTCCGAGGTGTCCTCCGAGGCATCCTCCGAGGTGTCCTCCGAGGCATCCTCCGAGGTGTCCTCCGAGGCATCCTCCGAGGTGTCCTCCGAGGTGTCCTCCGAGGTGTCCTCAGAGGCGTCTTGGGAGGCATCTTCGGGGAATCGTCGGGAACTCTCCCGGAGCGCCTTCGGGGACGCTCCCGGGGAACCGTCGGGAGGAACCCTGACCCTCGGCTCGCCCCCTCCCCCCGGAGGAGGTGGTGCCAGCCCCACCCGTACACCCTGAGGCTGATCCCTCTTCGGCACTTATGGCCGATCCGCTCCGACCTGCCCGGCTCCTAGCGTTAAGCCATGACCACGACCGTGTGCACAGGCGTATCCGCCGCCGCGTTCCCGTCGTTCACTTCGTATGTACGGGCGCGGGGGCCGGTGCTGTTGCGCACCGCCCGCTCGCTGACCTCCAACGTGTGCGACGCCGAGGATCTGCTGCAAACCGCGCTGACCAAGACGTACCTGGCGTGGGAGCGTATCGAGGACCACAACGCGCTGGACGGCTATGTGCGGCGTGCGCTGGTCAACACGCGAACCTCGCAGTGGCGCAAGCGCAAGATCGACGAATTCGCCTGCGAGGAACTGCCCGAGCCCGAGACGGTGCCCGCCCCGGACCCCGCCGAACGGCAGGTCGTCCGCGACGCGCTGTGGCGGGCCGTACTGCGGTTGCCGGACCGTCAGCGGGCGATGGTCGTCCTCAGGTACTACGAGGACCTGAGCGAGGCGCAGACGGCGGAGGTACTCGGGGTGTCCGTCGGGACCGTCAAGAGCGCGGTCTCGCGCGCCCTCAGCAAGCTCCGCGAGGACCCGGAACTCGGCTACGCGGCGTGACCGGCCGGACGGCGGCCGACGGGGGCTGACCGGGGGACCGTCCCGGAGGTCGGCAGGGGGACCGACGGGCGATCGACGGGCGACCGACGAGGTCCGGGGGTAGTGACATACCGAGCGGTCGGCTGCAGAATCGGCGGAACCTCAGCCCGCGCGTAACCGGAACCCTGGAGGCCCCGGTGCTCAGCACGATGCAGGACGTACCGCTGACCGTGACCCGCATCCTCGTGCACGGGGCACTCGTGCATGGCCGTACGGCCCATGTGACCACCTGGACCGGTGAGGACGAGCCCCGGCGCCGCAGCTTTCATGACGTGGGCATGCGGTCGATCCAGTTGGCGAACGCGCTGCGCGATGAGCTCGGGGTCGAGCCGGGGCAGGCCGTGGCCACCTTGATGTGGAACAACGGCGAACATCTGGAGGCGTATCTCGCGGTCCCCTCCATGGGCGCCGTACTGCACACCCTCAACCTGCGGCTGCCCACCGAGCAGCTCGGCTGGATCGTGAACCACGCCGCCGATCGCGTGATCATCGTCAACGGCTCGGTGCTGCCGCTGCTCGCCCCGCTCCTGCCCGGCCTCACCACCGTGAAGCACATCGTGGTCGCGGGGCCCGGTGACCGTTCCGTTCTGGACGGCTGCGCCGCCCGGGTCCATGACTACGAGGAGCTGATCGAGGGCCGGCCGCGGCACTACGCCTGGCCGGAGATCGACGAGCGGCAGGCCGCCGCGCTCTGCTACACCTCGGGGACGACCGGGGACCCCAAGGGCGTGGCCTACAGCCACCGCTCCATCTACCTGCACTCGATGCAGGTCAACGCCGCCGAGTCGTTCGGAATGTCCGGGGGCGACACCCTGCTGCCGGTGGTGCCCATGTTCCACGCAAACGCATGGGGCACCGCGCATGCCGCCTTTATGGCGGGCGCCTCGATACTCATGCCCGACCGCTTCCTCCAGCCCGAGCCGCTCGCCGAGATGATCGAGCGCGAACGTCCCACCATCGCGGCCGCCGTCCCCACCGTCTGGCAGGGGCTGCTCGCCGAACTCGACGCGAGGCCGCGGGAGGTGAGCTGTCTGCGGGACGTCTTCATCGGCGGCTCGGCCTGCCCGCCCGCCCTGATGAAGGCGTACGAGGAGCGCCACGGCATCCACGTCGTCCATGCGTGGGGCATGACGGAGACCTCTCCGCTCGGCTCCGTGGCCCATCCGCCGGGCGGGCTCTCGGCGGAGGACGGCTGGCCGTACCGGCTGTCGCAGGGCCGCTTCCCGACGTCCGTCGAGTGCCGGTTGATCTCGGCGGACGGCGAAGTCGTGCCATGGGACGGGAAGACGCCGGGTGAGCTGGAGATACGGGGGCCGTGGATCGCGGGCGCGTACTACGGAGGGGCGGACGGCGAGCCCTTCCGCCCCGAGGACAAGTTCACCGAGGACGGCTGGCTGAAGACCGGCGATGTCGGCACCATCAGCCCCGAGTGCTATCTGACGCTGACCGACCGGGCCAAGGACGTCATCAAGTCGGGCGGCGAGTGGATCTCCTCGGTCGAGCTGGAGAACCAACTGATGGGCCATCCGGAGGTCGCGGAGGCGGCGGTGGTGGCGGTGCCGGACGCGAAGTGGGGCGAGCGGCCGCTGGCCACGGTGGTGCTGACGGACGGCGCCACGGTCGACTACGAGGGCCTGCGGGCCTTCCTCGCCGAACGGGTCGCGCGCTGGCAACTGCCGGAGCACTGGGCGGTGATCCCGGTGGTGCCGAAGACGAGTGTGGGGAAGCTCAACAAGAAGGTGATCCGCAAGCAGTACGCGGACGGGGAGCTGGACGTGACCACGCTGGGCCTGTGACCACACTGGGCTGAGGAAACCCGGGTCGGGGGCGCGGGCCGAGCGGGCCCGAGCCTCCGCCCATCGGTGACGCGGTCACCGTAAGGCCGAGTGTCTCCTTACGGGCGGCACGTCACCGTAAGGACAGCAGGTGTGCCCTTACGGGCGGCACGTCACCGTAAGGACAGCAGGCGTGCCCTTAGGGGCGGCACGTCACCGTAAGGACAGCAGGCGTGCCCTTACGGGCCGCACGTCACCGTAAGGACCGCGCGCGTCAGTTGGTGCCGATCTTCGCCAGCAGGTCCACGATCCGCGACTGCACCTCCGCGCTCGTCGAGCGCTCGGCGACGAACAGCACCGTTTCGCCCGAGGCCAGCCGCGACAGATGCGCCGGATCGATGTCCGCGGAGGTGTAGACGACCAGCGGGGTGCGGTTGAGCAGTCCGTTGCCGCGCAGCCAGTCGACGATCCCGGCCCGGCGGCGGCGTACCTGCATCAGGTCCATCACCACCAGATTCGGCCGCATCTGCCCCGCGAGCGAGACCGCGTCCGCGTCCGTCGCCGCGCGGGCGACCTGCATCCCGCGCCGCTCGAGCGTCGCCGTAAGAGCAGCCGCGATCGGCTCGTGCTCCTCGATCAGCAGAACGCGCGACGGATGCTGCTCGCTGTCGCGCGGTGCGAGCGCCTTGAACAGGACGGCCGGGTCGGCGCCGTATGCCGCCTCCCGCGTCGCCTGGCCGAGCCCCGCGGTCACCAGCACCGGCACCTCGGCGGCGACCGCGGCCGTACGCAGCGACTGCAGCGCGGTCCGGGTGATCGGCCCGGTCAGCGGATCGACGAACAGAGCCGCCGGGTACGCGGCGATCTGCGCGTCGACCTCCTCACGGGAGTTCACGATCACCGGACGGTAGCCGCGGTCGCTCAGCGCCTGCTGGGTGGACATGTCCGGCGCGGGCCACACGAGGAGGCGGCGCGGGTTGTCCAGCGGCTCCGGGGGCAGTTCGTCGTCGGGCGGCGGGGTGCGGTCGTCGACGATCTCGACGGCGCCGTTGGGCCCGTCCAGCGGCTCCGGCCCCTCGGCGCCCTCGTCCGGCGCGCCGATGGCGAACGCACGGCCCGAGCTCTGCGACGCACTCGCGGCACGCTGCGGCTGCGCCCCCGGCCCGGGCTGGGGGCGGGGCTGAGCGCCGGTCTGCGCCCCGGGGTGCGGTTGCGAACGGCTGCCGGCCGGCTGCAGTTCGGCCGAGGTGCCCTGGTCCGCCATCTCGGGCCGGGCGGCCAGCTTGCGGCGCCTGCCGGAGCCCAAGCTGGTGCCTCCGGAGGGCGTCTGGGGCTGGCCCTGCTGCGGCTGGCCCTGGGGGTGCTCCCCCACCTGCTGGGCGAACGGCACCCCTTGGCCCAGGGTGCGCACGCTGATCGCACGCCCCTGGGCGGCGTCGGCGCTCTGCGGGGCCTCGGCGGGCAACGGCTGCGGACGGGGCTGCATGGGCGCGTCCGGCCACTGCGTCGGCTGCTGGGCCGGTCGGCGCCCGCTCGCCTCGGCGGGCTGCGGACCACCCGGGCCACCTGGACCACCCGGGCCACCCTGGGCCGCCTCCGGCTGCTCCTCGGCCAGTGGCCGCCGGGCGCGGCGACGTCCGGTGGGCGGGACATCCTGCGGCTGACCGCCGCCGGTGTCCTGGCCCCAGTTGGGCTGCTGCTCCTCGGGCGTACGGGCGGCGGGCAGCGCGGGCCTGCCCGATCCGACGGGCTGAGCGGCGCCGGAGCCCTGGGCCTGCGGCTGCGGCTGGGGCCGACGCGGGTCCTGGCCCCGCGCCTGACCGGGGTCGGACGGCCAGCCCCCGGGCCGTGCGGCGCCGTTGGGGGGTACGGGCTCGCCTCGTACGGCCAGGCCCCCGCCCGGCTGCGGCTGAGGCGCGCCGCCCCGCGCCTCGCGGGCGCCGTGCTGAGCCGGTACGAGCCCGGCCGGGCCGAGCTCCGGCGGCAGCGCGCCGGGCTGCGCCCGGTCGGCGGCGGCCGGGGGCAGCGCGAAGGGAGAGCGGACGAGACCGGGCTCCCCCGTCGGCTGCGGCTGAGCTTGGGGCTGCGCCTGGCCCTGGGGCTGCGCCTGGGCCTGGCCCTGGGGCTGGCCCTGGCCCTGGGGCTGCGCCTGGTCGGGCGCCGGCAGCTCCGACGCCTCGGCCAGCGTGCGGCGGGCGCGGCGCCGTCCGGTGGGCGGGACCTCTTCCGGCTGGCCTGCGCGGGTGTCCTGGCCCCAGTTGGGCTGCTGCTCCTCGGACGTACGGGCGGCGGGCAGCGCGGGCATGCCCGATGCGACCGGCTGGGCGGGCCGCTGGGGCGTGTCGGAGGCGGCCGCGGGCAGAGCGAGGGCAGGCCGACCGCCCGTGCCCTGGGCGGGGGCACCGGCAGCCTGAGGGCCGCCCTGCTCCTGCGCCGGGGCGCCGCGCCGGGCGCGGCGGCCCTGGGGCTGCTGCTGGGCCGGAATGCCCTGAGGCGGCACAACGCCCATGGCGGCGGCGCCCGTCGGCTGCGGACCGGCGGCCGCGGCCGCCGCCTCGTCGGGGTGGGGGCGCGCCCTGCGCCGCCCGGTGGGGCGTGGAGTGTCCCCGGCCTCGGCCGCGCCCTGCTGCTGGGCCGCGGTGTCCTCGCCGACGACCGCGGGAAGTGCGGCGGGCGCGCCCGGGGCGCCCTGCTGCGCGGCGGTGCGCGGGTCGGCCGTACGGGGGTCGGCCGTCTGCGGGTCGGCCTTACGGAGGTTGGGCGGAGGCGTACCGCCCTGTGCGTCGTTGCCTTGCGTGCCGTTGCCCTGCGTACCGCCGCCGCTGGTGTCGCCTGGCGTGCCGCCGGGGGCCGCGCCGTGTCGGGCGCGGCGTCCGGTCGGGGTCTGGCCGGTGGCGTTGCCGCCCACGGTGCCCGTGCCCGCACCCGTACCCGAGTCGGTGCCCGCGCCGGAGGTGCCCTGTCCCTGCGTACCGTCGCCCTGCCCGGCGGTGTCGCCGTCCGCGCGCTCCTGCTCGGCCGCGGCCGCCGCCGAGATCGGCACCTCCAGGACGTAGGCGTGTCCGCCCATGCCCGGCATCTCATGGGTCTGGAGCACGCCCCCGTGCCGGCGCACGATCCCGCGCACGATCGGCTCGTGCACCGGATCGCCGCCCGCGTACGGCCCGCGGACCTCGATCCGTACGACATCGCCGCGCTGCGCCGCCGCGACCACGATCGTCGAGTCGCTCGCCGAGCTGCCCGCGGCGGTGTTGCCGGTGGAGTCGACCCCGGCCACGTCCGCGATCAGATGGGCGAGCGCCTGGGCCAGCCGCTCCGGGTCCACCTCGGCGTCGATCGGCGGCGCGTGCACGGCGAACTGCGCGCGCCCCGGGCCGATCAGCTCGACCGCGCCCTCCACACTGGCCGATACGACCTCGTCCATCGAGACCGTACGGCGGGCCAGCTCCTCGCTGTGCGCGTCGAGCCGCTGGTAACTCAGGACGTTGTCGACGAGCGTGGTCATCCGGGTGTAGCCGGCGGCGAGGTGGTGCAGGATCTGGTTGGCCTCGGGCCACAGTTGCCCGGCCGGGTCGTCGGCGAGCACGCCGAGCTCGCCGCGCAGCTGCAGCAGCGGTCCGCGCAGCGACTGGTCCAGCACGGCGAGAAGCTGGCTGTTCCGGGCGGTTACGGACTCCAGTTGTGCCGTGTACCGCGCGCGCTCCTCGGCGAGCTGCGTCCGCAGCTCCTCCACGGTCTTCGTGTGCTGGGCGGTGAGGTTCTCCAGCTCCTCGGCGTGCTGGGTGGTGAGGCTCTCCACCTTCTCCGTGTGCTGGGTGGTGAGGCGCTCGACCTCCTCCGTGTGCTGGGTGGTGAGGCTCTCCACCTCCTCGGCGTGCTTGGCCGCCATGGCCTTCTCGGCACGCCGGTCGGTGAAGGTCATCACCGCGCCCACGAGTTGCTCGCCGTCGCGGACGGGCGCGGTGGTCAGATCGACCGGGACCTCGCTCCCGTCCTTCGCCCACAGCATCTGGCCGCGCACCCGGTGCTTGCGGCCGGAGCGCAGGGAGTCGGCGAGGGGCGATTCCTCGTACGGGAACGGGGAACCGTCCGGGCGCGAGTGGTGTACAAGAGAGTGAAGCTCCTGACCGCCCATGTCGCTGGCCCGGTAGCCGAGGATCTGCGCGGCGGACGGGTTGACGAGGACCACCTTGCCCTCGGTGTCCACGCCGACCACGCCCTCCGCCGCCGCGCGCAGGATCATCTCGGTCTGGCGCTGCTGACGGGCGAGTTCGGTCTCGGTGTCGAGCGTCCCGGTCAGGTCACGCACGATGAGCATCAGCAGCTCATCGCCGGTGTAGCTGTACTGATCGGCGTAAGGAGTCCGCCCGTCCTCCAGATTCGCGCTGGTCACCTCGACGGGAATCTGCGCCCCGTCGGTGCGCCGGGCCATCATCCGGGTCGGCTTGATGCCGTCCCGTGGCGCCGACTCGGGGCGCCGCATCGACCCGGGAATGCGATTGGGATCGAAGGAGGGGAGCAGATCGAGCAGACCACGGCCGACCAGGGCGGTGCCCGGAGCCTCGAAGGACTCCAGCGCGATGTGGTTGGCGTTGACGATCGTGCCGTTGCAGTTGACGAGCAACAGCGCGTCCGGGAGGGCGTCGAGTATCGCTGCGAGGCGAGCAGCGCCTCGGGATGGCCTGCTGCTCACGACGACGCTTCCTCCCTGACTACTGCATCTTGCTGACACTCGCAGTCATTCTGCCGTCCCGTCTGCGGAGTGTCTCTAGGGGAGTCTACGGCCACCGAAGCCGGACGTGACGGCGGATGAGAGGGAGGTCGCAGCACGACGTACGCGTCTCGACGCACGCCCGGACAAACTTCTCCGTGCTCTCCTCTTCCCACTCCCGTCCCAATCCCCAGGTCAGCTCCCAGGCGTGCGCAAAACGACGGAGAACCGATTCCATCGGGCGATTTCACACCCGTTGGTGCGGTTGAACCAGGCGTTGACGGGACGCCCCGCCCAGTGACCCGTCACCCGGGCCGTGGCCGGCCCGCCGTACTGCCCGGTGCACATCGCATCGGGCGACACCGGCGCGAACGGATCCCGGCCCCACACGGTCTGCGAATCCAGCTGCGCACACGCGGCCCGGGCCCGGGGATGCGTACCGCCGGTCGGGTGGCAGCCCAGCACGAAGGTCGAGGCGTCGTCGGGATCACCGTTCTGGCTGACGGTGATCATGAGCCGATCGGCGCTCTCCCCGTCGAACGGCAGGGGCAGCGGCAGCGGCGTGGCCCCGGCGGGGGCCAGCGCGCCCGCCATGGCGGCGGTCGTCAGAACGGCGGTGACGACGAGGCGGTGCAGCAGGGGCATCGGGGCACTCCTGGAGTGATCAGACGGGGGCGCGCTGCCCCTGCCCCGTCTAACGCGCCGCCGCCGCGCGCGTTGCGCCGCCATAAGGGCTGCGCTCCGGCATTGGGGCTGCTCCCGGGCGTTAGGGCTTTGCGATGGGCCCCGCCCGCCGAGTACCGTAGTCCGCGATTGGTGACATCCCGCAGGGCTGTGACATCATCTGCACACACCACATCGCGCTCGCGCGAGCGAAACCGGTGTGCTGGAGGCTTCGCCTAGTCTGGTCTATGGCGCCGCACTGCTAATGCGGTTTGGGCCCTAAAGCCCATCGAGGGTTCAAATCCCTCAGCCTCCGCTCTCTGATCAGGGAGCCCGTGCCTATGGCGTGGGCTCCCTGTGTCGTTTCCGCGGGACGCCGCAAACGATCACGGAAGCGACCCGGCACGCCGATGCCCGCCCACGCTCCCCTCACTACGGTGACCGTGACCGTGACTGCGACGCCGGACGACCGCGGCCCCATAACCCTGCCAATCCCGGACTCTCACCGAGGCGACGCAGAGCGACTGCCTTGTATCCCTCCGTGAAGACGGCCGTCACTGCCCAAGCGCCTCGCGACGCGAAGGCCCGCTCCCCGATGTCTCGCGACGGCCGCTCCGGTAGCCCCCGAAAACGGAGTTTTCGCAGGTCAGTAGGGGTGTGGGAAACGGATTTCGCCTGGCGGCAGAGGTCATGTAATGTTGTCCCCGCAACGCCGACCGGCAAGAAAAACCGCCGGGAAGCCAAGCGCTCGTAGCTTAACGGATAGAGCACTTGACTACGGATCAAGAGGTTGCAGGTTCGAATCCTGCCGAGCGCGCACCAGCCAGAGGCCCCTTCCCATCATGGAAGGGGCCTCTGGCGTGTGGATGACATCAGCTCTGACATGAACCGCCGGGAGACGCTCGGGGCAGGGCCGGTGAGCCGGCCGCTGGGCGGTCACTCTTCTGGTGCGGTGGGGCGGAACAGCGCCAGGAAGCCGCCTAGCAGAGTGAACGCGAGAAGGAACAGTTCCGTTTCCACCCTGCTGACGCCGCCCTCGGTCATCTGAGTCCCGAGAATGATCCACGCCGCCGATCCCATGGTCACCAGCAGCTGATTGTCGCGCTCCCGCAGCAGCCGCATCCCTGACCACAGCAGCAACGGCACCAGCGTCAACCAGGCGAATGTGGCCAGAGCCCCTTCGATAAACCCTGTGCCGATGCCCCCGTCCGGGTTGGCATGTCGCGCTTCCGACTCCCACTGCTCGGCGGATTCCCACACCCAGTACGTCCCATGGGCGGCGGTTGCCGAGACGACGATCCCCTTTAACCAGCGGCATAACCTGCTGCTCAACATGGCTTCACCATGCACAGCACAGTTCTCGAGCACCTGAGTACCCATACTCAAAGAGGGCCAGGAGGTGCAGAGAAGGGGGCCTGACGACCACCGCTCCCCGCCTGCTTGAAGTTGTTGAGGGGCTACGCGTCAGGCATCGCCGTACGGCGTCGGCCTCGCGCAGCCGTCTCGGACGAGCCCACGCTCGCCATGGACGCGCGGAAGAAGCTCGTGATGATCATTCGGAATCCCGTGTGGCCCGTCTGGTTCGCGTGACGCAGACACCACACCTCCGGCTGCTTGGCCTCCTCAGCGGCGCCGGATGAGTCGTCGCACGTCGTGCATTCGGCCTCCAAGATCGGCGGGCTTCCTGTGACGTCTGCGCTCAGGGTCCAATCGCCCTGCCGTATGACGGAGTTTCCGGCGGCCGTCACGAGTGCCCCTCTCTACGCTCTTCACCGGCCAGTGAGGCCCGTTCGTCGACAGGAAGTGTGAGGACGGCCCAGACCGCCTTGCCCACGGCTGCCCGTGGGGTCACGCCCCAGTGATCGGCGAGCGATTCGACCAGGACCAGCCCTCGGCCGCGTACGGATTCGGGGGTGGGAGTCCTCAGTTTGGGTAGCTGGTCGGCCGCGTCGTGAACCTCGAGCCGCACCTTGTCGCCCTGGTGCAGATAGCGCGTCTCGATCTGGCGCCCCGGCACCCGTGCATGACGTACGGCGTTCGTTATCAATTCGGACAGCACCAACAGCGCGACCTCTTCGACCGCGATCAGCCCCCAACCAGCCAGAGCCTTACGCAAGTCGGCTCGGGCCAGGGCGACACAACGGGGGTGGCGGGTCCAACGCCTTACCACCACTCGTCCTTCAGGGCCTGTCAGCTCTGGCCTCATGGCCACAAGAGTGCAGGTGAGCCGCCCTCACCGGGACAGCCAACGGGGTACCCCAGGCAGTGCAATGGGGTACCCCAACACTCGGCGCGATCTACGCTAAATGTGACGCATGTCCCTACACCTCGTGAGCGGCCGATGAGTGAACGTGAAGCCAGGCGCAGCGGATACCCCCTCACCATCCCGGCCCGCTTGCTCAACAGCGAGGACATGAAACGGGCGTGCAGACGAAGGAACTTCGGGGAGATCTTCCGACTCGTCAACAGACGAGCCCCAGCGAGCTACGCGGCAATCGCCGCTGCCGTCACCAAGATGACCAGCGCGCGCGTCGGCGACGTGATCCGAGGTGATCGAGGCATTCGCAGCGTCGCCGTCATGGAACGCATCGCTGATGGACTGGGCATTCCCGGCCACATGCTCGACCTGCCCGAGCGGCCGTGGGAGGGTACCCCGTCACCGGGCGCCGCTGCCCAGGACCAGGCTTACGCTCGCAGTAGTCCAGACGGCTCGAACGACCCCACACCCTTACCTGCAACGGGGGCGATCTCTGGTCTGCCGATTGTGCACGTGGACCCCTCGAATTCGGCGGACGCGGATGCGCTACCCGAAATCGTTCTGGTTTCGGTGTACGTCGATGGAAGGGAGCAGATCGTGCCGATAAATCGCCGGGCCCTTCTCGGGCACGCAATTGGTGTCGCCCTGCAAGGAAGCGGGCCCCTCCGCGCCGTGAACGCTTCCGCTGAGATCGTGCGTCCCAAGCCCGCCAGACCACACCGACTCGCCGCCGGACGAGGCGAAGCAGCGATCGAGCACTTCCGCGACATGTGGCACACGCTGGTCAGGGCCGACAACCTTTTCGGCCCGCGTCACGCCCTCGCGGGAGTCCATCAGCAGCTCGACATGTTGCAAGGTCTTCTGGAGGACAGCAGGGGCGAGCACCGGCAAGAGCTGCTGAGGCTCTCGGCCCAGTACGCCGAGTCCGCCGCGTGGCTCCACGAGGACTCCATGGACGTGTCCAGCGCGGAGACCTGGACGAGCCGGGCCATGGAATGGGCCATGGAGGCCGGAGACGAAGCCATGCTCTCGTGGACCCTGTTCCGTCGCAGCCAGCTTGCGGCCGGGAAGAAGAACGCAGGCCAGGCGATCGGACTCGCGCAGGCTGTGCAGCGCCACGAACGAGCACTCACACACCCGATGAAGGCCGCCGCCATTCAGCAGGAAGCGCAGGGGCTTGCCCTCGACGGGGACGAGGTCGCCTGTCTCCGAAAGCTGGACGAGGCCCACGAGTTCGCCGCCATCGCCGAATCCTCCGGTGACGCCCGATCCGGCCACGGGGATTTCTGCACGTCCAGCTACATCGAAATCCAGCGCGCGAATTGCTGGCTCAACCTGTCCCGACCGGACCTGGCAGTCTCCACCTTCCAGACCGCGCTGGCCGAACTCCCGGACGTCTACCAGCGTGACCGAGGATTCGCCCAGGCGCGGCTCGCTATGGCCTACGTGGGAATCCAGGAGTACGAGCAGGCCGCCGCCGAGGCCGCAGTCGTTCTCGACATGGCCCGCGGCTCCGGTTCCGGCCGCACTCTGCAAGAGGCAGTGACGGCGGTCAACGCTCTCGCGGCGGCGAGTAATGTTCACGCTGTGCGGGACCTACTCGACGCAGTCAAGGAGAATGCGGGGTTCTGATGGCCACGTCGAACGAACTGACGGCCATGCGGCGAGCAATCGCCATCTCTGCCCAGGGCCTCGGGACGACGAGCCCCAACCCGCCCGTCGGGTGCGTGATCCTCGACCGCGACGGCGTACCGGTCGGCGAGGGATACCACCTCCGCAAGGGCGACCACCACGCCGAGGTGAACGCACTCACCGCAGCGGGGGAGCGGGCCGAGGGCGGCACGGCGGTCGTGACCCTGGAGCCCTGCAACCACCACGGCCGGACCCCGCCATGCCGACAGGCACTGATCGATGCCAAGGTGTCCCGCGTCCTGATGGCCGTCATGGACCCCACCTCACGCGGAGAGGGTGGTGCGGCGGTCCTGGAACAGGCCGGCATCGAGGTAGAGCGCGGTGTCCTGGAGCAGGAAGCGCTGCTCGTTCTCGGCCCGTGGCTGCACTCACTGCGTACGGGAAGGCCACACATCACCTGGGCGTACACCGTCGGTGCAGATGGCTTTGACGAGGACGGCGCGGGCATTGCCGAGCTACGCCGCACACACGATCTTGTGATCCGACGGACCGGGGCGATCGAGGAAGGCGCGCCAGGAGGCCATGGGACAGAGGTTTTCCGTACGCCTAGCGGACCGCTCGGAGACGTCCCCGGCAAGGCTCTGGGCACCTTGGCCGATGCAGGCGCACGTTCGGTGCTGATTGAGGGCAGCGCAAACGAAGTGGCCCAGTTGCTTGCCGATGCTGTTGACCGCCTGATCATTGACGTGCCGAGGACTCCGCCGTCATCGAGGCCGATCACAGCGAGCGCGGTGGGGCCGGAGCTGGTCCCCAGTGGGTTCCGGCTGGTTGGTGTGCAGCCGCATGGTCTATACGTGCGCCTCATGGCAGAGCAGGCGTTTGCAGATCAGTAGCCGGACCGGGGGCTACGAGCCGCACGCTCGCTACTCATCCCCGCCGCGTATGGTCGCCGGACTCGGTTGGCCCGGTCCGACCTCGTGTGGAACGACGACGATTTGATACTCGTCCTCGTAGACGATCCTCCCTGGATCTGACGATCGCATCATGCAGCACGCGATCCCGTGAGCAGCAAGGATCTCCAGGTAGCCGTCTACTCGCTTGATCAGGTCCTGCGACGTGGACTTGAACCAGGCCGCCGCCCCGGGGTGAAGCTCACGGTCGTAGACCCCCGGATCGACGGAGGAGGGGTCAGGATAGGCCGCGTTGTACCAGTCATTGTTAGCCCGTCTGAAGCGCTCCTGCTCAGCGGTCAGCTTCCCGTCCCGCGCTAGCCCATTGACCAGTCCAAACACGCCTGTGAAGTGTCCGCGCCTATTTCGGACTGTGCTCTGGAAGCGTACGTATAGCGCTTCGTTCGCAAGCCATCCTGCTTCGCTGATCTTCACAGCGAAGATGCTAAGGCTCCGGCTGACCGCGTGTCCCACGGACAGCGTAGGAGCTATGCCGATGGATGGCGGATCTGACAGCGGATGGTGACATCAGCGCTGACATCAACGGTGGCACACAACGTCCGCCAACGGCGCGCGTCGAACACCATGTCAGAGGACCGCCGAGGCCCCCACCAGCCCCCCGCCCGAACCTACGGATCAAGAGGTTGCAGGTTCGAATCCTGCCGAGCGCGCACCAGCTCAGAGGCCCTTCCGATCACCGGAAGGGCCTCTGGCGTATGCGTTGACATCGAGCAGCGGGCCGATATCCCGGTGTCCGCGCTTGTGGACATGCTGTCCGAGGCCCGTGAGCGGATGGACGTACTGGTGTACGCCGCTGTCTTCCTGTAGGAGGCGTACCCCCGGCTCAACGACCTCAGTTCGGGCATGGGATCGAGTGCGGTGTGGGCGACCGCGACGCCGGTAGGGGAGGACTGGCCATGGCGCGGACCGAGTACTACGACGACCCGGACGCACCCGAGCCGAACAGCTTGGTGGTCGCCGCCTCCGCCGTCGTCACCGATGAGGCTGGCCGCATCCTCCTCCAGCGCCGCCGGGACAACGATCTCTGGGCGCTCCCCGGCGGTGGCACGGAGATGACCGACTCTCTGCCGGGTACGGCGGTCCGCGAGGTCAAGGAAGAGACCGGGCTGGACGTCGAGATCGCGGGTCTCGTCGGCACGTACACCGACCCTCGGCACGTCATTGCTTACACGGACGGCGAGGTTCGTCGTCAGTTCAACGTCTGCTTTACCGCTCGGGTGGTTGGTGGGCAACTCGCGATCTCGGACGAGTCCACCGAACTGCGGTTCGTGCCTGACGGAGAGCTGGACGTGTTGCCCATGCACCACACACAACGTCTCCGGCTGCACCACTTCCTTGAGCAGCGCGAGCAGCCGTACTTGGGCTGAGAAATGTGTGGGGCAAAATCAGACCTTCGGTCAAAGTTGATGTTTTCCCAGCTCAGCGGGTGTGGCGCGCATCGGCGTAAGCGTACTGTTATGCGCCGCTGCGTTGTGTTAGCCGTCTGTTAGTCGAACGCCAACGCGGTCTTCGAAGCTGATTGTCGTCCGGGAGCGAGACAAGACAACGCAGCAATGGGAGACACGATGAGCACCACCACCACCAACCGCTTCCGCGGCCGTGCCGGCCGCCGCATCGCCGCCACTATCGTCGCCGCCGCGGCGCTGGGCCTGGGGGCCACGGCCTGCGGGCCTGACTCCGATGCTGCGGACTCCGGCGGCTCCTCGGCCTCTTCGACCGCGTCCCCCTCGCAGCAAGCCTCGAGCCAGCCCACGAGCGGCTCCTCCTCGGGCAACTCCGGCTCGCAGGGCCAGAACGGGGGCGGTACCGCCGACGCGGGTAAAAGCCTCACGATCGTCGGCAAGATGGAGTACCTCGCGCCCGGCAAGCTGATCGTCAAGCCTGAGGACGGCGGCACGGACCAGGCGTTCTTGGTCGCCAACGCCACGACCATCCGCGGCGCGGCCGCGATCTGCACCGCCCCCGACGGCAGCGTGGCCATCGGCGACGACGGCTACGGCACCGCGAAGTGCACCGTGGACGAACTGGAGAAGGCTGCGAAGACCAACAGCGTGACCGTCCGCGTCACCATGGACCGCAAGTCCGGTGGTGCCGATACGGTCGAGGAGAAGTACCACCCGTAAGTCGTCGTCTTGGGCGTGAACGCCCTTGCCGCCCCGGTGTGGCATCTGCGGCGAAGCAGCTAAGAGGCCCCTTCCAGAGATGGATGGGGCCTCTTGCGTTGTCCAGTGACGGTGGTCGTCGCCTGCGGCACCTGGCGGGTTAGTTCTTACGGCGGCGCCGTTGTCCATACGGGCCGCGGCGATCGTGTGTGCGCCACTCCTCCTCATGGATGTCGCGGTCTTCGTTGCCCGCGGTGCTTCCAGGAGTCGGGATTGTCTCCCCGGCGTCGATCCTGGCCTGTGTCGAGGTGAGTTTGCGGTCGGAGCGCTCGTCATCCGAATGCTTGCGCTCAGGCAGCGGTCCCGGGGACGGCGGTGTGTGCGCTATCTGCTTGGTCTTGTGGCGCTGCGGCTCAGGGGTGGTGTTCCCTGCCTCCGCGCCGTTCTGATGCGACCGTGACGTACCGCTCATGGGCAGGGCCCCCGCCTCACTGAAATTCCCTGACAGTGTGTTCAGAGCATTCTCTGGAAGGGCTGCGGGGAAACGGAGTTCAGCACCCGTGGGTGCTGCCCATGTGCCTTTCGATCCTGCCGGAGCTGGCGGCGTCTGGCGTGTATTTATTGCCAGCCTTATCCGTCGGACGTTCCCGCGTATGCAGAGGGGCTGATGACGGAGCAAAAGAAATGCCCTCAAGAGCTGAGGAACGCTCTTTCGGGCATGGCTAAGACGACGTCCTATGTGGTGAGTCGAACGAGTCGTTTGTAGCAGCAGAGCGCGGCGGCGAGTCCGAGAAAGGCCAGGTAGTTGCGGGGGTGGCGCTCGTATCGGGGGCTGAGTCTGCGGTGCCCGCACGTGCGCGGAGTCCAGGACGACACGGGAGACATCGATGAGACCGGCGTCGTCCAGCCGGTGCAGGACTGCTTCGTGGAGACGGCCCCAGACGCCGACTCTCGACCAGATCATGAACCGCCGGTGCACCGTCGACTTCGACACCCCGAAGCACGGCGGCAACGCCCGCCAGGAACAGCCGCTGACCAGCACATAAATGATCGCTGCGAACAGCGTCTCATCAGGCGTGTTCTGCGTGCCGCCACCCTGCGGCCGTGCCCGGTCCTCCGGAATCAACGGCCTGGCGAGCTCCCACAGTCCGTCCGGAACTATCCAACCCCATGTCCCCTGCCCCATGAACAGGTCATACCCAACTCACCACAGATGACTTCGTCTTAAGCGCTGGGCCGCCCAGATGAAGATCCGTATCGTCGGCCTTCCGGGGCCGGCCCGCGGCGTTGACGACCGCGTCGGCCCCAGCGTCGGCGACGAGCGCCGCGATCCGCTCCGGTCCTGCTGTTACAGATCGAAGCCCGCGGGGATACCCGGACGATGCCGAGATCCGGCCGGAAGAAGCCCTCGCTCAGCGTCGTACGTAACCGTGGACCGGAAAGGCGGCAGGACCGTCGTGCATCACCCCCGTAACGAAATGATCCGCTTCCTTGTGCGGGCCGCGTCCACGCCCGTGAAGTGGGCTGATGCACTTTCCGACAGCAGGCGGTCCGTTCTTCCGCTACTTGCGCATGTGGCACGCCGTGGCGGCCTCCCTCGTAGTGGTGGCGGTGGTGGCGTTCCTCGTCCTTCGGCCGTCCGGCGGCGCGCGTGCGGTCCCCAACAGCCCCTGTCGGGCCGTCGATTCGGCGCGCGAGGCCACGCCCGCGACCCCCGACCTCGACGGGGACGGCTTCGTCGATCTGGTGCACGAGATCTCCGAGACGGAGAACTTCGACCTGTTCGTCGTGCCCGGCTCCGAGCACGGTCCTGACCCCGACCGCACGACCGTCTTCGCCCACGACGACCTCGGTGTGCCGCACGACGTCCAGACGGGCGACGACCCGTTGCAGCCCACGGTCGCCGACCTGGATGAGGACGGCCACGCCGACCTCGTCGTGAGCGGCGCCGCCCAGGTCCTGTGGGGAGGCCCCAAGGGCCCGCGGGTCGGCGGAGCGCACGGGCGTGTGCCACTACCGGGCAGCGGATACAGCACCGCGCCGGTCGCCGGCGACTTCGACGGGGACAGCCACACCGACCTCGCGGTGTTCAGGGACTCGAACGAGGCTCGGGAACTGGTTGTCCTCAGGGGACCGTTCAAGCGCTCCGGCGCCCCGGTCAGGACCGTGGAGATCCCCAGCCCGGTCCACGAGGGCGCGTCACCCGTGCTGGTCGCCGGGGACGCGAACGACGACCGCGCCACCGATCTCGCGCTCTACGACTCTCCGTGGGATCCGCCTCTGCTGTTCACAGGCGGCGCCCGTACCGCCGGCGGCCTGAGCAAGGAACCCGAGCGGCTGCCGGAGGGCGAGAACGTCGTCTTCGGCGACTTCGACGGCGACGGGCGCCAGGACATCGCCATTGGTCGGAGCTTCGTCGACAGCTACGACGAGGTCGACACGCCCCACCGGCGCGGCCAGGTCAGCGTCCGCTACGGGAAGGAGCAGGGGAAGTGGGTCACCATGGACGGCGGCGACTTCAAGGAGGGCTTCGGCGCCAGGCTCGCCGTCGGGGACTTCAACGGCGATGGCTGCGACGACCTGGCCGTACAGCTCACCAAGAAGAAGGAGGCGGGGGACGCGCGAATCGAGGTGCTGCGGGGCGGCTCCGAGCACGGGCTCGGATCGAAGCCCTGGCGCTCCACCAAGCGGTCCGTGCCGGGTGACGACGGCCCCGACGGCGGCACGCTCTTCGCCGTCCACGACTGGGACGGTGACGGCCGCGCGGAACTGACCCTTCTCGGCGAGGACAGGTGGTGGATCACCGACGGCACGGGCCGCGACGAGGCATCCTTCCCGGTCGCCCCCAGCAAGGATCAAGGTTCGTAGGCACATGCTTGCTGTCCCGGGCACGTAGTTCCGGGCCCCGTAACGGGTGCCGCTCGGCCGCCTCGGCGATCACGTCCTCCAGCGGAGCCTCGACGACTCCGGCGTCCCGCCACTGCCGAAACCGGTTGTGCACGGTGGACCAGGCGCCGCACCGGTCCGGCATCTCCCGCCACTGGGCTCCCGAGCGGAACTTCCGGATCACTCCACCTTCGCAGCGAGGGCGAATCCAGCAAATTGATCACGACTCGATGCAGCCCTCTGCTGCTACAAACGACTCGTTCGACTCACCACATAGGACATCGTCTAAGAGATGTCGCCGTGAGGTCGGGACGTGGACCTGGGCGGCGTTGCTTGGACGATCTACGGATCAAGAAGTGTTTGGGTCGGAGCCGGACCGCCGTTGCATCTCGGCAGTGATGGCCCAGCGCTCGTGGTCTCTCCACTCGCCGTTGATGAACTGGAAGGCTGTCGAGTAGCCCTCGCGCTGGAACCCCAGGCGCTTGATGAGGTTCAGCGAGGAGGTGTTGTCAGGCTGGATGTTCGCCTCCAGCCTGTGCAGTGCCAGCTGACCGAAGGCGAGCTGAAGCACGAGTCTCAGTCCTTCGGTCATATAGCCACGGCCGGTGGTGGACGCGTAGGCGGTATAGCCCACGGTCCCGCTCTGGAGGGTGCCCCTGACGATGTTGTTGATGTTGATGCCGCCCACGATCGCACCTGTGCCGTTCAGACAGATCACAAAGCCTTCGTGGGTGGGCTGCTCGATCCGCTCAAGGTAGCTCTCGAAAGCTTCCGGCGTGTGATCGCGGGCGCCTAGCCAGGGGCGGAGCATCTCGGCGCTTTCTTGGGCCAGCGCTGTGAGTTCGTCGTAGTCCTGACAGCGGACGTGGCGTAAGGCCACTCGCGGCCCGTGCAGGAGGTAGCTGGTGATTGCCATCCGGGGATCCTATGCAGCCTGCTCGTGGACCCCGGAGGCGGGAATTGCTGCGAGGGCTCACTGGTGCTGGACCGGCGGGCAGTAGCCGGTGTCCGAGCCGATGCTGTTGATCTCGGCGTTGGACCTGGAGTCGTCCGCGTAGTTGATCTGGTTGGTGCAGCGCATGCCGGGCTTCATGGGGGTGCCGGACGGGGTGGCGGACGAGGTGCCGGCCTTTTGCGGCTCCGGGCAGTAGCCGGTGTCTGCGCCGATGCTGTTGATCTCGGCGTTGGACCTGGAGTCGTCCGCGTAGTTGATCTGGTTGGTGCAGCGCATGCCGGGCTTCCTGGGGGTACCCGACGGGGTGCCCTTGGCGGAGTCCTGGTCCGAGCCCTGGCTGGGCTTGGCCGCGGAGGTGGGGGATTGCGTGGCGCTCACGGAGGGGGATGAGGACGAGGAGTTGGTGTCGCCGTCCTGGCAGGCGGTGAGCCCGAAGGCGGCGATGGTGATCAGCATGGCGGCGGCGGCCTTGCGGGCGTGGCGGACTGCGGTGCGGTGCGACATCTTCATTCCTGTTCGCTCGACGTGGTGTTTCGGCTTCGTGAGAACAAGACTGCCGGGCACCGCTGGCGATCTATCGCTGTACGGCTAACGCCCCGCTAACGTCCGGGGCGGATCGTCGGCAGTTCGGTCGCGAGCGTCGGCAAACGGGCTCCCCGCCGCATCGTTCGCAGCGGGTGCCGTCGATGCCGTCGATCACGGTTTTGTTGGGACATGCTGGTGGCCCGCGCCGCCCTGAGCGTCTTGTGTCCCGCCGGTGAACGAAGGATCCGCTATGCCTGAGCGACCGATCCTGGTCTTCGACGTCAACGAAACCCTGCTCGACCTGGATGAGCTCCGCCCCACCTTTGACAGGATTTTCAACGACCCCGGCGCCCTGCGCCTGTGGTTCGCCAACCTGGTCACCTACTCCGAGGCGCTCACGCTCAGCGGAGCGTACGTTCCGTTCACCGACATCGGCGGTGCCGTGCTCCGGATGCTCGCCGCCACACGCGACCTCACGATCAGTGACGCCGACGGTGCCGAGCTCACAGAGCGGTTCGCCGCCATGCCGCCCCATCCCGAAGTCCCGGCGGCCCTGCGCCGGCTGCGCGACCACGGCTTCCGGCTGTTCACGCTCACCAACAACTCGCTGGAGGTCTCCGAGCGGCAGTTGGAGCGGGCGGGGGTGGTCGATCTGTTCGAGCGCTGCTTCAGCGTCGAGACCGTACGACGCCATAAGCCGGCGCCGGAGGTGTACCAGGGGGTGGCCGCCGCGCTCGAGGCCGATCCTGGGGACATCTGCATGATCGCGTGCCACGTCTGGGACACGATCGGCGCTGCGGCGGCCGGTTGGCAGGCCGCGCTCATCCTCCGCGAGGGCAACGCGCCCCTCGACGTCGGCCCGCAGCCCGACTACATCGGGCAGGACCTCGACGCGATCGCCGACCGGCTGATCGAGCGGTATGGCGGTCGTGGCCCGGATCGAGGGTCGGATGGGGGGTCAGATGGAGGGTGAGCGATGCCATAACCGTTGATGCTCTGGCGAGGGCTCGGTGGTGGGACAGCGGCGGAGGGAGCGTGCGCGTCGCCACTCGCCGCCATCACTCCAGCGGTGCTGCGCCGTCGTGAGCCCAGGGAGTGACGACTACCTGGTTCGGGTCCTCGTAGATGATCTTTCCTGGGTTCGATGATTCGATTCGCTCGCAGGCGACTTCATGCAGGGCGAGGATCCTCAGGTAGCCGTCCACCCGGGCGATCAGTTCCGGGGCGGTGGCTTTGAACCATGCCACGGCTCCTGGGTTGTGTTCGGGGTCGTAGACCGAGGGATCGACCTCGGAGGGGCTGGCGAAGTTGGCGTTGAACCAGTCGTTGCCCGCTCGCCAGAATCGATAATTCCTCATCACTCAGTTGGCCTGCCCGCGCGAGGCCGTTGGCCAGTGCGAAGACACCGGGGAAATGGCCTCGCGGGCTTCGGACGGTCCCCTGAAACCTCACATATAACGCGTCACTCATGGCCGCATCTGCTGGGGCAGGGTGAGGATTTCGGCTCCGTCGTCGGTGATGGCGATCGTGTGCTCGCTGTGCGCCGTCCGGCAGCCTGTCGCGCTGCGGAGGGTCCAGCCGTCGGCATCGGTGACGAGCTGGGCGGTGTCGGCCATGACCCACGGCTCCAGCGCCAGCAGCAGCCCAGGGCGCAGCTTGTAACCGCGGCCGGGCCGTCCGGTGTTCGACACGTGCGGGTCCTGGTGCATCGTCGATCCGATGCCATGGCCTCCGAACTCGGTGTTGATCGGGTAGCCCGCCTCGCTGAGGACCGTGCCGATGGCATGGGAGATGTCGCCGATGCGAGCCCCGGGCCCGGCGGCGGCGATCCCCGCGGCCAGTGCGCGTTCGGTCGCGTTGATCATCGCGACGCTCTCCGGGGGCTTGGCGTCGCCCACGATGAAGCTGATGGCGGCGTCTGCGGCGACTCCGGCCTTGGAGACGGCGAGGTCGAGTGTCAGCAGGTCGCCGTCGGCAAGCGCGTAGTCGGACGGCCGCCCGTGGAGCACGGCGTCGTTGACGGCGGTGCAGATGTAGTGGCCGAACGGGCCGCGTCCGAAGGACGGCTCGTAGTCGACGTAACAGGACAGCGCCCCCGCCTCGACGATCATGGCCTTGGCCCACCGATCGATGTCCAGAAGGTTGGTGCCGACCGTGCTACGGCCCTTCAGCGTGTGCAGGATGTCGGCGACCAGAGCGCCTGTGTCCTTTGCTCGGGTCAGTTCGGTGGGGCTCAGGATCTCGATCATGCGGCGTCCTTCTCACGTACTCATGTGCTCATGTAACCAATAACTATACCGGGCTTACTATACCGGTATTAGAATCGGGGCCATGGTCAGGTTGCCGCTCACTCCCGCAGAGGTCGAGCGCGGGCAGCGCCTCGGCGCCCTCCTCCGTCGGGCCAGGGGGGAGCGCTCGATGCTCGACACCGCGCTGGACGCAGGTGTCTCACCGGAGACCCTTCGGAAGATCGAGTGCGGTCGCGTAGCCACCCCTGCCTTCCCGACCATCGCGGCGATCGCCGATGTCCTCGGTCTTTCGCTCGATGAGGTGTGGGCCGAGATCAACCGGCCTGACGGCGAGGTCGGACCCACGGGGTCGGGTCGCACCGCACGCGAGCGGTTGGCCTCCTGAGTCCAGGGCCCCGCAGCTCCGTTGCACCGATCGGCTCTCTCAGCGCGTGCCGATCTATCAGTGCGTGCCGACCCAACGCTGGATGGCTGTGCCGAGCTCCTTGAGGACGGCGTCGTCGGACGAAGCGGTGACGCGTGAGGTGGCCCAGCTGATGACGCCGTCCGGACGTACGAACAGGCTGGGCGGCGACGTGTCGGAGGCGGGGTCCGACGTGTAGGCGATCCTGTGCTGCAGTGGGCGCGCGGCCTGGGCGAAGCGGCCGTAGGGGGAACGGCCGAGGAGGACGAAGCGGCCGTCGTGGGCGTGGTCGGCGAGCCGGTCGCCGGAGGACAACGTGACATCCCCGGTGATCGATCCGACCGGTGTCGCTGCCCGCGTATCAACGTCGGCTGACGTTCGCCTTCGATGCGCTGGCCGGCGGATTGCCCAGCGGCGGATCCCCCAGCGGTGGATCTCCCAGCGTCGGGTGACGAACTTCAGGGCCGGTGAGGCCGGACGGGGCGATGAGGTCAGGCAGGCCTAAATTTCCGCTCTGTGCTGCGGCGCCATGAGCTGGTGGCAACTGGTCGCGGTGAGCCTTTCCTGCGCTCTTGTGCTGGTGGTGCTGTTCGCCGGGGTGATCGTCGGCGGGCTGCTGGTCGCCAGGGACGCGCTGGTCGATGACTATCCGCCCGCGATCCGCGAGCGCCATGGACCGCAAGGCGCGCGGGGGAAGCGGGCGGCCGGGGTCATGGGCGCGTTGAACGCGGTCATCTGCTGACGATCCTCGGCTACGGGGCGGTCGTCGGAGCCGTCTCGGTCGTGGTCGAGGTGCTTCGCCGAGTCGGTGTGGGGAGGGTGGATTTCCCTTAGCGGGGAGAACGACGTAGAGTTACGTTCATCGACGCGGGGTGGAGCAGCTCGGTAGCTCGCTGGGCTCATAACCCAGAGGTCGCAGGTTCAAATCCTGTCCCCGCTACTCGGATACCGAGGGCCCGGCACTTTTCCAGTGCCGGGCCCTCGGTCGTTCGGCCCTGTTGTGGCTCGAGCAGCGGGAACCGGAGCGTCCCGCCGCGGTCCCCGTCGCCGTCACCCCGCTGCCGTCAGTGCTTGACCTTCCAGCTCACCGGCCGTTCGGTGTCGTCGCCTGTGCTGTACGTCACCACCGACGGCCGTATGCCGTTCGGCACCAGGAACACCTTGCACAAGGACACCTTCGCTCCCACCGCGAAGTCGTCCGGGTCCTTGCCCGGGCATGCCGCCACCTCGGTGTCGCCGGTGATGAGCGGCTGGTCGTCCACACCGTTGGTGTCCTCGAGCCCGGTGGGGGTGTTGAGGAAGGGGTAGTGGAGGGAGTTCTCGCCGATGTTCTCGAAGGTCATGGTGACGTAGTACGGCTGGGTCGTCCGTACGTCGGACGGTTCCGTGCCCGCCTTCTTCAGCTCCGCATGTGTGCCCTTGCGCACGCTCATCGCCGTGACCCGCAGGGCGCCCCGTATGTGGTCCGAGCCGCTCTTGTAGGTGATCGACGTGGGCTCGCCGAGCCGGAGCGTCTTGCCGCCGTCGCCGTCGGTCGCCAGGTCGGCGCGGGTCGCGGACTGCCGTTGGCCGGAGCCGGACGCGGCGGTGTCGTCCTCACAGCCGGCGGTGGCGAGGCCGAGGAGGGTGACGCCGAGGGCGCAGATGAGAGCGGCCCGGGATCGGGTGGCGCGAGGCGGGCGGTTGGGCATGGATGGTCCCCCGTGGCTGGTCGTGGTCGGTGACGACGTCGGGCGGGCGGCTGGCCTCAGGCGGTGGCCTTAGGTGGTGGCCTTAGGCGGTGCCTTAGGACGTGGCCTCAGGCGGTGGCCGCCTGGTCTCAGGCGGATACGCCGGTGCCGGAGCGTCGGTTCACCTTGTCGGTTCCCCTTGTGGTGATCTTGTCACCGCAGATCATCATGGGCGTGACAAAACCACTGGTTGAGGCTGTGATCAACTCGCCGTGGCCCTGAGACCAGGCTGTAGCACAGACACCCGGGGCAACTACCGTGATCCGCATGGACGATCCCGCCGTGGTGTCGGTGCAGCGATTCTGGCAGGAGCTCGGGCTGCCCGGACTTATCGATGTGCACACCCACTTCATGCCGCAGCGCGTACTGGACAAGGTCTGGGCCTACTTCGACGCCGTCGAGCCCCGCTGGCACATCACCTACCGCGAGGAGGAGGACGAACGCCTCGCGGTGCTAAGAGCGTTCGGGGTGCGGGCCTTCACCTCGATGCTCTATCCCCACAAGCCGGACATGGCCCGGTGGCTGAACGACTGGTCGGCCGGGTTCGCCGCCCGTACGCCCGACTGTCTGCACACCGCGACCTTCTTCCCCGAGCCTGGCGTCGAGGGGTACGTGGGCGCGGCGCTCGAGGGCGGGGCGCGGGTGTTCAAGGCCCATGTGCAGGTGGGGGCGTACGACCCGGGCGACGCGCTGCTCGACCCGGTGTGGGGCACGCTCGCCGAGAGCGGGACGCCCATCGTCATCCACTGCGGATCGGGGCCCGACCCGGGCAAGTACACCGGACCGGAGCCGGTGGGGCGGGTGCTGGCCCGTCATCCTCGGCTGCGCCTGATCATCGCGCATATGGGGCTGCCGGAGTACGCGGACTTCCTGGCGCTGGCGGAGCGGTACGAGGGGGTGTATCTGGACACCACGATGGCCTTCACCGACTTCAC
Organism: Streptomyces violaceusniger Tu 4113; assembly: GCF_000147815.2. Classification (NCBI taxonomy): domain Bacteria; kingdom Bacillati; phylum Actinomycetota; class Actinomycetes; order Kitasatosporales; family Streptomycetaceae; genus Streptomyces; species Streptomyces violaceusniger. The sequence continues at coordinate 10,513,778 of NC_015957.1, read as the reverse complement.
CGAGAGCCGGTGGCCGTTTCCGCGGGCGGAGCGGGGAAGGCTGGCCGCGCTGGGGGACCGGGTGCTGTTCGGGAGCGACTTCCCCAACATCCCGTACGGGTATCTGCATGCGCTGGACGCGCTGACGCGGATCGGCCAGGACGAGGAGTGGCTGCGCGCGGTGTGCTACGGGAACGCGGCGCGGCTGTTCGGGATCTCGGGGATATCCGGGATATGAGACGGCCCGCCCGGCGCCATGTCGGCGCCGGGCGGGGGAGGGAGTGAAGGGCTGAGGGGTTGCGGGCTGAGGGACTCAGCCCTTGTCCAGCGGCAGCGCCTCGGCCAGCGTGCGCCACTGCGCGCGCGGGACGTCGGCCAACGGGCTTTCGGTCACCGCCTGGATCGCGACATGGTCCGCGCCCGCGGCCAGGAACTCGTCGACGCGCGCCCGGATCACCTCCGCGTCACCGAGGGCGAACATGGCGGAGATGAGACGGTCGCTGCCACCGTCCGCGAAGTCCGCGTCCTCGAAGCCCAGCCGCCGGAAGTTGTTGGTGTAGTTGGGCAGCGCCAGGTAGCGGGCGAGGTAGCCGCGGGCCGTGGTGCGGGCGCGGTCCAGATCCGTGTCGAGGACGACCTTCAGCTCCGGCGCGAGCACGGAATCTTTCCCCAGGATGTCGCGGGCCTCGGCGGTGTGCTCCGGAGTGACGAGATACGGATGCGCGCCGGCCGCGCGGTCGCGGGCCAGCTCCAGCATCTTGGGGCCCAGGGCGGCGAGGACCCGCTGGGAGGCGGGAACCGGGGACGGAGCGGAGTCCAGGGCGGTCAGGTACTCCTTCATCGCCGTGTACGGACGCCGATAGCGCTCACCGGCGAGCGCGCTGTGGCTGACGCCGAGGCCGAGGAGGAAGCGGCCGTCGTGGGCCGCGTTGAGCGCGGTGTGCCGCTCGGCCACGTAGGCCGCCTCGTGGTCCCAGATGCTCAGGATTCCGGTCGCGATGGTGATCCGGGAGGTGGCGTCCAGCAGGACGCCGGCCTGATCCGGGCTGGGGCTGCCACCGAGCCAGATCGCGCCGTACCCCAGCTCGTCCAGTTCGGCCGCCACCTCGCTGACCTGCTCTGATGGTAGGGAATCCGTCTTCAGGGCCGCGGTCCAGACGCCGATCTTGCCAAGTGCGGGACGAGAACTCATACAGGGGGAAGCCGGAGAGTCCTTCCGCTTATTCCGTGGCCCCGGGTTGTTCCGCGTTCCCCGCAGGCGTTCCGCGTTCCCTGCCGTCGTTCCGCGTTCCCTGCCGTCGTTCCGCGTCCCTCGCCGTTGCTCCGTGTCCCCACGGGTGCTCCGTGTCGCCACAAGATTCTCAGGTAATTCACAGGTAGCCGAAAGCGACCTCTCAGGACCCGCCCGGAGGGTGGGGCCCATGATGCCGACCTCGCCCCATGGGCGTACCGAGCTGCTACGCCCCGACGGGAGCCCCGTCCGGGTGCTGGTCGTGGACGACGAGTCGGCGCTCGCCGATCTGCTGTCGATGGCACTGCGCTACGAGGGCTGGGAGGTGCGCACCGCGGGCGACGGCGCGGAGGCGATCCGGATCACCCGTGAGCTGCGCCCGGACGCGGTGGTCCTGGACGTCATGCTGCCCGATATGGACGGGCTCACGGTGCTGGGGCGGCTGCGCCGCGAACTGCCCGATATCCCGGTGCTGTTCCTGACCGCGCGGGACGCGGTGGAGGACCGGATCGCGGGGCTGACGGCGGGCGGCGACGACTACGTCACCAAGCCGTTCAGCCTGGAGGAGGTCGTCGCCCGGTTGCGGGGCCTGCTGCGCAGGTCGGGGGCGGCGGCCGCGCGCAGCGAGTCGGTGCTGGCCGTCGGCGATCTGATCCTCGACGAGGACAGCCATGAGGTGTCGCGCGGCGGCCGGGAGATCCATCTCACCGCGACCGAGTTCGAGCTGCTGCGCTATCTCATGCGCAATCCGCGCCGGGTGCTCAGCAAGGCGCAGATCCTCGACCGGGTCTGGAGCTATGACTTCGGCGGCCAGGCCAACGTCGTCGAGCTCTACATCTCGTATCTACGGCGCAAGATCGACGCGGGGCGCAGCCCGATGATCCACACCCGGCGTGGCGCCGGGTATCTGATCAAGCCCGGGGAGTAGCACCGTGGCGCACCCCCCGATCCGGCCGTCCGGGGTCCCTGAGCCGCCTGGTGTCCCTGAGCCGCCTGGTGTCCCTGACGCGCCTCGTGTCCCTGAGGCGCCCGGTGTCCGTGAGACGTCTGCCGTCCCCGGGCCGCCCGGCGCCCCCGAGGCGCCTCCCGCCCCCGGGCCGCCCCGGAGCGCCGGAGCGGCGCAGGGGCGGGCGCACGCCCGGCGCGCTCAGCGGGGCGGGCGCCGCCCCTGGTCCCTGCGCACCCGCCTGGTCGTCTCGGCCGTCGCGCTGATCGCGGTCGTCTGCGCGGTGATCGGCACGGTCACGACCCTCGCCCTGCAGTCGTACCTCCAGGGCCAGGTGGACGACGATCTGCGCGCATCGGTCGGGCGGTTCCTGAACAAGCCGGGCCCGGCGCGCGAACTCCCCCGGGACGATGTGCTCTTCGTCGCCTCGCCCGGTCAGCCCATCGGCACGGTGGGGGCGCGTATCGGCCAGGACGGCGAGATCTCCAGGTCCGGCAAGAGCAATGACTCGCCCATGACGAACGACATGGATGTCGAGGGCCGGGTGGACTCCCTGACCAGCGGACAGCGGAAGGCGCTCGCGGCCGTCCCCCTGGACGGACAGGTGCACACCATCGATCTGCCCGGCCTCGGCGGCTATCGGGCCGTGGCCCAGTGGGACCACCGGGAAGGCGGCATCATCCTCGCCTTCCCGCTCGGCCAGACCCAGGAGACGGTCAACACCCTCATCCTCGTGGAGTTCTGCGTGGCCGCGGCCGGGCTGGTAGCGGCCGGGATCGCCGGGGCCGCGATGGTCGGCATCTCGCTGCGCCCGCTGCGCCGGGTGGCCGCGACCGCGACCCGGGTCTCCGAACTCCCCCTGCACAGCGGGGAGGTGGCGCTGCGCGAGCGCGTCCCGGCCTCGGAGGCCGATCCGCGTACCGAGGTCGGCCAGGTGGGCGCGGCGCTCAACCGCATGCTCGGCCATGTGGAGTCGGCGCTCGCGGCCCGCCAGGAGAGCGAGACGCGGGTGCGGCAGTTCGTCGCCGACGCCAGCCATGAGCTCCGTACGCCGCTCGCCTCGATCCGCGGCTACGCCGAGCTGACCCGGCGCGGCCGGGAGGAGATCGGGCCAGACACCCGGCATGCCCTCGGCCGAGTCGAGTCCGAGGCCGGGCGGATGACGGGGCTGGTCGAGGATCTGCTGCTGCTGGCCCGGCTCGACGCGGGCCGGCCCCTGGAATATGCGGAGGTCGATCTGTCCCCGCTGGTCGTCGACGCCGTCAGCGATGCGCGGGCGGTCGGCTCGGACCACGAGTGGCGGCTGGAGCTGCCCGATGAACCCACGGTCGTCCACGGTGACGACGCCCGGCTGCACCAGGTGCTGGTCAACCTGCTCGCCAACGCGCGTACCCACACCCCGGCCGGTACCACGGTCACGGCGCGGGTGCTGTGGGGCGGGCCGCAGGCGTCGCCGTGCCCCTCGCCGTATCCGGCGCCGTACGGCCTGTCCTACGGGGCGCCGTACGGCCTGTCCTACGGGGTTTCCGGCGGGGTGTCCCCCGGGGCCCCCGGGACCGGTGGCCCCCGTGGGCACCGTAAGGGCGGCGGCTCGCCGTATGCCCCGCCGTACGGATCGCTGTACGGATCGCCCTACGCGGCCGCCCGCGCCGCCGTGGCCACCGGGGCCTTCGGCCCGCCCCAGCCGCCCTCGTACGTCTCGCTGGAGATCGAGGACGACGGTCCGGGCATCCCGCCCGAGCTGCTGCCGCATGTCTTCGAACGGTTCGCACGCGGCGACGCCTCGCGCTCCCGCGGCGCGGGCAGTACGGGGCTCGGCCTGGCCATCGTGCACGCGGTCGTGGCCGCGCACGACGGGCAGGTGACGGTGGACAGCGTTCCCGGGCGCACCGTGTTCGGCGTCCACCTGCCGGTCCACCTGCCCGTCCACCGGGGCGTTCACCAAGGCGTTCACCAGGCTGTAACGGACTCACAGGCAGGCCACAGGCTGACCACACAGCCGTGACAGCGCGGCTCGCGACTGTCGACCTCATGCGAACCGACACCCCTCTCGGGGCTCCGCCCGAGACACCCCTGCAGACCTTGCCCGTGCGCGGGCCGGTGATGGCCGAGCTCGGCCGTCCGGTGCTGGACGTCGTCATCCCCGTCTACAACGAGGAAGCGGACCTCGAGCGGTGTGTGCGACGGCTCCACGACCATCTGGCCCGCACCTTCCCGTACGGCTTCCGGATCACCATCGCCGACAACGCCAGCACGGACCGCACGCCCGAGCTCGCGGCCCACCTCGACGAGTCCATCGAGGAGGTGACGGCGGTCCGGCTGGAGCAGAAGGGGCGCGGGCGGGCGCTGCGCACCGTGTGGTCGCTGTCCGAGGCGCCCGTGCTCGCCTATATGGACGTCGATCTGTCCACGGACCTCAAGGCACTGCTGCCGCTGGTCGCCCCGCTGATCTCCGGTCACTCCGACCTGGCGATCGGATCGCGGCTGGCGCGCAGCTCACGCGTGGTGCGCGGGCCCAAGCGGGAGTTCATCTCGCGGGCGTACAACCTGATCCTGCGCGGCAGCCTGGCCGCCCGCTTCTCCGACGCCCAGTGCGGTTTCAAGGCGATCCGTAAGGACGTCGCGGAGCGGCTGCTGCCGTTGGTCGAGGACACCGGGTGGTTCTTCGACACCGAGATGCTGGTGCTCGCCGAGCGGGCCGGGCTGCGCATCCATGAGGTGCCGGTGGACTGGGTCGACGACCCCAACAGCACGGTCCACCTCGTGAAGACGGCCACGGAGGACCTCAGGGGCGTGTGGCGGGTGGGGCGTGCGCTGGCCACCGGTGGGCTGCCGCTGGACCGGGTGCGCCGCCCGTTCGGCGACGATCCGCGCGACCGCGAGCTGAGCGGGGTGCCGAAGGGCCTGGCCCGCCAACTCGTCGGGTTCTGTGTGGTCGGCGCCCTGAGCACGCTGGTCTATCTGCTGCTGTACTCCCTCTTCCGGCTGGGCACCGGCCCGCAGATGGCCAACGCGCTGGCGCTGCTGCTGTCGGCGCTCGGCAACACCGCGGCCAACCGGAGGCTCACCTTCGGGGTACGCGGCCGGGACCGCGCGATGCGCCACCAGGCCCAGGGGCTGGTCGTCTTCGGCATCGGCCTCGTGCTGACCAGCGGCTCCCTCGCCGCTCTGGACGCCGCCCCCGGCACCGCCTCGCACGGCACCGAACTGGCCGTGCTGATCGCGGCGAACCTCGCCGCGACCGTTCTGCGCTTCCTGCTCTTCCGGGCCTGGGTCTTCCCGTCGGACAGCGGGGCCACCACCGACGACTTGAGGAACGACAACCGATGACGACGTACGACCACGGCACCCGGGACGTCGGACCGCCGCCCTCGCAGCCCCCGGCGGCCCCGCAGCCTCCACAGCCCCTGGCGGCTTCGGCAAGCCCGGTGGCTTCGACGACCCCGGCAGGCCCGGCGGCCCCGGACGGGCGGCAGGCGGCGCGGCCACAGGCCACCGGCGGCTCGCGCCTGACGCGGGCCTGGCGGGGACGGCCGGAGGACCCGCGCTGGGCGCGGCCCGCCCTGTGGGCCCTGCTGGCCGTGACCACCGTGCTCTACCTCTGGAGCCTGGGCGCGTCCGGCTACGCCAACCAGTTCTACTCGGCCGCCGTGCAGGCGGGCAGCGAGAGCTGGAAGGCGTTCTTCTTCGGCTCCTCCGACGCCGCGAACTCCATCACCGTCGACAAGCCCCCGGCCGCGCTGTGGCCGATGGCCCTGTCGGTGCGGCTCTTCGGCCTCTCCTCCTGGGCGGTCCTCGTCCCCGAGGCGCTGATGGGCGTCGCGACGGTCGGGGTGCTGTACGCGGCCGTACGCCGCAGGTTCAGCGCGGCCGCCGGGCTTATCGCGGGCGCGGCGCTCGCGGTCACCCCGGTCGCGGCGCTGATGTTCCGCTTCAACAACCCCGACGCGCTGCTGTGTCTGCTGATGGTCTCGGCGGTCTACTGCGTGCTGCGCGCGCTGGAGGACGCCCGCACCAAGTGGCTGCTGCTCGCGGGGGTCTGCTTCGGCCTCGGCTTCCTCACCAAGACTCTCCAGGCGTGGCTGATCCTGCCGCCGCTCGTGGTGGTGTACGCGGTGTGCGCCCCGGCGAAGTTCGGCCGGCGGATCGGGCAACTGCTGCTCGCGGGGCTCGCGATGGTGGTCTCCGGCGGCTGGTGGGTCGCGATCGTCGAGCTGTGGCCGGCGTCCTCGCGTCCGTACATCGGCGGTTCGCAGCACAACAGCTTCCTGGAGCTGACCTTCGGCTACAACGGTCTGGGCCGGATCAACGGCAATGAGACCGGCAGCGTCGGCGGGGGCGGCCGGGGTGGCGGCGGTGGCGGTGGCGGCGGGTGGGGCGAGACCGGGATCGACCGGCTCTTCGGCTCCGACATGGGCGGTCAGATCGCCTGGCTGCTGCCCGCGGCGTTCATCCTGCTGGCGGCCGGTATCTGGCTGACCTGGCGGGCGGGGCGCACCGACACCCGGCGCGCGGCCTTCCTGGTGTGGGGCGGGGCGCTGCTGATGACGTTCGCCACCTTCAGCTTCATGTCCGGGATCTTCCACCAGTACTACAACATTGCCCTGGCGCCCTATATCGCGGCGGTCGTGGGCATGGGCGCGGCGCTGCTGTGGGAGCGGCGGAACGAAGGCGGGCGGGCCGGGTCGGCGGCCTCGGCGGTGCTGGCCGTCACGGTCGCGGTCACCGCCTATATGTCGTACGTCCTGCTGGGGCGGTCGGCGGACTGGTACCCCTGGCTGCGCTGGGCGGTGCTGATCGGCGGGCTCGCGGCGGCGGCCGGGCTGCTGCTGCCGGCGCGCCTCGGCCGGAAGGCGGCGCTGGCCGCGGCGGGCCTCGGCCTCGCGGCGGGGCTGGCCGGGCCGGTCGCGTACACGCTCAACACGGTGGACACCCCGAAGCGCGGCTCCATCGTGACGGCAGGTCCGTCGGTGGCGGGCGGTATGGGCGGCCCCGGTGGCGGCTTCCCGGGCGGCGGCCGGATGGGCGGCCCGGGGACGCAGAACGGACGCCAGGGCGCGGGCCAGCAGGGGCAGGGCCAAGGCCAGGGCAATCAGCAGGGTGGCCAGGCCCAACAGGGCCAGGGGCAGGGCGGTCGGCAGGGCGTGCCGGGCGGGGGCACCGGCGGCGGTCAGCCGGGCGGTCAGAATGGCTTCCCCGGCGGGGGTTTCCCGGGCGGCGGCCAGTCTCCGCAGAACGGTAAGGGCAACGCCCAGGGTCAGGGCCAGGGGCAGAACGGCCGCCCGGGCATGCTGCCCGGTGGCGGCATGGGCGAGGGCGGCCGGCGCGGCGGCGGCATGGGCGGACTGCTCGACGGTCAGCAGGTCGATGCCAAGACGGAGTCGAAGCTGGAGAGGAACGCCGACGACTACACCTGGGCGGCCGCGGCGATCGGTTCCCAGAACGCCGCGAGCTATCAACTCGCCACCCAGAAGCCCGTGATGGCCATCGGCGGCTTCAACGGCAGCGACCCGTCCCCGACGCTCGCCCAGTTCAAGGAGTATGTGAAGCAGGGCAAGATCCACTACTTCATCTCCTCGGGCACCGGTATGGGCGGCGGGCCGGGCGGTGGCCAGGGGGCCTCGTCCCAGATCACCTCCTGGATCGAGGCCACCTACAAGAAGGTCACCGTGGGCAGCACCACGCTCTATGACCTGACACAGAAGTCCTCGAAGTCGTCGGCGTCCTCGGCGTCTTCCAAGTCCTCCGACTGACGCTCGAGTCCCGTACGTACGGGCCGGTGGCCGGGTTTCCCCCTGGTCGCCGGCCCGTACGCGCGTGCGGCGCGTGGACGATAATTCGCTGTACGCCGTACAGCGGTGCTTGTACGGTGTATAGCGCAACCACGTCGTCATACACCGTAGAAGCCCTGCCTGGAGTCCCCATGACGGTCTCGACCGCCGACGCCGCCTCCGCCCCACCCGGCCAGTCCCCGGGTGGTCATCCACAGCGCTGGCTGATCCTCGCCGTGATCTGCCTCGCCCAGCTCACCGTGTTGCTGGACAACACGATCCTCAATGTCGCGGTCCCCTCCCTCGCCCGGGAGATGGACGCGAGCACCGCCGAGATCCAGTGGATGATCAGCGCCTATTCGCTGGTCCAGTCGGGGCTGCTGCTCACCGCGGGCAATGCCGCTGACCGCTACGGCCGTAAGAAGATGCTGGTCGCGGGGCTGGCCCTGTTCGGGATCGGCTCGCTGTTCGCGTCGCTGGCGCAGGGGGCCGGCCAGCTCATCACCGCCCGCGCGGGCATGGGGATCGGCGGAGCGCTGCTGATGACCACGACGCTCGCCGTCGTGGTGCAGATCTTCGACGCGGCCGAGCGGACCAAGGCGATCGGCCTGTGGGGCGCGGTCAGCTCGCTCGGCATCGCCGCGGGGCCGCTGATCGGCGGCTCGCTGCTGGAGCACTTCTGGTGGGGCTCGATCTTCCTGATCAACATCCCGGTCGCGCTGCTCGGGCTGATCGCCGTGATCTGGCTGGTGCCCGAGTCCAAGGACCCGGTCGGCGACCGGCCCGATCTGCTGGGCGCGGTGCTCTCCACCATCGGTATGACCGGGGTCGTCTACGCGATCATCGCCGGGCCCGAACACGGCTGGACCTCGGTCCGGGTGCTGCTGTCCGCCTTCATCGGGGTCGTGGTGCTGACCGGTTTCGCGCTGTGGGAGCGTCATATTCCGTATCCGATGCTGGACATGCACTTCTTCAGGGACCGCCGCTTCGTGGGCGCCGTCGCGGGCGGCATCCTCGTCGCCTTCGGCATGGGCGGTTCGCTCTTCCTGCTCACCCAGCATCTGCAGTTCGTGCTCGGCTACGACGCGCTGGACGCGGGGCTGCGCACCGCGCCGCTCGCGCTGGTGATCGTGGCGCTGAACCTCACCGGGGTCGGCGCCCGGCTGCTGCCGAAGCTCGGGACGCCACTGACGATCGTCAGCGGTATGGGGCTGCTCGCGGTCGGCCTCGCGCTCATCGCGGTCCTCGGCGCGGACGGCTACGGCGGACTGCTGCTGGGGCTGGTGGTGATGGGGACCGGGATCGCGCTCGCCATGCCCGCGATGGCGAACGCCATCATGTCGGCCATCCCGCCGGAGAAGGCGGGGGTGGGCGCGGGCGTCAACGGCACCCTCACCGAGTTCGGCAACGGGCTCGGGGTCGCCGTCCTCGGCGCCGTGCTCAACTCCCGCTTCAGCTCGCTGCTGCCCGCGGCCGCCGCCGGAGCCGGCTCGCTCCCGGCCGCCCTCGCCGCGGCCCGTACCCCCGGGGACCGGGCGGCCGTCACGGACGCCTTCTCCTCGGGCCTGGAGACCAGCCAGCTCGTCGGCGCGGCGGCCGTGCTGGCCGGCGGGCTGCTGGCCGCGCTCCTGCTCAGCAGGGCCGAACGATCTTCACAGGAGGCCCCGGCGGCATAGCATCTGCAGGGAGTGAGGTGCCCTGTGCCGAGTCCCGGGACACGTGGTGCCAGCGCATCGGAGAAAGAGAGGCGCCGCCATGGCAACCGGCAGCCGTACCGTCCGCCCGCGGTCCAGCGTCTGGCTCTCCGAACGCAAGGCCCCCAAGCGCAAGGGCGATCAGCAGCCCGTCGGGCTCGACCATGTGAAGATCGTCGCGGCGACGATGCGGCTGCTGGACGCCGAGGGTCTGTCGGGCTTCTCGATGCGGCGGCTCGCGGCGGAGCTCGGCGTGACCGCGATGTCGGTCTACTGGTACGTGGAGACCAAGGACCACCTGCTCGAACTCGCCCTCGACGCCGCGATGGGCGAGATAGCGCTGCCCATGGAGGCGGTCGGGCCCGTCGAGGGCCAGGAGCACTCCCCGGCCGAGCCGCGGAACTGGCGTGAGCAACTGCGCCAGCTCGCCGCCGAGTACCGGCAGGTGATGGTCCGCCACTCCTGGCTGCCGGCGCTGCTGGGGGAGTACCTCAACATCGGGCCCAACGCGGTGGTCTTCAGCAACGCCGCGCTGGCCGTGATGCGCAACAGCGGACTGCCGGACGACAAGATCACCAGCGCGCTGTCCCTCGTCTACCAGTTCGTCTACGGCTTCGGCACGATCGAGGGCCGCTTCGCCGCCCGCTGCCGGGCGGCGGGACTCACCCAGGACGAGCTGTTCCACGAGACGATGAGCTCGGTCGCGGACCGGATGGAGTTCGACGAGTCGCGGAAGATCATGAAGGCTCGGGGCGGCAATACGGTCGAGGAGATGCGGGACCGCGACTTCACCTTCGCCCTGGACCTCGCGATCGCCGGTATCGAAGCCCTGCGCGACCGGTAGCGCGTGCCGGGCGGGCCGGGGTGCGGATCTGCTCACGCTGTACGGAGTCATCGACGATGCGCGTGCCGGGCGGGCCGGGGTGCCGCGGATCTGCTCACGCTGTACGGAGCCGTCGATGACGCGCGTGCCCGGCGGGCCGGGGTGCCGCCCGGGACATCGGCCGCCGGAACGGTCTGGCCGCCGGAACGGTCTGGCCGCCGGGCGGGCTGGGCGCTGACCGGTCGGGCGCCGGGACATCGGCCCCCGGACGGTCAGGGCGCCGACCGGTCAGGCCGCGGGGCGGTCAGACTGCGGCGCGGTCGGGCCGCCGGCGCGGTCAGAGCCCGACCGGTCAGCCTGCCCCGAGCGGTCAGGCCGTCGGGAGCTCCTCGCCCTGCACCGCCTGTATGTCCAGCTCCACCCGCAGGGTCGTGCCGATCGCCGCGATGCCCGCCGCGACCACCTGGTTGTAGTTCATCGCGAAGTCCTCGCGGCGCAGCTCGGCGATGGCCCGGAAGGCCGCCCGCACCCCGCCCCAGGGGTCGGGGCCCGTCCCCAGGTACGTCAGGTCCAGGTCCACGTCCCGGACGACGCCGTGCATCGACAGCTCGCCATGGACCGTCCAGCGGTCGGCCCCGGCCGCGCTCAGATGCGTGCTCCGGTACGTCAGCTGCGGGAACGCCTCCACATTGAGGAAGTCGGGCGACTTCAGATGGCCGTCCCGCATGGAGTTGCCGGTGTCGATGCTGGCCGCCTGGATGACCGCCTCGACGCGCGACTTCTCGATGTCCTCGCCGACCTCGATCCGCCCGCCGAACTCCGTGAACCGGCCGTGCACGCTGGAGATCCCCAGATGCTGGGCGACCGCGGCCACCGTCGAATGCGCCGGGTCGAGCGTCCACACACCGGGCGGGGGAAGTTCTACCCCGCCCTGACGTGCCAGCACCACCGTGCCCACGTCGGCCCGCCCGGAGGCGGTGACGATCGCCGTGGACGCGACCGGGGCATAGCCGACGGCGGTGGCGATGATCGTGTACGGCCCCGGCGACAGCGGCTCGTCGGTCCGCACGGCGCCGTCCCCGTTGGCCTGCGCGCGCAGCACCTGCGCGCCCGTCATATCCGTGACGGTCAGCACCGCGTGCTGGACCGCCCAGCCGTCGCGGGTGTGGATCCGGGCCCGCAGTCCCGCTCCCCCGCCTGCTCCTGCTCCTGTGGTCGTCATGCCGCGTTTCGCTCCCGCTCGGGTGTCGCTCGTGTTGCTCGTGCTGCTCGTGCTGCTGGTCGTGCTGGTGTTGCTGGTCGTGTTCGTGGTACTCGTCGAGCTGGTCGTGCTCGGCGCGTTCGCCGGGTACGTCGTGCTGGTGCGCCGGATCCGGGCGGCGGTGTAAGGCCGTCCCCTGCCTTCACTACACCGCCGCCGGGATCCGGGTTCCAGGACCGGCGGAAAAATCCGCCACCCGGACCGGGCCCGGGGCGCGTCTCCGCTCTTACGCGCCCCGGGCCCGGAGTTCCGTCACTCGCCCGGGTGGGCGAGCTCGACGTCGTGGCCGTCGACGCCGGGCCCGGAGACCGTCAGCGCCCCCGCGACCGGCGGGTAGCCGCTCGCGATGACCGTGTAGTCGCCCGCGTCCAGGTCGGTGAAGGCGTACGCGCCGTCCTCACCGGTGGTGGAGGTGGCGACCACGTTCCCGGCCGCGTCCACCAGGGTGACCCGCGCGTCCGGCAGTGGGCGCCGGTCGGCACCGGCCCGGACTATGCCCTGCACCCGGGCACCGGCCTGCAGGGCTATCTCCACCCGGGTCAGACCCTGGGCGCTTACCTCGACGGGGAGGGCCGCGGGCCGGTAGCCCGGCGCGTTCACCGCGAGCGTGAAGGTCCCGGAGACCAGTTCCTCGAAGCCGAAGTCGCCCTGCTCACCGGTCTTCCCGGTGGCCAGCACCTCGCCGCGGACATCGGTGACCACGACCATCGCCGCGTCGACCGGACGGCCGTCGGCGGCGCCGCGCACGGTGCCCACCAGACCGCTGGTGCCCGACAGAACGATGTCGAAGCCGAGCGGGTCGTCCCCGACCACGATCGTGGACGCCTGCGGCTGGTGGCCGTCGGCCGCCGCGATCAGGACGTACGAGCCGGAGCTCGGCGCGTCCAGGGCGTACGAGCCGTCGGGGTGCGCCACCGAGCGGCCAAGCTGCCGTCCGGCGAGCGAGATCAGCGTCACCGCGGCGCGGGCGACGGGGCCGCCGTCCGCGTTCCGCACGAAGCCGTGCACACCCTGCCGGGGCTGATGGTCCGCGCCGTCGCCCCCGGCGGAGGCGAAGGCCGCCAGGCGCTGCGGGGCGGTGGCCGCGAGGGCACCGCCCGAGTCCGGCTCGGGCATCCCGGCGGCCGGGGCGCCCACGAGCGCGGGCTCGAGGTCGGCGACCTGGCCGGCGGCGGCCGTGGCCGCCATCGCGTCGGCCGGGGTGGCGTCGGTGGCCGGGGCGTCCGAGGTGGCCGCGGCGGACTGCTGGGAGCCGGAGTTGGTCTTCAGGGCGACCTCCTTGATGAACAGGGTCAGCAGAAGGCCGAGCAGCGCGGCCGGGGCGGCGAAGAGGAAGACGTTCCCGACACCGTGGCCGTAGGCGCTCTCCATGATCGTGCGCATCGGCTCGGGCATCGCCTTGACGTCGGGGATGCCACCGCCGCCGGTGCCGGCGTGGCTCAGCGCGGCGCCCTTGGGGCCGAGTCCGGCCAGGCCGTCCTTGACGTAGTGGGTGACGCGGTTGGCGAGCACCGCGCCGAGCGCCGAGACGCCCACCGCACCGCCCAGGGAGCGGAAGAAGGTGACGACGGCACTGGCCGCGCCCAGGTCCTGCGGGGCCACCTGGTTCTGGGTGGCCAGAACCAGGTTCTGCATCATCATGCCGATGCCGAGGCCCATGAGCGCCATGTAGATCGCCATGTGCCAGTACGGGGTGTCGTACCGGATGGTGCCCAGCAGTCCGAGGCCCGCCGTCACCAGCACACCACCGATGACCAGCCATGCCTTCCAGCGACCGGTCTTGGTGATGACCTGACCGGAAACGGTCGAGGAGATGAACAGGCCACCGATCATCGGGATGGTCATGACGCCCGACATGGTGGGCGTCTCACCCCGTGCAAGCTGGAAGTACTGGCTGAAGAAGACGGTGCCGGAGAACATCGCGATACCGACGAAGAGCGACGCCAGCGAGGCAAGGGTGATCGTCTTGTTGCGGAACAGCCGCAGCGGGATGATCGGCCTCGCGCGCCTTGGACTCGATCAGGATGAAGATCAGGCCGAGCGCGATCGAACCGCCGACCATCGCGTAGGTCTGCCACGAGATCCAGTCGTACTTGTCGCCCGCGAAGGTCACCCAGAGCAGCAGCAGCGAGACCGCCGCGCTGATGAAGAAGGCGCCGGTCCAGTCGACCTTGACGTCCCGCTTGACCACCGGGAGCTTCAGGGTCTTCTGCAGCACGATCAGCGCGATGACGGCGAACGGAACGCCGACGTAGAAGCACCAGCGCCAGCCCAGCCAGGAGGTGTCGGTGATCACGCCGCCCAGCAGCGGACCGCCGACGGTCGCCACGGCGAAGGTCGCGCCGAGGTAGCCGCTGTACCGGCCGCGCTCACGCGGGGAGATCATCGCCGCCATGACGACCTGGGCCAGGGCGGACAGACCGCCGACGCCGACGCCCTGCACCACACGGCAGGCGATCAGCATGCCGGGGTTCTGCGACAGACCGGCCACCACGGAGCCCGCGACAAAGATCAGCAGGGCTATCTGGACCAGCAGCTTCTTGCTGAACAGATCGGAGAGCTTGCCCCACAGCGGGGTGGCGGCGGTCATGGCCAGCAGGGTGGCGGTGACGACCCAGGTGTAGGCGGACTGGCCGCCGTGGAGATCGGCGATGATCTCGGGCAGCGCGTTGGAGACGATCGTCGACGACAGGATCGCGACGAACATCCCCAGCAGCAGCCCGGAGAGCGCCTCCATGATCTGCCGGTGGGTCATCGGCGTCGAGGAGTCCGCGTCGTGGCCCTGATGGGCCCGGTGTCCTCCTCCGCCGTGCTTGGCGTGGGCGGGGTGCCCCGCGGGTCCCCGCACACCGCCGTCCGGTGTGGTCGTTGCCATGAAGTTCCTTAACGTTGCGAAGGCGTACGGGTGATGCTGGTCTCGGCCTGATGCGGCAGGGCCCGGGAACGCGTGTCCCCGAAACTCCTCCGCAATCGGTCGAGAAGTTCGTTGAGGTGGTCGACGTCCTCGTCCGACCAGTCGCTCAGACAGTTGGCGAGCGCGTCCGTGTAGCGCTCGGACACCTGGCCGAGCAGGGTTTGTCCGCTGGCGTTGATGGTCAGCAGCCGCGACCGCCGGTCGAGCGGGTCGGCCTTGCGGTCCACCCAACCGCGGTCCGCGACATGTGCCACATGCCGGCTGGTCACCGACATGTCGATGTCGAGCAGCTCGGCGAGCTTGCTCATGCGCATCTCGCCGTAGCGGTCGAGGAGCATCAGGACGATGGCGGCGCCCGATGGGCAGTCGGCCGGCAGGACGCGCCCGAGCCCGCGCTTGACGGTGCCGATGGCGCTGAGCTGCCGGGCCAGCTCCTCGTAGTGGCGCTGTGTGGCCACGGCACCCCCAGAGGGATTGGTCAGTTGCTTAAGGCAACCATAGAAGAAGTTAGTTGCAACAGGCAAATGAAAGGGCGGTCTGGGCGGTAAATTGCCGTTAAAGAGTCGTTCTGGAGTCGGTCAAGTGGGGTGGCTGAGGCGTGCGGTGCCGCTGAGACCCGGGGGTGTCCCGGAATCCGCTCGTTCGCTAGGGTCGGGGCCCATGGCGAACAACCCCCAGAGCCCCAACGGCAACCAGGACCCGTCCGGTTCCACTCAGATGTTCCGCGCCTTCGTCGACGAGGGCACGCGACAGCCTCAGGCGTCCACCGGATCGAGCGGCGGTTCGCGCGTCGGTCTGATCGTCGGCGTGATCGCGGCGGTCGTGATCGTCGCCGCGGTGGCCTGGCTGGCGCTGGGCTGAGCCCCGAAACCCTGACGCTTCCAGCGGGGGCATGAGCTCCCGCTGGACCTTACGGCTGCCGGGCCGGCCTTACGGCTTCCAGGTGACCGAGACGTCCCTGGTCTCGATATGCATGCCCAACGGCACCCGCCAGTCGTCCACGCACACCGTCCAGGTCTTCTCCTTCTTCTGACCCGCGCCGATCGGCGCGGGCAGCTCTTCCTCGGACTTGAGCGTCGCCCAGTCGATGCCGAGGAGGTCGATCACATGCGTCGAGAAGGTGACGGTGCCCGAGGCGACAGCGGATCCTCCGGTGTTGTGGAACTCGACCTTCACCTTCTCGCACCAGCGCTCATCGGTCGCCGTGCGCTCCGGCTTGCCGACTTCGAGGACGGCCGGACCGGTGGGCGTGGGGGAGCCGGAGGGGCCCGAGGGGTCCGAGCCGGGTCCGGAGGGCGAGGGCTCGCCCGGCCCGTCGCCATTGGGTCCGTTGCCTTTGGGCCCGTCGTCGCCCTTGGGGCCGTCGTCCGTACGCCCCGGGGTCCCGGAGCCGCCCTTCCCACCGCCCGGGCCGTCCGTACGCCCGGGGGCCGGTGGCGATGCCAAGGGCGCCCGGGAGGCCGGTCCGTCCGTTCTGCCGTCCCCGGTGGCGGTGGGGCCGGACGCGCCCCGATCGCGCTTCCCGTCCGTGCCGCTCTTACCGTCGCGATCGTCCCCTGTGCCGTCCTCGTCCAGGGGCACCAGGTCGACGCCGCCCTTGGGCGGTAGGGCCTTCGCGCTCCGCTGGCCGTCGGGCCCGGCCGCCCCGGCGGCGACATAGCCGTCGCCGCCTGCGCCGCAGCCGCTGAGCAGGGCCCCCAGGCACAGCGCGGCCGCCGAGGAGGCGAGTGCCGTGCCTCGGCGGCCGGTTGTCCGGCTCGATGCGTATCGCATCGGGCCAGTGTGTCTGACGGCCCGTCAGGTGTACAGGGATCCGACAGGGCGACCGGCCGGTCCGGCTCAGTCCGAGATCAGGCCCTCGCGCAACTGGGCCAGGGTCCGGGTGAGCAGCCGGGAGACATGCATCTGGGAGATCCCGACCTCTTCGCCGATTTGCGACTGCGTCATATTGGCGAAGAAGCGCAGCATGATGATCTGGCGCTCGCGCGGCGGCAGTTTGGCCAGCAGGGGCTTGAGCGACTCGCGGTACTCCACGCCCTCCAGGGCGCTGTCCTCGTACCCCAGCCGGTCGGCGAGCGACCCCTCGCCGCCGTCGTCCTCGGGGGACGGGGAGTCCAGCGAGCTGGCCGTGTAGGCATTGCCCACCGCGAGCCCGTCGACCACGTCCTCCTCCGAGACGCCCAGCGCCGTGGCGAGCTCGGGGACGGTGGGGGAGCGGTCGAGCCTCTGGGACAGCTCGTCACTGGCCTTGGTGAGCGCCAGCCGCAGCTCCTGCAGCCGCCGCGGGACCCGCACCGACCAACTGGTGTCACGGAAGAACCGCTTGATCTCGCCCACGACGGTCGGCATGGCGAACGTCGGGAACTCCACACCCCGTTCGCAGTCGAAGCGGTCGATCGCCTTGATCAGGCCGATGGTGCCGACCTGGACGATGTCCTCCATCGGCTCGTTACGGCTGCGGAACCGGGCCGCCGCGTAGCGGACGAGCGGGAGGTTCAGCTCGATGAGGGTGTCACGGACGTAGCCGGCTTCCGCACTGTCCTTGTCGAGTGTGGCGAGCCGCAGGAAGAGGGAGCGGGAGAGGGTGCGGGTGTCGATGGCGTCGCAGTCGTCAGGCATGAGCGGTGCATCGTTGTTGAGCACCTTCGAGCTGCCCAGTTCTACGGACATGCCACCCCCTAGAGGTCGCGGACGGATCCCAGCTGCGCGGTTGGCGTCCGACGCAGCCTCCCCCTGAATACCGGAGGTCGGGCCCCGTCAAACGCGGTTCCTGCAGAATGTCACATGTCGGCAACACGCTGTAGCGCCAAGTCGACATTACAGCCTTGAGGTGCCGGGGCGCAGGTCCCTCGCAAGGATCAGGACTCGATCCGATTTGCGGACCTCAGCCTGGCGAAGCTGCGGGACAGCAGCCGGGACACATGCATCTGCGAGACGCCGAGCTCGGCGCTGATCTGAGATTGCGTCAGATTGCTGTAGTAACGCAGCAAAAGGATACGCTGCTCGCGCTCGGGCAGTTGTACGAGGAGATGGCGCACCAGATCGCGGTGCTCGACTCCGGCGAGCGCCGGATCCTCGTAACCGAGCCGGTCGACCAGCCCGGGCAGTCCGTCGCCCTCCTGGGCGGCCTCAAGGGAAGTGGCGTGATAGGAGCGGCCCGCCTCGATACAGGCGAGCACCTCCTCCTCGCTCAGCTTGAGCCGTTCGGCGATCTCGGCCGTCGTCGGGGAGCGGCCGTGCAGCACGGTCAGGTCCTCGGTCGCGCCGTTGACCTGCACCCACAGCTCATGCAGCCGGCGCGGCACATGGACGGTGCGGACGTTGTCGCGGAAGTAGCGCTTGATCTCGCCGACTACGGTCGGCATGGCGAACGTCGGGAACTGCACCCCGCGGTCCGGGTCGAACCGGTCGATCGCGTTGATCAGGCCGATGGTGCCGACCTGGATCACGTCCTCCATGGGTTCGTTGCGGCTGCGGAAGCGGGCCGCGGCGTAGCGGACCAGCGGCAGATTGGCCTCGATCAGCGCGGCGCGCACACGGGTGTGCTCGGGGGTTCCCGGGGTGAGGCCCGAGAGCTCGGCGAAGAGCACCTGGGTGAGCGCTCTGGCGTCAGCCCCGCGGCTTCTGCCGCTTTCGCTGCCGCCATCGCTCTGGGGCGGGGTTCTGGGCGCGGTACGGGCCGACACGGTCACGCCACCCCTTCACAGTTACTCACCCGGCAAAAGCGGTCATAGCATCACAAGACATGTGCACTGTGTGCAAGCACCGCTTTACCACGTGTTGGTGGAGGAATCGCCAAATAAGGGGCTAAATGGGGTTGCAGTTCGAGAGGTGGGAGCGGGGTGGATCGAGGCTATTTGGTCAGTTCCGTCATGAAGTCGCCGACGCTCGTGGCGGCGTCCGATATGCCCTCGAAGCCGACCTGGACGAGGTCGGCCGCCCTGGCCGGCGTCTTGATGATCGTGTACAGCACGAAGACGATCAGCATATAGAGCACGATTTTCTTCGCCTGGGCCATCTGTGCTGCCTCTCCCGCTGTGCCCCTGTGCAGTCGCGAGAGTCTATCCACACCTCTGGCGCATCAGTCGCATCAGTCGGATGAACAGACCGGTGTTGTGGAAACGGTCCTTCGCCGGTGTGGGCGCCGCGCTACAAATGGGTGGATTCTGGAGAAAGAGGGAGTGACACCAGGCAACACCAGTGGCGGCAGAAGGAGCGGCGGCAGCGGCTCGGGGTGTCGGCGGAGGGAGCGGAGATGCGTGTCGGTGTGCTGACCGGCGGCGGTGACTGCCCCGGGCTCAACGCCGCGATCCGCGGCATCGTCCGAAAGGGCGTGGAGGTGCACGGCTTCGAGTTCGTCGGCGTGCGGGACGGCTGGCGCGGCGTGCTCGAAGGAGCCATCGTGCCGCTGGACGTCCCGGCCGTGCGCGGCATCCTGCCGCGCGGCGGCACCATCCTCGGCTCCTCCCGGACCAACCCCCTGGCCAGCGAGGACGGCGTCGGCCGAGTGCGGGAGACCCTCGCCGAGTACGAGGTGGACGCGCTCATCGCGATCGGCGGCGAGGACACGCTCGGAGTCGCCGCGGCACTGGGCGGCGAGGGCATCCAAGTGGTCGGGGTGCCCAAGACGATCGACAACGACGTGGCCGGCACCGACTACACCTTCGGCTTCGACACCGCCGTCAATATCGCCACCGAGGCGATCGACCGGCTGCACACCACCGCCGAATCCCACACCCGCGCCCTGGTGGTCGAGGTGATGGGGCGGCACGCCGGCTGGATCGCGCTGCACTCGGGCATCGCGGGCGGGGCCAACGTCATCCTCATCCCCGAGCAGCCCTTCGACATCGGCCAGGTCTGCGCCTGGGTGGAGAACCGCTTCAAGATCAGGTACGCACCGATCGTGGTGGTCGCGGAGGGGGCCGTGCCGAAGAAGGGGCAGATGGTGGTCAAGGACTCCAGCCTGGACGAGTTCGGCCATGTCCGGCTGTCCGGTATCGGCGAGTGGCTGGCCCATGAGATCGCCGATCGCACCGGCAAGGAGGCCCGCACCACGGTCCTGGGCCATATCCAGCGCGGTGGCACGCCCAGCGCCTTCGACCGCTGGCTGGCCACCCGCTTCGGGCTGCGCGCGATCGACACCGTCAAGGACCAGGACTTCGGCACGATGGTGGCGCTGCGCGGCACGGACATCGTGCGCATACCGCTCGCGGAGGCCACGGCGGGCACCAAGACCGTCGACCCCGCGCTCTACTCCGAATTCGGGGTGTTCTTCGGCTGAGCGCTCAGAGCGCGGGATGCGGCACGACCGCCACCGGGCAGTGGGCGTGGTGCAGTACGGGATGGGCGACCGGCCCCAGCCGCAGCTCGGTCGGCCGGGTGGCCGCACGGCGCCCGATCACCAGCAGCCCGGCCCGCTCCGAGGCCCTCACCAGCGCCTCCGCCGGATTGAGCAGAATGACGTCCGGCACCACCGTGACCTCCGGATATCTCTCCCGCCACGGCCGCAGGGCGTCGGAGACCACCTGGCTCTCCTGGTCCTCCCACATCGCGCGGTCCTCCTCCAGCACCGTGAGCATCCAGGCCGACGGGGAGGCCGGGGGCAGCGCCCACGCATGCACGACCCGCAGCGGCACGCCCCGCTCCTGGGCGGCGCGGAACGCGAAGTCGGCCGGTGCCTGTGCCGGGGCATGCGCGTCGAAGCCGAGCTGCACCTCGTCCGTATGCGCACCGTCCCATCCGTCGCCCGTACACCGCGCCTCCGGGACCGTGACGACCGGGCACTGGGCCATCGCCGCCACCCGCAGCGCCACGGAGCCCACCGCCAGCCCGTCGAAGCCTCCCCAGCCCCGGGCCCCGACCACCAGCAGCCCGGCGCCCGCGGCGGCCGTGAGCAGTGCCTCGGCCGGTTCGGCGGCGGTGTGCTCCCCTTCGATCTCGAGGTCCGGATCGCGCGCCCGGAAGTCGGCGACCGTCTGCCCGAGCATCTGCTCGCCCACGTACTGCCAGGCGTCCGCCCCGGGCACCGGCGAGACCCTGCGCGGCAGCGGCGGACTGGCGTGCACCAGCCGCAGCACGCGCCCGCGCCGAGCCGCCTCCCGCGCGGCCCATTCGGCCGCCGTAAGGCTGCGCTGCGATCCGTCGACCCCCGCCACGACAGCGCCGCTCATCCGGGTCCTCCTCGGCTGCCGTCCGTTTTCCGGTCCGTTCCCCTGCCAACTGGAGCAGGTCCGTTTAGTCTAGATACGCGGCGAACATCCGACATGGTCGGAGGGGGCGCCGCACACAGACCGCGAGGGGTAGCGACCGCCCCCGGTCCGGGCCACCGGACCGGGGGCGGTTCTGCGAGCGGCGGCGGCCAAACACGGGCCAAGTCCCCCAAAAGTGGGGTGAGATGTCGGGGTTTCGGGGGAAGCGGGGGCGTGCGGGGCGAGCGCAGGATGGGGAGCGAGGTAAGGGAAGGAGAGGGAAATGCGCTCGATCTCATGGCACCTCACCTCACGTCGCTCAGCACTCTTCGTCGGTTTCGTCGTCGTGGTGGCCGTCGTGGTGGTCCTTGGGATGGTCTCCTCCTCCGAAAAGGCCTCCGGGAAAGCTTCCAGAGAGGCTTCCGGGGAAGCCCCCCGATTCGCCTCGACGGTCGAATACCGGCGCGAACCCGTCGGAAAGACGTCCGTCCCCGCGTTCACCTCCTCCGCCGGCCATGACCGCAAACACGTGGTCTCGCCCTCCAACGGAGGCCGGGCCTTCCGCGGCGACACCCCCGGTCTCTACGCCGGCGTCCGGAACCGGCAGCCCTGCGACCGGCAGGGACTGACCCACGACCTCGACGCCGACAAGAAGAAGGGCGCGGCCTGGAGCCGGGTCCAGAACATCAGCCCGGACGACATCCCCGGTTTCGTCCAGCGGCTCACGAGCGCCACTCTGCGCTCCGACACCTACGCGAAGACCTACGGCTACCGCGGCGGGGTGAAGCCGGTGTCCGCCGTCCTCCAGGCCGGAACGGCGGTTTTCGTCGATGAGCACGGCGCGCCCGTCGTGAAGTGCGACTCCGGAAATCCCGTGCGGGTCTCGGCCCCGCCGCGCAACGCCAAGCCGACCTTCACCGGGCCCCAGTGGAACGGTTTCTCCCGGACCACGGTGACCGTCATCCGGCCGGCC
The DNA here is from genome assembly GCF_000147815.2 of Streptomyces violaceusniger Tu 4113. Taxonomy (NCBI): domain Bacteria; kingdom Bacillati; phylum Actinomycetota; class Actinomycetes; order Kitasatosporales; family Streptomycetaceae; genus Streptomyces; species Streptomyces violaceusniger. Next base: position 10,491,998 of record NC_015957.1, on the reverse strand, counting down.
ACGAAGAACGTCAAGCACCTCGTCCTGGTGGGCATCGGCAAAACCGAGCTCCTGAAGCGCCCGCTCGGCGACGGCGACGGCAGCGGGAACCCGCGCGACACCGTGCTGGCACGGGCCGACTACCCGTCCACCCTGGCGATGCCGGGCGAGCAGCACGCCCCGCGCCTGCGGGAAGCGCCGAAGATCAGCCTGAAGCCGTCCGACCGGTTCACCCCGCTGGAGACCGATCGCCCGTCCGGGACCCCCTCGCAGCAGTCGCAGCCCTCCGACCAGCCCTCCGACCAGCCGTCGGATCCGGGCCAGCAGCCGCAGGACCAGCCCACGGACCCGGGTCAGCAGCAGCCGCAGGATCAGCCCTCCGACCCGGGGCAGCAGCAGCCGCAGGACCAGCCCACGGACCCGGGTCAGCAGCAGCCGCAGGATCAGCCCTCCGACCCGGGGCAGCAGCAGCCCCAGCCGCAGGACCAGCCCTCCGACCCGGGCCAGCAGCAGCCCCAGGATCAGCCCACGGATCCGGGCCAGCAGCAGCCGCAGCCCCCGCCCCCGCCGCCCCCGAACCAGCCGCCGCCCAACCAGCCCCCGCCGAACCAACCGCCCCCGAACCAGCCCCCGCCCCCGCCGCCCCCGAACCAGCCCCCGCCGAACCAGCCCCCGCCGAACCAGCCCCCGCCGAACCAGCCGCCGCCGAACCAGCCCCCGCAGGACCAGCCACAGCAGCAGCCCGACCCCAACCAGCAGCAACCCCCGCAGCAGCCGCCCCCGTCCGGCCCCTGACCGCCAGGGCCGCCCTGGCTCCGCCGTAGTAACGGCGTCCGTTCGGCGCAACCGAACGGACGCCGGGCGCGCTCCGCGCACCGTCCGGCGACAGCATGGTGACCATGGTCCTGCCCGCGTTCCTGACCAGGACGATCAGGCTGCTGCTCGGCCGTGCGGATCGGCCGCTGCATACCCAGGCGGCCGTCGCGGCCACGCTCGTCCTCGGCGTGGTCATGCTGCTCGGGCGGACTCGGTGTTCGCGGGGGCGATGTTCTTGTTGAAGCGGAGCAGGTTGTCGGGGTCCCAGGCGGCCTTGACAGCCCGCAGCCGCTGGTGCTTGGCCTGGCTTCCGTGGACTCCTCGGCGCCATTCCTCGCCCAGGTCGTCGGTGAGGTTGGTGTAGCCGTTGGTCAGGGAGTGGGGTCGCAGGGCGGCGTCGACGGCTGTCGCCCATTGCGCGTATGGCGAGTCCTGCTCGGGCGTGTCCCACATGGCGATCGCTTCCCACAGCCAGGCGGCGCCCTCGCGGGAGAACGCGGTCTCGTCCTCGGCGGTGTCCTGGGAGATCGCGCCGCCCATGCACCACAGGTTGATCGTGGTGGCAGCGCCGGGGTTGGGGGGTGCGGAGGACCCATGGGTCAGGAGGGCGTCGATGGCATCGGCGGACAGGGCCGGAAGGTAGCCGCCCGTTGAGTTCATCCGCTTGCCGTGCGGAGCGATGGCGTCCAAGAGGCTGTTCGCCCGCAGCCACGGCATCGGGGTGACCAGGTTGGCCAGCGGGCGGGCGAGTGCGGCGAGCGGGGCGATGGCCTCGTCGGCCTTGCCGAGGTCGCCGGTGTAGACGGGGACGAGGACGAGGACCGGCTTGCCGTGCACTTCCTCGGGCAGCGTCGGCGCGGGGGCCAGGGTGATCGCGGTGAGCAGGCCCAGCTCGCGCGGGGCGGTGGCCATGTGCGCGGGGAGCCGGCCGAGGACGTCGGCGGCCCGGTCGAAGCCGACGATCAACTGACCGGCCACGACGTCCGGCCCGACCGGGTGCGCGCGGTACTCGAATGCGGTGACGACCCCGAAGTTTCCGCCCCCGCCGCGCAGCGCCCAGAACAGTTCCGGGTTCTCGGTCGCGTCGGCGCGGACCTTGCGTCCGTCCACGGTGACCATGTCGCAGGCCAGCAGGTTGTCGACGGTGGCGCCGTAGCGGCGCATCAGGTGGCCGATCCCGCCGCCCAGGGTCAGGCCGGCCACCCCGGTGGTGCTGACCGTCCCGGCGGGTACGGCCAGGCCGTGCCGCTGGGCGGCGGCGTCCAGCTCACCGAGCAGGACGCCCGGCTGGGCCCGTACCACCCGGGTCACGGGGTCGACGGCGATCGCCTTCATCGGCGAGAGGTCGACGACCAGGGCGCCGCCCGGCATCGCGTATTCGTCGGAGCCGTGTCCCCCGCCGCGTACGGCGACCGGGATGCGGCGGGCGGAGGCGTAGCGCAGGACGGTCGCGACGTCGTCCTCGTCGGCGCACTGCGCGATCAGCGCGGGCCCCTCGTCAGCGGCGCGGCCTTGGTACAGGGCCCGTGCGGCGTCGTAGCGGTTGTCGCCCGGGCGCAGCACCCGGCCGCGGAAGCCGACGGGGAAATCGGTGTGGGGGTCTGCCGAGACGGTCATGTGAGGGCCTCCTCAAGGGGATGCGGCACAGCAGCAGCTAACCGGAAATTCAATTTCCGGTTACGCCATCGCAGGCTAACATCGGGATCACATGAGCCCAGCCACGCCCCCCGCAGACCGGCCACTTCGCGCCGACGCCCGCCAGAACGTCGAGCACATCCTCGACGTCGCCCAGGAGGTCTTCGCCGACCTCGGCTACCAGGCGTCGATCGCGGAAGTCGCGAAGCGCTCCGGCTTGGGCATGGGCACGATCTACCGCCACTTCCCGAACAAGGCCGTGCTGGTCGAACGCATCGCGATCAAGGTGATGCGGGAGAGCCTGGCCGAAGTGCGGGGCGCCCTCGCCGGAGAACCGGCCACCTGGCCCGCCTTCACCGGGGTCGTACGCCACATGACGAGCCTGCGCAGCAGCCAGCTCTTCCCCGTATCGCGTGGGCGGGCCACCGAAGCGGGACCGGAACTCGTCGCCGTCCGCACCCAGCTCCTGGCCGCCTTGGAGGACCTGGTGACCCGGACCCAGCAGGCGGGCATCCTGCGCGACGACGTCAACGCCTACGACATCGTCCTGATGCTGAACTCCATCCCGCCGCGGCACACAGCCGACACGGTGGATGACGAACCCGTGTCCGACCTGGCCGACCGCTACATCGGCGTCCTCCTGGACGGGCTGCGGGCCCCCGGCTCCGAGCCCCTGTCCCGACCCGCCCCCGGCCGCCGGGAGATCGACCAGTTCTTCCGCACCACGCAGGGGCTCTGACGGAGGATCACAGCCCGTCGGACGGGAGGCGTTGTCCGGGGCCGAGCGACAACCGCGCTGTACGGCGTGGCGGGCGTCGGGGTCGGTGGGGCGGGGTTCCCACAGCAGGCCCCGTCATCGACGGCCGTTTCGGCAGGTCGGCTGGGGTCACGCGGGGCTCACGTGCCGGGACGTGTCCACACGACTGGTGGACACATCCACCCGCAAAACACCCCTCTGCCCTGCGATTCCGCAGTTCAGAGGGGTGTGAGAGCGGTAGCGGTGGGATTTGAACCCACGGAGGAGTTGCCCCCTCACGCGCTTTCGAGGCGCGCTCCTTCGGCCGCTCGGACACGCTACCGAGAGAGAGCCTAGCGGACGGGTGGCCGGGAACCGAAATCGGTTCCGGGACGGGGCCGGGACGGGGCCGGGCGCAGGGGTCAGGACTTGCGGAAGAAGGCGGTCAGGGGGGCCGCGCACGCCTCCGCCAGGACGCCCGCGATGACCTCGGGGCGGTGGTTGAGGCGGCGGTCGCGGACGACGTCCCAGAGGGAGCCGACCGCGCCGGCCTTCTCGTCCACGGCGCCGTAGACCAGCCGGTTCAGGCGGGACAGGACGATCGCGCCGGCGCACATCGTGCACGGCTCCAGGGTGACCACCAGGGTGCAGCCGGTCAGCCGCCAGCCGCCGAGGTGGTGGGCGGCGGCTCGGAGGGCGAGGACCTCGGCGTGGGCCGTGGGGTCGCCGTGGGCCTCGCGCTCGTTGCGGCCGCGGCCGAGTACCGAGCCGTCCGGGCCCAGCACGACGGCGCCGACCGGCACATCTCCCGTCTCGGGTGCCCGTACCGCCTCCTCCAGCGCCAGGCGCATCGGGGCGCGCCAGGGATCGCGCAGGGGGTCGGGTTCGGGGCCGGGCAGGAGGCCGGTCAGCGGATCGGTCATGACGTCAGTGTGGATCGGTTCATGCGGATCGGTTCGGTTCGCGATTCGTGTGGATCACTTGGATCAGTGCGGTGACGGGGCGGGTGGCATGGCTGCGGCGGTCAGCGCACCGCCTCCAGCCCCTCCATGCTGCAGCCCAGCATCTCGGCGATCGATTCGAGGGCGTCCCCGTCGAGAGACTTCAGCTCCTTCTCGTCCATGCCGTAGTCGGCCAGGATGTCGGCGTCGCCGAGCGGGCCGAGCGGGACCGGGGCGTCGTCCGCGTCCTCGTCGTCCCGGTCCGGCTCGCCGTCCTCGGTGCCGTCCAGGTCGACCAGGCTGTCCAGATCGTCGTCGGGGTCCCGGCCGAGCAGCTCGTCGGTGAGCATCGTGCCGTACGAGGTGCGGGCGGCCGCTGCCGCGTCCGATACGTAGATGTGCGGGTCGTCCTCGCCGTCCACACGGACGACGCCGAACCACGCGTCTTCGTGCTCGATGAAGGCCAAAACCGTGTCGTCGTCCTTGGAGGCCAGACGGGCCAGTTCGATCAGATCCGTCAGGGTTTCCACGTCATCGAGCTCTGTGTCGCTCGCTTCCCACCCTTCTGCGGTGCGCGCGAGCAATGCGGCGAAGTACACCGTGACTCTCCCACTGGTCATAGGCGTGCCGGGGGCGGGCGGGACAGTGTCCCACCCCAATCGGAATCGTGGCAGAAACCGTCGCGTCGCGAGAGGTCTTCCACGCTGCGTCGTGCACCAGTCCAAAGAGATGTGGCTCACGCGGACGGAATCGAAACGCGCGGAAACCCCCTCCGGCGGTTCGGTGGAAGCCCACCAGGGATCACCAGGAAAAGGTCCGCATGTGTATCGCCCGGCGCATCCGGGCCGCGCGGGCCTGGCGGGGACGCACCCGGTTCCGCACCGCTCTGGCCTCGTTCAGCGCGCGCAGGAAGCGGTCGCGACGGCGGCGGCGTTCCGCGGAGGTTTCCTTCGCGGTCGCGTCGGCCATGGTCAATCACTCCTCGGGGCCGAGGTGTCGCCCGGGGGCACCCCGGGCGCTGCTGCCCACTTTCCCCCGAAACAGCGGTTTGATTCCAGTGCGGCGGCAGACGGTTGAGCGCGGGGGAGGCGCACGGAGGGGGCGGACGGGGTCACCGGCGGCAGCCGGGCTCCGGAGGCTCGGTTAGTGTCGTTGCCATGCGGACCCACGTCGTCGACCACCCGCTGGTGGCGCACAAACTCACCACGCTGCGCGACAAGCGCACCGACTCCCCCACCTTCCGGCGGCTCGCCGACGAGCTGGTGACCCTGCTCGCGTACGAGGCCACGCGCGATGTGCGCACCGAGCAGGTCGACATCGAGACCCCGGTGACGGCCACGACCGGAGTGCGGCTGTCCCATCCGCGCCCCATGGTCGTGCCGATCCTGCGGGCCGGTCTCGGGATGCTCGACGGCATGGTGCGGCTGCTGCCCACCGCGGAGGTCGGCTTCCTCGGCATGATCCGTGACGAGGAGACGCTCCAGGCGTCCACCTACGCCACCCGGATGCCCGAGGACCTCTCCGGCCGTCAGGTCTACGTCCTGGACCCGATGCTCGCCACCGGCGGGACGCTGGTCGCGGCGATCAGGGAGCTGATATCGCGGGGCGCCGACGACGTGACCGCGCTGTGTCTGCTGGCGGCGCCGCAGGGTGTCGAGCTCATGGAGCGCGAGCTGGCGGGCGCGCCGGTGACGGTGGTCACCTCGTCCATCGACGAGCGGCTCAACGAGCAGGGGTACATCGTGCCCGGGCTCGGCGACGCGGGTGACCGGATGTACGGGAGCGCGGGCTGAGCCCTGCTTGAGGCAGCGGCCCAGGGTGCTCTCACGCGAGTGGTAGGCGCCGGGTCAGCGGCAGGGCTTTCCGGAGGGCGCGGGCGAGGGCTTGGCCAGGGCGGCCAGCGCCTTGTCGGCGTCCTTCTGCTTGACCAGGTCCTTGAAACTGTTGCCGATGATCAGGTCGACGTCCTTGCCGTTGCGCGCGTCGTTCTTGGTCTGGGCGCCGCTGAGCTGAGTGCCGAGCACGTTGAAGGCCCCGTCGCCGGCGCCAGGTGCGCCGAGCAGCATCCCGGCGGTCTTGACCTTCTTGTCGTACTCCTCCGGGGCGTTGCCCACCTTCCCGATCTTGAAGCCGCGCTTCTCCAGCTCCTTCGCGGTGTCCTTGGCGAGGCCGGAGCGCGTGGTCGCGTTGTAGACGTTGACCGTGATCTGGTGGGGCTTGGGCAGTTTCCCGCCGGTACGGCCCTGCCGGCCGCCCTGACCGCTCTGGCCGCTGTCGGACCGCCCGGACTTCGCCTTCTCGTCGGGGCGCTTGTCGCCGCGCTCGCAGTCCCCGGTGCCGTGCGCCGCGCGGACCGTCTGGTCGTCGCTGTCTCCGGAGAAGACGTCGATGAGCTGAAGTGTTCCCCAGCCGACCAGGCCGAGCGTCAGGACCGAGCCGAATGCGGCGAACATCAGCCGCCGGCGGCTCCGGGGTCGGCTCATCCGCGGATAGCGATTGCCCGTAATGCGGTACTTTCCGCCCATGCCGGGAGGGGTCAGCATGCTCATGAGCGCAGCGTAGTGCGGCCAGGTGGCGATGCCTACTAAATGATCAATGGTTGGTGCTCAGACCAACCCGAAAGGGTCAACAGAGATCGGAAGTCGATCAGCGACGATCGGTCACCGGGGGTGCGGGCGCGGTCAGCCCTCGAGCTCCAGGACCCGCGCGTGCAGCACCTGGCGCTGCTGGAGCGCGGCGCGCACCGCCCGGTGCAGCCCGTCCTCCAGATAGAGATCGCCCTGCCATTTCACGACATGGGCGAAGAGGTCCCCGTAGAACGTCGAGTCCTCCGCGAGCAGCGTCTCCAGGTCGAGCTGCTGCTTCGTCGTGACCAACTGGTCAAGACGTACCGGGCGTGGGGCGACATCCGCCCACTGGCGGGTGCTTTCCCGTCCGTGGTCGGGATAGGGCCGACCGTTTCCGATGCGCTTGAAGATCACACGGAAAGCCTACCGGGCAAGCCCCTTCCGGCGCAGCCAAGGCGTCCGAGTGCCGGGCCGGGGCCGATCTTCACCGGGCTCGGGAAAACGGAAAAAATGCTCGAAAGGGACTAGGCGCTCAAAGGGGGTCGGAGTAACGTGAAAAGCAGCCTGCGGGGCGAGCGAGGGAGCTTGACCGGAGAGGCGCTCAGGACAGAGGACGTAAGTCCCCCGGAGCGCTTCCTAGAGGGCCGGGCTGAGAGGCTCGAAGGTCGGGGAGACCTGAGAGCGACCTCCACTACCTGATACGGACAATGCCGCCGAAGGGAGCCCACCTCGCAGGTTTTGTCCTGCCCGCGCACCATGGCCTCATGGCTGTTCCCGAGCGTCCTGTTCCCGAGCGTCCGCCGGAGCCGGATCGAGCGGTGGACGGTGCGCCGGAGCGCGCGCCGGAGCCGCGCCGCTGTCTGGTCACCGGGGCCACCGGCTATATCGGCGGCAGGCTGGTGCCCGAGCTGCTGGCCGCGGGGCACCAGGTGCGGTGTGTGGCCCGCTCGCCCGAGAAGCTGCGCGATCACCCATGGGCGGGGCGGGTGGAGACCGTACGCGGCGATGTGACCGACGAGGAGTCCATCGGCGCCGCCATGGCGGGCGTGGACGTCGCGTACTACCTGGTGCACGCGCTGGGCACCGGACCCGGCTTCGAGGAGACCGACCGCCGTGCCGCCCGGATCTTCGGCGATCGGGCCCGGGCCGCGGGAGTCCGCCGGATCGTCTATCTCGGCGGGCTGACCCCGGGCGGGGTCCCCGAGCGCACGCTGTCGCCCCATCTGCGGTCCCGGGCCGAGGTGGGCCGGGTGCTGCTGGACTCCGGGGTGCCGACGGCCTTCCTACGGGCCGGGGTGATCGTCGGCTCGGGCTCGGCCTCGTTCGAGATGCTCCGCTATCTCACCGAGCGGCTGCCGGTGATGGTGACGCCCCAATGGGTGCACACCCGCACCCAGCCGATCGCCGTCCGCGATGTGCTGCGGCTGCTGGTGGGCTGCGCCGCGCTGCCGGACGAGGTGCACCGGAGCTTCGACATCGGCGGCCCCGACGTCCTCACCTACCTCGACATGATGCGGCGGTACGCGGAGGTGACCGGGCTGCGGCGGCGTCTCGTCGCCCCGGTGCCGGTGCTCACGCCCAGGCTGTCCAGTCTCTGGGTCGGCCTCGTCACCCCCGTACCGGGCGCCATCGCCCGCCCGCTGGTGGAGTCGCTGCGCCATGAAGTGGTGTGCGCCGAACGGGACATCGTCCGCTATGTGCCGGACCCGCCGGACGGGCCGCTCGGCGTGGACCGCGCGCTGGAGCTGGCCCTGCGGCGGGTCCGCGACGCGAAGGTGGCCACCCGCTGGTCCTCCGCCGCCACCCCCGGCGCGGCCGGCGATCCGCTGCCCACCGACCCCGACTGGGCGGGCGGCAGCCTCTACCAGGACCGCCGCGTACGCGTGGTGGACGCCTCGCCGGAGGACGTCTGGCGGGTGGTGGAGGGGATCGGCGGGGAGAACGGGTGGTACTCGATGCCGCTCGCCTGGGCGCTGCGCGGCTGGATCGACACCCTGGTGGGCGGCGTCGGACTGCGCCGGGGCCGCCGGGACGCGGCGCGGCTCAGGGTGGGGGACAGCCTCGACTTCTGGCGGGTGGAGGAGGTCCTGCCGCCCCGGCTGCTGCGGCTGCGGGCCGAGATGCGGCTGCCGGGCCTGGCCTGGCTGGAGATGACGGTCGACCGGGACGCGCGGGGCGGGACGGTGTACCGGCAGCGGGCGCTGTTCCATCCGCGCGGCCTCGCCGGACATCTCTACTGGTGGGCGGTCGCGCCCTTCCACGCTCTCGTCTTCGGCGGGATGGCGCGGAACATCGCCGCCCGGGCCGAGAAGGACGTGGCCGGGACGGACAGGGGCGGGACGGACGCGGCCGGGACGAGGGCCCCCGCGTCCCGCTCGCGGTGAACCCCGCCGTCGGCCCGGCGGGTCCCGGGCTCTCCGGACTCGCGAGCCCCTTTGGTTCCGTACTCCCAGGACTCCTGAGCCCGGCGGGTCCCGGGCTGCTGAGCCCCGCCGTCACCGGGACCCGTTCGACCCGTTCGAGGACCCGTTCGGGGATGCCTTCGGCCGCAGTCCCTCCAGGGCGATCGGCAGATGCCGGGGCCCGCGCAGCACCGCGTTGCGCCGGTAGGTCGGCGGGTCCTCCAGCAGCCGGGGCCGGTCCAGCCGCCGGGCCAGCTCGGTCAGCGCGATCTGCGCCTCCAGCCGGGCCAGCGGGGCGCCGAAACAGCTATGGATGCCGCTGCCGAAGCCGAGGTGCTGGTTGTCCCTGCGCTGCGGATCGAACCGGTCGGGGTCGAGGAAGCGCTGCGGATCGCGGTTGCCCGAGGCCAGCAGCAGCCAGACGGACGCCCCTTTGGGAATGGTCACGCCCGCGATGTCGATCTCCGAGAGCGGGGTGCGCTGGGGCAGCATCTGCACCGGCGGATCGAACCGCAGCAGCTCCTCCACCAGCGGGACGACCAGATGGGGAGCCTTGCGCAGCCGGGCGAGCACATCGGGGTTGCGCAGCAGGGTCAGCATTCCGTTGGTGATGAGGTTGACGGTGGTCTCATGCCCCGCCACCAGCAGCAGCGTCGCGGTGCTCAGCAGCTCCACACGGCTCATCCGCCCCTCCGGGCCCTGCCCGTTGACCAGGTCGGAGAGCATGTCGTCGCGGGGTGCGCGGCGGCGCTCCTCCATCAGCTCGGACAGGTACATCGCCAGTTCCGTACGGGCCTGCCGGGTGATCCGCCGCCGCTCGGCGGCGTCCGCGTCCGGGTCGGGGTCCAAACTGGCGGCGAGGGTCTCGGCCCAGACGTGGAAGCGCGGCTCGTCCTCCCGTGGCACCCCGAGCAGCCGGCAGATCACGGTCACCGGGAAGGGGTAGGAGAAGTGGTCGACGAGATCGATCCGGTCCCGGCCCTCGAAGCCGTCGATCAGCTCGCCGACGATACGGGTGAGTTCGCCGCGCATGGCGTGGAGCCGGCGCGGGGTGTGCGGCGGGCCGAAGGGCGCCATCGCGAGCCGGCGCAGCCGGTCGTGCTCGGGCGGGTCCAGCCGCAGGAAGCTGGGCGGCAGCTCCGGGTCGTCCTCCTCGGCCAGCTCCGGGGCGGCCTCGGGGTCCAGGTTGCGCGCCTCGGAGCTGAGCCGGGGGTCGTGCAGCAGACCGTGGATCTCCCAGTAGGTGGAGACGATGTACGGGCCCTCCTCGTCGTGCACCACGGGCGTCTTGCGCAGCTCGGCGTAGATCGGGTACGGGTCGGCACGATGGGCGTAGTCGGTGATCTGCCGCGCGAGTGAGCCTTGCGTCTGCGTCATGGCTGAGTGAGTTCCTTCGTCGGGGTCGTCCCCCTGCTCAGCATCGGTGAGGCGGCCCGGGCCCGCGCGTACAGCCCGGCCAAAGGGGCGAACGCACGACCGGGGCCCGGGGGAAGAGGGGCGGCGGTCCGTCGCTCGCTACCATGTACCGCCACGCGCCGGGCGCGTGCGGTGTGGAAGGAGACGGTGTGACGGACCACGACCGGACCGGCGGGCCCGGCTGGCCCCGCCGCCCCCGTCGGCGTGGCCAGGGCGAACTGGAGGCGCAGGTGCTCGCGGCGCTGCGCCGGGCGCCGGGGCCGGTGACCGCCGCATGGGTGCAGGAGCGGATCGAGGGCGAGCTCGCCTACACCACGGTCATGACGATCCTGTCCCGGCTGCACGCCAAGCAGGCCGTGACCCGTGAACGCGCGGGCCGCTCCTTCGTCTGGCGGGCGGCGTCGGACGAGGCGGGGCTCGCGGCGCTGCGGATGCGCCGGGTGCTGGACGGTCAGGACGACCGCGAGGCGGTCCTGGCCAGCTTTGTGACCGGGCTGACCCAGGACGACGAGCGGCTGCTGCGCGACCTGCTGAGCGATGTGGCGGAGGAGCCGGAGGACTGACCGATGGGTGTCTTCGTCTTCCTCCCGCTGGTTCTGCCCTTGACGGCGCTGCCGATCGCCCGGCTCGCCGAACAGCATCTCCACCCGCGCACCGCCACCCGGCTGCTGACGCTCGTCGGCACCGTCCTTACGGTCTGCTCCACGCTGTGCCTGGGGCTGCTCATGGTCGTCGGCACGGCACAACTGCCGGGCAATCCGCTGCCGGACAGCTGGTCGGACCCCGAAGTACGGGCGGCGGTGCCCTGGGACGTGGTGGCCGGAAAGGCGGCGATCGGCGCGCTGGGGGCGGTGGCCGTGTCCTGTACGGCCACCTGTCTGCGCCATGTACGGGTGCGGCGGGACGCCCGGCTCGCGCTCGCCGGGCTGCCGGAGTCACCGGTCGCGGTGCTGCCCGACGACAAGGCGTACGCGTACGCGCTGCCCGGGACCTCCGGGCGGGCCGGGAAGCCGGGCCGGATCGTGGTCTCCACCGGGATGCTGGACAGCCTCAGCCCCCACGAGCGGCGGGCCCTGATCGCGCATGAGCGCGCCCACCTGACCGCGCACCACCACCGCTATCTGCTGGCCGCACAGCTCGCGGCGCGGGCCAACCCGCTGCTGCGGCCGCTGCGGACCGCGGTGGACTACTGCGCCGAGCGCTGGGCGGACGAGGAGGCGGCCCGGGAGGTCGGCGACCGCCGGGTCACGGCGCGGGCGGTCGGCAAGGCCGCCCTGGTCTCCCACGGCACGCCGGGACCGGCCCTCGCCGGGTTCGCCGCGCCGGGGCCGGTGCCGCGGCGGGTCGCGGCGCTGCTGGGGCCGGTGCCGCCGTCCCGGCACTGGCCGCCGACGTGGACGGCGGCGGGGCTGGCCCTGTGGATCGCGGCGGTGGGCACGGCCGCGTCCGCCCTGTCGTCGGCGAACGCGGCGGTCGCCCTGGTCCTCGTCCTGCACGCCGCGACGCCGCTGTAGGACGCGCCTTACGGCTAGCGGCTTGCGGCTTGCGGCTTGGCGCCAACGACGTGCGGCTTATGGCATGCGGGGCCGTCTTACAGGTCGAACTCGGCCGGCGGGAGGTCCAGTGCGTAGCACGCCTCGCGGACCATGGCCTGCTCGGTCTTGTCGAAGTTGCCGTCGGCGCCACCGATGACGATGCCGATCTGGATGACGGCGCGCGCCTCGGCGGGCTTCTTCTTGGCCTTGGCGACCTCCTGCATCACGCTCACCTTGCCGAAGTCGAAGTCGGCGGTGAGCTTGTTGAGGTAGTCGTTGAAGCGCCGCTGCAGATCGTCGGCCGGGAAGTTCTGCAGCACGTCATTGGTGGCGATGAGCTGGGCGACGCGCTGCCGCTCGGACGGGTCGACCGAGCCGTCCGCCGCCGCCACCAGGGCACACATCGCCATGCTCGCGTCGCGGAACGCGCCGCTCTTCAAGTCGTTCTTCTTCTCGACGAGCTGAGTCTGCATCGTCTGGGCGGATTCCTTGATGCGGTCCCACAGGGCCATGGCCACTCACACTCCATAGGGTCGTTAGCATCTACAGTTGTGTAGAAGTTAGCAGGCGGGGTCGGTCAAGGCCGGGCGGATCGGCCCTCTTCATCGCTCTCTGAACTTCCCGGAGGGGTAAACAAGTTCCCAAGTTGAGGAGGTGAAGGATGCGCTGGGCTGGGCGTAAACCGTCGTACGCGAGAGCTGAGCCTTTTCGGGCGAGGCGCGGCGGGCGCCACTATGGTGCGTGGAATGTTCCACTCCGCAACCCTCCGCCGAAACCTGGAAAGAGGCGGGATTTTCCCCGCAGGTTCCCCAGGAGGCAGTATGTGATGAACGTCTCGTCCTTACTGCCCGCGCGGCGGGCACCGGCGACCCCGCCCCCCGAGGCGGTACCGGCCTCGTCCCCCGCGCCGAAACAACGTGACGCGTTCTTCGACAACGCCAAGTACCTGGCGATCGTGCTGGTCGCGATGGGACATGCGTGGGAGCCCCTGCGGGGCGGCAGCAGGGCGGCGGCCGCGCTCTACATGACCGTCTACACGTTCCATATGCCGGCGTTCGTCCTCATCTCCGGCTACTTCTCGCGGAGTTTCGACGTCCGGCCGGACCGGCTCAAGCGCCTGATCACGGGTGTCGCCGTCCCGTACCTCCTCTTCGAGGTCGCGTACACCTTCTTCAAGCGGTGGGCGGGCGACGATCCGTCCTATCCGATCACCTTGCTGGACCCCTGGTACCTGACCTGGTTCCTGATCGCGCTCTTCGCCTGGCGGCTGACCACGCCGCTGTGGCGGATCGCGCGGTGGCCGGTGGCGCTGGCTCTCCTCGTCGCCGCGCTCGCCACCTGTTCACCGAATATCGGTGACGACCTCGATCTGCAGCGGGTGCTGCAGTTCCTGCCCTTCTTCGTGCTGGGGCTGCATCTGCGGCCGGAGCACTTCCGGATGATGCGGCGACGCGAGGTCAGACGGCTGTCCGTGCCGGTGGCCGCCGCCGCGGTGGTCTTCGCCTACTGGGCCGTGCCGCGGATGAACCCGGCGTGGCTCTACCGCCGGGACAGCGCGCAGGAGCTCGGGGCGCCGTGGTGGGCCGGGCCGGTGATGACGTTCGCCCTCTTCGGCTGCTCCATGGTGCTCACCGTGTGCTTCCTCGCCTGGGTGCCCCGGCGCCGGATGTGGTTCACGGTGCTCGGCGCCGGGACGCTGTACGGCTATCTGCTGCACGGCTTCCTCGCCAAGGGCTCCCGCTTCTGGGACTGGTACGACCACCCATGGCTGCACCGGCCGCTGGGGGAGATCGCGGTGACGGCGGTGGCGGTGGCCGTGGTGACCGCCCTGTGCACACCGCCCGTCCAGCGGATGTTCCGGTTCGCGATGGAGCCGCGGATGGAATGGGCCTTCCGGCCGACCGCGCGGCCCGGCGGCAGAGCCGCCGCCGACCGGCCCGGCAGTACCGAAACGGCCCGGACGGCGACCGCGTCCGCCTCCCGCTAGGCGCGGGTCCGCCTTCCGCCAGGCGTGCTCACGTGCCCCGCCAGGCGCGCTCACCGCGCCCCGTGGTGACCCGGCCGACGGCCCTTGCCACGGGCGCGGTGGGCGGTGGGCGGTGGGCGGTGGGCGGTGGGCGGCACGGTGAGCGGCGCAGGGTACCGGTCTCGGCAGCGCATTCGTGTGACTAATGAGGCTTTCGGATAGGCCGAGAGTGGCATGGGTAGCCCGTAGCCGACCCCGGTCCGTAGCCGGACGGCTACGGGTCACCGTCGCACGGAGAGGTGCCGGCCCAGCAGTGACACAGCCCTTTCAACTCCCCGAGTTCTACATGCCATATCCGGCCCGGCTGAGCCCCCATGTCCAGGAGGCACGGGAGCACTCCACCCAATGGGCCCGCGCGAAGGGAATGCTCGAGGGCTCGGGGATCTGGGAGCAGAAGGATCTCGACGCCCACGACTACGCCCTGCTGTGCGCGTACACCCACCCCGACTGTTCCGGCGCGGAGCTCTCGCTGATCACGGACTGGTATGTGTGGGTCTTCTTCTTCGACGACCACTTCCTGGAGACGTTCAAGCGCTCCCAGGACCGTGAGGCCGGTAAGACGTATCTCGACCGGCTGCCCGCCTTCATGCCGATGGATCCGGCCGCCGGGACCCCCGAGCCCACCAACCCGGTGGAGGCGGGGCTCGCGGATCTGTGGGCGCGGACGGTGCCCTCGATGTCGTCGGACTGGCGGGCCCGGTTCCGGGAGAGCACCGAGAATCTGCTCAACGAATCGCTCTGGGAGCTCTCGAACATCAACATCCACCGGGTCCCCAATCCGGTCGAGTACATCGAGATGCGCCGTAAGGTCGGCGGCGCGCCCTGGTCGGCCGGGCTGGTCGAGCATGCGGTGGGGGCCGAGGTGCCGGCGATGATCGCCGGGTCGCGCCCGATGCGGGTGCTGCGCGACGCCTTCGCGGACGCGGTGCATCTGCGCAACGACCTCTTCTCCTACCAGCGGGAGATCGAGGACGAGGGCGAGCTCAGCAATGGCGTCCTGGTCCTGGAGACGTTCCTGTGCTGCACCACCCAGGAGGCGGCCGACTCCGTCAACGAGCTGCTCACCTCACGGCTGCGGCAGTTCGAGGACACCACGCTCACCGAGCTCGGCCCGCTCTTCGCCGAGCACGGACTGGACGCGGCGGCCTGCGCGGGCGTCCTCGCCTACGTCAAGGGGCTCCAGGACTGGCAGTCCGGCGGCCATGAGTGGCATATGTGCTCCAGCCGCTATATGAACGGCGCGAACGAAGCGGGCGGCGCTCACGGCGCCGACGAAGCGGGCGGCACCGGCCAGGCGGCCGAGCCCGGGGCATGGTCCCCCTTCGCGCTCAGCGGCCTCGGTGTCTCCGCGGCGAGCCTGCCGCTGACCACCGGCCGGGCGGAGGCGGCCAGGGCGCGCACGTTCAGCCATGTCCCGTTCCAGAAGACCGGGCCGTCCCTGCTGCCGGACTTCTTCATGCCGTTCCCCCTCCGGCTCAACGCGCATCTGCCCACCGCCCGCCGCCATCTGACCGACTGGGCACACCGGATGGGCATCCTCGAACCGCAGCCCGGCCTCCCCGGTTCGCAGGTCTGGGACGAGGAGCGGCTGCTCGCCGCCGATCTGTCGCTGTGCGCGGCGGGCATCCACCCGGACGGCTCCCTGGACGAGCTCGACCTGGTGTCGGGCTGGCTGGCCTGGGGCACCTACGCGGACGACTACTATCCGGCGGTCTTCGGCCGCACCCATGACCTCGCCGGAGCCCGGGCGTGCAACGCCCGGCTCGGGGCGTTCATGCCGCTCGACGCCGGTCCCACCCCGGCCCCGGTGACCGCGCTGGAGGGGTCGCTGGCCGATCTGTGGGCCCGTACGGCGGGCCCGATGGAGGACTCGGCGCGCCGCGATCTGCGGCAGTCCATCGAGGACATGACCGCCAGTTGGCTGTGGGAGCTGGCCAACCAGACCAAGAACCGGATCCCCGACCCGGTCGACTACATCGAGATGCGCCGGCACACCTTCGGCTCCGACCTCACCATGAGCCTGTGCCGGCTGGCGCGCGGACGGCGGGTGTCGCCCCAGATCTACCGCAGCGGCCCGGTCCGGTCGCTGGAGAACGCCGCCATGGACTACGCGACGCTGCTGAACGACGTCTTCTCGTACCAGAAGGAGATCGAGTTCGAGGGCGAGGTCCACAACGGCGTCCTCGTCGTCCAGAACTTCTTCGACTGCGACTATCCGACCGGGGTCGCCGTCGTGAACGATCTGATGACGTCCCGGATGCGGCAGTTCCAGCATGTCGCGGAGCATGAGTTCCCCGTGCTCTACGACGACTTCGGCCTGGCGCCGGAGGCCCGGAAGACGATGGACGGCTATGTGCGGGAGCTGCGCCACTGGATGACCGGGATCATGAACTGGCACCGGGAGGTCCCGCGCTACCGCGAGGCGGAGCTGCTCCGCGCGCACCGGCGGCCGGTGGGGGCCGGGGCCGGATCGGGTGCGCGGCCGGTGGCCCCGTGGCACGGGCCCACCGGGCTCGGCACCTCGGCCGCGCGGATTCCGGTGCCTGCCGGGGCCCGTTCGTAACGTCCTTACGGCCCGCACGGTCCGCCCTGACGTCCTTACGGCCCCCCTGACGTCCTTACGGTCCCCCTGACGTCCTTACGGTCCGCACCGCCGTGGAGGACCCCGGGCCGGTCGCCCGTCTCCGTCCCCCGCCTCGTTCCCCGTCTTGTTCGCGGGGACAAGGCAGGGGACCGCTTGTTGGCCGCCCGGCACGAAGCCCGGCGCATTCTGCGGCCGGGGCTGCTGGCCGACCTTCAGCTCCTCACGGTCAGCGGGTTCATCCAGATCGTGCCGGGGCTGCTGGCGGCGATCGGCCGACGGCGGCTGCTGACCACTCGGGGGGCGCTGGCGGGTCTGGTGATCGGTGAGGCGGTGGTGACCTGGCTGACCCTGGCCGAGGTGGACACCCGCCATGTGAACGCGGGCTTGGTCGCACTGGCAGTCAATCTGCTGGTGGCGGTCGTCGGGACGATGCTCTTCCCTGGCCCGGCCGCTTCCCGAACCATGGATTCCGCCCCCGACACCGGCCCGTCGGAGCGGGGCCCCGAGCCCGGCGGCGGGACGATCCGCGCGGCGATGACCACCCAGGAAGCGGCGATGACCACTCAGGAACAGGAAGGCGAGCGACGGTGACGACGACGGATCACGACCTCTGCTTCAGGAGCGCGCTGGAGCTCAGCCGCCTGCTGCGCACTCGCGAGCTGTCCGCGCGCGAGCTGCTCGAGGCCCATCTGGCCCGTATCGAACGGGTCAACCCCGACATCAACGCGATCGTCACCCTCGTCGCGGACCGGGCCCGCGAGGCCGCCGAGGAGGCCGATGAGCGGATCGTCGCCGGTGCGGAGCTCGGGCCGCTGCACGGGCTGCCCATCGCCCACAAGGACACCCACAACACCGCGGGTATCCGCACCAGCCATGGCTCACCGCTCGCCGACGGCGTACCCGACCGGGACGATCTGATCATCGAACGGATCCGGGCCGCCGGGGCGATCACCATCGGCAAGACCAACGTGCCGGAGTTCGCGGCCGGTTCGCACACCTTCAACCCGATTTTCGGCGCCACCCACAACCCGTACGACCTGGGCCGCAGCGCGGGCGGCAGCAGCGGGGGCGCGGCGGCCGCGCTGGCCTCCGGCATGATCCCGATCGCGGACGGCAGCGACACCGGCGGTTCGCTGCGCAACCCCGCCTCGTTCTGCAATGTCGTGGGCCTGCGCCCGTCGCCCGGACGCGTCCCCGTCTGGCCCGCGGCGACCGCCTGGGGCACCCTCGGCGTCAAGGGGCCGATGGCCCGCACCGTGGCCGACACCGCCCTGCTGCTGTCCGCCGTGGCCGGGCCCGATCCGCGGTCGCCGATCGCCTTGGAGGAGCCCGGCGCCCGCTTCGCCCGCCCCCTCGACCGCGATCTGACGGGGCTGCGGGTGGCCTGGTCGCCGGATCTCGGGGGCCTGGTGCCGGTCGAGCCCGAGGTGGCCGCGGCGGTCACCTCGGCGGTGGAGGTCTTCACCGACCTTGGCTGCGTCGTGGAGCGGGCGTGCCCGGATCTGACCGAGGCCGAGGAGGTGTTCCGGACGCTGCGGGCCTCCATGTTCGAGGTCGCCTTCGGTGCGCTCATGGACCGCCACCCCGACGGGCTGAAGCGGGCCATCCGGGAAAACGCCGAGGCGGGGCGCAAGCTGACCGGGCCGGACGTCGCCCGCGCCGAGATGCTGCACACCACCCTCTACCACCGCGTCCGGGACTTCTTCGACCGCTATGACGTGCTGCTGCTCCCGGTCAGCCAGGTGGTGCCGTTCGATGTCGGCATCGAGTACCCGACCGAGATCGCCGGGGTGGCCATGGACGACTATCTGGACTGGATGCGCTCGGCGTATCTGATCAGCTCGACCGGCAGTCCGGCGCTGTCCGTACCGGCCGGGTTCACCCCCGGTGGGCTTCCGGTCGGGGTGCAGATCGTCGGGCCGCACCGGGCGGACTTCGCGGTGCTCCAGGTCGGCCATGCCTTCGAGCGGGCCACCGGGCACTGGCGGCGGCGCCCGGCCGGGATCGGGTGACCAGGTTCCCGGGGCGGTGGCGGGCGGGGTCGGCGGGCGGAGCGGCGGATCGGCGGGTCGGCAGGCGAAAAACACGCGATACCGCCCGCCTGTCCGGCTGTGGCTGCGTGCGCTGCGCCGACTGTAGATCGCGGCTGTAGACCGCGGCCGTAGACCGGCTCCGGGTCTCGGACCGGGGGCGTTTGTCCCGGGCGACATGGCCGGTCCGTGCGCTGCCGGTCCCCGGGACAGTGCGGTGCTCGGCCCCGCCCGCCGATGATGGTGTTCCACCCATGGGAAGGAGCACATCCGTGCCCGCTGCCACCGGTCCGTCCCGTGCCACCGGCCCGTCCCGCCCACCCCGCAGCGCCATCGTCATCGGCGCGGGCATGGTCGGCCTCGCCACCGCCTGGTCGCTGCGGAACCACGGTGTCGAGGTCACCGTCGTGGAGCGGCGTCACCCCGCGGCCGGGGCGTCCTGGGGTAACGCCGGCTGGCTCTCCCCGGCCCTGACGCTGCCGCTGCCCGAACCGGCCGCCCTCCGCTACGGGCTGCGCAGCCTGGTCTCCCCCGAGTCGCCCGTCTACATACCACCCCGGCCCGATCCCCGGCTCGCCCGCTTCCTGCTCTCCTTCACCCGGAACTGCACCCCGCGCCGCTGGCGCGTGCTGGCCGCCACCTTCGCCACGCTGAACCGCCATGCGCTGGACGCGTACGACGCCCTCGCGGCGGACGGCGTCGCCGAGCCGACCCGGCCCGCCGAACCCTGTCTGCTCGCCTTCCGCACCGCGGCCGAGCGCACCGCGATGGTCGAAGAGCTGGAGCGGGCCCGCGCGGCCGGTTTCTCGATCGCCTACGAGCAGATCGACGGGGACCGGGCCCGCGAGCTGGAGCCGGCGCTCGGCGACGGCATCGGCGCGGCCGTCGAACTCCACGGCCAGCGCTATCTGAACCCGGGGAACTTCGTCCGCGCGCTGGCCGACGCGGTGCGGGAGCGCGGCGGCGAGATCCTGGAGCGGACGGAGGTGTCCGGAATCCGGGACCTCGGGCGGGGCGTGGCCGTCACCACCTCCCAGGGGCAACTCCGCGCGGACGTCGCCGTCGTGGCCACCGGCGCCTGGCTGGACGGGCTGGTCCGCCCGTTCGGGGTCCGGGTGCCGGTCCAGGCCGGACGCGGCTACAGCTTCAGCGTGCCGGCCGAGGGCGCCCCCACTCGTCCCACGTACCTGGCCGCCCAGAAGGTTGTCTGCACCCCGCTGGGCGAGGGCCGGGTGCGGGTCGCCGGGATGATGGAACTGGCGCCCGTGGAACGGCCGGTGGACCCGCGCCGGATCCAGGCGATCATCGCGGCGGCCCGTCCGCTGCTGCGCGGCATCGACTGGGACGCCCGTACGGACACCTGGGTCGGCGCCCGCCCCTGCACCCCCGACGGCCTGCCGCTGATCGGCCCGACCGCCTCCCCGCGCGTCTACGTCAACGGCGGCCACGGCATGTGGGGCGTGGCCCTCGGCCCGCTCAGCGGACGGCTGCTGGCCGACGCCATCGCGACCGGCACCTCCCCGGCCGAACTGGCCCCGCTGCATCCGCTGCGCTGATCCGCGGCTGTCCCCGGCTCTGCCTCTGTGCCTGTCGTCGAGCCGATCGTCCGGTCCTGTCGTCGGACCGATCGTCCGGGCGCAGGTTTTGGCCCAGCGCTCTCGGAAACCCGCCGTGGTGAGCGACACGACCGCATCGAAAGGAGTCACCGATGAGCACCGTGCGGGAGTCCGTCGAGGTTGGGGTTCCGCTCCACACCGCCTACAACCAGTGGACGCAGTTCACCGAGTTCCCGAGGTTCATGGAAGGTGTGGATCAGGTCACCCAGGTGGACGAACGCCACAACCACTGGGCGACCTCCATCGCCGGTGTGCACCGGGAGTTCGACACCGAGATCGTGGATCAGCTTCCCGATGAGCGCATCGCATGGCGCACCACCTCCGGTGAGGTGCAGCAGCAGGGCCTGGTGACCTTCGAGCCCTTGGACGAGCGCCACACCCGGGTCAATCTGGCCCTGGTCTTCCAGCCGAGCGGGATGGCGGAGAAGGCCGCGGACCTGACCGGGACGCTCGACCGGCGGGTGAAGGGGGACCTGCGGAGGTTCAAGGACTTCATCGAGCGGCGCGGCGAGGCGGAAGGCGCCTGGCGCGGCCGGATCTCCCCCGGCTGACCACACCGCGCGGCCGGATCTTCCCCGGCCGACCGCGCCGATTCCATACGTCCGTGAGGGGCGCCGACCGCACCGGTCGGCGCCCCTCACGCGGGTCCGATCTCTCAGATCTTGCTCATCCGGTCATACCGGGAGCAAGCTGGATGTATGGGTGTTCAAACGGCGCCTACGCTGATCACATCCGTACAGCGGGCCTTCCGGCTGATGGAGGTGGTGGGCGCGCATGAGGGCGGTGCGCCGGCCAAGCGGCTCGCACGGGAGACGGGGCTGCCGTTGGCGACCACGTACCACCTGCTGCGGACGCTGGTCCACGACGGCTATGTGCGCCGGCTGGAGGACGGCGGTTTCGTGATCGGCGACAAGCTGCGCACCCTCGAATCCGGAAGCCGGGAACAGGCGCTGCTCGCCCGGGTCCGGCCCACCCTGACCGCCCTGCGCGACGAGCTCTCCGCCGCCGCCTATCTCACCTTCTACGACGAGGGCGAGATCCGGATCGTGGACATCGTCGACGGCCCGCAGGCGCCCCGGGTCGATCTCTGGGTGGGGTGCGAGGACGCCGGGCACGCCACCGCGCTGGGCAAATGCGTACTGCGCGAGCTGGACGACGACGCCCGCTACGACTATCTGTCCCGCCACCCGCTCGTCGATCTCACCCCGCGCACCGTCACCCGCTCCGACGATCTGCTGCGCCGGCTGGACTCCCCGACCGGCAGTCCGCTGGTCGCGGACCTGCAGGAGTACGCCCTGGGCACGGTCTGCTTCGCGGTGCCGGTCCACTGCGGGGACCGGCTCGGCTCGCTCGGGATCTCGCTGCCGGCGGACCGGCTGGCCCGGCTGGCGAGGACGGATCCGCACCGTGAGCTGTTCCGGACCCACCTGGTCCCGACGGCGAACCGGGTGAGCAGGCACCTCTCGCTCACTATCTGAAAACGCGGCGCTTGCCGACCTATGGAATCGCTGTTTCTCTGGATGTAACGGACATCTCCGGTATCACTCGTCTCCAGTGGAAGAGAGCAGCGAAGCAGGTCATGTTCCCGGCCCGACTCCGCCCGTCCGACCCTGACCAGCTGGTCGGCCGTCGGCAATTCGCCCCCGCGGTCCCCGTCCTCATCATTTGTGGGGTGGCCCTGCTGGCCCTCGTCACCTCGGAGGGGCTTGCCTGGCTGCCGCTGCTCGCCGTCGGCCCGGCGCTCGCCGCCGCCCAATGCGGACCGTACGGGGTGATACGCATCGGGCTGCTCGCCGTGGCGGTGGGCGCGTTCCTGGGCATCCAGGGCGCGGAGCCGGTGCGCACCCAGGCGATCCTGCTGGCCACACCCGCCGCCGTGTCCCTGGCGAGCTGCGGGGCCAGTGCCCTGCGCATACGCCGGGAGCGGGTTCTCGCCGCCGTCCGATCGGTCGCCGAGGCCGCCCAGAACGCCCTGCTCCAACCGGTGCCCGCCCGGGTCGGCCAGTTCCAGGTGGCCGTCCGCTACAGCGCCGCTGCCGCGGAGGCGAGGGTGGGCGGCGACCTCTATGCCCTGCTGCCCACCCCGTACGGGGTCCGGCTGATCGTCGGCGATGTGCGCGGTAAGGGGCTGCCCGCGGTGAGCACCGCCGCGCTGGTGCTCGGCGTGTTCCGCGAGGCCGCCTACGACGAACCCGACCTGCTCGACGTCGTCGCCAGGATCGAGCGCAGCCTGTCCCGCAACCTGGCGCCCGACGACTTCGTCACCGCCGTGGTCGCCGGATACCCCAACGACGGCCGGATGGAGCTCGTCAACTGCGGACACGCCCCGCCGCTGCTGGTCGGCGAGTCCGGCATCATCGCCATCGAGCCCACCCGCCCAGCCCCGCCGCTCGGTCTGGCCTCCCTGGGCGGCGATCTGCCGAGCCTCCAGGTGGTGCCGTTCGCCGGCGGGGACCAACTGCTGCTCTACACCGACGGGGTCATCGAGGCGCGGGACCGCGGCCGGGAGTACTTCCCGCTGCTGGAGCGGGTGCCGCGGCACGTCTGCGACGAGCCGTCCCGCACGCTCGCCTCGCTCCACGACGAACTGCTGACTCATGTGGGCGGGCGGCTCCACGACGATGCGGCGCTGCTGCTGCTGCGTAAGCCGGTGCTGGGCGCGGTGCACGCGGCGGCCGACATGCCGTCGGTGTCGTCGGCGTGAGCCGTATGCCGTCGAGGTGAGTCGCGCGCATGGCGCGACCGGCTCAGACGACGCCCTGGGCGGCCATCGCCTCCGCCACCCGCACGAAACCGGCGGCGTTCGCGCCCAGGGCGTAGTCGTCGGGAGAGCAGTCGTAGCGGTCGGCGGTGGTGCGGCACAGGGTGTGGACCTCGGTCATGACGGCCGCGAGGCGGGCCTCGGTCTGGGCGAAGGTCCAGCGCTCGCGGGAGGCGTTCTGCTGCATTTCCAGGGCGGAGGTGGCCACCCCGCCCGCGTTGGCGGCCTTACCGGGGCCGAAGAGCACATCGGCCTCCCGGAAGATCTCGATCGCCGCCGGGGTGCAGGGCATGTTGGCGCCCTCGGCCACGGCCAGTACGCCGTTCTTGACCAGGGCGATCGCGCTCTGCTCGGTCAGCTCGTTCTGGGTCGCGCAGGGCAGGGCGACCTCGCAGGGCACCTCGAAGACCGAACCCCGGCCGGAGAAGACGGCGCCCGGCTTGGCGGCGGTATAGGCGGCGATCCGCTCCCGGCGGACCTCCTTGATCTCCTTGAGCAGGGCGAGGTCGATCCCGTCCGGGTCGACCACATGGCCGGAGGAGTCGGAGCAGGCCACCACCCGCCCGCCGAGGGCGTGGACCTTCTCGATGGCGTAGAGGGCCACATTGCCGGACCCGGAGATGACGACCGTAAGGCCGTCGAGATCCTTCTCACGGGTGCGCAGCATCTCCTGGGCGAAGTGGACGGTGCCGTACCCCGTGGCCTCGGTACGCGCGGGTGAACCGCCCCAGCCGACCGGCTTACCGGTCAGCACACCGGCCTCGAAGCGGTTGGTCACCCGCTTGTACTGGCCGAAGAGATAGCCGATCTCCCGGGCGCCCACCCCGATGTCCCCGGCGGGCACGTCCGTGTGCTCGCCGAGGTGGCGGTACAGCTCGGTCATGAAGGACTGACAGAACCGCATCACCTCGCCGTCCGAGCGCCCCTTGGGGTCGAAGTCCGCACCGCCCTTGCCGCCGCCGATGGCCAGGCCGGTCAGCGCGTTCTTGAAGATCTGCTCGAAGCCGAGGAACTTCACGATGCCCAGATTGACGCTGGGGTGGAAGCGCAGGCCGCCCTTGTAGGGGCCCAGCGCGCTGTTGAACTCCACCCGGAAGCCCCGGTTGACCTGCACCTCGCCGTCGTCGTCCACCCAGGGCACCCGGAAGACGAGCTGCCGCTCCGGTTCGCACAGCCGCTCCACGATCCGGGCGTCCAGATACTCCGGATGCGCGCCGAGCACGGGGGCGAGGGTCGGCAGCACCTCGCGTGCCGCCTGGTGGAACTCGGACTCCCCGGGGTTGCGGTGCACGATCTGCGCGTAGACGGCCTCGATGCGGGCGCTGACATCCATGGGTGGCTGATGCCTCTCTGTTGTCTTCTGTCTCATATGCCGGTCCTGTGCGGATGTCCAGGATCTTGTCCCCGGCGGGGTTCACCACGGCGGCGCGCCCAGGGAGTCGCTCGCGGACCGGGAAGGTCAGGCGATGGTGGAGCCTGCTCCACCCCGGGGTGGGGGCCGTACCACCTGCAGGTACGGGACTGTGCTCTCTCCCGCGCGTCCGCGCCCGTTTCTAGCGTTCTCGGTGACCGGCGGAACGGTTCGATCCGCCCGGAGTTGACGGAGGGGCGGACAGATGAAGAGGCAGTGGCGCGGCCGTACGACGGCCACCGCGGAGCAGACGGGGACCCGGCACCACGCGCTGACCCTGGACGGGGTCACCCGGGAGTACCGGTCGGGGGTTGTGGCGCTGCACCCCATCCATCTGACGGTGCCGCGCGGACGGTTCCTCGCGGTGATGGGCCCCTCGGGGTGCGGGAAGTCGACCTTGCTGCAGTGCGCCGCAGGGCTCGACCGGCCGACGGCGGGCACGGTGCGCATCGGCGGCACCCAACTGTCCTCGCTGAACGAGGCGGCGCTGACCCGGCTGCGGCGGGAGCGGATCGGCTTCGTCTTCCAGGCGCACCACCTGGTGCCGTCGCTGAGCGTCGCGGAGAACGTCGCCCTGCCGCTGATGCTCGGCGGCGAGAGCCCCGGCGACCGGCATCTGCGGGCCCTCGCGGCGGTCGGGCTGGGGGACCGGGGCGGCGCCGTGCCGTCGGAGCTGTCCGGTGGGCAGTGCCAGCGAGTGGCCATCGCCCGCGCGCTGGTGACCACGCCCGACATCGTCTTCGCCGACGAGCCGACGGGGGCGCTGGACCCCGCCGCCGCGGAGGAGGTGCTGACGCTGCTGCGGCAGGCCGTCGACCGTGACGGCCATACGGTCGTCATGGTCACCCACGACCCGTTCGCCGCCGCCTGGGCCGACGAGGCGCTGTACCTGATGCGGGGGAAGCTGGTCTGGCGGCAGGAGCGGCCGGAGGCGGCCGACATCCGCCGCGTCCTCAAGGAGCTGGGAGGGCGGACGGCATGAAGGTCGCCGCCCTGCTGGCCGCTCGCGCCACCCGTGCCCACCGTAAGGCGTGGACCGCCGTCTTCGCCGCGCTCACCCTCACCTCCCTGCTGCTCGGCGCCTTCGGGCTGACCCTCGTCTCCGCCTGGAGCGCACATCCACGGGTGGAGCGGTACGCCGGGGCCGACCTCGTCGTGGCCGGCGACCAGACCACCCGCTTCAGCGCCGCGTCGCTGGGCGACCGCGAGACCGTGAGCGCCGGGCTCACCGAGCGGGTCCGGATCCCCCGTACGGCGCTGACCGCGGTGCGCGCGGTGCCCGGGGTGCGGACGGCCGTCGCCGACGTGGAATTCCCGGTGGGCCGCGCGGGCCGGTCCGCCATCGGACGGCCCTGGGAGGCCACTCAGTTGGCGCCCTACGCGCTACGGACGGGGCGCGCCCCGCAGCGCGCGGGCGAGGTCGTGACAGGCGGCGGCGCGGGCCGCGTCGGGGCGCGGCTGACGCTGCGCGTGGGCGGCCGCGACACGGCGTACACCGTCGTGGGCGTCGCCGAAGGGCCCGGCACCGCCGTCTGGTTCACCGGCGCCGAGGCCCGCCGCCTGGCCGGCCACCCGGAGTCGCTGGACGCCGTCGGGGTCGTCGCCGAACCCGGCACGGACCCGGGGGAGCTGGCCGGGCGGGTGCGGAAGGCCCTGGCGGCGGCCGGTGTCACCGACGTCGGGCACCGCGCCGAGGGCGACCCGGCCGCGGTCCGCGTCCTGACCGGGGGCGAGCGGGGCGAGGCCGAGTTCCTGGCCGCCGCGCCCGCCCGCGGCGAGCTGCTGGCGGCGCTCGGCTCCGTGGCCGGTGCCGTCGTCCTGGTGGCGCTGCTCGTGGTCTCGTCGACCATCGTCCAGGCGCTGCGGCAACGCTCCCATGAACTGGGCCTGTTGCGGGCGGTCGGCGCCACACCGGGACAGTTGCGCGGTGCCGTGGGCCGGGAGGTGGCGCGGGTCGCGGCCTGGGCGGCGCCGGCGGGCGCTGTCGGGGCGGTCCCCGTGTACCTGGGGCTGCGCGCACTGCTGGACGCCCGGGGCGCGCTGCCCACCGGACTCGAGCTGACGCTGCCCCCGCTGCTGTGGCCCGTGCCCCTGGTCACCGCCGCCGTCACCGTCCTGGTGGCCGGGATCGCGGCGCTCATCGGCTGCTCCGGGACCGCCAAGCTGCGCCCGGCGGAGGCGCTGCGCGAGCGGGCACCCGGCAGTGCGCGCCGCATCACGGGGCTGGTGCTGTTGTTCGTGGGCGCGAGTTCGGCCGGAACGGCCGCCCTCCAGCAGGGCGCGACCGCGGCGGCCGCGGCCGGCGGGGCGGCGGTGACGATGGTGATCGCCTGCGCCGTGCTCGGACCGTGGATCGCCGAGGGGGCGATGCGGCTGCTCGGCGCTCCGCTGCGGCTGTTCGGCCCCGGCGGCCGCCTCGCCGCCGCCAACTGCGCCGCGTCCGCCCACCGGCTGGGCGCGGCGATCACCCCGATCGTGCTGGTCACCGCGTTCGCCGGGGTCCAGCTCGCCGGGGGCGCGACCATGACCCACGCGGGGGACGCCCAGGCCCGCCGGGTGCTCCGCGCCGATCTCGCGGTGCGCGCGGACGGCGGGCTCCCGGCCGGGGCGGTGGAGCGGATCCGCGAGGTCCCGGGGGTACGGGCGGCGACGGAGGTCGTCCCCGGCACGGTGCTGCTCGCGCAGAGCCGGCTCGGTGCGCCCGAACTGGAGCGGCTGCCGGTCTTCGGCGTCACCCCGGAGCGGCTGACCCACACCCTCGACCCGGGGGTGCGGGACGGGGACCTCGCCCGGCTCCGGCCCGGCACGGTCGCCGTCGGCACCGACCGGGCGGACTCCCTGGGCGCACGGCCCGGCTCCACGGTGACCCTGCGGTTCGGCGACGGTCAGGAGACCCGGCTGCGCGTCGTGGCGACGTACCAACGCTCCCTCGCGCTCGGGGACTTCCTCCTCTCCCGCGAGGACCTGCTGCGCCACACGTCCCTGCCCGCCACGGGCCGGGTCCTGGTCGCGACCGCGCCCGATGCCGACCGTAAGGCGGTCACGAAGGCCCTGGCGCGTGCGGTGCCCGGGGCCCGCGTGGAGCGGGACCCGGCGCCGGTACGGGGTGAGGCGGCGGAGCAGGCGCTGGCCGAGGTGGTATCGGTGGCGGTCGTCGGGGCGGTCGGCGGCTTCACGGTGATCGCCGTCCTGAGCACCCTCGCCCTCATCGCCACCGGCCGCCGCCCCGAGCTGCGGCTGCTACGTCTGGCGGGCGCGGGCCGCCGCCAACTGCGCCGGATGCTGCGCCTGGAGGCCGCGGCCACGGTGCTGACCGGGCTGGTGGTGGGGGCGGCCGTGGCCTCCGTACCGCTGCTGGCCTTCAGCATGGCCATGGCGGGCACGCTGCCGTACCTGCCGCCGGTACAGGCCGCGGTGATCGTCGCGGTGGTCGTGGTGACGGCGGCGGCGGGGTCGCTGCCACCGGTGTGGACGACGCTGCGGGGGCGTTATCCGCGGTCTTCCAGCCCCTCCGGCGTTTGAGGAGCGGGGTCCGGGGCGGAGCCCCGGTGGGGGTGAGGGGGCGGAGCCCCCTCTTTCGGGAAGGGGCGGGGTGGGGAAAGCCACGGCTCACGCAGCCGCGAACGCTGCCGGAACCGAGATCTCGGTGGGCCCGGGACCCGCACCGGGCCCGGGACCCCCACGGACCCAGGACCCCCCACCCGCACCGGGCCCGCGACCCCCACCGGGCCCCGCCCTACCGCTTGTCCGCCGACTCCCCCATGCCCGCCCCCTTGTTGAGATACGCCAGCACCGCCAGCACCCGCCGATGCCCACTGTCGCTAGGCGGCAGCCCCAGCTTCGCGAAGACATTGCCGATGTGCTTGCTGACCGCGCGCTCCGAGACCACCAGCGTCCGCGCGATCGTGGTGTTGTCCCGCCCCTCCGCCATCAGATGCAGCACCTCGCGCTCGCGCGGCGTCAAGGCGTCCACCGGATCGTCACGGCGGCGGGTCATCAGCTCCTTGACCACCTCGGGATCCAGCGCCGTACCGCCCGCGACCACCCGCTCCAGCGCGTCCAGGAACTCCTCGACCCGCCCCACCCGGTCCTTGAGCAGATAGCCGAGCCCGCCCGCGCCATCGGCCAGCAACTCGGTCGCGTAGGTCTCCTCGACGTACTGCGAGAGCACCAGCACCGGCAGGCCGGGAATCTCCCGCCGCGCCGCGAGCGCCGCGCGCAGCCCCTCGTCGCGGAAGCCCGGCGGCATGCGGACGTCGAGTACGGCCGCGTCCGGACGGTGTTCGAGGAGGGCGGGCAGCACCTCGGGGCCGCTGGAGGCGACCGCCACCACCTCATGCCCGGCGGAGTTCAGCAGCAGGACCATGCCCTCCCGCAGCAGAGCGTTGTCCTCGGCGATCACCACACGCACGGCAGCTCCACTTCGATCAGCGTCGGCCCCCCGACGGGGCTGGTCATCTCCACGGTCCCGTCGAGCGCCGCGACCCGGCGCCGCATGCCGAGCAGCCCGCTGCCGCCCGCGGGATCGGCCCCGCCCCGCCCCTCGTCCCGTACCGCGACCCTCAACCTATCCCTCATCCGCACGAGCTCGACCGACGCCCGCTCGGCCCCGCTGTGCTTGGCCGCGTTGGTCAGCGCCTCCGCGATCACGAAGTACGCGGCCGCCTCGACCGCCGCCGGCGCCCGGGGCCCGTCCTCCACCCCGTCGTCGTCCACGGACACCTCGAGCCCGCTGCCGGCCGCGAGCGCCCTTACGGCGCCCACGAGTCCACGGTCGGTGAGGATCGGCGGATGGATGCCGCGCACGACATGGCGCAGCTCGGTGAGGGCCTCCTCGGCCTGGTCCTGCGCGTCCTCCAGCAGCTTGTGCGCCGCGTCGGGGTCCTTGTCGTACGCGCGCCGCGCCAGCCCCACCCGCATCGAGAGCGCCACCAGACGCGCCTGCGTACCGTCGTGCAAATCCCGCTCGATGCGCCGCAGTTCGGCCCCGTGCGCGGCGACGGCGCCCGCCCGGGTCTCGGACAGCTCCTCCACCCGCTCGGCGAGCCGGGTGGTGCGCAGCGCCTCCGGCGACGGCAGCAGCAGCGCCCGCGACCACGCCGCGTCGAGGTCGACGAGCCGTTCGATCAGCGGCAGCACCACGGCCCGCTGCTTCAACAGCCCGCACCACACCCCGTCGGCCATCAGCCCGACGACCCACACCGGCATCGCGCAGCAGGCCAGCAGCCAGCCGTAGACGGCGTGGGCGGCGAGCCAGCGCAGATCGCGGTACGTGCCCGGATCCCCGACCGCGGTCCGCACCCGCGCGAACACCTCCCCGTTCAACGGCTGGTACGCCTCGGGCACGGGCTCCCCGGTCCAGGCGCCCACCCACCGCCGCTTGTACCCGGCCGTCCTGCGCACCAGCAGTACGGACTCGGGCAGCACCCCCGCGCCCACGACGGTGACCATCGCGACGGCGGCGAAGAGCGCCACCCCGATGAACAGATACGAGGCCAGGGCGATCCCGGCCCCCCGCAGCAACTCCACCGAGGCCCGCCCCGCGCGCCACACCGTCTCCCGCATGGCGGTCAGGCTAAGTGACGGAGCGGGTTCACGGCAGCGGGGGTGTAGCGCGCTACACCATCGGTTCGGGGGCGCGGCCCATCGAGGCGGCGGTGCGGAAACGGGATCGTAGACCTCAGACAAGGAACGGCCGCGACACCGGCGGCCGACACCACGGCCCACCAAGGGCCCTCCGAAAGGAACCCCCGATGAAGTCCCTGCTCTGGCTGGTCCTGACCCTCGCCGCCATCGTCAACGTCGCCTCCAGCTTCGCCTTCACCGGCACCGAGCAGATCGTCATCAGCTCCGTCACCGGCCTCACCGCCATCGGTACCGCCACGGGCCTGTACATGACGCGTGACCGCCGAGCCGCCTGACAGGACAGCGCTCGCGAAGGCGCGGGCCAGGTGGGTGCCCAGGTGTCCCAGGCATTGGCTCCGGGTGGAGAGGCCGTGGTCTACGGCGCGCTCTCACCCCATCGGCAGACCGGCCCGGCGGCGCTGACGATTCCGCTGTCGGCGCGCTCCCTCATCTACGAGACCAAAGCGGTCCGCGGCTTCTGGCTGAACCGCTGGTTCGGCACCGCCTCACCTACGGATGTCCTGCGCGCGCTGTCCGAGGTGCGCGGCCTCGTCGCCGATGAAGTGCTGAGCATCCCCAAGGCCGGCCGTTCCCGCTCGAACGCTTCACCGAAGCCCTCTCGTTCGCCGGAACACCTGCGCACGGCGCCAAACCGCTCTTCGTCTTCGAAGACGGCCGGGACTGAGACGACGAGCAGGACGCGGTATTCGCCGGTCAGCCGACGGCGATGACGAGTTTGCCGCCCTTGGGCGTGCGGTTGCGTTCGAGTTCCATGAGCGCCGCGATCGCTTCGGTGAGCGGTACGGTGCGAGCGATCGGCAGCCGCAGTGTTCCCTCCCCGGCGGCTCGCGCGACTTCTTCGAGGTCGCTCGTAATGGGCTGGGCGATCATGACCTGGTAGGGCCCGGGCAGCGCGCTTCTGGCGAATTTCGCAGGGGTGGGGGTGATGTCGATGATGCGGCCGCCGGGCTTCAGCAACGTCCGTGCCGCTTTGATCGGGAGCGTACCGGCGGTGTCGAAGACGAGGTCGAATCGTCCGCTGAGCGCCGCGGGGTCGAAGTCGAAGTCGACGACCGGGGTGATGCCCAGGTCGTGCGCGTCGTGCGCGGCGGTCGCGCGGCAGCTACCTCCCACCGAGGCGCCGCGCACCATCGCGGTCTGGGCGGCGGCGCGGCCGACTCCGCCGAGGCAGCCGTGGATGAAGACTGCCTGCCCGGGCTGCACCTTCGCTTTGCTGGTTATGGCCTGCAAGGCGGTGAGCCCGACAGTGGGGATCGCGGCGGCCTGTTCGAAGGAGAGCTCCGTCGGCTTCTTCACGACCGCCTTCTCCTCGGCAAGGACCATCTCGGCGAACGCCCCCGCCGCCTTGATGCCGGCTCCGCCGAGCACCGCGTCGCCGACGGCGAGCCGGGTGATGCCGTCGCCGACCGCCTCGACGACGCCTGCGAAGTCGTGACCCAGCCCGCGCGGGAAGCTACGGCCGCTCATGATCTTCATCTCGCCGTTGCGGATCTTCCAGTCCATCGGGTTGGCTGCCGCCGCCCGTACCCGGACCAGGATCTCGCCGGCGCCGGGCCGTGCGGGCTCGAAGTTCTCGAGCCGCAACACCTCAGGCCCGCCGTACTGGTGGTACTGGATGCGCTTCAGCGTCGCCATTCGAGACCTCCGGAGAGTGATGTCATCAAGCGACATCACCGTACCACCTGTGATGTCACCTGATGACATCAGGGGTGGGTGATGAGATCCGCGTCGGCACGGAGTGTCACCAAGTGGCGATCGCCTAAGCTCGTGCCATGGGACGGTGGGAGCCTGGGGCCAGTAGTCGGCTGCGCGAGGCCGCGCTGGCGCTGTATCTGGAACGTGGCTTCGAGCAGACCATGGTGGCCGATATAGCCGAACGGGCAGGCGTCACCGCCCGCACCTTCTTCCGGTACTTCGCCGACAAGCGCGAGGTTTTCTTCGACGCGTCGGCCGAACTGGAGGAGAAGTCGCTCGCCGCCCTGGAGGCGGCGCCGGCAACAGCGCCGCCGCTGGACGCCGTCGCGGCCGCGCTCGTCGCCGCGGCCGAGGTCATCGGCGGCAACCGTGAGCTCGCACGGGTGCGCCAGGCGGTGATCATGGCCAACGCCAGTCTCCGCGAACGTGAGCTGATCAAGCTCACGTCCATGTCGGTCGCCGTGGCCGACGGGCTGCGACGGCGGGGTGTCGGCAACGCCGAGGCCAGCCTGGCCGCCGAGACAGGTGTCGCCGTGTTCCGTGTCGCCTTCGAGCGATGGGTAAACGCCGCCGAGGACCGCGCGTTGGGCGACGTCATCCGCGAGACGCTGGCCCAACTGCGGACCTTGACCGCCGCAAGCTGATCCACTCACCGGCGAGCCTGGATGGCCCATGGGCCCATGGGCCCGCGGGCCGAAAGGCCGCGCTGGGAAGTGACTGTCCGTAGAAGGAGTTGTCGTCCAGCGGCAACTGCAACCAAAGCTGCGACCACACACGCCGAAGGGCCCCACCGCGAACGGGTGGGGCCCTTCGACATCGTGCCCGGTGAGGCACTGGCGGAGGATACGAGATGCGAACTCGTGAGGGGTTGCCCCCAACACGCTTTCCAAATGTTCGTCTGCGAGTCCGGGGTTGAGCTGTGGTGTCCTCACCTGCGACGGCACGGGGCTGAGGGTGTGTAGTGGACGGTGCTGAACGGCAGCGAATGCAACCAGAACCGCAACCAGGGTCAGTTCCTGCTCACACTCCGCGCCAAGCGCTGAGCAGTTCCTCAGGGCCGTATACCGCCTGAAGACCGGAACAACCGACCCCGCTGCGGGAGACCGCCACGAGCGGTACCGGCTCGCCGGTGATCGCTGCCCGGTGCTTCTGCAGTGCGGCCAGGTCGTGGCTGTCGAACGCGGAGTTCTCCAGCCACTTGACCGAGCCGAGGAAAAGCAACTGTTTGGCCACCGGCTGCCGGTCGGCGCCAACCAGGTCGATTTCGATGTCGTTGCTGCGGGTCCAGTACCCGCCGATCGCCGGGGCGGCGGGCAGGGGCCCGTCCGGCAGAAGGCGGGCGAGGGATTCCCGGACCAGCGGCTCGATCGCGCGGCCACGCCAGCTCGTCCACTGCTCCTTGATCCGGCTCAGCGTGAGATCTCCCCGCATCCGCTCGATCTCCGCCATGTGCGGATCCAGAAACGCGAGCCAGAAGCGCAGGTAGGGGTCGGCCACCCGGTAGCGGCGTTCCTTCGACGGCCTCAGTGAGAGCGGCAGCTCGGCGGCTACGACCCGTTTCTCGGTCAGGACGTCAGTGGCTCGGGTAAGAGTGGTGTGGGCGATGCCGCCAGCCGCGCGAGCGATGTTGGTGAAGGTTCGCTCGCCCGATCCGATGGCCCGCAGGACCTCCCTGCTCATCGCCTGCGGTGGAAACTCCGCGGCCAGTGAGCGCTCGGCGGAGACCAGCAGTGCCGAGATCGGATTGTCCAGGGAGTCACGGAGGAACTCCCAGACATCCGCTCCGGCCCGCCACTCGGCGCAGACCAGGGGGAGACCCCCCGTGATCAGAGTGGCGTCGAGCGCGGCTGCCGGTGACAGGCCGAGCATCTCGCCGATGTCGGCCGGGTTCAGTGGTCCCACGATCATTTCCCGGCCCCGCTGGTGAAAGGGACGGTCGTAGTTGTTCAGCGCCTCCATCATCGACAGATCGGACCCGACCAGGAGGAGAAGTACCGGCTTGCGGCTGAGCAGCCGGTCCCATGCCCGCTGGAGCATGCCTTCGAAGGCGTCGATGCGGTCCATGAGATACGGAACCTCGTCGATGACGACGACGCTGGGAGAGTCGTCGGGCAGGATCTCCGCAAGCAGCCTGAGTGCTGCATTCCACTGATCGGGGGTCTCCTCGTGGAACAGTCCCCGCTCCGGCAGGGTGGACCTGGCGACGGCGTCGAGCAGCTTCGTCAGCTCGTCCTCCGCCGTGCCGCCCGCCGCGGTGAAGAAGAGGTACGGGGTCTCGGCGCGCCGGAGCAACTCCTCGACGAGGCTGGACTTGCCCACCCGCCGTCTTCCCCGCATGAGGATGCACTGCCCCGGTTTCCCCGACCCGGCGGCGCCCTGAACCGCCTGCAAGGCGTTGCGGAGCACGTTCAGCTCGCGGTCCCGCCCGATGAAACGACGCACGACAAGTTTCCCGATAGCGATAGTCTCGGTAGAGACTCGTGCGCGTCTGATCGGCGTGTGCGGGTAGGGGTATCGCGCGGGTCGGGTCAGTCGCGGGTGGCGCCCTGCGGCCAGACCACTCGGGTGGGGAGGCCGGTGTGCTCGGCGTAGGCCACGACGTCGGCGGTGCCGCCGTAGCCGGCGCCGATCACTTCGCGGTGGCCCGCTCGATCCATTCGCGGTGGGCCGTCAGGTCGGTGTAGATGCCGGGTCCGGTGGCACACTCCGGATCGGCGTCGCCGTCGCGGCTGGTCGCCCCGATCAGTTCCCACCGCCCGGGACGGCCCTTGATCTGCGGCCCGCCGGAGTCGAGGATGCACGCCTGCGCGTTCTTGGTGGGGCTGTCGGTGCACAGCTCGTTGTCCGCGTTGTAGTTCTCGCTGCACCGGTCGTCGGGGACGATTTTGGTGTCCAGTTCCTGCAGACGGATCGGGGGATCCGGGCACTCGCTGCCGTCCTCGCAGGTCATTCCCCAGCCGAGGATCCGAGTGTCGGTGCCCGTCGGAGCTGATTCTGCGGCCAGCTTGATGGGCTTCGCGTCCACGGGGTGGTCCAGCTTCATGACAGCCACGTCGTTGCGGAACGGCTCGTAGGAGAAGTCCGGGTGTGTGATGACCTTGGTGACCTTCGCTTTGGCACCCTTCGTGCGATCGAGGTCGCCGACCTGGACGGAAAGCTGCTGGGGCTTGACGTTCACCGTGCAGTGCCCGGCGGTCACGATCCAGTCCGGTTTGATCAGGGAGGCTCCGCAGTAGTGGTGGCCGTCCTTCTGCACGCTCGCCATGAATGGGTACGGTGAGGTGGCGTCGTGTCCCCCGATGATCGCCGATGCCGACGGTGTCACGGCCATGGTGAGCGTGATCGCCCCCACCACTGCGCACAGTGCCGCCTTGCCGCGTTTGGCCATCTGTCTCTCCTGTGTCTCGTTGAGGGTACGGTCACCCGCGAAGCTCAAGACCGTCTCCGGTCAGGCCGCGCCGAAGGCGAAGACGATCCACGCCACCGTCATCCCGGCCCCGTGCCGGGAGGTGAAGATGCTGGTCGGCGCAGCGGTGACCAGTGCGTCCATCCTGTTCCGGGCGGCACTCTCGGCGCGTCACCCTTTCCGCTCGGGTGGGCCTGACCGAAAGTCGTACGGCACTCCGGCTGGATCGTGCTGCGGGACGACCGCGAGGTGACGGGGAAGTCGCCGACGACACCTCAGCCGAGGACACCGCCCCGGATGCGCTGCGTGCTGGGCGTACCGGGGACGGCGGATACCGTTGCAGGCGATGTTGACCGTACGCGGACGAGGTGGTGGCGTGAGTGACCGTCAAGGTAGTCCTCCTCGACGACGAGGAGTTGGTGCGCAAGGGCATCCGGATGGTCCTCCACGCCGAGCCGGACATCGAGGTGGTCGCCGAAGGCGATGACGGCTCGGTGGCAGTGGATCTGGTGGCCGAGCACCGCCCGGACGTGGTGCTCACCGACATCCAGATGCCCCGCGTCGGCGGCCTGGAGGTCGCCCGGCGGCTCGCCGCGCTGCCCGATCCTCCCGCCGTCGCGGCGCTCACCACCTTCGACGTCGACGAATACGTCTACGCCGCACTCCAGCACGGCGCGGCGGGCTTCCTGCTCAAAGACACCTCGCCGCGCGAACTGGCCGACGCGGTACGGGTCCTCGCGCGCGGCGAGGCGATGCTCTCACCCCGCATCACCACCAAGCTGCTGGCCGCCTTCGCCACTGGCGCGGTCGCCCCGCAAGCGCGATCGCGGATGGCGGAGCTGACCGCCCGCGAGCGCGAGGTCGCCGTGGCAGTCGCCCAAGGCCACAGCAACTCCCAGATCGCCACCGACTTGTTCGTGAGCCAGTCCACGGTCAAGGTCCATCTCAGCCGGATCATGACCAAGCTCGACGCCGCCAACCGCACCCAGGTCGCGCTCATCACCCACGACGCCGGACTGACCTGAGCGCCTGACTCATCGGCGACGTCGCCGAACGGGTTCAGCACGGACGTACGAGGCCGGCTTGATCACCGAGTGCTGCGGGGCCGATCCTGTCGAACACGACGTGTGGCGGATCGGAGAGACGGGTGCTCGGCGGAACGCCACGATCCCCGGCAGGGTCAAGCTCCGGTTGTGGGCGCTCCGGGCACCGAGGTGGGCAGCGCGGCATCGATCCGGAAGCCCCCGTCACCGGTGGGCCCGGACTCGATGGTGCCTCCGGCCAGGCGGACCCGCTCCGTCAGCCCGATCAGCCCGTGTCCCCCGCTGGGCAGCAGAGGCTCACCGTTGGCAGCTGGCTCGGCGGGCATCTCAGGCGGGCCGTTGACGATCCGTACCCGCACGGTTCGCGGGCCGAATGCGAGGTGAATCTGCGTCGTGGCGCCTGGGGCGTGCTTGTGCACGTTGGTCAGAGCCTCCTGCACGACCCGGTGTGCGGCACGCTCGACCGGCTCTGCCAGCGGCTGCGGCGCGCCCTCGACGAGCACGGTGACGGGCAGCCCGGCGGTCCGGGAGCCGTCGGCCAGCTCGGAGATCCTGTCGACGGCCGCGTCGGCGACGGGCCGCCGCTCGGCCGACGCGGCGCAATCGTGTGCCGCGGCCCCTGACTCACCCTTCGCAGCGCCGCTTCCCGCGAGTGTCGGTGGCTCCCCGGCACCGGCGGCCGGGCCGTTTCTGAGGAGCCCCAGCATCTCGCGGAGTTCGGTGAGCGCGCGCCGACCGGCCGTCTGGATGATCTGCGCGGTCTCGCCTGCCACCTCCGGGTCGTGAGTGGCAACGCTGAGCGCGTTGGCGTGTACGACGATCAGACTCACCTGGTGGGAGACCACGTCGTGCATCTCGCCGGCGATGCGCCGGCGCTCCTCTTCCCGCGCGGCCTCGGCGACAAGCCGCTGTTCCCGCTCGGCGCGCTCCGCCCGTTCGACGAGACCGGCGACGACGACGCGCCGTTGGCCCACGTAGAGCCCCAGCAGCAGCGGCACCATGCAGGAGAAGACGAAGTTCACCGCGAACCAGGTCACCACGGTCCGAAAGCTGGACCATACTGCCGCATTCCAGGGCGCGAGGGCCACCAGCCCGACACCGGCCGAGGCCCAGGCGATCCGGCGGCTGTGCGGGCCGCGATAGGCGCCCTCCGCGTAGTAGGCGAGGGGCGTTGCGAAAGCCGAGACCTGGAGGACCTTGGCGAGCAGTCCGACGGCGAGTACCAGTTCGGGGGTTCGGCGCCGTGCGAGCAGCGGCAGTGCGCTCACCGCGGCGATCAGCAGGTTCGCCCAGGGAGCGGCCGGTCCCAGGTAGGGGTTCTGGAAACTGTTCCACACCGCGAGCAGCAACGCGACGACCGTCAGCACCAGGTCCGCGGCGCGCGCCGGGGGGAGAGGCGAGCGCGATACGGGCCGCTTCGCGAAACTCTGCGCTGTGCCCCCGTCGCCGGAGGGCAGGAGCGCCCAGCTGCGCAGCGTGTTCCCGAGCTGGCGGGTGCGACTGGTGGTTCTCACCTGGTGAGGATAGAAGGCGGCCAACCGCAACAGCTCGGGCGGCTTGTTCGCGTAGCCGATGGCTCGACAGCCGTGCGGTGGGCAGCTTCGACGTCGGCCCGAGCGTCGGCCCCAGCGTCGGCACCGTGACGGCGGCTGACGGCTGCGCCGGTGGTCGCCACCGAGTCGTTGATCCGGGCCGTTGATCCGGATTGCCGCCGGACACGTCGGGCAGGGCGTATTCCCCGCTTTGCCTAACCGGCCACCTCGTACTGCCCGACCTCACGGAAGTAGCGCAGGGCTTCCGGGGAGCCGTCGTTGAGGGCAGCGTTGGCTGCGGCGCGCAGGGCATCACTGATGTTCGGAGCCGCGAGCATGCGCGCTATGTAGACGGCGTCGTCCTCGGCTTGGGCCAGCCGGAAGCCGGTCTCCAGCCAGGCGCGCATCTCCTCCGGGGAGTTGTTGTCGAGGAGCTTGTCGGCCTCCGGGGCTTGACCCTGGACCGTGGACACCGGTTGTCATGCGGCGGTGGTCAGCGTAACTGATCGTTGTTCGAAGACGATCGGACTGACCTGACCGATGCTGGAGTGCCTTCTCCTGGTGTTGTAACGGGTGACCCACCGGAACACCGCGAGCCTGGCTTCACGGGATCCTGACCAGCGTTTCTTGCCCTGAAGCGTCTCGCGTTTCAGGGTCGCGTTGAACGATTCAGCGGCGGCGTTGTCCGCGCTCGTGCCCACCGCACCGCGTGACCTGGTCACACCGAGGTCCATGCAGACCTGGGCGAACTCCTGCGAGGCGTACTGAGCTCCGTTGTCGCTGTGGAAGATCGCCCCGCTCAGGCCGCCGGCACCCCGGGCCGCGGCCGCGGCCTTGAGCGCGTCGGTGACCAGCCCGGTGCGCATGTGATCGGCGATCGACCAGCCCACCAGTCGCTTCGAGCACAAGTCCAACACCGTTGCCACATACAGGAATTGGCCATTGCCGATGGGGAGGATAGGTTATGTCGCCCACGTATTTCGTGTTCGGTTCGGCCGCGGTGAAGTCGCGTCGCAGCAAGTCCGGCACCGGCGTCGCCGACGGCTCGGAGATCGTGGTGCGGACCTTCTTGCACAGGTGGAAGCCAACGATGTCCCAGGCGCGCATGACGCGGGCGACGCGCTTGTGATTGACGTGCACGGCGCCGTAGTGCTTTGCCTCGATCGCGGCGACGAGTCCCCTGCTCCGAGGGTGGACCATGGCCCGGCGGCTCCGCTCGGCCTCCTGGTGGTCCAGGATGGCGACATCGCACTCATGCGCCACCTTCGACGTGGTGGCCGCTACGAATACTCCCAGGTGGATCTCCAGCCTCTTCTGTGTGCCCGCGAAGCCCACCAAGACGTGGGTGAAGTCACCCGACCACAAGTTTCCGGGGGACCTGCGGAAACGCAGGGCAGTAGCAGGCTTCCTGCCGTCCTGAGTCAGCAGCGCAGTCCCACCTGCTGCCCGTGCGGCCTCAAGGCATACGACAAGCAGGGATGCCTCGTACAGGTCGGACTCGTCGGCGTTGCCGCGATACACAGGCTGCAGAGCACCGATCGCCTGCTCGATGGCCAGCGCCAGATCGTCCCTGTTCGCTGGATGGCCTCCTCGGGTATCACGGGTTCCTCGGACAGCAGCTCGCGGACGACCGTCAGGGCGACCCGGGCACGCTCCGTCTCCGCTTTGAGGTCGAGGTAGGAGAGCGGCTCCAGTTCCGGATCGCCGAACTCGATCGTCAGCTCCATCTCTCGCTTCAAGGCGATGTCCAGTGTTGCCTTGCGCGATGCGTACATTGTCTCGGCAAGCGTGAGCAGGGCTGATCGTACGAGCTCCATGCGCTCGTCGTCGGTGTACGGGAGCACGGCGATGTCAGCCTTGCCAAGGGGCGGGAGCTCGGCCTCCGCCAGTCGGCTGGCGCGTGCTTCGTACTCCCCCTCCTGTCTGAGTCGCTGCTCGGAAGCTACTCGGCCCTGCCGGACTTCCTGCTTCAGCTGATCGGCGAGATCCGGCAACTCTTCTGCGAGTTGCATCATGATGTGCGCGAAATGATCACTGCTGTCGACAGACAGGCTGCCCTCCCTGATCTCCGGTTCAGGACTGTAACCACTCGGTCTGACAGTCGCGCCGGTGATCGACGTTCTGGTGGCAAGCAGCAGCCACGAAGGAGCGGATAGTCAAGACCACCTCGCGGTACATGCCGGCGGCTGATCGCACGCGGTGGCGGGGAGCTGGTCGGTGACGAGGAGCCTCTACGTAATGCCCGCGTGTAGGGGGTGATGACGAGATCAGCTTGCCGAGAGGAGATAGACCGGACCTGCAGGGCCAGCGAGGAGGGCTGGTCCGTCAGCGACGCCCAGCACATCCGCGATCTCGCCGCTTCACCCTCCCCGGGAGTCGGCGCAGCCGTCCCGGAACCCGAAGCTGATTACGGCCATCGAGCGGGCGGCTGTTTCCGCCGCGCTGGGCTGCCCGCCGTGGGAACTCGGGCCGTGCACCGTGTGTGGTCCGCTGATGCACAGGTACAGGCAGGACGCCGCCATGTTCTGTGGTGCGTCCGCGCCGTTCTCAACGGCCGGTAGCTCCGGCGTCGCATCGACGGGGAACTGAGACCACACACGCCGAAGGGCCCCACCGCGAGCGGTGGGGCCCTTCGACATCGTGCCCGGTGAGGCACTGGCGGAGGATACGAGATTCGAACTCGTGAGGGGTTGCCCCCAACACGCTTTCCAAGCGTGCGCCCTAGGCCTCTAGGCGAATCCTCCGCGGGAAACAATACAAGACCGGATGCCGTGCTCGCGAACTCGTTCCCACCCGGGTCCATCCGCTAAGGTGGGGGCCAGCCCCTCACGTGGCGCTATCTCACCGAACTCCCCCAGGGCCGGAAGGCAGCAAGGGTAAGTGGGCTCTGGTGGGTGCGTGAGGGGCGCCTTGCGTCTGCGGGGGGTGTCTTGCGTCTGCGGGGGGTGTGGGGATGCGGGCGTGGTCCGGTTGTCGGCGGTCCCCGATATCGTCGTAAGCGTGTCGTCCCTCGCGCTGTACCGCCGCTACCGCCCCGAGACCTTCGCGGAGGTCATCGGGCAGGAGCATGTCACCGGCCCGCTGCAGCAGGCGCTGCGCAACAACCGGGTCAACCACGCGTATCTCTTCAGCGGTCCCCGCGGGTGTGGCAAGACGACCAGTGCGCGCATCCTGGCCCGCTGTCTGAACTGTGAGAAGGGTCCCACTCCGGCGCCGTGCGGCGAGTGCCAGTCGTGCCAGGACCTCGCGCGGAACGGACCGGGCTCGATCGATGTGATCGAGATCGACGCCGCGTCCCACGGTGGTGTGGACGACGCCCGTGAGCTGAGGGAGAAGGCGTTCTTCGGGCCCGCGTCGAGTCGTTACAAGATCTACATCATCGATGAGGCCCATATGGTCACCTCGGCGGGGTTCAACGCCCTGCTGAAGGTGGTCGAGGAGCCTCCGCAGCATCTCAAGTTCATCTTCGCGACCACCGAGCCGGAGAAGGTCATCGGCACGATCCGGTCGCGTACGCACCACTATCCGTTCCGGCTCGTGCCGCCCGGGACGCTCCGCGAGTATCTGGGCGAGGTCTGCGGGCGCGAGGCGATCCCGGTCGAGGACGGGGTGCTGCCGCTGGTGGTGCGGGCAGGGGCCGGGTCGGTGCGGGATTCGATGTCGGTGATGGACCAGCTCCTCGCGGGCGCGGCCGACGACGGTGTGACCTACGCCATGGCGACCTCGCTGCTCGGTTATACGGACGGCTCGCTGCTCGACTCGATCGTGGACGCCTTCGCGGCGACCGACGGGGCGGCGGCGTTCGAGGTCGTCAACCGCGTGATCGAGGGGGGCAACGACCCCCGGCGCTTCGTCGCCGATCTGCTGGAGCGGCTGCGCGATCTGGTGATCCTCGCCGCCGTGCCGGACGCCGCGGAGAAGGGGCTCATCGACGCCCCGGCCGATGTGGTGGAGCGGATGCAGGCGCAGGCGTCGGTCTTCGGCGGCGCCGAGCTGAGCCGCGCGGCGGACCTGGTCAATGAGGGCCTTACGGAGATGCGCGGCGCCACCTCGCCGCGGCTGCAGCTCGAGCTGATCTGCGCCCGGGTGCTGCTGCCCGCCGCCTTCGACGATGAGCGGTCGGTGCAGTCGCGGCTGGAGCGGCTGGAGCGCGGGGCCCTCGCGGGCGGCCTGGGCGGTGGAGCCGGTGCTGGTGCTGGTGGCGGTGCTGGTGGTGGCTTCGCTGGGGCGGCGGGGCCCGGGCCCGCCATGGGGTACGTACCGGGGCCCGACGCTCACGCTCCGGCCGCGCCCCCCGCCGCCGGGCCGTCCGGTCCGGCCGCCGCGCGTGCGGCGATGGCCGGGGGCGGGTCCGGGCAGGGGCAGGCCCCAGGGGGGCCGGGCGGCGCCGAGGCCCCCGACGGGTGGCCCGCGGGTGCGCGACCGGCCGCGGACAGCGGTCCGGGCGGCGCCGCAGACGGAGGACAGCCGGCCGGTGCCCCGGCCGCGCCCGTGGAGGGCGGCGGCGGGCAGCGGCCCGGAGCATGGCCGTCGGGTGCCCAGTCGCCTGCGGTGGAGGGCGGCGGATCGCGGCCCGGAGCCTGGCCCACCGCCTCGGCGCCTGGTTCCGGTGCGTCTGGTGCGTCTGGTGCGTCTGGTGCGGGCGGGCCGTCTGGTGCGTCCGCACCGTCTGGTGCTTCCGATGTCGGCGGTGCGACCGGTGGTGGCGGTGCGTCCGGGGGTGCCTCCGGTGGTGGGGCGCCCGCCAGACAGCCCGGTGGCTGGCCCACCGCCACCGCGCCGGGGCAGGGCGGCGGCCCACCTGCGCAGACGCCCGCGGCGCCCTCCGCGCCGACCGCGTCTTCCGGGCCGGCCTCGCCTCCCGCGTCCGCCGCGCCCTCCGCACCCGCGCAGGGCGCACCGAGCATGGCGCAGGGCGCCGTGCAGGTGCGGCAGATGTGGCCGGACATTCTGGAGGCGGTCAAGAACCGCCGCCGCTTCACCTGGATCCTGCTGAGCCAGAACGCGACGGTGTCCGGCTTCGACGGCACCACCCTCCAGCTCGGCTTCTCCAACGCGGGCGCGCGCGACAGCTTCGTGGGCGGCGGCAGCGAGGATGTCCTGCGGCAGGCGCTCCAAGACGCCATCGGCGTGCAGTGGCGGGTCGAGGCGATCGTCGACCCCTCGGGCGGCACCGGACAGCAGGGCGGCGGCCCGGGCGGCCTCGGGGGTCCGGGCGGTTCCGGCGGCTTCGGCGGAGGCGGTGGCGCCACCGGCGGTGGTGGCTTCGGCGGTGGTGGCGGCTTCGGTGGCGGGAGTGGCCCCGGTGGCGGTGGCCCCGGCGGCGGTGGCCAGTCCGCCGCGCCACGGCAGTCCGCGCCCCGGCCCGCGCCCGCCTCCCCGCCCCCGGCCGCCCCCGCCGCGCCGTCCGGCGCCGTGGACGCGAGCCCGCCCCCCGAGGCGGCGTACCGGGAGCCCGAGCCTCCGCGGGTCGCGCTGGAGGACGACATGCCGGCCGAGGACGACCCGGACCTGGACGACACCGCGCTGAGCGGGCACGACCTGATCGTTCGCGAGCTCGGTGCCACGGTGATCGAGGAGATCGTCAACGAGTAGGAGGCGTGGGCCCGGCACCCATGCCCTATGTAGCCGTGTCTCCTCCGTACGGCGTAGAGCAGGGCGCTCGGGGAGCACGTAGGCTCGGGCTATCGAAGAGAACGACTGTCGAGCGCCAGGAGCGAAGCCGTGATCCCCGGTGGTGGCCAGCCGAATATGCAGCAGTTGCTGCAGCAGGCTCAGAAGATGCAGCAGGACCTCGCCGCGGCCCAGGAGGAGCTGGCCCGGACTCATGTCGAGGGTTCCGCGGGCGGTGGCCTGGTGAAGGCGACCGTGACCGGTTCCGGTGAGTTGCAGGGCCTGGTCATCGATCCCAAGGCCGTGGATCCTGAGGACACGGAGACCCTCGCGGATCTGGTCGTCGCGGCCGTCCGTGACGCCAACAACGCCGCGCAGGAGCTCCAGCAGCAGAAGCTCGGCCCGCTCGCCCAGGGGCTGGGCGGTATGCCCGGGCTCCCGTTCTGATCCTCGGGTCCGCCGGGTCTCCTGGGTCCCTCGGGTCCCCCGGTCCCTGGGATTCCGGATCCTCGGGTCCTCGGTTCCTTGGGTTTTCGGGTCCCCGGGCTCTCCAATCTCATAGGGTTCCGTAATCCCACCGGGTCCCCAGGGCTCCCCGGGGCCCACCCGGCTCTCCGGGCCCGGCCGCGGGACCACGGCGGCCCCGGCAGCGAGGGTGCGGCGCAACCGAATATTCATATGCAGTACAGCCACCGCGCGGCGGCGCGAGATTGGATGAAGGCGTGTACGAGGGCGTGGTCCAGGACCTCATCGACGAGTTGGGCAGGCTGCCCGGCGTCGGTCCCAAGAGCGCGCAGCGGATCGCCTTCCACATCCTCCAGTCCGAGCCCACCGACGTCCGCCGCCTCGCGCATGCGTTGACGCAGGTCAAGGAGAA
Source organism: Streptomyces violaceusniger Tu 4113 (assembly GCF_000147815.2). NCBI lineage: Bacteria > Bacillati > Actinomycetota > Actinomycetes > Kitasatosporales > Streptomycetaceae > Streptomyces > Streptomyces violaceusniger. The sequence goes on along the minus strand of NC_015957.1, from coordinate 10,447,731 downwards.
GGTGCGGTTCTGCGCGGTCTGCGGGAACGTCGCCGAGGCCGAGCAGTGCCGCGTCTGCCAGGATCCCCGCCGCGACCGCGCGATCATCTGCGTGGTCGAGGAGCCGAAGGACGTCGTCGCGATCGAGCGGACGCGTGAGTTCCGGGGCCGCTATCACGTGCTCGGCGGGGCGATCAGCCCCATCGAGGGCGTGGGCCCGGACGATCTGCGGATCAGGGAGCTGCTCGGGCGGCTCGCGGACGGGACGGTCACGGAGCTCATCCTGGCCACCGATCCGAATCTGGAGGGCGAAGCCACCGCCACGTACCTCGCGCGCATGATCAAGCCCATGGGTTTGAAGGTCACTCGCCTGGCCAGCGGCCTCCCTGTCGGTGGAGACCTGGAGTACGCCGACGAGGTCACGCTGGGTCGTGCCTTCGAAGGGAGAAGACTTCTCGATGTCTGACGCAACGCTGCACGACGCCCACCCGGACCCGGACGACTTCGCGGTCCAGATCTCCGACCAGATCGAGAGCTTCATCGTCGCGGTCACCGAAGTCGCCAAGGGGGACGAGCCGGACAGCGCTGTGCCGTTTCTGCTCCTCGAGCTGTCCCAGCTGATCCTCGCGGGCGGCCGGCTCGGCGCGCACGAGGACTTCGTTCCGGACGAGCGGTACGAACCGGACGTCGGCCCGGAGCCGGATGTCGACGAGCTGCGTGAGCGCTTCGCCGTGCTGCTGGAGCCGGTGGACATCTACTCGGAGGTCTTCGACCCGTACGTGCCGCGCAGCCAGCCCGTCGCCTGCCGGATCTCCGACGATCTCGCCGGGATCATCACCGATCTGCGGCACGGGATGGCCCACTACCGCGAGGGCCGGATCAGCGAGGCGCTGTGGTGGTGGCAGTTCTCGTACCTCTCCAACTGGGGGACGACCGCCTCGGCGGCCCTGCGCGCGCTGCAGTCGCTGGTCGCGCACGTACGGCTGGACAGCCCGCTGGACGAGCTGGACGGCCTGGACACGGACAGCAACGCGGGCGGTGACGAGGAGCTCGCGGAGGAGGCCGGCCGGGTCATGGCGGCGGAGATCGCGGGACCGCTCGGCCTGCGCTCGGGGCCGCGCTGACGGGTGCCCGGGCCGCGCTGACAGGTGCCCGGGCCGCGCTGACGGGTGCCCGGGACGGCCGCCCGGGGCCGCGCCGAGGCGCGCCCGGGACGGCCGACGGGAAGATCTACAACGGACCGCGGGGGCGACCCGCGGCCCGTCCGAGCCTGTGAGCTGGGTTACGTTCCCGTGTGCTTCGGCGGCGAGCGGGAAGGGTTCGTCGCTGAGCGGGTGGGAGGGATGCGGGGAATCTCGCGGACGCATGGACGTATGCGTCGTGTGATGCCCCCTGTCTCCTGCCCTCCTTGATCACTTTGTGAGGCATTCGTCTCGCTATGTGATATTGGGAGGGTGAATTCCGGCCGCTCGTTAAACTGAGCCGACCGCATTATTGAGAGCTGCGAGGAGCGCACGTGGGCCTTGTCGTGCAGAAGTACGGAGGCTCCTCCGTTGCCGATGCCGAAGGCATCAAGCGGGTCGCCAAGCGAATCGTGGAAGCCAAGAAGAACGGCCACCAGGTGGTCGTCGTGGTCTCCGCGATGGGCGACACGACGGACGAGCTGATCGATCTCGCCGAGCAGGTATCCCCGATTCCTACTGGGCGCGAGTTCGACATGCTGCTGACCGCGGGAGAGCGGATCTCCATGGCCTTGCTGGCGATGGCGATCAAAAACCTCGGTCACGAGGCGCTGTCGTTCACCGGCAGCCAGGCGGGAGTCATCACCGACGCGGTTCACAACAAAGCACGGATCATCGACGTCACGCCGGGCCGCATCCGTGACGCGCTCGAACTCGGCGCGGTCGCGATCGTCGCGGGCTTCCAGGGCGTGTCCCAGAAGAGCAAGGACATCACCACCCTCGGCCGGGGCGGTTCGGACACCACCGCGGTCGCGCTGGCCGCGGCCCTGGACGCCGAGGTGTGCGAGATCTACACCGATGTGGACGGCGTGTTCACCGCCGATCCGCGCGTGGTGAAGAAGGCTCGCAAGATCAACGAGATTCCGTACGAAGACATGCTGGAGCTCGCCGCGAGCGGTTCCAAGGTGTTGCACCTGCGCTGCGTGGAGTACGCGCGCCGGTACAACATCCCCATCCACGTACGGTCGTCTTTCTCCGGCCACCAGGGCACCTGGGTGCGCAACCGGCCGGAAGCGGGAGAAGGAGAAGAAGGCATGGAGCAGGCGATCATCTCCGGGGTCGCGCACGACACGTCCGAGGCCAAGGTCACGGTCGTCGGGGTGCCGGACAAGCCGGGTGAGGCCGCGGCCATCTTCCGCACCATCTCCGACGCCGAGATCAACATCGACATGGTGGTGCAGAACGTCTCCGCCGCGTCGACCGGGCTGACCGACATCTCCTTCACGCTGCCGAAGACGGACGGCCACCGGGCGATGGAGGCGCTGACCAAGGCGAAGGCGCTGATCGGCTTCGACTCGCTGCGCTACGACGACCAGATCGCCAAGATCTCCCTGATCGGTGCCGGAATGCGCACCAACCCGGGGGTCACCGCGACCTTCTTCGAGGCGCTGTCGAACTCCGGGGTCAACATCGAGCTGATCTCGACCTCCGAGATCCGCATCTCGGTCGTCACCCGCGCCGACGATGTGAAGGACGCGGTGGTGGCCGTGCACAGCGCCTTCGGCCTGGACAGCGACAGCGATGAAGCGGTGGTTTACGGAGGGACTGGCCGATGATCGGTCATGGCGGTGCCGCCGGGGGCGACAAGCCCACCCTCGCGGTCGTCGGTGCCACCGGCGCCGTCGGCACCGTCATGCTCTCGATCCTCTCGGAGCGTGCCGACATCTGGGGCGAGATCCGGCTGATCGCCTCGCCCCGCTCGGCCGGCCGGAAGCTGACCGTCCGGGGTGAGCAGGTCGAGGTCATCGCGCTGAGCGAGGAGGCGTTCGAGGGCGTCGACGTCGTGATGTTCGACGTACCGGACGAGATCTCGGCGCGGTGGGCGCCCATCGCGGCGAGCAAGGGCGCGGTGGCCATCGACAACTCCGGCGCGTTCCGGATGGACCCCGATGTCCCCCTGGTGGTGCCGGAGGTGAACGCGCACGCGGCCCGGGTCCGCCCGCGCGGCATCATCTCCAACCCCAACTGCACCACCCTGTCGATGATCGTCGCGATGGGCGCGCTGCACGCCGAGTTCGGGCTGAGCGAGCTGATCGTCTCCTCGTACCAGGCGGTCTCCGGTGCGGGCAAGGAAGGCATCGACGCCCTGCGCGAGCAGCTCGCGCTGGTCGCCGGTACGGAGTTGGGCACCCATCCCGGGGACGTACGGCGGGCGGTGGGCGACACCGGGCCGTTCCCGGCGCCGATGGCGCTCAATGTGGTGCCGTTCGCCGGTTCGCTCAAGGAGGACGGCTGGTCCTCCGAGGAGCTCAAGGTGCGCAACGAGTCCCGCAAGATCCTGGGGCTGCCGGAGCTGAGGGTCACCGCGACCTGTGTCCGGGTGCCCGTGATCACCACGCATTCGCTGGCCGTGCACGCGCGGTTCGAGAACGAGGTGACGGTCGAGGCGGCGCACGAGATCCTGGCGGGCGCCCCCGGTGTGGTGCTGTGCGACAACCCGGCGGAGGGCGAATTCCCCACCCCCGCCGACGCCGTGGGCACCGACCCCACCTGGGTGGGCCGGGTGCGGCGGTCGCTGGACGACCCGAGAGCGCTGGAGCTGTTCGTCTGCGGCGACAACCTGCGCAAGGGCGCGGCGCTGAACACCGCGCAGATCGCGGAGGTCGTCGCGGCGGAGCTGGCCGGCGGCGCCGCCGCGAGGTGAGAGGGCCGCAGGGCCCGTCACGTCACCACGAAGTAGGACCCACCACCACGTAGGGCCCATCACGAAGCAGGACCCACCACGAAGTAGGCTCCGCTGCCCGGTGACGATCCGTGATCAAGTGAGGGGACCGGGCCGCCCTAAGGTGAGCGGCCGTCTTAAAGTGACGTTTCACCAGTGCGCCGACCGGCAGATGTGAATATCCTGTGTGCATGTCACTGGCCTGGACCAGCTGAGCTGGGCCGTTGATCTGATCGACGTATTCGCTCCCCGCCCGCTGCAACCGGCAGTGGGCGGGGAGCGTCTTTCCAGCCGCCCCGTAGTGGGCGCAGGGATAACTGGGGCATTGGGGAAGAATTGATGCGCATGGGGGCATTGAACGCATCGTCAAAAGCGGTGCCTCGCGCGTACAACCCTGACAGGGGGCGGCGTGTCCAACAGGCGTGGCAGAGGTATTCGGCATCGCAACGGTTCCAGGGCGCGGCGGCGCGGCGGTACGCCCCCCGCGTACGCCAGGTGGCATGCCGGTGATCGCGCCATGGCCGACGGCCCGCCCCGCGCACATCACAACAGGGCGCGAGGACACTGACGACGCGATGGCAGCGGGCACCACAGTCGATCACCTCACCGAGACCTACCGCGCCCATTACCGGTCGCTGCTCGGTCTCGCCGCGCTCCTTCTCGACGACACCGCGTCCTGCGAGGACGTCGTGCAGGAAGCGTTCATCCGTGTGCACTCGGCGCGCAAGAGAGTCCGGGATCCCGAGAAGACCCTTGCCTATCTGCGGCAGACGGTCGTCAATCTCTCCCGCTCCGCGCTGCGTCGGCGCATCCTCGGGCTGAAGCTGCTCTCCAAGCCGATGCCCGATATGGCCAGTGCCGAGGAGGGGGCGTACGAACAGCTTGAACGCGATCAACTGATCAAGGCGATGAGGGGACTTCAGCGCCGTCAGCGTGAGGTTCTCGTGCTGCGCTACTTCGCCGATATGACCGAGGCCCAGGTGGCCGAGACGCTGGGCATATCGCTCGGCTCGGTCAAGGCGTACGGCTCGCGCGGCATCGCGGCGCTCCGCGTCGCCATGGAGGCTCCGGCATGAACCACATCACACATACGCCGGACCCGGAGGACCCCGGGCGGCGGACGGGCCATGAGCCCGAATCCCGAGAACCAGTGGAGTCCACGGAGCCGATCGAATCGGTAGAGCCGACGGAGTCCACGGAGGCCGGTGAGTCCGCGGGGTCTGCGGATTCCACGGGAGCCGAGGAGGCCGGCGGGTCTGCGGAGGCCGGTGAGTCCGGCGGGTCCGCCCGGTCCAGCGGATCCACGGGGGCCGAGGAGTCCACCACGCCCGCAGGGGCCAGGAAGTCCGCTGCGTCCGGGCAGGGGCGGGTGACGTCCCTGACGCCCCCCCGTCTTCAGCTCGACGACGACGGGCCCGGCGGTGAGGACGAGGAGGCGCTGCGGCTGCTGCTGCACCGCGCCGTCGACGATCTCGAACCGTCCTCCGACTCCCTCGACCATCTGCGGCGCGCCGTGCCCGCCCGCCGTGCGCGGCGGCGCCAGGCCCTGGTCGGGGCCGCGGCCGCGGTGGTGCTCGGCTGCGCGGCCGTACCGGCGCTGGTGCACGTCGCGACCACCAGCAACGGCGCGGACGACCGCCCGGCCAATGCTGCCAGCAGCCAACGTACCCCTGAGACCAGCGGCGGCCGGCACGGCGAGGGCAGCGGCGGCAAGGGCTCCGACGGGCCCGCCGACACGGTCGAGCAGGACAAGGGCGACAAGGACAAGGACAAGGGGAAGGACAAGCCGCCGAAGGGCGAGGAGGAAGGCGGCCCCGGCGGTACGGCCCCCGACCCCTCCAACACGCTGAACGCCACCTCCCCCACTTGCAGCCGCGCCCAGCTCACCAGCGGTGGCGCCGGATCGGTCGGGGCGGCCGACGCCGAGGGGCGGGTCTACGGCTCGTTCCGCGTCGCGAACATCTCGGACAGCGCCTGCACGGTCGAGGGCAGTGGCTCGGTGGGCGGGAGCGCCCAGGGCGGTGCGGACGCCTCGCGGATCCTCGTCGTCGACCACACGGCGGGGGACGCGGCCGCAGGGCTGCCCGACCCTTCCCTCCAGCCGGGCACGCTCATCCTCAAGCCCGGCCAGGCGTACGAGGTCAAGTTCGCCTGGATCCCGACGGCGGGCGGCGGCACCAGCGGCTGCTCCACCACCGGCACACCGACCCCCGATCCGTCCACGGACCCGGCCCAGGACGGGCCGCAGGACAACCCCAGCACGGGCGAGCCGGGCGGTGGCGGTGGTGGCGGCGGTGAGCCGCAGGACGCGAGCGTCCTGGTCAGCCACACACCGGAGGCGGGTGACCCGGCCGCGGCGAGCGTGACGATCGGCGGCGCCTGCGCCGGAACGATCTACCGCACCGGTCTGCTGGCGTCCCTCTAGATCTGCTGGCGTCCCTCTGGGGCAGTGGGGCAGCGGCCGCCTGGGGAGCCTCCCCCGGGAGGCCGCTGCGGCGCTCCTGACACGCCGCGGCGGGATCCCGGGGCCGACGCGCGGGGGTCTGCGGGGCGGCCCCGCCGCCGGGACCCCGACGCGAGGCCCGTACCGTGGTGGTGTGTATCGGTTTCTGCTGACACCCCGCTGGTGGGTGATCAACGTGTTCACCCTGCTGGCGATCCCGGTCTGCCTCTTCATGGGGAGCTGGCAGCTCAGCCGCTTCGAGACGCGCGTCGACACGCACAACCAGCAGCGGGACGACGCGTCCCGCGAGCGGAAGGCCGCGGCCCGGCCGCTGAGCGACCTGCTGCCGGTCACCGCGAAGACCTCCGGGAAGCGGGCCACCGCCACCGGCCGATACGACACCACACATCAACTCCTCGTGCCCGACAGGCGGCTGGACGGCCGCGACGGCTTCTATGTGCTGACCCTGCTCCGTGTGGACGCGGACGGGGACGTCGGCGGAGGCAAGGGCGTGGCCGACGGCAAGGACGGAGCCGGGGCCAAGGGCATGGCCGGGGCCAAGGCGCTGCCCGTCGTCCGTGGCTGGCTCCCCGGCGACGCCGACGATCCGGCGGCCGCCGCCAAGGTGCCCGCACCTCCCTCCGGTGAGGTGACCGTCACAGGGGCCCTCCAGGCGTCCGAGCACGAGGGCGGCGACGGGGTGAGCGCGGCCGGCGGCCTCCCCCGCGGTCAGCTGGGCATGATCAGCGCCGCCTCCCTGGTCAACCTGGTGCCGTATCAGGTGTACGACGCCTGGGTGACTTCCTCCCAGGCTCCCGGGGCCCTGAAGCCGGTGCCCCCCACGGCGGCGGAGGGCACCGGGCTCGACATCAAGGCGTTCCAGAACCTGGGCTACACCGGTGAGTGGTTCGTCTTCGCGGGCTTCGTGATCTTCATGTGGTTCCGGCTGTTCCGCCGCGAGGCCGAGGCGGCCCGCGATCTGGCCCTCGGCATCACACCGCCCGAACCGACGGCTCCGACGGCGCCGGGTGCGGACCGGACCCCAGATGACGCCGAGCGAACTCGATCTCCAAGCGCAACTGCTTGATCCGCTCCTCGACGACCAGCGAGCCGTGCCCCGCGTCATAGCGGTAGACCTCATGCGGGGCGCCGCGCTGCTCGAGCCGCTCCACATAGTTGTCGATCTGCCGTATGGGGCAGCGGGGGTCGTTCAGCCCCGCCGAGATGTAGACCGGCGCCCGCACCTGATCCACATAGGTCAGCGGGGACGACGCCTCGAACCGCTCCGGCACCTCCTCCGGAGTGCCGCCCAGCAGGGTGCGGTCCATCGCCTTCAGGGCCTCCATCTCGTCGTGGTAGGCCGTCACATAGTCCGCCACCGGGACCGCGGCCAGCCCCAGCGCCCAGGAATCCGGCTGCGTCCCGATCCCCAGCAGCGTCAGATAGCCGCCCCAGGAACCGCCGGCCAGCACCAGCCGCTCGGGGTCGGCGAGCCCGGAGGCCACCGCCCACTCCCGTACGACCGCGATGTCCTCCAGCTCGATCAGCCCGACCCGGTGCTTGAGCGCGTCCGTCCACGCCCGCCCGTAACCGGTCGAGCCGCGGTAGTTGACCCGCACCACGGCGAAGCCGTGGTCCACCCAGGCCGCGGGGCCCGCCGCGAAGGCGTCGCTGTCATGCCAGGTCGGCCCGCCGTGGATGTCGAAGACCGTCGGGAAGGGGCCCTCGCCCGCGGGCTTCTGCACCAGCGCGTGCACCCGCCCGCCGGGGCCGTCCACCCACGCGTCGGTGACCCGCACCGACTCCGGGGCCGCGAAACCGGGCGGGTCCAGCACCGTCCGCCCGCTCGTCGACCGCACCTGGGGCGGCTTCTCGGCCGACGACCACAGGAACTCCACCGTGCCGTCCGGCCGCGCCATGGCGCCCGAGATCGTCCCCGCCGGGGTCTCCAGGCGGGTCAACTCGCCGGAGCCGAGGCCGTACCGCAGCAGCTCGCTGCGCGCCTGATGGCTGTGCTCGACCAGCAGCGCCGATCCGTCCGGGAACCAGTCCGCCCCCACGTCACCGGGCAGATCGATCGCCAGCGCGGTCTCCACACCGGTCACCGGATCCCACACCATGGGCTCCCACCGGCCGCGCCGCTGGTGCCCGACCAGCAGCCGGGTGTCCCCCTCGACGGGCGCGAAGCCCATCACGGACAGGCCCAGCTCCTCGGTGCCGCCCTTGGTGTCGTCCAGCTCCGCGACGGCCGTTCCGTCCAGCCGCAGGACCCGGATCGCCGAGTGCATCGCGTCGCCGTGCTCGGTGTGCTCGATCGCGATCAGCGTCCCGTCATGGGAGAGATCGCCCACTCCGGCGGACTCGCGATGCCGGTAGATCTCCTCGGGCTCGCCGCCCGGCCGCACCACATGGATGGTCGAGCCGTCCTCGTCGGTGGAGCGCCCCACGACCGCCGTGCCGTCGCGGCCCAGCGCGAGCCCCGCGGGATAGGAGGGGTCCAGGCCGGGGGTCGCGGGCTCGTCGGCCGGGCGCTCGTCCCCCTCGCCGGCGCTGAACGGCTGACGCAGCCAGACCCCGAACTCATCGCCATCGGTGTCCGAGAACCACCAGATCCACCGGCCGTCCGGCGACAGCACCCCGTCGGTCGTCCCGTTCGGGCGGTCCGTGACCTGCCGCTGCGCACCGGTCGCCCGATCCCATGCGTACAGCTCGTATGTGCCCGTGGCGTTCGAGACGAACAGTGAGTGGTCCGGGGCTTCTTCCGCCCAGTCGGGCAGCCCCACTCGCGGCGCCCGGAAGCGCTTTTCCCAGTCCGGCATGGACTCCGTGCTCTCAGTCATGCTCACCATTCTGCGCCGCACCCCGACATACGCGCTGGCGTCGCCCCGCGCCTGTGGATAACGTTCCCGGCGGGATGGACGGGGGCCGTACACCGAGGGGGAGCTGATGGCCGATATAGCCGCGACAGTGGAGACATACTGGGCAACGGCCCAGGCCAGGGACTGGCGGGCATTCGGTGCCACGCTCGCCGACGACGTCCGCTACGAACTGCCGCAGACCCGCGAGCGGGTGCTCGGCCGGGACGGCGTGGTCCGCTTCAACGCCGAGTACCTGGGCGAGTGGAGTCTGGAGGTCGAGCGCGTCATCGCCGACGGCGAGCAGGCGGTCTCCTGGGTGCGCTTCAGCGAGGACGAGGAGGAGACACAGGCGATCAGCTTCTTCACCGCCTCGGCGGACGGCCGGATCCAGACGATCACCGACTTCTGGCCGACGCCGTACGAGCCTCCGCGTGAGCGCGAGCAAATGGTCGAGCGCTTCTGAGCTGTTCTGGACGCTTCTGGCTGCTCGCGGGTGATGCCGGGCAGCAGCTTGAACGTTTCCGTCCGCACCCGTCCGTAGCTCCTCAGTGCGCGATTCCGCCCCTTCCCCCGGGTCCCACCTCTCCGGCCCCTACCCCTCCGGTCCCCACCTCTCCGGCCCCAGCCCCTGCCCCTCCCGTTCACCCCGTCCCCTCCCCGGGCTCCGCTACCTCAGCAGCACCGGCAGCTCGTCCACGCCATAGACGATGGAGAGCTTCCGGAAGGAGAGCTTCTCCGCCGGTACGGCGAGTCGCATCTCCGGGAACCGCCGGATGAGCGCGGGGTAGGCGGCCCGGAGTTCCATCTTGGCCAGCTCGGCGCCGATGCAGCGGTGGATGCCGTATCCGAAGGCCAGATGCGAGGGGGCCTGCCGGTGCGGATCGACCCGCTCCATGTCCGGGCCCAGCTTCTCGTCGCGGTTGGCCCCGCTCAGTGAGCACAGCACCAGATCGCCGGCGGAAATCCGCGTGCCCGCGATCTCCATGTCCTCGCGGGCGAATCGCGGGAAGGCCACCTGCACCACCGTGAGATAGCGCAGCAGCTCCTCCACGAACGGGTCCACGGCATCGTCGTGATCACGTATGGCGGCGAAGTGCTCGGGGGCCTGGAGCAGCACCAGCGTGCCCAGGGCCAGCATGCTCGCGGTCGTCTCCAGACCGCCGGTCAGCACCCCGTCGGCGAGCCCGGCCAGCTCCTGGTCGTCGAGTTCATCGCCGTGCTCCTTGACCAGCATGCCGAGCAGCCCGTCGCCGGGCGTCTCACGCTGCTTCCGGACGATCCCGTGCAGATAGGAAAGGGAGTCCGACATCGCGCCGAGGGAGGCGTTCGCCCCGCTGAAGAGGTCGAACCGCGCGGTGCTGTGGCGCTGGAAGTCATCGCGGTCCTCGTACGGCACCCCGAGCAGTTCGCAGATGACCAGCGCGGGAATGGGGAGAGCGAACGCCTCCACGAGATCCACCGGGCCCTCGGCCGCCGCCATCTCGTCGAGGCGCTCCTCCACGATGGAGTGGATGAGCGGGGTGAGCCTGCTGAGCCGCCGCATGGTGAATTCGGGCGTCAGCAGGCGTCGCAGTCTCGTATGCGTCGGTGGATCGCTGAAGCCGAGACCTCCCGGATTCTGCTGCGGGGCGACGCCGATGTTCCGTTCCGCGAGGTTGGTGAAATCGGAACTGAACCCCTTCGCCTTTCCGAGCACCGCTTTGGTCTCGTCATATCCGGTGACGAGCCAGGCATTAATGCCGAAAGGTAGCCATATCTTACTGATGGGTTCTTTTGCCCTGGTTCGGGACAGGTCGGCAATGGGGTCGAGTCCATCGCGCCTCAGCGGCGCCAGCGTGGCGTCCGGGAGGAACGACATCTTGGACAAGTCGAAGCCATTCTTCTGAATTCTCGAAAAGTACTTGCGGCCCAGCCAGGAGACGATGTTTGAGCGGAGGTTCGACATGGGCGCAATACTGCCCTGCCATGGCCGGCCGGCCATGCTCCGGTGCCGGACGTGCCCCGGTGTGATGCGCCACAACGCACGTGCTCCCTGCTCGGGCGGGCGCGCCGGTGGGCATCAAGGTGGCGCCGACCGCAAAATCAGAGGAAAGTGGAGATATCGGGCAGGAAGCGCGAGCGATGACGGCTGCCTGCGGGACGCCTGTGGCGCCCCCAGGGACATGAGTGAGGTGAGCGGCTTTGCGGGAGAGGTTCCGTGCTGTCCAGGGCGCACCGTGCTGGGTGAGTCTCATGGCAGCGGATCTGGACCGCGCGCACACCTTCTACGGAGAGCTCTTCGGCTGGGGCTTCCGCCCCACCCGGCAGGGGCACGGCCGTTACACCATCGCGTACACCGAGGGCGGCGTACCGACCGTCGGCATCGGCGCCTCGTCCCCGTCGGCGGGGGTGACCCTCCCGGTCACCTGGACCACGTACTTCGCGGCGGACAGCGCGGACGAGGTGGCCTCGCGCGTCCAGGAGCGCGGTGGCACGGTCGCGGTCGGGCCGCTGGAGTTCGGCAGCGGCCGGGTGGCCTGGGCGGCCGACCCGGACGGGGCCAACTTCGGCATCTGGGAGGGCGATCTGACCTCCGCCTGGTGGGGCGAGCGCAGACCGGGCGCGCCCGTATGGCTGGAGCTGCGCACCCGCGACGCCTTCGAGGCGGCGCTCTTCTATGGGCAGGTTTTCGGCTGGGACAGCCAGGAGCGCGAGCGCTGCGACGTCCGCTTCGAACATGACCGGGTGGTCCTCCATATCGACGGTAAGGCGGTCGCGGGGCTGCGCGGCGGCGCCCTCGAGGCCGCCCCGGACCCGAACGTCCGGCCCCGCTGGCGGGTCTACTTCTGCGTGAAGGACGTCGACGAGGTCGCCGAACGCGCCGCGGAGCTCGGCGGCGGCATCCTCTCCCCGCCGGCCGACACCCCTTATGGGCGCGTCGCGGCGCTGCGCGACCCGGAGGGCGGGATCTTCAACGTGGCGGCGGTCAGGAAGGAAGCCGCCGACGGGGATTCCGCCTCCGTGGCGTGCGGCTGAGGAACTGGGCCTCGACGGTCGGAGGTGGTGCCGCCTACGATCGGAGATACGGCATCGCGTGTCGGTCACCGGCTGGGTGAGGCATGGAGGTGCCCGTGAGATTGCCTTACGGAGGCATTCCACAGTGTCTGTCGAGTTGAATCACACGATCGTCCATTCTCTGGACAACCGCGAATCCGCAGAATTCCTGGCGAATATCCTCGGTCTCGAGGCGGGAGAAGAGTGGGGCCCGTTCGTTCCGCTGGAGACGAGTAACGGCGTCACCCTGGACTTCGCCACCATTCCCGGTGAGTCGATCGTCATGCAGCATTACGCGTTCCTCATCTCGGACGAGGAGTTCGACGCGGCTTTCGAGCGGATCCGGCAGCAGGGGGTCACGTACTACGCCGATCCCCATCTGAAGCAGCCGGGCGAGATCAACCACCACCACGGCGGGCGCGGGCTGTACTTCATGGACCCGGCCGGTCATGGCATGGAGATCATCACTCGCCCGTACGGCAACGAGGAGTAGCCCGGGGCGGCCCTGGAACATGGGCCCTGAATCGGGCAGACCCTGAACCACGAGTGGGCCGGGGCGCACGCGCCCCGGCCCACCTTCGTCGCGGTCAGCGGTCAGCGGTCAGCGGTCAGTGGTCAGTGGTATCAGTGTTCGGCGATCAGCGGCCGGTGGTCAGCCGGGGCGGTCCTCGTCGTGCTCCATCCGGTCCCGGCGCTCTCGCCACTCCCGGACGACCTCGTCGATGTCGAAGGGCGTGAGATGGAGCGGCGGGCCGGGCGGGGGCCGCCGGATCGCCTCCCGGATCTTGTCATTGACCTCCGAGAGGATCTCCCGCACCCTCCGTTCCGATCGCGCCTTTTCCACGGCGGCGAGCGCGTCCTCCGCCTCTTTGCGCAGCACGAGTGTCGGCGGCAGAAACGACAGATTCTCGCGGGCCATCTTCTCCTTGACCCACCACAGATCGTCGTAGCGCTTGTCGAGGCTCGGGAGAGGCTTTCCCTTTCCCGGGAGGTTCGCGAACGCGCCGCGTTCCTCCGCCTCGCGGATCTGCCGGTCGGCCCATGTTTCGAAGCTGATGCCCGGTGGCTTTCGCTCGGTCACCCTGAGATTCTCCCTCGGACGGTGCGAAACGCGCCACAGGCCGTTTCAGCCCGCTTGTCGGATGCGGAGAGGAGCTTGCTTGTCAGGGCTTGCCCGTCAGGTCAGAGGTGGGAGGCGAGGACCGGCAGCAGATCCTGGAACGTCCGGCCGGTGGCGGGCGCGCCGATCGCCGACATCTGCCAGGCCCCGCCCGTCCCGCCCTCGCGGTGCACCTTGGCCATGATCTGGGCCGTGTAGGGGCCGCCGCCGCTCAGGGTGTAGCGGGCCAGCTCCTGTCCGTTGGTCTCGTCGATCAGACGGCAGAAGGCGTTCTGCACCTCGGCGAAGGTCTGCCCGGTGAAGGAGTTCACCGTGAACAGGATCTGATCGACATGGGCCGGAACGCGCTGCAGATCGATCAGGATCGATTCATCGTCGCCGCCCTGACCGGTGCCACCGACGAGGTTGTCGCCGGTGTGCCGTACGGATCCGTCGTCGCTCGTCAGATGCTGGAAGAACACGACGTCGACGGCTTCCCGCCCGGCGAAGAGCACGGCCGAGGCGTCCAGGTCGATCTCCTTGGCGGTCAACCGGGCGAGCAGCCCCTTGCGCGGCGCGGCCTGCCAGCCCAGGCCCATGCGCACCGCGCTGAGCTCGCCCCCGTCGGACTTGCTCAGGTTGATCCGCTGGCCCTTGGCCAGATTTACGGTCATGTGCTTCCTTTCTCGCTCTTCTGATTGATCCGAGACGGTTTTTGCGACATCTTCAGCCGGTCGCGCAGAAACGGCAGGATGCCGCGGTGAAGCAGGGCCCTCAGCCAGGCGTCGCGGGCCGTGGCCACGGCCGCGTCGTCCCGGCGCCCGACGTGGGACGGGTACGGGTACGGATGCCGTTGGGAGCGCGGGTGCTGGTCGGGGGCCGAGGTGCGGTGGCGTACGGCGGTGGCGAGCAGGCAGGCCACTCCCGCCGCCAGAGTGACCGCCGCGATCGTCGCGCTGGTCAGCCCGGCGGTCAACAGTGCCCCGGCCAGCTCGCGTTGGGAGTGAAAGAGCTTCAGCAGTCCGCCGAGGAGCAGAAAGGCCGCGGCCGAGACACCGGCCAGAGCCGGTGCGAGGACGGCGAGCGCCGGCAGCAGCCCGCGGACGCCGGCTGCGGGGGAGGGGGCGCCCGCAGTAGACGGGGCAGCCGAGGCAGAAAGGGCGTGCGTAACGGGCGCGGTGGACGGGCTCATCGCCGCGGCGGTGCGTTGCCGGAGGTACGCGGCGTATTCGGGCGCGGCGGCCGTCGCGATCGCCTCGCTCTCCACCAGTGCCTGGGAGCGCAGCCGTTGGATGTCCGCGTCCCCGGTGGCTCCGTTGCGCCGCAGGGCCTCACGGATCTCCGCCATACGCAGCGCCTGGTGCAGCGCCCGCTCGAAGTCGGGCCTGTCCTCGGCCTGTAACCCGGGTGGGGCGGTCATGTCCGCTTCCTCGACGTGGAGCCGTGTCCGAACCGTGTGAGCTGCGCGAGCCATTTGGCGGCGGGAGCCATCTGGCCAGGCGAACCGCGTGGCTGCGCGAACCGGCCGTCGGGCCCGCCTCAGGGGGGAAGGGCGGGCCCGACGGCCGCGGGGGAGGGCGTCAGAGATTGACGCCGAAGTCGGAGGCGATGCCCGCGAGCCCCGAGCCGTACCCCTGGCCGACCGCGCGGAACTTCCACTCCGCGCCATTGCGGTAGAGCTCGCCGAAGACCATCGCCGTCTCGGTCGCGGCGTCCTCGCTCAGGTCGTAGCGGGCGAGTTCGGCGTTGTCGGCCTGGTTGACCACCCGGATGAAGGCGTTGCGGACCTGGCCGAAGTTCTGGTCGCGGCCGTCCGCGTCGTGGATGGAGACCGGGAAGACGACCCTGGCGATCTCGGCCGGCACGGCGGCCAGATTGACCTTGATGGCCTCGTCGTCGCCCTCTCCTTCACCGGTCAGATTGTCGCCGGTGTGCTCCACGGAGCCTTCGGGGCTGGTGAGGTTGTTGTAGAAGACGAAGTGCCGGTCGGATGCGACCTTCCCGGCCTCGTCGCACAGCAGGGCGCTCGCGTCGAGGTCGTAGGCGGCGCCCGTCGTCGTCCGCACGTCCCAGCCCAGGCCGACGACGACCGCGCTCAGGCCCGGCGCCTCCTTGCTCAGCGAGACATTGCCGCCTTTGGACAGGGAAACTCCCACGTTCTCCTCCAGGTGCTCGGTGGACCGGAGTTAAAATCTACAGCACTGTAGAAATACGTGGGGTGGGGGCGCAGAGGTTGGCGCGATCTGGCGGACCGGGACCGGGGCCGGGGCGGGGTCGGGGACGTCAGGCAACCGGCCCATCGACCGACCACCACCCGACCACCACAGACGCATCGGCCTACGCGGTGGCGAGCGACACCTCGGTCGACTTGATCAGCGCGGTGACGCGGCTGCCCTCGGTGAGCCCCAGCTCCGCCGCGGCGTCCTGGGTGATGGCGGCCGTGAGCTCCTGGTCACCGCCGATGGCGATGACAACGGTGGCCATGGCGGCCCCGAGGGTGAGGCGGGTGACCGTGCCCGGGAAACGATTGCGGATGCTCAGCCCCGAGACCTCCCCGGTGGCCAGGGCCACCTCAGTGGCCTTGGCCAGCGCCGTGACCTCCGATCCCTCCCCGATGCCGAGCTCCTTCACGGCGCTCATGGTCACGGCGGCCGTCACCATCTGCCCCCCGGACAGCCGTCCCTGGACCGTGGCCATGGCCTCGCCCGGGGTCACGGACACGACGGTGGCGGGGAGCTGATTGCGGATGCTGAGACTCATGGGTGCACCACCCCGGAGGCGGAGGTCAACGGCCTGATACGCCTCACCCTAGATGATCGATTCCAAGGGGTGCCTGCGGAGACGAGAGCGAGGGCATCCAAGATCGTTTTGTGACGAACAACCTGGACACCCTCGCGACAGCACTCTATGCGACGACCGACGATCTGCTGAAGGAGCGTCCGGACTTGGCGCCGTGGCGGCCGGCCGTGGGGATCGCGCCGCAGCTGACCGACGCCGAGCTGGTCACACTTGCGATGATGCAGGCCATGCTCGGTTTCACCTCCGAGGCCAGGTGGCTCCGGCATGCCCGGGCCCACCTGCGCCACCTCTTCCCGTATCTGCCGCAGCAACCCGGCTACAACAAGCGGCTGCGCAAAGCCGCCGACCTGCTCCGCCGGATCACCCGGATGCTGGCCACCAGCACCTCAGTGTGGAACGACGACGTATGGACCGTGGACTCCACACCCGTGGAATGCGGCCGCTCGCGGGAGACCGTCAAACGCTCCGACCTGGCCGGATGGGCCCAGTACGGCTACTGCGCCAGCCACAGCCGCTTCTTCTGGGGCCTGCGCCTCCACCTGGTGTGCACCCTCCAGGGCCTGCCCGTCGCCTTCGCCCTGACCGGAGCCAAAGCCGACGAACGCGAAACACTGCTGGACCTGCTCGCGGCCGAACCGGACCTCCTCGCCGCCCGGCCCGGCCAGACACTGATCGGCGACAAGCACTACTTCGGCCGCACCTTCGAACAGGAACTCGCCCGGCAGGGCATCCAGTTGCTACGGCCGACCCGCAAGGGCGAACGGCAGCGGCCCGGCGGAACCCTGTTCAAGCCGTTGCGGCAGGTCATCGAGTCGGTCAACGAGACCTTCAAGGGGCAACTCGACCTCGAACAGCACCGAGGGCGCACGCCTGGAGGTGTCATCGCCCGCGTCATGCAGCGAATACTCGCGCTGACCGCCGTGATCTGGCACAACGATCACACCGGACGAGCCACCCTCCGTTCGCTCACCTCGTACGATCACTGACCCCTTGGAATCGATCATCTAGGCACCCGCCCAAGGATCCGCGCGCCGACGCACGACGCTTCCCCACAACGCACACCCCCCACGACCACCCCGCCCCCTACGACGCCTGACCACCCCCGCACCGCCCGCCCACCCCCACGTACGATCGGACGGATGCGCCCCTCTCCCGTCGGCCTCGTCCGCGAATTCCACCTGGCCTTCGGCCTCGAGGCCCGTACGACCCCCACCGAGGTCTCACCGGAACTCGCCGCCCACCGCCAAGACCTACTGGCCGAGGAATGCGCCGAAGTAGCCGAGGCGAGCGCCCACGGCACCGTAGACCACCTGGCCCATGAACTGGCCGACGTCGTCTACGTCGCCTACGGCACCGCCCTGGTCCACGGCATCGACCTCGACGAGGTGATCGCCGAGATCCACCGGGCCAATATGACCAAACTCGGCCCCGACGGCCGCCCCACCCTGCGCGCCGACGGCAAAGTCCTCAAGGGCGCCCACTACCAGCCCCCCGACCTCCCGGCCGTCCTGCGCCGCCAGGGCTGGACCGACGCCTCCGCATAGCGACACAACGCGGCACGGGGCGGCCGCAGAGATCCTGCAGTGGGCGGAGGGCGCACACACCGGGTGGCGCCCGAGCGGTATGCGGAAGACAACGCGGAAGCCGCACTGCGCCTGACCGAGAGCTGACCAGGACGCACCGCCCCGACGGCATCTTTGGTGCCGCAGCCACGAGTTGACTGACCGCTAGTTCATGCCCCGTGGCTGTACGTCCTACGAGCGCTGATCCGCCCAGACGGGGGCGAGATGGGGCCGGCCGATCGGCGTCGCGACGCGCGCAGGCCGCGACAAAGTACTGCGCGCCAACTCATGGCCCTCGAGATGGCCCCCGGAACGCGTCAGGGGCCCGATCCGCTTTTGCGGACCGGGCCCCTGACCTGTGTTCCTTCAGTCGGGGTGGCGGGATTTGAACCCACGACCTCTTCGTCCCGAATAAGGTCCGGGCGGGGGCTGTACCTGTCCTGAGTGATGTTCGTACAGGTCAGGGCTTTGGTATGAGTCGGTCTCGCACGGTATTCGGGAGGCGCTGGGAGAAGATCTTCTCCCGGATTTCTCCCAGCGCTGTGGGTCCAGCAGGTGCGTCCCCGCGCCACGCCGATCACCGTGCGAGCGGCACTGGCTCCGGCGCAGGCGTCTCGTCCACGAATCCGTGATCTGTCGATCGGGTGAGGCGTTGCGCCAACCATCCAGAGACCCGCGGCCCACCGTTGACGGCGTCTCCCTCGTGCACGGTGCGGACGTGCTCGAACCCCTGGCGCAGGTAGTAGCACTGGAGTTCCTCGTTCGTCGTCCACGCGTCCAATCGAAGCCACTTGGCCGACGCTCTGTAAGCCCGATCTCCTGCCCAATTCAGCAACCGGCCACCGAGGTTTTGGCCTGCGTGCGTGCGCGCCACGGTGAGCTTGTTGGCGAAGATGGATGGCTCGCTCATCTCTGCCTCCGTCCAGAGCCCGTCTTCAGCCTCCGGGGTGAGGGTGATGGTCGCGGCGGTCTGGTCTCCGTCACGGACCATGAACACGGTGCCCGTCTCGATGCTGGCGAGCAGCAGATCCCCCGGGTAGGGGCGGCTCCACTGGTCGGTGCCAAGCTCCTTCAACCACGACGCGGCTTCCTCTCGGAAAGCAATCAGCTTGGGCAGCTCACTGGGCTGAGCGGGGGTGATGATCACAGATCCTCGTCTCGACCGGCCAGGTCGCCGATCTCGTAGTTCATGCGGTTCAGATCGCCGCGGAATGTGGTGACGGTGCACCGAATGGGCTTCTCGTCGGAGTAGCCCGTGCGCGTCCAGAGCAGGACCGGGACGCCAGCGCCGATCTCCAGAAGTCGCGCTTCCTCAGGAGTCGGCATCCGGGTGGCGATCTCATCGAAGTACCCGATCTGACTGATCCCGTGATCCGCGAGGTAGCGAGTCGTCCCGTCCGCGATATCTCCGGGCTCGGCCAGCCGTGGGGCCCGCTCCACGAGCCACCCCGGGTAGTACGTCGCTTGCGTTGACCAGGGCACATCGTCCACGTACCGGTGACAGAAGCGGAGCACAGTCTTTGCCCCCTCCTTCACCTTCAGCCGCGCCGCGATCTCTTCCGGCGCGGGGAGCATCTCGACGCGGAAGGTCTGGTGCGGTCGCCGACCCGCGTTCGTCACGTCGGTGCTGTAGGCGTCGCCGTTCTGCGGGAAGCTCAGGTTCTCGAACCGGGACGCGTTGAGCTTGAACACTTCGTGTGAGCGCACCTCGTACCCGAGTCCCTGACTGGACGAGATCAGCCCCTCCGTGACCAGCAGGTTCAGCCCAGACCGGACAGTGTTACGCGAGGCTTCGAACCGGGCGGACAGCTCACTCTCTGATGGGAGGCGTGCTCCGGGCGGGTAGGCCCCGTTGTCGATCTCTCGACGCAGCGCGTCGGCCACTTGCCGGTACTTCGGCTGTTTGTTCATTCCCCCATCATGACGCACTCGCGCAACTTGTTGGTACAGGCGGGTTGACGCGGACCGCCCCAACGGTGCAGAGTCATCTTCATCAACTTGTTCCTACAAGTTGAGCAAGGGGCTCAACCCGTGCAAGCGGGTCCGGGCCCTGAGTAGCGCCCGGAAGCCCTTCACAAGGGGGTGTAAAGGAAGCGTCTGCTGCTTGAGAACTTCATAGGTCCCAGTCAAAGCCGCTGATGGGAGGTGTGCGGCACGGCTGGTGGCAGACCAACGGACGGCGCGTAGAGCGTCCCTGCGGGGTCGAGGGTGCAACTCCCTCCCCGTCCGCTATCCGCTCGGAGTTCCCGAGCGGCGAAGGGCCGGACCATCCGGCCCCGCCCAATCTGGGGAGGGCTTATGTGGAGCAGCATCATCGCCGTGGTGGGCACCCTGCTGGGATCGGCCGTGGCGTACGTCTTACAGCAGCGGGCCGGGCGGATCGAGCGGGCCGAAGCCCGCACCGAGGCCCGTCGGCGTGACCGGCTGGCCGCCGTGACCGCGCTGGTGGCGGCGCTCGCCGAGCACCGGCGGGCGATGTGGGTCCGTGAGGATCTGCGGATGACCGGCGACGCCCCCGAGGCGTACGCCGCTGCACGGGCCGACAGTCACACCACCCGCGCCGCGATCACCGCACCCCTGACCACGGTCGCGCTCCTGGCCCCCGAGCTGGCCGGGACGGCTGAGGAAGCGGCGCGAGCCACCTACGCCCTGCGCGGGGCCCCTGACCCCAACGCGCTTGCCGCTCGTCGGCAGGACGCCATCGCGGCTGCTGACCGGCTGGTGACGTCGGCCGCCGCTCAGTTCTAAGGCCCGTCCCCGACGGACCTTCCCACCACCCCAACGGCGCGCGGCTCCGGTGCTGGAACACCGGAGCCGCTTTCGGGCCGTACCACCGTGAGAGGAATCACGACCCATGAAGTACATCGGTGCACTTCAGGCGGTTGTTACCGCCGACCTGTCCGACCGCGAGCCGACCGGCGCTGAGCTGGACGCGATCGACCTTGAGATGCCGCTCATCACGGCCGAGGTCGAGTTGCTGGACGTGCAGATCATGACGCTTGACCGGCCGGTCTCGGAGCTGGACGCCCGCCGTATCCGCCGGGCTCGCCGCCGGGTGCTGGCCGCCCGCCGGGAGCTGGCGAACCGCACCGCCGACCTGAGCACGTCGGAGGTGGGAGCGTGAGCGCCCCGGGGACGTCGACCGCCACCGCGATGGATGCGCGGGTGGATGCGAACCTGACGGCTGCGTATGCGGACGTCAAGGCCGAGATGGCCCGTACCGACAACAAGGTCGCTTTACTGCTGGCGTTCGATGGCGCGGTCATGGCTGGTCTGTGGACCGCCGGGACCGGGCTGTCCCTCCCGGTCGCCGCGCTGGTGGTCGGCGGGGTGGCGGTTGCGCTGCTGCTGGCCTCGATCGGCGTGCTGCTGGCCGCGGTCCGCCCCCGCCTCGGTGGGACCGATCGCTGCTCGTTCCCCTACTGGGCCGGTCTGACGGCCGAGGAACTGCGGGCGGACATGCGCCAGGACCGCCGCCCGGCGGCCATCGTGACGCTCTCCCGCATCGCGGTCGCGAAGTTCGAGCGGCTTCAGCTCGCGGTCGACCTGATCCGGTACGCGAGCATCCCGCTGGTGATCGCGGCCGGTACCGCGATCGGGGGTGCGCTGTGAGCGAGCCGACCACGAACGCCCGCCCCGGCCCGCTGCCCGAGGACGTTGCCGACCTGCTGCGCGCTGTCCTCGAAGCGCTCGACATCCCGTACCCGGCCACGATCGGCGACAGCGACGTACACGCCCGCATCCTCGGCGACCGGGTCATGCACACGGTGATCGCCCTCCACGGCGCCCTCGACGACGAGGGTCCGGACCTCGGCATCGAGTGGACGACCGCCTATCTGCGGAAGCGGCTGGCCGAGCGCCCGCCGACCGGTTACCGCGCGGCGGGCGACCCGCGCAGCGCGGAACGGAGCAGGGAGGTCGAGCGGTGAACCGCAAAGCCAAGGCCCTGCTCGTCCTCGCTCTGGTGGGCGTGGTCGGGATGGCGTTCCGGGTGTCGTGGAACGCGCTGCGGGACGTGGCTACGGCCATCGGCGCCGATCCGACGGCCGCGACGCTGTACGCGTACGTGGTCGACGGCCTGATGGCTCTGGCGCTGATCGCCCGGCTGGTGCTGACGGCCGAGTCGGACCGGAAGTTCGCGCTGCGGGTGCTGGCCTTCTACACCACCGCCTCACTGGTGCTGAACTACGTTCACGGGCTCGTTCCCGAGCTGCACGGCGGTTCGGTCGGTCCCGGTCGGCTGGCCGACTTGGGCAAGGTCGGTTGGCTGCTGGTGCTGCTGGCGACGTCGCTTCCGGTCGGGTCGATCTATTTCGGGTCGGATCTGGTTGCCAAGGTGCTCCACCACCGACCCGAATCGACCGCAGATGCGGAGAAAGCGGCTGAGACCGAGAGTAATCGGTCTATGTCTGACCTGGGGGAGTCGGCCGACGAACCTCCCGCCCCGATCGCCGACCCAATGCCCCTTCCGGCTCCTGCTCCGGTCACACTGCCCGTTCCCGACCGGTCGGCTCCGGTCGGCGCGGCGGTACCGGCTGAGTCGGCCCGCCCGCGTCGGACGCCCGGTCGGGTCCCCCCGTCGGCCCGGCCCGCCCGACCGAAGCGGACGCCCGCCCAACTCCTTGATGAGGCCCGGAAGGCTACCGCCGACTGGTCGGATGAGGAGCTGACGGCCGACCGCATCCGCAAGGAGGTCCGGACGTCGGCGGAGAAGGCGCGCGGTCTGCGGGATGCGCTCCGTGCTGAGCGGGCCGAGCGGGTGACGGACGACGCCGTTACCGATTCTCGTCAGCCTGACACAACGCCTGTGGCCGCCTGATGTCCCCGGCATTCGGCAAGTGCTACGACCCCACCGGCACCACCTGGGGCCTGGCCACGTACCCGTGGAAGCTGGCCCCGGACGGCTACGCGACGCGCCGTCAGTTACGGGCCCGGGGGCTGCGTCCGGGTGGTCAGCCGATAGCGGCGCAGGTGATGCGCCGCTCCCGCCGCCGGAAGTCTGGCGTGTCGGTGGCCTACCTCTACCGCCTGGACCTGGCCAAGCCGGTCCGGCCCATGACCCCCGGCCGGTGGGCGGCACTGGCCAAGGCCATGACCGCCCGCCGCACCTGCCCCCAGTGCTCCACGGACGCCGGTTACTGCATCCCCACTTCGCTCGGGGTCTGTGTGACCTGCGCCTATCCCGACGATTTCACGGAGGCAGCATGAACGAGCCCCTGCCCTACCACCCGCCGGGTGACCCGGTCCCCGACCCTCTCACCCCCGACCTGTACGGCCCCGTCCAGCAGCCGCTGAGCGGGGCCGTTGAACTGGCCGCCGACCGCGGCCCCGTGGTCTACGTGCCCAGCCCCAACGGGGGCATGGTGCCCGTGCTGAAGGACCTCCTGCCGACCGCCCCCGCCCCCGCACCGGCCCCGGTCCCGACCGGGATGGACCCCCAGGCGCAGCGCATCTGGGCTACCGGCATCGGCGGCGGCGCGTTCGCCGCCGGGACCGGATGGGGCCTGGGCCAGTTCTTCGGCGCCCTCACCGGCATCGGGAGCGGGTCCCTGCTGTGGATTGTCGGCCTGCTCCTGGCCGCCAAGACCGTCACCGGCCGGGACCGCGGTGGTGACACCTACATCACCAACAACCACACCACGAACCGGTGGTGGGGCCGCTCCACCACCGGCATCCGCAACCACTGACACCGAAGGGAGCCCGCCCGCATGGAAGCCATCGTCCGCGCCGCCGCACAGATCCTGGTCATCGAGGAAGCCCGCGCCTACGTCGACGCGATCGGCCCCACCGACCTGAACGACCCGGGACGGCTCGCCGGTCACCTCATGGCCGCCGAAACGCTCCTGATGCGGATCGCCGAAGCCTTCACCGAGTCCGAGCCCACCACCACCTGACCCGCACCCGAGCACGCCCACACCCCGCACACCCAATCCGTGCTGTGACCAGGAAGGACACCCTGTGAGCGAGGTCTACCGCTCCTACACCCCGGCCGAGAAGCGCAAGCGCGCATGGCTGCTCGTACGCACCGTCAAGCAGGCCGCCGCCGACGCTGTCGACCCCAAGCTTGACCGGCAGATCGACCGCATCGACGCCGCCGCCGAAGAGCGCGGACAGCGTGAGGCGAGCGCGCTGTTCCGGCAGGACCAGAAGGCCAAGGTCGCACTCGCCGCCGCCAAGGCCGCCGAACGCGCCGCGCGGGGCAAGGACCGCGCCGCCGCCCGCGACGCACGCAAGGAAGCCGAGAGGCGGGCGCGCGCCACCGAGCAGGCGATCCGCCGCGCGGGTCTGTAGCCGCGCCCCGGGGCGGCCATCCCGGCCAAAGGACACCGGCCGCCCCGGGGCCCTACCGGCCCACATCTCACACACGCTCAGGCCAGAGGAGTACCCATCATGACTCAGGCACCCGAGATGGGAAGCCTGCACGACCTCGACGAACACCGCGCGGCCAAGGAAGCCGCCGACCCCCCGGTGAGCCTGGACAAGGCTGGCCCCGCACCCGCGGAGACTGTGCCGGCCGAATCGGCCCCGGCGGGTGAGGCGGTGGACCGGGCGGACAACCCGCTTGCGGACTGGCTCACCGTGCCGGACGCGCCGGTGCTGCCGGTGTGGGCCCGCTCGCGTGCCTCGGTGGTGGCGAACGTGACCGCGCTGGGGCGGCTGACGTGGTGGCACACCCGCTACCACGGCGTCCGCACCCCCAAGTACCTCATGAAGGCCGTTCTGTTGGCCGCGCGTGGCTTCTTCCGGGCCTGTGTGGGCCTGTGGCCGACCCTGTCGGCGCAGGACCACAGTGCGGCGGTGAAGGCGCTTCGGGTGCAGTCCAAGGCGCGGCCGGAGGATGTGGAGCTTGCGGTGCGGCTCCAGGCGGCGCATGCGGAGCGGACCCGTACCCGTCGCTGGCGGTTCGGTGCCGCGGCCGTCGCCGTGGCCGCCGCGGCAACCGGGGTCGCGCTGGCGCCCCCGCTGGTGCAGGTGGGGATGACGGCGGCCGTGATCACCCCGCTGGCCTACCTCGGGCGGGGGAAGGAGACGCGGCTGCTGGATCAGGCGGCGCCGCCGGTCCGGGTGGACATGTCCGCCCAGCAGCTCAATGACGCGCTTAGGGCTGCTGGCCTCCTCAAAAGCGGCGGCGGCAAGGAGGAGAAGGACCTTCCGAAGGTCTCTTGCACGATGGGCCCGGTCCGCGATGGCCGCGGCTGGGCCGTGATCTTCGACCTTCCCCGCGGCGGGGGCAAGACCGCTTCCGACGTGCTGGCCAAGCGCGAGGTCATCGCCCAGGAACTCGGGGTGGACGAGATCCAGGTCATCATGTCCCGCGTGCGCGCGGCCAAGGGCGGCAACGCGGGCCGCGTGTCGATGTGGGTGGCCGATGATGACCCCTACCTGGGCACTCCGAACCCCTCCCCGCTGGAGAAGGCCGAGCGGTTCTCGATCTGGGAGCCGGTCCCCTTCGGGCAGGACGCCCGCGGCACCCGCGTGGCCATCCCGGTCATGTGGCAGTCGATGTTCTTCGGCGGCCTGCCCCGCCGCGGCAAGACCTTCTCCCAGCGCCTTCTGACCGCGGCCGGACTGCTGGACGCCTACGTGCGGCACTACGTCGCGGACGGCAAGGGCGGCGCGGACTGGATGCCCATGAAGACCGTCGCCCACCGCCTCGTCATGGGTGCGGAGGATGACGCGATCGAGGCGCTGAAGGCCATGCTGGCTGAGCTGCTGGCCGAGATGGAACGGCGCTTCGCGCTGCTGCGGGACCTGCCCACCTCGGTGTGCCCGGAGGGCAAGCTCACTCCGGAGATTGTGGCGAAGTACAACCTGCCGGTCATCTTCGTGACGATCGATGAGCTGCAGGAGTACTTCACCGCGATGGAGCGGGAGGACCGGGAGCAGGTCATCAACGACCTGTGCCGCATCGCGCGCCGCGGCCCCGCCGCCGGGTTCATCTCCAACTTCGCCTCCCAGCGCCCCGACGCGGAGAGCGTGCCGCCGAAGCTGCGGGAGATCATCACCATCCGCTACTCGACCCAGGTCGTGGACCGCACCAGCAGTGACATGGTCCTCGGCAAGGGCAAGGCAGCCCAGGGCGCGGACGCCTCGGTGCTGTCGGAGGATCACATGGGTGTCGGCGTGCTGGTCACCGGCCCCGCCTCCTACGTCACCGTGCGGGCCGACCTGATGGACGGGCCCACCTTCGCCGCGCTGTGCCGCAAGGGCCGTGCGCTGCGGGAGGCCGCCGGGCAGCTCACCGGCGACGCCGCCGGGGACGTGACCGCCGCCGCGGACGCGGCGGGGATCACTGTCCCGGCGATCGTGTCCGATGTGCTGGAGGTTATGCGGCACTCGCCGCGGATGTTCACCACCGATCTGCTGGCCGCGCTGGTCAACCTCGATGAGGACACCTACGGCGACTTCAACGCCGAACGCCTCGCCTCCGAGCTGGAAGCGGCGGGCGTGAAGCGCACCAGCAAGCAGGTCAAGATCTCGGGCGCGAACGGGGCGGGGTACCAGCGGCGTGACATCGAGGACGCCGTGCCCGCCGAAATCCTCCTCAGCACCACCGCCGGGTAAAGGGGTCCCCCTCTACCCGACCCCCGGTCCAGACCCCTCCTGCACCCCGGTTCGGCCGATCTTCACCGGCCGCCGGGGTAGCGGGGGCCCTTTACCCCGGTCAAGGGGGAGGTAAAGGGCTCTGACCTGCAAGGTAACGGGGGTAAAGGGGGGCGTGCGGCCTCCTGTCGCACCCCTCCACAGCCACGAAAACGACGAGCGGCCCCCTCTCACGCCAATGAAGCGGGGCCGCCCTCGTCCAGCAACTCCCATCAGAGAACTGGAGACATCCAGCATGACCCAACCTGCCGTCATTCGGCGAGTGATCCCGCGCCCGGCGCGGGAGCTCCCGGACGAGACCGCGCGCCCCGGAGGCATGCGGTTCTACCTGACCACCCACAAGAAGCACTGGCTGCGGGAAACGTCGGTGCCGCTGTTCTTGAAGTCCGAGCACCTTGCCTCGGCCGTCAAGCCGCTGCGGTCCATCGGTCGCTATGCCGTGGACTCTGGCGGCTTCACCGAACTCCAGCGGTACGGCCGCTGGACACGCACCCCGCGCCAGTACGTGGCGGACCTGCGCCGCATCTGGGAGCACATCGGCCCCTACGACTGGGCCGCCGGACAAGACTGGATGTGCGAAGACCTCATCATCAACGGCGGTACATCCCGCGCCGGAACCTTCGTAGGGACGCACCTCAGCGTCGCCGAACACCGCCGCCGCACGGTACAGAACTTCCTGGAGCTGAGGTCCCTGGCTCCCGAACTGCGGATCATCCCCAGCCTTCAGGGCCGGACCATCCCCGAGTACCACGCATGCGCGGACCTGTACGAGTCCTACGGCGTGGACCTGCGCGCTGAGCCCACCGTGGGTCTCGGCTCCGTGTGCCGTCTCCAGTCCACGGCCCAGGGTGCCGCGATCGTCACGGCCATGGCCGCCCGTGGCTACCGGCTCCACGGCTTCGGCTTCAAAACTCTCGGCCTGGCCAAAGTCGGCCACTTACTGGCCTCTGCGGACTCCGAGGCATGGAGCTTCCATGCCCGCAAGCGCCCGCCCATGCCCGGCCACACCACGCACAAGAACTGCGCGAACTGCCTGCCCTACGCCCTGCGCTGGCGAGACCGTGTCCTGGCCGGACTGCCCACCTCGCATCACCCCGCCCCGGAAGGGAGCTCCCACACATGACCAGCACTCATCTGGCCACGCTCCCGCCGCTGCGGACCGCGCTGGAGCTAGCCGCGGCCGGTCTGCCGGTGCTGCCCCTCCGAAGGGGCAAGGTCCCGTTCGGGAACTGCCGCACCTGCGCGAAGGACGCCCGGACGGGCAGGGCCGTCTGTGGCGGGCGGCCGAACATGAAGGAAGCGGGCCCCTGCCAGTGCCCCGGCCCCTGCCACGCGTGGGCCGCCACCACCACCGACCCGTCCGTCATCGCCTCGCCCGCGTGGGCATCGGCGTGGCGGGAGGCCGTGACGGTCGCCTACCACCCCGGCGGCGCGGGGCTGACCGTGGTGGACCTCGACGACACCGCAGCCCTCGCATGGGCCCGCCAGACCCTGCCCGCCACCCGGATCGTGCCGACGACCCGCGGCGAACACTGGATCTACCAAGGCGCCATGCGCTCCGTGAACGCCGTCCGTGACGGTGTCGACATCAAGTCCACGATGGCCTACGCCCGGTGGCTCGGGCCCGGCACCGGCACCATCACGGCCCTGCCGGACATCGTGCGCGCGCTGGCCGTGAAGAAGCCCTCCACCGGCCGGTCGGCCCCGCAGTCCATCGCCATGCCCGCATGGGCCGCCGGGGAAGGGGTGTGCCCTCACCGCACGCCCGCCTACCTGGACCGTGGCATCGCCATGGCCGAGCAACGCATCACCGAAGCCCGCAGCGCGGTCCACACCACCGTCTACCGAACCTTCCTGGCCGTGCTCTCCACCCACGGCCGGTGCGGCTGCCTCACCGAGGCCCACATCACGCGACTGTTCACCGCCGCGCAGGCCAAGGGCGAATCCCCCCGGCACTGCACCGACGCGTGGACCAACGCCCGTACCACGTTGGGACTGTGACCATGTCCGACGACGAGAAGAACCCTGCCCGCGAGGTCATCACCGACTACGCGCAGGCGCACTTCCGGTACTTCCGCACCGCCGACGGGACCGTGTACGCGCAGAAGAACGGCCACCCCGTGGCCCGCCCGATCCGATCCCAGGGCACCACGGGAAGCCACCGCCAGGAACTCATGGTCGGCCTGTTCAGGGACGGGCGCGGCGTGTTCAACGGGACCGCACTCAAGGAGGCATTGGACTTGATCGAAGCACTCGCACTGACCGAGGACGTACAGCCTGTCCACATCCGCGTCGCCCCCGGATTCGACGGAGCGACCTGGCTGGACCTGGGCCGCAACGACGGACAGTCGGTCCGTATCCACCCCACCGGCTGGGACATCGCCATCCCCGACCCGCGCGAGGTGTGCTGGCGGCGTACCCAGCTCACCGGGGAACTGCCCCTGCCGACCAAGGACACCGACGGCAAGGGCATCGACCTCCTGTTGCGGCTGTGCAACTTCGCCAATGCGGAGACCGAGTGCCTGGCCATCGCCTGGCTGATCGGCTGCCTCGGGCCGTCCGTGCCCGTCCCTGCCCCGTTCCTCACCGGCCCGCAGGGGGCTGGCAAGTCCACCGGGGGCCGCATGCTCGTGCGGATCATCGAGGGCCTGAGTGGTGACCTGCGCCGGGCTCCGAAGGATGAGGAGAACCTGATCGCGGCGGTGGCGGCCGGATGGGTCACGGCCCTGGACAACCTCTCCCACATGACCCCGGATCTGTCCGACGCCATGTGCTGCATCGTCACCGGAGCCGAGAACGTCAAGCGCGCCCTGTTCACCGACGGGGACGTCTTCCGCGCCCGCTACCGCCGCCCCCTCCTGCTGACCGGCATCGACGTGGGCGTCATCCGGCCCGACCTCGCGGAACGGCTCCTGCCTCTGCGTCTGGAGCGGCCCCGCATCCGGCGCACCGAGGCCGATCTATGGGTGGAGTACGCGGAGGTTCTGCCCGTCGTTCTCGGGTCTCTCCTGGACCTCACGGTCAAGGTTCGCGCAGTTGAGGTGGAGACCCCCACCGACCTGCGGATGGCGGACTTTGCGCACCTGTGTGCGCAGCTCGATGCGGCGACCGGTCTCGGGGCGCTCACCGCGTACCGGGCCAGCCTGGACGACCTGAACGACGACGTGATTGAGGGCGATCTCCTCGCGCAGACCGTCCTCAGGCATGCGGACACCATGGAGCCGGGCACGGCGCAGCGGATGACCTCCACCGAGTGGCTGCACTGCCTCAGTCGTCTCTACAGCGGCGATGAGCTGCGTCCCCTGCCCAAGGGGTGGCCGACCACGGGAAAGGTCCTCTCCGACCGGCTCAAGCGACTCCAGCCGACGCTGGCCGCCCGTGGCGTCCTCATCGACTCGGGCCGCACCCGCGAGGGCCGCTACCTCGAAATGACCCGCCAACCGGCCCCGCCTCCATACGAGCAGAAGCCGGTGTTCTGACCCGTGACCAAGCAAGAGGAGCACCACGCGCGGCGGGGTGCTCCTCTTGCTGTTCGGCGGAACGCCGCCCAATGGTCGCGCCGCGCAGCGGCTCCTTCTTCACGCTGTGAGGCGCACCGCACCACAACAGACACCTCCTCTTTTGTCCTAAGAGGGAAGACGCTGCGTCACCTGCGTCACGCAGACGGAAAAACGGCTCCCGATCTGCGGATAGAGGCGTGACGCAGACGGCGATGCCTGCGTCATCCTGCGTCATCTGCGTCACACGATGACGCAGCCCATGACGCACACCCTGGTCACTGCGTCACACAAAGTCGCAGGTCAAAAGTCCAAATGACGCAGATGACGCGGTGACGCAGAAATCCGCACCTCGGACACACGCGGTTCCGAGAAACCCCCGAAGCCAGGGAGAGGTCGGTCCCCTCTTGCCCTGCTCAACTTCCAGGAAGAGGAGCCATGAACTCGGGTCAGAGCAGCCACGCCCTTCCCCCGACGTACTCGCCTGCTGAAGTCGCGAGCGCGCTCGACTGTTCGGAGTGGTGGGTGAAGGAACAAGCACGACGGCGCCGTATCCCCTTCATACGGAGTGGGAGCGGCTACCGCTTCACGCGGGACCACGTTGCGGAGATCTTCCAAATCCTTGAGGAGCGGCCGGACAAGGCGAATGCATCGACGGGCAATGCCGCTCCGACACGACGGCGAACCCGCGTCACCTCGCAAGAGCCGGTAGTGCAGCTCCGTGCAAGGCGTCCAAGGCGCGCCCGGAACGCCGCCTGACAGAAGTAGTGACCGCGATGGGTGGGTGCCGAACGGCACCCACCCATCGCATTGCGATGAGAGGGAGCATGGGGTTCGTGGAGGACCGCGGCACGTACTGGCGTGGCCGCTACAAGATCTCACCGGGAAAATACGGCACCGTTGCCGATGGGGACGGGAGCACCATCCGCTTCCGGACGAAGCGTGAAGCCAAGCAAGCCGCCGATGCCGAAGAGGCGAAGGTTCGGGCAGGGGACTGGAAGGACCCGACGGCCGGGCGGATCACGTTCGGCGAGTACGCCACACGGTGGTATGCGGCGCAGGACCTGGCCGCATCCACGATGCAGAACTACCGGCGCCATCTCGAAGAACACCTCCTGCCTGAGTTCGAGGATCGTCCGCTCGCGTCGATCCAGCGTGTGGACGTTGACGCTTGGGACAGGAAGGAACGGGCGCTGTACGCCGCGTCGAGCGTCAAGACGTGGCGTGGCACCCTCCACCTGGTCCTTGAAGACGCGGTGGATGAAGCGCTCATCACGTCCAACCCTGCGACCAAGCGCCGCGGAAGGGGTAAGCGCGCCGGTCGCTCCCGTGACCGGGGGCCGGAAAAGGTTGTCACGGACCCGATCGGCATCCTTCTGACCGCCGAACGCGCCTCGCTCCTCTCCGGGCGTGATGACGAGTTCGTGGGTGTGGTCACCAAGGGCTATACGGGCATGCGCTGGGGCGAAGTCGTGGGGCTGGAGACCGACTTCATCCGCCCTACCGCCGTGCGCGTGGAATGGCAGCTCTACGAACTCGACTCGGGAGAGTTCGAGCGCTGCCCTCCCAAGGATGACAGCCACCGCACCATCGACGCGGCACTGTGGCTGGTCCGTCTCTGGACCAGACACATCGCACATACGCGGCCAACGCCCTGCCCCTGCCACGGGAAGACGTACATGTTCCGCGGGCATGGGGTTTCCCGGACGGGGGAGACGGGAGCGAAGGTGGTGGACGTAGCGAGGCGTGCGGGTGTCTCTACGGGCACTGTGTCCAACGTCCTCAACCGGCCGGACGCCGTCGCCGAGGCAACCAGGGCTCGGGTGCAGGAGGCGATCGATGCGCTCGGGTTCACCCGCGGCGGGGGCGCTGTGGACCAGGCCGCGCACTGGCGCCGGAACGGGTTCGCTACCTGGCTCTTCACGCCCGCGGCTTCCGGCTGGTACCCGAAGAAGGCTCCACAGGAGGCGCGTCCCGTGCCCGTACTCGCAGACCCCTGGCCCGGGGTACCGGCGCGAGGGAGAGGAGCCCAAACACGGGCGGATGCCTGTTGGATGCCGATCGCGCGGGGGCTCACGCCTCACGGGCTGCGCCATACCCACAAGACGCGCATGGAAGGCTTCCGTACCCCACCGAAACTCATGGACGAGCGCATGGGGCACATCGACGGCTCGGTGCAGGCGCGTTACTCGCACATCACCCGCGAGATGCGCGCGGATCTCCTGGCGCACCTGACCGCCGAGTGGGAAGCGGCCCTGGATGCCCGACTGGCGATGTGCCCCACGTCACCCGTAGCCGTGCTCAACGAACTCTTGCAAGAGCGTCTGAGGGTGCGTCGATAGGTGCCTTCTGGGAGCGGGATTCCAAGATCTTCTCCCAGATTTCTCCCAGGAAGGTTCTGCCCAACGAATCAGGGGCCCTCTCCCGTGTGGGAGAGGGCCCCTGACCTGTGTTCCTTCAGTCGGGGTGGCGGGATTTGAACCCACGACCTCTTCGTCCCGAACGAAGCGCGCTGCCAAGCTGCGCTACACCCCGAAGCAACGAGCTCTACTTTAGCGGACCTGTGGCCAGAGACGAAATCCGGTTTCCGAGGTCTCGCAGGTCGGGGCGTTCCGGGCGGTTCCGGTGGGTGGGGGTGGGGTCAGGGGGTCTGGGGGGTCAGGGTGAGGAGGGTGGCTTCCGGGGGGCAGGCGAAGCGGACCGGGGTGTAGCGGTTGGTGCCGCAGCCCGCGGAGACGTGGAGGTACGAGGTGTGGCCGCCGGCCTGGTGCTGGGAGAGGCCCTTGACCCGGCGGGTGTCGAGGTCGCAGTTGGTGACCAGGGCGCCGTAGAAGGGGATGCAGAGCTGGCCGCCGTGGGTGTGGCCGGCGAGGATCAGGGGGTAGCGGTCGGCCGTGAAGGCGTCGAGGACGCGCAGATACGGGGCGTGGACCACGGCGAGGGAGAGGTCGGCGCCCGTCTCGGGGCCGCCGGCCACCTCGGCGTAGCGGTCGCGCTTGATGTGGGGGTCGTCGAGGCCGGTGAGGGCGATCTCGATGTCCTCCAGTTTCAGTCGGCCGCGCGTGTTCGACAGCCCGACCCAGCCGGCCGCGTCGAAGGCGTCACGCAGCTCCGTCCACGGGTTGTGGATGGCGCCGACGACCGGGGCGTTGCCGTTCAGCCCGTGCTGTCCGCTCGCCTTCTCGAGCAGATAGCGGGCGGGGTTGCGCATCTTCGGTCCGTAGTAGTCGTTCGAGCCGAAGACATAGGCGCCGGGGAACTCCATCAGCGGGCCCAGCGCGTCCAGGACCTCCGGCACGCCCTCCGGGTCCGAGAGGTTGTCGCCCGTGTTCACCACGAAGTCGGGACGCAGCCCGGCGAGGGACTGGAGCCAGCGCTGCTTCTTGCGCTGTCCGCTCACCAGGTGGATGTCGGAGATCTGCAGGACGCGCAGGGGTCGCATCCCCTGCGGGAGCACCGGAACGGTGATCCGTCGGAGCCTGAAGGACCGGACTTCGAAGCCGGCGGCGTAGGCGAGGCCGGCCGCGCCGACCGCCGTGATTCCCAGGGGTACTCCGTATCGCGCGCGCATGTTGTCCATGGTCGCAGAACGCAGCCGGGGGAGAAATCTTCGGGTGATTCCCGGCCAGTGCTGGCAGACTCGACGCCATGACCACCACGCTCAAGTCCAGGCTGAAGGACGATCTCACCGCGGCGATCAGGGCGCGCGACGAGCTGCGTTCCTCGACTCTCCGGCTCACCATCAGCGCGATCACGAAGGAAGAGGTCGCGGGTGAGAGGGCCCGTGAGCTGTCCGACGCAGAGGTGGAGAAGATCGTCGCGCGGGAGTCCAAGAAGCGCCGTGAGGCGGCCGAGGCGTTCGAGAAGGGTGGACGCGCGGAGCAGGCCGAGCGGGAGCGGGCGGAGGGCGAGGTGCTCGCCGAGTATCTGCCGAAGCCTCTTACGGACGACGAGCTGAACGCCCTGGTGGCCGAGGCGGTGCGGGAGGCCGCGGCGGGCGGTGCGGAGGGGCAGCGGGCCATGGGCGCCGTGATGAAGATCGTGAACCCGAAGATCGCCGGGCGGGCGGAGGGCGGCCGGGTCGCCGCCGCGGTGAAGCGGCAGCTCGCGGGCGGCTAGCCAGCGGGCTGGTAGCTCGCGGGCGGGCGCCGGGCGCCCCTCGCGTTGCGTCAGGTGGCGTGTGCTGTGCGTTCCGCCGTGGCCCACGCGCTGTGTGCGTTGCGTTGCGTTGCGTTGTGCTTGCGCGCTCTGTGTCGTCAGCCTGTTGCCATGGCAACCGTAAGGATCGCAGCGTCACCATCCCGCCCGCACACGAAGGGGGCCGGACAACTCTGTCCGGCCCCCTTCGGCGCTTCATCGCGAGGCTTCGCTACCGCGGCCAGTGCCAGCCGCCGCCTCCATTGCCGTTACCGCCGTTGCCGCCATTCCCATTGCCGCCGCCGATCAGGTCCGGGGGCAGGGAGATGTCCGGCCACGGGTTGTCCTGGCCGCCGTTGCCGCCGCCGTCGTTGCCACGGCCCGGCTTGTGGTCGCGGCCGCCCGGCTTCTTGCCGTCGTGGGGCTTGCGCTGGTTCGGGTCGTTGATCGGGACCTTCACGAAGTTCGGCGCCGGCTTGCCGTCCAGCGCGCCGCTCATCGCGTCCTTCCAGATCGGGCCGGGGGTGTCCGCGCCGTAGACCTTGTCGTGGGGGACGCCGCCGATGGTGATGTTCTCCATCTTGACGCCCTTGGTGCCCGGGCCGCCGACCCACACCGCACCGGCCATGTTCGGGGTGTAGCCGACGAACCAGGCGGCCCTGCGCTCGTCCGTCGTGCCCGTCTTACCGGCGCTCGCACGGTTCGACAGGCCGGCCTGCTTGCCGGTGCCGTCCTCGACGACCCCGCGCAGCAGCGTGTTGATGGTGTCCGCGGTCTTCGCCGACATCGCGCGGGAGCACTTCGACTGCGGGACCTTGAGCTCCTTGTGGTCCGGGCCGGTGATCGACTCGATGAAGACCGGAGAGCAGTAGACCCCGCGGTTGGCGAAGGTCGCGTAGGCGTTGGCCATCGTCAGCGGCGAGAAGCCCTCGGAGCCGAGGGTGAGGGAGGGCACCTGGTTGTGCTCCTTGCCGTCGGCGCGCTTCACTCCCATCTTGTCGGCCATCTGCGTCACCGGGCAGACCCCGATGTCGCTGATCAGCTGGACGAAGTAGGTGTTGACCGACTTGGCGGTCGCGTCCCTCATCCCGTACGGGCCGACTTCCTTCTCGTTCTCGTTCTCGACGGTCGCGCCCTCGTCGTTGGTCCAGGTGCCCTTGCAGGTGGTGACCGGGCTCGGATACGCCATCTTGTACGGCGAGGAGTAGCGCTGGTACGGCTTCTTGCCCTGCTCGATCGCGGCCGCCGCGGTGATCGGCTTGAACGTGGAGCCGACCTGGAAGCCGTAGTTCGAGCCGCCCATGGACCTGTCCGCGGACAGGTTGATCTGGGTCTCGTTCTCACCGAAGCCGTACGGCCTGGACTGGCCCATCCCCAGCACCTTGCCGGTGCCCGGCTCGACGAGCGTCACGGCGGTGGCCACCGGGTCGGACTGGTAGACATGCGCCTTGATCGACCTCTGGACCGACTTCTGGGCCTTCGGGTCGAGCGTCGTACGGATCGTCAGGCCGCCCTGGGTCCAGCGCTTGGCGCGCGCCTCCGCCGTCTTGCCGAAGGCCGGGTCGTTGAGCAGGGTCTCGCGGACGTAGTCACAGAAGAACCCGGCGCCCTGGACGGCCGTGATGCAGCCGCTCCTGGGCATGCTGACCTTCAGGCCGAGCGGCTTCTTCTGGGCCGCGGCGGCCTGCGCCAGAGTGATGTCCTTCACCTGGGCCATGCGCTGCAGAACGGTGTTGCGGCGCTCCTTGGCGGACTGCGGGGCGCTGACCGGGTCGTAGCGGCTGGGCGACTGGACGAGGCCGGCCAGCAGCGCCGCCTGCTCCAGCTTCAGGTCCTTGGCGGGCTTGCTGAAGTAGCGCTGGGCCGCGGCCTCGATGCCGTACGCCTGCTGCCCGAAGAAGGTGATGTTCAGGTAGTTCTCGAGGATCCGCTTCTTGCCCAGTTCCTTCTCGACCTTGATCGCGTACTTCAGTTCCTTGATCTTGCGGCCGATGGACTGCCGGGTGGCCTGGGCAACCTTCTCCTTGTCGTCGCCCGCCTCCTCGACGAACACGTTCTTCACATACTGCTGGGTCAGCGTGGAGGCGCCCTGGGAGACCCCGCCGCCCTGCGCGTTGGTGTTGACCGCGCGCAGCACGCCCTTGAGGTCGACCGCCCCGTGCTCGTAGAAGCGGGCGTCCTCGATCGCGACGATCGCCTGCCGCATATACGGGGAGATGTCGTTCAGCTTCACGATCGTCCGGTCGCGGGAGTAGACCTTCGCGATCTCCCCGCCCTCGGCGTCCAGGATCGTCGTCCGCTGGCTGAGCGGCGGTGTCTTGAGATTGGCCGGAATTCCGTCGAACTCCTCGACCGTTCCCTTGGCCGCGAGGCCGAGTGCCCCGACGGCGGGAAGCGCGAGGCCGGCCATCACGGCACCGGCCAGCGCGCTGACGCCGAGGAACTTGGCGGCCTGTTGAGCGAAGGACAGTCCGCCGCTCGAGCGCGTGTTTCCCATAGGAGGCAGCCTACGTCTCGAATCGCCGGACAGGGGACCGGGTGTTCGCATACGCTGTTTCACGCCAGTCACAGGTGAGTGGCTGAGCCACACCCCCACCCTCACTCAAGTGAGTGATGAAACCTGCCCGGATTGCGGCCCCTGTCCCGAGTTGCCCGTTGTTCGGCGGGTGAACTGCCCGTATTTGCACTAGTAATCGCAAATGTCGTCAGCTCACTCCGTTGGGTGATCTGCCGCGTACCCATAGTCCGTTCGGACCATCCAAGATTGGGCCTGCAGGGGGTGTTGCGCCTTGTCTCGCTTCCGTAACGTCCTCAACTGGCGACGGTGAATATGCCGTTTGTCGCCGTGGGGGAGCTCCGATTCGGGAGAGGACGGCGCCAGCATGGGCTGGGTAACCGACTGGAGTGCGCAGGCCGCCTGCCGCACTACTGATCCAGATGAACTGTTCGTCCAGGGCGCGGCACAGAACAGGGCCAAAGCGGTCTGCACCGGATGCCCGGTGCGCACCGAGTGCCTTGCGGATGCCTTGGACAACCGCGTGGAGTTCGGCGTGTGGGGAGGGATGACCGAGCGCGAGCGGCGAGCACTGCTGCGCCGCCGGCCGACGGTGACCTCCTGGCGCAGGCTCCTGGAGACCGCGCGCGTCGAGTACGAGCGCAGCGCGGGGATTCTGCCCTTCGACGACGAGGACTATGAGCGCTTCGCCGCGGTCGGATAGGCCGGACGGCGGTGCGCCGGCGGTGGGCTGACGGCCTGCCGGTGTGAGCGTCTCGCCTCACCATCACCTCACCCACCTCTCGTCATCGGCACGAGTGGGGGTGCGAGTACCGCGCGCCTCGTCAGGGGCGGGTACGGGTACGCGCACGCCTCCGAGCACGACCGCGGCCAGGGCCGCGGTCGGCCGTGGGGGCGCGAGCGACACGGGTGACGTCGGCTAACGGGTCGGTGCGGGCCGGGGGTTGGTCTGTGACTGGTCTGTGATGGGGCTGCGATTGATCTGCCGCCGCCTGCGCCACTGGTGACTCTCTGCGCCGCCGGTGACGTTGGCCTGCCGTGTGCCGTGTGCCGTGTGCCGTGTGCCGTGTGCCGCCCGTGTGTTATGCGCCGCTTGCTGGGCAGCCGTGTCCGCCAAGGCCCGCTATGCGCGTCTGCTTGCCTCGGCGCGTCTGCCTGCCTCGGTGATGATCACCCATGCCGACACCGCGGTCCGACGCCGCCATCCGTCACGGTCCATCACCGCTGTCCGTTGTGCGTGCTGCCTGTCGTGCGTCTCCTTCGTGCGCGCGCGGCCGACCGCCGTGCGGGCACCGACTCAGCCCGCGCGTTTGGTCCGTTCCACTGGGACCGCGAGGCGATCGCCGATCGCTCGCAGCCCTGTCAAGTCGTGTACGTCGCCAGGGAGTGCGGCCACTTGGGCCACCGGAACCTCGGGGTGGAGAGCCGTGAAGCGGTCGTGTGTGCGCTGCTCGCGTCCGAGCACCTGCATACGTTCCGCGTGCAGCCGAAGCAGTCCCGCGGCGAGCCGCTCCGCCGACGTGTCCGCCGACGTGGGGGAGACGTCGGGGTCCGCTGTCGAGGGGTTCCGCGCTTGAGCATTCCCTGAGGGGGGATCGACAAATCCGCCGTCGGCAAGATTTTCTGCCCCGGCATCGTTCTTGGCCGGATCGCTTCCCTCCGCCGCGTTCGCGGGCGCATCGTCCGGATCCGCCGGATCCGCAGGGTCGCCCGTCAGAGAAAGGATCTCCGCGGCGGCCAACGCCCGTTCCGCCGAAAGCTGTTCGGCCCCGCTGCCGTGCACCCGGTTCAGCACCAGCCCGGCCAGCGGCATCCGGTCCGCGGCCAGGCGTTCGACGAAGTACGCGGCCTCCCGCAGGGCGTCCCGCTCGGGCGCGGCCACTACGAGGAAGGCCGTACCGGGAGCCTGCAGTAGCCGGTAGGTGGCCTCCGCGCGAGTACGGAATCCGCCGAACATGGTGTCCATCGCGGCAGCAAACGTCTGAACGTCGCGCATGAGCTGCCCGCCGAGCACCTTGCTGACCGTGCCCGTCATCATCGACACGCCCACGTTCAGGAACTTCATCCCGGCCTTGCCGCCCACCTTCGCCGGCGCCATCAGCACCTTGATGAACTTCCCGTCCAGGAAGGAGCCGAGACGTTTCGGCGCGTCCAGGAAGTCCAGCGCCGACCGGCTGGGCGGGGTGTCGACGATGATCAGGTTCCACTCGTCGCGGGCCCGGAGCTGGCCGAGCTTCTCCATGGCCATGTACTCCTGCGTGCCCGCGAAACCGGCCGAGAGCGACTGGTAGAAGGGGTTCGCGAGGATGGCCCGGGCGCGCTCGGGGTCGGCGTGCGCCTCGACGAACTCGTCGAACGTCCGCTTCATGTCCAGCATCATGGCGTGCAGTTCGCCGCCGTTTCCGTCGCCGATGCCCTCCACCCGGCGCGGGATGTTGTCGAGCGCGTCGATGCCCATGGACTGGGCGAGCCGGCGGGCCGGGTCGATGGTGAGGACGACGACCTTACGGCCGCGCTCGGCGGCCCGTACGCCCAGGGCGGCGGCGGTGGTGGTCTTGCCGACGCCGCCGGAGCCGCAGCACACCACGATGCGGGTCTGTGGATCGTCCAGCAGGACGTCGATGTCCAGCCGGGGTGCCACGTCCATGCCCATGCCGCCTCCTGCGTACGACTCGTTGTCCGTGGCGCCCTTACGGCGGGCGCCGCTCATGCCGGCCACTGCTTGCGCAGATCCACCGCGAGCCGGTAGAGCCCCGCCAGGTCGATGCCGTCCGTGAGCAGCTCCAACTCGTGCAGCGGCAGCCCCAGGCCGGTCAGCTCGGCGCGCTGCGCCCGCTCCAGCGCCACCCGCTCGGCGTGCTCCCGCGCCTGCTCCAGCAGCGGGTCGACCAGCCGCTCGGCCATGCCGCCGCGGCGCGCACCGCCCAGGCCCGCCTGGGATAGCGCCTTGGCGACGGCCGCGCGCCGTCCGTTGGCGACGGCCTCGACGGTCTCGTGGTCGAGGACCGCGGGCCGCACCATGTTGATGATGACCCCGCCCGTCGGGAGGCCGTCCGCGCGCAGCTCGGAGATGCCGTCCGCGGTCTCTTGGACCGGCATCTCCTCCAGCAGGGTCACCATGTGGACCGCCGTCTGGGGCGACTTCAGGACGCGCATCACGGCTTGTGCCTGGTTGTGTATCGGGCCGGTCCGGGCCAGCCCCGCCACCTCGTCGTTGACGTTCAGGAAGCGGGTGATCCGGCCGGTGGGCGGCGCGTCCATGACCACGGAGTCGTAGACGAAGCGGCCGTCCTTGCCCTTACGGCGCACCGCCTCGCACGCCTTGCCGGTCAACAGGACGTCCCGCAGCCCCGGCGCGATGGTGGTCGCGAAGTCGATCGCACCGAGCTTCTTGAGGGCACGTCCGGCCGAGCCCAGTTTGTAGAACATATGGAGGTAGTCCAGAAGTGCGAACTCCGGGTCGATCGCCAGAGCGTGCACCTCCCCGCCGCCCGGCGCGGTGGCGATCTTCCGCTCCTCGTAGGGCAGCGGCTCCGTTTCGAAGAGTTGTGCGATGCCCTGACGGCCTTCGACCTCGACCAGCAGGGTGCGCCTGCCCTCGGCCGCGAGGGCCAGCGCGAGTGCGGCGGCGACCGTGGTCTTGCCGGTTCCGCCCTTACCGCTGACGACATGGAGCCTGCTCACACTGGGGAGCCTAACCAGTCGCCCCTCGCCCTACGCACCAGGGCCCGGCGGAGAGGCATTACAGTCGGCCCCATGACCAAGTGGGAATATGCGACCGTACCGCTGCTCGTACACGCCACGAAGCAGATTCTGGACACCTGGGGCGAGGACGGCTGGGAGCTGGTCCAGGTCGTCCCCGGGCCGAACTCTGAGCAGCTGGTGGCCTACCTGAAGCGGGAGAAGGGCTGATGGCGGGCACGGTCGAGGGCAGGCTCGCCGGACTCGGACTGAAGCTGCCCGAGGTCGCGGCGCCCCTGGCCTCCTATGTGCCCGCGCTGCGCACGGGTCCTTACGTCTACACCTCGGGCCAGCTGCCGCTGGTCGAGGGGAAGCTGGGCGTGACCGGCAAGGTCGGC
The DNA here is from genome assembly GCF_000147815.2 of Streptomyces violaceusniger Tu 4113. Classification (NCBI taxonomy): domain Bacteria; kingdom Bacillati; phylum Actinomycetota; class Actinomycetes; order Kitasatosporales; family Streptomycetaceae; genus Streptomyces; species Streptomyces violaceusniger. Next base: position 10,407,223 of record NC_015957.1, on the reverse strand, counting down.
GCGGAGGTGACCCCGGAGGAGGCCAAGGAGCTGGCGCGCACCTGTGCGCTGAACGCGCTGGCCGCCGTGAAGTCGGTCGTCGGTGACCTCGACCGCGTCGTGCGTGTCGTGAAGGTCGTCGGTTTCGTCGCCTCGGCATCGGACTTCACCGGCCAGCCGGGTGTCGTCAACGGTGCGAGCGAGCTGCTGGGCGAGGCCCTGGGCGACGCGGGCGTGCACGCGCGCAGCGCGGTGGGCGTGGCGGTGCTGCCGCTGGACGCGCCGGTCGAGGTCGAGATCCAGGTCGAGGTCGCCGACTAGCGAGCGTAGAAGTCGCGGGCTGGGGAGCCGGACCCGTGGGCGGGCCGCGCCGGTGGGCCGGTGGGCGCGTACCGGTGTGACCGCCGGTACGCGGGCCGGCCCCGGCGTGGCGCCGCCGGTGCCACTCGAACATCAGCCCGTAAGCGCATAGCATCCGGCCATGTCCACTACGAATGGCCAGTGGTATCCACCCGAGTGGCCAGAGCGGATCCGCCTCTTGTCGGCGGGCGAGCTCACACCGGTGACACCGCGCCGGGCCGCCACCGTGCTGCTGCTGCGGGACGGACCGGACGGAACGGACGGGCAGGACACACCACAGGACGCACAGGACGCCCGGGACGGGGACGGGGAGCACTCGCCGGACGAGCTCGACGCACCGGAGAGGCTCGACACGGTGCCGGAGCCCGCGGAGGCCCCCGAAGGTTCTGAAACGCCCCCAGAGGGCCTGCGGGACGCGGCGGGAGGGGCCGACGGGCTCGCCGTCTACATGCTGCGCAGACGCGCCTCCATGGCCTTCGCCGGAGGCGCGTACGCCTATCCGGGCGGTTCCGTGGACCCGCGCGACGAGCGGATGGTCACCTGGGCCGGTCCCTCGCGGGCGCAGTGGGCGCGGCGACTGGGCCTGGACCCGAGCGAGGCGACGCAGGCTCAGGCCATCGTGTGCGCGGCGGTCCGCGAGACCTTCGAGGAGGCGGGGGTCCTGCTCGCGGGCCCGACGCCACACACCGTGGTCGCGGACACGACGGGGGACGACTGGGAGGCGGACCGCGCGGCGCTGGTCGCCCGGGATCTGTCGTTCGCGGAGTTCCTGGACCGCCGGGGGCTTGTGCTCCGCTCGGATCTGCTGGGCTGCTGGGCGCGCTGGATCACCCCGGAGTTCGAACCGCGCCGCTACGACACCTGGTTCTTCGTGGCTGCGCTGCCGCGGGGGCAGCGCACCCGTAACGCCTCCACGGAGGCGGACCGGACCGTCTGGATCCGCCCGGCCGACGCGGCCGACGGCTACGACCGGGGCGAGCTGCTGATGATGCCGCCCACGATCGCGACGCTGCGCCAGCTCGCGGCCCACGGCTCGGTCGCCGACGCACTGGCCGCGGCGGCGGACCGGGATCTGACGCCGGTCCTGGCCCAGGCGCGGGTCGAAAACGGGGAACTGGTGTTGAGCTGGCCGGGTCATGATGAGTTCACCAAGCACATCCCGGGAGCCACGGGGGGACCCTCCGCATGACGTACGCATCCGCTCTTCCCGGCCAGCCGCGTGGGGGCACCATCGGCGGCCCGGCCACCGACCGGGCCTTCTGCGTCCTGGCGCCGAACGCCTCGCCCATGACGCTGGACGGCACCAACACCTGGATCGTCGCCGAGCCCGACTCCGACCTCGCCGTCGTCATCGACCCCGGCCCGCTCGACGACGCACACCTCAAGGACGTCATCGCGACCGCCGAGCGGGCGGGCAGACGGGTCGCGCTGACCCTGCTCACCCATGGCCACCCGGACCACGCGGAGGGCGCGGCGCGCTTCGCCGAGCTGACCCGGACGTCCGTAAGGGCCCTGGATCCGGCCCTGCGGCTGGGGGACGAGGGGCTGGGGCTGGGGGACGTCATAACCACCGGCGGTCTGGAGCTACGGGTGGTGCCCACACCCGGCCACACCGCCGACTCGCTGTCCTTCCACCTTCCGGCCGATGGCGCGGTCCTTACGGGCGACACGGTGCTCGGGCGGGGCACGACCGTCGTCGCGCATCCGGACGGGCGGCTCGGCGACTATCTGGACTCGCTGCGGCGGCTGCGCTCGCTGGCGGTGGACGACGGGGTGGACACCGTCCTGCCGGGCCACGGGCCGGTGCTGAACGACGCCCGGGGCGTCGTGGAGTACTACCTCGCGCATCGCGCCAACCGGCTCGCGCAGGTGGAGACGGCCGTCGAGGACGGGCACCGGACGCCCTCGGAGGTCGTGGCGCATGTGTACGCGGACGTGGACCGGTCCCTGTGGCCGGCGGCGGAGCTGTCGGTACGGGCCCAGCTGGACTATCTGCGCGAGCACGGGCTGATCTGAGGCCGGTCCTCCTGGAGCTTGTGCGGCTGGAGCTCTTGCGGGGCTGCGGCCTGTGGCTCCACAGCCTGTGGTCCGCCCGCTCAGGAGCGCCGTAAGGGCCCCGCCGGAATCGCGCCGTAAGGGCCCCGCCGGAATCCCGGCGGGGCCCTTACGTTCCGTTTTCGCGTATCCGCTCCGTCCGGCGGTTCCGTCCGGCGTCAGCGGGAGCGCTTGGCCAGCCGCTCGACGTCCAGCAGGATCACCGCGCGCGCCTCCAGCCGCAGCCAGCCGCGGCCCGCGAAGTCGGCGAGCGCCTTGTTGACGGTCTCGCGGGAGGCGCCGACCAGCTGGGCCAGTTCCTCCTGGGTCAGGTCGTGGACGACGTGGATGCCCTCCTCCGACTGCACGCCGAAGCGGCGCGACAGGTCCAGCAGGGCCCTGGCGACCCGACCGGGGACGTCGGAGAAGACGAGGTCGGACATCTGGTCGTTGGTCTTGCGCAGGCGCCGGGCGACCGCGCGCAGCAGCGCGGAGGCGACCTCGGGCCGGGCGTTCAGCCACGGCTGCAGATCGCCGTGGCCGAGGCCGAGCAGCTTGACCTCGGTCAGGGCGGTGGCGGTGGCGGTACGCGGGCCGGGGTCGAAAAGCGACAGTTCGCCGATCAGCTCGCCGGGACCGAGCACGGCGAGCATGTTCTCGCGGCCATCGGGAGAGGTGCGGTGGAGCTTCACCTTGCCCTCGGTGACCACGTACAGGCGATCGCCGGGGTCCCCTTCGTGGAAGAGCGCGTCACCCCGTGCGAGGGTGACCTCTCCCATGGAGGCGCGCAGCTCAGCGGCCTGCTCGTCATCGAGCGCCGCGAAGAGCGGGGCGCGCCGCAGAACGTCGTCCACGAGTCTCTCCTTGTCGACATGCACAGGGGACCGACGTCCCCATGATGCCGGACGGTAAAACAGTGCGATCAATCACAAGTTTGACGCACTGGCCTCCCGAGCTGTGCGGCAGGGGTCCGATTGGGGACCTCTTCGCGGTGGCCGGGGCGGATGTCAGTGGGTGGGCTTAGGCTGGCCGGGTGTCCAATACGCCGGTGAGAGCACAGGGCAAGGGGGCCGGACGGGTGACCGCACCTCGTAATTCCGCCGTGGGCGAACAAGGGTCCGCTGAGTCGGCAGAAGCCGCGAAGCCGCATAAATCGGTCAAGGGCTCGAAGGGCGCCCGCCCCGAGTCCCGGCTCGCCCTCGTCCGCCGTGCCCGGCGCATCAATCGCGAGCTCGCCGAGGTGTATCCGTACGCCCATCCCGAGCTGGACTTCGAGAGCCCCTTCCAGTTGCTGGTGGCCACGGTCCTGTCCGCCCAGACCACCGATCTGCGGGTCAACCAGACCACCCCCGCGCTCTTCGCCGCCTATCCGGCACCCGAGGACATGGCGGCGGCCGACCCGGAGGCCCTGGAGCAGCTGATCCGCCCGACCGGCTTCTTCCGCGCCAAGGCCAAATCGCTGCTGGGCCTGTCCGCCGCCCTCCGCGATCGCTTCGGCGGCGAGGTTCCGGGCCGGCTCGAGGATCTGGTCACGCTGCCCGGTGTCGGCCGTAAGACGGCCAATGTGGTGCTCGGCAATGCCTTCGGGGTGCCGGGCCTGACCGTGGACACCCACTTCGGGCGGCTGGTGCGGCGCTGGAAGTGGACCGCCCAGGAGGACCCCGAGAAGGTCGAGGCGGAGATCGCCGCGCTCTTCCCCAAGAGCGAGTGGACGATGCTCTCGCACCGCATCATCTTCCACGGCCGCCGCGTCTGCCACGCCCGCAAGCCCGCGTGCGGCGCCTGCCCGATCGCCCCGCTCTGCCCGGCGTACGGGGAGGGCGAGACCGACCCGGACAAGGCGAAGAAGCTGCTGAAGTACGAGATGGGCGGCCAGCCGGGCCAGCGCCTGCGCCCGCCGTCCGACTACCCCGGCCGTCCCGCCGCCCCCCTGGGAGCTGCCGAGTGACGAGCACGTACGGCGGGGACGTGGAGGTCAGCGCCCATGGGCTGCCCGAGTGGCTGCTGCCGGTGGCGCGGCTGGCCGAGACGATCGAGCCGCGTCAGCTGAGCCGGTTCCTGCCGCCCCCGCAGGGCGGCGGCCGCCCCTCCGCCGTGCTGGTGCTCTTCGGCGAGGGCGCCGACGGCCCGGAGCTGCTCCTCATGGAGCGCTCCGGCTCGCTGCGCTCGCACGCCGGCCAGCCCTCCTTCCCCGGCGGCGCCCTCGACCCGGAGGACGGGGATCCGGACGAGGAGGGCCCGCTGCGCGCGGCGCTGCGCGAGGCCGAGGAGGAGACCGGGCTCGACCCCTCGGGGGTGCAGGTCTTCGCCGTGCTGCCGCGGCTCTACATCCCGGTGAGCGGTTTCGTCGTCACCCCGGTGCTCGGCTGGTGGCGCCGGCCCAGCCCGGTCGGGGCCGTGGACCCGGCCGAGACCGCCCGGGTCTTCACGGTTCCCGTGGCGGATCTCACGGACCCGGCGAACCGGGCCACGACCGTCCACCCCAGCGGCCACCGGGGGCCCGCCTTCCTGGTGGGATCCGCTCTGGTCTGGGGCTTCACGGCCGGAGTGATCGATCGCATCCTGCATTTCGCGGGGTGGGAGCGACCGTGGGACCGCGCCAAGCACGTCTCACTCGACTGGCGCGCGTGAGACGGTGTTCCGGTGAATGTGCTGGACATCCTGCTGCTGCTCGCCGCCGTATGGTTCGCGGTCGTCGGTTACCGCCAGGGCTTCGTCGTCGGTGTGCTGTCGGTGACGGGGTTCATCGGGGGTGGGCTGATCGCGGTCTATCTGCTGCCGCTCATGTGGGACGGCACGACCGACAAGAATTCCCCCGGCACGGTCGGTGCCGTGGTGGCGATCGTCCTGGTGATCGTGTGTGCCTCGGTCGGCCAGGCCACCACCACTCACCTGGGGAACAAGCTGCGGCGGTACATCACCTGGTCACCGGCGCGCGCCCTGGACGCGACCGGCGGCGCGCTGGTGAACGTCCTGGCCATGCTGCTGGTGGCCTGGCTGATCGGCTCCCTGGTGGCCCAGACCTCGCTCCCCACCCTGGGCAGGGAGGTCCGTGACTCCAAGGTGCTGCTCGGGGTCTCCCGCGTCGTTCCGGACGAGGCGAACACGTGGTTCACCGACTTCTCGTCCGTGCTCGCGCAGAACGGCTTCCCGCAGGTCTTCTCGCCCTTCGCCAACGAGCCGATCACCTCGGTGCCACAGCCCGATCCCGCGCTCGCCCAGTCCCCGGTGGCCACCCGGGCGCAGGAGAGCATCGTCAAGGTCGTCGGCACCGCCCCGAGCTGCGGCAAGGTCCTCGAGGGCAGCGGCTTCGTCTTCGCACCGAACCGGGTCATGACCAACGCCCATGTCGTCGGCGGCGTCAGCGACCCGACCGTACAGATAGGCGGCGAGGGCCGGCTGTACGACGCCAAGGTCGTGCTCTACGACTGGAAGCGCGATATCGCGGTCCTCGATGTGCCCTCGCTGCAGGCCCCGGCACTCCAGTTCGCCCAGGACGACGCGCGCTCCGGTGACGGCGCGATCGTCGCCGGCTTCCCGGAGAACGGCGCCTTCGATGTGCGCGCCGCCCGGGTCCGCGGCCGTATCGAGGCCAACGGCCCCGACATCTACCGCCGCTCCACCGTGCACCGCGATGTGTACTCGCTGTACGCGACCGTGCGGCAGGGCAACTCCGGCGGTCCGCTGCTCACCCCGCAGGGGCGGGTATACGGCGTGGTCTTCGCCAAGTCCCTCGACGATGCGAACACCGGGTACGCGCTGACGGCGGACGAGGTGAGCCAGGACATCGAGAAGGGGCGTACGGCCGACCAGCCGGTGGACAGCCAGGGGTGTGCCCTCTAGCGCGGTGGCCGAGGGAAATGCCCTCCGGAGCGGATGCGCCCGGCGGAGTGTGGCCCTCCAGAGCGGAGAGGCCCTCCCACGCGGGGTGATGCCGGTGATGCCGAGCGTGCTACCAGGGGTTTCCGGTGTCGCCGGGGCCCCGGGCCGCGCCGGAGGTGCTGCTAGCGGCCGCGTGGATGGCGCAACCGCGCCGAGACCCACCGGGCCCGGCGGCGGATGATGCGGGGAATCCCGAGGTTCGGGTCATGGCCTTGGGTAGGCCCGGAGCCGCCCCGCTCGGAAACACTCAGCGCGGCATTGGCAGGAGCGGCGGCCTGGGGGCCGCGGCTGTTTGGTGCGTCACGGTAGTCGTGAGTCCAGCCCATACCTCGGTGTCTGCCCCTGACCCAAGGTCCGTAATCGCCGGTGGCTGCGGCAATTGGCCTATGCTCCAGGCAATTGGCTGTTCGAAAAACAGATGTTCGCCCGCTCGTTGTGACGCGGTCGGAATGCGTACGGCCGACGCCGCTCAGCGGTCGGGTTCGGGGTCCTTCAGCCAGTTGATCAGCTCGGAGGTGAAGGCCCGGGGGTCCTCCTCGTGCGGGAAGTGGCCGAGCCCGTCGAAGAGCCGCCAGCGGTAGGGGGCCTCGACATACTCCCCGGAGCCCGCCGCGCTGCGGGTCCGCATCACCGGGTCGAGTGACCCGTGCAGATGCAGGGTCGGGACCTGCACCGGCCGCTTCATCCGCCGGTTGAACTGGAAACCGTCCGGCCGTGCCAGCGACCGAACCATCCAACGGTACGGCTCGATCGAGCAGTGCGCGGTCGAGGGGATGCGCATCGCCCGCCGGTAGACCTCCACGGCCTCGTCCTCGGGCAGTCGCGGCCCGGACCACTCCCGGATCAGCCGCCCCACGGCCGCCGCGTCGTCTGCGACCAGGTGGCGCTCGGGCAGCCAGGGCCGCTGGAAGCCCCACACATGGGAGCTGGCCGCGCTCTGCTTGACGTCCGCCAGCATCGCCGAGCGCCAGCGGCGGGGATGCGGCATCGAGGCCACCGCGAGCCGCCGCACCAGCTTCGGCCGCATCACCGCGGCCGTCCACGCCAGGTATCCGCCCAGGTCATGGCCGACGAGCGCGGCGTCCGGCTCGCCCAGCGAGCGGATCACACCGGTGATGTCGAGGGCGAGGTTGGCCGGGTCGTAGCCCCGGGGCGTACGGTCGCTGCCGCCCACCCCGCGCAGGTCCATCGCGACCGCGCGGTAGCCGGCGTCGGCGAGCGCGGGCAGCTGGTGCCGCCAGGCCCACCAGAACTGCGGAAAGCCGTGCAGCAGCAGTACCAGCGGGCCGTCACCCAGCTCGGCGATGTGGAAACGCGCGCCGTTGGCCGCGACATCCCGGTGGGCCCAGGGGCCGGCGAGCCGTACGACCGACGCGGAGCTATCAGGGACGGTCATGCCGACGAGCGTGTCATATCCCGCACGGAGCGTCCGCCATTGCTCTCGGCACGCGGATGCGGCTTGACGCTCCCCAGTACGGCGGCGCTCTCCTTGGACGAGGCGATCGACCGCTTCGGGGCCTTGACCTTCTTGAACTTGAGCAGCGCCAGCAGCCCCAGGATCCCGGCGAACAGCCAGTAGATACCGCCCACGATCAGAAAGCACCAGGCGAGGCCGAGGCCGGTCCAGGCGCGCATGCCGTAGGCCAGGGCGAAGCTCAGCACCGGCAGCGAGAACAGCAGCAGTACCCCGGCCGCCATCCCCGCGCCGCTGCCGACCGCGGCCTTCTTGGCCCCCACCCGGAGCTCGGCCTTGGCCAGCGCGATCTCGTCGTGCATCAGCGCCGACAGCTCGGTGGTCGCCGTCGCCACCAGCTTGCCGAGGCTGCGGTTGCCGCCGTCGTCGGCTGCGCTCATCGCCATCTCCCTCTGCTCTTGTGCGTCTTCGCTCGTGCTGCGCCGTCCGCGCTTGGTACGTCTCGCTTGGTACGTCATCTGTGCTTGCTACGTCTTCTGCGCATTTCTGCGGGCGTCAAGCCTCTCAGATCATGCCGGACCATCGTCGCCGGAGTCGTTCGCGGCGGCCACTTCGGCAAGCCGCCGGTGCTCGGCGGCCTTTGCCTCGTGAATGGCGGCCATCCGCAGGTGGTATTCGGGGCTGTCCAGCTCATAGACGTCCGGGATGCCGTCCATGTCCTCGTCCCGCTCCTCCTCCTGACACAGCCGCTGGTAGGTGGTGTTGCGCAGCTTGAGGAGGATGCCGGCGAACAGGGCGGCGCTCAGCGAGCCGATGAGGACCGCCGTCTTGATTTCCCCGGCGAGCGCGGGATCGCCGGGGAAGGCGAGTTCGCCGATGAGGAGGGAGACGGTGAAGCCGATTCCGGCGAGGGCGGCCACCGCGAAGACATCGGCCCAGGCCAGATCCTCGTTCAGCTCGGCTCTGGTGAAGCGGGCGGCGCACCAGGAGCCGCCGAAGACGCCGACGGCCTTGCCCACGACGAGGCCGAGGACCACGCCGAGAGTCTCCGGGCGGGTGAAGACATCCGCCACGGCGCTGCCGGAGAGCGGCACCCCGGCTGCGAACAGGGCGAACAGCGGCACCGCCACGCCCGCCGACACAGGGCGCAGCCGGTGCTCGACGCGCTCGGCGGGGGAGCGCTCCTCGCCCTCCCGTACGGTGCAGCGCAGCATCAGGCCCATCGCGACACCGGCGATGGTGGCGTGCACACCGCTGGCGTGCATCAGCGCCCAGGCCACCACGGCGAGGGGGAGATGGATCCAGGCCGTCCGGACGCCCTTGCGGTGCAGCAGCCAGACGAGGACGAGCGCGGCGACGGACAGGCCCAGTGCGATGAAGTTGATGTGCTGGGTGAAGAAGATCGCGATGATCAGGATGGCGCCGAGGTCGTCGACGACCGCGAGGGTGAGCAGGAAGGCGCGCAGTGCGGCGGGCAGGGCGGTGCCGAGCACGGCGAGGACGGCGAGCGCGAAGGCGATATCGGTGGCGGTCGGCACCGCCCAGCCCTTGAGGCCGCCGTTGCCGCTCGCGCTGACGGCGACATAGACGAGGGCGGGCACGGCCATGCCGCAGACGGCGGCGATCACGGGCAGCGCGGCCGCCTTGGGGTCACGCAGCTCGCCCGCGACCAGTTCACGCTTGAGCTCGATACCGGCGACGAAGAAGAAGATCGTGAGCAGGCCGTCGGTGGCCCAGGAGGCGACCGAGAGGTGCAGATGCAGCGCCCGGGGACCGAAGGAGAAGTCCTTGATGTCGCCGTAAAGGCTGCTGAGCGGGGTGTTGGCGAGGATCAGCGCCACGATGGCGGCCACGAGGAGGATCACACCGCCGACGGTCTCGGTGCGCAGCGCGTCGACGACGAACGTCCGCTCGGGCAGCGACAGGCGTCCGAGGAACTTGCGGCTGGTGGGCGCGGCCACAGGCGGGCCTCCTGGGTGAGTCGGTGGTGCGGATACACGTGTGGCGTATGCCGACCAGACTTCCCGGCGCTCCTGTCCCTCATCTTGTCGTAATTTTCATGCGACAGCCACCTGCGGCAATCACGGCCAGGGGCGCCCCCGCCTGGCGGAAGCGCCCCTCGCTCATGTGGTGCTCATGCTGCGCCTGTGGTGCCGATGTGGTGCCTGTGATGCCTCTGGCGCTTTTGGTGTGCCGACCCTGGGCGGGTCGGATCAGTCCTCGCTGGGTGCCAAGGGCAGCTTGCTCTGGATCAGCTCCATGACGGAGGAGTCGGTGAGCGTGGTGACATCGCCCAGCGCGCGGTTCTCGGCGATGTCGCGCAGCAGACGGCGCATGATCTTGCCGGAGCGGGTCTTGGGCAGCTCGGCCACCGGCAGGATCCGCTTGGGCTTGGCGATCGGGCCGAGCTGCTTGGCGACATGCGCCCGCAACTCCTCGACCAGACCGTCATCCTCGGCCGCGCCGCCGCGCAGGATGACGAACGCGCAGATGGCCTGGGTGGTCTGCGGGTCGGTGGCGCCGACGACCGCCGCCTCGGCGACCTTGGGGTGCGAGACGAGCGCCGATTCGACCTCGGTCGTCGAGATGTTGTGGCCGGACACCAGCATCACATCGTCGACCCGGCCGAGCAGCCAGATGTCGCCGTCGTCGTCCTTCTTGGCGCCGTCGCCCGCGAAGTAGCGCTTGTCGAAGCGGGACCAGTAGGTGTCCAGGTAGCGCTGGTCATCACCCCAGATGGTGCGGAGCATGGACGGCCACGGCTCGGTGAGCACCAGATAGCCGCCATGACCGTTCGACACCTCATTGGCCTCGTCGTCCACGACGGTGGCGGCGATGCCCGGCAGCGGGACCTGGGCCGAACCGGGCTTGGTCGCGGTGACGCCCGGCAGCGGGCTGACCATGATGCCGCCGGTCTCGGTCTGCCACCAGGTGTCGACGACGGGCGTGGTGTCCGCGCCGATGTGCTTGCGGTACCAGATCCACGCCTCGGGGTTGATGGGCTCGCCGACGGAGCCCAGGATGCGCAGCGAGGAGAGGTCGAACTTGGCCGGGATGTCGTCGCCCCACTTCATGCAGGCGCGGATCGCGGTCGGGGCGGTGTACAGGAGGGTGACCCCGTACTTCTGGACGATCTCCCACCAGCGGCCCTGGTGCGGGGTGTCCGGGGTGCCCTCGTAGAGCACCTCGGTGGCGCCGTTGGAGAGCGGGCCGTAGACGATGTACGAGTGGCCGGTGACCCAGCCGACGTCCGCGGTGCACCAGAAGACGTCGGTCTCCGGCTTGAGGTCGAAGACCGCGTGGTGGGTGTAGGAGACCTGGGTGAGGTAGCCGCCGGAGGTGTGCAGGATGCCCTTGGGCTTCCCGGTCGTGCCCGAGGTGTAGAGGATGAACAGCGGATGCTCGGCGTCGAACGCCTCGGGGGTGTGCTGCTCCGGCTGGCGCGCCACGATCTCGTGCCACCAGACGTCGCGGCCCTCGTGCCAGTCCACCTCCTGTCCGGTGCGGCGGACGACCAGCACACTGCGCACGTTCTCGGTGCCGGGCCGGGTGAGCGCCTCGTCGACGGCGGGCTTGAGCGCGGAAGCCTTGCCGCGCCGGTAGCCGCCGTCCGAGGTGATGATGACGCGGGCGTCGGCGTCCTGGATACGGGTGGCGAGAGCGTCGGCCGAGAAGCCGCCGAAGACCACCGAATGCGGAGCGCCGATACGGGCGCAGGCCAGCATCGCGACCACGGTCTCCGGGATCATCGGCATGTAGATGGCGACCCGGTCGCCCGTCTGGACCCCCAACTCGGTCAGCGCGTGGGCCGCTTGGGAGACCTCCCGCTGCAGCTCGGCATAGGTGAGGGAGCGGGTGTCGCCGGGCTCGCCCTCGAAGTGGAGCGCCACCCGGTCGCCCAGACCGTTCTCGACATGCCGGTCGACGCAGTTGTACGCCACATTGAGCTTGCCGTCGGCAAACCACTTCGCGAACGGCGGGTTCGACCAGTCGAGTGTCTCGGTCGGCGCGGTCGCCCATGACAGCCGACGGGCCTGCTCGGCCCAGAAGCCCAGGCGGTCCGCCTTCGCCCGCTCATACGCCTCGGCCGTGACATTGGCGTTCGCGGTCAGCTCGGCGGGCGGCGCGAAGCGACGCTCCTCCCGAAGAAGGTTGGCCAGGCTCTCGTTACTCACGACATCTCCCATTCCCAGGGTGTCCGTTGTGTCCCAGGCCATAGCTCATCAGCCAACGGCACACCCTGACAAGGGCTGTCGCCGAAAATTGGTTTAGACCTGTCATGGTCTATGTCACCGCCCCAGCTCCAGGGCCCCCTGGACGGGGTCCCCTCCCCGCTCCGCGACGCCGGAACATCCGCTTCCGGCCTGGGTGGGGGCCGCCGTGGCGAGGCAGGCGGGCATCGGTGCGCCATGGCCCGGACGGACGGGCAGGAATCTCCCCGAGCCTGTGTCCAGGACATACGCCTGCGCCTCCGCCACGTGGAAATACATTCCATGCAGCGCCAGCCCGCCCTCCGCCACCCGCCGTGCCACACAGGCGTGCTCCATCAGATGGTCGAGCTGCTGTCGCACATTGACCAGCGCCAGCCGCTCCACATCGTCGGCGATCGGCCGGCTCGACAGGGCGACCTCGCCGCGCCCCAGTCGATCGATCCGCTCCATCCGCGCCAGCGCCGGTCTGCCGTGGCGCAGCCAGCGCTCAAGCGGCGAGCGCTCCAGCGGCGTAGGGTCCCCGCCGGTGGATACCCCGGTCCCGGGCTGGGGCGGCGTTCGGGGCGGCGCCGATGAGCCGAGCAGCGCATGCATCGCACCGCATCCGGAGTGTCCGCACACCGTGATGCTGCTGACCTTCAGCACCTCCACCGCATAGTCGATCGCCGCGCCCACAGAGTCGCAGGAGCCGTCGGCGCCCGATGGCGGCACCAGATTGCCGACGTTGCGAACGGTGAACAGGTCGCCGGGGCCACTGGAGGTGATCATGCTGGTGACCAGGCGGGAGTCGGCGCAGGTGAGGAATAGCTGGCTGGGCCGCTGCCCCTCCCGCGCCAGCCGGGCCAGCTCGTCGCGGACCAGCGGTGCCGTATGGCGCTGGAACGCGCTCACCCCGCCGAGCAACTGACCGCCTGCGTGCCCGTCGACGCCCGCGGCCGCCGGGGCGGGACGGGTGCAGTGGTGATCACGCCAAGGCGTCCACGGCCGGCAGGCCCGGGCGCCTCCCGCCTCCGCGACCCGCCGAGTCGGCCGTCCATCGGCCGCCGCCCGTCCGGAGCCCGAGGACCGGGGGAGCACCGTGAGCAGAGCGATCGTGAGGAGGGTGACCGCGAGGGCTGCAGCGGCGACCGTGAGCCCCGCTCCGAGCGAGGCGCCGCAAGCCCATGCGATGCCCAGTGAGGCCGGGGTGACGACCAGGGAGAGAGGAGCGGCGAACGGGAAGAGGATGGCCGAGGGGGAGGGATCTCCACGTCTGTGGCGGGAGACCCGGTGGATCCGGTCCAAGAGCTTCAACATTCCCGTCTCCTCCGGGGCTTCGGTCGCGGATAGCGGCGCGGCCGTGGGTCACGGCGTACTGCGGTACTGAATCCCAAGCGTTGGTAAATGAATCGTAATGCTGAGTAAAGTCGCTGGGAAGTCTTTTGGGCGGAAGCGGGCCGTTATTCCCCCTATAGGGTGAATAGTCATTTAAAACGCCTTGTCATCCTCTGTCTTTTCCTCGATCCATGCGAGGTTGGCTCCCATCCGGCCGGATCTCCTGGACACAGCGCGACGCGAGGGACGAGGTGGCGGTATGAGGGCCAGAAGAAACGTCACTGCACTGCTGGCCACGGTCGTGGCGCTCTCCATGCCGGTCGGCTGCTCAGGAGACTCCGCCCAGCCCCATGGACCGGGCGGCACCGCGGGCCCGCGCCACGACAGAGACGGCCCGCAGAAGGGCCCGGGGGTGCCGAACCACCCCGACAAGGCTCCGAAGGCGGTACGGCTCATCGGCGACGGATCGACCTCCGACACCGGCCCGCAGCCCCATCAGCCGAAGGCCGAGCGGCTTGAACCGGGCGAGAGACCACCGCAGTTCGTCGTCTTCTCCTGGGACGGCGCCGGGCAGGACAAACAGAAGCTGTTCTCCCACTTCCGCGCGGTCGGCAGGAAGTACGGCGCGACGATGACGTACTTCCTCAGTGGTGTGTACCTGCTGCCCGCGGAGAAGCGATACCTCTACGATCCGCCCAGGCATCGGCGCGGCGCCTCGTCCATCGGCTTCAACGACGTCAAGGGCATCAAGGCCACGGTGGAGCAGCTCCGCGGCGCCTGGCTGGACGGCAATGAGATCGGCACCCACTTCAACGGTCACTTCTGCGGACGCAAGCGCGGAGTCGGCACCTGGTCGGCGCGGCAGTGGACCAGCGAGATCCAGCAGGCCGAGTCGTTCGTCGAGAACTGGAAGACCAACTCCGGTCTGGAGCACGAGAAACCGCTGCCCTTCGACTACGGCAAGGAACTCATCGGCGGCCGTGCGCCCTGTCTGGAGGGGCAGAAGAAGCTGATCCGGGCGGCCGCGAAGCTGGGATGGCGCTATGACGCGAGCTCGCCCGGCGGGCTGCAGATCTGGCCCCGCAAGATCCACGGAATCTGGGACTTCCCGCTGCAGCAGATCCCCGTACCGGGCCGCTCGTTCGAGACGCTCTCCATGGACTACAACTTCCTCGCCAACAAGCCGCGTAAGAAGGGGGGCAAGCGACCCAAGCGCTCCACCTGGGGCCGTCCGATGCGCGATGGCCTGCTCGCCGCCTTCGACCGCGCGTACGAGGGCAACCGGGCGCCGCTGTTCATCGGCAACCACTTCGAGTCCTGGAACGGCGGAACGTATATGCGCGCCGTGGAGGACGTCATCAAGGAGGTCTGTCCACGCAAGGGGGTGCGCTGCGTCTCCTTCAAGCAACTGGCCGGCTGGCTGGACGCGCAGAACCCCCGCGTCCTCGAGAAGCTGCGGGTGCTGGACGTCGGGAGGCGGCCGCCGGGCGGCTGGAGGAGCTACCTGGCCGCTGAGCCGGGCGTACCCGGGAAGCACGTCTCAGAGGGCAAGCACGTCTCCGAGAGCAAGCACATGGATCAGCACGCGGGCGAGCGCAGGCGGACGTCCGACCGCGAACCTGCGCATGAACGGACGTCCGAGCACCACACGCATACGGCTAAGCGGGAGCGGGAGTAGCCGCCGAACCCTCCTCCGGTGCGAACTCCCGCAGCGCGAAGGCGGGGTCGACCTGGGCGGCCAGATCGGCACCCGTCTTCGCGTTCCCCCAGCTCTGCGCGTTCTTCAGGTGGAAATGCACCATCTGGCGGGTGTACCGCTGCCAGTCGCGCCGCTCGTACGAGGCGTCGGCAGCGTCCCGCAGAGTCCGCAACGCGTCGCGGTTCGGCTCCTCAAGCTCCTCGAACCGGGGCGCACGGCCCTTCTCCATCGCCCGGACCCAGTCGGAGTGGCCGAACGCGACCAGGAGGTCATCGCCCACCTCCGCGCGGAGGAAGTCCAGGTCGTCCGGGCCCTGCACCTTGTTGCCGACCACCCGGAGCGCCACATCGAAGTCGCGGGCGTACTCCTTGTACTGGCGGTAGACGGACACGCCCTTACGCGTGGGCTCGGCCACCAGGAACGTCATGTCGAAGCGGGTGAAGAGGCCGGAGGCGAAGGAGTCGCTGCCCGCCGTCATGTCGACAACGACGAACTCGCCGGGCCCGTCGACGAGATGGTTCAGGCACAGCTCGATCGCGCCGACCTTGGAGTGGTAGCAGGCGACGCCGAGATCGGATTCGGTGAAGGGGCCGGTCGCCATCAGCCGCACCGCCCCGTCGTCGAGCCGCAGGGCGCGGGCGCATGCCTGGTAGACGGGGTTGTCCTCGCCGATCCGCAGCAGCCGCGACCCCTCGCCCGGCGGGGTGGTCTTGATCATGGTCTCGGCGGAGGCGATGCGGGGGTTCGTGCCGCGCAAATAGTCCTTGATCAGCGGGAGATGGGCGCCCATGGCGGGCAGTGCGGCGGCCTCCGCCTCGTCGAGTCCGAGCGCCACGCCCAGATGTTGGTTGATATCGGCGTCGACGGCGACGACGGGGGCGTGGGCGGCGGCGAGATGGCGGATGAACAGCGACGACAGCGTGGTCTTGCCGCTTCCACCCTTGCCTACGAAAGCGATCTTCATGTTCACCTAGCGTAGGTGAGTGATCGCGGACCATGCGGGATTTACGTGAAGAACACCACTCCAACGAGGGGTGCCCGGTGTGGGGTGCGTAGTGTCGTACTCATGAGTACGTCAGCTGATCCGCTCGCCGCCCTGGCCGCGCTGCCCGGTGTGGCCGAGTCCGTGAACGCCGTACGGAAGGCGGTGGACCGGGTCTACGGACACCGGGTGATGCGCCGCCGCAGCAATGAGGTCACCTCCGAGGCGGCGTTGCGCGGGGCGCGGGGCTCCGCCGCGCTGGCCGGTGCGGACTGGGCGCTGGAAGAGGTGCGCCGCCGCACCGACTTCGGGGCCGAGGGCGAGCCGCGCACGGTGGGGGCGGCGCTGCGGCTGACCGCCGAGGCAGGGCAGTTGCTGAGCATCTGGCGTCAGTCGCCGCTGCGCGTTCTGGCTCGGCTGCATCTGATCGCGGCGGGCGGGGCGGAGGGCGATGAGGGGGTCGGACGCCCCCGGCAGCCGGGTGAGCCGGTGGACGAGCCGCTGATCGGGTCCGATCTGCCGCTGCCGGACGCGGACGAGGTGGCGGGGCGTCTCGATGGGTTGGCTCGGCTGCTGCTCGCGGGCAGCGAGGCTCCGGCGCTGGTGACGGCGGCGGTGGTGCATGGCGAACTGCTCGCCCTGCGGCCCTTTGTCTCCCGCAATGGTCTGGTGGCGCGCGCGGCCGAACGGATCGTGCTGGTCGGCAGCGGCCTCGATCCGAGGTCGATCTGCCCGGCCGAGATGGGGTACGCGGAGCTGGGCGTCGCGCCGTACATGGCGGCGTTGGAGGGCTATGCGTCCGGGACGCCGGAGGGCATGGCGGTGTGGATCGCGCACTGCGGACGGGCGGTTGAGCTCGGGGTGCGGGAGTCCACGGCGGTCTGCGAGGCCCTGCAGCGCGGGGCGGCCTGACGCCGGAATAGCGGGCCGATGCCGGAAGGGCGGTCCACGGCCGGAACGGCGGTCTGGGGCTGGGCAAGAGCGGAGGCTGGGCGGGAGCGGCCTGACGCCTGACAAGAGTTGCGGCGGTACCCGTGGGCACCGCCGCTGGCACAGCTACCGGGTTACCATGCGTGCAATCTCATTCGCCCATCAGGTCGGGAACTTATGCCCGTCACCTGGTGCGGCTGGCCCGTAATCGACGGGTCGACGTCGCGTGGGTGCTCAGCGTCTGTGCTCGGTCCGTGGGGCCTTGGCGTCTGAGGGTTTCCTCCCGGATACCCCTGGTCTCGCGGGCCGTCGATTCCTTTGTACTCCTGCGAGAGGCCAAGTGGAACCCCTCACCGCAGATCTTTGGTATTACCCCTAAACGCGGGCATAAAGGGCGCGGCGCCGATTGGTGTACCACACCAGCCCGGCGGTGGCGGCGGCCGCGCCGACGGCCGCCGCCACGGCGAGCACCGGGCGCGGTGGCATGGAGAGCGAGGGCCTGCGCTGCTTCAGCCGGACCGGGCGGTTGAAGGAGAGCACCGGCCAGCCGCGGGCCGCAGCCTCACGCCGCAGCGCCCGGTCCGGGTTGACCGTATGAGGGTGGCCGACCGACTCCAGCATCGGGAGATCGGTCGCCGAATCGCTGTAGGCGTAACAGCGTGACAAGTCGTAGCCCTCCGACTCCGCCAACTCGGCGATCGCCTCCGCCTTCGTCGGGCCATAGGCGTAGTACTCCACCTCTCCGGTGAAGACTCCGTCCTCGACGACCATGCGGGTGGCCACCACGCGGTCCGCGCCCAGAAGCTCGCCGATCGGCTCGACCACCTCCGCTCCGGAGGTGCTCACGATCACCACATCGCGGCCGGCGATGTGGTGCTCCTCAATGAGCGAGGCGGCCTCGTCGTAGATGATGGGGTCGATCAGATCGTGCAAGGTCTCGGCGACGATCTCCTTCACCTGCTGGACATTCCATCCGCGGCACAGCGCCGAGAGGTATGCGCGGATCCGTTCCATCTGGTCGTGATCGGCGCCGCCGGCGAGGAAGACGAACTGCGCATAGGCGGTACGCAGTACAGCGCGGCGGTTGATCAGGCCACCCTGGTAGAAGGACTTGCTGAAGGTGAACGCGCTTGACTTCGCAATGACCGTCTTGTCCAGGTCAAAGAAGGCGGCTGTCCGGGGCAAGGAGTGGTTTTCCACGACGCCGAGCATAGGGCCCACCATTCGGCGTAAGCTCAGGCGCGTGGGTTTGCCTGAGAAGGCTCTCGGGTACACCATGGAAGTCACGGATCGTTCGCGACCGTGCTAACCCCGGCCCGACTCCTCCCCCCCCGAGTCGGCCGTGGGGACGACCCCCGCTCTCCCCCCCGGCGGGGGTCGTCGCATGTCCGGACGCATTTTCGGCGTTCTCACGAGATCTTGATCCCCTCCCTCGGGCCTGTGTGGCCCCGGCTTTCCACAGCTTGAGCGGTAACCGTGCGTAATCGCTAGGCTGCTCTCCGGAAGTCACTGCTTTAGGTGACTGGGATATTCACAAGTGATGAGTTGTCCACAGTTTTGGACCAAGATCCCCAAGATTTTCTGGATCGCAGCACGGTGATTCTCCGCGGTGCTCGCACTCGCTGTTCGCGGGAGTGAGAGCGCGTAACGAATATGGGAGGGGATCGTGACTGCATCCATCACACCGGAACGCCCTTCGGCGGCCGAAGGACAGCAGGGCAGACCGCTCATCGTCACCGAGGACGAGGAGCTTCTCGACGATCTGCTGCGGCTGTGCGCGGCGGCCGGAGCCGAACCGGAAGTGGCACATGGCGCGCTCACTCGCCGGGGCAGTTGGGAGGCCGCACCGCTGATTCTGGTTGGCGACGATTCGGCCGCCCGGCTGTGCGACCGGGCCCGCAGAGGAGGGGTGTTGCTCATCGGGCGGGATCTGGACGACCACGGCATCTGGCGGCGGGCGGTGGCGCTCGGCGCGGACAACGTGGCGTTCCTGCCCGATGCCGAGACCTGGCTGGTGGACCGGATCGCCGATGTCGCCGAGGGCGTGGGCCGACAGGCCCTGACCATCGGGGTCATCGGCGGCCGCGGCGGCGCGGGGGCCTCCACCCTCGCGTGCGCCCTGGCGGTCACCGCGGCCCGCTCCGGTCGGCGCACCATGCTGATCGACGGCGATCCGCTGGGCGGCGGGCTCGATGTGCTGCTCGGCGGCGAGGGCGCGCAGGGGCTGAGATGGCCCGCCTTCGCCGAGTCGCGGGGGCGGGTCGCCGGAAGCGCCCTGGAGGAGTCGCTGCCCGAGCTGCACGCGCTGCGGGTGCTCAGTTGGGACCGTGGCGATTCGGTCGTCATCCCGCCGTCCGCGATGCGGGCGGTGCTGGCCGCGGCCAGGCGGCGCGGCGGGGTCGTGGTGGTGGATCTGCCGCGCCGCGTCGACGACGCGGCGGCCGAGGCCCTGGCCCAGATCGACCTCGGGCTGCTGGTCGTCCCGGCGGAGCTGCGAGCGGTCGCGGCCGCCCACCGGGTGGCGTCCACGGTGGGCATGGTGCTGCGGGACCTGCGCGCGGTGGTGCGGGGCCCGTGCGGGCCGGAGCTCGGCGACGAGGAGATCGCGGGGCTGCTCGGGCTGCCCCTGGCCGGCCAGTTGCCACCGGAGCCCGGTCTGGCCGACATGTTCGAAGGCGGGGAGCCCCCGGGCGGCAGCCCCCGCGGACCGCTCGGCCGGTTCTGCGCCGAGTTCTGGGCGCGTGCCCTCGCCGATGAGGGAGGTGTCACCGCATGAGCGTCGTATCGCCGGATCTGCTGGACGCGGTGCGGCTGCGGCTCGCCGGGAGCGGCGCGGAGCCCACACCCGCCCGGGTGGCGGCGGCCCTGCGTGAGGAGGGGCGGCTGCTCGGCGACACCGAAGTGCTCGGTGTGGTGGAGGCGCTGCGCTCGGAGCTGGTCGGCACCGGGCCCCTGGAGACGCTGCTGGCCGCCCCCGATGTCACGGACGTCCTGGTCACCGCCCCCGATGAGGTGTGGGTGGACCGGGGTTCGGGGCTGGAGCGCACGGCCGTCACCTTCGTGGACGCGGCCGCTGTGCGCAGGCTCGCGCAGCGGCTCGCCGCGGTGGCCGGGCGGCGGCTGGACGACGCCCGGCCGTGGGTGGACGCCCGGCTGCCGGATGGGACCCGGCTGCATGCGGTGCTCCCTCCGGTCGCGGTCGGCTCGACCTGTCTGTCGCTGCGAGTGGTGCGCCCCCGGGCGTTCTCCCTCGCAGAGCTGGAGGCGGCCGGGACGGTGCCGCCGGGCGGCGCGCATCTGCTGCGGGCCATGCTGGACGCCCGGCTGTCCTACCTGATCAGCGGCGGCACCGGCTCGGGCAAGACAACGCTGCTGAGCACCCTGCTGGGGCTGGTCGGCCCGCAGGAGCGGATCGTCCTCGCCGAGGACTCGGCCGAGCTGCGGCCCGACCATCCGCATGTGGTCCGGCTGGAGACCCGCCCTGCCAATCAGGAGGGCCGAGGCCAGGTCACCCTGCGGGATCTGGTGCGGCAGGCGCTGCGGATGCGCCCCGACCGGCTGGTGGTCGGGGAGGTGAGAGGCGCCGAGGTCACCGATCTGCTGGGGGCGTTGAACACCGGCCATGAGGGCGGCTGTGGCACCGTCCACGCCAATACGGCGGCCGACGTTCCCGCGCGGTTGGAGGCGCTCGGCTCGACCGCGGGTCTGGACCGGGCCGCGCTGCACAGCCAGTTGGCGGCGGCGCTGTCGGTCCTGGTCCATCTGGTGCGGGACCGCGGTGGGCGGCGCAGGATCGCCGAGTTGCATGTGCTGGACCGGGACCGGGCGGGCTTCGTCACGACCGTCCCCGCGGCCGTCTGGAGCCCGGAGGGCTTCGAACGGACGGCGGGCTGGCAGCGGCTCCAGCGGCTCTGCGCACGGGGCGGAGGGGCGGCATGACGGGCGCGGGAGCGGACCAGGGGGCGCTGACGCTGTGCGCCGCGATGCTGTGCGCGGGGGCGGCCGTATGGCTGCTCGCCGGGCGGGACCGGGAGCTGCGCCGGGTAAGGCTGCTGTTCGCGAGCGGCGGACCTGTCGAGCCTGCGGGGCCCGACCCGGTGCGACGGCTGTCCGAGACCGCCGCCTGGCTGCGGGAGCGCTGGCGGGTCGGGTACGGCGGGCGGATGGGGCGTGAGCTGCTGTGTCTGCCGGTCGGCTGTGTGATCGCGCTGCTGGGCGCGTCGGTTCTGCCGCTGCTCGGGGCGGTGGTGGCCACTCCGGTCGTCGGCCGGTGGCTGCGGTCCCGGCGGCACGAGCGGGACCGTGTGCGGCGCGCCGCCGGGGTGATCGACCTCTGCGCCGTCGTGGCGGGCGAGCTGCGGGCCGGGCGGCATCCCGGCGAGGCGCTGCTGGCGGTGGACCCGGGGCACCTGAGAGAGCGTTGGGGGCTGGTGACGGCCGCGGCGCGGTTCGGCGGTGAAGTGCCGGACGCGCTGCGGAGGGTGGCCCGGCTGCCGGGTGCCGAGGGGCTGACCGGGGTCGCGGCCTGCTGGCAGGTGGCGGTCGACGAGGGAGCGGGGCTGGCGGCCGGTCTCGACCGGGTGGCGGCGGCGCTGCGCGCCGAGCGGGACCAGCGCGACAGCCTGGACGCCAAGCTGGCGGGGGCCAAGGCCACCGCCGCCGCACTGGCGGTGCTGCCCGTCGTCGGGCTGGTGCTGGGCGGCCTGCTGGGCTCCAATCCACTGCATGAACTGCTGCACACCCCGGCCGGGCTGAGCTGCCTGCTGGTGGGCGGCCTGCTGGAGTGGACGGGCCTGGTGTGGACCGGCCGGATGGTGCGGGCGGCGCGTGAGCCGGGGCGGCCGGTGGCCGATGAGCGCTGAAGTTGTCCACAGCCTGGGGATTTCGCTGTCCGTCTTGGCGGCGGTCCTGTGCGCGGCGATGGCGATGGTCGAGGCCCATCGGGAGCGGGGCGCCCGACGACGGCTGACGGCGCTGCTTCCGGGCGCGAAGGACCGGCGGCCGAGGCGGGCCCGGCCGTGGCGGCGCCGGCGCGCCGGGGCCACTGCGGGCGCGCTGCCTCTCTGGGCCGCGCCGTGCGGCGCTGTGACGATCGCCGTCGTCCTCGTCGGAGGGCCGCCGGGGTGGGTGCTGGGGCTCGCTGTGGCCTGCGGCCTCTGGTGGTGGCAGCGGCACCGCCGCGCGACGGCCGGGCGCTCCGGTCATGACCGGCGCCTCGAGGCCCTCGCCGCGCGCCAAATCCCGCTGGCCGCCGATCTGCTGACCGCCTGCCTGGCGGCCGGAGCGGGCCCGCGGAAGGCGGCGGAGGCGGTGGGAGGTTCGCTAGGCGGCCCGGTCGGCGAGCGGCTTGCCCAGACCGCGGCAGAGCTGCGGCTGGGAGCCGAACCGGCCCATGCCTGGGGGCGCATCGGGGCTCTGCCCGGAGCGCAGGGGCTGGCGCGAGCCCTGGAACGCGCTGGGACAACGGGCGCTCCGGCGGTGGAGCCGGTGTCGCGGCTGGCGGCCGAATGCCGGGCCGAGCAGGGGCGGGCGGCGATGAAACGGGCCGACCGCACCGGTGTGCTGGTCAACGCACCGCTCGCGGGCTGCTTCCTCCCCGCGTTCCTGCTGGTCGGCCTGGCCCCGGTGATGATCGGGCTGGCCCGCGGCCTGATGGGCGACGGCCCCTGAACACCGACGAGAACCAATCACACCAGCACCAACCACACCAGTGAACGACAGCGGCACGGCAACAGCACGACGAACGACGGACGACGAACTGCGGTCAGTGACACCGCGGACAGGGCAAGGGGGGCCGACATGGTGAAGCAGTGGTGGGCACGGCGGTACGCGGCGGCGCGTGCGAAGGCCGAGGCGGGCATGGCCACCGCCGAGTACGCGATGGGAACGATCGCGGCATGCGGTTTCGCCGCGGTGCTCTACAAGGTGGTGACCAGCGGGACCGTCAGCGACGCGCTGCAGTCGGTCATCGGACGGGCGCTCGATGCGCAGTTCTGAGGCGCCGGAGACGGCGGAGCGGACGCGCCCGCGCGCCAGGAGCGGCGCGCGGGGCGTCCCAAGGGCCCGGGGCTTCGCAAGGCTCCGGGGCGCCCCGAGGGCCCCGGGCGTCCCCAGGGCCCCGGGCCTCCCAAGGACCCACGGCGTCTCAAGGACCCACGGCGTCTCAAGGACCCGAGGCGTCCTAGGACCCCGGGGTGTCCCAAGCACCCAGCGCACGGGGCGGGACAGCGGCTTCGTCACGGCGGAGACGGCCGTCGCGCTGCCGGTGCTGGCGCTGTTCGCCCTGATGTTGATCTGGGGGCTGATGGCCGCGGCCGCGCAGCTTCAGTGCGTGGACGCGGCCAGGGCCGGGGCGAGGGCGGCGGCGCGTTCGGAGCCGGGGGCGGACGCGATGGCCGCCGCTCGCTCGGCCGCACCCGATGGAGCGCGGGTCGAGCTGTGGCGGGAGGGAGACCTGGTGCGGGTGCGGGTCCGGACCCATGCCGCCGGTCCCGGTCCGCTGGCGGTGAATCTGCGCGGCGAGGCGGCCGCGCTCGCCGAGGACACGGTGGGCGCGGTGGACGCGGGTGGTGCGGCGGCCCGGGAGGCGGTCCCGTGAGAAGGGCGGACGACCGGGGGTCGGCCACGGTCTGGGCCGCGTTGGCCGCGACGGCCCTGTGCGCGGTGTTCGCGGTCGTACTGGCGGCCGGGCAGGCCATGGTGGCGCGCCATCGGGCGGGCGGAGCCGCCGATCTGGCGGCGCTCGCGGCGGCGGACCACGGCCTGGAGGGGGCTCGTACGGCTTGCGGTCTCGCCCGGCGGGTGGCCTCCGCCCAGGGGGCGCGCGTGGTGCGATGCGCCCTGAGCGGTGAGATCGCGGATCTCACGGCGGAGGTGCGCACCGGCCCGTTCACCCTCCGGGCCAGGGCGCGGGCGGGGCCCGCGGGCACCCCCGTCACCGGACCGCCATCGGTGCCGGGCGGCAGGGAGCGCTCACTCGGCGGCCGGCGGCTGCTCCGGGGCCCCGGCGAGCAGGGTCGTCAGCAGGCGGATGGCGGCCTTCTTGTCCAGCGGGTCGTTGCCGTTGCCGCACTTGGGCGACTGGATGCAGGACGGGCATCCCGCCTCGCACTCGCAGGCGGCGATCGCCTCGCGGGTGGCCGCCAGCCAGCGGGCGGCCGTGTGGAAGGCGCGCTCGGCGAAGCCCGCGCCACCCGGATGCCCGTCGTACACGAAGACGGTCGGCAGCAGTGTGTCGGGGTGCAGCGGGACGGACACCCCGCCGATGTCCCAGCGGTCACAGGTGGCGAAGAGCGGCAGGATGCCGATCGAGGCGTGCTCGGCGGCGTGCAGGGCGCCGCCGAGGGCCTGGGGGTGCACCCGGGCTTCCTCGAGCTGGTCGTCGGTGACCGTCCACCACACGGCCCGGGTGCGCAGGGTGCGCGGCGGAAGGTCGAGCTTGGACTCGCCGAGGACCTCACCGGTGATCAGCTTGCGGCGCAGAAAGGAGACGACCTGGTTGGTGACCTCGACCGAGCCGAAGCACAGCCGCGCGTCCCCCCAGGGGATCTCGGTGGTGGTCTCCAGGATGGAGATCGCCGTGGTGTCGCGGGCCGTGGTCGAGTAGGGCGGAGCGGCCTCCTCCACCAGGGCGACCGAGTCGTCGAGGTCGAGCTGCCTGACGAGATAGCTCCTGCCCTGATGCAGGTGGACGGCGCCCTCGTGGACGGTGGTGTGGGCTGCCGCGGCGTCCACGGTGCCCAGCAGCCGCCCGGTCGCCGCCTCCACGACCTGGACGGGGCTGCCGCCCGCTCCGCGGATGTCGGTGAGGTCGGCGGCGCGCTCACGGCGGGTCCAGTGCCAGGCGGTCGCCCGGCGCCGCAGCAGCTTGCGCTGCTCCAGCTGCGGCATCAGCTCCTCGGTGGCGGGCCCGAAGAGCTCCAGGTCGGGCTCGGTGAGCGGAAGCTCCGCCGCGGCCGCGCACAGGTGCGGTGCGAGGACGTAGGGGTTGTCCGGGTCCAGGACGGTGGACTCCACCGGCTGCCGGAAGAGGGCGTCCGGATGGTGGACGAGATAGGTGTCCAGCGGGTCGTCCCTGGCGACCAGGATCGCCAGGGCTCCTTCGCCGGTGCGCCCGGCCCGCCCCGCCTGCTGCCACAGGGAGGCGCGGGTGCCGGGGTAGCCCGCCACGACCACGGCGTCCAGCCCGGCGATGTCCATCCCCAGCTCCAGGGCGGTGGTGGCGGCGAGCCCCAGCAGCTCACCGGAGTGCAGGGCCCTCTCCAGGGCGCGGCGCTCCTCGGGGAGGTAGCCGCCGCGATAGGCGGCGATCCGGTCCGGCAGCGAGCGGTCCACCTCGGCGAGCCGCTCCTGGGCGATGAGCGCGATGAGCTCCGCGCCCCGCCGGGAGCGCACGAAGGTGACTGTACGGACGCCCTGGACGGCCAGGTCGGTGAGCAGGTCCGCGGACTCGGCCGTGGCCGTGCGGCGCACCGGGGCGCCCTGCTCGCCGTGGAGCTCGGTCAGCGGCGGCTCCCAGAGGGCGAAGACGACCTCGCCGCGGGGCGAGCCGTCCTCGGTGATCTCCACCACGGGCACGCCGGTCAGCCGGCTCGCGGCGACCGCCGGATCGGAGGCGGTGGCCGACGCGAGCAGGAACACCGGCGAGGAGCCGTACCGGGCGCAGACGCGGCGCAGCCTGCGCAGCACCTGGGCCACATGGGAGCCGAAGACACCCCGGTAGGTGTGGCATTCGTCGATCACCACATAGCGCAGGGCGCGCAGGAAGGAGGACCATCTGGGGTGGCCGGGCAGGATGCCGCGGTGGAGCATGTCGGGGTTGGTGAGCACATAGTTCGCGTACTGGCGGACCCACTCGCGCTCCTCCACGGGCGTGTCGCCGTCGTAGACCGCCGCCCGGATGCCGGTGCCCAGCGGGGCGGTGAAGCCGGCCACCGCGCGGCGCTGGTCGGCGGCCAGCGCCTTGGTGGGGGAGAGGTACAGGGCGGTCGTCCCCCGCCCGTTGGGCTCCTCCGAGCCATCCAGCAGCGTGCTGAGGACGGGGGCCAGATAGGCGAGGGACTTGCCGGAGGCGGTTCCGGTGGCCACGACCACGGAATCCCCGCGCAGCGCGTGTTCGGCCGTACGCGCCTGGTGGGCCCACGGGCGCTCGATGCCGGCCGCGCGAATGGCGTTGATCACCTCCGGCCGGATCGCCGAGGGCCAGTCGGCATGGGTTCCCGGACGCGGGGGCAAGTGCTCCGTATGAGTGATGCGCGCGCCCCGGCCCGCCCCGGTGCTCAGCCGACCGAGGACGGCCCGGGGTGAGGGGTGTATGCCCGCCTGCCGCGGGATTTGGTCGTGGGCCATCGACACCGAGTGTGTCACTGGTCTGACGGACAATGGTCTCAAGGCGTCGTGCACGCCTGCTGGTAAGTGATTGAATGCCATCGCGGCTGCCGATCCATGGGGGGCGACCGCTCGATGCAAGGTGCTGGAGGATCCGTGGACCTGTCCCTGTCGACTCGGACCGTCGACGACCGCACGGTCGTCGAGGTCGGTGGCGAGATTGATGTATACACCGCGCCCAAGCTGCGCGAGCAGCTGGTCGAGCTTGTCAACGACGGCAACTACCACCTGGTCGTCGACATGGAGGGCGTCGACTTTCTCGACTCCACCGGACTCGGCGTGCTCGTCGGCGGGCTCAAGCGAGTGCGGGCCCACGAGGGCTCGCTGCGCCTGGTTTGCAACCAGGAGCGCATTCTGAAGATCTTCCGCATCACCGGCCTGACCAAGGTGTTCCCGATTCACACCTCGGTCGAGGACGCTGTCGCGGCGACCGACTGACAAGATCGCCGAAGGAAGACACAGAAGGGGGTTCCGGGCGGCGTACGCCCGGCCCTCCCGATAAGCACGCCCATACGCCCGAGGGGGATGGCATGGCCACCGTCGAACTCCGCTTCAGCGCGCTGCCTGAGCACGTCAGGACCGCTCGTCTTGTCGCGGCCGCCGTGGCGCGTCGGGCGGGGGTGGATGAGGCCGTGCTCGACGAGGTGCGGCTCGCGGTCGGCGAGGCTTGCACGCGTGCGGTCGGGCTCCACCTGAGCAATGGGGTGGAGGCACCGGTGCGGGTGACGCTGACCGAGGAGGAGAAGAAGTTCTCCATCGAGGTCGGTGACGAATCCCCGACCTCGGCGGCCCTGGCGTCCGGCTCCCATCCGGAGATGGGCGACGAGGCCGAGGGCGAGGACGAGATGGGTCTCGCCGTCATCAGCGGGCTCGTCGACGATGTCGAGGTGACGAGCAGCGAGTCCGGTGGAGTGATCCGGATGAGCTGGCCGACGTCACTCCAGCCTCTGGTGTCCTAGTTACCACCGCGCCGGGTCCTGGCCCACTGGGGCTGCTGGGTCCTGCCCCGCGTGCCGAGTCCTGCTCGCAGTGGGCTGTGTCCTGCTCCCGATGGTGGGGTCCTGCTCGCACTGGGCTAGTTCCCGCTCCGGTTGGCTCGGGTCCTGCCCCACGCGGCTGCGTCCTGCTCTCGTCGGTTCGGGCACTGTTCGTGCCGCGCTGAGTCCTGTCCGCACACAGCAGGCCCTCTCCCGGGGCCGGGAGCGGCCTCGCTCGTCCTGATCGCCGAAGCTGGGTCCCTCGTGAGGGTCATCTGTCCGTCATCTCTCACTCGACTCGCAGGACCCGCTGGAACCCACCGGACCGGCCCTTTCATGATCGCCGGTCCGGCTGTTGGCATGCCCGCGCCCGGTCGGCAGCAGGGCCCGGGCGCACCTCTCGGCGCGCGCTATTTCGATCTCTGGCTTAGGCTCTGAACAGCGCTTTTCTCGATGGCGCAAGACTGCCGCTAGATCATCTATATAGATCATTTGTAGAGATCATTTTACATCCGTCAGTAAATTGTCGACCCTCCTTCTTCCGAAGGAATTCATACCGCCAAACCAATTGATCTTCGCTGGTGCAGGCGAATTCCCATTCCGGCGCCCTGTTTTGATCGTGTGACGCTCCCTACAATCCGTCCACATCTCGAGCTCAGGACGCCTGAGCGCGGCGGCTCTTCTGCGGTCGCAGAACTGCTGCGCGCCCATGTGCCAAACGTCAAGGAGGACGAATGGCGGGGCCTCTCACCCCTCATCAGCTGGACCTCACCCCAACCCTGGCCGCCGCAGAGCTGACCGACGACAACCGTGTGATCGTGCTGGTGATCGCCGCCGTCGCGATCGCGGCGCTCGCGGTCGCGGTGGTGCTGGTACGACAAGTCCTCGCGGCGGGCGAGGGCACGGACAGTATGAAGAAGATCGCCGAGGCCGTTCAGGAAGGCGCCAATGCCTATCTGGCCCGGCAACTGCGCACTCTCGGCGGATTCGCCGTGGTGGTGTTCTTCCTGCTCATGCTGTTGCCGGCGGACGACTGGCCGCAGCGCATCGGGCGTTCGGTGTTCTTTCTGATCGGTGCGGCATTCTCGGCGGCCACCGGCTATATCGGGATGTGGCTCGCGGTGCGCAGCAATGTGCGCGTCGCCGCCGCCGCCCGTGAGGCCACCCCCGAGCCCCCCACCACACCCGTCAATGGCGATTCGGCCGCTTCCGCACCCGGTAAGCCGAGCGTGGATCTCACGGCCGTCTCGCACAAGGCGATGAAGATCGCTTTCCGTACCGGCGGTGTGGTGGGCATGTTCACCGTGGGCCTCGGGCTGCTGGGCGCCTCCTGCGTGGTGCTGGTCTACGCGGCCGACGCGCCCAAGGTGCTGGAGGGCTTCGGGCTCGGCGCCGCGCTGATCGCGATGTTCATGAGGGTCGGCGGTGGCATCTTCACCAAGGCCGCCGACGTCGGTGCCGACCTCGTCGGCAAGGTCGAGAAGGGCATCCCCGAGGACGACCCGCGCAACGCGGCCACCATCGCGGACAACGTTGGCGACAACGTCGGTGACTGCGCCGGTATGGCCGCCGACCTCTTCGAGTCGTACGCCGTCACCCTGGTCGCCGCGCTGATCCTCGGCAAGGCGGCCTTCGGCGACGCCGGGCTGGCCTTCCCACTGCTCGTTCCGGCCATCGGCGTGCTCACCGCCATGATCGGGATCTTCGCCGTGGCCCCGCGCCGCGCCGACCGCAGCGGAATGAGCGCCATCAACCGCGGCTTCTTCATCTCGGCCGTGATCTCGATGGCGCTGGTGGCGGTCGCGGTCTTCATCTATCTGCCGTCCAGCTACGCGGATCTCGACGGCGTCACCAACCGCGAGATCCTCGGCCACAGCGGTGACCCACGGGTCCTCGCGCTCATCGCCGTCGCCATCGGCATCGTGCTGGCCGCGCTCATCCAGCAGCTCACGGGCTACTTCACCGAGACCACCCGGCGACCCGTGCGGGACGTCGGCAAGACCTCGCTGACCGGCCCGGCCACGGTGGTGCTCTCCGGCATCTCGCTCGGTCTGGAGTCGGCCGTCTACTCGGCGGTGCTGATCGGGCTGAGCGTCTACGGCGCCTTCCTGCTCGGCGGCACCTCGATCATGCTGGCGCTGTTCGCCGTCGCGCTCGCCGGCACCGGCCTGCTCACCACGGTCGGTGTGATCGTCGCCATGGACACCTTCGGTCCGGTCTCCGACAACGCCCAGGGCATCGCCGAGATGTCCGGCGATGTCGAGGGCGCGGGCGCGCAGGTGCTCACCGACCTCGACGCGGTCGGCAACACCACCAAGGCGATCACCAAGGGCATCGCCATCGCGACGGCGGTGCTCGCCGCGGCCGCGCTCTTCGGCTCGTACCGCGACGCCATCGCGGAGGCCGTGAACGATGTGCACACCTCCGTGGCCGGGGAGATGAATCTGAGCCTGGACATCTCGCAGCCCAACAACCTCGTGGGCCTCATCCTCGGCGCCGCCGTCGTCTTCCTCTTCTCCGGACTGGCGATCAACGCGGTGGCGCGGTCGGCCGGAGCGGTGGTCTTCGAGGTGCGGCGGCAGTTCCGCGAGAAGCCCGGGATCATGGACTACAGCGAGACGCCCGAGTACGGCCGGGTCGTCGACATCTGCACCAAGGACGCGCTGCGCGAGCTGGCCACACCGGGTCTGCTCGCCGTCCTGGCGCCGATCGCCGTCGGCTTCACCTTCGGGGTCGGCGCGCTCGGCTCGTTCCTGGCGGGCGCGATCGGCACCGGCACGCTGATGGCCGTCTTCCTCGCCAATTCCGGCGGCGCCTGGGACAACGCCAAGAAGCTGGTCGAGGACGGTCATCACGGCGGTAAGGGAAGCGAGGCGCATGCCGCGACGGTGATCGGCGACACGGTCGGCGATCCCTTCAAGGACACCGCGGGTCCCGCGATCAACCCGCTGCTGAAGGTGATGAACCTGGTGGCGCTGCTGATCGCGCCCGCGGTGGTGAAGTTCTCCTACGGGGACAACGCCAGCCCTGGGCTGCGTGCGGTCGTCGCCGGGCTCGCCGTCGTGATCATCGTGGCGGCGGTCTACATCTCCAAGCGGCGCGGAATCGTCGTAGGTGACGAAGACAACTCCGAGCGTGTGGCGAAGTCAGCCGACGCGGCGGTGGTGTCCTAGCCACGGAAGGGGCCAGGGGGCCGGGAAAGCCCCTGCGACATGCGGGCGGGCGATGTGCGACAGCGCATCGTCCGCCCGTGTCGCTGTCCGGGGTGTCGCGTCCGCTCGATGAGGCCATGTCCACAGCGAGCGGGGTGCAAATGACTGCAAAAAGATCCATACGGGGCGCTCGCCGGGTGGGCCTTGCCGGATGGACGTGTATGTTCCGGGGCCGAGAGCCATGGAAGGGACCAATCCGGTGAACAAGAAGCTTGTGGCTGCACTGTCCGGCGGTGCGGCACTCGTACTGGCGCTGACCGGCTGCGGGGGCGGCGATGGGGACAAGAAGGTCAACGACTGGGCCAAGTCGGTCTGTGACGAGGTGCAGCCTCAGCTGAAGAAGATTCAGGGCGCCAACACCGCGATCCAGGGTGCGGCCGACGAGCAGGACTCCAAGAAGCTGCAGCAGACGGACTCCAAGGCGTTCCAGGAGATCTCCGAGTCCTACGGGGCACTCGCCAAGGCCGTGAACAAGGCGGGCCCCCCGCCCGTCGACAGCGGCGACAAGACCCAGCAGCAGGCGGTCAAGGAGCTCAACGCCACCTCGGGGGCGTACACGAAGCTGCAGACGTCCGTCGACAAGCTGGACACCTCGGACAAGTCCAAGTTCGCCCAGGGGCTCAAGGGCGTCGCCGACGAGCTCGACAAGCTCAGCAAGTCGGGTGACCAGGCCCTGCAGAAGCTGCAGGAAGGAAAGGTCGGCTCGGCGATGGCCAAGCAGTCCGGCTGCCAGAAGCCGAAGACGACCGGCGGCGCCACGACGCAGTCCTGACGGGCTGCCCAGGGCTGCCCCAGACCGCCCAGGTTCTGCCACTGGGGGACAACGCCGCCGCCTCGCGCCCCCTTTGTCGGCTCGTCAGCCTGGCCGACGCGGGCGATGTCGTCCCGATGCCGACCGGCGTCGCCCGCTGTCGGTCGTTGCCCCGACAATGGGGGGCGTGAGTACGCACCAGCCTCCGTTCCGCCTTCCCGTCGCCGACGCCGAGCGCACCGCCCGCCTTCGTGAGGCGCTGTCGGCCGCCTCCTTCACCGCCGATGGTCTGCCGGATCTGCTCGGCTCGTCCGCCTACGCGGCCCTGGCGCGCGGGGAGACCGTCCCGGCGCTGCGTGCCACCCGGGGCGAGAGCAGCCCGCTGGAGACCCTGGTGCGGCTCTTTCTGCTGCAGCGGCCCGTGGCGTACGAGCGGGCGGCCGCGGCCCTGCCGGCCGAGGACTGCCTCGCCGACGGCTGGCTGGTGCGCGAGGGCGACGAGGTGCGCGCGAGCGTGGATGTGCGGCCTTACGGCGGCCCCGATGGCCAGGACTGGTGGATCGTCTCCGACCTGGGCTGCGCGGTCGGCGGTGCCGGAGGGATCGGCGGCCCGGGCGGCGCGCGCGACCGTGAGGACCGTTCCCGGCTCGTCCTCGGGGTCGGCGGAGCGTCCACCACGCTCGCCGGTCTCACCGTGCCCGCGCCCGTGGGCCGGGTCCTGGACCTCGGCACCGGCTCCGGCATCCAGGCGCTGCACGCGGGCCGCCACGCCACCCGCGTCACCGCCACGGACCGCAATCCGCGCGCCCTGGCGATCGCCCGGCTGACCCTCGCCCTGTCCGGGGCGCCGGAGCCGGATCTGCGGGAGGGATCGCTGTTCGAGCCGGTCCGGGACGAGACGTACGACCTGATCGTCTCCAACCCGCCCTTTGTGATCTCTCCCCGCTCCCCGGAGGGCAGCGAGCTGGTCTACCGGGAGGGCGGGATGTCCGGGGACGACCTGTGCCGCACCCTCGTCCAGCAGTCCGCCGGGCACCTCGCCGACGGCGGCTGGTGTCAGCTGCTGGCGAACTGGCAGCACGTCGAGGGGGAGGACTGGCGCGAGCGGGTGGCCTCCTGGGTCCCGTCCGGCTGTGACGCGTGGATCGTGCAGCGCGAGGTGCAGGACGTCAGCCAGTACACCGAGCTGTGGCTGCGCGACGCTGGTGAGCACCTGGCCCGCCCCGAGGCGTACGCGGCGCGCTACGACGCGTGGCTGGACGAATTCGAGGCGCGGAAGACCAAGGCCGTCGGCTTCGGCTGGATCACCCTGCGCAAGTCGGGCGCCGACCGGCCCTCGGTGACCGTGGAGGAGTGGCCCCATCCGGTCGAGCAGCCGCTGGGGGGCGAGGTCATGGCCCACTTCGACCGGCAGGACTTCCTGCGCACGCATGACGACGCGGCGCTGCTGACCGCCCGCTTCCGGCTGGCGGACGAGGTCGTCCAGGAGCAGGTGGGCCCGCCCGGGGCCGAGGACCCCGAGCATGTGGTGCTCAGGCAGTACCGGGGCATGCGTCGCGCGACGACGGTGGACACGGTCGGGGCGGGCTTCGCGGGTGTGTGCGACGGCACACTGAGCGCGGGCCGGATCCTGGACGCCATCGCCCAGCTGCTCGGGGAGGACCAAGTGGTGCTGCGCGACCGCACCCCGCAGTCCATCCGGCTCCTGATCGAGCAGGGTTTTCTGTGGCCGGTCGACGACGACGGCATAGAGGCGCGATAGAGCGCGCCGGGCGGGTGCTAGGGGGGCGTACGCCGGTGGTACAACGCCCTCCCCCGCGCCCCCGTATGGCAGAAAGCTGCCGCCGGGGCGCAGAAGAGGCCACCGGGGACACGGGCCGTACGAGGTGACGCGCGCTGTTCACCCGGGGTTCGCGCTCACGCCTCCCGTACGTGCCACGCTCCCGTCATGGAGAGCGGACCTGCGATCTTCGCCGGAACGGCATTCGTGTTGTTCGGCGCCGCGCTGCTGCTGTGGACGGCGGCGCGCCTGAGGCTGCGCGCACCGGTGGCACATGGTGTGAGTCCTGTCGCTTCCGCGGCGCTCTCCCTTCTCTTCGGCGTCGCCGCCCTTGGCGGCGGAATCTGGTGCCTCGGTTACGCCTGACAGGGCCTTCCGCGCTGCCTCGTGCCGGTCCGGGCGGCAGACAGGTCGGTTGTCGGGTTACCGTTCGAGTGGCGTTGCGGGCTTTTTCCGTTTGACACGGGGGCGGGATGTACCGTCACACTCCGCAGCGTCACCGTAGAGGGAGGCCGTGTGAGCGTTACCCACGCGGCACTGCCCGTTCACCGAGCGTCGACCGGAGAGAAGAGCCAAGTTGTCCCCGACCACCAGCGAGACCGCACAGGGCGGCCGCCGACTCGTCATCGTCGAGTCGCCTGCCAAGGCGAAGACGATTAAGGGCTACCTCGGCCCGGGCTACGTGGTCGAGGCCAGCGTCGGGCACATCCGGGACCTGCCGAACGGTGCGGCCGAGGTCCCCGACAAGTACACCGGCGAGGTCCGTCGGCTCGGCGTGGACGTCGAGCACGACTTCCAGCCCGTCTACGTGGTCAACGCGGATAAGAAGAGCCAGGTCAAGAAGCTCAAGGAGCTGCTCGCCGACTCCGACGAGCTCTTCCTGGCCACCGATGAGGACCGCGAGGGCGAGGCCATCGCCTGGCACCTCCAGGAGGTCCTCAAGCCCAAGGTCCCGGTGCGCCGGATGGTCTTCCACGAGATCACCAAGGACGCCATCCGGGCCGCCGTGGCCAACCCGCGCGAGCTGAACCAGCGCCTGGTCGATGCCCAGGAGACCCGCCGCATCCTCGACCGCCTCTACGGCTACGAGGTCTCGCCGGTCCTGTGGAAGAAGGTCATGCGCGGCCTGTCCGCGGGCCGGGTCCAGTCCGTCGCCACCCGTCTCGTCGTCGAGCGCGAGCGCGAGCGCATCGCCTTCCGCTCCGCCGAGTACTGGGACCTCACCGGCACCTTCGCCACCGGCCGGGCGGGTGACGTCAGCGACCCCGGCACCTTCGGTGCCCGCCTTACGGCCGTCGACGGCCTCCGGGTCGCCCAGGGGCGCGATTTCACCTCGCTCGGCCAGCTGAAGGACGGCGTCAACGTCCTGCACCTGGACGAGGCCGGTGCCCGCTCCCTGGCCACGGCTCTCGCCGACACCGCTTTCACGGTGCGCTCGGTCGAGTCCAAGCCGTACCGCCGCTCGCCGTACGCGCCGTTCCGTACGACGACCCTGCAGCAGGAGGCCAGCCGCAAGCTGGGCTTCGGGGCCAAGGCCACCATGCAGGTCGCGCAGAAGCTGTATGAGAACGGCTACATCACCTATATGCGTACGGACTCCACCGTCCTGTCGGACACGGCGGTGACGGCGGCCCGGGCGCAGGTCACCCAGCTTTACGGCGCCGACTATCTGCCGGACAAGCCGCGCACCTACGCGGGCAAGGTCAAGAACGCCCAGGAGGCGCACGAGGCCATCCGCCCCTCGGGAGAGCGTTTCCGCACCCCGGCGGAGACCGGCCTTTCGGGCGACCAGTTCCGGCTCTACGAGCTGATCTGGAAGCGGACCGTCGCCTCCCAGATGAAGGACGCGATCGGCAACTCGGTCACCGTCAAGATCGCCGGGCAGGCGAGCGACGGCCGGGACGCCGAGTTCTCCGCCTCCGGTAAGACGATCACCTTCCACGGCTTCATGAAGGCCTACGTGGAGGGCGCCGACGACCCGAACGCCGAGCTCGACGACCGCGAGCGCCGGCTGCCGCAGGTCACCGAGGGCGACCGGCTCTCCGCCGAGGAGATCACCGCCGACGGCCACGCGACCAAGCCCCCGGCCCGCTACACCGAGGCGTCGCTGGTCAAGGAGCTCGAAGAGCGCGAGATCGGCCGCCCCTCGACCTACGCCACGATCCTGGGCACCATCCTCGACCGCGGCTATGTCTTCAAGAAGGGCACCGCGCTCGTGCCCTCCTTCCTGAGCTTCGCCGTGGTCAACCTGCTGGAGAAGCACTTCGGCCGGCTGGTCGACTACGACTTCACCGCCAAGATGGAGGACGATCTCGACCGCATCGCGCGCGGCGAGGCCGAGGCCGTGCCGTGGCTGAAGCGCTTCTACTTCGGCGAGGGCGCGCAGGCCGGCGCCGCCGAGGCCGGGAACGGCGACGGCGACCACCTCGGCGGCCTCAAGGAGCTGGTCACCGACCTGGGCGCGATCGACGCCCGGGAGATCTCCTCCTTCCCCGTGGGCGACGGCATCGTGCTGCGCGTCGGCCGCTACGGGCCGTACGTCGAGCGCCCGACGGAGATCGAGGGCGGCACCGGCCGGCGCGCCGACGTCCCCGACGACATGCCGCCGGACGAGCTGACCGTGGCGTACGCGGAGGAGCTGCTCGCCAAGCCGAGCGGTGAGTTCGAGCTGGGCCCCGACCCCGACACCGGTCGCATGATCGTGGCCAAGGACGGCCGCTACGGCCCGTACGTCACCGAGGTGCTCCCCGAGGACACTCCCAAGAGCGGTAAGAACGCCGTCAAGCCGCGCACCGCGTCCCTCCTGAAGTCGATGTCCCTGGACACGGTGACCCTGGAGGACGCGCTCAAACTGATGTCGCTGCCGCGTGTGGTCGGCGCCGACCCCGAGGGTGTGGAGATCACCGCGCAGAACGGCCGCTACGGCCCGTACCTGAAGAAGGGCACGGACTCGCGGTCGCTGGAGAGCGAGGAGCAGCTCTTCACCATCACGCTCGAGGAGGCGCTGGCGATCTATGCCCAGCCCAAGCAGCGTGGCCGGGCCGCGGCCAAGCCGCCGCTGAAGGAGCTGGGCACCGACCCGGTCAGCGAGCGGCCCGTGGTGGTGAAGGACGGCCGCTTCGGCCCGTACGTCACGGACGGCGAGACCAACGCGACGCTGCGCCGCGACGACGACGTGGAGACCATCACGCCCGAGCGCGGCTTCGAGTTGCTCGCCGAGAAGCGCGCCAAGGGCCCGGCCAAGAAGACCGCCAAGAAGACGGCGGCGAAGAAGACCGCGGCCAAGAAGGCGACGGCGACCAAGACGGCCGCCAAGAAGACCGCGGCGAAGAAGACGACCGCCAAGAAGACGACCGCGAAGACCGCCGCCAAGAAGACGGCAGCGGCCAAGAAGTCGTCGGCCGACGCCGAGTAGGAAAGCGGAGCAAGGCGGAGCAATCCCCGCGCCATCCACGGCTCACCGCCCGTTTGTTCGGCCGGGGGGCCGTGGATTCATGTGATCCGGATAGGCTGGCGGGATGACGCGAGAGCAGCCAACGGACGTGACCGCCACCTCCGGTGCCCTTGCCGCGGACTCCCGCGAGCGGGCCGTACGAGCCCTGCTGCGCTATCAGCCGCTGCGACGGCTCTGGAGCGCCCAACTCGTCGGCGGCGCGGGGGACGCGCTCGCCGTGCTGGTGCTGGTGCTGCTGACGCTGCAGGCGTCCGTGGCGGCCGACTCCTTCGGCGGCGGGTATCGCGGCGCGGCCTTCGCGGTCGCGGTGGTGCTGGGCGTACGGCTCCTGGCGACCGTGCTGTTCGGCGCGGTGCTCCTCGGGCCGCTCGCGGCGCTCATCGGCCCCTCCGGTCCGCTGGACCGCCGCTGGACCATGGTCGGCGCGGACGGTCTGCGGCTGGTGCTGCTCCTCATCGCGCCGCTGTGGATCGACTGGGCCCCGGCCGACGCCGTCGCCTGGCTGCTCATCACCACCTTCGTCGTCGGCGTCGCGGAGCGCTTCTGGACCGTCGCCAAGGACGGCGCGGCGCCCTCGCTGCTCCCGGCACCGCCCGCCGAGGGCGCGGCCGTGCGCCCGCTGCCCGACCACCTGGACGCGCTGCGGCGGCTCTCGCTCCGTACGAACTTCCTGACGCTGCCGATCGCCGCCGCCGGGCTGCTCGTCGTCACCCTCATCGGCAGGCTGCTGGGCACCGGCGTGGAGTGGTTCCACACCCACCAGGCCGCCCTCGGCTCGTATGTCGGCGCCGGACTCTTCGCCGCGTCGATCTCGATCCTCACCTTCCTCGAACTGCCCGGCGGGCAGACCAGCCGCACCCGCTCCCCCCTGGAGGGGCTGCGCCGGCCCCGTGTCGCCTCCGGTACCGGTGCCGACAAGGGCCGCACCGGTGCCGTTCCGCTGCTCGTGCTCGCCTGCGCCGGAGTGGCGGGCGCGATCGCCGCGGCCGTGGGCGTCGCCCCGCTGCAGGCCATGGACCTCGGCGGCGGGCCGGTCGCGTTCGCGCTGCTCGCCCTCGTGCTGGCCGGCGGTCCGGCTCTGGGTATCCGCTGGGCCCCGAAGTTCCTCCCGGGTCTGTCGCGGCGCAGGCTGCTGGCGCTGTCGGTCGCGCTGACCGGGCTCGCGCTGCTCACGGTGGGCCTGGTGCACGACACGACCACCGTCGTGCTGATCGCCTGGGTCGCGGGCGTGCTGGCCGGTATCGCCGCCCACACCGGCCACGTCCTCCTGGACCAGGAGTCCGAGGAGGCCCGCCGGCCCCGGATGACCGCGCATCTGCAGGCCGTCGTCCGCGTCAGCGTCGGGTTCGGCGCGGTCGTCGCGCCGCTGCTCGCCGCCGTCATCGGACCGCACCGGCTCGGCAGCGGCGATTTCGTCTTCGCGCACGGCGGCGCGGCCTTCACCCTGATGCTGGTGGGCGCGCTGCTGCTGCCCGTCGCCGCGCTGGTCCTCGGCCGGACAGACGACCGGCAGGGAGTGCCGCTGCGGCGCGATCTGCGCGAGGCGCTGCTCGGCGGCGGGGGCACGGACGAGGGCCCGACCGCCACCGGTTTCTTCATCGTCATCGAGGGCGGCGACGGCTCGGGCAAGTCCACGCAGGTGGAGGCGCTGGCCGAGTGGATAAGGGCCAAGGGCCACGAGGTCGTGGTGACCCGTGAGCCGGGTGCGACCGCGATCGGCAAGCGGCTCCGCTCGATCCTGCTCGACGTCTCGTCCGCCGGGATCTCGCACCGCGCCGAGGCGCTGCTGTACGCGGCGGACCGCGCCGAGCACGTCGACACCGTCGTCCGCCCGGCGCTGGAGCGCGGCGCGGTCGTCATCTCCGACCGCTACATCGACTCGTCCGTGGCCTACCAGGGCGCGGGGCGCGACCTCGCCGCCACCGAGATCGCCCGTATCTCGCGCTGGGCGACGAACGGCCTGGTGCCGCATCTGACGGTGCTGCTGGACGTCTCGCCGGAGACCGCGCGCGAGCGCTTCACCGAGGCCCCGGACCGGCTCGAGTCCGAGCCCGCCGAGTTCCACCAGCGCGTACGGTCCGGATTCCTGGCCCTCGCCGCCGCCGACCCGGCCCGCTATCTCGTCGTCGACGCCGGGCAGCTGCCGGAGGCGGTCACCTCCGTGGTGCGCCACCGCCTGGACCAGATGCTGCCGCTGTCCGATGCGGAGGTGAAGGCCCAGGAGGAGGCCCGTAAGGCCGCCGAGGAGGAGGCCCGCCGCCGCGCCGAGGAAGAGGCCGCCCGTAAGGCCGAGGAGGAGCGGCTGGAGCGCGAGCGCCAGGAGGCGCTCGCCAAGGCGCGCGCCGAGGAGGAGGAGCGCAAGCGCCGCGAGCTGGAGGAGGCCCGCCAGCGCGAGGCCGAACGGCAGGCGGAGGCGGCCCGCCAGCGGGCCGAGGACGCGCGCCGCAGGGCCGAGGAGGACCGCAAGCGCATCGAGGCCGAGGACCGCGCCCGCGCCGTCGACGAGGAGCGGCGCCGCCTGGAGGCGGAGGCGGAGGCCGTGCGGCGGGCCGAGGCCGAGGCGCGCCGTCAGGAGGAGCAGCGCAAGGCCGAGGAGGCGCTGCTGCGGGCGGAGCAGGCGCGGCTGGCGGCGGACGCGGCGGATGCGGCGGCCTCCTCCGGGGCCGAGGCGCCGACCGTGGAGACCGAGACCCCGGCCCCGCCGCCGCACGACGCGGGCGGCTCGCGGGACGCCGGCGGCGCCCGGGACGCGGCGGGCCCCGCCTCCGGCGACCCGGACTCGACGAAGACGGTCCAGACGCCGCGGTTCGACCCGTGGGCGGAGTACGTCGGCGAGGGCGGCTCCGGCCGTCCCGCCGCCGGGCCGGACGCGGACGAGACCACGCTGCTGCCGCCCGTGCCTCCCCAGAACGGCCCGGACGCCGGCGACACCGCCGTGCTGCCGCCCGTACGGCCCCAGGACGGCCCGGAGCGCCGGGGCGGCCCGGACGCCGAGGAGACGGCCTTCCCGCCGCAGCCGCCCGCCGAGCCGCCCACGAACGCGGCCGACGAGACGGCCGTCCTGCCGCCCGTACGGGACGAGCGGTCCGCCGATCCGGCGGACCGGGTCCCGCCGTGGCTGTTCCGGCCGGACGAGGGCCAGGAGCAGGCGCAGGGCCAGGGCGAGGGGAACGAGCGCACGCGCGAGATGCCGCAGTACGGCCAGGATCAGGGGCATGACCAGGGCCAGGCGCAGGGCGGTGCGGAGTCGCCGCGTCCGCGCCGCCGCCGTCCCGAGTGGGCGGAGGAGACCCCGCTGGACGACCTCCCGTCGCTGGCCGACGAACTGCTCGGCCCGCGCGACGACGAGGACGGCCGACGCCGCTGACGGCAGGGCGCTGACGGCAGGGCGCTGACGGCAGGGCGGTGCGGCAGGGCGCCGACGGGGGATCGCTGACGGCAGGTCGGCGACATCGGGGCGCTTGACCGGGCCTGCTGACGGCAGGACGCCGACGGCTATGTGGGCGAGGACCGGTGGCGGAAGCCCGTCACCGGCGACGTCGACGGCAAGCGCTACACCGCGCAGGAGATCTCCGCGCGGGTGCGGCAGGAGCTCGAGCGCGACGCCGAGGCGTATCTCGGCGAGGACGTCACGGACAGGGTCGCCGACGGCGCGGTGACACGTTGGGGCGCTGGCGGCAGGGGCGCTGGCGGGCAGTCGCTGACGGCAGGGGCCGACGAGGCCCCTGTGACGGAGGCCCCTGTGACGGAGGCCCCTGTGACGGAGGCCCCTGTGACGGAGGCCCGCCGACGGAGGCCCCGCCGACGAGGCGACGGGGCCCCTGACGGCCCGGCCGGCCGGGCGCCGTCGCCGACGGCGTCCTCGGCTGTCGGTGGGGTGGCCCACAATGGGTTGCCGTAAGCACGAACGGCGGAGGCAGCCATGGCGGTGTGGGACGACCTGGTCGGGCAGGACCGAGTAGCGGCCCAGCTGACGGCTGCCGCGCGGGATGCGGAGGCCCTGGTCACGGCGGCGGGCCTGGCGGCCCCGGCCGAGAAGCCCATGGCGTCGTCCAAGATGACCCACGCCTGGCTGTTCACCGGCCCGCCCGGCTCCGGCCGGGCCACCGCGGCCCGCGCCTTCGCCGCCGCGCTGCAGTGCGTCAGCCCGGACCGGGCGCTCGGCGGCGCCCCCGGCTGCGGCTTCTGCGACGGCTGTCACACCGCCCTCGTCGGCACCCACGCCGATGTGGAGGTGGTCCGTACGGACATGCTCACCATCGGCGTCAAGGAGACCCGGGAACTCGTCCGCCGTGCCCAGTTGTCGCCCGCCGGCGGCCGGTGGCAGGTGATCGTCATGGAGGACGCCGACCGCCTTACCGAGGGCGCGGGCAATGTTCTCCTCAAGGCCGTCGAGGAGCCCGCCCCACGCACCGTATGGCTGCTGTGCACGCCCTCGCTGGAGGATGTGCTGCCCACGATCCGCTCCCGCTGCCGCCTCCTCACCCTCCGCACGCCTCCGGTGGAGGCCGTCGCGGACCTCCTCGTCCGGCGCGACGGCATCGACCCCGGGCTCGCCGCCTCCGCCGCCCGCGCCACCCAGGGCCATATCGACCGCGCCCGCCGTCTGGCCACCGACGAGCGGGCTCGCGCCCGCCGCGCCGCCGTCCTGAAGCTCCCGCTGCGTGTCGACGACGTGGGCGGCTGCCTCAAGGCGGCCCAGGAGCTGATCGACGCGGCGGCCGAGGACGCCAAACAGGTGGCGGAGGAGGTCGACGTCAAGGAGACCGAGGAGCTGCGCGCCGCCCTGGGCGCCGCGGCCGGTACGGGCGGGCGGCTGCCGCGCGGCACGGCCGGGGCCATGAAGGATCTCCAGGACCGCCAGAAGCGCCGTGCCACCCGCACCCAGCGCGACACCCTCGACCTCGCGCTCACCGATCTGATCGCCTTCTACCGCGATGTGCTGGCCCTCCAGCTCGGCTCCCAGGTCGCGCTCGCCAACACCGACGTACGGGACGCGCTGGAGCGGATCGCCTCGGGCTCGAAGCCCGAGCGGACGCTGCGCCGGATCGAGGCGATCACGGCGTGCCGTCAGGCGCTGGACAGCAATGTGGCGCCGCTGCTGGCGGTCGAGGCGATGACCATGGCGCTGCGGGCCGGCTGAGTCACCCGTACGGGTTCGCTCCCGCGCGCATGAAGCGTGTCCGTGCGGATACTCTCCGTAAGGGGGCAAACCGGCCGTATCTCCAGGACGCGATCTCCAGGGCCCGATCTCCAGGATCCGAGCGATCAGGGTGATCACCCTGACGACCCTGACCACCCGGATCACCTCGCTCGACGTGATCCGGATGATCCGACCGGTGCGATCCCGCGACTCGACCGCGCGAACCGAGGGATCAGCCCATGAACGCCCCGCACAGCAGCCGCCCGCTCCGGACCCTCGGCGCCGCCCTCGCCTCCGCCGCCCTGCTGTCCTCCGGCTGCTCCGCGGACGCCTCCTCGCCGCCCGCCGCGTCGATGTCGAAGAAGGCCGTCCCCGCCGCCCTCAGGCCGTACTACGAGCAGTCGCTGAGCTGGCGCCCTTGCGGCGGCGCGGACTTCGAATGCGCCACGCTCAAGGCCCCACTCGACTACGCGAGACCCGGCACCGGCCGGGACCTGAGACTCGCCGTCTCCCGTAAGAAGGCGACCGGCCCCGGCCGCCCCCTCGGCTCGCTCCTGGTGAACCCCGGCGGCCCCGGCGGCTCCGCGGTCGGCTATCTGCAGAGCTTCGCGGCCGTGGGCTACCCGACCCGGGTGCGCGCCCGCTACGACATGGTGGCGATGGACCCGCGCGGCGTGGCCGACAGCGAGCCCGTCACCTGTCTGAGCAACAAGCAGATGGACGCCTTCACCCAGACCGACCAGACGCCCGACGGCCGCGGCGAGACCACTCGTCTCGTCGCCGCCTACAAGAAGTTCGCCCACGGCTGCGCGGCCCGCTCCGGCCGGATCCTCCGCCATGTCTCGACGGTCGAGGCGGCCCGCGACATGGATGTGCTGCGCGCCGCGCTGGGCGACCGGAAGCTCCATTACCTCGGCGCCTCCTACGGCACCTTCCTCGGCGCGACTTACGCCGACCTCTACCCGCACCGCGTCGGCCGTCTCGTCCTCGACGGCGCCCTCGACCCGACGCTGTCCTCCCGGCGCATCAACCGCGACCAGACCGCCGGTTTCGAAACCGCCTTCACCGCCTTCGCCGAGGACTGCGTACGCCGCACCGGCTGCCCCCTCGGCACCGGCTCCGTGGCCGCCGCCCGCGACCGGCTCAGCGCCTTCTTCACCCGCCTCGACTCCCACCCGGTCCCCACCGG
Organism: Streptomyces violaceusniger Tu 4113; assembly: GCF_000147815.2. Taxonomy (NCBI): domain Bacteria; kingdom Bacillati; phylum Actinomycetota; class Actinomycetes; order Kitasatosporales; family Streptomycetaceae; genus Streptomyces; species Streptomyces violaceusniger. The sequence continues at coordinate 10,364,525 of NC_015957.1, read as the reverse complement.
CGAGTCCCGCGCCCTGGGCGAGCCCCTCGCCACCATGGGCGTGATCTCCGCCATGTACGACGAGACCGCCTGGCCCCAGTTGCGCACCGCCCTCCGCTCCGCGATGCGCGGCCACGGCGGCGGTCTGCTCAGCCTGGCCGACCTCTACTACGAGCGCGACACCGACGGCTCGTACGCCAACCTCATGTACGCCAACCCCGCCGTCAACTGCCTCGACCTCCCACCCGCCTTCCGCACCCCCGCCGAGGTCAAGAAATCCCTCCCCGCCTTCCGGAAGGCATCCCCCGTCTTCGGCGGTGCCCTCGCCTGGGCGGCCCTGAACTGCGCCTACTGGCCTGTCCGCCCGACCGGCAACCCTCACGCCCTGCACGCCAAGGGCGCCGCCCCCATCGTCGTCGTCGGCACCACCCGCGACCCCGCCACCCCCTACCCCTGGGCCCGCGCCCTGGCCGCCCAGCTCTCCTCCGCCACCCTCCTCACCTACGACGGTGACGGCCATACGGCCTACGGCCGCGGCAGTAGCTGCATCGACAACGCGATCAACACCTACCTCCTCACCGGCCGCCCGCCCACCCCCCACACCCGCTGCCGCTGACCAGCCCCGGCCTCGCCTGGGCCCTACCCGACCCCGTACGGAGCACCCCTCGAAACTGTGTAGACTTGGCGACGCTGATGCTGCCAATCTGGCACCGCAGCATGCCGCCTTAGCTCAGTCGGCCAGAGCGACGCACTCGTAATGCGTAGGTCTCGGGTTCGAATCCCGAAGGCGGCTCAAGAAGGCCCAGGTCAGAGCCTTGAAAGCCCCCCACGAAGATCGTGGGGGGCTTTTTCTGCGCCCAGATGGGAACATCCTGGGAACGGCATTCTCCGATAAGTCTTCTATGTCTTGATTTTTGCTAATCGAAGACGGGCCGAGGGTAGCCTGCTGCCGACTGGAGGCGTTGACCGCCGAGCACCTGATTCACCCGCGTCGCCGCGGCGAACGCGAGGCGCTGCGGGTCCTGCTGGCCACCCGTCAGGGCGCCGTCACCTCGTGCGCGGCGGCGATCAATCACCTCAAGGCGCTGATCGTGTCCGCGCCCGAGGACCTGCGGGCCGAGCTGCGCGGCGAGGGCCGCAAGGCGGTGATATAGCACTGCGCCAAGCTCCGGGAGCGGCCGATCCAGGCCATCGAGCCCCGGATGACCGCGCGTGCACTGCGGTCCACCGCCGTTCGGGTCCAGGCGTTGCGAGCGGAGGCGGAGGAGCTGGAGGCCGAGATCGTCGTACTGGTCGAGGCGATGGCGCCCAAGCTGCTGCGGTTGCGCGGCGTGGGTCGATCAGCGCGGGTCAGATCCTGGTGAGCTGGTCGCACCCGGGCCGCTTCCGGTCCGAGGCCGCGTTTGCGGCGTTCGCCGGCACGCCGCCGATCCCCGCGTCCTCCGGCCTGACCAACCGCCACCGGCTGAACCGGAGGTGCGACCGGCAACTCAACCGGGCGCTGCACACCATCGTGCTGATCCGCATGCGCATCGACCCAGCAACCAAGGTCTACATTCAGCGGCGGACCACCGAGGGCAAGTCGCCTCGGGAGGCCCGGCGCTGCTTGAAGCGGGCCATCGCCCGCCAGGTCGTTGAACTGCTCGAACGGGGGCCGGCCGAGGAGAGCTTGACGGCCGCCAACAACCTCGCGATGGCCGCTTGACGGATATAGCAGCCTCGGAAACCGGCGCTGCAGGCAGCCGTCACGGCTGTCGGTACAGCGGTTATCGGTGAGATTGACCTTGGGGAGGCCACCGGTCACGCCGGGCGGCGGCGGCGCCTTGGCGCTACCGGGCGAGGAGGGCGCTTACGGTCTTGCCGCCGGCCGTGTGGCCGGTCACCGTGGTGGCGCGGGCGAGGCGGTTGACCATGGGCCAGCCGAAGCCTCCGGTGCCGCCGTTCAGGTCGGAGGTGCGCATGCGCGGGGCCTGCGGGCTGCGGTCGTGCACGGCCACCTCGATGTTGTCCGGGTGCGCGGTCAGGTCCAGGGTGCAGGTGCCGCCGCCGTGGCGCAGGGCGTTGGTGACGAGCTCCGAGACGACCAGGACCACGGTGTCGGCAGCCTCGGCTGCGATCGGTTGTACGAGACCTTCGAGGAAATCCCGGGCGCTCTCGCGTGCGCCGGCGACGGATGTCGCGGAGCGGACGGTTGCGACGCTGACGCTCATCGTGTCCATCAGGTCACCCTGGTCTCTGTCGTCAATGCCCGGTCCAGTCTGCCTGGGCTTGTGCCCCGGCCTGCGGCCGGTTAACCCGTCGGCAGTGACGGCCTCGCGCCTGCCCTCGTCGCTGTTCGAGGTCGACTACCTCCCTGCCGAACTCGCGGAAATCTATGTCGGCCGGAGTAGACATTGGGCGGTGGTGTGGTTATGGTTTCTCTCGTAGCCCAGAGAGACAGCAGGGCCTGGCAGAGACGAACTGCCGGGCAGCAGTACCCGCAGTTGCAGTTCGCAGGACGGTGCGGTGGTGGAGTTCCGAAGCCAGGGTTGTTGCAGGACGGCGACGGGACTGACGGCCGGACCGGGTGGCCCGCAGTGATCAGGGGCCGCCGTGAGCAGTACCGCAGTTAACGCAAGTGCAGTACCCGTAAGTGCAGTTCGCAGTACCCAGCAGTGAAGTCAGTGAGCAGCACCTCGGTAAAGGCGTCGGCTGCGGGCGCGCGTACCGGGAAGTTCGGCAGTGGGGTTCTAAGCCAGAGCAGACGCAGGACGGGCGACGGGGCTGGCTGCCGAAGAGTGGCGCTGTCGCAGGCCACTGGGTAGTTCGCATCACCAGCAGTTCGCAGTAGAGCAGTACCAGCAGTACGCAGTCCCCCGCTTGGTAAGTAGTTGATCACCGAGGGAAGAACGGAGGAGCCAGGCGCCATCAGGATCGCCCGGGCGGAAGTCTTGAGTCCGGGTACCGCAGGACATCGATAGTGAGGTGGTCTCCGGTCAAGCAACCGCGATCCCCGCATTCCCTGCCCTCTCCCGGGTGGGCGTGCGGACACAGAAGGCCGGCGCGGCACTAGGGCCGGCAGATGGTGTAGCAGTTCCTTCGGGGCCTTGGTGCCAGTACGGCACCAAGGCCCCTCCACGCGTTCCACAGAGAGGTGCAATGACAGCAGACGATTCATTCGGCCGTCTCGATGACGACGACTACCCCGCCTACACGATGGGCCGGGCCGCCGAGATGCTCGGCACCACCCAGGGCTTCCTCCGCGCCGTCGGCGAAGCCCGCCTGATCACCCCACTGCGCTCCGAAGGCGGCCACCGCCGCTACTCCCGCTACCAACTGCGCATCGCCGCCCGAGCCCGCGAACTCGTCGACCAGGGCACCCCCATCGAGGCCGCCTGCCGCATCGTCATCCTCGAAGACCAACTCGAGGAAGCCCAGCGCATCAACGCCGAATACCGCCGCACCGCCGAATCGGCGGGACCGCCCGTGGCTTGAGGCAGCGCGCCCGCCGGGTACCGGCAGGTCCCCGCACACACGTGTCAGGGTGTGACGCAGGGTCGTCTCCCATGGTGGCAGGGTGCGGAAGACGCGCCATGTCCCGTCCGGGCTGGCTGTCATGGTTCGGAAGGTCCCCTTCGCCCACGTCAACCGTGAAGGGGTTCAATGCGGAGAAGAGCTTCAGCTCCATCCCGCAGGACGGCGGAGCAGACGTTCAGACACTCTTCCAGGCTTCGAGGAAGGCTTTGCGTCCAGTGGGATCGTCCGACCTGCCGTCGGCGTGCAGCACGCGCCAGGCGGTGAGTTCGAGATCTCGGAGCCATAGTTCTCCGATGACCTGTGCCTTGAGGTCGGGAAGGTGGTCGGACTCGGCGAGGGCTTGACCGATCACCTCCCCGGCCGCGACGCGTTGGGGCGGGGTCATCTCATCGACAGCCGAGAGGATCTGTCGGGCCAGGGCGGTTCCTTCGCCTGCCAGGGATTGAAGCACCTCAGCCTTGATGTTGGCGGGTAGCAGGTAGGCGGCGCCCGAAGACCTCCACAGGTCCAACCAGAAGCGTTCGCCTGCCTCGGTGGGAGCAGGGAGCGCGGCCAGCAGCCCGAGGAGATGACCGATGGCCGCGTAGCCACCGGAGTGAGCAGCTGCGACGACTGCGATGCCGGCGACGCGCTCCACATCGAGATGGCTGGCTTCGAGGTCTGGAGCCAGACCCAACTGGAGTTCCAACTGGTCTGCGAGGGGGGCGGATACGTGTGGGCGGACTTCAGGAAGCATCGGCGATCCTTGCGGGTAGGCGAGCAGTGGTGCCCGTTCGGAAGCCCTGATCTTTCCCACGATCGGCCGATCTACTCAGCCTCGGGGGCCCATCGGCGGGACCAAGAAGACCGGGGTCCACACGGCGGAGAAACAGCCCAGGCCCGGCGACTTGGGCCTAAATTTCAGGCCAACCTCTCGAAAGGGCTGTCCTGTGAGGTCTCTTAGCATGAGCGCATGATTGCCAGCGACGCCCAGGAGTCCGGGGGAGGACGGGAAGCCATGTGCCGTGACGCCGCTGAGGTCGAATGTGGCCACGTCGCCTCAGAGTGTGGAGAACACCGCGAAGTCGGGCTGGCCCCCGGGCCACAATGTGACGATGCAGGAGAAAAGGGTCACTCGGTTGCCGCTCTGGTGGAGCAGGCGGCCGACCTGGCAGAACCGATCAAGCCGAGGTTGCGTGGCTGGCTCCATGCCGGAATGGTCCCCACCGCGCTGATCGCAGGCATCCTACTCATCTGCCTGGCCGGCACCCCGCAGGCGGCCTGGGCCTGCGCCGTGTACGCGGTCACCGCCTGGCTGCTGTTCGCAACGAGCGCCCTCTACCACCGCGGCACCCGGGGGCCGCTCGGCGAGGCTCTTCTGCGACGTCTGGACCACGCCAACATTTTCCTGATCATCGCCGGCACCTGCACCCCCCTGGCCGTGCTTCTCCTGCCGCCGGACCAGAGGTCCATGCTGCTGTGGATCGTATGGACGGGCGCATTGGCCGGTATCGCGTTCCGGGTCCTGTGGGTCGGAGCTCCGCGCTGGTTGTACACCCCGTGCTACCTGGCCCTGGGGTGGGCACCGGTGCGCTACCTGCCCGACTTCCTGCATACCGGCGGAGCGGCCGTACTCACCCTGATCGTGGTCGGCGGTCTCCTCTACAGCGCGGGTGCAGTCGTCTACGCCCTGAAGCGCCCCGACCCCTCACCCCGCTGGTTCGGCTTTCACGAGGTGTTCCACGCGCTGACCGTGGCAGCCTTCACCGCGCACTACATCGCCATCTTTCTGGCCATCTCCTGACCGCGCCCCCGATCTGTTGTGTCGAGATCGGCTACACAGGCGGACGCCGGGCGAGATGGTGCCACCGGAACAGTTGTGCCCTCCGAGCCGTGAGCAGCGCCCGCCTTTCCTGAAACGCTACGGTCTGGTTGGGGCAGTATCTATGACCGCGAGATGAGGGTTTAACCCGCAGTGCGGGGAGTGTTTTTATGGCAGCCAACGGAGTGGAGTTATTTACCGTACATGGGCCGCTACCTCATGCTACTGTCGATCTCAGTTGCAGTTGTGGTTCCCAAAAACTTGCAAGCTCCTTCGCCGGAATTTCCCGGCCACTGGAAGCTTTTGTATTGTCGGTCTTTTTCCGGACGGGGCATCATCGCGGCGACCCGGCATCCGCGCATCGCGGGTCCCGGCGTACTGCCCCAAAGGAGATATGACGTGGCGTCAGGCACCGTGAAGTGGTTCAACGCGGCCAAGGGTTTCGGCTTCATCGAGCAGGACGGTGGGGGCGCCGACGTGTTCGCCCACTTCTCGAACATCGCCGCCGAGGGCTTCCGTGAGCTGCTCGAAGGCCAGAAGGTCACCTTCGACGTCGCGGCGGGCCAGAAGGGCCCGACGGCCGAGAACATCGTTCCCGCCTGACGCTGACGCGGACTTCGTAGCTGGGCCCGCATCCCTCGGGGTGCGGCCCCAGCTACGGACATTTCCCACAGCGGCGTCACCTGTTGGACAACACTGCCCGCAGCCCCATCCTCAGGGATGCGCGCCTTTTCGGAGCTGTACCGGTCGACGTCCGGGATTTCACGTCCACATGAAGTCACCTATTCCATAGCTTGCATCCTGCACCGGATTCACTGCAAGCCACATTCCTTTTCGCATTCCATTCGGTTCGTTCTTGTGATTCCCCGCGCTGCTCTTTCGCTGCGGGAATTCCTTGATACGCGCCGTATCAAGGAAGGTTCTCGATGAACCCCACACGTACGAACGGCCGTTCCTCCCGCCCCCGCCGGACCGAGGGCCCCGCTTTCGGGTCCGGCGCCGGTTCGAGGCGGGGCGCCCGCTTCGGCTCGCCCGCCCCGACCCGTTCCGGCGGTCCGGGCCGCTCGGGTGGCCACGGCCGGCGGCCCGCCGCGGTCCAGGGTGAGTTCGCCCTGCCGAAGACGATCACTCCGGCGCTGCCCGCGGTCGAGGCGTTCGCCGACCTCGACATGCCCAAGCAGCTGCTAGCCACACTGACCGCGCAAGGCGTGAGCGTCCCGTTCCCGATCCAGGGTGCGACCCTGCCCAACACCCTCGCGGGCCGCGACGCCCTGGGACGCGGGCGCACCGGCTCCGGCAAGACCCTCGCCTTCGGCCTGGCACTGCTGGCCCGCACCGCCGGGCAGCGCGCCGAGCCCCGCCAGCCGCTGGCCCTGGTCCTCGTGCCGACGCGTGAGCTTGCCCAGCAGGTGACCGACGCACTCACCCCCTACGCCCGCTCGGTGAAGCTGCGGCTTGCGACCGTCGTCGGCGGAATGCCGATCGGCAGGCAGGCCAATGTGCTGCGGGGCGGCGCCGAGGTTGTCGTTGCGACGCCGGGCCGGCTCAAGGACCTCATCGACCGCGGTGACTGCCGACTGAACCAGGTAGCGATCACCGTCCTGGACGAGGCCGATCAGATGGCCGACATGGGCTTCATGCCCCAGGTCACCGCGCTCCTGGACCAGGTACGCCCCGAGGGCCAGCGCATGCTGTTCTCCGCCACCCTCGACCGCAACGTCGACCGCCTGGTCCGCCGTTACCTCACCGACCCGGTCGTCCACTCCGTCGACCCGTCCGCAGGTGCGGTCACCACGATGGAGCATCACGTGTTGCACGTCCACGGCGCCGACAAGCACCGGACGACGACCGAGATCGCGGCCCGCGAAGGCAGGGTGATCATGTTCCTGGACACCAAGCACGCCGTCGACCGGCTGACACAAGACCTGCTGAACAGCGGGGTGCGGGCCGCCGCGCTGCACGGCGGCAAGTCGCAGCCCCAGCGCACCCGGACCCTGGCCCAGTTCAAGACCGGACACGTCACCGTGCTCGTGGCCACGAACGTCGCCGCCCGCGGCATCCACGTCGACGACCTCGACCTCGTCGTCAATATCGACCCGCCGACCGACCACAAGGACTACCTGCACCGCGGCGGCCGAACCGCGCGGGCCGGGGAGTCCGGCAGCGTCGTCACCCTGGTCACCCCCAACCAGCGCCGGGACATGACCCGCCTCATGACAGCGGCCGGCATCGTGCCCCGGACCACGCAGGTCCGCTCCGGTGAAGAGGCACTCGGCCGCATCACCGGCGCCCAAGCCCCCTCCGGCATCCCCGTGACGATCACCGCGCCGGTAGTCGAGCGGCGTAAGCGCAGCGCGGCCTCACGCGGCCGGCGCAGCCCCGCTTCGGCGGCCCGGCGCATGACAGCGCGGCAGACCTCCTTCGACGCGGCGGCCTAGAAACTTCGTGATCAGGAAACTGGCCCACCACTGCAGGAGGCACCTTTTGACGCTGGTTCAGATGCAGCCCCGCTCGATGAGTGCCACCCCCGTGCACAGGACGGTGGCCGACGCCATGAACACCGCCGGACCGCAGGTCTGTGACGACATGACCGTCGAGGTGGCCCTGTCCGTCATGGCAAGCGCCCGCACCGGGCATCTGCTTGTCTGCGACGACAGCGGCCTGTGCATCGGACTGGTCACCCAGGCTCAGCTCACCGCAGCCCGTGACGGCTCCACGTACACGGACCGGCTCCAGCTGCGGGACATCCTCGGCGACCGAGGACCGTTCACCTCGCCCGTGACCACCATGGCCGAAGCCGAGCACGCGATGCGCTACAGCCACGTCGATGCCCTGCCAGTGGTCGACGAACACGGCAGCGCCTTGGGCGTCCTCGCCCTTGCCCGCTGAACCGCCTCAACCGCGGCAGAACCACTCCCTCTTCGTTCCTCCCCCTGTGAGGCATCATGCGCTGTGTCATCGCCCGCTTCCCGTTCGACCTCACCAAGAGCGGCGTCCTGGAATCCATGAAGGGCATCAAGCCCGAGCAGGCTTCCGGTGAGTCCGTGATCATCGGCCGCCGCACCTACCCCGTCAAACAGGTCGGCCAAGTCATCACACGCCAGGACCGCCGCGACTTCAGCGCCGGCGAAGTCCTCCGAGCCATGACCCAGCTCGGCTTCACCTGCCGCGAACTTCCCCAGGCCCCCGCACCCACCCGCGTTCTCAACCCGCTCCAACAGGCTTCCGCGATGCTCGGCGCCCCTGTGGCCGCTTGACCGACGGGCGGGCGCGAGCCGGCGTCAAAGCAGTGGTGAGGGTCCGACCGGGGTGCGCCGGTCGGACCCTCACCGCGTACCGAGGTTTCTCGGCGCGGCAATGGGTCAGTGGTCGGAGTAGCTGAAGTCGCCCATCGTCCAGGCACTGACGTCCTTGATCGCCACGCGATACATCCCGCCCGTCTCCGGGATCCCCACCGAACCCTGCAAAATCCGCGCCACATGGAAATGCAGATGCGTGGGCGGCCCCTCCCCGTGCGTCGCAGCGGTGAACACGGCGGAGAAATCTCTCAGGCGGGCCGAGTCCGCCAAAACCTCCGACACCCGCTGCCTCCAGACGACTTCGGGAGCCAGTCGACCCGTGATGACAGCACCACCGGCGACCACTGTCAGAGACATCTGATTGCTGTGCCCGGACTCCACCAGGGCGGCGACGTCAACAAGCAGTTCGTCAGGCTTCGACATGAGAGACGACTTTAATCACCGGCCTTCCGGTCAGCTTCAGCAGTGGTACTCCACGAAAAATCAGGCGAGGGGCGATGCCGACCGGCGGACGCCGAGGTGCCAGGTCCGGACGCTCCTTCAACAGGTCGTCGGTCGTATTGTCGACCGAGGATGCGCCGCGGGGTGACCGATGAGTTACCGCACGTCACGAAGTCTGAAAGGGCGGGGACGGATGTCTCCCTGCCCGAGAGAGAAGTGGTGCCCAATGAGGTTGGTACTGCAGGAGTTCCTGTCGCTGGACGGCGTCTCCCAGGGGCCCGGCTCCCCGGACGAGGACACCAGCGACGGGTTCGCCCAGGGCGGCTGGTTCGTGCCGCACCTGGACGAGGCATTCGACCGCGTGGCCGCCACCTGGCTCGGCAAGGCGGACGCGTTCCTGTTCGGCCGCCGTACGTACGAGAACTTCGCTCGGGACTGGCCGGAGATGACCGACCACCCGAACGCCCGCATTCTGAACGGCTCGCCGAAATACGTCGCCTCCCAGACCCTGACCAAGGTTGGGTGGGAGCCGACCACGATCCTGTCCGGCGACATCCCCGCCCAGGTCGCCGAAGTGAAGCGCCAGCCCGGCCGCGAGCTCCAGATCCACGGCAGCGCCCGGCTCGGCCAGTCCCTGCTGGCAGCCGGCCTGATCGACGAGCTGCGGCTCGCGATCGCCCCGGTGGTCGTGGGCAGCGGACGACACCTGTTCCCGGACGGCGGCACCCCGGCCGGCCTGCGCCTGCTGCACAACGAGACGACGCCGAGCGGAATTGCGGTGCGCGTCTACGAGTCGACGGGCCTTCCGAAGTACGGGACCCACGGGACCGACGCGTAGGCGCCGGACCGGACTGATCGAAACGGGTCGCCGGACGCAGGATCTCCCCGGGCATCCACTGACCCCTTGGAATTGATCCCGCCCCAGCCCCACGAGCGGACCTCGACCTCACTCGTGACTGCGAAGAGTGCCGCGGATGGGGCACCGTGGTCACCACGGAAGGCCGCCACGAACTGTGCCCGGCGTGCCAGCACCCTAGTGAGTCTCACCGCCTGCCCGCGCCCTCGCGGGCAGCCGCCCCTTCCGAGGCGCATTGACGTCGCCGCTCCGAACGTGGCTCCTGTGGCACCCGCCACAACTCTCGTATGCGCACGCTAAGCTACCGGTGTGCGGCTGACCTGCGAAAACGGTCACTGGCTCGACCTCGGGCGCAGGGGAAGCGAGCCCGCGTTCATCTCGATGCCGGTGCGAAGCTCCCCAGTTCGGCCCCCCTCTCCGACCAGCAACGCTGCCGCTCAGCACGTTCCTGGGGCCAGCGCACGGGAACGGAGGGGAACCTGGTGGGAACGGAAGGATCGGGAACGATGCGGCAAGGCCGAGCGAGGGCGGCCACCCGCACCCACCCTGACCTGCAACGTTCCCGAGAATCAGGTCATGTTGATCAAGAGCGGGATGATCACGTGCTGACTCGTCATGCGTAGGTCAGGGGTTCGATTCCCTTAGGCGGCTCACTTGAGGCCCGGGTCACATTTTCTGTGACCCGGGCCTTTTGCGTTTGGCTCAGATGCCGTGACCTGGCTCGCGTCGGGCCTTGTACGCGGGGCTGTCCCCCGTGCGAGCTACGGGTAGGTGTCCACCGTGTGGTGACGATTCCGGGGGGCCGGATCCGTAGCGTTCGGGATCGCCGCGGCGCTTCGGCTGCGGATGTGGCGGCGCATTGCGTCGACCGCCACGGAAAAGCAGCCTTTTCGGCGTCAATTCTCTTACTGGGGAGCAAACATGGTCCGCAATGGTCGGCTGTCTGCCGTGATCGCGCTGTCGTGTGCCGTGGCAGGTGTGGGGCTTGTCGGCTGTGAGGACTCCGCGAAGGCGGATGCGGAGGCGTCCGGCGGCGGGAAGTCCACGGCTGCTCCGGGGAAGGCGGCTGATGAGGGCTTGTTCACCGGTACCAAGAAGATCGAGGTCGGCGGCCGGTTGGTGAACGTGTCCTGTTCGGGGACTTCGGCGGACGCCAGGCCGGTCATCATGCTGGTGGCCGGGGGTGGCGACGGGCTGGAGAAGGTGGCCGGGATTCAGAAGACCCTGAGTGAGAAGAATCGGGTCTGTGCCTATGACCGGTTCGGCGAAGGGGCCAGTGATCAGCCCGATGGGCCTCAGACGCTCGAGAGCACGGGGAAGGTCCTGACCGCCGTGCTCGATCGTGTCGCCGGTGACCGTCCGGTCGTGCTGGCGGGACATTCGCTGGGCGGGCTGATCGCCGCCCGGTATGCCCCCGACCATCAGGACAGGGTGAAGGGGCTGGTCCTGATGGACGCCACCTCGCCGACGCAGACCGCCGATCTCAACAAGGGAATTCCTGAATCCGCCACCGGCCCGGCGGTCGCATTGCGTGATCAGACCCTCGCGATCCTTCACGGAGGGGAGCCGGAGATGCTCACGGTGCCGGACGGGAAGGTCCGTTCCGCCGGGGACATCCCGGTGGAGGTGATCCACCACGGGAAGCAGTACCTCGCGGCGGTTCCCGAATACGGGCCGGGCCTGGAGCGGGCGTGGTCCAAGGGCCAGCGCAAGTGGCTCGCGGTTTCCAGCCGCAGCAAGCTGAGCACCGCCAAGAACAGCGAGCACTACATCTACGTCGACCAGCCCGACGTCGCCGTCCGTGCGATCGAGCGCGTCACCTCACAGGCCGCGGACCGCGCGTAGGACCCGCGTGGGAGATTTCCCTGCGTAGCGTTCCCTTCGGCCGTGGTGCTCCGGCTGTGGAGGGACGAAGGAGTCGATGATGAGACCGGTGCCGGTGATCGCTGTTCGGCGGGTGCCGGAGCTGTGGCGCCGGTTCGATGTCACGGTCCGGGATCTGCCGCTCGGGCTGCTGATCCTCGCCGGGTCGCTCTTGCCGGCGTTCCACAACCACGGGACGCAGCTCGGCGGGCTGCCGGGCCGCCCCTTCGATGTGCTGGCCATCGTGGCGGTCGCCCTCCAGTGCCTTCCGCTCGCCGTGCGGCGGCGGTTGCCGGTCGTCTGTCTCGCCCTGGTGTCGGTCGGCTTCGCCGTCGACCAGCTCCGCGGCTACCACTCGTTCGCGGGTACCGCGGTGCCCGTCGCGCTGCTGAGCGTGGGGTCGCATCTGGAACGGCACCGGCGCGCCACCCCGCTCCTCTTCTCCGCGGCGTATGTGCCGCTGGCGGTCGCGCTCTACCGGCTCGGTTCGGGCGCCGAATCGCCGGGTGAGTTCGTGCTGTACTACCTGGCGCTGGCCCTCCCGTGGGGCATGGGGTCGTGGCTGCGCTCCACCCGGGCCGCGGAGGCCGAACGCCGCCGCCTTGTCGCCGAGCACACCCGTACCGCCGAACGCGCCCGCATCGCCCGTGAGCTCCACGACGTCGTGACGCACCATGTGACCGCGATGGTCGTGCAGGCCGAGGCGGCACGCTATCTGACCGCCGCGCCCGACCGCCTCGACCAGGCCCTGACCGCCGTCAGCGACACCGGCCGACGGGCCATCACCGATCTGCGGCACCTGCTCGATCTGCTCAACCCCGATTACGGCACCGAGGCCAGGACGCCGGCCGTCGGCAGGCTTCTCACGCTCGTGGAGCAGACCCGGCGGGCCGGGCAGCCGGTGGAGTTCACCGAGGAGGGCACGCCGGCGGAGTCGACCGGCAGCGCCGACCTCGTGGCCTACCGGATCGTGCAGGAGGCTCTGACGAACGCCCTCAAGTACGCTCACGGCAGCCGCACCTCGGTCCAGGTGCACCACGGCGCAAGGGAGATCACCGTGGAGGTCAGCACGGACGGGTCCGGCTCGCGGGCCGGGTCCCCTGGCGGGTCGCCCGGCGGGTCGCCCGGCGGGTCGCCCGGCGGGAGCGGGCGGGGGCTGGCGGGCCTGCGCGAACGGGTCGACGTCCTGGGCGGCGACTTCAGCGCGGGCCTGCGGACTGGCGGCGGCTTCGTCGTACGGGCACGGATACCCGCGAGGAGCCCGTCGTGACCGAGCCGATCCGGGTCCTGGTCTGCGATGACCAGGTGCTGGTCCGCACCGGGCTGGTGACGATCATCGACGCTCAGCGTGACCTCGAAGTGGTGGGCGAGTGCGGGGACGGGCAGACCGCGGTCGAGCTCGCCGGCCGGCTGCGCCCGGAGGTCGTCGTGATGGACGTACGCATGCCGGTGCTCGACGGCATCGAGGCCACCCGCCTGCTGGCCGGTGCCGGGGTGCCGCATCCCGTCAAGGTGCTCGTGGTGACCACGTTCAATCTGGACGAGTACGTCTACGAGGCGCTGCGCGCGGGGGCGAGCGGGTTTCTGCTCAAGGACGCGCCGCCGTCCCAACTGCTCCACGGCATCCGGACCGTGGCCACCGGGGCGGCACTGCTGGATCCCGAGGTGACGCGGCAGCTCGTGGGCACGTACGCCGCCCGCATCCGGCCCGCCGAGGGGCCGCCGCGCGACATCCCGCTGACCCCGCGCGAACTGGAAGTCCTCCGCCTCATCGCGAACGGCCTCTCCAACAGCGAAATCGCCGCGACCCTCGTGATCAGCCAGGAGACCGTCAAGACCTTCGTGTCACGCATCCTCGCCAAGCTCGGCCTCCGCGATCGCGTCCAGGCGGTCGTCTACGCCTACCGCCAGGGTCTGGTGACCTGACGCGCCGCGCGTGGCCGGGGCGCGCGGAACCCCAGCTTGGACCGGGTCCGAGCTGGGGTTCTATGTGTCGTCAGCCGTGCTGTCAGCTGTTGATGGGGGGCTTGGAGGACCAGGCCGTCAGCGACAGGGTGCCGTTGTCGAGGTCCTCGCCGAAGGCGACGGTGCTGTGCGAGTTGCTGCCCGTCGGGGAGATCTGCAGGTACTTCGCGTGGGCGGTCGAGGCGCCGGTGGTGGTCCACACCAGGTCGGCCCAGGCGCTCTTGCCCGGTCCGAGGGTGATCGGGTGGGAGCCCGGGTCGGTGGCGAAGTAGGTGCTGCCGTGGCGGGCGGTGGTCTTGATGGCGGTGTGTCCGGCGCCCTCCAGGGCCAGCCCGGCGTAGCCGCTGATCGCGCAGGTCTGGTCGCCGGTGTTCTTCACCCGCAGGAACGTGCCCCGGTGGTTCATCCCCGCCTGGGAGGTACCGGCCGAGTCCAGGGTCGCCCGCAGCGTCCCCGGCTGGCATTCGGCGGTCGCCTGCGCCTTGTCGGACCCCGAGCCCAGGGCCGTTGCCTGCTTGTCCGACTGGCCCGCCTGGTTGTGGATCGAGGTGTCCGACTGCGACGACTTCGCGGAGGACGATGCGTGGGAGGAGGAGTCCCCCTTGGCGTCGGACGACGAGTCGTTGCTCCCGCAGGCGGTGAGGGCGACGGCCGAGGCGGCGGCGATCAGCGCGGCCACACCGGCCTTGCGGACTCGGCGGTTGAGAATGTGGTGCGACATGACGACCCCCATGGGCTTCCGGTTTGTGCGGTTCCTGCTCACGCACCATCCATGGTGTCGGCCGCCGCTGTCGTTCTCTTAACGACCGCTGCCGATTCGCTAACGTCCGGCTAACGCCCGCCGTCACCCCTCGGCCGGGGTCCAGTCGGCCACGAGGTCCAGGAGACCGGGGAAGCGGGCGTCGAGGTCGGCGATCCGGACGTGGCTGCGGCGCTCCAGGCCGTATTGGCGCTGGCGGGTGATGCCTGCCTCGCGGAGGGCCTTGAAGGGTGGGTGAGCGAGGACTTGGGGCGGTCCAGACCGAACCAGCCGCAGGTGTGATCGAACCGTTCCGATTCGAGGAGGAGTTTGCGCACGATGCGGAGGCGGAGGGGGTCGCTCAGGGCGCCCAGAACCGTCTCCAGGCGGATCTCCTCCACGGCCGGCTCCGGGAGCGGGGGCGGCAGGTCGGGGGGTTCGGGGAGCGCCTTGATGGCGGGGCGGGCGCTTTGGGGTGTTTGCGGTGGGTGGGTGGCTTGAGTGGCCTGGGTGGTCATCGGTGGGTCCAAGGGCACCCTGACGGTGATCTTCGCCTGTTACATCGTCGGGCTGCTCGGTTCGCTGCTGGTCTCGGGCGTGGTGTCGGACCGGGTGGGACGGAAGCCCGTGCTGCTGCCCGCGCTCGGGCTCGCGATGGCGGCATGCGCGATCTTCGTGAGCGCGTCGGCCGTGGCGGCGCTGATCGTGGCGCGGCTGTTCAGCGGGATCGCGGTGGGCGCCGTCGTCTCCGCCGGGATGGCGGCGGTGACCGATGTGGCCGGGCCGGGGCGACGGCGGCTGGCGGCGCTGCCGGCCTCGTGCGCGATGGTGTTCGGGGCCGGGCTGGGGCCGTTGCTCGCCGGGGTGCTGGGCAAGGGCGTGTTCGTCCTGGAGGCGGTGCTGCTGGCGGTGGCCGTCTTGGTCGTGGCGCGGATGCCGGTGCGGCGTCCCGTCCCGCCCGCGAAGGGGGCGTGGGTGCGGATACCCGGGGTGCCGCGGGGGAGCGGCGGGCAACTCCTCATGGGCATCGCCGTCTTCGCGCCCGGCATCACCGCCACCTCCTTCGTGCTGTCCCTCGGGCCGTCGCTGCTCTCGGGGTTGCTGGACACCACCAGCCCGGTGGCCGCGGGGGCCATGGCCTTCGTGATGTTCCTCACCGCGACCGGTGCGCAGCTCGCGGTCCAGCGGCTGGACCGGCGGACGATCCTCCTCGCCGGTGCCGTCAGTACGACGATCGGCATGGGCGCGCTCACCGCCGCCGTCCGCGCCTCCTCCGTACCGCTGCTCGTCGCCGCCGCGCTGCTGGCCGGGGCGGGGCAGGGGATGGGGCAGCTCGGCGGGTTGTCGCTGCTCAACTCCGGTGTTCCGGCGAGTCGTCTGGCGGAGGCCAACGCGGCGCTCAACGTCGGGGGCTACGTGCCCGCGGGCGCGCTGCCGGTAACGGCGGGTTACCTCAGCGATGCGGCGGGGCTGACGACGGGGGCGACCGTCTTCGGGGCCGTTCTCATGGCGTTGGCCCTCGTCGGGGGCCTGGTGGTCCTCGCCGGTCCGGCATCCGTCCGCAGAAAGTAGGCATGGGGGCATGAAGGGTGGGTAGACGGGTCCCCGATCAGCCTATGCATGCAGCCGATACAGGGAGTGCGACGGTGAACGACACGGCAACCGTGACAATGTCGACACTGACGGCAGCCGAAGCTGAGCAAGCACGTGGTGGCCAGGTACGTGACATTGCACTCAATGGAGTTGAGACCGCCGGACCGTCCGATCTGCCCACGGTGGACGATCCGGCAAAGGTGGCGCCCAAGGACGCGAGGGTACTGACCAAGACGTTCCTGGACCGGCTGACGGAGCTGGAGGAGGGGACGCACGAGTACCAGTACGTGCGGAACACCCTCATCGAGCTCAACCTGTCGCTGGTCCGGTACGCCGCCCGGCGGTTCCACAACCGCTCGGTGGAGATGGAGGACATCGTCCAGGTCGGCACCATCGGGCTGATCAAGGCGATCGACCGGTTCGACCTGAGCCGCGAGGTCGAGTTCACCACCTTCGCCGTTCCGTACATCGTCGGCGAGATCAAGCGGTTCTTCCGCGACACCAGCTGGGCGGTGCATGTTCCCCGCCGTCTGCAGGAGTTGCGGATCGATCTCGCCAAGGCGAACGAGGAGCTGTTCCAGCGGCTGGACCGGTCGCCCACCACGGCCGAGCTCGCGGAGCACCTGCAGCTGAGCGAGGACGAGGTCGTCGACGGACTGGTGGCCAGCAACGGCTACCTCACCAGTTCACTGGACGCGCCCGCCGAGCAGGAGAGCGGGGCCACGCGTGTCACCACGTACGCGGACCGGTTCGGCGACGTCGACCCGGCCATGGAGGCCGTGGAGAATCTGCACGCGCTCAAGCCGCTGGTGGAAGAGCTCGGTGAGCGGGACCGCCGCATTCTGCAGCTGAGGTTCGGCGAGGAGATGACGCAGTCGGAGATCGGCGCCGAACTCGGCGTCTCCCAGATGCATGTCTCCCGGCTGCTCAGCCGCGCGCTGAGCCGGCTGCGGCGCGGAATGCTCGCCGAGGAGTAGGCACGTCATGCTCGTCGCGTACGTGTAGAGAATTCCGCTCACCGCCGCATTGGCCGTCACTACAGAACACAGATTGGCCGTCACAACAGAACGCAGAAACACAGACCGAAGGGGCCCGGCCGGAGATTTCTCCGGCCGGGCCCCTTCGGTCTGCGCTGTCCCTGGTTTAACCGCACCGTCTACGGGCTACCAGCGGTACCACCGCCCACGTCGCCCACCGACCGTCGGCCGGACGAGAAAGCCGATCAGCCAGACGGCGAGCACGATGACCGCTATCCACCAGAGCGCCTTCAAGGCGAATCCGGCGCCGAAGAGAAGCAGTGCGAGAAGAAGAACGACTAGCAGCGGAACCATGATTACCTACCTCCTTGACGCCGCGAGTACCCCATCGGGAATCCAGCACACCTCATCAATTCATGCCGTTTCGAACACTCTCGTTACCTCTGGTGGATGGGTGGCGTGGCGTCCCACGGTGAGCGGAGGCAGGCTGGAGGGGCAGAGGTCAGAGGGTGATACGTCATGATCCAGCCAGCCGATATCCGTGAGTGGCGTGACCAGGATGTCGTCGATGAGCAGGGCCGCAAGATCGGGGTGCTCGAGGCGATCTACGTGGCCACCGCCACCGATGAACCCGCCATGGCCACGGTCCGCACCGGACTGCCCACCCGCCACCGGCTGGTGTTCGTCCCGGTGGACGACGCGGTGGTCGGGCCGGGCTATGTGAAGGTCTCCTACACACGGTCGCTGGTGAAGAAGGCCCCCTCGCTCGGCATCGACGATGTGCTGCCCGCGGAGCAGGAGGGGGCGATCTTCGAGCACTACGGGAAGACGTACCAGTCGGGTCCGGGCGGCGGGCGGCAGCTCGCACGCCGCTGATGATCGAGGACGCTTGACGCGCGAGGAGAGGTGTCGGCCGTGGCGCTCTTCCTGTTCCTGGTGATCGTGGCCATCGTGCTCGGCCTCATCGGCTGGGTGGTGCACGGGTTGGGCTATCTGCTGGTCATCGGTGTGGTGGTGCTGGTGATCGACATCGTCCTCGGACTGGTGCGGCTGGCGCGGAGGTCCCGGCGGCACCGGATCCGATGACGGGACGCGATGCGGCCGGCGTCCCGTTCGGGGCGCACTCCGTCCCGTACGCCCCCGGCACGCTCCGGCCCTCCGGCGACCCGGCGGCGGCCGACCGGCAGGTGCTGGAGCACTACCGGCGGTGGAAGGCGTCCTTCCTTCGCGTGGGCGATGAGGTGGGCGGCCGGGGCCGGTGCGCGGTGTTCACGCCCGACGCGGCGTACCCCTTCGTCGCCGAGGCCCAGGGCTACGGACTGGTGATCACCGCGCTGATGGCGGGCGCCGACCCCGACGCCCACGCCCTCTTCGACGGCATCCTCCGGCATGTGCTGGCCCACCCCTCCGTCAACCACCCCGATCTGCACGCCGCCCAGCAGGACGCCGGTGGCCGGGACGTCGGGGGACGGGACTCCGCGACCGACGGCGACCTCGACATCGCGTACGGACTGCTGCTCGCGGACCGGCAGTGGGGCGGCGGCCACGGCGACTACAGGGCGCTCGCACTGCGGCGGATCGACGCCGTCATGGAGCGCGAGGTGCACCCCGGCACCCGGCTGACCAAGCTCGGCGACTGGTCCTCGGGCCGCTTCGACGAGGTCTCCCGTACGTCGGACTGGATGCCGGACCACTTCCGGGCGTTCCGGTCGGCGACCGGCGATCCGCGGTGGGACGAGGTGCTGGACGCGCATCTCTCACTGGCCGGTGCGCTGCGCACCCGCCATGCCCCGGCCACCGGGCTGCTCCCCGACTTCGTCGTGGACACCACATCCGGCGATCCGGGGCCCGCGCCGGGGAAGGTGCTGGAGAGCCCGCATGACGGCGACTACCACTGGAACGCCTGCCGCGTCCCCTGGCGGCTCGGCGCCGACGCGGTGACCAGCGGCGACGCACGGACCCGGGCCGCCGCGCGCGGGCTCAGCCGCTGGGCGAGGACGGCGACGGGCGGTGACCCCGGGGGAATCCGGAGCGGATACCGGCTCGACGGCACGGCCTATGGGGATGCCGGCTCGCCCGCCTTCTTCGCGCCCTTCGCGGTCGCCGCGATGACGGAGGGCGAGAGGGGTGACGAAGGAGACGAGGGGGAGGGCGGGAAGGAGGACGAGGGGGCGCAGAGTTGGCTGGACGCGCTATGGGCGCGGATGTGCGGCTCCCCGCCTGATCCGGCCCGCGCCTACGCGGCCGGGGTGCAACTCCACTCGATGCTGGTGGTCAGCCAGAACTACTGGGTGCCGTAGGAGCGCCCGGCTCGGGCGGCGGAACGGCGTCGGCCCGCCGCACCACCGTCTCGCAGAGCGATTCCAGGGCGGCCCTCGCCGGGCAGTCGGGGAGCGTCGACAGGGCCGCGCGGGCGGCGTCGGCCTGACGGGCTGTCTCCTCGCGGGCCCGGTCCAGGACCGGGTGGGTGCGCAGCCGTGCCACCGCCTCCGCGTACCCCGGCCGATCGGCGGGCCCGGTGAGCAGCTCGTACAGCTCCCGGTCCGCGAGATCCGCACGGCCCGCACGATCCTCAGGATCCATGCGCTCCGGCGCTCCCGCTCCCACCCGCTCCGCCAGCAGCAGCAGCACAGGCAGGGTGGGGCGCCGGGCGGTCGGGGTCGCCAGCTCGTCGGCGAGATGGCTCGCCATGCCCAGCCGTTCGCCGTACCGCGCGAGGGCGTCCACGGCGCTCGGGTCCGCACCCGAGACCAGCGCGCCCAGCCGTCCGGAGACGGCGGTCAGCGCGCCGGTCCGGCCGGCCAGCACCTCCAGATGGTGCTCGACGGGGTCGCGGCCGTCACGCGGTCCGGCCGTCTCCAGGATCTGGCCGGTGACCTGCCGCCGGAACGCCTCGGCCTGGAGCCGTACGGCCTGTGGCCCCAGGTCGGCGAGGATGTGCGAGGCGCGGGCGAAGAGGAAGTCACCGATGAGCACCGCCACGGTGTTGTCCCAGTTGGCGTCCGGGCCCCGGGCGCCGGGCCGTACGGCCGTCTCGTCCCGTACGCCGTCGTGGTAGTGCGTGGCCAGATGGGTCAACTCGACGACGACGGCGGCGGGCACCACGCCCGGCGCGCCGGGGTCGCCGAACCGCGCCGCCAGCAGCACCAGCAGCGGCCGGAGCCGCCGCCCGGCCGTGCGGGTCAGCTCCCGCGCGGCCTCGTTGATGAACGGCACATCGCTCTTGGTGGCCTTCAACAGGCCCTCGTCGACCGCCGCTTGGCCGGCCCGGAGGCCGTCCGCGAGCGCGCGGTCCCGCACGGTCAACTGCATGGAGAGAAATGTCTCATATGTCGTCGGTGGCCGGTCTCAGGACGGCGGCTCAGGAATCCGGCGTGGCCGGAACCCTGGCCCGGATGCGGCTTCCCTGTCCGGGACGGCTGTCCACGTTCAGCGTGCCGCCCACCTCACGGGCCCGCTCCCGCATGGAGAGCAGCCCGAGATGGCCGGGGAAGGAGCCCTTGCAGTCGAAGCCCACGCCGTCGTCGGCGACCGTCAGGGTGACGGCGCCCGGTTCGTTGAGCAGATGCAGCCGTACGTTCCGGGCCTGCGAATGCTTGGCGATGTTGTGCAGCGACTCCTGGGCGATCCGGTACAGGGCGTGCTTGGCCTCCGGTGTGGTCTCCGGCTCGACGTCCAGCTTCGCCTCGGTGGCGATCCCGTACCGGGCCCGGAGCGCCTCGACATGCTGGGTCAGCGCGGCGACCAGGCCCTCCGTCTCCAGCGATTCGGGCCGCAGCCGGCACAGCAGCGTCCGGGTCTCGGCGATCGCGGCGTCCGCGAGCCGCCGTATGTAATCGATGGGCTCGGCGAGTTCGGCCAGCTCGGCGAGGTCCACCACCTCCCCGACGGCCTCGTGGCCGCCCGCCGGATCGACCCATACCGCCCCTTCCATCGGGTTCGGCGTCTCGACCCGTCCCACCGGCTCCGCGCTGTCGATGTCGCGTTCCAGCATCTCGCGGGCGGTACGGGCACCCAGTGCGATGCCGTAGAGCGCCTGCGAGACCGAGTCGTGCAGCTCGCGCGAGATGCGCTGCCGCTCCTCCCGGACGGACCTCTCCTCGGTGGCCCCCTGCTGCCGGTCGTTCTCCACCGCGCAGGACGCATGCCCCGCGATCACCTCCAGGAGGGTGATGTCCGCCTCGCCGGGGTCGCGGCCGGGCGGGAAGTGGCAGCACATCGCGCCGATCGCGGTGGATTCGCGCAGCAGCGGCCAGGCGGCCACCGCGCCCCGCGCCGGGCCCTCGCCGTCCGCGCCGGTACGGCCGCCGCCGTGGATGACGGGCGCGGCCCCGGCGATCGCCTCCAGCGCCGGTTTCCGGGACGGCGGGGTGTGGCCGTGGCCGCCGCCGACCAGGCGCAGGTTCGCCGACGGTCCGGGCTCCAGCAGATAGACCGTGCAGCTCGCGGCGCCGGTACGGGCCACCGCGCCCGCGGCCAGGGAGTCCAGGGTCCGCCGTACGCAGGGGCCGGAGGAACGGGTGAACCCCGAGGAACCAGACGAGCCCCAAAGGGAACCCGAAGGGCCCGACGCTCCCGCGAGCCCCGAAGCTCCCGCGAATCCCGAAGACCCGGAAGACCCGGAAGACCCGGAAGCCCCCGCGAACCCCGACGGGTCCGGCAGGCCCGATGACCCCGAGGAGCCCGGGGAACCGCCGGAGCCCGGTCCGGCGGCCGCGGACGCCAGCCGCCGCAGATGTTCCCGGTGCCGGATCTGGGCGACCGCATGGGCCCCGGGGGCCGCGAAGCGTCCCACGGTGCTCACATCGGCGTGGCTGAGCCGCCGCCCGCCGCCGCGGTTCGCCACCTCGATCACCCCCACGGGGTGGCCGCGCACCAGCAGCGGCGCGTCCAGCACCGAGGCCGGGACCGCGTGCCGGGGGTCCCGGCCGAGCCGGCGCGGCCGCCGGTCGTGGCTGGAGACCGTGGGCCGTCCGGCGCGGATCGCCTGGCGGGCGGGGGAGGAGCCGCCGGGCGTCAGGGGTCCGCTCGGCGCGGTCCATGGGGCGCCGTCGGTGGCTCGTATCGTCAGGACGTCGCCCGGCTCCAGCACCATCACCCGGGCCATATCGGCGCCCAGGAGTTCACGCACCCGGCGGGCGATCAGCCGGAGCGTGTCGTCGGCGGTCTCGCCCGCCAGGATGTGTTGGGTGACCTCGGCGAGCGCGGTGGCGCTCCGTCGCCGCCGGATCGGGGTCCATCGTGTATTGATCACGCCGACCACCACTGCTCCCTCGTCGTCGACTCCAGTGCTTCCGGAGGAGTGAGTTCACCCGCCGGTACCAGGCCGGACTGCACCGCGTAGACCGCCGCCTGGGTCCGGCTGTGCACCCCCAGCTTGGTCAGGATGTGGCTGACATATGTCTTCACCGTCTGCTGGCCGATCCGCAGATCATGGGCGATCTCCTTGTTGGCCTTGCCGCGCGCGAGCATGGTGAGGACCTCGGTCTCCCGCTCGGTGAGCTGCTCGGGGCCGCTCGGCTCCCTGACCTGGCCCATCAGCCGGGAGATCGCGGCCGGGGAGACATGGATCTGGCCCACGGCCGCGGCCTTCACCGCGTTACGGAGGTCGTCGGCCTCGGCGTTCTTCAGCAGGAAGCCGATGGCCCCCGCCCGGACCGCGCCCATGACCATGGCGTCGTCGAGGGAGCTGGTCAGCGCCACCACCTCGACCTCGGGGAGGTCCTGGCGGATCTCGGCCGTGGCCGATACGCCGTCCATCACCGGCATCAGCAGATCCATCAGGACCACGTCGGGGCACAGTTCACGGGCCAGCCGTACGGCTTCCCGGCCGTTGGTCGTCTCGCCCACCACCTTGATTTCGTTGTCGAGCCCAAGAATCATGCGTAGGCCCTGCCGGACCACCGCATGGTCGTCTGCGATCAGCACGCGAAGCGCCACTTGGTTCACCTGCCCATGGAGTACATCGCCGCACGAGCGGAGACGGACGCGGAAACGGTCGCGATCAGCGGTTCGAAGAGGGGGAGGACCAGCAGGACGAGGACGCCCGCCAGCCACCCGCCCAGGACGTCACTCACCCAGTGGGTGCCCAGATAGACGGTGGTCAGACCGACGCCGAGCGCCATCACGGAGGCGATCAGCGCGCCCGTCCGCCGGTGGCGACCGGCGAGATAGGCGACGGTGCCCCAGACGACGACGGCGTTGGCGGTATGACCGGAGGGGAAGACCATTCCGCCGTGGAAGAGCTCGGCGGACCCGGGGGTCTGGGCATAGTGCGGGCCCACCCGCCCGGTGAGGATCTTGACGGCGCCGACGCTCACATTGAGCAGCAGCAGCGCCAGGCCCAGAACCAGCGGCGGACGCGGGCTCCGGGTCCTCTCTCCGCGCCAGCAGGCCCAGGCCAGGGCGGCCAGGGCGGCGGGGCCGCGCTGGCCCGTGATGACGAAGGCGTCCAGGATTGGTCGGAGCTGCGGCCACTGTTTGTACGGCTTGAACAGGGCCACCTGCCAGTCGAGCCGGATGAGCTGCGAGCCGGTGAGGACGGCCGCGAGGACCGCCGCGTAACAGGCGGCGGCCACCAGGAAGGCGATCGTGCGTCCGCGACTGAGCGGGCATCGGATCCGTCCATGGACTCGCATGGGGAGGAAACCCGTCTCGGTATGCCCGCGATTCCATCCTAAGGGGGACTTTCTGCCCCATTCGGCCCTCGGCGGCCCCGCCCCGGGTGGTCCCGCCCCCTTCGTACGGGCCCATACGGGGGAGAGCCCGTGGACCCCGGGGACTCCGTGGACCCCGGGGACCCCGTAGATCCCGTGGACCCCGCACGGCCAAAGCGAATGGCCCCCGCGCCGGAGGGGGCCATGGCCATACCCGAAGCCGAAGGGGCTCCGGGGGTCAGCCCGTCACTCTTCCGGCCCCTCCGGCTGCGCGGGCTTGAAGCCGAATTCGGCGGCCCTCGCGACCGCCTCGAGCTGTGAGCGCGCGTCCAGCTTCTCCAGGATCCTGCGCACATGCGTGCGCACGGTGGCGTAGCTGATGCTCAGCCGCTCCGCGACGGCCCGGTTGTCCAGGCCCTGGCTCATCAGCGTGAGGATCTCCTGCTCACGCGGGGTCATGCTGTCCAGGCGCTCGTTCTGCTCGGCGGTGGACCGCGCGTCCTCGCGGTGCCGCGCCAGCACCTCCACCAGGGTGCTTGCCGGGATGAGGGTCTCGCCCTCGGCGGCCGAGCGGATGGCGGACGCGATCTCGTCGCCGCTCGCCGACTTCAGCAGATAGCCGCAGGCGCCCGCCTCCACCGCGGCCAGCAGCGCCGAGTCGCTGGCGTCGGCGCTGAGGATCACGATGGCGACGGAGGGGTCATGGGCCCGTATGCCGGCCGCCGCGTCGGCCCCGGTGCCGTCGGGCAGCCGGAAGTCGACCAGGGCCACATCGGGCTTCAGCTCCTTGGCCATGGGCACGGTCTCGGCGACCGAGTCGGCCCAGCCGACCACCGTGAGATCCGAGTATTCGGCCAGCAGGGCCCACAGCCCCTCGGCCACCACCCGGTGGTCCTCGACGATCAGCACCTTCGTCAGTTCGGGAGGTGCTGTCACGGCTGTGGGTCCCCTTCGGGGGAGTCGGCGGGGTCGAGCGGCGCGCCCGGGGGAGCGCCGAGCGGCACCCAGAACTCCACGGTGGTGCCGGAGCCGGGTTCGCTCTCGATCCGGCACCAGCCGCCCGCGATCTGGGCCCGCTCCTGGATCAGGGAGAGCCCGAGATGGCCGGGGCGGGACTCCACCTCGAGCGGGTTGTAGCCCTCGCCGTCGTCGACGATCCGCACCAGGCAGCCGTCGTCGAGCCCGAGGAGCTGTACGTGGACCGTCTTGGCGTGGGCGTGCTTGCGCACGTTCACCAGCGCCTCCTGGGCGGTCCGGTAGATCAGTGCCATCGTCTCGGCCGGGGGATGGGCCGTGAGCCGGTCCTCCAGCCGGTAGGTGATGCCGGTCTCGGTGCGTATCTGCTCCAGCAGTCCGCGCAGCGCCCCGGCCAGGCAGCCGTGTTCCAGGCTGGACGGCCGCAGGTCGAAGATGAGCTGCCGCAGCCGGCTGAGCGAGAGCTTCAGGGTCTCGTCCAGCTTGTCCATCACCCGCTGCTCGTCCGGGTCCCGCAGCCGCCGGCGCAGTTGCTGGAGGCGGAGGCTGGCCGCGGTGATCACCTGGATGGTGTCGTCGTGGATGTCGGCGGCGATCCGCCCCCGCTCGGCCTCCTGGGCGTGGACCAGATGGCTGAGCAGCGCCTGGCGGTCGCGGTCGGTGACCTCCAGCAGCTCCAGGCTGCGCTCCAGGACGAACTGGGCGCGCTGCACCTCGGTGATGTCCCGGATGGTCAGGACGGTGAGCAGGCCCTCTTCCGTACGCAGCGGGCTGATGCTGACGTCGGCGGGGAACTGCTTGGCGTCGCTGCGCCGGCCGACCAGCTCCACGCTGTGGCCCACCGGCTCCTCCAGGCTGTCGTCCCATTCGCGCAGCGAGACGGTGAGCGGCTGGTCGGGCAGGAGGGCCTCCACGGCCCGGCCGATCAGATGGTCGCGGTCGTAGCCGAAGAGCGCCTCGGTGCGGTTGTTGGCCGCCTGGATCCGGCCGCTGGTGTCCACGATCAGCATCGCGTCGGGGGAGGACTCGATGAGCTGGCGGAACCGGCTCTCGGCCGCCCGAAGCTGGCTCAGGTCGGCTATGAAGACCACTCCGCGGGGCTGCCGGCCCTGCAGATGGCCGCCGCTGAACTGGGCGGGGAACTCGGTGCCGTCGCGGCGGCGGCCGCTCATCGCCGACGGCGAGGTGAAGACCCGGCCGATCAGTTGCTCGGAGGCGGTGCGGTAGCGCTCGGGGACGAGGTCCCGCAGCCGCTTGTCGCGCAGCTCCGCCGAGCTGTAGCCGAACATGTGCCGGGTGTGGGCGTTGGCGTACTCGATCCGGCCGCGGGGGCCGACGATCAGGACGCCGCACGGTGCGTGGCCGAGCAGCTCCAGGAACGAGTCCTCCAGGCGGTTGCCGACCAGGTCCTCGAACCGCCAGGAGGCGCGCTCGGCGCGGCGCAGCGGCTCGGCGCAGTCCGCGAGGAGCTCCGCGGACATGCTGAACTGATCGCGCGCGGCCCGGATGATCGCCTCGAGGATCTCCTCGGCGGGGGTGCCCTTGACCAGATAGCCGCTGGCCCCGACGGCGAGCATGTTCAGCACGGTCTCGCGTTCGCCGTGGGCGGACAGCGCCACCACCCGGGCGTCGGGGACCTGGTCGCGGATGGCCCGGACGCTGCTGGGGGCGTCGCCCCGGGGCATGTGCACGTCCATGATCACGACCCGGGGGCGGTGGTCGACCGCCGCGCGCACGGCCTGCTCATGGTTGATGGCCAGGCCCACCAGTTCCAGGTCGGGGTGGGAGTCGATGAGGTCGGCGAGCGCCTCCCGGACGGCCGGGTCGTCATCGGCCACCACAACATCGATCCGGTTGTCGCCCATCACTACCCACCTCCCTTGAGGACGGCACCCTGCAGTTCGCGGATGCTGAATTCATCGCGCCGGCAGTGCGCCAGCGAGGGCATGACCGCGGCCAGTGGCGCGACCAGCACGTTGTAGTGGCTTCCGATGCGGTCGCAGACGGCGACCGCCGCCGCGGCGTCCCATACCGCGGCCCAGAAGGCCCAGTCGTGTCTCTGGTGGTTCCGCGCGGCGTCCAGGGCGGCCCGGCGCGCCACCGAGGCGGCGACCAGGATCCGGTATCGCTCCTCGGGCGTGGTGGTGCGATGGACCACTGCCCAGCCCTCGGCGCGGGTCTGGCTGGACGTCTGCTTCCACAGATCGGCCACCCGGTCGATTTCCTCTGGGGTGAGGTCCTCGATATGGGTCAGGAATTGTAGGACTCTTCGTGAGTTAGGGCCGAAAACTACGCTCATAGGACACTCCAGGACGCATGGTACATCTACGGAACTGGTGAGCGGCCCTACGGCCGTCGGCGGCCGGCCGCTCCCTGGAACGTGGGCCCGCCTTTCGGCCGTAGTCGCCGTCCGGCACGGTCCGGCCCACGTTCTTCCTCGGTGCCGTTCGCCGGCCCTAATCTCCGCGTCCCTGGGACATGTTGATGCTCGCCTTCGCGACGCCACCGCTCTTCTGGCCGATGAGCTGGAAGGCCACACCGCTCTCGTCCGCCGTGGTGATCTTGTACGAGCCCACGGCCGACGCCTTGCCCCGGCTGTCCACCTGGAAGCTCCCGATCTTGCGCTGGCCCTTCGAGCCCGAACCGGCGTAGGCGTTCACCGTCTCGCCCGGGGCGAACCCCGCGACATAGAAGCTGAGCGTGGTGCCCGCCCTGCCGCCGAAGGCGCTGGGCTCCGCGGACGGGGAGTACGGCAGCACGGTGAAGCCCGAGCGGACCACGGCCCGGCTCTGGTCGCCGATCGCCATCAGCGTCTGCCGTCCCTTGAGGCCGAACGGCACGTTGAACGCCACGTCGCGGATCTGTCCCATGCCGTTCGCCTGGGCGGTGAAGGCCGGCAGACCGCCGGTGGAGTTGATGTAGACCAGCACCCGCTCGCCGGGCGCGAACTTGTTCGCGGACAGCGTGATCCGCTGGCCGGCCTTGAGCGCGTACGGCTTGGACTTCATCGAGGGGTACATGGCCAGCATCTGGAACGGCGCGGTGGCCGTGGTCTTGCTGCGCTTGCCCACCAGGACCAGGGTGCTGGAGCCGGTCGGGGCCACGCCCACCTTGATCGCCGCCTGGCCGACGCCGCCGCTGCTGTCGGTGTGCAGCGTGGTGACGGGGATGCCGGTGGTCCGGCCCCAGAAGACGTCGATCGTCTCACCCGGGCGGAAGCCGCGGGCGGTGACCGTCACCACGTCGCCGGGGCGCCCGACCAGCTTGTTGATCTTCGCGGTGCCGACCGCACCACCGGTGATCACCTTGGCCTGCGCCGCCTTGGTGCTGCCGCGCTGCTGGGCGACCAGGGTCGCGGGCCGGTTGCCCGCGCTCTCGGGCATGGTGAACCGGGCGTAGATCGACCCGAACTTGTCCGAGCGCACGCTGCCGATGGCACGGCCCTTGGTGTCCGACTTCCGGACCTTGAGCAGGATGTCCACCGTGGCCTTCTTGTCGAAGCCACCGCCCTCGACCGCGGCGCTGCTGCCGGGGTTCACCAGGCCCGGGTTGATCACGATGATCGGGCCGGATGCCTGGGGGACCCGCTGGTTGCCCAGCTTGATGGTCTTGGGCTGCTTGGGCGGGCGTATCTCCTGCTCCTGCCGGGAGTGGTGCTTCTTCGGGGCGCTCCCGCCTCCGCCGCCGGTGGTGCTCAGGGCGCCTCCGAAGCCGCCGCGCGCGACCACCTGGACGAGCGATCCGACGATCGCGAAGACCACGAGAGCGAGCAGGACGGTCTTCCAGGTGAGCTTTTTCTTCTTGTCACCGTCGGGGGTGTTCTCCTCGTCGAGGGTGTTCTTCTGGTGGGGGAGGTTCTCCTCGGCGAGGGGGCTTTCCTCCTCGGGGATTTCCTCTTCCTCAAGGATGTCGTCCTCATCGGAGACGTCCTCTTCCTCGGGGATTTCCTCCTCGGGGATTTCCTCTTCCTCGAGGATGTCGTCCTCATCGGAGACGTCGTCTTCCTCGGAGACGTCGTCCTCCTCGTCGGGGATTTCCTCCTCGTTCTCGGGATCATCCCTGTCCTCCCGAACATCCCGGTCGTCGTCGTACTCAGGCATGGCCTTCACCTCCTCTTCCCATGGCTACTGCACACGGTAGATTTCCAGCCTGATATTGCCCTCGGTCACCGACCAGACGCGGTTGGAATTGCGCAGCGCCTGGAGGATCCAGTTCTCCCGGCCGTCGCCATTGTTGAGCATCATGGATCTGCGCATCTTGTTCGACATGATGATGTAGTCCACGTTCTGCCACTTCTTCTTGAACAGTTTGTCGCGGACATCCGGGTCGGACGAGGCGTTCCAGTGGGAGTGCGCGTACGGGTAGAACGGGCGGATATCGTGCAGCTCACTCCACAGGTCGTCATCCATGATGATGCGCGAATTCGGCGGAACGTGCTTGCGAACCCAGGCGATCTGAGCATGCTGCATTCCGGTGAGGTTGATCTTGGACTGGTACTGGTCGGCAATCTGCGTACGGCCCTCGGTATTGGTGTGGACGAGATATCCGGAGGCCGGTGACGCCAGGAGCAGAATGGCGACGAACGACGGCACGGCGACCCGGGTCATGGAATGGGCACCACGCATGAACCGACTGGCGA
Organism: Streptomyces violaceusniger Tu 4113; assembly: GCF_000147815.2. Taxonomy (NCBI): domain Bacteria; kingdom Bacillati; phylum Actinomycetota; class Actinomycetes; order Kitasatosporales; family Streptomycetaceae; genus Streptomyces; species Streptomyces violaceusniger. Next base: position 10,335,226 of record NC_015957.1, on the reverse strand, counting down.
ACGAGCCCTTGAGCAGCCGGTCCGTGACCATGCCGACATTGAGCGCGAACATCGGGATCAGCGGCGTGATGTAGAAGTCCAGCACCACGCTGCCGCGCACCAGATAGAAGGCGTATCCGAAGGCCAGCGTTCCGGCGACCAGAAAGCCCAGGTTGCGCCTGCGGTCCCGCACGCCGACCCACAGACAGATCACCATCGCGCACACCCCGGCGACCAGCAGGAACTTGTCCCGCACCAGCCAGCTCGTCTGAAGCAGTCCGGTGTGGCTGAAGAGGGTGCCCTGGTTACGGTTGAGCTGCCACCACAGGGTGTAGAGCAGCGAGACATGGTCAGCGGGCGGATTGTTCAGATCGAAGTCGAATCCGCTCGGCAGCAGCTCGTTCTTGAGCAGTGCGTAGGTCACATAGGCGCCGATCGGGCTGAGCGCGGCGAACGGCCAGAGGGCCCTGGTGAACCGATGGCTGGGCGATCCCTTGATTCTTCGGTAGAGCAGATACATGAAGGTCGGCACGAAGAAGATGGCGTTCTCCTTGGTGATCAGGGCGATGCCCAGCGCCACCCCGCCGCCGAACACCGATCTGATCGTGACTTCCCGGCGGAGCAGCATGAACAGGCTCAGCAGCAGCCAGAGGATCATCAGGTTGTCCAGCAGGACCTGCCGCTGGAAGTAGACCGCGATCGGCGAGACGTTGAAGAGGAACGCGGTGACGGTTGCGGCCAGCACGCTGCCGGACAGCCGCCGGGTGACCTCGAACAGCAGATAGACGCTGCCGACATGCACCAGCAGCATCAGAAACCGTCCGGTGTTGATCGCGTTCCCGAAGGTCTCGAACTGCTTCGGCAGCGGAAAGGCCCAGCCGGCCAGGGTGATCCAGCCCAGCGGGGCGTGGTCGTAGTCGTAGGTGTACGGGGACAGGCTGGTCTCCCGCAGCACCGACCACGCCCGCTGCATATAGATGCCCTCGTCGGTGAGGTACAGGGGATAGCGGAACAGGTGGTAGCCGTGGGTGAGCACGCCGGTCAGCAGCGAGACGACCAGGGCGATCTTGCCCTTGGTCCCCAGCGGGGGGAACCAGCCGCGCGCCACGGAGAACCGCGGGCCGCGACGCGGACGCCGCGCGGGGGCCTTGGCGTTCTTGCCCGCCACGGTCTTCTTGCCCGGCGCGGTGCTCTTGCCCGCCACGGGCTTGTTGCCTGGCGTGGTGCTCTTGCCCGCCACGGGCTTGTTGCCTGGCGTGGTGGTCTTGTTCGCCACGGTCTTCTTGCCTGGTGCGGTGCTCTTGGCCGGTGCGGTGGTCTTGCCTGGCGTGGCGCTCTTGCCCGGTACGGTCTTCTTGCCCGGTGCGGTGCTCTTGGCCGGTGCGGTGGTCTTGCCTGGCGTGGCGCTCTTGCCCGGTACGGTCTTCTTGCCCGGTGCGGTGCTCTTGGCCGGTGCGGTCTTCTCGTCCGGTGCGGTGCTCTTACCCGGTGCGGTGCTCTTGTCCGGCGGCGTGGTGCTCTTGTTGGGCGCGGTCTCCTTGTCCGCCGCGGTCTTCCGGCCTTCCGAGCCGACGGGCGCCGACCGCGAGGGCGTGGTGTTATCCGACACGCGACTCCGCCTCCTCGGTGGTGGCCCGGTGGGCGCCTACGTGCTGTGTCTTCTCCCAGTCGTGGCGGCCGAGCATCTCGCGCCGCATGGCCCGCAGCGCGGCGTACGCGAGGACCATCTGAAAGGGGAACCAGGCGATGGCCATGCGCATGAGGGCTTTGGGCGAGGCTTCGAGGCCATGGGCGCCGGTGAACTCGTACAGACCGACCGCCTGGACCAGAAAGTGCGCGGCCAGCAGCAGTACGGGCAGATACGAGCAGAGCGCGATCAGCACCGGCACCTTGAGGATCAGGATCATGCCGAGCGAGATCGGCAGATAGAGGCCGAGCAGCGCCTGCCCGCGCGGGAACACCAGGACGTAGAAGGCGAGCCAGCGCTGTTTGCGCGTCGGCATCTTCTTCCACGTGCCCTTCTTCAGAGTCTGTATAAAGCCCTGGCTCCAGCGGGTGCGCTGCCGGATGAAGTGGCCGAGGGTCGGCGGGGTCTCCTCCTTGGTCACATACCGGTCGTCGTAGACGACGCGCACCCGCTCGCCCATGGCGGATATCCGCAGGCCCATGTCGGCGTCCTCGGTGAGGTTGCGGTCGTCCCAGCCGCCGAGCCGCAGCAGCAGCTCACGGGCGAAGAAGACGGTGTTGCCGCCGAGCGGGATCGAGCCGTGGTGGGCGTGGTAGTGCAGCCGGCTCTTGAACCAGAAGAAGTACTCCAGGACGTTGAGCGTCGAGTACCAGTTGGACTCGTAGTTCATCAACTGCACACCGGCCTGGACCACCCTGACCTTCTCCTGCACCATCACGGTGTTCACCAGGCTGAAGATCTCCGGGTGGATATCGTCCTCCGCGTCGAAGATCGTCACCACTTGGTTGGCGGTGTGCGGAAGAGCGGTGTTGAGGCCGTGCGGTTTGTTGATCGGCTGGTCGTCGAACACCACGACCCGCACATTGCGCAGCCCTTCCCGCTTCAGCTCGTCGATCTTCTCCTCGGCCTTTTTGATCGTGCCGTCGTCGTCCTGTGAGCAGATCACGAAGACCTCCAGCAGTTCCGCCGGGTAGTTGGCCCGCACCACGCGCTCGATGGTGCTCTGGATGACGTCTTCCTCATGCCGGGCGGGCAGCAGGACACTGAAGGAGATCTGGGGCGGCAGGAATTCATCCGGCGCCCTGGCCCTCAGTTCGGCATCCGCCCGGTCCCAGGTGTAGAGCATGAGGTAGAGGACGTGGGCCGACTGCACGGTGAGCAGAATCGAGACCACGATCAGCACCAGGTAGATGATGGCGACAATCATCGGCTCCGCCTCCCCCAGACCCAGCCGGTACTCGACGCGAAGTTGACCGCGAAAGCCGCCGCGATGCCGAGGCAGTTCGCCAGCAGCAGATGCGTTCCGCCGCGCACCAGTGACCAGACGATGAGCACATTGACCCCGAGTCCGCCCAGAACCGAGACATTGAACTTGATGAATCGCCGCAGGGACGGAGTGCCGACCGCGAAGGTCCACCGGTCGTTCAGCAGATAGTTGTGAACCACGGCGAGTTCCACCGCTATCGCCGACGCCACCAGGAGCGGAAGTCCGGCCCAGTGATAAAGAACGAAGAGGACCACCGTGTTCACGAGCGCGCCGCCCCCGCCGACGACCGCGAACCGAAGGGCCAGCCCGGGCATACCGGCCATCGGGTTCCGGACCGGGAGGGCTCGCCAGAGCATTCCGGTCCGCTTACGGGCCTTGCCGGCGGAGGTATCCGCCTCTTCGTCCGGCTCTCCGGTGCGCTCGCTGGACGTTCGGAAACGCTGCATCGCGACTCCCTCTACAGGAGGCTCTTATCGCCGTTGACCCAAGAGTGCGTCACCCGAAAAGGAGGTAGTACCCGCGACCGGGGGAGCCGGTGGTACACCTTCGGCGGACCCCTCCGCTCCCCCGTATTGGGGAGAGGAGGGTGCGGGGTATCCCGACCGTCCCCCAAAGAAGGGACGGGTCGCTCACCCTCTCGCGGGTGTCAGTACCTGCGGGGGATGCCCAAGATGAAATGGGCCCGACGGCCTTGCGTCCCATGCGAAGAGAGTAGGTGACGTAATGTCAGGTCACGTGATGTCACGCCATCCATTCGCCGGCCGAGCCGGAGTGTTCATCGCCGCGATGACGCTCGCACTGGCCACGCCGGCTGCGGCAAGTGATTCCCATTCCGGTGGGCTGCATGATTCCGAATGGGCGCTGACCGCGCTCAAAGCGGAACGCGCCTGGAAAATCAGCAAAGGTGCCGGGGTGACCGTGGCGGTCATCGGTACCGGGGTCGACGCGACCCATCCGGATCTGCGCGGGCGCGTGGTCCGCGGAAAGAATTTCGCGGGCGGCACCGGCGGCTTCGGCACCCGGGACGGCGGCAAGGCGGCCGAGCAGTCCACCCATGCCGCCGGAATCATCGCCGGCACCGGCCGCAATTACCGCGGCGACGGGGTGTACGGCCTCGCGCCCCAGGCCAAGGTGATGCCGCTCGACGTCTACCGCGACGGAAAGGCCCTCGCCGACCCCACCGCGAAGGCCATACGCCACGCGGTCGGCCAGGGCGCCCGCGTCATCGATCTGGCCGTCTCCTTCAAGCGTCCGACCCCCGCGCTGCGGTCCGCGGTGAAGTACGCCGTCGCCAAGGACGCCGTGATCGTGGCCGGCGCGGGCGACAACGGCAAGGAAGGCAACAAGCCCACGTACCCGGCCGCCCTCCCCGGGGTGGTCGCCGTGGTGGCCACCGACAAGAAGGGCGCCGTCTGGACCTCCTCCCACCACGGTGGGAAGACCCTCCTGGCCGCCCCCGGCGTCTCCATCCTCACCACCTCCGGCAACAGCGACTACTGGACCGGCGACGGCACCGGCTTCGCGGCGCCCTGGGTCGCGGCGGGCGCCGCGCTGCTGCGCTCGGAGCACCCCCGCTGGAACGCCAACCAGGTCGTCCAGAAGCTGATCGACACCGCCGATCGCAGGGGGGCCGCGGGCCATGACCCGCGCTACGGATACGGGGTGATCGCTCCGGCCAAGGCGCTGGCGGACCGGGCCGCGCCACCGGCCTCCGCCGAGCTCTCCGCTCCCCGCCGCCATGCGGCCGCCACCCCGGCCGCCTCCGCCGCCAAAACCGACGGGGATGAATCAGCCCTGGTCACGATAGGGGTGGTGGCCGGCGTCCTGGTGGTGCTCGCGGTCCTGGCGGTGGTGCTCATCAGCCGGCGCAGGCCCCCGCCCGACAACTTCCACAACGGCTGAGGCCGGGCTGGACTCGCCATGATCACGAAACTGTGCGGACGCGTCCGCCGCCTCCGCCCGTCGGCCGGCGGACGTAAGCCCAGGTGGGCGGGGCGGGGCATTGCCCAGCTGATCGTGATGGTGCTGGTGGTCGAGGTGGTGATGGCGGCGACCACGGTGCAGGCCCTGTTCGTGGGGCCGGTGTGGCAGCCGTACGGCAAGCCGTCACTCCCGGTGGCCAAGCCGTTCTTCCCGGCGACGACCCGCTTCTACACCGACCCCCACAACCCGGCCGCGACCTGGGTGCGGGACCATCCGCACGACCGGCGGGCGGCGGCCATCGGCGAGCGGATCGCCGCCGAGCCCCAGGCCGCCTGGCTCACCGAGACCAATGAGTCCCTGGTCGAGGAGCGGACCCGCTCCCTGGTCCGCACCGCCGCCGCCCGGCGACGGCTGCCGGTGCTGGTCCCGTACACCATCCCGCAGCGCGACTGCCAGCAGCTCAGCTCCGGCGGCGCCGGGGACGCGGCCGCCTACGGGCGCTGGAGCGAGGCCCTCGCCCGGGGGATAGGGGACGGGCGCGCCATCGTCATCCTGGAACCGGACGCGCTCGCCCATATGAGCTGTCTCAAGCGGCGGCAGCAGGCGGAGCGGTACGCGGCGCTGTCGTACGCGGCGCGGGCGTTCCAGCGGGGGGCGCCACGGGCCCGGGTCTACTACGACGCCGGTAACTCCGGATGGCAGCCCGCGCGCACCATGGCCGATCGGCTGCGGCGCGCCGGTATAGAGCGGTACGGGGACGGGATAGCGGTCAACGTCTCCAACTTCAACGCCACCGCCGACGAGGTGCGCTACGGACTCTCCGTGATCAGGGAGCTGCGCCGGCCCCGGCTGGGGGTCGTGGTCGACACCAGCCGCAATGGGGCGGGGCCCACGCGGAAGCACAGCTTCTGCGATCCGCCGGGCCGCAAGCTGGGCAGGCCCCCCACCGCCGCCACCGGCATCCCCGGCATCGACGCCTTCCTGTGGGTCAAGCAGCCGGGGCAGGCGGACGGCTGTGCCGCCGGTGCGGGCATGTTCCTGCCCGGGTACGCGTACCGGCTGACGCACTGAACCCCTGGCCCTCTGACCCCTCTGCCCCCTGCCCCGCTGACCTCCTCCAAGGCGCCGGTCACCCCGTGACCGGCGCCTTTCGCATGCCCTGAGCGCCTCGGACCGACCCCCCATATCGGACATAACTCCCATAAAACGGCCGAATTCTCCTACCTCAATTGAGGTACGCGGAATTCGGTCGTTTGGTGTGCCCGGAATTCCTGCAATTGAGGTACGCAGATTTCAGCCAGCCGTACGGCGATTCGGACCGCGGTCAGTCCCTAATGTCGGTGAGCGAAAGGACAAGCCACGAAGGAGCTCCCATCGATGCGCAGAGTTCTCGTCGTGGAGCACCACCCACTGGTGTTGAGTGCTCTCGCCGATCTCGTTGTCGAGGAGCCCGGACTGGAGCTATCCGGAATTGCAGGGTCGGCCCGAGAAGCAATTTCTCTGGCCAACCACATGCAGCCGGATGTGGTGCTGATCGACGTGGATGAGCCCGGCTGGCAAACGCAGCGGCTGGTCCGCCTGATCGGCGAACTCCTACCGTCCGCGCGGATTGTCCGGCTGACCGCAGTCTCCGACCCGCAGATGGAATGTCTGGAATCTCCGACGAACAACCCCAGCATCCTCAAGACCGCAGTACCCGAATTCCTCAGGAGCATCACCGAATGAATTCCCCCATGGACCAGAACAACGCCCCGACCACCGAGACCAAGCGCACGCCGCGCTCGCAGCGTCTCCGCTTCGGTATCGCCGCGGCCGTCGTCGCTGCTGCTGCCGTGGGTGGCACCGTCACTGCTTTCGCTGTGAACAACACCGATGGCCAGTCGGCCACCACCACCACCTCCGCCGCCGGGGCCAAGGCCACCGGTGCGGGCGCCGAGGGCCCGCTGTCCACCAAGAAGAGCGAGATCGTGGACTCCAACGGCAAGAAGGTCGTCCTGACCGGTGTGAACTGGTTCGGTTTCGAGACCGGCACCTACGCGCCGCACGGCCTGTGGACCCGTAGCTGGGAGTCCATGCTGGACCAGATGGCCAAGCAGGGCTTCAACACGATGCGTCTGCCGTACTCGAACGAGATGTTCAAGTCGTCGGCCAAGCCCAACGGCATCGACTGGCACAAGAACCCCGATCTGAAGGGCCTCACCCCCCAGCAGATCATGGACAAGATCGTGAAGGGTGCCACCGACCGCGGTATCCGCGTGATCCTGGACCAGCACCGTCCGGACCAGTACGGCCAGAGTGAGCTGTGGTACTCGCAGAGCCTCACCGAGAAGCAGTGGCTGGACGACTGGGTCAAGCTGGCCAAGCGCTACCAGAACAACGACCGGGTGATCGGCGCCGACCTGCACAATGAGCCGCGTGGCCAGGCCACGTGGGGCGACGGCAACCCGAAGACCGACTGGCAGCTTGCCTCCACCAAGGCCGGTAACGCCATCCACAAGGTCAACAAGAACTGGCTGATCTTCGTCGAGGGTACGGACCGCCACAAGAACGAGCAGTTCTGGTGGGGCGGTGACCTCCAGGGTGTGAAGCAGCACCCGGTGAAGCTCAAGGAGCCGAACAAGGTCGTCTACTCGGCCCACGACTACGGTCCGGGTGTCTACAACCAGAACTGGTTCATGGCGAAGGACTTCCCGAAGAACATGCCGGCCATCTGGGACAAGCACTGGGCGTACATCAAGAAGCAGAACATCGCCCCGCTGCTGATGGGTGAGTTCGGTGGTAAGAAGACCGCCGGTAAGAGCTCCGAGGCCGTGTGGCAGAACGCCCTGATGGACTACCTCAAGAAGCACCAGATCAGCTACACCTACTGGACCTGGAACCCGGACTCGGGTGACACCGGCGGTGTGCTGAAGAACGACTGGAAGACCATCGACCAGAACAAGATGAAGATGCTGTCCAAGTACCAGACGCCTCTCCTGGAGGCGAAGAAGGGGAAGTAATCGTCGGAGTGACCCCTTCGGTACACCGCCGATGACCACCTGGAGGTCATAGGCAGTGGGCAGCAGCGAGGGCCCGCAGGCAGCCGCCTGCGGGCCCTCGTCTTTTTCCCCGGCCGGAAGGGAAGCGGGGCGGACCCCCGGCGGGTTTCCCTCCCGGGCCGCGGACCGCGCCCGCGGACCGGCCCCCCACCCCCAGGGAGGCCGATGATGAAGCCCCATCCGGCGACCGGCCGGCTCTTCTTCCCCCTGGTCGCGCTCGTCGTGATCGTGGCCGATCAGCTCAGCAAGGCCATGGCGCTGGCCGCCTGGAGCGACACCGTGGGGCCACAGGCCCGGTTCGGGCCGTTCTGCGCGCTGCTGGTGCGCAACACCGGGGTCGCCTTCGGCCTGGGCCACAGCAGGCCCGCGCTGATCGTCGTGATCACGCTCGCGGGCGCGGTGGCCACGCTGGGTGCGGCCGGTGCGGGGCTGCGGGTCCGCGGCCGGGGCGCGGCGCTGGGCCTGGGGCTGATCGCCGGGGGAGCGATGGGGAACGGCGCCGACCGGATGATCCGGGCGCCGGGCCCGCTGCGCGGGGCCGTCATCGACTGGATCACGCTGGACGCCCGCGGGCCGGTGTTCAACCTCGCCGATGTGGCCCTGATCACCGGGACCCTGCTCACCGCGGCCCTGCTGCTGCGCAGAACCTCGCGCGAACGGGCGGTCGCGCTGCCCGGCGGGGGCGTGGGGCCCGACCCGATCGTCAGCCTCCGGCCTTGTGCACCGCGCCCTGATCCGCGTCCCGATCCGAGCCCGGCGCCCTCCCTGGGACCGTCTCCGGCTCCGGCTCCGCCTCCGTCGGCGGCACCGCCCCGGGCACCGTCTCCGTCCCCGGGACCGGCTCGGTCGGCGCAGCCTCCGTCCCCGGCTCCCGGCTCTCCGGCTCGGCGAGGGACTCCGCGAAGTCCCTGAGCCGGTCCAGTACCGCCTCGTCGGTCACCGCGCGGGCGGCCAGCGCCTCGCTGATGCGCTGGTAGACGGCGAGCTCCCGGGCGCAGCGGTGGCACTCGGCCACATGGGTCCGCACCCGGGCCGCGGCCGGCGCCTCCAGCTCCCCGTCCAGATACGACTGGAGCATCGGCGCGCCCAGGGGACACCGCGCGCCCCGGAGATCTTCGGTGGTCTGCCTGGTTCGAGTGGTGCGTGTGGTCCGCCACCATGTCCATCTGCTCATGCGCCACCTCGCTCCGATTCCACTCCCGCGGCCAGCAACTGGTTCCGGATCCGCTTACGCGCCCGGTGCAGCCTGCTCATCACCGTCCCCTTGGGGACGTCCAGCACCTGTGCGGCCTCCGCGTACGACAGCCCGTCCACATGCACCAGCCGCACCACCTGCTGGTCACGCAGCGGAAGCGCCGTGAACGCGGCGTCCACGGCCTCGTCGAACGTCGTGTCGACCACCAGTTCCTCCGGTGTCGCGTCCCGGGCCGGGACCAGCCGCTCCAGTTCCGTATCCGGATCGTCGAGCAGCCGGGGCCGGCGCTGGCGGCGCCGGCTGACCTCCGCATGCCGCATGATCGTCAGCAGCCAGGCCCGTGGATGTCTCCCGTCAAAACGGCCGACTGCCCGGTACGCCCGTAGTAACGTGTCCTGCACGAGATCCTCGGCGTCGGCTCGCTGAGTGGTCAGTGACATGGCCACGCGCAGCAGCACCTCGACCTCGGGCAGCACATACTCAGCGAACATGCGCTGCTGATGGGCGTCCCGGTCAGCCACGGAGTGCCTCCTCGGATCCGGACCCCCCGGGGACGCGAAGCACGACATATCACACTCTGTGTAACATCTCGCTCACCGCGCCGCACGGGATGATCGGCGATCCGAGTGGCAGATCGGACATTGCGGCAGACCGGACGTTCAAGCAGGGTCAGGCGTTGACGTCGCTCAGACGTTCAGGGAGACCAGGCGCTTTCCGTCGGCCGTACGGACCTCGAAGCGTTCGATGTCGGCACGCTTCATGCCCGCGCCGCCATGTGCCCACAGCGGATTTCTCGCCTCCGCCTTGGGGCTGTCCTCGATCCCGTATCCCCACTCGGGCACGGACCAGGTCATCATCGTCTGCTCGTGGCCGTCCTTGGAGATCGCGATCAGGCTGCAGTCCAGGGGACCCTTGAGGTTCTTCAGCCGCAGGACGGCGTCGGTGCCCCACATCTTGTCCTCCAGCGCGACCGCCGCGTTCACCTTGGTGCCCGGGTCGGTGCCCTGCACCTTGTCGGGCATCCCGGAGAAGAGGGCGCTCTCGCCGGGGGTGGCCGTCACGGAGGTGTCCGAGCCGCCGGAGGTGACCGCGATGGTGCCGACCGGACCACCGACGATCAGCACGGCCGCCGCCGCGACCAGGTACAGCCCGCGCCGCCGCCGCTTGGCGCGGGATACGGCCACCTCGCCGACCATGCGCTGGAGCAGCGTCGGACCGGGGCGCGCGGTGAGGGTCTCGATGGCGTGGGGAGTGGCGCTGAAGGAATGCGGCGTGTGGCCCGTGAGCTGGGTCCGCCCGGGGCTGCCGTGGATCCCGGGGATGTCGGCCGCCAGATCGGCCAGCAGGGGTTCCAGTCCGGTCAGCTCGTCGAGCTGCCGTCCGCACTGGTCGCAGCCGACCAGATGCTCCTCGAAGTAGCTGGCCTCCGCCTCGTCGAGCACGCCGAGCACATACGCGCCAACGGCGTCATGTCCCGAGTGGTGCGTCTGCGCTGTCATGCCGTTACTCCTCTCTCCTCGAGCGCGAGCTTCATCGAGCGCAGCGCGTAGAAGACCCGGGACCGTACCGTCCCGCTGGGTATGCCGAGGGTCTGGGCCGCCTCGTTGACGGTCCGGCCCTTGAAGTAGGTCTCGACCAGCACCTCGCGATGGGCGTCGCTGAGGTCCTGCATCGCGTCGGTCAGGGTCATGAGCCGCAGTGCACGGTCGATCTCGTCCTCCGCGGGCATGAGTTCCAACGGGGAGGGGTCGACCTCCTGCGGCCGGGCCTGCCGGCTGCGGTGTCCGTCGATCACGATCCGGCGGGCGACCGTGACCAGCCAGGGCCGGATGGAGCCGGTGGCCCGGGAGAGCTGGTCGGCGTTCCGCCAGGCGCGCACCAGGGTCTCCTGGACGACGTCCTCGGCGCGGTGACGGTCGCCCGCGACCAGCCGCAGGACGAACGCGAGCAACGGCCCGGCGTGCTCCTGGTAGAGCGCGCGCATGAGGTGCTCGTCCGGCGTACCACGCTGGGATCTTGGCGGACGCTCATCGGCCACGGCGGCGTCGTCGTGCACCTGAACCTCCAGGACCTGACCTGAGTTGGACATCTACGGACGCTCCCGGTCTGAGCCCCGGGGGGGATCGGCGGCCATGTCGGCCTCTTCCCCCTTCACTACGCACGGAGGGAGGCAGCCGCTCAACGCGTCGCGAAGAAATTCCGATCAGGTGTCAGGGGCCCGGCGGGCCAGGGGGCCGGTCCGGACGCGGGCGGGGCCGGTCCGGATGCGGGCGGGGTCGGTCCGGATGCGGACCGGCCCCGCCCGGGTCGGTCCGGATGCGGGCCGGGGCGGTCAGGAGACCATCGCGTCCAGCAGCAGAGGCTGCACCTTGCCGTCGAGCATCGCGCCGAGCCCCTCGACCGCGCAGACGTCGGGGTGGTCGGCGATGTTCACCGGCATACCGGTGGCCTCCCGCAGCATCGTGTCGAACCCGGGCAGCACCGCGCTCCCGCCGGCCAGCATGATGCCGCGGTCGGCGAGGTCGGCCACCAGATCGGGCGGGCAGCGGCGCAGCACCGTGCCGATGGCGTCCAGCACCCCGGTGAGCGGGGTGCGGATGGCGCTCCGTACGCTCCCGACGTCGATCCGTACGGTCCGGGCGAGCCCCGTGGCCACGTCCCGGCCGTGCACCTCGGTGCTGGGCGGCGCCGGTGCGCCGTCCGCGCTGTTCTTGAGCAGCAACTGCAGCGGGCGGACGGCCTGGCTGGGCAGCATCAGCGCGTGCTCGTTGCGCAGATACTGGACGACCGCGTGGTCCACGGTCTCCCCGCCCACCGGCACCCGCTCGGCGGCCACGATCGAGCCCAGCGACAGGACCGCGACCTGGGTGGTGGCCGCGCCGCACACCACGATCATCGTCGCCTCGGGCCGTTCCACCGGCAGACCGCAGCCCACGGCGGCGGCGATCAGGGTGTCCACCAGCTCGACCCGCTTGGCGCCGATACCGGTGAGCGTCTCCACGGCGGCGCGCTGGGCGAGCGGGTCGGCGTCGTGCTGCACGCAGACGGCGGCGCTCACCAGCGGGCGGCGCCGCCAGGCGCGCCGCAGCTTGTTGCCCAGCAGCAGCCGCAGCATCCGCTGGGCCATGTCGATGTCGACGACGGTGCCGTTGGAGACCGGCCGTACGACGCGGATGTGCTCGGGCGTCCGCCCGGTCATCCGCTCGGCCAGCGCGCCGACCGCGATCAGCCCGCCGGTGTGGGTGTTCACGGCGGCGACGGTCGGCTCGTCGACGATGAGCCCGGTACGCCTGAGGTAGACACGCGTTCTGGCCGCGCCGAGGTCGACGGCGATGGAGCAGCGGCGCAGTGCCTCGAGGCTGATGGTCATGGCAGGTCTCCCCTGTGGGCGGCGTGGCGGGCCGCCGCCCGGCGGTCCTCCGCTCTCATCGTGTGGGGACGATCAGGGCCGCTGCCTGCGGGGCTGAGCCGGTCGGGGGAGCGACTGCCCCCTGGGCCCGGTGCGGTGGATCTTCGCGGGCCCGCGCCGCCTGGCACGGCGCGACGCCTGGCACGGCGCCCCGTCCGGTCACGGCTGGACCGCTGGGGCTGCCCCCGCATCGGATGTCGGATGCCCCGGGCGTCAGCCGCTGATGTCGCGGGCGCGAGGATCCACCGGACAGGACCCGGGCCGGCTACTTCGCGTCCGCGTAGCACTCCACCGCCGCCATCGTGAGGGGGAACCGCACCGGAGTCGGTCCGAAGGCGATCCGCCCGGCCGTCTCGCCCGCCTCGGCAATCGCCTCCCGGACCGTGTCGGCCTCCTCCTGGGGGCAGTGCACGATCACCTCGTCGTGCTGGAAGAAGACGATCTCCGCGCGCAGCCCCGCCCCGGTCAGCGACCGCCGCAGCGCGGCGAGCATCAGCAGGGCCCAGTCGGCGGCGCTGCCCTGCACCACGAAGTTCCGGGTGAACCGGCCCCGCGCGCGGGCGCTCGCCGTGCTGCCGTACGACGGCTCCTCCTGCTCCCGCGGCAGCCCCGCCTCGTCGGCCGGCTCCTCGGCGCCGCCGCCCACGGGCGGACAGGTGCGGCCGAGCCAGGTGCGCACCAGCCGGCCCTCCTCGCCCGCGCGGGCCGCCTCGTCCACATACGCCACCGCCGCCGGGAAACGCCGCCGCAGGGCGGCGAGATGCTTCAGGCCGTCGCCGGAGGTCTGGCCGTACACCGCGCCCAGCAGCGCCAGCTTGGCCAGCTCGCGGCGGCCGGAGAAGGCGCGGTCGGACAGTGTCGCGTACAGATCCCGGCCGCTGCCCGCGACCTCCATCAGCCCGGGGTCGCGGGAGATCGCGGCGAGCACCCGGGGCTCCATCTGGTCGGCGTCGGCCACCACCAGCCGCCACCCCGGATCGGCCACCACCGCGCGCCGCACCACCTTGGGGATCTGCAGTGCCCCGCCGCCGTTGGTGGTCCAGCGGCCGGAGACGGTGCCGCCGGGCAGGTACTCCGGGCGGAAGCGGCCGTCGCGCACCCAGGACTGGAGCCAGGCCCAGCCGTGGGCGGTGTGCAGCCGGTAGAGCTTCTTGTAGCGCAGCAGCGGCTCGACGGCGGGGTGGTCGATCCGCTCCAGCTCCCAGGCGCGGGTCGAGCCGAGCGTGATGCCCGCGCGGCCGAACGCCTTGACGACCTCGGCGGGCAGATCGGGCCGGACCCGGGTGCCGAAGGCGCGCGAGACCTCCTCGGCCAGCTCGACCAGGCGCTGCGGCTCCAGACCGCCCGGATAGCGCTCGCCGAGCAGCTCGTCCAGCAGCTTCCGGTGGCGGTCGGCGCTCCAGGGCACCCCGGCGCGCCGCATCTCGGCGGCGATCAGCATCCCCGCCGACTCGGCGGTGGTCAGCAGCCGCATCCGGTCCGGGTGCTCGGCCGCCTCCGTACGGACGAGCTGTTCCGCGTACACCGCGAGCAGCGTCTCCAGGGGGTCGGCGCCCGGCGGCAGCGGCGGCGGACCGGGCTCGAACAGCGACGGCTGGCCTCCGGCCGCCCGGGGCGGCGGATCCTCGGGGACGGGCAGCCCGCGCAGCCGCGCCCAGGCGGCGGCGAGCGAACGCGGTGCGCCCGAGCGCCCCTCATGGCCGAGGAGCAGCGCCTCGGCCGCCTCGATGTCATAGGCCCGCTCGACCCGGACCCCGGCGGCCAGCAGCCGTGGATAGACCTCGGCGGTGGACCGCCACACCCACCGGTCGGCCTCGGGGCGGGATCGCACGGCCTCCGCGATCCCGCCCTGGGCCGCCGTGACCTCGACTACCGGTCCGGCGGCCTTTCCCTGGGGGGCGAGCGGGCAGAGACGAACACCCCCGTCGTCCATCTCTGCCGCCGCCCACCTCATGCCCGTGAGTCTCGCAGGGGGGTCTGACACCGCTCCGGCAGGAGGCCGGCTCAACCCGGAGGGGGACCCGGACGTCATACATGACGACTGCTCTTCTTCACTCCGGGCAGGAGATGCCGGGTGTCGGGTGATCATGCAGATACGCATGGTGCACGTGCATCTGCCTGTGCATCTACCTGCGCATACGCAGATGCATTTGCCCATGCGTTTGCAAAGGAACGCAGCTATGATCCGAGACAGTTGACGGCTGCACGCATGCACGAACAGTGGAGAAGCCCAGTGCGCGACCACCCCTACAACGGCATGGCGGCCGCGGACCTCCACGGGGTCGTCTGGCAGAAGAGCAGACACAGCAACTCCCAGGGTTCCTGTGTCGAGTTCGCCAAACTGCCCGGTGGGAACGTGGCCGTCCGCAACTCCCGGTTCCCCGACGGACCGGCGCTGATCTACACCCCGGCCGAGGTCGAGGCGATGCTGCTCGGCGCCAAGGACGGCGAGTTCGACCATCTTGCGCATGATTCGGCCGGTCTGGGCTGATCGCCGCGGACGCGCGACACTGGTAGTGGCGAGCGGGGGCACCCGACTGATGTGAGACGGCGATGAACGGCTCGGTCCGGGTCGGACGCGTACTCGGGGTTCCACTGCGGATGCACTGGAGCGTCCCGGTGCTGATCGTCCTGCTCGCTTACGGACTGGGCCACAAGACGCTGCCCGCGTGGACCCCCGGCCGCACCGGCACCGTCTACGCCCTCGCCAGCGTCGTCGGCGCCGTGCTGCTGATGGGCAGCCTGCTGCTCCACGAGGCCGCGCACGCGGTCGCCGCCCGCCGTAAGGGCGTCTCGGTGGAGGACGTGACGCTCTGGGCGCTTGGCGGCATGACCAAGATGGGACGGCCCCGCACCGCCGGGGTCGCGTTCTGGGTGGCCGTCATCGGGCCGCTCACCAGCCTGGTCATCGGCGGTGTCACCCTCGGCGCGGGGATCGGGGTGCATACGCTCACCGGATGGGGGGTGCCGACCGCCGTCCTGATCTGGCTGGGCTGGGCCAATCTGCTGCTGGGCGTCTTCAATCTGCTGCCGGCCGCGCCGCTGGACGGCGGCCGGGTGGTGCAGGCGGCGATCTGGTGGCGTACCGGGGACCGGGAGCGCGCCGACCGGGCGGCGGGGCGCAGCGGCCAGATCCTCGGCATGGCGCTCATCGCCATCGGCTGGATCTCCTTCCTGCGCGGGAACACCGGCGGGCTGTGGCTCTCGCTCATCGGCCTCTTCATGGTGATCATCGCCAACGCGGAGCGGCAGCGGGCCGGGATCAATACGGCGCTGCGCGGGGTGCGGGTGGCGGACGCGATGTCGGCGCCGGTCGCCGCCGGGGCCGACTGGCTGACCGTGGGACGGTTCATCGACGACGTGGCGGCCCACTCCCGGCATTCGGTGATGCCGCTGCTGGACTTCGAGGGACAGCCCAGCGGGGCCGTCCGGCTGCGCGCGCTCGCGGCGGTGCCGACCGAGGCCCGGGAGACCCAGCGGGTGCGCGATGTGGCGACGCCGCTGTCGCGGTGCACCGTGGCCGAGCCCGGTGAGCTGCTGAGCGAGGTGCTGGAGCGGGCGCGGCCGGGTGGCGGCGGTATGCCGGTGCTGGTGGTGGACCACGGCCAGCTCGAGGGGATCATCACGATGCACGATGTGAACCGGCTCTTCCAGCTCCACGGCCTGGGCATCACCACGGCCCCGCCGGAGTCCACCCGCCCGTGACCGCTTGTACGGAAGGGGCGCTCAGGCGTGGGGGGAGTCGGCTCACGCCGGGGGGAGATGGAAGACGGCCCAGACGATCTTGCCGCGCGGGGTGCCCGGCAGCGGCTGCCAGCCCCAGCCGTCCGTGAAGGACTCCACGAGATGGAGCCCGCGCCCGGATTCCTCGCCGCAGCCCGCCTCGCCGGTCACTGGGCCCACCTCGCTGGGGTCGCGTACGGCGCACACCAGCCGTGAGGGGCCGCGCATCAGATGGAGCCGCACCGGCCGCTCCGGCTCACCGGCCGTCGCCGCGGTGCCGGGCAGGGCGTGCCGCAGCGCGTTGGTGACCAGCTCGGAGACGACGAGCGCGACTTCGTCGAGAAGTTCGGGGATGTTCCACTGCCGCAAGGTGGAGCCGGTGAACTGCCGGGCCCCCTTGACCGCCTCGAAGCGGGCGGGAAGCGCGCAGGAGACGGATCCGGAGACGGCGGAGGGATCGATCGCGGTAAGCCCTTGCCACAAGGGTTCCAGCAGGGCCGAACCTTCGCTCCCCATGCGAGCACTCCTGCATCCGTGGCCGTGACGAACTCTGGCCAGATTTCGTACCAGCTAGCACGTGCGCACAACCTATGGTTCCGAATGCGCACGTCAGATGCAAGGGCAAATGCACGTGCACGCACATCAGTTGGTCCGATTCGATCGGTTTTAGTCGGATATCTGACTCCGTACACTGGCGTACAACCTCGGGCTGAGTAACGACACGCCTACGGCGCGGAGCCCGAACAGTGGCAGACTTCACCCTCAGAGGCTGCGGGGGCGCCGTTCGCAAGGATGCTTTCCGTACAGGGAGGATCGCGGAAATGGCCGCAGGCGAGTCGAGTGGATCGGTCGTGCGCCGTATCCTCCTGGGCTCTCAGCTCAGACGGTTGCGCGAGGCTCGCGGCATCACCCGCGAGGCGGCCGGCTATTCGATCCGGGCCTCCGAATCCAAGATCAGCCGCATGGAGTTGGGCCGGGTGAGCTTCAAGGCGCGGGACATCGAGGATCTGCTCACGCTGTACGGAGTCACCGACGACGCGGAGCGCGCGGCACTGCTCGGGCTCGTCCGCGAGGCCAATGTCGCCGGGTGGTGGCACAGTTACGGCGATGTGCTGCCCGGCTGGTTCCAGACCTACGTCGGCCTGGAGGGCGCCGCCTCCCATATCGCCTGCTACGAGGTCCAGTTCGTGCACGGTCTGCTGCAGACCGAGGGCTACGCCCATGCCGTGGTCACCCGAGGCCAGCCCCAGGCCTGCACCGAGGAGGTCGAGCGCCGGGTGGCGCTGCGCCTCGAGCGGCAGAAGCTGCTGGTCTCCGAGCGCGCCCCGGCGTTCCATGCGGTGCTGGACGAGGCCGCGCTGCACCGCCCCTACGGCGGGCGCGGCGTGATGTCCGCCCAGCTCCGCCATCTGATCACGGTCTCCGAGCATCGACACGTGACGCTCCAGGTGATGCCGTTCGCCTTCGGCGGGCACGCGGGGGAGAGCGGGGCGTTCACCCGGCTGCGCTTCCCGGAGTCCGACCTCCCCGACATCGTCTATCTGGAACAGCTCACCAGCGCGCTCTATCTGGACAAGCGCGACGAGGTCTCCCAGTACGAGCGGGTGTTGGAGCGGCTCAGCGCGGACAGCCTCTCTCCGGAGAAGAGCCGGGATTTGCTCCGAGGGCTCCTTCACGACGCCTGACCCGTCAGTAGGATGACGTTCTGTCAGGAATACCCCCCACCCGTGCGCGGCTGTCGGAGCGCGGCACCGCGTCCTGCAGATAGGGATGGCATGTCCTACTTCTCCGAGTTGGCCCTTCAGTTCATCGACGGCGAGTGGCGCGGCGGAAGCGGTTCCTGGGACATCGTCGACTTCAACCCCTACAACGGGGAGAAGCTGGCCTCCATCACCGTGGCGACCGTCGAGGAGGTGGACCTGGCCTACCGGGCGGCCGAGCGGGCACAGCCGGAGTGGGGCGGCACCAACCCCTATGCCCGGCGGGCGGTCTTCGAGCGGGCGCTGCGGATCATCGAGGACCGCGAGAAGGAGTTCACCGAGGCGATCATCGCGGAGTGCGGCGGCACCCATGTGAAGGCGGGCTTCGAGCTGCATCTCGCCAAGGAGTTCCTGCGGGAGGCGGTCCATTTGGCGCTGCGGCCCGAGGGCCGCATCCTGCCGTCGCCGGTCGACGGCAAGGAGAACCGCCTCTACCGGCTGCCGGTGGGCGTGGTCGGCGTCATCAGCCCCTTCAACTTCCCCTTCCTGCTGTCGCTGAAGTCGGTCGCCCCCGCGCTGGCGCTCGGCAACGCCGTCGTCCTCAAGCCGCACCAGAACACCCCGGTCTGCGGCGGTGGCCTGGTCGCCAAGATCTTCGAGGAGGCCGGGCTGCCCGCCGGGCTGCTCAATGTCGTGGTCACCGACATAGCGGAGATAGGCGACGCCCTGATCGAGCACCCCGTACCGAAGGTGATCTCCTTCACCGGCTCCGACAAGGTCGGCCGGCATGTCGCCACCGTGGCCGCCTCCCACTTCAAGCGCACGGTCCTGGAGCTGGGCGGCAACAGCGCGCTGGTCGTGCTGGACGACGCCGACCTGGACTACGCGGTCGACGCGGCCGTCTTCAGCCGCTTCGTCCACCAGGGGCAGGTCTGCATGGCGGCCAACCGGGTGCTGGTGGACCGGGCGGTGGAGCGGGAGTTCACCGAGAAGTTCGTGGCCAAGGTGGAGACGCTGAAGGTGGGCGACCCGGGCGACCCCACCACCCACATCGGCCCGCTGATCAACGAGGGCCAGGCCGAGGCGATCGCCTCGCTCGTCGAGCAGACGATCGCCGAGGGCGCCACCGCGCTGGTGCGGGGGCGCACCGAGGGCACCCTGATGGGGCCGACCGTGCTCAGCGGGGTCCCGGAGGGCGCGGCGATCCTCGGGCAGGAGATCTTCGGCCCGGTGGTGACCCTGATTCCGTTCGACGGCGACGAGGAGGCCGTCCGGATCGCCAACGACACGGACTACGGGCTCAGCGGGGCCGTGCACACCGGGGACATCGAGCGCGGGGTGCGGTTCGCCCGGCAGGTCCACACCGGCATGATCCATGTGAATGACAGCACGGTCCACGACGAGCCGATCGTGCCGTTCGGCGGGGAGAAGCACTCCGGTCTCGGACGGCTCAACGGCGAATCGATGATCGAGGACTTCACCACCACCAAGTGGATCTCCATCCAGCACGGCCGGAGCCAGTTCCCGTTCTGAGCCGGGAAGAAGGACGCGCGCCGACACGAAGACGCGCGCGACACGCGGACAGAAGCTGACCGCAAGCCTTCCTAACGTGGGGTTCATCGAAGGGCGCCGGATCCGGGCGCCCTCCAGATGAGAGGCGGCAGCCATGCCCGTGATCGTGAACCCCGAGGCATGTAACGACGAGCGCGGTGCGCTGCTCGCGTACCTGGACGCGCAGCGCGGCGGCATCCGGCGCTCGGTGCACGGCCTGACCGAGGAACAGGCCCGCAGCACCCCCAGCGCGAGCGCGCTCTCGCTGGCCGGGCTGCTCAAGCACCTGGCCACCGGCGAGCGCGGCTGGCTGCGCGTCCTCCAGGGCAAGGCGCCGGGGAACGCCAAGGACCAGATGGCCGAGTGGGAGCACACCTTCGAGCCCACCGAGGACGAGACGGTGGAGGCGATGCTCGCGCTGTACGACGAGGTGGCGCGCGAGACCGACGAGGCGGTGCGGGCCCTGCCGTCGCTGGACGCGACCTTCGAGGCTCTCCGGCTCCCCTGGGACGAGGGGGGCACCCGCACCTGGCGCTGGGCCATCCTCCATCTGATCGAGGAAATCGCCCGGCACGCCGGTCACGCCGACATCATCCGCGAGACGATCGACGGCAAGGGCGCCTTCGACCTGGTCTTCGAGACGGGCGCGATGCCGGAGCCGGACTGGTCGATCCTGGAGGGGTGATCCGCCGGGCCCGGCGACGGCCTAGCCTGGTCACGGGCGGGGCCGGGACCAGGATGGAGAAGAGCGGGCGATGTCAGCGATCCGGTTGCTGGTGCTGGGGGCCGTGCGCCAGCACGGGCGGGCGCACGGCTATCAGGTCCGTAACGACCTGGAGTTCTGGGGTGCGCATGAGTGGTCCAACGCCAAACCCGGCTCGATCTACCACGCCCTCAAACAGATGGCGAAGCAAGGCCTGATGCGCGCGCACGATGTCGCGCCGAGCACGGTCGGCGGGCCGCCGCGGACCGAGTACGAGCTGACCGAGGTGGGCGAGGAGGAGTACTTCCGGCTGCTGCGGGATGCGTTGCTGCGCCATGACCAGAAGATCGACGAGCTGACGGCCGGGGTGGGTTTCATCGTCGACCTGCCCCGCGCCGAGGCGATCGCCCTGCTGAAGCAGCGGGTGGCGGCGCTGGAGGAGTGGCGGGCCGAGGTGACCCGGCATTGGACGCCACAGGACGGCACCCTCGAGGAGTGGGGCCATATCGGCGAGATCATGAAGTTCTGGGTGCACTCCGCGGACAGCGGAGCCGAGTGGACCCGTGGGCTGATCGAGCGGCTCGAGGGCGGGGCGTATGTGATGGCGGGCGAGGGGGAGCGCTCGGTGGAGGTGCTGCCGGACGGGGTTCCCAACCCGTTCGCCGTGCCCGACGCGGACTGAGGACGGCCATGCCGAGGGAGGGCGGCTGATGGCGGTCCTCGCCGTTATTCAAGTTTGACTAGTCGGGGTGACGGGCAGTACGTTCCGGTCCCCGTAGTCAAACTTGACTACGGGCCCCGGGGAAGCGCAGGCCCCGGAGAAGTACAGAAGGAGAGGGGAAGACCTTGGCCGACAGCGATCCCGCGATCGTCGTCGAGGGACTACGGAAGACCTACCGGGACAAACAAGCCCTCGCCGGGCTCGATCTGACCGTCCCGCAGGGCACCGTGCACGCCGTGCTCGGCCCCAACGGCGCGGGCAAGACCACCTGCGTACGGATCCTGGCCACCCTGCTGCGGCACGACGGCGGCCGGGCCGAGGTCGCCGGGTACGACGTGCTGCGCGACCCCGACCAGGTCCGCTACCGCATCGGCCTGGTCGGGCAGCACGCGGCGGTGGACGAGGAGCTGAGCGGACGGCAGAACCTGGAGATGTTCGGCCGCCTCTACCACCTGGGCGGTCGGCAGGCGGCAGCCCGCGCGGACGAGCTGCTGGAGCGGTTCGGCCTGGCCGGCACCGGCACCAAGGCCGTCAGCCAGTACAGCGGCGGGATGCGGCGCAGGCTGGATCTCGCGGCGAGCCTCGTCATGCGGCCGCGGATCCTCTTCCTGGACGAGCCGACCACCGGGCTCGACCCCCGGGGCCGTACGGAGGTGTGGAACGCGGTCCGTTCGCTGGTGGACGGCGGTACGACCGTGCTGCTCACCACCCAGTACCTGGAGGAGGCGGACCAACTCGCCGACCGCGTCTGCGTGATCGACGGCGGGCGGGCCATCGCCGACGGGACCGCCGACGAGCTGAAGGCCAGACTCGGCGGGGACCGTATCGAGGTGGTGCTGCGCGACGCGGGCCAACTGTCCGCCGCCGCCTCGGTCGTGGGCAGGGCGGC
This sequence comes from Streptomyces violaceusniger Tu 4113, assembly GCF_000147815.2. Classification (NCBI taxonomy): domain Bacteria; kingdom Bacillati; phylum Actinomycetota; class Actinomycetes; order Kitasatosporales; family Streptomycetaceae; genus Streptomyces; species Streptomyces violaceusniger. The sequence continues at coordinate 10,313,441 of NC_015957.1, read as the reverse complement.
CCGCGCCGGTGAGGTCGAGACCGACCCCGACCGCCGGCGGCTCGGCGCACGGGTCACCGATCGGGTCGCCGCGCTCACCGAGACCGTACGGGCGCTGGCGGCGGCCGGGATCGAGGCGGAGGACATCGTGCTGCGCCGCCCCACCCTCGACGAGGTCTTTCTGCATCTCACCGGGGAACCGGCCACGGCGGAGAGGTCCAAGGCGGACACAGCCGAGGAGGAGACCCCCGTATGACGACCGCGACCCTCACCGACTCCTGGACCATGACCCGCCGCGGGCTCGCCCACTGGGCCCGGCAGCCCGTCCAGGTGGTCGTTCAGCTCGTCTTCCCGGTGATGATGCTGCTGATGTTCGCCTACTTCCTCGGCGGCGGGATGACCGTCCCGGGCGGCGGTGACTACAAGGACTTCCTGGTGCCGGGCACGCTCGCGCTCACCATGGTGTTCGGCCTCGAAGGGACGATGCTCGCCATCACCCAGGACCTCAACAAGGGCGTCATCGACCGCTTCCGCTCGATGCCGATGGCCCGCTCGGCGGTCCTGGCCGGGCGCAGCGTGCTGGACATGCTCCAGTCGGCGCTCGGTCTGTTCGTCCTGCTCGGGGTCGGTCTGGCGATGGGCTGGCGCTGGCACGGCGGCGTCGGCGACGGGCTCCTCGCCGTCGGGCTGCTGCTGTGGCTGCGCTTCGCGATGCTGTGGCTCGGCATCTTCCTGGGCATGGCCGCCGGACGCCCGGAGATGGTGCAGGCCGTGCAGATCCTGGTCTGGCCGCTGGGCTTCCTCTCCAACGTCTTCGCCTCGCCCGAGACCATGCCCGGCTGGCTCGGCGCCCTCGCGGTCTGGAACCCGATGTCGGCGACGGCCACCGCGATCCGCGATCTGTTCGGCGGTCCCGGTGGCGGCGGCGAGGGCTGGGCGGCGGACCACGCCCATCTCCTCGCCGTCTGCTGGCCGCTGGCGCTCATCGCGGTCTTCGCGCCGCTGGCCGTGCGGCGTTACGGGCGGCTCAGCCGCTGACGACGGTCCGGGCCCGGCCCGCCGGAGCCGGCCGGACCCGGAGCCGACCACACCGCTGCCCGACGCCCGGCGGGTCACACCCCCACCGGTCGTCGCCGGTTGCGGATACGGTGCATATATGGGGAACGACAGGTCGGGCACGGGGGCGGAGACGGTGAGCGGGCCCGGATACGCCCTGCTGCTCGCCGCCGGTCCGGCCGGTAAACAGCGACTGATGGACGCGGCCGCCGCGCTGCCTCAGCTCGCCGCCGTACCGCCGGCGGCGCTGCTGGGCACGCCCGGCGGCGCCAGCGTCGTCCAACTCGTGGACCCGGCCGATCCGCAGACCGTGCTGACGCATCTGCGCACCGCCGCCGCGCACCCGGGCCCGGTGCTGGTCCATCTCGCGGGCCAGCTCACCCTCGACGCCAAACAGCGGCTGCCGCACCTGGCGTTGGCCCGTACGACGCCGAGGACCGCCCGCTATACGGCGCTGCCCTGGCACTGGCTGGCGGCCGAGCTCGGCCGACGGCCGCCGGGCAGCACCGTCGTGGTCGCCGATCTGGTGGCCGACGAGACGGCATGGCCGCCGCTGAGGGCTGCCGGGCCGTCCGGGCTCGCCGCCGGGCTGACGCTGTACGGCACGGTGGCGCCCGCCCCGCCCAAGCGGGGAGCCCCGCCCAAGCGGGGGATGGCGACGCCGGACTACAGCCGGGCGTTCGCCGGGCTGCTGCGGGGCGCCGCCGAGCGCCCGCCGCTCGCGCTGCTGCACCAGCGGGCCGCGATGGAGGCCGGGTTGGGCAGCGGTCCCGAACTGCTGCTGGACGGCGCCGGGCCGGGTGCGGCGTACGCGGTCCCGGATGCCGCTCCTGGCCCGGAGGCCGCCGGATGGGCCGGGCAGACCGGACCTGCTGGGGCAGCCGGGCCGGTGGCGGTCATGCCGCCGCGCATGCCGCCGGGCCCTCCCGAATCGTTCCTCTCCGCCGATCCCCGACCGGCGCCACCATCACTGCGCCCGCCCCAGCCGACGCACGCCCCCCTGCCCCCGCCGCCCAGGCGGGCGCCCGTGGCCGATCCGCTGGCCGCCACGCACGCGGCGATATTCGAGGCGGCCAACTCGGGACGGCACAGCGAGGCCGCCTCGATGGCGGCCGCCTGGGAGCAGGAGGCCCTCCGGACCGCCGGTCCCCGTTCCGACGAGGCGATCCACTGGCTGGAGGTCCGCGCCGATCTCTCCCGTATCGCCGGGGACCCGGCCCGCGCCTGTGAGTTGTGGCTCGCGGTGGCCGACGCGCGGCTGGGCAACGGGGAACCGGTCGGCCACCCCGAGGTCGAGGGGGCCGTGGACCGGGCGCACCACCAGTGGCAGTTCGTCGAGGACCGGGCCAGGGCCAGCGCCCTCGTCCCGCCGCTGATGGAGCTGCGGAGCAGGGTGCCCGGCCGCAAGCCCGGTGCGCTGGAGGCGGTCCGGCGCCGGGCCGAGCTGCTCCGGGCCCCGGCCCGCACGCGCTGACCGCCGTCGTTCCCAGGACCGGAGACACCGGGCTCAGTGGTGGAACGCCTTGACGACCTTCCCCAAGGGCGCGGGCTGCGACCGCAGCTCCGGCAGCAGCGACTCCAGGTCGTTCAGGAAGAGATCGGCGAGGTCCTCCGAGAAGCCGTTGCGGCACACCACCCGCAGCACGGACAGGTCCTCCCGGTTGGGCGGGAAGGTGTACGCGGGCACCAGCCAGCCGCGTTCGCGCAGCCGCCGCGAGACGTCGTAGACATCGAAGGTGCCGACCCCCTCCGCCGTGGTGAACGCGAACACCGGCAGCTCATCGCCGCGGCTGAGCATGGTGAAGTCCCCGAACGCCTCGATCCGCTCGGCGAGCGAGCGCGCCACATCGCGGGTGTTCTGCTGCACGGCGCGGAAGCCCTCCCGGCCCAGGCGGACAAAGGTGTAGTACTGGGCGGCCACCTGGGCGCCGGGGCGGGAGAAGTTGAGCGAGAACGTCGGCATGTCGCCGCCCAGGTAGTCGACGCGGAAGACCAGGTCCTCGGGCAGCGCGTCCGACGTTCGCCACAGCGCCCACCCCACCCCGGGGTAGACCAGGCCGTACTTGTGCCCCGAGGTGTTGATGGAGGCGACCCGCGGCAACTGGAAGTCCCACACCAGGTCCTGGTCGAGAAACGGCGCGATCATCGCGCCCGAGGCGCCGTCCACATGCACCGGGATGTCCAGTCCCGTGCGCTCCTGGAGGTCGTCCAGTGCCCGGCACACCTCGGCGACGGGTTCGTAGGAGCCGTCGAAGGTGGACCCCAGGATCGTCACGACCCCGATGGTGTTCTCGTCGCACAGCTCGGCGGCGGCCTGGGGGTCGAGGTGGAACCGGTTGCCCTCCATGGGCACCTGCCGCGCCTCCACCTCCCAGAAGTTGCAGAACTTCTCCCAGCACACCTGGACATTGGTACCCATGATCAGGTTGGGGCGGGCGGTCGCCGGATAGCTCACCGGGTTCCGCTGGGCCCAGCGCCGCTTGAAGGCCATTCCGGCCAGCATGCACGCCTCGCTCGACCCCGTGGTGGAGCAGCCCACGACCGTGTCCGGATCGGGTGCGTGCCACAGATGGGCGAGCATCACCACGCACCGCCGCTCCAGTTCGGCGGTGCGCGGGTACTCATCCTTGTCGATCATGTTCTTGTCGCGGCAGTCGGACATCAGCTTGCCCGCCTGCGGCTCCATCCACGTGGTGACGAAGGTGGCGAGATTCTGGCGGGCGTTGCCGTCCAGCATCAGTTCGTCATGGACGAACTGATAGGCGGTCGTGGCCGCCATCGGTTCGTCCGGGAGGCGGCGGCGCGGGGGTTTGCCGGTCATGCCGCTGACCGGATTGGCCTCGCCGTAGAGCGGATTGATGGAGATTTCGGGGCGTTCTTCCCTGTCGCGTCGGCCGCGAGTGCCTTTATGAAGAGCCATCTTCGTTAAATTAGGGGCATATCAGGCATAAATCCTGATCCCGCGCCGTGCCCCCGCGCCCGGCCCGCTACCCCGCGCTGCTGAGCGACAGCTTCGCCGCGAAGCCGAGGAAGGCCGCGCCCGCGGCCGCCGAGAGCCCCGCCCTCAGCCGCCGGCGCCGCCGGAAGGTGGCCGCCAGATACGTACCGCTGAAGATCAGCACCGACAGATAGGTGATGCTGAACAACTGCGCCCAGGCGCCCAGCGCCAGGAAGGACAGCGCGGGATGGGCGTAGTCCGGATCCACGAACTGCACGAAGAAGGAGATGAAGAAGAGGATCGCCTTCGGGTTCAGCAGGCTGATGACCAGCGCCCTGCGGTACGGGCGCTCGCCCTCCGCGGACCCGTTGGCCGCATCCACGGACCCCTTGGCCGTGTCCACGGACCCCTTGGCCGTGTCCACGGACCCCTTGGCCGTGTCCACGGACCCCTTGGCCGTGTCCGCCGACTCCATAGAGGCATCCGCCGACTCCGCGGCCCCGTCCGCGCTCCCCGGCCGGCGGCGCCACAGCGCCCGCGCCCCGCGCAGCATGCCCAGCGCCAGCCAGGTCAGATAGCCCGCGCCCGCGAACTTGACCACCGCGAAGAGCACCGGGCTGGCGTTCAGCAGCGAGGCCACCCCGCCCGCCGACAGCGCCATCAGCACGGCGTCCCCGCACAGCACCCCGGCCGCCGCCCGATAGCCGGTACGGGGGCCGCGGCGGGCCGCGACCGACACCACATACAGCGAATTGGGGCCCGGCAGCAGGATGATCAGCGCCAGACCGGCCAGATAGGTCGAAAGATCGGTTATCCCCAGCACAATCGGCAGGATGACAGCCGCCTGCCGCGCCGCCCAGCGGGTTTCGCCATCCGGACTTGCACCTCACGCGACGTAAGGGCGCACCGTGGAACCCGTACCGAACTGAAGGAGAGCGGATCAGGCCATGAGCTACTCCGTGGGACAGGTCGCGGGCTTCGCCGGCGTCACGGTGCGCACGCTGCACCACTACGACGAGATCGGGCTGCTGCGCCCCGGCGCCCGCAGCGCGGCAGGGCACCGGCGTTACGACGACGCCGACCTCGACCGGCTGCAGCGGATCCTGTTCTACCGGGAGCTGGGCTTTCCGCTCGAAGAGGTGGCGGTGCTGCTCGACGACCCGGATATCGATCCGCAGGCCCACCTGCGGCGTCAGCACCGGCTGCTGACCGACCGGATCGAGCGGCTGCGGAAGATGGCCGCCGCCGTCGAACAGGCCATGGAGGCGCGGAAGATGGGCATCAATCTGACCCCGGAGGAGAAGTTCGAGGTCTTCGGGGACTTCGACCCGGACGAGCACCAGGAGGAGGTCGAGCAGCGCTGGGGGAACACCGAGGCGTACAAGGAGTCCCAGCGCAGAGCCGCCTCGTACACCAAGGAGGACTGGAAGCGGATCCAGGAGGAGGCGGACGAGATCAGCAACCGCTTCCTCGCGCTGATGGGCGCGGGCACCCCACCGACGTCCGAGGCGGCGATGGACCTCGCCGAGGAGCACCGGCAGGGGATCAGCCGGAACCACTACGAATGCGGCCATGAGATGCACGCCTGCCTGGGCCGGATGTACGTCTCGGACCACCGCTTCACGGAGAACATCGACAAGGCCGGGCCGGGGCTGGCCGGCTACCTCCGGGACGCGATCCTCGCCAACGCGGAGCGGCACCGCTAGGGCCTAGGGGCATCCCTGGAGGGTGGGGACGAGGGCGGGCGTCCTGGGCGGTGGGAACCAAGGGCACGCACACGGCGTTGATAGCTTTGGGCGGCACACTGCGAAGAACACCTCAGTTCCGCCCCGACCCTGCGGCCGGGCCTCGCACGAGCCTGCTTCCCTCGACCCAGGAGCCTCCCACCCGTGAACACCCTCGCGCTCGGCCCTCAGTGGCTGGACCCGGACCATCTGATCGAAACCTTCGGTCTGCTCGGCGTCCTGGCCATCGTCTTCGCGGAGTCCGGTCTGCTCATCGGCTTCTTCCTGCCCGGCGACTCGCTGCTCTTCACCACCGGTCTGCTGGTGACCACCGATGTGATCAAGCAGGAGCTGTGGCTGGTGTGCGTGGCCGTCGCGGTCGCCGCGATCGTCGGTGACCAGGTCGGCTATCTCTTCGGCCGGAAGGTGGGGCCGTCGCTGTTCCGGCGCCCCGACTCCAAGCTCTTCAAACAGGAGAACGTGGAGAAGGCGCATGAGTTCTTCGAGAAGCACGGGCCGAAGTCGCTGATCCTCGCCCGCTTCGTGCCCATCGTGCGGACGTTCACGCCGATCATCGCGGGCGTGAGCCGGATGAACTACCGCTCGTTCATCATCTTCAACGTCATCGGCGGCGTGCTGTGGGGCACCGGCGTCACCCTGCTGGGCTCGGCGCTCGGGAAGATCGACTTCGTCCATCAGCACATCGAGCTGATGCTGATCGCGATCGTGCTGCTGTCGATCGTCCCGATCGTGATCGAGTTCCTCCGGGCCCGCGGCAAGGCGAAGAAGGAGGCCGCCGCGGAGCCGGATCCGCAGGGCCCGGCCTCGGGTGGGCCCTCCCAGGGGCCGCGCGGACGCCACGCCAAGCGCTGACGCCGAGCGCCGGGGCCGCTGACCGCCCCGGGGTCTCCCGCCGCCGTGGCGCTCCCCGTCACCCGGCGTCTCCCGTCCCGCCTGCACCTCGTTCACCTGCATTCACGCTCGTCACACACACCCGCCCCCACTCCCCCTCGGCGGTCACCGCCCCGCACAATGGGCTCCGGTGGCCGCCGATGCTGCATCCTTGGCTGCTGGAAACCGTACGGGGAGGGCTGGTGAGGAGCGAGGAGACGTGAGGCCGGACCGTCAGCAGACGCCGCGCGGTGCGAGCGGGGTGGACACGGACACGGGGGAGAACCAGAAGCCCCAGTCCGACGAGGCGCACAGCGCTTTCACCCCTCCTCTCGGCATACCCATGCCGCCGCCGCCCGAGGACGAGCACCCGACATCGGAGTTCGCCGTGCCCAACGGGCTGACGGCGGAGACCTCCGTCGACCCCGAGGGCTCGGCCTTCGTGCCGCCGCCCGGGGTGATCACCCCGCAGAGCAACCAGACCACCGGCGGCTTCCCCGCCATCACCCCGCCGAACGGCTTCCCCGTCGTCCGGCTGACCAAGGACGCCCCCTGGCAGGACCGGATGCGCACGATGCTGCGCATGCCGATCAGCGAGCGCCCGACGCCCGAGCGCGTCGAGCAGCAGGACGAGACCGGGCCGGCCGTGCCGCGTGTGCTCGACCTCACCCTCCGCATCGCCGAGCTGCTGCTCGCGGGCGGCGAGGGGGCCGAGGACGTCGAGGCGGCGATGCTCGGCGTGGCGCACGCGTACGGGCTCGACCGCTGCGAGCCGACCGTCACCTTCACCCTGCTGTCGGTCAGCTACCAGCGCTCGCTGGTCGACGACCCGGTCACCGCCAGCCGGACCGTGCGGCGCCGGGGCACCGACTACACCCGGCTGTCCGCGGTCTTCCGGCTCGTCGACGACATCACCTCGGAGGACGACTTCACGCTGGAGGAGGCGTACCGGCGGCTCGCCGAGATACGCCGTAACCGCCACCCCTACCCCGGCTGGGCGCTCACCGTGGCCGGCGGAGGGCTGGCCGGCGCGGCGAGCATGCTGGTCGGCGGTGACTGGCCGGTCTTCTTCGCGGCGGCCATCGGCGCGATGCTCGGCGACCGGCTGGCGTGGCTGGCCTCGGGGCGCGGGCTTCCGGAGTTCTACCAGTTCGTGGCCGCGGCGATGCCGCCGGCCGCGATGGGCGTGGCGCTCAGCCTCATGAACTTCGGGCTTCAGGCGTCCGCCGTGATCACCGGTGGGCTGTTCGCGCTGATCCCGGGGCGGGCGCTGGTCGCGGGCGTCCAGGACGGGCTGACCGGCTACTACATCACCGCGGCGGCCCGCCTCCTGGAGGTCGGCTATCTGATCGTGGGCATCGTGTGCGGGGTGCTCACGGTGCTCTACGGAGGCGTCCAGCTCGACGCCAAGCTGAACCCGGAGGCGGCGCTGCGCCATGTGGAGCGGCCGGTGATCCAGATCCTGGCGGCGATGCTGCTCGCGCTGACCTTCTGCATCCTGCTTCAGCAGGAACGTCACACCGTGCTGTTCGCCACGCTCAACGGCGGGGTCGCCTGGGTGGTCTACGGGGCGCTGGCCGACACCGCCGGCGTCCCGAAGGTGGCCGCCACGACCGTGGCCGCGGGGCTGGTCGGCCTCTTCGGCCAGTTGCTCTCGCGCTATCGGTACGCCTCGGCGCTGCCGTACGTCACGGCGGCGATAGGGCCGCTGCTGCCCGGTAGCGCGACCTACTTCGGCCTGCTCGCCCTGGCCCAGGGCAACCTGGACCGCGGCATTCCGCACCTCACCCAGGCGGTGGCGCTGGCCCTGGCGATCGCCATAGGGGTGAACCTGGGAGGCGAGGCCGCGCGCCTCTTCCTGAAGACCCCCGGCGCGACCATCGACCCCTCCGACCGCCGTGCCGCCAAGCGCACGAGGGGCTTCTGACGGGCGCGCCGACCGGGGCCGTACCCGTCCTGGGCCTCGCCCGCCCGGGGCCGCCGCCGTCCCGGACCCGGAAACGCCGGAGGGCGGGACACCCACAGGGTGTCCCGCCCTCCGGCGTGGTCAGGACTCAGTGGCCGCCGGCGGCCTCGAGGCGCTTGATGGACGCCTCCACCTCGGCCTCGGCCTCGGCGCGGCCCACCCAGTTGGCCCCTTCGACCGACTTGCCCGGCTCGAGGTCCTTGTAGACCTCGAAGAAGTGCTGGATTTCCAGGCGGTCGAACTCTGAAACGTGGTGAATATCACGCAGGTGCTCCACCCGGGGGTCCGAGGCCGGTACGCAAAGCAGCTTGTCATCGCCACCCGCCTCGTCCGTCATCCTGAACATGCCGATGGCACGGCACTTGATCAGGCAGCCGGGGAACGTCGGCTCGTCGAGAATGACCAGTGCGTCCAGCGGATCGCCGTCCTCGCCGAGGGTGTTCTCGACGAAGCCGTAGTCCGCGGGGTAGCTGGTCGACGTGAAGAGTCGCCGGTCAAGACGGATGCGACCCGTCTCGTGGTCCACCTCGTACTTGTTCCGCGAACCCTTCGGGATCTCGATGGTGACGTCGAACTCCACGGGTGGCTCCTCCATGATCAACACATACGTCTGGTGATTAAGTGTCCCCCACGCAGGTGTGTGGTGGCGAAAGGGGCTGGTCGGTCGTGCCTGAAGCCCGATCGTGGCAGGTCAGGGAGTGGCTGAGGCACGGGCTGAGCCGTGGGCGACGCGAGTTCGACCGCGCGCGCGGTCGTGGGCTGTACGAATGGGACCGCGTGCGCGCCCGTATCCGGCGTGAATGGCGGCGCACGCCCCGGGAGCAGCAGCGGACCTGGCAACTGGTGACGGTCTCCGCCGCGACCGGTCTGGTGGTCGCCGTGGTGTCGGTGCTCGTGGCCGGGCCCTGGGACGGCGGACAGCGGACGGCCGAACGCGCCCGAGCCGCCGACGACCGGGCCCCGGGCGACGGGCGCGACGGCGGTCCGGGGCGGCCCGCGCCCAGCGCCTCGCCTGTCCTGGCCGCGCTCGGCGTGCGCCCCGCGCCCAAGTCGCCGGACAGCGGTGGGGACGCCGTGCCGCCGCCCACCGGGGCGGGGCTCGCCGACACGCTCGAACCGCTGCTGGAGGATTCCGCGTTGGCCGATGAGCGCTCGGTGGCGGTGATGGACGTGACCACCGGTCAGCAGGTGTTCGGCAGCAAGGCGGGTACGGCCACGGTCCCCGCCTCGACGATCAAGCTCGCGACCGGTGCCGCCGCCCTCTCCGCCCTCGGCCCGGACCACCGCATCAGGACCAGCGTCGTGGCGGGCGCGGGCAGACACGACATCGTGCTGGTCGGCGGCGGCGACCCCACGCTCACCGCGCGGGCCGTCAAGGGGGACGACCACCCCGCCGCACTCCGCCAGTTGGCCGACGCCACCGCCCGCGCCCTCAAGAAGCGCGGTGCGGGCCCCTACCGGCTCGGTTACGACACGTCGCTCTACTCCGGGTCGAAGCTCCACCCGATCGGCCCCAACGAGAACCTCTCGCCCGTCGTCCCCCTGATGGCCGACGAGGGCCGTAAGGACGACAGCGACCATGGCCCGGCCCCGCGCGCCGAGGACCCGGCCGCCGACGCGGCCGGCACCTTCGCGTCGATGCTGCGCGACCGCGGTGTCGAGGTGACGGGCGAGCCCGGCTCGCGCAAGGCCGCCAAGGGCGCCCGTACGGTGGCCTCCGTCCGCTCCCAGCCGCTGTCCTCGCTCGTCGAGCGGATGCTGACCACCAGCGACAACGACATCGCGGAGGCCCTGTCCCGGCAGACCGCCCTCGCGGCCGGCAAGCCGGCCAGCTTCGCGGGCGGGGCGAAGGCCGTGACCCAGCGGCTGCGCAAGCTCGGGGTGCCGCTGAGCGGTGCCCGGATCGCGGACGGCAGCGGGCTCGACCGCGCCGACCATGTGTCCGCCGGGCTGCTCGCCCAGGTGCTGGTGCGCGCCGCCGACCGTGACCATCCCCAACTGCGGTCGCTGCTCACCGGGCTGCCGGTGGCCGGTTTCAGCGGCACCCTGCGCACCCGCTACGCCCAGGACGCGGTCGGCCGGGGCGTGGTCCGTGCCAAGACCGGCACCCTCACCGGGGTCAACAGCCTCGCGGGCTCGGTCGTGGACGCGGACGGCCGGCTGCTGGTCTTCGCGTTCATGACCAACGGCACCACCGACGCCGACGGCGCCCAGCGCGCCCTGGACCGAATGGCCTCGGCCCTCGCCAACTGCGGCTGCCGCTGAGCGCGAGGGCGACCCGACCCGGACGCGGGGGCGGCCACGCCACGGTGGCCGCCGTAAGGCCACGAGGGTGACCCGGACGCCGGGCGGCCGCCTGTGCGGACCGCGGTGTCCTCCCGGATGGGGCGCGGGCCACGTACCGTGAAGCCATGACGAGCATCGGTGGTGTGGAGATGGTCGACTGGAATCTCGCGGTCGCGACCGCGACCCGGCTGGTGCGCCCAGGGCCCGAGGTGAGTCGTGACGAGGCGCGTGCCGTCGTCGCGGAGCTGCGGCGGCACGCCAAGTCCTCGGAGGAGCACGTCCGCGCGTTCACCCGGATGGCCGTCTCCGGCGGCCCGGCCTCGGACACCCCTGTCCTCGTCGTGGACCGCGCGGGCTGGATCAAGGCCAATGTGGCGGGCTTCCGGCAGATCCTCAAACCGCTGCTCGGCAAGATGCAGGACCGGCGCGGCGGACTGCCCGGCGGGGCCGTGCTGGGCGCCGTCGGCGGCAAGGTGACCGGGGTCGAGCTGGGGATGCTGCTGTCCTTCCTCGCCTCCCGGGTGCTCGGCCAGTACGAGACCTTCGCGCCCGCGACCCGCGAGCTGCCCGGCTCCCCGGGCGGCGGCCGGCTGCTGCTGGTGGCGCCCAACATCGTCCACGTGGAGCGCGAACTCGACGTGGCCCCGCACGACTTCCGGCTGTGGGTCTCGCTGCACGAGGAGACCCACCGCACCCAGTTCACCGCCGTGCCGTGGCTGCGCGACCACATCGAGTCCGAGATCCAGGCGTTCCTCGGCGAGACCGACGTGGACCCGGCCACCCTGCTGGAGCGGCTCCGCGAGGCCTTCCAGTCGCTGAGCGGCGGCGGCCGTCCCGGTGACGAGGGGGGCGAGGAGGAGGGGCGCGGCGCGCCCAGCATCATCGAGCTGGTCCAGACCCCCTCCCAGCGGGAGATCCTGGCCCGGCTGACCGCGGCGATGTCGCTGCTGGAGGGCCACGCCGACTACGTCATGGACGGGGTGGGGCCGGAGGTCGTGCCGTCCGTCGCGGAGATCCGGGAGAAGTTCCAGAAGCGCCGGGCGAGCGGCGCGGGCCGGCTCGACCAGGCGCTGCGCAAGCTGCTGGGGCTCGACGCCAAGCTGCGGCAGTACCGTGACGGTGAGCGATTCGTCCGGGCCGTGGTGAACGAGGTCGGCATGGACGGTTTCAACCGTGTCTGGACCTCGCCCAACACCCTCCCGACCAAGGCGGAGATCAGCAAACCCGCCGAGTGGGTCGCGCGGGTGCACCGTAAGGCGGAGTCCTAGAACCGGCACACTCCCGGCACACGTGGAAACGGACGAACGCTCCCTTTAATCACTCGTCCGAGGGACCGTTGGCGACGGGTAGGCGTGCGATGCTCGGGGAACAGCTCGCTTCTGTCACCATCGACATACGCAGCGTGACGAAAAGCTGCGTAACTCCTCGTACCCCCCGAGGCACCCCCTCGAATGACAGATGGGAAACGGACATGGGTCCCCATCCAGCGGTCGCCGCGATACGCCTCGCGGTCCGCCGCGTCCTCCACGACGTCCTCGTCGCCCACTCGGCCTCGTCCTCCTGCTCGCCCTCCGCCGCCTCTTCGCCCTCGACGCGTTCGGCCCCCGCCCCCCGCGGCTCCGCCCCGCGCGACGACGCGCCCCTCGTACTCGCCGCCTGCTCGGGCGGCGCCGACTCCATGGCGCTCGCCTCCGCCCTCGCCTTCGAGGCCCCGCGAGCCGGCCTGCGGGCCGGCGGGGTCACCGTCGACCACGGCCTGCAGCAGGGCTCCGACGCCCGCGCCGCCGAGGTCGCCGACCGGATGCGGGCGCTGGGCCTGGCGCCGGTCGAGGCAATCGCCGTGTCCGTCGGCCGCGGTGGCGGCCCCGAGGCCGCCGCCCGGGACGCCCGCTACGCCGCGCTGGACGGCGCCGCCGAGCGCCACGGCGCCACCGCCGTGCTGCTCGGCCACACCCGTGACGACCAGGCCGAGACGGTTCTGCTGGGCCTCGCCCGCGGCTCCGGCACCCGCTCGCTGTCCGGCATGGCCTGGGTCTCCGGGGCCGACGGCCGCTACCGCCGCCCCTTCCTCCAACTGGACCGGCACACGGTCCGCGAGGCGTGCCTGGCCCAGTCGCTGCCCGTCTGGGACGACCCGCACAACGTGGACCCGTCCTACACCCGCTCCCGGGTCCGCCACGAGGCGCTGCCCATCCTGGAGAAGGCACTGGGCAAGGGCGTCGTCGAGGCGCTCGCCCGCACCGCCCAGCTCTCCCGTGACGACGCCGACGCCCTCGACGCCTGGGCCGCCCGCGCCGAGGCCGATGTGATGACCACCGCACCGGCGGCGGCCGGTGGTGCGCAGGCGGTGCATCTCGACACCGTCGGCCTGCACGGACTGCCCACCGCCGTCCGCCGCCGGGTACTGCGCCGCGCCGCCATCGCCGCGGGCGCGCCGGCCGGTTCGCTCTTCGCCCGCCACATCGAAGAAGTGGACCGGCTGATCACCGGCTGGCGGGGGCAGCGGGCCATCAACCTCCCCGGCCGCGTCGAGGTCCGCCGTGAGGGTGGCAGACTGGTCATTCGGCAGGGCTGATCCGCCCGAGCCGGATGAGCGGGTACGTCGAACGAAAGTGGCGCGGGTGGACGACAAGGACATGGGCACCGACCTCAAGTCGGTCCTCATCACCGAGGAAGAGATCAACGCGAAGCTGGCGGAGCTGGCGGCCACCATCGACGAGGAGTACGCGGGCAAGGATCTGCTGATCGTCGGCGTGCTCAAGGGCGCGGTCATGGTGATGGCGGATCTGGCACGTGCCCTGTCCACGCCCGTCACCATGGACTGGATGGCCGTGTCGTCCTACGGCGCGGGCACCCAGTCCTCCGGGGTGGTGCGTATCCTGAAGGACTTGGATACCGACATCAAGGGCAAACACGTCCTGATCGTCGAGGACATCATCGACTCCGGACTGACGCTGTCGTGGCTGCTGTCGAACCTGGGCTCGCGTGAGCCGGCCTCGCTGAACGTCTGCACCCTGCTGCGCAAGCCGGAGGCGGCCAAGGTCGCCATCAAGGTGAAGTGGGTCGGCTTCGACATCCCCAACGAGTTCGTCGTCGGCTACGGGCTGGACTACGCCGAGAAGTACCGGAACCTGCGGTTCGTCGGCACCCTGGCCCCCCACGTCTACGGCGGCTGACGGCGCCGCGGGCCCCTGGGAACCTGGCGGGGTTTTCCGCCGTTGGAGCAGGGGAAGGCGGTTTTGTTAACAGTCCACGGCGGCGTCGGGTGACAATGCTGGGGTACCGTCCGAAGGTCAGTCTTTTTTGAGGCTGAGGATTACACAGCTCATACACCGCAAATACACCGCACGCACAGGCGGCCCCTCCAGGGCTGCCGTGCCTCACTGTGGCAGGAGGGACGGGGCGGCTTCGCCCCGTATGGATGGACGTGAAGCGCTACTTCCGTGGGCCGGTCATGTGGATCGTGCTGGCCGTCCTCGCCGTGGTCGTGTTGATGCAGGTCGTCGGCTCGTCCGGCGGCTACAAGTCGGTGGACACCAGTCAGGTCGTCAAGGCGATCAACCAGAACCAGGTCCAGTCCGCCGAACTGACGACCGGCGACGAGCACAAGGTAAAGATCAACCTCAAGGACAACGTCGCCAAGATCTCGGGCAGCGACAAGCTCCAGGCCACCTACATCGGTGACCAGGGCGTCGATCTCGCCAAGACTCTGCAGGCCAATGCCCAGAAGCCCAACGGGATCCCCGACGGGTACAACGTCTCGACGTCGAAGCAGAACCCCTTCGTCGGGATTCTGCTCTCGCTGCTCCCGTTCGTGCTGATCGTCGTGGTCTTCCTGTTCCTGATGAATCAGATGCAGGGCGGCGGCTCCCGGGTGATGAACTTCGGGAAGTCGAAGGCCAAGCTGATCACCAAGGACACGCCGAAGACGACGTTCACCGATGTGGCGGGCGCCGACGAGGCGGTCGAGGAGCTCCAGGAGATCAAGGAGTTCCTGCAGGAGCCGGCGAAGTTCCAGGCCGTGGGCGCCAAGATCCCCAAGGGTGTGCTGCTCTACGGCCCGCCCGGTACGGGTAAGACGCTGCTCGCGCGTGCCGTCGCGGGCGAGGCGGGTGTCCCCTTCTACTCGATCTCCGGCTCCGACTTCGTCGAGATGTTCGTGGGTGTGGGTGCCTCCCGTGTCCGCGACCTGTTCGAGCAGGCCAAGACCAACGCCCCGGCCATCGTCTTCGTCGACGAGATCGACGCCGTCGGCCGGCACCGCGGTGCGGGCATGGGCGGCGGCCATGACGAGCGCGAGCAGACGCTGAACCAGCTGCTCGTCGAGATGGACGGCTTCGATGTGAAGGGCGGGGTCATCCTGATCGCCGCCACCAACCGGCCCGACATCCTCGACCCGGCGCTGCTGCGCCCGGGCCGCTTCGACCGGCAGATCGCCGTCGACCGCCCGGACATGCAGGGCCGGCTGGAGATCCTCAAGGTCCACCAGAAGGGCAAGCCGGTCGCCCCGGACGTCGACCTGTCGGCCGTCGCCCGTCGCACCCCCGGCTTCACCGGTGCCGATCTGTCGAACGTGCTGAACGAGGCCGCCCTGCTGACGGCCCGCAGCGACGGGAAGCTGATCGACAACCACTTCCTGGACGAGGCGATCGACCGAGTCGTGGCCGGCCCGCAGAAGCGGACCCGCATCATGAGCGACAAGGAGAAGAAGATCACCGCGTACCACGAGGGCGGTCACGCCCTGGTCGCGGCGGCTTCTCCGAACAGCGACCCGGTGCACAAGGTCACGATCCTCTCCAGAGGCCGGGCCCTGGGCTACACCATGGTCCTGCCCGAAGAGGACAAGTACTCGACCACGCGCAACGAGATGCTGGACCAGCTCGCCTACATGATGGGCGGCCGGGCGGCGGAGGAGCTCGTCTTCCACGACCCGACCACGGGCGCGTCCAACGACATCGAGAAGGCGACCACCACCGCCCGCGCGATGGTCACGCAGTACGGCATGACCGAGCGGCTCGGCGCGATCAAGTTCGGCTCCGACAACTCCGAGCCCTTCCTCGGCCGTGAGATGGCTCACCAGCGCGACTACTCGGAAGAGGTCGCCGCGCTGGTGGACGAGGAGGTCAAGAAGCTCATCGAGGCCGCGCACAACGAGGCCTGGGAGATTCTCGTCGAGAACCGGGACGTCCTGGACAACCTGGTGCTGGCGCTGCTGGAGAAGGAGACGCTGAACAAGGAGGAGATCGCCGAGATCTTCATCCCGGTCATCAAGCGCCCGGCCCGCCCGGCGTGGACCGGCTCCTCGCGGCGTACGCCCTCGACCCGTCCGCCGGTGCTCTCCCCCAAGGAGCTGGCCCCGGCCAACGGTGCCCAGCCCACCTCGGCGGCTTCGCTGACCAAGAGCACCACCCCGGAGGACGCCGCCGAGCGCCCTGAGGGCTCGGGCTCCGGTTCGGAGAGCTGATCCCCACCATCGGGGGCGGTTTCCGTCCCCGGTGGCCCTGGAATGAATGCCGCGTCCACCAGGTTCTAGCCTGGTGAACGCGGCATTTACGCGTTCGTTGTGTGTATGTGAGGAACGAGGCAGCTCCATGACCGACCCGGTGACGCTGGACGGCGAGAGCCCCATCGGCGTGTTCGACGAGAAGCGCGCCGAGAACGCGATCCGAGAGCTGCTGATCGCCGTTGGCGAGGACCCGGACCGGGAGGGGCTGCGCGAGACGCCGGGCCGGGTGGCCCGTGCGTACAAGGAGATCTTCGCGGGGCTGCGCCAGGAGCCCGAGGACGTCCTGACCACCACCTTCGACCTGGGCCATGACGAGATGGTGCTGGTCAAGGACATCGAGGTGATGTCCTCCTGCGAGCACCACCTGGTGCCCTTCGTGGGCGTCGCCCATGTGGGCTACATCCCGTCCCACGACGGCAAGATCACCGGGCTGTCCAAGCTGGCCCGGCTGGTCGATGTCTTCGCCCGCCGCCCCCAGGTCCAAGAGCGGCTGACCACGCAGGTCGCCGAGTCCCTGATGCGGATACTGGAGCCGCGCGGGGTGATCGTGGTGGTCGAGTGCGAGCACATGTGCATGACCATGCGCGGGGTGCGCAAGCCCGGCGCCAAGACCCTCACCTCGGCCGTCCGCGGCCAGCTACGCGATCCGGCCACCCGGGCCGAGGCCATGAGCCTCATCATGGCCCGCTGAGCGGCTCCGGGCGCCTCAGCCGGGCCTGAGCCTCAGCGGCACAGGGCGAGGCCCGTACGGGTGGACTCGTGCCCTCGGGCGTCCGCTGCGCCTGTCTGTGCGCCTCAGGCGCGGGCCGCGGCGCTCGGGCCGTTGCCGTCGTTGTCGTCGTCCTCCGGGAGCTTGAGGACCCGCTCCAGGAAGAACGCGGCCGCCACCACCCCCGCGGCCGCCAGTACCGACGCCCCGGCGTAGATGGCCTGATCCCGGCGGGCGGGCACATCGAGCTGCTCCATGGCCAGGAAGACGCCCGCCCCGCCGTACATCCCCGCGACCAGCGCCGCCACCAGCGCGCTGGCCTGCCCGAAGAGCACCGCACGGGCGGCCACCATCGGGTCGACGCCCTTGGCGCCCGGCTGCCGCTCGCGCTGGGCGCGCAGCCGGGACCGCAGCGACAGCGCGGTGGCGGCCAGCACGACCGCGATCAGGGCCAGCACGATCGGCGCGGCCACCGGGACGCTCGGCAGCGACCCCACCGTGTCCCACAGCCGGGCGCCCGCCCACGACACCACACCGGCCACGGCGAACAGCCCGACCAGCACCCCGATCCGAAGTTGCTTCACCGAGCGGTCGCCCCTCAATTCAGTACGTGCCAACGTCTCCGGAACCTATCCGGATCAACGTCTACTCGGGCAGTCGCAGTTCCAGATCGGTGCGGACCCGGACACCTTCCTGGCCCATCGCGGCCAGCAGCCCCGCCACCGCCCCGCGCCCGGGGACCTCGGCCCGCGGATCCACGTCGTTCCACGGCACCAGCACGAAGGCGCGCTCATGGGCGCGCGGATGCGGCAGGGTCAGGTGGGGGTCGTCGGACACCACGTCCTGATACGCCACGATGTCCACGTCGATGGTGCGCGGGCCCCAGCGCTCGTCCCGCACCCGCTCGAACGCCTCCTCGATCGCGTGGCCGCGCTCCAGCAGCGAGGACGGCGGCAGCGTCGTCTTGATCAGCACCACCGCGTTGAAGTACGTGGCCTGGGTGCCGGGCTCCACGCCCCACGGGTCCGTCTCGTACACCGGCGAGACGGCCTTGACCCGCAGGCCCGGGGTGTCCTCCAGCGCGTCGATGGCGCCCTGGAGGGTCTCCAGGCGGTTGCCCAGATTGCTGCCGAGCGAGATCACCGCTCGTTTGGGGTTGCTCAACGTCACATCGGCGGCGTCCACCTGCTCCACCACGGAGATGGGAACGGGCTGCACGGTCGGGTCGCTGCTGCTCATACTCGGCTCCGGGTGATGGTGATGGTCACGTCGTCGAAGGGCACGGTGATCGGGGCCTGGGGCTTGTGCACCACGACCTCGACCTCCCGTACCACGTCGTGCTTGAGGCACCGGTCCGCGATCCGTTCGGCCAGCGTCTCGATCAGATCGACCGGCTCACCCCGCACCACGGCCACGACCTCTTCCGCCACCACTCCGTAGTGGACGGTCTTGCCGAGATCGTCGTCGGCCGCGGCGGGCCGAGTGTCCAGGCCGAGCACGAGGTCCACGACGAAGTCCTGGCCCTCCTCGCGCTCATGGGGTAGCACGCCGTGGTGCCCGCGAGCCTTCAGGCCGCGCAGCGCGACACGATCCACCTGAATCACTCCTGCTGGTCGTCGGTACGCGGGCACGCCCTCCTGGCCGGAGCGCACCACCCGTCCCCTGCCGTCTGCGGGGGTACCTGCCTCGCAATCTACCTGCGGGCCCCGGCGGCATGCGCCCATGGGGTGGGCGGTGCCCGCTGCCGACGCTCCGCGCCACAGCCTTCTACCCCCACCTCGCGGGGCTCGAACGGGGTCGGGTCAGCCCGGCAACAACCCGTCGTCGGCGGGGCCTTCGGGACCGCCCGGCTCCTCGTCGTCACTCTCCGCGAGGACCGGGGAGCCGTGGTGCGACCAGACCTTCCAGCCGTCCTCCGTGCGGCGGAACACATTCGTGGCCACGACGAGCTGGCCCACCAGCGGGCCGAGCTGGCCCTCCTCCTCCGCGGGGGCGCCGCTGAGGATGTTCTCGGTGCAGGTCACCAGGGCGGTGTCGGCCATCACCGACACCTCGACATCCGTCAGGAAGAACTGGATGTAGTCCGTATTGGCCATGATCAGCGCATAGGAGCGGAGCACCTCGCCGCGGCCGCGCAGCACCGGCCAGCCCGGGTGGACACAGGACACCTCGGTGTCGGGGGAGTCCAGCCACAGCCGCTGCAGCGTGGTGTGATCGCCCTGCTCCATGGCGTCGTACAGCGCGGTGTTCACCTGCGCCACACGTTCGTTGTCCGTAAGGGAAGTCACAGCGCTCCCGCCGCGTTCTCGGCCGCTTCGATGGCCCGCGCCACGCGCACCGCGTCCGCACTGGCCCGTACCTCGTGCACCCGGACGGCCCAGGCGCCCTCACGCGCCGCGAGCGCGGTGACCGCCGCCGTGGCGGCGTCCCGCTCACGCGCGGGCGGCGGGCTGCCGCCGTCGCCGGCCAGGACGCGCCCCAGGAACCGCTTGCGGGAGGCCGCCACCAGCAGCGGGCGGCCCAGCTCCCGCAGCGCGGACAGATGGGCGACCAGAGTCAGGTCGTGCCCGGCGTCCTTGGCGAAGCCCAGGCCCGGGTCGATCACGATCCGTTCCGGGTCGATACCGCCCGCGACGGCCTGCTCCAGGCCGGTGCGCAGCTCGGCGACGACCTCGCCGACCACGTCCGCGTACACCGCTCGGTTGTTCATGTCGATCGACTGGCCGCGCCAGTGCATCACCACGAACGGCACCTCCGCCGCGGCCACCGCGGGCACCATCGCGGGGTCGGCGCCGCCGCCGCTGACGTCGTTGACC
This sequence comes from Streptomyces violaceusniger Tu 4113, assembly GCF_000147815.2. Taxonomy (NCBI): domain Bacteria; kingdom Bacillati; phylum Actinomycetota; class Actinomycetes; order Kitasatosporales; family Streptomycetaceae; genus Streptomyces; species Streptomyces violaceusniger. The sequence continues at coordinate 10,293,570 of NC_015957.1, read as the reverse complement.
AGCCGGGCCCCGGCCGCCACGGCCCGCTCGGCCACCGTGGCCCGCATGGTGTCCACGCTGATCACGGCACCGGTCGCGGCCAGCTCCCGGACGACGGGGATCACCCGGCGCAGCTCCTCGGCCTCGTCGACGCGCGCCGCGCCGGGCCGGGTCGACTCACCGCCGACGTCCACCAGGTCGGCCCCGGCGGCGACCAGATCGAGACCGTGCTTGACGGCCAGTTCGGTGTCGAACCACCGGCCGCCGTCGGAGAAGGAGTCCGGTGTGACGTTCACCACGCCCATCACCGCGCACCGGTCCCACTCCGGCAGTCCGGCCACCCGGCCCCGCCCATGCAACGTGCTCATGTGCCCAGCCTAGGCGTAGGGGGTGCCTTCTGGATCAGGCCGCCTGCTGCAGCCCCCGCCCGTCGGCCAGCCGCCGATGGGCGCAGGGCCGGGGCTCGGGGCGCGGTCCGCGGCGCAGCAGCCGGGGCAGGGCGAACGAGACGAAGCCCTCGGCCTGCATCGCGGCCAGGCCGATCCGGGGCAGGTCCCGGGTGTTGCGGAAGACCACGAAGCGCGGCTCCCAGCGCGGCTGGAACTTGGCGTTGAACTTGTACAGCGATTCGATCTGGAACCAGCGGGAGAGGAACACCAGCAGCGCCCGCCAGCCGCGCAGCACCGGGCCCGCGCCCAGCTTCTCGCCGCGCGCCAGCGCCGAGCGGAACATCGCGAAGTTCAGCGACACCCGCTCCACGCCCAGCTCGGGGGCGGCCTGCAGGGCGGCCACGATCAGCAGCTCGTTCATGCCCGGGTCGGCGCTCCGGTCGCGCCGCATCAGCTCCAGGGACATTCCGTCCGGGCCCCACGGCACGAAGTGCAGCACGGCCTTGAGGTCCCCGTACGGGCCCTCCTCGGCGTCCTCGCCGGCGGCCTTGTGGGCGGTGGCGATGACCGCGTCCCCGTCCGCCGGGTCGCCGATCCGGCCCAGCGCCATCGAGAAGCCGCGCTCGGTGTCGGTGCCCCGCCAGTCGGCGGCGGCGCGCCGGATGGCCTCCAGTTCCTCGGGGCCCAGGTCGGCGGCGCGCCGCACCCGGGTCTGGTAGCCGGCCCGCTCGATCCGCTTGACCATCTGGCGTACGTTGCGCATGGCGCGCCCGGACAGGGTGAAGTCCGCCACATCGACGATGGCCTCGTCGCCGAGTTCGAGCGCGTCCAGGCCGGTCTCCCGGGTCCACACCTCGCCGCCGGTCTCGCTGCACCCCATCACCGCCGGGGTCCAGGAGTGGGCCCGCGCCTCCTCCATGAAGCAGGCGATCGCGCCGGGCCACGCCTCCACGTCGCCGACCGGGTCGCCGCTGGCGAGCATCACCCCGGAGACCACGCGGTAGCAGACCGCGGCCTTGCCGCTGGGGGAGAAGACCACGGCCTTGTCGCGGCGGAGCGCGAAGTGGCCGAGCGAGTCGCGGCGCCCGTGGGCGGCGAGCAGCTCCCGCAGCCGCTCCTCGTCCCCGGGGGTGAGGCGGGCGGCGGGGTGTTCGGGGCGGAAGGCGAGATAGGCGGTGGTGGCGACGGTCAGCAGGCCGAGCGCGCCGAGCGAGTAGCCGACGGTGTAGTCCGCGCCGTGGCGGTAGCCGACCGGCCCCTCGAAGCCGAACAGGCCCCACAGGACATGTTCCAGCTGCTCGCTGAGCGACGGATTTCCTTCGATGGCGTCCGGATGGGAACGGACGATGAGCAGTCCCACGCCGAGGCTGACCGCGCCCATGACCACGAAGTTGGCCAGCGCCATCCAGCGGCTGCGCGGATCGGGCAGCGCCGCGAACTCGGCGCGGTAGCGGATCAGCACCCCCATCAGGACGAGGGAGAGGACCATGCCGATGACCGAGTGCCGGTAGAGGAGCTGGGCGGCCGCGCCGACGGGCAGCAGCCCCACGGCCGCGACCCAGGCCCGCCGCTTACGCCGCTTGAGGCCGTGGGCCAGCATCAGCAGCAGCAGACCGACCACGATCGAGGCGGCGGCGGCCAGGGAGCTCACGGCGCCCGGCAGCAGCTCGGCCAGCGCGTGCACCCTGCTGTGGCGCAGCCGGGGGAAGACGATGTCCATCAGCCCGATGAGCGTGCAGGCTGTGCCGACGACCGTGGGCATGGCCTCCGGCCTGGGGCCGCGCAGCAGGCGCCGTATCCGGTTGGGAACCTCTCCGGACGTTTCGGCATCTTGACTGTCAGGCATCTGTATTCCCGTCGCTTCGGTCAAGAGGATCTTTGGTTCTGTTGCGTGGCATCCGCACGATTTGCGCCCTGGTAGACGCCGTTTGAGGCGGCGGGGTTCCAACCGCGGCACGGGGGAGCCGGCCGCCCGGCAGAAAGATAGTGATGGGTCTCACGAGCAACAACCTCGTGATCGCGGCGGTCGTAGCGGCGTTGCTGCTGTTCGCGGCCACGATATGGCTGTGGCCCCGGTTGTCCGGGCGCGGAGTGGCTCCCGTGCTCGGCCGGGTCGGCATGTTACTGGGGACACAGCTCACCGTGTTCGCGGCGTTCGGATTGTTCGCCAATCAGTCGTTCGGCTTCTACGGTTCCTGGTCCGACCTCTTCGGTACGCAGGACGAGCCGGGTGTCGTGGTGGACCACGACACCCCCGGTACCCGGGTGAAGGTCACCGAGACCCGTCACCTGGCCGGGGACGGCGGCTCGTCGCCCAGGGTCGCCGGGCGGGTCGAGAAGGTGAACATCCAGGGGCCGGTCTCCGGGATCGCGAGCCCCGCGTACATCTATCTGCCGCCAGAGTACTTCCGGCCCGAGTACGCCCGGCGGACCTTCCCCGCCGCGCTGGTGCTGACCGGATACCCGGGCACCACCGAAGCCCTCATCAATGGCCTGAAATACCCCCAGAACTCGTACAAGCTGGTCAAAGCGGGGAGGATGCAGCCCCTCGTCCTGGTGATGATGCGGCCGACGGTCGCGTCGCCGCGCGACACCGAGTGCGTGGACGTGCCGGATGGGCCGCGGACCGAGACGTTCTTCACCAAGGACGTGCCGAAGGCGGTGGCCGACCACTACCGAGTGGGCCAGCGGGCCCGTAACTGGGGCGTCATCGGAAATTCCACCGGCGGCTACTGCGCCCTGAAGATGGCGATGCGCCACCCCGACGCCTTCTCCGCGGCGGCCGGGCTCTCCCCGTCGTACAAGGCCCCGATCGACGCGACCACGGGCGATCTCTTCGGCGGCAACAAGCGGCTGGAGCGGGAGAACGACCTGATGTGGCGGCTGTCCCGCAAGCCGGCGCCGCCGGTGTCGCTGCTGGTCTCCAGCAGTGAGCACGGTGAGGAGAACTACCGGGACACCGTGCGCTTCGTGAACAAGGTGAAGCGGCTGAACCGGCGCGGGGAGCCGACCCGCATCTCGTCGATCATCCTGGGCACCGGCGGCCACAACTTCAACACCTGGAAGCGGGAGGTCCCCGCCGCGCTGGAGTGGCTCGGCGGCCGCCTCGGCGACCGCTGAGCCTCCGGGGCTCCCCCGAACCCCCGAAAGCCTCCGGAAGGCGTCGGGGGAGTGCGGGGGAGGTCCGGAGGGCCCGGGGGCGTCCTAGACGTCGGCGACGGTCTGCAACTGCACGTCCCCGCGGGCGATGCCGCCCGCGTCGGCGTCGATCGAGCGGCGGAGGGCCTCATGGAGCCGGGCCGGGGTGAGGACGCCGAGGAAGCGGTCCTCGTCCAGGACCGCGATCCAGCCCGCGTCATGCTGCAGCATCGTGCTGAACGCCTGCTTGAGCGGCGCCCCGACCGGCAGCCACGCCTCCATCCGGCGCGCCTGGTCCCGTACGGTCCCCTTCGGGTTGTCGGCCGCGTCCGCCGGGATCCAGCCGTGCAGCCGCTCCGCGTCGTCCAGGACGACGGCCCAGCGCGCCCCCTCCGAGGCCAGCCGGGCGGCCGCCTTGGCGAGCGGGTCGTCCAGGTGGACGACGGGCGGCTGCTCCAGGTCGCCCGGCTCGATGGGGGTGACCGACAGCCGCTTCAGCCCGCGGTCCGCGCCGACGAAGTCGGCCACATACGGGGTGGCGGGCGCGCCCAGCACCGTGGCCGGGGTGTCGAACTGCTCGATCCGCCCCGAGCCGTAGACCGCGATGCGGTCCCCGAGCCGGACCGCCTCCTCTATGTCATGGGTGACGAAGAGCACGGTCTTGCGCACCTGTGACTGAAGTCGCAGGAATTCGTTCTGCAGATGCTCGCGTACGACCGGGTCGACCGCGCCGAACGGCTCGTCCATCAGCAGCACCGGCGGATCCGCGGCCAGCGCGCGGGCCACGCCGACGCGTTGCCGCTGGCCGCCGGAGAGCTGGTCGGGGTAGCGGTCGCCGTAGACGGACGGGTCGAGGCCGACCAGGTCGAGCAGCTCGGCGGCGCGCTCCCGCCCCTTCTTCCGCTGCCAGCCCAGAAGATGCGGCACGGTGGAGGTGTTCTCGAGCACGGTCTTGTGCGGGAACAGCCCGACCTGCTGGATGACATAGCCGATACGGCGGCGCAGGGCGACCGGATCGGCCTCGGCGATGTCCTCGCCGTCCACCAGGATCCGCCCCGATGTCGGCTCGATGAGCCGGTTCACCATCTTCATCGTCGTGGTCTTGCCGCAGCCCGAGGGGCCGACCAGGGTGACCAGCTCACCCTCCGCCACCTCCAAGGAGAGGTCGTCCACGGCCGTCGTGCCATCGGGGTAGCGCTTGGTGACATGCTCGAAACGGATCATGGCTCCTCATTGTTGCCGCATTCGTGGCAGACATTGTTGCTGTTGTGTGGCGATCGGACGAGATTGTCATCTCTCGGGGTTAGGGTCACCAGGAATTGTGAAGAGCAACGGGCCGTGACCCGACGGGGGAGGTGAGCGTATGGCCGACGGAAACTGTCTGATCAGTAACGAGTGGATATGCGGTGAGTATGTACGCACACGTGGTCAGGAGCTGACGGACGCGACGCTCGAGCATGTGTGGATCACGCTCGCCTCGGTCGCGATCGGTCTGTTGGTCGCCCTTCCGCTGGCGCTGCTGGCCCGCCGGTGGAAGGTGGTGTCGGGGCCGGTGCTGGGGCTGACCACGATCCTCTACACGGTGCCGTCGCTGGCGATGTTCTCGCTGCTGCTGCCCGTGTTCGGGGTCTCGGTCGCGGTGGTGATCACCGGTCTGGTGCTCTATTCGCTCACGATCCTGGTGCGCAACATCATGGCCGGTCTCGCCTCGGTGCCCGAAGAGGCGCGGGAGGCGGCCCGGGGCATGGGGTACGGCCCGCTGCGGCTGCTGTTCGGCGTGGAACTGCCCCTCGCGCTGCCCGCGGTGATGGCCGGGCTGCGGATCACCACCGTCTCCACGGTCTCGCTCACCACAGTGGGCGCGATCATCGGATACGGCGGCCTCGGCAACCTCATCTACGAGGGCATGCGCAGCTTCTTCAAGGCCGAGGTGCTCACCGCCTCGGTGCTGTGCGTGGCGCTGGCGGTGGTGGCGGATCTGCTGCTGCTCGCCCTCCAGCGGCTGCTGACGCCGTGGGCGCGCAAGAGTCGGAAGGGCACCACCTGATGGACGTCGTCGCCAAGGCGTGGACCTGGCTGGCCACCGGGTCGCACTGGGCGGGCCCCGACGGGGTGTGGCACCGGCTGGGCCAGCATCTGTTCCTGACCTTCGCCTGCCTGGCCATCGCCTGCGCGGTGGCGCTGCCGATCGCCGTGGCCCTCGGCCATATCGGCAAGGGCGGCGCGCTCGCGGTCAACATCTCCAACGCGGGGCGCGCCGTGCCCACCTTCGCGGTGCTGGTGCTGTTGCTGCTCAGCCCGCTGGGGACGCACGGCGAGTGGCCCACGATCATCGCGCTGGTGCTGTTCGCCATCCCGCCGCTGCTCACCAACGCCTACGTCGGAGTGCACGAGGCGGACCGGGAAGTCGTGGAGGCGGCCCGCGGGATGGGGATGACGGGCGGCCAGCTCATCCGCAGGGTCGAGCTGCCGCTGGCGTTCCCGCTCATCATGACGGGCGTTCGGACGGCCGCGGTGCAGGTCGTGGCCACCGCGACGCTGGCCGCGCTGCCCGGCGGCGGCGGTCTCGGCCGGATCATCACGGCGGGCTTCCGGCTCACCGACACCCCGCAGGTGGTGGCCGGGGCGGTGCTGGTCGCGGCCCTCGCGCTGGTGGTCGAGGGCGTCTTCGTGGTGCTGGGGCTGCTGCTCGACCCGATGCGGCGCAGGACGGGGCGGCGGCCGGCCGCCGCCCGGCGCCCGCCCGCCGACCAGGCCCCGGCCTCACCGGCGCTGACGACGTAGCACCCGCGGGCGCCGAGTCCTCCCGCGACCGGACGCACGCGCGTGCGGACACCCAGCGCGGACCGCGCGGGTGACGCGGATGGCGCGGCCGACGCAGAGAGCGCGGACAACCCACAGAGCGCCGACGACGCGGAAAAACGCGGAACACGCAGAAACGCGGCCGACGCAGCAGACGCGACGACGCGGACAACTACGGATGGGGAACCATGAGCAAGATCTATCGGGCGGCGGCGGCCGTGGCGGGGGTCGCCGCGCTGACGGCCGGGCTGACCGCGTGTGGCGGGGACAGCCTGGAGAAGTCGAGCGGCGGTGACAGCACCGGGAAACCGGGCAAGGGCTCGCTGGTGATCGGATCCGCCTCCTTCTCCGAGTCGAAGATCCTCGCGGAGCTGTACGCGGGCGTTCTGAAGGACGCCGGCTATTCCACTTCGATCAAGACCGTGGACGCCCGCGAGCTGTATGAACCGGCCCTGGAGAAGGGCCAGATGGATGTCGTGCCGGAGTACGCGGCGACGCTGGCCGAATTCCTCAACCAGAAGAAGAACGGGTCGAATGCCGCCCCGGTGGCCTCCTCGGACGTCGACGAGACGGTCACGGCGCTGAAGAAGCTCGCCGAACCGCGCGGGCTGAAGGTGCTGGACCCCGGCAAGGCCGTGGACCAGAACGCCTTCGCGGTCGGCGGTGACTTCGCGAAGGAACATGATCTCAAGACGCTCTCCGACCTCGGGAAGTCGAAGCAGAAGGTCACCCTGGCGGCGGGCGACGAATGCCCCAAGCGGCCCTTCTGCCAGCCGGGTCTGGAGAAGAAGTACGGCATCGACATCGCCGGCATCGACCCGCTGGACATCGGCAGCGTCCAGGCCAAGCAGGCCGTCAAGGACGGTAAGGACCAGATGGTCCTGACCACGACCACGGACAGCACGCTGGATCAGTTCGGGCTCGTCCTGCTCGACGACGACAAAAATCTGCAGAATGCCGACAATGTACTTCCCGTGGTGAATGCGAAGTCCGCCGGCTCGCAGAAGATCGCGGACTCGCTGAACAAGCTCACCAAGGTGCTGACGACCGCCGATCTGCGGGAACTCAACAAGAAAGTTGACGCCGAGCGGCTCAAGCCGACGGATGTCGCCGCCGACTACCTGCGGGACAAGGGACTGGTGAAGTAGGATCAAAACCCCGCTCGGGAGGGCTTGGCAAGGGATCACGGCCGCGCGACCGCCGCTATTTGCCAACGGATTGACAACAGATCTGGCCCGGCGGGCACCCAAGCGACCCCTTTGCACGGTAAGTTTCGGGCCATGCCACGTGGACGCCACCGCCAATCCCCACCCCTGCACAGGCTTCTTCCCTCCGCTTCGGTCGCAGTCGCGTCAATAACCTGCGCCGCCGGAGCCTGGCTGGTCGGCGATACGGTCGTGATCCGCGGGCTTGCCGCGACCGCGGCCGCCGCCGCGGTCGTCGGCGCCTTCCTGATGCGCCGTTGGGACCGCTCGGCCGGCCGCCGCGTCGCGGAGGCCGCGAGCGAGGCCGCGCGCCAGGAGATGAAGTACGAGGAGCGGATCGCGGAGCTCGAGGCGGACGCCGAGAAGGCGAGCGAGCTCCGCACCGCGCTCAACACCCGGCTGCGCGCCAAGCGCGCCGAGCTCGCCCGGCTGCGCAACGAGCACGCCGAGCTGCTGCGCCGCTACGCCACGGCCGAGACCGAGCGGGCCACCGCCCTGGAGGGCCGCCGCCGGCTCGCGCTGGAGGCCGCGTCCCCGGCGAAGGCGCTGGAGGCGGCGACCAGGCCCGCCGAACCCGCCGAACCCGCCGAACCCGCCGAATCTGCCGGGTCGAGCGTCGAGTCGAACGAGCCGGACGGCACCGCCTCCGGGCGCGTCATGCCGTCGGCCACCGCGTACGCCAAGGCCGACGAGGCGCTCAGCCGGCTCAGGGAGAGCGCGCGACGGCAGAAGGAGCGCCGGGAGCAGGCCGCCGCGGGCGCCCGATCCGACACCCCGGCCCCCGCGATGGACGCCGAGAAGGACGCGGAGCGCGACGGGCACAAGGGCCGTCGCGAGAGCCGCGACAAGGGCGGTGCCGCCACGCTGGGGAAGCCCCCGGCGGCCGGCGGGCAGGACGACGACGGCCCCCAGGAGCCGCCCGTCCACACCCGTACGGCCGCCTCGGCGGTGGTGCCGTATGCCGCGGCACGCCGGGCCGCCTCCCGTTCGGAGAGCGGCTTCGACTACTTCGGCACCCAGAAGAAGCACCCGAAGAAGCAGAAGCGGGAGCCCGAACCCGCCGAGGAGGACCTCGCCGATGTGATCGGCGACGAGACCCTCGCGGAGACCAGGAAGGGCGCGGTGGGCGAGGTCATCGACCTCACCGCGCACGATGAGACGGAACAGATCGACCTCGGGGAGCTGCGCAGCGCGATCTCGTAACGGGATCGCCCGCGCAGCGGGTCCGGGATCGCGCCCGCGCGGCGGGTTGGCGTCGCCGACTACTTTTCGATGTCGCCTACTTGTCGATGTCGCCGACGACGAAGAAGAGCGACCCCAGGATCGCCACCATGTCGGCGACGAGAGTGCCCGGCAGCAGTTCGGTGATCGCCTGGATGTTGTTGAACGAGGCCGAGCGGAGCTTCAGCCGGTACGGCGTCTTCTCGCCCTTGGAGACGAGGTAGTAGCCGTTGAGGCCGAGCGGGTTCTCGGTCCAGGCGTAGGTGTGGCCCTCGGGCGCCTTGAGCACCTTCGGCAGCCGCTGGTTGATCGGCCCCGCCGGGAGCTCGTCGAGCCGGTCCAGGCAGGCGTCCGCCAGCGCCAGGGAGTTGTGCGCCTGCTCCAGCAGGCATTCGAACCGGGCGAGGCAGTCGCCCTCCTGCCGGGTGACGACCTTGAGGACGTCCTGGAGCTCCGGGTAGGCCAGATACGGCTCGTCGCGCCGCAGATCGAAGTCGACCCCCGAGGCCCGGGCGATGGGGCCGCTGACGCCGTACGCGTGCACCGCCTCGCGGGCCAGGACGCCGACGTCGCGGGTGCGGCCCCGGAAGATCTCGTTGCCGAGTACCAGGTCGTCGTACACGTTCATCCGGGAGCGCACCTCGGCCACGGCCTGCCGGGCCCGGCCCAGCCAGCCCGCCGGGAGGTCCTCCTTGAGGCCGCCGACCCGGTTGAACATGTAGTGCATCCGGCCGCCGGAGATCTCCTCCATGACGTGCTGGAGGTCCTCGCGCTCCCGGAACGCGTAGAAGATCGGCGTGATGCCGCCCAGTTCCAGGGGGTAGGAGCCGAGGAACATCAGATGGTTCAGGATCCGGTTGAGCTCGGCGAGCAGCGTACGGGTCCACACCGCCCGCTCCGGGACCTCCATGCCCAGCATCCGCTCGACGGCGAGTACGACGCCGAGTTCGTTGGAGAAGGCGGAGAGCCAGTCGTGGCGGTTGGCGAGCATGATGATCTGGCGGTAGTCGCGCGCCTCGAAGAGCTTCTCCGCGCCCCGGTGCATATAGCCGATGACCGGTTCGGCGCTCTGGATCCGCTCTCCGTCGAGGACCAGCCGCAGCCGTAGCACTCCGTGAGTGGAGGGGTGCTGTGGGCCGATGTTGAGCACCATGTCGGTGCTCTCCGCGGCGCCGCCGATGCCGACTGTCGTCTCCGTCATGCCCCCAGTCTCTCAGCTCCCCCGAGGGCCCCCGCGGGGGCTCGTGACCCCGCCCGGGACGCGATGAGGGGCCCTTACGGCCGCAGCGGGTCGTGCGGCAGGCCCACCGGGTGGTGGAGCCAGGTGAAGGCGCCGAGACCGGCGGGGTCGGTCAGCTCCGCGGTCTCGCCCGCCGTGCCGAGGGCGCGGACGTAGCCGGCGGGATCGGTGGAGGCCAGGGCGAGCGGGGGGCGGCGGGCGTCGAGGCCGAGCGCGCGCAGCGCCTCGCGCTGGGTCATCAGCCCGGCGCCGGGCCCGGCCGCGGCGGCGCACGCGTCCATCGCGACATGCGCCGTCAGATCACGGGAGCCGTCCGGTACGGGCCGGACCTCGCGCCCCTCGCGGAAGCCGGTCAGCGTGCCGAAGGGGGGCCGGGCGGCGCGTTCGTGGCCGTAGTCGACGGCGACCGCGAGGCCCGCCCGCAGGGAGCGCACGGCCCCCGCCCAGGCCGCCTCGCGCGGATGGCCGATCTCGGCGCGCAGCCCCGGTTCGGCGTCCGCCAGGGGCCACCAGCGGGCCAGCCACGCGGCGTCCTCGCCGTCCACCGGGTCGCCCAGCCGCTCGGTGCCGTCCCGGGCCGCGAGGTCCACCTCGACCCGGCGCGGCACCCCGTCCTCGTCGGTCTCGGCGACGTCCACGGGCACGTTGTCGAGCCACTCATTGGCGAACAGCAGCCCCGTGCACCCCTCGGGCGGGGCGTCGAGCCAGGCGATCCGCTCCGCCAGGCCCGCCGGCCGCTCCGCCCGCTCCACCGCGTAGGGTCGCAGCCGCCGGTCCAGGTCGTCGGGCAGGCCGGGGGCCAGGGCGAGGACCCGTGTGAGCAGCTCGCCGCGGCCGGCGCCCAGGTCCACCAGGGCCAGCTCGGCGGGGTGCCCCAGCGCCTCGTCCACCCGGCGCAGCAGCTCCGCGACCGCCCGGGCGAAAAGCGGTGAGGCATGCACCGACGTGCGGAAATGCCCGGCCGGGCCCTCCGGGCGGCGGAAGAATCCGCCCGCTCCGTACAGCGCCTGTTCGGCCGCCGTACGCCATCCGCTCCACTCATGCTTCTCGGTCGCCACACCGCCACGCTATGTGGAATGGTCTCCACCTTGGGGAGTAGGGCCGGGCGATACGGATCGCCCCTCGGGTTGACCCGAGAGGGTTCGGCGGTGCCTACGCTGGGTGACGTGCAGCGCCTCTACGAATTTCTCCGCAGGCATCCGACAGGGGTGGACACCTTCTGGGCCGTCCTCCTCGTCGGCTTCGGTTTCCTGTGGGTCGTGGAGGCGGAGATGAGCCGGGGTTCCCGCTTCGCGGCCGTGCCGATCGTCCTGGCGCTGGGGACGACGGTCGCGCTGCGCCGCCGCGCCCCCGAGAAGATGCTGGTGCTGGCCATCCTGTGCGGTGTCGCCCAGCTCGCCACCAGCGTCAAGCCCAATCTGGCCGACTTCGCCATGCTGGTGATCGTCTACACGGTGGCGGTCGCCTCCGCGCGCCGGGCCTCCCGCTTCGCGCTGGGCGTGGCGATCAGCGCGGCCCCCCTCGCCACCCTCCGCTGGCCGCATTCCCAGCAGGGCTGGTGGGAGGACGTCGTCTCGGCGGTCTTCGTCTCCATCCCGTTCGTACTGGCCTGGGTGCTCGGCGACTCGATCCGCACCCGCCGCGCCTACTACGCCCAACTCGAGGAGCGGGCCGCCCGGCTGGAAAAGGAGCGCGAGGCGCAGTCCAAGGTCGCGGTGGCCGCCGAGCGCGCCCGGATCGCGCGGGAGCTGCACGATGTGGTGGCACACAACGTGTCGGTGATGGTGGTGCAGGCGGACGGCGCCGCGTACGTCATGGACGCCTCCCCCGAACAGGCCCGGCAGGCGCTGGAGACGATCTCCGGCACCGGCCGCCAGGCGCTCGCCGAGATGCGGCGGCTGCTGGGCGTGCTGCGCACCGGGGAGCCGGGCGAGGAGAACGACTACGTCCCCCAGCCGGACGTCGAGCAGATCGACGAGCTCGTGGAGCAGGTGCGCGGCGCCGGGCTCCCGGTGGACTTCAAGGTGGTGGGCAGCCCGCGCCAGCTCCCCAGCGGGGTCGAGCTGACCGCGTACCGCATCGTGCAGGAGGCGCTCACCAACACCCGTAAGCACGGGGGCCCGGACGTGGGCGCGAGCGTCCGCCTCACCTACTTCGACGACGGGCTCGGGCTGCTGGTCGAGGACGACGGGCGGGGCGCACAGCGCGAGATGTACCAGGACGGCGGCGCCGACGGCAGCGGCCACGGGCTGATCGGGATGCGCGAGCGCGTCGGCATGGTGGGCGGCACGCTCGACGCGGGACCGCGGCCGGGCGGCGGCTTCCGGATCAGCGCACTGCTGCCGCTGAAGCCGGCCCGTTGAGCGGTGGGCGCATCATGACCCGTATGCGCAGCCGTAACGTCGCGCCATGGCCGCTGTAAGCCGGCTGTCGGCCAGAGGAGCTGTCGGCCAGAGGAAAGGACCCGTCCGGAATGTCGATTCGCGTCATGCTCGTCGATGACCAAGTGCTGCTGCGTACCGGCTTCCGGATGGTGCTCGCGGCCCAGCCCGATATGGAGATCGTCGCCGAGGCGGGCGATGGGGTGGAGGCGCTGCAGGCGGTGCGCTCCACGGAGGTGGACGTCGTCCTCATGGACGTCCGGATGCCGAAGCTGGACGGGGTGGAGGCGACCCGGCTGATATGCGAGCGGGAAGGGGCGCCGAAGGTCATCATCCTGACCACGTTCGATCTGGACGAGTACGCCTTCTCCGCGCTCAAGGCCGGGGCGGGCGGCTTCATGCTCAAGGACGTGCCGCCCGCGGAGCTGCTCGCGGCGATCCGCGCGGTGCACAGCGGTGACGCGGTGGTCGCGCCCAGCACGACGCGCCGGCTGCTGGACCGGTTCGCGCCGATGCTGCCGGGCGGTGGGGGAAGCGGCGGACGGGTCCGTCCGGAGCTGGAGCGGCTCACCGACCGGGAGCGCGAGGTGGTGCTGCTGGTCGCGCAGGGGCTGTCGAACGGCGAGATCGCGGCGCGGCTGGTGCTCTCGGAGGCGACCGTGAAGACCCATGTGGGGCGCATCCTCACCAAGTTGGAGCTGCGGGACCGGGTGCAGGTGGTGGTGATGGCCTACGAGACCGGGCTGGTGCGGGCCGGGGGCTCGGCGGGCCCGTCTCGCTGAGGCGCGGCGGCCTTTCTTGCGGGGGCGTCCTTACGGTGACGTCTTTACGGTGGCTGCGGCGTCTTTACGGTGGAAGCGGCGTCCTTACGGTGGCTGCGGCGTCCTTACGGTGGGGACGGCCGTCTACCGTTCGTTCTCGCCGTTCTCCCGCCGGTCGCGCAGCACCAGGTCGAGCAGTCCGGGGAAGCGCCGGTCGAACTCCGGGCGGCGGAGCCGGTTGACCCGCTTGGGGCCCATGTCGCGCTGTTCGATCAGCCCGGCCGCGCGCAGCACCGAGAAGTGGTGGCTGAGCGCCGCCTTGCCCACGGGGACGTCGAAGGTGCCGCAGGTGTGCTCCCAGTCGGCCGTGGTGGCCAGTTCGCGGACGAGCTGAAGCCGCACGGGGTCGGCGAGTGCCGCGAGCGCGGTCTGCACCGGGACGTCGTCGGGGTGGGTGTGCTCGGGTGCGGCCCGGTGGCTTCGGTTGCTCATCGCTGCTCTGCTCCTCTGCCGCTTATGGCCCGTGCCGTTTGTGGCCCGGTCTGTGTTCACTCTGGGGTGAACATTTTAGGCGGAGCCCCTGGGGCCGCACGCTACCGACAGAGCCCTACCGCAGCACGCTTTCCAGGAAGTCGCTGCCCAGGCGGGCCACCGACGGCAGGTCGAGTTGGTGCAGCACATAGCGGCCGCGGCGGCGGGTGGTGAGGAGACCGGCCTTCTTCAGCACGGCGATATGGCGGGAGACCTCCGGGGGCGTGATGCCGTACGACTCGGAGAGCTCACCGGTGGTGTGCGGGCCGCGGGCCAGGGTGCGGCACAGCCGCATCCGCATCGGGTGGGCCAGGGCCTCGAGGCGGCGCTGGACGAGTTCCAGGGCGGCGGGCGGGGGCAGCTCGGGGGCGGCCACCGGGTACTGGATCACCGGGCGCCAGCCGGGGGCGTGCAGGACGATGAGATGCGGCCAGCCGAAGGCGGTCGGGATGAAGGTGATGCCCTCTCCGTAGGCCGTAGTCCGGCCGCCCGCCAGCTTGTCGGCCAGGATGCTGTGCCCGTCCTCCGACAGCGACAGCGCGGCGGAGGCCGACGCCAGAGCCTCCCCGAGCCCCTTGCGCTGCAGCAGTTCCGCCTTGTGGCGGGCGTCGGCGGCAAGCTGGATCCGCGTCCGCCGCCAGGTGTCGGCGAAGAACGCTTCGTCGCAGTCCTCCAGCAGCCGCCGCAGCCAGACCCGCAGCCCGTCCGGGTCCTCCAGCATGCGGTCGGTGAAGGCCGCCTGCCGCGGTCCCCGGGCGGCGGCCATCTCGCGGACCCGGGCCCGTTCGCCCGCGTCGACCAGCGGCGAGGGGGTGTGCCGGGTGTACGAGGCGGAGCAGGCGATCTCGAAGGCGGCCGCCACGAACGTCTCGTCGTCGATCCGGTCCAGCGCGTCCAGCTCCTCGGCGAGCGTCGCCCCGGGGGCGGCCGGGAGCAGCAGGTCGGAGCGGGCGGTGCGCCACAGGAAGTCCGCCTCGCAGAGCCGGTCCGCGAGGTCCGGCTTGAGCGCCGAGGCGGTGGCGGTGGCCCAGCCGTGCAGCCCGGGATGGTGGCCGGGCTCGGACAGCACATGGAGCGCGGCGCCCAGCTCGGCGAGCGGGGACGGGCAAAAGACGATGCGCTCGGGCGGCAGCCCGGCGATGTCGATGACATTGGCCATGAGCCCATGGTGCGGGAGCCCGCCCCCGGCGCCGCCCTCGTTTGACGGCCGCCGTCAATCGGCGTGACGGGCGCCCGGGGTCCGGCGGACCGTAGAGCCATGTCCCTCACCGAGCAGTACGCACTCGACCTGTACCGGGCCGCCCGGCGCGGCGAGCCCGCCCCGCCCGCACCGGGCCGCCACGACTGGCGCACCGTCCGGGAGCTGCGCGAGTACCGCGACGTCCGGGCCGTGACGGCGGGGCGCCCGGCCCGCCGCCGCGGCCGCCGTGACCGCCTTACGGACGCGCCGGGCGCCGTAAGGGCGATGTCGCATGCCGTAAGGGGCGATGCCGCGCGCCGTAAGGGCGGTCAGGGAGACGCTGGCCGCCCTGCGGCGCCGGTCAGCCGTCCCTCTCCATGAGCTCCCGGACCCGGGCGAGGAAGGCACCGGCCGCGGCCGTGACGTCGTCGGCCGTCCAGTCGAGTGCGGGTGAGGCGACCGTCAGCTCCGTCGTGGCCAGACCGGGCGGCCCCGGCTCCCGCCAGCGACGGAACAGCGTCGTCCCGGTCTCCTCCGCCAGCCGCACCCCCGCCTCGTCCAGCACCGCCGCCGGATACGGCAGCCACACCTGGAACTGGTGGGTGTGCGGCACCTCGGGATGTACCCGGGACCAGCCCACCCCCTCGGCCGTGAACGCCGTCCGCAGCGCCTGCGCCACCACCCGCGCGTGCGCCACGTACGACGGGAGCCTCGGCAGCTCGCGGTCCAGGCCGTCCAGCGCGGCCAGCGCCGCCGGCCACTGCTGGAAAAGCTGGCCGCCGTACCGGTGGCGCCACGCCCTGGCCTCCGCCACCAGGCTCTCGGGCCCGGCCAGCGCCGCTCCCGAGATCCCGTCCACCGACTTGTAGAAGGACACATAGACGGAGTCCGCCAGGGCGGCGATCTCCGGCAGCTCCCGGCCGAAGTGGGCCGTGCACTCCCACAGCCGCGCACCGTCGAAGTGCACCACCGCGTCCCGCTCCCGGGCCGCCTCCACGACCGCGACCAGCTCGTCCCACTCGGGCAGCACGAATCCGGCGTCGCGCAGCGGGAGCTCGAGGGCGAGCGTGCCGAACGGCTCGTCGAGGCCGAGGACCTCCTCGGCGGTGAGCGGCCGCGGCTCGCTCGTCGGATGCACCGCGCGCAGCCCGCTCACCGTCAGATACGCGTCCCGCTCATGCACCTCCAGATGCGCCAGCGGATGCACCGCCACCACCGGATTGCCGGTGCGCCCCGCCCAGCAGCGCAGCGCGACCTGCTGCGCCATGGTGCCGGTGGGGAAGAACGCCGCGGCCTCCATGCCGAGCAGTGCGGCGACCCGCCGCTCCAGCTCCTCGACGATGCCGTCCCCGTAGATGTCCACCCAGCCGTCCCCGCCATATGGCGAGGGGTCGGCCGTAAGGGCGGCCGTGAGGCCGGCCAGCCGCTCGGTGATCCGCCCCTCCGCGGGCCCGCGGGTGAGCGTCCGCTCGGAGCCGTGCCAGGCCGCGCGGCGGCGCACTCGCGCGGCCCGCTCCGTGTCGCCGGTGGCGTCGTCCGCCCCGGTTGGAGTCTCGTCTGCCGTCCCGTCCGCCGTCCCGTCCGCGGTGATGCGCGTGCCGTCCGTCTCGTCTGCCTCGCCCGTCCTGTCCTTCATGGGCCGATCATGTCGTACGGGTGTCCATCGGACCACAGAGTTGTCCACAGGCCCGGGCTGCGGCCAATCTCCCCCGGAAACACTCGCGTAGCATGGCGGGGAATCGTCCGGTACCCCCTGAGGACTGGAACGGAAGGCCGCTGTCGCGTGAACGCACAACCACTTCCCGAGCCGCAGGACCGGCCGGCCCGGCTCACCGTCGGGGTCGTCGGCGCGGGCCGCGTCGGCCCCGCACTCGCCGCCTCGCTGCGGCTGGCCGGACACCGCCCGGTCGCCGCCTCCGGTGTCTCCGACGCCTCCGTGCGCCGGGCCGCCGCCCTGCTCCCCGAGGTCCCGATCGTCCCGCCCTCCGAGGTGCTGGCGCGGGCCGAGCTGGTGCTGCTCACCGTCCCCGACGACGCGCTCCCCGAGCTGATCGCGGGCCTCACCGAAACCGGTGCGGTGCGCCCCGGCCAGCTCCTGGTGCACACCTCCGGCCGCTATGGCGTCAGTGTGCTGGAGCCCGCGCTGCGGGCCGGTGCGCTGCCGCTCGCGCTGCACCCTGTCATGACCTTCACCGGCACCCCGATCGACGTCCAGCGGCTGGCCGGCTGCTCCTTCGGCGTCACCGCCCCCGAGGAGCTGCGGCTGGCGGCCCAGGCGCTGGTCATCGAGATGGGCGGGGAGCCCGAGTGGATCGCGGAGGAGTCCCGCCCGCTCTATCACGCCGCCCTGGCCATCGGCGCCAACCACCTCACCACGCTGGTCGCCCAGTCCCTGGAGCTGCTGCGCGCGTCCGGGGTCGAGGCCCCCGACCGGATGCTCGGCCCCCTCCTCGGCGCCGCGCTGGACAACGCGCTGCGCAGTGGCGACGCCGCGCTGACCGGCCCGGTCGCGCGCGGCGACGCGGGCACGGTCGCCGCCCATGTCGCCGAGCTGCGGCGGCACGCCCCGCACGCCGTCGCCGGCTATCTGGCCATGGCCCGTACGACCGCGGACCGGGCGCTCGCGCACGGCCTGCTCAAGCCGGAGCTCGCGGAGGACCTGCTGGGCGTGCTCTCGGATGTGACCGACGCACGGGGCCGGGGAGGCAGTGAGACATGAGCCCGAAGCTGTGGACCAAGGCGCTTCCTGGGGAGCCGGATGTGGAGCTGTTCCGCCATCGCTCGGAGCTGGACGCGGCGCTCGCCCACTTCGCCGTGCCGGGGCGCACGGCCGTCGTGATGACCATGGGCGCGCTGCACGACGGGCACGCCTCGCTCATCCGCGCCGCCCGCGCCCGGGTGGGCGCCAAGGGCCTGGTGACCGTCACCGTCTTCGTCAATCCGCTGCAGTTCGGCGCGGGCGAGGACCTCGACCGCTATCCGCGCACCCTCGACGCCGACCTGAAGGTCGCGGCCGAGGCGGGTGCGGACATCGTCTTCGCCCCGGCGGCCGAGGAGATGTATCCGGGCGGCGAGCCGCACATCCGGATCACCGCGGGCTCCATGGGCGAGCGCTATGAGGGCGCCTCGCGGCCCGGCCACTTCGACGGGATGCTCACCGTCGTCGCCAAGCTGCTCCAGCTCACCCGCCCCGATGCCGCCTTCTTCGGCGAGAAGGACGCCCAGCAACTGGCGCTGGTCCGCCGGATGGCGCGCGACCTGGACTTCCCGGTCGAGATCGTCGGCGTCCCCACCGTCCGGGAGGGCGACGGGCTCGCCCTCTCCAGCCGTAACCGCTATCTGTCGGCCCAGGAGCGGGACACCGCGCTGGCCCTGTCCCGGGCGCTGTTCGCGGGGCGTTACGCGGGGCTGCTGGCGGCCGGGGAGGGCCCGGCCGGGGCCGAGGAGCACGAGCTCATACGGGTCGCGTCCCCCGCCGCGGTGCGGTCCGCGGCGCGGGTGGTGCTCGACGAGGCGGCACGGCTCGAACCGCCGCTCGTCCTCGACTATCTGGGCCTGGCCGATCCCGCCGACTTCACCGAGGTCTCCGACGGATACATCGGCGAGGCCGTGCTGGCCGTCGCGGCCAAGGTCGGCGCCACCCGCCTGATAGACAACATCCGCCTGTGGATCGGAGCCGCCCGATGACCCATCCGACCGGGCGGCCCGAGGCCGTGGCCCCCGCCACCGCTCTGCGCGCTCCCGCCCCGGGCTGGGCCACCGAGGCCGATGTCGTGGTCGTCGGCTCCGGGGTCGCCGGGCTGACCGTGGCGCTGCGCTGTGCCGCGGCCGGGGCCAGGGTCACCGTGGTCACCAAGGCCCGCCTGGACGACGGCTCCACGCGCTGGGCCCAGGGCGGCATAGCCGCCGCCCTCGGCGAGGGCGACACCCCCGAGCAGCATCTGGACGACACCCTGGTGGCCGGCGTCGGGCTCTGCGACGAGCGGGCCGTACGGACGCTGGTCACCGAGGGACCCGACGCGGTGCGGCGGCTCATCGCCACCGGCGCCCGCTTCGACGCCGACGACGACACCGGCGAGATCCTGCTGACCCGCGAGGGCGGCCACCACCGCCGCCGGATCGCCCACGCGGGCGGCGACGCGACCGGCGCGGAGATCTCCCGGGCCCTGGTCGAGGCGGTGCGCGCGGCCGGTATCGACACCGTGGAGAACGCCCTGGTGCTCGACCTGCTCAAGGACGGCTCCGGTCGGGCGGCCGGGGTCACCCTGCACGTCATGGGCGAGGGCCGGCGGGACGGCGTGGGCGCGGTGCGGGCGGGCGCGGTGGTCCTCGCCACGGGCGGCATGGGCCAGATCTTCTCCGCGACCACCAACCCCGCCGTCTCCACCGGCGACGGGGTCGCGCTCGCGCTGCGCGCCGGGGCCGAGGTCAGCGATCTGGAGTTCGTGCAGTTCCACCCCACGGTGCTGTGGCTGGGCCCGGAGGCGGAAGGCCAGCAGCCGCTGGTCTCGGAAGCGGTGCGCGGCGAGGGCGCCCATCTCGTCGACGCCGACGGGGTGCGCTTCATGCAGGGGCAGCACGAACTGGCCGAGCTGGCGCCCCGCGACATCGTCGCCAAGGGCATCACGCGGCGGATGCAGGAGCGCGGCGCCGAGCATATGTACCTGGACGCCCGCCACTTCGGGGCGCGGATGTGGGAGCGGCGCTTCCCGACCATCCTGGCCGCCTGCCGCGCGCACGGCATCGACCCGGTGACCGAGCCCATCCCGGTCGCCCCGGCTGCGCACTACGCGAGCGGCGGGGTCCGCACCGATCTGCACGGCCGCACCACCGTCCCCGGGCTCTACGCCTGCGGAGAGGTCGCCTGCACCGGCGTCCACGGCGCCAACCGACTGGCCTCCAACTCCCTTCTGGAGGGCCTGGTCTTCGCGGAGCGCATCGCGGAGGACATCACCGCCGGAGCCGCCGGAGCCGCCGGAGCCGCCGGAGCCGCCGGAGCCGCCGGAGCCGAGGGCCCCGTGCGGCCCGCCACGGCCGCCGAGCGGCCCGGACCGGACGAGGGCGTCGGGCCGGACCCGGCCGCCCCCGGCGCGGCGCCCCTGCTCGCCTCCGAGGCCCGCTACGAGATCCAGCACATCATGACCCACGGCGCCGGAGTCCTGCGCTCCGCCGAGAGCCTGGCCCGCGCCGCCGACCGGCTGGCGCGCGTCCACGACGACGCCGCCGCGCAGTTGCGGCGGGACGGCAAGACGGCCGAGCCGGGGGTCGAGACCTGGGAGGCCACCAACCTCCATCTGGTCGCCCGGGTCCTGGTCGCCGCCGCGCTCCGCCGTGCGGAGACCCGCGGCTGCCACTGGCGCGAGGACCGCCCCGCGCGGGACGACGCCGCCTGGCGCCGCCACCTCCTGGTCACCCTCGGCCCCGACGGCGCCCTCGATGTGCGTTCCACGGACTCCGAAGCGTTTCCCCCACCGACCACCCCCCGAACCGAGACGGAGTCCCGCCCGTGAGCAGCACCTCCGAAGACCGCCAGCCATCCGTGTCCCTGCCGCTGCTGCAGATCGGCCGCCCCGGCGAGGCGGCGGGCTGCGGCGACGCCTGCGGCTGCGGCGACGACGCCGACGGCTCCGGGCTCGACCCGATGGAGTGCGGTCTGGACCCCGACCTGGCCGAGCTGCTGATCAGTGCCGGACTCGACCCCATCCAGGTCGAGGACGTCGCGCACATGGCCATCGAGGAGGACCTCGACCAGGGCGTGGACGTCACCACCGTGGCCACCGTCCCCGAGGACGCCTTCGCCACCGGTGACTTCACGGCCCGTGAGGCGGGCACCGTCGCGGGGCTGCGGATCGCCGAGGCGATCCTGTCCGTCGTCTGTACGGACGAGTTCGAGGTCGAGCGGCATGCCGAGGACGGCGACCGGGTGGCGGCGGGCCAGAAGCTGCTCAGCGTCCGTACCCGCACCCGCGACCTGCTCACCGGTGAGCGCAGCGCGCTGAACCTCCTGTGCCGGCTCTCCGGTATCGCGACGGCGACCCGTGCGTGGGCGGACGCCCTCGACGGGACGAAGACCAAGGTCCGTGACACCCGTAAGACCACCCCGGGGCTGCGCGCCCTGGAGAAGTACGCGGTGCGCTGCGGCGGCGGGGTCAACCACCGGATGTCGCTCTCGGACGCCGCGCTGGTCAAGGACAACCACGTGATCGCGGCGGGCGGCGTGGCGGAGGCGTTCGGCGCCGTGCGGGCCGAGTTCCCGGACGTGCCGATCGAGGTGGAGGTCGACACCCTCGACCAGATCCCGCCGGTCCTGGAGGCGGGCGCGGACCTCATCCTGCTGGACAACTTCACCCCGGAGCGGACCCGCGAGGCCGTCGAGCTGGTCGCCGGGCGCGCCGCGCTGGAGTCCTCGGGGCGGCTGACGCTCGCAGGCGCCCGTACGTACGCCGAGACGGGCGTCGACTATCTGGCGGTCGGCGCGCTCACCCACTCCTCCCCGATCCTGGACATCGGCCTGGACCTGCGCGAGTCCGAGGGGAAGTAAGCGATGCTGCTGACCATCGACGTCGGAAACCCCCGCCCGCCCGTCGCCCCACCCACCACCCCAGGGCTCGTCCTCGGCCGTCAGCCCGCCCGGAAGCGGTGCCGCCCATGCTGCTGACCATCGACGTCGGAAACACCCACACCGTGCTGGGGCTGTTCGACGGCGAGGAGATCGTCGAGCACTGGCGGATCTCCACCGACGCCCGCCGCACCGCCGATGAACTCGCCGTCCTGCTGCAGGGCCTGATGGGCATGCATCCGCTGCTCGGCGAGGAGCTGGGCGACGGCATCGCGGGCATCTCCATCTGCTCCACCGTCCCCTCGGTGCTCCACGAGCTGCGCGAGGTGACCCGCCGCTACTACGGCGATGTGCCGTCCGTCCTGGTCGAGCCGGGCGTGAAGACCGGTGTGCCGATCCTGATGGACAACCCCAAGGAGGTCGGCGCCGACCGGATCATCAACGCGCTGGCCGCCGTCGAGCTGTACGAGGGTCCGTGCGTGGTCGTCGACTTCGGCACCGCGACGACCTTCGACGCGGTCAGCGCGCGCGGAGAGTACGTGGGCGGGGTGATCGCGCCGGGCATCGAGATCTCGGTCGAGGCGCTGGGCGTACGCGGGGCGCAATTGCGCAAGATCGAGCTGGCCCGCCCGCGCAGCGTGATCGGGAAGAACACGGTGGAGGCCATGCAGTCCGGCATCCTCTACGGCTTCGCGGGCCAGGTGGACGGGATCGTCCGGCGAATGGCGCGGGAGCTGACCCAGGACCCGGAGGACGTCACCGTGATCGCCACCGGCGGGCTGGCGCCCATGGTGCTAGGAGAATCCTCAGTGATCGATGAGCATGAACCCTGGTTGACCCTGATCGGCCTCAGACTGGTCTACGAGCGGAACGTCTCGCGCGGCTGAGCACCGGCGATCAGCTCTTCACCTGCGTGCTCGACCGTATTGACGGCATTCCGAAACGAATTCCCGCGCTCTGGATTCGCCGGGGGCGCCGATCGCTCTTCGCCATTGGTCACGGAGCGGTCAAGGGAAAGACGGCACTGCGAATTCCGTATTGACAAGCGGAAGGGCCGTCGACCACGTACACCGGCACCCGGATGCGACGGTCCGCCCCGGGTGCCGGGTCCGGACGGGGCCGCCTCGACGCGGCCCCGTCCGGCGCTTCCCCCGTATGGCGGCTCGGCGTCCGCAACGCGCCGCACCGTCCGGCGCTGAGCGAAATTTGTCCGCTTAGCACTTAAAGTCGCCCCATGCCCACGCCATATGGATCCCGCGGCGGAATGGCGTTCAGTGCGGATGAGCTGCGTGTGCTCCGACGCGCCCTCGCCATCGCCCTCCGACCCGACCCCGTCACTCCCTCTGCCGGCCCCCTCGGCCCGGACCGGGCGGAGGAGGTCCAGGACTGTCTCCGGCTCGCCGAGGCCGTGGACGAAGCGGTCCGCGAGGGCGGGCGGCTGCGAGCGTTCCTGCTCGACGAGCTCGCCCGCTACCGCGCCGCCCTGCCCGGCGCCGCCGTCGGCTATCTCGAGCAGCTCCAGGGCGCCCTCGCGGCCGGTTACGAGCCGCTGGCCGAGGATCTGGCCGCGCTCCGCGCGCTGTGCGGGTCGGCCGCCGGGGGTGGTGAGGCGACGCGCCGACGCGCGCTGCTGAGCCACTGCGAGCGCCTTGCCGAGCGGGGCGTGCGCGCCCGGCTCGCGGAGCGCGCCGGCGCCGTCGTACAGCCGCGCACAAGCCCCGTGGGGCCCCGGCTGCGCGCCCTGCCGGGCGGGGTCTCGACGGCGCCCAGGGCGGCCGCGCAGGGGACGGTACGGAAGGGGTCGGAGATCGTGCTGGAGGCGCTCCAGAAGGCCGACGAGCCCAAGCCGCAGCCGCGCAAGAAGCCCGCGGCGCCGGAGCACGGCGACCGCGAGGAGCCGAACCGACGGGAACCGGGCCGCCGGGCGCCGCGCCCGGGGCGTCCGGTGCCCACGCCGGCGGAGGTCTTCCCGCCCAAGCGCCGCCCCTCGCCGCCGCCGGAGCAGGAGTCGCGGCTCGGCGCCGGGGCCCGTTCGGCCTGAACCCGGGCCTGGGCCCCGCCCCTGCCCTCGCCCGGCCCCCGGGCCGCCGCGCCCGGGACCGGTGCCCGGCTCCGGAGGGCCGCGGCGCGCCGCGTAATCTGGTGGTCTCGAGCAAAAGGAGGCCGAGAGCCATGGATTATGTCTCCGCGCTGATCCCGCCCGTCGTGATGGCCGTGGCCTTCACCGCGCTCATCGTGACGATGGTGAAGAGCCAGGGCGGCGCCAACAAGTCCAAGGAGGACGCCGCGGTGGACGCGGCGCTGGCGGCCCGCACCGAGGCCGAGGGCCCGGCCCCGGAGCGCGAGACGGCCTGATCGGATCGATCGGGCCCATCGGGCGCCGCCACCCCCGCACCCCACGGCGGCAGCACGCCGGACCACGCCCCGGGACGCATCGCGTTCCGGGGCGTGTGGCTTTTCCCGCGCAGACCTCCCGACATTCGGGACATCTCCCACTATTATTCTCGGTGTGCCTAGGCCATTGGGAGATCTCGAAGACGCGGTCATGACGCGGGTGTGGAAGTGGAACCGCCCGGTCACGGTCCGCGAAGTGCTGGAAGACCTTCAGCGGGAACGCTCGATCGCCTACACCACCGTCATGACCGTAATGGACAACCTCCATCACAAGGGCTGGCTGCGCCGGGAGGTCGAAGGCCGCGCCTATCGATATGCCGCGGTCTCTACGCGCGCCGCCTACTCGGCCGCACTGATGAACGAAGCGTGGTCGACCAGTGACAACCCCGCGGCCGCTCTCGTCGCGTTCTTCGGGATGATGTCCGAAGAGCAGCGTGACCAACTACGGGATGCCATGCGCGTCGCACAACTGGGGGAGACCGGGGAGAGCCCCGGTGAGTCGGGGCGATGACCCAGGGCGATAGCGTCCGGTCATGTCCTCCCCACTATCAAAAGTAGTCACCGTCCGCCGTGCCCGGACCGGCGATGTACGGGCGGTGCGCCGCCTCATCGACTCGTACGTGGACGATCGCATCCTGCTCGACAAAGCCACCGTGACGCTTTACGAGGACATCCAGGAGTTCTGGGTCGCCGAGCGCGACGAGGACGCTGAGGTCATTGGCTGTGGAGCGCTGCACGTCATGTGGGAAGACCTCGCGGAGGTCCGCACTCTCGCCGTCGATCGGACTCTCAAGGGCACCGGCGTAGGCCACCTGGTGCTCGACAAGCTGTTGCAGACGGCGCGCTGGCTGGGGGTGCGGCGCATTTTCTGCCTCACCTTCGAAGTCGACTTCTTCACCAGGCACGGCTTCGTGGAGATCGGCGAGACGCCGGTCGACGGCGATGTGTACAGCGAGCTGCTGCGTTCCTATGACGAGGGCGTCGCCGAGTTCCTTGGTCTCGAACGGGTGAAGCCGAACACCCTTGGCAACAGCCGGATGCTTCTGCAACTGTGATCGCGGGCCCTATGTCCGAATCGCGCCCCTATCACATAGCTCCGGAACATGACCTTCCACGAGGCTTCCCGCTTGGTGGATCGGTCGAACCTTCCCGGGGGGTTTGTGTTTTTCCGGGAAAGGCGGTTTCCTATTCTCTCGTAGTGTAATTACCTGGGGGTGAGTCATCAGCGGCTAACGCCGCACCCCCGAACCCCCCGTTTTCCCTGAAAGGAACCCCATGGCACAGAAGGTTCAGGTCCTTCTTGTCGACGACCTCGACGGCGGCGAGGCGGACGAGACCGTGACGTTCTCCCTTGACGGCAAGAGCTACGAGATCGACCTCACCACCAACAACGCGGACAAGCTCCGTGACGCCCTGGAGCCCTACACCAAGGGCGGCCGGCGCACCGGTGGCCGGGCCGCCGGCGGCCGGGGCAAGGCGCGCGCGGCGTCGGCCGGCGGCCAGGACACCGCGAAGATCCGCGCCTGGGCGAAGGAGAACGGCTACGAGGTCAACGACCGCGGCCGTGTTCCGGCGACCGTTCGTGAGGCGTACGAGAAGGCCAACGGCTGAGCGCGTCAGCCTTTCCCGGCTCGCCGCTGCCTCGGCAGCGGCCGGGCGCGCACCAATCGGGTGCGGAGGCATTCGGTAGCCGCCGCGCTCACGAGCCGTACGAGATCGGGGGCGCCCCCATCGCCCCCGAAGCCTGTCCTCGGCAGCGTTGGCTCCACCTCGCCCCTCGGGTCGGGAGGTCGCAGCCATACGGCGGCCTCCTGCGGGCATCGCTCTCCGGACGCCCCGGCTCCGGACGCCCCGGCTCCGGACGCCCCGGCGGCCAGGGGCGGCGGCCAGGAGCGGGAGGGGCATGGCGCGGTGATCCGGCCTCCGGCGCCGATCGCGCCCAGGTCCAGGGCCACACCGCCCCACTCCAGCCAGTCGAGCAGCCCCGGAAGCTCGTCGGCGCTGCCAGGGGCCACCAGGAGTCGCATCCAGGCGCCCTCCACCGCGACCGGACCGGTCCGCGGTACGCGCCGCAGCATCGCCCATCCGGCCACGGCCGGCAGTTCGATGACGTCGAAGGCCACCCCCGTGAGCAATTCGACGGGATCGCTGCCGGCCGTCGGCCAGCCCAGCTCCCGCTCGTACCAGCGTGAAGAGGGGGCCGGCGTCGGTGCGGCCGGCCTCGCGCCGTGGGCCCTGTGGATCATGCCCGGCAGAACTCTCCGCCGTCCCGCTTGGTTACGCCCCGGATGACCTACCGTGCGGGCCCGTGCGCGCACTGTGCCCGTAAGGAGCCGTGCAGGGCCGGTGAACGGGCGCAAGGTTGTTCGCCCGTAGCGGAGGGAACCGGCCCCTACGGCATGGACCATCTGTGCTTGCGGGTAAGACATCCCTAGTGGGGAGGGGCGGTCCGCGTGTCGGGAGGAAGCGGCGTTCGCCATCGGCGTACTGGCGGTGGGCGTAGATGCCTGGCCTGCGGGAACATCGTCTCGCACCATCGGGTTAAGGCAGTTGTCGGCTGTTCGGGCAGGAAGCCAGTGGCTGTTACCCCCGCGCGAGCGGGGGTGATCCGGACGGTTGTCGGCAGTTGGAATGAGCTGTCCCGGGTTGCGGGACTAGCATGCGGAAGGACAGGGAGGGGATCGTCCCCGATCTTTCTGACCGCTCTGAGGAGCGATTAACGATGTTCGAGAGGTTCACCGACCGCGCGCGGCGGGTTGTCGTCCTGGCTCAGGAAGAAGCCCGGATGCTCAACCACAACTACATCGGCACCGAACACATCCTCCTGGGCCTGATCCACGAGGGTGAGGGTGTCGCCGCTAAGGCCCTGGAGAGCCTCGGGATTTCGCTCGAGGCGGTCCGCCAGCAGGTGGAGGAGATCATCGGGCAGGGCCAGCAGGCCCCGTCCGGGCACATCCCCTTCACCCCCCGTGCCAAGAAGGTCCTGGAGCTGTCGCTCCGCGAGGCCCTTCAGCTCGGCCACAACTACATCGGTACGGAGCACATCCTGCTCGGCCTGATCCGCGAGGGCGAGGGCGTCGCCGCCCAGGTCCTCGTGAAGCTGGGTGCCGATCTGAACCGGGTGCGGCAGCAGGTCATCCAGCTGCTCTCCGGCTACCAGGGCAAGGAGGCCGCCACCGCCGGCGGCCCGGCGGAGGGCACTCCCTCCACCTCGCTCGTCCTGGACCAGTTCGGCCGCAATCTCACGCAGGCCGCCCGCGAATCCAAGCTCGACCCGGTCATCGGGCGCGAGAAGGAGATCGAGCGGGTCATGCAGGTGCTTTCGCGCCGCACCAAGAACAACCCGGTCCTCATCGGCGAGCCCGGCGTCGGCAAGACGGCGGTCGTCGAGGGACTGGCCCAGGCGATCGTCAAGGGCGAGGTGCCCGAGACCCTCAAGGACAAGCACCTCTACACCCTGGACCTGGGCGCCCTGGTCGCCGGCTCCCGCTACCGCGGTGATTTCGAGGAGCGCCTGAAGAAGGTGCTCAAGGAGATCCGCACCCGCGGCGACATCATCCTGTTCATCGACGAGCTCCACACCCTGGTGGGTGCGGGCGCCGCCGAGGGCGCGATCGATGCCGCCAGCATCCTCAAGCCGATGCTGGCGCGGGGCGAGCTGCAGACCATCGGCGCGACCACGCTCGACGAGTACCGCAAGTACCTGGAGAAGGACGCGGCCCTGGAGCGCCGCTTCCAGCCCATCCAGGTCGCCGAGCCGTCGCTGCCCCACACCATCGAGATCCTCAAGGGCCTGCGGGACCGCTACGAGGCGCACCACCGCGTCTCGATCACGGACTCGGCCCTGGTCGCGGCCGCCACCCTGGCCGACCGCTACATCTCGGACCGCTTCCTGCCGGACAAGGCGATCGACCTGATCGACGAGGCCGGTTCCCGGATGCGGATCCGCCGGATGACCGCACCGCCGGACCTGCGCGAATTCGACGAGAAGATCGCCGATGTGCGCCGGGAGAAGGAGTCCGCGATCGATTCGCAGGACTTCGAGATGGCCGCGGGCCTGCGCGACAAGGAGAAGCAGCTCCTGGCCGCCAAGGCGAAGCGGGAGAAGGAGTGGAAGGCCGGCGACATGGACGTCGTCGCCGAGGTCGACGAGGAGCTGATCGCCGAGGTCCTGGCCACGGCCACCGGCATCCCGGTCTTCAAGCTGACCGAGGAGGAGTCCTCCCGGCTGCTGCGCATGGAGGACGAGCTGCACAAGCGCGTCATCGGCCAGAAGGACGCCATCAAGGCGCTCTCCCAGGCCATCCGGCGCACGCGTGCGGGCCTCAAGGACCCCAAGCGCCCCGGTGGCTCGTTCATCTTCGCGGGCCCGTCCGGTGTCGGTAAGACCGAGCTCAGCAAGACTCTCGCCGAATTCCTCTTCGGCGACGAGGACGCGATGATCTCGCTCGACATGTCGGAGTTCAGCGAGAAGCACACCGTCTCGCGGCTCTTCGGCTCCCCGCCCGGATACGTGGGCTATGAGGAGGGCGGCCAGCTCACCGAGAAGGTGCGCCGCAAGCCGTTCTCCGTGGTCCTCTTCGACGAGGTCGAGAAGGCCCACCCGGACATCTTCAACTCGCTGCTGCAGATCCTGGAGGACGGTCGGCTGACCGACTCCCAGGGCCGGGTCGTGGACTTCAAGAACACGGTGATCATCATGACCACCAACCTCGGCACCCGGGACATCTCCAAGGGCTTCAACCTGGGCTTCGCGGCCCAGGGCGATGTGAAGACCGGCTACGAGCGGATGAAGAACAAGGTCAACGAGGAGCTCAAGCAGCACTTCCGGCCCGAGTTCCTCAACCGTGTCGACGACACGGTCGTCTTCCACCAGCTCACCGAGGAAGACATCATCCAGATCGTCGACCTCATGACCACCAAGGTGGACGAGCGGCTCAAGGACCGCGACATGGGCATCGAGCTCAGTGGCGAGGCCAAGAAGCTGCTCGCCAAGCGGGGCTACGACCCCGTGCTGGGCGCCCGGCCGCTGCGCCGGACGATCCAGCGCGAGATCGAGGACGTGCTCTCGGAGAAGATCCTCTTCGGCGAGCTGCGTTCGGGCCACATCGTGGTCGTGGACACCGAGGGCGAGGGTGAGGAGAAGAAGTTCACCTTCCGCGGCGAGGAGAAGTCGGCGCTGCCGGACACCCCGCCGATCGAGTCCGCCGCCGGTGGCGCGGGCCCGAACCTCAGCAAGGAGGCGTGACGCGGAGCCGCGGCAACGCGGCGTCGTCCATCGCCACGGGGCCGCCCCGGACCGTTTCGGTCCGGGGCGGCCCCCTTTTTCTGTGCGTTGTGCGGGCGGAGCAGTGCCCTTTCGCGTAGGCGCGGCCCCTGAGGGGCCCTGGCGGGGCTCTGCGGGCTCTGGCGGGGCTCTCCGGGCCCTGGGGGTTTCCCTGGACTTCCGGTCTGTCGCGGGGGCGAACGGGAGGCAGGGGCCGCTCTGGCGGCTGGCTGCCACCCTCAGGGGGTCCGCCTCTCCGGGGGCTGGCGCGGGTCCGCCCTCCGGGGTCCGCCCCTCCGAGGCCGTCGGGGGCCTGCTTCTCCGGGGGTCGGCACCTCCGGGGTTCCGCACCTCCGGGGGCCGTAGGGCGCCTGC
This sequence comes from Streptomyces violaceusniger Tu 4113, assembly GCF_000147815.2. Lineage (NCBI taxonomy): Bacteria > Bacillati > Actinomycetota > Actinomycetes > Kitasatosporales > Streptomycetaceae > Streptomyces > Streptomyces violaceusniger. The sequence continues at coordinate 10,264,149 of NC_015957.1, read as the reverse complement.
TTCTCCGGGGTCCGCCCTCCGGGGGGCCGCCCCTCCAGGGGTCTCCCCTTACGCGCCCGCCACGATCACCTGGACGCCTTCCGGGACCCCCGTCACCCCCGTGTTGCGGTGGCTCAGCCGCAGGGTGTGCAGCCGGGGGAAGGCGGCCAGCCAGCTCAGGTCCAGGTCCGCGCCCAGGTCGTAGGCGAGCCACAGCTCGGTCAGCCGCTCCGCCACCAGGCCCTCGGCCAACTGGTCCGGGGCGAGCGCACCGGCTATCTGGACGCAGGGGCGGCCGCCGAGCCGGCGCAGGGCCCGCAGTTCCTCCAGGTCCGACACCGGAAAGTCGAGTTCCCGCTCATCGAGATGGCCGATGATTTCCTCGGCGTAACGATCGGTGTCATATCGCCGCCACGCGCCCGCGAGCTGCGCCCGTACCGCCCAGGAGCCGCGGTCCCGCAGCCGGACCAGATAGTCGATGGCGCGGTCGTCGGCTATCGAGGTGGCGGTGACGGCCAGCCGGTGGGCTTCCTCATCGGATACGCCGCTGGGATCGGGCAGCATTTCCAGCACGATAGGCCCGATCCAGCCCAGCGCGCGGGCCGCTTCCAGCGAGGTCGGGCGTACCAGATCGCGGGTATAGCGATGCACCCGGGAACGCACCTCGGGGTCCAGCTCCGTCGCGTGTTCCAGACATGCGGCCGCCAGGAGTTTGCGATGGCGGGCATGGACCGGCCGGGCGTCTTTACGGGCCGCCAGCAGCCCCTCCAGGAGGTAGCCGCATTCATCGGGGCGGGCGAGAGCGACCGACATTCTGATCACTTCTTCCCAGTCGTCCAGGTGTGCGTGGTCGATCAGGAAGTCAAAATCGTGCCGTTCGACGACCGCTCTCGCGCTGAGATAGTCCTGGAACGTTCGGTGCACGAAATCGACCGAACCGGGTGTGGGCTCGCGCAATAGACCGGTCCGGTTGAGCAGATGTCGGTAGATCTCCTCCGGCCCGCCCTGCCGCGCCGCGTGCGGAATGGCCGGGAGGTGCCGGCCGAGCGTCTCGACGGCGGTGGCCCGGTCCATTTCGGACCGGCCGTTGACGAGCATCCAGTGCGCCAGCTTCTGCAGAAGCTGGATCTTCGGTTCCTGGGGGAGGTCGATTCCCTCCGGCGGCAGCATGGCGCGCTCGCGGTCGCGCCGTTCCAGCAGCATGGAAAGTGCCGCGTCATAGAGGGCTTTCCGGCCGCGCGGCAGATAGCCGCGGCGGTCCCGGTGCAGCGCGCACAGCAGACCGCACATCAGTGGATTGGTGGCCAGCCGGCCGAGGTCCCGGGTAATCCTTACGGCGTCCAGCAGCGTTTCCTCGTCACCACTCAGCCGGTCCAGATCGGCACGGTCGGTGATGTCCTGGCGGGCGGCCGCATGCCAGCGCCGGATGAACGCGGTGACCCCCTCGCGGCTGAGCGGGGAGAGTTTCAGCTCGGTGAAGCGCTCCGAGGCCAGCTCCGAGGCCAGCCAGTTCTCCCGTACGGCCGAGGGGCGCGAGGTGACCAGCCAGACATTTCCCGGATAGCGCGCCGGAAGCTCGCGCAGTGCTTCGCGGAGCCGCTCACGCTCGTCCTCCGGGGCCTCGTCCACCCCGTCCACGAGCAGCAGCCCGCGCCCGTGGGACAGCACCCGCTCGGCCCACCCCGGCGGCTGGGCGGCGGTGTGCGGATGGCGGACGGCGGACAGGAAGCCGTCCGGCTCCGGGAAGCCGTCGCGGCGGAACCGGCGCACGGGGAGCACGAAGGGGACCCGCCCGCGCAGCCCCGCCAGCGGGGTCGGGAGATCACCGCGCGCCACGGACACCGCGAGCCGCTGCACCAGCGTGGTCTTGCCCGACCCCGCCACGCCCCACAGCAGCACCCGTTCGCGTCCGGCGAGGGCCTGTTCGGCGGGGGCGCTCGGGCCTCCGCCGTCGGCCTCGGTCTCCAGGCTGAGATAGGCGGCGTCCAGCGGCCAACTGTCGGGGGAGTGGGCCAGATCGATGCCGTAGATCGTCAGATGGTCGTGGGCGGCCACGATGTCCCGGGCGTAGCGCTCCTCGAACGCGGCGTCCTCGGCGGCCGTGACGAAGGGGGAGCGCCGGACGAGGAAGCGCAGGATGTGCGCGCAGACGGCCTCCCGCAGCGAGGCGTGCGTCCGGGCGTCGTCCGCGTCCAGCCCTTCGTCGGCGTCGGGGGCGGCGATGGCGAGGTGGCGGGCGAAGGCTTCGGGGCCGAGGCGGACGGCCCGCAGGTCGTCCAGGTCGACGGTGCCGAGGGCGTGGAGGGTGCGGGCGAGGGCGTCGGTGAGTTCGGGGCGCGCTTGCGCTGGCGTTTGCGCTTGCTCGGGCGCGGGGTGTTGCTGACCCTGTCCCTGTTGTTGTTCCGCGTTGACGAGTGCGGAGGCGATCCGGGGCAGGTCGCGTTCGGTGAGCGTGCGGCGGTCGCCCTGGAAGGCGACCAGGGAGGCGATGCGCACGGGCCGGTCCACCGGCCCCTCGGCGACGAAGAGTTCCTGGACCAGTGTGTGTATCGCTGCGGGATCCATGAGGCCCCGTCCCCCCGGTGACTGTTGCCGGCCGTATCGAAGAAGCCACCAGGGTAGGCGGGGTCGGCCCGGGGAGGGTGGGGGTTCGGCGTGGGTTCCGGGGGCGGGCGGGGGCACGGGGTGGGTGCGCGGTGCGGGCGCGGTGGGTGCGCGGTGCGGGCGTGGTGCGGGCGCGGTGCGGGCGTGGTGGGTCCGTGGGTGGGTGCCCGGGGGCGGGGTGGGGTGCGTGGTGGGTGCCCGGGGGCGGGGCCTCCGGTGCGGTGCGTTCGGGGTGCGCCCGCTGTTCGTGGTGGGAGCCGGGGGCGGGGCCTCCGGTGCGGCGCCCTGGACCGCATATTTACGGCGCCGGTGCCCGGGGGCGTGGTGTGGGCCGGGGGTTGGCGCCACAAATATGCGAAAGCGTCCAGGACACCACCCCTGCGACCCCACCCCCTCCCGCCGTCCTGCGGCCACCCGCCGGTGGCCCCGGCCCCCGGCTCGGTCCCGGCCCTGATCGGTGACTACTGGCCCGGCTCCTCCTCCGCGAAGAGCTCATCGGCGGAGGAGACGGTGAAGGCGCGGTCGAACCAGCGGTCCAGGGTGTCGAGGTCGGTGCAATTGGTGATGCGGTCGCGGGCCTCGGGCGGGGTGGTGATCCCTCGCCTCTCCAGGGCGCGCAGCACGCTTTGTACCCGCGAATGGACTTCGCCCTCCGCTTTGCCCTTGAGGAAGGTCTCCTCGATGAGGGTCCCCCGGCCGGGGAAATAGCTACCCACTACGGCCATGGTTGTCAGTCGTCCTCGGCGAAGAGCTGATCGGCCGTGGAGACGGTGACGGCCCGGTCGAGCCAGCGGTCCAGGGTGTCGATGTCGGTGCAGTTGGTGATGCGGTCGCGGCTCTCTGCCAGGGTCGGGATCCCCCGCTTTTCCAGGACGCGCAGTACGCCCTGGGCCCGCCCATGGGCTTCGCCCTCTGCCATGCCTTCTGCCATGCCTTCTGCCATGCCCTCTGCCTTCCCCTTCAGGAAGGTCTCCTCGATGAGGGTGCCACGGCCAGGGAAGTAGGTACCCGCGCTCATCTCGTTCCTCCAAGTGATTCCCGCTGGGGTAGTACTCCCCAGACCGATCTCCAGCAATTCCGTGTAGTAGCGGACAGAGTCCGGGTCGCCCGTTCCCATGGCGCGAGCCAGGGCCTTCAGTATGGCCGGGGCGTCCCGGTGGCTGCCATGTGTCAAGGCCGAGAAGGTCGCCAGGGTCAGGTCTTGGGCGGCCTCTTCGGGGTCGAGGATCACCGGGACGTTTCCGGGGCCCAGGACCAGTGGGTGTACGGACAGCGCTGTCCAGTCGTCCAGGCCGAGTTGGAAGGGCCCCATGGCCCAATCGGCTGTTGCCTTGTCCTGACAGACCACGAGCAGCAAAGCCGGGCGCTCGTACTTCGCCGTCAGGTAGCTCAGGTAGTACGCCCAACTGGGCCCCTTTGCCTCGTCGCGGCGTCCCTGTGCCTCGATGGCCAGGAGGAAGCCGTCCCCTTCGAGTGGATTGACGCGTAGCACGCTGTCCACGCGACGTTCCAGCGGACGGATCTCGGTGGCGTCCGGGGTGAGTACTTCGACCGCTGCCTTCTCGGGGAGCGGCAGATCCAGGATGCGGAACACCGGAGCGAGTAACTCCGGTCGTTCTTGAAAGATGCGATGTGCGGCCTCGTGCCGCGAACTGACCATGCGTGTGAACGTAGGGTCATCGGGGCATGTGCACGGGGCAAATGACCGGTGATCACCCGATTGGGGGAAAGGGTCGGGGTGGGGTCAGGCCGCGATCTCGTAGGCGTTCTGCTGCGGGGTGAGTTCGAACCAGAGCAGCTTGCCGCTGATGCCGAAGAGGTCGTCGGCGAGGGGGTAGCCGCCCCAGTTGTCGGCGCACAGCCGGACGATGAGCAGGCCACGGCCGGAGGTCGCGTCCAGGCGGGCGGCGGCCTCGGTGAGGGCGGTGAAGCGGTCGAGGGGGCTGGGCGGGGCGTCGAAGGGTGCGGGGATGGTCGGGTTGGTGTCCCAGATGCTCACGCGGAGGCGGTTTTCGCAGAGGTGGCGGATGCGGAGTTGAGCGGGGCCGTCGGAGTGGCGGACGGCGTTGGTGACCAGCTCGCAGGTGAGGAGTTCCGCCGTGTCGGTCAGCTCGGCCATGCCGTGGGAGGAGAGGACGGCTCGGAGGGTGACCCGCGAGATCCTGGCCGCCCGTGGGTCGTTGGGGAGGCGGAGGGAGTACGTCCAGGGGTCGGAGGACGGCGGTACGTTGGCCATGGAGTCTCCCTCGGTCGGGCGAAGTTGGGTGGCGTGGGCCACACAGTAGGGCCAGTCGTGTTAGTTCTAACGTCGATACAGAGATATGGCTCACGATTGCCCTCGTGTGGGTGACAAGGGAGACCGATGGCGACCACCAGTAGTCCTACGCTCAAGCAGCGACGGCTCGGAGCCGAGTTGCGGAAGCTTCGTGAGCGCGCGGGTCTGACCTCCACTGCGGCCGCCGCCGAGTTGGGTGTCCAGCAGGCCCGCGTGAGCATGATCGAGGCGGGCCGGTACGCCGTGGGTGCCGATCGTGTGCGCGTGATGGCTCGCACCTACACGTGCGCCGATGAGGACCTCGTGGATGCGCTGGCGGACATGACGGGCGGACGTGCGCGGGGCTGGTGGGACGAATACCGGGAACACCTCCCGGCCAGCTTCGCGGATATGGCCGAGTTGGAGCATCGGGCCCGAGCGCTGCGCGTCGCTCTGGTCATCCACATCCCGGGCCTGCTCCAGACCGTGGACCACGCCCGCGCGGTGATCCGGGAAGTAGCTCCGCCGTTGCGGGCATATGAGGTGGAGCATCGACTATCGCACCGGATGAAGCGCCAGGCGATCCTCTACGGCGACAAGCCGGTGCCGTACACCGCGGTCATCCATGAGGCCGCTCTGCGGATGGAATTCGGCGGAATGGAGACGGTCCGCGCCCAGCTTGAACACCTCCTCGCCATGAGCGAGATGGACAACGTCACCATCCTGGTGATTCCGTTCGGCGGCGGAACCTTCCCTGGGACCGGGCAATCGTTCGACTATGTCGTGGGGCCTGTACCGCAGCTCGACACGGTGCAGCTCGACTCTGCCCAAGGAACCCAGTTCATGGATGCAGAGGCCGAGTTGGCCAAGTATCGGGCTGTCTTGGAACGGATGGAGATGACCGCCCTCAAGCCGCGAGAGTCGCGGGACTTCATCCACGGCATCTTGCGCACTATGTGAAGGAGAAGCGTGTCCACGTACCAGTGGCGGAAGCCTTCGTACAGCGGAGACTCGTCCAACTGCGTCAACGTCGGGGTCGAGTGGAGGAAGTCCTCTTACAGCGGGGACGCGGGCAACTGCGTGAACGTCGCCGCTGACTGGCGGAAGTCCACTTACAGCGCGGACGCGGGCAACTGCGTGGACGTCGCCGCGAGCGAGCGCGCCGTCCTGCTCAGGGAGAGCGACGACCCCGACGTCATCCTGACCACCACCTCCGCCGCCCTGCGCGCCTTCATACGTGGTGCCAAGGCCGGTGCGTTCGATCGCATCCACGGGGGCGGGGCGTAAGGGGGCGACGGCCCGTCGGAGAGGGAGGGAGAACAGACGGCCCGTCGCCTGCGCGACCCTACGATCGGGCACTGAGCGGGCACTTAGCGCTTGCTGAGGCCGGAAAAAGGGGAGGCGGGCCGGGTGGCGGCCGGGGTACCGTCATCCGCATGGACTCGTTTCTGCAGATCTACGGCTGACACGCCGCTCTCTCCGGCGCACCGGTGACCACGCCCGGTGCGCTGGATCGTCGTGTCCATCTCGCCGTAGATCTGAAACGAGTGATCTCTCATGTCACGTCCGTCCCGTCGTCGTGCCCATATCGCGATGGTCGGCATTCCCGCCATCAGCCATGTACTGCCCAGCCTCGAGGTCATCCGCGAGCTCGTGGCGCGCGGTCACCGGGTGACCTACGCCAACGATCCCTTCGTCGCGGACGTCATCGAGCCCACCGGTGCCGCGTTGGTGCCGTACCGGTCCACGCTGCCCGTCGCGGACAACAGCTGGCCCGAGGACCCCATCGCCGCCGGCACCGTCTTCCTGGACGACGCGATCCAGGCGCTGCCGCAGTTGCGCGCCGCGTATGACGACGATCCGGCCGACCTCTATCTCTACGACATCGGCGGCTACGCCGGGCGTGCCCTGGCCGAGGCGCAGGGGCGGCCGACGGTTCAGCTGTCGCCGTCCTTCGTGGCCTGGGAGGGCTACGCGGAGGAGGTCGCGGCGGCGCTCAAGGCGCTGCCGGGGGCCGATGCGTATCAGGAGAAGTTCGCGTCGTGGCTGGCCGGTTGCGGGGCGACCACGCTCGACCCCGATGTTTTCAGCGGGCGGCCCGAGCGGGCCGTCGCGGTGATCCCCCGGGCCATGCAGCCGAACGCGGACCGAGTGGACGAGGAGGTGGTGACGTTCGTCGGGCCGTGCCTCGGGGACCGGGCCGGGCAGGGCCGGTGGGAACGGCCCGCCGGGGCGGAGAAGGTGCTGCTGGTCTCGCTGGGCTCGGCCTTCACCCGGCAGCCCGGCTTCTACCGGGAGTGCGTCGCGGCCTTCGGGGAGCTGCCCGGGTGGCATGTGGTGTTGCAGATCGGGAAGTACGTCGACCCGGCCGAGCTGGGGGAGGTCCCGGGCAACATCGAGGTGCACCGCTGGGTGCCGCAACTGGCGATCCTGGAACAGGCCGACGCCTTCGTGACCCATGCCGGGATGGGCAGCAGCGGCGAAGGGCTGTACTGCGGGCTGCCGATGATCGCCGTACCGCAGAGTGCCGAGCAGCCGATGAACGCCGACCGGCTGGTGGAGCTGGGCGTGGCCCGCCGTATCGACACGGCGGATGCCAGCGCCGAGGTGCTGCGTGCCGCGCTGCTCGAACTCACCACGGATCCGGAGGTCGCGCGCGTCTCGGCGCGGCTGCGGGACGAGGTGCGGGCCGAGGGCGGCACCGGGCGGGCCGCCGAGCTGATCGAGGACGCGCTGCGGTGACACGACGATGGCCCGGCTGCCACAAGCGGCCGGGCCATCGGCAGGCGTCGGGCGACTACTTCACGATCGTGATGCGGTCCGCCTTCGGCGGGTCCAGGGGCGAGGACTGCGACGAGTGCGCGCCCAGGTAGGCCGTGAACGCGTCCAGGTCGGAGGCGCCGACGAGCTTGTTCTTGCCGTCCTTGAAGGCGGGGAAGCCGTCGCCGCCGCCCGCGAGGAACTCGTTCATCGCGACGCGGTAGGTCTTGGCGGGGTCGATCGGCTCACCGTTCAGCTTCACCGTGTCCGTGACGATCCGGTCCTTGCCCGACTTGGTCGGATCCAGGGTGTAGGTGAGGCTCTTGGAGACCTGGAGGATCTTCGGGGACGCCTCGTTGGAGCCGCTGACCTGCTGCTGGAGCGCGGTGATGAGCTGGGAGCCGGTCAGGTCGAGCACGTTCATCATGTTGGTGAACGGCTGGACGGTGAACGCCTCGCCGTAGGTCACCACCCCGTCGCCCTCACTGCCCGACGCCTTGTGGGCGAGGTCGGAGCGGATGCCGCCGGGGTTCATGAAGGCGAGTTGGGCGCCGCCCTTGTCGGCCGGGGCGAGCGCTTCGAGCTGGCCGTCGGCGATGACGTCGCCCAGGGGCGTCTCGTACGCGGTGGAGCCGCGACCGTTGACGTCGGCGGAGATGTAGCCGACGGGCTTGTTGGCGATCGGGGCGGCCAGCTTGTTCCAGCGCCCGATGAGCGACGTCATGTCGGGGGCCTTGGGCTGCTCGCGGTCCACGACGTGGTTCGCCGCGTTGGCGCCCTTCACGCTCGTCCGCACGATGTCGCCGGTGCGGCGGTCGTAGGTGAGCGTGGTGTCCGTGTAGAGGCGGCCGAAGGAGGCCGCGGAGGTCACGGTGCGCGGAGTGCCGGACGGGTCCGGGACGGTGCAGGTGTACGCCTGGTGGGTGTGGCCGGTGACCAGGGCGTCGACCGTGGGCGAGATGTTCTTGGCGATGTCGACGATGGGGCCGGAGATGCCCTTGCCCGCACCGCCGTTGTCGCAGTCGTCGTTGTACGAGGAGGAGGCGGGCAGCCCGCCCTCGTGGATGAGCGCGACGATCGACTTCACGCCCTTGCGCTGCAGCTCCTTGGCGTACTTGTTGACCGTCTCGACCTCGTCGTGGAACTTCAGGCCCTTGACGCCCTCGGCGGTGACGATGTCCGGGGTGCCCTCGAGGGTGACTCCGATGAAGCCGATCTTCACGCCCTTGTGCTTCCACACGGTGTACGGCTTGAGGATGGGCTTGTCGGTCTTCTCGTCGGTGACGTTCGCGGCGAGGTAGGGGAAGTCGGCGCCCGGGAAGGTCTTGCCCTTCTCGTAGCAGCCCTCCTTGGGGTGGCAGCCGCCGTTCTGGATCCGGTTCAGCTCGGCGCGGCCCTCGTCGAATTCATGGTTGCCGACCGCGGTGACGTCGAGGTCCAGCTTGTTGAGCGCCTCGACGGTCGGCTCGTCGTGGAAGAGACCGGACAGCAGCGGGCTGGCGCCGATCATGTCGCCGCCGGCGGCGGTGACGGAGTAGTCGTGGCCCTTACGGGCGTTACGGAGGGAGGTGGCGAGGTATTCGGTGCCTCCCGCCGGGATGGTCTTGGTGGTGCCGTCCGGCTGGGTCTCGGTGACGGTGCCCGAGGAGCCCTGCGGGGGCTCCAGGTTTCCGTGCAGGTCGTTGAAGGACAGCAGCTGTACGTCGACGGTGCGCCCGGGCCGGTGCTTGTCCGAGGCGGCGGCGGTGCCCGCGCCCGCCGGGCCCACGGCGGTCAGTACCCCGGCCGCGGCGGCCAGCACCGCGACTCCCGTGGCCAACCGGCGTGCCGCCCCGCGCCGTTGAGGTCTCGCTGGCATGTCGTCCCCTTGTGTGCCCCGTGGTGGATGGTGGGGCGCAGCTTACGGTCAACGCGCGTAGCGGGGCAGGGGCGGGAGGTTAAGAGCTGGTGGCCGATGGTCAACGGTGTGGGACGACTTCGCCCCGTTCGGCGGAAAGGTCCGCATGAGGGGTTTGGGTGGCGGTTCGATATGTGAGCGTGCGGATCATGCAGAACGAACTCACGAAGCAGACGCCCATCCCCGCACAGGGATCCGAGCTCCCGCCGGGCTTCTTCGAACTGGTCGATGACCTCAAGGCGATCGTCACGAAGGCGAGCGTGCGCGCTCAGCTCAAGGTCAACACCGAGATGATCAAGATGTACTGGGAAGTCGGCCGGACGATCCTTGAGCGGGCTGAGAGGGAGAGGTGGGGCTCCAAGGTCATCGACCGGGTCTCGACCGAATTGCGTACGGCCTTTCCGAACCAGCGAGGCTTCGGCGCGCGGAATCTCAAGTACATGCAGCAGATGGCTCGAACATGGCCCGAACAAATTGGGCAACAAGCTGTTGCCCAATTGCCCTGGGGTCACATCACCCTGCTGATGGGCCGCTGCAAGACTCGCCCCGAGCTGGACTTCTACGCTCAGCGGGCCGTGCAGCAGGGGTGGTCCCGCGTCATGCTCGACCACTGGATCGACGCTCAGTTGCACCTCACCCAGGGCGCCGCGCTCAACAACTTCGACGCCACGGTCCCGGAGGATTCCGACGCGGTCAATGAGGCCGTCAGGGACCCGTACCGAGTCGACTTCACCCGGCTGTCGGGCAAGGTGGCAGAGCGCGACCTCGAGGACGCGCTGGTACAGCAGCTCGTCCGGTTCCTGACCGAGCTCGGGGTCGGCTTCGCCTTCGTCGGACGCCAGTACCCGATCAAGGTCGGGGACGAGGAGTTCCGGATCGACCTGCTCTTCTATCACTGCAAGCTGCACCGCTACGTCGTCATCGAGTTGAAGACCGACAAGGCCCGCCCCGCGCACCTAGGCCAGCTCGGCTTCTACGTCACCGTCGTCGACGACCTGTTGCGGGACAAGGAGCGCGATGATCCGACGCTCGGGATCCTCATCGCCAAGAGCCGCGACAAGGGGACGATCGAATACGCCCTGCGGAGCAACAACGCACCGCTCGCCGTGAGCACCTACGCAGCGCTGCCGCCCCATGTGCGGGAGCTGATGCCCAGCGCCGAGGATCTCTCACGTATCGCCGACGACATCCTCGACGGGGATGGGGCAGCCGGGTGACCCGCCGGTAACAAATTGGCCAGCAGCTTGCTGGCCAATTGGGCCGCCGTAGGCTCGGCCCCATGAATGACGTGGTGAACGAGACATCCGGTGCCCGGCGGCTCGATGTGCTGGAGGAGCTGGCGCCCACCGAGGCGCAGGATGTGCTGCGGCTGGTCGCGGAGTCCGCGCGCGCCGATGGTCAGCAGGCCGTGTCCGAGCAGGGGCGGCTGCAGTTGCGGGGGCGGCGGGAGGGGGTGCGGCATCTGGTGCTGCGGGAGCCGAGCGGGGAGCTGGTGGGATACGCGCAGCTCGAGGACACCGACCCGGTGGAGGCCCCGGCCGCCGAGCTGGTCGTGCACCCGGCGCACCGCGGGCAGGGGCATGGCCGGGCGCTGGGAGTGACCCTGCTGAGGGAGTCGGGGAAGCGGCTGCGGGTGTGGGCGCACGGGGGGCATGCCTCGGCGCGCCATCTGGCCCAGGTGCTGGGGCTGACGCTGTTCCGGGAGCTGCGCCAGATGCGCCGGCCCCTGGGGTCGCTCACGGAGCCGGGCTTCGCGGAGCCCACGTGGCCGGAGGGCGTGACCGTAAGGACCTTCCGGCCGGGTGAGGACGACGCCGCCTGGCTGGCGGCGAACGCGGCGGCCTTCGCCCACCACCCCGAGCAGGGCTCGCTCGCCCAGCGTGACCTGGACGACCGTAAGGGCGAGCCGTGGTTCGATCCGGCGGGGTTCTTCCTGGCCGAGCGCGAGGGGCAGATCGTCGGCTTCCACTGGACCAAGGTGCATGCCGAGGAGCGGCTGGGGGAGGTGTACGTCGTCGGGGTGCGGCCGGACGCGCAGGGTGGCGGCCTCGGTAAGGCGCTCACGTCGGTCGGGCTGCGGCATCTTGCCGCCCAGGGGCTGCCGACCGCGATGCTCTACGTGGACGCCGACAACTTCGCCGCGGTCGCGGTCTACGAACGGCTCGGCTTCGTCACCCATGAGACGGACCTGATGTACCGGACCGAGACCTGAGCCGGCCCCGCCCCCGGGGGGCTTAGGAGGGCGGAACCCCTGGGGGCCGGACCCCTGGGGGATGGGTCCCGATTTCCTACGCGCCATGTGTCCGTTACCGGCGATTCAACCTTGGTTGCGAGCATCACTGAATGCAGCCCGCTGTGCCGAATTCGTCGAACCGGAGGCTCCGTGCCGTTTCCGCACCCGCCTCCGCCACGCCGTCTTCGTCTCCGGCGCGGAACAATGAATTCATGAGCGAAAGCAGCGGTCAGGCATCGGTTTCCCCCCAGCCCCAGTCCCAGCCCTCGGTCGGGTCCATCGCGGCCCACCGGCCGCATGCTGTCGCCGGGCCACCGGTGCGGTCGCTCGATCCCGACCTCGACGCGGACCTGGACTCGTACGAGGAGGAGGCCGGGCCCGACGTGGCGGGCGGGGAGCTGCCGCAGCGGCGGTTCCTGGACCGGGAGCGTAGCTGGCTGGCGTTCAACGAGCGGGTGCTGGAGCTGGCCGAGGACCCGTCCACCCCGCTGCTGGAGCGGGCCAACTTCCTGGCGATCTTCGCCAGCAATCTGGACGAGTTCTTCATGGTGCGGGTCGCCGGCCTCAAGCGGCGCATCGCGACGGGGGTCGCCACCCGCTCGGCCTCCGGGCTGCAGCCGCGCGAGGTGCTGGATCTGATCTGGAACCGGTCCCGTGAGCTCATGGCCCGGCACGCCGCCTGCTATCAGCAGGACGTCGCCCCGGCGCTCGCGGAGGAGGGCATCCATCTGGTCCGCTGGCCGGATCTCACCGAGAAGGAGCAGTCCCGCCTCTTCACCCTCTTCCGGCAGCAGATCTTCCCCGTGCTGACCCCGCTCGCGGTGGACCCGGCACACCCCTTCCCCTATATCTCCGGGCTCTCGCTCAATCTCGCGGTCGTGGTGCGCAACCCCGTGAGCGGGCATGATCACTTCGCACGTGTGAAGGTCCCGCCGTCGCTCGCCCGGTTCCTGGAGGCGTCGCCGCAGCGGTATGTGCCGCTGGAGGACGTGATCGCGGCGCATCTGGAGTCGCTCTTCCCGGGGATGGAGGTGCTCGCGCACCACATGTTCCGGGTGACCCGCAACGAGGACCTCGAGGTCGAGGAGGACGACGCCGAGAACCTCCTGCAGGCCCTGGAGAAGGAGCTGTTGCGCCGCCGCTTCGGGCCCCCGGTGCGGCTGGAGGTCGAGGAGTCCATCGACCCGTATGTGCTGGACCTGCTGGTGCGCGAGCTGAAGATCTCGGACGCCGAGGTCTATCCGCTGCCGGGGCCGCTCGACCTCACCGGGCTGTTCGGGATAGCCGCGCTGGACCGGCCGGAGCTGAAGTACCCCAAGTTCGTGGCGGGCACCCACCGGGACCTCGCCGAGGTGGAGTCCGCGTCCCCGCCCGACATCTTCGCGGCGCTGCGCGAGCGGGACGTCCTCCTCCACCACCCGTACGACTCCTTCTCCACCTCCGTGCAGGCGTTCCTGGAGCAGGCGGCCGCCGATCCGGACGTGCTGGCGATCAAGCAGACGCTCTACCGCACCTCCGGCAAATCGCCGATCGTCGACGCGCTGATAGACGCCGCCGAGTCCGGCAAGCAGGTGCTGGTGCTCGTCGAGATCAAGGCCCGTTTCGACGAGCACGCCAACATCAAGTGGGCGCGCAAGCTGGAAGAGGCCGGCTGTCATGTCGTCTACGGCCTCCTCGGCCTGAAGACCCACTGCAAGCTGTCGCTGGTGGTCCGCCAGGAGGGCGACACCCTGACCCGCTACTCGCATGTGGGCACCGGCAACTACCACCCCAAGACCGCCCGGCTGTACGAGGACCTGGGGCTGCTGACGGCGAACTCCCAGGTCGGCGCCGACCTCTCCGACCTCTTCAACCGGCTGAGCGGCTACTCCCGGCGGGAGAACTACCGGCGGCTGCTGGTCGCCCCCAAGTCGCTGCGCGACGGGCTGATCACCCGGATCAACAAGGAGATCACCCACCATCGGGCGGGGCGCCCGTCCTACGTCAAGATCAAGGTCAACTCGATGGTCGACGAGGCCATCATCGACGCCCTCTACCGGGCCTCGCAGGCCGGAGTGCCGGTCGATGTGTGGGTGCGCGGCATCTGCGCGCTGCGGCCGGGCGTCCCCGGGCTCTCGGAGAACATCCGGGTCCGCTCGATCCTCGGACGCTTCCTGGAGCATTCGCGCGTATTCGCGTTCGGTAACGGCGGCGAGCCGGAGGTGTGGATCGGCAGCGCCGACATGATGCACCGCAATCTCGACCGCCGGATCGAGGCGCTGGTGCGGGTCACCGACCCCGGCCACCGCGCCGCCCTCAACCGCCTGCTGGAGACCGGGATGTCCGACTCCACCTCCTCCTGGCATCTGGGCCCGGACGGCGAGTGGACACGGCATGCGACGGACGCCGAAGGCCAGCCGCTGCGGAACGTTCAGGAGATGCTCATCGACGCCCGGAGGCGACGGCGTGGTTCAACGACATGACCTGTCACCGGCCGGGATGACGGGCGCCGCCCAGCCCTGCCCAGGGGCGGCGGACGGCATGACGGATCGCGGTGCGACGACGGACCGGGATGCGGCGACGGATGGCGGTGCGATGACGGGCCGGGGTGTGTCGGGCCGGGGCGCGGCCGATCGGGTTGTGCCGGAGCGCGGTGCGGTGACGGACCGGGCGGCGGAGGCCGCGGCGGCACCTTCGTGGGAGTCGGCGACGGCCGGTGAGGTGCTGTCGGCGTATCTGCACGCCCAGGCCGGGGACTTCCTCCGGAGCCTGCGGCTGCACCGCGAGAGCGGCTCCGATGTCCATGAGGCGGCCGAGGCCGCCCGGCTGCTGCGCCGCGCCGCGCGGCGGATCAGCGGCGCACTCTACGTCTACCGCCCGCTCACCGACACGGCCTGGTCCGATCAGCTCCGGACCGAGCTGGCCTGGCTGTCGGGCACCCTGGCGCGGGAGCACGCCTACGCCGAGCGGCTGGACCGGCTGCGCGGCGCCCTGCACCGGCTCTCGGGCGCGGGCGGCCCCTCGGACCGGTCGTCGCAGGACGAGGGGACGGCCGCCGAGGTCGCGAGCCCCGGTGAGTGGCCCGCCGAGGGCGCCACGAACGCCGCGCATGCCACGAGCGCGGCGCACACCGCGCGCGGCGGGGTCACGATCGCGGTCGACGGCGCGGGCGGCCCCGCGGGCGCTGCTGGTACCGCAGGCCCTGGCGGCGCCGCCGCCTCCGTCCCGCCTCGTTCCACCCGTGCCACACGCCGCAGTGTCTCCCTGGCCGCCGGTGCACAGGGAAGCGGGGCCGTGGACCCTGTCGGGGGGCAGGGTGCCCGGCCCGGTCAGGCCGATGCGGGCGGTGGCGCCGAGGGCGCGGCCGGGACGTCCAGGGACGAGGGCCGGGCGGCCGGACGGCGGCGCGGTGAGCGCGGTGAGCGCGGTGAGCGCGGTGACAAGAACGGCCGGGGCGCCAAGGGCGAGAAGGCCGACCGGCCCGGCCAGCCGGGCGCGGCCCATCAGCGCGCCGGTGCCGAGGAGGAGGCCCGCGGCGGGGCGCTGACCGTGGGCGCGGCCCGCGCCGGAGCGCTGCTGGAGCGCCAGCTCACCCT
Source organism: Streptomyces violaceusniger Tu 4113 (assembly GCF_000147815.2). NCBI lineage: Bacteria > Bacillati > Actinomycetota > Actinomycetes > Kitasatosporales > Streptomycetaceae > Streptomyces > Streptomyces violaceusniger. The sequence continues at coordinate 10,248,847 of NC_015957.1, read as the reverse complement.
GGCCCGGACCCGGGCCCACACCGCGGCCCTGGAGGCGCTCGGCTCCTCCCGCTTCCACGCGGTCGCCGACACCGTCGCCCTGCTCGCCTCCGACGCCCCGCTCGACGAGGCCAACGCCGCCCGCCCCGCCGGGCAGGTGCTGCCGCCGCTCGCCGAGCTGGCGAACCGGCGGCTGGCCGAGGCGGTGGAGGCGCTGCCGCTGATCCGCGCCGGACGTCCGTACAACGCGGAGGCGCTGGTCCACGGCCTGGCCGCGACCTCGGCGGCGGACGCCCCGCCCGCCAGCGAGCGCCAGGACGCCCCCTGGCACCAGGTGCGCCATCTGCTGCGGCTGCGGCGGTACGCCCAGGAGGTGCTCGACCAGGTGTGGCAGCAGCCGGACGGGGCAGGCGGGCCAGGTGGGTCCGGGCCAGGTGGGTCCGGGCCAGGTGGGTCCGGCCCCGTGGAGGCCGAGCCGCCGCTGTCCGTACGGCTGCTGGCCGCCGGACAGGCGCTGGAGCGCCACCGCGACGCGGCCGAGGCTGCCGCCGCCGCGGCGGCAGCCGCCCGTACGCCCCGGATCGCCCCGGCGACGGCGTACGCCTTGGGCGTGCTCCATGCCGATCAGCGGCATGAGGTCGAGGCGGCCCGCTTCGCGTTCGGCAGGATCTGGCGGCGGGTGGCCACCAGAACCTCCTGACGGCGGACGCCCGGGGCGAGCGGCAACAAGAGACGGCGCAGACGCACGAAGAATGCGGCGGACATTGGAGACCGGGGAGGGAGACGGCGGATGAACCGGTCGGATTCCCGTGATGACGGGGGAGCGGACACCGGGACGGTCCTGGCGGCGGGCTGTGTGCTGTGGCGACGGTCCCCGCACGGCGGCGGGCTGGAGATCGCCCTCGTCCACCGCCCCCGCTACGACGACTGGTCCCACCCCAAGGGCAAGCTGAAGCCCGGCGAGGACGCGCTGCACGGCGCGGTGCGCGAGGTCGTCGAGGAGACCGGTATGGGCTGCGCCCCGGGGGCGGTGCTGCCCACCCTCCACTACCTGGCCAAGGGCCGCCCCAAGGAGGTCCGCTACTGGGCGGCGGAGGCCGTCGACGACGATATTTTCGTGCCCAACCGCGAGGTCGACCGCCTGCTCTGGCTGCCCCCGGACGCGGCCCGCCGCCGCCTCTCCTACGACCACGACCGCACGCTCATCGACGCGCTGCTGCACGCCCTGCGGCCGTCGTGAACCGCCCTCGACCGGGTCAGCGGCGGCGCAGGCTCTTGTCCGCGAGCGCCGGCGGCAGGTAGTAGCTGTCGCTCTTGTTGAGGTCCGTGCCCGGCGGGACGATCTCGTCGATCCGGTCCAGGACGTCCTCGCTCAGCTCCGTCTCGGACCCGGCGAGCAGATCCTCGAGCTGCTCCATGGTGCGCGGGCCGATGATCACCGAGGTGATGGCCGGATGGGCCCGTACGAAGGCGATGGCCAGATGCGGCAGCGAGAGCCCGGCGTCGGACGCCAGCTCGGACAGTACGCCGACCGCCTCCAGCTTGCGCGCGTTGCCGGGCAGCGTTGGGTCGAACTTGCGCTTCTCCACGGCCGCCCGGCCGCCCGACAGATCGACGTCGGACGCCTTGGTGTAGCGGCCCGTGAGCCAGCCCGCGGAGAGCGGGCCCCAGCTCAGCACGCCCATCCCGTACTTCTGCGCGGTCGGCAGCACCGCCGCCTCCACGCCCCGCGCCAGGATCGAGTACGGCGGCTGCTCGCTGCGGAACCGTACGTGCCCGCGCCGGTCGGAGACCCACTGGGCCTCCACGATCTGCTCGGCCGGGAAGGTGGAGGATCCGACGGCGCGCACCTTGCCCGCCCGGACCAGGTCGGACAGGACCGACAGCGTCTCGTCGATGTCCGTCGTGGGGTCCGGCCGGTGGATCTGGTAGAGGTCGATGTAGTCCGTGCCCAGGCGGCGCAGGCTGTTCTCGATCTCCTGGGTGATCCAGCGTCGTGAGTTGCCGCCTTCGTTGGGGTCCTCGCCCATCGGGAAATGGGCCTTGGTGGCCAGGACGATGTCGTGGCGGCGGCCCTTGAGGGCCTTGCCGACGATCTCCTCGGACTCGCCCTCGGAGTAGACGTCGGCGGTGTCGACGAAGTTGATGCCCGCGTCGAGGGCGCGGTGGATGATCCGTACCGAGTCGTCGTGGTCGGGGTTGCCCAGGGCGCCGAACATCATCGCGCCCAGGGCGTACTCGCTCACCGAGATGCCCGTCCCACCGAGGATCCTGCGCTTCATGGCTGGTGCCTTCCTCTGCTTCCCATGGCGTCCGCTGTCCATGGCGTCTGTTTTCCATGGCCTTATGCGCCTTCAGCCTCGGGTCCCGGCGGACACCTCACCAGGCCCGGCTCAACCTGGGTCTGCCAGAACCACCTGTCCGGCCCAGACCGGCCCAGAAACGGGCGGCGCGCGGATAATGGACGGATGGGCCATGCCGAACCGGAGATCAAGTCGTTTCTCAAGGCGCGCCGCGCCGCGCTCGACCCGGCCGAGCTGGGGCTGCCGGAGGGGGTCGTACGGCGCCGGGTGCGGGGGCTGCGCCGTGAGGAGGTCGCCCAGCTCGCCGGGATCAGCGTCGACTACTACACCCGTATCGAGCAGGGCCGGGCCCCGGCCATCTCGGACTCGGTGGTCGACGGACTGGCGCGGGCGCTGCGGCTGACCCCGTCCGAGCACACCTATCTGCGCAACATCACCCTGCCGCGGCGGCGCGGAGCGACCGACCCTGATCCGCGGCCGCGCGTACGGCCGGAGATCCAGCAACTGCTGAACGCGATGGACGGCAATGTCCCGGCCTATGTCTACGGCCCGGCGATGGACGTCCTGGCCTGGAACCGGCTCGGCACCCGGCTCGGCATCGACTACCCCGCGATCCCCGAGGAGCGGCGCAACGGCCCGCTGCTGGTCTTCCTCGACCCCCGGCTCAAGGAGATCCATCCGAACTGGGCCGAGGTCGCCGACGACACGGTGGCCGGGCTGCGCGCGGAGGTCGGGCGCCACCCCGGCAGTTCACGGGTGTGCCGGGTGACCCATGAGCTGCTGGAGCGGAGCGAGGAGTTCCGGCGGCGGTGGGAGGCGCAGGAGGTGCAGGAGCGGACGCGGGGCGTCAAGCGGTTCCGCCATCCGGAGATGGGGGAGCTGGTGCTGCGGTTCGAGGCGTTCGTCCTGCCCGCCGACCCGGGGCAGATGCTGTGCACGTACACGGCCGACGAGGGGTCGGCGACGGCGGAGGCGCTGACGGTGCTGGCGGGCACGGCGGCGGTGGTCTGACGGCCCGAGCCGCCGCCCCGCGCCCCGCGCTCTGCCGCAACTCGGTTTCGTCCACCTCCTTGACGCGACTGGAAAGTTTCCTTACTTTCAACTCCTCCCACGGTGGCGCGCTAGGGCAATGGAGGTCCGGATGTCCGGCACCGAGGGCGGATTCGTCCGCCGTATCGGCCTGTTCCAGGCGACAGCCATCAACATGAGCCAGATGTGCGGCATCGGGCCGTTCGTCACCATCCCCCTCATGGTCGCCGCCTTCGGCGGACCGCAGGCCGTCATCGGCTTTGTCGCGGGCGCGGTGCTCGCGCTCGCCGACGGGCTGATCTGGGCCGAGTTGGGCGCCTCGCTGCCGGGGGCCGGGGGCAGCTATGTGTATCTGCGCCAGGCGTTCCAGTACCGCAGCGGCAAGCTGATGCCGTTCCTGTTCGTCTGGACGGCGATGCTGTTCATCCCGCTGATCATGTCCACGGGCGTGGTCGGTCTGGTGCAGTATCTGGGCTATCTGTGGCCCGATATGACGCAGACCCAGGGCGATCTGGTCGGACTCGGCGTCATCGTCCTGGTGATCGGGCTGCTGTGGCGGGGGGTCGAGCACATCGCCCGGATCACGGCCGTCATGTGGTGCGTGATGATCGCCTCCGTGGTCCTGGTCATCGTCGCCGCCTTCAGCCACTTCGACGCGGGGCAGGCGTTCACCTATCCGGACCACGCCTTCGAGCTGAGCAGCGGTCACTTCTGGACCGGGTTCGCCGCGGGCCTGACCATCGGGATCTACGACTACCTCGGCTACAACACCGCCGCGTACATGGGCGCCGAGATCAAGGACCCCGGCCGCACCCTGCCGCGGGCGATCGTCACCTCGATCGTCGGAATCATGGGGATCTATCTGCTGCTGCAGATCGGCACCCTCGGCGTCGTCGACTGGCACGAGATGACCGAGCCCGGCTCGGTGGCCTCCCAGTCCGTCGCGTCGGCGGTGATGGAGGAGACCTGGGGGAAGGTCGCGGCCGACGTCGTCACCGTGCTCATCCTGATCACGGCCTTCGCATCCGTCTTCGCCGGGCTGCTGGGCGGCTCGCGGGTGCCGTACGACGCCGCCCGCGAACGGGTCTTCTTCCGTCCGTACGGCAAGCTCCACCCGCGCCATCGCTTCCCCGTGCTGGGCCTGGCCACGATGGGCGTCGTCACCGGGATCGGCTTCCTGATCGGCCGCCACACCGATCTGGCCACGCTGATCCAGTTGCTGACCACGGTCATGGTGATCGTGCAGGCCCTGGCGCAGATCGTCGCCCTCACGGTGCTGCGCCGCCGCCAGCCGGGGCTGCGGCGGCCGTACCGGATGTGGCTCTATCCGCTGCCGAGCGTGGTGGCGCTGGTCGGCTGGGTGGTGATCTACGGCTACGCGGACAAGAACTCCCCCGGACGGCACCCCATCGAATGGTCGCTGGCCTGGGTCGCGGCGGGGTGCGTGGCGTTCGTGCTGTGGGCGCGGGCGGAGAAGGTGTGGCCGTTCGGGCCGAAGGAGATCAGCGAGGAGTACGCGGCGGGCGCCGACCCCGACGCGGAAGGGGGCACCCCGGGCACGCCGGGCGTGGCGAAGGCCCAGGGCGGCACGGGGGACGCCTGAGCGCTCCGCTGGAAGGGCGCTGAGGGGCCGTCGATCGTCTGCGGCGCCGCCGCGGCCGGCCGCGCGCCTACGCGGCGGAGCCGCACGGCGACACAGCCCCGCGCCCCTTCAGGTCGCCACGGTCGCCACGGTCGCCACGGGCGCCACGACGTCCGCCACGACGTCCGCCACGTCCGCCACGTCCGCCACGACGTCCGCCACGGGCGCCACGGCGAACGCCCAGGGGGCACGTCCGGACCACCACCGGCCTCGGCCCGCCCCGGAGCTGTCAGCCCCGGGGTGCCAGTGCCTCCCACCGCACCGTGACCTCGCCCTGCCGCCAGCGCCGTGGCCCGTCGGCGAGCGGCCAGCCCTGTGCGCGGAGCGTCTGGGCGCTGCGTATCCAGCGCTGACGCGCGCTGAGCGGGGCGTACGGGGCGGCGGCCGCCCAGGCGCGGTCGAAGTCGCGCAGGAAGGTGTGCACCGCCTCGCCCGGCACATTGCGGTGGATCAGCGCCTTGGGGAGCCGTTCGGCCAGGTCGGAGGGGCGTTCCAGGGAGCCGAGGCGGGCCGCGAAGGTGACGGTGCGCGGGCCCGCCGCGTCGAGCGCGACCCAGACGTGGCGCCGCCCGATCTCGTCGCAGGTGCCCTCCACGAGCAGTCCGCCGGGCGCCAGCCGGGCGCACAGCCGCCGCCATACGGCGGCGACCTCGCCCTCCTCGTACTGCCGCAGCACATTGGCCGCCCGGATGAGCGCCGGGCGCGCCCCGCCGGGCAGCGGCACCTCGAAGCCGCCGTGCGCGAAGGCGAGCCCCTCGCGCTCGTACGGCCGCGCGGCGGCCACCCGTCCGGGGTCGATCTCGACCCCCACGACGCGCGCCCCGGCCCGTACGGTCCGTAGCCGGTCCAGCAGCTCGACGGCGGTCCACGGAGCCGCCCCGTACCCCAGATCCACCGCCACCGGCGCCTCCCCGGCCCGCCGCAGCGCGGCCCCGTGCGCCGCCGCGATCCACCGGTCCATCCGGCGCAGCCGATTGGGATTGGTCGTCCCGCGGGTCGCCGAACCGATCGGACGGGACGGCGGGGGAACGCGGGCGGGCATGGCGCAGAGCCTATGCGGGGGCGGACGGGGCGTGGTCGACGGGGATCGGAACGTCACGCTTTGGCAAAGCGGAAATGGGAACCATGAGTTCCGGTGTTAACGCCCGAGGAGGGAGCCCGCCCCGTCAAGGAGGTAACGCTCGGTGAGCCAGCACGCGTCCCGGCTCGGCGGTCTGCGAGGCCGGTCCCATATACCGTTCGGCGCCCCGCCCCACCAGCGGCTTCGCCGCATTCCACGGCGGCCGCGGCGGATCGCGATGCTCAGTGTGCACACCTCGCCGCTGCATCAGCCCGGCACCGGCGACGCCGGGGGGATGAACGTCTACATCGTCGAGCTGGCCAAGCGCCTGGCCGCGATCGACATCGAGGTGGAGATCTTCACCCGGGCCACCACCGCCGCGCTGCCCCCATCCGTCGAGCTCGCCCCCGGTGTGCTCGTACGGCATGTGGACGCGGGGCCCTACGAGGGGCTGGCGAAGGAGGAGCTGCCGGCGCAGCTCTGCGCGTTCACCCACGGGGTCATGCGGGCGTGGGCCGGGCACCGGCCGGGCTACTACGATCTCGTCCACTCCCACTACTGGCTCTCCGGCCACGTCGGCTGGCTGGCCACCGAGCGCTGGGGAGTGCCGCTGGTGCATGCCATGCACACCATGGCCAAGGTCAAGAACGCCGCGCTGGCGGCGGGCGACACCCCCGAGCCCGCGGCCCGCGTGATCGGCGAGCAGCAGATCGTCCGCGCCGCCGACCGGCTGATCGCCAACACCGGCGGGGAGGCCGACGAGCTGGTGCACCACTACGAGGCGGCCCGCGAGCTGGTCGCGGTCGTCCACCCCGGGGTGAACCTCGACCGCTTCCGCCCCGCCGACGGCCGGGCCGCCGCCCGGGCCCGGCTGGGACTCCCGGCCGACGCGCTCATACCCCTCTTCGCCGGGCGCATACAGCCGCTCAAGGCCCCCGACATCCTGCTGCACGCGGTCGCCCACCTCCTGGAGGAGGACCCCTCGCTGCGCGAGCGCATGGTCGTGCCCGTGGTGGGCGGCCCCAGCGGCAGCGGCCTGGCCAAGCCCGAGGGGCTGCACAAGCTGGCGGCGCGGCTGGGGATCTGCGATGTGGTCCGGTTCCGGCCGCCGTGTACGCAGGACGAGCTCGCGGACTGGTACCGGGCGGCGTCCGTGCTGGTCATGCCGTCGTACAGCGAATCGTTCGGGCTGGTGGCCATCGAGGCCCAGGCATGCGGCACGCCGGTCGTGGCGGCCTCGGTGGGCGGTCTGCCGGTGGCCGTACGGGACGGGGTCAGCGGCACGCTGATCCAGGGCCACGACCCCGCCGACTACGCCCGCGCCCTGCGCCCCTTCGCGAGCGAGGCGGGGAGGGTGGAACGGATGGGCGCGGCGGCGGCCCGGCATGCGGAGTCCTTCGGGTGGGACACGGCCGCCGCGGCGACGGCGGACGTCTACGCGGAGGCGATGCGTGAGCGGCGTCGCCTACGATCGGCCCATGGCTGACCCCAAGGCTGACATCGCGCCCAAGACCGACCCCCGGGCCGTCATCGAGCGGACGCTGAACGACGCCGAACTGGAGTGGGAGAGCCCGGAGGACGGCACCTACGTCGTCACGCTCCCGGGCACCCGCAAGCTGTCGACCACCTGCTCGCTGCGGGTCGGCCGGCACTCCCTCTCGGTCAACGCCTTCGTCGTCCGCCATCCCGACGAGAACCACGAGGCCGTCCACCGCTGGCTGCTGGAGCGCAACACCCGGCTCTATGGGGTGAGTTACGCGATCGACCAGCTCGGCGACATCTATCTGGTGGGCAAGCTGCCGCTCGCCGCGGTCATCCCGGAGGAAGTGGACCGGCTGCTCGGCACGGTGCTGGAGAACGCGGACGGCAGCTTCAACACCCTGCTGGAGATGGGGTTCGCGACCGCCATCCGCAAGGAGTACGCCTGGCGCACGGCGCGCGGCGAATCCACTCGTAATCTTGAGGCGTTCAGCAATCTGACCCGGGACGCGGCGAAGTGAACGTCGGCGGGGCGCGTTCCGCGCGCGCCTGATGCACGGCGCTGATGTGCCTCCTTGCCATGCCTGACGTACGTCCATCCTGACGCGACCCCTTCCGCGCACCCCTGCCCCATGGCATTCTCACGCCGTCTCTCACCTGAACTGCGTTCACATCCATGGAAGGCGGGGCTGGTTCATGGGCACGGAGATCAACAGAAGGCGGCTGCTCGGCGGCGCGATGGGCGTGGCGGCGGGCGCCACGTTCCTGGGGACGGGCACCCCGTTCCTGACCGCCACGGACGCGGCCGCCGCGCCGCGTACCGCCGCCGGACCGGGCGCCTCGGGCGGGGCGGACACCTCCGGCGGGGCGGGCGCCTCGGGCGGGGCGCGTACGTCCCCCCTCTGGCGTGAGTTCCGCGCCCGGCCGTACACCCATCCGCAGATCCCGTACATCGGCCGCGCCGGATTCCTCGGCGGGCGCAACCAATTCCCCCGCCTGCCCGTCGTCGCCGACGTCCGCGACTACGGCGCCCGGCCCGACGGCTCCACGGACGCCGCCCCCGCGATCAACCGCGCCATCGCCGCGGCCGGTCGGCGCGGCGGTGGCACGGTGCTGGTGCCGCCCGGGACGTACCGCGTGGACGACGTCATCCGCCTCGGCTACGACAACGTCGTGCTGCGCGGCGCGGGCAGCGGCCGCACCACCCTCCACGCGACCCGCAGCCTCACCGAGCTGATCGGCCCGTACGGCAGCCGCTACGGCGGGAACAAGTCGTCCTGGTCCTGGGCCGGCGGCCTCATCTGGATCTGCCCGGACGCCCGCTGGCGCTCCCTGACCGACGCGATCCGGGCCCAGGCCTGGCCGTTCGAGGGCTGGACGGGCAACAAGCGCGACGAGTGGCACACCCTTACCGATCTCGCCGCCCCGGCCCGCCGCGGCGACTGGACGGTGACCGTCGAGGACCCGTCCGCCCTGCGCCGCGGCGACCGCGTGCTGTTCCAGCTCGCCGACGACGACACCCACTCCCTCCTGCGTCATATGGCCGGTGATCTCGAGGGCGCCGCCGACTACGTCTGGGCCGACAAGACCAAGCTCACCTCGTACGTCCCTTACGAATGGCCGTGCCGCGTCGTCTCCGTCGACCGGTGGCGCCGCCGGGTGACCCTCGACCGTCCGCTGCCGCTGGATGCCCGGCCCGCCTGGAAGCCCCGGTTCACCACGCTCGTACGCCCGGTCACCGGCTCCGGGGTCGAGGGCATCACCCTCGACGTCGTCGAGACCCCGCAGTCGCAGCATCTGCTGGACAAGGGGTACAACGGCGTCGCGCTGCAGTGCGCGTGGGACTGCTGGGTGGACGACGTGACCGTCAACAACGTCGACAACGGCTTCCTGCTGGTCGCCGCCAAGGCGTGCACCCTGCGCCGCACCCGGGTGACGGGGCGCGGCAGCCATCATCCTTACTGCTGCCGCGAGGGCTCGCACGACAACCTCGTGGAGGACTTCGTCCTGGCCCGGCGCACCGTCCCGGCCCCGGCGGGGACGTCACTGCACGGCATCAACGTGGAGGGGCTGTCCAGCTACAACGTCTGGTCGCGCGGCCGGATGGAGATGGGCACCTTCGACACCCACCGCGGGATGCCCTTCGCCAACGTCCGTACGGAGATCACCGTGGACAACACGGGGGCGCACGGCGGCGACGCGAGCGCGGGCCCGCTCTACGGTGCGCGGTTCACCCACTGGAACGTCACGGTCGGCAATCAGCGGGCCGGGTGTGTCAAGGTCGACGACATCGCGCCGTACAGCGCGACGGTCGGGATCAGCGAGGTCCGGCAGTTCGGCCAGATCGACGTCCCGGACTTCACCGGTCCGCTTCACTCCCGTATCGAGTCCTATGGCCACCCTGAGGCCGTCCACCCCCGCAATCTGTACGAGGCGCAGCGCGCGATCGGCTGACATCCCCCGGAAAACACGGTGCGAAACGCGGTGAAGAAATACGGTCCATGACGCCTCTACATGGTGAACCGGCTCCGGCCGGGAACCATGAAGAGGAGACACAACGGTGCTCATGGACAATCCGTGGCTCACGGTGGCAACGGTCGTGACGGTGGGGGTGCTACGGCTGATGGGGGACGTCATCCGCTGGCTGGCGGCGCGCTCGGGCGAACGGCTCCGGGCGCGCACGCTGGCCGAGTTGGTGAGCAGAACGGCGCCGGGCACGGTGCTCACCGACCGCCGCCCCGACGGCACGGCGCTGACCATAAGGCGGCGGGTGGAGGAGCGGGACGGGGGCGATCGGGGTGAGTGACACCGTCGAGGAGACCGCGCGTGGCGGCGAGTTCGAGGAGGAGTTCGACGCCTTCTACGCCCGCACCTACCCCTGGCTGGCCGCCCGCGCGGTGATGCTCAGCGGCAATCGGCAGAACGCCGAGGACGCCGTGCAGGAGGCGTACATCGAGGCGATGCGCCGCTGGCCCGAGGTCAGGGCGTACGCCTCGCCCGAGGCATGGGTGACCACCACCATGCGGCGCAAGCTCTCGAAGGACGGGCGGCGGTGGTGGTTCCGCTGGAAGCCGGTCGAGATGGCCGGGACGACCGTCCCGGCCGCCACGACCGCCACCGTGGAGGAGACCGCCGAGGCACTGGCCGCGCTGCGCGCCCTCGGCACGCTGCCGCCGCGCCAGCGCCAGGTGGTCGTCATGCATTCGCTCGAGGGCATGAGCTATCGGGCGATCTCCGCCGAGCTGGGGATCTCGGTCGGCAGCGTCGGCAGCAACCTCAACAAGGCCCGCGCCCGGCTGAGCCTGATGCTGGACGTCTCCCCGGAGCTCGGCCGCCCGACCGAGCGCCTGCTGACCCGCACGCCGGAGGACCCGCTGACGGCGGCGCTGTACGGGGCCGCGGAGTGGCTGTCGGACGGCTTCCGGGGCGACGCGCGGGATGGCTTCCGGCTCGACGCGCGGAAGGGCTTCCGGCCTGACGCCCGGCGCGGCGCCCGTGACGGCACCCGCAACGGCGTCCACGACGGCACCCGCAACGGCGTCCACGACGGCACCCGCAACGGCGGCGCCCACGACGGCACCCGGGAGCGCCGATGATCGCCGCCGCCCGCGCCCTCCTCGCCCTCGCCCTGCTCGCCGTCTTCTACGCGCTGGTCGCGGCCATGGTGCTGCTCTGGGGCGCCTTCCTCGCGGCGGCCTTATGGACCGCCGCAGAGCCGGGGGTCCAGACGCCGCCCATGAGCGTCGTCACCGCCTGCGCGGCGTTCGCCCCGATCGTCTTCGGCATGGTGTGGGCGGTGATCCGCACCGCCCGCCCCGCCGTATCGCGCGAGGACGCGGTGCCGGTGACCCGGCGCGGGGCGCCGGAGTTATGGCGCACGGTCGAGGAGCTGGCCCTCGCCGTCGGCACCCGGCCGCCCGCCCGTATCCGGCTGACCGCCGAGGTCAACGCCTCCGTCACCGAGGACGCACCGCTCCTCGGGCTCGCCCCCGGCCGACGCGTCCTCTACCTCGGAATGCCCCTGCTGGCCTGTCTGTCATCCGCCGAACTGCGCGCCGTCCTCGCCCATGAGCTGGGCCACTTCTCCCGCCGCCACAGCCGCTTCGGCGCGGTCGCCCACCGGGGCGCGGCGGGGCTGGTCGCCGCCCGGCAGGCGATCCAGGACGCGTCGGCAGCCAATGACCTGGTGCGGTTGTACGCGGGCTGGCCCCTGCTGCTGCTCGGCCTCTACACCCACGTCTTCCGCTGGCTCACCCGCCCGGTCCGGCGACGGCAGGAACTGGAGGCCGATCGCGAGGCCGCCCGGGTGGCCGGTCCGGGCGCCATGGCCGACGCGCTGCGCTCGACGGCGGCGCTGGAGGCGGCGTGGCAGGAGTTCCTCGCGGACTTCCTCGCCCCGATGCGCCGGGCGACGGGCCGGATTCCTGACGATCCGTTCCGCGCCTTCGCCCATATGGTCGAGGCCCCCGAAGTACGGGAGCCGCTGGCCGCGTTACGCGCCCGCGCCGTAGAGCGGCCCGCCGACCCCGACGACGCGCATCCGGCGCTGGCCACCCGCTTGGAACGGCTGGCGCGCCTGCCCGCCCCGGAGCCCGGCGCCGAACCTCTTTTCCCGGGCTCCCTGTCCCCGGATCCCCTCGCCCCGGACCCCCTCTCGCTACGGTCGCGGTACGCGGTCGCGATGGGCCGCGTGATGCTGTCCGGCCCGGACGCGGGTAAGCGGGTGCCGTGGCGGGACTGGCTCACCGAACTGGCCGAGCACCGCGCGACGCGGATCCTGACCCCGCTGGCCGAGGCGGTGCGCGGGGTCGAGGCGGCCGAGGGGATGGGACGCCAGAAGGCGGGGCCGAACGCGGAGCCCGTCGCGGAGCCGGACGCGAGGTGGGTCGGGGAGCCGGAAGCGGGGCCGAACGCGGAGCCCGTCGCGGAGCCGGACGCGAGGTGGGCCGGGGAGCCGGAAGCGGGACCGGTCGTGGAACCAGCCGCCCAGCCGGACGCGCTGACGATCCAGCGAGTGCTGCGGCTGCTGGAGAGCGGCCGCCGTATGCCCCTCGCCCGCGCCCTCAACTCCCGTCTGTACTCCCGTCTGTCGAACGGTGAGCGGACACCCCACCCCGAGCAGACCGAAGGCGACGATCCGCTCAGCTCCCTGGCCGACGCCCTGGCCGTGCTGATCGGAGCGCAACTGGTCGCGCAGGGGACCGCGTACTGGGCCATGAACTGGACCGGCCCCAGCATCCTCGTACCGCCCGACGGCATCGCCCCCGAAACCATTCGCACCTGGGCCGACACCGCCGTGCGGCTGCCCGGCCAGACCCAGCGGTTGGGGCTGCACCTGGCCGCCCTGGGCGTGGACGAACGCGCGCCCCTGCCCGGCCCGGCCGGGGGCACGGCGGCTGGGCCGGTGCCGGGGGAGAAGGCGCGGCGGATCAGCATCGCGCCCGAGGTCACCGGCCCCGCGCGCCGGCGCATCATCGGCGTGGGGGCGCTGGCGCTCACCGTGCTGGTGGGGATGACGGGGCTGACGTTCGCGCTGTGGGCGAACAAGGACGAGCCGAGCTACCCCCGGATCCCGGTGACCCGGTGGAACGACCGCTACCAGCCGGGCGGCGGCACCGGCACGGATCCCGCTCCCTATCCGACCTACCAGCGGCCCACTTTCCCGGACCGGCCGACGGTCCCGACCTACCAGATCCCACTGCCCCCGCCCATCCACATCGACCCCGTAATCCCCAGGCCTGCGCCGTAATCGCTGCGGGCCGCGCCCCTAGCCACCGCCACCCTCGCCCACCCCGGCCCGGACGCCGCCCCCAGCACCCACCACACCCTCAGCAGCCACCTCAGCAGCCACCTCAGCACCCACCCCAGCAGCCACGTCGCCCTCAGACGTCCCGCCCTCAGAGGTCCCGCCGTCAGACGTCCCGCCCTCAGACGTCCCGCCCTCAGACGTCCCGCCCACAGGCCGGTTCCGCATCGCACGCCCCAGTGCCGCGTACCCCCCGGCCGCCACGATCCCCACCACGGCGCTGCTCGCCCACAGGGTGTCCGCCCCGAAGCGGTCCATGACCGCGCCACCCACCAGCGGTGCGGTGAGCGAGGCGAGGGACCACGACAGGCTGTACATCCCCTGGTAGCGGCCGCGCGCATGGGTCGGGGAGAGCCGGGCCACGAGCCCCATCTGAGTGGGGGAGTTGATGATCTCGCCGAGCGTCCAGACGGTCACGGCCACCGTGTACATCCCGACCGACCCGGCGAAGGCGGTCAGCCCGAAGCCCCCTCCGGTCAGCAGCGCGGAGGCCATCAGCAGCGGCGCCGGGTCGCGATGTTCGAGGAATCGCGTCACCGGGATCTGTACGGCCACGATCAGCGCGCCGTTGGTCGCGATCGCGATGCCGTAGTCCGTGCTGGACAGCCCCTCCGCCCCCATCGCCACGGGCAGCGCCACGAACGCCTGCTGGATGAGGGTCGCGACCAGATACGACAGCCCGACCACGGCCATGAACCGCCGGTCCCGCAGCACCGAGCCCAGCCCGACCTCCGGCTCGTCCACACCCCCACTCCCGGTGGGGACGACGCCCCGCTCCGGACGGGACTCCGGCACCTTGGCGAAGACGATGACCGCGCACAGCAGCGTCATCCCGGCGTCGCCCAGGAAGAGCGTGAGATAGCCGTGGCTCGCGATCAGCCCGGCCGCCGCCGCGGAGACGGCGAAGCCGAGGTTGATGGCCCAGTAGTTGAGCGCGAAGGCCCGCACCCGGTCCTCGGGGCGGACGATGTCGGCGATCATCGCCTGCACGGCGGGCCGTGACGCGTTGCTGGTCATCCCCACCAGACAGGTCACGACGGCAATGGAGACCGGATCCTGGACGAAGCCGAGCACGGCGACCGTGACCGCCGTCGACACCTGCGAGACCAGCAGCGTGGGCCGCCGCCCCAGCCGGTCGGTCAGCACCCCGGAGACCACCGCCGACACCGCCCCGCCCAGCCCGTAGAGCGCCCCGACCAGCCCGGCGAACATCGGCGAATAGCCCCGGTCCGCGGTCAGGTACATGGCGAGAAAGGTGGCCACGAACCCGCCCAGCCGATTGACCAGCGTGGAGGTCCACAGCCACCAGAACTCCCGGGGCAACCCCGAGACGCTCTCCTTCGCGGCCTGTTTCAGTCGAGCGACGGACACCGGACGACCCCCCCTGTGCGCGACACAAGCCGCATCTGTAAGTGACATCTGTAAGCGACATCTGTAAGCGGCACAACCAGCATCCGCAACTTACCGATGCCGCCCCCGCACCGCCAGCGAATTGACGGGGTCCGTCAACCGACCCCCTCGGACCGGTCCAGTAGGCTCGGCAGCATGGCCGACGCACCGTACAAGCTGATCCTCCTCCGCCATGGTGAGAGCGAGTGGAACGCGAAGAACCTGTTCACCGGCTGGGTGGACGTCAATCTGAACGAGAAGGGCGAGAAGGAGGCTGTCCGCGGCGGTGAGCTGCTGCAGGACGCCGGCCTGCTCCCCGACGTGGTCCACACGTCCCTCCAGAAGCGCGCCATCCGCACCGCGCAGCTCGCCCTCGAGGCCGCCGACCGCCTCTGGATCCCGGTCCGCCGCTCCTGGCGCCTCAACGAGCGCCACTACGGCGCGCTGCAGGGCAAGGACAAGGCCCAGACCCTCGCCGAGTTCGGCGAGGAGCAGTTCATGCTGTGGCGCCGCTCGTACGACACCCCGCCGCCCCCGCTCGAGGACGGCGCCGAGTGGTCCCAGAGCGACGACCCGCGCTACGCGACCATCCCGCCCGAGCTGCGCCCCCGCACCGAGTGCCTCAAGGACGTCGTCGAGCGCATGCTGCCGTACTGGTACGACAACATCGTCCCGGACCTCCTCACCGGCCGCACCGTCCTGGTCGCCGCCCACGGCAACTCCCTCCGCGCCCTGGTCAAGCACCTCGACGGCATCTCCGACGCCGACATCGCGGGCCTGAACATCCCCACCGGCATCCCGCTCTCCTACGACCTGGACACCGACTTCCGCCCCGTCAACCCGGGCGGCACCTACCTCGACCCGGAGGCCGCGAAGGCCGCCATCGAGGCGGTAAAGAATCAGGGCAAGAAGAAGTAGCCTTTGTGATCACGCCCCCGACCTGCGCTTATGGCGCGGATCGGGGGCGTTTTCACGGTCTGGGCCCACTCTGGGGCCCCGGACGCGGCCGGCTGTGGGCCGCTCTCCGTTGATGTCCAGAGATCTTCGTGGGCTCCGGTGTCGGTCAGGCGGCCGGCGGGTCGTCGGCGAGGCCGACGTGGGAGCCGACGTCGTCGCGGTGGGCGGCGTCGAGAACGGCGTTCAGCAGCCCTGGGAAGCGGGTGTTGAGGTCGTCGCTGCGTAGTGTGACGAAGCAGCGGGTGCCTTCCTGCCGGGTGCGGGTGACGCCTGCGTCCCGGAGCACGCGCAGGTGATGGCTGAGGGTGGACTTGGCCACTGGCGCACGCAGTTCGCCCCATCCGTGTTCGCGGTCGTCGGCGAGTACCCGTATCAGGCCGACCCGGATGGGGTCGTTGAGCGCCCCTATCACGTCGATGAGGGTGATCTCGTCCGGAGTGGGTTGTCGCGCCTGTTTCACGGAGACCATGTTACATTATTCGATGTTCTACGAACGACGAACATCGAGGTGTCATGAGCGTCAAGCCCCCCGCAGATCTCGCCGAACGCGTGGTCATCGTCACCGGCGCCGGATCCGGTATCGGCCGGGCCACGGCGCGCGCCTTCGCCCAAGCCGGTGCCCGGGTCCTGGGAGTCGGCCGCCGAATCGACGCTCTTGAGGAGACCGCCGCCGGGCATCCCGCGATCGTCGCCCATTCGGCCGACCTGAGCGGCCCAGGAGCACCGGAGGAAGTGGTCAACGCCGCGGTTGATCGCTGGGGGCAGGTGGACGTGCTGGTCAACAACGCCGGAGCCACCAAGATCATGCCGCTGGCCGACACCACCGACAGGGCCATTACCGACCTGTTCGGCCTCAACGTCGTCGCCCCCAGCCTGCTGGCCCGTGAGGCGCTGCCGCACCTGCGCCGGAGCCGGGGCTCGATAGTCAACATCTCGAGCACCTACGGCCACCGGCCGTTGCCGGGCGGCGCCCACTACGCGGCGTCCAAGGCCGCCCTCGAACAGCTCACCCGCAGTTGGGCAGTGGAACTCGCCGCCGACGGCATCCGCGTCAATGCCCTCGCCCCCGGCCCGACGGAAAGCCAGGCCCTTGCCGCTGCCGGACTCCCCGAGGCGACCATCGAACAGATCAAGCACGAAGAAGCCTCGCGCATCCCCCTCGGCCGCCGCGGCGACCCCGACGAGGTAGCCGCCTGGATCCTGCGCCTGGCCGATCCAGCCACAACCTGGCTCACCGGGCAGATCCTCACCATCGACGGCGGCCTGGAACTGACCTGACGGCCCCGGGCCAACAGGCTCGGGCCCCCTACCTGCGGTTTCACCGCGAGTAGGGGGCTTGTCGCTGCCCTGGCGCCATCTCAGGACCCTCACCAGCGGAAACGCCAAGGCCACCGACCAGCCGAGAATCCTTAGCCGGTCAATGGCGAACCACCTACCACGCAGCTGGGCACCCAGAGCTGGTGCCTGCTTTGCTCTCCACCGAACCAGGCGACTCGTCTCTGCGGAATAATCGAGGCATGGCATCAACGCCCAGCGTCTCCGAGTTCCGCCGCGCCAAGTTCGCTCGGCGGCTCCCCGCCGAGCTCTCACAGCTTGCCGGCCCGGCTCACGGCACCGTCAGCCTGCCGCTGCACATGGCATGGTCCGGGCTCACCCAGTTCGACCTCGAGCAGCCTCGCCTGAAGATGAGCTTCTATCGGATCGTCCTGGCCGAGGGCATGCGCGACGATCTGGTGCAGTTCCTCAACCAAGACCTGCTGATCAGCATGTGGCCCGTCCTCCGCACCTTGATCAGCCGCGATATCCGCGACACCTGGGAAAGCACCTTCACCGAGCTGGCTCCCAACACGACCGCTGTCGCGTGAACCTCACAGACCTGCACCGGCGGCTCCTCGCGGACGTACTCGCCGTCGGAGGCGACCCCCGAATCTCCCCCGGTCAGGAAGGAGTGAACTCGTATTGCAGCTCGTAGAGGTGACCGGCCTTGGCCATCACCGTGGCTTCGATGGGGCGCTGGTCGTCGCTGTAGACGACGCGCAGCGTCCGCAGGACCGGAAGGTTTCCCGGTAGGTCGAGCACCGCGTACTGCTCCTGGGTCGGTACCCGCGCGGAGACCTTGTCGACGCTGAGGCGGGGCGGGTAGCCCAGTTCCGCGAGGAGGGCCGGGGTGCCACCCTTGATCTTGCGGCGGTCCATCATCGCCGTCCCCCGTGCCAGCTCCAGCGGGTAGTACGACTTCACCAGCTCCACCGGCTCATCGTCCATGAGCAGCACCTGTGCCCGCAGCAGCGCCGTGCCGTCCTCCGGGAGGCGCAGGGCTTCGGCGACGTCGGCGGGCGGGCGGATCTCGGTGACGTCGAGGAGCCGGCTGCTTCCACGAGCCTGGTGGCCCGCGGCCTCGCTGATCCATCGGTACGGTGCTCCGGGCGCGGCCGGGGCCATGTAGGAGGCGGGCCGCATGGTGCGCTGCCGGTGTTCGCGTACGGTGACGGCCGCTCCGGCGCGGCCGACCGCCAGCCCTTCGTCCTTCAGGAGCTGCAGGGCTTTCTGCACGGTCGCGTTCGAGGCGGTGAATCGCTCCTTGAGCTGGGCGGTCGAGGGAAGCTTGGCGCTCGGAGGAAGGTCGCCGGACATGATCTCGTCGCGCAGGTCGGCGGCGATCCGCTCATGCAGCGAACGCTGGTCGACTGCGTCCTGTTCGGCCTTCGGCACGGTCATCCCATCCTGAGTTCGTAGCGCAGGCGCTGGCGCCTGGCGGGCATGGTGATCAGGTCGGCCTGAATGGCCCGGTCGGCTCCGTCGAGCACGACCCGCTCCAGACATAGCACCGGCTCGTCCGCACCGATCCGCAGCAGCTCCCGCTCCTCCGAGTCCGCGCCAGGCATCCGCGCCGTCACGTCCTCACGCACCCGCTGGCCCACATGCCCCAACTCGGCGAGCAGCGCCACCGCGCCCCCACGGATCTTCGCGGTGCCCGCGAGGCCGGTGCCTGCCGCGATGTGCGCCGGGTAATAGGAGTCGGTCAGCTCGCACGGCTCCTCGTCGAGGTACATGATCCGGCGCCGTACGACGACCGTATCCCCGTCGTCGAGTCCCAGAAGGCGGGCCACGGCAGCCGGAGCGGAAACCTCCCCGGCATGCACGATGCGCTGCGTCCCACGCCTCCCGCGCGCTGCCGCTTCCGCACCCCATGCGTCGCCCTGACCGCCCTCAACGGGCCGCAGATAAGGCATCGAGGAACTGATCCACGCGTCGCTGGCCACTGAGCCCCTCCTCAAGCGTGATCGACACTCGCCGACCTTGCCGCTTTACACAGTAAGCGACCCCTTGGCCACCACCTCTGGAGCCTACCTCGCCACCTTTCGCGAATAGCGATAAGGTGACCTCACTCACGCACCCAGCTCTGAGGCGGTGACCCGCATGCCCCTGACGCGGCAGCAGTCCTTCACGCGACGCAAGCCATCCATTCGCGCAACGCGACAGTTCGTCACCCGCACGCTCTCCCAATGGGGTTACCTCGATCGCTTGGAGGAGATCCAGTTATGCGTATCGGAGATCGCCACCAATGCCCTCCTGCATGGCGTCCCACCGGGCCGGCTGTTCCGGGTACGGATCGAAGCGGCCGAGGAAGAGGTACGCATCGAAGTACGCGACTCCGGCCCCGGCCGACCGACCGCCCAATCCCCGCGCGCGGACAGCGAGAACGGCCGCGGCCTGCTACTCGTCGGCGAACTCGCGGACGCCTGGGGCGACATCGAGCACACGGTCGGCAAGACGGTCTGGTTCACGATCAAGGCAACGCAAGCCCGGGGACGCGCCCAGTGACGGCCCGTCGCGACCACCATCACGGCTGCAACCTCGACCGGCTCCACCGCGACGAGATCACCGTGGCGATGAACTGGGTGATCCGCACCTGCCAGGACATCATCCGCGCCCACAGCCACAAGACCTTCTGGGTCCCCAGCGGAACCGCGACCGGTGCAGCCCCGACCACGGACCACCTGATCGAGTCGGCCCGCGCTGACGTGCTCGGCAAGCTCAGGCGCCACATCGACGGCGCCGAGTCCATCATCAGCTCCGCGGAGCAGGAACGCGCCAAGCACCAGCGGTGAGTTGCACCCTTCCGCAAGCGTTCAAGGCGCCGCACCATCGGCGCGGCGCTACGACAAGCGAGGCGAAGCTGCCCGACCGGACCAGGGGCCCGCCTGGGCATGGGGCCGTCTCGGGGGCAGCATGCCGATTCGCCCCGGTGTCCGATCAGCAGGAACTGCTACACGTCAACGGCGGCGAGCAGCCAGCAAGAAGGTGACATTTATCGAAGCGATCGCGCCCCAGATCCAACAAACCACCGTGACGTCCGTCGGTGCCAAGGCTGTAGCCAGTACGCCCAGCGCGATCGTGCCCAGCACCACCTTGGCGTTGCGTTTCGTTGCGAGGGCAGCGCGTAGCGGCCCCGGTTCGGCGATCCGGTCCGCGAGATAGGCGTCGAACGCTTCCGCGACCTGGTCGTCGATCTCGTCCCGTATCCGAGCATCCAGTGAGTCAGACATGGACAACCCCCTATGTAAGGCAAGCGGCACCACGGCCCGTGCCGCTGGCCCACCTGCCCGCACCGTTTTCCTCACGCTAGCGATTGCAGAGAAGTTCTGCAAACGTTCTCTGCACAACTGCAGAGACCCTCTGCAGTAGGGTTGCCGTATGCCTGAGCGTCCTGAGACAAGGGTTCTCACCGGCCCAGACCTCAAAGCCTTCTACAAGGCGTTGTCCAACCCGGTGCGCCGAGACATCCTGAGCTACCTCGGCGAGCACGGCGAGGCGAACTCGACCAGCGTCGCCAAGGCACTCGGCGAGAGCACCGGCACCACCAGCTACCACCTGCGCAAGCTCGCCGATCTCAACCTGATCGCCGAGATCGAAGAGAAGTCCACCGGCCGTGAACGCTGGTGGAAGTCGCTTATGGCGGACATCTTCACGCCTCCAGGGCTCGTCATGACGGCCGACGAACGGGAAGCGGCGGTGAAGATCGGTGCGCTCAAGATGACGCAAGATCTGAGTCTCGTCGTGAGTGCGTACTCCGGGTACGACAGCGCGGCAGGTTGGAACCAGATCCAGCGCTGTGCCCTGTGGATGACCAAGGATCAGGTGGCAGCGTTCGTCGAGGAGTACCAGACACTGCTGCGCAAGTACGCGACGGAACCGGGGGACCCTTCTCCCGACTCGCGCCGCATGGCCGTCCGTCTTGTTGTGTTGCCCGACGAAGGGCGTCCCCGGCTGGCGCTGCCTACCGAAGCGGACCACGACTAGTGCCGTCTGTGCTGAGAGCCGCTAGCCGTCACCGTGCCCCATCCGGCCCCGACCGGGAGGGCAACGGGGAATGCGGCTTCGGTGAACGACAGCCCCGAGCGCCGTGCCCGGGTCGCGGGCCAATTCGGGGTCGGTGGCTCATCGGGCCATAAGACCTCTTAAGGACTTACGCTGAAATCGTCCGCAGCGGCCGCACAACCGGGGACGGGACGGTGAGCTACGCATGGCCAAGTACGAGCAGCTCGCCGATGCCCTGCGGCAGAGCATCCGCGCAGGTCAGCTACTCCCCGGGGAGCGGCTTCCGGCCGAGGACAAGCTCGCGGCGCGGTATCGGACCAGTGTGCCGACGCTGCAGCGGGCGCTGTCGGAGCTGGTGGCCGAGGGGCTGATCGACAGGCGGCACGGGGTGGGGACCTTCGTGCGCACTCCGCGCCGGCGGGTCATGCGGAGCAACGATCGGCACCAGTGGGAGAAGGACCGGGCGCCCCGGTCCACGGCGGAGCGCCTGCGGACCGGGTCCACCGAGCACGACACCGGGCTGGAGGTGACCGACCTCGCCTTTCACGCCGAGTACCGCGACGCGAAGGCCGACGAGGACCTGGCGTCCGTCTTCGGGGTTGCGATGGGCACGCGGCTGCTGGAGCGGATCTACCGCACCAACTGCCGCGCGGAGGACGCGCCGTTCGCCCTGGTGCACTCGTACCTGGTCCACGACGTGGTGGCCGCCAATCCGGAGCTGCTCGACGCCGCCAACGAGCCCTGGCCCGGCGGCACCCAGAATCAGCTCTACACGATCGGCATCGAGCTGGATCGCATAGAAGAACGGATCACGGCCCGGCCACCGACGGTGGAAGAGGCCGAGGCGCTCGGGCTGAAGAAGGGTGTGTCGGTGATCGTCCTGCGCAAGATCTGTACGGATATCGGCGGCCGGGTCGCGGAGGTCTCCGACGTGACGCTGTGCGGAGACCGTACGGAGCTGGTCTTCACCACGCCCCTGAAGAGGTGGTGACCATGCCGGACACCACATGCCGAACACCATGAACACCATGAGGACCATGAACACCATCACCGTCATCACCGCGGTTCACGCCCCGGGCGCCGAGCATCTGCCGGACGCCTACAAGTCGTTGCGCGAGCAGGAGCTGCCGGACGGCTGGGACTGGCAGTGGGTCATCCAGGAAGACGGCGAGACCGATGCCGTACGTCCCTACGTCCCCGATGACGCCCGCGTCAGCTTCGGCCAGGGCCGGGCCGGCCGGGCCGCGATGGCCCGCACGATGGGGCTCGCCCGCGCCGAGGGCGAGTACGTCAAGGTGCTGGACGCCGACGACATGCTCACCCCCGGCGCCCTCGCCCGCGACCTCCGCGCGCTCACCGACCACCCCGATCTCGGCTGGGCCACCTGCCGCGCCCTGGACCTGCTGCCCGACGGCTCCACCGTCGGCTTCGAGGGCGATCCGCCGCAGGGGCCCATCGCACGCGGCGCCCTCCTCCAGTTCTGGCGGGCGAACGACTACCGCGCCCAGGTCCACCCCGTCACCCTCTTCGTACGCCGGGAGCTGCTCCTCGCCCTCGGCGGCTGGATGGCCCTCCCCGCATCCGAGGACACCGGCCTCCTCCTGGCCCTCAACGCGGTCAGCCGCGGCTGGTTCACCGCCGAGACCGGCCTGCTCTACCGCAAGTGGCCCGGCCAGGTCACCAGCCAGTCCGCCCACACCGACGAGGCCGAGCGAGCGGCCCGCTTCGCGGTGGTCGAGGCGCGGGCCCGGGTCCTGGCCGCCATGGACGGCTGGCGCTACGACGCGCGCCGATAAGCCTGCCAGGTGTCGGCACCGATGAGTTTGTGCGGCGCCCCCGGTCTGAGAGGAGGAAGAGCTCACCGACCCGGGAAGAGCTCGCCGACCGCTTCCCCCGGAGGGGCATCATGAGGAAGACCACCGCCAGCCTGTTCATCTCGCTCGACGGAGTCGTGGAAGCACCCGATCAGTGGCACTTCCCCTACTTCAACGACGAGATGGGCGCCGCCGTCGACGCCTCCTTCGCCACGGCCGACACCCTCCTCCTGGGCCGTAAGACCTACGACAGCTTCGCCGGAGCGTGGCCGGTCCGTGAGGCGGAGGGCGGCGAGGACGCCGGTTTCGCCAAGAAGCTCGGCGACGCCCGCAAGATCGTCGCCTCCCGCCAGGACCTGACGTTCACCTGGCGGAACTCCGAGCGGCTCAAGGGCGAGCTGGCGGACGCCGTCACCGCGCTGAAGCGCGAACCGGGCGGGGACATCGCCCTGAGCGGCTCGGTCTCCGTCGTCCGGCAACTCCTGGCGCACCGCCTGCTGGACGAGTTGCACCTGCTGGTGCACCCGATCGCCGTCCGCAAGGGCATGCGGCTGTTCGACGAGGCCGACACCACGATCCCGCTGAGGCTGATCTCCTCCGCGACCTTCCGCACCGGTGTGCTGCACCTGGTCTACGCCCTGGCCGAGCCGACGGGCGACGCGACCTACGACGACGCCAAGGTCCACCTGCCCCGAGACGACCAGTAGCACCGTCGACCTCATGAGTTGCCCATGGCTGCGTTGGCGGTGGCGGACCTCCGACGGTGAAGGATGGGATCCGGTCTCAAAGGACTCGGAATCGGCCGCATGCGTCTGCGGTCAGTACTACACATGGCCTTAGCCGGTGACGATTGACTTGAGACGGCGCTGACCGGCGAGGGGGCCAAATGGGCAAACAGGTTAAGTGCGGATCGACTAACACCAATACCGGGAAACCATGCCAGAATCCCGCGATGATCGGCTACTCCCGCTGCCAGTTGCACCGAGGTGAATGGAACAAGCCGCAGAAGAAGAAGCCCAAGAAGCGTCGCTGAGTCGTCCCCTGCGACGCGTCAGGTGCCGCCGTGGGTCGACCGCAGCGACAGACGCTGGCGCGATCGCTGGTGTCCTTGTCGGCGGCGACCGGTAGAGTCCCTCCGCTCATCGACCGGGCGGCTCAACTGGGCTCTACCAACAAGGTGAAGTTGTCACAAAGCGGCCAAGCTCGGACCCGTTCGGGTGTGCATTGAGTGACCAAGTAATGTGAGCTATGTCACGTCGACGGTCGACGCGTCCCCAATGAGCTGGTTTCTTTCCGGTTTTTCCGGTGACCTTCTGTAATTGATGCGCGATCGGCTGTCGCATAGTCCGAGGGGCACAGGGCAAGATGGGGTCCGTCGCGGCGCTCGCTTGTGATGGGAGTCACGTTTCGTACGTCGCGGTAACAAGCACTCGGATACGACGAAGGCCCCACCCGTCGCCTGGCCAAGGTCTAGGTGAGGCCTTCGACTCAGCACACCGGCTGCAGCGTGGCCCCGACCGTTAGGTCGGGGCCTTCGCGTCAAGCGGTCCAGTGGTCTCGCACGATCTTGTAGATCGTGTAGACCGGACCCAGCCAGCGGGCCATCCGATACGACTGGTCCCGCCTGCTGCAGCGGCAGTGCCCCTTTGGCTTGTTGTGCTTCTTCGCCATCGGGTTCCGCCCCTTCCTGGGCCCACGACCGTCGTGGACTCCGCGGAGATTCACGAGGGATGTTGGCCCCCGGGGGGCGGATTGATAAGCGGCACCCTACCGGGCGCTACGCCATCTGTGACTTCGTCAACTTTCAACTAGAGGCCCCTGTTGGCGGCACACCGTGCCACCTTCGACGACCTGAGCGGATGTGTGCCGAGGGCGGCTAGGTGCAGAAACGTTACTTACTGGAGTGTCGCTGACGGATCGTAGGGAACGGAGTGCCGGTTCCCTTGACGCATCACTCGTGAATGTGACGTATGCGACTCGACGCGGTGCGAACCGAGAAGACGAGCTTGCTGTCGGGGCTCAACAACTCATAGGTAAGGGCTCGTTGACGAAGCGTAGCGATCGTTGATCGCTGCCTCTGCTGACCCGCGTGTCCCGAGGTGATCCACCGTCTCGGGACACGAAGGGGTACAGCAATCTCTGCTAGCGGTCCTCTGCAGCCGATCAGGGCAAGGTCTCCGCGTCCACCCGGGAGAAGACCAGGTCGCTTTCCTCGGCGACCGGGCCCCGCCAGCGCATCGGCACCTCCGGCGCGCGCCGGATCGCGTCCGGGTAGGTGCCCGCCGCGTAGTCGTTGGTCAGGCGGTAGACGTGGAAGCCGTGGCTCTTCAGGGCTGTCAGCAGCTCGTCCACGGAGTCGCCGAGGTCGGCCATGCGCTGGGGGGTGACCTCGACGGTCAGTTCCGCGTCGGGGCGCAGTTTGTCCAGGAGGGGGAGGAGGCCGCGGACGACGCCGCCTTCCGCGCCCTCCACGTCGATCTTGATCACCCTGGCCCGGGTGATCTCCTCCTCGGTGAGGAGGCGTGGCAGGGGCTGGGCCGCGATATCGAAGGTGGACTCGGCCGGGCCGTCGTAGGGGACGACGCTGTTCGCGCCCATGTTGCGGGAGCTGGCGAGGATGAACGTCAGCAGTTCGTCGCGGTCGGAGACGGCCGCGTTGATCGCGCGGATGTTGGCGCAGCCGTTGCGCCGTGCGTGCCGCAGGAGGATGCGGTGGAACGTCGGCGAGGCTTCGATCGCCACCACCTTGCCGCGTGCTCCGACGAGGCGTGAGGCCAGGACGCTGTAGTAGCCGATGTTGGCCCCGACGTCGACGAAGACGTCCCCGGGCTTGAGGCGGCGCTGGAGCCACCGCGTCATATGCGGCTCCCAGACGCCGAAGAGGTACAGGTAGCGCTGGATGAGGTCCTGCGTGTCGACGGCGAAGGTGGCGCCGAAGCGGGTACGGGCCAGGCGGTGCAGGGGGCGGTCCCGTAGTGCGGCGTTGAGGTGGTTCTCGACCAGGGCCCGCTTTCCGGCGCTCCAGGGGGCGTGGCGGACGTACTCGCGCCCGAGGTCCAGGGCGGCCTGGTCGAGCCTGCGGCTCCTGCGACTCACGGGGCCTCCAGGGGGTGAAGGGGCGTTCTCGTGCGGCGTCTCCCCCTGACCTGCTTCCCCCCTGACATGGAAGCGCCCGACCGCTGGCGACGGGGGATGCACCAGCGGTCGGGCTGTACCCAAGCGTAACGCGGCTCCTCGCGTGTGGGAGCCGACTCCTCCCTCCGATGAGGAGTTGTGACCGCGATCACGCAACGTTCTCGCAACGTCGTTACCGACCGCAGGGAGGCTCGTACGACAGCCGCGGCAGGTACTCGTGCCATTTCTCCGGTGTCAGCACGCCCCGGGTCATCGAGCAGATACGGCGATCCGCCACGTCCACGTCCAGGCTCCACAGCCGGACCGTGTCGGCGCCGCTGGACACCCCGAGCATCCGGTTCCCGCGGCTGAACGACAGGAAATTGCCGGTCTTGGCGTTGGGGCTCAGCGACTGGCCGATGGACTTGGCCTTGGACGGGGCGGTGACGTCCCAGAGGCGGGCCGTGTTGTCGTTGCCGCCGCTCGCCAGGGTGCTGCCGTCCCGGCTGAACGACAGCGACACGATCGCGTCGGTGTGGCCGGTGAGCGGGGAGCGCAGCCGGGTCGCCTTGCTGGGATCGGTGACGTTCCAGAGCCGGACGGTGTTGTCGTCGCTGCCGCTGGCCAGTGTGCGGCCGTCCGGGCTGTAGGCGAGCGCGTTGACGGGGCCGAGGTGTCCCGTGACGCGCGGGCCCGCTTGGACGGTGTGACGCGGGTCGGTCACGTTCCACAGCCGGATGGTGTTGTCCGCGCTGCCGCTGGCCAGCGTATGGCCGTTCGGGCTGAAGACGAGGGTGTTGACGTAGCCCTTGTGGCCGGTGAGCGGCGCGCCGAGCCGACGGACGTGGGACAGGTCGCTGACATTCCACAACTGGATGGTGTCGTCGTTGTACGCGGTCGCCATGACGCGCCCGTCCGGGCTGAAGCCCAGCGCGCCCGCGAACCGGGTCCGCAGGGGGACGGGCGGCTTGTAGGCGACGGGGTGGGCCGGGTCGGTGACGTTCCACAGCCGCACCTCGCGGTCGCCGGTCATCATCGCGAGGGTGTGGCCGTCGGGGGAGAAGGTCAGTTCACGGATCGCGCCCTCCCCGGGGCTGAACGGCTTGCCCAGTGGCACCGGCCGGCTGGGCTTCTCCACGTTCCACAGCCGGACCTTCTCGTCGCGCCCGGCCGTGGCGAGCACCCGCCCGTCCGGGCGGAACGCTCCGCTGCGGCCGACCATGTCCGACGTCGGCAGCGACCACAGGCGGACCGTGTTGTCGCCGGTCCCGGTGGCGAGGGTGCGGCCGTCGGGGCTGAAGCCCAGGGCGTACATCTCGCCGCTGCTGCCCGCGAGCGGCTCGCCGACCTGCGACGGGTACTCCGGGTCGCTGACGTTCCACAGGCTCGCGGTGCTGTCCTGGCTGGCGGCGGCGAGCATGGATCCGTCCGGGCTGAAGGATACGGACCAGATGGGGCCGGTGTGGCCGGTGAGCGGTGAGCCCAGCGGCTCCGCGCGACGCGGATCGCCGACGTTCCACAGCCGGACGGTGTTGTCCGCGCTGCCGCTGGCCAGAGTCCGGCCGTCGGGGCTGAAGGCCACGGAGTGCACCAGGTCCTTATGGCCGGTCAGCACCGTCTCGATCCGCCTCGGATGGCGCGGATCGGCCATGTTCCACAGCCTGATCGTGCCGTTGTCGCCACCGGCCGCCAGGGTCCGGCCGTCGGGGCTGAACGCCACGGAGCGTACGGCGGCGGTGTGTCCGGTCAGCGCGCCGAGCGGCCTCGGCCGGCCCGGGCGGCTCATGTCCCAGAGGCGAACGACGCGATCCTCCGTGGCCGTGGCCAGCGTGCGCCCGTCCGGGCTGAAGGCGAGCAGATAGATCGTGCCGTCGTGGTGGGACAGGGGCGCGCCGATCGGGCGCGGATGGCCGGGGTTCCGCACGTCCCACAGCCGGACCGTGCCGTCGTCGCCGGCGCTGGCGAGGGTGCGGCCGTCCGGGCTGAAGACCGCGCTGCTCACCCAGCTCGTATGGCCGGTGAGGGGTTTGCCGAGCGGTTTGGGGCGGGTCCGGTCGCTCACGTCCCACAGCCGTACGGTCCGGTCGTAGCTGGCGGTGGCCAGCAGCCGCCCGTTCGGGCTGAACGTGGTGAGGTAGACGGCGCCGGTGTGGCCATGGAGCGGGGTGGCCAGCGGCGCGTTCACGACCGAGAGCAACCGGTTCTTCGTCGCCTCGTCGTCCGGCCGCAACCGGTGTGCCGCCAGGGCGAGTTGGGCGGACAGCGACGGATCCGTGTACTGGAAGCGATCGGCTTCGGTGACCACCTGCTCGAACACCGCGTCGTCCCGCTGCTGCCAGGCGACCACTGCCGTACCGGCGGCCAGCACCGCGAGGACGACCAGAGCCGACACCGCACCACGGCTGAGCCACACCGTGCGCCTGCGCAGCCGGACGGACGCGGCCAGGAACTCCGCCGCGCCGCGGGTCAGATAGGTGCCACCGGCGGTCTTTGCCCAGGTGTGGGCCTGCTCCAGGCGGGAGCCGCGGTAGAGCAGGGACGCGTCGCGGTTCGAGCCCTCCCAGGCCCGGCCGTCCTCCTCCAGCCGCTGGCGTACCAGATGGTCGTTCCGGTCCTCGTCGATCCAGTCGCGCAGCCGTGGCCAGGCGTGGAGCAGCGCCTCGTGGGTGATCTCCACGGTTTCCGCGTCGAGTGTCACCAGGCGGGCGCGGACGAGCGCTTCGAGCGATTCCTCCGTCTTGCCCGGGTCTGTCGACTCCTTCGCGAGCTGGTGCCGCGTCCCCCGCCTGCGGGTGGCCTGGGTGTCCTCGCCCAGCCGGACCAGCCGCAGAAGAAGCAGTCGCGCGGCCGTGCGTGCCTCGGTGTCGAGGTCGGACCAGGCGCGTTCGGCGGTGGCCGCCACCGCGCCCTGGATGCCGCCCGCCGCGCGGTAGCCGGCCAGCGTGAGCCGTCCCGCCTTGCGCCGCTGCCAGGTGGCGAGCAGGGCGTGGGAGAGGAGCGGCAGTACGCCCGCGTCATGCGTGCCGCGGGGGCTGTCGGCGCTCACTTCACGGACGATCAGCTCCGCGAGCCCCGGTTCGAGTTCCAGCCCCACGGCCTTGGCCGGGCCGGTGACCGCTTCGCGCAACTCCGCGGTGGTCAGCGGCCCGAGCACCATATGCCGGTGCTGCAGCGCGTCGGCCAGTTCGGGATAGGCCAGGCACAGCTCGTAGAAGTCGGCGCGGATGCCGAGGACGACGAGCACCGGGGGCGGTTCGCCCGGGCCGTCGGGCGTGCAGACGGCGTGCAGGAGCTGGATGAACGCGCGCCGGTCCGCCTCGTCGGAGCCGAGGGTGAAGGCCTCCTCGAACTGATCCACGATCACCACCGGGCGGGCGGCGGCGGACGTCTCGCGCTCCGCCCATGCCATGACGGCCTCGCGCACCGCGCGCGCGAACCCGGGAGTGCCGGGCTCCCGCGCCTGAGTGCCGGGCTCCCGCGCCTCAGCGCCGCGCTCCCGCGCCTCCGGCTCCGCCGACGCGGGGACGATGTCCGCGAGTTCGGGGATCCGGCCGGCCAGCTCGGCGAGCGGATCGGCGCCCGGCACGAGCTGCAGCACCCGCCGCTCGCGCAGCGCGGGCACCAGCCCGGCGTTCAACAGGGAGGACTTCCCCGCCCCGGAGGCGCCCACGAGCACGACCAGGCCGCCCGTCTCCTCCGCCGCGCAGAGCTGAGTGACGAGGGCGTCCGTGCTCCGCTCCCGGCCGAAAAACCACCGGGCGTCCTGCTGACGGTACGAGGCCAGCCCCCGGTACGGGCATACGCCGCCGGAGACGGCCGGGGTTTCGGCCGGGGGCCGTTCCTCTTCTTCCGCGGACGGGTCGGGGCGCTCGCCGACCGGGTCGGCCACCGCCCGCTCCCACAGCCGCTGCCAGTGGGCCATGTCGTACAGGCCCTTGGACACCGGCACGGGCCGCGCGCGGCGGGCGTCGGGTATCAGGACGAGCAGGACGGCCGCGAGGGCGATGAACTGGGCGGGTACGTTCTTGGCCCGTCGCCAGTCGCTGATCCGCTGGGCGGAGACCCGTACGGGACGCCCTCGCTCGTCGGCCCGCCGGAGTCGGACGACCGCCTCTGACACGCTCTTGAGGGGAGGGTTGCCGGCCTCCCGGTACAGCAGCGCGAGGCGTTCCGCGAAGGCTGTGCGTGCCCCCGAGTCGGAACTCAAGGTCTCCACTCCTTACTTCCCCCGCGCTCTGAACATCCGGACCGGAAAACTCACTTTATACGGCTGACCAGCGGTGAAGCCGATATCGCGATGCCGGAACCTCCTCGGCGGGAGGCACAACTGGCAGGATCATGACGCAGTAGCGCACCCCACCACGAGCCGCCCGGACAGGCCATCAGCTCAGCGCACGGAGAGACAACCCATGACACCGCATGTTCTCGGTCAGCTTTCGGCGACGTCACGTGTTGCGCCGGAGCCACGAGACGGCGGCCGCGGGGCTCGTCGTATGAGTTCGAGAGATCCGTGGAGCCGGTCCCGTCCGGACGGCTGTCGCATCGCCCACGGGTCCGGCCTTCGCACCTGATCCGCACCGGCACGGCGCGGATCGCCACCGCCCCACGGTTCGGCACCGGTCCCCACGAGGGGAGGGACCGGCGCCGGACGTGGGAGCGGGTCAGGTCATCTGGGCGCGGCGGGCCAGTCGCCGGGGCCGCCGCCGTTCCATTCGATCAGCTCGGGGTTGTCGAGGGTCGCGTTCTCTTCCAGCACACCCGCGCGCTGCAGGAGCCGCCGGAGTTCGTCCGCGCTCACCACCACGCCGACGTCCTGGCCGTCGATCAGCACACGACGGCGGCCGTCCAGCGGTTCGTCCACCACCACGCGAGCCGGGGCCGGGGTCTTGTCCTCCATAGCACCAGGCTCGCCGCATCCGGCGCCGACCGCACCTCGGGCGGCACATGCCGACGAGGCCGAACGGCAGAGGGCCTGGCCGGTGAGGCCGACGGCAGAGGGCCTGGAACCGGTCACCCGGTCCCAGGCCCTCCGTCATGCCGGTCGTGCGGTCGTGCGGTCGCGCCGATCCTGCCGGTCGTACGGTCGTACCCGTCAGCCGCAGCAGCCGCCGCACTGGCACGGGCCGCCGGACTGGCAGCCGCAGCCGCAGCCCGATCCGCAGCCACATGCGCCGACAGGGTGGCCGACGGGTTGGGTCGGAGGGGGTTCGGGCTTGGAGAGGTCCGCCATGCGTCGCCTCCTCGGGAGGGGTCACGTCACCTGCCCCTCATGGTGCCGACGACCCGGCGGCCGCGCGCAGGGGCGCGTCGACGGCGCTTCGATGCACGCCGTCGCGGACGCTCACGCCCCTTCGACGTCTCCCTGCGGGGACATCTCGTCGGCGTGCTCACCGGTGACCAGGTAGACCACGCGCTTGGCGACGGAGACCGCGTGGTCGGCGAACCGCTCGTAGTAACGGCCCAGCAGCGTGACGTCCACGGCGGTCTCTATGCCGTGCTTCCAGCGGTCGTCCATCAGGTGCTGGAAGAGGGCGCGGTGCAGCAGGTCCATCGCGTCGTCGTCCTGCTCGAGCTGAAGCGCG
Source organism: Streptomyces violaceusniger Tu 4113 (assembly GCF_000147815.2). Taxonomy (NCBI): domain Bacteria; kingdom Bacillati; phylum Actinomycetota; class Actinomycetes; order Kitasatosporales; family Streptomycetaceae; genus Streptomyces; species Streptomyces violaceusniger. Next base: position 10,217,371 of record NC_015957.1, on the reverse strand, counting down.
AGGTCGACGTCCTTGCTGATGATGACCTCGGCGGCCTTCGCCATCAGCCGCTGCGCGAGCTGGCCCATCTCGAGGATCGTGGCGTGCAGATCGTGCGGCACGGCCGACTCCGGGAAACGGAGCCGGGCCAGCTTGGCGACATGCTGCGCGAGGTCGCCGGAGCGCTCCAGATCGGCGCTCATCCGCAGGCTGGTCACCACGATCCGCAGATCGGTGGCGACCGGCTGCTGCCGGGCCAGCAGGGTTATCGCCCGTCCCTCCAGATCCCGCTGCAGATTATCGACCTTCTCATCGGCGGCGATGACGCTCTCGGCGAGCTTGAGGTCCGCGTCGAGAATGGCAGTGGTGGCACGGCCGATGGCCGAACCGACGAGCCGGGCCATGTCGACCAGGCCGTCCCCGATCGAATCAAGCTCCTCGTGGTACGCGTCCCGCATCACTGACCTCTTTCACTGACTCTCGGTGACGATCTCTGACAGGTTTCTGGCAGATCTCCGTGGCTATTGCCCTCGAAGGCCCCACACTTCCACGCTCCGGCCGGAACGCGTCCGCTTCCGGCATCGGGCGTTAATCACACCTAACTCCCAGGTGAACTCTCGGCAACGTGGCCCCGGCCGCCCCGTGTGGCACTCGTCCGGCGAAACGTCCGGAGTGAACCGATACCGACGCCCCGGTGAACTCTCGGCAACGTCTGACCAAGGGGATCGTCACGGGGCTGTGGAGTGGTCTCGCCGCCCGCATAACCTTGGACGCATGAACGTGAACGCGGCGATCGCCGCAGTGGCGGCGCTCGCCGGGTTGTGCACCGGCGTCATCGCCATGCTGGCGTTCCGCTGGAGCGAGCGTGAACAGGCGAAGCCTACGCGCTCCTCACTGCATACCGACGCCGTGCTGCCGCCCGGCGTCGACACCGTCCTGTCAGTGCTGCGTTCCTCGGCCGTCGTCCTCGACGAAGCGGACGCCGTCGTCAAGGCAAGCTCGGCCGCGTACGCGCTGGGCCTGGTGCGCGGCGGCAAGCTGGCCGTGGAGCCGATGCTGGCGATGGCCCGCGACACCCGGCGGGACGGCGAGATCCGCCAGATCGAGCTCGATCTGCCGCGCCGCGGCACCGGCCGGGGCGGGGACGCGCTCGCGGTGTCCGCCAGAGTGGCCCCGCTGGGCTCCCGGCTGGTCCTGCTGCTCGTGGAGGACCTCACCGAGGCCCGCCGGATCGAGGCCGTCAGACGCGACTTCGTCGCCAACGTCAGCCATGAGCTCAAGACCCCGGTCGGCGCCCTGTCCCTGCTGTCCGAGGCCGTGATGGACGCGTCCGACGAACCGGAGGCGGTCAACCGCTTCGCCGGGCGGATGCAGGTCGAGGCGACCCGGCTGACCAGTCTCGTCCAGGAGCTCATCGACCTCTCCCGGGTGCAGAACGACGACCCGCTGGAGGACGCCGAGCCGGTCCGGGTGGACGAGCTCGTCGCCGAGGCCATCGACCGGTGCCGCCACCAGGCGGGCACCAAGCAGATCACGATGGCCACGGGCGGCACCGCCGACCTGCACGTATGGGGCAACCGCGGCCAGCTCGCCGCCGCGCTCGGCAATCTCGTCGAGAACGCGGTCAACTACAGCCCGGCGCGTACCCGCGTCGGCATCGCCGCCCGCCGCATCCCCGCCACCGGCGGGGACCTGATCGAGGTCGCCGTGACCGACCAGGGCATAGGCATCTCCGAGAAGGACCGCGAGCGGATCTTCGAGCGCTTCTACCGGGTCGATCCGGCCCGCTCGCGGCAGACCGGCGGGACCGGGCTCGGTCTCGCCATCGTCAAACATGTGGCCGCCTCGCACGGCGGGGAGGTCACCGTGTGGAGCGCCGAAGGACAGGGCTCCACCTTCACCCTGAGACTCCCGGAAGCCGGAGCGGCACGGGACCGGGACCGCTCGAGGAGCCAGCCGAGCGAGTCGAGCGAGTCGTACGACACCGGAGCAGACCTCGATGGCGAGGACCATGGCCGGCCGTACGAGACCTTCACCAATGAACCACTCTCTGCCCCGGAGGTCCTTCCGTGACCCGAGTTCTGGTCGTCGAGGACGAGGAATCGTTCAGCGACGCGCTGTCGTACATGCTTCGCAAGGAGGGATTCGAGGTCGCGATCGCGACGACGGGGCCCGAGGGCCTCGACGAGTTCGAGCGCAACGGCGCCGACCTGGTGCTGCTCGACCTGATGCTGCCGGGCCTGCCCGGTACGGAGGTCTGCCGCCAGCTTCGCGGACGGTCCAATGTCCCGGTGATCATGGTGACCGCCAAGGACAGCGAGATCGACAAGGTGGTCGGGCTGGAGATAGGCGCCGACGACTATGTGACCAAGCCCTTCTCCTCACGTGAGCTGGTCGCCCGGATCAGAGCCGTGCTGCGCCGCCGCGGTGAGCCGGAGGAGATCACCCCCGCCGCCCTGGAGGCCGGTCCGGTCCGGATGGACGTGGACCGGCATGTGGTCACGGTCGGCGGCGGCAAGGTGGACCTCCCGCTGAAGGAGTTCGACCTGCTGGAGATGTTGCTGCGCAACGCGGGCCGGGTGCTGACCCGGATGCAGCTCATCGACCGCGTCTGGGGCGCGGACTATGTGGGCGACACCAAGACGCTCGACGTCCACGTCAAGCGACTCCGGGCCAAGATCGAGCCCGACCCGGGTGCGCCTCGGTACCTGGTGACGGTGCGGGGTCTGGGCTACAAGTTCGAGCCGTAAACCGGCCCTGGGCCTCCGGGGCCGCCGGACGGAGTCCGGCACAGCGTCCCGAAGCCCGTGAGGCCCGCCAGGGCCGAGCGGTGCGAGGGGCGCACGCGGGAATGCCGTAGAGCCGGACCCATGCGCGAGGGCGGCCCTGGAAAGCTCCAGGGCCGCCCTCGCGCATGTACCGGGGCCGGTCTCAGTGACCGGCCCCGGTGGCCGGTCTCAGTGACCGCCGCCGTTCGGGTTCGGCTCGCCCGTCGCGATGCCGTTCGGGGCGCCGCTGCTCTGGTCGGAGCCCGGCTGGCCGCTCGCCGAGCCGGACGGGGTGCCGGTGCCGCTGGGCTTGCCACTGGGCGTACCGCTCGGCTTGCCGCTGGGCGTCGCCGAGCCCGACGGCTTCGCGGTCGGCAGCTCGGACGGGCCCCAGCCCTTGAAGTAGCTCCTCGCCGGGACCACGAACGCGGTGATCGGGATATTGCCGGTCGAGCTGAGGTCGAAGACGACCCGCTCCGCGTTGCCGTCCTGGGCGGCCTCGCGCCCGTCGCTGATGACGGCGGAGGCATTGCCCTTGCCGCCGAAGGCCACCGAGCCGCCGGCCGGGACGACGACCGGGCCGGTCTTGCCCTTGGCCGGGCTGAGCTTCACCCGCGCACTGGTGCCGGGGAGGGTGATGGCCTTGACGGTCTGGTCCCGCTTGCCGTTGTTGAAGAGCCGGCCGGTGACGACGGCCGGGCCCTTCGCCGTGCGGTCAGGCTGGGTCACCACCGTGGCGTTCTGGATCTTGATATCGCCGACAGCGGTCGCGGCGTTGTCGGGCTTGACCTCCAGCGTCTGTGCGTCATTCCCGGCTCCGCAGGCGGAGAGCGGGGCGACCGAGACCACGATGGCGGCTGCGGCGAGGGCGCCGCGTCGAAGGCTGCTGCTCACGGCGGCGGCATCTCCTAGGACGAGGTGGACGAGGTGGACGAGGTAAAGATTGGATCAGCGCGCTTAGATTACCGATCCGCCCTCTTCGGCCCGCACCCGACCCGCCCCAAGGCGCTCGGCCCCGGGCTGCGCACCCGTGCGCTGCCGGTTCCGGCGTGCGTTACGAGGTCTGTACGAGGTCCGTACGGCGCCGTCCTGAAGTCCCGAATATCGGCTCGGCCGTTCGCGCCGGAGATTATCGGTAAGGAATCCATGCATGTCCGAGAATTGATCACAGACTTGATGCGCTCTGTGTGATCAATTCGCGAATCGGGGCCGGATCGCTCGCTCCTGATCCGAACGGAGTAGCGGAAGTCCATCGACTGGACTCCGGCAAAACGGGACGTACGGCCACTCGTCCGGGCTTCTTCGGGTGCGTAACGGGCGGGTTTCCGCGTACCCGGACAGCGGCTCCCACCTGCGAATACCCGGTTCCGCACGCCTCGTGCAGCACGTTGCGGTCGCACTTGTCAAGCCCCGAGATATGCCCTGACCTGCGAAAACGCCATTCAGAAGAAGGCGTTCCCGTGTTACCCTGGATAGCCACGGAAGGGGTACCTGTCACATGACGTTCAAGGTTGGCGACACCGTGGTCTATCCCCATCACGGGGCCGCGCTGATCGAGGCCATCGAAACTCGCCAGATCAAAGGCGTGGACAAGACCTACTTGGTGCTGAAGGTCGCTCAGGGTGACCTGACGGTTCGTGTGCCGGCGGACAATGCGGAGTTCGTCGGTGTGCGTGATGTGGTCGGCCAGGACGGGCTGGATCGGGTCTTCGAGGTGCTGCGTGCACCGTATGCGGAAGAACCGACGAACTGGTCCCGTCGTTACAAGGCAAATCTCGAGAAGCTCGCCTCCGGCGATGTGATCAAGGTGGCCGAGGTCGTGCGTGATCTGTGGCGCCGAGAGCGTGAGCGCGGACTCTCCGCCGGTGAGAAGCGCATGCTCGCGAAGGCCCGCCAGATCCTGGTGAGCGAGCTCGCGCTCGCCGAGAGCACCAATGAGGACAAGGCCGAGGCTCTGCTCGACGAGGTTCTCGCGTCCTGAATATCAATGCCGTGGTGCCCGAGTGACTCAGACCTCTGATTCCCGCTAAGTCGTCTGTCGCCGGGCGCTCCGGCATGCCAACGCACCGGACGCTGTGATCTCCGCGCGCTTGACCTCTTGCGAGGTGATCTCCACGCGGTGATCTCTTGCGAGCCCCCGGTCGTCGCACCTCTGTGCCGGTGCGCTCAGCCGCGCCACGGTGCGCGGTGGAAGGTGTGCCGGGCCCGGGCAGCTAACTCGACCGGTCGTCACGGAAGGGGCCGGTCGGGCCATCGCGCCCGGCACGCTGTGGCCATACCCATTTCGGCTGAGGAAGCAAACCTGAACGCCAACTCAATGTCCGCAACCCCGGATCACGGCGGCTCCGGCGCGTCCGGCCGACCCGCCCGCACCGCCGCCGTGATCCCCGCCGCGGGCCGCGGAGTGCGGCTGGGCCCGGGCGCCCCCAAGGCGCTGCGCCCGCTGAGCGGCACGCCCATGCTCGTCCACGCCGTACGGGCGATGGCCGGATCCCGCTCCGTCTCCCTCGTCGTCGTGGTCGCCCCGCCGGACGGCGCCGACGAGGTACGGCGGCTGCTGGACGCGTATCCGCTGAGCGGCAGCCTCACCGACACCACCGAGGTGGTGGTCGTGCCCGGCGGCGAGACCCGCCAGGAGTCGGTGCGCAAGGGGCTGGCCGCCGTCCCCGAGACCGTCACCACCGTGCTGGTGCACGACGCGGCGCGGCCGCTGGTGCCCGTGGACACGGTGGACGCGGTCGCCGCCGCCGTACGGGACGGATCGCCCGCCGTCGTCCCGGCGCTGCCGCTGGCCGACACCGTCAAGCAGGTCGAGCCGCGCACCGGGGAGCGGGCCGGTGAGCCCGAGCCGGTCGTCGGCACCCCCGAGCGCGCCCTGCTGCGTGCCGTCCAGACCCCGCAGGGCTTCGACCGCGCCACGCTCGTGGCCGCCCACGAGAAGATCGCCCTGGAGGGCGAGGGCGCGACGGACGACGCGGGCATGGTGGAGCGGTTCGGCGTCGAGGTCGTGGTCGTCCCCGGCCATGAGGAGGCGTTCAAGGTGACCCGGCCGCTGGATCTGGTGCTGGCCGAGGCGGTTCTGGCCCGCAGGAGGGCGAACGATGGCTTCTGACGCGGTGGCGCTCCCCCTGGTGGGCATCGGCACGGATGTGCACGCCTTCGAGAAGGGCCGTGAGCTGTGGTGCGCGGGGCTGCTGTGGGACGGCGATGAGTACGGAGAGTACGGACTGGCCGGCCACTCCGACGGCGATGTGGCCGCGCACGCCGCCTGTGACGCGCTGTTCTCCGCCGCCGGGCTCGGCGATCTCGGGGCCCACTTCGGCACCGACCGCCCCGAGTGGTCCGGCGCCGCCGGGACGACGCTGCTCGCCGAGGCGGCCCGGATCGTGCGGGACGCGGGCTTCGAGATCGGCAATGTGGCGATCCAGGTGATCGGCGTGCGCCCCAAGATCGGCAAGCGGCGCGAAGAGGCGACGAAGGCGCTGACGGCGGCGGTGGGCGCCCCCGTCTCGGTGTCCGGTACGACCACGGACGGCCTGGGTCTGACCGGCCGCGCCGAGGGCCTCGCGGCGATCGCCACGGCGCTGGTGGTCCGGCGGTAGCAGGGCGGGGACGTTCGGTCGCTGCCCTGCGCGTCCCACGCCCCGGTTTCGTCCCGAGTGTCACGCTTCTGTGTCCCCGCCGGGGAAGGCGCACGGGGCACAGTTCACTTCCCACTACCCTTGATGCGTGACCATTCGCCTGTACGACACCAGCGCCCGGCAGATCCGTGACTTCACCCCGCTCAGGCCGGGCTGTGTCTCGATCTACCTGTGCGGCGCGACCGTGCAGGCGGCCCCGCACATCGGGCACATCAGGTCGGGGCTGAACTTCGACATCATGCGCCGCTGGTTCGCCCACCGCGGCTATGACGTGACGTTCATCCGCAATGTCACCGACATCGACGACAAGATCATCGCGAAGTCGGCGGAGCAGAAGCGGCCGTGGTGGGCGATCGGCTACGAGAACGAGCGCGCCTTCAATCAGGCGTACGACATCCTCGGCTGCCTGCCCGTGACCTATGAGCCGCGGGCGACCGGTCATGTCCCCGAGATGATCGAGATGATGCGGGAGCTGATCGACCGGGGTCATGCCTATGCCGCCGAGGGCAATGTCTACTTCGATGTGCGCTCGTTCCCCGAGTATCTGAAGCTCTCCAACCAGGATCTGGACGGACTGCGCCAGCCCTCCGGCGAGGGCGAGATCGGCAAGCGCGACCCGCGTGATTTCGCCATGTGGAAGGCGGCGAAGCCGGGGGAGCCCAGTTGGGAGACCCCGTGGGGGCGCGGCCGTCCCGGCTGGCACCTGGAGTGCTCGGCGATGGCGCACAAGTACCTCGGGCGCGCCTTCGACATCCACGGTGGCGGCGTCGACCTGATCTTCCCGCACCACGAGAACGAGATCGCGCAGGCCAAGGCGTTCGGCGACGACTTCGCCGCCTACTGGGCGCACAACGCCTGGGTGACCATGAGCGGCGAGAAGATGAGCAAGTCGCTCGGCAACTCGGTGCTGGTCTCCGAAATGGTCAAGCGCTGGCGTCCGATCGTGCTCCGCTACTACCTGGGCACCCCGCACTACCGGTCGATGATCGAGTACAGCGAGGAGGCCCTGCGCGAGGCGGAGTCGGCGTTCGCGCGGATCGAGGGCTTCGTCCAACGCGTGATGGAAAAGGCCGGGACCGTCGAGCCCGCGGCCGAGGTGCCGCCGGCCTTCGCGGAGGCGATGGACGACGACCTCGGGGTGCCGCAGGCGCTCGCGGTCGTCCACACCACCGTCCGCCAGGGGAACTCCGCCCTGACCGCCGACGACAAGGAGGCGGCGGTCGCCCGGCTCGCCGAGGTGCGGGCCATGCTGGGCGTGCTGGGCCTCGATCCGCTCGATGAGCACTGGGCGGGCGGTTCGGACCGCGGTGAGGATCTGCACGGCGTGGTCGACTCGCTCGTCCGGCTGGTCCTGGAGCAGCGGCAGGCCGCGCGGACCCGTAAGGACTACGCGACGGCCGACGCGATCCGCGATCAGCTCCAGCAGTCGGGTCTGGTGATCGAGGACACCCCGTCCGGACCGCGCTGGGAGATGGGCCAGCGCTGAGGCTCTGGCCCCCTGTGAGGCCCTGACCTCCTGTGTTGTGCCGCCCGGCGTCCCGGGCGGCACACTTGGGACCGTACAAATGACCGCACAGACGCCTTGACCTCACAGACGGGTGACGTTCGGCGTCCGAGCCGCTTGCTGAGCAGCGCTGAGCAGTGAAGAGACAGGTGACCATTCATGGCCGGCAACAGCCAGCGCAGGAACCGCCGTACCAGCAACAAGAAGGGTGCGACGGTCGGCAGCGGAGGCAAGCGGCGTCGCTCCCTCGAGGGCAAGGGGCCGACCCCGCCCGCCGAGATGCGTAAGGGACACGCCAAGCAGCGGATCACCAACGCCCGCACCCGCCAGGCGGCCAAGCGCCCCGTCGCGCGCCGCGGCGGCAAGGGGTCGAGCGAGCTGGTGGTGGGCCGTAACTCGGTTTTCGAGGCGCTGCGCGAGGGCGTTCCGGCGAACACCCTCTATGTGCAGCAGTTCATCGACAGCGACGACCGGGTGCGCGAGGCGCTGAAGCTGGCCGCCGACCGTGGCGGCATCCACCTCATGGAAGCGCCCAAGCCCGAGCTCGACCGGATGACGAACGGCCTGAACCACCAGGGTGTGGTGCTCCAGGTCCCGCCGTACGAGTACGCCCACCCCGAGGACCTGAGCGCCGCCGCCTTCGACGAGGGCGAGGACCCGCTGATCGTCGCCCTCGACGGCGTCACGGACCCGCGCAACCTGGGCGCGGTGGTCCGCTCGGTGTCCGCCTTCGGCGGCCATGGCGTGGTCGTACCGGAGCGGCGCGCGGCCGGGATGACCGCAGGCGCCTGGAAGACCTCCGCGGGCACCGCCGCCCGCACCCCGGTCGCCCGCGCGACCAACCTCACCCGGACGCTGGAGGCTTACCAGAAGGCGGGTCTGACGGTGGTCGGGCTGGCCGCGGACGGCGAGGTCGAACTGCAGGACGTCGAGGCGCTGGACGGCCCGCTCGTGATCGTCGTCGGCAGCGAGGGGAAGGGGCTCTCGCGGCTGGTGGGCGAGACCTGCGATCTGCGGGTGCGGATTCCGATGCCGGGCGGCGCGGAGTCGCTCAACGCGGGCGTGGCGGCGGGCGTCGTCCTCTACGAAGCGGCTCGGCGCCGGGCGTAGGCGGCGGGCGGTTGGCGCGGGGCCTTGGCGCCTGGCCCTTGGGGCGGGCCCCCGGCAAGGGGTGCGGTCTGCTTGATGCGGCCGGGCCCTGGCAGGGGTGCCGTCGGCTTGCTCCAGCCGTGGAGCAGGCTCGTCCGGCCGGGGAACAGGCCCGCCGCAGCAGTAAGGCGCGCACGGTTCGGTCGTGGGTCGGGGCGTGGGTGCCCTGGCCCGGGCAGGGTCTGCGGCCGATGATCTTGACGGGCCTCGGACAGATCGGGACGTCCCCGGCAGTGTCTTTCCCGTCCGTCGCTCGGTTAGTTGGGCGTGGAGACCAGAAAAGCCCGCATGCCTTCGCCCATGGCGGGAAGCGCGGGGGGATTCGACGACGAGCCACAGCTGACCATGGCCAAGGTGCCATGCGATCCCGCGCAGGTCGCCGTCAATGCCCCGAGCTTCCGGGTGCAGCTCAGCGCCCCGGTCGTCAGCAGCGCGCTGGCGAACACGGCCCGGCTCACCCGCGTCCCTGCCCCGGGCCGGCGTCGGCCGCCCGTGGTGTGGAGCGGCCGCACCCGCCCCGGCGGGGACACCGCGGCGACCCGGCTGCTGCAGGCCGTGCGGTACTCCGCCGAGGGATTGACCGACAGTCTGTCCGACGGCCTCTCGGACCATCTGTCCGATGCTCTGGGCCGTTCCCGGTCCGGGGAGGGCGCCGAGGACGTGGGCGCCACGCAGGTGCTGCCGCGGATCGCCTTCGACGACGACACCCCCACGGTCATCGGCCCGCGCAGCCCCCGTACGGAGAACGCGCCCCGGTCGTCCGGCGGGCGGCGCCGTCCGGGCGCGGACGGCCCGGCCGAGGCGGGCGGGGCGAGCGCGGTGGCGCGGGCGGCCGGGGCGGAGCGGCGCGGCGCGCCCTCCGGACGGCCGGACGCCATCGACGGCGACGGGCCCGGGCCGCGGAGCGCCACGGTGCCGAGCCCGCGCCGCCACTCCGAGTCCGTACGCCACGCCTACTACCCCGGGCGCCGGATGAACCTCGGCGTCGTCCTGCTCCCACTGCGCATCTTCCTCGGCTTCATCTCCGTCTACGCGGGGATGGGCAAGCTCTCCGACCCCGTCTACTTCGACGGCGGCGAGCGCGGTTCGATGGTCACCTGGCTGCGCGCGCTGCACCCCTGGCCGTTCGCGGAGCCGCTGCGCGATCTGGCGCTGGAGCATCCGGTGGGCGCCGGGCTGACCGTGGCGTTCCTGCAGATCGTGGTCGGGGTGCTCACCGTGCTCGGGCTGTGGCAGCGGCTGGCCGCCTCGTTCGGCGCGCTGCTGTCCGCCGCGCTGATCCTCACCGTGAGCTGGCGTACGGTGCCGGTCTACGACGCGCCCGACATCATCTACCTCGCCGCCTGGAGCCCGCTGGTCATCGCGGGCGCGCCGGTCTATTCGGCGGACGCCCGGCTCGCCGGCGAGGCATGGCGGCGGCTCGGCCCCCGGGCCGAGCTGTGGGAGCTCCGGCGCCGGGTGCTGCGCCGCGGCGGTGTGATGGCGATGGTGGTCGCCGGGCTGACGCTGCTGGTGGGCTCGATGCTGGGCACCGCCGTACGGTCCTCGGAGGTCGTGAAGGCGCCGGAGCCGAGCGATATGCCGACGAACAACCTGCCCGGCTCGCCGCTGCCCAGCAAGTCCGTGGAGAGCCCGCGCGGCGGGCAGCGCGGGCCGATGGGTACGGGCGGCGGATCGGCCGGTGCGCCGTCGCCGCGTGAGCGGCTGCCGCACCGCCCCAAGCCGTCCGCGTCGGCGTCGACGTCCTCCTCCGGGGTGCCGAGTGCGGCGGGCCCGGCGTCCGGCACGTCCGGCCGCCCCAGCGACGGATCGCGGTCGCGCCCGGGCCTGAGCACCACCCCCCGCTCCCCGCGCCACCCCCTCGCCCCGACGGCGGGCCCGTCGTCGCTGGGCGGCGCCGGGGGAGGGATGTCCGCGGGCGGCGCCGAGGGCGGCCCGCCGGAGGACAACACGTCGAGCTACAGCGACCCGGCCGCCGACGAGGCCGCCTTGGGCGGCCTCCTCGGCTGAGCCTGGGCCGGGGCCCGAGTGCGCCCGGGCACCGGAGCCCCCAGCACCGGGAGCCCTCGCCCCACCCCCGCGCACGGCCGCTCAGCCGTGTGGCACCGGGGCTGTGTCGAAGGGGCCGTGGCCGTGAGGTGGGGGGCCCGAGGCGAGTTCCTTGGCGGCTTCGGTCAGGTCCTTGGCGGTGTCGATGGCCCGCCAGTACGCGCCCTGGGGCAGTGGGAAGCCCGCCAGCCGCCGTTCCCGCGCCAGGCGCGGGAAGGTGGTGCGCTCATGGTCGCCGCGGTCGGGCAGCAGCGCGGTGAAGGAGGCGGAGAAGACGTAGACGCCCGCGTTGATGAGATACGGCGAGGGCGGCGACTCGATGAAGTCCAGGACATGCCCGAACTCGTTGGTCTCCACCGCGCCCCACGGAATGCGCGGCCGGGCGAGGGCAAGCGTGGCGGTGGCCCCGCGTTCGTCGTGGAAGTCCGCCATGTCGCGGAGCGAGAAGCGGGTCCAGATGTCGCCGTTGGTGGCGTACCAGGGCTGGTCGGGCTCGGGGAGCCGCGCGGCGGCGAACTTCAGGCCGCCGCCGCGACCCAGCGGCTCCTTCTCGACGACGGTCCGCACCCGCAGCGGCAGGTCCGCCGTCTCCAGCCAGTCCTGGAGGACGGCGGCGAGGTGGCCGCAGGAGACCACGGCGTCGGTGACGCCCTCGGCGGCCAGCCAGGCCAGTTGATGGCCGATGATCGGGGTCCCGGTGCCCGGGATCTCGACCATCGGCTTGGGGCGGTCGTCGGTGTACGGACGCAGCCGTGAGCCCTGGCCTCCGGCCAGGACGACGGCTTGTGTGGGGCGCGCGCTCTGGTGGGGATGCCCGGGTCCGCGCTCGTCGTCATCGCTCATGAACCGCACCATATGCGGTGGGAGGACCGCCGCAGGCGGAGTCGGAGCGGGAACGGCGGCAAGAGCGGGACGAGCATGGGAGGTACGGGCCACGGCGGGAGCCGCGCGGCCTCGGCGGGACGGGTGACGCGGTCAGCGGTACGCCTGGGTGATACCGGACGCGAACGAGGTGTCGCAGACGGGCCGGGCGTACGCCTGGGCGCGGCTCACGCCGCCGTACTTGGCGACCGCGGCGCGGCCGAGCGCACGGGCGATGGAGGCGCAGTGCTGGGCGAGCGAGGGCCGTTCGGCCGTCGCGGCCTGGAGGTGGGTGAGCGCCACGGAGGGGTTTTTCTCCTGGAGCTCGGCGAGCAGCCGGTCGCGCAGCAGCTCATGCGGGGCCCGGTGGGTGGCGTGGGTGGACGCCCGGTCGGAGGAGGTGGTGAGGATCTGCGACTCGGCGCTCGGCGAGGCCCAGGGGACGCGGGTGACCGCGAGGGTGCCGGAGAGGACGAGCACGACGGGGAGGACGAGAGCGAGCGTTCTGCCGATGCGGCGGGCTGCGGTGTTCACGGGGTAGTTCCTCGCGGGTGGGTGGTACGGGACTGCGGTACGTGGTGATCGTAGCGAGGAGCGACGATTTGGCGACATTCCGTCACCAGGCTGGGTGATGGAAAACCACCCTTCGTGGTTGGAGGGTTGACGCCCAAGGTCGAAATGGTCGAAATGTCAGGGAATTTATCGACAACGCAACAACGCAACAACCAGCCCCCGCACAACCCGACAACCGCCCTCGCACAACCCAAACAACCGCCCCCGCACAACGCGACGGCGCCGCCCGTCCGCGTGGAGCGGACGAACGGCGCCGTCGGAACGACTGACGGGCCGGCGGCCTCAGTCGCTGAGCCGCTCCCCGGTGGAGGTCGAGAAGACGTGCATCTCACCCGGCCGCGGCACGACGTGCAACTGCGCGCCCTTCTCCGGCACCTGGCGCCCGTTCACGCGGACGACCAGGTCCTTGTCCTCGCCGCCGACCTCGGCGGCGCCGTAGACATAGCCGTCGGCGCCGAGCTCCTCGACGACGTTGACGGTGACGGCGAGACCGGCCGGGGCGTCGTCGGACGCCTTGGTGAGGGCCTTGGCGGCGCCGCCGTTCTGCTCGACCAGGTCGAAGTGCTCGGGCCGGACGCCCACGGTGACCGTGCGGTCGCCCTTGTCGGCCGCGGCGCTCAGCGCCTCACGCGAGACCGGGACGACGCTGTTGCCGAACTTCACACCGCCGTCGGTGATCGGCACCTCGACGAGGTTCATCGCCGGCGAGCCGATGAAGCCCGCGACGAAGAGGTTGACGGGGCGGTCGTACATGTTGCGGGGCGAGTCGACCTGCTGCAGCAGGCCGTCCTTCAGCACCGCCACCCGGTCGCCCATGGTCATGGCCTCGACCTGGTCGTGCGTGACGTACACCGTGGTGATCCCGAGCCGCCGCTGCAGGCTGGCGATCTGCGTACGCGTCTGCACACGGAGCTTGGCGTCCAGGTTGGACAGCGGCTCGTCCATGAGGAACACCTGCGGCTCCCGGACGATCGCCCGGCCCATCGCCACACGCTGCCGCTGACCACCGGACAGCGCCTTCGGCTTGCGCTCCAGGTACTCGGTGAGGTCGAGGATCTTCGCCGCGTCCTCGACCTTCTGCCGGATCTCGGTCTTGTTGACGCCGGCGATCTTGAGCGCGAAGCCCATGTTCTGGGCGACGGACATGTGCGGGTACAGCGCATAGTTCTGGAACACCATGGCGATGTCCCGGTCCTTCGGCGGCAGGTGGGTGACGTCCCGGTCACCGATCCGGATGGTCCCGCCGTTGACGTCCTCCAGCCCCGCGAGCATCCGCAGGGAGGTCGACTTACCGCAGCCGGAGGGGCCGACGAGGACGAGGAACTCGCCGTCCTCGATGGCGATGTCGAGCTGATCGACAGCGGGCTTCTCAGTGCCCGGGTACACCCGGGTTGCCTTGTCGTACGTGACCGTGGCCATGGTGATCTGTCCCTTCACCGGCAGGAACGTGCCGGACGATCCGAGTAAAGGAGGGGTCTAGTCCACCGGAGGTGGATTGGCGTGACGCTATACCGGACAGGGCGGCCCTGTCTCTAGGCAGGCCCCGGGAATTTTCGAACGGATCACGCCCCGGGGGCGGGTACACTGCAGGGGATGCCGACTTAGCTCAGCTGGTAGAGCACCGCTCTTGTAAAGCGAAGGTCGTCGGTTCGAACCCGACAGTCGGCTCTCTACCTGAGCAGGGAAGAAGCCTCGGACGGTCTGCCGTCCGGGGCTTTTGACATCTACAGGTGACATCAAGCGTCGGAGCCCAGTTCGAGGGTAGCTTTCGCGTCAGTTGTGGCGAGAACGGTCCTGAGTACAGGTACTCATGTGCCTCCCGTGCGGGTCGTGATGGGCTGGACAGGTGGCTGAGCGAACCCCAAGCGGGTGTAGCGGGTGTGTCCTGGTCGGCGCTGAGCTGACTGCCCTGGTGTTGATCTTCCTCGCCTGGGGCGCTTCCTACTTCTCTTGGGATCCGCTGGACGTCGGAGACCCGATCAGTCCGTACATCGCGAAGGCGGCGCCGACCGCTTCGGGGGCGATGTCGGCCCAACAAGCAGAGGCAGCAGCTCCGCCGCCTTCCCCGACAGCGTGGCGCCCAGCGTCAGTTGATGCGGGATGGCCCGGTAGTCCCGGACGAACGGCCTCGCGTCCTCCCGCAGCGGCACCGGCACCCTGAGTCCCAGCAGGGAAGAAGCTCCGGATGGCCTGCCCTCCGGGGCGTTGGACATCCACGGCTGAATGACGAAAGCCCGCCATCGACGATGGCGGGCTTTCGTGACGGTGGAGCGTGTCAGCCGTGACCCGTGCCGAGCCGCTGCCGGCACCGCCACCGCGGCCCGCTCGGACGGCCGGTGTCGCGGTGGCCGCCCGCGGCCGGACGGGCGGCGGCACCTCCCGGGGGGCTCCGTGCGGGCGTTCAGGCACTCGCGCCGTGTGCGGTGAACGTGGGGTGAACTTTCCTCGGGGCCGGGTTCTTCACCTCCGGTGTTGCAGCATGTTCCGCTCTTGTGAAGTCTTCGCGGCCCGTCGTATTGCAGCTTCCTGCACCGGATGTTGCCTTCCGAGATTGAGTACGTTGATATGGTCTCGACGGATCGGATAACCCGTGCGTTCTTGGCGACGGGTTCTCGACGGCCACCGGTCGGTGGTCGCCGGACAGGGGGCAAAATGCATGAGCGGGAGTTCCGCGCTTTCGTATCCATCGCCGAGATAGGGCGTATGGATCAAGCGGCCAAGGCGCTCGGCTATTCACAACCGGCCATCAGCTACCAAATCAAGTGCCTCGAGCAGATGCTGGGCACCAAGCTTTTCACTCGCGACTCCACCGGTGCGCAGCTCACCAGGGAAGGTCGCATGATTCTTCCGTCCGCACGTGCGGTGCTCGCGTTGATCGACAGCATGAAGGGCGTCTGCGCCGCGGCCTGACGCGTGCTGCAATCGCTACTTCGGTCCGGATTGTGGCGGCCGTCACCCAGGAATGAGGAACTCCTCATGTGGATGATCGCCACATGGGTTTGGAGTGGTATGACCCGCTGGTTCGCGGCTCGTCGGAGTCGTTCTCCGATTCCCTATGTTCGCTGGCAGTAACAGGACAGAAACGACCCGGGACGCTCGCTGAAAGCCTCCTGACCGATGCGTACAGTGATGATCGCGACGGTGGGGGCGCCGGAGCTCGGGGGTTGCACTACAGCTAGCTGACAACTTCAGGGGTTCGCGCGGCGGGGCCGAGGGGGGCGTTAACGGGGCGGCCCACCTGCTCTTTCCGGGCCAACTCGGATGCATTGACTGGCGTAGGAGTGGGAACTACTGTCGGCCGCGCATCGATGATTGAAGTGTTCCGCCTTTCAACCTTTATCGACGGGACATACCTGGCCATTCAGGGGGATGGTCACTCACTTCAACCTCCCAGCCGCATCCTGGACCTACCGGTCCGAGGTCCGCTGGTGATCGTTGTGTCATAACGGGGGTAATAAGCGTGGCAGGTTTGGCGATGGCGCCTGTTTCCGCGAGAGCGCGGGAACAGGCGGCGATAAGCGCGGCTTCGGGAGCCGGCGGCCCCGAACCGGGGCGTGACGGTGTGGTGCAGGCACTGCTCCAGGCCCGTAAATTGATCGAATCGACGGTGAATCTGCACCGTCGCACCGTGGCCCGGCACGCCGTGGTGACGATGAAGGGGAATGACGCGGCCGTCGCGAACGCCGTGGAGGCGCTCGTCGACCGGGCCCGGCACGGCATCAGCATCGCGCTCCCCGCCGGCGGCGACCGGGCCGAGGTCATGCTCTCGGCGCTGCGCCGGCTGAACGGGCCGGACCATGAGCGCATTCCGGTGCGGCTGCTGTGCACGCCCGGTTCGCTTTCCGACCCGGCGATCCGGGCCGCCATGGAAAGCGGTGTGAACACGCAGGTCAAGGTCGTCGACGCGGTCATGGAGATGCTGATCGTGGACGGCGGCGTGGCGATGGTCCGGTCCTCCGCGGAGCGCGGGGGAGGGGATGTGGTGTCGGTCATCGAGGACACGGCGTCCGTCCGGGCCCTGGATCTGCTGTTCGCCGGTGCGTGGTCGGGCGCGGTGCGCCCCGCGGAGCACCGCTGGATCAGCGAGCGGCTGCGTACCGAGTCGGCCCGGCGCATCCTGGAGCGGCTCTGCAAGGGCTACACCGACGATGTCGCGGCCCGTGAGGTCGACGTCTCGTTGCGCACCTACCGGCGCCATGTCGCGGAGATCATGCGGGCGTTGGGGGCCAATTCCCGGTTCCAGGCGGGGGTGCGGGCGGTCGAGCTGGGTCTGCTGTCGACGGCCGAGTGACCTGTTGAGCGGCGCGGTGCGGCGCGGCGCGGGTCGGGCCGCGCCGCTGGGCGGACACGAGTGGGTGTTCCGCGCTTGATACGCGATGAAGAACTCACACGGGGGTGAGTGGTGTGCCATCCGGGATGTCCGAGAGCGCTTCGGGCAGCAGCCGTCGAGAGGTCGACCTCGTTCCGGTCGAGGCCGCCGATGAATTCGAACGGGAGCTGCTGGAAGTCAGCGCGCTCCTGGCGTCCACGGTGGACAGACGCCGCAACCAACTGCACCGCGACTCCTTGGTGGACGTCATCGACGCCCATGAGGACGCCGTCGAGACGGCGGCGCGGCTGGTCACCAATGCCACTACGCGCGTCGATGTGGTGCTCGCCGCGGAGTCCGCGTACTCCGACGCGGTCCACGAGGCCCTGACCGCGCTGCTGTCCGGTGCGGCGCGGAAGAGCTCCCGGGTGCGGCTGCTGTGCACGCCCTCGACGCTCGACTGGCGGTTCGTCTCGGCGCATGCCGCCGAACCGCGGGTACGGACCCGGGTGGCCCGGATCCCCGCCCTGGTGGCCGTGATCGCCGACAACGAGCACGCGCTGGTGTGCGCCGCGTCGGTGGCCGGCCGCCGGGCCTCGGTGGTCCGCGCCCCCGGTGTCATCCAGCCGCTGGTCGCGCTCTTCGACGGGGTGTGGCGCAACGCGGTCGAGGTCTCCGACCGCATCGAATTCGGCGACAAGACGCGGGCGGATATCGCCCAGCAGATACTCGAGCGGTTACGGGCCGGGGTGACCGATGAGGTCGCGGCCCGGGAACTCGCCATGTCCGTACGCACTTACCGCAGATATGTCGCGGAGATCATGGCGTTACTCGGGGCGAATTCACGATTTCAGGCCGGGGTGCGCGCCGCGGAACTCGGTCTGCTCATCTCGCAATCCCCCGGCGAGCGACGGTGATACGCCATCGCATTTTTTTCAGCCGCCCACGGCAGCTTCATGACGGGCCGTTGCCCGGTGCGTCGGGGCGCGGCTAGAACTGGCCGCAAGGAATGCGGGCGGGTCACCAGGGCGACGGGGGATCGGCCGACGATGACGAGGAGGTGCGTGGAGACGATGGCCGTCGGCATCGACAGCAAGTGGTTCCGCAGATACGGGACCGAGGCGGCGCCGCGCAGGCGGCTGGTCTGCCTGCCGCACGCGGGGGGTTCCGCCGGGTTCTTCCACGGCTGGGGGACCGCCTTCGACTACGGCGTGGAAGTACTCGCCACGCGCTATCCGGGCCGGCAGGAGCGGCTCGTCGAACCGGGCATCGACCGCATCGAGGACCTCGCCGACGAGGTCACCGCGGCCCTGCTGCCCTTCGCGGACGTGCCGTTGACCCTCTTCGGCCACAGCATGGGCGCGTCCGTGGGGTACGAGGTCGCGCTGCGGCTGGAGAGCCGGTACGGCATCCGCCTCCAGGCGCTCTTCGTCTCCAGCCGGAAGGCCCCGCACAAGCTGACGCCCCACACCACCTACCTGGGCGGCGACGAGGCGCTGCTGGAGGAGGTGCGGGGGCTCGGCGGCACCGATGGCGCGCTGCTGGACGACCCGGATCTGCGCGAGGTGGTGCTGCCCGCGCTCCGGGCGGACTTCAAGGCGGTCGGGACGTACGGCCCCCGTGCCGCGGCGCCGGTCAGCTGCCCGGTGGTGGCCCATGTCGGGGACGGCGACCCGCACATCACCGCGGAGGACATGGCCGCCTGGGGCGAGGTGGCACCGGCGGGCTTCGACCTGCGGGTGCTGCCGGGGCACCACTTCTACCTGGTGGAGCAGCGCGACGCCGTCGTCCGCGCGCTCGCCGAGCATCTGGGCTGAGCTCATGGCCCACTCGACGATGACCTCACCGCCGCTGCTGAGCGGAGTGGGCGTGCTCGACAAGGCGTCGCTGCTGCTGGGCGTGTTGGAGGGCGGCCCGGCCACACTGGCCCGGCTGGTCTCCGACACCGGTCTGAAACGGCCCACCGCGCACCGGCTGGTGCTGGCCCTGGAGCGGCTGGGACTGGTCGCCCGCGACGGGCACGGGCACTTCGCCCTCGGCCCCCGGCTGGGCGACATGGTCGTCGAGGCCCGCCAGGACCGGCTGAAGGCCGAGGCGGGCCCGGTGCTGGCGCAGGTGAGCGCCCGGACCGGGGCGAGCGCCCGGCTCCACCGGCGCCGCGGCCGGATGCGGATCTGTGTGGCCTCCTCCGAGGGGCTGGGCGGTGAGCCGATGCCGGTGGGCACCGCGTTTCCCATGAAGTCCGGGGCGGTGGCCCAGGTGCTGCTCGCGTGGGAGGAGCCGGAGGTGCTGTACGAGGCGCTGCGCGGGGCCCGGTTCACCGCGGCCATGCTCTCCGGCGTACGGCGGCGGGGCTGGGCGCAGAGCGTCGGGGGCTGGGAGCCGGACACGGCGACCGTCGCGGCGCCGGTGCGCTCCCCGGACGGGCGGGTGATCGCGGCGCTGTCGCTCTCCGGGCCGATCAGCCGGGTGGGCCGCAATCCGGGGCATCAGCTCGGCTGTGAGGCGATCGACGCGGCGGTGCGGATCGCCGAGTTGTCAGGTTGCTGACGCCTCGCGGACGGCGGGGCGGGACGAGGGCGGGGGTGGTCGGGCCGAACGACACCGAGGCCGTGGGGAGGCAGCAGTGCGGCAGGTGGAGTTCGGGATCCTCGGACCGGTGGAGGTGCGCGTGGACGGGCGGCTGCTGCCCGTCGACGGCGCCAAACAGCGGACCGTGCTGGCCGCCCTGCTGCTCTCCGGCGGCCGGGTGGTCTCGGACGACCGGCTCAGCGAGCTGCTGTGGGGACGCAATCCGCCGGTCACGATGACCGCGCAGCTCTACACCCATATCTCGCGGCTGCGCAAACGCTGCGCCCCCTGGCTCCATCTGGCCCGCCGGGGCCCGGGATACACGATGGACCACAGCGGGGCCCGGTTCGACTGGGAGGAGTTCCAGCGCCTGGCCGAGCAGGGGCGCGGGGAACTCGCCGACGGCCGGTACGCGGACGCCGCCGAGCGGCTGCACACCGCCCTGGCGCTGTGGCGGGGGCCCGCCCTGTCGGATGTGACCGGCTTCCTGGAGGAGACGGAGCTGCCGCGGCTGGAGGAGGCCCGGATCAGCGCGGTGGAGCACCGTATCGAGGCGGAGCTGGCGCTGGGCCGGCACGCCCGGTCCGTACCCGAACTGACCCGGCTGGTGGCCGAGCATCCGCTGCGGGAGGCGCTGCGCGGCCAGTTGATGACCGCCCTGTACCGGTGTGACCGGCGGGCGGACGCGCTGGCGGTCTACGAGCGCGGACGGCGGGTGCTGCGCGACGAGCTCGGGATGGACCCCGGCGCGGGGCTGCGCCATGTCCATCACGGCGTGCTGCGCGGCGATCTGCCCGGCCCCGCCGCCCCGGAGCCGGTCCGGGTGCGGCTGCACAAGGCGGGGCGGGCGGGCGTCCCCGGACCCGAGTCGATGGCCGGGGACATCTGGGCCGGCCTGGTGCCGGCCATGCTGCCGACCGACATCGGCGATCTGAGCGGGCGCGCCGAGCAGCTCGCGGTCGTGTCGGACGCGCTGCGGGCCCCCGGGCGCGGCGGGGCGACGGTGCTGACCGGAGCTCCGGGGACGGGCACCTCGGCGCTGGCGGTGCACGCCGCGCACCGGTGCCGTGAGGACTTCCCGCACGGGCAGCTCTACGCCGATCTGCGGGAGGAGGACGGCGGGCCCAAGGATCCGCTGGATGTGCTCGGCTGGTTCCTGCGGTCGCTCGGCGCAGGGCATCACGATCTGCCCGCCGCCCTGGACGAACGGGCGCAGCTCTACCGCAGCCGGCTGGACGGCCGCCGGGCGCTGGTGGTGCTGGACAACGCGGTCGAGGACCGGCAGGTGCGCCCGCTGCTGGTGAACGGCGACGGCTGCCGCACCCTGATCACCGGCCACTCCTCGCTCACCTCGGTGGAGGGGGTGCGCCTGGTGCGGCTGGATCCGCTGGACGCCGCGGAGGGGCGGCTGCTGCTGGCGGCGCTCGCGGGGCCCGGGAGGGTGGCGGCGGAGCCGGAGGCGGCCGAACGGATCGTGGCGCGGTGCGACGGGCTTCCGCTGGCGCTGCGGATCTGCGCGGCGCGGCTGGCGGCGTATCCGCAGTGGCGGCTGACGCATCTGGCGGACCGGCTGGCCCCCGCGGACCGGCGGCTGGGCGAGCTGTCCCTGGGCAGCCTCGATGTGCGGGCGACCCTGAGCCGCTGTCACGCCCGGCTGGCGCCGACGGCCCGGTACGCGTTCCGGGTGCTGGCGCACCAGGAGGAGGGCTCCGCGTTCACCGCGCGTCAGGCGGCCGTGGAGCTGCGGTGGCCGGAGGGGCGGACCGAGGACGTGCTGGAGTCGATCTCGGAGGTCCGCCTGCTGGACATCATCGCCGACGGGGATCAACTGCGGTACCGCTACCGCCCGTTGGTGCGGCTGTTCGCCCGTGAGCAGCGGGGTGGCCGGGGCCCGGGGCCGCAGCCGCCGGCGGACGGTACGGGCTGATCCGGCCGGGCCTTCGGGGCTTCACCGGGCCGGGCCCCGGGCGATCCTTGGCGGTCGCCGGGCCCCGGCCGATGCGCGTGGCCGATGCGCGTGGCCGATCCGGCGCACACGCCTCAGGACGTGTCCGCCATGGTGCTGTGGACGGCGTTGATGAGCATGGCCACCAGGCTGGCCCAGCGGGCTCCGGCGTCGCTCATCAGCGACTGCCGGGACCCGATGTACTCGGCGTACTCCGTGCGGTGCGGGTCGAGCGCCAGCTCCCTGACGACCGCGGCGAAGTCCGCCGGATCGCTGAGGTCCCGGCGTTCCAGGTGCCGCAGCCAGGCCGTGAAATCGAGTTCCACCCCGGCCGGAATCTCAGTGGTCGATACGTTTTCCACTGCACCTCCCTGGTTCGTGCGGACCGGCATCCATGTCCGCGGGACCAGGATGGAATGCCCGCCTATGGTTGGCCTATTCCCAAGGAGGTCCGTGGCTATAGGCCGGTGATAGACGGTTCGGCGGGCCGTACGGCGTCCGGCTAGACGCGCGGGAAACGGGCCTGCAGATTCCAGATGGCGGGGTTGTCCGCGAGCCCGTCGTGCAGATCCACCAGATCCGCGATCAGATCGTGCAGGAAGTCCCGGGCCTCGCGGCGCAGCGCGGTATGGGAGAAATTCAGCGGTGGTTCCGTGGCCGGTGCCCAGTCGGCGGTGATGTCCACCCAGCCGAAGCGCCGCTCGAAGCGCAACCGGTCGGTGGATTCGGTGAAGTCGAGTTCCGCGTGGACGGGGGTGGCGGAGCGGCTGCCGCGCGGATCCCGGTCGAGCAGTTCGACGATGTCGCACAGCGCCCAGGCGAAGTCCAGCACCGGCAACCATCCCCAGGCGGTGGACAGTTCACGGTCGGCCGCGGTGTCCGCCAGGTAGACATCGCCGCAGAACAGGTCGTGGCGCAGGGCCTGGACCGGTGCGCTCCGGTAGTCCGTCTGCGGCGGGTCCGGGAAGCGGTGGGAGAGGGAGTAGCCGAGCTCGATCACCGACCGATGGTGTCATGGTGTTCCGCCGGCCCGCGGCCGGGGCGGGCCATGCGCTGGCACCTTCCTGTTAGCGCCATTGTGGAAGATCAACGGACTCGGATAGAAATCCAGTCAGTTGGCGGAACACCCCGTGTCCAGTACGTGGACGGCGGGAGATCCGACTCCGGCGGTGGTCATCCCCCGAACGACCGCCGGTGTCTCCCTTCGGCGCGCCCGTGGTGCTCCGCGCACCCGCCGCGGCATGCCGGGGGAGGAGATCAGGGGCCCGGACACACCGTGCGAACCGATCACGGAACCGAGCCCCTGATCAGGGGATGGCGGCGGATGAGAACGCTTCGCTGGCAGCTTCCTGTACCGGCTGTTGCGCGGTTCCGGCCGCGCGGATAGTTCTGGTGGAAGCGCCGATAAATAACCGCCGTTGAGCGGGAATCCGGGTAGCGGGCAGGTCTGCCGACCGGGTTGTGGCAGCTTTATGCAGTGGGCATTGCGCGGTATGGCGGGGTGCCATAGAAAGATCCGAGTCCGAAATGGAAACGGCCTGCGGGTCGGCCTTGTTCGAAAGTGGGGGATCCATCATGAGTTCGGTGCACGAGGAGCGGGTGCAGAAGATCAAGGAGATCGTCTGCGACGTTCTGGAGATCGAAGAGGACGAGGTTACGGAGACCAGCCTCTTCAAGGAGGACCACTCGGCTGACTCGCTGCGTTCCATCGAAATTCTCGCGAATCTCGAGAAGGAATTCCACGTCACCATCGACCAGTCGGAACTTCCCCGGATGGTGCACCTCAAGGGTGTCTACGAGGTAGTCGCCGAGTCCGCCGGCTGGTAAAGCGGCGTTTTCGTAATCGCGGACACGGCCGGAACAGCGGACGAGGGGGACGGGATGGCGGAGTCGGGGCATGCGAGCCCGCGAAGAGTGGTGATCACCGGTCTCGGTGTGGTCTCCAGTATCGGTATGGGCGTCGAGGAGTTCCGGCGGGGACTGCGCGCCGGAAGCAGCGGGGCCAAGCCGATCACGGTGTTCGACGTCGAGGGGTTCGACCACGCGAACGGCTGTGAGGTGGAGGATTTCGACCCCGAGCGGTGGATACGCCACCTCGCGGTCGAGCAGCTCGGCCGGGCGACGCAGTACTCGGTCGCCGCGGCCCGGATGGCGATCGAGGACGCGGGGGTCTCCATCGCGGACTGGCGGTCGCTGCCGGGTCTGATCTCCATCGGGACCACCGACGGTGAATCGAGGGATCTGGACCACCTGGTCGAGGCCGAGATCACCCACGGTCCCGAGCACATGCCGCCCGAACTCGCCCGCCGCGTTCCGGCCGGCCGTCTGTCGGCGGCCATCGCGCAGGAGCTGCAGCTTTCCGATGTGGAGGCGGTGACGATTCCGACCGCCTGCGCGGCCGGCAACTACGCCCTGGGCTACGGCTATGACGCCGTCCGCTCCGGGGACGCGGAGTACGCGCTGTGCGGCGGCGCCGACGCGATGTGCCGCAAGACGTTCTCCGGTTTCTACCGGCTGGGCACCATCGCGCCGGACCGGTGCCGGCCGTTCGACGTCGACCGCAAGGGCATCCTCACCGGTGAGGGCGCCGGGGTGCTGGTCCTGGAGAGCCTGGAGTCCGCACTGGCCCGGGGCGCCCGGATCTACGCCGAGGTGCTCGGGTACGGCCTGAACTGCGACGCCTACCACCAGGTGGCGCCGAACCAGGACAGCGTCGGCCGGTGCATGCAACTCGCCCTGGAGAACGCCGGGGTCAAGGCCGACCAGGTGGACCTCATCTCCGCCCACGGCACCGGCACCAAGGCCAATGACGTCACCGAGGCCCGCGCCATCCGCGAGGTGTTCGGCAGCCGTCCGCCCAGGACCATCTCGATGAAGTCGATGATCGGCCACACCATGGGCGCCGCCAGCGCGCTGTCGGCCATCGGCTGCGCCCTGGCGATCACCGAGAAGTTCATTCCGCCGACCATCAACCACACGACCACCGATCCCGAGTGCGATGTGGACTGCGTGCCCAATGTGGCGATCGAGGCGGAGCTGAAGGTCGTGCAGAACAACGGCCTGGCCTTCGGCGGCAACAACGCGGTGGTGCTGCTCGGCCGGTACGACGGGGTGCCCGCATGAGCTGGGCGGTGACCGGCATGGGGGCCGTGGCCGCGGTGGGCGGCGATGTGGACGAGCTTTTCCACAACCTGTGCGCGGGCCGCTCCGGAGTGGCCGAGCTGCGCGGCTTCGACCACGCCCGGCACACGGCCCACCACGCCTACGAGGTGGACAACCGCCCCGCGCCCGGGGTGGACGTCACCCGCCGGGCGACCGGGCTGCTGCTGGACGCGGTCGGCCAGGCGGTCCGCGACGCGGGCCTGGACGAGAGCGATCTGAGCGGGGTGCCGATCCTGGTCGGCACCGGACTGCGCGAGCTGCGCTCGGTGGAGCTGTGGCGCACCCAGGGCGCCGAATTCCCCGCCGCGGAGCTGCACTTCGGCACCGCGCTGCGCGAGGCGTTCCGGGCCGATGACACCCACACCCTGTCCAACGCGTGCTCGGCCGGGCTGTATGCCCTGGCGCTGGGCGTGGACCTGCTGGCGCAGGGGGCGGACACGGTGGTCGTGGCCGGGGTCGATGTGCTCACCGAGACCATGTACGGCCTGCTGGAGCGGGTGCAGCCGGTGCCCCCGACCCGGGTGCGGCCCTTCGACCGCGACCGGGACGGCGTCCTGATGGGCGAGGGCGCGGCGGCGGTCGTGCTCAGCCGGGTCCCCGGCACACGTCCGGTGCACGGCCTGGTCCGGGACGTCGCGGTCAACTGCGACGCCTTCCATGTGACGGCGCCCGACCCGGCCGGTATCGCCGAGGCGATCAGGGAGGCGCACTCCCGTGGCGGGGTGAAGCCCGCGGACATCGACCTGCTGATGGTGCACGGCACCGGGACGCTGCTCAACGACGAGGCGGAGGCGACCGCGCTCGCGGACGTCTTCGGCCCGGACCGCGACAAGCCCCTGGTGACCGCCACCAAGTCGATGACCGGCCACACCTCGGGCGCCTCCGGGCTGCTCAACCTGGTGGTCACCCTGCGCTGCCTCGCCGAGGGGCGGGTGCCGCCGACCGTGGGTCTGGACAACCCGGTGGACGAGGCGGACGGATTCCGCTTCGTCACCGGCGAGGCGGCCCACCGGCCGCTGACCGTGGCCCAGTTGAACGCATTCGGCTTCGGCGGGATCAACGCCGTCGCGATCCTGGAGGCGGCTCGATGACCGTGGTGGTGAGCGGGGTCGGCGTGGTGCTGCCCCGCGCGAGGACGGCACCGGAGCTGATGGCACCGGTGGCCGAGGCCCCGCCGGTCGAGCCGAAGGACCTGGTCGGCCGGAAGGGCCTGCGGTACAAGGACCGGGCCACCCAACTCGCCTACTGCGCGGCCGACGCGGCCCTGCGCCACGCCGGTCTGCTGGACGACGACGGGGGCCTGCGGGTCCCCGGCGGAAGCGTCGCGGTGGTCGCGAGCTCCAACTACGGCAATCTCGACACCATCTGCCGGGCGATGGACACCATCGCCGAACAGACGGCGGCGGCGGGCAGCGCCATGGATCTGCCGAACGCCTCGAGCAATGTCATCGCCTCCTCCGTCGCCATCCGCTTCGGGCTGCGCGGCCCCAATCTGATGCTGTGCAACGGCGCCACCTCCGGGCTGGACGCCGTCCACTGGGCGGCCACGCTGATCCGCGGCGGCCGGGCCTCCCGGGCGCTGGTCCTCGGCGTCGAACCCGACAACGAGTCCGTACGCGCCTTCACCGGCGGGGCGCGGACCATCGACGGGGCGGCGGCGCTGGTGGTGGAGAGCGAGCAGTCGGCGGCCGAACGGGGCGCGCACGCGCCCGCCGTGCTCGGCGACTACGTCCGGGGTGCCGGACTGGGCCGCACGCTGGAACGGCTGGCCGAGGCGACCGGTGACCGGCCGGCCCTGTGGCAGCTGCCCGAACAGCGGGCCGCCGCCGTACCGGACACCTTGCTGGAGGGCGTGGACCGGCACGATCTGGCCGAGGTCTTCGGCCTGGGCTCGGGTGCGCTGGGAGTGCTCCAGTGCGCCGCGGCCGTCGGCTGGTTCGCCCAGGGCGGCGCCGGTCCGGTGTACGCCACCGCGGGCACCGACGCCGACGACGCCAGCGCGGGCATCGCGCTGCACGGGCGGGCAGCGGCCTGATGTCGACCGGTGACCGCCTCGTGCCGGGGCTCGCCCAGGAGGACGGCGGGCCCGCCGTGGAGTCCGCGCGGGGCGACAAGGACAGCCCCGTGGTCGTGACCCGGCGCGCCCAGGGCGAACCGGGGCGGGGCCGGGTGCTCCTCCTGCACGGACTGTCCAACAGCAGCTCGGTGTGGGACGCCTGTGTCGAGCACGGCCGCCAGGCCGGCGGGCCCGAGATGTGGGCCGCCGATCTGCCCTGGCGGGGCCGGAGCGTCGCCGGGTGGAGCGCCCGGGGCGATCTCGTGCCGTACATGGGCGACGCCCTGCGCGCGGTGCCGGGCGGCGCCGGTGTGGTGGTCGCCCACTCGATGGGCGCGAACGTCCTGATGGAGTTCCTGGGCCGCCGGATCGAGGAGGGCCTGGACCCGTTCACCGAGTTCGGCATCCATGGCATGGTGCTGGTGGCCCCGTTCTACCGGCGCACCGCCGAGGAGTTCGACTGGGCGAGCCTGGCGTACTCCGTGGACACCATGGCCCCGCTGATCGCCGAGGGCATCCGGGTGCACGCCGGGGACCGGGTCCCCGGGGCGACCCGCCACCACCTCGCCGAACGCATCCGGGACTGGGTCGGCCCCTACGGCTGGATGCGGTTCTTCGAGATCTATCTGCGCACCCCCGCCCTGCGGCTGGGACGGTTCACCGTGCCGTGCCTCGTGCTCTCCGGTGCGGACGACTTCGCCGCGCCGCCGGCCGAGGGCCGCGCGCTCGCGGACGGCCTTCCCGACGCCGAGTTCCGCCTGCTGCCCGACTGCGGGCACTTCCTGATGATCGAGCGGGCGCGGCAGTTCGCCGCCCTGCTCGATCGCTTCGTCAGCACGACCTGTTCGGCCGTCCGTCCGCACGGCGGTCCCGGCCTCGGATTCCCATGGGAGCACGATCGATGACCACAGTGGCCGAAAGCGCCGTCAAGAGGCTGCTCACCAGCGAGACGACCGCGTCGCTGCGCACCCGGTACGAGGGCTCCAACATCTGCACCTGGATCGGGTTCAAGCACATCAACTACCTGGTGGAGGAGGCCATCCTCTGCCACTTCGCCGACGCGGACCTGCCGGCGCGGGCGCTGTACGCGGAAGCCGGCCTCGGTGTGGACATCGTCGACCTCGACACCCGGATCCTGCACGCCCTCTACATGGACGAGACGGTCCAGGCGCATGTGGTGCCGAAGGCCGGGGACGACGACTCCTTCCTCTCCTTCACGGTGGCCCTGCACGCCGACCGGGACGGCGAGGACACCAAGGTGGTGGCCGCCAACGCCAAGGTGGTGCTGCGCTCGGACAGCTATGTCGAGGCGGCCGGTGAACCGCCCGCCGAGCTCGCCCGGTTCGTCACCGGCCGGCTGAGCACCCCCGGCGCCGTCGCCCCCGAGCCGCCGGAGCTGACCGGCGCCGACCTCACGGCCGTCACCACCTCGCTGTCGGCCGGCCGCGGCACCTCCGGCCCCGACCCGGTGCTCGACCTGCTGACCTCGGGGAAGAACGCGTTCGGCTGGAAGTGGCGGATCCCCTACCCGTACTGCCACTTCTCGGAGCGGCTCCAGATGTCGAGCTATCTGCGGCAGATGGAGGAGGTCGTGGACCTCTTCCTCGCCGACCGGGGCATCTCGGTGAAGACCCTGCTGGACGAGCGCCGGTGGATCCCCGCCTGCCCGCACTCCCGGATCCAGATCCTGGACGAGGCGCTGATGGAGGAGGACCTCTACACGGTCTACACCGTCGAGAACGTCTTCAAGGACTTCACCTACACCTCCCGCATGGACTGCTATGTGGTGCGCGACGGCCGGCTGGTGCCGACCGCGACCGGCAAGGTCACCCATGGCTACGCCCTGATCGAGAACCGGCGGGACTGGAACCTGATCAACTTCGACGAGCGCGTCTCCAAGGCGCTGCGCGGCGAGTCCTGACCGACGACGGCGACGAGCGACGGAGCAGACATGAGTGGCGGCACAGCTCTTGTGAATCGACCGGTCATCACGGCCTGGTCCGCGGTATCGCCCTTCGGGATCGGCCGCGCGGCCTTCACCGAGGGGATCAGGGAGCGCCGGCCCGCGGCGGCCCCGCTCGATGACGAGCGGTGGCAGGCGGCCGGGGACCGCGCCTGTCTGGTACCCGACTTCGACCTGCGCACGGTGCTCGGGAAGAAGGGGGTCCGCTCGATGGACCGGGTGACCGGCCTCGCGGTCACCACGGTCGCCCGGCTGCTCGACGACGCGCCGCGCAACCGGTGGGTGGCCACCGGCGAGGACGCCGCCCTCGTCCTGGGCACCACCACCGGCAGTGTGCAGAGCCAGATGGACTTCACGCGGGACTCGCTCACCGGGGAGAAGCCGTATCTGGTGGACCCGGCGCGCTTTCCCAACGCCGTCATGAACTGCGCCGCGGGGCAGAGCGCGATCTGGCACCAGCTCAAGGGGCCGAACACCACGATCGCCGGGGGCCACGCGGCGGGGCTGTACGCCCTCAACTACGCGCGCCGGCTGCTCACCTTCGGCCGGGCCAGGACCGTACTGTGCGGTGCGGTCGAGGAGTTCTCGCACTCCCGCTCCTGGCTGGAGCGGCACGCCCACCAGCCGGGCACCGAGGGGCCCGCCCAACTGCCCGGTGAGGGCTGCGGACTGCTGCTGGTGGAGCAGCGCGGCCCCGACGCGCGGGGCGACGCCGAGCAGCCGGTGCTGGCGGAGATCCTCGCGGTGGAGATGGGCATCGCCCTGGACGGCGGGGTCCGCCCCGCGCTGGCGTCCTGTCTGCGCCGGGCGCTGGACCGTGCGGAGGTGCGCCCGGAGGAGATCTGGGCGGTCTCCACCAGTGAGGCGCCCGGCCCGTCCGGGGAGCAGGAGCGGGCCGCGGTGGCGGAGGCCGCCGAGGGGGCGGACCTGGTCCACCTCACCCAGGCCGCGCTCATCGGGGACACCGGGGCCGCGGCGGCGGCGTTCCAGATCGCCGGGGTGCTGGTGCACGCCGAAACCACCCCCGAGGCCGCCGGCCGGGTGGCGCTGGTGACCTCCGTCGACCGTGACGGCGCGGTCGGCTGCGCCCTGCTGCGGCTGGCCGGGCCGCGATGACCGGGGCCGCCGGGACCGTTGGAACCACCACGATCACCGGGACCACCGGGAGTACCGGGAGTACCGGGACCACCGGGATCACCGGGACCACCGGAACGCCGGATACCCGGCCGTGCAGTCCGGTCGCCGCGCGGGTGGAGGTCGTCCGTCCGGCCGCCGCCGACGACCGCGGCAAGGTGCGTGCGG
Organism: Streptomyces violaceusniger Tu 4113; assembly: GCF_000147815.2. Lineage (NCBI taxonomy): Bacteria > Bacillati > Actinomycetota > Actinomycetes > Kitasatosporales > Streptomycetaceae > Streptomyces > Streptomyces violaceusniger. Next base: position 10,187,539 of record NC_015957.1, on the reverse strand, counting down.
CGACGGCCGTCACGGTGGGCGAGGACGAGGCGGTCTTCCCCGGGCACTACCCGGGCTTCCCCATCTTCCCCGGGGTCTGCGTGATCGAGTGCGTGCACCTCAGCGGTCTGCGCACCCCGCCGCCGGGCTCGGCCGGTCTGGAGCTGGTGGCGGTGGAGAGCACCCGGTTCCTCAGCCCGGTCTTCCCGGGCGACCGGCTGGCGGTGGACCTGGTGTGGACCGGCGGGTCCGGGGCGTGGAAGTGCGCCGCCAAGGTGGCCACCGAACGCGGGCCCGCCGCCCAGGTCAGACTGCGGTTCGCCGCCGAGGAGGCGTGATGATCGGCCAGTTGGAGATCAGAAAGGTGCTGCCGCACCGGTTCCCGATGCTGCTGCTGGACCGGGTGACCGAGGTGGTGCCGGGGGAGCGGGTGACCGCCGTGAAGGCCGTGACCTGCAATGAGCCCTGGTACCAGGGGCTCGGACCGGACGCGCCGGCGGAGGCTTACGCCTATCCGCGGGTGCTGCTGCTGGAGTCCTGGTGCCAGTCGGCCGGGCTGCTGGCCACCTGGGAGTCGCCGGATCCCGATGTGCTCGACGGCCAGGTCATGCTCTTCGGCAGCGTCTCCGGGGTCGAGTACCACCGGCCGGTGCTGCCGGGGGACGTACTGGAACACCGGGCGTCCATCACCCGGGTGGTGGACGACACCGTGATCATCGAGGGCGGTTCCACGGTGGCCGGTGAGCCCGCTCTGACAGTCGGTCTCGCGGTGCTGGCCTTCCGCCCGGCGGCGGAGCTGCGGCCCGGGGACGCGGCCCCCGCCCCCGCCCTCGCCTGACCCCTGGCAACAGACCTCCGGCCCCCTGCGGCCGGCCGAATCGCTTTGGAGAACCAATGGCAGAGAACGCATCCCGGGTGGCGCTGGTCACCGGCGGTTCACGGGGAATCGGCCGGGCCACGGTGGTGCGTCTGGCGCGGGACGGCTTCGACGTCGCCTTCTGCTACCAGTCGAACGAGGCGGCCGCCCTGGAGCTGGAGAAGGAGGTCACCGAGGCCGGGGCCCGGGTGCTCAGCCGCAAGCTCGACGTCCGTGACGCCGAGGCGGTGCGCGCGCTGGTCGCCGAGACCGAGCAGACCCTCGGCCCGATCGACGCGGCCGTGACCGCCGCCGGGATCACCCGTGACAACCCCCTGCTGCTGATGAAGGACGACGAATGGCATGACGTGCTGGACGTCAACCTCGACGGGGTCTACCACGTCTGCCGCTCCGTGGTGTTCGGCATGATGAAGCGCAAGAGCGGGGTGATCGTCAACATCTCCTCGGTCGCCGGTGTGCACGGCAACGCCACCCAGTCCAACTACTCGGCCTCCAAGGCCGGGATCATCGGCTTCTCCCGGGCCCTGGCCAAGGAGGTCGGGCGGTACGGAATCCGCGCCAATGTCGTCGCCCCGGGGTTCATCGACACCGATATGACGTCTGTGCTCACCGGCCAGGTGAAGGACAAGGCGCTGGAGTCGGTGCCGCTCGGGCGGCTGGGGCGGGCCGATGAGGTCGCCGACCTCGTCTCGTACCTCGTCTCGGACCGTGCGGCCTATGTCACGGGCTCCGTCGTCCAGATCGACGGCGGCATCACCATCTAGCATCGCCCCGAACCCAGGAGGTTCCGTTGGCCGTCAAGCCACCGCGCTGGTATTTCTCACTCCGCAGCCCCTATTCCTGGCTCGCCTACCGTGAACTCACCGAGAACGCCCCCGATGTGGCGGACGCGATCGAATGGCGCCCGTACTGGGAGCCGGACGAGGTGAGCGAGGGCCTGCTGGCCGACGCCGGGATCCACCTTCCCTATGTCGCGATGTCCAAGGAGAAGCACTTCTACATCCTGCAGGACGTCAAGCGGGCGGCCATCGAGCGCGGCCTGCGGATGGTCTGGCCCATCGACACCGCTCCCAACTGGGACATCTCCCATCTCGCCTATCTGGTCGCCGAGGACGCCGGCCGCGGGCGGGACTTCATCGACGCCGTGTACCGGGCCCGCTGGGAGAACGGCGTCGACATCTCCGAACGCGCCACCATGGCCGCGATCGGCCATGAACTGGGCCTGGACCCGGATGCGTTGGCCGGTGCGGCCGACGATCCGCGGATCCGCCGGCGGGGCATCGAGGCGCTGCGCGCGGTGGACCGCGACGGAGTGTTCGGAGTGCCGTTCTTCATCCACCGGCACGACAAGTTCTGGGGGCTGGACCGGCTCTCGGGCTTTGTCGCGAGCGTCCGTGCCAAGACCCGGACCGTCGTCATCGAACGGCCGGAGAACGACCGCGGGATCGAGCCCGCCCTACTCGTCCCGGCCGGTGACGCCGGGCACGCCGGCGGCTGCGGCTGACCGGACGTACGCGAAAAGAACCGACAGACCTCATAGACCCTCGTCGACCCGATAGACCTGTCAGAAAGGCGATCACGCCATGAGCAACCCCTTCGAGGACGAGAACGGCAGCTACTACGTGCTGGTCAACGACGAGCGGCAGCACTCGCTGTGGCCGGCCTTCGCGGAGGTACCCGCGGGCTGGACCGTCGTCCACGGCCAGGACAACCGCCAGGCGTGCCTGGACTACATCAACGAGAACTGGACCGACATGCGGCCCAAGAGCCTGATCGAGGCGATGGGCTGACGCACGGCCACCTCCTCCCTTGCCACGGGGCCCGACCACCTGACGTCGGGCCCCGTGGTCTGTTTCCGGCGGGTTGCCGCATGACATCCGGGCAGCCACGGTCCGAGCAGGACGATCCGGACTACTGTTGACACCCTCTTCATCGCACCCGGGGGAACGTGCCATGACCTGGCTGGCTGCCACCAGCATCGACGACCTGTCCTTCGGACTGCTGATCGTGCTGATCGCCGTGTCGTCGCTGGGCGTCTTCGTCTTCGGCGTCTCGGCGATCTCCGGCCGGCTGCTCGGCATCCGGGTGGGGCCGCTGCGCGCCCTCGGCGCCGGTCTGGCCGGGCTGGGCGCGATGCTCGCCTTCAAGCCGACCATGCACGACCAGCAGAGCATGGGCGTGCTGTACGGGGTCCAGGTCGGGGTGTCCGTCCTCGCCGCGATGGCCGCCCTGGTGCTGGCCGAGGTCTTTCTGCCGCGCGGCAGTTGGGCGCTGCCCATGCGGCTGTGGCGCGCGCTGCGCAGCCGGCTGCGGCGCACCCGCCGCTATTCGCAGATCAGCCGGATCTTCATGCGCCACGGCCTGAGCCGTCCGCTGCGCAGCCGGCACAGTCTGGAACGGGCCCTGCGGCCCGGTGAGTTCGGCGAGCGGATGGCCAGGGGGCTGCGGCTGGCGCTGGAGGAGTGCGGCGGGGCCTTCATCAAACTGGGCCAGTTGCTCTCCACCCGGCGCGATCTGCTGCCCCCGCACTTCATCGACGAACTCAGCCGGCTGCAGAGCGATGTGCCGCCCGCGCCATGGGGGGACGTGGCGGCGCTGCTGCGCGAGGAGCTGGGCAGGCCGGTGGACGACGCCTTCGAGTGGATCGAGCAGATCCCGCTCGCCGCCGCCTCCATCGCCCAGGTCCACCGCGCCAAGCTGACCGGGGGCCCGGTGGTCGTGGTCAAGGTCCAGCGCCCGGGGATCCGCGAGCGGGTCGAGCGCGACCTGGACATCGTCGTCGCGATCACCCGCAGCCTCCAGCAGCGGTCCCGGTCCTCCCACGCCATGGGGCTGCGGGATCTGGGCGACGGCTTCTCCACGTCGGTGCGGGAGGAACTGGACTTCCGGATCGAGGCCAACAACGCCGCGGTGGTGGCGGCGTCCTGCGACGGGTACGAGGCGGACGCCCTGGTGCGGGTGCCCCGGGTGTACGAGGAGTTCACCACGGCCAGGGTGCTGGTCCAGGAGTGGCTGGAGGGGGTCACCTTCGACCGGGCGGCGGCCGTCGCGGACCGCAAGGGGCTGGACCGCCGCCAGATCGCCAGGACCGCCTTCGCCGCCATGCTCCACCAGATCCTGCGGGCGGGGGTGTTCCACGCCGATCCGCATCCGGGCAATGTGCTGCTGCTCGACGACGGGCGGATCGGCCTGCTCGACTTCGGCTCGGTGGGCCGTATCGACCCGACCGTACGCCACGCCCTGCAGGAGATGCTGGTGGCCGTCGACCGCGGCGACCGGGCCGGTCTGCACGACGCGCTGATGGCCCTGCTCGGCACGCGGGCCACCAGGAGCGAGGACCTCATGCTCAACTCGATGCTGCTGGAGCGTGAGTTGGGGCAGTTCATGGCCCAGCACCTGGGGGTGGGGGCGCGGCCGGACACCGAGATGTTCACCGCGCTGTTCCAACTGCTCGCCCGGTTCGGCCTCGCCGTGCCGCCGGAGGTGGCCGCCGTCTTCCGGGCCCTGGCGACCATCGAGGGCACCCTGGGCCGGGTCAGCCCCGACTTCAACATGATCGACGAGGCCCGGGCGATCGCCGTGGACCTCCTCACCGCCCGGCTGCGGTTCCGCGCCACGGGTACAGGCACAGGCACGGGCGCGGGGAGCGAGGAGGAGGACGGGATATCGTCCGGGTTCTCGTCCCTGGCGCGGGGCGCGGCCCATGAGTTCCTGTCCGCGCTGCCGATGCTGCGGCGGCTGCCCCGGCGGGCGGAGCGGATCGGCGCGTCGCTGGAGGAGGGGCGGTTCACGGTCCGGGTGCGGGTGCTCGCCGACGAGCGGGAGCGGCGCTTCGTCTCCGGGCTGATCCACCAGTTGACGGTCACGCTGCTGGCCGCCTGCACGGGGCTGATGGGGGTGGTCCTGGTGGTGTTCGGCACCGGGCGCGGGCCCCGGGTCACCGCGGAGGTGGAGCTGTTCCCGCTGCTCGGCTATCAGGTGCTCGCGGTCAGCGCGATCCTCATGCTGCGCGCCCTCTACACGGCGATACGCCGGCCCAACAGCCAAGACCCGTTCTAGCGCCCGGGCCGGGGCGAACCCTGGCCGACGCGGTACAAGACACCCGTTGCGCACACCCGTGGACCGGCTCCTGGGCGGAGCCGGTCCGGATACCTTATTCCTCAGGCGTCGCCGACCAGCAGGGGCTTTTCCCGCATGGTCCAGCCGTTGGCGTCCAGCACCCGCCGTACGCCCGCGACGGAGGTCGACTCCACGAGCAGTTCGACCAGACCGCTCGGCTGGTCGAGGGAGTGCTCGATGCGCACGTCCTCGATGTTGACCCCGGCCTCCCCGACGGTGGAGAACAGCCGGGCCAGCGCACCGGGCTGGTCCGGGATGGCCACCGGGATCGCCACGTACTCGGCGGGCTGCGAACGCTGTTTGTGCGGTACGCGGGCGTGGCCCCGGTTGCCGCGCCGCAGCAGCTCCTGGAGATCGGCGGCGGCCTGCCGGCGCGCCTCGGACTCCGCGCCGGGCAGCGCCCGCAGGACGGCGATCAGCCGCTCCAGGTCCTTGGCGAAACCGTCGAGGACGTCGGCCACCGCGTCGGCGTTCGCGGTCAGGATGTCGCTCCACAGGGCGGGTTCGCCCGCCGCGATGCGGGTGACGTCCCGCAGCCCCTGTCCCGACACCCGGATGTGCTCGGCCTCGGCGTGCTCCAGCCGGGCCGCCATCATCGAGGCGACCAGATGCGGGGCGTGCGAGGTCAGGGCGACGGCGCGGTCGTGGGCGTCGGTGTCCATCAGGACGGGGACGCCACCGCACAGCGAGACCAGCTCCAGCCCCCGGTTGAGCGCCGAGCGATCGGTGAGGGGCGAGGGGGTCAGCACCCAGGGGCGGCCCTCGAAGAGGTCGGCGCGGGCCGCGAGCGGACCGGAGCGCTCGGCGCCGGCCAGCGGATGTCCGCCGATGTAGCGGGACGGATCGCCGCCGGCCGCGCGGACCTCCTCGTGTGGCCGCACCTTGACGCTGGCCACATCGGTGTAGGTGTGCGCCAGCCCGTCCCGCTGGCAGCGGGCGAGCACGGTGCCGATGCTCGCGGGCGGCACCGCCAGGACGGCGAGGTCCACCTGCCCGGCGGGCAGCTCCAGCGAACCGGCCCCCATGGCCTCGGCGGTCCTGGCGGCCGTGGTGTCGGCGTCGTCCAGGTACACCAGGACGCCCCGGCGGCTCAGGGCGAGGGCGATGGACGTCCCGATCAGCCCGGTTCCGACGACGACGGCGGTTCTCATGTGTCACGTCCCGGTGTGGGTACGGTGGCGCCGGAGCGCTCGATCTCCGCCCGGAGGAAGGCGGCGAACCGCCCGATGCCCTCCTCGATCTCCGCGGGGCTCAGATAGCTGAAGGCGAGCCGGATCGACCGCTCGCCGCCGGGGCCCGGGTAGAAGTAGGCCATCGGCGTCCAGATGACGGCGTGGTCCCCGGCCGAGCGCAGCAGCGCGGCGTTGTCGGCGGGGAACGGCACCCGGACGGTGAGGAAGAAGCCGCCGCTTGGCCGGTTCCAGCCGATGCCGAGCCGGTCGCGGACGTCTTCGGGGAAGTGGCGGTCCAGTTGCTCCAGGGTGACCCGGAGCGCCTCGCCGTAGTGCTTGGCGGGCACCGCGTTGCGTTCGGTGAGCCGGCCGCCGCAGGCCAGCAGGGCACCGGCGACGGCCGCCTGGCTCAGCGCCGGGGTGTTCACCGTCACCATGCTCTTGATCTTGGCGAGTTCGTCGGCGAGCAGTGTTTCGGCCCCCGACGGATCCCGCACGGGCTGGTCCGCGACGACGAATCCGACGCGGGCGCTGGGGAAGACCGACTTCGAGTACGACCCGAGGTGGATCACTCGCCGCGCCCGGTCCATCGACTTCAGGGTGGGCAGTTGGACGCCGGGGCTGACCAGCCGGTACGGGCTGTCCTCGAGGATGAGCAGATCGTGCCGGGCGGCCAGTTCCAGCAGCTCCTCGCGGGCGCGCCGGGACATGGTGTTGCCCGACGGGTTCGAATGGTCCGGCACCACGTAGAAGGCGCGGGGGCGGCGGCCCCGGGCCCGCTCGGCGAGGACGGCGGTCTCGACATCGGCCACGTCCAGCCCGTCGGCCCGCTCCTCGACGGGGTGTACGGGGACCTGCAGCAGACTGGCGGCTCCGGTGATGCCCACGTAGCAGGGGCTGGCGACCAGCAGGACGTCCGCGGGGTCCGCGAAGAGCGCGCGCAGGGACAGCAGCATCCCCTCCTGCGCGCCCACCGTCACCACGATCGCCTCCGGTGCGGCGTCGATGCCCTCGTCGGCGCGGAGCGAGTCGCAGATCAGTCCGCGGATCTGGCCCGCGGTCGGCCCGTACTGGTACAGCGCGGTGCGGATGGCGTGGTCGGAGGCGCCGCCCGCGGCCAGGTGGTCGAGGTAGCGGCGGATGTGATCGAGGATCTCGTCCTTGTCGAAGAACTCCTCGTACGGCCTTCCGGGGGCGAAGGAGACCACGTCCGGGAAGCGGCCGGTGATCTCGTTGAGGAAGTTCATGGTGTCCAGCACCGGATCGGACACGCTGCGGTGCAGGTCCTGCTTGCGCAGCGCGGTCGCGGCGGTGTTCTGGGGCGTGGCAGTGTTCGCGGGCGCGGCCGGCAGCGACGTGTCCGCCACGCCGCGGTGCGGATCCTCCCCGGTCAGCAGCGAGGCGTCGGCGTCGGCGACGGTGGCGGTGCCGGTCAGCGTCATGGCCTCCGACAGCTCGTCGAGGACCAGGTCCAGGACGCCCGCCGCGCCGTCCGCGCCCGCCACGGCCAGGCCGTGCAGCACCGGGCGGCCCAGCAGTACGGCGTCCGCCCCCAGGGCGAGGGCGCCGAGGACGTCCCGGCCGCGGCGGACGCCGCCGTCCATCAGCAGGGGGCAGCGGCCGTCCACGGCGGCGGCGATCCGGGCGAGCACGTCCAGCGTGGCCGGTGCCCCGTCCAGCTGCCGTCCGCCGTGGTTGGAGACCACGATGCCGTCCGCGCCCGCGTCGATCGCGCGCCGGGCGTCCTCGGCGGTCAGGACGCCCTTGACCAGTACGGGCAGTTGGCCGACCGAGCGCAGCCAGGCGATGACCGACCAGTCGAGCGAGGGGTCGAGGCCGGTGCGGCCGTGCTCGGACGGGGACGAGTAATCGGCCTGGTCCGCGGGCAGGTTGGCGGGCACGATATGCGGCGGCAGCCGGAAGTCGTTGCGCAGGTCGCGCAGCCGGCGGCCGAGCCGCGGGGTGTCGACGGTCAGGACCAGGGCCTCGAAGCCCGCGGCCGCCGCGTGTTCGATGAGCCGCCGGGTCGTGTCGCGGTCGCGGAAGCAGTAGACCTGGAGCCACAGGGGCGAGCCGGCGGCCGCGGCGATCTCCGCGAAGGTCCGCCCGGCGAAGGTGCTCACCACGAGCGGGAGGCCGGCCGCGCCCGCGGCCCGCGCGGTGGCCGTCTCGCCGTCGGGGTGCATGAGGGTGTGGTAGGCCATGGGCGCCACGGCCACCGGCGCCCCCCACCGGCGTCCCAGGACCGTGGTGGACGGGTCGCACTCACCCACCCCGGTCAGGACTCGGGGGCTCAGCCGGGTGCGGTCGAACGCCGCCAGGTTGGCGGCGAGCGTCCGCTCCTCCCCGGCCCCGCCCTCGATGAAGTCCCAGACCGCCGGGTCCAGCCGGGTGCGTGCCCGCTCGGCGTACTCCTCGAGGGACAGCGGCGGCCGGGAGCCGCCGGAGGGGGCCGTACGGCCGGTCACGAGGTGGCCGCCCGGGCGCGCTCGACGGCCTCGTACAGCGCGCGGATGTTGGAGCTTCCGAAGCCCTGGGCCCCGTGGCGCTGGATGAGTTCGAAGAACAGGGTGCGCCGCTCGTAGGGCGAGCGGGTGAAGAGCTGCAGCAGGTAGCCCCACTCGTCGCGGTCGGCGAGCACATTGGCCTTGCGCAGATCGGCGATGGCCTCGTCGAGGTTGTCGATCCGCTCGGCGAGGGCGTCGTAGTAGGTGCCGGGCGTCTGCAGGAACTCGATGCCCAGGCTCTCGAATTCGAGAACGGCCGGGATGATCTCGTCCACGAGGAACGCCAGGTGCTGCACCCCCGGGCCGCCGTTGCGCTCCAGGAATTCGTCGATCTGGCCCGGCTTCTTGGTGCTGTCGGGCTCGATGATGGTGAAGGTGATCCCGGCCGAGGGGCTGCGCACCACGATGGAGTCCATGGCCTGCTCGCCGACGGTGACGTATTCGCTGGAGTACTCCTCGAAGCCGAATCCGTCGATGTAGTAGCGGACCGTGTCACGCAGGGTGCCGGCGTCCAGGCAGACCGCGATGTGGTCGAGCAGCCGCAGTTCGGTCGTCGTGCCGTCCTGGGCGGCGCGCTCCGGCGAGGCGATCCAGTCGCGGCCCGGGGGCAGCGCGTGCGGCTGCCCCGCGGTGCGCTTGAGGAGGGTGTGGCGGACGGCGCCGAAGCCGGAGACGGCGGGACCGGCCGGGTTGCCGGAGGTCAGATCGCGGGCGCCGGCGGCCAGGGCGCCCTCCCGGGCCGCGAGCGGGTCCTCGCAGGCGAAGGCGATGTCGGCGATGCCGTCACCGTGCGCGGCCAGGAAGTCGGCCGTGCCCGGTCCCGAGGTGATGAGGAGCTGGATGTCCTTCTGGCGCAGGAGTATCGAATCCAGCGCACCGGTCCGGCACCGGGCCTTTTCCTGGAAACCCATGCTGGACACGAAATAGTCCGTGGTTTTCCGCTGATCGCTGGTGTAGATCTCGATGTACTCGACGTCATACGCGGTCACGATGTCCCCATCCGACGATTGCCTCGCCACACGTGTGTGCAACTCGTGGAATCGCACGCTACCGGCACGGGGGAGCGGTGCCATGGGCCGCCAAGAATTCTTCTATGGCCGGAAAGAGACGGGTGCGGCATTTTTACGGAAGGCGGCGGAGGGGGTACCGCCGAGAAGGTCCGCCGACCGCGTCAATCGCCTCTTTTCGGGCGGTCGGCGGTGATCGAGAAGGCGGTCGGCGGACCCTGGCAACGGCTTATTCGATTCTCTTCATTTGAACGCTTTGCGGCGCACCGCGTATGCGTAGGTGACGGCGGCCAGCAGCGGCCCCCAGGCGAGCAGCGGCAGATAGGCGCTGACGAACACCCAGGCCCGCCAGCCGAGTTCGCCGACGTCATGGGTGAGCGATCCGCGCCAGCCGCCGTCCCCGAACTGGCGGCCGTCCAGCGCCTGCCCCCGCATGGAGAGGATCAGGGCCATGGTCCAGGTGATCGTGAGGGCCAGCGCCCCGAGTGCGGCGGGAATGATCGCGGACAGCGGCCGTATGGGCTTCCCGGCGACGAACGGGACCCAGCGCGGCCACATTTCGCCCCAGGTGGAGACCAGTCCCACGGCGAGGAAGGCCAGCCCCTCGGCGACGATGGACAGGATGACGACGTAGCGGGATCAGAAAAGCCGCACGTTGTGCCCACAGAGGCACCCCTTCGGCGGGAGTTCCGTGCAGCTTTCGATAGCCACGGGAAACGGCGGTCAGGATTCCGGACACGGGGCCCTCCAGTAAACACCGGGAAACTGCGTCAGTTGCCGGATCGCTGCCAGGATCATGGCATGGGGCACCCCGCGCCCGACGCCTCCCGCGGAGGCAAACCCACACGCCGTCGGGTGGAGCGCCCCTTCGCTTCCTCCTCCGTCCGGATGACCGCCGAGGAGTGGAGGAACGACTTTCGAACGCCCTCCGAGGGAGCTCGATAGAAATCCTCGAAGTGCGCCGGAAGAGCGCGGAAAACACTGCTATCAACGGGTCGGAGACGTCGTTCACCCACCCTGCGTCCGCGACATGTGTCCCGGGCCGACCGAGAGGACCCGACATATGGCCGAGGAGACGAGCCGGACGCCGGAGGTGCTGGGTGAGGACTTCATCCGCGACCCGTACCCGGTGTACGCCCGGCTCCGCGAGCGGACCCCGGTGGCGCGGGTCGTGCTCGGCGGGGCACCGATGTGGCTGGTGCTCCGCCATGAGGCGGCGCGCGCCGCGCTGACCGACCCGAAACTGCACAAGGACCCCGAGCGCTGTGCCCGGCTGGCCGCCAAGCACGCGGGCGTCGACCCCGTCGAGCAGCCCGCGGCGAAGTCGCCCGGCCGGCGGATGCTGGTGGAGCACATGCTGGGCATGGACCCGCCGAACCACACCCGGCTGCGCAAGCTGGTGGCCAAGGCGTTCACCGCACGGCAGATCCAGGCGCTCCGGCCGCGGATCGAGCACACGGTCGGTGCCCTGCTCGACGACATCGCGGGGCAGGGCGAGGTGGATCTGCTGAAGGTGTTCGCCTTCCCGCTGCCGCTCACCGTGATCTCCGAGATGATCGGCGTGCCCGAGGCCGACCAGGCCGCCTTCGGAGCGTGGTCCAACGCGCTGACCGTGGCCGTTCAGCCGCAGGAGATGCACCGCATCGCCGACGAGATGGCGGAGTACCTCACCGGGCTGATCGCCGCCAAGCGGGCCGCCCCGGCCGACGACCTGATCAGCGGGCTGATCCAGGCGCGGGACGACGAGGACCGGCTCAGCGAGAACGAGCTGGTGTCGATGGTCTTCCAGCTCCTGGTGGCCGGATACGAGACGACCGCGCATCTGATCGGCAACGGGATGCTCGCCCTGCTGCGCCATCCCGACCAGCTCGCCGCCCTGCGCGCGGACCGGTCGCTGCTGCGGGGCGCGGTCGAGGAGTTCTGCCGCTACGACAACTCGCTGCACCTGAACACGCTCTCGGTGACCACGGAACCGGTGGAGATCGCCGGTGTCCGCGTCCCGGCCGACGAGTTCGTCCTCGTCTCGCTCGGCTCGGCCAACCACGATCCCGAACGCTTCGATGACCCCGAGCGGTTCGACATCCGCCGGGAGGCCGGCGGCCATCTGGCCTTCGGCCACGGCATCCACCACTGCATGGGCGCGCCCCTCGCACGACTGCAGGCGGAGATCGCCGTCGGCGCGCTCCTGGACCGCTTCGCGCGGATCGAACTGGCCGTTGCGCCGACGGAGTTGCGCCGCGAGATGAACCTGACCCGGGGGCTGGAGTCACTGCCCGTCCGGCTCGGCTGAGCGAGACGGACCGGACCGGCGTACCGGCCGATGAAGAGGAGTCTGATGGATATCGCAATCTCCGCGGCTGGTCTGCGGAAGCGCTACGGCGACCACGAGGTGCTGGGCGGCGTCGACCTGTCGGTCGAGGCGGGCACGGTCTACGGGCTCCTGGGCCCCAACGGCGCCGGCAAGACGACCGCGGTGCGCACGCTGTCGACGCTGATCAAGCCCGATGAGGGCACCGCGACGGTGGCGGGCTACGACGTGCTGACCCAGGCCCACGAGGTGCGCCGCAGCATCGGGCTGACGGGTCAGTACGCCGCGCTGGACGGTGAGTTGACCGGCCGCGAGAACCTGGTGCTCATGGGCACGCTGCTGCACTTGGGCCGCAAGCGGGCCCGTTCCCGCGCCGATGAGGTGCTGGAGATGTTCGACCTCACCGGCGCCGCCGACCGGGTCGTCAAGACCTACTCGGGCGGTATGCGCCGCAGGCTGGACCTGGGCGCCAGTTTGCTCGGGAGCCCGCCGGTGATCTTCCTGGACGAGCCGTCCACGGGGCTGGACCCGGTCAGCAGGAACGCGCTGTGGGACATGGTGCGCAAACAGGTGGCCGAGGGCGTCACCGTGCTGCTGACCACCCAGTACCTGGAGGAGGCCGACCAGCTCGCCCACCGCATCGCCCTGATCGACAAGGGGCTGGTGGCGGCGGAGGGCACGCCCGACGAGCTGAAGAAGAAGGTCGGCGGCGAGCGGCTGGAGATCACCGTACGGACCACCGAGATGGTCGAGGCCGCCCGGGCCGCGCTGGCCCGGATCTCCGCACGGGGCTCCGCCCCGCCGGTCGTCGACGAGAGCGGGATGCGGGTGTCGGTCGCGCTGGAGACCGGTATCGCCGGTGTCTCCGCGGCGGCGTCGGAGCTCCAGGGGGCCTCGGTGGAGGTGGTCGACTTCCTCGTCCGGCGCCCCTCGCTGGACGACGTGTTCCTGGAGCTGACCGGAACCGGACCCGAGGCCGAACTGGAGACGACGAGCCGATGACCACCTATGTCCTGAGCGACGCGCTCGCCCTGGCGGGCCGCCACATACGGCACCTGAAGCGGGCACCGCAGCGGATCCTCAGCATCACCCTGATGCCGATCATGTTCGTGTTCCTCTTCGGCTACCTCTTCGGCAGTTCGATGAGCGTGCCGGAGGGCGACTACCACGAGTACATCATGGCGGGCATCTTCACCCAGATGATGCTGGCCGGCGTCATCAACACCGGTGTGGGGGTGGCCGAGGACCTCTCCAACGGCCTGGTGGACCGGTTCCGTTCGCTGCCCATGGGCAGGGGCTCGGTGCTGCTCGGCCGGACCCTCTCCGATGTGGTGCTCAACACGATCTCCTGTCTCGCGATGCTCTCCGTCGGCCTGCTCATCGGCTGGCGCATCCACGGCGGGCCGCTCAAGGCCCTCGCGGGCTTCGGTCTGCTGCTGCTGCTCGGCTACGCCACGGCATGGCTCGGCTCGCTCATCGGGCTGCTGCTGCGCGATCCCCAGGCGGTCAACTCGGTGGCCATGGTGATCACCATGCCGCTCACCTTCCTGTCGGCGACCTTCTACCCGGCCGAGAACCTGCCGGGCTGGGTGCGTCCGGTGGCCGAGTGGAACCCGGTGACCACCCTGACCACCGGGATGCGCGAGCTGTGGGGGAACCCCACGGGGAACGGCGCCGATCCGGCGTTCCCGCTGCGGCATCCGGTGGCGGCCTCGCTGATCATGGTGGTGGTCCTGCTGATCGTGGTGATCCCGCTGGCCAACCGGGCCTACGAGCGGGCCGCCGCACGCTGACCCGCGGCCGTAGGAGACCCAGCAGCCGAAGCCCGGACGACCGTGAGCGGTCGTCCGGGCTTCGGCTCGCCCCGCCGGGGGAGCGCCGCCGGGTCAGCTCCCCAGATGCGCACGCCAGGTGTCATGGAGGCGGGCCAGGTGCTCGAAGCCGCCGACCACCACATCGGTCGGCACACCGAAGTCCACCAGACAGGCGACCTCGTCCACCCCCGCGTCCCCCAGCTGCTTGAGCATCGCCATGCAGTCGTCGACGGTGCCGAACATCCCGCTGGTGTCGAAGTACCGGTCGAACGCCTGGGCCACGAGGAACTGACGGTCCTCCGGGCCCATGCTCTTCAGCTCCCGGGACATGTCCGCGCCCTGGGCGCCCGCCGCCTCGGCCGCCTTGATCAGCAGGTCGAAGGAGCTGGCCAGGTAGCGGGAGAACGGCTCGCGCACGGTCTCCCGCACGGCGTCGCGGTCGGTGCCGACGAAGGTGTGCACCATCAGGGCCACATGCCCCTGCCCGGCCGAGGCGCTCTGGTGCTCCCGGTACGCCCGGCGGTACTCGGCGATGCGCTGCGCGAGGACGTCGACCTCCTGGCCGAGCAGATGGGTCAGCATGCCCATCCCGTTCTCACCGGCCAGGGTGAACGTCGCCGGGGTGCCACCGCTGGTCAGCCACATCGGCAATTCGGGCTGGACGGGCGGCGGGAACATGGTCAGCTCCACCGTCTCGCCCGCCCCGTCGGTCAGGGACACGCTCTCCCGCCTCCAGAGCCGGCGGATGGTGTCGACCGTCTCCATCAGCCCGGACTTGCGGGTCTCGTAGTTCTCCGGGCGGAGCGCGAAGTCCGCGGCGTGCCAGCCCGAGGCGAGTGCCACCCCGGCCCGGCCGCCCGACAGGTTGTCGACGACCGACCACTCCTCGGCGATCCGCATCGGGTGGTGCAGCGGCGCCACGACGCTTCCGGCGCGCACCGCGACCCGTTTGGTGACCGCCGCCACCGCGGCGCCCGTCACCGAGGGGTTCGGGTAGAGCCCGCCGAACGGATGGAAGTGGCGTTCGGGGGTCCACACCGCGGTGAAGCCGTTGTCATCGGCGAACCGGGCGCCGTCCAGCAGCAGCCGGTAACGGTCGTGCTCCTCGGCGTCGTTGTTGGCGAAGTAGAACAGGCTGAAATCCATGAGTCCTCCGGAAAGCGAAAGAAAAGCGCCCGGGGCGCGCTGACGGCGGGGCCCGGGCGGTGTCGCTGCTGTGCGCCGTTTCAGAAACGCACCGGCAGGTCGATCATCGGGCGGACCATCAGTCCGGGCCGATAACGCACCTCCGAGGGGTGCACGGCCAGCCGGATGCCGGGAAAGCGTTCATAAACCCGTCGAATCGCCAACTCGGTCAGGGCCTTGGACATATGGGAGCCCAGGCAGTAGTGGATTCCGTATCCGAAGCTCACATGCGCGGGCTTGGGACGGGTGATGTCCAGCTCCGAGGCACGGTCGGCGAAGGCGTGCGGATCGTGGTTCGCCCCGGCCAGCGAAATGATGATGATCTCGTCCTTGGGGATCTTCACCCCGCACAGCTCGACCGGCTCCAGCGTGACCCGCTGCAGGGAGTTGATCAGCGGGCTGGTGAACCGCAGCAGCTCCTCGACCGCGTTGGGCAGCAGGCTCCAGTCGGCCCGGATCTTGTCGGCCTCGCCGGTATGGGTGAGCAGCGCCGCGAAGGAGCCGTTGAGCAGGCTGGTGGTGGTGTCGTTTCCGCCGGTCATCAGGGCGAACGCGGTGGACAGCGCCTCCGCGGCGGTCAGCCGCTTGTCCTCGTCGGCGTGGACCAGCGCGGAGATGAGATCGTCCTGCGGGGCCCGCTGCTTGGTGGCGATCAGCGCCTTGAGGTAGTCCGACAACTGCCGGGTGTGCTCGGCGATCATGCCCGTCGGATCGCTGGCGTCCACCCGGCGCAGCGTGTTCGTCCACACCAGGAACCGCGGCCAGTCGGCGTCGGGCACGCCCATCAGCTGCGCGATGGTGATGATCGGAAGCGGTTCGTTGAGCCCGGAGACCAGGTCCCGGTTGTCGTTACGGACCATCTCGTCGAGGAGGTCGTCGACCACCTTCTCCCAGCCGTCGCGCAGCCCCCTGACCCGCTTGGGGGTGAAGGCGAAGGTGAGCGCCTTGCGCAGCGGGGTGTGGCGCGGCGGATCGGAGTTGGCCAGGTGGTTGCTGATCTCGTCGGCGGGCTTGATCTCCTGGCCGAGCTGCTTGCCCAGCGCGGCGTAGAGCTTGCCGATGTCCCGGCCGAGCCGGGGGTCGGAGAGCGCGTCGCGGACGTCGTCGTAGCGGCTCACCACCCAGGCCCGTACCCCGTCCGGGGTCTCCACCCGGCACACCGGCTGTTCCGCGCGCAGCTGGGCGAGGAAGGGATAGGGGTCCTGTGTGTACTCGTCGCTGAACATCCAGTAGCGGGACAGCGTGCCGGTGTTGGTCACCAGTACTCCCTGAAGTCGCGGTGCGGGTAGCGGGCCCGCGGGCGCTTGACGGCACGCGGCCGAACCGATGACAGCACGACCGGACCGGACCGGTCAGCGGCAGTGCGAATTCTTCGAAGTGGGCCACTTCCGCGCCGCGCGGCGCGCAAAACGAAGTTTTTGCAGCGCCGTTGTCGGGTGGACCGGCCGGAGATGAGACTCGGCGATCCAGGCTGGTGGCAGGCGACCGAGCCCTTTTGTCGGCGACTCCGGAATGACGAGTGGAGATTTCCATAATGACGCGAGCAGCCATCGACGACGTCCTTCCGCTGTGGCCACTGCAGGAAGGTCTGCTGTTTCAGACCCTGTACGGGGAACAGAAACTCGATGTCTACGTCGCCCAGATCCTGATCGACCTCGACGGCCCCCTGGACGCCGGGGTCATGCGCGACTCGGTGGCCACGTTGCTGCGCCGGCACCCCCATCTGCGTGCCAGTTTCCGGTACGAGAAGCTGAGCCGGCCGGTGCAGGTGATTCCGCGGGAAGTCCCGGTACCCTGGCGGGAGTTCGACCTCACCGGGCTCGACGAGCGGGCCCAGAAGCGGGAGCTGGAGCGGCTCGCCGCCGAAGAGGCGGCGCACCGGTTCGACCTGGGGACCGGTCCGCTGCTGCGCTTCACGCTGATCAAGCTGGGCCCGCGCACCAGCCGGCTGATGTTCAACTCGCATCACATCCTGCTCGACGGGTGGTCCACCGCCCGGCTCATGTACGAGCTCTTCGAGATCTACCACCGTCGCGGCGACGGCTCGGGCCTGCCGCCGGTGACGCCGTACCGCGAAGCCTTGAGCTGGCTGGAACGGCAGGACCGGGCGGTGGCGGAGAACGCCTGGCGCACCGTGCTCGCCGAGGTGGAGGAGCCCACGCTGATCGCGCCCGGCGACACCGGGGCGCGGATCGCGCCGGCCGAGATGGTCGTCACCATGCCCGATGAGCTGGCCGCCCGGGTGCGGGACACCGCCCGGCGCAACGACCTCACGCTGAGCGCGGTGTTCCAGGGCTGCTGGGCGCTTCTGCTGGGGCAGCTGACCGGCCGTGACGACGTGGTGTTCGGCTCGACCGTATCGGTGCGCCCCGCCGAGCTGGCCGGTGCGGACCAGATGGTCGGCCTGTTCATCAACTCGGTGCCCGTCCGGGCGCGGATGCGCCCGCAGGAGAGCCTGCTGTCCCTGCTGACCGGGGTGCAGCGCCAGGCGGCCGGAATGGTCGAACACCACCACCTCAGCCTCCCGGACATCCAGCGGGCCGCCGGGCACGGCACCCTGTTCGACACGCTCACCGTCACCGAGAACTACCCCATGGGCGGGGACGACCTGCCCGAGCTGCCCGGCGACCTCACGCTGACGGGCGCCAAGGGCACCGACGCCAACCACTACCCGCTGAGCATCGCGGCGCTGCCGGGCGACGGGCTGCGGCTGCACTTCGGCTATCGGCAGGAGATCTTCACCCGCGAGGACATCGAGGTGCTCGGCGAACGCTTCCGCCGCCTCTTCGCGGCCTTCGCGGCCGATCCCGAGCAGCTGATCGGCCGACTGCCCCTGCTGAGCGACGCCGAGACGAGGCGCATGCTCGACCTGGGCATGCCCGCACAGCCGCTGCCGGGCGGTGATGTCATCCCCGCGCTCCTCGCCGAACAGGTACGGCGGCATCCGGACGCCGTCGCCCTGGTCCACGAGGACACCACCCTCTCCTACGCCGAACTGGACCGCCGCGCCAACCGCCTGGCCCGCACCCTGATCGAGCGGGGCGCGGGGCCGGAGCGGGTCGTCGCGCTCGCCCTGCGGCGCTCCCCCGAACTGGTCGTCGCCATGCTGGCGGTGCTCAAGGCGGGCGCGGCCTACCTGCCGGTGGACATCTCCTATCCGGCCGACCGGATCGCCTATCTGCTCACCGACTCCGACCCGGCGCTGGTCCTGGCCACCTCCGCGTCGGCAGAGGTGATTCCGGACGGCTGCGCCGCGCCGCGGGTGCTGCTGGACGACCCGGCCACCGTCCGGGAGACCGACGCGAGGCCGGACACCGATGTCGAGCCGGGCGAGCGGCGGGGGGCGACGACGTCCGCCAACCCCGCCTACGTCATCTACACCTCCGGTTCCACCGGCCGTCCGAAGGGCGTCATGGTGACGCACTCCGGTCTCGCCGGTCTGGTCGCCACCCACGTCGAGCGGTTCGACGTGGGACCCGGCAGCCGGGTGCTGCAGTTCTCCTCACCCAGCTTCGACGCCGCCGTCTGGGAGACCTACACCGCCCTGCTCACCGGCGCCACGCTGGTGCTCGCCCCCGCCGAACGGCTGCGGCCCGGCCGGGCGCTGGTGGACCTGGTCACCGAGCACCAGGTCACGCACGCGCTCATCCCGCCCGCCGCGCTGGCCGTGCTCACCGAGGGCGATCTGCCGTCGATACGCCTGCTGGTGGTCGGCGGTGAGGCGTCCGCGCCGGAGCTGGTCGAGGCGTGGTCCGGCGACCGGACGATGATCAATGCCTATGGGCCGACCGAGAGCACCGTCTGCGTCACCCTCAGCGAGCCGCTCTCCGGCGCGGTGGCGCCGCCCATGGGCACCGCCCTCGGCACCGCGCGGCTGCGGGTGCTCGACGGTGCGCTGCGGCCGGTGCCGCCGGGTGTCACCGGGGAGCTGTACGTCTCCGGCCCCTGCCTGGCGCGCGGCTATCTGAACCGGCCCGGTATGACCGCCGAGCGCTTCGTCGCCGATCCGTTCGCGGGCGGCGGGATGCGGATGTACCGCACCGGTGACCTGGTGCGCTGGAACACCGAGGGCGAGCACCCCGTGCTGGAGTTCGCCGGCCGGGCCGACGACCAGGTCAAGATCCGCGGGTTCCGGATCGAGCTGGGGGAGATCGAGTCGGTCCTGGCCGCGCACGAGCGGATCGACCGTGCGGTGGTCGTGGTGCGGGAGCCGACCCCGGGCGACAAGCGGCTCGTCGCCTATCTGGTGCCGGTGAGCGGAGAAGAGGTGCCCGCCCCCACCGTGCTGCGCGAACACGTGGGCGCCTCGCTGCCCGAGTACATGGTGCCCGGCGCGTTCGTCGCCCTCGACGCCCTCCCGCTGACCCCCAACGGCAAACTGGACCGCAAGGCGCTGCCCGAGCCCGGCGCGGCCGGGCCGGCCGGGCGCGGGCCGCGCACCCCGCAGGAGGAGATCCTGTGCGCGCTCTTCGCGGAACTGCTCGGCGTGGCCGAGGTGGGCGTGGACGACGACTTCTTCGACCTCGGCGGCCACTCGCTGCTGGCCACCCGGCTGGTCACCAGGACCCGCGCGGTCTTCGGCGAGGAACTGTCGCTGCGCGCGGTGTTCGAGACGGCCACGCCTGCCGGGATAGCCCGCCGGCTGCACCAGGCCGTGGACGGCCGGCCCGCGCTGGAGGCGGGGCCGCGTCCCGAGCGGGTACCGCTGTCCTTCGCCCAGCGCAGGCTGTGGTTCCTGGACCGGTTCGACGGCGCCAAGCCGATCTACAACGTCCCGCTCACCGTGCGGCTGACCGGTGAACTGGACCTTAACGCGCTGCGCCATGCCTTCCAGGACGTCCTGGCCAGGCACGAGAGCCTGCGCACGGTGTTCCCGGACGTGGACGGCGACCCGTATCAGCGGGTGCTGGATCCCGCGGAGGCCGAGCTCGACCTGTCCCTGGTGGATCTGAGCGCGGCACCGGAGCGGCTGGACGAGGCACTGAAGGAGGAGGCGGCCGCCGGGTTCCGGCTGGCCGGTGAACTCCCGCTGCGGGTGCGCGTCTTCCGCACCGGCGACCATACGTACGTCCTGCTCGTGGTGATGCACCACATCGTCGGGGACGGCTGGTCGCTGGGCGTCTTCGGCCACGACCTCTCGCTCGCCTACGCGGCCAGGCTGAAGGACGCCGCGCCGTCGTGGGAGCCGCTGCCCGTGCAGTACGCGGACTACACGCTGTGGCAGCAGCGCGTACTGGGTGAGGAGGCGGACGAGAACAGCGCGATAGCCCAGCAGTTCGCCTACTGGTCGGATGCCCTGGCCGGGATCCCCGACGAGCTCAACCTCCCGGTGGACCGGCCGCGCCCCGCGGTGGCGAGCTACGCGGGCGACACCGTGACGTTCCACCTCCCCGAGGAGCTGCACAAGCGGCTGCTCACCATCGCCCGTACCTCCCAGGCCAGCCTGTTCATGGTGGCCCAGGCCGGTCTTTCGGTGCTGTTGTCGCGGTCCGGCGCGGGCACCGACATCCCCATCGGCACGCCGATCGCCGGTCGTACCGACGACGCCCTCGACGAACTGGTCGGGTTCTTCCTCAACACGCTGGTGCTGCGCACCGACACCTCCGGCAACCCGACCTTCCGCGAACTGGTCCAGCGGGTGCGGGAGACCGACCTGGCCGCATACGCCAACCAGGACGTGCCGTTCGAGCGCCTGGTCGAGCAGCTCAACCCCGAGCGCTCCCTCGCGCGCCACCCGCTGTTCCAGGTGATGTTCACCGTGCAGAACAACCGCCCGGCCGAGCTTTCGCTGCCGGGCCTGCGGGTGGACCCGTACGACCACCTCGGCGACATGGCCAAGTTCGACCTGTTCGTCGGGCTGACCGAGCGGCGCACACCCGACGGCGCACCGGACGGTATGGCCGGGTGGATGGAGTACAGCACCGATCTGTTCGACCGGGAGACGGTCCAGCGGCTCGCCGACCGTCTGATCCGGGTGCTGGCCGGGGCGGCCGAGGACCCGAAGCGGCCGATCGGCTCCCTGGACCTGCTCGACCCGATCGAGCGGCACCGCCAGCTGACCACCTACAACGACACCGCGCACCAGCTCGACGGGGCCTTCCTCCCGGAACTGCTCGAGCGGCAGGCGCACGCGCTGCCGGACGCCCCGGCCGTGGTGCACGGCGACACGCGGATGTCGTACGCCGAGCTGAACGCGGCGGCGAACCGGCTGGCACATGTGCTCATCTCACGGGGCATCGGACCGGAGGACACGGTCGGCATCGCGCTGCCGCGCTCGGCGGAGCTGCTGGTGGCGGTGTGCGCGGTGGTCAAGACCGGAGCGGCCTATCTGCCCATCGACCCGGAGTACCCGGCCGAGCGCGTCTCCTTCATGCTGGCCGACGCGGCGCCCTCGGTGGTGCTGACCCGGACCGGGGTGCTGCCGGGCGGTCACCGGGCCCCGGTGCTCGCCCTCGACACACCGGAGACCGCCGCCCTCCTGGCCGGGCAGGCGGACAATGACCCCACCGACGCGGATCGCACCCGTCCGCTCCACCCGGCCGCCCCGGTCTACGTCATCTACACCTCCGGCTCCACCGGCCGCCCCAAGGGCGTCGTGATGCCCGCGGGCGCCATGGCCAACCTGGTCGCCTGGCACCACGGTGAGATCGGCGGCGGCGCCGGGACGCGGGTCGCGCAGTTCACCGCGATCAGCTTCGACGTCTCCGCCCAGGAGATCCTGACCACCCTGCTCACCGGCAAGACGCTGGTGGTCCCGGACGACGCGGTCCGCCGCGACGCCGCCGCCTTCACCCGGTGGCTGGAGGAGCACCGGATCAACGAGCTGTACGCCCCCAACCTGGTGGTGGACGCCGTCGCGGAGGCCGCCCTCGAGGGCGGTGTCGCCCTCGGCGAGCTGCGCGTGATCGCCCAGGCGGGCGAGGCGCTGGGGCTCACCCCGCGGCTGCGCGCCTTCTGCGCCGAACGCCCGTGGCTGCGGCTGCACAACCACTACGGCCCCACCGAGAGCCATGTGATCACCGGCACCACCCTGCCCGCCGACCCCGCGGACTGGCCCGCCGCGGCGCCCATCGGCCGCCCGGTGTGGAACGACCGGGTCTACGTCCTGGACGACGCGCTCGGCCCGGTGCCCCCGGGGGTCGTCGGAGAGCTGTACCTGGCCGGCGCCGGGCTGGCCCGCGGCTATCTGCGGCGGCCGGGCCGCACCGCGGAGCGCTTCGTCGCCGACCCCTTCGGCCCGGCCGGGTCCCGGCTGTACCGCACCGGTGACCTGGTGCGCTGGGGCAAGGACGGACAGCTCCAGTTCGTGGGGCGGGCCGACCACCAGGTCAAGGTGCGCGGCTTCCGGATCGAGCTCGGCGAGATCGAGACGGCGCTCGCCGCCCACCCCGACCTCGCCTCGGTGGCCGTCCTGGCCCGGCAGGACCGGCCCGGGGCGCCCCAACTGGTCGGCTATCTCGTCCCGTTGGCCGACCGGACCGCCCCGGCCCCGGCCGAACTGCGCAAGCACCTGGCCGCCACCCTGCCCGAGTACATGGTGCCCAGCGCGTTCGTCGCCCTGGACGCCCTGCCGCTGACCCCCAACGGCAAGCTGGACCGCCGGGCGCTGCCCGCGCCGGTACGGGAGGACGCCGAGCGGCGCGAGCCGGCCACACCGCAGGAGGCCGCGCTGTGCGCGCTGTTCGCCGAGGTGCTCGGGGTGTCCGAGGCCGGGGTGGACGACAACTTCTTCGACCTCGGCGGCCATTCACTGCTCGCCACCCGGCTGACCAGCCGGATCCGTACGACCCTGGGCGCCGAGCTCAGCGTGCGCGACCTGTTCGAGTCGCCGACGCCCGCCGGCCTGGCCGGGCTGATCGGCGACGCGGGCGGGGCGCGGCGCGCGGTGACCGCGCGGGAGCGGCCCGAGGAGGTGCCGCTGTCCTTCGCCCAGCGCAGGCTGTGGTTCCTGGGCCGGTTCGAGGGGCCCAGCGCCACCTACAACCTGCCGATGGCCCTGCGGCTGACGGGTGAGCTGGACCGGGAGGCGCTGCGCGCGGCGCTGGCCGATGTGGTCGCCCGCCACGAGAGTCTGCGCACCGTCTTCCCGGAGGTGGCCGGCCGCCCCCGCCAGGTGGTGCTGGACGTGGTGCCCGAGCTGCCGGTGGCCGAGGTCACCGAGGCCGGTCTGGACGTGGCGCTCGCCGAGGCCGCCGGGTACGCGTTCGACATCGCCACCGAGATCCCGGTACGGGCGCGGCTGTTCGCGCTCGGCCGGACCGAGCACGTGCTGGCGCTGGTGGTCCACCACATCGCGGGCGACGGCTGGTCCATGGCCCCGCTGGGCCGCGATCTGTCCGCCGCCTACGCGGCCCGCAGGGCGGGCCGCGCCCCGCAGTTCACCCCGCTGCCCGTGCAGTACGCCGACTACACGCTGTGGCAGCACGAGGTGCTGGGCAGCGAGGACGACCCGGACAGCACCATCTCCCGGCAGGCCGGGTTCTGGCGGTCGGCCCTGGAAGGGGCGCCGGAGGAGCTGGCGCTGCCCGCCGACCACCGCCGTCCGCCCGCCATCAGCTACCGCGGCGATATGGTCACCTTCCGCTTCGACGCCGAGGTGCACCGCGGCCTGCGCGACCTGGCCATGGAGCACCGGGCCAGCCTCTTCATGGCCGTCCAGGCCGGTCTGGCCGCGCTGCTCAGCAGGCTCGGCGCGGGCACCGACATCCCGCTCGGCACGGCCATCGCGGGCCGCACCGACGACGCCCTGGACGATCTGGTCGGCTTCTTCGTCAACACGCTGGTGCTGCGCACCGACGTCTCCGGCGACCCGACCTTCGCCGAGCTGCTGGAGCGGGTGCGGGAGACCGACCTGGCCGCGTACGCCCACCAGGACCTGCCGTTCGAGCGGCTGGTCGAGCTGATCAACCCCGAGCGCTCGGCGTCCCGGCATCCGCTGTTCCAGGTGATGCTGGCGTTCCAGAACACCGCCGAGGGCAGGGTCGACCTGCCCGGGGTGGTCGCGGCGCCGCAGCCGATCGGCCATGACGTGGCCAAGTTCGACCTGTCCTTCACCCTGTCGGAGACCCATACGGACAACGGCGCGCCCGCGGGCATCGAGGGGGCGCTCACCTACAGCACCGACCTGTTCGAACGGGACACCGTGCGGATGCTGGTGGACCGGCTGGCGCGGCTGCTGGCCGCCGCCGTCGCCGATCCGTCCGCCCCGGTGGACCGGCTGGACGTGCTGCTGCCCGGGGAGCGCCACCGGATCGTCGAGGAGTGGAACGACGCCGCGGTCCGCGAGGTGCCCGCCGCCACCATGGCGGAGCTGTTCGCCGGGTGGGTGGCCCGCACCCCGGACGCACCGGCCCTGCTGACCGAGAAGGGGACCTGGACCTTCGCCGAACTCGACGCGAGGGCCGAGCGGATCGCCCGGGCGCTGGCCGCGCGGGGAGCGGGACCGGAGAAGCTGGTGGCGGTGGCGCTGCCGCGGTCGCCGGAGCTGATCGTCTCGCTGCTCGCGGTGGTGCGGGCGGGGGCGGCCTATCTGCCGGTCAACCCGGAGCTGCCGGGCGACCGCATCGGCTACATGCTCGACGACGCCGAGCCTGCCCTGCTGCTGACCTCCGGCGCCGTCGCCGGACGGCTGCCGCGGACCACCGTGCCCACGGCGCTGTTCGACGCGCTGGACGCGACGCAACCCTCTGACGCGGCCGACGCGGCCGTGCTCCCCGGCGCCCTGTCGCCCCAGCACCCCGCCTACGTCATCTACACCTCCGGATCGACCGGCAGGCCCAAGGGCGTGACCGTGACCCACGCCGGAGTGGCGCACCTGTGCGCGACGCTCGTGGAGCGGGCGGGCGTCGGCCCGGGCGCCCGGGTGCCGCAGCTCGCCTCGGCCAGCTTCGACGCGGCGTTCCTGGAGCTGGCCATGAGCCTGCTGGTGGGCGGCGCGCTGGTGGTCGTCCCGGCCGAGCGGCCCACGTCCGGACAGGCGTACCTCGACCTGTGCGCCGAGTACGGCGTCACCCACGCCTTCATCACCCCCGCCTCCCTGGCCGCGCTGCCCGAGGGCGGGCTGCCCGAGGGCATGGAGATCGTCGTCGGCGGTGAGTCCTTCGGACCGGAACTGATCGGCCGGTGGCGGGACACGGTGCGGATGCACAATGTGTACGGCCCGACCGAGACCACCTGTGTGGCGGCGATGAGCGGGCTGCTGACCGACGACGCCGTACCGGCGCTCGGCGCGCCCGTCGCCGACTCGCGGCTGCATGTGCTGGACGAGCGGCTCCGCCCGGTACCGCTCGGCTGCGTGGGCGAGTTGCACATCGCGGGCGTCTCGCTGGCCCGCGGCTATCTGGGCCGCCCCGGGCTGACCGCCGAGCGCTATGTGGCCGACCCGTTCGGGCCGCCCGGATCGCGGATGTACCGCTCCGGCGACCTGGTGCGCCGGCGCGCCGACGGTGAGCTGGAGTTCGTCGGGCGCACCGACGACCAGGTGAAGCTGCGCGGGCTGCGGATCGAGCTGGGCGAGATCACCGCGGCCGTCTCGGACCACCCCGATGTGCACCGCGCCACCACCATCGTGCGCGAGGACCGCCCGGGGGTGCGGCTGCTGACGGCCTATGTGGTGCCCACTGCCGGGGCGGGCGACCTCGACGTCGACGCACTGCGGGCCGGGCTGGCGCGACGCCTGCCCGACTACATGGTTCCGGCGGCGTTCGTGACGCTCGACACGCTTCCGCTGACCACCAGCGGAAAGATCGACCGCAAGGCGTTGCCCGCACCGGAGCAGGACGGCACCTCCCGTGCGCCGAGCGGCGCCCGTGAGGAGACCCTGCGCCGGCTGGTCGCGGAGGTGCTGGGGCTCGGGGTCGAGGAGGTCCGCGTCGACGACAGCTTCTTCTACCTGGGCGGCGACAGCATCGTCTCGATCCAGTTGGTGGCCAGGGCGCGCGCCGCGGGTCTGGTCTTCACCCCGAAGGACGTCTTCCGCCACCAGACGGTCGCGGCCCTCGCGGCCGCCGCGGGCACCGTCCCCGAGGCCGAGGCGGAGGACCCGGACGCCGGTATCGGGGAGATCCCCGCGATCCCGATCCTGCACTGGCTCAGCGAGCGGAACGGGCCCATCGACCGGTTCCACCAGTCGATGCTGCTGCAGACGCCCGCCGATCTGGACCTGGACCGGCTGGTCACCGCCGTGCAGACGCTGCTGGACCACCACGACGCCCTGCGGGCACGGCTGAACCGGACCGAAGGGGCATGGTCGCTGGAGGTGGCGGCCCGCGGCGCGGTCCGCGCGGCGGACCTGATCCGGCGGGTCGACCTCACCGGCCTGGACGACGCGGCGCGGAGCGCCCGCCTCGCCGAGCACAGTGACGCGGCGGTGGGCCGGCTCGCGCCCGAGGACGGCACGATGGCCCAGTTCGTGTGGTTCGACGCCGGGCCCGGTGAGCGCGGCAGGCTGTGGTTCTCGCTGCACCACCTCGTCGTCGACGGCGTCTCCTGGCGGATCCTGCTGCCGGACCTGGCGCGAGCCTGGGAGGCGGTAGGGGACGGGCGCACCCCCGGACTCGACCCGGTGGGCACCTCCTTGCGCCGCTGGTCGCGGACGCTGGCCGAGGAAGCCGTGACCCCGGAGCGGATCGCCGAACTCCCGGTCTGGCGCCATCGCCTCGCCCAGGCCCCGGAGCCGCTGGCCGAGCTGACCATCGACCCGTCCCGGGACCTGGTCCGTACGCAGCGCGCGATCACCATGGCGCTGTCCGCGGACACCACCCGGACCCTGCTCACCCGGCTGCCCGAGATGTTCCGCGCGTCGGTCAACGACGTGCTGCTCACCGGGCTGACCCTGGCGGTGGCCGACTGGCGCCGCCGGCACTTCGGCGGGGCCACGGGCGGGCTGCTGGTGGCCCTGGAGGGCCACGGCCGCGAGGAGATCGCCGAGCACACCGAACTGTCCCGTACGGTCGGCTGGCTCACCAGCATGTACCCGCTGTTCCTGGACCCCGGGCGGATCGACTGGGGCGAGGTGTGGACCGGCGGGGCGACCGTCGGTGACGTCCTCGCCCGGATCAAGGAGCAGTTGCGCCAGGTGCCCGACAATGGCGTCGGCTACGGCCTGCTGCGCCATCTCAACCCGGACACCGCGCCCTCGCTGCGGGGCCTGGCCGAGCCGCAGATCGGGTTCAACTACCTGGGGCGGTTCAACTCCTCGGGCACGCCCGAGGCCGCCGACTGGGCGCTCGCCCCCGAAGCGGGCGCGGTCGGCGGCGAGGATCCGGACATGCCGGTCGCCCACGCCCTGGAGGTCACCGCGTCCACCCAGGACCGCCCGGACGGCCCCGAGCTGTCGGTGCTCTGGCAGTGGCCCTCGGCGCTGCTGGAGGAGGCCGTGGTGCGGGACCTCGCGGAGGCGTGGATCCGGGCGCTGGAGGCGCTGGCCCGCCATGCCGACACCCCGCAGGGCGTCCGCCACACCCCGTCCGACATGGATCTGATCGACGTCAGCCAGGACGAGTTGGACCAGCTCGCGAGCGAACTGGACAACTGGCAGTAGCCCACTTCGGAGTTGTTTATGTGCGGCTTTCGCCGGGCCGCAGCGCCATTACGGTCGGATCGGCGGGCCTCGCCGACGGGCGAGAAGGGCCCCGCCGATCCGACTGCGCACTCGTCACACATCGCATTACGAAGACGCCCAGGGAGCCTGTGCAGTGAAGCAGACACGTATCGAGGACCTTCTGCCTTTGTCGCCGCTCCAGGAAGGGCTGCTCTTCCACGCGCAGTACTCCGAGGACGCGGACGCGCTCGACGTCTACACGGTGCAGTTGGCGGTGAGGATCCAGGGCCCGGTGGACGCCCCGGCGGTGCGCCGCGCGGCGGCCACCCTGATACGGCGGCATGCGAGCCTGCGCGCGGGATTCCGGCGTCGCACGACCGGCGACCCGATGCAGGTGATCCTCCGGGACCTCGAACTCCCGCTGACCGAACTGGACTTCAGTGACGTCTCCGAGGAGGAGCAGCGGGCGAAGGTCCGGGAGTTCGCCGCCGGGGACCGCAGGCGGCGCTTCGACATGGAACGGCCGCCGCTGCTGCGGGTCACCATGATCAAGGTCGCGGCCGACGCCTTCTGGCTGGTGCTCACCGCCCACCACATCCTGCTGGACGGCTGGTCCGCCCCGCTGGTGATGCAGGAGCTGTTCCAGCACTACCGCGCGGGCGGCGAGGACATCACCCTGCCGCCGGTCACCCCCTACCGCACCTATCTCGCCTGGCTGGCCCGGCAGGACAAGGCCGCGGCGAAGCGGGCCTGGCAGGAGGCGCTCGCGGGGGTGGACTCGCCCACGCTCCTGGTGCCCGAGACGGGCCCCGGCGCCGAGGTGCTGCCCGAGGACCTGGTCGCCGAGGTGCCCGCGGACCTCACCGCCCGGCTCGGCGAGCTCGCCCGCTCCGCCGGCGTCACCCTGAACACGCTGGTGCAGAGCGCCTGGGGCGTCCTGATCGGCCGGCTGACCGGCCGAAGCGATGTGGTGTTCGGCGCCACCGTGTCCGGGCGCCCGGCGGACATCCCCGGGGTGGAGTCCATGGTGGGGCTGTTCATCAACACCCTGCCGGTCCGGGTGCGGGTGGACCACGGCGCCCCCTGGACCGAGCTGCTGACGGCGGTCCAGCGACAGCAGGCCGCGCTGCTGGACCACCACCACCTGCCGCTGTCCGCCGTACAGGAGTCCACACCGGTCACCGGTGAACTTTTCGACACCCTCGTCGTCTTCGAGAACTACCCGCTGGACTCCGACGGCATCACCGAGCCCATCGACGGGCCGCGGATCACCGACATCACCGGCCAGGACGCCACCCACTACGCGCTCACCCTGTTCCCGACCCCCGGCCCCACCCTGCGGCTGCGCCTGGGCTACCGGCCCGATCTGTACCCGGCCGAGCGGGCGCGGGCCCTGCTGGACGGCTTCCGCCGGATGCTGGAGCGGATCGAGGCGGACCCGTCCCTCCCGGTGGGCCGCACCGAAGTGCTCGCGCCCGAGCTGCTGCGCACCGTCCTGGACGGCTGGAACGAGCCCGACGCCGGGGCCCCGGACACCTCGGTGCCCGAGCTGTTCGAGGCCGCGGTGGCCGCCGACCCGGCGGCGGTGGCCCTGGTCGCGGACGGGGCCGAGATGTCCTACGGCGAACTGGACGCCCGCGCCAACCGGCTGGCCCGGCTGCTGTCCGGGCTCGGCGTCGGCCCCGAGACGCGGGTGGCGGTGGCGCTGCCGCGCGGGGCGGACCTGGTGGCCACCCTGCTCGCGGTGGGGAAGACCGGCGGCGCGTACATCCCGCTGGACCCCGAATACCCGGCCGAGCGCGTCGAGTACATCGTGGCCGACGCCGCGCCCGCGGTGGTGGTGACCGACTCCTCGGTGACCTCGGTGCCCGCGGCCGACGGTATGGCGCGGGTACTGCTGGACGACCCGGCGGTCCGCGACCGGCTGGCCGCCCTGTCCGGCGAGGCCCCGGGGCTCCCCCCGGTGGCGGGGGACCACCCCGCGTACACCATCTACACCTCGGGTTCCACCGGCCGGCCCAAGGGCGTCGTCGTCACCCGGGACAACCTCACCAACTTCGTCCAGGACATGCGGGACCGGTTCGCCCTGCGGCCCGGGGACCGGCTGGCCGCGGTGACCACCATCGCCTTCGACATCGCGGGCCTGGAGCTGTACACCCCGCTGGTGTCCGGCGCCGGGGTGGTCCTGGCCACCCGGGACGAGGTGATCGACGTCCCCAGGCTGGCCGCGCTGCTGAAGAGCACCGGCGCCTCGGTCATGCAGGCGACCCCCACCCTGTGGCAGGCGCTGGTGTCCCAGCAGCCCGAGGCGCTCCCCGGGCTGCGCGTGCTGGTCGGCGGTGAGGCGCTGCCCGCCGGGCTCGCCTCCCGGCTGTGCGAACTCGGCTCCGAGGTGACGAACCTGTACGGCCCCACCGAGACCACCGTATGGTCGACCGCTGCCCGCCTCGCCGAGGTGTCCGGCCCCCCGGCCATCGGCAGGCCCATCGCGAGCACCCAGGTCTATGTCCTGGACGCCGGGCTGTCACCGGCCCCGCCCGGGGTCCTCGGCGACCTCTACATCGCCGGGCGGGGCGTGGCGCGCGGCTACGCGGGCCGTCCGGACCTGACCGCGGAGCGGTTTCTCGCCTGCCCCTTCGGCGCGCCCGGCACCCGGATGTACCGAACCGGTGACGTGGCCCGGTGGACGGACGACGGGGAGCTGGAGTTCGCCGGCCGCACCGACGACCAGGTCAAGGTGCGCGGCTTCCGCATCGAGCTGGGCGAGATCGAGACCGTGCTCGCCGAACTGCCCGAGGTCGCCCAGGTGGCGGTCGTGGCCCGCGAGGCCGGGTCGGGTGAGCAGCGGCTGGTGGCGTACGTCGTCGCGGCCCCGGACGCGGCGGTGCCGGTGCCCGCGCTGCGCCGGTCCGTCGCCGCGCGGCTGCCGGAGTACATGATCCCCTCGGCGTTCATGGTGCTGGACGCGCTGCCGCTGACCCCCAACGGCAAGACCGACCGCAAGGCGCTGCCCGCGCCCGACTTCGGTGAGCTGTCCACCGGCGCCGCCCCGCGCACCCCGCAGGAGGAGATCCTGTGCGGGCTGTTCATGGAGACGCTGGACCTGGACGCGGTCGGCATCCACGACGACTTCTTCGAGCTGGGCGGGCATTCGCTGCACGCCACCCGGCTGGTCAGCCGGGCCCGGGCGGCCTTCGCCGTGGAGCTGCCGCTGCGGGTGCTGTGGGAGGCCCCCACGGTGGCCCGGCTGGCGGCCCGGCTGCGCGGCGCCGACGAGGCCCGGCCGCCGGTGCGCGCGGTGGAGCGGCCCGAGCGGATCCCGCTGTCCTACGCACAGCGCCGGCTGTGGTTCCTCAACCGGTTCGAGCACGGCGCCGCGGCCCACAACATCAGCATCGGCCTGCGGCTGAGGGGACGGCTGGACCAGGAGGCGCTGCGGGCGGCCGTCCGCGACGTCACGGCCCGGCACGAGACGCTGCGCACGATCTTCCCCGAGACCGACGGGGCGGCCCGGCAGCTGATCCTGAGCCCGGAGCGGGGGGCGGCCGACCTGGTCGTCACCGCCGTGGACGAGCGGGACCTGGACACGGCGATCGCGGAGCAGGCGGCGCGCGACTTCGACCTGGCGACCGAGACCCCGCTGCGGGTGACCCTGTTCCGGATCGGCCCGGAGGACCACGTCCTGCTGCTGCTCCTCCACCACATCGCAGGTGACGGCTGGTCGGTCGGCCCCCTGGCCGGCGATCTCACCTCCGCCTATCTGGCCAGGGCACAGGGAGCGGCACCGGCCTGGGAGCCGCCGCCCGCCCAGTACGCCGACTACACGATGTGGAACTACGAGGTGCTGGGCGAGGAGGGCGATCCGCAGAGCCCGGTCGCCCAGCAGCTCGACTTCTGGCGCAAGCGGCTGGAGGGCATCCCCGATGTGCTGCCGCTGCCGACGGACCGTCCGCGGCCCCCGGCGGCGGACTACACCGCCGAGACGGTCGAGATGGACATCTCCCCGGAGCTGCACCGGGCGCTGACCGTCGTCGCGCGGAAGACCGGGACCAGCCTCTTCATGGTGCTCCAGGCCGGTCTGGCCTCGCTGCTTTCGGCGCTCGGCGCGGGCTCCGACGTCCCCATGGGCTCGCCGATCGCCGGGCGCAACGACAAGGCGCTCGAGGGGATGATCGGCTTCTTCGTCAACACGCTGGTGCTGCGCACCGACACCTCCGGCGCCCCGACCTTCCGGGAACTGCTGGACCGCGTCCGCGAGTACGACCTCGCCGCGTACGCCAACCAGGAGGTGCCCTTCGAGCGGCTGGTCGAGCTCCTCAACCCGGAGCGCTCGCTGGCCTGGCACCCGCTGTTCCAGATCTGGCTGAACGTGCAGAACGTCGAGGCCGCGGGCAGCGCGCCGGTCGGTCTGCCCGGTGTCGACGCCGAGGCGTATCCGGTGCCGGTGAACGCCACCCAGTTCGACCTCGCGTTCACCTTCAACGAGCGGACCGCCGCCGACGGCGGCCCGAACGGGATGCAGGCGCTGATCGACTTCCGGCTGGACCTCTTCGACCGCCGGACGGTCGTGGACCTCTTCGGCCGGCTGGAGCTGCTGCTGGAGCGGGTGGCCGCCGACCCCGAGCTGCGCGTACAGGACCTGTCCGTGCTGACCGAGGACGAGCGGACGATGCTCTCCCGCGTCAACGACACGGGCCGCCCCGACCTCGGCCGGGCCACCTTCCCCGAGCTGTTCGCCCGGCAGGTGGCGAAACACCCCGACGCCCCCGCGGTGGCCTTCGAGGGCAGCGAGCTGTCCTACGCCGAACTCGACCGCCGGGCCAACCGGCTCGCCCACGTCCTGTGTGCCGAAGGCGCCGGCCCCGAGGGGTTCGTGGCCCTCGCGCTGCCCCGCTCGCAGGAGTGGCCGGCCGCGGTGCTGGCGGTGCACAAGGCCGGCGCGGCCTATCTGCCGCTGGACCCGGCCTATCCCGCCGAGCGCCTGGCCTACATGCTCTCCGACGCCCGTCCCGGTGTGGTCGTCACCACCCGGGCCATCGCGGCCACCCTGCCGTCCACCGGCTCGGCCACGGTGCTGGTCCTCGACGACGAGGCCACGGCCGCCCGGGTCGCCGGGGCGCCGGACACCCCGCCGCAGGTGTGGGTGTCGGTGCGGCACCCCGCGTATGTGATCTACACCTCCGGGTCCACCGGCAGGCCCAAGGGCGTGGTGGTCTCGCACGCCGGTGTCGCCGCCCTGGCCACCGGCTACGCCGAGGCGCTGGGGCTGGGCCCGGGCAGCCGGGTGCTGCAGTTCGCCTCGCCGAGCTTCGACGCGGCGTTCGCCGAGCTGTGCCAGTCGCTGCCGGTCGGCGCGACCCTGGTGATGGCGCCGCCCGAGCGCCTGGATCCGGGCGCCCCGCTGGCCGGGCTCCTCGCCGAGCAGCGCGTCACCCAGGCGACCATTCCGCCCGCCGCGCTCGGGGTGATGGGCGACGGCGAGGTGCCGGCGGGCACCACCCTGCTGGTCGCCGGTGAGGCGACCCCGCCGGAGCTGGCCGGCCGCTGGTCGGCCGGGCGGCGGATGGTCAACGCCTACGGCCCGACCGAGACCACGGTGTGCGCCACCATCAGCGCACCGCTGTCCGGGGTGGCCGAGCCGCCCATCGGCACGCCGATCCCGAACACCCGGGTCCATGTGCTGGACGCCGAACTGCGGCCGGTGGCCACCGGCATGGCCGGTGAGCTCTACATCGCGGGCGACGGGCTCGCCCGCGGCTACCTCGGCCGCCCCGGCACCAGCGCCGAGCGCTTCGTCGCCGATCCGTCCGGCCCGGCCGGCAGCCGGATGTACCGCACCGGGGACCTGGCCAAGTGGACCCGCGACGGACAGCTGATGTTCCTCGGCCGCGCCGATGAGCAGGTCAAGCTGCACGGCTTCCGGATCGAGCCCGGCGAGATCCGCTCCGTACTGCTGAGCCGCCCCTCGGTGGCGCAGGCGGAGGTGATGGTGCGTGAGGACCGCCCGGGGGACCAGCGGCTGGTGGCCTATGTGGTGCCCGGGACGGGCGCCGCACCGCTGGACGGCGCCGAGCTGCGCGCCCAGGCGGCCACCGCGCTCCCGGACTACATGGTGCCCGCCGCCGTGGTGGTGCTCGACGCGCTGCCGCTGACCCCCAACGGCAAGACCGACCGCAAGGCGCTGCCCGAGCCGGAGTACGCCGGCGCCGCCGCCCCCACCGACGGGCCGCGCACCCCCGGGGAAGAGCTGCTGTGCTCGTTGTTCGCGGAGGTCCTCGGGCTGGAGCGGGTCGGCATCCACGACAGCTTCTTCGACACCGGCGGGGACAGCATCATGTCCATCCAGCTGGTCCGCCGGGCGCGTGACGCGGGCGTCAAGCTGACGCCGCGGGATGTGTTCGAGCACAAGACGGTGGCCGCCCTCGCCAAGGCCACAGCCGTCGAGGACGTTCCCGCGGAGGCCGCCGCGGCCGAGCCCGTGGCGGCCTCCGCGGGGATCGGCGACGTACCGCTGACGCCGATCATCCACTGGATGCGCGAGCGGGGCGGCCGCCCCGACCGGTTCAGCCAGACCAACATGATCATGGTCCCGGCCGATCTCGGCGAGCAGCGCCTGCGGTCCGGGTTGCAGACGGTGCTCGACCACCACGACGCGCTGCGGATGCGGCTGCGCCGCACCGGTGGCGTGGTGTGGAGCCTGGAGGTGCCCGAGCGTGGCGCGGTCCGGGCGGCGGACTGCCTGCGCCGGGTCGATCTGACCGGGCTGGACGAGGAGCGGGCCCGGGCCCGTATGGCGGAGGAGACCAAGGGCGCCTGGGACCGGCTCGACCCCGAGGCGGGGCTGATGCTCCAGGCCGTCTGGTTCGACGCCGGCCCGGACGTCGCCGGCAGGCTGCTGCTCACCATCCACCACCTGGCGGTCGACGGTGTCTCCTGGCGCATCCTGCTGCCCGACCTGACCGCGGCGTGGTCGCAGACGGACGGCGGCACCTCCGGGCTCGACGCCGTCGGCACCTCGTTCCGGGAGTGGGCGCAGCGGCTCACCGACGCCGCCCAGCGGCCGGAGCGGATCGAGGAGCTGAAGTTCTGGCTGGACACCCTCGCCGAGCCCGACCCGGCGCTCGCCGACCGGCCGCTCGACCCCGCGCGGGACATCACCGCGACCACCAAGCGGCTGATCCTCACGCTGCCCACCGAGCAGACCTCGGCCCTGCTCACCACCGTGCCCGCCGCGTTCCACGCCCGGATGAACGATGTCCTGCTGAGCGCGTTCGCGGCCGCCGTCACCCAGTGGCGCGCACAGCGGGGCCACCAAACCGGCCCTCTCCTGGTCAACCTGGAGGGCCACGGCCGTGAAGAGCTCGACGAGGGCGTCGACCTGTCCCGGACCGTCGGCTGGTTCACCAGCCTGTTCCCGGTACGGCTCGACCCCGGCCCGCACGACTGGGCCGAGTACCGCGCGGGCGGCCCGGCGACCGGCCGGGTGCTCAAGCGGGTCAAGGAGCAACTGCGCGACCTGCCGGACAACGGGATCGGTTACGGTCTGCTGCGGTACCTCAACCCGCAGACCGCTCCGGTGCTGTCGCGGCTGCCCGAGCCCCAGATCAGCTTCAACTACCTGGGCCGTTTCCCCGCCGCCGTGGCGACCGCGGAGGCCACCTTGGCCGAGGGTCCGGCCCCGGACGGCTTCGACCTCGACGGCGGCAGCGACCCCGAGCGCCCGCTCGCGCACACCGTCGACATCACCGCGATGACCCAGGACCTGCCGGACGGCCCTCGGCTGGTCGCCGATGTGTCCTGGGCGGGCGAGCTGCTGAGCGAGGACGAGGTCCGCGAGCTGGGCCAGAACTGGCTGACCGCGCTCACCGCCCTGGTCAGGCACGCCGAGCGGCCGGAGGCGGGCGGCTACAGCCCCTCCGACCTGACGCTGGTCCCGCTGACCCAGGACGAGATCGAGGCGGTCGAGTCCGCCGGGGCGGAGCGGTTGGAGGACGTCCTGCCGCTCACGCCGATGCAGGAGGGGCTGCTCTTCCACGCCCAGTTCGACGAGGACGAGCCCGACCTCTACACCGTGCAGCTCGGCATCGACCTCGCGGGCGCCCTGGACGCGGACAGGCTGCGCGGCGCGGCGCGGACCCTGCTGCGGCGCCACGCCAACCTGCGCGCGGGCTTCCGCCAGCAGGGGCTGAGCCGCCCCGTACAGGTGGTGGCCGGCGACCTCGAACTGCCCTGGACCGAGCTGGACTTCGGCCATCTGCCGGCGGCGGAGCGGGCCGCCCGGCTGGACGCGCTGATGGACGAGGACCGGGTGCGCCGGTTCGACCCCGAGCGGCCGCCGCTGCTGCGCTTCACCCTGATCCACATGGGCGACCAGCTGGCCCGGTTCCTGATGACCAATCACCATCTGCTGCTCGACGGCTGGTCGGGCCCCCTGCTGATGCGTGAGCTGTTCGCGCTGTACGAGGCGGACGGCGACGAGTCGGTGCTGCCGGACGTCACGCCGTACCGCGACTATCTCGCGTGGCTCGGCCGGCAGGACAAGCAGGCGGCACGCGAAGCATGGCGCACGGTGCTCTCCGGGGTGGACGGCGCGACGCTCATCGCGCCCGACAGCGACGGACGGACCGCCGAGGTTCCCGGCGACCTGCTCGTGGAACTCCCCGAACGCACCACCACGGAGCTGACCGGGCTGGCCCGACGCCACGAGGTGACCCTGAACACGGTAGTGCAGGCGGCCTGGAGTGTGGTGCTGTCCGGGCTGACCGGCCGGACCGACGTGGTGTTCGGCGCGATCGTCTCCGGCCGCCCCGCGGACCTCCCGGGTGTGGAGACCATGGTCGGCCTGTTCATCAACACCGTCCCGGTCCGCGCCGAGCTGAAGCCGGCCGACACCTGGACGACGCTGTTGGAGCGGCTGCGAGGCCAGCAGACGGCGGTGATGGACCACCACTACCTGGGCCTCCAGGACGTGCTGCGCCTGGTCGAGCCGGACACGCTGTTCGACACGATCGTGGTGACCGAGAACTATCCGCTGGAAGGCGACGGAATGCCGGCCGTCGAGGACGGTTTGCGCATCATCGGCACCTACGGCTCGGACGCCAACCACTACCCGATCAGTCTGGTGGCGATGCCGGGACGCGCCCTGCGGCTGCGTCTGGGCTACCGGCCGGACGTCGTGGACCGCGACGCCGTGGAGGCCATCGGCGACCGGCTGGTGCGGGTGTTCGACGCCATGATCGGCGCGCCGGAGCAGCCGGTGAACCGGGTCGATCTGCTGGCCACGGACGAACGCCGCACGCTGCTGGAGGAGTTCACCGCCACGGCCCGGCCCGCGCCCGCCGCCCTGGTGCCCGAACGCTTCCAGGCCCAGGCCGCCCGTACCCCGGACGCCCCGGCGCTGCTGGACGCGGACGGCACCCGGCTCAGCTACGCGCAGCTCGACGCGGCCGCCGACCGGCTGGCCGCCGAGCTGATCGGGGCCGGGGTGGGCCCCGAGCGGCTGGTGGCGCTGGCGCTGCCGCGCTCGGCGGACCTGGTGATCGCCGCTCTCGCGGTGCTCAAGGCGGGCGGCGGCTATCTGCCCGTGGACCCGGGCGACCCGGCCGACCGGCTGGCGCACGTCCTCACCGACGCGGCTCCGGTGCTGGTGCTGAGCCGCTCGGATGTCGCGCCCGGACTGCCCAAGGCGGCGGCGCCGGTGCGGCTGCTGGACCGGCCGTCGGACGGGCCCGCCCCCGCCGTCCCCGCAGGTCAGCGCTGGCATGCGCAGAGCCCCGCGTATGTGATCTACACCTCGGGGTCCACCGGGCGGCCCAAGGGCGTCGTGGTGGAGCACCGTTCGTTCGCCCAGTACCTCGACTACGCCGCCGAGGCGTACCCGTCGCTGGGAGAGCGGGCCCTGCTGCACTCGCCGGTCTCCTTCGACATGGCGGTCACCTCGCTGTTCGGCCCGCTGACGACCGGCGGCTGTGTGCAGGTGGCGGAGCTGGAGCAGCCCGCGGAAGGGCGGGTCCGGCCCGCGTTCTGCAAGGTCACCCCGTCGCATCTGCCGCTGCTGGCCGGTGTGGACCCGGAGTGCTCCCCGGCCCGTGAGCTGGTGATCGGCGGTGAGCAACTGCTGGGCGAGGCGCTGGCCCCCTGGCGCGCCGCCCACCCGGACGTGGCCGTGGTGAACGAGTACGGGCCCACCGAGGCCACCGTCGGCTGC
Source organism: Streptomyces violaceusniger Tu 4113 (assembly GCF_000147815.2). Taxonomy (NCBI): domain Bacteria; kingdom Bacillati; phylum Actinomycetota; class Actinomycetes; order Kitasatosporales; family Streptomycetaceae; genus Streptomyces; species Streptomyces violaceusniger. The sequence continues at coordinate 10,149,823 of NC_015957.1, read as the reverse complement.
GCCGTGCTGCGGCTGGAGCCGGGCGAGGAGACCCCGTCCGGCGCGGTGCCGATCGGCCGGCCCACTCCCAACACCCGGCTGTACGTGCTCGACGCGGGGCTGCGGCCCGCGCCGCGCGGCGCCGTCGGGGAGCTCTACATCGGCGGCGGCCAGCTCGCCCGCGGCTATCTGGGCCGGCCCGCTCTGACGGCGGCCCGGTTCGTGGCCGATCCGTTCGGCACGCCGGGCGGCCGGCTGTACCGCACCGGCGACCTGGCACGCTGGAACGCGGACGGGCAGCTGGAGTACCTGGGCCGGGTGGACGAGCAGGTCAAGGTCCGCGGCTACCGCGTGGAACTCGGCGAGATCGAGGCCGCGCTGGCCCGGGACCCCGAGGTGGGCCGCGCCACGGTCGTACTGCGCGGCGACGAGGGCGCGGGCAAGCGGCTGGCCGCCTATCTGGTGCCGGCGGCGGGCAGCGGGCTGGACACCGCGGCGGTGCGCCAGCGGCTGGCCGCGGCCGTACCGGACTACATGGTCCCGGCCGCGTTCATGGTGCTCGACGAGCTGCCGCTGAACGCCAACGGGAAGGTCGACCGCAAGGCGCTGCCCGCACCCGACTACCACCCCCGCGAGTGGAGCGGCCCGCGCACCCCGCAGGAGGAGATCCTGTGCGGACTGTTCCGGGAGGCGCTGGGTCTTGACGTGGTGGGCGTCCACGACAGCTTCTTCGACCTGGGCGGCGACAGCATCATGTCGATGGGCCTGGTCAACCGGATCCGGTCGGCGTTCGGCGTGAAGCTCGGCATGCGGACGGTGCTGACCGCGCCCACCGTCGCCGAACTGGCCCAGAAGCTCGGCGGCGACGCGGAGCAGGACTCGCTGGATGTGCTGCTTCCGCTGCGCGAGCACGGCAGCCGCACCCCGCTGTTCTGCGTCCACCCCGCGGGCGGGCTGAGCTGGAGCTACTCGGCGCTGCTGCGGAGCGTGGACGCCGAGCATCCGGTCTACGGGCTGCAGTGCCGCGGGCTGGGCGGCGAGGGGGGCGAGGCAAACGCGCTCCCCGCGACCCTGGAGGAGATGGCGGCCGACTATGTCGCCCAGATCCGCCGGGTCCAGCCCACCGGACCGTATGCCCTGCTCGGCTGGTCGCTCGGTGGCACGGTCATCCACGCCATGGCGGCGCTGCTGCAGGCCGAGGGCGAGGAGGTGGCGCTGCTGGTCAACCTGGACGAGTTCCCCCTCGACCGCTCCCAGCCGCTGCCCGACCGGCTCCCGGACGAACAGGACGCGCTGCGGGTGCTGCTGGACTTCGAGGGCTACGACGTGGACGCCCTGGGCGATGTGCGGCTGACGCACGGCCAGGTGGTGACCATGCTGCGGGAGCGGCAGTCCGTGCTGGCCAGCCTGGACGAGGACAACGTGGCCGCCCTGGCCCGTGCCTTCGCCAACAACCGACGGCTGTTCCTGGCCTATGAACCGGCCCCCTACCGGGGCGACCTGCTGGTGCTGGTGGCCGAGGAGGACCCCTCGGTGCCCGCGGCCGACCTGGCCGCGCGCGCCGAGCGGTGGCGGCCCCATGTCGACGGACGGATCGAGTACCGGCGGATCGGCTGTGCCCACCCGTACCTGATGCGGCCCGAACCGGCCGCCGAGATCGGCCGCGTACTCAACGAGAAGCTCCGGGAACTCAAGTGACCCGATTGGTGGAGAGATGAGCGTGCAGACAGCGACGAGCCGCGACGAGATACCGGAGGAGATCTCGGCCATCAACCTGGTCGATACCCGAACCTACCTCGAGCACGACATGGACGCGTACTGGCGCCGGCTGCGCGCCGACCACCCGCTGTACTGGCATCCGCCGGTCGACGGCACACCCGGCTTCTGGGTGGTCAGCCGCTACGCCGACGTGATGGCGCTCTACCGGGACAACCAGCGGCTCACCTCGGAGAAGGGCAACGTCCTGGTGACGCTGCTGGCGGGCGGCGACTCGGCCGCCGGCCAGATGCTGGCGGTGACCGACGGCCGCCGCCACAAGGACCTGCGCAACGTGATGCTCAAGGCGTTCTCGCCGCGAGCCCTGTCCAAGGTCGCGGAGCTGGTCCGGGTCAACGCCCGCCGGATGATCGCCGACGCGGTCCGGCGGGGGGAGGGGGACTTCGCGTCCGAGGTGGCCTCGGTGATCCCGCTGACCACCGTGGGCGGTCTGCTCGGGGTGCCGGTGAAGGACCACTCGTATCTGCTGGGCCTGACCAAGTCCTCGCTCAGCTCGGACGAGGCGGACCAGGCCCCGGAGGAGGCGTTCCTGGCGCGCAACGAGATCCTGCTGTACTTCAGCGACCTGGTCGCGGAGCGGCGCGCCGATCCGCAGGACGACGTGATCAGCACGCTCACCGCCAGTGAGATCGACGGCGTGCCGCTGACCGATCAGGACATCGTCTTCAACTGCTACAGCCTCATCCTGGGCGGCGATGAGACCAGCCGGCTCACGATGATCGACTCCCTCTACACCCTCAGCCGTGAGCCGGAGCAGTGGAAGCGGCTCAAGGAGGGCTCGGTGACGCTGGAGTCGGCGACCGAGGAGGCGCTGCGCTGGGCCACCCCCGCGATGAACTTCGGCCGTACCGCGCTGGTCGACATCGAGATGGCCGGGGGGACCATCAAGGCGGGCGACGTGGTGACGCTGTGGAACACCTCGGCCAACCGCGACGAGTCGGTCTTCGACGACCCGTACGTCCTGGACCTCGGCCGTTCGCCGAACAAGCACATCACCTTCGGCTACGGTCCGCACTTCTGCCTCGGCGCCTATCTGGCGCGGGTGGAGGTGAAGGAGATGCTGGACGCGATGCGGACCTTCAGCGACGGTATCGAGCTCACCGGTGAGCCGCGCCGGATCCACTCCAATCTGATGGCCGGGATGTCGACCCTGCCGGTCCGGTTCCGGCCGGACGAGGCGGGGCTGGCCACCGCCGACGACTGACCGGTCCCGGACCCCGGAGAGACGACCGCCCGGCGCCCCCACGAGGGGACGCCGGGCGGTCTTGTGCTCGCCGGGCCCGTCAGCCCGTCAGCCCGTCAGCCCGTCAGACCGTCAGCCCGTCAGGGCGGCCCCGGCCTCCTGGGACTCGACGGCCGCGGGCCGGGCGGAGCGCCGACGCCGGTAGTAGTGCACCGTCAGGACGCCGAGCAGCGGCCCCCAGGCGACCAGCGGCGCGTACGCGATCCAGAAGGCCACGGACTGCCAGCCGTGGATGGCCAGCCCGAGGGGCTCTCCGGTGATCTTCATATCGAAGGCGATCATGACCAGCGCGTAGGGAAAGAGCAGCAGCGCCACCGAACCGAGGCCGGCCGGGATGACGGCCGCCAGGGTCGGCACCCGGCGCCCGCGCAGACCGGGCATCCAGTTCGGCCACACCTCGCCCCACCGGGTGACCAGTCCGAAGGACAGGAACGCCAGCGCCTCGCTGAAGACGCTGAGCCCGATGACGTACCACCAGCCGCCGGTGAACAGGTGCGGGGTCTCCGAGGAGCCCGGGCCCGTCGAGTTGTGCTCCAGCAGCGGCGCACCCAGGTTGACGCCCGCGATCCGCCAGATGCAGGAGGGCAGCGTGACCAGGGTGATGGCGTAAGCGGTGCGCACGGCCCAGCGGGGCACTCCCGCGGCCACCCGGCCGTGCATCTTCGTCAGGATGGTGCGGGCGGTCATGGGCGAATCCTCCTCGTCCGGATGCCGGGTCGGTGCGGAGGACCGGGTGCGTCCGCCGACCCGGCCGGCGATGCCTGCCTGTGGCCCTTCAAAGATCGCAGTGGTTCGATGCCCCGCACATCCACCGCAGGAAGGGCCCGGCTCAGCCGTGTGGGGGAGGCGGTCTGCACCGCACGCAGGAGGGGCACCCGGGCAGCCCCCGCGGGGTCCGGCCCCGGGCGTACTCAATTCTTTGCACTGTCGTTGTCGCACCTCACGGGCGTCGGAGAGGCTGCGAAGCGTGAAGGCTGTTCAGCCGACCGTCTCCTTTCTCCCATCGAATGTGGAGTGAGTGCATGTCTCTCCCGCAGGGTGTTCGATTCCGCTTGACCGACGGCCAGCGGGGAATCTGGTACGCCGTCCAGGGCGATTCCGCCAATCCGCTCTTCGGCCTGGCGGAGCGGGTGGACATCCAGGGCCCCGTCGACACCGGGCTGTTCGAGGCCGCCCTGCGGCGGGTGGTGGACGAGACCGAGGCCCTGCGGGTGTCCTTCGGCGAGGACGCCGACGGCCCCTACCAGGTGGTGGCGCCCGGACTCGACTGGCCGTTCCACCTCGTGGACGTGTCCGGACAGGACGATCCGGAAGCCGCCGTGCGCGACTGGACCTCGGCCGACCAGAGGCGGCCGGTGGACCTCACAGCCGGACCGCTGTTCACCTTCGCGCTGTTCCGGCTCGCCGAGGACCGGTACGTCTGGTACCAGCGCCATCACCACATCGCGCTGGACGGCCTGAGCGTGGGCATGGTCGCGCGTCGGGTCGCCGCCGGGTACTCGGCCGCCTCGGCGGGGGAGCGGTGCCCGGAGTCCGGCCACGGCGGTCTGCGGGAGCTCATCGAGGCCGACGCCGCGTACGGCGGGTCCGAGGAGATCGCCCGCGACCGGGGTTACTGGGCCGAGCAGTTGGCCGACCGCCCCGAGGCGCATGGCCTCACCGCACAGCCCACCCGCTATCCGGACGGCCCGCTGCTGCGGGTCGCATCCACGCTGGAGCCGGCCGCCGTCGAGTCGATCCGGTCGCTGGCCCGCGAGGCCGGTACGGCCTGGCCGACAGTGGCCGTCGCCGCCCAGGCGCTGTATCTGCACCGGATCACCGGCCGCACCGATGTCGTCCTCGCCCTCCCGGTCGCGGCCCGGCCCGGCGGCGACGCCGCGAACGTGCCCGGCATGGTGTCCAACCTCGTGCCGCTGCGGCTGTCCGTACGGCCCGGGGACACCGTCGCCGAGCTGCTGGGCCAGGTCTCCCGGCGGATGCGCGGCGCCCTGCGCCACCAGCGCTACCGCTACGAGGAGCTGCGCCGCGACGTCGGCGCGCTGGCCGACGGCAGGCGCCTGGTCGGCCCGCGCGTCAACATCATCATGTTCGACTACGACCTGGACTTCGGCGGCCACCCGGGCGTGGTGCACAACCTGACCATCGGCCACGACGACGATCTGACCGTCGTCGTCGACAACCGGGCGGGTGACGGCGGGCTGCGGGTGGAGCTCAACGCCAGTCCCGAGCTGTACTCCGCCGCCGAGGTGGAGCGCCACGGCGAGCGGCTGACCGGACTGATGCGCGCCCTGGGCGCCGGTGCGCCCGACCGGCCGCTCGGAACGCTGGACATCGCCACCGAGGCCGAGCGCCGGCAGGTGCTGGCGGACTTCGACGGCGACGCGGCCCAGGCCGCCACCGCCGCGCATTCCGCGAAGCTGGACGGTGACGGGGCGGACGGCGACGGGGCCGCCACCGCCACCCTCACCGAGCTGTTCGAGGCGCGGGTGCGGGAGTGCCCCGACGCGCCCGCGGTGTCCCTCGGCGCGGACACGCTGACCTACGCCGACCTGAACGCGCGGGCGAACGCGCTGGCCCGGTTGCTGGTCGCGCGGGGCGCGGGGCCGGGCCGGTTCGTGGGCCTGGTGCTGCCCCGCTCGATCGACCTGGTGGTGGCGCTGCTGGCGGTGGTGAAGTCGGGCGCCGCCTATGTGCCCATCGACTCCGCGTATCCGGCGGACCGTATCGCGTACACCATCTCCGATGTGGACCTGACCCTGCTCGTGACGGACACCCGGGTCGAGGTGGCGCTCCCGGAGGGCGTGGCGCGGGTGGTGCTGGGCGACGAGGAGGTGCGGGCCAGGCTCGCCGCCCTGCCCGGCACCGATCTGACGGACGCCGACCGGCCCTCGCCCCTGCTGCCGGTGGCCCCCGCGTACGTCATCTACACCTCCGGTTCCACCGGGCGCCCCAAGGGCGTCGTGGTCTCCCACCGGAACGTGGTCCGGCTGTTCGCCGCCACCGGCCGGTGGTTCCCCTTCGGCGCCGACGAGGTGTGGACCCTGTTCCACTCCTACGCCTTCGACTTCTCGGTGTGGGAGCTGTGGGGGCCGCTGCTGCACGGCGGGCGGCTCGTGGTGGTCCCGTTCGAGGTGTCGCGGTCGCCGGAGCGCTTCCTGCGGCTGCTGGCGGACGAGCGGGTGACCTTCCTCAACCAGACCCCGTCGGCGTTCTACCAGCTCGTCAACGCCGACCGCGAGGACCCGGCGACCGGCGACCGGCTGGCGCTGCGCCATGTGGTCTTCGGCGGAGAGGCGCTGGACCTGGGGCGGCTGGCCGACTGGTACGAACGGCACGGCGCGGGCGCCCGGTGCGCACCGCGGCTGGTCAACATGTACGGCATCACCGAGACCACGGTGCACGTCAGCTACCTCGCCCTGGACCCCGGACTCGCCGCCGCGGGCGCCGGTTCGCTGATCGGCGGGAGCATCCCCGATCTGCGGGTGCGGGTGCTGGACGGCGCGCTGCGCCCGGCGCCCCCGGGCGTGGCCGGCGAGATGTACGTGGCGGGCGCCGGTGTCGCGCAGGGCTATCTGAAGCGGCCCGGCCTGAGCGCCTCCCGGTTCGTGGCCGACCCGTTCGCGGGCGACGGCAGCCGGCTGTACCGCACCGGTGACCTGGCGCGCTGGAACGCCGACGGGCTGCTGGAGTACCTGGGCCGCGCCGACGACCAGGTGAAGATCCGGGGATTCCGGATCGAGACCGGGGAGATCGCCGCCGCGCTGTCGGCCTGCCAGGGCGTCGCCGACTGCGCCGTGGTCGCCCGGGACGACCGGGGCGGTGAGCGGCGGCTGGTGGCCTATGTGGTGCCGCAGGCCCCCGGTGAGGGGCTGGATTCCGGGCTGCTGCGCAAGAAGCTCGGCGAGTCGCTGCCGGACTACATGCTGCCCGCCGCGTTCGTCACCCTGCCCGCGCTGCCCCTGACGCCGAGCGGCAAGCTCGACACACGGGCGCTGCCGGAGCCCGAGGTGGCCGGCGGGGCGGCCGGACGCGATGCCCGCACCCCGGGCGAGCAGGTGCTCGCCGGGCTGTTCGCCGAGGTGCTCGGCGTGCCCCGGGTCGGGGTGGACGACAACTTCTTCGCCCTCGGCGGCCATTCGCTGGCCGCCACCCGGCTCGCCGGCCGGGCCCGCTCCGTGCTCGGCGTGGAACTCGCCGTGCACGAGGTGTTCGACCGGCCCACCGTGGCCGCGCTCGCCGAACTGCTGGACACCGCGCGGACGGCGCGGACCGCGCTGGTCCCGGTGGACCGGCCCGAGCCCATGCCGCTGTCGTTCGCCCAGGCCCGGCTGTGGTTCCTCGACCGGCTCGACGGCCCCAACCCCACGTACAACATCCCCTTCCTGCTGCGGATGTCCGGCGACCTGGACGTGGCGGCGCTGCGGGCGGCGCTGCGCGACGTGCTGCTGCGGCACGAGAGCCTGCGCACCGTCTTCCCCGACACGGCGGGTGAGCCCCGGCAGCACCTGGTGGCCGCCGAGGAGCTGCCGCCGCTGCCGTACGCGTCCGAGGTCACCGCCGCGGACCTGCCCGCCGCCCTCGCGGCAGCCGCGAGCCACAGCTTCCGGCTCGCCACCGAACTGCCGCTGCGCGCCGAGCTGTTCCACCTCGGCGGCGGCGAGCATGTGCTGTCCGTCGTCGTCCACCACATCGCCGGGGACGGCTGGTCGCTGGCCCCGCTGGTGCGCGATCTGTCGGCCGCCTACACCGCCCACTGCGACGGCCGGGCCCCCGGCTGGGAGCCGCTGCCGGTCACCTACGCCGACTACACCCTCTGGCAGCGGTCGCTGCTGGGCGAGGACTCCGACGAGACCAGCCCGCTGGCCCGTCAACTGGCGTACTGGAAGAGCGCGCTGGCCGGTCTCCCCGAGGAGCTGGCCCTGTCCACCGACCGGCCCCGGCCCGCCGTGGCGAGCCACCGCGGCGCCGTACTGGACTGCGAGATCGGCCCCGGACTCCACCGTGAGCTGCTCGCCGTCGCCCACGCCGGCGGCGCCAGCGTGTTCATGGTGCTCCAGGCGGCGCTGGCCGTGATGCTGTCCAAGCTCGGCGCGGGCGACGACATCCCGGTCGGCAGCCCGATCGCCGGACGGACCGACGAGGCCCTGGACGACATGGTCGGGTTCTTCGTCAACACGCTGGTGCTGCGCACCGACACCTCCGGGCGGCCGACGTTCACCGACCTCGTCGACCGGGTCCGCCGGGCCGACCTGGCGGCCTACGCGCATCAGGACGTGCCGTTCGAGCGGCTGGTCGAGGTGCTCAACCCGGACCGCTCGCGGTCCCGGCACCCGCTGTTCCAGATCCTGCTGAGCATGCAGGACCACCCGGACCGCACACTGGACCTGCCCGGTCTGACCGCCTCGGTGGCCCCGGGCGACCTCACCATCGCCAAGTTCGACCTGCAATTCGACTTCCAAGAGCGGCGGGACGAGGCGGGAGCGCCTGCCGGGATCGGCGGACAGGTGCTGTACGCCACCGATCTGTACGACGCCGGGACCGTGCGCCGGATGGTGGGGCGGTTCCTGAAGGTGCTGGAGTCGGCCGTCGCGCGGCCGGGGACGAGCATCGCCGAGATCGACGTCCTGGCACCCGAGGAGACCCGCCGGCTGGCCGTGGAGTGGGCCGGTCCGGTCCGCGAGGTGCCCGCGCTCACCGGCTCGGTACCCGCCCGGTTCGCCGAGCGGGTGGCCGCCGCCCCGGACGCGACCGCGCTCATCGCCGCCGACGGCACCGAGATCGGCTACCGGGAACTGGAGACGCGCGCCAACCGGCTCGCGCACCGGCTGCTCGCCGCGGGCGCCGGCCCGGAGGCCCGGGTCGCCGTGCTCCAGCAGCGCTCCGTGGAGCTCGTCGTCTCCCTGCTCGCCGTGCTCAAGGCCGGCGCCGCGTATGTGCCGCTGGACTCGCGCGCCCCGCAGAGCCGCTGGGAGCAGGTGATGGAGCGGACCGAACCGTCGGTGCTGCTCGTCGACCGGGCCCAGCCGGACCTGGAGTTCAGCCACCGGGCCACCACCGTCGTGGTGGACGGCGACCTCGATGGCCTAGCCGACATCACCGACCTCACCGGGGATCCGGACCAGCCTCCCGTGGTGGCCGTCCACCCGGAGCGGCTCGCGTATGTGATGTTCACCTCCGGCTCGACCGGCCGCCCCAAGGGCGTCGCGGTCACCCACCGCGATCTGCTGGCGTTCGCCCTGGACGGCTGCTTCGCAGCAGACGCCCACCGCCGGGTGCTGCTGCACGCGCCGCACGCCTTCGACGCCGCCAACTACGAGCTGTGGGTGCCGCTGCTCACCGGCGGCACGGTGGTCATCGCCCCGCCGCAGGACATGGACGTCCGCACCCTGCGCCGGATGATCGCCGAGCACGGCATCACCGGACTGCACCTGACCGCCGGGCTGTTCCGCGTCGTGGCCGAGAACGACCTGGACTGCCTGGCCGGTGTGCGGGAGCTGCTGGCCGGCGGCGACATCGTGCCCGGTACGGCGGTGCGTGCCCTGCTCGACCGCTTCCCCGGCATGGTGTTCAAGGACACCTACGGCCCGACCGAGACCACCTCCTTCGCCACCTTCCACCGGGTGACCTCCGCCGACCGGGTGCCCGACGTCGTACCGATCGGTGCCCCGCTGGACAACACCCGGGCCCATGTCCTGGACGGCCAGTTGCGCCGGGTGCCGCCGGGTGTGGTCGGCGAGCTGTACATCGCCGGCGAGGGTCTGGCGCGCGGCTACTGGCGGGCGCCCGCGCTCAGCGCGGAGCGGTTCGTCGCCGACCCGTACGGTCCGGCGGGGAGCCGGATGTACCGGGTGGGCGACCTCGCCCGCTGGACCGGCGAGGGGGTGCTGGAGTTCGCCGGCCGCGCCGATGACCAGGTGAAGATCCGGGGCTTCCGGATCGAACCCGGTGAGGTCGAGGCCGCGGTCGCCCGCCGGCCCGGTGTCGCCTCCGCGGCCGTGATGGTGCGCGAGGACCGCCCCGGGGACAAGCGGCTGGTCGCCTACGCGGTGCCGGCCCCGGGCCACCGCCTCGACACCTCCGCGCTGCGCGACCAGCTCGCCGAGGAGCTGCCCGACTACCTGGTGCCCTCCGCCGTACTGGCCCTGGACACCCTTCCGCTCACCCCCAACGGCAAGCTCGACCGCAAGGCGCTGCCGGAGCCGGAGCTCACCGGCGAGGGGGCGGGCAGGCCGCCGCGGACCCCGCAGGAGCAGGTGCTGTGCGGACTCTTCGCCGAGATCCTCGAACTGGCCTCGGTGTCGGTGGACGACAACTTCTTCTCCCTGGGCGGGCACTCCCTGCTCGCCACCCGGCTGGTGCTGCGCATCCAGGCCGTCCTGGGTGTCGACGTGGCGGTGCGCGACCTGTTCGACGCGCCGACCGTCGCCGAGATGGCCCGGCTGGTCGACCGGGCCACCGGGGCGCGCACCCCGCTGACGCCCCGGGAGCGCCCCGAGGCGGTGCCGCTGGCGTACCCGCAGCGCGGACTGTGGTTCATCAACCAGATGGACCACGCCGACGGCACCTACAACCTGGGTGTGTCGCTGCGCTTCACCGGACGGCTCGACCGCGGCGCGCTCTACACCGCGCTGCACGACGTCATCGCCCGGCACGAGAGCCTGCGCACCCTCTTCCCCGACCGCGACGGTGTGCCCTCCCAGGTCGTGCTGGACGCCGACGAGGCCCAGGCCGAGGTCCAGGTCTCCGAAGTGGCCGAGGAGCGGCTGGACGAGGCGCTGTCAAAGGTGGCGCGGCGCGGCTTCGACCTCGGCTCCGAACTGCCGATCCGCGCGGACCTGCTGGTGCTGAGCCCCACCGAGCACGTCTTTCTGATCGTGGTGCACCACATCGTCGCCGACGGCTGGTCCTTCGGCCCGCTGGTGGACGACCTGGTCGCCGCCTACACCGCGCGGCGCACCGGATCCGCCCCCACCTGGCGGCCGCTGCCGGTGCAGTACGCGGACTACACGCTGTGGCAGGCCGAGCTGCTGGGCGCCGAGGACGACCCGGAGAGCCTGCTCGGCCGTCAGCTGGACTACTGGAAGCAGACCCTGGCCGGTCTGCCCGAGCAGTTGGAGCTGCCCACCGACCGGCCCCGCCCGGCGGTGCTGAGCAACGAGGGCGACCGGCTGCCGCTGTCCCTGAGCCCCGAGCTGCATACCGCGCTGACCGACATCGCCCGCTCCAGCGGCGCCAGCCTCTTCATGGTGGTGCAGGCGGGCCTGGTCGGGCTGCTGTCCCGGCTGGGCGCGGGCGAGGACATCCCGATCGGCACGGCCATCGCGGGCCGCAACGACGAGTCCCTGGTGGACGGCATCGGCTTCTTCGTCAACACGCTGGTGCTGCGCAACGACGTGTCGGGCGATCCGACCTTCCGGCAGCTCGTGGAGCGGGTCCGGGAAGCGGACCTGGCCGCCTACGCCCACCAGGAGGTGCCGTTCGACCTGCTGGTGGAGACCCTGAGCCCGGACCGGTCGCTCTCCCGGCACCCGCTGTTCCAGACGATGCTGACCTTCGAGAACATCCCCGAGCTGAAGCTGCGCTTCCCCGGTCTGGACACCAGGCTGCACCCCGCCAACAACCGCACGGCCAAGTTCGACCTGGACTTTGCCATCGGCGAGACCTTCGACGCCGGCGGCGCCCCGGCCGGGATGACCGGCACGCTGGTCTACAACACCGACCTGTACGACCGGGCCGGCGCGCAGACGCTGGCCGACCGGCTCGTACGCTTCCTGGAGACGGTGGCGGCCAACCCGGCCGTCCGCGTCACGCAGATCGACCTCCTCTCCGAGGCGGAGCGCCGGCGGGTGCTGGTGGAGTGGAACGGGGACGCGGACGGTGAGGTCGTGGCCACCCTTCCGGAGCTGTTCGAGGCGCGGGTGCGGGAGTGCCCCGGTGCGCGGGCGGTGTCCCTGGGCGGGGACGGGCTGACGTACCGGGAGCTGAACGCGCGGGCCAACGCGCTGGCGCGGTTGCTGGTCGAGGAGGGCGCGGGGCCGGGCCGGTTCGTGGGTCTGGTGCTGCCGCGGTCGGTGGATCTGGTGGTGGCGCTGCTGGCGGTGGTGAAGTCGGGTGCCGCGTATGTGCCGATCGACCCCTCCTATCCGGCGGACCGTATCGCCTACACGGTCTCGGACGTGGACCTGGCGCTCGTGGTGACGGACACCCGGGTCGAGGTGCCGCTGCCGGAGGGCGTGGCGCGGGTGGTGCTGGGCGATGAGGCGGTCGCGGGCCGGCTCGCCGGGCTGCCGGGTACGGACCTGACGGACGCCGACCGGATCGCGCCGCTCGTGCCGGCAGCACCCGCGTACGTGATCTACACGTCGGGTTCGACGGGGCGTCCCAAGGGTGTGGTGGTCTCGCACACCAATGTGGTGCGGCTCTTCGAGCACACGCGGCAGTGGTTCGCGTTCGGCCCGGACGATGTGTGGACGCTGTTCCACTCGTACGCGTTCGACTTCTCGGTGTGGGAGCTGTGGGGGCCGCTGCTGCACGGTGGCCGGCTCGTGGTGGTGCCGTTCGACGTGTCCCGTGCGCCGGAGCGTTTTCTGCGGCTGCTGGCGGATGAGGGGGTGACCTTCCTCAACCAGACGCCATCGGCGTTCTACCAGCTCGTCCACGCCGACCGGGAGGATCCGGGGACCGGCGACCGGCTGGCGCTGCGCCATGTGGTGTTCGGTGGTGAGGCGCTCGACCTGGGACGGTTGACGGATTGGTACGAACGGCACGGTGCGGGCGCCGCCTGTGCGCCGCTGCTGGTGAACATGTACGGCATCACCGAGACCACGGTCCACGTCAGCCATCTGCCGCTGAACGCGGAGCTGGCGGCCTCGGGCGCGGGCTCGCTCATCGGCCGGGGCCTTCCGGACCTGCGGATCTATGTGCTGGACGGTGCGCTGCGCCCGGTGCCCCCAGGGGTGGCGGGGGAGATGTACGTGGCCGGTGGCGGCGTGGCGCAGGGGTATCTGAAGCGGCCGGGGCTGAGCGCGTCGCGGTTCGTGGCCGATCCGTTCGCCGGTGATGGTTCGCGCATGTACCGGACCGGTGATCTGGCGCGCTGGACCGCGGACGGTCTGCTGGAGTATCTGGGCCGGGCGGATGACCAGGTGAAGATCCGGGGCTTCCGGATCGAGACGGGGGAGATCGCCGCCGTGCTCTCCGCCTGCCAGGGCGTGGCCGACTGCGCGGTGGTCGCCCGGGACGACCGCAGCGGCGAACGCCGGCTGGTCGCCTACGTGGTGCCGCAGGACCCGGGTGAGGCACCGGAACCGGGCCTGCTGCGCGACACGCTCGCCGCGTCGCTGCCCGACTACATGCTGCCGTCCGCCTTCGTGGTGCTCGATGCCCTGCCCTTGAACGCCAGCGGCAAGCTCGACCGCAAGGCGCTGCCCGCCCCGGAGTACGCGCCGGCGTCGGCGGGCCGCGCGGCGGGCACACCCCGCGAGGAGATCCTCTGCGGTCTGTTCGCCGATGTGCTCGGCGTGCCCGCGGTCGGGGTGGACGACAACTTCTTCGATCTGGGCGGCCATTCGCTGCTGGCGGCCAGGATCGTCAACCGGATCCGTTCGGTCCTGGCCGTCGAGCTGTCGGTCCGCACACTCTTCGAGGCCCCGACCGTGGCGGCGCTGGCGAGGACCCTGGGCGGGGAGGCGGCCGCCCGGCTGCCGCTGACCGCCCGCGAGCGGCCCGAGGTGCTCCCGCTGTCGTCCGCCCAGCGCAGGCTGTGGTTCCTGGGCCGGATGGAGGGGCCGAGCGCCACCTACAACGTGCCGGTGGTGCTCCGGCTGTCCGGGGCGCTGGACCGGGCGGCGCTGGAGCTGGCGCTGTCCGATCTGATCGGCCGGCACGAGAGCCTGCGCACGGTCTTCCCCGAGACCGACGGCTCGCCCCGGCAGCAGGTGTGGGACCCGGACGCGGTGCGCGTTCCGCTGACCGTGGTGGAGACGACCGAGGCCGCGCTGCCGGAGCAGCTCCGGGCGACCGCCACCCGGGGTTTCGACCTGACCGTCCAGCTCCCGCTGCGCACCACCCTGTTCGTGCTCGGCGAGAGCGAGTACGTCCTGGCCGTGGTGATCCATCACATCGCCACCGACGGCTGGTCCACGGCGCCGCTGGTACGCGACCTGTCGGCCGCCTACGCCGCCCGCTGCGACGGCCGGGCCCCGGCCTGGGCGCCGCTGCCGCTGAGCTACGCCGACTACACCCTCTGGCAGCGCGACCACCTCGGCGACGAGGACGACCCGCAGAGCCTGGCCTCCCGCCAACTGGCGTACTGGCGCCAGGCGCTCGCCGGGCTCCCGGACGAGCTGACCCTGCCCACCGACCGGCCCCGGCCGGCCGTCGCAGGCCATCGCGGACGCACCCTGGACTTCGCGCTCGAACCCGGGCTGCACGACCGGCTCACCGCGCTGGCCCGGGCCCGCGGGGTCAGCACCTTCATGGTGCTGCAGTCGGCGCTGGCCCTGCTGCTGACCAAGCTGGGCGCCGGAGAGGACATCCCGGTCGGCAGCCCCGTCGCCGGGCGCTCCGACCAGGCCCTGGAGGACCTGATCGGCGTCTTCCTGAACACGCTGGTGCTGCGCACCGACACCTCGGGCGACCCGACATTCGACCAACTGCTGGACCGGGTGCGGCGCACCGCGCTGGACGCCTACGCCCACCAGGACATCCCGTTCGAGCGGCTGGTGGAGGTGGTCGACCCGGAGCGGTCCCTGGCCCGGCATCCGCTGTTCCAGGTCATGCTGATGGTCCAGAACATGCCGGCCGCCGAAACCGCGCTGGGCGGGCTGACCCTGCGGCCCGAGCTGGTCGACCTGGGCGTCGCCAAGGTCGATCTGAGCTTCGCCTTCGGTGAGCGGCCGGAGCGGCCGGGCGCGCTGTCCGGCGTCTGCGAGTACAGCACCGAGCTGTTCGACGCGGACAGCGTGGAGACGCTGGTCCGGCGGCTGATCGAGGTGCTGGAGGCGGTGACCGGCGACCCGGGGCTGCGGATCAGCGAGGTCGACGTGCTGTCGGCGGCCGAGCGCGAGCGGGTGCTGGTCGAGTGGAACGACACCGCCCGTCCGCTGCCCGCACGCCGGGTCCACGAGCTGTACGCGGCGCAGGCCGGCCGTACGCCGTCGGCCGTCGCGGTGGTCTCCGGCGGGGTCGAGCTGACCTACGCCCAGTTGGACGAGCGGGCCAACCGGCTCGCCACGCTGCTGACCGCCCGCGGGGTGGGCCCCGAGCGGCTCGTGGCCGTGGCGCTGCCGCGCTCCGCGGACCTGCTCGTCGCCCTGCTGGCCGTGCTCAAGACCGGGGCGGCCTATCTGCCGCTGGACCCGGAACACCCGAAGGACCGGATCGGCTACACCCTCCAGGACGCCCGCCCCGCGCTGGCCCTGGTCACCACCGGCACCGCGCCGCTGCTCACGGCGGGCGGCGGGGACGGCGGCGGGCAGGACCCGGCGGACCGTAGCGGGGAGGCTGCCGCAACCGGTGGTGCTGTGGGCGGTGGTGCCGCGACCGGTGGGGTCGCGAGCGGTGATGCGGTGACTGGTGATGCGGTGACCGGCGGCGTACCGGCGCTGGTGCTGGACGACCCGGCCACCGTCGCCGAGCTGGCGGCGGCGCCCACGGCCGCGCCCGGTGTGGTGTGCTCGCCGGACCACCCGGCGTATGTCATCTACACCTCCGGTTCGACCGGCCGCCCGAAGGGCGTGGTCGTCCCGCACGGCGCGCTGAGCAACTTCCTGGACGACATGGCCGAGCGGTTCGGCCTCGGCGCCGCCGACCGGCTGCTCGCGGTCACCACCGTGTCGTTCGACATCGCCGCGCTGGAGCTCTATCTGCCGCTGCTGTGCGGCGCGGGCGTGGTGATCGCCGACCGGGACACCGTGCGCGACCCGGCCGCGCTGCTGCGGATGGCCGAGGACACCGGGGCGGGCATCGTCCAGGCGACGCCGTCGCTGTGGCAGGCCATGGTCACCGCGTCGCCCGAGGGCGTGCGCGGGCTGCGGGTGCTGGTCGGCGGTGAGGCGCTGCCGGAGGCCCTGGCCGCGCGGCTGCGTACGTCGGCCGCCGGGCTGACCAACCTCTACGGACCGACCGAGACCACCATCTGGTCGACGGCCGCCGACCTGACGGACGGCCACGGCGTGCCCTCGATCGGCACCCCGATCGCCAACACCCAGGTCTATGTGCTGGACGACCGGCTGCGGCCGGTCGCCCCCGGGGTGCCCGGCGAGCTCTACATCGCCGGTGCGGGCGTCGTACGGGGCTACCACAACCGGCCCGCGCTGACCGCGGAGCGGTTCGTGGCCTGCCCGTTCGGCGGCCCCGGCGAGCGCATGTACCGCACGGGCGACATCGTCCGCCGGACCGCCGACGGCCGGCTCGAGTTCTCGGGCCGGGCCGACCACCAGGTGAAGGTGCGCGGTTTCCGGATCGAGCTCGGGGAGATCGAAACGGTGCTGACCGCCCATGAGGCGGTCGGCCAGGCCGTGGCGCTGGCCCGCGCCGACCAGGGCGACAGCGCGCGCTTGGTCGCGTACGTGGTGCCGCGGACCCCGGGTGAGGCGCTGGATCCCGGACTGCTGCGCACGACGCTCGGCGAGTCGCTGCCGGAGTACATGATCCCGTCCGCGTTCGTGGTACTGGACCGGCTGCCGCTCACCCCGAACGGCAAGCTCGACCGCAAGGCGCTGCCCGCGCCGAGCTTCGGCGCGGCGGCCGATTCGCGGCCTCCGCGGAACCCGGTCGAGGAGACGCTGTGCGCGGTCTTCGCCGAGGTGCTCCGGCTGTCCTCGGTCGGCATCGACGACAGCTTCTTCGAGCTGGGCGGCGACAGCATCGTGTCGATGCAGCTCATCGCCCGCGCCCGCGCGGCGGGTCTGGTCCTCGCCGTCAACGACGTCTTCGAGCACAAGACGGTGGCCGGGCTCGCCGCGGTGGCGGAGGTGCTCGACGACGCGGTCTCCCGCGAACCGGACAACCCCGTCGGCGAGTTCGCCGCCACGCCGATCATGCACTGGCTGCGTGAGCGCGGCGGTGCGATCGACTCCTTCAGCCAGCCGATGCTCGTCCGGACCCCGGCGGGCCTGGACCTGGCGACGCTCACCACCGCGCTCCAGGCGCTGCACGACCGGCACGATGTGCTGCGCGCCCGGCTGATCGAGGACGACGAGGGCAACTGGCGGCTGAGCGTGCCACCGGCCGGGGCGGTGTCCTGCGCGGACCGCGTCCGCCGGGTCGGCCTCGCCGAAGCCGCGGCCGGGGACCTCGCCCCGCAGTTGGACCGCGCCCTCACCGAGGCACGTGCGGAGCTGGCGCCCCGGGACGGCGAAATGGTGCGCGCGGTGTGGTTCGACGCCGGTCCCGGACGGCCGGGACGGCTGCTGCTCGTCGCCCACCACCTGGTGGTCGACGGGGTGTCCTGGCGGATCCTGCTGCGGGACCTCGCCGACATCGCGACGGCCGTCGCCGCCGGACGGGAGCCGGAACTCACCCCGGTGGGCACCTCGGTGCGCCGCTGGAGCGAACAGCTCGCGGCCGAGGTGCGCAGGCCGGAACGGCGGGCGGAACTGCCGCTGTGGACGGACATCCTGTTTGCCCCGGACGCCCAACTCGGCGCCCCGGACGCCCTGTCGGGCGGGGCCACGGACGCCCAGCCGGGCGGGGCCACGTCGGCCCCCGGGCACGACCCGGCCGGACCGGTCGGCCGCGTCACCATGACGCTGCCGGTC
Organism: Streptomyces violaceusniger Tu 4113; assembly: GCF_000147815.2. Taxonomy (NCBI): domain Bacteria; kingdom Bacillati; phylum Actinomycetota; class Actinomycetes; order Kitasatosporales; family Streptomycetaceae; genus Streptomyces; species Streptomyces violaceusniger. The sequence goes on along the minus strand of NC_015957.1, from coordinate 10,132,063 downwards.
GCGCGGACCGCGCCGCTGCTCGGCCAGGTGCCGTCGGTGTTCCACTGCGGTGTGGACGACGTGCTGCTGAGCGCGCTGGCGCTGGCGGTCGCCGACCGGCGCCGCAGGCTCGGCTCGGCGGCCACCTCGGTGCTGGTCGCCGTGGAGGGGCACGGCCGGGACGAGAGCGTCGGGGGTGTGGATCTCTCCCGTACGGTGGGCTGGTTCACCAGCCTCCACCCGGTGCGGCTGGACCCGGGCCAGGTGCAGTGGGGCGACCTGTGGTCGGGCGGCCCGGCCACCGGACGCGTGGTCAAGCGGATCAAGGAACAGTTGCGCGCGGTGCCCGGCACCGGGATCGGCTACGGCCTGCTGCGCCATCTGGACCCGGAGACGGCCGCGGAACTGGCCGGGCCGGCCGTGCCGCGGATCGGCTTCAACTATCTGGGCCGGGTCGAGTTCCACGACGGGCCCGGGGGCGACTGGCGCCCGGCCTCGGAGGCGCTCGGGCTCGACCTCGGCGCCGACGGTCCGGGCACCCCGTACGGACTGGAGCTGAACGCCGTCACCATCGACCGCCCCGGTGGCCCGGAGCTCATGGTGACGTGGACCTACGCCCTGGATGTGCTGTCCGAGGCGGAGGTACGGGAGGTCGGCGAGGCGTGGCTGCGCGCCCTGGAGGGGATGGCGCTCCATGCGGCCGGACCCGGCGCGGGCGGCCACACCCCCTCGGACCTCGCCCTGTCGGATCTGGAGCAGGAGGAGATCGAGTTGCTGGAGGACGAGTGGTGAAACGTCGATGACCATCACCTCTGAGGAGTTCACCCGGACCATGGCCCGGGTGCCCGCCCCCGTGACGGTGGCCACGACGGTCGACGCGTCCGGGCGCAGATGGGGGTTCACGGGCAGCTCGTTCAGCTCGCTGTCCCTGGCCCCGCCACTGGTGCTGATCTGCCTGGGCAAGACCGCGAGCACCCACGAGGCGTTCACCACCGCCGGAAGTTTCATGATCAACATCCTGGCGGAGGGACAGGCCGACATCGCGAGGCGCTTCGCCGCCTCCGGTGTGGACCGGTTCGCGGCGGGGGACACCCTGCCGATGGAGCTGGGGCTGCCGGGCATACCGGAGGCGGTCGCCCGGGTCGCCTGCGCACTGCACCGTGTGGTGGACGGCGGCGACCACTCCGTCCTCATCGGCCGGGTCGTGGCGGCCCACGTCGGCGAGGACGCCCCGCTGGTCTACTACGACCGGTCCTTCCAGCGCCCGGTGTCGGTGGCCGAAACGGCCCCCGGGGCCGCGGTCTGGTGAGCGCGGCCCCGGGGGCGGGGGCGGATCGACGGCGGGGGCCGTATGGCCCCCGCGTGATCTGCTGGTCTTGTCGGGGTGTGGGCTGCTCGGCCGCGGCGGCTCAGTGCCCCCGCGCGATCCACTCGTCGAGGTGCGGGGCCTCGTCCCCGATGGCCGTGGAGTCGCCGTGGCCGGTGCGGACCAGCGTCTCCGGGGGCAGCGTCAGCAGCCGCTCCCGGATCGACTCGATGATCGTCGGGAAGGACGAGTAGGAGCGCCCGGTCGCGCCGGGGCCGCCCTGGAAGAGGGTGTCCCCGGAGAAGACCGTGGTCAGCGCCGGGGCGTGCAGACAGACCGCACCGGGGGAGTGGCCGGGGGTGTGCAGCACCCGCAGCTCGGTCCCCGCGACGGTGAGGACGTCGCCGTCGGCCAGCGGCTGGTCCGGGGCGCGGTCCGGGTGGCGCATCCGCCACAGCACCTCGTCCTCGGGGTGCAGCAGGATCGGCGCGCCGGTGCGGTCGGCGAGGGCCGGGGCCGCGTCGATGTGGTCGTCGTGGCCGTGGGTGCAGATGATGCCGAGCAGTCGGCGGTCGCCGATGGCGTCCGCGATGGCGTCGGCGTCATGCGCGGCGTCGATCACGTACACCTCGTGGTCGTCGCCGATCAGCCACACATTGTTGTCCACCTCCCAGGTGCCGCCGTCCAGCGAGAAGGTGCCGGAGGTGACGAGGTGGTCGACGCGTACGGGCGGAGGGGTCATCAGAACATCACCACCGAGCGGAGCACCTCGCCGCGGTGCATCTTGGCGAACGCCTCCTCGATGTCCTCGAGCCCGATCGTCTCGCTGACGAACGCGTCCAGGTCGAGGCGGCCCTGCTGGTAGAGGTCGATCAGCATGGGGAAGTCGCGGGACGGCAGACAGTCCCCGTACCAGGAGGACTTGAGCGCCCCGCCGCGCCCGAAGACGTCCAGGAGCGGCAGCTCCAGCTTCATCTCGGGGGTGGGGACGCCGACCAGGACGACCGTGCCGGCCAGGTCGCGGGCGTAGAACGCCTGCTGGTACGTCTCGGGGCGGCCCACCGCCTCGATGACGACGTCGGCGCCGTTGCCGTCGGTCAGCTCCCGGATGGCCTCGACGACATCGTCGCTGCCCGCGTCGACGGTGTGGGTGGCGCCCAGCGAACGGGCCCACTCCAGCTTCCGTTCGTCCAGATCCACCGCGATGATCTTCGCGGCCCCGGCCAGCCGCGCCCCGGCGACCGAGGCGGCGCCGACACCGCCGCAGCCGATCACGGCGACGGAGTCACCGCGCTGGACGTTGCCGGTGTTGAGCGCGGCGCCGATGCCGGCCATCACGCCGCAGCCGAGCAGCCCGGCCGCGGCGGGCGAGGCCGAGGGGTCGACCTTGGTGCACTGCCCGGCGGCCACCAGCGTCTTCTCGGCGAACGCGCCGATGCCGAGCGCCGGGGTCAGCGCGGTGCCGTCGGTCAGCGTCATGGGCTGCTTCGCGTTGTGGGTGTTGAAGCAGTACCAGGGGCGGCCGCGGCGGCAGGCCCGGCACTCGTGGCAGACGGCCCGCCAGTTGAGGATCACGAAGTCGCCGGGGGCCACCTCCGTGACGCCCTCGCCCACGGACTCCACGATGCCCGCCGCCTCATGGCCGAGCAGGAAGGGGAACTCATCGTTGATCCCGCCCTCCCGGTAGTGCAGATCGGTGTGGCAGACGCCGCACGCCTGGACCTTCACCACCGCCTCGCCGGGGCCGGCGTCCGGCACCACGATCGTCTCGATCCTGACCTTCTCGCCCTTGCCGGGGGCTACCACGCCGCGTACCTGTTGAGTCATGACAGCAGCGTAAGTGGCGACCACCGGCTACGACAGGGATGACGGGGCACGCCCGGAACGGGCCGCACCGGTGTTCCCCGGTGCGGCCCGTCACCGCTTCGGCGGACCGCTTACTTCACGTTGATCGCGGTCCAGGCGGCGGCGACCGCCTTGTACTCGGTGGAGCTGGCCCCGTAGAGGTCGGACGCGGCACTGAGGGTGCCGGTGCGGGCGCCCGCGTACTTGGTCGTCGAGGTCCAGTACGTGGTCAGGGCCCGGTACCAGATCTTGATGGCCTTGTCCCGGCCGATCCCGGTGACGGTCGAGCCGTCGTAGGTCGGGCTGTTGTAGCTCACGCCGTTGATGACCTTCGCGCCGCTGCCCTCGGACAGCAGGTAGAAGAAGTGGTTGGCGGGACCGGAGGAGTAGTGGACGTCGATGTTGCCGAGCGTCGAGGACCAGTAGTCCTTGGACGCCCCGTCCTTGCTGGGCTTGTCCTGGTAGCGCAGCGGGGTGCCGTTCCCATTGATGTTGATCTTCTCGCCGATGAGGTAGTCACCGACGTCCGCGGAGTTGGCCGCGTAGAACTCCACCGCGGTGGCCATGATGTCGGAGGTCGCCTCGTTGAGACCGCCGGGCTCACCGCTGTAGTTGAGGTTGGCGGTGGCCGCGGTCACGCCGTGGCTCATCTCGTGGCCGGCCACGTCCATCGAGGTCAGCGCGTTGGCGTTGCCCGAGCCGTCGCCGTAGGTCATGCAGAAGCAGGAGTCCTGCCAGAAGGCGTTCACGTAGCTGTTGCCGTAGTGGACGCGGGAGTACGAGCCCACGCCGTTGTTCTTGATGCCGTTGCGGCCCAGGAACTCCTTGTAGAAGTCCCAGGTCTCGGCCGCGCCGTAGTGCGCGTCGACGCCGGCGGTCTGGCGGCCGCCGCCCCATACGTCGTCCGCGTCGGTGAACAGGGTGCCGGTTCCCGAGCTGCCCTGGTTCAGGTCATAGGTCTTGTGGTTGCCACGGGCTCCGTCCGTGAGGCTGTACGTGGAGCCGCTCTTGGTGGTGCCCAGGGGCACCGTGCCGCTGTACTTGCTGGTGCCGCTGCCGGTCTCGACGCCCTCCCACTGGGACAGCTTCGCGCCCGTGGTGGCGTCGGTGACGACGTGCAGCTCGCTCGGGGTGCCGTCGGCCTGCGTCCCGGTGACGACGGTCTCCCAGGCCAGGACGGGCTTGCCGGTGGTCCCCCAGACCACCTTCCGTGGCGACTTGGCCTTCTCGCCGGTGGTCGCCTTCGGCGCGGCCTTCAGCGCGGTGCCGGAGGCGGCCGAGGGGGTCACGGCGGCGTCGGTGCTCTTGACGGCTATCCGCGCGCCGGTGGCCTTGTTGACGGAGCGCGCGCCGCTGGTCTTCTCGTGGACGACCAGGTCGCCACCGAGGACCGGCAGCCCCGCGTAGGTGCGCTCGTAGCGGGTGTGAACGGTTCCGTCCGCGTCCTTGATGACGTCGCGGACGAGGAGCTTCTCCTTGGCCCCGAGTCCGAGGGACTCGGCCTGCGCGGAGGCGTCGGCCTGGGCCGCCTTGATCGCGGTGGCGTGCTCGGTGGCGGTGAGCGGAAGCGCCGTGGCGCCCGCCTCGCGGGAGCGCTCCGGCTGGGCGCTGGCCTGGCCGGACTGCACACCGATGACGACCATGGCGGCGGAGGCGACGAGCGCCGCCACGCGGACGGTCTTCTTACGGGGGGAGGAAGCGATGGGTCTCACTCGGTCTCCTTGCCTTGGGGCCGCCGGGTCGCGGCCCTGCGTAGGGGGTACGGACGGTCATGGGTGGGCCGTCCGGTCGAGCAGGAGTGGTGCGAGTGGTGCACATAGCGGTGCGAGAGGGCCCTACTGCGGAGTCGGAGGACGCGCAGCGGGTCGACCAGAGATTGTCATCGAACGATCGAATCGGGTAGACGCGTAACAAGAATTTGACGCGACGTCGTGCAAGTAGGGGCGAATTCGGTCAGCGAGGCATGAGGCAACAACAGTTGTTTGATGCCGACTTATGGTGCTACGTCATGCCCCTGTTGGATCGGTGCCTCCGGCCGCTCCGGGGGCCGGTACCGGCCAATCGCCCAGGTGGCGAGCGCGGCGGGCCGGTTGGCGGCCGTAGCGGGCGGCGTTGCTGTGTACGCGACGAGAAGACGATCTGTGTGCCGAGCGGCGCGCAGCCATGCTTTCCGCGGCGGGTCAGATCCCGCCGTCCTGGTGAGCCCGTCCGGGACCAGATGGGTCCTGTCGGCGGCGAGCAGCGGCCGCGGCGCGGCGGGCATCCGGCCCGGTGCCGCCGACGGCTTGAACGGCGGCCCGGATTTCCGCGCGACGGGCCCCGTCTCCGCCGGTGCGCGGCGGCTCATCAGCCCGTACCGACGCCATCGGCCGCCGGATCGGCAACACCCCCACCCCGCACCGTCCCGCCGCTCGACGGTGGCCTCCGCCAACACGGCGTGGGCGAGCGACGGCGGGGACGGGCGCGACCCCGCTTCGGGGAGGGGCGCGGCCCGGCGTCCGGGAGGCGTGCGGTCCCGGCTCAGAACTCCAACACCGCGCGGTAGCGCGCGCGTCCGTGGCGGACATGGTCGAGCGCCTCGTCCAGGCGCGCGGCCGGGAAGGTCTCGACGGCCGGGCGGATGCCGTGCCGCGCCGCGAAGTCCAGCATCTGCCGGTTCTCCGCCGGTGCTCCCACGAGGCCGCCGACGAGCCGCTTCTCGCCCAGCAGCAGGCTCAACGGGTGGAAGCCGAACGGCCCGTGGGGAACGCCGACCACGCACAGCGTCCCCTGCGGGCGCAGCGCCGCGAGGTACGCGTCCCACGGCAGGTCGGCCGAGACGGTCGAGAGGATGAAGTCGAACGAGCCCGAGACCCGCTGAAGCCCCTCCTCCGCGGCGACGAACTCATGGGCGCCGAACCGGCGGCTGTCGTCCGCCTTCGCCGCCGTCGAGGAGATGGCGGTCACCTGGCAGCCCCATTTGGCGAGGAACTGGATCGCGAGGTGGCCCAGACCGCCCACCCCCACCACGGCGACCCGGTCGGTGGGCCGGACCCCGTTCCGGGTGATCGCCGAGAACACGGTGATCCCGGCGCACAGGAGCGGCGCCGCGTGCTCGGAGGCGAGGGAGTCGGGGATCGGCTGGACATAGCGCCAGTCGCTCGCCCGCACCCGGGTGGCGAACCCGCCGCGGTGGCCGCGCAGAACCGTGTCGTCCTTGTCCGCGCACAGATACTGCCGGCCGCTGAGGCACCACTCGCAGGCGAAGCACGCCCCCGCCACCGCGCCGACGCCCACCCGCCGGCCGACGGCAAGCTGCCCGCCGTCGACGGCGCTGCCCACGGCCTCGATCACGCCGACCGCCTCATGGCCCGCGACCAGCGGGAACCGGGAGTAGCCGTGTGCGTCGTCGACCATGGCGACGTCGGTCTGGCAGACGCCGCAGTGCGTCACGGCGACGTCGACCTCCAGGGGGCCGAGGGGCTCCGGCTCGTACTCGAGCCGCTGAACAGGGCCACCGGCCCGCTCCACCGCGTATGCGCGCACGGTCATGCGCCCCACCTCGCTTCTAACTAACTAGTTGGTTGGTTTTTTGTACGCTACGCGGCAGCGCCCGTACTGGCAACTAACCAGTTGGTAATCTGAGCCCCGTGTCTCCCCGGAAAAGCGATGCCACCCGCCGCCGCCTGCTCGACGCGGCCACCGTCGACTTCGCCGCCCATGGCATCGCGGGCGCCCGGGTCGACCGCATCGCGGCCGCCGCGGGCATCAACAAGGCGCAGCTCTACGCCTACTTCGGAGACAAGCTCGGCCTCTTCGGCGCCGTCTTCCGCCTCCACGCCGACGTCGTCGTCGACTCCGTGCCGTTCACGGCCGACGACCTCCCCCGGTACGCCGTGCGGCTGTACGACACCGCCATGGAACGGCCGGAGCTGATCCGCCTGGCCACCTGGGCGAGGCTCGAAGGAGTGGCCACCAACAATCTGGTGACCGAGTCATCGGCCACCGTCGCCACCAAACTCCAGGCGATCGCCGACGCCCAGCGCGACGGCCGGGTCACCGCCTCGATGGACCCCCAGGACGTCCTCGCGCTGGTGCTCGCCATGGCCCTGACCTGGTCCGCCTCCGGGCTCTCCGCCACAGCCGCCCCGGACGACCCGCCCGCGGCCCACGACCGCCGTAAGCAGGCTCTCTCCCAGGCGGTCTCGGGCGCCTTCGGCGCGCGGGGCTGATCGTCCTCCGAAAGGGTGACTACGGGCCAGACCGCCCGGGACCGCTCGCCTACGCTGGAAGCATCGCTCCGTACGAAGGAGGTCCACCGTGGTACTGACGGCCCCCGAGCGCGAGGCGCGCACGGACAGTGGCGAGAGCACCGCTTCATCGGTCGAGGAAGCCTTCGTGGCGTTGAGCGCGGCAGCCCCCGAGGGATGGCGCGTGGAACTGATCGAAGGAGAAATCCACGTGGTGCCTCCCGCTAACGGCGAGCACGAAGAAATTGTGTCGGAAGTGACTGGGCAGGTACGCGACCACAGGAAAGACCTGGGGCGCTACACCGGCGTCGGACTTCGCGTTCCGGATGCGTCACCAACCGGCAAGGTCGTTCCTGATTTCGTCATCGCGCCGAAGGGGAGTTTCGGTGACTCCTTGGAGTACCACGACCCCGGCGCCGTGATGCTCGTCGGCGAGGTCACCTCGCATTCGACCGCCGACAACGACCGGGGACCCAAGCTGCGGGGCTACGCGGCGGCGGGCATTGCGTTCTATCTGCTGATCGACCGGGAACGGAAGCAGGCCGTGCTGCACTCCCTGCCCGCCGGGAAGAGGTACACCCGCAAGGTCGAGGTCGACATCTCCCAGCCGCTGTCGCTGCCCGAACCGCTCGGGTTCGACCTGGACACCAGCGAGTTCTGACCCCGTCCCGACCCCGTTCCCCTTTATAAGCGCCCCATGAGCGCCTTAATAGGCGCCGATAGGGCGAGGGCCGCCCCTGGTGTGGGGCGGCCCTCAGTGTTTCCGCGCCGGTGAAACCTCAGACGCTGACGCCGAAGTCCTGGGCGATGCCCACGAGACCGGCGGCGTAGCCCTGGCCCACGGCACGGAACTTCCACTCCGCGCCGTTGCGGTACAGCTCGCCGAAGACCATGGCGGTCTCGGTCGCGGCGTCCTCGCTCAGGTCGTAGCGGGCGATCTCGGTGCCGCCGGCCTGGTTGACGATGCGGATGAACGCGTTCCGCACCTGGCCGAAGTTCTGGCTGCGGGACTCGGCGTCGTAGATCGAGACCGGGAAGACGATCTTCTCCACGTCGGCCGGCAGACCGGCCAGGTTGACGTTGATCTGCTCGTCGTCGCCCTCGCCCTGACCGGTGACGTTGTCACCGGTGTGGACGATGGTCTGGTCCGGGGTGGACTTGTTGTTGAAGAACACGAAGTGCTGGTCGGAGTAGACCTTGCCGTTCGCGTTCACGGCGATGGCACTCGCGTCGAGGTCGAAGTCGGTGCCCGTGGTGGTGCGGACGTCCCAGCCGAGGCCGACCGTGACGGCGGTCAGGCCCGGTGCCTCCTTGGTGAGCGAGACGTTGCCGCCCTTGGACAGGCTTACAGCCATGGGGAGTCCCTTTCGTGGTCTCGATGATTCGAGGCGACGGGCGAAGCCGTCGTCACCCTCCACAACGCCACGAACAGCCCGACAGGTTCCAGCTCCCTTTACTTTCTTTGCCAAACCCTGATGCGGCGGTGTGACGAGATAACCGGATGACGCCGCCGGGGTCGGCAGGCGACCATGGACGTATGCCCGCGCCCTATGTCATCCGAGGTTCCGTCTCCTTGCCGGAGGCCGAGCTGGTGTGGCGTTTCTCGCGCTCCTCCGGACCCGGTGGACAGCACGTCAACACCAGCGACAGCCGGGTCGAGCTGCGCTTCGACCTCGCCCGCACCGAGGCGCTGCCGCCCGTATGGAAGGAGCGCGCGCTGGAGCGGCTGGCGGGCCGGCTGGTGGACGGGGTGGTGACCGTACGGGCCTCCGAGCACCGCTCGCAGTGGCGCAACCGCGAGACGGCCGCCGTAAGGCTCGCATCGCTGCTCGCGGAGGCGACCGCGCCACCGCCCAAACCGCGCCGCCCCACCCGGATCCCCCGGGGCATCAACGAGCGGCGGCTGCGGGAGAAGAAGCAGCGCAGTGACGTCAAGCGGGGGCGTACGGGGCGGGGCTGGACGTAGGACGCAGCGCCGGGCCGGGGCCGACCGAACCGAGCCGACCGAACCGAGCCGACCGAACCGAGCCGCCGGACCGGGCCGACCGGGCTCCCCACTCCTCGCTCTTCGGTCTCCACCCCCTGGCGCCCTCACCCCAGCGTCCGGTAGCGCCCCCTGAAGTACGTCAGCGGCCCGCCCTCCGCGGCCGGTGCCGCCGCGTCCAGCACCCGTGCCACCACCAGCGTGTGGTCCCCGGCCGTCACCCGCTGCTCGGTGCGGCACTCCAGCGTCGCCAGCGCGCCCACCGCGAGCGGGGCGCCCGTGTGCTCGCCCCGCACCACGGGCATGTCCTCGAACAGCAACCTGTCGCTGATGCGCCCCTTCATGGCGAACCGTCCCGCAATGTGTCGCTGACCTTCCGACAGGACCGATACCGCCCAATGCGGCTGTCGCTCCAGCAGCTCGTCCATCCGCGAACCGTTGCGAACGCTCACCATCACCAGCGGCGGGTCAAGTGACACTGACATGAACGCGGTGGCCGTCATGCCGACGTCCTCGCCGCGCGGCCCCTCCTCCGGGTCATGCGCGGTCACCAGCACCACGCCCGCGGTGAGCCGTGACAGCGCGACACGGAACTCGTCCTCACTCACCCCACCAGCATGGGGGACGGCGGGCTCGGCTGGACTGGAAGGAGTCGTCGGGAACACCCTTCGACGCTAACCGCCCCCGCCCCCTCCCCGCATCGGGCCCGGGGACCACAGCGGGCTTAGGTCGCCGGCCGTAGGCCGGGCGCCGGCCGTAGGGTGCCCGGGCTGTTCGGGTGGCCGCCTTGCATGGCCAGGTATTGCCGTTCCGGAATTTGCGTTCACAAAAAATTGGAGCGCTCCCACCTCCTCTGTTAAAGAAGTGAACACGCTCTGTGACATGAGTCACAGCAGGCAGTAATTGTTGACCCTGTGTACCGAGTGAACAGCTCGCTGTGATTCAGTGGCCGTGGCAATCGGACGACAAGACGCCAGGAGTTTGCTGTCGAGGTCTCGGGGGAGTGCGATCGATGGAGACCGAGTCGGAGCCGTATATCCGCCTTGCGACACTGCGGCAGCTACACCAGGTAGTCGCCGATCTGAACACCGCCCGCAACCTCGCCGACACGCTTCAGGCCGTCGCCGACGGCGTCATCGCCGGACTCGGGTTCGAGCTGTCGGCCGTCAACCTCGTCCGCCCCGACGGAGACCTCGTCGTCGCCGCCGTCGGCGGCAGCGCCGGGGCCGAGGCGCTGATGGCCGGGCGGGTCGGCTCCCGCTGCTCCTGGGAGCGTCGGCTGTCCATGGGCGACCGCTGGGGCGATCTGCGCTTCATCCCGTACAGCGAGGGCTGGGTCCTCGACGACGACGACGTCCCGCAGTGGCACACCCCCGGCCCCGCGCCCCGCTTTCCCGACGAATGGCACCCCATGGACCGCCTGTTCGCCCCGCTCTTCGCGGCGGGCGGCTCCGGCGGCGAGCTCATCGGCGTCATCTCCGTCGACAAACCGCGCAACGGCCGCCGCCCCGGCGCCTGGGGCCGCGAGGCCCTCCAGATGTACGCCTTCCACGCCGCCGTCGCGATCGGCAACGCCCGGCTGCGCGGCAATATGCAGCGCGCCCTGCTGCGCCTGGAGCGCGAGCAGCAGGCGCTGCGCGCCAGCGAGGAGTCCTTCCGGCAGGCGTTCGAGTACGCGCCCAGCGGTATGGCCATCGCCGAGATGGGCGGCGATCAGCACGGCCGGCTGCTGCGCACCAACGACGCCCTGTGCCGGCTGCTGGGCCGTCCCGCCTCCGCGATGCGCCGCTTCTCCTTCTCCGACCTCGTCCACCCCGAGGACATCGGCACCCTGCTGCGCACCTCCGCCGAGGGCGGCCGCGCCGAGCTGCGCCTGGCCCGCCGCGACGGTTCGTACGTCTGGGTCTCGCTGCGCAACTCGGTGGTGGCCGACGCCGCCGACGGCCCGCGCTTCCTGCTCACCCATGTCGAGGACATCGAGGAGCGCAAGCGCCATGAGCTGCAGCTCGCCCACCGCGCCAGCCATGACTCGCTGACCGGCCTGCCCAACAGCGCCGAGCTGCGTGCCCGGCTCGCCGCCCGGCTGTGCGCCACCCCGCCCCGGCCGGGCGGGGGCTACGACGACGAGGCCGTCTCGCCCGACGGCGCGGGCGCCGGCGGGGTCTATGTCGACGCGGCGGGACATCTGCACGGCTTCGACGACTTCGAGTGCTTCGGCACCCCGCCCCCCGCCGAGAGCGTCCCGTTCGACGGCCATGTGCACACCATCCCGCCCAACGAGGACTCCAACGCCGATGACGGCCATAAGGGGCTCGCGGTGCTCTTCTGCGACCTCGACGGCTTCAAGTCCATCAACGACCGCTTCGGGCACCACGCGGGCGACGCCGTGCTGATCGAGGTCGCCCGTCGGCTGACCAATGGCGTGCGCGAAGGGGACACGGTCGCCCGCCTCGGCGGCGACGAGTTCGTCGTCCTCGCCGACGGCCTCGGCCGGGCCGACGCCCAGGACCTGGCGGTGCGGCTGCGCAACGCGATCACCCCGCCCATCCGGGTCGACGGCCGGGCCGTCCGGGTGGGTGCCAGCTTCGGCATCGGCTGGGCGGGCTGCGGAATGTCGGCCGAAGAGGTGCTGCACTCCGCTGACCAGCGGATGTATATCGAGAAGCGGTCCCGCTCCAAGGAGCGCCGCCGGGCCGGGTAGATGTGCCGGTGGGCGGTTGTGAGATATGTCGGAGGGTAGGAGGGGTGCACCGACCGGCCGAATGAGGTGTGGGAGCGGTCGGTCGCGGTAGGCTGCGCCGATGCGGCCCTGCCGCCGACAGTGAACCGATCGTGAATATTGGCCATCCGGACAGCACACGCCCTGTTGAGGCCCTCTCGACCCTGATATGAGCTGTCGTGGCGCGTTCTGATCCTGCGCCGATGGCCATATGCATAGGGGAGTGACGAGGGATGACGGCCGGCAACAACGGCTCGGGCACACCGGAGAACGACGACCCGTTCGCCTACCTGTACCGCTCGGAAGGCGACCAGGGGGACCAGGGCGGTCAGTCGGGCCAGCCGGGTGCCGCCCCCCGCACCGGTGGCTACGGCTACCCAGGTCCGGCTCAGCCAGGGGTTCCCCGCACCTCCTACAACCAGGTCCGTGCGGTGGGCGAGCGCAACTACGGCCAGCAGATCCCGAACCAGCCGCCGCAGGGATACGGCCAGCAGCAGGGCGGCTACGGTCGGCAGAACGCCCACTACGCCGCCCCCGAGACGCTGCCCGGCGGGGCATCCGGCCAGCCCGGTGGCGGCCATGGGGGAGGCGGCCGGGGCCCCAACAACAGGGGGCTGCTGATCGGCGCGATCGCCGTGGTCGCGGTGGTCATCGTGGGCATCGGCGTCGCCATGATCACCAACGGTGACGACAAGAAGGACGGCCAGGCCGATCCGACGAACCAGCCCACGGCGGGCTCCAGCGTCGGGCCCGGCGAGTCCTCCGGGCCCTCCAATGCCCCGGACGCGAATCTGCCCACCGAGGACGCCGCCAAGATGCGGCTGACCGGCGGCGCGGCCCCCGCGAGCGCCATCCAGGGCGCCAAGGCCGACGGCGGCTCCTACGTCGGCGTCAATGCCCCGGGGGCGTCCGCGACCTGGAGCCTGGACGTGGACAAGGCGAAGTCGTACCGGCTGTACGTCACGTACGGCGTGCCCGGCGAGGACCAGAGCATGTCGCTGACGATCAACGGCAAGAAGGAGGCGCGGCCGCTCAACATGAAGAACTTCGCGGGCGCGCCGAAGGGTGACTTCGAGAAGGGCTGGACGGAGACCTGGTCGATCGTCCAGCTCAGCAAGGGCACCAACACGATCACCGTGTCGTGTGAGAACGGCGACAAGTGCAACGCCAACATCGACCAGATGCGGCTGGCCAAGGCGAAGGGCTAGGCCGAGGCGACAGCCAAGGGTCGGGGTCCCGGAGAGACCGCCGGGGCCCCGGAGAGACCGCCGGGGTCCCGGAGAGACCGCCGGGGCCCCAAGAGGGTGCGGGGCTTCTGAACGTGCGGGCGGTGCTCGTGGCGGCCTCGCCCCGCCATCGGCCTTACGCCGCCGCCGGGTGCTCCGTCACCTCGACGCCCGCCAGCACCTCGTCGTAGACCGCCCGGTCGAACTCGCCCGCCACCGGGGCCCGTACGGCCGCCGCCGACAGGGCCACCGCGCGGGCGAGCCGGTCCGGCCACGGTGCCTCCTCGACCAGCCCGGACAGCAGCCCCGCGACCGCCGCGTCCCCGGCCCCGGTCGGATTGCCCGCCAGTCGGCGCGGCGGGGCGGCGCGCCAGGCGCCATGGGCGGTGACCGCGAGCATGCCGTGGGGGCCGAGCGAGGCGGCCACCGCGCGCGCCCCGCGCCGCCGGGCGTCGCGCGCGGCGCGCAGCGGGTCGGTGGATCCGGTGAGCCCGGCGAGCTCGTCGATGTTGGGCTTGACGAGATGGGGGCGGGCGGCGATGCCCCGGCGCAGCGGTTCGCCGCTGGTGTCCAGCAAGGTGGGCACGCCCGCCGCATGCGCCTCCCGGATGAGCTGGGCGTACGTCCCGACGGGGACCCCGGGTGGCAGGCTGCCGCACAGCGCGACCGCCGACGCCTCGCGCAGCAGCCGGCCGTAGGCGTCCATGAAGGTGGACCACTCGGGGGTGGTGACGATCGGGCCGGGCTCGTTGAGCTGGGTGGTGTCGCCCGTGGTGGCGTCCACGACGCCGATGGTGCGCCGGGTGGTCCCGGCGATCGGGACCAGTGCGTCGGTGATCGTTCCGTGCGGTGCCTTGGGGCCGGTGCGGGGCACGGCGATTCCACCGAGCAGTTGCCGCAGCACCGTGCCGGTGACCCCGCCGACGAAGCCGGTGACGACGGTGTCGTGGCCCAGCGCGGCCAGTACCCGGGCCACGTTGAGACCCTTGCCGCCGGGCCGTTCGGTGACCTCGGTGACGCGGTGGGTGGTGTGCGGGCGCAGTTCCGGCACCCGGTAGGTGATGTCGAGGGCGGCGTTGAGCGTGACCGTGAGGATCACCCTGGCATCCCCTCTCCCGTCCCCCCGCCGGACGGAGATTCCTGTGCTGAACGCGGCTGTGTGCCGAGCCGTGCGTGGCTGGGCCCGAGTCCGTACCAATGCCCGGCCCGTACCAATGCCCGTGCCCGTACCTGAGCCCGTGCCCGAGCGATCATGTCAAAACGAGTGGCTTCGGCACAGACCTCCGTGTCGTTCAGGACACCGTCATCGCCGCCTGAAATCAGGGCACTTCAGCTCATTTCGGGGTGGACCACCCAACTGCCCCGGCGCATCACGCCCCGCAGCCGGAAGTCGTCGTCGAGCACGACGAGATCCGCGTCCTTGCCCACCTCGAGCGAGCCCACCCGGTCGGCGATGCCCAGCAACCGGGCTGGGGTCGCGGACAGCGCCCTTACGGTCTGCTCGACGCTGAGCCCGTCGATGGTGACGGCCCGCTGGAAGGCCCGGTCCAAGGTGAGGGTGGAGCCCGCGATGGAGCCTGCCGTCGGCCCGTCGCTGATCCGCGCGACGCCGTCCTTGACCTCGACCTCCATGGGGCCGAGCGGATAGCGCCCGTCGTTCATGCCCGCCGCGCCCATCGCGTCGGTGATGAAGGCGACCCGGTCCGCGCCCGCCCGGTGGAACGCCAGCTCCAGCATGGCGGGGTGCAGATGGGTGCCGTCGTTGATCAGCTCGATGGTGACCCGCTCGTCCTCCAGCAGCGCGGCGATCGGGCCGGGGGCGCGGTGCAGCAGCGAGGGCATCGCGTTGAACAGGTGGGTCGCCACGGTCGCGCCCGCCTCGACGGCCTCCCGTGTCGCCTCGTACGTCGAGTCGGTGTGGCCGACGGCCGCGAGCACTCCGCTGTCGGCCAGCAGCCGTACGGACTCCAGCCCGCCCGGCAGTTCGGGGGCCAGGGTCATCATCCGCGCGGTGCCGCGCGCCGCGTCCACCAGCTTGCGCACATCCGCCGGATCGGGCGCGCGCAGCAGCGATGGCTGGTGGGCGCCGCAGCGGTGGGGGGAGATGAACGGCCCTTCGAAGTGGATGCCCGCCAACTCGCCCTGCTCCACCAGCTCCGAGAGGACGGCGGCCTGCCGGGCGAGGTCGTCCAGATCGCCGGTGACGGTGGAGGCGAGCATCGTGGTGGTGCCGTGCAGCCGGTGCGTACGGATGGCGGTCAGCGACTCCTCGGGGGTGCCCGCCGAGAACGAGGCACCGCCGCCGCCGTGCACATGCAGGTCCACGAAGCCGGGGACGATCCAGCGGCCCGGCAGGTCGAGCGCCTCCACTGCCTCCTCGCTGTGGCCGGACGCGGTATCCGCCGCCGGCCCGGTCGTGGTGATGCGCGTGCCCTCGACCGTCACCCGCCCGTTGTCGACCACGCCTCCCGGCAGGACCACCCGGGCGCCTGTGAGAACCGTTCGCTGGACCATCAGGCGGTTACCTCCGTGGAGAGTCGATCCCAGGCGAGCAGACCCGCGCCCAGGCAGCCGGCGGTGTCCCCGAGGGCCGCCGGGACGATACGGGGAAGCTGCTGGAAGGTGAGCCGCTCCTCGATCGCGGTGCGCAGCGGCGCGAACAGGGTCTCCCCGGCCTCGGCCAGCCCACCGCCGACGATCAGCACGCCGGGGTCCAGCAGGGTGAGGCCGGTCACCAGACCGTCGGCGAGCGCGCCCACCATCTCCCCCCATACGGCCACGGCCCTCGGATCGCCGGACCGGACGGCCTTGGCGCAGTCGGCGGCGTCGGCCGTCGGATCGCCGCTCGCACCGGCCCAGGCGCGGCCCACCGCCGCCGCCGAGGCGAGCGTCTCCAGGCAGCCGGACTGACCGCAGCCGCAGGCGGGGCCGCCCGGCCGGACGACGATATGGCCGATCTCGCCGGAGGAACCGTGCGCTCCGGGGTCGATCCGCCCGTCGATGCCGATGGCGCCCGCGATCCCGGTGCCCACGGAGACGAACAGGAAGCGCCGCGCGCCCTCGCCCGCTCCTATCCGCCCCTCGGCCAGCCCGCCCATCCGGACGTCGTGCCCGAGCGCGACCGGGATCCCGCCCAGCCGCTCGGTGAGCAGCGCGCGCAGCGGGACGTCGCTCCAGCCGAGGTTGGCGGCGAAGACGGCCACCCCGCGGTCCTCGTCCAGAACCCCGGGCACGCCGACCCCCGCGGCCACCGGGGGTCCGCCGAACCGCCGCTCGCCGATCTCGCGCAGCTCGGCGGCGAAGTCGAGGATCGCGGCGACGACCGCCTCGGGTCCGCGCTCCCGCTCGGTGGGCCTCCTGGCCTCATGGAGGAGTGTGGTGTCCGCCCCGATCAGGGCGGCCTTCATACCGGTGCCGCCCACATCCAGGGCGATGACGTGTTTCACATGGAACAGTCTCGCGCGATCCACCATAAGAGGTCTAGTCCACTCGCCGCTTCTCGTCAGGAGATCACGCCGTTGCCGGTAAGGGAGTTGGTATGAACCTGACCTTCCGTTTGTGAGTGGGTGACACATCGCACTTTGGCGTGTAACAGCCTGCTCACCTGGGCAAGGGAGCTTCCGATATCGAAGCGATATGCCCATGGTGTAGACCTTGTGGAGGTTTGCAAGGCAGACTCGCTCGACCTCGGGGGAGGACCCTGGAGGATGAAACAAGCCATAGGGTGGGAAAACAGCGGTGCAGCGGCGACGGTTCTTGGGTTTGACGACGGCGGGTGTCGCGGCGGTGACGACGACACCCGGGCTCACGGCCTGTGGCAGCGACAGCTCCGGCTCGGACGGTGACGCCACGCTGAAGGTGGTCGCGGCCGACTACGGCGACAGCACCGCCAACGGCTCCCAGAAGTACTGGAACAAGCTGGCCCGGGCCTTCGAGGCCAAGAACAGCGGCATCAAGGTCGAGGTCAAGGTCTATAGCTGGACCGAAGTGGACCGGCGCGTTGCCGAGATGGTCAAGAACGGTCAGGCCCCGGATATCGCGCAGATCGGCGCGTACGCCGACTACGCCGCGCAGGGCAAGCTCTACCGCGCCGACGAGATGCTCGCCATCCCCACCCAGGCCGGTTTCATCACCTCGATCGCCCATGCGGGCGAGGTGCGGCGGGTGCAGTACGGGGTGCCGTTCGTGGCCAGCGCCCGGCTGCTCTTCTACAACAAGAAGCTCTTCGACCAGGCCGGTATATCCTCCGCCCCCACGAGCTGGGACGAGCTCAAGGAGGCGGCCGTCCGGCTCAAGGCCGACGGGGTGAAGATCCCCTACGCGCTGCCGCTCGGCCCCGAGGAGTGCCAGGCCGAGACCATGATGTGGATGCTCAGCGGCGGTGGCGGCTACACCGACACCAACGGCAGCTACACCATCGACTCCTCCGCGAACATCGAGACCTTCGAATGGCTGCGGGACGAACTGGTCGGCGCGGACCTCACCGGCCCCGGCTCCCCGGCCCGCACCAACCGGCAGGACGCCTTCGACGCCTTCACCCGCGGCGAGGTCGGCATGCTCAACGGCCACCCGACCCTGATGCAGCAGGCGTCCGGCCACGGCATCAGCTACGGCACCGCGCCCCTGCCCGGCCGCAGGGGCAAGTCCCCGTCGACGATGGGCGTCGCCGACTGGCTGATGGCCTTCAAGCAGAACGGCCACCGCACGCAGATCGGGAAGTTCCTCGACTTCGTCTACACCGAGAAGAACGTGCTGGACTTCGTCACCGAGTACGACCTGCTGCCGGTGACCACCGCCGTCGAGCAGACGATGCTCGGCGACCGTGAGTACAAGCGGCTGTGGCGATTCCTCGACGAGCTGGAGAGCGCCGAGTTCTACCCGGCCGACAAGACCTCCTGGGCGGAGGTCAGCAAGCTGTTCAAGCAGAAGATCGGCTCGACCGTGGCCAAGGGCGGCGACCCGACGAGCGTGCTGGGCCAGATCCAGCGCGAGGCCGACGCCATGGAGAATGCGGGGGCATGACAGTGGACACGCCCGGCCCCGGCCCCTCCGACGACCCTGCCGACGAAGGCGAAGGCGAAGGCGAAGGCGAAGGCGGGGGCGGGGAGCAGGACGGGGGCCGGGAGCAGGTCGACAGCCCGGCCGAGGGGCAGCACCTGGAGCCGGGCCCGGGCGCCGGGCTGTCCGACCGCGACGTGGCCGTGCTCGCCGTGGAGCGACGCGGCTGGCCGGGCCCCGGCGCCAAGGAGCGTGCGATACGGGAGCGGCTGGGCATCTCCCCCACCCGCTACTACCAGTTGCTGAACGCGCTGTTGGACGACCCCAGGGCCCTGGAGCACGACCCGGTGACCGTCAACCGGCTGCGGCGGGTCAGGGACGAGCGCCGCGAACGGCGCTGACGTCCATCGGGGGAGGGGGGCCGGGGCGGTGCACCGGCGGGGCGGCTGGGGGCCGTTCACCGGCGGGACCTCCCTGGGCCGTTCACCGGTGGGACGCCCGGGGGAAGCCCGTGATGCCGCCGGGCCCGGTAGGGTCACCGCCATGGGCAGCGCTATGGGCAGTCACCCCCTCCCCGTACCTACCACCGCCGCCGGCCGCGAGGGCCTCGCAGCCCTCCTCGAACGGCCCGGCCGCGCCGTCGTCGGACTCGACTTCGACGGCACCCTCGCCGAGATCGTCCCCGACCCCGACCAGGCCCGCGCCCATCCCGGCGCCGTCCCCGCGCTCTCCCGGCTGGCCCCGCGGCTGCGCTCCGTCGCGGTGATCACCGGCCGTCCGGCCGAGGTCGCCGTCCGGTACGGCGGCTTCGCCGGGGCCGAGGGGCTGAACGGGCTCGTCGTCCTCGGCCTCTACGGCGCCGAGCGCTGGGACGCGGCGAGCGGCGCCGTGCAGGCACCCGAACCGCACCCCGGCGTCGCCGCCGTCCAGGCCGAACTCCCCGCCGTCCTCGAGGAGTACGGCGCCGCGCAGGGCACCTGGATCGAGGACAAGGGCCGCGCCGTCGCCGTCCACACCCGCCGTGCCGAGGACCCGCAGGCCACGTTCGAGCTGCTGCGCGCGCCGCTTCACGCCCTGGCCGAGCGCCATGGGCTGATCGTCGAGCCGGGCCGGCTGGTGCTGGAGCTACGGCCGCCGGGCATGGACAAGGGCGTCGCGCTCACGGAGTACGTACGGCGGACGGACGCGGAAGCCGTGCTCTACGCGGGCGACGACCTGGGCGACCTGGCCGCCTTCGCGGCGGTGGAGCGGCTGCGTGAGGAGGGTGTGCCGGGGGTGCTGGTGTGCAGCGGCAGCTCGGAGGTGACCGAACTCGCCGAGCGGGCCGACCTGGTGGTCGACGGCCCGGCGGGCGTGGTGGAGCTGCTGTCGTCCCTGGCCGACGCGGTCAGCGGCGCCAACGCCTCGTAGCGCCCGCCCGGACCGCGCCGGTCACCCGGGCGGCGTCCGTTGCCCGGACCGCGCCGGTCACCCGGGCGGCGTCCGTTGCCCGGACCGCGCCCGTCACGTCGGAGGTCCGTGGTTCAGGAACCCGCCACCACGTAGAGCTCGCCGAACCCGCGCCCGTCACCTCGTAAGTCTGTGGCTCAGAAGTCCGTGGCTCAGAAGCCCCGCCGCCACCGCGAAACCCTCGCCCTACAGCGCCCGCAACTGCGCCAGGAACCATGCCTGGGGCGGCAGCGCGGTCGCGGCGGCGGCGAGTCGCTTCGTACGGTCCGCGCGCTCGCCGTCGCTCATGCGCAGCGCCTCGTCCAGGGCCCGGGCCGTGGCCTCCACGTCGTACGGGTTCACCACCAGCGCGTCGTCGCCCAGCTCGGCGTACGCCCCCGCCTCCCGCGACAGCACCAGCGCACATCCCCGCTCGGAGACCACCGGGACCTCCTTGGCCACCAGGTTCATCCCGTCCCGGATGGGGTTGACCAGCGCCACGTCCGCCAGTCGGTAGGCCGCGAGCGACCGTGCGAAGTCGTCCTTCACATGCAGGGCGACCGGGGTCCAGCCCGCCGTGCCGTACTCGGCGTTGATCTCGTCCGCGAGCCGCCGCACCCGCTCGGTGTAGTCGCGGTAGACCGCGAGGTCCTGGCGGGAGGGGTAGGCGAAGGCCACATGCACCACGCGCTCGCGCCACTCGGGGTGGGTCTCCAGCAGCCGCCGGTAGGCCAGCAGCCCGCGCACGATGTTCTTGGACAGCTCGGTGCGGTCCACCCGGACGATCGACTTCCGGTCCGGCCCGATCTGCGCCCGCAGACTGGTCAGCCGTTCGTCCACATCGGCCTGCCGCGACCGCTGCCGCAGGAAGTCCGCGTCCGCGCCCAGGCCGTGGACGCCCAGCCGGGTCTCCCGCCCCTCGAAGCGCACGGCCGTCGCCGCGCCGTCGCCGTCCCGGACGATCTCCGCGCCCAGCACGGCCGTGCAGCAGTCGGCGAAGGCCCCGGCCCAGCGCTCGGTGAGGAACGCGGCGCGGTCGCCGCCGAGGATGCCGCGCAGCACACCCGCCGCGACATCGTCCGGCAGCAGCCGGTAGTAGTCCGGCGGGGCCCAGGGGGTGTGCGAGAAATGACCGATCCGCAGGTCGGGGCGCCGCTCGCGGAGCATCGCGGGCACCAGCGCCAGGTGGTAGTCCTGCACCAGGACGACGGCCTCGTCCACCGCCTCCTCGGCGAGCGCGTCCGCGAAGGCCGCGTTATAGGTCTCGTAGGCCGCCCACTGGTCGGCGAACTCCGCGTCGAAGACCGGCTCGACCGGGGTCTGGTAGAGCAGATGGTGGACGAACCACAGCACCGAATTGGCGATGCCGTTGTACGCGGCGGCGAAGACATCCGGCGCGATATCGAGCATCCGCACCTGCTGGCCGCCGGTGTCACCGGGGTTCAGATGGTTGTCCCCGGCGCGCCGGGCCGCCTCGCGGTCACCCTCCCCGAGCGCTGCGCACGCCCACACCGCGTTCGCGTCCGGGCCGATGGCGCTGAGGCCGGAGACCAGCCCGCCACCGCCGCGCCGGGCGGTGAGCGAGCCGTCCTCGTCCAGGGTGTACGAGACCGGACCGCGATTGGACGCGACCAGGATCGGGGCGGTGCGCGGAACTGCCATGTCGCGAGCCTAGCCAGCCGCGACCCCGCGCAAACGTACGTACGGTTTC
The DNA here is from genome assembly GCF_000147815.2 of Streptomyces violaceusniger Tu 4113. Taxonomy (NCBI): domain Bacteria; kingdom Bacillati; phylum Actinomycetota; class Actinomycetes; order Kitasatosporales; family Streptomycetaceae; genus Streptomyces; species Streptomyces violaceusniger. The sequence goes on along the minus strand of NC_015957.1, from coordinate 10,110,638 downwards.
TTGCCCCGTAGGCGGTATGGGGCGGCGTGTTTCCGACCCGTAGGAGCCATCGCCTGATGCCGGGGTCCCGGGGTCATCACGCCGCGCCGCCCGGGGTCATCACGCCGCGCGCCGCTCCGCGTACTCCGGTATCTCGATCATCGGCGGCCGCTCCTCGGTGTCCACGGCCGTGGTGCGCGGCTCGAAGCCGGTCTCGCCCCGGTCGAACTGGGTCAGCCGCGGCCGCACCAAATGGCCCCGGGCCAGCCGCAACTGCGCGGTGCGGTAGATCGCGGCCGCCATCCGGCCGAGCGCCAGCCCGTCCTGGTGGCGGTGTTTGCGCACCCCGATGTCCACCTGGCCGAGCGCGTCGAGACCCACCGTGTGCAGCGCGTCGACCAGCAGGCCCAGCTCGACCCCGTAGCCGACCGGGAAGGGCAGCCGCTCCAGCAGCGTGCGGCGCGCCGCGTACTCACCGCCCAGCGGCTGGACGAATCCGGCGAGCTGGGGCCAGTGCAGATTCAGCAGCGGGCGGGCGACCAGCTCGGTGACCCGGCCGCCCTGGCCCGCCACGTCGCCGAGCGGGCGGTCGTACATGCCCTTCACGAGCTGCAGCGTGGGGTCGGTCAGCAGCGGACCGACGATCCCCGAGACGAAGCGCGGATCGAATTCCCGCAGGTCGGCGTCGATGAAGCAGATGATGTCGCCGCTCGTGGCCAGCAGGGACCGCCACAGCACCTCGCCCTTGCCGGGCAGCGCGGGCAGCCCGGGCAGCAGCGAGTCGCGGTGGACGACGGTCGCGCCCGCCGCCGCGGCGACCTCGGCGGTGCGGTCCGTCGAGCCGGAGTCCAGCACCACCAGCTCGTCCACCAGCGGCGCCGCCTCGCCCATCAGCTCGCGGCGGATCGTCGCGGCGATCTCGCCGACCGTGGCCTCCTCGTTCAGGGCGGGCAGAACCACGCTCAGGGTCGTCGCCGAGCCCCGCTTCGCGTCCAGCAGGCGGTTCAGCGGCCGGTCGTCGGCCGACCAGGAGCGGTGCTTCAGCCAGCGCTCCACCTCATCCAGCACCTGTGTCTCTCCCCTGCCGTGGTCGCTGTGATCCATCTCGCGCATCGGACGGCTAGCTCAACCATCCGGGCCGTCGGTTACAGTCTTGAACAACGCACATGGCCGTCGTATGTCGGGGTCGACCTCGGTGTTTACCGAGGAAGTCCGTGATGATGCCGTGCTGACAAACGCCCGGGTCCGCCCGGCGCCATACCGCTCATCCAGAGGGGCAGAGGGAACGGCCCGTTGAAGCCCCGGCAACCCTCCAGCTGATCTCGCATTCCGCAGCGAGGCTCCCAGCTCGGGAAGGTGCCAATTCCGTCTCGTGGCGAAATGCGTCGCGAGGAAGATGAGGAGAAAGGGCCTCGCCATCCATGGCTGTGCAGTCAGTAGAAAGCTCAACCACTTCCTCCACCTCCGACGCCTCCGGTGCCTTCGGTCCCGCCATCGCATTGTCCTGCCGGGAGTGCGGTGAGCGGTTCGATCTGGGCCCGATCTTCGCGTGTGAGGTGTGTTTCGGGCCGCTCGAGGTCGCGTACGAGCTGCCGGCCGGCGACCCGGAGGAGCTGCGGCGGCGCATCGAGGCCGGTCCGAACAGCATCTGGCGCTATGCCCCGCTGCTGCCCGTCCCCGCGGACGTGGCGGACCAGCCCAGCCTGCACCCCGGTTTCACCCAGTTGGTCAAGGCCGACAACCTCGCCCGTGAGCTCGGCGTCACCGGTGAGCTGCACATCAAGGACGACTCCGGGAACCCCACCCACTCCTTCAAGGACCGGGTCGTCGCCATCGCGGTCCAGGCCGCCCGCACCTTCGGCTTCACCACCCTCTCCTGCTCCTCCACCGGCAACCTCGCCGGCGCGGTCGGCGCCGCGGCCGCCCGCGCGGGCTTCCGCTCCTGCGTCTTCATCCCGCACGACCTGGAGGCGGGCAAGGTCGTCATGGCCGCGGTCTACGGCGGTGAGCTGGTCGGCATCGAGGGCACCTACGACGACGTCAACCGCTTCTGCAGCGAGCTGATCGGCGACCCGGCGGGCGAGGGCTGGGGCTTCGTCAACGTCAATCTGCGGCCGTACTACGGCGAGGGCTCCAAGACCCTGGCCTACGAGATCTGCGAGCAGCTCGGCTGGCGGCTGCCGGACCAGATCGTCATCCCGATCGCCTCCGGCTCCCAGCTCACCAAGATCGACAAGGGGCTGAAGGAGCTGATCTCGATCGGTCTGGTCGAGGACAAGCCCTACAAGATCTTCGGCGCCCAGGCCGAGGGGTGCTCCCCGGTCTCCGCCGCGTTCAAGGCCGGCCATGACGTCGTCCGGCCGCAGAAGCCGCAGACCATCGCCAAGTCGCTGGCCATCGGCAACCCCGCGGACGGCCCGTACGTCCTGGACATCACCCGCCGTACGGGCGGCGCGGTGGAGGACGTGAACGACGAGCAGATCGTCGACGCGATCAAGCTGCTCGCCCGCACCGAGGGGATCTTCGCGGAGACCGCGGGCGGGGTCACCGTCGGCGTGACCAAGAAGCTGATCGAGGACGGTCTGCTCGACCCGTCCCTGACGACCGTCGTGCTCAACACCGGCGACGGCCTCAAGACCCTCGACGCGGTGGCCCCCACCACGGGCCCCTCCGCCATCATCCGCCCCACCCTTGACTCGTTCCGAGAGGCTGGTCTCGCATGAGCGTCAACGTCCGAATCCCGACCATCCTGCGCACCTACACCGCCGGTCAGGCCGAGGTCCCCGCCGAGGGCGCGACCCTCGCCGAGGTCCTGGCGGACCTGGAGAAGAACCACCAGGGCATCGCCGCCCGCGTGCTGGACGACACCGGCAAGCTCCGCCGCTTCGTCAACGTCTACGTCAACGACGACGACGTCCGCTTCGCCGACGGCCTGGCCACGGCGATCCCGGACGGTGCCGGGATCTCGATCATCCCGGCGGTCGCGGGCGGCTGCTGACCCCGCGTCCACCCTTCTCACCTTTGGAATCGCCCCGTCCGGGGACAACCGGACGGGGCGATTCCGTGTGTGGAATCGCGATACAGTTGCCCGGATTCCCCGATGGCCCCCGGGCCGGAACCACATATGAGAACTCGTCAAGTTGTGCGTAAAGTGTGAGCGCGAATTGTCGGGTTGGTTCCCTATGTCCCGCCCGGCTTGCCCGAACTTCACATAAATTCTCTCTTTTAACCGTTCGGCCGTGCCCAGAATTCTCGTCCGATTGACCTGTTGCAGAGGGCGTTGGGACGGATACATTCAGCGGCGGTCGACGCGTTCCGGCGCACACCCCCCACATCCGGGGGGTGAGGTCTGACCCGGGTCCGCGGAGTGCGGTCCTGCGCAAGGGCCAGCAATAGGGGAGTTAGGAATGGCTCAGGGCACCGTCAAGTGGTTCAACGCGGAGAAGGGGTACGGCTTCATCGCGGTCGACGGTGGTGCGGATGTGTTCGTCCACTACAGCGCGATCCAGATGGACGGGTACCGCACCCTCGAGGAAGGCCAGCGGGTCGAGTTCGAGATCTCGCAGGGTCAGAAGGGCCCGCAGGCCGACATGGTCCGCGTGGCCGTAGGCTGACGCGCCGACGCGACGCAGCTGAACAGTACAGTCCGAAGGGTCCGTGTCCCGGCCAGGGTACGGACCCTTCGGCGTGTCCGCGCTGATCATTACGGGGCTGGGTACGGCAGGGGATGGCCTCCGGCCGCTTGCGCCCGCCCGTCGCCCGGCCGCCACCCCCCCAAGGATGGCCTCCGGCCGCTTGCACTCTATAGGTCCGAGTGCTAATCATTGGCGTTAGCACTCTGACGTTGAGAGTGACAGAAGGACCGGGTCGGTGAGGCCCGCCAGGCCATGCGGGGCAAGGAACCGCACGGCAGGCAGGCCGTCCGTCGCGGGCGCCAGCGCGGTCCGGAGCAATCCACCCCGTCTTGGGAGGACCACTTCACATGGCCAAGATCATCGCGTTCGACGAGGAGGCGCGGCGCGGCCTCGAGCGCGGGATGAACCAGCTCGCCGACGCCGTCAAGGTCACCCTCGGCCCCAAGGGCCGCAACGTCGTCCTCGAGAAGAAGTGGGGCGCCCCCACGATCACCAACGATGGTGTTTCCATCGCCAAGGAGATCGAGCTCGAGGACCCGTACGAGAAGATCGGCGCCGAGCTGGTCAAGGAGGTCGCGAAGAAGACGGACGACGTCGCCGGTGACGGCACGACGACCGCGACCGTCCTCGCCCAGGCGCTGGTCAAGGAGGGCCTCCGCAACGTCGCCGCGGGTGCCAACCCGATGGCGCTCAAGCGGGGTATCGAGAAGGCCGTCGAGGCCGTCTCCGCCCAGCTTCTCGAGCAGGCCAAGGACGTGGAGACCAAGGAGCAGATCGCCTCCACCGCCTCCATCTCCGCCGCCGACACCCAGATCGGCGAACTCATCGCCGAGGCGATGGACAAGGTCGGCAAGGAAGGTGTCATCACCGTCGAGGAGTCGCAGACCTTCGGGCTCGAGCTCGAGCTCACCGAGGGCATGCGCTTCGACAAGGGCTACATCTCCCCGTACTTCGCGACGGACATGGAGCGTATGGAGGCGTCGCTCGACGACCCGTACATCCTGATCGTCAACTCGAAGATCAGTAGCGTGAAGGACCTCCTTCCGCTGCTCGAGAAGGTCATGCAGTCGGGCAAGCCGCTGCTGATCATCGCCGAGGACGTCGAGGGCGAGGCCCTGGCGACCCTGGTCGTCAACAAGATCCGTGGCACCTTCAAGTCCGTCGCCGTCAAGGCCCCGGGCTTCGGTGACCGCCGTAAGGCCATGCTCGGTGACATCGCCATCCTTACCGGTGGCACCGTCATCTCCGAGGAGGTCGGCCTCAAGCTGGAGAACGCCGGGGTGGACCTGCTCGGCCGCGCCCGTAAGGTCACCGTCACCAAGGACGAGACCACCATCGTGGACGGCGCCGGCGACACCGACCAGGTGCAGGGCCGCGTCAACCAGATCCGCGCCGAGATCGAGTCCTCGGACTCGGACTACGACCGCGAGAAGCTGCAGGAGCGCCTGGCGAAGCTGGCCGGCGGCGTGGCCGTCATCAAGGCCGGTGCCGCCACCGAGGTCGAGCTCAAGGAGCGCAAGCACCGCATCGAGGACGCGGTGCGCAACGCCAAGGCGGCCGTCGAGGAGGGCATCGTCGCCGGTGGTGGCGTGGCCCTGCTGCAGACCGTCTCGATCTTCGAGAAGCTGGAGCTCGAGGGCGACGAGGCCACCGGTGCCCAGGCCGTGCGCCTGGCCCTGGAGGCCCCGCTGAAGCAGATCGCGGTCAACGCCGGTCTCGAGGGCGGCGTCGTGGTCGAGAAGGTGCGCAACCTGACCCCGGGCCACGGCCTCAACGCCGCGACCGGTGAGTACGTCGACCTGATCGCCGAGGGCATCATCGACCCGGCCAAGGTCACGCGCTCCGCGCTGCAGAACGCCGCGTCGATCGCCGCGCTGTTCCTCACCACCGAGGCCGTCATCGCCGACAAGCCGGAGAAGGCCGCCCCGGCGGGCGCTCCGGGCGGCATGCCGGGCGGTGACATGGACTTCTGATCGATTCGGCGCGTTCGTTCGCCGGTCGGTCGTACCGTCCAGGACGTCGGGGCGGCACCCTCTCCCAGGGGTGCCGCCCCGACGGCGTTTTTTTGGGGGCGGGCGGATCCGGGGTCCCGCGTATACCGGCGTATCTGCAGCCCGGCGTATCCGGGGCCTACTCCTTGGCCGCATCGAGGGCGGCGCGCAGATGGCCGTGCGCCTCGGCGAGCAGCTTCTCGGCGGTCGGGGCGTCCACCTCGCCCAGGATGGTGAGGATCGCGTTCTTCACCTCGCCGTCCGTGGCCGCCAGCGCGCTCTCGATCCGCTGGTCGGAGGCGCCGGTCGCCAGGAAGACGATCCTCCGGGAGCGGGCGCGCAGCTTGTCGTTGGAGGCGCGCACATCGACCATCAGATTTCCGAAGGTCTTGCCCAACCGGATCATGGTGATGGTCGAGATCATGTTGAGCACCAGCTTCTGGGCCGTGCCCGCCTTCAGCCGCGTCGAGCCGGTGAGCAGCTCCGGCCCCACGACGATCTCGATGCCGTGGTCGGCCGCGGCGGCGAGCGCCGAGTCGGCGTTGCAGGACAGCCCGACGGTGAGCGCGCCGATCCGGCGGCCGTGTTCGACCGCGCCCACGGCGTACGGGGTGCGGCCGGAGGCCGAGACGCCGACCACCGTGTCGTCGGGGCCGATCCCGAGCAGGTCGAGGTCCCGGGCGGCCAGCTCCGCGCTGTCCTCCGCGCCCTCGACCGAGGTCACCACGGCGTCCGGGCCGCCCGCGATCACCCCGACGACCCGCTCGGGCCGGGTATTGAAGGTGGGCGGGCACTCGCTCGCGTCGAGCACCCCGAGCCGTCCGGCGGTGCCCGCGCCCGTATAGAGGAGACGGCCGCCACGGGACATCCGCGCGGCGATGGCGTCGATGGCGGCGGCGATGCGGGGGAGCTGGAGGGCGACGGCGGCGGGGACGCCGGCGTCCTCCGCGTTCATGATCCGGGCGATCTCGAGGGTTTCGAGCCGGTCGATCTCGGCGAGTTCGGGGCGGAACGCCTCGGTGGTCAGGGTGTCGAGCTGGGCGCGGAGCCGGGTGGAGTCCTGGTCGGCTGCGGAGTCGGTGGGGTCGGCTGCGAAGTCGGCGGAAGTCATGGTGAAGCGGCTCTTTCCGGTACGTCAGGGCGGGGGTGGGGGTGACGGTGACTGGTGGGCAGTCACCGGGCGAAGCGATGATCGGTGCCCGGCTCAGCGATGCCCGGGGCGCGGGTCGTGGCGGTGCGCGAGGGCCTCGTACGACGCGGAGAGGGCGGGCGCCGCCGATTCGTACGTCCGCTGGGCGACCCCTATGAACAGGCAGTCCACCACCAGGAGCTGGCTGGTGCGGCTGGACATGGCCGCCGGGCGCAGCTCGCTCTCACGGGCGGTGGAGGTGGTGAGCACCAGGTCCGCGTACTGCGCGACCTCGCCGTCCGGTCGTCCGGTGATCGCGACGGTGGTCGCGCCGCGCTCGAAGGCCACCCGCAGCGGCTCGATGACGTCCGTCGTACGCCCGGAATGGGTGATCGCGATGGCGACGTCGCCGGAGTGGAGCTGGACCGCGTTGGTGACCGCGAGATGCGGATCGGCGTGCGCGTGGGCTATCAGCCCGATGCGCAGCAGCTTCTGGACCAGGTCCTGCCCGACGAGGCTGGACGCCCCCACCCCGTACACATCGATCCGGCGCGCCGTGGCCAGTGCCGAGACGGCCGCCTCGACCTGGCCGGCGTCCAGGACGGCGGCGGTGTCGGCCAGACACTGCTGCTCCTCCCGCGCCAGCTTGGTGACCACGTCGGCGATCGGATCGTCGACCGCGATGTCCGCGGTGACGGCCGGGGCCCGCCCGGCGGCCTGGTGTGCGGCGAGCGCGGCGAGCGCGATGCGCAGATCGCGATATCCGGGGTAGCCGAGCAGTCGGGAGGTGCGGACGACGGTGGCCTCGCTGGTGCCGGTCCGCTCGGCGAGCCCGGTGACGGTGAGCGCCGCGCATCCGGCCGGATCCCCCGCCACGGCCTCGGCCACGCGCTGCATGGAGCGGGTCATGGAGGGGCCTAACGTGCGCACCTTCGCGGCGAGGGCGGCCGGAGGGGGCGGGGTGGGGGCGGATTGCGGTGGTGGCATGAAAGTTTCCTTCAGGTCGCTGCTCATCCGCGAAAACTATTTCCGGCCACGGGGTCCGTCAACCCTCCGGGCGGCGGGCCGCAGCGAGCCTCCGGGCGGCGGGCCGCAGCGAGACGAAGTGAGAAGAGCGGGGACGAAGCGAGACCGGGGATGAAGCAAACAGGCGCCAGGAGGAAGCAAAGGTGACAATGGAACCCATGAAGCTCGAACACGCACTGCACGCGGCCCGCGCCCTCGTCCTGGCCGACCTCGCGGCGGGCGAGGTCGCCCGGGCCGATATCGTCTCGCTGGTCGAAGACGCGATCGCGCACCGGCGGTGGTGGGTCGAGCAGTGGCCGGAAGGCATCGAGTACGTGGCCGGTCTGGTCGCCCAGGACGTCCAGGACGCCCTGCTGGAACGGTACGGCCGATGGCCGCTGTGCCCCGTATGCACTCAGGGCGGCGACCTCCACGCCCTCGACGTGGAGCCCGAGTTGGGCCCCAACCCGCACTGGGTCTGCGGCAAGACGGCGGTCGCGGTGGCGCCCGTGGGATCGTTGGGCACCACCCTCTGATGGCCGTACTGATCGACCCGCCCTCGTGGCCGGGCCACGGCCGTCTGTGGTCCCACCTGGTCAGCGATGTCTCCTACACCGAACTCCACGCCTTCGCCGCCCGCATCGGCGCCCCGCGCCGAGGCTTCGACCGCGACCACTACGACCTGCCGAGCGAGCTGTACGCGAAGGCGGTACGGGCGGGCGCGGAGGAGGTCGGCAGCAAGGAACTCCTCCGCCGCCTGAAGGCCGCGGGCCTCCGCCGCCCCCAACGAGCCGCGAACGCGGACTGACCGGTGCGGGCGGGCCCGCGGCCCGCCCTCCCTGCCAACCGGCCGCCGGTGCGGCCGCCACGCCCCCGCCGTGCGTAGGTCTGCCGCGCTGCCGCGCTGCCGCTCGTGCCCCCGAGCGGCTGAGGGCGGCCGCGCCGCGGGCGGTACGCCGTCTGAAGGCTGCGGGTCTCCGCCGCCCCCAACGAGCCGCGAACGCGGACCCGGGGTGACCGGGGCGGGCCTGCCACCCGTCCTGCCAACCGACCGCCCGGTGCGGCCGCGCTGCGGGGTATGGCGGGCATCAAGCTCGGCTCCGGCGCCAAGGTGAGTGCCCCGCGCGGGCGGTGTGGCCGCGCCCGCGCGACGAGGTGGGGTCTCTCAGGGCGTCGTGCGCGACGGGTCGGGGTCTCTCAGGGCGTCGTGCGCGACGGGTCGGGCGCCGCTTCCGCGTCCGCCGGGGAGTACGTCGCCGACGTGGCGATGACGCGCGAGGCACCGGCCGCCCGGTGCAGCCGCATCGCGGCGACCGTCGTCACCACGCCCGTACCGGCGAGTGCCGCACCCGTCCAGGCGACCGCCGGGTAGCCCCAGCCCAGGTCGATGACGAGGCCGCCGAGCCACGGGCCCACCGTGTTGCCGATGTTGAAGGCCGAGGTGTTCGTCGCGCCCGCGAGCGTGGGCGCGGCGTTCGCGAGGTTGAACATCCGGGCGTTGAGCGCGGGCGCGGTGAAGAAGGCAGTGAAGCCGAGCAGCAGCGCCAAGGTCACGGCCGCGACCGCGCTGTGCGCGGTCAGCGCCAACGCGCTCAGCACGACCGTCGAGGCGGTGATGCCCCCGAGCATCGTGCCGAACAGATGCGCGTCCGCGATCCGCCCGCCGAGCACCGTACCCAGCAGCGCGCCGACTCCGAACAGCGCGAGCACGGTCGGCACCCAGCCCTCGTCCAGCCCCGCCACATCCGTCAGCAGCGGCCCGAGGTAGGAGAACAGACAGAAGACCGCGCCACCGCTCAGCGCGGTGGCGACCAGCGCCAGCCACACCTGCCGGTCGCGGTAGATGCGCAACTCGGCCCGCAGCCGCGGCCGGTCGTCCCCGGTCGGCACCTCCGTACGCGGTACGAGCGCGACGACTCCGACCAGCCCGAGCGCCGACAGCCCGGCCACCGCCCAGAAGGCGGCGCGCCACCCCGCGTGCTGCCCGAGCAACGCCCCGGCGGGGACCCCCGCGATGTTCGCGATGCTCAGTCCGCCGACCATCACCGCCATCGCCTTCGCCCGCGCGTTCACCGGCACCAGCGATACCGCCACCGCGGCGCCCACCGCCCAGAACCCGGCACACGCGAACGCGCTGACGACCCGCGAGGCGAACAGCACCCCGTACGACGGCGCCAGCGCCCCCGCGATCTGCCCGAGCCCGAACGCCGCCAGCAGCGCCATCAGCGTCGTCCGCCGAGGCAGCCGCAACGTGGCCGCCGCCAGCACCGGCGCCCCGACCACCATCCCGATCGCGAAGGCCGATATCAGCAACCCGGCCGTGGGGATGGACACCCCCATGTCCCGAGCGACGGGTTGCAGCAGCCCGGACAGCATGAACTCGGAGGTACCGAGAGCGAAGACGGACAGCCCGAGGACGTAGACCGCCAGGGGCATGCGGGAGCGAGCGGAATCCGCTGGGGAGGAGGAGGGCATGCCAGGCTCAACGCCATGGCCTGACCTCGGCATTCCGCCAACGGCACATGTTACGAACCGAGCAGCTCCAGCTCCGTGGCCATGTTGCGCCGGGCCGGTTCCTCCCAGCGGTCGTGGGCCTCCGGCGTACGGAAGAGGCGGGACAGGCCCAGCAGGTGGCGGAGGACATTCGCGCGGCCCTCGCGGAAAGCGTCGTCGGGGACGAAGCCGTACTCCTCGCGGACCGCCGCCGCGTAGGCGCCATAGGCCGCCGGGGAGCCCGCCAGTACGGCGAGGTCGGCGTCGCACAGGACTTCGCCGTTGGTGTCGCCCTCGGCGGGGTCGTGGTCCCGGGTGACGAGGACGAGGCGGACGGTTTCGGCCGTGCGGGGGGCCGGGACGGCTGCCTCGGTGAGGGCGCGTTCGGCGAGGCGGGCGCTGCGTTCCTCGTTGGTGGAGCGGTCGGGGAGGTAGACGGCGTCGTGGAACCAGGCGGCCAGGCGGATGGCGGCGGGGTCGGGGGCCTGGACGTGGGGGAGCAGCTCCTCCACCCGGTCCAGGACCGCGAGCAGGTGATCGGTGGTGTGGTAACGGCGCTGGGGTTCGGCCCAGCGGGTCAGCAGGTCCTCGCCGTAGGGGGCGGGAGGCGGGGCCGTGGCTTCGCGGGCGCTGGTGAGGAGGTCCGTCCAGCGGGTGAGCAGGGCGTCATGGGCCGGATGGCGGGCGGGCGCGGGTGCGGACATGGGCCAATTGTGGGGTAGCGGTTTGCCCTCTTGCGCGGTGTGGCAAGCTGTGGAGCATGTCTAGACCAATTCTCGAGGTGATCGCCCTGAACCCGGCGGACGCGATCGCCGCACAGGCCGGAGGGGCGGACCGCCTCGAACTGGTCACCGACATGGCCGCCGACGGGCTCACCCCCTCCCGTGAGACCTTCGCCGCCGTCCGATCGGCCGTGGACCTGCCGGTACGGGTGATGCTCCGCGCCGCCGACGGCTTCGCGGCCGGGGACCCCGCCGCGTTCGACACGCTGTGCGAGGCCGCTGCCGCGCTGCACTCCGAGGGGGCGGACGAGTTCGTCCTGGGCTTCCTGACCGACGACGGCGGGGTCGACCTGGCCGCCGTGACCACGCTGACCGAGGTCGTGCGGGCGGGCGGCGGCGTAGACGAGAGCCGCTGGACCTTCCACCGGGCCATCGACCGCGCCGCGGATCGCGACGGGCTGCGGAAGCGGCTCGCCGACATCCCCGGCCTCGACACGTATCTCACCGCCGGGTCCGCACGTGGCGTCGACGACGGTCTGCCGACCTTGGCCGAGGAGGCGGCGCGGACCGGTACGCCGGGCTATGAGCCGCGCATCATGGCCGGTGGCGGGCTGCGCCTCGACCATCTGTCCGCCCTGCGCGCCGCCGGGATCGACGCCTTCCACATCGGCGGCGCGGCCCGCCCGGCGGGATGGGCCGGCCCTGTGGACGCGGCGGCGGTAGGCCGGTGGCGTACGGCCCTGGACGCGCCCGTTCCGGTCGCCTGAGGGGATGCCGCGCGGCGCTGAGGCGGTCTGCGCGGCGCTGAGGGCGGCTGCACGGCGGCTGTGCCGACAAGCTCCTGCTGGGTGCTGGGTGCCTCCTGGTGCTGGGTGCTGGGCTCGGATACCGGGCTCGGGTACCGGGCCTGCACACCGGCCCGGAAACCGGGGTTCGATACCGGGCGGCTTCTGCCCGGTATCGACCGTACGGTCATCCGCACAGCACAAAACACCTCACGGGAGCTTGCCATGCACTTCGCCTCGATCCGCATCATCACCGAGGACGTCGCCCGGATCACCGACTTCTACGAGCGGGCCACGGGCCTGACCGCGAAGCGGTACACGGACGACTTCGCCGAGCTCATGACTTCGAGTGGAACTCTCGCCCTTGCGAGCACCCGCACGGTGCGGGTGCTCGGTGAGCAGGCGCCCCGGCCCGCGGCGAACCAGAGCGTGATCGTGGAGTTCCGCGTCGCCGATGTCGACGGCGAGTACGAGAGGCTCAAGGAGTTCGACGTCGAGATCGTGAACGAGCCCACCACGCAGCCCTGGGGCAACCGTTCGCTGCTGTTCAAGGACCCCGACGGCAATCTCGTCAACTTCTTCGCGCCCGTCACCCCGGACGCCCTCAAGCGATACGAGCAGCAGACCGCCGAAGCCAAGGCATAACGGTCAGCTCAGTTCAGCCGCTCCGGCAGCGCCGCCCCGTGGACGACCGTCAGCCCCGAGACCGCACGGGTCAGGGAGACGTACAGGCGGCGCAGACCGGTGCGTTCGTCCGGCTCGCCGTCGACCACCGCGGCCGGTTCGTCCAGCACCACGTAGTCGTACTCCAGACCCTTGGCCAGGGTCGCCGGGACGAGGGTGAGCCGGGCCTCGGCGCTGGTCTCCTCGCCGGGGGAGAGGTGGGTCAGGCCTGCCGCGTCGAGGGCCTCGGCCAGGGCCGGGACGCGGGCGTCGGCCGCGATGAGACCCACGGAACCCTCGTGGGTCAGCGCGTCCCGGCACGCGGCGATCACGGCCGCGTCCAGCTCCGCCGGGTCCACGGCCCGTACGGAGAAGTCGCCCGCCGCCTCGCGGATCGAGGTGGCCTCCGACAGGCCGGGGGCGATGGCGGGCAGCAGTCGCGAGGCGTACGCGATCACCTCGCGCGGCACCCGGAACCCCTGGGTCAGCTCCTCGATCGCCGCCCCGTCCTTGCCCAGATGGGTCAGGGCCTCCTCCCAACTGGCCGTCGCCCATGGGGTGGTGCCCTGGGCGATGTCGCCGAGCACGGTCGCCGAGCCGGTGCTGCAGCGGCGGCCGACCGCGCGGTACTGCATGGGCGACAGGTCCTGCGCCTCGTCCAGGACCACATGCCCGAGGGACGGGGTGCGCTCGATGAGATCGGCGGCCTCGTCGATCAGCACCAGGTCCGCCGGGGACCACTTCGCGGACTTCACACCGCGCCCCGGCTTCGCCCACAGGACGGTCTTCTGCTCGTCGGCGTCGAGGACGCCCTCCGCGTGCTCGGCCAGGAAGTCGGCGTCGGAGAGCAGCCGCAGCACCAGCTTGGCCGGGTCGACCGGCGGCCAGACCGCCTTGACCGCCGCCTTGACGGCCGCGTTGCGCGCGACCGCGTCCTGGACCCGGTCGTCGGGCGCCTCACCCGCCTGCTCCATCCGGACGAGCACGGTGTGCGCGATGCGCTGCGGAAGCGCCTCGCGGGCCGCGCCGTAGCGGATGTCGCGGGTGAGCAACTCCTCGACCATCTCCTCCAGTTCGTACGCGGGCACCCGCCAGCGGCGTGAACCGCGCACCACCACACAGGGTTCGGTGGGGGCGGTGACGTACGAGCGCAGGGCGCGGCGCAGCACCTCGGCCAGCCGCGCGTCGCCCTTGATACGGGCCGCGTCGGCGGAGTCGGTGCCCCGAGCCTCCGCGCCCAGGGCCGGGCGGGTCACCAGGTCCTCGACGGTCGCCTGGGCCACCTGCAACTCGCCGAGGGCGGGCAGGACCTGCTCGATGTAGTGGAGGAAGGAGCGGTTCGGGCCGATGACGAGGGTGCCGGAGCGGGCCAGCCGCTCGCGGTGCGCGTACAGCAGATACGCCACCCGGTGCAGCCCCACGGCCGTCTTACCGGTGCCCGGTGCCCCCTGGACGCAGATGGTGCCGCCGATCCCCTGGCGGACGATCTCGTCCTGTTCCGGCTGGATCGTCGCGACGATGTCCCGCATCGGGCCGACGCGCGGGCGCTCGATCTCGGACTGGAGCAGCTTGCTGGTCTGCTCCGCCTCGGTGGGGTCGGAGAGCCGCTCGTCCTCGTACGCCGTCAACTCGCCGCCCGTGTAGCCGAAGCGGCGGCGCAGCGCGATGTCCATCGGCGCGGTCTTCGACGCCTGGTAGAAGGGCTGGGAGACGGGGGCACGCCAGTCGATGACCATGGGGTCCCCGTCCGCGTCGTGCACATGGCGGCGGCCGATATAGAACCGCTCGCCCTCCGCGCCCTCCGCCGTCTCCGCGTCCGGTGCGTGCAGATAGTCGAGCCGGCCGAAGAAGAGCGGGGTGTCGGCGAGGTCGGCGAGGGCCTTGATGCGCTCGCTGACCTGGTGGTGCAGCGCTGCGGCGTTGACCCAGTTCGCGGCGACGTCCCGGAGGTCGAGGGCCTCGACGTCGGCGCGCATGGCGCGCAGCGCGGCGCGGGAGTCGGTCAGATGGGCGCGCTCCCGCGCGAGGGGGTTTGAGAGAGGGGCTGAGGCTGGATGGGGGTCTGAGAGAGGGGCTGAGGCTGGATGGGGGTCTGAGAGGGGATCTGCGTGGTCAGGGGCGTGCGAGGGCACGGCGTAGCCTCCGGCGAGCGAGTACACAACGAGTGCACAAAGCGAGTACACAAAGCGGGTGCGCGGTACGGATGCGCGGTCAGAGATGCCGACCGGTTTCCGTCCGGGCGGCGGCTCTCCCGTTCGGAACGCGGGAGGCGGCAAGACCGGCGATTGTAGCCAGGGCATGTCCGGGAGGCGAATGAATTATGACGGCCCCCGGGGAAGGGGCCGGGCGGGCTCGCGGGCGGGCCTCGTGTGGGGCTGTGAGCCTCCGTCCGGGCTGTGGGCCCGCGTGGGCTCCGTCTTTGTCTCAGGCGAGCCGCAGGGCGCGGAAGGTCACGCGCTGGTTGAACCACAGCAGCGTCACCGTCGTCGCGCCCATCAGGACCGCGACGGTCAGATGCCCGGCCACCGAGGTGACCGGGGCACCGACGGCGGCGAGGACGAGATGGAGGCCGACGCGGAGCGCGAGCAGCCCGATGGCGATCTTCCGGGTGTGGGCGTTCTTGAGCATCGCGCGCATCAGCTTCACCCGGCGGCGCAGCACGGTCGCCCCGACGACGACGTTCACGAGGGCGATCGCGATGAGCACCATCCAGGCGTCGTCCCACGCCTTGGTCAGGTCGTACGCGGCACCCATGACGCCCTCGAAGCCGAAGAACCACAGCGGCAGCGGCTTGATGTCGCTCAGGTCGATGTCGGTGGTCGCGGTTTTGCGTTTGCGGATGCTGATGCCCATGTCCCCGCCCCTTCGGCGTCGTGTGGTGCCATGTCCTGCTGACACTCACGATCCTGACGGGCGGGGAATCTCCCGGGCAGAGTCGGCGATCACGGGTCACTCATGACACATGTCATGGCCATGGGAGCGTGCCCAACGGTCATGGGTGACCGGGCGACCGGGTGACGGGTGACGGTAACGGGTGACCGTGACCGGCCGAACGTCAGACGTCCTCGTCCGCGAGCAGCTCGCTCGCGTCCACGATCCGGTACGCGTACCCCTGCTCGGCCAGGAACCGCTGCCGGTGCGCCGCGAAGTCCTGGTCGATCGTGTCGCGCGCGACCACCGAGTAGAAGACCGCCGGGTGGCCGTCGGCCTTCGGGCGCAGCACCCGGCCGAGCCGCTGGGCCTCCTCCTGGCGGGAGCCGAAGGTGCCGGAGACCTGGATGGCGACCGTGGCCTCGGGGAGGTCGATGGAGAAGTTGGCGACCTTCGAGACGACGAGCACCGACAGCTCGCCCTGCCGGAAGGCGTCGAAGAGCTTCTCCCGCTGGGCGTTGGTGGTCTCGCCCTTGATGACGGGCGCGTCCAGGTGCTCGCCCAACTCGTCGAGCTGGTCGATGTACTGGCCGATGACCAGGGTCTGCTGCCCCTTGTGCCGGGCGACCAGCGCCTCGGTGACCTTCCGCTTGGAGTCGGTCGTGGCGCAGTAGCGGTACTTCTCGTCGGTCTCGGCGGTCGCGTACGTCAGCCGCTCGGCCTCGGTCAGGTTGACCCGGACCTCGACACAGTCGGCGGGCGCGATATAGCCCTGCGCCTCGATCTCCTTCCAGGGCGCGTCGAACCGCTTGGGCCCGATGAGCGAGAAGACATCGGACTCCCGGCCGTCCTCCCGGACGAGCGTCGCCGTGAGCCCGAGCCGCCGCCGGGCCTGCAGATCGGCGGTGAACTTGAAGACGGGCGCCGGCAGCAGATGCACCTCGTCGTAGACGATCAGGCCCCAGTCGCGGGAGTCGAACAGCTCCAGATGCGGGTAGATGCCCTTCCGCTTGGTGGTGAGCACCTGATACGTGGCGATGGTGATCGGGCGGATCTCCTTCCGCGTACCGCTGTACTCGCCGATCTCCTCCTCCGTGAGCGAGGTGCGGCGCACCAGCTCGTGCTTCCACTGCCGGGCGGAGACGGTGTTGGTGACCAGGATCAGCGTGGTCGACTTGGCGGTGGCCATCGCACCCGCCCCCACCAGCGTCTTTCCGGCACCGCAGGGCAGCACGACGACACCGGAGCCGCCGTGCCAGAAGCCCTCCACGGCCTGCGTCTGATACGGCCGCAGCGCCCAGCCGTCCTCGTGCAGCTCGATGGGGTGGGCCTCGCCGTCCACATACCCGGCCAGGTCCTCGGCGGGCCAGCCCAGCTTCAGCAGCGTCTGCTTGATCTGCCCGCGCTCGGAGGGGTGGACGACGACGGTCTCCGGGTCGAGCCGGGCGCCGACCAGCGGCTGGATCTTCTTCGACCGCAGGATCTCCTCGAGGATCGGGCGGTCGCTGGTCTCCAGGACCAGACCGTGGGTGGGGTGCTTGAGCAGCCGCAGCCGCCCGTAGCGGGCCATGGTCTCCGCGACGTCGACGAGGAGGGCGTGCGGGACGGGATAGCGGGAGTACGCGACGAGGGCGTCGACCACCTGCTCGGCGTCGTGCCCGGCGGCGCGGGCGTTCCACAGCCCCAGCGGGGTCACCCGGTAGGTGTGGATGTGCTCGGGCGCCCGCTCCAGCTCGGCGAAGGGCGCGATGGCGCGGCGGCAGGCGCCGGCCTGCTCGTGGTCCACCTCGAGCAGGAGCGTCTTATCGCTTTGGACGATGAGGGGTCCATTCACGCGCCTGGGTCCTTTCGTGCTGCCGGCCAAAGAACCAGTGTCCCCCATCGAGAAGGCGTGGCGGAGAGCCGTAGGGATACAACGGGCGGCTACGGGCAAGCGGCGAAGACGAACACGGACCGACGGAACCGCGACGACAGCGCCGCGACAACAGAGCCATGAGCGGGAGGGAGTCCCTGTGATCAGCATCGCTGGATGGGAGATCCGGCGGACGGCGGACAAGAGGACGACGGTAAAGCGGGCAGCGGAGAAGCGGTCGGGGGAGAAGAAGCCGCGGGAGGGTTCCCGGACGACGGGCGGCCAGAAGGCGGCGAGCGGCCAGAAGAAGGGGTCGCGGGCGGGTGGGGCTCTGACGAAGGGGTCCCGGACGACAAAGCCGCAGACCGCGAAGCCTCAGTCCGCGAAGCCTCAGTCCACGAAGCCGCAGACCACGAAGCCGCAGACCGCGAAGGCCCAGGCTGCGAAGCCTGAGTCCGCGAAGGCCCCGTCGACGAAAGCCCGGACCGGGAAAGCCCGGATCGCCAAGCCTGCCAAGCCCGTGGAGCCCGAGGGCACCCCGGAGACGGCGCTGCTGCAGCGCAAGTCGTTCGGTGCGCGTGCCGCACGGTTGCTGGTGCTGCTCCTGGCGTTCGTCTGCATGGTCGGCTTCGCGGCGGCGCTCGCCAAGGCCACGCTCGTGCCCTCGCCCGGCTCCGTCGACCTCGTCCACACCAATCTGCACCCGGGACGGTCGCTGCGCGCGTACCTCGACCAGCCCGCCTTCCGGGACACGGTGAAGCAGATCGGCGGCAATGTGCTGCTCGGTGGCCCCTTCGGGGTGCTGCTGCCGATGCTGCTGCCCAAGGCGCGGGGCGCGGTGCGGGTGGTGGTGGTGACGGCCTTGGTGATGGTGGCCGTCGAGACCGTTCAGGGGCTCATCGTCGAGGGTCGGGCCTTCGACATCGACGACGTCATCCTCAACACCACGGGCGCGCTGCTCGGCTACGTCGTGATCGGCCGCTGGCTCGGCCACGCCCTGCACCCCCGCCGCCGCCACTGGTGGCACCGCTGGACCCAGCGACCGCCTGCCGCGTGAGCTGTCGCCGTAGGGCCTACGTCGCGTCCTCGGCCAGTTCGGCGGCGCCGGTGATGCGGTGCAGAGGGTACGTACGGACCTCGTCCGCCGTGTGGTCGTACGCCGTGACGAAGCCGCCCTCGACCCGGACCGGCGCGATCACGCGCTGGGTGGCCGCGCCGTTCGCGTTGACGTAGCCGATCCAGACGTTGGAGCCGGTCAAGGCCGCGGCCTGCATGGTGGCGAGGGTGTCGGCGGAGGTGGTGCGAGGCAGCCGGCCCCCGCTGGCGGCGGCCCCGGAACGAGCCCCGGCACCGGACCGGGAACCGGACCCGGCACCGAACCGGGAGCCAGCCCCGGCGTCCGCCGCCGCCCCCGACCCCGCTCCGGACACGGCCGCCGGTTTGTGGGGCGCCGTCGCGGCGAGGTCCCCGGCGCGGATGGCGCGTACGGCCGCGCCCAGCAGGGTGGCGTCGGCCACCGGCGGGCCCTCCGGAACCGGCACGGGCGGCGTCCGGGGCGGGGTGCGCTGCGCTTCGGGGCGGCTGACCAGCACATCGCCCTCGGCGGACTCGGCAGCCGGGGCGTACCCCATCGCCCGCAGCCCCTCCAGCAGTGTGTCCGGCGGCGCCTGGGCGGCCAGGACGGTGGGGGCGAGGCGGCGCAGCCGCAGTCCTGCCGAGCGGCGGTCGGCGAGGATCTCGGCGAGCAGCGCGTCGTCGTCGCAGCGCAGATACGCGGAGGCGGTGCCGATGCGAAGGCGGCCGTGCTTACGGGCCACATCGTTGACGAGGTAGGTGAGCGGCTGGGGCACGGGGGTGCGGGAGTGCGCGGTGAGGAAGGTGTGGACGTCGTCGGCGGTCCGCCCGGCGTCCAGCGCGCGGCGTACGGACTCGGGCGTGAAGCGGTACACGGTCGCGCCGCCCTTGGACTCGACGTCGGCGAGGATGCCCAGCGTCTCGGCGAGCGGCCGTTCCAGGGGGCCGGGCGCGACGGCGGTCAGGTCGGCCTGGAGCAGGACGTGGTCGAGGGGCTCGGGGAGCAGCGGCGCGAGCAGCCGCGCGGCCTGCGCGGACGCGACCTCGTTCCTGGCGGCCGGCGGTTCGTCCGGGTGGGGTTCCAGCAGGGCGCGGCCGTGGGAGGAGAGGGCGCCCCGGCCGGTGATCCCGAGCATTTCGGCCTCGGCCACGGCCCAGCGAGCCAGCCGCGAGCGCAGGTCCTCCCTGGTGGGGGAGGCGGCGGCGCTGGGGGCGCCCCAGGTGGGTGAGGCGGCACCAGGGGCGGCACCAGGGGCGGCACCGGTCGCGGCGGGGGCCCCGCGGTGGCTGGTCGGCCGCTCCCACCGCAGCCGGGTCAGCACGACGTCGGGGGCGGCCGCGGCACCGGACGGGAGGGTGGCCAGCAGTTCGAGGACCCGGCGGCGGACTTCGGGGGCCGGGGAGCGATCCAGGTCCGGGCCGAGCGCGGCGAGGGTACGGCCCCGGTTGTCCCGGCCGCCGACCAGCCCCGCCGTACGGGTCGCGGGCAGCCAGGCGGCGGCGAGCCGCGCCCAGCGCTCCTCGGGGGGCAGCCGCAGCCAGTCGTCGTAGGCGGGGGTGGGGGCGTAGCGCTCGTCGGTCTCACCGTCGGAGGCCACCAGCCCGGCGGCGTAGGCCAGCTCGATCCAGAAGGCGGCCACCGGTTCGGCCACGTCGAGTGCCACGGCGGCCCGCTTGAGGTCGCGGACGCTCAGCCCGCCCGCGCGCAACACGGGAGGTCCGGCGTTCTCCCACTGCCCCAGCAGCTCCTCGACGGTGGCCACAGAGGTGAAGGTCTGGCCCGCGGCAGTGTTATCCACAGCCTGTGGATCGTGCTCGACGGTGGGCGAGAGGGGCGGGGCCAGCGGTTCGGGGGTGCGGTGCGCCCGGCCGTGGCGCAGATGCAGGGCGACCTCGCGGGGCAGCACCACGTTGCGCGGCCCGGACGGCAGCAGCAGCCCACGGTCCAGCAGCCAGCCGACGGGCGGGGTGGGCGAGGCGACGGACGCCTCCCCGTACGGCGGTCCCCAGGTCAGCTTGGACAGCACGGCCGCCGCGCCCGCCGGCGCCCCGTCGAGCAGCGCCGCCATCCGGGCGCGGTCCTGGAACAGCTCGGCCAGCGCCGCCACCGCCGTGACCGGGTCGTGCGTGGGCGGCAGCCCGGCGCCCGCCAGCAGCTCCTGCAGTCGGCCCGGCGACATCCCGGACGTGGCCTCCTGAACGGTCGGGCCGAGGCCGGTCGGGGAGGGTGAGGTGGGCGAGGGCGCGAGCAGTTCGCGGGCGGTGCGGACGAGGCGGAGCCGGTCGTCACCGCCCCAGACCAGGGCCTGGTCGCGCAGGGTGGCCACGGCACGCGGCAGCTCGGCCGCGATCGCCGCACGTTCCTCGGCGCCCAGGGCTGCGTCGGTGCCGGACGGGGGGCTGGCGGGGGAGGCGGGGGTGAGGGGCGAGGCGGCCTCGATACCCGACGTGGGACCGACGGGCGCCGCGGGCCCGACGGACGATGCGGTCCCGGGACCCTGAACATCCCCAGCACCGTCAGCGTCCCCCGCGCCCCGGGCGTCCCCCTGACCCGCAGCCACCTCCCCCTGCCCCCCGGCCTCCTCCGCGCCCTCATCGCCCGTCAGCAGGTCCCGCAGGGTTTCGTACGGGCACGGGTCGGGCGCGACCGCCAGCGCCTCGGCGGTCTGCAGCGCGAACCGGTCGAGCCGCTCCACGGCCCGTACCACCGAGGCGCGGGTGCCGGCCCGGGTGGCGAGCTGGGTGAGGTCGTTCGGGACCGGGGAGAGCAGATCGGGGCGGGCGCGCAGCAGGGCGGCGAGGGCGTCGTCGGGCCGGGTCCGCAGCTCCTCGGCGAGTGTGCGCGGCACCGCACGGCCGCGGTTGCCGTGGCCGCCGTCCCATGGGCCGGTCTCCCGTGGGCCGCCGTCCCCGTGGCCGGTTTCTCCACGGCCGGTGTCTGCGGGCAACTCATGCCTCCCGGTTGCGCGAGCTGGTCTCTTCGGGCATTTCAGCCTTCCCGATTCCATGAACTGCTCATTCGATCCACAGTACCCGCGGGGCGCGGGACGCAGGGGGTGCGGCGGGACTCCGCTTCCGCGCGGTACCGTCGGAGCCGACTGATACGCCGACCGTGCGCATTGTCAGGGGTCTTGGTGGGGATCGAGAGCGAAAAGCTCGTCTACGACTATCTGAGCCGTGTCGGTGACCTGGCTCAGCAGCAGGGTTTGTCGTCCGGTGAACGCATGCGACTGGTCTCCGGGCTGCGGGCCGATATCGACCATCGCCGGACCACCGGAGGGGCGGACAGCCCGGCCGGGGTGAAGCGGATCCTGTCCAAGCTGGGTTCACCGGCCGACGTGGTGGCCGCCGTGGGCGGTCGGCCCCCCGACCCGGGCTCGGGAACGGGCGCTGAGCCGGGCCCGGCGGGTGGTGGCGCGATCGGCGGCGCGGGCAATGGAGCGGGCGGCGGTGGGTCGCCGCGGGGAGCCGCCGGGGCGGCGCGGGCGGCCCGCGACAGACTGGCCGGGCTCGCCAAGAGCAGCGGGCTCACCGGTAAGGTCCCCACGCCGCGCGAGGAGGACGCCCCGGGGGTGCCCGGCGCCGGCTGGAACGGCGGCGGCCCGGGTGACGGTTCCCCCTCCCTGATCAAGCCGAGGCCCTCCACTCCCGCCAGGCCCCCGTCCAACGCCGCCTCGCCGCCACATCTCGCGGGGGAGGACGAACTGAGCCCGCGCGAGTCCAACATGGACTGGTGGCATGTGGAGGCGGGGCCGTTCGCCCAGTCCGAGCGGCGCGACGCGCAGTACGGCTCGGTCGAGGGGTTCACCGGCGGGATCGAGATCCCCGAACTGCTCGGCAAGGGCAAGACGGCCGAGCAGGAACGCCAGGAGCGGCGGGAGGCCGAGGAGAAAGCGGCGGCGGAGGAGGCGGCTGCCGCCGAGGCCGAGGCCGCCGAGGAGGCGAAGGCCAAGGCCAAGGCCGGGGGCAAGCAGCGCGGTGCGCTGCGCCGGGTGCTGCTGGGGCCCGGTAAGGCGGCCGATCAGCCCGCGGGCGGGGGCGGGGTCGGCGTCGCCAAATGGCTGGCCGGGCTCGGCCCGATACTCCTGGTGGCGGTCGGACTCCTCGTGGCGGGCGCCGCCATGGGCAACATCATCCTGATCGCCTTCGGCTGGGTGATCGCGTACTACGGCACCTACCGCCACTCCCCGGCCGGGGCGAAGTGGGCCTCGCTGGGCATACCGGGTCTGGTCGGGGCCGGGGCCGGGGTCTGGCTGTGGGGCCGGGCCGCCCGCAAATGGGGCCAGCCGATCCCCGAGGACGGGTGGAAGGACGCGCTGACCGACACCTGGCCGTTCGTCGTCCGGGGCGCGGCCATCGCCTCGGTGCTCTTCCTGCTGTGGCGCGCGCGGCGCAAGGGCTGAGGTCTGAGGGCGCGGTGGGGGGCTTGCTCCGGCAGCTCCCGTGGGGTTCACGCCGGGCCACCGTGAGGCTCGAATCCTCAAACCCTCAAAACCCGCAAACCCTCGAACCGGAAGCAAGCGCCGGGCGGTGCCGGCCCCCGCCGCCGCTCAGCCCTGCTCGGCCTGCCAAGGCGTGCCCGGGACGACGAGGGGGCTGCCGGTGACCGGATCGGGGACGACCACCGAGTCCAGGCCGAACACCTCGTGCACCAGCTCCGCCGTGACGATCTCCGCCGGGCCGCCGCGCGCCACGATCCGGCCCTCCTTCATCGCGATCAGATGATCGGCGTAGCGGGCGGCCTGGTTGAGGTCGTGCAGGACGGCGACGACCGTACGGCCGCGTTCGTGGTTGAGCTGGCGCACCAGGTCCAGCACCTCCACCTGATGGGAGATGTCCAGATACGTCGTGGGCTCGTCCAGCAGCAGCAGATCGGTCTCCTGCGCGAGCGCCATCGCGATCCATACGCGCTGCCGCTGCCCGCCGGACAGCTCGTCCACCGGGCGGTCGGCGAGCGCCGTCACGTCCGTACGCTCCATGGCGTCCGTGACGGCTCGTTCGTCCTCCTCCGACCACTGCTGCCACCAGTGCTGATGCGGTTGGCGGCCGCGGGAGACGAGATCGGCGACGGTGATCGCCTCGGGCGCGACCGGGGTCTGCGGGAGCAGCCCCACGGCCCGGGCGATCTTCTTGGTGGGGATACGGGCGAGATCCGTGCCGTCGAGGAGCACGGCGCCGCCGCGCGGCCGCAGCAGCCGCCCGAGGGCGCGCAGCAGGGTGGACTTGCCGCAGGCGTTGGGGCCGACGATGACCGTGACCTCGCCGTCGGGTATCGCCAGGTCCAGCCCGTCCACGACGGTCCGGTCCTCGTACGCCAGGGTCAGCTCACGCGCGGTGAGCCGGTTCGGGGCAGCGGGTTCCACCGGATCCGTTTCCGGCGTACGCGTACTCGCTCCCGTCGTACTAGCTCCCGCCGTACTAGCTCCCGTCCTACCCGTTCCTGTCGTATCCGTTCCCGTCGTTCCCGTTGTGGACGCCGAAGCGGTCATGCGGCGGTGCCTCCCTTACGGCCGCGTCCCCCGGAAGACAGCAGCAGGTGGATCAGATACGGGGCGCCGACCGCGGCGGTCAGCACGCCCACCGGCAGTTCGGTCGGCGCGAACAGCTTGCGGGCGAGCAGATCCGCGGTGACGACGATGAACGCTCCGGCCAGGGCCGAGCACAGCAGCGGGATCTGGGCGGTCCGGGTCATCCGGCGGGCGATCTGCGGCGCGAGCAGCGCCACGAAGTCCACCGGGCCGGCCGCGCCCGTCGCCATCGACGCGAGCACGACGCCGACGGACACCAGGCCCAGCCGCACCCGCCCGAGCCGTACGCCCAGCGCGGTCGCCGTGTCGTCGTCCAGGGACACGGTGCGCTGCGCCCGCGCCGCCCACAGCACACCGGGCAGCAGCACCAGCAGCGCCCAGCCGAGCGGACCGGCCTCGTCCCAGCCGCGTCCGTTGAGCGAACCGGTCATCCACACCTTCGCCTGCTGGGCCACGAGGTAGTCGCCCTTGGTCAGGAAGAGATGGGTGATCGAGCGCAGCGCGACGGCGAAACCGATGCCGATGAGCACGAAGCGGGCCGCCTGCAGCCCGCCGCGCCAGGCGAAGACGTACACCAGTGCGGCGGCGGCGAGACCGCCCGCGACGGAGAGATAGGGCAGGACGGCGAAGGAGGTGACCCCGTAGGTCATCGCGCCCACGGTCACCGCGCTCGCGCCCTGGCTGACACCGATGATGTCCGGGCTCGCGAGGGGGTTGCGGGCCACCGTCTGGATCAGCGCGCCCGCGATGCCGAAGGCGGCGCCGACCATCAGACCGAGCGTCATCCGGGGGAGCCGCAGCGTGCCGACGACGAGATCGTTCGGGGTGGCCTGCCCGAGGCCCCACTGGGTGTGCAGAACGGCCTTCACGGCGTCGGCGGGGGCGATGAAGCTCTCGCCGACGCACAGATACGCCACACAGACGGCGACGGTGGCCAGGGCCAGCCCGATCGCGACGAGGGCCGAGCGGCGATGCAGCAGGAACGATCCGCCACGGAGGTCTCGCACGTCATGGCCGCGTCGTCCGCCGCCCTTGATGCGGATCAGGCCGTAACCGGCGGGGCGGACGCCGGGACGGATCCCCGGACGGTCGGTGCGGCGGTCGGTGGCGGTCACGCGGCCACCGTCTTCCGGCGGACCAGCGTGACCAGGAAGGGCACGCCGATCAGCGCGGTCATCACGCCCGCCGGGACCTCGCTCGGCGGGAAGAGGATCCGGCCCACCACATCCGAGACCAGCAGCATCACCGGGCCGATCAGAGCGGCCATCGGAAGGACCCAGCGGTGGTCGGTGCCGACGATCGCGCGGGCGATATGGGGGACCGCGAGGCCGACGAAGGCGAGCGGACCCGCGGCGGCGACCCCGACCCCGGTGAGGATCGTGGCGCCGAGGGCGGCGACGACCCGTACGACCGCCACGTTCTGGCCGAGCCCCTTCGCGACGTCCTCGCCGAGCGCCAGCGCGTCCAGACCGCGTGCCACCGCGATCACCAGCACCGTGCCGACCAGCAGGAACGGCCAGATCTGGCCGACGATCTCGGTGTCCCGCCCGGCGAGCGAGCCGATCTGCCAGAAGCGGAACTCATCCAGGGCCGCCGCCTTCGTCGTCAGCACGCCCGTCGTCACGGACACCAGCAGCGCGTTGATCGCGGCGCCGGAGAGGGCGAGTTTGACCGGGGTCGCGCCGCCCCGCCCGCTGCTGGCGATGGCGTAGACGGCGACCGACGCCAGCCCCGCGCCCGCGAAGGCGAACCAGACATAGCCGCCCAGCGTGTGCACCCCGGCGAAGGCGATCGCGAGCACCACGCCCACCGAGGCCCCCTGGCTGACGCCGAGGATGCCCGGGTCGGCGATCGGGTTGCGGGTGACACCCTGCATCACGGTGCCCGCCATGGCGAGCGCCGCGCCGACCATCAGCCCGATGACGGTGCGCGGCAGCCGCAGGGACCGCACGATGTCGGCGGCGTCGCTCGACCCGCCGTGCAGCAGCGCGTCCAGCACCCCGCTCGGCGCGATCTGGCGGCTGCCCACGGCGAGGCTCAGCAGGATGGCGAGCAGCAGGGCGACGACGGCCGTGGCCGTCCAGCCGAGGCGGCGGCGGACCAGTGAGGCTCTGGGAGGGCGGCTGCTGGTCCGGTCGGCGGTCATCGCTTCCGTTCGTTCGTCTCGCTCGTCGGCTACGAAGTTAGGGGAGGCTAAGTGTATGGGGTGGGTCGAGGCACAATGGCGGGCATGTCTTCGTACTCCGTTCCGTCCCCCGCCCCCACCACCGCCCCGGGCTTCGCCGCGGACGCCGGGTCACACACGGTGACCGTCGGCTTCGACCTCGACATGACCCTCATCGACTCCCGGCCAGGCATCAAGGCGGCGTACGAGGCGCTCTCGGCCCGGACCGGCACCTACATCGACTCCGACCTCGCCATCACCCGGCTGGGCCCGCCGCTGGAGCAGGAGCTGGTGCACTGGTTCCCCGACGAGCGGATCGAGGAGATGGGCGAGCTCTACCGCGAGCTCTACCCGGAGTACGCGATCGCGCCCACCCCGGCCATGACGGGGGCCCGCGAGGCGATCGAGGCCGTACGGGGGGCCGGGGGCCGGGCCATCGTCGTCACCGCGAAGCACGAGCCCAACGCCAAGCTGCACCTGAGCCACCTGGGCATCGAGGCGGACGCGGTCATCGGCTGGCTGTGGGCCGAGGCCAAGGCGGAGGCGCTGCGGGAGTACGGGGCGACGGTGTACGTGGGGGACCACACGGGTGACGTACGGGGCGCCCGTACGGCCGGTGCGCTGTCCGTGGCGGTCGCCACCGGGCCCTGCCCGGCGGATGAACTGCTGGCGGCCGGCGCGGATGTCGTCCTGGACGATCTGACGGCGTTCCCGGCCTGGCTGGCGGGGCATATAGGCGGCCAGGCGTAGGAGGTCAGGCGTAGGCGGCCACGTATAGGTGGGCACGCCTAGGCGGTCACACAGCAGGTAGGCGGTCACACAGCAGGTAGGCGGTCGCACAGCAGGTAGGCGGTCACACGGCAGGCTCATCGGCTCGCTGACGCGGATCCGGGGCTGAACAGACCTCGGGCGGATTCACCCGTTTGGCGGTACGGCCGTCCGTGGCGCCTGGGCGGCCGCGGCCTGCCGCCGCTGCGCCGCGATGGAGCGCAACAGCCCCGCGGCGGCGAGGACGAAGCCGACCCCCATCAGCATGCACATGAAGTACGCCACCGATGGCAGCGGATCCGCGCCGAGGAAAAGCGGTGCGACGGTGACGAGCGTGGCCACCGCTCCGATGGCGAAGACGATGACGCCGGACCGGATGAGCCGGTCGCCGGGAAGGGGTGCCTCCCGGGGGTAGCTGGGGGAGCCGCCAGGGTGCGGGGTTTCATTACTCACCGCACCAGGGTAGATCCGTGCCAGAGCGCGCATAGGAACCACCCGGGTACGTCTTGTCACCAGGCTCGGGACCATTAGCCTTGGTGGTGGCGGGTCTTACGACCCGCTGTAGTGCTATCGAGAGCTGTTTTTCCGTGTTTTCCGACGAGCGACGAGGACGAGACAGACGTGCCTACCGGCAAGGTCAAGTGGTTCAACAGTGAGAAGGGCTTTGGCTTTCTCTCCCGCGATGACGGTGGCGACGTCTTCGTTCACTCGTCGGTGCTTCCGGAAGGCGTGGACGCACTAAAGCCGGGGCAGCGCGTGGAATTCGGCGTGGTGGCCGGAAACCGCGGAGACCAGGCATTGTCCGTCACCGTTCTCGACCCGACCCCTTCCGTGGCGGCCGCCCAGCGGCGCAAGCCGGATGAGCTGGCGTCGATCGTCCAGGATCTGACCACCCTGCTGGAAAACGTGACGCAGCAGTTGGAGCGCGGCCGCTACCCGGACAAGGCACACGGCCACAAGATCGCGGGCATGCTGCGGGCGGTGGCCGACCAGCTCGACGTATGACCTGATGGCCTGACCTGCTCGCTGACCTGATAGGCCGACCTGCTCGGCCCGGCACGTACGACACCCCGTCAGGCGGAATCCATCGGGACGCCTGAATCCATCAGAGCGCCGGAATCCGGCGGAACGTCAGACCGCGTCCAGCGCCCCGGGGCCGAGGGGCGGCACCAGCCCCTCGGCCGCCGCGCGGGTCAGCAGCCCGCGCACCGCGGCGTAGCCGTTCTCGCCCAGGTCGGCGGTGAACTCGTTCACGTACAGCCCGATGTGCTGATCGGCGACGGCCGGATCCATCTCCTGGGCGTGCTCCAGGACATAGGTCCGCGACGCCTCCGGGTCGTCCCAGGCCATCCGTACCGACGTCCGGGCGGCGTCGGTGAGTTCCCGCAGCCGCTCGTCGCCCAGCGAGCGCTTGGCGATGATCGCGCCGAGCGGGATCGGCAGGCTGGTGGTCTGCTCCCAGTGCTCGCCCATGTCAGCCAGGCAGTGCAGCCCGTAATTCTGATAGGTGAACCGGGCTTCGTGGATGACGAGCCCGGCGTCGACCTCGCCGTCCCGCACCGCGGGCATGATCGCGTGGAACGGCAGCACCTTGATCTCGCCGACCCCGCCCGGCACCTCGGCGGCGGCCCACAGCCGGAAGAGCAGATACGCGGTCGAACGCTCGCTCGGCACCGCGACCGTCTTCCCCGCCAGGTCCTTGCCCGTGAACTGCTGACCCTCCCCGGGCTGCCGCGTGAGCACCAGCGGACCGCAGCCGCGCCCGAGCGCGCCGCCGCAGGGCAGCAGCGCGTAGTCGTCCAGCACCCACGGCAGTACGGCGTAGGACACCTTCAGCACATCGAACTCACCGCGCTCCGCCATCCCGTTGGTGATGTCGATGTCGGCGAAGGTGACATCGACCGCGGGCGCGCCGGGAACGCGGCCGTGGGCCCAGGCGTGGAAGACGAAGGTGTCGTTGGGGCACGGGGAGTAGGCGATCTTCAGGGGCTCAGTCACTGCCGGGTTCCTTCCGGGTCCAAGGTCCAGGTGCCGAGGAGGGGAGCGATGGTTGCGAAGGCGCTCGTGAGCGCCTCGAGCGCCTCCCCGATCCGCCAGGCAGCGCGGTCCCGCGGCCCGACGGCGTTGGAGATCGCCCGTACCTCCAGAGCGGGCACGGACTGGGCCGCGGCGGCCTCCGCCACGCCGAAGCCCTCCATGGCCTCGGCGGCGGCGTGCGGATGGCGGCGCAGCAGCTCGGCGGCCCGTTCGGCGCTGCCGGTCACGGTCGACACGGTGAGCACGGTGCCGCGCACGGCGTCCGTCGCCTCGGCGACGGCGGCGACGAGCGGGGCGGGCGGGAGGTGTTCGACGGTTCCGAAGCCCAGGTCGGTGACGGCGGCGAAGCCGTCGGGGGTCTCGGCGCCCAGGTCGGCGGCGACGATCGCGTCGGCGACGACGATGGAGCCGAGGCGGGCGGCGGCAGGCTGCGCGGTGGCGGGGCGTGCGGCGGCGGCAGGCTGCCCGGTGGTGGGGCGCTCGGTGGTGAAGCCGCCGCCGATACCCGCCGATACGGCCAGGTCGTAGGGGGTACGGGCGACCGCGGCCGCGGTCAGGGCGGCGGCCGCTCCGGCCGCCGCTGCCGCCGGGCCGACCCCGGCCGCCAGGACGTCCACGGTGAGCGGCGGCCCGGTGGGCGGCACCGGGCTCAGCCGGTGGATCGTCCCGCCGGGGACGGGGAGTTCGGCCACCTCGGGGGCCGTGGCGCCGATGCCCCACACCACGGCGTCCCGCTCGGCGGACACGGCCGTGACGATCAGTACGCGCATGGACGGTTCCCCCTTGTCACGGCGTGGCTGGTTCTCCTGGGCTGGTCCCAGTCTTCCCAGTGCGGCCAGGTCCCGTAGGGCGGCGCTTCGTCCTACGGAGTCCCGTACGTCAGGAATCCTGTCAGGAGTCCCGCTCCAGCGTGAAGCGCCAGATGCCCTTGACGCCCTGGCTGCTCTTGCCGAGCTCGGCGATCGTGATCGTGACCTTCTTCTGGAGCGTGGTCTGGCCCGTCTGCGGGTTCTGCTGGGCGAAGAGCGTGTCGCTGTCGAAGCTGCGGTACGTCTCCTTGCTCGCCTCGGCCATGACCGGGTTGTTGGCGATCAGGCCCCAGCTCGACTTGGCGATCTCGGGGTCCACCCCGATCCGCACCTTGTCCCCGGGGGTCACCTTGATCGTCTTTTCGGGCTTGGCGGAAAGGCACGCCTTGAACTTCTCCGAGCTCAGGTCCTTGCCGTCGCCGTAGCAGCCGTCGCTCGCCTCGGCCGTCACGGTCTCCGAACCGACCGTCACCGTTGCCAGCGGGGTCGGCTTGTCGCATGCGGAGAGGGCGACGAGCCCGAGGGACACAGCACAGGCGGCGGTGGCGGCGCGGCGGCCCTTGCCCCTGGAAAACAGCGCAGCGGTCATGCGGGCAGGCTATCGGGCCGCCCCGATCACTTCGCGCGCGGGTCAGGCGAGCCGTGGAGGCGGGTCGGGCCGGCGCTCGTACACACAAATCAGGCCACCCGCAGACGCGAGCCGGCCCAGCCCTCGTGCACGCAATTCAGCCCACCCGCAGACGCGAGCCGGCCCAGCCCTCGTGCACGCAATTCAGCCCAGCCGTCGCCCACGTGCCGCTCAAGCCACCCGTGGATACGGCGCCCCCTGCCGGGAGGCGCTCAGCAGCCCGCGGACGCTCAGCGCCACGCCCACCGCGAGCACCGCCGCCGCGACCGCCATCCCCAACGCCCCGTGGAGCGGCAGCACGATGCCGATGGCGCCGCCGAGGACCCACGCCATCTGGAGCGTCGTCTCGGAGCGGGAGAACGCGGAGGTGCGGACCTCCTCCGGGACGTCGCGCTGGATCAGCGCGTCCAGCGACAGCTTGCCCAGCGCCTGGGAGATACCGGCGGTGGCGGCCACGGCGGCGACCGTCACCGCGCCGTAGAAGGCCGCCGACACGATGATCACGGCCAGGGCCGAGCTCAGCACCACCGCGATGATCCGCTCCGGGCCGCGCGCCCGCAGCCAGGCGCCGATCGCGGTGCCCAGCGCGTTGCCGCCGCCCGCGCAGACGGCGGCCAGGCCGAGCGAGACCTCGGGGCCGAGCCCGCCCACGGGCTGGTCGCGGAGGAGGAAGGCGAGGAACAGGGTGAGGAATCCGGACAGGGTCTTCAGCGCGGCGCACGCCTGCAGGGCGTGCAGTACGGAGGGGCCGACCGTACGGAGGCCGAGCCGCCCGGAAGGGCTACTGCGAAGGGTGCTCCAAAAGTTGGTCCAGAAGGTGGTCCTGGACCCGCCGGCCTTGGCCTTGGGTTTACGCACCGTCACCGTCACCGGTAGATGCAGATGGCGCTGTCCCGAGGTGAGCTGCGCCCTGGCCTCACCCTTCGCGGAGTCCACCTTGTGCGGGAGGGTGAACGACAGGAATCCGCCCAGCAGAAAGATCACGGACGCCCCGTACAGCGGCCAGCTCGGGCCGATCTGATGCAGCCCGGCCCCCAGCGGGGCCGCCACGCCGGTCGCGAGCAGTCCGGCAAGCGTGACCCGTGAGTTGGCCTTGACCAGGGAGAAGTGGGGTGGGAGCAGCCGTGGCACGACGGCGGAACGGACGACTCCGTACGCCTTGGACGCCACCAGCACGCCGAGCGCCGCCGGATACAGCTCGAGGCCGCCGCCCGCCACCGCCCCCGCCATCGTCAGCGCGAGCACCGTGCGGGTCAGCATCGCGCCCGCCATGGCCGCGCGGCGGCCGTGCGGAAGGCGGTCCAGGAGCGGGCCGATGACGGGGGCGAGCAGCGCGAATGGCGCCATGGTGATGACCAGGTAGAGCGCGACCCGGCCGCGGGCCTCGTCGGTCGGGACCGAGAAGAAGATCGTGGAGGCGAGCGCGACGGTGATCAGCATGTCGCCCGCGGAGTTC
This sequence comes from Streptomyces violaceusniger Tu 4113, assembly GCF_000147815.2. Taxonomy (NCBI): domain Bacteria; kingdom Bacillati; phylum Actinomycetota; class Actinomycetes; order Kitasatosporales; family Streptomycetaceae; genus Streptomyces; species Streptomyces violaceusniger. The sequence goes on along the minus strand of NC_015957.1, from coordinate 10,079,049 downwards.
ACCGCGTGCAGCTCGATCAACTTGCCGAGCCCCGACTCCCCGGCCCCATGGGCGTGGGTGGCCCGGCGGATGCCCCGCCCGGCCGCGGTGAAGGGGAGACGGAGCGCATGGACGACCCAGCGGCCCGACCGCCTGGTCGGACCGCCGCTGTACCACCGCTTGCCTGCCATCTGACCATGGTGCAGCCAACGCGGCCCCGGCGTCAGACCTTCGACGGCTTTCCGGCTGGCGGCGCCGTCGGTAGGGATCGGCAACACCTCGCTGTCCAGCGGAAATGTGGTTTTCCCGGGGCGGGCGGGCAGGGGATGGACGGCACGGCGGCCGAGGACGGGCTTGGGACGGGGGTAGGGGCTGCGCGGCCGGACAAGGTAGCGTGCGTAACCGCGCCACCGAGGGTCGTTCCTGGCCGTGTGCCGAGTAGCCATCCCGCAGAATGGGACGTACAAGGTGCGCCCGAAGGCCGGATGGGCGCGGACGTCGAGGCGGCCCCATGGTCCGCTCCGTCCGCGGTCCCGCGTTCCGGCCGTACGGCTGGCGCACCAGGTCAGACGGCTGCGACGGCGTGGAAGAGAGAATCGATCCTGTGAGTGCGATGCGAAGCCGTACCCCCGACCGCCTGTGCGCCGAGGCGGTCGAACTCGCCCGCGAGGCGGCCATGGAAGCCGCCTTTCCGGGGAAGGTCGGCGAGTATATGGGCGCTGTCGCCGAGGGCGACCGCGTGGTCACGCATCTCTTCGAGAGCCCCGAGCCGGGCTATCGCGGCTGGCGCTGGGCGGTCACCGTGACCCGCGCCTCCCGCGCGAAGGCCGTCACCCTGGACGAGACGGTACTGCTCCCCGGCCCCGACGCGCTGCTCGCGCCGGAGTGGGTGCCCTGGAGCGAGCGGCTGCGCCCCGGCGACATGGGCCCGGGCGATCTGCTCCCCACCGAGGCCGAGGACCTGCGCCTGGAGCCGGGCTTTTCGGGCGAGGACGTCCCGCCGCCCAACTCCGTGGTCTCGGAGGAGATGCAGCAGCTCGCGGCGGCGGAGGAGGCCGATGTGACGGCCGGCGCCCCCGTCACCCAGACCGCCGCGCCCAAGACCGGCTCGATCGCGGCCATCGCCGAGGAGCTGGGCATGCGGCGCGCCCGGGTGCTGTCCCGCTACGGCCTCCACGTCGCGGCCGACCGCTGGGACGAGGCGTACGGCTCCCAGACCCCCATGGCCCAGGCGGCCCCCGGCACGTGCGCGACCTGCGGCTTCCTGATGCCCCTCGGCGGCTCGCTGGGACAGGCGTTCGGGGTGTGCGCGAACGAGTTCAGCCCGGCGGACGGCCGCGTCGTCTCCCTCTCGTACGGCTGCGGCGCCCACTCCGAGGCGGCCGTGATGCCGAAGCCCCCGCGCCCGTCCGCGCCCGTGGTCGACGAGACCGTCGTCGAACCGCTCCCCCTCCACCCGGACCGTGCGAGCGGCTCCGTCGAGGCGGACACCCCGCCGGAGGAATTGGGCCATAGCTGAGGCCGTCTGTGGGGGCTGAGGCGGTTTGCGGGGGCGCCCGGGCGCCCTGGCGGGCGCAGTCGGCGCACCGTCGCCGGCCCGTCGCTGAGCCTCGCCCCAGGCCCGGCCAGGCGGTCCGCTCCGGCGGGCGCGCCGTCGCCCATCCCTGAGACCTACCTCAGGCCCGACCGGGATGGTCCGCCCCGGCGCCGCGCGGTCGCCGCGATGGCGGCCGTGAGGCGTCGCCGCTGCCCCGGGTACGTGCCTTCCGGGGTTCGTTCGGGGATGCCTGGGCGGGTGCGGTAGGGAGCCCTGTGTGCCTGGGGTGGGTGGCTCTGTGCGGGGCGGCGCGGCATGAGGTGGTCTGTGGGGGGTGGTCCGGTGGCGCGCCGTTGCCGCGATGGCGGCCGTGAGGCGTCGTCGCTGCCCTGGGTACGTGCCTTCCGGGGTTCGTCCGGGGATGCCTGGGCGGGTGCGGTCGGGAGCCCTGCGTGCCTGGGGCGGGTGGTCGTGTGCGGGGCGGCGCGGCATGAGGCGGTCTGTGGGGCGCGGCCCGGCGCAAGGCGGGCCCGTGTGACGCGCGCTGGGCGGCGGGCCCGTGTGACGCGGGCTCGGCGGGCGGCCCTGTGCGGCACGGCCCGGCCGTGCCCGGCCCGGTCCACGCGTCCGATCTGTCCGCAACCGCCCGTCGTCAGGCCCGAAGGCGGGCCCAGTCGCCCCGGTTTCCGCCCCTGTGGGGCGGCCTGCCGGTGGAGGCTTGGCCGAGTTGGGCGGAGGGGCCGGGCGCGGAGGGGCTGAGCGGTCGCCTGGGCGGAAGGGTCGGGCGCCCCGGAGGCCGAGGGGCTCGGGGTGAGGCGGCGAAGACCCGGAGCTGAGGCGGGGGATGTCGCGGGGCTGAGGCGGGGAATCCGGTTGTCTGGAGCCCGAGGCGTCGTTTGGGCGCGGATAGCGGTACGTTCGCGGCTAGCAAGGGCGACACGCGAGGGAACGACGAGCGCGGTGGGGCGAGCCCCACCGCGGGGGACTCGGCGGTGTGGAGCCGCGGCGCAGGACGGACCCCGACCAGGAACTCCGGAGGCGAGACGTGAGCAGCACGGCGATGGTGCGAGGCGCGACCGAGGACGCGGACCCGTTCGGGACCGCGCGGCTGCGGCGCGGCGTGCTGGACGCCTGGGCCGCGTCGCCCGCCCGGTTCCGGGAGGACGCCAACGCCGAGGAGGACCTGGCGCTGGGCGGCCACCGCGACCGGCTGGTCGTCGAGATGGCCCAGAACGCGGCGGACGCCGCCGCCCGCGCCGGGGTGCCCGGACGGCTCCGGCTGACCCTGCGGCCGGCCACCGACGGCGAGCCCGCCGTGCTGGCCGCCGCCAACACCGGGGCGCCGCTGGACGCGGTCGGGGTCGAGTCGCTGTCCACCCTTCGGGCGTCGGCCAAGCGGGACGAGCCGGAGAGCGCGGTCGGGCGATTCGGCGTCGGCTTCGCGGCGGTGCTCGCGGTAAGCGACGAACCCGCGGTCGTGGGCCGCACCGGCGGGGTGCGCTGGTCGCTGGCCGAGGCGCGGGAGCTGACCCAGCACGCCACCGCCACCAGCCCCGGCCTCGCCGAGGAGCTGCGCCGCCGCGACGGCCACGTACCGCTGCTGCGGCTGCCGCTGCCCGCCGAGGGGATCGCCCCGGACGGCTACGACACCGTCGTGGTGCTGCCGCTGCGCGACGGCGCCGCCCTGGACGTGGCCGAGCGGCTGCTGGCCGGGATCGACGACGCGCTGCTGCTCACCCTCCCCGGCCTGGCCGAGGTCGTGGTGGAGACCGTCGAGGGCACCCGGACGCTGCGCCGCCGCCAGGAGGGCCCGTACACCGTCATCGAGGACACCGGCGAGGGCAGCCGAGAGGGCAGCCGCGAGGACAGCCGCGAGGACAGCGGCGCCCGCGGTACGACGCGCTGGCGCACCGAGAGCGCCGGTGGGCGGCTGGAGCCGGAGCTGCTCGCCGACCGCCCGGTGGAGGAGCGGCTGCGCCCGGTGTGGTCGGTGACCTGGGCGGTTCCGGTGGACGCGGAGGGCGCGCCGATGCGGTCCGCGACCGCCCCGGTCGTCCACGCCCCGACGCCGACCGATGAGCCGCTGGGCATGCCGGCGCTGCTGATCGCGTCCTTCCCGCTGGAGCCCACCCGCCGCCACACCGCCCCCGGCCCGCTCACGGACTTCCTGCTGGACCGCGCGGCCGAGTCGTACGCGACGCTGCTGCGCGACTGGCATCCGGTCTCGGTCGGCACGATCGACCTGGTCCCGGGCGAGCTCGGCCGGGGCGAGCTGGACGGGGAGCTGCGCCGCAGGGTGCTGGAGCGGCTGCCGAGGGTGCCGTTCCTGCCCAGTGCCGCCGCACCGGCGGTGGGCGCGGGCACCGAGGCCGTGGAGGGCTGGCTCGGGTCGCCGGACGCGCTCGGCCCGGACGCCGCCCAGGGCGGCCCCGCGGCGGGCGATGCGGCCACGGCCGCCGCCCCGCCGGTGGCAGCGGCCGGCCCCCCGGCCGACTGGGACGACGACGTGCTGGCGCGCGGCGGCTTCGAGGGCGAGCCGCACGCGCTGCGGCCCCGGGACGCCGAGGTCGTCGAGGGCGCGGGCGCGGAGACGGTGGAGGTGCTGGCCGAGCTGTTCCCGGCGCTGCTGCCCGCGGGGCTGGAGCGCCGTTCGGAGCTGCGGGTGCTGGGCGTGGCCCGGGTGCCGCTGGGCGAGCTCATCGACCGGCTCGCGGGCGTGGAGCGCGCCCCGGCCTGGTGGCGGCGGCTGTACGACTCGCTGGGCGGAATCGACCCGGACCGGCTCAGCGGGCTGCCGGTGCCGCTGGCGGACGGCCGGACGACGATCGGGCCCCGGCAGGTGCTGCTGCCGCTGCCGGGGGAGGCCGACGGCGACCTGGACAGCATCGGAACCGTCGAGGGCGCAGAGTCCGCCGGGGCCGCGTGGGCCGCCGAGTCCGCCGGGATGGCCGGAACCGCCGAGTCCGCGGGGATCGCCGGGACCACGGAGGCCCCCGAGCGCGGCGGCGCGGTCGGCGCTACGCATCGCACCCTCGCCCGCCTCGGCCTGAAAGTTGCACATCCGGACGCCGCCCATCCACTCCTGGAGAAGCTCGGTGCCACCCCCGCCACCCCCCGCGCCGTGCTGACGACCCCGCAGGTGCGGGCCGCCGTCGCGCATTCGCTGGAGGCGGAGGACGAGTACGACCCGTTCGCGGAGGAGGGCGAGGCCCTCGGCGCGGCGCTGGACGCCGACACACTGGCCGACACCGTTCTCGGTCTGGTCCAGCAGGCCCGGCTGGCGCCCGGCGACGAACCCTGGCTGGCCGCGCTCGCGCTGCCCGACGAGGACGGGGAGCTGGCCCCGGCCGGTGAACTGGTGCTTCCCGGCAGCGCCTTCGAGCAGGTGATGCGGGAGGGCGAACTGGCCGCGTGCGACGCCGAGCTGGCCGAGCGCTGGGGTGAGCAGCCGCTGGCCGCGGTCGGTGTGCTGGCGGGCTTCACGCTGGTCAGGGCCAGCGACGTGGTGCTGGACCCGGATGAACTGGAGCCGCGCGAGGGCGACTTCACCGAACCGGACGACGTCGGCGTGCTGGAGGCCGTCGACGTGTGGTGCGAGGACGTGCTGGACCGGCTGCCCCAGACGCCGGTGCCGCCGGTGGCCACCGAGATCGTGGCCGTACGGGACCTGGACCTGGTCGACGACGACGCCTGGCCGCGGGCGCTCGCCATGCTCGCCCAGCCGCCGCTGCGCGACGCGCTGACCGCGCCGGTGCGGGTGCTGCTGCCGGACGGCACGACGGAGACCGTGCGCTCGTACACCGCGTGGTGGCTGCGCGGCCATCCGGTGCTGGACGGCCGCCGCCCCGCCGGGCTGCGCGCGGCCGGGGGCGATCCGCTGCTGGCGGGGCTGTACGAGGCGGTGGACGCGGCCGGGTTCGAGGACGAGCAGGTGCTGCGGGCGCTGGGCGTACGGACCTCGGTCGCGGCGCTGCTGGACGAACCGGGAGGCGCCGCCGAGCTGCTGGCCCGCCTCGCCGACCCGGACCGCGAGGTGACCCCCGCCCAGCTCCACGCCATCTACGGGCAGTTGGCCGACCTGGAACCCGAGCAGGTGACCCTGCCGGACGACGTACGCGCCATCGTGGACGGCGAGCCGACGGTGGTCGAGGCGCTCGAGGCGCTGGTCGCGGACGCCCCGGACCTGATGCCGCTGGCCGAGGCGGACGGCCGGGCGCTGCTGCCCGTACGGCCCACCCGGGCGGCGGAGCTGGCCGAGCTGTTCCAGGTGCGGCGGCTGAGCGAGGCGTACCCGGCGCGGGTGACCTCACAGGGCGATCCGCACGAGGTGCCCGAGGCGGTCCGCGAACTCCTCCCGGGCGCCCCGCTGTCGTACATCGAGCACGAAGAGCTGCTGATCGAGGGCCTGATCGAGGGCGAGGACGAGCTGGACTGGCGGTACGTGGACGGCACCCTGCACGCCTCGACGGTCGAGGGCGTCGCGGCCGGTCTGGCCTGGGCCGCCGGCCACTGGTCGCGCCGGTTCGAGGTGGCGGCCCTGCTGGAGGACCTGACCCGTACGGAGGAGCTGGCCCGGGCCCGCTGGTTCGACTGAGGGACGCCGGGGGGTGTTCGGCTGACGGACGCCCGGGGGCCGTTCGACGACGGACCGCCCGGGGCTGCCCGGGGCGGGCTTCTGCCTTGGGGATGGGGCTCGCTCCCCGAGCGCTCCCCGAGGCGGGGCCTACGCCCGGTGAGGGTTCGCACCCTGGGCCAGGTCTTGCCCGGGGCGGGGCTCGCGCCCGGGTCACGTTCCGCGCCCCGGTCAGGGCCTCTGGGCCCTCAGTCAGGGTCTCTGCCCCCCGGTCAGGGTCTCTGCGCCCCCCGGCTAGCTCTTGCCCGCGCGGCCAGGTCTTGCCCGCCCGGTCAGGGCTTACGTGCCACGCCCGCGTAGATCCACAGCTCCTTGGCCTCCGCGTCCGCCATGGCCTGTTCGTTCGCGGGCTTCCAGCGGTGGGGCATCACCACGCCCGGGTCGACCAGTTCCATCCCGTCGAAGAACGGAAGGACCTCCTCCTGGGTGCGGCCCTGCACATGGATGCCGCTGCTGCGGTAGAGGTTGGTCACCGCGTCCGAGACCCCGCCGCGGGGGTCGAGCCCACCGTGCGAGAGCACGAGGTAGCTGCCCGGCGCCAGGGGCTCGACCAGCTCTCGCACGATCTCGTACGGCTTCTGCTCGTTCGCGACGAAGTGCATGATCGCGTTGAGCGACAGGGCGATCGGCTGGGACAGATCGAGGGTGTCGGTCAGATCCTCGGCGGCCAGGATGCCCTGCGGTTCGGTGACGTCCGCGTGGATGTAGGCGGTGCGGCCCTCGGGCGTGGAGAGCAACAGGGCCTGGGCGTAGGCCAGCACGATGGGGTCGTTGTCCGCGTAGACGACCCGGGACTCCGGGGCGATCTCCTGGGCGACCTGGTGGAGGTTGGGCTCGGTGGGGATACCGGTGCCTATGTCCAGGAACTGCCGTATGCCTGCCTCGCGCGCGAGCCAGCGGGTCGCGCGGTGCATGAATGACCGGTTGGCACGGGTCCACGGCTTGACGTCGGGCCAGACGGCCTCGACCTGTTCGGCGGCGAGGGTGTCGACCGCGTAGTGGGTCTTACCGCCCAGGAAGTAGTCGTACATGCGGGCCGAGTGCGGCTTGCTGGTGTCGATCTCATCGGCACGAAAGCGGTTACCGGTCATATCCCTCACATTACTGGTGAGTTGGCTGCCACAAGACGGTAGTTCCCGAACAAAGTGCGCGCCGTGAGGCTTCCGCAGAATTGTGAACGACCCGTGAAGATCGTACAGTTGTCGCATCCGGCTCCGCCCGCGCGTCTCCGCGGCGGGGCCCTGGTCTTTCCGTGTGCACCACAGACGGGTGAGCGGGTGCGTCGCAAGGAGGGGAGCGCGCCCGCGCACCAGGCCAGGGCGCCGGATCGCCGCCGGGAACGGCGACGGTCCGGCGCCGCGCCATCGCGGGTGCGTGGCCATCGTGAGTGCGCTGCCACCGCGGGTGCGTGGCCATCCCGAGCGCGCCGCCACCGCGGGTGCGTGGCCATCGCGAGCGCGCCGCCATCGCGGGTGCGTGGCGTGTGCGCTGGGGGTAGGTGCGTCAGCCGCTCTGCGCGTCGCCGTTCCGCGAGCCGTTGATCGCCGCGTGCCGGGCCCGTACGTACCAGATGCCGAGCAGTCCGAGGGCGCCGCCGGCCAGGCAGGTCCATAGCCACCACAGATGTCCGTGCTCGTCGAACCAGCGGTAGAAGGGCAACTGGACGAGGAAGAGGACGAACCACACGATCGTGCCGCCGGTGATCGTGGCCACGACATTGCCCTCGAGCGGCTCCGGCGCCTCGTGCTTGGGGGTCCACTTCGTCATGGCCCCAGCTTAAGGGGGTCGGTCATGGGCCCGGTCGGGGCCGTGCCGGGACCGGTTTGGCGATCGGGACTTAATAGTTTCATACTCAATACTTTCGGGTCTGGCTGGAATGTCTTGTTCGATCGTCCAAGAGACCCACTGTTGATGTTCACGCAAGACTGAGGTCATCCATGTCCCCCTCGGCCCCCGCGCCGGTCGACGCCAGCGAACAGGCTCCGATTCCCCCTATGAACGGCATCGACAAGTACTTCAAGATCAGTGAGCGTGGCTCCTCGGTCTCCCGGGAGATCCGTGGCGGCCTGGCCACGTTCTTTGCGATGGCCTACATCGTCGTACTGAACCCGATCATCCTCGGGGCCGGTACGGACAAGTTCGGGCATCAGCTCAACAACGGCCAGCTCGTCACCGCCACCGCCCTGATCGCGGGCCTGACCACGCTGCTCATGGGGATCATCGGCAACGTCCCCATCGCGCTCGCCGCGGGCCTTGGCATCAACGCCGTGGTCTCGCTGCAGCTCGCACCCAAGATGAGCTGGCCGGACGCGATGGGCATGGTGGTGCTCGCGGGTCTGGTGCTGATGATCCTCGTCGCCTCGGGGCTGCGGCAGCGGGTGATGGACGCGATCCCGGCCGGGCTGCGGCGGGCGATCGCGATCGGCATCGGGCTGTTCATCGCCTTGATCGGCCTGGTCGACTCCGGCTTCGTCAGCCGTAACCCCGACTCCGCGCACACCACCGTCCCCCTGGGCCTTGGAGTGGCCGGGCGGCTGGAGGGCTGGCCGGTGCTGGTGTTCGTGGTGGGCCTCGCGCTCACGTTCATCCTGATCGTCCGCAAGACGCGCGGCGCGATCCTGATCGGCATCGTGACCATGACCCTGGTCGCGATCGTGATCAACTCCCTGGCCCGGATCCCGGACGCCCAGTGGGGGCTGACCATCCCCAAGGTGCCGGAGAAGGTGGTCGACACCCCGGACTTCGGCCTGGTCGGCCATGTCAGCCTCTTCGGCGGCTTCCATGAGGTCGGTGTGCTCACCGGCTGTCTCTTCGTCTTCACCGTGCTGCTGTCCGGTTTCTTCGACGCGATGGGCACGATCATCGGCGTCGGCGAGGAGGCCGGGCTGACCGATGAGCGCGGGCAGCTCCCGGGCATGGGCCGGATCCTGATGGTGGACGGCGTCGCGGTCGCGGGCGGCGGCTTCGGCTCGGCCTCGGCGAACACCTGCTTCGTCGAGTCCACGGCGGGCGTCGGGGAAGGGGCGCGCACCGGACTCGCGAACGTGGTGACCGGCGGTCTCTTCCTGCTCGCCCTGGTCTTCACTCCGCTGGCCAAGGTGGTGCCCTCGCAGGCCGCGACCCCCGCGCTGGTGGTCGTCGGCTTCCTGATCATGGCGGCGAACGTCAAGGAGATCGACTGGAGCGATTTCACGATCGCGATCCCGGCCTTCCTGACCATGATCTCGATGCCGTTCACGTACAGCATCACCAACGGGATCGGGCTGGGCGTGCTCTCGTTCCTGCTGCTGCGCATCGCCACCCGGCGGACCCGGGAGATCCCGTGGCTGCTGGGCGCGGTGGGGCTGTGCTTCCTGGTGTACTTCCTGCTCAACCCGATCGAGCAGGCGCTCGGCGTCTCCTGAGCCGTGCCGCCGTCTCCTGAGCCGAGCCGCCGTCCTGCCCTGGCGTATGTCGTCCCCCTGCTGTACGTCGTCCCTTCCTGAGCGTCCAGGACCGGAGGTGTCCTGGACGCTCAGGCGTTTCGCCGAGCGTCACTACCCGGAGTCAACTCACTCGTTCGGGTGAAATAGAAATAGGGAAGTAACCAGGGTTTTCATTAGGCGAGGTAATGAGTTATGCTAAAGACCATGCCGGAACTGTCCCGCTCCCAGCACAACGCGAAGGCGCCCCCCGATGACGCGGCCGCCGTGAGCGCCCTGCGGTCGGCAGTGATGCGTCTCTCGCGGCGGCTCAAGCACCAGCGGGTGGACGAGTCGCTCAGCCCGACCGAGATGGCGGTCCTGGGCACGCTTGCCCAGTGCGGCTCCGCCACCCCCGGTGAGCTGGCCCGCAAGGAGCACGTCCAGCCGCCGTCGATGACCCGCATCGTGGCCCTGCTGGAGGCCAAGGGGCTCGTCAGGCTCGAGCCGCATCCGGAGGACCGGCGGCAGAAGGTCGTCTCGCCGACCGAGCGGGCCGAGGCCATGCTCGAGGAGAGCCGACGCAAGCGCAACGCCTGGCTGGCCGAGCTGGTCGGGGAGCTGACCGAGGACGAGTGGGACGTGCTGCGCGCCGCCGCGCCCGTGCTGGAGAAGCTCGCGCATTTGTAAGAACAACCGAGGCAGCCAGGAGGCGAACACACTTGAGTACGGGACCCGGAGCAGACTCCGCACCCGCACCGAAGCACCCCACAAACCCCGCGCCCGACCCCGCTTCCCCCGTCACCACGGGACGCATCCGGGGCGGGACCTTCCGTTCGCTGAAGATCCGTAACTACCGGCTGTTCGCCACCGGTGCCATGATCTCCAACACCGGCACCTGGATGTCGCGGATCGCCCAGGACTGGCTGGTCCTCAGCATCACCGGCTCCTCCACCGCCGTCGGCATCACCACCGCGATGCAGTTCCTGCCCATGCTGCTCTTCGGGCTGTACGGCGGGGTGCTCGCGGACCGATGTCCCAGACGGCTGCTGCTGATGTTCACCCAGACCGCGCTGGGGCTGTGCGGGCTCGCCCTCGCCGCCCTCACGCTCAGCGGCCATGTGCAGGTCTGGCATGTCTATCTGATCGCGTTCCTGCTCGGCATGGTCACCGTCGTCGACAACCCGACCCGCCAGGTCTTCGTCAACGAGATGGTCGGCCCCAAGGACCTGCGGAACGCGGTGAGCCTCAACTCCGCGAACTTCCAGTCCGCCCGGCTGGTCGGCCCGGCGGTCGCCGGTGTGCTGATCACCGCCGTGGGCAGCGGCTGGGCCTTCCTGATCAACGGACTCTCCTTCGCCGCCCCGATCATCGGGCTGCTGCTGATGCGCACCAGTGAGCTGCACAAGGTCGAGCGGGCGCCGCGCGGCAAGGGGCAGCTTCGGGAGGGGCTGCGCTATGTCGCCGGGAACCCCGATCTGATCTGGCCGATCGTGCTCGTCGGTTTCATCGGCACCTTCGGCTTCAACTTCCCGATCTGGCTGAGCGCCTTCGCCGACGATGTCTTCCACGCCGGACCCGGTACGTATGGCCTGCTCAACACGCTGATCGCGATCGGCTCGGTGGCCGGTGCGCTGCTCGCCGCCCGACGCGTGGTGGCCCGGCGGCGGCTGCTGGTCGGGGCCGCGCTGATGTTCGGCGTGCTGGAGATGGTCGCGGCGGCGACCCCGTACTTCTGGCTCTTCGCGGCGCTCATGGTGCCGATCGGGATCTTCAGCCTGACGTTCAACGTGACCGCGAACTCCAGCGTCCAGCTCGCGACCGATCCCGCGATGCGGGGCCGGGTGATGAGCCTGTTCATGATGGTCTTCGTCGGCGGTACGCCGATCGGCGGCCCGCTGGTGGGCTGGCTGACCGACACCTGCGGCGCGCGTATCGGCTTCGCCGCGGGCGGTCTGGTCTCGGCCGCCGCCGCGGGCACGGTGGGGCTGCTCCTGGTCCGGGCCGGCGGTCTGCGGGTGAAGCTGGATCTTCGCCGTGGCCACCCGCGTGTGGTCTTCGTCCCCCGCGCACCGGAGGAGAAGCCACTCGCCGCCACGGCCTGAGTCCGGCGCGGCATCACGGGACGGGGGTGCTGGGCGGGGTCACCGGACGGCGGCCACCCAACGGGGGCAGGGCCTTGTCCCCGGCGCCCACCCCCGGTGGGGGCCACGGGGCCGCTGCCACCGGACGGGGGCGCCGTTCGGCGCCGGTGTACCAGAGCGGGCACGGTGGGGCTGCTCCTGGTCCGGGCCGGCGGTCTGCGGGTGAAGCTGGATGTTCGCCGTGGCCACCCGCGTGTGGTCTTCGTCCCCGGACCGCTGCCACCCAACAGGGGCAGGGCCGTGTCCCCGGCGCCCACCACGCACCCCACCCCGACCCCAACCCCCTTGGGGGAGACTGGGCGGATGAGACTCTTCGCCGCCGTCCTGCCGCCGGACGCGGCCGTCGCCGAGCTGGCCGCGCGGGTGGCGGCGCTCCAGGCGCTGCCGGGGGCGGACGGGCTGCGCTGGACCGAGCGGGAGGGCTGGCACTTCACGCTCGCCTTCTACGGCGAGGTGGCCGAGGAGGTGCTGCCCGAGCTGCACACCCGGCTGGCCCGTGCCGCCCATCGGCACCGCGCTCATGAGCTGCGGCTGGCGGGCGGGGGCCGGTTCGACGACCGGGTGGTGTGGGTGGGCGTCGACGGCGACAGCGAGGCTCTGCGGCGGCTGGCCGACTCCGCCGAGGCGGGGGGCCGACGGATCGGCGTCCCGATGGACCGGCACCGGCCGTACCATCCGCATCTGACCATCGCCCGTGCCCGTTCCTCCCGCCACCGCTCCGCCACCAGCCTCGTCCCGTACGTGGACGGGCTCACCGACTTCGCGGGCCGGGGGTGGACCGTGGGTGAGCTCTGCCTGGTGCGCAGTCATCCACCGGCCCCGGGCGTCCCCGGGCGGCAGCCGCGCTACGAGGTGATGGCGGCCTGGCCGCTGGGGCACTGAGCGGTCCGGCTAGTCTCAAGCCTGTGGACCCCAAGACCAGAAACATGATCATGAGCGGCGCGCTGGTGCTGATTCTCGTCGTCGTCGCCGCTGCGGCCGCCCTGGGCGGCTGAAGCCCCTACCAGCAGTTAAGGGCAGTGGGGCGCGGGCCGCGCACGGCCCACGCCCTCAGCGCCTTCCCTACCGCCCCAGAGGCGGCTCGGCTACCAGGCGAACGCCTCCGGCGACGGCCCCGGACCCGGGAAGATCTCGTCCAGCTCCGTCAGCACGTCCTCGCTCAGCTTCAGTTCCGCGGCGCGCACCGCCGACGCCAGTTGCTCGGCCGTGCGCGGGCCCACGATCGGGCCGGTCACCCCGGGGCGGGTGAGCAGCCACGCCAGGGCCGCCTCGCCGGGCTCGATGCCGTGCTTGGCCAGCAGGTCCTCGTACCGCTGGATCTGGTCGCGCACCGCCGAGTTCTTCAGCGCGTCGGCGCTGCGCCCGGACGTGCTGCGCGATCCGCCGCCCTCGCGCTCCTTGCGGAGGGCGCCGCCGAGCAGTCCGCCGTGCAGCGGCGACCAGGGGATGATGCCCACGCCGTAGCCCTGCGCGGCCGGGATGACCTCCATCTCGGCGCGGCGCTCGGCCAGGTTGTACAGGCACTGCTCGCTGACCAGCCCGTACGAGCCACGGCGGGCCGCGGTCTCATTGGCCTGGGCGATGTGCCAGCCCGCGTGGTTGGAGGAGCCAGCGTAGATGATCTTGCCCTGCTGGACGAGGACGTCGATCGCCTGCCAGATCTCGTCCCACGGGGTGGAGCGGTCCACGTGGTGGAACTGGTAGAGGTCGATGTAGTCCGTGCCGAGCCGCTTGAGGCTGGCGTCCACGGCCCGGCGGATGTTGACGGCCGAGAGCTTGTCGGTGTTGGGCCAGGGCTCACCATCGGCGGCCATGTTTGCGTACACCTTGGTCGCGAGGACGGTCTTCTCGCGCCGCCCGCCGCCCTTGGCGAACCAGCTCCCGATGATTTCCTCGGTGCGGCCCTTGTTCTCGCCCCAGCCGTACACATTGGCGGTGTCGAAGAAGTTGATGCCCGCGTCGAGCGCGGCATCCATGATCGAGTGGCTGTCGGCTTCCTCGGTCTGCGGACCGAAGTTCATGGTGCCGAGGACGATCCGGCTGACCTTGAGACCTGTGCGTCCGAGCTGCGTGTACTCCATGGGATCAGCCAAGCCGTTGGAGTGCGCTCTAATCAAGTGGGGCGGGCCGGGGCATCGGTGACCCGGCGACTGCCGGCGGTCGTGTATTCCCACGGAAAGCCCGAAGGCCCGCTTTTTGGCCCCCCGTGCGGTCAAAAAGCGGGCGTCTTGGAATTTCTCGAAGCCGACCTTTTCGGATTAGCGGGCAGCGCGGGCCTTCATAAAGCCGAGAGCGCCGAGGGCCAGGGCCATCAGTGCGCCGATCAGGACCATGTAGAGCCCCGGCCCGGCGGTCATTTCGTACAGCTTCGCGGCCTGCTCCGCCGCCTTTTCCGCGACCTTCTGCGACACCCCCTCGTCGTCCTTCAGCTTCTGGGTGACCAGCCGCTCGGGGTCCGCCATGTTGATGGCCGCGACGATCGCCATGGCCAGCCCCAGAACCCCGCCGACCAGGTAGAGCGCCGCCTTCTTGGTGGCCATGGCGGCGATGAACAGGATCCCCGCGACCAGGGCGATGATCAGCGTGATGATGCCGTCGCCGTCGATGCCCTTGATGCCTCCGGTGGCGCCCTCGGCGTCGGAGACCACCCAGTTCACCATGGAGCCGACCAGTGCGATGACCGAGCCGACGATCGCGAAGATCGCGATCTTCTTGGACGGCGCGGCCGGTGCGGCCGGTGACGCGTGTGCGCCGCCGCCGCTCGGGGCCCCTGTGGAATGCATGGGAGGCGCGCTTTGCGCATAAGAGGACTGGCTGTATTCGCTCATGAGCTCAGACCGTAAGCGGGGCCTTTCTGTATTGCAATGCCGCCGCCCGCTATGCCGTCAATGACCGATAAATTTCTCGCCGAAATAATCCCCGGATGAGGTCAAATAATCTGCGGGTTATTTCGGGCTGATCGCCCGCACGAATAATTGACAGGCGTTATCTGCCCGTGATCGCCGAAGTCATGCACGGGGGAGTCGTACATGGGTGGCGGGAGCCGCTCGGCGCCTGGCCGGGGGAGTCGCTCCGTGCCTGGCCGGAGGGAGTCCCCCGGCGTGGTTCTGGCGCCGGACGCCCCCGGCGGGATGGCAGGCTTGGGCCCATGCGTCCGCTTCCGTTCGTACTCGGTGCCGCCGCGCTGCTGACCGTGTCCGCAGCCGCCCCGGCCTTCGCCGACGACTCGTCGTCGCCGTCTCCTTTCACGATCAAGGATCCACGGATCACCGAGTCCAGCGGCCTGGCCGTGAGCCGCCTCCACCCCGGCGTCTACTGGACGCACAACGACAGCTCGGACGGGCCGTATATCTACGCGGTCGACGGCAAGACCGGGAAGACGGTCGCGCGGGTCACCCTCCGGGGCATAGGGGATCCCCGCGATGTCGAAGCGATCTCGATAGGGCCGGACGGCAATCTCTACGTAGGCGACATCGGCGACAACCTGGGCGGTCAGTGGTCCCATGTGTGGATCTACCGCTTCCCCGAGCCGAAGCAGCTCAAGGACACCACCGTCACCGCGACCCAGTTCACCGTCAAGTACCAGGGCGGGCCGCGCAACGCCGAGGCGCTGATGGTCCATCCCAAGACGGGCCGCGTCTATATCGCCAGCAAGAGCGACGAGGACGCCGGGCTGTACGCCGGACCGGCCACGCTGAGCCCCTCGGGGGTGAATGTCTTCCGGCGGGTCTCCGACCTCGACATGGAGGTCACGGACGGGGCCTTCGCCCCGGACGGCACCCGGCTGGTGCTCCGCGGCTACTTCTCGGCCGCCGAGTACCGCTGGCGGGACGGAAAGCCGACGCGGCTGGAGGAGGAGCCGGGGCTGCCCCTGCAGCGGCAGGGCGAGTCGGTCACCTTCACCCCGGACGGCGGCACGCTCATGTACGGCACCGAGGGCGCGGGCTCCAAGGTGACGCCGGTCGACCTCGGCGGGGAGCTGCTGCCGGACGCCACCGCGAAGGAGCAGAAGAAGAACGGGGAGTACTCCGACCGCGTCGACGGCAAGCTCACCGAGGACGAGAAGAACGGCAACCTGGTCAAGGCCGGGGTCACCTTCGCCGGTGCGCTGGTCGTGTTCCTCGGCCTGCGCAGGCTCTTCCGCCGGAACCGATCCTGATCGTCGGCGCAAGCGAGATCGTCGGCGCAAGCGAGATCGTCGGCGCAAGCGAGATCGTCAGCGCAAGCGAGATCGTCAGCGCTGCGAAGTCGTCAGCGCATGCGGAGGGGCCCGCAGCCGACCACCGGCTGCGGGCCCCTTCGCGTGGGCGTAAAAGCGCTCGTCAGAGGTGCTCGATGACGTAGTCCACGCACGCCGTCAGCGCCTGGACGTCCGCCGGGTCGACGGCCGGGAACATCGCCACTCGAAGCTGGTTGCGGCCCAGCTTGCGGTACGGCTCGGTGTCCACGACGCCGTTGGCCCGCAGCGCCTTGGCGACCGCGGCGGCGTCGATCTCCTCGGTGAAGTCGATCGTGCCGACGACCTGCGACCGCTTGGCCGGGTCGGCCACGAACGGGGTGGCGAACTTGGAGTCCTCGGCCCAGCCGTACAGCGTGCGCGACGAGGTCGCGGTGCGCCGTACCGCCCAGTCCAGCCCGCCCTGTCCGTTGATCCACTTGAGCTGGTCGTCGAGCAGGAAGAGCGTCGCCAGCGCCGGGGTGTTGTACGTCTGGTTCTTCAGCGAGTTGTCGATCGCGGTCGGCAGCGAGAAGAACTCCGGGACATGCCGGCCCGAGGCGTGGATCCGGGCGGCGCGCTCCAGCGCGGCGGGCGAGAACACGCCGATCCACAGACCGCCGTCGGCCGCGAAGGACTTCTGCGGCGCGAAGTAGTAGACGTCCGTCTCGGCGATGTCGACCGGCAGACCGCCCGCCCCGGAGGTCGCGTCCACCAGCACCAGCGCGCCCTCGTCGGCGCCGGCCACCCGCTGGATGGGCATGGCGACACCGGTGGAGGTCTCGTTGTGGGTGAAGGCGTAGACGTCCGTGCCGCTCTCGGCGCGCGGCTCCGGGTGAGTGCCGGGGTCGGAGGAGAGCACCGTGGGCTCCTCCAGCCACGGCGCCAGCTTCGCGGCCTTGGCGAACTTCGAGGAGAACTCGCCGAAGGACAGATGCTGGGACTTGGAGTCGATCAGCCCGTGGGTCGCGATGTCCCAGAAGGCGGTCGAGCCGCCGTTGCCCAGGACGACCTCGTACCCCTCCGGGAGTTGGAAGAGCTCGCGCACCCCTTCGCGCACCGCGCCGACCAGGTTCTTGACCGGGGCCTGGCGGTGGGAGGTGCCGAGCAGGGAGCTTCCGGTGGCGGCCAGGGCGCTCAGCGCCTCGGTGCGCACCTTGGACGGGCCCGAGCCGAAGCGTCCATCGGCGGGCTTGATGTCATCGGGAATCCGGATCTCAGCCACGACCGAAGCCTAATCCGTCGGCCCCCCGGTCCGACCCGGCGTCCAGCCGCTGAGACGGTACGTCCACATCCTGTTGACGCGGAAGGTGGGGGCGGTGTAGGGGCGATCGGGGAACGCGGCGGCCATGAATCGGAATTGGACATTCTCAACGGCCCTCCCGGCGTGGACCATGGAGGCATGGCTGATCACCAGGCAGACGAGCTGGAGCAGGCGCTGCGACGGGCCGTCCGCGGGGACGTCTCCTTCGATACGGCGAGCCGGGCCCTGATGACCATGGACGCGTCAAACTACCGACGGGTGCCGGACGGGGTGGTCGCGCCCCGGGACGCGGACGATGTGGCGGCGGCGCTGGCCGTCTGCCGGGAGCGCGGGGTGCCGGTGGTCGCGCGCGGCGCCGGGACCTCGATCGCAGGACAGGCCACCGGGCTCGGCGTCGTCCTCGACTTCACCCGCCATATGCGCGGCATCGTCTCGCTCGACCCGGAGCGGCGGACCGCCGTCGTCCAGCCCGGCGTGATCCTCGACGACCTCCGTACGGCGGCCGGCGCCCATGGGCTGACCTTCGGCCCCGACCCGTCCACCCACAGCCGCTGCACCCTCGGCGGCATGATCGGCAACAACTCCTGCGGCTCCCACTCGGTGGCCTGGGGCACCACCGCCGACAACGTCCACGAGCTGGACGTCCTCACCTACGGCGGCGAGCGGGTGCGCGCCGCCCAGGGCCTCCACGACCTGCCCGCCCGGCTCCGCGACGGCATACGGTCCCTGGCCGGTCACCACCTGGCCCTGCTCCGCACCGGCTTCCCCGAGCTGCCCCGCCGGATCTCCGGCTACGCCCTGGACGAGCTGCTGCCCGAGAAGAACGCCGACCTCGCCCGCGCCCTCACCGGCAGCGAGGGCACCCTCGGCGTGGTCACCGAGGCGACCGTAAGGCTGGTGGAGGCGCCGAGCGCCCGCGCCCTGGCCGTGCTCGGCTACCCCGACGAGAGCGCGGCGGCCGAGGCCGCGCACACCTTGCTGCCGTACGGTCCGCTGACCGTCGAGGGCATGGCCGCCGATCTGGTCGCCGGGGCCTCCGGGCTCCCCAAGGGCGGCGCCTGGCTGTTCGTGGAGGTCGGCGGCGCCACCCGCGAGGAGGCGCTCTCCCGCGCCCAGGAGGTGGCCCGCGCCGCCGCCGAGGCCACCACCGGCCATACCGTCGTCGCCGACCCGGCCGGGCAGCGCGCCCTGTGGCGGGTGCGCGAGGACGCCTCCGGGACCGCCACCCGACTGCGTATTCCGGGTAGGGCCGACGACAGTGAGGCATGGCCCGGCTGGGAGGACTGCGCGGTGCCGCCGCCCCGGCTCGGCGCCTATCTGCGCGACTTCCGCGCCCTGATGGCCCAGCACGGGCTGCGCGGCACGCCGTACGGGCACTTCGGGGACGGCTGCATCCACGTCCGCATCGACTTCGACCTGCTGACCGAGCCCGGGATCCGGATCTTCCGCGCCTTCTCCTCCGACCTCGCCGATCTCGTCGTCGCCCACGGCGGCTCGCTCTCCGGTGAGCACGGCGACGGGCTGGCCCGCGCCGAGCTGCTGCCGCGCGTGTACGGGGACGAGATGGTCGGCCTCTTCTCCCGCTTCAAGGACCTGTGGGACCCGGAAGGCGGCCTCAACCCCGGCGTCCTGGCCCGCCCGCAGCGCCTGGACCAGAACCTGCGCTTCGATCCCCTGCCGAGGCGCCCGGTGGACGTCGAATTCGGCTATCCGCACGACAAGGGGGACTTCTCGGCGGCGGTCCGGCGCTGTGTGGGCGTCGCCAAGTGCCGTAACGAGTCGGTGTCCGGCGACGGGGTGATGTGCCCGTCGTACCGCGTGACCGGCGAGGAGAAGCACTCCACCCGCGGCCGGGCCCGGCTGCTGCACGAGATGCTCGCGGGCGAGGTCGTCCAGGACGGCTGGCGCTCGGAGGAGGTACGGGACGCGCTCGACCTGTGCCTGTCCTGCAAGGGCTGCCGCAGCGACTGCCCGGTCGAGGTCGACATGGCCACGTACAAGGCGGAGTTCCTGCACCACCACTACGAGGGACGGGTGCGGCCCGCCGCGCACTACTCGATGGGCTGGCTGCCCGTATGGCTCCGCGCCGCCTCCCACCTGAGGGCCGCGCCCGCCGCCAACGCCCTGGCGGGCGTGCCCCCGCTGGCGGCCCTGGCCAAGCGCATGGGCGGGATCGCCCCCGAGCGCGACATCCCGGAGCTGGCCCGGGAGCCCTTCACGCGATGGTGGCGGGAGCGGGTGCGCGCCGCGGCGCGCGATGCCGAGTCCGGGGCCGGACTGGGACGGCCCGGGCGGGTGCGAGGCTCCGGCCCGGGGGAGCCCGGCGGGGTCGGCGGGTCCGCGGCGGCACCGGCCGGGCCGGTGGACCCGGACTCCGGGGCCGGGCGCGCCCGCACCGTCGTCCTGTGGCCCGACACCTTCACCAACCACCTCTCCCCGTCCGTCGGCCGCTCGGCGGTCGCCGTACTGGAGGATGCCGGGCTGCGGGTGGTCGTCCCGCCCAAGCCCGTGTGCTGCGGTCTGACCTGGGTCTCCACCGGCCAGCTCGACCGCGCCCGCGCGGTCATGCGGCGCACCCTGGACGTCATGGCCCCGGCTCTGGACGCCGGGCTTCCGGTGGTCGGCCTCGAACCAAGCTGCACCGCCGCCCTCCGCACCGACCTCCCCGAACTCCTCGGCTCAGATCCGCGCGCCGCGCGGCTCGCCGAGTCCGTGTCGACGTTCGCTCAGGCCCTTGAGGAGTACGCCCCCGACTGGCGGCCCCCGAAGGTCGATCGCCCCGTGGTCGGCCAGACCCACTGCCACCAACACGCCGTCCTCGGCGACGCCGCCGAGCGCCGCCTACGTGAACGCGCGGGCCTTACGGGCGCGTTGAGCGGCGGCTGCTGCGGTCTGGCGGGCAACTTCGGCTTCGAGGACGGCCACTACGACGTCTCGGTGGCCTGCGCCGAGGAGCAACTGCTGCCATCGGTCCGGGCCGCGGACCCTGGCACGGAGGTCCTGGCGGACGGCTACTCCTGCCGCACCCAACTGAGCCAACTGGCGGGCCGGAAGAGCCGCCACCTGGCGGAGGTCCTGGCGGAACGCTTGCGGTGAGCGGTGAGCGGTGAGCGGTGAGCGCGGTGGGCGGCTCGGCGGGGTGCGGCTTTCGGCTCGCGCCTTCGGCGCACTTGAGCAACGGGGGCGGGAGGCGGGGGCGCGGCGCCGCCGCCGCCCGCCGGGCCGGTGGGCCGGTGGGCGTGGGCTCCGGTGGCGGCTTCCGCGCTCGTCGGCCGGGGCGCCTGCGGGCTGCGGGCGGTAGGCGGCAAGATCCCCACCAATGCGACCCCGGCGGTCCACCCCTCCCGGTACCCCTCTGAAAAACGCTTGACCTGGCGCAACTAATTCATCAAACGATTTTCAGAGGGGGGCACCCCCCACCCCCTGTCCGGCATCGGCCTCGCCCGCCGGTCACGGAAGCCGCTACCGGCGCTCGCGTCCACCGGCCCGGCGGCCGGCGACGCGGGCTCGGCCCCGGCACCCCCTGCCCCGCTGCTCAATTGCGCGAAGGCGCGAGACGAAAGCCGCACCCGACCGAGCCGACCAGCCCAGCGCACCTGACAAGACCTGGCCCCAACCGGCTGAATCATGCAAGCGTGCTTGATTGTTTCTCGTCGCGCTGCCACCCTCGCTCGACAAGAACGAAAGACAGCCGACACACGACTGACCCGACGACGGGAGCGACGCGTGTCCGAGACGGAGGCTCTGCTCGGCGATCTGCGGGCGGAGGGGGACGAGTTGGACGGCCTGGTGGCCGGGCTCGGGGGCGCGGAGTGGCGTACGGCGACGCCCGCGCCCGGGTGGAGCATCGCCCACCAGATCGCGCATCTCGCGTGGACCGACGAGCGGGCCGTACAAGCCGTCGAGGATCCGCAGGGGTTCGCCGACGAGGTGCGCCGGGCGTGGACCGCGCCGGAGGCGTTCGTGGACGAGGGCGCGGAGCGCGGGGCGGCCGAGCCGCCCGAGGCGCTGCTGGAGCTCTGGCGCGCGGGGCGGGAGCGGTTGCTCCGGACGCTGGCCGCGCAGCCGCCGCGCGCCCGGCTGCCGTGGTACGGGCCGCCGATGAGCGTGATGTCGATGGCGACCGCCCGGCTGATGGAGACCTGGGCGCATGGCCAGGACGTCGCCGACGCGTTGGGTGTGCGCCGGGCGCCCACCGCCCGGCTGCGCCATGTGGCCCGGATCGGGGTCCGGGCACGGGGTTACGCGTACGCGGCACGGGAGTTGGAGCCGCCGGCCGAGGAGTTCCGGGTGGAGCTCACCGGCCCGGACGGCGAGTTGTGGCCGTACGGGCCCAAGGACGCGGCCCAGCGGGTGACCGGGCCCGCGCTGGATTTCTGTCTGCTGGTGACCCAGCGGGCGCACCGCGACGATCTGGCCGTACGGGCCGAAGGGGCGGACGCGGACCGCTGGCTGGACATCGCGCAGGCGTTCGCGGGCCCGCCCGGCAAGGGCCGCGCCCCGGGGCAGAGAGACGGTGGCACGGCCCGGGGGAGCGTCGCGGGAGGTGGCGCTGCCGGAAACCGCGCCGGAGGCGCCCCGTGACGCCGCCGCCCCCACCCCTCCGTATCGGCAACGCCTCCGGCTTCTACGGCGACCGCTTCGACGCGGTGCGCGAGATGCTCACCGGTGGCCCGCTGGACGTGCTGACCGGGGACTATCTCGCCGAGCTGACCATGCTCATCCTGGGCCGGGACCGCGCCAAGGACCCGGCGCGCGGTTATGCCACCACCTTTCTGCGCCAGCTCGAGGACACCCTCGGGCTCGCCATGGAGCGCGGCGTACGGCTCGTCACCAACGCGGGCGGGCTCAACCCGGCCGCGTTGGCCGACGCGATCCGCGCCCTCGCCGAGCGGCTCGGCATCGACTGCCGGGTCGCCCATGTCGAGGGAGACGACCTCCTCGGCGCCCGCGACTGGGGGCCGGGCGTGGTCACCGCCAACGCCTATCTCGGCGGCGCCGGTATCACGGCCTGTCTGCGCGGTGGCGCGGACGTGGTGGTCACCGGTCGGGTGACGGACGCCGCGCTGGTGACGGGCCCGGCCGCGGCGCACTTCGGATGGGCCGCCGACGACTGGGACGCGCTCGCGGGAGCCGTGGTCGCCGGGCACATCCTGGAGTGCGGTACGCAGGCGACCGGCGGCAACTACTCCTTCTTCACCGAACACGACCTCCGCCGCCCCGGCTTCCCCCTCGCCGAGATCCACCCCGACGGCTCCAGCGTGATCACCAAGCATCCGCACACCGGCGGCGCCGTCACGGTCGGGACCGTCACCGCCCAGCTCCTCTACGAGACGGCGGGCGCCCGCTACCCGGGCCCGGATGTCACCGCCCGGCTGGACTCGGCGCGGCTCATCCCGGACGGCCCGGACCGGGTGCGCGTCCACGGCGTACGGGGCGAGGCACCGCCGCGCACCCTCAAGACCGGGCTGACCCGGCTCGGCGGCCACCGCAACGAGGTGGTGTTCGTGCTCACCGGCCTGGACATCGAGGCCAAGGCGGCGCTCGTACGGGACCAGATGGAGGGGGCGATGAGCAAGCGCCGCCCCGCCGAGGTCCGTTGGACCCTCTCCCGTACCGACCACTCCGACGCGGCCGTGCAGGAGGAGGCGAGCGCCCTGCTGCGGCTGGTGGTCCGCGACCGGGACGCGGCGGCGGTGGGCAGGGCGATCAGCGGCGCGGCCGTCGAACTGGCCCTCGCCAGCTACCCCGGCTTCCATGTGACCGCCCCGCCCGGAAAGGGCTCTCCTTACGGCGTCTTCGAGGCCGTGGACACCCCGGCCGACACCGTGCCGCACACCGCCGTACTGCCGGACGGCTCCCGGCTGACCATCCCTCCGGCCCCCACCACGCCCGCCGCCGAGGGCCCGGCGGACGAGCCGTCCCTGACGCCGTCCCTTCGACCGTCCCTTCCGCCGCCCCTGACGCCGTCCCTTCCGCCGCCGCTGTCGCCCGGGCCGACCCGCCGCGCCCCGCTGGGCGCGATCGCCGGGGCCCGCAGCGGTGACAAGGGCGGCAGCGCCAACATCGGCGTCTGGGCGCGAAGCGAGGACGCCTGGCGCTGGCTGGCCCACACCCTCACCGTCGACCGGCTGCGCGAACTGCTCCCGGAGACGGCCCCGTTGAAGATCACCCGCCATCCGCTGCCCCGGCTGCGGGCCCTGAACTTCGTCGTGGAGGGTCTGCTCGGCGAGGGCGTCGCCGCGCAGGCCCGTTTCGACCCCCAGGCCAAGGCCGTCGGCGAATGGCTGCGCTCACGCCATCTGGACATACCGGAGGTACTGCTTTGACCGCGCTCGCGTCCGCGCTCGACCCCGCAGGCGCCGATCACACGGCCCATCGGGAGGCGATGCTCGCCAAGCTCGCCGAGTTGGAGGGCGAGCACGCCAAGGCGCTCGCCGGGGGCGGTGAGAAATACGTCCAGCGCCATCGCAAGCGCGGCAAGCTGCTGGTCCGCGAGCGGATCGAGCTGCTGCTCGACCCCGACACCCCCTTCCTGGAGCTGTCGCCGCTGGCGGGCTGGGGCAGCGAGTATCCGGTGGGGGCCTCGCTCGTCACCGGCATCGGGGTGATCTCCGGTGTGGAGTGCCTGATCAGCGCCAACGACCCGACCGTACGCGGCGGGGCCAGCAACCCCTGGACGCTCAAGAAGTCGCTGCGCGCCCATGAGATCGCCCGCGCCAACCGGCTCCCGCTCGTCAGCCTCGTCGAGTCCGGCGGCGCCGATCTCCCCTCCCAGAAGGAGATCTTCATCCCGGGCGGGGCGATGTTCCGCGATCTCACCCGGCTGTCCGCCGCCGGAATCCCCACGATCGCCGTGGTCTTCGGCAACTCCACCGCCGGAGGCGCGTACATCCCCGGGATGTCCGACCACGTGATCATGGTCAAGGAGCGCTCCAAGGTCTTTCTGGGCGGTCCGCCGCTGGTGAAGATGGCCACCGGCGAGGAGAGCGACGACGAATCGCTGGGCGGCGCCGAGATGCACGCCCGCACCTCCGGCCTCGCCGACTACTTCGCCGGCGACGAGCCCGACGCGTTGCGCCAGGCCCGCCGGGTCGTCGCCCGCCTCAACTGGCGCAAGGCGCACGCCGATCCGGGGCCCGCCGAACCGCCGAAGTACGACGCCGAGGAGCTGCTCGGCATCGTCCCCGGCGATCTCAAGGTCCCCTTCGATCCGCGCGAGGTGATCGCCCGGATCGTGGACGGCTCGGACTTCGACGAGTTCAAGCCGCTGTACGGGCGCAGCCTGGCCACCGGCTGGGCCGCGCTGCACGGCTATCCGGTGGGCATCCTGGCCAACGCCCAGGGAGTGCTGTTCAGCGAGGAGTCCCAGAAGGCCGCGCAGTTCATCCAGCTCGCCAACCAGCGCGACATCCCGCTGCTCTTCCTGCACAACACCACCGGCTACATGGTCGGCCGCGACTACGAGCAGGGCGGGATCATCAAACACGGCGCCATGATGATCAACGCCGTCTCCAACTCCCGGGTCCCGCATCTGTCGGTGCTCATCGGCGCCTCGTACGGCGCCGGTCACTACGGGATGTGCGGCCGGGCGTACGACCCCCGCTTCCTCTTCGCCTGGCCCAGCGCCAAGTCCGCCGTGATGGGCCCGCAGCAACTGGCCGGGGTGATGTCGATCGTCGCCCGGCAGTCCGCCGCCGCCAAGGGGCAGCCGTACGACGAGGAGGCCGACGCCGCGCTGCGCGCCATGGTGGAGCAGCAGATCGAGTCCGAGTCGCTGCCGCTCTTCCTCTCCGGGCGGCTCTACGACGACGGCGTCATCGACCCGCGCGACACCCGCACCGTGCTCGGCCTGTGTCTGTCCGCCCTGCACACCGCGCCGGTCGAGGGCGCGCGCGGTGGCTTCGGCGTCTTCCGGATGTGAGTGAGGAACCCGTGATTCGTTCCCTCCTGGTCGCCAACCGCGCCGAGATAGCGCGGCGTATCGTCCGCACCTGCCGTGACCTCGGCATCGCCACCGTCGCGGTCCATTCCGACGCGGACGCCGGCGCGCCCCACGCACGCGAGGCCGACGCCGCCGTACGGCTGCCGGGCGACGCCCCGGCCGACACGTATCTGCGCGGCGATCTCCTGGTGAAGGCCGCCCTGGCCGCCGGGGCCGACGCCGTCCACCCCGGCTACGGCTTCCTCTCCGAGCACGCCGACTTCGCGCGCGCCGTAAGGGACGCGGGGCTGGTGTGGGTGGGGCCGCCGCCCGAGGCGATGGAGGCCATGGCCTCCAAGACTCGCGCCAAGGAGATCATGCGCAAGGCGGGCGTGCCGCTGCTCGACGCGATCGACCCGGCCGAGGCCACCGCCGACGATCTGCCCCTGCTGGTCAAGGCGGCGGCGGGCGGCGGCGGCCGTGGCATGCGGGTGGTCCGCGAACTGGCCGCGCTCCCCGCCGAACTCGACTCCGCCCGCGCCGAGGCGGCCTCCGCCTTCGGCGACGGTGAGATCTTCGTGGAGCCCTATATGGAGGGCGCCCGCCATGTCGAGGTCCAGGTGTTCGCCGACACCCACGGCACCGTCTGGACCCTCGGCACCCGCGACTGCTCCCTCCAGCGGCGCCACCAGAAGGTCATCGAGGAGGCCCCGGCCCCCGGCCTGGACGAGGAACTGCGGCGCACTCTGGCCGAGTCGGCGGCCAACGCGGCGCGGGCCATCGGCTACGAGGGCGCGGGCACGGTGGAGTTCCTGGTCTCGCCCGCGGGGCGGGCGTACTTCCTGGAGATGAACACCCGCCTGCAGGTCGAGCACCCGGTCACCGAGGAGATCTACGGCCTTGACCTGGTGGCGCTGCAACTGCGGATCGCGGAGGGGGAGCGCCTCGACGCCGAGCCTCCGGCGCCCCGGGGGCATGCCGTCGAGGCGCGGCTGTACGCCGAGGACCCGGCGCGCGACTGGCGGCCACAGACGGGGATCATGCACCGGCTGGAGATCGCCGGGCTGCGGGTCGACTCCGGGCCGGCCGACGGCGACGCGATCGGCGTCCACTACGACCCGATGCTGGCCAAGGTCGTCGCCGTCGCGCCCACCCGGGCCGAGGCCCTGCGGCGGCTGGCCCACGGGCTGGAGCGGGCCCGGATCCACGGCCCGGTGACCAACCGGGAGCTGCTCGTACGGGCCCTGCGGCACCCGGAGTTCGCGGCGGCCCGTATGGACACCGGCTTCCTCGAACGCCATCTGGCCGAGCTGACCGCCGCCGCCTCCGATGACGACGAGGCGGCCTCGCTCGCCGAGCTCGCCGCCCTCGCCGCCGCCCTGGCCGACGCGGCGCGGCGGCCGGGCACCGCGACCGTGGCCGGGCGGTTGGGCGGGTGGCGGAACGTGCCGTCCCAGCCGCAGTCGAGGAGCTACCGCGCCGAACCGGGCGGCACCGAGCACGAGGTGCGCTACCGCCTCACCCGTGACGGGTTGCACGCGGAGGGCATGCCCGGCGTCCGGGTGCTGGGCGCGGGTGCGGGGCGGGGCGCCGACTCCGGGTTGAGCACCCGTCCGGGGCCGGACGCCGCTCCGGGGCGGGTCGTCCTCGATGTGGCCGGGGTCCGGCGGACGTTCGAGGTGACGGCCTATGGGGACCGTCGCTATGTCGACACTCCCCAGGGCGGCCATGTGTTCACCGCGCTGCCCCGCTTCCCCGACCCCACCGCCCGTGCCGAACCGGGCTCGCTGCTGGCGCCCATGCCGGGCACGGTGGTCCGGGTCGCCGAGGTGGTGGTGGGGGACCGGGTCGAGGCCGGACAGCCCCTGCTGTGGCTGGAGGCCATGAAGATGGAGCACCGCGTCACGGCGCCCGCCGCCGGGGTGCTCACCGCCCTGCACGCCACCACCGGCCGTCAGGTCGAGGTCGGCGCCCTGCTCGCCGTCGTGGCGGCGGGGGAGTGACGACGCGCTGCGCACCACGCAGAACGTCCGGGCCCGGACAGACCGTCCGGGCCGTGTGGGCCGGGTGGGACAGCACACGGCCCGCACAACGCATCGCAAGTGGGAGGAGCCGTCCATGACCAGCTCGCATACCCCCGTGGACACCCCGGAGCGCGTGGCGCTCCGCGCGGCGGTGTCGTCGTTCGCCAAAGGACACGCCCCGGGCGGCCCCCAGGAGCGCGACGGCGTCCGCGAACTGTGGGCCGAGGCAGGCAAGCTCGGCTATCTCGGCGTCAACCTCCCCGAGGAGTACGGCGGCGGGGGCGGCGGCATCACCGAGCTGTCCATCGTCCTGGAGGAGCTGGGCGCCGCGGGCTGCCCGCTGCTCATGCTGGTCGTCTCGCCCGCCATCTGCGGCACCGTCATCGCCCGGTTCGGCACCGCCGAGCAGAAGGAGCGCTGGCTGCCCGGTCTGGCCGACGGCAGCCTCACCATGGCCTTCGGCATCACCGAGCCCGACGCCGGATCCAACTCGCACCGCATCACCACCACCGCCCGCCGGGAGGAGGGCGGCGGCTGGATACTCAACGGCCGTAAGGTCTTCATCTCGGGTGTGGACATCGCCGACGCGACCCTGATCGTCGGCCGCACCGAGGACGCCCGGACCGGGAAGCTCAAGCCCTGCCTGTTCATCGTCCCGCGCGAGGCGCACGGCTTCTCCCACCACCACATCCCCATGGAACTGGCCGCCGCGGAGAAGCAGTTCGAGGTGGTGCTGGACGACGTACGGCTGCCCGCCGACGCGCTGGTGGGCGACGAGGACGCCGGGCTGCTCCAGTTGTTCGCGGGGCTCAACCCGGAGCGCATCATGACGGCGGCGTTCGGGCTGGGGATGGGCCGCTACGCGCTCGACAGGGCCGTCGACTACGCCCGTACCCGCCAGGTGTGGAAGGAGCCCATCGGCGCCCACCAGGCGATCGCCCACCCCCTCGCCCAGGCCCATATCGAACTGGAGCTGGCCCGGCTGATGATGGCGAAGGCGGCGTACCTCTACGACACGGGCGATGACGCGGGCGCGGGCGAGGCCGCCAACATGGCCAAGTACGCGGCCGGGGAGGCCACGGTGAAGGCCGTGGACCAGGCCGTGCACACCCTCGGCGGCAACGGCCTGACCGTCGAGTACGGTCTGGCCCGGCTGATCACGGCCGCGCGGGTGGCCCGGATCGCCCCCGTCAGCCGGGAGATGATCCTCAACTACGTCTCCCACCAGACCCTGGGGCTGCCGAAGTCGTACTGACCGCTCCTTCCGCTGCGAGGGCCGGGCGGAGGCGCCGTACCGGCTTATGGGCGTCGCACCGGCCTTATGGGCGTCGCACCGGCCTTACGGGCGTCGCACCGGCCTTACGGGCGTCGTACCGGACGGCGCCGTACCGGTCTCACGAGGTGGGCAGAACGGACAGGTAGGTCCATCAGAGCTGAGGGGAACGGCCATGGTGCTGCGCAGCGAGTATCCCGATGTCCCGCCTGTCGATCTGCCCATCCACGACGCCGTACTGGCCCGCGCGGCCGAGGAGTTCGGCGACCTGACCGCGCTGGTGGACGGCGTGACCGGGGCGGCCCTGAGCTATGCCGCGCTGGATCGCGCCTCGCGCCGCATCGGGGCCGCGCTGGCCGAGGCGGGGGTGTGCAAGGGTGATGTGCTGGCGCTGCACAGCCCCAACTCGATCGTGTTCCCACCGGCCTTCTACGGCGCGACCCGCACCGGGGCAGCGGTCACCATGGTGCATCCGCTGGCGACGCCGGAGGAGTTCGCCAAGCAGCTCCGGGACGCGGCCGCGTCCTGGATCATCACCGTCTCGGCGCTGCTGGGCGTGGCCCGGCAGGCCGCCGAACGGGCGGGCGGGGTACGGGAGATCTTCGTCTGCGACGAGGCGAGCGGCCATCGCTCGCTGCGCTCCATGATGAGGAGCACCGCGCCCGAACCGGTGGTGGAGATCGACCCGGCCGAGGACATCGCGGTGCTGCCGTACTCCTCGGGCACCACCGGCACCCCCAAGGGCGTGCTGCTCACCCACCGCAACGTCTCCACCAACCTCGCGCAGGTGGAGACGCTGGTCCCCAACCAGCCGGGGGAGCGGGTACTGGCCGTCCTGCCGTTCTTCCACAGCTACGGCCTTACGGCGCTCATGAACGCGCCGCTCCGCAACGGCGCCACGGTCATCGTGCTGCCCCGCTTCGAACTCGACAGCTTCCTCGCCGCCATCGAGAAGCACCGGGCGCAGGCGCTCTATGTGGCCCCGCCGATCGTGCTCGCGCTCGCCAAGCACCCGGCGGTGGACGGCCACGATCTGTCGTCGGTGCGGTACGTGCTGAGCGCGGCGGCCCCGCTGGACGCCCGGCTCGCGGAGGCGTGCGCCCGGCGGCTCGGTGTCCCGCCGCTGCTGCAGGCGTTCGGGATGACGGAGCTGTCCCCGGGCTGCCATCTGGTGCCGCGCGATGCGAAGAACGCACCACCGGGGACGGTCGGAAAGCTGCTTCCGAGCACCGAGATGCGCATCGTGGGCCCGGACACCGGCGAGGACCTGGCCGTGGGCGAGGACGGCGAGATAGTCATCCGCGGACCGCAGGTGATGAAGGGCTATCTGGGCCGCCCCGAGGACACCGACGCGATGATCGACGCCGAGGGCTGGCTGCACACCGGCGACGTCGGGCATGTGGACGCGGACGGCTGGCTGTATGTGGTGGACCGGGTGAAGGAGTTGATCAAGTACAAGGGCTATCAGGTCGCCCCGGCCGACCTGGAGGCCGTGCTGCTCGCCCATGAGGCCGTCGCCGACGCCGCCGTGATCGGGGTGACGGACGGGGCGGGCAACGAGATCCCCAAGGCGTATGTGGTGCGCCGGCCCGGGACCCGGATCTCGGAGGACGACCTGATCGCGTACGTTGCCGGACAGGTGGCCCCGTACAAGAAGGTGCGCCGCGTGGAGTTCACGGACACCGTGCCGCGCTCGGCCACCGGCAAGATCCTGAGGCGTGAACTGCGCGCCAGGGAAAGGAGTTCGACCACCCCATGACCGACGGCCCCACGACCCAGGATGTTCCGCCGACTGGAGGTCCCGCGACCGGAGGCTCCACCACGTCCGGGGTGCGAATGCCTCTCATACGGTCCGCCTCCGCGCGCGGTATCACCACCCTCACCCTGGACTCGCCGCACAACCGCAACGCTCTCTCGACGCGCCTGGTCGCCGAGTTGCGCGAGGCGCTGGCGGCGGCCGGGCGGGACGACCGCGTCCGGGCGGTGCTGCTCACCCACACCGGCACCACCTTCTGCGCGGGCGCGGATCTGAGCGAACCGCCCTCGGCGTCCGGTGCGGCCGCACTGGTGGCGCTGTTGCGGTCGATCGTGGAGCTGCCCAAGCCGGTCGTCGCGCGCGTCACCGGACATGTGCGGGCCGGTGGGCTCGGGCTGCTCGGAGCCTGCGACATCTCGGCCGCCGGGCGCGGCGCCAGCTTCGCCTTCACCGAGGCGCGGCTCGGCCTCGCCCCGGCCGTCATCTCGATGCCGCTGCTGCCCCGGCTGGACCGGCGCGCGGCGGCCCGCTACTACCTCACGGGCGAGCGGTTCGACGCCGCCGAGGCGGCCCGGATCGGGCTGGTGACGATCGCGGACCCGGAGGGCGACGCGGACGAGGCGCTGGCGCCCGTCCTCGACGGGCTGCGCCGGGGCTCCCCGCAGGGTCTCGCCGAGTCCAAGCGGCTGGTGACCGCCGATGTGCTGCGCGCCTTCGACCGGGACGGCGAACCGCTGGCCGCGCTGTCGGCCTGCCTCTTCGCCTCCGAGGAGGCCCGGGAGGGCATGACGGCGTTCCTGGAGCGGCGCGAGCCGGTGTGGGTACGGGAGACGGCGGCCGAGGCGGGGGCGGACGCTCAGGCCGCGGGGGACGCCGGGGCCGCGGGGGCCGCGGGGGACGCTGGGGCTACCCCGGACGCCGGGGCCGCGGGGGCGTCCCGATGACCCCCCGTACGGCATTGCGCGACCCCAAGCAGGACCGCAGCCGCGCGACCCGCAGGCGGCTGTTGGAAGCCGCCGTGGCCTGCCTCGCCGAGCGCGGCTGGGCAGGGTCCACGGTCGCGGTGGTCGCCGAGCGGGCCGGGGTGTCGCGGGGCGCGGCCCAGCACCACTTCCCGACCCGTGAGGACCTCTTCACGGCCGCCGTCGAGCATGTCGCCGAGGAGCGCTCGGCCGAGCTGCGCGCCCTCCCCGCCCCGCATGGGGAGGGCCGCGTCCACACGGTGGTCGAGGCGCTGATCACCCTCTACACCGGCCCGCTCTTCCGGGCCGCGCTCCAGTTGTGGGTGGCGGCCTCGTACGAGGAGCAGTTGGGCTCCCGGGTGACCGCCCTGGAGGCGAAGATCGGCCGGGAGACCCATCGGATGGCCGTGGAGCTGCTGGGCGCCGACGAGTCGGCGCCGGGCGTCCGGGAGGCCGTCCAGGGCCTGCTCGACATGGGACGCGGCCTGGGCCTGGCCAACCTCCTGACGGACGACGGCCAACGCCGGGAGCGGGTGGTGGCCCAGTGGTCGCGGATCGTGGAGGCGATCCTGGCCCCGCAGGAACCTGGCCACCCTTCCCCGGCCGCGTCCTGAGCCAGGGCTTGGCTCCTGGGCTACGGTTCGGCTCCCGTGCCGCAGCTCGGGTTCCCGAGCAACCCCTCGCCGCCCGAACTATCGCTTGGTGTCCCCGTACCCGTCGATCTCGTGCGGGCTGCGCGTGCCGGGGCCGATGTACCGGGCCGACGGCCGCACCAGACGGCCGGTCCGCTTCTGCTCCAGGATGTGCGCGCTCCAGCCCGCCGTGCGGGCGCAGGTGAACATCGAGGTGAACATGGGCGCCGGGACCTCGGCGAAGTCCAGCACGATGGCCGCCCAGAACTCCACGTTCGTGGCCAGCACCCGGTCCGGCCGCCGGTTGTGCAGCTCGTCCAGGGCGGCCCGCTCCAGCGCCTCGGCGACCTCGAAGCGCGGCGCGCCCAGCTCCTTCGCGGTGCGCCGCAGCACCCGCGCCCGCGGGTCCTCGGCGCGGTAGACGCGGTGGCCGAAGCCCATCAGCCGCTCGCCCCGGTCGAGGGCCTGCCGGACGTAGCCGGTGGCGTCCCCGGTGCGCTCGATCTCCTCGATCATGCCGAGCACCCGGGAGGGCGCGCCGCCGTGCAGCGGCCCCGACATGGCGCCCACCGCACCCGAGAGCGCGGCGGCGACATCGGCGCCGGTGGAGGCGATGACGCGGGCGGTGAAGGTGGAGGCGTTCATCCCGTGCTCGGCGGCCGAGGTCCAGTACGCGTCGACGGCGGCGACATGCTTGGGGTCCGGCTCACCACGCCAGCGCCGCATGAAGCGCTCCACGATGGTCCCGGCCTTGTCGATCTCCCGCTGCGGCACCATCGGCTTCCCCTGGCCGCGGGCCGACTGGGCGACGTAGGACAGCGCCATCACGGCCGCGCGCGCCAGGTCCTCACGGGCCTGCTCCGCGTCGATGTCCAGCAGCGGTTTGAGGCCCCAGACGGGCGCGAGCATGGCCAGCGCGGACTGGACGTCGACCCGGACGTCCCCGGAGTGGACCGGGATGGGGAACGGCTCGGCGGCCGGCAGCCCCGGGTTGAAGGCACCGTCGACCAGCAGACCCCAGACGTTCCCGAAGGAGACATGGCCCACCAGGTCCTCGATGTCCACGCCTCGGTAGCGCAGCGCGCCGCCTTCCTTGTCGGGTTCGGCGATCTCCGTCTCGAACGCGACGACTCCTTCGAGTCCGGGTACGAAGTCGGACATCAGGCGGCTCCTCATGCTGCGGACGACGGCGGTGCCGGAACGGTTACGCGGCCGCCTGACACGGCTCGCGGTCCGTACCGGTCACTCCGGTGATGTGCCCCGTGCGGGTGGTGGTCACCCAACCGCGGCGGGGAGTGACCTCCAGGACACGGGGGGTGGTGCCTGCCAGGCGCCGACAGGCGCATGGTCATCCTCAGTCTGGTGCGTGCGCACGCCACGGGGAAGCGTGAGAAGCGGCACACGCGGTGCGCGTCGCGGGAGGGTTACGGGACGGTAAGGCGGGGGAGGGAGACCGCTCGTCCGGGGCAGCCCGTGCGAAGGACCGATGATGTTGCAAGATATGCCCGTGCCTCACGTTGACTCGGAGCCCTCGGCTTCCTCCGCGCGTACGTACGACCCGGCCGCCATGCGCGAGCACTACCGCGCGGCCGGCTTCGACGAGGCGGACCTCGCGGGCGATCCGTTCCGGCAGTTCACGCGGTGGTTCGAGGACGCGGTCGGCAGCGGGCTCTTCGAACCGAACGCCATGATCGTCTCGACGGCCGACGCGGCGGGCCGCCCCAGCTCCCGCACCGTCCTGATGAAGAGCTTCGACGAGCGCGGCTTCGTCTTCTACACCAACTACGGCTCCCGCAAGGGCCGTGAGCTGGGCGAGAACCCGAATGTCGCGCTGCTCTTCCCCTGGCATCCCATCGCCCGGCAGGTGATCGTCACGGGCGCCGCGCGGCGCACCGGGCGGGACGAGACGGCGGCGTACTTCCGGACCCGGCCGCACGGCTCACAGCTCGGGGCGTGGGCGAGCACGCAGTCCTCGGTGGTGGGCTCGCGGGAGGAACTGGACCGCTCGTACGAGGAGCTGGCGGACCGCTATCCGCCGGGGGAGCAGGTGCCGGTGCCGCCGGAGTGGGGCGGGTTCCGGGTGGTGCCGGAGGCGGTGGAATTCTGGCAGGGCCGGGAGAACCGGCTGCACGACCGGCTGCGGTACGTCCGGCTGCCCGCTGAGGAGGGCTGGCGGGTGGAGCGGCTGTACCCGTAGGGGCGGCGCGTGCGGAGGGCGGCGCTCGGGCCGGTGCGGACCGTAAAGCCGCCGAGAACAGACCCGTAAGGCTGCCGAGAACAAACCCCCTGATGCCTTGAAGAGCCCCGATGTCCTGAAGAGCCCTGAGGCACCTGAAGAGCTCTGAGGCCCGTGAAGAGCCCCGAAAACGCGGACAACCCGCGGGTCTTTACCCCTGACGCCCTGAGGCGGAAGGGGGCCGGTCGGACGTACCGGCGACCCGCGGGTCGGGTGACTGCATGGGATTGGCCGGCTGCGCACCTCTTTCGTGCGCCAGTCCGGCGATGCGCAGAGCGCGACGACGGACTGCTAGCCCGCAGTCACCTCACGCGTCCGGATTTCATACATCTGCCGAACCACCTCCCTTCTCGTGTAGTGGAAGCCTAAGAACCGCCTCCTGCCACACACAAGCGAATTTCCGTGTGGCAACGATTTCGACGAATGCGGTGTGGCGCGTGTCACGTTCGAGTTCAATGTCCGACGTGCCCCACAACAGACAGCCACGTCGAGCAAGGGGTGTCAGGTGAGCGCTTCACAACGTTCCGAACCCGCAGGGCCAGCGCGTTCCGCCCGATCCTCGCGGGGGGTCCCCGGGCAGGCGGGCGCCGCCGCGTCGGCGTCCGTCCGGCCCGAGTGCCCGGACGGTCCCGAGCGGCCCGACTCCGAACTGCTCGCCGCGCTGCTCGACGGGATGGACGCCGCCCTGTGCGCGTTCGACGCCGACGGCATGGTGACCCACTGGAACCACGAGGCCGAGCGCATCCTCGGCTGGACGGCGGCGGAGGCGGTCGGCCGCAAGGGGCTGGGCGGCTGGGCCGCCCGCCCAGGGGACGCACGGGACGTCGACGCGCGCCTTACGGAGGCCATGGGCACCATGGGACGCCGGGTGCACGAGTTCGCGCTGCTGACCAAGGACGGCGGCCGGGTCCTGGTCCGTACCCAGTCCTCGGCGGTGGCGGGCGCGGACGGCCGCCCGGCCGGGGTGTACTGCGCCTTCAGCGAGGTGCATGCGCAGGTCGACCTGGAGCGGTCGATAGCGCTGAGCGAGGCGCTGCTGGAGGACGCGTCGTGGAACGTGGTCCTGGTCGACGCGGATCTACGGGTGGCCGTCGTCAACGCCAGCGCGGCGGGCGCGCTGCGTACGGCCCGTAAAACCGCGCCCGGCCGGCCGCTGGGCGATTTCCTGGACCAGGGCGTCGAGGAGGCGGAGGCCGCGCTGCAGCACGTCCTTGCGGAGGGCGCGCCCCCGGCGCCCACCGAGCTGTGGGTGACACTGCGGGAAGCCGACGCGGCGGACGGCTTCGAGGGCGCGGACAGTGTGCGCTACGAACTGCTCGACGACGACGAGGCGGTGCGCGGCGAGGGGGTCGACCGTGGCGAGGCCGGTGCGGCGGCCCGGCGCCGCTGCTACCTCAGCGGCTTCCTCCGGCTGGCCTCACCGCTCACCGAGGAGCCGACGCCGCTCGGCGTGGCCTGGATCTTCCAGGATGTGACGGAGGCGAAGGGCCAGGAGCAGGAGAGCGCCCGGATGCGCTTCCGGGGCAACCAACTGCACCGGGCGGCGCGGGCGGCGGCCGAATGCGAGGACCCGATGGAGGCGGCCTCGGTCCACCTGGACTTCGCGCTGGCGGGCTTCGCCGATCACGCCCTGATCGACCTGGTCCTGGACCCACCGCCGGGCGCCCCGGCGGACCGGGTCCGGCTCGTCCGGGCGGCGGCCACCCCCGTCGGCGCCCCCGGCCCCTGCCCGCCCGTCGTCCCGGGCGGCATCCCGCTGGGCTACCCGGAGGGCCATCCGGCGCTCCAGGCGGTCGACCGCTGCGGTTCGGTACGGGCGAGCACGAGACGCTCGGACGAGACCGCGGCGGCCCAGTGGGCGGTGGCCCGCAAATGGCCGGAGGGCACGGTGCACGGCCTGTGCGCGGTGCTGCGCAGCCGCGGCCGCACCCTCGGCGTGGTCACCTTCCTGCGTACGTCCAGCCGCCGGGCCTTCGACCGTACGGACGCGGCGTACGCGGAGGACGTCGCGGCCCGCGTCGCAGCCTCGGTGGACCTGGCCATGGGCCGCCGCTGACGCCCCGGGCCGGGAGGCCCCAGGCCATGACGCCCCGGCCCCTGCAGCCCCGGCCCGTGCAGCCCCGGCCCGGGAGGCGCCGCGCGCCCGCCGCCCGC
The DNA here is from genome assembly GCF_000147815.2 of Streptomyces violaceusniger Tu 4113. Taxonomy (NCBI): domain Bacteria; kingdom Bacillati; phylum Actinomycetota; class Actinomycetes; order Kitasatosporales; family Streptomycetaceae; genus Streptomyces; species Streptomyces violaceusniger. The sequence continues at coordinate 10,042,914 of NC_015957.1, read as the reverse complement.
GGCCAATTCAGCCCCTCCGGTGTTTGAGGAGCGGGGTGCGGGGGCGGAGCGCTGGCCGGGGTCCGGGGCCGCCCCTGGGGTTCGCTCAAGCCCCTCCGGTGTTTGAGGAGCGGGGTGCGGGGGCGGAGCGCTGGCCGGGATCCGGGGCCGTCCCCGGGATTCGCTCCAGCCCCTCCGGTGTTTGAGGAGCGGGGTGCGGGGGCGGAGCCCCGGCCGGGGTCCGGGGCCGCCCCCGGGATTCGGGAAGGGGCGGGGTGGGGGAAGCTACCCCCCGCTGCGCGCTCACCGGCGGGCCACCACGTGTATGAGCTCACCACCGGTCAAGGCTCCCGGCGAGGGTCTCACCGCCGGTCAAGGCTCCCGGCGAGGGTCTCACCTTCGGTAGAAGATCCGGTCCCCGTACTCGGTCATCACCTTGCGGTTCCACTCATGCCCGCCGTCCACGTTCCCCGACCTCAGCATGGGCGGCTCGATCCCCCGCTCGGCCAGTTCCGCGACCCCGGCGGCCACCATGGACTGCATGATCGCGCTTGTCACGACGGTGGACGCGGGCGCGAAGGGCGCGCCGACGCCGTCCACCGTGAGTTCCGCGTCGCCGATCGCGATCTTGTTGTCGATGACCAGATCGCACTGGTCCTTGAGGAAGCCACCGGAGGGGTTGCGCGAGGTGGTGCCGGTCGCGTAGCCGACCGAGGTCACCCCGATCACCCTGACACCGCGCTCCCGGGCGCTCATCGCCATCTCCACGGGCAGGGCGTTGCGCCCGGACAGCGAGATCACGATCAGCAGGTCCCCGGACCGGAGCGGACTGCTGTCGAGGACGGTCGTGGCGAGTCCCTCGACGCGTTCCAGCGCGCTGCCGAGGGTGGCGGGCATGACGTCCACGCCCACCACCCCCGGCACCGGCAGCAGGTTCATCAGGGCGAGCCCGCCCGCGCGGTAGACGACGTCCTGCGCGGGCAGGGAGGAGTGCCCGGCGCCGAATGCGAAGAGGCGGCCGCCCGCGGCGACGGTATCGGCGATCAGGCTGCCCGCCGCGGCGATATGCTCGCCCTCCTCGTCCCGCACCTGCCGCAGCAGGCCGATGGCCGCGTCGAAGAATTGCCCGGCCGGTTTGGACTCGTTCATCAACGCGTCGCCTTCCCTGTGGGGTTTCCGATCATGACGCTGTCAATAGCAGTCCGGTCCCTTGCGGCGGAAGAGGCTGTCTCGGCCCCGTTGTCGGCGGGATGCGTCAGAATTGGCTGAGGGCCACCGCACGACACTTCGAGGGGCACGCATGTCCGGACTGATCGACACCACGGAGATGTATCTCCGCACCATCCTCGAGCTCGAGGAGGAGGGCGTGGTCCCCATGCGCGCCCGGATCGCGGAGCGGCTCGAGCAGAGCGGCCCGACGGTCAGCCAGACGGTGGCGCGAATGGAGCGCGACGGGCTGGTCACGGTCGCGGGCGACCGTCATTTGGAGCTGACCGAGGAGGGCCGTCGGCTGGCCACGCGGGTGATGCGCAAGCACCGGCTCGCCGAGTGCCTGCTCGTCGATGTGATCGGGCTGGAGTGGGAGCAGGTCCACGCCGAGGCGTGCCGCTGGGAGCATGTGATGAGCGAGGCGGTGGAGCGGCGCGTGCTGGAGCTGCTCCGCCATCCGACCGAGTCGCCTTACGGCAACCCGATTCCGGGCCTGGAGGAGCTGGGCGAGAAGGCCGAGGCCGATCCGTTCCTGGACGAGTCCATGGTGAGCCTGCGTGAGCTGGAGCCCGGCTCGGAGGGCAAGACGGTGGTGGTGCGCCGCATCGGCGAGCCCATCCAGGCCGACGCCCAGGTGATGTACACGCTGCGGCGGGCCGGGGTGCAGCCGGGCTCCGTGGTGAGCGTCACGGAGTCGCCGGGCGGGGTGCTGATCGGCAGCAGCGGTGAGGCGGCGGAGCTGGAGGCGGAGATCGCCTCGCATGTCTTCGTGGCCAAGCGCTGACCGGCCGAGCGCTGACCTCCGGTCTTCGTGGCCGAGCGCTGACCTCCGGTCTTCGTGGCCGAGCGCTGACCGGCCAAGCGTTGACCCCCGGTCTTCGTGGCCGAGCGCCGACCCCGGCCGGGCGCGAGCTTCTCGCACCTGATTCCGGCCCCCTGCCCAATTCCAGACCCTGAATCCCCGACCCCCGCCCTGATCCACGAACCCGGGGATTCCCCCGTCCCGACCGATCCGACCGTCTCGACCGTTCCGATCATTCCGCCCCCCGACCCCCGGCGTGCGGACGCTCCGACCGGCCCCGCTCCAGACCCCCGGGGGCCCCGGGGGCCAGGCGGTCCAACGCCTCGCGCATACACCCCCGCACAGCCTCGCGCGCTTCGACACGCTGACCGATACACCCCGTTCAGTCGATTCGGCCGTCACGACCTGCGACGACGGATTTTCCCGAAACCGGAGTCGAGAGAAACCGAGCGGGCGGGGCCGACGCGTGCGACGCTGTCGCTGACGCGCAGGCCGTCAGGGGAGGGGGCCGCGGTGGGCCCGAGAGGCTGTGCCGCCGAGGGGGAATTCTTCAGCGAGGGCCCCGGTGCCGTCAGGTGCCGGGGCCCCGCTTCCCCATGTCCCCCCGCTGGGCCCCGGGCCGCACGGACCGCGCGAACGCGGCCGGTGCGACCCGGAGCCCTGGTGACCCGGAGCCCCGAGCTCTCAGGGTCGTCCCCCGCGGACTCCCTTCCCCGAGCAGTCCGCCTCCCGCTAGCTGTCTCCCCATGGCACAGACGATCAACCCCTGACGGTGGTCACTCGAACGAGGGGTGTTGGACGTAACAGCATCGTGTTCGAATATGAGTTCGATACTGTGAGGGTGTTCGAGAGAGGGCTGGAGGTGCCAGACCACATGGTGCGACGCATTGAGGTGAGCGGGACCGGCGGCGTGCGGCTCGCCGCCTGGGAGTTCACCGATCCGCCCAAGGCAGGCGCCGGCCGCGAGGGAGCGCGGGGCCCCGGAGTGCTGTTGCTCCATGGGCTGCTGGGCCGGGCGGCCCACTGGGCGGAGACGGCCCGCTGGCTCTCCACCCGCCATCGGGCGGTCGCCCTCGACCAGCGCGGCCATGGCCGCAGCGACAAGCCGGCCGAGGGGCCCTTCGACCGCTCCACCTATGTGGACGACGCCGAGGCGGCCGTGGAGCAGCTCGGCCTCGCCCCCGTGACCCTGATCGGCCATGCCATGGGCGCCCTCACCGCCTGGCAGCTCGCGGCCCGCCGCCCCGATCTGGTCCGGGCGCTGGTCATCTGCGATATGCGTGCGTCGGCCCTCGGCGCCGCCTCACAGCGCGAGTGGGCGGAATGGTTCCGCTCCTGGCCGGTGCCGTTCGCGACGCTCGCCGATGTGCGCAGGTGGTTCGGTGAGGACGATCCGGCGCTGGAGCGGCCGAATCCGGCCCGGGGCGATTTCTTCGCCGAGGTCATGGCCGAGCGTTCGGACGGCTGGCGTCCGGCCTTCTCCTGCCGCCAGATGCTGAAGGCCCGTGAGACCTGGGTCCGGGACGCCCATTGGGAAGAGCTCGCGCTGGTCGAGTGCCCCACCCTGGTCGTCCGCGGGCTGGACGGCGAGCTGGGCCGTGCGGAGGCGCAGGAGATGGTCCGCGTCCTGCCCCACGGGCAGTATGCGGAGGTGGTGGACGCGGGCCATCTGGTCCACTACGACCAGCCGGACGGCTGGCGCCGCGCCGTGGAGCCCTTCCTGGCCTCGGCCCTCCCCGTCTGACGACGGCGCGCCCCCCGGTTCAGAACGCCCAGGTGAACGGCTCGCCGCCGATCTCCGTCCACATGACCTCGACCGACCTGGCCCGCGCGGGAATCAGGAAGGTGGTGCAGAGCAGATAGCTCTGCCCGTTCTTCCAGTCCTTGATCCCGTCCGGGTCCGCGCAGCCCTTGGGCTGTCCGGCATCGTCCACGACCTTGGCCCCCCGCCGGCCGTCCGCGTACACCTCCGCGTAGTCCCCGACCCGCGGATACTCCCGCACGGTGGCCCCGCGCAGATGGGTGTACTTCACCTGGGCGACCGCGGGCACCAGGCCTTTGGCGTCCGCCGGGTCCGGCACCAGCGCCTTCGCCTCGTCCGCCGTGCCGATGTCGACCTTCTGCGCCGCGATCCGATAGGTGGGCTCGACCCCGGTGTCCTCCTTGAACGCACGCGTACCGGTCTGACCCGGCCAGAACACCCCACCCCCCGACCGCATTCCCACCGTCCGCGCCCCACCCTGATCTCCGTCGGCGGCCTCCGAGCGGGATGTGTGCCGCGCGTTCTCGGATGTATCGCCCTTTTCCCCGAATGGTCCGCACGCGGTCAGGGCGAGAGCCAGTACGGCAACGGGCGCGCCGACCCGCAGCCATGTTGTCTTGGTCAGCGGCACGGGGAACTCCAATGCGGGAACTGTCTCCGTCGCGTTCCGGTGTGATCCCTTGAACGCGACCGACGGTTCGTCGATCCTACGAGTCCTCTACTGCCTTGCGGCAATGGGAAATTGACCAGTAATGGACAGGTGAAGGGAAGCACATGATCGGCGGCGACATCACGGATCCGGAACCCGGCAGGGACTGGGCGGCATTTCAGTACGAGATCTATCTGAACGGGATGACCGGCGTCGTTCCCCGGCTGCCCGCCGATCTGACCCGGCTCGAGGAGCTGGCCGAGGCCCGGCTGGGGCCCGGGCCGGTGGGCTATGTCGCGGGCAGCGCGGGCAACGGCAGCACCGAGCGGGCCAACCGAGCGGCGCTGGACCGGCATCGGATTGTGCCGCGGATGCTCCGTGACGTACGGCGGCGGAAGCTGTCGGTCGAGCTGCTGGGCACCCGGCTGCCCGCGCCGCTCGCGCTCGCGCCGATCGGCGTGCTGTCGATCATGCACCCGGACGCCGAGTGCGCGGCGGCGCGGGCCGCCGCGGCGCAGGGCGTGCCGTTCATCCTGTCCTCCGCGTCCAGTACGCCGATGGAGCGGGTGGCGGAGGCGATGGGGGACGGTGAGCGGTGGTTCCAGCTCTACTGGGGCAAGGACCGCGAGGTCACCAGGAGCTTTCTGGACCGGGCGAGGACGTGTGGTTTCACCGCCCTTGTGGTGACCCTCGACACCCCGCTGCTGGCCTGGCGGCCGCGCGATCTCGACCAGGCGTATCTGCCGTTCCTGCGCGGTGTGGGAACCGCCAACTACTTCACCGATCCGGCGTTCCGGGCCGGGCTCGCCAAACCGGTCCACGAGGACCGGGACGCCGCGGTACTGCACTTTGTGCAGATGTTCGGCGACCCCGGGAAGACCTGGGAGGACCTGGCGTTTCTGCGTGAGCAGTGGGACGGACCGATCGTGCTGAAGGGGGTGCTGCACCCCGACGACGCCCGGCGTGCGGAGGAGGCGGGGATGGACGGCGTCGTGGTGTCCAACCACGGAGGCCGCCAGGTGGGCGGCTCCATCGGGGCGGCCGACGCGCTGCCGGGGGTGGTGGCGGCGGTCGGCGACCGGCTGGCGGTGCTCTTCGACAGCGGGGTGCGCACCGGTGACGATGTGTTCAAGGCGCTCGCCCTCGGCGCCCGCGCGGTGCTGCTGGGGCGGCCGTACGCGTATGGGCTGGGGCTGGACGGGCAGCCGGGGGTGGAGCATGTGATCCGCTCCCTGCTGGCCGAGTTCGAGCTGACGATGGCGCTGTCGGGGCATGCGGATGCGGCGGGGCTCACGCCGGACGCACTCGGCTGACAATTCCCTTCGGCTTTCAACTTGTTGTCGGATGCACCGGTGCACCGGCGACTCGCCGCGGGACCGTCGGGGCTTTACCGGGTCATGAGCTTCCGGATTGACGGGTGCTACGCTCTTCGGCGCGCAGTGAATTAACCGATCATGCAGTGAATTAACCGATCACGGGGGGTGGTTGCGTGAAGATCCAACGTAAAGCCTCGATGGTCGTGCTCGCGGCGACGCTGATGCTGGGCGGTTCCGTGGCCCTGGCGCCGACGGCGTCGGCGGTGGGGTCATCGGCGTGTCAGTTCAATTCCCCGGATGTCAATTTCAAGGTCTCCACCAGTGGGGCGAGATTCCGTACCGGACCGGGAAAGCGGTACCGCGCTATAGGGACGCTTTACCGGGGGGATTCCTTCCGGTACTTCTGCCGCACCCGGGGCTTTGAGAAGAGCTGGTCCTACGGAAAGATCCTCAGGCGGACGACGACCGGAATCCGGCCCGGGACCAGAGGCTGGGTGTACAGCAAGTACCTCGACTAGCCGGAACGTTACGGCAGTTGAGGTGCGGGCGGTTCGTGCGACGCCACCACGCATCGGCGGGGCCGGGGTGAGTCCCCGGCCCCGCCGATGCGCTGCGTGCCCGGGGCTCACCCCTTGCTGACCGCCGTCAGGATCTCCGGCAGCCGCGCCGCGACCCGCGGTGCCGCCATGCGCAGGCCGGTCTCCGCGAGGGCCGCGCCGTACACCGCGCCCAGCGGGAAGACCACCCACAGCCAGCCGTGCGCCCCGGAGACATGCAGCCAGATCGTCAGGCCCAGCACCGGTGCGCACAGCACGGCACCCACGACCATCCCGCCCAAGATGCTGAGCCAGGCGATCCCCGCCTGTGCCGGGACGACGTTCTTGTGACCGCTGTCCTGCGGAATGGAGTACGGGGCCAGCACGGAGGTCAGGGCGCCGGTGGCCAGCATCGAGCCGAGCAGCGCCAGGGCGATCCCGAGCGCCTCGGGGGCGGCCGGCCAGTTCTTCTGGAGGGCGGCGGAGCCGAGCACCGCCATTGCCACATAGGGCACCGCGACCAGGAGGAGCGCCAGCGCACGGCCCCGCATCTCCAGATAGGCGTCACGGCGCGAGGAGATCGTCTGGGCGACCATCCAGAAGGCGGAGGAGTCCTGCCCGAACTGGTTGTACATCAGCATGCCGAGCATCCCCGACGCCCAGCAGGCCCAGTAGATCGAGCCATTGCCCTGGACCGCCGTGATGAAGGGCACCAGCAGGCCGACGCCCAGCGAGGTGACCCATGCCGACTTGGTCTTCGGGTCCCGTACGGCATAGCGCAGGGTCCGCAGCAGCACCGTGCCGGTGCGGCCGGCGGGCAGCAGCCGGGCGAACGGGCCCGAGGCGTCCGGGGTGTCGGCCGTGCCGGAGCCCCGCCGCTCGCGCGGCGCCGCCGCCTGGAGCGTGGAGGCGTCCGGCGTGGTCATCAGATGGGTGAGGGTGCCCGTCCACCACCACATCAGCAGCGCCAACGCGCCCGCCGTCAGCGCGAACTGGGCCGCGGCGACCCCATAGGCGCCGTCGCTCACCCCCTGGACGGCGTCGATCGCCGCCGCGGGCGGCACCCAGCGCAGCACCCGCGCGGCCGGTTCCAGCACGGCCAGGCCGTTCTTGCCGCCGAGCTGCTGGGCCCCGAGGTTCACGAACTGCGCGCCGATCGCGACGAACAGACCGCTGAGCACCGCCAGGTCGCGGCCCTTACGGCTGGTGAGGAGGCGGGTGTTGGCCGTGGCGACGGCGCGGGCCAGCGCCACGCACACCAGCACCGTCAGCACCACGGCCACCGCCGCCGCCACCGCGGCCGCCGCCCCGTGCGCGACGGCGACGGCCGAACCGGCCGCCAGGGTCAGGGTGAAGAGCGGGCCGATGCCGATCAGCGAGGACACCAGCAGTGCGGTGATCAGCGAGCGCGGCCGCAGCGGCAGCATCACCAGCCGGGTCGGGTCGAGGGTTTCGTCGCCGCCGGGGAAGAACAGCGGCATCACCGCCCAGCCGAGCGCGAGCACCGCCGTCAGCAGCGTGACCAGCGCGTCGACGTGGTTCGTGTCGCGCAGCAGCACCAGACCGAGGAGCTGCAACACGGCGAACAGCATGGCCAGCACCAGCGAGGTGATATACGCGGCCCGCCGACCGCCGGACTGGCGCAGCCCGTTGCGCAGCAGCGCCAGCTTCAGGGAGACGAAGACGGGGGTGGGGGAGACGGTGGGGACGGCGGGCGGCGCGGGCGCGGCGGTGCCGAGCGGGCCCTTGGCGTCGAGCGGGTCGGTGAGCGTCATCGGGCGCCGCCGCCCAGCCAGTCGAGGCTCTGGCCCGCCTCGCGCCGGCCCGCGCCGACCAGTTCCAGGAAGGCGTTCTGCAGGGACGGTGCGTCGCCCCGCACCTCGGCCAGCGGGCCATGGGCCCGGATCCGCCCCTTCGCGATCACCGCCACCCAGTCGCACAGCGACTCCACCAGCTCCATGACATGGCTGGAGAAGACGACGGTGGCGCCGGAGTGGGTGTAGCGCTCCAGGACGCCGCGGATGGTCTGGGCGGAGACCGGGTCGACCCCCTCGAAGGGCTCGTCGAGGAAGAGGACTTCCGGGTTGTGGAGCAGCGCGGCGGCCAGTCCGATCTTCTTCCGCATACCGGTGGAGTAGTCGATGACCAGCTTGTTCTGGGAGCCCGCGAGATCCAGGACGTCCAGGAGCTGGGTGGCGCGCCTGTCGACCTCCGCACCGGGCAGCCCGCGCAGCCGCCCGGTGTAGGTGAGCAGCTCCCGGCCGGAGAGCCGCTCGAACATCCGCAGTCCCTCCGGCAGCACCCCGATCCGCGCCTTGATCTCGACCGGGTCCCGCCAGACGTCGTGCCCGCCGATCTCCACGGTCCCCGAGTCGGGGCGCAGCAGGCCGGTGATCATCGAAAGCGTGGTGGTCTTACCGGCTCCATTGGGCCCGACGAGGCCGATGAACTGCCCGGCGGGCAGCTCCAGATCGATCCCCGCGACCGCGATCTGCTCTCCGTAGCGCTTCCACAGGCCGCTCACCCGCACGGCGGCGGCCCTGGTCGGCTCTGTGCTGGCTGCTGTTTGCTCCTGAGGCACCGGCTTCCCCCGTTTTCCTGTGGGACGAGTCACGGGGGGCCGGTCGTGGCGCCCCCGTCCGTCGCTCCACGATAGGGGCCGACCTGGGGAGCGCTCCGGGGGGCGTCAGCGGCGCGGTGTGTCTCAGCGGCGCGGGGTGCCAGCGGGCCGGTGTGTCAGCGGTCCCGGGGGTGGTCAGCGGCGCTCGCGGCCGCAGGCGTAGGCGAGGGCGCTCACCAGCTCCTGGGCGTCGGGCAGCCAGCGGTTGGCGGCGGTGGGCCGCCGGGCCCACTGGATCGGACCGCGCAGGCCCACCCGGGTCGGGGGCGCGACCACATAGTCGCCCTCGCCGCGCGGGGTCAGGTCGATCGCGTTCGGCGGCCAGCCCAGATTCCGCACCAGGTCGGGGACCTTGGCGGCGGCGCCCGGGAGGACGAAGAAGAGCATCCTGCGCCCGGGGGTGCAGGTGACCGGGCCCAGCTCGACCTGGCGGCGCTCCATGCGCGCGAGCGCCAGACAGCCCGCCGACTCCGGTACGTCGAGCGCGTCGAAGGTGCGACCGGTCGGCAGCAGGATGGAGGCGCGCGGCGTCCTGGCCCACATGCGGCGGACCACGACCGCGCTGCCCGTGGCCTGGTTCACCCAGTCCCGGCCGGTCGGATGGGCGCCGGGGGCCGGGCAGTCGGCGCTTCCGCAGGAGCAGCGCTCCACTCCGTCCACGGTCTCCAGCCAGGCGCCGGAGAGCACGTCCCAATGCCGCTCCTCGGCATATCGCACCGCCGCGTCGCGCAGCCGTTCCCCGCGCTGCTGAGGGATCTGCGAGGTTCCCGCGGGGAACCGCGATGGTCCTGTCACGTCCATGGTCTCTTCCACGCAAGGACAACTTCCGCCGTCAACAGGGGTTACGGCCGGACCCCCACACGGGCGGGCCGCCGGGGGCCCGGGGTGCGCGAGGACGGCACGGCGGGGCGCATGGGTGCACAGCCGGGGGCGCGTGTGGGGTTGCGGCTGTGTAAGCGGGTAACCACCATGCGTGACAGGCGTGCGAGTGTCCGGCGGCCATGCCGCGGCGCCAGGGGGAGGGCGTGCCCGGACTCGTATCGGCGCCGTACGCGAACGATGCGGTCGATGCGGTCAATACGGGCAAGTTCCGCATTCGCCGTATACCTGCGATATCTGCGGGGCATCACTCAGCAGCAGAGACGGATACGCCGAGAACGCAAGCAGTCACAGGAGGTAACGCCATGGCCGCTAGGCCGCTTGTGGCGCGGCAGCCGAACGAACGGCTGCAGGCGCTCATCCAGGAAGCCGGCTGCTCCAACGCCGGGTTGGCGCGCAGGGTCAATATGTGCGGCGCCGAGCACGGTCTCGATCTTCGGTACGACAAGACGTCGGTGGCCCGTTGGCTGCGTGGCCAGCAGCCCCGGGGCCGGGCGCCGGGCATCATCGCCGAGGCGCTCGGCCGCAAGCTGGGCCGTACGGTCACGATCGACGAGATCGGCATGGCCAACGGCAAAAACCTTGCCTCCGGGGTCGGTCTGCAGTTCTCGCCCACCGTCCTCGGCGCGATAGAGCAGGTCTGCGAGCTGTGGCGCAGCGATGTGGGGCGCCGCGACTTCCTCAGTGGTTCGACGGTCGCCGCCTCCGCGCTGGTCGAGCCCAGCCGCGACTGGCTGATCACCGGTGCGGACACCCAGGTCGCGCGCACCGCGGGCGCCCGGGTGGGGCGTTCGGACGTCGCGGCGGTGCGCGCCACGACGGACGCCCTGGTCGACCTGGACCACCGCTACGGCAGCGGCCATGTGCGCCCCGTCGTCGTCCACTATCTGAACAGTGTGGTCTCCGGGCTGCTGGCCGGCTCGTACACCGAGGCGGTCGGCCGTGAACTCTTCGCGGCCGTCGCGCGGTTGACGGAGCTGGCGGGCTATATGGCGGTCGACACCGGGCAGTCCGGTCTCGCCCAGCGCTACTACATCCAGGCGCTGCGGCTCGCCCAGGCCGCGGGGGACCGGGGCTACGGCGGCTATGTGCTCGCCGCCAGCATGAGCCATCTCGCCGCCCAGCTCGGGAATCCCCGGGAGATCGCCCAGTTGGCGAAGGCCGCGCAGGAGGGCGCGCGTGGCCAGGTGCCGCCGCGCGCCGAATCGATGTTCCTGGCGGCCGAGGCACGCGGCCACGCCCTGATGGGGGACGCGCGGGCCTGCCAGGCCGCGGCCGGGCGCGCGCTGGACGCGTTGGAGCGGGCGGTGGGGAGCGGTTCGGGCTCCGTCACGGGTGACGACCCCACCTGGGTCCGCCACTTCGACCGTGCCTATCTCGCCGATGAGCTGGCCCACTGTCACCGCGACCTGGGCCAGGCCGAACAGGCCCGGCGGCGCGCCGAGGAGGCCCTGGAGGGGCTTCCGGAGGGGCGGGTGCGGCGGCGGGCGATCGGGCTGTTGCTGCTGGCCACCGGGCATGTGCAGCAGCGCGACGTGGAGCAGGCGTGCCATGTCGGCACCCAGGCGGTGGATCTGCTGGGCACGCTGCGGTCCAACCGGGGGGCGGAGTATCTGGACGACTTCCAGCAGCGGTTGGAGCCCTATCGGGACGAGCCGGTGGTGCGGGAGTTCGGGGCGCGGCTGCAGATGCAGGTCGCCTGAGCCCGAGGTGGTCACCTGAGGCTGTCGCCTGAGATTTCCGCTGGGCGCGGGGGTGTTGTGGGGCCTTGTGGGGTGCGGGAGTCATGGGGTGTGCGGGGTGTGCGTCGCGTTGTGGCTGCTGGTGCGTGTGGGGTTGGTGGGTGTGATGAGGTGCGTGCGTTGGGTGCGCGCGTTGGGGTGTGCGTTGCCTTGTGATTACCGGAGGTACGGGTGGGGTTTACATAACCCCTGATCGCGGTGGTGTGCCCCCTGTCGCGGTGACCAGTCTCTCGCCGTCCCCCTGGGCTCATGGGCATCGCGCCGTCTGGGGAACCGGTAGCGTGAGCCGACGATTCCGTAGTTCCGTATACCAAGGAGTCCCGGTGACACAGAGCGGTCAGGGGAATGAGCCGCGGCTTCCCGCGGTCCCGCCCGCGCAGCCTGTGCGCGAGGGGGTTGTGCTGCCCGCCCAGGGGGACTACAAGCCCTCGGACGGCCACCAGGCGGCCCCGGCCGGGGGACAGGCATGGGGGCAGCCTTGGGGCCCGCAGAGCGCTCCGGAACTGCCGCCGCAGGGGGAGTTCGGCGCGCCGCCGCCCCCCGAGGGGCAGCCTTACGGGTCGCCCGAGGGGCAGACCTACGGAGGGTCGCCTGGGGGGCAGTCCTACGGAGGGCCGCCCGAGGGGCAGACCTACGGAGGGTCGCCTGGGGGGCAGTCCTACGGGCCGCCTGGGGGACAACAGGCCTACGGGGCGCCCGACGGGTCCTACGGTTCGCCTGGAGCGCAGCCTTACGGGTCGCCCGAGGGACAGCCTTACGGGTCCCCCGAGGGACAGCCTTACGGCCAGCAGCAGGGTTGGTCGGCCCCCCAGAGACCGGCTCAGCCGCCGTACCAGGCCGCCGACGAGACCCAGGTACTGCCGCCGCAGCCCGCCGGGGACGCCGACGCGACCCAGTTCATACCCCCGGTCCCGGGTGAGGCCCCGCCGCCTCTGGACACCCCCACCACCACGCTCGCCACGGTCAAGAGCGCGCCGCTGCCGCCCGAGAACCGGCCCGAGTCACCCGCCGAGTCCACCACCCAGCTGCGCGCCGTCCGCCCCGGCCACCGGGGCGCCCACCGCCAGCCGGCCGCCGCGGAAGAGACCGCGGTGCTCCCGCCCACGCCGCCCGCACCCGCGCCGGACGCACCCGTACCCGCGTCCGCGGCGAACATCCCGGAGCGGCCCGGCAGCGCCCCGTACGCGATCCGTCCCGGCCGTCCCGGGGACCGGCCGCCGCCCTCGGAGTTCGACGGTCTGTTCCGTGCCGAGGGCGCCCATGAGACCCAGCAGCTTCCGCAGTTCGCCCAGGACGTTCCGCAGCCGTCGCCGTCCGGTGGCGGTGGCGGCGGTGGTGGCCGTGGGCGGCGCCGGATGTCGCGGGGCATGCTCATCGGCATCGTGGTGGCGGGCTGCGGTATCGCCGGGCTCGCCGCCGGAGCCGCGCTCAGCATGGGCGGCGACGGCGACAAGAAGGACAACTCGACGCTGAGCAGCTCCTCGCCGAGCGCCGGGGAAGAGGAGCCGTCCAAATCCGCCGATCCCGCCGAGCCGCAGGCGAAGGCGCTGGACGCGCTGCTCGCCGACAGCAACAACAGCCGCGCATCGGTGATCAAGGCCGTGGACAACATCAAGTCCTGCAAGGACCTGCCCACGGCGGCATCGGATCTGCGGACGGCCGCGGGCCAGCGCAATGGTCTGGTGACCCGGCTGGGCAAGCTGTCGGTGGACAAGCTGCCCGACAACGCGCGGCTGACCGCGGCTCTCACCAAGGCGTGGAAGTCCTCGGCCAGGGCCGACAACGAGTACGCGGCCTGGGCCGATCAGGTCGGCGGCAAGAAGGGCTGCCCCAAGGGCAAGGCCCGCCGTACGCCCCGGGTCGGGACGGCCGAGCGGGCGAGCGGCGAGGCGACGCAGGCCAAGAAGACGGCCTCGGGGCTGTGGAACCCGATCGCCTCCCAGTACGGCCTCACCTCGCACCAGGCCACCGAACTGTGACCGGACGGCCGGGGGCGGCGCCGCCGTCCCCGGCCCGTTCCGCAGGGTGTCAGCGGCCCGGCCCGCGGGTGCCGGCGGCTCAGTCCGCCGGGTGGTACTGCTCCAGGATCTTGGACACGTTGACGAATCCCTTGCGCACCGCCACCAGTCGGCCGTCGCGCACCATCTGGTAGGTGACGTCCGCGTTGACGATCCGCGAGTAGTTGGGCACGTGCAGCGTGTCGTCGTAGCCCCAGCGCAGCGTCGGCGTCAGCCCGCCGGTGTTGACCGCGTGGCCGTCGTCCAGCTCGTTGCGCACGGTGCGGGCGCTGATGTCGTCGGCGTGCAGGGACATCAGGACCGAGCGCAGCACCGTGTAGCCGATCCAGGTGGTCTGCGTACCGGGGTCGTCCGGGTCGATGCGGTTGTCGTCGAAGGCGTACTTGTTGATGACCTTCTTCATGGGGTTCCAGCGCGCATCGTCCCCGGCCGGGTACCAGCCGGTGGCGTAGGTGCCCTCCAGGGGGCTGGAGCTGCCGCCGGTGGAGTCTATGAGGGACTGCCGGACGCCGCCGAGGATGGAGGCGAGCCGCACCCTCGGATGGTTCTCCTGCACCCGGCGGAAGGAGTCGAAGAAGGTGCCGGTGCGGTTGCCGAGCGCCGCGGTGACGCAGGAGCTGTCCAGGGAGGCGCCCTGGGCGGCACTGCCGAGGGAGGTGTCGGCGCCGACGCGCTCCAGAGCGGTGGTGGCCTGGTCGCTGTAGTCGCCCGCGCCCTCGGGGGCGCGGACGTCATGGGCGGTGTCGCGCTGACCCGCCCTGAGGCCGGTGTTGAGGAGCTGGGGGAGGTCGTCGCCCGCGATGGTGTCGGGGCGCACGAGCGCGGTGCGCTCGCAGCGGGAGGCGAGCTGGCGGCCGTTGCCCACCAGCAGGGCGGCCTGGCCGCCGTTGACCGGATAGGAGTACGGGCTGTCGAACTCCTCCTGCGTCACCCCGTAGCCGCCTATGTAGGGGATGCCGGCGACCTCCAGCGGGGAGATGAAGGCCCGGCCGTACTGGCTGTACGAGCCGACGACCGCGACGGCCTTCTCGTCCTTGGCCTGCTGGGCGCAGCGGGCGGCCTGGACGGCGTCGTTGCGCTCGTTGCAGGTGACGACCTTGAGCTTGCGGCCGTGGATGCCGCCGGTGTCGTTGACCCAGCGGGCAAATGCCTTCGCCATCGCGGGCATTCCTGGCATATTGGTCGCTTTGGTGCCCTCGGGGGCCCATGTCATGACGGTGATGGGGTCGCCGTCGTTCTTGCTCGACAGCACTCCGCCGCAGCCGGTCAGCAGTGACGCGCCGACCGCCGTGCACAGTGCCGCGACGGCGGCTCGGAAGAGGCGGGAGGAAGGGCGTCGCCGACCGGTCATGGCAAGCGAGCCTGTCCCGTCGCGAGGAACGGCGCAGCTATGACAAGACAAGGAACGGTGTCATAGAGGTGAACTCCGGGGGCCGATCCGTCGCTCTGTGTGAAGAACGTACGATCGGTGATTGTGCAAGGTTCGGAGAAGTCTTCCCGTCGCGCCCGTCGCTCGACCACCATGGGAGGCATGCCTCCTGTCAACGACATGCCCTGGTGGCGCTGGCGCATCAACGTGCGCTCGGCGCTGCATATGCTCTCGGATCCCGTCTTTCAGCAGGAGTGCTGGCTGGCCGGCCAGGCCGGGTACGGGGATGTGACGGACGCCGTCTACCGGCTCGTCGAGGACACCTGGCTCGACAACTGGTCCGCCGAAAAGTACGTCGGCACGATCTTCCGTGACTCGCAGGAGGCGGCGCTGGTCGATGTCGCCGTGCTGCGGGTGCTGAGGATCATGCACCAGGTGGGCGCGGACGCCCTCGTCCCGGCCTACCTCGAACACCATGGCTGGCCGGAAGCCGTGCGGGCGGCCCGCGAGGCCCATGTGCGGCTGGCCACCAACGACGGCGAGGACCCGGATGTGCCGCCACGCACCCTCGAAGTACTGGCGATCATGACGCAAGCGGTCTGAACCACGTCGCGGGTGTGGGACGCTATGGAGTCATGAGCGAGCCGCATTCCGTCCCCGACCAGTACATCCTCACCCTGTCATGCCCTGACAAGCAGGGCATTGTGCACGCCGTGTCGAGCTATCTGTTCATGACCGGCTGCAATATCGAGGACAGCCAGCAGTTCGGGGACCGCGACACCGGGCTCTTCTTCATGCGGGTGGCCTTCCGCGCCGTCTCACCGGTGAAGGTGGAGGATCTGCGGGCCAGCTTCGCGGCGGTCGGCGAGTCCTTCCAGATGGACTGGGAGATCCATCCCGCCGATCGCAAGATGCGCATTCTGCTCATGGTCAGCAAGTTCGGGCACTGCCTGAACGATCTTCTCTTCCGGTCCCGGATCGGCGCGCTGCCGGTCGAGATCGCCGCCGTGGTCTCCAACCACACGGACTTCGAGGAGCTGGTCGGCTCCTACGGGATTCCGTTCCACCACCTGCCCGTGACGAAGGACACCAAGCAGGAGGCCGAGGCCTGGCTGCTGGACCTGGTGCGCACGGAGCATGTCGAGCTGGTGGTGCTGGCCCGCTATATGCAGGTGCTCTCCGACGACCTGTGCAAGGCGCTGTCGGGACGGATCATCAACATCCACCACAGCTTCCTCCCGAGCTTCAAGGGCGCCAAGCCGTACCACCAGGCGCATGCGCGCGGGGTCAAGCTGATCGGGGCGACGGCCCACTATGTGACCGCCGATCTGGACGAGGGCCCGATCATCGAGCAGGAGGTCGAGCGCGTCGGCCATGAGCTGACCCCGGACCAACTGGTGGCGGTCGGCCGCGATGTGGAGTGCCAGGCGCTGGCCCGCGCCGTGAAGTGGCACAGCGAGCGCCGGGTGCTGCTCAACGGCCACCGTACGGTCGTCTTCGGCTGATTCGTCGGTCGGACGACTCAGGAGCCGGGCGACTCAGAGGCGCGAGAGGGACGCGGCGGCGAAGAGGACGTCCCGGATCGCCTCGGTGTCCCCGGACAGCCCCGCGGCCGCCTCCTGTGGCGGCACATGCCCGGACGCCAGCAAGTAGAACGCCTCCTGGTCCAGGGCGATCGTCGCCACCGCCTCCTCCGGTGAGGCCACCGCCGCCGGGGAGTCCAGCGCGATGTACCAGTCGCCGCCGCCCGTGCCCTCGACCTGCAGATGGAGCGTACGGCCCGGGGTGCCCGCCTCGACCAGCCGACGGGGCGGGGCCGCGAGCCCGGCGCGGCGCCGCTCGGCCAGCGTCCCCGGAAGCAGCCGGGCACACAGGTCGATCATGGCTCTGAGGTGGGCGGAGGCCGGTGGCTCATAGGGGTAGTCGATGGCCTCGGCGATGTCCCCGGCGTGCACCCAGCATTCGAGGGCGCGGTCGAGGAACGCGTCGCGGATCGGCAGCGCGAAGTCCCCGTACGGCACGTCGAGTTCGGCGACTCCGCGCCCGGCGAAGGAGACCGTACGGACCAGGGCATGGCCCTGCTCGCGCCACAACTCCCGTACCGCCCCGGGCGGACCGGCCCCGTACGAGGCGCCGGGCTCGTGGTGCCAGTACGCCTCCGTACGAGTCTGGGGCGAGCGGGGGGCGTCGGCGCCGAGCGGGTCGGGGAGACCGAGGGAGGCGGCGATGATGCCGTCCACGACCATCAGATGGCCGATCACCCCGGCGACGGTGGTGTCCCGGCCGGTGAGCCGCCGCCCGTCGAACCACTTCAGCCGCACCGGCGCACGCCACTCGGCCTCGCCCATGTCGCGCAGCAGCGCGTCCAGCCGGGCGGCCTCGGCGTCGTACGCACCGGCCCAGCCGGGCATGGGTATCCGGGCCGGACGGCGGCCCAGACAGCCCGCGAGCACCCGGGAGCGGAGCATCGGATCGAGGTCCAGGCTGTGCTCGGTGTGCAGCAGCTCGACGGCGTCGCGCAGCCGCAGCGCCTCCTCGGCGCAGGAGGGGCAGTGGTTGAGATGCGCCTCGACGGCGGCGGTCTCGTCCGGCGAGCACGCGGTCAGCGCCCAGGCGCCGAGCAGCGATCGCAGCAGATCGTGCGAGAGCGGATGAGCCGCCGAGGGCGTGGGCGCCGCCGGCGGCGCGGCCGGCGGCGCGGGCGCGGGCAGGGGCGCGGGCAGGGGCGGTGTGGGTGGTGCGGGCGCGGGCAGGGGCGCGGCGGCGGGCGGCTCCGGCTCTGGGTCCGGTTCCGGGTCGCGACTTACGACCGGTTCCGGGTCGGGGCCCGGGGTCGGTTCCGTGTTGGGGCCGGGGGTATGTTCCGGGTCGGAGCCCAGGTTGGACTCCGGTTCGCGGCCGGGAGCGGGCTCCGGCTCAGGGTCCGCTGCGGGTTGCGGGGCCGGTTTCGGGGCGGGCTCCGGTGCCCGTCCCGACGGTCTCTCGTCCGCGGTGGGCGGGCGCGGGGCGGGGATTCCGCCGTCCAGTGCGCCCGGCCAGTGGCCGCTGTCCTCGGCGGCCGACCGCGGCGGCGGTATGCGGGGTGGCCCGGCGGGGTGGGACGGCAGACCCGGGTCGCTGCCCCGTCCGGGCCCGTCTCTCTCGTCCCCGTCCCCGGGTCCGGAGCTCTCGCCGTAGGCGTCGTCGTACGGGTCCGGCCCGCCGCGCCCGGTCACAGCGCCCGCCCGTAGCCGGGAGGCGAGACCGCGCGGGGCGGTTGGACATGGGCCGTGGAGAGGAGCTGGAGGCCGAGCCGCAGGCGGCGCCTGGCCTCGTCCTCGGTCACCCCGAGGGCGGCCGCGGCCTCGCGGTAGTCGCGGCGGTCGAAGTAGGCCAGCTCCAGGGCGGCGCGCAGCGGGGCGGGCATCGAGGTGACGATGTAATCGGCGCGGGCGGCCACGGACACCTCGCGGATCCGCTCCTCCAGGGCCTCGGCCGTGAGCGTGCCCCCGTCGGCATCGGCCGGGGCGGTCTGCGACTCGCGCAGCCGGTGCACCGCCTGGCGCTGGGTGAGCATGGCGATCCAGGCGCGCAGCGAGCCCTGCTGGGGGTCGTACGCGTCCGGGTTCTCCCAGACGTAGCCGAAGACTTCCCGGGTGACGCGGTCGGCGGCCGTCTCGTCCTCCAGGACCCGATGCGCCAGATTGTGGACAAGTGACGCGAATCGGTCATAGAGCTCGGCGAGTGCGGCCGCTTCGCCGCGTGCCAGACGCTGTTGCATCCTGCGGTCCCAGCGGGGCGGTGCGTCATTTGCCATGCGGCCCCCATTCCCGAGTCGTCCGGCCGGCCCTCCAGGCACTATGCCCACGTTCATATCGAATGTAATGCCGGTTGCTCACACAACACGCGTCCATCAGGCAAAGTGCGCGAGAAACGGGCCGCACATGGTATTGGCGCGGTCGCTTTGCGCAGCATCGGGGAGACGAAACGCTTCGGCGCGGCATAGGGTCGTCCCTCAAGGCGTATGCCTGGGGGAGTTTCATGCGCCGACGGGCGGGCAGCCGCCCGTGAACAGCAAATTCCGGTTAGGGGCGAGCGAAGGGCTTCGGGCGCGTGACGTTGAAGGTGATGGAGGACCGGCGGGGGGAGTGGGTCGTTCTCCAGGTCTCGGGAGAGATGGACCTGGTGACCTCGCCCGCAGTCCGGCAGCACATCCACGACGCGGTCGCCGAGGGCCGCCACTGGCTGGTTCTGGACCTCTCGGAGGTCCGCTTCTGCGACTCCAGCGGGGTCGGCGTACTGATTGCGGCGCGTCGGCTGATGCGGTCGTGCTCGGGGCGGCTGCGGCTGATCCTGCCGCCGCAGGACGCCGCGCACGGTTCGCATGTGCATCGAGTGCTGGCGGCTCTGGGGGTGCGGCGGCTGTTCGACGTCTACCCCGACCTGGGGGCGGCCACGGAGCTGGACGGGGACGACGAGGAGGCGGCCGACCCGCTGTCCGCCTAGGGGCGTTCGCCCGCCCAGGGGTGCTCGTCCGCCTCCCCGTCCGAGGGTTGTTCGTGGCCCGCTCATGCCGTTCCCGTGACGCGCGGGGTCTTGGGGAAGTCGGCCCGTACGACGAAGCCGCCCTCCTCCGTGGGCCCTGCCTCCAGCGTGCCGCCCAGGAGTTGTGCGCGCTCCCGCAGCCCGACCAGACCGTGACCGCCGCCCGGCAGTCCCGGGGCCACGGCGGAGGCGTCGGGCGGGCCGTTGCGCACCTCGACCCGCAGGCCCCGTGTCTCCTCCGCTTTCCGAGCCGCCTCTTGAGCCGCGCCTTTGGCCTCTTGAGCCGCGCCTTTGGCCTGTTGAGCCGCGTCCTTAGCCGCCTCCGCGTCGTTCACCCGTACCGTCACCCGCGCTCCCGGCGCGTGCTTGCGGACGTTGGTCAGCGCCTCCTGGACGGTGCGGAAGGCGGCCCGTTCCACCGCCTCCGGATGGCCCGGGCGCCCCGTCGCGTCGTCCGTCTCGAAGCTGACGTTCAGCGCGCTGAGTTCGATCAGCCGGGGCAGATCCGCCAGCCGGGGCTGAGGGGTCAGCTCCTCGTGGTCGCCGCCCGCCGCGCGCAAAATGCCGACCATATGGCGGAGTTCGTCCAGGGTGCGTACGGACAGCTCGCGGATCGTCCGCGCGCCCTCCCGCGCCTTCGCGTCCTCGGCGCTGATCTGCACCGCCCCGGCCTGCAGGCTGATGAGGCTGACCTGATGGGCGACCACGTCGTGCATCTCGCGGGCGAGCCGGGCGCGTTCGGTGGACAGCACCTGCTCGGCGATCAGCTCGTCCGCATGGCGGCGGCTGCGGGTCAGATCCTCGATCCGGGCGGCGAGTTCACCGCGCGTACGCACCAGAAGGCCCAGCGCGATGGGCCCCACCGAGGTCACGCACGCGTCGATGAGCGTGAGGGTGTTCTCCCGGTACGCGGTCGGCTCGAAGTCGGAGACCGGCCAGGGGATGAAGTGCGCGGCGGCCAGCAGCAGCGCGGAGATCCCCAGCAGCCGGCGGTTGGGACGGAGCAGGGCCACCGTGTAGAGGGCGATCATCGGCGCGAACCAGACGTAGCCGATGAGGATTCCCGGCAGCGTGATCAGGAAGACCAGTGCGGGCAGCCGTCGGCGCACCAGCAGCGCGCCCGCCGCCGCCAGCGAGACGTTGAGTTCCAGCCCGAAGGTGACGCCGTTGACGAGCAGCGCGTCGGCCACCGCGAGGAGGACGGGGACGATCAGCGACCCCCAGCGCATGACCCGGCGCGGCGGTCGCCACCGGCCGGCGGAGACGGACGGCGGCGAGGCGACGGCGGAGGCAGGCGCGGGCGACGACGCCGGGGAGGCGCCCGGCGCGCCCGGCGTGCCCGGCGTGCCCGGGGACGAACTGTGGGGCGGCAGCGGGGAGACGGTCATCGGGCGCCGCCTATCGGCGGCCGGCTCGTGACGAGCCCGGCGCGGTCGGCGACGATCGCGGCCTGGACGCGGTTGAGCCCGCCCAGCTTGCCGAGCACCGCCCGCACATGGTCCTTGACGGTGCTGGGCGCCAGCCCCATCCGCTCGGCGATCTGGGGGTTGGCCAGCCCCTCGCCCAGCAGCGCCAGCACCTCGCGTTCGCGCGGGGTGAGCGCCTCGACGGCCTCGGCGGCCGTGGCCTCCGCCTCGGCGGCGAGATAGCCGCCGATCACGGCGCGGGTGACGGCCGGGTCGAGGACGCTGCCGCCCTCGGCGAGGGTGCGCACGGCCCGTACGAGCTGTTCCGGATCGGTGTCCTTGAGGAGGAAGCCCGCGGCTCCGGCGCGCAGCGCGGCCGCGAGGTACTCCTGGACGTCGAAGGTGGTCAGCATGGCCACGGCGGGGGAGCGGGGCGCGGCCCGCAACTGTCTCAGTACGGTGAGCCCGTCGGCGTCCGGCATCCGGATGTCGAGGAGAACCACATCGGCCTTGCTGCCCAGCACCGTGGCCACCGCGGAGGCTCCGGAACATTCCGCCACCACGTCGATGTCCGGGGCCGTGCCCAGGATCAGTCGCAGACCGGATCGTACGAGCGCTTCGTCGTCCACAACAGCAACACGAATCACCGGCCGCTCCCTCTCCTCAGCTGTCATGCCCATTGCCCGGACAGCCTGCCTCATCGGAGAGCGAATATGGAGTGGTTGGCTCCGTCAGTGGGCGGGAACACCCCCGCCGACCGGCGGGGGTGACGGACGCCCAATGGTGGATTTCCCCGGCGGCTCCGACGAGGCAGAGTGGATCTCAAGCCGCATCACCCCGTGGGGTCGTCCCGAAACCCCAGCCCCGCGAACGCGCCGGAGTGCCTCCCGATGCGCGGTCGGCGGAACGGCAGGCGGAGTGTTGCCGCGGTCAGGCCGCCGCGACCCCCACACGCGGCGGCCTGAGTCGTCTCTCCGACCGCCCGTCATGTGGTGCGCCCCGACCAGGCGCCCCACCGGCGACCCGGGCGCCGGTCGTCCGACCGGTGGCCCAGGCGCCGCCCGGCCCCCCGAGAAGGTACGGGGAGGGGCCGGGTCGGGCGGTCGGTGGGGGCGGGGAGGGGCCGATGGACGCCTCACATGGGGGGCTCGGCGGGGGCCGGGCCCAGGGTGGTGGTGCCGGGCGCGGCGCGGTGGCCGAGCCCGGTGCGGTAGGCGTCCATCGCGGCCTCCAGGCGGCCCTCCCGGCGCAGCAGGTCGCCCAGCAGCCGGCACAGGTCGGCCAGGTCACCGGCCGCTCCGGTGCGTTCGAGCAGGGACAGCGCCGCGCAGTAGTGCTCCTCCGCGGCCTCGGCGTCGCCCCGTTCGTCCGCGATCAGGCCCAGCAGCCGGTGTGCGCCGCCCGCGTGGACCGCGCCGCGGTCCGCGGTCAGCCCGACCTCGTCCGCCGCGGCCTCCGGCTCTCCGGGCGCGTCCGCGGCCCCCTCGGCGGGGGTGCGGGCCAGCAGTGGCAGCAATAGGGCTTCCGCGTCGGCCGTACGGCCGCGTCGGCGCAGCACGTCCGCCAGCTCAACCTCGACCTGCACGGTGAACAGGGCGGCCCGCTTGGAGGCCAGCATGTCCCGGGCGGTGCGCAGTTCGCGCTCGGCGCGCTCCAGATTGCCGTCCTGGGCGTGCACATAGCCGCGCATCCAGTGGCAGTGCGCCAGGTCGGTGTGGATGCGCAGTTGCTCGTACAGCTCCTGCGCCTTGGCCAGGGAGGCGTCGGCCTCGGCGGTGCGCCCCTCGGCGATCAGGGTGCGGGCCACCCCGCGGTGCATCCGGGCGATGAGCCCCGGGTCGTCCACGCTCGGGGCCAGCGCGAGCGCCAGCTCGGCGGCGCGTACGGCACGGGCGTGCGCCCCCATGTCCATATAGGGCGCGATGGCCGCCGTATAGAGCAGCAGCAGTGCGTACGGATCGTGCAGCCCGGAGGCGTTGAGCTCGTCGATGGCGCTCTCCAGCAGATAGCAGGAGTAGCGCAGTTCGCCCGCGAGAAGATGGGCCACGGCCCGGCCGCGGATCGCGGGGATCCGGCGGGGCAGCGGCTCACCGGCGAGCAGCCGCTCCACGGCCTCGAAGTGGTCGCGGGCGACGGTGAGGTCACCGGTCTCCAGCGCGCAGTCGCCGAGCCCCAGCAGGGCCGCTCCCCGCTCCTCGGCGAACCCGAGCCGCTCCGCCTCGTCGCGCACCTGCTCGAAGAGCTCGGCGGCGTCCTCGGCGGCGCCGGTCGCCAGGGCCCGGCGGGCGTCGGTGACGGCGGCGCGCAGCCGCGTGGCGTCACGGGGTGAGCGGCCGGTGGTCAGCTCCTCGTAGCTGATGCCGAGGCGGTCCGCGAGATGGCGCAGCGCGGCCTCGGAGGGGCGCACCTTCCCGGCCTCGAGGGTGGAGACATAGGCGGCGGTGTAGGCGGGTTCGGCCAGCTGCCGCTGGGTGAAGCCGCGTGCCGTACGGAGTCTGAGAACCCGGCGCCCTATCTCGGTGGTCGACTCCGCCCCCGCGGCCGCCCCCGTCACCGTTCCCGCCGTCCGTCCGTCACCGGCGCTTCTGTCGGCCACCGTGCCCTCTTCTCCCCGGCGGTAGCTTAAGCACCGGGCTAAGTTCATTTAACGTGAGGATTGAAGGATGCAGCAGGCAAGCACAGCGGTACCGGCCGGGCCGGGCGCCGTGACGACCGTCCGTCAGCCGGAACTGCTCCTCGCCGACTATCACTTCGACGTACCGCTCGACCATAAGGCTCCCGAGGGCGAGCTGATCCGGCTTTACGCGCGAGAGGTCGTCGCCGCGGAGAAAACTGGTGCCGAGCGTGACCGGCTCCCCTGGCTGGTCTACCTCCAGGGCGGGCCCGGCTGCGGCGCGGACCGTCCGGTGGGCCGTTACGGCTGGCTGGACCGCGCGCTCGACGAATACCGCGTGCTCCTCCTCGACCAGCGCGGAACCGGCCGCTCCACCCCGGCCAACCGCCAGACCCTGCCGCTGCGCGGCGGCCCCGCGGAACAGGCCGAGTACCTCTCCCATTTCCGCGCCGACGCGATCGTCCGCGACTGCGAGCTGATCCGGCGCCGGCTCATCGGGGACCGCCCGTGGACCGTCCTCGGCCAGAGCTTCGGCGGCTTCTGCGCCCTGACCTATCTGTCCCATGCGCCCGAGGGGCTCGACGCGGTCCTGATAGCCGGCGGACTGCCCGCGATCGACCCCGACACCGACGTGGACGCCGTCTACCGGGCCGCCTACCCGCGGATGGAACGCAAGATCCTCGCCCACTACGCCCGCTATCCGCGTGACGCCGCCATCGTCCGTGACCTCGTGCGGCATCTGACCGACCACGAGGAGGTCCTGACGGACGGGACCCGGCTCACCGTTCCCGCCCTCCAGCAGCTCGGCTTCCTGCTGGGCACCGGCGACGGATCGCACCGGCTGCACTACCTCCTGGAGGACGCGTTCGTCCCCACCGCCGACGGGCCGCGGCTGGGCGACGCCTTCCGGGAGCAGGTGGCGGCGGTGCTCTCCCGCGCCGCCACCCCGCTGTACAGCCTCCTGCTGGAGTCCACCTACGCCCAGGACGGCCGGGCCACGAACTGGTCCGCGGAGCGGGTCCGCGCCGAATTCCCCGCCTTCGACGCCGGTAAGGCGGTCACGGAGGACCGTCCGGTGCTCCTTACGGGCGAGACGGTGCACCCCTGGATGCTGGACACCCACGCCGCGCTGCGTCCGCTGCGCCGCACCGCCGAGCTGCTCGCCGAGCGCACCGGCTGGGGCCCGCTGTACGACACCGAGCGGCTGGCCCGTAACACCGTGCCGGTGGCCGCCGTGATCTACCACGACGACCTCTACGTGGACACGGCGCACTCCCTGGCCACCGCCCGGGCGATCCGGGGCGTGCGCACCTGGGTGACGGACGAGTTCGAGCACGACGGGATCCGGGCCGGAGGCCGCCGGGTGCTGGACCGGCTGCTGCGCCTGGCGCGTGACGAGAGGGGATGACGAGTGGTGATGGCCCCACATGGTTGTGCGGTGCCCGGTTTCCTAGCCACTTCCCTAATTACCATTGCCCACGACTCCCGGACCCCTTAGGTTGAGCGGCGAATTAATCCTGCTTAACTGGCCGCTTATCGCGAAGACTTCGGGAGTCACCGTGCGCAGACGCATACGGAGCCGCATACGCAGCCGCATCTCCCTGCGCACCGCGGCCGTCGCCGGAGGCATCGCCCTGGCGGCGGCCGCAGCCATGTCCGCGCCGGCCACCGCCTCGGAGGGAGCGGCCGCCTCGCGGGGAGCGGCCGACTCGTCCGCACCGGCTGACGCGGCCTCGTCGCAGCGCACCCTGGACGTGGAGTACTTCACCGGCCCGGGCAGCCACCCCCGCCACACCGAAATCCCGGCGGCCACCCCCGAGCGGCTGAACCGCGCCGCCCGCTCGCTGTCCGCCAAGGAGACCGCCGCCGACGGCAAGGTCGCCTCGGTCATCGACAACGGCACCACGGCCGACAAGCTGGACGTCGTCTTCATCGGCGACGGCTACACCGCGGGCCAGCAGGCCGACTTCCAGGCCGACGCGCGCTCCAAGTGGGACCAGATGTCCGCCGTGGAGCCGTACGCCTCGTACAAGGACCTCTTCAACGTCTGGACCGTGGACGCCGTCTCCAACCAGTCCGGCGTCTCCGGCGACCCGTCCAAGGACGTCGTCAAGGACACCGCCCTCGGCTCGTACTTCTGGTGCGACGACATCGAACGGCTGCTGTGCGTCGACACCGCCAAGGTCGAGTCGTACGCGGCCAAGGCGCCGGAGGCCGACCTCGTGGTCGTCCTGGGCAACTCCACCAAGTACGGCGGCGCGGGCTACACCCTCACCTCGCAGGTCGGCTACGACGGCATCGCCACCGCCTCCTCCGACCACGCCGACTCCGACCAGATCGCGGTCCATGAGACCGGCCACTCGCTCGGCAAGCTGGCCGACGAGTACTTCTACCCGGAGTACGGCACCTACACCGGCGCCGAGCCCGACGAGGGCAACGCCACGAAGCTGACCGCGGACCAGATGACCGCCCAGCAGAAGAAGTGGTACCGCTGGATCGGCCAGACCTCCCCCGACGGTGGCACGGTCGGCGCCTACGAGGGCGGCCGCTACTACCCCAAGGGCATCAACCGGCCCACCGACAACTCGATCATGCGCACCCTGGGGCGGGAGTTCAGCCTCCCCGGCCGCGAGGCGATGATCGCGGGCTTCAACAGCCACGCCAGCGTGCTCAGCAGCCGTACGGCCACCACCACGGACCTCAAGCGGTCGGCGGGCATCAAGGTGAGCGTCCCCAAGAGCGCGTCGCTGAAGTGGTACGTGGACGGGGTTGAGGTCAGCGCCGCGAACGGTAAGACGAGCGTCACCCCGGCCACGCTGGGCGTCCCGGGCGACGGAGCGACCCACACCGTCACCGCGAAGGCGACGGACGGCACGAGTGCGGTGAAGGACCCGGCACTGCGCAAGCTGCTGACCGACTCCCGCACCTGGAAGGTCACGAACTGACCAAGCCCCACCCGGCGCTCCGTCTGTTGCGCCTCCCCTGACTGGCCGCCCCGTGGACCCCCGCCGCGGGGCGGCCCCCTTTTTTGGGGGGCTCGGTTCGCCTCCGGGGCGCAAAAGCCTCCCCCAGCTACCGCTGGGAGGTACCCCCTGTCGACGGTCGACCGTGCTCGGTCGCTCACGCGGCGGAGCCGCAAATCGATTGCAGCCCTCGCTCCCTGTGCGCGTCTCCCTTTCGACAGCGGCGCGCCCCTTCGGCTCGCCCCCAGCTAACGCTGGGAGGCACCCCCGGCCGGAAGACCCAGGGGGCCGGGGGGCGAAGTTACCCGATGGGGGCGGCCGCGGTCCGCCCCTTTAACATCGGCAGGACCTACGTTTCCCTATGCCGCGCCCATGCTCAATCGCCCGTAAGGGCGGCTCCGCGGTCCGGTGTTCGAGGGCTTCGGCGGGGTGAGGCAAGATGAGCCCATGGGTACCGGGGGAGAAGGCCGCCTGATCGCCAACCGCTACCGGTTGGCCACGCGGCTCGGACGCGGCGGAATGGGCACGGTCTGGCGGGCCGTCGACGAGCTTCTGGGCCGTGACGTCGCGGTCAAGGAACTCCATGTGGACGAGGGGCTCACGGCCTTCGACTCGCAGTTGCGCGGCGAGCGCACCCTGCGCGAGGCCCGGACCGTCGCACAGATCAAGCATCCGAACGTGATCGTCCTCCACGATGTGATCGAGGAGGACGAATGCGCCTGGATCGTCATGGAGTTGGTCGACGGGCTCTCGCTCGCCGACCGGCTCAGCACGCACGGCCCCGTCGGGGCGCGTGAGGCGGGGCGGATCGCGGCCGCGCTGCTGGACGCCTTGCGGGCCGCGCACGCACGCGGGGTGCTGCACCGGGACATCAAGCCCGCCAATGTGCTGGTGGAGTCGGGCACCGGGCGGGTCGTGCTGACGGACTTCGGGATCGCGCAGGTCACCGGGTCCACCACGATCACCGAGACCGGCTCGTTCGTGGGCTCGCCCGAATACACCGCGCCGGAGCGGATGTCGGGGCGCCGCACCGGGCCGGAGTCGGACCTGTGGTCGCTCGGGGTGCTGCTCTGCACGCTGGTGCGCGGGGAATCCCCGTTCCATCGCGAGTCCCTGGCCGCGGTGTTGCACGCGGTCGTCTTCGACGAGATCCCCATGCCCGAGGCGGCCGGACCGCTGAAGCCCGTCATCGAGGGGCTGTTGCGGCGGGATCCGGAGGAGCGGCTGAGCGGCGACGAGGTCGAGCGGATGCTGCGGATGGCCCAGGAGGTGGGCGACACCCCGGAGATCCCCCTGGAGTACACCCCGACCCAGCCCAGCGTGCCGATCGGGCCCGACGGCCGGGGCTCATCGGCATGCGTACCCGCTCCCGTGCCCGTTCCCGTCCCTGCCCCCGCCCCGGCAGCCGCGCCCGCCTCTGCCTCCGCCTCCGTCCCGGCGTCCGCCCCGGCCGCCCGGCCCCGTTCCGGTCGTGGCGCGCGCCGCCGTACCGTCCTTACGGCGGCCGCCGCGGTCGTCGCGCTCGCCGGTGTGGCCGCGGGTGTCGTGGCGCTGCTGGACGACGGGGGCGGCGACGGTGGCACGGCGAAGGGCGGGGGTACGAGCCAGAGCGCCGACAAGGGGGGTTCGCGGAGCCCGAGCGCCCCTGAGAAGGCGCCGCAGCGTCCCGTGAAGGACGCCGATTCCACGGCGGGCCCGGAGGCCCGGATCCCCGACGGCTATGAGCTGGTCAAGGACCCGCTCGGCTTCGCGCTCGCCGTGCCCGAGGGGTTCGCCCGCGAGTACAAGGCGCCCCGGGTCTACTACAACTCGCCCGGTATGGAGTTCCGGATCGGGATCCATGTCCAGGAGCAGAGCGCCGAGGGTCCGCTGGGGCTGAGCCGTAAGGCGGACGCCAAGGGCCCGCAGGACTATCCGGGTTACCGCAGTGGCCAGGTCATCGAGACGGAGCACAACAGCCGCCCCGCCGCCCTGTGGGCGTTCATCTGGAACGGCTCGGCCGACGACGGCGGCTCACGGCAGACGTACGACGTGAGCTGGAACGAAAACGGGAAAATGTACGACCTGTGGCTGTCTGCCCCGGTTGGTGAGAAGTCGGTGGGCAAGCAGCATTTCGATACCGCCGCCGCCACGTTCGCGCGCCCCGGCGCGGCGAACTGAACGAGGTCGCAACGGCTTTGTCACGAGCGTCCACGGCGGCCTCGCAGCGGTGGCGGACGGTACCGCACCCTGGGTAATGATGGGCGCATGACGAACGACGGGGGACGGGCGAACGAGCCCACCAGCTACAGCCTGCGGCCGCCGCACGCACCGGCCGCGCCGGTGCCGGCGCCCCAGCCGCCGCCAGAGCCACCCGCGGCACCCGCGGCACCCGAGATACCCGAAGCGCCCGAGGAGGCCCAGCAGTCGGGCCAGTCGGCCGGGGCGGCGGGGTCGTCGCGCGGCGCGTACGAGCCGACGCGGTTCGCCGATCCGCGCAGCGGCTCCCAGCCGCCCGCCGGAGAGCCGCACGCAGTGGAACGGCCCTCCGGACAGCAACCTTCCCCCGGGGCCCAGGACTCGAGCAGCGGGCGGCTCATCGGCGGTCGCTATCAGCTCGTCTCCCGCCTCGGCCACGGCGGTATGGGCACCGTCTGGCGGGCCCATGACCAGATCGTGGACCGCGATGTCGCGGTCAAGGAGCCGCGCGTCCCCGACGATCTCCCCGAGCGCGAGCGGCAGACCGTCTACCAGCGGATGGAGCGCGAGGCGCGCGCCGCGGCCCGGATCGACCACCCCTCCGTCGTCACCGTCCATGACGTGGTGGTCGAGGACGGCCGCCCCTGGATCGTGATGGAGCTGGTGCGTGGCCAGTCGCTGGGCGACCGGCTGATGGAGGGCACGCTGGATCCGCGCGAGGCGGCCCGGATCGGCCTCGCCGTGCTCGGCGCGCTGGCGGCGGCCCATGAGGCGGGCGTGCTGCACCGCGATGTGAAGCCGGACAATGTGCTGCTCGGCCGGAGCGAGCGGGTGGTGCTCACCGACTTCGGCATCGCGCAGATCGAGGGCGAGCAGCGGCTCACCGAGACGGGGGGCTTCGTCGGCTCGCCCGAGTTCATCGCGCCCGAGCGGGTGCTGGGCCGGCGGCCGGGGCCGGAGTCGGACCTGTGGTCGCTCGGCGTCGTGCTGTACGCGGCGGTCGAGGGCATGTCCCCGTTCCGCCGCTCCCACGCCCCCGCGACCCTCCAGGCCGTGCTCGGCTCCGAACCGCAGGTCCCCGCGCGGGCCACCGGGCCGCTCACCACGCTGATCATGCAACTGCTGCGCAAGGACCCGGCGATGCGCCCGGCGGCGCCCGAGGTGCGGCAGGCCCTGGAGGCGGCGGCGCGGGAGCCGCAGTCGGTGCCCACCATGCTCGCGACGGCCGGATTCGCACCGGGCGGCGGGCAGTCCGCCGGCAGCCGCTTCGTCCCGCCGATCCTGCACAAGAACCGTAAGGCGCAGCTCGGATTGGGCGGTCTGGCGCTGGTGGTGGCGGCCGCCGTGGTGCTGGTGGTCATGAAGCCGTTCTCCAGTGAGGGGCTGCCGGCGGGCTGGACGGTCCGGGAGGAGCGCGATGTCGTGGGCGCGTCCCTGGCCGTGCCCGGCGAGTACCGGCGGGTCCAGGACGACAGCGACTCGGACAACCCGCTGGTCGCCTACTACGACCCCAGCGGTGTCTTCACCGTGTCCCTGAGGCGTTCCACACCCGACGGCGAGAGCGACCCCGCGAGCCTCGACGCGGCGGCGCACCAGATCGTCGCGTTCTACAAGGACGGCGGCGGGTCGACGGTCGAGGACGCCACGAGCGAGACGGCCAAGACCGAGCAGCAGGGGAAGGAGGCGCGGGACGTCACCACCTCCTATCTGCCGTATGGCACCAGCAGCAACAAGAACCCCATCCGGTACCAGAAGCGCGATCATCTCTACGTCAACAAGGCCAAGGTCGCGTGGGATCTGACGGTATCCATACCCGCCGACGGCGACGCCCATGAGGAGGGCGAGAAGCTGTACGAGCGGATCGTGCGGAATCTGAAGATCGACAAGCTCTGAGGGAGTTGGGCGGGTCCGCCGGGGGCCGCCGGACGAAAGTTGTTACCGCCGGGTACCCAAAGCCGCCGGGCGGGCCTACTCTCGCCCCCATGACGGACTCGCACATAACGCAGGGCGGCACCGGAAACCCGGTCGCCCCCGAAGGCACCCGCACCGCCGCCGACGTCGTCACTCCCGAGCTGATCACCCGGCTCACCCGGGGCGTCGCCGGCAGCGGCACCACCGTCAGCCACACCCCGTTTACGGGGGACGTCCTCGCCTCCGCCCTGCCCGAGTCCACCCCCGAGGACGTCGCCACCGCGTATGAGAACGCCCGTGCCGCCCAGCGGGCCTGGGCCGCGACCCCGGTCCGCCGGCGCGCCGCCGTCCTCCTGCGCTTCCACGATCTGCTGCTGCGCCGCCAGCCGGAGATCCTGGACCTGATCCAACTGGAGACCGGCAAGACCCGGCTGCACGCCCAGGAGGAGGTCCAGGGCGTCACCATCGTGGCCCGCCATTACGGCCGTAAGGCGCCCGCCTATCTGCGCCCCAAGGGCCATCTGGGCGCGGTGCCCACCCTCACCAAGGTCACCGAACTGCGCCACCCGCGCGGCGTCGTCGGCCTCATAGCCCCCTGGAACTACCCCCTCCAGCTCTCCGTGGGCGATGCGATACCCGCCTTCGTGGCGGGCAACGCCGTGGTGATGAAGCCCGACACCGAGACCGCGCTGTCCGCCCTGTGGGCGCGCGAGCTGATGGTGGAGGCCGGACTGCCGGCCGGGGTGTGGCAGATCGTGATCGGGGACGGCCCGGTGGTCGGCCCCGCCGTGGTCGAGCACGCCGACTACGTCGCGTTCACCGGCTCCACCCGCACCGGCCGCGAGGTGGCCCAGGCCGCCGCCGCCCGCCTGGTGGGCTGCTCCCTCGAACTCGGCGGTAAGAACGCCATGCTGGTGCTGCGCGACGCCGACCTCGCCCGCGCGGTCGACGGCGCGGTGCGCGGCAGCTTCGCCTCCGCCGGGCAGCTCTGCATCTCCATGGAGCGGCTGTACGTCCACGAGTCGATCGCGGACGCCTTCCTGGAGCGCTTCGTGGCCCGTACGAAGGCCATGCGGCTCGGCACCGCCCTCGCGTACGGGGCGGAGATGGGCTCGCTCGTCTCGGAGCGCCAACTGGAGACCGTCACCCGCCATGTGGACGAGGCCGTCTCCAAGGGCGCCACGGTGCTCGCCGGTGGCCGCGCCCGCCCCGACATCGGCCCGTACTTCTACGAGCCGACCATCCTGGACGGCGTGGAGTCCCCGATGGCCGTCTGCGCCGAGGAGACCTTCGGCCCGGTCGTCTCCGTCTACCGCTTCCGCGACGAGGGCGAGGCGATCGAGCGCGCCAACGCCACCGCCTACGGCCTGAACGCCAGCGTCTGGACCAAGGACGCCCGGCGCGGACGCGCGGTCGCCACCCGGCTGCGCGCGGGCACGGTCAACCTCAACGAGAGCTACGCCGCCGCCTTCGGCAGCGTCGCCTCCCCGATGGGCGGCATGGGCGACTCCGGACTCGGCCGCCGCCACGGCTCCGAGGGCATCCTCCGGTTCACCGAGCCGCAGACCGTCGCCCGGCAGCGGCTGATGCCGCTCGGCCCGGCCTTCGGGATGACGGACGAGAAATACGCGGACTTCATGACCCGCAGCCTGCGCGCGCTCAAGGCACTGCGCCTGCGCTGACCAGCACATTTCAATGGAGGTACCAGTGGCAGGGGAGAAGTCTGCCCAAAACCGGCAGCGAGAGCCCGGGCACGACGAGGACTTCGACGCCGTTGACGCCGTCGGCGCGCTCGATGACCGCGGTGAACGCGGCGGTGACGATGACAGCGACGACGGCGAGTTCGACTACGACGTGATCGTGATCGGCTCGGGGTTCGGCGGGTCGGTATCGGCCCTGCGCCTGACCGAGAAGGGCTATCGGGTCGGCGTCCTGGAGGCGGGCCGCCGCTTCACCCCCGAAACCCTGCCCAGAAGCTCCTGGGACCTCCGCAACTACCTCTGGGCCCCGGCCCTCGGCTGCTTCGGCATCCAGCGCATCCATGTCCTCGGCAAGGTCATGGTGCTGGCGGGCGCCGGGGTCGGGGGCGGCTCGCTCAACTACGCCAACACGCTCTACGTACCGCCCGAGCCGTTCTTCCGGGACCGCCAGTGGGGGCACATCACCGACTGGCAGGAGGAATTGCGCCCTTACTACGACCAGGCGCGGCGGATGCTCGGGGCGCGCCTCAACCACACCCTCACCCCCTCCGACGTCCACCTCAAGGCGGCCGCCGAGAAGATGGGCGTGGGGGACACCTTCCATATGGCGCCCGTGGGGGTCTTCTTCGGGGACGGCCACGACGCCGACGGCGCCACGAGGGCCGAGCCGGGGCAGGCCGTGCCCGACCCGTACTTCGGCGGCTCCGGACCCACCCGTAAGGCGTGCACGGAGTGCGGTGAGTGCATGACCGGCTGCCGCCACGGCGCCAAGAACACCCTCAACGAGAACTATCTCCACCTCGCCGAACGGGCCGGTGCCGACGTCCACCCGATGACGACCGTCGTCGCCCTGTGCGACGATCCGCACGGCGGCTATACGGTCACCACCGTCCCGACCGACAACCGCCGTAAGGGCATGCCGAAGGCGCTGCGCTCCCGGTACGTCGTCCTCGCCGCCGGTACGTACGGCACCCAGACGCTGCTGCACACGATGCGGGACAAGGGGCTGCTGCCGCGCCTCTCGGAGCGGCTCGGCATCCTCACCCGCACCAACTCCGAGGCCCTGGTGGGCGCGCAGACCACCGACCGCCGCTACCGCCGGGCCCGGGGCGGGGCGGAGCGGGCGGACTTCACCCGGGGTGTCGCGATCACCTCGTCCGTCCACCCCGACGAGAACACCCATATCGAGCCGGTCCGCTACGGCAAGGGCTCCAACGCGATGGGGATGCTCTCCATCCTGCAGATCCCGCACGGTGGCCGACTGCCGCGCTGGCTGCGCTTCCTGGGCGCCAACCTCCGGCATCCCAGCCTGGCCGTGCGCTCACTGTCCAACCGCCGCTGGTCCGAGCGGACCATCATCGGCCTGGTCATGCAGACGCACGACAACTCGCTGACCACCTACCGCAAACCGAAGGGGCCCGGGAAGGGGCTGCTCACCGCCCGCCAGGGCCACGGCGAGCCCAACCCCGACCACATCCCCGAAGGCGCCGAGGCCGCCCGCCATATCGCCGACTCGATCAACGGCTTCGCGGGCAGCAACGTCGGCGAGCTCATGGGCACTCCGCTGACCGCCCACTTCCTCGGCGGCTGCCCGATCGGGGCGTCCCCGGAGGAGGGCGTCATCGACCCGTACCACCGGCTCTACGGCCATCCGGGCATCCATGTGGTCGACGGCGCCGCCGTCTCGGCCAACCTGGGCGTCAATCCGTCCCTGACCATCACGGCCCAGGCCGAGCGGGCGATGTCCCTGTGGCCCAACAAGGGCGAGCCCGACCCCCGCCCGTCTCCGGAGGCGCCGTACGAACGCCTCCAGCCCGTCCCGCCGGGCACCCCCGCCGTACCGGCGGACGCCTTCGGCGCCCTGAGGCTTCCCCTGCTGCCGGTGCCGAAGGTCCCGCCGAGCAGCCCCCCGGCCTGAGCGGAGGGGGCGGGGCGGGCCGGTGACCAGCCCGCCCCGCCCCCTAAAGCCATCGGCCCCAGGACCGTGCCGGACTCAGGAGCGTCAGACGGTGGCGCGACGGCGGCGGACCACGAAGACCGCGCCTCCGCCCGCGGCCATCGCCACACCGCCGATCAGGGCGATCATCGGCAGCGCCGAGGAGGAACCCGTTTCGGCCAGGCTGCCCTGCGGGCTGATCTCCGTGTTGCCTTCCGGCTTGTGCGGCAGCGGCTTCTTGCCGCCCTGCGGCTTCGGGTCGGCCGGCGGCACCTTGCCCGGCTCCGAACCCGCCTTCAGCACGTCGAACTCGTAGTACTCACCGGTCGAGTAGACGCAGTTGCCCTCGTCGTCCGCGTACACGCCGACGCTGATGGCGTAGCCGAAGCCCTCGGGCGCGCTCTTGGCGACGCTCAGCCGGAGGGCGACCGTAAGGGTCTCGTGCGGGCGCACATCGGTGTAGCCGATGTAGCCGGAGCCCGCGTCGTTCTCGTCGGTGGAGATCGCCTTCCAGGCGCCGGTCTCGGGGTCCTTGTACTGCAGGGTCAGGTACTTGCCCGTCCCGTCCGGGGCGGACTCGTGCACCGTGCCCGCGAAGAGCCCGAAGTCGATCCGCTGGTAGCTGCGGTCCGACTCGTTCTTCACCTGGAACGTGAAGCCGTGGAAGCCGCTGCCCGCCACGACCTTCGACGGCAGGCCGACCAGGGTCGTGCTGAGCTCCGGGTCCTCGTTGTAGTCCCCGTCGTCCGCACACTCGTCACCCGGCTCCGCGGTCGGCCCGGTGGTCGGCGTGGCGGTCTCGGTGGGGGTGCCGGAGGGGTCGGCGGGGGTCGGAGCCTGCGTGGCGCTGGTGGACGGCGCCGGGGTGGTCGGCGTGGGATCGGCGGTCGGAGTGGTCTCCGACGGCGACGGGTCCTGCGGAGACGGCGTGACCGTCTCGGAGGCGGACGGCGACGGGCTCTCGCTCGGCGTCTCCGCGAAGGCGGCGGGGGCCGCCAGGAGCGCGGCAGGGGCTATGGCGGCCGTCGCTGCGGCAGCCGCCAGGGCGCGGCGTAGCTTCATGAAGACCTCTTCCGGGTCCGTATGTATCCCCTGGGGGGCGATACGCATGTGGAGGGCCGTCGCGGTGGGGCGCGGGATGGCCGTGCTTTGCACGTACATGACCAGGCCGATGGCCGAAAGGTTGCCTTCACAGTTGCTCACAGAATGGTCACAGAATCTGCCACGGGAACTCGGCCCCGCACGTCATCACCCGTACGGCGGGTGACCGG
Source organism: Streptomyces violaceusniger Tu 4113 (assembly GCF_000147815.2). Lineage (NCBI taxonomy): Bacteria > Bacillati > Actinomycetota > Actinomycetes > Kitasatosporales > Streptomycetaceae > Streptomyces > Streptomyces violaceusniger. The sequence continues at coordinate 10,007,530 of NC_015957.1, read as the reverse complement.
CCCGTGCGGGGGCTCGTTGTGCCCGGTGCCGCGCCAGCCAGGAGCGGCCCGGAAAAATCCACGCGTGGCTCAGATCCGCCGAAGCGATGAGACGCGGCCCCTGTGGTGATTCAGGCGGCGCGTCGTGGGACCTCGCATCGGCGAGGTGACCGGTCGGCAGGGGACAGCAGCCCGGTCATCACCTCAAGAACGGTCGGTCCCGGGGACGCCTGGGGCCGACCGTATCCGGTCGAAACGGTTGCGCCCGGCGCTCCGCATCCACCACGATGCTGAGAGGGAGAACGCCCCCGGTCACACCCCGACATTGGTCCGACCACGCGGGCGTACGCCGTTTCAGACACCCCTGACATACGGCCCCAGAAGCCAGCGGCGCAACCCCCCGGCGCCGCCTCTCAGCACCGGCGCTGCCCTGAGCCGGTGCTGACCGCCTAGGGCCCCGGAGGCGCCCGCCCCGTTCGGGCGCCCCCGGGGCCCTTCGCTTGTTCGAGGGGCCCCTTCGTTCGGTGGGGAGGCCGGCCGCTGGGCCGCCCGGCCGAGAGGCAGCGGTGTCAGACCCGGCCCCGGCACAGCTCCAGCAGCGTCATGGCGAGCGTCGTACCGGGCTTGCCCAGCCGCTGCCGGTAGCGGTCGAGGATCTCCATCTCGCGGGAGAGCTGTACCCGCCGCCCGCCCGACGCGATCCGCGCCTCCTGGATGGCGGCCGAGACGGCCATCCGCTCCCGGACGAGATCGAGGATCTGCCCGTCGAGGGCGTCGATCCGCTCCCGCGCGCTGCCGATCACATCGGCGGCCCCCGTCCTCTCCGTGGCCGCGGTCTCCGTGCTCTCCGTCGCCGTACTGCTGCTGCTCATGTCCGTATCTCCTGGTCCGTGGTCGCGGAGCCCTGGAGCCCGGCAACGGCCCGGAGGAAAGACAGAGCGCCCCGGGCCTTTGCCGGCCCGGGGCGCCTGGGAAGTCGCTGTCAGTGTTTACGCAGCACGACCATGGCAGCCGGACGGGCCGGTGCCATAGGTAAAGACGAAGGTCATGTGCGTGGACATGGCGTCGATTATGAGCCCGTTAGAATCGAAAGTCCAAACCTGCGGTACCGCCGCAGACGGTTCCACCGCACGCCACCACCGCCGGAAGGCCGCCGAAGTGCCATCAGCGTCCCCTGCTGCCGCCCCCGACACCGTCCTGGTCGTCGACTTCGGCGCGCAGTACGCCCAGCTCATCGCCCGCAGGGTCCGTGAGGCCCGGGTCTACAGCGAGATCGTTCCGTCCACCATGCCGGTGGCCGAGATGCTCGCCAAGAACCCCAAGGCGATCATCCTCTCCGGCGGCCCCTCGTCGGTCTACGCCGAGGGCGCGCCCTCGCTCGATGCCGCGATCTTCGGGGCGGGCGTCCCGGTCTTCGGCATGTGCTACGGCTTCCAGCTCATGGCCAGGGCCCTCGGCGGCACCGTGGACAACACCGGGGCGCGGGAGTACGGCCGTACGGCGCTCACCGTCACCAAGCAGGGCTCGACGCTCTTCGCGGGCACCCCCGAGGACCAGCAGGTGTGGATGTCGCACGGCGACGCCTGCTCCCAGGCCCCCGAGGGCTTCACCGTCACCGCGTCCACCGATGTGGTCCCGGTCGCGGCCTTCGAATGCGATGAGCGCAGGCTGTACGGCGTACAGCACCACCCCGAGGTGATGCACTCCACCCACGGCCAGCAGGTGCTGGAGCACTTCCTCTACCGGGGCGCCGGTCTGGAGCCCACCTGGACGACCACCAACGTCGTCGAGGAGTCCGTGGCCGCGATCCGTGAGCAGGTCGGCACCAAGCGCGCGATCTGCGGATTGTCCGGCGGAGTGGACTCCGCGGTGGCCGCCGCCCTCGTCCAGAAGGCCATCGGCGACCAGCTGACCTGCGTGTACGTGGACCACGGCCTGATGCGCAAGGGCGAGTCCGAGCAGGTCGAGAAGGACTTCGTGGCGGCCACCGGGGTGCAGCTCAAGGTCGTCGAGGCCGAGGAGCGGTTCCTGTCCGCGCTCGCCGGGGTGTCCGACCCCGAGGAGAAGCGGAAGATCATCGGCCGGGAGTTCATCCGGGTCTTCGAGCAGGCCCAGGCCGAGCTGGTGGCCGAGGCGGGCGCGGCCGGGGAGGACGTGGAGTTCCTGGTCCAGGGCACGCTCTACCCCGACGTCGTGGAGTCCGGCGGCGGCTCCGGCACCGCCAACATCAAGTCCCACCACAATGTGGGCGGACTGCCCGACGACATCGAGTTCCAGCTCGTCGAGCCGCTGCGCCGGCTGTTCAAGGACGAGGTGCGGATGGTCGGCCAGGAGCTCGGCCTCCCGGACGAGATCGTCCACCGCCAGCCCTTCCCGGGCCCGGGCCTGGGCATCCGCATCGTCGGCGAGGTCAACAAGGAGCGCCTGGACCTGCTGCGCGAGGCCGACGCCATCGCCCGCGAGGAGCTGACCGCCGCTGGTCTGGACCGCGACATCTGGCAGTGCCCGGTGGTCCTGCTCGCCGACGTCCGCTCGGTCGGCGTCCAGGGCGACGGCCGCACCTACGGTCACCCGATCGTGCTGCGCCCGGTCTCCTCGGAGGACGCGATGACGGCGGACTGGTCGCGGCTGCCGTACGACGTGCTGTCGCGGATCTCCACCCGCATCACGAATGAGGTCGACCAGGTCAACCGGGTGGTGCTGGACATCACCAGCAAGCCGCCCGGCACCATCGAGTGGGAGTGACCGCCACGCTCCTTCCGGGTCGGATGGTCATCTGATCGTCAAACGCCGTCGCCGTCGCTCATTCGTTTGAGTGGCGGCGTCGGCGTTCGGGCTGGGTACTCTGACCGCAGAGGCGAGACTCCGTCCCATGGGAGCAATCATGAGCGCCGCACGCGAGTACGGGCTGGACGAGCAGTACGAGTGGGCCCGCCCGCCGCAGGGCGGCTGGACGGCGGACGACCTCGACCGGCTTCCGAATCTTCCTCCGCACACGGAGCTGATCGACGGGAGTCTCGTCCTCGTGAGTCCGCAGACCGCATTCCACGCACGTGCCATGCGGCTATTCGAGTTCGCCCTGCTGGACCAGGCACCGGACGCGTTGGACGTCATGCGGGAGATGACAGTCAAGCTGGACGACATCAACCGCCTGGAACCCGATGTCTTGGTCCTTCGGGCCGGTGCGGATGCCGGGCCCCGCCACACCTGTTACAGGGTGGAGGATCTCGTGCTGGCCATCGAAGTGGTGTCGCTGGACTCCAAGGCGCGTGACCGTGAGGTCAAGCCACGCAAGTACGCCGGTGCGGGCGTGCCGCATTTCTGGCGGGTGGAGGACGACTGCGGCCTCCCCGTGGTCTACGTCTATGAGCTCGATCCCGCTGTTAAGGCGTACCAACCCGCCGGCGTATACCACGACAAGCTCACCCTGACCGTTCCGTTCCCCATCGAGATCGACCTCACCGCGATCAATCGCCGTAGGCCCTGACTCTGGCCTCCTGCGATACCCAGAGGTAGCTTCCGCTTCAGCACCCCCGAGGAGCGGAGCTGCCGATGACGGACCAGCCGCAGACCCCCACCCCGATACCGACCGACAAGCTGCGGTTCACCATGCCCCCGCAGCACGCCTCGCCCCATGACGAGCGCCGCTATCGCAAGGAGCGGCTGGCGGCGGCGCTGCGCCTGTTCGGGCGGTTCGGGTACGAGGAGGGGGTCGCGGGGCACATCACCGTGCGGGACCCGGAATTCACCGACTGCTACTGGGTGAACCCTTTCGGCATGCCCTTCGGCCATATCACCGGGAGCGATCTGCTCCTCGTCAATCAGGCGGGCCAGGTGGTGGAGGGGCGCTCCCACGTCAACCAGGCGGCCTTTGTCGTTCACTCTTCCGTGCATCAGGCGCGGCCGGACGTCGTGGCCGTCGCGCACAGCCGCTCCGTGCACGGCCGCGCGCTGGCCGCGCTCGGCGAGCCGCTGGAGCCGATCACCCAGGAGGTCTGCGCGTTCTTCGAGGACCACGCGGTCTACGGGGGCACCACGGGCGTCGTCGTGGACGAGGACGAGGGGCGCGCGATCGCCGCCGCGCTCGGCGGGTACAAGGCCCTCATCCTGCGCAATCGCGGTCTGCTGACGGTCGGGGACTCGGTCGACGCGGCCGCGTGGTGGTTCATCACGATGGAGCGGGCCGCCCAGGTGCAGCTCACCGCGAAGGCGTCGGGCAAGCCGGTGCCCATCGACTACGGCGACGCGATGCGGACGCGCGAGCAGCTAGGAAACGATCTTGTGGCCTGGATCAACTATCAACCCCTGTATCTGCAGATCACCCGCGATGAGCCGGACCTGCTGAGCTGACACCCTCCGCGGTGCGGCACAATCCCCTCTCAATAGCTGTCAGTTGAGCGGTGCCGCGCGAACCCGCGGTCCCGTACGGAACGAGTGAACGACGGAGCGACCCGCGTGGCGGTGGAGACGGCGGAGAACGCCACGACGGCAGAAGGACAGCACCCCCATGGGCATCCCCACGGCCACACGGGCTGTGAATGCTCTCAGGGGGCCCGTGAGGGCCATCGGCGGGCCGTGGCCGCGTTCGTGGCCCTGCGGGAGCGTTTCGCGGCCGGAGAGGGCCTTCCAGCGGCTCTCGTCCACTCGGCGGGGGCGTCCCGGCAGTGGGTCTCGGACGAGCTGTCCCAGGCGGCCCGCTCGGTCGCCGACAGCGGCCGCGCCGAGACCTCGGCATGGCGGCACCGGGTGTGGCGGCGCACCGTGTTCGTGGTGTGGGGCGCGGTCGGGGTGCTGCTGATCGGCCAGTTGGCCACCGCCATCGGCGCGGGCTGGACAGTCGCCCGGACGGCCGGGCTCACCGCCGCCGTGGTCACCGCCGCGCTGCTGACCCTCACCGCCCGGCTGCACCGCGCGGACGGCGGCCCGCTCGCCCCGCTCGTCGGCGAGGACAACCGCCTCTCCACCTCCCGCGCCGTCGCCGCCGCCTGGCTGCTGATCGCGGTCTTCGCGGTGCTGGTGCTCGGCGTCGAACTGGCCGTGGACCCCGGCGACCGGCAGCGGCTGACCGACGGGCTGGCCCTGGACCATGCCGCCGGGCTCCTTACGGTCGCCGCGTTGACGTGTGTGACCGCGGTGCTGGCGCGGCTCGTGGTGGCGGCCCGGGTGCGGGAGCAGCGCCTGCAGAAGGTGCGGGCCGTGCGCCCGCGCGCCGCCGATCTGCTGACCGACGACGCGGGCCGCGGCAGCTTCGCCGATGTGCAGTACGTCGTCGTCCACACCGCGGCCCTCGCCTTCACCGCCGTCCGCCTGGGCCGCGAGCCGTGGCGGCTGCCCGATGTGCCGTGGGGCCTGGCGCTGCTGGCGGTCGTATCGGTGGTGATGTACCTGACCGGGAAGTACGCGGAGGGCGGCCGGCCGGCCGTGCTGTCCGTCGTACGGGTCCGCCCCGAGGAGGGCGCCATCGACCGCGACGCCCCGATCCGCACCGGTGACGACATCGAGATCCGCGGCAGCGGCTTCGTCCCGCCCGGCGCCCAGGACCCGGACCGGCTGGCCAAGTTGGTCGTCCGCATCGGCACGGTGCACGTCCATGTGCCGCTGGTCCCGGTCGCCGGAGGCTTCAGCAGCCCGACGGACACCGCGCTCACGGTGCCGGTCCCGGTGGACGTGGAGCCGGGCCGGGTGGATGTCCAGGTTGTGACGGCCTCGGGCGCGGAGACCAACCCCTATCCCATCGATGTTATGGACTGAGTCGTTCCGGCCTGCCGCTCCGTATGGTTTTGTCGAACGCGCAACGAAATAGCGGCGCGACGGGAGAGGCGGGCGGCATGAGACACGCGGATCGTATGGCCGGTTCGGGAACGGCGGGCAGCGGCGGCAGCGTGCACGGGGTGAGCAGCGTGAACGGCATAGGCGGGCAGCAGCCCGTGGGAGTTCGGGCCACGGCCGCCCGTTACGCGCTGCTGCCACTGCGGATCTTCCTCGGCGTCACCTTCGTCTACGCCGGGATCGACAAACTCACCGACTCGGCCTTCCTGTCCGACTCGGGCACCGGCTCGATCGGCGAGCTGATGCGTCAGGTGCGCGACACCTCGGCCCTGCCGTGGATGGTCGACCAGGCCCTCAAGGACCCCACCGCCTTCGGCTACGCCATGGCCTACGGCGAACTGGCCGTCGGCCTCGGCATCCTGGTGGGCCTCCTCTCCCGCCTGGCCGCCTTCGGCGGCGCGCTGATCTCGCTGAGCCTGTGGCTCACGGTCAGCTGGCAGTCGGACCCCTACTACTACGGCAACGACCTGGCCTATCTGATGGCGTGGCTGCCGCTGGTGCTGGCGGGGGCGCCGTATCTCTCCCTGGACGTCGTCATCTCCAGGCGCCGGCGCCGGCAGGGCACGCAGCTCTTCACGTAGGACGTGAGGCTTTGCGCAGGACCTATAGGGCGCGTGACGCTTCGCGCAGGGCGTGGCCGGGGCCCCGGGCCCCGGCCCGTCAGCTCAGGATGCGGAAGCCGTCCCGGACCTCGTCGAAGATCGGCCGGTAGGTGCCCCAGTCCGCGTCCGGGCCGCTCAGGTAGATCGCGTACTCCTTCTCGCCCTCCTTGCCGAAGCCGAGGTCGATCGCGCGGTACATCCGGACCTCGCCGCGGAACTTGAACTCCCAGATGGCGGCCGGCAAGCCCTGGTACTTCGTCTCCTGCAGCCGCAACCGCTCGTAGATCGGGTATGCCTTCTTGTCCTTGAACCCGACCTCGAGGTCCTCGAAGTGCTGGACCTGGTCACCGGAGGCGAAGTCCAGGACGTTGATCCGCAGACCCACCAGCCCGTTGGGGGCGAGGTAGCGGACCTCCTGGGTGCGGTCGACCGTGTTGCCGTCGGGGTCGGACTGCTCCTGGCGTGTCCAGCCGTCGGGGATGGGGAGGGAGAAGCCGAACTTCTTCTCGGTGACGATGTGGTAGCCGGACGGCGGGGTGTACGGCTTGTTCGCGGCGGACGACGGCGTGTCCGTGGCGGAGGACTGCCCTCCGTCCTTCTTCTGGCCGTTGTCGTGGTCGAGGCCGAACAGATAGACGCCGCCCGCCACGGTCACGACCGCCAGGGAGGCCGCCACGGCCGTCCGCACCGCCTTACGGCTCTTGCGCGCCGGGGCGGGAGCGGGCGGGGGCACCGGCGTCGGTGTCGGTGTCGTCATGGATGGCGTCGACGCGGTGAACGGCGTGGACGTGGGCGGGGTGTGCTGCTGCCCGGGGATGTTCCCGGTGCCCGGCATGTTCCCGGTGCCCGGGGTGTTCCCCGTGCCCGGGGGGTGGTGCGGAAGCCGTGGGTCCGACGGGTACGGAGTGCTCGGTGTGTGCTGGGCGTTCGGTGCGCTCGGCGCGTGCGGCGTGCTCGGTGTGTGGGCCGTGTGTGAATACGGGGTCGATGTCGTGGGCGGGTTCGGCGAGCCGTTGGATGTGGTGCTCGTGGTCCCGCCCGTGGCCGCGCCGGGCTCCCGTCGCGTCGACAGATTCATGGTCGCGTCGATCGGCGGCGTCGACAGCGATGTCGTCTCCGCCTCCGCCGCGGGCAGCCGCAGCGCCCGTTCGGTTTCCTCCGCCGAGGGCCGCAGTTCCGGCTCCTTCGCCAGCAGGTGCTCGATCAGCGGACCCAGCGCCCCCGCCTGTGTGGGCGGGTCCAGCGGATCGACGGCGATCGCGTAACCCGTCTCGATCGCCGTGGCCTTACGGAACGGCGGCCGCCCCTCGACCGCCTGGTAGAGCGTCGCCCCCAGCGCCCAGAGGTCGGACGCGGGGCCGGGCTTGCGGCCCCTGACCCGCTCGGGCGCGATGTAGTCGATGGAGCCGACGACCTCGCCGGTCTTGGTCAGCGTCGAGGTGCCGGTGGCCATCGCGATGCCGAAGTCCGTGAGCACGACCCGGCCTTCGGGGCCGAGCAGCACATTGCCGGGCTTGACGTCCCGGTGCAGCACCCCGGCCGCATGCGCGGCGCGCAGGGCGGCGATCATGCCGCGGCCGATGCGGGCGGCCTCGTCGGGGGCGACCCGTTGGCCGTTCTTCAGCAGGTCGGCGAGGGTCGTGGAGGGCACGTACTCCATGACGATGCACGGCAGTCCGTAGTGGTCCACCACGTCATGGACCACGACCACATTGGGGTGGGTGATGCGGGCCGCGCTGCGCGCCTCGCGGCGGGTGCGTTCGTGCAGCGTCGTCAGCTCGTCCTCGGCGAGGTGCGGAGAGACGTAGAGCTGCTTGACCGCCACCTGGCGGCCCAGCAGTTCGTCCTCCGCGCGCCACACCGTGCCCATGCCGCCCCGGCCGATCTTCTCGACCAGGCGGTAACGTCCGGCTATCAGGTGGCCTTCGTCCGACACCGCTGTCCCCTCCCACACGTTCGATGCGACACGATAGCCGCCGTGACCCTCGGGGAGATCTCAGGGAAAGACCTAGGGGCATGCCGGATGTCGCGGGTACGGCCCTGTTGTCACCATGGAGGCATGACCGAAGCACCCACCGTGGCGGACGAGGCCGAGACCGCGTCCGGTTCCCGCCTGTCACAGTCGCCACTGCGGCGCAGTCGTGACCATAAGGTGATCTCGGGGGTGTGCGGAGGGCTCGGCCGCTACTGCGATCTGGACCCGGTGATCTTCCGGGTGGTGCTGTCGGTGCTGGGCGTAGCGGGCGGCCTCGGCCTGATCGTCTACGGCTTCTGCTGGCTGCTGATCCCGTTCCACGGCGAGGACGAGAACGAGGGGCGCAGGCTGCTCTCGGGGCGGGTCGAGGGCCCGGGGCTGACGGCGGTGCTGGTGGCGCTGGTGGGCTGTGGGCTGTTCCTGTCGATGCTCAACAACGGCGGCGTCATGTACTTCTCGTTCATGCTCGCCCTCGCGGCGGCCGGTGCGGGCTACTGGTCGCACCACCGCCGCCAGGCGGTGAGCGTGGGCGCGGTGGACCCGGCCACGGCCCAGGCGGTCGCCGACGCGCCGCCCGAGACCAAGGCCCCGCCCACGCGCGGCGGCCCCGCCCCGTCCTGGTGGCGCGACCCGATCGTCAAGGACGGTACGACCGGGCCGCTCGGCTTCGCCTCGGGGTCCGGCGCCGGGTCGCGTACCGGCTATCTGTGGGGGCCGGACGACGGCCCGTACGACAAGGCGGAGGCGAAGGCGGAGCGGGCCCGCCGGGTGCGGGACCGGGCGTCCATCGGCGGCTGGGCCTTCCTGGTGGCGGTCGCCGCCGCCGTGGTGGGGGCGCGGGCGGGGTGGTCCTCGCAGCCGCTGGGCACCAGCCTCGAGATCGGGTTCGCCTGCGCGCTGGGCGTCTTCGGGCTCGCTCTCGTCATCAGCTCCCGCTGGGGCCGCGCCGGCGGCGGCACGGTGTTCCTCGCGCTCCTTACGAGCGTGCTGCTGGCGGGCGCGGCGGCCCTCCCCGATTCCGTCACCCCCGACTGGGCCCGCCGCACCTGGGCCCCGACCTCCGTGAACTCCCTGCGCGGCGGCTATGAGCTGGGCGGCGGGGTCGCCGAGTTGAAGCTGGACCGCCTGCCCCTGGAAGCGGGCAGCACCGTCTCCAGCCGGGTGGAGATGGGCGCGGGCAAGCTGGCCGTGACCGTCCCGCGCGACGCCCGGGTGAAGCTGGACATCGAGGTCGGGATCGGCGACATCTGGCTTCCGGACGAGAAGACGAACAACGTCGACATCGGGCCGGGCCGGGAGCGCAAGCTCACCCTGGGCCCGGCGGGCGGCGGCAAGGCCGAAGGGACGGTCTCGCTGAAGCTGGAGCTGGGGCTGGGCACCGTGGAGGTGAAGCGATCATGAGGCGCCATTCATTCGGTCATTCGTTCGACCACTCGCTCGGTCACTCGGCCCCCGACCGGACCCGCCATGCGTTCGAACCGGGCAAGCTGGTGGCCGGTCTGGTCATCCTGGGTGTGGCTGCCGCGTACGGGATGGACGCGGCCGGAGAGTGGGACGTCCGCCCGGAGATCGTCCTCCCGGCGCTCCTGGGCGGCCTGTGCGTGGCGGCCCTGACCTCGGCCCTCACCTATGCCGTCCGCCGCCGGTCGCGGCGTGCCACCCCTGAGGAGGGCCAGGACTGAGGGGGAGGGCTGAGCGCGGGGGCCTGAGGGCGGGGCCTGAGGGCGGGGGTTGAGGGGGAAGCCTGAGGGCGCCGGCGGGGCGGTGGCCGGGCGCATGTGTGGGTGTGTGGGGATGTGTGTGGGTGTATCGGGTGTATGTGGATGTCTTGAGGGGGCTGCGGGGAGGGGCCCCGGGCGGCCGGGGTCGGGGACCCGGGGAGGGACCCCGGGCGGCCGGGGTCGGGGCACGACCGGGCGCCGGGTCGGGGAACGATCAGGGGCGACCCTGATACCCACTGTCGGCCGGACGTGTGACGATCGAGCCATGACCGCCGCCGTGCCCCCTACGACCCCCGAGCCACCCCCGCGCAAGCTCTACCGCAGTGCCGAGGGCCGCCTCCTCGGCGGTGTGGCGCGAGGGCTCGCGGGGCATCTCGGGCTGCCGGTCCTGTGGGTGCGGATCGTCTTCGTCGCGTTGTTCATGGCGGAGGGGTTCGGCGCGCTCGTCTACGCGCTCTTCTGGTTCATCGTCCCGCTCGGCGTCGGCGGCGTGGAGACGATGGCCACCCGCCCGCTCACCACCGTGGGCCCCGACGGCCGCCGCCGGATCCTGGCGCGCAGGCCGGAGCGGGGCCAGATCATCGCGCTGGTCGCCCTCTGCGTCGGCATGGGCATCTTCATCCAGGGTTTCCACCTCGGCCGCGCCAACACCTATATCTGGCCGCTCCTCCTCATCGGCGCGGGCGTGGCCCTCTTCTGGCGCCAGGCGGACAACGCGCGCCGCGCCCAGTGGGTCGAGCTCAGCCGCAGCAAGCGGGTCCTGCCGCTGGCCCGTGGCGCCGCGGGGGTCGTGCTGGTGGCCGCCGGGGTGTCCGGGATCGTCGTCCTGCAGGGTTCGGCCAAGCACCTGGGGGCCGTACTGCAGGCGGCCCTGGCCGTTCTCGTCGGCATCGCGCTGCTGGTGGGCCCGTATGTGGTGCGGATGACGCAGGACCTCTCGGAGGAACGGCTGATGCGCATCCGCGCGCAGGAGCGGGCGGAGGTGGCGGCCCACGTCCACGACTCCGTGCTGCACACCCTCACCCTGATCCAGCGGAACGCGGAGGAGCCCCGGGAGGTGGCCCGGCTCGCCCGCGCCCAGGAGCGGGAGCTGCGCGCGTGGCTCTACCGGCCGGAGGGCACGGGCAAGGACGAGGCCGAGGAGCCGGACACCCTCGCGGAGGCGGTGAAGAAGACGGCGGCGGAGGTCGAGGACCACCACGGCGTCCCGATCGAGGTGGTGGTGGTCGGCGACTGCCCGCTGGACGAGAGACTGAGCGCACAGATACAGGCGGCGCGCGAGGCGATGGTCAACGCGGCCAAGTACGGTGGCGACGGCGGGGCCGTCCAGGTCTTCGCCGAGGTCGAGGGGGCGACGGTGTTCATCTCCGTCCGCGACCGCGGCCCCGGTTTCGACGTGGACGCGGTGCCGGAGGACCGGATGGGCGTACGCGAGTCGATCATCGGCCGGATGCAGCGGAACGGCGGCACGGCCCGGCTGAGATCAGCGCCGGACGGGGGCACGGAAGTGGAGCTGGAGATGGAGAGGGCGGCGACGACATGACCGACGCGTATGGCCTGCCGGCCGGTAACCCAGGCGGCGAGAGCGGCCCTGCCGCGCCAGGCGGCCTCCCGGCCTTCGGCGGCAGCACCCCTGCTTTCGGTGGCTTGTCGGCCTTCGGCGGCGGCACCGCGGCCTTCGGCGGCGGCACCGCGGCCTTCGGCGGTCCGCGTGCAATGGCGGCTCAGGCGGCCCCGGCTGACGTCCCCGTGGCGGGCCGTGTCCCTACGGGGGGTGGCGCTTTCGCGGCGGGCGGCGGGTCTGCGGCGGGTGGCACTCCGGCCTTCGGCGGCACCCCTGCCCTCGGCGGACCGCGTGCAACGGCGGCCCAGGCGGCCCCGGCTGACGTTCCCGTGGCGGGCGGTGTCCCCATGGGGGGTGGCGCTTTCGCGGCGGGTGGCACCCCGGCCTTCAGGGGCAGCACCCATGCTTTCGGTGGCTTGTCGGCCTTCGGCGGCGGCACCGCGGCCTTCGGCGGCGGCACCGCGGCCTTCGGCGGCGGCACCGCGGCCTTCGGCGGTCCGCGTGCAATGGCGGCTCAGGGGGCCCCGGCTGACGTCCCCGTGGCGGGCGGTGTCCCTACGGGGGGTGGCGGGTCTGCGGCGGGTCGCTCTCGCGTGCCTGGCGGCGCCTCCGCGGCGGCTGGCTCTCGGGCGACCGGCGGCTCCGGCCGGGCCTCCGTGCCCGGTGGCATGGCTGCGACTGGCAGAACCCCCGCCTCCAGCGGCACGGCGGGCAGCCCGGGCACGGCGGGCAGCCCGAGCACGGGGGCGTCGGGCCGCACGAGCGGCACGGGCATGGCAGGGGCCACGGGAGGCGCGGGTATGGCAGGCGGCACGGGAGGCCCCGGCAAAGGCGGCCCGGGCCGCCCGGGCGCGGCGGGACCGGCCCCGGCCGGTGGCGTTCCCGCCGCGCCCGGTCCGGTGGGGGCCGGGGGCGCCGGGGGCGGCGATGCCGCCGTGCCGCGCCGCGTGCGCGTCGTGCTCGTGGACGACCACCGGATGTTCCGTACCGGGGTGCAGGCCGAGATCGGGGAGACGGACCGGACCGGCGTCGAGGTGGTCGGCGAGGCCGCCGACGTCGACCAGGCCGTGACCGTGATCACCGCGACCCGCCCCGAGGTCGTGCTGCTCGACGTCCACCTCCCCGGCGGGGGCGGCGTCGAGGTGCTGCGCCGCAGCGCCTCGCTGATGGCCGACCAGGAGCGCCCGGTGCGTTTCCTCGCGCTCTCCGTCTCGGACGCCGCCGAGGACGTCATCGGGGTCATCCGCGGCGGCGCCCGCGGCTATGTGACCAAGACCATCACCGGCACCGACCTCGTCGACGCGATCTTCCGGGTCTCCGAGGGCGACGCGGTCTTCTCGCCGCGCCTGGCCGGTTTCGTCCTCGACGCCTTCGCCTCCACCGACGCTCCGCCCGTGGACGAGGACCTGGACCGGCTCACCCAGCGCGAGCGCGAGGTGCTGCGCCTCATCGCGCGCGGTTACGCCTACAAGGAGATCGCCAAGCAGCTGTTCATCTCGGTGAAGACGGTCGAGAGCCATGTCTCGGCGGTGCTGCGCAAGCTCCAGCTCTCCAACCGCCATGAGCTGACCCGCTGGGCGACGGCCCGCCGCCTGGTCTGAGCGCAGTTGACGGTGACGCGGGTCGTTTCGAGACCGCGGAACTCAAGGACTACGCGCCGTGGCCGCTGGGCCTCACCCGAGGCCGAACTCCGGCTCGACCCCCGTCAGGTCGCGGCTCGCCGACCACAGGCGGGCCGCGACCTCCGCATCCGCCAGATGACCTCGGACGGGCCGGAGGCGGGGGGTGCCGCGGAGGCCGAAGATCCTCGGGGCCCACAGTTGGCCGCCGCTGACGGACGGGTCGAGGACTGCCCGTACGGCGCTCCAGGCGGCCGCCTCCTTGCCCTGGACGAGGATTCCGGCGGGCAGCCCGCGCAGCCGTTCGCCGGTCGTGGGGGCGTGGAGGGGCGGGCGGGGCGGGGTGAGGGAGTCGAGCGCGCCACCGGGGTGGGTGACCACGCTCCGCACCGTGTTGCCGGCCGCTCTCAGACGGCGGTCGAGTTCGAAACCGAAGAGCATCTGGGCCAGTTTCGACCGTCCATAGGTGCGGTCCGGCCGGTAGTCCTGGCTGCTCTCGAGGTCGTCCAGGTCCAGCCGCTCGGACGTGGCCGCGAAGCTGCCCGTGGTGACGACCCGGCCCTCGGGGGCGGCAGCGAGCAGCGGTGCCAGCCAGTGGGTCAGCGCGAAGTGCCCGAGGTGGTTGATCCCGAACATTGCCTCATGGCCGTCCCCGGTCTCCCGGCGGGGCGGCTGGTCGAACTTCACCCCGGCGTTGTGGACGACCGCGTCCAGACGGTCCGTCCGCAGGGCTTCCGCGGAGGCTTTGAGCGAGGCGAGGTCGGCGAGGTCCAGTCGGATCTGCCGCACCCGGGCGTCGGGGACCCGGGAGCGGATCGAGGCCGCGGCGGCGTCCGCCTTGTCCGCGTCCCGGCTGCCGAGGACGACGGTGGCTCCCGTAGCGGCGAGCTGTTCGGCGACGAAGTACCCGATCCCCGCGTTGCCGCCGGTCACCAGAAAGGTCTTACCGTCGGCACGCGGCAGCCGATGGACGTCCCATGGCGCGGTCGAGGCATCAGTCGAGGCTTCGTTCGGGGCTTCGGACGAGTCGGTGGAAGGCATGGGGACTCCTGGTGTTGGTGAGGGCGGGCCGGCGACCGAATGTGGCTGACGCGGACACATGTCAGCCTTACGGCCGCTACCGACGCCCCACCGACAGAGCGCCGTCAGCCGGTGGTGCCCGCCGACAGATCGCCGCTCAGGCGAACCCGGAACCCACCGCCCCCATGGGGCCGGCCGGGGGCGGCTGCACCGGCCCGAAACACCTACGCCGGGCGGGCCGCTCCCGCGAAGGGCATGTCGGCGACGGAGGCCACCCGGACGGGGGCGCCCGGGCGCGGGGCGTGGATGATGCGGCCGTCACCGATGTAGAGGCCCACATGGCTGACGCCGGAGTAGAAGAAGACCAGGTCGCCGGGGGCCAGTTGGTCGCGCGTGACGCGCCGGCCGGCGTCGATCTGGGTGTAGGTGGTGCGGGGCAGGGCGACCCCGGCGGCGCGCCAGGCGGCCTGTGTGAGCCCCGAGCAGTCGTAGCCGTGGGGGCCGGTGGCGCCCCAGACGTACGGCTTGCCGAGGGCCGCGTAGGCGTAGGAGACGGCGCGGGCGGCGCGGCCCGCGGTGGGGGAGGCGGTGCCGTCGGCACCGGCCTTGTCGCCGTCCTGGGCCGCCAGCAGGCGCTGCCGCTGCTCGAGGGTCAGCCGGTCGAGGAGGCGATCGGCGGCGGCGAGCCTTTGCTGGACGGTCCGCTTGTGGTGGGCGGCCGCCGTCTGGGAGGCGCGCAGAGCGGCGAGGCGGTCGGCCGCCTCGCCGCGGACCTGGCGTAATTTCCGCTCCTGACGGCCGACGGAGGCGATCAGGGCGGCCTGGCGGTTCCCCGCGCGCTCGGCGAGCGAGGCGCGCTGAAGGTACTGGCCGGGGGAGGAGGACAGGGCGAGCTGGAGGGCCGGGGCGATCGTCCCCGAGCGGTACTGGGCGGTGGCGAAGGCGCCGAGGGCGTTGCGCGCGGCGTTGAGCCGGGTGGTGCGGCGGGCGGCCTGGTCGCGCAGCGCGTCCAGCGCCGCGCGGGCCTTGTCGGCCTTGTCCTTCGCGCCGTTGTACCGCTCGGTGGCCTCCTCGGCCTGCCGCTGGTACTGATCGACCTTCGCCTTCACCTGCGCGGGGGTGAGGCGGTTCTCGGCGTGCCCGGTGCCGTCGAGGAGGGTGGCGGACGCGGCGCCGGTGAGGGCGAGGAGCGCGGCCGCGCGGGCGGTGCTGCTGGTGAGCGAGCGCTGCTTGGGCTTCCTGTGCGACGCCACTGCGGCGGTTCACCTTGTCTTTCTTGGGCATTCCAGGAAATTCCGCAGATCCTGGACCCTTGTGGGGAGCGGACGGACAGGTGGCAGTCCGCCGTGAGGCGGGGACCCTCAGTTGACGGGAAGCGGACTGCCACCTGGAGGAGGAAGTTAGGCCGAAAAGCGGGGGCCGTGCGGGGGATTGAACGGGAGTGCACGGATTTCGTCGCTCCCGTGACGGCGGCTGATCGCCCGGCGAGTGGGGTGGTCGGGAGTGTGGGGCTGCCGTGACCGAAGCGCCGATACGGGCCCACCCGAGTGCCGGGTGATGATATGCGCGCGGTTAGTCTCCGGAGCCATGGACGTACTCATTCACGTGTTCGTCGGCCTGCACATCGTCGGCATCGGCGCGCTGCTCGGCGGCTTCTTCTCGCAGCTCAAGGCGATGGGGGCGGGCGAGGCCCGGATGACCCCGGCGATGCTGCACGGCGCGCTGACCATGCTGGTCACCGGCGCGGCGCTGGTCGGGCTCAATCAGGCCGACGGCAACAGCGTCAACAACATCAAGATCGGTGTGAAGCTGGCGCTGCTGATCGTGGTCCTCGGCCTGGTGTATGTGAAGCGCGACGAGGAGAAGGTGGAGTCTGCCGCCTTTGGCGCGGTGGGCGCCTTGACAACGGCAAACATTTTCATCGCCGTGCTGTGGATCTGATGAGGTGATCATCTGAGGTGATCCCGAGACAATTCCGACACCTTTTCGACACGAACCTGAGGCAACCGTTTGCACTCGCGAGCTGTCCTGGTAAAAAGGCGAGGCAGTCGAAAGGAGTGGCCATGGGGACAGTGGGGGCAGTCAGAAGCGGGCATGGTCGGCGTGGCCGGCGCGCGGGCCTCGTGCTGGGGCTGGCGGGGATGACGGTGCCGCTCGCGGTCGCCGTCGCCGGTCCGGCACAGGCTCAGGCACGGCCGGCCCAGGCACGGCCGGCCCAGGCACGGCCGCTGGGCAGGTCGGCCGGGTCGGTGACACCGGCGACCATGGCCGCGTCGTCGTGCACGACCAGCGTGGGGCCGTACCAGAGGCAGGCCGAGCGGTTCCTGGGCCGCCCGGTGGACGGGCGACAGTCGCGGGCGGACTGTCTCGCGATCCAGAAGTTTCAGGTCAACCACGGCATCAGCCCGACGATCGGCTACGCGGGCCCGATCACCTGGGGCGTGATGAGCCTGATCAACACCCAGAAGGCCGCCGGACACAACCCGAACGCGGCGAAGAAGTGCCCGACCAACAAGGGCCGCATCGCCTGCGTGGACCTCACCCGGCAGCTCAGCTGGGTCCAGGACGGCTCCCGGCTGGTCTACGGGCCGGTGCCGGTGCGGTCCGGGCGGAACGGCTTCGAGACCCGCACCGGGCTGAAGAAGATCTACTGGCGGAACATCGACCACTGGTCGACGCTCTACAAGGTCGCCATGCCCTACAGCCAGTTCTTCGACGGCGGTCAGGCGTTCCACTCGATCGCCGGGAGCGTATGGTCCCCGCCCGGCTCCCACGGCTGCGTCAACATGCGCACGGGCGAGGCCAAGAAGTACTGGAGCCTGCTGAAGAACGGCGACGACGTGTACGTCTACGGGCGCAAGCCCGGCACGTGAACGGCACATGAGCCGATGACGTGACGATGCCGCTGCCCGGGGCCCCGACCCCGGGCAGCGGCACGCCAGGGGCCCGCACGGCCCCCTCGCGTCCTACGCGACCCCCATGCCCTACGCGGGCCGCACGCTCCCGTAGATCGGCATCTCCGTGACCGGCGCCTTCTTCACCACATCGCCCGGCTTCGGCGCGTGGATCATCATCCCGTCGCCGATGTAGAGGCCGACATGGCTGATGTCGTCGAAGAAGAAGACCAGATCGCCCGGCTGGAGTTCGGACGTCGAGACGCGCGTACCGACCTTCACCTGGTCCCAGGTGGTGCGCGGCAGTGAGATCCCGGCCGTCTTCCAGGCCGCCTGCGTCAGCCCTGAGCAGTCGAAGGAGCTGGGACCGGTCGCGCCCCAGACATACGGCTTGCCGAGCTGCGACTTCGCGAAGGCGATGGCCTGGGCCGCCTTGGAGCTGTTGGCGGGGGTCGAGGGCGTCGTCGAACCGGCGCCGCTGTCCCCGTTCTGCTGCTCCTGCTGCTTCTTGCGCGAGGCCTCCTGCCGCTGCTTCTCGGCGAGCGCGGCCGCCTTACGGCGGGCCTCTTCCGCCTTCTTCTTCTCGATCGCCGCCAGTCGCGCCTTCTCCTTGGCGGTCAGATTCGCGAGCAGCCGCCGGGCCTCGGTCAGCTTGTCCTGGACGGTCTTCTTCTGGGTCTTGAGCTGCTTCTGGGACGTGGTCAGCGAGGCGAGGCTCTCGCTGGCCTTACCGCGCTCCTTGGCGGCGCTCGCCTGCTGCTTCTGGAAGTCGTCGACGGCCTGCTTCTGCCGACCGGTCAGCCGGTCGATCAGATGCGACTGGTCGAAGACGTCCTGCGGATCGTTGGAGAACAGCAGGGTCGCGGCGGAGCGGGCCATTCCGCCGTCGCGGTACTGGGCGGTGGCGTAGGCGCCGAGCGTGCGCCGCGCCTCGTTGAGCTTCTCGGTGCGCTGGGCGACGGAGTCCAGCAGCTTGTCGACCTTGTCCCGCTGCTGATCGGCGCGCTCCTTGGCGCCGTTGTAGCGCTGGGTGGCGCTCTCCGCCTGGTGGTAGAGGGTGTCGACCTTCTCCTTGACCTTGTCGATCGACTGGGTGGCCGGCTTGGGGTCGTCGCCCGGCGCGGCGTTGGCCGTCTGGGAGAGGAGGGTGACGGAGGCGAGGGCGGCCGTGGTGAACCCGACGGCCGTACGGCGGCCGTGACCGGTGAGCGGGGCCGGTATTCGGCTCCGCGGCTTGCGGTGCGACGCCAAGGGAGGCGCTCCTTCCGTGGACCGCCTACCGGGTTAGCTGTCGGGTTCGGGCGGTACGGAAGGTTGCCCTACGGCCGTGTTCGGGCGGCACTTGCGTGCCACGCCGCTTCGGGCCGATTCACCCCGGTGTTGCGTTGTCGGGTCCCCGGCTCCGGGCGCCTTACGGCGGTGCCGGACTCGGCGGAGGCCGCCCGTGCCGACGTGGTTCGCCGACGGATCTTCCGGGCCGCCTGACGCAGGACGGTAGCCAACGCGTGGGGCTCCTGTGAAGACTGGTGGCCGTTTTGCCCGAAACCGTTTCGTGATGTTCGGGCATCGGCTGTCAGTGGGGCGGCCTAGACTCGGGGAGCGATGAGCAGCCTCTTTGACGACAGCTTCCTGGCGGACCTCGGGCCTCCTTCGAACGAGGAGCCACCACCGCCGCCCGAGGACTCGGCGCACCCCGGCCCCGATGGTGCCGAGGCCGTGCCGCATCACCTCTTCAGCGGCGGCTTCGACGCGCCCGTGCCCCGGGAGGCGCACTACCGGGACGGCGCGCCGCGGCCCGTCGTGGACCCGTCCGCCCTGCTCGACGGGTTGAACGAGCAGCAGAGAGCCGCCGTGGAGCACACCGGCTCGCCGCTGCTGATCGTCGCGGGCGCCGGCTCCGGCAAGACCCGGGTGCTCACCCACCGCATCGCCTATCTGCTCGGCGCCCGCGGCACGCACCCCGGCCAGATCCTCGCCATCACCTTCACCAACAAGGCGGCGGGCGAGATGAAGGAGCGGGTGGAGGAGCTCGTCGGCCCGCGGGCGAACGCCATGTGGGTCTCCACCTTCCACAGCGCCTGCGTCCGCATCCTGCGCCGGGAGTCGAAGAAGCTCGGCTTCACCTCGTCGTTCTCGATCTACGACGCCGCCGACTCCAAGCGGCTGATGTCGCTGGTCTGCCGGGATCTGGATCTCGACCCCAAGCGGTTCCCGCCGAAGTCCTTCAGTGCCAAGGTCTCCAACCTGAAGAACGAGCTGATCGACGAGGAGACCTTCGCCGGACAGGCCACGGACGGTTTCGAGAAGACGCTGGCCGAGGCGTACGCGATGTACCAGGCGAGGCTGCGCGAGGCCAACGCACTGGACTTCGACGACATCATCATGACCACCGTCAATCTGCTCCAGGCGTTCCCGGACGTGGCCGAGCACTACCGCCGCCGCTTCCGGCACGTCCTGGTGGACGAGTACCAGGACACCAACCACGCGCAGTACACCCTCGTGCGCGAGCTGGTGGGCACGGACACCGAGGAGACCACGGCCGCCGAGCTGTGCGTGGTGGGCGACGCCGACCAGTCGATCTACGCCTTCCGGGGCGCCACGATCCGTAACATCCTCCAGTTCGAGGAGGACTACCCCACCGCGCGGACGATTCTCCTCGAGCAGAACTACCGCTCCACCCAGACCATCCTGAGCGCGGCCAACGCGGTCATCGAGCGCAATGAGAACCGCCGCCCGAAGAACCTGTGGACCGAGGCCGGCGCCGGGACCGAGATCACCGGCTATGTGGCCGACACCGAGCACGACGAGGCCCAGTTCGTCGCCGACGAGATCGACCGGCTCACGGACGCGGGCGACGCCAAGGCCGGTGACGTGGCGGTCTTCTACCGGACCAACGCCCAGTCCCGTGTCTTCGAAGAGATCTTCATCCGGGTCGGGCTGCCGTACAAGGTCGTCGGCGGTGTGCGCTTCTACGAGCGCAAGGAGGTCCGGGACGTCCTCGCGTATCTGCGGGTGCTGGCCAACCCCGAGGACTCCGTACCGCTCCGCCGGATTCTGAACGTGCCCAAGCGCGGCATCGGGGAGCGCGCGGAGGCCATGATCGACGCGCTGGCGCTGCGCGAGAAGATCACCTTCCCGCAGGCGCTGCGCCGGGTCGACGACGCGTACGGCATGGCGGCCCGCTCGGCCAACGCCGTCAAGCGGTTCAACACGCTCATGGAGGAGCTGCACACCATCGTGGAGTCCGGGGCGGGCCCGGCGACCGTCCTGGAGGCGGTGCTGGAGCGCACCGGCTATCTGGCCGAGCTCCAGGCGTCCACCGATCCGCAGGACGAGACCCGGATCGAGAACCTGCAGGAGCTCGCCGCCGTGGCCCTGGAGTTCGAGCAGGACCGCGGCGAGGAGAACCCCGGCACCCTCGCGGACTTCCTGGAGCAGGTCGCGCTCGTCGCCGACTCCGACCAGATCCCCGACGAGGACACCGATGGCTCCGGCGTGATCACACTGATGACGCTGCACACGGCGAAGGGCCTGGAGTTCCCGGTCGTCTTCCTCAGCGGCATGGAGGACGGCGTCTTCCCGCATATGCGGGCGCTCGGCCAGACCAAGGAGCTGGAGGAGGAGCGGCGGCTGGCCTATGTGGGGATCACCCGGGCCCGCGAGCGGCTCTATCTGACCCGCTCGACGATGCGCAGCGCATGGGGCCAGCCCGCGTACAACCCGCCGTCCCGCTTCCTGGAGGAGATCCCGGACCAGTATGTGCGGTGGCGGCGCACCGGGCCCGCCACCCCGTCGGCGTCCATGGGCGGCATCGCCTCGACCCCGCCGTCGGGGCTGTCGTCCGGTCTGTCGTCGTCGCGTTCGCGCGCCGGGGGCAGCGGGTTCGCGACCCGGCGGGCCACGGAGCGTCCGGTGGTCGCGCTGGCCATCGGTGACCGGGTCACCCATGACTCGTTCGGGCTCGGCACGGTGGTGGCGGTGAAGGGCAGCGGGGACAACGCGGAGGCGACGATCGACTTCGGCGAGGAGAAGCCGAAGCGGCTGCTGCTGCGGTACGCACCGGTGGAGAAGCTGTAGCCGCAGCGGCCCGAGCGCTGAGGCTGTAGCGCGCCGGTGGCGCGCTACAGCGAGCGGTCAGGGGCCGGGGCCCGGATCGGTCAGGTCGGGTCGAGGCCCTGGCCGCGCAGCCAGGGCAGCGGGTCGATGGCCGAGCCACCGCCGGGGTGGACCTCGAAGTGCAGATGCGGGCCGGTGGAGTTACCGGAGTTCCCGGAGTACGCGATGGTATCCCCGGCCTTGACGGTGCCGGAGCGGATCTTGGCGCTACTGAGGTGGCAGTACCAGGTCTCCGTGCCGTCCGGGCTGGTCAGGAGGACCATGTTGCCGTAGGCGTCGTTCCACTGCGTCGTCACGGTGCCGTCGGTGGCGGCCATCACGGGCGTGCCGTAGCTCACCGGGAAGTCGATGCCGGTGTGCACGGACATCCAGTTGATACCGGCCTGGCCGAACATGGCGCTCAGGCCGTGCTGGGCGACGGGCAGCGCGAACTTCGGGCGCAGCGCCTCCTTGCGCGCCGCCTCGGCGGCCTTGCGCTTCTTCTCGACGGCCTGACGCGCCTGGAGGTCGATCCGCTCCTGGGTGCGGCTGGCGCGGTCGCGGAAGTCGTCGGCGCCCTCCCGGACCCCGGCGAGCTGGGAGTCCAGCTTGCTGTTGGCCACGGAGGGCTTCACGGGGGCCGCCGCGGTGTCGGGGGCGGCCTGAGTGGTGGACTCGTCCTTCTTGTCGCTTCCCACGCCGCTGACGGAGGCGGCGGCCACAGCGGTGACGCCCAGGGCGCAGACGGAGGGGACGGCGACGGTGAGGAGCGCGGAGCGCTTGGGGCGGGGCGAGGGGGTACGGCGGCGACCGCGGCTCGCCTCCCGGCGGGGGGAGGGGGCGGATTCCCGCACGGCCGCCGCCTCGGGTTCAGGTTCCGCCTCGGGGTCCGGCTCGTACGACTGGTCGGAGTTGTGGACCGGGTCGAAGACGGCGGTGTGCTCGAAGGAGCCGGTCTGCTCGGCGGCGGTGGCCTGCTCGAACGCGGCCGTCTCGTCGAACGCGGCCGTCTGCTCAAAGGCGTTGGCCTCGAAGGCGTTCGGCTGCTCGAAGCTGTTCGGCTCGTGCTCGGGTTGGCGCTGGTGCTGGTCGAACCCTGTCTGGTCGAGCCCGGGGTGGTGGTCCAGGCCCTGCTGGTCGAAGCCCGAGTGGTCGAACCCCGGCTGGGCCGGCCCCGAGTGGTCGTGGTGCTGCGCCTCGTCCACGGTCCCGTAGGCGGAGGTGTCCCAGAACTGGGTCTGGCCGGTGTCCACGCCCGAGGTGTACGCCTCGGCCTCGTACCCCGCGCCCTGGTCCCACTGACCCGGCATCTCGGTGTGGCCGGTGGCGCCCGTGTCCCAGGCGCCGATGTCCCACTGGGCGCCGGTTTCGGCGTCCTGCTGGGCGGGGATGCCGGTCGGCAGGTGATACCCGGCGGCGGCCCACATCGCGGTGGTGTCGTAGGAGCCGGAGTCGTAATGAGTGGCGTCGTACTGGGCCGCGTTGTAGTGGCCCGTGTCGTACGACCCGGTCTGCTGCTGGCCGACGGCGCCCCACTGCGAGGCGTCGTACTGACCGCTGTGGGCGCCCTGCGCGTCGTCGTACGCGCCCGGGAGCGTGCCGAAGAGCGGGTCGCCGTCGCCGTAGGCCGTGGCCAGGTGGGCGAAGCTGCCGGTGGAATAGCCGTCATACCCGGCGTAGCCGTGCGCTGTGTCCTGTCGCTGGCCGTAGGCCTCGTCGTACGGATACGAGGCGTCAGGAGCGGGGACGGTCGGAGGGGCCCCCGACGGGTGACGGTCGTTCACCACCAACTTCTCTTTCGCCTCGGCTGCAGGAGAATTAGCGGCGACTGTACCCGGCGGTACGCGGCAGCGACAATCTTCCGTGACTTTTGAGCAGTACGGCAAAGGGCATTTGGCCGTCTTTCGGTTGACTGTACGCAGTTCCTTGGCCGGGTGTTCGATTGGCGTTCGGCAATTTCGGGCCTGCTGAACTACCGGGAGAGGGCCTTGTACCGCCGTTCGGCAGTCCCTCGACTCATGCCACCGAGACCGTGCCGGAGGCGTCAGTCGGCGCCTCGTCGGCGGCATCCAGGGCCTCGCGGATCCGTACGGCCACGGAGGAATGCACCGCCAGGGCGAGATGTCCGATTCCGTTGACGCGGATGTTCTGGGAGATCACATCCGGATGGTCTATCCGGGCCGTCTCCGCCGGGATCATCAACTGATCCACATCGCTCCAGAAAGCGATGAAACGCGTACGGCAATCAGGGGCAGGTTGCCGCAACTCCGTTATCACCTCGGAGTCCGGGCACATCTGGCGCACGAGTGGATGTGCGGACAACAAGGGCGCGATACGGGTGCCGCTGTGCGGGGTGCCGAGCGTCACCAGGGTGTGGACGCGGGCGTCCCCGCCAAGACGCTGGACGTAGTAACGGGCGATCAGACCGCCCAGGCTGTGCCCGATGACATCCACCTGGCCATGGCCGGTGCGGGCGCAGACCTCCTCGACATGGCGGCCGAGCAGCGCGGCGGCGGTGCGCAGATCGCACAGCAGCGGCGAGTAGTTGAGCGCCTCGATGTGCAGCCGGCCGTGGCGGCCGAGCGAGCGGCGCAGCGGTACGAAGACGGACCGGTTGTCGATGAAGCCGTGGAGAAGCAGGACGGGCCGATGGGCCCGGCCGTCCGTGGGCAGGCGCGCCGCCGCGCCGGGCGGCGGCGGAGCGGGCGGGCGCTCCTGGCGCAGCCCGGTCGGGTAGAGCAGCAGATGCCCGGCGAGCAGTGCCAGGTCGAGGGCGATGGCCCGGAGCTGCCGGATCTGTACGAGGCCCATGGCGGCCGACCTCCCGCAATGCGGCGCACAGGAGGCGGCTGGCGGCTCCCCCCGTATGCCCTCATGGGCAGCCGGTCGCTTCGGGCGTGCTTCGGCCGTGGTCATGAGCCCCGGTCATGAGCCCGGGGCAGGGCGCCGGTCAGGGCGCTTGGTCAGGGCGGCTTCGGCCGTGCGGTGGCCCGATGTCCTCCGGCACCGCATGGGGAAGGCGCGCTGTGACCGCATGACGCAGGACCGCCCGTCGCACCGCGGCGCCATGCGGCTCTCGACGGCGCTGCGCGGTGCGACGGTCCCCGCTGCGGCTCCCCTGGTGTGGCCGGCCCGAAGCGTATGCGGCGTCCGCGCGGTGGATGCGCGGCGTGCGCGGATGCGGATGCGGGTACGGGTGCGGCCTTCAGTGAACGTGTCCCACGTGTAATTTCCCCCTCGCGGCGCGCCGCGAAACTGCCGGGTAGGGGATGCTGGGGATAACGTTCGTTCACGTCGATGCGGGCGATGGCTCGAAGGGCTTGAAGAGCTTGGAGGCTGCGATGGGTGTGACCGGTCCGATCCGTGTGGTGGTGGCCAAGCCGGGGCTGGACGGCCATGACCGTGGGGCGAAGGTGATCGCGCGGGCGCTGCGCGACGCGGGCATGGAGGTCATCTACACCGGGCTCCACCAGACGCCCGAGCAGATCGTCGACACCGCCATCCAGGAGGACGCCGACGCGATCGGGCTGTCCATCCTGTCCGGTGCCCATATGACCCTGTTCGCCAAGGTGCTGGAGCTGCTGCGGGAGCGCGAGGCGGAGGACATCAAGGTCTTCGGCGGCGGGATCATCCCCGAGGCGGACATCCGCCCGCTCAAGGAGCAGGGCGTCGCGGAGATCTTCACCCCGGGCGCGACGACGACGTCCATCGTGGAGTGGGTACGCGAAAACGTCCGCCCGGTAGCCGCCTGACCTGCCGGTTCGGCGTGAGGCGTACGGCGCCGAGCTGTACGGCGCTGGGCCGTGGGGTGCTGGACGGTACGGTGCCGGGTCGTGCGGCGCCGAGCTGTACGGCGCTGGGCCGTGGGGTGCTGGACGGTACGGTGCCGGGTCGTGCGGCGCTGGGCTGTGCGGTGCCGGGCAGTGCGGCGCTGGGCCGTTCCGCGTCGGCCGTACGGCGGCACGTTGTGCCCCGGTGGTGCCTAGCCCCGTGGGGGTGGACGTCCATTTCGCAGCCCGCAGCCCGCAGCCCGCAGCCCGCAGCCCGCAGCCCGATGCCTGGGCCCAGCCACCGAGCCTGACCCCCGGGCCCGCCGGAGCCTGACGCCCAGGCCCGCCGGAGCCTGGTGCCCTGGCCCGAGTCCGGGGCTGGTGCCTGGGCTCGCCCCGGAGGCTGATGGCCGAGCCGGACCCGGAGCCTGACGCCCAGGCCCGAGTCCGGGGCTGGTGCCTGGGCTCGCCCCGGAGGCTGATGGCCGAGCCGGACCCGGAGCCTGACGCCCAGGCCCGAGTCCGAGGTTGATGCCTGGGCTCGCCCCGGAGGCTGATGGCCGAGCCGGACCCGGAGCCTGACGCCCTGGCCCGACTCCGTGGCTGACGCCCGAGCCCGACCCGGAACCCGACCGGGCCCGGAGTTCGACCGGCACCGCCCCCTCGGGGGCAGGACCGGATCCCGGGGCCCGACTGGGTCCGGAGTTCGACCGGCCCGGAGTCGATTGGAGGCGCCGGAGCCCGACTGGATCCCTGGACACGGCCGGATCCCGGAGCACCTCCGGCCCTGGCACGCACGCGGGCCACGGAGCATTACCGGCTCGGGCACGGCAGCAGCCCGCGCACGACCGGAGGTCAGGGCGTCCGCGGGCCCTCGAGCACGCGGGAGGCCAGGGCATCCGCGGGCCCCCGGGGCCGCTTCGCCGATCACGCCGGTTCGAGTTCGGCTTGCATGGCTGCCCTCAGCCGGAGTGTGCCCACCAGCCGCTGGAACGCCTCCGCCCAATAGCCCCCGGCCCCCGGCGCCGCCCCCTCCGACTCGTCCGGTATCGCCGTCAGCACCTCGAGCCGATCCGCCTGTGCCGGGTCCAGACAGCGCTCGGCCAGGCCCATGACCCCGCTGAAGCTCCAGGGGTAGCTGCCCGCGTCCCGTGCGATGTCCAGTGCGTCGACGACGGCCCGGCCCAGCGGCTCGGCCCAGGGCACCGTGCACACCCCGAGCAGCCGGAAGGCGTCGGACAGCCCGTGGGACGCGATGAACTCGGCCACCCACTCCGCCCGCTCCCGGGCGGGCAGCGCGGACAGCAGCTTCGCCGGGTCCCGCCAGGCGGCGGGGGCCGCCTCCCCGGCGGTGACCGGCGCCACCGCCGGGGTGCCGAGCAGCGCGCGGCACCACTCCGCGCTGCGCTGCCGCACCGCGGCCCGGCACCAGGCCGCGTGCAGATCCGCCTGCCAGCCGTCCGCTACGGGCAGCGCCACGAT
The DNA here is from genome assembly GCF_000147815.2 of Streptomyces violaceusniger Tu 4113. Taxonomy (NCBI): domain Bacteria; kingdom Bacillati; phylum Actinomycetota; class Actinomycetes; order Kitasatosporales; family Streptomycetaceae; genus Streptomyces; species Streptomyces violaceusniger. The sequence continues at coordinate 9,980,980 of NC_015957.1, read as the reverse complement.
CTCGGCGACGCCGCGACCGCCGAACCACGCGCTCCAGCGGTCCAGCGGGGTCGCCTCCACCAACTGGCCCAGCCACCACGACCGTTCCCCCCGGCCCGAGGGCGGCTTGGGCACGATGCCGTCGCGCTGCATTCCGCTGTCGCATTCGTCCGGCGGCCGGACGGTTATCCATGCGGCGGCGGTCGGCTTGTCAGCGGTCAGCCCGCCGGTGGCCGGCTCACCACCGGTCAGCTCACCGTCGCTCACCTCGTCGGTGGTCAGCGAGACGCAGCCCCGCGACCGCTCGGCCATGCGCGCGGCGAGCGCCGAGCCGGGGAGCGCGGAGAGCAGCTCGGCGGCGGTCGCCCGGACGTTCCGGCTGCGGTCGGACAGCGCCTGTTCGAGGAACGGCTCATCGGAGGGAGAGAGGTCGTCGCGCAGCGAGTCCAGGAACATCAGCCGGTCCTCGGCCCGCTCGGTCGACCAGGTGCCGCTGAGCAGGGCCAGCCCCGCCGCCGGGTCGCGGTGGCGCGCCGCCGCCAGCAGCGACACCCGCTCGGCGAACAACCCCTCCTCCCACAGCCGCTGTTCATCGTCCGGGCCGGTGGCCGCCCCGGACGGCTCCGGGAGCGGTGTGGTAGCCCGGCCCGCCGTGCCCCGCAGCGCGAACTTCCAGTCCGCGTTGAGCCGGGCCAGCCACAGCGCGCGCGGCCCGCCGAGTGTCAGTGCCTCGGGCCGCAGATCGGTACGGGCACGGGCCGCGTCGAGAAGGGCCGGGAGCAGCGCGTCGGGCACGCGATAGCCGTGGTGATTGGCCAGGGCGAGCCACTGCGGCAGCAGCTCGGCGAGGTCGGGCGCAGAGCGCGGACCGCCGCGCCCCGGCGCCGAGCGGTCGGCGAGCAGCATCGCCAGCCTGCTGCGGGCGGCGGTGGGCAGCGCCGGACGCGGATCCTCGGGCGCCCGGCCGGGCCCCGGCCGGGCGGGCGCGGGCCGCAATCCGGCCCGCCGCCGCACGGTGCTGAGCGCGGCCGCGTCCAGCAGGGCGGACGGCGTGTCCTGCCCGGGGCGCGGCGCGACGGGCGGGGTGCGCCGCTCGGTGCCGAGCAGCGCGGCCGCGACGAGATCGTCCCAGGACGCGGTGGGGGTCGTAGTGGTCAACGGGTGCCTCCCTGCGCTGCCGTGTCGATGAGCGGGACGGGGGTCGGGTCCCAGGCCGTGAGGGGCGAGAAGCCGCGATGGCCGCACTCCCCGAAGACGGTGACCGGGCCACCGCCGGATATGGCCATGAGCTGCCACAGATCGGTGCGCCCCGCACACCGCGGATCGACGGGCAGCGCAGAGCGGCTCCGCTCATCCGCAAGCTGCCAGCCGCCGTCCCCCGGGACCGGCACCACATCGGCGAGCACGACCGGCCAGCCGTCCAGCCACGGATCCTCCCCGAGCGCCGCCCCATAGCCCGCGAGCGCGGTATCGACATCGCACCCCTCGGGGGCCGACGGCGACGTGGGCGATGGGGCGGGCGGCAACTCCCCGTGCCGGGTGCCGATCGCGGCCCGCAGGGGCCGGGCCGCCGGGTAGTACGTGAGGTCGGCGTCGAGGACCAGACCGGTGGGCAGGGCGAGCTCCGGGGACTGGCCGGGGGCGCTGAACGAGAGCAGCAGCGCCATACGGTGTGTGCGCTCGCCGCGCAGCCAGATCCTGCGGGTGGTCAGCCTGCCGTCCGTGCCGTCCTGGCGGCCCAGGACCAGCCAGCGGTCCCGGACCGGCTCCCCGGTCGCCAGCAGCTCGGCCACCGGCGTCGTAAGGCCCACGCGGGTGCGCGTGGTGGCGGCCAGCTTCTCCGGGAGGCGGTCCAGGTGGAGGAAGCCCTGGTTGAGGAGGTGGGCCAGCGCGCACTCCTCCAGCAGCCGGGCGGGCCACCCCGGGCCGGACGACGGAATCGCGGCCAGCTCCCGCACCCGCGTCTCGAGACCCGGAGCCTGGGCGTCGACCATCCGCGCGGCCGTCTCGTCCCACGCCCCGTACCCGGCGCGGTCGGCGGAGGCCAGACCGTCGCGGAGCAGATCGGCGAGCCGCCGCTCCAACTCCGTGGCGCCCGCGGCGATGCGCTGGGCCCGCCGCTCGGCGCGGCGGCGGGCCGCCTCCGGATCGGCCGTGCCTCCGCTCTCCCCTCTCCCCGCGCCGTCCCCCGTCTCGCCGCCGCGGCCCGGGCCCCCATCCAGGGCCGCGGCGGCGAGCTTCTCGGCCCGCTCCCGCCGGTCGCCGAGCCACTGCTCGGCCCACTCCGGCGGCTCCCCGCCCCCGGGCACGCCCCCCTCGCCGGATGTCCACAGCAGCAGCAGGCCCAGCGCGTGCTTGCACGGGAACTTCCGGCTCGGACAACTGCACCGATAACCGGGCCCGTTCAGATCGACCACCGTCTGGTACGGCTTGCTGCCGCTGCCCGAGCACAGCCCCCACACCGCTTGGCCGTGCGCGCCCGCGCCCGACCACGTGCCGGCCGCGGCGAGCTTGCCGCCCGCCGTGCGTGACGTGGCGTCAGGTGCCAGGGCCAGCACCTGCTCCGCCGTCCAGCGTTCCCCCTGCGGATTCATGTCTGCGACGGTACGGGCACCCACTGACAATTGCCCTGACCTGGGCGTTCGTTGACCGGGGCCCGGTTGTCAGTGGGGTGGTGCAGGGTGGTTCACACGTCCGGAAACGGAACGAGGAAACAAGTCGTGGGGGAGCTGTGACCGTCACTGTGCCCGGAACCGAATCCACCGACACCAGCGCAGCGGCAGGGCCCACCGAGGCCGCCGGAGCCGCGGAAGCGCTGCGTCCACATGCGGAGGATGTCTTCGCCGACGAGCTGAGCGCGCTCGCCGCCGCCGACGACCGTCCGCGGCCCGCGCGGTGGCGGCTGTCGCCGTGGGCGGTCGCCACCTATCTGCTCGGCGGCACGCTGCCCGACGGCACCGTGATCACACCCAAGTACGTGGGCCCGCGCCGCATCGTCGAGGTCGCCGTCACCACCCTCGCGACCGACCGCGCACTGCTGTTGCTGGGTGTGCCCGGCACTGCCAAGACGTGGGTCTCGGAGCATCTGGCGGCCGCGGTCAGCGGCGACTCGACCCTGCTGGTCCAGGGCACCGCCGGGACACCCGAGGAAGCCATCCGGTACGGGTGGAACTACGCCCAGCTCCTCGCCCACGGCCCGAGCCGCGACGCGCTCGTGCCGAGCCCGGTGATGCGCGCGATGACGGACGGCATGACCGCGCGCGTGGAAGAGCTGACACGCATCCCGGCCGATGTGCAGGACACGCTGATCACCATCCTGTCCGAGAAGACGCTGCCGATCCCGGAGTTGGGGGAGGAGGCCCAGGCGGTCCGCGGATTCAACCTGATCGCGACCGCCAACGACCGCGACCGCGGGGTCAACGAACTCTCCAGCGCCCTGCGCCGCCGCTTCAACACGGTCGTGCTGCCGCTGCCCGCCACCCCGGAGGACGAGGTCGACATCGTCTCCCGCCGCGTCGCCCAGATCGGCCGCTCGCTGGAGCTCCCGGAGCTCCCGGAGGGCGTCGAGGAGATCCGCCGGGTGGTCACGGTCTTCCGCGAGCTGCGCGAGGGAGTCACCGGCGACGGCCGTACGAAGCTGAAGTCGCCCTCGGGCACGCTGTCGACGGCCGAGGCCATCTCCGTGGTCACGGGCGGCCTCGCCCTCGCCGCCCACTTCGGCGACGGCGTGCTGAGGGCGGGCGATGTGGCCGCGGGCATCCTGGGCGCGGTCGTCCGCGACCCGGCGGCCGACCGCGTCATCTGGCAGGAGTATCTGGAGACCGTGGTCCGCGAGCGCGACGGCTGGAAGGACTTCTACCGCTCGTGCCGAGAGGTGACCGCATGACGGGCGCCCCACGGGCGTGGGCCGCGGGCCCGCTGCTGCTGGGCGTGCGCCATCACGGGCCCGGGTCGGCGCGGGCGGTGCGGGCGGCACTGGAGGCGTGCGCACCGCGCGTAGTGCTGATCGAGGGGCCGCCGGAGGCGGACGCGATCGTGCGGCTCGCCGCCGAGAAGGACATGCGCCCGCCCGTCGCGCTGCTCGCCCATGCCGCGGACGACCCGGGGCGCGCCGGATTCTGGCCGCTGGCCGGGTTCTCCCCGGAGTGGGCGGCCATCCAATGGGCGCTGACCCACGAGGTCCCCGTACGGTTCATCGACCTTCCGGCGGCCAACTCGCTGGCCATGTCGGCGAAGCAGACCCCGGCGGCCACGCCCGCTCCGGCGGGGCCGCCCGCCCCGGCGGCTCTGCCCGCCCCGGCCGGTTCGCCCACTCCGGACGGTCCGTCCACACCGCCCGCTCCGCTCGATCCGGTGGACCTGGGCGACCAGGTCGCTCCGGGCGGCGTCGGCTCCGCCGAGCGGCTGCGCGTCGATCCGCTGTCCGTCCTCGCCGAGGCGGCCGGATACGACGACCCGGAGCGCTGGTGGGAGGACGTTATCGAGCACCGGGGCACCGGCGGCGCGGAGGCGTTCGCGGCCGTGGCGGAGGCCATGGAGGCGCTGCGCGCCGCGTACGGGCACGGCGGGCACGAGGACGACGCCGTGCGCGAGGCCCATATGCGGCTGCGGCTGCGCGAGGCGCGGCGGGAGTTCGGGGACGAGGTCGCCGTCGTCTGCGGGGCCTGGCACGTACCGGCGCTGGGGGAGCGGACCACCGCGACCGCCGACCGGAAGCTCCTCAAGGGGCTGCCCAAGGTCAAGGCCGAGATCAGTTGGGTGCCCTGGACACACCGGAGGCTGGCCCGGCACAGCGGATACGGGGCGGGCATCACCTCGCCGGGCTGGTACGACCATCTCTTCCACGCCCCGGACCGGCCCGTTGAGCGTTGGCTCACCAAGGTCGCCGGGCTGCTCCGGGACGAGGACTTCGCGGTGTCCTCGGCCCATGTCATCGAGGCCGTAAGGCTCGCCGAAACGCTGGCCGCGATGCGCGGACGTCCGCTCGCCGGGCTCGCCGAGACCCTCGACGCCGTAAGGGCGGTGATGTGCGAGGGCTCCGATGTGCCGATGGCGCTGGTGTGGGACCGGCTGGTGGTCGGCGATGTCCTGGGCGAAGTGCCCGAGTCGGCTCCGGCGGCGCCGCTCCAGCGCGACCTGACGCGCACCCAGCGCTCGCTGCGGCTCAAGCCCGAGGCGCTGGAGCGCGAGCTGGAGCTGGACCTGCGCAAGGAGACCGACGCCGGGCGCAGCTGCCTGCTGCACCGGCTGCGGCTGCTCGGGGTCGACTGGGGCAGCCCGGCCGTCTCCCGAGGCAGCACCGGCACCTTCAGGGAGACCTGGCGGCTGCGGTGGGAGCCGGAGCTGTCGGTGCGGGTCGCCGAAGCGGGAGTGTGGGGCACCACGGTGCTGTCGGCGGCCACCGCCAAGGCGGAGACCGAGGCCCGGAGCGCCAAGGGGCTCGCCGAGGTGACCGAGCTGGCCGAGCGCTGTCTGCTCGGCGCGCTCTCCGGGGCCCTTCCCGTGGTGATGCGCTCGCTCGCCGACCGGGCCGCGCTCGACGCGGACGTCGGCCACCTCGCCCAGGCCCTGCCCGCTTTGGTGCGCTCGGTGCGCTACGGGGACGTACGGGGCACCGACACCGCCGCGCTCGGCGAGGTCGCGGTGGGGTTGGCCGAGCGCATCCTGGTCGGGCTGCCGCCCGCCTGCGTCGGCCTCGACGCCGACGGCGCCGCCGAGATGCGCGGCCACATGGAGGCCGTGCACCGGGCGATCGGACTGCTGTCGGAGACGGAGACAGGGACACAGCCAGAGCCGGAGACCGGGGCAGAGCCGGAGGTGGGGACCGGGACACAGCCGGAGGTGGGGACCGGGGCACAGTCAGAGCCGGGGACCGAGGCACAGCCAGAGGTGGGGACGGGGGCAGAGCCGGAGGCCTGGCCGACGGCAGAGACGCAGCCGCGGCCGCGGGTCCACACGCGCACGGCGGAGGCGCAAGCGGCCGGGTCCGGCGCCGCCGACGGCCTGCGGGGGCGCTGGGCGGCCATGCTGCGCTCGCTCGCCGGGCGGGACGGCACCCCCGCCACCCCCGGGCTGATCCGGGGCCGCGCCGCGCGGCTGCTGCTGGACGATGCCCGGCTCGCCGAGGACGAGGCGGCCCGGCTGATGGGGCTCGCGCTCTCGCCCGGCACCGAGCCGCCCGAAGCGGCCTCCTGGATCGAGGGGTTCATCGGCGGCGGTGCGGGCGGCGGCATGCTGCTCGTCCACGACGAGCGGCTGCTCGGCCTGGTCGACCGCTGGCTGATTTCCGTTCCCGCCGAGGCGTTCACCGACGTCCTGCCCCTGCTGCGGCGCACCTTCTCCGCGTACGACACGGGCGTGCGCCGCACCCTGGGCGAGCTGGTCCGCCGGGGCCCCGCGGCCGAGGGGCACTCCGGCGGTCAAGGCGCCCCTGCCGCGCCGGGCTTCGGCCCCGGGCTGGACCCGCACCGCGCGGCGGCCGTCGTCCCGACGGTGCGCCTGCTGCTGGGCCTCGATCCCGTCCTGTACGGCAACGACACCATGGAGGCAGCCCGATGACACAAGGCGACCCTCACGGTGACGCCGGCCTTCACGGTGACGCCGGCCTTCACGGTGACGCCGGCCTTCACGGTGACGCCGGCCTTCACGGTGACGCCGAGCTTCACGGCGAGGCCGACCACAACCACGGTCGGGGCCAAGGCGATCAGGAACGGCTGCGGCGCTGGCGGCTGGTGCTCGGCGGCCAGGGCGCCGACGGCACCGGCTGCTCGCTCAGCGGGGCCGACGCCGCCATGGACCGCACCCTTGAAGCCCTCTATGGCTCCGGGGGCGGTGCCGGCCACGGCGGCGGTGGCACGGTCGCCGGGCGCAGTGGCGGCCCCCAGGGCGCGGCGAGCGGTGCGCGCTCCGGCGGGCTCGGCGGCTCCGCGCCCCAAGTGGCCCGCTGGCTCGGCGACATCCGTACGTACTTCCCCACCTCCGTCGTCCAGGTCATGCAGCGCGACGCCATCGACCGGCTGGGGCTCTCCGCCCTGCTGCTGGAGCCGGAGATGCTGGAGGCCGTGGAAGCGGACGTCCACCTCGTGGGCACCCTGTTGTCCCTCAACAAGGCGATGCCGGAGACGACCAAGAACACCGCTCGGGCCGTCGTCCGTAAGGTCGTCGAGGATCTGGAGAAGCGGCTGGCGACCCGCACCCGCGCCACCCTCACCGGAGCGCTCGACCGCTCCACCCGGATCAGCCGCCCGCGCCACCGGGACATCGACTGGGACCGCACCATCCGGGCCAACCTCAAGAACTACCTGCCCGCGCACCGAACGGTCGTCCCCGAGCGGCTCATCGGATACGGGCGGGCGGCGCGCGGGGTGAAGAAGGACGTGGTGCTGTGCGTCGACCAGTCGGGGTCGATGGCCGCGTCCGTGGTCTACGCCTCGGTTTTCGGCGCCGTGCTCGCCTCGATGCGTTCCCTGGCCACCCGGCTGGTCGTCTTCGACACCTCCGTGGTCGACCTGACCGATGAGCTCGACGATCCGGTGGACGTCCTCTTCGGCACCCAACTCGGCGGCGGCACCGACATCAACCGCGCGCTGGCCTACTGCCAGTCGAAGATCACCCGGCCCGCCGACACCGTCGTCGTCCTCATCAGCGACCTCTACGAGGGCGGTATACGCGAGGAGATGCTGGGGCGGGTCGCCGCGATGAAGGCGTCCGGGGTGCAGTTCGTGACGCTGCTCGCGTTGTCCGACGAGGGGGCGCCGAGTTACGACCGCGAGCATGCGGCGGCGCTCGCCGCGCTGGGCGCGCCCGCCTTCGCCTGCACCCCCGATCTCTTCCCGGAGGTGATGGCGGCGGCCATCGAACGACGCCAACTGCCCATACCGGACATGGCGATCCATCAGTGATCCGGGGCTTGCGCCGACCCCTGTGGGTCGTGCAAGGATCAACCCCGTCGCCCAGGACGTGAATCCAGCCATCCGGTTGGCGATGTCGTCCTGCTCAGTGCGGCCTCAAAGCCATATCGCCACGCTTACGTGCCCGTCGTACGGCTCGTAGGTACGCCTCGTACTCAGGGAAGGCCCCGCTCGTGTCTGTCGTGTCCGCCATGCCTGTCACCGTGCGCCTGCCGCGCACGGTGGCCGCGCGGCGGGCGCTGTTGGCGGCGCTCTTCCTCGGCGGCTTCCTGGCCCTGGCGTTCCTCTTCGGTGGCAGCGCGCACGCCGCCGAGCGGAGCGAACAGGGCGCCGCCACCGGCGCGTCGGCCGACCGTTCCGCCGTCTCCGGGCTGCTCGACCCCTCGGGTGTCGAGCGGGCGCGGCAGCAGGTGGAGCGGCACGCACCGCCTGTGGTGGGGCGTACCACTCACACGGCACAGGACGTCGTACGGAAGACCGTGCGGCCCATCCAGGAGCCGGTCGAGCGCGAGGCGCAGAAGATCACCAAGCCGATCGACGATCTGGTCGGCGACGCCACGAGCGGCGAGCTGCCGGTGCGGCTGCCCGACGTCGGCATCGGTGACGCCATCGGCCTGGGCTCCTCTGGCTCCGTGGCGGACCACGGCCCGGCCGCCGAGCACCACGCGGCCAAGGCCGAGCCGGTGACGGTGCACAAGGCGGCGCCCGCCGCCGCGGCCCCGATAGGGCCCGAGGCCCACATCCCGGCCGTCACCACGCACCACGACGCGGCCGCCTCCCACGCCGGGCACGGCCCCGTCGTCCGGGCGGCAGCCTCCGGCACCGGTCCGGACGGTGGCGCCCCGGCGCCGCTGCCCCTTCCGCGGTCCCCGCTCGGGGCCACCTCCCAGTGCACCGGCGACAGCGGCGCTTCCCGTGGCGGGAACACCCGGGCCGCTCTTCCGCCGTCCGCCGCGGCGTCGTTCGGGCTGAAGCCCGGTACGGTCCGCGCGGAGAGCTCGGCGCCGACGCGCGAGCGGTTCAACGAAGTCCTCGAATTCCCCGGCTAGGGCAGACCTCACCCCCGTCTGTTGAGACCTGCCGCGCGGGGGCGGGTCAGGTCTGCCCGTCCGACACCCCTCTTGACTTCGAAGGACTTCCTCCACCATGCGCAACAACCTTCGCCGCTCCATCCTCGTAGCCGCTGCCGCCACCGGTATCTGGGCCCTCGGTTCCGCCGCCGCCAACGCCGCCGAGAACCCGGCCGTTCCCGCCACCGACGGTGTCACCAGCACCGTGGACGGCGTCACCAAGACGGTGAACAAGACCCTGCCGACCGACAAGGTGACCAAGACGGTCGACGGCGTGACCGGTGGCGTGGCCGACACCTCCAAGGTCACCGACACCGCGAAGAAGACCGTGGACGGCGCCGCCTCCACCGTGGACGGCGTCACCGCCCCCGTGCGGGACCGCGTCCCCGGCGCCGCCAACCTGCCGCGGGTCTCGGACGTCACCAAGACCGTCGAGGGCACCACCGACGGCCTTACCGGCGACGCCGCCAAGCAGGACAAGGTCGTCAAGAAGGCCCACAAGGCCATCAAGGGTCTCGAGAAGACCGTCAAGAAGACCACCGACCTCGACCTGCCCACCGGCGAGGTCCCCGGTGTGGTGCCCAGCCTCCCCGGCCTCGGCTCGCTGCCGACCCTGCCCGACACCTCCACGCTGCCCACCGGCTCGCTGACGGACGTCAAGGGCGTCACGGGCAAGCTGCCCGCCCAGCTCCCCGCCACCCCGAAGCTGCCCGCCGCCCCGGGTTCGGCCAATGACCTGCTCGCCTGCCTCTCCGGCGCCGGCATCCGCCCGGAGGAGCTGACCGGCAAGGTCCAGGGTGTCGTCGGCACCGCCAAGCCGGTCGTCGACGGTGTGGCCTCGGACGTGCTGCCGCCCGCCGTGCACCGCATCGTGGTCAAGGTCGTCCCGGTCGCGCAGCGGACCGTCGGTGACACCGGCGCGCTGGCCGACGACGCCGTGGCCCGCACCACCCCGTACGTCGGCGTCGTGACCGGCAGCGCCCAGGGCTTCGCGCTGGGCACCGTCTCCAACGTGGTTCCGGCCGCCCAGGACACCGTCGACCGCCTGGTGCCGGTCGTGGTGAGCGTGCCGTCGACCGCCGTCCCGTTCGCGCAGGACCTGGCGGGCACCACCGTGCCGTTCGCCCAGGACCTGGCCCTGGGCACGGTCGCGGACGCCCAGACCACCGTGGGGAACGTCAAGGACGGTGCGCTGAGCCTGCTCCCCGCGCTGCCCACCGACCTGACCGACGCGGCCAACATCCCGGCCCTCCCGGTCCTGCCGGCGGACCTGCCGACCGTTCCGGCCGACCTGTCGCAGCTCCCGGCGGAGCTCCCGGCGGAGCTGCCCACCGTTCCGGCCGACCTGTCGCAGCTCCCGGCGGAGCTCCCGACCGTTCCGGCCGACCTCCCGCAGGTTCCGGCCGAGCTGCCGCAGCTCCCGGCGGAGCTCCCGCAGCTCCCGGCGGAGCTGCCCACCGTTCCGGCCGACCTCCCGCAGGTTCCGGCCGAGCTGCCGCAGCTCCCGGCCCAGCTCCCGACCGTTCCGGGCACGCTCCCGACCGTCTGATCGCCCCTGCGGGCGTACGGCGGTCACACTATGAAGGCCGGAAAACAGTAAAACCGTAAGGCGAGCGTCATCGACCGGGCAGCCCTCGTTGGGGAGGGGGCTGCCCGGTTGTCGTACGGAGATAGATGGAAACGGTCGCGATCTGTGACCGTAATCACCGCTCCAGTGTGATCTGCGATTTAGGGCCGCACGTCCTGCGGAGATAACCTGCGAGACGGACATGCCGCGTACCCGGCGAACGTGTGCCGCCCTCGTTATAGATCGCGTCCTCACGCTGCCCCCGCGGCACGCCCGCGCAGATAACGACCGCGATATCCATGGAAAAGGGACGGACGCGCGTGGACCTGTTCGAATACCAGGCGAGGGACCTCTTCGCCAAGCACGGTGTGCCGGTGCTGGCCGGTGAAGTCATCGACACGCCTGAGGCGGCGCGCGAGGTGGCCGAGCGCTTGGGCGGCCGCGCGGTCGTCAAGGCGCAGGTGAAGGTGGGCGGCCGCGGCAAGGCCGGTGGCGTCAAGCTGGCCTCCGACCCGGCCGACGCCGTGGAGAAGGCCGGCCAGATCCTGGGTATGGACATCAAGGGCCACACGGTCCACAAGGTGATGCTGGCCCAGACCGCGGACATCAAGGAGGAGTACTACGTCTCCTTCCTGCTGGACCGCACCAATCGGACCTTCCTCGCCATGGCCTCCGTCGAGGGCGGCGTGGAGATCGAGGTCGTCGCGGAGCAGAACCCCGAGGCGCTCGCCAAGATCCCGGTGGACGCCATCGAGGGCGTGACCCAGGAGAAGGCCGCCGAGATCGTCGCCGCCGCGAAGTTCCCGGCCGAGATCGCGGACCAGGTCGTCGAGGTCCTGCAGAAGCTGTGGGTCGTCTTCATCAAGGAAGACGCCCTGCTCGTCGAGGTCAACCCGCTGGTCAAGGCCGACGACGGCAAGATCATCGCGCTGGACGGCAAGGTCTCCCTGGACGAGAACGCCGCCTTCCGCCAGCCGGAGCACGAGGCGCTCGAGGACAAGGCCGCGGCCAACCCCCTCGAGGCGGCCGCGAAGGCCAAGGGCCTCAACTACGTCAAGCTCGACGGCGAGGTCGGCATCATCGGCAACGGCGCGGGCCTGGTCATGTCGACCCTCGACGTCGTCGCCTACGCCGGTGAGAACCACGGCAATGTGAAGCCCGCCAACTTCCTCGACATCGGTGGTGGCGCCTCCGCCGAGGTAATGGCCAACGGTCTCGAGATCATCCTCGGCGACCCGGACGTCAAGTCGGTCTTCGTCAACGTCTTCGGTGGCATCACCGCCTGTGACGCTGTCGCCAACGGCATCGTCCAGGCCCTGGAGCTGCTGAAGTCCAAGGGCGAGGACGTCTCCAAGCCGCTGGTCGTGCGCCTCGACGGCAACAACGCGGAGCTGGGTCGCAAGATCCTCACCGACGCCAACCACCCGCTCGTTCAGCAGGTGGACACCATGGACGGCGCGGCCGAGCGTGCCGCCGAGCTGGCTGCGAAGTAAGGGACGAGGTCACCAGAAACCATGGCTATCTTCCTCACCAAGGAAAGCAAGGTCATCGTCCAGGGGATGACCGGGTCCGAGGGGCAGAAGCACACCCGTCGGATGCTTGCCTCGGGCACCAACATCGTCGGCGGCGTGAACCCCCGCAAGGCCGGCACCACCGTTGACTTCGACGGCTCCGAGATCCCGGTCTTCGGCTCCGTCAAGGAGGCCGTCGACGCCACCGGCGCCGATGTCACGGTCATCTTCGTCCCGGAGAAGTTCACCAAGGGCGCGGTCATCGAGGCGATCGACGCCGAGATTCCGCTCGCCGTCGTGATCACCGAGGGCATCGCCGTCCACGACTCGGCGAACTTCTGGGCCTACGCGGGCAAGAAGGGCAACAAGACCCGCATCATCGGCCCGAACTGCCCGGGTCTGATCACGCCGGGTCAGTCGAACGCGGGCATCATCCCGGCCGACATCACCAAGCCCGGCCGGATCGGTCTGGTGTCGAAGTCCGGCACGCTGACCTACCAGATGATGTACGAGCTGCGGGACATCGGCTTCTCGTCCTGCGTGGGCATCGGCGGTGACCCGATCATCGGCACCACCCACATCGACGCCCTCGCCGCCTTCGAGGCCGACCCCGACACCGACCTGATCGTGATGATCGGCGAGATCGGCGGCGACGCCGAGGAGCGGGCCGCGGACTTCATCAAGGCCAACGTCACCAAGCCGGTCGTCGGCTATGTGGCGGGCTTCACCGCGCCCGAGGGCAAGACGATGGGCCACGCGGGTGCCATCGTCTCCGGCTCCTCCGGCACCGCGCAGGCGAAGAAGGAGGCCCTCGAGGCCGCGGGCGTGAAGGTCGGCAAGACCCCGTCCGAGACCGCGCGCCTGGCGCGCGCCGCCCTGGCCGGCTGAGCCGCCACGGCTTGATGCCACGGGCCCGCACCACCCTGGGGTGGTGCGGGCCCGCGCCGTTCCCGGGCGACGGATACCCGGTTGCGGAATCGGCAAGCCACCTATCCATCCCACAGCGCCATAAAAGACGCATAAGCGGACTAGACGCGACACGGCGACCAAACCCTTGATGTGAGGATGAAACGGCTGTTATTGGCAGCATGGTCACGTGACGCAAACGACCGATCGCAGCCCGTCGGTGTCCTCACGTGACCGCTCCGCGCCCCGGCGCTCCTCCGCCATCAGGGAGGCGTTCCTCGGCGGTGTGGTCGCCGCGGGGCTCGGCCTCGGCACGTTCGCCGTGGTCGTACTGCTGCTGTGGATCACTTCCTCGTCCCCCGACAGCAGCCCCGACGGGGCCCTGCATGTCGCCGCCGACCTGTGGCTGCTCGGCCATGGCGCCGACCTCGTGCGCACCGAGACGCTCTCCGGCCACACCGCACCCGTCGGGCTGACCCCGCTGCTGCTCGGCATCGTGCCGTGCTGGCTGCTCTACCGGGCCGCCCAGCACGCCGTCTACCAGGCGGGGCCGGAGGAGAGCGAGGGGCAGGAGGGGCAGTGGGTGCCCGCGGAGTCCGTTGTCGATCCGGAGTCCGTCGTCGATCCGCGCACCGCCTTCGCCTGGGTGACCGGCGGCTATCTGATGGTCGGCACCGCGGCCGTCCTGTATGCCTCGGGCGGGCCGCTGCGTGTCGACCTGCTCAGCGCGCTGCTGCATCTGCCGGTCGTCGCCGCGGCCATCGCCGCCGTCGGCGTGTGGACGGCAGGCGGACGGTTCCCGCTCCGCCTGCCCGGACGGGCGAACGCCGGACTGCGGCGGCTCCCCGGCGTCGGCCGGACCGTACGGATGGCCGTGTCCCTGGCCGCTTACCTGGCCGCGCGCGGCTGGTGCCGGCGTCCCCGGCTGACCGCCGCGCTACGGGCCGGGACCAGCGGTCTCGTCGTCCTGCTCGGCAGCGGTGCGCTCCTTACGGCGACGTCGATGCTGAGCCACGCGGGCGCCGTACAGGTGACGTTCCTCAACCTCAGCGATGTGTGGTCGGGGCGGTTCGCGGTGCTGCTGGTGAGCCTGGCGCTGCTGCCGAACGCCATCGTCTGGGGCGCCGCGTACGGGGTCGGCGCGGGCTTCACGGTCGGCGGCGGCAGTGTGGTCGCGCCGCTGGGCATCACCTCCTACCCCCAGCTTCCGCACTTCCCTCTGGTCGCCGCGCTGCCCACGGACGGCTCCGGCGGGCCGCTGGTCTGGCTCACGGGCATCGCGGCCGGGATGTCGGTGGCCTGGTTCATCGGGGTCGCGGCGGTGCGGCGCCCCGGCAAGGGCGAGCCCAGGCCGCCCTGGGGCTGGGGCGAGACGCTGGTGCTCGCCGGGCTGGCGGCGGGCGGCTGTGCGGCCGCGATGGCGCTGCTGGCCGGGGTCTCGGGCGGCCCGCTGGGCATCGGCATCCTCGCCGACCTGGGTCCGAGCTGGTGGCGTACGGGCATGATCACGCTGGCCTGGACGGGAGTGATCGGGGTGCCCGGCGCGGTGGTGCTGCGCTGGTACCGGTTGTGCGTTCCTACCAGGGCCTCCTGGCCGGAGTGGAAGGCGACGCGGGCGGCGCGGCAGGCGTCCCGCGCGCAGTCCCGTACGGAGGCGAAGGAGGCCCGTGCGGTGCGGGTCGCGGCCAAGGCGGAGGCTCGGGCGGTGCGGGCCGCGGCCAAGGCGGAGGAGGCGGAGGCTCGGGCGGCGATGCGGCCCGCGGTGGCCTCGCCCATGGAGTCCGCCGAGGTGCGCGAGGCGATGGCCGAGCCGTGGTGGCAGTGGCTGCGCCCGTCGGGCACCCAGCGCAAACGGAACCGGAACCGGAACCGGGAGCTGGAAGCCGGCGGCGGTGCGGAGGCGGGGCGGGAGGCGGGTGTGGGCGCGATGGCCGGGCTCGCGACCGCCGCGGGCACCCCGAACGCCGCCGGGACGGCGGACCGCCCACGCCGCTGGACGCTGAACCGGAAGCCCACCCCCGAACCGCACCCGCAGCCGCCCACCGAGTCCCAGCCCGCGACCCCAGAGCTCTCACCCGCACCGGACGACACCCGCCGGGAACCGTAAGGCGGGCGGGGCGGGGGCGCCTGCTGTTCGTGGTGGGTGCCGGGTGCGGGGCCTCCGGTGCGGCGCCCTGGACCGTATATTTACGGCGCCATTGGCCGGGGGCGTTGAGTTGGTCGGGGATTGGCGCCACAAATACACGTAAGCGTCCAGGACACCACCCCTGCGACCCCGCCCCCTCCCGTCTCGTCGGCGTCCGCGCCCCGGTGGCACGGGCCGCCTGCCCGGCCCCGCTCCCTCCTACGGCTGTCCGGTGGTGCGGGGCGTCTGTCCGTCCCGGGGGCGTGAATTCAGCCTCTCCGGCGTTTGAGGAGCGGGGTCCGGGGCGGAGCCCCGACGGGGGTCTAGGGGGCGGAGCCCCATTCCGCGCGGCGGAGCCGCATATTGATGCTGTGGGAAGGGGCGGGGTGGGGGCTGTCCGCCGGAGGCGCCCACGGCCCGCACTCGGTATTCGCCCTGGGGCCGGGTGTCGGGTGGGTGCGGCCCGCCCGGGGGCAGGGTGTGCCCCGCCCGAGGCGCCTCGTTGGTGAGGGTGCCGTCAGTCCTGCGTGCTCAGCAAGGGGCGGAGCTGCTCGGGGAGCAGGGTTTCGCAGTCGTGGCGGGAGGTCTGGGTGAGGGCGTCGTCCACGCAGGTGTAGTAGTCGTTGTAGACGACCTGGAAGCTGAACGTCGCCGCGACGATGGCGAGCGCGAGTCCGCCCGTCACCAGGCCGCTGATCGCCGCCGTCGACTGCGGCTTCGCGGGGCCGCTGCCGGGGGCGGGCAGCGGCGCCGGGGTGGCGCCCGGAGGCGGGGGCGGGGCGTTCAGGGGCGCGGCGGCGGCCGGGGGCGGCGTTGTGCGGCGCGCCTTGGCCCGTAGCGAGCTGATGCCCCAGTACAGGGCCAGCGTCCCCAGCAGCAGTGCGATCTGCGGCAGGCTGAAGAGCGCGAAGAAGAACGCCCACATGCCCGCGAGCAGCGCGTACCGGGCGCGCCGCTGGGCCGGGTCGTTGGGGTCCCAGCGCGGGCCGCTGGGGCCGGAGGGGCGGTTGGAGCCGGGGCCGGCACCGAAGCTGCCGCCCTGGCGGCTGGGCTGGCGGCTGCTCCACTGGCTGCCCCAGGCCGGAGGCTGCTGCGGCCGCTGACCGTTCTGGTCGTCCTCGCCGCTCTGCCCGTCGGCGTCGTCCGGCCGGGGCTGCCACGGCTGGTCCGGCCTGCCCTCGGGCGGCGGGGCGAACGGATTGTCCTCGTGCTGGTCCCCGTTCTGCCCGCCGGGGGCCGAGGAGGACGGCGACTGCTGCTCCCGGAGCAGCGGCGTCGTACGCGACATGCGGGCGCGCCTCATCGCCGCCCCCCGGTCGTGGCGGGAGGCGGGGTGAGGTGATGAGCCGCGCGGCGGCGTCGGTCCGGCATGTGGAGTGTGTCTTCCCCTTGTGTCGTCGTCCTGCACGCCGGGGCGTGTACGGCTTGAGGCGATCGTTCCCACGGCGTCAGTTGGATGCGCAGTCCAGACGCTACCTCCCGTGCCCGCCCCCGTCCCCTGGGGGCCGCTTCGTGTGCCGGTATCGTTGCTGACGGTCGGCGGCTTCGTAGAGTTCCCCGGAATTGATGAGTCGGCGACCTTGTACGACCACACAAACGGCAGCACCGCCCGCGAGAAAGAGCCCCGCCGTGGCCTCCCCGCCTTCCCCCGCCAGTCCTGCCCGCCCCGGGCGCCCGGTCCGCCTCGTCGTACTCGTCTCCGGCTCCGGTACGAATCTGCAGGCGCTGCTCGACGCCATCGCCGCCGAGGGCGTGGCCCGCTACGGCGCCGAGGTGGTGGCCGTGGGCGCCGACCGCGACGGCATCGAGGGACTGGCGCGCGCCGAGCGCGCCGGGATCCCCACGTACGTGTGCCGGGTCAAGGACCACGCCGACCGCGCCGAGTGGGACGCGGCGCTGGCGGAGGCCACCGCCGCCCATGAGCCGGACGTGGTCGTCTCGGCCGGGTTCATGAAGATCCTGGGGCCGCGGTTCCTCGCCCGGTTCGGCGGCCGCTGCGTCAACACCCACCCCGCGCTGCTCCCGAGCTTTCCCGGTGCCCATGGCGTACGCGACGCGCTCGCGCACGGTGTGAAGGTGACCGGCTGCACCGTCCACTTCGTCGACGACGGGGTCGACACGGGCCCGATCATCGCCCAGGGCGTGGTCGAGGTCCGGGACGAGGACGACGAGTCCGCTCTTCATGAGCGGATCAAGGAAGTCGAGCGCTCGCTGCTCGTCGAGGTCGTGGGGCGTCTGGCGCGTCACGGCTACCGCATAGAGGGACGAAAGGTAAGGATCCCGTGACCGCCGAAGGTACCAAGCGGCCCATCCGCCGCGCGCTGGTCAGCGTCTACGACAAGACGGGCCTCGAGGAGCTGGCCCGAGGGCTGCACGCGGCGGGTGTCCAGCTCGTCTCGACCGGCTCGACGGCCGCGAAGATCGCCGCCGCGGGCGTCCCGGTCACCAAGGTCGAGGAGCTGACCGGCTTCCCCGAGTGTCTCGACGGCCGCGTCAAGACGCTGCACCCGCGCGTCCACGCGGGCATCCTGGCCGACCTGAGGCTCGACTCGCACCGTGCGCAGCTCCAGGAGCTGGGCGTGGAGCCCTTCGAGCTGGTCGTGGTCAACCTCTATCCGTTCCGCGAGACGGTCGCCTCGGGCGCCTCGCCGGACGAGTGCGTCGAGCAGATCGACATCGGCGGCCCCTCCATGGTCCGCGCCGCCGCCAAGAATCACCCGTCCGTGGCCGTGGTCGTCAACCCCGGGCGGTACGACGACGTCCTCAAGGCCGCCGCCGACGGCGGTTTCGATCTGGAGGGGCGCAAGCGGCTGGCGGCCGAGGCGTTCCAGCACACGGCGTCGTACGACGTGGCGGTGGCCAACTGGTTCGCGGCTGCCCGCGGCGGAGCCGCTGATGGACGCAGCGTGGCGGACGACTCCTCCTTCCCGGAGTTCCTGGGCGCCACCGTCACCCGTAAGAACGTGCTGCGCTACGGCGAGAACCCGCACCAGCCGGCCGCGCTCTACTCCGACGGCAGCGGTAAGGGGCTCGCGGAGGCCGAGCAGCTCCACGGCAAGGAGATGTCGTTCAACAACTACACCGACACCGAGGCCGCCCGCCGGGCCGCGTACGACCACACCGAGCCCTGTGTCGCGATCATCAAGCACGCCAACCCGTGCGGGATCGCGGTCGGGGCGGATGTCGCCGAGGCGCACCGTAAGGCGCACGCCTGCGACCCGCTGTCGGCCTTCGGCGGCGTGATCGCCGTCAACCGCCCGGTGTCGGTCGCCATGGCCGAGCAGGTCGCCGAGATCTTCACCGAGGTGATCGTCGCCCCGGCGTACGAGGACGGCGCGGTCGAGGTGCTGGCCCGTAAGAAGAACATCCGCGTGCTGCGCTGCGCGGACGCGCCGGCGGACGTCGCCGAGCAGCGCCCCATCGAAGGCGGTCTGCTGCTGCAGGCCAAGGATCGCCTCCAGGCCGAGGGCGACGACCCGGCCAACTGGACCCTCGCCACGGGCGCGGCGCTGGACGCCGACGGCCTCGCCGAGCTGGCCTTCGCCTGGCGCTCCTGCCGCGCGGTGAAGTCCAACGCGATCCTGCTCGCCAAGGACAGTGCCACGGTCGGCGTGGGCATGGGCCAGGTCAACCGCGTGGACTCGGCGAAGCTGGCCGTCGAGCGGGCCGGTGCCGAGCGGGCCGCCGGTGCGTACGCCGCCTCCGACGCCTTCTTCCCGTTCCCGGACGGCTTCGAGGTGCTGGCCGAGGCGGGCGTCACGGCCGTGGTGCAGCCGGGCGGCTCGGTCCGTGACGAGCAGGTGGTGGAGGCCGCCCAGAAGGCGGGCGTCACCATGTACTTCACGGGCACGCGCCACTTCTTCCACTGAGTGACCGCTGAGCGAGCACAGGAGGCCGCACCCCGACCGGATCACGGGGTGCGGCCTTCGCCGGTGCGGCACCGACCGGCCCCTGATTGGATCCGACGTCCCCGCATCCGGGAGGATGAAGCCATGACCGCCCAGATTCTCGATGGCAAGGCAACCGCAGCCGCGATCAAGTCCGATCTCGTCAGCCGTGTGGAGGCGCTCAAGGCCAAGGGCATCCATCCCGGCCTCGGGACGGTGCTGGTGGGCGAGGACCCCGGCAGCAAGTGGTACGTCGCGGGCAAGCACCGCGACTGTGCCGAGATCGGCGTCGCCTCCCTCCGGCGCGACCTGCCCGAGACCGCCACCCAGGAGGAGATCGAGGCGGCGGTGCGGGAGCTCAACGAGGACCCGGCCTGCACGGGCTACATCGTCCAGCTACCGCTCCCCAAGGGCATCAACACCAACCGGGTGCTGGAGCTGATCGACCCGGCCAAGGACGCCGACGGGCTGCACCCGATGAACCTCGGCCGGCTGGTCCTGGGCGAGAGCGGCCCGCTGCCGTGCACGCCCCAGGGCGTCATCCAACTGCTGCGCCACCACGGTGTGGAGATCAACGGCGCGCATGTCGTGGTCGTCGGCCGGGGCATCACCGTCGGCCGGTCGATCGGGCTGCTGCTGACCCGCCGCTCCGAGAACGCCACGGTCACCCTCTGCCACACCGGCACCCGTGACCTGCCCGGGATCCTGCGCCAGGCCGACATCATCGTGGCGGCCGCCGGGGTGCGGCATCTGATCGGGCCGGATGACGTGAAGCCGGGCGCGGCGGTGCTCGATGTGGGCGTCAGCCGGGACGAGCACGGCAAGATCGCCGGCGATGTGCACCCCGGAGTGGCCGAGGTCGCGGGCTGGATTTCGCCGAACCCGGGCGGCGTCGGCCCGATGACCCGCGCCCAGCTGCTGGTCAACGTGGTGGAGGCGGCGGAGCGGAACGCGAAGGCGGACGCCGACGCCGGTGCCGGCCATGACGGCTGAGGCGAGCGAGCCGGCGGCCGGGGAGCAGCGGCAGACGCCGCCCGCGCGGCCTTCGGGCCCCGCCCGGCTCATCCGTAAGTCGCGCCGCTTCCCGCTGATCACCCGGGACACCGCGCGTCCGGAGGGCGGCGGCCGGGCCGCGCCCGGTGCCGCTCCGGCGCCCGCCCGGCAGTGGCCGCTGCTCGCGGTGATGGGCGGTGTGGGCCTGGGGCTGCTGATCGTCGCCCTGGACGCGTTCCGGGCGGGCACGGTGATGATCGGGCTGTCCCTGCTGGCGGGCGCCTTCATACGGTGGGCGCTGCCCGAGGTGGGGATGCTCGCGGTGCGGTCGCGCTTCACCGACATGCTGACCTACGGGCTGCTGGGCGCGGCGATCGTGCTGCTGTCCCTGATGGCCCAGCCGGATCCGTGGGTGTCGATCCCGTTCCTGGACGACGTGGTGCATTTCACGGTGCGCTAGCCGACGGCGTGAAACGGCGGCCCGTCCTCTCCCCCGTGGAAGGACGGGCCGCCGTCGTTGTGGCCGGATCCGTACGGTCCGGCGGCGATCCGCCCTCTCCCCCGAAGAAGGACGGACCGCCTGGTAATCAGGGTTGTGTGTGGACTGTGCCGGATCAATGACCGGCAGAACCCTGTGGCGCGGAAGTGACCGTTCCAGCACGAGGTATCGGCCGTGCAACGACGAGCCGGGCGCGGCGGAGTACACACCGGTGCGCGAAATGCTCCGATGCGCCCCCACCCGAGGAGCTGACATCCTGGGGCAAGGCGTCCCATTGGGTAGTCAGTTCGGGGCCCGGAGACGCCAACAGGGGCCGTGGCGCGGGAGATTGACAGGCACGTGCGGGGGGACAGGGGGAGGCAATGCCTCGTTGGAGGGACCTGCCGGAGGAACTCGATCCGCAGGTGCAGGAGTTCACCGGCCAGTTGCGCACGATCGTCGAGCGCAGCGGGCTGAGCGTCGTCGCCGTCGCCGACCGCACCGGCTACAGCAAGAGTTCATGGGAGCGGTATCTGGGCGGACGGCTGCTGCCCCCGCAGGGCGCGGTGGAGGCCCTGGCCGAGGCCACGGGCGCCGATGTCCATCACCTCAGCACGCTGTGGGAGCTGGCGGAGCGGGCCTGGAGCCGCTCCGAGATGCGGCACGACGTCACGATGGAGGCCATCAGCGTCGCGCAGGCACGGGCCGCCATCGAGCAGTTCGACCCGGCGGCGCAGGGGGCGGGCGCCTGGAAGAACGGCCGTCACCCGGGGAAGCAGCGGTCGAGCGTCGAACCGCCGGAACCCGAGCAGCCGTTGGTCGCGACGGCTCCGGTGTTCTCGGCTCCCGCGGCGCCGCCGGCCGAGCGGGCGGCGGGTTCCTCCGCACCGCCGTCGCCCGCCTCGTCCCCTCCGCCACCGCCATCCCCGTCCCCCTCGCCGTCCCGGTCGGGGCGGCGAGGTGTCGCGCTGTTCGCCGGGGGGCTCGTCGGCGCGCTCTTACTCGTCGCCGGCGCCGTCCTGCTGATCGATGCGGGCGGCGACGGCGAGAAGCGCGGGGAGAAGCCGACCACCGCACCGGCCACCAGCGCGCGTCAGCTGCCCGCGGGCGTGAAGTGCGCCGGGGAGGACTGCGGCGGTCAGGATCCGCAGGCCATGGGGTGCGGCGCCGCCGCGACGACCACAGCGGACGTCACCGTCGGCACCGCGTATGTCGAGGTCCGCTACAGCAAGACCTGCCGGGCGGCCTGGGCCCGCATCACCCGGGCGGCCCCGGGCGATGTGATCCAGATCAAGGCGCCGGGCGCGAGGGGCGGGGCGGCCCGAGCGCAGAACAGCAGTGTCGGCGCCGACGGCGACGCCTACACCAAGATGATCTCGGTGGACGCCACCGCGCGGACCACCGCGTGCGCCACTCTCGTCGGCGGTACGCGCGCCTGCACGGCCCCCGGCGCCCAGGGGTGAGCGCGGGCGAGGGAGGCCCGTCCGGGGGAATTCGGAAACAGGGGGAATGAGCCGGGGGAATCGGGGCAGGCGCTGCCCGAGCCCCCCACGGGTGCGGCACTGGGCGGCCGCCCGCACTCCCCCTCCTGGCAGGCGGCCGCCAAAGTGCGCGAGGACGGAACGCGCGGTGAGCGGTTACACGGTGGCCCGAGAGAACCTTGGTCAGGTGCCGTCGGATAGCCTGACGCAGGTATCTCGACACCAAGAGATCTTGGACTGACAACACAGCGCAGGAGACCGCCATGACCCGCACTCCCGTCACCGTCACCGTCACCGGCGCGGCCGGCCAGATCGGCTACGCGCTGCTCTTCCGCATCGCCTCCGGTCAGCTCCTCGGCGCGGACGTGCCGGTCAAGCTGCGTCTCCTGGAGATCCCGCAGGGGCTGAAGGCCGCCGAGGGCACCGCGATGGAGCTCGACGACTGCGCCTTCCCGCTCCTCCAGGGCATCGACATCTCCGACGACCCGAACGTGGGCTTCGACGGTGCGAACGTCGCCCTGCTCGTCGGCGCCCGCCCGCGTACCAAGGGCATGGAGCGCGGCGATCTGCTGGAGGCCAACGGCGGCATCTTCAAGCCGCAGGGCAAGGCCATCAACGACCACGCCGCGGACGACATCAAGGTCCTGGTCGTGGGCAACCCGGCCAACACCAACGCGCTCATCGCGCAGGCCGCCGCGCCGGACGTACCGGCCGAGCGCTTCACCGCGATGACCCGGCTGGACCACAACCGCGCCCTGTCGCAGCTCTCGAAGAAGACCGGCGCCCCGGTCAGCGAGATCAAGAAGCTGACGATCTGGGGCAACCACTCCGCCACCCAGTACCCGGACGTCTTCCATGCCGAGGTCGCGGGCAAGAACGCCGCCGAGGTCGTCAACGACGAGCAGTGGCTGGCCGACACCTTCATCCCGACCGTCGCCAAGCGCGGTGCCGCGATCATCGAGGCGCGCGGCGCCTCCTCGGCCGCCTCCGCCGCCAACGCCGCCATCGACCACGTCCACACCTGGGTCAACGGCACCGACGCCGACAACTGGACCTCCGCCGGCGTGGTCTCCGACGGCTCGTACGGGGTGCCGGAGGGCCTGATCTCCTCGTTCCCGGTCACCGCCGCGAACGGGAAGTTCGAGATCGTCCAGGGCCTGGACGTCAACGAGTTCTCGCGGACCCGCATCGACGCGTCGGTGAAGGAGCTCGAGGAGGAGCGCGAGGCCGTGCGGGGTCTCGGCCTGATCTGACGGGCCCATCGAGGCCGTTTCCGAAGGGTCACATTCCGGTATTCACTCCGGAGTGTGACCCTTCGGCCATTCGCTGTAATCGCGGGCCATCTTCCCCTAGCGTGGAGGTAGTTGCTACGGCCTCGGGGGGAAACATGGCCAACACGCGCGATGATCATTCTTTGGGCGACCACTCGTCTCATCTGCCGCAGCCGCGGCCGGAGCCTTTACCGGGCGTCCCCCCTTCTCGCGCCGCCGACGATGCGTCCCCCTATGCCACCAGCGAGGCGACCCGGCTGCTGTGCGCGGGCGCCTATCTGGACGACGACTTCCGGGACACGGTCCTGGACGAGCTGTATGTCCACGAGGAGCGGGCCGTGGCGCCCTCGCTGGGCATCGACGCGGCCCGGGTGCTCGCGCACGCGCTGCGCGCGCGCCGTCTGGAGGCATGCTGGACCGCGCTGCTGGTGTCCTTATGGGTGCTGGACTTTCTGCTGGCGCAGGGCTTCTTCTATCTGTTCCTGCTGTCGTGCGCGCTGCTTCTGCTGGCGGCCTGGGCCAGAGGCGGCGCCATGGGCCCCTTCCGCGCCGACTATCCCGGGGCCGACGGGGTCACCGTCACCCGGCGGCGGGCGGCCGCGGTGCTGCGGGTGCTCGGCTGTCTGATCCTGCTGTCCTATGCGGTCTCCGCCTTGACGCAGGCGTTCACGGGCGAGCCCGCTACGAGCGGGCTGCAGAGCTTCGCACCGGCCCTGGCGACCGGGTCGGACACCAGCGCCGCCTGGTTCGCGCTGGTGGTCCCCGCCATGATGGCCACCGCGGTCGCTCTGCACCGTGAGCATGTGGCCCGGGTGCTGGCCACCGACCTGGAGCCGGAGACCTTCGCCGACCTCGCCGGGGACCCCGCGGAGCGGTTCGAGGGCGGGCGCTTCCGGCGAGTGCGGGCCCTGATCCGCCGCGAGCAGCACTCACCGGTGATCCTCTACCACGATCGGCACCCCTTCCTCGGCGCGGGCGCCGCCCATGACACCTGGACCCTCGCCGTCGAGCTGCGGCCGCGCGAGGGCGGTGATCCGGCGCCGCTGGACAACCGCGTGATCCTTGAGCGGATCCGGCCGCTGGTCGAGAAGTTGCGCACCTCCTCCACCCAGGGCACCGCCTCTGTCCAGGGCGCCGCCCGGCCCTCCGCCGCGAGCCGTGATCGGCTGCGCGGCCTGGAGCTCGACGAATGCGTCTTCCTCAAGGTCACCGGATTGCGGAGCCGCTCCTTCGTGCCGTACGGCGAGGCGGACTTCGCGCGGGAGCGGGCGGAAGCCGTCGAGGAAGGCGGAGAGGTCCGCCGGCACTTTCTGCGCATCCGCGTCGGCGCATGGCGGGAAGAGGTGGTCACCACCGTCTTCGTACGGGTGCATACGCAGGGCGGCATGCTGATGCTGGAGTTCGCGCCGCATGTGCTGCGCCCGATCCGCCCGGACTTCCGGGCGGTCGACCGGCTCTCCGACTCCCACCGCCGCGGCGGACTGCCGGGCAAGGCGGTCTGGGCGCTCGGGCGGACGCCGACGGCGGCGGGTCAGGCGGTCATCCACGCTTTCCGTTCGGCCGCCTTCGTCTGGCGGATGTACGCGGGGGGTTATGAGGCGGCCATCCCCGACGGGCCCTGGATCTCGGTGCGGGAGCTGGGCAGCGACGCAGGCGCATCGCTCTTCCAGGAGATGGATGTCAGCCGCTATCTGAAAAGTGTCGAGGACCGGGTGGCCAACGGCGTGCGAAGGGCGCTCGACGAAGCCGGCTGGGAGACCGGCGAGTTCGAGCAGAAGGTCATCAATGTGAGCGGCGGCGGGGTCTTCATCGAGTCCGCGGCGAACAGCGCCTTCGGCTTCGGTGACCACAACACCATCAGCAACACCACCGGAACCAATGGAGCGGGAGGCGGCCATGGCGATGGCTGACACGGAGGACGGCAGCGGCGTGGGCGGCGGCGGTGCGGACCACGCGGCGGACGCGAGCGGTGGTGGTGCGGGCCCGGCGGGCGGCGGGCGCACATTCGGCGACATCACGTTCGGCAAGGTGAGCGGCAGCGCCGTCGGCATCGGCGACCACAACCACATCGTGAACGGACGGCAAGGGGAGGCCCCCTGCGACCCCGCATATCAGGAGCTGCTGGAGGCCGTTCGGCAGCTCGCCGACGATCTGCGGCGGGTGGTCCCGAGCCCGGAGGTCGGCGCGCTCTCCGATGAACTGGACCAGACCCAGGACGAGATCCAGCGCACCGGCCGGGCCGGGGCAGGCCGACTTGCGAGGATCCGGGTGATGTTGCAGGACGCCAGCGCCGGCGTCGGCATGCTCGCCTCCGGCGTCGCCGTCGGACAGGCGGTCGGCACGCTCCTGGGCGGCTGAGATGAGCACACCGGGCGGCGAGGGGAGCCGCCGATGGAACGAGGAGGCCCAGCGTTGGGTGGGCGAGGGCGCGGAGCCGCCGGCCCCGGGCCGAAGACCACCCAATCCGCATCTGGGCACGGTGCTTCTGGCGGTGCTCGCCGTGGTCCTGGTCGGCGGGATCGGCTTCGGCACCTGGAAGTTGGTGTCGGGCGGCGGGGATGACAAGCCCGGGGCGGACGGCGGTTCGCCCTCGGCCTCGTCCTGGTCACCGTCGGCCGAGCAGCCCTCGGCGGTGCCGTCGGAGCCGTTCTCGGAGACGACCTCGGCGCCGCCGTCGGTGTCCACGGACAGCACGCAGGAGCCGCCGGCGGACTATGTGCGCACCACCGACGCGGAGGGGTTCCGGCTGGATGTGCCCAGGGGCTGGCAGCGGGTCAAGCGCGATACCGGGGTGTTCTACGAGTCGTCCGACGCGAGCAGCCTGATCCAGGTCTTCGAGCTGACCGAGCCCGCCGTCACCCCGTACGAGGCGCTGCGCCAGGCGGAGACGGGGCTCAAGAAGAACCCCGACTACCAGCGGTACGAGCTGAAGCGGCTCGGCCCCGGCGACGACGCGGACGCGGAGCTGGAGTACGGCTACCGCAGCGCCAAGTACGGCCCGCGCCGAATACTCGACCGCGCCTTCACCGGCCCGGACCAGGTGCAGTACGCGGTGCTGATCGCGGGCCCGGCCGACGACTGGCCGCAGCAGCGGGAGCGGCAGCGCATCGTGCTGGCGTCCTTCTGCCCCACCGCCTACTGCCCGGCCACCTGACTGGGGGTAGGGGATACGGCGGGCACATCCGGCGGCGGGCACATCCGGGGGCAGACGGCGGGCACGGAACGGCGGCAGGCAGCGGGGGGCACAGGACGGCGCACCGAAGGCGACATATCCGTATCGGTGGGGTGACGGAGGGTGGGGCGGCCCTCGAACCGGGTACACCGATGTCGGTCGGCGCGGCTTGTCGGCTTATGGGAGCAGAGTTCCACTATCGGGGGGATAGATGACCATGCATGACGGGGGAGTGCCGGGAGCGCCGGGAGGGCCGGGAGGGCCTGGGCAGGACGCCCGGGGGGCACTGCGGGCGTTGGCGGTGACGATCTTCCTGGTCGCGGGGATCGCGTTTTCCGGATGGGTGGCCTTCGGCGGCGACGGCACCTCCCGCCATCAGGCGGGCCCGCTGCCCTGGGACCAAGGGAGCCCCACGGCCACGCCGAGCGCGGACGCCTCGCAGCCGAACGATCTCTATCCCTCGCCCGGGCCCGGGACCGGTGGGCCCACCGATCTCCCGACCGATCTCCCCACGGACCTGCCGACCGGGGCGTCCCCGTCCGCGACGCCCTTCGGTACCCCGTCCTCTCCCTCCCTGACCGGTGCCGCCCCGCCCGCGGGCTACAGCACCCAGGCCGACCCGGCCGGGTACCATCTCGCGGTCCCGGACGGATGGCGGCGGACGGCCGAGGGCCCCAGCGTCTACTACACCTCGCCCGACGACAGCACCGTGATCCAGGTCTTCGAGCTGCACGGCCCCGAGTCGACGCCGTACGAGTCCGCCCAGGAGGCCGAGCGGATCGCCTCCACCCACCGCGACTACGAGCAGATCGCCCTCACCCGGCTGGGCTCGGCCGCCACGGACCCGGCGCAGCTGGAGTACACGTACCAGTCCAAGAGCGACGGCCACCGCCGGATGCTCGACCGCCGCTTCGCCGCCCCCGATGGCACGATGTACGCGGTGCTGGTGATCGGCCCCTCCGGGGACGGGGACCGCGTGGAGGAGCGGGAGGTCCACCAGGCGGCGGTGGACACCTTCTGCCCGACCGCCTACTGCACGGCTTCCTGACGCCGGCTGCCTACTGCACCGCTTCCTGACACCGAGCCGACCGCCCGGCTTCCCGTACCGGGACCGCTTCCCGTACCAAGACCGCTTCCCGTGCCGGGGCCGCTTCCCGTGCCGGGACCGCCTACCGCACCGGGACCTGGCAGCCTCCTGACACCGATCGACGTGCACCAGCTCTTGACAGATCGGCCGATCATGACCCGGGAGGCCGGTTCCGCCTGCGGATCACGTGAGCCGGCCCACTTTCTCTTGCGAATCGCGCATAGGTTCCCACCTTCCGGTTAGGGGTCCATGTTGCTGGCTTGGGCCAGCGGCAAAGTTCGCAGAACCGGAAGGCAGAATTCACGTGGCGGCAGTCGAGACCATTCATGTGGACGGCGTGTGGCAGGCAGCCGTATCCGGGGCGCAGCGGGAGGTTCTCGACCCCGCGGACGCCAAGACCCTCGCCGTCGTCGCCGAGGGTGGCCTCGAGGACACCGACGCGGCGGTCGCGGCCGCGCGTCGCGCCTTCGACCAGGGCCCCTGGCCCGGGACGCCGGTGGCCGAGCGGGCGGCGCTGCTGCGCCGCGTCGCCGAGCTGCTGCAGCGCGACCGCGAGACGATCGCGCTCATCGAGAGCCGTGACACCGGCAAGACCCTGGAGGAGGGGCGGGTCGACGTCGACGACGTGACCAATGCCTTCCGCTACTTCGCCGACCTGGCCGCGGGCGAGTCGGCCGGGCGGGTCATCGACGCGGGTACCCCCGATGTGCACAGCGTCGTGGTCCATGAGCCGGTCGGCGTCTGCGCGATGATCACCCCCTGGAACTATCCGCTGCTCCAGGCCAGCTGGAAGATCGCCCCGGCGCTGGCCGCCGGGAACACCTTTGTGATCAAGCCCAGCGAGGTGACCCCGCTGTCCACCGTCCATCTGGTGCGGCTGCTGGCCGAGGCCGGGCTGCCGGCCGGGGTGGCCAACCTGGTCACCGGCACGGGCGACCCCGTGGGCGCCCGGCTGTCCGAGCACCCCGATGTGGACCTGGTCTCCTTCACCGGCGGGCTGATCAGCGGCACCAAGGTGGCGCAGGCCGCCGCGCCGACGGTCAAGAAGGTCGCGCTGGAGCTCGGCGGCAAGAACCCCAATGTGGTCTTCGCCGACGCCTGCGCCACCGCCGAGGGCTTTGACACCGCCGTCGACCAGGCCCTGAACGCCGCCTTCATCCACAGCGGCCAGGTCTGCTCGGCCGGTGCCCGGCTGATCATCGAGGAGTCGGTGCGCGAGCGGTTCATGGCCGAGCTGGCCCGCCGCGCGGAGAAGATCAAGCTGGGCCGTGGCACCGAGGACGGTGTCGAATGCGGTCCGCTGGTCTCGGCCCAGCAGTTGGACAAGACCGAGGCGTATGTGGCGTCCGCGCTGGAGGAGGGCGCCCTGCTGCGGTGCGGCGGCAAGCAGCCGGAGCCCAACGAGGTCCGCCCGGCCACCGGCTACTTCTACCTCCCGACCGTGCTCGACCAGTGTCATCGCGAGATGCGGGTGGTGCGGGAGGAAACGTTTGGGCCGATTCTGACCGTCGAGTCCTTCCAAACCGAGGACGAGGCCGTCACACTCGCCAATGACACGGAGTACGGACTGGCCGGCGCCGTCTGGTCCGCCGACACCGCGCGGGCGCGCCGCGTCGCCGCCCGGCTGCGGCACGGCACCGTGTGGATCAACGACTACCACCCCTACCTTCCGCAGGCCGAATGGGGCGGTTTCGGCAAGTCCGGGGTCGGGCGCGAGCTCGGTCCCGCGGGCCTTGACGAATACCGCGAGACCAAGCACGTCTACGAGAACCTGCGACCGAGCCCGGTGCGCTGGTTCGCCGGCTGACGCCCCGCCGCCGACCCCGCCCGGGGCTCGGCCGGGCCCGGACACGTCCTCCGGGGCCCGGGCCCGGCCGCACCCCATCGCGGCGACCGGCGGCGGAAGACCCGTGGACACCGAGGCACCCAGCAACACCCCCACCCCAGGGGCGGCAGCCCCCGTCCCGCACCGGCGTGAGCCGTTTGGGTAAGACCGCGAGGAGTAACCCCACATGTCCGTACCTGTCGTATACGACTATGTCGTCATCGGCGGCGGCACCGCAGGATCGGTGATCGCTTCCCGGCTCACCGAGGACCCGGACATCCGTGTCGCCGTCATCGAGGGCGGACCGTCCGATGTCGACCGCCCCGATGTGCTCACCCTGCGCCGCTGGCTCGGGCTGCTCGGCGGGGACTTGGACTACGACTACCCCACCACCGAGCAGCCGCGCGGAAACTCGCATATCCGGCACAGTCGGGCGCGGGTGCTCGGGGGGTGCTCCTCGCACAACACCCTGATCTCCTTCAAGCCGCTGCCGGGCGACTGGGACGAGTGGTCCGAGGCCGGCGCCGAGGGCTGGGACGCGGAGTCCATGGACCCGTACTTCCAGCGGCTGCGCAACAACGTTGTCCCGGTGGACGAGAAGGACCGGAACGCGATCGCGCGGGACTTCGTCGAGGCCGCCCAGTCCGCCGCCGGGGTGCCGCGGGTCGAGGGGTTCAACAAGCAGCCGTTCCATGAGGGCGTCGGCTTCTTCGACCTCGCGTACCACCCGGAGAACAACAAGCGCTCCTCGGCGTCGGTCGCCTATCTGCACCCGTTCCTGGACCGGCCCAACCTCCATCTGATGCTGGAGACCTGGGCGTACAAGCTGGAGCTGGACGACACCGGCCGGATCACCGGCGTCCATGTCCGCACCAAGGACGGCGAGGAGATCGTCGTCCGGGCCGAGACCGAGGTCCTGGTCTGCGCGGGCGCCGTGGACACCCCGCGGCTGCTGATGCACTCCGGTATCGGCCCCAAGTCCGATCTGGAGGCGCTGGGCATTCCCGTCGTCCACGATCTGCCGGGCGTCGGCGAGAATCTGCTCGACCACCCCGAGTCGGTCATCGTGTGGGAGACGGACGGCCCGATCCCGGACAACTCCGCGATGGACTCCGACGCGGGCCTGTTCATCCGGCGGGACCCCGAATCCCGGGGCCCGGACCTGATGTTCCACTTCTACCAGATCCCGTTCACCGACAATCCGGAGCGGCTGGGCTACGAAAAGCCCGAGCACGGCGTGTCGATGACCCCCAACATCCCCAAGCCGCGCAGCCGCGGCCGGCTCTACCTCACCAGCGCCGATCCGTCCGTCAAGCCCGCCCTCGACTTCCGGTACTTCACGGACGAGGACGACTACGACGGCCGCACGCTGGTCGACGGCATCCGGGTCGCGCGTGAGATCGCCAAGACCGAACCGCTGGCGAGCTGGCTCAAGCGCGAGGTGTGCCCGGGCCCGGAGATCACCTCGGACGAGGAGATCAGCGAGTACGCCCGCAAGGTCGCGCACACCGTGTACCACCCGGCGGGCACCTGTCGTATGGGTGCCTCGTCGGATGAACTCGCCGTTGTCGGCCCTGATCTGCGGATCCGGGGTCTGAACGGCGTCCGTATCGCCGACGCGTCCGTCTTCCCGACGATGCCGGCCGTGAACCCGATGATCGGAGTCCTGATGGTGGGCGAGAAGTGCGCTGAGCTGCTGTTCGAGGATCGCGACCGGGAACGGCACAGGCCCGACGACCGGGCTGCCACGCTCGCGCCGGGAGGTGAGGCGTGATGGCCACGACCCTGGTCCCCGAGACGCCCGACACCCCCAAGATCCCCGAGAGCGGCGAGCGCGCCCCGGTGTTCTCGGTCCGCGACCTGTGGAAGGTCTTCGGCCCGAAGGCCGAGCGCATCCCCGGTTCCGCCGAGGCGGAGCTGCCCGCCGGCGAGCTGCGTGCCCGCACCGGCTGCACCGCCGCCGTCCGCGAGGTCTCCTTCGACGTCCAGCCGGGCGAGGTCTTCGTGGTCATGGGGCTGTCCGGCTCCGGCAAGTCCACCCTCGTACGCTGCCTCACCCGGCTGATCGAGCCCACGTCCGGGACCCTGAAGATCGACGGCGAGGACGTCCTGGCCATGGACAAGGCCCGGCTGCGCGATCTGCGCCGGCACCGCGCCGCCATGGTCTTCCAGCACTTCGGACTGCTGCCGCACCGCTCCGTCATCGACAACGTCGCCTACGGGCTGGAGATCCAGGGGATGGGCAAGGCCGAGCGCCGCGCCAAGGCCGCCGAGGTGGTGGAGAAGGTCGGTCTCACCGGTCTTGAGCGCCGCCGTCCCGGACAGCTCTCCGGCGGTCAGCAGCAGCGGGTGGGCCTGGCCCGGGCGCTGGCCGTCGACCCCGAGGTGCTGCTCTTCGACGAGCCGTTCAGCGCGCTCGACCCGCTGATCCGCCGCGATATGCAGGAGGAGGTCATCCGCCTGCACCACGACGAGGGCCGGACGATGGTCTTCATCACCCATGACCTCAGCGAGGCGCTGCGGCTCGGCGACCGCATCATGCTGATGCGCGACGGCGGGATCGTGCAGCTCGGCACCCCGGAGGAGATCGTCGGCTCCCCGGCGGACGACTACGTACGGGACTTCGTCCGCGACGTTCCGCGGGAGCAGGTGCTGACCGTGCGCCGCGCCATGCGCCCCGCGACGTCGGATGAGCAGGACGGCGGGCCGGCGCTGGCCCCGGGCACCACGGTCGCCGACGCGATCGAGGCCGTGGCCCGCACCGGCGGCCCCGCGCGCGTCGTGGACGACGGCCGCTGCCTGGGCGTCGTCGACCACGCCTGTCTGCTCAGCGTCGTCGCGGGCCTGGACGGCAAGGGGGTGGCCGCGGCATGAGCATCGCCTCGACCCTCTCTCCGCCGGGCCGCACCGGGGGGCGCGTATGAGTGCCACGGCCACCCGCCCCTCCACCGACCCCGCCACCGACCCGGCCGCCACCGGGACGGCGGCGGCCGAACCGCGCCCGTCCCTGGTGGGCTCCGCCGTCCGCAGCCCCGCCGCGCGCAAGCTGGCGGTGCTCGTGGTGATCGCCGCCGTGCTCATACCGCTCGCGCACGCCAAGTGGGCGAGCGGTAGCTGGCCGCACGCGCTGACTGTGGATGTGTCCGGACCGCTCGGCGATGCCAGCGACTGGATCCTCGACAACCGCGACAGTCACTGGATCTTTCTCTACTTCTTCGGCCACGTCAGCAACGTCATCATCATTGGTGTCCGCGCCGTCTATGTGGCTCTGCTCGCCCTCGGCTGGGCCGGTGTCACCGCCGGGCTGACCTTGATCGCCTGGCGGGTCGCCGGGGTGCGGATCGCGGTCACGACCCTGGTGTCCTTCGCCATCTGCGGACTGCTGGGCATGTGGGTGCCGACGATGCAGACGCTCGCGCTGATGGCCATCGCCGTCACCGCCTCCGTCGTCATCGGCGGACTGCTGGGCCTGGCCGGCGGCCTCTCGGAATGGGCGTTCCGGGTGCTGCGGCCGGTGCTCGACACCATGCAGGTGCTGCCCGCGTTCGCGTATCTGCTCCCCGTCGTGATGATCTTCGGCAACGGCGTGCCCGGCGCGGTGCTGGCCACCGTGATCTACGCGGCTCCGCCCATGGCCCGGCTCACCGCCCTCGGCCTGCGCGGCGCGGACGCCGGGGTGCTGGAAGCGGTGACCTCGCTCGGCGCGACCTGGCGGCAGCGGCTGCTGTCCGCCCGGCTGCCGCTGGCCCGCAAGGAACTGCTGCTGGGCATCAACCAGACGATCATGATGGCGCTGTCCATGGCCGTCATCGCCTCCGTGATCGGCGGCGGCGGTCTCGGTGACCGCGTCTACCAGGCGCTGTCCAGCGTGGACGTCGGCAAGGCGCTCGCCGCCGGCCTCCCGATCGTGCTCCTCGCCGTCATGATGGACCGCACCATCGGATCGGCGGGCGAGCGGCTCGGCGAGCCCCCGGCCGAGGGCGGGCCCCGGCTGCTGCGTGGCTGGCCCGCGTGGGCGGGGGCCGCGGTGGTCACCGCTGTCATCACCGTCGTCGGACGGCTGACCGGCTCCCAGGCCTGGCCGACCGGCTGGACCGTCGCCATCGAGGAGCCCGTCAACCAGTTCAAGGAGTGGATGGTCGACCACCTCTACACCGGAGTGCCGGTCGTCGGCGGCACCGCCGACTGGGCCGCGGACTACGTCAAGTGGATCCTCGACCCGCTGCGCGAGGGGCTGCAGGGCCTCCCGTGGTACGCGGTGCTGCTGATCGTCGCGGCGCTGGCCTGGCTGATCGGCACCTGGGCCACCGCGCTGACCGCCACCGCCGCCATGGCCGCGATCGGTGTGCTGGGAGTGTGGGAGCCGTCCATGGACACCCTCTCCCAGGTGCTGGCGGCCGTCTTCGTCACGCTGGTCCTCGGTTTCGCGATCGGCATCTGGGCCGCGCGCAGCACCCGGCTGGAACGGATGATGCGACCGGTGCTGGACATGTTCCAGACCATGCCGCAGTTCGTGTATCTGATCCCCGTGGTCGCGCTGTTCGGCGTCGGCCGCGCCCCCGCGGCGGCCGCGGCCATCGTCTACGCGCTGCCCGCCGTCATCCGCATCACCACCCAGGGGATCCGGAACGTCGACCCGGCCGCGCTGGAGTCGGCGCGTTCGCTCGGCGCCACCCAGGGGCAGCAACTGCGCCAGGTCCAGCTCCCGCTGGCCCGCCCGGCGCTGCTGCTCGCCGTCAACCAGGGCGTGGTGCTGGTGCTGGCCGTGGTCGTCATCGGCGGTCTGGTCGGCTCGGGCGCGCTCGGCTACGACGTGCTGTTCGGCCTGGCGCAGGGCGATCTGGCGACCGGTCTGGTGGCCGGCACGGCGATCGTCTGCCTGGGGCTGATGCTCGACCGCGTGACCCAGCCGACCGCGCGCCGCGAAAGGAAGGGGGCTTGAGATGGCTCGCACCCGCATTCAGCTGCTGATGGCCGTCGCCGGGATCGCGGCCGTGTTCACCGCGACCGGCTGCGGCGCGGCGGATATGACCAAGCAGTCCTCGCCGTACGCCAATGTGGGCGGGGCGAAGAGCGTCACGCTCTCGGTCCAGTCGTGGGTCGGCGCCCAGTCCAATGTCGCGGTCGCCCAGTATCTGCTGGAGCATGAGCTGGGCTACCGTGTCGACACCGTCCAGGTGGACGAGATTCCGGCGTGGGACGCGCTCAGCCAGGGCCGGGTGGACGCGATCCTGGAGGACTGGGGCCACCCGGAGCAGGAACAGCGCTACGTCAAGGACAAGAAGCTGATCGTGCCGGGCGGCGGGCTCGGCGTCACCGGCCATATCGGCTGGTGGGTGCCGAAGTACTTCGCCGACAAACATCCGGACGTGCTGAACTGGAAGAACCTCAACAAGTACGCCAAGACCTTCAAGACCGCGGAGAGCGGTGGCAAGGGCCAGTTGCTGGACGGTTCCCCGTCCTATGTCACCAATGACAAGGCGCTGGTGAAGAACCTGAAGCTGAACTACCAGATCGTCTTCTCGGGTTCGGAGGCGGCGCAGATCACCCAGATCAAGCAGTTCGCCAAGGGCAAGAAGCCGTTCCTGACGTACTGGTACGAGCCGCAGTGGCTGTTCAACCAGGTGCCGATGGTCGAGGTCAAGCTGCCCAAGTACACCGACAAGTGCGCGAACGAGGGCACCAAGGACCCCGAGTCCATCGACTGCGCCTACCCGACCACACCGCTGCAGAAGTACCTCAACGCGGACTTCGCGAAGCAGGGCGGCAAGGCGTCGGCGTTCCTGAAGAAGTTCCACTGGACCAAGGACGACCAGAACGAGGTGTCCGAGCTGATCGCCTCGAAGGGAATGTCGGCCCAGGACGCCGCGAAGAAGTGGGTCGAGGCGCATCCGGACGTCTGGAAGAAGTGGATGCCGTGAGCCCGGATCGCGCTCAGGGCAGCCTGGGCGACCGGATTACTTGAGGAAGCCCGCGGTGTCGAGTTCGAGGCCGAGC
Organism: Streptomyces violaceusniger Tu 4113; assembly: GCF_000147815.2. Taxonomy (NCBI): domain Bacteria; kingdom Bacillati; phylum Actinomycetota; class Actinomycetes; order Kitasatosporales; family Streptomycetaceae; genus Streptomyces; species Streptomyces violaceusniger. The sequence continues at coordinate 9,945,721 of NC_015957.1, read as the reverse complement.
GGTTCGGGGAGCGTCAGCGGCTCCCCGAACGCCGCTCGGTGCTCATCCCGGTAGCGGCCCTTTCCGTCCGGTGCGGAGTACACGGTCGTGGAGCCCTCGTCGTCGTCCGGGTCGACCAGCAAATAGATCGGCACGTTGGAGTGGGCGTAGCCCTTGACCTTGGCCTGGAGATCGCGAGCTCGTGTGGAGGGCGATGTGATCTCGGCGACGAGCAGGACGTCACCCGCCTGGACCTGCCACTCCTCCATGCTCTTCAGCGCTTCCGACTCACAGATGAGCAGGTCCGGGATGAACCTCTCTTCTGTCGCGGGGAGGAAGACCGTGGCGATGATTCCGACGTCGGACAACGGCCCCCGTCATCAACGACGACGGGGGCAGATGGTCACACGGTCGGCTTGTATGCGCCGGGGGTCATACGGGGGGTCACACCGATCCGGTTCCAGGCGTTGATGGTGAGGGTCAGGGCGATCACCTGCGCCAGCCCCTGCTCCTCGAAGTGCTTGGCGGCGCGCGCGTAGACCTCGTCGGGGACGAAGCCGTCGGTCAGGACGGTGACGGCCTCGGTCAGGGTGGCTGGCCACCGACCGGTTCCGCCCGCGGGTGCTGGACACCCTCGACAACGGGGGCGGCACCGGATCCACGCTGTGGATCGAACCGGCCTGGAAGATGCTGCTGTCCAACAAGGCGCCGCTGGCCGTGTTGTGGGAGCTCTTCCCGGACCACCCCAACCTGCTGCCCGCCTACCTCGACGGCCCCCGGGAACTCGCCCGCACCACCGGCTATGTGGCCAAACCGCTGCTCGGCCGCGAGGGGGCCGGGTCACCGTGCACCCGCCGGGCGAGGAGCCCGTCCTCCGCGATGAGCCGTGCTGCTACCAGGAACTGGCGCCGCTGCCAGACTTCGACGGCAACCGGGTGGTGCTCGGCACCTGGGTCGTCGAGGGCGAGGCGGCGGGACTCGGCATCCGCGAGTCGGCGGGGCTGGTGACGGATGAGTACGCGCGCTTCATCCCCCATGTGATCCTCTGAACCACACCGAGCCCTCTGAACCACAGTGATCTTCTGACCCGTGTGGGGCCTCCGACCCGCACGGGGCCTTTGAGCAGGGCAGGTCCACCGAGCCGTACCGGGTCATTCGGCCAGCACCGCCCTGAGTTGGTCCAGCGCCCACTCCAGATCCTCCTCGCTGATCACCAGGGGCGGGGCGATCCGGATGGTGGCGCCACGGGTGTCCTTGACCAGCACTCTGCGGTCCATGAGCCGCTCGGAGATCTGCCGCCCGGTGCCCCGTGACGGATGGATGTCCACCCCTGCCCACAGCCCCCGGCCACGCACCTGCTCAACTCCCCTTCCCACGAGGAGCCCCAGCTCCCGGTGGAGCAGCTCGCCCAGCGTGGCCGAGCGCCGCTGGAACTCCCCGGTCCGCACCATGGCGATGACTTCCAGGGCGATCGCGCAGGCGAGCGGGTTGCCGCCGAAGGTGGAGCCGTGCTCCCCGGGGCGGTGCACCCCGAGCACCTCACCGGAGGACACCACCGCCGATACCGGCACCACTCCGCCGCCCAGTGCCTTGCCCAGCACATAGACATCGGGGACCACCCCCTCGTGCTCACAGGCGAAGGTGGTGCCGGTGCGCCCGAGGCCCGACTGGATCTCATCGGCGATGAACAGCACATTCCGCTCCCGGGTCAGCTCCCGGACCCCGGCCAGATAGCCGGGCGGCGGCACCACGACTCCGGCCTCGCCCTGGATCGGCTCCAGCAGCACGGCGACCGTCTCCTCGGGCGCGGCGTCGAGCGCCGCCTCCATCGCCGCCAGATCCCCGTACGGCACGATCGGGAACCCGGGGGTGAAGGGGCCGTGGTCGGCGCGGGCCTCCGGATCGGTGGAGCAGCCGATGAGGGTGGTCGTCCGGCCGTGGAAGTTGTCCCTGGCGGCGATGATCCTGGCCCGGCCGTCCGGTACGCCCTTGATCCGGTAGCCCCATTTACGGGCGGTCTTGATGGCCGTCTCCATCGCCTCCGCCCCCGTGTTCATGGGCAGCACCATCTCCATGCCGCACAGCTCGGCCAGCTCGGAGCAGAAGGCGCCGAAGCGGTCATGGTGGAACGCGCGGGAGGTGAGGGTGACCCGGTCCAGCTGCGCCTTGGCGGCCTCGATCAGCCGATGGTTGCGATGCCCGAAGTTGAGCGCCGAGTATCCGGCGAGCAGATCGAGATACCGGCGGCCCTCGACATCGGTCATCCAGGCGCCTTCGGCGGACGCGACGACGACCGGCAGCGGATGGTAGTTGTGTGCGCCATGGGCCTCGGCGGCGGCGATGGCCCGCTCCGCGGAGCGTCCCGATCCCATCTTGTCCTCCTTGTCTCACTAGCTAGAGTGGGGGTGCGCATCGTGACTGGCGAGCCGAGCGTGGAACCGACCACGAGGAAGCGATGCGCGGCCTTAGCGCCACGAGGTGCCGCCCGCCTGGGCACCCCGGGACACGACCGGACCGTCACCGATCGCCCCGGAGGACTCGATGAGCCTGCCTCTTTCCCATCCCGCCCTGTCGGCCGCCGACCCCGAACTCGCCTCCCTCGTCGGCTCCGAGGAGCTGCTGCAGTCCGAGACCCTGCGCCTGATCCCGAGCGAGAACTATGTGTCCGCCGCCGTCCTGGAAGCCTCCGGGACGGTGCTGCAGAACAAGTACAGCGAGGGCTACGCCGGCCGCCGCTACTACGAGGGCCAGCAGATCATCGACCAGGTGGAGACCCTGGCGATCAACCGGGCCAAGGCCGTCTTCGGCACCGAGCACGCCAATGTGCAGCCCTACTCCGGCTCGCCCGCCAACCTCGCGGTCTATCTGGCCTTCGCCCAGCCCGGTGACACCGTGATGGGCATGTCACTGCCCATGGGCGGTCATCTCACCCACGGCTGGGGCGTCTCCGCCACCGGCACCTGGTTCCGCGGTGTCCGGTACGGGGTGCGCCGGGACACCGGCGCGATCGACTTCGACCAGGTGCGCGAGCTGGCCCTCGAGGAGCGGCCCAAGCTGATCTTCTGCGGTGGCACGGCGGTGCCCCGCACGATCGACTTCGCCGCCTTCGCGGAGATCGCCCGCGAGGTGGACGCGGTGCTCGTCGCCGATATCGCGCATATCGCCGGTCTGATCGCGGGCGGCGCCCACCCCTCGCCCGTTCCGTATGCCGATGTCATCTCCACCACCACTCATAAGACGCTCCGGGGCCCGCGCGGCGCGATGCTGATGGCGCGCGAGACCCATGCCAAGGCCATCGACAAGGCCGTCTTCCCCGGGCTGCAGGGCGGTCCGCACAACCAGACCACCGCCGCCATCGCGGTGGCCCTGCACGAGGCCGCCCAGCCCGCCTTCCGTGACTACGCCCATGCCGTGGTCGCCAACGCCAAGGCGCTCGCCGAGGAACTGCTCGCCCGCGGCTTCGATCTGGTCTCCGGCGGCACAGACAACCATCTGATCCTGATGGACCTGACGCCCAAGGAGGTGCCGGGCAAGGTCGCGGCCAAGGCCCTGGACCAGGCCGGGATCGTGGTGAACTACAACACCGTCCCCTACGACCCGCGCAAGCCCTTCGACCCCTCCGGCATCCGGATCGGCACCCCCTCCCTCACCTCGCGCGGTCTGTCCACCGAGCACATGCCCGCCGTGGCCGACTGGATCGACCGCGGGGTGACCGCCGCGAAGAGCGGTGACCAGGGCGCCCTCATCAAGATCCGGGCCGAGGTGTCCGAGCTGATGGCGGGCTACCCGGCTCCCGGTCTGCCGACCGGCTGACGCCGCCCGCGGGCCCCTGCCCGGCCTCCAGGCCGGGCAGGGGCCGCCACCACTGCTCCTCCCGGATCCGGTCGTCGGCCACTGGCACCGGCAGGCCCACGATCCGGGCGAGCACCCGCTCGACCAGCGTCTCCCCGCCCTCCAAGGGCATGTCTCCCTCCGGGGGTGCGCCGCCCGCCTGCGACACGCCGTGTCGCGATGGTGCGCCGGACGGCGGTATCTCCACCGCTCGCCCGAGCGCCCGCAGCTCTCCGGGCAGCCCTTCCTCGGCCATCTCCTTCGCCTCCCCACTCGGTCCCATCGGCCGTCCGCTGAGTCACCTCAGCCGTCCACCGCGCCCCATCGGCGGTCTCCGACGGCCCCAGCAGCCGCTCCAGCCGTCTCAGAGCGCGACTCAGCCGTGATTTCACCGTGCCGCGAGGCCAGCCCAGCGCCTCCGCGGTCTCCCCCTCGTCCAGATCCAGCAGATAGCGGTAGATCACCACCCGCCGCTGCGGCTCGCTCAGCTCCTCCAGCGCGGCCAGCAGCCGCTCCCGCCGCTCGCCCGCCAGCGCCACGGCCGCCGGATCGGCGGACTCCGGTATCACCGGCTCGGCCCCGCCCAGCAGGGCTCCCTCCCGGTCCGCCGCCGTCCGCCTCCGGCGCGCCGAACGCACCGCGTTGCTCGTCTCATGGGCGACGATCCGCAGCAGCCAGGGCCGGAACGCCGCCTCGCTATCGAACCGCCCCAGCGCGAGATACGCCTTCACAAAGGCGTCCTGCACCACATCCTCGGCATCCGCGCCCGCCCCAAGCAGCCGGGCGGTGCGGTGCGCGATCGGCGCATGGGCCCGCACCAGCTCGGCATATGCCTCGGTGTCGCCGGCCAGCACCCGCGCGATGATCTGTGCTTCACGAGTCCTCACACCTTTCATACACCGGCGGACGGAGTCTGGTTCCACACCTGAGAGAATGGGTGCCATGGCCCTCGATCGTCCCCGTGCGCTCTCCGGTATCCAGCCCACCGCAGGTTCCTTCCACCTCGGCAACTACCTCGGTGCGATCCGGCAGTACGTCGCGCTGCAGGAGACCCACGACGCGTTCTACACCGTGGTCGATCTGCACGCGATCACCGTGCCGCAGGATCCGGCGGAGCTGCGCGCCAACAGCCGGCTCGCCGCCGCCCAGCTCCTCGCCTCCGGCCTGGACCCGGACCGCTGCACGCTCTTCATCCAGAGCCATGTGCCCGAGCACGCCCAGCTCGGGTGGGTGATGAACTGTCTCACCGGCTTCGGCGAGGCGTCCCGGATGACGCAGTTCAAGGACAAGTCGGCCAGGCACGGCGCCGACCGGGCCACCGTCGGCCTCTTCACCTATCCGATCCTGCAGGTCGCGGACATCCTGCTCTACCAGGCCAATCACGTCCCGGTCGGCGAGGACCAGCGCCAGCACATCGAGCTCACCCGGGATCTGGCCGACCGCTTCAACGGCCGCTTCGGCGAGACCTTCACCGTCCCCGAGGCGTACATCGTCAAGGAGACGGGGAAGATCTACGACCTCCAGGACCCGACGATCAAGATGAGCAAGTCGGCGTCCACGCCGAAGGGCATCGTCAGCCTCCTCGACGAGCCCAAAGTCTCCGCGAAGAAGATCAAGAGCGCGGTGACCGACCTCGAGACGGAGATCCGCTACGACGAGGAGAAGAAGCCGGGCGTCAGCAATCTGCTGACCATCTACTCCACCCTGACCGGCACCTCCATCCCGGAGTTGGAGAGCCGTTACGAGGGCAAGGGCTACGGCGCGCTCAAGACCGAGCTCTCCGAGGTGCTGGTCGAGTGGGTCACGCCGTTCCGCGAGCGGACCCAGGAATACCTCGCCGACCCCGCGACGTTGGACGGAATCCTGGCCAAGGGCGCCGAGAAGGCCCGAGCCGTCGCCGCCGAGACGCTGGCCGCCGCCTACGACAAGGTGGGCTTCCTGCCCCCCGCGCGCTGAGCGGCACGTCGAGCGTCGTTCGCACCACCCGGTGAGCACGGCGCGCCCCGCGCACGTATGGGATACGGACCCGCGCGGACAGCGGAACACACCGGTCCGGCCCCCTGACCAGGGGGCCTGTGGATCGGTGTGTGGAAGAACCGAGGAATCTAGCCGCGAAGGCGGCGCAGCCGCCACACTGACACGGGTGCAGCGGCCAAAACTCAGCAGCCCGGGAGGGCCAGGAGGGAGAACGCAGTGGGGACCGTAACGCTCGGCGTTTCGATCGCGGTCCCGGAGCCGTACGGCAGCTTCCTCCAGGAGCGGCGCGCGGGCTTCGGGGACCCGGCCGCCCATGGCATCCCCACTCACGTCACCCTCCTGCCACCGACCGAGGTCGACACCTCGGCACTGCCCGCCGTTGAGGACCATCTGGCGCGGGTCGCGGCCGAGGGGCGGCCGTTCCCGATGCGGCTGGAGGGCACCGGCACCTTCCGACCGCTCTCGCCGGTCGTCTTCGTCAAGATCGTCGAGGGCGCGGAGGAGTGCGCGGTGCTGCAGGAGCGGATCCGGGTGGAGTCCGGGCCGTGCGCGCGGGAGTTGCAGTTCCCGTACCACCCGCATGTCACGATCGCGCACGGCATCGACGAGGAGGCGATGGACCGGGCGTTCGGCGAGCTCAAGGAGTACGAGGCCGCCTGGACGATCACCGGCTTCGCGCTGTACGAGCAGGGGGCGGACGGGGTCTGGCGGCTGGACCGCGAATACCCGTTCGGGTCGGACGAACTGCCGGACGGCGCCTCGCCCGTGGTGCCCCGTCAGGCCGATCTCTCGCGTCCGGCGGCGCCCCGCTAGGCGCCCCGCCAAGCAGCTCCGCCGGAATTCCGTGCGCCATCTGCGGGTCCGTCGTGGCTGCTCGCGCAGTTCCCCGCGCCCCTTCGGGGCGCCCCGCTAGGCGCGCCGCTGGGGTTTCCGGTGCGTCGGTCATCTGCGGGTCCGTGGTGGCTGGTCGCGCAGTTCCCCGCGCCCCTTCGGGGCGCCCCGCTAGGCGCGCCGCTGGGGTTTCCGGTGCGTCGGTCATCTGCGGGTCCGTGGTGGCTGGTCGCGCAGTTCCCCGCGCCCCTACGGGGCCCGTCGGGGCAGCAGGCGGCGTGCCGCCATTGTCAGTCGCAGTGCGCCCGGTGCCCAGACGATCGCGGAGCGCCTCCGCAGCCCCTCTTCGATGGCCTCGGCGACCGCCTGGGGCGTGGTGGCGAGCGGTGCGGGCCGCAGCCCGGCCGTGAGCTTCGTACGGACGAAGCCGGGGCGGACGACCATCACATGGACGCCCGTGCCGCGCAGCGCGTCCCCCAGCCCCTGTGCGAACGCGTCGAGCCCGGCCTTGGCGGAGGCGTGGATGAAGTCGGTGCGGCGGACCCGTCCCGCGGCGGCCGAGGAGAGCACCACCAGCGAGCCGTGGCCCTGGCGGCGCATGGCGTTGGCGCAGATCAGGGCCGAGGAGACGGCGCCGGTGTAGTTGGTCTGGGCGACGCGGACCGCCGCCGGAGGATCGGTCTCGTCCCGCGCCTGGACGCCCAGGACCCCGAAGGCCAGCAGCACCAGATCGATGTCGCCCTCGGCGAAGACCTTGCCCAGGGTCACCTCGTGGGCCTCGGGGGCGAGCGCGTCGAAGGGCACCGTAAGGGTCTCGGCACCGAGGTCCCGAAGCTGCCGGGCGGCCGACTCCAGGGCGGGGGAGGGGCGGCCGGCCAGCCAGACCGTACGGGCGCGACGGCTGATCAGGCGGCGGACGGTCGCCAGGGCGATCTCGGACGTGCCGCCCAGGACGAGCACCGACTGCGGGGAACCGACCACGTCCTTCATGGGGTGAACGTATCCCCCGATGCGGGGCATATGGAGTGATTGTGGGTCCGTACTCACTGCCTCACCGAAAAGAGTGATGAGCGGAGCGGCTGTCCGGGGAACCCGGATATCCGTATCGCGCACCGGCGCGCCGAGGAGTGACACCGCGCAGAAGGGTACTTGCTGATCATGGAATCGTTGACCCGGCTGCCTGTCGTCGGCCCCGCGATGGCCTGGCTGACGCGTACCCACGCCTGGCGTACCTACGAACGGCTGGACCGCGTCCACTGGACCCGGCTCGCCGCGGCGATCACGTTCACCAGCTTCATCGCCTTCTTCCCGCTCATCGCCGTCGGGGCGGCGATCGGCGCGGCGACGCTCAGTCAAGCGCAGATGGCCCAGTTGCAGAAGAAGATCGCCCAGCAGATCCCGGGTATCTCCGGCCAGCTCGACCTGGGCGCACTGGTCCAGAACGCCGCCACGATCGGAGTCGTCGCCGCCGTCCTGCTGCTGTTCACCGGCATCAGCTGGGTGGGCTCACTACGCGAGTGTCTGCGCGCCGTATGGGAGCTGGAGGAGGACCCCGGCAACCCGCTGGTGCGCAAGGTCAAGGACGCCTTCGTGCTGATCGGGCTGGGCGGTGTGGCGCTCGTGTCGTTCGCCGTGTCCGCCCTGGCCGCCACCGCCGTGGGCCGGATCGCCCGGCTCATCGGCATCCCCGAGAACGGGATCGGCGGCTGGCTGCTGCGGATCGCCGCGTTCGCCATCGCCGTCTGCGCCGACCTCGTGCTGCTGAGCTACGTCCTGACCTGGCTCCCCGGCGTGCAGCCGCCCCGCCGTACGGTCGTGGTCGCCGCGCTCATCGGCGCGATCGGCTTCGAACTGCTCAAGGTGCTGCTCAGCAGCTATCTGAAGGACGTGGCGGCCAAGAGCATGTACGGGGCGTTCGGGGTGCCCATCGCCCTGCTGCTGTGGATGAACTTCACCGCGAAACTCACGCTGTACTGCGCCGCCTGGACCGCCACCCCGCCCGCCGCCCAGGCCGAGCACGAGGCCGAATGGGCGGCCGAGGCGGACAAGGCCGAGCCGTCCGAGGGGGACAAGGCCGAGCCGTCCGAGGGGGACAAAACCGAGCCGTCCGAGCCGGACCGGACCCAGCCGTCCGAGCCGGAGGTCGAAAAGCCCCGCGCCCGCAGGCCCGAAGGCCCGCAGGCGGCGGCGTGACGGCGACCGTAAGAGGGCCGGCTCGGCCGTAAGGGCTCGCTCAGTCGCGCGAGCGGCGCCGCACCAGCTCCGGCAGCGGCCAGCGGCGGTGCACCCCGAAGGCCACCGCGCCCAGCAGCGCCAGTGAGCCGCCCGCGATGCCCACCGCGGTCCACGCCCCGCCGGAGCCCCCGTTGTCCGTGGAGACGGACGCCTGGGCGTGCTTGTGGCCGTCCTCGCCGCCGGCCGAGGGGTGGCTCGCGCCCGCCGCGCCGGGGCGGACGAGGGTGCCGACCGGGTTCACCGAGCCCGCCGCCTTGAAGCCCCAGTCGAAGAGCCTCGCGGTCTCCTTGTAGACCTCGTTCGCCTCCTTCTCCTGCGGATTCATGACGGTGACCAGCAGCACCCGGCCTCCGCGCTGGGCGACCCCGGTGAAGGTGGCGCCCGCGTTCGTGGTGTTGCCGTTCTTGACCCCGGCGATGCCCTTGTACGGCTCGACGCCGAAGCCGGTCAGCAGCCGGTTGGTGTTCTGGATGCCGAAGCTGGAGCGCTTCTTCTTGCCCTTTTCGAACGTGCCGGGGAACTGCGCGGTCGCTGTCGAGCAGTACTCCCGGAAGTCCGCCTTCTGCAGCCCCGAGCGGGCGAAGAGGGTCAGGTCGTACGCGCTGCTGACCTGGCCCTTCTCGTCGTAGCCGTCGGGTGTGACCACATGGGTGTCCCCGGCGTTCAGATGCTTCGCGTGTGCCTGCATCTCGCTTACGGTCGCCGGGACACCGCCGTTCATCGCCGACAGCACATGCACCGCGTCGTTGCCCGAGCGCAGGAAGACGCCGAGCCACAGGTCGTGGACCGAGTAGGTGTAGTTCTCCTTGACGCCGACCAGGCTGCTGCCCTCACCCATCCCCTCCAGGTCGGAAAGCTGCACCTTGTGGGTCTTCGTCTTCGGCATCTTCGGCAGCAGCGTGTCCGCGAACAGCATCTTCAGCGTGGACGCGGGCGGGAGCTGCCAGTGGGCGTTGTGCGAGGCGAGCACATCACCGGATTGGGCGTCGGCCACCAGCCAGGACTTCCCGCTGAGCTCCTTGGGCAGCGCGGGCGCGCCCGCCTTGGGATCCACCTGGGTGTCGGGGTAGCCGAGCCGCTTCCCGCCCACCGTGGACATATGGGCGGGCGGCTTGACCGCCTCGGTGGAGCCGCCAGGCTGATCGGCGGCGTGCGCCGGGGCGGCGGCGAGCGGCCCGCACAGCAGGAGGGCGGCGGCGGTGGCGGCCAGCGGCGCGGCGGCGCGGCGGGCGGGGGTACGGCGACTGCTCATGCGGGTGCTCTTGCCGGTGCTCTTACGGGTGCGGTCTCGGACGTGAGTGCTGGTGAAGGAAGGTGTGGGCACGGAGGTGAACGTACCTGGCGTCGCTGAGGAGAGCGAAAGCAGCGCCGACGTATTGACGGCAGACCCCCGCGTGGAGGTATCCGGGGCCGTGCCCATACTGGAACCCATGAAGCTCAGCCGCCCCGTGTCCTGGTTCCTGCTCGCCTTCGGGGTCTGGAGCTGGGTCATCTGGTTCACCTTTGTCAAAAATTTGTGGAAGGACGCCAGCGGACTCGCCTTCGACGACTCCGGCGACCCCACCACGTACTTTTGGGTGCATCTGCTGCTCGCGATCACCTCGTTTCTCTTGGGGACGGCGATCGGGGTCATCGGGTTGCGTGGGGTGCGCGCTCTGCGTCGAAACGACGCCTCCGAGTAGCCGTTCCAGGCAGCCGTCGGGTAGTCGGCAGGGGAGGGGACCGGGGATGGTCGTGCTCTATGTCCTGATCGCGTCGGCCGTCATTGGTCTGCTGACCGGCGTCCACTGGTATGTGTGGCGGCGGCTGGTCGGCGACACGACGGCGCGCGGGGGATGGGCGCGCCGTACGGGCACGGCGGCGGCCTTCGTGCTGCCGCTGATGAGCGTCGGCGCGGTGATCTCGGGCCGCGCGGGCGCGCCCTTCGCGCTCCAGCGCGTCCTGGCCTGGCCGGGCTACCTGTGGCTGGCCCTGCTGCTGTACCTGACCCTCGCCCTGCTCGTGGGTGAGGCGGTACGGCCTCTGCTGGGCGCGTGGCTTGGCCGTCGCAAGCCCGCCGAGCCCGCCGAGCCCGCCGAGCCCGCTGATGTGCGGTCGACCGAGGGCCCGGCGGCGGTTGCGGATGCGGCTGCCGCCGCCGCGCGGACAGCGGATGCCGGTTCGGCGGTGACCGCCGACGACACCGGCGCCGTCGGCCCCGCCCCGGCGGCCGTCCGCGCGGACGGCCGCGAGGGCACGGCGGCCGGGGATGGCGCGGGCGGGGACGGCCCCGTCAGCGCCGCCGCGAGCAACGCCGGCGTTGGGACGGTGGCACCCGAGGGGTCGTCGGGCGGGGTGCCGACGGCGCTCGCCGACGACAGCGGGGCCGCCGCGACGGCGGTGTCCGACGGCGGGGCCACAGCCATGGCAAACGGCACGGTGGCGATCAGGGATGGCGTGGGCGGGGCTGGCAGGGCCGCCGTGGACAGCCCGGTGGGCGCGTTGGACGGCCCCACGGGTCGGGCGTCGGAAGGCGCTGCGGGCCTGGTGAAGGACGCGGTCGGGGACGGCGAGGGCGCGGCTGCGGCGAGCGGGGCGGCGGCGTCGGCCGGGAGCGTCTCGGACGGGGCTGCCAAGGCCGCCGGGGGTGGGGCTGCGAAGACTGCCACGGGCGGGGTTGTCAAGGTCGCGGCAGGCGCGGCAACCAAGGGCCCTGCGGCCGGGGCGGCCAAGTCGGCTGCCAAGGCCGCCGGGGGCGGGGCTGCGAAGACTGCCACGGGCGGGGTTGTCAAGGTCGCGGCAGGCGCGGCAACCAAGGGCCCTGCGGCCGGGGCGGCCAAGTCGGCTGCCAAGGCCGCCGGGGGCGGGGCTGCGAAGACTGCCACGGGCGGGGTTGCCAAGGTCGCGGCAGGCGCGGCAACCAAGGGCCCCGCGGCCGGGGCGGCCAAGTCGGCTGCGGAGGCCGCCACGGACGGCGCGGCGCCCGCCGCCTCGCGGCGGCTCTTTGTCGCGCGGGCCGTGGCCGTCGGTGCCACGGCCGTGGCTGCCGGAACGGTGGGGTACGGGACGTACACCGTGTTGCGCGGGCCGCGGGTCAAGAGGATCACCGTGCCGCTCGCCAAGCTGCCGCGCCGGGCGCACGGCTTCCGGATCGCCGTCGTCAGCGATATCCACCTCGGGCCGATCCTGGGTCGCGCCCACACCCAGCGGGTCGTCGAGGCGGTCAACCGCACCAACCCCGACCTCATCGCCGTCGTCGGCGACCTCGTCGACGGCAGTGTCGCGGACCTCGGCCCGGCCGCCGAGCCGCTGCGCGCGCTGCGCGCCCGTCACGGCAGCTACTTCGTCACCGGCAACCACGAGTACTACTCGGGCGCCGACGAGTGGGTGGACCATGTGCGCGAGCTGGGCCTGCGTCCCCTGGAGAACGAGCGCACCGAGCTGCCCGGCTTCGATCTCGCCGGGGTGAACGACGTCGCGGGCGAGAGCGAGGGGCAGGGCCCCGACTTCGGTAAGGCGCTCGGCGACCGTGACCGCTCGCGTGCCTCCGTGCTGCTCGCCCATCAGCCCGTGGTGATCCACGACGCGGTGAAGGCGGGCGTCGATCTCCAACTGTCCGGCCACACCCACGGCGGCCAGGTGTGGCCCGGCACCTATGTGGCCGAACTCGCCAACCCCACCGCCGCCGGTCTTGAGCGGTACGGCGACACCCAGCTCTATGTGACCCGTGGCGCGGGCGCCTGGGGCCCGCCGGTACGGGTCGGGGCGCCACCGGACGTCACCGTGGTGGAACTGGCCTCGACCCGTACGTGAGCGCCTGAGCGCCCGCCATCCCGTCCCCACCCCGCATCAGCGGGAGTCGGCGCCGGACCGCTGAACCTCCGCCGAGCCGGTGGGACCGGTGGGACCGACGGGACCCGGGGTGACCAGCGGCCGGTCGAGGTCCCTCGCCGGTGCGTCGTCGTCGGCGGCTCGCGCCACCGCCCCCGCCACCGCGACCGGCCCCGACCGGTCGGCGGCCTGCGCGGCAGCCCGTACGCCGCCGCCCTGCGCGTCGGCCCGCTTGGCGCGGCGGTGCGGCAGCGGGGCGTTGCGTATGCCCGAGATGCGGTCGTGCGGGGCCAGCCGGTCCGGATGGCGCAGCGTCTTCCGTGCGCAGGTGGCGGTCAGCGCGAACCCTGCCATCACCGCCAGCAGTTGGATGGGGCTCAGCGCCGTAAGGACCGCCGCCGCGCCCTGGGCGCCCGAATCGCGGACGGTGGCGAACAGACCGGACGGCCACGGCTCGCGCAGCAGGGTCAGCATGGCCAGGAACAGCCCCGACAGGAACGGCATCACCAGTGCCCCGAGCAGCAGCGCGCGCAGGGTGAGCCGCCAGGGAACCAGCGGGCCGCCGTCGTCCGCCACCAGCTTCAGCAGCAACAGCCGCTTGCCGGGGGTCGCGCCGGTCGCCAGCGGCAGGAGGATGAACCAGGCCACGAAGATTCCGACCGGTATCCATGAGGGGGCCGCGCCGCCCTGATAGGTCATCACGGCCGCGGCAAACACCGATGCGACGGCATATCCGGCCACATCCACGACCAGCGCCGTCAGCCGCCGCCCGAACGGCACCGGACGTGCCGCCAGCGCCCGCCCGTCCAGCGCCTCCAGCGCGGGCAGCATCCGCGCGACCGGCCCGGCCAGCAGCCAACCGATCACCGCTCCCGCCGTGTTGACGATCATGTCGTCCACGTCGAAGAGGCGGTACGGGCAGTTGTAGAGACCCCACACCCCGGTCCACTGCGTCAGCTCGAAGGACATCGAGACCACGAAGCCGATCACGGCGGTGGCGCGCAGCGAGCGCCCGAAGTGGTAGCGCAGGAAGACGCCGAGCGGCAGAAGCAGCAGCAGATTGAAGACGGTTCCGGCGACGGCGGGGTTCTGGAGGACCAGCGAGTTGAGCCCGACCTTGTGGTGGGCCTCTTTCCAGATGTCGCTGAAGGTGTTCCCGGGCATCCACTGCGGATGGGCGACCATCGCGAACCGCTGGCACATGTCGCCGGTCTGCTTCGGCAGCGGCACGATCGTCATGCAGAAGGCGGTGAGCGAGTAGTAGAGGAAGCCGTACAGCGACAGCGTCCGTCCTCGGGACATCACGCCATGACGGCGGTACAGGACGACGGCTGTCGGCAGCAGCAGTAAGAGTGCCAGCAGCGGGAAGAGCGCGGCGGCGGTCTTGATCGGCAGAAGGTGGGCGGTGGCCATGCGCAGGACTATACGTCATGTGTATACATCGCGTGTATAGCTCCCCGGCGTGCGCCGATACGACAAGGGCCCCGCCCCCGGAATCCGGGAAGCGGGGCCCTCGCCCACAAGCTCCGAGCCAAAAGCTCCGAGCAACAAGCTCCGAGCCAAAAGCAAGCTCCGAGCCAAAGGCTCCGTGCCTCAGAAGCGGCGCGTGATCAAAGCGCGCTTGACCTCCTGAATGGCCTTGGTGACCTCGATGCCCCGCGGGCACGCCTCGGTGCAGTTGAAGGTGGTGCGGCAGCGCCAGACGCCGTCCTTGTCGTTCAGGATCTCCAGCCGCTGCTCACCGCCCTCGTCGCGGGAGTCGAAGATGAAGCGGTGCGCGTTGACGATCGCCGCCGGGCCGAAGTACTGGCCGTCGTTCCAGAACACCGGGCACGAGGAGGTGCACGCGGCGCACAGGATGCACTTGGTGGTGTCGTCGAACCGCTCACGGTCCTCGGCGGACTGCAGTCGCTCACGCGTCGGCTCGTTGCCCGTCGTGATCAGGAAGGGCATCACATCGCGGTACGCCTGGAAGAACGGCTCCATGTCCACGATCAGGTCCTTGAGGACCGTGAGCCCCTTGATCGCCTCGACCGTGATGGGCTTTTCCGGGTTGATGTCCTTGATCAGCGTCTTGCAGGCCAGCCGGTTGCGGCCGTTGATCCGCATCGCGTCGGATCCGCAGATGCCGTGGGCGCAGGAGCGGCGGAAGGTCAGGGTGCCGTCCAGTTCCCACTTGACCTTGTGGAGACCGTCGAGGACGCGCTCCTTCGGGTCCATGTCGATCTGGAAGTCCTCCCAGACCGCCTGGTCCGAGACCTCCGGGTTGAAGCGCCGGATCCGGAAGGTGACGGTGATCAGGTGCGAGGCGGTGGCGTCGGCCGCCTCGGGGGCCTGGTCGGACTTCTCGAGGGTGGGGGTGCTCATCAGTACTTACGCTCCATCGGCTGGTAGCGGGTCTGCACGACCGGCTTGTAGTCGAGGCGGATGGACTCGGAACCGTCCGCGCCCACCTCTCGGTACGCCATGGTGTGCCGCATGAAGTTGACGTCGTCGCGGTTCGGGTAGTCCTCGCGGTAGTGGCCGCCGCGCGACTCCTTGCGGGCCAGCGCGGAGATCGCCATGACCTCGGCCAGGTCGAGCAGATTGCCCAGCTCGATGGCCTCCAGCAGATCGGTGTTGAACCGCTTGCCCTTGTCCTGGACGCTGACGTTCTTGAACCGCGCCCGCAGGTGGCCGAGCTCCTCGACGGCCTCCTTGAGCGTCTGCTCGGTGCGGAAGACCATGACGTTCTTGTCCATGGTCTCCTGCAGCGCCTTGCGCACCTCGGTGACCCGCTCGGTGCCGGTCGCGTCCCGCAGGCTCTCCACCTGGTTCTGGACGAACGCGGCCGGGTCCTCCGGAAGCTCGACGAAGTCGGCCCTGGCGGAGTACTCCGCGGCGGCGATGCCCGCCCGGCGGCCGAAGACGTTGATGTCGAGCAGCGAGTTGGTGCCCAGGCGGTTGGCGCCGTGCACCGAGACGCAGGCGACCTCGCCGGCCGCGTACAGGCCCGGGACGACGGTGTCGTTGTCCGCCAGCACCTCGCCCTGGACGTTGGTCGGGATGCCGCCCATCGTGTAGTGCGCGGTCGGCTGGATCGGGATCGGGTCCGTGTACGGCTCGATGCCCAGGTAGGTCCGCGCGAACTCGGTGATGTCGGGCAGCTTGGCGTCCAGTTGCTCCGGCGGCAGGTGGGTCAGGTCCAGATAGACGTGGTCGCCCTCCGGACCGCAGCCGCGGCCCTCGCGGATCTCCGTGTAGATGGACCGCGACACCACGTCTCGCGATGCCAGGTCCTTCATGACCGGCGCGTACTTCTCCATGAAGCGCTCGCCGTCCTTGTTGCGGAGGATGCCGCCCTCACCGCGGGCGCCCTCCGTCAGCAGGATGCCCATCCGCCAGATGCCGGTCGGGTGGAACTGGAAGAACTCCATGTCCTCCAGCGGCAGCCCGCGCCGATAGGCGACCGCCTGGCCGTCACCGGTGAGGGTGTGCGCGTTGGAGGTCACCTTGAAGAACTTGCCGCAGCCGCCGGAGGCGAAGACGACGGCCTTCGCCTGGAAGACGTGCAGCTCACCGGTGGCCAGCTCGTAGGCCACCACACCGGCGGTGCGCTTGACCCCGTCGACCTCGGTCATCAGGAGGTCCAGGACGTAGAACTCGTTGAAGAACTCCACGCCCTCCTTGACGCAGTTCTGGTACAGCGTCTGGAGGATCATGTGGCCGGTGCGGTCCGAGGCGTAGCAGGACCGGCGGACCGGGGCCTCGCCGTGGTTACGGCTGTGGCCGCCGAAGCGGCGCTGGTCGATGGTGCCGTTCGGGGTGCGGTTGAACGGCAGGCCCATCTTCTCCAGGTCGAGGACGGAGTCGATGGCCTCCTTCGCCAGGATCTCGGCGGCGTCCTGGTCGACCAGGTAGTCACCGCCCTTGATCGTGTCGAAGGTGTGCCACTCCCAGTTGTCCTCCTCGACATTGGCGAGGGCGGCGGCCATGCCGCCCTGCGCCGCGCCGGTGTGGGAGCGGGTCGGGTAGAGCTTGGTGAGCACCGCGGTGCGGCTGCGCTTGGTCGACTCGATGGCCGCGCGCATTCCGGCCCCGCCGGCGCCGACGATGACGGTGTCGTACTTATGGATCTTCATGAGTGGATACCTCAGCCCCGGGGCCTAGCGGATGTTCGGGTCGAAGGTGAAGATCACCAGAGTGCCGAGCACGATGGTGAATCCTGCCGCTGTGTAGAGCAGCGCCTTCAGCCACAGGCGGGTGGTTTCCCGCTCCGCGTAGTCGTTGATGATCGTGCGCAGGCCGTTCGCGCCGTGCAGCGTGGCGAGCCAGAGCATGATCAGATCCCATGCCTGCCAGAACGGCGAGGCCCAGCGGCCGGCCACGAAGGCGAAGCCGATCTTGGTGACACCGCCGTCCAGCACGAGCTGGATCAGCAGATGGCCAAGGACCAGGACGACCAGCAGGACGCCGGACAGGCGCATGAAGAGCCAGCCGTACATCTCGAAGTTCGTACGGGTCGCCCTGGGCGTCTTGCGGCTACGGGCCCGCGGCGGCTCGATGACCGGGGCCGGATGATCCACGTCGTACGCGCTGACCGCGTCGCTCGCGGGGGTGGTGGTCTCGGCGGACATGTGCGTCAGCTCCCGAACAGTTCGCGCAGCGTGTGCTGGAGGATCGGGTAGAAGGCGCCCGCCATCAGCACGACCCAGATACCGACGACGCCCCAGAGCATCTGGCGCTGGTACCTCGCTCCCTTGGACCAGAAGTCGACGGCGATGACGCGAAGGCCGTTGAGGGCGTGAAACAGGATGGCGGCCACGAGGCCGTACTCCATCAGGTTCACGACGGGATTCTTGTAGGTGGCAACCACGTTGTCGTACGCCTCGGGCGAGACGCGGACCAGCGAGGTGTCCAGCACATGTACGAACAGGAAGAAAAAGATGAGGACGCCGGTGACTCGATGAGCCACCCAGGACCACATACCTTCCCGGCCGCGATACAGCGTTCCAGCCGGCACGGAAAAACCCTCCGGAAGCGGATTTGGGGCCTGCCGGCTTCACGGTCGGTCGGGCCCGGCCGGGTACGGTCCACCGGCCCTGGCCATCGTACCGACGTGCTGTCGGCAGGTTCGTCCGGGGGGCTCAGGTGTGATCCATCAAGCACGAACGGGCGATCATGCGATACGGAACCCGGGCACGTCCGGCGAACGGGAGGTGTTCGCGGCCAGCCGGACGAGCCTGCCGCGGGCGATGCGCCGCAGCTCCTCCGCGGTGTTGTCGCGCTCCCGCTCCCGCTCGTTGCCCAGCCGGTTCCGGATCCCGGTCAGCAGCCGGTCGAGCCGCTCCTCGCGCCGCAGACCATCCAGACAGATGACGAAAACGTGACCGAATCGACGCTCGTACGCATCGTGGGCGGCCTGGAGCGCGGTGTGGGCGGCGAGCGACCCCAGGCTCTCCGCGGGCGGCAGCTCATGGCCGACGACCGACTCGTCCGCGAGCGCCTCGTCCAGATCGGCCGGGGTGAGGTCATAGCTGGCCTCGTCCCCGGCGGCCAGCAGCGCCTCCAGATCGGGGTACGGGCGGTGGGCCGCGATCAGCCGCGCCCAGCGGCGGCTGCCGCAACAGGCGAGCAGCGCGGCCTCGGCCGCGTCGGCTGTGGCGGTGTTGAGCCGGTCGAGGCGGGAGGCCGCGGCGCGGGACCCGGACATGGACCTGGACATGGGCCTGGACCTGGACAGCGTGGACTCCTCGGACACGCGGTGGACTCCTCCGGCACGCAGGGGACACGCATGGGAGCGGACGCCCAGGAGAAAGGACACCCGGGAGAAACGGACACCCGGGAGAGGCGCGGGAGACAGGGCTGGGCGTATGAGCAGTACACGCTAACGATGCGGGGAGGTGGGTGTGCCGGGGGGAACGCGATATCACCCGAAGGGGGAGGTTTTACTGCATGCGGTGGACGGCATTCGGGGCGCAGGGTGTTTTTCGGCCCAAAGGCGGCCGAATGCCCGCTGCGGGGAGGGCCTAAGGAGGTATACCGCTATGGGATTGCCGCTCAGAGCCACCAAGGCGTCCTGCGTCCGCGGTCTGATCGCGGGTGCCGTCGCCATCCTCGTCCTGGCGGCCCTCGGCTGTCAGCAGACGGGCGGCGGCCAGGGCCAGGCCGGCACCCGCTCCTCGCCGGCGCGCTCCTCGCACGCCACGACCGCCACCTCGGCGCGGTCCCCCTCGACCACCCCGCCACACGGCACGGCGGCCTCCGCCCCGCCGCGCACCATCCCCTCCGTCCGCGACTTCGCCCCGGCCACGGGCCCGGGCTGGCGGCCCGGCAGCGGCAGCCGGGTGGTGGCCGACCTCAACGGCCCGCTCGCCGACGAGGCCCGCACGATCGCCGCGGAGCTGGGGCTCCGCACCGCCTCCGGCACCCCCCGCACCGGTGATCTCTCCCTCGCCCTCGCCCCGGGGCAGAGCGGTGGCGGCGAGGCGTACACGCTGACGGTCGGCGGCGGCCGCGCCCGGATCACCGGCCCGGCCGACGCGGGCGTCTTCTACGGCACCCGCACCGTGAAACAGGCCCTGCGCTCCGGCGGCCGCCTCCCCGAAGGCGTGATCCACGACCGGCCCGACCGCGCCCAGCGCGGCCTCAACCTGGACATCGCGCGCAAGTTCTTCTCGGCCGGGTGGATCGAGGCCCGGATGCGCGAGATGGCCGACCTCAAACTCAACCAACTGGCCCTGCACTTCTCGGACGACCAGGGCTTCCGCATCCAGAGCACCAGCCACCCCGAGATCGTCTCGGCCCAGCACCTCACCAAGGCCCAGGTCCGGGAGATCGTCGCGCTCGGGCAGCGGCTGCACATCACCGTCATCCCCGAGATCGACTCGCCGGGCCACCTCGGCGCCGTCATCAGGGCCCATCCGCAGCTCCAACTGCGCAACGCGGGCGGCACCACGTTCCAGGGGTCCGTGGACATCTCCAATCCGGCCGCGGCCCGCATCGTCGATCAGCTCATGCGCGAGTACGCCGTGCTCTTCCCCGGCCGCTGGTGGCATCTGGGCGCCGATGAGTACCTCGCGCTGACAGTCAAGGATCCCCAGGCGTCGTTCCCGAAGCTGGTGGCCGCCGCGAAGGCGAAGTACGGCCCCAACGCCCGGGTGCAGGACCTGGTCACCGGCTGGCTGAACGACCGGGCCCGGCTCGCCCGGCAGCTCGGCAAGCAGCCCAAGGCGTGGAACGACGGCTTCTTCGCCGGCGGCGTCGTCAAGCCCGACAAGAACATCGAGGTCGAGTACTGGACGGGGCGGCTGAAGGAGACGGCACGGCAGCCGCTGGAGTATCTGAAGGAGGGCCGCAAGGTGGTCAACCTCAACGACTCGTACCTTTACTACGTCCTCGGCGAGCCCGGCGGCTTTACCTACCCGACCGGGGAACGCATTTACGAGAGTTGGTCCCCCGCGGTACTGCGCGGCTCCACGCCCGTCGCCGACAAGGCCCTGACCGGACCGAACCGGATCCTCGGTGCCCGTTTCGCCATCTGGGGTGACCGGCCCGATGCCCAGACCCCCGCGCAGGTGGCCCAGGGCATCCGGCTGCCCCTCGCGGCGCTGGCCCAGCGGGTGTGGGACCCCGGGAAGCCGCCGCTGAGCTGGTCCGACTTCACCCGGCTCGCCGAGCGGCTCGGGGTCTGAGAGCGGGGACCTGAGCGGGAGAGAAGAGCTGGAGAGAAGAGGGAGAAAAGAAGGAGAAAAGAAGGACGGTCGGGGCCGCCACCCCCCACAGGAGAGGCCCCGACCGTCGATCAGGGAGAGCCTGAGTAAGGCTCGCACCCCTTACAGCGTCGCACGCCTCGATTGCGTCACACCTCCCCTTGCGCGAAACCGGGGACTTCACCCCGTGTCCCGGGTCCGTTCCGCTCTGGACTTGGCCGGTCGGATGCCCGTAACGTGCAGGTCCGCGCTCTGGGCGCGGTCGGAGGCTTTATTTTCTCGCGTGGCCCGGGCCGGGCCACGTTCCCAGGGGGACTCAAAAGACCATGTATCCGTGTGGGAACTGCCGCGCTGTCGCCGTCGGCCCCGACGGGCGCTGTGCCGCATGCGGGACGTACCAGCAGCAGCTCCAGCAGCCCTCCGCGCCGCAGCAGCCGTCCGTCCCGCCGCAGATGGCGCAGATGCCGCCGACGCCCGGCGGCTACCCGGCTGCCCCGCCCATGGGCATGCCGACCGGCGGGGTCGATCTGCGGCGCGGGCTTTCCACCACGCTCGTCGCGCTGTTCGGCGTGGCGCTGCCGGCGCTCGTCTTCCTCTTCGTGGGGCGCTCCGGCCAGTACAGCGTGATCGGGGACATGCTGGACGCGGTGGAGGGCAAGTCCGTCTCCATCACCGAGAGGGACCTCAACGACGCCGATGACCTCTTCACCACGGCGCAGGTCATCTACTCGCTGCTCACCGTCGCGATCGCCGTGGTCTGGGCGATCTGGTTCCGGCGGCTGCGGCTGAACGCCGAGGTCTTCGCGCCTGGCCAGCACCGCTTCAGCAGCGGCTGGGCGGCCGGTTCGTGGTTCACCCCCGTCGTCAACTTCTGGTTCCCCAAGCAGATCGCCAACGACATCTGGCGCGCCAGCTCCCCTCAGGGGCCGGACGCCGTCAGCCGCGGTCTGCTCAACGGCTGGTGGGTCACCTGGATCGTCGCACTGCTCACCAACGCCATCGGCGGCATCCGGTACAACCTGCTGCGGGGCAAGGTGGAGGCCGACGACTACGCCCCCACCCGCTCTGAGGCGAAGAGCGACATCGAGAGCCTGCACTCCATCCTGGCCTTCGACATGTTCGCGATCGTGATCTTCATGGCCGCGGCGGTCCTCGCGCTGCTGCTGGTCCGGCAGATCACCGCGATGCAGGAGCAGCGCGCCTCGCTGGGTCCGCAGCTTGGCGGCCCGGCTCCGTACGGCATGCCGGCGCCGAACCCGTACGGCGCCCCGGCGCCCGGACCCGGCTCGTACGGTGCCCCGGCGCCCGGACCCGGCTCGTACGGCGCCCCGGCGCCCGGACCCGGCCCGTACGGCGCCCCGGCCCCCGGGCCAGGCTCGTACGGCGCCCCGGCCCCCGGGCCAGGCTCGTACGGTGCCCCCCAGATGCCGCCGACACCGCCACCCGGCCAGCCCGGTCAGCAGTACCCGCCCTACGGGCAGGGCTAGCCCCCGGTACGCCGGAATCGACTGGACCACGGATTCTCCGAGTGGGGCAGGAAGAGACTGTGCAGGCGGACGACGCGGAACTGACCGCCGCGGTACTCGCGGCGCAGGAAGGGGACGAGACCGCCTTCCGGACCGTCTACCGGTCCGTGCACCCTCGCCTCCTCGGCTATGTGCGCACGCTGGTCGGTGACGGAGACGCGGAGGACATCACCTCCGAGGCATGGCTGCAGATCGCCCGTGACCTGCAACGCTTCAGCGGAGACGCCGACCGTTTCCGGGGCTGGGCGGCCCGGATAGCCCGCAATCGCGCGCTGGACCACATACGGATGCGCGGCCGCCGCCCGGCCATCGGCGGCGACGAGTCGGAGCTGGAGTTCCGCGCGTCCGACGCGGACACGGCCGGTGAGGCGATGGAGGCCCTCGGCACCGGCCGGGCGCTCGGGCTGATCGCCCAGCTACCGCAGGACCAGGCCGAGGCGGTGGTGCTCCGGGTGGTCCTCGGCCTCGACGCCAAGAGCGCGGCCGCGGTGCTGGGCAAGCGGCCGGGGGCGGTGCGCACGGCCGCCCACCGGGGTCTGCGGCGGCTCGCCGACTTGATCGGCCCGGCGGCGGGGAGCGATCCGGCGGTGCTCGACGGGATCCCGGGGCAACGCGAGTCACACGGCGGCGGAGCAACCAAGCCGGGTGCGTCGAAGTCTGCTGGTGTGACGGATTCACGCGCGCCAACGCAGAAGGACATGTGATGGCCGAAGACCACCGCTATAGCTGGCTGGATGACAGTGCCGCGGAGCGGTTGCTTCGCGGCGAACCGGTCGGGGGGCAGCCCGGGGCTCCCGACGGCCGGGGCGACGAGTCATATGCCGAAGCGGAGCGGTTGGCGGCAGTGCTCAGCGCCGTCGCCGGAGCGGGCCGCCCGGCGGCCCCCTCCGACGCGTCCGCGCTGCCGGGCGAGGAAGCGGCCATGGCCGCCTTCCGGGCGGCCCGTGTCGAGGTCGAGGCCGCAGCGGAAGTCGTCGTCGAGCCGGGTGTGGCCCGGCGGGCGCACCGGATCCGGCAGTTCAGAGAGAGACAGCCGTGGCTGCGCCGCCCGCTGCGGGCGGGCATGATCGCGATGGTGGCCGGCTGTGCGCTGAGCGGTTTCGCGGTCGCGGCCGCGGCGGGTGTGCTGCCGACCCCGTTCGGGACGACCCACCACACTCCGGGCCCCTCGGTGAGCATGTCGGACGCCGGACCCGGCGGCGAATCCGCCCACCCGGAGATCTCCGAGGACGGCGGTACGACGGCGCCCGGTCCCAGTGGTTCAAGCGACAACGATGCCAGCGATGTGGGTTCGAACGGCGCCCAGGGCGGAACCGTTCCCTCCGATCCGGCGGACGAGGACAAGGGCAAGGACGGGAAGAAGGACCCCTCGTCGAAGGGGAAGCACGGCACCCCGGGATGGGCCCTCCGCATCTGCCCCCGTTACCTGGCCGCGGAGTTGGGCGGCGCGGACCTCGACAAGAAGTCGCTGAAGAAGCTGACGAACGCGGCCGGCAGCGCCTCCGCCATCCACGGCTACTGCACCCAGATCCTCGCCGACGACAGCACGGGCACCCCGCGCAGCGGCGACAGCACGGACAACGGCGGCGGCGACAACGGCACCGACACCGGTTCGGACAACGGCGGCAACGGCGGCAACGGGGACAACGGCGGGAATGGCGGGGACGGCAACGGCGGCTCCGACGGGTCCGGCTCCGGCTCCGGTGACAGCGGTGGTACGGGCGGCGGCGGCGACTCCGGTGGCGATTCGGGAAAAGATGGCGGGGACGACACCACGGTCCCCCAGCCCCCGCCTCCGCCGGGCGACACCACCGGCACGCCGACCGCCACCACGACACCGACGCCCGCAAGTGACTCCACGGCGTCAACCGACCCGGTGACGGCCACGGAAACGGGTGCCGACTGAGGCTCCGGCACCCAGGTGTGACGTTTTTTTCAGCGGTGACGCTGAAAGAAATGGGCCGACTGGTCATCGGCCGCGCAGGAGCCGAGGTTCCCCCCGTACCGACGGCTCCGCGCATTCGGCGCGGGCAGAGCACGTTCCCCCGGCTCTGCCCGCGCCGCCCTCTTTTTTTGCGCCTGAACCGGCGCCGCTCTCGCGGACCGGGTCCTCGCCGTCGGGGTTGCTCAATTGATGGTTGCGGCCTTACTTGTAAACCACGACCTTGTCGCCTGCCTTGACCTTGCCGAAGAGCGCAGCGATCTTCTTCTTGTCGCGAACGTTCACGCAGCCGTGCGAGGCGCCGCTGTAGCCGCGGGCGGCGAAGTCCGACGAGTAGTGCACCGCCTGGCCGCCGCTGAAGAACATCGCGTACGGCATCGGGGTGTGATAGATCGTCGACACATGGTCCCGGCTCTTGAAGTTGACCTGGAACAGCCCCTCCCGGGTCGGGGTGTACTCCGAGCCGAAGCGCACGTCCATCGCCGACACCACCCGCCCGTTGACCATCCAGGCCAGGGTGCGGCTGGTCTTGCTGATGCACAGCACCCGGCCGGTCAGGCACCGCGGATCCGGCTTGGCCAGCGGAAGGGTGGTCGGCGGATGGAGCTGGTCGCGCGTGGGCGTCTTGGTCGCCGAGCGCAGTGAGGTCCAGGTGCGCCGGCTCACCGAGCCGGTGACCGACAGGCCGTGGCCCCGCTGGTACGCGCTGACCGACGCCTGCGTGATCGTGCCGTAGTAGCCCGTCGGGTTGCGGTTGAAGAGGCCGAGCGCGCGCAGCCGGGCCTGGAGCTCGCGCACCCGGTCCCCGCTGGTGCCGACGGCGATCACGGGCGGGGCCACCCTCGGCGCGGTGCGCCGCGGGGTGACGGGCGTCGTGGTGCGCGGCGGCGGCACCACGACCCGCTTGGGCTTGGGCTTGGCCTTGTGCGTGAACGTGCGATGCGGCCGGGGCGTCTCCCGCGCGGGTGTGCTCGTACTGGCCCGGGCCTGCGGTCTCTCCTGCCCCCGGCCGTCCACGGTCGCTTCCCCCGCCCGGCACCCCGCGACCAGTGCCGCCGCCGTGGCCGTGGCCAGCGCTGTGCCGACCACCGCTGTCCGGTGCATCTGAACCCCCCACTCCCTGATCTTTTTGCTCTGAATGCTTCCCGAAGCTGCCAGGAGGCGAACATCGACGCATGCTGTGAGCAAGGCCCCGTACCGGGAGAACGCCCGGTATCAGCCACCAGGAGGCGTGGACCCATGGCGCGCGAGTCGGAGTCGGGATTCCCCGTCGAGCCGGTGTACGGGCCCGGCGCGCTCAGCGGCTGGGACCCGGCCGGGCGGCTGGGCGAGCCGGGGGAGTACCCCTTCACTCGCGGGGTCTATCCGACGATGTACACCGGCCGCCCCTGGACGATGCGGCAGTACGCGGGGTTCGGCACCGCCGCCGAGTCCAACGCGCGCTACCGGCAGTTGATCGAGCACGGCACCACCGGCCTGTCGGTGGCCTTCGACCTGCCGACCCAGATGGGCTACGACTCCGACGCACCGCTCGCGCACGGCGAGGTCGGCAAGGTGGGCGTGGCCATCGACTCGGTCGAGGACATGCGGGTGCTGCTGGGCGCCATCCCGCTGGACCGGGTCTCGACCTCCATGACCATCAACGCGCCCGCGGCCCTGCTGCTGCTCCTGTACCAACTCGTGGCCGAGGAGCAGGGTGTGGCCGGGAGCCGGCTGACCGGCACCATCCAGAACGACATCCTCAAGGAGTACATCGCCCGCGGCACCTACATCTTTCCGCCCGGGCCCTCGCTGCGGCTGGTCGCGGACATCTTCAAGTACTGCAAGGCCGAGCTGCCCAAGTGGAACACCATCTCGATCTCCGGCTACCACATGGCGGAGGCCGGGGCCTCGCCCGCGCAGGAAATCGCCTTCACCCTCGCCGACGGCATCGAGTACGTCCGTACGGCCGTCGCGGCGGGGATGGACATCGACGACTTCGCACCCCGGCTCTCCTTCTTCTTCGTCTCCCGCACCACGCTGCTGGAGGAGGTCGCCAAGTTCCGCGCCGCGCGCCGGATCTGGGCGCGGGTGATGCGGGAGGAGTTCGGCGCCCGCGATCCGAAGTCCCAGATGCTGCGCTTCCACACCCAGACCGCGGGGGTCCAACTCACCGCCCAGCAGCCCGAGGTGAATCTCGTACGCGTCGCCGTCCAGGGCCTGGCCGCCGTGCTCGGCGGCACCCAGTCGCTGCACACCAACGCCTTCGACGAGGCCATCGCACTCCCGACCGGCAACTCCGCCCGGCTGGCACTGCGCACCCAGCAGGTGCTGGCGTACGAGACCGATGTGACGGCGACCGTGGACCCCTTCGCGGGCTCCTACGCCGTCGAGTCGCTGACCGACGCGGTGGAGGAGGCGGCCGTCGATCTGATGCGGCGGGTCGAGGACATGGGCGGTGCGGTGGCCGCCATCGAGCGGAACTTCCAGAAGGAGGAGATCGAGCGCAGCGCCTACCGGATCGCCCAGGAGACGGACGCGGGTGAACGGGTGGTGGTCGGCGTCAACCGCTTCCAACTGGAGGAGGAGGCGCCGTACGAGCCGCTGCGGGTGGACCCGGAGATCGAGGCCCGGCAGCGCGACCGGCTCGCCCGGCTGCGCGCCGAACGCGACCGGTCGGCGGTGAGCGCGGCGCTGTCGTCCCTGCGGAAGGCCGCAGAGAGCGAGCCGGGAACGGCCAATGTGCTGTACCCGATGAAGGACGCGCTCGCGGCGCGAGCCACGCTTGGCGAGGTGTGCGACGCGTTGCGGGAGGTGTGGGGGACGTACAAGCCGGTGGACGCGTTCTGAGGCGGCCGGAGTCGGGCTGGGGCCGGGCTGGGGCCGGTCCGGGGCGGGTTGTCAGGGGGTTGGGTGACACTGGACCCATGTCGTCGTCACCCCGCCGCGCCTGCCCGGTCTGCACCCGTGAGATCGCGGTCGTCGGCGGGCGCTTCGCCCGCCATGACCCACCGGGGCGGCGCTCCGCGCTTGAGCTGATCTCGTGTCCCGGTTCGCGGCGGATCGCGCCGCTGCTCACCACCCCGCCGAAGCTCTTCGGAGAGGACGAGCCGCCGACCCCGGGCCAGCAGTCGCTGTTCTAGCCCGCGGCAGGCTGTTCCCTTTGCCACAGCATCGATATGCGGCTCCGCCGCGTGGTGGGGCTTCGCCTCAGCCCCCGGGTCAGGCTGGTCCAGTGCCCGGGTCCCGTCGTGCTGGCGTGCCAGCGGGCTGGGGGTGTCCGGGGCTTCGCCCCGGCCTCCGGGGTCCGGGGGCGGAGTCCGTTGGCAGCGGGCATGGGCGGGCAGGGTGCTCGTCTCGCCGCCGCCTGCCGAAACTGGGGGTCCGCCCCAGCCCCCGGGTCAGGCTGGTCCAGTGCCCGGGTCCCGTCGTGCTGGTGTGCCAGTGGGCTGGGGGTGTCCGGGGCTCTGCCCCAGCCTCCGGGGTCCAGGGGCGGAGCCCTTGGTTGCGGGGAGGGGCGGGTAGGGGAAAGGTCCGCCGGACCCGCCGCCTCAGCGGGCTCGCTACGCCGCGCCCACCAGCCGGGAGGCGAGCGTCAGCCCCGGGCTGGCGTCCGTCAGGGCCTCCATGAGCTGGTCACCGGCGGCCTTCAGCGCCGTGTCGTCCATCGGGCCCAGCGCGTCCAGGACGAACATCGCCCGGGTAGTGGCATGGGTGAGCCGGGTGCGGGTGCATTGGCGCCAGTTCCAGCGGCGGCAGGTGACGCCCGCCTCGTCCCGCCACACGACCTCGCCGGGCGCCGGGTGCTCCGCCACCGGCTCGCCCCCGGCCGTCGTCTCGAAGGTCTCGTCGCCCTCGGCGCGGACGAGCCGGGCCGCGCCCACGTAGTGGTCGAGGTCCTCGCCGCCCAGGGGGATCACATGCGCGACCGAGATCGCGTTGTAGATGTCGGTCAGCCGGTCCACCCGGGGCAGCCCGGCGGGTGCCCGCCGCAGCAGTGCCTCCGCGCTGGGCCGGGTGCGCTGGGGCTTCGCCCCGAAGGCGCGGAACGCCTCGCGCCAGGCGGCCAGGTGCGGATGCTCTTCCACCGGGCCGTCCCCGAACCGCTCCCGCGCCGTCTGCTCGGCGTCGGCCAGCAGCCGCTCGCTCAGCTCGTCGCTCGGCCCGGGACGCAGCCCCTCGGCGGTGATGAGCAGCGCCCGGTAGTCGGGGCGCAGGGCGTGCACGGCGGGGTCGATGGCGGCGGAGTCCAGCCAGCCTGCGGCGTCGTTCGTCATGCGGTCCACTATGGCATACGGTGCGGTGCAGTGTGGTGTACGGGCGCTGGGGTCAACCCCACCCTGGAGACGGTGGGCGGCCTGATGGTGGCGTAGGGCCAAGAGCGGCACGCTCTTCGGCATGACCACACGTACTTCCGACTCCGGCCCCCGCCGCCGGGCACTGCTCGCCGCCACCGCCCTCGCCGCCGTAGGCGTGGGGATGGCGCAGCCGAAGGCGGTCGCCGCCCCGGCCGCGCGGCGGGTGCGGCTGACGCTGCCCGCGCCCACCGGGCCGTACCCCGTGGGCACCGTCTCCCACCGCCTCGTCGATCAGGACCGGCCCGATCCCTGGGTCGCCTCCCGGCCGTCGCGCGAACTGATGGTCAGCGTTCGCTATCCGGCCCGGGACGTCGAGCGGTATCCGCGCGCCGCGCAACTGCTGCCGGGCGAGGCGGCCGGTTTCGACCGGCTGAACAACTTCGGGGGCGTGCCGCAGGGCCGCGTCGACTGGGCGGCGACGCGCACCTTCGCGCACCAGGGGGCCCCGCCCGCGCGGGCGCGCCGGGGGGCCGCGCGTCCGGTGGTGCTCTACTCGCCCGGCGTCGGCGACCCCCGCTCGCTGGGCACCACGCTCACCGATGAGCTGGCCTCGCGCGGCTATGTCGTGATCTGTGTCGACCACACCTACGACGGGTCGGCGGTCGAGTTCCCGGATGGCCGGGTCGAGACCAGCAGGCTGCCGGAGGAGTACGTACGGGCCAAACAGGAGGGCACGGTCGTCGAACTGCTGCGGAAGACCTGTGCCGTGCGGGTGGCGGATCTCCGCTTCGTCCTCGACCGGCTGGAGGCGCTCGCCCCGATGCCGCTCGACCGGTCCGCCATCGGCGCGTTCGGGCAGTCGGCCGGCGGCTTCGCGGCCCTTCAGGCGATGCACGACGACCGGAGGATCGCGGCGGCCGCGAATCTGGACGGGGTGCTGGCGTATGTCGAGGAGGACCAGGATCCCGGCCCCCTCTCCACGGTCGCCGCGGACGGGGTGGACCGTCCCGTGCTGACCATGGGCAAGGACGGAAACGACCACCACACCGTGCCGTCGTGGGGTGCGCTGTGGGAGCACGGCACCGGCCCGCGCCTCGATCTGACGCTGCTCGGTTCGGCCCATGCGACCTACACCGACGCCACGTCGATGCTGCCGCGGATCGCCGCGCGGCTCGGCCTGCCGGAGAAGCTGGTGACCGACGCGATCGGCACGGTCGCCCCGGAGCGGGCGGTGGCCGTCCAGCGCGCGTATGTCCCGGCGTTCTTCGACCGCGAGCTGCGCCACCGCGATGACGGGGGGCTGCTGGACGGGCCGTCGGCCCGCTACCCGGAGGTGCGATTCGTCGACTAGGCCCCCAGACTGCCCGCGTGCCCCTAAAACAGTCCGAGCTGGGTGGTGAGCAAGGCGAGGACGACGACGAGCGACCAGCCGAGCAGATGCTCCAACAGGTGATCCTCGCCGTCGGAGGGGCCTCCGGTGCGGGAGTGGAGGCCGGTGCGGCGCGCCGCGATGTCGGTCATGCGGGTGTCCTCTGTGCTCAGCGATGATCGTGATGAAAGTGATGAAACGGGTCATCACCGTTGCCCAGGGTGCGCGGAGCAGCCGCCAGGGGTAAAGGGGAAGTGGCCGAACTCACCCGAGGAGGACCACGGTGACCAGCGTCATTCCCAAGGGCCTGGGCGAGCAGATCCGCGCCCTGGCCGGAGGCGAGGTGACCTCCCATGCGCTGGTCGAGCAGGCGCTCGGGCGCATCGCCGAGACCCAGCCCACCCTGAACGCCTTCCGCCGCATCCGCGCCGAGGCCGCCCTGCGCGAGGCCGCCGAGGCCGACCGGCGGCTGGCGGCGGGGGAGCGGCTGCCGTTGCTCGGGGTCCCGCTCGCGGTCAAGGACGATACGGATGTGGCGGGCGAGCCCACCGCGTTCGGCTGCAGCGGCGACTTCCCGGCCAAGGTCGAGGACGGCGAGGCGGTGCGGCGGCTGAGGGCGGCCGGAGCCGTGATCGTCGGCAAGACCAACACCCCCGAGCTGGGCCAGTGGCCGTTCACCGAGGGCCCCGCCTTCGGCGACACCCGCAACCCCTGGAACCCGGAGTACACCCCCGGCGGCTCGTCCGGCGGCGCCGCGGCCGCCGTCGCCGCCGGTCTGGTCCCCGCCGCGCTCGGCTCCGACGGCGCGGGCTCGGTCCGTATCCCCGCCGCCTGGACGCACCTGATCGGCATCAAGCCCCAGCGCGGCCGGATCTCCACCTGGCCGGACGCCGAGTCCTTCAACGGCATCACCTGCCACGGCCCGCTCGCCCGTACGGTCGCCGACGCCGCGCTGCTGCTGGACGCCGTCAGCGGCAACTGCGAGGGGGATCTGCACTGCCCGGAGCCGGTGGATGTGCTGTCCGCGGTGGGCCGTGACCCGGGGCGGTTGCGGATCGCCCTCTCCTTCAAGCCGGCCTTCACCGGCACCCCGAAGAGGCTGGACCCGCTCGTGCGGGCCTCGGTCGTCCGGCTCGCCGAGCGGCTGGCGGCCCTCGGTCATGAGGTCGTGGCGGCCGAGCCGCGTTACGGGCTCGTGGGCTTCTCGTTTCTGCCGCGCGCCACGGCCGGGCTCTTCGAATGGTCCGGCCGCGTCCCCGATCCGCTGCTGCTCGACATCCGCACCCGCCACGCCGCCCGCAACGGCCGGCTGCTGGGCGGCGCCGCGCTGCGGTGGGCGCGGTCGTACGAGGAGCCGCTGCGGCGCCAGGTCGGGGCGATCTTCGACCGCTTCGACGTCGTCCTCTCCCCGACGACGGCCACGCCCCCGCTGCGGATCGGCGCCATGGCCGCGCTGTCGGGGTGGCAGACCGATCGGGCCATGATCGCGGCGTGTCCGTACGCCTGGCCGTGGAATGTGCTGGGGTGGCCCGCGATGAACGTCCCGGCCGGGTTCGCCGACCCCGAGCGCACGCTGCCGCTGGGTGCCCAGCTCCTCGGCCCGGCCAACAGTGAGCCCGTGCTGATCTCGCTGGCGGCCCAGTTGGAGGCCGACCAGCGGTGGTACGAGCACCGGCCGTCAGTCCAGGGGGTGTTCGACGGATCTTGACGCCTGTGGCGGGCTGCTCCCCTCCCCGCCCCTTCCCGCAGCATCGATATGCGGCTCCGCCGCGCGGCAGGGCTCCGCCCCGGAACCCCGGGACGGCGACGCCCATGGCAACGCAATCCAGCCCCTCCGGCGTGTGAGGCGCGGGAGCCGGGGCGGAGCCCCGGTTCCGGGAAGGAGCGGGGAGGGAAAAAACCGACGGACACCCCGTAGCAGTCGCGGGCACCGCACGGGACCGTTCCAGGGGGCACGGTCGCGCCGGTTGGCTTCGTGAGCCTTGTCTCATTTTCGGCGGTGCCCCAACTCGTCGGCCATGGGCGCTGTTCGGGGTGTCGGCCCCTGCTGTTGAGGGGGTCCGCCGGGGCTCCGGCCCCGGAGCCCGTCCAGGCGAAAAAGGCCAGGTCAGAGGGGCGTGTGGCGGCCAGGAGGGCGCGGTCCCGGTCGGTCGGCGGTGGGCGGAGCTCTGGCTAGACTTCCGCCACATGGTGACGACAGTGGCCGAAAAGAGACGGCGGCGGAGAAAACAGACCGGGCAGATATTCGTCAACGCCTCCGGTGGGCGGCGCCAGCTTCTGGCGCTCGCGGCGCTGGCCGTCGGCTGCGCCTGCCTCGGTTATCTACTGCTTCTCGGCACGGCCCTGTCCGGGGTGCTGTGGCAGGCCGACCAGGAGCCGCCCAGGACCGTCGAGCGGTCCACCACGGGCGGCACCACCGGCACCACCGGCACCACAGGCACCACCGGCACCACGGGCCGCACCGCCGACACCATCGGCGGTGACCAGGCCGCCGGACACTGGCCCAGCACGTACTCCTACGGCGCCGAGGTGACCGAGCCCCTTGCCGATGCCGAGCCGTCCAGGGGCGGCCCCGGGTGAGCCCCCGGCACGCACACCGCCCCGAGCCGCGCGGCCACTGGCTGTTGCTGATCATCGTCGTCTCGGCCGTCGCCGCCGCGCTGGTCTTCGAGGGCTGGACCACCCATGAGGTCGCCTCCCTGTCGACGCGCCGCCCCTGTACGAGCCCCATGCCGAAGGCCGCCGACACCGGAAAGCCGGTCGTACGCATCGGACGCGGCGGCACGGTCGAGACGGCCGGGATGCCGGACCGCACCGTCGCCCTCACCTTCGACGGGGGCCCCGACCCCGTCTGGACCCCGCGCCTGCTGGACCTGCTGCGCGGCCACCACGCGCACGCCACCTTCTTCCTCTCCGGCGCGCAGGCGGTCCGCCACCCCGAGCTCGTCAAGCGGATCCGCGCCGAGGGGCATGAGATCGGTTCCGGCGCCTACACCGGATCCGATCTGGGCTCGGCTTCGTCCCCGCGCACCCGGCTGGAGCTGTCCCTCACCCAGACCGCGCTCGCGGGCACCGCCGGCATCAACACCAAACTCGTGCGGCTGCCGCTCACCACCCAGGCCGACACGATGTGCGGCGGTGAGTGGACGGCCGCCCGGCGCGCGGCCGATCAGGGCTATCTCCTGGTCGCGGCCGACCGGCCGCTGCGGCAGCCGGAGCGGGGCGTCGTCCGGCAGTACAGCCAGAACGACACCGGCTACGCCGAGGCGAACAAGCTCCTCCGGAACCGGAAGATCGAGAAGTTCGCCACGGTGTCCGAGGGGCTCGGCGGGCCCCCGGTCAACACTCCGGTGTCGACCGTCGGCCGCCTGCAGGGCGAGGCGCTGATCCAGGTCCAGGGCATCGGGCACATCTTCGTCCAGGCCATGAGCTGGGTGCTCGGCATCGCGGGCGCCCTGGCCCTGCTGCGGCCGGCGCTGCTCGTCTTCTTCGCCCGGGCCCATGTGCGGCGCCTCCAGCGCTTCCGGCCCGGCGCGCCCTGGCTGCGCGAGGTGGACGAGCCGGTGACGGTGCTCATCCCCGCGTACAACGAGGAGGCGGGCATCGGGTCCACCGTCCGTTCGCTGCTCGCCTCCACCCACTGGCAGCTCCAGATCATCGTGATCGACGACGGCTCGACGGACCGGACGGCGGACCTCGCCACCTTGATCGACGACCCCCGGGTGCTGGTGGTCCGCCAGCCCAACGCGGGCAAGGCGGCCGCCCTCAACACCGGCCTCGCCCACGCCCACCACGACATCGTGGTGATGGTCGACGCCGACACCGTCTTCGAACCGGACGCCATCCACCGCCTCGTCCAGCCGCTCGCCCACCCGGCCGTCGGCGCGGTCAGCGGCAACACCAAGGTCGGCAATCGCCGTCGGCTGCTGGGCAAATGGCAGCACCTGGAGTACGTCTTCGGGTTCAACCTCGAACGCCGGATGTTCGAGGTGCTGGAGTGCATGCCGACCGTGCCCGGCGCCATCGGTGCCTTCCGCCGGGACGCGCTGATGGGCGTCGGCGGGGTCAGCGAGGCCACCCTCGCCGAGGACACCGACCTCACGATGGCCCTGTGGCGGGCCGGTTGGCGGGTGGTCTACGAGGAGACCGCCATCGCCTGGACCGAGGTCCCCACCTCCCTGCGCCAACTGTGGCGTCAGCGCTACCGCTGGTGCTACGGCACGCTGCAGTCCATGTGGAAGCACCGCCGCGCCCTCCGCGAGGCCGGCCAGGCCGGACGCTTCGCCCGCCGGGCGCTGCCCTATCTCTTCCTCTTCCAGGTCGTGCTGCCGCTGCTCGCCCCCATCGTGGACGTCTTCACGCTGTACGGCGTGCTGTTCGCCGACCCCGTGGAGTCGATCGGGGTGTGGCTCGCCTTCCTCGTGGTGCAACTGCTCGGCGCGGGATACGCGTTGCGGCTGGACAAGGAGCGGCTGACGGCGCTGTGGGCGATGCCCCTGCAGCTCTTCGTCTACCGGCAGCTGATGTATCTGGTGATCATCCAGTCCGTGGTCAGCGCGCTGTTCGGCACGCGGCTGCGGTGGCACCGCATCCACCGCTCCGGCTCGGCCGCGGACCGGCTGACCGCCGGGTCTGCCGGGTCTGCCGGGTCTGCCGGGTCCGCCGAGCGGCGGCTGTCATCCAACTGAGGAGGTGAGGGAGAACGATGTCCCACGACTGGCCAGGCGATGGCAACAGGTACGGCTACGACTCGGGCTATGGCGAGCCCGCGCCCCGCCGCCGGTGGCCCCGGCGGTTGCGGCGCACGTTGATCGTCCTGCTCGCGGTGGCCCTCGTAGGCGGCGCCTCCACCTACGGTTGGGCCTGGTCCAAGCTCAACACCGACGTCGACTTGGGCAAGGTCGAGCACCGCCCCGCGAAGGGCAAGGGCACCAACTACCTCGTCGTTGGCTCCGACAGCCGTGACGGGCTCTCCGGCCGGGACAAGAAGACCCTGCACACCGGCTCCGCCGAGGGCCGCCGCACCGACTCGATGATGGTGCTGCACACCGGCGCCCACGGCGCGACGCTGATGAGCCTGCCGCGCGACTCCTGGGTGACCATCCCGCCGTACACCTACCCCATGACCGGTAAGCGCCCCGGACCGTCGAAGAACAAGCTCAACGCCGCGTTCTCGGCGGGCGGTCCCGAGTTGCTGGTGCGGACCATCGAGCACAACACCGGCCTGCGGATCGACCACTATGCGGAGATCGGCTTCGCGGGCTTCGTGAACGTCGTCAACGCGGTCGGTGGCGTCCATCTCTGCCTCAACAAACCCATCAAGGACAAGAAGTCGGGCGCGAACCTGAAGAAGGGCTGCCAGACCCTCAACGGCAAGCAGTCGCTGGCCTTCGTCCGCCAACGTCACCAGGAGGCGAAGGGGGACCTCGGCCGCAGCCAGAACCAGCAGAAGTTCCTGTCCGCGCTCGCGAAACAGGCCGCACGCCCGAGCCAGGCCCTGGTCCCGTGGAAGGTCTTCCCCACTGTGGGCGCGGGCCTGGACACGCTCATCGTGGACAAGGGCATGGACCTGCGGACGCTCATGTCCATGTTCAAGGCCATGCAGAGCGTCGCGGGTGGCCACGGCCACGGCAACCGGCTGAACGTCCCCGTGGCTGGTCGTGGGATCGCCACGTCCAAGGGCAGCGCGCTGAAGTGGGACGAGGGGCGGGCGAGGTGGCTCTTCGAGCGGCTGCGGAACGATCAGCCGGTGGGTCGGCGCGGGTAGGGGGGCGGTGGGTCTTTCCCCTCCCCGCCCCTTCCCGAAACTGGGGCTCTGCCCCAGGCCCCGGTCAGGGGCTCTGCCCCAGGCCCCGGTCAGGGGCTCTGCCCCCAGGCCCCGGTCAGGGGCTCTGCCCCAGGCCCCGGTCAGGGGCTCTGCCCCAGGCCCCGGTCAGGGGCTCTGCCCCAGGCCCCGGTCAGGGGCTCTGCCCCAGGCCCCGGTCAGGGGCTCTGTCCCAGGCCCCGGTCGGGCTTCGCCCCAGATCCCGGTCGGGGTTCCGCCCCTGGACCCGGGGTCTGGGGCGGAGCCCCAGTTTCGGGAAGGGGCGGGGAGGGGAACAGCCTGCCGCAGGCGTCACAGCCCGTCGAAGCGCCTAGTTGTTGCTGGCGTAGGTGACGAACGCGGTCCAGGCGGTGGGGGTGACGGCGAGTTGGGGGCCGTCGGGGTTCTTGGAGTCGCGGATGTGGATGGTGGAGGGGGTGGGGGCGACCTCTACGCATGAGGGGCCGTCAGCTGTGCTGTAGCTGCTCTTCGTCCACGCCACCTCGACACATTGCGGACCTTCGTTGCTGCTGTAGCTGCTCTTGGTCCACTTCAGAGCGCCTCCGGCGGAGGGCTTGAGGGTCATGTCTCTCCCCGTAGTTTCTCGATGAAGGCCAGCGACTCCCGTGGGGTGAGCGCCTGGGCTCGGATAATCCCATATTGGATCTCGAGGGTCTGCACCTCGCGCGGATCGGAGATGAGGCGAGTGAAGCGCTGCACTTCCACGTGGCCCACTGTGGTGCCTCCCTTCAGCTTCAGGAGCTGAAGTTGGCCACCCATGCCCGCGTGGTCGTCGCGCTCTGTCGGCATCACTTGGATCTCGACGTTTCGCAACCTTCCCAATTCGAGCAGGTGTTCAAGCTGTCGTCGCTGCACCATTTTGCCGCCGATGGGTCGGCGCAGCGTCACCTCTTCTTGGACAAAGCTGAAGATGGGCGCGGGCTGGCTGGTGAAGATCTCCTGCCGGGCCATTCGGGCCGCCACCCGTTGTTCGATCACGTCGTCTGAGAGCAGCGGCCGTCGCATCGTGAACAGCGCACGCGTGTGCTCTTCCGTCTGCAACAGGCCATCCATGTTGTGGTTGCCGTAGGCGCCCAGCTCAACTGCCTCGGACTCCAACTTCGCTAGATCTCGCACCGTCTTGGGGTAGCGGGCCTCCGCAACATCCTTCTTCATCGCGGCGATCTTGCCGCCAGCCCCCAGCACCCGATCCGCGTTCTCCAGGAACTCCGGACTCGGGATGCGCCGCGCCCGTTCGACGGCCGAAACCTGCTCCTCGCCGTAACCGATCGCCGCCCCCAACTCGGCCTGTTTCAGCCCGGCCGCTTCGCGCCACAACTTGATCTGACGGCCGACCGTCCTCAGGACCGCGCCGCTCTCCTCATCCTCCATACGGGGCCACCTCCCACCCGGCGCCGCCGGACAGGCCCGGACCAGGGCCGGACAGTCACTGCCCGTATCGGCGTCGCTACTTTTCAGCCTATTCGTGCGCGGCCACTCTGAGTGACGTGAGCCAACAAATCACTCGAACCGACACTTCCGTTTCGCACTTCACCGTCCTGCTCTCGGCCACCCGCAAGGGCGCCCGCCTGGCACGACTCCTCGGGACGGAACGCATCCGCTCGTGGGGCCTGCCGCATGAGACGGGGGCGTTGATCATCGCCGAGCTGGCTGCCAACGCCGCGCTGCATGGCCGCGTCCCGGGGCGGAACTTCCGGCTGACACTCAGCGTCACCGGGAACACCCTCCGTAACGAGGTGAGGGATCCCCGGGTCGAACGGCTGCCGACCGTGCGCCCGGCCCCCGAGCCCGAGGCGCCGCGCGAAGGCGGGCACGGGCTTTTGCTGGTCGAGGAGTTGGCCGACCGGTGGGGCGTCGTACCCGAGCTGATCGGCAAAACGGTATGGGCCGAACTCGACGGCACACCGTGTACGGGGCTCACCTGAACGAAGCGAGATTCTCGGTGACCCACTGGCGGAACGTACGGCCGGGGCGGCCGGTGATCCGCTCGGCGGTGCGTGACGCCTCGATCCGCCGGTCGGACAGCTGGGCCCAATAGTCCAGCACTGCCGCGACGAACGGCGCGGGAACGTGGGCGCTCAGGTGCGCGGCCGCCTGCTCCGGAGCCGGTGCGCGCAGCTCGATCTCACGGTTCAGCAGGTCCCCCAGGATCCGCGCCTGGTCACGGAAGCTGAGCACCTCCGGGCCGCCCAGGCTGATCGTCTCGCCATCCAGCGCGTGGGTGGTCAGCGACGACTCGGCGACATCGATGATGTCCTGGGGGTGGATGACGTCCAGGCGCGCTTCCGGATATGCCTGCTCGATCGGTCGGTCGGCGCGGATGGACTCCGCCCAGCCCAGGGTCATGGTGGCGAACCCGCCCGGGCGTAGCACGGTCGAGGTGAGGGGCGCGGCGCGCAGTGCCCGTTCCACCAGCAGGTGGTGGCGGGCCAGCGCGTTGTGTTCGGCGTTGGGGAGGTTCACCGAGTCGGACGAGAGCAGCACCATCCGTCGCACTCCGGCCGACACCGCCGCGTCCAGGAGCCTCTCGATCCTGGTGGGCTCGGCGTAAAGGAATACGTCGGTCACTCCGGCCAGAGCGGGCGCGAACGTCGTCGCGTCGGCGAGGTCGAGCGCGACGGCTGTGACACCGGGGGGCGGATCGGCCTGCTCCGGGGCGCGGCTGGCCGCGCGGACGTCGTGGCCGGATGCGGACAAGCGGTGCAGCAGACCGGCGCCGATGCCGCCACGGGAGCCGGTGATCAGGATGGTCATGTGGTACCTCCGGTCGGACAGGGATGCGCTGTCCACACTGCGTCGGCTCACGGATCGCGTCCAACGAATGGTTTCGCTCGCAGTCATCGCCGCGTGCGATAGTTCCCGTATGGAGCTGCGCCAACTGGAGTGCTTCGTCGCGGTGGCGGAAGAGTCGAGCTTCACCCGCGCCGCGGCGCGGCTGCACATCGTGCAGTCCGCGGTCTCGGCGACGATCGCCTCCCTGGAGCGGGAGTTGCACACCCAGCTACTGTGGCGCACGTCCAGGCGGGTCGGGCTCACGGAAAGCGGATACGCGCTCCTGCCGAAAGCCCGGGTGGCCCTTGACGCCGCCCAGGATGCGCGCGCCGCCGTCGAGGAGGTCAGCGGCACTGTCCGGGGGGCCTTGCGCGTCGGGACGATGAGTTCACTCGGGCCGATCGACCTGCCCGCCATGTTGGGGAGCTTTCACCGCGAGTACCCGGCCGTCTCCGTGCACCTCGCCACAGCGGCATCGAGCGGCGGCTCCCCCGGACTCCTCACGGCACTCACCGAGGGGAGGCTCGACCTCGCGTTCGTCTCGTTCCCCGTCGGCCCTCCGGCCGGCGCGCACCTGAGAGAGCTCACTTCCACACCTTTGGACCTCGTCGTTCCTGCCGGCCACCGCCTCGCGGGCCGCAGCGAAGCGGCGATGTCCGAACTGACCGGCGAGGCATTCATCGACTTCCCGCCCGGCTACGGCAACCGCGCCGTGACCGATCGCGCGTTCACCGCCGCGAGGCTCCACCGTCATGTCGCCATCGAGATCACCGACATCACGGCCGGTGCCGACTTCGTCCGTCACGGGCTGGGTATCGCTCTGCTGCCCCGTGGCGTCGTCGGGCCGCATGACGATCTCACCACGCTGCCCATCACCGGCGCCGAGCTCGACTGGTCGATCTCCCTGGCCATCCCCGACAACCGAACCCCGAGCGCGGCCGCCCGGGCATTCGAGCAGTTTGTCGATCGGCATCTGAAGTGACGCGGCGTCCCGCCGGGTAAGGCTCTGGCGCCCGAGGCGGCCGGTGCCACAGCGGGGCAGGGGCCGGGGGCGCGGCGGCGTGCCGATCGTCGGGCCGGTGGGGTGTTGAGGCCACCGGCCTGGGCGGCTCGGGCCGGGTGCGGCTTTCGTCTCGCGCCTTCGGCGCAATTGAGCAGCGGGGCAGGGGGGTTGGGGGCGCGGGCCGCGTCGCCGACCGCCGGGCCGGTGGGGGCGGGCGCCGGTGGCGGCGTCCCCGGCTGGGGGCTGAGGCCGCTGCCGGACAGCAAGGGGGGTTGGGGTACCCCTCTTGAAATCGCTTGACATATTAGTTGCGCTAGATCAAGCGTTTTTTACAGGAGGTACCCGAACCCCCACCACCCGCAGTCCGGAGGGCCCCCGGCCACCGAGCACGGAAGCCGCCCCCGGCGCCTCCCCGAACCGCCCCGGCGCCCGGCGGCGAAGCCCGCGCCCCCCACTCCCTGCTCCGCTGCTCAAAGGCGCCGAAGGCGCGAAACGAAACCCGCACCCGACACCCGACCGCCTCAGGTCGCTTCCGTGCACCGCACCGCACCGCACCGCACCGCATGCGGTTTGTATGCGACATCGGCTACCTTTGTATGAAGCCCATCTCTTGGAGGTTCCGATGTCCGCCACGCAGATCGACATCGACGACGACGCTCTCGCGGAAGCCATGCGGCTGTCCGGCGCCAAGACCAAGAAGGAGATGGTCAACATCGCCCTCCGCGAGTACGCGGAGCGCCGGGCGCGAACCGAGGCGCGCTTGCGTCACCTTGAGCAGGCCCGGCAATGGGACGAGGAAGGCTTCTGGCTGCGCCACGCGGCCGAGAAGGGTGCCGCGGGCGACTCGGCGCGCACGGAGCAGGGTGCCGCCTGACCGTGATCCGCTACCTTGCCGACTCCACGGCCGTCTGGCGTCTCCAGCGTGACCGCAAGCTCAATGATCTATGGGGCCATGAGCTGGACGACGGGGCCATCGGCTCGTGCGCTCCGCAGCGCACGGAATTCCGGCAGTCTGCGCGCGGTCTGGACGAGTACGACGGGATGACGGAGATGTTCGCCGACCTTTTCCCGGACGTCTCCGTCCCGAAGAGTGCTTGGAAGTGGATCGAGGTCGGCCAGTACCGTCTGGCCCAACGGGGGCAGCATCAAAGCCTGTCCGTGGTCGACTGGCTGATCTGCGCGACGGCCGCACACCACGGGCTCGTCGTGTT
Organism: Streptomyces violaceusniger Tu 4113; assembly: GCF_000147815.2. NCBI lineage: Bacteria > Bacillati > Actinomycetota > Actinomycetes > Kitasatosporales > Streptomycetaceae > Streptomyces > Streptomyces violaceusniger. The sequence continues at coordinate 9,905,443 of NC_015957.1, read as the reverse complement.
GCACGACGACGCCGACTTCCGCGCGGCCGCGCGTCTCCTCTCGGACCTCGCGGAGCGCAACGTCTTCGCCACTCCCCGCTGAGGCTGGGACCGGCGCAGTCCGGAGGGACCCGGGCCACCGAGCACGGAAGCCGCCCCCGGCGCCTCCCCGAACCGGCCCGGCGCTCGGCGGCGAGGCCCGCGCCCCCAACCCCCTGCCCCGCTGCTCAACCCGCGCCGAAGGCGCGACACGAAACCCGCACCCGACAGCCGGCCGATGTGGGGACGGACACCGGACAGGCGTCCTCACGGCGCCAGGATGTCCAGCTCCCGCAGGGCCCCCACCGTGATCTCCCGCGTGTAGCGCTCCGCCGCCTCCGCGTCGCTCGCGCGGACCGCTTCGGCCACGCGGACGTGGAGGGTGACGGCCTCCGGGTCGGGGTCGGTGAACATGATGCGGTGCTGGGTGCGGCCGGTCAGGACCTCGGCGACGACGTCGCCCAGGCGGGCGAACATCTCGTTGCCCGACGCGCGCAGGATCACGCGGTGGAAGGCGACGTCGTGGATCAGGTACGCGGGCAGTTGCTGGCCGCGTGAGGTGGCGACCATGTTGAGGGCGTGCTCGGTGAGCTCGGCGCACTGCTCCGGTGTGGCGTGCTCGGCGGCCAGCGCGGCGGCGGCGGGTTCGATGGCCGAGCGGAGGGCGGTGAGGGAGCGGAGCTGGCGGGGGCGGTCGGGGCCGGCCAGGCGCCAGCGGATGATCTGGGGGTCGAAGACATCCCACTCATCGGTGGGGCGCACCGTCACCCCGACCCGGCGGCGGGACTCCACCAGGTGCATGGACTCCAGGACCCGCACCGCCTCCCGGACGACCGTGCGCGAGACGTCGTAGCGCCGCTCCAGCTCATCGGTGCGCAGGACGGTGCCCGGCGGATAGTCGCCCCCCGTGATGGCGGGGCCGAGGGACTCCAGGAGCCGGTCGTGCAGCCCTTGGGGCCTGGGCCTCTGACCACGGCCCTGGGGCCCCTGTTCGTCCATGCGCTCAGCCTACGCGGCCACCCACCCCCCAAATAAGTATGACTTTTAAGTCACGGACTCTTGAATACGTCGTATCTGTGGGGTTGAGTGTCCCCGGCGCCGAGGTCGAAGAAGACAGCGAGGTTTCACACAATGCACGCCCCCCAGGTTGTCGTGGTCATGGGAGTGTCCGGAACGGGCAAGACCACGGTCGGCCCCCTGCTGGCGGAGGAGCTCGGCGTCCCGTATGCCGAGGCCGACGACTTCCACCCGCCGGCCAACATCGCCAAGATGTCGGCCGGGACCCCGCTGGACGACGACGACCGACGCCCCTGGCTGGACGCCATAGGCGCCTGGGCCCATGACCACGCCGCGGGCGGGGGCGTGGTGAGCTGCTCCGCGCTCAAGCGGACGTACCGCGATCGGCTGCGGTCCGCCGCGCCCGGCATCGTCTTCCTCCATCTGACCGGCGACCGCGAGCTGATCGCCGAGCGGATGAAGGAGCGCAAGGGCCACTTCTTCTCCGGGAAACTGCTCGACTCCCAGCTCGCCACGCTCGAACCGCTGCAGCCGGACGAGTACGGCGTCGCCGTGGACGTCGGCCCGGAACCCGAGCTCATCACCGAGCGGGCCGCCGCCGAACTGCGGCGGCTCGAACACCAGTAACGCAGGATAGGAAACCCCCGTGACCAGACTCAGCGTCGAGATGCTGGCAGCGGACACCGTCGACCCGATCACGTCGGCAGGTCACGCGCAGCTCGGCATAGCCGTCCTCGTCGGCATAGCCGTTCTCGTTCTCCTCATCACCCAGACCAAGCTGCACGCGTTTCTGTCGCTGACGATCGGCTCACTGGCGCTCGGCGCCGTCGCGGGAGCCCCGCTCGACAAGGTCATCACCAGCTTCTCGGCCGGCCTCGGGTCGACCGTCGCGGGCGTCGGCGTGCTGATCGCCCTCGGCGCGATCCTCGGCAAGCTGCTCGCCGACTCCGGGGGCGCCGACCAGATCGTCGACACCATCCTCGCCAAGGCGAGCAACCGGACGATGCCCTGGGCGATGGTGCTGATCGCGGGGATCATCGGGCTGCCGCTCTTCTTCGAGGTCGGCATGGTGCTGATGATCCCGGTGGTGCTGCTGGTCGCCAAGCGCGGCAACTTCTCCCTGATGCGCATCGGCATCCCGGCGCTCGCGGGCCTGTCCGTGATGCACGGCCTGGTGCCGCCGCACCCCGGACCGCTTGCCGCGATCGACGCGGTCCACGCCGACCTGGGGATCACCCTGGCGCTCGGCGTCCTCATCGCCGTGCCCACCGCCATCATCGCGGGCCCGGTCTTCTCACGCGTCGCCGACCGCTGGGTGCACATCACCCCGCCGGACCGGCTGATCCCCACGCGGCCGTCGGAGGAGCTGGAGCGGCGTCCCGGGTTCGGCGTCACCGTGCTCACCGTGCTGCTCCCGGTCGTCCTGATGCTGATCAAGGCGCTGGTCGACATCGTGGTGGACGACCCGGAGAACACCGTCCAGCGCGTCGCCGACGTCATCGGCGCTCCCCTGATCGCGCTGCTGGCCGCGGTGATCGTGGGCATGTTCACCCTCGGCCGGGCCGCGGGCTTCACCAAGGACCGGATCTCCTCCACCGTCGAGCACTCGCTCGCGCCGATCGCCGGAATGCTGCTGATCGTCGCCGCGGGCGGCGGCTTCAAGCAGACGCTGATCGACATCGGCGTCGGCAAGATGATCATGGACATCTCGCAGCACTGGAACGTCTCCGCGCTGCTGCTCGCCTGGCTGATCGCGGTCGCCATCCGCCTCGCCACCGGCTCGGCGACGGTGGCCACGATCTCGGCCGCCGGGCTGATGACGCCGCTGGCCGCCGATATGTCGAGCACCCATGTGGCGCTGCTGGTGCTGTCGATCGGCGCCGGGTCGCTCTTCTTCAGCCATGTCAACGACGCGGGATTCTGGCTGGTCAAGGAGTACTTCGGGATGAGCGTGGGGCAGACGGTGCGGACCTGGTCGGTGATGGAGTCGATCATCTCCGTCGTCGGGCTCGGCTTCGTCCTGCTGCTGTCGCTGGTGATCTAGGAACTGGTGACTTGAGCACCGGAGAGGTACGCACGTCATGACGACACATCCGCTCTTCGACATCGCGGGCCGCACCGCGCTGGTCACCGGCTCCAGCCGGGGCATCGGCCACGCCCTCGCGCGCGGTCTGGTGGAGGCCGGCTGCACGGTGGTGCTCAACGGGCGCGATCCGCACGCCCTGGAGAAGGCCGCGGCCGAGCTCGGCGGCGCCGACGCGGGGGTGCACACCGCCGCGTTCGACGTCACCGACGGCCCGGCCGTGGCCGCCGGTATCGCCGATGTGGAGGAGCGGGTGGGCCCGCTCGACATCCTGGTCAACAACGCCGGGACGCAGAACCGGGCGCCCCTGCTGGAGTTCACCGACGACGCCTGGCGGCAGATCCTGGACACCAACCTCACCAGCGCCTTCCTGGTGGGCCGGGAGACCGCCCGGCGGATGACCCCGCGCGGCCACGGCAAGATCGTCAACATCTGCTCCCTGCAGAGCGAAGTGGTCCGCCCCGGAATCGCCCCCTACGCGGCGACCAAGGGCGCGCTGAAGATGCTCACCAAGGGCATGTGCGCGGACTGGGGCCGGTACGGGATCCAGGTCAACGGGCTCGGCCCCGGCTATATCGAGACCGAGCTGACCCGGCCGCTGGTCGAGGACGAGGAGTTCAGCTCCTGGGTGCGCGGGCGGACCCCGGCCGGGCGCTGGGGCCGCACCGAGGACCTGGTCGGCGCGCTGCTCTATCTCGCCTCGCCGGCTGCGGACTTCGTGAGCGGACAGGTGCTGTACGTAGACGGCGGCATGACGAGCGTTCTGTGAACCCCGCGAAACCACTTGAGGAGGCTGGGCGGATGGTGCTGGGCTGCGTGATCCACGGTCAGGGCGATCTGCGGATCGAGGAACTCCCCGAGCCGGAACCGGCGCCAGGGCAGGCGCTCGTGGCGATCCGGTACGGCGGGATCTGCGGATCGGATCTCCACTACCACCGGCACGGCGGGGTGGGCGACTTCCGGCTCCAGGAGCCGATGGTGCTCGGGCACGAGGTCGTCGGCACGGTCGTGGCGTACGGCGAGGGCGCGACCGGGCCCGCGGTCGGCACCCCGGTCGCCGTCCACCCGGCCACGCCGTGCGGGGTGTGCCCGGAGTGCTCCGACGGCCGCGCCAACGTCTGCCGCGACACCCGCTATCTGGGCAGCGCCGCGCGCACCCCGCATGTCCAGGGCGGCTTCGCCTCCCAGATCGCCGTCCCGGCGGTGCAACTCCGGGCCCTGCCCGAGGGGCTGGAGCCGCGCCGGGCCGCGCTCGCCGAACCGCTGGCCGTGGCGCTGCACGCGGTGCGGCGGGCGGGCGCGGTGAAGGGCCGCCATGTGCTGGTCACGGGCGCCGGTCCGATCGGCTGTCTGACCATCGCGGCGGCCCGCGCGGCGGGCGCGGCGACCATCACGGCGACCGATCTGCTGCCCCGCGCCCTGGAGTTCGCGGCGGCGGCCGGGGCGACGGCCTGCGTACGGGCCGACGATCCGGACGACCCGAACTGGCCCTCGGACGAGATGGACGTCGCGATCGAGGCGTCGGGCGTTGCGGCTGGGCTCGACACGTGTTTGCGCCGGGTGCGGAGGGGAGGCGTGGTCGTCCAGCTCGGCATGCTGCCGCCCGGGCAGAGCCCGTTCGCCGGAAATCTCCTGGTCGCCCGGGAGATCGAGCTGCGGGGCGCGCTCCGCTTCCACGCCGAGTTCGACGACGCGTTGCGGCTGTTGGCGGCCGAGCCGTCGTTCGACGCGCTGATCAGCGGGGTGCGGTCGGCGCGGGAGGCGGTGGAGGCGTTCGGTCAGGCTGCCGACCGTAGCCAGTCGTGCAAGGTGCTGCTGGACTTCGCCAACTGATCGTGCGCTCGGCCGGGGCGGGGGCGTGGTGGGGTTGGTCGGGGATTGGCGCCACAAATACACGTAAGCGTCCAGGACACCACCCCTGCGACCCCGCCCCCTCCCGCCGTCTCGCGGCTGCCCGCCGGAGTGAATTCAGCCCCTCCGGCGTTTGAGGAGCGGGGTCCGGGGCGGAGCCCCGGCGGGGGCGAGGGGCGGAGCCCCTCGTTTCGGGAAGGGGCGGGGTGCGTACGGTCGTGGCGGGCATCGAGGCGAACCTGGCACCGGCGGGCTCGCGTTAGGTGTGGCGTCCGGGGCTCGCCCCGACTAGGGGGATCCCTAATTGTGACGTCCCGTGTCATGGCAGGTCTGGACCAGTCGTGGCACGCTACCGGCGACCAAGCGTCGGACAACGTTGTCCGGCGCTCTCGGGTACCTCCAACGGACTTGGAGCTCACCGCATGAGACGTGTCGCCACCTTATTCAGCGCCCTCACTCTCGCCACTCTCGGCTGGACCGCCGGAACCGCCGCCCACGCGGCCCCCGCCCCGTCCCCCTCCGCCCAGGGAGCAGCCGGAACCTCCGTCTCCACCGAAGAGCAGCGCGCCGCCGCCCGCTTCTGGACGACGGAGCGGCTGCGTGCCGCCCAGGACGTCACCGCCCTGCCCGCCGCCCGCACCGCGAAACTCGCGACCGCGCCGCCCACCACGGGTGAGCGGGTGAGCGTGCCCCCGCTCCCGGGTCCCGCCGCCGCCACCTCCGCGCCCTCGACGCGGGCCACGTCCCCCACCGCCTGGACCGGCGGCGGCCTGATCAGCACCACGGCGGGCAAGGTCTTCTTCCAGAACGCCTCGGGCGGCACCTTCGCCTGCTCGGCCACCGTCGCCAACAGCGACAACCGGTCCGTCGTGCTCACCGCCGGCCACTGCGTCGTGGACGCGGCCACCGGCACGGGCTACCGCAACTGGGTCTTCATCCCGGGCTACAACAACGGCAATCGCCCCTACGGCACGTTCTCCGCCCGGAGTCTGTTCTGGGAGCCCCAGTACGTCTCCACGCGGGGCAACGCCAACTGGGACTACGCCTTCGCCGTCATGAACACGTTGAACGGCCGCACCCTGGCCGAGACCGTGGGCGCGCAGGGCATCGCCTTCAACTCGCAGACCGGCCGCCATGTCCACTCCTTCGGCTACGGAGGCTCCGCCGCCGAGGGCAACGGCGAGCGGCTGAACCACTGCGAGGGCAATGAGTTCCCCGACGCGGGCCGCCCCGGCTCCACGATGTGGGGCATCGACTGCGTCCAGACCGGAGGGTCCAGCGGCGGCGGCTTCCTCGCCGACTTCTCGGGCGGCGGGGGCTATCTGATCGGGAACATCAGCGTCAGCGCCGGTGCGAACGAATACCACCCGACGCTGGGCAACGAGGCCCTCGACCTCTACCGGCGGGCGGGCGCCGCATAGGCCCACCACTGGGCTCGCCGCCCACCTTGTACGTCCCGCCCTCTCCGTCCCCGACCAGGAGGAGGGGGCGGGGCACTCGCCATACGGCGCGCCGGAGCTGCGGCGCACAATGAGCGCATGACGAGGAGCGACGCATCACCGGACTCGGCCACCGTCCACGCCTGGACCGCCCTCGGCGGCGACCCGGCGCTGTTGGGGAACGTGGCGTACCGCGCGGTGAGCGGGGGACTGCCCGCCCGGCTGCCCGTGGCCGAGCTGGCCCGCGCCACCGTGGGCGTGTGCTCGCTGGCCGCCGCCGAACTGGGCGCGCGGCGCTCCGGCGGGGCCGTTCCGGCGGTACGGGTCGACGAGGGCGCCGTCGCCACCGCGTTCGTCAGCGAACGGCACCTTCGTATCGACGGCCGGAAGCCCACCAACTTCGCTCCGCTGTCCGGCTTTTGGCGCGCGGCTGATGGCTGGGTCCGGACGCACGCCAACTACCCGCACCACCGCGCCCGGCTGCTCACCGCCCTCGGGCTGTCCGGCGACAGCGGGCCGGACGAACTCGCGGCGGCGCTCGCGGCCCGCCCCGCCCGGGCGATCCAGGAGATCGTCTACGCCGGGGGTGGGCTGGCCGTGGCGGTGGCGGAGCCCGGCGAAAGCGAGATTCCGCTTGCTGGGCTGCCGTTGAGCGAGTCCCGGCGGATTGGGGAGGGCGCGCCGCGCCTGCTCTCGGAGGCGCTCCTGCCCGCGAGCGGCGTGCGCGTGCTCGATCTGACCCGGGTCATCGCCGGGCCGGTGGCCACCCGCACCCTGGCGCTGCTGGGCGCCGACGTACTGCGCATCGACTCTCCGGGGCTGCCCGAGGACCCGGACGCACACGCCGACACCGGCTTCGGCAAGCGCTCGGCCGCACTCGACCTCGGCGCGCCCGAGGACCGCCGGACCTTCGAGACGTTGCTCGCCGACGCCGATGTGGTGGTCACCGGTTACCGCCCCGGCACGCTCGACCGCTTCGGCCTCGCCCCGGACGCGCTGCTGGAACGCCACCCCGGGCTGATCGTCGCCCAGCTTTGCGCATGGGGCTGGTCGGGGCCGTGGGCTATGCGGCGCGGTTTCGACAGTCTGGTGCAGGCGGCTACCGGGATCGCCGCGATCGAGGCGCACGCCGGCGCCGATGCCGAGGGCCACCCCGGTGTGCTGCCTGCCCAGGCGCTCGACCACGGCACGGGCTATCTGTTGGCGGCGGGGGTGTTGCGGGCGCTGACGGAGCGGCAGGAGGTGGGTGGCGGGCGCCATCTGCGGTTCTCTCTCGCGGGCACGGCGTCCTGGCTTCTGCATGGCATCGCCCCTGTGTCCCGGGGCGACGGCCCCGCCCATGACCCGGCGCCCTGGCTCGCCGAGACTGCCTCGGACCTCGGAACGCTGCGGTACGCCCGCTCGCCGATCGGCTCCCCGGACGGACCACTGGACTGGGCCCGCGCATCCGGTCGCCTGGGCGCTGACGCTCCGCGCTGGCTCTGAGCTCGGCCAGGGGCGGATTGTTCCCCTCCCCGCCCCTTCCCGAACGGGGCTCCGCCCCGGACCCCGCTCCTCAAGCGCCGGAGGGGCTGGATTGGCCAGGCGTCCCCGGACCCCGCTCCTCAAGCGCCGGAGGGGCTGGATTCCCGGAGTCCGGGGCGGAGCCCTGCCACGCGGCGGAGCCGCATATCGGTGCTGTGGGAAGGGGCGGGGTGGGGACAGCTCGCCGCAGGCGTTACGGTCCGCCGGACATCTCCTGACGCCCCCGCGCCAAATTGAGTTGCCGCCGGGCCCTCCCCTGACGCGTAGTGGTGTCCCACACGACTCAGGAACGGGGTGCCGATGAGCGCGAGCGCGATGCATGCCGACGAACGGCCCATTGACGTGGCTCTCGTACGGCGGTTGCTTGCCGCGCAGTTTCCCCGGTGGGCGGAGTTGCCCATCGAGCGGTTCGCCTCGTCGGGCACCGTCAATGCCCTGTTCCGGCTCGGGGGCGACCTCGCCGTACGGCTGCCGCGTCTCGCGGGTGGGGCCGGGGATGTGGAGCGGGAGCACCGGTGGCTGCCGCGGCTTGCGCCCGCGTTGCCGGTTCCCATTCCCGCGGTGCTCGGCAAGGGCGTGCCGGGGGACGGTTTTCCCTGGCCGTGGACGGTCCATCGGTGGCTCGACGGGGAGAATCCGCGGGAGGGGCGGGTCGTCCGGCCCGGGCGGCTCGCCGCCGATCTCGCGGAGTTCATCGTCGCGTTGCGCCGGATCGAGCCCGCGGGCGGGCCGCCCGCCTATCGGGGCGGGCCGCTGCGGGAGGTCGACGAGGAGACTCGGGCCGCGATCGGCCTCCTGCGCGGGACGATCGACACCGGGGCGGCTACCGCGGTGTGGGAGGAGGCGCTGGCGGCGCCCGGGTGGGACGGGCCGCCGGTGTGGGTGCACTCCGATCTGATGCCGGGCAATCTGCTGGTCGTGGACGGGCGGCTGAGCGCCGTCATCGACTTCGGGACCGCCGGGGTGGGCGATCCGGCCTGCGATCTGATCCCGGCCTGGAATCTGCTCCCGGCGTCGGTGCGGGAGGACTTCCGCGCCGCGCTCGGCGTGGGCGTGGATGACGGCACCTGGGCGCGGGGCCGGGGCTGGGCCCTGAGCATGGCGCTCATCCAGCTTCCGTACTACCGCGAGACCAATCCGGCGATGGCGGCCAATGCCCGTCATGTGATCCAGGAGGTGCTGGCCTCAACGAGCAGGGCTCCCCTCGCCGTCGAAACCGGCGAGGGGAGCCCCTGACCCCTGAGAGTACGGCGAGCCCTTACAGGCGGACCGTCGTCAGCGAGCGCTTGATCACCGGGGTGAGCTTCTGCTCGACGAAGCGGTAGAGCAGCCAGGCCAGGCCCAGCATCACCAGTACGGTCAGGGCGAACGTCCCGTAGGAGGGGATGCCCAGCTTCTGGTGGAGGACCCAGACGACCACCCAGCCCAGATGCTCATGGACCAGGTAGAACGGGTAGGTCAGGGCGCCCGCCACGGTCAGCCAGCGCCAGTTCGCCCAGTTCAGCTTGCCGAGGGCGATCAGCGTCACCGCGACATAGCCGAAGGCGACCACGCCGATGATGGCGGCGGCCGAGCGGTAGGAGAACGCGTCGATGTTGGCCGGGTGCCACAGATCGCGGATCGCGTAGTGCTGGCCGATCAGGAAGCTGATCCCGATGATGCCCCAGGAGAGGGCGTCGTGGCCGAAGCGGTGGAGCAGGTAGATGCCCATGCCGCCGATGAAGTACGAGGAGTACTCCGGCATCAGGACGACGTCCAGCAGCGGCAGGTTCGCCGCCTCGGCGAAGGCCGAGCCCAGCGTCCAGACGGCGCAGAAGAGCACCACCCGGTGGCGGGTCGCGCCCGGGAGCACCACGAACAGCGCGAAGAGGGCGTAGAACCGCAGCTCCGCCCAGAGGGTCCAGCACACGCCCAGCACCCGGTCCACCCCGAGCGGCTGCTGCAGCATGGTGAGGTTGACCAGCGCGTCGCTGGGCGACACCGCCTTGTAGGTGACCCAGGGGAGCGCGAAGACGGCGGTCACCAGGATGATCGCGACCCAGTAGGCGGGGTAGAGGCGGGAGACGCGCGAGGCGAAGAAGGAGCGCAGCGGCCGTCCCCATCCGCTCATGCAGATGACGAAGCCGCTGATGACGAAGAAGATCTGGACGCCGAGACAGCCGTAGGCGAAGGTGCTGGAGAGGGTGGGGAACTGGACGCGGGGCGAGGAGCCCCACGCCTGGGCTATCTCGCCGTCGCGCCCGCCGTAGTGGTACGCGGCCACCATGAGCGCGGCGAGCAGACGCAGCCCGTCCAGTGCCCGCAGCCGCACCGGATGGCCGCCGCCGCGCGCGGCCGCCTTCGCGGTGCGCTCGGCGGATCGCTCCAGAGCGAGGTCGGAGGCGCGCGGCGGCGTCGGCGTGGGAGCCGTCGCCGCCGCGGGGGATATCGGCCCGGGGTCGGGGGCGGGCGGCGCGCTCATCCGGTGACCGTCCGCTTGAGGGCGGCGCGCTTGATGGCCCGGGCCCGGCGGGCGACCTTGCGCACCGTCTCATTGCGCGGGATGAAGGCGAGCTGCGAGGGGACGGCCCCGGGCAGGGCGAGCGCGGTCAGCCGGCGCTTCTTGAAGTAGCGCCAGGTCTGGTGGTCCAGGTGGGCGGCCAGATAGCGCTCGGCGGTAGGCCGCAGATCCGGGTAGATCTTGGCCTGCATACAGAAGCCGACGGCGCTGATCAGTCCGGCCAGCCGCTTGCCCGCCCGCTCGTCGACCGGCCGGGCGGCGGCCACCGCCTTGTGGTCCTCGAGGTCGGGCAGCAGCGCGTCCGCGATCGTCACCGGCACGCGGTTGCTGTTCTGGTACGGGGTGAGCCGTTCCAGCAGCGTATCGGTGCCGATCCGGGCCACCGGCAGTCCGTAGAAGACGTCGGCGGTGAGCAGCGCGGTGGAGAAGCAGCCGATGACCAGGGCCGGACTCATCCGCTGGTACAGCACCTCGGCCAGGACCGGGGTGTCCATGACGGTCAGCTCCGCGCCCAGCTCCGCGGCCTTCTTCTCCAGCATCCGCGACCAGCGGGCCGGGGCGGTGGGGTGCGGCTTGAAGACGACGGTGCGGTGGCCCAGCGCCACGGCGCCGCGCAACATCCGCACATGCAGCTCTTCCTCCTCCTGCGGAGTGAGGATGTCCAGCGCGGACAGGTACTGCCCGAGCATCAGCGCCGGACCGTTGCCGACGGCGATCCGCTCGCTGGCGGAGGCGACACCGCGCGGGGCGGCCTCGGCGACCTCGGCGAGCACCTTGGTGAACACCTCGGTCGGCAGGATCTCCGGTTCGACGCCGAACTCGGTCAGCAGCAGCGGCCGCAGCCCGGGCACCAGGTCCAGGTGGAGCAGCCGGCGGATCCGGGTGCCGATCAGCGGGTCCAGCTTGTTGCGGGTCGGGCCGTAGCTCATCAGACCGTCCGCGTAGACGTCGATGGGCGCGCCCTGGAAGACATGGGCGACCGCCATCGCCGGGTTGACCTGGATGGACTCCAGGATCAGCTCGATGGTGTCGTCGCCGAGGTTCCACAGCAGCCGCAGATGGCGCTCCCACAGCGGGGCGTCGTCCACGCGCGGGGCCCAGCCGCCGGGGTGGAACGGCGAGATCGTCTCGTTCCAGGAGAGCACCCGGTCGAAGCGGCCGCGCAGCCGCTCGAAGCCGGGCATCTCGTCGACCGGCGGGGTGGTCTCCGGTGTCGCGGCGTTATTGCTGATCAGCAGCAGCCGGCGGTCGGCCGGGCCGACGCTGTCCGCGTCGATCGCGGCCGCGAGGGTCGCCGCCCCGTAGAGGGTCGAGGCGAGGAAGATCTGGGTGCGCTTGCGCTCCGCCAGCGGCTTGTAGGCGGACATCAGGCCGCCACCTCCGCCCCGGCGGGCCGGCGCTTGACTCGCCGCAGGCGTGCGGCGCGCTCATAGTCCATGGAATCCAGTGCGTCCTTCAATACGTCCTGGGGCATGCGTTTCATCGCCGCCGCCGACATGGATCGGAGTTTGCGGGCCACTTGTGGTTCGAATCTCTCGATGTTGCCCAGGTGGTGGGAAATGATCGCGCAGTACGTGCGGACGGCCTTCGGCAGCAGGGCGTCGGCGTCGCGGTCCCGCGCGGTTTCCTCGATGACCTGGTCGAATGCGCGAATGAAGTCGAGCTGCCGCACATCCCCGATCTGGGTGAGCGAGGAGGAGACCCCCCGCCGGTAGAACACTCCGTGCACGCCGAGGACGGCGAAGCTGCGGGCCTCGCGGTGCAGCCGCCAGATCCAGGGCCGGTCCTCGGCGGTGCGCAGCCCGTGGGTGAAGTGCAGCAGTCCCTCGTCCGCCAGGCGGCGGTGGTACATGCCCGCCCAGGCATAGGGGTAGTCGACGGAGGTGGAGCGGTCGGTCGGGAGGATCGCGTCCCGCGGGTTCATCACCACATTGCGGCGGCCGTGCGGCACCCGGGTGATCGAGCGGGCTCGGGCGGTGCACTGGACATGGTCGGTGCGGACGAAGTCGCACCCCAAGTCCTCCATCGCCGCGAGCATCTGCTCGTAGTAGCCGGGGGCGAGCCAGTCGTCGCCGTCGAGGAAGGTGATGTACTCGCCGGTGGAGTTGTCCAGGCCGGTGTTCCGGGCGGTGGCCAGCCCACCGTTCTTCTCGTGCCGTACGTAGACGGCCCCCGGAAGGTCGCGTTCGGCGCGCTCCAGGATCTCCGGCGTCCCGTCGGTGGCACAGTCGTCGACGAGAATGAATTCGAAGTCCTCACGCGCGTTCGCGCGCAGACTTCTGAGCGTGTCGGGGGCATAGGTCTGCACGTTGTAGAACGGCACGATGACGGAGAGCTTAACCACGCGGGTGACGCTAGGTCGCTGTTCGGCATTCGTCTTGACCTAGGGTGTACGTAGAGGTGAACGAAACACGTCGGAACGGTTAACCCGCCACTCCAGCCAGCCGATTCTCCAATCGTCGACGTTCTGTTAACCCTTTGTTGCACTTGCGTTGGGCCGTGAATCGACAACGCTTCCTAGCGTCTGCGACGTGTCCTCACGTACCAATCCCTCTGTGCGAGTCGCCGTGCTCGCCGACTCCGACACCCGGTGGAAATGGGGCGCGCTCACCGCGCATCGCCTCGTACCGGACGAATCGGGTTCAGCCTCGGGCCGCCGTCTCGACGGCTTCCTGCTGCGCGGCCGCGCCACGCCGACCGCCCGACAGCTCACCGAGGTCGGGGTGCGCGCCGACGCGATGCGCGAGGTCACGGGCGTGGAATTCGCACGGGCCGTGGACCGTGAGCGCTATGACGTGATCGTGCTCTCCCTGGTCGGCGGCGCCGTCCAGGCCATGCTGCACGGACTGCGCCACGCCTGGCAGGCCGACGAGCGCCGCCCCGTGGTCGTCACCGGCTATGTCGGTGTCGTCTACGAGAAGCTGGCCGACGGGCTGCTGCTGCGCCACGGCGCCGATGTGGTGCTGGCCAACTCCCGCCATGACGCCGACCGCTTCCGCGACGTCTACACGGGCGTCGGCGCCGACGGGAACAGCGTCGTCGAATGCGCGCTGCCCTTCCTCGGCGGCGACCGCTACGACCCGAAGGCGCGGCTGGCGCGGAAGTACCCCGGCGGCACGGTCGTCTTCGCCGTCCAGCCGTCCGTTCCGGACAACCGCGCCGACCGCACCTATCTGCTGCGCCGCGCGGTGGAGCACGCGCGCCGCCATCCGGACCGCGAGGTCGTGGTCAAGCTGCGCAGCAAGCCGGGCGAGCACACCACGCATATCGAAGAGCTTCCCTACCAGAAGCTGATCGCCAAGTTCGGCGACGATCTGCCCGCCAATTTCCGGCTCGCCTACGGGAACATGGGCGAGGTCCTGGACACCGCGGACCTGCTGGTCACGGTCAGCTCCACGGCCGCCCTGGAGTCGCTGCACCGCTCCATACCGACCGCCGTCCTCACCGACCTCGGGGTGCGGGAGACGCTCGGCAACCACCACTTCCTCGGCTCCGGCTGTCTCGCCTCCTGGGACCAGCTCGACGCCGGGCACCTGCCGGAGCCGAACGCCGAGTGGCTCGGCCGCCAGGGCGTCGCCGCCGACGGGCCGTACGAGACCTGGTTCGACGCCGCGCGGGACCGGGTCGCCGAGCTGGCCGCCGCACCGACCCTCCCGCCGCTCGCCCCCTTCTACACCCCCACCACCGCGCCCGGTTATCTGCCCGGCCGGCTCGCCCGGTACGGCTTCGAGCCGGACGGCTCGCCCCGCCCCGGGGCCTCGGCCGAGGACGAGGCGCAGGTCTCGGCGCTGCGGCGGGTGGTGCGCAACACGATGCGCGAAGCGGCCCGCGGTGCCTACCGCCACGGCGTGCAGCGGGTGGCCCCCGTCATCCGGCGGATGGGGGAGCTGTGAGCGAAAAGACGGCTGTGAGCGACGTGCGCGCGAACCAAGAGGAGGCCGGGACGGCCTCGATCACCTCTGCAACCCCTGAAGGAGCCGCCATGACCGCCCCGAGCCCATGTGTGCTCGCCGTGATCCCCGCCCGTGGCGGGTCGAAGGGCGTCCCCGCGAAGAACCTCGCCGCCGTGGGAGGCGTGCCGCTGGTCGTTCGCGCCGTCATGGAGTGCCGGGCCAGCCGGCTGGTGACCGACGTGGTCGTCTCCACCGACGACGCCGGGATCGCCGCCGCCGCCCGCGGTGCGGGCGCCGTGGTCATCCAGCGGCCCACCGACATCGCCGGAGACACCGCCACCAGCGAGGCCGCGGTGATCCACGCCATGGACGCGTACGAGGCGTCGCACGACACCACCGTGGACGTGGTCCTGCTGGTGCAGTGCACCAGCCCGTTCATCATCCGCGAGGACATCGACGGAGTGGCCGCCGCGGTCGCCGAGAAGGGCGCCGACACCGCCCTGACCGTGGCCCCCTTCCACGGTTTCGTCTGGCGCGAGGGCGAGAACCCCGCGGCGGACGGCGGCGACGGCGTCAACCACGACAAGTCCTACCGCCCGCGCCGCCAGGACCGCCCCCAGGACTTCCTGGAGACCGGCGCCGCCTACGCGATGGACGCCCGCGGCTTCCGCGAGGCCGGGCACCGCTTCTTCGGCCGCACCGACCTGGTGCGCACCGACCCCGCCCGGGTGCTGGAGATCGACGATCCGCACGATCTGGCCCGCGCCCGCGCGCTCGCCCCGCTGCTCGACGCCGAGCGGCCGGGCGCCCTCCCCACCCGTGACGACATCGACGCGGTGGTACTCGATTTCGACGGCACCCAGACCGACGACAGGGTGCTGGTCGACTCCGAAGGACGCGAACTCGTGGCCGTGCACCGCGGCGACGGGCTCGGGATCGCCGCCCTGCGCCGCGCTGAGCTGGCGCTGTTGATCCTGTCCACGGAAAAGAACCCGGTCGTCGCCGCACGGGCCCGCAAACTCCAGGTCCCCGTGCTCCACGGCATCGACCGAAAAGATCTCGCACTGAAGCAATGGTGCGAGGAGCAGGGCATCGCGCCGGAGCGCGTGCTCTACGTCGGCAACGACGTCAACGACCTCCCGTGCTTCGGCCTTGTCGGCTGGCCCGTGGCGGTCGCAGGTGCGCACGACGTCGTGCGCGGCGCTGCACGTGCGGTCACCTCCACCCCCGGAGGGGACGGCGCGATCCGCGAGATCGCCTCGTGGATTCTCGGAAAGGAACTGTCTTAAGTGAGCTCCAACTCTCGCCTCCGCACCCTCGGCGACAAGATCGCCGGCCCCGGCCACCCGGTCTACGTCACCGGTGAGATCGGCATCAACCACAACGGCGACCTGGAGAACGCGTTCAAGCTGATCGACGTCGCCGCCGAGGCCGGCTGTGACGCGGTCAAGTTCCAGAAGCGAACCCCGGAGATCTGCACCCCCCGCGACCAGTGGGACATCGAGCGTGACACCCCCTGGGGCCGGATGACCTACATCGACTACCGCCACCGCGTGGAGTTCGGCGAGGACGAGTACACCGCCATCTCCGAGCACTGCAAGAAGCGCGGCATCGACTGGTTCGCCTCCCCGTGGGACACCGAGGCCGTCGCCTTCCTGGAGAAGTTCGACGTCCCGGCCCACAAGGTGGCCTCCGCCTCGCTGACCGACGACGAGCTGCTGCGCGCCCTGCGGGCGACCGGCCGCACCGTCATCCTGTCGACGGGCATGTCCACCCCCAAGCAGATCCGCCACGCGGTGGAGGTGCTGGGCAGCGACAACATCCTGCTGTGCCACGCCACCTCCACGTACCCGGCCAAGGCCGAGGAGCTCAACCTGCGCGTGATCAACACGCTGCAGGCCGAGTACCCCAACGTGCCGATCGGCTACTCCGGCCACGAGACCGGTCTGCAGACCACGCTGGCCGCCGTCGCGCTGGGTGCCGCGTTCGTCGAGCGCCACATCACCCTCGACCGCGCCATGTGGGGCTCGGACCAGGCCGCCTCCGTCGAGCCGCAGGGCCTGACGCGGCTGGTCCGGGACATCCGCACCATCGAGGAGTCCCTCGGTGACGGCGTCAAGAAGGTCTACGAGAGCGAGCTCGGCCCGATGAAGAAGCTCCGCCGTGTCGCGGGCGTCGTCGCCGAGTCCGACTCCGCCGACCGCGAGCCCGCCGCGGTCTGAGCCACTCTGCCGTGAATCCTCCGGCCGGTGTGCCCGGCCCTCGCCCGGATGCGGCGGGCACCTCTGACGCGTCAGAGGCTGCCCGCCGCGTCCGGGCCCTGCCTTTGGACGGTGCGATGGTCTCCGCTGCCCCCCTTGCCCCTCCGGCCACACTCGCCTTCGTCGAGAGCCCGGTTCAGCTCCTGAACGTGCTGGAGTGGGCGTACGCCGACGCCCAGCGCGCCCAGGGCCCGGAGGCCACGGCGCCCCAGGACCTCACCGTGGTGGTGCTCTCCCCGCACGACCCGATGACCCGCGGCCAGTTGCGCCGGATGGCCGAGCTGGCGCGCGACGAGGGCTTCGCCGTGCGCTGGGAGGACGCGCGGGGCGGGGCCGGTGCGCCGGTCAAGACGATCAGCGGGCTGCGCGGACCGCTGCGCCGGGCCGCGCGGATAGTGATAGGCGATCCGTTCTCCCGCTATGTCCAGCTCCTGCTGACCCTCACCCGCGCCAAGGACCTGGTCGTGGTGGACGACGGCACGGCCACCATGGAGTTCATCTCCCAGCTTGCCAAGGGCGAGCCCCTGGTGCGCTGGCACCGGCGCGGCAACCGGGGGCCGCGCGACCTGGTGTTCGCGCCGGTCTCCGCCACCGCGCGGCGCCGGCTCACCCCGGGTGCCAAGCGCCGGGTCGAGGTCTTCAGCTCGATGCCGGTGGAGGCGCCCGACGGGGTCACCATCACCGCCAACGACTTCGCCTGGACCCGGGCCCGCTTCGGCCCGCCCCGGCTCACCGGCGGCACCGACCTGGTCGGCACCTCCCTGGTGGAGACGGGCGTGGTGGACCTGGAGCGCTATCTGGAAGCGGTCGGCTCGCTGACCCGTGCCCATGGCGCCACCCGCTACTTCGCGCACCGCCGCGAGAGTGCCGAGAAGCTGAGCCGGGTCGCGCACGAGGTGGGGCTTGAGATCGTACGGCCCGATCTGCCGCTCGAGCTGATAGCCCGCCGAGGCCCCATCGGCCACACGATCGTGAGCTTCCCCTCGACCGTGGTGCACACCCTGCCGCTGGCGCTCGTGGGCACCGGTGTGCAGGTCGCGGTCTGCGATGTGGACCCCGCCTGGCTGACCAGCAACGCCTCCCCGCGCGCCCAGGGCTTTCTGTCCGGGGTCACCGGGACGGCCCGCGATGTGCGCCGGCTCAGCTCGGTGCCGCCGACGGACCCGGCTCCGCCGAAGGGTTCGATCCCGCCGAGGGATCCGGCCCCGCCGGGGAGTCCGGGTTCGCCCGCGGCACCGGTCGCCGCGTCCTGAGCTCGTCGCCCGTACGGCCGTGTGGCGCTTCTCACCCGCGACCGGCCGCAAAACCGGCTGTTATACCCCCTGACTAGGGGGATCATGCACCGGGCCGGGTACTTTTGCGTACCCGAACAGATTGAATTTTTGTTGATCGACATTCGGCGGGCCCACCTGGCGTTCTACGCTTCTTCAGGTGAAGCAATTGATGTCCCTCGATGCGACCGATGCCACACCCGCCGAAGCGCCGGCCCTGCCCGGCACGCTCCCCGACGAGCTGCGTGCCGAACTCATCGCCTTCCGGCGCGATGTACATATGCACCCCGAGCTCGGCAACTGCGAGTTCCGCACCACCGCCGCGATCAAGGCGCGGCTGGAGCAGGCGGGACTGGAGCCGCGGGTGCTGCCTTCGGGCACCGGCCTCATCTGTGACATCGGCCCGCGCGATGGCGTAGCGCCCCTGCTGGCGCTGCGCGCGGACATCGACGGATTGCCCATCCCCGACACCAAGACGGTCGACTACCGCTCGACCATCGCCGACCGCGCCCACGCCTGCGGCCACGATGTGCACACCACCGTGGTGCTCGGCGCCGGTCTGGTTCTTGCCGAGCTGGCCCGCGAGGGACGTCTGGCGCGTCCGGTGCGGCTGCTGTTCCAGCCCGCCGAGGAGGTGCTGCCCGGCGGCGCGGCCGACGCGATCGAGGACGGCGTGCTGGACGGCGTCGGCCGGATCCTGGCGCTGCACTGCGACCCCAAGGTCGAGGTCGGCCGGATCGGGCTGCGCGTCGGGCCGATCACCTCGGCCTGCGACCGGCTGGAGATCTCGCTGGACGGGCCGGGCGGCCACACCGCGCGCCCCCATCTGACCACCGACCTGGTGACCGCCACCGCCAAGGTGATCACCGAGGTGCCCGCGCTGCTGGCCCGCCGGGTCGACGCCCGCTCGGGGCTGGCCGTCACCTGGGGCCGGGTGGCGTCGGGCCACGCCTGCAATGTGATCCCGCAGCACGCCGAGCTGTCCGCCACGGTCCGCTGCCTGGACCTGCCCGCCTGGCGCGAGGCCCCCGACCTGGTCCATGCCGCGGTGGACGAGATCGCCACCCTGCACCGCGCCAAGTCGGAGATCAACTACATCCGCGGGGTCCCGCCGGTGGTCAACGAGGCGAGCTCCGCCGAGCTGCTGCGGGACGCCATGATCGCCCGCCGCGGCGCGCACGCGGTCGAGGACACCGAACAGTCGCTGGGCGGCGAGGACTTCTCCTGGTACCTGGAGCGGGTGCCCGGCGCGATGGCCCGGCTGGGCGTCCGCGCGGTCGGCGACACCACCCGGCGCGACCTCCACGTGGGCGACTTCGACGTGGACGAGGGCGCCATCGCGGTGGGCGTGGAGCTGTTCACGGCCGCCGTCCTGCTCGACCGGAACGCATAGCCCTCGCGGCCGGGTGGGATACGCCGCCCGGCCCCGGCATCGCCGGCCGCGCTCGCACCGGACCGCCCGGCGCATCTGAAGTACGCCCCCTTGTCCGGCCTGGGGCCCGACCTCGTCCGGCCGCCTGCCACACCGCTCGCGCTGCCGCTGATCAGGCATTCGGCAAGCTGGTCGCAGATCTCGGGCTGTTCCCCGGGAACGCCGGGAACGCCGGGCCTCAGCCTGTCCCCGAACCGGCCCCGCGGCCCATCGGGCACGGGATCGTCGGGCGGGTGCGGTTCGTGCTGCATGCGACGACCTGGATCGAGGCGAATCCGGTGCCTCGGAGGTACCAGCCGCCTACGACATCCCCGCCCCAGATGAGCCGGTCGTCCGCCGCCGCGAACCGCTCGGCCTGCCGGGCGGGGTCCTTGTCATGGTCGGTGAGGAAGGAAGGGCTTAACTCGGTGATCTGATCTCTGTACCAGGCGGAGGCTTTGTCCGGTGCCTCGAAGCTGGCCTTGATCATTCTGGCCGGGCGGAGCAGCCAGTGCGGCACCTCAAGTGGAGGCACCTCGCTGGCCATGAAGGCGGGGCTGGCCGCCGCGATCTGTTTCCACTCCTGGGGCGAGATGTCCTGCACGAGGAGGTGCGGTGGCCGCCGGACGGATTCGTCGTCGTAGGTGCGGCGTTCTCCGGTCCAGCGGTAGCAGTGCCAGTGGCTCGGCATGGGCGGGAGTGGTGCGGTCATCCGGGGGATCTCCTGCGTGGTGGGAGCGGCCCGCCTTCCGGGCGGGCCGCCGTTTGCCTGTGCCGTCGGACGCGGGCTACCTCGCGTACTGGCGTCCGTCGTCCGAGTCGCCGGGCGTTTGGCCGCCTGGGGTCGGGGCGTCCCTGTCCGGCATGGTGTCGCCGTCCTCCGGGTCGTGGCGGACGACGGCGTGCTGTAATCGCATGGGACCTCCTGTGGGTTCACGCGCGCAGGGGTGTCCCCGCGCGATGGCGCGATGCTCGTCCCGGCCACTGGCCTGCAAGCGGGAGGCGGGGCGAGCCTTCCTGGACGGGACTCCGGCCCGGCGGTGCAGGCCGGTACCGGAGTCCCTTCATCCCTTGCCTTGTCGGTGGCCGCGCGTCTCGTGCCGACGCGGCCACCGACAACGTCGGCTCGTGCCGACCGGCAGGGGGTCTTGGAGGGTGGCCCGCTGGCGCCGTCGTCCGGTACGGGGCCCGGAACACCAGCAGCCCACCCGGTCTAGGGGGCCGGAGTGCCCGCGAAGCAGAGGTAGACCGCGAGCGCCGGCAGCGCGGGGATCGAGCCGAGCAGCAGGCCCATCCGGGCGGTACGGAAGACGAGCAGCGCGGCGCGCCCGGCAGCAGGCTGGCGACGATGGCTCATCCGCCGCCTCCCGACCGGGCCTGCCGCACAGCCTCCTCATAGGTGCGCAGCAGCCGCCCGCCCTCCGAGCAGACGGCGCCGGGCGTTCGGCAGGCCAGGCAGCCCGTTGCGTGCTCCAGGGCCGCGCGCCACTCCTCGCGGGGCTGGGGGCCCGTCTCGCACGGGGTGGTGTTCTCGTCGTCATGGACGATGACCCTCTGCGTGTGGCCGTAGCTGCTGCCCTCGTCGCGCCGCTGCCTCTCGATGTGGGATGGCACGGTCAGCTCTCGCCGAGGTTCTCGTAGTGGTCGCACAGGGCGTTGACGGAGCGGGCGAGCCGCTGGGCGTGTGCGATCCGGGCGGGCAGCGTGGCGCCGGGTTCCAGGCGCATCCGCATGCGGGCCTCGCCGATGCAGGCGCGTGCGCAGGCGCGCCGGGTGTCGTCCCTGGGGAGCGTGCCGACCATCTGCTCGACTTCGGGGACGGCGACCATGATGTGCCCGCGCAGCCGGAGGGTGAGCGTCTCCACTTCATCCGTGGAGGGGAGCTCGGCGTCCTCGGCGAGCAGACGGCGCGCGCTGGCGCGCATCGTCCGGATGCCGAGGGGGCGTTGGTGCCGCGCTTCGCTGGTCGGTGGACGGGTGGCAGAAGTGGCCATGCTGGCGCTCCTTGTGGCGTTGGCCGTGCCCAGGGAGGCTCCGCCACCTCGCCGGGCTTTCGTCTACGCGCCGACGCTAGGAGTGAGACGTGCGGCACAGCCAGCGATGTGCATGGATGTGCGCGCAGGATTCCATCGTGCTGCAAGGCTTATTTGCTCCCTTGACGAGCCCCCACCGTCGGACGAGTGTGGTGCACATCAGCGCACGAAGACGGCACGGGAGACGACCATGCCCTTACAGTTCATCGGGATCGATCCCGACACCGGCAAGAACGGATCACCCACGGCCTGGGTGGACCAGGAGACTGCGGACATCGTGATCCAGGGCTACACCGCCGACGACGCCACCCGCACCCAGTGCGTCCAGACGCCAGCGCCGGGGCACGCGCCTGGTATTCCCGAGCACGAAACGGTCATCCGCATCCCGGCTCGCCTGATCCCGGTCCTGAGGGAGGCATGCGATGTCGCAGAACGCGCTCAGCTTTGATGAACTGTTCCGGGCCGCACAGCATTCAGCAGTGCACCTTGAAATGCGCGACCAGTACGCCGTCGGCGATGAAGCCCACGACTTCAACACCTGGCTGGCCACTGGGCGTCGGGACGTCGACCCTGCCTCCGAGTACTGGGCGCCGTGGACCGACATGGTCTCCCGGGCGGTCGCTCGCGGCCTCGTGGTGCGCCGAGCACGCATCGTGTCCGAGCCGGTCACCGACTACATCCGCTACGAGCATGCTGGGACCGTCGTGAACGTCGCCGCAGGCGAGCAGGTGCGGTGGCTTCCCCGCCGCCGGGCCGTCGACCTGATGCTTCCGGGCGCAGACCTGTGGCTCTTCGACGGAACGCAGGTGCTGTTCAACCACTTCACCGGAGATGGCAACTGGGCCGACCGTGACATGGAGTTGCGGACCGAGCCGGTCGTCGTCAAACAGTGCTCGGACGCGTTCGACGCGGTGTGGGACCGCGCGATCCCTCACGACCAATACGAGATCCACTGACAGGAAGCTCCACGGCCAGCTCATGACCATTTCACCGTCGTCCTCAGCCCAAGCCGCCCGCGAGAACGTGGCGCGCCAGCTGCGCGACCTGAGGAGAAATGCCGGACTGACGGTCACTGAGCTGGCCTCCCGGTGCGGCTGGCACCATGCCAAGACGTCCCGGATCGAGAACGCCCGCACTCCGCCCTCACCAACGGACATTCGCCTGTGGTGCCGCGCAGCCGATGCTCTCGACCAGGCTGTGGACCTGATCGCGGCCTCGCAGCACGCCCAGTCCCTGTACCGGGAGTGGCGGCGCCGCGTGCGCACCGGTCTGGCCAAGCTCCAGGACAGCTACACCCAGCTGTACCGGTCCACGGAACTGCTGCGCGTCTATTCGCCAGTCCTGGTCCCCGGCCTGTTGCAGACGGACGGCTACGCGAGAGCGCTGCTGTCGATGAATGCCCGGTTTCTTGAGGTCCTCGATGACGGGGCGGAGGCTGCGGCGGCCCGCCTGGAGCGGTCGCAGGTCATCCACGAGCCGGGGCACCGTTACGTGTTCCTCATCGAGGAGGCCGTGCTGTATTACCAGCTCGGCAATGCGGACGCGATGGCTGCCCAACTGGGCTACTTGCTGACCGCAGGGGCCCTGCCGCAGGTGTCGTTCGGCATCATCCCGGCTGGGACGCGCGAGCGGGTTCTGTGGCCTCAGGAGACATTCGACGTGCACGATGACACGCTGGTGTCCGTCGAGTTGCTCTCCGCCGAGGTGAACGTCACCCAGCCGTCGGAGATCGCTATGTACGTGAAGGCATTCGAGCAACTGCGCGGCATGGCCGTGTACGGGGCCGAGGCGCGGGCGTTGATCCTCAAGGCTATCGAAGCCCTGCACTGACCTCAGGCACGATAAAAGCTCCCTCGCTCAATCGATAGCTGGCCCCGCCGGGCGAGTTTGGTGCACATCGGCGTACGACGACACAGGGAGACGATATGCCCCAACCGTCCATCGAGTACCGGGAATGGCGCCACCAAGTCCGCAGCGGTCTAAAGCAGCTTCAAGACAGCCGGGTGCAGTTCTACGAGGACACAGAACTGTTCCGGGTCTATTCCTCCACCCTGGTTCCCGGCCTGCTGCAGACCGAGGGCTATGCGCGGGCCGTCCTCGGGATCGCCGCGAGTGTCCACGACCTGCCTGCCGATGACAGTGAGGCTGCGGCCCGCGCGCGGGTCGAGCGGTCCCGGATCATCCACGAGCAGGGGCACCGCTTCGTCCTGGTCATCGAGGAGTCGGTGTTGTATTGCCGGGTCGCTGACACGGACGCCATGGTCGCCCAGTTGGGCTACCTGCTGACTGCCGGCGCGCTACCCGCGGTGTCGCTTGGGATCATCCCGATGGCGGCCCGGCGGACGCACTGGACCGAGGAGACCTTCCACATCTACGACGACCGAACGGTGTCCGTGGAGCTGGTGACCGCCGAGGTGAACGTGACTCAGCCCGGCGAACTCGCCCAATACCTGAAGAGGTTCGAGCGGCTGCGCGGCATGGCCGTATACGGGGCCGAGGCGCGGGCGTTGATCCTGAAGGCCATCGAGGCCCTGCACTGACTCCGGGCGCGACGGCCCCATCGGTATGGGGCCGATCGGCCGCACCCGCAGAGCCAACCGGGGGTACCTTGCGAGTGTCACCATGCGATGGGGGTCAATATGCCCGAAACCAGCGACCAGCACATCGGCGCCCGCATCCGCGAACTCCGCGCCATCCGAGACTTCTCCCTCGCCGAGCTGGGTCGACGGGCCCACGTATCCACCAGCCAGCTCTCCCGAGTTGAGAACGGCGAGCAGCCAGCCAGCGCCTCGGTGCTCTCGGCGGTCGCGCGGGCGCTCGCGGTGGACATCTCCGTTCTGCACGGGCAGCCGTACATCAAGATCCTTCAGAAAGACCAGCTCGACGCCATGGTCTCTCCGATCGGCAGCGCCCTTGAAGCGTGGGACATCGAACTCGATGACGAGCCCGAGCCCCGCTCTATCGAGGGTCTGGAGGCGGAGATTGCCAGGATGGTTCGGCTGCGTCTTGAGGCGAATTTCACGGAGACCGCAAAGGGGCTGCCGGGGCTGATCACCGAAGTGGCATCGGTGGTGCGCAGATACGACAGCCCGGGAAGGGACCGTGAACGCGCGTATGCGCTGCTGACGGAGGTGTCGCGCACGGCGGCGAGCATCGCTTATCGCCTGGGATACGCCGACCTTGCCCGGCTGGCCGTGGCGCGCATGGGCTCTGCCGCACGTGAGTCCGGTGACCCGTGCCTGGTGGCGATCGAGCGGTTCGAGCGGGCTGCGATCACTCATGGTTCGGCCGGGCGGGCGGATAGAAGCGTGGCGCTCATGCGCCAGGCGCTGCGGGACCTTGAGGACGATGGAAGCCGCCCGGTGCGCGCGATGCGCGGCATTCTGGCACTGCGGGGAGTCACCTACGCTCGCCGCGCTGGGCACACCAGCACGGCTGATGACTGGCTGGAGCAGGCCCGCGAGCTTGCGCAGCTCACGGGCGATGTCGACCTGCATGCGTTGTCGTTCGGCCCTCGGTGGGTTCAGATGAGTACGGTCTCTGACCTCAACGATGTGGACAACCATGATGAGGCGCTGCGTCAGGTTGCGGATATGCGTCTCCCAAAGGGGCATCCGCCGAACCGGACGGCCCATTTTTGGATCAACAAGGCTCGGTCGCAGGCGTGGACGGCGCGGCATGACGAGGCGCTGGATTCGTTGCGCGAGGCGCGGAAGGTGGCGCCGCAGATGACGCGGTACCACCCGGAGGTGCATGAGACGGTCGGGACACTGCTGCGCGCGCGGCAGCGGGCCACGGACTCGTTGCGCGAGTTCGCCCAATGGAGCGGCGTGTAGCTAACTCGGCACGCTAAGTCAAGGCCCCGGCGTCCCTACCTTAGGGAAATCGGGCCTTGCCACGTCGGAACGATGTGACGGTCAGCACACTGTCCGTACATGGAGCCCGATCATGCCGACCAACGCCCTGCCCTGGACCCTGCCTGCCGACTGTTCCGTGCGGATGCTGCCCGCCGGAAGGTGGTGGGACGCGGTCCACGTGCCACGCGCCCTGGGTGAGCACGCCTTACGGCTCCTCGGCGATGCGACCGGCGCGGTCATCGATGACCCAGGCGGCAAGCGGCTGGCTTGGTTGGTCGAGCCCGGCGCGGCGGACCTGTGGGACATGAGCCGGCTGCCCCGCGTCGAACTGCGCGGCTCTGCCACCTTCATTTACGTGCCCGGCGTGGACCGGACGGAGGGGCCAGGTGTCCACTGGCGCGTCCCGCTCGCCCCGGGCCGGTACCTGACCGAGCCCGCGTTTCTCCTCGCCGTTCTCCAGATGGCAACGAGGGTGGCCCGGTGATGGCCTCAAAGCAGCCCGCGACAACCGCGGCCGGGCTGGACCCCGCCACGCTCACCCGCGGCCAGCTCGGCGGCTGGGGCTGTGCCCTGTGCGGGACGCGCCTGGTCGCCGACCGGCTGCTGGGCACCGTCACCGTCGACCATGGCGCAACGCGTACGACGTACCCGGTGTGGGCATGCGCCCCCGCCTGCGGATCCGACCCAGCCGAAGCCCCTGCGGCCTGGCGCCGGTACCTCGACCACGCCGTCGGCTGCGAGTGCTGCCACCACAGCCGCGCCTGCCCCACCGGGGACTTCCTGCACGCCCAGGCCCGCACAGAAGGCTGGGCGGCTGCCGACCGGGCGGCCCCGTAGACCGGGTGGGCCGACCGGCTGGCCCGGATCCCCGTACCGGGCGCGGCTTCGCCGCTGACGGCCCAGCCTCCAAGACCCCTGCCGCAGGCCCCGGAGCCTCGTCCGGGAGGTCTCATACGGGGACGTACTGGGCGTAATCGCGGCCGTTTTGCCCACCCGAAACATTGTGTAGACCTGGCGGACACGAGAGGTTCGCGACGATCCGATAACGGCTTCCGAGGGGGCCTTTATCTGGCATCTACGCGCGTTACGATGCGGCGGAGCCAGCGCCGCAAGGGGCGCTTCGAGATCATCAGAGGGGACCCTCGTGCGCCGGGTATCCACGATAGCTGTCGCGGGCATTGCCACCGCGGCTCTCGCATTTTCCGTCACCGCGTGTGGCAGCAGCTCCGAAGAGGGAAGCAAGGACGCCGGCATCGGCCTGGCCTACGACGTCGGCGGCCGTGGCGACCACTCCTTCAACGACTCCGCCGCCAAGGGCTACGACAAGGCCCTGAAGGACTTCGACGTCAAGGGCAAGGAGTTGACGGCGAAGGACGGCGACACCGACGCCGACCGCTATGACAAGCTGGCGAGCCTCGCCGAGGCGGGCTACAACCCCGTCGTCGGCGTCGGCTACGCGTGGACCCCCTCGCTCACCAAGGCCGCCAAGAAGTACAAGGACACCGACTTCGCCATCGTCGACTCGGTCGTCGACTCCAAGAACGTCGCCAGCCTGGTCTCCGCCGAGCACGAGGGCTCCTACCTCGCCGGCGTGGCCGCGGGTCTGAAGACCAAGTCCAACAAGGTCGGCTTCATCGGCGGCACCGACAGCGCGCTGATCAAGAAGTTCGCGGGCGGCTTCCAGCAGGGACTGAAGGACACCAACCCCAAGGCGTCCCTGGACGTCCAGTGGGTGCAGGTCGGCTCGGCCAAGGGCTTCGGCATGCCGGACCGCGGCAAGGACATCGCCGAGGGGATGCTCTCCAACAAGGTCGACGTGATCTTCTCCGCGGCCGGCGGCTCCGGCGCGGGCGCCATCGAGGCGACCGCGGGCAAGAAGGGCACCTGGTCGATCGGCGTCGACGGCGACCAGTACTACGACAAGGGCCTGGCCCAGTACAAGAACACGATCATGACCTCCATGGTCAAGACCGTGGACGGCTCGGTCTACGACTTCATCAAGAGCGTCATCAAGGACAAGAAGCCCGAGAGCGGCGTCCAGTCCTACGACCTCAAGCGCGGCGGCGTCTCCCTCTCGTACTCCGGCGGGTTCATCAACGACATCAAGCCGAAGATCGAGGCGGCCAAGAAGAAGATCGTCGACGGCCAGATCAAGGTCAACGACACCTACAAGGACTGACCCTCGGGCCACGGAT
Organism: Streptomyces violaceusniger Tu 4113; assembly: GCF_000147815.2. Lineage (NCBI taxonomy): Bacteria > Bacillati > Actinomycetota > Actinomycetes > Kitasatosporales > Streptomycetaceae > Streptomyces > Streptomyces violaceusniger. The sequence continues at coordinate 9,878,090 of NC_015957.1, read as the reverse complement.
CCGTACGGCCGCCCCGGGCGTCCGCCCGGGTCCGTGGCACATCCGGCCGGTCCGGCCCCGGCCCGCCCCACCTCCGTCGCCCCTCAGGAGTGCGCCATCGAAGCCGCCAGCCCACCCAAGGGCGCTCCCGCCGGTGCCGTCACCGACGTCGCCGTAGAACTCCACGGAATCACCAAGCGGTTCCCCGGAGTCGTCGCCAACCACGACATCGACATCACTGTGCGCCGCGGCACCGTACACGCCCTCGTGGGCGAGAACGGCGCGGGCAAGTCGACCCTGATGAAGATCCTCTACGGGATGCAGCGCCCGGACGAGGGCACCATCGCGATCGATGGCGAGACGGTGGAACTGCACTCCCCGGCGGACGCCATATCCCGCGGAGTGGGCATGGTGCACCAGCACTTCATGCTCGCCGACAACCTCACCGTGCTGGAGAACGTGGTCCTCGGCGCGGAGAAGCTGCACGGCATCAGCGGCCGGGCACGCGCCCGGATCAAGGAGATATCCGACGCCTACGGGCTGGGCGTCCGCCCCGATGTCCTCGTGGAGGACCTGGGGGTGGCGGACCGTCAGCGCGTGGAGATCCTCAAGGTCCTCTACCGGGGCGCCCGGACGCTCATTCTCGACGAGCCGACGGCCGTCCTCGTCCCGCAGGAGGTCGACGCGCTCTTCGACAACCTCCGCGAGCTCAAGTCCGAGGGCCTGACGGTGCTGTTCATCTCGCACAAGCTGGGCGAGGTGCTCTCCGTGGCCGATGACATCACCGTCATCCGCCGCGGCACCACGGTCGCCTCCGTCACGCCGTCCGAGACCGACCCCCGGCAGTTGGCCGAGCTGATGGTCGGCAGCGAGCTGCCCTCGCCCGAGACCCGCGAATCCACCGTCACCGACACCGAGATGCTCGTCGTGGACGCGCTGCGGCTGACCGCCACCGATGTGGACGGCGTGGAGCGGGCCGTGCTCGACGACATCGTCCTCACCATCCGCAAGGGCGAAGTCCTCGGCATCGCCGGTGTGGAGGGCAACGGCCAGGCCGAACTGGTCGAGGCCCTCATGGGCATGCGCGACCCCGACGCCGGCACCATCACCCTCGACGGCGCCGACATCTCCCACGCGCCCACCCGCAAGCGGCGCGAGGACGGCATCGGCTACATCCCCGAGGACCGCCACCGGCACGGACTGCTGCTGGAGGCGCCGCTGTGGGAGAACCGCATCCTCGGCCATGTCACCGAGGTGCCCAACAGCAAGGGCGGGCTGCTCAATCCGGCCGCCGCCCGGCGGGACACCGAGCGGATCGTCGCCGAGTACGACGTCCGCACCCCCGGGATCGAGGTCACCGCGGCCTCGCTGTCCGGCGGCAACCAGCAGAAGCTGATCGTCGGCCGGGAGATGAGCCACCACCCCAAGCTGCTGATCGCCGCGCACCCCACCCGGGGTGTGGACGTGGGCGCCCAGGCGCAGATCTGGGACCAGATCCGCACCGCGCGCCGTGAGGGCCTGGCGGTGCTGCTGATCTCGGCCGACCTGGACGAGCTGATCGGCCTGTCCGACACCCTGCGGGTGATGTTCCGCGGCCGGCTGGTCGCCGACGCCGATCCCGCCACCATCACCCCGGAGGAGCTGGGCTCGGCCATGACCGGCGCCGCCTCCGGCCGTCTGGACCACCCGGCCGACGACGGGACCGAGGCCGCGACCGGGGGAGAGGCCCGATGAAGAAGCTGGACAAGGAGCGGGTGCTGCTCGCGGTCGCCGCCCCGGTGCTGGCGCTCGCCGCCGCGTTCGTGCTGACCGCGCTGGTGCTGCTGGCGACCGGCAAGGAGCCGTTCAACGCCTTCGGCATCATGTTCGACTACGGGGTGAAGGCCGACAGCCAGGTCTACATCCTCAACAAGGCGACGACGTACTACCTGGCGGGGCTCTCGGTGGCCATCGGCTTCCGGATGAACCTCTTCAACATCGGCGTCGACGGCCAGTACCGGCTCGCCGCCTTCTTCGCCGCCGTGGTCGGCGGGGCGCTGAAGCTGCCGGGGCTGGTGCAGATCCCGCTGATCATCCTGGTCGCCATGCTCGTCGGCGCCATGTGGGCGTCCATCGCCGGTCTGCTGAAGGTCTACCGGGGCGTCAGCGAGGTGATCAGCACCATCATGCTGAACTCCCTCTCCGGCATCGTCATCAGCTATCTGCTGGTGGACGGGCGGCTGGCCGACCTCGACAAGCAGACCAACATCGTGGCCACCGACCCGCTGCCGTCCTCCAGCCACTTCTTCACCTTCCCGGCGGGCGGCGACCTCGACCCCATCTGGGGCTTCATCGTCGTCGCGGCGCTCGCGGGCGTCGGCTTCTGGTTCCTGCTCGGGCGCACCCGGTTCGGCTTCGATCTGCGCGCGGTGGGCCGCTCCGAGTCCGCCGCCCAGGCCAGCGGCGTCAACGTCAAGCGCATGGTGCTCACCAGCATGGTGCTCTCGGGCGCGATGGCCGGTCTGATCGGCATGCCGACCCTGCTCAACGACACCCACCAGTTCACCTCCGACTTCCCCACCGGCATCGGCTTCACCGGTATCGCCATCGCGCTGCTCGGCCGCAACAACCCGGTCGGCATCGCGCTGGCCGCCGTGCTGTGGGGCTTCCTGGAGCGCGGCGCCAACCGCCTGGAGTTCGAGGGCTACGACAAGGAGATCGTCGGCGTGATGCAGGGCGTGATCGTCCTGTGTGTCGTCATCGCGTACGAACTGGTGCGCCGCTACGGACTGGGGCGCCAGCAGCAGCGGGTCGGCGCGGAACTCGCCGCCCAGGCCAGGGCCGACAAGGGCATCGACAAGACGGAGACGGAGGTGCCGGCATGAGTGCCACGGTGACCACCACCAAGAGCACAAGCGCGCCGGGCAAGGGGAACGGGCCCGCCTCCCGGATGTCCCTGGGCAAGGTGCTGCTGATCGTCGCCGGGGCGCTGGTCGCGCTGTCGGTGCTGCGGGCGTTCGTCGACGCCGCCCAGCAGGCGGACTTCGACCGCGTCACCTCCTCCGGGCAGATCGCCGCCGCGCTCTCCATGGCCGTGCCCATCGGCCTCGCGGGCCTCGGCGGACTGTGGTCCGAGCGGGCCGGTGTGGTCAACATCGGCCTCGAGGGCATGATGATCCTCGGCACCTTCTTCGGCGCCTGGGCGGGCTACCAGACCAACCCCTGGGTGGGCGTGCTCGCGGGCGTCCTCGGCGGCGCGGTCGGCGGTCTGGTCCACGCGGTGGCCACCGTCACCTTCGGGGTGGACCACATCATCTCCGGTGTGGCGATGAACATCCTCGCCCTCGGCGCCACCACCTATCTGGCCAAGCGCTGGTTCGAGCCGCTGTCCGACATCGGCGGCTCCCCGAAGAACTCCCCGCAGGTCGACCCCATCCAGACGTTCACCGTCCCCGGACTGTCCGACTGGCTCGCGGACCTGGAGAACCACCACTGGTTCCTGGTCTCCGACGTCGCCGGCATCCTCGGCGGCCTGGTCACCGACATCTCCGCGCTGACCATCGTCTCCATCCTCCTGGTCGTGGGCAGCTTCTTCGCCCTGTGGCGGACCTCGTTCGGACTGCGGCTGCGGTCCTGCGGTGAGAACCCGACGGCGGCCGAGTCCCTCGGCGTCAACGTCTACCTCTACAAGTACGCGGCCGTGGTGATCTCCGGCGCCCTCGCCGGGCTCGGCGGCGTCTTCCTCGCCCTCGTCCGCTCGCACATCTACAACGAGGGCCAGACCGGCGGCCGCGGCTACATCGGCCTCGCCGCCATGCTCTTCGGCAACTGGCGGCCGGGCGGGCTCGCGATGGGCGCCGGTCTCTTCGGCTACTCCGACGCCCTGCAGTTGCGCAACGGCGGGGCGACCGTCCACGCCCTGCTGCTCCTGGTCGCACTCGGCCTCGCCGCGCTGGCGGCCTGGCGGATTGTCCGCAAGAGTTATGTCGCGGGCGCGGCCTCCGGCGCCGCGGCCGTCGCGCTGCTGCTGTGGTACGCCCTGACCGACACGGTCCCGGGCGGCCTGGTCAGCGCCACGCCGTACATCGTGACCCTGCTGGTCATGGGGCTCGCCTCACAGCGGTTGCGGATGCCCAAGGCGAACAACAGGCCCTATCGAAAGGGACAGGGCACATGAGCACTACGCCCGCGGCGGCCCCCGACTGGGAGGGCTTGCGCGCACAGGCCCGGGACGCCATGTCCCGGGCCTACGCCCCCTACTCGGACTTCCCGGTTGGCGCCGCCGCGCTCGTCGACGACGGCCGCACCGTCAGCGGCTGCAATGTGGAGAACGCGGCGTACGGCGTCGCGCTGTGCGCCGAATGCGGCCTGGTCTCCTCCCTCGTCGCCTCCGGCGGCGGCCGCCTCACCGCCTTCACCTGCTGTGACCGCGCCGGCGCCGTACTGATGCCCTGCGGCCGCTGCCGTCAGCTCCTGTGGGAGCACGGCGGCCCCGAGCTCCAGATGGACACCCTTACGGGCATCCGCCCGCTCGCCGAACTCCTCCCGGACGCCTTCGGCCCCGCCGATCTGCGCCGCGCCGCCGCCCACGGCTGACGCCCGCGCGCCGCCCCGGCCCCCTGCACACGAAAGGCCCCGTACCGCCCCCATGGACGCCATCTCCGTCATCCGCGCCAAGCGCGACGGCACCCGCCTGACCGACGCCCAGATCGACTGGATCATCGACGCCTACACGCGCGGCGAGGTGGCGGACGAGCAGATGTCCGCGCTCGCGATGGCGATCTTCCTCAACGGCATGGACCGGGCCGAAATCGCCCGCTGGACCGCCGCGATGATCGCGTCCGGTGAGCGGATGGACTTCTCCTCCCTGCCGCGCCCGACCGCCGACAAGCACTCCACCGGCGGCGTCGGCGACAAGATCACCCTGCCGCTCGCCCCCCTCGTGGCCGCCTGCGGAGCCGCCGTACCGCAGCTCTCCGGCCGCGGCCTCGGCCACACCGGCGGCACCCTCGACAAGCTGGAGTCCATCCCCGGCTGGCGCGCCCAGTTGTCCAACGAGGACATGCTGGCCGTACTGCGCGACGTGGGACCGGTCATCTGCGCGGCGGGCGAGGGCCTGGCCCCGGCCGACAAGAAGCTGTACGCGCTGCGCGATGTCACCGGGACGGTCGAGTCGATCCCGCTCATCGCCTCCTCGATCATGTCCAAGAAGATCGCCGAGGGCACCGGCTCCCTGGTCCTGGACGTCAAGGTGGGCTCCGGCGCCTTCATGAAGGACATCGACTCGGCGCGCGAACTGGCCACCACGATGGTCGGCCTCGGCAATGACCACGGCGTCCGGACGACCGCCCTCCTCACCGACATGTCCACCCCGCTCGGCCTCACAGCGGGCAATGCCCTCGAGGTCCGCGAGTCGGTTGAGGTCCTGGCGGGCGGCGGCCCGGCCGATGTCGTCGAGCTCACCCTGGCCCTGGCCCGCGAAATGCTGGACGCGGCGGGCCTGCCGGACGCCGACCCCGCCAAGGCCCTGGCCGACGGCACGGCGATGGACCACTGGCGCCGCATGATCGCCGCCCAGGGCGGCGACCCCGACGCCCCGCTCCCCACCGCCCGCGAACACCACGTCGTCACGGCCACCGCCGACGGCGTCCTCACCCGCCTCGACGCCTACGCGGTCGGCCTGGCCGCCTGGCGCCTGGGCGCGGGCCGCGCCCGCAAGGAGGACCCGGTCCAGGCGGGCGCGGGCGTAGAACTCCACGCCAAACCGGGCGACCGCGTCACAACGGGCCAGCCCCTCCTCACCCTCCACACCGACACCCCGTCGGCCTTCGCCTACGCCCTGGAAGCCCTGAAGGACGCGGTCACCTACGCCCCCCACAACACGGACTTCACCACCACCCCGATCGTGCTGGAACGCATCGCCTGATCGGGCGCCCGCCGAGGCTCCGCCCAAGACCTCGGCCCGGCCAGACGCCGAGTGCGGACCGTGGGCGCCTCCGGCGGAGAGTCCCCCACCTCACCCCTTCCCGAAACGAGGGGCTCCGCCCCCTAGACCCCCGCCGGGGCTCCGCCCCGGACCCCGCTCCTCAAACGCCGGAGGGGCTGAATTCACCGGCTGAACGCCGGGCGGGCCGGGGCTGGAGGCCACTGGCGGGTGGCCGCGAGACGGCGGGAGGGGGCGGGGTCGCAGGGGTGGTGTCCTGGACGCTTACGTGTATTTGTGGCGCCAATCTCCGACCAACTCAACGCCCCCGGCCAATGGCGCCGTAAATATACGGTCCAGGGCGCCGCACCGGAGGCCCCGCACCCGGCACCCACCACGAACAGCAGGCGCACCCCAGCAACCACCACGCACCCGCACACCCACGCCCCCACTACGTCAGCAACTGACCCCGCCGGCTCAGCAGAAACTTCTTGAAGGCGGCCACCGGCGGCGTGTCCGGGTGCCCGTCCAGCCAGGCCACCCCGATCTCGCGGACGGCGCGCGGAGCGGTGACGGTCAGCTCCGCCACCCCGGGGCGGGGGACGGCAGGAGGTGGGAGGAGGGCCACGCCGAGGCCCGCCGCGACCAGGCCGCGCAGCGTCTCCGCCTCCTCGCCCTCGAAGGCGATCCGCGGCGTGAACCCCGCCTCCGCGCACAACGCATCGGTGATGCGCCGCAGCCCGTAGCCCGGTTCCAGCGTGACGAACAGCTCCGAGGCGGCCTCGGCGAGCCGGACTCGGCGGCGCCCGGCCAGCCGGTGGTCGTCGGGGACCACCAGCCGCAGCCGCTGTTCGTCCAGGCGGCGGGCGACCAGGTCGGGGGCGTCCGGCACCGGCGAGGTCAGGCACAGGTCGAGGCCGCCCGCGCGCATCCGTTCGAGCATCGCCTCGCCGTAGTTCTGGACGAGCTGGAACCGCACTCGCGGATGGTCCACCCGGAAGCTCCGGATCAGACCGGGCACGGTCTCGGTCCCCAGCGTGTGCAGGAAGCCGAACGAGACCAGGCCCGCCGCCGGATCCGCGTCGGCCCGTACGGACTCGGCGGCGCGGTCGACCTCGGCGAGGGCCCGTTCGACCGAGTGCAGGAACGTCCGTCCCGCCGGGGTGAGCGCCACCGTACGGCCCCGGCGGGCGAAGAGCGCCACGCCCAGGTCCTCCTCCAGCCGGACCATGGCCCGGCTGAGCGTCGACTGGGGCACCCCCATCTCCTGTGCGGCGCGCGTCACATGCTCATGGCGGGCGACGGCGGCGAACTGGGCGAGGCGCGGCGTGAGGGCGGCGGCCCAGGACTCCGCCTCGACATCTGCTGTCACCGGAATGTCGTGTTCGTAACTGTTGCGTGACACGGGCGCCCCTGACCTTTGCTCATGCGGCAGTGGATTGATTATCGGCATTCCGTGCATTGGACGCATCAACCGTGCTTACGTACGGTCGAAGCATGCCTCCTGCTGATACCGGGGCGTCCACCGGAACCCACCGTGTGGCCGCCTCCGCTTCGATGCCGACGACCTCGAACCCCTCCCAGCCCGCGAACGACGCGAACGACGCGAAGACCGCGCACCTTGCGAGCGCCGCGCACCTCGCGAACGACGCGAGCGCCGCGCACCCCGCGAACCCCGCGAACGCCGCGCACCCCGCGAGCCCCGCGCCCAAGCAGATGAGCCCGGGCCACCCCGGTTACGTCCGGATGCGGCTCGCCCTCTTCACCTCCGGACTCGCGACCTTCGCCCTCCTCTACTCGACCCAGGCGCTGCTCCCCGCGATCTCCGACGATCTGCGGGTCCAGGCGGACCAGGCGAGCTGGAGCGTCTCCGCGGCCACCTTGGGTCTGGCGCTCGCGGTCGTGCCGCTGAGCGCGCTGTCCGAGCGGTTCGGCCGACGCGCCATGATGACCGGCTCGCTCACGGTCGCGGTCCTCCTCGCCCTGCTGGTGCCGTTCGCACCGGACCTGGGCTGGCTGATCGGACTGCGCGCGGTCCAGGGCGTGGCGCTGGCCGGGATCCCGGCCTCCGCGATGGCGTATCTCTCGGAGGAAGTTCACCCGAAGGCGTTGGTCGGCGCGATCGGGCTGTTCGTGGCCGGTAACAGCGTCGGCGGTATGAGCGGCCGGATCCTCACCGGCTGGGTGGCGGACGGCTGGGGCTGGCGGGCCGCGCTGGCCGCGGTCGGCGCGATGGCGCTGCTGTGCGCGGTGGCCTTCCGGCTGCTGCTCCCCAAGGCCCGGAACTTCACCCCGGCCGCGGTGAGCCCGCGGGCGCTGGCCCGCACCCTCGCCGGGCATCTCTCCGATCCGCTGCTGTGCCGGCTGTACGCGATCGGCGCGCTGTTCATGACGGTCTTCGGCGGGGTCTACACGGTCATCGGCTACCGCCTGGTGGCCGAGCCCTTCGGCCTCTCGCAGAGCCTGATCGGCTCGATCTTCCTGATCTACCTGGTCGGCACGGTCTCCTCGGCGGCGACCGGCAAGCTCGTCGGCCGGCTCGGGCGGCGCGGCGCGCTGTACGTCGCGGTGTCCACGACGGCGGCCGGACTGCTGCTGTCCCTGCTGAACTCGATCCCGGCGGTGCTGGCCGGTCTGGTGCTGATCACCGCGGGCTTCTTCGCGGGGCACGCGGCGGCGTCCTCGGCGGTGAGCCGTACGGCCAAGACCGGGCGTGCCCAGGCCGCGGCGCTCTACCAGGCGTCGTACTACATCGGCAGCAGCGTGGGCGGTGCGCTGGGCGCATTCGCCTTCCACGCGGCCGGATGGGGCGGCACGGTCGCCATGGGCCTGGTGGCGGTCGGCGGCGCGGCGGCGATCACGGTGTACGCGACGCGCAAGGCGCAGGCCGAACGGCGCGCGGAGGCCGCGCGCCGCGATCTGTGCGGTGTCCCGGCCTAGCCCCGGCCCGACCCCCTGAAGCCCGAAGGGGCCGCCCGCCACTGTCCGGCGGGCGGTCCCTTCGCCCGTGCGGGCCCGGTTCGTGGGGGCCCGTGCGGGCCTGCTCGGCCGGGTGCGGCTTTCGTCTCGCGCCTTCGGCGCATTTGAGCACGGGTCGGGGGCGCCGGGCCGGGCCCGCGTCGCCGGGTGCCGGGCCGGTGGGGGCGAGCGCCGGTGGCCCGGGGTCGATGCCGGACAGTTTGGAGGGGCACCCGGAGGGGCCCGCAGTCCGACGGGACCCCGGCCATCGAGCGCGGAAGCCGCCCCGGCACCCACACTTACCGGCCCGGCGCCCGGCGGCGAGGCCCGCGCCCCCCACTCACACTTACCGGCCCGGCGCCCGGCGGCGAGGCCCGCGCCCCCCACTCACACTTACCGGCCCGGCGCCCGGCGGCGAGGCCCGCGCCCCCCACTCACACTTACCGGCCCGGCGCCCGGCGGCGAGGCCCGCGCCCCCCACACCCTGTCCCGCTGCTCAAAGGCGCCGAAGGCGCGAGACGGCGCCGCGCCCGGCGACGAACACGGCCCCGACGAACACGGCCCGACGAACACCGCCCCCGACGCGCCCCGGCCCCCGACGCGCCCGGCCCCCGTCCGTGCGGCGCAGGAGCCGCACGGACGGGGGCGGGGCGCCCGCGCACAACCAAGCGCTCAGCGCCGCAGATTCGCCCCGAAGCCCGCAGCAAGCGGCATCCGCAGTCCCAGCGGCGGCGGAGCCGCCAGCGCGTCGGCGACCGGGCGGGAGAAGCCGGAGTGGAAGAGGGAGCCGAGGAGGAAGTCCACGGCCAGCGCCTGCACCTCGGAGCGGTGCTGATGCAGCCCGTGCCCGTCGGTGTGCACCTCGAAGCGGCACACATCGCGGTTGGCCTTCTTCGCCCGCTCCGCCAGCCGGTAGGACAGCTCGGGGTCGGACCGCTCGTCGTTCGTGCCGTGAGCGATCAGCACCTGCCGTCCCACCAACTGCTTCACCGGCTCGGGTTCGAGCACCTCGTCCGGCGCCGGAAGCCAGGGCGCCAGCGCCACCACCGAAGTGACGGCCGGGTGCCCGGCGGCGCGGAGGGCGGCTCGCCCGCCCATGCCGTGGCCCGCGAGGCAGACCGGCACATCGCCGTAGCGTCGTACCACCTCCTCCACGGCCCACGCGGCATCGGAGGCGGCGTCGGCGGCGGCCCCGTTCCAGCCCCGGCGCCGGTAGTGGACGACATGACCGGTCAGCCCCTCCTCCCGGCCCGCCCGGACCAGCCGCCGGGCCAGTGGCAGTGCGGCGGCCGCCGTGAGTCTGGAGGGGCGTCTCGTCCCGTTGGGTTCGCCCTCGGGGAGGAGCAGCACCACACCGTGTACGGTCCTTTGCGCGGCGGCCGCGCCCATCGGCCGCCCCAGCCGTGCGCCCCGCTCGGGCAACGCTTGCTGAGCCATGGCGACACGATCGCAGAAGGATTGGTGTACTCCACTACCCGTGCGGGTCACTGTTCCGTATCTATCCCTCACGTTCTACGCGCGTAGGGGCTATGGTGCCCAGATGACGAGCGAGCACAGCCATGAGCCCACCCCCGAACAGATCCGCCGCGCCCCCAAGGTGCTGCTCCACGACCACCTCGACGGCGGGCTGCGCCCCGGCACGATCGTCGACCTCGCGAGGGAGACGGGGTACGACGCGCTGCCGGAGAACGAGCCCGACAAGCTGGGCGTCTGGTTCCGCGAGGCGGCGGACTCCGGATCGCTGGAGCGCTATCTGGAGACGTTCTCCCACACCGTCGGTGTGATGCAGACCCGCGACGCGCTCGTCAGGGTTGCCGCCGAATGCGCCGAGGACCTCGCCGAGGACGGCGTCGTCTACGCCGAGATCCGCTACGCCCCCGAGCAGCACCTCGAGGGCGGGCTGACCCTGGAAGAGGTCGTCGAGGCGGTCAACGAGGGCTTCCGCGAAGGGGAGCGGCGGGCCTGGGAGAACGGCCACCGCATCCGGGTGGGCGCCCTGCTGACCGCGATGCGGCACGCGGCCCGCGCCCTGGAGATCGCCGAACTCGCCAACCGCTACCGCGACCTGGGCGTCGTCGGCTTCGACATCGCGGGCGCCGAGGCCGGTTTCCCGCCCACCCGGCACCTGGACGCCTTCGAGTATCTGAAGCGGGAGAACAACCACTTCACGATCCACGCGGGCGAGGCGTTCGGACTGCCGTCCATCTGGCAGGCGCTCCAGTGGTGCGGCGCCGACCGGCTGGGCCACGGCGTCCGCATCATCGACGACATCAAGGTCGCGGACGACGGCTCCCTCGCCCTCGGCCGCCTCGCCTCGTACGTCCGCGACAAGCGCATCCCGCTGGAGCTGTGCCCGACCTCCAACCTCCAGACGGGCGCGGCCAGTTCCTACGCCGAGCACCCCATCGGGCTGCTCCGCCGACTGCATTTCCGCGCGACCGTGAATACGGATAATCGTCTGATGAGCGGGACGAGCATGAGCGCGGAATTCCAGCATCTTGTATCAACGTTCCATTACACGCTCGACGACATGCAATGGTTCACGGTCAATGCCATGAAATCGGCCTTCATTCCTTTTGACGAACGTCTGGCGATGATCAGTGACGTGATCAAGCCCGGATACGCCGAGCTGAAGTCCGAATGGCTGTTCCGAAATGTGGCCTCCGCGTCGGCCGTGACCAGGGGTTCCGCGTCCGAGGGCGGCTGACCGAGCGCACTGGTCTCATGGCCTGGGCGGGGTTTCGGGGGCCGTTTTCGGCGTTTGCGGGCAGCCGAAATCCATGGCTACGTTTCCGTATCGGTCAAGCCCCCGTCTCAAGGACAGATTTCTGATGAAGCAGGGAACGCTCAAGACTCTCGGTGTCATTGCCCTCGGCGCCGTCGCCGTCATCACCGGAGGCGGCGCCGCGTCCGCGGCCGGCAGCGCGCCGGTCCCGGGCGGCTCCGCGGGCCGTGTCGCCGCCCCGGGGCAGCCCGCCGCCCAGCCCGCCGGAAAGCCCGCCGCCCCCCAGGCCAAGCCTGGCCAGGGCATGCTGGGGCAGCTCCCGCTGCAAGGTCTGCCGACCAGCAACCTCCTCAAGCTGGGCTGATCCTCGCCTGGGCACACGGCCGGGCCGCACATCCCGATGGGGTGTGCGGCCCGGCCGTTCCGTATGGGCTCTATGCGAGGCTCACGCCGCTACCCCGCGACGCCTGCGGAGCAGGGTCACCACGCCTCGCGGTAGGCGTCCTCCGCCGGAAGCAGGAACCACAGCGCGAGATAGAGCAGGAACTGCGGCCCCGGCAGCAGACACGAGACCACGAAGAGCACCCGCATCGTCGTCGGGGTGGTCCCGAAGCGCCGGGCGAGACCCGCGCAGACACCGGCGATCTTCTTCTCGTGGCGGGGGCGGACCAGCGGTGCGCTCATGATGGGGACTCCTCCTCGACGAGTGGGCTCGGGAAGAGCCAAGTTCCCGATGGACTCGACGTTATGTCCGCGTGCTGGAGGAGACGTCGCTCCACGGTGCGATCCCGACCCTGGGAATCGTCGGGGTCGGGGCCAGGGCGCTGTCGTCCCGGGGGAGGGGCGCGGCCCGGCCCCGGTCAGCCCGACGGCGGAGCCACGTCCGGACGGCGGGGACCACCAGTACGTGCGCGAGAGCGACCCCGACGGTGTTCAGCAGCGCCGCGTCCACGTTCATGATCTGCCCGGTCACCTCGCTGCGCAGCAGCGCCACCCCCATGGCCGCCATCGCCCCGCTGAAGGCCGTACGGGCCAGTGAGGCCAGCGGATACGCCTCCACCCTGCCCCCGGTCAGCGGCAGCAGCACCCCCAGCGGCGCGAGCAGCAGCAGCCCGCCGCCGATGGAACGGGCGGCCTCCCAGGGGCTGAGCGCCAGATCGGCGCGGATGGTGGCCAACGGTTCGAGGGTCGCGGCGGACACCCAGGGCACGTTCGTCGGTCGCAGGGTCAGCCAGCAGACGAACGCGAGATGTGCGACGAGGAGGACGAAGCCCGCGACGCGGTAGCGAAAGGCGGCCCTGCGGCCGAAAGGACCCTGCACGCACTTCAGGACGCCGCCCGCGGGGGTCGTGGTTCCGCCCGCGCCCCGCTGGTCAGCACCTTGTTACCGACAAGTCGCCGACCTGGGACGAGGCGGTACCGGCAGGTAACGAATCAGGAGACGAGGACCTCGGAGTCGACCGCGGTGACGGATCAGGAGGCCAGGATCCCGGAGTCGACCGCGGTGACGAATCAGGAGACCAGGACCCCGGAGTTGACCGCGATCATGGGATTGCGGCGCATCTCCTCGGTGCACTGGTACGCCTTGAGCGGATCCCGCTGGCTGTCCGGGCCGCCGAGCACCACCTTGCCGTCGTCCCCGGCCACCGTGGTGTCCGCGAGGGTGCAGACGATCTGTGCGAGCCCCAGGGACTGGATCTCCTCCGGCGGCCGGTTCAGCCGCAGCGCGCTGTCCGGGTCGTCCTTGGCCGGACCGGAGATCTCCACCCAGTCCTCGACCGCCGTGGTGAACCCGGCCGCCGCCTCGGCCGCAGTCGGCGGCAGCCGCAACTGCTCCAGCATCGCCTGGGCGACCCGCACCGGCTCCTGGGACGTCTTCTCGTCGCCCGGCCGGGTGGCCCGGCTCACCGACAGGACCCGCGAGGAACACAGCAGATAGATCCGTACGGAGGCCCGGCTCATCCCCTCGGCGGCCCGCTCCGACTCCGGCGCCCGGCAGGACGCCCGCGAGGGTGCGGCCCCGGCGTCCACCGGCACCGAGGTGCCGCGTATCCCGCAGCCGGACGCCAGCAGTGCGACCGCGCCGGCCAGCAGGAGAGCGGCCGACCGGCTCCACCGCGCGCTCATGGCCTGCCCTCCTCGTTCCGGCCCGTGCCCCTGGCCGAATTCCTGCCCTTGCCCTTGCCCCAGGTTCTGCCCTTGCCCCTGGCCCTGCCACCGTCGTCGCGCTCGCCCTCGGCGGCGCCCTCGCGGTCGAGATCGTCGAGATCGCCGAGCTCGTCCTCGGCCTCGTCGGAGGCGATTCGGGAGGCGTCCATCGGCAGCCGCAGCGCGAAGACGGCGCCGCCCTCCGGGGAGTTCGCGGCGCTGATGTCGCCGCCGTGGATATGCGCGTTCTCCATCGCGATCGACAGCCCGAGCCCGCTGCCCTCCGAGCGCGGGCGGGACGCGCTCGCCTTGTAGAAGCGGTCGAAGACATGCGGCAGCACATCCTCGGGGATGCCAGGACCGTGGTCCCGGACCTTGATCAGCAGCTCATCGCCGTCGGTGCGCACCGAGACGCGCACCGGCGAGCCGCCGTGCTTGAGCGCGTTCCCGATCAGATTCGCCAGGATCACATCCAGCCGCCGCGGATCCAGCGGGGCCACGATCCCGCGCGCCGCGTCCAGCTCCACCGCGTCCAGCCAGGCGCGGGCGTCGATGCACGCCGTCACCTGGTCGGCGACATCGACATCGTCGAGCACCAGCCGGGCCGTGCCCGCGTCGAAGCGGGTCACCTCCATCAGGTTCTCCACCAGGTCGTTCAGCCGCCGGGTCTCGCTCACCACGAGCTGCACCGCCGGAGCGATCATCGGGTCGAGCGAATCGGCCTCCTCCTCCAGCACCTCCGAGACCGCCGTGATCGCGGTGAGCGGGGTCCGCAGCTCATGCGACATGTCCGCGACGAAGCGGCGGCTGGATGCCTCCCGCGCGGACAGCTCCGCCACCCGCTTCTGCAGCCGCTCCGCGGCCCGGTTGAAGGTGTGGGAGAGATTGGCCAGCTCATCGGAGCCCGAGACCTGCAGCCGGGTGTCCAGATGCCCCTCGCCCAGCCGGTACGCCGCCTCCCCGAGCCGCTGCACCGGCCGCAGCACCGTGGCCGCGGCGGCCTGCGCCAGCAGCGCGGCGCCGATCAGCGCGAGCCCGGTGGCGATCCCCAGCGACCAGGCCAGCGAGTTCAGATCCTGGCGCTCGGTGTCCAGGGACTTGAGCATGTAGCCGGTCGGCCCGCCGCCGTTCACCTTGGCCCCGCCGACCAGATACGGGGTGCCGTCCAGCGTGATTCGCTGCCAGTAGAGGTGGTACGGGGAGGTGTTCCCCTTGGCCACCGGGCGCTTCTGGTCCACCGCGCTCCGCAGCGACGCGGGCACCGCGTCCAGCGTGAACAGCTTCTTGTCCGAGGCGGCCGGACAGCTTCCGGCGTCCCGGGTCCGGGTGATCAGCAGCACCTCGTACTTCTGGGTGTTGTCCGCCATACGACCCGCGGCATCCCGCAATTCGGAACAGGTCGGGAGGGAGGGCAGCGGGTCGGTGTCGTCCTTCAGCGATTTACGGAACTCGTCCAGTGCCGCGTCCTGGGTACGGGTCAGCACCGCGTCACGGTTCAGCCAGTACGCGATGGCCGACGCGGACACGGCGGCGGTCAGCGCCACCAGGCCGAAGACCAGCATCAGCCGCAGCCGGAGGCTGAACCACCGCAAGAGCCCCGCGGCCCAGCCCCGGGCTCGACCGGGCTCGTCGCTCACTGCGCTCAATTCCGTACGTCTCCGCCCCCGCGCGCACCACGAATCGTTGTCACTGCGTTGACTTGTCCGCTTCTCCGCCCGTGCGGCGAGTGTGCGGGGATCATGGTCGGCTGCGGGTCGGTGGCCGCACGTGCGTCGCTCGCTGTGCTGGTTTGTTCGCTTCTCCGCCCGTGCGGCGAGGGTGCGGGGATCATGGTCGGCTGCGGGTCGGTGGCCGCACGTGCGTCGCTCGCTGTGCTGGTTTGTTCGCTTCTCCGCCCGTGCGGCGAGGGTGCGGGGATCATGGTCGGCTGCGGGTCGGTGGCCGCACGTGCGTCGCTCGCTGTGCTGGTTTGTTCGCTTCTCCGCCCGTGCGGCGAGCGTGCGGGCATCATGGTCGGCTGCGGGTCGGTGGCCGCACGTGCGTCGCTCACTATGGCGCGTCCAGCCGGTATCCGACCCCGCGCACCGTACGGATCAGCGTCGGCGACGACGGGACGTCCTCCACCTTCGCGCGCAGCCGCTGTACGCATGCGTCGACCAGCCGCGAGTCGCCGAGGTAGTCGTGCTCCCAGACCAGCCGCAGTAGCTGCTGCCGGGACAGCGCCTGCCCCGGCCGGCGGCTGAGCTCCAGCAGAAGCCGCAGCTCGGTGGGGGTGAGCTGCAGGTCCTCGCCGTTCTTGGTGACCGTCATGGCCGCGCGGTCGATCAGCAGACTGCCGAAGGCCGCGGAATCATTGGCCTCCCGCTCGCCCCGCCGCAGCACCGCGCGGATCCGGGCGTCCAGCACCCGGCCCTGGACGGGTTTGACCACATAGTCGTCGGCTCCCGACTCCAGGCCGACGACGACGTCGATGTCATCGCTGCGCGCGGTCAGCAGGATGATCGGCAACTGGTCGGTACGGCGGATCCGGCGGCACACCTCGAAGCCGTCGATCCCGGGCAGCATCACATCCAGCACGATCAGATCCGGCCGCTGCTCGCGCAGCAGTTTCAGGCCGTCCTCGCCCGTCGCCGCGGTCGCCACACGGTGGCCCTGGCGGGACAGAGAGAGTTCGAGGGCCGTGCGGATGGCGTCGTCGTCCTCGATCAGCAACAGGAAAGGCACGTTGGTCATTCTGGCCTACAAGGGGCCCGTAGTTCGACCGTCAGGGGTTCATCGGTCCGATCCCCTGTGACGAGCCTGTGACAGTCGACAGACAGCCCCATGAAACTGACCCGGCAAAGTCTTCTGTGCACCGGGCGGAACGCCACCGGCCGGGGCAGCCAGCAGACCGATCAGGCTCCACCGACGGGGGGCGCGAAATGAGCACACTGCACTTCACGAACACCAGCGCAGTTCGCACGCGCCTCCACGACACCGGCCGGGGCAACGAGAAGTCCGGTGCCGTGAGCGGGCGGGGGTGCGCTCGCGGCGCCGGGCGTCAGCGGCCTCCTTACATGGTGGCCATTGACGCGATCACGGGGGAGAAGGAGGCCGGTCACGGCCTCGGGGGGGACAACGGGGGACCGGGGGCACACGGGGGGAGCTCGGACAGGGAGGCGGAGGGGGAGCGGCGCACCGCGTCGGAGGCGGAGTTCACCGCCTATGTCCAGGAGCGCCGCGCCTCCCTGTACGCAACCGCCTACCACCTGACCGGGGACCGCTTCGAGGCCGAGGACCTGCTGCAGAGCGCGCTGTTTTCGACCTACCGGGCCTGGGACCGGATCAGCGACAAGGGGGCGGTCGGCGGCTATCTGCGCCGCACGATGACCAATCTGCACATCAGCGCCTGGCGTCGGCGCAAGCTCAACGAGTACCCGACGGAGGAGCTGCCGGAGACGGTGGGCGACCATGACGCGATGCGCGGCACCGAGCTGCGCGCCGTGCTGTGGCAGGCCCTGGCCCGGCTGCCCGAGCTGCAGCGCACGATGCTGGTGCTGCGCTACTACGAGGGCCGGACGGATCCGGAAATCGCGGACATTCTGAACATCAGCGTCGGAACGGTCAAAAGCAGCATCTGGCGCTCGCTGCGCCGGCTGCGCGAGGACGAGGCCCTCAGCTTCGGCCGTGACGAGGAGGAGTCCTTCGGCGAACTGGTCGCCTGACGGCGGCCGGACGACCGAAGGCGGGGGGAAACCGGGGGAAATCGGGGGAACACGGGGGAAACGGGAGGGGAACAAGAAATCGGGGGAGCACGGGGGAAACAGGCGCGAGGCCGGACATCCGAGGGGGATTGTCCGGCCTCACGCCTTTTCCTGCGCCTTTGCTCGTTACACGGACGCCTTCTCGCCGGAGGCGGGGACCCGCCCTCCCGCCGTCGCGGCCGCTATCCGGCCCATCGCCGTGCCCTTGCCGCACGCGTACGCGCCCAGCGCCGTCTGCCGGGCCACGATCCCGCGCTCCGCGCGCATCAGCCGCCAGCCGCGCCGCAGCAGATAGTGCGGAGGCTTGCGGCCCTCCCGCAGATCGCGCAGCAGCCTCCGCCGGAAGGTGGTGGACGGACGGCCGCGCAGACAGAGCGCGTCCGCGAGCACCCCGAGATCGGCACACCGCCCGATGATGTCGGCGGCGAAGATCCCCTCGGCGATGAACAGCGGCGCCCGCCCGATGTCCAGCGCCTCCTCGCCGACGCGGGAGCTGGTGGCGATGTCGTACAGCGGCACCGTCGTCCGTGACGTACGGCACAGCGCCTCGATCGCCGCGACCGCCGCGTCCGCGTCCCAGGAGCGTGGCGAGTCCCAGTCGGCGCCCCCGCCGTCGGCGAGTTGGGGGAGCGTCGGGTCGCCGCCCTCCTTGTAGAAGTCGTCGAGGTTGAGCACGGGCAGCCCGGTGCGGGCCGCGAGTGAGGACTTTCCCGAGCCCGAGGGGCCGGTGAGCAGGACGACACGGGCGGAAGGCGGTTGGCTGGTCACGGAAGACCAGTGTGACGCATCCTTTCACCCACGTGACCCCCACGTGACCGACGACGTAACGTCCGACGTCGCCGCGTCACCACGTCACCGCCCAGGTACCTCCGCCCCGTCACACGACCGCGCGCGGCCGTTCCGCCGCCGCCGTACGGGCCGGGCGGGTCCGGGGGCCGAAGACCGCCAGGATGAGGGCGCCCAGGAGCCAGGTGCCGGCGATGAAGTAGAAGACGCTCTGATAGCCGGTGCGGTGGTAGAGGGCCGCGATGATCAGCGGTCCGGCGGCGTTGGAGAGACGGCCGAGCCCGTAGGAGACGCCCGTGCCCAGCGAGCGGCCGCGGGTGTCGAACAGCTCGGGGGAGTAGGCGTACCCCAGGGCCGTGTAGCCGCGCTCGAAGAGGTTCACCAGGAAGCCGAAGACCACGATCAGGACCGGGTTGAAGGTCAGCCCGTACAGCAGACCGCACAGCGCGATCACCGCGCCGAAGGCCACCAGGCACCATTTGCGCTCGAACCGGTCGGTGACCAGGGAGGCCAGGAACGAGCCGAGCGGAGCGCCCACGGTGGTGAGCGCCACATAGAAGACCGACTTCTCGACGCTGAAGCCCTCCTTGGCCAGCAGAGTGGGCGCCCAGCTCGAGTAGCCGAAGAAGCCGATGGTCTGGGTCACCCACAGGACCGTGAGCAGCAGGGTCGGCCCGAGGTAGCGCTTCCGCAGGAGGAGGCGGGGCGACGCCTTGGCGGGCCGGGTCTCGTCGATCGGCGGCGCGGGCTCGGGGAGCGGGCCCTTCTCGGCGGCGACCCGGGTCTCGATCCCGGTGAGGATCGCCTCCGCCGCGTCGTACTCGCCCCTGCTCTCATGCCAGCGGGGGGACTCCTCCAGGTGCCGGGTGAAGAGGACGAAGAGGATGCCGAGGGCGCCCCAGAGGTAGACCAGCCGCCATGACCAGTCGCTGAGCGGTACGACGACGCTGGCGATGAGGTTGGTGGCCGGGGTGCCGCAGATGCCGATGACGATCGCGTACGCCTGGAACTTGCCGCGTACGGCGGACGGATACATCTCGTTGACGTAGATGACCGCCACGACGGTCATCGCGGACAGCCCGGCCGAGGTCAGCACCCGGAACACGCTCAGCGAGGCGAGGTCCCAGGAGAAGACCGAGGCCAGGGAGAAGACCCCGAAGCACAGCGTGGTGTGGATCAGCGCCTTCTTGCGGCCCCAGCGGTCGGCGAGCGTGCTCGCGACCACGGAGCCGATGAACATGCCGACGAACGAGAGCGAGGTGACGTAGGCGATCTGATCGACCGTGATGCCCCAGAGGTCGATGAGCTGGGGAGCGGTGGTGGCGAAGGTGTTGATGTCCGCGAACTCGAAGAAGTAGGCGAAGGAGACGGCCAGCAAGGTGATCTTGTGAAACCGGGAGATGGGGAGTCTGTCCAGCCGGTTCACCGCATTGGAGTGCTGCATGGGCGGCCCTTGTCGAAGAGGCGGGGAGGAGGGCGGGGAGGAAGAGGCGGGAGGGGACGGGGGCGGGTATCGGCGGGCGGGACCGGGATCAGGCGCCTTCGCCGGGCCAGTAGAGCCTCATGGGGTTGTCGACCAGCAGCTTCCGCCGCTGCTCGGCGGTGACCGCCACCTGGGGCACGTAGTCGACCAGCAGTCCGTCGTCGGGCATCTGGCCGGTGAGGTTGGGATGCGGCCAGTCCGTGCCCCACAGCACCCGATCGGGGAACTCCTCGATCACGCGGCGGGCGAAGGGCACCACATCGGTGTACGGGTGCCGCTCCGCGTTCAGGGCCGGGGGCCCGGTGACGCTGAGGCGCTCGGGGCAGGTCACCTTCACCCACACCTCGTCGCGTTCGGCGAACCGCAGGAAGCGGGTGAAGTCCGGTCCCGTGGCGGGTTCGGTGACATCCGGGCGTCCCATGTGGTCCACGACGAGGGGGGTGGGCAGGGAACTGAAGAAACGTTCCAGCTCGGGTAGGTCGGCGCTTTCGAAGTAGAGGACGACATGCCAGCCGAGCGGGGCGATCCGCTGCGCGATGGCGGCCAGATCGTGCTGGGGCGCGGCGTCGGCCAGACGACGCAGAAAGGTGAAGCGCACCCCGCGCACCCCCGCCGCGTCCAGCCGGTGCAGCCCCGCGTCGGTGACATCCGGGCGTACGGTCGCGATGCCGCGCGCCCGGCCGCCGGACGCCTGGACGGCATCGACCATGGCGCTGTTGTCCGCGCCGTGACAGGTCGCCTGGACGATCACATTGCGGCCGACCCCGAGGTGGTCGCGGAGGGCGAAGAGGTCGTCCTTGCCGCCGTCGCAGGGCGTGTACTTGCGCTCGGGGGCGAAGGGGAACGCGGCTTGCGGGCCGAAGACATGGCAATGGGTGTCGACGGTGCCCGGCGGCAGGGCGAAGGCGGGCCGGGACGGGTCGGGGTGCCAGTCCAGCCAGCCGGGGGTCTTGGGGGAGAGCGTGCTCATGAGGGCTCCTCCGGGCGAGTGAGCGGCCCTGCGGTCGTCTTCGTGGGCCGTGCGGTCGTCATCGCGGACCGGAGGTCGTCATCAGGGGACCTGTGATCGCGATCGGCGGACCAGGCGGTAGCCATCAGCGATCCTGCTTTGTCAGCAGGGCGTCCAGGCGAGGGTAGACGGTACGGGCGTTATGTTCGTAGATGCCGCTCAGATCGGCGACGGAGAGCCCGGCGGCCTCGGTGTAGCGGCGGGTGTCGTCGAAGTGCCGGCCCGTCCGGGGGTCGAGATCGCGGACGGCGCCGATCATCTCCGAGGCGAAGAGGATGTTCCGGGCCGGGATGACGTCGAGGAGGAGATCGATGCCGGGCTGGTGGTAGACGCAGGTGTCGAAGAAGACATTGCCCAGGACGTGCTCCTCCAGGGGCGGCTTGCCGAGGGCCATCGCCAGACCGCGGAACCGGCCCCAGTGATACGGAACGGCGCCGCCGCCATGCGGGATGATCAGGCGCAGGGTGGGGAAGTCGGCGAACAGATCGCCCTGCACGAGCTGCATGAACACCGTCGTATCGGCGTTGAGGTAGTGCGCCCCGGTGGTGTGGAAGGCGGGGTTGACGCTGGTGCTCACATGCACCATCGCCGGGAGGTCGTACTCCACCAGCTTTTCGTAGACCGGGTACCAGGAGCGGTCGGTCAGCGGCGGGGCCGTCCAGTGGCCGCCCGAGGGATCGGGGTTGAGATTGACCGCCACGGCCCCGTACTCCTCCACGCAGCGGACGAGTTCGGGCACGCAGGTGGCCGGGTCGACGCCCGGCGACTGCGGAAGCATCGCGGCGGGGGCGAAGCGCTCCGGGTAGAGCGCGCTGACGCGGAAGCAGAGCTCGTTGCAGAGGGCCGCCCACTCGGTGGAGGTGTGGAGATCGCCGATGTGGTGGGCCATGAAGGATGCCCGGGGCGAGAAGACCGTCAGGTCGATGCCGCGTTCGTCCATCAGCCGGAGCTGGTTGGGCTCGATGCTGTGGCGCAGCTCGTCGTCACCGACGTGGAGATCGGCGCGGGAGGGGGTGAGGGCGGGGTCGGTGAGTCCGTTGATCTGCTGGGTGCGCCATGCCTCCAGCACCGGTGGCGCGGTGGTGTAGTGGCCATGGCAGTCGATGATCATTCGCTGTTCCTTCTCGGCGTGCGGTTCCTCGCAACCTAACTGTCGATGAAATTGTTGACAATATGTGCGACGAAAAAAGGCCCCCGTGATGTCCGGGATACGGACGCCGCGGGGGCGGGATGGCGGAGGCGCGGTGGCGCGGTGCTGCGGAGGCGCCGGGCTAGGCGCCCATCGGATGCCAGACGGTCTTGGTCTCCAGGAAGGCCAGGAGACGGCCGGTGCCGGGATCGGCCGCCCAATCCACAGGCTGTGGACGAAGGACTCGCTTGAGGTTCTCCGCGCTGGCCTTCTCCAGTTCGACCGCGAGCTCCGCGTCCGCTCCGGCGAGGTCGATCGCGTTGACGTCCTGGTGCGCGGCGAGCGGGGCGGCGATCTCGGCGGTACGGCCGGAGAGGATGTTGACCACGCCGCCCGGGAGGTCGGAGGTGGCCAGCACCTCGGCCAGGGAGAGGGCGGGCAGCGGGGACTTCTCGTTCGCCACCACCACGGCCGTGTTGCCGGTCACGATCGCGGGGGCGATCACGGAGACCAGGCCGAGGAAGGACGAGTCCTGGGGCGCGAGGAGTGTGACCACGCCGGTCGGCTCGGGGAAGGAGAGGTTGAAGTACGGCCCGGCGACGGGGTTGGCGGACCCGGCGATCTGGGCCGTCTTGTCCGACCAGCCCGCGTACCAGACCCAGCGGTCGATCGCGGCGTCGACCTGGGCGGTGGCCTTGGCCTTGCTCAGCCCCTCGCCGTCGGCGACCTCCGCGACGAACTGGTCGCGGCGGCCCTCCAGCATCTCGGCGATGCGGTAGAGGATCTGGCCCCGGTTGTACGCGGTGGCCCCGGACCAGCCGCCGAACGCCTTGCGCGCGGCGACGACCGCGTCCCGGGCGTCCTTGCGGGAGGCCAGGGGGGCGTTGGCCAGCCACTGGCCCTTTGCTGTGGTCACCTCGTACACCCGCCCGCTCTCGGACCGGGGGAACTTGCCCCCGACGAACAGCTTGTAGGTCTTGAGCACGGAGAGTCGGTCGTTGCGGTCAGACATCGAGGTATGCCTCCAGGCCATGCCGACCGCCCTCGCGGCCGTATCCCGACTCCTTGTAGCCGCCGAACGGAGAGGCCGGGTCGAACTTGTTGAACGTGTTGGACCACACGACGCCCGCCCGGAGCTTGTTCGCCATCCACAGGATGCGCGAACCCTTCTCCGTCCAGATGCCCGCCGACAGTCCGTACGGCGTGTTGTTCGCCTTGGCCACGGCCTCTTCGGGGGTGCGGAAGGTCAGCACCGACAGCACCGGGCCGAAGATCTCCTCGCGGGCGATCCGGTGGGCCTGGGTGACGCCGGTGAAGAGGGTGGGCGCGAACCAGTAGCCGGAGCTGGGCAGTTCGCACTGCGGGGCCCAGCGCTCGGCGCCCTCGGCCTCGCCCGCGTCGGCCAGCGCGCGGATCCGGGCGAGCTGCTCGGCGGAGTTGATGGCGCCGATGTCGGTGTTCTTGTCCAGCGGGTCGCCCACCCGCAGGGTGCCCATCCGGCGCTTGAGCGCGTCGAGCAGCTCGTCCTGGACGGACTCCTGGACCAGCAGGCGGGAGCCTGCGCAGCAGACATGGCCCTGGTTGAAGAAGATGCCGCCGATGATGCCCTCGACCGCCTGGTCGATGGGGGCGTCGTCGAAGACGATGTTGGCGGCCTTGCCGCCGAGTTCGAGGGTGACCTTCTTCTTCGTACCGGCCACCGTACGGGCGATGGCCTTGCCGACCTCGGTGGAGCCGGTGAAGGCCACCTTGTCGATCCCGGGGTGGGCGACCAGCTCGGCGCCGGTCGAGCCGTCGCCGGTGATGATGTTCACCACGCCCTTGGGGAGCCCGGCCTGGCGGCAGATGTCCGCGAAGAACAGGGCGCTCAGGGGCGTCGTCTCGGCGGGCTTGAGGACGACCGTATTGCCGGTGGCGAGCGCCGGGGCGATCTTCCAGGCCAGCATCAGCAGCGGGAAGTTCCAGGGGATGATCTGGCCGGCGACGCCCAGGGGCTTCGGGTCCTGCCCGCTCGTGCCGTTTAGCGGGCTACGCCCGCGGGCCGCGTACGCGAGCTTGTCGGCCCAGCCCGCGTAGTAGAAGAAGTGGGCCGCGACCAGGGGCAGATCGGCGTCGCGCGACTCGCGGATCGGCTTGCCGTTGTCCAGTGACTCCAGGACGGCCAGTTCGCGGGAGCGCTCCTGGATGATGCGCGCGATGCGGAAGAGGTACTTGGCGCGCTCGGAGCCGGGGAGCGCGGACCAGGCCGTGAACGCCTTACGGGCGGCCTTGACGGCGCGGTCCACGTCCTCGGAGCTGGCCTGGGCGACCTCGGAGAGGACCTCCTCGGAGGAGGGGGAGAGGGTCTTGAAGACCTTGCCGTCGCCCGCCTCGCCGAACTCCCCGTCGATGAACAGGCCGTAGGACGGGGCGATGTCGACGACCGCGCGGGACTCCGGCGCCGGTGCGTACTCGAAAACGGGCATGGCGTATCAGTCCACCGTCACGTAGTCGGGACCGGAGTACCGGCCGGTGCTCAGCTTCTGGCGCTGCATCAGCAGGTCGTTGAGGAGGCTGGAGGCGCCGAAGCGGAACCAATCCGGGGAGAGCCACTCGCCGCCCAGCGTCTCGTTGACCATCACCAGGTACTTGATCGCGTCCTTGGAGGTGCGGATGCCGCCCGCGGGCTTCACGCCCACCTGTACGCCGACCGCGGCGCGGAAGTCGCGGACCGCCTCCAGCAGGACGAGGGTGACGGGCGGGGTCGCGTTGACAGCCACCTTGCCGGTGGAGGTCTTGATGAAGTCCGCGCCCGCGAGCATCGCCAGCCAGGAGGCGCGGCGGACGTTGTCGTACGTCTGCAGCTCACCGGTCTCGAAGATGACCTTGAGGTGGGCGGCGGTGCCGTCCTCGCGGACGCAGGCGTCCTTCACCTGCCGGATCTCCTCGAAGACGTCGAGGTAGCGGCCGGAGAGGAAGGCGCCGCGGTCGATCACCATGTCGATCTCGTCCGCCCCGGCGGCCACCGCGTCCCGGGTGTCGGCCAGCTTGACCGGCAGGGCGGCCCGGCCGGAGGGGAAGGCGGTGGCGACGGCCGCCACGTGAATGCCGCTGCCGCCGCCCTTCAGGGCCTCCTTGGCGGTGGCCACCATGTCGCCGTAGACGCAGATCGCCGCGACCTGCGGGGCGGTGCGGTCGGTGGGATCGGGGTGGATCCCCTTGACGCACAGGGACCGGACCTTGCCCGGGGTGTCGGCACCCTCCAGGGTCGTCAGGTCGATCATCGAGATCGCCAGGTCGATGGCGTACGCCTTCGCCGTGGTCTTGATCGAGCGGGTGCCGAGGGTCGCGGCACGGGCCTGCAGGCCGACCGCGTCGACGCCCGGCAGGCCGTGCAGGAAGCGGCGCAGGGCGCGGTCGTCGGCGGTCACGTCCGCCATCGACGCGAGTCGCTCCGCGGCCTCTTTGCCGTATGCGGGAACTGTGGTGGGCATGGTCACCAGACGAGCATATCTACGCGCGTAGTCGGATGTCACCCCCGCCCCCGGATTCCATGGGGGCCGGGGCGAGCGATCCCTGGGCGTCCCCCGTCCCGGGAGTGTGGTGCACAATCGGGCGCATGACGAGCCCGGACCACGACTCCGCCCCCGCCGCATCCTCCTCGGTGCCCGAGACCTTCTCGGACCGGGTCTACCGCTCCCCGAGCGGCATCGGAGGCGGGGTGCTGCTGCTCGCGCTCAGCGGCTGGCTGGGCATCGACGCGATGATCCGGGGCGAGGGACGGACGCCGTGGCTGGCGCTGGCCGGGCTGCTGTTCGCGGTGCCGGTGGTGATCGCCTTCACGGTGCGCCCGGCGGTGTACTCGGGGCAGGACCGGCTGCTCGTCCGCAACCCGTTCCGTACGGTGACGCTGCCCTGGGCCTCGGTCGAGGGGCTGCGCGCCGGATACACCTGCGAGGTGCTGGCGGGCGGGGCGACGTACCAGCTCTGGGCGATCCCGGTCTCGCTGCGGCAGCGCAAGCGGGCCGCGAGGCAGCAGGCGAGGGCGGCCTCCGAGGACCCCTTCAGCCGTACGTCGGCCCATGTGTCGGCGAACAAGGCCGGGGAGGACCGCCGGGCCCCCTCCGACGCGGCGATCGGCGACCTGCGCGAAATGGCGGAGCTGAACGCCCAACGCGATGGCGCCCAGGGGGCGCCCGAGGTCCGGTGGGCCTTCGAGGTCATCGCGCCGACGCTGGCGGGTGCGGTGCTGCTGGTCGTCATGCTGGCGATCGGCTGAGCGCCTGGCGGCGCGGCTTCCGGGGCGCTTGATTGCGGCTGCCTGGGCGCTTGCCTCCCCGGGCACTTGGCTGCCTGGGCGCTTGGCTCCCCGAGCCCCGGGCCCTGGCTCTCCGGGCTCTCCGGCTGCCCGGGCTTTCGGCTGCGGCTGCCCCGCTCCCGGCTCCTGGGTTCTGGCGCTCCGGCCGCCCGGCTCGGGCTCCCGGCCCCAGCCGCCCGACTCTCGGCCGCTTGGCTTCCGGCTTCGGCCGCGCGGATCCCGGCCCGCCCGACCCTCGGACCCCGCCGCCTGGCTCTCGGGTCCTGGCCGTCCGCCTGCCGCCCGGCCCTCGGCGGTCTGGCCTCCGGATCCCGGTCGTCCGGTTCTCGGCTCCCGGATCCTGGCCGCCCAGCCCCTGGGTCCGGCCGCCCGATTCTCGGCGCGGCTCCCGGCTCCCGGCTCTTGGCCGCTTGGCTTCCGGCTTCGGCCGCGCGGATCCCGGCCGCTCGGTTCTCGATCGCCGCGCCCGGCTCCTCGGTCCTGGCCCGCCGGTCGCCCGGCCTCCGGATCCCGGCCGCCGGTTCTCGGCGCTGCCCGGCTCCCGGGCCCTGATCGTCCGGCTCCTGGCTTCCCGGCCTCGGCCGCTTGGCCTCCGGATCCCGGGCGGCCGGTTCTCGGCCGAGCCGCCCGGCTCCCGGGCTCTGGCCGCTCAGCCCCGGCTCCGGCCGCCCGATTCTTGGCTCGGCTGCTCGGCTGCCCGGTGCCCGGCTATCCCGCCCCCTCGGGGCGGATCGTGGCGGTGTGTGTTCGGGGTGGCACCGTTGGCGCGCGGTGTGTGAATGGGGGCAATGGGCCTCTACTGGGGCGACCTCACCCTTCAGTCCTGCGTCGGACCCGACACCGGGTTCAGCTACCTCAGCCGCATCTGAGGCGGCGCCGCCGCCGATCAGATTCCCGCTGCCGCCGAAAGATCCTTCTTGAGCGCGGCCAGCACGCTGTCCGCCGTGGCGCGGGCCGGAACCAGGGCGACCGCCCCTTGCACGTTCACGACCACCTCCAGGTAGCACTTCAGCTTCGGCTCGGTGCCGCTGGGCCGGACGACCACGCGGGCGGATCGGACGGTCTCCCTGCCGGCGAGCTGGTAGCGCAGCCCGTCCGTCGGGGGCAGCGTCTCCGTACCCCGTGACAGATCCTCCGCCGAGGTCACGGCGAGCCCCGCGAGCTCGGTGGGCGGCTGTTCGCGCAGTCGCTTCATCGCGGTGCCGATCAGGGAGAGGTCCGTGACGCGGACGGACAACTGGTCGGTGGCGTGCAGGCCGTGGGCGACCGCGATGTCGTCCAGCAGGTCGGTGACGGTACGGCCCTGCTCCTTCAGCTCGGACGTCAGCTCGGCGAACATCAGCGCGGCCGTGATGCCGTCCTTGTCGCGTACGCCCGCCGGGTCCACGCAATAGCCCAGCGCCTCCTCGTACGCGTAGCGCAGCCCGTCCACCCGGGCCAGCCACTTGAAACCCGTCAGCGTCTCGGCGTACGGGAGCCCGGCGTCCTCCGCGATCCGGGACAGCAGCGACGAGGAGACGATCGTGGTCGCGAAGGAGCCGCGGGCGCGCTTGTGGACGAGGTGGGTGGCGAGCAGGGCGCCGACCTCGTCCCCGCGCAGCATCCGCCAGCCGGCGGCGTCCGTGGGGGCCGTCGGGTTCGTGATCGTGGGCACGGCGACGGCGCAGCGGTCGGCGTCCGGGTCGTTGGCGATGATGATGTCCGGCGCGACCTTGCGGGCCGTCGCGAAGGCCAGGTCCATCGCCCCCGGCTCCTCCGGGTTGGGGAACGCGACCGTGGGGAACGCCGGGTCGGGCTCGGCCTGCTCGGGGACGACCGCGGGCGCCGGGAAACCGGCCCGCGCGAAGGCCGCGATGAGCGTCTCGCTGCCGACGCCGTGCAGCGGGGTGTAGACGACGCGCGCGTTGCGGGGCGAACCCGGAGTGAGGACGGCGTCCGTACGGGCGAGATACGCGTCGAGAACGTCGTCGTTCAGCGTCTCCCAGCCGCTGTCGGGACGGGGCACGTCGTCCAGGCTGCGGATGGCGGCGATCTCGGCAGCGATCTCGGCGTCGGCGGGCGGCACGATCTGGGAGCCGTCGCCGAGGTAGACCTTGTAGCCGTTGTCGCGGGGCGGGTTGTGGCTCGCGGTGACCTCGATACCGGCGACGGCGCCGAGGTGACGGATGGCGAAGGCGAGGACGGGCGTGGGGAGGGGCCGCGGAAGCACGGCCGCGCGGAAGCCTGCGCCGGTCATGACGGCGGCGGTGTCGCGCGCGAACTCGGCGCTTTTGTAGCGCGCGTCGTATCCGATGACGACGAGCCCTTGCGCATGCTGCTGCTTGCGCAGGTAGGCGGCGAGCCCGGCGGCGGCGCGGATGACGACGGCGCGGTTCATCCGCATCGGGCCGGCGCCGAGCTCACCCCGGAGACCGGCGGTACCGAACTGCAGCATGCCGGAGAACCGATCGGCGATCTCGTCGAACGCGTCCTCCGCGTCCCTCGCGTCCTTCGCGCCGTCCGTGTTGGCCTGGAGCAACTTGCTGAGCTCGTCGCGAGTCTCGGGATCGGGGTCCTCGGCGAGCCATGCGCGGGCCTGTGCGATGAGATCGGGCTCCGTGGCCATGGGGGCCTCCTGGGGGGTGGTCGTTTGGTGGGTGCGGGTGCGGGTGCGGGTGCGGGTGCGGGTGCGGGGTGCGCGGTGCGGTTGCTCGGGTGTGTGGTGGGTGTGCGTTCCGCTGGGTGCGGGTGTGTGGGTGGTGCGCCTGCTGTTCGTGGTGGGTGCCGGGTGCGGGGCCTCCGGTGCGGCGCCCTGGACCGTATATTTACGGCGCCATTGGCCGGGGGCGTTGAGTTGGTCGGAGATTGGCGCCACAAATACACGTAAGCGTCCAGGACACCCCCCCTGCGACCCCGCCCCCTCCCGTCTCGTCGGCGACCGCACCCCGGCGGCACGGGCCCCGGCCTGTTTCCGGATCGCCCGGATGTCCAGTGCGGTCCGTCTCCCTCTCGCTCGTCGGTGTCCGTGCCGTGGTGGGTCGGAGGTGCTGGGTGGGCGCGACCCCGCCTCCTCCCGTCTCGTCGGCGTCCATGCCTCGGTGGCACGGGACCTGGCCCGGTTCGGGATCGCCCGGGTGTCGGGTGCGGCCCGTCTCTCTTTCGCTCGTCGGTGTCCGTGCCGTGGTGGGTCGGGTGCCCGGAGGCGCTGGGCCCCGCCTCCTCGCGTCTCGTCGGCGTCCGTGCGCTGGCGGCAGGGGCTCCGGCCTGTTTCCTGATCGCACGGGTGCGGCTCCTTTCCCTCCCACTCGTCGGTGTCCGCGTGGCCGGAGGTGCTGGGCGGGGTGCCCTTCCGCCTTGGGGGGCGGCCACGCCTCCCAGCATCTTGTCGGCATCCGCTCCAAAGCGGCACGGGCCCGCTTCGGGTGAGCCCCTCCAGCCTCTGCGGCGGGGGAGAGACTGCCATCGGGCGATCCGGGGGTGGGTCCCAGTGGGACAAGCCGCTTGTCCGCCCCCGGACCCCCAGAGGAGGGGATGGGTAGGTGACCCTGCCGTCCCGCCTAGTCGACGTCCGGGCGAGGTTGCAGATGACCCCGGGCGGTCCGGAACCGGGCCGGAGTCCGTGGCACCGCGACGCGGTTGCCGATGAGGCGGGAGGGGCGGGGTCGTACCCCTCCCCGCCCAGCGCCCGCCACTTGGCGGTCTGGAATCGGGCCAGGGCTGGAGGCCACCGAGGCGTGGCCGCCGACGAGACGGGAGGGGGTGGGGTCGCAGGGGTGGTGTCCTGGACGCTGTCGCATATTTGTGGCGCCAATCCCCGGCCCACTCCACGCTTCCGGGCACCGGCGCCGTAAATATGCGGTCCAGGGCGCCGCACCGGAGGCCCCGCCCCCGGCACCCACCACGCGGCCCACCGCGCCCCGGCCCGGCCCGATCAGTGGGTGCCGCGACGCTCTGTTCAGTTGGCTGAGGGGTGAGTACCCGCGCAGCACGCCCTGACGCCGTCAGCGCCGCCGCCAGCCTCGGAACAGGGTCGCCCGACCGGCGAGGTCAGATGCGGTCGAGGACCTGCGACAGCAGGCTGCCCATGCGGGAGGCGGAGTCGCGGCCGGCCTGGAGGACCTCCTCGTGGTTGAGGGGTTCGCCGGTCATACCGGCCGCGAGGTTGGTGACCAGGGAGATGCCGAGGACCTCCGCGCCCGCCTCACGCGCCGCGATGGCCTCCAGGGTGGTGGACATGCCCACCAGGTCGGCGCCCAGAGTGCGGACCATGGTGATCTCCGCCGGGGTCTCGTAGTGCGGCCCGGGGAACTGGGCGTAGACGCCCTCCTCCAGGGTCGGGTCCACCTGCTGGCACAGGGCACGCAGCCGCGGGGAGTAGAGGTCGGTGAGGTCGACGAAGTTCGCGCCCACGATCGGGGAGGTGGCCGTGAGGTTGATGTGGTCGCTGATCAGTACCGGCTGGCCGGGGCGCATGCCCTCGCGGAGGCCGCCGCAGCCGTTGGTGAGGATGATGGTCTTGCAGCCGGCGGCGACGGCGGTGCGTACGCCGTGTGCGACGGCGGCGACACCGCGACCCTCGTAGTAATGCGTACGGCCGAGGAAGACCAGCGCCCGCTTGTCGTTGATCCGGTACGAGCGGATCCG
Source organism: Streptomyces violaceusniger Tu 4113 (assembly GCF_000147815.2). Lineage (NCBI taxonomy): Bacteria > Bacillati > Actinomycetota > Actinomycetes > Kitasatosporales > Streptomycetaceae > Streptomyces > Streptomyces violaceusniger. The sequence continues at coordinate 9,847,308 of NC_015957.1, read as the reverse complement.
GCCCGCATGCCCCTCGACGGCAGGCGGCGGGAAGCCGGGCAGCTCGGTGACGGGGAACTCGTGCTCGGGCGCCCCGAGGGCGTCGGTGGCGGGGACCCAGCCGGAGCCCAGGACCAGCGCGACGTCGTGGGTCTCCGCACCGGTCAGCTCGCGCAGGCGGGTGGCGGCGTCGTCGGCGGCGGCGTGGGGGTCGCCCTGGATGTCGTCCCAAGAAACTGATGCGTTCACGCGCACGAGGGTAGCCGGTAACTGCCTACGCGCGTAGACGGAGTCCGCCGAGGTATTCGGATCGTTGCATAACCTCCCGGGGGGCCTGCGTGTCCGGTCAGCCCGGGGGGCCGGGGCCCGGGGGTCCGCGTATCCGGTGCGTGGGCCCGGGGCCGGGAGCCCGGAGGGCCGTGTGCCCGGTCGATCCGTCAGTCCAGGGGGACCTGGGGGCGGGGGTCCGCGTGGGCCCGGAGTCCGGGTGACCCGGAGAGTTCGGGGAGCCCGACGGGGTCCGGGTATCCCGGTGGGCCGAGGGCCGAGGGCAGGGTCCGGTCGGTCTGGCCGGGCCCCGGACCTCGGGGCCGACCGGGGTCACGGACTCACCGGCCACATGGGATACGCGGAGCCCCCCGGGGGGACTCGGATCCGTCGGGCCGACGGGAAACACGAACCCCGGACCCCGGACCCTCGGGCCCCCGGTCACTCGGGTCGCTCCGAGACACGGACCCCCAGACCCCCAGGCCCCCGGGCCGCCCGGAAACACGGGCCCCCGGACTCCCGGATCCTCGGGCCGACTGGGCCCCTGGGCCGTTCAGGCCCGCGGACTCACGGGAGGCACGGATGCCCGGACCGCCCGACCCACGGCCCCTGGGCCGCTCCGAGACACGGACCCCCAGACCCCCAGGCTCTCGGGCCGCCCGGGCACACGGCCCGCCCCGGCACACGGCCAGCCGGAGACACGGCCAGCCCGGAGACACAGACACACCGGAAACACCGGACTCAGCAGGGGCGCTTCCGCAGCTCCATCACATAGTCGTGCGGCGCGCCCGCGGATTCCGCCGCGTCGGCGATTTCGCCGAGGTAGCGGGCCGAGGGCAGGCCGCCCTCGTAGCCGTTGAGGACGTAGAGCCAGGCGGGTTCGTCGCCGTCCAGGGTGTGGACGCGGATCCGCATCCGGCGGTAGATGTCGAGGCCGACGCCCTCCCAGCGGTCCATGGAGTCCTCGTCCATGGGCGCGATGTCGTAGAGGGCGACGAAGACCTGGGAGCGCGGGGCCTCCACGATGGTGGCGAGGGCGCCTTCCCAGCCCATCTGCTCTCCGCCGAAGGTGAGCCGCCAGCCGTTCAGCCAGCCCGTTCCGCGCAGCGGGGAGTGCGGTGCGCGGCGGGACATCAGCCGCGCGTCGAGGTTGCCGGCGTACGCGGCGTAGAGCGACATGGGTCTGAGGGTACGGGAGAGGGGCGGAACGGCCCCCGGGGTGGGAGGTTCGTACGTCAGTCGCCCCCGCGAAACCCCCCGGGCTGAAGCCAGTCGAACCGGTGCGGGACAATGGAGCATGTGACTCGGATCGTGATCATTGGTGGCGGACCCGGCGGCTATGAGGCGGCGCTGGTCGCCGCGCAGCTCGGCTCGGAGGTGACCGTCGTCGATTGCGACGGTCTGGGCGGCGCGTCGGTGCTCACCGACTGCGTGCCGTCGAAGACGTTGATCGCCACCGCCGAGGTGATGACGACCTTCGACTCCTCCTATGAGGAGTTGGGGATCATCGTCGCCGACGACACTCCGCCGATGGAGCAGGCGGCCCGGGTGGTCGGGGTGGATCTCGGCAAGGTCAACCGCCGGGTGAAGCGGCTCGCGCTCGCCCAGTCGCACGACATCACGGCCTCGGTCACGCGGGCCGGCGGCCGGGTCTTGCGCGGGTACGGGCGGGTGGAGCCGCAGCAGTCGCTGGACGGCTCGCGGCGGGTGATCGTGCGGGCGGCGGACGGCACCGAGCAGACGCTGGTGGCGGACGCGGTGCTGGTGGCGACCGGTGCCCATCCGAGGGAGATCCCGGACGCGAAGCCGGACGGCGAGCGGATCCTGAACTGGACGCAGGTGTACGACCTGGACGAGCTCCCCGAGGAGCTGATCGTGGTCGGCTCCGGTGTCACGGGCGCGGAGTTCGCTGGTGCGTATCAGGCGCTGGGGTCGAAGGTCACGCTGGTCTCCAGCCGGGACCGGGTGCTGCCGGGCGAGGACCCGGACGCGGCGGCGGTGCTGGAGGACGTGTTCCGGCGCCGGGGGATGAATGTGATGTCCCGCTCGCGCGCGCAGGCGGCCAAGCGGGTGGGGGACCGGGTGGAGGTGACGCTCTCGGACGGGCGGGTCATCTCCGGTACCCACTGTCTGATGGCGGTCGGCTCGATCCCGAACACGGCGGACATGGGGCTGGAGGAGGCCGGGGTCAAGCTGGCCGAGTCGGGGCACATCCTGACCGACAAGGTCTCCCGGACCAGCGCGCCGGGCATCTACGCGGCCGGTGACTGCACCGGCGTGCTGGCGCTGGCGTCGGTGGCGGCGATGCAGGGCCGGATCGCGATGTACCACTTCTTGGGGGACGCGGTGACGCCGCTGAACCTGAAGACGGTTTCCGCGAACGTCTTCACCGACCCGGAGATCGCCACGGTCGGCTACTCGCAGGCGGACGTGGACGGCGGGAAGATCGACGCCCGGGTGGTGAAGCTGCCGCTGCTGCGCAATCCGCGGGCGAAGATGCAGGGCATCCGGGACGGCTTCGTCAAGATCTTCTGCCGTCCGGGCACCGGCATCGTGGTCGGCGGTGTGGTGGTCGCGCCGCGGGCGAGCGAGCTGATCCACCCGATGTCGCTGGCGGTCGACAACAACCTGACGGTGGAGCAGATCGCCAAGGCGTTCACGGTCTACCCCTCGCTGTCCGGTTCGATCGCCGAGGTGGCGCGGCAGTTGCACACCCGGAAGACTCAGGAAGAGTCGTAGATCCGGTCCTTATAGCACTTCGCGCCTTCAGAGATGTCCAACTTCTGCTAATTGGTGCAAGCTGCTGAAAACAGACGGTCGTTGGCGTTACTGTCAGTTTCGTGTTCGCTGCAGAACGTCGCCAATTGATCCTTGAAATGGTGCGTGCGAACGGAGCGGTGTCGCTCCGGGAGCTCGCCCGCGTCGTCCAGACCTCCGAAGTGACCGTACGGCGTGATGTGCGGGCGCTGGAGGCAGAAGGACTTCTCGACCGCCGGCACGGCGGTGCGGTGCTGCCGGGCGGATTCACCAGGGAGTCCGGCTTCCCGCAGAAATCCCATCTAGCGACCGCGGAGAAGACGGCCATCGCCGATCTCGCGGCCGGTCTCGTCGACGAGGGCGAGGCCGTGGTCGTCGGCGCCGGAACCACCACGCAGGAGCTGGCCCGCCGGCTCGCGCGGGTTCCGGGGCTGACCGTGGTCACCAATTCCCTGCTGGTCGCACAGGCGTTGGCGCATGCCAACCGGGTCGAGGTCGTGATGACCGGCGGCACCCTGCGCGGCTCCAACTACGCCCTGGTCGGCAGCGGCGCCGAGCAGTCCCTGCAGGGGCTGCGGGTCTCGCGCGCCTTCCTGTCCGGCAGCGGGCTGACCGCCGAGCGCGGCCTGTCCACCTCCAACATGCTTTCGGCCAGCGTCGACCGGGCGCTGGTCCAGGCGGCGGCGGAGGTGGTCGTGCTCGCCGACCATACGAAGCTGGGCAGCGACACCATGTTCCAGACGGTGCCCACCGATGTGATCACGCGGCTGGTGACCGATGACCCGCCCGCCCATGACGACCGTGCCCTGACCGAGCTTCAGGCCCTCGCGGACCAGGGAGTTCAGATCGCCGTGGCCGGGCCGGGCGCGGGGTCCGGCCCGGCCGGGAGCGGTGAGGGCGGCGGTTCGGCCGGGCGGCAGTCGGGGCGGCTGGGCGGGTCGCAGGGCCGTGGCGGCGGCGAGGAGGGCCTGCCGCTGCCGGGGCCGCGCCGTAACCACCCGCATCCGCCGGGCGGCGCCGGCTCCGCGCAGTTGCGCAGCGCGGTGCCGCTGGGGGAGCAGCCGGGGCGGGTGGCGGATCTGGCGCCGCGCCGCCGCTAGCGAGGGGGCGCCGGCCGGTGTCAGCGGGCCTTGAGACCGGTGAAGGCCAGTGCCAGCAGCCGGTCGGCCAACTCCGGGTCGTCCGGCGACTGCTCCACGGCCAGCGCGATCGCGTTGGTGAGCTGCATCAGATCGGCGATGACCACATCGGACCGTACGGCACCACTCTGCTGGGCGCGGGCGAGCAGTTCACTGCCCGCCTCGCGCAGCGGCAGACCGCAGCCGCGGGACAGTGCCGAGGTCTCGTCTCCCGAGCACGCCATCAGGGCCCGGGAGAGCCCGCGGTAGGTGCTGGCGTGGTCGACGATGGCGCGCAGCCAGTCGATCATCGCCTGACACGGCCGCGGTGCCTTGGCCAGCTCCCGCGACCGCTCCAGCAGGGCGCATATCTCGCCCTGGAAGACCGCGCCCATCAGCGCGGTGCGGTTGGGGAAGTGGCGGTAGAGCGTGCCGATGCCGACGCCCGCGCGGCGTGCGATGTCCTCCAGCGAGGCATCGGTACCGTGCCGGGTGAAGGCCGTGCGCGCCTCGGCCAGCAGCCGCTCGTAGTTGCGGCGCGCGTCGGCGCGCATGGGGCGCGGTGGCATCTGCGCCGTGGCTGTCTCGATCGCCATCGCGGTCCTCCCTGCCGTGGCTGCCCGTGAGTCAAGCATGCCATTTCGTGACCGGAGGCACGTCCTGGCCAGGCAACGCGGGTACCGCGAACGGCATCAAACGGGGCGACGGCATCGTGCGTTGCGGTGCGCCGAAGTGGAAGAACGATGGGACTGACCAGTCGCTCACTCGAGTATGTGATGATCGCCCTCGCCATAGGGTGCGCGGGGCTGACGCTCTGGCTGTGGCCGCGCTTCGCGGGCCGGGGCGTACGGGCCTGGCTGGGCCGCCTGGCCGCCCTCGCCGTTACCCAGTGCGCGATCGTGACCGCGCTGGCCCTCGCGGTGAACACCACCTTCCAGTTCTACGGGTCCTGGGACGAACTGCTGGGCGAGGACGAGGCGGCACCGGCGGCCCTGTCCCATGTGCAGGGCGGCGCCGCGGAGCCGGTCGGGGCGTCGGGCGGGCTGGTGCGGACCGCCCCGCCGCAGGGGCTGGACACGGTGCACGGACTGCCGAGCGGGCCCCCCGACAAGGCGGGCAAGGTCGAGTCGGTGCGGATCCTGGGGCGCCGCAGCCAGGTGGCCAACCCGGCGTATGTGTATCTGCCGCCGCAGTACTTCCAGCGCCAGTACGCCCGGCAGCGCTTCCCGGTGATCGTGGCGATCAGCGGCTATCCGGGCGGATCCTTCCTGCTGGCCCAGCATCTGCGGCTGCCCCAGACCGCGGGCGGGCTGATCCGCACCGGGGCGATGCAGCCGGCGGTCATCGTGATGGTGCGGCCCACCATCGCCCCGCCCCGGGACACCGAATGCGTGGACGTCCCCGGCGGCCCGCAGGCCGAGACCTATTTCGCCCAGGACCTGCCCGAGGCGCTGCGGGGGCACTACCGGATCGGTCATGACCCCAGCGCCTGGGGCGTCCTGGGCTACTCCTCGGGCGGCACCTGCGCCCTTGAGCTGACCCTGCGTCATCCTCGCGTCTACAGCGCGGCCGCGGCCCTGTCGCCCGACTACCGCGTGGTCAACGACCCCACCACCGGCGACCTCTTCGGCCCGGGCCCGCAGGGCGAGCGCGGCAAGCGGGAGCACGATCTGCTGTGGCGGCTGCGCCGGCTGCCCCAGCCGCAGGTGTCGGTGCTGGTGTCCTCCAGCCGCCGGGGCGAGCCCAACTACACCGCCACGCGCGACTTCCTGGCCGCGGTCCGGTCTCCGATGAGCGCGGAGTCGATCATCCTGGACCGGGGCAGCCACAACTTCCGCACCTGGCGCCGCGAGCTGCCCACGGCCCTGCGCTGGATGAGCGGCCAGCTCACCTTCCCCCAGGACGTGGTGCACGGCCGCTGAGCGGGCCGGGCACGACGACGGCGGGCCCCGGCCGGAGGATTCCGGTCGGGGCCCGCCGTCATGGTGCGGTGGGGGCGGGTCAGTCCTTGATCCCCGCCTCAGTTTCTGATCTGCGCCTCAGTCCTTGGTCTGCGCGTCAGTCCTTGATCTCGCAGATGACCGCGCCCGAGGTGATGGACGCGCCGACCTCGGCGGCCAGGCCCTTGACGGTGCCCGCGCGGTGGGCGTTGAGGGGCTGTTCCATCTTCATGGCCTCCAGGACGACGATGAGGTCGCCCTCGGCCACGGTGTCACCCTCGTTGACGGCGACCTTCACGATGGTGCCCTGCATGGGGGAGGCCAGGGCGTCGCCGGAGGCGGCGGAGCCGGACTTCTTGACCGCCTTGCGCTTCGGCTTCTTCGAGCCGCCCGCCGGGGCGGTGGCCACGCCCAGGGAGGCGGGCAGCGAGACCTCGAGCCGCTTGCCGCCGACCTCGACCACGACCGTCTCGCGGCCGGTGGGCTCCTCGTCCTCGTCGGGGCTGACGGGGGCGAAGGGGGTGATGGTGTTGTTGAACTCGGTCTCGATCCAGCGGGTGTGGATCGTGAACGGCTCGCTGGTGAACGCCGGGTCCACCACCACCGCCTGGTGGAACGGGATCGCGGTGGCCATGCCCTCGACCTGGAACTCGGCCAGGGCGCGGGCGGCGCGCTGGAGGGCCTGGGTGCGGGTGGCGCCGGTGACGATCAGCTTGGCCAGCAGCGAGTCCCACGCCGGACCGATGACACTCCCCGACTCCACACCCGCGTCCAGCCGGACACCGGGGCCGGCGGGCGGGACGAAGGAGGTCACCGTGCCCGGGGCGGGCAGGAAGTTGCGGCCCGGGTCCTCGCCGTTGATGCGGAACTCGAAGGAGTGGCCGCGCACCTGCGGGTCGTCGTAGCCGATGGCCTCGCCGTCGGCGATGCGGAACATCTCGCGGACCAGGTCGATGCCGGTGACCTCCTCGGTGACCGGGTGCTCCACCTGGAGACGGGTGTTGACCTCCAGGAAGGAGATCGTGCCGTCCATACCGACCAGGAACTCCACCGTCCCCGCCCCCACATAGCCGGCCTCCTTGAGGATGGCTTTGGAGGCGGCGTAGAGCTGGTCGTTCTGCTCCTGGGTCAGGAAGGGTGCCGGGGCCTCTTCGACCAGCTTCTGGTGGCGGCGCTGGAGGGAGCAGTCACGGGTGGAGACGACCACGACGTTGCCGTGGGTGTCGGCCAGGCACTGGGTCTCCACATGGCGGGGCTTGTCGAGGTAGCGCTCGACGAAGCATTCGCCGCGCCCGAACGCCGCGACGGCCTCGCGGACGGCGGAGTCGTAGAGTTCGGGGACGTCTTCCATGGCGCGGGCGACCTTCAGGCCGCGGCCGCCGCCGCCGAAGGCGGCCTTGATGGCGATGGGCAGGCCGTGCTGTTCGGCGAAGGCCACGACCTCGTCCGCGCCGGAGACCGGGTCGGGGGTGCCGGCGACCAGCGGGGCGCCGGCGCGCTGGGCGATGTGGCGGGCGGCGACCTTGTCGCCCAGGTCGCGGATGGCGTGCGGCGGGGGGCCGATCCAGGTCAGGCCCGCGTCGAGGACGGCCTGGGCGAATTCGGCGTTCTCGGAGAGGAATCCGTAGCCGGGGTGGACGGCGTCGGCGCCGGATTCGGCGGCCGCGGCAAGGACCTTGGCCTGGTCGAGATAACTGGCCGCCGGGGTGTCACCGCCCAGCGCATAGGCTTCATCGGCCGCGCGCACATGACATGCGTCCCGGTCCGGATCGGCGTAGACGGCTACGCTCGCGATCCCGGCATCCCGGCAGGCACGGGCAACACGGACAGCGATCTCGCCACGGTTGGCGATGAGCACCTTGCGCACGATGGCTCCCTCCTTGAAACAAGCCGAGTTTAGGTACAGGCGACACCTCGCGCCGAGAAGATCCCGGGCGTGAGCTTGACCACACGGAGCGTGAACCTCGCGTTGGGCGAGCGACCAGATCCCCCGTCGCTCCACCGTACGCCCGGTTTTCGGGGCTGGTGCGCCGTCCACGGTGTGGGCAAGGTCTCTGGCCCGCCGTGCTGCGGCGCTTCACGTTTTCTTGTGGAAACCCTACGAATGCCGGGCGGAAACTTTGCCATGGCGTTCAGCTCGTCCGCACCTCTTGTGGCAGCGCTTACCCGTTAGTAGCGTGCTTCGGCACTGACGGAGTGGAGGGGGAACACGGTGGCACGCAGACCAGTGGCCGCGGTAGCGGCTGTGACGCTCATGTTCGAAGCGGTCGGCATAGCGCTGCTGAACTGGATCCTCGGCCTGGTCGTGGACCGTCAGCAGATGTCCATGGGCGGCCTCGACACCGATGCGATGTCCATCGGCACCTGGGTCGGGGGCGGCCTCTTCGGCCTCTATCTGCTGGTCTGCGGGGTGGTGCTGCTGCGCACCGCCGTACGGGACCGTGCCCCCGGCCGCCTCGCCCGCATCCTGCTCGTCACCTGTGCGGTGGTCCACGGGCTGGTGGGCGCGTTCGCGGTCGGCCTGGTGGGCTGGCCGGCGTTCGCGTTCTTGATGGTGGTGCTGGGGCTGATCGTGCTGAGCCTGCTGGGGTACGAGGCGGAGCCGCCCGCCGAGCCCTCGGCAGAGGCCGCGGGCGGCGGCCAGGACGCCCCCAGCCCGGCCTGATTCAGGGGAAATCCCTAGCCGGGCCCGGCCTGATTCGGGGGAACCCCCAGCCCTGCGCCCGGCCCGGCTCAGGGGAATCCCTAGTCGCCCCGGAGGCAGGGAGACCCCTGGCTAGTCCCAGAGGGCCGTGATCCGCACGCCCAACTCGGCCAGCAGACGGCGGAACAGCGGCAGGGAGAGCCCGATCACGGTTCCGGCGTCGCCCTCGATGCCGTCGATGAACGGCGCCGAACGGCCGTCGAGCGTGAACGCCCCCGCCACATGCAGCGGTTCGCCACTGGCGACGTACGCCGCGATCTCCTCGTCCGTCGGCTCGCCGAAGCGGACGGTGGTGGACGCGGTGGCCGAGGTGCGGCGGCCGCTCGCCGTGTCGATCACGCAGTGCCCGGTGCGCAGCACCCCGGCCCGGCCGCGCATCGACTTCCAGCGGGCGGTGGCCTCCTCGGCGTCCGCCGGTTTGCCGAGCGCCTGACCGTCGAGCTCCAGCACCGAGTCGCAGCCGATGACGAGGGAACCGGCCGTCTCCGGAAGCCCGGCCACGGCGGTGGCCTTCGCCTCGGCCAGCACCCGGGCCAGCTCGGCGGGTGTCGCCGCGCTCAGCGCGTCCTCGTCCACCCCGCTGACGATCACCTTCGGCGCCATTCCGGCCTGCCGCAGCAGTTCGAGCCGGGCGGGCGAGGCGGACGCGAGGATGAGAGTGCGCTGCGCAGTCATGCGCACCAGGGTAAGCCGCCCCCGGGACGGCCCGGCCGGGGGCCGCAGCCCGGCCTTGGCGCTGGTCCCCTCGGGCAGGTCAGGGCAGGTCGGATTGAGCCGTAGCAGGCCGGGGTGCAGATCAAGGCCGCCTTCACGGCCACATGCTGAGGAGGCACATCGCGAGCAGCACGGAGACGGTCAGGACCGTGCGGGCGCGGCGGAGCATGGCCTCGGCGCGCCGCAGTTCCTCGGGCGGCTCATCGGGCGGCTCGGACCACAGCATGGGACCGATCCTGAGCCCGCAGACGGCGGGGCGCCTGAGTACGCGTACTCAGGCGCCCAGGCGCGAAGGTGCCATTCCGGCCTTACCGCGCGGCTCTCAGGCGGGCCAGTAGGTGGTACGCCATGCCTTGGGGCCGGGATGCGGCACCCGGTGGCTGGGGACGGTGCGGGCCGGGTCGGACCACTCCTCCGGATCGTCCTCGCTCTGCGCGGCGGCCGTCACGGCCGCCGCGCGTGCTTGCACCACCGCCAGTGCGGCGGCCAACTCCTCGGGGGTCGGGTTGCCCCGGACAATTCGGATCATGGAATTAGCCCTTCGCTCGAGGGGGCTAGAGGGGGATGTTGCCGTGCTTCTTCGGGGGCAGCGACTCGCGCTTGTTCCGCAGGGTCCTCAGTCCGCGGACGATGTGGCGGCGGGTCTCGGACGGCATGATCACAGCATCCACATACCCCCGCTCGGCCGCGATATACGGATTCAGCAGGGTGTCCTCGTAGTCCGCGATCAGCTCGGTGCGGGCCGTCTCCGGGGCGTCGGAGGCGGCGATGGTGCGCCGGTGGAGGATGTTGACCGCGCCCTGGGCGCCCATGACCGCGATCTGCGCGGTGGGCCAGGCCATGTTGAGGTCCGCGCCCAGATGCTTGGAGCCCATGACGTCGTACGCACCGCCGAACGCCTTGCGGGTGATGACCGTGATCAGCGGGACGGTGGCCTCCGCGTAGGCGAAGATCAGCTTGGCGCCGCGCCGGATGATGCCGTTGTACTCCTGGTCGGTGCCGGGCAGGAAGCCGGGCACGTCCACGAAGGTCAGCACGGGAACGTTGAACGCGTCGCAGGTGCGCACGAAGCGTGCGGCCTTCTCGGAGGCGTCGATGTCCAGACAGCCGGCGAGCTGCATCGGCTGGTTGGCCACGATGCCCACCGGCTGGCCCTCGACCCGGCCGAAGCCGGTGATGATGTTGGGCGCGAAAAGCGCCTGCGTCTCCAGGAACTCGTTGTCGTCCAGGACGTGCTCGATGGCCTTGTGCACGTCGTACGGCTGGTTCGCGGAGTCCGGGATGAGCGTGTCCATCTCCCGGTCCTCGTCCGAGACCTCCAGATCGGCCTCGTCGGCGAAGGCCGGGGGCTCGGAGAGGTTGTTGGAGGGGAGGTAGGACAGCAGGGTCTTGACGTACTCGATGCCGTCCTTCTCGTCCCCGGCCATGTAGTGCGCGACACCGGAGGTGGTGTTGTGCGTCCGGGCGCCGCCCAGCTCCTCGAAGCCGACGTCCTCACCGGTGACGGTCTTGATCACGTCGGGGCCGGTGATGAACATATGCGAGGTCTGGTCGATCATCACCGTGAAGTCGGTGATCGCCGGGGAGTAGACCGCCCCGCCCGCGCACGGGCCCACGACCAGGCTGATCTGCGGGATCACTCCGGAGGCATGGGTGTTGCGGCGGAAGATCTCGCCGTACATGCCGAGCGAGACCACGCCCTCCTGGATGCGGGCGCCGCCGGAGTCGTTGATGCCGATGACTGGGCAGCCGGTCTTCAGCGCGAAGTCCATGACCTTGACGATCTTCTCGCCGAACACCTCCCCGAGCGCCCCGCCGAAGACCGTGAAGTCCTGGGAGAACACGGCCACCGGGCGGCCGTCCACCGTGCCGTAGCCGGTGACGACCCCGTCGCCGTAGGGGCGGTTCTGCTCGATGCCGAAGTTGGTCGAACGGTGCCGGGCGAACTCGTCGAGCTCGGTGAAGGACCCCTCGTCCAGGAGGAGGTCGATGCGCTCGCGCGCGGTCAGCTTGCCCTTGGCGTGCTGCTTCTCCACCGCGCGCGCGGACCCCGCATGGGTCGCCTCTTCGATACGGCGCTGCAGATCCGCGAGCTTCCCCGCGGTGGTGTGACGGTCTGGAATCTCGGGGGCGATCTCCGGCTCGGACATCGGGATGCGGCTCCTGCTCGTCCTGGGGGTGGATACGGCGGACTTCTGGATACGGCGGACTTCTTCAGGGTCGGAGGGAATCAGGGGAAGCAGTGGGAACGGGATATGGGGTCGGAATCGTGATCAGTGGGGGCCTATGGACGTTCGGTGGTTACGGACCGTTCGACAGCCGTTGCGCCGGCTGGGCTACCGGCACGTAGCGTATCGGCGGCACCGCTTGGTGGCACTGCGTCGTTGGCCACACCTCCTGACCCTAGGCTGGCCCTCATGACGCCTTCTGACACCTCAGGGAGCCCAGGTGACGGGCCCGGCCGCTGGTCCGATCTGGAGCGGCCTCCCTTGAACGCCACCGCGCTGCGCCGGGGGCTGGTGCTCCCCGGTGGGCTGTGGACCGAGTTCGAGGTGGTGCAGGCGACCGGCTCGACCAATACGGATCTGGTCACCCGGGCCCGGGCCGGAGCCCCCGAGGGTGCGGTGCTCGTCGCCGAGGAGCAGACCGCGGGGCGCGGCCGGCTCGACCGCGCCTGGACGGCCCCGGCCCGGTCCGGGCTCTTCTTCTCCATCCTGCTACGGCCCGCAGACGCAGGCGTGCCCACGGAGCGCTGGGGCTGGCTGCCGCTGCTCGCCGGGGTCGCGAGCGCCCGGGCGCTCAGCCGCACGGCGGGTGTGGACACCGCGCTGAAGTGGCCGAACGACCTGCTGGTGACGGTCGCGGGCGAGGAGCGGAAGTTCGGCGGGATCCTCGCCGAGCGGGCCGGGGACGCCGTGGTCATCGGCATGGGGCTGAATGTTTCGCTACGCGCCGATGAGCTTCCGGTGCCCACCGCCGGGTCGCTGGCCCTGGCCGACGCGGTCTCCACCGACCGCGACCCGCTGCTGCGGGCCGTGCTGCGCTCGATCGCCCAGTGGTACGGGGAGTGGTGCCGCTTCGAGGGCGACCCCGGGGCGAGCGGCCTCCAGGAGACCTACGCGGCGGGCTGTGCGACCCTCGGGCGGCAGGTGCGCGCCGAGCTTCCGGGCGGCCGGGAGCGGGTCGGCGAGGCGGTCGCGGTCGACGGCGACGGACGGCTGGTTCTGGCCACCGAGGGCGGGGTACAGGAGCCGGTCTCCGCCGGGGACATCGTGCATCTACGCTCCGTACCGAGGGAGGAATGAACCCCTGCCGTGGAGAGTGAGCTACGGCACACCTGACGTATCGTGGTCGCGGTCGGTCCAGCTCGGGGCGGCTGTGGGCGATTCGGAACCCCAACCGGGAAGAGGGAACGGAAGGGCAGTGCGCAGGGATCTGACAGGGGGCGGGCGGTGACCGCCGACGACGCGGGTTCCGGCACGGCCGAGGAGCGCGAGGCGTGGGACGCCGCCGCGCCGGACGGGGCCGTACGGGACACCGGGGCGCGGGAGAGCGCCGCCGCGGAGGCCCCCGAAGAGGCCATCGAGGAGGCCCCCGAAGAGGCCATCGAGGAGGCCCCCGAAGAGGCCCTCGAAGAGGCCCCCGAGGAGGCCCTCGATGATGAGGATCAGCCGGATCCCATCGCGCTCCGGCTGGAGCAGCTCATCCTCGGCGCCGAGCGGCGCTACACCCCCTTCCAGGCCGCCCGCAGCGCGGGCGTCTCGGTCGAGCTGGCCACCCGTTTCTGGCGGGCCATGGGCTTCGCCGACATCGGCCAGGCCAAGGCGCTGACCGAGGCCGATGTCCTGGCGCTGCGCCGGCTGTCCGGTCTGGTGGAGGCCGGGCTGCTGAGCGAGCCGATGGCCATCCAGGTGGCGCGGTCCACCGGCCAGACCAGCGCCCGGCTCGCCGACTGGCAGATCGACTCGTTCCTGGAGGGGCTCACCGACCCCCAGGAGACCGGGATGACCCGGACCGAGATCGCGTATCCGCTGGTCGAGCTGTTGCTGCCGGAGCTGGAGGAGTTCCTGGTCTACGTCTACCGGCGCCAGCTCGCGGCGGCGACCGGCCGGGTGGTGCAGGCGGCGGACGACGCGGAGATGGTGGACCGTCGGCTGGCGGTCGGCTTCGCGGACCTGGTGAGCTTCACCCGGCTGACCCGGCGGCTGGAGGAGGAGGAGCTCGGCGAGCTGGTCGAGGCGTTCGAGACCACGGCCGCCGACCTGGTGGCGGCGCACGGCGGGCGGCTGATCAAGACGCTGGGCGACGAGGTGCTCTACGCGGCCGACGACGCGGGCATCGCCGCCGAGATCGGGCTGCGCCTGATCGAGACACTGACGCATGACGAGACGATGCCCGAGCTGCGGGTCGGGATCGCGTTCGGCACGGTCACGACCCGCATGGGCGACGTGTTCGGGACGACGGTGAACCTGGCGAGCCGGCTGACGTCCATAGCCCCCAAGAACGCGGTCCTGGTGGACGGCGCGTTCGCGGAGGAGCTGAGCCGCACCGGGGAGGCCCCGGTGTCGGAGGCGGAGGCCGCGGAGGCGGCCGCCGCGGCGGAGAAGGAGGGCGAGGAGCCGCCCTCGTACCGGTTCGCGCTCCAGCCGATGTGGCAGCGGCCGGTGCGTGGTCTGGGGGTCGTGGAGCCGTGGCTGCTGAGCCGCCGCGCATGACACCGGGCGTGACCCTGGGTGGCGGCCGGGCATGACACCGGGTGGCCGTCGGACATGACCCTGGGGGCGGCCGGGACTCCGCTGAGCCGTCGCGCATGACACCGGGTGGTCGCCGGGCGGGGGACCCCGGGTCGCCGCCGCCGGGCGGGACGCGGCGGGCGACGTTCGTCCGGATCCCTTCGGTGGCTTCGGCCGGATCGCTGAACTGGGCGCGGATCCGGGCCTGTTGGGCTAGCCTACGTCCGCAAGATCCACTCGGTGGATCCCAGGTCCTGTCGTCGAAGAAGCACCGTGCGCGTCCGCCCGCGGGGTGGGCCCGGCGGTGTCCAGGAGCACGTGTGACCCCGCTTTACGATTCGAGTGCTCAGCGTCCGGGCGCCTTACCTCCGCCGGGCTGCCCCGCCCATGAGGGGGCCGGTGCCGAGCCGCTCCACGCGCCCGAGTTCGGAAGAGATCCCTTCGCGGTCTACCGGCGCCTGCGCGAGACCCACGGCCAGCTCGCGCCGGTGGAGCTGGACAGAGGCGTACCGGCCATGTTGTGCCTGGGGTACGACACGGCGCTGGAGATCATGCGTCGCCCCGAGACCTTCTCCAAGGACCCCCGCCACTGGCGGGCCAGGAACGAGGGCGTGCTGCCCGGGACCAGCTATGCCCCGCAGGTCATCAGGCCCCGGCCGCAGGCCGACTTCGTGGACGGCGAGGAGCACCGGCGGCTGCGCGGCGCCATCGAGGACTGCACCGGCCGGATCGACTCCGGCGCGCTGCGGAACTATGTCGAGCGCATCGCCGACTCGCTGATCGACCAGTTCTGCGAGGCGGGCGGGACCGAGCTGATCGGGACGTACTGCGCACTGGTGCCGGTGCTGGTGACCAGCCAGCTCTTCGGCTTCCCGCAGCAGGCCATGGACCCGCTGCTGCGGGGCGTGGTGGCGTTCATCGACGGCTCGGATCCCGCGGGCGGGGACCGGGCGGCGGGCGCGGCGCTGCGCGAGCTGATCGGCCTCAAGCGGCGCGAGCCGGGCGCCGACATCACGTCCTGGCTGATCGCGCATCCGGCGCGGCTGACCGACGAGGAACTGGTCGAGCAGCTTCTGCTGCTGATCGGCATGATCACCGGGCTGGTGCCCGGCCTGATCGGCAACTCGCTGCGGGTGCTGCTCACCGACGAGCGGTTCTCGGGCGAACTGATGGGCGGCAGCATGCTCGTCGAGGACGCCCTGGACGAGGTGCTCTGGACCGACCCGCCGCTGGCCAACATGGGGCTCTACTTCCCCGTCCATGACACCAACCTCGCCGGGAAGCGGCTGCGCGCGGGCGACGCCGTGATGATCAGCTTCGCGGCGACCAACCGGGACGCCCTGCTGAGGTCCCCGCACAAGCAGGGCAACCGGGCCCATCTGGCGTTCGGCGCGGGCCCCCACGCCTGCCCCGGCCGGAGCTCGGCCCGGCTGATCGCCTCCGTCGCGCTGGAGAAGCTGCTGGACCGGATCCCGGACCTCGCGCTGGCCGGGGATGCCGAGGAGCTGAAGTGGCTGTCCGGGGTCTTCGTACGGGGGGTGGTCTCCCTGCCGGTGCGGTTCGCCCCCGTCGCCAGGCCGGGGGGTCGGCGCCCCGGCCCGCCCGCCGCCCGCCCCGGCGAGCGGGACCGGCAGGACCAGCGGCACGAGGCGCCGGGCATGCCGCAAGGCATGCCCCAAGGGATGCCGCAGGGGATGCCGCAAGGGGCGCCCCCGCCGCCGCCCGTCCCGCCGCTCTCGCTGCCGCTCGCCACCGAGGGGGCGTCCGTGTCCGGAGGCGAGTCCCTGGAGGGGACGGACCTGGAGCAGCAGGGGGAGGACGGGCAGAAACAGTCGATCCTGCTGGGCTTTCTGAACCGGTGGCGGCGGGCCCGCTAGGCCCGGTCCGGGTGGCTCACAGGTTCCGCACACCCCGGGGAGCTGAAATGATCGCCGCATTGGGTTCACGGTCGTTAACCGGGAGAGTGTGTGATGAGTGAGCAGCGGTACGGGGAGTGGGTCGCGGTCCGTAAGGACGGCTTCGTGGCCGAGCTGGTGCTGGACCGGCCCAAGGCCATGAACGCCGTCTCCTCCGAGATGGCGCGCTGCATCACGGCGGCCTGTGCGGCACTGTCCGAGGACCGTGACGTCCGGGCCGTCGTGCTGACCTCGACCCATGAGCGGGCCTTCTGTGTGGGCGCGGACCTCAAGGAGCGCAACTCGCTCTCCGACGCCGAGATGCTGCGGCACCGGCCGGTCTCCCGCGCCGCCTACACCGGGGTGCTGGAGCTGCCGATGCCCGCCATCGCCGCGGTGCACGGCTATGCGCTGGGCGGCGGCTTCGAGCTGGCCCTGTCCTGTGACGTGATCGTCGCCGACCCCACCGCCGTGGTGGGGCTGCCGGAGGTGTCGGTCGGGGTGATCCCGGGCGGCGGCGGCACCCAGTTGCTGCCGCGCCGGGTGGGCGCCGCACGCGCCGCCGAGCTGATCTTCTCCGCGCGCCGGGTGGCCGCCGCGGAGGCCCATCGACTGGGCCTGGTGGACCGGTTGGCGGCGGAGGGCGAGGACCGGGCCGAGGCGCTGGAACTGGCCCGGGGCATCGCCGCCAACTCCCCGGTGGGCGTGCGGGCCGCCAAGAAGGCGCTGCGGCTGGGGCAGGGGCTGGATCTGCGGGCCGGTCTGGAGGTCGAGGACGCGGC
The DNA here is from genome assembly GCF_000147815.2 of Streptomyces violaceusniger Tu 4113. Classification (NCBI taxonomy): domain Bacteria; kingdom Bacillati; phylum Actinomycetota; class Actinomycetes; order Kitasatosporales; family Streptomycetaceae; genus Streptomyces; species Streptomyces violaceusniger. The sequence continues at coordinate 9,830,419 of NC_015957.1, read as the reverse complement.
ATGGCGGACGGTGGCCTTCTCCGGGGACCGTGCGGAGGGGGTCGCCGCGTTCAACGAGAAGCGGTCGCCGAACTGGCCGGGGGAGTGAGGAGCGGGTCGGCCGTCCGCCGGACTGGTCGGGGGCCGGGGGGGTAGTGGGCCGGGGGAGTGGAGGGCCGGGGGAGTAGGGATCCCGGACCGGGGAAGCTGACCGGATCCGGGGAGTGGCCCCGGCCCGGGGAGCGCGCGGTCACCGGGGGTGACCGTTCGCTCGGATACCCGGGGTGAACGGCCCGCAGCGGATTGTTCCCGACGTTCTTACGCTGGAGAGCAGAGCGAACGATGCATGGCCGTGAGGAATGCGAGGCCGTCGTGACGGACAACGGGGAGATCGGCGGACGGCCCGTCGGGGTCGATGGACGATTGCGGGCCGTCGTGGGGCTCGCCCAGGAGATGGCGGCGGCGCACACCTCGCAGGAGTCGGTGGGCGCGGCGGCCGAGGCGGCCCGCCGCGCCCTCGACGGCGGCTTCGCGGCGATCTCGGTGTGGGAGCGTGCGCGGGGGCGGCTGCGGGTGCTGGTCAACGTGGGCGAGCTGATGCCGGGCGAGGAGCCGATGCCGGAGGACGAGTCGTATCCGGTGCACGACTTCCCGGAGATCGCCGAGTTCCTGCATGAGCACTGGGCCGCGGGCGGGGAGCCGCACGCATGGGTCGAGACCGCCGACGGCGTACGCCCCGGCGCGGCCCCGCCCGGCCGTCAGGGGGCGCCGCCTGCCAGCGGTAGCTGGGGGAGGGTGGCCGCCCTGCGGCGGCGGGGCCGGGGGAGCTGTGTGGTGGCCCCGATCGTGCTGCACGGGCGGGCGTGGGGTGAGCTGTATGTGGCCCGGGCGGCCGGACGTCCCGTCTTCGACCGCGACGACGCCGACTTCGCGACCGTACTGGCCTCGGTGACCGCCGCCGGGCTGGCCCAGACCGAGCGCCTGGAGGAGGCCCGCCGCCTTGCCTTCACCGACCCGCTGACCGGCCTCGGCAACCGCCGCGCGGTGGACATACGGCTGGACGAGGCGCTGGAGGCGTACCACACGGACGGCACCGTGGTGAGCCTGGTGGTCTGCGATCTCAACGGCCTCAAGCGGGTCAACGACACGCTTGGCCATGCGGTCGGAGATCGCCTGCTGGAACGATTTGGCTCATTGCTCTCGCTCTGCGGCGCGATGCTGCCCGGGGCGCTGGTGGCCCGGCTGGGCGGCGATGAGTTCTGTCTGCTGGGGGTCGGACCGTCGGCGGACGAGGTGGTGCGGGTGGCGGATGAGCTGTGCCGTCGGGCCGCCGAGCTGGAGATGGGCGAGGGGGTCGCCTGCGGGATCGCCTCCACGGGCGATCCGATTGGGCCGGTGCCGTCGGCCCGCCGCCTCTTCCGTCTGGCGGACGCGGCGCAGTATCGGGCCAAGGCGGCGCGCTCGCCCAAGCCGGTGGTGGCGGGGCGGGACGGGGGTACGGAGGACTCGGTGATTCGGCTGGCCGACACGTCTGCTGCCCACCCGCCGGAGCGACGCCGCTTCCGGGGCCGCCGCTAGGGCGCACGACGCACCCCGTCCCCCACCCCGTCCCCCACCCCGCCCCGGGGCTCCGCCCCGGGCCCCGATGGGGCTCCGCCCCGGACCCCGGCGTGGGGGCGAGACGCGTTTCGTTCCCCACCCCGCCCCTTCCCGAACCGGGGCCCCGCCCTGTGCCCCGCTCCTCAATCGCCGGAGGGGCTGGAAGATCGGGCTCCGCCCCGGGCCCCAGCGGGACGCAGCCCTCGGATCCCGAGGGGGAGGCTGCGCCCCGGGTCGGCGGGCTACGGCCCCGAGCCCGGGTGGGCTCCGCCCCGCGCCCCGGGGGCCTGTGAGCTATGTCCCCAGGGCGCGGGGGCTGCGCCCTCGGACCCGGCAGGGCTGCGCCTCCGGGCCCTGGCGGGGCTCCCGCCCCACACTCCCTCCCCCCGGGGCCTCGGGCGGAGCCCCGATCTCCAGCCCCTCCGGCGATTGAGGAGCGGGGTCCGGGGTGGGGCCCCGGTGGGCTGGGCCGGAGCCCCGGTTCGGGGAGGGGCGGGGTGGGGGAAGGTTCAGCGGGGTGACAGGGGGCGATTCACTCTCTAGGGTTCCTGAATATGGATATGCACTCTGTGGTCGTGGGGACGTCCGGAACGACCGCCGACGATGTCATCGCCGTGGCCCGCGGCGCCGCGCGCATCGAGGTCTCCGAGGCGGCACTCGACGCCGTCTCGGCCTCACGGCAGGTGATCGACGATCTCGCCGCCAAGCCCGAGCCCGTCTACGGCGTCTCCACCGGCTTCGGCGCGCTCGCCGTCCGCCACATCAGCCCCGAGCTCCGCGCCCAGTTGCAGCGCAACATCGTCCGTTCGCACGCCGCAGGCATGGGCGCGCCGGTCGAGCGCGAGGTGGTGCGGGCGCTGATGTTCCTGCGGCTGAAGACGCTCGCGTCCGGCCGTACCGGCGTCCGGCCCGTCGTGGTCGGCACGATGGCCGCGATCCTCAACGCCGGGATCACCCCCGTGGTGCACGAATACGGCTCGCTGGGCTGCTCCGGGGACCTCGCCCCGCTGTCCCACTGCGCGCTGACCCTGATGGGCGAGGGCGAGGCCGAGGGCCCCGACGGGGCGGTGCGACCGGCCGCCGAGCTGCTGGCCGAGCACGGCATCGAGCCGGTCGAGCTCCGCGAGAAGGAGGGGCTCGCGCTGCTCAACGGCACCGACGGGATGCTCGGCATGCTGATCATGGCCTGTGCCGATCTCGCCCGGCTGTTCACCGTCGCCGATGTGACCGCCGCCCTCTCGCTGGAGGCGCTGCTCGGCACCGACCGCGTCCTCGCGCCCGAGCTCCACGCCATCCGCCCCCACCCGGGGCAGGCCGCCAGCGCCGCCAACATGCTGCGGGTGCTGGAGGGTTCGGGGCTCACCGGGCACCACCAGGACGACGCGCCGCGCGTCCAGGACGCGTACTCGATCCGCTGCGCCCCGCAGGTCGCGGGCGCCGGCCGGGACACCCTCGCGCACGCCCGGCTGGTCGCCGACCGCGAGCTGGCCTCCGCTGTGGACAACCCCGTCGTCCTGCCGGACGGGCGGGTGGAGTCCAACGGCAACTTCCACGGCGCCCCCGTGGCGTATGTCCTGGACTTCCTCGCCATCGCGGCGGCCGACCTCGCCTCGATCGCCGAGCGCCGCACCGACCGGCTGCTGGACAAGAACCGCTCCCACGGCCTGCCGCCCTTCCTGGCCGGCGACCCGGGCGTGGACTCCGGGCTGATGATCGCCCAGTACACCCAGGCGGCGCTGGTCAGCGAGATGAAACGGCTCGCGGTGCCCGCCTCGGTCGACTCCATCCCGTCCTCCGCGATGCAGGAGGACCATGTCTCGATGGGCTGGTCGGCGGCGCGCAAGCTGCGTACGGCGGTGGACAACCTGGCCCGCGTCCTGGCCGTCGAGCTGGTCGCCGCCACCCGCGGCGTCGAGCTGCGCGAGGGGCTGGAGCCCGCGCCCGCGAGCCGGGCGGTGCTGGCGGCGGTGCGCCGGGCGGGCGTCGAGGGGCCGGGCGGGGACCGCTATCTGGCGCCCGACTTGGCGGCGGCGGACGCGTTCGTACGATCCGGAAAGCTGATCGAGGCCGTGGAGTCGGTGACGGGCCGCCTGGATTGAGCGGTCCGCCCGGGCCGAACGCGCCGCGTCCGCGGTGTCAGTACGCCTCCGGGCGGGTCCGCCGCACGGAGGCTGTCACCATCGCGACGCCCAGGCCCAGAAAGGCCGTGCCGCCGAAGAGGTACGGGGTGACGTCCACGCTGCCGGTGTCGGCCAGATCCCCGTCGGGCACGGCCTCGGTCCTGGGCCCCGATCCGGGCGATCCGGGCGAGGTCTGCGAGGGCGCCGACGACGACCCGGGGTCCTCCACCGTGGCGTTGGCGGACGGGACGAACCACAGGGCGCACAGCAGTGAACCGGCAGCGGCGGCCGTCAGCAGCGGTCGGCGTGCGGACAACGGCATCCTCCTTGAGGCTGCGGCAAATTGACCCCGTGCGCCGATCGTAGTGACAACTGCGGGTCGTGCGGAAGCGAGACGGGTAGGACCCCTAACCTCCGTCGCATGACGAGTACCGAGACATCCAGGTTTGTCCGGCTTCGTGTGGAGCTCGTGGTGGAGATCACCGATCCGGACGGGCTGCGGCGCGCGACGTACGAGCGGATCGACGGCGATGAGGCCGCGGAGGAGCGAGGACACGCGCGCCGCATGGTGGAGTCGGACGAGGCCGAGGCGCTGGCGTATCTGGTCCATCCGTTCGAGATGGTGGAGGAGGTGCCGGGGGTCGAACTGGCCCAGGCGTCCTGGAGCAGCGAGCACATCGACTACGATCCTGGCGCCGCCGAGTGGTCCGGGGTCTTCGCCGAGCTGGACGAGGACGACTGGGACGACGAGGGTGACCAGGACGGCTGAGCCGGGCGGCGGCCCCCAGGACGGCGCACATGGCGGCTCAGGGCGGCACCGAGGGGGCTCAGGGCGGCGAATACGGGGCGAAGACGGCTGAGCCGTACGGGTCCGGGTGCCGGCGGGTCTTAGGCTTGTCCGGTGTCTTTGCTAAGTGGCCTTGCGCACAGTTTTACTGTGCGTGGAACCGGCCAAAAGGTGCAGGCGTTCTTTTCAGGCAGGTCCGGGGTTTCTGGGGTCCAGGTCAAGATCCAGGTCAAATGGAGAAGCGTGTGATGACGGACGGCAAGCGCCGTAAGGGGCTGGTGGCCGCGGCCGCCGTGCTCGGCGGCGTACTCACTCTCGCCGCGTGCGGCGGCGGGGACGGCGGCGGCGACGACGCCAAGAACGACGGGAACAAGTCGCAGTCGCAGGTCGACGAGGCAGCGGCCAAGGACGCGTCGGACGCCCACATCAAGATCACGCCGAAGGCCGGTGCGACGAACGCGGGCATCAACAGTGACACCAAGGTCACGGTCAGCGGGGGCAAGCTCAACTCCGTCACCATGACGTCCGCGGCGACCGGCAACACCGTGGCCGGGACCATATCTCCCGACAAGACGTCCTGGAAGCCGAGCGGGCAGCTTGAGCGGGCCACCCAGTACAAGATCGTCGCGTCCGCCGAGGACTCCAAGGGCCGTAAGGCGACCGAGAACTCGTCCTTCACCACCGTCTCGCCCGCCAACAGCTTCATCGGCAACTTCACGCCGGAGGACGGCTCCACGGTCGGCGTGGGCATGCCGGTGTCGATCCGGTTCGACAAGGCGGTGACCAACAAGAAGGACGTCGAGTCCCACATCAAGGTCACCTCCAGCAGCGGCCAGCAGGTGGTCGGCCACTGGTTCGACGGGAACCGGCTCGACCTGCGCCCGAAGGACTACTGGAAGGCCGACTCGACCGTCACCCTGAAGCTGCACCTGGACGGCGTCGAGGCGGCGCCCGGTGTCAAGGGCGTCCAGGAGAAGACCGTCAACTTCAAGATCGGCCACTCGCAGGTCTCCACGGTGGACGCCGAGTCCAAGGAGATGAAGGTCGTCCGCGACGGCAAGCTGCTGAAGACCATCAAGATCTCGGCCGGCAGCCCCGACAACACGACCTACAACGGTCAGATGGTGATCTCCGAGAAGTTCAAGGAGACCCGGATGAACGGTGCGACGGTCGGCTTCACGGACGACGACGGCAAGGGCGAGTACGACATCAAGGACGTGCCCCACGCGATGCGGCTGTCCACCTCGGGCACCTTCATCCACGGCAACTACTGGGGCGCCAAGTCCATCTTCGGCAGCGCCAACACCAGCCACGGCTGTGTCGGCCTGTCGGACACCAAGGGAGCGGGCGACCCCAACACGGACGGCGCCTGGTTCTACGACAACTCCCAGGTCGGCGACGTCGTCATCGTGAAGAACTCCAAGGACAAGACCGTCCAGCCGGACAACGGCCTCAACGGATGGAACATGGACTGGAGCCAGTGGGTGTCCGGAAGCGCCGTCGGCGGCGCCTGACACACCCTCTGCTCACCACCGCCGGGCGGCGGTCGGCCTTCGGGTCGGCCGCCGCCCGGCGGTTTCGCGGCAGACCCGGGAACGGCCGGAAAGCCGTGTGCACGGCCGGTCACGGACCGGTGCGCGCGGTAGCGGTCCCCGTCGAGTGGCGTGCCGCCCCGGCCGGAGGAGAATGAGCCGAAGGGGGCCATCCCATCCGGCCATGCCCGGCCGGAGGTGGCGATACGGAGGCGGCCCCATGCCCGAAGTCACGTCTTATCAGCCCGGAACGCCCTGCTGGATCGATCTGATGATCCCCGACCAACGGGCCGCCCTGGACTTCTACTCCGGGCTGTTCGGCTGGGAGGCGGAGGTCGGCCCTCCGGAGGCCGGGGGCTATGCGATGTGCACCCTGAAGGGCAAGCCCGTCGCGGGGGTCATGTCCGCGCAGTCGATGACCGGGGAGGGCCCGCCGCCGGCGGTGTGGACCACCTACTTCTGCTCCGCCGACGCCCAGGCCACCTCGGAGGCCATCAGCCGGGCCGGCGGCACCGTGCTGCTGCCGGTCATGGACGTGATGGACCTCGGACGGATGCTGGTGGCGGCCGACCCGCTGGGGGCCGTCTTCGGCGTCTGGCAGCCGCTCGGCTTCTCCGGCGCCGGTCTCGTCAACGAACCGGGCACGCTGATCTGGAACGAGCTCAACACCACCGACCGGGAGGTGGCTTCGGCCTTCTACGCGGAGGCGCTGGGCCTGGAGTCGACCCCGATGGAGGGCGCCGAGGGCTACTTCGCGCTCTCCGTCGACGGCCGCACGGTCGGCGGTCTCCAGCCGCTGCGGGAGGGAATGCCGGCGGAGGTGCCCCCGCACTGGCTGGTCTACTTCGCCGTCGAGGACGCCGACCGCTCCGCGGCCAAGGTGTCCGCGGAGGGCGGCACGGTCCTCCGCCCGCCGTACGACATGGTCGCGGGCCGGATGTCCCTGGTGAAGGATCCGCAGGGGGCGCCGTTCGCCCTCATCGCGCCGAAGCCCATGAGCTGAGCCAAGCCCATGAGCTGAGCCGCGGGCCGAACCGGCGCGGACCCCCGCTCGGTCCCGGCCCAGGACCTCAGCCCCGCTTGAGGACGAAGTAGCCCGAGGTCGAGCCGATGGGCGTGTACCGCGTGTCCGGGTGGAGTTGCCCCGCGTAGTCGACCACCTGCCGCACGGTGCGCTCCGGCGGCTCCTGCAGGGCTATGTAGTCCGGCTGTATGTCCTCGGTGGCGCCGACCCACAGCACCCGGCAGCGGCTGGTGAGCCGGCTTATGGGCCCGACGTTGGCCTCCACCGTCGCCCCGTCCGGGATCCGGTCCAGCAGCCGCTCCACCGCGCCGGCCTCCGGCGGCTTGTCGTAGGTGGCGCCCTGGGTGAGGCCGTACAGCGGCATGGAGGACGACAGCGCCAGGGCCGCGCCGCACACCGCGGCGGGCAGTTGGCGGGCGTACGAGGCCAGCCAGGGCCGCTGGGTGGCGCGGGTGCGGTCCAGGGCGTCCACCAGGGCCAGCAGGACGACCGGCATCAGCACCGCGCTGTAGTGCCAGTCGGTGCCCCAGTAGTGGTCGTCGTGGGAGAGGAAGCGCCAGCCGAGGGTGGGCACGGCGGCCAGCAGCAGCGGGGAGCGCAGCGCCAGCAGACCGGTGGTCGGCAGCAGGATCCACAGCAGGGTGCGCAGCGCGGTGCCGAAGGGGATCGTGCCGGTCTGCTCACCGCCGTTGCCGACCTTGTCCCAGTAGTCGTACGAGCCCCCGCCGTTGAAGCCGGGGATGACGACGCCGAGCGCGAGCGCCGAGACGATGACGCCGAAGCCCATCAGCGCGACGGCGAGCGGGACGGCGCGGGGGCCGCGCTCGGGGTCGCGCCGGGCGCGGATCCACACGACCGCGCCGATCGCGGCCACGGTGGCGCCCATGTCCTCCTTGACGAAGACCAGCGGGGCGGCCCACAGCATCGCCGGATACCAGCGCTTGCGGATCACCGCCTCCAGGGAGAAGGCGATGAGCGGAACGGCGAAACATATCTCGTGGAAGTCGAAGTCCACGGCGCGCTGGACGCCCCAGGAGACCCCGTAGGCGATGCCGATCGCGAGCCCCCGGCCGCGCCCCAGCAGCCGGGCGGCGACCCGGGTGACGGGGACGGCGGAGACGGCGAACAGCGCCGCCTGCGCGACCAGCAGCGTGACGGGGCCGGGGAAGAGCCGGTAGACGGGGCCGAGCAGCGCCGTGATGGGGCTGAAGTGGTCGCCGAGGATATTGGCGCCGGGGCCCTTGAGATCGGCTATGGGGGCCTGGAAGTGCGCGTATGCCCGTATCGCCTGCTCGAAGATGCCCAGGTCCCAGGACATGGTGGCCATGCGGCGGAAGCGGCAGACCGACAGCGCCGTGAAGGCGGCGAAGAGGGCGAGGGCCAGCCAGTACGGATCGGCCCGCGGATGCCGCAGTAAACCCGCTCTCACCACGAGCCGGGTACGCCCCGTGGTGACGGCGGTGGCGCTCTCGGCGCCGGTGCCGGGCGGAGCGGTTGCGGCCGTGTCCATCCAGGGTCCTTATCGTGTGGGCGGTCTGTGCGAAAAGATACGCGAAGGGGGCGGGAAGGTTGCAGGGACGGTTTCGCATACCGATGCGGAGTTCTGTGGCGGTGCTGGCCGCGCTGTTGGCGGTCGGCGGCTGCAAGGCCGGTGACCAGGACGGTGACCAGGGTGGCGGCAAGGGTGGCGGCAAGGGCGGGGGCGTTTCGAGCGGGCCCGCGGCGTCCGGATCGGCCCTCGCGGCTGTGTCCTCGCTCACAGTCAAAGGGCGTGCGCCGAAGACGGGTTATGAGCGGAGCGAGTTCGGCAGCTCGTGGGTGGACACCGACGACAACGGCTGCGGGACCCGCGACGACATCCTCAAGCGGGACCTGAAGGACGTGAGGTTCCGCGACGGCCACTGCCTGGTCGCCTCGGGCACGCTCACCGACGATCCGTACACCGGCCGCGATGTGCGGTTCGTCCGGGGCCGCAGCAAGGTGGACATCGACCATGTGGTCGCGCTGTCGGACGCCTGGCAGAAGGGCGCCCAGAAGTGGGACCGGGACAAGCGCCTGGCGTTCGCCAACGATCCGCTCAATCTGATCGCCGTGGACGCGTCCGCCAACCGCCGTAAGGGAGACGGCGACGCGGCGACCTGGCTGCCGCCCAACAAGGCGTACCGCTGTGCCTATGTGGCGCATCAGGTGGCCGTGAAGAAGGCGTACGGGCTGTGGGTGACCGAGGCCGAGAAGGGCGCGATGAAGCGGGTGTTGGGCGGCTGCCCCACGGCCGAACTGCCCGCGCGCTCCGGCGGCCGCTAGGGTCTGTCGTTTGGATCAGGCCGGATCAGGGAGCGGGGTCAGGGGGTACCACCCAGCGGTAGCTGGGGGAGCGTGCGGTTGCAAGGCGGAGGAGGGAGTCGACGCGAGCGTCGGCGAGTGACGGCAACGCCGCAGATGCGCGTGCCAGACCCCGCGAGCCCGGCCTGATCCAAACGACAGGGCCCTGGGCCCGCGCCGGCCGATGACGGCCGGAGGCTGACCAAGACCGCGGTGAATCGTTGTCCAAGCAGTGGCCTAGGCCGCGCCGACTCCATACCATCGATCAACGCCAGATCGTTTGTCGCGCCGCACGATCTCTGCCGGGAGGCTCAATGATCCGCCGCCATACTGCGCTCTCCGTCTCCGCCGCGTCCGCGCTCCTCCTCTCCGCCCCGCTGCTCACCGCGTGCGGCGAGGCCCCGCGGCCCGGCGCCGCGGCGGTCATGGACGGCGGCCGGATCACCGTGTCCGAGCTCCAGGGGCAGGTCAAGGCCGTCCAGGAGGCGCAGCGTCATGATCCGAGGGCGGCTCAGATGGTCGCGGGCAGCGGCCGGCTGAACCAGGACACGCTGATCCGGATGATCCAGTTCCGGGTGATCGAGCGGGCCGGTAAGGACAACGGGATCAGCCTCACCCGCCGCGAGATCCAGCGCGCCCGCTCCGCCGCCGAGGGGCAGAGCGGCGGGGCCACCGCCCTGCGGGCCCTGTATCTGCAGCAGGGCATCGCGCCCGGCGGGATCGACGAGGCCGTCCGGATGGACCTCACGCGCAACGCCCTGCTGCGCAAGCTGGGCACCTCCAAGGTCAACCAGGTGTTCGCCCGGACCTCCAAGGCGCTCGACATCAAGGTGAACCCCCGCTACGGGAAGTGGGACAACACCCAGGGCACCGCAGTCCTCGCCAGGGAGGCATGGCTGCGCACCTCCGGCGGCACCCCGGAGCAGGCGTAAGTTACGTTGCAAGGGTGACCGCAGCCGACTCGCCCGTCCCCGCCGATGCCGCCCCCACCGGCCGTATCGTCCTCCTCACCACCACCCACCGGGTGGCGCCGGGGCTGCTGTCCTGGCCGGCCTGGCAGGCGCTGCACGGCGCGGACCGGGTGCTCTCCGGCGATCCCGACCATCCGCAGCTCCCGTATCTGCGGGAGGCGGGCGTCGAGGTGGAGCCGGGCTCACCGGCCGCGCGCGAGCTGGTCGACTACTGCGTGGCGGGGGGCGGCCGCACGGCCGTCGTGCTCACCTCCGCCGAGGGCGAGTCCGAGCTGACCGACGGGCTGGCGCGGCTGGCCGGATCCGGCCGTGAGGCGATGCCGGACCTGGAGCTGCTGCCCGGTTCCTACGATCTGCCGGGCGCGCGGCTGCTCGATCTGGTGCAGGTCATGGACCGGATCCGCGCCGAGTGCCCGTGGAGCGGCACCCGGACCAACGAGGAGCTGGTGAAGTACGGCATCGAGGAGGCGTACGAACTCGTCGAGGCCATCGAGGAGGGCGACCGCGAGGCGCTGCTGGAGGAGCTCGGCGACGTGCTGCTGCAGGTCGTCTTCCACGCCCGGATCGCCCAGGACGACCCCGAGGACCCGTTCTCGATCGACGATGTGGCGGGCGGCATCGTGGACAAGCTGATCCACCGCCATCCGCATGTCTTCGGCGACGAGGCCGCCGAGACCGCCGAGGATGTCAGGCGGCACTGGCTGCGGACCAAGGCGGCCGAGAAGCAACGCGATTCGGTCACCGAAGGGGTGCCACTCGGTCAGCCCGCGCTCGCGCTGACCGCCAAGCTGGCCTTCCGCGCCCGTATGGCCGCCCTCGACGTGGCCCTGCCGGACGGGGCGGGCGTCGGCTATGAGCTGCTGGCGCTCGCGGTGCGCGCCGAGGCGGACGGCGTGGACCCGGAGGCGGCGCTGCGCGCGGCGGCCCGTGCCTACCGCGACGCGATACGGGCGGCGGAGGGCTCCGCGGGGCGGTGACGCGGCGCGGTGATCCGGGGCGCGGTGACGCGGCGTCGGTGATCCGGGGCGCGGGTGCGGGGCGGGTGACGCGGCGCGGTGACGCGGGCGGGGTGTGACGCCCGTGGGGCCGGAGTGATATCCGGGCGGGTCCGGGTACCCGGCCGCCATGGATACGTACACCGAGGATCTCGCCGTGCCCCGGGACCTGTTGATCGGGACCGGGCCGTTCATCGTCGGTCTGGTGGTCGTCATCCTGTGCTTCGGGGCCGTGTGGTGGGGGATACGGCTACGGGCCCGTGAACCGGTCCCGCCCCAGCAGCCGCAGCCCCGCGCCGGCGCCTGGCAGAAGGCCCAGGAGGCCGACCACGAGGCGCGGGCGGCGGGCCATGGCCCGGGGCATCAGGACGACGACGCCGGCGTCGGCTATGTCACCCAGCACCGCGAGCCCGATGAGCTGGCACGGGACCGTGGCCGCCGGTTCCCGTCCGAGCTGGGCGGCTCGGGGACGCGGGACTCCGGCAAGGGCGGCGCCGAGGGCCGGCCGACCTGGACCGAGGGCGGCAGCGGCTCGTTCGGCAACGGCTGAGGCGCGAGCCCGGCCACGGGGCACCGGGGTACGGGCCGCCCATCGCGCCGTAGGCGCATGACGCGGGCGCGCGATACGGGCGCATGACGGGGGCCCGGCACCGGTGGTGTCCGGTGCCGGGCCCTTGTCCGTGCCCCTGATCGTGCGGCGCGGTCAGCCCGTGATGGGCACCGGCACCAGCGTGGCGCGGAAGTGGCGCAGGATCGGCGACTGGTCGGTGATCCGGAAGCCGTACACCTGGTCCGCGTTCTTGGCGATCTTCGCGAGCGTCTCGCCCACGTGGTCGTAGTGGCTGCGGGTGTAGACCCGGCGCGGCAGGGCGAGCCTGACCAGCTCGTACGGCGCGCTCTTGATCGGGTTCCCGTGCTCGTCCTCCTCACCGAGGTAGAGCGAGCCCAGCTCGGCCGAGCGGATGCCGCCCTCCAGGTAGAGCTGGCAGGCCAGGGCGTGGCCGGGGTACTGGTGCGGCGGGAGGTGCGGCAGCAGCCGCCCGGCGTTGAGGTAGAGCGCGTGCATGCCCGGCGGCTCGACGATGTCCACGCCCGCGTCGCGGACCCGGTGGGCGAGGTGGGAGGCGATCTCGGCGCGCTCGGCGAGATAGCTCGGCTCGGTCACCTCTTTCAGCCCCTGCGCCATCATGTCGAGGTCGCGTCCGGCCAGACCGCCGTAGGTCGCGAACCCCTCGGTGGCGATGAGGAGCAGCTCGCACTTCTGGGCGAGCTCCGGGTCGTTGGTGCCGATGAAGCCGCCGATGTGGACGATGCCGTCCTTCTTGGCGCTCATCATGCAGCCGTCCGCCAGCCGGAACGCCTCCTCCGCGACCTGCCGGGGGGTGCGGTCGCGGTAGCCCTCCTCATGGCGGGTGACCAGCCAGGCGTTCTCGGCGAACCGGGCGGCGTCCAGGAAGAGCGGGACGCCGTGCTGACGGCACAGGGCCGCCGTCCGCTTGAGGTTGTCCATGGAGACGGGCTGGCCGCCGCCGCCGTTGTTGGTGATGGTCATGACCACCATGGCGACCCGGGAGCCGTCGGGCCCGGACAGCGTCTGGGCGAGCGCCTCCAGGTCGATGTTGCCCTTGAACGGCTCGGTGCTGTCGAGGTTCTTGGCCTCGGGACACGGCAGGTCGCGCGCCTCGGCCTCGTTCAGCTCGACATTGGCCCGGGTGGTGTCGAAGTGGGTGTTCGACAGCACGAGGTTGCCGCGCTCCAGCAGGGTGGTGAACAGCACCCGCTCGGCGGCGCGCCCCTGGTGGGCGGGGAGGATATGCGCGTAACCGGTGAGCTCGGTGACCGTCTCGTGGAACCGGTAGAACGAGCGGGAGCCCGAGTAGGACTCGTCGCCGGCCATCCCCGCGGCGAGCTGGGCGGCGGAGAGCGCTCCGGTGCCCGAGTCGGTGAGCAGATCGATGGTCACCTCTTCGGCGCGCAGATCGAAGAGGTTGTAGTTCACCCGCTGCAGCGCCTCTTCGCGCTGCTGCCGGGTGGTGAAGGGGATCGGTTCGACGACCTTGATCCTGTACGGCTCCACGCTGACCGCTGCTCCTGTCTTTTCGTTGTTCCGTGTCTCGGCGGATGTCACAGCCCTGCCCGCACCCGGTCGCGGGTGGGGACCGTCTCCCGCGGCGGCCGGGTCCGGTACGCCTCGGAGGAGACGTAGACGGTCACCCGCTGCGGCCGGCCGCGCTCATGGACCAGCGCCAGGTAGGCGATCAGGCCGACCCCGTCGCCGAGGGGGCGCGGGCTCACGGCGGCCAGCGCCCGGTCGAGTGCTGCACTGTCCATGTCATGGCTGCGCAGCACGGCGACCGCCCTCTCCCGCGCCTCGCCGTCGTGCCGGACGTAGTCGCGGACGGGCACGTGGAGGGTGTATCCGCTGGGCAGCCCGGTCGCCGTCTCCGTGAAGGAGTGGCAGGTGAGGGCGGGGCGCCCGGTGAGCCGGACGGCGTCCTCATCGGCGGTGAGGTCGTCGGCGGGGAGGTCCCCCGCGGTACGGAAGAACTCCTCCAGCCGCTCCGGGCCCGGTGCGGGCGACATCCGGGGGAGGGAGCCCGCCTCGGTGGGGGACAGGCCGGGGTGCTTGAGGTAGACCTTCACCCGCGGGGCGTCCCAGTCGCCGAGGTCCAGGGCGAAGAACGGGAAGCCGTCCGACCGGGGCAGCGAGTCGAACGCCTGCCGATGGCCCAGCCTGGCCAGCGCCTCGCGTACCGTCTCGGCGGCCCGGTCGGCGCCGTTCGCCGAGGGGTTGAGATAGACCTTGATCCCGGGGACGCCGCCGGGGCGGAGTTCCAGGGCGCACCACAGGGCCAGCGGGCCCTCGGGGGAGTGGGGGAAGAACAGGTCCTCGAGCCGGTCGAGCTGGTCGGTCGAGAACCCCCAGCGGTCCGCCATGGCGTGGATCGCCTGCAGACCGGCCCGGCCGTTCTCCGCGAGGTCGTCGCCCCGGGAGCAGCCCGGTTCCACCAGGACCCGCAGGTCCGGAGCCTGGCCCGGCAGAAAGGCCAGGGAGAACTCCACGGGGCTGTGGTCGTCGGACAGAAACGTCCGAGACGGGGGTGGCAGCGCCAACGGCCGTCCGGCCGAGGCGCCCAGACTCTCGATCAGTACCCCGGTGTAGGCGGCCGTATCGGCCTCGCTGAGCCCCGCCACCTGGCACAGCCGGGTGAGCTGGCTGGTGGCGAGGTCGCCGAGCAGCGCCTCACCCGAATGGAAACCGTTCATCGAACCTCCCGCTGAATCGAGAGGAACGGCTGTTTGGGTTTGTGCGGCGGGGTAATCGGGCGGTCATGCCCCACGAGAAGATACCCGCCCCGTGGGGCGGGTATCTCGGCTCCCATCGCGTGTGCTTCCGCGAAATTAGGGTAGGTGTTCGATTGGCCGCGGGGGTGGTGCAGTCGGGATATGAGTGAAACCGCGGATCGTCGACCGACAGTGGTGTCGTCGGCGGCGGGAGACCTCACGACAGCTCCTCTTAGGAAAGGGCCAACAAAATTTGCGCGATAGTGCCTACCCGTTCAGTTGAACATTCATGCGGTATGAAATGGGTTCCGGATGTGGTGTGGATCACGCTCTCCACCATGAGAGGAACGAACTCCACAAGCCGCCCTTCTCCTGCCTATTCTGGGCGTGCCCGCGATGGTCGCCCGTCGGTATCTGTTGCTGTGCAACGGGCTGTTTGTCCGTACGTATCGGAGTGAATCGGGCAGGCAGTGCGGTCAGCCCACGGTTGAACGGACCGGGGCGCCAAGTCAGGCTCGACTCGGGCACCGCGAGTTCAATATCGGGCAACTGGTTGAGCAGTTTTTCGATGGCCACCACACCGATGAGCTGAGCGGTGTCCTTGGCCGGGCAGGCGTGCGGACCCGCGCTCCAGGCGAGGTGCGCCCGCTTGCTGAGCTGCTGCCGGGAGGCGGACAGCGCGGGGTCGGTGTTCGCCGCCGCGATGGAGACCAGTACCAGATCGCCCGCCCGCAGCCGGGTTCCGGCGAAGTCCACGTCGGAAACCGGGTAATGGGGGGCGTAGTTGGACATCGGCGGGCTGTTCCACAGCACATCGTCGAGGGCGTCCTCGACCAGCAGCCCGGCTCCCGCGTACCGCTCGTCGGAGAGCAGGAGCAGCAGCGCGTTGGCGATGAGATTCCGCTGGGGCTCGGCACCGGACCCCAGCAGCAGGACGAGCTGATGAGCCATTTCCTCGTCGGTGAGCTGGGCATGGTGCTGCATAAGCCAGGAGGTGACATCTTCCCCGGGCTGCCTGCGCTTCAGGGCGACAAGTTCGCTGAGGCTTTGGACGAGGACCTCGTTCGCCTTCTCCGCGTTGATGCCGTCGAACATCCCGGAGATACCGAAGATGACCCGGTCGCCGATTTCCGCCGGGCATCCGAAGAGCTCATTGAAAACAAACAGCGGCAGCAGCTTGGCATAGTCATTGAGCAGATCGGCCGAGCCGCGGGAGGTGAACTGGTCCATCAGATAGTCCGCGACGCGCTCGACATGGCGGCTCAGTCGATGCGTATCCACCCGGGCCAGGCTGTCGGTCACCGCCTGACGCAGCCGCATATGCTCCGCGCCGTCGGTGAACATGCAGTTCGGCCGGTATTCCAGCAGCGGGGCGACCGGATTGTCCCGGGTGACCTTGCCCTCGTTGTAGTCGCGCCAGCGGCGCGAGTCCTTCCGGAAGGTGTCCGGGTTCTGCAGCAACTGAAGGGCTGCCGAGTAGTCCGTGACCAGCGTGGCCTCGACACCCGGGGAGAGCTCGACCGGAGCGGTCGCGCCGAACGAGCGCATATACGTGTAATAGGCACCCGGATCGGCGGTGAACTCCGGCCCGTACAGCGGCACCCGCTTGCCACTGCCATGGGCGGGGCAGCCGGGTGGTGGCACCGCCGAAAAATCCGATTGCATGTTCATCAGGTGCTCCTAGCGGGTACGTTCCTGTAGGTAACGGACAAGCGCCATCAGGGCATTGGCCGATGACTTCTCGTCACGTGCGTCACAGGTGACGATGGGGGTCTCGGGCAGCAGATCGAGCGCCTCGCGCAATTCTGCGTCGGGGCGGGCCGGCGTGCCGTCGAAGTGATTGACGGAAATCGCATAGGGAAGTCCGTAGTGCTCCACCAGGTCGATCACCGGGAAGGATTCCTTGATGCGTTCGGGATCGACGAGGATCAGTGCCCCGAGAGCGCCTCGGGTCATGTCCTCCCACACCTGGACGAAGCGCTCCTGTCCGGGCGTGCCGAAGAGATAAAGGACAAGTCTCTCGCTCAGCGTGAGCCGGCCGAAGTCCATGGCCACGGTGGTCGTGGTCTTGCCTCGGGTGCCCATGAGGTCATCGACATGCGCTCCGGCCTGAGTCATCCGCTCCTCGGTGCGCAGCGGAGGAATCTCGGACATGGTGCCGATGAACGTCGTCTTTCCGACCGCGAAATGCCCCACGACGAGGATCTTGGCCGCGATCTGCACCGCTTCGTTCAGATAGACATCGTCATCCGAAACGGGCCTGGAGCCCATCCAGCACCTCCTGAAGGAGCGAAACGTCGACAAGCTGCGCGGGAGGCGCGGGGGCACGGGTGATGAGGTATCCGTCCGATGAGAGATCGGACAGCAAGACCTTCACAATGCCGATCGGCAGCCCCATATGCCCCGCTATCTCGGCAACCGAGAGATAACCACCCGCGCACAGCTCCAAGAGGCTG
This sequence comes from Streptomyces violaceusniger Tu 4113, assembly GCF_000147815.2. Classification (NCBI taxonomy): domain Bacteria; kingdom Bacillati; phylum Actinomycetota; class Actinomycetes; order Kitasatosporales; family Streptomycetaceae; genus Streptomyces; species Streptomyces violaceusniger. The sequence continues at coordinate 9,813,349 of NC_015957.1, read as the reverse complement.
CGCTTCTCCGGGTCGAGCTGACTGGGGGGTCTCTGTTCGGACGCGGTGACCAGCGTGATCAGGTTGAACTGGTCATTCTCCGGAAGTCCGCGACCGTTCGTGATGACGTACGGTCGCACTAATTGAGCGGACTGGGGCTCCTGCTCGCCTGGTGCCGTCATGCCTGAATTCCGGTGTTTTCGCGAGGTGGTGTGGACAGCGCCTTGCCGAGCTGCCCGACAAGCTGCTGCATCCGGAAGGTGATGTCGGCCATGTCGACGTCCGGGGCGGAGGAGACCGCCAGATACGCGCCCTCACCCGCGGAGATGAGGAAGACCCAGCCACCGTCGAACTCGACCAGGGTCTGGCGCCATGTCATATGGGAGCCACCGCAGAAGCCGGCCATGGTGCGGCTCAGCGACTGGATGCCGCTCATCGCCGCGGCGACGGTGTCGGCCTCGTCCTTTTTGACCTCTTGAGAACGGGCCATCAGCAGACCGTCGGCGGAGACCAGGATCGCATGACGAGCCCCTGGTACTTCCAGGGCGCTCTCAAGCATCCATGACAGGTCGTTGTTCACTGAGGATCATGCCCTTCCCTGTTCGGGTTTGCTGAGCGTCCGGACTGCGTGCCGCGCTGGAACGCGCCCATGATCGATGCGGATTCCTCGCTCGTCCGGGCCGGGGCACTGGTGGAGTCCGCTCTGGGGACGATGGAAATCGAGCCCTTACGGCGACGTTTGGGCAGGCCCCCGGCAGTGGCACCGCTCACGGTCGAACCGCTGACGGTGGCACCGGTCATGGCGGAACCGCTCGGCTGCGGCTGCGGCTGCTCGGCCTCGGCGGGAACGTGGGTCGTCGGCTGCTCTTCCGGCTCGGGCATATTGGTCAGAAGGTCCTCGGGGAGAAGCACGACCGCGCGTACACCACCGTAGGGAGAGGCCGAATCGACGGACACCGTGAAGCCGTAGCGCGCGGCGAGCACACCGATCACCGCGAAACCGAACTGCGGCGGATTGCCCAGTCCCGTTACACCGGTGGCGTGCGTGGCCGAGAGCAGCTTGTCCGCCCGGTTCTTCTCCTCCTCGTTCATACCGACACCGGCGTCGTCGATGATGACGCAGACGCCCTTGGGGACGGTGCGGATGGTGATGTCGATCGGCGAGTCGGGCGCGGAGTAACTGGTCGCGTTGTCCAAAAGCTCGGCCAGCGCCAGCGCGACCGGTTCCACGGCCCGGCTGACCAGGGCGAAGTTGCTCTGTGAGCGGATTTCCACCCGGGTGTAGTGCCGGATGCGGCCCTTGGCGCTGCGGACCACGTCGTACACCGACGCGACGGCGCGCTGCCGACCCAGCCAGCCGTCACACAGCACCGCGATGGACTGCGCACGCCGACCGAACTGCGAGTTCATGTGGTCGATCTCCAGAAGGTCCTGGAGAAGCTGATGCTCGCCGTATTTGTCCTGTGTCTTGGAGATGGCCAACTGCTGCTCGTTGGCGAGGCCCTGAAGCGTACGCATAGCGGACTTCAGCGCGCTCTTGGTGGCCTCCTCGGCGCGGTTGTGAGCCTCCTGGACCGCCTCGGCGTAATTGTTGTCGAGGTCGGCCGCGCGTTTCTCGAGCTCCGCCTTCTCCTGGCGCAGATTCGCCCGCGCCTTTCGCCCGCGAACAATGGCGGTTGCGGCGAGAGGCGTGCCAGCGATCAGGGCCCAGAACGCTGGATCCTGTAGATATTGCGTCATTAAGACTCTCTTTGAACGACTAGACCGCCAGGGACTTTAGGGAGGTGTGGTGCGTTATGCGTCTGAAAGGTGCCTGAGCAGCGGTAAGTCAGCGCCCGTACGGCGCCCGCGGGTTCCGGGGACATCGCACTCGTCTTGCCGACGGCAGCGCACAGGCGTCGGTGCGCCGGAACGGCTCCATATGCCCAACTGGCGGCATAATGCTCCTCAGAGTGGGGACCCTCTCGGCTGATGTGCCGGATCGCCGTGTGTCTTACGCGCCCTTGGCTCGCCTGGCAAGCGCGGTGATCGTATCACCGGTATCACTGGGCCCCGTGCATGTGCCCCAGTCCCATTCGTTCACCTGACGTCGTTTCAGCCACACCGCCAGTTCACCGCGTTGACCGACGTCAGGGCATGCCCCGGGGGTTCGTATCGGGGCGGCGCGGGCAACCACCGAACGGCGGTCGCAGCCATCAGATATCCGGGCATTCGACCCGCGCTGTGCATGGGTGGTGAAGGGTGTGTGGAGATGAATGAGGAATTCCGCTGGACATTCATCCCGGTCATTGCTCTCTTATTCTCTTTGTTCTGCTTATTCACTTATTTCTCTGTTGCCCGTTACTTCCGACAGGCCGGAGGGGGCGACTGGTCGCGGGTATCGTCGGGGCGTGTCGGAACAGCCTCGTGACAGCTCCGCTCCCACCCTCTTCACCTGGGAGTTCGCCACCGATCCCTACCCTGCGTACGCCTGGCTGCGCGAGCACGCCCCGGTGCACCGGACCACGCTGCCCAGCGGTGTCGACGCCTGGCTGGTGACCCGTTACGCGGATGCCAGGAAGGCGCTGGCCGATCCCCGGCTCTCCAAGAACCCCCAGCGGCACAGCGCGGCGGCTCACGCAAAGGGCAAGGTGGGCATTCCCGGCGAACAACGTGCCGACCTGATGACGCATCTGCTCAATATCGACCCTCCCGATCACACCCGGCTGCGACGGCTGGTCTCCAAGGCGTTCACCCCGCGCCGGGTGGCCGCGTTCGCCCCTCGGGTACAGACCCTCACCGATCAGCTCATCGACGCCTTCGAGGAAAGGGGAGAGGCGGACCTGATCCATGAGTTCGCCTTTCCTCTCCCTATTTATGCGATCTGCGATCTGCTCGGGGTGCCGCGCGAGGACCAGGACGACTTCCGGGACTGGGCCGGCGCGATGATCCGGCACGGCGGAGGCCCGCGCGGCGGCGTGGCCCGCGCCGTGAAGAGGATCCGCGCGTATCTCGGCGAGCTGATCCACCGCAAGCGCCTGGAGCTCGTGGAGCGGAGGGAAGAAGAGGACGGGGAGGACCTGATCTCGGGGCTGATCCGGGCCAGCGACCACGGTGAGCACCTCACCGAGAACGAGGCCGCGGCCATGGCCTTCATCCTCTTGTTCGCCGGCTTCGAGACCACAGTCAACCTCATCGGCAACGGCGTCTACGCACTTCTGCGCCATCCGGAGCAGCGCGCCGTCATGCAGCGGGCCCTGGAAGAAGGGGACGAGCGGCTGCTGGCCGCCGGGGTCGAGGAGCTGCTGCGCTACGACGGGCCCGTGGAGATCGCCACCTGGCGGTTCGCCACCGAGCCGCTCACCCTCGCGGGGCAGCGCATCGCCGAAGGGGAGCCGGTGCTGGTGGTGCTCGCCGCGGCCGACCGGGACCCCGAGCGGTTCGCTGAGCCCGACGTCCTCGACCTCACCCGCCGCGACAACCAGCACCTCGGCTACGGCCACGGCATCCACTACTGCCTCGGCGCCCCGCTCGCCCGGCTGGAGGCGCAGACCGCGATCGCCACCCTGCTGCGGCGCCTGCCCGGACTGCGGCTCGCGGCGGAACCGGAGGATCTGCGGTGGCGCGGCGGGCTCATCATGCGCGGGCTGCGCACGCTCCCGGTGACCTGGGATTCCGCGGACCGCTGAGGCTGCCAAGCCCCGTACTACGGACATTGGTGACGAATGATCAGTCGTGTGACCGTGGCGTGACCTGGGATACATCGGCTTGTGATGATCGAGTGCCCTCGCTATGTTCACCGGCAACCGAGTTCGCCATAGAGAGGGCAATCGCATGCGTTCCGGTAATGGTCGACACCGTCGCCCCCGTCAGGCTCCGGCCATCATCGTCGCGGCGGGGGTCACGGGAGCGAGCATCGCCCTGCCCCTCTTCGGGGCGTCCGGCGCACAGGCCGCCCAGACCGCCACCTGGGATCAGGTCGCCGAGTGCGAGAGCGGCGGTATGTGGAGCGCCGACGAGGGCAACGGCTTCTACGGCGGACTGCAGCTCACCCTCGACATGTGGAAGGACTACGGCGGCACGGAGTACGCCCCGCGCCCCGACCTGGCCAGCCGCTCCCAGCAGATATCCGTCGCCCAGTCGATCCTCGGCGACCGCGGCCCCGACGCCTGGCCGAGCTGTGCGCTGGGTGCGGGGCTCACCGACGGCTCCGGCGCCCCCGATGTGGACCCCGGTGGCACGGCCACCCGGGACCCGGGGGCGGGCCGGGGCGAGACGGGGGGCCGGGAGCGGGACGGCTCCTCCTCCCCGGAGTCGGACCGTTCGGGGACGTCCGACGGCGCCGGTAAGCCGGATTCGTCCGGATCGGCCGAGAAGCCGGCGGCCCCCCACACCTCCGAGTCCCCCGACGGACTGGACGGCTCGGCATCGGACACCCCGACGTCGGACGGCTCGGCCTCGGATGACCCGACCTCGGACGGCTCGGACGACCCGGCCGACTCGGCGTCGGACGGCTCGAAGGGGTCCTCGGCGGATCCCTCCGCCGACCCCTCGCCCTCCGGCCGCCACCGCGGCTCCCCGGACGCCGGGGGGCGGGCCGAGGACGGCGATTCGGCGGACGGGCAGCCCTCCGGGCGCCATGCCTCGCGTGACGCCGTGGACCGCGACCAGGGCCCCACGGGCGACGATTACACTGTTCGCCCCGGTGACAATCTGTCAGGGATCGCCGAGGACCGGAATGTGTCCCGAGGTTGGGAAGGGCTCTACGAGAGCAACGAGGACCTCATCGGAATCGACCCCGACCTGATCATCCCTGGTCAGCGACTTGACCTCACCATCAGGGAGCAGTGATTCGGGGGGAATTGCCCGATCTGGTTCCGGTGAGACATACATCTCGTCACAATTTCCGGGGCGCACCTCGTGTCCGATCTCTCCTCACCCGGCCCTACCTGCGCCGATGTGGGCCGGGTGAGATCAATTACAGCCCCATTCGCTGCCATTGGGGTGTTTGAACGTTCTGGGGAGGTGTGTTTAACGTCTTTCCGCTCGCCACCGCGGGCACCGTCGATCGTCACGCCGAATCCTGCCGGCGGTCGGGGGGAAACCGACGCGTCAGCGCCGAAGGCAGGAGCGGGGGACCCAAGGTAGGTGCCGAGTGGCCTGTGGACACGGGCTCGTCGGCTAGGGGTGAAGCCGGGAGCGATCATCGCGACCGGCCGGGCAACTCACGTCCGAACCCGACAGCTCACCTCGTAGGCGTCGGTGAGGAAACGAACCAACGATGCTGAAGTCCAACGGGAAGCACCGCCGTCCCTCCAAGGCCACCCGTATCGCCGCGCTCACCGGTCTCGCCGGTGCCGCCGTGGCGGCGCCCCTCATCGGGGCGACCTCCGCCTCCGCGGCCAGCGGCGTCCAGTGGGACCAGGTCGCGCAGTGCGAGGCCGGTGGCAACTGGTCGATCAACACCGGCAACGGCTACTACGGCGGCCTGCAGTTCTCGAGCTCCACCTGGGCCGCGTACGGCGGCACCGCCTACGCGCCCACCGCGGACAAGGCCAGCAAGAGCCAGCAGATCCAGATAGCCGAGAAGGTCCTCGGCAGCCAGGGCAAGGGCGCCTGGCCGGTCTGCGGCAAGGGTCTGACCTCCGGCGGCAGCCCGTCCGCGCCGTCCGCGCCGTCCGCGCCGTCCGCCCCCTCCGCGCCCTCCGGTTCGCAGGACCAGCCGTCGGCCTCCACCAAGTCGGCCCCGGCCGCCCAGCCTGCCCAGCCGAAGGCCCAGCCGCACACCGCGCCCGAGCGCGCCACGCGTGAGCAGCCCCGTGGCCCGATCAAGAAGGGTGACGGCGAGTACAAGGTCAAGTCCGGCGACACCCTCGGCAAGATCGCCAAGGAGCACCACGTCAAGGGCGGCTGGAAGAAGCTCTTCAAGCTGAACGACGACATCGTGGAGAAGGCCGACCTGATCTACCCGGGCCAGAAGCTGCACCTCGGCTGAGTCACGGTCGCAGCCGCGGCCGCGGCCTGAGCACTCTTCCCGAGGCTTCCGAGGCCGCCGTCCGAGAACCCCTGAGACGAGCCCCGGTCGGGCCTGCCGCCCCTATGGTGCGCCCCACCGGGGCTCCCTCATTGCCCGATTCACCAGAAATCCGGATATGTGATTCGGAATCTGGCTTTTTGTGTCACGCCTCTGTCTCGTGGGGCGGGCGAACGCAGGGTGCAGCCCTCCCGGCCCGTTAGGCTCGTGCTGCTACCGCAGACCCATACGAAGGAGAACCTCGTGCCGTCCATCGACGTCGTCGTAGCTCGCGAGATCCTCGACTCGCGAGGCAACCCCACGGTCGAGGTCGAGGTCGGCCTCGACGACGGCAGCACCGGCCGTGCCGCCGTTCCGTCCGGCGCCTCCACCGGCGCCTTCGAGGCCCTCGAACTCCGTGACGGCGACAAGAACCGCTACCACGGCAAGGGCGTCGAGAAGGCCGTCCTCGCCGTCATCGAGCAGATCGGCCCCGAGCTGGTCGGCTACGACGCCACCGAGCAGCGTCTGATCGACCAGGCGATGTTCGACCTGGACGCCACCCCGGACAAGTCCTCGCTCGGTGCCAACGCCATCCTCGGCGTCTCCCTCGCGGTCGCGCACGCCGCCTCCGAGGCGTCCGACCTCCCGCTCTTCCGTTACCTCGGCGGCCCGAACGCCCATCTGCTGCCGGTCCCGATGATGAACATCCTCAACGGCGGGTCGCACGCCGACTCCAATGTGGACATCCAGGAGTTCATGATCGCGCCCGTGGGCGCGGAGTCCTTCTCCGAGGCCGTGCGCTGGGGCGCCGAGGTCTACCACACCCTGAAGTCCGTGCTGAAGGAGCGCGGCCTGTCCACCGGCCTCGGCGACGAGGGCGGCTTCGCGCCGAACCTCGGCTCCAACCGTGAGGCCCTCGACCTGATCCTCGAGGCGATCAAGAAGGCCGGCTACCAGCCCGGCCAGGACATCGCGCTCGCGCTCGACGTCGCCGCCTCCGAGTTCTACAAGGACGGGTCCTACGAGTTCGAGGGCAAGTCCCGCACCGCCGCCGAGATGACCTCGTACTACGCCGAGCTGGTCGCCGCGTACCCGCTGGTCTCCCTCGAGGACCCGCTGAACGAGGAGGACTGGGACGGCTGGAAGACCATCACCGAGCAGCTCGGCGACAAGGTCCAGCTCGTCGGCGACGACCTCTTCGTCACCAACCCGGAGCGGCTCGCCCGCGGTATCGACAACGACACCGCGAACGCCCTGCTGGTCAAGGTCAACCAGATCGGCTCGCTGACCGAGACCCTGGACGCCGTCGAGCTGGCCCAGCGCAGCGGCTACAAGTGCATGATGTCGCACCGCTCCGGTGAGACCGAGGACGTCACCATCGCCGACCTGGCCGTCGCCACCAACTGCGGCCAGATCAAGACCGGCGCCCCGGCCCGCTCCGAGCGGGTGGCCAAGTACAACCAGCTGCTGCGCATCGAGGAGATCCTCGACGACGCCGCGGTGTACGCGGGCCGCTCGGCCTTCCCGCGCTTCAAGGGCTGACCCGCGTACGACCTCAAGTAGCAGACACGTCTGACACCCGTCCCCGGCCGCGGTCCCGTACCGTGACCGGGGACGGCGTTACGCGTCACTCAAGCGAAGTCATCTCCGGGGAGGCGACGTGCCGGCGGATCGCGAACGGTTCTCCACCGCGACCAGGCTCAAGGCACTCGGCGAGCACGCCGCCGCCCGGGTCTACCGGGTGCGGACCAAGCGTCGCCGGGGCCGGCTGACCGGCCGCGCGGCCCTGCTCGCGCTGGTCGTCTGCTCCCTGGTGGTGGCGCTCGCCTACCCGATGCGGCAGTACATCTCCCAGCGCTCCGACATCGCCGAGCAGCGGAGCGAGGCCCAGCGGGCCCGCGAGGACGTGAAGAAGCTGCGGGAGCGGAAGGCCCGGCTGCGCGACCCCGCCTACACCGAGCAGCAGGCCCGGGAGCGGCTGCACTTCCTGATGCCGGGGGAGACCGGCTACAGCGTGGTGGACGGCAGCGGCTCCACCGAGCGCTCCACCGACCAGGGCGCGGCCGGCCGCCCCTGGTACTCCAACCTCTGGGACGCCGTGGACACGGCGGACGCGGCGGGGGCGGGCAGCGCACGCCGCTGAGGCGCCGCGCTCCGGCCACCGGTCGCACCCGGTGACGAACCGAAACGAAGAAGAAGAACTTTCCCACTCATGGATACGCCCCCGCCCCAGACGGAGCCCACCGAGCCCACCGACGCGGACATTCACGCCGTACGGGAGCAGCTCAGCCGCGTGCCCCGGGGCCTGCGTGCGATCGCGCACCGCTGCCCCTGCGGCAATCCGGACGTCGTGGAGACCGCGCCGCGGCTCGAGGACGGTACGCCCTTCCCCACCCTCTATTACCTGACCTGTCCGCGTGCCGCGTCCGCGATCGGCACGCTGGAGGCCGAGGGCGTGATGAAGGAGATGACGGCCCGGCTGGCCACCGACCCCGAGCTGGCCGCCGCCTACCGCGCCGCCCACGAGGACTACATCGCGCGCCGCGACGCCATCGAGGTGCTCCAGGGCTTCCCCAGCGCGGGCGGGATGCCGGACCGGGTGAAGTGCCTGCACGTCCTGGTGGCCCACGCCCTCGCGGCCGGGCCCGGGGTCAATCCGCTCGGGGACGAGGCGCTCGCGATGCTGCCGGAGTGGTGGCGCAAGGGCCCGTGCGTCAGCCCCTGCGGGGCCGAGGGCGAGAGCCGGGAGGGGAGCGCATGACCCGCGTCGCCGCCGTGGACTGCGGCACCAACTCGATCCGGCTGCTGGTGGCGGACGCCGATCCGGCCACCGGGGAGCTGATCGAGCTCGACCGCCGGATGAACATCGTCCGGCTGGGCCAGGGGGTGGACCGCACGGGACGGCTCGCTCCCGAGGCTCTGGAGCGCACCTTCGCCGCCTGCCGCGAGTATGCGGTGGTCATCGGTGAGCTGGGCGCCGAGCGCATCCGCTTCGTGGCCACCTCCGCCTCCCGCGACGCCGAGAACCGCGAGGAGTTCGTGCGCGGGGTCGTGGAGATCCTGGGCGTGGAACCCGAGGTGATCACCGGGGACCAGGAGGCGGAGTTCTCCTTCACCGGGGCCACCATGGAGCTCCAGGGCCATGATCATGTGGCCGGGCCGTATCTGGTGGTGGACATCGGCGGCGGTTCGACGGAGTTCGTCGAGGGCGGCGAACGGGTGCGGGCGGCCCGCAGCGTGGACATCGGCTGCGTCCGGCTGACCGAGCGCCATCTGGTGGCGGACGGCCGGATCACCGATCCCCCGACGGAGGATCAGCTCGCCGCCATAAAGGGCGATGTGGACGCGGCGCTGGACCTCGCCGAGCGGACCGTGCCGCTCACCCGTGCCTGCCGTCCCGCGGACGGCCACGCGCTGGTCGGGCTGGCCGGTTCGGTCACCACCGTGGCCGGGATCGCGCTGGGTCTGGAGGAGTACGACTCCTCCGCGATCCACCACTCGCGGGTCACCGTCGACCAGGTCCGCGAGATCACCGCGAAGCTGCTCGGCTCCACCCACGCCGAGCGGGCGGCGATTCCGGTGATGCACCCGGGGCGGGTCGACGTGATCGGCGCGGGGGCGCTCATCCTGCTTTCGATCATGGAAAGGACCGGCGCCGAGGAGGTCGTGGTGAGCGAACATGACATCCTCGACGGGATCGCCTGGAGCATCGCCTGAGCGGGCGGAATAACGTATGAGCGGCCACGGAACCCCCTTCGGGGGCCTTCCGTGAACCGCCTCCAGGAAAGTTCGTGAAACTCTTCACATGAAAAAGGCGCCTGGTGGCCGACCGATGTGGCCCTCCGGGGCGGTTTCGGTGGCCGTGCCCCGTCACTGACCGGATCGTGAGGTGTCAGGGGGGTGTCGCGGGTCCCGGCGCGGACCGCTTGGTCTACTCCCGAGTTCAACCACAAGCCCTGCTCAGAGGGGGCGGGAACGTGCCGATCCGCCTTGTGGTTCCCCTCTGCCGATATGGCATCCGTCACGGGGGCGGCGGAGTGTAGCAGATACTGTCACCATGCTTGTGAAGGGGCTCACGAGGTCCCCCTCGGGGGGTGCTGGATACTCGAAACATGAGCACCACGGAGCGTCCCAGGATCCTCGTTGTAGGCGGTGGGTACGTAGGCCTGTACGCGGCACGCCGCATCCTCAAGAAGATGCGGTACGGCGAGGCGACCGTCACGGTCGTCGACCCGCGCTCGTACATGACGTACCAGCCCTTCCTCCCCGAAGCTGCGGCCGGCAGCATCTCCCCGCGCCACGTCGTGGTTCCGCTGCGGCGCGTGCTCCCCAAGGCGGAGGTCCTCACCGGCCGAGTGTCGACCATCGACCAGGACCGCAAGGTCGCCGTCATCCAGCCGCTCGTCGGCGAGACGTACGAGCTGCCCTTCGACTACCTGGTCGTCGCCCTCGGCGCGGTCTCCCGTACCTTCCCGATCCCCGGTCTCGCGGAGAACGGCATCGGCATGAAGGGCATAGAGGAGGCCATCGGCCTGCGCAACCACGTCCTCGAGCAGCTCGACAAGGCCGACTCCACCACGGACGAGGAGATCCGCCGCAAGGCGCTCACCTTCGTCTTCGTCGGCGGTGGCTTCGCCGGCGCGGAGACCATCGGCGAGATCGAGGACATGGCCCGTGACGCGGCCAAGTACTACCCGAACGTGAAGCGCGAGGACATGCGCTTCGTCCTCGTCGACGCCGCCGACAAGATCCTCCCCGAGGTCGGCCCGAAGCTCGGCCAGTGGGGTCTGGAGCACCTCCAGAAGCGCGGTGTCGAGGTCTACCTCAAGACCTCGATGGACTCCTGCATCGACGGCCACGTCGTCCTCAAGAACGGCCTCGAGGTCGACTCCAACACCATCGTGTGGACCGCCGGCGTCAAGCCCAACCCGGCGCTGGCCCGCTTCGGCCTCCCGCTCGGCCCGCGCGGCCACGTGGACACCGCCCCGACCCTCCAGGTCCAGGGCACCGACTACATCTGGGCCGCGGGCGACAACGCCCAGGTGCCGGACCTCGCCGGCGGCGAGGGCGCCTGGTGCCCGCCGAACGCCCAGCACGCGCTGCGCCAGGCCAAGGTCCTCGGCGACAACGTGATCTCGGGCATGCGGGGCTTCCCGCAGGGCCAGTACAAGCACGCCAACAAGGGTGCCGTCGCGGGTCTGGGCCTCCACAAGGGCGTCGCGATGATCGTCTTCGGCAAGATGAAGATCAAGCTGAAGGGCCGTCTCGCCTGGTACATGCACCGTGGCTACCACGGCATGGCCATGCCGACCTTCAACCGCAAGATCCGGGTGATCGCCGACTGGACGCTGGGGATGTTCCTCAAGCGCGAGGTCGTCTCGCTCGGCGCCATCGAGAACCCCCGCGAGGAGTTCTACGAGGCCGCCTCCCCGGTCAGCGCCGCCGCCGCGGTCAAGCCGTCGGCACCGGCCGAGAAGGCAAAGGCGTCCTGACCTCCGGGCCGGACCCGCACATCTGACGCCGAGGGCGTCCGCCATCCGTGGGGCGGGCGCCCTTTCGTCTGCCCGCCGATGGCTCGCCTTTTGAAGCTGTTTTGCCGATTCCAGACGTGTCGGCGGGACTGTAAAGCGGGTTCCATGGTGTTTACGTGGTGAGTGAATCTTCCTGACTCGCCATCACGGAGGTGTGACATGTCCGACGCCGCTGGGCGGATCGCCAGCCTGGCCACGGAGGTGCTGGGAGACCCCCTCCCGATCCGCGTCCGCGCCTGGGACCACAGCGAGACCGGCCCGCCCGGCGCCCCCACCCTGGTCATCCGGCGCCGCCGCGCGCTGCGTCGGCTGCTGTGGCGGCCGGGCGAGCTGGGCCTGGCCCGCGCCTGGGTCGCCGGAGACCTGGACGTCGAGGGCGATCTGTACGACGCCCTGGAGCGGCTGTCCGGGCTGCTGTGGGAGCGCGGCCCCGCCACCGCGCCGCGGTCCCGGCTCCGCACCGCCATCCAGGCGCTGCGCGACCCGGCGCTGCGCACCGCCACCGGGAAGCTGATCGCGCTCGCCGGGCCGGGGCTGCCGCCGACCCCGCCCCGCGAGGAGGCGCGGACCGGCTTCGCTCCGCTGCACTCCCTGCGCCGCGACAAGAAGGCCATCAGCCACCACTACGACGTCGGCAACGACTTCTACGAGCTGGTGCTCGGGCCCTCGATGGTCTACTCCTGCGCCTACTGGGACACCCCGGATTCGGCGCTCGAGGACGCCCAGCGCGCCAAGCTGGACCTCGTCTGCCGCAAGCTGGCCCTGCGACCGGGCCAGCGGCTGCTGGACGTGGGGTGCGGCTGGGGCTCGATGGTGCTGCACGCGGCACGCGAATACGGAGTGCGCGCCGTCGGCGTCACGCTCTCCGAGGAGCAGGCGGCGTACGCCCGTAAGCGCATCGCGGACGCCGGGCTCACCGACCAGGTGGAGATCCGGGTCCAGGACTACCGTGAGGTGCCGGACGGGCCCTACGACGCCATCTCCTCCATCGGCATGGCCGAGCATGTGGGCTCCGTGCGCTACGCCGAGTACACCGCCATCCTGCACCGGCTGCTGCGGCCGGGCGGGCGGCTGCTGAACCACCAGATCGCCCGGCGCCCCCAGCCGGACGAAGAGGCGTACCACGTGGACGAGTTCATCGACCGGTATGTCTTCCCCGACGGTGAGCTCGCCCCGGTCGGCCGGACCGTCACCCAGCTCGAGGAGGCCGGCTTCGAGGTACGCGATGTGGAGGCCATCCGCGAGCATTACGCGCTCACGCTGCGGAGCTGGGTCGCCAACCTGGAGCGGTCCTGGCCGCGGGCCATGCGGCTGACCTCCCCGGGCCGGGCCCGGGTCTGGCGGCTCTACATGGCGGCCTCCGCCCTCTCCTTCGAACGCAACCGGATCGGGGTCAACCAGATCCTCGCCGTCCGCACCCCCGAGAGCGGGACCTCGGGGCTGCCGCTGCGCGCCCGCGACTGGCGCGGCTGAAACGCGGACGTCCCCGTCCGCCCCGGGGAGGGGGCGAACGGGGACGTCCGGTGGCGGTTGGCCGATCGGCTCGCCGCTATTCGGCCTTGATGGCCATCAGCATGTTGAGCTTGGAGGCCCGCCGGGCCGGCCACAGCGCGGCGATCACGCCGACCAGCGCGGCCATCAGCAGGAACAGACCCATCCGGGCCCACGGCAGCACCATCTCGTAGGTCGGCAGCTCGGAGGCGATCAGCTCACCGGCCGCCCAGCCGAAGAAGACGCCGAGGCCGATGCCGAGCACTCCGCCGAAGAGCGAGATGACCAGTGACTCCAGCCGCACCATCCGCTTGATACCGGCCCGGTCCAGGCCGATCGCCCGCAGCATGCCGATCTCCTTGGACCGTTCGAAGACCGACATCGCCAGGGTGTTGATGACCCCGAGCACCGCGACGATCACGGCCATGCCGAGCAGCCCGTAGAGCATGTTCAGCATCAGGGTGAAGGCCTTGGCGATTTCGTCCGAGAGGTCCTGCTTGTTCTGGACCTTGATCGCGGGGTTGTCGCCGAGCGTCTTCTTCAGCAGGTTCTGGGTGTCCTGCGTGGCGCCGCCCTTGGTCTTCAGCATCACCTGGAAGTCGGCGACGGTCGTCATGTGCGGGGTGACCGTGGCGCTGTCGAGCATGACGCCGTTGACCATCTGGTTGCCCTCGTAGACACCGCCCACGGTCAGCCGGCCCTTGCTGCCGTCCTCGTAGGTCACGGGGAAGGCGGAGCCGACCTTCCAGTGGTTGTTGTGGGCGATCTTGTCGTCGACGAGGACCTTGGTGCCCCCGAGCGCGCCGAAGGAGCCCTCGGTGAAGTCCACGTTCACCAGTTCCTTGATGGCCTTGGGGTCGACGCCCATCAGGGTCTCGGTGTCACCGGCGACCCGGGCCGGGGAGGAGCGCAGCGGGCTGATCGCGGTGACGTCGGGCACCTTGGCCAGGGTCTTGGACACCTCCGGCGACAGCGGCCGTACGCCGTCCCCGCCCATGCTGACCACGTAGTCGGACTTCAGCCCGTCGGCGGCCATGTTGTTGATGCCCTTCTGCATGCTCCCCGCGATCACCGTCATGCCGGTGATCAGGGTGAGGCCGACCATCAGGGCGGAGGCGGTGGCGGCGGTACGGCGCGGGTTGCGCACCGCGTTCTGCCGGGCCAGCTTGCCGGGCATCCCGAAGATCCGCAGCACCGGGGAGACGGCCGCGATCAGCGGCCGGGACAGCAGCGGGGTGAGGATGAAGACGCCGATCACCAGGACGGCCGCGCCGAACGCCATCGGGCCCTGGCCGTCGCTGCCGCTCATGCCCGCACCGGCCACCACCAGGGCGACACCGGCCGCGGCGAAGAGCGAGCCGATGGTGTTGCGGACCACCAGACCACGGGTGGTCGGCGCGGCGTGCACGCTGTTCATCGCGGCGACCGGCGGGATCTTGGCGGCGCGGCGGCCGGGCAGCCAGGCGGAGAGCACGGTCACCACGACGCCCACGAGCACCGAGACCAGCACGGTGGTCGGCGCGACGACCAGCGGACCGTCCGGGACGCTGGCCCCGGTGGAGTTGAGCACCGAGCGCAGCAGGGCGCCGATGCCGACACCGGCCGCGAGGCCCACCACGGCCGCGACGGCACCCACGAAGGTGGCCTCCAGCAGCACCGACCGGGTCACCTGACGGCGGGTCGCACCCACCGCGCGCATCAGGGCGAGCTCCCTGGTGCGCTGGGCGACCAGCATGGAGAAGGTGTTGACGATGATGAAGATGCCGACGAAGAGCGCGATCCCGGCGAACACCAGCATCGCGGTCTGCATGCTGCTCATGCCCTCTTCGATCACCTTGGCCTGGTCCTTGGCGAGCTTCTTGCCGGTGGTGGCCTTGGCCTGCTCGGGCAGGACCTTGTCGATCTCGGACTTCAGCGTCGCCTGCGAGGTGCCCGCGGCGGCCTTCACGTCGATCTCGTCGAACTGCCCGGGCTTGGCGAACAGCTTCTGGGCGGTGACCGTGTCGTAGAGCGCGAGGGTGCCGCCGGCCGCGACAGTGCCGTCGTCGGTGGTGAAGACGCCGACGACCTTCTCGGTGCGCACCGGGCCGTCGACGGAGACCCGGATGGAGTCCCCGGCCTTGTACTTGCCGCGCTCGGCGGTCTTGGAGTCGAGCGCGATCTCACCCGCGGCCTTGGGGGCGCGGCCCTCGGCCATCGTGTACCGGGGGTCCTTGCCGTCGGCTCCCGGGTAGTAGTTGCCGCCGCGGTTGGAGAAGCCGCCGCCGAGCAGGTCGCCCTTCTTGTCGGCGAGGGCGGAGTAGCCGTTCACGACACCGTAGGCGGAGCCGACGCCGGGCGCCTTGGCCGCCTTGTCGAGCACCTGCTGGCTCAGCCGGGGGGCGTCACCGGGGATGGCGGAGTCGTCGTCCTTCTTGTCCGGGCTGATGGCGACGTCGACGCCCTGGAAGCCCTTCTGGGAGCTCTTCTGGTAGGCGTCGGAGATGGTGTTGGTGAAGACCAGGGTGCCGGCGACGAAGGCCACACCGAGCATCACGGCGAGCACGGTCATCAGCAACCGGGCCTTGTGCGCAAGCACATTGCGCAGGGCTGTACGGAGCATGAGTGTCAGTCCTGAGAGGTGGGGAGGGGAGTGCGAGGCGGCGTACGGATACGGGCGCGCCCCGCGTCAGCTCGTACGGCCCTTGGCGTCGAAGCGCTTCATGCGGTCGAGGACCGAGTCGGCGGTGGGGTTGCGCAGGTCGTCCACGATCCGGCCGTCGGCGAGGAAGACCACGCGGTCGGCGTAGGACGCGGCGACCGGGTCGTGGGTCACCATCACGATCGTCTGGCCCATCTCCCGCACCGAGTTGCGCAGGAAGCCCAGGACCTCGGCGCCGGAACGGGAGTCCAGGTTTCCGGTCGGCTCGTCGGCGAAGATGATCTCCGGCTGGCCGGCCAGGGCGCGGGCCACCGCGACGCGCTGCTGCTGACCACCCGACAGCTGGTTGGGCCGGTGCTTGAGCCGCCCGGCCAGACCGACCGTGGCCACGACCTTGTCCAGCCACGCGGCGTCGGCCTTGCGACCGGCGATGTCCATAGGGAGGGTGATGTTCTCCAGCGCGTTCAGCGTCGGCAGCAGGTTGAACGCCTGGAAGATGAAGCCGATCTTGTCGCGGCGTAGCTGGGTGAGCTTCTTGTCCTTGAGCGTGGTCAGTTCGACGTCGCCGATCCGGGCCGAGCCGCTGGAGATCGTGTCGAGACCCGCCATGCAGTGCATCAGCGTCGACTTGCCGGAGCCCGAGGGGCCCATGATCGCGGTGTACTCCGCCTGGCGGAACTCGACGGAGACCGAGTCCAGGGCGATGACCTGGGTCTCGCCTTCGCCGTAGACCTTGGAGAGATCGGTGGCCCGGGCGGCCGCCGCTGACGTGCGGTGGGCGGTTTCGACGCCGAAGGGGGTGGTGGTCACGGTGGATGACTCCTGTCGTGCTCTGCGGGAGTGGGCGGGACGTCACTCCATGGTTCCGGTTGTGAAAGGGGACGGGATCAGCCCGTGCTCCGGTTCTGCGGGGGGTCTCGCGATGTAGGTGGTGGTGGCGGAGTCCTCCTTGAGGAGGAGAAGACACCCCGGGCGGGGCGTCGAGATTGCGTCAATCCCCAGTTAATGGGGGTTCAGGGCATATCGGCAGGTCCAATGGCCGTCGGCAACTTCGGGTACCCCGCCCCGCTGCTGATGCACCCTCAGTTGCCAATAAAATAAGACAACCTCGGTCCGAGGATTCACTGTGCGGGGGCATGTCCCCGGATAGGCTCGTGCTGCTCTCTTCCAGGGGAGGGCCGTATGCGCTCCGTATGGCCCAGGGGGAACCGCCGCCCGGATGGTGGAATGCAGACACGGCGAGCTTAAACCTCGCTGCCCCTCGCGGGCGTACCGGTTCAAGTCCGGTTCCGGGCACCTTCAGATCCGGTGGGCGCACTCAGCGTGTGTGGATGGTCGCCCAATGTGCGTGCGCGGGGCCCGCAGGGGCCTCGCGCGGTCTCTCTCTGCGTGAAAAGATCCTCCTTGGGCACTAGGGTGCCTTCTTTGCTTACCTATTACTCTTGAGTCAAGGTCGCGCCCGGCGGCCATGGAGGAGTGAGATGAGGAGCAGCAACCCGGTCTTCTCGCGACGGGGGTTCAGCCGCAGCGGCGGCTACGCCGGTTTCGGCGCGGCGCCGCAGGCCGGGAACCCCGTCGCCGGTCAGGGCAATCCGTACGCGCAGACACAGGCGCCCACGAACCCCTATGCGGCGGGCGACCAGCAGAATCTGACCCCTGAGCAGCTGCAGCAGATGTACGGCGCGCCGCCGGCGGGCCCGCTGCAGACCGGCCGGATGACGATGGACGACGTCGTCATGCGCACCGGTATGACGCTCGGCACCGTCATCGTCGCCGCCGCGGTCGCGTGGATCGCGCAGCTTCCGGTGGGCGTGGGCTTCGGCGCCGCGCTCGTGGCGATGGTGCTCGGTCTCGTCCAGGCGTTCAAGCGCACGGCCTCGCCTGCGCTGATCATGGGTTACGCCCTCTTCGAGGGTCTCTTCCTCGGCGTCATCAGCCAGGTGTACAACGACCGCTGGTCCGGCATCCCGATGCAGGCCGTGCTCGGCACGATGGCCGTGTTCGTCGGTGTGCTCGTCGCGTACAAGACCCGTCTCATCCGGGTGAACGCGCGATTCCAGCGCTTCGTGCTCGCCGCCGCCATCGGCTTCGTGCTGCTGATGGCGGTCAACTTGCTGTTCGCCGCCATCGGAGGCGGGGACGGCCTCGGCTTCCGCAGCGGTGGCCTCGGCATCGTCTTCGGCCTCGTCGGTGTCGTGCTCGGCGCGGCGTTCCTGGCGATGGACTTCAAGCAGATCGAGGACGGCGTCCAGTACGGCGCTCCGCGCGAGGAGTCCTGGCTGGCGGCCTTCGGGCTGACGCTCTCGCTGGTGTGGATCTACCTGGAGCTGCTCCGGCTGATCTCGATCTTCAGGGACTAGCGTCGGGTGGTGCGGGCCTCGTCCGCACCACCGGCTCGGACCCGCCACACCTGAAAGGGCCCGCGGAGGCGATGACCTCCGCGGGCCCTTCTTCCTGCGCGGCTTAAGCCGCCCGGTTCGGTGGGTCTGTCATACACGCTTCTGCCTCCGGGCAGCGGCTACAGCAGCTTGCGTGCCGCACGCCTCAAGTCGTGTTCATGGATGATGGCTTTCGCATGGCCGTAGGCGAGCTGGTGCTCGCCGCGCAACCAGCTCACCTTCTCCTCGAAGCGGAAGAAAGCGGGGCCATCGTCGACCGTGCGCAGCCAGTCGGCAACTTCACGGCCCGTGCACTGGGGGATGCGGGAGAGTAGGTTCCGGTGAGTCTCGTCGGAGAAGATTTGGGACATCGGCGCCTCCGGACGCTTCCATGCCGGCCCCCGGGTCCATGGCCCGGGTTTCCTTCAGCTCACCGTGCCTGAGTGTTCGCCCGTTGGCAACAGTCCCTCAGTGGCGCATACGCTCGGAGCGTGGATGATGCGACCCCCCTCATGACCGCCGTCGACCGGCTCGCCGACCGGCTGCGCGCCCTTCCGCAGTCCCGGCTGCGCGCGGGCGCCGCGGCCGAAGGACTGGCGCTGGCTAGGGAATTGTCGGCGCGCGCACAGCGTCTGGAGGAGCCGGGAACCCCGCCGCGGATCATGCCGGACGCGGGGCTGTTCGTGGTCGCCGACCAGGTCGCGGTGGCCGGACATGACTTGGTGCACGCGCTGGAGCGTGCGCCGGGCGGCTCCGGGGGCGGCCGGGCGGCGCGGGGGGTCACCGAGGCGGTGGCGCTCGTGGTGCAGACGGCCGGGCGCTGCGGGGTCTGAGGGCGCCGGTCGCTGAGGCTGACCGCGGGTTCGTGCCGGGGCTGACCGCGGGTTCGTACCGGGGCTCACCGCCGGTTCGTACCGGGGCTCACAGCGAGGCGATGACGCGGTCGGCCAGGACGTACACATTGTCCTCGCCGCAACCGAACGTGAGCGCATACGCACCGGAGACGCCCGAGCCGCCGAGCAGCACCGGGGTGGTGCCCTCGCGCAGCGCGTCCGCCAGCCGCTCGGCCGTCTCCCGGTGGCCCGGGGTCATGCAGATCGTGGTGCCGTCGGCGAAGACATAGACATCCAGGGTGCCGAGGGGCCCGGGGCGCACATCGGACAGCGGGGTGCGGGCGTCGGCCAGTTCGGTGATCCGGGTCACCGTACGGTCGTGGTCGGCCACGGGTGACGACGGGGAGAAGTCGGGGTGGGACGGATGGCGCCGGCGGGCCGCCGCGAGCTCGGCCGACTCCCGGGGCTCGGCCGCCGGCTCGGGCTCGACGCTCAGCTCCAGCTCCACCTCGGCCTCGACCTCGGGTTCCTGGTCCCCGGCGGAGTCCAGCGCCTCGGGACCCAGCGCGTCCAGGCCGAGCAGCGGTTCGAGCCCGGCCAGATCGGCCTGGCGGGGCACGAAGAGCTGCGCGTCCTGTACGGCGTCCTCGCCGTACCCGCCGGGCCCGCCCAGCAGCGAGTGGGCGTCGGCCGTTCCGGCGGAGTCCCTGGCCTCCTGGGCGGCCCAGAACGCCCGTGCCTCGGCCAGCTCGCGCTCCCGCTCCTCGGCGAGCGCCTCGGCGACGGCCGCGCGTATCTCGGCGACCGGGGTGGCGCGGGGTGCGGGCACCGTCACACCGTTCTCCTCGCCGCCTCTGCTCTCCTGGGCGCCGGCGGCGACGGTGGCCGCGAGCTCGGCGCGCAGCTCACAGATCTGCCGGCGCATACCGCGCGCGGTGTGCAGGGCGGCCGCCCCTACGGCCGTGGCGGTCACCGCGGCCAGGAGGAGGGCAAGAGTCGTGGGGCTCACTGACGTACTCCCGGTTGGCTGTTGATCCCCCGAATTCCTACCTCAGCTTGAGGCTTATCGCCTCTCGACGTCAGTGCATACCATCACCAAATGGGCAGAATTCGGTACCGGAAGGGCCTTTGGTCACCGGTGCTGAGCTGGGCAGACGGCTCTCCCCCAGGACCTTTGTCACATCCTGGGGGAGATTCGGTCACGGCTCGATCGAAACCAGTGTCTCAGACGCGGGGCGGCTCGGCCCCTCGGCCCGGCCCGGATCGGTCCAGCGGCTCGGCCGGGCTCGGCCGCCCGGCTCGACCCGGCTCAGCTCAGGCGCTCGATGACCATCGCCATGCCCTGGCCGCCGCCGACGCACATGGTCTCCAGGCCGAACTGCTTGTCGTGGAACTGCAGCGAATTGATCAGCGTGCCGGTGATCCGGGCACCGGTCATGCCGAAGGGGTGGCCCACGGCGATCGCGCCGCCGTTGACATTGAGCCGGTCCAGGTCGATGCCCAGATCGCGGTAGGACGGGATGACCTGCGCGGCGAACGCCTCGTTGATCTCCACCAGGTCGATGTCGCCGACCGACATCCCGGCCCGGGCCAGCGCCTGCTTGGACGCCTCGACCGGTCCGTACCCCATGATCTCGGGGGAGAGGCCGGAGACGCCGGTCGACACGATCCGGGCCAGCGGGGTCACGCCCAGCTCCCGCGCCTTGGTGTCGGACATGATCACCAGCGCCGCGGCGCCGTCGTTGAGCGGACAGCAGTTGCCCGCGGTGATCCGGCCGTCGGGACGGAAGACCGGCTTCAGGCCCTGCACGGCCTCCAGGGTGGTGCCCGCGCGGGGACCGTCGTCCTGGCTGACGACCGTGCCGTCCGGGGTGGTCACCGGGGTGATCTCACGCTCCCAGAAGCCCTTCTTGATGGCTTCCTCGGCGAGATTCTGGGACCGGACGCCGAACTCGTCCATGTCCTCGCGGGTGACTCCCTTGAGCCGGGCCAGGTTCTCGGCGGTCTGGCCCATGGCGATGTACACATCGGGGAGCAGGCCGTCCTCGCGCGGGTCGTGCCAGCCCTCGCCGCCCTGCTCGGCGCGCGTGACCGTACGGGCCTCGGCGTCCGCGAACAGCGGGTTGTGGGTGTCCGGCAGCCCGTCCGAGGTGCCCTTCTTGGCCCGCGAGACCATCTCGACGCCCGCCGAGATGAAGACGTCGCCCTCGCCCGCCTTGATGGCGTGCATCGCCATCCGCGAGGTCTGGAGGGAGGAGGAGCAGTAGCGGGTGATCGTGCAGCCGGGGAGGTGGTCCATCCCCATCTGCACGGCCACGACTCGCCCCAGGTTGTGCCCCTGCTCACCGCCGGGCGCCCCGCAGCCGAGCATCAGGTCGTCGATCTCGCGCGGATCGAGCTCGGGGACCTTGGCGAGCGCGGCCTGGATGATCTCGGCGGTGAGGTCGTCCGGGCGCAGATCTTTGAGCGATCCCTTGAAGGCGCGGCCGATGGGAGAACGGGCTGCAGAGACGATCACTGCTTCGGGCATCACGGCTCCATGGGGGCGGGGGTGCGGGTGGGACTCTGAGGGAAGTTACCCGTACGTATCGGCAGGGTCACGGGGTGCGGGCTGTGACGCGGAACTCTTTTTTCCAAGCGTACGCTCAGCGACCCCGGTCTCGCTCTGGTCGCGGCGCCCTTCCCTCGCGCCCTACGGGACGCCGATACGCACCCGGGCGCCGCCGCTGGGGCCCAGCGGCCCCGGGGCCCCGAACGCGGGCCGGGCCGCCCGCTGCCCGGACGGGCGGGAGCTTCCAGGGCCGGGTGCCCTGCTCCCGGCGCGCCCAGTACTTGACCTGACGCAACTAATTCATCAAGCGATTTCCAGAGGGGTACCCCACCCCCCCTGCCCCCGGCATCGGCCTCGCCCCCGGCCCACGGAAGCCGCCACCGCCCCGACGGCCGGCGGCGCGGCCCCGGCCCGCCACCGCCTGCTGCCCGGCGTTGGCCTTGACCCCTGGCGGCGGGAGCCGCGACCGGCCCTCGCCCCCCTGCGGCCCGGCGGTCGGCGGCGAGGGCTCGGCCGGGCACCTCCGCCGCCGCTGCTCATTTGCGCCGAAGGCGCGAGACGAAACCCGCGCTCGGTCGGGCAGATCAGCGCGCGCCCGGAGGGGCATGGCCGCCGGGGGCCGCGGCGGCATGGCAGCCGGGGCGCGGCCATAGGAGCCGCTATCGGCCCGGCGGCGTGGGCGCAGCCCGGCACCGCCCGCTCTCCGGCGTTGGCCTTGACCCCTGGCGGCGGGAGCCGCGACCGGCCCTCGCCCCCGCCGGCCCGGCGGTCGGCGGCGGAGGCCCGGTGGGCACCTCCGCCGCCGCTGCTCATTTGCGCCGAAGGCGCGAGACGAAACCCGCGCTCGGTCGGGCAGATCAGCGCGCGCCCGGAGGGGCATGGCCGCCGGGGGCCGCGGCGGCATGGCAGCCGGGGCGCGGCCATAGGAGCCGCTATCGGCCCGGCGGCGTGGGCGCAGCCCGGCACCGCCCGCTCTCCGGCGTTGGCCTTGACCCCTGGCGGCGGGAGCCGCGACCGGCCCTCGCCCCCGCCGACCCGGCGGTCGGCGGCGGAGGCCCGGTGGGCACCTCCGCCGCCGCTGCTCAATTGCGCCGAAGGCGCGAGACGAAAGCCACACCCGGCCGGGCAGATCAGCCCCCACCGAAGGGGCCCGGGCCGCAGGCCCGGGTGGGCTGGGGCCCCAGCCCAAGGGGAGCCGGGCCCGGTGGGGGTCAGCAGCCTGAAGGGGGCGGGGAGGTCGGGGACGAGGTGTCGGGGGAGCCGGACACGGTCGCCGGCTCCTGCGTCGCGGGCCGATGGCGCCGCAGCAACCGGGCCCAGGGCCCGCGAGCCGCCGTGACCTCGGTGCCACCCTCGGCGGCCGCCTCGGCCGCCGCCGTGGCGACCGGCAGGATGCCCTCGTCGAGCGTCTCCGGCGCCTCCTCGGGCCACAGGCCCAGCGAGTCGCACAGGGTCGGCAGAATGGCCATCGCGGCCGTGGCGTACCCCTCCGCCGAGGGGTGGAAGTTGTCCGGGCCGAACAGCTCGCGCGGATTGGCCGCGAACTCGGGGCCGAGCAGATCGCCCAGCGAGACCGTGCGTCCGTCCTGCTCCACCACCCCGATCGTCTGCGCGGCGGCGAGCTGTCGGCTCAGCCGCCGCGCGACCCAGCGCAGCGGCTGATAGACGGGCTCGATCGTGCCGAGGTCGGGACAGGTGCCCACCACCACCTCGCAGCCGCTCTCGCGCAGTCTGCGCACCGCGTCCGACAGCAGCCGCACCGACTTGGCGGGCGGCATCCGACGGGTGACGTCATTGGCACCGATCATGATCACGCACACGTCGGGAGGCAGCTCCGCATCCTCCAGCACCAGCGTGACCTGGCGCTCCAGATCGCTGGACTGCGCCCCCGGCAGTGCCACGTTCCGCAGGTCCACCGGGCGCTCGGCGACCGCCGCGAGCCCCGAGGCGAGCAGCGCGCCCGGTGTCTGACGAGGGCGGTGGACGCCCTGCCCGGCGGCCGTGGAGTCGCCGAGAAAGGCCAGCCGCAGTGGGGGCTGGCCGGTCCTGCGGGCGAAGGCGAAGCCATATCGGCCGTCCGCGCGCGGCGGAGGATCGTCCGACCCGCCCACGACCCGTTTCGCATGGGACACCTCGGTGAGCAACAGCACGGCGGTCACCCCGCCCAGCAGCCCGATCCCGCCGCCCCCGTACGCCGCCGCGGCCGCGATCCGCCGCGCCACCCTCGCCCTCGACATCGACATGGGTCCAGCCCACCTCCGTCCGCACGCGCACGCGCTTCTTTCTCCTTTGTACGCCTCGCTAACAACTTGTTGCCCCGCACAGCCTTCCTCCCAACTCACGGGTCGCAGGGCGGGGGCGCGCAATAAGCTGATAGCACGGCGCCGCGATGGCGGCCGCCCCGACGCGGAGATCCCGCGGAACCGGACCAGGAGCAGGTGTGCAGTACTACGAATCGATGATTGAGCTGGTCGGCAACACCCCGCTGGTGAAGCTCAACACCGTGACCGAGGGCATCCGGGCAACCGTCCTGGCCAAGGTCGAATACTTCAATCCCGGTGGCTCGGTGAAGGACCGGATCGCGGTCCGGATGATCGAGGCAGCCGAGCGCTCCGGTGAGCTCAAGCCGGGCGGCACCATCGTCGAGCCGACGTCCGGCAACACGGGCGTGGGCCTCGCCATGGTCGCCCAGCGCAAGGGCTACAAGTGCATCTTCGTCTGCCCGGACAAGGTGTCCACGGACAAGATCAACGTGCTGCGGGCCTACGGCGCCGAGGTGGTGGTCTGCCCCACCGCCGTGGACCCCGAGCACCCCGACTCGTACTACAACGTCTCCGACCGGCTGGTCCGCGAGACGCCGGGTGCCTGGAAGCCCGACCAGTACAGCAACCCGAACAACCCGCTCTCCCACTACGAGTCCACCGGCCCCGAGCTGTGGGAGCAGACCGAGGGGAAGATCACCCACTTCGTCGCGGGCGTCGGCACCGGCGGCACGATCTCCGGCACCGGCCGCTATCTGAAGGAGGCCAGCGAGGGCCGGGTCCAGGTGATCGGCGCCGACCCCGAGGGCTCGGTCTACTCCGGCGGCTCCGGCCGCCCGTATCTGATCGAGGGCGTCGGCGAGGACTTCTGGCCGACCGCCTACGACCAGACCGTCGCGGACGAGATCGTCGCGGTCTCCGACAAGGACGCCTTCCAGATGACGCGGCGGCTGGCCAAGGAGGAGGGGCTGCTGGTCGGCGGCTCCTGCGGAATGGCGGTCGTGGGCGCGCTGAAGGTCGCCGAGCGGCTCGGCCCGGACGATGTGGTGGTCGTGCTGCTGCCCGACAGCGGTCGTGGCTATCTGTCCAAGATCTTCAACGATGAGTGGATGGCCGACTACGGCTTCCTGGAGGAGGACGGCCCCTCGGTGCGCGTCGGCGACGTCCTCCAGGGCAAGCAGGGCGGACTGCCCTCGCTGGTCCATATGCACCCGGACGAGACGGTGGGCGAGGCCATCGACGTGCTGCGCGAATACGGCGTCTCGCAGATGCCGATCGTCAAGCCGGGCGCCGGGCACCCGGATGTGATGGCCGCCGAGGTCATCGGTTCGGTGGTGGAACGCGAGCTGCTGGACGCCCTGTTCGCCCGGCGCGCGGAGCTGACCGACCCGCTGGAGAAGCACATGAGCCCGCCGCTGCCGCACGTCGGCTCCGGCGAGCCGGTCGAGGACCTGATGGCGGTGCTGGGCACGGCGGACGCGGCGATCGTGCTGGTGGAGGGGAAGCCGAAGGGTGTGGTGAGCCGGCAGGACCTGCTGGCGTACCTGGCCAGCGGCGCCAAGTAACCGCTCATAAGCGGGCTCATCAGGGGGCTCGAACTGGACCCGAACGGGGCCCGAACGGGGCCCAACTGCCCTTCGAGGGAGGTCCGCCAGGGCTTCGGGGAAGTGGTACGTACGTGTCACGCGCCCGCAGCACAGGGTTAACACAGCTCCGGCAGATTAGTGGGCGTCGGAAGGACGACACCGACACCCAGGATGAGGCGACAGGACCTCCGGAGCGGCTCCCGGACTCCATGGTCGCCTGGACGCGGAAGTCCGGCCCTGACCCGGCCCGCGTCCCCCGCGGGGACCGCCGTCGTCCCGCCCTCGGTGCCCAGCACCGGGGTGCGGCGGTCCCCGCGCAGTCTTTTTTGGGCATCGGTTCGCCTCCGGGGCGCTTCAGTCTCCCCCAGCTACCGCTGGGAGGCGCCCCCTGTCGACGGTCGACCGTGCTCGGTCGCTCACGAGGCGGAGCCGCAAATCGATCGCAGCCCTCGCTCCCTGCGCGCGCTCTCCCTTTCGACAGCGACGCGCCCCTTCGGCTCGCCCCCAGCTACCGCTGGGAGGTGCCCCCGGCCGGTCAGTCCAAGCGCCCGGAGGCTCTACGGCGTCCGAGGAACCTAGTAGCGTGTCGCTGCTTAGTTATGGCATGTCTAGTTGGGAGGTTGGTGTCTGGCAGAGTCCTTCCCCTTTGCCAGACAGGACTGTTGTCATGGGTTCGCAGAAGAAGCGGCCGGTCAGGTTGACCGCGCAGGATCGCGAGGAGTTGGTACGGGTGACCACGACGGGTGTCCGCCCAGCCTCGATGACCATGCGCGCCCGAGTGCTGCTTGCGCTGGATACCTCGGTGGGTGAGGTGGATCCCAAGGAGGTGATCGCGGCCCGGCTCGGCGTCTCCGGTGAGACGTTGCGGCTGGTCGCCAAGCGTTTTGCCGAGACCGGTGGCGATGTTCACGCCACGATCGCGCGGAAGAAGCGCGACCTCCCGCCGGTGCCCTCGCCGGTGACCGGCGAGGTCGAGGCCCGGCTCATCGCGATGGCCTGCTCGCAGCCACCGGCGGGGCATGCCCGATGGTCGCTGCGGCTGCTGGAGAAGCACGTCGCGCTGAGTGAGGACATCCCGGACCTGGACCACTCCACCATCGGGCGGGTGTTAAAAAAACGGAACTGCGTCCTCATCTGAAGAAGTGCTGGACCATCCCGCCACGGGCGAACGCGCAGTTCGCTGCGGCGATGGAAGACGTCCTGGCCGTGTACGCCCGGCCCTACGACCCGGCCAGTCCGGTGGTGTGCATGGACGAGAAGCCCTACCAGCTCCTGGCGCATGCCCGGGACCCGATCCCCGCCCGGCCGGGACAGGACCTGAAGGAAGACAGCGAATACGTGCGGCACGGCACCTGCTCGGTCTTCTGCTGGGTCGAGCCCCTGCAAGGGTGGCGGCGCGTGGACGCCCAGCCCCGCCGGACCAAGGTCGACTGGGCACGCCAGGTCGAACGGCTCCTGACCCTCGACTACCCCGACGCCGCCAAGGTCGTGCTGGTGATGGACAACCTCAATACCCACACCACCGGGTCGCTGTACGAGGCGTTCGGCCCAGCCAAGGCGTTCACCCTGGCGCAGCGCCTGGAGATCCACCACACCCCCAAACACGGCTCCTGGCTCAACATCGCCGAGATCGAACTCTCGGCCCTGACCCGGCAATGCCTGGACCGGCGCATCGAGGACCTCGCCGTGCTCAACGCCGAACTCACCGCCTGGCAACACGCCGCCAACACCAATCAGCGCCAGGTCAACTGGCACTTCACCACCCAAGACGCCCGCACCCGACTCCGCCACCTATATCCCAACGTTTAGCCGCGACGGTCTACTAGTCCCGGCTCTCCTCCAGGCTTTTGCCCCGGCGCAGCCAGGAAAGGGCCCCCGCCGCGTGGACCGCGTTGACCCCGAAGATCCCGGCCCAGGTGATCAGTAGGCCGGGCAGGCCCTCGTTCACCACGCCGATCGCCGACAGCGGGATCGCCAGCACCAGGGAGATCCCGACGAAGGCGAAGCGCTCACCGATGCCCATCCCGTGGGGCTGGTCCGGGTTCGTGCCGGTGGCGTACGGGCGGGTGCCGCGGGCCGTCGCCATCTGCTGTTCGGCGAGCTGGCGGCGGACATGCCGGTCCGCCGTATCGTTGAAGCGCTGCTCGACTTTGTCCATGAAGGAGTCGACCAGTTCCGACTCGTACTCCGCACCCAGCTCCTTACGGGTCTGCAGGGCCGCGTCGAGTTCCTTTTTCAGATCCGGGTCACGGGCGTCCATGCTTAATGACGGTACGGTCGCGGGGACGCTTTGTCGGTAGGGCTAGCCCCCGAAAGACGCGCGGGCGCGAAGAGGTACCCCCCGGGTGCCCCCGGCCCGCTGTGGAAGGAGTCAGTTCCGTGACCGCACCTCTCCTCACGTCCCTCGCCGCGCCCGGCGGCGACCGCCCCGACGCGCTGAGCGTCGGCGGCCGCTCCCTCTCGCGCGAGGAACTGCTCGGTGCCGCGGGCGCGGTGGCGGCCCGTATCGCCGGTGCGCCGGTCGTCGCGGTCCGGGCGACCGCGACGCCGGAGACGGTGGTCGCGGTGGTCGGCGCGCTGCTGGCCGGGGTGCCGGTGGTGCCCGTACCGCCGGACTCCGGCCCGGCCGAACGCGACCACATACTGCGGGACTCGGGCGCCACCCTGCTGCTCACCGGGGAGGCGATAGAGGCCCCGATCGAGACCGTCCCGGTGGACCCGGCCGAGCGGGCCGCGTGGACGAAGCCGGAGCCGGACGCGGAGTCCACGGCGTTCATCCTCTACACCTCGGGGACCACGGGGGCGCCCAAGGGCGCGCTGATCTCCCGGCGGGCGGTGGCCGCCGACCTGGACGGGCTCGCCGCGGCCTGGGCCTGGACCGCGGAGGACACCTTGGTCCACGGGCTGCCGCTGTTCCATGTGCACGGCCTGGTGCTGGGCGTCCTGGGCGCGCTCCGGACGGGCAGCCGTCTCGTCCACACCGGCAAGCCGACCCCGGCGGCGTACGCGGCGGCGGGCGGCAGCCTCTACTTCGGGGTGCCGACGGTCTGGAACCGGATCGTCCAGGACCAGGACTCCGCCCGCGCCCTGGCCTCCGCCCGGCTGCTGGTCTCCGGCAGCGCCCCGCTGCCCGCCCCCGTCTTCCGCGACCTCGAGCGGCTCACCGGCCAGCGCCCCATCGAGCGCTACGGCATGACCGAGAGCCTCATCACCCTCTCCACCCGGGCCGACGGAGAGCGCCGCCCCGGCTACGTCGGCACCCCGCTGGCGGGCATCCGTACCCGGATCGCCACCGAGGAGGGCGCCGAGATCGGTGAACTCCAGCTCACCGGCCCCACCCTCTTCGACGGCTATCTGAACCGGCCCGAGGCCACGGCCGGTTCGTACACCGAGGACGGCTGGTTCCGCACGGGCGACATCGCCGCGGTCGAGCAGGACGGCTTCCACCGCATCGTGGGCCGCGCCTCCACCGACATGATCAAGTCCGGCGGCTACCGCATCGGCGCGGGCGAGGTCGAGAACGCCCTCCTCGACCACCCCGCCGTCCGCGAGGCAGCCGTCGTCGGCGCCCCGCACGAGGATCTGGGCCAGGAGATCGTCGCCTACGTCGTCGCCGACGGCATCGGCGAACAGGAGCTGATCGACTTCGTCGCCTCCCAGCTCTCCGTCCACAAGCGTCCCCGCAAGGTCCGCTTCCTGGAGGCCCTGCCCCGCAACGCCATGGGCAAGCCCCAGAAGAAACTCCTGCCCCCGGCCTGACCCCGGCCCCGGCCTGATCCCGCCCCCGGCTTCCGGCCGCCGTTGCCATCCGTGACTCTCATTCCTACACTCAGTGACCACGACGGATGAGTGGAGAGACCGATGGCCCGCGCATGGGAAGCCGACCCGTCCGCATCGTTCGCGCGCCGATTAGGAAAGTCGGCGCGCGAGCTCGGAAACACCGGTGGACGCGACGGGTGCCCCGACATCTGGCAGCTCGACAACGGTGACATCGCGGTCATCGGCCGCGACCTCACCGACGCCTACCGGGCGAAACTCCCCGACGACGCCGGCATCGCCCCGGACGAGCGCCTCGTCGTCATCCCGGGTTCCACCCTGAGCGCCGCGAAACCGGATATCCCCGATGCTCGGGCTTGACGGCCCCGGCCGCGAGCCGGTCACTCCGGCGGGATGCTGTACTGCTCCAGGGTCGCCTTCGACATCGAGGTGTCCATCAGGCGCAGTTCCCACGGCCCGGTGTTGACGTCGAAGTCCTTGCCGAATCCGACCCACTTGCCGGCCATACGGCGACTGGTTGGCTCCACGAGCATCTGAATCGCGCCGTGGTAACAGGCTCCCTGGTAGTAGCCATCCGTGGCCGTCTGCTCTGTCCAGGCGCCCGTGACCACGTTGCGGTCAACAGTGAGATCCAGGCTGAGCGGGGAATCCGGGTTCAGGGACGCCCCGTTCAGCGACCGCCCCGTCAGGCGATTGCCGTGCTGGACGAGCACCACGTAATGCCTGCCTTCGTAGACGTCGTCACGGCCTGACGAGTAGTACTCGTACCGGGAAAGCCAGACGCCGCTGAAGTTGTCTCCCGCCATCTGCTGGCCCTCCCGGGTATCGGCCGACGCAGGGGCGACACCCTCCGCACTCGGTGCCATGTCATGGCCTCCTGACCCATCGCCATGGACTCTCGCCATGGGCACCTGCGGGGCGAATCCCAGCGACTCGACCGGCATCCCTGTGACCCTCTCCAGTGCGCGGATGTAGACCGGCCTCGGCGATCTGCTGATGCCGGATTCCCAGCGTTGGACCAGTCGTTTGCTGGCCTCGTTCGGCTCGCCCAGCTCCGCACCTGCTCGGCGGAGCGCCTTCGCCAGGTCGTCCTGACTCATCCGCAGGCCGATCCGCACAGCCCGCAGCGCGTCGTTCGGTGCGTGCACCTCGGTCGTCATGACGTCCACGCTAGCCCCAGATGCCCATCAATGACACCTAAATGACGCCTATTGAGGGACGCCTGAACAACACCTTCTCTGTCGTCGCGATGGCCTGGCCGCCAACGGCACCATCACGACCGGACACGACAGAAAGGGCGGATCGTGATGGACGGAACGGCAAAGGGGCAGCGGCTCATGAGTATCCGGGTGTCCCGTGACAGCGGCCGGACGTGGGACGCCGAAGTGGTGGTCATCAGCAGTGACCCGCTGGCTCCCCTGCACACCTCGGCGTGGCCACCGTGCCGATGCTTGCGCTGTGTGTCCGGATCAGGTGCGGCGCCACCGGATCACCGGCGGCACGGCCAGGTAATCGAGGGCGGCGGACGACGATGAGGAAGTCCCCCGGAGGAGCGCGCGGCGGCGTTGCGCCGGGTGCTGGTCTGGTATCTGCACTCCGCGGACGCGGCCCAGACCTGGATCAACCCCCAGGAGGCCCATATCCCGCTCGATCCGCCGGGCGATGACCTCACCCCCGCGTCCTTCGCGGACTACGAGGAGGCCATGCGGTGGTACGAGGCAGAGCGCGGCAATCTGCTGGCCGCGACCCGCGCCGCCGGTGAGGCCGGTCTCGATGTGATCGCCTGGCAGCTTCCCGCGGTGCTGCGGAGCGTGCACATGCTGCTGAACCCGTTCGAGGAATGGCTCGCCATGGGCCGGATCGGACTGCGCGCCGCACGCAGGCTGGGCGACCGCACCGCGGAGGCCGAGCTGTTGGAGAGCCTCGGGATGGCCTGTACGCAGTCGCATCGCCTCGCCGAGGGCGCGGAGTACCACCAGGGCGCCCTCGCCGCCCGCCGGGAGACCGGCGACCGGCTCGGGGAGGCGCTCTCGCTGAACGACATCGGGCTGATCCACTTGCGGGGACGCCGGCTGGAGGAGGCGAAGGAGCGGTTCGAGCAGGCCGCGGCGGTTTTCCGGGAGCTGGGGGCCGCCCAGTGGGAGGCCGTTGTGCTGGCGAACCTGGCCGAGGTGATGTACGAGCTCGCCCGGCCCGAAGAGGCGTCCGGCTTTGTGCGGCGGGCCTTGGAGATGCACCGCGAACTGGGCAACCAGGGCGGCGAGGGCAACGCGCTGCGCATCCTGAGTGCCGTTCAGCGGGACCGTGGGCAGCCGGAGGAGGCGCTGGGCTCCGCCGAGGGCGCGCTGGAGATCGCCCGAACCCACCGCAACCACATGTGGGAGGGGTACTGGCTGCTGGAGCTGGGCCGGGCGCAGCAGGCCAACGGCGCGTTCGACGCCGCCCTGGTCTCGTTCCAGCGGGCCGCCTCGCTCCAGCGCCGACTCGGCGACCGGGCGCGGGAGGCCCGGGCGTGGGACGGCGCGGGGGAGAGCTACCGGCGGCTCGGGCGGCCCGGCGAGGCGGCCGACTTCCACCGCCGGGCCGCGGCGGCCCACCGGGAGCTGGACGACCTGTGGCACGCGGCGCTCGCCCTCGACGGCCTCGCCACCGCGCTGCGCGAGGCCGAGGAACCGGGCGGGGCCGAAGAACCGGGCGGGGTCGAGGAGGCGGGCGGGGCCGAGGAGGCGGGCGGGGCCGAGGTGCCGGGCGGCGCACAGGAAGCGGGCGGGGCCGAGGAGGCGCGGCGGCACTGGACCGAGGCCCTGCACGCGCTCGCCTCGTACGACGATCCCCGGGCCGCCGCGCTGCGCGAACGCGTCGTCGCCGCCCTGGAGTCGGGCGGCACCTGAGCGGTGCCGGTCCGGCTCACCCGGGCTCGGTGGCGTACGGGCGGTCGGGGGACGGTTCCGGGGCGAGGATCATGTGGTCGGGGACGTGGGCGGTGTCGCGGTGGGCCAGGAGCCAGTAGAGGGCGGCGGGGATGGCGAGGCCGACGAGCCAGGAGATGTCCGCGCCGCCCAGTGGGGCGACGAGGGGGCCGGTGTAGAAGGCCGTTGACAGGAAGGGGAGTTGGGCCAGGACGCCCACGGCGTAGGTGGACAGGGCCTTCCAGCGCCAGGCGCCGTAGCGGCCGTCCGGGTCGCTGAGGGCGGGGATGTCGTAGCGCTCCTTGGCGATGGCGTAGTAGTCGACGAGGTTGATCGCGCTCCACGGGGTGAAGAAGGTCAGCAGGAACAGCAGGAAGTCCTTGAAGGAGGACAGGAAGCTGTCCTTGCCGAGCAGCGCGACCGCCGTGCCCGCGACCATGATCCCGGCGATGTAGGCGGCCCGGCCGCGCGGGGAGAGGGTGGCGTTGCCGCGGAAGCCGCTGATGCTGGTCACCATCGACATGAAGCCGCCGTAGGTGTTCAGGACGTTGATCGTCAGTTTGCCGAGGGCGATGACGAAGTAGAGCAGTGAGGTGATCACGGCCGCGCCGCCGCCGAGGCCGACGATGTAGGAGACCTCGTTGCCGACGAAGGCGTGGCCGGCCGCGGCGGCCGCGAGGGCGCCGAAGGTCATGGACCACTGCGAGCCGAGGACGGTGCCGGCCAGGGTCCAGGAGAAGGTGGCCTTGGGGGAGGTGGTGCGCGGCAGGTAGCGGGAGTAGTCGGCGACGTACGGGCCGAAGGCGAGCTGCCAGGAGGCGGACAGCGACACCGCGAGGAGGAAGAGCGGGAAGTCGAAGGTCCGGTCGTGGAGGAGGGTGGCCAGGCCGGTGCGGTCCAGCAGCCGGATGCCCAGATAGACGAAGGCCAGGGCGCAGACCACGCCCGCGATCCGGCCCAGGGTGTGGATCAGGCGGTAGCCCACGGCGGCCGCCACGCCGGTGATGAGGGCGAAGAGGATGATCCCGGTGGTGTCGCCGAGATGGGTGAGTTCCCCGACCGCCTGGCCCGCCAGCACGCTGCCGCTGGCGAAGAAGCCCACGTACATGACGATGACCAGCAGCAGCGGGACGATCGCGCCCCGGACCCCGAACTGGGCCCGGGAGGAGATCATCTGAGGGAGGCCCAGCCGAGGACCCTGGGCCGAGTGGAGCGCCATGACAGCTCCACCGAGCAGGTTGCCGAGCAGCAGGGCGATGATCGACCAGAAGGCGCCCGCGCCGAAGACGACGGCCAGTGCGCCGGTCACCACGGCGGTGATCTGGAGGTTCGCGCCCAGCCACAGGGTGAACTGGCTGAAGGCGGTGCCATGGCGTTCCGCGTCCGGGACGACGTCGATCGAGCGCTTCTCGACGAGAGAGTCGAGGGCGTCGCGGGAGTCGAGAGAGTCGGGCATAAAAGTGCTCCTGCCGCTATTTCTTGGTGAGGCCGTTCTTGGCTGCCCAGTCGGCGGCGACCCGGTCCGGGTCCTTCTTGTCGTTGCTCACCAGCTTGTTGAGACGGGCCAGTTCCTGGGTGGTGAGGGCGCCGCCCAGGCGGGCCAGGGCCTTGCGGACCTTGGTGTCGGCCTTGGCGGAGCGGACGACGGGCACGATGTGCTGGGCGGGGATGAGGGCCTTGGGGTCGGCGAGGATCACCCAGTCGTTGGCCTCGATGTCGGGGTCGGTGGAGAAGAGGTTGGCGACGTCGACATCGCCCTTCTTCAACGCGCCCTTGACCAGCGGGCCGGAGGCGTCGAGGGCCTTGAACTCCTTGAAGGTCACGCCGTAGCGGTCCTTGAGGCCGACCAGGCCGACCACGCGGTTCTTGTCCTCGGCCGGGCCGCCGAAGATCAGCTTGCCGTTCTGCTTGGCCAGGTCGGCGAAGCTGCGCAGACCGTGCTTCTGCGCGGCCTCATGGGTGACGCAGAAGACGTCCTTGTCCTCGGCCGCCGCGTACGACAGGGCCTCCAGGCCGCTGGGGAGGGCGACGGTGAGGGCGTTCTGGAGGTCGCCGGCCTCGGTCTGGGGGGCCTTGTCGTCGAAGTGGAGCAGCAGATTGCCCTGGTACTCGGGGAGCAGATCGATATCGCCCTGCTGGAGCGCGGGGATGACGATCTCGCGGGAGCCGAGGTTGGGCCGCACGCTCGTCTTGATGCCCGCGCCCTTCAGCGCCTCGGCGTAGAGATAGCCGAGCAACTGGTTCTCGGTGAAGTTGGCGGTGCCGATGACCAGGCCGCCCAGGCTGCTGCCGCCGCCCGAGCCACCGCTGCCGCCGTCGCCCTTGAGCGAGGTGACGCCGCCGCTACAGGCGGCCAGCGCGGGTACGGAGGCGCCGGCGAGCAGGCCGCCGAGCAGTTTCCTGCGGTTCATGGGGTGCTCTCCTCGGATCCGGAGTGAGTCGGTGACGTCAGTGCGCGTGGGCGCGCGGGGGGCGGTTGCGGAACAGCAGGCGTTGCACTCCGGCCAGCGCCAGGTCCAGGGCGATGGCCAGCACGCCGACCAGCACCGCCCCGCCCAGCACCTGCACGAGATCGCGCTGGGCGAGCCCGTCGAAGACGTAGCGGCCGAGCCCGCCGAAGCTGACGTACGCGGCGATGGTGGCGGTGGCGACGACCTGGACGCAGGCCAGCCGCAGCCCGGTCATGATCAGCGGGAGCGCGAGGGGCAGTTCGACCTGGAACAGCACCTGGTACCAGCGCATGCCCTGGCCCCGCGCCGCGTCCCGGACCTCGGGGTCGACGGCGGCCATGCCCGCGTACGTATTGGTGACGATCACGGGGACCGCGAGGGCGACCAGCGAGATGTACACCGGCCACATGCTCAGCCCGCTGGCCAGGAAGACCAGGGTGACCAGGCCGACGGTGGGCAGCGCCCGCCCGAAGCCGGAGAGGTTGATGGCGAGGAACGCGCCGCGCCCGGTGTGCCCGATGAGCAGCCCGACCGGGAGGGCGATGGCGGCGGCGACCAGGGTGGCCAGCAGGGAGTACTGGAGGTGTTCCAGGAGGCGGGTCGCGATGCCGTCGGTCCCGGACCACTGGGAGCCGCTGGTCAGCCAGCGGAGGAGGTCCTTCAGCAGTTCGATCATGTCAGGCACGCCTCCTCAGCCACGGGGTGCACAGCCACTGGATGGTGACCAGCACGGCGTCCGCGACCAGCGCGAGCAGCAGGGACAGAAGGACCCCGGCCACGACGGGGGTGGGGTAGTTGCGCTGGAAGCCGTCGGTGAAGAGCTGGCCGAGACCGCCGTACCCGATGTAGCTGGCCACGCTGACCAGGGAGATCGCCATCACCGTGGCGACCCGTACGCCCGCCATGATCACCGGGAAGGCGAGCGGCAGCTCGACGGTGAGCAGGGTGCGCAGCGGACGGGCGCCCATCGCGGTGGACGCCTCGCGGACCTTGGTCGGGACGCTGTCGAGCCCCTCGACGGTGTTCCGGAGCAGCACGACCAGGGTGTAGACGGTCAGGCCGGTGATGGCGGTGGTGCGGGTGAGGCCGGTGACCGGCAGCAGCAGCACGAAGATCGCGATGGAGGGGATCGTGAACAGGATGTTCGAGAGCCCGAGCAGGAGTCCGCGCAGCGCGCGCACCCGATGGGCGATCACGGCCAGCGGCAGCGCGATCAGCAGACCGAAGAGGACGGCGGGGACGGCGGTGGAGAGGTGGTCGAGGGTGAGCGTGACCAGGTCGCTTTGGTGATCGGGGAACCAGCCCCAGTCGACGGTCACGCGGTCACGCTCGGGTCGGAGGCCGGGGTGTCGTCGGAGTCCTGGGAGTCCCCTCCGGCTTCACCGGTCTCGGGGGCCTCGGGGGCCTCGGCGGCTTCGGGGGCGTCGGCGGGGTTCTTGAGGGCGGCCGCGCGGCCCGCCTCCGCGTGCTGGCGCCCCGCGAACTCGTGTATTCGCTCGCGCCCGGTGACCCCGGTCAGGACGCCGTCGGCGTCCACGCGGGCCACCAGACCGGCGGGGGAGGCCAGCGACTCGTCCAGGGCGGTGAGCAGCGAATCGCCGTCCCGCAGCGCCCGCACCGGCAGCAGCGGCGCCCGGTCACCGTCCGGCCCCTCGGTGTCGCGCCAGCCCAGCGGCTCACCGCGTTCGGAGGTGACCAGCCGCCAGCGGTCCCCATCGGCGGGCGCGGGCTCCTGCGGCAGCTCCGCGAGGGTGGACAGGGAGAGCAGCTTCAGCCCGCGCTCGGCGCCCAGGAAGCCCGCCACGAAGTCGTCGGCGGGGCTCGCCAGCAGCTCGGCGGGGGGCGCGCACTGGACGAGATGGCCGCCGGTGCGGAAGATCGCGATGCGGTCGCCGAGCCGTACCGCCTCGTCGATGTCGTGGGTGACGAAGACGACCGTCTTGCGCAGCTCGCTCTGCAGCCGCAGCAGCTCGTTCTGGAGCTGGGTCCGTACGACCGGGTCGACCGCGCCGAACGGCTCGTCCATCAGCAGCACCGGGGGGTCGGCGGCCAGCGCGCGGGCGACCCCGACGCGCTGCTGCTGACCGCCCGAGAGCTGGTGCGGATAGCGCTTGCCGGAGTCGCCGGGCAGCCCGACCAGTTCCAGCAGCTCGGCGGCGCGGGCCCGTGCCTTGCGGCGGCCCCAGCCCAGCAGCAGCGGGACGGTGGCGATGTTGTCGAGGATCGTGCGGTGCGGGAAGAGCCCGGCCTGCTGGATCACATAGCCGATTCCGCGCCGCAGCTCGGCCGCGTCCGCCGCGAGGACATCACGCCCGGCCACGCTCACCGTGCCGCTGCTCGGTTCGACCATGCGATTGACCATGCGGAGGGTGGTGGTCTTACCGCAGCCCGACGAGCCGACGAGAACGGTGATGCCCCCTTCCGGGAGTTCGAGGCTGAGACGGTCCACCGCGGTGGTGCCGTTCGGGTAGTGCTTACTGACGTCCTTGAAGCTGATCATCCGCTTCCCCTTGCCCTGTCTGCATATAGTCATGCACAGTCATAGTCGAGTGAATAGAAGTCAAGAGGTCTGCGTTAATCACCGGTTACTTCTGCTCGCGATGTGGACGAAGTGCCTGGCGGCTAACCCGGAATGGGCGTTTTGAGAGGGGTTGCCCTGGATGTTGTCTCACATGCTGGATGCTGATGCCGCGGCGGCCGAGGGCACAGGCGGCACAGCTCAGCGGATCACATTGGACGGCCGGAGCCTACGCGTCGTCGATATCGCCCGCTTGGCCGACCGCGTCAGCCGGCCCACGGCGCCCGATCCGACCGCGCTCGCCCTGGCCGAGCGCGCCTGGGAGACCGCGGACCGGCTGGCCGCCACCGGCCGCGTCTACGGCCGGAGCACCGGCGTGGGCGCCAACCGTACCGAGGACGTCGGCCCGGCCGACTCCGACCACGGGCTGCGGCTGCTGCGCAGCCACGCCGGCGCGATCGGCGCACCGCTGCCCGCGCGCGAGGTGCGCGCCATGATGACCGTCCGCGCCAATCAGCTACTGGCGGGCGGCGCCGGGCTGCGCCCCGCCGTCGTCACCGCGCTCGTCGAGGGCCTGGACAGCGGCGCCCACCCGGTGATCAACGAATACGGCGCGGTCGGCACCGGGGACCTCGCCGCGCTCGCGCAGACCGGTCTCGCGCTCGTCGGCGAGCACCCCTGGGACCTCACCGAGGCCGCCCCGGGACGCCGCGCCCCCGACCCCATCGTGCTCGACAGCAACGACGCCCTCGCGCTCATCAGCAGCAACGCCCTCACCCTCGGCCAGTCCGCGCTCGCCCTCGCCGAGCTGCAGCGGCTGCTGTCCGCCTCGCTCTCGGTGGCCGCGCTCTCGCTGATCGCGGTCGGCGGGTCGTACGAGGCGTACGCCGAACCCGTGCACGCCGCCCGGCCGCACCCCGGCTCCGTCGCGGCCGCCGCCCGGATGCGCGCCCTGCTCGGCGCCCCGGCCCGGCCCACCCCGCCGCTCGGGCGCATCCAGGACCCGTACGGTTTCCGCTGTCTGCCGCAGATCCACGGACCGGCGCTGGACGCGGCGGAGTCGCTGGAGCGGGTGCTGACCGTCGACTTCAACGCGGCCACCGAGAACCCGCTGATCAGCTCCGCCGACGAGGCCGCCTACCACCACGGCAACTTCTACGCCGCGCACGCCGCCCTCGCCCTGGACGCCTTCCGGCTCGCCGCGCTGCAGACCGCCCGGCTCTCCACGGCCCGGCTCGCCGCGCTCAGCGAACCCGACTTCACCCGGCTGCGCCCCTTCCTCGGCGACGCCGCGCCCGCGAGCTCGGGCGTGATGATCCTCGAATACGCGGCGGGAGCGGCCCTCGGCGAGATGCGCGCGGTCTCCCACCCCGCCTCGCTGGGCCATGCCGTGCTCTCCCGCGGCGTCGAGGAACAGGCCAGCTTCGCCTCGCTCGGCGCCCGCCAGACGCTCCGGGTCGCCGACCACTACCGGCTGGTGCTGGGCTGTGAACTGGTCGCGGCCGTACGGGCGTTGCGCCAGCGCGGTCTGGAACCGGACCCGGAGCTCCCGGCCGGTGTCGCCTTCGCCATGGCGTCGGAAGTGCTCGATCCGCGCATGGAGGACCGGCCGTTGACGGAGGATGTGGCGGTGGCCGCGCGTCTGCTCGACCGGCTGGCAGGGGTATGAGGGACGAGGGTACGAGGTTCGGGAGGACGGGATGAGTACGGACCATGGGGTGAGCGACGGGGTGAGCGGTGCTCGGACGGCGCCGGCGGGCGAGGATGTCGCGGTGGCGTCGGCGGGGGTGCCGGTGGGCGCGGAGGGCTCGGCCGGGGCGGCTGGTTCGGGCGGTGCGGGTGGTTCGGTCGCTTCGACGGGTTCGGCCGCTTCGACGGGTTCGGCCGCTTCGACTGGTTCGCTCGCGTCGACCGCTTCCGGTGCTTCGACCGCCGCTCGGCTGCAGGCGCTCTTCGAGGGCCACCGGCTGACCCCGACCCAGCGGCGGATCGCCCACTGCATGGTGCGGCGGGCCGCCGACGCGCCGTTCCTCTCCAGCGTCGAGCTGGCCGAACTCGCGGGCGTCAGCCAGCCGTCCGTGACCCGCTTCGCGGTCGCCCTCGGCTTTGACGGCTATCCGGCGCTGCGCAAGCATCTGCGCGATGTCGCCCCCGCCGAGCCGGAGGCGGGTGAGGGGTCGTACAACGAGTACCAGCAGGCCGTGCAGTCCGAGATCGACAATCTGCGCCATCTCGCCGCGCTGCTGGCCGACCCCGCCCCCGTCGTCCGCGCCGGCCGGCTGCTCGCCGACTCCCGCCCGCTGCTGGTCCTCGGGCTGCGTGCCGCCTCCGCACAGGCGCGCGGCTTCACCTACTTCGCGCGCAAGGTCCATCCGGACGTCCGGCTGCTCGACGAGGGCGGCACGATGCTCGCCGACCGCGTCGACGCGGCGAAGCGAGCGGGCGCGACGGCGCTGCTGTGCTTCGCGCTGCCGCGGCATCCGCGGGAGGTCGTGGAGGGTCTGGAGTACGCCCAGGAGGCGGGCCTGACCGTGGTCGCCGTCGCCGACAGCGCCTTCGCCCCGATCGCCCGCCACAGCGATCTGCTGCTGCCCGCGGCGGTCGGCACGGGCCTGGCCTTCGACACCGCGTGTGCGCCGATGCTGCTGGGGCGGGTGCTGCTGGAGGCGATGTGCGACGCGTTGCCGGATGCGCAGGCGCGGCTGGAGGAGTTCGACGCGAAGGCGTCGGAGCGGGGACTGTTCGTGGAGTGAGCGGCGCCTGAAGGCTCTCGGGGTCCTGAGGGCCCTTCGGCTGCTCGGAATTTTCGGGTCGCTCTGCGTTCCGACCCCGTCCCTCTCACCCAATTCTCAGGCATCCTGGCTGGATTCCTCGATTCGACAGGGATTTCATCAGGGATTCGGGTGTGAGTAGTTGAGGTACAGGAAATCCCGGTGAGAACGATCATGGTCGGCTAGCACACCGCTGGGTCGCTGTGCCGGGGTTCAGGGAAGGACCGCCGGGTGGGCGCCGGGGCTGGCTACGGTCCGGCTCGTGCCGGTGGAGTTTCTGACTGATGAGCAGGCCGAGGCGTACGGGACGTTCACCGAGGTGCCCACGCGCCCGGAGCTGGAGCGGTTCTTCTTCCTCGATGACGACGACCGTGATCTGATCGCGCTGCGTCGTACGGACGCGCACCGGTTGGGGATGGCGGTGCAGATCTGCACGGTCCGCTACATCGGCCGGTTTCTGGGCGAGGAGCCTCTGGCGATGCGGTGGGAGGCCGTGGAGTACCTGGCCGGGCAGCTCGGCATCGCCGACGCCTCGTGCGTGAAGCAGTACCCCGAGCGGCGGTCGACGGTGTACGAGCACGCGGACCAGATCCGGGAACGGTTCCGGTACCGGGACTTCACCGACCGGAGGTGGGGCCGGGAGTTCCGCGGGTTCCTATACGGGCGGGCGTGGACGCACGCCGAGGGGCCGGTGGCGTTGTTCAACCACGCGGTGACGTGGCTGCGGAAGAACCGGGTGCTGCTGCCGGGGGTGTCGGTGCTGGCCCGGCAGGTGTCGGAGGCCCGTACGGCGGCCGAGCGGCGTCTGTACGAGGCGGTGGCGCGGGCCACCGATCGGGCTGATCCGGCGCTCGCGCCGGCGCTGGCCGGGCTGTTGGTGGTGCCGGAGGGCAAGCGGGTCTCGGAGCTGGAGCGGCTGCGGACGCCGCCGGTGAAGACGACGGGTACGGCGATGGTGCGGGCGATGGAGCGGGTGGAGGAGATCTCCGCGTTCGCGCTGGGGCGGGTGAACCTGTCGCGGGTGTCGGTGAACCGGCTGTCGACGCTGGCCCGGTACGGGCAGCTGAGCAAGGCGCAGACGATCGAGTGAGCGCCGCAGCCGCGGCGGACGGCTCTGCTGACGGCGGTGGTGCGCCAGCTGGAGCCCA
This sequence comes from Streptomyces violaceusniger Tu 4113, assembly GCF_000147815.2. Classification (NCBI taxonomy): domain Bacteria; kingdom Bacillati; phylum Actinomycetota; class Actinomycetes; order Kitasatosporales; family Streptomycetaceae; genus Streptomyces; species Streptomyces violaceusniger. The sequence continues at coordinate 9,772,530 of NC_015957.1, read as the reverse complement.
GGTGGTCGATGACGCGCTGGACCTGTTCGCGGTGCTGATGGCGAGCCGGCTGATCAGCCCCGCGCGGCGGGCCTCCGAGCGGGAGCGGCTGGCGATGCTGCCGTAGCTGGAGAAGGCGGCGCGCATCCTGGCGAAGGCGTCGAAGATCCTGACCGAGGAGCTGGACCTGGTCGCCGAGCACGACGCGGACCTGGACGTGGCCGCGCTGTGGGCGGCGGTGGAGGAGGCGGTGCCGCGTACGGCGGTGGCCGGTGCGGTGGCGACCGTGGAGGCGCTGGTGCCGGAGGAGGACGGGTCGGCCGAGGCGGCGATGCGGGAGAAGCTGAGCCTGCGCTACAACACCGTGCGCCCGTTCTTGTCCCTGCTGGGCGAGTCGCAGGCGCTGGGCGCGGCACCGGCCGGGCGGCGCCTGCTGAAGGCGGTGCGCCGTCTGCCCGCGCTGTCGCGCCGGCGGGTCAAGGACCGTCCGCTGCTGCCCCGGGAGATGGGCGCCGACCTGGTGCCCGCGATGTGGCGGCGGGCGGTGTTCTCGAACGCCAAGCTGCCCCAGGGCGCGGTCGACCGGGACGCGTACGTGGTGTGCGTGCTGGAGCAGCTGCACCGCGCGCTGAACCGGCGCGACGTGTTCGCCGCCCCGTCGAACCGGTGGGCGGACCCGCGCGCCCGGCTGCTGGACGGTTCGCGGTGGAAGGCGATGTGCCCGGACGTGCTCGCGGGCCTGTCCCTGACCGAGGACGCCGGCGAGCACCTGGCCCAGCTCGCGCGCGGGCTGGACGCGGCATGGCGGCAGATGGCCGACCGCCTGCAGGAGGCCGGCGCCGACGCGAAGGTCGAGATCGTTGTCCCCGAGGGCGGCGGCCGGGCCCGTCTTTCGGTGGACAAGCTCGGCGCGGTGGGCGAGCCGGAGTCGCTGACCTGGCTGAAGGCCACCACGGAGGCCATGCTGCCCAGGATCGACCTGCCGGGCCTGCTGTTCGAGGTCCACTCCTGGATCGGGTTCCTCGACTCCTTCGGGCACGTCTCCGACCGGCGTACTCGCATGGAGGGGCTGCTCGTCTCCCTCGTTGCCCTGCTGGTCTCCCAGAGCTGAAACATCGGGCTGACCCCGGTCATCGACCCGAACACCAAGGCGCTGACCCGCTCGCGGCTCTCGCACGTCGACCAGAACTACGTGCGCGCCGACACCATCGCCGCAGCGAACGCCGCGCTGATCGGCGCGCAGTCCCGCATCGAGCTGGCCCAGATATGGGGCGGCGGGCTGCTCGCCTCCGTCGACGGCCTGCGCTTCGTCGTCCTCGTCAAGAGCATCAACACCGGGCCCTCGCCCAAGTACTACGGCTACAAACGCGGCGTGACCTGGCTCAACGCCGTCAACGACCAGGTCGCCGGTATCGGCGCGATGGTCGTACGCGGCACCCCGCGTGACAGCCTCTACACCCTGGACACCCTGCTGAACCTGGACGGCGGGGTGAAGCCGGAGATGGTGGCGACCGACAACGCCTCCTACTCCGACATGGCGTTCGGCCTGTACAAGATGCTCGGCTTCCGTTTCGCCCCGCGCTTTCGTGACCTGGCCGATCAGCGGTTCTGGCGGGCCGACCTGCCCGACAACGAGGAGCCATCGGGCGGGTACGGGCCGCTGGAGGACGTGGCCTGCAACAAGGTCAACCTAAAGAAGATCGCCACGCACTGGCCGGAGATGCTGCGGGTGGCCGGGTCGCTCATCACCAACCAGGTGCGGGCCTACGACCTGCTGCGGATGTTTGGCCGCGAGGGGCACCCGACCCCGCTGGGGGCGGCGTTCGCCGAGTACGGGCGGATCGACAAGACCATGCACCTGCTCGCCCTGGTCGACCCGGTGGACGACACCTACCGGCGGCTGATGAACCGGCAGCTCACCGTGCAGGAGTCCCGCCACCGGCTCGCCCGCGCGATCTGCCACGGCGGCCGGGGCCAGATCCGCCAGGCGTACCGCGAGGGCCAGGAGGACCAGCTCGCCGCCCTGGGCCTGGTCCTCAACGCGGTGGTGCTCTGGAACACCCGCTACCTGGACGCCGCCGTGGCCCGGCTCCGCGCTGAGGGAAACGACATCAAGGACGAGGACGTGGCCCGGCTCTCCCCGCTCAAGGACCGGCACATCAACTTCCTGGGCCGCTACCTGTTCAACATCAGAGCCAGCGGCCCCGGCCAGGGTCTGCGCCCCTTCCGCGACCCCGCCGCCATCGAAGACGCCGAGGACGACTGATCCCGCGCATCCGATCCGTTGGGCCGCTCGCTGTACCCCGCGCAGGCCCGGTGCCGCAGCCCCGGCACGAGGTGATGCTCGTCAGCCCGTGGGTGTGCCGATCTGGTTGCGTTCGAGCACGGAGCGCAGCTTGGAGAGGGCCTGTGCGGCGGCCGTCGCTGAGGAGCTGTCGAGAGTGCCTCCGATCAGCTCGGCCACTTCGGCGGTGAAGGTTTTCTCTGCCGCGCCGACGAGCTGGGTGCCGTTGTCGGTCAGGGCCAGCAGCGAGGAGCGGCGGTCGGCTGGGTTCGGCTGTCGGGCGGCCCAACCCTGCTTCTCCAGGCGGTCGATGGTTTTGCTGGTCGCCCCGATACCGATGGCGAATTCGGCGGCGAGGTCCGCCACGCGGGACCCTGGGTGGTCGCGCAGGTAGCGCAGGGCCTCGAACTGCGAGGTGACGATCCCGTGCCGCTCGCGGAGACGGTCGTTGAGGGCGTTGTACAGACGCGTCTCGCATCGGACCAGGTCGGCGAAGAAGCCTGAGAGCTCGACCGTTCCGCCGCTCGATGTGGATGCCATGGCATCTAGTCTAACTTATATTCCACAGCATATAGTTCCATGGAAGTCACCTACGGTGGGAGCGTACCTATGAGCAAGGAACAGCGCGCGAAGGTCGACGCGATGCTGCGGCAGCCCCGACCCGAGGGTCCCCGGTCGGTCGAGGAGATCCGAGCCGGATTTAAGGCGCTGATGGCCCAGATGACCGTGCCCGACGGCATCCGCACCACGCAGACGACGCTCGGCGACCGACCCGCACTGTATGTCGAGCCGGACAACGGGCCGCGCGCCGGGACGATCCTTTACTTCCATGGCGGCGGCTGGGTGTTCGGCTCTCCCGAGACCGCCCTGTCGCTGACGGGACACCTCGTGGCCAAGACCGGCCTCGGGGCGTACTCGCTGGACTACCGGCTTGCCCCCGAGCACCCGTTCCCGGCCGCAATCGAAGACACGCTGAGCGCCTACCGCGCCCTCCTTGACAGCGGCAAAGACCCTTCGACCATCGCGTTCGCCGGCGACTCCGCCGGCGGCGGCCTCACCGTCACCACCTGCCTCGCCGCCCGCGACGCGGGCCTCCCGCTGCCCGCCGCCATCGTGGCGTTCTCCCCAGGCCTCGACGCCACCCGAACCGGCGAGAGCATGGACACCAAAACGGGCATCGACCCGATCTTCACCCGCGAGGCCGTTGAACACACCGGAGCCATGTACCTCGCCGGAGCCGACCCGCATCAGCCCCTGCTCAGCCCGGCCGTCCTCGCCGACCTGACCAGCTTCCCCCCGATGCTGATCCAGGTAGGCACCAACGAGATCCTGCTGGACGACTCCACGCGCCTGGCCACGCGTGCGAGGGCAGCCGGAGTGGACGTCGTCCTGGATATCACCGCCGACGTGCCGCACGTGTTCCAGGCGTTCGCCGGCGTCCTGGACGAGGCGGACGAGGCACTGGACCGCGCAGCACTCTTCCTCGGCCAGCGCATCCGCGTCGCGAGCGCAGCGCACACGTCAGCAGAGTAGGGCCAGCCCCGGCCTCACTCGGGCCGCGACCTCCACCCCGGGCCTTGCTCGCCATTCCCTTCCAGGTGGTCGGCCCGGGGCCCATTCCTCCCCTTGGGCCTCCCGCCCGAGTCACCGAGAAACGGCCCCTCTGGGACCTGACACAGCCAGTCTCGCCATTGCTCGACCCGCTCCTGGGCGCCTTCGCTCTGCCGGTCACGAAGCCGTCCGCGCCGTCCTCCGGGTCACCTGATCGCCTTTCAGTTCTTCAAAAAACCTTCGTTTTCTGAAGATCGCTCTGCGGGACTACCTGGAGCCCGCAAGGCGTTCAAAAACCCCTTCAAAAACCTGAGCCAGTCAACAACCCAAGGCCACCGTTTTCTGACATGACCCGGGGCCATGACCACCCCCGAACCGGCCGACGAGCCGGACCTCCTCGTCGCCGAACCGCTCGTCCGCACCGAAATCAAGATCGGATACGCGCGATAGCCGGGCATGAGACGTGTCCGGTCGATCGATGTCGACTGCGCGCCTGATGGTTTGCCGCCCACGTCGGCGGGAGTGCGCGAGGCTGTGTCTCACGTAATCGACCTCTGGGACTGGGATCCTTCGAGATCGCGGTCAGTCCCTACGATTGCGTAATCCGGTCGCGCAGCCAGGAGTCGACGCTGCTGAGCGCTGTCCTGGCCATTGCCGTGGGGTGGGCCGTGAAGCCGTGAGGTGAGTCGGGGTAGACCCGGAGCTCGACGTCATTGCCAGCCGCTGACAACCGACCTGCCAGCGCCAGGTTGTCTTCCAGCAACACGTCTGCGCTTCCGACGATCAGCAGCGTTGGGGGAAGCCCGCGAAGAACGCCGTAGATGGGAGAGATGTCGGGAACGGTGCGGTCTTCCACATGGCCGGCGTACGCCTGGATGAAGTATTCGTCCGCGATGCGGCGACCGGCCGGGGTTCGTGCGCTCAGGTCGTAGGTCCCGAATTGGAGTGCCGCGCCGGTGAACTGACCAACGGTATCTCTGTCCCTCAGCCGGAGCAGGGTCGCCAAGGCGAGTGTGGCTCCCGCGGAGCTCCCGCCGATCGCAAGTCGGGACGTTCCGAAGCGGGCATCGGCTTCTTCGACGAGCCAGAGCGCCGCTGCTTCGCAGTCGTCGGGTGCCGCTGGCCACGGGTGCTCGGGGGCCAGCCGGTAGTCGACGCTGACAACGGCGAGGTGGAGGGCGTCTGCGAGTTCGCGGTTGCGTTTGTCTCCTCGCGCTGCGGAGTCCATGTAGAAGCCGCCGCCGTGTATGTCCAGGTAGACGCCCTGCGGCGGACCGTCGATAGGAGTGAAGATTCTGACAGGGACGCGTGCTTCTGCGGCTTCGATCGTCTCTTCGATGGCAGGCGGATCGGCGGCAGGAGCAGGAGGAGCTGACCTCTTCGCTCGGACATCCTTCAGCTCCTCCAGTGAGCCGGGGCCACGGCCTGCCGCCCTCGACTTGTAGAAGTCGCGAGCTTCATCGAGCTGCTCCGCGGGCACGTCAGCGAACAGTGCGTCCAGCGCGAGTCGCACGCGCCCTCCTCATCACTCGGGTCTAACTCCACGCTATCGAGGAAGTGTGCGGACTGACGCCACCGGGGTGGCGTCAAGCTGTCGTCGAAGCGTGGTGATCTCTTCGTGCTGGGCTGCGAGGCGGGACAGGGCTGTGGCCTGGAACTCCTTCAGAGCGTCTAGCTCAGTGTTCTTCCTGCTGAGGCGCTCGCGCAGAGTGGCAACCTCGGCCTTGAGACGTTCGATCTGAGCCAGGCGTGGGTCGGGCTGCTGTCCGGCTTCCTGGGCGGCTTGGCGCTGACGGTCGAACTCGGCCTTGAGGTGTGGGTAGGTGCGGTAGAGCGTCGCTCGCGGTACTCCTGCGAGGGTGCACAAGCTCTTGACGTCGCACTTCAGCCCGTCGGGAACGGGCCCGGCGAGAAGTTGCCGCATCGCGTTCTGAATCCTGGCCTCGGGTTCCGCTTGGGGGTTGTGCATCATGAGCGCGGCTCCTCGTCAGGGTGGCCGGCAGCGTCGATATCGGCGACGATGCGAGTGGCACGGTCGAAGGCGGCCTGGGCTCGGGCCCGTTCGGGCTTGGAGAGTCTGGGGTTGCCGAGAAACACGGCCCGAGTGCTGTCGGCGTGTTCGGCCCAGATCTGCCGGTGCTGGGGGTGGTGGGTGGCCTGCGGGCAGCGGGCCGAGTCGCACATCCCCATCAGCGGCTCGGCTGCGTCCGGGGTGCCGGCGATTTTCAGGCACAATGCCTTGCCCGGATCGGAGAACCAGCAGTAGTTGCCGACACCGAGGTGCAGGGTCTTCGCCTTCGCTTTGAGGACTCGCTCGACGCGCCGGTCGTCGATGACGGTGACCGGCCCGGCGTCGTGCCGCCCCAGGACTTGGTCGACGGCCCTGAAGGCGCCAATGAGGTCGCGGGCGCCTTGGCCGCTGGGCAGGATGCCGCGCTGGTAGTCCTCGTAGGCGGCGACGGTCAACCGCAGGTGTTCGGCTTCTTCCTCGGCGGCGACTTCGGCGGCGAAGGCGGCCTGGTGTCCGCCGGGGCGGGCGGCATAGCCCTCGGCTGTGGCGACGCTGGCATGCTTGAGGTGCAGTTTCACGGCCATAAGGCCGTGCGGGCGCTGGGCGATGGCCATCGCGAGCGTGCGCCGCAGAGCTCGGGGATTGACCGGGCCGTCGGGGATGGGCTCCAGGCCGAGCCGCTGTCCGTACTCGCCGTTCACCCATGCGCGCAGGGCGGTATAGCGGCTGTTGCTGTTGTTGGATGCCTTGGCGAACAGCCGCTCACCCGGGGCGGCGCCTGTGAGGGCTTCGGCGGTGGCGATGGCCAGGTGCACGTCTTCGGTGACTACCCACGCGTCCTCGGTCCCGCCGAATACCTCGCCCTTGATGCGGCGGGAGACCAAGCGGTAGCGGGTGCCGCCGCCGGGCCGCTGTTCCTGCTGGCGGCAGTTGCTCGTCAGTTCCGCCAGTTCCGAGGAACGCATCCCGGAAAGCGCCGAGGTGAGGAAGTAGGCGGCAGAGGTGACGGCATGGACCGTGACGTCCAGTTGGTGCCGGGCCATCGGCAGGGCCCAGGGCACCGGGGTGCCGTCATCGGGGCGGGACACCAGGGCTGCATCGCGGCACCAGGGCTGCTGAAGGCCGCACTCACTTACCCACCGTTCCAGTTCGGGACGGAGTCTCTCCAGGTCCCTGCGGTGTCCCATGGCTCCCGCCGCCTGAACGACGAGCGGATGCCACGACATGTGCAGGAGCGGGTCGCCCGCGTCCCATCCGCGCTTCAAGCGCTGAGTGACGGTCGCGTCAGCGGCCCGTGCAGCGGCAAGCCCGGTCTCTCGCCGTCGCTCGATGACCTCGCGCAAGCCATCGACCTCAGTGACCAGCAGGCCGCGCCGCGAGGCGGCCTCACGTTGGTCGGCAGCGCGGGCCACGGCCGCCTCGGCCACCAGCAGCGGGCCGATCGTCTCCAGCAAGTACAGACAGTTCGCCAGTAGAGGCCGCAACAGGGTGTCCGGGACCGGCGGCACCCGGTTCTCGTCACTGCGTACATATCCCGTGACCTCGTCCGCGCTGCGGCCCGGCCACGGGGTGAAGCCCGGCTGGTAGCAATCGCTGAGGATCTCTGTATAGAGGACGAGGAACTGTGGAATGCGGACCATCGCCACCGTGGTCGCGGGTGACAGCAGCCGGTCAGGGTCGGTGGCACTGCGCGAGGCAGCCGCGAGATAGACGTCGCAGTGATGCTGGCGGACCTGCGACAGCGAGGTGATGCCAACCGCGGTGAGGTGGTTGAACCACAGGGCCAGGTGCTTGAGTTCGGACCAGAGGGAGTTCGGGTTCAGTGGGGTGCGGAACGCCTGCGGCAAGACGGCCACGTCCGGATGGAGCGGGGCCATCCGCGCCATCAGGTACTCGCGGGCAACCTGCCGCCAGCGGGGGTTGATGATGGCGGTGAAGTCCAGGATCTTGCGGTGTGCGCTCATCACCACCGGGGCGTCGGCGAGGCCGGTCAGGTCCCAGACATCCTGGTCGAATACGGGCCGCGGGCTGCCGGGCTCACGCCGCAGGCCGGCGGTCTCGATGACCGGGAGACCGTGGAAGGGGCGCCGCCCGGCCAGGGCCGGGGAAGAGGCATGGGCGGTCGTCACTGGGGCTGTTCCTCCAGGTGCAGCGGCAAGAAGGCGGCGGTCTCGGTGCTCTGCCGGGTGACGGCCTCGATGGCGGCCGGGCCGAAGCGGGGCAGGATGTCCTCGTCCAGGCGGGCCGTGTATGGCCCGAAGATCCGCAGGAACTGCGTGGTGGTCATCTGCTGGGCCTGCCGGGAGAAGTACGCCTTGAGCCTGAGCAGATTGGGCAGGTGACGGGTCGCGAACGCGGCGAGCGGACACAGCAGACACACCCAGGGCCGGGCCGGACACAGGGTTCCCGCCGGGGCGCGCGGGCCGTTGAGCGGGCTGGCGCACGCGGCGACGAACATGTCCTGCTCACCGGAGAGCAGAGCCTGGATGGCCGCCGCGTCCAGACCGGCTTCCTCGACCAGGCGAGGGAAGCCCGCGGCGAACGCGGCAGCGTCCTCACCGCTGATCACGACCGGCGGGCCGGCCTTGCGCCGCACATCGCCCTGGGCCTGCTCGATGACGCCCTCAAGCGCGTCCAGCTGGGCCGGGGTGTGAGAGCTGAGGTAGTGATCTCCCTCGACGCGGGCGCTGTGGTTGGGGTCGATCGTCGTGCGGCCGGTCCAGGCCGTGCGGTCGCGCCGGTGGTGGTAGGTGGCCCTGACCCGGCCGCCGTGCACCGGAAGGGACTGCCCGTCGTCGCCGAGCACGCCCGAGGACTCCATCCAGGCCCGGCGCTGGCGCTGGCCGCGGGGGCGGTCGAAGATCCTGCCCTGCCCTCTTCCGAGTCCGTCGCGGCCCACATAGATCCATACACGATCAGCCAAATCCCCGGCGTGCTCACGTAGTTGGGCTGAGTGCTCCAGCCAGCGGTCCAGCAGCCGCACGGCATCACGGGGCAGGTTGAGCGCCTCGTCCCCGGTGCGGCCCTTGCGGTAGGAGAGCAGGACGGTGTTCGCCGAGGTCCGGGTGATGTTGTCGAGTCGCAGGGCGTCGATGCCGTCAGGGACGATGCCCGTGCGCATCGCAAACAGCGTGAGGTAGGCGAACGCCGTCTCCGAGGCCGGGAACAGCGCGGCTTCGACCGCTGCGAGCTGAGCCCGGTCAACACCGGCGCCCATCGTGCCGAACCGCTCGATGGCCTTTCTCGCCTCCGCGGGGCCCGCGTGGAGCCAGAGCCAGGCGAGGTTGTCGAAGGTGACGCCGTGGACGGACGGATCGGCACCCCGGCCGGCTGCCTCCTGCGCCTGACGGTGTGCGCGGCGGGCCGCCGCGATCTGTTCGGTGCAGGAGGCTTCCAGCCGCCGCCATTCACCGTCGCTGTAGGGCTGGTTGGGCCGGCTCTTCTGCACCTTGTTGATCCGCCGCCCGGCCAGGTGACGGCAGATACCCGGGTCCAGTCCTCCGGCTGTCTCCTGGAAGGCGTCCAGCACCACGCGGATGCGCCGTTCGCGGTGGTAGTCGCAGGTCAGCCAGTACTGGACCAGAGTGCCCGGGGTCAGATCGGCAAGACCGCCCGTGACACCCCAGGCATCGAGGTCGCGCGCCATCCGGCGCATCGTCGTCATGTACTGCCGGGCCACCGAGCGGGTGCGGATCGGCCCGTGCGGATGCGTGGCCGCAACCAGTCCCACGGCCAGGTCCGTGGCAAGCTGCTGGTTCGGCAGATCGTGCAGGACACCGTGGTGGATGACGCCGTCCGGCAGCGTGAACAGCACCGCCAGGGGGTGCTGGATCTCGGCTGGCATCAGACCTCGCCCTCGAACTCGGCGACCGCGTCGGCATCCACGGTCAACGCGCCTCCGGCGGTCGCGTAGGCGTCCCGGTAGATCCGCTGGATGTCGAGCAGATGCAGATACGCCTGAGTAGTGGCGGCACTGGTATGTCCTAACAAATCACGCAGCACCAGCAGGGGATCGGCCTTGGTCAGATAGAGCGCCAGGGCGTCGTCGCCGCCCGTGTCCACGACGAGCTGGGCGGCCTGCTGGTAGTAGCCGCGTACCAGCCGCTCCAGCGTGGCCATCGCGAAGGTGTGCCTGGTGACATGGGGATGGACATGTGGGAAGGACGACTCAAAGCGGTCCCGGATCCGTAGCGCGGTCCGGCGCAGAACGGTCGCCCAGTCGACGAATGGCTTCCCGCCGGACTGCACTGCCAGCAGGGCGCTGCCTCCGCCGGGTGCCACCAGCCGCAGCCGCTCGGCCGGGGTGAGGGTGTGCCAGCGGCGTCGCATTCCGTTGATCAGCGCGCCGTCGTGAGTCGGGGCCTCGACGAACAGCGGATCACAGGGCTGCCAGCGCGAGCCCTCCGCCGCCGCGGCCCGCTCCCAGCCGATGTAGTCGTGGACCCGGGCCAGGTCCTCGTAACCGATCCACGTCGACCGGCCCTTCCTGCCCTTCGCCGTCGGCGGAGCGAGCACCAGCGGCACCGGCACCGCCGTGCGGCGGCGCGGCAGCGGCGGCAGCTCGTAGACCGTCAGATGCGTGAACTCCTGCGACCGCAGCCCGCTGGACAGCGCCAGGCCGATCACGGCCGCGTTGCGACCGGTCTCCCGCCCCCGGAACGAGACATCCCGCTCACCCGCCGGGTCGTTGCCCGCCAGGGCCTGCATCAGCAGCTCAGCGTACGGCCTCTCCAGGTACTTCCGCGTCGCGTGCGCGTTGCCCGAACGCACCGTCGCCAGGTTCCTGGTGACCTCCACCCGCGCACCGTCCGGGCGGGTCATCGACTGGCGCACGTAGGAGAACGGGACCGTCGGCGCGTACCCCTCGGCCGCCGCCCACCGGTAGAAGGACGACAGCGTCTTGACCGCCAGATTCCAACTCGCCGAGCTCAGCCGCACCTCCAGCGGCCCGGACAGCCGGTACTCGGCGTACATCGACAACGCATCCCGAAGCCGCTGCCGATCAGCGAAGACCGGGATCCGGCGGGCGCCGAGAAACTCCACCCAGCCCTTGAGCGCCTGGGCGTACGTACGCCACGACTTCGGCGACGGCGCCCCGCTCACCGGTAACTCCCGGAGCCACAGGTTCATCACCACCGTCGGCCGAGGCACCGCAGCGTCCTCGAAGCAGAGGTCCTCGTCGATGAGGACGGGCATGGTCTCCCGGATGACGGGCCGCTCGTACAGGCCCCACTCTTCCCACCCGGCGGAACTGAAGTAGTGCAGGATCACGGAACGAACCTGGAGTGAGGCACGAGACAGAGCAAGAGCTAACACTCGTACGAGGGACAGAACTTCACCCTCACGAGACACGCTCAAACCGCAGAGCTAACGCTCGGGTCTCGACCGGCGGACAGAAGCTCGAACGACAGCTCGACGCACTCACCGCCGCAGGGTGCCGGAAGATCTTCGCGGACAAGAAGTCCGGCAAGAACGCGCTCCGCCCAGAGCTGAAGGCGTGCCATGCCTTCCTCGACGCCGGCGACACCCTCGGGGTCCCCTCACTCGACCGCTACGGCCGCAGCCTCCAGGACGCTCGCTGACTTACTGCCCGAAGGTGATCCGCTAAGCCCGCTGGAAGCTCACTCAGGACGCCGTATCGGCATGGGCGCGGTGGCCGACCCAAAGGTGCCCTGGCCGGGCATGGCTGGTGTGGGTGTTTCCGCCCACGACAGCGGATTCGACGCCCAGCTCCGTCATCAGGCTTGACTGAAGGTGCGTCGGTAGGCGCCGGGTGTGGTGCCCAGATGCGTCCGGAAGCGGCGGCGCAGGTTGACTGCCGAGGTGAGTCCGACGCGGGTGGCGATGGCCTCGACCGGCAGGTCGGTCTGTTCCAGCAATACCCGTGCCGCGTCGATGCGCTGGCCGACCAGCCACTGTCCCGGGCTGGTGCCGAGCTGTTCGGCGAACCGCCGGGCGAGGGTGCGGCCGGAAAGCCCGGCGCGTTCGGCGAGGTGGGCGAGGGTCAGTCGGGTGTCGAGCCGGGAGGTGGCCCACTCCAGTACGGGTGCCAATGACTCGTCCGCCTTGGCCGGGGCGGGCTGTGCGGCGTACTGGAGCTGACTGCCTTCCCGGTGCGGCGGCAGGACCATGTTCCGGGCGATCTGGGCGGCGTATGCCGCGCCGTGGTCGGCACGTACCAGGTGAAGGCACAGGTCGATGCCCGCGCCTGTTCCGGCGCTGGTCGCCACGTCGCCGTGGTCCACGAAGAGCACGTCCTGGTCCATCTGCACCTCGGGGAAGGCGGCGGCGAGTCGGGCCGTGTCGCGCCAGTGGGTGGTGGCGCGGCGGCCATCCAGCAGTCCGGCCTGGGCGAGGACGAACGCCCCCGTACAGATGGCGACGATCCTCGCGCCGCGCCGGTGGGCACCCCTCAGTGCCGCGGTGATGATCGGTGGCACGGGTGTCCCAGGCGGTTGCCAGCCGGGGACAACCACGGTGTCCGCCTGCTCCAAAGCCTCCAGCCCGGCGTCGACGAGCATCGCGTAGCCGGCGGTGGTCTGCAGAGGGCCGGGGTGCTCGGCGCAGATCCGGAAGCTGTAGCGGGGCGGCTCGTCCTGCGGGACGGTGCCGAAGACCTCGGTGGCGCAGGCGAGTTCGAAGGGCGACTGAGGCGGGTTGAGCAGGGCCACCACCCGATGAAGGCTCATGGCAGGATTGTACCTGTGGGTGTCTTTCTGGACTCTCGGCCGGATGACCCGCACAGGACACAGTGGACCCATGAGCGAAACCGACGAAACGACAGTGCGGAGGACCGCAGTCCAGGTCGACGGCGAGCCGGCCAGCTACGTGACCGCAGGGCGCCAGGACGCCCCGCCCGTGCTGATGCTGCACGGAACGTACTGGAGCCGGGTCTGGCTCCCCGTACTCGACCACCTCGCCGACGCGGGGCTGCGGCCGCTCGCGGTCGACCTCCCTGGGCTGGGACGCTCAGGAGGCCGGCTCACCCCGGAAACGGCCACGGTTCCGGCCCTCGCCGACTGGGTGACGCGATTCGTCTCCGCGCTGAACCTCTCCGGCCCCATCGCCCTGGCAGGACACGACATCGGCGGCGCCATCGCCCAGCACCTCCTTGCCCGCAACCGGCTCGACGTGTCCCGGTTCGCCTTGGTCAACTCGGTCCTCTACGACTCCTGGCCCGCGCCCCACGTGGCCCAATTCCGGGGCGGGGGCACGGGCGAGGATGTGCTCGCCGCCCGTCGGCAGGCGATTACGAGGGTGCTGGCCGGTGTCGCCACTGAGTCGTTGATCGCGGACTACGCGGATCCGTGGACCGATGAGCGGGTGCGCCGCTCCTGGACGGCCCTGGCGGCCGCGGCCGATAACCGCTACACCCTTGACCTCGTTCCCGCGCTGCAGCGGTCCACGACGCCCAAGCTGTTGATCTGGGGCGAAGATGACCTCCACGAGACGGTGAAATACGCCGAACGGTTCGCCTCAGAGATGCCCCGCACCACGCTCATCCGCATCCGAAATGCGGATCACATCCCCACGGAGAACGCCCCCGACCACATCGGCCGCGCGCTCGCCGACTTCTTCACAGCGTAGAGATCTCCGGTCGCGGCGCCCCTCCGGTCCGGGCTTCGCGCCGAACCGGACTGCGGGGGGGTACCCCCTCTCGAAATCGTTTGATGAATTAGTTGCGTCAGATCAAACGTTTTCTGGAAGGGGCTACCCCCACCGGGTGGAGGTGGCCGGGCACGCGGGTGGGACGTTGGGCCGCCCGGAACATGTTGGCTCTTCGGCGACCCGCGAGGGCGCGGTGCTGCCCGGCCTGGGCGCCTGGGTCTGGGCGCCTGGGCCGGGGCCGTGGTCGCCGGGCCGCAGGGACCCGCAGTCCGGCAGTGGCCTCGGCTCTAGATCACCGGTGCCGCCACCGGGCTTCGCTCCCACCGGCCTGGTGTTCGGCGACGCGGTCTGCGCCCGCCGCCACCTGCCCCGATGCTCAAAGGGCGGCAGGCGAGACGAAGCGGTAGTCGCGGCGGACCTTGGGGCCATGCGGCCTGGGCGCACTTCTCGATGTGCAGCGCGCATTGCGGCGCATCGCGGCGCGCCTGGACGCGCGGCTCTACCGCAGACGGCTCAGGCCCAGCGCATGCGCCGCGCCGCTCTCGATCACGATCTCGTCCACCGTCTGCGGCTTCCGCACCGTCGCGAAGCGCACCTCGTCGCCGGTGGAGCCGGTGGCGTCGAAGCCGTAGATCCCGGGGCGGGGCAGGCTGTTGTACGCGAAGTGGTTGGAGAAGTAGTACGCGCCGGTGTCCAGCAGGCCGACCAGATCGCCCGCCGCCAGCTCCGGCAGGGGCCGGTCGCGGGCGACCAGGTCGCCCGCGAAACAGCAGGGACCGGCGATGTCCTGGGGCACCTGGCCGTCGGAGGAGCCCCCGGCCTTGGGGCGGCCCTCCGCGTCGTAGGCCGTGACGCGCAGGGGCCAGGCCTCGGGGGCGAAGACCGTACGCGTGGCGAGCTGGGCGCCCGCGTGGGTGACCGCGATCAGGCGGCCGCCCGCGGACTTCGCGTACTCGACCCGCGCCAGCACCAGGCCGGACTTGGCCAGGAGGGACCGTCCGAACTCGGTGACCAGCTTGTACCGCCCGTCGAAGAGGCCCGGCACGGTGGTCCGCAGGAGCTGTGCGTACTCCCGGTAGCCGGGGGTGATCTCGTCGGAGGCGAAGTTCACCGGCAGGCCGCCGCCGATGTCGAGGGCGTCGATCTGCTGTCGGCCGACCGCCCCGTTGATCTCTTCGGCCAGTTCGTAGGCCACCCGTATGCCCGCCGCCATCAGCTCCAGCGGACAGCCCTGGGAGCCGACGTGGGCGTGCAGCCGGGTCAGCCAGGGGCGCTCGGCAAAGGTGCGGACGACCCACTCGCGCGCCCCCGGGTCCTGGAGGGCGACGCCGAACTTGGAGGTCGCGGTGGCCGTGCTCATCGCGTCGATGCTGCCGCCGCCCACCTGCGGGTTGATCCGCAGGCCCAGGGGTGCGGGCGGGTCCGCGCGGTCCCCCACCAGCGCGCCGAGCCGGTCCAGCTCCTGTGGGTTGTCGGCGTTGAGGGCGATGCCCAGGTCGAGGGCCTCGCGCAGCTCCTCGGGGGTCTTGGCGGGGGAGTCCAGGACGATCCGGTCGGGCGTCACCCCCGCCGCGCGGGCCAGCGCCAGCTCGCCGGGACTGGCCACCTCGCAGCCCAGGCCCTCGTCGGCCAGCAGCCGCAGGACCGGGACGAGCGCGGCGGCCTTGACCGCGAAGGCGTGCAGGACCGGGGTGCCGGGCGTGACGACCTCCTCGAAGGCCGCGCGCAGCTCGGCGGCGGCGGCGCGGATCCCGGCCACGTCCAGCAGCCCGACGACGGGCTGATCCGGGCCGAGCAGCCCCTGCTCCACGGCGGCCCGCACGGCCTGTTCGCGCCGGGCGGCCATCGCAACTGGTTTCGAAGTCATGACCTCAGCCAACCATTCCGGGTTCCGGGGACGGCTGCCAGCCGATTCGCGCTCTCCGCCATACCTCCACGCTAGGCGCCCGGCGCGGTCTGAGCCTGCCCCTGTAACTCCCAGGATGCGTGGGGCCCTGGCTGGGGGTGATGGGCGGGGTTGGGAACTGCTGCCTGTTGGCTGCGATTGATCGTGTTCTGGCGTGCCTGAGTGAGTGGCGGCGACTGCGCCCCGTGTGCACGGCGGAAGTGAACGGGAGTTCTTGTATCGAATGGGTGACCTTTGCGTGCGGTGGTCGTTGAGTGCGGTGACGATGTCCTGGAGTCGGGTGGGGGTGGCGGGGTTGGGCGGGTTGCGGGAGATGGCGGCGCCGTTCGTGGTGTCCGGCCCCGCCGGGGTGGCGATCCGGGACCGGCTCAAGGGGTTGACCGTCGAGGACGAGGAGGTGCTGCGGCTGGTCGGCGGTCACCTCGGTTCGCTGGCCTCCCGGGATTTGAAGGCGCGGTGTGCGGACGGGCTGGAGCACGGCAGCGAGCGGTGGGCGGTGCGTAAGCGGGCGCTGACCGGGGAGTCGTCGTCGCGGTGGGCGGGCAGCATCACGAAGGCCACGCATGATCAGTGGGGGCTGGCCCGGCGTGGTCAGGCCGCACACCTCCACGGTCTGGAAGCCGGGATCGACACGGTCCGGCACCGGCTGTCGTTGCCCCTCGTGGAGCGGGGCCCCAAGCGGGCGGCGGGCGGCTACTTCAGCCAGAAGGAGTGGTTCGCCAAGCCGCGGCGCCTGCACGTGCTGGAGGACCGGCTGGCCGCCGTCAGGGCCGGCCAGGAGGCCGGGCGGGTGCACGTGGTGCGGGGCGGGAAGCGGCTGCTGAACACCCGCCACCACCTGGAGACGGCCCAGCTCGACGAGGCCCAGTGGCGGACTCGGTGGGAGGCGTCGCGCCGGTTCCTGCAGGCGGACGGCGAGTCCGGCAAGCGCTGCGGCAACGAGACGATCCGCGTCAGCCCGGACGGCGAGGTGAGCATCAGGCTCCCGGTGCCGCTCGCGCATCTGGCCAACGCCGCGCACGGCCGCTACGTGCTCGCTGCGCGAGTGGCCTTTCCCCACCGGGGGGAGACCTGGCGCGACCGGATCACCGCGAACCGGGCCGTCGCCTACCGCATCCACGAAGACACCGACCGGGGGCGCTGGTACCTCACCGCCTCCTGGACCGTCCCCCCGGTGAAGACCGTGCCCTTTTCCACCGCCCGGGCAAGTGGCCTGATCGGTGTGGACACCAACGCCGATCACCTGGCCGCCTGGCGACTGGACGCGCACGGCAACCCGGTCGGCGCCCCGCGCCGCTTCGACTACGACCTGTCCGGCACCGCCGCACACCGCGACGCCCAGGTCCGCCACGCCCTCATCCGCCTGCTGCACTGGGCCAAGCGGTACCACCTGGCCGTCGCCGTCGAGGACCTGGACTTCACCGCCGAGACCACCCGGGAGAAGCACGGCCGACGCAAGCGGTTCCGCAAGCTGATCTCCGGCATGCCGGTCGCCCGGCTGCGGGCCCGGCTGCTGGCCATGGCCGCCGGACTCGGCATCCCCCTGGTCGCCGTCGATCCGGCCTACACCTCCCACATGGGGCGCCCAGCACTGGAAAAAACCTCTCACCAGCAGCAAACGTAAACCCAGTCGCCACGACGCTGCCGCCGTGGCGATCGGAAGGCGCGCCCTGGGGCACCCGATCCGGCGACGGACGACACCGCCCCCTGCTCACCAGAGCGATGAGCAGGGGCATCGGACCGTCCAGGCCGGACCAGCCACCCCGGGCGTGAGGGACCCCGCCCCCGCATCCCCGGACCACGATCGCGAGTCGTGCCGCCCGGACGCGGAGCGAAAGCGGGCAACCAGAACACCCACCACCGTTCGGGGTGTTCGGCTGAGCATGAGACCTGGCAACAGGACTCACCCCCGCTCAGTCTTTAGGAACGGTGACGCTAGGAGCATGGACCGTAACGAAACACGCATTACGAGACCTTTCGGTGCCCGTTCCACCGCCGCCGAGGTGATCGACGGCATCGAACTCTTGGGCAAGCGCGCGGTGGTCACCGGGGCCGCCTCCGGCATCGGCGTCGAGAGGTCGGCGCCCAGGCACGCTGGGCGGGCGACGGCATCACGGCCAACGCCCTCAGCCCCGGAGGCATCCGGACCAATCTGCAGCGCCACGTCGGGAACATCACGGCCCCCGCGATGGCGTGGAAGACCCCGGAGCAGGGGGCGGCCACCTCGGTGCTGCTGGCCGCCTCGCCACTGCTGGAGGGCATCGGCGGGCGCTACTTCGCGGACTGCGCCGAGGCCGAACCGGTGAGCCGCCGCCCCGAGGACCTCATCGCCATGATGGCGGGGGTCGCCCCGTACGCCCTCGACCCGGAGGGCGCCGACCGCCTCTGGGCGACGTCGGAGCGGCTCCTGGCCGCGCACTGACCGCGCCCTCCGGGCCCACCCATACCGCCCGTGGTCTACAGCTCCACCAGGACTGCCCCGAGGTGGCGGCCCGCCACCAACTCGCACAGCGCGCGCGGCGCTTGGCCGATCCCCGTCAGCCGGGTGTACGGATAGGTGAGGGTGCCCTCGCGCAGCGCCCGGCCGAACTCGCGCGTGTACGCGGGCATGGCGTCCTGGTGGTCCATCGCGCTGATGCCGCGCAGCGTGACGCCCCGGGCGATGAGGGCCAGGGTGCTGATCCCGGTCGGGGCCGACGCGTCGTCGGAGAGCTGCGCGGCCAGTGCGCCGACCAGGGCGAAACGGGCGTTGCGGCGGGCCACCGCCAGGGCGGCCCGGAGCTGTTCGCCGCCGACGGTGTCGAGGAGGACGTCGATGCCGTCGGGGGCGGCCGCGCGCAACTGCTCCTCGATCGGTCCGGCGCCCCGGAGGACGACCGCGTCGTAGCCCAGCTCCCGCGTCAGCCGGTCGGCCTTGTGGCGGGAGCCGGTGGAGCCGATGACCCGTTCGGCGCCGTGCAGCCGGGCGAACTGCCCGGCCAGGGAGCCCACGCCGCCCGCCGCGCCGGTGACGAACACCGTGTCGCCGGGCCGCACCCCGGCCCCGCGCACCACCCCCAGCCAGGCGGCGAACCCCTGCGAGAGATGGGCGGCGGGGTCCGGCAGCGCCTCGGGGTCGATGGGCGACGCCTGCGCGGCGTCGAGGACCGCGTATTCGCGCCAGCCCGCGCGGTGGCGGACGAGGGTCCCGGGGGCGAGTTCCGTGCCCGGAGCGCCGATCACCTCGCCGAGGGCCGGGCCCCGCATCACCTCGCCGGTCTTGTGCAGCAACTGGGGAAGGCCGAAGGTGGCGGGGTCGGCGAGCGTGAGCGGGCGCATCACGGCGGCGACGCTCATCAGCCGGTTGCGCACCAGCACCTGTCCGGGGCCGGGGATGGGGGCGGGAGCGGTGACGACCTCGAAGTGACGGGGGGTGAGCGCCCCTTCGGGCAGGGCCGCCAGATGGACCTCGCGGTGGGTGGCGGGAAGGGACACGCAGGGCTCCTCGGCGGGCGGAGCGGACACGTCCCGGTGACGCTACCCCGGGGGGCCGGACCGTGCCGGTCGTGCCCACGGCGAGCCCGCGCCGCTGAACCACTCGGGTGTATGCGCAGCTCCGCGGTATTGACTAGTCATATTCATCGGCATCAAGATGTGAATAACTCGATCCAATCGATGGCAGGGAGGCTTGGCCCCATGACAGGACCGCGACCCGTACGGGCGCCGCGTGGTGCAGAGCTCAGCGCTCGGGGGTGGCAGCAGGAAGCCGCCCTGCGGATGCTGCAGAACAACCTCGATCCGGAGGTCGCCGAGCACCCCGACAAGCTCGTCGTCTACGGCGGCACCGGTAAGGCGGCCCGCGACTGGCGCTCCTTCGACGCCATGGTCCGCACCCTGCGCACGCTCAAGCAGGACGAGACGATGCTGGTCCAGTCGGGCCGCCCGGTGGGCGTCATGCAGACGCACGAATGGGCGCCGCGGGTGCTGATCGCCAACTCCAACCTGGTCGGCGACTGGGCCAACTGGGAGGAGTTCCGCCGCCTGGAGGCGCTGGGCCTGACCATGTACGGCCAGATGACCGCCGGCTCGTGGATCTACATCGGCACCCAGGGCATCCTCCAGGGCACCTACGAGACCTTCGCGGCCGTGGCGGCCAAGAAGTTCCACGGCACCCTGGCCGGGACGATCACCCTCACCGCGGGCCTCGGCGGCATGGGCGGCGCCCAGCCGCTGGCGGTCACCATGAACGACGGCGTCGCGATCTGCATCGACTGCGACCCGCGCGCCATCGAGCGCCGTATCGAGCACCGCTACCTGGACGTCCGCGCCGACAGCCTGGACCACGCCCTGCAGCTTGCCACCGAGGCGCGCGACGCCCGGCGCCCCCTGTCGATCGGCGTGCTGGGGAACGCGGCCGAGCTGGTCCCGCAGCTCCTCGCGATGAACGCCCCGATCGACATCGTCACCGACCAGACCAGCGCCCACGACCCGCTGGCGTATCTGCCGATCGGCGTGGACTTCGACGAGATGGCGTCGTACGCCGCCGAGAAGCCCGCCGACTTCACCCAGCGGGCGCGCGAGGCGATGGCCCGCCACGTGGAGGCCATGGTCGGCTTCATGGACGCGGGCGCCGAGGTCTTCGACTACGGCAACTCGATCCGCGGCGAGGCCCAGCTCGCGGGCTACGACCGCGCCTTCGCCTTCCCCGGCTTCGTGCCCGCCTACATCCGGCCGCTGTTCTGCGAGGGCAAGGGCCCCTTCCGCTGGGCCGCCCTGTCCGGCGACGCGAGGGACATCGCGGCCACGGACAAGGCGATGCTGGAGCTCTTCCCGGAGAACGAGTCGCTGGCCCGCTGGATCAAGATGGCGGGGGAGCGGGTCCACTTCCAGGGGCTGCCCGCGCGTATCTGCTGGCTCGGCTACGGCGAGCGCGACAAGGCGGGCGAGCGCTTCAACGAGATGGTCGCCGACGGCACGCTCGCCGCACCGCTGGCGATCGGCCGCGACCACCTCGACTGCGGCTCGGTGGCCTCCCCGTACCGCGAGACCGAGGCCATGCTGGACGGCTCGGACGCGATCGCCGACTGGCCGCTGCTCAACGCCATGGTCAACGTGGCCTCGGGCGCGTCGTGGGTCTCCATCCACCACGGCGGCGGCGTCGGCATGGGCCGCTCGATCCACGCGGGCCAGGTCACGGTCGCCGACGGCACCGCGCTGGCGGGCGAGAAGATCCGCCGGGTGCTGACGAACGACCCCGGCATGGGCGTGATCCGCCACGTGGACGCGGGCTACGACCGCGCGGACGAGGTGGCGGAGGAACGGAACGTGAGGATCCCCATGAGGGAGACGGAGTGACTGTTGTGGGCAATCGTCCCGCGGAGGGGGCACCTCCCAGCGGTAGCCGGGGGAGGGACGGGTGGGCACAACCCAACCGACCGTCAGCCGCCCACGAAACCCCGTCGTTCCACGAGATGTGGCGCGACCTGGCGCCCGTAGGCCGCGAGAAGACGACCAACGGCTACCGCCGCTACGCCTGGACGGAAGCCGACGCCGACTGCCGAACGTGGTTCAAGGAGCAAGCCCAGAACCGCGGCCTCACCTACGAGGTGGACCGCAACGGCAACCAATGGGCCTGGCTCGGCGACCCCACCGCCCAAGGCGCCGTGGTCACCGGCTCCCACCTCGACTCCGTGCCCGACGGCGGGGCCTTCGACGGCCCGCTGGGCGTCGTCTCCTCCTTCGCCGCCCTCGACGAGCTGCGAGCACGGGGTGCGCACCCCACCAAGCCGCTCGCCATCGTCAACTTCGGCGACGAGGAGGGCGCCCGCTTCGGCCTGGCCTGCGTGGGCTCCCGGCTGACCGCCGGGCAGCTCACCACGGACCAGGCGCACCTGCTGCGCGACGCGGACGGGCTGAGCCTCCCCCAGGCGATGGAGCGCGCCGGATACGATCCGGACGCCATCGGCCCCGACCCGGAGCGGCTGGCCCGCATCGGCGCGTTCGTCGAGCTGCACATCGAGCAGGGGCGCGCCCTCGCGGACACTGACGACGCCGTGGGCGTCGCCTCCGCGATCTGGCCGCACGGCCGCTGGCGGTTCGACTTCCACGGCGAGGCCAACCACGCCGGGACGACCCGGATCGAAGACCGCCGCGACCCGATGCTCACCTACGCCAACACCGTCCTCGCGGCCCGTAAGAAGGCCAGGATCGCCGGGGCACTGGCGACGTTCGGCAAGGTCAGCGTCGAGCCGAACGGGGTCAACGCGATCGCGAGCCTGGTCCGCGGCTGGCTGGACTCGCGCGCCGCCGACGAGGAGACCCTGGCCGCCGTGGTCGGCGAGATCGAGCGCGCCGCGCTCGAGCGCGGGGAGCGCGACGGGGTGGACGTCCGGGTCACCCGGGAGTCGTTCACCCCGGTCGTCGAGTTCGCCCACGACCTTCGGGACCGGTTGTCCGGGCTGCTGGGCGGCGTGCCGGTGCTGCCGACCGGGGCCGGGCACGACGCCGGCATTTTGTCCGCGTCCGTTCCTACGGCCATGCTGTTTGTAAGGAACCCCACCGGCGTCTCGCATTCACCCGCGGAGACGGCGGGCGAGGACGATTGCCTCGCCGGTGTGGCCGCACTCGCGGAGGTACTGGAGGGCCTGGCGTGTCACTGACGGCGCAGACGTACTGGGCGGAGCACGCCTGGGTGGACGGAAGCGTGCGGTCGGACGTGGTGATCGTGGCCGCGGCCAACGGACGGATCGCGGCGGTGGTGCCCGAGAGTCCGCGCCCACCCGCCGGATCCGTCACTCTCCGTGGCCTCACCATCCCGGGTCTGGCCAACGCCCACAGCCACGCCTTCCACCGGGCCCTGCGCGGTGTCGTACAGGCGGAGAGCGAGGCGGGGACCGAGGCGGCGGGCGCGCCGGACCGGCAGCGCGAGGGGCAGGGGAAGGGCGCGCCGGACTCGTTCTGGACCTGGCGCGAGGTGATGTACGGGGTCGCCGACCGGCTGACCCCGGACAGCTACTTCGAGCTGGCCCGCGCCGTCTACGCCGAGATGGCGATGGCCGGGATCACCTGTGTGGGGGAGTTCCACTACCTCCACCACGCGCCCGGCGGCGCCCGCTACGGCAACCCCAACGCGATGGGGGAGGCCCTGATCGCGGCCGCGGCCGAGGCCGGTATCCGGATCACCCTGCTCGACACCTGCTATCTCTCCTCCGGTTTCGGGGCCGAGCCGGGCGAGCACCAGTTGCGCTTCTCCGACGGCACGGCGGACGCCTGGGCCGAGCGGGTCTCCGAGCTGAAGAGCGACGGCAACACCCGCATCGGCGCGGCGATCCACTCGGTGCGGGCCGTCCCCGCCGATCAACTGGCGACCGTGGCCGGGTGGGCCCAGGAGCGCACGGCGCCCCTGCACGTCCATCTCTCCGAGCAGACCGCCGAGAACGACGCCTGTGTGGAGGCGCACGGCTTCACTCCCACCCGGCTGCTCGCCGACCACGGTGTGCTGGGCCCGGAGACGACCGCCGTGCACGCCACCCATCTCACCCCCGGCGATATCCGGCTGCTGGGCCATGCCGCCACCGGTGTCTGTATGTGCCCGACCACCGAACGTGACCTCGCCGACGGGATCGGCCCGGCCGCCGAGCTGCAGAGCGCGGGCTCACGGCTCTCGCTGGGCAGCGACAGCCATGCCGTGATCGACATCCTGGAGGAGGCGCGCGCCATGGAGCTCGACGAGCGGCTGCGCACCCGCGCCCGCGGTCACTGGACCGCGGCCCAGTTGCTGCGGGCCGCCACCGTGGACGGTCACGCGGCGCTCGGCTGGGGCGCGGAGGCCGGCCGGATCGAGGTGGGCGCGCTCGCCGACCTCACCACGGTCGCGCTGGACTCGGTGCGCACGGCGGGGCCGCCGCCCCGGCTGGGCGCCGAGACCGCCGTATTCGCGGCGACCAACGCGGACGTCCGGCACACCGTGGTCGGCGGCCGCCATGTCGTACGGGACGGCACCCATCAGCTTGTCCCGCGCGTCCCGCAAGCGCTGGCCGAGTCCATCGAAGCCCTGCACGGACGGTGATCCGGCCGCCACCGCAACGGCCGACGAAGGAGAACACCCCCACGATGACCACCGCGACGACTGCGACGACCGCGCCGACCACGACCGCCATCACCGACATCGCCGGTCTGGTCACCAATGACCCCTCCCTCGGTGAAGGCCCCCTCGGCCTGATCCGGGACGCGGCCGTCGTCATCGACGGCGACCGCATCGCCTGGGTCGGTGAGTCCAGCAAAGCACCCGCCACCGACAACCGGGTCGACGCCGGTGGCCGGGCCGCCATTCCGGGCTTTGTGGACTCCCACTCCCATCTGGTCTTCGCGGGCGACCGGACCGAGGAGTTCAACGCCCGGATGTCCGGCCGCCCGTACAGCGCCGGCGGGATCCGCACCACCGTCGCCGCCACCCGCGCCGCGTCGAACAACGTGCTGCACGCCAACGTCGGCCGCTATGTGGCCGAGGCGCGCCGCCAGGGCACCACGACCGTCGAGATCAAGTCCGGCTACGGGCTGACCTCGCAGGACGAGGCCCGCGCGCTGACCATCGCCGGTGCCCACACCGACGAGGTGACCTTCCTCGGGGCGCATATCGTCGCCCCCGAGTTCGCCGACGACCCGGCCGCGTACGTGGATCTGGTCACCGGCCCGATGCTGGACGCCTGCGCCCCGTACGCGCGCTGGATCGATGTCTTCTGCGAGCAGGGCGCCTTCGACGGCGACCAGGCCCGCACCATCCTGACCGCGGGCAAGGAGCGCGGGCTGATCCCGCGGGTCCACGCCAACCAGCTCTCCTACGGCCCCGGGGTGCAGTTGGCGGTGGAGCTGGGCGCCGCCTCGGCCGACCACTGCACGCATCTGACCGATGCGGACGTCGACGCGCTGGCCCAGGGGGAGACGGTCGCCACCCTGCTCCCCGGGGCGGAGTTCTCCACCCGCTCGACGTATCCGGACGCGCGCCGGCTGCTCGACGCGGGCGCCACGGTCGCGCTGTCCCCGGACTGCAACCCGGGCTCGTCCTTCACCAGCTCCATGCCGTTCTGCGTCGCCCTGGCCGTACGGGAGATGGGGATGACGCCCGACGAGGCGGTGTGGGCCGCCACGGCCGGCGGGGCGCGGGCGCTGCACCGTACCGACGTGGGCCGGGTGAGCCCGGGCGCCCGCGCCGATCTGGTGCTGCTGGACGCCCCGTCCCATGTGCACCTCGCCTACCGCCCCGGTGTCCCGCTGGTCTCGGCGGTGTGGCACAACGGCACCCTGATCTGATCTGATCTGACCTGACCTGATCTGACGGAACGGCAGCGATCCGACGAGACGTGAGGGCGAACGGCGGCGCGCACGGATAAGGGCCCGTCCCGGTCGGCCGGGGGCGGGCCCTTACCCGTCTGCGGAGGCGTCACTCCTCGATCATCAGACCCTTACGGAGCCGACGGAGGGTGCGCGACAGCAGCCGCGAGACATGCATCTGGGAGATGCCCAGCTCCTCACCGATCTCCGACTGCGTCATATTCGCCACGAAGCGCAGGGAGAGGATCTTCCGGTCGCGCGCGGACAGATCGGCGATCAGCGGCTTCAGGGACTCGACGTACTCGATGCCTTCGAGCCCGTGGTCCTCGTAGCCGATCCGGTCCGCCAGCGCTCCCTCGGAGTCGTCCTCCTCCGGCTGGGCGTCCAGCGAGCTCGCGGTGTACGCGTTGCTCGCGGCCATGCCCTCGACGACCTCGGACTGGCTGATGTCCAGCCGCTGGGCCAGCTCGCTGACGGTGGGGGCGCGGTCCAGCCGCTGGGCGAGTTCGTCGCCGGCCTTGGCCAGGTCGAGACGGAGCTCCTGCAGCCGCCGCGGTACGCGCACCGACCAGCTCGTGTCGCGGAAGAATCGCTTGATCTCACCGACGATCGTCGGCATCGCGAAGGTCGGGAACTCGACGCCCCGGCCGGTCTCGAAGCGGTCGATGGCCTTGATCAGGCCGATGGTGCCGACCTGGACGATGTCCTCCATCGGCTCGCTGCGGGAGCGGAACCGGGAGGCGGCGAACTTGACCAGCGCCAAGTTGAGCTCGACCAGGGTGTTACGCACATAGGCGTATTCGTGGGTGCCTTCCTCCAGCACCTCGAGACGCTCGAAAAGGGTCTTCGACAGAGCCCTCGCGTCCACCGGTGCTACCGTGTCATAAGGAGGTATTTCCGGCAGATCGGACAATTCCGGCAGTTCGTCGAAGAGGTGGCCAACGGTCGCCTGGGCGTCCGCGTCGGGAGTGAACTGCTCGGGCAGGGGGGCCGACGAAACGGTGGTCCGAGTACTCCCCGAGGGTTCGGTACGCGTGTCGTCAAGGCGGGGTGACATAGTCTCCTCCATCGTTCTCGGCATATGGCTGCCGGTGCCATAGCGTGCTGCTCCGGTGAGCGGCGCCTCCAAAGCCGGGCCGTAAGCGGATGTGACCCTCTACGCCTACCTGCATCAGCCACCAAGTGGCAAGTCCACGTTGTCCATATTTGCCGAACTATGCGAAATGTTCAGCTACCAGAGGACCGGGTAGAAGGCGTAGGGTTCGATGCGCGCAATCGAAAGCAACGAGACGCCAGAAGAGGTGCGCAGATGGACCGCGGGATGGTCGGCAGCGCCAGCAAAGGCCGGCTCCAGGTCGAGGTTCGGCACCACGGGGCGAGCGCGATCGTGACACCGGCGGGTGAGCTGGATCACCACACCGCCGAAGTGCTGCGCGAGCCGCTCGAGAAGTGCGTAGAGGGGGGACGTGTCCGGCTGGTGGTGGACTGCTCGAAGCTGGAGTTCTGCGACTCCACCGGGCTCAATGTCCTCCTCGGTGCACGGCTCAAGGCCGAGGCCGAAGGCGGTGGCGTCCATCTGGCCGGGATGCTGCCGATCGTTGCCCGGGTGTTCGAGATCACGGGCGCGGACGCTGTCTTTACGGTGCATGAGTCGCTTGACGCGGCCCTTGTCGAGTGACATAGATCACTCCTGTTTCCGGCGTGTCATCGGTGGGTCATCGATGCGTTGCCCGCGTCACATCGGTGAGGCGGAAGTAGTGGGTGTTCTCACGCTTTGGCCGGGCAGGAGACAGGCTGAAACTGTTGAAGAGATCAGGTATCCCTTGACCCTGAATCGGTGAATCGGTGAGGTGAAGCGCTGATGAGCACCACCCGGCCGTATCCGCCGGGCGACCGCGGCCCGGACCCGGACGGCCCCGCGGCTTCGGCCTCCCCACCGGCACCCCCGGCACCCCCGACCGCCGGCCCCATCCGCCAGACCCGCAGGCTCGCTCTGATCGGGGCCAGCGGGGCCGTTCCGCGCGCCCGCGACTTCACACGCGAGGCGCTGCGCGACTGGGGGTGGCTTCCGGCCGCGACCGCCGACCGCCGGGCCGCCGCCGAGGACGTCCTGCTCGTCGTCTCCGAGCTGGTCACCAACGCCTGTCTGCACGCCGAGGGCCCCGAGGAGCTGCGCGTGAGCTGCAACGCCAAAGTGCTCCGCCTCGAGGTCGTGGACCTCGGCACCGGTACGCCCGCGCCGCGCACCCCGCACCGCGCCGGCCGGCCCGGTGGCCACGGCATGTTCATCGTCCAGCGGCTGTGCCTCGACTGGGGGGTCGTGCGGAACGTGGAGGGATCCGGCAAGACGGTCTGGGCCGAACTCGCCGCGCCGGGCTGAAGAGCGCGGCCCAGGCCCCACCGCGATGCCACCGCCCACCCGCAGGCCCGGCTGATCCGCCGCGCCGGCCCGGCCGTGGTCGACCCGGCCGTGCCGTCCACGGCCGGGGTCTCCTCCGGCTTTTCCGGCCACGGGTCCGCCTGACCCCCGCCGCATTTCCGGTCCAGGCCCGCCTGGCCCCGCCGCATTTCCGGTCCGGGCCCGCCTGATCCCCGCCGCCGCGGCGGCCACTTCACCCCTCTTCTCCGCTACGCGCCGATCCGGCGTGCTTTTTGTCTTCCCTTGGCAAGGTCCCCGGCGTACCGTCAGCGCCCAATCTGATGTGCCGTCAGTTACATTCGGCTGCGGCGCTTGACGAGAGGGGATCTCGTGGTGTCCCACAACCAACGGCGCCCGGCCGGCCGTGGCGGCGCCCTCACGCTCGCGGCGGCCCTGGCCGGCTCCGTGGTGCTCCTCACCGCCCCGGCCGCGCACGCCGACACCGTGGACGTCGACTACCAGTGCAAGACACCGATCGGTGACAAGAGCGCCGTATCGCCCATCGATATCAAGAGCGTCGCGAGCGGCGGCTCCTACAAGCTCACGATGTCCTTCGAGAAGGGCGTCTCCTCCAGCCCCGTCGAGCTCGGCAAGGGCGCCATGCACCCCAGCGCGCTGATCAAACTGGGCGGAGCGGAGAGCGGCACGCTGTCGGTGTCGGGGCCCGCCAACGACAAGGCCATCCCGGCCAACACCCCGATCAAGATCAGTGATCTGTCGGGCACCTACACCCCCAAGAAGAGCGGAAAGGTCACCTTCACCGCCTCGACCCTCACCATCAAGGCGCTGGGAACGACCACGACCTGCACCCCCGGCAACAACCCCAAGCCCTCGCTGACGCTGGACGTCAAGGGCGCGGGCGGCGGCGGGGACTCCGGTTCCACCGGCGGTACGGGCAGTACGGGCGGTACGAGTACGGGTGGCACGGGCGGATCCGGCGGTGCGCAGGGCGGCTCCGGCAACGACCAGTTGCCACAGACCGGACCAGCGGACTCCGCCGTCGCGCTCGGCACCCTCGGCGGCACGGTGCTGCTCGCCGGAGTGGCCGGGGCGCTCTGGCTGACCCGCCGTCAGCGGACCCCCTGACGCTCGCGGCAGCCGAGGAGCCGCCGATGCCGTCGCGTATCCGTGCCGTCAGCCGCGCAGTGAGTCGTACTTCCGGCCGAGCGGTCAGGCGTGCAGCCGGCCGTGCAGTCGGCCGTGCGGCCGTGCACGCCGTCGTCCGCCCAGCCGTCCGCGTCTGTGCCCCGGCCCTGCTGGCCGCGTTCCTGATGACCCCGGCGACCCCGGCGACCCCGGTGTCCTGGGCCTCCCCGGCTGCCGCCGCCGGACCCGACTGGTCGGCGGCTCCCGCCGCCGGGGGCGGCAGCGCACCGGGCGCGGGCGACCGGCCGTACATCTACCTCGAAGGCGGGCCCGGCGCCGTCCTCGAGGACAAGCTGTCGGTCACCAACAAGGACGAGCGCCCCCGCACCGTCCGGCTGCGCGGCGCCGACGGCGCTCGTATCGCGCTCGCCGAACAGCGGGTGACGGTGCCGCCCCGCACCCGCGCCGACATCCCCTTCACCGTCACCGTCCCCTCCGACGCGGTGCCCGGCGAACGCCCCGGCGCGGTCATGGTCTCCTCCGGCGGCCGCGAGATCGCGGTCCGGCTGCGGCTGCGGGTCAGCGGCGCGACGCTGCCCGCCCTCGCCGTGGAGGACGTGACGATCCAGGGCCGCGGCGACCGGGCGGCCATCCGCTACGCCCTCGTCAACCGCGGCAACACCGTGCTCACGCCGCGGCTGGCCGTACGCGCCGACGGGCTCTTCGGCCAGGTGCTGCGCCGGGACCCCCGCACCCTGCCGGTCGAGCTGCCGCCGGGCAAACGGGTGCGGCTCACCGAGAGCTGGCCGCATCCGCCCGCCCTCGACTCGGTGGACGTGCGGCTCACGGTCACCGCGGGCGGGGGCGCGCACGCCACGGCGACCGCCGGATACACGGCCGTCCCCTGGTGGCTGCTCGCCCCCGCGGCGGCGGCTCTGGTGGGCGCGGGCACCGGCGGAGGCGTCTGGCTGCTGCGAAGACGACGGCGCCGGCCCCAAACCCCGCGACCGCAGCCACAACCGCAGAGCACAGGGGCAGGAGCGACCACGTGAACGCATGCCGATTTGCAGGCACCCCGGCCCGGCCCTCCGCCGTGGTCACCGTGCTCGCCCTGGTCCTCCTCGCCCTCGGCGCGCCCCTTACGGGCGGCGCCAAGGCGGCCGAGGGCCCGACCGCGAAGGTCTCCCGGGCCGAGGCGGGCACGGGCGGCACGGTCACCGTGACCGGCGCCCGATGGCGGCCGCGCGCCCTGCTCACCCTGCTCATCTGCGGGCAGAACATGATCGGCGGCACCAACTCCTGTGCCAACGGCGACGGCAGGGCGGTCACCGTCGGCGCGGACGGCACCTTCACCAAGAAGCTGCCGGTGTCCGAGCCGCCCGAACCCTGTCCCTGTGTCATCCATATAGCGACCGTCACCGGTGAAGCCGCCGCCGCGGACGTGGCGTTCAAGGTCGCCGGGCATCCGGTCGCGCCGCTGCCCAAGGAGCGGAGCGGAGGCGAGCGGCTGAGCGTGCTCTCGGCCCGGCTCGACGGGTCCAGCGGGCTGCTGACCTGGTTCGGCGCACCGCCGAGTCGACGGCTCGTGGTCACCGTCGGCAATCTCGGCTCGACCCCGGCCCGCGATCCGGTCTTCGAAGTGGGCACCTCGCATGGCGTCTTCGCCCCCTCCTGGGAGGAGCAGCGATGGCGGGGGACGCTCCAGCCGGGGAAGAAGACGCAGGTCAAGCTGGACGTCGAACTGTCGGCCGGGGCCCATGGCGACTATCTGGTCTCGCTGCGCTACGGAGACAAGCTGCTCGTCGAACAGCCGTGGACGGTGGGGCGGCCCTGGGGCGTCACGCTCTTCTGGGTCCTGCTGTGCGTGGTGGTCGCGGCGACGGTCTTCCGGATCGGCATGGCCGTCGTGGACAAGGTACGGCCCCGTACGTCCCGGGCCGCGCCACCGCCGCGCCCCTCCACGCCCCCGTCGTCCGGGTCAACCGCGTCCGGGTCAACCCCGTCCGGACCGGCCGCGGCGAACGGCGCGCATCCGGCGCTTCCCTGGTTCACCCCCGACACGGCGCCGGAGGCACCGCCGCACCACCAGATTTCCGCACCGTCCGAGGAGATCCGATCGACTCCGAAAGGAACCACCTGAGATGCGACGAAGAGTGAGTGCGGCCGCCGTCGCGCTGCTGCTCGGCGGTGCGGGCGTGCTGCTCGGCGCGGGCAGCGCGGCGGGCGCCGAGGTCTCGTACAAGACCGAGTGTCTACCGCCCCCGATCTCCGGTCTGCCGCCGGTGGAGGGCACCACGACCGTGGCCGTGACGGCACCGGCGACGGCCAAGGTCGGGGAGGAGGTCGAGGTGGTGTGGAAGACGGTGCAGGCCGCCTCCAAGAACCCGCCGATCCTCGACCTGGAGGCCAACACCATCCTGCCGACCGGCACCATCACGGTGGGCGGTGCCCAGACCGGTGACCTGTCCCTGGAGGGGCCGCGGGAGAACCCGGCGATCCCCAAGGGCGGTGAGATGAAGCTCTCCGACATGAAGGGGAAGCTGAAGCTCACGAAGGCGGGCGAGGTGACGCTGACGCCCGGCGGCTACAACATCAATGTCAGCAAGCCGCTGTCCACGGACACCAAGTGCTCTGCGAAGGAGGACGTCAAGGCCGCCGCGACCATCAAGGTGACGGACGGCGGCAGCGGTCCGGGCGGCACGACGAGCGGCACCACGAGCGGGACGACCAGCGGCACGACAAGTGGCACCACCAGTGGTACGACGAGCGGTACCACCAGTGGCACCACGAGCGGCACGACCAGTGGCACCACCAGCGGGAACACCGGTGGCGGGGGCGGCGGAGACGATTCGTACACCGGTAAGGAGGTTGAGGTCGCCTACGCCTGCAAGACCCCCATCGGCGACAAGAACGCGACCTCCCCGGTCCAGATCAACGCCACCAAGAGCGGCGGGAGCTTCGCGCTGACCGTGAAGTTCGGCAAGTCCGTGATGGACAGCCCGGCCGATATCCCCGCCGATTCGGTCAAGCCGTCGATGGCCGTCAAGGTCGGCGGTGCCGACAAGGGCACCGTCGCCGTGGCGGGGCCGACCAACAAGGGGCCCATCAAGTCCGGTGATCCGATCGAGATCCCCGACCTCACCGGCACCTACAAGCCGGGCGCGAGCGGCAAGTCGACGCTCACTCCCGGGGTGCTGACGGTCAAGGCGCTCGGTACGACCACCACCTGCACCCCGTCCAAGGACCCCGGAGCCTCGCTCGAACTGGACACCACCGGCCAGCCCGGCGGCACCACCGGCGGTGACACGACCGGCGGTGGTACGTCCGGGGGCAGCGGCTCCGGGGGCGGCACCTCCGGCGGCAGCGGCACCTCGGGCAGCGGCGGTTCGGCCACCAGCGGCGGGCTCGCCGACACCGGTGCCGGCGACCACGGCGGGCTGAAGGCGCTCGCCCTGATCGCCGGTACCACCGTTCTGCTCGGCGGCGCCATCTTCACCCTCACCCCGTGGCGCAAGCTGCGCGGCACCACCCGCTGAACCGAGTAGCCACCCGGAACGGCGAAGGGCCCGGCGCGGTTTCCCGACGCTGTTGGTCGAATTGACCAACAGCGTCGCTTTCCCGCGCCGGGCCCTTCATATCGCTGCCGAGTACGGCGTACCGCTGCCGACGTCAGTGGACGTCGGCCATCAGGGCCACGACCTTCTTCCGGTACATGAAGACCGCGAAGCCCGCGAGCGCCGCCATGACCGCCTCCAGCGTGATCACCCCGACCCCGCTCAGGTCGACCCCGGCGATGGACAGCAGCCCTGTGATGCAGTCGCCCGCGGTCACGGCGAGGAACCACACGCCCATCATCTGGCTGGCGTACTTCGCCGGCGCCATCTTGGTGGTCACCGACAGGCCGACCGGCGACAGGCACAGCTCACCCATCGTCTGGACCATGTAGATCGACACCAGCCACAGCGGGCTGACCTTGGTCCCGTCCTGGGTCATCCCCATCGGCACGACGAAGACGAAGAACGAGGCGCCGATCAGGACCAGGGCCATCGCGAACTTCAGCGTGGTGTTCGGCTCCCGGTCACGCCGCGCCAGCCACAGCCACAGCCAGGCGAAGACCGGGGCCAGCGCCATGATCATCAGCGGGTTGACCGACTGGAACCACGAGGACGGGAAGTGCAGCCCGAAGATCGTGTCCGCGGTCTTGGACTCGGCGAAGGCGGACAGCGTCGAACCGCCCTGGTCGTAGATCATCCAGAACACCGCGGCGGCCACGAAGAACCAGATGTAGCCGCTCACCTTGGTCTGCTCGACGGCCGAGAGGTCCCGGTCGCGCTTGATCCGGATGAGCACGCCGGTCGGGATGATCAGGCCCAGGATGGTGATCGGGATCAGCACCCAGTTGAGGGTCCAGCTCCCGCTGAGCACCACGCCGGTGTAGAAGACCGCGGCGACGATCAGCCAGATCATCGCCTTGCGCAGCCAGGAGCGGCGCTCCTCGGTCGCCAGCGGGGTGGGGACGACGTTGCTCTCCGGGCTCAGATGGCGGGTGCCGATCAGGAACTGGACCAGACCCAGGGCCATGCCGAGCGCGGCGAGCGCGAAGCCCAGGTGCCAGTTGTACGACTGGCCGACGGTGCCGATGACCAACGGAGCGGCGAAGGCACCGAGGTTGATGCCGATGTAGAAGAGGGTGAAGCCGCCGTCCCGGCGCGGGTCCTGCGGACCGTCGTAGAGCTGGCCCACCATCGTCGAGATGTTGGCCTTGATCAGACCGGAGCCGAGCGCCACCAGGGCGAGGCCGACGAAGAAGGTCGCCTGGCCGGGGACGGAGAGCGCCAGATGCCCGGCCATGACGATCCCGGACGCGATGACCACCGTCTTGCGCGGGCCCCAGACCCGGTCGCCGAACCAGCCGCCCGGCATGGCCAGCAGATAGACCATGGCCAGGTAGACCGAGTAGATGGCCACCGCGTTGCCCTCGGTCAGCCCGAGCCCGCCGCCCTGCCCGCCGGCCTTGGCGTCGGGGCCGCCGGAGATCAGATAGACCACGAGGAGGGCCCGCATGCCGTAGAAGCTGAACCGCTCCCACATCTCGATCATGAAGAGAGTGGCCAGGCCGCGGGGGTGGCCGAAGAAGGTTTTGCCGCCGGCAGGGGTCCCCTGCGCGGTGGCGCCCTTCGTCAGGCTGGACGCCATGGTGGTTTCCTTGCGTTTGCGTGCTCAGAGAGCGCTGCCGAGCGGGCCAGCGCCCATGGGGGGATGGCTGAGCGACTGAGCGCCGGAGGTGGTCCGGGCCGGTCGTGCCGACCCCTTCCCCGCTCCGGACATGACAGAGACCTTTGGGTGCGTCGTCGTCACCAAAGGTCCCGGAGGAGTGCTACAGACGTTGTTTCACCATACGACACGTACTTGACACCTTTGGAGACGGTGAGAGATAGCTCACGGCGGAGGCGCGCAACCTTCCGTGCACCGTCCGTCGCGCCGTACGCGCCCCGTGCCCCGACCTCAGCGGACTACCATCACCCCCATGACCCGAGTACTGCTCGCCGAGGATGACGCATCCATCTCGGAGCCGCTCGCCCGCGCCCTGCGCCGCGAGGGGTACGAGGTAGAGGTGCGCGAGGACGGACCCACCGCGCTCGACGCCGGTCTGCAAGGAGGCGTCGATCTGCTCGTCCTCGATCTCGGCCTGCCCGGGATGGACGGGCTCGAGGTCTGTCGTCGGCTCCGTACGGAGGGCCACGGCTTTCCGGTGCTGGTGCTCACGGCCCGCGCGGACGAGGTGGACACGGTGGTCGGCCTGGACGCCGGCGCCGACGACTACGTCACCAAGCCGTTCCGGCTCGCCGAACTGCTCGCCCGGGTCCGGGCGCTGCTGCGGCGCGGTGCCGTCGAGACGCAGCAACAGCAGCCGGCCACCCATGGGGTGCGGATCGACGTCGAGTCGCACCGCGCCTGGATGGGCGACGAGGAGCTGCAGCTCACCGCCAAGGAGTTCGATCTGCTGCGGGTCCTGGTGCGGGACGCAGGGCGGGTCGTCACCCGCGATCAGCTCATGCGCGAGGTGTGGGACACCACGTGGTGGTCGTCCACCAAGACCCTCGACATGCACATCTCCTGGCTGCGCAAGAAGCTCGGTGACGATGCGGCCAACCCCCGCTATATCGCCACCGTCCGGGGTGTCGGCTTCCGATTCGAGAAAAGCTGAAGAAACTGACCAGGGCTGACACGGTAGGGCAATGCGCCGTCGCTTGATCAACTCCACGCTGGCCGTGGTGCTCGTCGTCATCGCGGTCTTCGGCCTGTCGCTGGTCATCGTCGAGACGCGGACCATCGAGAACAGCGCCCAGGAGAGCGTGAGCTCCGACGCCGTGCGCCTGGTCAGCATCGTCGACAGCAGGCTGCTGGGGGGCGAGGGGGTCACCCCCAGAGTGCTGCGCGAGCAGATCGAGCCCGGCCGCTACGCCGTGATCAGGATGCCCGACCACCGCAATGTGGAGATCGGCAAGCGCCCCGGGGGCAGTGTCATCTCCGCCGAGGAGACGGGTGAGCAGGGCGAGGTCGTACGGGTCGAGGCGTCCCGGACCACGGTGAGCCGCGAGGTCGGCCGCACCATGCTGATCATCCTCGCCGTCGCGCTGCTCGCCGTGCTCGCCGCCGTCGCCCTCGCCGTACGCCAGGCGCACCGGCTCTCCGCCCCGCTCACCGACCTCGCCGAGACCGCCGAGCGGCTGGGCTCCGGGGACCCCCGGCCGCGCCACCGGCGCTATGGGGTGCCGGAGCTGGACCGGGTCGCCGACGTGCTGGACGGGAGCGCCGAGCGCATCGCCCGGATGCTCACCGCCGAGCGGCGGCTGGCCGCCGACGCCTCGCATCAGCTCCGTACGCCGCTGACCGCGCTGTCGATGCGGCTGGAGGAGATCACGCTCACCGACGACCCGGAGACGGTCAAGGAGGAGGCGACGATCGCGCTGGGCCAGGTGGAGCGGCTCACCGACGTCGTCCAGCGGCTGCTGACCAATTCGCGCGATCCGCGCAGCGGCTCCGCCGTCGCCTTCGACCTGGACGAGGTCGTCAAGCAGCAGATCGAGGAGTGGCGCCCGGCCTCGCGCAGCGAGGGCCGCGCCATCGTGCGCTCGGGCAAGAAGGGGCTGCGCGCGGTGGGCACCCCGGGCGCGGTCGCCCAGGTGCTGGCGACGCTGATCGAGAACTCGCTGATGCACGGTGACGGCACGGTCGCGCTGCGTACCCGGGTCACCGGCAACCAGGCCGTGGTGGAGGTCTCCGACGAGGGGCCGGGGGTCTCGCCGGACCTGGGGGCGCGGGTCTTCGAGCGGACGGTCAGCGGACGGAACTCCACCGGGCTCGGGCTCGCCGTCGCCCGGGATCTGGCCGAGGCGGACGGCGGCCGGCTGGAGCTGCTGCAGCAGCATCCGCCGGTGTTCGCGCTCTTCCTCAGCCGGGAGGCCGAGGACGCCTCGGGGTCCTGAGCGGCGCCCGAGGCCGCTCGGGCGCTGCGTGCGGACCTACTTGCGGACCGGCTGCTTACGGGTGGCCTGGGCGGGCGGCGCGTCGGACAGGAAGGCTTCCGCGTGCACGACGGCGTCCCGCGCCGGCAGCGTCCGGAACACCCAGGTCCGGTAGGACCAGAAGCGGAAGAGGGTGCCCAGGCCGATGCCGAGGAACTTGAACACATTGCTCTGCAGTGAGCTGTCCCACCCGAAGCCATAGGTGGCGGCGTAGAGCACCCCGTTCTCGATGATCAGGCCGATGGCGCTGAACAGCAGAAAGAGGCTGAGCTCCTTGGTGCGGCCCTGCTTGTCGCGGTCCCGGTAGGTGAAGTAGCGGTATCCCACGTAGTTGAAGCCGGTGGCGACCACCGTGGCCACGACGCTGGCCCGCACCACCGGCAGTTCGGTGGCGCTGCGGACCAGGTTGAACACCGCGAGATTGACGAAGACGCCGGCACCGCCGACCACCCCGAACTTCGCGAGCTCGCGGGCCAGTTGCCCCATCTGGGCGCGCAGCCCGCCGAGTGTGCTCCGTTCACTCATGGTGATCGATCAGCCCCGTCCCGTCGGTGTCGTCCATCCCCCCATGCTAACCAGCGGCCGCGCCCCGTGCCCTTCAGGCCGCGGACAAGTGTCCGGTGCGTATCTCTGGAGGTTCCTCCAACGCAGGTCAGGGCCGGTCGGCGGAGGAAGTTACCCTGGGAGGGTGACATTCCCGGTAGTCGGCATGGTCGGTGGCGGCCAGCTCGCCCGTATGACCCATGAGGCGGGCATCCCCCTCGGCATCAGGTTCAAGCTGCTCAGTGACACCCCCCAGGATTCGGCGGCTCAGGTGGTCAGCGAGGTCGTCATCGGCGACTACCGCGACCTGGACGTTCTTCGTGCTTTCGCACAAGGCTGTGATGTGGTCACTTTCGACCACGAGCATGTCCCGGCCGAGCATCTGCGCGCCCTGGAAGCGGATGGCGTGGCCATCCGCCCCGGAGTCGAGGCGCTGCTGCACGCCCAGGACAAGGGTGTGATGCGTGAGCGGCTGAGCGAGGCCGGTGTGCCGTGCCCGCGCCACCGCATCGTGGCCGACCCCGAGGATGTCGCGCGGTTCGCGGCGGAAGCGGGGGAGGGCGACGGATTTCCGGTCGTCCTCAAGACGGTGCGCGGCGGTTACGACGGCAAGGGCGTCTGGGTCGTCCGCGGTGTGGGGGAGGCGGCCGAGCCGTTCCGCGCGGGGGTGCCCGTCCTCGCAGAGGAGATGGTCGACTTCGCCCGTGAGCTCGCCGCCAATGTCGTACGGTCCCCGCACGGCCAGGCCGTGGCCTACCCCGTCGTGGAGTCGATCCAGGTGGACGGGGTCTGCGACACCGTGATCGCCCCGGCCCCCGGCCTCTCCGAGGAGCTGTCCGGCACCGCGCAGGAGATGGCGCTGAAGATCGCGGCGGAGCTCGGGGTGGTCGGCCATCTCGCGGTCGAGCTGTTCGAGACCCGCGACGGCCGGCTGCTGGTCAACGAGCTGGCGATGCGCCCCCACAACTCCGGTCACTGGACCCAGGACGGCGCCGTCACCTCCCAGTTCGCCAACCATGTGCGGGCCGTGCTGGACCTGCCGCTCGGCGATCCGCGGCCGCGCGCGCCGTGGACCGTGATGACCAATGTGCTCGGCGGCGACTACCCCGATATGTACGGGGCGTATCTGCACTGCATGGCGCGCGACCCGGCGCTCAAGATCCATATGTATGGCAAGGACGTGAAGCCCGGGCGCAAGGTCGGCCACGTCAACACCTATGGCGACGACCTGGCCGATGTGCGCGAGCGCGGCCGGCACGCCGCCGACTACCTCCGAGGAACCATCACCGAATGAGCGCTCCTGTGATCGGCATCGTCATGGGCTCCGACTCCGACTGGCCCGTCATGGAAGAAGCGGCCAAGGCCCTCGACGAGTTCGAGGTCCCGTATGAGGTGGACGTCGTCTCGGCCCACCGCATGCCGCGCGAGATGGTCGCCTACGGGGAGAACGCGGCGTCCCGCGGCCTCAAGGCCATCGTCGCGGGCGCGGGCGGCGCCGCCCACCTCCCGGGCATGCTCGCGTCCGTCACCCCGCTGCCGGTCATCGGGGTGCCCGTACCGCTGAAGTACCTCGACGGCATGGACTCCCTGCTGTCGATCGTCCAGATGCCCGCGGGCGTCCCGGTGGCCACCGTCTCCATCGGCGGAGCCCGCAACGCGGGCCTGCTCGCCGCCCGGATCCTGGCCGCACACGACCCCGGACTCCAGGTGCGCATGTGCGAGTTCCAGGACGAACTCAACGCCCAGGCCACGGAAAAGGGCAAGCGCCTGCGGGCGAAGGTGGACGGCGCGGACGCTTTCGGCTTCGGTCGCTGAGTCACCTTCAAGCCCCTCCGGCGTTTGAGGAGCGGGGTCCGGGGCGGAGCTCCGGCGGGGGCTGGGGGTGGAGCCCCCGGTTGCGGGAAGGGGCGGGGTGGGGCATAGCCCGCCGCAGGCGCCCCCACCGCACGCGCGCCCCCAACACGTGACTTCGACCCGCCCGCATACGAAAATGCCAGGATGACCGATCACCTCGCGCAAGCCCACGACCTGCTGGCCGCCCACCCCGTCGTAGACGGCCACAACGACTTCCCCTGGGCCCTGCGCGAGCAGGTCCGCTACGACCTCGACCAGCGCGACATGGCCGCCGACCTCACCCCGTACACCCACACCGACATCCCCCGCCTCCGCGCGGGCGGCGTAGGCGCCCAATTCTGGTCGGTGTACGTGCGCTCGGACTTCAGCGGCGACACCGCCGTCAGCGCCACCCTCGAACAGATCGATGTCGTCCGCCGCTTCACCGACCGCTACGCGACCGACCTGCGCCCCGCCCTCACCGCCGACGACATGGAGGCGGCGCGGACCGAGGGCCGCATCGCCTCCCTCATGGGCGCCGAGGGCGGCCACAGCATCAACTGCTCCCTGGCCACCCTGCGCACCCTGTACGACCTGGGCGTGCGGTACATGACGCTCACCCACAACGACAACGTCCCCTGGGCCGACTCGGCGACCGACGAGCCGAAGGCGCACGGCCTCACCCGCTTCGGCGAGGAGGTGGTGCGCGAGATGAACCGCCTGGGCATGCTCGTCGACCTCTCTCATGTCTCGGCCGACACCATGCGGGACGCGCTCCGGGTGACCGAGGCGCCCGTGGTCTTCTCGCACTCCTCCGCACGCGCCGTCTGCGACCACCCGCGCAACATCCCCGACGATGTGCTGGGGCTGCTGCCCGCCAACGGGGGCGTGGCGATGGCCACCTTCGTCCCCAAGTTCGTCCTGCCCGAGGCGGTCGCCTGGACCAAGGCGGCGGACGAGAACATGCGCGCCCATGGAATGCATCCGCTGGAGATGACGCCCGCCGGGATGAAGGTCCAGCGCGCCTTCGAGGAGGCCAACCCGCGTCCCCTGGCGACCGTGTCGACCGTCGCCGACCACCTCGACCATATGCGCGAGGTGGCGGGCATCGACCACATCGGCATCGGCGGCGACTTCGACGGCACCGCCTTCACCCCCGAGGGCCTCACCGATGTCGCGGGCTATCCGAACCTGATCGCCGAGCTCCTCGACCGCCGCTGGTCACCGGCCGACCTCGCCAAGCTGACCTGGCAGAACGCGGTCCGTACGCTGCGCGGTGCCGAGGACGCGGCGCGCGCCGCGCAGAGCACCCGCGGCCCGTCCCTCGCGACCATCGACCAACTGGACGGCACGGACGCCACCTGAGGCACACGCCGCCGCCTGACGCACCAACAGCCCCTTTGC
The DNA here is from genome assembly GCF_000147815.2 of Streptomyces violaceusniger Tu 4113. NCBI lineage: Bacteria > Bacillati > Actinomycetota > Actinomycetes > Kitasatosporales > Streptomycetaceae > Streptomyces > Streptomyces violaceusniger. The sequence continues at coordinate 9,733,068 of NC_015957.1, read as the reverse complement.
GGCCCAGCCGACGGCCCGTCAGGAAGTCACAGGCGGTACCGCTTCTATCCGACCGATGCGCAGGCGGCCGAGCTGTTGCGCACGTTCGGGTGCGTGCGAAAGGTCTACAACATGGCGCTCGCGGCCCGGACGGAGGCGTGGATGCTGCAAGCCGAGCGGGTCAACTACAACGCGACGTCGACGATGCTGACCGCGTGGAAGAAGACCGAGGAACTCGCCTATCTCAACGATGTTTCCTCTGTCCCGCTGCAGCAGGTCCTGCGCCACCTCCAGACGGCGTTCACCCACTTCTTCGCCAGGCGGGCCAAGTACCCGCGGTTCAAGTCGCGGAAGAAGTCCCGCAAGAGCGCGGAGTACACCTCCAGCGCGTTCCGGTTCCGGGACGGGAAGCTGACACTGGCGAAGGTGGCGGATGCGCTGGACATCGTGTGGTCCCGTCCCCTGCCGGAGGGGGCGGTGCCGTCCACGGTGACCGTCTCCCAGGACGCGGCCGGACGCTGGTATGTCTCCCTCTTGGTCGAAGACCCCGGTGTGAAACCGCTTCCCGCCACGGGTGCGGCGGTTGGTGTGGACGCCGGACTGGGTCACCTGCTCACCCTCTCCACCGGGGGAGAAAGTCGCCAATCCCCGGCACGAACGGCGCGACCGCGCCCGTCTGGCGAGGGCCCAGCGAGAACTGTCCCGCAAGGCCAAGGGGGACGGCACCAACCGGGCCAAGGCCCGCCGCCGCGTGGCCCGCGTCCACGCGCGCATCGCCGACCGCAGGCGTGACACCTTGCACAAGCTCACCACTCGGCTCGTTCGTGAAAACCAAACGATCGTGATCGAGGACCTCGCCGTTCGCAACCTGATGGGGAACGGCAAGCTCGCTTGTGCCATCAGCGACGCGGCATGGTCGCGGTTCCGCGGCATGCTGGAGTACAAGGCCCAGTGGTACGGCCGCGAGGTGATCGCGCTCGACCGCTGGTTCCCCTCTTCCAAACTGTGCTCGAACTGTGGAACTGTGCAGGACGCGATGCCGCTAAGCGTCCGCACTTGGACGTGCCGCTGCGGCGTGACCCACGACCGCGACGTGAATGCGGCGCGAAACATCTTGGCCGCCGGGCTGGCGGTGTCGGCCTGTGGAGCCGGTGTAAGACCTCAACGGAGTTCTCCGGGCGGGCAGTCGGCGATGAAGCAGGAAACCCCACGGCGCGAGCCGTAGGAATCCCCCTCTTTCAGGAGGGGGACGAAGTCAACCTCAACTACGACGAGAGCGACGGTCTGTTCGACCATGTCCCGCCGCCCACCCCCAAGCAGGGGACCGTGGACGAGTTCGTGGGCGGCCTGCCCATCGGCGGCGGCTTCCGGGTGCCCTGCCTGATCGTCTCGCCGTGGACGGTGGGCGGCTGGGCCGCGGGCCAGGCGTTCGACCACACCTCGGTGCTGCAGTTCCTGGAGCGGCTGACCGGGGTCGAGGAGCCGAACATCAGCCAGTGGCGCCGCCGCACCTTCGGCGACCTGACCTCGGCCTTCGGCTTCTCACACGTCGCGCCGAAGCCGCCGAAGCTGCCGGACGACACGGCCGAGCAGTTGGAGCAGGCCAAGAAGGACGTCGAGAACCTTCCCGAGCCGACCCTGCCGGGCGCCGGCCAGAAGCCCCCGCAGCAGGAACGCGGCCACCGCCCCCGCCGCTGAAACCGACCCGACGTCGCCCCCGCCGGAGCATGTCCGGCGGGGGCGACGGTTACGTCGGGGGAGGGCGGCGGCTACGCCAGCGGGCGCCCCAGCGCGCGGTAGGTCCAGCCGGCCTCGCGCCAGTGGTCGGGGTCCAGGGCGTTGCGCCCGTCCAGGATGCGGCGCTCGGCGACGACGCTGCCGAGGGCCGCCGGGTCCAGCTCGCGGAACTCGCGCCACTCGGTGAGATGCAGCACCGCATGCGCGCCCTGCGCCGCCTCGGCCGCCGTCGTCGCGTAGGCGAGGGTCGGGAAGAGGGCCCGGGCGTTCTCCATGCCCTTGGGGTCGAAGACGGTGACCTGGGCGCCCTGGAGCTGTATCTGACCGGCCACGTTGAGTGCGGGGGAGTCCCGGACATCGTCCGAGTCCGGCTTGAAGGTCGCGCCCAGCACGGCGACCCGCTTGCCCAGGAAGCTGCCGCCGACGGCCTCGCGGGCCAGCTCGACCATGTGGCCGCGGCGCCGCATATTGATCGAGTCGACCTCGCGGAGGAAGGTCAGCGCCTGGTCGGCGCCGAGCTCACCGGCGCGCGCCATGAAGGCCCGGATGTCCTTGGGCAGACAGCCGCCGCCGAAGCCGATCCCGGCCCGCAGGAACTTACTTCCGATGCGCTCGTCGTAGCCGATGGCCTCGGCCAGCTTGACCACATCGCCGCCCGCCGCCTCGCAGACCTCGGCCATGGCGTTGATGAAGGAGATCTTCGTCGCCAGGAAGGAGTTGGCCGCGACCTTCACCAGCTCGGCGGTCGGGAAGTCGGTCACCACGAAGGGCGAGCCCTCGGCGATGGGCGTCTGGTACACCTCGCGGAGCAGCTTCTCGGCCCGGTCGCCGGCGACGCCGACCACGATCCGGTCCGGGTGGAGGGTGTCCTGGACGGCGAAGCCCTCGCGCAGGAACTCCGGGTTCCAGGCGAGCTCCGCGTCCGCCCCCACCGGGGCCAGCTCGGCCAGTCGGGCCGCGAGCAGGTCGGCGCTGCCGACCGGCACCGTGGACTTGCCCACGACCAGCGCGGGGCGGCGCAGATGCGGGGCGAGCGAGTCCACCGCGGCGTTGACGTAACTCATGTCACAGGCGTACTCGCCGTGCTTCTGCGGGGTGTTCACGCAGATGAAGTGGATGTCGCCGAACTCCCCGGCCTCCTTGTAGGAGGTGGTGAAGCGCAGCCGCCCGGTGGCGCCCTCGATCCCCGCGACGTGGCGCCGCAGCAGGTCCTCGAGGCCGGGCTCGTACATCGGCACCCGGCCCTCGGTGAGCATCGCGATCTTCTCGGGCACGATGTCGAGGCCGAGCACCTCGAAGCCCAGTTCCGCCATGGCCGCTGCGTGGGTGGCGCCGAGGTAGCCGGTGCCGATCACAGTGATCTTGATGGCCATGCAGTGCTCCAGAACGGTCGATCGCAGATGCGGTGCCTGAGCATAGTCGGGACCACGGGACGGGCTCAGCCGACTCTGTCGGGTAACTCACGTATACCTGCCGGGGCGTCGCCCCTAGAATTCAGTTACTTAACGGTAGTTAGCACTCTTGGGGAGTGAGAGGCTTGGCGTCCTCGGTGAACGACTTCGAACTGTACCGGCCGTCCGAGGAGCATGACATGCTCCGGGACGCCGTCCGCTCTCTCGCCGAGGCGAAGATAGCCCCCTTCGCGGCAGAGGTCGACGAGGGGGCCCGCTTCCCCCAGGAGGCGCTCGACGCCCTCGTCGCGAACGATCTGCACGCGGTGCACGTCCCCGAGTCCTACGGCGGCTCCGGCGCGGACGCGCTGGCCACCGTGATCGTCATCGAGGAGGTCGCCCGGGTCTGCGCCTCGTCCTCCCTGATCCCCGCGGTCAACAAGCTGGGCTCGCTGCCGGTCATCCTCTCCGCCTCCGATGAGCTGAAGAAGAGGTACCTGGCCCCGCTCGCCAAGGGCGACGCGATGTTCTCGTACTGCCTCTCCGAGCCGGACGCGGGCTCGGACGCGGCGGGGATGAAGACCAAGGCGGTGCGCGACGGCGACTTCTACGTCCTCAACGGCGTCAAGCGCTGGATCACCAACGCCGGGGTCTCCGAGTACTACACGGTGATGGCCGTCACCGACCCCGAGAAGCGCTCCAAGGGCATCTCCGCCTTCGTCGTCGAGAAGGGCGACCCGGGCGTCTCCTTCGGCGCCCCGGAGAAGAAGCTGGGCATCAAGGGCTCCCCGACGCGTGAGGTCTATCTCGACAACGTCCGCATTCCCGCCGACCGCATGATCGGCGAAGAGGGCACCGGCTTCGCCACCGCCATGAAGACCCTCGACCACACCCGCATCACCATCGCCGCCCAGGCCCTCGGCATCGCCCAGGGCGCCCTGGACTACGCCAAGGGGTACGTCCAGGAGCGCAAGCAGTTCGGCAAGCCGATCGGCGACTTCCAGGGCGTCCAGTTCATGCTCGCCGACATGGCCATGAAGCTGGAGGCCGCCCGGCAGCTCACCTACGCGGCGGCGGCCAAGTCCGAGCGGGTCTTTGCCGGAGGCGGCAAGGAGGACCTGACGTTCTTCGGCGCCGCGGCCAAGTGCTACGCCTCGGACGCCGCGATGGAGATCACCACGGACGCCGTCCAGCTCCTCGGCGGCTACGGCTACACCCGTGACTACCCGCTCGAGCGGATGATGCGCGACGCCAAGATCACGCAGATCTACGAGGGCACCAACCAGGTCCAGCGCATCGTGATGGCGCGCAACCTGCCGTAACCCGTCACGACAGAAAAGACCGCTGCCGGGTCCCGGCAGCGGTCTTTTCTGTATTGCCCTGCTCAGTTGCTGGAGACCGTGACCGTGTCGTCGTTCTTCAGCTCGCCCATGAGCTGCTTGACCTTGCCCATGTCCCACTGCACGGCGCTGCCCTTGGAAGTGGCCAGGCCGGGGTTGGAGATCGGCATGTTCATCTGCTTGCCGTCACCGCCGGAGACGCTCTTCATCGCGAAGAACATGTCCTTCACGTCCCACAGGCTCATGTCCTTGTCGACGACCAGGTTGTCCAGGCCGGCGCCCATCGTCGGGTAGAGCTTGAAGGGGTTCATGACCGTGCCGGTCGAGGCCGCCTTGTTGGCCAGCGCGGAGAGGAACTTCTGCTGGTTCTTGGTGCGGTCCAGGTCGCCGCCGGCGAGGCCGTAGCGCTGCCGGACGAAGGCGAGCGCCTGCTGGCCGTTCAGCGTCTGCTTGCCCTTCTTCAGGTCATTGCCGGACTTCTTGTCCTTCATGTCCTGCGGGATGTCGATGTCGACGCCGCCGACCCCGTCCACGAGGCTGGCGAAGCCGTCGAAGCCGATCTCCGCGTAGTGGTCGATCTTCAGGCCGGTGTTGTACTCGATCGTGCGGACGAGCAGCCCGGGGCCCTCGGAGGAGTACGACGCGTTCAGCTTGTTCTGGCTCTGCGGGATCCGCCTGCCGCTCTCCGAGCCAGTGAAGGCCGGGATGGTGACCCAGGAGTCACGCGGGAGGCTGACCATGGTGTTCCCGTTCGCACCGACATGGAGAAGGATCATGGAGTCGGTGCGGCGGCCGTCGGCCGAGCCGGTGTGCAGCTTCTTCTTGTCCGCGTCGGACATGCCCTCGCGGCTGTCCGAACCCACGATCAGGTAGTTGGTGCCCTGGCCGCCGCCCGGCCGGTCCTCGACCTTGCTGAGGTCGACCTCGCGGCGGAGCTTGGAGTCGGCCCAGAAGTAGGTGCCGATGCCGACGGCGAGCAGCAGGACGATCAGGGTGACCAGGCCGATGGTTATCCGGCGCTTCCAGTTCTTCGGCCTCACCGGACGCGGGCCGGGGCCGCCCGGACCGCCGGGGCCGTGGGGGTCGCCGCCGCCGGGCCCGCCGTTGCCGTGGCCGTAGACCTGCCCGGTGTTGTAGCCGTCGTCGTAGTCGTCATAGCCCTGGGACGCCTGCTGCCGCGGAATGGTGCCGTGGGGCGAGAGGTCGGGCGGTAGTGGCGGCTCGTTGTAGGGCGGCTGACCGCCCGCACCGGGCGCCGGGCGCCTCACTTGCGGCATGGCGCGTACCCCCTCTGATTCGGGGCTGCCGCTACCACGTCCGTACCGGCCGCTGCGGTCGCCGGTCGATCCCTGGGGCCATTCGCTCATGCAAGGCAGTGTGCCTGGTCGGGTGGGTCGCCTTACAGGGCGGGGGCCGGATCGGAGCACGGCTGTTGCAGACCTGATAAGAATGTGGTCCGCATAAGGTGGAGGGCATGACCAATCAGGCCCACGGTGCGGAACCGGAGCTTCCGGGAAAGCCCACCTCCGCCTCCCGTACCACGCTGTCACACATCATGACGGGCAGTGACACCAATCTCCTCGGCACCGTCCACGGCGGCGTGATCATGAAACTGGTGGACGACGCGGCCGGAGCGGTCGCCGGACGCCACTCCGAGGGGCCCGCGGTCACCGCGTCGATGGACGAGATGGTCTTCCTCGAACCGGTCAGAGTCGGCGACCTCGTTCATGTGAAGGCCCAGGTCAACTGGACCGGCCGGTCCTCCATGGAGATCGGGGTGCGGGTGCTGGCCGAGCGGTGGAACGAGTCCACGCCCGCCACCCAGGTCGGCAGCGCCTATCTGGTCTTCGCCGCCGTCGACGCCGACGGCAAGCCCCGGCCGGTGCCCCCGGTCATCCCGGAGACCGAGCGGGACAAGCGGCGCTACCAGGAGGCCGAGATCCGCCGTACCCACCGGCTGGCCCGCCGCCGCGCGATCAAGGAACTCCGCGCCCAGCGCGTCGCCCCGCGCGCCGACGACGACACCGAGGACGCCGGCCGGGGGTGACCCCTCGGGTCAGAGGGAGCGAGTGGCGCCCTCGGGGCAGACGACCTCGTCGCCGGTGATGGCCCCGAACCCGGCAGTGTCGCTCCGCGGCTTCTCGACCCGGACCGGCCGCACATCCGTGTAGTCCGCGCCGATCGTGATCTGCATCACCGCACCCTGCCCGACCACCGGCTTCAGCCGGGCCCCGGGCAGCGCGGCCGCCAGCGAGCGCACCGAGCGGTCCCAGACGGGGTCGTACGCGATCACCGTGCGCCGTACGTCGGGGGTCGCGGCGTCGGCGGGGGAGCCGGTGGTGGCGAAGCCGGTGGCGTGCAGCGCGCGGTCCGCATGGCGGGCGAGCCCCGCCGTATCGGTGCCGTTGAGCACATGGACCCGGACCCGGCCCGGGTCCACGTCGACCGGGGTGGCGCCGGAACGCTTCGGGCGGTGGGCGACCAGCGGCCGGTCCTCGCGGAGGGTGGTGAAGAGCCGCTCGGCCTTGGCCTGGTCCCAGCGGAGCGTGGAGCCGGCCCCCTTCACCGGGACGCCGGGCAGGATCACCGGGACCGAGGCGAACTCCGAGGACGCGGGGGTGACGCCGCTCATCGCCCGCCCCAGGGCGACCATGTCCGTCGCCCCGAAGCCGTGGTCGGCGCGGACCGAGCCCAGCAGAGCCCCGGCCACCCGGTTGAACCGCACCGGGTTGAGCAGGATGCCACCGGCCGTGGTCTGGTGGACCACGGCGGCCAGGAAGCGCTGCTGCCGCTGGATCCGGCCCAGGTCGGAGGTGCCGTCGACATGCCGGGAGCGGACGTACTGCAGCGCCTGGCCGCCGTTGAGCACATGGGTGCCGGCCGCCAGGTCAAGCCCGGTGTGATCGTCCTTGAGCGGCCGCGCGGTGCAGATCTTGACCCCGCCGAGCACATCGACCGTCTTCATGAAGCTGGTGAAGTCCACCTCGAGGTAGTGGTCGATGTGGATGCCGGTCAGATGCTCCACGGTGCGCACGGTCAGGCTCGGCCCGCCCTCGGCGTACGCGGCGTTGAGCTTCCGCGGATGGTGCGGATGGCGCTTGCCGGTGGCGTCGGTGTACGCCGGGATCTGGGCGTACGAGTCGCGCGGCAGGCTCACCGCGCTGATCCGGCGGTGGTCGGCCGACAGATGCATCAGCATGATCGTGTCGGTGCAGCGGCAGGGGGCTCCGCCCAGCCGGTACAGCGCCTTCTCCCGAGGCGTGATCTTCTCCCGCCCGTCCGTGCCGACCACGAGGAAGTTGACGCCCCCACCGGTGTTCTTCGGCCGGTTGTCCAGGCCGCCGAAGGCATCCACCCGGTGGATCCCGGATTCGAGCTCACTGACCAGCAGATGCCCGATGCCGCTGACCGCCAGCACCAGACAGGCGCCGCCTGGGGCGAGCCGCAGCCCCCAGCGCGGGCGGCGGGAGCGGGGGCGCGGCGGGCGCGGCGATCGGGCCGGTGCACTCACTCCGGGGACCTCCGTGAACGGGGGGGGCTGGGCGGAACCGCCTCACCGTAGGCCCATACGACGATCGCTTTGACGGCCCCACGCCGCCCGTGTGGCGCGCTGCCACCCGGGCGGCGCGTTCCGGTGTCCACCATTCGCGGTAACGTGGGCGCGATATCGCAGCCTTTTGGGGCCCCACCCCCAGTCTCCTGGGGCCCGGCCCCCGAACCCCGAGGTGCCATGCCCCCGCATCAGCTCCCGGCCGTCTCCGTGATCATGCCGGTGCTCAATGAGGAACGCCATCTGCGCAATGCCGTGCGGCACATCCTGGAGCAGGAGTACGACGGTGAGATGGAGGTGGTGATCGCGCTCGGCCCGTCCGCGGACCGTACCGACGAGATCGCCGCCGAACTGGTGGCGGAGGACCCCCGGGTGCATACGGTCCCCAACCCCACGGGCCGCACCCCCGCCGCCCTGAACGCGGCGATCAAGGCATCCCGCCATCCGGTGGTGGTGCGGGTCGACGGCCACGGCATGCTCTCGCCGGACTACATCGCGACCGCCGTGCGGCTCCTGGAGGAGACCGGCGCGCAGAACGTCGGCGGGATCATGCATGCCGAGGGCGAGAACGACTGGGAGAAGGCCGTCGCCGCCGCCATGACCTCCAAGATCGGCGTGGGCAACGCGGCCTTCCACACCGGCGGTGACGCGGCCCCCGCCGAGACCGTCTATCTGGGCGTCTTCCGGCGCGAGGCGCTGGAGCAACAGGGCGGCTACAACGAGGAGTTCATCCGCGCCCAGGACTGGGAGCTGAACTTCCGGATCCGTGAGGCCGGCGGGCTGGTCTGGTTCTCGCCCGAGCTGAAGGTCTCCTACCGGCCGCGGCCGAGCGTGCGGGCCCTGGCCAAGCAGTACAAGGACTACGGGCGCTGGCGCCATGTCGTCGCCCGCTTCCACCAGGGGTCGATCAATCTGCGCTATCTCGCCCCGCCGACCGCCGTCGTCGCCATCGCGGCGGGCATCGTGGTGGGCGCGGCCGTCACCCCCTGGGCCTTCGTGATCCCCGGCGGCTATCTGGCCGCGATCGTCGCGGGCTCGGTTCCGGCGGGCAAGGGGCTGCCGGTGATGGCCCGGCTGCGGGTCCCGGTGGCGCTCGCGACCATGCACATGTCCTGGGGCTGGGGCTTTCTGACCAGCCCGCGGGCGCTCGCCAAGCGGGTCATCGCCAGCCGCCGCCCGGCGGTCATGGCCTCGTAGCCCTACGCGAAGGGGCCGGACCCGCTGCTGGTCCGGCCCCTTCGTCGTGCCGTCACGGGGGCGTCAGAAGGTGTAGCCCTGGTTGACCTTCATACAGCCCTTCTGCTCGCCGTTGAGCGCGTCCGCGCTCTCGGGCGTCTTGTCGGCGTCGTCCGTCGCCGCCTTCGGATAGGTCGTGCCCTCGCGCCAGTCGTTGCCGACCACCACGGTGATCTCCTGGACCGACGTCGACGACTTCGCCGCGGACTTCGGCAGCTTCAGCGCCTTGGCCACGGCCAGGCCGTCGCCCTGCCGGTCCTCGCCCGGGTAGAGGACGGTGGTGTCGGCCTGCGAGATGAGCACCGTGTTCGCGGTGGCCTTGGCGTAGCCGAGCCGCGCCAGCTCGGAGGTGATGACCGAGGCCCGGCCGGAGACCGGCCCCAGTACGGTGCTGGCGGTGCCGTTCTGCACCACCACCGGGAGCTGCTCCTTGGGCTCGGTGGGCGCCGGGGTGGCGTCGGGCTTCTTCTTGTCCTTGCCGTCCAGCGCTATATCGTTGCGCAGCAGCGAGAAGGTCTGCTCGGCGTCGCCCGGCTTGGGCAGTACGTACTCCCCGCCGCCGCCGTACTCCCAGGGCATGGTGATCATGGTGGTGCGCTTGGTCGGCACCCGCTTGAGGTCATTGCCCAGGTCGTACAGGTTCTTGACGGTGCCGAGGCCATGGTCGACGGTCAGCGCCTCGGTGGCGGCCTCCGCGAGGTCCATCAGCTTGCCCGGGTCGCTCAGCTTGGTGCCCGACTTGAGCTGGCGGATCATCGAGGTCATGTATATGTGCTGGGCCTTGGCCCGGCCGATGTCGGTGTTGTCCTCGAAGCCGTAGCGGGTGCGCAGCCACTGGAGGGCCTGGACGCCCTTGACGTTGTGGGTGCCCTTGGTCAGCTTCAGCCCGGAGCCATGGCCCTTGCTGTCATGGGAGTACACGTTGTTTTTCACGCACACCGGGACGCCGCCGATGGCGTCGGCCATGGAGACCACCCCGGAGAAGTCGATCATCATGAAGTGATCGATGTAGACGCCGGTGAGCTCCTTCCAGGTGGCGACCGTGCAGCCCGGACCGCCGTTCTGGAGCGACTCGTTGATGGGCCCCTCGGTCTTCCGATACACCGTTCCGTCGTGTGGATCGGTGCACTGGGGGATGGTCACCCGGGTGTCGCGCGGGATGCTGACCACCGACATGTTGCTGCGGTCGGCCGAGACATGCACCAGCATCTGCACATCGCCCAGCGGCTTGCGGTCCGCGTCCTGCTTGGCCCCGCCGAGCTTGACGTTCTCCGCGGTGTTCCGGCCGTCGGAGCCTATGAGCAGGATGTTGAGGGGGGTCTGGCCGGCGGCGTTCGGCTCGGGTTTGCCGATCTTGCTGTCCCCGAGGTCCAGATCCTCCTTCCGGAGATTCCCGTTCAGATGTTCGTAGTAGAAGTATCCGGCGCCGGCCGCGCCGAGTACCAGCACGGCCAGCGTCAGGGCGGTCCAGCGCAGGATCCGCACCCCGCGACTGCGCTTCGGCGGCTCCTTGCCGCGCCGCCGGTTGCTGTTCGGCCCTCCACCGCTCGAGCGGCGCCCCGCGTCCGGTGACGCGGGGCGCTCCTCTTCCGGCGGGCTGCCGTCCTCACCGGGCTCGCGGGGCTCGGGGACGGCGGCCCGCCGCCCTCTCTCCCCCCGCCCCCGCACACTGCTCTGCCCCATCGAGCCCTCCCCGCAGTTCTCTATGCCGTCCGGCCCGGGTTCCCCAGGCCGGCGACGGTCACTTGGCGCAGACGTTCTTGTCGTCGGCCTCGACCCGTTGAATGTCCTTCGGCGCCTTCGCCGGAGCGGAGATCGGTGTGCCGGCGCCCTTGAAGTCCGCGCCCAGCGTCAGGCTCATCTCCGCCTTCGGCTCGGCGTCCTTCGTGCCTTCCTTCATGGCGGAGGCGGGCAGCCCCATGCTGTCGGCCAGCCGACGCGCCTGGTCGGCCTGGTTGGGAGCGTACTCGAGCGTCGTCTTCTTCAGCTCTGACGGAGCGTTTCCGCCGTTGCTGGTGAGGAGCATCCCCTCGGTGTTCTGCATCCAGTCGACGGTCTCCTGGGCGGCGCCGAACTGCCCGCTGCCGTTGAGCACCTTGACCCGGACATCGGCGGGATCGGACTTGGGCCCCTTCAGCCGTGCCGCCTGCTCGTCCTTGGCCGCCTTCTCCTTCTTCTTGACCTCGGTCAGGGACACGTCCTGGCGGACCATGGAGAACAGCGGCTCGGCCTTGGTCTTGTCGAGCAGCACGGTCGCACCGTCGGTGTTGTCGACGACCGGGACGGTCGCGAAGGTGACGTTCTTGAGGTCGACCTTGCTCAGGTTCTTCCCCAGCGAGGCCAGCTTGTTGACGGTGCCGATCCCGGTGTCCACGGTGAGCGCCTTGGTGGCGGTCTGGGCCAGGCCCCACATCTTGCCCGGGCTGGTGAGCGTCCCGCTGTCCTTCATCTTGCGCATCAGCGAGCTCAGGAACTGCTGCTGGAGCTTGATCCGGTCCAGGTCGCCGCCGAAGCCGACGGTGTGCCGGGTCCGGACGAACGCCAGCGCCTCCTCGCCCTGGATCGTATGGCGCCCCTTCTTGAGGTTCAGATGCGACTTGGGGTCGTTGACGTCCTTGGCGAGACACACCTCGACCCCGCCGACCGCCGAGGACATCTCCTTGACCGCGTTGAAGTCGGCCATCATGAAGTGGTCGATCTGCAGCCCGGTGAGCTTCTCGACCGTCTGCCAGGTGCAGCCGGGGTCGCGCCCCTCCTGGCCCAGGCTGGTGTTGAAGCGCACCTCCGACTCGCCCGGGATGCTCTTGAAGGCACCGTCCTTCTGCTTCGTACGGCAGTTCGGGATGTCGGTGATCATGTCGCGCGGAATGGACAGCACGGTCGCGTTGGACCGGTCCTCCGAGACATGGAAGAGCAGTGTGGTGTCGGCGTGACCGACGCTCCCCGCGTCGCCGTACCCCTCGTTGCCCTTGCCGTCGCGCCGGTCGGTGCCGATCAGCAGGATGTTCATCGGGCCGTCGGAGACCGCGGCGTTGTTCTCGCCGACGTCGACCTTGCTGATGTTGTTGTTGAGGTGCTGATAGACGAAGTACGCCGCGGCCGAACCGCCCACGAGCAGGAAGGCCAGGGTGCCGCTGCCCCAGTACAGCGCCTTCTTCGTCTTCGACTTCTTCGGCTTCGGCTTGCGACGGCTGACCGGGCCCGTCGCCTTCTCCTTTTCCTTCTCCGACTCCCGTTTGGCCGCCCGCCGGCGCCCCCTGGGCTCGGAGTCGGTGGCGCCGTCACGGCTCGACGATCTGGAGACCCGTCGCAGCTCCGTGGTGTCGTCCGCCGATGTCTCGGCGGCGTTCAGCCGCAGCTCGTAATTGCCCGTGTTCGGGTCGAACACCCACTGATCGGCTGGGTCCAAGTCACCCGCCCCGCCAGGGCCTTGCGCGTCCACGGTCGTTTGTGTCCTCCGTCGGTGCCACGCGGCGCCTCCCCCTCAAGGCGCTCCAGCTGTCTTCGTGCAGTGCGCGGCCACCTCGTAGAGCGCACCGGATCGCTCACACTATCCGCCCGGATCAGCGTCAAGCGACGCCGGTGACACATTCCACTTCCCTACAACTGGGCAATCTGCCCAATCCTTATCTCATCCTTCACGATTCGTGGCCCGCCCTTAACGTGCTTTTACTCGCAGATGCCTCGCGCGGCCGTCGTCCCTTGGTACGGGCTGAGGTTGCCGGCCTTCTGGTCGCCGCCCGTCGAGGCCGTGACGGTGTGGGCCACCGGCACCGGGCGATCCAGCCGCAACTGCCGGAACAAGCGGTCGGCGTCGGGCTGGACGAGCTCATCCCGGTTCTTGTTGTACGTGTAGGGCTGCTGCGGAATCGTGAGGAACCGGATCTTCTCCCGCGGGATGTCCCGCACCCCGCGCACCAGCGCGTACAGATCCTTGAGCGAATCCAGCCCCGGATCCGTGGTCAGCGAGGACGTCGCCGCGTTGAGCACCGGATACAGCTTCGCCGGATTGAGCAGCACACCATTGCTCTGCACTTTCTTCACAAGCGAGCCCATGAACTCCTGTTGCCTGCCGATGCGCTCCGTGTCGCTGCCGTCGCCGATGCTGTACCGGGCGCGCACATAGCCCAGCGCCTGCTCCCCGTGGAGGACCTGACGGCCCGCGGGCAGCTTCAGATGCGCGTCATCGTCGTCCACGGGCTCCTTCAGGCACATCTCCACCCCGCCGACCGCGTTCACCAGCCGCTTGAAGCCGCTGAAGTCCACGATCAGATGGTGGTCGACGCGGATCCCGGTCAGCTTCTCGACGGTGCGGATCGAACAGGCCGCGCCACCGGCCTCGAACGCCCAGTTGAACTGGGCGAATCGGGCCTGGGTCCGCTTTCCGTCCGGCTGGTCGCAGGCCGGGATGTCCACCATCAGGTCGCGCGGGATGGAGACGGCGGTGGCGCTCTTTCCACCGGCCTGCAGATGCAGCAGGATCGTGGTGTCCGAGCGCTGGGTGCCGGTGTCCTTGCCGTATTTGCCGTTGCCCTTGCCGCCCCGGTTGTCGGAGCCGATCAGCAGGATGTTCTGCGCGTCCCGCACCACCGATACCGGCCGCTCGGCCTCGTACTTCCTCAGCTCGTCCGCGGTCCGGGTATCGGTACGGATATTGCCGTCGAGGCGCTCGTAGAACCACCACCCCGCCCCGGCGACCGACAGCACCAGCATGGCCACGCCCAGCGCGAGAACACGCGGCCAGCGGCGCCTGCGTCTCGGCGCAGGCTCAGAGCTGTCGGTCGTCACGTCCGCGTCCTCCCACCCGTCTTCCGCCCGGGGGGCGGAGCGGCATCGCATGCCGGGATGCCGATTAACGGAACAGACATGCGAAGCCCGTACATGGTTGTACGTATCCGTAGATCATCGCGCGGGGTGGGCGACGCGGCCCGTGGACTCGGCCCGCGGTCCGCCGGACGGGTCAGGGGTGGGAAGGGGGGGCGTGGGGTCCGGGGCGGGGAGGTTGCGGGGTCTCTGGGTGTTCTCGGGGTGGGGTGGTCGGCCCCAGGGGGCGTGGCCGTGGCTGTGGCCTCAGGGCATGGTGGCGGTGACGCGCTCGCTCTCCTTGCGCCCCGCCAGCCCCTTCTCGTCCAGCCGGTCCAGATGGCGGCAGAGCACCACTGAACCGCCGGTGGCCAGCGGTGCGTACAGCCCGTACGACAGTCCCTCCCAGCCGTCGTACGGCAGCCCCGAGAGGATCCGCGAACCGGGCCCGAGCCCCTGCGCGGCGGCGTCGGCCTGCGCCCGCTCCACCACCTCCGCGCTCGTCAGCTCCACACCGCCGACGGCAAGCGCGGGCGCCTCCGGGTCCACGGGGGAGTACGGGGCGAAGCGGTCGCCCTGGCTGGGCACCTCCACGGCGTAGTCCGCGAACCCCTCCGGTAGCTGGGGGAACCGGCCGCCCAGCGGCTGCAGCGACAGCGCCACCCGCTCACCGGAGCACTCCCGTGCCTCCTTGAGGGTGTCCGGGCCGCTGACGACGAGATCGGCGGAGGCCGGGTCGCCCCCGATGTCCACGAGGACCCCGACCGAGGAGCAGGCCACCAGCCACACGGCGGTCTGCCAGTGGGCGGGCAGCAGCAGTGCGCATCTCTCGCCCGGCGCTGCGGCCAGATCGTCCTGGAGCAGATTGGCGGTCTTCGCCACCCAATTGGCGAAGGTGGCCACGGAGAGTTCGACACGTTCGCCCGTGGCGTCGTCGTAGAAGGTCACGAGCGGGCGGGCCGGGTCCGCGGCGAGCGCGGATCCCAGCAGGTCGGCGGGGGTGCGATCGGTGGCGTTCACGCGCGCAAGACTACGCGCCGAAGATGCGGCGCGGACGGGGCCGGTGGGGCTTGGGTCAGCGAACGGTCCGCGACGTGTCAGCTCTTCCGAATGGACAGGTTTGTCCCCCTATGTAGACGATTTCAATCATGCGTGCATACCTGGCATCCTCGATCGGCGTCGCGTGCACCGCCGCCCTCGCCCTGCCCCTCGCCGTCTATCCCGGCCCCGCACATGCCCGGGCCGAGCGGACCGCCGCAACCTCCTTCGGCTCCGGCTCCACGCAGTCGCTGCCGCTCCTTCCGCTCGTGGCGGACGGACTCGACCGGGGGTTGGCCGCATCCGGTGGCGACGCTCCGGCACCGGCCCCGGCCGACCGGGGGGTCGCCGCGTCGCGCGTACGGCCGTTCTCGCTCGTCGGCGTCGTCTGGGACCAGCCCTCCGCCGACCTCCGCGGCCGGGTACAGGTCCGCACCCGCGCGGTCGGCGGCGAGTGGTCCCCATGGCGCGAGCTGCTCCCGTACGGGGACGACGGCCCCGACCCCGACTCGCCCGAACTCCGCGGGGTACGGGCCCACGGCGGCACGGCGCCGCTGTGGGTGGGCGACTCGGACGGCGTGCAGGCGCGGGTGCGGCCGGAGGAGGGGGTGGCGGTGGCGGACGGGGGCGCTGGTGCGGGCGTGGGCGCAGGTGCGGCTGCCCGGTCGGCGGCGCTGCCGTCCGGGCTGCGGCTGGAGCTGATCGACCCCGGCGAGGCCCCGGCGCCGCCACCCCCGGACCGGGCCGTACTGCGCGCCCTTCCGGCACATCCGGTGCCGACGGCGGGGGCTGCCGCGAAGCCGGGTGCCGTATCGGCGCCGGGGGGTGCCGCGCCGGGCACGAGACCGTCGGCGGGGTCGTCCGGGAAGCCGTCCTGGGGGCACTCGGGGGTGTCCGCCCAGCCACCCTCCCGGCCCTCGAGGTGGTCCGCGAGGCCGTCTCCCAGGCCCTCCAGGCCATCCGTCGAGCCGTCCTTGCCCTCCAGGTGGTCCGCGAAGCCGTCCCCCGGACCCGCCGGGTCATCCGCCAAGCCGCTGCCGTACCCCTCCACCCACTCCACCCACTCCACACCCCCCACCTCGCCGCCCAGCTCCATCACCCCGCCGCCCAACGCACTCGCCGAGGAGGCGACCAAGGCGAACGCCGCCCGCTACAGCGCGCCGCGGCCCAGCATCGTCACCCGCGCGGGCTGGGGCGCCGACGAGAAGATCCGTGAAACGGGCCACGTCTACAGCAAGACCGTGAAGGTCGCCTTCATCCACCACACCGTGACGGGCAATAAGTACCGCTGCTCCCAGGCGCCCTCCGTTATGCGCAGTATCTACCGTTACCACGTGAAGAGCCTGGGATGGCGCGATTACGGCTACAACTTCACCATCGACAAGTGCGGAAAAATCTACGAAGGCCGCTCCGGCGGTGTCACCAAAGCCGTACGCGGAGCGCACACCCTGGGCTTCAACACCAACAGCATGGGTGTCGCTGTCCTCGGTACTTTCTCCGCCAAGAAGCCCCCCGCCAAGGCGGTCAAGGCCATCGCCAAGCTCACCGCGTGGAAACTGGGCCTCTTCAAGCGAAATCCGCGCGGCACCACGCATCTGGTGTCCGGCGGCGGCAACAAGTACAAAAAGGGCGCCAGCGTAAAGCTCCATGTGATCGCAGGTCACCGCGACGGCTTTGCCACCGAGTGCCCGGGCAAGGACCTCTACAAGAAGCTCGGTTCGGTACGGAAGACAGCCGCCCGCCTCCAGGGGCGCTGATCAGGCGTGGTCCGGGGATCTGCATACACTGGCCGCCGACCGGCGAGCCCCAGCAGGAAGCAGAGACGTTACGTGACCATTGCGCCAGCAACGCCATCGCCAGAGGCGATCCTCCTGGTCGGCGGCAAGGGAACCCGGTTGCGCCCGATGACGGTGCACACTCCCAAGCCGATGGTCCCGGCGGCCGGCGTTCCGTTTCTGACCCACCAACTCGCCCGCGCCCGCGCCGCCGGGGTCGAGCACATCGTGCTCGCCACCTCCTATCTGGCGGAGGTCTTCGAGCCGTACTTCGGTGACGGCTCCGCGCTCGGCCTGCACCTGGAGTACGTCACGGAGGAGGAACCCCTCGGCACCGGCGGCGCCATCCGCAACGTCGCCTCCCGGCTGCGCTCGGGCCCCGACGACCCGGTGCTGATCTTCAACGGCGACATCCTCACCGGCCTCGACATCCGCGCCCTCGTCGACAACCACCGCACGACGGGCGCCGATGTCTCCCTGCACCTCACCCGGGTCCCCGACCCCCGCGCGTACGGGCTGGTGCCCACCGACGAACAGGGCAGGGTCACCGCCTTCCTGGAGAAGCCGCAGACCCCCGAGGAAATCGTCACCGACCAGATCAACGCGGGCGCGTACGTCTTCAACCGTTCGGTCATCGACACCATCCCCGCCGACCGCCCCGTCTCCGTCGAACGCGAGACCTTCCCCGGTCTGCTGGCCGCGGGCGCGCATCTGCAGGGCATGGTCGACTCCACGTACTGGCTCGACCTCGGCACCCCCCAGGCCTTCGTCCGCGGCTCGGCGGACCTGGTGCTGGGCCGGGCCCCCTCCCCGGCCGTACCGGGACGCTGCGGTGACCGCCTCGTCCTGGACAGCGCCTCGGTCGCGGGCGACGCCAAGCTGACCGGCGGCACGGTCATCGGCCCCCAGGCCCGGGTGGGCGCGGGCGCGCGCATCGACGGCAGCACGGTGCTGGAGGGCGCCGTCGTGGAGGAGGGCGCCCAGGTGCGCGATTCGCTCGTCGGCGCGGGCGCGCGCATCGGCGCCCGTACGGTGCTGCAGGGCGCGGTGGTCGGGGACGGCGCGCTGGTCGGCCCGGACAACGAGCTGCGGGACGGCGTACGCGTGTGGTGCGGCGCGGACATCCCGGCGGGGGCGGTCCGCTTCTCGTCCGACCAGTGACGGGGGTGCCGGTCGGGCGGGCTTGCCCTTGGACGCGAGGTGGGGTGCGCGGTGGCGTGTGTGGTGGGTGCCGGGTGCGGGGCCTCCGGGGCGGCGCCCTGGACCGTATATTTACGGCGCCATTGACCGGGGGCGTTGAGTTGGTCGGAGATCGGCGCCACAAATACACGTAAGCGTCCAGGACACCACCCCTGCGACCCCGCCCCCTCCCGCCGTCTCGCGGCTGCCCGCCGGTGGCACCGGGGCGCCTGTCCGTCTCGCGTTCGGCCCGGGGGCCGTGCATTCAGCCCCTCCGGCGTTTGAGGAGCGGAGCCCCTCGGATGTGACTGGGGCCCGGGAGCTACATCGTCCGGAAGTCCCTGACCGCGAAGCGGGGGGCACGGCGGGGTGGGGTGCGGCCGGACAGGAGGATCAGCCGGGTCGCGCGGTAGCGCTGGCCCGCGTAGGGGACCAGGAGTTCGAGCATCGCCTCGTCGTCCGCACCCCGCTCTCCGGTGAGCGCGTAGCCGACGATCTGCGGCAGATGCAGATCCCCGACCGTGATCGCGTCCGGGGTGCCATTGCTGCGCTGCAGGGTCTCGGCCGCCGTCCAGGGCCCGATGCCCGGGATGAGTTGCAGCCGGGCGGAGGCGGTGGCGAGGTCCATGGACGTGGCCTCCTCCAGCCGTCGGGCGACCCGGACGGCCCGCAGGATCGTCGAGGAGCGCTTGGTGTCCACGCCCGCGCGGTGCCACTCCCACGACGGGATCAGCGCCCAGGTACGCGGATCGGGCATGACCCGCATCCGCATCCCCTCGGCCGGACCGGGCGCGGGCTCGCCATGCCGCTGAAGCAGCAGCCGCCAGGCGCGGTACGCCTCGACGGCGGTGACCTTCTGCTCCAGGATCGACGGAATCAGGGATTCCAGGACCAGCCCGGTGCGGATGAGCCGGAGACCGGGGTGGCGGCGGTGCGCCTCGTGGACGAGCCGATGGCGGGGCACGAACGCGGTCGGGTCGTCGTCCGCCCCGAGGAGGGCGGGCAGGCCGTCCAGCAGCCACTCCGCGCCCGGCCCCCAGGCCCGGCCCTCGACCTCCGCACCCTTGCGCGCGATCCGCATGGTCCCGGGCCCGGCCGGCGTCCGGCTCGCCCGCCAGAAGGCGCCGTCCGCGCCGACCTGAAACGCGGGATCCCCTGGGCCTCGCTGCAGCACGCCGAGGTTACGCGCGAGGTCGCAGGGCCCCGAAGGGCGCCAGGTACGTCTCACACACACCCCGCCACCCTACGACCCACCCAATCCGCACTTCCCCCGCCCCGGGGGTGTGCCCCTGGCGCCCACTCGCCGAGGAACTGGGAGGACGCAGGGCCGGCGCCCACCCCCGCCCAACACTCGGCCCCTGGAGGCCGGTCGCCAGCGAGGGCACACCCGTCCTCGGGCGATCCGGAACCGGACAGGCGGCTCGTGCCACTGGCAGGTGGTCGCGGGACGGCGGTAGGGGGCGGGGGTCGCACCCCCGGCGCTGGACGTGGGACGGGCAGGCGGCCTGTGCCACCGGGGCCTGGTCGTCGATGCAGCGGGAGAGGACGGGGCCGTTCCCCCCGGCCCAGCGCCTCCGGGCGGTCCGAAGCCGGGGAAGCGGCCTGTGCCACTGGCGGGTGGCCGCGCGGCGGCCGGAGGGGCACTCCCCTCGTCCATCCGGCGGCCCTCAGGCTGAAACGCGGGGCAGGTGCCCGGTGCCACCGGCGGGTGGCCGCAAGACGACGGTAGGGGATTGGGGTCGCTCCCACGCCCGCCCAGCACCCGGCCCGCGGGCGGAACGCGCGCCGGACAGGTGCCCGGTGCCACCGGCGGGCGGTCGCAAGACGACGGTAGGGGATTGGGGTCGCTCCCACGCCCGCCCAGCACCCGGCCCGCGGGCGGAACGCGCGCCGGACAGGTGCCCCGGTGCCACCGGCGGGCGGTCGCAAGACGACGGTAGGGGATTGGGGTCGCTCCCACGCCCGCCCAGCACCCGGCCCGCGGGCGGAACGCGAGACGGACAGGCGCCCCGGTGCCACCGGCGGGCAGCCGCGAGACGGCGGGAGGGGGCGGGGTCGCAGGGGTGGTGTCCTGGACGCTTACGTGTATTTGTGGCGCCGATCTCCGGCACACTCAACGCCCCCGGTCAATGGCGCCGTAAATATACGGTCCAGGGCGCCGCCCCGGAGGCCCCGCACCCGGCACCCACCACACACGCCACCGCGCACCCAAGGGCGCCCCGTCCCAAGGGCAACCCCGCGGCGCACTCCAGCAAACGCTCCCGCACCCGTGCCCCCACCCCGCACAACGCACGCCCCCCTGCCCCCGCGCGCACAACCCCATCGCACAACCGGCCCGCGCAACCCCTCCGCTCAGCGCACCCGCACAACCCCGGAAACCCCGGACCCGACGTCCTACCGCACCACCACGAACCCCTCGACCCCCCGCTCCGGCCGTGCCTTCGGCGGAACTGCCGCCTGGCCCACCGCGACCGTGCCCATCGGGTCCCAGTCGTCCGGCAGGCCCAGTACCTCACGCACCACCGGGCGGCAGAACATCGTGGACGACACCCACGCCGACCCCAGCCCCTCACCCGCCAGCGCGACCAGCAGGTTCTGCACCCCGGCGCCCGCCGCGACCACGAACATCTCGCGCTCCGCCGTGTTCCGCCGCGGGTCGGGGTAGCTGTGGGCGCCATCCGCGACCAGGCAGGGGACCACCAGGTACGGCGCCTTGCGCAGCACATCCCCGCGCCGCACCCGCTTGGCGATGCTCTCCTCCGAGAAGCCGTCCCCTCGCAGGTCGGCGATCCACGCTTCCCGCATCGCGTCCAGCAGCCGCGTCCGTGACTCCTCCGACTCCAGCAGGACGAAGCGCCATGGCGTCGTATGGTGCGGCGCCGGCGCGGTGACGGCGGCGGCGACCGCGCGCCGCACCGCCGCGCCGTCCACCGGCTCGTCGGTGAACTCCCGGACCGTACGGCGCAGCGTCACGGCCTCCCGTACGGCCTCGGAGGTGCCCAGCCGGAACATGTCGTCCGCGGCACCGCGCACCAACGCCCGCGCGCCTTCATCGAGCTCTTCACCGAGCTCTTCATCGAGCCCTTCACCGAGCCCTTCGCCAGGCCCATCCGGTCCGCCGAGCCCGTCAGACCCGTCGTCCAGCCCCTCGAACGCCACCACCTGCGGAAGCCCCCGCAGTACCGCCACCGGCAACCCCTCGGCCTTGCCCTTGACCAGGTCACCCGCCGCGGCCAGCTCATCGGCGGTGGCGACGATGGTCGCGCTCAGCGCGTTCCCGTACGCGTCGACGCCGCCGCGCAGATCGTCCAGGACCCGCACCCCCGCCGCCCCGATGGCGACGTCGGTGACCCCGGTCCGCCACGGTCGACCAAACGTGTCGGTGACGATGACGCCGACCTCCACGCCGAGCACTTCCCGCAGCCCGGCCCGGATCGCCCGCGCCGAGGCGTCGGGGTCCTCGGGGAGCAACAGGACCGTCCCGGAAGGCGTGTTGGAGGCGTCGACCCCGGCGGCGGCCATGACCAGGCCGTGGCGGGTCTCGACGATCCGGGTGCGGCCGCGTCGCGCCACGACCCGCACCGTCTCGGCGTCTATGGCCGCCTCGCGGTCGGTCGCCTCGACGACGCGCCCCTCCGCCTTGCTGACGATCTTGGAGGTGACCAACAGCACATCGCCGTGCGCGAGCCCCGGCAGACCGCCGGAGGTCGCGGCGTCGGCGATGAGCTTGGCGAGGTCGTCACCGGGCCGCACCTCGGGCATACCGGGGAGGGCCCACACCTGATACGACGGCAGCTCGTGCGACGCGCCACCCGGCACGCCCTCCACCCCGTCCCGCAACGCGCTCATCCCCGCACCTCTTCCGCCAGCACCAGCGCCGCGGCCGCCATCGCCGCCGTGGCCTCAAGGTCCGTCATCATCAGCGGGATCGCCCGGCAGCGGATCCCGGCGGCCTCGACCTCGTCGACCGCGCCCGCGTCCACGGTGTCGACGAGCCAGCCGTCCAGCAGCCCGGAGCCGTAGTGCTTGGCGACGGCGGCGGCGGTGGACTCGACGCCGACGGCGGCGAGCACCTTGTCGGCCATGCCGCGCACGGGCGCGTCGCCCACGATGGGGGACAGGCCCACGACCGGGACCCCGGCGTCGGCGATGGCCTCGCGCACGCCGGGCACGGCGAGGATCGTGCCGACGCTGACGACCGGGTTGGACGGCGGGAAGAGGACGACGTCGGCGTCGGCGATGGCCTCCAGGACGCCGGGCGCCGGCTTGGCCTGGTCGGCGCCGACGGGGACGACGGCGTGGGCGGGCACGGAGGCGCGCAGCCGCACCCAGTACTCCTGGAAGTGGACGGCCTTACGGCTCTCGCCGTCCGGGTCGTCGATCAGGACATGGGTCTCGACGCGGTCGTCCGTCATGGGCAGCAGCCGCACCCCCGGCTGCCACCGGGCGCACAGCGCCTCGGTGACGGCGCTCAGCGGATAGCCCGCGCCGATCATCTGCGTACGGACTATGTGCGTGGCGAAGTCGCGGTCGCCGAGGCCGAACCACTCGGGCCCCACCCCGTACGCCGCCAGCTCCTCCTTGACGGTGAACGTCTCGTCGGCCCGGCCCCACCCCTGCTCCTCGTGGATGCCACCGCCGAGGGTGTACATCACGGTGTCGAGGTCGGGGCAGACCTTGAGGCCGAAGAGGTGGATGTCGTCGCCGGTGTTCCCGATGACGGTGATGTCGGCGTCCGGAGCCGCCGACATCAGACCGCGAAGGAAACGGGCGCCACCGATACCGCCTGCCAGAACCACAATGCGCATGGGAGACAGTCTGGCAGCAGCCCCGGACATCGCGGGCGTTCGGGGCGGCTCAGCGGCCCGGGACGCCCAGCGTGCCGGGGGCCGCGGCAGGGCGCGCGGGGGCGGACAACTCGGCGCTCTGGGTGGGGTGCAGCGGCATCTCGGTCAGCCCGGGGAAGTAGATGTGCAGGCTGACGGCCGGTTCGAGGGCGTCGTTGACGACGTCGTGCACATAACCGGGCGCGAAGACGCGCTGTGCGCCGGCGCGCAGCGCATGCCGCACGCCGCGCGTTCCCACCCGTTCGGTGAGCTCGCCCTGGAGCACGGTCAGCACTCCGGAGGAGCGGCCGTGGTCGTGGGCTCCGCTGCCCTGTCCGGGCACCCAGCTCAGCAGCCACACCTCATAGCCGGGGCCGGTGCGCAGCCGGTGGTACCAGCGGCTGGTGGCGTCGTACTGGACGAGGGAGGCCCAGCCGTCGCGGTCGGCCGCGATGGTGCGGGCCAGACCCGCGAAGGCGGAGACGGTGGAGGGGTGCGCGGGTACGGGCGGCAGCAGATGCGGGATGGCGAGCGGGTCACCGGCGATCTGGACGTCGCTGTTCATGGCGGGGGTTCCTCGGCGGGAAGGGCGCGGAGAGGTGCGCCGTAGGGGACGCTGTCAGGGCGCGAAGTGCGGTGCGAACGAGGTCTCAGGACGAGGCGCCGTAGGCGAAGCGAGAGAAACGCGGAGAAAGCTGGAGCTCGGGGGGCATCAACAGCTCGAACAGCGACAGCGAGCCTGCACAGCGCAGCGGAACCCGTGGTCACGGGTCGGCAGGGGCGCGTGGGTCACTGACATGCGACCAAGGAGACCCGGATCGCCGCGCCGCTGTCAACTTGATCTCACGTTTCAGCTCAAGGTTCACCTCATCAGGTCGCTCTGGAGGCAGAAAGGTTTGTGCACGCGTTGTACCGGTGAGAGGGCGCACCAACGCGCATCGACGCGCACCACCCCCGCACCACCCCTGCACGATCCCCGCACGACCCCCGCGCCACCCTGCTCCATCTCCCGCGCGATGCAACGGGACCGGCGTCGATGGCGTCCTCCTCAGTGAGCGTGAGAGGAGGGACCCGGGCGTCGGATGGGGAAGGTGTCGCGTTTAGGCCGATTTGAACACTTTCCGCGCAGCCTTGGTTCCGCAGAGTGAATAAGAGGCCCAATAGCAGATCTCGGCTTGACTGGCCCGGATCGGCGCACTTGTAATTTCACTCGTGTCGTTCTGCCGGCTCATCGACGGCATCAGGCACGGGGACGCAAAGACAGACGAGGGGCGCACATGACCGAGTTGTTCCAGCAACTGCTGGTCGAAGAGGCGGACGAGGAGCTCGGTTGGCAGGAGCGCGCGCTGTGCGCCCAGACCGATCCCGAATCGTTCTTCCCGGAAAAGGGCGGATCCACCCGTGAGGCGAAGAAGGTCTGCCTCGCGTGTGAGGTCCGTTCCGAGTGCCTTGAGTACGCCCTCGCCAACGACGAGCGGTTCGGCATCTGGGGCGGTCTGTCCGAGCGTGAGCGCCGCCGACTGAAGAAGGCCGCCGTCTGACACCCGACGCCGGACCGGGCCCGCGGGACCCGTCCGACTCGCCGGACCCGTCGGCCGCGCCGACTCCTCGGGCCCGTCGGACCTGCCGGAACCGTATGACCCGCGCTGACATATCCGCACAGGTCACGGCGGGCTGAGCCACCGCGACCGGTGCGCCCCCCGCCCGCATGGTGACGGGAGGCGGACCGGTCGCATACACAGCCGTTAGTGTGGGGCCCCGTCCGAGACGCTCCAATGCCCCCAGGGGGCGCGCGCGTCCACCGCAGTCCAGCGAACCGGGGCCCGTACCTCGATGTCCGTGCACAGCCACCAGGCGGCCCAATATCCGGCCGCCAACGCCGCGTTTGCGCCCGCTCAAGAACCGGTTCAGGCACCGGCCTATCCGCGTCATGTCGTCACCGCCGTCCTGGTCGCCCACGACGGCGCCCGCTGGCTGCCCGACGCGCTGTCCGGTCTGCTCGGCCAGGAGCGCCCCGTCCAGAGCGTCGTCGCGGCCGACACCGGCAGCGCCGACGACTCCGCCCGGCTGCTCACCGAGACCCTCGGCGAGGAGCGGGTGCTGCACATGGCGCGCCGCAGCGGCTTCGGCACGGCCGTCGCCGAGGCGGTCCGCACGGCCCCGGTGCTCGGCCCCGAGGAGCTCACCTACCTCAAGCGCCCCAGCGGCTGGGACCCCGTCAACCGGACCTGGCGCGACGACGCGTACGACCTGCCGGAGCTGCCGCACGGCGAGCCCGTCCAGTGGCTGTGGCTGCTGCACGACGACTGCGCGCCCGACCCCGACGCGCTGGCCGAGCTGCTGCGGGTCGTCGACGCCGAGCTCACCGCCAACCGCGAGCCCGCGATCGTCGGCGCCAAGCTGCGCGGCTGGTACGACCGCCGGCAGTTGCTCGAAGTCGGCGTCAGCATCGCCCGCAGCGGCCGCCGCTGGACCGGTCTGGAGCGGCGCGAGCAGGACCAGGGCCAGCACGACCAGGTGCGCCCCGTGCTGTCGGTGTCCAGCGCGGGCATGCTGGTGCGCCGCGATGTGTGGGAGGAGCTGGGCGGTTTCGACGCCCGGCTGCCCCTGATGCGGGACGACGTCGACCTGTGCTGGCGCGCCCAGGCGGCCGGTTATCAGGTGCTGATCGCTCCGGACGCGGTACTGCGGCATGCGGAGGCGTCCGCGCGCGAGCGGCGGCCCATCGACTGCGTGGGGCGCTCCGTCGCGAACCCCCATCGCGTGGACAAGGCCGGCGCCGTCTACACCCTGCTGGTCAACACGCGCGGCGGGCTGCTGCCCTATGTGATGCTGCGGCTTCTGTTCGGCACGCTGCTGCGCACCCTGGCCTATCTCGTGGGCAAGGTGCCGGGGCAGGCCCTGGACGAGGTCGCCGGTCTCTTCGGCATCCTGTTGCGGCCGGGGCGGATCCTCGCCGCGCGCAAGCGCAGAGGCCGCCCCGCGGCGGAGCCGAGCGAGCTGCGGCCGCTGTTCCCGCCGCCCGGTGCGACCGTAAGGGCGACGGTCGAGCAGGTCGCCAGCAATATAGGCGGCCGTTCCGAGCCCGAACTGTCCTCCGGCGGGCGGCACGGCGCGGTCGAGTCCGGGCCCGGCGGCGATGACGCCGACTTCCTGGAGGTCGAGCAGTTCGCCCGGCTCAAGCGGATCGCGCGCAAGCCAGGGCCGATGCTCTTCCTCGTCCTGCTGGTGGTCTCGCTGGTCGCCTGCCGGGATCTGCTCGGTGCGGGCGCGCTCGCGGGCGGCGCCCTGCTGCCCGCGCCCGCTCATGTCTCCGAGCTGTGGTCGAGCTATGTGGACGGCTGGCATCCGGTCGGCACCGGCGGGACGCAGTCCGCGCCGCCGTATCTGGCCGCCCTCGCCGCACTGGGCACGGTCTTCCTGGGCTCCACGGGCTTCACGCTGACCCTGCTGCTGGTCTGTTCGGTGCCGCTGGCCGGGTTCATCGCGTACTTCGCCTCCCGGCCCCTGGTCGAGTCCCGGCTGCTGCGCGCCTGGGGGAGCGTCGCGTACGCCTTCCTCCCGGCCGCGACCGGGGCGCTCGCGGGCGGGCGGCTCGGCACCGCCGTGCTCGCCATACTGCTGCCGCTGATGGCCCGGGCCGCGGCCGCCGCGAGCGGGTTCACGAGCAATGGGACGCGGCTGCCGAGCTGGCGGGCGGCATGGGCGTACGCGCTGCTGCTCACGTTCACCATGGCCTTCACCCCGGTCGTCTGGCCGATGGCGCTCCTCCTGGGCGTCGGCGTGCTCGTACGCCACCGGCAGAGCGGCACCGAGCAGCTCATGGGCCACGGACTGCGGTTCCTGACCGTGCTCGTCACCCCGCTCGTCGTGCTCGCCCCCTGGTCGCTCGACCTCCTTGCCGACCCCGCCCGCTTCCTCGAGGAGGCCGGGCTGGACCGCGGCGCCGGCTCCGCGTCCGCCCTGGACCTGCTCGCGCTCAGCCCCGGCGGCCCCAAGGGCGGCGGCACGCTGCTGCTGCTCGGCTTCGTCCTGGCCGCCCTCGCCGCCCTGATGCGCGGGGAGCGGCAGACGCTGGTGCGCACCGCGTGGGTCGTGGCGCTCACCGGCTTCCTCTTCGCGGCGTTCACGGGCGGCTCCGGCTGGGCCGGGCCCGCGACCCTCGTCTACGGCCTGGCGCTGCTGACCGCCGGTGTGGTGGGCGCCGAGAACGCACGCGAGCGGGTCGCGGCGCAGAGCTTCGGCTGGCGCCAGCCGGTGGCGCTGCTGATCGCGGTCGCCACGGTCGCCGCGCCGCTGTACGCCGCCGTCAGTTGGATGGTGAGCGGCGCGGACGGCCCGGTGGGGCGGCGCGACCCCTCGCAGGTTCCGGCGTTCGTGGCGGCCGAGAGCGCCACCGAGGACCAGGCCCGCACGCTGGTGCTCGGCGGCGGCAGCAGCGCCGCCCACGCCGACTACGCCCTGGTGCGCGGCTCCGGCGCCCGGCTGGGCGAGGGCGAACTCGCGGCGGCGGGCGGCGCCGACACCCGGCTCGACGGCGTCGTGGCCAATCTGATCGCGGGCTCCGGCGCCGACCAGACCCGTCAGCTCGGCGGCTACGCGGTGCGGTACGTGTACGTCCAGAAGGGCGCGCCGTCCGAGATGGAGCGGGTGCTGAACGCGACCCCGGGCCTCACTCAGCTCAGCCGGGAACACGGCGGCGTGCTGTGGCGGGTCGACCAGCGGGTCTCGCGGGTCTCCATCGTCCCGGCCGAGTCCTCGGGCCGTCCGGCGGGCGGGGCGGCGGCCAAGCCGGTGCATGTGGCGTCCGGCCCCGTCGAGGCGCACACCACGGTGCCGGACGGCACCGCCGGGCGGGTGCTGCGGATCGCCGACCGGTCCGCACCCGACTGGCAGGCCACGCTCGACGGCAAGCCGCTGAAGGCGACGACCGTCGACGGTTGGGCGCAGGGCTTCGAACTCCCGGCGAACGGCGGCCGGTTGGACCTCACCTACGACACGCCCATCACGCACACCGCGTGGGTGTGGGCGCAGGGGCTGCTGGCGGTCGTGCTGCTGGTGCTCGCGCTGCCGGGCCGCCGCCGGAACGTCGACGACGACCTGCCGGACGCGGAGGGCGCGGCCGCCGTCATCACCGCCGAGGACATGGCGGGCGACGGACGCCGGGCGCGGCGGCTGCGGGCCGCCGCGGAGGCGCAGGCCGGGCAGGCAGAGGCCGGCAAGGGGCGGCCGGACGAGGATCCGGCCACCGCGGACGCCATGCCCCCGCTGCCGGACGAGATTCCCCCGCAGCCGGGCGAGCCGCCGCTGCAGCCGCCCGTCGAGCCGGCCGCCATGGGCGACCCTTACGGCGACCAGGCGGCGGCGAACGACCCTTACGGCGACCAGACGGTGGCGAACGATCCGTACGGCGACCAGACGGCCGCCGGTGACCCGTACGCGGCGGTGCCGCATCAGCAGCAGGCCGTGCCGCATCAGGAGCAGTACGGGCAGCAGTGGGACGCGCAGACGTACGCCGACGCCGGATACGGCCAGTACCCGGCCGGTCAGTACCAGGGGGAGCAGTACCAAGGCGAGCAGTACCAGGGCGAGGGCTACCCGGGTCAGTACCCCGGCGGCCAGTACCCGGCCGGTGACTACCAGGGCGGCTATCAGGACACCGGCTATCCGGCCGGCTACCAGGAGGGCCAGGGCCAGGGCCAGGGCCAGTACCAGGAGGGCCAGTACCCGGCGGACCCGTACGCGGGCGGCCAGTACGCCGACCCTTACGGCTACGACCAGCAGCAGCCCTACCCCGACGGCGGCTACCCCCCGCAGGGCGATACGACGTACGGCGGCGCCGACCCCGAGGACCGCCGCGACGGGAGCGAGCAGCAGCGATGAACCGCACCACCCTGTCCCTCATCGGCGCCGCCACGGCGCTGGCCGCCGTCACCGGCGTCGCGGCCCTCACCGGGGGCTCCTCCGACGACGCGGACTCCGCCGCGAAGGCCGCCGCCCGGCTGCCCGTGCAGCGCTCGACGCTGCTGTGCCCGACGCCCTCCTCCTCGGATGTGAGCAGCACCACCTACACCGCGTACACGCCCAAGCGCGACGGCGTGGACGCCAAGGACGGCACCGCCGAACTGCTGCCCGCCCAGAACCCGGCTGATGACGTGCCGGGTCCCGGCGGCGACGGCGGTAAGGACAACAAGAACGGCAAGAAGGGCGGTCAGGCGTCCCCGGGCGGCGACAAGCCCGTACTGCCCCTGAAGGAGCCCGGCAAGCCCGTCACCACCGACGAGGACAGCGAGGGCGCCCCCGCGCTCATCGGCACCGCCGACGGCCGCTTCGCGCCCGGCTGGACCGTCCAGCAGACCACCACGATCGACGCGGGCAGCGGACGCGGCATCCTGGGCACCGCGTGCACGGCCCCGGATACGGACTTCTGGTTCCCCGGGGTCAGCACGGACAAGAACCGCCAGGACTTCGTCCATCTCACGAACCCGGACGACGCCGCCGCCGAGGTGGATCTGAAGCTCTACGGACCGAGCGGCCGGCTGAAGCCCTCGACCGACGAGTCGATCACGGTCCCGCCCCGCTCCACCGTCCCGGTCCTGCTCTCCACCCTCACCGACCAGCGGGCGGCCGGCGCCTCGCTCCGCGTGACGGCCCGCACCGGCCGGATCGGCACGGCCGTACAGGCCGTGGACCAGAAGGCGGGCAGCGACTGGCTTCCCGCCTCCGCCGTGCCCTCGACGAGCGTGGCGATCCCCGGCATCCCCAAGGACGCCACCTCGGCGCGCCTGGTCGTCTTGGCGCCCGGGTCCGACGACGCGGACCTCAAGGTGCGGCTGGCCGGGCCGAACAACTCGATCACCCCCGCAGGGCATGAGTCACTGCACGTCAAGAGCGGGATGACGACCGCGATCGACCTCGGCGACGTGACCAAGGGCGAGCCCGGCTCGCTGCTGCTCACCCCCGAGGGCGGCGACGGCCCGGCCACGCCGGTGGTGGCCGGGCTCCAGGTGACCCGGGGCAAGGGGAGCGACCAGGAGACGGCGTTCATCCCGGCGACCGGCGCGATCGAGCGCAGCGCCACCGCGGCCGACAACCGCACCAAGGGGTCGACGCTCTCCCTGGTGGCGCCGGGAGCGACCGCCAAGGTGCGGATCACCGCCTCCGCGGGCGCCGGCGGCGGCAGCCCGGTCAGCAAGACCTACGAGGTCAAGGGCGGCACCACCCAGGCCCTGGAGCCACCGCGCCCGGCCTCGGGCAAGGGCCCGTACGCGGTGACGGTCGAGCGGCTCTCCGGCGGGCCGGTGCACGCCTCGCGGATGCTGGCGCTGCCGGAGGGCGGGGTCCCGATGTTCACGATCCAGCCGCTGCCGGACGACCGGGGCATGGTCGCGGTGCCCGAGGCGGGCCAGGACCTGTCCCTGCTCAACGACGACTAGGGCCGCGCCTGAGGGCGGTTAGGGCTGCTCCTGGGTTATGGCAGTCCTGGGGGCCTGCGGCCCGTGCCGGGGCCTACCACGGGGGTTCGCGGCCCGCCCCGGGGCGCGTCGTGCCTCTGGGCGCCTCGTCCATCGGGGCGCCTCGCGCCTTGGGGCGCCGCCGCCCGCTACTCCTGTCCGTACCGCGGGTCCACGGACTCCGGGGCCAGCCCCAGCAGCTCCGCCACCTGCTCGACCACGACCTCGTGCACCAGCAGCGCCCGCTCATCCCGGTTCTTCGCCCGGATCTCGACCGGGCGGCGGTAGATCACGATCCGGTCCGGCGCGTCCCCGCGGGCCGCGATGAAGCGCCCGAGCGGCACGGACTCGCCGTCCCAGCCGTCCGGTCCGCCGTGCCCGTCCGGGCCCCCGCCCGGCCCCGGGCCGCCGAGACCCGACGTGGGCACCTCCAGCACCGTGAAGTCGACTCCGGACAGCTGTGGCCAGCGTCTCTCCAGCCGCTCCGCCGAGTCCTGCACCAGATCGACGAAGGACTCCGCGCGGCTGACCGAGAGCGGCACCTGGGGCGGCGCGATAGGGCCGCGCATACCTCGTCCGTGGCGGTCGCGACGGCGAGGGCGCGGCTCGGACTGATGGGGATGTACGGGCCTGGTCATCACTCACGAGGGTAGCCGTCGCCCGCCCGCCCCCCGTGCGCTTACCGGACAGCCGTGCCGGATGTCGCTAAATGAGCATTCCAGCCATGCTTGGGTCCAAAAACGGATGTCTCTTGCGTCGCTTCCCTGGCCCAGGATGATCTCTCTCGGTTCGAGTGCTGACCGGATTCGTCGTCGGCGGCTTTTGTCGCGCCGGAAGTCCATGCTGGTCAACCGGTAGGTTCACGTTTCGGGTGCACGGGGCGAACCAGGACGACACGGCGGAGTGAGCTGGTGGAGAGTCGTCGCGGCCCGCTCAAGAGTGCGGTACCGTCCAACGTCGTGAGCCCTGTACGTCGCTGTTCGCGCACCGCCTGCGGCCGCCCCGCCGTCGCGACGCTGACGTACGTCTATGCGGACTCGACCGCCGTTCTCGGGCCGCTCGCCACCTACGCCGAACCCCACTGCTACGACCTGTGCTCGGAGCACTCGGAGCGGCTGACCGCCCCGCGTGGCTGGGAGGTCGTCCGGCTCGCCATCGACACCGGTCCGACCCGGCCCAGCGGTGACGATCTGGAGGCGCTGGCCAACGCGGTCCGCGAGGCCGCCCGCCCGCATGAGCGCGCGGCGGGGGCGGCGTCCGGTTCGGGAGGCTCCGGGGCCGGGAGCGGGCACGGTGGCCGGGAGGGCGACCCGCGTGAGGTCGCGCGCCGCGGCCATCTGCGGGTCCTGCGGTCGCCCGAGTCCTGATCGGCTGCTCGGCGCACTTTCCGCCGCGTTCTTCCCGCACCTTCCCCGCGATCTTCTGGCGAACGTCTCGCGGTCCTCTCCGGCACCTTGTTGGGATCACTTGCTGACGGAGCATTGACTGTGACTTGGCGCGGACACGACCATGCCTGCACGCCAGGGTCCTCCGTTTCCGCATTACGGATGTGACCTTCCAGGGATGGCCCATGCCGGGAGGCCCGTGTGTTCGTGCAGCAGTTGGACCCCGTCGCCGATTCACTCTCCCTGTCCGCCCTCGTCGCCGCCCTTCCCCTCGTCACCGTCCTCGTGCTGCTCGGCGGGGTGCGGATGCGCGCCCACTACGCGGGCCCCATCGGGCTCGTCGTCGCCGCGCTCGTCGCCTGCCTCCCGTACGGGATGCCCGTCGGCCAGGCCCTCTCCAGCGCCGTCCAGGGGGCGCTCTTCGGTCTCTTCCCCATCATGTGGATCGTCGTCAACGCCCTGTGGGTGTACCGGATGACCGTCCGCACCGACCACTTCGACGTACTGCGCCGCTCCTTCGGCCGGCTCTCGGACGACCCCCGCGTCCAGGCCCTCGTCATCGCCTTCTGCTTCGGTGCGCTCCTGGAGGCGCTCGCCGGGTTCGGCGCACCCGTGGCCATCTGCTCGGTCATGCTCGTGGCGCTCGGCTTCGACCCGGTGCGCGCCGCCGTCGTCGCGCTCGTCGCCAACACCGCGCCGGTCGCCTTCGGCGCCATGGCCACCCCCGTGGTGACGCTGGCTCAGGTCACCGGGCTGCCGCTGGACTCCGTCGCCTCCGTCGTGGGGCGGCAGACCCCGCTGCTCGCCCTCGTCGTCCCGCTGCTGCTGGTCGCGCTCGTCGACGGCCGGCGCGGGCTGCGCGAGACCTGGGCGCCCGCGCTCGCCTGTGGGGCCGCCTTCGCCGTCGCCCAGTTCACCGTCTCCAACTACCTCTCCGTCCAGCTCGCCG
Source organism: Streptomyces violaceusniger Tu 4113 (assembly GCF_000147815.2). Taxonomy (NCBI): domain Bacteria; kingdom Bacillati; phylum Actinomycetota; class Actinomycetes; order Kitasatosporales; family Streptomycetaceae; genus Streptomyces; species Streptomyces violaceusniger. The sequence continues at coordinate 9,700,426 of NC_015957.1, read as the reverse complement.
ACATCGCGGCGGCGCTCGTCGGCGCGGCCGTGCTGGTGGCCATGCCCGCCGCCCGGCGCCCCGCCGAGGAGCCGGTGCGCGCCGCCGTGCTCACCGGCGTACGCAGCGACGACCTGGACCGCGAGGACCCGCGCCCCGAGGTGCTGCGCGCCTACGCCCCGTACGCGCTCATCGTGGCGATCTTCTCCATCGCCCAGATAGGCCCGGTCAAGGATCTCCTGGCCAAGGCCACCCGCACCTTCGACTGGCCCTTCCTGGACGTCGCGGCGCCCGACGGAAAGCCGGTCGGCGCCAATGTCTTCTCGCTGCCGCTGATCGCCACCGGCGGCACCTTGGTGCTGGTGGCCGGGGTGGCCACTGTCGCCGTGCTGGGGGTGACCGCCCGCGACGCCGCGCGGGAGTGGACGGCCACGGTGCACGAACTGCGTCATGCGATCCTTACGGTCACCTCGGTGCTCGCGCTCGCCTATGTCATGAACCTCTCCGGGCAGGCCGCCGGCATCGGGCACTTCGTCGCCGCCGCCGGGGCCGGGCTGGCCTTCCTCTCCCCGGTGCTCGGCTGGTTCGGCGTCGCCGTCTCCGGCTCGGACACCTCCGCGAACGCCCTCTTCGGCGCCCTCCAGGTGACCGCCGCCCATGAGTCCGGGCTCTCCCCGGATCTGCTCGCCGCCGCCAACAGCTCGGGCGGGGTGCTCGGCAAGATGATCTCCCCGCAGAACCTCACCATCGCCTGCGCGGCGGTCGGGCTGAAGGGGCGCGAGGGGGATCTGCTCCGTAAGGTGCTGCCGTGGAGCCTCGCGCTGCTGCTGGTGATGAGCCTCATCGTCGTCGCGCAGTCGTCGTTCCTGCTGAGCTGGATGCTGCCGTGACCCGGCCGGGGACGCCCCGCAGCACGCCGCGCGACGGGGCTCACAGTTCCGGCCCAGCTCCTGCGGGTAGGTTTTGAGGTCCGCAGGGACGTCCCCAGAGGCGTCCGCGGAGACATCTTCACCAGGACCTCCAGAAGGGGTTGGCTGTGCCCGACTTGTCGCAGATCGTGAAGGCGTACGACGTGCGGGGTGTGGTCCCGGACCAGTGGGACGAGTCGCTCTCGGAACTCTTCGGCGCCGCCTTCGCCCGGGTGACCGGCGCGGACGCGATCGTCGTCGGCCATGACATGCGCCCCTCCTCGCCCGGTCTGGCGCGGGCCTTCGCGCGCGGCGCCGCCTCGCTCGGGGTGGATGTGACAGAGATCGGGCTGTGCTCGACCGATCAGCTCTACTTCGCGAGCGGACATCTCGACCTGCCCGGCGCGATGTTCACCGCCAGCCACAACCCCGCGCAGTACAACGGCATCAAGATGTGCCGCGCGGCTGCCGCCCCCATCGGCCAGGACACCGGGCTCGCCGACATCCGCGCCCTGGTCGAGGAATGGGCCGACAGCGGCGCGCCCGAGCCCGCCGCCGAGACCGGCACCATCACCCAGCGGGACGTCCTCGCCGACTACGCCGCCCATCTGCGCTCGCTGGTGGACCTGACCGCCATCCGGCCGCTGAAGGTCGTCGTGGACGCGGGCAACGGCATGGGCGGCCACACCGTCCCGACCGTCTTTAAGGGGCTCCCGCTCGACCTCGACGCCCTCTACTTCGAGCTGGACGGAACCTTCCCCCACCACGAGGCCAACCCGCTCGACCCCAAGAACATCGTCGATTTGCAGGCCCGGATCCGGGAGACCGGGGCCGACCTCGGGCTCGCCTTCGACGGCGACGCCGACCGCTGCTTCGTCGTGGACGAGCGCGGCGAGCCGGTGTCCCCCTCCGCCATCACCGCCCTGGTCGCCGCCCGCGAGCTGGCCAAGCACCCGGGCGGGACGGTCATCCACAACTGCATCACCTCGTGGTCGGTCCCCGAGGTCGTCAAGGAGAACGGAGGCACCCCCGTCCGCACCCGCGTGGGCCATTCCTTCATCAAGGCCGAGATGGCCCGCACCGGCGCGATCTTCGGCGGTGAGCACTCCGCGCACTACTACTTCCGCGACTTCTGGAACGCCGACACCGGCATGCTGGCCGCCCTGCACGTCCTGGCCGCGCTCGGCGGCCAGGAGGGCCCGCTGTCGGAGCTGGTCGCGCAGTACGACCGGTACGCGGCCTCCGGGGAGATCAACAGCACCGTCGACGACCAGACCGGGCGCATGGAGGCGGTCAAGGCGGCGTACGAGGGCCGCGAAGGCGTCGAGCTCGATGAACTCGACGGCCTTACGGTCACGACCGCCGACTGGTGGTTCAACCTCCGCCCCTCCAACACCGAGCCGCTGCTGCGCCTGAACGTGGAGGCGCGGGACGCGGAGCGGGTGGCCGAGGTCCGCGACGAGGTCCTCTCCATCGTCCGCGCGTAAGCCTTACGGCCGTCCGCGCGCGGACCCCGCCGCCGTCCGCGTCCTTACGGCGGGCACCGCGCGCGGGGCGCACGGCGTTGCCGGAGCCCGGGGCGAGCCCCCGGGCTCCGGTGCCCACCGGCCGCGCCCCGCCCCCGCCCGGCGGTACGCTGACCACGCCGGGCCGATGTCCGGCTGGACCCATACCCGAAGGGACGCCCCCATGCCGCTCGAAGCCGGTCTTCTGGATATCCTCGCCTGCCCGGCGTGCCACGCCCCGCTGCGCGAGGAGCAGTCCCCGGAGACCCCCGAGCTGGTGTGCACGGGCGAGGGGTGCTCTCTCGCGTACCCCGTCCGGGACGGCATCCCCGTGCTGCTCGTCGACGAGGCCCGCCGCCCGGCCTGATCCGGCGGCCCGCCGGAGCCCCAGCCCCGCGCGGTCCCGCGCGTACCGCCCGCCACGGCGATCGGAGGCCGAAGCACGATGCTCGACGAATCCCTCCTCGACGCCCCAGAGGCCCTAGCCCGCGCCGATAGCCGCGGGCTGCTGCGCGGAGCCGCCGAATCCGGCGCCCGCATCCGCACCGCCGCCCGGCACGCCACCGAGGCGGGGATCGGCGATCTCAAGCCGGACGGGCGGCCGCGCGCCGTCATGGTCGCGGGCCCAGGGGCGGCCGGAACCTGCACCGCCGACCTCCTCGGCGCGCTCAGCGGGGGCAACTGCCCGGTCAGCCTGATCGCGCCCACCGGCGTAGCCCCCGCGCCGGGCGCCCTGCGCTGGACACTGCCCGGCTGGGCGGGCCCGCTCGACCTGTTGGTCGTCGGGACGCCGGACGGTACGGAACCGGGCCTTCCGCGCCTTGTCGAGCAGGCGTACCGCCGCGGCTGCGCGATCGTCGCGGTCGCCCCGGGCCAGTCCCCGCTGGCCGACGCGGTCGCGCAGGCGCGCGGCCTGATGGTGCCGCTGGCCACGGCGCCGCACGCCTCGGCCCCGTACGCCACGGGCGGATACAGCACCGATCCGTACCGCAGGGACCCGCACGCGCCCGGCACGCCCGAGGACGACGACACCGCCCGCGCCGAGGGCGCCCTGGGCGATGCCCCCGGCACGTACGGGACGCCTTCCGTCCCGCACTCCGCCGAGCCGCCCGGCACCGCGCCCGACGAGATGACCGGCCCCTCGCTGCCCGGCACGCTGTGGGCCCTGCTCACGCCGCTGCTCCTGCTGGTCGACCGGATCGGCCTGGTGTCCGCGTCGCCCGCCGCGCTGCTGCAGGTCGCCGACCGGCTCGACCGGGTCGCCGAGCGCTGCGGCCCGGCCATCGCCACCTACACCAACCCCGCCAAGACCCTCGCGGCCGAGCTCGCCGGGGCGCTTCCGCTGCTGTGGACCGAGGGCCCGGTGGCCGCCGCGACCGGACGGCGCTTCGCGAGGCTGCTCGCGTCGCTCGCCGGGCGCCCGGCGCTCGTCGCCGAGCTCCCCGGGGCGCTCGCCGCGCATGGCGCGATGCTGACCGGGGCGTTCGCGGGCGGGGCCGACCCGGACGACTTCTTCCGCGACCGCGTGGAGGAGGCCGAGGCGCTCCGCGCCCGGATCGTGCTGCTCCACGAGGAGCCGGTGGGCCCGGTCTCGGCGGTGCCGACCGCCCGGGAGCTCGCGCTGGCGCATGACACCGCGTTCAGCGAGCTGGAACCGGCCGAGGGCACCCCGCTGGAGAGGGCCGCGGAACTTCTCGCCATCACGGATTTCGCCGCCGTTTACCTCGCGCTCGCTTCGGCCGATAGAACTTGACGCCGTCAGAACGTGACGCCGTGGACCGCGACGACGTGACGCCGTAGACCTCTGGAACAGACCTCCAGAACGTGACGCCGTAAGACCACGCACCACCCGCCCCACGTCCCTCACTGCACAGTCAGGAACCGCACCGCATGGACCGCCTCGTCAACACCGTGCGCCCCTACGCCTGGGGCTCCACCACCGCCATCCCCGAGCTGCTGGGCGTCCGGCCGACCGGGGAGCCGCAGGCCGAGATGTGGATGGGAGCACACCCCGGGGCGCCCTCCCGGGTCGACCGGGGCACGGGCCCGGTCGCGCTCTCCGAGGTGATCGCCGCGGATCCCGAGGGCGAGCTCGGCGCGGACGCCGTAAGCCTCTTCGGGCCGCAGTTGCCGTTCCTGCTGAAGGTGCTGGCCGCCGCCTCGCCGCTGTCGCTCCAGGTCCACCCCGACCTCGAGCAGGCCAAGGAGGGCTACGCGGACGAGGAGGAGCGCGGCGTTCCGGCCGATGCCCCGCATCGCAACTACAAGGACGCCAACCACAAGCCCGAGTTGATATGCGCGCTCACGCCGTTCAACGGGCTGTGCGGCTTCCGCGACCCGAACGAGGCGGCCGAGCTGCTGGCCGCCCTGGAGGTCGACTCGCTCAAGCCGTACGTCGACATCCTGCACGCCCACCCGGAGTCGCACGCCCTGCGCGAGGTGCTGACCGCCGTGCTGACGGCCGACCCGGAGGCGATGACGGAGACCGTAAGGCAGGCAGCGGCCGCCGCCGAGCGGCTCAGCGCGCTGGACGGACCGCACGCCCCGGCGTACGCGGCGTACGCCTCCATCGCGCAGCACTACCCGGGCGACCCCGGGGTGATCGCCGCGACGCTGCTCAACTTCGTGACCCTCCAGCCCGGCGAGGCGCTCTACCTCGGCGCCGGCGTACCGCACGCCTATCTCGACGGCCTGGGCGTCGAGATCATGGCCAACTCCGACAATGTGCTGCGCTGCGGGCTGACGCCCAAGCATGTGGACGTCCCCGAGCTGCTGCGCATCGTCCGCTTCGAAAGCGCCGCCCCCGCCGTGCTGCGGCCCGAGGCGGACCCCTCCGGCGAGGAGCTCTACACCACCCCGATCGGCGAGTTCCGGCTCTCCCGCCACGTCCTGGCCGACGGCGCCGCTCCGCGCCCGCTGCCGTCGACCGGCCCGCAGATCCTGCTGTGCGCCTCGGGCGAGGTCTCCCTGCGCGGCGCGGACGGCGAACTCCCGCTGACGCGTGGGCAGTCGGCCTTCGTACCGGCCGGCGAGGAGGCCGTACTGGGCGGCGACGGCACTGTGTTCAGGGCCACAGTGACGGCCTGACGTACGGCCCGTTCGAGGGGCTGGAACAATGGCCCGCCGTGAGGCGGTAAAGCGCTGGCAAAGCCGCCATGAGCTGTAATGAAGCGGAAGGGACATTCGGCACATATGAGTGCATCAGGCGGAACCAAGGCGATTGTTGCCGCGCTGGGCGCGAACCTGGCTATCGCCGCAGCCAAGTTCGTGGCGTTCGCCTTCAGCGGCTCGTCGTCGATGCTCGCCGAAGGCGTGCACTCGCTCGCCGACTCGGGCAACCAGGGGCTGCTGCTCCTCGGCGGGAAGAAGGCCAAGCGCGAGGCCACCCCCGAGCACCCCTTCGGCTACGGCCGCGAACGCTATATCTACGGCTTCCTCGTCTCCATCGTGCTGTTCACCATCGGCGGTGTCTTCGCGCTCTACGAGGGCTACGAGAAGATCAAGCATCCCCATGACGTGGAGCACTGGTACTGGCCGGTCGGGGTGCTCATCTTCGCGATCATCGCCGAGGGCTTCTCCTTCCGCACGGCCATCAAGGAGTCCAACGAGATCCGCGGCAGGCTGAGCTGGCCGCAGTTCGTGCGCCGGGCCAAGGCCCCCGAGCTGCCCGTCGTCCTCCTGGAGGACTTCGGCGCCCTCGTCGGACTGGTCCTCGCGCTCGGCGGTGTCGGGCTCGCGCTGCTGACCGGCGACGGCGTCTGGGACGGCATCGGCACCCTCTGCATCGGCGTCCTGCTGGTGCTGATCGCCCTGGTGCTCGCGGCCGAGACCAAGTCGCTGCTGCTGGGCGAGGCGGCCGACGTCACCGAGGTCACCAAGATCCGTGAAGCGGTCGTGGACGGCGAGACCGTCACCGGGCTGATCCACATGCGCACGCTCCACCTCGGCCCCGAGGAGCTGCTGGTGGCCGCCAAGATCGCGGTGCAGCACGACGACACGGCGGTGGAGGTCGCCCGCGCGATCGACGCCGCGGAGGCGCGCATCCGCGAGGCGGTCCCCATCGCCCGCGTCATCTACCTGGAACCGGACATCCTCCGCACGTCCACGCCCACCTGAGCGCATACGGCAGAGCCGCCCCGCCGCCGGCCCTTCGAACCTGAGAACCACGGGCACGAGGGGCCGGCACCGCCATGCCGGTTTGTGGGCATTCGTTCCTCCCCCAGTTACCGCTGGGAGGTGCCCCCTGGCGGAACGGGTGGGCACAAACCGGCCACCGACCCGCACCCGGCAACGCACCCTGGCCGCCGACGGCGTGGGCCGCACAGGCAACGGGGTCGCACCCGGAAGCGCACCTTGGCCGTCGACGGCGTGGGCCGCACAGGCAACGGGGTCGCACCCGGAAGCGCACCTTGGCCGTCGACGGCGTGGGCCGCACAAGCAACGGGGTCGCACCCGGAAGCGCACCTTGGCTGCCGAGGAGGCGCCCCGTACGAACAGTGGGGTCGCACCCGGAAGCGCACCTTGGCCGCCGACGAGGCGCCCCGTACGAACAACCGGGCCACACCCGGAAGCGCACCCCGGCCGCCGACGGCGTACACCGCACACGCGACCGGGGCGCACCCACCACCCACAAGTGGCTGCCCACAAGTGGCTCCCCCACAAGGGGCCTACTCGATCTCCCCGAGCACCCGCAGAATCGCCCCCACATCCGCCGCCCCCAGCAACCGCTCCCGGAACTCGGCACCCATCAACTTGCGTGACAACAGCGCCAGAATCCGCAGATGCTCATCGCCCGCGGCCGCCTCCGGCACCGCGATCATGAACACCAGCCTGGCCTTCGTCCCGTCCGGCGCGCCCCACTCGATGCCCTCGGGGGAGCGCGCGAAGCCGACGACGGGAGCGGTCACCGCGTCCGTCTTGGCATGTGGAATCGCGATCTCCTCGCCGAGACCGGTGGTGCCCTGGTCCTCCCGGGCGAACGCGGCCCGGACCAGCTCCGCCGTATCCGCCACCTTGCCGGTCGCAGCCAGCAGCTCGGCCATCTCGCGGATCGCGGCGTCCTTACCGTCCGCCGCCAGCCGCTCCTTCACGGTCTGCTCGGTGAGATAGCCGGACAACACCTGGTCCGCGGCATCGACCTCGGGAGCGGCCTCGGCCTTACCGCCGTCCGGCGGCTCAGCGGCCGAGACGGACACAGCCTTGGGGACAGTGGCGTCAGAGGCAGCCACGCCACCGCTCGCCGAGGAATCCGCCACGGCACCGCTCGCGGCCCCCGTACCGCCCCCGCTGCCCACTCCGGCCAGTACCGGCGCACCCGCCGGCGACGGAGCCAAGGAGACAGCTTCCGCGGCTTCCGCCACATCCGCGGCACCCGCCGCCGCACCCTGTCCGCCGCCCACAGACATCAGCGCAATCGTGACCAGCGCCGTAACCGCCGTACCGACGACGACCGCGACGAAGAACATCGGCACCCCGCCGACTGCGCCGAGCACCGCGACGATCGGCCCGCCGTGCGGCACGTTGTCCTCGACCGACGCCACCCCGGCAATCGCCCCGGCGACCGCGCCGCCCAGCATGTTCGCCGGGATGACCCGCGCCGGACGCGCCGCGGCGAACGGAATCGCGCCCTCGGTGATGCCGAAGAAGCCCATGAAGAGCGCCGCGAGCCCGGTTTCCCGCTCCTGGTCGTCGAACATCCGGCGGCGCAGCAGCGTGGCCAGCCCCTGGCCCAGCGGCGGAACCGGAATGGCCGCCGCACACGCCCCCATGACCTCGGGGTTCTTGGACACCAGCCCGGCGCCGAAGAGGAACGCGGTCTTGTTGACCGGACCGCCCATGTCGAACGCGATCATCAGCCCGAGGATGATGCCGAGCAGTGCCGCGCTGGTGCCGGTCAGCCCGCCGAGCCAGTCGGTGAGGCGCTCGAAGACCCAGGAGATCGGTTTGCCGAGGGCATAGATGAAGAAGAGGCCGAGCGCCGAGGTCGCCACGATCGGGATCACGATGATCGGCATGATCGGCTGGACGAACTTCGGAACCTTGACCCGCTTGATCCACAGCACCAGATAGCCGGCCAGGAAGCCGGTGACGATCGCCCCGATGAAACCGGCGCCCGCCTCGCTGTCGTACAGCTCGCCGTGGGCCGCGATCCAGCCGCCCACCATGCCCGGCACCAGCGCGGGCCGGTCCGCGATGGCGTACGCGATATAGCCGGACAGGGCCGGGATCATCAACTCGAAGCCGATGCTCCCGATGTCGTTGACCGTCTTCCAGAAGGAGTCGTCGGGGATGACGATGCCCTTGGACGTCGTATCACCGCCCAGGGCGAGCGAGACCGCGATCAGCAGACCGCCGACCACGACGAACGGGATCATGTACGAGACGCCGTTCATGAGCGCCTTATAGGTGACGCTGCGCCCCTTACCGCCGCCGGAAGCCGCCGAGGCGGCGCCGCGCTGGGCCTCATGGCCGTCGCCTTGGTACACCGGCGCGTTGCGCACCTGCTCGATCAGCCGCTCGGGGCGGTGGATGCCGTCGGCGACCCCGACGACGAGCACTCTCTTACCGATGAAACGGCTGCGGTCGACGTCCTTGTCGGCGGCGATGATGATGCCGTCGGCCTGACTGACATCGTTGTCAGACAGAACGTTCTCGGCCCCGATCGAGCCCTGGGTCTCCACCTTCATGCTGTGGCCGAGTGACTCCGCCGCCTGAGCCAGCTTCTCAGCGGCCATATAGGTGTGGGCGATACCCGTGGGACAAGCGGTCACCGCGAGCAGCTTGAGCCCCGGTCCGCTGGCCCCCGCACCGTTGGGGGGATCGGCTGGACTGGTCACGTGGTTCTCCTTAACAACGCATTGAGCGGGCGCGGGAAGCTGCCAGCGTCCCGGCGCTCGCGGCATCGTGCAATACATCCGGCCAGGATCAAAGCGATGGGGTGAGCCACCGGGCTCCCCGAGCGGCGTGGCCGTCGGCGCAGGTCATGGCCTTACGGCCGAAGATGGCCCATGGGGGCTGGGGTTCGCCGCGCCGATCGGTGTAGATTCGTGACCGAGCCAGACGTCGCTGCTGATGGCGGTCGGGCGGCCCGTACACCGGGTCGGCCGAGGGAGAGAGGGCCTCCGACGGACTGCGCACTGTGAGGTAGAAGGGGACAGGTGTGCCCGCTGTGCGGGGCCCTGCCCAGCGCTTCACATGCCCAGCCGAAACCACTCTCGCTCGCACACGATCGAGGAGGAGCAGCACTCATGACGACAGCCGTCTCCGGTCAGGACTTCAAGGTCGCGGACCTCTCCTTGGCTGCCTTTGGCCGTAAGGAGATCACCCTCGCCGAGCATGAGATGCCCGGCCTGATGGCGATCCGTAAGGAGTACGCCGAGCAGCAGCCCCTGGCCGGCGCCCGTGTCACCGGCTCGCTGCACATGACCGTGCAGACCGCCGTGCTGATCGAGACCCTGGCCGCCCTTGGCGCCGAGGTCCGGTGGGCCTCCTGCAACATCTTCTCCACCCAGGACCACGCCGCGGCCGCGGTCGCCGTCGGTCCGAAGGGCACGGTGGAGAACCCGCAGGGCATCCCGGTCTTCGCCTGGAAGGGCGAGACCCTGGAGGAGTACTGGTGGTGCACGGAGCAGGCCCTGACCTGGCCCGGCACCCCCACCGGCGGGCCCAACATGATCCTGGACGACGGTGGCGACGCCACCCTCCTCGTCCACAAGGGCGTCGAGTACGAGAAGGCCGGCGCCGCCCCTGACGTCGCCACCGCCGAGAACGACGAGCACCGCGTCATCCTCGAGCTGCTGAACCGCACCATCGCCGAGAACCCGCAGAAGTGGACGCAGCTTGCCTCCGAGATCCGCGGGGTCACCGAGGAGACCACCACCGGCGTCCACCGCCTCTACGAGATGCAGCGGGACGGCCTGCTGCTCTTCCCGGCGATCAACGTCAACGACGCGGTGACCAAGTCCAAGTTCGACAACAAGTACGGCTGCCGCCACTCCCTGGTCGACGGCATCAACCGCGCCACCGACGTGCTGATCGGCGGCAAGGTCGCGGTCATCTGCGGCTACGGCGATGTGGGCAAGGGCTGCGCCGAGTCGCTGCGCGGTCAGGGCGCCCGGGTGATCATCACCGAGATCGACCCGATCTGCGCGCTGCAGGCCGCGATGGACGGTTACCAGGTCGCCACCCTGGACGACGTGGTGGAGACCGCCGACATCTTCATCACCACGACCGGCAACAAGGACATCATCATGGCCGCGGACATGGCCAAGATGAAGCACCAGGCGATCGTCGGGAACATCGGCCACTTCGACAACGAGATCGACATGGCCGGCCTCGCCGCCCTCCCGGGCATCGTGAAGGACGAGGTCAAGCCGCAGGTCCACACCTGGACCTTCCCCGACGGCAAGACGCTCATCGTGCTCTCCGAGGGCCGTCTGCTGAACCTCGGCAACGCGACCGGTCACCCGTCGTTCGTGATGTCGAACTCCTTCGCGAACCAGACCATCGCCCAGATCGAGCTCTTCACCAAGCCGGAGTCGTACCCGACCGACGTCTATGTGCTCCCCAAGCACCTGGACGAGAAGGTCGCCCGTCTCCACCTGGACGCGCTCGGGGCGAAGCTGACCACGCTCCGGCCCGAACAGGCCGCCTACATCGGCGTCCCGGTCGCGGGCCCGTACAAGCCCGAGCACTACCGTTACTGATCGCATCCGCTGATCGAACCGGCGCCGCCGACCGCACGGTCGGCGGCCGCTGACCCGGCCCCCCGCCCCGGCGGGGGCCCCAGGGCCCGTCCGCGCCGTCCGGCCGGGCGGGCCCGACGCTCGTCAAGGACCTCACCATGCCCCGCGGCCGCTACTCCCTCCACGACCCGCACGACCACACCCCGCTGGGTGAGGAGCACTTCCAGTGCGCGCCCGGTCCCAGCGGCTGGCGCTACGTCGCACAGCGGACCTCGCCTTCCGGCGATCACGCCGGGTCCGTGGACCTCACTCTCGACGAACTGGGCCGACCGCTCAGGGTCGAGCTGCACGCGGCGAGCTGGCAGGTCAAGGGCGCCGCACTGGACGGGGTCACCTGGGTTCGTACAGATCCCACCGGGGAGCACGCGACCGAGGGCAATGTCGGCGCCCACGCATTCACCGGTGCTTCCCCCGCCTTCCTGGTCGCCATCTCCCGCCTGCTGCGGCTGGAGCCGGGCGCCGGAGCCGTCCGCGTCCGTCTCGTGGCCTTCACCGATCCGGTCCTCGCGCCCCTCACCCTGGACCAATCATGGGCACTTCTTGACAGAACCGGGCATACTGCCGATACTGGACCACTCCTTGTGGATGAATACCAGGTCAGCGAGCTGGACACCGGAGAGGTCCGGACGATCCATATCGCTGGCGACGTGGTCCTGGCCGCCCCCGGCATCGAGCTCGAGGATCTGGAGAGCCCGCCGTCGTCCTTCGCGGCCTGACCGCCGCCGCACCCCCTCTGACCTGCGACGTTAAGAATCTTCTGTGATTCCCTTGACGCAGAGAGTGCGGATGCGTATGTTGGAATGTCGCGGCGCACGGAGAGCGTAGGCACTCCGATGAGGCCGCACAAAGAATCTTCCCCAGGACCCTTGACGAGGGTCACCCGGGGAGGTAAGGTTAAACGGTTGTGGTGAGCAGCATCTGCTCACTCACAGACACTTAATCTGAACTCGCTCCGCAGACGGATGGAAATCCAACGGAGCACCTTTGACACCCGCGGACATCAACCGAAGCCGATTAGGTTCGGCGGATGCGTGTCTGCTAAAGTCGAAAACACGCCGAAAGGCAAAGGCCTCTCCAACGGCCACCGGAATCAGAATTCGGACCGGAAACGGACTGAAAAAGAATCTGGTAAGGTTGGAAACACCGAAGGGAAGCGCCCGGAGAGACCGGTGAAGCGGTTTCAAAGGAAGCGTCCGTTCCTTGAGAACTCAACAGCGTGCCAAAAGTCAACGCCAGATATGTTGATACCCCGTCCATCTCGGACGAGGTTCCTTTGGAAAAATACACAGCGAGGACGCTGTGAGCGGACTGGATTATTCCTCCGGTCTGCTCCGCTCTCGTGACTGTGTGACCGGGATATCCCGGAAGCATTCACGGAGAGTTTGATCCTGGCTCAGGACGAACGCTGGCGGCGTGCTTAACACATGCAAGTCGAACGATGAACCGGTTTCGGCCGGGGATTAGTGGCGAACGGGTGAGTAACACGTGGGCAATCTGCCCTGCACTCTGGGACAAGCCCTGGAAACGGGGTCTAATACCGGATATGACACGCTCCCGCATGGGATGCGTGTGGAAAGCTCCGGCGGTGCAGGATGAGCCCGCGGCCTATCAGCTTGTTGGTGGGGTGATGGCCTACCAAGGCGACGACGGGTAGCCGGCCTGAGAGGGCGACCGGCCACACTGGGACTGAGACACGGCCCAGACTCCTACGGGAGGCAGCAGTGGGGAATATTGCACAATGGGCGAAAGCCTGATGCAGCGACGCCGCGTGAGGGATGACGGCCTTCGGGTTGTAAACCTCTTTCAGCAGGGAAGAAGCGAGAGTGACGGTACCTGCAGAAGAAGCGCCGGCTAACTACGTGCCAGCAGCCGCGGTAATACGTAGGGCGCAAGCGTTGTCCGGAATTATTGGGCGTAAAGAGCTCGTAGGCGGCTTGTCACGTCGGATGTGAAAGCCCGGGGCTTAACTCCGGGTCTGCATTCGATACGGGCAGGCTAGAGTTCGGTAGGGGAGATCGGAATTCCTGGTGTAGCGGTGAAATGCGCAGATATCAGGAGGAACACCGGTGGCGAAGGCGGATCTCTGGGCCGATACTGACGCTGAGGAGCGAAAGCGTGGGGAGCGAACAGGATTAGATACCCTGGTAGTCCACGCCGTAAACGTTGGGAACTAGGTGTGGGCGACATTCCACGTCGTCCGCGCCGCAGCTAACGCATTAAGTTCCCCGCCTGGGGAGTACGGCCGCAAGGCTAAAACTCAAAGGAATTGACGGGGGCCCGCACAAGCGGCGGAGCATGTGGCTTAATTCGACGCAACGCGAAGAACCTTACCAAGGCTTGACATACACCGGAAACCTCTGGAGACAGGGGCCCCCTTGTGGTCGGTGTACAGGTGGTGCATGGCTGTCGTCAGCTCGTGTCGTGAGATGTTGGGTTAAGTCCCGCAACGAGCGCAACCCTTGTTCTGTGTTGCCAGCATGCCTTTCGGGGTGATGGGGACTCACAGGAGACTGCCGGGGTCAACTCGGAGGAAGGTGGGGACGACGTCAAGTCATCATGCCCCTTATGTCTTGGGCTGCACACGTGCTACAATGGCCGGTACAATGAGCTGCGAAGCCGTGAGGTGGAGCGAATCTCAAAAAGCCGGTCTCAGTTCGGATTGGGGTCTGCAACTCGACCCCATGAAGTCGGAGTCGCTAGTAATCGCAGATCAGCATTGCTGCGGTGAATACGTTCCCGGGCCTTGTACACACCGCCCGTCACGTCACGAAAGTCGGTAACACCCGAAGCCGGTGGCCCAACCCTTGTGGGGGGAGCCGTCGAAGGTGGGACTGGCGATTGGGACGAAGTCGTAACAAGGTAGCCGTACCGGAAGGTGCGGCTGGATCACCTCCTTTCTAAGGAGCACATAGCCGACTGCGAGCGCATGTCTCGCACGGTTTGCTCATGGGTGGAACGTTGACTATTCGGCACGGCCGTCTGGTCCGCTGTCTCTAGTACTGCCCCTCGGGGCGTGGAACGAGACCGCTGGATGCAGGGGGTCGGGCCGGGCACGCTGTTGGGTGTCTGAGGGCACGGGCTATGACGCTTGTCCCTTTCGACCGGTCCCGGTGAACCACATCAATGGGTGTGGGTGACGGGGTACGGGTCGTTGTTTGAGAACTGCACAGTGGACGCGAGCATCTGTGGCCAAGTTTTTAAGGGCGCACGGTGGATGCCTTGGTACCAGGAACCGATGAAGGACGTGGGAGGCCGCGATAGGCCCCGGGGAGCTGTCAACCGAGCTTTGATCCGGGGGTGTCCGAATGGGGAAACCCGGCAGCCGTCATGGGCTGTCACCCATACCTGAACACATAGGGTATGTGGAGGGAACGCGGGGAAGTGAAACATCTCAGTACCCGCAGGAAGAGAAAACAACCGTGATTCCGGGAGTAGTGGCGAGCGAAACCGGATGAGGCCAAACCGTATGCGTGTGATACCCGGCAGGGGTTGCGCATACGGGGTTGTGGGAATGAGCTTCAGTCGTCTGCCGGCGACTGGGCAAGTTAGAAACCATTGCGATAGGCGAAGGACATGCGAAAGGTCCGGCAAAGAGGGTAAGACCCCCGTAGCTGAAATCGTGATGGCTTGCTTGCTCATCTCCCAAGTAGCACGGGGCCCGAGAAATCCCGTGTGAATCTGGCGGGACCACCCGCTAAGCCTAAATATTCCCTGGTGACCGATAGCGGATAGTACCGTGAGGGAATGGTGAAAAGTACCGCGGGAGCGGAGTGAAATAGTACCTGAAACCGTGTGCCTACAAGCCGTGGGAGCGTCGCGCAGGGATTCGTCTCTGCGTCGTGACTGCGTGCCTTTTGAAGAATGAGCCTGCGAGTTTGCGGTGTGTTGCGAGGTTAACCCGTGTGGGGAAGCCGTAGCGAAAGCGAGTCCGAATAGGGCGACATAGTAGCGCGCTCAAGACCCGAAGCGGAGTGATCTAGCCATGGGCAGGTTGAAGCGGAGGTAAGACTTCGTGGAGGACCGAACCCACCAGGGTTGAAAACCTGGGGGATGACCTGTGGTTAGGGGTGAAAGGCCAATCAAACTCCGTGATAGCTGGTTCTCCCCGAAATGCATTTAGGTGCAGCGTCGTGTGTTTCTTGCCGGAGGTAGAGCACTGGATAGGCGATGGGCCCTACCGGGTTACTGACCTTAGCCAAACTCCGAATGCCGGTAAGTGAGAGCGCGGCAGTGAGACTGTGGGGGATAAGCTCCATGGTCGAGAGGGAAACAGCCCAGAGCATCGACTAAGGCCCCTAAGCGTACGCTAAGTGGGAAAGGATGTGGAGTCGCAGAGACAACCAGGAGGTTGGCTTAGAAGCAGCCATCCTTGAAAGAGTGCGTAATAGCTCACTGGTCAAGTGATTCCGCGCCGACAATGTAGCGGGGCTCAAGCGTACCGCCGAAGTCGTGTCATTGCAGCATTACCCCCAACGGGGGCTGTGATGGGTAGGGGAGCGTCGTGTGCCGGGTGAAGCAGCCGTGTAAGCGAGTTGTGGATGGTTCACGAGTGAGAATGCAGGCATGAGTAGCGATACACACGTGAGAAACGTGTGCGCCGATTGACTAAGGGTTCCTGGGTCAAGCTGATCTGCCCAGGGTAAGTCGGGACCTAAGGCGAGGCCGACAGGCGTAGTCGATGGACAACCGGTTGATATTCCGGTACCCGCTTTGAAGCGTCAACGCCGAACCAGGCGATGCTAAGTCCGTGAAGCCGCCCCGGAGCCTTCGGGCAAAGGGGAGTGGCGGAGCCGACGAACCAGACCTGTACTAGGTGAGCGATGGGGTGACGCAGGAAGGTAGTCCAGCCCGGGCGGTGGTTGTCCCGGGGTAAGGGTGTAGCCCGAGGGGTAGGTAAATCCGTCCCTCACGTGGGTGAGACCCGATGCCGAGCCGATTGAGGCGAAGTGGATGATCCTATGCTGCCGAGAAAAGCCTCTAGCGAGTTTCATGGCGGCCCGTACCCTAAACCGACTCAGGTGGTCAGGTAGAGAATACCGAGGCGTTCGGGTGAACTATGGTTAAGGAACTCGGCAAAATGCCCCCGTAACTTCGGGAGAAGGGGGGCCATTGCTGGTGATCACCCTTGCGGTGTGAGCCGGTGGTGGCCGCAGAGACCAGCGAGAAGCGACTGTTTACTAAAAACACAGGTCCGTGCGAAGCCGTAAGGCGATGTATACGGACTGACGCCTGCCCGGTGCTGGAACGTTAAGGGGACCGGTTAGTCACATTTCGGTGTGGCGAAGCTGAGAACTTAAGCGCCAGTAAACGGCGGTGGTAACTATAACCATCCTAAGGTAGCGAAATTCCTTGTCGGGTAAGTTCCGACCTGCACGAATGGCGTAACGACTTCTCGACTGTCTCAACCATAGGCCCGGTGAAATTGCACTACGAGTAAAGATGCTCGTTTCGCGCAGCAGGACGGAAAGACCCCGGGACCTTTACTATAGCTTGATATTGGTGTTCGGTTCGGCTTGTGTAGGATAGGTGGGAGACTGTGAACCCTGGACGCCAGTTCAGGGGGAGTCATTGTTGAAATACCACTCTGGTCGTGCTGGATGTCTAACCTGGGTCCGTGATCCGGATCAGGGACAGTGTCTGGTGGGTAGTTTAACTGGGGCGGTTGCCTCCTAAAGGGTAACGGAGGCGCCCAAAGGTTCCCTCAGCCTGGTTGGCAATCAGGTGTTGAGTGTAAGTGCACAAGGGAGCTTGACTGTGAGACCGACGGGTCGAGCAGGGACGAAAGTCGGGACTAGTGATCCGGCGGTGGCTTGTGGAAGCGCCGTCGCTCAACGGATAAAAGGTACCCCGGGGATAACAGGCTGATCTTCCCCAAGAGTCCATATCGACGGGATGGTTTGGCACCTCGATGTCGGCTCGTCGCATCCTGGGGCTGGAGTCGGTCCCAAGGGTTGGGCTGTTCGCCCATTAAAGCGGTACGCGAGCTGGGTTTAGAACGTCGTGAGACAGTTCGGTCCCTATCCGCTGTGCGCGTAGGAGTCTTGAGAAGGGCTGTCCCTAGTACGAGAGGACCGGGACGGACGAACCTCTGGTGTGCCAGTTGTCCTGCCAAGGGCATGGCTGGTTGGCTACGTTCGGGAGGGATAACCGCTGAAAGCATCTAAGCGGGAAGCCTGCTTCGAGATGAGGACTCCCACCCACTTGATGGGTTAAGGCTCCCAGTAGACGACTGGGTTGATAGGCCAGATATGGAAGCCGGGTAACCGGTGGAGTTGACTGGTACTAATAGGCCGAGGGCTTGTCCTCAGGTGCTCGCGTCCACTGTGTTGGTTCTGAAGCAACGAACCGTATTGAACCCCCCTCTTGTTTGGGGTGTGGTTCCGGTTCAGCTTTATAGTGTTTCGGTGGTCATAGCGTTAGGGAAACGCCCGGTTACATTTCGAACCCGGAAGCTAAGCCTTTCAGCGCCGATGGTACTGCAGGGGGGACCCTGTGGGAGAGTAGGACGCCGCCGAACAATCTTTAGCCTCGGTCCCGAGCACTTAGTGCTCGGGACCGAGGCTTTTTTGCGTTCCCATTCGATCGGATGTTCCACCGGATCGAGTGAAAAGCCCTCAGGGTCCTGGCGTGGCGCGGTTGCCGGCACGCAGAGTTGTCAGTGAGCCGGGGTCCGACGGGTCCGTTGACGACCGGTCAGCAGGCCGCAGGCACGACGCCGAGCGGGCGGACGGGGGAGGGTGAGGGCCTGTGCGAGTGACGATCTGTGCGGTGAAGGGGCGTCGGGTGACGCCCCGTTCGTGCCCGCCTGTGAGGCCGTCAGTTCCCGGACGTCGAGGCGACGGTCGGCTGGTCCTTGCCATGGCCTTCCGCGGGGTCGCCCGGCATTCCCGCGGCGCGGGCGAGCTCGAGGTCGAGCGCCTCGCGCCGGATGCGCTGGTCCATGTAGAGAAGGGCCGTCACACCCGCGCTGATCGGAAAGGTGATGGTCGAGCTGATCACTCCGCCGACGCCGACCACGACCAGGAAGGTCCAGCCGGCGGAGACGGATTCACCGGACAGCCAGTCCATGGCGTTGTCCCCGCCGATGACCATGGCGATCAGGCTGGTGGGGATCTCGACGATGGCGCCGACGATGAAGACCAGGACGACGGCCAGCAGTTGGATGCCGAAGACGCGCCCCCACGCACCGCGCACCAGCTTGAAGGAGCGTCGCAGGGCCTTGATGATCCCCTGCTTCTCCAGCATCAGCGCGGGAGGGGCGAGGCTGAAGCGGACCCAGAGCCAGACGGCGACGCCGGCCGCGGCGAACCCGCCGAGAGAGGCGAGTGCGGCGCCCTCGCTGGGCACGCCCGCGAAGGCCAGCAGCAGACCCGGCGTCATACCGGCGGCGATGACGGCCACGGCGATGGTGGGGATCAGAAGGAGCAGCCCGCACAGCTGAAGGAGGTGCGGGCGGGCACCGCCCCATGCTTCCTTGGTGGACACGGACCGGCCCAGCACCGCCCGTGCGGTGACCACGGTCAGCAGGGCGGTGGTGACGATCGTTCCGAGGACGCCGAGCAGCAGGGTGACTCCGCTGTCCCCGAGCGAGGCGCCGACGGCGCGCATCGCCTGGCTGACGGTGGCGTCCGGATCGTCGAGGACGTTGCTCTCGTTGCCGCGGGCGTGGTTGAACCAGAGTCCCGTGGCGGCCGTGATCAGACCCTGGATGACGATCGAGACGATCAGCGAGATGCCGAGGACCGTGCGCCAGTGGGCGCGCACGATGGCCACCGCGCCGTTCAGGATCTCGCTGACGGCCAGCGGTCGCAGCGGAATGACACCGGGGCGGGGAGCGGGTGGCTGACGCGGGCCGGTGCCCCATCCGCTGCCCGGCGCGGGGGCGGGCGGCACCTGCGGTGGCGTGGGGCCTCGTCCCGGTGCGGTCCAGCGGCCGGGCGGCGGCTGGCGCCGGGCCCACTGGCCGCCCCAGGTGGGCTGCTCCGGGGCGGGCTGGTCGGCGGGCTCGTGCTGCTGCTGAGCGCCGCGGTCCGGTTCGTCGGAAGGGGACGATCCGGGCGGGGCCCAGCCCGGAGTGTCATTCATCGTCGCTCCGTAGGTTGTTCGTTGACCGGCCGCGGCGTCCGCGGCGGGCGTATGCCAGCCATCGTGCCACGGTGGGTTGCGCCTCGTGCCGGTCACTGGGGGCGGTCCGGCACTTCAATAGTCGGTGGCGCACAGGGCAGACTGGGCGGATGGCTGATCAGCATCCGGTGTCCCCGGAAGGCCCCATACCTCCCACCGCCTTGGCGCTGCGCTGGGAGGAGCCCCCGGAGGGGCCCGTACTGGTACTTCTCGACCAGACCCGGCTGCCCGCCGAAGAGGTCGAGCTGGTGTGCACCGATGTGCCGGCGCTGGTGGAGGCGATCCGCTCTCTCGCCGTGCGCGGCGCCCCGCTGCTCGGCCTCGCCGGGGCATACGGGATCGCGCTTGCCGCGGCCCGGGGTTTCGATGTGGACGAGGCCGCGGAATCGCTCGCCCATGCCCGTCCCACGGCCGTCAACCTCGGCTATGGCGTTCGCCGGTCCGTCGCCGCGTATCACGGCGCGATCCGGGACGACGCGGACGACGCTCAGGCCGCCGCGGCCGCCCTCGCCGAGGCCCGGGCCCTGCATCGGGAGGATGCCGAGGCCAGCGACCGCATGGCGGCCCATGGTCAAGCGCTCCTCGACGAGCTGCTGCCTGCCGGCGGTCATCGGATCCTCACTCACTGCAACACCGGCGCCCTGGTCTCCGGGGGTGAGGGGACCGCCCTCGCCGTGGTCAAGGCGGTGCACCGGGCGGGGCAGCTGCGGCGGCTCTGGGTGGACGAGACCCGGCCCCTGCTCCAGGGGGCGCGGTTGACCGGGTACGAGGCGGCGCGCGCCGGTATGGCGTACACGCTGCTCGCGGACAACGCGGCGGGCTCGCTGTTCGCGGCCGGTGAGGTCGACGCGGTGCTGATCGGGGCGGACCGAATCGCCGCGGACGGCTCGGTGGCCAACAAGGTGGGCAGCTATCCGCTCGCGGTGCTGGCCCGCTACCACCATGTGCCGTTCGTGGTGGTCGCCCCGACCACCACGGTGGACCCGGCCACTCCCGACGGCGCCTCGATCGAGGTCGAGCAGCGCCCTGGACATGAGGTGACAGACATCACAATTCCTTACGCCCCCATCACCGGGCACGAAGCGGGCACCGGAGTGCCGGTCGCTCCGCTGGGGACACAGGCCCACAATCCGGCTTTCGACGTCACCCCACCGGAGTTGGTGACGGCGATCGTGACCGAAGACGGTGTGATCTCTCCGGTCACAGCGGACGGTATCGCCGAGCTGTGGGCCAGGTCACGATCGGGTAATGGGATGATGTCGATATGAAGGGACGCGTCCTTGTCGTCGACGACGACACCGCACTGGCAGAGATGCTTGGCATCGTGCTGCGCGGCGAAGGCTTTGAACCGTCGTTTGTGTCGGACGGCGACAAGGCTCTTGCCGCCTTCCGCGAGACCAAGCCCGATCTGGTGCTGCTCGATCTGATGCTGCCCGGCCGGGACGGCATCGAGGTCTGCCGGCTGATCCGGGCCGAGTCGGGGGTGCCGATCGTCATGCTCACGGCCAAGAGCGACACGGTCGATGTGGTGGTCGGGCTCGAGTCCGGGGCGGATGACTACATCGTCAAGCCGTTCAAGCCGAAGGAGCTGGTGGCCCGGATACGGGCCCGGCTGAGGCGTTCCGAGGAGCCGGCGCCGGAGCAGCTGGCCATAGGCGATCTGGTGATCGACGTGGCGGGGCATTCGGTGAAGCGGGACGGCCAGTCGATAGCGCTGACCCCGCTGGAGTTCGATCTTCTGGTGGCGCTGGCCCGTAAGCCGTGGCAGGTGTTCACCCGTGAGGTGCTGCTGGAGCAGGTCTGGGGCTATCGGCATGCCGCCGACACCCGGCTGGTGAATGTGCATGTGCAGCGGCTGCGGTCGAAGGTCGAGAAGGACCCGGAGCGGCCGGAGATCGTGGTGACCGTCCGCGGTGTCGGCTACAAGGCCGGGCCAAGCTGAGATGACGGGTGGTACGGCGCCGCAGCCCGGAGGACCGGGAGGCGGGGCTCCGGAGGGTGCCCGGATGGGGCGGCCCGACCCGGCGGGTGAGATACCGCTGCTGCGCAGGTTGTGGAGCGGTGGGCATCTGCTGCCCGACGGGGCGTCCGGAGGGCCGGCCCATCCGGTGATCCGGCTGTTCGGACGGTGGGTGCGCCGTCCGCTGCTGCCCGCTGCCCGGCTGTGGCGGCGGAACATCCAGCTGCGGGTGGTCGCCACCACGCTGCTGATGTCGCTCGGTGTGGTGCTGCTGCTGGGCCTGGTGGTCATCGGGCAGGTGCGCAATGGTCTGCTGGACGCCAAGCGCCATGCGGCGCAGGGGCAGGCCGTCGGCGGGTTCGAGGTGGCCGAGCAGATGGCCGACCGTAAGAGCGATTCCCGTGGCCAGGACGGGCCGGGGGCCGGTGTCGAGGACTCCGGCGCCTGGCTGAACGCGCTGGTGGAGCAGCTCTCCAGCGGGGGCAAGGGCGCGTATTCGGTGGTGGCGCTCAGCTCCGACTCCGGTGAGACGCCGTATGTGGCCAGCCGGGGGCCGCGGGCCTCCGGCGATGTCCAGCCGGACAGCGTGCCCGCCGATCTGCGCCGGAGGGTGGACGAGGGCCGGACGGCGCCGTATGAGCGATACGGAAAGATCGCGCACGCGGGCTCCGGAGACGCCGAGCCCGCGCTGATCATCGGCAAGCGGCTGGACGACAACAACGGCGACGCCTACCAGCTCTACTACCTCTTCCCGTTCACCCAGGAGGAGAAGTCGCTGAGCCTGGTCAAGGGCACCCTGGCCACGGCCGGGGTGTTCGTGGTGGTGCTGCTCGGGGCCATCGCCTGGGTGGTGGTCCGGCAGGTCGTGACGCCCGTAAGGATGGCGGCGGGGATCTCCGAGCGGCTGGCGGCCGGTCTGCTCCAGGAGCGGATGAAGGTCACCGGTGAGGACGACATCGCCCGCCTGGGAGAGTCGTTCAACAAGATGGCGCAGAACCTCCAGCTCAAGATCCAGCAACTGGAGGAGCTCTCCCGGATGCAGCGCCGCTTCGTCTCCGATGTCTCCCATGAGCTGCGCACCCCGCTGACGACCGTGAGGATGGCGGCGGACGTCATTCACGAGGCGCGTGAGGACTTCGACCCGATCACCGCGCGCTCCGCCGAGCTGCTGTGGGGCCAGGTCGACCGCTTCGAGTCGCTGCTCAGCGATCTGCTGGAGATCAGCCGGTTCGACGCGGGCGCGGCCGCGCTGGAGGCCGAGCCGATCGATCTGCGCGATGTGGTGCACCGGGTGGTGGACGGGGCCGAGCCGCTCGCCGAGGCCAAGGGCACCCGGATCCTGGTGCGGGGCGCCGAGGCGCCGGTGATCGTGGAGGCGGACACCCGCCGTGTCGAGCGGGTGCTGCGCAATCTGGTGGTCAACGCCGTGGAGCACGGTGAGGGCCGCGATGTGGTCGTGCGGCTCGCGACGGCGGGCGGTGCGGTGGCCGTCGCAGTGCGGGACTACGGCGTCGGGCTCAAGCCCGGCGAGGCGACGCGGGTGTTCAACCGCTTCTGGCGGGCCGATCCGGCCCGTGCGCGCACCACCGGCGGTACCGGTCTCGGCCTGTCGATCGCGGTGGAGGACGCGCGGCTGCACGATGGCTGGCTGCAGGCGTGGGGTGAGCCCGGCGGGGGTTCGCAGTTCCGGCTGACGCTGCCGCGTACCGCGGGCGATGTGCTGCGCGGCTCGCCGCTCCCGCTGGAGCCCGAGGACTCCCGGCGCAACCGCCGTACGGATGACGCCGGGGCTCCGTTGCCCCCGGCGGAGCGGCTGGCGGCGGTGCCCGCGCAGCCGCGGTCCGCGCTGCCCGCCGAAGCCGCGGCGCCGTCGGCCGATCCCACGGCCCTGCCCGGCAATGGGTCGCGGGTGGTGCGTGGCGCCCCGGAGACGCCGTCCGACGGGTCGCGGGGCGGCAGGGCGCCGGCCGCCCGGCCGACGACATCGAACGAAGGGGAGGGCCGCCCTCGTGGGCGCTGACCATGCCGACCGTCGCCGCTTCCGCCGCCGTGGGCGCCGCCCGGACGGCCGGGCCCTGAGCACGCCGGCGCTGCTGGCCTGTGGCGCCCTGCTGCTGTCCGGCTGTGCCTCGATGCCCGACAGCGGCGATGTGCGGCGGGTGGACTCCTCACCGCGCTCCGACGTCGATTCGCAGGTCCGGGTGTACGGGGTGAGCCCGGGCAAGGGCGAGCAGCCCGCGGAGTTGGTCTCCGGCTTCCTGGAGGCCACGACGAGCGACGAGGAGAACTTCGGCACCGCGAAGGAGTATCTGACCAAGAGCGCGGTCAGGCGGTGGCAGCCGTTCGCGGCCACCACCGTGCTGGAGCAGGCTCCGGATGTGCGGGTGGAGACGGACCCGGGCGACCGGGACGGCAGCGGTAAGACGGTCGTGCTGTCGGGCAAGCGGATCGCCGTCGTGGACGAAACGCACGCCTACAAGCCCGATGCGCAGCCGTACGAGGAGCGCATCCATCTCACGCTGAGCGGTTCGGAGTGGCGGATCGACGGGCCGCCGCGGGGGCTGATCCTCGGTGAGTCCGACTTCCAGCGCATCTACCGCTCGGTCAACAAGTACTACTTCGCCGATCTGGGCCCGGATGCCGAGGAGTCGACGGCCGGGGACAACGTGCTGGTGGCCGATCCGGTCTATGTGCGGCGCCGTATCGATCCGGTGACCGCGACCGTCAAGGCGCTGCTGGGCGGTCCCACGGAGTGGCTGCAGCCGGTGGTCAGCAGCTCCTTCCCGCGCGGTTCGGCGCTCGGGCGGAGGGACGAGCGGCTGTCGCTGGACGACTCGAACACGCTGAAGGTCCGGCTGAGCGACCGGGCGGCGCAGGTCAGCGGGGCGCGGTGTGCCCGGATGGCGGCGCAGACGCTGTTCACGGTCCAGGATCTTGGTGAGGGATCGTCCGAGGCCAGCGGTGTGCGGCTGGAGCGGCAGAACGGTTCGGAGCTGTGTGCCCTCTCCAGTGACGCGGCGCGTGCCTACGCCCCGGACGGGGTCGAGGGCCATCCGCGCCACCAGTACTTCGTGAACTCCGATCATCGGATGGTCCGGCTGTCCGACGACGAGGACCGGCCGCAGCCGGTTCCGGGGCCGTTCGGCTCCGAGGACGCGGGTCTGGGCACGGTGGCGGTCTCCCGCGACGAGCGGGACGCGGCGGGGGTCACCGCCGACGGCCAGGCGCTGTACGTCACCCAGATGGCCCCAGGCGCCGAGCGCGGCAAGGTGCGGCTGCGCAGCCAGGGCGGCAGCGTGGAGCACGGTCTGACGGCGCCGAGCTGGGATGGGCTGGGCGGTCTGTGGGTGGCCGACCGCAATCCGCAGCGGCCGAGGCTGCTGCGGCTGCGGGGCGGCACCGGAGCGGCGGACGAGGTGGCGCTGCCGCGGCTGGACGGCGGCCGGATCACGGCGCTGCGGGTCTCCGCGGACGGTTCCAGGATCGCGATGCTGGTCAAGCGGTCCGGCCACACCACGCTGCGGCTCGGCCGGATCGAGCGGCGGGGCACCGAGGCCGCCCCGAAGCTGTCGGTGGGGGCGCTGCAGGCGGTCGCGCCGAAGCTGGAGGACGTGGACACCTTCTCCTGGGCGGGCGACAGCCGGCTGGTGGTCGCGGGCCGGGAGTCGGACGGGGTGCAGCAACTGCAGTATGTGGAGACGGACGGCTCCCCGGCGAACATTCCTGAGGTGCCGGGTCCGAACGGTGTGCAGTCGATCGGCGCCTCGGAGGACCAGACCCGGCCGCTGATCGCCGAGACCAGGGAGAACGGCATCGTGCGGCTGCTGCCGAACACCGACTGGAAGACCGTGGACCAGGACGGTTCGGCTCCGGTCTACCCCGGCTAGGCGGGGCCGTAGCGGCAGCTTCTAGGCCAGGACACCGGTCGGGGGTGGCTGGTTGTCCACATGTGCGCGGTTGTCCACAGGGGGTGGCGTGTGGGCTTGGCCCCCGGGACAGTGGTGTTCATGCGGGGCTGGTGGCAGGAGATCGCCGATCTGGCGCTGCCGGCCGACTGTGCCGGATGCGGTCGGCCGGGCGGTGCGTTGTGTGAGCGTTGTCGTGGAGCGCTGCGCGGGTCCGGGGCGCGCCGGGTGGAGCCGAGCCCGGTGCCGCCGGGGCTGCCGGTGGTCCATGCGGCGGTGGATTACGTGGACGAGGCGCGGGCGGTGCTGCTCGCACACAAGGAGCGCGGAGCGCTCCGGCTGGCGCGGCCCCTGGGCGAGGCGCTGGCGGGGGCGGTGCGGGCGGCCTGTCCCGGCCCGGGGTCCGGCGCAGGGCCTGGCCCAGAGCCCGGCTCAGGGCCCGGTGCGGGGTCCCGAAGAGGGTCGGGCGCGGGATTGGACCGGGTATCCGGGCCGAGACCGGGTACTGGATCGGGAACGCGTGCCGGGGCAAGACCCGGGTACGGATCCGGGGCGAGACCCCGCGGGGGTCCGCTGCTGCTGGTGCCGGTCCCATCGGCCCGGCGTGCGGTGGGCGCCCGGGGGCATGACCCGGCCCGGCGGATCGCGCTCGCCGCGGCGGGCGTGCTGCGCGGTGGCGGGCGCCCGGCGCGGGTCCCGGCGGTGCTGCGCCAGCGGCGCCGGGTGAGCGACCAGTCGGGGCTCGACGCACGGCAGCGGCGGGCGAATGTGACGGGGGCGCTGGGGGCGGTCCCCGGCAGCGGCCGGCTGCTGGCGGCAGGCCCGGTCGTCCTAGTGGACGATCTGATGACGACGGGGGCCTCGCTCGCGGAGGCGGCGCGGGCGGTGACGGCGGCCGGTGGGCTGGTCATCGGCGCGGCCGTGGTGGCGGCCGCACCCCTGACGCGTACCAACCGGAACTGAATACGAAGCCGCATCGTTGCAGGTGGTAACCGCGGCAAAGCACCTGATCGGAGGTACGCGCCGGTAGGGGGTGCCGACTTCTGACCGGTCGAGCTATGTTCGGTTGTGAGGAAAGGCGAGTGCTATGACTCGCTCATCCGCTTGGCGTGTTTTGCCTGCATTCTGGTGAGGCTTGGAACAAACGGGATTGAGATCCTCTCCGTGGGAAGGAGGACTGAAAGCGCCAAGCCGATGGCTCCGGAGGACGCCGGAGCCAAGTGCACAAGGGATGACGCTCCGATACTGACTGGAGCCACCCGGGAACGGAGTTCTGCGTGGACATCGTCGTCAAGGGCCGTAAAACTGAGGTGCCTGAGCGGTTCCGGAAGCACGTGGCCGAGAAGCTGAAGCTGGATAAGATCCAGAAGCTCGACGGCAAGGTGATCAGCCTCGACGTCGAGGTGTCCAAGGAGCACAACCCGCGGCAGTCCGACCGCGCCGACCGAGTGGAGATCACGCTCCGCTCGCGCGGCCCGGTGATCCGGGCGGAGGCCGCCGCGGCCGATCCGTACGCGGCGCTGGACCTGGCGGCCAGCAAGCTGGAAGCACGGATGCGCAAGCAGCACGACAAGCGCCATACGCGCCGTGGAAACGGTC
Organism: Streptomyces violaceusniger Tu 4113; assembly: GCF_000147815.2. NCBI lineage: Bacteria > Bacillati > Actinomycetota > Actinomycetes > Kitasatosporales > Streptomycetaceae > Streptomyces > Streptomyces violaceusniger. Next base: position 9,673,702 of record NC_015957.1, on the reverse strand, counting down.
GCATTCCGGCCAGCGACGTGGCTGTCACCGTGCCCAACGCGGCCCGTATCAACGGGCATGGGGACATCGCCCCCCAGCGCACGACGGAGACCGTCCCCACCACCCGGATGGGCCCCCTGGAAGTCCAGGGCGAGGGCCCCCTGGTGGTACGGGAGAAGACCCACGCCGCGGCTCCGATGAGCCTCGACCAGGCTCTCTACGAGATGGAGCTGGTCGGGCACGACTTCTATTTGTTCGTCGACTCCGACACCAACCAGCCCAGCGTCGTCTACCGGCGGCATGGTTATGACTACGGGGTGATTCATCTCCAGCCGGAGGCGTTCGTCGGAGAGGCACCCGGCGGCGCCGGTGGCGCACTCGGCGGCTGACCGAGAAATTCAGCCGAATCCAGCCTGACAAGTAAGTGGTGCCCCGGAGCGCCTGTGCGCCCCCCGGGGCACCGCCGTGCGACCAAGGTAGGAACATTCCGCCGTCCGGGCATGAAATCATGGCCGGGCGGCCAACCGGTGTATCGAATGCACCGGTTGACGCCAGACCGAGTGCACCCAGGGTGCGGACCGCAAGGGCCATGGCCTTCAGGGGGAGGAACGATGGCGGACAGCTTCGGGCCCGTGTCCGACGCCGGTGAAGACCATGGCGTCGGTCCGGACGGGGGCGAGCCGCGCGGCGAACCGCGCAAGGAGCCGATTCGGGTCCTCGTCGTGGACGACCACGCGCTCTTCCGGCGTGGATTGGAGATCGTCCTGGCCCAGGAGGAGGACATCCAGGTCGTCGGCGAGGCGGGGGACGGGGCCGAGGCCGTGGACAAGGCGGCGGATCTGCTGCCGGACATCGTCCTGATGGATGTGCGGATGCCCAAGCGCGGGGGGATCGAGGCCTGCACCGCCATCAAGGAGGTGGCACCCAGCGCCAAGATCATCATGCTGACGATCAGCGATGAGGAAGCCGATCTCTACGACGCGATCAAGGCGGGTGCCACGGGCTATCTGCTGAAGGAGATCTCGACCGACGAGGTCTCGACCGCCATCCGGGCGGTGGCGGACGGCCAGTCGCAGATCAGCCCGTCGATGGCGGCCAAGCTGCTGACCGAGTTCAAGTCGATGATCCAGCGCACCGATGAGCGGCGGCTGGTGCCCGCGCCCCGGCTCACCGACCGGGAGCTGGAGGTGCTCAAGCTGGTGGCGACCGGAATGAACAACCGGGATATCGCCAAGGAGCTGTTCATCAGCGAGAACACCGTGAAGAACCACGTTCGCAACATTCTGGAGAAATTGCAGCTGCACTCCAGGATGGAGGCCGTGGTCTATGCGATGCGGGAGAAGATCCTCGAGATCAGGTGAGGGATGAGCCGGAAGCTGGGGTGAGCCGGAGCCCTGGATGAGCCGGAGCCCCGGCCGAGCGTCCGCCGGGGCGGTTCAGGCGACGGCCGCCGCGAGCGGGGCGGCGAGCTCCGGGCGGTCGACGCGCTCGACCCGTACGGAGTCACAGCCCACCCATTCGGCCGCCTCCCGCAGCGCCTGCGCCATCGGGGCCACGGCCTTCGGCGACTCCAGGGACACCTGCCGGGCGACCAGGGTCTTCCCCTCCCGGGCCGGATCGACCCGGCCCAGCAGCCGCCCGCCCGACAGCAGCGGCATGGCGAAGTAGCCGTAGATCCGCTTGGGCCTGGGCACATACGCCTCCAGCCGATGGGTGAAGCCGAAGATCCGCTCGGTGCGCGCCCGGTCCCATATGAGCGAGTCGAAGGGCGAGAGCAGCGTGGTGCGGTGCCGGCCGCGCGGCAGGGCGGCCAGCGCCTCGGGGTCCGCCCAGGCCGGCTTGTCCCAGCCCTCGACCGTCACCGGCACCAGCCCGGAGTCCGCGATCACCTCGGCCACCTGCTCGCCCTTGAGCCGGTGGTAGTCGGCGATGTCCGCCCGGGTGCCCACGCCCAGGGACTGCCCGGCCAGCCGGACCAGCCGGCGCAGACACTCCCGGTCGTCCAGGTCGTCATGGAGCAGTGCGTCCGGCACGGCGCGCTCCGCCAGGTCGTACACCCGCTTCCAGCCGCGCCGCTCGACGCACACCACCTCGCCGAACATCAGCGCCCGCTCGACCGCGATCTTCGCCGCCGACCAGTCCCACCACGGCCCGCCGTTCTTGGCCCCGCCCAGCTCCGTCGCGGTCAGCGGGCCCTCCGCGCGCAACTGCTTGACCACCGTCTCGTACACCCCGTCCGGCAGCTCGTGGTGCCAGTGCGGACGCAGGCGGTAGGCGCGGCGCCGGAAGGCGAAGTGCGGCCATTCCTCGATCGGCAGCACACAGGCGGCATGCGACCAGTACTCGAAGGCGTGGGTGCCGCTCCAATAGGCCGACTCGACGGTCTTACGGCCGACCGCGCCCAGCCGTGCGTACGGAATCAGCTCATGCGAGCGGGCCAGCACCGAGATCGTGTCGAGCTGCACCGCGCCCAGATGGCGCAGCACGCCCCGCACCCCGCCACGCCGGTCGGGGGCGCCCAGCAGCCCCTGGGCGCGCAGCGCGATCCGGCGCGCCTCGTCGGCGGAGAGCGTGGCCTCGGGTGTGCGGTCCACGGCGGACCCGGTGGCGGCGTTCGTCATGCGCGCCACCGTAGTAGCACCCGGTGACAACGCCGCCCATGCCGCCGATCACCGTCCGCATCCGCCCGACGCCCCTGCTCCGCCGCCCCGGGCCGACGGCCCCTCACGGCCTCTCTCAGACCGCTGACGGCGCCGTGGACGCCCGGCCGGACGCCTCGGGAGCCTCCGGTGCGTTGGATGCCTCCGAGGCCCTGGCGGGCAGATACGGCGTCGTAGACGGCAGCCCCCAGTCGGAGGGCAGCAGCGCGCCCCGCCAGGCGTCCCGCCGGGTCCCCTGGTGGACGATCCGGGCGCGGTCCGTCCCCTCCATCCGGAAGCCCACTCCGAGGGCGACCGCCCGCGAGCCCTCGTTCCCGGCCTCGCTGCACCATTCCAGGCGCTCCACCCCGAGCCGGGTGAACGCCCACTCGATCACGGCCCGCGCCGCCTCGTCCGTATAGCCGCGCCGACGGTGCTCCCGTACCGTCCAGTAGCCCAGCTCGGCCTGGTGCTCGGGGGTGCGCAGATGGGTCAGCCGCACCAGGCCCATGGCGCCGACGAGGGTGCCGTCACTCTTGGTGACCACCGCGAAGTCGTAGGTCACGTCGTCGCGCCAGCTCTCCGGGCAGATCCGGCCGGTGAAGTCCTCCGCGTGCGCACGCTCGTACGGGGAGGGCACCGTGGTCCATCGCTGGATGTCCGGGTCCTGACAAGCTGCGAAGACCGCGTCCGTGTCGATGGGCCGGAAGGGGCGCAGGACCAGGCGCTCGGTGGTGAGGGTGACAGGCTCCATGCGTCCCGAGTCTGCGCCGCCGTCGTCACTCACCGCGAGCGGTTTCGGCGAATTGGAGGGCACCTGGGGGACCTCTCGAGCGTTCACACAGTGAGGTGACATCCGGTCCTCGTGGTGACGGACCTCCCGGCGTGCCGGGGTCTGTCTTACGATGGCCGTTGCGGCGGGGCCTGCGCCCCTTGACAATGCCGCGCCAGCGCACCCCGACCGTGCCAGGCCCGACCGGCAAGGAGCCAGCCTACGTGTCCGTCCTCAACAAGCTCATGCGTGCAGGCGAAGGAAAGATCCTGCGCAAACTGCACCGCATCGCGGACCAGGTCAATTCCATCGAAGAGGACTTCCTGTCCCTCTCCGACGCCGAGCTGCGCGCCCTCACCGACGAGTACAAGCAGCGATACGCCGACGGTGAGAGCCTCGACGACCTGATGCCCGAAGCGTTCGCCACGGTGCGCGAGGCGGCCAAGCGGGTGCTCGGCCAGCGTCACTACGACGTCCAGCTCATGGGCGGCGCGGCGCTGCACCTCGGGTATGTCGCCGAGATGAAGACCGGTGAGGGCAAGACCCTGGTCGGCACCCTCCCGGCGTATCTGAACGCGCTGTCGGGCAAGGGCGTCCACCTCATCACGGTCAACGACTACCTGGCCGAGCGCGACTCCGAGTGGATGGGCCGGGTGCACCAGTTCCTCGGCCTGGAGGTCGGCTGCATCCTCGCCAACATGACCCCGGCGCAGCGCCGCGAGCAGTACGCGTGCGACATCACCTACGGCACCAACAACGAATTCGGCTTCGACTATCTGCGCGACAACATGGCGTGGTCGCAGGACGAGCTGGTGCAGCGCGGCCACAACTACGCGATCGTCGACGAGGTCGACTCGATCCTGGTGGACGAGGCCCGTACGCCGCTGATCATCTCCGGCCCGGCCGACCAGGCCACCAAGTGGTACGGCGACTTCGCCAAGCTGGTCACCCGGCTCAGCAGGGGCCAGGCGGCCGAGCCGCAGAAGGGCGTGGAGGAGACCGGGGACTACGAGGTCGACGAGAAGAAGCGCACCGTCGGCATCCACGAGTCCGGTGTCACCAAGGTCGAGGACTGGCTGGGGATCGACAACCTCTACGAGTCGGTCAACACCCCGCTGGTCGGCTACCTCAACAACGCGATCAAGGCCAAGGAGCTCTTCAAGAAGGACAAGGACTACGTCGTCATGGACGGCGAAGTCATGATCGTCGACGAGCACACCGGCCGTATCCTCGCGGGCCGCCGCTACAACGAGGGCATGCACCAGGCCATCGAGGCGAAGGAAGCGGTGGAGATCAAGGACGAGAACCAGACGCTCGCCACGATCACCCTGCAGAACTTCTTCCGCCTCTACGACAAGCTCTCCGGCATGACCGGTACGGCGATGACCGAGGCCGCCGAGTTCCACCAGATCTACAAGCTCGGCGTGGTCCCGATCCCGACCCACCGCCCCCTCTCCCGCATCGACCAGTCCGACCTGATCTACCGCACCGAGGTCGCGAAGTTCGACGCGGTGGTCGACGACATCGCCGAGAAGCACACCAAGGGCCAGCCGGTCCTGGTCGGCACCACCTCCGTGGAGAAGTCCGAGTACCTCTCCCAGCAGCTCGCCAAGCGCGGGGTGCCGCATGAGGTGCTCAACGCCAAGCAGCACGACCGGGAGGCGACGATCGTCGCCCAGGCCGGCCGTAAGGGCGCCGTGACCGTGGCGACCAACATGGCGGGCCGCGGTACCGACATCAAGCTCGGTGGCAACCCCGACGACCTCGCCGAGGCCGAGCTGCGCCAGCGCGGTCTGGACCCGGTGGAGCACTCCGAGGAGTGGGCCGCCGCGCTGCCCGCCGCCCTGGAGAAGGCCGAGGCCGCGGTCAAGGCCGAGTTCGAAGAGGTCAAGGAGCTCGGCGGGCTGTATGTGCTGGGCACCGAGCGCCATGAGTCGCGCCGGATCGACAACCAGCTCCGCGGCCGCTCCGGCCGTCAGGGCGACCCCGGCGAGTCCCGCTTCTACCTCTCGCTCGGCGACGATCTGATGCGGCTGTTCAAGGCGCAGATGGTCGAGCGCGTCATGGCGATGGCGAACGTCCCGGACGACGTCCCGATCGAGAACAAGATGGTCACGCGGGCCATCGCCTCCGCCCAGTCGCAGGTCGAGCAGCAGAACTTCGAGACCCGTAAGAACGTCCTGAAGTACGACGAGGTCCTGAACCGGCAGCGTGAGGTCATCTACGGCGAGCGCCGCCGCGTCCTGGAGGGCGAGAACCTGCAGGACCAGGTCGGCCACTTCATGGACGACACCATCGAAGCCTATGTGCGGGCGGAGACGGTCGAGGGCTTCGCCGAGGAATGGGACATGGACCGGCTGTGGAGCGCCTTCAAGCAGCTCTACCCGGTCAGCGCGACCATCGAGGAGCTGGAGGAGGCGGCCGGCGACCGCGCCGGGATCACCGCCGAGTTCATCGAAGAGTCCATCAGGGACGACATCCACCAGCAGTACGAAGCGCGTGAGGAGCAGCTCGGCTCCGAGATCATGCGTGAGCTGGAGCGGCGGGTCGTGCTCTCCGTCCTGGACCGCAAGTGGCGCGAGCACCTCTACGAGATGGACTACCTCCAGGAGGGCATCGGGCTGCGCGCGATGGCCCAGAAGGACCCGCTGGTCGAGTACCAGCGCGAGGGCTTCGACATGTTCCAGGCCATGATGGAGGGCATCAAGGAGGAGTCCGTCGGCTATCTGTTCAACCTGGAGGTCCAGGTCGAGCAGCAGGTCGAGGAGGTTCCGGTCGAGGCGGCGGAGGAGAAGGTCGCCCTCGCGAAGGATGTGGAGGACGTGGTGCCGGCGGGCGCGCCCGCCGCGCCGGCCGCGGGCTCCTCGGGCCGCCCCGAGATCCGCGCCAAGGGCCTGGAGGCCCCGCAGCGGCCGGACCGGCTGCATTTCTCCGCCCCGACGGTGGACGGTGAGGGCGGCGTCGTCGAGGGCGACTTCCCCAACGGTGAGACGCCGCCGGCGCCTCGGTCGGAGGCGGATGGGATGACGCGGGCGGAGCGGCGTAAGGCGCAGAAGGGGCGGCGCCGCAAGAAGTAGTCCGGCGGGGCTTTGGTTTGACGGGCCGGGGTGCCGCGCGAGAGCGCGGCGCCCCGGCCCTTCGCGTTGTGGTTGTGGTTGTGGCCTATGGGGTGTCCGGCGGGTCTTTCCCCTACCCGCCCCTTCCCGCAACCGGGGCCCGGCCCCGGCCCCCGCCGGGGCTCCGCCCCAGGACCCCGGCCGGGGCTTCGCCCCAGACCCCGCTCCTCAAGCGCCGGAGGGGCTGGATTAGCCCCCCGCACCTTCCCGCAACCAGGGCTTGGTCCCGGCTCCGGGTCGGGGCTTCGCCCCTGGGCGCCGTTTCTCAAGCGCGGGAGGGGCTGGGGTTGGCTCCCCGCTCCTCCCTGAAACCGGGGCCTGGTCCCGGCTCCGGGTCGGGGCTCCGCCCCTGGGCGCCGTTCCTCAAGCGGCGGAGGGGCTGGATTGGCTCGCCGCCCCTGGACCACGGGGCCTGGGGCGAAGCCCCGGTTTCGGGAAGGCGCCCTGGGCACCGGGGTCTGGGACGGAGCCCCGCCATGCGGCCCAGCCGCATCGATGCTGCGGGAGGGGCGGGGAGGGGCGGGGCGGGGAGCAGCCTGCCGCAGGTGTCACGATCCGTCGGATACCGCCTGGGCGAGTGGGCCGAGGTCGATGGCGGCGCAGCGCCAGCGGGCGTCGGCGCCGAGCTCCAGCCGGAACGCGAGCGCGCTGAGCCGGTCTCCGGAGGCGATCCGGGCGAATGCCTCGATGACCCCGTGCCGGGGCTGGTACTCGCCACAGCGCCGTACGACGGGCGCTGTGGCACGTCCTGCGACGGGGCGCAGCGGGGCGCGCGGGGCGAGTTCGATCAGGCGGTCGTAGGCGGCCGGGAGGGCGTGCCCGAGGAGGGTGTGTACGGGGCGCTGACCGCTGAGGGTGAGTACCAGCCGGTTGGCGAACCAGTAGCGCGGCAACCGGTCCCGCTGCCGACACGCCGCTGCGGCTGCCGCACTGCGCGATACGGCCGCGGCGCGGGATGCGGTGGGGGTGTGGGGCGGGGTCGTGGCGGGCGGCGATACGGCCGCAGTGCGCGATACGGCGGCGGCACGGGTGACGGTGAGGGGCGTGGGCGTTGTGGGGGGTGTGGTGGTGGGCCGTGCGGCCAGGTCGTGCGATGCGGGGGTGCCGCTGGTCGCAGTTGTGGCGGTTGTGGCGGTTGTGGCGTGCGGGGTGGGTGGTGTGGGTGCGTCGTGCGGTGTGGGGGTGTCGTTGGTGGTGGTCGGGGTGGGGGGTGTGGCTGTCGTGGTGGGGGGTGCCGACGTTGTGGGGGTGGTGCGGGGACGGCGGGGGTCTTTGCGGCCTGGGGGGCCGCTTCGGCTCGGTCCGCTGCCGCCGCGTCGTCGTACGCCCTCCCCGGTCGCCGTGGCCCGATCCGTTGCCCGGACGCCCTCGCGCATGCTTCTCGCCCCGTTCTCTCCGGCCCGGCCGAATACCGGGCAGTAGCTTTCGTCGAAGAGTCTTCTACCGGGGGGGTTTCGGCCTCCGCAATGACGGCGGCCACTGGTCGCAGTCGACGCCGCGGTTCACCTATTCGGGGCATACGGGCCCTCATCGCCCCTGGTCGCCGGGTCGGGCCGGGCTTGTTCCGGGCTTTGTGCGGCGCCGTCGCACGCCGTCCCCCGAAAGGGGACCACCGGGCCTGTGAAGGAGGCTCGGGACCGGGGACGGGCGATCGTATGCTTGGGGGTTGGGGGGGCCTATTGGTCTCTGTTGACTTCCTCCTCCTCGTGAACGAGGGGGATTCCTACGGCTCGCGCCGTGGGGTTTTCTGCTTCACAGCCGACTGCCCGCCCGGAGTGCTCCGTTGAGGTCTTACACCGGCTCCACAGACTGTCACCGCCAGCCCGGCGGCCAGAAGGTTGCGTGCCGCGTTCACGTCCCGGTCATGGGTCGCGCCGCAGCCCTCGCACGTCCAGATGCGGACGTTCAACGGCATCCTCTGGGCGAGGGTGCCGCAGTTCGAACACAGCCGGGTCGAGGGGAAGAAGCGGTCCACGACCACCACATCCCGCCCGTACCAGGCTGCCTTGTACTCCAGCAGGGAACGGAACTCGCTCCAGCTCGCGTCCGAGATGGCTCGGGCGAGCGTGTGGTTCCTGACCATGTTGCGCACGGTCAGGTCCTCGACCACGAGCGTTTGGTTTTCACGCACGAGTCGGGTGGTCAGCTTGTGCAGCAGGTCACGGCGCCGGTCAGCGATCCGGGCGTGGATTCGGGCCGCCTTGCGGCGGGCCTTGGCCCGGTTGGCGCCCTCACCCCTGGCCTTACGGGAAAGCTCCCGCTGGGCCTTGGCCAACCGGGCACGGTCGGCCCGTTCGTGTCTCGGGTTGGTGATCTTCTCTCCGGTGGAGAGGGTCAGCAGATGGTCCAGGCCGACATCGATCCCGACCACCGCACCTGTGGGAGCGAGCGGCCGCACACCGGGGTCGTCACACAGCAAGGACACGAACCAGCGGCCCGCCGCATCCTGGGACACGGTCACCGTGGACGGCCTCGCCCCCTCGGGCAGGGGACGGGACCACACGATGTGAAGCGGCTGGTCCATCTTCGCCAGTGTCAGCTTCCCGTCGCGGAAGCGGAACCCACTGGTGGTGTACTCGGCGGACTTCCGCGACGTCTTGCGGGACTTGAACCGCGGATACTTGGCCCGTTTGGCGAAGAAGTTCGTGAACGCGCCCTGCAGGTGTCGCAGCGTCTGCTGCAACGGAACCGAGGACACCTCGTTCAGGTAGGCCAGTTCCCCGGTCTTCTTCCACGCGGTCAGCATCGCCGAGGTGGCGTTGTAGTTCACCCGCTCCTGCCTGGCCCATGCCTCAGTGCGGGCGGCGAGCGCGAGGTTGTAGACCTTGCGTACGCATCCGAACGTGCGCGACAGCTCGGCTGCCTGCACGTCGGTCGGGTGGAAGCGGTACTTGAACGCCCGCTTCACGCACGTCGTGGTCACGCTCACAAACTAACTGGCAGTGTGTGAATATCAAACCTGCGGATCAGAGCGCGGTCTTTCGCCCTGCCGGCGAAACCCCGCTCCTTGCCCTGCTCCGCAGGAGTCCGTTTCCTCCCCGGCCTGAAGGCCGGGGTTCCCACGGAGGAATCCCGATGAAAGCGGCAGACATGCGCGTCTACGTCCCCCTGACCCTCTCCGCTCTCGCCGAGGCGCACAAGGAGGGCCAACTGGGGCCGACGCCGTTGACGGCCTACGCGGTCACCCCCGCGCTCCGCGAGTGGTACGTGTCCGACGACATCGAGGAGCTGGAGTACGCGGCGCTGAGCCGGGCCGCTCAGGCGTCGCTGCGGCTGCTCGCCGTCGACCCCCGCGCGCCCCGCCGTCGGGTCGTGGTGGCCGTGGACGTGCCCGACGGGCAGGCGGTCGCCGATCCGGACCGGGGGCTGGACCAGTCCGCGCTGGGCGAGGTGCGGATCAGGACCGCCGTACCGCTGGCGAAGGCAGCCGCGGTGCATCTGGACGCGGATGACGCCGAGCAGGACATCGCCGCGGCCGCCGACGCGCTGGGCGCGGCGGACCTCGGTGACGACGACGCGCAGTTCACCGTGGACGGCGCCGAGGATCATGAGCTGCTCTGGTACGCCACCCAGGAGATCCCCAATCTCATCGAGTGATGCCCGCTGTCGGACCCGGCAGGTACGGTCGTGGAATGGGGAAGAACCACGTGACGCACCTCGTCTGGGACTGGAACGGCACGCTGCTCCACGACATCGACGCCGTGATCTCGGCGACGAACGCGTCGTTCGGGGAGGTCGGCCTGCCGCCGATCACCCTCGAGCGCTATCGCGACCTGTACTGCGTCCCCGTCCCGCGCTTCTATGAGCGGCTGATGGGGCGGCTGCCCACCGACGAGGAGTGGGCGGTCATGGACGAGGCGTTCCACCGGCACTATTGGGCGCTGGCCGAGAGCGCCGGGCTGGCGATCGGCGCCCGTCAACTGCTCGTCGAGTGGCAGGAGGCGGGGCTCACCCAGTCGCTGTGCTCACTGGCCCCGCATGAGCATCTGGTCCCGCTGGTGCGGACGCATGGCATCGAGCGCCATTTCATCCGGGTGGACGGCCGCGTCGGTGAGAGCAACACCGGCAAGGCCGAGCAGATGATGCGCCATATCACCGAGCTCGAAGGGGTGCCCCCGCAGCGGATGGTGGTGATCGGGGACGCCGCGGACGACGCGTTGGCGGCACGCCATGTGGGGGCGCGGGCCGTGCTCTACACGGGCGGTTCGCACAGCCGGGCCAGTCTGGAGGCGGCCGGGGTGCCGGTCGTGGACACGCTCGAGGATGCCGTACGGGAGGCCGAGCGCATGGCCGACGAGTAGGAGGCCGAGTAGGCCGGAGCGGCCCGTCCTGGGCTCCTCGGGACCCGTCCTGGGCTCCTCGGGGCCCGTCCTGGGCTCCTCGGGGCCCGTCCTGGGCTCCTCGGGGCCCGTCCTGGGCTCCTCGGGGCCCGTCCTGGGCTTCTCGGGGCCCGTCCTGGGCTTGCTCGGCGTCCGTCTCGGGCTCTTCACCACCTTGCGCGCCCCCTCTTGCCTCCATACGCCCCCCGCGTGGCCACGCCCCCACCACCCCCTCACACCACCGGCGCCTTCGTCCGCAGCACCGCCAGGAACTCCCGCATCCACGCCGGATGGTCCGGCCAGGCCCGTGAGGAGACCAGCGAGCCGTCGACCACGACCTCCGCGTCCTGGTACTCCGCACCCGCCGCCTGCATGTCCGGCTCCAGTGCCGGATACGCGGTGACCCGCCGCCCGCTCAGGCCGCCCACGGCCGCCGTCAGCAGGGGGCCGTGGCAGATCTGCGCCACCGGCTTGTCCGCGTCGAAGAACGCCTTGCAGATCTTGCGCAGCTCGGGGTCGTTGCGCAGATACTCCGGGGCCCGGCCGCCCGGGATCACGAGGGCTCCGTACTGACCTGGGTCGACCTCGGAGAATGCGAGGTCGGCGGGGAGTGTGTAGCCCGGCTTCTCGGTGTAGGTGTCGAAGCCCTCCTCGAAGTCATGGACCACGAGGCGCAGCGTCTTGCGGGTCGGGGCCGCGATATGGACCTCGTACCCCTCCTCGCGCAGCCGCTGGTAGGGGTAGAGCACCTCCAGCGATTCGGCCGCGTCGCCGGTCACCAGAAGGATCTTCGCAGTCATGCCATCCGTGCCACCCATGCCGCCCACCTCCACCTTCGCGTCCACGATTATCACCGTCTACCACCGTCCCGATCACGGTGCATCCGCGACGGCGCGTTGCCAAGAGGGCACGGCAGGGCACAGGAGGGCGCCGGAGGCCGCCAGAGAACATGGGCGGCACATCATCGGTTCGCGCGGGCCCGTGGTCGCTGTCCATTTCGTCAAACTTCAGGGCTCGGTTTTGTACACGAACGGCTCATGACGACCCCCTGGGGTGGAGCGATAGCCTTACTGCGTGATCAGCGCGATAGTCCGTGAGGGCAACGAGGCCCTCGCTCCGCGCCCGGAGCCCCACCGGCCCCGGGCCCGAGCCGCCGCTGACCCGTGGCGCGTGGGTTCTTGGTCACTTACGGCCCAGTACACCCCGGCCATTCCCCGATCCGGCATACCGTCGTCAACGACCGGATTTTTCGCGTCGCGGCGTCATGCCACCGCCATCGATGTCACGCAACGGCGCGCGACAGGAGCCAGAGGACATGCAGACCAAGCTGGACGAAGCCAAGGCCGAGTTGCTCGAACGGGCCGCCCGGGTCGCTGAGAACAGCCCTGCCGGGGGAAAACCGGTTCAGGGCCCAGGACCGGAGACCCTGACCGCATACCTCCAGCACTACTACCTGCACACGCCTCCGGAGGACCTCGCCGACCGCGACCCGGTCGACGTCTTCGGGGCGGCGCTCTCCCACTACCGGCTCGCCGAGGTGCGTCCGCAGGGCACGGCGAACGTCCGGGTGCACACCCCGACCGTCGAGGAGCACGGCTGGACCTGCAGCCACTCCGTGGTCGAGGTGGTCACCGACGACATGCCGTTCCTGGTCGACTCGGTCACCAATGAGCTCACCCGCCAGGGGCGCGGCATCCATGTCGTGATCCACCCGCAGGTGATCGTGCGCCGTGACATCACCGGCAAGCTGATCGAGCTGCTCGATGTCTCCCCGGACGGCCCGGCCAGGAAGAAGCTCCCGCATGACGCGGTCGTGGAGTCCTGGATCCATGTCGAGACCGACCGCGAGACCGACCGCGGCGATCTGAAGCAGATCACCGCCGATCTCCTGCGCGTCCTGTCCGATGTCCGCGAGGCGGTCGAGGACTGGGAGAAGATGCGCGAGTTCGCGCTGCGCCTCGCCGAGGGCCTGCCGGATGAGCCCAAGGCCGCCGAGGTCCGCGAGGAGGAGGTCGAGGAGGCCCGTGAGCTGCTGCGCTGGCTCGCCGACGACCACTTCACCTTCATCGGCTTCCGCGAGTACGAGCTGACGCAGGTCCCCACCGAGGCCGGTGGCGAGGAGGACGTGCTGACCGCGGTGCCCGGCACGGGCCTGGGCATCCTCCGCTCCGATCCGCAGCACAAGGACTCCGACGAGAGCACCCCCGTGGGCCCCGGGGGCCCGGGGTCGCCGTCCTTCAACCGGCTTCCGGCCGACGCCCGCGCCAAGGCGCGCGAGCGCAAGCTGCTGGTGCTGACCAAGGCCAACAGCCGCGCCACCGTCCACCGCCCCTCGTACCTTGACTACATCGGCGTGAAGAAGTTCGACGCCGAGGGCAATGTGATCGGCGAGCGCCGCTTCCTGGGGCTGTTCTCCTCCGCCGCGTACACCGAGTCGGTGCGCCGGGTCCCGGTCATCCGCCGCAAGGTCGTCGAGGTGCTCGCGGGCGCGGGCTTCGCGCCCAACAGCCACGACGGCCGGGATCTACTGCAGATCCTGGAGACGTACCCGCGCGATGAGCTGTTCCAGACCCCGGTCGACCAGCTCCGCTCGATCGTCACCAGCGTGCTCTACCTCCAGGAGCGCCGCCGGCTGCGGCTGTTCCTCCGCCAGGACGAGTACGGGCGCTACTACTCCGCGCTGGTCTATCTGCCGCGTGATCGTTTCACCACCGATGTGCGGCTGCGGCTGACCGACATCCTGCTGGAGGAGCTGAGCGGCCGCCCGCCGGTCGACTTCACCGCCCTGCACACCGAATCGGTGCTCTCGCGGCTGCACTTCGTGGTCCGCCTCCAGCCCGGCACCGAGCTGCCCGACCTCACCGACGCCGATGTGGAGCGGATCGAGAGCCGGCTGATCGAGGCCGCCCGCTCCTGGGCCGACGGCTTCGCCGAGGCGCTGGTCTCCGAGGCCGGCGAGGAGCGCGCGGCCGAGCTGCTGCGCCGCTATCAGCACGCCTTCCCCGAGGGGTACAAGGCGGACCACACCCCGCGCGGCGCCGTGGCCGACCTCCAGCACCTGGAGCGGCTGAAAGAGCGGGGCAAGGAATTCGGGCTCAGCCTCTACGAGCCGGTGGGCGCGGCCCATGCCGAGCGCCGCTTCAAGATCTACCGGGCCGGGGCCCAGATCTCGCTGTCCGCGGTGCTCCCGGTGCTCAACACCCTCGGCGTCGAGGTGGTCGACGAGCGCCCGTACGAGCTGCGCTGCTCGGACAAGACCACCGCCTGGGTCTACGACTTCGGGCTGCGGCTGCCCCTGCGCGAGGGCGAGGCGCTGGCCGACGACGCCCGTGAGCGCTTCCAGAACGCGTTCGCCGCGGTGTGGACCGGCCAGGCCGAGAGCGACAACTTCAACCAGCTCGTGCTGGGCGCGGGGCTGGACTGGCGGCAGGCGATGGTGCTGCGGGCCTACGCCAAGTATCTGCGGCAGGCCGGCTCCACCTTCAGCCAGTCGTACATGGAGGACACCCTCCGCAACAATGTGCACACCACCCGGCTGCTGGTCTCCCTCTTCGAGGCGCGGATGTCGCCGGAGCGGCAGCGGGCGGGCTTGGAGCTGACCGACGCCCTGCTGGAGGAGCTGGACGCGGCGCTGGACCAGGTGGCCTCGCTGGACGAGGACCGCATCCTGCGCTCGTTCCTCACCCTGATCAAGGCCACTCTGCGGACCAATCACTTCCAGAGCAACGGGGACGGTCGGCCGCACGACTATCTGTCGATCAAGCTGGACCCGCAGGCCGTGCCCGATCTGCCCGCGCCCCGCCCGGCGTATGAGATCTGGGTGTATTCGCCGCGGGTCGAGGGTGTGCATCTGCGGTTCGGCAAGGTCGCGCGCGGTGGCCTGCGCTGGTCCGACCGGCGTGAGGACTTCCGTACCGAGATCCTCGGCCTGGTCAAGGCGCAGATGGTGAAGAACACCGTCATCGTGCCGGTGGGCGCCAAGGGCGGCTTCGTCGGCAAGCGGCTGCCGGATCCGTCCGTCGACCGCGACGCCTGGATGGCCGAGGGCATCGCCTGCTACAAGACCTTCATCTCCGGTCTGCTCGACATCACCGACAACCTGGTCGCGGGCCAGGTCGAGCCGCCCAAGGACGTGGTCCGCCACGACGGGGACGACACTTATCTCGTCGTCGCCGCCGACAAGGGCACCGCGACCTTCTCCGACATCGCCAACGACGTGGCCCAGTCGTACGGCTTCTGGCTCGGGGACGCCTTCGCCTCCGGCGGCTCCGCCGGATACGACCACAAGGGCATGGGCATCACCGCCCGCGGCGCCTGGGAGTCGGTCAAGCGCCACTTCCGCGAGCTGGGCCATGACACCCAGACCCAGGACTTCACGGTCGTGGGCGTCGGCGACATGTCGGGTGACGTGTTCGGCAACGGGATGCTGCTGAGCGAGAACATCCGGCTGATCGCCGCGTTCGACCACCGGCACATCTTCCTGGACCCCAACCCGGACGCGGCCACCTCCTACGCCGAGCGCCGCCGCCTGTTCGAGCTGCCGCGCTCCTCGTGGGAGGACTACGACACCGAGCTGCTGTCGGCGGGCGGCGGCATCCACCCCCGTACGGCCAAGGCCATCCCGATCACCCCGCAGGTGCGGGCCGCGCTCGGCATCGAGAAGCGGGTCGCCAAGATGACCCCGGCCGATCTGATGAGGACGATCCTCAAGGCCCCGGTCGACCTGCTGTGGAACGGCGGCATCGGCACCTACGTCAAGGCGTCCACCGAATCCCACGGCGATGTCGGCGACAAGGCCAATGACGCCATCCGGGTGGACGGCCAGGATCTGCGGGTCAAGGTCGTCGGCGAGGGCGGCAACCTGGGCCTGACCCAGCTCGGCCGGATCGAGTTCGCCGCCAACGGCGGCCGGATCAACACCGACGCGATCGACAACAGCGCCGGTGTGGACACCTCCGACCACGAGGTGAACATCAAGATCCTGCTCAACGCCCTGGTCACCGAGGGCGACCTCACCCTCAAGCAGCGCAACAAGCTGCTCGCCGAGATGACCGACGAGGTCGGCGCGCTGGTGCTGCGCAACAACTACGCGCAGAACGTGGCCCTGGCCAACTCCGTCGTCCAGGCCCCCAGCCTGCTCCACGCCCACCAGCGGCTGATGCGCCGCCTGGGCCGGGAGGGACGGCTGGACCGGGCGCTGGAGTTCCTGCCCACCGACCGCCAGATCCGCGAGCGGCTCTCGGCCGGGCGCGGTCTGAGCCAGCCCGAGCTGGCCGTGCTGCTCGCCTACGTCAAGATCACGGTGGCCGACGAGCTGATCACCACCGGGCTGCCCGACGATCCGTATCTGCAGCGGCTGCTGCACGCCTACTTCCCGCAGGCGCTGCGGGAGCGGTTCCCCGAGTACATCGACGGCCATGCCCTGCGCCGCGAGATCATCACCACGGTGCTGGTCAACGACACGCTCAACACGGGCGGGACGACCTTCCTGCACCGGATGCGGGAGGAGAGCGGGGCCTCCACCGAGGAGGTCGTGCGCGCCCAGACCGCGGCCCGCGTGATCTTCGAGCTGAACCAGGTGTGGGACGAGGTCGAGGCGCTGGACACGGTCGTCGACGCCGACATCCAGACCAGGATGCGGCTGCACTCGCGGCGGCTGGTCGAGCGCGGCACCCGCTGGCTGCTCAACAACCGGCCGCAGCCGCTGGAGCTCGCCGAGACCATCGACTTCTTCGGCGAGCGGGTCGCCGCGGTCCGGGCGCAGATGCCCAAGCTGCTGCGCGGCTCCGACATCGAGTGGTACCAGCGGATCTACGACGAGATCACCGCGGCGGGCGTCCCGGAGGACCTGGCCACCCGGGTGGCGGGCTTCTCCTCGGCCTTCCCGACGCTGGACATCGTCGCCATCGCGGACCGCACCGGCAAGGAGCCGCTGGCGGTCGCCGAGGTCTACTACGACCTGGCCGACCGGCTGCGGATCAGCCAGCTCATGGACCGGATCATCGAGCTGCCGCGCGCCGACCGGTGGCAGTCCATGGCCCGGGTCTCCATCCGCGAGGACCTGTACGCGGCCCAGGCCGCCCTGACCTCCGATGTGCTGTCGGTGGGCAACGGCGGCTCCACGCCCGAGCAGCGCTTCAAGGCGTGGGAGGAGAAGAACGCCGCGATCCTGCAGCGTGCGCGCACCACGCTCGATGAGATCCAGTCGTCGGAGACCTTCGACCTGGCCAATCTGTCGGTCGCGATGCGGACGATGCGGACGCTGCTGCGCACGCATAGCTGACGCGGTCGAGGCGAACCGAGCCCTCAAAAAAGCATGACCGGCGCCCCTGGCGGACTTCATGTCCGCCGGGGGCGTTTGTCACCCGCTTGGGCGCTCGTCCAACGACCGAGCGGGCATACCGGGACGAACCCACCTAGCGTGGGTGGTCAGTGAGTGCTTCGCACCTCGATCCGCCGTCGCGTCCCGAGGAGCCTTATGCCCCGCTTCACCATCGTCATCGCCGCCTATCGCGTCCAGGGCTATCTGAGCGCCTGCCTGGATTCCGTGCTGACGCAGTCGTGTCAGGACGTGGAGGTGGTCGCCGTCGACGACTGCTCACCGGACCACTGCGGCGCGATCATCGACGCGTACGCGGCGTGCGACAGCCGGGTCGTGCCCGTGCACCAGCGGGTCAACTCCGGGCCGGGCCGGGCCCGTAACGCCGGTGTCGAGCGGGCCCGCGGGGACTATCTGCTCTTCCTGGACGGGGACGACACCCTCGCCCCGGGCACCCTCCAGGGCCTCGCCGACCGGCTCGCCCTCACCCATGACCCGGAGATCCTCTACTTCAACCATGTGCGCACCTACTGGTCGGAGCGCCGGGCCCCCAGCCTGTTCGGGGATCTGCTGGCCTCGGCGGGCACCGATGTCTTCTCCGTGGTCGAACGCCCGGAATTCCTGCGGCTGTTCGCGATGTCCTCCAATCGCGTCTACCACCGGGATTTCTACACCCGCCATGGCTTCGCGTTCAGCGAGGGCATTTACGAGGACGCCCTGCTCTCGTACAAGACGATGCTCACCGCGCGGCGAATAGCCTGTGTCGATCTGGTGGGCCTGGAATACCGGCAGCGGCGGGTCGGGGCCAGTACGGGAAGCCCCGGGGAGAAGCACTTCGTCATCTTCCAGCAGTACGCCCGGCTCTTCGACTTCCTCGACGACCACCCGAATCTGGACCCTTTGCGCCCGCTGCTCTTCGAACGGGCCGTCTCGCATTTCCTGTTCTGCCTGGACCGGACGTCCCGGGTGGCGACGGCGGACCGGCCGCGCTTCTTCGGACGGGCCGCCGCGTGGTACCGCCGCCGGCTGCCCGCCGGGTTCACCCCGCCGGTCGAGGGCCGGTGGCGCTTCGAGGCGCTGGCGTCCGGCTCCTTCCTCCGCTACCGGGAGCGGGAGCTGGCGGTACGGGCGGCGGCCGGGGCCCGCAAGCTGCGCCGGACCGTCCGGCCGCCGCTGGCCGCACGCGCCAAGCGGGGCCTGTACCGGCTGCACCGGCAGCGGCCGGTGGACCCCCAGTTGGCCGTCTACTCCGCGTACTGGGGCCGTGGGGTGCTGTGCAATCCGGGGGCGATCTACTACAAGGCGCGGGAGCTGGCACCGGAGATCCACGGGGTGTGGGCGGTCAAGCAGTCGGAGATCGAGTCCCTCCCGGAAGGCGTCGACTACGTCGTCACCGGCACCCGCGACTTCTACCGCGCCGTGGCCCGTGCGAAATACCTCATCAACAACGTCAACTTCCCCAACGAGGTGGTGAAACGGCCGGGCACGGTGCATCTGCAGACCTTCCACGGCACCCCGCTCAAATGCATGGGGCTGGATCAGCAGCGCTATCCGGCCGCCGCGGGGGGCATGAGTTTCGGCAATCTGCTCAAGCGCATCGACCGCTGGGACGTCGCCCTCTCCTCCAATCCGCACTCCAGCCAGATCTGGGAGCGGGTCTACCCCGCCGCGTACCGGCTGCTGGAATACGGATATCCGCGCAACGACGTCTTCTTCGCCGCGTCCGAGGACGACATCCGGCGGATCCGCGGGGAGCTGGGCATCCCGGCCGGGAACACCGCCCTCCTCTACGCGCCCACCCTCCGCGACTACCAGAAGGGGTTCACCCCCCGGCTGGACCTGGAGCGGCTCAGCCGCGAACTCGGCCCGCAGACCACGCTGCTGGTGCGGGCCCACTACTCCTACCGGCCGCAGCACCAACTGTCCCGGCTCCAGGAGGCCGGGCTGGTGATCGACGTCTCCGACCACCCGTCGGCCGAGCAGTTGTGCCTGGCGGCCGACGCGCTGATCACCGACTACTCGTCGATGATGTTCGACTACGCCCTGCTGGACCGCCCCATCGTGATCTACGCCGACGACTGGGACATCTACCGGTCCTCCCGCGGGGTCTACTTCGACCTCCTCTCGGAATCCCCCGGCGAGACCCCGGGAGCCGTCGCCCGCACCGAACGGGAACTGGCCGAGGTCTTCCGCGAGGGCCGCTGGTGCGATGCGGACGCGACCGCGCTGCGCACCGCCTTCCGGGCCCGCTTCTGCCGGTTCGACGACGGCCACGCGGCCGAACGGGTCGTACGGACCCTGATGCTGGGCCAGGACGACACGGCACTCCCCATCGCGCCCGCGCCGCGGACGCGGCCCCTGCCGGCCGGCGGCGACAGCGCCCCGGCGGGGCCGCGCGGCGGCGTCCTCACCGCCGACGTGACCCCGTCCCCCGCCCCCACGACCCCCGACCCCGACCCCGCCCCAGACCCCCGACCCCGACCCCGTCCCCCGACCCCGACCCCGACCCCGTCCCCCGACCCGTCGAGAGCCCGGAGTCAGGAGGCCGTCATGCCCGCTGTATCCCGACCTCGTGTCAGTGTGATCATCCCCGCCTACAACGCCCTGCCGGAGCTGACCCGCGCCGTCACCTCCGCGATGGACCAGACCCTGGGCCCGGACCGGGTCGAGATCATCGCGGTGGACGACGGTTCGACCGACGGCACCGGCGAGGAGCTGGAGCGGCTGGCCCGCATCTGCTCCGCGCTGCGCGTCATCCACCAGGAGAACTCCGGCTGTGCGGGCATACCCCGCAACACCGGACTGGACCACGCCCGGGGCGACTTCGTCTTCTTCCTCGACTCCGACGACTATCTGGGGCCGGACGCGCTGCGCCGCATGGTCGCCATGGCCGACGCCCACGGCACCGACATCGTGCTGGGCAAGATCGCCTCCGTGGGGGGGCGGGCCGTGCCCCGGGCCGTCTTCCAGCACAATCAGCCCCGTACCGACGTCTTCTCCTCCCACGCCTATCTGACCCTGGGCCCGTGGAAGCTGTTCCGCCGCTCCCTCATCGAGCGGCTGCACCTGCGCTTCCCGCCCTACCGCAACTGCGAGGACAAGCCGTTCACCGCCGCCGCCTACCTCAACGCCTCCGGCATCTCGGTGGTGGCCGACTACGACTGCTACTACGTCCGCTACCGCGAGAACCGCAACAACCTCACCCTCACCGCCGCCGATCTCGCCCACCGCATGGACGGCACCCGGCTGTGCTTCGAGACCGTGGCCCGCTATCTGGAACCGGGCCCGCGCCGGGACCAGATCATGCGCCGCCATGTGGAGTGGGAGCTGTGCGGTCCGCTGCGCGCCCTGCTGCCCCGCGAGAGCGAACAGGACGCGCGGGAGCGGTTCCTCCCGGAGTTCCGGCACTGGGCGAGGACGTGGGTGAGCGACGCCCTCTTCCAGCGGCTCGACGCCCCCGACCGGCTGCTGATCCAGCTGCTGCGCGCCGACCGCTTCGACGAGGTGCTGACCGTGGCCCGGAACGCGGGGCGGGACGGGCGGCGCGGCCATCTCGTCGACAAGGGCCGGGTCTACTGGCTCCATCCGTTCTTCCGGGACCATGCCGCCGCCGTCCCCGACGTCTGCTTCGACGTCACCGACCGGCTGCCGGTCCAGCACCACCTGGAGGCGGCGAGCTGGCACGGCGGGGCGCTGCGGCTGGCCGGCCACGCCTATATCGAGGACGTCGACGCCCTGGACCCGGCCACCGAGATCGTGCTGCGCAAGTACCGGGCCGACCGCCCCGAGGTGCGGGTGCCCACCACGCCGTGCCTGTCCGCCAACCCGCTGCCCGGGGAGGGGAGGCGGTACGAGATGGCGGGCTTCACCGCCGAGATCGACCCGGCCACCGCCGACGGCGGGGCCCCGCTGGAACGGGGCCTGTGGAACATCTACCTGGACGTCCGCGCCCAGGGCGTCAGCCGTACCGTGCGGTTCGGCAACCGCCGCGAGGGCGGTGAGGTCACCCATCCCTCCCGGCGCCGCGTCACCTCGTCCCAGGGGACGGAGGTGGTGGTGCCGTACTACACCCCGTACGGCAATCTCTCGCTCGACGTCGGCGAGATCGCCCATCCCCTCGACCCGCCCTGCCAGGTGCTCCGGACCCTCTGGCGCACCCGGAGCACCCTGCTGGTCGGCGGACGGCTGACCGAGGAGGCCGCGCGGGACGGCGCGACGCTGCTGCTGCGCGCCGAGGGGGGTACGGGCACGGTGCACGAGGTACCGGTGCGCTGTGAGCCCGGCGGGTCCACGTCCGTCTTCACCGCGCGGCTGCCGGTCGGCAGGCTGGGCACGGGCCGCTGGACGCTGACGCTGATCATGGACGGCCCCGGGGAGGACGCGCCGCGCCGCTCCGCGGTCGTGCCGTACTTCGACCGGCTGGACGCGACTCGCTGGCTGCGCTTCGGCTGCCGTCCGTACTACGCCAAGCCGGTGGCTCTGGGCCCGGCCCGGGCCCTCGGCCTGGAGGTGGCTCCGATCAAGGTCGCCACGGGGGTGCGGCGGCGGCTGCGGGGGTGAGCGTCGTCATGGTTCGTCACCACCGCAGCCGGGAGTTCATGGTGCGTCACCGCCGCAGCCGGTTGCGTACGGCGGCGAGCAGCCGGACCGGCGCCACCCGCAGCTCCAGCGTCACCTCGCCGCGCCCCATCAGCGGCTTGGCGTAGTACGGACGGCCGCGGCGCACCCAGCGGGCGCCGGGCAGCCGGGCGGGCGGCGGCACGGGCGCGGCGGGCGCGGGGTGCCCCGGGGCCTGGTCGCCCGGGCCGATGACGGCAAGCGTCACCGTCCACCGGCCGCGGCCCAGGTCCCGCACCGGCAGCCGGGCGGTGAAGGCGCCCGCCGGATGCCCCGCGGCGAACCGCACCGGATGGTCGAAGACCCGTCCGTCGGCGTGCTCGGCGCGCAGCCGCAGCAGCCGCCCGCGCGCCGGGGTGCCGGGCGGCAGCAGCCGTCCGGCGACGACCAGGGTGCCCTTGTCCGACGGATGCCATACGGCCTCGGTCACCTCGCAGGGCGCGCCGCGCGGGGCCGGGCCGATGTCGAGGGAGAGATTGCGGTACGGGCTGGTGAAGTACGGCGTGACCCGGGCGCGCAGCCCGGGCCCGGCGGCCACCACCCGGCGCGCGGTGCCGATGTCGAGGGTGTCGTCATGGCGGTTGCCGAACCGTACGGTGCGGCTGATGCCCTGGGCGCGGACGTCGAGGAAGACGTCCCAGACGCCGGGGCGCAGCGGTGCGCCGCCGTCGGCGGCGGCGATGTTCACATCGGCCGCGAACTCCGCGGGGTCGTCCTCCGCCGTGGCCACCGCCGGGATCCGCACCTCGTCACATGCCTCGCGGCGGCGCAGCACCAGCTCGGCGCGGTCCTCCTCGGGGTCGGTCTCCAGCCCGTCGATGGCCGCCCGGCCGCGCACCCGCAGGGTGCTGCGGCCGTGCCAGGCGGCGCCCGCGAGGTGGTGGCGGACCGGCAGCCGGTCGGTGACGTCGAAGCAGGCGTCGGGGATCTCGGCGTCGGGGTCGCGGAAGAACGGATGGAGCCAGTAGACGCTGCCCTTCTCGACGAGATGGCCGCACCGGGCGTCGCGTTTGGTGTTGCGCACGACGGACAGCAGATCCTCGAAGCGGCCGGTGCGCAGCAGATGGACCATCAGCCGCTCGGGGGCGGTGAGGGTGGGGAAGAGCGTGTCGGAGCAGTGGGCCTGCGCCCATCGGCGCAGTTCGGGCAGGAACCGCTCGCGGGCCTCGGTCTCGTCCTCGCGCGGCAGGGCGCGCAACGCCGGGCACAGCTCCCGCCGGATGTGGTGGAGCATGACGGTGTCGCGGGGGGTGCCGGGCCGGGTGTGCCGGGCGGCGGTCTCGAACAGCGGCCGCATGGCGTCGACGCGGTCGGCGAGACCGGCGGCGGTACGGCCCGGGCCCAGGTGGTAGCAGTCGTAGTCGGCGACGACGGAGATCCCGGAGGCGTTGAGATAGGCGGCCGCGGTGAAGGGCTTGCCCTCGCCGTGGTGGAGGTGGGCGGGGAAGCGCAGCCGGAGCCGTTCGATCAGGGAGCGGCGGAAGAGCTTGCAGGGCTCCAGGGTGGCGTAGGCGTGGGAGCTGTGGGCGTCGGTGCGCAGTTGGTTGTGGCGGAAGACCGCCTTGGGGACGCCGCGTCCGTCGGGGGAGACCATCTTGCCCAGGACCACGTCGGTGCCGTTCTGGTCGGCCATCGCGACCATGCGGCGCAGCGCGTCGGGTGCCAGCCGGGCGTCGGCGTCCAGGAAGAAGACGAAGTCGCCGCGGGCGCGGGCCAGTCCGGTGTTGCGGGGGCCGCCGGCGCCGCCGCGGCAGGGGTGGGGGTTGCGGACGACATGGAGCGAGGGGCAGTTGGCGGCGAGCCGGTCCAGCTCCTCCGCGGTGCCGTCGGCCGATCCGTCGTCGACGGCGATGATGTCGAGTCGGCTGAGCCCGAGGGTCTGCTCCATGGCGGAGGTGACGGCCCGGGTGATCCCGGGCATGGCGTCACGGGCGGGGACGATCACGCTGACACGGGGAGGCGGACCGGGGCGGTGATTGCGCGGCATGCTGGCTCCGGAGGGGGTGCGGGGGGCTCAGGAGGCGTGTGCGGGGGGCTCCTGGGGGCGGGGCCTGGGGTGGAAGCTCATGGTGAGGGCCTGGGGTGAGGTCCGGGTGTGGGATGTGCTGCTACCGGGTGACGTACATGTGGTGCGACGTACATGTGGGGTGGGGTACACGTGCGGTGACGTACACGTGCGGTGAGGTACATGTGGGGTGCTGTCGGATGACGGACCTGTGGGATGCCTTGTTATCGGATGGCGGACCAGCGTCCGGCGCCGGGGGTCGGGGCCGTGTGGAGGTCACGCAGCCGGACGACCGTCTCGCCCTTCTCGGCGAGCGCGTCGACGGCGTCGGTGAAGCGCTGGATGGAGGGTGGGGTGGTGGGGCCGAGCAGAAACTCCTTCACCTCGTGGCGGGCGGTGCGCAGCTCGTCGAGGCACGGGTCGAAGAGCGGGCGCAGGAGGTCCTGCATGGCTGATGCCCCGGGACCGAGCAGATAGGCCGCCCGGGCCACGACGTTCTGCCGCCGGAATTCCTCCTCGCCGAGCCCCGTCGGAACGGTGAGCGCGTACGGCTTGAGGGTGGCGAGGAAGTCGCCGACCATGTCGGAGAGATCGCCGATCAGCAGATCGGCCTGGTCGAAGCAGGAGTGGAGGGTGGGCAGGTCCCCCTCGATCACCTGGTGGAGCCAGGGCGGTGAGGCCGCCCAGTGGGCCTGGTGCCACTGCCGGCGCAGCCCCTCGGCCTCGGTGAGCAGGGCCGGATCGGGTGCGGCACGGTCCCGCGTCAGCATGGCCTCGTCGGCGTCCGCCCGGCGCAGCCGCGCGTCCAGCGCGGCGATGCGCTTGGTCAGTTCGGCGCGGCGGCGGGCGTCCTCGGTGCGCTGCGCCTCGGCGTCCTCGGGCGCCTCGCCGAGGGCGTCCGCGGTGCGCCGCTCGTTCGCGGCGTGGATCAGGGCGACGATGCGGCGGTGGGCGGCGCGGGCCTCGGGGGAGCGGTGGCCGGTGGGGGGATGCGGCCGGTAGAGCACCCGGAGGGGCCGTTCGCTGTCCAGCAGGGCTCGTACGATCGACTCGCCTGCCGCGCCCGGCTCGCCCGCAGTGCCCGGCTCGCCCGCCGCGCCGTCCCGGGTGGGCGCGTACAGCACGGTGGGCAGGGGTGCGGCGGGGTGGCCGGTTCGGTCCACGCGCAGTCCGTCGAGCTGGGGGCGGCCGATCTCCACGATGTCGGCGTCCTCGACGCCGACCGCGGCCTGGACATGGCGCCTGCGCCCCGCCTCGCCCGCGACCCACACCTGGTCGTAGACCTTGCTGTACGGATCGACGGCGGTGGCCTCGTCGCCGTCGCCGCCGGGGGCCAGGAAGACGTGCTGCATGGTGGGGATGCGCAGGAGGTGGATGTTCCGGCCGGTGTTGGCGGGGTAGAGCGCGACCCGCACCCCGCCCAGATCCAACTGCGACAGATGCGCGGCGCTCGGCACGCACAGCACCGGCAGCGGGGTCGGCTCCAGGGCCTCCAGCAGCTCCCGTTCGCGCACGATGACCAGGGACGGGGTGGGCAGCGCGGCCACCGGCCCCAGCCATCGGGTGAGCTGGTCGGCGCGGTCGCGCGGACCGGAGAAGTACAGCACCGTACGGGGGCGGCGATGGATCAGCCAGGCGTCGACCTCGGCCAGCACCTGGGCGGCGCCGGGCAGCCGGCGGATGGCCCGGACCAGGTACGGAACGAGCGCCACGACCGTGATCAGGCAGGCTCCGGCGGCCAGGGTGAGCGCCGCCACCACCCAGCGGGCGTCGCCGGTCATCAGCGACGCGGTCAGCCCGAGCAGGGCCGACAGCTCGTAGACCAGCATCCGTTGACCGGGCCATTCGGTGAGCCTGCGGGGCGGCCGGTCGCTGATGTCCAGCCGGCGCAGATCGATGTTGCGGGCCGCGACCGCGAGGGCGCGGCGCCGCCGGATCAGCGTGATGAGCGCGGCGTGCAGGGCCTGCCCGGCCAGCAGACACAGCACCAGCGTCATGGCCGCCGCCAGCCCGATGGGGCCGGTGACATGGAGTCGGCCGAGCAGCAGGAGCAGCAGGACGCAGCGGATCTCGAAGCGGGACGTGGCGCCCATGTGCAGCCGCCCCAGACGGGCCATCAGCCCCGGTTCGCTGCGATGCAGCAGCAGCTCACAGCCGCAGCCCGCCAGCCCCGCCGCGGCGAAGACGCCTTCGGCCCCGGTGAGCGCCGCCGCCGCCAGGGTCACCAGACACCCGGTCAGCGCGGCGAAGGCCACGAGACCGCGGGGGTTTTCGATACCGAGGCGGTTCATGACGCGTGCCCTTCGCGGCGGATGTGTCGTCCTGACTGCACACTGTAGGCGAATAGTCGTATTTATGCCTTTTGTTGTCATGCGGGGTGGATGAGGGTGAGAACGAGGGCGAGGGTAAGGGTGCGGAAGCGCGAGGGGATCTCCGCGCCGACGGCGATCGTGCTCCCGATGGCCGTCATGCTCGGGCTGGGGCTGTGGGGCCTGGACCGGGGCACGATGTGGCGCGATGAGTCCGCGACGTACCAGATGGCACGGCGGACCCTCCCTCAGATCCGCGACGCACTGGGCACCGTGGACGCCGTCCACGGGCTCTACTACCTCCTGATGCACCCGCTGCTGGCGCTGCACCCCTCCGAGGTGACCATGCGGCTGCCCTCGGTCCTGGCCGCCGTGGCCGCCACCGCCCTCGTGGCCGCCCTCGGCTGCCGCCTGGCCCGCCCCCGAGTGGGCCTGTGGGCCGGACTGCTCTACGCGGCCACACCCGTGGTCACCCACTACGCGCAGGAGGGCCGCTCCTACGCACTGGTCGCGGCGGGCGCGGCGTGGGCGACGTACCTGCTGGTGGGCGCGGCCGGACTCGCGGTGGGGGCGGCGACGGGGGGCGCCCGGGGGGCCGCGACGGGGGCGACACCGGGGGGCCCGACGGGGGCCACCACGGGGGGCGCCACGGCGGGCCGGTCCGCGCCGGGTCGGGGCGCGAGCCGGTCCGCGCCAGGTCGGGGGGCCGCCCGGGCGGGCTGGCCCGCGGCGGGGCCTGCCGGAGCACCCGGGCCCGCGGGCGGGGCTACCCGAGCGGCTGGGCCTGCGGGCGAGGCGGCGTCGGGCCCGGGGACCACCCCGGCAGACCGGCCCGCGCCGGGTCAGGCGCCCACGTCCGGGCCCGGGGCGGTGTCCCGAGCGGCCGGGCCTGCCGGAGCGCCCCACTGCTCGGGCGGGGCTGCCCGAACGACCGAGGACGCGGCCGGGC
This sequence comes from Streptomyces violaceusniger Tu 4113, assembly GCF_000147815.2. Lineage (NCBI taxonomy): Bacteria > Bacillati > Actinomycetota > Actinomycetes > Kitasatosporales > Streptomycetaceae > Streptomyces > Streptomyces violaceusniger. The sequence continues at coordinate 9,646,678 of NC_015957.1, read as the reverse complement.
CTGACCGCTCGGCTGCCCCCGCCCGAGCGGTCGGGGAGGCGGGCGCGGCGGCGCCGGGTTCACGGGTCCGTTCGGCCGTACTGGTCCGTGGCGGCGTACCTCGTGTCGCGCTGGTCGCCTCGGCACCGGGCCCGGAGCGGGCGTCCCCTGGAGCGGGGTGGCGGTGGGCGGCGTACGGGGGTGTGGTGGCCGTGACCGCGCTGCTGCACGTCTTCGCTGTGCTCATGCTCGCCGCGCACGCCCTGACACTGCTTCTCTCGCGCGCCCCGCGCCGCGTGTGGTGGGGCTGGGGGAGCGCGGCGGCCGGGGCGGTGGCCGCGGTGGTGCCGCTGGCGGCGCTGGCGCGGCGGCAGAGCGCGCAGATCGCCTGGATCCGCCATCCGACGCCGGGTCGGCTGGGGGCGGTGGTCGAGGAGTTCGCGGGCCCCAGCGCGCTCGTCCTGGCCCTCAACCTCCTGCTGATCACGATCGCCCTGGTCCGCCCCCGGTGGCGGTCGCTGACCGCGGTGGCCCTGCCCCTCTTCTGCGTCCCGCCCGTCCTCCTCTTCGCGCTAGCCCTCCACCGCCCCTGCTTCCACGAGCGCTACCTCCTCTTCGCCCTCGCGGGCATCCCCCTGCTGGCGGCGTCGGGGGTGGACCGGCTGGTGGGGGTGAGGGTGGGCCGGTTGGCGCGGATGGTGGCCGCTCGGCGGGCCGGGGTGGGCGTGGACCGGTCAGCCGGGGCGATGGCGGACGGGCTGCCTGGGTCGGTGGCGGGCCGGTTGGCCCGGGCGGTGGCCGTTCGGCTGGCCAGGGCGATGGTGGGCAGGCGCCGCGCCGTGGTCACGGCGGCCGGGGTCCTCGCGGTCGTCGGCGTCTTCGTCTGGCAGCTCCCGCTGCACCAGCGGGAGCGGGAGCCGTTGAGCCGTCAGGACGACCTGGCGGCGCTGGCCGCCGCGGTGGGCAGGCTCACCCGGCCGGGCGAGCCGGTGCTGTACGACCCGCCAAAGGAACGGCGGATCGCGATCGCCTATCCACGCCCCCTCGCCGGGCTGCGCGACATCGCGCTGGGAACCCCCGGCCCCGCCTCCGGCACGCTCTACGGAGTCGACGTCGGCCCCGCCGAGCTGCTGCGGCGGCTCGGCGGGGCGCGGTCGGCATGGCTGATCGCGGCCGATGAGCCGGAGACACGCCGGGCGAAGGCGACTGTGCTGACCGGGCGCTTCCAACTGGCGTACTCGCTGTGCCTGCCCGGCATCCGGCTGGAGCACTATGTGCGGGCGGGGCCCGCGCGCTGAACCGAGCCCCCGGAGCGCCCCGAGGGCCCCGGGCGGCGGCGCATGTCACCGCTTACCGAGGACCTTCGGAGTTACGCATAGCGGCAGGTCAGCGGGCATGGACGTGCCCCGCCCCCGGTCGTGACCGGTCGGGTACGGGGCTGATCGGTGACGCTCTCTCACCGCGTGGTGCGCGGCACTCCAGTGAAGGGGCGGACCGGGGCGGGAGCCTCAAGCGCGTCCGCTCGGCGTGGGCACGTCTGCCCATCGGGGTCGGGGCCTGTCCGGTCGGGAGCGTCACCGTTCCCGCGCGGCTGGAGGCTACGGGGAAGCGTCGCCGGTCGCGCGGGCGTCATCAGCGGGTCAGCCGGTGTCCTGGCCGGTCCCGATGAGGTAGCCGCCGAGTCCGGCGGCCACGATGAACGTGGTCAGGACCAGCGGCCCGGCGAATCGCCCCAGCCACGCCACGATGCGCCGCCAGCAGGCGCCCCAGCATCCGGGGGCGCGGTGCGTGGCGGGCGCCTGGCTGGTGCTGTGGGCCGGGGACGACACAGCCGTGCCGTGTCCGTCCTGGGACCGTATGGGGTCTACGCGCCAGTGACGCTCAACGGTCACGAGGAACTGCCCATGATTCAGCCCGTGTTGCTGGGTGTGGAGGATGGACCAGCGCGCGACGGGACCGGGATCGCTGTCCACCCGCCCCGACGTGGCGGGGCACGTCATGCATTCGGCGAGATAGATCCCGTCCGGCGCTCCCTGGGCGCGTTCGGCGCTGAGCACCAGGTCCGAGCCTTTAAGGATGGTTCGCGTCACTGCCACGCTCCCGGCTCGAACCGACAGGGGCGCGTGGTGATCTCCCGGTAGGTGAAGTGCTCCGGGTTCGCCTTCAGGTGGCCGGATGCCCACGCGTGCGCGGCGGCCTGGTCCTCCTTGGGCTCTCCGGTCTCCTCGCACACCGCGCATTGCATGGCGAACGTGAGCGGTTCGGCGTCAGGCTCGGTGTCGGGGATGAGCTGGAACCCACGGAAGCGGTAGATGGCCCGGGTCATGCCCTCCCCTTTCCGGCGAGAGCACGCCCCTTGCTGTGGTGGGGGTGTCGCCTCAATAACACATCACAGTCGGTGACCTTGCTCAGGTCTCCGGACTTGCGCGCCGCTTCCTTCTCGCGATCCAGGCGGGCGCACTCTGCACAGTCCGCGCTCATGACACCCCTGCCGCACGTCGTGCCTCTTCCAGCCGACACGCTATGTCGCACGACTGGTCGGGCGTGCACGTCTGGCACTCGGCCCGGTGCATGAGGTACGCGGCTTGAAGTTGCTCAAGGTCAGCGGCGCGGGGGTGTTCGGAGACTTCGCGCTCAGGCACGGCTCACCTCTGCCGGGCGTGCCTGCCATTCCTTGCCACCGTGCTGGGCCCTGAGCATGAAGCATGGTCCGCCCCGGCCCATGTAGCTAGCCAGACGGTCGGTGGCCGTATCTCGTACCAGGGTCCCCACGTTCGGGTGATCGTGGCTACTCTTGCGCACGGCTTCCTGTCCTTTCTCTCATGTGTGCAGGTGGCCCGCGCCCCCGGACGTTCGCCCGTCGCGGGGGCACCCTTTTGGGCGCGCTGCATGTGTCCCACGAGCTTCGAGGCAGCCGACCCCTGAAAGAACCGCGAACGGGGAACCCCGCAAGCGACTTTGGGGAACCCCGCTGCGAGGAACCGGGGACTACCCTGGGGAGATCACCTCCGTCCCTGCTAGGTGGGCCGTGGACGAACGCGAGACGCAACGCGCTGGCTACCCGCTGACGATTCCTGACGCGCTCCTCGGGAGCGAGGCCATGCAGCGGGCATGCGCTACCCGCAATTTCCGGGAGATCTTCCGCCTCGTCAACAGGCGTACAGGCTCCAGCCATGCGGAAATTGCCGCCGCCATCGGCAAAATGACGAGTTCCCGCGTGAGCGACATCATCCGGGGTGTCCGTGGCGTACGCGGCCAACAAGTGATCGAACGTATTTCCGACGGCTTCGGCATTCCCGGCGAAATGCTCGGACTACCGAAACGGTCATGGGAGGGTTCCCCAAATGGCATGGATGGAACCACCAACATCGGCACTACCGTCGAGGCTGTGACTGATTCCCAGGCCAATGCGCGTACTCAGTACGTGCGGGAGAATCCCGGAAGCCTCGACCTATTGGCGGTGGCTGAACTCCGGCAACAAGTGCAAACCCTGGACGTGCGCTATGTCACTGAGCCGTCTACGGCTCTAATTGCCGAAATCGGGCAGCATTTAGGGCAACTCGCGTACTGGCATACTCACACGACCACGTATGCCGTGCGCCGAGATCTCTATGCCGTGCAGGCGGAAGCCTCCACGTTAATGGGGCAATTGGTCTGGGATGCTTCGGGGAGGACCGACCACGACACCCCTCGCGCCTACTTCGCTCAAGCTGCCGAGGCGGCACGCGAATTACGCGACCCCGTTGCCGAGGGCCTGGCCTTACTACGCACTTCTTTTGTTGCCCTATATGGCGAGAAGAGCCCGCGTACCGGTCTGGAAATTGCACAACGCTCCGCCGACACGGTTGAGAATACCAGCCATGTTCTTGCGGGACTGGCTGCGCTACACGCGGCCGAGGCTTACGCGATGTTGCAGCAACGCCGGGACTGCGAAAAAGCATTGAGAAACGCCGAATGGCATTTCAGTCAAGTGAGCGCCAACGATGCTGGCGTGTCGATGTTCTCTCCTGGACAGTTCGGGCGATTGACTGGGTCTTGCTTTCTTTTTCTAAACGAAACTACTCGCGCGCAGACAGTCCTAGAGGACACGACTAAAGAGTTGCGTGAGGGGTCGAAATCTCATGCTATCGCTCTGGGGAATCTGACTCTTGCGTATATTCGGCAAAGGAAGGTAGACGAAGCTGCGGGTACGCTAGGCCAAGCGATTGACGTTGTAGCACGCAACCGTGGTGGCGGCGGGCTGAACCTCATCTTTCAGGCAGGTCGTGAACTGCAACCTTGGCGAGCCGTACCGGTAGTGCATGAACTCAATGACCGGCTTCTGAATCTCATTGCATCCGCATAAGTAGAAAGAGGCATCGATGAATAGGGCGCAAGTTCAGCGTGCCAAACAAGCGGTCCGCGAAAGTGTCTGGGCTCTACTGGAGCCCACGCACGGGGACGTGACGGGCCGTATCCCTTCTTTCATCGGTGCGGACTCTGCCGCTGCCCGTCTCGCTGAACATCTTGCCTGGCAGGCTGCAAGCGTCATCAAGGCGGTTCCAGACAAAGCCCAGTTGCCTGTACGTGCTCGGGCGCTCCAAGAGGGCAAACGGATTTATATGGCATCGCCGAAGCTGGCGACGGAGAATCCTTTCTACCTCTTGGACCCTGAAAATCTCAGTATTCCGCCGATCGAAGCCGCCGAACGGCGAACAGCAGCAAAAGTCGCGCAGCCGGTAGGCATGCATGAGATGCCGGTCGTTGATTTGATTGTGTGTGGAAGTGTTGCCGTTAACTCAGAGGGTGTACGGCTGGGGAAAGGCGCCGGATACTCTGATATTGAAGTAGCCCTATTGCAGGAAGCTGGCCTCATCGGCCCGAACACGCTTATCGCGACTACGGTTCACCCTCTCCAAGTGGTGGAAGAAGTGCTACCCGAGTCCGAACACGATTTTCGGGTGGACATTATTGTCACTCCAGATGAAACTATCGATTGTCCACCCCACCCACGTCCGCCCGGAATCTTCTGGGAGCACCTTGCCCCTGACTCCATCGCCGCAATTCCCGCGCTGGCAAATCGCAAGCCAAGTAACCGGTGAGAGGCTGAAGCCCCCCGTACCTGCCATGGTGGGCGGGAACGGGGGGTTTCGATTGAAATGCGCGTCGGTGCTCACGTGCACCTTGACGTCACGTCGAAGGACAATGAATACAGTGCAAGGGGTGCGAGACTGCTTTGACCTGCTGCGTTACCGCCACTGTCGATCACTCCAGAACTACCCGTCTGGAGCATCGGGAAGGGGCGGGGTGGGGAAAGCTACGGCTCGCGACCAGCGAACCGCCACCGCGAGCCCTCACCCTCACCCCCGCAGCGAACCGCTCCCCGTGGCCTGCGCGCCAGGCGCCCGCCGCGCCGGAACGACCGCCCGCCGGGCAAGCGCGGCCGCGCCCGCCAGCCGCAGCAGCCCCGTACGGGGCACCCGCGTCGCACCGCGCGGCGAGCGGTAGGGCGCGTTCCAGCCGTAGGGGAACGACGCCTTGTCAGTGGTGATGATGTTGGTCGTCTCGTCGCACGCCAGAATCGCGATCAGCCACCGCCGCACCGCCCGGTGGAAGGCGGGGGTCAGCGGCCGCGGCGCCAGCAGCCAGTCGCGGCACTGGCCGCTCACCGCGGACCGGTAGGTCGTCTCGTCGTAGCGGTGCCAGGGCGACTCCGGGGTGATCGGGTGGAGCCCGTAGTCCATGGCGGTCAGCGGCGCGAGGGCGGTGCGCAGCGCGTTGTGGTCGGCGCCGGGGAGGAGTTCGCAGACGATCCAGGGCCGGTGGCGGCGGATCGTGTCGTACGACCCGCGCAACACGGCCGCTTCGAACGTCTCCACGTCGATCTTGATCAGATGCGGGGTGATGCCGCGTTCCCCGGTGAACGCGTCGACCGTCGTGACCGGCACCGTCACCGACTCGGTGTGCCGGCGGTGGGCCGGGTTGAGCGAGTTGGAGGATTCCGACTTGTGGGAGAAGTACAGCTCGGCGGTGCCCGGTTCGGCGGCCAGCGCGGTCTGCTGCACTTCGAAGCCGAGGCGGTTGCAGTCCCGGATCCGGCGGCACAGCGCGGCCGTCTCCGGGGTCGGCTCGAAGGCGATGGCCCGCGGCCCGCGCCCGCCGTTCCCGTACACCGCACCGATCAGCGCCGAGTACAGCCCGATGTGCGCGCCGATGTCGTACACCACGCTGCCCTGGGGCGCCTGCTGGGCCAGGGCTAGCAAGGTGGCCTGGGTGGTCGGCTCGTAGCCCGCGAGCCCGGCGCGCCGCAACTGCCGCTGCACGGCGGTCTGTTTGCGGCTGAGCACATTGAGCGCCCGCGGATACGGCCCGCCCGCCTCGAGGACGTCCGGGTTCAGGGGAAGGGTGATGGCGAGGGGCATGGCTGCCGCGTCTCCTGTCGGGTGACGGCCCGCTCCAGCGGGCTGGGGTGGGGGAAGTAGGCGTCGAGGAAGGGGCGGACCAGAGCCAGCTGGTCCTCGAGGTCGTGCTCGGAGGAGACCGTGTCGTTGAGGCAGAACGCCTGGCAGTGGCGCGCCCGCAGCAGTTTGGCCAGCCGGGCGCGGATGGTGGGCTGGGCCAGGTCGAAGTAGTCGTAGCGCAGTTGGGCGGGGACCGCGCGTCCGGTCAGGAAGGCGTAGTAGTGGTGGAGCGAGGACGGTACGGAGATGTCCGACGTGGACCGCACCCGGCTGGCCATGGTCGCGTCGACCGCGTCCGGGAACTCCTTCTCGATCTCGGCCAGGACGCTGGTGCGCAGGGCGTGCGGGGTGTGCTTCATCTTCTGGGTGATGGCCGGGCCGAACCGTTCCGCCAGCAGTGCCCGGTTGTTCTTGCCCGCCGCCGATACGGGGACGTCGCCGGGGCCCACGGGGGTCAGCGGGATCAGCGCGCGGGACGGGAAGAACTTGGAGACGCCGTTGGCCAGGAAGAAGTCCTGCGGGGTGACCGGTGAGCCGAGGAAGACGTCGTCGTTGAAGTAGAGGAAGTGCTCGGCGAGTCCGTCGATGTGGTGCAGCCGGGTCTCGATCGCGTGGGAGTTGAAGGTGGGCAGCACACTCGCGTCGTCGAAGATGTCGTGGTGGTCCACGACGGTGATCCCCGGGTGTGAGACGGCGAGCCAGTCGGGCACCTGACGGTCGGTCACCAGATAGATGTGGCGCACCCAGGGCGCGTACAGGTAGAGCGAGCGCAGGGAGTAGCGCAGCTCGTCGCGGTTGGCGTAGCGGGCGGCGTTGGCGGCCTGGGCGTGATAGCCCGCGCTTGCGAGGGCCGCCCGCCGCCGCTGCCACTGCGGATCCGAGCCGTCGACCCAGGTGTAGACGACGTCGATGGGGAAGCGGACCTCGTCCGGCAGCCGGGTGAGGAACTCCGGGCGGGTACGCACCAGCGGCCCCGGCTGCCAGCCGATGGCCGGGGCGAGCCGGGTGAACAACTGGTCGGGGGTGCGGACCGGCTCGCCCACCAGCGGCACCGAGGCGGTCGTACGGTTGAAGCGCGGCGCGATCAGCACCCGCTCCTCGCCCTGCCCGCCGGGCTCCCAGAACTCGATGTCGCAGCCGTGCGCCGAGCCGAGGACCAGCCGTCCGCCCGGCCCGGCGTGGAAGCGGGTGAAGCGGACCACGGGGGCGGCGGCCAGCCGCCGCCAGGCCCGTCGCGTACCGCCGAGCCGGGGCGGGGCCGCCGTCTCCCGGCCCCGACGCGGGGGCAGGGAGACATACCCGGCCTCCTCGGCGCACAGCGCCGACAGCGCCTTGACCACCTCCGCCCGCTGATCGGCCCGGACGCCCACGGCCGAGCCGACGTTGCTGTGGCAGCGGACCACGAAGTGGTCGATCCGCGCCCGGTCCAGCGCCTCGCACACCAGCCGCAGATTCTCTCCGCGCGCGAACAGCGGGGTGGGGGAGGGGGCCAGGGTCGCCACGAGGGCGCCCCGCCGGCTCGCGACCACCATCCGGCCGGACCCCGCCAGCAGTCCGGCCCGGCGCAGCCGCCGCCGCGCCCGGCGCAGCCGCAGCGCGCCGGAGGCTGCCGACAGCCCGCCGAGGCCCCGCATGGCCGCCCGGCGCAGCCCGGGGCCGGTCACGGCGACGACCGTGCGGCGCAGTGGCAGCGGGACCGTACGCCGGTATCCGCGCACCAGCGGCGGCGGGTCGGCGAGCCAGGGGCGGGGGCGGCGGGCGGTGCGGTGAGGGGCATCGTGCGTCCTGGGTCGGGGCGTCGGGACGGCGGGCGCGGCGGTTCCCGCGGCGGGTGGGGCGCGGGGCCGGTTGGGGGTGGCGGGGGCTAGTGGGGGCGGCTCCGGTGGGGGAGTGAGGGGGCGGGGGCGGAGACGGGCGCGTTGGCGGGAGCGGTGGCAGGAGTGGCGACCGGTGCGGCGGCCGGTGCGGCGGCCGGTGCGGCGCACACCACCCCGGCCCGCCGTGCCGCCCGGGGCTCGGCGGACCGGTCGGGACCGGCAGGACCGGCAGGACCGTCGGGAACGTTCGGAAGGGTGCGGACGGCGACGGCGACGGCGGCGGGGACGGGGCGGCGCTCGGCGAGCGGGACGACGGGCGGCAGCAGCGCGTGGCGCTCGCCGAGGAACACCCGGCGCACCACGCGTTCGGCCGCCCGACCGTCGTCGTACGGGCAGAAGCGGGCCCGGAACGCGGCGCGCAGCGCGGCCGAGCGCGGACCGCACCAGGCGCCGTCGGCGAAGAGGGCGATCAGCTCGTCCTCGGTGCGGGAGACCGGGCCGGGCGGGGCGGCGGTGATGTCGAAGTAGGCGCCACGGGCGGCGCGATAGGCGTCCCAGTCGTCGGCGTGGATGACGATGGGGCGGTCGAGGTTGGCGTAGTCGAACATGAGGGACGAGTAGTCGGTGAGCAGCGCGTCGGCCGCCAGGCACAGCTCCTCCACCCGCCCGTGCCCGGAGACGTCGAGCACCCGCCCGTGCCCCGGGACGTCGAGCGCCCGCCCGGTGGGGCTCGCCACGCCTGTGGCCGCGGCATGGAAGTAGTGCGTCCTGACCAGCAGGGTGAACCCGGGACCCAGCGCGCGGGCCACCCGCTCGACGTCCAGCCGCGGCGCATAACGGCGCTGGTAGTCGCGGTGGGTCGGCGCGTACAGCACGGCGACGGTACCGGCGGGGATGCCCAGCCGGGCGCGCAGCCGGGCCACCTCGTCCTCGGTGGCGTGCTGGAAGACGTCGTTGCGCGGGGCGCCGTAGGGGAGCGTGGTGTAGCCGGAGGGGTAGACCCGTTCCCAGACCAGGGTGGTGTGGCGGTTGGCGGAGAGGCTGTAGTCCCAGCGGTCCACCCGCTCCATCAGCTTGCCGAAGTCCATGCCGCGCGCGGCGGCCGGGCGGTCCCGCAGATCCAGGCCCATGTGCTTGAGCGGGGTGCCGTGGTGGGTCTGGAGATGGATCTGACCGGGCCGTTTGCGCATCCCCTGGGTGAAGTTGACGTTGTTGACGAGGAAGCGGGCGCGGGCCAGCGCCGTCCAGTACGCGGCCGAGCCGGGGTGCAGCCGCCGCACCCCGGGCGGCAGGGTGTGCGCGTACTCGGGGGTGGTGATCCAGGCGGTGCGCAGCCCCGGCGCCAGCTCGCGGACCTTCGCTTCGATGGCTGCCGGATGGCAGGCGTAGCCCCGGTGCCAGTACGCGGCGAAGACGGCGAGCCCGGGATCGACGGGGCGGCACCGCTGCACCCGGTAGTGCAGCCACAGCGCCGCCCGGCGGGCCCCCGCGTACGCCGTAAGGCCGCATTCGGCGGTGCGGCGGCGCAGCCGGTCGGCGCCGCGCAGCAGGTGGTACGCCCGGCGGGCGCCCAGCCGCAGCAGCAGGCCCCGCCACCGGGCGCGGCCGGGCGGGGTGGCCGCGCCGAGCGGCCGGTAGCGGCGGTGGTGCGCGCCCGCCCGGCGGAAGAACTCGGCCCGGGCCCGCACCGGCAGCCGCCCCGGCGCGGCGGCGATCACACCGAAGTGGTCGACCATCCGCTGGAACAGCGCCGGGCGCCAGTGGGCCAGCCCGGGCCGGGCGTCGAGAAACCGGAACACCCGGTCGTACTGCTCGAACACATCGAGGTGGCGACGGCTGGTGGTGCGCAGGATCCCGCCGCGCCGCCGCTGCCGGTAGTGCACGCACACCCGGTCCAGGACGGCGATGGACTCGGCGGTGAGCAGCACGGGGAAGGTCCAGGGGGTGTCCTCGTAGAAGCCGGGCGGAAAGGCGAAGCCCTCCTTACGGACGAAGTCCCGGCGGTACGCCTTGTTCCAGGCGACCATCAGCAGCCGCAGCAGCTCGGGCCGCTGGTCGAGCCGGAAGACCTGGCGGGCGCTTTCGGGATCTCCGTGCCGGAGCAGCTCGGCACGGACGTTCCGCACGGCCTCGCCCGTCCAGTCCACGCGCGCGTAGTCGAAGACCAGCACCTGCGGCTCGCCGGTCCGCGCCAGCCGGTCGGCGATGGCGCGCAGCGAGCCGGGGGCGAGGGTGTCATCGCCGTCGAGGAAGAGCAGATAGTCGCCGGTGGCCCGGCGGATCCCGGCGTTCCGGGCCCGGCCGAGCCCCGCGTTCTCCGGCAGGTGTACGGGCCGCACCCGGGGGTCGCACGCCGCCGCCTCGTCGATGATCGCGCCGCAGGCGTCCGGGGAGTGGTCGTCGACCGCGATCAGCTCAAGATCCGTGAAGTCCTGCTCCAGGACGGACCGCAGACAGTCGTTCAGATACGGCTGGACCTCGTATGCGGGCACGATGACGCTGAACCGGGGCACGGCGCATCCCATCGGTCGACGCGGCAATGATGATTTCTCACACCATCATCTGAACGCCCGCCGGATGGGGCGGCGACGTGGCGGACCGCCCCGCAAAAGCCCCCCGTACGGCCCAGCGCCCGACCGCTCCCGTAGGCGCGCCCAGCCCTAGGGCCCTTCCCGAACAGCGCCTTCCCGCCGCCCTCTACTCCCAGGACACGACTGTCCTGCCGGTTGACTATTCCACCGGGGAGAACTAGTTTCCACTCAGGAAACTAGTTCGGTTGAAGCGTGCGCAAGCTCCTGGAGGTACCCCATGTCCGACCGTGTGACCCCGCCCGCCGAGGCCGCCCGCGCACTGCGCGACATCGAGCGGCTCCGCGCCCAGGGCCGCGCCTCGCAGCAGGAATCCCGCTGGGTCAGCGTCGTGTTCGGCGTCGCGCTCTTCGCCGAACTGGCGGCACCCGACTTCTTCGGTGACGACGTGCGCTCCGGGATCTCCCTGGCGGTCACCGCACTGATCGTGGCGTACGCGGTGATGCTGCGAACCCCTCGCGGCGGCGCCCTCCTGGGTCGGCCCACCCGCGTGCGCAGGAGCGAGATCTCCCCGCGTTTCGCACGGCCGGCCCAACTGGCGATCGTCGCCGTCGTGCTGATCGGCTTCGTCGGCGCACCGTTCATGCCGGACCACCTGTTCCCGTACGCGGGGACGGTGGCGGGCGCCGTGCTCGGCGCCACCCTCATCATCTTCGGCCGCAGTCTGCAGCGAGGCCTGAACTCCCTGGCGATGCGCGGCGACGGTAAGGACGGCATGAACGGTATCGCCCATGGATCCCGCTGACTTCGACACCGCCCTGCTCGACCCGACGCGGCTGTCGATCGTGTCGCTGCTGGTGAGTGTGGAGTGGGCCGAGTTCGGATGGGTGCGCGAGACGGTGGGAATGTCGCCCTCCGCCCTCTCCAAGCAGGTCAGTACGCTCGAGGCCCGGGGCTATGTCGAGGTGAAGAAGGGCTACGTGGGCAAGCGCCCCCGAACCTGGCTCGCCCTCACCCCGACCGGACGGGCCGCACTCGAAAGACACGTGGCGGCGCTCCACCGCGTCGTGGAGGAGTCGCAACGGGCGGCCGCGGAGCGCCCCGACGCCTGACGGGCGTCCCGGCCACGGCCATCGGATCAGCCCTGGCCGGGCTGTTCACGGTCCGGACCGTCTCCACCGGTCGACCTGGACGGCCCGCCCGGCCGGCTGGCGATCGAGGCTGCCGGGCTCGCCCGCCTGAGCGAGCCCGGCAGCCGGGCGCCGTCATCCCCGCCGGATGTGCGGCCATGGAACTGAGATCCACGGAACTCAGATCTGGTTCAGGCCCCCGTCGACGTACAGGCTCGAACCGGTGATGAAGCTGCTCTGCCCGGAGGCGAGGAAGGTCACGGCGGCGGCGACCTCCTCCGGGCGCCCGAGTCGGCCCAGCGGCACCTGCGTAGCCAGTTGCTGCCTGAAGCCGGCGGCCTGCTCCGCGTCGGGCGCGAGCCCCGACAGGCCAGGGGTGTCGGTCGGGCCGGGCGTGATGGTGTTGACCCGGATGCCGCGTCCCTTGAGTTCGTTGGCCCAGGTCCGGGAGAACGATCGGGTGGCGGCCTTGGTCGCCGCGTACACGCCGAACGCCTCCATGCCGACGTCCACGTTGGTGGAGCCGTTCAAGATCACCGACGCACCGTCGTTGAGCAGCGGCAGCGCCTTTTGCACAGTGAACAGCGTGCCCCGGACGTTGATACCGAAGAGGGCGTCGAAGTGCTCCTCGGTGACCTGCTCGAGCGGCACGAACGCGGCGACGGAGGCATTCGCGAACAGTACGTCCAAGCCCTGCCCCCGGCCGCGGATCGTCTCGTAGAGCCGGTCCAGGTCGGCCAGGTTCGAGATGTCGCCGATCACCGCGGTAGCCGCTGATCCCATCACTTCGACGGCCGCGTCGAGTTCGGCCTTGCGCCGGCCGGTGATGAACACGTGTGCACCCTCGGCCGCCAGCCGTACGGCACTGGCCAGGCCGATTCCGGTGCTGCCCCCGGTGACGAGAGCAGTCTTACCCTCAAGCAGTCCCACGTGAATAACCTCCTCAGATTTCTGCATCGATCGACACAGAACTCGAACGGTAGCACTTCAGTATCGATCGCTACAGAAGGTAGACTGCGGGCGTGGAGACCAAGCAGAGCGGCCCGATCGGCCGCCCCAGAGGATTCGACGCCGACGAAGCTCTCGAGCGCGCCGTGCTGGTCTTCTGGGAGCACGGCTACGAGGGGGCCAGCCTGGCCGCTCTGACGGACGCGATGGGCATCTCCACCACCAGCATGTACGCGGCCTTCGGCAACAAGGAGGAACTGTTCCGCAAGGCCCTGGAGCGCTACACCGAAGGCCCGGGCGCATACCTGGCCCGGGCCATGGAGGAGCCGACCGCCCTCGGCGTCGCCACCGCGCTCCTGGCCGGCACCGTTCGAACCACCACCCGCCCGACCAGGCCCCACGGGTGCTTGGGCGTCCAGGGCGCCCTGGCCGCCAGCGACTCCGGGCGTGGCGTCCGTGACCTTCTGGCCGCCTGGCGCAACGACGGCTGCGCCTGCGTCCGGGAGCGGTTCCAGCGAGCCGTCGACGACGGCGACCTGCCCCCGGAGGCCGATCCGGGGCTACTGGCCCGCTACGTCACCACGTTGGCGTTCGGCATCGCCGTGCAGGCCGCGAGCGGTGTCGGCCGCGATGAACTCCAGGGGATGGCCGACGCGGCCCTGCGCAATTGGCCGCTCACCTGAGAAATGCCGTGGCGGGCCCTCGCGACCCTGTACCGGCCGACGCGGAGGCCGTCGAGCGCCACCCCCGCCCGCGCTGCGACGCCCGGTCCGACCCGACCCGACCCGGCTCGCCTACGCCGGAGCCCGCTCGGTGACGTCGTACGACGTCATTCGGCTACCGCTGATGTGCGTTCCGATACTCCCCGACGGCCTTCTTCTCGCCGTCGGATGCCCGGCCACTGGCGCGTCGGCCCGCGCGCGTGGGGCGTCCCAGGGCGACGCCCGCCAGGACCATGGCCAGGCCGCATATTTGCTGGGCGTCGGCGGGCGCTCTCACACCGTGCTGGTGTCGACTCGGTAGATGATCTTCCCGTCGAATTCGGCAAAGCCGAGCGACTTGTAGAAGGCGCGTGCTCCCGTGTTGTCCTGGTCGGTCATCCACTCGATGCGGCTGCACCCGGGGCGCGCGACGGCCAGGGCCCGTAGCTCGTTCATGAGCTGGGCGCCGACGCCTTGCCTGCGCAGGGTGTCGCGGACATAGAGCTCTTTGAGGAAGAGCGAGTGGGAGGAGCCCGCGGCCGGCCAGAGGAACGAGTAGGCGGCCAGCCCGGCGAGGGCACCCGTCTCGTCTTCGATGAGGAGTGCGGAGGCCATGGGCGGTGCGCCGAAGAGTGCTTCCTCCACCTGAGCCTGGCGCTCCGCGAGCGGCTGGATTTCGGTCGAGCCGTAGAAACGCTCGATTTCCTCGATCAGCTCGGCTACGGCAATGACGTCCCGCTTGTCAGCGGGGCGGATCGTCACGCTCATCGGCGTCTCCTGTCTGCTTCGCTCGCTTGCTCTCGATACGGACTTCCGCCGTGGCAGTACGGCCGGCTAAGGGGATGGAGCGGCTGATGCGGGCGCGTTCCAGCCGTGCTGCCGCAAGGAGTCCTGGATGTGCCGGATGAGATGTTCCAGGTCCGCGCAGTAGACGGAGGGGTTCCGGTAGCCGCGTCCGGCGCCGAAGCGATGTGGGAGGTACCCACCGCCGCACACCTCCACCAGCGGGCAGCTCTGACACTTCTCGGCCAGCGCTGACCTGCTGTCGTGTCGGTGCAGGAGCTTCGGATGGCGCATGGCGTCGTCGAAGGATGTGCTGAAGAGGTCGAGCCCCAGCCATGAGGCGCCCTCTTCGACGGAGCGCAGGGTGTCCACGCCTTCGATCGTGCCGTTGGATTCGATGACGATGCTGGTGGGCGGGGCCAGTCCGAGGGTTTCGACCGAGCCGCGTACGCCGGAGCTGAGCGCCACGATGTCCTCCAGCATCCGGACCGTGTGCTGGTATTCGGGCCGGGCGAGCCAGGCGTCGTAGACGCGGCTCATCCACAGGCCGTATTCGGGGACGCTCGGGTCGTCGCGATGCGGGGGATCGTCGTGCGTTCCGTGCGGCAGGTTGAAGTCGATCACCGGAGGCTCGAACGACGCCAGGTAGTCGTGGACCTCAACCGGGTCATTCGCCAGATCCACGACCGCGAGCAGCCCGGCGAACAGGTGGGGCCGGGAGCGCAGCAGCTCGATACCACGTAGGGCGGAGGCGGTGCTCGAGCGCCCGGTATGAGTCAATCGGTGGCGGTCGTTCGCGGCCGGTGGCCCGTCGAGGCTGATGCCCACGGCGACGCCGTATCGCTCGAAGAGATTCAGCCACGCCTCGGTCAGCAGCGTCCCGTTGGTCTGGAGCTCGAAGCGAACATCCGTGGTCGGCGGAATGGCCTCCAGCACGGTGCTCAGCAGGCCGGCCATGTGTTGCGGACCGGCCAGCAGCGGCTCACCGCCGTGCAGGACGACATGGACCTCCCGCATACCGTTCGCCGCCGCGTGCTCGCCGATTCGCTGCGCCGTGGCCCGTGCCACCTCCAGGCTCATCCGTGCGGGCAAATGCCGGGACGACTGATCCTTGGAGTTGAAGACGTAGCAGTAATCACAGTCGATGTTGCAGCGGTTGGCGACCTTGAGGATGAACGTGCGCAGTGGGGCGATGCCTTCGTACCGCGTCATCAAGCGGGCGTGCTCACAGCGGCCAGGGCCAGATGAGTGAAGCCGCGTGAGCGCCGTCGCCGGTGCGGTTCGTCGCGGTCTGCTCGGCCTCCAGCCGTTGCCGTACGCGGGCAGCCACCCGATCCAGGACCGCGTTGCTCTGGGCTACCGGGCTGAACGATGCGGTGCCATGGGGCGTGGGAACGGGCGTGGGCGATGGCATTCAACGCTCCTCGTGGTGGGGCGTGCCGGGTATCAGAACGGTGCGATGTCGGGTGAGGCGGCAGATCGGCTCAACGTAGCAGTCCCACCACCCACGGTGGCATAGGGAAATTGGCCACATGGCCGAGTCACCTCGCCCGGGACGCCAACAGGCGCTCGATCTCGTCGGCCTCGGCCCTCACGCCCAACCGCCGGTACACGGTGACAGCCTGTCGCAGCGACGGCTCGGCCTGGTCGGGCCGGTCGATCGCCCAGTCGCAGCGACCGATGCCTTCCAGCGCTCGGGCTTCTTCCAGGGGACAGCAGATGTCCCTGGCCAGACTCAGCGCCTGATCGAAGCGTTCGCGCCCGGCTGCTGGGTCACTGTGCGCAAGCATGAGCGCTCCCCAGTGATTGTGGATCTCGGCCTCAGCACACCGGTCGCCGAGGTCGCGCACGATCTCCAGGCCGCCCTGGAACGCCTCGACGGCGCTGTCCCGCTCACCGACCAGCCCATGGACCACGCCCAGCTCGCTGAGCGCGGCGGCTTCACCCCCGCGGCTGCCCAGGTCGCGGTACGTGCTCAGGGCTTCCTCCACCAACCGGGCCGCCTCGCCGACGTTCCCGGATACGCGTTCCCATACCCCGAGAAGGCGGATGCTGTTGGCCCGACCGAAGCGGTCGCCCAGCTCGGTGTAGTACGCCTGCGCCTGGGCGTGGTCCTCCCGCGCTCCGTCCAGATCCCCGGTGAGCCGCCGTACCAGGCCGAGCTCGTTGAGGGCGTATGCCTGGTGGACTCGGTCGTCGAGTGCCCGGTAGATGTCGAACGCCTCGCGATGTCGCCGGGCGGCCAGTTCGTACTCGCCCATGAGGCAGTGCACGACGCCCAGATCGCGCAGCGAATTCGCCTCACCGTATTGATCGTGCAGCTCACGGTAGATCGACAGGGCTTCTGTCTGTGCTTCCACAGAGGCGTCGAACTGGCTTGTCTGCCGACGCACCATGCCGAGGTCCGCGAGCGCGTTGGCCTGTCCGAACCGGTCCCCCACTTCGCGGTAGAGAGTAAGGGCCTCGGTCTGGGCTCGGGCAGCCGCCTCGGTGTCGGCCGTCAGATACCAGACGATGCCCGCCTGGTTCAGGGCGGCAGCCTTGCCCTGCTGATCGCCGACCGCTTCATACTCCGTCACCGCCTCGTTCAGGGCCTGGGTCGCCTCGGGATAAGCGGCCATGAAGCGCCGTACGACACCCAGCTCGGCGAGTGCCCCGGCCAGCGCCTGCCGGTCTCCGGCCCGCCGTGCGGCATCGGCGGCGGTTCGATGGAGGCCGACGGCCTGGTCCCAGGGACCGGCCTGCCGCAGGAAGGGAGCCATGGACGCGGCCAGGCGGATCACGAGCTCATGCAGGTCGAGGTTGTTCGCCCGCCGGATACACGCCAAGACGTTGGGCCGCTCGTTCTCGAGCCACTCCAAAGCTGCGGCGCGGGACTCCGTCGGCGGTGTCTCTACCCTTGACGTGTCGTCTTGGGGAGGAGCGGGTGCTCCGGCGCGAACGATGTGGTTGTTCGCACCAGCGAGAGCGGCCAGGTAGTAGGTGCAGACACGTGTGATGGTCTGGACATCATCCATACCGGCTCTTTCCCCATCGGTGAGACCGTGGGCATAGTCGCGTAAGAGGTCGTGTAGTCGGTATCGGTCACCTGGCTGCTCCTCAATCAGGTGATCGTCGTAGAGCGCATCGAGGTGACGGCGTGCCTCTGCTACCGAAACGGAGCCAAGAGCGGCCCCGGCATACGCATCGAGGTCCGTGCCGGGGTAGCGGCCAAGAGCCTGGAAAAAGCGCTGTCGCTCCTGCGGGAGGTCCCGGTAGGACAGGTCGAAGGTCGCGGTGACCGCACGCTCCCCGGCTCGCAGTTCACCCAGCCGGTCCCGCGCCGCCACCAACCGCCCCCGCAGGTCCTCGGCGCTCCAGGACGGATGGTGCCGCAGCCGTGCGGCCAGCAGCGACACGCCGAGCGGCAGATTTCCGCACATCCGCACGAGGGCCCCCACCACGGCCCGGTCGAGGGAGTCGGCGGGCCGCCCGCTGAGCCGTGTGAACAGATCGGCCGCGTGGTCAGGTGGCAGCGCCTCGACCGGCAGTACAACCTCCTCGTTCGCCGCCAGCCGCTTCCGGCTGGTCACCAGCACCAGACAGCCACCCCCGCCGGGAAGCAGGGGCTCCAACTGCCGGTAGGTTGCTGCGTTGTCGAGGATGAGCAGCGCCTTCTTGTCGGCCAGCCGACCGCGCCACATGGCGGCGCGAGCCTCCGTCACGGCACCGACGTCGTCGCCTACCGGAATCTGTTGTGTCGGCACCCCGGCCGCCGCCAGCAGGGAGGCCAGCGCCTCGGTCGCCTGTACCGGGCTCCGCCCGGAGGTGTGCCCGTTCAGGTTTACGAAGAGCTGTCCGTCCGGAAACCGCTCCGAGAGCACATGCCCGGCATGTACCGCGAAGGTGGTCTTCCCGACCCCCGGCATCCCGTCGACCACATGAACCGGCAGCGCCTCACCACTCTCCTGCCACATCTGCACCGACCGCACCAGAGCGTCCAATTCGGCGGTCCGGTTGGTGAAGGTCGCAGTGTCGCGCGGCAGTGACCGCAGGACCAAGGCGGCGCCCGGAGGCCCCGGCCCGTCCTCCGGCCTTGGCGACGGCTCGGCGATCGGTACGGGTGTCCGGGGCTCCGACAGCGCGGCCAGCAACGCGGTCCCCACGACCATCACCACGCCCAGCAGGATGAATGAGAACCACGCATGCTCCTGGAGCCACCCCAGCCAGCCGGGCCAGCGCGACTGATCCGACACCGCGTTCGTCACCAGCCCGATGAGCATCGTCGTCACCGCAACCCCGCCGGCAACGGCGGCAATCGCGATACCGCGTCGCAGCCTCATGCTGCGTGCTCCATCCCGGAGGTGGCGGGGCACTCCGCACCCGCTCCAGCGCGGTCGCCCTGCGAAAGCCCACCTAGAACCGACCTGACCACGAACGCAACCCCCGATTTCGACACCACAACCTTCCAAGCCGACCAGCCCTGGCGGACCTTGGTCAAGGTCGTCTCTGCGCCATCAGCCGCCTGTTTCGGCCTACTTACACAACTGATGTGATCCGCTCAGCACACCGCCCGCAGATCCTCCCCGGAGGCGGCGGCCGCGGGTTGCTCGGGTGCGGCTCGGCAGTCGCGGCAGCGGCCGCCGTTCGCGGAACGGAAGACGCGGTCGCAGCCGTCGCAGGTGCGCCAGGGGAGGACGGGCGGTGGGCTGGGCGGGGCGACCGGGGCGGGTACGGGGAGTGGGGGCTCGCTGAGGCGGAAGGCCAGGATGCGGGCCGGGCGGGTCAGCAGGCGATCGGGGAGGCGGGTGGTCAGCGCATTGGTGATCTGCGCGGGCCCTACCCCTGCGGTGAGCCATTGGCTGACGGCGGGCGCGAGTTCGGCGACGTCCCGGCGGGACAGGACCAGCCGGGGGTCGGCGATGCGCAGTGAGGTGAGGATGGCGACGGCCCGTTCGTCGCTCTCAGCGAGTGAGGGCGCGGTGTGGCTGGTGTCGGCAGGGGCTTCCGGCTGGGGCGTGTGTGCTGCTGTGCGCGCGGCGGGTGCCTTCTGGGACGCGCTCGGACGGGGCTTTCGGGGGCGCGGTGGGTTGGGCGTGCCATCGCCCGGTAGGTCGTAGAAGTAGGTCCGGGTGCGGATGACGCCCCCGGGTCCGCGTTCGCGTCGCCGCTCCAGGTAGCCGGCGGCCTCCAACTCCCTTAAGGCCCGCGAGATCAGGATCTCGCCCTCGGTGAAGTGCTCGCACAGTGCGGCGATGCTCACGGGGGTGCCGTCGGGGAGTGACGAGATGTACGCCGCGACGCCGATCGTGACGGCACTTCCGCGCCGCTGTGCGAGGGCGTTGGCGATCACGGTGAAATCGGCGGTGAGGCGGGTACGGACGTGGATCACGCCGGAGGTCGGAGCTCCGGCGTCGGCGCGCAGGCGCGCGTTAGACTGCGGCTCAGCCATCGGGAAGGGCCTTTGCTTCCTGATCGGTCAGGCCCTCGATCGGGATTGCCGTCCCGGCCGGGGGCCGTCGTCTGTTTGCGGTTGTGTTGCGGTGAACGTAACGACCGCCGTGCTTCCCTCGCAAGCTGGTCACTCGTACGGGTGACCAGCGGGAAGGGTGGGTGGGCGGGAAGTTCTTCACCCCGGTTCTTTGGGGGAGTTCGCGGCCCGCCGGACCCTCGCGTACGAGGGTCCGGCGGACCCTGAGTGACGACTTCGACCGGTTCCTGGCCGACTCAGGGACGGCGGTCGGTCTTCAGCTCGTCTGCCGGGCGGGGCCCGGGAGTCCTGCGGTGGCCACCGGCGACACTGAAAGGAAGCTCAGAGGCTGCCCAGCTTGGTTACAGCCCGACCGGGTTGAGGTAGGTGCCGGGGTGGGTGGCGCCGTCCTGCTTGAGGATCTGGCCGCCGAACGGCCACTTCAGGGTGAAGTGCTCCGTCTCGTTCGGCGGGGTGACCAAGAACTTCGCCGGAACGAACTTCTCCTTCTGCGGTGTGGACTCGGCCACCGGGAGGAGGTTGATGGTGAAGCCCGTCGTGTCCCCCTGCCCCAGGACCATCTTTTCGGGCTTCTCGGAGGAGCGCGCCAGCGACCAGGTGCCGTCGGTCTCCTGAGCGCCGACCATGTCAACACCGGCGAAGCCGGACAGCGTGCAGGTGCGCGTGCTCTGGTTGGTGAACCAGATGTACGCCTGGGTTTGCTTGTCGGTCTGGTCCATCTCCGGCCTCGCGTCATCCCCCATGGCGAAGCCGGCCTTCAGGTCGGCGGTGTGGCAGCGGGTCGGCTCGGCCTTGGCGGTGGCGGCCGAGGCCGGGATGGCCGTAGCGGCAGTCCCCGCGACGACGAGGGCCGCAAGGGCCACGGCGGTCAGCTTGCTCTTCATGAAGTTTTGGGTCCCCTCGAATACGAATCGGCGCGCGAAGTCAGTCGGCGCCTGCGCACCGGAAGATGTGCAGTGCCCGGGGGAGGTTCCGTGTGTCGAAGAGCCTATTTCAGACATCCAGACTCCCAAGTGTGGCCGCGCTGCGAGGACTTGTCCGGTGCGGGCCGTTGCGGCGTCTTGGGGTGGACACCGCAACGGCGACCAGGCAAAACGGGTACGTCAGAGGCGGCGGCCGGTCGTCAGTTCATCAACGAAGGCGGCCCAGGAGTCCGCCGGGAAGACCAGTACCGGACCGTCGGGATACTTGCTGTCACGGACGGGAACGACCCTGGCCATGTCGCCCACCTCGACGCAGTTGCCACCCGCCTGATTGCTGTAACTGCTCTTATGCCAGATGGCGCCGCCCAGGTCGAGGCTCGCCACCTCGACGCAGTCACCGCCTTCCTGATTGCTATAGCTGCTCTTGCGCCAGTACGCGCCGTTCAGGTCAAGGCCAGCCATCGGGGATCAGAGCCCGCGGCCGGTCGTCAGCTCATCGACGAAGCTGCCCCAGGAGTCCGCCGGGAAGACCAGCGCGGGGCCGTCGGGCCGCTTGCTGTCACGGACGGGGACGACGCCGGGTATGCCGTCGGCCACCTCCACGCAGTCGCCACCCGCCTGATTGCTGTAGCTGCTCTTGCGCCACGCGGCGCCGTTCAGATCGGGACGGGACACTCGCTCCACGGTGGTTGCCCTCCATCACGGATCGGATCATGTCGAGCGACATGAGCGGGGGCAGAGACGCCGCCCGCAGCCGATCGTAGGTCACCGAGTAACGCTTCACATCGCTTGGTTCCTCGACGAGTTGACCGAAGTCAGCCCCCTCTTTGTAGGCCACTTCGTCGCCATCCGGCAGGGTCAGCACGGTGAGGGACCCGCCCATTGCCTCATGCCCGCCCTGGTCGAATGGCAGGACCTGCACGGTGATGTGGCGTTTACCGGCTGCCTCCAGCAACCGGCACAACTGGGCTCGCATGACCGAATGGCCGCCGATCGGGCGCCGTAGCACCGCCTCGTCCAGGACGACCCATAGCTCGGGCCGGTCCGGGGAACGGAGCCGCTCCTGCCGTCCGAGGCGAGCGGTGACGCGCTCCCCCAACTGATGCTCCCCGCTGAGTAAGGGATCGAGGCTCAGCACGGCCCGCGCGTAGTCCTTGCTCTGCAACAGACCGGGCACCACATGCGCCGCGTACTGCCTGATGGACACCGCCCGCTCCGAGTAGGCCATGAACGCCCGCGACCAGTCCGGGAACGCCTCCCGATAGACGTACGGCCACATGTCGACGAGCAGGCTGTCCGCCTCCAGGACGGTGTCGAGCGTCCGCGCCAGCTCGAACGTCGGCTTCGCTCCCGAGGCGCGCTCGATCTGGGTGATCCGGGTGCTGACCACATGCGTCCTCTCGCCCAGCTCGGCCTGGGTCAGACCGGCGGCCGTGCGGAGTCTGCGGACCCGCGAGCCGAATAACGCCGCCATCGATGAGCGAGGATCAACTTCTCTGGCCAAAACATCACTTCCGTTCCTTACGGCCTGAAAGGTAAGGCGTCATGGCCTTTCGAGCGTAGACCCGCGCCACGATCCTTAAGCACGGAACGTCACGATGCGCACACGGTGCGAATCGTACGGACAATCGATCGGACGGAAATGGACAACACCGTGCTGAAGACGATCACGGCGCCGGAGCCCGAGCCCGAACTCCGGGAGCGCACCCAGCAGTTCCCCGCTACGCCGCGCGGGGCGCGGCTCGCGCGGCGGCTCGCGGTGCGGTGCATGGAGGAGTGGGGCTGTCCGCCCGCGTCGGACGCGTCCTGCACGGTGGCCCTGCTGGTGGCGGAGCTGGCCTCCAACGCCGTTCGGCACGGCCGGGTGCCCGGGCGGGACTTCCGTCTCCGCCTTGCCTGCGCGCCCTCGACGCGGACGATCCGTATCGAGGTCTCGGATGCCCGCGAGGACCGTCTCCCGGCCGTTCCGTCGACGCTGACGGCCGATGACGAGTCGGGTCGTGGCCTGCTCCTGGTGGATCTGCTGGCCACCCGATGGGGCACGACGCCTCGTATGCCCGTCGGTAAGACGGTGTGGGCGGAGTGTGGTGCGCCGTGATCCAGCAACAGACAGGGTGCTCGGCCGCAGGTCAACTCTTGTGCGCAAGAGCGCTGCTGCCGGTGTGGGAGTCGAGGCCGGACAGCAGCTCGGCGAGCCCGGGGTCGGCTTCGTAGTGCCGCTTCTGCAGCTCTGCGATCTTGGCGCCCAGTTCTGGGTGGGGGGTGTCGGAGATGTCGAAGCTCTCGAACTTTTCGATCAGCGGGAAGCCGATCCGTTCCGATGTCACGTGCACCGGGTGGATGAGGTACTCCCAGTACGCGTCCAGATCTTCCAGGGTGAACACCGCACTCCAGTCGAAGTCGCTGTTGTATTCGCGGCCGAAGATGAACGATTTCACCGCGGGGATGGCCCGGCCCTGGTCCTTGAGGCAGTCCAGCGCCTCGTCGATCTGCTGGGAGGTGATGCCTTCCCTGAGCTTCATGCGGATGCCGTGGTAGATCATCGGATTCTCCTTGCCGTGGTGGGTGAAGGTGGGTGGTCAGTGGAGGCCGAGGCGGCGGCGTTCGAGGGCGGTGGCGACGGCGTAGGCGCCGCCACCGGCGATGGTGAGGACCCAGTAGAGGCCGGGGGTGCCGAGGAAGAGCGCGGCGGTGGAGGTCAGCGCGAGCCAGACGCCGAGGCCGTAGTGCAGGACGTTGCGGCGTGCGGCGCCTTCGCTGACGTAGAGCAAGCCGACGATGAGGCCGGATCCGGTGGGCCAGAGCATGGACTGCAGGTCGGGCATCTCGACGGCGGACGACAGGCCGGTGATGGCGAGGAACAGGGCGGCGAAGCCGATGAGCCAGGATGCGCCGAGCAGTTTGCCGGACAGGAGGTCCGGCCCCGCGGCGCCGCGCTGGGCGCGCAGGGCGGCGCGGGTGGCTTGGATGGTGCCGGCCGTGAGTCCGGCGCCGAGGAGTGCCATGGGCAGCCAGGCGGGCAGATCGAGCAGCGGGCTGGTGCCCTTGGAGAGCGCGGCGGAGCCGTGCCCGAATACGTAGGCGAGTCCGAAGCCGATGTAGGCCGCGCGGTTGTCGACCTCGCCCGGTGAGCGCATCGCGGCGGCGGTGCTGGGGTCGGTGACCTGGGGGACGGTGATCGCGAGGGGCATGACGGAACCTCCGGGGCGGGGGCGGGGTTGACTGATGAGACGGACGGACCGGCAGAGGTGGCCGAGAGTCGGCACGTATGCGCCGTACGTGGTCCGGGAAGCTGCCCGGGTGCCGGGCTGAGTGGGTGGTGCGTGGCGGTGGGCCGCGAGATGCCGCGCGGCATCAGCGGGGCGGCCGCCGTGGTCAGAGGCGTGCGGGTGCAGAATGCGCCGGTCAGGCCCCCGGGACGAGGACGACCTTGCCGATGACGGTGCGGGACTCGGCGAGCGCCAGCGCCGATGCGGCGTCGTGCAGCGGGATCTCGGCGGCGATCCGCGGGGTGAGGACGCCGTCGGCCACCAGGCGCAGCACCTCGGTGAGGTCCTGGGTCAGTCGGCGCTGCCATTCCGTCCGGCGGCGCCGGCCCGCCCAGAAGTTGTAGAAGTGCGCGCTCCTGCCGTTGGGCAGCGAGTTCCACGCCGCGAGCTGCCCGAACAGCTTCAGCACCGGCAGTTGCGAGCTGCCCTCTTCGTTCTTCGTCGCGGCGGTGCCGTACGAGACCAGGGTGCCGCCCCGGCGCAGCAGCCGCCACGACTGCGCCACTCCGGGGCCGCCGACGTGGTCGAAGACCGCGTCGACGCCGTCCGGCGCGATCTCCCGGATCTGGTCGTACATGTCCGGGTCGTGGTAGTCGACCGGGATCGCGCCCAGTTCGCGCACGCTCGCGTGGTGCCGCGCCGAGGCCGTGCCGATCACCGTGATCCCGGCGTGCCGGGCCAACTGCACGAGGATGGAGCCGACACCGCCGTTGGCGCCCAGCACCACCACGGTTCCGTCGGCGCGCACCTTGGCCATCCGGTGCAGCATCTGCCAGGCGGTGATCCCGTTGACGACCACGGTCTCCGCGGTGGCCGCGTCCATGCCGTCCGGCACCGGCGTCAGTTCCGCGGCGTCGATCAGCAGATGACTGGCCCATGCGCCGACCTTGGTGACCGCGGCGAACCGGCGTCCGGTCAGCCCGGCGTCCACGCCGGGCCCCGTCGCGGTGACGGTGCCCACCACGTCGTACCCGGGCACGAAGGGGAACGGTGGCTGGTCGTAGTACTTGCCGCGGCGCATCTGCTGCTCGGCGAAGCTGACTCCGGTCGCGTCCATCCGCAGGAGGACCTGGCCCGTGTCCGGAGCGGGAAGGTCGCGGCTCCGGACCTCCAGGCCGCTCGGCTCGACCGCGCCGGGCAGGACGATCTCGGTGGCGCGGGTGGCGACCGGCGTGCTCATGGGGGGCTCCTTGAGGCTTCGACTGTGTGCTTACGGCAGTAAGGCTACGCATGTAAGTCGAGTGCGACAACAGGCTGCGACTGTAAACTTCACGCCGTAAGGTTACGGATCGAAGAGGACCGGCGCGGGCCTCGGTGTGGACCGGTCCCGAGGACGGGGTGAAGGCCCTCGAAGAGAAGATCGCCGACCTCGACGCCCTCGGCGAGGTCCGGTTTCATGGGCGCCCGAATGCCGAGGTGCTTGCTCCGCGGCCGGCCGTGCGACCGACGTGGTGCCGTGCGCGGACGGGCCCGCGTGGGCGGCGCTCTGTGGTGGCCTCTCGACGGCGACGGACTCAGGGTCGTCCTGCGCCGCCCCGGACGCCGTGCGGGTGGGGTGCTGTCGCGACGGCGCCCGTCGTCCCTGGCGGGTGCGTGGGTTGCCCCGAGGCGGTGATCAGGCGTTGCCCGGCGGCGGTGATCGGGCGTTGCCCGGCGGCGGTGATCAGGCGTTGCCCCGAGGCGGTGATCAGGCGTCTTTGAGGCAGGTGATTCTGGCGATGATGGAGTCGGCGATGCTCTCTTCGGACCAGGGGAAGGTGCGGATGACAGCACGCTGGTGCGCGAGGCCGTGCAGGCTGAGCCACAGTGTGACCGCGTCGAGCCCCGGGTCGCTGATGGCGCACTGGCCCGCGGCGGCGCAGTCCGTGAGTACGTCGACGAGTACCTGTATGGCCGTCGAGTCGAGGCTGACGAGGTCTTCCTCGGTCAGCGAGTTGTCACCCAGGGTCGGCATCCAGAGGCCGCCGAACATCGTGCGGTAGCGCTCGGGGTGGCTCTTCGCGAAAGCGAGGTAGGACCGGCAGACGGCATGGAGCTGCTCTCGTGGGTTGTCGCCGGCCTCCTCCGCGGCGGAGCGCAGGAGGGTTTCCAGTTCGGCGAATTCCCGCTGTACGACGGCCAGCATGATGGCCGGCTGGTCGGGGAAGTGCGGGTAGATCGACGGGGCGGCGATGCCCACCTTGCGGGCCACCGACCGCAGGGTGATGGCGTGTTCGTCGCCGGTCTCGTCGAGCAGTGCCGCGGCGGCGGAGACGATGTCCTCGCGCAGGCGGCTGCCCTCGCCGCGACGGTTGCGCGTGCGCGCCCGTTTCGGTGCGGCCGGGCCTGCCGCGCTGGTCTTCTCCACTCCGTAACCTTACACCCCGAAGTTTATTGGCGTGAACCTCTTGTCGCGCTCAACTTACAGTCGTAGCTTTACGCCCGTAAGTACATGTGTGGGCGATCGAGAAGAGGAAGACCTTGATGCTCCTGAAGGGCATCGGTGTCGCCGCACTCGGCACGACGGTGACGCTGGCCGTGCAGCCAGTGGCGGCGGATGAGGCGCGGCCAAGTGCCCGGACCTACCAGGACTGCCAGGGGGTGACCGTCGACAAGGACGCCCCCGTGATCAGCAGGGCCGGCGTGCTCATCAAGGCGCCTCTGACGACGGTCTGGCGTCTGCACACGGATATCGACAACTGGGCGAGTTGGATACCGGAGATCACCCCGGCGCGGAAGACGACGCCGGGGCCGCTGCGCCCGGGGTCGTCCTTCGAATGGTCACCGCAGAACATGAAGGTCAAGTCGACGGTCAAGACGGTCAGGCCGCTGCGGTGTACCGCATGGGGCGCGCCCGTGAACGGCATCACCGGTGTCCACCTGTTCACCTTCAAGCCGGTCAAGGGCGGCGTGCTCGCCACCACCGAGGAGTCTTGGGCAGGCACTCCCGTCGAAGCCGACATCCCCGGCAGTCAGAGCAGCCTCGACGCGGGCCTCAAGGACTGGATGCAACGGCTGAAGGACACCGCCGAGGCGCGGTCCGGCTGTCATTGACCGCAAAAGGGGCGGCCCGGCACCCAGGAGGGGTGCCGGGCCGCCCGCCGTTCCGGGGGGTGCGTTACTTCACCGCGCCCGCCATCACGCCCGCCACGAACTGCCGCTGGAAGGCGAAGAAGACGGCCAGCGGGATGATCATCGAGACGAAGGCGCCCGGGCCGAGGATGTCGATGTTGTTGCCGAACTGCCGGACCTGCTGCTGCAGGGCGACCGTGATCGGCGGGTTGCCGCTGTCCGCGAAGATCAGGGCGACCAGCATGTCGTTCCAGACCCACAGGAACTGGAAGATGCCCAGCGAGGCGATGGCCGGGCCGCCCAGCGGCATCACGACGCGCAGGAACAGGCGCAGTTCGCCCGCGCCGTCCAGGCGGGCCGCCTCCAGCAGTTCGCGGGGGATCTCCGCGAAGAAGTTCCGCAGCAGGAAGATCGCGAAGGGCAGACCGAAGGCGGTGTGGAAGAGGACCACGCCCGTGGTGGTCTGGAAGATGCCGATCTCGCCGAAGAGCTTGGCCACCGGGACCAGCGCGACCTGGACCGGGACGACCAGCAGGCCGACCACGATCAGGAACCACCAGTCGCGGCCGGGGAAGTCCATCCAGGCGAAGGCGTAACCGGCCAGGGCGCCGATCGCCACGACCAGCAGGGTCGCCGGGACGGTGATCGCGAGGGTGGTCCACAGCGAGTCGGTGATCTGCTGATTGCCCAGGATCTTGTCGTAGCCGCTGAAGGTGAGCTGTCCGGGGTCGGTGAAGACCTTCCACCAGCCCGAGAGGTCCACCTCGGCCGGGTCCCGCAGGGAGGACAGCAGCAGTCCGGCGGTCGGCATCAGCCACAGCAGGCCGACCAGGAGGAGGACGACTCGCATCACTCCGCCGCCGGCGCGGGCGGCGATCCGCGCGACCAGGGACTGCTTCGCCTGTACGACCGTGTCCGCGCTGGTCATCGGCGGCTCTCCCTTCGGATCCGGCGGATGTTGATGAACATGATGGGCAGCACGAGCAACAGCAGCAGTACGGCGATGGCGCTGCCGAGACCCTGGTTGACGTCGGTGCCGAAGGACGACTGGAAGAGCTGGAGCGCCAGCACATTGGCGTCGTCCTGCGAGGGGCCCGGCGCGATGATGTACACCAGGTCGAAGATCTTCATCACGTTGATCATCAGTGTGACGACGACGACCGAGAGCACCGGCGCCAGCATCGGCACCGTGATCCGCCGGAAGACCTGCCACTCGGTGGCGCCGTCCATCCGCGCGGCCTCCATCAGCTCACGCGGCACTCCCGCGAGCCCCGCCGCGATCAGCACCATCGCGAAACCGGCCCAGATCCAGACGTACGCCCCGATGATGGCCGGGGTGACGATGGACGGGCCGAGCCAGTCCACCCCGTTGTAGGGCTGCGCGAAGTTCCAGGCGGGCAGCCGCAGTTGGGCGCCCTCGGCCTTGGCCGGAAGGGTGTACGTACCGTCCGCCGCCGATGTCGTCCGGGCGACGACCTTGCCGTCCTTGACCGCCTCGATCTTGAGGCCGGCCATCGCCTTCTCGCCCTTGTCGATGGCGCCCTGCTCGCCCCCGCCGCCCCGGGTGAAGTCGAACCAGACGGTGCCGGTCACCTTCCCCGGCTCGGCCTTGGCGGCCTTGGCGTCCTGCGCCCCGCTGATGTCCCCGCGCTTGGCCGCGACCAGTGGCAGCGAGGCGGGGGTGCCGGCGCGGACGGTGTCCCGGGTGGTGAACGAGCCGCCCGACGCCTCGGTCAGCCCGGCGGTGGGACGCGGATGGGCGCCGGGGAACGGCGGCGACTCGCTGAAGGAGTCATGCACGCTCACCCACATGGCGTTGGCCACGCCCTTGTCCGGGTCCTGCTCGTAGACCAGCCGGAAGATGATGCCCGCCGCCAGCATCGAGATCGCCATCGGCATGAAGACGACCAGCTTGAAGGCAGTGGCCCAGCGCACCCGTTCGGTGAGCACGGCGAAGATCAGGCCCAGGGCGGTGGAGACGGTGGGGGCCAGGATCAGCCAGATGATGTTGTTCTTGATCGCCGTCTTGGTGGCGTCGTCGGAGAACATCTCCTGGTAGTTGTCCAGGCCGACGAAGCCATTGCCCGAGGCGTCGAAGAAGCTCCGGTAGACGGAGTAGCCGATCGGATAGACGACGAGCGCCCCGAGCAGCACCAGGGCGGGCAGCAGGAACACCGCCGCCAGCCAGGGGCGGGTGCCCATGACGCTCTTCCTCTTTTTGGCGCCCGGTCGCTGTGCCGGTGGGGCGGACGATGCCCGGCCAGGTGTGGCCGCGCCGTCCGCTGTCGCGGTCGACATGATGTGGTTCTCCCGGTCGAGTGGTCAGTTCTTGTACGCCTTGGCGGCATCCGCTTCCAACTGGCGCTGGATGCCTTCGACATTCCTCGGGTTCTTGAGGAAGTCCTGGAGCGCTTTCCATTCGCCCTGGGCCGGCTTGCCACCGAAGGAGGCGGGAGCCTGGTCGGACATGTCGAACCGGAAATCATTGCCCGCCGCGATCAGCGCTTGTGCGATCTTGCGCATCGAGGCATTGGGATAGGCGCTGAACTTGACGTTTTTGTTCGCCGAGATGAACCCGCCGGACTGGGCCCAGATCGTCCCGGCGTCCGGGGAGGCGAGGAAGGTGAGCAGCGCCTGCGCCGCCTTGCTGTTCGTCAGCGCCACGCCGACGTCGCCGCCGGTCACCACCGGTGCCTTGCCGCCCACCGCCGGGAACGGGAACACCTTCGCGTCCTGGTCCAGCTCCGCGCCCGCGTCGGCGACGTTGGCGGCGACGAAGTCGGCCTCGAAGACCATGCCCGCGTCCGGCTCCGCCTTGTTGCCGAACGCCTTGGTGACGGAGTCCGGGAACGCGGTCTGCAGCGCACCGCTCCGGCCCCCCGCGACCAGGCCCCTGGTGCCCCACAGCTCGGCGAGCGTCTCGAGCGCCTTCTTCACCGACGGATCGGTCCACTTGATCTTGTGCTGGGCGAGCTGGTCGTACTTCTCCGCGCCCGCCTGGGAGAGATAGACGTTCTCGAACCAGTCGGTGAGCGTCCAGCCGTCCTGGCCGCCGATCGCGACCGCGTCGGTGCCGGAGTCGGAGATGAGCTGGGCCTGGGCCAGGAATTCCTGCCAGGTCTTCGGCACCTTGGCGCCCGCGTAGTCGAACGCGGAGGTGTTGTACCAGAGCAGGGATTTGTTGCTGGTCTTGAAATACACCCCGTAGGGCTTGCCCTCGTACGAGCCGAGGTCCTGCCAGCCCTTGGCGTAATTCTTGGCCAGCTCGGCACTGGCTTCGGCGCCGAGCGGCTTGGCCCAGCCCTTCTGGGCGAACTCGCGCATCACGCCGACCTGCCCGACCATCGCGACATCCGGCGGGGCGCCACCCGCGACCTTCGAGCCGACGAAGCCCGCCATGTCGTCACCGCTGGGTACGAAGGAGACCTTGGCGCCGGTGCGTTTCTCGAACTCCTTCAGCACCTTGGTGAAGTTCTCCTGCTCGGTGCCCGTCCATACCGCGGTGACCTGGAGTTTCTGCCCCTTGAGGCTTGGCAGTTTCACGGTGTTCGGCGGCGGACCGCCGCTTACCGTGCCTCCGTCGTCACCGCCGCAGCCCGCGGCGGTGAGCATGAGTGCTCCCGCCGCCAGCAGGGCCACCGCAGCTCGTGTCGAACGCTTCGCAGGAAGCGATACGTGCATCCCCGTTTTCCCTCCGATGCCGACCGCCCCCGTGCGGCCGTGTCCCGTGCGAGTAGTCCTACGCCCGGTCACCGAACGTGGCAATACTGCGTCCGGCGTTCACTCACGGATCGTGACCGGGCCGTGATGAACGATCGGCGGAGAACGGGGCAGGTGGGTCAGGTGGGTCAGACGGGAGGTTGGGCAGAACGGACCGGAACGCCGGGTCAGGAGCGACGGGACCGCTCGGGAACGGTCAGGAAACGGGCAAGGCGTGGCCTGCGGCGGACAGCGGCGGGCGCGGGCGGGCAGAGGCGGACAGGGGCGGTCAGATCAGCGCGGGTGCGGTGGGCGCGTCCGCCGACTGCGCGGCGCGCTGCAGCGCACTGGCGAGAAGTGCGAGGTCGGTAGGGCCGTTGCCCAGCTCGCGCAGCGGCCGACGAGCGGGCGGATCGCCCATCCGACGCCACTCCAGCGGTACGACGGTGGGCCGCTGCGTGGCGGTGCGCGGTATCCGTCCGGTCACCCGGCCCGCCTGAAACGGGGTGCCCCCGGCGTCCTCCGGGCGGAACAGCCGCCCACGGCCCGGGGCCGGGTCGCCGCCCGGGGCGGCTGCGGCTGCGGGGGTGGATGTGACCGAGCGTGGCGATGCGGCGGGGGCCGTGTCGGGCCGCTCGGGACTCAGGGGCCGCGCGGGCTCCCCGGGGCGGTGCGTGCGGTGGGCGGGGGCCGTGGGGTGTGCGGGGTTCAGCGGGCGCGGGTCCAGGACGATCCGGAGCCCGGCCCGCTCGACGGCCACCGTGTCCGCCGTACGGTCCGGGCGGCCGGACGCCACGACCAGATGCACCCCGAGGCGGGCGCCGTCGCGGGCGATCGCCTCCAGGGCGCGGACGACCGAACCGGCCGCCGGGCGGCCGGGGCTGCCGAGGGCCGGGGCCACCAGCGCGTCGAAATCGTCGACGAGCACGACGAGACGGGGGAGGAAGGGACGCGGGCGGGCGGCTGCCGCCGCCGCGCTCGCGGTGCGCTGAGCGCGCAGATTGAGCGTGTGGAGGGTGTCGCTCGGTGGCGGGTCGATATCGCCGGGCGGGCGGGGCGCGACGACGCGGGCGGAACCGGGGCCGGGGGCGCCCGGGGCGTTGCTCGGGGTGCTTGGGGTGCCGCCCGGGTCGGCGGCGCCTCCGCCGCCGCCCTCGCCGTCGCCGTGGTGGGGCCGGGCGTGCCAGGCGGTGAAATCCAGCCGGTCCAGCAGCTCGGCGCGGCGCTTGAGCTCCGAGCTGAGCGCCTGCGCGAACTCCCGCATCCGCACCGGGTCGGTGGCCGCCAGATGCGTCGAGACATGCGGCAGGTCCGTGCACACCCGCAGCCCCTCGCCCGCTCCGGCCCCGGCCCCGGCTCCGTCGACGAGAATGAGCTCGAGGCGGTCCGGCCGTTCGGCGGCCGCGAGTGACGCGGCGAACGAGCGCAGCAACTCGGTCTTACCGGTGCCCGCCGTGCCGTCGATCAGCGCGTGCGGACCGTCGGCCGCCAGATCGACCGCGAGCGCGCCGCGCGGCCCGGCGCCGAGCACCGCCAGCGCCCGCCCGCCCGCCGGGACCTCGTCCGCCGCGGCCGCCCAACGGGCCAGCAGTGACGCGGGCGTGGCCCGCGCCAGGCCCAACTCGTCCAGCAGCCGCTCCTAGTCCTGCAGCTGAACGATCTGCGGGCCTTCGGAGCCGCCTAACGCGCCGCCCTGCGCGGAGGCGGCCGGGCGCAGGGGCGCGAGCGCCCGCGCGAACCGCTCTGCCCACGCCATCGACACCGCGTCCACTGTCACGGTCTTGTCGGCGCCGGTCGCGCCGGTGAGCCCGGCGACACCGGTGACCCCGGCGATGCCGGACGTGGCCCCGTCCCCGTCCCCGCCCCCGTGGACGATCTGCAGTCCTGTGGCCACATCGCCGCTCAGCACGGCCGCCACCCCGGAGGCCGCGAAGGCCGCGGACGCGGCACACGCGGCCTCATAGCTCATCGGCAACGGGGACGTGGGTGACGCGGCGGGCGCCTCGGTCAGACAGAGCAGATGGATCCCGGCCGCGGAGCCGGTCACCGCCAGCCGGGCAAGCGTGTCGTGCAGCGCGGCCGAGCCGGGGGCGCCGTCCACGACCACCATGGTGCGCGGCCCGACGTGGCGCGCCGCCGCGGACGCCGCGGCGGCGGGGGAGGCGCTCGCCCAGCCGGGGCCCAGCGGACCGTCCTCCAGCCGCCGGGTCAACTCGTCCGTACGGGCCGTGGCCTGCTCCCCGTCGTACGCGAGCAGCAACCGGCAGTCCTGCCCGCGCAACGGCTGGACCTGCGGCAGCCAGCCGAGCCACGACCACTCCGCGAGCCGCTCCTCGCCGCTGATCAGCACGATCTCCAGCGCGGCCGGAGAGTGCAGCGCCGCGAGTTGAGCCACGACGGACCGGGCGAGCCCCGCCACCCGCGCCCGCGGCCCCGCCAGCCCCAGCGAACCGCACTGCCGCAGATCGACGGTCACGGGCGCGGCGGCCAGCAGCCCGCCGTCCGCCGCCAGTTGGTCGGCCGAGCCGAGACGCACCGTGAGCGCGTCGGGGTGCCCCTGGGCGCGCTCCCACAACCGGGAGCCCGGCCCCAGCGCCGTCATCAACACGGTGGCCGGATCCGGCCACCGCCGCTGCAGCACCTCCGCCTCCGCAGCCGCCCGCTCCGCCGAGCCCCGCGCGCCCCCGTCCTGCCGCACCCCGCTCCGCTCGGCCGCCTTCCCGCCGGCCAACTGCCGCACCCAGGCCCCTATCCCCCGCCGCCGCGCCTGCGCCCCCGGCGCATCCAGCGCATAGGCCCCGGCATGCGTACGATCACCCACCCCCCGCCGCCCTGTGCCGCCGGCCCCGGAGCCTCCGGCCTGCGGCCGCCCGGCGTCGGCCGAGCGGTCGCCCGGGCCACGTCCGCCGCGCTGCCCGCTGTCGGCGGGAGCCCCGCCCTGGCCTGCGTGGCCGGGGTCGGCCGAGCTGTGGCCGCTGCGCGGTCCGGCGCCCGGCTGGCCGCCGGGGTAGGGGGTGCGCTGTCCGGGAGTGGCTGATGGGCCGTCGTACGGCGCTCCCTGGTAGCCCGCGTCGGCGGGCTGTCCGCCGGTGGCGGAGGGTCCCTGGTCGTACGGCTGCCCGCCGCGCCGAGTGGCGCCGTAACCCGCGCCCGGACCCGGCTGCCGCCCGGAGTCGGCGTCGCCGTCGTGGTGGCGGCTGTGGCCTGCGTCCGCGCCGCCGTAGGGCGAGCCGCCGGGACTCGGGTCGGCGGGCTGGTCGCCAGCGGACCAGGGCCGCTGGGGGCGTCGGCCGCGTCCGTCCGTGTCGCCGCGCCCTTGACCGTGCGACTGACTGCCGCTGCCGCCCGCGCCGGGCCGGTCCTGGTCGGCCCGCGTGGGCTGCCCCGCCGGGCCGCGTCCGGCGGCTCCCGGCCGGGGGATGCGCTCGCCGCGTCGGGTGCGGGTGGTGGACGGGTCGTCGTACGGCTGGTCGCCGGGGGCCGAGGGCCCCCTGCGGGCCCCGGCCGTCGCGGCGGCTCGTTTCGCCGTGTCCTTCGTCGCGCGGCCGCTCACTGCGCCGACCGGCGCCCGCGGCACCGTAAGGCGAGCCGCCCGGGCTTGCCGAGCCGCCGGTCGGCCAGTGGCCGCCCTGCCCGTCCTGGTCCTCGTGGCCGGACCCGCGACCGCCTGCGCCGCCACGCGGCTTGGCGGCGGCCCCCTCGCCGGGGTGCCATCCGTCGTTCCGGTGGCCTTGGGTGCTTGCCCCGCCCGGGGTTCCGGTGCCCGTGCCGCGCGTCCCGGTGGGCCCCGTGCCGGGGCCCCAGCCGTCGTCGTCCCGGTGGCCTTGGGCGCCCGCCCCGCTCCGGGTCCCGGCGCCCGTGCCGCGCGTCCCGGTGGGTCCCGTGCCGCGTGCTCCGGCGGCTCCCGTGCCCGGGCCCCAGCCCGCCTCGCCCCGGCGGGGGTCCCGGGGCCCGGTGCCCGCGCCCCCCTCGTACCGCCCGGGCGCGGAGTGAGGCTCGTCACCTGGCTGGGCTACTCGTGTCCAGCCGGTGCCGGGGTGCTGGCCGGGAGGTGTCCAGGTGCCCTCGGTGGAGTGGGTGGGGGCGGACTGGGGGGCGCCGGTCCAGGGGCCCTCCGCGTGGGTGGGGTGGTCCCCGGCGGGTGTGACGCGGAGGTGGCCCTCGCCGTCCGCGTGGACCGGAAGGCGCGAGGGGGCCGACGGGAACGCGGACGCCGCGGAGGGGACGCGCAGCCGCAGGGCGGACTCGCCGATCCGCAGCAGCGCCCCCGGCTCCAGCGGCACCGGATGGGTGCCCACGGGGACGCCGTCGGCGGCGGTGCCGTTGGTCGAGCCGAGGTCGGCGATGGTCACGCGGCCGTCCTCGGCGACGGTGACCGCGCAGTGCAGCCGGGAGACGTCGGGGTCGTCCAGCGGGACGTCCGCGTCGGCGGAGCGGCCGATGCGGACCTGGCCGCCGTGGAGCAGATGGACGCCGCCCGCGTCGGGCCCCGCGACCACGTCCAGATGGACCGTGGCGTCGGCCACGGCGCTCTCGGGGAGGCCGGGATAGCCGGGGTAGTGGCCGGAGTAGGGGTCGGCCGGGGCGTGCAGGGAGAGCACCGCGCCGTCCACCAGCGGCGGCTCGCCCAGCGCACAGCGCTGCGGGTCCAGCCGCTCGCCCCCCGCGTACAGCACCACCGCGCCGCCACCGCTGCCGCCCCCCGCTTCGTATCCGGCCGCGGCGACCGCGTCGGCGAGCCCGCCGGCCACCGAGGCGAGGGCCGTGCCGACAGGGGCGGTGACCAGGACGTCCACCGCGCCCATGAGGGCATGCGGCGCGGACGCGGGCGCAGGATGGTGGCCGGAACGGCCCGGGTGGGCGCTGCGCGGCCCGAGGACGGTCAGCCGAATCTGCATCGCCGTCAACGGTCCCTTCTGTCCGGGGGGCCGGGCAGGGGTGCCGACCCCCACCACCGCCCCCAGGCCCTTCGGCACGTACAGGTCCGTACGGGGTCGTACGGGTCACGGAGCGTGAGCCCCCCGGCGCTCGGCGCTTCCGTGCTGCCTGCATCCTCGCACCTGCCACCGACACTTCGCCCGCCGCCCGGCGCCACATGATCTTGATTGGTCGGCTAGTCGGCCGAAACTGGCTGATTGCGACCGGAACGGCCACCCTTGAGACGCCCGGCGGTGCCCAATCGAGCGGCGATCGAGCGGCCCGGACGCCATCGGCAACCATCTGCCCGGATCACACGTCTTCCCCGGCGCCGGACCCTCGTGTGGTGATCGGATAGGGCGCACCGTGCGTCGCCATTACAGTGGGGCGGACGAGCATCACATGCAGACCGTCAAGCAGAGCAGTAAGCAGCGCAGCAAGCAGACCATCGCAGACCACCGATGTAAGACCACGATCAGGGAGCGCATGACGTGCGGCCGGTAGGCAGCAAATACCTGCTCGAGGAGCCGCTCGGGCGCGGAGCCACGGGCACCGTATGGCGGGCAAGCCAGCGGGAGGCGGCGGGGGCCGAGGCCGCCGTGGCCGGGCAGCCCGGCGAGACCGTCGCGATCAAGGTCCTCAAGGAGGAGCTCGCGAACGACGCGGACATCGTCATGCGCTTTCTCCGCGAGCGCTCGGTGCTGCTGCGGCTCACCCACCCCAATATCGTCCGCACCCGTGACCTGGTGGTCGAGGGTGATCTGCTGGCCCTGGTCATGGACCTGATCGACGGCCCGGATCTGCACAAATACCTGCGCAGCAACGGCCCGTTCACCCCCGTCGCCGCATCCCTCCTCACCGCCCAGATCGCGGACGCGCTCGCCGCCAGCCACGCCGACGGCGTCGTGCACCGCGACCTCAAGCCCGCCAACGTGCTGCTCGCGGGCACCGGCGAGGGCCAGGAAATGCATCCGATGCTGACCGACTTCGGCATCGCGCGCCTGGCCGACTCGCCCGGCCTCACCCGCACCCAGGAGTTCGTCGGCACCCCCGCCTATGTGGCGCCGGAGTCCGCCGAGGGCCGTCCGCAGACCTCCGCCGTGGACATCTACGGCGCGGGCATCATGCTCTACGAGCTGGTCACCGGCCGTCCGCCGTTCGCCGGCAACACCGCCCTCGAGGTGCTCCACCGCCACCTCAGCGAGGAGCCGCGCCGCCCCTCGACCGTGCCCGAGCCGCTGTGGACCGTCATAGAGCGCTGTCTGCGCAAGCGCCCCGAGGAGCGCCCCAGCGCCGAGAGCCTGGCCCGTGCGCTGCGCGTGGTCGCCGCCGGTGTCGGGGTGCACGCCTCCGCCGCGCAGGCCGAGGCGGCGCTCGGCGTCGCCGCGCTGCTCGCCCCGGACCCGGCGCCCGCGCCGGTCCCGGACACCGCGCCCGCGGACTCGGCCGACCCGACCCAGGTGCTCCCGAACGCACCGGGGGGCACCCCCTCGTACGACCCGGCCGCGGCCACCAATGTGATGCCGACCACCGGGGCGAACGCCGACCCCACCCAGGTGCTGCCGACCGGCTCCGGACCGGCCGGAGGCGCCGATCCGACGCGCGCCATGCCGCCCGTGCCGCCGGGCCAGGACGATCCGCACCCCTGGCAGAACCAGCTGCGCGCGGCCCGCGACCGCAATGAGCAGACGCAGGTCCAGTACCTCGACCCGAGCCAGGACCCGCTGCGCCGCCGCCCGCACCGCGCCGCGCCCCAGCAGCCGTATCAGCAGCAGCAATACCAGCAGCCGCAGCAGTATCAGCAGCCCCAGCAGCCGCAGCCGCCTCAGCGCCAGCGGGGCCGTCAGCAGCCGCCGCCGTACGCCCAGCAGCAGCCGCAGCAGTACGCCCCGGCGCCGCACCACCCCCAGCAGCCCCAGCCGCAGCGCTACGCTCCGCCGCCGCAGCAGCCGGAGCCGCGCGGGGAGCCCCGGCAGCGCGGCTCCAGCCCCAACCGGATGAAGATCCCGGGTCTGGGGTGCCTCAAGGGCTGTCTGTTCGTGATCGTGGTCCTCATCGTCGGCTCCTGGCTGGTCTGGGAGCTGACCCCGCTCAAGGACTGGATCGCCGAGGGGCAGAGCTACTGGGACGCGGTCTCGGGCTGGGCCAAGGACGTCCAGAAGTGGATCGAGGACCTCGGCGGCCCCAGCAGCTGATCCGTCAGCGTCCCCGTTTCCGGTCCCGTCCCCGCCCCGGCTTTCCGGCCCGATCCTGGCCTTCCCACCTCCGACTCCGGCGATTTGTCGACATCCGAAGGGTGTTTTCCGCCGCAGAAGTGACAGTTGGCGTTGTCTGGTGCACCCAACGCGCCAGTAGCCGCGTAGCTTTGTCGCCAACGTGCCCCCCTTGTCGGAGGATTCGGAGCAGTCTTGTCACGGAAGATCGGCAGTCGGTACACCGCGCACCAGCTCCTGGGGCGCGGCAGCGCCGGCACGGTGTGGCTGGGCGAGGGACCCGAGGGCCCCGTCGCCATCAAGCTCCTGCGTGAGGATCTCTCCTCCGACCAGGAGCTCGTGGAGCGCTTCGTCCAGGAGCGCACCGTACTGCTCGGCCTCGACCACCCCCGGGTGGTCGGAGTGCGCGACCTGGTGGTCGACGGCAATGACCTCGCGCTGGTCATGGACCTGATCCGCGGGACGGATCTGCGCACCCGCCTCGACCGCGAGCGCCGGCTCGCCCCCGAGGCCGCCGTCGCCATCGCGGTGGACGTCGCCGACGCGCTGTCCGCCGCGCACGCCGCCGGGGTCGTCCACCGCGACGTCAAGCCGGAGAATGTGCTGCTGGACATGGGGGGCCCGCTCGGCCCCGGCGGTGCGCACCCCGCCCTGCTCACCGACTTCGGCATCGCCCGCCTGGTGGACGAGCCGACCCCGATCCGCGCCCAGCCGGCCCGCGACCGGGCCTCCTCCCAGGGCCGCTCGCCGAACCCGCGCAGCGTGATCGGCACCCCGGACTATCTCGCCCCCGAGATCGTCGAGGGGCTGCCGCCCCGGGCCAGCGTGGATGTGTACGCCCTCGCGACCGTCCTCTACGAGATGCTGGCCGGCTTCACGCCCTTCGGCGGCGGTCATCCGGGCGCGATCCTGCGCCGCCATGTGACCGAGACCGTGGCGCCGCTGCCCGGGATCCCCGACGAGCTGTGGCAGCTCCTCCTCCAGTGCCTGGCCAAGGCGCCCGCCTCCCGGCTGCGCGCCTCCGAGCTGGCCACCCGGCTGCGCGAGCTGCTGCCCAGTCTGGCCGGATATCCGCCGCTGGACATCGACGAGCCCGATGAGCAGCAGGAGGGCGAGCAGCGGGAGGGCGCGGAGGCAAAGACCCCGCACCGCGGCGTCTCCGTGTCCGCCGCAGGGCCCGCCCCTTCGCCCTCGCGGCGGCGCGGCGCGGTGCCGCTGGTCCCCGGCGCGGTGCCGGACTCCAGCCGCGAGACCCACACCAGCATGCGGGTGCCCAGCGCGGACGAGCTCGCGGGCGGCGCCCATGGCACCGCCCGCGCCCCCCGGGTGCACGGCCAGCGCCGGGCGGGCTCGGCCCGTAACCCCGCGGTCGCGGGCGCGCTGCGCCGCCGCCGGCTCAAGGTGGCCGCGATCACGCTGGCCGCCCTGGTCGCGGTGGGGCTCGGCGGCTGGCTGGTGGCGGGCGGCGACGACGGAGGCGATCAGCCCAAGGGCGGCGAGCACTCCGTCTCCCAGGACCCCGGTACGCCATGACCGGGGACGGTCAGTCTTCCGTAGCGGTTACGCTGGTCCCGTGGCAGTCGTCGATGTATCCGAAGAGCTGAAGTCCCTCTCCTCGACCATGGGGTCGATCGAGGCCGTCCTGGACCTCGACAAGATGAGGGCCGACATCGCCGTGCTCGAGGAGCAGGCGGCGGCCCCGTCCCTGTGGGACGACCCGGAGAACGCGCAGAAGGTCACCAGCAAGCTCTCCTATCTCCAGGGGCATCTGCGCCGGGCCGAGGAGCTGCGCGGCCGGATCGACGATCTCGAGGTGCTGTTCGAGCTCGCCGCCGACGAGGGCGACGCGGACGCCCGCGCCGAGGCCGAGTCCGAGCTGGAGGCCGTGCGCAAGGCGGTCGACGAGATGGAGGTGCGCACCCTCCTGTCCGGCGAGTACGACTCCCGTGAGGCGCTCGTGAACGTCCGCGCCGAGGCGGGCGGGGTGGACGCCGCCGACTTCGCCGAGCAGCTCCAGCGGATGTATCTGCGCTGGGCCGAGCGCCACGGCTACAAGACCCAGATCTACGAGACGTCGTACGCGGAGGAGGCCGGCATCAAGTCGACCACCTTCGCCGTGCAGATCCCGTACGCCTACGGGACGCTCTCCGTCGAGCAGGGCACCCATCGCCTGGTGCGGATCTCGCCGTTCGACAACCAGGGCCGCCGCCAGACCTCCTTCGCGGGTGTCGAGGTGCTGCCGGTCGTCGAGCAGACCGACCACATCGAGATCGACGAGTCCGAGCTGCGGGTGGATGTCTACCGCTCCTCGGGCCCCGGCGGCCAGGGCGTCAACACCACCGACTCCGCGGTGCGGTTGACCCACATCCCCACCGGCATCGTCGTCTCCTGTCAGAACGAGCGCTCGCAGATCCAGAACAAGGCGTCCGCGATGAACGTCCTCCAGGCCAAGCTGCTCGAGCGGCGCCGCCAGGAGGAGCAGGCCAAGATGGACGCGCTCAAGGGCGACGGCGGCAATTCCTGGGGCAACCAGATGCGTTCGTACGTCCTGCACCCGTACCAGATGGTCAAGGACCTGCGCACCGAGTTCGAGGTCGGCAATCCGCAGGCGGTGCTCGACGGTGAGATCGACGGCTTCCTGGAGGCCGGAATCCGCTGGCGCAAGCAGCAGGAGCAAGGGAAGTAACCTTCCCGCTGGACCCCCAACGGGCCCCGTACACCGCGGTTTTGGTCACAGTCCTGTACCCATGCATGCCGCATCCACTTCCATAGCGGACATCTCGCATGCAATGGCCTTGACGATGATCTGAAAACTGGGAAGGCTGACGCGCGGCATGCGTATGACTGGGGCGCGTGTGAACGGGAGCCGGCGGACCGCCTCAGAGGGATGGGGACCGCGGAGAATGCGACACCCCGAGCCGTTGCCCCGCGCATAGCTGCTCCATTGACGAGTACAGCTACTGGGGGTAGCAGGCAGATGACGAAGAAGACGCGGCTGCGCGTTGCGCGCATAGCTGCCGGTGCGGTGATCGCCGCCGGCGCATCGCTCACCGCCGCCGGCGCCGCCTCGGCCGTTGGTGTGGATGTCGGTATCGGCGGTGTGAACGTTTCCGCCAACGCGGACGAGAAGGGCCTGGATGTCGGTGTCGGCATCGGCAAGCCGACGGACGAGCCGACCGACGAGCCGACCTCGATCCCGACGGGCGAGCCGACCGACCCGCCCACCGACGAGCCGACCGACCCGCCGACGGACGACCCGACTCAGCCGCCGACCGGTGAGCCGACCGACCCGCCGACGGATGAGCCCACTCAGCCGCCGACGAGTGAGCCGACCGGCGCGCCCACCGACGAGCCGACCGCCTCGCCGAGCTCGCCCGGCCAGGGTGGCGGCAGCGGTGGTGGCGACGACAGCACCTGCACGGTGGACCTCGACAGCACCAACTGCGACGACAACACCGGCACCGACAACGTCGGCTCCAAGCCGGTGGAGCAGGGCAAGGCCAAGGAGCAGCTGGCCGAGACCGGTTCCTCCGAGACCACGTTCCTGCTGGTCGGCGCCGCTACGATGATCGCCGGCGGTATCGGCTTCCGCTTTGTGCCGCGTCTGGTGAACCGCAACAACGTCGCCTGATCGCGCGCTCTACGCACGGTAAGGGGCCCGGAGCTCTCCAGAGCTCCGGGCCCCTTGTGCGTTCAGAGGGTGTGCCACACCCGACGTACAGCCTGCGTAACGCTCCGTTACGCCGTTGCCATCTCATGCGCGAGCACGGCCACCGTGATGAGCGCCACCAGCAGCGCTATCAGCGCGGCCGGCGTCAGCCCACCGAAGATGCCGTCCTGCTGCAGGCGCTCCCTGCTGGCCCGGCAGACCGGGCAGCGGCCCTCGCTGACGGGGCTCGCGCAGTTGGCGCAGACGAGCCTGTCGTACGTCATGCGCTTTCTCCTCCCGCGCGGCGGTGCCGCAGTAGACACGGGACCAACGCCCAGCGAAAGAGGTTGGTTCCCCTTCCACTGTGCCAGCTTCCGTCCGGTTCGGCGCGCCCCGCACGATTCCGTGCCGCATCCGTACCGGTTTCGTGGCCGTTTCAGCCGCCACGACAGGCGGTTTGTCAACCGTTTGACCCCAATAGTGCAGTGAAGAAACCCACCCACGCCGGACGGCGGACTGCGCGCCCGCATGTGCTTCGCGTATGGTCACGCTCACCGACGGGAGCCGCTTCGGCTGCAGCCCGTACCGCTACCCAGGTCACCGTGGTGCTCCAGTGATCCGATTCGACAACGTAACCAAGACATACCCCAAGCAGAACCGTCCCGCACTTCGGGATGTCTCGCTTGAGATCGAGAAGGGCGAGTTCGTCTTCCTCGTGGGTTCCTCGGGGTCGGGAAAGTCCACTTTCCTCCGGCTGCTCCTCCGCGAGGAGCGCGCCAGCCATGGCGCGGTCCATGTGCTCGGCAAAGATCTCGCGCGGCTGTCCAACTGGAAGGTGCCGCAGATGCGCCGCCAGTTGGGGACCGTCTTCCAGGATTTCCGGCTGCTCCCCAACAAGACGGTCGGGGAGAATGTCGCCTTCGCGCTCGAGGTGATCGGCAAGCCGCGCACCGCCATTCGGAAAACCGTCCCCGAGGTGCTCGATCTGGTGGGACTGGGCGGTAAAGACGACCGTATGCCCGGCGAGCTCTCCGGTGGTGAACAGCAGCGGGTGGCCATCGCCCGCGCGTTCGTCAACCGTCCGATGCTGCTGATCGCCGACGAGCCGACGGGAAACCTGGACCCGCAGACGTCCGTCGGCATCATGAAGCTGCTGGACCGGATCAACCGGACCGGCACCACTGTCGTCATGGCGACACACGACCAGCAGATCGTGGACCAGATGCGCAAGCGCGTGATCGAACTTGAGAAGGGCCGCCTCGTCCGCGACCAGTCCCGCGGCGTCTACGGCTACCAGCACTGAAAGGACGCCATGCGCGCCCAGTTCGTCCTGTCGGAGATCGGCGTCGGTCTCCGCCGCAATCTCACGATGACCTTCGCGGTCATCGTCTCCGTCGCCCTCTCGCTCGCCCTGTTCGGCGGGTCCCTGCTCATGCGCGAGCAGGTGAGCACGATGAAGGGCTACTGGTACGACAAGG
This sequence comes from Streptomyces violaceusniger Tu 4113, assembly GCF_000147815.2. Classification (NCBI taxonomy): domain Bacteria; kingdom Bacillati; phylum Actinomycetota; class Actinomycetes; order Kitasatosporales; family Streptomycetaceae; genus Streptomyces; species Streptomyces violaceusniger. The sequence continues at coordinate 9,603,683 of NC_015957.1, read as the reverse complement.
TCAACGTCTCGATCTTCCTCTGCAACAAGAACGACAAGGAGACCGCGGCCAACTGCGCCAAGGGCGCGGTCACCGAGGCCCAGAAGCAGGAGATCGAGTCCGAACTCAAGCAGATGAACATCGTCGAGTCGGTGCACTTCGAGACCAGTGAGGAGGCGTACAAGCACTACAAGGAGCAGTTCGGCGACTCGCCGCTGGCCGATTCCCTGACCCCGGACCAGATGCAGGAGTCCTTCCGTATCAAGCTGAAGGACCCCGAGCGCTATGACGTCATCTCCACGGCCTTCGCCGCCCGCCCCGGGGTGCAGGAGGTCCAGGACCAAAAGGCCCTGGTCGACGACCTGTTCAATCTGCTCAACGGCATGAACTTCGCGGCGCTCGGCGTGATGACGCTGATGCTGATCGTCGCTTTGATGCTGATCGTCAACACGGTGCGGGTGTCGGCGTTCAGCCGCCGCCGGGAGACCGGGATCATGCGATTGGTCGGCGCGTCCAGCTTCTATATCCAGATGCCGTTCATCATGGAGGCCGCCATCGCGGGGCTGCTGGGCGCGGGCTTCGCCTGTGTACTGCTGGTGAGCGGGCAGTACTTCCTGGTCAACAACTGGCTGGTGGACAAGATCGATGTGATCAACTTCATCGGCTGGGACGCGGTGCTCGCCAAGCTGCCGCTGGTGCTCGCGATTGGCCTGCTCATGCCCGCGTTCGCGGCGTTCTTCGCGTTGCGCAAGTACCTCAAGGTGTGACATTCGCCTACGGCGCCGTACCGGACAACCCCCGGTACGGCGCCTGTTGGTGCCCTACACTCACCGGCATGTCGGGCCCGTGTTTGTTCGTCCAGCCCCGCCGCATTCGCCGCGGGGCCGCCCTGACATTGGTCTTCGTGAGCGTGCTCGCCACCGGGGCGGCCGTCGGTTCCTGGGGCGCCGAGCCCGGACCGCGCCAGGACCCCCAGCCCGTCGGGATGCCCGCTCGTGGCTATGTCGGCGCGGTCGAGAGCGACCAGGTCAAGGCGGCCGCGGCCGCGGCCCAGGAGGACGGGAAGTCCGGTTCGAAGGCCGCCCGCGAGGTGGTCAGCCGCAGCGGAGACCGGTGGGGCGCGGTCTACAGCGCCCGTGAGTACGAGGGCTTCCGCCAGAAACTCGACGGTGCGTACGTCGGCGTCGGGATCTCCGCCCACCGGGACGCCCACGGGCGGATCGCGGTCGAGCGGGTCGAGCCCGGCAGCCCCGCCCAGAAGGCCGGGATCCGGGCCGATGACCGACTGCGCACGGTCGACGGCAAGAACGTGACCGGGCGGCCGGTCACCGAGGCCGTGGCCCTGCTGCGCGGCCCCGCCGACGGCTCCCCGGGCACCCGGGTGGAGCTCGGGCTACGGCGTGGCGGGCAGAAGTGGACGCAAGAGCTCCGCCGGGCCCGGCTGACCACCGACCCGGTGACCGTCGACCGGCTCAGCGGCTACGACGACCACAGACCCGGCGCCGTCCGGATCAAGGTCGACTCGTTCACCAAGGGCACCGGCGAGCGGATCCGGCGGGCGGTGCGCTCCATCCCCCGGGGCGACGGCATCCTGCTCGACCTGCGGGGCAACTCCGGCGGGCTGGTCTCCGAGGCCGTCACCGCCGCCTCCTCCCTCCTCGACGGTGGCCTGGTCGCCACCTATGACGTCCGTGGTGACCAGCGAGTTCTCGACGCGCGGCCGGGCGGCGACACCGACAGCCCGCTGGTGGTGCTGGTCGACGGCGGCACCATGAGCGCCGCCGAACTGCTCACCGGCGCCCTGCAGGACCGCGGCCGCGCCGTGGTCGTCGGCTCCCGCACCTTCGGCAAGGGCTCGGTGCAGATGCCCAGCGAACTGCCCGACGGCTCGGTCGCCGAACTCACCGTGGGCCACTACCGGACCCCGGCCGGCCGTAACGTCGACGGCGAGGGCATCGCCCCGGACCTGAGGGTCAAGGCCGACGACGGCCCGTCGGCCGAGGCGCGGGCGCGCACAGTATTGAGTGGCCTCGGGGGCGGGTCCTAGTGCGAGAATGGCCTGGCTATGGCTAAAGAGACGGGTCGCAAGCTGATCGCGCAGAACAAGAAGGCGCGGCACGACTATCACATCCTGGATACGTACGAGTGCGGTCTGGTGCTGACCGGGACCGAGGTGAAGTCGCTGCGCCAGGGGCGTGCCTCGCTCGTGGACGGCTTCGCCCAGCTCGACGGCGGCGAGGCATGGCTGCACAACGTGCACATCCCCGAGTACAGCCAGGGGACGTGGACCAACCACTCGGCGCGCCGCCGGCGGAAGCTGCTGCTGCACCGGGCGGAGATCGACAAGCTGATCGGCAAGACGCAGGAGACCGGGCACACCCTGGTGCCGCTGGCCCTGTACTTCAAGGACGGCCGGGCCAAGGTCGAGATCGCGCTGGCCAAGGGTAAGAAGGAGTACGACAAGCGCCAGACGCTCCGCGAGCGGCAGGACCGCCGGGAGTCCGATCGGGCGATCTCCGCGGTGCGGCGGCGGCAGCGGGCCTGACCAGCCGGGCGGGCCTGACCAGCTCAGCGGGCCTGACCGGCCCTGGGGCCTGACCGGCCCTGGGGCCTGACCAGCCGGGCACGCGCCCCGGGCGGCGGGAATGATGTAGCCCCGTCGCGCGTTGTTCACCTATGATGGCGCTTGTGCCCCTCCGAGGGCGCGGCACCACCTTTGAAAACACCACATGGGGATGATCGGTTTCGACAGCGGCTGTCGAAGCAGGAGAAGCGAGCCGAGGAAGCGGCAATGATCTCGTTAACCATATGTCGCAACCAATAATCGCCAACACCAAGCGCGATTCCTTCGCCCTCGCTGCCTAAGTAGCGACTTGCGAAGTGTCAGCCCGGGGCTGTTCCCGACCCGGATCCTGGCATCAGCTAGGGAACTAAACCACTAAGCCCGGTCACGGGGCGTAGTGGGAAATCAAACAGTGACTGAGCCCGTCGGAGACTTGTCCGCGTGATCTCCGGGGCCGAGAAAATCACAGCGGACTGCGCTCGGAGAAGTCCTGATTCCACACCGGTGGACGCGGGTTCGATTCCCGCCATCTCCACTCATCCCATGTACGACGAGGGCCCCGCCAGCCGGCGGGGCCCTCGTCGTGTTTCGGTGCTCATCGGTGCTCGGACGAGCCTGGCGATCGAGCGGCTTCTGAGAACAGGCTGATGACCCCGGTGGGGGCGTTGGCGCCGAAGATGAAGTCGATGGTGCGGTGGGCGGCGGCAGCCGCCTTATGGCTCCGGGGGAACATTCCGCTCTCGTAGTCGGTGAGGGCCCGCTCGATGTCGTCGGGGTGGGCTGCGATCGCCGTACCGAGTTCGGCGCCGTCGAGCATCGCGAGATTGGCTCCGTCTCCTCCGGGGACGGTCGCGTGTGCCGCGTCGCCGAGGAGTGTGACGCCGGGGGCCCGGTCCCAGCGGTGGTCGTCCGGCAGCTCGTAGATGCTGCGCAGGACGGGTGCGGACTCGCCGTCGGTGATCAAGGCCAGCAGCTCCGGTGCCCAGCCGTCGAACTCTGCCGCCACCCGTGCCTTCGCCGCCGGGGCGTCGGTGAAGTCGATCGCATCGAACCACTCCACAGGACGGTGCAGCACGACGTAGGTGTGGACGACGTCACCGGCTTCACGGTGGGCGAGGAATCCTTTGCCCGGGACCAGGGCGTACAGGGCGCCGTTCCCGACGAGGCCGGCCACGCGCGGGTGGGCCGTGTCGACGTCGTGAAGGCAGGTGTCGACGTAGCTCATGCCCGAGTACACCGGCCGCTCGTCCGACAGGAGCGCCCGGACCTTGGACCAGACCCCGTCGGCGCCCACGAGGACGTCGGACACGGCCGACGAGCCGTCCACGAACGACACCTGGTGTCGTCCGTCTCCGACGGGGGTCGCCGAGACGAGCTTCTTGTCCCATCGCACCGTGCCGGGCGGCAGTGATGCGAGCAGGATCCGACGGATGTCACCGCGCAGTGTTTCCGGCCGTGCCAGGGAGCCGTCGTCCGGCCGGTCGACGACGACGCGTCCCTGCTCGTCGACGACACGTCGTGCTCCGCCGCCTCGGTGGATGATCGAGCGGTACTCCTCGGTGAGCCCGGCCATCTCCAGGGCGAGCTGGCCGTCTTCTTCGTGGAGGTCGAGCTGTCCGCCCTGGGTGCGGACGCCTGCGGACTTCTCCGCCTCGTAGACGGTGGCGGGGATGTTGTGGAGGTGCAGGATCCGGGCGAGCGTGAGTCCGCCGAGGCCGGCGCCGATGATCGAGACCGAGGACGTCATGGTGATTCCGTTCGCGTTGGTTCGCCTTTCCAGCTACGACGAACATTGTTCTGGCGACGATCATTGTTCGTCAACAGGTATGGTGGCGTCGTGGCAGGACGACGGGCAACGCGTGACGCAATCTCCCGGGATCAGTGGGCGGCGCTGATCTCGGCCAAGAACGCCGCCTCGGAAACCGGAGCGCGCCGGGCCGCCGGCCGGGAGAAGACCCCCATCACATTGGAGCGCATCATCGACTCCGCTCTCCAGGCCGTCGAGGCGAGCGGCTTCGAGGACCTGACGATGCGCTCGGTCGCGACGCGGCTCGGGACCGGCCCCGCGTCGTTGTACGCGCACGTGCGCAACCGGGCGGAGCTCGGTGACCTGCTCATCGGCAGGCTGTGCTCCCAGGTCACCCTCCCCGCACCGGACCCCGCGTGCTGGCGGGACCAGTTCATGGACGTGTGCGCACAGCTCCGCGATCAGTTTCTGCGCTACCCCGGTATCGCGCAGGCCGCTCTCGCCGTGGTGCCCGCCGATCTGGCGACTCTGCGGGTCGGCGAGGGGATGCTCGCGATCCTGCTCGCCAGTGGCGCGCCCGCCCGACAGGCGGCCTGGGCCGGCGACGCGGCCTTCCTCTACATCACGGGCTACTGCCTGGAGGCATCCGCGGCCCGGCGGCAGAGTGAGGACGTCGACGGCCGGGTGATCGACCGCGCCGAGATCGAGGAGCGGCTTCGGATGCTGCCGCCCAACCTGTTCCCTCACACCGTCGCCCATGCGCGGGAGCTCACCTCAGGCACCGGACACGACCGGTTCACCTTCACCCTCACCCTGCTGCTGCAGGGGCTGGTCCCGCCACGGCCGTGAACGGTCTCAGGACATCGGTGCGGCGGTTTCGGCCACCGGGGCGGAGGCCGGGCAGCCGCCAAGCCGAGCCGTGACCGTCAGCTCCCCGACCGGGAGGTCTGCGGGGTTGAAGCGGACCGCTGGAACCTGGACGGCGAGGGACCGGTCGAACGTCGAGATTGGTACCAGGTGATCGCTGGGGCATTCGACCTTGAGACGGAAGCAGCCGCGCTGCTCGGGATCGGGAATGTAGCGGGTGGCGTGCCGGATCGCGTTGGTGGCCAGCTCTGAGGCGATTACGAGACCGCGCTCGACAATCACGTCTATGAGCCCGTTTATCGCTCCCTGACGGCCGTACGGTCTCCCGCTCATCGGCATCGAGTCGGTGTCCAAGCTGATCGGTCACGGAAACTCGGCCATCACGAGCGCGACCTACTCGCACGTGACGCAGGGCACGGATGCCCGCATGGCGGAGGCCGCCGAGGTCCTGACGGGCAACCGCTCGCGGAGCCATCTGCGGCGGTCAGCTGAGGGACACGACGTTACCGGCCGGTTCCCGTAGCTGAGGGGCCGGCCGTCGTGCTGTCTGCGGCTAACGCTTGCGGAAGGTGACGCGGAGCACCCCGCCGGCTGTCAGGGCCAAGGTCAAGGTCAGCGCAAGGCGGCGCGAACGCGGTTCCTCAGCACTTCGTCGCTGATGGTGTCCAGGCCCCGCCACGCGAAGCCGCTGACCTCCTCGGCCTGCAAGGTCACGTCGCTGCCAGTAGTGGTGCGGAACAGGTAGCGGAAGTCGAAGTGCTGGTGGTCGGGCTCGCCCTTGGCGTCGTTGGCCGGGATGGGGTGCACGTCGACGTGTACCGGGACGGGTGAGAGCGGGGCGATAGCAGCACTGATGCCGGTCTCCTCCGCCAGTTCCCGTAGGGCGGCGCCCATGAGGTCGGCGTCGTCGGCCTCCAGGTGGCCGCCGGGCAGTAGCCACTTGCCGAGCGCCAGATGCTTGATGAACAGGGCCTGCCCGTCGTCGTCGACCAGGACGGCCCCGGCAGTGGCGTGGCCCCGGAATTCCTTCCGGCTGGTGAGGTCGGCGCCGCCATTCAGCAGATCGAGAACGAGTGCGAGGGTCGTCTTCTCCTCGGGGTGGGCGCTGGTGTAGTCGCTGATGACGGCGCGGATCTGGTCGGCCGTGATGGTCACGGGTCTCCCTTAGCGGTTGTAGTAGTTGAGCCAGGTCGCGGCGATGGCCGCACGGTCCTCGGACGGCACCTCGTGCATGCCCGGGGCGAGGTCTCCCCGTGCCAGCATGCGGAGGGCGGCCAGTATCTCGGCCTGTACGAGGAAGATGAACGGGCCGACGCTGGCGCTGTGCAGAAAGTTGACGGCGTTGCCGTTGTTGAGCAGATAGAAGTAGTGGCCGGTGGCGAGGTAGCGGGTGATGCCGTCTCCGGCGGCGCTGCGGGTGTAGCTGTCCGGCAGTCCGTCCAGCTCCAGCTCGTCTTCGCTGCTGGTGACGGTGGCGACGTAGGCGCCGTTGCGGAGCTGCGGGAAGTCCTCGCCGCGCAGCGACAGGGAACCGGTCGCGCACAGGACCAGTCCGGCCTGGGTGAGGGCGTGGTCCCGATCGCGGGCGACGCCGAAGCCCTGGGAGAGGGCCTGGGCGCGCCGGACGGGGCTGACGTCGTACACGGTGACGTGGATGCCTTTGGCGTGCAGGAGGCGGGCGATGCTGGACCCGAGCTTCCCGAACCCGAGGACCAGGGCGGGGCGGCCGTGCAAGATGTCGCCTCTGCCCCGTAGCAGGGCTTCGGTGGAGAACACGACGGACTGGCCGACGAGGAAGTCCTCCGGGTCCTTGAGCGGTGAGCGGGCCACGGACACGACAGGGCAGGGCAGCTTGTCGATCTCGGCGTACCGGCGGTGCCCGTTCTCGGTGTCCTCGACCACGCCGAGAATCCGGCCGGAGAACTGGTAGTACAGGGCTTCCAGTGCGGGGGCGAAGTAGCCGCCCACGTCGAGCAGCAACACGTCATCGCCCGCCGCTCGCGTCTCGAGATACGTCACGGCGGAATCCGGGTCTGCGAACAGGTCCCGGGACAGTGCGTCGCAGGGGAAGGAGCGCTCGACCTCCCGGCGGGCGGTGGTGCTGATCGACTTCGGCTTGGGGAGTACGGCACGCAGGTCCGACAGACCGGCCACGGCCCGGACGAACGCTGGGCGCTCGGGCAGCAGATGCGTGACCAGGAAGGAAGCGGGCCGGTCGGGCAGCTGAAACCGCTGCACGATGCGGCCGAAGTAGGCATCCAGCCGGGCAAGGTCCGTGGTTTCCACGTGCATCTCCTTACGAAGGCAGGGACGTTCGGTGTTTCGGTCGCTCAGCGGTGGTCTTTGGCCGACAGGGTGACCGGGGACACGGTCGCGGGGGCAGTCGGCGGCATCAGGCGGATGCGGTGGCGTGGCGTGCGTCGGCGCGACGGGAGAGAACGGCGTGGTGGTGGAGGAGCGCGAGGGCGCACCGGACGAGGCGCTGGGTGTCCTGGTGCTGCGACTTCAGCCCGGCGCCGGGATCGGCGGAGAGCTTGCGCTCGGCCTCCTCGATGGCGTCGACGGGGGCTCCCGGGTCGTTCTGAGAGGAAGAGGGCCAGCGGTGCTGTCCAGGTCGGTGTTCGTCATGTGAACGACACTAAAGATGGCGGAAGTTGGGCCTCAAGGAAGTTCTACGAAGTTGCGGGATTTCATCCGAGGGCGTTGATCGCATCCGTGATGAGCGCCCGGGCGTCGTGGCCGAATATGGCCAGCTGCTGGAGCGCGGCGAATGCTTTCGCGTAGACGGTGATCTCTGCTTCGCTGGTGATGCTGATCTCCGCCGACAGCGTTTCGACCTGTACTCGGTCGTCGTCGAAGATCATGAACGTTTCGAGTGGCCACATGCTCCGAGCCACGGTGGACGGGATGACGCCGAAGGCCACGGACGGCAGCGACATGACCTCTAGGAGCGAACCGAGCTGCCCCGCCATCACGGCCGCGTCGCCGAAGCGATAGCGCAGGACCGTCTCCTCGACCAGAAGCACGAACCGGTGGTCGCCCTCGTAGATGACCCGAGATCGGTCCAGCCGGGCCGTCGCGGCCTCTGAGGCGTCGTTGGGCGTGCCCTGGAAGTCGCTGATGGTGCTCAGGAGTGCCTGGGCGTAGCCGTGCGTCTGGAGCAGGCCGGGGACGACGTTCGAGCAGTAGACTCGAAATAGATGCGTGCGCTGGTACAGCGGCACTGTGGACTCGTGGATGCGCCGGATGCCCGTACCGTGCAACCGCTTCCAGTCCACATACAGTTGATCGGCGTTGCGGGTCTGGGCGATCAGCTCGGCCACATGTTCCGGTGCGCCGCAGGCCTTTAGGTACGCCCGGATATCGGCGTCCTCGGGCAGCGTAACGGCGTTCTCCAGCCGGGACACCTTCGACTTGTGCCAGCCGCACAGGGCCGCCACTTCATACGCCTTGAGTCCTGCCGTTTTGCGCAGGTCAGTCAGACGGGCGGCGACAGCTTCGCGGGCCGCTTGGGCGGCGGACGACGGCGAGACGTTCATTTGAGCCAGGTGTCCTGTGCTGCGGCGGGTCAGACCTTGTACTCCTCGTGTGGGATGGCCCGCTCCCATACGGCTTCGAACGCGTCGCTGCACAGCTTGGCCACCCGAGGGTCCTCGGTGTACTGCGGCGCGGCTACGTCACCGCGGCCAGTGAAGACGTTGAAGCGCACGGCCCGCTGGTCGATGAGCCAGAAGTCGTTGCCGGGCACGGCAATGTCCGAGGCGCTCGCCCGGGGCAGCCACCGGACCAGCTCGCCCGCCGCGACGTTCGTGAACGTACCGCTGTGCTCGTACTTGATGTAGTCGGTCACCGGTTCGGACACGATGCGAGCTCGACGCATCACGACGCCGCGCCCCACCGTTTCCGCGACCAGGTCGAGCCACGGACGCCACCACGACGACCGGTCCCCCTCGTTCAGGCGGAAGCCGGCACCCCACCGGGCGAACGGCTCGCGCTCGTTCTCGACGTCGTAGACGTCGCGCATCTCCAGGTGCACGGCAGATTGCTGCGCACCCTTCAGCAGCTCAGCGAAGCTGGGAACGTTCTGCGGCATCGCACGCCTTCCTGATCAGCGGCACCATGCGGGCAGGAACCCGGATGACCGCCTCGGTGTCGGGCTTAGGGCTGTCCTTGGCGCACTCGGCCTGTGTCCCCTCGTCGGCCAGCCAGCCCTGGAGGATCAGTTCCGGTCCACCCTCGGTCGTCTCATCGACCCAAACGGCAGGGCAGTTGCCGTCACCGGTTTCCGGGTCGATGCCGATGAAACGTAGTGCCATGACTGCCTCCTGAGTCCAGAGAGTTGCGCCATGTTGCACGCTGACGCTCGTCGACCGGCGCGAGGCGGTCAAGAGCGCAGGGTAGATTTCCGGCCGCTCGGTCGATACTGCCAACGGCCGGCCCGTAGCGCAGTACCGGCAGGCGTCAACGACGCGCATGGCGCGCGTGCGGCCCGGACCACGTCCGTCCCCGGCGTGCACGTTGTGCGCCGCCCCCGGCGACTTCGGGCCCCATGACCGCGCCGTGCCGCGCTCGGGCCTGTGCTCAGGGTGTATCGCGGCCGCAAAGCCAACCCGCGAAGGACTTGAGCACGCGGTTGTGATCGTCGCAGGACAGACCCTCGCAGGTGCCGAAGCCCTCGACCTGGCCGACGCCGCGCCGGAAGAGCTGGCCTACCACCTGGGCGCGGTGAAGCGGAGTCTGTACAGCCTGCTCCAGCTCATCGCGCCGGTCGGCGTAGAGAGCGACCACTGATGATCAACAATAGGCCGGATCGGGACGAGCAGCCGAAGATGACCATGCGTGTCTACACCATGGCGCACAACGGGATCGTCACCGCGCGAAGAGCGATCGTGGCCGTCCTCGCAGGGGAGAAGAGTGACGCCTGCTCAATGGGGCAGGCGTGGCCGCCGTGCCAGTGCCCCCGACACCGCGACCACAACAACCCCCACCGCTTCAAGTGGTCCTGAGGCCGCCGTCCGCCTCATGTCCTGATGCTCATAGGCGGCCGGGGCTGGACTGTCCTGGGTCCTGGTCGTCTGCTTCCTTCGTGGCAGACGACGGGGGCGCCCCTGCCGGCCGTCAGCCGATGTCCAGGACCGCCTTGCCGTGGAGGCGGCGCTCCAGCAGGGCGGCGACGGCCTCCTCGGCCCGGTCCCAGCCGCCGCGCCAGGAGATACCGGGGTCGAGGTCGCCCGTCGCGACGCGCTCCGCGAGCCAGCCGAGGTCGGGGCCGATATCGGCGCCGTCCAGCAGGTAGAAGGTGACGATCGAGCGGTCGTGGCGGCCGTCGTTTCCGTAGAGGGCGCCGAAGGGGAAGGTCTCGGGCTGGCCCGTGACATGGCCGACGGAGACCAGGGTGCCGTGTGCGGCGAGTTTGTCGTACGCCGCCACCAACTGCGGTCCGCCAACGTTGTCGACCACTCCGTGCACCGGCTCGTCGATCTCCGTCGGGTCCGTGACCACTTGGTGGGCGCCCAGTGTCCGCAGGCCGTCGCCGTGGGCGGCCGGGTCGCCGGTGGAGGCGATGACATGGGCGCCGCCGAGCCGGGCGAGCTGGAGGGCGTAGCGGCCGACGCCGCCGGTGGCGCCCGTGACCAGGATGCGGCGGCCGAGGGTGTCGCCGATCCGGCGCAGGGCGCGCAGGGCGCTGCCGCCCGCGACCGGGATGGTGCTGATCGCGCCGGGGTCGGCACCGGTGGGCGGGACGCCGAGCATGGTGGTGTCCACCGCGCGCAGCTCCGCCCAGCCGCCGTCCGCGCCCAGGGTGACGACGGGGGTTCCGGCGGCCGGTCCGGAGCCGTCGGCGGCGGCGCGCTCGACCACCCCGGCGGCGTCCCAGCCCAGCACGGTGCCCTCGGGGGCCTCGGTCCGGTGGGCGACCTCGCCGTAGTTGAGGGAGGTGGCGGTCACCCGGACCAGCGCCTGGTGGGGGGCGGGTTCGGGGTCGGCGGCCTCGCCGAGGCGGAGGCCGGAGGGGGCGGAGTGGTCAACGAGCAGAGCGCGCATGGCGGTTCGCCTTTCGATGAAGGGTGACGATCACAGTTATGCCACTGAGTGGCAAAAGCGCGCAAGTGGCATCGTCGGTGGCGGCTACACTTTTCGCCGTGACTGCCGCTCCCAACTCCTCGCTGCGCGAACGCAAGAAGCGGCGCACCCGTCAGGCGCTGATAGACACCGCGCTGGAGCTGTTCACCCGGCGCGGCTTCGGCGGAGTGACGCTGGATGAGCTGTGCGAGGAGGTGGAGGTCTCCAAGCGCACCTTCTTCCGCACCTTCACCAGCAAGGAAGATGTCGCGATGGCCCCCGACCAGGACCTGTGGCGGGCCTTCCTGGAGGAGCTGGAGACCGCGGACCCGGGCACGCTGCCCGTGGTGGAGCTGGGACGGGACGCGCTGCTGGCCGCGCTGGAGCGGATGGACGACGAGGGCTGGGCCCGGCGGATGCTGCTCAGCCGGCGGCTGGCCGAGCGGACCCCCTCGATGGGCGCCCACGGTCTGCAGTTCTGCGAGGCCACCACGCAGGAGGCGCTGGAGATCCTGCACCGCCGGTTCGGCCTCGGGGGGCCGGGCGACCTGCGGCCGCGGCTGGCCGTGGACATGCTGATCGCCGCGTTCCGCGGGGCGCTGGCGAGCTGGGTGGCGCGGGCGGACGAGGCGGGCCGTACCGAGCCGCCCACCGCCGAGGAGCTGGCCGCCCGCCTCCGCGAGGCCGTCGCCGCCCTCCCCGGCAGCCTCGCCCTGACCACGTCCCGGTGACGCTCGGCGGCTGCGCCCGACCCTGTTGATGGCTGGCCGCCGCCTCGCGTCCCGCCGCTGGTTGAGCCGCCCTGCCCGGCTGGCCGCCCGGCCCCGCTGGCGCAGCGCCCGGCCCCGCTGGCGCAGCGCCCGGCCCCGCTGGCGCAGCGCCCGGCCCCGCTGGCGCAGCGCCCGGCCCCGCTGGCGCAGCGCCCGGCCCCGCTGGCGCAGCGCCCGGCCCCGCTGGCGCAGCGCTGGGCCCGGCTGACGGCCGCGCTCGGACCGGCTGATGTCAGCGGCTGCGCTCGCCCGGCTGATGGCGGCCACCGACAGGCGGCCGCATCCGGCCTGGTCGGCCGCGGCACCCGGCGGCCGCGCCCGGCCCGCTGCCGGGCGGCTCAACCAGCGGCAGCCATGCCCGGCGGCCGCGCCGCGCCCGGTTCGCTGACGGCCTGCCGCCGCGCCGTGCCGCGCCGATGGCCGGCCTTCAGGTGAAGGCGATGAGCAGGCCGACGCCGAGGAAGAGCGTGCCCGCCAGGGTCATGCCCACCGCCGGGCCCACCAACTGGCGCCGCATGTCCACCCGCGCCTTGTGCGAGCTGCTCGGGAGGTACACCACGCCCACTCTCCGGCCGTTCGCCAGCCCCATCCCGATGCCCTGGATCGCGGTCGTGAACTCCACCTCGTAGCCCTGGTGGTCGTGGAACCGGATGACCGGCGTCTGGGTCGTGCTCTCGCCCCGGCGGTCCACGATGTTGGCGACCACCAGCCCCTCCGTACGGAGCCCTTCGCGGCGCAGCCGTCGCACGAGCCGGGCGTCGCGGACGGCGCAGGCGTAGATCAGCAGGCCGACCGCGATACACAGCAGATCGGCTCCGGGCGTGGCCATCGATGAACCGCCTCTCGTCGTGTTCGAAGTCTTCGAAGTGTTCGAATCCCCTGCCTACCACAGGAGACGCGTTGATCCGGAGCTTCGGTTCCGCCCGCGCGCTCTGTCGCGAAATGACGGGGTGCGGGATCCTCCCGTGACATGAGCAGACCCCTGAAGCGTCGTGTGAGCGGCTGGATCTGGCCCCTCGTCATCGGACTCGCCTGCACCCTCACCTGGAGCTCGCCTGCCGGTGCGGACACCTCCCGCGCCGGGATCGGCGACGCCCTCGACACCATCCTCGCCGACCCCCTGCTGAAGGGCGGCGCGGCCGGGGTGGTGGTCGCCGACGCCGATTCAGGCGCCGCCCTCTACCGGCACCGGGCCGACGACCGGCTGATGCCCGCCTCCAACACCAAGCTGTTCACCTCGGCCGCCGCCATGGGGCTGCTCGGCCCCGACCACCGCTTCGGCACCGATGTGCTGACCGACGGCAGCCGCCACGGCCGTACGCTCCGGGGCGATCTGTATCTGCGCGGCACCGGCGATCCCACGATGCTCGCGGGGGACTACGACCGCTTGGCCAAGAGCGTCGCCGACGCGGGCATCACCAAGGTCACCGGGCGGCTGATCGCCGATGACACCCGCTTCGACGCGCAGCGGGTGGGCCGCTCCTGGGCGGCCGACGACGAGTCCTCGTACTACGCGGCGCAGATCTCCGCGCTGACGCTCGCCCCCGACACCGACTACGACGCGGGCAGCGTCATCGTGGAGGTCGCCCCGGGCGCGGCCGCCGGCGACCGGCCGAAGGTCACCGTCACGCCGCCGAACTCCTACGTACGGATCGACAACCGCGCGACCACCGGAAGCGGCAGCCTCACCGTCGAGCGCGGGCACGGCTCCAACACCATCACCGTCGGCGGCGCGATTCCGGCCGGGGCGGCGACCGCCAAGGAGTGGGTCAGCGTCTGGGAGCCCACCGGCTACGCCGCCTCGGTCTTCGCCGACGCCCTCCACCGGCACGGCGTCCGGGTGGCCGGGCCCACCCGCCTGGGCCGGGCCACTCCGGCGGACGCCCGGACGCTCGCCGCGCACCGCTCGATGCCGCTCAAGGAACTGCTGATCCCCTTCATGAAGCTGTCCAACAACATCCACGCCGAGGCGCTCACCAAGGCCATCGGCTATGCGACGGCCGGTCGCGGCACCTGGGACGCGGGGCTCGGCGCCATCGCCGACTGGCTGAAGAAACAGGGCGTGGACACCGGCGCGGTACGCCAGGTCGACGGTTCGGGGCTGTCCCGGATGGACAACATCGCGGCCGGGCGCCTCACCGAGCTGCTGCTGTCGGTGCGCGACGAGCCCTGGTACGCCGACTGGTACGCCTCGCTGCCGGTGGCCTGCGCCCCGGACCGGTTCGTGGGCGGCACGCTGCGGACGCGGATGTGCTCCACCCCGGCGGCCGGCAACGCACGCGGCAAGACCGGCTCCCTGACCGGTGCCTCCGCGCTCTCCGGCTATGTCACGGACGCGGACGGCAGGGAGCTGGTCTACAGCGTTGTTCTCAACAACTACCTCGCGGAGTCGGTGAAGAGCCTGGAGGACGCGATCGTGGTGACGCTCGCGAAGTCCGGCGAGGGCCATGCGGAGGCGGTGCGGCCCCGTGCCGTACGGGGCGCCACGGCCGCCACGGCCGACGCCGGACTCGAATGCGCCTGGGTCAAGCCCCGGCGCTGCTGAGCGTGTTCCCGGGTCAGCCCCGGCGCCGCTGAGCGCCGGCGCCAGGGCTACGGACAGGGCTACGGCATCGGCAGCGTCAGCACCGCCGTCCCCGCCGCCGCCTCGGCCGACGGGCCGCCGGCCACCTCCAGCCGCCAGGGCGCCGAGGTGCCGGTGGCCTCGGCGCGCAGCTCCACCCCGTCCCGGACCACGGTGAAGGTGCCGGCCGTCGTGCCGTCCGGGCGTGGCACCCGCACCGTGACCGGGCGGCCCGCGGCCGGTTCGTACACCCGCAGCGTGATCCCGTCCGCCCAGTCGGCGTCGGGGCGGTCGTCGACCGCCCCGAACGGGATCACCGCGCCGGGCCGGGCCAGCAGCGGGACGCTGAGGAAGCCGTGGGTCTCGCGCACCCAGCGCGGGCCGTGCACCGTCCGCCCGGTGGGCACATGCGTCCAGACGCCGTCGGGCACGTAGTAGCTCACCTCCCCCTCGTCGTCGAAGACCGGGGCGACCAGCAGATCTCCGCCGAGCATGTACTGCCGCTCCAGGCCCGCGCATCCCGGGTCGTCGGGGAACTCCAGGACCATGGCGCGCATCACCGGGACGCCCTCGGTGTGCGCCTGCCGTGCCGCCTCGTACAGATACGGCATCAGCCGCAGCTTCAGCCGGGTGAAGTGGCGCAGCACCTCGACCGATTCCTCGTCGAAGTGCCACGGCACCCGGTAGGAGGACGAGCCGTGCAGTCTGCTGTGCGAGGACAGCAGTCCGAAGGCGATCCACCGCTTGAACAGGGCCGGGTCCGGGGTGCCCTCGAAGCCGCCGATGTCATGGCTCCAGAAGCCGAAGCCGGAAAGACCCAGCGAGAGCCCGCCGCGCAGCGATTCGGCCATCGCCTCGTAGGTGGATTCGCAGTCGCCGCCCCAGTGCACCGGGAACCGCTGGCCGCCCGCCGTGGCCGAGCGCGCGAAGACCACCGCCTCGCGCTCACCGCGCCGCTCGCGCAGCGCCTCGTGGACGGTGCGGTTGTAGAGGTGGGTGTAGTAGTTGTGCATCCGCTCGGGGTCGGAGCCGTCCGCGTACACCACATCGGTGGGCACCCGCTCGCCGAAGTCGGTCTTGAAACAGTCCACACCCATGTCCAGCAGCGCGGTCAGCTTGGCCGCGTACCAGGCGCGGGCGTCGGGGTCGGTGAAGTCCACCAGCGCCATGCCCGGCTGCCACAGGTCCCACTGCCACACCGAGCCGTCCGGCCGCTTGAGCAGATGGCCGGCCGCCTTGCCCTCGGCGAAGAGCGGGGAGCGCTGGCCGATGTACGGATTGATCCAGACGCAGATCCGCAGGTCCCGTTCGCGCAGCCGGCGCAGCATGCCCTCCGGATCGGGGAAGACCCGCGGATCCCAGGTGAAGTCGCACCACTGGTACTCGCGCATCCAGAAGCAGTCGAAGTGGAAGACGGACAGCGGCAGTCCGCGCTCCGCCATGCCGTCGACGAAGCCGGTGACCGTCTCCTCGTCGTAGGAGGTGGTGAAGGAGGTGGACAGCCACAGCCCGAAGGACCACGCGGGCGGCAGCGCGGGGCGGCCGGTGAGCGCGGTGTAGCGGCGCAGGATCTCCTTGGGGGTGGGGCCGTGGATGACGTAGTACGTGAGCTCCTGGTCCTCGGCGCTGAACTGGATCCGGGAGACCGCCTCCGAGCCGACCTCGAAGGAGACCCGGCCGGGGTGGTCGACGAAGACGCCGTAGCCCGCGTCGGTGAGGAGGAACGGGACGTTCTTGTACGCCTGTTCGGTGGCGGTGCCGCCGTCGGCGTTCCAGATGTCGGTGGCCTGGCCGTTCCGCACCAGCGGGCCGAAGCGCTCGCCGAGGCCGTAGACGGAGGTGCCGACCCGCAGCGCGAGCCGTTCGCGCAGGTGGTGGTGGCCGTCGGGGGTCTCCATGATGCCCATGTCCTTGGCGCCGCTGCTGGTGAGCACGCGCCCGGCGGCCTCCAGGTCCATCCGCCAGGGTCCGGTGCGGGCGAAGCGCACCGAGAGCGCGCCCGAGGTGAGCCGGGCCTCCTCGGCGTCGCAGCTCACCTCGGCGTCGCACTCCTGGCGGGCGATCTCGAAGGACGGGCCGCGCTCCACCCCGCCGGCGAAGTGGGTGATGCGGATGGCGATGACATCGGGCATGGGGGAGGTGCAGGTCAGGGTGAGGGCGGGGCCCTTGAGCAGATCGCCGCGGTGGCGTACGGGATGGGTGGGGGCATGGACGGTGAGGGTGCCGGGGCCGGTCTCCACATCGAGCACCCCCTGGGGGTATGCGGCGCGGACGCCCTCGCGCAGTCTCCAGTAGCCGTCGCTGAACTTCATGCGGCCCTCCTCGTCATTTGACCGCGCCCATGGCGATGCCACGGGTCAGGGTCCGCTGGAAGATCAGGAAGAAGCAGAACGCGGGGAGCACCCCGAGCAGGGCGGCCGCGTTGGTCATGGTGGCGTCCATCAGCCGCTGGCCCTGGAGGACGCCGAGCGCCACCGAGACCGTCTGGTTGTCGTTGGAGATCAGCATCACCAGGGGCAGCAGGAACTCGTTCCAGGTCCAGATGAAGAAGAAGACCAGCAGCACCCCGAGGGTGGGGCGGCTGACCGGCACCACCACCCGCCACAGCACCTGCCACTTGTTGGCGCCGTCGATCCGTGCCGCCTCGATGACCTCCTTGGGGAAGGCGCCGAGCACGGAGGAGAGCAGATAGGTGCCGAAGGCCGACTGGATCACGGTGAAGACGATGATCACGCTCAGCCGGGTGTCGTACAGCCCCACCTGCTTGGACAGGTAGTAGACGGGATAGACCAGGGCCTCCTGCGGCAGCATGTTGGCCAGCACGAAGAAGGCCAGCACCCAGGGGCGGCCCTTGACCCGCCCGATGCCGATCGCATACGCGTTGAGCACCGACAGCAGCGCGGCGAGCACCGCCACCGAGCCGGAGATCAGCGCGGAGTTGAACAGCTTCCGGCCGAAGTCGACCCGCTGCCAGAAGTCCCGCAGCCCGTCCAGATGGATCCCTTCGGGCAGGCTCAGCGGGCCGTTCGCGGAGTACTCCGCGGGCGATTTCACCGCGTTGAGGGCCACCACGAGAAACGGCAGCACCATGAGTACGGCCGCCACGCTCAGCGCGGCCAGCACCGGAAAGCGGGCCGGGGCCTGGTGTCGCTTGAGGGCGTTCACCGCTACTGATCCTCCGCCCGGGTTTGCAGGCGCAAGGCCACCAGGGCCAGCGCCAGGATGATCACGGTGAGGGCGGTGGAGACCGCGGAACCGTAGCCGACCTGCGTCTTCTCGAAGAAGGACTGGAAGGAGAAGTACGAGGGGACATTGGTGGCCCCACCCGGCCCGCCCTTGGTGAGCACATACACCGCGCCGAAGACCTTGAGCGCCGCGATGGTGCACCACAGCAGCACGACGGAGATCTCCGGGCGGATCTGCGGCAGCGTCACATGCCAGAACCGCCGCCACCACGAGGCCCCGTCCAGCTCGGCCGCCTCGTGCAGGGACGGATCGGCGCGCTGCAGCCCCGCCATGAAGACCACCAGCGGAAAGCCGAGCTGGACCCACACCATCACGGCCATCACGCTGTAGAGCGCGAAGTCCGGGTCGCCCAGCCAGTCATGGCGCAGCGAGCCGAGGCCGACGGCGTCCAGCGCCTCGTTCAGAGCGCCGCCCTCCGGGGCGAGGATCCAGCTCCAGACGATCCCGGCCACCGCGATCGGCAGCACCTGCGGCAGATAGAAGCAGGCGCGCAGCACGCTCGCGGTGCGGGTGCCGATGTGCCCCGCGACGTAGTCGAAGAGCGCGGCGGCCAGCACCAGGCCCAGCGCGGTGGGGAGCACGGCCATCGCCACCACCATGGCCAGGCTGTGCCGGAAGGACTCCCAGAAGGCGGAGTCGTCCAGCAGGGCGCGGTAGTTGTCCAGCCCGGCCCACTTCGGGCTGCCCACCCCCTGCCAGTGGGTGAGGCTGATCCCGGTGTTCATCAGGAACGGGACGACGATGACGGCGAGGAAGGCGAGCGCGCCGGGGAGCAGGAACAGGGCGTACGGATACTCGCGGCGACGCCCTTGTACGGCGTGGCTGTCTTGTATGCCGTGGCTGTGGGTGCTCATCGGGCGCTCATCCCTTCGGCGCGCCCGCGTCGTACGCCTTCTTCAGCGCGTCCAGATACGCGTCGGGATCCGCGCTGCCGGTGATCAGCTTCTGGGTCTCGGAGACGAGGGTGTCGTAGAAGCCGGGGACCGGCCAGTCGGGGTAGAAGGCCAGGCCGTCGGCATCGGCGTAGGCGGTGAAGTCCTGGATCAGGCTCTTGGACTGGGGGTCGGTGATCGCCGACGGATCGGCGGCCACGGGCACTCCGCCGTGGTTGCCGAGGGTGTTCTGGATGCCCTTCTTCATCGTGATGTCGATGAAGTCGTAGGCGAGCTCCTTGTTCTTGGCGCCCTTGGGGACGACCCAGAGATTGCCGCCGGAGCCGAGGGTGAGATTGGAGCCGGGGAACGGGAAGGTGCCCCACTGGTCCTTCATCTCGGAGGTGAAGCGGCCGAACCACCAGCTCCCGGAGAAGAACATCGGATACTTCCCCGCGATGAAGGCCGCGCCCGCGTCCTCGGCCTTGGCGCCGCTCGAACTCTTGGCGATATAGCCCTTCTTCACCCAGTCCGCGAAGGTGGTGGCGCCATAGGTCCAGGCGGCGTCGTGGAAGTCCGGCTTGCCCTTGTACTGCTCGTAGGCGTCCACCCAGGAGCGGTCGGCCTTGGTGAGGGCGAGCTGGTAGACGTACTGGTGGGCGGGGTATTCGGCGCCCGCGCTGGCGAGCGGGGTGACGCCCTCGTCCTTGAAAGCCTCAAGGGCGGCGGTGAATTCGGCGAAGGTGGTCGGGACCTTGACGTGGTGCTTCTCGAAGAGGGTCTTGTTGTAGAAGACCATCGTGTACTCGGCGTAGTTGGGGATCCCGTACCAGTTGCCGGAGCCCATCACGCCCTGTGCGTCGTAGCGGCTGGTGGTGCGCACCCCGGGGCTGAGCGGCTTGTCCCAGCCGCGCTTGGTGACCTCGGGGGTGAGGTCGGTGAGCAGGCCCTGTTTGGAGAGCAGCCCGGTGGTGGCGTTGCCCTTGTTGTACTCCATGAGGTCCGGTGCGTCACCGGAGTTGAGGACCATCGAGGCGGTCTTCTGGATCTGTTCGAAGCCCTTCTCCTCGACCTTCACCGTGACGCCCGGATGGCTCTTCTTGAACTCCTCGATCGCCTGCTTCCAGGCGATGCCCATGGCGCTGTTGGGCGCCTCGTAGTGCCACAGCTTGAGCGACTTGCCGTCCCCGGCGTCGTCCCCGCTGTCCCCGCAACCCGCCATGACCAGGGCTCCTGCGAGCGCGGCCGCGATGACGGCCACCGTTCGTTTCGTCCGTTTCCGTGCCGTCAACATCCGCTGCCTCCGGGAGGGTGGGAAGGAATGGCGCACGTGCAACGTTCGTCGAAGCGCTTCGATGGGGAGAGGTATACGAGGGGTGGGAGGAATATGTCAATGGCGTTGACAAAACGGGCGCGAGCGGGCAGGGGTGTTGCGGCGCAACTGGGCGGGGACGTCCGCGTGTTCCGGCGATGTGGTCATGGCCGGCCCTCCGAGCCGTGTGCTTGCGGTACGGACCGTCACGGGGCCCGCAGACAACGCCGCCCCGACCAGGCGATGGCGAAGGCGAGGGTGGCCGCCGTCGCCGGGGTGAGGTAGGCCGATGTGGGGGCCAGGTGGTCCACCGTCCAGCCGCCCACCGCGGCGCCCGTGGAGATGCCGATGAGCAGACCGGTGTACACGGTGGTCATCCCCTCGTTGAGGCGGGCGGCCGGGAGCAGGCGGTGGACCAGGGTCATGCCGGTGATCATCGTGGGGGCCGTGGCCATGCCCGCCAGGAAGAGCAGCGGGGCGAGGGTGGCGAGGCTGTGGGCGGTCAGGAGGGGGAGGACGGCCAGGGCCATCGCGGCCACGCCCGCCACCAGGCGCCCTCCGGCCGTACCGCGCGGTGGCAGCGCGCCGAAGACCAGCCCGGCGGCGCAGGACCCGGCGGCCTGGAGGGCGAGGACGGTGCTGCTCGCCGTGGAGCCCCCGTGCGAGCCGACGGCGGCGACCGTCGCCACCTCCATCGAGCCGAAGACCGCGCCGGTCGCGAGGAAGGTCAACAGGACGACCCGCAGAGCGGGGGTGAGGAGCACGCGGCCCCGGGCGGCGTGCGGTTCCGGCGGCGGTTCGGTGCGGCGCTGGGCGGCGAACAGCAGCGTGCCGGTGAGCAGCAGTGCCGCCGCCGTGACCAGCCCCGCCTCGGGGAGGACCGCCGTGCACAGCACCATGGCCAGCGCGGGCCCGGCCATGAAGCAGACCTCGTCCACGACCTGCTCGAAGGAGGTGGCGGTGTGCCGGGCGGCCGGGTCGTCGCGGTGCAGCGCGGCCCAGCGGGCGCGGGTCATCGCGCCCAGGCTGGGCACGCCGGACGAGCCCGCAGCGCAGCAGAACAGCGCCCAGGCCGGGGCGCCGAAGTGGACGCACAGCACCATGGCGGTCGCCCCGGCGACGAAGACGACGACGGCGGGGACCGCGACGCTGGCCTGCCCGTACCGGTCGACCAGCCGCCCCAGCAGCGGCCCCGCGACCGCCGTCACCGCGACTCCGGTCGCCGAGACGGCGCCCGCGAGCGCGTACGAGTCCCGCACCGTGGCGATCATCAGCACCGTGGAGACGCCGAGCATCGAGCCCGGCAGCCGTCCGACGAAGGCCGCGAGCGTGAAGGCGAGCGCACCGGGGGCGGCGAAGAGCCGGCGGTACGGGGCGAGCGGCGACCGGCGGCGGCGCGGCGGGGCGGGGGCGGCGGCGCCGGGGCGGGAGGCGGGCCGGGAAGGATGCGGCACGACGGGCCGGGAGGCGGGACGGGAAGGACGCGGTACGACGGGCCGGGAGGCGAGGAAGAGGATCACCCCACCACGGTCCCGGGGCCGCCCGGGGCCGGTCCAACACCTGATCCGGGCCCATTCACGCATATCCGTTGTCAATGCCGAGCGGGTGAAGGATCGAGGATCGCGTCGGTCACCATGGTGCGCGTGAACCGGGACCTCGAACCGCGCCTGCTGCGCGCCTTCACCGCCGTCGCCGACGAACTGCACTTCACCCGCGCCGCCGCCCGCCTCTACGTCGCCCAGCAGGCACTCAGCCGCGACATCCGCCGCCTGGAGCGGGAGTTGGGCGCGGAGCTGTTCGTCCGCACCACCCGCCAGGTCGCCCTCACGGCCGTGGGCGAACGGCTGCTCCCGTACGCCCGGCGGGTGCTCCAGGCCCAGGACGACCTGGCGGCGGCCTTCAGCGGGGCCGAGCGCCGCCCGCTCCTGGTGGACGTGGGCGCCCCGGTGAGCACGGGGAACCAGGTGCTGACGGAGGCGCGGCACCGCCTCGGCCCCGACACCGAGCTGGTGGCCCGCTTCCACAGCGGCCTGGCCGGGGCCGCCGCCGAACTCCTCGCCGGCCGCCTCGACGTCTCCTTCGGCCGGGCCCACGGCCTCGACCCCGCCGTGCTCGCCCGGCTGGAACACCGCCTCATCCGCTACGAGCGCATCGCCGTGGTGCTGCGCGAGGACCACCCGCTGGCCCGGCTGGAGGAGATCCCGCTGTCCGCGCTCGCGGGCGAGACCCTGTACGCGGCGGCGGGCAACCCCACCACCACCGAGTGGACCGACCTGGCCGCGCAGCTCTTCGCGGGGCGCGGGATCGCGATGGCGGAGCCGTTCCCGGAGATCGAGGGGGACGAGGAGTTCATCCGGGTGGTGACCAAGCGCCGCTGGGCGGTGCTGGCCAGCGAGGTGTTCATCCATCTCCCCGGCACGGTGCTACGCCCCCTCACCGACCCGGTCCCGCTCTCCCCGGTCTCCCTGCTCTGGCGCCGCGACCTGCACCACCCCGGCCTGGACGCCCTCCACACGGCGGCCCGCACGCTCGCCACCACGTCCGACTGGCTCGCCCGCCCACCGGGCGCCTGGCTGCCACGCCCGGAGGCGGGCCGTGACGATCAGAGATTGAGGCGGTTGATGTAGACGCGCTTGCGCTGCGGAATCACCTGGTACCAGACGGGCATCGTCTCGACGCTGTACGCGCGCAGGCGACGGGGTTCGGGGTCGTCATCGAGGAGACCGTCCGGGCCGAGCCCTGGGCCGCGAGATCGGCCGGAGCACGAATACGCGCGAGCGCCGATCCTGAATATCTCATGCCGCAACTACAGAAATGGCCACCGGTGCGGTAAGGGTTTTTTACGCTCTCCAAAGCGTCGGGGTCATGTGCCGCGCACGGCCGCCGGTACCGTGCTACCGTTGATCTTAGTTGCAGTTGTGGTTCCCAAGACTTCAAGCGCGCTCGCTGTCCTGCTTGGCGAAGCGCTTTCGTATTTCCGGTGTTTATTTCCGGACGGGCAATCAACGCAGCGAAACGGAGCTCGCAAGGTGTGGGCTCCGGGCACTGCCCCGAAGGAGATATGACATGGCTAGTGGCACCGTGAAGTGGTTCAACGCGGAAAAGGGTTTCGGCTTCATCGAGCAGGACGGTGGCGGCGCCGACGTCTTCGCCCACTACTCGAATATCGCTGCCCAGGGCTTCCGCGAGCTGCAGGAAGGCCAGAAGGTGAACTTCGACGTCACGCAGGGCCAGAAGGGCCCGCAGGCCGAGAACATCGTTCCCGCCTGACGCATACGCGTAACAACGTAGCTGGGGCCCGCACCGTGGGTGCGGGCCCCAGCTCGTTGCTTTTCGGTCTCTCCCCCGTTCCCCGCAACGGCCGCACACGCGGCGTGCGGGCAGCCAGTTGCTCTTCTCTGCGGCGCTGTCGCTCCTGCTTCGGCGTGGAGGGTCGACATATTTCCGCCCCGCTTCGTTCCATCTCATTTCATCGGTTCGTCCTTGCGATTCTTTGTGCGCGGCTCATTGCCGCCGAGAATTCCTCGACGTACCGCATCGAGGAAGGTTCTCCATGAATCGCACAGCTCGCAGGAATGACCGCTATTCCCGCTCTGCCGGCTCTGCCGGCTCGTCCGGCTCAGGCCGCGGCGGCTACCGCTCCGGTGGGTCGAACCGCTCGGGCACGGGTCGTTCCGGGGGCTCCGGACGGCGTCCCGCGACACCGCAGGGAGAGTTCGCCCTGCCCGTCACCCACACTCCCGCCCTGCCCCCGGCCGAGACTTTCGCCGAGCTGGCCATGCCGTCGGCGCTGCTGGCGGCCCTCAGCGCGGAGGGCATGTCCGCCCCGTTCCCCATCCAGGCCGCCACGCTGCCGAACTCGCTGGCCGGACGCGATGTTCTCGGCCGCGGTCGCACCGGATCGGGCAAGACGCTGGCCTTCGGTCTGGCCCTGCTGGCCCGTACCGCCGGGCAGCGCGCCGAGCCCCGCCAGCCGCTGGCACTGGTCCTGGTCCCCACCCGGGAACTGGCCCAGCAGGTCACCGACGCCCTCACCCCCTACGCCCGGCCGCTCAAGCTGCGGCTGGCCACCGTCGTCGGCGGAATGTCGATCGGCCGCCAGTCCAGCGCACTGCGCGGCGGGGTCGAGGTGGTCGTCGCCACGCCGGGACGGCTCAAGGACCTCATCGGGCGCGGTGACTGCCGGCTGAACCGGGTCGACATCACCGTGCTGGACGAGGCCGACCAGATGGCCGACATGGGCTTCATGCCCCAGGTCACCGCGCTGCTCGACCAGGTTCGGCCCGAGGGGCAGCGGATGCTCTTCTCGGCCACCCTGGACCGCAACGTCGACCTCCTGGTCCGGCGCTACCTGACGGACCCGGTGGTCCATTCCGTCGATCCTTCGGCGGGCGCGGTCACGACGATGGAGCACCACGTGCTGCACGTCCACGGCGCCGACAAGCACGCCACCACCACCGAGATCGCCGCCCGCGAAGGCCGGTCGATCATGTTCCTGGACACCAAGCACGCCGTGGACAACCTCACCAAGCATCTGCTGAACAGCGGTGTCCGCGCCGCGGCCCTCCACGGTGGCAAGTCCCAGCCCCAGCGCACCCGCACCCTGGCCCAGTTCAAGACCGGCCATGTCACCGTCCTGGTGGCCACCAACGTCGCCGCCCGCGGCATCCACGTCGACAACCTCGATCTCGTCGTCAACGTCGACCCGCCCAGCGACCACAAGGACTACCTGCACCGCGGTGGCCGCACCGCGCGCGCAGGCGAGTCCGGCAGCGTCGTCACCTTGGTCCTGCCCAACCAGCGCCGCACCATGAACCGCCTGATGGCGGACGCGGGCATCACCCCGCAGTCCACCCAGGTCCGCTCGGGGGAAGCCGAACTGAGCCGCATCACCGGTGCGCAGGCACCCTCCGGGGTTCCCGTCACCATCGCCGCACCGGTCGTCGAGCGGCCCAAGCGCAGCGGCTCCTCCACCCGCGGCCGCCGCAGCCGCCCCGCCCAGGCCCGCCGTGCCGCCGGATCAGCCCGAACCGCGACACCGACTGCGCGACAGAACTCCTCGGCCCCGGCCGCCTAGGCCGGTCCCGGACGATCACGCTCGCCTTGCCGGGACTTCCCTGCAGGGCCTGCGTGGCATGAAACGCAGGTACGTAGGAGGCTCGTTCCGGTTCGGCACGTGAGGTGCCACGTCGGCCGGTGAAGACAGAGCGGAAAACGGCCCCAGCCGTTCCGACTCCTCAAGTACCTCAGCTACAAGTCGCCGCCACCGCCTCGGGCCAGCGGTGCGGTGATGGCTGCTCCCTGGTGGACGACGAGCACCATCCTGGACGACGAGCGCCATCTGCCACCGCGGCAACGGGGGGCCGCTCGGCGAGGCCGTTCTGCCTCGTCCCCACCACGCCGACGTTTTCCTCGTCATCGCCGGCACCTGCGCCCCCTGGCCGTGCTCCTCCTCCCTTCGGCCCAGCGGCTCGTCCTGCGGTGAGTCGTGTGGACGGGCGCGCTGGTCGGCATCGCCTTCCGCGCCCTCGGGGCCGGAGCTCCCCGCCGGCTGGATACCCCCTGCTACCTGGCTCTGGGCTGAGCACCGGTGCGCCACCTGCCCGGCTTCCTGCGCACCGGGGGAGCGGCCGTACTCGCCCAGATGGTGACCGGCGGTCTCCTGTGCAGCGTGGGCGCGGTGGTCCACGCCCTCCAGCGTCGCGCCCCTCACCTCGCTGGTTCGGCTTCCACGAGGTCTTCCACGCCCTGACCGTGGCAGCTTCACCGCGTACTACATCGGCATCTTCCCGCCGTCTGCCGACCACAGCGGGGCCCCGGCTCGTCGGCCACGTCCGTCCGATGTCCCGATGCCCGCCCGGCTCGGCCCGGTGCATCAGAGGCGCGGGGCCTCGGACGCTGCCCCGAGATCAGGGGACACCTCGACCGCGGTGCTCAGCCCGGTTGGCGTCAGGCTGATGGCGAAGAGCTCCGGCGACGACGATCGACGGAGCTCATCTGCTTGGCCGCTGTGGGTCAGGCTGTCCGACGCCGACTGAACGTCCCCGGGGCGCGGCGGCGGCCGTGCGCGGGCGCGGAAAAGGGGGTTTCGTTTCGTTCGTGCGCTCACACCTCGCTCGGGTCGGTTGGGCCGCCGGGCTCAGCTTGTGCCCGCCGAGCCGGTCTTCCATCCGGATGGCACTCTTCGGGGCGTGCATGAGGCAGAAGTCCACTGACTGGCTCTTGAGAAAAGCTGTCACGACGAGAGTAGACATGGCCGGGTGCGGGGGTTAGTGTTTCGTCGTACCCAAGAAGTCGAAGAGGGCACGGCAGAGATGAACTGCCGTGCGAGCAGGTCAGGCAGGATGCGGAACGGCAGTGGAGTGGCGGGGCCGGAAATGGTGGGTTCCTTCACTGGCTGCCGGGCCGAGCGGCCCCAGGGGCCGCATGCAGTACCCGCGATGCCCAGCAGTACAACCGAGTACCGAATGAGGTAAGGAGCAGACGCCATCAGGATCGCCCGGGCGAGGAAGAACACCGCTCGGGTACCGCAGGCCCCGGATTGGAAGGTGGTCCCCGGTCACGCATCCGCGATCCCCGCACTTCCGCCCTCCCAGGCGGACCTGCGGAACAAGAAGGCCGGCGCAGTCAGCCGGTAGATGGTGTTGAAAGCTCGGGGCCCGGGTGCCAGTACGGCACTCGGGCCCCTCGACGCGCCCCCGGAAGAAGAGGTCTATGCCCCCTCGCAGTTCCCGCCCCGTCGACAATTTCGACGACGACGACTACCCCGCCTACACCATGGGCCGGGCCGCCGAGATGATCGGCGCCGCCCCCGCCTTCCTCCGTGCCCTCGGCGAGCACCGCCTGATCACCCCACTGCGCTCCGAAGGCGGCCACCGCCGCTACTCCCGCTACCAGCTGCGCATCGCCGCCCGCGCCCGCGAACTCGTCGACGCAGGCACCCCCATCGACGCCGCCTGCCGCATCATCATCCTCGAAGACCAACTCGAAGAAGCCCAGCGCATCAACGAAGACCTGCGTACCCGTGGTGGCACCTCGTAACAGGTTTCGAGACTGACCTGCCCGAGCTGAGCACCGCTGCGGCCGCGACCTGACCCGCGACGGCGGACCTTACCCCGGCGGCCGGGCCTACACCGTGAACCAGGCCCGTCCGCCGCACCGAGGTTCAGGGAGGGCCTTGCGTCGCTTGGCCAACTCGCCACGCCCCAACCCATGGCCGACCGTCGGCGGCCCTGGGGGGCCGGGCAGGCTCCGGTGCTGCGGCCCGGGTGGCGTGCTGCGGGGCGAGGGGGGAAGGCCCTCGCGCCACGCCGGTCTACGCGCCACGCCGGTCTATCGGGTCGGCCACGGACAGCGGCTGTCGGCAGTGCCCCTTTCCGGTGCCTCTGACGGGGCACGACACGCTCCGCCGCGCTCCGGCGGGCTGCCGGCGCCGTGTAGATCGGCTCATCGGCCGGGAACGGGGCGGCTGCGGGATGACAGGTATGTGCGGGTGGTCCGGCCGACCGCTCATGCGATGCTCCGGCGGGGCGGCGGTGTATCGCGGACGGTACCGGGCGACACCTCGCGTCGCGTATGCGATGGCCACGACTCCACCGCATGAGGGAATCCTCAGGATCCGGGGACTCCGGGACCAGACCCCGGGGCCCGGCCCCAGCCCCCTGGAACCCCAGCACCCCGCGCCCCCGGAAAACCCCTCACCGCCCCCCGCCCCCGCAGGTGAGTGCAAGGTTTCGTCCGTGTCACCTGCCGCCACAGCGCGGTAATGCGCCGTCCCTACCGTCGGGCAGCGACACCGAGAACTGTGGAGGCGTGATGACTGCCCCGACCACCACCGCCGCACGCGAGGGGGGCCGCTGGATCGAGCAGTGGGACCCGGAGGACGAGACGTTCTGGAGGGAGAAGGGGGAGCGGATCGCCACCCGGAATCTGGTCTTCTCCATCCTCTCCGAGCACATCGGGTTCTCCATCTGGAGCCTGTGGTCGGTGATGGTGCTGTTCATGGGGCCGGAGTACGGCGTCGACGCGGCCGGGAAGTTCTTCCTGGTGGCCATGCCCACGCTGGTCGGCGGGATCCTGCGCGTCCCGTACACCTTCGCCGTCGCCCGGTTCGGTGGGCGCAACTGGACGATCATCAGCGCGGCGACGCTGCTCGTGCCCGCGGTCGCCGCCGCCGCGGTGATGGAGCCCGGGACCTCGTACACCACCTTCATGGTGGTCGCGGCGCTCACCGGTGTCGGCGGTGGCAACTTCGCCTCGTCCATGACCAACATCAACTCCTTCTACCCGCTGCGCAAGAAGGGCTGGGCGCTCGGGCTCAACGCGGGCGGCGGCAACATCGGCGTGCCCGTGATCCAGTTGATCGGGCTGCTGGTCATCGGCACCGCCGGGGCGGCCCATCCGCGGCTCGTGCTCGCCGTCTACATCCCGCTGATCGTGGTCGCGGCGGCGCTTTCGGCGCTGTTCATGGACAACCTGGCGCCGGTGCGCAACGACTCCGGGGCGGCCAAGGAGGCGGCGCGGGACGCCCATACCTGGATCATGTCGCTGCTCTACATCGGCACCTTCGGCTCGTTCATCGGCTACAGCTTCGCCTTCGGCCTGGTGCTGCAGAACCAGTTCGACCGCACCCCGCTGCAGGCCGCCTCGCTCACCTTCATCGGCCCGCTGCTCGGCTCGCTCATCCGCCCCGTCGGCGGGCGGCTCGCCGACACCCACGGCGGCGCGAAGATCACCCTGTGGAACTTCGCCGCCATGGCCGCGGCCACCCTCGTGGTCGTCTACGCCTCCGCGCAGAAGTCGCTGCCCGTCTTCCTCGCCGGCTTCATCGCCCTCTTCGTCCTCAGCGGGCTCGGCAACGGCGCCACCTTCAAGATGATCCCCGGCATCTTCCAGGCGAAGGCCCTCGCCCGCGGCCTCGCGGGCGAAGAGGCCGCGTCCTACGGGCGGCGGCTCTCAGGCGCGGCGATGGGGCTGATCGGGGCGGTCGGCGCGCTCGGCGGGCTCGGGATCAACCTCGTCTTCCGGGAGTCGTTCGCCCGCGCCCACTCCGGCACCCCCGCCTTCGTCTCCTTCCTCGCCTTCTACGCCGTATGCTCCGCGGTCACCTGGGCCGTATACCTCCGCCGCGCCCGCCCGGCCCCGGCGCCCGCCGCCGAGCCGGACACGGACACGCATGATCCGCGGCCGGAGCGGCAATCCGCTTACGCGGACGTCTGAGTGGCCCGGGGCGTACGGTCGACCGGGGAAGCCCCCGGCCCCCCGGCCCCCCGGCCCCCCGGCCCCGGCCGTACGCTCCGTTACAGGTGGGAAACCTCCGTGAACCGCCACCGTCACGGGACGGCGACAGGATGCCGAACGGAGGCGCCCATACGCGAGTGAATCGGGAGATCGGGACGAGAGCCATGCACCGAGAACAGACCGGACCCGCGGGCGACGAAGCACCCGTCGGCCCTCTCGCCGGATTCACCGTGGGGGTCACCGCGGCACGGCGCGCGGATGAGCTCGGCGCGCTGCTGCAGCGGCGCGGCGCGGCCGTGATGCACGCGCCGGCGCTGCGGATCGTGCCACTTGCCGACGACTCCGAACTCATGGCCGCCACCAAGCAGTTGATCGACCACGCCCCGCATGTCGTCATCGCCACCACCGCCATCGGCTTCCGCGGCTGGGTCGAGGCCGCCGACGGCTGGGGCCTGGGCGACGCGCTGCTCGACCGGCTGCGAGAGGTGCGGCTGCTGGCCCGCGGGCCCAAGGTGCGCGGGGCGATCCGGGCCGCCGGGCTCACCGAGGAGTGGTACCCGCCCTCCGAGTCGATGGCCGAGGTGCTCGACCGGCTGCTGGAGGAGGGCGTCGAGGGGCAGCGCATCGCCATCCAGTTGCACGGCGAGCCGCTGCCCGGCTTCGTCGAGTCGCTGCGCGCCGGGGGAGCGGAGGTGGTCGGGGTGCCGGTCTACCGCTGGATGCCACCGGAGGACATCGGACCCGTCGACCGACTGCTGGACGCCACGGTCGCCCGCGCCCTGGACGCCGTCACCTTCACCAGCGCCCCCGCCGCCGCGAGCCTGCTGGACCGGGCCGAACGGCGCGGCATGCGCGAGGAACTCCTCGACGCGCTCCGCCACGACGTGCTGGCGGCCTGCGTCGGCCCGGTCACCGCGCTCCCGCTGGAGGCCCACGACATACCCACCTCCCAGCCCGAACGGTTCCGCCTCGGCCCCCTCGTCCAACTGCTGACCACCGAACTCCCGGGCCGGGTCCGCCCGTTGCCGGTCGCCGGGCGGCGCCTGGAGATCCGGGGCCACGCGGTGGTCGTCGACGGCGCACTGCGCACCGTGCCACCTGCGGGGATGGCTCTGCTGCGCGCCCTGGCCCGCCGCCCCGGCTGGGTCGTGGCCCGCGCGGAACTCCTGCGCTCCCTGCCGGGCGCGGGCCGCGACGAACACGCGGTGGAGACGGCGATGGCCCGCCTGCGTACGGCCCTTGGCTCCCCCAAGCTCATCCAGACCGTGGTCAAACGCGGGTACAGGCTGGCGCTGGACCCTTCGGCCGAAACGAAGTACGCGGACGCGTAGCCGCCCGGACGCGGCGCCCTGTGCCACTGGGGTTCGTGGTGGGTGCCGGGTGCGGGGCCTCCGGTGCGGCGCCCTGGACCGTATATTTACGGCGCCGTTGGCCGGGGGCGTGGAGTGGGCCGGAGATTGGCGCCACAAATACACGTAAGCGTCCAGGACACCACCCCTGCGACCCCGCCCCCTCCCGCCGTCTCGCGGCTGCCCGCCGGTGGTGCGGGGCGCCGGTCCGGTCCACGTTCGGCCCGGGGGCCGGGTGTTGGGTGGGGGTGGGTGCGGCCCCGCTCCCTCTCGCGGTCTTGCGGCTGCCCGCCGGAGTGAATTCAGCCCCTCCGGCGTTTGAGGAGCGGGGTCCGGGGCGGAGCCCCGGCGGGGTGAGGGGGCGGAGCCCCCTCTTTCGGGAAGGGGCGGGGTGGGGGTTATCCGCCGGAGGGGGCGCCCACGGTCCGTACTTGGTGTTCGGCCGGGCCCAGGTCTTGGGCGGAGCCCTGTCCCGCGCGGCGGAGCCGCATGTTGATGCTGTGGGAAGGGGCGGGGTGGGGGCTGACCGCCGGAGGCCGCCCACGGTCCGTACTTGGTGTTCGGCCCCGGGGCCGGGTGCCGGGTGCGGCCCCGCACCCGGCATGGCACAGGCCCACCACGGCGGAGCCCCACGCAAAGCGTTCGCGAGGCGTTCGCCCGGCCTCGCCTCCGGAGGGGTTCCGGGTGACAGGCGGGGCGGGCACTCTGAAAGGTGACCGGATCGGGCCTTCCCCAAGGGGTGACAGGAACATGGCGGCGGCGTCGGGCTACGACCTGCGGTTCGACTCGGGACGGATCTGCCTGGACCTGGTGGCCACCGTCGGCGGCCGGCTCAGCGAGGCGCCCGTCGAGCGGCTCGGCGGCGTGGAGCCCCTCAGGGCCTGGCTGCTCGGCGCCGGTCTGGTGCCCGGCGGCACCCCGCTGGACGCCGTGGACCACCGCTGGCTCGTCCGCTTCCGGGCGGCCCGAGATCTGCTGCATCGCATCGTCCACACCGAAGTCGAGAGCCATGCCTCAAGTGCCGACCTGGAGCGGATGAACGCGTTGGCCGCCACCGCCCCGCCCGCTCTGCGCGCCGTACGGACCCCCGACGGCACCCTGGTCCGCGCCCTCGCCGGGAAGCCCGACTGCGGTGCGCTGCTCTCCCAGATCGCCCGGGACGCCGTGCAGTTGCTCACCGACCCGGTGGCGCGCGGGCAGTTGCGGCGCTGTGAGGGGGAGACCTGTTCGTTGCTCTACCTCGATACCTCGCGCGGCCGCCGGAGGCGCTGGTGTTCCAGCGAAATCTGCGGAAACCGCGAAAGAGTCGCCCGTCACCGCCGTCGGGTAAACCCAAGCTTCAGCAAAACATGAACCGGATTCAGACATGACGCAGGCCCCGGATGGGGGGACCGGGGCCTGCGGGGCGGATTTGGGGGGGAGCCCTTCCTGATGGCCGACACCCGCCCGGCGTCGGCCTTCTCGGACTCAAGTACGCATCGCACAGGGGGAGATGTTCAGCCCGGAATTGGGACGTACATCACCCGGTGGCCGATGAACGCCGAGCGTTTCCAGCCCGTACCCCCCTCGACCCGGCGGCTTGCGTACGCAAAGATGCCCTCGTGACCGAGAGGACGACACCGGACGACGCGCTCATGCGCGCGCTCTACGCGGAGCACGCGGGCCCGCTTCTCGCCTTCGTCCTGCGCCTGGTCGCGGGCGACCGGCAGCGGGCCGAGGACGTGGTCCAGGAGACCTTGCTCCGAGCCTGGCGCAACGCCGACCAACTCCGGCGCTCCGGCGGGTCGGTACGCCCCTGGCTGGTGACCGTGGCCCGCCGCATCGTCATCGACGGCCACCGTCAGCGCCGCGCACGTCCCCAGGAAGTGGACGCGGCACCGCTCCATGTGATGCCCGCCGCGGACGACATCGACCGCGCATTGCGCCAGATGACCATTTCCGACGCGTTGAATGACCTCACCGATGCACATAGAGCGGCCCTCGTGGAGACATACTTCAAGGGACGGACGGTGAGTGAGGCGGCCGAAGTGCTGGGCGTTCCCGCCGGGACGGTACGGTCCCGGGTCTTCTACGCGCTGCGCTCCCTGAAGCTCTCGCTCGAGGAACGGGGGGTTACGGCATGATGCCGGCAGCGGACGACCAGCAGCACACCGCGGTCGGCGCCTATGCGCTCGGAGTGCTCGACCCCGCGGACGCGGCGCGCTTCGAGGATCACCTCATCGGGTGCGAGCGGTGCGCCGCCGAGCTCGACGAGCTGATGGGCCTCCCGCCCCTGCTGGCCGAGTACGCCACCGCCGCCGACGGCACCGCGCTCCCGGATCCGTCGGTGGTCACCGCCCGCCCCGGGCCCGAACTGCTCGACCGGCTCATGGAAGACGTCACGGTCAGCCGCAAGGCATCCGGCAGAAGGCGGCTCTACCTCGTCGCCGCGGCCGCCGTCCTCATCGTCGGCGGCCCGCTCGCGGGAGCGGCGCTGACCGCGAGTTCCGACGACGGCGGGAAGACCCAGGCGGTGGCCTCCACCTCCCAGCAGGTGTACGACCAGGGCCAGAAGTTCGGCGCGGTGGACCCGGTCACCAAGGTGGACGCGTCCGTCTCGCTGCAGCAGAAGGGCTGGGGCACCTCCGTCGCCCTCAAGCTGGGCAACCTCAAGGGGCCGCGCACCTGCGACCTGGTGGCCATCGGCAAGGACGGCCACGAGGAGACCATCACCACCTGGGCCGTGCCCACATCGGGCTACGGCATCACGGACGGGGACGGCTCGCGCTGGAGCAAGGAGCCGCTCTACGCCCAGGGCGGCGCCGCCATGAACACCGTCGACATCGAGCGTTTCGAGGTCCGCACGCTGGACGGCCAGCGCCTGGCCGAGGTCAGGCTCTGAAAATCCCTCTCCCCAGGGGTGTACGGTTGACGGCTGCCCTTAAGAACACAGAAGGGGGCTTGGGTGGCCGCGCAGAATGCCACGCATGACGACCGGACGGCACCGCGGCGGGACGGCGGGGACGGGGTCCGGGATGGCGAGATCCGGATCGAGCAGACGCATCTGGACCGGGTGTACCACCGCCTCGAGGAGAAGATCCACGAGGCGGAGTTCCTCATGGACGACGCCGCCAAGCGAGGCCAGGTCGGTACGCCCGGGGCGCTCGCCGAACGGGATGCCCAGGTCTTCCGGGCCGGGGTCCACCTCAACCGGCTGAACAGCGAGTTCGAGGACTTCCTCTTCGGCCGCATCGATCTGCTGCCGGGCAAGGACGGCGACCGCGGCCCCGACGGCGCCTACACCTCCGTCGAGCCCGCCGACGACGCCATCCGCACCGCCCCGGACGGCGACCGCGCGGAGATCGCCGAAACCCTGCACATCGGCCGCATCGGCGTGCTCGACGCCGACTACGCCCCGCTGGTGATCGACTGGCGGGCGCCTGCCGCCGCGCCCTTCTACCGCTCGACTCCGGTGTCCCCCGGCCGCGTCGTCCGCCGCCGGGTGATCCGCAGCAAGGGCCGCCGGGTGCTCGGCGTCGAGGACGATCTGCTGCGCCCGGAGCTCAGCGCGACCCTCGACGGCGGTGCGCTGCCGGTGGTCGGCGACGGCGCGCTGATGGCCGCGCTCGGCCAGGCCCGTGGCCACACCATGCGGGACATCGTCGCCTCCATCCAGGCCGAGCAGGACCAGGTGATCCGCGCCCCCGCCGCCTCCATCACCGAGGTCGAGGGCGGCCCCGGCACCGGGAAGACGGCCGTCGCGCTGCACCGCGCGGCGTACCTCCTCTACCAGGACCGGCGGCGGTACGCGGGCGGCATCCTCGTGGTCAGCCCCACCCCGCTGCTGGTCGCCTACACCGAGGGCGTGCTGCCCTCACTGGGCGAGGAGGGCCAGGTGGCCATCCGCGCGGTGGGCTCCCTGGTGGAGGGCGCCGAGGCCACCACGTACGACACTCCGGCCGTGGCCCGTGTCAAGGGCTCCTCCCGGATGCTGAGGGTGCTGCGCAAGGCCGCTCGCGGCGCGCTGGAGATGCCGCGGGGGGCCGCCGCCGGATCGGCCCCGTCGTCGGATCGTTCGTCGGCCTCGTCGTCGAACTCTTCGTCAGACCTCTCGTCGGCCCCGTCGTCGGATGACGGCCAGTTGACCCTCGACGCGGCGCTCGGCGCCCCCGCCGCGGCCCCGTCGAACGACGGCGGCAGACCCGGCGCGGGCTCCGGGACCAGACCCGGCGGCCCGCCCGAGCGGCTGCGCGTGGTCGCCTTCGGCGCCCGGATCGAGCTGGACGCCGATGAGCTGCGCCGCATCCGCCAGAACGTGCTGGGCGGCACGGCACCCGTCAACCTGCTGCGCCCCCGCGCCCGTCGGCTGCTCCTGGACGCGCTGTGGACCCGTTCCGGCGCGCCCGGGCGCTACACCGACCCCGAGCTGGCCGCCGAGGCGCGGGAGGGTTTCGACGAGGACATCTCCTCCGAGGACGTCTTCCAGGAGTTCCTGGACGCCTGGTGGCCCGAGCTCACGCCCCGCTCCGTCCTCGCCGCCATGGCCGATGAGAAGCGGCTGGGGCGCTGGTCGCGGCGGGTGCTCAACCCCCGCGAGGTCCGCCAGGTGGCCCGGTCGCTCGCCCGGCTCGGCCCGGACGGGCAGGGCCCGCTGTCGGTCCACGACGTGGCGCTGCTGGACGAGCTGAACACCCTGCTGGGCCTCCCCGCCCGCCCCGCCACCCCCCGCGAGGTGGATCCACTGGACCAGTTGACCGGTCTGGAGGAGCTGACCACCTACGCCGACCGGGCCGGCCCCCGCCGCAGCCGCGCCGACCGCGCCGAGCGGGAGCGCGCCGACTACGCCCACGTCATCGTCGACGAGGCGCAGGACCTCACCCCCATGCAGTGGCGGATGGTGGGACGGCGTGGCCGCCACGCCACCTGGACGGTCGTCGGCGACCCGGCCCAGAGCTCCTGGTCCGACCCGGACGAGGCGGGGCGGGCCCGGGACGAGGCGCTCGGCAGCCGCCCGCGCCGCCGCTTCACCCTCACCGTCAACTACCGCAATCCGTCCGAGATCGCCGAACTGGCCACCAGGGTCCTCACCCTCGCGATGCCCGGCACCCCCGCGCCCGAGGCGGTCCGCTCCACGGGCGTGGAGCCGCGCTTCGCACCGGGCGTGGACGGCGACCTCGGCGCCGCCGCGCGCCGGGAGGCGCTCCGGCTGCTGGACGAGGTGGAGGGCACCGTCGGCGTCGTCGTCGCGATGAACCGCCGCGAGCAGGCCCGTCAGTGGCTGACCGGTCTGGGCCACCGGGTGGTGGCGCTGGGCAGCCTGGAGGCGAAGGGGCTGGAGTACGACGCGACGGTCGTGGTCTCGCCCGCCGAGATCGCCGACGAGTCCCCGGCAGGGCTACGGGTGCTGTACGTGGCGCTCACCCGCGCGACCCAGCGGCTGACGGTGGTGTCGGGCGTACGCGACGAGCCGGACCCCCACGGCGTCCCCGACCTGCTGCGGGAGTGAATCCCTCGCCACGCTCGGCCGGGGGCGCCCAGGCCCCCGGCCGCCGCTGGGAGGCGGCCGTAAGGGCCGGCCCGGCCCGCTCGGGACGACGGGGCGAAATCAACCCCCGGGAGGGGAATCCCTTCCCGGACCTGTTTGTTAGCCTTGATGTGGCACCGGCCCGATCCAAGCCCCCGGGCCCAACCTTCGTCGCTTCGAGCGACCACTTGCCGCGAGGCGAGCATGGCGGGTCGGTGCCACTCTTTCTCTTCCGACCCCTCATCTTTTCCGTAAGAGGTCCGCGCCGGGCGGTGTCAGCCGCCCAGGATGCGGACCTCTTCGGCTTGC
The DNA here is from genome assembly GCF_000147815.2 of Streptomyces violaceusniger Tu 4113. NCBI lineage: Bacteria > Bacillati > Actinomycetota > Actinomycetes > Kitasatosporales > Streptomycetaceae > Streptomyces > Streptomyces violaceusniger. Next base: position 9,567,300 of record NC_015957.1, on the reverse strand, counting down.
GGGCCCTTGCGGCCCTGCACGATCTGGAATTCGACCCGCTGCTCGTCGACCAGGCTGCGGTAGCCGCTGCCGTCGATCGAGCTGTAGTGGACGAAGACGTCCGGTCCGCCGTCCTCCTGGGCGATGAAGCCGTAGCCCTTCTCGGCGTTGAACCACTTCACGGTGCCCTGAGCCATGCCCGCGCTCCTCTTGTCTCTTCTCTGACGCTGTAGCGCGCCAGAGCCTAGGACGGTGGATGCGGCGGACGGCCCGCCTCGCCAGGCGTTCCCGCGAAGGAGTGGGGCTTTCCACTCGGGTGACCCCACTCTGCTATGTCAGAACAATATGTCCGAAAGTCGGGCCGGGTTACCCCGTACCCAGAGGTAGGTGCAACTATCTGAGGACGTGGCCCGGCATTCCCGCGGCCCGGACAGCATGTTCAAGGGAAAGCAGAGGAAGCAGGCCATGGCAACGGCGCCCAGCGTCTCGTACTCGATGACGGTCCGGCTGGAGGTGCCCGCGAGCGGTACCGCGGTCAGCCAGCTGACCACGGCCGTGGAGTCCTCCGGCGGCTCGGTCACCGGCCTCGATGTGACCGCTTCCGGCCACGAGAAGCTCCGCATCGACGTCACCATCGCCGCCACCTCGACCGCGCACGCCCAGGAAATCGTGGAGAAGCTGCGGGGCATCGAAGGTGTCTCGCTCGGCAAGGTCTCCGACCGTACGTTCCTGATGCACCTCGGCGGCAAGATCGAGATGTCGTCGAAACACCCCATCCGCAACCGTGACGACCTCTCCATGGTCTACACCCCGGGCGTCGCCCGGGTCTGTCAGGCCATCGCGGAGAACCCCGAGGACGCCCGGCGCCTCACCATCAAGCGCAACAGTGTGGCCGTCGTCACCGACGGCTCCGCGGTCCTGGGCCTCGGCAACATCGGCCCCAAGGCCGCCCTGCCGGTCATGGAGGGCAAGGCGGCCCTCTTCAAGCGCTTCGCGGGCATCGACGCCTGGCCGATCTGCCTGGACACCCAGGACACCGACGAGATCGTCGCGATCGTGAAGGCCATCGCCCCCGGCTTCGCGGGGATCAACCTGGAGGACATCTCCGCCCCCCGCTGCTTCGAGATCGAGGCGCGGCTGCGCGAGGCCATGGACATCCCGGTCTTCCACGACGACCAGCACGGCACCGCGATCGTGGTGCTGGCCGCGCTCACCAACGCGCTGCGGGTGGTCGACAAGAAGATCGAGGATGTGAGGGTCGTCATGTCCGGCGCGGGCGCCGCCGGCACCGCCATCCTGCGGCTGCTGATCGCCGCGGGCGTGCGGCACGCGGTGGTCGCCGACATCCACGGCGTGGTGCACGCCGGGCGCGAGGACCTGGTCTCCGCCGACCCGGAGTCCCCGCTGCGCTGGATCGCCGACAACACCAACCCGGAGGGCGTCACGGGCACCCTGCGCGAGGCCGTGCGCGGCGCTGACGTCTTCATCGGCGTCTCGGCCCCGAACGTGCTCTCGGGCGCCGACGTGGCCGCCATGGCGGACGGTGCGATCGTCTTCGCACTGGCCAACCCCGACCCCGAGGTGGACCCGGCGATCGCCCGTCAGACCGCCGCGGTGGTGGCCACCGGGCGCTCGGACTTCCCGAACCAGATCAACAACGTGCTGGTGTTCCCGGGCGTTTTCCGTGGTTTGCTGGACGCGCAGTCGCGTACGGTGAACACCGAGATGATGCTGGCCGCTGCCGGCGCGCTCGCGGACGTCGTCCACGACGACGAGCTCAATGCCAACTACATCATTCCGAGCGTCTTCAACGACAAGGTCGCGGGGGCGGTCGCCGGAGCCGTACGGGACGCGGCGCGCCCTGTGACCGGTACCACTGCGGTCTAGGCCCGGCACGGCGCGTCGCGCGCTGTGGGGTCCCGGAGGCAGCCATAGGGTGGCGGGCAGGAAAACGACCGCCACGGCGCTTTTCGTGTGACTCTCGAGGGCTCCGGATTGGCTTTCCCGCCACAGGTGCGGGCAGGATGCGTTCCGGGCGCGAGGGTCTGAACAGCAGACCCGGGTCCGGGGACTGTCCGAGGGCCCTGGCAGCATCGGCTTCGATCTCACGCCTCATTGGCAAGATGAACACGGGAGTACAACATGAACCGCAGTGAGCTGGTGGCCGCTCTGTCCGAGCGCGCCGAGGTGACCCGAAAGGACGCCGACGCCGTGCTGGCCGCCCTCGCCGAGGTGACCGGTGAGGTCGTCGCGAAGGGCGACGAGAAGGTCACCATCCCCGGCTTCCTGACCTTCGAGCGCACCCACCGTGCCGCTCGCACCGCGCGCAACCCGCAGACCGGTGAGCCGATCGAGATCCCGGCCGGCTACAGCGTGAAGGTCTCCGCGGGCTCCAAGCTCAAGGAAGCCGCCAAGGGCAAGTAAGCCCTCGCGAACGAAGGGGGCGGTCACCCGAGAAGGGTGGCCGCCCTTTTTGGCGCTCCTACGGGCCCTGAGACCCGTCTACGAGGCTCTAGACGCCGTCGGTGCCGCCCGGGAGTTCTGCCTTGGCGTCGAGTTCCACGAGCTTGCCCATGCCGCATCCTCCCGGGGGGTAACTCCCGGACGCTCAGCCGGGGGTGTCGTCGTGGCTCGGGGTGTGGGGATGGGGCAGCCCGCCCCGGGTGTCGGGGCGGGCTGTGGTGGTCGGGGCCGGGTGGCCGGGCCGGGTGTGGGTTATGCGGGGTCGGTGCCGCCCGGGAGTTCTGCCTTCGCGCCGAGCTCCACGAGCTTGCCCATGAAGTTCTCGTAGCCGCGGTTGATCAGGTCGATGCCGTGGACCCGCGAGGTGCCCTGGGCCGCCAGGGCCGCGATCAGGTAGGAGAAGCCGCCGCGGAGGTCGGGGATGATGAGGTCGGCGCCCTGGAGCTTGGTGGGGCCGGAGACGACCGCGGAGTGCAGGAAGTTGCGCTGGCCGAAACGGCACGCGGAGCCGCCCAGGCATTCGCGGTAGAGCTGGATGTGGGCGCCCATCTGGTTGAGCGCCGAGGTGAAGCCCAACCGCGACTCGTAGACCGTCTCGTGGACGATGGACAGGCCCGACGCCTGGGTCAGGGCCACCACCAGCGGCTGCTGCCAGTCGGTCTGGAAGCCGGGGTGGACGTCGGTCTCCAGGGCGATCGCGTTGAGCTTGCCGCCCGGGTGCCAGAACCGTATGCCCTCGTCGCCGATGTCGAAGGCGCCGCCCACCTTGCGGTAGGTGTTCAGGAAGGTCATCATCTCGCGCTGCCGGGCGCCGCGCACATAGATGCTGCCCTCGGTCGCCAGCGCCGCGCTCGCCCAGGAGGCGGCCTCCAGACGGTCCGGGAGGGCGCGGTGGTTGTAGCCGCCGAGCTTGTCGACACCGGTGATCCGGATCGTGCGGTCGGTGTCCATGGAGATGATGGCGCCCATCTTCTGCAGGACGCAGATGAGGTCCTCGATCTCCGGCTCGACCGCCGCGTTGGAGAGTTCCGTCACACCCTCGGCGAGCACCGCCGTCAGCAGCACCTGCTCGGTGGAGCCCACCGAGGGGTACGGCAGCCGGATCTTGGTGCCGCGCAGCCGGTGCGGGGCCTCCAGGTACTGCCCGTCCGCCCGCTTCTCGATCGTCGCGCCGAACTGGCGCAGTACGTCGAAGTGGAAGTCGATCGGCCGGCCGCCGATGTCACAGCCGCCCAGGCCCGGGATGAAGGCGTGGCCGAGGCGGTGCAGCAGCGGGCCGCAGAAGAGGATCGGGATCCGCGAGGAACCGGCGTGCGCGTCGATGTCGGCGACATTGGCGCTCTCCACGTGCGTGGGGTCGAGCACCAGCTCACCGGAGTCGTCACCGGGGCGCACCGTCACGCCGTGGAGCTGCAGCAGCCCGCGCACCACCCGCACATCGCGGATGTCGGGGACGTTGCGCAGCCGGCTGGGCCCACTGCCGAGCAGGGCGGCCACCATGGCCTTCGGCACGAGGTTCTTCGCGCCGCGGACACGGATCTCGCCTTCGAGCGGGGTGCCGCCGTGGACGAGCAGGACATCGTTCGAGCGGGTCATCGGGTCTCGCGTTCCTGAGACGGGCAGGGCCAAAAGGCACAGGGGCCAAAGGGCAAGAGTAATGGCCCTGGAGACCGCCTCCGTAAGACTCTTGCGCGCATTGAGTACTCGCGTGTGGGCGGCAACACGTTCCGTCCCCCTCGAAGAGCAAACAGTCACGTGCGCCGCATCTGCTGTCTTGCGCCCCGACCTGCTCTCATCCGGGACTCGTCTTCCACTCCCCCTCCGGCCCGGATATGGGGGATCATGTGGCCATGACCGAGGTGTCCTCGCTCACAGGACGGCTGCTTGTCGCGACACCGGCGCTTGCTGACCCGAACTTCGACCGCGCGGTGGTGCTCCTCCTCGATCACGACGAGGAGGGCTCGCTCGGTGTGGTCCTGAACCGCCCGACCCCGGTGGGGGTGGGCGACATCCTTCAGTCGTGGGCCGAGCTGGCCGGGGAGCCGGGGGTGGTCTTCCAGGGCGGTCCGGTCTCGCTGGACTCCGCGCTGGGCGTGGCCGTCGTCCCGGGCGAATCGGGGCGGTCCGCGGCGCGCACCGAGGAAGGGCCACTCGGCTGGCGCAGAGTGCACGGGGCGATCGGGCTGGTCGACCTGGAGGCGCCGCCGGAGCTGCTGGCGGCCGCCGTGGGGTCCTTGCGGATCTTCGCCGGTTACGCGGGCTGGGGGCCCGGGCAACTGGAGGACGAGCTCGCCGAGGGCGCGTGGTACGTGGTCGAGTCCGAGCCGGGCGATGTGTCCTCGCCCGCCCCCGAGCGGCTGTGGCGCGCGGTGCTGCGCCGCCAGCGCAGTGAGCTGGCCATGGTCGCCACGTATCCGGACGACCCTTCTCTCAACTAGGCATGAGTACCCTAGGGCTGTATGAGCACTCTTGAGCCCGAGCGCGGGGCAGGCACGGGGACCCTCGTTGAGCCGACACCTCAGGTGTCGCACGGTGACGGCGACCACGAGCGCTATGCCCACTATGTACAGAAGGACAAGATCATGGAGAGCGCCCTCTCCGGATCTCCCGTCGTCGCACTCTGCGGCAAGGTCTGGGTCCCGGGTCGTGACCCGAAGAAGTACCCGGTGTGTCCCATGTGCAAGGAGATCTTCGAGGGCATGGGCGCCGGCGGCGACAAGGACAAGGGCAAGGACGGCGACGGCAAGAAGTAGCCGGTCCGCCGGCCCCCGGCCCTGACGGAAAGCCCCGCGCGACAGACGGCTCGCCCGGCCCGCGACCCCACTCGGGGTCGCGGGCCGGGCGAGCCGTGCTTGTGCGCCCTGCCGTGCGCCGGAGGACCCCAGTAGGGTCGGCCCATGAGCGGGCGTACGGAGAACGGGGCGGCGCGGGCCGCCTATCTGGTGTTCGGGGCGCGTGAGGTCGACGAGCCCGATGCGGAAGGCGCCAGCGCCTACTGCCAGTTCGAGAAGGACTGGGACGCCCAGCTCGGACAGTGCGGGCGGCTGGCCGCCGAGCGGGGCTACCGGCCCGCCGGGAGCTGTGTGATGTCGGTCGCGCAGCCGACCCTTCCCAGACTTCTGGAGTGGGCGGCCGACCCGGGCTGTGACGTGGTGCTGGTGGCCAGCGACCGCGTCCTCGAGCGGATCCGGAAGACCTGGCCCGACTGGGACCGGGTGATCGCGCGCCTGGCGGAAGCGGGTGCGCGGGTGGAAGCCGTGCCGTATGTTGAACCCGCCTATCCGGGCGAGGAGTTACCGCATCGCTAGCGCGAAGTTCGTTGCGCCGCACAGCGGCTCGGCTCATTTGGTCACGGAGTGGTTCAGACCTCTTGTGGGCTCGCTCAAGGTTCCCTAGCCTCACGCATATTGTGCTGAGCGAAACATGCGTTGCGTATGTTGCAACGCCAAATGTTTAAGGGTCCTCATGAAGTCGTCCCATCTCTCCGTGTTCTCCCGCTTGTCCTCCCGCGTCACCGTGCCCGTGGCGGCACTGACCCTGGCGGGGCTGGCCGCGACCGGATGCGCTCCCTCCACCTCCGACAACAGCTCCGACAAGGACGAGAAGAGCGGCAAGCTGCGTGTCTGGCTCTTCCAGGAGGTCAACAACGCGCCCAAGAAGAAGGTGATCGACGAGGCGGTCGCCGGCTTCGAGAAGGAGCACGACGGGACCGAGGTCGAGGTGACCTACATCCCGATCGACACCCGGGCGCAGAAGATCAAGGCGGCTTTCAACGACCCCAAGAGCGCTCCCGACGTCATCGAGTTCGGCAACACGGACACCGCCGGCTACGTCAAGGACGGCGGACTGCTGGACATCAGCAAGGAGTTCGGCGCCTGGGGCGACTCGACGAACATCGACCCCACCGCGAAGTACTCGCTGACCATCGGCGGCAAGGTCTACGGCGCTCCGCTCTTCGTCGGCGTCCGGGCGCTGTACTACCGGACGGACGTCTTCAAGGATCTCGACCTGCAGCCCCCGACCACCCAGGACGAACTGATTGCGACCGCGAAGAGGATCCGCTCGGAACGGTCGGATCTGTACGGTCTGGCGGTCGGCGGCGCCTACACCTACGGCGCGATGCCCTTCATCTGGGCCAACGGCGGCGATCTCGCCAGCGAGAAGGGCAAGTTCGGCTCGAACGAGTACGAGGCGGCCATCGACAGCGCCGACGCCCAGAAGGGCGTCAAGGTGTACACCTCGCTCTTCGGCAACGACAACTGCCCGGCCGCCAAGTGCGCCCAGTGGGGCGGCAACGACACCATCGAGGCGTTCGCCTCGGGCAAGGCGGGCATGGCGATCGGCGGCGACTTCAGCCGTCAGGCCATCGAGGCGGGCAAGGTCAAGGGCAAGTACAAGGTCGTGCCGCTGCCGGGCGTGAAGAAGGGCGACATCGCCCCGGCCTTCGCCGGCGGCAACAACGTCGGGGTGCTCAAGAGCACCACCCACCGCACCCTCGCCGTGGACCTGCTGCAGACGCTCTCCGGCAAGCAGACCCAGCGCAAGCTCTACGACGCCATGGGCTTCCTGCCGACCTTCACCGATGTGCGCGGCGACGTCGCCCAGAAGGACCCCTTCGTGAAGCCCTTCGTGAAGACCCTCAACGACAGCGCCAAGTTCGTGCCCGCCTCGCCCGGCTGGGCGGCCATCGACGCGCAGCTCATCCTGCCCACCATGTTCCAGGAGATCGTCAGCGGCCGTAAGAACGTGGAGACGGCCACCAAGGACGCCGCGAAGAAGATGGACGAGGCATTCCAGCAGTGAGCTCCGGCACCGCACAGCACGCCCGGCGCGCCCCCGCCAAGGGCCGCCGGTCCCGGCCGGGCCCCGCCGTCCCGGCCGGGGGCCGAGCCAGGAAGGGCTCCCGGCGGGGAGCCTGGACGCCCTGGCTCTATCTCGCCCCGGCGCTCGTCGTCCTGGGCGGGCTGCTCGTCTACCCGATCTACCAGCTCGGTCTGATCTCCTTCCTGGAGTACACCCAGGCGCAGGTCAGCGGCGGTGAACCGACCACCTTCCAGGGATTCGCCAACTACGCCGAGCTGTTCCGCGACGGCGAGTTCTGGAACGTCGTCGTCGCCACGCTCCTCTTCGCCGCCGTCTGCGTGGTGTCGACCCTCGCGGTCGGCTGTGCGCTCGCGGTGCTGCTGACGCGCGTACGGGCCATTCCGCGGCTGGCGCTGATGCTGGCCGCGCTCGGCGCCTGGGCCACCCCGGCGATCACCGGCTCGACGGTCTGGGTCTTCCTCTTCGACCCCGACTTCGGGCCGGTGAACAAGATCCTGGTGTGGTTCGGGCTCTCCGGGTTCGAGAACTACTCCTGGACCTACGACCGCTACAGCGCCTTCGCCCTGGTGCTGTTCGAGGTCGTGTGGTGCTCGTTCCCGTTTGTGATGGTCACCGTCTACGCGGGCATCAAGGCCATCCCCACCGAGGTGCTGGAGGCCGCCGCCCTCGACGGTGCCTCCACCTGGCGGATCTGGCGCACCGTCATGGCGCCGATGCTGCGGCCGATCCTCGTCGTGGTGACCATCCAGTCCATCATCTGGGACTTCAAGGTCTTCACCCAGATCTACGTCATGACCGACGGCGGCGGGATCGCGCGCCAGAACATGGTGCTCAACGTGTACGCGTACCAGAAGGCGTTCGCGTCCTCGCAGTACAGCCTGGGCTCGGCGATCGGCGTGGTGATGCTGCTCATCCTGCTGGTCGTGACGCTGGTCTATCTGCGGCTGCTGCGACGCCAGGGAGAAGAACTGTGAGCCACTCGCGCGTCTCGCTGCGCATCCGCCGTCCCTGGCGCTTCGCCGCCGAGGCCACCGCCCTGATCGTGGCGGCCGTGGTCGCCTTCCCGCTGTACTGGATGGTGCTCTCGGCCTTCAAGCCCGAGGGGGAGATCCAGTCCACCGAGCCCCGGCCGTGGACGACGGCCCCGTCGCTGGACTCCTTCCGGCGCGTCTTCCAGCAGGAGGACTTCGGGCGCTACTTCCTCAACAGCCTCCTCGTGGCCGGGGTGGTGGTGGTCGCCTCGGCACTGATCGCCTTCCTCGCGGCGACGGCGGTCGCCCGCTTCCGGTTCCGCTTCCGCACCACGCTGCTGATCATGTTCCTGGTCGCGCAGATGGTGCCGATCGAGGCGCTGACCATCCCGCTGTTCTTCCTGATGCGCGATCTGGGGGAGTCGGTGCCGGGGATCGGGCTCAACACCCTGGGCTCGCTGATCCTGCCGCATATCGCCTTCTCGCTGCCGTTCGCCATCTGGATGCTGCGCGGCTTCGTCAAGGCCGTGCCCGAGGCGCTGGAGGAGGCGGCCTATCTCGACGGGGCCAGCCGCTCCCGCTTCCTGTGGCAGATCCTCTTCCCGCTCGTCTTCCCCGGACTGGTCGCGACGAGCGTCTTCTCCTTCATCTCCACCTGGAACGACTTCCTGTTCGCCAAGTCCTTCATCATCAGCGCGACCGAGAACTCCACCCTTCCGATGGCGCTGCTGGTCTTCTTCAAGGCCGAGGGCAACGACTGGGGAGGCATCATGGCGGCGTCCACCGTCATGACCATCCCCGTGCTGATCTTCTTCGTCCTCGTACAGCGCCGACTGGTCTCCGGTTTCGGCGGCGCCGTGAAGGACTGACGAAGAGACCGACGAACGGACCGACAAGGGCTGCCAACGCGCCGACAAACGCCGGGAAGCGCCGACAAGGGCCGATGAGGGAGCAGATGACACACGCCGCCGCGGGGCTGATCCCCGCGCCCCGCCATGACCAGAGCCGTACGGGCCGCGCGGGCGCGCGGATCCACCCGCGGCACACCGCCCTGGCCGCCGGCCCCGGCACCGAGGGCGTGGCGCGTCTGCTGCGCACCACCCTCGGCCAGGCGCTCGGCCTGTCCCTGCCGGACGGCGAACCCGGCCGCCCCGACACCCTCACGCTGCGGATCGACGCCGCGCTGGAGCCCGAGGGCTACCGGCTCACCGTGGCCGACGGCCGGGTGGAGATCGCGGGCGGCACGGCCGCGGGCGTCCACTGGGGCACCCAGACGCTCCGTCAGTTGCTCGGCCCCGACGCCTTCCGCCGCGCTCCGCTCAGGGACGCGGAGACCGGCTGGGAGCTGGCGGAGCGGACGGTCGAGGACGCGCCCCGGTTCGCCTGGCGCGGACTGATGCTCGATGTGGCCCGTCACTTCATGCCCAAGGACGGCGTCTTCGCCTATCTCGACCTGCTCGCCGCCCACAAGCTCAATGTGTTCCACTTCCATCTCACCGACGACCAGGGCTGGCGCGTCGAGATCCGCCGCTATCCGAGGCTGACGGAGACCGGCGCCTGGCGTGAGCGCACCAAGCTCGGCCACCGGGCGTCCCCGCTGTGGGACGAGCGGCCGCACGGCGGTTACTACACCCAGGACGACATCCGCGAGATCGTCGCCTACGCCGCCGAGCGGCATATCACCGTCGTGCCGGAGATCGACATTCCCGGGCATTCGCAAGCCGCCATCGCCGCGTACCCGGAACTGGGCAACACCGATGTCATCGACACCGCCTCCCTCGGAGTCTGGACCACCTGGGGCATCAACCCGAACGTACTCGCCCCCACCGACAACACGCTCCGCTTCTTCGAGCATGTGCTGGAAGAGGTCCTGGAGCTGTTCCCCGGCACCTTCGTCCACATCGGCGGCGACGAGTGCCCCAAGGACCAGTGGAAGGCGTCCCCGGCCGCCCAGGAGCGCATCCGCGCGCAGGGCCTCGCCGACGAGGACGAGCTGCAGAGCTGGTTCATCCGCCACTTCGGCCACTGGCTCGCCGAGCGCGGGCGCCGGCTGATCGGCTGGGACGAGATCCTCGAGGGCGGCGCGCCCGACGCCCCGCTTCCCGAGGGCGCCGCGGTCTCCTCCTGGCAGGGCTACGCGGGCGGGATCGCCGCCGCGCGGGCCGGCCATGACGTCGTCATGTGCCCCGAGCAGCAGGTGTACTTCGACCACCGGCAGGCTCCGGGCGAGGACGAGCCGGTCCCGATCGGCTACGTCCGCACCCTGGAGGATGTCTATCGCTTCGAACCGGTTCCACCGCAGCTCACCGGAGCCGACGCGGACCGGGTGCTGGGCGCCCAGGCCAATGTCTGGACCGAGGTCATGGAGGACCGCCGGCGCGTCGACTACCAGACCTTCCCCCGGCTCGCCGCCTTCGCCGAGGTCGTCTGGTCGGCGCTGCCGCCCTCGCCCGAACGGGACTTCGGGGCGTTCCAGGGGCGCATGGAGGCACATTACGCGCGTTTGGACGCGCTCGGCGTGAGCTACCGCCCGCCCGCCGGGCCGCTTCCCTGGCAGCAGCGCCCCGGCCTGCTCGGACGCCCGCGCGAGGGAGCGCCCCCGATGGTGTGAGCCGCCCCGCCGCGGCCGGGGGCACCCCCCGGCCGCGGCCGGGTGACCGGACCCTGAAAAGGTGCGCACCGACGCTCCGCCGCCCCTGGGAGCGTAGTCCCTCCGGCGCAAGACCAAATCGCACAAGGGTCCCTGAAACGTGGCAATCCACTCCCGGCGGAGACCTTGCCCCAAACCCGTACCATCCCCCAGGTCAGGGACGGATCCACGGATCACGGACCCCCACGACGGCGGGCTCGCAAGATGTGCCAGAGTTGCCACGCCCGGGCTGTCAGCACGTACCGTACGGCGCAACAGCCGGGACACCGGGGAAGGGGCAGCTGGGTTGACCACGCACGCACCGCAGGCGGCGCACACGGTGACGTTGCCGGGCACGCTCGACGAGGCCGTGGCGGCACTGGCCGCCATGCCCGCCGCCGTGCCCGTGGCGGGCGGTACCGATCTGATGGCCGCGGTCAACTCCGGCCTGCTGCGGCCCGCCGCGCTCGTCGGCCTCGGCCGGATCAGCGAAATCCGAGGCTGGCGCTATCTGGACGGGCACGCCCTCCTCGGCGCCGGACTCACCCACGCCCGGATGGGCCGCCCCGACTTCGCCGCGCTGATCCCGGCGCTGGCCGCGGCCGCGCGGGCCGCCGGACCACCACAGATCCGCAACGCGGGCACCCTCGGCGGCAACATCGTCACCGCCGCCCCCACCGGCGACGCGCTGCCGGTGCTCGCCGCGCTGGAGGCCACCGTCATCATCGCCGGGCCCGAGGGGTCCCGCCGCGAGATCCCGGTCAGCCATCTGCTCGCCGGGGTCGATCTGCTGAACCCCGGTGAACTCGTCGGATTCGTCCGGGTTCCGCTGCTGCACGCCCCACAGACCTTCATCAAGGCCACCGGGCGCACCGGGCCCGGCCGGGCGACCGCCTCCGTCGCCCTCGTCCTGGACCCCGCGCGGCGCGGGGTGCGCTGTGCGGTCGGCGCGGTCGCGCCGATGCCGCTGCGCCCCCTGGACGCCGAGCGCTGGGTCGCCTCGCTCATCGACTGGGACGGCGACCGCGGCCATCTCGATCCGCAGGTCACCACCGCTTTCGGCGAGTACGTCGCCGCCGCGTGCATTCCCGATCCGCTGCCCCCGCAGGACGGAAGCGAGCCGGTCCCCCTGCCACCTGCCGCGATCCACCTGAGGCGTACCGTGGCGGCCCTGGCCCGCCGAGCTCTGGGGAGGGCACTCGCGTGAGTGATGAACAGCAGCCGCACCGGCCGGATCCGGGGAGCGGATGGCAGCCGATGCCGCACGGCCCGGAGTACGACGCCGAGTCGACGGCCTTCGTACAGTTGCCGCCCGACTACGCCCACCCGGACCCGACCGATCCGTCCGGCCGTTGGGACCCGCTCGCGGCGCCCGGCACCGGCTACGCGCCCCCGCCGATGGACGTGGAGCACGGTGACCCGTCCCATGGCGGCCAGTGGCAGCCGTCCGGCCACGGCCAGGGCGCTCCCCACGACCAGGGCATGACCGGGCACTGGACCACCGCGGAGACCGACGGCGGCTACCTGTACGGCGGCCACCACGATCCGCACGGCTCCGTCCAGTGGCCGGTGCCCCCCGAGGACCAGCAGGGCCACTACCCGCCGCACACCGGCCACTGGCCGGCTCCGGCGGCCGAGGAACCGGTGGACGACTGGCCGGTCGACGACTGGCCGGTGCCCGCCTCGTCCGACAACGGCGCGGGCGGGCCCGTGCAGACCAGCCAGTGGACCATCCCGGTCGCGGGCGACGAGGGTGTGGACGAGACCGGTGAGTACCGGGTCGACGACCACCCCGGCCCGGCCGTCCCTCCGTACGGCGGCCACGCGGACGGCCCTCAGGACCCGCAGACGACGGCCCAGTTGCGGATGCCCTTCGCCGGGTCGGCGCCCCGGCAGCAGCCCCACCAGCCGCATCAGCCCCACCAGCCCGCGCCCGGGCAGCAGCAGGGGCACAGCGGCCAGTGGTCGGTTCCGGCCGCCGAGGAGGGCGCGGAGGACTCCGGGGAGTACGCGGTCGAGGGCCACCCGGGCCCGGCCGCGGCCGCCCCGTCGGCCACGCCCACGCAGCCGCCCGCCCGCCGCCGGCTGCGCATGCCCGACCGACAGGACCCGGCGTGGCCGGGGCCCTCCGCCGGGGACTCGGGCGAGTTCGCGGCCGAGGGGCACCAGGGGCTGCACACCCCGCCCCGTGGCACCCCGCCCCATGGCAACCCGGCGCCCGGTGAGCGGACGCCCGGCGACGCCCCCGGGCGGCGGCCCGGCGGTCCGGCCGCCGGGGGCTCCGGCGAGTTCCCCATCGACGGTCAGCACGCCGGACTGGAGACCCCGCCGCACGGCAGCCTGGCGCCCGGGCTGCCCCAGGAGACGAGCTGGCCCGGCGCGTTCGCGGACGACCGGTTCGCGGACGACCGGTTCGCGGGCGAGGCCCATGGGCACGCCCCGCACCCCGGCCCCGAGGACGACGCGGGCCGCACCGACGCCCCCGACGCCGCGCCGAACGCCGCCGAGGCCCCGGCCGAAGCGCTGCCGGACGACGCCGAGCCGGAGCCCGCCGAGCCCGCGGCCGAGCCTGAACCGGCCGCGGCCGCGGCCGAGGACGCGTTCGCGGCCGCCCCGGCCGGGACCCCGACGGACGCTCCCGAGGCCGCTGCCGCCCCCGGCGAGCCCCTTACGGACCCCGGTTCCGCCCCGGCCGACCCGGCCGCCGACGAGCAGCCGAGCCACAGCGAGCATCCGCTCGCCTCCTACGTGCTGCGCGTCAACGGCGCCGACCGCCCCGTCACCGACGTCTGGATCGGCGAGTCGCTGCTCTACGTCCTGCGGGAGCGCCTCGGCCTCGCCGGGGCCAAGGACGGCTGCTCGCAGGGCGAGTGCGGGGCCTGCTCGGTGCAGGTCGACGGGCGGCTCGTGGCCTCCTGCCTGGTGCCCGCCGCCACCGCCGCGGGCAGCGAGGTCCGCACCGTCGAGGGCCTGGCCACCGGCGGACAGCCCTCCGACGTCCAGCGGGCGCTCGCCGAGTGCGGGGCCGTGCAGTGCGGCTTCTGCGTGCCCGGGCTCGCGATGACCATGCACGACCTCCTCGAGGGCAACCACGCCCCCACCGACCAGGAGACCCGCCAGGCGATCTCCGGCAACCTCTGCCGCTGCTCCGGCTACCGCGGGATCCTCGACGCCGTCCGCGAGGTCGTCGCGGGCCGCGAGGCCGCCGACGAGGCGGCGCAGGCCGAGCCGGACGGCGGACCCGACGTCCACCAGGACCCGGCCCGTATCCCGCACCAGACGGGACCGCACGGCATCACCGGCAACGGGAGCGTCAACGGAAGCGGTAGCGGAAGGGCATCGGCATGACCGGAATCGCGGACGGCGGGGGCGCCGTCACCGCCACCCCCGCCGCCGGAACGCCCATCCAGCCCCCGTCCACCATGGGCCTCGGCGTGTCCCTGCCGCCCGCCGACTCGGCGGCCAAGACCTCGGGCACCTTCCCCTACGCGGCCGACCTGTGGGCCGAGGGACTGCTGTGGGCCGCGGTGCTGCGCTCCCCGCACCCGCACGCCCGCATCGTCTCCATCGACACCACGCAGGCCGACGAGATGCCGGGCGTACGGGCCGTGGTGACCCACGCCGACGTGCCCGGCGACGCCTCCCACGGCCGCCGGGTCGCCGACCGTCCGGTGTTCGCCAAGGACCTGGTCCGCCACCACGGCGAGCCCATCGCCGCGGTCGCCGCCGACCACCCCGACACCGCCCGGCTGGCGGCCGCCGCCATCGCCGTCGAGTACGAGGTGCTGGAGCCGGTCACCGACCCCGAGCAGGCGTTCTCCGCCGAGCCGCTGCACCCCGACGGCAATCTGGTCCGCCATATCCCGCTGTCCTTCGGCGACCCGGACGTGGTCGGCGAGGTTATCGCCGAGGGGCTGTACCGCATCGGCCGTCAGGACCCGGCGCCCATCGGCGCCGAGGCGGGCCTGGCCGTGCCGCGCCCCGACGGCGGGGTGGAGATCTACACCGCCTCCACCGATCCGCACGCCGACCGCGACCTGGCCGCCGCCTGCTTCGGCCTGGAGCCGGAGCGGGTGAAGGTCGTCGTCACCGGCGTCCCCGGCGCCATGGGCGAGCGCGAGGACCCGGGGATGCAGTTGCCGCTCGGGCTGCTGGCGTTGCGCACCGGACATCCGGTGAAGCTGGCCGCGACCCGTGAGGAGTCCTTCCTCGGCCACGCCCACCGCCACCCCACCCTGCTGCGCTACCGCCACCACGCGGACTCCCAGGGCAAGCTGGTGAAGGTCGAGGCGCAGATCCTGCTGGACGCGGGGGCCTACGCCGACTCCTCGGGGGACACCCTGGCCGCCGTCGTCTCCTTCGCCTGCGGCCCCTACGTCGTCCCGCACGCCTTCATCGAGGGCTGGGCCGTACGCACCAACAACCCGCCCTCCGGCCATGTGCGCGGCGAGGGCGCGATGCAGGTGTGCGCGGCGTACGAGGGCCAGATGGACAAGCTGGCGGCCAAGCTGGGCATCGACCCCCTCGAGATCCGGATGCGCAATGTGATGGCCACCGGCGATCTGCTGCCCACCGGGCAGACCGTCACCTGCCCGGCCCCGGTCGCCGAACTGCTGCAGGCCGTAAGGGACGCACCGCTGCCCGCCCTCCCCAAGGACCAACCCGAGGAGGAGTGGCTGCTGCCGGGCGGCCTGGAGGGCGCGGGCGACCCGGCCGCCGTGCGGCGCGGGGTCGGCTACGCCCTCGGCATGGTCCATATGCTCGGCGCCGAGGGGGCCGACGAGGTCTCCACCGCCACCGTCAAGGTCACCGGCCCGGTGGCCACCGTGATCTGCGCGGCCGTCGACACCGGCCAGGGCTTCGCCACTCTGGCCCGCCAGATCGTCCAGGACGTCCTCGGCATCGAGGAGGTCCATATCGCGCCCATCGACACCGACCAGCCCCCGGCCGGGCCCGCCTCGCGCGGCCGCCACACCTGGGTCTCCGGCGGTGCGGTCGAGCGGGCCGCGAAGATGGTCCGCACCCAGCTCCTGCAGCCCCTCGCGCATACGTTCGGCATGTCGACCGAGCTGCTCAGCATCGCCGACGGCAAGATCACCTCGTATGACGGGGTGCTCAGCACCACCGTCGAGGAGGCCCTGGAGGGCAAGGAGCTGTGGGCCACCGCGCAGTGCCGTCCGCATCCCACCGAGCCGCTGGACGAGACCGGGCAGGGTGACGCCTTCGTCGGGCTCGCCTACTGCGCGGTGCGCGCCGTGGTGGACGTCGACATCGAGATCGGCGCGGTACGGGTCGTCGACATGACGGTGGCGCAGGACGTGGGCCGGATCCTCAACCCGCGTCAGCTCAGGGCCCGTATCGAGGCGGGCGTCGCCCAGGGCATCGGCGCGGCCCTCACCGAGAACCTGCGCACCTCACGCGGTGTGGTCCGGCACCCGGACCTGACCGGCTACGCCCTGCCGACCGCCCTGGACGTCCCCGACATCCGCATCGTCAAGCTGGTCGAGGAGCGGGACGTGGTGGCACCCTTCGGTGCCAAGCCGGTCAGCGCGGTGCCGGTGGTGACCTCCCCGGCGGCGGTGGCGGCGGCGGTCCGCGCGGCCACCGGCCGTCCGGTCAACCGCCTCCCGATCCGCCCCCAGGCGGCGGTCGTCAACCGTACGTAGCCGACGCGTCCGTAAGGCGCCGGCCGTAGGTAGCCGACGCATCCGTAAGGCGCCGGCCGTGGGCGCCCCGCCGTCGCGGGGCGCCCGTTCCAGTGCCCGGCTTCCGTGCCCGGCGATCGCGCCCGGCTTCCGTGCTCAGCGCATGGCGGCCGCGCTCAGTACGGGGCGGTCGTGCTCGGCCGGGCGGCCGGTGCCGAGCGCGCGGCGGCCGGCTTCGAGCGCCGCCGCCACCACCGGGCCGATCCGGGCCAGGGACTCCTCCCGCATCATCCGGTAGTGGTGGTCGGGGACGCCGTGCACCGTAAGGGCGCCATCCACGAAGGGGCGCCAGGAGTCCGGCACATGCAGCGGATCGCGCCGGTAGCCGGGGATCTCCTTCGCCGCGTGGAACAGCAGCATGTCGCCGTGGAACCGGTCGGGCGCGAACTTCCGCATCAGCTCCTGGTCGTTGAGCAGGATGTCGAGCAGCGGGAAGCTGGTCTCGCCCTCCAGCAGCCGGGCGGGCAGCCCGGTCTCCCGGCAGAGGTCCGCCACCAGGTCGGCGGTGCCGTCCGCGCCGTCGGGGTGCGCCTCCAGCCAGCCCGGGGCGAAGATGTCGCCGCCCCCGATGTCGTCGAGCAGCACCCCCAGCCACTGACGCTTGCCGAGCTCCGGTGCCTCGGGCAGCGCCTGGGCGTTGTCGGGGTAGGCGTCGACCACGGCCAGTACGGCGACCTCCTCGCCCTGGGCCTGCAGCCGGGTGGCCATGGCGTGCGCGATCAGCCCGCCGAAGGACCAGCCGAGCAGATGGTAGGGACCGGCCGGCTGGACGGTCCGGATCTGCCGCAGATAGTCGGCGGCCATCTCCTCGACGCTCGCCGGGAGGACGTCCGGTTCGGTCAGCCCGCGCGCCTGGAGGGCGTACACCGGCTGGTCCGGGGCGAGATGGCGGAGCAGCCCGGTGTACGACCAGCCGAGACCGCCGCCGGGGTGGACGCAGAACAGCGGCGGGCGCTGCCCCTCGCCGCGCAGCGGCAGCAGGATGTCCAGTGGCTGCTGCCGCTGCGCCTCGGCCGGTCCCACGGCGTCCAGGCGGGCCACCAGCCGGGCGACGGTCGGCGCCTCGAAGAGGTCGCGCATCGACAGCTCGGTGGCCAGCGTGGCGCGGGCCTGGCTGGCCAGCTTGGAGGCGAGCAGCGAATGGCCGCCGAGCAGGAAGAAGTCGTCGTCGATGGTGACGCCGTCGACGCCCAGGACCTCGCCGAAGAGCGCGCACAGCGTCTCCTCGCGCGGGGTGCGGGGCGCCCGCCCGCCCGTGGCGGCCTCGAAGGAGGGCGCGGGCAGCGCGGCCCGGTCCAGCTTGCCGTTGGCGTCCAGAGGGAGGGTGCCGAGGACCACGACCGCACTGGGCACCATGTGCTCGGGCAGCACCTCGCCCAGCGCCTCGCGGGCCGTGGCGGCGTCCGGCGGGGTGTCCCCGGCGCCCGTCACATAGGCGACCAGCCGCTGGTCGCCGGGCCGGTCGGTGCGGACCGCCGCGGCGGCCTCGGCGACCTGGGGGAGCGTCCGCAGCGCCGCCTCGACCTCGCCCAGCTCGATACGGAAACCGCGGAGCTGGACCTGGCCGTCGGTGCGGCCCACGTACTCGACGTCGCCGTCCGGCAGCCGGCGGGCCAGATCGCCGGTGCGGTACATCCGGGTGCCGGGCGGGCCGTAGGGGTCGGCCACGAACCGCTCGGCGGTCAGGGCCCGGCGGCCCAGATAGCCGCGGGCCAGTTGCGCCCCGGACACGTACAGCTCCCCGGTGACCCCGGCCGGGCAGGGCTTCAGGGCGGTGTCGAGGACGTACATCCGGGTGTTCCACACCGGCCGGCCGATCGGCACCGGCCCCTCAGCGCGGGGCGCGGAGGGGTGGTGGGCGATCTGGATGGTGGTCTCGGTGGGCCCGTAGAGGTTGTTCAGCGGCACGCCGGGGAACCGCTCGTGGAACCGCTCGGCGGTCTCGCGCGGCAGCGCCTCACCGCCGCTGGAGGCCCGCCGCAGGACGCCCGCGCACGCGTCGGCGGCGGCCGGGTCGGCGAGGAACGCCTGGAGCATCGACGGTACGAACTGGAGCGCGGTGATGCCCTGTTCGCGCACCGTGCGCGCCAGATACGCCGGGTCCTTGTGGCCGCCGGGCCTGGCGACCACCAGGGTCGCGCCGCTGAGCAGCGGCCAGAAGAACTCGCAGACCGAGGCGTCGAACCCGGCCGGGGTCTTCTGCAGCATCCGGTCCCCGGGGGCGAGGCCGTAGGCGTCCTGCATCCACTCCAGGCAGTTGGCGACGGCCCGGTGGGGCACCAGGACGCCCTTGGGGCGGCCGGTGGAGCCCGAGGTGTAGATGATGTACGCGGGGTGCTCGGGGTCGATCGCCACCGCCGGAGCGGAAACGTTCACCGCGTCCCGGGCGCCGGTGATGTCCACGACGTCCAGCAGCAGCCGCCCCACACCGTGGCGCGCGGGCAGCGCCCCGGCGCTGTCGGCGCGGGTGACGACGAGGGCGGGGCCCGCGTCGTCGAGCATGTACGCCAGCCGCTCGGCCGGGTAGTCCAGGTCCAGGGGCAGATACGCGGCCCCCGTCTTCAGTACCGCGATCAGCGCGATGACCAGGTCGGCGGAGCGGGGCAGGGCCACGCCGACGGTGCGCTCGGGCCCGGCGCCGCGCGCGATGAGCACCCGGGCCAGCCGGTTCGCCGCCCGGTCCAGCTCGGCGTAGCTGAGCACGGTGTCATCCACGGTGTCGGCGCAGACCAGGGCCTGGGCGTCGGGAGTCCGGGCGGCCTGGGCCGCCAGCAGCTCCGGGAGGAGGGCGCCGGAGGTCGGATGCGCCGTCTCGCCCGGCGCGTCCAGGACCCGCCGGCGCTCCTCGGCGGACAGCAGCTCCAGGGAGCCGACCGTGCGCTGCAGGTCGGAGATGTCGGAGAGGGAGCGCAGCAGGCCGAGAAAGCGCTCCCGGTGGGCGATGAGGGCGTCCTCGGTGTAGAGGTTGGAATTGGCGTTGAGGTCGATCCGGATACCGGTGCCGTCGGACCGGTCGTATCCCATGATCGAGAGATCCTCGACAGTTCCGTTGGAGAGGTTGTGGCCCTTGACCCGGTGACCGGCGAAGTGGAAGTCGTAGTCGTACGTCATGATGTTGACGTGCGGGCCGAGCAAACCGTTTCCGCCGTCCGGAAGTCGCAGATCCCGGGCCAGGTCGATACGGCGGTAGCGCTGATGGCGCAGGGCCTGCCTGACTTCCCGTGAGATCTGCCGTACCAGCTCCCGTATTCGCATATCGGCGCGCACCTGGATGCGCAGCGGCACCACATTGGCGAACATCCCGGGAATGGTGCGGGCGGTGGCATCGGTACGCCCGGAGACCGGCAGCGTCAGAATGATGTCCGATTTACCGGTCATTCGATGCAGATAAAGAGAGGTCGCTGCGATGATCATAGCCGACCAGTGGGTGGCGTATTTACGGGCGGCGGCCCGCAGCTCGACCGCTTCCTCCTCGCTCAGGTAGGCGGTCTGCCGGAGGGCGGTGGAAAGTTCCCTGGTGGGGTGGGTGGAAAGCCGTGCGGGGCGCGGGGAATCGCCGACGTGTTCCAGCCAGTACGCGCGGTCTTTGGCGAAATCCGGCGAGGCCCGGTATTCCGCGTCCTGGTCCACCATCGCCTGCAGGGAGCCGAAGACCGTTTCCCCCTCGGCCCGTTCCCCCTCGGCCGGTTCGGTCCCCGCCACGAGCGCGGTGTACACCTCGGCGGTCCGCCGGCCCAGCAGGGCGGCCGATCCGGCGTCCGAGACGATGTGGTGCGTGCCCTGGTACCAGAGGAAGCGCTCGGGCTCCACCTTCAGCAGGGCGAAGGAGAACGCCGGGTAGTCGCCCAGCTTGAGCGCCCCCGTGGCCAGGTCGTTCTTCATCCACCGCTCGGCCGCGGCCCAGGGGTCGTCCTCGCCGGTGAGGTCCAGCTTCGGCAGCTCCCAGTCGGTCACCGGGTCCAGGATCTGCCAGGGCTCCCCGTCGTCCTCGCCGACCCGCACGTTGTAGGGCTCGGCCTCCGCCACCGCCCGGCGCAGCGCCCGCTCGAATATCTCGGTGTCTATCGGTCCTTGTATCTCCAGGTACTCGCCGACCCTGAAGGTGGTGCTCTCCGGCGGCTCCAGCTGCTCAATGAACCAGATCTCACTCTGGCCGGTCGAGAGCGGCAGACGGGCGGCCGGTGCGGCGGGCTGCACATTTCCCCCATTGAGGATGGAACCACGGTCGAAAAAGGTGCCTGTCGACCGGGAGTCGTTTTCCACGCGGCCGCAGGCACCACACTGACCCTATGAGACGGAATTGCACTCAGTGAGGGGGTCAGGAGACCGTTCGGTGGCGAGAGTGTGAAAATCGCTGAAGCCCTAGGGATTTACCTGGGGTGTCCCGGTGCCGAGACGGCTGGACGGCGTGGATGAGCATGCGTCAGGAGGGCGCGTGTGTCCAGAGCATGTCCGAGAGTTCACCGAGCGGCAACGCATTGCGCGGACGCCCATGAGGGCGCCCGCGCATGGTGTGTGGAGGCCGTGGCGGGAATCGAACCCACGTAACTCGATTTGCAGTCGAGCCCCTCAACCACTCGGGCACACGGCCGATGTCGTGCTCTGTTCCCGACGATAGGACGGGGGTGGGGCGGGCACAACGCCGAGGCGGGGGCTGCCATACGACTGACACACTGCGTTCATGGCCGCCGGATACGCCCGCCCGGATGCGCCCGCCTGGGGGCGCCCGCCCGGATGCGCCCGCCTGGGGGCGCCCGCCCGGATGCGCCCGCCTTGGGGTGCCCGCCCGGATACGCATGCCCGGGGGCGGCCGGGCCCCGGTTCACGGCGTGGGGCGATCCGCCAGGAAGTCCTCGACCACCTGGCGGAAGAGATCCGGGTCGTCGACCCACGGATAGTGGCCCACCCCGGGCAGCGGCCGCGCCTGCCCGTCCGGGAAGGACTCGGCGACCAGCTCCCCGGCCCGCATCCCCGTCACCGCGTCCCGGTCGCCGGTGATCGCCAGCACCGGGCACGGCACCTCCCGCAGCCGGGCCAGCACCGCGCGCCGCCCCGCCTCGTCGACGCCCTGCCAGAAACCGGCCCGCGGCACCGGCCCGAGCTGCTCACCCTCGCTCTCGGCGTGCGCCCGCTGGGGCTCCTCCCAGCGGCCGTACGCCATGGGGGCGGCCTGCAGCAGCAGCCTGCGCACCTCGGCGAGGTCGGTGGTGTCGGGCAGCAACTGGACCGCCGCGTACGCCTCCTGCCACCAGGGCTCGTCGGCGCGGGACTCGAAGATCTCCCGGGCGTCCTCGGGGAGTTCGCCCTGCAGCCGCGCGCCCGGGCAGACCACGATCAGCCGGCCGAGCCGCTCGGGGTGGGCGGCCGCGTACGCCTGGGCCGTCGCGGCGGCCGCGTCATGGGCGAGCAGCGGGAAGCGGGCGAGGTCCAGATGGCGGCGGAGCGCCTCGAGGTCCTCGGCGAGCCCCGGGAAGGCGTAGCCACTGGGGTCGGCGGCCGGCGGGGAGTCTCCGGTGCCGCGGCTGTCGGGGATGACGAGGGTGTGATGGGCGTTCAGTCCGCCGAGGTCGCCCAGATACGCGGCGCTGCGCCCCGGCCCGCCCGCCAGGCAGATCAGCGGCGGCCCCGCTGAGCCGTCCCGGGCCTCCAGGACGCGGTAGGCCAGCTCGGTTCCGTCATACGAGGTGTAGTGCGGCATGGAGTCAGCTTGCCCCAGCATCGTCATCTTGACCGTGCTTGACCGGTGACCTCGTGCGCCGGGTGTGGCGTGTGTGCCGTGACCGCAGGTGTCGTGGCCGCATGTGCCGGGGCCGGCGGCTGTCTCGTGACCGGCGGCCCGTGTGACGCAAAAGCTTCGGTTGGGGCGATCTTGCGCAGACCCAAATTACGCTTATGGTTTCCGTCCGCTTCTCCGTATGATGCGCGTGTGTTCGATTCCCGGCACGTCAAGACGTTCCATGAGGTGGTCCGCTCCGGCTCCTATTCCGGGGCCGCCCGCGCGCTCGGCTACACCCAGCCGGCCATCACCCAGCAGATGAAGGCGCTGGAACGGGCCGTCGGCAGTCCGCTGTTCATCCGGGTCGGCCGGGGGATGCGGCTGACGGAGGCGGGGGAGACCCTCGCCCGTCACGCCGACACCATCCTGACCAGCATCTCCACCGCCCAGCAGCAGATGAGCGCCATCACCCGGCTGCGCTCGGGCCGGGTGCGGGTCTGTGCCTTCCCCAGCGCCAACGCGACCCTCATCCCCGAGGCCATGGCCCGGCTCGCCGCCACCCATCCGGGAGTGCGGGTGGAGCTGCTGGAGGGCGAGCCGCCGGACTCGCTGGGGCGGGTGGTGCGCGGCGAGTGCGACATCACGCTCGCCTTCACCTATCCCGGGCTGCGCGAGGAGACCCCCGTCGAGCTGGTGGAGATCCCGCTGCTGGAGGACCAGCTCACGGTGCTGCTGCCGACCGGGCATCCGCTGGCCAGACGGCGGGCGGTCAAGCTGGCGGAGCTGAGCGAGGAGCGCTGGATCGCCGGGTGCCTGCGGTGCCGCGCCAACTTCCTGCACGAATGCGCGGAGCAGGGCTTCGCCCCGGACATCGCCTTCACCACCGACGACAATCTGGTGGTGCAGAGCATGGTCGCGGCGGGGCTGGGCGTGGCGATGATGCCGGGGCTGGTGCTCTCGTTCCTGTGCCACCAGAAGGTCACCGGGCGCGCCCTGGACCCTGCCTCGCGCCGCCATGTCTCGGCGTATGTGCTGCGCGAACATCTGGAGATACCGGCCACCGCGCGGGTGCTGGAGGAGCTGAAGACGGTGGCGGGGAACCGGGTCGGATGCTGAGCCCGGCCGTGCGCTGACCGCTTATCCATAGGCGCCATCCACAGGCGCCATCCATAAGCAGAGCTTGGGGAGGGCTCAACAAGCTGTCGTTGGACGTGATGGAGGCGGCGGCAGGACGCTGCCACCATGAGCACCCCGACCGCGTATCCGTCCTCCCGTCTTCTCACGGCACGCCTCGGCGAGCTCGTCGGCGACGTCCGCGAGGCCGTCGGCCGGGGGCTGGCGCCCGATGTGACCGCCTATCTGGTCGGCGAGCGGCTCGCGCCCCACCTCGGCGCGGTCGATCTGCTCACCCCGGGGCAGCGCGAGGGCGACCCCGGCCGCTACCGCCAGCACGTTCTGCACGCCGAGCCCGACGGCAGCTTCTCGATCGTCGCCCTGGTGTGGCTGCCCGGTCAGCGCACGGCGATCCATGACCATGTGTCCTGGTGTGTGACCGGTGTCCACGAGGGCGAGGAGCACGAGCGGCGCTACCGCCTCGTCCCCGACGGCCCGGGCTCGCGGCTGATCGCGGTGGAGGACGTGGTCAACCCGCGGGGCGCGGTGTGCGGTTTCGCGCCGCCCGGAGATATCCACAGGGTGTGGAACGCCTGCGGGACGAAGGCGATCTCGATCCATGTATACGGAGCGGACATCGCCCGCCTGGGCAGCAGCGTCCGGCGGGTCTACGACCTCCCGACGGCGGACGAGGTCAATGGCCTTCCGACGGCGGACGAGGTCAATGGCCTTCCGACGGCGGACGAGGCCCACGGCCTTCCGATGGTGGACGGCCAGTGACGCTGACCGCCGCGCCCGGCCGGGCGCGGCAGGCCGCCGGATGGCGGCCGCCCGCCACCGTGTACGGGCTCGGGCTCGCCGCGGCCGGGGTGGCGACCGCCTGGGGCGTCCACCGGCTGCTCCCCGCCGTACCCCTGCTGACCGCCGCCGTGGTGCTGGGCATCGTAGCGGCCCATCTGCCGGGGGCGCGCGGACTCGTCCGGGGCGTCTGCCGCGCCGGGCTCTCCTTCGCCGGGAAGCGGCTGATGCGCCTCGGCATCGTGCTGCTCGGCCTCAAGCTCAGCCTGAACGATGTGCTGGGCCTCGGCTGGGCCACCGTGGCGATGGTCCTGGGCGTGGTCGCGGCCACCTTCTGCGGCACCTGGTGGCTCGGCCGCCGGATGGGGCTGCGCGGAGATCAGCCGCTGCTGATCGCGACCGGCTACTCGATCTGCGGGGCCTCCGCGATCGGCGCGGTGAGCGAAGTGTCGGAGAGCGACGAGCGCGATGTGGCCACCTCCGTGGCGCTGGTGACGCTGTGCGGCACGCTCGCCATCGCCGTCCTGCCGCTGCTTCAGCACCCCTTGGGGCTGGACGACGTGGCGTTCGGCCGGTGGGTGGGCGCGAGCGTGCACGACGTGGGCCAGGTCGTGGCCACCGCGCAGACCGCCGGGCCGGCGGCACTGGGCGACGCGGTGCTGGTCAAGCTGGTGCGGGTGGCCCTGCTCGCCCCGCTGGTCGCGGCGCTCGCGATGTCCGTACGGGCGCGGGAGCGCGCCAAGGCGGCGGCGGGCGAGGGGACGGCGGCGGGCGAGGCGGCGAAGCGGCGGCCGCCGCTGGTGCCGCTGTTCGTCCTCGGCTTTCTCGCGATGACCGCCCTGCGCAGCACGGACCTCCTGTCCACCGCCGCGCTGGACACCGCCGCCACGGCCCAGGAACTCCTCCTCGCCGCCGCCCTCTTCGGCCTCGGCAGCGCCGTCCACCTCCCCTCACTCACCCGCACCGGCGCCCGGGTCGCGGCGCTGGGGCTGTGCGCCTGGGTGGTGATCGCGGCGGCGTCGTACGCGGGGGTGCTGCTCACCACGTAGGGCCGGAGGCGGCCCAGGGATCCGGGGGCGCGGCGAGGGCCCGCAGGACCGGTGTGTGGCCGGGGCCCGGTGCCCGGCCAAGGGCCGGGGTGCGGCTAGGGGAGCGTGGCGAGCGCCCGCAGGCCCGGGGGCCGGGGTGCAGCCGTGGGTGCCGGGGGCGTGGCGGGGGCCGGAGTGCTCGGCCCCGGGGCGTGGCCAGGGTCCGGTGCACGGCCGGGATCCGGGGTACGGCCAGGGGGGCGCGGCCAGGGGGCGCGGCGAAGCTTTGGGTGCCGAGCGCGGCCAAGGGCCGGGGGGTGCGGCTAGGGGAGCGTGGCGAGCGCCCGCAGGCCCGGGGTCCGGCGTGCAGCCGTGGGTTCCGGGGGCGCGGCGAGGGCCGGAGTGCCGGGCGCCGCCGGCGGGGCGGGCACGCGGCCCCCGAGCGGGGGTTGGCGACTGCTCGCCGGGGAGCGTGCATGAGGGTGGTTTAACTCGATCGTGTGATGGTCTACTTCCGGGCTTGCGCTGGCCTGGGCCGTTCGGGCTACGGTGATCGTGCGATCTGGGACGCCGGGTGCGGCGCCAGCGTGCGGGGCCCCTGCTCCACCGGAGTGATGGTTCGGGGCCTCCCCGTCGCCTCTGGCCGTATCCACATGGCCAGGTCGTGAGGGAACCGGCCTCCCGGGATCGGACCACGGACAGGATCCGTGTCGCTGCCCCGGGGTCGAGTACGCCGGGGACCAGTGCGCCCAAGACCGTTCGGGGCGTGCGGCTGGACAGGCTCACTCCTGCTCAGTCCACAGGAACGGTACTGCTACGGGTGCCGGGGGCGCAGCAAGGGTTGCGGGGGCGCAGCCAGGGTACCGGGATGCGGCCAGGGCCTGGGCTGCGGCCAGGGGCGCCGGGAGCGCAGCCAGGGTTGGGGGGCTCGGCCAGGGCCCAGGGTCCGCGTCGCGGACATTGCGCCCTAGATGAATGAGTCCAAGGGGTGTTGTCACGGTCAGTGGTCATAGGCGATCAGTGATCGCTTGACCGGCTGTCTGGTGAGGTCGTTGTGCCAGACGGCCGCGGTCAGCGCGAGGATCCGGCACAGAACGCGTGCGACCACGCCACGTGGGCTCTTGCCGCCATGCCGTTCCAGATCGAGCTGGCCTTTGAGAGTCTGGTTGATCGACTCGATGACCTGGCGAAGGGGCTTGAACAGGTGCGCTCCGGCCCGCTCGGGCTCGCCCTTGCGGGCTGGCCGCAGCAGGACGAGGTGACGCTCCGCGAGGTCGTGCTCGAACTCGTAGCCGTAGTAGTTCTTGTCGGCGATGATCGTCTGTCCGGGGTGGGAGGCGGTCACGTCCGGCGCGGTGTCGAGCATGTCCCTCAGCGTTTCGCGTTCATCGGCCTTGGCGCCGGTCAGCGCGAACAGGACCGGCAGGCCGCCGAGCGTGCACACCAGGTGCAGCCGCAGCCCCCAGAAGTACCGGGAGTGGGATGCGCAGTAGCCGTACTGGGCCCATCCGGCCAGGTCCGAGCGTTTGGCTGTTTCCCGGGAACATCCGCAGCCGACCGGGGTGGAGTCGACCAGCCACACGTCGTCGCTCCACAGCGAGGTGTCCCGGGCCAGAATCCGGATCATGCTGATGAGCAGGGACGACGCGGCACGCAGGCGCTTGTTGTAGCCAGACTGCTGGGGCACACGGGGAAAGAGATGGCGGAAGTCCTGGTCGACACGGCGCAGCCAGCGCCGCTCGGAGGTGTAGCCGAGCACCGCCGACATCACAGCGAGCGTGAGCAGCTCCGCGTCACTGAGCCGGGGAGCGATCCCCACCGCGGGCCGCGCCGGGGCCAGCCACGGCGAAGCCTTCAACTCATCGTCGATCCGGGCGTACAGTGCCGTTGCGAGGGTGTTCAGGTCGTTCGTCACACATCGACATTGGACGCCCTCGCCTCATGTCCGCAGGCCATCCCTTGGACTCATTCATCTAGGGCTAACGGCTGAGCGTGGCTCCGTCCCGCGACAGGTGTGACGTCCCGGTACGCCACTTACCCTGACGCCATGACCCCTCGCGACCCGCATGACGCCGACGCCGCCGTCACGGACAGCGCCGCCCCCCTGCCGCCTCAGGCGTCCCCCGTCCCACTCGAGCCGCAAGACGGAGACCTCGACCTGGGCCTGGACCCGGGCTTGGAGGGCGGCGGCACCGGCGACACCGTGCTGGGGAGGCGCTACCGCGCCCTCACCCTCGGCATTGTCACCGTCGTCTCCCTCATCGCCTTCGAGGCGAGCGCGGTCAATACCGCGATGCCGGTCGCGGCCCGTGCGCTGGACGGGGTCGAGCTCTACGCGTACGCCTTCTCCGGCTACTTCACCGCGAGCCTGTTCGCGATGGCGCTGTCGGGGGAGTGGTGCGACCGCAAGGGGCCGCTGGCGCCGCTGTTCACCGGGATCGCGGCGTTCGCCGCCGGGCTGCTGGTGGCCGGTTCGGCGCAGCAGATGTGGATGTTCGTGGGCGGGCGCGCGGTGCAGGGCATAGGCGGCGGGCTGGTGATCGTCGCGCTGTATGTGGTGGTCGGCCGCGCCTATCCGCAGCGGCTGCAGCCCGCCGTGCTGGCGTCCTTCTCCGCCGCCTGGGTGCTGCCGGTCATCGTCGGCCCGCTCGCCGCCGGGACCGTCACCGAACAGGTCGGCTGGCGCTGGGTGTTCCTGGCCATCCCGGTGCTGGTGCTGCCGCCGCTCGTGGTGATGCTCCCCGCGCTGCGCGCCCTGCCGCCGAGCGAGCGGTCCGCGGGCATGAACCGCCGCCGCATCCTCCTCGCGCTCGCCGTCGCGGCCGGCGCCGGGCTGCTGCAGTACGCGGGCCAGGACCTGAACTGGCTCTCGCTCGTCCCGGCCGCCGCCGGTCTCGGGCTGCTCGTCCCCTGTGTACTGCGGCTGCTCCCCGAGGGCACCTTCCGCGCCGCCCGCGGACTGCCGTCGGTGATCCTGCTGCGCGGGGTGGCGGCGGGATCCTTCCTGGGCGCGGAGAGCTTCGTTCCGCTGATGCTGGTGACCCAGCGCGACCTGTCCGCGACCGCCGCCGGGCTCTCCCTCACCGGCGGCGGACTCACCTGGGCCCTGGGCTCGTACACCCAGAGCCGCCCCCGCCTGGAGCCGCACCGCGAACGGCTGATGGGTCTCGGCATGCTCCTGATCGCCGTGTCCATCGCCGCGGTGCTCCTGGCCCTCATCGACTCCGTCCCGGCCTGGATCGTGGCCGTGGCCTGGGTGATCGGCGGCTATGGGATGGGGCTGGCCATCTCCAGCGGGAGTGTGCTGCTGCTGAAGCTCTCCCGCCCGGAGGACGCGGGCAGCAATTCCGCCTCCCTCCAGGTCTCCGACGCGCTCGGCAACATCACGCTGGTCGGCCTCAGCGGTGTCCTCTTCGTCTCCTTCGGCGGCGGCGATATCGCCGCCACCGGTTCGACGGCCTCCCACCAGCCGGCCGCCTTCGGCGCGGTCTACGTGGCGATGGCGGCGGTGGCGCTGGTGGGGGCGTGGGTGACGACGCGATTGCGACCCGTCACCGGGTAGTACCACTTTGGCCCCATTGATGGTACCGTTTTGGTATGGCTATGAATCTCCGACTGCGCGACGACCAGCAAGAGGCGCTCAAGCAGCGGGCCGAGGAGGAGGGCCGCAGTATGCACGCCATAGTGCTTCAGGCGATCGATCGGTATCTCGAGCAGGAGGCGGACCGGGAGTCGGTCCAGCGCCTGGGGGCGAAGTACGCGGCACGCCACGCGGACCTTCTACGGAGGCTGGGGGAGTAAGTGAAGTACCTGACGGTCCAGGAAGTGCTGGACCTGGCGGAAATCGCCTGTGGGGGGCAGCGGATCGCGGTGCGCGATCTGGGGTTGCTGAGCTCGGCTGTGCATCGTCCGCAGTCGCAGATGTTCGGCATAGAGGCGTACACCGACCACTTCGAGAAGGCCGCCGCGCTGCTCCAGTCGCTCGCCGTCAACCACCCGCTGGTGGACGGCAACAAGCGGATGGCGTGGATGTGCGCGGTGGTCTTCCTTGACCTCAACGGCATCGAAATGCTCGACGTCGACCAGGACGAGGCGTACAAGCTGGTGGTCGGCGTGGCCTCGGGCGCGCTCGAGGATGTGGCGGACGTCGCGTCCGGATTGCGGAGGCTGCACGAGGCGATGTGAGTCTGATCCCACCCTCGGGTGGGATCACCCCGTACCCCGGAGCGTGAACGATGGCACCGGTAGGCTGACGCGGTTCCCGAACGACCTCGCCGAGCCAGCCCGACGGAGACCGTGAGTACTACTGCCGCCTCCACCAGCCATCACCTCTCGCCCGCCTTCCCCGGCCGGGCTCCTTGGGGTACCGCGAGCAAGCTGCGCGCCTGGCAGCAGGGCGCATTGGACAAGTACATCCAGGAGCAGCCGCGGGACTTCCTCGCGGTCGCGACCCCCGGCGCCGGTAAGACCACCTTCGCGCTGACCCTCGCCTCCTGGCTGCTGCACCACCACGTCGTCCAGCAGGTGACGGTCGTCGCGCCGACCGAGCATCTGAAGAAGCAGTGGGCGGAGGCCGCCGCGCGGATCGGCATCAGGCTGGACCCGGAGTACAGCGCGGGTCCGCTGAGCCGGGAGTACCACGGGATCGCCGTCACCTACGCGGGCGTCGGCGTCCGGCCCATGCTGCACCGCAACCGGATCGAGCAGCGCAAGACGCTCGTCATCCTCGACGAGATCCACCACGCCGGCGACTCCCGCTCCTGGGGCGAGGCGTGCCTGGAGGCGTTCGAGCCGGCGACCCGGCGGCTGGCGCTCACCGGCACCCCGTTCCGGTCCGACACCAACCCCATCCCCTTTGTCGTCTACGAGGAGGGCAACGACGGGATCCGGCGCTCGTCAGCCGACTACACCTACGGCTACGGCAACGCGCTCTCCGACGGGGTGGTGCGCCCCGTCATCTTCCTCTCCTACAGCGGCAACATGCGCTGGCGCACCAAGGCGGGCGACGAGATCGAGGCGCGGCTCGGCGAGCCGATGACCAAGGACGCCGTCTCCCAGGCGTGGCGCACCGCGCTCGATCCGCGCGGCGACTGGATGCCGAATGTGCTGCGCGCCGCCGACCAGCGGCTGTCCGAGGTCCGTAAGGGCATCCCGGACGCGGGGGCGCTCGTCATCGCCGCCGACCAGGACTCGGCCCGTGCGTACGCCAAGCTGATCCGCGAGATCACCGGCAACAAGGCGACGCTCGTGCTCTCCGACGAGGCGTCGTCGTCCCAGCGGATCGAGGACTTCACCCACTCCGACGACCGCTGGATGGTCGCGGTCCGCATGGTGTCGGAGGGCGTGGACGTGCCCCGGCTGGCGGTCGGGGTCTACGCGACCACCATCTCCACACCGCTCTTCTTCGCCCAGGCCGTCGGCCGTTTCGTACGGTCGCGGCGGCGCGGCGAGACCGCGTCCGTCTTCCTCCCCACCATCCCGATGCTGCTCGGCTTCGCGGGCGAGATGGAGGTCGAGCGCGACCACGTCCTGGACAAGCCGAAGAAGGACGGCGAGGAGGAGAACCCGTACGCGGAGGAGGAGAAGCTCCTCGAGGAGGCCGAGAAGCAGCAGGACGAGGACACCGGCGAACAGGACCAACTCCCCTTCGAGGCGCTGGAGTCGGACGCGGTCTTCGACCGGGTGCTGTACGACGGCGCCGAGTTCGGCATGCAGGCGCATCCGGGCAGCGACGAGGAGCAGGACTACCTCGGCATCCCCGGGCTTCTCGAACCCGACCAGGTGCAGATGCTGCTCCAGAAGCGGCAGGCCAAGCAGATCGCGCACAGCCGCAAGAAGCCGGACGAGGAGGCGGATCTGCTGGAGCTCCCGGCGGAGCGACGGCCGGTGGTCACCCACAAGGAGCTGCTGGAACTGCGCAAGCAGCTCAACACGCTGGTCGGGGCGTATGTCCACCAGAGCGGCAAGCCGCATGGCGTGATCCACACCGAGCTGCGCCGGGTCTGCGGCGGCCCGCCGAGCGCGGAGGCGACGGCGGGGCAGCTCCGCGAGCGGATCAAGAAGGTGCAGGAGTGGGCGACGCGGATGCGGTGACGCGGGCGCGGTGACCTGGGCGCGGGCGCGGTGAGGCGGGCGCGGTGACGCGTATGCGCATACGTATCCGCATACGCATACGCATTGCGCGGCGGTGACGTGCGTTGCGCGGGGGGTCCGCCCCGCGCAACCCCTTTTCGAAAAGTTTCATGAACCGGTCGCACGCCCCCCTTATTTATCCGGACGAACCGGGTCGATTCGGGATGCTCCCATGTCGTTCTCTTTGGCAGCTCCGCTCGGATTCTGGACAAAGCCTTCCGCAAAGCGGACCGGCTCGCTAGCGTTCGGGCACGCACACGCCCCGTGGCAGCGCCGCCGCGGAGCGCAGCCGGTGCGTGACCACCGCGACCGGCGGCCTCTTCGCGCGCCGTCGTCGGGACCGGCGGGACACCGCGCGAAGCGCCGCCACTCATCACCGAGGAGGGGGCGTCGTGACCGCGGAGACCTCTCAGACGCTCGATCGGGGACTGCGCGTCCTCAAACTGCTCGCCGACACCGACCACGGGCTGACCGTGACCGAGCTGTCCAACAAGCTCGGCGTCAATCGCACCGTGGTCTACCGGCTGCTGGCCACCCTTGAACAGCACTCCCTCGTCCGCCGGGACATCGGCGGGCGGGCGCGCGTCGGGCTAGGGGTGCTGCAGCTTGGCCGTCAGGTGCATCCGCTCGTACGGGAGGCGGCGCTGCCCGCGCTGCGCTCCCTCGCCGAGGACGTCGGCGCGACCGCCCACCTCACCCTGGTCGACGGCACCGAGGCCCTCGCCGTCGCGGTCGTCGAGCCGACCTGGACCGACTACCACGTGGCCTACCGGGCCGGATTCCGGCATCCGCTCGACCGGGGCGCCGCCGGCCGCGCGATTCTCGCCGCCCGTGCCGGCCGCCCCGACGACCCCGGGTACGCCCTCACCCACGGCGAACTGGAGGCGGGCGCGAGCGGCGCGGCCGCCCCGCTCGTCGGGGTGACCGGGATAGAGGGCAGCGTCGGGGTCGTCATGCTCTGCGACTCGGTACCGGACCGGGTCGGCCCGAGGGTCGTCGACGCGGCCCGAGAGGTCTCGGACGCCCTGAGCTGAGCGCCCGGCGCGGAACAGCACGCCGTGGCGGCGGGGCTGGGCCCGCGTGGGCCTGACTGTGACCGCCCCCCCTGGGCCGCCCCGCCGCGCGGGTCGGCACGGTCACCGCGCGCGGGCGGCCGTGTGGCCATGCGGCTGGGAGCCGTGAGCCCGGCGCCGTTGGCCGGGCGCCGCGTGCCTGCCCCCGTCGGCCGGGCGTCACGAGCTGAGCCTGCCGGTCCGCGCCCGCCGCCCGCCAGGGCTCGCATCCGCCGCCCGCCAGGGCTTCGGGGGTCGGGGTGGCGCCTCGTGCGTCCCGGCGGTCAACTAGATTCGCACCATGCCTGCCGTCTCGCCCCGCGCCCGCGTCCTCGCGCTCTGCTCCGCGCCCGTGCTCGCCCTGCTCGCGGTGGCCGCGTTCGCCCCGCTGCCGTTCACCGTGGCCCAGCCCGGTTCGACCGTGAACGTCCTCGGCGCCGACCGCGGTAAGCAGGTGATCAGCGTCTCGGGGAGCGGCACCCGCAAGACCACCGGGCAACTGCGGATGACGACGATCCTGGCCACCGGCCCGGACGCCACCGTGCGGCTGAAGGACGTGGTCAGCGGCTGGTTCGCCACTGATCGCGCCGTCATGCCGCATGACTCGGTCTACGTCGGCGGCACCACCAAGCAGATCGAGCGGCACAACGCCGAGGAGATGCAGCAGTCACAGTCCTCGGCCACCAGCGCCGCGCTCGGCTATCTCCACCGCTCCCCGCGCGACGTCAAGGTCACCCTGCGCCTGGCCGACGTCGGCGGGCCGAGCGCCGGGCTGCTCTTCTCCCTCGGTGTGATCGACAAGCTGGACGGGGACGGCCGCGGCGGCGATCTCACCGGCGGCCGGACGATCGCGGGCACCGGCACCATCGACGCCAAGGGCAGGGTCGGTGCCGTGGGCGGGGTCCCGCTCAAGACGCAGGCCGCCAAGCGGGACGGCGCCACGGTCTTCCTGGTGCCGAAGGCCGAATGCGCCGACGCCACCGCCGAACTGCCCAAGGGGCTGCGGCTGATCCCCGTCACCACGCTCAAGGGTGCCGTGACGGCTCTGCGGGCGCTGCGGTCGGGCGGCGCGGTCCCGCACTGCTGAGCGGTGCCGCCGTCCGCTCCTCCACCGCCGTCCGCTCGTCCACCGCCGTCCGCTCCTCCACCGCCGTCCGCTCGTCCATCCCGCGCCAGGCCGGGAAGACCAGCGGGCTGAGCGTGGCCAGGAAGTAGACACCACCCGTCACCAGGAAGGCGGCGGTCAGCCCCACCCCCTCCACCAGACACCCGGCCGCGAGCCCGCCGAGCGGCATCACCACCCACACCCCCGCGGTGAGCGCGCCCGAGACCCGGCTGCGGAGCTCATCGGGGACGGCCTCATAGGTCACCGTGGTCAGGATCGGGTTGAGCATCCCCGCCGCGACCCCGCTGGCCGCCATCGTCACGGCGAGCGGGGATACGCCGGGGACGAACGCGGCGATCAGGAAGCGCGGCAGTCCGCACACCAGGAAGCTCACCGCGAAGACGGTCCGGCGCGAAAAGCGGTCGCCCACCGCCCCGTAGAGCAGCGCCCCCACCAGCGCACCGCCGCCGAACAGCGCGGTGAGCAGACCCAGTTGCACCGATCCGCCCAGGTGCCGCTCGGCGTGGACGGGCAGCAGTACGGAGGACAGCCCCTGGTCGAGGCCGTTGGTAACCATGACCATCAGCACGATGGCCAGCAGCAGCCGATGGTGCAGCAGAAAGCGGTACCCCTCGCGAAGCTCCGCGCGGTAGGCGCGGGCGGACACCGGCACGACGGGCTTGCGCGGCGCGGCGGCGGGCAGCCCGCGCAGCCCCGCCATGATCAGCAGCGCGGACGCCGCGAACGTCGCCGCGTCCAGCAGCAGTACGGAGGGCGGGCCGAGCAGCGCGATCAGCAGCCCCCCGACCGCCGCGCCCAGCATCCGGGCCCCGCGCGAGGCCCCGTCGTAGAAGCTGGCGGCGCGGCTGAGGGTGGTGCCCGCCCGTTCGGCCAGCGCGGGGACGAGCACCTGGCGGGCGGTCTCGCCCGGTGCGTGGAGCAGTCCGCAGAACGCCATCAGCGCGCACAACTGCCAGAACCGCAGCAGCCCGGTGAAGTGCAGCACCGGAATCGTGGCGACGGCCACCCCGCACAGTGCGTCGGAGGCGATGGAGACCCGCCTGCGGCCGACCCGGTCGATCACCGGCCCGCCGATGACGGCGGAGACCACCACCGGCAGGGTCGCGCAGAAGGACACGAACCCGGCCTTGGCCGCACTGCCCGTGGTCTCCAGGACGAACCACGGGACGGCGATCAGCGTGAGCGAATTGCCCGCGATGGAAACCGTGTTGGCGGCGAGGACGAGCATGAGCGGTCTTCGGTCACCGCTGCTTCCCCGGCGCTCTCTGTCTCCTGTGTCGTCGGCCATGTCAGTGGTCGAACCGCGCGGTC
This sequence comes from Streptomyces violaceusniger Tu 4113, assembly GCF_000147815.2. NCBI lineage: Bacteria > Bacillati > Actinomycetota > Actinomycetes > Kitasatosporales > Streptomycetaceae > Streptomyces > Streptomyces violaceusniger. The sequence continues at coordinate 9,532,453 of NC_015957.1, read as the reverse complement.
AGACCGGATTGCGGCAGCCGCGGGGTGGCCAGCCGCAGCCCGACCTCCACCAGCGTCCAGCCGAGCCGGGCGCGCAGCGCCCGGGCGCGGGCGGGGCGGGTGCGGCGGTGGGGCCGGGGCGCCTCGTAGGTCTCGTGGGCCTCGTGCTGGAGACGCTCGGCGCGTATTCGGTGGAGCCACAGATGGATCTCGTCGCCGTACATATCGTTCCCCCCAGGGATCGGTCAGTCCTCTTCGCGCGGGAAGGCATGCAGATGGACGCGGTACGGGGCGGAGCCCTCGGTGTCCCGGTCCACCTCCTTCTCGCGGTAGCTCTCGATCACTTCGTGCACCTTGTCGCGCATTTCGCTGGCGAGTTCGGGCGTGAGACGCATAGCGAAGTCGCTCATGTCCGAAGCGCTGCGCCATGCTGAGGGCCAGTCGTGCATGGTGCTGAACCAAGTGGACAGGTCCTGGCCGTGGATGGTGGCCCACTCGTGGAGCAGGGTGTTTATCGCTCCGCGCACGGCCGGGTCGGGGCTGGTCAGGAACCTGTCGGTACCCACCCGCACGCCCCGCTGCGCCGCCTTCCACCACCGCTCCCGCCCCTTGCCCCGCTCCGGGTCGTCCTTGACGAAGCCATGGGCCGCGAGCTGTCGCAGATGGTAGCTCGTGGCACCGCTGGACTCGCCCAATCGGTCGGCCAGTTGGGACGCGGTGGCCGGTCCGTACTCGCGCAGCGCCCCGAGCAGACGTATCCGCAGCGGATGCGCGAGCCCGCGCAGGGAGCGGGGGTCGAGCACGCGGACGCCGTCGGGCGCAGGCTCTTCGTTCTCTGCCATGCGCGGCAGCGTAAGCATGCAAAGACTCAGTTGCAACACTTTCTTTGCAACGGAGTCTTTGGATCCGCTTCAGGGGCTCCCCGGGCCCCAGCCATCAGTCCAGCGCCGCCTGCCGCACCAGCGGGATGATCCGCAGCGGAACCGCGTTCTCCATCACGATCGCCGTCGAGGCCCGGACGATCCCCTCGAACCCCACCACCAGGTCGATCACCCGCTGAAGATCGGCGTTGGAGCGGGCCACCAACCGGCAGAGCATGTCCCCGTGGCCCGTGGTGGTGTGCAGCTCCAGCACCTCCGGAACGGTCGCCAGATGGGCCCGTACATCCTGCCCCTGCCCCTGCTTGATCTCCAGCGTCGCGAACGCGGTGACCGGATAGCCGAGCGCCGCCGGGTCCACGTCGGGGCCGAAGCCCCGGATCACCCCCTGCGCCCGCAGCCGGTCCAGCCGCGCCTGCGCCGTGCCGCGGGCGACACCGAGGCGGCGCGACGCCTCCAGCACGCCTATCCGCGGTTCCTCGGCGAGCAGCTCGATCAGGCGGGCGTCGAGCCCGTCGATTCCCATGCGGTCCCCCTTGAGGTCTCCGTGGTCCCTGTGGCGATCTCTGCGACGTTCTCTGCGACGTTCTCTGTGACGGTGGTCACCCTGTGCAGGATGCTCTATGGCAGACCGCCCTGGCTATACACACTGACCAGCGTTTTCGCGAAGTGTTGCGCACCTTGAGCCATGGGGGGACGCTGCGAAGTATGACTGAGACGACAGAGATGCTGCAGCAGGGGGACGCACGGCACGCCGACCCGTTCCCCGTGAAGGGGATGGACGCGGTCGTCTTCGCGGTCGGCAACGCGAAGCAGGCCGCGCACTACTACGCCACCGCCTTCGGGATGAAGCTTGTCGCCTACTCCGGTCCGGAGAACGGCAGCCGGGAGACGGCCAGTTACGTCCTCGTCTCGGGCAGCGCCCGCTTCGTGTTCACCTCCGTCATCAAACCGGTGAGCGCCTGGGGCCGCTTCCTGGCCGAGCATGTCGCCGAGCACGGCGACGGTGTGATCGACCTCGCGGTGGAGGTGCCGGATGCGCGCGCCGCGTACGCGTACGCCGTCGAGCACGGCGCCGCCGGGATCGAGGAGCCGCATGAGCTCAAGGACGAGCACGGCACGGTGGTGGTGGCCTCGATCCGCACCTACGGCGACACCCGCCACACCCTCATCGAGCGCACCGGCTACGACGGCCCGTACCTGCCCGGCTTCGCGGAGGCCGAGCCGATCGTCGACCCGCCGGCGCGGCGGAACTTCCAGGCCATCGACCACTGCGTCGGCAATGTGGAGCTCGGCCGGATGGACGAGTGGGTCGGCTTCTACAACCACGTCATGGGCTTCACCAACATGAAGGAGTTCGTGGGCGACGACATCGCCACCGAGTACTCCGCGCTGATGTCGAAGGTCGTGGCGGACGGCACCCGCAAGGTGAAGTTCCCGCTCAACGAGCCCGCGGCCGGCAAGAAGAAGTCGCAGATCGACGAGTATCTGGAGTTCTACGGCGGCCCCGGCGTCCAGCACATCGCGCTCGCCACCAACGACATCGTCGCCACGGTGCGGGCGATGCGCGCGGCCGGGGTGCGGTTCCTGGACACCCCGGACTCGTACTACGAAACCCTGGGGGAGTGGGTCGGCGACACCCGCGTCCCGGTGGAGACCCTCCACGAGCTGAAGATCCTCGCCGACCGCGACGAGGACGGCTATCTGCTGCAGATCTTCACCAAGCCGGTCCAGGACCGGCCGACGGTCTTCTTCGAGCTGATCGAGCGGCATGGCTCGATGGGCTTCGGCAAGGGCAACTTCAAGGCGCTCTTCGAGGCGATCGAGCGCGAGCAGGAGAAGCGCGGCAACCTCTGAACCGTCACGCGGGGGGCGGGCCGCGGCCCGCCCCCCGCGTTCCCCTCACCCGTGTGCACATGCGCCGCTCATGCCAGAAAACCCGAACACATGAATGGGAGCGCTTTCTCAGCGTCTACACTCTCGGCGATCTGTTCACTCCAACACGGCGTGATCGCATGGGAGTTGTCGAGTATCAATGCACACGGAAAAGTACACTGCGGGTCGTTTGACCAGGCGTAGGTTCACCCTCGGCGGGGGCGTGGCCGCGGCCGGCGCGCTCGGTGCCTTCGCCGCCCGCGCGGGGGCCGCCACCGTGGCGGGAGGCCGGTTCGATCTGTCGGTGCCCTCCACCCCGCTGATCCGCGAGAAGACCCCGCACAACGCCACCGTGCTGCAGTCCTTCGCGTTCGATGACGTGGGCGGCCACCTCTACACCGTCCAGCAGATGCAGGGCGGTATCCAGCTCAGCGGGGAATCCGCCCCCGTCTCCGGTGCCGACCGCGCCGCCCACGGCGATCTGTGCCTCACCAAGCTGTCCCTGGCCGGAGCGGAGCTGGGCTCCATGTACCTCAAGGGATTCGGGCACGGCGTCGCGATGGGCTGCGAGCCGGTCGGCGCCACCGCCTATCTGTGGACCGAGTCGGACGCCAATCCCGACTCCGGCTACGGCCGCGCCATCAGCCGCTTCAAGTTCGCCGATGGCACCGTGCTGTCGTCCGGTTCGTCCTCGCTGGTCGAGCACCGCCCGGTGGCGGGCTCCACCAGCAACCAGCCCGCCGTCGACATGCTCAACCGCCGGCTGCTGCTGCGCTACCGCCTCGGCGGCGAGGCCCGCTACCGGCTGATGAGCCTCTCCGGGGTCAGCGCGGGCGACTACACCGCCGTGTACGACGACATACCCCAGACCGGCGTCGAGGACGGCGAGGTCTTCCAGGGCTTCACGGTCCTCGGCGACTACGCGTACCAGCTCACCGGTACCGCCTACACCGACGAGGGCGGCGCCAACCCGCCCTCCGGCCACGGCAACACCTACGTCTCCTGCATCGATCTGCGCACCGGCGAACTCGTCCAGCGCGCCCGTACCGAGGCCGCCTACTCGCTGAGCTACCGCGAGCCCGAGGGCCTGGCCGTCCAGCTTTCCAGCCCCCGCCGGCTGTGCATGGGCTTCGCCTCGGGCGCCGCCGGAGACCGTAAGGTCAGCGTCTACTACAAGGCGCAGTAGACCGGCGATTTCGCGGTAACCCGTCCGCTGCCGCGATCTTCCCCGCGCGCTTCCCGGGTGCGAGGCTGGACACATGACGGACCTCATCGAGCTGCTGCGGGAGGGCCTCCCCGAGGAGGCCGTGCTGACCGACCCGGATGTGACCGGGGCCTACGCATACGACATGGCGAGCTTCTGCGAGGCGGGCGCGCCCGCCGTCGTCGTCCTCCCGCGCACGGTCGAGCAGGTGCAGCACGTCTGCCGCACCGCCACCGCGCTGCGCGTCCCGGTCGTGCCCCAGGGCGCGCGCACCGGCCTGTCGGGCGCGGCCAACGCGTCCGAGGGCTGCATCGTGCTGTCCCTGGTCAAGATGGACCGGATCCTGGAGATCAACCCGGTCGACCGGATCGCGGTCGTCGAACCGGGCGTGATCAACGCGACCCTGTCCCGCGCGGTCATGGAGAAGGGCCTCTACTATCCGCCGGACCCCTCGAGCTGGGAGCAGTGCACGATCGGCGGCAACATCGGCACCGCGTCCGGCGGGCTGTGCTGTGTGAAGTACGGCGTCACCGCCGAGTACGTCCTCGGGCTCGATGTCGTCCTGGCCGACGGGCGGCTGCTGAGGACCGGCCGCCGTACCGCCAAGGGCGTCGCGGGCTATGACCTGACCCGGCTGTTCGTCGGCTCCGAGGGCAGCCTCGGCATCGTCGTCGGCGCGGTCCTCGCCCTCAAGCCCGCCCCGCTGGAACAGCTCGTCCTGGCCGCCGAGTTCCCCTCCACCGCGTCCGCCTGCGACGCCATCTGCCGGATCATGGAGCGCGGCCACGCCCCCTCGCTGCTGGAGCTGATGGACCGGACGAGCGTCCGCGCCGTCAACGCGATGGGGAACATGGGCCTCCCGGAGTCCACCGAGGCCCTGCTGATGGCGGCGTTCGACACCCCGGACCCGGCCCCCGACCTCGCCGCCGTCGCCGAGCTGTGCACGGCGGCCGGTGCGACGGAGGTGGTCCCGGCCGAGGACGCCGCCGAGTCCGACATGCTGCTCCAGGCCCGCCGGATGACGCTTCCGGCGCTGGAGGCGGTCAAGGGCGTCACCATGATCGACGACGTCTGTGTGCCCCGCTCCCGGCTCGCCGAGATGATCGACGGCACGGCCGCCATCGCCGAGAAGCACGCCCTCACGATCGGCGTCGTGGCCCACGCCGGGGACGGCAACACCCATCCGACGGTGTGCTTCGACCCGGCCGACCCCGACGAGTCGCGGCGGGCCCGGGAGTCGTTCGACGAGATCATGGCGCTGGGCCTGGAACTCGGCGGCACCATCACCGGTGAGCACGGCGTCGGCGTCCTCAAGCGGGAGTGGCTGGCGCGTGAACTGGGCCCGGTGGGGGTGGAGTTGCAGCAAGGGATCAAGCAGGTCTTCGATCCGCTGGGCCTGCTCAACCCCGGCAAACTGTTCTGAGGCCGCCCGGACCCGGGGGTGGTCCGGACGGCCTCGGCTTCAGAACCTGATCACGCCGTCAGCGAGGCGACACCGCTGTGAGCGGGGCGCCCGCTTGCAGCGAGGCGATGTCGCTCAGGCATTCAGGGAGGCGATGTCGATCACGAAGCGGTACCGCACATCGCTGCTCACGACGCGGTCGTAGGCCTCGTTGATCTGGTCGCCGTTGATCACCTCGATCTCCGCGCCGAGCCCGTGCTCGGCGCAGAAGTCCAGCATCTCCTGCGTCTCCCGGATGCTGCCGATCTTCGACCCGGCCATCGACCTGCGGCCCATGATCAGCGAGAACTGGCTGAAGGCGCTGGGGTTCTCCGGCGCACCCACGTGCACCAGCGTGCCGTCGACCTTCAGCAGCGACAGGTAGCCGTCCAGCGGCAGGTTCGCCGAGGTCGTGTTGACGATCAGGTCGAAGGTGCCGGCCAGCTCGGTGAAGGTGGAGTCGTCGCCGGTGGCGTAGAAGTGGTCGGCGCCCAGCCGCAGCCCGTCGTCCTTCTTACGGAGCGTCTGGCTCAGCACGGTCACCTCGGCGCCCATTGCATGGGCGATCTTCACGCCCATGTGGCCGAGGCCGCCCAGGCCGACGATGGCGACCTTCTTACCGGGACCGGCGTTCCAGTGGGCGAGCGGGGAGTAGAGGGTGATCCCGGCGCACAGCAGCGGGGCGGCGATGTCCAGCGAGATCCCCTCGGGGATGCGTAGGGCGTAGTTCTCGTCCACCACGATGTGGGTGCTGTAGCCGCCGTAGGTGGGGGCGCCGTCGTACTCCGTGCCGTTGTACGTCTGCACCTCGCCCTTGAGGCAGAACTGCTCCTCGCCCGCGAGGCAGTTCGCGCACTCGCGGCAGGAGTCGACGAAGCAGCCCACGCCGACCCGGTCGCCCACGGCGTACTTGGTCACACCGGGGCCGACCTCGGCGACCACACCGGCGATCTCATGGCCGGGCACCATCGGGAACTGGGCGGAGCCCCATTCCTCGCGGGCCTGGTGGATGTCGGAGTGGCAGATACCGGCGTAGGCGATCTCGATGAGGATGTCGTGCTCGCGCAGTGCGCGGCGCTCGACGGTGGTCTTTTCCAGCGGGGCCTTCGGAGCGGGGGCTGCGTAGGCGGTGACGCTGGTGGTCATAGAGCTGTCTCCCTGGAGGAATTGAGCGGAATGCGATGAATGTGGGGGGTGGCAGGCATGGGGGTGGTCAGGCGGATAGTGCGGATGGCGTGAATTGCGTGAATTGCGTGAAAGGGAGATTGGCGCGAAGGGGGATCAGTGCGAAATGGGGGGTCGGTGAGATCAGGGGGAAACGTCGGAGGACGGTCCCCCCGAAGGACGCGCATCGGAAGAGGGCGCGGAGGAACGGGCGGAAGGAGGCGCGGTCCAGCTCGCCAGCAGCCGCAGGGCCGCCTCGGAGGGAGAGCCGGGCTCGACCGTGTACATGCACAGCGCCTGGTCGGGATCGCCGGGAACGGTCACGTTCTCGTAGGAGAGCGTCATGTCCCCGACCACCGGGTGGTGGTAGCGCTTGACGCCATGGGTCTTCTCCCGCACGTTGTGGTCCGCCCACCACTTGCGGAAGTCCGCGCTCTTGATGGTGAGCTCACCCACCAGCTCGGTCAGCCGGGGATCCTCGGGATGGCGCCCGGCCTCCAGCCGGAGTGAGGCCACCATCTCCGCCGCGACGGTCTCCCAGTCCGTCCACAGCGAACGGGCCGCCTCGTCGAGGAACATGAAACGGGCCATGTTGCGCTCGTGGTACGGGAGCGCCTCGAAGTCGATGATCAGCGCCCGGGCCAGCTCGTTGGAGGCCAGGACATCGCCCCTCCGGCCGAGGACGAAGGCCGGTGAGATCCCGTCCAGCGTCCGCAGCAGCGCATGCACCCCGGGCCGCACCCGCTGGGGGCGGGGCGGCCGGCGGCGCACCGTGCGCCGGGGGCGCGGCCGGGTCAGCTCGAAGAGGTACGCGCGCTCGGTGTCGTCGAGCTGCAGCGCACGGGCCACGGCGTCCAGCACCGTCTCCGACACATTGAGGTGACGGCCCTGTTCCAGACGCGTGTAGTAGTCCGTGCTCACCCCGGCGAGCTGCGCCAGCTCCTCGCGGCGCAGCCCCGGCACTCGACGGGGGCTGTCGTTGGTCACGCTCACGCCCGCGTCCCCAGGGCTCAGACGAGCCCTGCGGCTCCGCAGGAACTCACTGAGCTCGGTATTGCGGTCCATGGGTTCCAGTATTGGCAACGGAAAGGCCATCCGAGCGTGTCAGAGTAGGTCTGTTGAACCTAGGCCGGGCGGTGCCAGGCGGGCCGTCGCCGCTCGGAAGGCTTCGTGGCGCTCGCACGGGAGAGTGGTGGCGAGGAGCTGTGGGCGCCGTCGGCGGGCCGGTCTGATAGACCATGACAGCGCGCGTTCCGGGTTGCACAGCGGCTCCTGTACGGCAAACTGCTTACGCCCCCCTCACCGCGAGGCACCGTAAAGGCGCAGCGCAGTACAGCACGGCCGAGCAGATATGGGACATCGGAGATCATGAGCGCCCCTACCTCAGGATCCGCGGACGGCAGCTCCATTCCTGGCTTTTATCCTGATCCGTCCATCCCCGGCTACATCCGTTACTGGAACGGTGCCGCCTGGGTGCCCGGCACCAGCCGTCCCGCCCCGGCCGTGGGCGAGGCCATGCCCGCGCCGCCGCCCGGCATCACCCATACCCAGGTGATCAGCCCGGCGCCGGACGAGACGGGCCCGATGTTCCTGGACGAGGAGCCGGCGCCGCGGCCCGCGGAGGAGACCGGCAGCGCACTGCCCGAGCTGCGCCGGAGCGCCGAGATGGACATCCGGGGCGCGGGCGGGCCGCCCGAGGCGGCGGCCGGTGGCATGGGGGCCCAGCCGGTGCCGCCCGGCGGCGTCCCGGCGTCCGTCGACTGGAACGACCCCCAGCGGCTGTACGGCACCCGTCCCGATGCCGGGTCGGTCTGGCAGGCGGACGCGTCCCGGCAGGGCGGATTCGGCGGTGAGCAGGACCACCGGGTCTCCTGGGGCTCGGAGACGGACGCCCCCGGCGACGCCCAGGCCGGTGGCGGACTGCCCGGTGGCGGACAGGCCGGTGGCGGGCAGTGGCCCGGGGTGCCCGACCCGCGCAGCGCGGGCCCGGGCGAGGGCGCCGGACGCGATGAGGGCACGTTGACCATGCGCGCGGGCGGGAGCGGCGGGACGGTGGACCGCTCGACGCAGGCCCTGCCACCCGTGCGCCGGGCCCCGGAGCTGCCCTCGGCGGACGACGGGGAGACACCCGCTCCGGTGAGCGACGGGACGATGACGATCCGCGCGGTGGGGCGCGGCGACGGAGCGGCGCCCACGACAGGCCAGGGTCAGGGGCAGGGTCAGGGCCAGGGCCGGAATCCGGCGTCCGGCCGCGACGACGGGACGATGGCGATCCGGGCGATCGGCCGCGGCGGCTCGCGCAAGGGCGCCGAAGCGGCACCCCCGGCCCAGCCCCCGCACCAGCCCCAGCAACCTCCGCAGACACACCAGCCTCAGCAGCCCCCGCAGCCGTACCAGCCCCAGCAGCCCCAGCAGCCCTTCGGCGGTATCCCCGCCCAGGGCGGCGGCCCGGCCTGGCAGCAGCAGGGGCACCAGTTCGCCCAGCAGCCCGGCCCGGCGCAGGGCCCGCCGCAGGCCGCACCGCATGGCGCCCCGCCGGGCGCGCCCGAGGGCGTCATCCCCTGGAAGCCGCCCGTCGACAACCCCTTCCTGCTGGCCGCCCAGGCCCAGGGACGGCCCGCCCCGCTCGGCCGCCGCCTCGCCGCCCGGCTGATCGACACGGTCGTGCTGCTCGGCGTCGTCGGCGCCGTCGCGTTCCCGCTGTGGGGCAAGGCGAGCGACCACATCGACGAGAAGGTCGAGACGGCCAAGCAGAGCGGTGAGACCGTCACGGTCTACTTCCTGGACGGCGCCACCGGCGGCTATCTCGGCATCGTCCTCGGTCTGCTGCTCGTCCTCGGCATCGTCCTGGAGACGCTGCCGACCGCCAAGTGGGGCCGCACGCTGGGCAAGAAGCTGAGCGGGGTGCGAGTGCTGGACATCGAGGGGCACGACACCCCGTCCTTCGGCGCCGCGCTGCGCCGCTGGCTGGTCTACTCGGTGCTGGGGGTGCTCGTCATCGGTGTGCTGAACGTGCTGTGGTGCCTGTTCGACCGCCCGTGGCGGCAGTGCTGGCACGACAAGGCGGCCCGCACCTTCATCGCGGCGGCCGACTGAGCAGGGCCGCGGCCGAGTGAGCACCGCCGCTCCCCTCCCGGCCCCTGAGCCTCCACCTGCCCGCCCCCGCTGAGGCGGATGGACGATCCCGATCGCCCGAACGGTGCGCGCCGGATGCGACAGGCCCGGCTCCGGGGTCGACTCGGGCCATGAGCACCGACCAGCCGCCCCCCGGGCCCGATGAGCCCCGGGACCGGGACAGCAGCGATCCGTCCGCCAAATATCCGCGGGCGAACGGCTCCCCGTACGAGGACCACACCGCCGGGACCGAGCCGTACGCCGGGATGCCCCCGCTCGCGCACCTCGGCCGCCGTCTGATCGCCCGGATCATCGACGCGCTGCTCGTCGGCATCCCGGTCGGGCTCGTCCTGAGCGCGATCGTCGGCGGCTACGACCCGGTCGACGGCAGCGCCCGTTCGACCATCGTCACGCTGATCTACGTCCTGGTCTACTTCGTCTACGAGGGGCTGATGCTGACCCGGGACGGCCAGACCGTCGGCAAGAAGGCGATGAAGATCCGGGTCGCCCTGCTGGAGAACGGCCAGCCGCCGGCCGGCCAGGTGGGCTGGGTGCGCGCCGGGGTGTACACCCTGCCCGAGATCGTGCCCTGCTGTGGCTTCCTCTTCTGGCTGATCAATGTGCTGTGGTGCACCTGGGACCGGCCCTACCGGCAGTGCCTGCACGACAAGGCGGCCAAGACCCTCGTGGTCTCGGCCGTGCCCTGAGCCCCCGAGCCCCCGAGCCCCCGAGCCCCCGAGCCCCCGAGCCCCCGAGCCCCTGAGCCCCTGAGCCCCCGAGTCCCCGAGTCCCTGAGGTGCCACCCTGAGCTTCCGGTCCACCGGGAGCGCTGATGTAATCGGGGCATGGCCCCCGACCCGCTGTCCTCGCCCCCGCACGCGTTCCCCGCCGGGATGCCCCCGCTGGCCACCCCTGGTCAGCGCTTCGCCGCCCGGCTCATCGACATCGTCGTCCTCGGCGTCATCTGGACGGTGGCGCTCATCGCGACCGGCGCGCTCCAGTACACGATGGACCACCCGGGCGAGCAGCACATCGGCAAGGTGACCCTCGCGCTCATCATCACGATGGCCCTCTACTTCGGGTACGAGGGCGTCATGCTGGCGCGCAGCGGACAGACGCTCGGCAAGAGGGCGCTGCGCATCCGGGTGGCGATGCTCTCCGACGGGGATGTGCCGGCCGGTCAGGGCTGGGTGCGCGCGGCGGTCTACGTACTGCCCGGGATGCTGATCCCGCTGCTCGTCGGCACGGTCTTCTGGCTGGTCAACTCGGCCTCACTGCTGTGGGACAAGCCGTTCCAGCGCTGTCTGCACGACAAGGCCGCGCGGACCGTGGTGGTGTCAGCCGCGCATTGAGTCGGCGTGCGCCCGGCTGCGCGCCCCCGCCGAGTCGGCCGGTCCGGACCCCGCCGCGGGGCTGCTGGTGCGGACGGTGCGACTGGGGCGGGACACCCGGGCCACCGGCACCGTGACGGCGACGAGGAGCCCGGAGGCGAGCCCGACCACGGTGACCACCGCGATACCGAGTCCCGATCGGGTCTGGGACAGCAGCAGCATGGCGAAGGTCGAAAGAACGACGGTGGCCGAACCGTAGGCAAGCTGTGCAGGAGTCGGACGCGGCATGGCGGTATCCGTCCTCAAGGGCGATATGCAGGGGGCATGGGTCAGGCTGATGTGACCGTCAGCTTGACCCTACGGTGGTGAATGCCCGAGGGGGAACGGAAGTAAGCGTGACCTCACCCACGGCGCCGTTGCACAGGGGGCGCACGGAGTCATCGGCTGTTCCAACCGGCGCGCACGGCGCGCCCGTTGCTGTCCGTTAACCGGAACGCCGGGATCGCAGAACGTACTTGTCCCATCAGTCCAAGTCAAGGTCTGTCTTTTCTCCTGCCACTCCGGTCAAATGTCCGGCACCGGTGTGAAAGGGGAGGACTGAGCGAGTGAACAGCCAATGGAGAACGGCCAGATCGGCCGCCATAGCCACCGTGGTGGCCGCGCTCGGCGCGGCGGCACTCTCGACGGGCATGGCTCAGGCGGACGCGCCGTCTACGCGTGTTGAGCGCCGTGATCCGGCGCCCGCGAAGACGGATGTCCAGCACGATCTCGAGGGCCCGTACAGCAAGCAGCAGGAAGCGCAGCGCCAGGAGGCGCTGCGTCAGGTCATCTCCGGCGACACCAAGGCGACCACGCGCGGGGCGTCGAAGGTGGTGAAGCTCGGCAAGGGCAAGTACGTCGAGCTGGCCCGGGAGAAGACCGACAAGATCTTCACCATCCTGGTCGAGTTCGGCGACAAGGTGGACGACACCACCATGTACGACCCGGACGGTGACGGCCCCCAGCCGCCGGTGAAGAAGTACGGCGGCGAGCCGGGCCCGGCGCACAACACCATCGCCGAGCCGGACCGCGCGAACGACAACAGCACGGCCTGGCAGAAGGACTACAACCGCGAGCACTTCCAGGACCTCTACTTCTCCAAGGACAAGAAGAAGGAGTCCCTGAAGAAGTACTACGAGAAGCAGTCCTCGGGCCGCTACTCCGTGGACGGCGAGGTCTCCGACTGGGTCAAGGTCGACTGGAACGAGGCCCGGTACGGCTCCAACTACTGCGGCGACACCAACTGCGCCAACGCCTGGGACCTGATCCGCGACGGCGTCAACCAGTGGGCCAAGGACCAGAAGGCGGCCGGCCGCACCGACGCGCAGATCAAGGCGGACCTGGCCGAGTACGACCAGTGGGACCGCTACGACTACGACGCCGACGGCAACTTCAACGAGCCCGACGGCTACATCGACCACTTCCAGATCGTCCACGCCGGTGAGGACGAGTCCGCGGGCGGCGGGGCCGAGGGCGAGAACGCCATCTGGGCGCACCGCTGGTACGCGTACGGCACCGACGCGGGCAACACCGGCCCGGGTGAGAACAAGTCGGGCGGTACCCAGATCGGCGACACCGGCATCTGGGTCGGCGACTACACGATGCAGCCGGAGAACGGCGGCCTCGGCGTCTTCGCCCATGAGTACGGCCATGACCTGGGCCTGCCGGACGAGTACGACACCACCGGTAAGGGTGAGTCGTCCGTCGCCTACTGGTCGCTGATGTCCGCGGGATCCTGGCTCGGCACCGGTAAGGACGCCATCGGCGATCTGCCCGGCGATATGAACGCCTGGGACAAGCTGCAGCTCGGGTGGCTGGACTACGCCAAGGCCAAGGCCGGGAAGAAGTCGACCCACACGCTCGGGGTCGCCGAGTACAACACCAAGAACAAGCAGGCGCTGGTCGTCGAGTTGCCCGCCAAGCCCGTCACCACCGAGGTGGTCGCCCCCGCCGAGGGCGCCAAGCAGTGGTGGAGCGGGATGGGGGACGACCTGAAGAACACCCTCACCCGGTCCGTGGACCTCACGGGGAAGTCCAAGGCCGGCCTGGACCTCCAGGGCTGGTGGGACATCGAGGAGAACTTCGACTACCTCTACACCGAGGTCTCCACCGACGGCGGCGCCAACTGGACGCCGATCGACGGTACGGCGGACGGCAAGGCCATCCCGCGCGACGCCGGTGACAAGCCCGCGCTGACCGGCACCGCCGGGGCGTACAAGAAGCTCTCCTTCCCGCTGGACGCCTACGCGGGCAAGAAGATCGAGCTCCGCTTCCGCTACCAGACCGACGGCGGCGTGGCGCAGAAGGGCTTCGCGGCCGACGCGATCACCCTGACCGCCGACGGCGCCCCGGTCTTCAGCGACGGCGCCGAGGGCGATGACAACGGCTGGACCGGAGACGGCTTCTCGCGTATCGGCGCGTCCTTCAGCAAGGACTACCCGCAGTACTACATCGCCGAGAACCGCCAGTACGTGTCGTACGACACCACCCTGAAGACCGGTCCGTACAACTTCGGCTGGGCCTCCACCCGGCCCGACTGGGTCGAGCACTTCCCGTACCAGAACGGCCTGCTGATCTGGCAGTGGGACACCTCGCAGCCGGACAACAACGTCGGCGTCCACCCGGGCAGCGGTCTGATCCTGCCGATCGACGCGCACGCCACCCCCGAGAAGTGGGCGGACGGCACGCTGATGCGCAACCGGATCCAGACGTACGACTCGCCCTTCAGCCGGCTCCCGTCGGACGGCTTCACGCTGCACAACGACGGTAAGGCCGCCAAGGTCAAGCCGAAGCCGGGCAATCCGGTCTTTGACGACCATAAGGGGATGTACTGGGACAAGAGCAATCCGACCGGCGGTGTGAAGATTGCTGACACCAACACCCGGGTCAAGATCCTCAAGGAGCTCCCGGGCGGGTCGACGATGACCGTCCAGGTCGGACCGTCCGCCTCCTAGATCCACACCGTCTGCGTTTTCGCAGGTCAGAGCGGCAGCGGCCGTCGCCCCCTAGCGGGCGGCGGCCGTTCGCGTTTAGATGCCCCTACGACCAACTTGTTGACACGACGTCTCACGGGGGACATGACCCGCAATGGCCAACGGAGGATTCACCAAGCTGCCCGGCGGCAGCGTGGTGGTCGCACTGACGCTGCCGAGCCCGCTGGGCGAGGGCGGCGTCCGCGTCCTGGTACACGCCATGAACCGCCAGCGCGCCCTGACCAGGCTGCGCAATCTCGGGCTTCGCGCCGTCTACCTGCGCGGCAATATGGCCCCGCCGACACCCGATGAGGTGACGGCGGTGCTGCACCATCCCGACGGGCTGGTCTGGCGCACCGCGCCGGACCGGGGAGGGGAGCTCTGGCATCCGATCGCCGCTCTGCTCAGACCGTCGGCCCCGGCCTCGTAGCGCCCGGGCCCTCGTAGCCCCGGGGCCCTCGTAGCGCCGGGGCCCGGAGGGCGGCCGCAGGGGCCGCCAGGGCGGCTGGGAGGCGCCCAGAGCGCCTCCTGCGCCCTCAGACGACCGGCTTGCCGCTGAGCTCGACCCCGGCCGCCCGCAGCTCCCCCAGGGCGCGCTCGGTCGTGGCCGGGGAGACGCCCGCGGTCAGGTCCAGCAGGACATGCGTGGCGAACCCCTCGCTGCGCGCGTCCAGCGCGGTGGCCCGCACACAGTGGTCGGTGGCGATGCCCACCACGTCCACCTCGGTCACCTCCCGCTCGCGCAGCCACTGGGCGAGCGAGGTGCCGTGCTCGTCGATGCCCTCGAAACCGCTGTACGCCGCCTGGTACGCGCCCTTGTCGAAGACCGCCTCGATCGCGCCGGAGGCGACGGCGGGCGCGAAATTCGGGTGGAACCCGACACCCTCGGTGCCCGCGACGCAGTGCACCGGCCAGGTGTGCTCGTAGTCCGGGTTGTCCGAGAAGTGATCGCCCGGGGCGATGTGGTGATCACGCGTGGCGACGATATGGCGGTAACCGGGCGTCGCCTCCCCGATCAGATCGGTGATCGCGGCCGCGACATCCGCGCCCCCCGTCACCGCGAGGCTTCCGCCCTCGCAGAAGTCGTTCTGGATGTCGACGACGATCAGTGCCCGGTGCATGTCACCGAGGGTAGACAATCCGCGTCGATTGCGGCAGTGGGCATGCCCCGTGTTGCCCCTCATGACGCGCCTCAGGCCGGCAGGTACTCGGTGGGCAGGACCGGCTCCCCGCGCGAGAGCTGGGTCGCCGACAGCGGCAGCCCGGCCCGGGCCGCGATATGCCGGTCCCGCGCCGCGTCCAGCGGCTCCCGGCCCACGATCTCGCCGCCGCGCACCAGCTCCACCAGCAGTTGATGGCCTGCCAGCTCCTCGGGGGCCGTACCGGTGCCGACCACCTCGGCCTCGGCCACACCGTGCTCGTCCACCCGCCGCGCCGCCCATTTGCGGCCGCCCACGGAGGACTTCGAGCCCATGGACTTCTTGGCCACCGGCAGCAGCGGTGCGTCCGGGCTGTCCGGGGTGTCCGAACCGGCCCGCGCGACCAGCTTGTAGACCATCGAGCAGGTGGGGTGGCCGCTGCCGGTGACCAACTGGGTGCCGACCCCGTACGCGTCCACGGGGGCCGCGGCCAGCGAGGCGATCGCGTACTCGTCCAGATCGCTGGTCACCGTGATCCTGGTGTTCTTGGCGCCCAGCTCGTCGAGCTGCTGGCGCACCCGGTGGGCGAGCAGCAGCAGATCGCCGGAGTCGATCCTTACGGCGCCCAGGTCCTTGCCGGCCACCTCCACGGCGGTGCGCACCGCCTCGGCGACGTCATAGGTGTCCACGAGCAGCGTGGTACCGCTGCCGTGCGCCTGGACCTGCGCCGTGAAGGCGTCCCGCTCGCTGTCGTGCAGCAGGGTGAAGGCATGGGCGCTGGTGCCCACGGTGGGGATGTTGTAGCGGAATCCGGCCGCGAGGTCGGAGGTGGTGGCGAAGCCGCCGACGTAGGCGGCGCGGGCGGCGGCGACGGCGGCCAGCTCATGGGTGCGGCGGGCGCCCATCTCGATGAGCGGCCGGCCGCCGGCGGCGGTGGACATCCGGGACGCGGCGGCGGCCACCGCGGAGTCGTGGTTGAAGATGGAGAGGATGACCGTCTCCAGCAGCACCGCCTCGGCGAAGGTGCCCTCCACCCGCATGATCGGCGAGCCGGGAAAGTAGACCTCGCCCTCCGGGTAGCCCCAGATGTCGCCGCGGAAGCGGTAGTCGGCGAGCCAGGTGAGCGTCGGCTCGTCCACGATGCGCTGCTGGGCGAGGAAGTCCAGGACGTCGCTGTCGAAGCGGAAGTTCTCGACGGCGTCCAGCACCCGCCCGGTGCCCGCGACGACACCGTAGCGGCGGCCCTCGGGGAGGCGCCTGGTGAATACCTCGAAGACCGAGCGGCGGTCGGCGGTGCCCGCCCGCAGCGCGGCCTGCAGCATGGTGAGTTCGTACCGGTCGGTGAAGAGTGCGGTCGACGGCACGTCCACCGGCAGTCCCAAGTCCGCAGTGTCCATGGTTGACGATGCTACCTCCCGTACTCGTCAGACTGACGAGATCTGGGTGCCGGTTTATGCGGCGGCCGGTGCCGGGTGGCAGCATGGGACGTGTGAGTGTCGCGCCCGTGGAGATCGAACGTCCCGAAACCCGTGAAGCACCGATGTCGGTGCCCGAGCCCGACGTTCCCTGGGTGACGGTGGTGCACAACGACCCCGTCAATCTCATGAGCTATGTGACCTACGTCTTCCAGAGCTATTTCGGCTATCCCAAGGACAAGGCGCACCGTCTGATGCTCGACGTCCACCACAAAGGCCGCGCGATCGTCTCGAGCGGCAGCCGCGAGGAGATGGAGCGCGACGTGCAGGCGATGCACGGCTACGGCCTGTGGGCGACCCTCCAGCAGGAGCGCTGATGTCGGGACGCTTCGAGCCGCTGCCCGGCGGCGGTGCCGCCCTCTCGCTGGACGAGGTCGAGATCTCCATTCTGCGCAGCCTGGCCATGCAGCTCGCCGAGCTGATCGGCCCGGGCGACCAGCCCGCCGAGGGCGGTGACCCCCTGGACGCGCTCTTCGCCGACGGCCCCAGCAAGCCGCCGGCCGACCCCGCGCTGGCCCGGCTGTTCCCGGACGCCTACCGCGCCCCGGACCAGGAGCTGGGGCCGCGGGAGGAGAAGACGGCGCGGGAGGCGTCCGCGGAGTTCCGCCGCTTCACCGAGAACGACCTGCGGGCGCGCAAGCGCGACGACGCCCTGACGGTGGTGCGCGACCTGGACTCGCTGGCCTCCGGGGCGTCCGCCGGGGCCCCGGGCGTGCTGGAGCTGGCGCCGGAGAAGGCCCGGCACTGGCTGACCGCCCTGAACGACCTGCGGCTGGCCATCGGGGCCCGGCTGGAGGTCACCGACGAGGACGACGGCGGTGACCTGCTGCGGCTGCCCGACTCCGATCCGCGCAAGCCGATGGTGATGGCGTACTTCTGGCTCGGCGGGCTGCAGGAGACCCTCGTCGAGACCCTGATGCCGGAATAACTCCCTCCGGCGATTACTGAGTGTTCGTTTAGAGGATGCTCAACTCCGGATAACGATCGCATCACTGCGGTTGTGAATTTTATTGCGCGACATAACTTTTGTCCGCTTCTCCCTGTGGTGTGCACCACACGCGGCTCAGTCGATCAGCGTTGCGGTCGTGGTAAATCTTCACGATCGCCAGCCAGCCGCCACAGGGAGAAAGGCGCAGCAATATGACCTCAGCGGCTCCTGAAGAGGGCTATGAGCGCGGCCTGGGCAGTCGCCAGGTACAGATGATCGCAATCGGTGGCGCCATCGGCGTCGGCCTGTTCATGGGCGCCGGTGCGAACATCGCCAAGGCCGGCCCGAGCATCATCCTGATGTACGCCCTCGCGGGCGTGGTCATCTTCTTCATCATGAGAGCGCTCGGTGAGCTGCTCCTCTACCGCCCGGTCTCCGGGTCCTTCGCGGAGTACGCCCGGGAGTTCCTCGGCCCGTTCTTCGGCTTTGTCACGGGGTGGACGTACTGGCTGATGTGGGTGGTGACCGGCATGGCCGAGCTCACGGCCGCCGCCATCTACATCAACTACTGGTACCCCTCGATCCCGCAGTGGGTCAGCGCCCTGGTCTTCCTGGTGGTGCTGTTCGGCGTCAACCTGATCTCGGTGAAGATCTTCGGTGAGGTCGAGTTCTGGTTCTCGATGGTCAAGGTCACCGCGATCATCGGCATGATCGTCATCGGCCTGGGCGTGCTCACCCTTGGCTTCTCCGACGCCGGTGACACCGCGGCCGCCTCCAACCTCTGGTCCCACGGCGGGTTCTTCCCCCACGGCATCGGCGACAGCCTGATGACCCTCCAGGGTGTGATGTTCGCCTACCTCGCCGTCGAGCTGGTCGGCGTCACCGCGGGCGAGTCCGAGGACCCCGAGAAGACCCTGCCCAAGGCGATCAACACGCTGCCCTGGCGCATCATCATCTTCTACGTCGGTGCCCTGGTGGTGCTGCTCGCCGTCGTCAAGTGGACCGAGTTCTCGGCCGGCGAGAGCCCCTTCGTGCATGCCTTCTCCAAGATCGGAATCCCGTTCGCGGCCGGCATCGTCAACTTCGTCGTGCTCACCGCGGCCCTGTCCTCCTGTAACTCCGGGATGTACTCCACCGGCCGGATGCTGCGCGGCCTGGCCGCCAACAACGAGGCCCCGCGGGCCTTCGGGATGCTCAACTCCCGGAAGACCCCGGCCATCGGCATCACCGTCTCGGTGCTGCTGATGGGCATCGGCGTGATCCTCAACTACGTCGTCCCGGAGAAGGCGTTCGAGTACGTCACCTCGGTGGCCACGGCCGCGGGCATCTGGGCCTGGGCGATGATCCTGCTCAGTCATATCAAGTACCGCAAGGCCGTGACCTCCGGCCGGCTGCCGGCCTCGTCCTTCCCGGCCCCGGGCGGCGCCGTCTTCAGCTGGGTGGCGCTGATCTTCCTGATCATCGTGACCGGCCTGATCGCGTACGACAAGGACGCCCGGGTCTGTCTGTACGTGGGCGCCGGCTGGGCCGTCCTCCTGGTGATCGGCTGGTTCATGCTGAAGTCGCGCGAGGGTGGCCGGCCGGGTGCCGACGCCGAGGCCGAGCCGGAGTACGCGCGCAAGTAAGCCGTAAGCCGTATCGCCTTTCGGGCGCCGTATCTCAGCAGGCGGGCTCCGGACCACTGTCCGGAGCCCGCCCGTCTCCCGCCGCCACCCTCAACCGGGGCTCCCCCAAACTTCGTCCGGGAGGTGCCCCCTGCGCGCCGCCCCCTTTTTCTTTCCTATTGTGTGCTCATGCTGACCATCACCCAGGCGCTCCACGACAAGATCGTCGCGCACGCCCGCGCGGACCACCCCGACGAGGCTTGCGGCGTGATCGCGGGCCCGGCCGGAAGCGGCCGCCCCGAGCGGTTCGTCCCGATGCTGAACGCGGCCCGCTCGCCCACCTTCTACGAGTTCGACTCGGGTGACCTGCTCAAGCTCTATCGCGAGATGGACGACCGGGACGAGGAGCCGGTGGTCATCTACCACTCGCACACCGCCACCGAGGCGTACCCCTCCCGCACCGATATCTCTTACGCCAATGAGCCCGGTGCCCACTACGTCCTGGTCTCCACGGCGGAATGCGGCAATGACGAGGGTCCCGCCCAGTTCCGGTCCTTCCGGATCGTGGACGGCGAGGTCACCGAGGAAGAGGTCGAGATCGTCCCGGGCGGCTGACTGACCTGCACGTCTCGTATCTCGGTCGTTACCCGTCCGTATCACGGGATTACCTACCGGAGCCCGGACCGGGAATCGATACGATGAGTCCATGGTTTTCGATGACGTGAGCGAGAAGACGCCGGGCATGCTGCTCGTGGCGCGGCTCCACGTCGACCTGTGCCGGCTCGCCAGCGCGATGTGTCCGCGCCGCGCCGTGGCCGCCTGAGCGCGCGCCCGAGACGCCCCGACGCCCTTCGACGACGCCCTCCCGGCCGCTCCGGCCCGGGAGACCACCCCGCCCTCCGACAGGAGCCCAGACATGGCCATCGAGGTCCGCATCCCGACCATCCTCCGCACCTACACCGACGGCCAGAAGGCGGTCGAGGGCAGCGGGACCACGCTCGCCGAGCTCTTCACCGACCTCGAGACCCGGCACGCCGGGATCCAGGAGCGCCTGATCGACGGCGGGGAGCTGCGCCGCTTCGTCAACGTCTATCTGAACGACGAGGACGTCCGCTTCCTCGACGGCATCTCCACCAAGCTCGCGGACGGCGACAGCGTGACGATTCTCCCCGCCGTCGCAGGCGGAAGCCACTGATGCGGTACGACAGCCCCTTGGCAGCGGTCGGCAATACGCCGCTCGTCCGGCTGCCGAGGCTCTCGCCCTCCTCCGACGTACGGATCTGGGCCAAGCTGGAGGACCGCAATCCGACCGGCTCGATCAAGGACCGTCCCGCGCTCCATATGATCGAACAGGCCGAGAAGGGCGGCCGGTTGACCCCCGGCTGCACCATCCTCGAACCCACCTCCGGCAACACCGGTATCTCGCTCGCGATGGCGGCCAAGCTCAAGGGCTACCGCATCGTCTGCGTGATGCCGGAGAACACCAGCGCGGAGCGGCGCCAGCTCCTCGCCATGTGGGGCGCGGAGATCATCTCCTCGCCCGCCGCCGGCGGCTCCAACACCGCCGTCCGGGTGGCCAAGGAGCTGGCGGAGCAGCACCCGGACTGGGTGATGCTGTACCAGTACGGAAACCCGGACAACGCCGGTGCCCACTACGCCACCACCGGCCCCGAGATCCTCGCCGACCTGCCCTCCCTCACCCACTTCGTCGCGGGCCTGGGCACCACCGGCACCCTGATGGGCGTCGGCCGCTTCCTGCGCGAGAACAAGCCGGACGTCCAGATCGTCGCGGCCGAACCGCGCTACGACGACATCGTCTACGGACTCCGCAACCTGGACGAGGGGTTCGTCCCCGAGCTGTACGACGAGTCCGTGCTGACCACCCGCTTCTCCGTCGGCTCCGAGGACGCGGTGACCCGCACCCGGGAACTCCTCGCCCAGGAAGGCATTTTCGCGGGCGTGTCGACGGGGGCCGCGCTGCACGCCGCCCTCGGTGTCGCCGGTAAGGCGGTCAAGGCCGGGCAGAGCGCCGATGTGGTCTTCATCGTCGCCGACGGTGGCTGGAAGTACCTGTCCACCGGTGTCTACACGGCGGCCACCACCGAGGAGGCGATCGCGACGCTGCACGGCCAGCTCTGGGCGTAGCCCTTCGGGCCGATCGGCCGGCGGGGGGGGCATGGCCGGGCGCCACCCGGCTCCGTCCTGGTGATTCCGCCCACAACGCGGGCCCGTGGAGGAGCTGCCTGGGCTTTTGCGCCTTACGCTCGTGGGCACCGCATGACCCCCCGCACCGCCCATGGCCTTCGGCATGGGGACCCCTCAAGGAGGTTCCTGCTTCATGAAGCTCACCGTCGTCGGATGCTCAGGGTCGTTCCCGTCCGCGGAATCGGCCTGCTCGAGCTACCTCGTAGAGGCCGACGGCTTCCGGCTGCTCCTCGACATGGGCAATGGCGCCCTTGGCGAGCTGCAGCGCCACTGCGGTCTCTACGACCTCGACGCTGTACTGCTGTCCCATCTCCACCCCGATCACTTCATCGACATGTGCGGATACTTCGTCGCGCGCTACTACCGGCACGACGGTGGCCGCGCCGAGGCGATCCCCGTCTACGGCCCCGAGGACACCGAGCGGCGGCTGGTCCAGGCGTACGACGATCTGCCCGACGAGAAGTCGATGCGTGAGGTCTTCGACTTCCGCACCCTGACGCCCGGCAGCTTCGACATCGGCCCCTTCACCATCCGCGCCGAGCGCGTCTGCCACCCCGTGGAGGCGTTCGGCTTCCGGATCGAGTACGGCGGCCGCTCGCTGGTCTACTCGGGCGACACGGGCCCCTGTGAGGCCCTGGTGGACCTGGCCCGGGGCGGCGACCTCTTCCTGTGCGAGGCGGCCTTCACGCACGGCAAGGAGGACATCCCGGAGCTGCATCTCAACGGCCGCCAGGCGGGTGAACACGCGCTGCGGGCGGGGGTCGGGAGCATGGTGCTCACCCACATCCCGCCGTGGACGGACCCCCAGATCAACCAGCGCGACGCGCAGGCGGTCTTCGGCGGCCCGGTGGAGCTGGCCAAGGCGGGCGCGGTCTACGAGGTGTAACGGGCGGTGAACGCGGAAGCGCCGGGCTGGAGGACCAGCCCGGCGCTTCGCCGTCTTGCACGCTCGGTGGCTACTTCTTGGCGTCCGCCACCGCGGCGTCGTCCAGGGAGTCCTCCGGTTCTCGTCCCGGCGTCGGGATGTTGAACTTCGTGATCACGAAGCGGAAGACCACGTAGTAGACGACGCTGAACGCCAGCCCGATCGGGATCAGCATCCAGGCCCTCTCGCTGTGCGACCACCCCAGCAGATAGTCGAACAGCCCGCCGGAGAAGGTGAAGCCGCTGCGGATGCCGAGTGCCCAGGTCAGCGCCATGGACAGGCCCGTCAGCACCGCGTGGATGCCGTACAGCAGGGGCGCGATGAACATGAACGAGAACTCGATCGGCTCGGTGACACCGCAGACGAACGCCGTCAGCGAGACCGAGATCATCATGCCCATCACGGCCTTGCGCCGCTCGGGACGGGCGCAGTGCGCGATCGCCAGACCGGCGGCGGGCAGCGCGAACATCATGATCGGGAAGAAGCCGGTCATGAACATTCCGGCCGACGGGTCGTCGTGGAAGTAGCGCGCGATGTCGCCGTGCCAGGTCTGGCCGCCGGAGCTGAAGTCGCCGAACTGGAACCAGGCGAACGAGTTCAGCAGCATGTGCATGCCGACCGGGATCAGCAGCCGGTTGACCACACCGAAGATCCCCGAGCCGACCGCGCCATTGGACGACAGCCACTCGGAGAAGTTGTTGAGGCCGTCGCCTATCGGGCCCCAGAGGTACCCGAAGAGCACGCCGTAGATCACGCCCGCGAAGGACATCAGGATCGGGATGAAGCGGCGGCCGCTGAAGAAGCCCAGCCAGTCCGGCAGCCGGGTGCGGTGGTACTTCTCCCACAGCACCGCGGCGGTCAGGCCGACCACGATGCCGCCGAGGACGCCCGGGTCCTCCGGCTTGCCGGTCACCTCGCTGACGAAGCCGGTCAGGACGTTCTTGTAGACGAGGAAGCCGACCAGGCCCGCGAAGGCCGTGGTGCCGTCCGACTTCTTCGCGAAGCCGATGGCCACGCCGATGCAGAAGAGCAGGGCCAGGTTGTCGAAGAGCGCGCCGCCCGCGTGGGCGAAGATCTCCGCGAGCTTGTTCCAGCCGAGTCCCGTCTTGCCGAAGACGTCGTCCTGGCCGAGCCGGCTCAGGATGCCCGCGGCGGGCAGAGCGGCGACGGGGAGCTGGAGGCTGCGCCCGATCTTCTGCATACCCTTGATCAGACCGGCACCCCGCTTCTGGGCGGGCGCGGCCGGCGCGGTGGCCGTACTCATCGGATTCCTCCTGGTGAGGCGGGCTCTCAGGGGAGGGACGGCCCGCGCTATGGTCTAAACCACATGTGGTGTAGACCTGTTGTAGCACGTAGGGATCCGCTAAAGGAATCTATCGTTCCAAGTGACGAGTGACTTCCTCACCCGCATAATGGTGTAGACCATTTGCCGCAGCGCGGACACCACGCGGACAGCAGGACGACAGGAGCGAACATGGCCACCAAGGCTGACAAGATCGTCGAGGGGCTCGGCGGCATCGACAACATCGTCGAGATCGAGGGCTGCATCACCCGCCTGCGCACCGAGGTCAAGGACGCCGCCCTGGTCGACGAGGCCCTCCTGAAGGCCGCCGGTGCCCATGGCGTGGTGAAGATGGGCACCGCGATCCAGGTGGTCATCGGTGCCGACGCGGACCCCGTCGCCGCCGAGATCGAAGACCTGATGTGACCTTCCGAGACCTGATGTGACCTTCCGAGACCTGAGGTGACCATCCGGGCCCGGAGCGCCGTCCCCCGGGAGCGGGGCCCTCGCCGGACGCGGACCGGGGGCCTCCGCGATGCCGATAGGCTCATCTCATGTCTCGTATCGACGGCCGCACCCCCGACCAGCTCCGACCCGTGACCATCGAGCGCGGATGGAGCAAGCATGCCGAGGGCTCGGTCCTCGTCTCCTTCGGCGATACGCGGGTCCTGTGCACCGCGAGCGTCACCGAGGGCGTGCCGCGCTGGCGCAAGGGCAGCGGCGAGGGCTGGGTCACCGCGGAGTACGCGATGCTGCCGCGCTCCACCAACACCCGGGGCGACCGCGAGTCCGTCCGCGGCAAGATCGGCGGCCGGACCCATGAGATCTCCCGTCTCATCGGCCGCTCGCTGCGCGCGGTGATCGACTACAAGGCGCTCGGCGAGAACACCATCGTCCTGGACTGCGATGTCCTCCAGGCCGACGGCGGCACCCGCACCGCCGCCATCACCGGCGCCTATGTGGCCCTGGCCGACGCCATCGGCTGGGCCCGGGGCAAGAAGCTCATCAAGGCCACCCGGCAGCCGCTGACCGGCACCGTCTCCGCCGTCAGCGTCGGCATCGTCGGCGGAATCCCCCTGCTCGACCTCTGCTACGAGGAGGACGTGCGCGCCGAGACCGACATGAACGTGGTCTGTACCGGTGACGGACGCTTCGTCGAGGTGCAGGGCACGGCGGAGGGCGAGCCCTTCGCCCGCGAGGAGCTGAACGGGCTGCTGGACCTCGCCGTGGCGGGCTGCGAGACCCTGGCCGGAATCCAGCGCGCGGCGCTCGCCCTGGAGATGTGACGGCGGCAGCGAGCAACCGTCGCGCGGCGCCCGGCGTTTAGTCAGGTACCAGCACCGTTCCCGGGGAGGGACCCTTCCATGGCGCCGCGCCACCGTCACCGCCGTACCACCGCCGTCACCGCTCTCGCCGCCGTCGCGCTCATCGTGCCGGTCACCGTCGGCTGCAGCGCGGTGGAGAAAGCCCTCGACTGCGCCCAGCTCGCGGTCGAGATATCCAACGACGTGGACGACCTCCAGGACGCCCTGACCGGCGCCGCGGTCAATCCGCAGGACGCCGACAAGATCCTGGACGCCCTCGACAAGGACATCGGCAAGGTGGGCGACCGCACCGACAGCGCGGACGTCGGCAAGGCCGTGGACGACCTCCAGAAGGCCCTGGACAACGTCC
Source organism: Streptomyces violaceusniger Tu 4113 (assembly GCF_000147815.2). Lineage (NCBI taxonomy): Bacteria > Bacillati > Actinomycetota > Actinomycetes > Kitasatosporales > Streptomycetaceae > Streptomyces > Streptomyces violaceusniger. The sequence goes on along the minus strand of NC_015957.1, from coordinate 9,507,224 downwards.
AGAAGTCCGTGGACAGCGGCAAGCACCCCGATATGACTCCGGTCAGGGACGCGGCGGGCGAGCTGACCGGTGTCTGCTCGCCCTGACCTCCCCTCGATAATCGAGAGTTATGCAGCAACACACTGAGGGACACCGCCCGCACCCCCGCCGTCTGGTCCTCGCGACCCGCAACGCCTACAAGATCACCGAACTGCGCTCGATCCTGGGCGAGGCCGGCCTGGATGCCGAACTCGTCGGCGCCGACGCCTATCCGGAGGTCCCGGACGTCAAGGAGACCGGCGTGACCTTCGCGGAGAACGCCCTCCTCAAGGCCCACGCCCTGGCCCGGGCCACCGGCCACCCCGCCATCGCCGACGACTCCGGCCTCTGCGTGGACGTCCTCGGCGGCGCGCCCGGCATCTTCTCGGCCCGCTGGTCGGGCCGGCACGGCGACGACCGCGCCAATCTCGACCTGCTGCTCGCCCAGCTCTCCGACGTCCCCGACGAACACCGTGGCGCCCACTTCGCCTGCGCCGCCGCCCTCGCCCTCCCCGACGGCACCGAGCGCGTCGTCTCCGGCCGGCTCACCGGCACGCTCCGTCATGAGCCCGTGGGCGGCGGGGGGTTCGGCTACGACCCCATCCTCCAGCCCCACGGCGAGACCCGCACCTGTGCCGAACTGGACCCCGAGGAGAAGAACGCCATCAGCCACCGCGGCAAGGCGTTCCGCGCCATCGCCCCGATCGTCCGCGAACTCCTGGGGTGAGCGGCCCCGTAGGACGCCGCAGGCCCGGCCCGCGATGAGGCGGGCCGGGCCTGCGTTCGCGCGGCGTGCGGCCGGAGGGACTCGAACCCTCACGGGAGTTACCCCACTGGGACCTAAACCCAGCATGACTGCCAATTCCATCACGGCCGCTCGGCACGGTCATGGTACTGCCTGGTGAACGGGGTCCGGGGCGGCAGCCCCGGGTCCGTCACAGCCCCAGGTCTTTGATGATCTTGGCTACGTGGCCGGTGGCCTTCACGTTGTACAGGGCGCGCTCGACCTTGCCCTGCTCGTCGACGATGACGGTGGAGCGGATCACGCCGATGACCGTCTTGCCGTAGAGCTTCTTCTCGCCGAAGGCGCCGTACGCATCGAGGGTCTCCTTGGCGGGGTCGGCGAGGAGCGTGACCTTCAGGTCCTCCTGGTCGCGGAACTTGGCCAGCTTCTCGGGCTTGTCGGGGGAGATGCCGATGACGTCGTAGCCGTGGCCGGCCAGGAAGGCGAGGTTGTCGGTGAAGTCGCACGCCTGCTTGGTGCAGCCGGGGGTGAGGGCGGCGGGGTAGAAGTAGACGATCACCTTACGGCCGGCGTGGTCGGCGAGCGAGACCTCCTTGCCGTCCGCGTCGGGGAGGGTGAAGGCGGGGGCGGTGTCGCCGGGCTGCAGTCGCTCGCTCATGGTCTGGTGCTCCTCGTGGCGTCGGGGGTACGTACCCGACATTAGCCAGCTTCCCGTCCGGGGGTGCCGTGGAGCGGGGAGGAGGGCGAGCTGACAGACTGTCCATCACGAATCATCGAGACTGACGGAGGCAGCGCGGTGTCGGATGCCAGGACCCCTGCGCAGATCGAGGCGGACATCGCCCGCAGGCGGCAGGAGCTCGCCGTGACCCTCGACGAGATCGGGGTGCGGATGCACCCGAAGACGATCATCGGGGACGCGAAGGCGAAGGCGGCGTCGGCGGTGGACCGGACCGCCGGGCGGGCCTATGTGTCCGCCAACCGCGCGGTGGCGGGCGTGCGGGCCCAGTTGGTGTCGGAGGAGGGCCGGCCCCGCATGGAGCGGATCGTGCCGGTGGCGCTCGCCGTGGCCGGGCTGGTCGGGCTGCTCGCCCTCTCGGCGAGGTCCTCCCGGTCCGCCAAGGCGTCCCGCTCCTCGTGGTGCTCCAAGCGGCGCCGCTGAGCGAAGGGCCGGCCGGCACCGCTGAGAAGGCGGCCGGCACCGCTGAGCGAAGGCGGCCCGCACCGGCCCTGAGGCGTCATCGCGCCGTCCGGCCAGGTACGGTCATGGCGTGAGTGCGAACACGACCCATGACAAGCTGCCCATCCGGATGCTGCACGACCGTGTGCTGGTAAGCACCGACATTCCGGAGGGCGAGCGCCGGTCGTCCGGCGGCATCGTCATCCCCGCCACCGCGGCGGTCGGCAGGCGGCTGGCCTGGGCCGAGGTGGTCGCGGTCGGGCAGAGCGTACGGACCGTGGAGCCCGGTGACCGGGTGCTCTACGACCCGGAGGACCGGGCCGAGGTCGAGGTCCGCGGGGTCGCCTACGTCCTGATGCGGGAGCGCGATCTGCACGCGGTGGCGGCCGAGCGGCTGGAGGGCGCGGAGGACTCCACGGGGCTCTACCTGTAGGGACACCGCGGCATCGGACATGACAGAGGGTGGTGACGGTATCCGTCACCACCCTCCGCTGTTCGCGGTCCGCGGTCTCAGCCGCCCACCGGCCCCCCTGGGTCGCCCGGATCGCCACCCGGATCACCCGGCCCGCCCGGTCCCGGCTCGGTCGTCGGCCCCCCGGTGGGGATGTCCGTCGGCGGGGTGGGGATGGTCGGGGGCGTGGTGGGCAGCGTCGGCGGGGTGTCGGTCGGCGCCGTGGGGACCGAGGTGTCCGGCGGGGCGTCGGTCGGGGGAGTGGTGACCACCGGCGGCGGGGAGCCCGGAGGCTGCTGGCCGGGCTGGGAGCCGTCGGGGGCGCTCGCCCCGTCCTCCAGCCGCAGATCGAACTCGGCCGGTGGCTTGCCGTCCAGCGCGCCCGATGTGTACTGCGCCCAGATCTCGGCGGGATAGCCGCCGCCGTTGATCCGCTCCAGGCCCGTCGCCCCGTACAGCGGCTTCTGCACGCCGGTATTGGAGTCCTGGCCCATCACCGCTACCACGGTCGCCAGATCCGGGGTGTAGCCCGCGAACCAGGCGGCCTTGTCCTCCTCCGCGGTGCCGGTCTTGCCCGCCGCCGGGCGCTCGGCGGCCTGGGCGGCGGTGCCGGTGCCGCCGTCGACCACGCTCTGCAGTATCGAGGTGGTGGTGTCGGCGGCGCTGCGCGGGATGGCCTGCCGGTTCTCCCGGTCCGGGAGACTGACCCGCGCACCGTCCTTGGTGACCTCCTCGACCAGGCCGTACTTGCCGTGCTCGCCGTGGTTGGCGAGGGTCGCGTACGCCTCGGTCATGTCCAGCACGCTCGCGGTGGCGGGGCCGAGCGCGATGGAGGGGGAGGCGTGCAGATCGGGGGTGTTCTTGGGGACGCCCAGGTCGATGGCGGTCTGCTTGACCTTGGCGGGGCCGACGTCCTGGGCCATCTGCGCGTACACCGAGTTCACCGAGTTGTCGGTGGCCGTGGTGACGTCGATGTCGCCGTAGTCGACGTCGTCCTCGTTGGCGGGGGAGTAGCCGGTGGGCCCCTCCGGGCCGACGACCTCGCGCTTGTTGTCGCCGTTGTAGAGGGTGTCCGGGGTGATCGTCTGACCGTCCTGGGTGGTGGACCCGTAGCGCACCGCCGAGGTGAAGACGAATGGCTTGAACGTGGATCCCACCTGGTAGTCACGGCGGGTCGCGTTGTTGACGAACTGCTTGGTGTAGTCGATCCCGCCGTAGAGCGCGACCACCTTGCCGGTCTTCGGGTCGATCGAGGCGCCGCCCGCGCGCACATAGCGGTCGACCTTGCGGTCCTTCGGGCTGAGCTTGCTCATCAGCCGGTCGCGCACGGCCGCCGCGAAGGCGTCCTGCTTCTTCTTGTCGATCGTGGTGGTGATGCGGTAGCCGCCGCGCGCCAGGGTTTGCTCGTCGATGATCCCGTTGCTGGTGAGGTAGTCCTCCACGGCCTCGACGAGATAGCCGCGCTGGCCGGACATGCCCGAGGCGACCCTGGCGTCGGAGGGCGCGGGGAAGGTCATCTTCTGCCGGTCGGCCCGGGTCAGCCAGCCCTTCTTGACCATGCCGTCCAGGACGTAGTGCCAGCGGGCCGTGGCCCGCCCCTTGTTCTGCGGATGGGCGACGACGTCGTAGGCGCTGGGGGCGTTCAGCAGGGTCGCCAGATACGCGCCCTGGGCGGTGTCGAGCTCGCCGATGTCCTTGCCGTAGTACGCCTGGGCGGCGGCCTGGATGCCGTAGGCGTTGCGCCCGAAGTAGCTGGTGTTGAGGTAGCCCTCGAGGATCTTGTCCTTGCTCACCTCCCGGTCCAGCTTGATCGCGATGAAGAACTCCTTGGCCTTGCGGGTGACCGTCTGTTCCTGGTCCAGGTAGTAGTTCTTCACATACTGCTGGGTGATGGTGGAGCCGGACTGCTTGCCCTTGCCGGTGGCGGTGTTCCAGGCGGCCCGGACCATCGCCTCGGGGTTGATGGCCGACTCCGAGTAGAAGTCCCGGTCCTCGGCAGCCAGCACCGCGTGCTGGATCCGCTTGGGAATCTGGCTGAGCTGGACGTTCTCCCGGTTGACCTTGCCCTCGCGGGCGAGCTGGGAGCCGTCGGAGTAGAGGAAGACATTGCTCTGGGCGATGGCGGCTCTGTTCGCCGGGGGGATGTCGACGAGCAGATAGCCGGTGACGAGCCCGCCCGCGATCAGCAGGACGATCAGGAGGAAGCCGCCGAGGACCATGCGCCAGGTGGGCAGCAGCCGGCGCCATCCGGTGCGCTGGGGACGGCCCTTTCTGCCCTTGGCCGGTCTGCCTGCGGGGAGGCCGTCCGCGCGGTGCGGCGTGTCGTGGTTGCCATCGTCGATGCCGGGCCGGGCACCCGTTCCGGCCGCGCCACCGTCGATCAACTGGGGCTCGTCGCTCATGTCTCCTGAGACTCCTCGGCCGCCGTCGAGGGTTGCACGGCGGCAGGATCGTGCACGGTCGGGCGATTCGCGTCGTACGCCCGATAAAACACTGTCGCATCATCCGTTCCGGGCCGAGGACGTGGCGCGCACCCGTGACTGGTCTGTGACCGGCCACATGGATGATTCCGCTCACACCATCCGGTGAATATTGCCTGGCCGTCTCTCCGGTCACCCCACTAGGCTCCGGATTTTGGCGCCGGCCGGGCGCCGTGGTCGAGGGAGGGAGGGGCGGGCGGATGCGGCTGTACGCGGCCGTCGCGGTCAGCGGCTTCAAACGCTACGCGACGTATCGGATCGCCACCGTGGCCGGGGTCTTCACCAATACCGTTTTCGGCTTCATCCTCGCCTACACCTACACCGCGCTGTGGGACGAGCGGCCGCACCTCGGCGGCTACGACCTCGACCAGGCGCTGACCTTCGTCTGGCTCGGCCAGGCGCTGCTGGCGGCCGTAGCGCTGATGGGCGGCGGCTTCCAGGAGGAGCTGCAGGACCGCATCCGCTCCGGTGACATCGCCGTGGACCTCTACCGCCCCGTCGACCTCCAGTCGTGGTGGCTGGCCACCGAGCTCGGCCGGGCGCTGTTCCAGTTGCTGGGGCGCGGCGTGGTGCCGATGGGGATCGGGGCGCTGGTCTTCGAACTCCGGCTGCCCGCCTCGCCCTTGACCTGGCTGTGGTTCCTGCTGTCGGTGGTGCTCGCGGTGTGCGTCGGCTTCGCGGTGCGCTATCTGGTCTCGCTCGCCTCCTTCTGGCTGCTCGACGGGACGGGGCTGGCCATGCTGAGCGGGCTGCTGTGCCTGTTCTTCTCCGGGATGATCCTGCCGCTCAACGTCTTCCCCGGGCAGCTCGGCGAGATCGCCCGCGCGCTGCCCTGGGCGGCGATGCTCCAGGTGCCCGCGGATGTCTTCCTGGAGGAGCACCGGGGGGCGGGGCTGCTGGGGGCGTTCGCCTTCCAGGCGGGGTGGATGGTGGTGCTGCTGGCGGCGGGGCGGGTGCTGCAGTCGGTGGCGACCCGGAAGGTGGTGGTCCAGGGTGGCTGAGTCGGCCGTGTCCAACGGGCTCCGGGCCTACGTCCTGATCGTCGGGATGTGGGTGCGCTCCACGATGGCGTACCGCACCTCGTTCCTGATCATGACGCTGGGGAACCTCCTCGCGACCGGTCTGGACTTCGTCGCGATCGCGTTGATGTTCACCCACATCGGGCAATTGGGCGGCTTCACCCTTGACGAGGTCGCCTTCCTCTACGGCACCACCAGCGTCGCCTTCGGCCTCGCCGATCTCACGCTGGGCACCATGGGCCGGCTGGGCCAGCGGGTGCGCGACGGCACGATGGACACCCTGCTGGTGCGGCCGGTGCCGATACTCGCCCAGGTCGCCGCCGACCGCTTCGCGCTGCGCCGGCTGGGCCGGATCACCCAGGGGGCGGTGCTGCTCGGCTGGTCGCTGAGCCGGCTGGACATCGACTGGACGGTGGACCGGGTGCTGCTGATGCCGGTGATGCTGCTGAGCGGGGGCGCCATCTTCGGGGCGCTGTTCGTGCTCGGCGGCGCCTTCCAGTTCTGGGCCAAGGACGCCTCCGAGGTGCAGAACGCCTTCACCTTCGGCGGGACCACGCTGCTGGAGTACCCGCCGACGGTCTTCGGCAAGGAGCTGCTGCGGGGCGTCACCTTCGTCATCCCGCTGGCCTTCGTCAACTGGCTGCCGGCGCTGCACATCCTGGGCCGCCCCGATCCGCTGGGGCTCCCCGCCCGGATCGGCTTCGCGGCGCCGCTGGTCGCCTGCGGCTGCTGTGCGGTGGCGGGGCTGGCCTGGCGGGCGGGGCTGCGGGCGTATCAGAGCACGGGGAGCTGAGGGGGAGGGATGGCCGTGGACGATCTGATCGAGCTCGACGGTGTCGAGAAGGTGTTCCAGGTGCGGCGCAGAGCCGGGCTGATGCGCCGTGAGCGGCGCGAGGTGCGCGCGGTGGACGGCATCAGCTTCCGGGTGCCGCGCGGCGAGATGGTGGGCTACATCGGGCCGAACGGCGCCGGGAAGTCCACCACGATCAAGATGCTGACCGGGATCCTGGTGCCCAGCGGCGGGCGGCTGAGGGTCGCCGGCATCGACCCCTCCAGGGAGCGGACGCGGCTCGCGCGCCGGATCGGGGTGGTCTTCGGGCAGCGGACCACCCTGTGGTGGGATCTGCCGCTGCGCGATTCGTACGCGCTGGTGCGGCGGATGTACCGGATCCCCGACGACCGCTACCGGGAGAACCTGGACCGCTGCGTGGAACTGCTCAACCTGAGCGAGCTGTTGGACGTGCCGGTGCGTCAGCTCTCGCTGGGCCAGCGGATGCGCGGCGATATCGCGGCCGCCCTGCTGCACGACCCCGAGGTGCTCTATCTCGACGAGCCGACCATCGGGCTCGATGTGGTCAGCAAGGCGAAGGTGCGGGAGTTCCTGCGCGATGTGAACGCCGAGCAGGGCACCACCGTGCTGCTCACCACCCACGATCTGACCGATATCGAACTGCTGTGCAAGCGGGTGATGGTCATCGACCACGGCCGGCTGGTCTACGACGGCGGGCTCGACGGGCTGCACGCGGTGGGGGAGAGCGAACGCACCCTCGTGGTCGACCTGGAGCAGGAGCTGCCGCCCATCGAGATCCCCGGGGCCCGGACGGTGCGGGTCGAGGGGCCCCGGCAGTGGCTGGCCTTCCCGGCGACCAGCAGCGCGGCGCCGATCGTCGCGGCGGTCGCCGACGGCTATCCGATGGTGGACCTCTCGGTGCGCGAGCCCGAGATCGAGGACGTGATCGCGAGGATGCTGCACGGCGGGGAGGGCCGGTCGGCCGGGCGCGGAGCGTGAGCGGGGCCGGGGGCGGGGCCCGTGAACGGGCCGGTGGCCGTGACCGTGGACGGATCGGGGGCGGCACCCCCGTACGAGATACGGGCCATGGCCGGTGCCCGCCGTTAGTCTGTCCGTATGACGAGCGCTGGTTCTTCCCAGGGGGCGAGCCCCGACCTCCCGGACCCGGCCGGGATGCGGGCCTCCGACGCCGAGCGGGAGCGGATCGCGGAGGTCCTCCGCGAAGCCGTCGCCGAAGGCCGCCTGGACATGGAGGAGTTCGACGAGCGGCTGAACGCGGCCTACACGGCGCGCACCCACGGCGAGTTGGAGCCGCTGGTACGGGACCTCCCGGTGCCCGGCAGTGCCGCTCCCGCCCCGCCGGCCCCGGCCGATCCCACCGGCTGGAGGGAGCGCATCGGCGGCACCCCGACGTCCCGCACGGGGATCGCGATCATGGGGGGCTTCCAGCGCAAGGGCACCTGGACCGTGCCGCGCCGCTTCACCGCGTTCACCCTCATGGGCGGAGGTGAGATCGATCTGCGCGAGGCCCGGTTCGAGGACCGCGAGATCGTCATCCGCTGCTTCGCCCTCATGGGCGGCGTGCAGGTCACCGTGGAGCCGGGCGTCGACACCCATGTCAGCGGCATCGGCATCATGGGCGGCTTCGACCACAGCGGAGGGGTCGAGGGCGAGCCCGGCGCGCCGCGGGTGACCGTCACCGGCCTTGCGCTCTTCGGCGGAGTCACAGTCGAGCGCAAGCTCCGTAAGGAGGAGCACAAGCGCCTCAAGGAGGAGCGCCGCCGGGTGAAGGCCGAGCGCAGGGACGAGCTGCGCACCGAGCGCCGGGAAGTGCGGGGCGCGCGGCGCGACGGGCGCCGTGAGGAGCGGGAGGAGCGCCGGCTGTCCCTGGAGAAGGAGCGCCGCGACGACTACTAGGCCCTTACGGGGCCCGCTCCGGGTACCGGGCGAGAAGCTCCGGCTAGAGCTCGGCCGCCGTGCGGCCCCGCAGGTGGTCCAGGTCCAGCGCCCGCGCCATCGCCCGGTAGCCGTCGTCGCTCGGGTGCAGATGGTCGCCCGAGTCGTACACCGGGCGCAGCCGTAGCGGGCTGATCGGGTCGCGCAGCGCCTTGTCGAAGTCCACGACCTCGTCGAAGACCCTCCCGGCCCGGATCCGCGCGTTGACCTGCTCGCGTACGGCGTCAAGCTGGGGTGTGTAGCCGCGGTGCCCGTAGAAGGGCGTCAGGGTGGCTCCGATGACCCGCAGGCCCCGCGCGTGGGCCTGTTCGGTCAGCCGCTTCAGGCCCCACACGATCCGGTTGGGGTCGGTCTCGTGGGGGATGCGCAGTATGTCGTTGACGCCCAGCTCGACGATCACGGCCTTGACGCCCGTACGGGAGAGCACGTCGCGGTCGAAGCGGGAGAGCCCGCTGGGGTTGTTGGGCGGATACTGCGTGCCGTCGCTCAGCACGCGGTTGCCGCTGATGCCCTGGTTGAGCACGCCGAATCGGGGCGCGCCGGGCTCGCTGCGCAGCCGCTCGGAGAGGAAGTCGGTCCACCGGTGGTTGGCCCCGGCGGTGGAGGTGATGCCGTCGGTGATCGAGTCGCCCAGCACCGCGACCGCGCCCTCGGCCTGCTTGGACCACACGTCCACGCCGGTCAGATAGCGCCAGTACGGGCTCTGCTGGGTGTAGGCGGCGCCCGCCGTGTCCTCCGTACGGTCGCCACGCGCCATGTACGACGTCTGGCGGGCGTGCGGATGGTAGGTGACCGAGCCGGACGCCTGCGGGGTGTAGGTGGTGACCAGCAGGTCGGCCGAGTCCGGGACGGCGAGCCGCACCGGGTCGCTGGTGATGGCCTTACCGGGCGGGATCGTCACCCAGGTGCGGTTGTTGAAGGCGAGGCGGCGCATGGTGCCGGTCGCCGCGGTGGGGTTGCTGGGCGCGGCGGCCAGCGCCAGCGAGGCATGCGTGATCGTCAGCGGACGGCTGCTGTAGAAGTTGGAGAGCTGGATGCGGGAGCTGGTGCCGCCGATGGTGGTGTGCACCACGTTCCGTATCGACATGCCCGACAGGCCGCGCAGCGTCCTCGGCTCGGCGGCCGCCGCCGAGGTGGACCAGGTACCCACCCAGGACCCGGCCGAGGCCGGATCGGCAGAGCCGCGGGCCCCCTGCGCACGGGAGTCCGTACCGCCCTTGTCGCCACCGAGCCCGATGAATATCGCGGTGGAGACGAGGATCACCACAGCCGCCAGCGCAGCGAGCACGGCATACCCCGTGCGTCTGGGCATTGGGGGCATGCTCATGAGCGGGTTGTCTCCTCGGGCGGACGGAGCCCGAGGCTCCGGATGTGGACGGGAACGGCGGGTGGTATCCGGCAGCGCCGATGCGGTCCGGTCGGTGACTCATGATCCCATGGCGGGACCCGGCTCCGCCTGTCGGCCTGCCCCCAATGTGCTGGGTCGCTCCCCCGGACAGACGACGGGAACTCACCGTTCGTTCCACCCTTGGGCCACTGAGACCGGAAAGAGACAATGCATGAGGGGACGGGCCGACCGGGTGGAGCGTATGGAGCGAAGAACGACTGGTGAGACGGCGGCCCCGCCGCCCGGGGGCGCGGCTGTGCCCTTTGTCACGGACAGCCCCCTGGACGTGGAGCGGCGGCGCGGTGTGCGCCGGATGAAGGCGCTCGCCACCGGCATGCTGCTCGGCGTCGCACTGGTGTACGTGCTCGCCACCTGGGCGCGCTCCTCCGGTATCGGCGGCTGGACCGGCTATGTCGCCGCGGCCGCCGAGGCGGGCATGGTGGGCGCCCTGGCCGACTGGTTCGCGGTCACCGCGCTCTTCCGGCGGCCCATGGGGCTGCCGATTCCCCATACGGCGATCATCCCCACCAAGAAGGACCAGCTCGGGGCCAGCCTCGGGGAGTTCGTCGGGGAGAACTTCCTCTCCGGGGACGTCGTACGGATGCGGCTGCGCGCGGTCGGCATCGGCGGCCGGCTCGGCACCTGGCTCGTCCAGCCCGAGCATGCCGAGCGGGTGACGGCCGAGCTGGCGACCGCGCTGCGCGGCGCGCTCACGGTGCTGCGCGACTCCGATGTGCAGGCCGTGGTGGGCGAGGCGATCACCCGCCGGGCGGACGCCCAGGAGGTCGCGCCGGGCCTGGGCAAGCTGCTGGAGCGCGTTGTCGCGGAGGGCGGCCATCGCCGCGCCGTGGACCTGGTGTGCCTGCGCGCCCACGACTGGCTGGTGGAGCACAACGAATCGGTGATGCAGGCCGTGACCGGCGGTGCCCCCGGCTGGACGCCGCGGTTCGTGGACCGCAAGGTCGGCGACCGCGTCTACAAGGAACTGCTGCGCTTCGTCACCGAGATGCGCGATATGCCCGCCCATCCGGCGCGCGGCGCCCTGGACCGCTTCCTCACCGACTTCGCCGGGGATCTGCAGTCCGACACCGACACCCGGGCGCGGGTGGAGCGGGTCAAGAGCGAGGTGCTGGGGCGCGGCGACGTCCAGGACATCATCGCCACGGCCTGGGCCTCGGTGCGGGCGATGATCGTCACGGCGGCCGAGGACGAGCGCAGCGAGCTGCGGCAGCGGGCGCGGGCGGCGATTCTGTCGCTGGGCAGGCGGATGGTGACGGACCGACGGCTGCGGGACAAGGCCGACGGCTGGCTGGAGGACGCCGCCGTCTATGTGGTGACGACGTATCGGGACGAGATCACCTCGCTGATCACCGAGACGGTGGCGGGCTGGGACGCGGAGCACACCTCGCGGAAGATCGAGGCCCATATCGGCCGGGATCTGCAGTTCATCCGGATCAACGGCACGGTGGTGGGTGCCCTGGCCGGGCTGGTGATCTATACGGTCTCGCGGGTGATGGGCGGATAGCCGCGCCCTGTCTCTGGCAGGTGCGCGCGGCCTGGCCTATGGTGCGCGCGTGCGACGTCGTCGAGGGCGGGCCGTGCTCGCCCGGGGGCTGTGGACGGCCGGTGAACTCGCCGTCACCCTCGGGCTCGTGGTGCTGCTCCTGGTCGTCCACCAACTGTGGTGGACCAACCGGCAGGCCAGGGCGGGCGCACGGCACGAGGTGGGCGTACTGGAGCGGCAGTGGCGCGACGGGGCCGCCGAGTCAGCGACACCGGCGCCGGGGGCGACGCGATCCTCCGATTCCCCTCCTGGGGACGGCCGCGACCGTGACCGGGCGACCGGGGGCGAGGGCCAGGGACCGCGCCGGGACCAGGCGTACGCCGTGCTCCGGATCCCGCGCATCGGCCTTACGGTGCCCATCGCCGAGGGCATCAGCCGGGCGGCGGTGCTCAACCAGGGGTACGTGGGCCACTATCCGCGAACCGCCCAGCCGGGGCAGGCGGGCAATGTCGCCCTCGCGGGCCACCGCAACACCCACGGCGAGCCCTTCCGGCAGTTGGACGAGGTGCGCCCGGGCGACACGGTGCGCATCGACACCGCCGACGCCCGCTACACGTACACGGTCGAGCGCACCCTGCCGCGCACCTCGCCCGCCGACGGCACGGTGGTCGCCCGGGTGCCGTACAGCTCCACCCATCCCCGCTACCGCTACACCGAACCGGGCTACTACCTCACCCTGACGACCTGCACCCCCGAATTCACCTCCCGCTACCGCCTGGTGGTCTGGGCCCGGCTGCGGGCCGCCGCCCCACGGGCTGTCGGCGGGGGCCACTAAGCGCTCCGCGGGAAGTGCCGCGAGGTGCGGTCGTTCATCCGCGGCTGTGTCGTGGCTGGTCCCACGCGGCGGAGCCGCATATCGACACAGCCCCGCGCCCCTTCGGGGCGCACCCGAACCGCACCGGACTTCATCGAGGCCGCTTAGACTGGCGGAGCCAGGAGGGGAGACCGGCCGGGAGAGGGGGTGTGACGGTGTCGCGACGACTCGAAGCGCTGCGCATGCGGCTCGGCGTCTGCCTGTTTCTGCTGACCGGGGTTCTGCTGGCGCAGAGCGGGGCCGTCAGCGCCGTCGCCCTCGCCGCCACCGTGGCGGCCACGGCCGCCGTTGCCACGGCGCTGCTGACCTGCGCGATCCTCGCCCCCCGTAGCCGAATACCCGCCTCCGCCGGGCGGATTCGCACCGCGATACGGGACCGCGAGCGCCGTACGGCGTTCCTGCCCCAGCGGGATCCCGACGCCTCCGGACGCCCGAGGCCGCGAGCGCCGGGCCGTCGTCTGCCGACGGCCGCGTAGGCGCACCCATTTCGCTCTACGGGCGGACCCCCAGCCTCTCCGGCGTTTGAGGAGCGGGGGCCGGGGCGGAGCCCCGGAAGCTCCAGCATTCGTACCGCCGCGCCACGCGGCTCGTCACGCCGATGTCTTCCTCACTCCGGCACGACGAGACCCGCGGAGGGCTCCCATGTCCCTTTTCTCTTCCCTCGGCACCCTGCTGACCACCATGGCGGGCGGCCTCGACCCGCTCTTCGGCGCGTCCGCGGCGGCGGCCGCCATCGTCCTGTTCACGCTGTGCGTCCGCGCCGCACTGCATCCCCTCGCCCGTGCCGCGGTGCGCGGTGAGAAGGCGCGGGCCGCGCTCGCGCCGAAGCTCACGGAGCTGAGCCGCAAGCACAAGGGCGACCCCGAGCGGCTGCGGCGCGCCATGGCGGAGCTGCGGGCGAAGGAGGGTGCGTCACCGCTGGCGGGCTGTCTCCCGGCGCTCGCCCAGCTTCCGGTCTTCTTCGTCATGTACCACGTGTTCTCCACCGGCAGCGGCGCCGGAGACCTCCTCGACCACACGCTCGCCGGGGCCCCGCTCGGCGCCCGGTGGGGCGGGGCGCTCAGCGGGGCCCCGGGTCTGGTCCACCTCGGGCTCTTCGCGCTGATCGCGGCCGTGGCGACCTGGACGTACCTCCGCGCCCGCAGGACGACCGCCCCCGGGGCGCCCGGAGTGGCCCGGGCGCTGCCGCTGCTGTCGTTCGGGACCCTCGTCACCGCCGCCGTGGTCCCGCTGGCGGCGGCGCTGTACCTGGCGACCAGCACCACCTGGACGGCGGTGGAACGGGCCCTGCTGCACCGCGGCTGACGGCACCCATGACAGCACCCGTGACGGCACCCACGACGGGGCCCATCTCGGGGCCCACAACGGCACCCGCCGAAATCACGAGTGAAACCGCCGTCCCAGTCCGTGAATGAGGTCTTGCGGGCTGGAGGCCCCTGAAGGGAGGATCGATCAGCCGGTAGGCGCCTCGCACCGGCCTGTGACCTCGGGAGTCTTGGGATGAAACTGCTGCGAGTCGGACCGGCGGGCGCGGAACGCCCCGCGCTGCTCGATCAGAACGGCACCTTGCGCGATCTGTCCGCGCTGGTCCCGGACATCGACGGCGCCCTCCTCGCCGACGAGGTCGCTCTCGCGCGGCTGCGCGCGGCAGCGGCCGCCGAGGGCGACGACGCGCTGCCCGTGATCGAGGACGGCGGGGTGCGGATCGGCCCGCCGCTCGGCCGTATCGGCAAGATCGTGTGCATCGGGCTGAACTACCACGACCACGCCGCCGAGACCGGCGCCACCGCCCCCGAAGAGCCCATCATCTTCATGAAGGCTCCGGACACGGTCGTCGGCCCCGATGACACGGTCCTCGTCCCGCGCGGCAGCGTGAAGACCGACTGGGAGGTCGAACTCGCCGTCGTCATCGGCCGCACCGCCCGCTACCTCGACTCCGACGAGGCCGCCCTCGCCTCGGTCGCGGGCTATGCGATCGCCCACGACGTCTCCGAGCGCGCCTTCCAGATCGAGCGCGGCGGCCAGTGGGACAAGGGCAAGAACTGCGAGACGTTCAACCCCCTGGGCCCCTGGCTGGTGACCGCCGACGAGGTCCCCGACCCGCAGGCCCTGGGCCTGCGCCTGTGGGTCAACGGCGAGGTCAAGCAGGACGGCACCACCGCGGACCAGATCTTCGGCGTGGCCCATGTGGTCCGCTACCTCAGCCAGTTCATGACCCTCCACCCCGGCGATGTCATCAACACCGGCACCCCGGCGGGCGTGGCCATGGGCCGCCCCGAGCCCAAGCCGTACCTCCGCTCCGGCGATGTCGTCGAGCTCGAGATCGACGGACTGGGGCGCCAGCGCCAGGAGTTCAAGGACGCGTAGCCGGATGCCGGGCGGGCGGCCCCGTCGGGGCCGCCCCTCCGCACGGCCGCCTCAGGCCGTCGTCGGCAGATAGCGCTCCAGCGCCTCCACCACCAGCGCGTGGTCCTCGGCCTGCGGCAGCCCCGAGACGGCGACCGCGCCGATGACGCCCGTGCCCGTCACATGGAGGGGGAAGGCGCCGCCGTGCGCGGCGTACCGGTCGGGGTCCAGGCGGGAGGACTCCTCGAAGCTGCTGCCCTTGGCGCGGAAGCGGGCCCCGACGAGGTACGAGCTCGCCCCGTAGCGCTCCACGACCCGGCACTTGCGCTCCAGCCAGGCGTCGTTGTCGGGGGAGGTGCCCGGCAGGGCGCGGTGGAAGAGCCGCTGCCCCGCCCGGTGGATGCCGATCGTGACGGCGGCGCCGCGCTCCTGGGCCAGGTCGGCGATGAGGCAGCCCAGACGCCAGGCGTCGTC
Source organism: Streptomyces violaceusniger Tu 4113 (assembly GCF_000147815.2). Taxonomy (NCBI): domain Bacteria; kingdom Bacillati; phylum Actinomycetota; class Actinomycetes; order Kitasatosporales; family Streptomycetaceae; genus Streptomyces; species Streptomyces violaceusniger. Next base: position 9,492,003 of record NC_015957.1, on the reverse strand, counting down.
GTTGTCGAAGCGGGGCAGGCGCAGCCGGCGCTCCTGCTCCTCGATGCGGGATATCAGCTCGGTGTGCTCGCTCATGCGGGGACCTCGATCCGGACGGTACGGCGCTCCGCGGCCGACACCCGGGCCGCCTCCAGCACATGCAGGGCGGCCGCGGCCTCGGCGGCGGTGACCGGCGGCGGGGTGCCGTCGCGGAGGGCGGCGGCGACGGCGGCGTAGTACGCGGGGTAGTCGCCCCGGAGGGTCGGCACGGGGACCCCGCCGCCGGTCAGCGGGGACTCTCCGGCGCCCAGCCGGCCCCATTCGCTCTCCGGCTCGGTGCCCCATTCAACGGACGGGTCGCCGGGGCGCAGCCCCTCGCGCAGGGCGGCCTCCTGCGGGTCGAGGCCGTACTTCACATAGCCCGACGCGCTGCCCAGCACCCGGAAGCGCGGGCCGAGCTGGGCGGTGATCGCGCTCATCCACAGATGGGAGCGGACGCCATTGGTGTGGGTGAGGGCGATGAAGGTGTCGTCGTCGGTCTGCGCCCCGGGGCGGCGCACATCCACCTCGGCGTAGACGGAGTCGACGGGCCCGAAGAGGGTGAGCGCCTGGTCGACGAGGTGGCTGCCCAGGTCGTACAGCAGCCCGCCGACCTCGGCCGGGTCGCCGGACTCCCGCCAGCCGCCCTTGAGCTGCGGCCGCCACCGCTCGAAGCGGGACTCAAAGCGCTGCACGTCGCCGAGCGCGCCCTCGGCGAGCAGCGCGCGCAGGGTGAGGAAGTCGTTGTCCCAGCGACGGTTCTGGAAGACGCTCAGCAGCAGCCCGCGGGCCTCGGCGAGCGCGGCCAGCTCCTCGGCCTCGGCGGCGGTCGCGGCCAGCGGCTTGTCCACGACGACCGGCAGCCCCGCCTCGAGGGCGGTGCGGGCGAGCGGCACGTGGGTGCGGTTCGGGGAGGCGATGACGACCAGGTCCAGCTCATCCGCCCGGCCCCACAGCTCATCGGCGGAGTCCACGAGACGGACAGCGGGGAACTCGGCGCGTGCCTGCCGCTGCCGCTCCGGGCTGGAGGTGACGATGGTGTCCAGGACCAGTCCCTCGGTGGCCGCGATCAAGGGGGCGTGGAAGACGGATCCGGCCAGGCCGTAGCCGATCAGTCCCACGCGGACGGTACTGCTGTCATCCATGGCATCCATGAGGGCCACTTTGGCAACAGTGTTGCCAAAGTGCAAGCGGTGGCCACAATGGAGGGGTGAACAGCACCATGTCGGGGGCGGCCGGGCCCGGAGCCAATCTGACCGCCCTGCGCAGCCATAACGCCGCGCTCGTCCTGCGTCTGCTGCGCGACGCGGGCGAGGACGGCGTCAGCCGACCGGAGCTGGCCGGCCACACCGGGCTCACCCCTCAAGCCGTCAGCAAGATCACGGCGCGGCTGAGGACGGAGGGGCTGGCGGTGGAGGCCGGTCAGCGCGCCTCGACCGGCGGTAAGCCGCCCGCCGTGCTCCGCCTGGTCCCGGGCGCGCGCCATGCGATCGGGCTGCAGCTCGACCGCGATGAGCTGACGGCCGTCCTCGTCGACCTCGCGGGCACACCGGTCGCCGCCCGCACGGCGCCCTTCGACTTCGGCGCGGGGGCGGAGGAGGCGCTCGCGGCGGCCACCGCCGAGGTCAGGGCGCTCCTCGCGGACGCCGGGACCGCCGGGACCGCCGGGACCGGCCTTACGGAGGCCGGCACGGAGACTGGCACGGAGACCGGTGGCGCGACCGGCGGCGCGGCGGGCGGCGGGCTGCTCGGCGGGTTGCTCGGCGTCGGCGTCGCCACGCCCGGACCGCTCGACCACGGCTCCGGCGTGCTGCACCGCGTCACCGGCTTCCCCCAGTGGGACGGCTTCCCGCTGCGCGACGCGCTCGCCGAGCGGCTCCCCCTGCCCGTCGTCCTCGACAAGGACACCAACGCCGCGGCGCTCGGGCTCGTGACCTCCGGGACCGCCGAGTCGGCCGCGTATCTCCATCTGGGCACGGGCCTCGGCGCCGGTCTGATGCTCGGCGGGGACGTGTACCGGGGGGCGCGGACCGACGCGGGCGAGTTCGGGCATCAGGTGATCCAGCTCGACGGGCCGCCCTGCGAATGCGGCAATCGCGGCTGCCTGGAGGCGCTGTGCCTCGCCGCCGTCGCACGCGACGACCATACGGACGCGGCGCGGCTGCTCGGCGTCGGCGCGGCCAACCTCGTACGGCTCCTCGACATCGACCGGGTGCTGCTGGGCGGCCGGGTGGTGCTGGCCGACCCGGAGCCCTACGTTCGCGGTGTGGCCACGATGATCGCCGAGGACTCCGCCCGCGCCAGCCGCCTCCCCGTGCCCGTGGATGTCGTGCAGCGGGGCGGGCGGGCCGTGGTCGAGGGCGCCGCCCGGCTCGTACTCGCACCGCTGTTCGCATTGGGCTGATCGAGGGGGATCCTGACCGCCAGTCGGGGGCAATCCGGGCCCGGTGCGGTGTGTCGGCGTGCGGACGCGGAATGTAGCGCAGTGCTCGGGGAAACCCCGCACAGCAGAGGTCACTCATGCGCTTGCCCACCGCACTGTCCCTACGAGCTGTCCTTCCGGCGGCCGCGCTCGCGTTCGCCCCCGCCCTCTATGGAATCCCGGTGTACGCCGCCGAGGCCGAGTCCGCCGCCTGCGGGGGCCGGAACGCCTCCGACTTCCCGATCGAAGCCCAGCTGCGCGATGGGCCGGATCAGTACGCCCGGGGCGGCGGCTGGCGCGGCTGGCACCTCGAACTGCGCAACGCCACGGATACCGGCTGCCGTGCCATCCACCCCATCGCCGTCCTGATCGACCAGGCCCGTGAACTGCGGCCCCGGCATATTGGTTTCGAGTTCCTGGACCCGTCCGCGGAGGGCGGCGCCACCTGGCGGGCCGTCTCCTTCCAGACGACGGACGAGGACGAGAACATCGGGGTCTTCGACAACAGCCATTTCAAGGGTTTCACCGTGCCCGCGCACAAGACCGTCGACGTGCAGGTGCGCACGCGTTTCACCGAGGACGCGCCCGAGGGGCCGGTGACGGCCAACGCCATCGCCGTACAGCGGCGCGCGGACGACGGCGACTGGGTGGGACAGTCGAACGACTACGCATTCCGCATCGGCCCGGCGGCGACGGGCGCGGGTTTGGGCACGGGCACGGGTACGGGTGCCGGTACGGAGGCCGGGACGGGCGCGGAGGCCCGGACGGGTACCGGAACGCGGACGAGGGCGGCTACGGGCGCCGTCAGGGACAGGGAGACGGACGCCGGTGTCGGCTCCGGAGCCGACACCGACGGAGCCACCGAGACGAAGCCCGCGCCGCAGCCGACCACCCGCTCCAAGAGCCCCACGGCCGCTCCGACGCGAACGCCCGAGAAGACCCGGCCCTCCGCCCCCGCCGCGCCGAGCCGCACGCCGAGCTCCGGCGCGAGCCATAAGGAGAGCCATCCGGCCGCGGTGCCGCCCCGTGCCGAAAGCGACGCTGATGCCGACGCGGAGGCGGATGCCGACGCCGACATCGGCGCGGAGGCCGACGTCGACACCGATCCCAGTGCCGAAACGGACACGGGGACCGGAGCGGATGCCGATACGGATACGGGTACGGGTACCGATACCGAGCCGGGTGCTGATGCCGACACCGACACGGACGCGGACCTCGGCGCGGACGCGAGCGCGGAGGCCGAGACAGGTACCGACACCGATACGGGCGCCGACCCCGAGGCGGGTACGGACACCGGGACGGACGCGGACGCGGACGCGGACGCCGACACCGACGCCGGTACCGGCACCGACCTCGACGAGGGCCTCGACGCGGACAGCGACCTCGGTACGGGCACCGACCTGGGCACCGACACCGGGCTAGGCACGGAGACCGACGACCCCGGCGCCGAATCCGACCTGGGCACCGAGACGGACCCCGGCGCTGAAACGGACCCGGGCACCGACCCCGGAGCCGAGACCGACCCCGGACGGGAGTCCCAAGCCGACCCCAGCACCGGCACCGGCGCCGACGGACGTCACGAGCAGCAGGACGGCGGCCACGAGCGCGAGCGGATGCCCGAACTCGCCGCGACGGGCCGTCACACCGCCCTGCTCGCGGGGCTCGGCGTCATCAGCGCCGCGCTCGTGGCCTGTGGCACCGTCCTCGTGGTGAAGTCCCGGCGCTCGGGGACCTGAAGCCCCGATGTTCCCGATTTCGAGCTACTGGCCCCGGGGCCCCTCGCCCCGGCGGCGCAGCTCGTCGTCGACCTTGTCCGAGCCGGACTGGATCTGCTCCGAGTACTTGCCGCCCGTCTTCTTGTCAGCGGCCTCGGCCCCCTTGCGAGTGCCCTTCCGAGCTTTGTCGGGGTTCTTGCTGATCGCGCCCTTGAGCTTGTCCATCATGCCCATCGCGGCCTCCTTACGGTCCGGCTCGTTCCAGGGAGGGGCGGAATCCGCCCCTCCCTCAGGATCAGACACCTGTGCGGATCTGTCGCGCTGGGACGGGGCGCGAACGGACGGCGAACGCATTGTGCTCCCGGACACGGGGCGGACTCCCCAGGACTTTCCCCGGTTAGGCTGAGGTCGTCGCCAAAGGTCGATTCCGAGTGGAGAGCAACCAGTGGCAGAGCGCAAGCCGATCGAGTCATGGCTCACCGACATGGACGGTGTCCTGATGCACGAGGGCATACCGGTGCCAGGTGCCGATGCCTTCGTCAAGCGGCTGCGCGAGTCAGGCACGCCCTTCCTGGTGCTCACCAACAACTCCATCTACACCCCGCGCGACCTCCACGCCCGGCTGTCCCGGATCGGGCTGGACGTCCCGGTGGCCAACATCTGGACGTCGGCGCTGGCCAGCGCCCAGTTCCTGGACGAGCAGCGCCCCGGCGGCACCGCGTATGTGATCGGGGAGGCGGGGCTGACCACCGCGCTGCACGACATCGGCTACGTCCTTACGGATGTCGAGCCGGACTACGTGGTGCTCGGCGAGACCCGTACGTACAGCTTCGAGGCGCTCACCAAGGCCATCCGGCTGATCAACGACGGTGCGCGGTTCATCGCCACGAACCCCGATGAGATCGGGCCCTCCGCGGAGGGTGCGCTGCCCGCCACCGGTTCCGTGGCCGCGCTGATCACCAAGGCCACCGGCCAGAAGCCGTACTTCGTCGGCAAGCCCAATCCGCTGATGATGCGCTCCGGGCTGAACGCGATCGGTGCCCACTCCGAGACCAGCGCGATGATCGGCGACCGGATGGACACGGATGTCCGGGCCGGGCTCGAGGCCGGTATGGAGACCTTCCTGGTGCTCACCGGGGTGACCAAGGCAGCAGAGGTGGACCGGTACCCGTACCGCCCGTCCACGGTCGTCGACTCCATCGCTGACCTCGTGGAACGCATCGCCTGACCCGCCGAGGGCCGCCCCTGCCCGACCGGCCGGTGACCCCTGCCCGACCCGCCGGTGCCCCCTGCCCGACCCTCCGGTGCCCCCTGTGCCCCGGATGGCGCAGTAGGCGCCCGCAGCGGATGCGGGCCCCTGCCGGGCGCGTGAGCCTCTTGGTATCGGGAGGTTCTCACCATGCGCATCGTCGCACTCACTCTCTGTACCGCAGCATGCGCCGCCGTCGCGGCGATGACGGCCGCTGCTCCGGCCCTCGCCGACCAGCGCCACTCCGCCACCACCACGATCCGGATCAGTCCGCACGCCCTTGCCCCCGGGGCCGAGGTCGAGGTCTGGGCCTTCGGCTGCCCTGACCGGGAGGCCACGGCCTCGTCACCGGTATTCGTGGACGACGCGGAGCTGACGCCCGAGGGGGACGCGCTCTTCAGCGAGGCGACGATCCGCTCGACGGCGACCAAGGGGGCGCACCGGGTCACCGTGGACTGCGCGGACGGCCTCGTACGCGAGGACCCTGAGGGCCGTGACGACGGTAAGGGCGGCATGGGCGCCATGGGCGGGGTCTCCCTCGCCGTGGAACGCCCGCCCTCGCCCGTCGCCCCCGTCCGCGCGGGCGGAGGCGGCACCGCGCCCGATGAGACCCGGGCACGCGATGACATCGGCGGTGCGGAGGCGTACGGCCTGGTGCTCTCGGGCGGTACGGCCCTGGCCGTCGGCGGCCTCGCGGTCCACCGCCGCCGTCATCCCTCCCGTACGGCGGGCTGATCGCCATGGACATGGATACCGAGATGGATGGGAACGTGGACGGAAATCGCTTCTCCGGCCTCGGACGGCTGGCCACGGGGGTGGCCTGGGTGGCGCTGCTGCTCGGCTTGTGGATGTGGGGCCGGGACACCACGGAGGGAACGGGCGGTCCGGCGCCGATGACCGGGGACGTGGCCGCGGTCGGCCGCCCGCCCGCCCATCCACTGCCCCCGGCGCACGCGCCGCTGGCGTCCGCCAGGCCGAAGCGGGTCGTGATCGAGGCGGCGGGGGTCCGCGCCCCCATCGTCGCCAGCGGCCTCGACCGCGACGGAGCCGTGAAGCCCCCGTCCGTCAGCCGCCCCGGCACGGTCGGCTGGTACCGCGCCGGCCCCGAGCCCGGCTCCCCGGGCGCCGCGCTGCTGGTCGGTCACCTGGACACGAAGAGCAAACCGGCGGTCTTCCACGGGCTGAGCGACCTCAAGCGGGGGGAGCGGGTACGGGTCGCGCGATCGGACGGTACGACGGCGGAGTTCACGGTCGAGGACGTCGAGGTGGTGCCGGAGAAGCACTTCGACGCGCGACGGGTGTACGGGTCGCGGTCCCATGACCGTGCGGAGCTGCGGCTGATCACCTGCGGAGGGAAGTTCAACCGCGCGACGCGGACGTATACGGCGAACGTCGTCGTCTCGGCCTACCTGACCGGCACGACGGGCTCCGCCCACAGTGTGTCGGCCGGGAGCCGCAATGCGCACTAGGCGGTGCGGTTGCGGTGGTCGCCTGCGGCAGGCAAAGCCCCCACCCCGCCCCTCCCCGAAACCAGGGGGCTGCGCCCCGGCCCCCACTCGGGGCTCCGCCCCGGACCCCGCTGGGCTGCGCCCCCGCCCCCCGCTCGGGGCTGCGTCCCCGCCCTGTGCCCCGGCCCCTGCTTGGGGGCTCTCCCCCGGACCCTGCTTGGGGCTCCCCCGGACCCTGCTTGGGGCTCCGCCTCCTGCATCCCGGCTCGGGATTGCTTCCCGGATCCCGTTCGGGGCGGTGCCCCGCACGCCTGCTCGGGGTTGGGCCCCGGGCCCTGGTTGGGGCTGTGCCCCGTACTCCTGCTTGGGGCTGTGCCCCGCACCCCCCGCTCGGGGTTGGGCCCCGGACCCTGCCCGGGGCGGAGCCCGGCACCCCCGCGCCGGGCTCCGCCCCTGCCCCGCCCGGACCCCGCCCCCCTGCCGCGGAGCGCATCGCGTCATGGCGTACGGGCGAAAAACCGGGTGGGTTGTGGATGAGCCCCCGGTGGTTCGGGGCGGTGTGTAAGGATTGATTCGACCGGTCTTGTCCCGCCGGGGGATCACCGCCTGTTCCCCGGAGCGTGCACCCAAGGGGGAGTGGATGTACGGCAGTTACACGGGCCGCTCGCGTCACGTTGCCCGTACCCGTACCCGCTCTCTCTCCGCCGCCGGGGCGCTGCTGTCGTGTGTGGTGCTCTCCGGGTGCTTTGGGGCCTCGAAGGGGGACAGCGATCATGCCTCCCTCGCCGGGCAGGCGAAGCAGCGGCCCAAGTCCACGATTCCCTACTGGGTGAATCCGGATGGCAGCGCGGCGCGGCAGGTGGCGGCGTATCGGAAGAAGGGGGCGGGCGGGGAGGCCAGGCTGCTACAGAAGATCGCGGAGCAGCCCGTCGCGGAGTGGCTCGGGGTGGACGATCCGGAGGGGCAGGCGCGGGGGTTCAGCGCGGCCGCGGATCAGGTGAACCGGGACGCGCTGCTGGTCTTCTACAACATCCCGCACCGCGACTGCGGGCAGTATTCCAAGGGCGGCGCCGCCGACGGCAACGCCTATCGCATCTGGCTGGACAAGACGGTCCGGGGGATCGGCGACCGGCGGGCGACGGTCATCCTTGAGCCCGACGCGCTGCCGCACGTTGTGGACGGCTGTACACCCAAGCAGTTCCACGAGGAGCGGTACGACTTACTGACCGGCGCTGTGGACAAGCTCAAGGGGCTGCCGCGCACCAAGGTCTATCTGGACGCCGGAAACCCCCACTGGATCAAGGACCCGCGGCGGATGGTCGAGCCGCTCAAGCGGGCCGGTATCCGTAAGGCCGACGGCTTCGCGCTGAACACCTCCAACTACCAGACGACCCAGGAGAACAGGGCGTACGGCAAGAGGCTGTCCGTGCTGACCGGCGGCAAGCCCTTCGTGATCGACACCAGCCGTAACGGCAATGGCCCGGCCCCCGGTAAGGACGACCCGCAGGCGTGGTGCAATCCGAGGGGCCGGGCGCTGGGCGAGCGGCCGACCACCGACACCGGGGACAAGCTGGTCGACGCCTATCTGTGGATCAAGCGTCCGGGCGAGTCGGACGGCACCTGCAAGGGCGGTCCCACCGCAGGTCGGTGGTGGCCCCGGTACGCGCTCGATCTCGCCCGTAACGCCAACCGTAAGGACAGCTAGGTCGGTCAGACGGTGAGGACAGCCGGCGGCTGTTACTTCTTCTTGGGCGCCGGCACCTTCACCCACACCGCCTTCGACGGTGTGCCCTGGTCGTCCACCGCGTTGAGCATGTACCACCCCGGCGGCATCACTGACGCGTCCTTCGGCAGCGTCACCGTCACCCCGTCCTTCGTCCGCGTGAAGTCGAGCGCGATCGACCGCTGCTCGACATTGGTCACATGGGTGAAGGACCCGGGCCGGATCAGCCGCATCTTGGTGATCGCCGATGCGTGCGCGGTCCGGTAGGTGGTCTTCGCGCCCGGCTTGACCGTCCTGGGCGCGGTGTCGGTGAGCTTCGGACGGGAGTCGCGGAAGAGATACGGCGGGGTGTAGAGGTCGATCTGCTGCTGGAACTCACCCGGCTTGGTGTTGGCCTTGTCGCCGAAGAGCGAGTCCGAGCCGAAGGTCATGACCCGGCCGTCCGGCAGGAGCAGCGCCCCCGAGTGGTAGTTGCGGCCCACCAGCGGATCGGCCACCGAATGCGCGGTGTTGGTCTTCGGGGTGTAGAGCTCGGCCTTGAGCACATTGGTGTCGCCGCGGCCCCGGTAGTCGCCCGAGCCGTTGGTGGTCAGGATGGTGTCATCGGGCAGGATCACACTGCTCGGATAGCGCACCTTCGCATACAGCTCCGGGCCGTTTTTGAAGCGCGGCTTATCGGCACGCAGATCGACGATCCGGGTCTTGGCCGTGGACTTGGTGTCCTCGCCGACCCCGCCCCCGCCCAGCACCATGTACCGCTGGTCCTGTGCGGGCGGCAGCAGCACGGACATCGAGGTCTCCAGGGCGTCCGGGTCGCTGATGCCCGGCACCACGTCGAACCGATTGCTCTTCAGATCCCAGATGCCGGGGGTGCGTCCCTTGTCGTCCGGGCCGTATCCGGCATTCGAGCCGGTGTAGAAGATCCGGCCCTTGCCGGTCAGGAACAGCGCGGGATACGTCGGGAAGAAGCGCTTCTTGGGCAGGTACTTCCACTTCTTGGCCTTGGGGTCGTAGATCTCGCTCTTCCCCGGGACCACCTGGCCGATCTCGTCCAGCCCGGAGACCGCGAGCACCTTGCCGTCCTGGAGGCCGGTCAGGGTCGGGTACCAGCGGGCCTCGTTCATCGGATCGACCGGGATGTACCGCTCGGCCACCGGGTCGAACTCATACGCCTGCTTGATGCCCTGGAAGTCCTTCTTGTCGAACGACAGCTTCTGCGCGATGCCGTAGAAGTTCCGCCGGTCCTTGCCCTTCAGTCCGGCGATCCGGTAATTGTCCTCGGTGCCGGTCTGGTGTTTTCTGCCCTTGCGCAGCGCCTCCACATAGACCCGCGCCGTGCTCGCGCCGACCGTGACCTTCTTGGTCTTGGGGTTCTTCTTCTTCGTCGCGCGCGGAACCAGAAGCGGGTCCTTGGAGACGAAGGTCTTGCCGCTCTCCTTCCCGGTGAAGCGGGTCCCGGCGGGGAAGGTCCTGGGCTTGTCGGGGTCCTCGTTGTGGACGAACATCAGTCCGCCCGCCTTCTCGACATCGCCCTTGAGCTTCTCGTAGCGCTGGGTGCCGCCCGCCACCAGCAGCTTTCCGTCCGGGAGCTGGGAGTGCCCGGAGCAGAAGAGGTCCTTGGGGGTCGGAATGTTGGTGAAGGTGTTCTTCTCCGGATCCCACAGGACGCTGCGGAAGGATTTGGCGGCGAAGTTCTTGGCGTTGTTCCCGGAGCCGGCCACCAGCAGCACCTTGCCCGTATGCAGCAGGGCGGCGTGGATCGTATTGATCCGGTATTGCTCGGGGACGTCGACCACATCCCAGTGGCCGTTCTCCGCCTTGTACTCCGGTCGGTTGATTGTGTACGTGTGGTACTTGTCCGAGCTGAAACGGTAGAGAGCCGGGCCGTTCATCCCGGCCAGCACGGTGATTGCCGCCGCACCGATCCCGAAGCGACGGGTGCGGCGACTCGGTCGGTACTTCACTTCTTATCGTCCCCCAAGGGCGGGCTGCGGGTTCCGTTTCTCCTGGCGGACGGTCCACCGCCAGGCGATGATCGGCGTGGCTGCGACAGCCAGGGCAATTGATGCCCAAACGGTCATCGCTGGATGACTGTGGCCGAAGTAGAAGGAAGAGGCGAGCGACCCGCCGAAGACCGCCAGGAAGAAAAGATGGGTCCGGAAGGTGCCGTGACGCCTGCGGCGGGCTGTTCCCCTCCCCGCCCCTCTCACAACTGGGCTCCGCCCAGACCCCGGAGTTCAGGGGCGAAGCCTTGCTACGCGGCGGAGCCGCGCGTCGGCACAGCCCCGCCCCCAGCAGCGGCGCCTTTCGCGCCGCAGTCGACTTCCGCCGATCCGCTTAGGACTTGTCCGGCCGATCATGTGACTGCCTCGTGTCTGAATCGTTGATGTGGCATGGGGCGGGGTGATCTGACGGATGCGGAGTGGGAACGACTGCGGCCGTTCCTGCCGGTCAGCAATGGACGTTGTGGCAGGTGGCGGGATCATCGACAGGTGATCGACGGGATCCTGCACCGCGTGCGCACCGGGGTGCAGTGGCGTGATCTGCCCGAACGGTTCGGACCGTGGAAGACCGTCTATGAACGCCACCGGCTATGGTCGGCCGACGGCACCTGGGAACGCCTGCTGCAGCAGGTCCAAGCCGCGGCCGACGCCGCGGGCGACATCGACTGGGACCTGGCGGTCGACTCGACCATCGTGCGCGCTCATCAGCACGCGGCCGGTGCTCGCACAGATCCGCCGCCGGCAGCCGCGTCAAAGGGGGCCGAAACAGCAGAACACCAGGACGAGCCTCCGTGGCAGAGCCTGCTCGCCCGGCTGGTGGAGGTGGTGCAGGAGGTGAGGGACTGGGCCGCTCGCGCGGCGGACTCACGAGCAAGCTCCACCTGAGCGCCGACGGCCGCTGCCGCCCGCTGTCCCTGATTGTCACCGGTGGACAGCGGGCGGACTGCACCCAGTTCCAGCCGGTGCTGGAGAAGATCCGCGTTCCACGGCCGGGGCCGGGCAGACCGCGCACAAAGCCCGACAGCCTCGCCGCTGACAAGGCCTACAGCAACGGGCCCTGCCGCGACTACCTGCGACGACGGGGCATCCGGCACATCATCCCGGAGAAGTCCGACAGTCAGGCCGCCCGCCTGCGTAAAGGCTCACGCGGCGGACGGCCACCCGGCTTCGACGAGGAACGGTACAAGAAGCGCAACACGGTCGAGCGGGCGATCAACAGGTTGAAGCAGTCCCGGGCCGTGGCCACTCGCTACGACAAACGCGGCTACGTCTTCCTCGGCACAGCCACCACAGCCGCGCTGGTCATTTGGCTTCGCACATGATCGCCCGGACAAGTCCTAGTCGCGGTGCGCCGAGCGCAGTCGGATGCGGATGTTCCCGAAGTGGTCGCGGATCGCCTCTTCGGCTCGCAGGGCGTCCCCCGAGCGCACCGACTCCAGGATCTCCCGGTGCTGCTTGCAGGTGACCCTCGGATCGGTGGGCACGTCCACGAGATCGGTGCGCACCCGGTGGAAGGCGTCCCAGAACGCCTCCAGCACCTCGCTCAGCAGCGTGTTGTCCAGGCTCCCGTAGAGCGCGGCGTGAAACGCCCGGTCCGTCTCGGCCCGCACCGAGCCCTCCGCCGCCTCCGCCTCCATCCGCCGTACGACCGCGTCCAGCTCGGCGAGATCCGCCTCCGGGATCCGCCCGGCCAGCCGAGCTATCAGCCCGGCCTCGACGGCCTCGCGCAGCTCCAGCAGCTCCAGCAGGCTGTCCTCGCCCCGGTAGTGCCCGGCGACGGTACGGAAGATCAACCCTTCGATCATCGGCGCCATCGACATGGGCCCGACGTACGTCCCGAAGCCGTGCCGGATCTCCACGAGCCCCATCGCCTGCAGCGCCTTGAGCGCCTCGCGCACGGAGTTGCGGCTGACGCCGAGCAGCTCCATCAGCTCGGTCTCGGTGGGCAGTGGAGCGCCCGAGCGCAGCCGCTGGTCGATGATCAGCCGCTTGATGCGTTCCTGGATGTCGTTCGTCATCCCCCGCGAAACCCCCCGCGCGTGGGGATGCGAATGCGAATTCGAGTGTGCCGCCACCGCCACCTCCGATCCGAACAGCTTAGCGGCGGCGGCGCGAGCAGGTCAGATGTGCGCGATGAAGGCGGCCCAGGCTTCGGGGGAGACGCTGAGCGGGGCCCGCTCGGTGTCCTTGGAGTCCCGGATGTGCACGGCCTTGGTGCGTATCGCCACCTCGACGCAGTTGCCGCCGCCGCTTCCGCTGTAGCTGCTCTTGAACCACTTCAGGTCAGTGGTGCTGCTCATAGCGCTCCTCGCATCCGCTCCAGCAGGCTCGTGCTGTCCTGAGGGCTCAGAGCCTGTGAGCGCAGTTTGCCATAGCGCTGAACCATCGCACTGACGGCTTTTGGGTCGGTGACCAGGACGCTCGTGTCATGTGCTTCGACGTAGCCGATCCACCTGTTGTCCTCGGTCTCTGCGAGGTACATCGGCCCGTCGGCGCCGAAGTGATCCTTCTGTCGCATGGACATGACCTGGATCTCCACGTTCCAGAGACACTGCTGCTCAAGAAGGTTGTCGAGAAGTATCCTGGTTACCTCGGGGCCGCCCAAGTCCCGCTCCAGCAGGGACTGTTCGACGATGAAGCAGAACGAGGCGTTCGGCCGCTCCTTGAGCAGCCGTTGCCTCGCCAGGCGTGCGACAACCTGCTGTTCCAACTGCTTGGGCGAGATGTGCGGGATACGGCGCTCGAAGATCGCGCGGATGTAGGGCTCAGGTTGGAGCAGGCCCGGGATGACCGCGCACTCGTACGTGAGGAGGGACACCGCCTCCTCCTCGATCCCCGCCCATCGTAAGAACCACGACGCGAGGCCCACCTTTCGTGTCAGCGTGCGGTACGCCGCGCCCAGAACGCGCACGGCCGGGGCGCCCAGGACCTCCTCCGCGCGCGGGATGAGTTCCTTGGGCGGGAAGCGCCTGCCCTGTTCCATCTTGGCCACGTACGTCGCCGAGTACCGCACTCGTGGGGCGAACTGCTCCTGGGTCAGCCCCGCCTCGTCCCGTAGCGCCTTCAGAACCGCGCCAAAGGTCTTGAGGCTCTCCGACGTTTCCGGTTCGCTGTCTTTTGTCATCCTCATATCGTCACGGGCGGTGACCATCCCGGTCCAGTCAGTGAACTGGTACAGGCGAAACTGGGTGGGTGTCGTGCCTGGCAGCGGCCACCGCTCGGCCGGGACGCTTCCGCCATGACCGCACCACAGGGCCAAGTCCCCGTCACCGTACGTACGTTCGCGCAGCGATTCTCCGCCACTCGGCGCGGGGCTCGGCTCGCCCGGCTGCTGGCCGTGCGTCAACTCACCGACTGGGGGCTCTCCCCGGGGGTCGGCGGCTATGACGCGGCGGTTCTGGTCGTCGCCGAACTCGCCGCCAACGCCGTGCTGCACGGCCGCGTACCGGGGCGGGACTTCGGAGTGCGGCTGACGTACGACGAGCGGGTCGGCGTCCTGGAGATCGAGGTGAGCGACACCCACGAGAAGTGCCCCGTGCCGAAGGCGCCCACGTCGGACGACGAGGAGGGGCGTGGCCTGCTCCTGGTCGAGGCGTTGGCAGACCGTTGGGGGATCAGGGAGCGCCGGGGTCCGGGCAAGACCGTATGGGCGCGGATCACCGAGGCGAGGTGACTTTGAGCATGGGGCCGGAGCTGGGGGCGGGGCCTCGCCGCCGGCCGCCGGGCCCGTCGGGGCCGGCGCTGTGGCGGCTTCGGTACCCGGGGGTCGAGGCCGACCCGGGGTGCGGGTCGACGGGTCCCGGGGAGGCCCCTCCGGGTACCCCTCTAAAAAACGCTTGATCTGAAGCAACTAATTTGTCAAACGATTTCCAGGGGGGTACCCCAACCCCCCTGCTGTCCGGCACTCCGGCAACGGCCCCCACACCGGAAGGCCGTAGCCGCCGCCGGCTCCCACCTCCGGCGGCCCGGCGGTCGGCGACGCGGCCGCGCCCCCCACCCCCTGCCCCGCTGCTCAATTGCGCCGAAGGCGCGAGACGGCGCCGCACTCGACCGGGCCGAGCAACTCGCACCCCTCCCCTCCCCGAGGCCCCTCCCCTCCCCGAGGGCCCTCTCCGCTCCCCGAGGGGCGGTCGGCGTGATTGACCGGCGCACCAGCCGCACCTGACTCGCTCCGCACCACTGTGCGCCGGGGGTGGTGCTCTGGCGTGTGTCCCGCTGGTGCGGAAGATTCTGCCGCGCAAGCAATTCGGTGCATTGCCGAATGTGTCGCACTGGAGGGGAATATGTCGCCTATTCGCGTTTTTGTCGCATCACTCGCCGTCGCCGGCGTGCTGGTCGGCACCGGGGCCGGTGCCGCGTCGGCCGCCGCCGTCAGCCGTTTCGACGACGGCAGCTTCGAGACGCCAGCGGTGGGGGCCAACACGTTCGGGACCGTGGCGGCCGGAGGGACCATCGGGCCGTGGCAGGTCACATCCGGAAACGTGGACCATATCGGGGACGGCTTCTGGCAGGCGGCCGAGGGGGGCCAGTCCGTGGACCTCAACGGGACGGGCGCCGGCTCGGTGGCGCAGACCTTCACGACCGTGCCGGGGAAGCGGTACACGGTCACGTACTCCCTGGCCGGCAACCCGGCGGGCGGTCCCACCATGAAGACCGGATCGGTGTTGGTCGACGGGCAGAACTTCCGGAACTTCACCTTCGACATCACCGGCAAGTCCTTCGGGAACATGGGCTATGTGACCCAGGAGGTGACCTTCGTGGCGCGTGGGACCTCCACGACGCTGGCGTTCGCCAGCACGAACAACTCCGCCTACGGGCCGGTCATCGACGACGTGATGGTCCGGCACTGCACGCCCTGTCCCTCCTGCGGCTGATCGCGAAAGGGAGCCCCCGGCGCCCCACGCGCCGGGGGCTCCCCGTTCTCCAAGGGCGCGCACGTTGTCGGCGCGCACGTTGTCGGCGCGCGCCGACAAGGCCCGCACCTCACAGGTGCGCCCCGCGGTCCGCCGCTCAGGCGGCCGCGCGCTGGCGGTGTGCCAAGGGCGCCGCCGCCTTACGGCGCCCCGGCGCGAGGACGTCGACGGGGGCGCCCGCCCCGCTGCCCGGCGTCTCGCGCCAGCGGCTCAGCCTGGCCACGACGTCGGCCAGCCGCCGATCGCCGGGTTTGACGGCGAGGTAGAAGAGCGACTCGTCCGGCTTCCGGTCGTCCCCGCCCCAGCGGACCACGCCGTCGAGCTCGGCGAGGATGTCGCGGATCACGACCTCCTGCTGGGGGAAGAAGCCGCCCTTGACGCCCCGCGGGTAGTGGCCGGGGCGGATCCGGACCGCCGTACCGGACGCCTGGTTGCCCTCCGGCAGCCCCCTGCGGACCGCGCCGGGGCTGCGCCAGCCCACCACATCGCCCTTGCGCAGCTCGTCGATCTCGTAGTGGAACCGGCGGATCACATGGACCAGCACGGCCTCCGGTGCGCCGATGCGGACGGTGACGCCCTCCAGCGGGGTGCCGGGCACCGGACGGGACCAGATGGTTCCGCCGCCGTCGGTGACCTTCTCCATCTCCCAGCCGTTCGGGCTCGGTCTGCCCGTCAGCACCCGTGCCTGGTTCGCCTGGAAGCGGCGGTATGCCTTCCGGATCTCCTCTCCGGTGGGCGTCTTGGAGTGCGAGGACGCGGCGTACGCGGGCGTCGCCAGCAGGGCCGAAGCGGGGAGCGAGGCCAGCGCCGCCGCGCCGGCCAGCGCACCGGAGCGGATGAGGAGCTGCCTACGGGATGGGTCGAACACGCTCAACGTCCCCTCGTGACGGTAGGGCTGGTGGACCGGTCCTGGTCGCGGGCCACTACGGATACCGCGCCCGTGGCGATGGCCAGGATGAAGGCGATGGCCAGGGCCGGGTTGACGTATCCGGGGACCGCGGCGTCGTAACTTCCGCCCTCGTCGAGATGGCAGGTGAAGCGAAGGGGAAGGTAGTGCGCTTCATAGCGGTCGACCTGAGCCGCCTTCGCCGCCCCGCCCGCCTGGGCGCACTCCTCGCGCATGTTGTCGTTCTCCATGAACATCACGTGGAGTGCGCCCCAGATGTACAGGGCGATGGTCGCGCAGACGGACAGCAGGGCGATTCCCCCGAGCCAGTCGGCCCGTGTCTTCCGGCGGCCGGTGCGCTTGGAGACGCCGGAGCCGAGTATGCCGATCAGGGTGAAGATGACGATGACCCCGATCAGGCAGATGAAGAGCAGCAGGATCGAGTTGTGCCCGCCCGCCGAATCGGCGGCCAGTGGGGAAGGTTCTTCGCTCACCGCATCATCCTGTTGTACTTCTCGAAGATGTAGTAGAGGGGCATGCGCTTCCTGGCATCGGTGAACGCGGGCTCCTCATATCCCTGGTAGCGGCGCAGCACCTCGTAGATCTCGGACTCCTTGTAGTCCAGCGAGGGGCGGCGGATACCGGTTTCCTGCTCCGCGGCGGTGCCGCCGGGCTTGCCGTCGGCTCCCCAGATATGCGCGTGGCCGACGGAGGTGAGGGCGAAGTCGTTGTCCGTGCGGAGCTTGTCCCACACCGAGAAGATGTCGGAGTCCTTGTCCGGGTCCTTCGGGGTGCCGGTCACCAGGCCGCTTCTGATGGAGTTGTTCCAGCAGAGAACGCCCGCCCGGCCGAACATCTGGCCCACTCCGGTGCTGCTGTCCCGGAACGCGTCCACCTTGGGGAAGTCCTTGGCCCAGTCCGGCACATAGCCGTTGTGGTAGAGCCACACCCCCGCGTCCTTGACCAGGTCCTCGTTGCCGTAGTGCCGGAACTCCCAGAAGGCCGTCGTCTGGATGAGCGCCTTGCGCATGCCGTAGGCCCGTGCCGTATTGGTCACGGCGACATCCCCGGCGATGATGGTCTCCAGGCACTGGCCGGTGGTGTAGATCTTGCCGTCGTCCTCGGCGAAGCCGATGGATTGCATATACGACCGGACGTCGGCCAGCAGCCCCGGGTAATAGGTCTGGTCGAAGAGGCTGTCCGGCATCGACGCCACCGGGGGATTGAAGGCCCCCTGTCCGGTGTCCAGGCCGGAGGCGATGTTGTTGTCGATGTTGATCGAGCCGTCGCCGGAGCCGATGGTCTTGGTGACGATCTGGTCGAAGGCCCAGTTGGGCGGCAGCGGATAGCCGTAGTTCCCGGAGAAGCCGCTGGACATGTCGGAGACGAAGCTCGCGGTGGCATGGCCCGCCTCGGAGGCCCGGATGCACACATTGCGCGGGCCGTAGACCCCGATCTTGTACCGGTTCCCGGCGATGGCCATGCCGTCCACGATGCCCTTGAAATGCGGCAGGACATTGTCGGTGACTTCGTAGTCGTAGGCGTCGAAGTCCACGGCGAAGTAGATCCGGGTGCCGTCCTTGAAGCCGTGGTCATCGGCCGCGTTCGCCGCCGCGATGGCCGCCGCGTTGCCGGCGGTGTAGTTGAAGCCCGAGGCGTCGCGGCCGAAGGTCTGATAGATCGGGAAGCATCTGAGCCCGTTGTCGGCGAGGGTCTGGAGCTCGCCGATCTGGATGGCCTTCTCGGGGAGATCGGTGGTACTGGGGTTGGTGAGATAGCGGCCGATGTACTTGTACCCGGCGGCCTTGAGGGTGTTGGCACGGGCTTGGGTGATCTTGGTGACGCCGTCGCATGCCTGGCCCTGGCGGTCCTGGTCGCCGTAGGAGACCAGAAGCGATGCCCAGGTGGAATAGTCGCCCTTGCCGTTGACCGGCAGCTTGGCGAAGCTCTGGAAGCTGTTCACCGCGGAGCCGAGCGCCGATCCGAACGTGGAGCTGAACGGCACATTGGGCCGCTGGTTCAGGATCATCGCCCCGGAGAACAGCCGCACCCACGTACTGGTCTCGCCCGAGGAGACGGGGTGCTGCTTCAGCCCGGACTGGGTGCCGGGGCCGAAGTTCCCGTTGGCCACCCCGTCGGCCATGCCGAGCTCGTACTGCACGGCCAGCAGCATGGACTTGGCGACGGTCCGCGAGTGGTGCCCGTCGCACGGGATGACGAAGTAGTCCTGGCGCTTGATGTAGTTGGCGTTGAGATACTGCTGCACCGTGCGGATATCGGCGCCGCCGTCACCGGTGACGACATAGGCGTCCATGGTGAGCAGCCCCTTGAAGACCTTGGGGGCGAGGCTGCCCGCCTCGAAGACGCCCGCCACACCCATGTCGGTCATCAGCTCGGTGATCGAGCCGGCCACCGTGGAGTGAACACCCCCTCGATTCCACCGCCGTTGTACCCCTTGCAGTACAGCCCCGACTGCACGATCTTCGTGAACTTGGCCGAGGGCGTTGTACTGGCGTTGAGCTTGGGGTACTTCGACTGCAGCGTGCTCAGGGTGGTGGGGCCGAAGCTGTCGGAGAGGCTGGTGATGCCCAGTTCGTACTGGAGCGCCCGGGTGAGCGCGTACATCACGGTCCAGCTTGTCTTCCCGTCGACCTCGAGTGCCGGAATGCCGAGCTTCCCGGCGTACGTCTCGTTGATGAACTGCTGCGCCCGCATGACCATGGCGTCGGCCATGACGTCTCCTTCAGTGCCGGTTGACGGGGGTCAGTTGCACGGGAAGACGTAGTCGGACGCGTAGTTGATGTAGAGACTGCTGGAGGTCTTGCCCATCTTGGCGGTCACCGGGGCGCAGGCGATGCTGGAGACATAGACCGGGCCCGCGTACTCGCTGAAGTTGCCCGAGTCGGTGTCGCAGCCGGTGCCGTCCACCTTGCAGACCTTGAGGTACATGTACTGCGAGGCGCCGTAGTTGTTGTCGAGGATCGCGCAGCCCTTGCCGCCGTTGGTGTAGCTGAACAGCGTGGCCAGGCGCTGGCTCGGGTCGGTGCCGACGGGCAGCGGAATGGCCTTGTTCAGCGTGTAGCCGGTGCCGCACACGGTCGCGGCGGCGGCGGTGGACGCCGGGTTGGCCTTGGCGAACGCCTTGGTCTCGGCGGAGGCGGACGGGGCCACCTTGACGCTGGGCGCCGCGGGGCGCTCGGCGGCCGACGCCTGGGGCGCGGTGAGGGTGAGCACGGCCGCCGCGGCGGAGGCGAGGGCGGCACCGACGGTGGATCTGAGGATCGTGGACATGGACGTACCCCTCCCGTAAAGGCTGCTGAAAGCGGAGATCGCCGGGGCCTCTCCCCAAGGCCCCGACGCGGGAACAAGCGCTTTCCGCGCTGTGGTCGCACGGAACATATGCACTGGTCATGGCCTTGGACAAGAGGTCTGGAGGAGCCTGGGGAGCGGAGTCGGACCCTCCGCCGGAGGGTGGTCACGGAGGAGGTACGGGGTGCGTAGCGGTGCGTCCCCGATAAGGGGATAAAGCGACTCATATGCAACGAGCTCGGTATACAAGAGGTTGAGATGTGTTGCTGGTCACTATCTCTGGACTCGGCGGGCGGGGGTCCGGACCGCCGTGAGGGGGCGTCATAGACAGATTCGCCGGCCCGAGTTCACCGTCTCCGTGGTCACCGGGCGGGGTGGGACGGCGCGACCGCCGCGTGCTTGCTCGTCCTGATGTGGTGCCGTCCGAGGCAATACCGGACGGGAACGGCCAGGAGCCACCAGTACTCCGCCGCGTCGGACGAGATGATCACCGCCACCGGCACCGAGCTTCCGAAGACGATCGCGACACCCGCCGCGTGCTGGAGTGACTGGACGAACAGAGCGCGCGGAATGTCGGTGTCGCGCAGGCTGGGGCGCCGGAGGAGGCGGGTCGCCATCGCCGCGATCAGCAGCGCGGCCAGGGTGATCGTGCCGGCGTACAGCGAGGTCGCGACCGCGCTGCTGTGGTACTCCGTGACGATCTTCGTCGGAAACGGCAGGGCGGCGACGAGGGCCATCAGCGCCAGATCCAGGTAGAGCAGCGGGCCGTCCACCACCTTGGTCATCCGGAACAGCCGGTGATGAGAGATCCACAACGCCCCGACCACGACAAAGCTGAGCAGGTACCCGGCGACGGACGGGAGCGCCTCCTCCCTCAGCGCGTGCCCGAGTTCGGCCGTGGGGAGATCCTCCGGGACCGTGATCTCCAGGGCGAGGAGCGTGATGGCGATGGCGAAGACCGCGTCGGAGAACGCTTGTATCCGCTCGATGTCGATTCCGTGCAGAGACCTCACCGTCAACAGCTCCTGATTCATTTCGAGTGCGGGCGCGGGTGCGGCCCGGTGGGACTCTGCACATTACGAGCCTGACATGTCAAGTCCACTCAGTCGCTGAGATCTGTCCTACTGGACGGATCTCCGGCATCGCAAGCAATCGCTTTTGATGTGTCGAGACTGACATGTAGGTTGAGGCGTATGAGCTTGGTCGGAGCGCTACTAGCCGCCGGTATCGGCGCCGCTCAGGGCGCGACGATCCGGCTGGAGCGGCGCGCCGGGGTGCTGTGGGCGCGGATGCCGGCGGTCGGCCTGTGGCTGTGGGCCCTGCTGGTGGTCACCCGCGTGGGGATGATGGCCGTCGCACACGTGGTCGACGCGAAGGTGGCGGCGTCCTCGGCGACCATCCTGCTGATGCTGGGCGTGAACCGGCTCGGACAGGCGCTCGTCCTCGTCCCGCGTGTGATGTCCTCCGGCATGGCGTTCGCCCCGGAGCGGGGCGGCAGGACGTTCCCGGAACAGGTGTCGCAGCGGTTCACACCCCCGCCACTGGACGAGGAGGCTCCCGGGCGGCCGCACGGCGCCGCCCCGGCGGCGCCGTACGCCGACGGCCATCAGGGCGATCGGCTGGACCTCATTCGCAGCCGTAGGCAGCAGCGCCGGGCGCGTGGCCACGATCCACCTTCCCCGCCGCGTCCCGTTCGGCTTTCACGGCAACTGGCTGCCGGACGAGTGACGGCGTCGCCGACCGGGAAGCGGCGGCGGAGCACGGACGGGGGCGCCACGGAATCCGTGGCGCCCCCGTCCGTTGGGCCGTGGCGCGCCCGGAGGAGGCGATGCCTATGCCGATTCGGACCCTTGCCGCTTGTTCACGTGCTCGATGGCCCATAGCGCCCAGTCGTGAGTCGCCTGGTACTGGCGCAGGCCGTACTCGGCGGCGAGCTGCCCGAGGGTGTCGCGGCCCTGCCGTGGTTCGGCGTCTTGTTCCTCGCGGAGCCTGCGGAGTTCGGAGATGCTCCCCTCGGCGTGCTCGACAAGGCCGCGCAGCGCGGTGACGGTCTCGTCCGGCTCCAGCGCTTCGAGCAGGAACAACCGCAGGACCTGCTCATTGCGCACCACGCCCTGCCCCCATGGCGCGAGCAGCCACTCCCTCAGCTCCTCGCGGCCCTTGTCCGTGACCGCGTAGGTCCGGCTACGGCGAGCGCCCTCATGCGTCACCTCGACGAGCCCTTGCTCCGCCATCCGGATCAGCTCGGGGTACACGCTCGTGTGGCCGGCCTGCCAGGCGTACCGCCCGAGGTCGCGCTCGAACTCCTTGCTCAGTTCGTAGCCGCTCGCGGGCTCGATGGCGAGGAGGCCCAGCAGTGCGTGCGACAGAGACATATGGGCATCTTACATGTCATCTTCGGCAGGTCTTGGGGTGTGAGCAGCATTGTTGGGCCTGATTGACAGGTCAAAAGGAGACTATTCGACGGTCGCGGCCGCCACGAACAATGGGCGTCCTCGGAAGCCGAGGACGCCCAGGTCGGCGATGTGGGTGCTGGTGCGCCGCCAGGGACTCGAACCCCGGACCCGCTGATTAAGAGTCAGCTGCTCTAACCAACTGAGCTAGCGGCGCCTGCTGACGTGGACATTCTACCCGACCTCGGACGGCGGTCAGGACGTCGCGAGCCCCGTCGCGACCTTGTGCCATTGGTATGGACATGACTATTGGCCCTGGATACTCTCAACTTGGTCTAGACCGCCGTGCACGGCTCATCGAAGCACTCCCCACGTCTTCAGGAGCGAAGCATGCGCAAGAAGATCAGCGCCGCCGTCATCGGCATCGGTCTCGCGGCGATTTCCGTCCTCGCGACCGGCGGCAGCGCCTCCAGTCACGGCTACACCGACTCACCCATCAGCCGCCAGAAGCTGTGCGCCAACGGCACGGTGACGGGCTGCGGTGACATCCAGTACGAGCCCCAGAGCGTCGAGGGTCCCAAGGGCTTCCCGTCCGGCGGTCCCGCGGACGGCACGATCTGTGCGGGTGGCAACAGCCGGTTCTCCCAGCTCGACGACCCGCGGGGCGGCAACTGGCCCGCGACCAGGATGACCGCCGGGCAGAGCTACACCTTCAACTGGCGGTTCACGGCTTCCCACTCGACCACGGACTTCAAGTACTACATCACCAAGAACGGCTGGAACCCCGGCCAGAAGCTCACCCGTGCGAGCCTGGAGTCCCAGCCCTTCCTGACCGTCCCGTACAACGGCCAGCGTCCGCCGTCCACGCTCTCCCACTCGGGCACCATCCCGAGCGGTAAGAGCGGCAGACATGTGATTCTCGCCGTGTGGACCATCGCGGACACCTCGAACGCCTTCTACGCCTGCTCGGACGTCCAGTTCTGATCGTTGCCCGGTCGATCCGGTAGTGCGGGTGGGTGCGGTGCCGTCCCGGGACGGCACCGCACCGACGTGGCGATCAGGCGTCGAACGCGCCCGCCTTCGCACTGCGGACGAAGGCGGCCAGGACAGGTGGCACGGTGGTCAGGACGGTGCCGGGGGCGTCGCTCTCCCGCAGTTGGACGTGGCCGCCGGCGACGGCGACCTCGACGCACTGGCCCTCGCCCACGGAGTACGAGGACTTGCGCCAGTGGGGGCGGTGGTGCGTGGTCGTTTCAGAGGTGTTCATATGTGGGGCCCTCTTTCTCATACCAGACCAGCGATGAGGGCCTTCGTCTCATCCGTGGACAGCGCGCAGTCCACGATATGGCCGAAGGCGTCGGCGAAGACGTTGACGTCGTCGACTCCTTCGACGTACGAGGGGCCGCGCAGGTTCTCCTGTGTGACCACATCCGGCATCGGACCCGGGAAGGACACAAGTGTGAACGCGCCCGCATCCCCCGGGTTGGGCGGCGCGTCGATCGGCATCACCTGCAGCGTGACGGTGGGCCACTCCGCCACCTCCAGCAGCCGGCGGAGCTGAGCGGCCATGATGTCGGGCCGGCCGGTGAACCGGCGGCGCAGCGCCGCCTCATGGATGACGGCCCACAGCCGCAGCGGATGGCAGGAGCGGGTGAGGACGGCCTGGCGGGCCAGGCGCACCTCGGCAAGGGCGTCGACCTCGGCGGCGGTGCGGGCCACGGCGTTCGCCGCGATGGTCTCGCGGGCGTAGTCGGCGGTCTGCAGCAGACCGGGGACCACCAGCGGGGCGTAGTCGCGGACGCTCTCCGCGTCGCTCTCCAGCGAGATGTAGTCGGCGTAGGCGGGGGCGACGACGCCACGGTAGGTCTGCCACCAGCCGCGTTTGCCCGCGTCCTTGGCCAGTCCCTCCAAGGCGATACGGGTGGTGGGATCGGTGACGCCGTAGGCCCTCAGCAGCGTTTCGACCTCGGCGGGGCGGATCGTGGCGTTGGCGTTCTCGATCCGGGAGAGCTTCGGCGCGGTCCAGCGGCGGGCGTCGGCCGATCCGTTCGCGGCCGCGTTGAGCGCCGCGGCCGCCGCGTCCAGCGTCATCCCCGCTTCGGTGCGCAGTTGTCGCAGCGTGGAGCCCAGGCGCCTGCGCCGAACGGTGGGCACTGGCTGGTAGGACATGTCGCCAGTCTGTCGTATTGCCAACTACGCCTACCAGCCGGGCATATGCCAGTCTTGTGCGACTGGGTCGAAACATTGCGAGTGGGACGTTCCATAGGCCAGGATCGCTAGGGGACACGGCAGCGCGCCGTGGTGTGGAGGGGCCCCGGATCATATGGCTGAGAACATCACGCAGCGATACGAACTGCGCCTTCGCGCCCATCCGCGGATGCTTGCCGACATTCGCCGTGCCGTCGGTGCGCGCCTGCGGCTGTGGGGGCGTGAGGAGTTGATCAGCGCGGCGGGGATGTGCGTCACCGAGCTGCTGTCCAACGTCCACAAGCACGCGGCCTCTCCCGAATGCGTCCTCACCCTGGAGAAGCTTCCGCACGGGATCCGCGCGGCGGTCAGCGACTCCGAGGCGGCGCTGCCGGTGGTCAAGGAGCCGGACTTCCTCTCCGAGAGCGGCCGGGGGATGTTCCTGCTCAGCAAGACCGCCCATGAATGGGGCACGGATCTCACCCCGACCGGCAAGACGGTCTGGTTCACCCTGCGCGCGGAATCGGTGGAACCGTGACCAGCGGCGCCGGTAGCGTGGAGCCGCGCACGAGGGCAGGGGGTGGGCCATGGACCCGGTGACGGCGGGAGCGCTGGTCACGGCGGTGAACGCGGCGGTGTCGGGCGCCGGCGGCGAGGCCGGGCGGCGGGCCCTGGAGTCCTTCGGCACGCTGGTCCGCAGGGTGCTGCGGCGGGGCGAGGGCGAGCCGGCGGGTGAGCCGGAGCCGGTCGCGATTCCGTACGACGACGGCGAGCGGCTGCGCCAGTTGGCCGATCTGCTGGTCGAACGAGCCCGGCAGGAACCGGAGTTCGGCCGTGACCTGGCCTCCTGGATGCGCGAGCACGGCGAGGCGGCCGGGGAGGCGGGCGCCGTGCACAACTCCATCGGGGGCAATGCCCGCATCACCGGCCCGGTCGTCCAGGGACGGGACTTCCACGGGCCGATCAGCTTCGGCTGATACCGGCGGCCACCCCCGGACGGGGGAGGGGACGTCCGTGCCGAGCTGGCAGCAACCGGACACCGGCCCCCACTCCGCGTCGTCGAACGGAGCCGAATCGCTGCGGTCCGTAGTCCCGCCCCGTCCGGAAGCCCGACTCGCCGGTAACTTGTGGACACGCGCCCCCGGCGCATCGGCGGCGTGACCGCACGACGCGGGCCGCCGCACCTGGTTTTGCCAACTCTTTACCTCACGCCCCGCGTTGACGTGGTCGCTGTGCGCGAATTAGTGTCGTCGTGGATTTCGCACAATGCTGCCTCCGTAATTCGGGGCAGCGGAATTGACGAGAATCAGGCCGGTATTCGCATAACCAGGTCACTGTCGCCCGGCAGGGGAAGTCATGGTTGGTCTTGTGAGGGTGTCCGAGCCTTCGCCGCTGAGCACGGAGACTCCCTCGTCAGGCGCCGTCGACTATGTCGAGCACGCGCTGCTGGCCGCCCGTGATCTGATCGAGTCGACGGTCACCCGGCACCGAAGGGAGCTGGCCCAGGACTCCTGGGCGGGGACGGCTCTGGGGAAGGTGCCGCTCGCCGAGGTGGTCGACACCCTGGTCGACTGCGCCGAGCGGACCGTCAGCGTGGTGCTGTCGGGCAACGAGGAGCAGACGAAGGCCGTCTGCGCCGCGCTCGCCCGCCCGGCCAGGGGAAGCCGGCGCGCCGTCGTCATACGGCTGTTGTGCGAGGAGCCGGTGCTGGCCTCGGGCGCGGTACGGGCGCTGGCGCGCACCGATCCGCGGTGCGAGATCCGGATCTGCGACGCCGGGCTGCCGCCGTTACCCGAGGCGCTGCTCATCGACGGCCAGGTGGTCCACCTCAGAAGGGGACCGTCGGAGCCGGGGCGGGGCCAGGGGCAGGCGTCGCTCGTCGAGGACCCCGCCACGGTGCGGGCCCTGGAGATGATGTTCGCCGGGGCCTGGGGGAACGCCGTGGCGCTCGCGGACCATCCGCGGCTGGGCGGGCGGTTGTGCCCGGAGTCCGTACGGCGGATCCTGGAGTGTCTGCGCACCGGCCACACCGATGAGGTGGCGGCGCGCACGATGCAGGTCTCCTTGCGCACCTACCGCCGGTACGTCGCGGAGATCATGCGGGAACTGGGGGCCAACTCCCGCTTCCAGGCGGGGGTGCGGGCGGTGGAAATGGGGCTGCTGCCCGGCCGTCACTGACGGCGCTCGAGACCTTGACCACGTCACGGGGCGGGAAGTACGGGAATGTCGACATGAAGGACCGCGGACGCGATCCTGGACCGGAGGCCGCGCTCGCGGGGGACATGCTGGAGGGGACGCTACGGGAGGTACGGGACCTCATCGAGTCCACGGTGATCCAGCACCGCGCCCGGCGGAGCCGGGTCGGGCGGTTCACCGAGGTGGGGGTGGAGGACGCCGCGTTCCTCGCCGCCGCCGAGGAGGTGATCGGCCAGGCGGGGCGGAGCGTGGACGCCGTCTTCCCCGAGTGCTCGGTCCGGATGGCGCCGGTGCAGGCCGCGCTCGGCTCGCTGGTGGAGGACCTCGGCGACCCGGTCGGGGTGCGGGTGCTGCGCGGCAGATCCGCTCCCGGATCCGGAACCGCCGGATCTGGGCCCGCCGGTTCCGGAACCGGCCCCGGGGTCGCCGCCGGAGCGTCGCACGGGCCCGTGCCGCGGCCCATCCCCGGGCCCGCGTCGCCCGCCGAGGCGCCCGACGCGGCAGCGCCCCCCGTCCAGGTGCGGATCGCCTCGGTGCCGCTGCCCACCGCGGTGATCGCCGACGGCCGGACCGCCCTGGTGTGCACCGAGGCCGAGGAGGGGCGGCAGACCTCGGTCATCGAGGACCCGGTGGTGGTCGCCACCCTGTACGGCATGTTCGGCTCCATCTGGGGCGGCGCGGTGCCCGCCGCCCGTCCGCTCGACTTCGGCAACCGCGCCCGTACCGAAATGGTCCGCCGGGTGCTGGCCCGGCTGCGCGACGGGGTCACCGACGAGGCCGCCGCCCGCGATCTGGCGATCTCGGTGCGTACGTACCGCCGCTATGTCACCGGGATCCTGGAGCTGCTGGAGGCCAACTCCCGTTTCCAGGCGGGGGTGCGCGCCACTGAGCTCGGCATCCTCGGAAATACGTCCACATGATAATTTCGTTTTCCCCATCGACATTGTGATCCGGAGCGTGCTGGCGATAGGTTGCCTGCGGGCGTGCCGAGATCTGGCAACAGCCGGTAATGCAAGGGGATTTGGGGATGACCGAAGGGCACGGAAGGGGCGCGACCGCCACGGCGGGCGCGGACGGCGAGCCGAGTACGGACGAGCCGCATTCACTCCGACCGGGACATGCGCGAAAGACCGGCGACAGCGGCGGAAATGGTGAGAAGTCACGGGCCGATAACAGTCGGAAAATGACCGGAGCGGCATCTGGCGCAGCCTCCGCCGACCGACGGAGAACGCTGTTCCGGGGTGTGCTGCCGCCGCTGGTATTCGGGCTGTTGCTGCTTGTCGTCTGGGACATCGTGACCCGGACCGGCGCCGTTGCGGAGTTCTATCTTCCGGCTCCGCTCGACCTCGCGCGGCATTTCCTCGACGACGTGCTCCACGGTGATCTCGTCGACTACACCAAGGAGACGGTGTGGGAGGCGCTGGCGGGCAGCGGCATCGGGATCGGAGTGGCGCTGCCGCTCGGCTATCTGATCGCCCGCAGTGAGCTCGCGGCGGCGGCGCTCCAGCCGTATGTGGCCGCCTCGCAGGCCATGCCCGCGGTGGCGCTGGCCCCCCTGCTGGCCCTGTGGATCGGCTACGGACTGCTGCCCATCGCGGTCCTCTGCGCGCTGCTGGTCTTCTTCCCCATCCTCGTCAACACCGTGCTGGGGCTGCGTTCGCTGGACCCCGATGTGATGGGGGCCGCGCGGGTCGACGGGGTGGGGTGGTGGGGGATGCTCTGGTACATCGAGCTTCCGCTCGCCCTGCCCAGCGTCCTCGCGGGGGTGCGCAACGGCCTCACGCTCTCCATCACCGGCGCGGTCGTCGGCGAATTCGTGATGGGCGGTGACGGACTGGGGCAGTTGCTGTCGGTGCAGCGCCAGGAGGCCGACACCATCGGACTGTTCTCGACGCTCGTCATGCTCGGCCTTCTCGCCGCCGTCCTGTACGGAGTGGTCCGCCTGGTCGAGCGGCTCGTTCAGCGCGACTGACAACTTTCATCCCAGAGGAGAAGTACGTGCGTTTCGTGCAGACGTCCATGGGGCGTGCTCGCAGATACCGGGTCATGGGCGCGGCCCTCGCGTCGGTGGTGGCCCTGGCCACTTTGACCTCATGCGCCGAGGAGCCGAAGAACGCGGGGGCCAAGGGCGGGACAAGCATCACGGTGGGGCTGACCTACACCCCCAACATCCAGTTCTCGCCGTTCTATGTGGCCGCCGAAAAGGGCTACTACAAGGACGCGGGACTCAATGTGACGCTGCGCCACCACGGCGCCGCCGAAGATCTTTTCGGGGCCCTCTCCTCGGGCAAGGAAGATGTGATCTACGCGGGCGGTGACGAGATGCTCCAGGCGCGCGCCAAAAACGTGCCGGTCGTGGACATCGCCACCTTCTACCAGAAATATCCGGTGGGGCTGATCGTGCCCAAGGATTCCGAGATCCGCACCCCCGCCGATCTCAAGGGCCGGAAGATCGGCACACCCGGTCCCTTCGGCGAGACCTATTTCGGTTTGCTGGCGCTCCTCAAGGAGGGCGGCCTTTCCGCCAAGGACGCCAAGGTGCAGAACATCGGCTTCACCCAGCAGGCGGCCCTCACCGGAAACAAGGTGGAGGGGGTGATGGGCTATCTCAACAATGACGCCGTCTCGTTCAAGGAGGCCGGCAAGGGCGTCCGGTCGATTACCCTCGACTCGGGCACGGCTGGAGATCCGCTGGTGGGCGTGGGTCTGGGCGCCAAGAAGAAGACGCTCGACAAGCGCGGTGACGACATCGGGAAGTTCGTCGACGCCTCTTTGCGCGGACTGCGCTATGCGATCGACCACCAGGACGAGGCCATCAAGCTCAGCGAGAAGTACGTACCGGGGCTGCGCGGCGAGAAGCAGCGGAACAACGCCCGCGCCGTGCTCAAGGCCACCGCGCCGCTGATGAAGGACGACCAGGGCGAGCTGGGCGCGATCGACCCGCAGACCTGGACCCGGATGGCCGACTTCATGTACGACCAGGGGCTCCTGGAGAAGACCGTCACGCCGGAGGACGCCTACGACACGTCCTACCTGCCCAAGTCGTAACCGGTTGACGAGAGTTCGGGCGGCGGCGGGTGGTTCAGGCGCTCGCCGTCCGGCCGTCCGGCCGGGGGCACCTCCCAGCGGTAGCTGGGGGCGAGCCGAAGGGGCGCGACCCTGTCGTAAGGGAGCGTGCGCGCAGGGAGCGAGGGCTGCTGCGATCGATACGCGGCTGCCGCCGCGCGAGCGACCGAGCACGGTCGACCGTCGACAGGGGCTTCAGCGCCCCGGAGGCGAACCGAGCCCTGAAAAGCGCAGCGCGGCGGTCACGGCGAACGCGGCCGCCGCGCCCAGCGCGAGCGCCAGCCAACTGCCCGTCGCCGAGGCGTGGGCGACGATGAACAGCCCGAGCGGCGGCCCGGAGGCCGTGCCCAGGTTCCAGGCCAGCGACGCGAGCGCGCTCGCCCGGCCCACCGCTTCCTCGCCCGACCAGCGCAGCAGCAGCGGATAGAAGGCGGAGGAGTACATCAGCTCGCCCGCCGCGAAGACCACCGCGAAGGCCAGCAGCAGTCCGTACCGTACGGCGCCCGGGGCCGCCTCCCCGACCAGCGCCGCGCCCAGACCGCAGCCGAACGCCACCGCCCACAGCACCGGACCGCCCGCCAGGACCACGGTCTCCGGCAGCCGCTCCAGCCGGCCGCGCAGCAGCGGCTGCAGCGCGATCAGGGCGAAGGAGTTGGCCGCCACCACCACGCTGACCCAGCCCAGCGTGACCGCCATCCGGTCGTGCAGCAGCAGCGGTACGGTCACCTCGATCTGAGTGAAGCCGACGATCGCGAAGAGCGCCTGGGCCAGGATCAACAGGGCCATGGGGCGGGCGCGCAGCAGGGAGCGATAGGTCGGCCCGGGCCCGGACGGTCCTGCGCCGTCGGGCCGTTCCTTCGCCTCGGCCGTGGCCCGGGGCCGTACGCCCAGGATCACCGCGATCAGCGGCAGCGCCGCCAGCCCGTTGGCCAGATACAGCCAGCGCAGCGTCCCCGCCGGGGTGTCCGCGCCGTGCAGCGCGAGCCCCGCCGCGACCGAACCCAGCCCGACCCCCGCGTTGTTGACGATGTGCCGGATGGCGAAGGCCGCGCGGCGGCCGCTCTCGGGGACGGCCGTGTCCACGACGCCCACGATCGAGGCGTAGAAGAGCCCGAAGCCGACCCCGACGCACACCCCCGAGACGAGCACCAGCGGCACCGAGCCGGCGGGCGCCAGCAGGGCGTATCCGGCCGCGAGCGCCGCGGTGCCCAGCGCGCCCACCCGGTGCGGGCCGCCCCGGTCGGCCAGCGGCCCGCCGGCCAGGGCGGCGGCAAAACTGGCCGCGGCCATCGCGATGAAGTAGCCGCCCGCCGCCCGGCCGCCGAGCCCCAGCAACTGGCTGATGTAGATCGAGGTGAACGGGAAGCACAGCCCGTTCCCCAGGCTGGAGAGCAGCAGCGCGCCCATGAGCAGGCCGAAGCGGCGCCCCAGGGGCGTGCGGGGCGCCGTCGCGCGGAGGGCCGTCACGAGGTGAGCGCGGCGCGCACCTTGAGCAGCTCCTCGGCCTTCCGCAGGTCGTACGGGGCCGGGAGGGAGAGCACCACATGGACCGCCCCGGCCTCGGCGAACCCCTCGACCAGCGGCAACTGGTCCGGGTTGACCATCACCGTGCGGGCGACCTGGCCCGGGTCCCGGCCGACCCGCTCGCACCACTGGTCGAGGACGCCGCTGAGCTCGCGGAAGTCGGCGACCGGGTCCTCGGAGGCCCAGCCGTACCAGTTCCACCAGTCGGCCTCGCGGGCCACCAGCTCCAGGGTGCGCCGCCGCCCGGCGCCGCCTATCAGCAGCGGAAGCGGCCCCGCGGGGCCGGGGTTGAGCTTGGCCAGCCGTTCCTTGACGGCGGTGACGGACGCGGCGAAGGCGTCCATGCGCCCGGCCGGTCCGGGGAAGGGCAGCCCGTACTCGGTGTGCTCGGCCTCGAACCAGCCCGCGCCCAGCCCGAGCACCAGCCGCCCGCCGCTGAGCTGGTCGACCGTGCGGGCCATGTCCGCCAGCAGATCCGGATTGCGGAACGCGGTGCAGCTCACCAGCGGCCCGATGGTGGCCCGCTGGGTCTCGACCGCCATCGCGGACAGCAGCGACCAGCATTCGTAGTGGCGCCCGGCGGGATCGCCGGTGTGCGGCAGGAAGTGGTCCCAGGTCCACAGCGAGTCGACCCCGAGGGCGTCGGCCTCGCGCCACGCGGTGCGCAGCTCGGCGATTCCGGTGTGCTGGGGGTGGAGTTGCACGCCTACGCGCAGGGACACGGAGGTGAATCCTTTCTGTGGGGGACTCTGTGGGCGGCTCTGTGGGCGACCCTGTTGGTGGCTCTGTCGGCGATGCGGCCGAAGCGGAGCTGTTACGGCGTGACGATTACGCGGTAGACGGGGGTTTCGGCGGCCTGCTTGAGCGCCTTCTCGACCTCGTCCAGCGGGTAGCGCGCCGTGACCAGCGTCTCCAGCCGTGCGGACAGCCGGCCGCCGCGCAGCAGTTCGGCGGCGGCGCGCCAGTCGTCCGGCTCATGGCTGAAGGAGCCGGTGACGGTCAACTGGCGCCGGTGCACCTCGTAGCCGGGCAGCTCGGCGGGCGGGCCGCCGGGGCCGCCGCCGTAGAGGACGATGGTGCCGCCGTCGGCGACCGCGGCGAGGGCGGCGGCGATGGCCTCCTTGGACGCGATGGTCACGACGACCACGTCCGCCGGGGGCAGCCCGCCGATGTCCTCGGGGGTGACGGCCGCGTCGGCGCCCGCCGCCGCGATGGCGGCCAGCCGCTGCTCGTCCCGTTCGACCACCGCGACGCCGCGGGCCTGCAGCTGCGCGGCGACGGCGAGGTGGAGACGGCCCATGTAGCCGGCGCCGATGACGGTGACCCGGTCCCCGGCGCGGAAGCCGCCGCGGCGCAGCGAGTGGACCACGCAGGCCAGCGGTTCGCCCATGGCGGCGACGGCGGGGTCGGTGTCGCCGACCGACCACACCCGTGAGGCGGGCAGGGCGATGTATTCGGCGAGCCCCGCGCCCATGGTGATCGCGCCGTCCTCCCGCTTGTGCCCCTGGAGCGCGACACAGATGGCGGTCTGGCCGCGCCGGCAGCTTCGGCAGGCCCCGCAGCGCGGCAGTCCGTCGAGGGCGACGAGGGAGCCGACGGCGGGCATGTCCTCCAGTGCGGCGGCCTTGGCGCCGATCCGCTCGACCCAGCCGGAGATCTCATGTCCGGCGGCGGCCGGGTAGACCGTCATCCGCCCCGCGTAGAGATTGGCCTCCATGGTGCAGATACCGCAGGCCGCGATGCGTACCAGCACCTCGGAGTCACCGATGTCGGGGACAGGTATCTCTCTGGTCTCCACCTGGCCTGCCGCCGTGATGACAGCTGTACGCATGTGAACTGCCTTCCGGATTAAGGATGTTGTGCCGGGAGGCTATGTCGGGGCGACAGGGGTGGCAAGGAAGAACGATCACATGCTGGATCGCGCACCGGAAGACGTCCTGCGGAACGCCCACCAGATGATCACTGCTCCGGCCGCGGCGGCTGCCGCGCCGACGACGGAGGCCACATGCATGGCGTGGACGAACCCCTCGTCGGCGATGTCCGACAGCCGGGGCAGCCGCATCTTCGCGCCGAGCAGCCGGGTGGCCTCGGGCGACTCCCCGGCGGCGGCTGCGTCACCGGCGGGCAGCCCGCTCAGCCGGGGCGTGACCCGGTCGCGGTAGACGCTGACCAGGACGGAGCCGAGGACCGCCACTCCGAGGACCCCGCCGATCTGCCGCAGCGAGTTGTTGACGGCGGAGCCCGCGCCGGTCCGGTCGGCGGGGAGGATGGCCATGATCGCCTCGGTGGTGGGCGCGACGGCGGCGCCCATGCCCAGGCCCTGGAGGATGAGGAAGACCCAGAACAGCGGCAGTCCGCTGCTCTCGTCCAGGAAGACATAGGCGACGAAGCCGGTGGTGGCGATCAGCATGGCCGCGGTGACGACCGGGCGCACCCCGTGGTTCCGTACCAGCTTGGCCGAGAGCGGGGCGCCCAGCAGCACGCCGAGGGCGACCGGGGCGATGGACAGCCCGCACTCCAGCGGCGTCTGTCCCTGGACGCCCTGCAGATAGAAGCTGGTGTAGTACATCGAGCCGTTGAGCCCGAAGAACGTGAGCATGACGGCGACGCTGGCGCCGGTGAAGCGGATGTCGCGGAAGAGCCGGACGTCGAAGCTGGGGTTGGCGACGCGCAGTTCGACGAGGACGAAGACCGCGACCAGCAGCACGCCCCCGGCCAGCGAGGCGACGATGGCCGGATCGGTCCAGTCGTTGCGGTGGCCGCCCTCGATGACGCCCCAGACGATGGCGAAGAGCCCGGCGGTGGAGAGCACCACGCCCAGCGGGTCGAACTTCTGCCGCACCCGGGTGACCACACCGGGCAGGAAGACGAATGAACCGGCCACGCACAGCACCACGATCGGCACATTGACCAGGAAGACCGACCCCCACCAGAAGTGGTCGAGCAGCGCTCCGCTGAGCATCGGCCCGGTCGCGATCGCGATTCCACTGGAACCCGACCAGATGGCGATGGCGGTGGCCCGGTGCCGCTCGTCGAAGACCTGGGCGATCAGGGCGAGGGTCGCGGGCATGATCAGGGCGCTGCCGATGCCCATCGCGCCGCGGGCCACGATGAGTTCGGTGGCCGAGCCGGAGTAGGCGGCCCAGGCGGAGGCCGCGCCGAAGAGCACCATGCCGGTCAGCAGTAAGCGGCGGTGGCCGTAGCGGTCGGCGAGCACCCCGCCGGTGAACAGCAGCACCGCGAAGACCAGGGTGTACGAGCTGATGCTCCACTGGAGCTGATTGGGGCTCGCCCCGAGCCCTTCGTCGGGATCGGCGAGGGTCTTCAGGGCCACATTGAGCACGGTGTTGTCCAGCCACACCGCGAGTTGGGACAGGACGAGCACCGAGAGCGCGAGCCATTGGCGGCCGGTGGGGGAGTGCGCGGAACCGGTCTGCGCGGCATCGGTGGTCGCGGTGTTCTGTGCAGCCATGGGGGCGGCGCCTTTCGGGACCCGAGGGTGAGGTGTGGGGGGTCCGCGTCGTATGGCAAGGGATGGCGTGCTGGCTCTAGAGGAAGTTACCAATCCGCCGAGCGGGGGCGCAGCCCCTTGCCGGCACGGGGAGGTGTCGTGGCCGGAACGCGAGGGTATTTCCCGGCGGGAAGTGTCCCATAAGGAACGATCTTCCTTGCCGTGTGCCAGGGGGCTCGTTACTGTTCCCGGAAAGGGAACGGGGGTGTCCTTTGAGCCATTTCGGAATTCAACCAAATGGGCGAGTGCCTATTGACGGATTTGACGCGGAGGTGGGCGCGGCGAGAGCGGTTCGAACGGAGCCGGACATGGGGTCGGACAACCTGGAGGAGACTCTGGGCCAGGCGTTACGCCTGCTGGAGTCCGCAGTGCACCACCACCGCCGCTCCGCGCTGGCCTCGGCGTCCGCCGAACTGCCGGTGGCCGGGGAGGCCGTGGCCGGGTGGGTGGCGCGGCTGGTGCTGCGCGCCGAGCGGGATGTGATCTGGAGCCTGCCCGAGGTGACGGGCGAGGACCACGCCCGGCTGGTCGGACAGACGCTCGCCCAACTGGCGGGCAAGGGGGTCAGGACCCGGATGCTCTGCCCGCCGGGCGTCATCCGGGGTGCGGCGTGGCAGCGCTCGGTGGGGACCGTGGCGCGGCTGGAGGTCCGCGTCTGTGAGGGGGTGCGGCAGGAGCTGGTGGTCGTGGACGGCGCGGCGGTCATCGCGCCCGACGCCTCGCCGGGCGAGCCCGGCGGCTCCCGCGCCTCGATGATCCAGAACTCGACCGTGGCCGATATGCTGCATCAACTGCTGTGCGGCATGTGGGACACGGCCCAGCGCCCGATGCGGCCCCTGTCGTTCGAGGGCGGCGCGCGCGGCCGGGTGCTGCGCGAGGTGCTGAAGCTGATGGCGGAGGGCTACAAGGACGACGCGGCGGCCCGCAAACTCGGCCTTTCGGTGCGTACCTACCGTCGCTATGTGGCTGACATCATGCGGGACCTGCAGGTCGAATCGCGGTTCCAGGCCGGAGTGCGCGCCGTGCGCGCCGGGCTGATGGAGTCCGACCCCGACTAGGGGCGGGCCGCACCTGCGGGCAGCAGCCGGGTTGTTGCTGGTTTGAGCGTTATTGGCACGCTTCTGTCCGCTGACGACCTGGCAGCTTCCTGCAGATTCCACGTTCTGACCGCGCGGTAACCGGCTGCCGTCTGCAGCTTTATGACACCCGGACCAGTCGAACGCTGGTGTTCACCCGGCATGTGACAGCTAGTGGACTCTGGGGTTGTCCCCTCCCGGACCGGCGCCTAGCGTCAGCGGAAGCTTCGTCGCTTTGCCCATGCCCGAAAATGGAGGTGCGCGGTAATGACCGCCATCGTCGAAGAGCGTCGTGAAACCATCAAGGAAATCGTCACCGATATTCTTGAGATCGACCCCGACGAGGTCTCTGAGACCAGTCTCTTCAAAGAAGAGCATGACGCGGATTCACTGCGTGCCATTGAAATACTCGCGGCTTTGGAGAAGACCTTCAATATCGTCATAGAGCAGTCCGAACTCAGCCGGATGGTGAACCTTCAAAGCGTCTACGAGGTTGTCTCCGACGCGGCGGGCTGGTGACCGCCGGAACTTGGCGGTCTCTCGGAAGGCAGGGCGAAATGCGTGGTGAGCCGGGTCGCAGGGTCGTCGTCACCGGCCTCGGTGCGGTGTCCGGAATCGGCATCGGCGCGGCGGAATTCCTCGCCGGACTGCGCGCCGGGAAGAGCGCGGCGGGCCCCATCACCGCATTCGACACGGAGGGCTTCGACCGCTCTACGGCGTGTGAGGTCAAGGATTTCGAGCCGGACCGGTGGATTCGGAATCTCGATGTCCGGACCCTGGGCCGGGCGAGCCGGTTCTCGGTCGCGGCGGCCCGTATGGCGGTGGCCGACGCCGGATTCGCCGAGTCGGAGAGCGCGCTGCGCGACATCCCCTGTCTGATCTCCGTCGGCACGACCGACGGCGAGTCCAGGGACCTGGATCATTTGGTCGAGGAGGAAGTGGACCTGGGGCCCGAGCGGATGGATCCCACGGTCGCCCGGCGGGTGCCCGCCGGACGGCTTTCGAGCGCGATCGCCCAGGAGTTCGGCCTCACCCGGGCCGAGGCGGTCACCCTCCCCACCGCGTGCGCCGCCGGGAACTACGCGATCGGCTACGGCTTCGACGCCATCCGCGGCGGGGACGTGGACCTCGCGCTGTGCGGTGGGGCCGACGCCCTGTGCCGTAAGACCTTCACCGGCTTCTACCGCCTGGGCACCATCGCCCCCGAGCGCTGCCAGCCCTTCGACAAGGACCGCAAGGGCATTCTCACCGGCGAGGGGGCGGGCATCCTGGTGCTGGAGAGCCTGGAGTCGGCGCTGGCCCGGGGCGCCCGTATCTACGCCGAGGTCCTCGGCTACGGACTCAACTGCGACGCGGACCACCCCGTGGCCCCCAACCAGGACAGCGTGGCCCGCTGTATGCGGCTGGCCCTGGACAACGCCCACGTCAAGCCGGAAGAGGTCGACTTCATCTCCGCGCACGGCACCGGCACCAAGGCCAACGACATCACCGAGGCCCGCGCCATCCGCCAGGTGTTCGGGGACGCCGCCCCGCCGCGCACGGTCTCCATCAAGTCGATGATCGGCCATTCCATGGGCGCCGCCGGGGCGCTGGCCTCGATCGCCTGCGCCCTCGCGCTCACCGAGGGCTTCATCCCGCCGACCATCAACCACCAAGAGACCGACCCGGAATGCGGTCTGGACTGTGTGCCCAACCAGGCCGTGGACGCCGACCTGAAGGTGGTCCAGAACAACGGTCTGGCCTTCGGCGGCAACAACGCCGTCGTCATCTTCGGCAAGAGCCGAGCGGACTGGTCATGAGTCAGCTGGTGACCGGCGCCGGGGCCGTGGCGAGCGTGGGCGAGGGCGTCGACGAGGTCTTCCAGGCTCTGTGCGCCGGCATCAGCGGACTCGGCGAACTGCGCGGCTTCGACCCGGAGCGGTACCGGACCCGCCACGCCTACGAGATCGACGACCGCCCCGCGCCCGGCGCCGACCTCCCGGGCCGCGCCACCGACTGGCTGCTGCGCGCGGTCGGCGAGGCCGCGGCCCAGGCCGGGCTCGGCGAGGACCTGAGCGAGGTGCCCGTCCTCGTCGGCACCGGGCTGCGGGAACTGCGCTCCGCCGAACTCGCCTGGCGCGACGGCACGCCCTTCGACATCGACCGGCTGCACTTCGGCACCGCGCTGCGGACACGTTTCAGCGCGGTCCGTACCCACACCTTCTCCGGGGCCTGCTCGGCCTCCCTCTACGCACTGGCACTCGCCGCCGACCTGCTGACCACGGGGGCCGAGGACACCGTGGTGGTGGCCGGTGTGGACACCCTCACCGAGTCGATGTACGGGCTGCTGGACCGGGTCAACAGCGAACCTCCCGACCGCGTCCGGCCGTTCGACCGGAACCGCCGCGGGGTGCTGATGGGCGACGGCGCGGCGGCCGTGGTGCTGCGTCGGGAGGAGCCCGGCGCGGGAACCGGCGCGCTCGGCCGGGTGCGCGCCGTCAGCATGAACTGCGACGCGCGCCATGTGACCGCCCCGGACCCCCGCGGCATCGCGCGGGCGGTGCACGAGGCGCAGTGGCGGGCGGGCGTCACACCGGGCGACATCGATCTCGTGCTGCTGCATGGCACCGGCACCCAACTGAACGACGCCGCCGAGGCCGCCGCCATCGCCGAGGTCTTCGGCCATGAGGTGCGCGGGCCCCTGATGACCGCCATCAAGTCCATGACCGGCCACACCTCGGGCGGCTCCGGTCTGCTCAGCCTGATCGTCGCGCTGGAGTCCCTGGCGTCGGGCCGGGTGCCGCCCACCCTGGGCCTGGCCGAACCGCTGCCCGAGGCCGCGGCGTTCCGGTTCGTCCGGGAGGAGGCGCGGGACGGCGGGGATCTGCGGGTCGCGCAGATCGACGCGTTCGGCTTCGGCGGTGTCAACGCGGTGGCCATCGTGGAGAGGGCCGGCCGATGACGCAGGGCCCCGGCGAAGTCGTCGTCACCGGCGTGGGCCTGGCCCTCCCGGGTGCCGACACCCCCGACGCGCTGCTGCGCGGCACCGCCTGCCCCGTCACCGGGCCCGCCGCCGAACCGTTCGACACCGCCGCCCGGATCGGCCGCCGGGGCCACCGCTACAAGGACCGGGCCACCCGGCTGGCGCTGTGCGCCGCGCTCGACGCGCTGCGGAGCGCCCGCCTGATCCCCTCCGACGGCGAGGAGGTGATGGTGCCGGGCGACACCGTCGGCGTGGTCGCCAGCTCCAATCTGGGCAACCTCGACACCGCCTGCCTCACCGCCGCCGCCATCGCCGAGCGTTCGGCCGTGGACCTCAGCCCCATGAGCCTGCCGAACGCCTCCAGCAATGTGATCGCCTCCTGGGTCGCCATCCGCCACGGACTGCGCGGCCCCAACCTGATGCTGTGCAACGGGGCGACATCCGGCCTGGACGCCGTCCACTGGGGCGCCGCACTGGTCGCGGCGGGCCGGGTCCGGCGCGCGGTGGTGATCGGCGTGGAGACGCACAACGCCGTCGTGGAGGATCTGCTCGGCCGGCCCGCCGCTGAACTGCTGGACGGCGCGGCCGCCATCGTCGTCGAGGGCGCCCACTGGGCCGAGGCGCGGGGAGCGCGAGCCGCCGCCACCCTCGGCCCGTACGAACGGCGGGCCGGGCTCAGCGGCTGTGTGGAGGCCCTGCTGCCGGGCGGCGCCGCGCCCGGCGTCTGGTTCACCCCTGAGCGTTACGCAGAGGGGCCCGCCGGGGCCCGTGCCGGGGCCGAGGGGCCCGCCGGGGCCGTACCGGTTCCGCAGTCAGTGCCGCGCTACGACGTCACCAGCGCGGTGGGCCGGGCCTCCGGGGCCCTCGGGGTGCTGCAGTGCGCGGCGGCCATCGGCTGGCTGGCCCGCGCCGAGGCCGGGACGGACGCCGAGACCGGCGCCGGGCCGCAGGCCGCCGGGCCGGATGCCGGGCCGGAAACGGGAGCCGGGAGCGGCATCGCCGCCGGTCCCGGGGCCGCGCCGGGCCCGGTGCCCGTGCCCGCGTCCCGCCAGGCGCTGATCACCAGCGGTGACGACACCGCGGACGCCGTGGCCGGACTGCTGCTGCGCCCCACGCCCGACCGGTGCCACCCGCACCCCCCACGAGCCCCCCTTTCAGCCATGGAGTGTTCCCGATGACCGCCGCCGCCCCGCCGATGTCGACCAAAGCCCTGCTGACGGACGCCACCACCGTCCGGCTGCGCCCGCGCTACGAGGGCTCGAACATCTGCACCTGGATCGGCTTCAAACACGTCAACTACCTCGTCGAGGAAGCCGTCCTGGTGCACTTCGCGGACTCCGGGGCGCCCGCCCGGCGGCTGTACGAGGAGCACGGTCTCGGGCTGGACATCGTCGCCCTGGAGACCCGCATCCTGCACGCCTTCCACATGGACGACGTAGCCGAGGCCGAGGTGACGCCCGACACCGCCGACGACGACCGCACCCTCGGCTTCCGGGTGACCCTCCGCGTGGAGCGCGACGGCTCGGTCCTCAAGGCCGTCGCCGCCAAGGTGCGGGTCTCACTGCGCGCCGACGCCTATCTGCCGGAGCCCGCCGAACCCCCCGCCGAATTCGCGCCGTTCGTGGTGGACCGGCTGGGGGCCGAGGGGCCCACCGGCGAGCTCGCGCGGATCCGGGTGTCGCTGCCGGACGGCGACGAGGACGCCGTCCTGGCCTCGCTGACCGAGGGCCGCAACGCCTACGCCTGGAAGTGGAACATCCCCTATCCGTACTGCCACTTCACCGAGCGGCTGCAGATGTCCGGCTATCTGCGGCTGATGGAGGAGGCCAAGGACCGCTTCGTCCTGGACCGCGGCATCTCCATCAAGACCCTGCTGGACGACCGCAGGTGGATACCGGTCGTCCCCCAGTCCTCGGTACGCGTCGTCGACGAGGCGGTCATGGAGGAGGATCTCTATACCGTCTACACGGTCGAGGAGATCTTCAAGGACCTCACCTACACCGCCCGGATGGACTGCTTCGTCGTCCGCGACGGCACGCTCACCCTCACCGCCACCGGCCGGATCACCCACGGCTACGCGGTGATCGAGAACCGCAGTGACTGGCGGCTGGTCCCCTTCGACCAGCGGGTGCTGGACGCGCTGGCCGGAATGCAGAGCGGCACCTGATGGACGACGTACTGGTCACCGGACTCGGCGCGCTGTCCCCGCTGGGCGCGGGCACAGGCGCCTTCTGGCGGGGGATGCACGCGGCGGAGACCGCGCCGGTGCGGGTCCCCGATCCGCTCGCGCATATGGACCATCCGCTGATGTACCTGGTGCCGGAGGCCGACCTTCCGGACGGTCCTGAGGAGCAGGACGGGCTGCCGCTGGGACGCGGCTCCCAGTTCGCGCTCGCGGCGGCGCGCGAGGCGGTCGCGGACGCGGGGCTGGCCGCGCTGCCGGGGCCGGGCGCCTCGGGCACCACGGACGCCGGGCTCGATCCGCGCCGGGTGGCCGTCGCCCTCAGCACCGGTATGGGCGACACGGATCTGCACGAGGGCTGGTGGACCGGCGAGGCCCCCGCGTCCGCCCGCTGGGCGCCCGCCTTCCCGCTGGCCTCGGTGGTCGGCGGGTGGTTCGGCGCGCAGGGCGTCAACACCTGTGTCAGCAACGCGTGCGCCGCCAGCGGCTACGCGCTCTCGATGGCCGCCGATCTGATCCGCTCCGACGAGGCCGACGTGGTCATCGCGGGCGGCGCCGAGGCGTACTCCCGGGTCGCCCTCGCCTGCTTCAACCGGCTGGGCGCCATCGACCCCGAGCGCTGCCGTCCGTTCGCCGCCGAGCGGCGCGGCACCGTCTTCGGCGAGGGTGCCGCGGTGCTCGTCCTGGAGTCCGCCTCGCACGCCCGCGCGCGCGGCGCGCGCACCGTCTACGGCCGTCTGGCGGGCGCCGGTTGGAGCTGCGACGCCCACCACGCGACCGCCCCCGAGCCCTCCGGCGAGCAGATCGAGCGCGCGATGCGCGTGGCGCTGGGCGAGGCGGGGGCCGGGGCAGGGGTCGGGCCCGGAGCCGGGTCCGGCTCCGGCGGGCTGGGGTTCGTGATCCCGCACGGCACCGGCACCGCGCTCAACGATGTCGTGGAGAGCCGGGTGCTGGACGCGCTGACCCCCCGGACGCCGCTCTACAGCGTCAAGGCGCTCATCGGGCACACCGGCGGCGCTGCGGGCGCGTTCGCCGCGCTGGCCGCCAGTCTGGTGCTGCACCACAAGACGCTGCCGCCGAATGTGCCGGTCGGCACGCCCGATCCCGAGTGCGCGGTGCCGCTGGCGTACGGCTCCACGCCCATGACCGGGGCGTACGGGCTGGTCAACGCCTATGCCTTCGGGGGCAACAACATCTCGCTCGTCTTCGGGGAGGCCGCCGCGTGAGCGACGCACGTGCGGCCGCCGGGCCGCAGATGGCGACGAAAGCCGCGCCTCTGCGCCGCGTGGGCGGAGAAGCGAACGAGGAGGCAGCGCGCAGCGAACCGGCCGTCGGCCTGGTGGTGACGGGCATCGGCACCGTGGGCGCGGACGGCTTCGACTTCCGTACGGCGCTCGGCCGGCACGGCTACAAGTACCTGCCCGCCGCCTCCCAGTACTTCCTCGCCGCGGCCAAGGGCGCGCTGGCACAGGCGGGCCCGGACGCCATGGAGGCGGTCGGGCCCGAGGAGCGGGGCGCCGCGGTGGGCACCAACAGCGCGGCCGTCGCCCTGCACCACACGATGGACCGTACGGTCACCGTCACCGGGGCCGGGGATCTGTCCCCGGTCACCGCGCCCTACTTCTCCATCAACCTCTTCGGCAGCCGACTGGCCACCGAACACGACCTGAAGGGCTTCAACCTCACGTTCACCAGCCCCCGGGTCGCGGGCCTCGAAGCGCTCCAGAACGGCCAGCGCGCCATCGCCACGGGGCGGGCCCGGTGGCTGCTGGCCGGGGCCACCGAGGAGGCGCTGCCCGAGAGCGAACCGGGGGCGGAGACCTCGGAGGCCGGAGCCGTCGCGCTGGTGCTGGAGCCCGAGACGGCCGCCCGGAGCCGGGGGGTGGCGGCGCTGGGCCGGGTGGGCGTCCGCTCGTTCTTCCTGCCGCCGCGGGTGGCCGCCTCCGCCGAGGGGGCCGAGCGGGCCGCGGCGCTGCTGCGGGACGCGCTGGACGCCCTCGGCCACCGGCCGGACCAACCCCTGGCCGTCACCGCCGTCCTGGACGGCTCCCCGGTCGGCGAGGCCGTGGCGGTGGCGCTGGAGGAGAAGGTGCTGGACGAGCTGGCGCCGGGCGGGCGGACAGCGGCCGGGAAGCCCGAGCGGGTCCTGGCGGGCGCGGGCGCCCTGGAGCCGGTGGCGCGCGTGGCCGCCGCCCTCGGCGCACCGGCGGGCCACGCCCACGCCGTCGTCACCGCGGCGGCCGAGGGGAACGCCGCGGTCTGCCTGGTCACCCCGGGCGGTGCCACCCCGGGCGGGGCCGCAGGGGCGGAAGCGAGCAGCGCGGAAGCGAGCAGCCGATGAGCGGACGACGGAGGGCGAGCGGCCGATGATCACCCGACTCGAAGGTTCCTGGTGCCTGGTCCTGGGCGCCTCCAGCGGTATGGGCCTGGCCATCGCCCATGAACTGGCCCGCGAGGGCGTCCACATCCTGGGCGTCCACTTCGACACCACCGACGGCCAGGAGAAGGCCGCCGTCGCCCGGGAGGAGATGCGCGGCCACGGCGTCGAGGCCCACTTCTTCAACGCCAACGCGGCCTCCGCCCGCACCCGCGAGGAGCTGCTGCCCCGGTTCGAGGAGCTGACCGGCGGCACGGGCATCCGGATCGTGGTGCACTCCCTGGCCTTCGGCACCCTGCTGCCGTACGTCGGCGCGGAGGGCGAGGACGGCCTGACCGCCCGCCAGATGAACATGACGCTCGACGTGATGGCGCACTCCCTCGTCTACTGGACCCAGGACCTGTTCACCGCGGGGCTGCTGCGCGAGGGCGCCAAGGTGTACGCGATGACCAGCGCCGGGGGCACCCGGGTGATGCCCTACTACGGCGCCGTCTCCGCGGCCAAGGCCGCCCTGGAGTCCCATGTACGCCAGCTCGCCCTGGAGCTCGCCCCCTCCGGTATCGCCGTCAACGCGCTGCGCGCCGGGGTGACCCCGACCCCGTCCATGGAGCGCATCCCCGGCAGCGACCGGCTCGCCGCCCACGCCCGGGACCTCAATCCGCACCGGCGGCTGACCCGGCCCGAGGACGTCGCCGAAGCCGTCTCGCTGCTCTCGCGCACCGACTCCTCCTGGATCACCGGCAATGTGATCGGCGTGGACGGAGGTGAGCTGTTGACATGACGGCCCATCTGCTGATCGAGACGGGCGGACCGCAGACCGGACCCGCCTGCGAGCGGTTCCTCGGCGACGCCGCGCGGCTGGCCAGGGACGGCCACCAGGTGGTGCTGTTCCTCGTCGAGAACGGCGTGACGGCCGCCGTCCCCGGCACCGCGCCGGGCATCGAGACGTTTCTCGGCGACGGCGGCGAGCTGTGGGTGGACTCCTTCTCCGCCGCCCAGCGCGCCCTGCCCGCCGCCGATCTGACGCCCCGGGCGCGGCTGGTGGAGATGGACGACGTGGCCGCCAAGCTGCTGGAACCGCGGGTCAGGGCGGTGTGGCACTGATGCCCAGGCCCGTCCCCCGTACCGATGTGCTGCTCAATCTCTTCGGCGCGCCCCATCAGACCGACCTGGTCACCTCGGCGCTGCGGCTGGCGTCCGCGCTGCTCGCCCGGGGGGCCAGGGTGCAGATCTGGACCTGCGGCGACGCCACCCGGCTGACCGGCGCGGCCCTCGGCGACACCAAACCGCGCGACTACACCGACCTGGGGCGCGAGCATCCGTCCACCGCCCGCGTCGTCCGCGAGCTGATCGAGGATCACCCCGACCGGCTGTACTGGTACGTGTGCCGCTTCTGCGCCGAGGAGCGGGGCGCCGCAGAGCAGATTCCGCAGGTGCGCACGCGGGCCCCCTTCGTCTTCGCCGAGCATGTGAACGCGGCGGACAAGAGCCTGCTCATGGGGGTGTGCTGAGCCATGGGCGACCAGGCGCGCTGGCTGGTGATCGTGGAGAAGGCGTACCGGGGCTCGATCGAGACCCAGTACGCCGACGTGCTGTACTGCGTGCCCGATCTGCAC
Source organism: Streptomyces violaceusniger Tu 4113 (assembly GCF_000147815.2). Taxonomy (NCBI): domain Bacteria; kingdom Bacillati; phylum Actinomycetota; class Actinomycetes; order Kitasatosporales; family Streptomycetaceae; genus Streptomyces; species Streptomyces violaceusniger. Next base: position 9,447,227 of record NC_015957.1, on the reverse strand, counting down.
CGGCAGAGCGGCGGCTGCGATGTGGCGCTGCGCGGCCCCGCCGTCGGCTACGCCCTCGACACGGGCCCGCGGCCCACGCTGCGCCTGGGCGACCACACCCTGGACACCCTGCCCCACCCACCGGCCTCCGTGGCGAAGCTGCTGGCCGCCGGGGTGACCGTGCTGGTCGAGGAGGACGGCCTGGCCGCGCTCGGCCGCACCGCCGCCGAGCGGCTGCTGCCCGGCGTACGCGTCATCGAGGGCGACGACCTCGCGGCGCGCTGGCCCTCCTACGAACAGGTGTGGTTCCTGTGACCCGCCCCTCCCACGGCCCCCGGGCCTCTACCGAAGGAGTACCCGAACCCATGGTCAACGCCCCCGGCGGGGCAGTCCCGGTCATCTCGGCCTGGACCGCCGTATCGCCCCTGGGACTGCGCGGGGCCGACTTCACCGCGGCCCTGCGGTCCGGCCGCACGGCCGGCCGTCCGCTGGACCCCGAGGAGTGGTCGGTGCCGTTCCGCGAGGCGAGCCTCGTGCCCGACTTCCACATCCGGCAGATCCTCGGCCGTAAGGGCACCCGCTCCATGGACCGGGCCACCGGACTGGCCGTCACCGCGATCCGCCATCTGCTGACCGGGGAGCGGGAACACGACGAGGCCGAGCGGCTGCCGGGGGTGGGCGAGGAGACCGGCCTGGCACTCGGCACCAGCACCGGCTCCGCCCAGAGCATCATGGACTTCACCCGGGACTCGCTGGTGGGGAAGAAGCCCTTCTACGTGGACCCGGCCCGGTTCCCCAACACCGTGATGAACTGCGCCGCCGGTCAGTCCGCCATCTGGCACGGGCTCAGGGGCCCCAACACCACCATCGCGGGCGGCCGCGCCACCGGACTGCTCGCCCTCCGGTACGCGCTGCGATTGCAGCGCGCCGGACGCGCCCAGGCCGTGCTGTGCGGGGCGGTCGAGGAGTTCTCCTCGGCCCGCGCCTGGCTGGAGTGGCACGCGCGGGCGGATGAGGAGAGTGCCGACAGCGCCGCCGTCCTCGGGGAGGGCGCGGCCGTGTGGCTGCTGGAGCCCGACGCCTCGGCGCGCGAACACGGCCGTAAGGGGCTCGCCGAGGTCCTCGGCCTGGAGTTCGGCTGCGCGGCGGACGCGCAGCAGGCCCGTACGGTGCTCGCCGAGGCGATCGGCCGGCTGCTGGACCGCACCGGCGTGACCCCCGGCGAGCTGAGCGCCGTCGCCGACTCCAGCGCCCCCGGCGCCGAGGGGGCGGCCGAACGCGCCGCCCTCGCCGACGCCCTCGGGGGTGCGGAGCCGCCGCGGATCACGGCCGCCGACACCGTCGGGGACACCTGCGCCGCCGCCGCGGCCTTCCAGATCGCCGCCGTCCTGGCGCTCGCCGAGCATGACCCCTCGGGTGCCTCCTCGGCGAGTGAGCCGAAGGGGCGCGTCGCTGTCGAAAGGGAGAGCGCGCGCAGGCCCCTGAGGAACGAAGGGGCCGAGCACGGTCGACCGTCGACAGCGACTGAAGCGCCCCGGAGGCGAACCGAGCCTCTGAAAAATGGCGATACCGCCCTGGTCACCACCGTGGACCGGGACGGCGTGGTCGGCGCGGCCCTGCTGCGGATCCGGTGACGGGCCGGCCGCCCCCTGAGCTGAAGGAGCTGGTTGAGATGACGGACCGAGAGACGACGCGCGGCGCCCCCGACGGAGCGGCGCCCCGTACGGCGCTCGTCTTCCCCGGGCAGGGCGCCCAGAAGGCGGGCATGGGCCAGGCGTGGCGGGAGACCGCCTCCTGGGCGCTGGTGGCCGAGGTATCGGAGTACACCGGTATCGACGTCGAGGAACTCCTGCTGAAGGCCGACGACGAGACGCTGCGCCGCACCGATCTCGCCCAGATCGCCGTCTTCACCACCGAGGTGCTCGCCCACCGCGAGGCGGAGGCCGCCGGGCTGCTGGACGGGGTGGTGGCCTGCGCCGGGCACAGCCTGGGCGAGTACACCGCGCTCCACGCCGCCGGGGCCCTGCCGCTCGCCGACACCGCCCGTCTCGTCGCCGCCCGCGGCCGGGCCATGCGCGCGTGTGCCGAGCGGTCGCCCGGCACCATGGCCGCCGTGGTGCGGCTCCGCCCCGAGACCGTGGAGGCGCTGGTCGCCCGGGTCCAGGAGGACGGCGGCCAGGTCTGGATCGCCAATGTCAACGCACCCGGCGCCATCGTGCTCTCGGGTACCGCCGAGGCCGTCGACCGGCTCGCCGAACTGGCCGTCGAGAGCGAGGGCAAGGTGATCCGGCTCGCCGTCGGCGGCGCCTTCCACAGTCCGCTGATGGCCTCGGCCGCCGACGAGGTGCGCGAGGCCCTGGCCGCCGTGCGGTTCGCCCCCGAGCATCTCCCGGTCGTCGCCAACGTGGACGCCCGCCCGTACGCGAGCGGCGAGCACTGGCGGGAGCTCGAACTGAGCCAGCTCACCAGCCGGGTGCGCTGGGAGGAGAGCGTCCGCACGCTCGCCGGTGAACTGGGCTGCACCCGGTTCGTGGAGCTGGGCCCCGGGCGCCAACTGACCGGCATGATCCGTCGGATCGCGAAGGGCGCGCTCACCGTCCCGGTCGAGTCGGCCGCCGCCCTCGCCGAGCTCACGACCCCTGAAACCCCTGAAACCCCCGAGAGCTCCGGAACACCCGGAACACCCGAACCCCGCTGAGCCTCACTCTTTGAGAGCGGAAGGAGACCCCCGCATGGCCGACGCCACCGCCGCCCTGGACATGGATGAACTGCGCACCTTCGTCGCGGATGTGCTCGATGTGGACGAGGAGGACGTCACCGACGACGCCGACTTCGTCAAGACGCTGGGCGTGGACTCCCTCATGGCCCTCGAGGTCATGGTCGTCCTGGAGAAGAAGTACTCGGTGAAGCTGGAGGAGCGGGAGATGAAGGACATCACCACGCTCCGCAAGGTGCACGACCTGCTCGCCTCGAAGCTGGAGAAGTGAGATGACGGCGGCCGCGTGCGGACCGGTCGACGGCACCGTGGAGGTCGTGGACCCCGGCGTCCCCGGTGAGCGGCCCGCCCGGTGCGTGGCCGTGGTCGGCGCGTCGGAGAAGGTGTTCGCCGGGCACTTCCCCGGGTTCGCCATCTTCCCCGGCGTATGTGTCGTGGAGTACGTCCAGCGCGGCGCCCTCGCCACGCTGCCGGAGCGCGAACCGGGCGGGCGCTGGGTCCTGGCGGCCGTCGAGTCCTCCCGCTTCCTCAGCCCGGTCTACCCCGGAGACGAGCTGACCAGCGAATACGTCTGGTCGCGCAAGGACGGTGCGGTGCGCTGCCGGGCCTCGGCGGCCACCGGGCGCGGACCTGCCGCGCAGATAAGGTTGCGCTTCGAGAACCGGGACGCCCAGGGCGCGGAGGCCGGGGCAGGGGAGTGGAGAGGCCAGGGCCGAGGAGCGGACGCCGGATGATCACTGTCGATGAGATCAAGCGGGTGCTGCCGCACCGCTACCCCATGCTGCTGGTCGACCGGGTCACCGACCTGGTGCCGGGCGAGCGGGCGCGCGGGCTGAAGGCGGTCACCTGCAATGAGCCCTGGTACGAGGGGATGCCGGACACCGCGTCCGCGGAGGACTACCACTATCCGTGGACGGTGCTCATCGAGTCCTGGTGCCATGTGGCCGGGGTGCTGGTGGCCTGGGACCGGCCCAACCCCGACGTACGCACGGGCAAGGCCATGCTGCTCGGCGGGATCACCGACGCCGAGTTCCACCGCCCGGTGGTGCCGGGCGATGTGGTGGAGCATCATGTGCGGTTGGCCCGCCAGGTCGGCGAGACCTTCGTCTTCGAGGGCGAGAGCCTGGTCGGGAAGGAGACCGTCCTCACCATCGGGCGGCTGACGATGACCATGCGCCCGGCCTCCGACCTGGACGCCTCGCCCGTGACCGCCTCGTCTGTGACCGGCCCGCCCGCGACCGACCCGCCCGTAACCGACTCGCCGGTGGCCGCGCCGCCCGTGCCCGACCCCCCTGTGCCCGACCCCCTCTGACCGACACCACCTCCGGGAGAAGGACCTCACCGTATGTCCGACCGAATATCCGACGACACGGGCCGCGCATCCGGTGACAACGAGCCGACGCCGCGCGTCGCGCTGGTCTCCGGCGGCTCCCGGGGCATAGGCCGGTCCACCGTGCTGCGGCTGGCCCGGGACGGCTTCGACGTGGCGTTCTGCCATCACTCCAGCCCCGACGCCGCCCGTGAGCTGGAGGAGGAGGCGGCGCGGCACGGCGGCGGGCGGGTGATCGGCCGGCAGGCGGACGTCCGCGACGCGGGCGCGGTGCGCGAACTGGTCGCCTTCACCGAGGAGTCGCTCGGCCCGGTCGACGTCGCGGTCACCTCCGCCGGGATCACCCGGGACAATCCGCTGCTGCTGATGAAGGACGAGGAGTGGCGGGACGTCCTGGAGGTCAACCTGGACGGCACCTATCACCTGTGCCGTTCCGTGGTGTTCGGAATGATGAAACGCAAGTCCGGATGCGTCATCAACATCTCGTCGGTCGCCGGTGTCCACGGCAATGCGACCCAGAGCAATTACGCGGCCTCCAAAGCGGGGATCATCGGTTTCACCAAGTCGCTCGCCAAGGAGGTCGGACAGTACGGCATACGGGCCAATGTGGTGGCGCCCGGCTTCGTCGAGACCGATATGACGGCGGAGCTTTCCGAACGGGTGCGCAAGGAGGCGGAGCAGAGCATCCCGCTGCGCCGCTTCGGCCGTCCGGAGGAGGTCGCCGACATGGTCGCGTACCTGGTCGGGGCGGAGTATGTGACCGGTGCGGTCTTCCAGGTCGACGGCGGCATCGTCCTCTGACGGGCGCCGTCGGCATCTTTGTTCGAGCGGTGTTCGCCGGCTGAGGGCCGCTCAATGAGCGTCATGCACGAGAGGGACGAGCGAGGGGGTACGGACGTGGCAGCCAGGCGCAGCAAAGTACCGCGCTTCTATTTCAATTTCCGCAGCCCGTACAGCTGGATCGCCTACCGTGACCTGATGGACCGCTATCCGGATGTCGCACAGGCGGTGGAATGGCACCCGTGGTGGGAGCCGGACGCGGATGGTGAGCGCCGTATGGCCGAACAACGCCATCACTTTCCGTATACGGCGATGTCCCGGGAGAAGCATCTCTATATCCTCCAGGATGTGCGTCGGCTGACGACCGACCGCGGCCTCGCGGTCAACTGGCCGGTGGATCAGGACCCGGTCTGGGAGGTGCCGCATCTGCCGTACTTCCTGGCGCTGGACGCGGGGCTCGGCCCCGCCTACATCGAGCGCGTCCACCGGGCGCGCTGGCAGGAGGGCCGCGACATCTGCGACCGTACGACCATCGCGGCCATCGCCGGTGAGCTGGGGCTTCCGGCGGATCGGGCGGCGGCAGCGGCCGATGACGAGGAGCTGCGCGGCGGCCGGGGGCTCCGGGCCCTGCTCGCGCTCAGCGACGCCGGGGCGTTCGGCGTGCCGTTCTTCACCCATGGCTATGACAAGTTCTGGGGCGTGGACCGGCTGCCGGCCTTCGTCGAGGCGGTCCGCTCCGGCTCCGGGCCGGGCGCGGGTTCCGGTGACCGGTCCGGGCCCCGCTCCCGGGACACGCCCGCCGCCGTGCCGTCGGACACCGACTTCGCCGCCGCCCGGTCGGCCGATCCGGGCCATGCCGGAGGCTGTGGCTGACTCTTCGCCCGCCCGCTCGTTCACACGTTGTCGCCCGGCCCCGACCGCCCGTCCCGACCGTCCCGCCCGCCCGTCCACCGCCCGCCGCGACCGAGACGAGAACGCCCTGACCGCCGACGGACACTCCCCCTCCTGGAGGACGCAGATGCCCGAGCCACGCCAGACGTCGGCGCGCTCCCCCTCCCTGGGAGCCCGCGCCCTCTCGGCCGCGGCCCTGCCGATCGCCCCGCTGTACGGGGCCAGGCTGGCGTATCTGGCCTTCCATCCGCGGCGCCGGGAACAGCGGGAGCACCCACGGGACCACGGGCTGCCCTGTACGGAGCTGAAGGTGCCCTTCGCGGCGCGGAAGCACCTGGACACCTGGCTGTGCCCGGCGTCCCCCGAGAAGGTGGTGGTGCTCGGGCACAGCCTGGCCACGGCGAAGGACCACAGCCTGCGCCACGCCAAGTTCCTGCACGACGCCGGGTACACCGTCTGTCTGTTCGACCACCGCAACCACGGGGCCAGCAGCGACGACCGGGCGCTGTTCGGGCTCGGCGACCGGTTCGCGAGCGATGTCACCGCCGTGGTGTCCCATCTGCGCGACCAGCGGGGGTACGGCACGGCGCGGATAGCCTTCTACGGCTTCTCGTTCTCGTGCTTCTCATCCATGTGGGCGCTGACGCACGACGGATTCGAACTTGACGCGCTGGTGTGCGACAGCGGGCCGGGGCACGACGTCCCGCCGCTGCTGCGCAAGTTCCTGGAGGCGGAGGCGCTGCCGCTGCCCGCCCTGCTGAAGGGCGAGCCGGCCCGTTCGGTGGTGGCGCGGACGCTGTGCGCGGTGGGCCCGGCCATGCTCCGGGCCCAGTGGCCCCCGCCCGCGACGGGCAAGTTCGCCAAGATCCCCCTGTTGTTCATGTCAGGCGAGCACGATGCGATCGTGCCGCCGTCCTCGGTGGACGCGCTGGCCGAGCGCTATGCCCAGGCCGAGACGCACGTCCTGCCCGGAGCCGAGCATCTGCTCGGGCTGGAGACCGATCCTGAAGGCTACGCGAGCGTGGTGCTGGATTTCCTTGAGCGGGCCCTGGGGTAGCAACCTTGACCGTCCCTCTCGGGACGGAACTTTTCGGAAGAGGAAAGAGAGAGCATGCAAAAGGTGCTCATCGCCAACCGTGGCGAGATCGCTGTCCGTGTTGCCCGTGCCTGCCGGGATGCCGGGATCGCGAGCGTAGCCGTCTACGCCGATCCGGATCGGGACGCATGTCATGTGCGCGCGGCCGATGAAGCCTATGCGCTGGGCGGTGACACCCCGGCGGCCAGTTATCTCGACCAGGCCAAGGTCCTTGCCGCGGCCGCCGAATCCGGCGCCGACGCCGTCCACCCCGGCTACGGATTCCTCTCCGAGAACGCCGAATTCGCCCAGGCCGTCCTCGACGCGGGCCTGACCTGGATCGGCCCCCCGCCGCACGCCATCCGCGACCTGGGCGACAAGGTCGCCGCCCGCCACATCGCCCAGCGCGCCGGCGCCCCGCTGGTCGCCGGCACCCCCGACCCGGTCTCCGGCGCGGACGAGGTCGTGGCCTTCGCCGAACAGCACGGCCTGCCCATCGCCATCAAGGCCGCCTTCGGCGGCGGCGGCCGCGGCCTGAAGGTCGCCCGCGCCATGGAAGACGTCCCCGAACTCTACGACTCCGCCGTCCGCGAGGCCGTCGCGGCGTTCGGGCGCGGCGAGTGCTTCGTCGAGCGCTACCTCGACAAGCCCCGCCATGTGGAGACCCAGTGCCTGGCCGACACCCACGGCAACGTCGTGGTCGTCTCCACCCGTGACTGCTCCCTCCAGCGCCGCCACCAGAAGCTGGTCGAAGAGGCCCCGGCACCCTTCCTGACCCAGGAGCAGAACGACCAGCTCTACGCCGCCTCCAAAGCCATCCTCAAGGAGGCCGGCTATGTGGGGGCGGGGACGGTGGAGTTCCTGGTCGGTATGGACGGCACGATCTCCTTCCTGGAGGTCAACACCCGTCTCCAGGTGGAGCACCCGGTCACCGAGGAGGTCACCGGCATCGACCTGGTCCGCGAGATGTTCCGCATCGCCGACGGCGAGGCCATCGGCTACGACGACCCGCAGGTGCGCGGCCACTCCTTCGAGTTCCGCATCAACGGCGAGGACCCGGGCCGCAACTTCCTGCCCGCCCCGGGCACGGTGACCTCCTTCGTCCCGCCCGCCGGCCCCGGTGTCCGGCTGGACGCGGGTGTGGAGTCCGGGAGTGTCATCGGCCCGGCGTGGGACTCGCTGCTGGCCAAGCTGATCGTCACCGGCGCCACCCGCACCCAGGCCCTCCAGCGCGCCGCCCGCGCCCTGGCCGAGTTCCAGGTCGAGGGCATGGCCACCGCGATCCCGTTCCACCAGGCGGTGGTGGTGGACCCGGCGTTCACCAGCGAGCCGTTCACGATCCACACCCGCTGGATCGAGACCGAGTTCAACAACACCATCACCCCCTTCGCTCCGACCGGGATGGACGAGGCCGACGAGCCCACCGCCCGGGAGACGGTCGTGGTCGAGGTCGGCGGCAAGCGGCTGGAGATCTCGCTTCCGGCGGTCCTCGGCCTGGCGGTGTCGCCCGGGGAGGTCGCGGGGACCAAGAAGCCGAAGCGCAAGGCGGTCAAGAAGTCCGGCTCCGCCGCCTCCGGCGACGCCTTGGCCTCCCCCATGCAGGGCACCATCGTCAAGGTCGCCGTCAACGAGGGTGACACCGTGGCCGAGGGCGACCTCATCGTCGTCCTGGAGGCCATGAAGATGGAACAGCCTCTCAATGCCCACCGCGGCGGCATCGTCAAGAGCCTGAACGCGAACGTCGGCGCCTCGGTCAGCGCGGGCGCCGTGATCTGCGAACTCAAGGACTGACCCGCCGCGATGGCAGCCTTACGGCGGGCTCCGAGCGGAGCCCGCCGTCACGTTCAGTTTGAGATCAGCTCTGGAGGTCAGTCCTTGAGCGTCCGCTCCAGGAAGCCCAGGACGGTCTCCGCGTAGGTCTCCGGCTGGGTCTTGATCCCCTGCAGATGCTCGGTGTCCGGCAGGGTGTGCACCTCGGCCAGCGGATAGCGCTCGGCCAGCGCCCGCACTCCGGACGCGGGGATCATGGTGTCGAGCTCACCGGTCAGAAAGAGCATCGGGGTGCGCTCGTACGCGCCCCCGAGCGGCGGGGGCCACTGCACCCGCAGCATCGCCACGGCCGCCGACGAGGCGACCGTCTCCACGACCGCGCGGGAGGGGCCGGTGCCCAGCGGGCCGGGGATGGGCACGCCGCCGGCCGCGACGAAGTTCCGGAACAGCGGGGCCAGCTCCAGCGCCGGACCGCTGTCGAAGATCACCGCGTCGACCGGGCAGTCCTCCCTCTTGAGCATGTAGAAGGAGGGGAAGGTCGAGATGGAGAAGCCGTAGATCGCGATGCGCGCCATGGCGTACTCGTCCATCGACCGCATATGCCGCACCACGGCGACCACATCGTCGGTGTGACGGTCGCTCATACCCCAGCCCGCCCGGTCCGCGACGCTCTTACCGTGGTTGCGGTGGTCGAACATCGCGACCGTATAGCCGGCCTCGCTGAGCAGCCGCGCCTGCGCCAGGCTCGCGGACTTGCTCAGCCCCAGGCCGTGCCCGAGGACCACGACCCGCTCGGTGTCGCCGGGGATGAGCCAGACATGCAGTCCGCGCCCCTGCTGACCGTTCAGCGGAACATTGACATCCGTGCTGGTCAGCCCCAGGTCGGCGGGCTTCTTGTGATGTGGCCTGCGGGGCGGGTGGTAGATCATGTACGAGAGGAAGGCGCCGTACAACGGTGCCACCGGGAGGGTCACCGCCGAGGCCGCCTTGGCCAGGAATCCCGTCGCCATGGTCGTCAAACCCCTATCACCGCTCGTGCCCGGACGTGCGCGATCGTAGTGCGGACGGGCAGGTGACCGCGTCGGCCGGGAGGTGAACGTGGCCGAAGTCACCGGGTGTCCGTGATCGGCAACGCCGCCGCGCGACAAGGGCGTTGGGGGCGCGGGAACGGGTCGTGGCGGCGTGTTCGGACGGCGGGGCGCCCACGGCGCGCCGCGCGCGCCGCTGTACCGTCAGTACGTCCACAGCGAGCGCATCATCGGCCGATAGCACGGGGGAAGCGGAACAGTGTCCTTCACCAGCCCGGTTCAGCCCGCACGAGAGCCCCGGCGATGGGCCCCGGTCGGCGCCCTGCCCGGCCCCGGAGACCGTCCCGGCCCCGGTGAGGTGGCCGTATGGCTGCTGCGGATCCCGCCGTCCGCCGCCGCTGCCGCCGCCGTCGCGGAGGGCGTGCTGGACGAGCGGGAGCGCGAGCGCGTGGCGAGGCTGCGGACCGACCTGCTGCGCGAGCGCTATGTGACCTCCCATGTGGGGCTGCGGACGCTGCTCGGCGGCTATCTCGGCATCGCCCCGGGCGAGGTCGAGTTCGTCCGGGAGACCTGTGGAATGCCGGACTGCGACAAGCCGCACGGCCGTCCGGCCGTCGCGGGCGAGGACTCGCTGCACTTCTCCCTCTCCCACTCCGGGGACGCCGCCCTGTGCGCCGTCGCCGGGGTGCCCGTGGGCGCCGATGTCGAGGAGCGGGACCCCGAGCGCGCCGGGACCCGGCTGGCGGGGCTGATCGGGCAGTTGCACCCGGAGGAGCGGGCGGCGATCGACGCGCTTCCGGAGGAGCTGCGGGCGGAGGCGTTCCTGGGCTGCTGGGTCCGTAAGGAGGCGTATCTCAAGGGCATCGGCACCGGGCTGCCGGGCGGGATCAGCGCCCACCATGTGGGTCTCGCCGAGGGGCTGGCCCCCGTCGCCGCGCCGTCCGGCCCCAGCGGCTGGGCCTTCGCCGACATCGAGGCACCGCCCGGCTACCACGCCGCGGTCGCCGTACGGGACGAGGCCGCGCCGGTCGTGACCCTGGCGGGGCTGCGTCTGGAGTGATGGCCGCGGCTGACGTGACGGCCGCGGCCTGACGTGACGGCCATGGCGTTGTCGGACCCCCGGCGTACCGTCGGAGGTATGTGCAGATCCATCAGGACGCTCCGCCCGCCGTATGCCGAGATCGTCACCCAGGACGACATGCGCGCTGCCGCCCTCCAGTACGTCCGCAAGATCAGCGGCTTCCGCCAGCCCGCCCCGCACAACGCCGCCGCCTTCGACAAGGCGGTCGAAACGATCGCCGCGGCCACCGAGGAACTGCTGAGCACGCTGGAGGTCAAGGGCCGCGTAGGCTGAATGCTCGGGCATGGTGGGTGTGGCCAGGGCTCACCGAGGACCCGGCGCCGGGCGGAGACTCAGCGGACGTAGTTCTTGAGGATCTCCGTGTCGAGAGTAATGTCCACGGGCTCAGGAAGCACGACCTGCTCGCCGAAGGGCGCTCGATGGATATCGAGGTAGCAGCCGCTCTTCGGGTCGGGATGGGTGTGGACGATGACCGCGCAGGCATCTCGGTCCACAAGGAGGTACACGGGAATGCCCACGGCCGCGTAGGCGGCTGGCTTCTCGACGCGGTCGCGGCGGTCGGTGTCTCCGTCGTGCGAGGTGACCTCGACGGTCATCAGAACCCCGTCCGGGGCCGACCATTCACCGTGCCCCGTGAAGTGCTCATCGGGCGCCAGCACGCCGTCCGGGCGCACGCGCCCCTTGCGGTAGGGCTCGACCTTCAGCCCCCGCTCGCTCGCGTAGAGCCAGAGATCGGGGCGATGCTGCATGCAGCGCTTCTGCAGCCACCTGACGATCTCGTCGTGATCCCCATCCGGCACGTACTTCTCCTCGATCCGTCCGTTGATGAACTCCAACGTGACGGTCTCGGGCGCGATAGAGGCGATCTCCTCGAACTCTTCCACCCGCATATGAGACGTGCGCTCGGTCATAACCGTCATGTTGCACCCCTTTCCTGGAGGAAGCCAGTGTTCCCGGGTGCGGACGGGGCCGGGGCGCAAAGCCCGGTCGATCACTCCTGAGAGTGAAGGGTGGCTGTCAGACGGTGACGGGCTCGGAAGCTCAGGCATGCCGGTCGGACCGTTGCGGGCTGACCAGCAGATTATGGCCGCCCAGACATGACTGGGGCCTCTCGAACGATCGAGAGGCCCCAGTCACTGCCATGGTGCGCCGCCAGGGACTCGAACCCCGGACCCGCTGATTAAGAGTCAGCTGCTCTAACCAACTGAGCTAGCGGCGCGTGCTGACGAAGTAAATACTACCTGGTCCGGGAGGGTGGTTTTGACCATCGCTCTCCGGGGCATAGTCGGAGATCTCCGAGCGGCCGGGGCTTCCTCCGGCGGCGGCTGGAGCCGGAGGCGGGGCTCAGATGGAGAGGGAGAGCAGCATTGGGGCCGCCTCGCGGTTGAGGGCGTCGGCGGCTTGGCGCAGCCGGTGGGCGTGGGTCAGGGGGAGGGAGAGGGCCAGACAGCCCACCGAGCGGCCGGCGCTGACCGGAACCGCCGCGCAGACCGTGCCGATCGCGTATTCCTGCAGGTCAAGGACGGGGACGGTGGCGGGCTGGCTGTCCAGCTTGCGGAACAGTACCCGTTCGTTGGTGGTGGTCCGGGAGGTGAGCCGCACCGTCTTGTGGCGGGAGAGGTGATCGCGGCGGCTGTCGTGGTCGAGCTGGGTGAGCAGGCATTTGCCGAGCGCCATCGCATGGGCGGCGGAGCGGAAGTCCACCCACTCGTTGACCTTGGGCGTCCGCGGTCCGTCCGCATACTGCGTGATCTTGATTTCGCCGTCCACATAGCGGCTGAGATAGACCGCCGCGCCCACCGAGTCGCGCAGTGCGATGAGGGAGCGCTGGAGCTTGTCCTGGACGGCGGGGCCGTGGCCGGGGCCGGCGGAGCCCAGCAGGGACAGGGAGATACCGCCGACATAGGCGCCGTCGGCGATCTGCTCCACATAGCCCTCGCGGCGCAGCATCAGCAGCAGATCGGCGAGCTGGTGGGCCGGCAGCCGGGTCTCCCGGGCGATCATGATGTCGCTGACGCCGGACGAGTGTTTGGCGACGACCTCCAGGATCCGGAGGGCGTGCTGCACCGAGTGGAACGGTGCGGTCGGCTCGGGCCTGAGCGCCACGATTTCCCCCCTCGCAGGTTGGCGTGGCTTTGTATCACGATAACCGCCAAGGGCCTTATCCGGATCGGCTGTTGAGGATATTGCCGAGGTGCCGCACCCCGGCCAGCAGGGGCGTATATCCACGGCATATGACATAGGCATGCCCCCGCGGGTGGGTCGCGGGGGCAGTGCCGACAGGGGCCGGGTGATCTACCTGGCACGGGCCGGGTGATCTACCTGGCAGGGGGCGGATGATCTAGAGAACCGCGCTCAGGAACTCCCTCGTCCGCTCGTGCTCCGGCTCGGTGAAGATCTTCTCCGGCGGCCCGGACTCGATCACCCGGCCCGCGTCGAACATCAGCACATCGTCGGAGATGTCCCGGGCGAAGTTCATCTCATGCGTGACGCACAGCATGGTGATGTCCGTCGTATGAGCGATGTCGCGCAGCACATCCAGCACCCCGGCCACCAGCTCCGGGTCCAGCGCCGAGGTCACCTCGTCCAGCAGCATCACCTGCGGCCGCATCGCCAGCGCCCGGGCGATCGCCACCCGCTGCTGCTGCCCGCCGGAGAGCTGCGTCGGGTACGCGTCGCACTTGTCGCCGAGCCCGACCAGGTCGAGCAGCTCCCGGGCGCGGGTCTCGGCCTCGTCCTTGCTCAGGCCGAGCACATGCACCGGGGCCTCGGTGATGTTCCGCAGCACCCGCATATTGGGGAAGAGGTTGAACTGCTGGAAGACCATTCCGATCTTCTTGCGCACCTCGCGGGTGTGCTTCTCGCCCGCCGGGACCAGCGAGCCGCCTCTGTCCTCATGGGTGAGGTAGTCGCCGTCGACCTTGATCGTGCCCTCGTCCGGCTTGATCAGTGTCATCAGCAGCCGAAGGATCGTGGTCTTGCCCGACCCCGAGGGGCCGATCAGGGTGACGTGTTTGCCGGAGGAGACCGAGAAGTCGAGGTTGTCCAGGACCGTATTGCTGCCGAAGCGCTTGGTCACCTGGTTGAAGCGGATCAGTTCACTGCCGTCCACGGCAGGATTCGTGTGGTCGGTTTCAGTGGCCAAGACGACGCTCCAGGGCTCGCATCAGAAGGGAAGCCGGATAGGCGATGACGATGAAGGCGATGCCGACCATCGTGTAGGGCTCGATGTACTGGAAGGACGACGCGCCTTCCGCGCGCGCCTTCTGCAGCATGTCGACGACGCCGATCAGCGCGAGCATCGGGGAGTCCTTCAGCATCGCGATGACGTAGTTGCCCAGGGCGGGCACCACCCGGCGGATGGCCTGCGGCAGGATCACCGCGGTCCAGGTACGGCCGCGGGAGAGGCTGAGCGCGGTCGCCGCCTCCCACTGCCCGTTGGGCACACCGTCGATACCGGCCCGGTAGACCTCGGCGGTGTACGTCGAGTAGTGCAGACCGAGCGCGATCACCCCGGTGGTGAGCGCCGAGAACTTGATGTCCCAGGTCGGCAGCACGTAGTAGAAGAAGAAGAGCTGCACCAGCAGCGGGGTGTTGCGGATGAACTCCACGACCGCCGCCACCGGCCAGCGGACGAAGCGGGTCGGCGAGCGGAAGGCCATCGCCCACACCAGGCCGAGCGCGAACGCCAGGATCGAGCCCAGCGCGGTCGCCTCCAGGGTGATCAGCAGTCCGCGGCCCAGCTCCGGGAGGAAGTCCTTGGCCACATCCCAGTTCCAGGTCACTGGGCACCTCCCGTGATGATGTTGGACGACTGCTCGGACTCCTGGCGCGCGGACAGCTTCCGGGTGACCAGCGGGCCCTTGTCGGACTTCACCGGAGCCTGGCCGATGCCCGCCTTGGCGCGCCGTTCCAGCAGCCGCATCAGCCGGGTGAGGACGAAGGCCAACACGAAGTAGAGGACCAGGATGATCGCGTAGATCTCCAGGCTGTCGCCGGTCGCCAGCCGCGAGAGCTGGGCGGCGAAGGTGATGTCGGCGACGCTCACCGCGGAGACCAGGGCGGTCGCCTTCAACAGCTCGATCAGCAGATTGTTGAAGGGCGGGATCATCTCCGGGATCGCCTGCGGCAGGATCACCCGGCGCATCCGCTGCGCGGGGGTGAAGCTGAGCGCGATGGCCGCCTCACGCTGCGCCGGGGCCACTGAGGCGATCGCGCCGCGCACGATCTCCGAGCCGTACGCCCCGTAGGTGAGGCCCAGGGCCAGCACCGCCGCCCACATCGACACCAGTTGGTACCCGAAGGCCAGTGGCATGACGAAGAACAGCCAGAACATCAGCACCAGGGCCGAGGTGCCGCGGAAGATCTCCACATAGAAGCCGGTCAGAAAGCGGACGATCCACAGCCGGGAGGTGCGGGCGATCCCGATGCCGAACGCCACGGCGGCCGCGAAGACCGCGCTGAACAGGGTGAGCTGGATGGTGATCCAGATGCCCGGAAGAAGCCAGTTTTCCCACAGTCCGGCCGTCATGAGCACAGCTCCTTGGCGGTCAGATCGGTCATCTCTTCCTTGGTGAAGCCAAAGGGCCGCACGATGCGCAACAGCTCGCCGCTCTTCTTCATCTTGTGGAGCTCGATATTGAAGGCGTCCCGGAGCTTGGTCTCCTCCGGCCGGAAGGCGAAGCCGCCGGCGCCGATGTCCGGTTTGCCGTCGACGTACGCCTGGAACGGCTCGGTGGCCTCGGCCTGTCGGCTGTTCCGCTGCTTCACCACGTTGTGGACGGTCACGGTCGTGCCCGCGAAGACGTCGGCCCGGCCCTGTTCCACGGCCAGCAGCCCGGCGAGCTGGTCGGGGAGGATCAGCATGTCGCTCTGTTTGATCCCGACGGCCTCCGCGTAGCCGATCTCGGCATATGCGGTACCGGTGGCCATTTTGGCCTTCTGTTTGACGATGTCCTCGTAGTTGTGGATGTTCTTGGGGTTCCCCTTGCGCACGATGAACGCGTCACGCATGCGGTAGTCGGGGTCGGAGAAGATCACCTGGGCGCAGCGGTCCGGGTTGATGTACATCCCCGCCGAGACCACGTCGAACTGCTGCGAGCGAAGGCCCGGGATGAGCGAGCCGAACTCGGTGGGCACCGGCTGGACCTTGGGCACCCCCAGCCGCTTGAAGATGACCTTCGCGATCTCCGGCGCCTCGCCGGTGAACTCGCCGTTTTTGTCGATATAGCCGAATGGGATCTCCCCCGCTATTCCCAGTCGGACCGTGCCTTGCGACCGCAGTCGCTCCAGCAGATTGCCCCCGTCCTTGGCGCCGGAGCCGGACACCCGGCTGCAGCCGACGGCGCCCAGCAGACCCAGGGCCGCGCCGCCGGCGAGAAGAGAGCGGCGGCTTGGGCCCATTTTCGCTATTTCTCTGCTATCGGTGTCTTTCTCACGTGGTGGAGCCATGGGCGCGCGGCTACCCGACTCCGGCAAATGTATGCAGGCTGTTTCCGGCCCTTGATATAGCCGATGCCTGGGTAGGCCCTCTACGGCAGGACTGGTTCCGAAGCGACCTGGAGGAAAGTCGATGGTTGACCGAGCCGACCGGTTCATCGAGGTCTCGCTCGAGAAGCGCGGGGTGAGCTGCACGGCCAAGCTCCTTGACGAGCGTGCGCCGATCACCTGCGAGGCGGTGTGGAACGCACTGCCGCTGGGGGGTGACGTATATCACGCCAAATACGCGCGCAATGAGATCTATGCGCTGCTGCCCCCCTTCGCACCCGAGGAGCCGCCCCTGGAGAACCCGACGATCACCCCGATCCCCGGTGACCTGTGTTACTTCACCTTCACGGACACCCAGCTCGGGACCACGTCGTACGGATACGAGACCGACGCCAACCACCAGGGGCGGCGGCAGGTCGTCGACCTGGCGCTCTTCTACGAGCGGAACAACCTGCTGATCAACGGTGACGCGGGCTGGGTGCCCGGGATCGTCTGGGGCTCGGTCGTCGACGGCCTCGACCGGATGGCCGACGCCTGCCAGGACCTGTGGCGCGCCGGGGCGCTGGGGGAGACCCTCAGCTTCCGCCGGGCATAGCTCTCGGCTTCCGCCGGGCGGGGGCCGTCGGTTTCCGCCGGGTGGAGAGCTTCAGCTTTCGCCGGGCGGCGGCCCTCGGCTTCCGCCCGGCGTAGCGCACGGACCGGGCCCGGGGCGGCTTCGCCCCGGGCCCGGCCGCGCGCCTCAGGCGCCTCGGCGCGCCTCAGGCCGCCGCGGGGCGCACCCCGTCCGCCAGCCCCGCCTCGAACAGCGCGTGCGCCGCCCGCAGCACCAGCGCGTCCGCGTGGCGCGCGCCCACCAGTTGCACCCCGATCGGCAGCCCCGCGCCGCTGAGGCCGCACGGCACCGACGCCGCGGGCTGCTGGGTCAGGTTGAACGGGTAGGTGAACGGCGTCCAGCCCGTCCACCGGGTGTGCTCCGACCCCTTGGGCACCTCGACCCCCGCCTCGAACGCGGTGATCGGCAGCGTCGGGGTGACCAGCAGGTCGTAGGCGGAGTGGAACCGTCCCATCGCATGGCCGAGGGCCATCCGGACATCCACGGCCGCCAGATAGTCCAGCGCGCTGTACGACGCCCCCTGGGCGCAGATCTCGCGCAGCCCCGGATCCAGCAGCTCCCGGTCCTCCGCCCCCAGCGGCTGCACGACCCGGGCCGCGCCGCTGAACCACAGCGTGTGGAACGCCTCCACCGGATCCTCGAACCCCGGGTCGATCTCCTCGACCACCGCGCCCAGCTCCGCCAGCAGATCCACCGCCCGCCGCACCGCCGCGGCCACCTCCGGGTCGACGGCGGCCGCACCGCCGAGCGAGGGGCTGTAGGCCACCCGCAGCCCGTTCACCCCGCCCCCGCCGGGGGCGAGCGCCTCCTGGAAGCCGCCCCCGGAGGGCGCCAACTGGGACCAGTCGCGCCAGTCCGGACCGGAGATCACATCCATCAGCAGCGCCGCGTCCGCCGCGTCCCGGGTCATCGGCCCGACATGGGCCAGCGTGCCGAAGGCGCTCGCCGGATAGAGCGGAACCCTCCCATAGGTGGGTTTCAACGCGAAGATGCCGCAGAAGGACGCCGGGATACGGACCGAACCCCCGCCGTCCGTCCCCAGGCTCAGCGGACCCGCGCCCAGCGCCACCGCGGCCGCGCTGCCGCCACTGGAGCCGCCCGCGGTCCGCTGAGGGTCGTACGGATTGCCGGTGACCCCGTAGACCGGGCTGTCGGTGACGCCCTTCCAGCCGAACTCCGGGGTCGTCGTCTTCCCCACGAACACCGCGCCGTGCTCGCGCAGCCGCGCCACCGAGGGCGCGTCCTCGTCCCACGCCCGGCCCTCGGGCCGTACGGTCCGCGAACCGCGCAGCGTGGGCGCGCCGCGCAGCAGCAGGATGTCCTTCACCGACACCGGGACGCCGTCCACCAGGCCCGCGGGGGCCCCGCGCCGCCACCGCTCGGCGGACTCCTCCGCCTGCCGCAGGGCGCCCTCGGCGTCCACCCGGCTGAAGGCGTTCACCTCCGGCTGTATCTGCTCGATCCGGTGGAGGACGGCACGGGTCGCCTCGACCGGGGAGAGCTCGCCGGAGGCATAGCGCTCGATGAGTTGAACGGCTGTCAGGTTGTGAATGTCCGTCATCCGGCTCTCCGTTCAGGTCGTGCGATCAGTCCACGGGTACGTAGCCGAGGCGTTTGTCGACGATGTTGAGCAGTGGCTTGCCCGCGCACCAGCGCTCGTAGTTGTCCTGGAACTGCTCGGCCAGATGGTCGCGCCAGCCGACCGTGTCGCCGCTCATATGGGGCGAGATGAACAGCCCCGGCACGTCCCACAGGGGATCGTTCGAGGCCAGCGGCTCGTGTTCGAAGACATCCAGGGCCGCGCCGCCGATCCGCCGGGCCACCAGGGCCGCCGTAAGGTCCTTCTCGACGACCAGGGGGCCGCGGCCGACGTTGATGAACCGGGCGGTGGACTTCATCCGGTCGAAGATCGTCCGGTCGAACATGCCGCGGGTGGCGTCGGTGAGCGGCGCCGCGCACACCACCCAGTCGGCCGAGGGAAGCAGCTCGGGCAGCTCGTCGCCGCCGCGCACGCCCGGCCGCGCGGTGCGGCCGACCAGGTCGACCACCACGCCGAGCGAGGCCAGGGTGGATTCGATCGCCCGGCCGATGGGGCCCGCGCCCACGACCACGGCGCGCGTACCGGCCAGCCGCATCGTCTCCCGGTGCTGCCAGCGGCGCTGCCGCTGCAGCTCCCAGGTTCCGTGGAAGTCCTTGGCCATGGAGATCACCAGGCCGGCCACGTACTCGGCGATCGGCTGCTCGAAGACCCCTCGGGCATTGGTCAACACCGTGTCGGATGTGACGAGTTCGGGGCAGAGCAGCCGGTCGACCCCGGCGCTCGCGGTATGGACCCAGGCCGGCCGGGGGCCCTCGCCCGGCCAGGCGTCGCGGACCGCGTCGGAGGTGAAATCCCAGACCAGGAGCACATCCGCGGCAGGGAGCGCCTGGGGGAGCGAATGCTCGTCGCAGACGAGCACCTTCGCCCGATCGGCCACCCGGTCCAGGTGGACCGGCGGCTGGTCGCCGAAGACGACAACTGTGCTTTCGGACATAGGCGGGAAACCGTTTCGAAACGTGGGTGGGTTTGCCTGAAGAAGGAGGGGGCAGGCGCCTCAGTTTGAGGATTGACCACGCTAGGCAGCGGAAACTACCGTCGTCAACAACGGCATCTGTCCCGGCGTCCCCGGCAGTAGGCCGGTCTCTCTCCATCGCAACCTCTGGCCAATGGTCCAGTCCCTCCGTTCCGTATTGGGGCTCGCTTTGGACGTCTCTTTTCTGGGTGGCCCACAGCCGCAGCGCGGCGTGGGTGTGGTGGCACCGTTCGACTTCGCACTCGATCGTGAACTATGGCGCTGGGTACCCGATGAGGTCTCCCTGCACCTCACCCGTACCCCGTTCGTACCCGTCGAGGTCAGCCTCGACCTGGCCCGGCTCGTGAGCGAACACGAGACCTTGCACGACGCGGTGCAGGCATTGGCGGCCGTCGCACCGGAAGTGGTGGCGTACGCCTGCACCTCGGGCAGCTTCGTCGGCGGTGTGGCCGGTGAGCGCGCGATGTGCGCGGCCATGTCCCAGGCGGGTGAGATCCCGTCGCTGACCACCTCGGGCGCGCTGCTGGAGGCGCTGCGGGAGATCGGCGCCCGGCGGATCGCGGTGGTGACGCCGTACACCAGGTCGGTCACCGACTCGCTCGAGGAGTATCTCGCCGAGGGCGGGATGACCGTCACCGGACGGGCATATCTAGGCCTCACCCGGCACATCTGGAAGGTGCCGTACCGCGACGTGGTCGACATGGCCCGGCAGGCGGTGGTCGGGGCGACCGACGCGCTCTTCATCAGTTGCACCAATCTGCCGACCTACGACGTGATTCCGCAGCTCGAGGCGGAGCTGCGGATGCCGGTGCTCTCCGCGAACCAGGTCACGATGTGGGCGGCGCTGCGGGCGATCGGCGCACCGGCCGTCGGGCCGTACCAGGCGCTGATGGACCCGGTCGCCCGGTCCGGTCCGGCGGGGATGTCGGTGTCGCCGATGATCCGCCCGCTCCCGGTGACGGACCCCGTCGTCGAATCGGTGATCGAGGCCGTGGAGGCGGTCGAGGCGGTGGTGGACGAGCCGGAGGCGGCACTGGCCGGGGCGGCGTCGCCCGGGCTGGACGGCGATCCGGCCGACGGGCTCGACCCGGGCTTTGGAACCGGCCTCGGCGAGGGCCCCTACCTCGACGATTCGGGAGGCCCGTCACCGGTGTGACGGGTAGGCCCGTCACCGGACCGAGGGGCGGGCCCGTTGCCGGTGTGACAGGCAGGTTCTGCCGCCGGTGTGACGGGCGGGCCCGTCACCTGCGCGAGGGGAGTTGTCCGGCGGGTGGGAACCCGCCGGGCCTCCGCGGTGTAGGAGAAGTAGCAGCAGTGCAGCAGGGGGCGGCGCTCACGGGGGCCGCCGGTAAGGAGGCAGTCATGGTGGACTCGACGCGCCCGGCCCCGGACACGGTCGGCTTTCTCTACCCCGGATACTCCGCCGAGGACGAATACCCCCGCCTGGAAGGCATGCTCGGCGGCGACAGCGGCGATATCCGGCTTCCCCTCGTCCATACCGACATCGGTGAGGACGCCCATCGGGTGGACGCCCTGTTGGAGATGGGTTCCGCGGCCCGCCTCGCGGCCGGGGTCGCCGAGCTCGCCGAGCGCGGTGCCCGGGCCGTGGTCTGGGCCTGCACCAGCGCCAGCTTCGTCTTCGGCTGGGAGGGCGCCCATGAGCAGGTGCGCGAGCTGAGCGAGACGGCGGGATTGCCCGCCTCCAGCACCTCCTTCGCCTTCGCCCACGCGGTGCAGGCGCTCGGCGCCGAGCGGGTGGCCATCGCCGCCACCTATCCGGAGGATGTCGCCGACCACTTCAGGGCATTTTTGAAGGCGGCGGGCGCCGAGGTGGTCGCGATGCGCGGCAGCGGGATCATCACGGCCGCGGAGGTCGGCACCTGGGGCCGGGAAGAGGTGCTGGAGCTGGCCCGCGCCGGGGACCACCCCGAGGCCCAGGCGGTGCTCCTTCCGGACACCGCCCTGCACACCGCCGCCTGGATTCCGGATCTGGAGGCGGAGCTGGGCAAGCCGGTGCTCACGGCCAACCAGGTCACGGTCTGGGAGGGGCTGCGGCTGCTGGGCCGCGATCCGGTCCATGACCGGCTGGGCACGCTCTTCGCCCGGAGCGGCGGATAGCGGCGGGTCGTCCGGTCGCGGAGGGGCGCGGCACGGTGGCCGAGGGGTCGGTGACGGGGAGCTGAATCCCGGCCGAATTCCGTGTCGCTCTTTCGCCATCATGGCATTCCGCTTATCGGACTGCGCCTAGCATGCAGCCGTGCGTCGCCAACATCTCTCCCCGGTCCCGCCGGCACGTTATCTGCTGGTCGCCGGTGCGGTGACGGTGGCCGCGGCCGTCGGAATCGGCGTGCTGGCGGTCGGCGGAGACTCCTCGGACGGCCCTCGTGCGAACCCCTCCGCGAGCGCAAGCGCGCCCGCGAAGGCATCGGACGGGCTTCGGCACACCTCCGTCGAGGTGTCCGAGGGCGGCTGCGGCCGCGGCTGGACCGATGCCACCCGTGGCAAGCAGGTCTTCGATCTGCGGAACACCTCCAGCAGACCGGCCGAGGTCTATCTCACCGATCCGGCGAACGGCGCCGTCTACGGAGAGGTGGAGGGCCTGGGCCCCGGCACCAGCAGACCGCTGAGCGTCACGCTCGGCGGCGGCTCCTACGCCTTCGTCTGCCTGCCCGAGGAGGTGGACGCGGTCACCGGACCCACCGTCACCGTCCCCGGACCGGCGCGGGGCGGTGGACCGGCCGCGGTTCCGGTCGGCCAGCAGGATCTGATCCCGCCCACCATCGCCTACCAGAAGTGGGTGACGGGCCGGATGGACGAGCTGGTGCGGCGCACGGACGCGCTGCGCTCGGCCATCCGCCGCGGTGACCTGGCCACGGCCCGTGCGGCCTGGCTGCCCGCCCATCTGGTGTACGAGCGGATGGGCGCCGCCTATGGTGCCTTCGGCGACGCCGACGGGGCCATCAACGGCACCACGGCGGGGCTGTCCGGCGGGGTCCATGCCTCGGACTTCACCGGATTCCACCGCCTCGAGTACGGCCTGTGGCACGGCCAGTCCGCGAGCTCCCTGGGCCCGGTCGCCGACCGGCTCGTCAAGGACGTCCGAGGGCTGCGGGACGACTGGCCGCAGGAGCGGATGGATCCGGCCGACCTGGGCCTGCGGGCGCACGAAATCATGGAGAACACCGTGCAGTTCGAGCTGACCGGCCGCACCGACTACGGCAGCGGCACCAATGTGGCCACCGCGCGGGCCAACCTCGACGGCAGCCGGGCCGTGCTGACCCGGCTGGAGCCGCTGCTGAAGCCCCGTGCCCCGTGGCTGCCCGAGCTGAAGAGCGACCTGGACCGCACCGAGCGGACCCTGGAGCGCTCGCACCACGGGGACCGCTGGACCCCGCTGGACCGGCTGAGCCGCACCGACCGCCAGCGGCTCAACGCGGACGCGGGCGCGCTGGTGGAGCGGCTGGCGCAGGTGGCGGCGCTGATGGATGTGCGGAGGACCCGGTGAGCGAGGTGCTGCGCAGGGGCTTTCTGCTGGGCGCGGCCGCGGGCACGGTCGGCGCGGTGGCAGGCGCGGCCGGGGGCACGGCGGCCGCGAAGGAGGGGGAGCCGGAGAAGAAGCCCACCCGCGTCCCCTTCCACGGCGCCCATCAGGCCGGCATCCTCACCCCGCCCCAGCGGGCCACCGCGCTCATCGCCTTCGACGCCATGGCCGAGGGGCGCGAGGAGCTGGCCGACGCCTTCCGTACGCTCACCGAGCGGTGCCGTTTTCTCACCACCGGAGGCACTCCCGACCCGGTCGGGATCACCGCGCCGCCCGCCGACTCCGGCACCCTGGGCTCCCAGGTGGCCGCCGACCGGCTGACCGCGACGGTCGGCGTGGGCGCCTCGCTGTTCGACGAGCGGTACGGACTGCGGGACCGCAAGCCCCGGCGGCTGACCGCGATGCGGTCCTTCCCCGACGACGATCTCGACCCCGACTGGTGCCATGGCGATCTGAGCCTTCAGCTCTGCGCCGACAGCACGGACACGGTGCTGCACGCGCTGCGCGATATCGCCCGGCACACCCGGGGCGCGCTGCAGATCCGCTGGCGCGTCGACGGCTTCGTCAGCCCGCCGCGCCCGTCCGGCACCCCGCGCAACCACATGGGGTTCAAGGACGGCACCGCCAACCCGGACACCGATGACGCCCGTGCGATGGACCGTCTGGTGTGGGTGGGCGCCCACTCCGCCGAGCCGGCCTGGACGACCGGCGGCAGCTATCAGGTGATCCGGCTGATCCGGATGCTGGTGGAGTTCTGGGACCGGGTGTCGATCAGCGAGCAGGAGCGCATGTTCGGCCGCAACCGGGACTCGGGCGCCCCGCTGGACGGTCAGCACGAGTTCGACACCCCGCGCTACGCACAGGACCCCAAGGGCGACATCATTCCGCTGGACAGCCATATACGGATGGCCAATCCGCGCACCGCCCGGACCGAGGACCAGCGCATACTCCGCCGTACCTACAACTACGACCGGGGCATGGACGCCAACGGTAATCTGGACATGGGGCTGCTGTTCTGCTGCTATCAGCAGGATCTCGCGCGTCAGTTCGAAACCGTGCAGAAGCGTCTGGCGGGGGAGCCGCTGGTGGACTACATCACCCCCTTCGGCGGGGGCTATTTCTTCGCGCTTCCCGGTGTGAAGGACCGCTCGGACTGGCTGGGACGGACCCTTCTGTCCTGACACCGCCCCACCTTCCGGTCAAGAACACCTCAAGAGTTCCTTGGATTCTTCTGACCCTCTGTTCACTCGGCCGCCTCCATGGATTCCATCGGAGAGTCCTGCCCGCGGCACAGGATCAGGCGCAGGCGTGAATCGCGAATCATGTGGAGGCATGGGATGGGCGGCACGGCAGGATCCGAAGGCGGCCGACGATGTGGCCGGGTCGCGCGCTGGGGTGCCCTGGCCGGCGCCGCGGCCCTGGCGACCGTGGGCGGGGTGGCCCCCGCATGGGCCGCGCCCTCCAAGGGCGGCGACACCGCGACCCCGGTGAAGCATGTGGTGGTGATCTTCGACGAGAACATCTCGTTCGATCACTACTTCGGCACGTACCCGAAGGCGGCGAACACGGACGGCACGAAGTTCACGCCGTCCAAGCACACCCCCAAGAACATCGACACCCTGGCGCACGCCGGGCTGCTGAAGAAGAACCCCAATCTCTACAAGCCCAAGCGGCTGGCCAGCGACCAGGCCATGACCTGCGACCAGAACCATTCCTACGGACCCGAGCAGTACGCGGCCAATGGCGGCAAGGCCGATAAGTTCGTGGAGAACACCGAGGTCAGCAAGTGCACCGGGCTGTTCGGCGAGCCCGGTCTGGTGATGGACTACTACGACGGCAACACCGTCACCGGCCTGTGGAACTACGCCCAGCACTATGCGATGAGCGACCGTTCCTTCAGTTCGGCCTACGGCCCCTCCTCCCCCGGAGCGCTGGAGCTGATCTCGGGCCAGACCCACGGCGTGATCTCCACCGACCCCAAGTCCTCCACCGAGAACCCCCAGCAGACCGACAAGCCGGACGCGTACACGGTGGCCTCGCCGGATGCCAAGGGCGTCGGCACGGTGATCAACGACCCGGATCCGGCCTTCGACGACTGCTCCAACAAGGACCACACCAGCGCGAACGCCCTGGCCCGCATGCAGGGCAGGAACCTCGGCGATCTGCTCAACGCCAAGGACGTGACCTGGGGCTGGTTCCAGGGCGGCTTCCGGCCCAGCACCGCCTGGGACGGTGAGCAGGACCACTACGCCAAGTGCTCCGGCACCACCCATAAGAACGTCGGCGGCGCCGAGTCGGTGGACTACAGCCCGCACCACGCGCCGTTCCAGTACTACAAGTCCACGGCCAACCCGCATCACCTCCCGCCGAAGAATGTGCGGGAGATCGGCCGGAGCGGTCAGGCCAACCACAACTACGACCTCACCGACTTCGACGCGGCGCTCAAGACGGGCCAGCTGCCGGCCGTCAGCTTCCTGAAGGCCGCCGAGTACCAGGACGGCCACGCCGCCTACTCCGACCCGGTCGACGAGCAGCACTTCCTGGTCAAGCAGATCAACGCGATCCAGAAGTCGCCGCAGTGGAAGGACACCGCGGTCGTCGTCGCGTACGACGACAGCGACGGCTGGTACGACCACGCCTACGCCAAGCCGCTCAACGGGTCGAAGGACAAGACCGCCGGCTCCAACGGCAAGGCCACCGACAGCCCCGCCTGTCAGTCCGGCCCGAAGCCCGCGGCCGGCTACCAGGACCGCTGTGGCCCCGGCCCCCGGCAGCCGCTGCTGGTGATCTCCCCCTTCAGCAAGGCCAACAAGGTCGACCACACCCAGACCGAGCAGACGTCGATCACCCGCTTCATCGAGGACAACTGGCACACCGGCCGGATCGGTGACGCCTCCTTCGACAGCCGGGCGAACTCCCTCTCCGGGCTGTTCGACTTCCGCCACCCCAACAACACCCAGGTGCTGCTGAAGTCCGACGGTTCGGTCGCGTCGGTCCAGAAGGCCGGTCATTACACGACCTCCGCGCTGGCCGCCCACGCCCCGATCGTGAACGCGGCGGCCGCCAAGGCCCTGACCACCCGGCGTCTCGCCGACGACCGGGGCGCCTCCGTCGCGCTGCCCATCGGCCTCACGGCGGGTGTGCTGGTGCTCGGCGGCGCCGGTACGGCGCTGGCCATCCACCGTCGCCGTACCGTGCGGACCGCGGGCTAGGCCCGTCCGCGCGCGCACGGCACACCGCCGTCGGGTCCGCCGCCACACCTCCTCCCCAGGTGGCGGCGGACCCGGCCATATGCGGGGCCGGGGAGACAGAGGTGGGGGCGCAGCGGCTGGGAATAAAGCGGAGCCTTTCTCCGGTTGAATGCAGGCGGTAGACGTAGAGGCGTACCCAGACAGAGATATCTGGACAGACGTACGCCCACCGCAGTGCGACCAGGGAGGCGGGCCACCGTGGCCGATGAGCAGGACCGGCGAGACGACCAGCAGGACACCATCCGGGCCCGGCCCCTCGGCAGCGCACCGGTGCCCCTGTCGGTGCTGGACCTCGCGACCGTCGGCAGCGGGGTGACGGCCGCCGAGGCGCTGCGGACCACCACCGAGCTCGCCCGGCTCACCGAGCGCCGGGGCTTCCACCGCTTCTGGGTCGCCGAGCACCACTCCATGCCCGGGGTCGCCAGCACCTCACCGGCGGTGATCCTGGCCCATCTCGCCGCGCACACCGAGCGGATCCGGCTGGGCTCGGGCGGGGTGATGCTCCCCAACCACGCCCCGCTGGTCATCGCCGAGCAGTTCGGCACCCTGGAGGCGCTCGCCCCCGGCCGGGTGGACCTCGGCCTCGGCCGCGCGCCCGGCACCGACGGGGCCACGGCCGCCGCCCTGCGCCGCACCGACCGGCTGCGCGAGGGCGCCGACGACTTCCCCCAGCAGCTCGCCGAGCTGACCCGCTTCCTCGACGACGACTTCCCCGACGGCCACCGCTACGCCCGTATCCACGCGGTGCCGGGGCCGGTGCAGGGCACCGTGCCCGGCGGGGTCCAGTCCGCCGACCGGCCCTCGATCTGGCTGCTGGGCTCCAGCGGATTCAGCGCCCGGCTCGCCGGGATGCTCGGTCTGCCGTTCTCCTTCGCCCACCACTTCTCCGCGGCCAACACCGTCCCCGCGCTCGACCTCTACCGCGAGACCTTCCGGCCGTCCGCCGCGCTGGACCGGCCGTACGCCTCGATCGGCGTCTCGGCCTTCGCCGCCGAGGACGAGAAGGAGGCCCACCGGCAGGTGCTCACCGGCGCCCTAGCCATGGTCCGGCTGCGCACCGGCCGCCCCGGCCTGGTGCCGACGCCCGAGGAGGCCGAGGCGTATGAGTTCAACGAGATCGAGCGCGACTTCATCAACAGCTGGCTCGCCAACGTCGAATACGGCACCCCGGACCAGGTCCGCGAGGGGCTCGACGGGCTGATCAAGCGCACCGGAGTGGACGAAATCAAGATCACGGCCAATGCGCACGGCCGTGACGCCCGTCTGCGCTCGTACGAGCTGATCGCCGATGCCTACGATCTCCCGACGGCGCAGACGGAGGCGTAGCCCCAGGCCCTGTCCGGTGGATCTTCGCGGGCCCGCGACGCCTGGCACGGCGCCCCCAGCTACCGCTGGGAGGTGCCCCCGGCACCAGACGCCGCGGGCCCCGCGGCGGCAGCCGCTGATGTCACAGGCACGAAGATCCACCGGACAGGGCCTAGCCAGAGGCCGGGCAGGTGATCATCGTCTGTATGCGGTCCGGCGGCACCGGACGGGAGTAGAACCACCCCTGTCCCGTGTCGCAGCCGATCCGCCTCAGCCGCTCCGCCTGCTCGGCGCTCTCCACACATTCGGCCGTCACCGTGAGGCCCAGCCGGTGCGCGAGCTGCACCAGCGCCTCGACGATGGTCTCGTCGGCCGGATTCGGATGCTCCTCGGCCCGGAATCCCTGGACGAACGAGCCGTCCAGCTTGAGCGTGGAGACCGGCAGCCGGCTGAGATAGGCGAGGTTGGAGTAGCCCGTCCCGAAGTCGTCGATCGCGATGGGCACTCCCATGTCGCTGAGCCGCTGCAGCGCCTGCAGCGGACGCCCCGTCGACCCCATCACCGCCGACTCGGTCAGCTCCAGCTGCAGCAGATGCGGCGGCAGCCCGGTCTCCGCCAGGATCGTGCCGACGTCGGCGACCAGGTCCGAGTCCCACACCTGGCGGACCGCCACATTGACGCTGACGACCAGCGGATGGGTCGGATTGGCGAGCTGCCAGACGCGGGCCTGGCGGCAGGCGGTGCGCAGCACCCACCGGCCCAGCGGCACGATCGCGCCGTTCTCCTCGGCCAGCGGGATGAACCGGTTCGGTGACAGCCGCCCGAACTGCGGATGGTCCCAGCGCACCAGCGCCTCCACCCCGCGGACGACCCCGTCGCCCAGCCCCACCAGCGGCTGGTAGTCGAGTACGAACTCGTCCCGCTCGACCGCCGGGCGCAGGGTGCTGGACAGCGCCTGCCGGGTCATCCGATGGGCGTTGCGCTCCGGGTCGAAGAGCGTCCAGCGCGCCTTGCCGTCCTCCTTCGCCCAGTACAGCGTGGTGTCCGCGGCCTGCATCAGCCAGGTGGTGTGGGTGCCGGCCGCGGGCCGCTCCACCACGCCGATGCTCGCCGACACCGACAGCCGCTGCCCGCCCACGTCGAACGGTTCCTGCAGGGCGGCCAGCAGCGACCGGGCGAGGTCGCAGAGCTGCTCGGTGCCGGTGGAGTTGCGGACCAGCAGCGCGAACTCGTCCCCGCCGAGCCGCGCCACCAGATGGCCGCCGGGCGCCGCGTATTCGGTGAGCCGCTGGGCGACCGCGCCGAGCAGCCGGTCGCCGACCCGGTGGCCGAGGGTGTCGTTGACCGCCTTGAAACCGTCCAGGTCGAGATAGCAGAGCCCGATCCGGCCGGTGCCCCCGTGGTCGTAGGTGGCCGCCTCCAGCGCCGAGGTCATCCGCTCGAAGAACAGGCTGCGGTTGGGCAGCCGGGTCACCGGATCGTGCATCTGCAGATGGCGCAGCCGCCCCTGGAGATCCCGCTGATCGCTGATGTCGGCCATCGACAGCAGCAGAGTGCGGCTGTCCGGCGCGGGCTCGATGGTGATCTCGGCCCACAGGGCATGGCCGTCGGGGCGCAGCAGGCGACGGGTGCGGCGCAGCCGCGCGAGACGGCCGCCCAGGACGTCCCGGTACTCCTTCCAGGTGCGCGGATCCTCGCGCAGATTGGCCAGATCCGCCGCGCTGCGGGTGGTCAGCACGGCCGGATCGGTGCCGAGCAGGGCGCCGAGCGCGGGGTTGGCGTCGCGCACTCTGCCCTCGCGGTCGACGACGGCCATGGCGAGGCGCGCCACATTGAAGGCGGCGCGGTAGTCGCCGGGCGCGGGGCCCGGGGTTGGGCCAGCGCCCGGGGGCGCGCCTGGCGCCGAGGGCGCCCCCGGGGTCGGGGGCGTGCCCAGGGCTGGGGGCGCGCCCGGGGCCGACGGCGCGCCGATGGTCGGGCGAGGTGCGCCGGCGTCCTCCGCAACAGGGAGGACGCTGGGGGCAACATCACGCTCTGTGATCGTCGGCAGCGTCGCGCCCAGGGCGCGGCCCTGCCCGTCAGGGATTCCGCTCACCGCTCGCTCCCGCGTGGCGTTCGTTGTGTCCAGGTTGTTCGTACGCATCTTGTTGTCTCACACCGGGTGCCGGGCAGACCGTAATTTCCTGCCTGAAGGGGGATTCCCCGCTGGACGTGTGCCGATCATAGGGGCTCGTACTCCGGGCGTTCCATCGACGTCATCGCGCTCACCGCCGCCTTGACAATGTGTTTGGTCGTATCTGTTCGACTCTGCGCGGGCCAACAGCCGCTCTGACCGATTGTGACCGTCTGTTACGTACCCGGATCGCGGCCTCTTCACTCGACCAGCCCATCCCAACAGGGCGTACCTCGCCAATTCACCTCAGGGTGGAGTGGGTGTTCGGACTACGCCCGGGAGGTCGACATGGTGCGTCCTCAGGTACCCGAGGGGGTGCACCGACAGCCTCGGCTGCGCCGGACCGGGGCCCTGCTGACCTCGTTGAGCGCGCTCATCGCGACCACCGTGGTGGCGGGCCCCGCTGTCGCGGCCGGCCCCGGCGGACCCTGTGACCTGGAACGTACCGACGCCCACCATTCGGAGGGCCTGGACACCTGGAACTCCCGCTATCCGCGCCCGGTGCGCCGATTGGACGCGGCGATGGTCTTCCTGTCGTTCCCGGACGCCAAGCCCAGAGTAACCCCGGCCCGGTTGGCCGCCGACCATATTCCCGCGACCCCCGACTTCTTCAAGCGGGCGTCCTACGGGAAGTTCGCGCTCCGGGTGCATCCACTGCGACGCTGGCTCACCATGCCCCAGCGCTCCACCGCGTACGCCATACAGCGCGACTGGAATGCCAAGCGCCGCGCCGCGTATCTGCGCGACGCCATCGCGTCCGCCGATCCGCACCTCGACTTCGGCCGCTATGACCTCGTCTATCTGGTCGCCGACCCCGATGCTCCCGGTGTGGACGCCGACGCGACGAAAGTGGTCAACTTCGAAAAGCCACTGCGCGCCGATGGTGTTGATCTGCGCCGTCTGGTCACTGTTTTCGAACACCATCCGCCGGACCGCAATGTCCTGGCCCATGAGACCGGCCATGTCTTCGACCTCCCCGACCTCTACCACCGGCCGAAGGACACCGACGCCAGCGCCGAATGGGACACCTACGTCGGCGACTGGGATTTGATGGGAAGCCAGTTCGGCATGGCACCCGATCCGTTCGGCTGGCACAAGTGGAAGCTCGGCTGGCTCGGCGCGCGCCAGGTGGCCTGCGACCGCGCCATCGGTCCGCGCCGATACACCCTCCAGCCCCTCGCCGCACCCATGGCGCGGGGCGGGCCCGGCGCCGACACCCGCACCCGGCTGGTCGTCGTCCGCACCGGGCCCACCACCGCGCTGGCCATCGAGGCGCGCGGCGGCCGTGGCAACGACGCGAGCACCTGCACCGAGGGCGTGCTGGTCTACCGCGTCCACAACGACAAGGCGTCGGGTGACGGCCCCGTCCAGGTGCTGGACGGCCACCCCGCCACCTCCGCCTGCTGGAACGAGTCGGTCTACCCCGAACTCGCCGACGCCCCGCTCGGCGTCGGCGACAGCCTGTCGGTCAAGGAGGACTCCGTACGGATCACAGTGGCCGGCCGCGCCGCTGACGGGGGCTGGACCGTCCGGGTCAACCGCCGGGCGCGGTGATGACGGTGCCGCGCCGATCTCCTACGACTGGCCGGGCCGCTGTCGAGGCCGCGCAGATGACCAGGTCGGGCGGCTGACGGAGCCGCGCCGATGGCCGCCGCGCGTCATAACCGGTGATCAAGTCGGCTTCGAGGTGCCGCTTCGAGAGCGTGGGCCCCTTTCCGACGTCGGGCGCCCGGGAGCTGAGAATGCCGCGACACGCGAATCTGGCCGAGCCGGCTGCCGGATAGGGCGCCCGGGGAGATCTGGGTGCGCGGCCCCGCCGTCGCCACCGGCCACTGGGGCGGTCCGCCGGACACCGCGCTGCTGTTCGCCGCCCGCGTCGCCGAGGGCCCGGGCGGTTTTCTGCGCACCGGCGACCTCGGCCTTACGGTGAACGGCCGGCTCCGGATGACCGGCCGGGTCCGTGACGCCCTCCTGGTGGACGGCCACACCCTGCATCCACAGGACGTGGAGCGCGAACTGCTGTGCTGCGCACGGGCGCTGGGGTCGGCCCGGGTGTTCTGCGCGGGGCCCGGCGCGGGGGCGCTGATGGTCGTCCAGGAGGTCGTCCGTACGGCGGGCGGGGCGCGCACCGGGCTGCCCCGGCCGGCGGCGCGGATCCGCGCCCTGATCGCGGAGGAGTTCGGTGTCGTGACCGGCGCGCTGCTGCTGGTGCGCCCCGGCACCGTGCGCGGGGCGGGAACCGCCAAGGTACGGCGCGCCCTGCTGCGCGAGCGCTGTCTGCGGGGTGAAGTGCGCGCACTGCACGCCGAGTTCGGGCCGGAGGCCGGTGAGCCCTGGCGGGGTGGTGCGGCATGACAAGGGGGCGCGCGGTCGCGCTCGCGCAACGAGATATGCGTTCGACGGGCGCATCTGCCCGCGAATCTATGGAAGGGCCGGGAGAGCGGGGGAATAATCGGCATGCGGGGTGATGACGGGGCGGGGAAAGCAGGGGGCGGGATGGTCAGGGTGCTGATCGCGGAAGACATGCATATGTTGCGCAAGGCATTGGTCGCCCTGCTGGAATTCGAACCGGACATCGAGGTGGTGGCCGATTTCTCCAACGGCGCCGATATCCTGCCGCGCGCCCGTGAACTCCGCCCGGATGTCGCGGTGCTCGACATCGATCTGCCGGGTATGGACGGGCTCACCGCCGCGGCCGAGTTGAGCACCGCCGTTCCCGAATGCCGCACCATGATGCTCACCAGCCTCGGCCGCCCCGGAAATCTGCGCCGGGCGCTGGCCGCCCATGTCTCCGGCTTTCTGCTGAAGGACAGCAGCCCCGAGAAGCTGAGCGACGCCATCCGCGCCGTCGCCCAGGGCGAGCGGGTGATCGATCCACAGCTCGCGCTGGCCGCCCTGGACGACGGTCCGCAGCCGCTGACGCCGCGTGAGCTGGAGGTTCTGCGGTTCGCCGCGAAGGGGGAGGAGTCCGCGCAGATCGCGGCCAAGCTGTTTCTGTCGGTGGGCACGGTGCGCAACTATCTGACCTCCGCCGTGACCAAGCTGGACGCCCGCAACCGGGTCGACGCCATCCGGATCGCCCGCGAGGCGGGCTGGCTGTAGAACGCGTCAGGCCCTCACGCCCGTCACACCGATAGGCCCGTCAGGCCCTTACGCCTTCACGCCGTCACGGTCGGCCCCGGGCCGTACTCCTCCTTCGAGTCATTCGAGCCCTTCGAGCCGCGCTCCCGGCCGCTCCTCGATGGCGCGGCCACGGACACATCCAGCTCCGCCCGTAACTCGAAGCAGCCGTCCGGCCGTACGCCCGCGCGCAGCCGCCCGCCGAGGTTCTCCACCCGGACCCGGAGGTTGCCGATTCCGCTGCCGCCGTCGGTGCTGTCGGTGTGCAGGATCGTGGACGGCCGACCCACCCCGTCGTTGACGAGGGTCAGCCACACCTGGTGCCCGCTGCGCCGCGCCTCGATCGCGCAGTGGTCGGCCTTGCTGTGGCGCAGCACATTGGTCAGCCCCTCGCGCAACACGCTCGCCAGCACCGTGTCCACCAGCTCCGGCAGCGGTCCGCAGTCGATCGCGGACGTGGCGCTGATACCCGCCGCGGCCAGCATCGAGCGGGCCGTCGCCGACTCCGCCGACAGCGACATCTTGCGGTAGCCGCTGGCCACGGCCCTGACGTCGGCGAGGGCCTGACGGCAAGTCTGCAGGATCTCCGAAAGCTCCTGCTGGGCACGGGAGTTCTGCCGGGGGACCAGTCGGTGCACCAGCTCGCATTTGAGGGTGATCGTGGACAGGCTGTACCCGAGCAGATCGTGCACATCCCGGGAGAACCGCAGCCGCTCCTGGGCGACCGCCAGCCGGGCCAGTTCCGCCCGGGACCGGGACACCTCGGCGACCAGCCCGGACAGCCGTGAGAGCCCGAAGACCACCAGCCCGGTCAGCGCGGTGGAGACCGAGGTGTAGGCGACCTGGCCCCAGCCGAAGCCGACCTGGAAGAGCAGCGCATCCGTGCACAGCAGGATGGCCGCGAACATCGGCCACGCCAGCGCCGGGGCCAGCACCAGCAGCGAGGAGCCGGCCAGAAAGCCCGGCATGCCAAGCCAGGCGTGCTTGAAGACCGCGAAGGGGGCGAAGGTCAGCACCGCCTGGAGCGTCAGCGTCCAGCGGCGCGCGCCGCTGAGCCGGGGCGCGAGACCGGGGAAGGAGTGCAGCATCTGGAGGCAGAGCAGCATCGTCATCGGCAGCAGCGCCAGCCCGAGCATCGCCGCGTCGATCGTCCTGCCCGAACGATTGCCGTCGACCACATAGGTGACGGCCACGGCGAAGTAGCCCACCAGCACGAGGACCGTGATGACGACGGCCAGGCGCGGCGCCAGATTGTTGTGCTGGCGCGGTGGGTGGTTCCCGGCATCGTCGGGCAAGAGGCTCCCCTGCACTCGTCCTCCGGATGGTCGGGCCGGATTGGGCGGCTTGCCCGAGAGTATCCGATCTTTGCCGGGGGTGGAGAGGCCGCGTGGAAGGCTCATGGTGTACGCAGAGTTACTCGTTATCACGGGGGATCACAGGAAAAACGGAATCGGGTTGAGGTCCGCATAGGGCGTAGGCCCCGGCAGCCGTCCGAGCGCGACCGGGACGTCGAAGAGCCGGCCGGGCGCGAACCGGGCCCAGTGCGGGCGCAGTCCGGGCACCAGCACCTTGGCCACCGGCAGCCCCACATCCGGCCGGGTCTGGTCCAGCACCAGCAACTCCATCCCGCGTTGCCGCGCCAACTCCCTTACGGCGGCCAGTGCGCCGCCCTCCGGGGGGCCGGATATCCCCGTGGGCAGTACGGCGGCCGGATCCGGCGTCAGATACGGGTGGTCGGCCAGAGTCGCGGTGCGGAACCAGCGCAGCGCCTCGGGCTCGGCGGCGCCGTAGCCCCCGCCGTCGGCGCGGGCCTCGACCACCGCCGGGAGCATCTGGTTCAGCTCGGCGAAGGCGTGGCACAGCGCGGTGTGCCGGTCGAAGTGGGCGCCGAAGCCGAGGGTGATGTCCTCGGCGGGCTTGTCGAGTCGCCGGGAGAGCGCGGCGACCACCGGGATGCCGAAGTCCGTGGTGAGGTCCAGGGCCCACACCTCGCGCCACAACCCCCGGTGGGCGGCCCGCACTTCGGCCAGCCACGGGTCGTCGAAGGCGTCGAGGGCCACGGCGGGCTGCCGGGTGCGGTTGTACCACCACAGGGCGACCGCGTCCCGCTCCACCAGCTCCAGGAAGCCCCGTACGACGGCGTCGGCCAGCGTGCCGCCCGCCGCCGCGCCGTTGGAGTCCGCCCGGCAGCAGCGGCGGCCCGGGGGCTGCGGGGCGCCGTAGTACAGCAGCGCGGTGGGCAGCAGCCGGTGGCGCTCGGCGGTGAGCGACCACAGCGGGGTCCAGTCCAGCTCCGCGCCCTCGTCGAACGGATCGCGGATCCGGTGGCGCGCGGGGAGGGCGGGGTCGCGGAACTGACGCGGGTCGAAGAGCTGGACGGTGTCCGGATGCACCGCGTCGTCCGGGTGCAGATCGCGATAGCGGGCGCGCTGCCGCGGCTCGTCCCCCTGGAAATGGCCGCTGTAGTGCTCCAGGGCCTCGCACAGCGCGCTCGCCCGCGCCTGTTCGGCGGTGCGGCCCTTACCGTGGGCGGCAGCCCGCAGCCCGGCCCTTACGGCGTCCAGGCCGCTTTGGGGGCCCGCTCCCGCGTACGAAGGGTGGCGGGCGTGGAAGCAGTTGAGGATGGCGGGGCCGCGCGGATCGCGCCGGATCTCGGTGACCAGCCCGGTGACGGGGTCCACCAGATGTCCGTAGCGCTCCATGATCCGGCGCGGGGAGGTGTCGGTGCGGGTTTCGGCCAGCGGCTCCCGTGGCGACGGCAGCGCCAGGGGCGCCCGTATCCGGGCCGCGACCAGCGCCGGATCGCCGCAGCCGGCGCACTGCGGGCGGCGGGAGAGCGGATGGCGGTCCACGGTGGCGGTGAGGCTGTCCAGGGTGCGCAGCTCCCGCTGGCCCGGATGCCGGTGCCCGGCCAGCCACTTGGCGGCCTCCAGGGCGGCGAGCTGGAGCGCGGCGGCGCGGCTAGCGGGCAGTGAGGCGGGCGGGCGCGGTACCGGTCCGGGGCGGCCGAGCCGGTGCTGGAGATACGCCTCGGCCTGCCGTCCGCGCCACAGCCGGTCGGCCAGACAGACCCAGCACGGGTCGTCGGGGGCGCCGAGGAACGGGCCCAGCCACGCCTGGGTGCCCACCGGTTTGACGGGCAGCCAGCGACGGCCGGCGGCGCGGTGGGCGGCGTCCACGGCGGCGAGCCGCGGATCGAGGTAGTCGTCGCACACCACAAGGGTGAGTTCCGCGTCGTCATGTTGACGGGGGGCGATTTGACATATCTCGCGCCGAGGGATAAGGGCCCCGGAAGCCGGCGGATCGCCGTCCGCCGCCTTCCCGTCCACGGTCCTCAGCTCCGCGCTCCTCAGCCCCGCGGCGCGCAGCGCCCGGACCACCTCGCCCGGGTCGGCCGAGCCGAGGACCAGCGGGGCCACGACGGGGCGGGACGGCGGGGGCGTGGGGGCCGGGACGGAGCCGTCCGCGGTGTTCAGCCCGGCCAGCTCCCAGTACGCCTCCTCGGGGGTCCAGGGGTGGTCCCGCTCGGAGACCAGCCCGGCCGCGCGGAGGCGGGCGATCACGTGCTCGGCCTGCCCGGCCGGGACCGCGCCGGGCGGACCCGCGGCGCCGGTGGGCGCGGCTGCCTCGGTGAGGATGTGGGCGAGGTCCCGTGACCCGTCGAGCAGCGGCGCGAGCGCGGCGATCGCCCGCCCGTGCAGCGCCGTGACCCCGCGCTCGGAGACGAGATACACGGCCTCGCCCGGCACCGGCTCGACCCGCAGATGTGGTGTGAAGCCCAGTTCGCCGGTCATCGGCCGGTCATTCGGCGCCGACGGTGCAGATGCAGATGGCGGGCGCGCCGATGGGCCAGGCGGCGTCGGAGAGGTCCTCGATGACCAGGTCGTCGTCCTCGGCGGGCGGCTGAACGGCCTCGGCTGCGGTCCTGATGGCCCCGGCGCGCCGGGTGATCCTGGCGCGCTCGGCGATCTCGACGACCCCGGTGACCCCGGTGACCTCGGTGTTCTCGGCGGAATGAGCCAGGACGGCGGGGCTCGTGGACTCATGTGGGACGGGCGTATCGGTCATCGCGGACTCTCTCATCGCCAGGGTGTGAATTTGTCATGGTGCGGCGCTATGGAACTCATATCGAGCTCGTTACTCCGGCACTGGCCGCACAGGTGGCCCACAAGCGAGGCTCTTAAATGCCTCGGTGGCAGGCCGCGCGGCCAGGAGGCACTTGACGGACCGTTGACGGAGGTACACGACCATGGACATCAAGGTGTTGGGGCCGCTGAGCGTCGAGGCGTGCGGTCAGTCGATCGTGCCCAGCGCGGGCAAGCCGCGCCAGATCCTTGCACTGCTTTCCGTCTACGCCAACCAGATGCTGCCGGTGCCCACTCTTATGGAGGAAATCTGGGGCACGCAGATGCCGCGCAGCGCGCTCACCACTTTGCAGACCTACATCCTGCAGTTGCGCCGCAGGCTGGCCACGGCCTATGGCCCAGCGGCCCCGCAGGCTTCCAAGGACGTCCTGGCCACGCGCTACGGCGGATATGTGCTGGAGGCCCAGCCGGGCGCGGTGGACATCCATGAGTACGACCGGCTGGTGGCCGCGGGGCGGGACAGGCTGGACGCCGGGGACGATGTCCAGGCGTCCCTGCTGCTGCGCGAGGCGCTGGCCGTCTGGCGCGGTCCCGCGCTGGTGGATGTGAAGGTCGGGCCGGTCCTGGAGATCGAGCTGGCCCGTCTGGAGGAGAGTCGGCTCGGCGTCCTGGAGCGCCGTATCGAGGCCGATCTGCGGCTGGGCCGCCATGCCGAGCTGCTCACGGAGCTCACCGAGCTGACCGCCCGTCATCCGCTGCACGAGGGGCTGCACGCCCAGTGCATGGCCGCTCTCTACCGCGCGGGCCGCCCCTGGCAGGCGCTGGAGGTCTACCAGGGGCTGCGCGCCAGACTGGTCGAGGACCTAGGGCTGGAGCCGTCGCCGCGACTGCAGAAGCTCCAGCAGGCGGTGCTCGCCTCCGATCCGGCGCTCGATCTGGACCTGGAGGGCCACTGGCGCCGCCCGGTGCTCGACCTGTTCGCCGCATAGACCAACAGTCCACAGCCAACAGCCAACAGTCCACAGCCGATAGCCCCCACAGCCCCGACACCGCCCTCGTCCGGAGCCCCGTAAGTCCCCTACCAGCCGTCCCCGTCCGGCGAACCATCCCCCCAAGAACGCCCGGCGCCGCCCTTCAGCCGGGCTCGCTACGGCTCCGCTGCCCGATCCCCCCGCGCGGGCAAGCGGAGCCGTAGTGCGTCCAGGGGATGCCACAGGCGCCCGATGCCCATGCCCTGGAGCTCGACCAGCAGGAGGCGCGATGACGCGCGAGATCGACACCGATGTGTGCGTGGTCGGCGGCGGCCCGGCCGGTCTGGTGCTGGCGCTGCTGATGCTGCGGTCGGGGGCCCGGGTGACCGTGGTGGAGTGCGCCCGCGCGCATCAGCGCGTGGTCCGCGGCGAAATCCTCCAACCCGGCGCGATGGCGCTGCTGGACGCGCTCGATGTGCTCGCCGGCGCCCGCGCCCGCGGCGCCCATGAGCACGACCGATTCCTGGTCATCGAGGGCGAGCGAGTCCTGCTGGAGGCCGACTACCGGCTGCTCGCGGCGCCGTACGACCACCTGTTGAGCGTTCCGCGCCCCCATCTGCTGGACGAGCTCCTCGCCCACTGCCGCCGCTCGCCCGGCTTCCGCTATCTGCCCGGACGGCGGGCCGGGGCCCTGTTGTGGCGGGAGCAGCGGATCGCCGGGGTCATCGCCGAGGGGCCGCCGGGCCGCTGTGCCGTACGGGCCCGGGTCGTCGTCGGCGCGGACGGCCGGTTCTCGCGGATCCGGCGGCTGGCGGGCATCGGAGCGGGCCGCGCCGACGCGTTCGCCCAGGATGTGCTCTGGTGCACGTTCATCGCGCCCCGGGAAGAGCCGCCGCTCCGCGATGTGCGGGTGTTCCGCACCGGCGGCGGCCCGGCGCTGGTCTACGGCTCCTGGCCCAACCGCATCCAGATCGGCTGGACCCTGCCGCACCGGCGCTACAGCCATATCGCCGCCCTCGGCTTCGACCATGTCAAGGAGCGGCTGGTGCGTGCCGTGCCGGGGTACGCCACGCTGATCCGCGATCAGCTCCGCACCCCGGCCGACCTCGGCGTGATCGAGGTCTTCTCCGCACGCGCCGAGCGCTGGGTCGCCGATGGGCTGGTGCTGATCGGCGACGCCGCCCACACCCACAGCCCGATCGGCGCCCAGGGCATCAACCTGGCGGTGCAGGACGCGGTGGTGCTGCACCCCCTGCTGGCCCGCGCCCTGGCCGAGGGTGACACCAGCGCCGAGCGGCTGGCGGAGTTCGAGCAGCGGCGCGGGCCCGATATCGCGGCGGTGATGCGGATGCAGACCCTGCAGAGCCGGGCGATCCTCTCGCAGGGCGCGTTCACCACCCGGGTGCGCCCCCGTCTCGCGTGGGCGCTGCGTCGTACGCCGCTCTATCGCAAGATCCTGCAGCGTATGGCCTACGGCAACCCGTCGATCCGTATCGCCGATGCCGGAGTGTGCGGCCGGACATGACAGCCCGGAGCGCGATGGCTGGAAAGCACTACTGCGCCGACTTATCGCCACCCCGGCTTCGATCCCATATGCCGCACCGCCTAGGTTGAGGCCATGCACACTGTCGTGATCCTGGCGCTGGACCAGGTCATCCCCTTTGATCTGGCCACCCCGATCGAGGTCTTCACCCGCACCCGGCTGCCCGACGGCCGGGAGCCCTACCGGGTCCGGATCTGCGGCCCCGCCCCCAGCGTCGACGCCGGGGTGTTCGCCCTCCAGGCCCCGTACGGGCTCGAGGCGCTCGCCGAGGCCGACACGATCGTCGTGCCCGGCCGCAGCGACGCCCTGCTCCCGGTCCCCGACGAGGTGATCGA
Organism: Streptomyces violaceusniger Tu 4113; assembly: GCF_000147815.2. NCBI lineage: Bacteria > Bacillati > Actinomycetota > Actinomycetes > Kitasatosporales > Streptomycetaceae > Streptomyces > Streptomyces violaceusniger. The sequence goes on along the minus strand of NC_015957.1, from coordinate 9,407,580 downwards.
CGCGCTGCGGGACGCCGCCGACCGGGGCACCCGTATCGCCTCGATCTGCTCCGGGGCCTTCGTCCTCGCCGCCACCGGACTGCTCGACGGACACCGCGCCACCACCCACTGGCTCGCCGGTGCGCTGCTTTCCGAGCTCCATCCGAAGATCCAGGTCGACCCGGATGTGCTCTATGTGGACAACGGCCAGTTCCTCACCTCGGCAGGCGCCGCGGCCGGGCTCGACCTGTGTCTGCACATGATCCGGTGCGACCATGGCTCCGCCGTGGCCGCCGACGCCGCGCGGCTGTCCGTGATGCCCCTGGAACGGGAGGGCGGGCAGGCCCAGTTCATCGTTCACGACCAGCCGCCCGTACCGCGCGGATCGCTGTTCGAACCGCTGCTGCGGTGGATGGAGGACAACGCCGGACGGGACCTCACCCTCAAGGAGATCGCCGCCCACATCGGCATGAGCACCCGCACCCTCAACCGCCGCTTCCGGGAGCACACCGGGACCACCCCGCTGCAGTGGCTGCACCGCGCCCGGATCCGGCAGGCGCAGTATCTGCTGGAGGCCACCACCCACCCGGTCGAGCGCATCGCCACCCAGGTCGGCTTCGGCTCGCCCACCTCCTTCCGGGACCGCTTCAAGCGCGTCGTCGGCACCAGCCCGCACAGCTACCGCTCCGCCTTCCAGCGAAACGCCGGATAGCCGCCGAGCGGTCCCCTGGGCAGCCTCGGGCACGGGTCGAGGCGGACTCGAGTCACGGCGGCGACCATGGCCTTCTCAGTGGGAACGACCGCGAGGAGCGCCCATGTTGGACCTCGGCCTGGAAGGGCGCACTGTCCTGGTCACCGGCGCCACCGGGGCCATCGGCCGGGCCGCCGCACGCGCCTTCGCGGAGCAGGGCGCCCGGGTGGCGCTCGCCTTCCGGCACCACCGCGAGGCCGCCGAGGCGCTGGCCGCCGAGCTGTCCGGACGGGACGGTGGCAGGGCCTTCGCCGTGCCGTACGCACTGGACGACGCCGCGTCGCCGCGCTGGGTCGTGGCCGCCGTGGAGGAGCACTGCGGCGGGCTCGACGTGCTGGTGGCGGCCGCCCGGCGGCGGGGCACGCGGCGCGATCCGCACACCCGGTTCGAGGACGTACCGGAGGAGCACTGGCGGCCGCTCGTCGCCGACGGCTTCGTGCCCGCTATGCGCACCGTCCAGTGGGCCGTCGCCGGGATGCGCAAGCGCGGCTGGGGCCGGATCGCGCTGGTGGCCTCGCCGCAGGCACCGGACGGCGCAGCCGACGGGGAGTTCCACGCGGTGGAGCGGGCCGGGCTGCACGGTCTGGTCCGCGGTCTGGCGGGCGAAGTGGGCGGCGATGGAGTGCTGATCAACGCCGTGTGCCCCGGGCCGGTCCCGCCTGACCGGCCGCCGACTCCGCCTGACCGGCCGCCGACTCCGCCCGACCGGCCGCCGACTCCGCCTGACCGGCCGCCCACCTCGCCCGACCGGCTGCCCACGACCCCCGAGGACATCGCCCGCGCCCTCCTCTTCCTGTGCTCGGCGGCCAACGGCACGATCACCGGCGAAGCACTGACGCTCGCGGGGTGCCGCTGAGCCCGGCGAGGGGAGCGATGGGTCGGCTCGGTGTCATGTCCATCGGCCGGACGGGGCGGCCCGGCCGGCTCGACCTCTGCGGGAGGTGAACCGTGCGCGTCCTCTTCACGACCTGGGCCTCCGGCCCCCATCTCGTTCCCATGGTGCCGCTGGCGCGCGCCCTGCTCGGAGCCGGGCACCAGGTGCGGGTCGCGGTGCCGTCCGAGTGTGCGGCGGCCGTCGCCCGGACCGGCCTGGTGCCGGTGCAGATCGGTGCCCTGCCGGTGGCGGTGGTCAGGGCGCCGGACGCGACGCGGCGCCCGCGCGGCATCTGGCCGACGGACTGGCCGGTGCGGCCCGCCGCGCTCACCCCGGAGCAGCACGGCGTGCTGCGCGCGTTGGGCGATCGGCAGGTGCGGATCGCCGAGGCGATGGCCCAGGGCCTGGTGGCATTCGCCCGCTGCTGGCAGCCGGAGCTGGTGGTGCACGACGCCGGCGCGTACGCGGGCACGGTGGCCGCGGGGGCGCTGGGGGTGCCCGCGATCGGCCAGCTGTGGGGGAGCGCGGCCGTGCTGCGGCTGGACCGGCAGCGGCTCGAAGGCCCGCCGCTGCCCGGCTACGCCCGGCTGATGCGGCGTTACGGCGCCGACCCGGCGCGCGAGCCCGACCTCTGGCTCGACCCCTGCCCGCCGAGCCTCGCGCTGCCCTCGCGGGCGCGGCGGCTGCCGGTGCGCCTCGTTGCGCAGGACGGGTCGTCGCCGCATGAGACGCCGTCGCCCTACGAGGCCCGCCACGCCGGGGCGCACCCCGCGCGCCAGGCCGCCGCGCCGAACGGGCGGCGCGGGCCGGGCGGCCCGAGGCGGTCCGGGCCGGTGCGGGTGTGCGCGGCGTGGGACGACGCCAGTGGCCCGCCGGACGCCGTAAGGGCCGCACTGTGGGCCGCCGAGGCGCGGGGCGTGGAGGTCGTCCGGGTCGGCAGCGCCGCCGAGGGACGGCCGCCCGCCGGGCCGCTGCACCGGGTGCTGCCGGGCTGCCGGGCCCTGCTCCACCAGGGCGGGGGCGCGGCGGTGCTGGCCGCCGCCACGGCCGGGGTGCCGCAGTTGGTCGTCGCGCCCCGCCTCGAGCAGCAGCTCAACGGGGCGCGGCTGGCCCGGGCGGGCGCCGGGATGTATCTGCCCGCCGACGCCCTCGACGGCACGCGGCGCGGATCGCGGGCGGCGGGCGGGCGGCTGGCCATGGACCTGTTCACACTGCTGGAGCAGCCCTCGTACGCGGCGGCGGCGCACGCCCTGCGGCGGGAGGCGCTGGCGATGCCCGGCCCGGACAAGGCGGTCCTGGCGGTCACCCGGCTCACGGGCCCGGCGATGTGAGGGCTGTCGTATGCGAAGGGGCGCCGTACGTGGAGGGTCGCTCTCCGTGAGAGACCACGCGAAAGGCCCCTCACCGAGATGAGGGGTCTTTCGTTGTCTGTGCGCCGCCAGGGACTCGAACCCCGGACCCGCTGATTAAGAGTCAGCTGCTCTAACCAACTGAGCTAGCGGCGCCTGCTGACGTAGGAGACCTTAGCACTCGGACGCCACGGAGCGAAAATCGATAACTTTCAGCCCGGAAAGACGGCGGGTGTGCTGGTCACAGCCGTGCCGACAAGATCACAACCGACGGCGCGGGCCGCCCTCACACAGGCCCACAGCAGCACCTCGGGACCGGGCAGCCAGGGCTTGCGGACGTCGGGCGCGACCAGCCAGCGCGGCGACGGCACCGGGGCGGACTCGCGGGCGCCGCACTCCAGGGCGCCTGACTCCGGGGCACCGGACTCCAGCGACGCCGCCTCCGGCGGATCGGGGTCCGGGGGGAACAGTGGCGGCACGGTCACCGCGTCGCCCCGCCCGTAACAGAGCAGCGGGGGAGCGGTCGCGCCCCACTCCTCCCAGCCGAGCAGCGCCGGCAGTCGCTGGGCGGTGCCCGGGGTGGCGAAGAGCATGACGCGGCCGCCCCTGGCCGCGACCGGCCCGGTGCCGGGGCCGTCGGTCCATAACCGGCCCACCACCCGGCGGCCGAAGAGCGCGTCCATGCTGATGACGTCGAACGCCGTACCGCACGGCAGCGTCACCGCGGCGGTCGGGGCCGCGGCCCACAGGGCCTGCACACCGCGCGGCGAGGCGCTGGCCGAGGCGAGCCAGTCCGCGCCCGCCGGGGTGACATAGGCGGCGGTGTGAAGTGCGTCCTGCGGCGTTCTGGTCATGTTTCCACCTTTACCGTCGGCGATGACGGTGTAGAGAGATGCGGCGAAACCGGGACATCGGGTGTCGACATCGGGTATCTTCCGCCCGCATATGCCCCAGGCTCACGCCTGCCGTCAGTCCGGCAACTCGCCGCTCCGCATCAGCTCACGGCCGAACTCGACCATCTTCTTGGCGTAGTCCTCGGTCCACTCGGCACGCTCGGCGATCACGGCGAGGGTCAGCCGATCGAACCGCCTCGGGTCGGCGAGCTGGGCGGCCGCCATCGCCTGGAACTCCATGGCCCGGTCCGTCGCCGCGCGGAACGCCAGCACCAGCTCCGTCGAGCGGGACAGCAGCTCACGCGGGTCCTCCATCGACTCCAGGTCGAAGAAGTGCGCCTCGTCCGAGGCGGCGGCGGCCGGTTCGAAGAGCAGGGGCGCTGGTTTCAGCCGCCGGGGCGCGGAGCCGTGCCGGCCTTGAGCCGCATCCGGCTCGGGCATGTGATCTCTCCTCCTGGGTCGTGAGGCACCTACGGTTCGCGGTGGTCCTGTTGTCTCCATTGTCGCGCGTAGGGCAAGGGCGCCCCCGCCGTACGCCGCCGACCTGGGGTCTCTCCCCACCCGGCCGCCCCCTGAACCATGGCCGGACCGTCGCCCCTGGTGACGCACCGTACGGCCGCCGGTGACCCGTCGCCGTTACGGCCGCCGCCGACACGCCGCTACGGCCGCCGCCGACAAGCCCTTACAGCCGCCGCCGACACGCCGTTACGGCCTTACGGCTGCTACCGACACAGCCTTACGGCCGCCGTCGACACGCCCTCACGCCAGCCATGGCCGCCGCCAACGCGCCCTTACGGCCGCCATGTCACGCGGTGCTCGGCCAGATGCGCCAGCACCGCGTGGTTGGCCTCCCAGCCGTCCGGGAACTTCACCGTGACGCCCAGTTGCACCGGCTCCGTGGACGGATGCTCGTCCAGCAGCTCGGCCACCCCCGCCCGGCACACCACCACACACGCCTGCCGGTGCCGCGACGCCAGTACGCACAACCGGCCCGTCTCCAGATGGAAGGCCGTGGCGTCCGGCCGCCCCGACAGCGGGTGCAGGACGACCGTGACCTCGAACTCACGCCCTTGGAGTCGATTGGCGGTGTCGACGGTGACGCCGGAGACCCCGAGCCCCGTCAGCGCCGCCCGGACCGCCGCCGCCTGGTCCCGGTGGGCCGTGCCCACCGCGATCCGGTCCGCCGCGACCGGCAGCGGTTCGTCGGACCGCTCGCTGACCGCCACCGCGCCCCGGTCCAGCAGCCGCCGCACCACGTGGGCCACGGCCGCCACCGCCTCCGGGTCGGTGCGCGGGGTGCGCCGGGCGGGCAGCTCCAGCAGCCCCCAGCCGGACGCGGCGGCCTCGTCCAGCACCCGGTCCGGCCCCGAGCCGTCGGAGGTCACCCCGAAGCTCAGCCGCCGATCGCCGTGGCCGGTGCCGCTGCGGAAGGGCGTGTACGGATAGAACGCGTCCGAGACCAGCGGCGCGGCCGAGGCCGGCAGCCGCCAGGACACCGGCAGCCGGTGCTGCGGAAGCCGCGGATTGTGCGCGAGCAGAGTGGTGACCGCGCTTGCCGACGGGTCGTACGAAAGCCCGGCCCACTGGTCGGCGCCCACCACGCTGAACGGGTCCAGCTGCCCCGGGTCGCCCACGAACAGCGCCCGCTCGAACAGCCCGGCGACCGCCAGCAGCGCGTCGGAGCGCATCTGGTACGCCTCGTCCACGATCGCGTGCCGCCACGGCTCGAGGTGTCTGATGTGCGCCCACTTCGCGGCCGTGGAGACGACGATGTCGAGCCCGGCGAGGTCGGCGATCTTCGCGGAGGCGCGGACCGACGCATGACCGTCGAGCACCGGGTCGTACGGATGCGGATCGCTGCTGTGCAGCCGCCCCACCGGAAGGTCGGGGTCCGCCGTGGCCAGCCGGTCCACCAGATCGTCCACCTGGGCGTTGGTCTGCGCGACCACCATCAGCGGTCGCCCGGCGGCGGCCAGCTCCCGCGCCGCCCGCACCACCAGTGTCGACTTGCCCGCACCGGGCGGGGAGTCCACGACGACGCCGCGGTCCGCTCCGTGCAGCGTGTCCCGCAGGATCGCCTCGGTCGCGCGCGCCGCCGCGGCCGACGGGTCGAACGGCTCGCCCGCTCGGGCACGGCCCGGGTGGGCCGCGGCGGCGGCCGGGTCCGCGCCGATCACAGATAGTCCTCCTCGGTCGTCGGGTCGGGATCGGGGCTCTGAGCGGGCGCGGCGGCGTCCGGCGGGCCGCCGTGGGTCCACGGAGTGCTCTCCGCGTCGGGCAGCTCCGGGCCGCCGCGCGGGGCGTGCTCGAACAGCGTCCAGCACACCCGGTCGCCCTTCTCGGGCACCGAGCCCGGCTCCGGCTGCTTGCCCCGGCCCATCCCGCCGGTCAGCCGCACCACCAGCGCGCGGGCCGGGTCCTCCGCGGCGCCCGAGGCGTCCGCCCCGTCGACTCCGCCAACCTCGTCATCTCCATCAGCCTCGTCGGTCTCCGCGAAACCCGCGAACTCCCCGCTCTGCGCCTTGCCGTCGGCCATGACCCGGTGCAGCTTGACCCGCTCGGCCAGATGCGGACGGTCCTCGGTGCGGACCGTGACCAGCGGGCGCGGGCGTGGCACCTTCGCGTCCGACCAGGCCATCTCCACATCGATCACCTCGCCCGCGAACGCCTCACCGGCCAGCCGCCGCCCCGCCATGACCAGCGGATCGTCCAGCGCCTCATGGGCGTCAAGCTGGGCCTGCGCGGTCTCGCGCGCGGCGAGCTTCTGCGCGGCTGTCACCGCGTCGTCCCGCTTGGGCTGCGGCGGCTCCCCGGCCCGGACCCGGTCCCGGTGGCCGGTGTAGGACCAGCGGTCCCGCTTCCAGCGGTCCGCCACCCGCGCACCCTCCGGGAGGGAGCGCAGCAGATCCACCCCGTGCCACAGCGCGTCCCAGGTGGGCCGCAACTGCGACTCGATCAGCCCGCGCAGCTCCGCCTCGGCGAGCCGCAGCCGCGCCTCGCCCCCGGCGATGCCCTGGGACGTCTCGGCACGCGCCGCGTCGTAGCGGGACATCGCCGGTGCCAGCAGCTTGTTGTCGAAGGCGGGGTCGGTGGCCGGTCCGGCGGGCGGGCAGCGCAACTGGCCGTCCTCGTCCCGCTCCGACTCCGCCCGCAGTGCCGCCTCCGCCCCCGGCACGCCCTCCGGGGGGTCGATCCAGGCCAGCAGCGAGCCCAGGTGCTGATCCTCCAGATTGCTCTGCCCGGTCGCCCAGTGACGGCTCAGCAGCTCGGTGAGCGACAGCAGCAGAGACGAGCCGGGCACCCGCGACCGCTCCCCGTAGTGGGTCAGCCAGCGGCCGAGCAGCGGCACCCGCGCGGGCGCCGGGAAGGGCGTCTCCGGGTCCTGCTCGGCGGTCCGCCGGAACCGCATCGACCGGCCCAGCAGCCGGACGAACGCCACGCCCGCGGCGCTGGGCACCAGGAGCTGCGGCGCGTCCTCGCACAGCTCGACCTGGACCGGCACCTTCTTACCGGTCTCCGGATCGGTCTCCTTGCGCTCCTCCAGCTCGACCTGGTCCGCGTACGAGTCCAGATACGGCTGGATCTCCTCCGCGAGCGCGGCGAGGAACGCGAACCGCAGGTCGCGGTCGCGCGGCTGGGCCACGATCAGCAGCCGCGGCGCGTCCCGGTCGGTGCCCACCAGCGCCCCGAGCGGCGCCCCCGCCTCACCGGCGGTGGTGAGCGGGACGAACGCCAGCGGACGCGTCGACAGATGGCGGTGGCGCACGGTGGTCAGGGGCTGGGCCCGTCCCTCCCGGACCGCCTCCATCCGGGCCAGGGTGGTGATCAGCGACATGCCACCGCCTCGGGGCGGGACGCGAGCGCCTCGGCGCGCAGGGCCGCCGCGCGGCGCAGGGCGTCCACGGTGGGGTCGCCGGTGGGGGCGTCGTCGGCGGGGTGTTCCATGGCGGCCGTAAGGACGGCGTCCATGGTGGTGAGCCCGCCCAGCTCGCCCCGGACGCCACGGCCCAGGGCCTCGACCCGGCCCGCCGCGCGGGACCGCGTCCGGCAGTGGGCGGCCAGCTCGCAGGTGGACAGGCACTCCGGGGCGTACGCCGCGTCCACCGCCTCGACGGCGGCCGTCAGCTCCTCGACCGGCCGGGTCGGGGTCCGGCCGTCGTCGGTGAGCCGGAGGTCGAAGGTGGTGCCCTCGGGGAGGGCGGCGGCGATCTCCTCGATCCGGGTCAGCCGGTTGAGCTGCCGCCGGGTGACCGCGAGTTGCTTGCGCACGTCGACCATTTCGGCGGTCGGCAGGTTGGAGAAGTCCTTGGGGCAGACGAGCAGCACGTGATGCCGCACCCGGGCCCGTACGGAAGCGGCCTCCGCCAGGGACACCGAGCCCTCCCGCGACGCCGTCCCGGCCGGGTCCGCCGAGGCTGCCGCCTCCGCCGTCCCGGCCGGGTCCGCCGAGGCTGCCGCCTCCGCCGTCCCAGCCGGGGCCGCCGCGCCCGCCGGGCCTGCCGTTTCGGGCGCCCCGGCCGCCTCAGCCGTGCTCGCCGTGCTCGCCGTGCTCGCCGCGTCCACCGCGTCCACCGCGTCCGCCGTGTCGCCCCCGCCCCCCGGCGGTTGGCCGATCATCGACGCCACCCGCTCCAGCGCCAGGGCGTAGACCGCGGATTGCCGGGCGGCCGCGCCCACCTTGGCCGGGTCGGCGGAGCCGTCCACCATGGGGAAGGACTTGATCTCGACGACCGTCCACGACCCGTCGGGGTGGACCACGACCGCGTCCGGCTCCAGGAAGGCGGGCGAGCCCGCGACATCAAGGCTCACCATCGGATGGTCCAGCAGCGCCCAGCGCCCCGCCTCCGTGGCCTCGCGCAGCGCGAGCGCCGTACGGGCCGTGCGGCCCTGCGGGCCGGGCGCGGTCAGATCGGGGGTCGCGACGGCGCCGGGACCAGGCGGCTCCGAGCCGTCACGCAGCCGCTCATGCAGCAGCCGCACCAGATCGGCGCCGCCGTCCGCCTTGACCCGGGCCTCGAAGGAGTTGCCGCGCTGATGCGCGAACTGCGACTGCCCGAAGTTCGCGGGAGCCCCCAGCGCCGACGCCAGCGCGCCCTTGTCGACCCCGGCCCCGTCCAGCAGCGCGCGGCGGCGGCAGCCCGGGTTGGCGGCCAGCGCCGCCAGCGCGCGGGCGTCCATCGGATGCGGAACGGTGGCCGGGCCGCGCAGCTCAGCGAGCCGCTGCCGCAGCCTCGTCACCTGCCGCGGGGGCCGGACCGCCCGCAGTGGCTCCCCGGCCGCTTCCGGCACCGGCACCGGCCCCCCGGCCGCTGGTACCGGCACCGGCTCCCCGGCCGCCGTCATCCGCGGCACCGTCGGTGCGTTGCCTGTCCGCGCCCCTGCTCTGCTGTCGGGGGATCCGTTCCCGTTCACGCGCCGAAGTCTCGCACTTGTCACCGACATTCGCGGGCACACCCGCGTTTCGGGAGGCGGCGACGGTCTCGCGGGCCGGGCGCAGGCGGGTGCGCAGCGACTCCGTGAGTCGCAGCGCGGGGACCGTCAGCAGCGCCCCGAGCCCCATGGTGGCGGCGCCGGCGGCAGCGTCCAGGAAGTAGTGGTTGGCGGTGCCCATCACCACGAACGTGATCGTCAGCGGATAGCCGACCGCAGCGATCTTGGTCCACGTCCAGCGTCCGTGCCGCCACAGGGCGACCCCGCACCACAGCGCCCATCCCACGTGGAGGCTGGGCATCGCCGCGAACTGGTTGGTCAGCCCGCCCAGGCCGCGCGGTGCGCTGGCGTCCGCGCCCCACCAGCCGTACGAGCGGTACTGCGCCATGGTGTCGACGAAGCCGTGGCCCCCCTCCAGAAGCCGCGGCGGGCAGGTCGGCAGCAGCGTGAAGCCGATGAGTCCGATGATCGTGGAGACCAGCAGCCAGGTGCGCAGAAAGCGGTAGTCCGACGCCTTACGGCGCTTCCACATCCACATCAGGATCGTGGGGGTCAGGACGTAGTGCAGCGAGGCGTAGGCGAAGTCCGCCGGTATGCCTATCACCGCGTGGGCCGTGAACAGATCGTTCAGCGGCGACTCGAAGTCGATGTTCAGACGCTGTTCGAAATGGAGGATCGCCAGACCATGATCGACGGCGCTGGACACGTCGCCGCGGGCCAGCAGCCGACCGGCCGAGTAGGCGGCGTACACCACCGCTATGAGCGGCAGTTCGGTCCACCAACGGGGCCGACTGCCCTGTGCTGGTCCGGCACGGGGCACCGTATGGGGCATTCGGACGCTCTCCAAAGTTCAGACGGCCACGAAAAGGCGCGCGGTCAACCGTACGGTGTAGGCGAAGCGACCAACGCACCGCCCCCGTCCGCGAGCGGCGTCCACTGACGGAACCCCCCGGCGGACCCGCGCGCAGCCTGGAAGACGCCAGGAGTGACCCGGAGGTTGCCTGCCGATCACATGCGCGATGATGGAGGGATGGCGATCGGCCATGTGCCGGTCCCGAAGAGTGCATGAAACCGCAGGCAGCGGCGTGTAATGGCGCACGGCGGCGCAGCGGTGCGAAACCGGTGAAAGAAGGCAGTGCCCATGCCCCCACGCATCCTCCTGGCCCGGCACGGACAGACGCGGTGGTCGCTCTCCGGGAAGCACACCGGCCGTACGGACATCCCGCTGCTGGACGAGGGGCGGCGCGGCGCCAAGCTGCTCGGCGAGCGGCTGCACCACGGCCCCTGGGCGGGCCTTCCGGACGTCGAGGTGCGCACCAGCCCGCTGTCGCGGGCGAAGGAGACCTGTGAGCTGGCGGGCTTCGGCGACCGGGCGCGGGAGTGGGACGCGCTTGTGGAGTGGGACTACGGCGCGTACGAGGGGATGACCCCCGCCGAGATCAAGGCCATCCGGCCCGACTGGCTCATCTGGCGCGACGGGGTGCCCGAGGGCGAGTCGATCGCCTCGATCGCGGCGCGGGCCGACGAGGTCGTGGAGTGGGCGCGCTCGGCCGACCGCGATGTGCTGGTCTTCGCACACGGCCACATCCTGCGGACGCTGGGCGCCCGTTGGCTCGGCCATGACGCCTCCTTCGCCGCCCGTATCCGGCTCGATCCGACGTCCCTGTCGGTGCTCGGCTGGGCCTACGGCGAACCTGCCATCGAGCGCTGGAACGACACCGGCCATCTCGACTGAGAGCCGAACCGGCGTCAGACCGGGCAGGCGCGGCCGGCCGCGTCAGGGCGGGTGACGGTCGCCTCGGGACGGGTGACGGTCGCCTCGGGGCGGGTGACGGCCGCGTCATGGCGGTCGAGGAAGTCCGCGACCGCCTCATCGCGACCGTAAGGACGCAGTATCCGGGCCGTGTCGTCGAGCATCCGGCGGATCCGCGACGACTTGACCCGGTCCAGCAGGCCCAGGGCCCGGCCGGCCGCGGCGGCGGCCGCGTCCGGCGCGCCCCCGGCCACCAGGTTGCTCGCCAACTCCGTGGTGAACAGGGCGATATTGCGAGTGAAGTGCGGGTTCTGGAGGGCGACCGCGCGCCGGGCGTGCTCGACGGCGCGCTTCCAGTCGCCGAGCGCCGACCAGCACTGCGCCTCCAGGCCCTCCAGTTCGGCCTCCCCGAAGAAGCTCATCCACTCGGGGTCGGCGTCGCAGGGGCCGCGCCCGAACTGCGTCCGGGCGCGCAGCAGCGACCGCTCACAGCCGCCCCGGTCGGGCAGCCAGGCGAGCGCACCGGCCTCGCGCAGCGCGAGCAGCGACAGCAGCCGTGGCGAGGCGAGCCGCTCGGCGACCCGCTGGGCCGCCTGCGCCGCCCGTACGGCCTCGCGGGGGCGCCCGGCGTCGCGGGCGAGGAAGGCGGTGTTGCAGAACGCGTGCGTCTCCAGGGCGGCGTCGCCGGAGACCCGCGCGGTGGCCAGGGCCTCGGCGTAGTGGGATCGCGCATCGGACAGCCGTCCGGAGTCATGGGCCAGCCAGCCCACCGAGATGGCCAGTTCACCGGCGCCCGCGAAGAGTCGCTCGGCGATCGAGCGGCTGTAGCCGCCCGCGTCCAGCAGCGCGTAGGCGGCGCTCAGCGGTTTGGCGGTGTGCGCATAGAGGGGATCGGCGCCGTGCTGGTCGTCCAGCACCCGGATCCGCCGTACGGCCTCCTCCACGGCGGCGGCCTCGGCCTCCCCCACCCGCCGCCCGGCCCGCCGGGGCGGCGTCCCGGCCCGGGGTGCGGCGGCCACGGCGGCGGCCGCCGCCCCACCGGCCATGAACGAGCGCCGTAGCAGTTCGCTCTCCTCGAAGATGTCGACGGTCCCCTTGCCCTGGGGCTCGGGAGGCCCGGGGCGCGGGCCGGGAACGGATACGGGGACCGATACCGGGACGGTCACGGGTACGCGAGGGCCCGCGGGGCCGCGGGCCTGGTGGCCGCGTACCGACTCACGGGAGGCGAAGCCGAGATCCGTAAGGGTGCGGCCGGGGAACATATGGCGGAAGACCCGCTCGTAGGCGTAGTTGGGGCAGCGGATCGCCCCCGACTCGACACGGCCGATATAGCGGGCGTCGCAGGAGACCTGCTCGCCGATCTCGAGGGCCGCGCGGCGCACGGACGCCGCGAACTCGGAGGGCGAGAGCTGTCCGCGCAGTCGGCGGAACGCGGTGTTCGGCCGGGGAGGCGGGGGCTCCGGAAGCGGCGTCATGCTGTGCCTCTCCCTTGGTGATGCCAGGTGGGCGGGGGAGAACCGTACCGGCTGCGAGATCTCCGACACTCGGAGATTTCCGGCAAACGTTATATATCGCCCATGATCTGCCATGAACTGCCATCCTTTACGGCGGCATTCGGCCGTAGCCGTTGACACCGCCGCGCGTTGAATCAGGTGCGACCCGATGAAGAGGGAGGCCGGAGTGGACATCAGCCGCTCGCGGACTACTGCCCAGCACCCCCAGCGCCAGGACTGCGATCTCGTCACCGTGCCCGCCCGCCAGGGGCTGGAGGCGGTGGACATCCTGCGTCGTGCGTGCGACGGCCTCGGTCCCGTCCTGCATGACAACGCCTGCGACACCCTCGGCTTCCTGGTGCCGCCCGGAACGGCGGACGGCTGGGATCTGCCGGGCTCGGCGTGCACCCAGACATCCGGGCGTGGAATCCGGATAAATATCGGCTCCGGCACCGGCACCCCCGCCGAAGCCGGAGACACCCAGTCCGCAGAGACCCGAGCCGAGGAGATCCGAGCCTGGGACATCCCGTCCGCAGACGCCGCCTACGGAGACAGCGGAGCCGGAGACACCGAATCCGGAGCGGCCGGGGACGACGCGCCGCCCGGCATCGGCACCGGCTGGCTGGTGCCGCCCGACGCGGCGTACACGGTCGCCACCGACCCCGCCGAGCTCCGGGCGGCGCTCGGCGAGGCGGCCCGCACGATCGAGGCCGTCGACCGCTGCCAGTGAGGCGGTGACCATCCGCCCCTTCCGGCCGGCGACCGGCTGTCAGTGGTCCGCCGCATACTGGGACACATGGCGAAAGGCACGAACAAGCGAGCCGCGCGCGGGCGCGGAGCGGCGCGGGGGCGCAACCCCGAGCCGGTCACCGCATCCGTCGACGGGGGGCTCGCCGAGCTCGTGCCGGACCGGGACCGGCCGCGCGGCTGGACGCTGCTGCTCGACGGCAAGCCGCAGTCGCATGTGGATCTCGACGACCCCGCGTATCTCGACTTCGAGTACCAGCGACGATTCGGCCACCTCGCCGATCTCGTCGCCCCTCCCGGCCGTCCGCTGCACGCGGTCCATCTGGGCGGCGGCGCCTTCACGCTCGCCCGCTATATCGCGGCGACCCGCCCCCGCTCCACCCAGCAGATCATCGAGATCGACGCCCCGCTCATCCAGTTCGTCCGCGGTGAGCTGCCGCTGGACCCCGGTGACCGGATACGGGTGCGCGGCGCCGACGCCCGGGCCGGGCTCGCCAAGGTGCCCGACGGCTGGGCGGATCTGATCGTCGCGGATGTTTTCAGCGGGGCCCGTACGCCCGCCCATCTCACCAGTGCGGAGTTCCTTGCCGAGGTGCGGCGCGCCCTGCGCCCGGACGGGTGGTACGCCGCGAATCTCGCCGACGGTCCGCCGCTGGCCCATCTGAAGGCCCAGATCGCCACCGCCCGCGCCGCGTTCGCCGAGGTGTGTCTGACCGCCGACCCCGCCCTGCTGCGCGGTCGCCGCTTCGGGAACGCCGTGCTGCTGGCCGCCGACCGCGACCTGCCGCTGGCCGAGCTCACCCGCCTGGCCGCCGGAGATCCGCACCCCGCCCGGGTCGAACACGGGCGCGGGCTCGCGGACTTCACCGGTGGCGCGGCCCCGGTCACCGACGCGACCGCGGCCCCCTCCCCGGCCCCGCCGCCCGCCGTCTTCACCTGAGCGGAGCCGAGCGGACCGGCAGGCAGCCCCCTAAGCGGCCTCGATGAGGTCCGGTGCGGTTCGGGTGAGCCCCGAAGGGGCGCGGGGCTGTGTCGATATGCGGCTCCGCCGCGGCTGTGTCGATATGCGGCTCCGCCGCGTGGGCGACCAGCCACGAAACAGCCGCGGATGAACGACCGCACCTCGCGGCACTTCCCGCGGAGCGCTTAGTGCTCGTCGATACGGACCTGCGGCGGGCCGTCATGCCAGGTGCAGAAGATCGTGGTGGTGTCGGCCCCGGAGACGAAGTCCACCCGGATCCACTCGCTCTGCTTCCACACCTGCATCTGCCATCCGCCGTCCGGTGTCGCCGAGACCAGATCCGCCGACGCCGCCCGGATGTCGAAGACCGCCCGGCCGCCCTTGGCCGGATAGCTGCGCACCTCTCCGCTCTCCTCCGGCCGCGCCGTCTCCCGCCGGGTCGGCGCCTGCGTCGGCTTCCGGGTGCGCCCGGCAGAACCGGACCCCGTGTCCTTATCCCCATCGGCCCCCGCGTCCGCCCCCGGAAGCGAAGGCGAGGACGAGGAAGAGGGTGAAGTCGCCGAGGGCGAGGGCGGTTTGGGCCGGTGCGTCGAGGAGGACCAGGCCCCGGTCGCGGAACGGGAGCCGTCCGCGATCGGCAGCGCGCGCGGCGGTTCGTAGGCCGTCCCGGTCAGCACGGTCCGCACGCCGTACCACGACAGCGTGACCGCGGCGCCGGTCGCCAGGACCCACGCCAGACATTGGACCAGACCTCTTCGCATCTTCCCCATCCTGCCTCACCCGAATGGCGTACGGTGCCGCTCATGGCAAGTGTGCTCGTCGTGGAGGACGACCAGTTCGTACGCTCAGCCCTCATACGGCAGTTGACCGAGGCGTCCCATACCGTGCGCAGCGTCGGCACCGCCC
Organism: Streptomyces violaceusniger Tu 4113; assembly: GCF_000147815.2. NCBI lineage: Bacteria > Bacillati > Actinomycetota > Actinomycetes > Kitasatosporales > Streptomycetaceae > Streptomyces > Streptomyces violaceusniger. The sequence continues at coordinate 9,392,444 of NC_015957.1, read as the reverse complement.
TGGAGGCATTGCGCGAGGTGGCACAGATCGGATTCGACGTCGTCATTCTGGACCTCGGTCTGCCCGATCTGGACGGGGCGGAGGCGCTCAAGATGCTGCGCGGCATCACCGATGTGCCGGTCATCGTGGCCACCGCCCGTGACGACGAGGGCGAGATCGTCCGGCTGCTCAACGACGGCGCCGACGACTACCTGGTCAAGCCCTTCTCCGTGGCGCATCTCTCCGCCCGGATGACCGCCGTGCTGCGCCGCGTCCGCGGCGGCGGGGCGGGCGAGCCGGGCCGTGCGGCGGCGCCCCCGGCGGTGCTCCGGGTCGGCGGGCTGGCCGTCGATCCGCTGCGCCGCCAGGCCCGGTTGGACGGGGTGACGCTCGATCTGACCCGGCGGGAATTCGATCTGCTGGCCTATCTCGCCGGGCGGCCCGGCGTCGTGGTGCCGCGCCGGGAGCTCCTCGCCGAGGTCTGGCGGCAGGCGTACGGGGACGACCAGACGATAGACGTCCATCTGTCCTGGCTGCGCCGCAAGCTGGGCGAGACGGCCGCCCGGCCGCGCTATCTCCATACGCTGCGCGGGGTCGGCGTCAAACTGGAGCCCCCGGCGGAGCCCACGTGAGATGGGCCCTGGTCAAGGTCTGCCTGGCGGTCACCGCGATGGTGGTGGTCGCCTTCGCCGTACCGCTCGGCCTCGTCGTCAAGGAGCTGGCCCGGGACCGGGCGTTCGCCGACGCCGAGCGGCAGGCCGCCACCATCGGCCCGGCGCTCGCCATCACCACCGAGCGGGCGCGGCTGCAGCGCGCGGTGGCCAGCACCCAGGCGGGCGGGGACGGCCGGATGGCGGTGCACGTCCCCGATGAGCCGGGCGAGCCGGGGAGCGGCTACGACCTCGGCAAGAGCCGTGCCGCCAAGGGCGAGCTGGCCACCGCGCGGCGGCTCGGCCGCGCCTCGGTGTCCGCCGCCCCCGGGGGCTACGCACTGCTCCAGCCGACCGCGCTGAGCAGCGGTCAGGTCGCGGTCGTGGAGGTGTATGTCCCGCGTGGCGTGGTCACCAGCGGGGTGACGACGTCCTGGCTGGTGCTGGCGGGCGTCGGCCTCGCGTTGATCGTCGGCGCGGTCGCCCCCGCCGACCGGCTCGGCACCCGGCTGGTGCGTCCGGCCGGGCGGCTCGCCGAAGCCGCCCACGACCTGGGCCATGGCGAGCTCGGGGTGCGGGTCCCGGAGGACGGCCCGGCCGAACTCCGGGCGGCCGCCGCGGCGTTCAACTCCATGGCCGACCAGGTGGTCCAGTTGCTGGCCGGTGAGCGCGAGCTGGCCGCCGACCTCTCGCACCGGCTCCGTACGCCGCTCACCGTGCTGCGCCTGAACGCCGCCTCGCTGGGCGAGGGACCGGCGGCCGACCAGACCCGGGCCGCCGTCGCCCAGTTGGAGGGCGAGGTCGACCAGATCATCCGCACCGCGCGCCAGCAGAAGACGCACACCCCTTCCGGCTGCGACGCCTCCGAGGTGATCCGGGACCGGATGGAGTTCTGGTCCGCGCTCGCCGAGGACGAGGACCGTACGGTGCGGCTGGCCGGGGTCGACCGGACCGTACGGGTGCCGGTCGCCCGCCCCGAACTCGGCGCCGCGCTGGACGCCCTGCTCGGCAATGTCTTCCGGCACACGCCCGAGGGGACGGCGCTCGCGGTCGATGTCCACGATGGTGGGGACGCCAGCAACTCAGTGATCATCCTGGTCTCCGACGCGGGCCCCGGCATCGCCGACCCGGACGCGGCGCTCCGCCGTGGCCACGGCGACGGCGGCCCCGGCTCGACCGGCCTCGGCCTGGACATCGTGCGCCGGGTCGCGGAGTCCACGGGCGGCGATCTGCGGATCGGGCGGTCGGTGCTGGGCGGCACCGAGGTACGGGTGTGGCTCTCGCTGAACGGCGGCGGCTCGGCGGACCCGGGGCAGCGGCGGCGCGGCCGTAAGCGGAAGACCCGCGGCCGCACCCGGCCCAAGGAGCCCGCTGAGCATTAATCGCCGCCGATGGGTTCCTTAAGGCAGCCATAAGATCCATGGCCGGTGCACGGATCCTGCCGTTTGTCCGACTTCCCCTCGCTAGCGTGGCGCCCGCACCATCACCCCCCACATCCGCACAGCGAAGGCAGGGACCTGATGAGCAGCACGCACCGTCGCAAGGCGAGCCGGACCACCAAGGCGATCGGCGTGACCGTCGCCGCCGTCGTGGCCGGCGGCACGGCGTTCGCGCTCAGCGGGGCGGCGAACGCGGGCACCGTCTCCGACAAGCCCGCCGCCTCCGAGAAGGCCGCCGCGGCGGCGAGCGGCGGCTTCGCCCCGTACATCGACACCTCGCTCTACCCCGCCTACGACATGGTGGGCACCGCCGAGAAGACCGGCGTCAAGCAGTTCAACCTCGCCTTCATCACCTCCGGTGGCGGCTGTACCCCCAAGTGGGGCGGCGTCACCGAGGTCGGCGACGACGCGGTGGCCAAGCAGACCGAGCAACTGCGGGCGGCCGGCGGCGACGTCCGGGTCTCCTTCGGCGGGGCGTCCGGCTCCGAGCTGGGCCTGGCCTGCACCTCGGCGGACGAGCTCGCCGCGGCCTACGGCAAGGTCGTGGACACCCTCAAGCTCACCAAGGTCGACTTCGACATCGAGGGCAGCGCGCTTCCGAACAAGGAGGCCAACACCCGCCGCGCCCAGGCCATCGCCAAGCTGCAGCAGAACAACCCCGACCTGGACGTCTCCTTCACCCTGCCGGTGCTCCCGACCGGCCTCACCCAGGACGGTGTCGACCTCGTCGCCGACGCCAAGAAGAACGGGGTGAAGATCTCCGCCGTCAACATCATGGCGATGGACTACGGAGCCTCCTTCGACGGCGACATGGGCCAGTACGCCATCGACGCCGCCACGGCGACCCAGGGCCAGATCAAGGGCGCCCTCGAGCTGAGCGACGACGAGGCGTGGAAGGCCGTCGCGGTCACCCCGATGATCGGCGTCAACGACGTCAAGAACGAGATATTCAAGGTCGACGACGCCTCCCAGTTGGTGGAGTTCGCCAAGTCCAAGGGGCTGGCCTGGCTGTCGATGTGGTCCGCGACCCGCGACAAGCAGTGCCCCAGCCCGCAGGACACCGCGTCGCCGACCTGCAGCTCGATCGACCAGGAGGAGTTCGCCTTCGCCAAGGCGTTCGGCGCCTACAACGGCTGAACGGCTGAACTGCTGAACGGCTGACGTCGGCTGACACCGGGCGGCCCCGCACCGCCCGTCGGCCGCATGAGCCGCGGGGCCTGACAGCCCCAAGGGAGCCCCAAGGGCCCCACCATCACCACCCCCCACGGCACCCCCCACACGGCGGGGCGCGGACGGATCCCCCACCCGCCGCGCCCCGCCGTTTCCGTCGCCCTAGGGGCGCTGGGGCTCCTCGGCCCGCTCCGCCTCCTCATGCTCCTCGTGCTCCGCCGCCTGCTCCTGCGTGGGCTTGGCGATCTGGCCGTTGATCCCGAAGTAGCTGCGGGACAGCGAGACGCGCAGCCGCTCCATGAAGGAGAGCTTGCGGGCGACCCCGGCCTCGTCGACCGTCGGTGGCAGCTCCAGCGGCTCGTACTGTTCGTACGCGGTCAGCGTGTACTTCTCCGCCGGCGACAGCGGCTCGTGCACTTCGACGTACTCGCCGTGTGGCAGCCGCTCGATGATGCCGGTCTCGCGGCCGTGCAGCAGCAGCTCCCGGTCCTTGCGCTGGAGGCCGAGACAGATCCGCTTGGAGATGATGAAGACCACGACCGGCACCACGAAGAAGCCGACCCGGCAGGCCCAGGTGATCGCGTTGATCGACAGATCGAAGTGGGTGGCGATGAGGTCGTTGCCGCCGCCCAGCAGCAGGACCCCGTAGAGGGCGACCCAGGCGTTTCCGAAGGCGGTGCGGGTCGGGGCATTGCGCGGGCGCTGGTTCAGATGGTGCTCGCGTCGGTCCCCGGTGATCCATGCCTCCAGGAAGGGATAGAGCCAGATCACCAGCAGCACCGTGGGGAAGACCAGGAAGGGGATCAGCACCCCGAGCACCAGGGTGTGGCCCCAGAGATTGATCTCCCAGCCCGGCATCAGCCGGATCAGCCCTTCGGAATAGCCCATGTACCAGTCGGGCTGGGCGTCGGTGGACACCTGGTCGGGCCGGTAGGGGCCATAGGCCCACACCGGGTTGATCTGGGCGATGGCCGACATCAGCGTGGTGACGCCGAAGACCAGGAAGAAGAAACCGCCGGACTTGGCCACATAGACCGGCCAAAGAGGCGGCCCCACGATATTCATGTTCTTTCTTCCGGGCCCCGGGAGATGCGTGTGCTTGTGGTAGACGAGCAGGATCATATGGAGCGCCAGCAGCCCGACCATGATGCCCGGAATCAGCAGTACGTGCACGGTGAACAGCCGTGGCACGATGTCGGTCCCCGGGAATTGGCCGCCGAAGAAGAAGAACGACAGATAGGTGCCGACGATCGGGATCGACAGGATCGCGCCCTCCATGAAGCGCAGACCGGTGCCGGACAGCAGATCGTCGGGCAGTGAATAGCCCATGAAGCCGTCGAACATCCCGAGAATCAGCAGACCGGCGCCGGAGAGCCAGTTGATCTCGCGGGGTTTGCGGAAGACGCCGTTGTAGAACGTCCGCATCATATGGGCGAGCATGCTGGCGATGAAGATGATCGCCGCCCAGTGGTGGACCTGCCGCATCAGCAGTCCACCGCGCACATCGAAGCTGATGTCCAGGGTGGATTTGTACGCCTGCGACATGCGGATGCCGCTCAGCGGCGTCCATCGGCCGGCGTAGACCACCTCGTTCATCGCCGGTTTGAAGAACAGGGTCAGATAGACGCCGGTCAGAATGATGATGACGAAGGTGTAGAGCGCGATCTCGCCGATCAGGAAGGACCAGTGGTCGGGGAAGACCTTGCGCAGATTGGCCTTGGCCATCTTGTAGAGGCCCACCCGACCGTCGAACCAGTCGGCGAGGGCCTCACCTTTTCCGGCGGGCGCGCGCCGACCGGATCCCTCATTGCGGAACCTCTGTCGGCGCTCCGGAAATGCTCTCATGTCTCAATGGGTTTACCAGGCATTCTTCACGGATGACGGCGCTCTTCGGCCGGGTGGGTCAGGGTGTAACCCCTTTGAAGGAAGAACACCTCGGCCCGGTTGCGCCCCTGTGCGCCGCCTCGACTGCCATCCGCGGCGCCGCCCGCCCCCCAGCGGGCGGCGCCGCGGACGCGGGTCCCCTACGCCGCCGGGAGCTCTCCGGTACGGGCCACCTGGGCATACCAGCGGGCGCTGGACTTCGGCACCCGGGCTTGCGTCTGATAGTCGACGTAGACCGCGCCGAAGCGCTTGCTGTAGCCGTACGCCCATTCGAAGTTGTCCATCAGCGACCACAGGAAATAGCCGCGCAGATCGGCGCCGTCCGCGATGGCCTGGTGAGCGACGGCCAGATGGTCACGGAGGTAGTCGATCCGCCGCGGGTCGTGGACCGCGCCCTCCGCGTCCGGCTTGTCGTCGAACGCGGCGCCGTTCTCGGTGATGTACAGCGGTACGCCGGGCGCCTCACGGGTGTAGCGCATCAGCAGGTCGTGCAGTCCGGTCGGGTCGATCGTCCAGCCCATCTCGGTGCGCTCGCCCGGCGTCTGGTGGAAGGCCACCTGCTCCGAGCCCGGCCAGGGGGAGTGGGTGCTGGCGCCGTGGCCGTCGTGGCGGGCGGGCGAGCCGTCGTTGTCGGTGCCGGCTGCTACCAATGACGGTGTGTAGTAGTTGATGCCCAGCGCGTCGAGGGGGTGCTTGATGACGGCCAGATCGCCGTCCCGGACGAACGACCAGTCGGTGATCGAGGCGGTGTCCTTGATCAGGTCGGTGGGGTACGCACCGCGCAGCAGCGGCCCGGTGAAGACGCGATTGGCCAGCGCGTCGATACGCCGCGATGCGTCCAGGTCCTCGGGCTTGTCGCTGAGCGGCCGGACCACGGCCGGGTTGAGGCTGATGGCGATCTGGGCGCGGGCGGGGAGCGCGGCGCGCAGCGCCTGGGCGCCGAGGCCATGGGCGAGGTTCAGATGGTGGGCGGCGCGCAGCGGGGCCAGCCGCTCGGTGCGGCCCGGGGCGTGCACCCCCGAGCCATAGCCAAGGAAGGCGGTGCACCAGGGCTCGTTGAGGGTGGTCCAGAACTCGACGCGGTCGCCGAGCGCCTCGGCCACGATGCCCGCGTACTCGGCGAACCGCTCGGCGGTCTCGCGCTCCGGCCACCCGCCGGCGTTCTCCAGCTCTTGGGGGAGGTCCCAGTGGTAGAGCGTGAGCACCGGCTGGATGCCCGCGCCCAGCAGCTCGTCCACCAGCGAGCGGTAGAAGTCGAGCCCACGCTGGACGGCCGGTCCCCGGCCGGTGGGCTGCACCCGTGACCAGGACACCGAGAAGCGGTACGCCGCCAGGTTCAGCTCCGCCATCACCCGGACGTCCTCGCGGAAGCGGTGGTAGTGGTCGATGGCCACATCACCGGTGTCACCGGCGAGCACCTTGCCGGGGGTGTGGCTGAAGGTGTCCCAGATGGACGGGGTGCGGCCGTCCTCCTGGGCGGCGCCCTCGACCTGGTAGGCGGCCGAGGCAGCGCCCCACAGGAATCCGGGCGGGAAGGTCAGCGTCATGGAAGCGCTCCCATTCGAGGTCGTGGGGGAGGGGAAACGGGGAGGGAGGACGGAGTGGTGGTGGCGGGCCGCTCAGCCCTTGACCGCGCCCTGCATGATGCCCCCCACAATCTGCTTGCCGAAGAGGACGAAGGCGAGCAGCAGCGGCAGGGTGCCCAGCAGCGCCCCCGCCATGATCAGTGATTGATCCGGGGTGTACCCCCGGCTCAGACCGGTCAATGCCACCTGCATGGTCGGGTTGCCGTTCTGCGTGAGCGCGATGAACGGCCAGAAGAAGTCGTTCCACGATTGGACGAAGGTGAGCATTCCCAGTACCGCCATCGCCGGACGCGCCGCCGGGAAGACGACATGCCAGATGATCCGCAAGCTGCTCGCGCCGTCCATCCGCGCCGCCTCGATCAGCTCGGTCGGCAGTGCCTGGGAGAGGTACTGCCGCATGAAGAAGACCCCGAAGGCGCTGACGAGTGTCGGCACGATGACCGCCTGGAGCTGGTCGGTCCACTCCAGCTTGGCCACCATCATGTACAGCGGCACCACGCTGAGCTGGGGCGGCACCATCATCGTCCCGATGGTGAGCATCAGCAGGATGTTCTTGAAGCGGAAGCGCAGCTTGGCGAAGGCGAAGCCCGCGATGGTCGAGAACAGCACAGTCGACGCCGCGACCGTGCCCGCCACCACCGTCGTGTTGAGCAGCGCGGTGCCCATGTTGGCGCCGTTCCACGCCTTGTCCAGGTTGTTGAAGAGGTTGCTGCCGAACCACAGGGGCGGGGGCGTCTGGGCCAGCCGGGTGTTGGTGCGGGAGGCGGCGATGGCGGTCCACACCAGCGGGAAGAGCGAGCCGATGGTGAACAGGATCAGCACGGCGTAGGTGATCTTGCCTCCGTGCAGTTGCCTGCCCGCTCGGCTGCGGCTCATTCCGCCCCGCCGAGTGGTGTGCGCGGGAGCTGCCGGATCGAGTGTCTGCCGGGAAGAGACAGTGGCGCTCATGGTTCTCCTCGTCTCCCTCACTGGCTCTTTCGCAGCCGTCGCGCGAACAGCGCGTTGGCCGCGGCGATCAGCAGCAGGATCAGGAACATCGTCCAGGCGATGGCGGAGGCCCGGCCGAGGTGCAGGTTCACCCAGCCCTGCTCGTACATGTACAGGCCGAGCGTCTGGTACTGGTGATCGGCGCCGCCGGTGGCCGTCCCCGCGGTGTTGAACAGCAGCGGCTCACCGAAGAGCTGGGTGGCCCCGATCGTGGAGACGACGACCGTGAAGAGGATGGTGGGCCGCAGCGACGGGACGGTGACATGCAGGAACTGCTTCCAGCGCGAGGCCCCGTCCAGCGCCGCCGACTCGTACAGATCGTTCGGCACGGCCTGCATGGCGGCCAGGTAGATCAGCGCGTTGTAACCGGTCCACCGCCAGATGACGATCGTGGAGACCGCGAGCTGCGAGGTCCAGGTGCCGTTCTGCCAGTCGATGCCGTCCAGTCCGACCAGCCCCAGAGACCAGTTGACCATGCCGTAGTCATGCCCGAAGAGCAGCGCGAACACCAGCGTGGCGGCAGCGACGGAGGTGGCGTACGGGGTGAGGATCGCCACCCGGAAGAACATCGAGGCGCGCAGCCGGTAGTTGAGCAGATGCGCGATCCCGAGAGCCATCATGAGCTGGGGAACGGTGGAGATCACCCCGATGGTGAAGGTGTTCCGCAGCGCTTTCCAGAAGAACTCGTCTTCCCACAGCCTGGAGTAGTTGTGCCACCCCGCCCACTCCATATGGGTGGGGTTGGTGAGCTCCACTTGGTGCAGCGAGGCCCACCCGGTGTAGAGCAGGGGGAAGAGGCCGAAGGCGGCGAAGAAGACGAAGAAGGGGGCGACGAAGGCGTACGGGCTCCATCGCACATCCCAGCGGTAGCGGCGGCTGCGCCGGTCGCGACGCCGCTGCTCGGCCGGGTCGGGCGCCGGCGCGGTCGCGGCGCGCGGGGCCGCGCCCCCCTGCCCTGCGGGGGGCGCGGCCGTATCAGGGGTAAAACCGGAAGGTGCGGTCATGTCCGGGTCACTGGTCCAGCGCGTTGTCGTTCGTCTTGATCGCGGCCTTCCAGCCTTCGCCTGCGGACTTGCCCTGCTGCTCGACCTGGAGCAGGCCGACATCGGTGAAGTTCTGCTTGATGACGGCGTCCTTCGGGCCCAGGACCTGCGTCGGACTGTCCTTCGCGGCCTGGGAGAAGATCTTGCCGATGGGCGCGTTGTTGAAGTAGGGGAGCTTGGCGTCGGCCACCTGCGGCAGGTCGTACGCGGCCTGGGCGCTGGGGAAGCTCGCCTGCTTCTCGAAGAGCTTGGCCTGCTGCTCGGGCGCGGTCAGCCAGGTGGCGAGCTTGACCGCCTCGTCCTTGTTCTTCGCCGCCTGCGGCACGGAGAGGAAGGAGCCGCCCCAGTTGGCGGGCTTGGGGGCGGCGGCGACGTCCCATTTGCCCGTGTACTTGTCCCCGGCGTACTCCTTGATCTGGCCGAGCATCCAGGCCGGGCAGGAGGCGGTGGCGAACTTGCCGTTGGCGAGCGCCTGCTGCCAGGGCTTGGTGAACTCCTGCAGTCCTGCGGAGAGTTTGGCCGCGGACGCGTCGGTCGCCAGCTTCCACGCCTTCTTGACGGCGGGGCTGTCCTTGTAGATGGGCTTCCCGCTCTTGTCGTAGTAGACCTCCGAGCTGCCGGAGACCGCCGCGTTGAACAGTCCGCCGGCCGAGTCCAGGAACGCGGCTCCGCCCGGCGCCTTCTTCGCGTAGTCCTTGCCGGCGTCGAGGTACTTCTGCCAGTCGCCCGCCCAGAGCTCGGAGACCGCGTCACGGTCGGCCGGGAGCCCGGCCTGCTGGAAGAGGTCCTTGCGGTAGCAGATCGCCATCGGGCCCACGTCCGTGCCGAGGCCGATCGTCTTTCCGTCCTTGGCGGTGGCCTGCGACCACTTCCAGTCGAGGAAGTTCTCTTTTTTGACGCCGTCCGCCTTCGAAAGATCAACGAACTTGTCGGCCTGGGTGGTGGTGACCTCATTGATGTTGCCCACCTCGACCGCCTGGATATCGGCGAGCCCGCTGCCCGAGCCGAGATGGGTGAGCAACTGCGGGTAGTAGTTCGAGGCCGGGTCGATCACATTCTCTTCGATCTTGATATCCGGGTGCAGCTTTGTGTACTCGTCATAGAGCCCGGCCTGTTTGAAACCCATGACGCCGTACGTGCCGACGGTCACGACCGTCTTGCCCTTGCTGTCGCCGCCGCCGGACGAGCCGGCGGATCCGTCGTCGCCGTCATCGGCGCAGCCGCTGAGCAGCCCGGCTCCTAAAGCGGCGACGGCCGCGAGGACCACGGCTGTGCTGCGGTGACTACCAGTGTCTCTGCGCATTCCGTCCTCCTAGCGTCCCGCCCAACGGCTTCCGGCCAATATGTAGCGATACATGGGCCTTTGAGATGCATCGAGCCGGGTGGACATCGTGCGGGTTGTGTATGGCTCAGGTACTGTGGGAGCGCTCCCAGCGGTGATGTGTTGAAGGGTCGCGGCTCCCCGCTGGGGTGTCAAGGGAGTGCGCGAGACAACTTCCCGAAACCACACTGCTGTTGAATGACTCCGCAGCCGCCCATTGGGGGGTTGGAGCTGCTGGGTACGGACGGCTGGAGGCGCGATATGGCAGGAACGCGGCGGCATGGCGCGGGGCGGGGACGGCCGACCCTCGAGGAAGTGGCGGCCCGTGCCGGAGTCGGCCGCGGTACCGTCTCGCGCGTGATCAACGGTTCGCCGCGGGTCAGCGACCGCACCCGGACAGCCGTCGAGCAGGCCGTCGCCGAACTCGGCTATGTGCCCAACCGGGTGGCCCGCGCGCTCGCCGCCAACCGTGCCGACGCCGTCGCCCTGGTCATCCCCGAGCCCGAGACCCGGCTCTTCGCCGAACCGTACTTCTCCGACATCATCCGCGGTGTCGGCGCCGAGCTCGCCGACACCGATCTGCAACTGCTGCTGACCCTCATCCGCACCCCCAAGGAACGGCAGCGGCTCGCGGACTACCTCTCCGCGCACCGGGTCGACGGGGTGCTGCTGGTCTCCGTGCACGCGGACGACCCGCTGCCGGACCTGCTGGAGCAGATCGAGATGCCCGCGGTGCTCAGCGGCCGCCGCTCGGCGCATGAATCGGTCCCGTATGTCGACTCGGACAACACGGGGGGCGCCCAGTCCGCCGTGGAACACCTCATCGGCCGCGGCCGCTCGACGGTCGCCACCATCACCGGACCGCTCGACATGTATGTCGCCCAGTGCCGCCTGGAGGGCTACGGCGCCGCGGTCCGGGCGGCGGGCCGGGAGGTGGAGCCGGAGCTGGTGGCGTCCGCGGACTTCACCGAGGAGGGCGGCCGCCGGGCCATGCGCGAACTGCTCGACCAGCGCCCGGACCTGGACGGGGTCTTCGCCGCCTCGGACGTGATGGCCGCGGGCGCCCGGCAGGTGCTGCGCGAGAGCGGGCGGCGCGTCCCGGACGACGTGGCGCTGGTCGGCTTCGAGGACTCGGCCGTCGCCCGCCATATGGACCCTCCGCTCACCAGCGTCCGGCAGGCCACGGAGGAGATGGGCCGGGCGATGGTGCGGGTGCTGCTGGAGGAGATCGCGGGGCTGTCGGACCGCACCTCCAAGCGGCCGCAGATGATACTTCCTACCCAACTGGTGCGGCGGGAGTCGTCCTGAGGGCAACGGCTTACGCATCCGGGCGCTGGGGTCTTCCGGCCGGGGGCACCTCCCAGCGGTAGCCGGGGGCGAGCCGAAGGGGCGCGTCGCTGTCGAAAGGGAGAGCGCGCGCAGGGAGCGAGGGCTGCGATCGATATGCGGCTCCGCCTCGTGAGCGACCGAGCACGGTCGACCGCCGACAGGGGGCACCTCCCAGCGGTAGCCGGGGGAGGCTGAGGCGCCCCGGAGGCGAACCGAGCCCCGAAAAAAGGGGGGCCGGTGGACAGTGTCCACCGGCCCCCCGATCAGGGGACGGGCCAGGTGCTTACAGCGCCGGATAGGCGTTCTTCAGCAGCTCCTGGAACTGGGCCGAGAACCAGTGGCCCGACAGCGGAGCGTTCGCCAGCGCACCCGACATGTTGTTGCCGTTGCGCGGGTTGCCGGTGTACGTCGGGTCGCACATCCGGTCGAAGCCCTTGCCCTCGTCGTTCGGGATCGAGGAGCTCGAGCCGTCCGACTCGCCCGGGGGCTTCATCCACACATACGCGTCGATCCCGGACGCCGGTGCCGCCTTGGGCCGCTCACCGAGCCCGGCACCGGACTGGTTGCACCAGTTGCCGATGTGGATCCGGCGGTCGTAGCGCCCGCCGTTGACGTACGTGTCCACGTCCGACTTCGCGCCGGGGCCGCTGGGCCGGGCCGAGCCGCCCCAGCCGTTGCGGGAGGTGTCGATCAGCGCGCCGACGTTGCTCGGGAAGCCGACGTTGACCAGCTCCTGGCGGAACGCCTGGGCGAAGGAGAGCTCGTCCACGTAGCGGTTCCAGTCCACCCACTTCGACTGGCGCACGGTGGTCCCGTTGACCGAGTCGTCGATGGTGTAGTTGTTCTCCTTCAGCGCGCTGTAGTTGGCCGTGTTGACGATGATGCCGGCCACCTTGTCGACCGTGCTGCCCTCGGCCGTCGCCGCCTGCTTGAGCACCTGGGCGGTGGCGTTGAAGTTGTCGTCCCAGCCGATCCAGCCGTGGTGCCCGGCGTCCACGTAGTTGTAGACGTTGCCGATGGCGCCCAGCTTGTTGAGGGCGTAGCCGACGCCCTTCACATAGTTGCCGTTCGCCTTCATGGTGTCGCACTGCGGGGTCGCGGTGGGACGGCCGTTGGTGTTGGTGACCAGGTTGGGCAGCGAGTCGATCTCGATCGTGGTGACGATCCGCAGACTCGAGTTGGCGTACTTCGACTCGGAGAGGATCGCTGCGATCGGGTCGATGAACTGCGTCTTGTACTTGTCGATCTCGGTCGGGCCGAGCTCGCCGTTGGACGCCAGCGCGGCGCAGTCACGGCCGGGCAGGTCGTAGACCACTAACTGGACGACGGTCGGGCTGCCGGCCGACTGCTGCAGCGCCTTGTCGAGGTGGGCGCGCAGCCCCATCGCGCCGTTGGCGCCGTTGATCGCGGCGATGCGGTCCAGCCAGACGCCGGTCGGCTGGTTGGAGATCTTGCTGCCGCCCGGTTCGGCGGCGGCCTTCGCCGACCAGTCGGGGTTCACGTACACCTTGGCGCCCGCGTACGGGTTGTCGACCTTCGCGGCGGCCGCCCTGCCGCTGTCCACCTGGGCGGACGCCACGCCGGTCAGCGCCCCCATGGTCAGCGCGGAGGCGGCGAGCAGAGTGCCCGCCATTCGGATTCTGCGGCTCATTGCATTCCCTTCAGGTGATCACGGAGTCCCACGCCGAAGTTGGTCGGCGTGCCGTTGTAATCGCTGATCAGAGACGGGCCCGAGGAACAGTCCCAGGTGTTCCAGGTCCAGCCCAGATACGAGGCGCCCTTGGCGTCCAGCCAGGCCATGACCCGGTCGATATAGCCGTGGGAGCAGGTGTTCTCGCCGATCTCGCCCGCCACGAACGGGACCTGGGCGATGACCGGGGCGAGCTGTTCGTTGAAACAGCTCTCGCTCGAGCAGGTGTTGAAGTTGTAGGTGTGCCAGGCGGCGGCGAGGTTGCCCGCCGGGTCGCTCGGCTTGTACGTCAGCCACTGGCGCAGATCGTTGGAGTAGGCGACCCCCGGGATCAGGACCAGATTCTTGGCACCCGCTGTCCTTACGGCGTTCAGCAGGGTCTGCATCCCGGCGACCTGGAAGTCGATTCCGGGGCAGCTCCCGCCGTCGCGCCAGCACTTCCACGCTGCCGTGAGGTCGGAGGTGGCGCGGTCCGGGAACGGCTCGTTGAACAGGTCGAAGACCACGGCCTGGTCGCTCTTGAAGGTCTGGGCGACCGAGGTCCAGAAGGCCGGGGTGTACTGCGCGTTCGGCATCGGCTTCTGGCAGGTGGCGTACTCGGTGCCGGGGCAGTGGCTGTCCCCTCCGGTGTATCTGCCGTGGGACCAGTGGAGTTCGACGATGGGCGTGATGCCATGGGCCTCCAGCCGGGCGACGAGCGCCTTGACCGCCGCGATGTAGTTGGGCCCTCCGTAGGCCGGGTCGATATGGGAAAGGCCCAGCCAGCACTCCTCGTTGAGCGGGATCCGGACCGCGTTGACCTTCCAGTCCGCGATGGCCTTGACGGAGGCGTCGTCCACGGGGCCGTCGAAGATGCCGTATCCCTGGACGCACATGAACTCACCGCCGGAGCGGTTGACGCCGAGCAGCCGCCGGGTGGCGCCGTTCTCGTCGACCAGCTTGTTGCCCGAGGCGCGCAGCTTCGGCGGTGCGGCGTTCGGGCGGAGCGGCTTGGACGGCATCGATGGCTTCGGCGGTGCGTCGGCGGGGGCGGCCGACGCGGTGGTCATGGCCGGGCCGTTCGCCGCCGACGCGGCGGTGGGCACCAGGGCGGTGCCCACCACGGATAAGACCGCGGCGGCCACCAAGGCATAAAGGCGCGGGGGTGCTCGCATGGAGCGACTCCTTGAGGTCCAAGCGCCGTTCGATACGGCGCAGACTGCTGGAACCGCTCCCACTGGTTGAAGTGAAGGTAGCGCTCGACGGGCTCATGTCAACAGTTCCCGTTCACGGAATTATCGGTAGAAGACCTCTGAGCACCCGGTGTTGTTCAAAGACTTGACACCTCATCAGGCTGACACGAACCTTGGGAGCGCTCCCACTGGTTCGCACTTTCCCCCGCCACCCGCACGAACCGCGAGGAGGTCCCCCCGATGCGCGTACAGCGTGGCTCGCCCTTATCAGGCGCCCGACTTTCAGGCGCACGACTTTCAGGGGCACGACGACGCATGAGACGGCTGGTGACCGCCCTGGCCGCCGCGCTCTCGCTCCCCGTGGCCATGACCGCGGCGGGCGGCGCCGCCCCCGCGCACGCCGCGGCGGTCCAGTGCGGGGTTGGGAACTGCTGGGGACTGACTGCGCACAGGCGTGTTGTGGCGCACATGAGTGAGTGTTCGGGCTGCGGCACGTGCGACCCCATGAGCAGGAACGAAGGTTCCTTGGTCGAATGTGTGACCTTTGCCGGTGATGGTCGTTGAGCGTGGTGAGGGGTTTTTCGGCCAGCGCGGGGGCGGGGGTGAGGGGATGGGCGGGCTACGGGAGGTGGCGGCACCGTTTGTCGCCCTTGGCCCGTCCGGAGTCGCGGTCCGGGACCGGCTCAAGCGCCTGAGTGTTGAGGATGAGAGGGTTCTTCGTCTGATCGGTGACCTGCTCGGTACGCTCGCCTCCCTGGACCTGAAAGCACGGTGCGCGGCCGGGCTGGTCCACGACACCGGCCAGTGGGCCGAGCGCAAGAGGACCCTGACGCAGGGGTCCTCCTCCCGATGGGCCGGGTCGATCACCAAGGGCACCCATGATCAGTGGGCGCTGGCCAGGCGCGGGCAGTTCGCACACGTCCAGAGTCTGGAAGCGGGTGTGCGCACGATCGCGCACCGGCTGTCCCTGCCGATCGGGGAGAAGGGCGGCAAGCGCGCTCCGGGCGGCTACCGCAGCAGGCAGGAGTGGCATGCGAAGGCCCGCCGCGTGCACGTGCTCGAAGACCGGCTTCAGGCGGCGCGGGCCGATCGTGAGGCCGGAGTCGTCCGTGTGGTGCGGGGCGGGAAGGGGCTGCTGAACACCCGCCACCACCTGCGGGCCGCCGGGCTCACCGAGGAGCAGTGGCGCACGCGGTGGCAGGCCGTGCGCCGGTTCCTCCAAGCCGATGGCGAGTCCGGCAAGCGGTTCGGCAACGAGACCATCCGCGTCACCCCCGACGGCGAGGTCTCCCTCAAACTCCCCGCCCCGCTGGCGCATCTGGCCAACGCCCCGCACGGCCGGTACGTGCTCGCCGCGCGGGTGGCGTTCGCGCACCGGGGTGAGCAGTGGCGCGACCGGGTCACCGCCAACCGCGCCATCGCCTACCGCATCCACGAAGACACATCATGTGGGCGCTGGTACCTCACCGCATCGTGGACAGTCCCCCCGGTGAAGACCGTGCCCCTGGCCGCGGCCCGCACGAACGGCCTGGTTGGCATCGACACCAACGCCGACCACCTCGCAGCCTGGCGCCTGGACACACACGGCAACCCCGTCGGAGAACCGCTCCGGTTCGGCTTCGACCTGTCCGGCCCCGCCCCACACCGTGACGCCCAGGTCCGGCACGCCCTGATCCGCCTGCTGCACTGGGCCAAACGCCACGGCCTCGCAATCGCGATCGAGAACCTCGACCTCACCGCAGAGAAGACCCGCGAGAAGCACGGCAGGCGCAAGAAGTTCCGCAACCTCATCTCCGGCATGCCCGTCAGCAGACTGCGGGCCCGGCTCGTGAGCATGGCGGCCGAACTCGGCATCACCGTCATCGCCGTCGACCCGGCCTACACCAGCAAGTGGGGCGCCCAGCACTGGCAGAAACCCCTCACCAGCACCAACCGCACCACCACCCGCCACGACGCAGCCGCCGTGGCGATCGGCAGGCGCGCCCTGGGACATCCGATCCGGCGACGGACGGCACCGCCCCCACACGACCAGAGCGATCGTGTGGGGCATCGGACCGTCCAGGCCCGACCGGGCGCCCCGAGGCGTGAGGAACCCCGCCCCCGCATCCCCGGACCACGGACACGATCCATGCGCGCCGGATGCGGAGCGAACGCGGCAGACCAGTGTGCCCAGCACCGTTCGGGGCACGCGACTGAGCATGATTCCTGGCAACAGGACTCACTTCCGCTCAGTCTTCAGGAACGGTCGACTACAAGACCAATGACCGGGGCTCCGGCTTCACCGCCGATCTCACCATCACCAACCCCGGCACCGACGCCATCGACGGCTGGACCCTCACCTACACTTACGCGGGCAACCAGAAGCTGGTCAACGGCTGGAACGGCAGCTGGTCGCAGTCCGGCAGGACCGTCACCGTCACCAACGCCGGGCACAAGCGAAGATCGCGGCCGGGGGCAATGTCACCACCGGCGCCCAGTTCACCTACAGCGGCACCAACGCCGCCCCACCTCCTTCGCCGTCAACGGCGTGGCCTGCCCGGGCGCCCATCAGCCGCCCATCGCGGTGCTGAGCAGCCCGTCCCCCGGCGCCGTCTTCACCTCCGGCGGCACCGTCCCGATGACGGCCACGGCCGCGGCGGCCGACGGGGCGACGATCAGCAAGGTGGAGTTCTACAGCGACACCAAGCTCCTCGGCACCGACACCACCTCTCCGTACGCCCTCGATTACCAGGACGTCCCGGCGGGCGACTACTCGCTCTACGCCAAGGCGTACGAATGCCGACGGGGGTGGACTTGGCGGCGGCGCCCTGGCTGCAGCGCCTGACAGGCGGGGCTCCCGGGCGCGGGAGCCCCGCCGCTCACGCGAATTCGGCGCGCGCCCCGGTCCCGTACACCGCGCGGACATTGTCCGCCGGCCGTGGCTTGTCCCGGCCGGCGGGCCCCGCCGCGAAGGCGCGCAGCAGATTCTCCGTGGTGCGGGTGACGAAGGCCCTGGTGCGTGCGTCCATCCCGTGATCGCGCCCGTTCTCATGGGTCCCCGCCATCAGGGCCTCCACCCAGCGCATCGTCCCCGAGGCGAAGACTCCCGCCCCGCTCGCCACGGTGTAGTACGCGGAGTCCGAGTGGCTGTGCCGCCCCCGGCAGACCAGGGGGGAGTGGGCGATGATCCGCAGCGGCGCCGGGGTGGGATAGCCCGGGGTGACCCGGTCGTACTCCACACCCACCAGATGGTCGAAGGAGTCGCCGTCGTCCACCCCGGTCCCGGCGAACAGCCAGTGGCCGCTGTCCAGGACGACGTACGGGGCGTCGGTCGGGTAGCCCTCGTAGAGAATGCCGGTCAGCGAGGACTCGGGATCGGGCGCGGGGGGCTGACGGAAGTCGGTGGTCCCCAGGTCGCGATGGTTCACCAGATACGGGTCGTCCCGGTAGGCGGTCTTGTAGCAGACCACGGTGCGCGCGGGGGCACCGCCGGGGCCGGGCTCCAGCCGGATCCGGCGGAAGCAGGTATTGGCGCCGAGGAAGGCCAGATTGGTGCCGTCGTCCCGGGCCCGGGTCACGTACCGCCGCTGCTGCGGGGTCCAGTACTCGTCGTGGCCGAGCGACAGGGCGGCCGAGGCGCCCTTCAGCACGGCCGGTCGCAGATGGACGTCCACGCCCGTGGTGTACGCGAGCGGAAGGCCCAGCCGTTCGGCGAGGACCACCATGGCCCGCTCGTAGACCAAGAACTTCTCCGCCCCGCTTTTCGCGTACGGCCGGTCGAAGCTGACGGCCAGCGAGCGGCTCCCGTACGCACCGTCCCGGCCCTGGTAGAGGCTGTAGCCGCCCCAGGTGTTGTACGCCTGCCAGGTGGCCGGTGCGTGCATCAGCAGCGTCCGGCCCCGCGCCTGCCGTGAGCGCACGATCAGCGGCACATAGCGCTGATGGCCATGTGAGGCGTCCAGCCGCAGCAGATACGCGCCCTCCGGCCAGTTCCGGGCGCGTATGCGCAGTGAACGGTCCCAGTCGGCCCGCACCGTGCGGGTGGCGTCGAGAAACAGGGGCGCGCCTTGCTTCTTGCCGTCCACCCGGCCCGACTGCCACACCAGGCGCGCCTGCGCCCCGCCGTACCAGCCGATCCGGTAGGCCGATACGCGGAAGGCGGGGGCGGTGGTCGACACGTAGAGGCCGACCTCCTCGTCGGGCAGCACGCTCACCCGGTCGGTATAGCCCTCGATGGCGTCGGGCGGCCCCGTCGAGCGGATGCGCCAGTCGGCACTGCCCGGCCGGGCCCGTTCCGCCTCCTCCGCCCGGCGCGCGGCGTCGGCGCGACGGGAGGGGCGGGCGCGGTGGCCATCGCGTCCGGCAGAGTCGCAGCCCGTCGCGGCCACCCCGGCGGCCCCGGCACCGGCCGCCGCCGTGGCCCCGAGGAAGCCCCGGCGGCCCAGCCCGCCGGCTATGCGGCCCTGTTCTCCGTCCACCGGATCATCGTGGGCCGCGCCGCGGAGCCGGGCGAGCCGGTGCGGTCCGACGGGGTATCCGGCCGCGCGGTCCGGCGCCTCCGAGGTGCGGTGAGAGGGCGTGGGGAGCAGCCTGGGGCATATGACCGAATCCCAGGCCCCGCGCATTCACCGGCCTCCGATCGTGGTGCTCGGCGTGCAGCAGAACGATCCCCCCTTCCGTCTGGTCGAGATCGCCGGTGAGCTGGCGGGCAAGGCGCACTCGGTCCTGGACGTCATCGAGATCGCCCGGGAGGTCGGACTGGACGACGTCGATCTGGACGATCCGGATGTGGTCCGGTGGGTGGGCGGCGACAAGTTCACGTGGACGTCGTTCTGGCCCCCGCACCGGCCGCGCCACGAGCACCGCGGCTAGGCGGGCACGCGGGGCCGGGCTCTCGCCACTTGAATTCACTGTCAACCTGGCATTGACGCCTGCAGGGTGTCAACCTATGGTTGACGCATGACGAAACCAGTCGGACTCAGTCATCCCGTACGCCTCGACGATCTGATCGAGGCCATCAAGAAGGTCCACACCGACGCCCTCGAGCAGCTCACCGACGCGGTGATCGCCGCCGAGCACCTCGATGAGGTGGCCGACCACCTCATCGGCCACTTCGTGGACCAGGCCCGCCGCTCCGGCGCCTCCTGGACCGATATCGGCAAGAGCATGGGGGTGACGCGGCAGGCGGCCCAGAAGCGCTTCGTCCCCAAGGCGCCCGGTGAACCGTCGGACCTCGACCCCAACCAGGGCTTCAGCCGCTACACCCCACGGGCGCGGAACACCGTGATGGCGGCGGCGAACGAGGCCCGCGCGGCCTCCAACGGCGAGGTGCGCCCCGAGCACCTGGTCCTTGGCCTCCTCCAGGAGCCGGAGGGCCTCGCCGCGAAGGCGATCCTCGCCCAGGGCGTCCTGCTGGACACCGTCCGCCAGGCGGCCACCGAGGCCCTCCCTCCGGCCGCCGAGGAGGTGCCCGAGCTCATCCCGTACGACGCGGGCGCCCGCAAGGTCCTGGAGCTCACCTTCCGCGAGGCCCTGCGGCTGGGCCACAACTACATCGGCACCGAGCACATCCTCCTCGCCCTCCTCGAACACGAGGACGGCGCGGGCCTGTTGACCGGCCTCGGCATCGACAAGGCCACCGCCGTGGACAACATCACCCAGGCGCTGACCCGAATCGCCGAGGCCATCAAGGACGAGAAGGAGGCGTGACCGAGCGGCCCTCGGCGGCCCGACGGCAGGGGCGCGGGGGCAAGAACAGCGGTGATGTGCCGGTCAGGGTGAGGACTCGCCTGACCATGCGACTCGGGGAGCGGACGGTGACCGTCTTGCCGTGCGCGAGCGCCTCTCGGCGAAGCCTCAGCAGCGCGTTGAGGCCCGAACAGTCCCAGAACGCCACCCCGCTCAGGTCCACGTCGACGCCCTCGGCGGAGGCGCGGAGGGCTTCGTGCAGGACGGCGGACAAGGCGGGGGCGGTCTCGTAGTCCACTTCGCCCCATACCACGACAACCTTTCGGGGCCCCTCCTGGTAGCTGTCGGTGATGAGGGTGGCCGAGGCTGCGGGGGAGGGGCGCGACGGCGTCGCCCCGGCTGATGCCCCGGGTGCGGCCTCATGTATGGGCCGGTACGGCAAGCGATGTCCGGGCTCGGGTGACGAGACCTCTCGTGCGTGCATCTGTCCGTCTCCCTCCGAGTCGCCGGGCTACAATTACACGACTTGTCTTACACGAAGCGGGATTCATGTTTACAGATGCATCATCGCTTTGGCAATATCATGAGGCCATGGGAGGAGTGCCTGAATCGCATACCGGATGGACGTTCCTGACGAACCATGCCCGCGTGCTGGCCACGATCGCCGACGATCCGAACGTGCGGATCCGCGACATCGCCGCGCACTGCAGGCTGACGGAGCGCGCCGTCCAAAAGATCATCGCTGACCTGGAACAGGACGGGTATCTGTCCCACACCCGTGAGGGGCGTACGAACACGTACCGCATCGAGCCGGGGAAGGTCCTGCGCCACCCGGCCGAGGCCGGCCTCCCCGTGGCCTCGCTCCTCTCCCTGCTCCTCGAGGACGAGGCCCGGCGCGGCCGCGCCGACGGGTCCGTCGGCGGTGGGAACCCGACAGCGCACTGACGCTCCCGCCCACCGAGATCCGACCCCGCCGCACCACACCTCGACTACGCTGAAACGACCCTTGACGTCAGAGGTAGGAGTCACGGTGCGCATTGGCGAACTCGCCGCCCGGACCGGCGTCAGTGTGCGAGCGCTGCGCTACTAC
The DNA here is from genome assembly GCF_000147815.2 of Streptomyces violaceusniger Tu 4113. Classification (NCBI taxonomy): domain Bacteria; kingdom Bacillati; phylum Actinomycetota; class Actinomycetes; order Kitasatosporales; family Streptomycetaceae; genus Streptomyces; species Streptomyces violaceusniger. The sequence continues at coordinate 9,371,437 of NC_015957.1, read as the reverse complement.
GAAGAGCAGCACCTGCTCACCTCGGAGCGCAGCCCCAGCGGCCAGCGCCACTACCCGGATACCGCGGTCGCCCGCGTCCTGCTGATCCAGTGCTTCTACGCCGCGGGCCTGTCCAGCAAGACCATCCGCGAACTCCTCCCCTGCATGCACACCGGCGTCGCCACCCCCGCCATGCGCGCCCGCCTCACCTCCGAACGCGACCGCATCAACGCCCAGATCGCCGACCTGGCCATGGCCCGCGACCACCTGGAGGCCCTCATGACCGCGGCCGACAGCATGGTCGATGGCGAGACCCGGTGCGCCCCGCTAAGCGCGTGATTTACCGCAGCGGCCAGGGCAGGCGGCCGGTCAGCGGCGGGCGCCGCTCCCGCCGTGATAGCCGAGTTCGAGGTAGCGGGTGCGGTTGCTCCAGGAGGCGAGGTCGGGCGTATCGGCCAGAACGTCGTGCCAGCGCGAGCCGCCGGAGGCCGCCTTACCGGAAGGGTCCCCTGGGTCATGCGCGGGCAGCGGATAGCCGGGGCGCACGCCGGGACGCCCGGCCCAGAGCCGCACCCCCGACCGCGCCTCAAACTCGCGGACCGGCTCCCACAAGCCCACCGAGAACATGCCGGCGAGCTGGTGCATGGCGATGAAGCTGGCTATGCCGCCCTCGGGGTCCGTGGAGTCCGGGCGCTCGGTGAGGGCGTGCCACAGGAAGTACGGGTTCGGTAGCCGCACGTCGGGCTGGAAACGGTAGACGAGCCGGTTCAGCCTGATCGAGCCGATGCGCGGCAGCTTGACCCGGGTGAGCGGGATGACCTCGCGCTTGCCGCCGGTCCAGGTCAGCCTCTGGTTGCGGCCCATGTAGCCGGGCTCGCTGTAGACCGTGACGTGAAGGCGTTCCCTGCGATCAGGCCGCCGGTTGTGCAGCAGGCCCGCGCCCACGACGGCGCCGCCCACGGAGGCCAGGCCCGCCAGGAGGATTCCGGTCTTGCGCTTCATCGGGACGCGACACCTCGCTTCTGACGGGACGACCGCCTTCATCATGTGCCACGCCGCGGAGGACCTCCATGGTTTCCCGCATCCCGCCGCCCGGCCCAACCTCAGCCACCTCTCTCTCCGGTGAGACGATCACGAGGACCGGAAGAACGAATGCAGGGGCCGGGAACATGGCTGTTCTGGTGCTGCTGGGCGTCTTGGCGCTTGCCACCGGCGGATGCGCGTGTGTGGTGTGGGCCGAGCGCGGCGGGCCTCGTTGGGCCCGCGTGGTGGCGACCGTGACGCTTGCCGCGGGGGAACTCCTGCGGCGCTCCCGGAAGAACCGACGCCGAAGCCTGAACCGGACCAGCGGTGATGGTGGCAGTGGCGATGACTAGGGTGCGTTCAGAAGCGGATCTGGCCGGGCAGGCATCCGCCTGTGGTCCGGTCCGCACGCTGATCCCCGAGAGAAGCCCTGGGCGGCGGCATCCCGGAGCGCCCTGGCCGCCCCGCCCGCACGCCACGGGGGTGGCGCAGGAGCGGGGGCTGGACTCACGCGGTCTCGGTCCGGCCGCACTCCAGCAAGCGCCGGAAGCGGCTGTTGCTCGGTTCCGCGCTCTTGTCGCCGACGGTCGCCGTCCAGTGGCGGCATGTCGCGTCGACGAACGCGCGGATCGCGGACGGCCTCGCCCGCCGCCAGCTTGCGAACTGCCCGAGCCACGCCAGGGCGTCCTCGGGCGGCTGCCCGCATTCCATGAGCCGGACCGCGGTGCAGGCGGGATCCACCCAGGCCGGGCCGATCGCGGGCATGGCCCAGTCCACGAGGTACGCCTCCCCGCCGCCGTCGCCGATCATGATGTTGTGGGGGTTGGTGTCGGTGTGCAGCAGGTGGCTCCCCTGGAGAATCTGCGCCTCGCCCGGCCGCAGGAACGTCCGGAGCCTGTCCGCGAACTGAGGCAGGGGGAAGTCCGGGACCGGGAGGTCGTGGGTCCGCCGCAGGGTGGCGGCCACGGCTGCCAGGTCCTGGGAGCCGGGCCCCAGGTCCGCGTGCCGACCGCTGATGCAGCCGAACGCCAGGGCCGTCCAGCCGCCCGCGTCGAACCGGTGGCGGATCGCGGGGCTGACGCCGCCGATGCCGCCGACGGTCGCGTTGATTCGCTCCTCACACCGGAGCGCCGCCATGCCGGGCTCGTCGGTGCGGCGCACGCCCTTGAGGAACAGCGGGCCGTTGTACGCCGTCTCGATGATCAGGGCCGTGGAGCAATTGAGCCCGTCCGCGATGCCCTCGGCCGCGACCACCTTTCCCGTACGGGCCTCCACGGCGCTGCGCAGGTCGGCCGGAAGGTCGTCCCATTCCACGCGCTCACTCACGTCACATCTCCCCTGGATACGAGGTCGGGATACCGGTCTCCCGACACCCCTTCCGGCGTGGGCCCCAGCGGCGCGGAGATCGCGCTGACTCACCAGGGTCCAGGTGAACGGTGCGGAAGGCGAGCAGCGCGGCCCGTGCGGCGGGGCCCTGGTGACGGCGCCTCATCCGACGCCTCCTGACCGGGCCTTGCGCGTGGCCTCCTCATGGGCGCGCACCAGCCGCTCGCCCTCCGAGCAGACGGCGCCGGGTGTCCGGCACGTCAGGCAGCCCGCAGCGTGCTCGATCGCCGTTCGCCACGCTTCGGTGGCGAACGGCTCGGCGGTCTGCTCGCCGCTCGTCATTAGGAGTGCTCCCCTGACCTGGTCCCGAACGCCGTGGTGAGGTCACGCGGGCGGCCGTGCGGCGGGTGGTCGGCGGTGTGGATGATCAATCGCACTTCATCTCACCCCAGACCTGCTTGCCCCAGCGGTACCGGTCCGTCCCCCATCGGTCCGTGAGGGCGTCGACCAACAGCAGCCCCCGGCCTCGGGTGTTGTCGCCGTTGGAGTCCGTCCGCAGATAGGGAACGTTGCGGGACCGATCCACGACGCCGAGGCGGACGAACTTCTCGGACGGTCGGGTGACGACGACCCGGATCGACTCCAGACGGGCATGGTCGACGGCGTTGGAGACCAGCTCGGTGATCACCAGCGCGGCGTCCTCGATCAGGTCCTCCTGGCTCCAGGCGGCCAGTGCGGTCCGCACCAGCTTGCGGGCGACTTCCGCGCTCGCCGGTACGCGGCCCATGGTCTGGGAGTATCCGGGGTGCCCCGTGGGGCGAGGTGTAGCGGTCACGGTCATCAGCGCTCCCCCATGGAGATGTCTCCACGGTCCGTGAATGTGGTGGGACGACTGAAGCGTGAGACATGCTGTCTGTACCAACCGTGACCCGACCTGTGCATACGGTTATGCGCTGTGCGCATGCGCTTGGCGGAATCACTTCGCGGCGAGGTACCAAGGTGCCGGGGGGAAAGAAAAGCAATGAACCGGTCAACTCAAGCGGTACGAGAGGCATCGCGCAGCGGTGACTACGGGCGGGTGGTCAAGCTCGTCCGGGTCGATGCGCAACTCTCCCAGAAGCAGTTGGGGCAGGCGTGTGGCCTGAGTCAGTCAGCGATCTCGCGACTGGAAGCGCACGGCGCCGCGACCTACAACATGACCCTCTTGGCGAGGGTGGCCACCCACCTGAACATCCCATTCCGGCTGGTCGGCCTCGCCGATCAATCTGCGGTCCAGGCCGCCAATGTGGACGGATCAGACGTGGAAAGGCGCACCTTCCTTCACGGGACGGCGGCGATAGTCGCTGCTCCGATACTCACCCCGGCCTCCATGACACACCGTCATCAAGGCAACGACGGAGGCCAGGCAGCCAGCCTCAGGCTCGCCACGACGGCGTTCCGGCGTCTCGACGGCACAACGCCCTCCAGGCAGCTTCAGGAGCCCGTACTCGCCCACCTTCGCCTCGCGCAGACCATCACCAGCGAGGCGGACCACCAGGACGCCAGGTATCGCCTTGCCGCGGTCGGGAGCGAGGTCGCGAGCTTGGCCGGATGGCTGGCCTGGGACATGGGTGACTACGGTTCCGCCAGGACCTGGTACGGGAACGCCATCAAGGCGGCCCGCAGCTCCGGAGACCGCCTCCTGGCCGCCTACCAACTCGGCTCCCTCGCCCAGTTCGAGGCCCATGTCGGCAACGCCGTGCAAAGCCTGAACCTCCTCAACCAGGCCCGTAGTCGGCTCGAAGAGCGACCCATCGCCACGGCCACCGCGTGGCTGAGCGCCTCCGAGGCCCTGGCGCATGCCGTAGCGGGTGATGCCCGAATGTCGGACCGGGCCCTGGCCCAGGCGGCCAAGGCTGCCGAGCAGGTGTCCACCGAGGATCCCGCGCCCTGGCCTTGGATGTTCACGTTCAACGGCGCCAAGGTCGCGGCCATGCGCCTGACCTGCGGAGCGCGACTCGGGCTCCCTGAATGGGTCAGAGCGGCCCAGGACGAGGCGGGCGAGGCCATGACCTCCGGACATGAGAAGCAGCGGGCCCTGCTCATGCTCGATCTCGCCTCCGCGCACATGGTCGCGGGACGGCTTGACGGGGCATTCTCCCTGGCGACCAGGGCATTGGAGACGGGCGTGCGCTATCGATCCGGACGGATCGTGGAGCGGTCCCGCGCAGTGCGCCGATCCTTCACCTCGGCTAACAAGCCGCAGGTGGTAAGGGAGTTCGACGAGCGCTTGCACGGAATCTATCTGTGAGCATTGAGCGGAAGGATGAGGCCATGCGACTGGGGATCACCGGCCATCGGGGGCTGCCCAAGCACAGCGAGAACCTGGTTCGTACCGCTCTCGCGGAAGTGGTCCGGAAGTACGGCAGCGATGATCTGATCGCGGTCTCGTGCATCGCGGACGGTCCGGACTCCTGGTTCGCCCAGTTCGTTCTGGACCACAGAGGTCGGATCGAAGTGGTGATCCCGGCAGACGAGTACCGCGCCGGCCTCCCCACCTGGCACCACCCCACCTACGACGCCCTGCTCATACGCGCTTCCGAGATCCATTCGACCGGCCTCAAGGAGTCCACCTCGGAGGCCCACCAAGCGGGCAGCGAGATCCTCGTGGGCGTGGTGGACAGGCTGATCGCCGTCTGGGACGGACAACCCGCTCGCGGATACGGCGGCACCGCGGACGTCGTGTCCTACGCGGAGAGGACAGGTGTGCCCGTGGAGAGAGTCTGGCCAGAGGGCGCGACACGGGACTGACGCGAACGCACGGGCCCGTCGGGCCAGGTACAACGGTGGGCCGTGAAGCCGCCCACCGGTGACTGACTGCGCCCCGCAGTCAGTCACCGTACGCCGGTCGGTGACTCAATCGCGCTCTGTTGCCTGCCGGGCCCGTTTCGTAGCGTCGTCAGTACGGTCGCATGCGCCAGCGCGATCCCTGGCCGAATGCGCTCACTTCTCGGTGACTACTACCGCGACTTGATCACTCTCGCTCCTGACGCGGGCATCGCCCGAGAGTGGGGAGACCGCTACCGATCCGAATGGAGTCGATCTTGAGTGCCGCTGGTCTGGACGTCCGCCACTTCACCCACGCGGACCTCCCGGAGATCCGCCAGACGCTGATCGACGTACACGCAGACGCCTATGCGAACGCGATGGACGACGAGTTCAACCAGCGCTTCTCCTGGTTCGTGGACCACTGGGGCGGCAACCCGGAGTTCTCCTGCGTGATCGCGTTCGACGGCGACAAGGCAGTGGGCTTCGCGTACGGCGCCCCGGCCAGCCCCGGTCGTGAGTGGTGGCGCGAGTACCTCGACCCGGCGCCGGAGAAGGACTTGACCTTCGCGTACTCCGAGCTGGCCGTGATCCCGGAGTGGCGCAAGCAGGGACTGGCCGAGCGGCTGACCCGGACGCTGATGGCAGGGCGGGACGAGGTCCTTGCGGTCCTGCTCGTGGACACCGAACATCCCCGGGTACAGGCCCTGTACGAGTCCTGGGGCTTCCGGAAGGTGGGGGAGCGCCAGCCCTTCCCGGACTCTCCGCTCTTCGCCGTGATGCTCGCGGAGCTTCCGCTGCCGAGCTGACGCCGGACACACATGGGCGGGGCTTGGTGGGGTCGTCAGTGCGTATTTCCGAACCCCGAAATGGCAGGTCAGTGCGATGGGACGGCAGGAGCTGGAGAGGGGCGTCGTTCGCTGAACGGTCACGGTGACCGAAACGCGAACGGAACCATCGGGGCAGGGGACAACGCCGGAAGTTCGGAAGCACGCACTGAGCTTGCTCTTCAACCTTGGGTTGGGCACCGGCCGTTTGGCCCGCTCGCGGGCCAGTGGCAGAGTGAGCCGGATGATCGGACGCCTGTACACCGTTGTCATCGACTGCCCCGACCCGGATGAACTCGCTGGCTTCTACGAGAAGCTGCTGTCGCTCTCACGGCAGGCGGACACCGGCGAATTCGTCGTGCTCCAGAACGCGGCGGGCGCCCCGGTGGTCGCCTTCCAGCGGGTAGACGACTTTCGCGCGCCGCGCTGGACGGATTCCGCGCGCCCTCAGCAAATGCACATCGACGTGATGGTCGCGGACCTCGATACGGCTGAGGCCCAGGTGCTCTCCCTCGGTGCGACGCTGCTGGATGGTTCGGACAAGCCGATCGGTTACCGCGTCTACGAGGACCCCGTCGGCCATCCCTTCTGCCTGATCACTCCCGAGGGAGCCTGACCTGAGCGTCGCCAGCCGCTGAGCAGGGTCGGGGATCGTGTCGAGGGCCCGACGCCAGTCAGGCCCTCGACGAGGGAGTGAGGCTAGAGCACGGCGACGGTGAACGGCCTGTCCGCGGGTTCGCCGCTGCTGTTGCTGGTCACGACTGTGATGGCATCCGTGGCGCGGCCGCAGTATGCATGTGGTGCGCCGATGGCGGTGATCTCGCCCCGGAAGTTGTTGAGCGTGGCGACGATCGCCGCGTCGGCCAGGTCCTCGACGACGTTGGGATCCGAGACCTTGACGCAGTAGACGCCCGCGGCGGTCGTCCCGGACCCCCGGGTGACCGACGCGACGTTCTTGGATGCGAGGACGGTGGCGTCCTGCGCCACCTTCGCGGCGGCACGGGCGTACGGGGCGTCCATGCCGTCGGCCGAAGCACTGCCGGACAAGGCGGTCAGTGTCGTTACAGCGCCCAGGATGAGTACGAGGACGCGACTGGTGCGGCGTGCTGAGGTTCGCATTGCCTGCTCTTTCTCGGCCACAGGCGCTGTGGAGACAGCGACCGGCCGGGGAATCCGATGGGATGGCGGTGTCACCGCCAGGGCAGAGCAGAGCAGGGCAGGGAAGTGCGCTCCTCAAGGGCTGGAGGGGGCAAGCGTGGGCCTCCTGTGAGTTCGCCCGCCCCACGCCTCGTCGGCGAACGGGTCGGCGGTCTGCTCGGCGGTCGTCATCGGGTCCTGCCCTGCTGCAGCGCGCGGCGCATGGCGGCGGCCTGGGCCACGGCATCGGCCGGGCAGTCCCGGGCGTGGGTGGGGCAGGCGTAGACGGTGTGGCCGGCGACACTGCCGCTGTGCTCGATCGCGACCGGGACGGGCTCGTCGGTGGGCAGTTGGCAGCGATAGCAGAGCTGCCGACCGTCCGGTGCGGGGCCGAGGACTTCGTCAACGGCCTGGCGCAGGGCGTGGGCCAGGTGATTGGTGTCGGTCAGATACCGGTCCGGGCCGAGCGGGATCCGCCAGTGCGTCCGGTGCTCGGGCCCCCAGGCGGCGGGCGGTACGCCAAGGAGGGTGCCTTCGTCGGTGAGCGTGGTGAGGACGCGGACTTGGCGGATGCACCAACTGCGGGCGGTGTCGATGCCGATCAGCCAGTACGTCTTGCCGTAGAGGCCGTCCTGGATGACGGCGCCGGATCGGCCGCCGAGCAATTCCAGGGCGCGGTCGGCGATAGGGGTGGGCGCGTCGATGGCGTCCCACCATGTGCCCACCGGTAACGCCTCGATGTCCTGTTTGTTCGGCGGTGTCCACGGGAGGGCTTGGGTCGTAGAGGTGGCCATGCTGCGCTCCTTGTGGCGTTGGCCGCGCCCCGGGAGGCTCCGCCGCCTCGCCGGGGTTTCGTCGTACCCGCTGACGCTACGAACCTGGGCCTTGCAGGCGCCATGAACTTGCAGCAGCTTGCACCCGAGTTTTCTCACGAGCTCCGATGCCACTGCGCGCCCTTGACGGTTTCTCTCGAAGAGCCCACGGTGGTGCAAGTCCGTGTAAGCATCAGAGCGTTGGAGGGCATCGTGGCGCTACGGTTCATCGGCATTGATCCGGACACCGACGAGAAGAACTGTCCCCGCGTGTGGGTGGACGACGAGAAGAAGGAACTCGTCTTCCAGGGATGGAAGGCAGGCGAGGAACTGGAGGACGAGGTGCGGTCCACCGGGCCGCTGCCCGACTACGAGGCAGTCGTGCGGATCCCCGTGCGCATGGTGCACATTCTGAGGGAGGCATGTGATGCCATCGAGCATCCCGACGTCGTTCGATGAGCAGTTGGCCAACGCCAAGCGGTCCGCCGTCCACCTGGAGATGCGGGACACGTACTACAGCAACCCGCGCTTCGAGGGATGGCAGAAAGGCGAGCGCGTCAACTGGGACGACCGCACCTCCTGGTGGCGTCCGTTCCACCAGGACATCGCGGACGCCGTAGCCCGTGGCGTGGTGGTACGCCGTGCCCGGGTCGTCTCCGAACCGGTCAGCGACTACATCCGCTGGGAGCACTACCAGACGCGCGCCAACGTGGAAGCGGGCGAACAAGTGCGGTGGCTGCCCCGTCGCCGAACCGCCGACCTCCTGATGCCCGGCTGCGACTTCTGGATCTTCGACAACCAGGTGATCCGAGTCCACGACTTCTCAGGGAACGGCGACTGGCTCGGCGAGGAATTCTTCGACGACAGGGCACTCGTCGAGCGCAACGCGGCCGCCTTTGAGAGCATCTGGGAGCACGCCGTGCCGCACGACCAGTATGAGATCCGCTAAGTACGACGACGACAGAAGAGCATGCCACCCAGTTCCCCCTCGTCCAGCGTGCAGGCCGCGCGTGAAGCGCTCGCCGCGCGGCTCCGCGAGATCCGACTGGACGCGGGGCTTACCAAACGAGAATTGGCAGTCCGGTGCGGGTGGAGCGAGGCGAAATCCTCGCGAATAGAGAACGCCCGCACCGCGCCCTCCGACGACGATCTCCGGGCCTGGTGCCGTGCCTGTGAGACCGAGGAGCAGGCGCCCGCCCTGGTCGCGGCAAATCGCCAGGCCGATTCCATGTACGTCCAGTGGAAGCGCCTCCAGCGCACCGGGCTCAAGCAGCTCCAGAAGGCAAATCTGCCACTGTTCGGGCGCACCAGGCACTTCAAGGTGTACTGCTCCAACGTGGTTCCCGGCTTCTTGCAGACCCCCGGCTACGCCACCGCGCTCCTCCGCGCCATCGCCACCTTCCGTGGCCTACCCGACGATGTGGACGACGCGGTCACTGCCCGCATGGACCGTTCCGCCATCATCCGGAAATCCGGGCGCACCTTCGCCATCCTCTTGGAAGAGACGGTGCTCCGATACCGGCTCGGAGACGCGGGCGTGATGGCCGGACAACTGGGATCGCTGCTCTCGGCGATGGACCTGCCCTCGGTGTCGCTGGGGATCATCCCGGCCTCTGCGGAGCGGATCATGTGGCCCATTGAGTCGTTCACGGTCTTTGACGACGAACGCGTGGACCATGAGCCGCTGTCGGCTTCCGTGAAGATCACAGCGCCTGACGAGGTGGTGCAGTACCTCAAGGCGTTCGGAGAGTTGCACCGACATGCCGTGTACGGGGCCGAGGCGCGGGCGTTGATCCTTAAGGCCATCGAGGCCCTGCACTGACTCCGGGCGCGGCCACGGGGAGGGACGAAAGTGGCCGCTGCCCCGTTTTCACAGGTCAGCGGCCACTTCGTAGAGGGTGAGTAACGGGACTCGAACCCGCGACATCCTGGACCACAACCAGGTGCTCTACCATCTGAGCTATACCCACCATGACCGGCGCTTTCCGCACCGGCCGAGAAAAAGTGTACAGGGTCCGAAGGGGTGCTCGCTCCCGGCTTTCGGGGTGTCGGGAGCGAGCACCGGGTCGGGCCGGCCCGGGTCAGGTCTGCCGGGCGGGCAGGACGTGCTTGGCCGCGATGGTCTTCGCCGTGTCCGAGTCCGGGCCGGGCGCGGGGACGAAGATCGCTTCACGGTAGTAGCGCAGCTCGGCGATGGACTCGTGGATGTCCGCGAGCGCGCGGTGGTTGCCGTTCTTCTTGGGGCTGTTGAAGTAGGCCCGCGGATACCAGCGGCGGGCCAGCTCCTTGATCGAGGAGACGTCGACGATCCGGTAGTGGAGGTAGCTCTCGAGCGTCGGCATGTCCCGGAGGAGGAAGCCTCGGTCGGTGCCGACCGAGTTTCCGCACAGCGGGGCCTTGCCGGCCTCGGGGACGTGCTTGCGGATGTAGGCCAGGACCTGGTCCTGGGCGTCCTCGAGCGTGGTCCCGCCCTCGAGCTCGGCGAGCAGGCCGGAGGTGGTGTGCATGTCGCGCACCACCTCGGGCATGGTGACCAGCGCTTCCGCGGGGGGCCGGACAACGATGTCCACTCCCTCGCCCTGGATGTTCAGCTCGGAGTCCGTGACCAGCGCGGCCACCTCGATAAGCGCGTCGTTCGCCAGCGAGAGCCCGGTCATCTCGCAGTCGATCCACACCATGCGATCGTTCATACGTCTCACCCTACGGGGCGTTCCCGCTGGCCGGGCAGGGACGGGCGGCCCGGAGCGCGGCCTGCGGCCTGTTCGGGCAGGCGTGGGGCGTAGGAGTCCGACTCCGGTTTGCCAGGGTCCGGATGCGGAGCGTGATGGTGGTGCGGAGGATGCCCCGAGTGACCGGTGGGACCGCCGGGCGGGCCCTGTCGCCGCAGCGGCAGGGAGTGGTCGCCCGAGCGGGGCTCGATCACCTCGGCGCGGTCGGGCCGGTCGGCCCGCTCCAGCCGGTCGGGGCGGTCCGTACGCTCCGCCGGCCCGCCCTGGGGCCTGCGGGCGCGGTACGCGGCCCGGTAGGCGGCCGGGGAGGACCCGAGCTGCCGCCGGAAGTGCCCGCGCAGCGCGACCGGCGAACGGAAGCCGCAGCGGCCGGCGACCTCGTCGACCGAGTAGTCGGAGGTCTCCAGGAGCCGCTGCGCCTGCAGCACCCGCTGGGTGATCAGCCACTGCAGTGGAGCGCTCCCAGTGAGCGAGCGGAACCTGCGGTCGAAGGTTCTGCGGCTCATATAGGCACGCGCCGCCAGGGCCTCGACGTCGAACTGCTCGTGCAGATGCTCGAGCGCCCACGCCACCACCTCGGCGAGCGGATCCGCCCCGATCTCCTCTGGTAACGACCTGTCCAGATAGCGCTCCTGCCCTCCGCTGCGGCGTGGCGGGACGACCAGGCGCCGGGCGAGGGCGCCGGCGGCGTCCGCGCCGTGGTCGGTGCGCACGATGTGCAGGCACAGATCGATCCCGGCGGCGGTGCCCGCCGAGGTCAGTACGTCGCCGTCGTCGACGAAGAGCTCGCGGGGGTCCACATGGACCGACGGATAGCGCTTGGCGAGCGTCGGCGCGTACATCCAGTGGGTGGTCGCCGGGCGGCCGTCCAGCAGCCCGGCGGCGGCCAGTACGAAGGCCCCGGTGCACAGGCCCACGATCCGCGCGCCCTCCTCGTGCGCGCGGCGCAGCGCGTCGAGCGCGGCGGCCGGTGGCGGCTGGGTTATCGACCGCCAGGCCGGTACGACGACGGTGCCGGCCCGGGAGAGTGCCTCCAGGCCGTATGGTGCGGTCAGTTCCAGTCCGCCAGTCGTTCGCAGTGGCACATCTTCGCCCGCGCACACCAGCAATCGGTACCGAGGGACTCCGGCGTCCTGCCGGTCGATACCGAAGACGGAGAGCGGGATGGAGCTTTCGAAGATGGGGCCGCCGCTGAACAGCAGCACCGCGACGATTTCTCGTCGCCGGCGTCCGGAGAGCTTGCGCGAGGTCTCCGGTACGGTCGTGGAGTCCTGGCTCATGGCACTAAGCCCCCCTCGGTGGTCGCGTCCTCTCGGTCCTGCACGTTTCCCCTCGGTCCTGAACGGTTCCCCCGCCGGTCATGGCCAAGATCGAATCTACTGTGTCGCGTGTGGTCGCCGTGACCAGTTCACCACCCGCCACTATGTCGACATGGGAACTTGGCGCGAAGCATTCGATCACGAAGCGTTGCACTCGTAGCCCTCGCTGTGAAGTACGCCTTGTGCGGACACCCACTTCCCGTAGGGGGTACGTGCGCCGCTGACCCCTTTCCACGCTGGCCGGACGGGTGTTGAGCACGGCGTTTGCCAAGGGAAGAAGTGTGGCCGGAAGTTGGCTCAAAACAAGCGGGCGCATGCGTACGGATGCGTCATGCGACCGGCGTACGGCCGGCTCGTACATCCTCCGGGCTCGAGCGACGCTCCAGCGGCGCTCCATCAGCGCTGAGTGTACGGAGCGCTACGGACCGCGTCCCCGGCCCCGGTCCCTTCGCGCGTCCTTCAGACGCGGCGGCCGCCCCGGTGCGCGCCGATCCCCGTACGGCCGTGGCGGCCCCGGTGCGGGCTGGCGCCGTCCGCGTCCAGCCGGGCCGCGGTGCGCTCGGAATGGCGCAGCAGGGCGCGGCTGGCGGCCGTCACGGCGGCGAGGCCCGCACCGGCCCCCAGGGCGCCGCCGACGGGTAATCCGCACATGAGCAGGACGACGGGGACCACGGCACAGCCGAAGGCCGCCCAGCGGATCACCTCGCTCACCGCGTCGCTAGCGGTGGGCTGGACCGGGGCTCGAGCGAGGCTTGGAATATGGGGCCGTCCGGGTGTCCCGGCCGTGTCGCCGGGGATGCCGCCGGGGGCGTCGTACTCGCGGGCGACGGACACGGGCAAGGCTCCTCTCGAGCGGCCGGCGAGATGTCGGCAGGGCGCTCCGCGCGGGGGTGGGGAGGGGCGCCGGGCCGGGGATCCGGGCAGGTGAGCGGGTCGGGCCGGGGCCGCCGCACCGGCTGCCGCTACTACAACGCCCGGCCCGCCCCCAGGTCACTGCCGGGCGGCGGCGCGGCGTACCGAGGCGGTCCGGCCGGCCCGGGCACCAGGCCGTGGCCCGGGCGTGGCGGGGACCACTTGGGGCATTGCGTTACGGGCCGCCCTCCGGCATGCTCCGGGGAACGCTTCGGGCGGCTCCGCTCCCGTGGCTACCTCTGGGCAGGTGGTGAATGCCGCCGTACCCTTGGGGGTAAGGGCTTGGAAAGATGAATCCCGGACGGATTTCGACCCCTCGAGATCGTCCCCGAGCTCCAGCGGAGCTCAAGTCCCCCGACAACCCCCAACCTGAGCCCCCGCCGATCCCTCCGCACGAGGACATCCTTCGCCGAGACACCGATGGCCGGTCACGAAATCCCCGAACCCGCGGACCGCAAGCGGGTCGCCGATCACATGGCGACCCCCGAAGCGGCGGAAGAAACACGTCATTCCTGCGATCCAGCGTTCCAGCACGGTGTTGTGGTGGGATTCGATGGCTCCATGTCCAGCGAACGCGCCCTCGCCTACGCCATCGGCATGGCCCGGCGCTCAGGCTCAGGGCTGATCATCGTCCACGTGGCCAACCGGCTGCCGACGACGGTGTGGGCGGGCTGCGAGCCGCCGGTCTTCGTCGACGTCCCCGATCACCGCACCGAGGTGCTGGGGCTCGAGCTGGCCTGCGCCGATCATCTCTCCGAGGTGCCCTGGATCCTCGTCGAGCGAGGCGGGGACATCTGCCATGAGCTGGAGGAGGTCGGCCGGGAGTACGCGGCCGACGCCATTGTGGTGGGCTCCACGCACGGGCTGGTGGGGCGGATCTTCGGCTCGGTCGCGGGGCGGCTCGCCCGGCGGGCGCAGCGGCCCGTCATCGTCATCCCCTGAGCATCGGCTGAGCCTCCCTTGGGCGTCTCTTGGGCGTCCCCTGACGTCCGCTGGGCACCCCTGAGCGTCCGCTGGGCATTCCCTGGGCGCCCCCTGGGCGTCCGTTGAGCATCTCCTGAGTGTCACCGGGTGCCTCCGTGCCTCCTGGTGTCTCAGGGCGCTCCAAGGCGCTCCACGTGTCCCCGAGCGCCGCTGAGCGCCCCTGAGCGGCTTCTCCGGGCCTTCCCGGCCCCTCCAAGTCCCCGTGCCCCCGTGCGCCGTGCCCCGGCGCCTGTTTCGTCAAGCGCGGTTGTTCAGCCCAAAACCTCTGCCGTCGGTGCGACTTGGCGCGGACGCCTGGAACCGGACACCCTCAACTCCCCTTGACCGCAGGTGAGATGGCGTCAAGTTCATCTTGACAACGGACAAACCTACCCGCGCGTAGAGGTGGATTGTGCGTTTGTGAGGGGTACAAAAGGTTCGATCGTGCCGGCGCGCGGGAAGTGACGGTTCCCGCGCGCCGGCCAGCCGCCGGCGTAATAGGGCGACGCCGGCGAAGGGGAGGCGGCCCCCGCGTGCGTGGTGGCACACGCGGGGGACCGCCAAGGGGTGCGCGGAGGGATTCGCCGAGGTCGCGCGGGTGCGCGGGGCTATTCGACCGTCACCGACTTGGCGAGGTTGCGGGGCTTGTCGATGTCCCGGCCGAGCGCCAGCGCCGTGTGATAGGCGAGCAGTTGGAGCGGGATGCCCATGAGGATCGGGTCGAGTTCCACCTCGTTGCGGGGTACCACGATCGTGTGGTCCGCCTTCTCCTGCTCGCGGTGGGCGACGGCCAGGATCCGGCCGCTGCGGGCCTTGATCTCCTCCAGCGTCGCGCGGTTCTTCTCCAGCAGGTCGTCGTCCGGCAGGACCGCCACGGTCGGCACCTCGGGCTCGATCAGCGCGAGCGGCCCGTGCTTGAGCTCGGAGGCCGGGTACGCCTCGGCGTGGACGTAGGAGACCTCCTTCAGCTTCAGGGACGCCTCGCGCGCCACCGGGTAGCCGCGGACCCGTCCGACGAACATCATGCTCTTTGCATTCGCATATTCCGCGGCGAGCTTTTTGATCTCTTCCTCGCCGCTCAGCACCTCGGCGATCTGCTCGGGCAGCTTGCGCAGCCCGGCGATGATCCGCTTGCCGTCGGCGACCGAGAGATCGCGGATCCGGCCCAGGTGGAGGGCGAGCAGCGCGAAGGCGACGGCGGTGTTGGTGAAGCACTTGGTGGAGACGACGCACACCTCCGGGCCCGCGTGGACGTACACCCCGCCGTCGGTCTCCCGGGCGATGGCGCTGCCCACGACGTTGACGACGCCGAGCACCCGCGCGCCCTTGCGCTTGAGCTCCTGGACGGCTGCCAGGGTGTCGTAGGTCTCGCCGGACTGGCTGACCGCGATGTAGAGGGTGTCCGGGTCCACGACCGGGTTGCGGTAGCGGAACTCGCTCGCTGGCTCCGCGTCCGCCGGGATCCGGGCCAGCTCCTCGATGAGCTGGGCCCCGATCAGGCCCGTGTGGTACGCCGAACCACAGCCGAGGATTTTGACCCGGCGCACCCCGCGCGCCTCGCGGGCGTCCAGGTTGAGCCCGCCCAGCCGGACGGTGGAGAAGCGGTCGTCGATCCGGCCGCGCAGCACCCGGTCCACGGCGTCGACCTGCTCGTGGATCTCCTTGTGCATATAGGTGTCGTGGCCGCCCATGTCGTACGACTCGGCCTCCCACTCCACGGTGGTGGGGGAGGGGGCGGTGCGGCTGCCCTCGGTGGTGTAGGTGCGGTAGTCGTCGGCCTTGAGGGTGGCCATCTCGCCGTCGTCCAGGGTGACCACCTGGCGGGTGTGGCTGACCAGCGCGGCGACGTCGGAGGCGACGAACATCTCCTTCTCGCCGATGCCCAGCACCACCGGCGAGCCGTTGCGGGCGACGACGATGCGGTCCGGGAAGTCGGCGTGCAGCACGGCGATGCCGTAGGTGCCCTCGACCATCGAGAGCGCGTGGCGGACCTTCTCCTCCAGGGTGGGCGCCTGGGAGCGGCCGATGAGATGGGCGAGCGCCTCGGAGTCGGTGTCGGAGGCCAGCTCGACGCCGTCGGCGGCCAGCTTGGCGCGCAGATCGGCGGCGTTGTCGATGATGCCGTTGTGGACGACGGCGACCTTGCCGTCCGCGTCCAGATGGGGATGCGCGTTGGTGTCGTTGGGCGCGCCATGGGTGGCCCAGCGGGTGTGGGCGATCCCGGTGGTGCCCGCGAACCGCTTGGGAAGCCTGGCCTCCAGCTCGCGGACCCGGCCCTTGGCCTTGGCGGTCTTCAGCCCGGCGCTCTGGGCACCCTTGGCGGGCTTGCCCTGGATCGCGATGCCCGCGGAGTCATAGCCGCGGTACTCCAGGCGCTGCAGCCCCTCCAGCAGCAGTGGTGCCACGTCGCGCTTGCCGATGTATCCGACGATTCCGCACATGGTGTTCAGGCCCTCCCATTGATCGGTTGTGCATGCTCGTGCTCGTGTCCGGCGGTGGCGGCCGCCATCGTGGACCGGCGTCGTGGACCGGTGCCGTGGACCGGTGCCGTGGACCGGCGTCGTCAGCCGTAGACGATGCGGCGCAACTGGCGCAGCGAGAGTTCGGGCGGGGCCACCGCGCGGTACGGCAGCTCGGCCGTGATCCGCTCGAAGATGTCCGCGTTGGTCAGCCCGCCGGACTGCAGCTCGCGGTGGCGGCGCCGGACGAACTCCTCCGTCGTCTCGTCGAAGTACGCCAGTACGTCCAGCACCACCCGACCCGCCTCGCCGCGGCTGAGCGGCGTACTGCGGACCAGGTGGTCGATCAGGTCATCGTGGGACATTCGGCGGTCGAGCATCCGTTGATACTGCGATGCGGCGAAGTGTTTCGCAACATTCCTGCCCGATATCGGGCAGGGCTGGGCCTCAATGGCGAGAAAACCGCTCTTCGGTGGTGCGAGCCCGCGCGCTCAGGCGCCGGAAAAGCGGCGGAGTACGGCCTGTTTGGCGGTGGTGAACTCCGCCTCGGTGAGGATCCCGCTCTGGTGAAGATCGCCGAGTTCGCGCAGCCGTCGCAGCAGGGCGTCGTGATCCACGTCACCCTCATCGCTTCCGGCGGGCGGAGCGTCCGCGGGCGGCTCGGGGGTGGGCGGCTGGGCGGGGAGCGTCTCCGCCGGGGCGCCCGGATGCGGCATCCGCGCTATGACGGCCGCCGCGACCAGCGCCATCAGTGGATCCTTCTTGAAGCCGTAGAGCACCACGGCATGCGGGTCGTACTTGGGCGCGGCCGTCGCCGTGGCCTTCGCCACGACGAAGCGGAGGTGGCCGTTCTCCAGCCCGGCGGCCGGGACCCACTCCACCAGCTCCAGGTCCGGCAGGAGGATGGTGCGGGGGCCGCCGGACTTCTTCGAGTCCTCGGTCTTCCAGTTCCAGTCCAGCCGGATCCGCTCACCGTCGAACGAGGCCGTGGCGTCGCCCGCTGAAGCCGAGACCGGCACCGAGGGGCCGGGCAGCACATAGTGGTCGCAGGGGCCGGACGGCACCTGATCCAGGGCCAGGCCCTGGCGGACCTCGTCGACCAGATACTCGGCGAGATCCCTGCGCTCCGGTTCCACCGAGAGCTGATACGGATCGGCGGCGTCCGGCAGCTTGCCGCCGGTGATCTGCAGCAGCGGGTCCGCCCCCTCGCGCAGCCGCAGCCGCAGCCGGCCCGACTTGCGCCCCGGCTCGTAGGCGACACCGGCCAAGGCCACCAGGGGGACCGTCAGTTCGCCGAGCGCCTGCCGTACGGCGTGCACGCTGCGGTCCCGCCCCGGGACGATCCGGATCGCTTCCCCGTCAAAGCTCCAGGCACCATCGGGCTGGGTTATTTCCGCCATGCGGGGAATTCTGACAGGCCCACAGCGACACATTGGTCTACACCTTGACCGCAACTGGGCGTCGCGGTAACCAAGATGCCACGTTTCGTTGAAGGGACCCCCTGTGAGACGACGTCGTGCCCGACTTCTGTGTTCCCTGCTGCTGACCGTGGTGGCCGGGGCGGGGACCGCAGCCTCCTCCGCCTCAGCCGCTCCGGCTTCCCTCTCGTCCTCCGTTCCGGGCGCCGCGGCCGCCCCGACCCCCCTGGACCGGGTCGTGCCCGCGCCCGCGTCCGTACGGCCCGCGGCGGGCTCGTACGCGATCCACCCCGACACCCCCATCCGGGTCTCCGGCTCCGACGGCTCGGCGCGCTCGGCGCGCCGGGTGGCCGACTACCTCGAGACGGTGCTGCGGCCCGCCACCGGCTATCGGCTGCCCGTCACCGCGCGGGCGGGCGCCGACGGCATCCGGCTGCGGCTGACGCCCAAGGCCGCCGCGGTGTCGAAGCTCGGCGCCGAGGGATACCGGCTGGAGGTGACCGGCCGCGCGATCACCGTCACCGCGCGCGGCTCCGCGGGGCTGTTCCACGGCGTCCAGACGCTGCGGCAGCTCCTGCCCGCGTCCATCGAGCGCACCACCCGGCAGGCGGGCCCCTGGCGGATCTCCGCCGGCACCATCACCGATGAGCCGCGCTATGCCTGGCGGGGCGCGATGCTCGATGTCTCCCGGCACTTCTTCGGCGTGGACCAGGTCAAGCGCTATATCGACCAGCTCGCCCTCTACAAGATCAACACGCTGCATCTGCACCTGTCGGACGACCAGGGGTGGCGGATCGCCATCGACTCCTGGCCGCGGCTGGCCACGCACGGCGGCTCCACCCAGGTCGGCGGCGGCCCCGGCGGCTACTACACCAAGGACGACTACCGCGAGATCGTGAGCTACGCGGCCGGCCGTGAGCTGACCGTCGTCCCCGAGATCGACATGCCGGGCCACACCAACGCGGCGCTCGCCTCCTACGCGGAGCTCAACTGCGACGGCGTCGCCCCGCCGCTCTACACCGGCACCGAGGTCGGTTTCAGCTCGCTGTGCGCGCCGAAGGACGTCACGTACGACTTCGTGGACGACGTCATCCGCGAGCTCGCCGCGCTCACCCCCGGCCCCTACCTCCACATCGGCGGGGACGAGGCCCACTCCACCAGCCATGAGGACTATGTGGCCTTCATGGACCGGGTGCAGCCGGTGGTCGCCAAGTACGGCAAGACGGCGATCGGCTGGCACCAGTTGACCGGTGCGCATCCCGCGAAGGGCGCGATCGCCCAGTACTGGGGGACGGACGGGAGTGAGAAGGAGGTCGCGGATGCGGCCAAGGCGGGCACCCGGCTGATCCTCTCACCGGCCAACCGCGCCTACCTGGACATGAAGTACGACGCCAACACGCCGCTGGGGCAGAACTGGGCCGGGTACGTCGAGGCGAAGCAGTCCTACGACTGGGACCCGGGCACCTACATCAAGGACGCCCCGGCGTCCTCGGTGCTCGGTGTCGAGGCGCCGCTGTGGTCGGAGACCCTCGAGACCAGCGAGCACATCGAGTACATGGCCTTCCCCCGCCTCCCCGGCATCGCCGAACTCGGCTGGTCCCCCGCGAGCGCACATGACTGGGACGGCTACCGGGTCCGGGTGGCGGCGCAGGGCCCCCGCTGGGACGCCATGGGCATCACGTACTACCACTCCCCGCAGATCCCCTGGCCCACCGTCGGGTGAACCAAGGGCACCGGTGCTCAGTTGCTGGTGATGGAGGGGATCGCCGTCGGCGCGCGGACCGGATCGAAGCGGAAGATCTGGCCCGTGTCGTCGGCGGCGCACGGCAGTTGGAGCACCGGATCGCCCTTCCGGGGCGAACCACCCGGCACCGAAACGCACTGGCCCGAGTGCACCGCCTTGATCCGGTAGCCGCTCACCGGCTTCGTGACCCGCTGGATGCGGAACCACTCGGCCGTGCCCCGGTGCTCGCAGTAGTCGTCCATCATCTGCGTGCCTCCTTTGGAGCTGCCCTGGCCCACGCCGAGACACCCGTAGCCCATGACGGGATGGAGGGACCGGAGCCGTACGGTGGCATCCTCCGACTCCTGAAGGGCGTACACCGGAATGCTGCGACGGCAGTCCGCCTGGAAGATATTGCCCCCGCCCTTGCTCTCCAGCTCGGAGAAGCACAGCGAGGAGACGACCGACCGGATGCGGTAGGTGCCTGGCGGGGGCGTGGGCGGGGCGTGGACGTGGGAGGAGCGGACGGCGCGGCGGACGCGGTCGGGCCGGTGCCCCGCGTCTCCGGCTCGCCGTCGTCGTTCGTCATCGCCACCGCGAGGGAGGCCGCGCCCACGACCAGCAGCGCCAACATCGCGCCGACCAGCCGACCACGCGGAATGCCCCGGCGGCCTTCCGGCGGCTGTTCTCTCCGCTCCGGCTCGTATGCGGGCGGACTCTTCGGTTCATCGGAATCCGGCTCGGCGATTTCCGTGCGAACGTCTGTGCGGCCGGCGGCTAAGTTGTCCCGGACTGCCAGCCATTCATCGACGTGGCGTTCCTCCCCGCAGGCGCGGAGGAATGCCATCAGCGTTTCGATGCGCGGTAAAGCGTCTTGGCGTAACGCATCGGCCAAGGTGCTCCGTGCCAGCACGTCGCCGCGCTCGGCGGCACGCTCCTCAAGCTGCCGATAGGTCAGTCCTGACCTTTCTTTCAGCTCCCGCAGCAGCGCGACGAATTCAGCGGCATTACGCGCCGAGCGCGGCCCCCATTCCCCCTGGCTCCCCATGGTCGCCATGCTGACGGACAAGGTGCGGAGTGGCAACGGGCTTTCACGCCTTTGTTCATGCCCCGCACCTGCGCCCGGACGCGGTCGGGCGATGTCCCGGACACGGCTCTGAGCAGGCCGGACAGCGGAAGGCTGTCCGGGACACCCTGACCTTGTTGCCCTGGCTTCGCCGCGTCAGCAAGCTCTTGTGCAGCGCCGAATAGATGGATGAATACACGGCGCATCCTCAGACGAACCAACTGAAAAGGGAGCAAGGAAATGGCTCGTACTCGCAACTTTGTGATGCCCTTCGCCGTGGCGATTGCCGCCGGAACTCTCGCCGCGGCCGGAGTGACTCCCGCGGTGGCCGCCGCCCCTTCGGCGACCGGAACCACTCAGGCCAGGCCGTTCGTCGGCTGCGCATCGCTCTACAGCAACAAGCCCGGCCGGGCGCAGATCAAGAACATCTGTAGTAGCAAGATCCTCGCCACCGTTTCCGTCGACTGGTCGTGGGATCCCGACTGCATTCAGATCAACCCGGGTCGCGTCATCGCCGTCACATGGAACGCGACCAAGGGCAAGGCGGACTACGCCTACGAATGCTGATCCCGTACGGCCGGCCACCGCTGTGAGACCGGTGCCGTCGGGGGCACGGTTCGGCTCCGGTCCCGGGGGGAGGGGGAGACAGTCACATGGCTGTCTCCCCCTCCCCGTCCGGGAGGCTCAGCTCGCGAAGCCCAGCTCCCGCGCGATCAGCATCCGCTGGACCTCGCTGGTGCCCTCGCCGATCTCCAGGATCTTGGAGTCGCGCCACATCCGGGCCACCGGGTACTCGTTCATGAAGCCGTAGCCACCGTGGATCTGGGTGGCCTCGCGGGCGTTGTCCACCGCGATCTCGGAGGAGTAGAGCTTCGCGATCGACGCCTCCTTCTTGAACGGCTCGCCGAGGACGAGGCGGGAGGCCGCGTCCCGCCAGGCCACCCGGGCCATATGGGCGCGCACCTCCATATCGGCCAGCTTGAACTGGATGGCCTGGTTGGCGCCGATGGGGCGGCCGAACGCCTCGCGGGTCCTGGCGTACGCCACCGACTCGTCCACACAGCCCTGGGCGAGCCCGGTGGCCAGGGCGGAGATCGCGATCCGGCCCTCGTCCAGTATCCGCAGGAACTGGGCGTAGCCCCGGGCCTCCGCGCCCAGCAGATTCGCGGCCGGGACCCGGCAGTCGGCGAAGGACAGCTCGCGGGTGTCCGACGCGTTCCACCCCACCTTGGAGTAGGGGGCGGCCACGGTGAAGCCGGGGGTGCCGGACGGCACGATGATCGAGGAGATCTCGGGCCGGCCGTCCTCCTTTCGGCCGGTGACGGCGGTGACGGTGACCAGCGCGGTGATGTCCGTACCGGAGTTGGTGATGAAGCACTTGGTGCCGTTGATCACCCATTCGCCGGTGGTCTCGTCCAGCCGGGCCGTGGTGCGGGTGGCGCCCGCGTCCGAACCGCCGCCGGGCTCGGTCAGGCCGAACGCGCCCAGGGTCTCCCCGGAGCAGAGCCCCGGCAGCCAGGTGCGCTTCTGCTCCTCGGTGCCGTAGAGGAAGATCGGCATCCCGCCGAGCGAGACCCCGGCCTCCAGGGTGATCGCGACCGAGGAGTCCACCCGGGCCAGCTCCTCCAGGGCGAGGCAGAGCGCGAAGTAGTCCCCGCCCATGCCGCCGTACTCCTCCGGGAAGGGCAGGCCGAACAGGCCCATCCGGCCCATCTCGCGGACGATCTCGTACGGGAACTCATGGTGCTCCCAGTACTCCCCGATCTTGGGGGCGACCACATCATGCGCGAACGCCTCGACGGTGCGGCGCAGTTCCTCGTGTTCGGGGGAGAGTCGGTGGTCGATCGACATGGCTCAGGTCTCCTTCTGGGAGAGGGCGCGAACGGTGCGGGACGGGCTGGGCCGGCCCAGATGCCGGGCCATCCACACGCTGGTGGCGGTGAGACGGCCGATGTCGACCCCGGTCTCTATGCCGAGGCCGTCGAGCATCCACACGAGGTCTTCGGTGGCGAGATTGCCGGTGGCGCTCTTGGCGTACGGACAGCCGCCGAGGCCACCGGCGGAGGCGTCGACGGTGGTCACGCCGTGCTGGAGCGCGGCGAGGGTGTTGGCGAGTGCCTGGCCGTAGGTGTCGTGGAAGTGCACGGCCAGCCGGTCGTTCGTGACGCCCGCCTCGGTGAGCGTGGCCAGCAGCTCCCGCACATGGCCGGGGGTGGCCACGCCGATGGTGTCGCCGAGGCTCAGCTCGTCGCATCCCATGTCCAGCAGGCGGCGGCTGACCGAGACGGTCTGGGAGATCGGGACCTGCCCCTCCCACGGGTCGCCGAAGCACATCGACAGATAGCCGCGCACGGCCACGCCCGCGTCCCTGGCCTTCGCGACGACCGGCTCGAACATCTCCAGCGCGCCGTCCACCGTACGGTTGAGATTGGCCTTGGCGAAGGACTCCGTGGCGCTGGCGAAGACGGCGATGTCGCGCGCGCCCAGCGCGAGGGCGCGGTCGAGACCGCGCTCATTGGGCACGAGCACGGGGAGCCGGGCGGCCACGTCGTCGATCAGCGGCATCAGCTCCTCGGCGTCGGCCAGTTGGGGCACCCACTTCGGATGGACGAAGCTGGTGGCCTCGATGGTGGTGAGACCGGCCTCGGCGAGCCGCCGGATGAACTCGGCCTTGATGGCCACCGGGACCAGCGCCTTCTCGTTCTGCAGCCCGTCCCGCGGGCCCACCTCATGGATCAGGATCCGGGTGGGCAGCCCGGGGGCCGGGACGGTCATGGGGAGGGTCATCACTCACGCTCCTCGCTCTCGTGCGGGGTGACGACGGCCAGTAGCTGGTCCATGGCGACCGTGCTGCCGGGGGTCACATCGAGCTCGGTGACGGTGCCGTCGTGCGGGGCGGAGATGAGGTGCTCCATCTTCATCGCCTCGACCACCAGCAGGCCCTGACCCGCGGTGACCTCGTCGCCGACGGCCGCCTTCACGACGGTGACGGTGCCGGGCATGGGCGCGGTCAGCTCCCCGGCGTGGGCGGTGGCGGCGCCTCCGCGCAGCGCCTCCTCCACGGGGTCGTGTCCGACCACGCGCCAGGTGTCCCCGTCCCGCCCCAGCCAGTGGCTCGCGCCGTGCGCGGCATGGCGGAAGCGGTGGGTGACCCCGCCGAGGTCCAGCAGCACGGTGCCCTCGTCGAGGGCGATGAGCCGCGCCCGCGTGCCCTCGCCCGCGTCGGTACCGGGGACGGGGGCGGCGGTGTCGTCGGGCTGCTCGATGCGCACCTCCGCGTCGTGTGCGCGGCCGCGCACACGGACCGTCACCGGGGGGTGGCCCGCCACGCGCAGCCGGTGGACCGTCCAGGCGGGTGCGCCGCCGAGCCGCCAGCCGGTGGGGACGGAGAACGGGTCGACCCAGCCTCCGGCGGCGCGGCCGGACGGCGGGGCGTCGGGGCCCGGCCCCGCGGCGGCCGCTGGGCCGCCGACTCGCGGTCCGGCGGCGGAGCCGTCACCGGGGGCCCCGGCGGGCTCCAGCGCCGCCTGACGCAGCAAGGCCGCCGCCGCGTAGATCTCCTCCGGTATGGCCGGCGGGATCAGCGAGGCCGCCGCGCGCTCGACCAGGCCCGTGTCGAGCTCGCCCGAGGCGACCGAGGGGTGGGCGGCCAGCCGGCGCAGAAAGCCGGTGTTGGTGTCCACGCCGAGGACGGTCAGGGAGCCGAGGGCGGCGCGCAGCCGGCGCAGGGCGGTGGGGCGGTCGGGGCCGTGGGCGATGACCTTGGCGAGCATCGGGTCGTAGACCGTGCCGACCTCGGTTCCCGTGCTGAGCCCGGAGTCGACCCGCACCCCCTCGCCCGCCGGCTCGTCCAGCGCCAGCACGGTGCCGGCCGAGGGAAGGAAGTCCACCCGGCCGTCGGCCGCCGCGCGGGCGGTCTCGGCGCAGATACGGGCCTCCACCGCATGGCCGCTGAAGCCGATCTCGTCCTGCTTGAACGGCAGCGGCTCGCCCGCGGCGACGCGCAACTGCCACTCCACCAGGTCCAGACCGGCCTGCCCGCCGACCGACACCGTCAGCTCGGTGACCGGATGCTCCACCTGGAGCCGGGTGTTCATCTCCATGAAGCAGTACGCGGACGGATCGTCGCCCGGCACGATGAACTCGACCGTGCCCGCGCCCACATAGCCGCACGACCGCGCCGCGGCCACCGCGGCCTCGCCCATCCGCGCCCGGGTGGCCTCGTCCAGCAGTGGGCTGGGCGCCTCTTCGATGATCTTCTGATGGCGGCGCTGCAGCGAGCACTCGCGCTCCCCGAGGTGCACGGCGTGCCCCTGGCCGTCCGCCAGCACCTGGATCTCGATATGCCGGGGCCGGTCGATCCAGCGCTCCACCAGCAGCGTGTCATCGCCGAACGCCCCGCGCGCCTCGCGCCGGGCGGCCGCGATCTCGTCGGCCAGCAGCGCCTCGTCGCGGACCAGCCGCATGCCCTTGCCGCCGCCGCCCGCCGAGGGCTTCAGCAGCACGGGCATGCCGATCTCCCGGGCGGCGGCGGTGAGCTGATCGTCCGTCAGCCCGCTGCCCGAGGAGCCCGGCACCACCGGCACTCCGGCCGTGTGCACGGTCTCCTTGGCGCGGATCTTGTCGCCCATCAGCTCGATGGCCCCGGCGGGCGGCCCGATGAAGGCGAGGCCCGCGTCGGCGCAGGCGCGGGCGAACGCCCCGTTCTCCGCGAGGAAGCCGTAGCCGGGGTGGACGGCCTGGGCGCCGGTGCGGGCCGCGGCGTCCAGCAGCCGCTCGATGGACAGATAGCTCTCCGCGGCGGGGGCGGGGCCGATCCGCACCGCCGTATCCGCCTCGCGCACATGGCGGGCGTCCGCGTCCGCGTCGCTGTAGACGGCGACCGAGCGCACGCCCAGCCGCCGCAGGGTGCGGAGGACGCGCACGGCGATCTCACCGCGGTTGGCCACCAGCACGGTGTCGAACATCGCGGGCGACGGGCTCGCCGCACGCTGACCACTTGTTGAGCTCACTGGGCTCATCGGGCTCATCTGGTGCATCCCCCTCACATCCGGAAGACGCCGTAGCCGGGCGCCGCGGGCTCGGTGGCCGTACGGCCGGGCAGCGGTGCGTTGGCGCAGGCCGTAAGGGCGAGGCCGAGGACCGTGCGGGTCTCCAGGGGGTCGATCACACCGTCGTCCCACAGCCGGGCGGTGGCGTAATACGCGTTTCCCTGCGCCTCGTACTGCTCGCGGACCGGGGCCCGGAACATCTCCTCCTCCTCGGCGCTCCACTCCTCCCCGCGTGCCTCCATCTGGTCGCGCTTGACGGTGGCGAGCACGGAGGCGGCCTGCTCACCGCCCATCACCGAGATCTTGGCGTTGGGCCACATCCACAGGAAGCGCGGCGAATAGGCGCGGCCGCACATCGAGTAGTTGCCCGCGCCGTAGGAACCGCCGATCACGACCGTCAGCTTGGGGACGCGGGTGCAGGCCACCGCGGTGACCATCTTGGCGCCGTGCTTGGCGATGCCGCCCGCCTCATAGCTGCGGCCCACCATGAATCCCGAGATGTTCTGCAGGAAGACCAGGGGGATGCCGCGCTGGTCGCACAGCTCGATGAAATGGGCGCCCTTCTGGGCCGATTCGGAGAACAGGATGCCGTTGTTGGCGACGATGCCCACCGGGTGGCCCATGATCCGCGCGAAGCCCGTGACCAGCGTGGTGCCGAACTCGGCCTTGAACTCGGCGAACCGCGAGCCGTCCACCAGCCGCGCGATGACCTCCCGCACGTCGTACGGCGTGCGCGAGTCGACCGGAACCGCCCCGTAGAGCCCCGCCGGGTCGACCGCGGGCTCCTGGGAGGGCTCCAGCGCCCACGGCGGCGACCCCTGCCGCATCGCGGACGGCGGCAGGGTGGCGACGATGGAGCGGACGATCCGCAGCGCGTGGGCGTCGTCCTCCGCCAGATGGTCGGTCACGCCCGAGACCCGGGAGTGGACCTCGCCGCCGCCCAGCTCCTCTGCCGAGACGACCTCCCCGGTGGCCGCCTTCACCAGCGGCGGCCCGCCCAGGAAGATCGTGCCCTGCCCGCGCACGATCACGGCCTCGTCGCTCATCGCCGGGACATACGCCCCGCCCGCCGTGCAGGACCCCATCACTGCCGCGACCTGCGGAATCCCGGAGCCGGACAGCCGCGCCTGGTTGTAGAAGATCCGCCCGAAGTGGTCGCGGTCCGGGAAGACCTCGTCCTGCATGGGGAGGAAGGCGCCGCCGGAGTCGACCAGATAGACGCACGGCAGGTGGTTCTCCAGCGCGACCTCCTGGGCGCGCAGATGCTTCTTCACCGTCATCGGGTAGTACGTGCCGCCCTTGACGGTGGCGTCATTGGCGACCACGACCACCTCACGGCCGGCCACCCGGCCGATCCCGGCGATCACCCCCGCCGCCGGGGCCTGGCCCTCGTACATCCCCTCGGCGGCGAGCGGGGCCAGCTCCAGGAACGGGGAGCCCGGATCCAGCAGTGTGTCCACCCGGTCGCGCGGCAGCAGCTTGCCGCGCGCGGTGTGCCGCGCCCGCGCCCTCTCCCCGCCGCCCAGCCGCGCCACGGCCAGCTTCTCGCGCAGCCGCGCGGCCAGCTCGCGGTGCGCTGCCTCATTGGCCTTCCAGGCGTCGGACGCCGGGTCGGCGCCGCTGTGCAGCGCCGGTGCCTGCTCCATGGCTGCGAGCCCCCTCGCTCGGTACCGTTAGTGAACGTTAACTAGTTACCACCAGGTTAACGACCACTAACCCGGCTGTCTAGAATCGATTTCATGAGCACGCAAGCAGCCGCCCCGACCCGTCGCGAGCAGATCCTCAAGGAGGCCGCCCGCCTCTTCGCCGAGCGCGGCTTCCATGGCGTCGGCGTCGATGAGATAGGCGCCGCGGTCGGCATCAGCGGTCCCGGTCTCTACCGCCACTTCCCCGGCAAGGAGGCGATGCTCGCCGAGCTGCTCGTCGGCATCAGCGGCCGGCTGCTGACGGGCGGCAAGCGGCGCGCCGCCGAGGGGGAGGGGGCCGGGCTCGCCCCGGCCGAGGTGCTGGACTCGCTGATCGAGGGCCATATCGACTTCGCCATCGACGACCGCCCGTTGATCATCCTCCACGACCGCGAGCTGGACCGGCTCCGGGACACCGACCGCAAGCTGGTGCGCTCGCTCCAGCGGCAGTACGTGGAGCTGTGGGTCGAGGTGGTGCGCGAGGTCTACCCCCGGCTCGCCGAGGCCGAGGCCCGCGCGTGTGTCCATGCCGTCTTCGGGCTGCTCAACTCCACGCCCCACCTCGGCCGCCCCGGCGCCCTCCCGGGGCGCGCGGCCACCGCCGCTCTGCTGCACCGCCTGGCCCTCGGCGCCTTCGGCGGCGCCCACGGTGTGGATGGCGGGGCGAACCGGGCCTCATGAAGCGACCCGGGCCTCTTGAGGCGAGCCACGCCTCATGAAGAAGAAGGGCGGGCAGAATAAGGAGGCTGGACAGCCCTGGTGACTCACGGGTAGCTTTCACTGAGCAAGCGCTTAGGTGAGTGTTGCCAAGCTATCAGTTGAGGAATCACGACGGCGGTCGGCCGGTCCGCGCAGCGGCGGCGGCTCAGCCGTAAGGAGGGCCGCGCCAATGCGCCGCACGGTGTTCAACGAGGACCACGAGGCGTTCCGGGAGACCATCCGCGACTTCATCGCGGCCGAGGTCGTGCCGTACTACGACCAGTGGCGGGAGGCCGGCCAGGCCCCGCGCGACTTCTACAAGAAGCTCGGCGAGCTGGGTGTCTTCGGTATCGAGGTGCCCGAGGAGTACGGCGGGGCGGGGGAGACCAGCTTCAAGTTCAACGCCGTCATCACCGAGGAGACCGCCCGCGCCGGGGTCAGCTTCGGCGGCAGCAGCGTCCACACCGCGCTGTGCCTGCCGTACCTCCTCAAGTACGCCAACGAGGAGCAGAAGCGGCGCTGGCTGCCCTCCTTCGTCACCGGCGACCTGATGACCGCCATCGCCATGACCGAGCCCGGCACCGGCTCCGACCTGGCGGGCATGAAGACCACCGCCAAGCTCTCCGAGGACGGCACCCACTACGTCCTCAACGGCGCCAAGACCTTCATCACCGGCGGCGTCCTGGCCGACCGGGTGCTGGTCTGCGCCCGCACCGCCCCGGCCACCCCCGAGGACCGCCGCAGCGGCATATCCATCCTCGTGGTCGACACCAAGAGCGAGGGCTACGCCGTCGGCCGCAAGCTGGAGAAGCTCGGCCTGAAGACCTCCGACACCGCCGAGCTCTCCTTCACCGACGTCAAGGTGCCGGTGGAGGACCTGCTGGGCGAGGAGGGCAAGGCGTTCGGCTACCTCACCCACAATCTGCCGCAGGAGCGCCTGGGTATCGCCGTCGGGGCGTACGCACAGGCCGCGGCGGCCGTCCGGTTCGCCACCGAGTACGTCCGGGACCGCACGGTCTTCGGCCAGGCGGTGGCGTCGTTCCAGAACACCAAGTTCGTGCTCGCCGACTGCCAGTCCGAGGTGGACGCGATGCAGGCGGTCGTGGACCGGGCCCTGGACGCGCATGACGCCGATGAGCTGACCGCCGCCGACGCCGCCTCCGCCAAGCTCTTCACCACCGAGCGCGCCGCCGTCGTCATCGACAAGTGCCTGCAGCTCCACGGCGGTTACGGCTACATGATGGAGTACCCCATAGCCCGGCTGTACGCGGACACCCGCGTCAACCGGATCTACGGCGGCACCAGCGAGGTCATGCGGTCCATGGTCGCCAAGTCGATGGGGCTGTGACGACCGTCATGAGCAGCGGCAACAGGACCGCAATCCAGGTCTGCAAGACTGCTTGAACCATGAATGACGCACTTCAGAGCCTTCTCGATCTGCTCGATCTCGAGCAGATCGAGGAGGACATCTTCCGTGGCACCAGCGACGCCGCCCCCCTCGTACCGCGGGTCTTCGGCGGTCAGGTCGCCGCCCAGGCCCTGGTCGCGGCGGGCCGCACCGTTCCCGAGGACCGCTCGGCGCATTCGCTGCACGCGTACTTCCTGCGGCCCGGCGACCCCGGGGCGCCCATCGTCTACACCGTCGACCGGATCCGGGACGGCCACTCCTTCACCACCCGCCGGGTGGTCGCCGTACAGCACGGGCAGCCGATCTTCCATCTCTCGGCCTCCTTCCAGCTCTACGAGGACGGCCTGGAGCACCAGGAGCCGATGCCGGACGTACCGGACCCGCTGACCCTGCCCACCGCCGATGAGCTGCTGCCCCGCTATGAGCACCTCTTCGGCCCCGGGGTGACCGAGCGGATGCTCCAGGCGCGGGCCTCGATCGATCTGCGGTACGTGGACGAGCCGCCCTTCGGCAGCGTCGGACGGCCGCGCGAGCCCAAGTCGCAGGTTTGGTTCCGGACCAACGGCAAACTGGACGGCGTCGCCGACCACCCCCTGCTCCACGTCTGCCTGGCGACCTATGTGTCCGATATGACGCTGCTGGACTCCATCCTGCTCGCCCATGGGCGCGGCGGCTGGGCGGTCGGAGACATCGTCGGGGCCAGCCTGGATCACGCCATGTGGTTCCACCGGCCGTTCCGGGTGGACGACTGGCTGCTGTACGACCAGGAGAGCCCCTCCGCCTCCGGCGGACGCGGTCTGGCCAAGGGCCGTATCTTCACCGCCGACGGGCGGCTGGCCGTCTCCGTGATCCAGGAGGGGGTCATGCGGGTGCCGCGCGCGAAGAAGAAGTGAGCGCGGCGGGCGGCGGGGCCGCCCGGGCTCGTCGGAGCCCGCAGGGTCGGCCCGGATCCACCGGAAGCCCGCAGGGTCGGCCCGGGCCCACCAGACGTCCGTAACGTCCGTAAGGACGGCCTGGGCCCGCCGGGCGCGCGCGGGGGCGGTCAGGGCCCGCCGGGCGCCTGCCGCGGCGGCCCGGCGCCGTCAGAACTGGGCCGACAGCCCCGCCGCGTCCAGCAGGTACGCCGTCATCGGGTCGTAGAACCTCGGGTTGGTGACGTGGTCGTCCAGCGGGACCACCACCGACAGCGTGCCCTCGGACTCGCCGAGGAAGAGCGCCGGGTCGTTGCAGTCCGCGTAGCCGACCGAGTCGATGCCCCGCTGCCCCGCGTAGCCCGCCCAGCCGTGATCGGCGACCACCAGATCGGGCAGCGGCCGCCCCTCGTGGGCCAGCCCGTCGAGGATCGCCGCCATGGGCGCGGGGGAGTGGGTGTGCCACAGCGTGGCGCCCCGCTCCAGCATCGCCACATCGCAGAACTGGAAGACATACCCCTCGTCCGCCTGCAGCCCGCCCGGGATCTCCACGATCTCGCAGCCGGCGGCCCGCAGCGCCGCCGCCGTGGCCCGGTGGACCTCCAGCAGCCCGCCCGGATGCCCGGTGGCGAACAGCACCCGCTCGTCCGCCTCCGCCGCCTTCCGCAGCACCGAGGCCATCCGGTCCAGCGCGCCGACCGTCAGCTCCGGGTCGATCGTGTCCTGCCCCGAGCGGTACTCCGGGTCGTCCACCACGCCGCACCGCTCCGCCATGACCGCCAGCACGTCCTGCTCATCGGTCCAGCGGTCGCCCAGCTCCAGGCCGAGCCAGTAGTGGCGGTCGCCGTTCGCGAGCTTGCGGTAGTGGGAGAGGTTGTTCTCGCGAGGAGTGGCGACATCGCCCGCGATGCGCGTACGGATGAGGTGGTCGATCAGTTCGGCACGGCTGGGCACGGCGCTGGGTATCGGCATGTGGCCCATTGTCGCCTCTCCGACGGGGGAATGGGGACATCCGCCGCCGGTCGGGCGTGATGCGACCATGGCGAAATTCCGGATGTCGGCCCGGACGGCCGCCGCCCGGGCCCCCGTATCGGGCCTAACGGCCGGGGCGACGGCTCCGGCCGGAGCGACGGGGGGCGCCGGAACGGCGCGCACGCTGCGGTTGGGGCTGGGGCGCGCTGATGATCACGGGCACGCCGGAGGGTTCCTGGGCGCCGGTGATCCGGGTGAGTTCGGGGTCGGCGGAGTGGACCTGGGCGGTCTGCGGGGTGATGCCCGCGTCGGCCATGAGACGGCCCATCTCCCGGCGCTGGTCCGGGGTGACCAGCGTGATGACGCTGCCGGATCCGCCCGCACGGGCCGTACGGCCGCCACGGTGCAGATAGTCCTTGTGGTCCGCGGGCGGGTCGACATTGACCACGAGGTCGAGATCGTCCACATGGATGCCCCGGGCCGCGACGTTCGTGGCCACCAGCGCGGTGACATGGCCGGACTTGAACTGGTCCAGGGTCCGGGTGCGCTGCGGCTGGGACTTGCCGCCGTGCAGTGCCGCCGCCCGTACGCCGCTGGTCAGCAGATGCCGGGTGAGCCGGTCGACGGCGCGCTTGGTGTCCAGGAAGAGGAGGACGCGGCCGTCCCGGGCGGCCACCCGGGTGACGACGGAGCGCTTGTCGGTGTCCGCGATGTGCAGGACGTGGTGCTCCATCGTGGTGACGGCACCGGCGGACGGGTCGACCGAGTGCACGGCCGGGTCGTCGAGGAACTGGCGCGTCAGCTTGCTGATGTCATGGTCGAGGGTGGCGGAGAACAGCAGGCGCTGGCCGTCGGCGGGGACCTGCCGCAGCAGCCGGGTCACCTGGGGCAGGAAGCCCATGTCGGCCATCTGGTCGGCCTCGTCGAGGACGGTGGTGCGCACCTGGTCCAGCCGGCAGTCGCCGCGTTCGATCAGGTCGTAGAGGCGCCCGGGGGTCGCGATGACCACCTCCGAGCCATTGCGCAGGGCATCGGCCTGGCGGTTGATCGACATGCCGCCGACCACCGTGGCCGCACGCAGCCCCAGCCGCCGGGCATAGGGGGTGAGCGCCTCGGTGACCTGCTGGGCCAGCTCCCGGGTGGGGACCAGCACCAGCGCGAGGGGGCGGCGGGGCTCCGCGCGCTGCCCGGCGGTGCGGGCCAGCAGGGCGAGGCCGAAGGCGAGGGTCTTGCCGGAGCCGGTCCGGCCACGGCCCAGTACGTCCCGGCCGGCGAGCGCGTTCGGGAGGGTGGCCGCCTGAATGGGGAACGGTACGGTGACGCCCTGCTGGGTCAGCTCCGTGATCAGCTCCTTCGGCATGTCGAGCTCGGCGAAGGAGGTGACGGCGGGCAGCACCGGGGTGGAGCCGGGCGCCAGGGCGAATTCGCTTGCGCCGGATGAGCGGGGGCGCTCACTGACGGCGGAACGGGAGGATACGGGTTTTTTGCGGCGGTGCGAGCGGGTGGATCGGGTCAACGCGGTGCCTTTCGGCTGGGCGTGGTCTGTGGAAATGCGTACGAGCCGGGGCTCGCACCCCTTCAGGTGCGGGCCCCGGCTCGTGACAGGCGCTGCTATCAGGCGGGAACGATGTTCTCGGCCTGCGGGCCCTTCTGGCCCTGCGTGACGTCGAAGGTCACCTTCTGGCCTTCCTGCAGCTCACGGAAGCCCTGGGTGGCAATGTTCGAGTAGTGGGCGAAGACGTCGGCGCCGCCGCCATCCTGCTCGATGAAGCCGAAGCCCTTTTCCGCGTTGAACCACTTCACGGTGCCAGTAGCCATGTCATTCTCCTTTTACCTGGGATCGGTCCGGAACGCGCAGGAAACACGTCCCGAGTCGCCGAAATGACCCCATCCGGAAATGACCGGCAGAAACAAAAAATGCGCCGGACGCTACATATCGTCAGGCGCACACAAGTCCATGGGTACCAAAACTGCAACTAGTAAGGACCCTATCACGTGCCACCTCGGAGCGGCGGGAACCACGTGGGCGTTTTTTGCCGCCGGGCTGTGCCATCCCGCTTCGAGGTGTGACACGCTGGTCATCCCCGCTCCCTTCTCTCCCGTTGAGGCACTATGCGCTGCATCATCGCCAATTTCGCCTTCGACCTGACCCCGCGCGAGGTGACGGACGCGATGAGCGGCGTCAGTCCGGAACCGATCACCGGCCCATCGGTCCAGATCGGCCGCCGTGCCTACCCGGTCAAGCAGGTCGGCGCCGTGATCACCCGCCAGGACCGCCGCGACTTCACGGCGGGCGAGGTCATCCGCGCCATGACGCGCCTCGGCTTCACCTGTCACCCGGCGCCCGCGGTCGCGGCTGCCGACCCCATCGAGACCGCCTCCGACCTCCTGGGGAAGCCGCTTGAGGGCTGACACCCACCGGCGCGGCGGGGCACGGTAAGGGCGTCGAGTCCGTGCTGACCTCCTGTGCTTCCGCGAGTGGGCGGAATCACGCGGTCGCCCATGGCGGCCATGAGTGAATTTAAGCGTTGACTTATATAAGCGGCGACTGGCATAGTCCTGGGGTGCACGCACTCGATGTCCTCGGAGACCCCGTTCGGCGCCGGATATTGGAGCTGCTGGCCGCGGAGGAGCGATCCTCCGGCGAGGTCAGCACCGTGATCCGGTCCGAGTTCGGCATCTCGCAGCCCGCCGTGTCACAGCATCTGCGGGTGTTGCGGGAAGGCGGATTCGCCTCCGTACGGGCCGAGGGCACACGGCGGTTATACGCCGTCGAGGCCGCGCCCCTGCGGGAGGTCGACCGGTGGCTGGATCAGTTCCGGGGTTTCTGGGAGCAGCGGCTGGACGCGCTGGGGACCGAACTGGCGCGAGGCAAGCGGCAGCGGCGGCTCGAGCAGGGGCGCGGCGGCGACAGTCGAACCGGTGAGGAAACATAAGTCATGAGCGAGATCGTCGACCAGATCAACGACGTCCACCGCGAGGTCGGCACCCGTGAGGTGCCCGACGGCGAGGCCCGTACCGTCCTGCTGCGGCGCACCTACGACGCCGCGATCGAGGACGTATGGGACGCGTGCACCGACCCGCGGCGGATCAGCCGCTGGTTCCTGCCGGTGAGCGGCGACCTGAAGCTCGGTGGCCACTACCAGCTCGAGGGCAACGCGGGCGGTGAGA
Organism: Streptomyces violaceusniger Tu 4113; assembly: GCF_000147815.2. NCBI lineage: Bacteria > Bacillati > Actinomycetota > Actinomycetes > Kitasatosporales > Streptomycetaceae > Streptomyces > Streptomyces violaceusniger. The sequence continues at coordinate 9,337,042 of NC_015957.1, read as the reverse complement.
TCCTGCGCTGCGAACCCCCGCGGCTGCTCGCGGTGAGCTGGCTGTTCGGCGAGAACCCCGGCTTCAGCGAGGTCGAGGTGCGGCTGAACGCCGAGGGCGAGGAGCGGACCGTCTTCGAGCTGGAGCATGTCGCCGTCGTACCGCCCGAGATGTGGGACCAGTTCGGCCCCGGCGCGGTCGGCGTCGGCTGGGACGGCGGACTGCTCGGCCTTGCCCTGCATCTGGCGGGCCGGACGCCCGCCGACCCGGAGGCATGGCAGACCTCGGACGAGGCGCGGGAGTTCATGACCCGCTCCAGCGTGGCCTGGGGCGCGGCGTACGAAGCCTCGGGGGCGCCGGCGGAGGTCGCGGCCGCCACGATGCGGGCGACCACGGAGTTCTACGTACCCCAGGGGTAGCCGCCTGGGCTCGCCGCGGGGGCCTGGCGCGAGGGCCCGCCGTGAGGGTGTTCCGGGGCGGGTCATTAGCTTCAGCCGTGCCGCCACCGGCAGGTGATCGCTGTCGGTGGCGGGCAGCGTCCAGGACGAGCGCGGTTCCACGCCGCGGACGAGGATGTGGTCGATCCTCGCCACGGGAAACGACGCGGGCCAGGTGAGGCCGAACCCCGCGCCCGCCTCGCTCTGGGCCGAACGCAGTGCGGAAGTGACGGCGGACAGCGCCCGGTCGTCGAGGGTGCCGTTGAGATCCCCTAGGAGGACGGTGCGCTGCCGTGGTTCGGCGCGCAGGGCGGCGCTGAGGCGGTGCGCGGCGGCGTCGCGAGCGGCGGCGGTGAAGCCCGCAACGGGGCTGAACCGCACCGACAGCAGATGGGCGACGAAGACGGTGACCGGCCCCTTGGGCGTCCGCACGACGGCGCGCAGGGCGCGCGGCCAGGGCGCGATGTCCACCGTCCGGGACGCGTCGACGGGGTACCTGCTCCACAGCCCCACCGTGCCCCGCACCGTGTGATACGGGTACGTGTCGGCCAGCGCGCTCTCGTACTCCGCTGTCGCGGCGCCCAGTTCCTCGAGAGCCAGCACATCGGCGCCGGAAGCCGCGAGGGCGCGGGCGGTTCGGGCGGGGTGCGGGTTGTGCTCATCCACGTTGTGGGTCACGACGGTCAGGTCTCCGCCCTCCGCCCGCTTGTCGAGCAGCATCCCGCCGAAGAGCGAACACCAGATGAGCGCGGGCAGGACGACCGCCACGGCGGCGGTCGCGGACCGGCGGACGAGGGCGCACAGCAGCAACAGGGGCACGGCCAGGCCCGTCCAGGGCAGGAAGGTCTCGACGAGACTGCCGAGATGCCCGACCTGGTTGGGGACAGCGGCGTGGCCCAGCATCACCAACGCGGCCACCAGCGTGAGCCCGGCGATGGCCCGTCCGCGACGCCAGACGCCGGGACCGGCGGCGGCATGCGTGTTGGGCTCGGCCGGGGCGCTCGTGGCGGGCTCAGGCGGGGGAGCCCCGTCGGGCTTGGGCGCGGCGCCCGCGTCGCGCTCGGGCGGGCGACTCGGGTCGGGTTCGGGCGTGGCACCCGTGTCGGGCTTGGGCGGGGGAGTCGCGTTGGGCTCGGGCGGGGTATGCGTGTTGGGCTTGGGCGGGCGACTCGGGTCGGGTTCGGGCGTGGCACCCGTGTCGGGTTCGGGCGTGGCACCCGTGTCGGGTTCGGGCGGGGGAGTCGCGTTGGGCTCGGGCGGGGTATGCGTGTTGGGCTCGGGCGGGCGAGCCGCGTCGGGTTCGGGCGCGGCGCCCGTGTCGGCGTCGGGCGGGGGAGTCCCGTCGGGCTCGGGTGGGGGACTCGCGTTGGGCTTAGGCGGGGCACCCGTGTTGGGCTCGGGCGGGCGACTCGGGTCGGGTTCGGGCGTGGCACCCGTGTCGGGCTTGGGCAGGGGAGTCGCGTCGGGCTCGGGTTGGGGCGTGGGGGCCTGGTGTGCGGAAGGGGTGTCGAGAGGGGTTGCCATGGTGGCCTCACCGGGTCCCGGGTGTGGTCGTCGGCCGCCACCGTCGTACGGCCTCGATCGGCTGCGGCGTCCTCGCCGTACGTGGGCCGGGTATGCGGGGTGCGCGGAGTACGGGGGGAGGGCGGTCGGGGAACATGCGCAAGACACCTCCAAGGTGGTTGACGTGCTGCGGTCGCACGTCAACCACCTTGGCCAGGGCGGATCTCCGCACGGCCGTGGCCGTGGATCCGGAACGGCTCGGCCGGTCATCAGTCGTGTATCGAGTCGGGTACCGACTCCGTCGCGTCAGCCCGTCGGCGGCAGCCGCAGCGTGACGACGGCCCCGCCGTCGGCCGCGTTCGAGAAGAGCAGGGACGCGCCGATGACCCGGGCCTGGCCGGAGGCGACGGTCAGTCCGAGGCCATGACCGCGGCCACGCTCGGCCGCGCCGGTGCGGAAGCGCTGTGGCCCTTCCGCGAGGAGGCTGTCGGGGAAACCGGAGCCGTGGTCGCGGACGACGACCGTCGTTCCCTCCACCGTGACCTCGACCGGCGCGGCGCCGTGCCGGTGGGCGTTGCCGAGCAGGTTGGCGAGGATCCGGTCGAGCCGGCGCGGGTCCGTCTCGACCACCACGGGCGCGGCGCCGACCGCGAGACGCGCGTCGAGGCCGGTGCGGGCCAGCGAGCCTCGGACCAGGTCGGGGAGGGCGACGGGCCGCAGGTCGGCGCGTTCCACACCGGCGTCGAGACGGGAGATCTCCAGCAGGTCCTCGACAAGGGTGCGCAGCACCCGGACCCGGTCCCTCACAAGATCGGTGGCTTCGCTCTCCGGGAGCAGCTCGGTGGAGGTGACCAGGCCCATCAGCGGGGTGCGCAACTCGTGCGCGACATCGGCGGTGAAGCGCTGTTCGCTGCGCAGCCGGTCCCGCAGGCTGTCGGCCATGGAGTCGACCGTGGCCGAGATCTCGGTGATCTCGTCGCCCGCCCGGCCGCCCACCTCGGTCCTGGCGGCCAGGTCGCCCGAGGCGATGCGCCGTGCGGTGCGTGCCACCCGCCGCAGCCGTCGGTTGGGGAGTTCGGCGGCGAGGGCGGACAGCGGCACGATGACGGCCAGCGCGGCCAGCGAGTACTTCCACATATGCCGGTCCAGCGCGCGGCGGCTGAGCTGGTCGGGCGTCATGTCGATCGCGATCGCCGCCAGGCGGCCATCGGACAGCCGCCGCCCGGCCCACATCCGCGGCCGGTACGGGTCGCTCTCGTCGTATAGGGCGGCGCTTCCCCGGGCGCGGACCATCCGCACCAGCTTCGGCGGCATCTCGCCAGGCGTGTGCACGAGGGCGTCGGACCCGCCTCCACCGCCCGGGGCGAGGGCGGTGTCCAGGGCGGTGTACGCCTTGCCGCTGCCCTCGTTCATGGACCGCTCGTACGTGCTGTGGTGCACCAGAAGGCCGACCGTCAGCGCGATGCCGCAGCATGCCGCGGCCACCAGCAGGGCGATCTTCCAGCGCAGCGAGCGCCAGTTGAGCAGGGCGCCTGGCCGGGTGAGCAGGGCGCGTGGCCGGGTGAGCAGGGCGCGTGACGTTCCCACGTCAGCGCCTCAGCTTGTAGCCGAAGCCGCGGACCGTCTCGATCCGCCCGGCGCCGATCTTCTTGCGCAGTCGCTGCACACACAGGTCGACGACGCGGGTGTCGCCGTCCCAGTCGTAGTCCCAGACGTCGCGCAGCAGCGTCTCCCGGTCGAGGACGATGCCGGGGTGCGCGGCGAACTCCAGCAGCAGCCGCAGTTCGGTGGGTGCCAGCGCGATCGGCTCACCGGCCAGGAACACCTCCAGGCCGCCCGTGTCGATGGCCAGATCCCCGAAGCGGAGCCGGGCGCCGTGATGGTGGCGCGGGCCGGGCTGGGCGCCCGCGGATGCCCCGGCCGGTGAAGAGGTGGCCGGATCCCCTGACCCCCCGGCCGGCGGATACGTGGCCCGCCGCAGCAGCGACCGGATCCGGGCCACCAGCACCGCGGTGTCGACCGGCTTGACGACGTAGTCGTCGGCGCCCGCCTCCAGGCCGGATATGACGTCCAGATCGTCGCCGCGCGCCGACATCATCAGGATCGGATCCATGCTGGTCTCCCGGATCCGGCGGCACAGCCCGATGCCGTCGAGCCCGGGCAGCATCACGTCCAGCAGCAGCAGATCATGCCCGCCCGCCCGGAACAGTGCGAGACCGGTCAGCCCGTCACCGGCCGTGGACACGCGGTAGCCGTAGCGCTCCAGAGCCATCCCGACCGACCTGCGGATCACCTCGTCGTCCTCCACGAGGAGGACCGTGACGGGCAGGGGACCACCGCCACCGGTGGCTATCTGCGACATTTTCACCAACCTGTGCGAAGGGGGAGCCCCCCATCATGCCGTTATGTCACGAGCTCTTCGGCGGCTCCGGGGCCACCCAGTCCGGGTGGCCCGCCATGGGCGGAGTCTTCTCGTCGTAGAGCCAGCCGTTGACGTACGCGGTGAAGTCCCGGCCGCTGATCTCGTTCGCCACCGCGATGTAGTCCCGGGTGTCGGCGTTCCTGCCCCGGTACCGGTCGAAGAAGGTCCGCTCGATCTTCTTGAAGGTGGCGTCACCGACCTGGTGGCGCAGCCCGGCGAGCATCAGCACACCCGCGTTGTTGCCGCCGACCAGCGCGTCGATGGCCTCCTTGGGCCGGTTCGGGGGGCCGCTCGCGGCACGGCTCTCGGGGTCGAACTCGTACCGCGCCTTCAGCACGGTGGCCAGGTCCCGCCAGCCCTGATCCACGGTGTAGAGCAACTGGTAGTAGTCGGCGTGGCCCTCGCTGATCCAGTTGGTGTCCCAGTTCGAGACGGCGAGCGCGTCCCCGAAGTACTGATGCACCATCTCGTGGACCATGGTCGGTTCGAGCTGCTCCGCCGGCCCCTGGAGGTTCTCGACGGCGAACGTGGACAGGGTCGCCGATTCGAAGGCCACCCCCAGATAGCCCTCGGGCACCCCGAGCACTCCGTAGGTCTCCAGCGGGAACGGCCGGCCGAGCTCCTTCTCGAACCAGGAGAGCTGGTCCGGTATCCGGTCGACCAGCGGCTTGGCCGCCTCGTACGCGTCGGTGTCGACATAGCTGCGCAGCGGCAGCCCGTGGGGGCCGCGACCCCGGATCTCCTTGTAGTGCCCGACACCGACCTGGACGACCTGGGTGGAGATCTCGTCTGCGGTCGAGAAGACGGTGGTGGCGTCGTCGCCCGAGGTCGTCCGTGAGCGCAGCGTCCCGATGCCCACGGCCTGGAGGTCCTTCGGCGCGGTGAGGCGGAAGGTGAACCGGGCCTTGTCGGTGGGGTAGTCGTTGGCGGGGAAGAACATGTGGGCCCGGTCCGGCTGGCCGAACACCACGAAGCCGACCTTCTTGTTCACCCACGGGGTCAGGCGCGGCGCCGGGCTGGTCGGGTCGCCGGGCCGGGTCCGGTTGTCGTTCCGGTCGACGCGGTAGGCGATGTTCACATCGAACGGCCGGCCCTTGCCGAGCGCCCGCCGCGGCGTGATGTCCAGCTTCTCGCCCGCCTTGTCCACGGCGAAGCGGACCGGCTCGCCCTGGACGGTGACCGTCTTGATCTCGTCCACGGCCGCGTCGAGGCTGAACCGGGACAGCGCCTGGGTGGCGGTCGCCCGGATCCGTACGGAGGAGTCCATCAGCGTGGTCCCGGGCCGGTAGGTGTAGCCGACGTCGTACGAGCGGACGTCGTAACCGCCGTTGCCCGGATACGGCACCAGCCGGTCCCCGGCGCTCCGGGCGCCCGGGGAGGCCGGGTCGCCCGCGGGGGCACCGGCCCAGCCGGGCGGACCGGCCGCTACGGTCGCCATCGCCGCCGTAGAGGCAGCCATCGCCATGAGCACGGTACGGCGGCGGCGCGCCCGGTGGGTGGGGGCAGGGGACATCGTGACCTCCTACGGTGAGACCGGTGCGCCGCGTCGGCGCACCGGCGTCACCTTGGGCGAGAGAGATCTCCGCCCCGGCGGAGCGGGGCCTCCGGGGCCGCTCAGCCGTGCATCAACCGCGTATCAGCCGTCACCACGTATCAGCCGTCACCACGTATCAGCCGTAGCCGCGTATCAGCCGTCACCACGCATCGGTCGTGGACCCGGGCCCCACCGCGGTGCGGATCGCGACCACCGCACCGGCCCGACCCCCTACCCGTAGTACCTGGGGACTACCCCGCGGATGCACTCCCCGGTGGGACGCCAACCACACGGCCGACTCCATAACTTCCGTACTCACACAAGCTGTCGGTACGGAAGGAACAGCCATGGCGTCCCGTCTTCGCCGCGCCCTGCTCGCGGCGCTCGTCACCACCTCGGTGGTGGTGCCCCTGATGGGGGCCGCAGGGCCGAGCGAGGTGCCGGCGCCCGCACCCGTGGCGCTGGGGCCCGTGAGCGTCCAGGGGCTGGAGCACCGGTACGAGGCCAATCGGGAGGGGATCGCGGCGGCCGAGGCGATGGCGACCCGGCACGGCGACCGAGCGCGGGAGCGGGCGCTGCGGAAGATGCGGAAGCCGTCGCGGCACTTCCTGTCCTTCGACGGGCGGGAGGGCGGTCGTGCCGTCGAGGTGTACGGGGACCTGGGCCGGGCCACGCGCGTCGCCGTGCTGGTGCCGGGGTCGGACACCAACCTGGAGACGTACGACCGGTTCCGGGCCGGGGCCCTCGCGCTGAGCCATCAACTCGGCAGCCGTACGGCCGTCGTCGGCTGGCTCGGGTACAAGACGCCGGGCACCGTGGGACCCGAGGTGCTGACCACGAACCGGGCCGCCGGTGCGGCTCCCCGACTGGCCACATTCGTACGGGAGTTGAACGCGGCCAAGCCCCGGGCCCGGATCTCGCTCCTCTGCCACTCCTACGGTTCGGTGGTGTGCGCCCGGGCCGCGCGGGGGCTGAAGGCCGCGGACATCGTCCTGTACGGCAGCCCCGGTACGGGATTCGACGACGCCCGGCAACTGCACACCCGGGCCACCGTCTGGGCCGGGCGGGGCGGGAACGACTGGATCGGCGGGGTGCCGCATGTGCGGATCCGGCTACTGGGCACGACCGTCGGCTTCGGGACCGATCCCGTCTCCGGGCGGTTCGGCGCACGGAAGTTCGACGCGGGGGACGTCGGGCACAGCGACTATCTCAAGCCCGGGTCCGCCGCTTTGGCGAGCATGGGCCGGATCGTGGAGGGCCGCGATGCGTAACATCGTTCGGACGCGTGGCACATTCCGTACGCCTGACACGGTTCGTAGGCGTGACACATTCCGCATACGTGACCTCGTCCGGCGGATCGAGGCCGCCACCCCGCCCGACCGCGACCGCGCCGTGGACGCCCTGCGGGCCATCGCCATCCTCGGTGTGGTGCTCGGCCACTGGCTGGTGACCGCCCTGGTCGCCGACAGCGGCACCCTGCGCGCGGCCAGCCCGCTGCTGTACCAGCCCGAACTCACCCCCGTCTCCTGGGCGTTCCAGACCCTCGCGGTGTTCTTCCTGGTCGGCGGGCAGATGGGCGCCAAGAGCCATGCCTGCGCCCACGCCCGGGGCATCGGCTACCGGCGGTGGCTGCGCGCCCGGCTGGCCCGGCTGTTCCGGCCCGTCGCCGCCGTGCTCGCCGTGTGGACCGTGGCGGCGGGGGCGATGCTCGGCTCCGGGGTGAGCCTGCTGACCGTGCACACGCTGCTCAAACTCGTCCTGTCCCCGCTGTGGTTCCTGCTGGTCTACGCGGTGCTCACGGCCGCGACCCCGCTGGTGGCGCGGCTGCATCCGCTGTGGCCGCTGGCCATCGTGCTCCATGTCGACCTGATCCGGTTCGGCTTCGGCGGCCCGGCCTGGCTCGGCTGGATCAATCTGGCGGCTGGCTGGCTGGTCCCGTACTGCCTGGGCGCCACCTGGGGCCGGGGCCTGCTGCGCGGCCGGACGGCCGGGTGGGTGCTGCTGATCGGGGGCGCGACGGTCACCGCCGGGCTCGTCCTGTTCGGCGGCTATCCGGCGGCGATGGTCGGGGTGCCCGGCGCCCCGATATCCAACCTCAACCCGCCCACCCTGGCCGCCGTCACCTTCGGTCTCACCCAGTGCGGCGCGGCCCTGCTGCTGCGCGGCCCCCTGCGCCGGGTGCTGGCGCGGCCCGCCGCGTGGGCGGTGGTGGCGCTGGTCAACCTCTCCGCGATGACCGTGTTCCTGTGGCACCAGACCGCGATGATGGCGGTCAGCGTGACCACGCTGCGGCTGTACGGGCCGCTGCCGGGGCTGCACACCGTGCCCGACGGCCCCGGCTGGGTGCTGGCGCGGCTGTGCTGGCTGCCGGTGTTCGCGGGGGCGCTGCTGATCTGCTGGGCGGCCTTCCACGGGTACGAGGCGGGGCGGCGGAAGGGCGGTGGCGGCGTCGTCCGCGGTGGCGGCGGTGCCGTACGCGGTGGTGGCGGTGCCGTCCGCGGTGGGAGCCGCGTCGTTCGCGAGGGACGTTCGGTCCGGGCGGCCCGGCAGGTGGAGAAGCCCAGTGTCTAAAGTCAAGGCCATGACGGGCGGGCGGATGGCGGACCGGCTGGCGGAGGGCGCACGCGCCCTGCCGCGCACGATGGGCGAGGGACTGCGCGCGGCGCCGGGCATCCTCCGCGCGGACCTGTGGACGATCGCGCGCGACCCGCTGCCGCGGATGCGCTGGCTGGGCCGGCTGCCCCATGGCCATGTGGTGTTGCTCGCGGTGCTCATGGCCTGGTTCAGCATGGCGCAGTTCCAGGAGCCCGCCCGGCCGGGGACGTCCCAGGACCCGGTGCCCATGATCGGTTTCGTGGTGCTCGAAGCGCTGGCCGTCCAGGTGGCGCTGACCCGCCCGATACCGGCGTGGTGGCTCTCGACCGCCATGCTGTTGGTGACGGCGCTGGAGGCGGATGGCCGCCTCCCCGATTACGTGCCCTACCCCTGGAACTACGGCCAGATCGCGCTGCACACCATCGTGCTGCTCCTCCTCGCGCTGCGGGTCCGCCCCCGGATCGCCGCCGAGGCGCTGATACTGACCCTGCTGGTGGGGACGGCCACCTCCGCCTTCGCCACCCGGCCCCATACGGACGGCCTTTACGAGGCGTTCGTGTCCTTCACCACCGCCGTGGTGGTGGGCACCGCGCTGCGCGGCCGCCGGGTGGCGCGGACCCGGCTGGTCGAGCAGGAGGAGCTCACCGCGGAGGAACGGGCCCGGCGCACCCTGCTGGAGGAGCGCAACCGCATCGCCCGCGAGCTGCACGACGTGGTCGCCCACCACATGTCGGTGATCTCCATCCAGGCGCAGGTCGCCCCGCATTTGGCCGAGAACCCCTCCGACGACCTGAAGGAGAACCTCGCGGGCATCCGCCAGAACGCGGTCGAGGCGCTGGCCGAACTCCGTCGCGTGCTGGGCGTGCTGCGCTCCGAGGACGCCCTGGCCGACGGCGCCCGGCACGCCCCGCAGCCCACTCTGGACCGGCTGGACGAGCTGGTGGGCACGGTGCGCGGGACCGGAATCACGATCCTTACGGATGTCACCGGGGAGCGGCGGCCGCTGCCGCCGGGCGTCGAGCTGTCGGCGTTCCGCATCGTGCAGGAGGCGCTGAGCAATGTGATGCGGCACGCGCCGGGCGCTCAGGCGCGGGTGGAGCTGGGGTACCAGCGGCGCGGGCTCACCGTCCGGATCGTCAACACGACCCCGGACCGGCCCGCCCCGCCCTCGCCGGGCGCCGGGCACGGGCTGCTCGGGATGCGGGAGCGCGCTGCGATGCTAGGGGGTGAGCTGACCACCGGCCCGACGCCGGACGGCGGTTACGAGGTGACCGCGGTGCTGCCCACGCACCACCCCGACCCGTCCGCCGCCGCGCCCGAAACCGCCGAGGACCCCGTATGACGACGACCATCCGCGTTTTGATCGCCGACGACCAGATGATGGTCCGCCAGGGCTTCACGGTGCTCCTCAACGCCGAACCGGACATCGAGGTCGTCGGCCAGGCCGTGGACGGGGCCGACGCCATCGACCAGGTCGCCGAGCTGGCCCCGGACGTGGTCCTGATGGACATACGGATGCCGGGAGTCGGCGGTATCGAGGCCACCCGGCGGCTCACCGAACCCGCCGGGGCCACCGTCAAGATCCTGGTCCTCACCACCTTCGACCTCGACGAGTACGTCTATGAGGCGCTGCGCGCGGGCGCGTCCGGGTTTCTGCTGAAGGACGCCTCGGCGGATGAACTGGCCCATGCGGTGCGGGTGGTGGCGGCCGGTGACGCACTGCTGGCGCCGAACATCACCAAGCGCCTGATCGGTGAGTTCTCCCGGGTGAGCGCCGCCGCCCCGCGCGGTCCCCTCCGGGACCGGGTGGGCGATCTGACCGAGCGCGAGACCGAGGTGCTCACCCTGATCGCCCAGGGGCTGTCGAACGCGGAGATCGCCGCACGGCTGGTGGTGGCCGAGCAGACCGTGAAGACCCATGTGAGCCGGATCCTGTTCAAGCTGGGGCTGCGCGACCGGACCCAGGCGGCGGTCTTCGCCTACGAGACGGGGCTGGTGCGCCCGTCCGCGTTCTGACGGGCCCGGGGCGCCTCATCCTGAACGCGCCCGGCACGCCTATTGATCTTGTTTTCTCATCCGAACTCTCGTTCAGATATTGAAGACATCACGCGATCCATTGACCTGTCGTGTTCACCTCTTTATCGTCACCGGGACCGTCACCGGCCCACCACGACGGAGAACAATGACGTACTCCCCCCTCCGGCTGCCCCGGCCTGCCCGGCTGCTCGCCCCGCTCCTCGTCTGCGGGCTGATCGCCGCCGTGCCCCCGGCGTCGGCCGCTCCCGAACCCGACCCCACCGCGGCGGCCGACGCCACCGCCGGCGGGGACTGCACGCGCGGGCCGTCCGACGGCTGGGCGCTCTCGTCCGGCCGTATCGATCCCCAGGACAGCTCCCACGCGTATGTGGGCAACGGCTATCTCGGGCAGCGGGTGCCGCCCCAGGGGACCGGCTACTCCGGAGGGGGCGACAAGACCGGCTGGCCGCTGTTCACCCCCCGCTACGACGGCGCGTTCGTCTCGGGTCTCTACGCGCACAACGCGAAGACCACCGAGAACCGGCAGGTCGCCGCGGCCATCCCCACATGGTCCACGCTGAACGTGGCCACCGGGGGCGCGGGTTCGGAGACCTTCGGCTCCCAGACGTCCGCCGGGCGGATCTCCCACTACCGGCAGACGGTCTTCATGCGCTGCGGGCTGGTGCGGACCTCGCTCACCTGGACCGCGTCCGACGGGCGCGCCACCGACCTCACCTATGACATCGTCGCCGACCGCGCCAACGCGCACGTGGGCGCCGTAAGGATGCGGATGACCCCGCACTGGGGCGGGGACGCGACCGTCACCGATCTCCTCGACGGACGCGGTGCGCGGCGGATGAGCGGGACCAGCGGTGGCGCCCATAAGGGCGGCACGGTCGATGTCGGCTTCCGTACGGACGGCACGAAGACCGACGGAGCCGTGGCCTCCACGCTGCGGCCGGGCCCGGGGGTCCGGGCGGGCAAGGCGACGACGGAGGGGCCGGAGGGATCGGAGGCCGCGCGGAAGCTGTCCGCGCGCCAGGCCCTCCGCTTCCCCGTCCGCCCGGGCCGTTCCTACGAGTTCACCAAGTACGTGGGCGTGGACACCGCGCTGACCTCCCGCACCCCGCGCGCCGATGCCCGCGCCGCCTCCCGCCGCGCGGCGGACCAGGGCTGGGACGGGCTGTTCGCCGCGCACAGCGCGGCCTGGCGGCGGCTGTGGCGCTCGGATATCGAGGTGGCCGGGCGCGGCCGGAACGACCTCCAGGACTGGGTGCGCTCGACGCAGTACGGACTGCTGTCCGCCACCCGCGCCGGCTCCCGGAACAGCATCTCGCCGACCGGGCTGAGCAGTGACAACTACGGCGGGCTGATCTTCTGGGACGCCGAGACCTGGATGTACCCCGGGCTGCTCGCCACCCATCCCGAACTCGCCAAGTCGGTGGTGGAGTACCGCTACAAGACCCGTGCGGGCGCCCGCGCCAACGCCCGCAAGCTGGGCTACGCCGGCCTGTTCTATCCCTGGACCAGTGCGAGCAAGGGCGGGCTGTGGACCGAATGCCATAGCTGGGACCCGCCGCACTGCCGCACCCAGAACCACCTCCAGAGCGATATCGCCGTGGCGGCCTGGCAGTACTACGAGGCGACGGGCGACACCCGGTGGCTGCGCGGACGCGGCTGGCCGGTGCTCAAGGGGATCGCCGAGTTCTGGGCCGGACGCGTCACGCACAACACCGACGGCAGCTACTCGATCAAGAACGTGGCCGGTCCCGACGAGTACAGCAACGGCGTCGACGACGGTGTCTTCACCAACGCCGGAGCCGCCACCGCCCTGCGCGACGCCGCCCGCGCCGCCCGCGTCCTCGGCCGTGAGGCGCCCGCCTCCTGGACCCGGATCGCGGACAAGCTGCGGATTCCGTACGACAAGAAGAAGCAGGTTTTCCAGCAGTACGACGGCTATAAGGGCTCGACCATCAAGCAGGCGGACACCGTACTGCTGATGTATCCGCTGGAGTGGCCGATGTCCGGCACGTCGGCGGCCAAGACCCTCGACTACTACGCGGCCCGCACCGACCCGGACGGCCCGGCCATGACGGACTCGGTGCACGCCATCGACGCCGCCGCCATCGGCGAGCCCGGCTGCTCCACGTACACCTACCTCCAGCGCTCCATCAAGCCGTTCGTGCGCGGCCCCTTCGACACGTTCTCGGAGGCGCGGGGCGAGAAGGCGGGCGCGCAGGACCCCCTGTCCGGCTCCCCGGCGCATGACTTCCTCACCGGTAAGGGCGGCTTTCTGCAGGTCTTCACCCACGGTCTGACCGGGCTGCGGATGGGCGAGGACGGCGTGCGGCTCGACCCGACGCTGCCGCCGCAGCTCCACGACGGCGTCACCCTGCGGGGGCTGCGCTGGCGGGGCCGCACCTACGACGTCGCCATCGGCCCGCACCAGACGACCGTAAGGCTGACCGGAGGCGCGCCGATGCGGATCGAGACCCCGCGGGGCGGAGCCCAGCTCGTGAGCCGGGGCGCGCCCGCGGTGCTCAAGACCCGCCGCCCCGACCTCGAGCCGACCGACAACGTCGCGCGCTGCGGAAAGGCGACGGCGAGCACGGAGGAGCCCGGGATGTACGCGGGCGCCGCCGTGGACGGCAACGCGGCCACCGCCTGGGTCCCCGACGCGGCCCAGGGCACGCTCACGGCCGACCTCGGTCGCACGGTGCGCCTGGCGAAGGTCAGCCCGGAGTGGACCCGCACCCGGCCCGCCTCCCATGAGGTGCGGACCTCGCTCGACGGCCGCCACTGGCGTGAGGGGACGAGCGGCCCGGCCCGCTACGTCCGCGTCACCCTGCGCTCGGCGGACGACAAGAAGCGCGCAGGCATCGAGGAGTTGCGGGTGACCCGGGCCAAGTGACGGCCTGGCAGGCGGGATAGTGCGGTCCGTGCACAGAGCATCAAGGCACTGTGCACAGCAGGCCAACGACATCCCGGCCCCGCCGGGCCCATGCTGATCAGTGACGGGTGAGCAGGGTTACCACGGGGGGAGCCCCGCTCACCTGTTCGTCCACAGCGCCGTATGGCGGAAGTCCCGTGGGGGCACGCCATAGGCGCCGCGGAAGGCACGGCTGAAGTCCGCGGCGTGGCTGAAACCCCAGCGGGCGGCGATGACATGGATGGGGGTGTCGCCCAGGGCGGGATCGGCGAGGTCGCGGCGGCAGCGTTCCAGGCGCTGGGCGCGGATCCACGCGGAGACCGGGTGCCCCTGCTCCTCGAAGAGGCGGTAGAGGTACCGGAGCGAGATGTGATGGGCCGCGGCGATCGACGCCGGGGTGAGCCCCGGGCTGTGCAGGTTCTGCCGGACGAATTCCTCGATGCGTAACCGCAGGGTGCGCCGACGGCTCTCGGGGGTGAGCCGGTTCTCGGCGCGCGCCTCGGCACCGGCGTCCAGCTCATGCGCGAGCAGCGCGTTGAGCAGATCGACGGCGACGGTGCCGAGGCGCGGTGCGTCGGCCGGGCCGTAGCGGTCGGATTCGGCGGCCAGCCGGATGAGGAAGTCGGCGAGCATGGCCCCGATCCCGGAGCGCCCGGACAGCCGCTGCCCGAGCAGCCGGTTGAGCTCGGCCGCCGGGAACGGCAGCAGCGAGGGGTCGAGGGTGATCGTCATCCCGTCGACCCTGCCGCGCTCGCACACCGCCAGATACGGCGTGGAGGTCGAGGTGAGCATGAGCTGCCGGGCGCCGACCGTGGCTTCGGTGTCCCCGTGGCGCACATCGCTCTCACCGCGCAGGGTGAGCCGCAGATGGTAGAGCTCCGGGTCGGAGCGGCGGATATGGGCCGCCGTCCGCTCGTTCCGCAGTGACGGTACGGAGGTGGAGGTCAGCATCACCTCGCCGAGGCTCACTCCGCCCCGTACGCTCGCGCGGAAGTCGTGCTCATGGTCGCTGCGGAGCTCCATCGGTATCGCCGTCAGCTCGCACAGGGCGCGCCAGGCCGCGAATCGCTCCGCGGGCGGGATGTCGTCGATCTGGAGTCCCGTCACGATCATCACCCTTTCGCCGTACGGTGGTGAGCTTTTCGGTGGACGCGACCTTAGACGGCACCGCTAAGTGTTTGATGAACGGTCCGGTATTGAACAGTCCGCTTTTGGGCGATTCCGCGAACGCGTATCCGGGCGGGGCGGAGCGGGCCGAGGCGGCGGCCCGGCCGGAGGTGACCCGGTCCGATTGTTGCTGAAGGATGAAATCCGCACATCAGTGTGTTGGTTCTGTCCGGAAGCGTGTGCGGATCGGGAGGTCAACGGGTGGCGGGCGTAGGGACGGACATAACGGATGAAACGGGCAAAAAGGATACGGGCGGACCGGATGTGGACGGGTCGGATACCGGGCAGGGCTGGGTAAGGCGGCTGTTCGGCTATAGCTGGCTGTACCGCAAGGATGTGCTGCTCGCCCTGGGTGCCTCGCTCGCCGGAATGGCCGTCATGGCGCTCGTCCCGCTGGTGCCGAAGCTGATCATCGACGATGTGATCGTCCAGCACGACCGGTCCCTCGCCCCCTGGGCCACCCTGCTGATCGTCGCCGCCCTCGTGGTCTACGTCCTCACCTACATCCGCCGCTTCTACGGCGGACGGCTCGCCCTCGACGTCCAGCACGCCCTGCGCACCGAGATGTACGCGTCCATCGCCCGCTTCGACGGCCGACGGCAGGACAACCTCTCCACCGGCCAGATCATCGGCCGGGCCACCAGCGACCTCCAGCTCATCCAGGGCCTGCTCTTCATGGTGCCGATGATGATCGGCAACGTCCTCCTCTTCCTGGTCTCGCTCGTCGTGATGGCGACGCTGTCACCGCTGCTCACCGTCGTCGCCCTCGCCGTCGCCCCCGCCCTGTGGATCCTCGCCTCGCGCAGCCGCATCCGGCTCTTCCCGGCCACCTGGTACGCCCAGGGGCAGGCGGCCGCCGTCGCGGGTGTCGTCGACGGGGCCGTGACCGGTGTCCGGGTGGTCAAGGGGTTCGGGCAGGAGGCGCAGGAGACCGACAAGCTGCGGGCGGTCGGCCGCCGGCTGTTCGCCGCCCGGCTGCGGACCGTACGGCTGAACTCCCGCTACGCCCCCGCCCTCCAGGCCGTCCCCGCCCTCGGCCAGGTGGCCATGCTGGCGCTCGGCGGCTGGATGGCCACCCGCGGCCAGATCACCCTCGGCACCTTCGTGGCCTTCTCGACGTATCTCGCCCAGCTCGTGGGCCCGGTGCGGATGCTCACGATGATCCTGACCATCGGGCAGCAGGCGCGGGCCGGGGTCGAGCGGGTCTTCGAGCTCATCGACACCGAGCCGGTCATCGACGAGCGCCCCGGCGCCCGGGAGCTTCCCGAGGACGCCCCCGCGACGGTCGAGTTCGACCGGGTGAGCTTCGGCTACGACCCCGAGCGCCCGGTGCTCTCCGAGGTGTCCCTGCGGATCGAACCGGGCGAGACCCTGGCCGTCGTGGGCGCCTCCGGAAGCGGCAAGTCGACGCTGTCCATGCTGCTGCCGCGCTTCTACGACGTGTCGTCGGGCGCGGTGCGGATCGGCGGCCACGATGTGCGGGAGCTGACGTACGACTCGCTGCGCGGGGCGGTCGGGATGGTGCCGGAGGACAGCTTCCTCTTCTCCGACACCGTGCGCGCCAACCTCGCCTACGGGCGGCCCGACGCGAGCGAGGAGCGGATCCGGGCCGCCGCCCGCGCCGCCCAGGCCGACGGCTTCATCTCCGCACTGCCGAACGGCTATGACACCGAGGTCGGCGAGCAGGGGCTGACCCTCTCCGGCGGCCAGCGCCAGCGGCTGGCCCTGGCCCGCGCGATCCTCACCGACCCCCGGCTGCTCGTCCTCGACGACGCGACCTCGGCGGTGGACGCGCGCGTCGAGCACGAGATCCACGAGGCGCTCCGGGGCGTCATGGCGGGCCGTACGACCCTGCTGATCGCCCACCGCCCCTCCACGCTCGCCCTCGCCGACCGCATCGCGGTCCTGGACCGGGGCCGGGTCGTGGACGTGGGCACCGACGAGGAGCTGCGGGCGCGCAGCGCCGTGTACCGGCGGCTGCTGGCGGACGGGTCCGAGGCCGTCGCCGCCCCAGGCGGCGACGGCCCGGCCCCGGCCCATGCCGAGCCGCGCGGCGGCGACGCCTCCGCGCACGCGGTGGGCCTCGCCGGGGCGTTCGGCGGGGAGTCCGCCGCGACGGGGTTGGCCGAGCCGGGTATCGACGGCGGGCCGTCCGCGGACGGCGACGGCGCGGCGCATGGCGGCGAGGAGTGCCCGTGCCTGGCGGTGGGCCTACAGGCGCGTGGTGGCGACGATCCCGGGCATGCCGCCGGTGAGACGGCTCGCGACGGGGTGGCGACCGAGCCGTGGGCACGGTCGGACGGCGGTAACGGGCGGGGCCGGCCGCGCGGCGGGGACGACCCCGAGCACGCCGACGGCTGCCCCCGGCCCGGCGGGGTGACCCCGGAGCTATGGGTGCGGCCCGATGGTGACGGCCGTAAGGACGACACGGGAGCGGGACCGGGAGCCGCGGCCGTGGCCGGGCCCGGGATCGCCGGGGCGCTGTCCGGGATGCCCGCCACCCCCGAGCTGCTCGCCAAGGTCGCCGCCCTGCCGCCCGCCACCGACACCCCCGATATCGACGAGGAGCAGGCCACCCGCCCCGAGGAGACCTACGGGCTGCGGCTGCTGCTGCGCGGCTTCGGGGCGCCGCTGGCGGTCGCGCTGCTGCTCGTCGCCGTGGACGCGGTCGCCGGGCTGCTGCTGCCCGTGCTCATCCGGCACGGGATCGACCAGGGCGTCCAGCGGCTCGCGCTCGGGGCGGTGTGGGCCGCCTCCGGGCTCGCGCTCCTCGTCGTCCTCGTGCAGTGGGCCGCCCAGATCGGCGAGACGCGGATGACCGGGCGGACCGGTGAACGGGTGCTCTACGCACTGCGCGTCAAGATCTTCGCGCAACTGCAGCGGCTCGGCCTCGACTACTACGAGCGCGAGCTGAGCGGCAAGATCATGACGCGGATGACCACCGACGTCGACGCGCTGTCCACGTTCCTCCAGACCGGCCTGGTCACCGCCGTCGTCAGTCTGCTGACCTTCTTCGGCATCCTGGTCGCGCTGCTCATCATCGACGTGGGCCTCGCGCTGGTGGTCTTCCTGACCCTCCCGCCGCTCATCATCGGCACCATCGTCTTCCGGCGCCTCAGCGTCAAGGCGTACGAACTGGCCCGCGAGCGCGTGAGCGTGGTCAACGCGGATCTGCAGGAGAGCGTGGCGGGGCTGCGGATCGTGCAGGCGTTCCGGCGCGAGCGGTCCGGCCGGGAGCGGTTCGCGGCGCGCAGCGACGCCTACCGCCAGGCGCGGTTGCGCGGTCAGCGGCTGATCTCGGTGTACTTCCCGTTCGTGCAACTGCTGTCGTCCGTGGCCTCCGCGCTGGTGCTCATCGTGGGCGCCGGGCGGGTCGGGGACAACACGCTGTCGGCCGGCGCGCTGGTGGCCTATCTCCTCTACATCGACCTGTTCTTCGCCCCCGTCCAGCAGCTCTCCCAGGTCTTCGACGGCTATCAGCAGGCATCGGTGTCCCTGGGCCGCATCCAGGAGCTGCTGCGCGAGCCCACCACCACACCGGTCGCCGACGATCCGCGCGAGGTGCGCACCACGCGCGGCGAGATCGCCTTCGACGATGTGCGGTTCCGGTACGGGGACGACGAGGAGGCGCTGGCGGGCATCTCGCTCACGATCCCCGCGGGGCAGACCGTGGCGTTCGTCGGGGAGACCGGGGCCGGTAAGTCCACCCTGGTCAAGCTGGTGGCCCGGTTCTACGACCCGACCGGGGGCGCGGTGCGGGTGGACGGCGCGGATCTGCGCGAGCTCGACCTCACCGGGTACCGCGGCCACCTCGGGGTGGTCCCGCAGGAGCCGTATCTCTTCCCCGGGACGGTGCGCGACGCCATCGCCTACGGACGGCCCGGCGCGAGCGACGCGGAGGTGGAGGCGGCCGCGCGGGCGGTCGGCGCCCATGCCATGGTGGCGTCGCTCGACGGTGGCTATCTGCACGAGGTCTCCGAGCGCGGGCGCAATCTCTCCGGCGGGCAGCGGCAGTTGATCGCGCTGGCGCGCGCCGAGCTGGTGAACCCGGACATCCTGCTGCTCGACGAGGCCACGGCCGCGCTCGATCTGGCCACCGAGGCCCTGGTCAACCAGGCCACGGACCGCCTGACGGGACGGCGCACCACGCTGGTCGTCGCGCACCGGCTGACCACCGCCGCTCGTGCGGACCGGGTGGTGGTCCTGGACCATGGCCGGGTCGTCGAGGACGGCACTCATGAGGAGCTGGTGGCGCGGGGCGGCCGGTACGCCGCGCTGTGGCGCACGTTCATGGGCGAGACGGCCCCCGCGGCCGTCTGAGCGCGCCGCTGGAAGTGCCCCGACCCGGCGTCGACCGTCTGCGGCGCCGTCGTGGCCGGTCGTGCCCACGCGGCGGTGCCGCACATCGACACAGCCCCGCGCCCTTCAGGGCCTCCTGAGCCGCGGCCGGCTTACGGCGATCCGCTGAGAGCGCCACGTGGAGCCCGGCGGGAGCTCGCCGGTGGCCCCGCCGTCGCGTGGGCCCTTCGTCGCGTGGCAGCGCGCCGGATGGGCCCGCGTCGCGGGGGCGGTGTGGGTGGTGCGGTGGGGTGTGCACCGGTCATCCGCCGTACGGCGGTGACGCTCAGCGTTCGCCCGCTGTTACGTACGGTAACGTCACGGTTCCATGCCGCTGGCCCTCGCTATGGCCTCCACCTCCCGCCGGTCCTGCTCCCGCTGCTCCGCCTCGGCCGCCACCCGCTGCTTGTGGCGGTGCAGGAAATCGGGGTCCCCCGCCCGCTCCTGAGGCACCAGCACCTTCATGCCCTTGGCGTGCGGGGTGTCGCCGAGGTCGACCACCACCCGCTCGTCCTGGGAAGTGAGCAGGCCGAACAGCACCAGCAGCTCGGCCTGGAGGGCGGGGGTGAACAGCTCTTTCTCCTCCGGCCCCATACCGAGCTCGTACGTCCCCCCGCGGACGGCCGGTGAGGTGCTCAACTCGCGCAGCAGCCGCATCAGCAGCTCGAGCGAGCGGGGGTCGATTCGTTCCTGCAATTCGTTCAGATACCGCGTCAGCCGCTCGGCCCGTTCACTCCGGTCGTGCCGTTCGTCTCGGTCCATACAGGCAGCATGAGCCATCACAGCCCGCTACGAAAGAGGGCGACGGTAACAACTCTCCGTATTCGGCGTCGTGTTGGAGGAACGACGACCTCTGGCGACCCGAGTGTGTGCCCGGATAGGTTCTCGGCGGCCTGTGGGAATTCTCGGGCCGTAAGGGTCATCACGGCAACAAGGGGAGGGCGCATGCGCAAGATGCTCAGATGGCTGTTGGCGCTCGCGATACTGATGGGGGCGGTCGGTGCGGGCGCCGGAGGCGCGTCCGCGGAGCCGGCCGCCCCCGCTCAGCCGGATATCAAGGAGCGTGTCCTGGCGATTCCCGGGATGCGTTTCGTGGCGGAGCAGCCCTACGAGGGCTATCGCTTCCTCGTCTTCACCTACGCCCAGCCGGTGGACCACCGGCATCCCTCCAAGGGCACCTATCCGCAGCGGTTCACCCTGCTGCACAAGGCCACCGACCGGCCCACGGTCTTCTACACCTCGGGCTACAACGTCACCACCGCACCGCGCCGCAGTGAGCCGACGCAACTGGTGGACGGCAACCAGGTGTCCATGGAGTACCGTTTCTTCACTCCCTCCCGGCCCCAGCCCGCCGACTGGTCCAAGCTGGACATCCGGCAGGCCGCCGGCGACCAGCACCGCCTCTACCGGGCCCTGAAGCCCATCTACGGCAAGAAGTGGCTGGCCACCGGCGGCAGCAAGGGCGGTATGACGGCCACCTACTACCGCCGCTTCTACCCGCACGACATGGACGGCACCGTCGCGTATGTCGCGCCCAACGACGTGGCCAACAACGAGGACTCCTCCTACGACCGCTTCTTCGCGGGCGTCGGCACGGCCGAATGCCGCACCAAGCTCAACGCGGTGCAGCGCGAGGCGCTGGTGCGGCGCGACGAGATCGTGCGGCGCTACCAGAAGTGGGCGGACGACGAGAAGCAGACCTTCACCGTCGTCGGCAGCGCCGACAAGGCGTACGAGAACGTCGTCCTGGACCTGGTGTGGACCTTCTGGCAGTACCACCTGCTGAAGGACTGCGCGGACGTCCCCGCCCCGACCGCGTCGACCGACGAGCTGTACGGCTTCATCGACGAGATCTCGGGCTTCTCCGCCTACACCGACCAGGGCCTGGAAACCTACACGCCGTACTACTACCAGGCGGGCACCGAGCTCGGCTCGCCCACCTTCGAGACCCCGCACCTGGACGGGCTGCTGCGCTACCCCGGCATCTACGCCCCGCGCAACTACGTGCCGCGCGACATCCCGATGCGGTTCAAGCAGGGCGTGATGCGGGACGTCGACAACTGGGTGCGGCATGACGCACGGCGGATGCTCTTCGTCTACGGCCAGAACGACCCGTGGGGCGCCGAGCGCTTCCGGGTCGGCAAGGGCGCCAAGGACTCTCACGTCTACACGGTCGCCGGTGGCAACCACGGCTCCAGCATCGCCCAGCTCACGGGCGAGGAGAAGGCCGAGGCCACGGCGGAGGTGCAGCGGTGGGCGGGCGTCAGCCCGACCAGCGAGCCGCTCGCCCGGCATGACGCCAAGCTGGACCGCCGCGAGGTCGAGCGCGAACCGGCCTTGCGGCCGTAAGCGAGCCCATTCGTGGGCGAAGAGGGTGTCCGCCCCGGCGGGCACCCTCTTCGCGGGCAAACTGGATCATGTCTCCATCCGTCTCCGTATCCGTCTCCGTATCCGTCTCCGTATCCGTCTCCGTATCCGTGGACATGATCGAAGGACGCCACGATGGACCTGAAGCTGACGGGCCGCCGGGCCCTCGTGACCGGTTCCAGCTCCGGGCTAGGCGCGGCGATCGCCCGGCTGCTCGCCGCCGAGGGCGCCGATGTCGTGGTGCACGGCCGGGACGAGGCCCGGACCCACGGGGTGGCGGAGGAGATCGGCGCGGCCGCCGTGGCGGTCGGCGACCTCGCCACGGACCAGGGCGCCGACGCGGTGGCCGCTGTCGCCGGTGCGGCCGACATCCTGGTCAACAACGCCGGTGCGTACGGCCACCCGCACCGCTGGGCCGAGGCCACCCCGGACATGTGGGCCCTGTTGTACGAGATCAACGTGATCTCCGCCGTACGCATGATCCAGCGGCTGGTGCCGGGGATGCGCGAGCGCGGCTGGGGCCGGGTGATCCAGATCGGCGGCGGCCTCGCCTCGCAGCCGATGTCCGAGCAACCCCACTACAACGCCACGCTCGCGGCGCGTCACAACCTCGCCGTCTCGCTGGCGCGCGAGCTGAAGGACACCGGGGTGACGTCCAACGTGGTCTCTCCCGGGGCGATCCTCGTCGACTCGGTGAAGGAGCTGGTGACCGATCTCGCGCCGGAGCACGGCTGGGGCGAGTCCTGGGAGGAGATCGAGCCCAACGCCGCGCGCGACTTCGTGCCCAACGACATCGGCCGATTCGGCCGCCCCGAGGAGATCGCGGGTGCCGTCGCCTATCTGGCCGGTCCGTACGGCGCCTACGTCAGCGGCGCCACGCTCCGCGTGGACGGCGGCACGATCCGCTCGGTGATCTGACCGACGCTCAATACCCCAGCCCGTGCCCGATCGGGTACAGCTCCCGGGACGGGTCGTCCGCGCGCCGCACCGCGACCGGCAGTTTGCCGCGCGGGGTGACCCGCCCCGCGATCACCCGGGCGGCGGCGCGCAGCTCCACATCCGTCCAGCAGTACGTGGCCAGCGACGCCCCGGGCTCCGTGCCGCGTCCGCCCAGCCGCGCGATGTCGTACGGATCGCGCAGCGCCAGATGCACCACCGGCACCCCGGTAGCCACCAGCCGTGCGACCAGGGTGCGCTGGGCGGACCCGGCCGCGATGTCGTACGTCGCCACGATCACCGCGTCCCGCCCCCGCGCCGCCGCGACCGCCGCCTCGATCCGCTCGGGCGAGGGGCCGGGCGAGTCGCCGGTGCCGGTGGGCAGCGCCTCCGCCTTGAAGCCGAGGCCGGACAGGGCGCGGGCCAGGACGGCCGTCGGCGGGCCGCCGGTGCCCGAGGGCGCGGCGGCGTCCACCCCCACCACCAGCAGGTCGTGCCGGCGGCGCGGCGACAGCGGCAGCAGCCCGCCACGGTTGGTGATCAGCGTGGTGGTGCGCTCGGCGATCCGGTCGGCGGTGGCACGGTGCTCCCGGGTGCCCACCGTGCGGTTGACCGCGCGGTCGCTGGTGTACGGATCGTCGAACAGCCCCCGGCGCACCTTGAGTTCCAGGATGCGCCGCAGCGAGCGGTCGATCCGGTCCTCGTCGAGCTCGCCCGCCCGCACGGCCTTGCGCACGCCCTCGAAGGCGCGGGACAGGCTCGGCGGGTTCAGCAACTGGTCCACCCCCGCCTTGAGCGCGAGCACCGGCACCCGGTCGTCGCCGTACTTCTCCCGCACCCCCTGCATGCCCAGCGAGTCGGTGACCACCACCCCGTCGTAGCCCAGCTCCTCGCGGAGCACACCGGTAAGGATGGGGCGGGAGAGCGTGGCGGGGTCGTCGGCCGGGTCGAGCGCGGGGAAGAGCAGATGCGCCGTCATGATCGAGTCGATCCCGGCCGCGATCGCGGCCCGGAACGGCGGCGCGTCCAGCCGCTCCCACTCCTTGCGGGAGTGGGTGATCCGCGGCAGGCCGACATGGCTGTCCACGGAGGTGTCGCCGTGCCCGGGGAAGTGCTTGGCGGTGGCCGCGACCCCGGCGCTCTGGTAGCCCTCCACCTGGGCCGCCACCAGCCGCGCCACGGCCTTCGGATCGGCCCCGAAGGAGCGCACGCCGATCACCGGATTGGCTGGGTTGACGTTGACGTCC
Source organism: Streptomyces violaceusniger Tu 4113 (assembly GCF_000147815.2). Lineage (NCBI taxonomy): Bacteria > Bacillati > Actinomycetota > Actinomycetes > Kitasatosporales > Streptomycetaceae > Streptomyces > Streptomyces violaceusniger. The sequence continues at coordinate 9,313,572 of NC_015957.1, read as the reverse complement.
GCGATCGGGGCGTAGTCCTGCCGGATGCCGAGCGCGGCCAGCTCCGCCCCCGCGGTGCGGGCGGCCGTACGGGCGTCGGCCGCGCTGCCGCCCGCGCCGAGCGCCATGGCGCCCGGGAACAGCGTGGCGGGCGCGCCGACCCGGGCGACGGTGCCGTACTCCTGGTCGGTGGAGAGCAGGACGGGGACGGGCACGGAGGCCGCCAGCGCGGCCTTCTGGATGCCGTTGGAGAGCGCGGCGACCTGGTGGGGGTCGCGGATGTTGTGCGCCCAGCGGATGTACATCACCCCGCCCACGTGGTACTTCGCGATCAGCTCGGCGGCGTTGTCGACGCCGATGTCCTTGACGTTGGCCGCTACATCGGCGGGGTCGGGGTGGGTGGCCGAATGGCCGTACACCCGCATCACGAAGAGCTGGCCGATCTTCTGGTCCAGCGTCATCCGGCCGATGAGCTCGTCGATCCGCCGGCGGTCGCGCTCCTGGTCCCGGCCGGGCTGTGCGGTGGCTCGTGAGGGCGTCGCGGAAGGGCCGCCGGAACCGGCGGTGGTGCGGCGTGCGGGGGCCGCGGGCGCTGGGGAGCTGTTCGTCGGCGCACTGCAGGCACCGGCCGCGGCGGCGGCCAGAGTGGCGGTGAGCAGGGCGCGGCGAGACGTCGTCGTGTGCACCCGCACTCCTTCCATGGGACGTTCGGAGGGGGTGGCCGAAGGTGGTGCAGGACACGCTGGGACACAAAGCGCCACCGGGTCAAGGAGAGTTGGACTTCCTGACGGCCCGGAAGCGTAAAGGAAAAGACTCGTTAAAGACAGGGATCTGGTGCTCGTGCAAAACCGGCGCTAGTGTATCGATCGGGTATGCGCATTATTTGTTTGAGGCATCCGTTCTCGCTTAGGTTCCGTTTTCATGACCCCATCGACGGGTGCCAAGCCCCCCACACATATCGCCATGTTCGGCATCGCGGCGCACGGGCACGTCAACCCGAGCCTGGAGGTGATCCGCGAGCTGGTGGCCCGCGGCCACCGGGTGACCTACGCCATCCCCGAGTCGTTCGCCGAGAAGGTCGCCGAGACCGGCGCCGAGCCGAAGACCTACACCTCGGTCCTCCACGGTGAGAATGTGCCGGGCGCCACAGGCTCCGAGCTGATCGACTACATCGAGCCGTTTCTCGCCGAGGCGGAGCAGGCGCTTCCGCAGCATCTGGCGGCCTACGAGGGCGATGAGCCGGATCTGGTGATGTACGACGTCACGGCCTACCCGGCGCATGTCCTCGCCCATCGCTGGGGCGTGTCCGCCGTCGAGCTCGCGCCCAGCTTCGTGCCCTGGGACGGGTACCGCGAAGAGGTCTTCGAGCCGATGTACGCGCAGCTTCGGTGCTCGGAGCGCGGCCGGGCCTACTACGCGCGCTACCGCGCCTGGCTGGAGGACAACGGACTGGCCGGTACCGACCCCGACCGGCTCATCGGCCGCCCCAGCCGCTGTGTCGCCCTCATCCCCGAGCTGCTCCAGCCCAACGCCGACCGCGTCGACCCGTCCGTCTACAGCTTCGTCGGCGGCTGCCAGAGCGCCCGCCGCGAAGTGGCGGAGTGGCGCCGCCCGGAGCGGGCCGCCCAGACCGACCGGATCCTGCTGGTCTCGCTCGGCTCGACCTGGACCAAGGAGCCCGGTTTCTACCGCGCGTGCGTCGCGGCGTTCGGCGACCTGCCGGGGTGGTACGTGGTGCTGCAGATCGGCGAGTTCGTCGACCGGGCCGACCTCGGCGAGATCCCCGCCAATGCCGAAGTGCACAGTTGGATACCGCAGTTGAGCATCCTGCGGAAGGCCGACGCCTTCGTCACCCACGCAGGGGCGGGCGGCGCCCAGGAGGGGCTGGCCTGCGGGGTGCCGATGGTCGCCGTACCGCAGGCCGTCGACCAGTTCAGCAACGCGGACACCCTCGAAGCGCTCGGGGTCGGCCGCCATCTGCCCAAGGAGGAGGCCACCGCGTCGGCGTTGCGCAAGGCGGTGCTCGACCTGGTGGACGACCCCGAGGTGGCCGCCCGCTGCGCCGCGCTGAAGGCGCGGATGGCCGCCGAGGGGGGACCGGACCGCGCCGCGGACCTGATCGAGGCGGAGCTGCCCGTCTGACGGCTCCCCGTCCGACGGCCGCCGTAAGAGGCGGACCGTGCCCCCTGGGGTGCCTCTTGGATGCCCCTCGGTGTGCCCCTTGGGCGCCGCCGACGCTCTGGGAGGGGTGTCGCGTCGGCGGCGGGGTGCTGCTGGCCGCGGGCGGCGGAGAGGTGGCCAGCGTCGCAGCCAGCGGCGAGGCCGATTACCGCCATGCGGAGACTCCCCATCAGCACACCGCTTCGACGCGTGGCGGCCCCCGCCGGTTCCACACCGGGCGGGCGGTGCGCGGATCGGTGAGGAGGGACATACGAGCCTCAAGTGGCGGCACTGGACAGCCAGTTGAGCCAATGCTCAGACCGTGCGCCGCGGCCAGAGGCCGCCCAGCAGCCGTACCGTCTCGGTGATGGCGGGGCGGCGGGCCGCGCCGGTGCGCCACAGGGCGTACAGGCGCCGTACCGGGACCGGCTCCAGGGGCAGCGCCAGCACCCCGTCCGGCAGCGGACCGCGCCCCAGACGGGGCATGAGGGCGACGCCGAGACCGGCCGCCACCAGGGCGATCTGGGTGTGGTTCTCGGCCGCCTGGTACGCCAGGTCCGGCTCATGGCCCGAGGCGCGCAGCGTACGGACCAGCCAGTCGTGGCACACCGACCCGGGCGGTTGGCAGATCCACCGCCGGCCCGGCAGGTCCTCACGGCGCAGCGGCCGCCGTGCGGCCTGCTCGGCCAGCGGATGTCCGGCCGGGACGAGCAGATCGCACAGATCGTCGCCGATGACCGCCCGTTCCTGCCCCTCCGGGGCGGGCAGCGGGGCGATGTCCCAGTCATGGGCCACCGCCAGGTCGATGACCCCCTGCGCCACCAGGTCCACCGACAGATGCGGATCCACTTCGAGCAGCCGGGCGTCCAGGGAGGGGTGCTCGGCCATGAGCGCGGCCAGCACCACGGGCATCAGCCCGCGCGCCGCCGAGGCGAAGGCGCCGATCACCAGCCGGCCCGTCGGCTGTCCGCGCCGCTCCTCCAGGGTGGTCTCGGCCTCCTCGACGATGGCGAGCAACTGCTGGGCGGTGGCGGCCAGATGGCGGGCCGCGTCGGTCAGCGTGATGCCGCGGCCCTGCCGCTCCAGAAGGGCGGTCCGGGTCTCCCGCTCCAACTTGGCGATCTGCTGCGATACGGCGGACGGGGTGTAGCCGAGCGCGGTCGCGGCGGCGCTGACCGAGCCGTGTACGGACACCGCGTGCAGCGCCCGCAGCCGGGCCAGATCGAGCATGGGCGCTCCCCCTCACACCTTTGGCCGGTACCGCGTCGTCGACCGGTCCCGCATCTTTAACCGTTCCTGCATCCAAGCATGAAGACATCCGCGCTGGTGCTACAAGGTCCCGGCACCTGATCCTCGATCCATGCGACCTGTGCACATAGCCCTCGCCGTGCTGGTCACGGCCCTGTGGGGGGTCAACTTCGTGGTCATCGAGGTGGGCCTCGACCACTTCCCGCCCCTGCTCTTCTGCGCCCTGCGATTCCTGGTGGCCGCGCTGCCCGCCGTCTTCCTGGTCGGCCCGCCGAAGGTCGCCTGGCGATGGATCCTGGGGGTGGGGCTGGCCCTGGGCGTGGCCAAGTTCGGGCTGCTGTTCATCGGGATGCACGAGGGGATGCCCGCCGGGCTGTCCTCGCTGGTGCTGCAGATCCAGGCGGTGTTCACCGCGCTGTTCGCGGCCGTCGTGCTCGGCGAACGCCCCGGCCGGCGGCGGCTGCTGGGCATGGCGGTCGCCCTCGCCGGGATCGCGGTGGCCGCCGTGGACGAGGGCACCTCGGGGCCGCTCATCGGCTTCGTCCTCGTCGTCGCGGCGGCCGCGTTCTGGGGTGTCTCCAACGTCCTCACCCGCAAGGCGGCGCCGCCCGACGCCCTGAACTTCATGGTGTGGGTGAGCCTGGTGCCCGTACTGCCACTGCTCGGGCTCTCGCTGATGTTCGAGGGCGCGCGGCCCGACCTCGACGCGCTGAGCAGGCTCGACTGGGCCGGAGTGGGCGCCATCGTCTACGTCGCCTGGGTCACCACCGTCTTCGGCTTCGGGGTCTGGGGCTTGCTGCTGCGCACCTACGACGCCTCGACGGTCGCCCCCTTCTCGCTGCTGGTGCCCGTCTTCGGGATGTCCTCGGCGGCGCTGGCGCTGGGGGAGGGGATCAGCACACCGCGCTGGCTGGCGGCGGCGCTGCTGGTGGGCGGCGTGGCCCTGACCTCGCTCCCGCGCCCACCGCGCCTCCGGCGCGGGGCGCGCCGTCGGCCTGAGGTGTCTGGGGCGGGCGCCCGGCCTGAGGTGCCTGGGGCGGGCCTCCGCCCTGAGGTGTCTGGGGTGGGCCTCCGCCCTGAGGTGTCTGGGGCGGGCGCCCGCCCTGAGGTGCCCGGGGCGCGCCGTCGGCCTGAGGTGCCCGGGGTGGGCCCCCGACCTGAGGTGCCTGGGGTGGCCCCCCAACCCGATGCGGCCGGGTCGGACCGCCGCCGCGAGGTACCCGGGTCGGGCCGCCGACCTGAGGTGCCTGGGGTGGGCCCCCGGTCCGAGGCGGCCGGGTCGGAACCTCGCCCCGAGGCGAACGGGTCGGACCGCCGCCCCGGGCCGCTTCTGCCGGAGCTGGACGGCTCCGAGTTGGACGGCTCCGAGCTGGTCGGCTCCGAGTCGGTTGGCTCCGAGTCGGTTGGCTCCGAGCTGGACGGCTCCCAGCTGGTTGGCTCCGAGTCGGTTGGCTCCGAGCTGGACGGCTCCGAGCTGGTCGGCTCCGAGTCGGTTGGCCCCGAGTCGGTCGGCCCCGAGCCGGGGTCTGCCGGGGCCCCGGCGTGGTCAGACCGCGTCGGTCAGCAGACGTAGGAGGTGCTCCCGGCCCGGGGCCAGCAGCTCCGGGAACTCCCGGGCCTGCGGGTACCACCGCTTCTCGTACTCCCAGCACAGCCAGCCGTCCCAGCCCTCGCGGCTGAGCAGCTCCACGCACTCGGTCAGCGGCAGCACCCCCTCGCCCAGCGGCAGCGGGGTGGTGTCCTCGGCCGAGGCGATGTCCTTGACCTGGACGTAGCCCAGATGCGGGAAGAGCGCCGGATAGCTGGTGGCCGGGTCCTCACCGCCCAGCCAGGTGTGCATCACATCCCAGATCGCCCCGACGCTGCCATGGCCCACCAGCCCGAGGACCCGGGCCGCGTCCGCGCCCGTCCGATGCGAGTCGTGGGTTTCCAGCAGCAGCCGTACGCCGAGGTCGGCGGCGCGGGGCGCGGCCGCCGCGAGCCGCCGGGCGGCCGTGGCGTCGGCCTCCTCGGGGCTCTGCTCCCCGCCGCCGGGGAAGACCCGGACATGGCGGGCGCCCAGGTCGTGGGCGAGCTCCAGCAGCTCCCGCAGCCCGGCCAGCACCGGCTCGTCCGGCCCGGCCTGGGCGGCGCGCACGTACCCGGCGACGGTGAGGATCTCGATCCCGGCGTCCCGGAACTCCGCCGCCGCCCGGGCGCGCTCGTCCGCCCCGATCCCCGGGTGCACCGGCTCCTCGGGGTGGGCGCGCAGCTCCACGCCGTGGTACCCGGCCCCGGCGGCGAGCCGGGCGACGTCGGACAGGGGCATACCGGGGACGCCGAGAGTGGAGAAGGCGAGCTTCATGCGGGGGCTCCCTTGATGGGGGTCGTGCGGTACGTGGGGATCTTCCTGCCCTTCATCCGGGACGCTAAGCAGGGGCACGAGTCGGGTCAATCCTGACCTCACGCCTACGGCGTGTCTTGGCGGGTCGCCAGGCCGTGGCCCCACCAGCCGGTTCTGCGAGCGCCTGGTGCCCCGTACCGGCCGCCGGGCCCGGCGGGGCCGTGGTTGCTCAGCCCGCAGCGTCCGGGAGACGCCTCCCCCGATGGCGGAGAAGCGTGCGAGTGCGCAGGCCCGTCCTCTGGGGCTGCCCGGGGTGGCGTGGGTGGGGGGCGGCGCAGATGGCACTCGATAGGTGGCCAAGCCGTGGTGGCCCCTTGCGTCGTGGCCCGCCACCCGGGCCTGTGCGCGCCCGGTGCCTCGTGCGAGCGGCCGGGCCCGGCCGGGCCGTGGTCGCCCGCGTCAGGGAGACGCTTCCCGGTGGCGGAGGAGTGTGCGTGCCGTCGGGGCTGCCCCGGGGCTGCCCGGGGTGGCGTGGCTGAGGGACGGCGCCGACGGCCTCGGTAGTTGGCCACCGGGGCGGCCTCCGCTTTCAGCCTCCGGTTCCGGCCTCCGGCCGACGCGGACCCGCAAGTCGGCAACCCGGCAATCCTCCGGGTCCGGGACGGTCACTCCACCGACCGGACCGCCGAAAATGCCCAGCCGGTGCCCCGTGGGCCGACCGCTTCACCGGATGGGCGTGTCCGTCGACCCCGTGGGGAATTCCTCGATGCCGAGTACCTGAAGGAGCTGCAGCCGCTCGCGGGTCTCGGCGTCCGCCGGGGTGAGGACCAGCAGTAGCTGGCCCTGGTCGGGAGTGACCAGGGTCTCGCAGTCCATCACCAGGCGGCCCACCCGCGGATGCAGCAGGGTCTTGCGGTCGGCGCGCCGGACCGCCACCTCGTGCTCGGCCCAGAGCCGGCGGAAGTCGGCGCTCGCGGCCCGCAACCGGTCGATGAGTCCGGTGACGGTGGGGTCGCCGGACCGGCGGCCGGCGGCCGCGCGCAGGTCGGCCACGAGCTGGCGGGCGTGGTGCTCCTGCTCCTCGGGCGGGGCGACGGCACGGTCGGCGGGGTCGGTGAACCATCGGTAGGCGACGTAGCGCCGGTCGCCGGAGAAGCCGGTGTGGTCGCCGGTCAGCAGGACGGCCGCACGGTTCTGGGCGAGGACCTCGCCCAGGTCGGACAGGACCAGGGCCGGGTTGTCGCCGAGCAGGTCGAGCATGCGGATCAGGCCGGCGCGCGCCAGGCCGGCCACGCCGTCCGCGGGCGGGGGCTGGTGGCCGGCCAGGTGGAACAGGTGGTCGCGCTCGTCCTCGGAGAGGCGCAACGCCCGGGCCAGCGCGCCGAGCAACTGGGGCGAGGGCTGGCTGCTGCGGCCCTGTTCCAGGCGTACGACGTAGTCCACCGACATGCCCGCGAGCATGGCCACTTCTTCCCGGCGCAGTCCGCTGGTCCGGCGCCGGGGGCCGTCGGTGATGCCGACCTCGGCCGGGCGGATCGCCTCGCGGCGGCGGCGCAGGAAGTCGGCGAGCTGGTCACGTTCCATCTCCCCAGGGTCCCTCGCGGCGGGCGAACCATCCAGGGAGCGGCTCTCCCCCGATGAACGCTCCGCTCCCATGGGCCGCGGCGCGGGCGCAGGGTGGGTGACAGTTCGACGACGAAGGAGAACGCGATGCAGACGCGAACCCTGGGCAGCACCGGCCCGGCCGTTTCCACCGTGGGCCTGGGCGCCATGAGCATGTCGGGCGCTTACGGCGCCGCCGACCGCACGGAAAGTATCGCCACCGTGCACGCCGCGCTGGAGGCCGGCGTCACGCTGATCGACACCGCCGACTTCTACGCCATGGGCCACAACGAGCTGCTCCTCGCCGAGGCGCTGCGCGGCCGCGATCGCGACGGCTACACGCTGAGCGTCAAGTTCGGCATGCTGCGGGGGCCGGGCCCCGGGGCCGGCGGGCATGACGGCCGTCCCGAGGCGGTGAAGAACTTCCTGGCCTACTCGCTGACCCGGCTGGGCACCGACCACATCGACATCTACCGTCCCGCCCGGTTGGACCCGGCGGTACCGATCGAGGAGACGGTGGGCGCGATCAAGGAGATGATCGACGCCGGGTATGTGCGGCACCTCGGCCTCTCGGAGGTCGACGCGGCGACGATCCGCCGGGCGCACGCCGTGCACCCGGTCGCCGACCTGCAGATCGAGTACTCGCTGATCTCCCGCGCGGTGGAGGCGGACGTCCTGCCCACGCTCCGTGAGCTCGGCATCGGACTGACCGCGTACGGCGTCCTGGGCCGCGGCCTCATCTCCGGGCACTGGACCGCCGGCCGCACCGCCGGCCCCGGCGACGCCCGCGCGTTCAGCCCGCGGTTCGCGAGCGAGAACGTGGCACACAACCTCGCCCTCGTGGACGCGCTGCGCCGGGTGGCCGAGGCGAAGGGGTGCACCGTCGCCCAGCTTGCCATCGCCTGGGTCTGTGCACAGGGCGAGGACATCGTGCCGCTGGTCGGCGCCCGCACCCGCGAGCGGCTGGCCGAGGCGCTGCCCGCGACGGAGCTGACCTTCACCGCCGACGACCTCGCCGAGATCGAGAAGGCGATGCCACGGGGCGCGGCGCGCGGCGACCGCTACCCGTCCGCGTTCATGTCCGGCCTCGGCGTGGGGAACTGAGTCGGGCTCTCCGGCGCACGCGCTCCGGACGTCGCGGGCTCGCTGCGGCGCTAAGCGCTCCGCGGGAAGTGCCGCGAAGTGCAGTCGTTCATCCGCGGCTGTGTCGTGGCTGGTCGCCCACGCGGCGGAGCCGCATATCGACACAGCCGCGGCGGAGCCGCACATCGACGCAGCCCCGCGCCCCTTCGGGGCGCACCCGAACCGCACCGGACTTCATCGAGGCCGCTTGGCTCAGTCCGCCTTCAGACGCCACAGCGATGTGACCTCCGCCGCGCGGGCCGTGTGGAGGGGGTCGGTGGGGTCGACGGCTCGGGGGTGGGTCGGGCGGATGTCCAGGCGGGCCGTGACCGTCAGGCCCGCCGTGGCGAAGGCGGTCAGGAGTTCGGCGCGTGGCCGCAGGCCGAGGTGTTCGGCGAGGTCGGAGAGGATCAGCCAGCCCTCGCCGTCGGGGGTCAGATGCCCGGCCAGCCCGTTCAGGAAGCCGCGCAGCATACGGCTGGACGGGTCGTAGACCGCGTATTCGAGCGGTGAGGAGGGCCGGGCCGGGACCCAGGGCGGGTTGCAGACCACCAGCGGGGCGCGGCCCGGCGGGTAGAGGTCGGCCTCGACCACCTCGATCCGGTCGGACAGGCCCAGGCGGGCCGCGTTCTCCCGGGCGCACCCCAGCGCCCGTGCGTCCTGGTCGGTGGCCACCACCCGCCGGATGCCGCGCCGGGCGAGCACGGCCGCCAGGACCCCCGTCCCGGTGCCGATGTCGAAGGCCAGCTCCTGCGTGGGCAGCGGGGCCTCGGCCACCAGATCGACGTACTCGCCGCGCACCGGCGAGAAGACCCCGTAGTGCGGATGGACGCGGTCCCCGCCCAGCGCCGGCACCTTGACGCCCTTACGGCGCCACTCATGCGCGCCGATCAGCCCGAGTAACTCCGGCAGCGAGGTCACCGACGGGCGCCCGCTCGCCGGGCCGTACGCCTCGGTGCACGCCTGCCGTACGTCCGGCGCCCGGCGCAGCGGAATGCCGAAGTCCGCGTCCAGCGGCACCAGCAGCATCCCCAGCAGCCGGGCCCGCCGGGACTGAGCCTGGCGGTGCCGGTGGAACGCCTCGGCCGGTGACGCCGCCGGGGCCCGCCGCTCCTTGGCCCGGCGCGGTCCGCGGTCGATCCGGCGCGCCATCGCCGTCAGCAACTGGCGGGCGCCCTGGTAGTCGCCGCGCCACAGCAGCGCGGTGCCCTCGCAGGCGAGGCGGTGGGCGGTGCCGGCGCGCATCCGGTCGTCCGCCACCTCGATCCGCCGGGGCGGTGGCGTGCCGTTCTCGGAGCGCCAGTGGGCGGTCCGGGTCCGGCCGTCCTCGGTCCACTCGATGACCTGCTGGGTACTCAGGGGTATGCCCTTTGCTCTTGTGCCGTTCCGACGCGCTGCACGGGTGCGTCGTGCGGACGTTCCCCGTGCGATGCCCGCGCCCTGTACGGACGTGTGCGTATGCGCCGATCCTTCCCGTACGGGGCCCGCCCGCGCGAGCGGATTTCCGGTCGAGGTGACGCCCCGTCATCTGTGCGACCGGGAAGGCCGACCGCCGGGCGGACGCCCTTCAACGGCTTGACGGTCGGCTGGGGGCGGCTCAGGATGCGCCGGCCGCCGTCACCTTGCCCTTCTCATCGATGACGGTGGCGTCCAGGAGCGCGCTCGTGTCCGTGCCGAGGTAGGCCAGGCTCTTCGAGTCGAAGACCCAGTACTCGCTCGGGGTCTCGGAAGGCTTCTTGTGATCGGCGTATGTGAGGCCGATACCGGTCCGGCCCGCGCCGTCCTTGACGTTCTCCACGACGCGGACGTCCGGCAGCTTGGCCACGGCACGGTAGAGCGCGGCATGGAGATCGGGCAGCAGGGTGGCCTGATCGAGGATGGCTCCGACGCTCTCGAAGATCGTCTCGGCCAGCCGGGATTTCACCACCCCGCTGCCGCTCTTGAGCTTCTTCAGCAACGCGTCGGGGTCGGTGGGGAGGGCCTTGAGCTGCCGGAAGGTCAAAAATCCCGGCGACATGGCGATGTCCTCGGTCTGGGTGGGGTCGGGTTCGCCGTTGGGGGACAGCGCGGTGAGGCGCCGGAGACCGTCCCGCTTGCCGGACACGGGCTGCCACTCCTCACTCCGGACGTTCCCCTCGTACGTCTTGGTGCCCGTGACCTTCCCCTTGGAGTCCCGTACGAGCTTCGACGGACCGCCCCACATGGACGAGGGTCCCTGGGACCTGGTGTAGATGAACTGGTCGTCGCGGGCCCTGACCGCCGGGCGGTCGGCCGCCACCACGGCGATGCGGTCCAGCAGCTCCACGGCCTGCCGGTGCTCGGCCCTGGGGTCACCGCTGACGCCGGTGGCGGTGGCGCCGCCCTCGCCGTTCCGTACGCCGTCGACCGCCACCGCTCCCACGACCACGGCGGTGGCCAGCGCCAGCGGCGCCGCGATGAGGACGAGGCGCCGTCGGGGGCGCCGGGGTGGGGGAGGCGCGGATGGGGTGTCCGGCGCGGACGAGGCGTCCGGCGTACCCGACAGCTCGTAGACGGTCTCGTTGCCGATCTGCTCCATCAGATGTTCCTTCAGGACGCGGTGGCGGTCCTGCCGGAGCACCGGACGGCCCGGGGCGGGCAGCAACTCGGCCGACTCCTGGGGGTCGACCGGCTGATCGGCTCGTCGCGGGTTGGTGTTCATCGCCTCTCCTGCGTGGACCGGGCCGCCTGATGGCGGCTGACCGGTATCTGTCCGACCATGGCCGCGCGTTGCACCGCGCCCTGCCCGGTGCCGCCGTCCGCGCCCCGCGTACCGCTGCCGCTGTCCGTGCCGTGGCTGCCGCCGTCGCCGCCCGTGTCGTCGCCGCCGCTGTCGCCGCCCGTGCCGTCGCCTCCCCTGCCCCCTGTGCCATAGCCGCCGCCCGTGCCGCGGACGAGTTCGAGCTCCGTGAGCTTGCGCAGGCGCTTCCTCGCGCGCGAGAGCCGGGCCCGTACGGTGCCGGTGGCCACGCCCAGGGCCTCAGCCACCGTAGCGGCGTCCAGGCCCTCCCACACGCAGAGCGTGAACACCTCGCGCTCCCCACGACGCATCGTGCGCAACGCCTTCTGCGCGGCGGCCAGCTCCTCGATGTCGGCCAGGCGCTGGGTCACCTCGTCGGCGAAGTCCGGAACGGGGTCCGGGGGTGGGAGGTTGGCGAGCGCGGCCTGGTGTCTTCGCGCCGCGCGCGTGGTGTTGCGCGTGACGTTCGTCGCGATCCCCAGCAGCCACGGGCGGAGGCTGCCGTCCCCCGGAAGCAGCCGCTCGCGCAGCCGCCACGCCTCCAGGAAGGTGAGCGACACGATGTCGTCGGCCATGCCCCAGTCGCCGGTCAGCCGGACGGCATGCCGGTAGACCACCGAGGCGCACTCGTCGAAGAGCTGCCCGAAGGCATCCGGGTCTCCGGCTCGCACGCGAGTGCGCAGTGATGTCTCCACACTCCCCCCTGTCCACCGCGCGGACCGCGTTGCGGTGATCTGCGTCACATCGTGGTGGCGCTCGGCGCTCTGCCGGATGAGCCGTGATGTGCCGTCGTTCGTCCGCGGCGCCGTCGTGGCTGGTCGCGCAGTTCCCCGCGCCCCTTGGCGGCGCTGCTGAACCGCTGCCGACTTCACCAGGTCCGCTGAGCCGCGCACGGCGCATCACCCGGACCGCAGGCGGACCGCAGGCGGACCGCAGTCCGTCAGCCGTGCGCCGAGCCCCGGAGCGCGAGCCGCCAGTCCTGCCCGACCAGGGGCGAGCCGTAACCGCGGTGCGGCTTCTCGGCGATCAGCTCGAACCCGGCCCCCTCGTAGATCCGGCGGGCGGAGGTCAGGACGTCATTGGTCCACAGCACGAGATCGCGGTAGCCCGCCTCGCGCGCGAAGTCGACACATGTGCCGACCAGCCGCTCGCCGAGTCGCCGCCCGCGCGCCTCCGGTTCGACGAGCAGCAGCCGCAGCCGGGCCGTATCGGGCCGCTCGTCCCGGACGCACATCACCGAGCCGACGGGGCGGCCGTCGAGCTCCGCGATCCACGCCCGCTCCTGGGCCGGGTCATGGCCCGCGCTGAACTCCCCGACGATCCGGGCCACCAGGCCCTCGAACTCGGCGTTCCACCCGAACTCCCGGGCGTACACGGCGCCGTGGCGCTGCACGATCCAGCCCAGGTCGCCCGGCTCCAACCCGCGCAGCCGCACCTCGGGCTCGGCCGGGCCGGTGAGCGCGTGCCGCGCGGTGGCCAGCGCCTCCCGCAGCCGCCCCAGCTCGTTCCGGGGGACCGTGGCCAGCAGCCCGGTCACCGCGTCCCGCGACCGCCGGTCCAGATCGTCCGCCGCCGCCCGGCCCTCGGCGGTCAGCAGCACCTCCTGGAAGCGGGCGTCGCGGTGGTGGCGCTCGCGCGTCACCAGCCCCCGCTCCTCGAACCGGCTCAGCGTCCGGCTCAGATGCGCGGCGGTGATCCCGAGGTGCTCCCGCAGCGCTGAGACATGGGTGCGCTCCCGCCGCGCCAGCTCGTAGAGGATGCGGGCCTCGCTCAGCGTGTACGGGGTGTTGAGCTGCCCGGGGTAGTCGAGGACGCCGATCAGGCGGGTGTACATCCGGTTGAAGTCGCGGACCTCGTCCACGGCCAGATCGAGATTGTCGCGCGGGCCCATTCGGCACCCCTCCGTACCCCTGTGTCGATTTTGCTTGATCTTATAGTTGCGCCAGATCAAGTATGTGGGAAGAGGGGGTCCCCTCCCGGGCCCCGGGAGAGGGAGATATCGGCGGCGACCGTAACGCCAACGCGCCTCGACTCCGTCCCGGCCTGCGGGGCGGGCGCGAGGCTCCTTCGTGTGCCCGATGCCTGCTGGGCTCCCACGGCTCCCCCTCCGGGCGTACCGTGGCCAAAAGACCTTCTGGCGGTGGTGTATCAGATGACTGATCTGTCCGTTGGCAAGCGACTGGCCCGACTTCGCGACATTCGCGACCTCACGCAAGAGCAACTCGCCGACCGCGCCGGGGTGTCCGTCGACACCATCCGCAGGTTGGAGCAGGGCACCCAACGGGGAGCGAGAATCGCCACGTACCAGAAGCTCGCGGGCGCACTCGATATCGAGCTCGCCCGCCTGCTGGGCCAGCCCACCATGACGCGATCCCTCGCGCCCGACGGTGGAGTCATCGCGTTGCGGGCCGCCATTCAGGCCCCGAGCGATCTGCCAGGGCTGGACCTGTGCGGCGCGGACAGTGACGCGCCCGGCCCGGACGATCTCCGCCCGGTCATGGAGCAGGCCCAGAGGCACTATCGGCTCGGCCAGTTCACCGACCTGGTCGGCATGCTGCCCGGGCTCGTGACCGATCTGAAGGCGGCCACCCGCGAGGCCGAGGGCGGCCCCGACCACGACACGGTGTGGTCGATGTCCGCTGCCGCGCACATCATCGTCGCCGACGTGGCCGCGCAGTTGGGGCAGACCGATCTGGCCTACACCGCGGTGGAGCGAGCCATGCATGCCACGGCGCGCGCCGGCGACGAGCTGCGGCATGCTCTCGCCGTCTCGACGCTTTCGCTTGTGCTCCTGCGGCAAGGCCGATGGAGCGACGCCCAGCAGGTCGCGACCCGCAGGGCGGCCGAGATCGAGCCGCGGTTCTCCGAGCGCAATCCCGAGAAGTTCGCGATGTTCGGGATCCTGCTGCTGTCCGGTGCCGTCTCGGCAGCACGGGCGAACCGCGATGAGTCCGACAGCACAAAAGATGACGCGCTCACCTTCCTCAGGCAGGCGGAGGCGGCGGCCGCGCTGTCCGGTGCGGTACGGGTGCGAGGCACCGCCTTCGGCCCGGCGAGCGTGGGCATGCAGGCCACCACCGTTCAGGTGTCGCTCGGCCATCCGGACAAGGCTTTGGCCACAGCCGGTGGCGTCAATCTGGATGAGCTGCCGTGGAAGATCTCGCGCGCCAGGCACCGGCTGGATCTGGCGTTCGCCCGCTACCAGACGCATGACGACGAGGGAGCCCGCGATGTGCTGCTCACCCTCGACGAGGAGCATCCCGAGTGGCTGACCCATCAGATGCTCGCCGCCTCCACAGTGGGCGGACTGCTGGAGACGGAGCGGCGCCGCGACCGAGACCTGCGAAAGCTCGCGGTGCGGCTGGGCGTGGACCCGGCAGCATGAACAAGTGCCGTAGTCCCGCCGAAAACTGAGGCGGGACTACGGCACTTCATCCCAGAGCCTTACGGTGGGCATCGCCGCCCGCCACACGACGGCAGCGGACCTTGCCCGCTCGGCGTACCGTGACCGAAAGACCTTCCGGTGGGGGGACAGATGATGAGCAGCAAGTCCATCGGCGACCGCCTCGGCGAACTCCGGCGCTACCGCGACATCACGCAGGAAGAGCTGGCGGAACGGTCGGGCGTCCACGTCGACACCATCCGGAAGCTGGAGCAGAACGTCCGGCAGTCGGCGCGCCTGGGCACTCTCCGGATGTTGGCGAGGGCCCTCGATACCGAGCTGGATCGACTACTGGGGCAGCCCACCGTGACCACAGAACTCCCTGACGACGACGGCGGGCTGATCGCCTTGCGCGACGCCATCCAGGACATCAGCGCCCTGCCGGGTGTACCTGCCGACGATTTCGACGAGGATCCGCCTGCGGCGGACGACTGGATGCGTCAAGTCCGGGCGGCCACCACGCTCTACTGGGAAGGCGGGTACGGCGAGCTCGCCGGCTCGCTGCCGCTTCTCCTCCGCGACGGGCGTGCCGTGGCCCGGGAGGCGACCGGCTCGCTCGCCGAACAGGTCTGGAACCAGCTCGCGCTCTCCTACCAGCTTGCGGCCAGCCTCTCGACGCAGGCTGGTCATCTCGACTGGGCTTTCGAGGCCGTGGCGAAGCAGTTGCAGGCAGCCCAGCGCGCGTCCGATCCGCTGATGGAGGGGATGGGCGTCTCCACGCTGTCGTGGGTGCTGCTGCGGCAGGGGCGGTGGGAGGAAGCGCAGTCGGTTGCCGAGCGGAAGGCGGACGCGCTGGAGCCGTCCATGCGGAGGGGCACGAGCGCTCACTACGCGGTGTACGGGAACCTGCTGGTGGCGGCGGCCACGCCGGCCGCGCGCCAGGATCGCAAGGCCGACGCCGACCAGTACCTCAACTTCGCCGAGGCTGCGGCCGTCCGGTCTGGTGCCGTGCGCACCTACGGCACTGCCTTCTCTCCGGTCGACGTCAAAACGCAGATCGTCAACGTCGTCATGGCGGGCAGCGAGCCCGAGCCGGAGAAGGCGCTGGCAGCTTCCGAGGAGGTGCGCCGCGATTTGATCAAGCGTCCGGTGCACCTGGCCCGCCACCGCTTGGACGTGGCTCAGGCTCAGTATCAGATGGGTGACAGCGAGGGAGCGCTGGACACGCTGCTGGAAGTGGAAGCTGACCAGCCCGAATGGATCCGGTATCAGATGCTCGCGCGGGCCACGGTCTTGGAGATGCGTGAGGAGGAGAGGCGGCGGAACACTCGGCTCCGGGGGCTGGCCGCCCGACTGGGGGTTGAGCCCGCTCTCTGACTAGGACGTGACGTCGTACTCGCTCCGTCATCGGGTCAGCGTCTGATGCGCTTCGTCACTGGGGCGTAATCGCACGCACACTTAGCGTGATCCTTAACGAGGCGGCGTCGGCCCTTGCTCCCGCCAGGAACTTGTTCGGCGCCGCCCCTCGCAGATCAGCAGGGGAGCCCGACGTGACGACCAGAGCCTTAGCGTGGACACCGCCGCCTGCCACGGATGTCCAGGCGTTACCCGCAGGCAAGTGGTGGGATGCCGTACGCGCCGCGCCCCTCGTCGGAGAGCGCGCCCTGCAGCTCCTCGGAGACGAGAACGGCGCCGTCATCCAGGACAAGCACGGCACCCTGTACTGGCTCGTCGAGGTGGGCTCCGCCGCGAGCTGGCAGCTGCGGCAGGTCCGTGTCCTGACCGAGCTGGCGGACGAGTGCACGTACCTCGGCGTGCCGCCCAGCTCCTGGACCACGCCGCCCGGCACCCACTGGCGCGTTCCGCTCTCGGTCGACCACTACTTGACCGACGCCTGGAAGCTGTGGGGGGCGCTGGCCGAGGCCGACCGCGTCGAATACGGCCGCGCCCCGGAGGGCCGCCAACTCTGCCACCACTGCGGGCTGCCCACCGACGAACCGATCCCGATCGAGGTGGAGAACGGCGGCAGCGGCAGCGGCAACGGCAGCGCCGTCGGCAAGACCACGTATGCCTGCCCCACGCACGCGCCGCTCCACTCGAAGCACTCGCGCTCACGCGGGCTCACCTCGGCGGCCGTCGCGAAGCACGAAGGGCAGCGCGGATGACGACCTGCCCCCAGCCCTCGCTCCTGCCCGGCGTCGAGCTGCCGGACGCCGACACCCTGACCGGGCCGCAACTGCAAGGCTGGCACTGCGCCCTGTGCGAGCGGCGGCTGTTCGCCGACCAGTTGCTCGGCACGGTCGGGTGGACCTGCGGCGGCACCACCGAGGTGGTCGAGCTGTGGGTGTGCCGACCGCTCTGCGAGAAGGCCGCCGATACCGCGTAGAGCCGTCCGGTACGCCTTTCGTCCCGCCCGCGCCGGTGTGGTCCTCGGTGCGGGCGAGGCGCTGCTGGTGGGCGTCGTCGCACTCTGCGCCGGCCCCGCCCGTCCAGGCACCGGAACCGCCCATTCATGTCGCGGGGGTTGACAGGGATCGCTGGGCGACACAGCCTATGGCAACGTTGTCATCCTGGCTCGGTGCGAGGGCGTGCGGAGCCGGTTCGGCTTGCGCTTTTCTGATGGGACGTCACATACATGACAGAACAGTCGGGTTCGTCACGCCTTCCGTCGCGACGGACCGTCGTCGCCACGGGGACCACCCTGCTGGCCTCGCTCGGCCTCGGATCCGTGCTCCCCGTGCCGCCTGCTGCTGCCGCAGCCCCCACCGGCGCATCGGCCGAACCCTCCAGCTCCGGCCGACTGTCCCTGTACCGCCCCGTCTCGGCCTCCTCGACGGCCTACGCGGCCACGCCCGGCACCTTCGTGGTCGACCGGCTGTCCTCCCCGGGCGTCAGGGGCAGCGGATGGCGCGCCGAAGGCGGTGACCCGCAGTGGGTGGCCGTCGACCTCCAGTCGGCCTGCGAGGTCACCCACATCCGTCTGACCTTCGAGGCGGATTCCTCGGATCCGGTCTACACGCCGCCCACCTCGGGCAATGTGCACAGCGGCACCACCGGCAAGGAGATCCAGTCGAGCTACGCGCTGGTCTTCGTCGTGGAGACGTCCTTGGACAACGAGTCCTGGACCACCGCGTACCGCAGCACCGCGGGCACCGGTGGCGTCGTGGACATCCGGCTCGCCCGGCCGGTGCGGGCCCGCCACGTACGCCTGACCTCCCAGAAGCGCTCCAGCCCGCTGCCGCTCGGCCTCAACGGCTTCGAGGTGTACGGCACTGCCCGGGGCCACCGCCCCTCGGCCACCGGCTGGACCGACTGGGGCACCCACAAGGGCGAGGCGCCCCCGCTCGCGGTCGCCGACGACGGCACCGTGCCCGTGGAGTCGGGCTGGCGGCTCACCATGGACGACTGGGCCGACGGCGACGGCGCCCGGCTGTCGAAGGCGTCCGTGGACACCAGCGCCTGGCTGCCGGCGATCGTCCCCGGCACGGTGCTCGGTTCGCTCGTGGAGCAGGGCAAGCTGCCCGACCCGGTGGCGGGCCTGAACAACCTCCGCGTTCCGGAGGCCCTGTCGCGCCACTCCTGGTGGTACAAGCGGGACTTCGCGCTGCCCCGCGCTCTGCGCACCGGCGCCGGCCGGCGTGTGTGGCTGGAGTTCGACGGCGTCAACCACAAGGCCGACGTGTGGCTGAACGGCGAGCGGGTCGGCGACCTGACGTACCCGTTCGCCCGCGCCGCGTTCGACGTCACGCGGCAGCTCACGGGGGACGGCGAGAACGCGCTCGCCGTGCGGATCACCCCGATGCCGGTGCCCGGCAGCCCGGGGGACAAGGGTCCGAAGGGCGAGTCGTGGGTGGACGCCGGCGCGTCGTCGATGAACCTCAACTCCGCGACGTACCTGGCCTCGTCGGGCTGGGACTGGATGCCCGCGGTGCGTGACCGCGCGGCCGGCATCTGGAACCACGTCCGGCTGCGGTCGACCGGGCACGTCGTCATCGGCGACGCGCGCGTGGACACCGTGCTGCCGGAGCTGCCGGACGTCTCGGTCGCCGAGCTGACGATCGTCGTCCCGGTCCGCAACGCCGACTCCGCCGACCGCCGTACGACGGTCACCGCGTCCTTCGGCGGCGTCCGGGTGTCCAAGGCCGTCACCGTGCCGGCCGGCAAGAGCGTCGACGTCGTCTTCGCGCCCGACGCCTTCGGGCGGCTGCGGCTGCGCAACCCCAAGCTGTGGTGGCCGAACGGTCTCGGCGAGCCCAACCTGCACGACCTCACCCTCACCGCCTCCGTCGAAGGGCAGGAGAGCGACCGGCGCACCACCCGCTTCGGCATCCGCCAGTTCGGCTACGAGTACAAGGTGCCGTTGCCGTTCGCGGCGTCCGGCGACTCGTACACCCAGACGGTCACCTTCGACCGGCAGCAGGCGCGGTACGTCCGGATCAAGTGCGGGACGCGGGCGACCTCCTGGGGCAGCTCGCTGTGGACCCTGGCCGTGCGGGACAGCACCCGGCCGGCCCTCGACCTCGCCCTGCACGCGCCCGCCGAGTCGTC
Source organism: Streptomyces violaceusniger Tu 4113 (assembly GCF_000147815.2). Lineage (NCBI taxonomy): Bacteria > Bacillati > Actinomycetota > Actinomycetes > Kitasatosporales > Streptomycetaceae > Streptomyces > Streptomyces violaceusniger. The sequence goes on along the minus strand of NC_015957.1, from coordinate 9,294,450 downwards.
GAGCACGGACGGCGACGACCACGGTCCGGGCAACGCGACCGACGGCGATCCGGGCACCCGCTGGTCCTCGGCGTTCGAGGACGACCAGTGGATCCGTGTCGACCTGGGCTCGGCGCGCTCCGTCGACCAGGTCGACCTCACCTGGGAGCAGGCGTACGCCAAGACCTTCGTCGTGCAGGTCTCCACGGACGACGCCGAGTGGACCGATGTGAAGTCGGTGGACAACGGGGCCGTGCCGCTGCCGTTCAACAACGGCAACGCCAGCCTCCAGGTCGAGGACTTCGACCAGCGGGCCGCCCGCTATGTCCGGATAAGCTGCGGTCTGCGCAACACCAGCTATGGCAACTCGCTGTGGTCCCTCGGAGTCATCGACCGGGCCGAGCCCGGGACCGACCTCGCCCTGCGCAAGACGGTGACGGCGTCGACGCAGGAATCCGATCACCCCGCCTCGAACGCCACCGACGGCGACGCGGGCACCCGCTGGTCGTCGCAGTACGAGGACCACCAGTGGGTCCAGGTGGACCTGGGATCCGCGCAGAAGTTCGACCGGGTGGCGATCCTCTGGGAGTCGGCGTACCCCAAGACCTATGTGATCCAGGTGTCCGACGACGGTGAGCAGTGGACCGACGTCAAAACCGTGTCCAACACCCCGGACCCGCTGAAGATCAGCGTCAACGGGGTGCGCGTGCTGGCCCGCGGCGGCAACTGGGGCTGGGACGAACTGCTGCGCCGCATGCCCGCCGACCGCATGGACGCGGCGGTGCGCATGCACCGCGACATGAACTTCACCATGATCCGCAACTGGGTGGGCAGCAGCGACCGGGAGGAGTTCTTCGCCGCCTGCGACCAGCACGGCATCCTGGTCTGGAACGACTTCCCCAACGCCTGGGGCATGGACCCGCCGGACCACGAGGCGTTCATCTCGCTCGCCCGCGACACGGTGCTGCGCTACCGCCTCCACCCGTCCGTCGTGATCTGGTGCGGCGCCAACGAGGGCAACCCGCCCGCCGCCATCGACAAGGGGATGCGCGAGGCGGTGGAGCAGCAGGTGCCCGGCCTGCTCTACCAGAACAACTCGGCCGGCGGCATCATCACGGGCGGTGGCCCCTACGGCTGGGTCGAACCGGAGAAGTACTTCGACCCCATGACGTACGGCAGCAGGGACTTCGGCTTCCACACCGAGATCGGCATGCCCGTCGTCTCCACCGCGGCGAGCCTCCGCGCCATGACGGGTGACGAGCCGGAGTGGCCGATCAAGGGCGCCTGGTACCACCACGACTGGAGCGAGCGCGGCAACCAGGCGCCCCAGGTGTACAAGGCCGCCATCGAGGCGCGCCTCGGCGAGGCGGGCGATCTGGACGACTTCGCCCGCAAGGCGCAGTTCGTCAACTACGAGAACGCCCGCGCCATGTTCGAGGCGTGGAACGCCAACCTGTGGGACAACGCCTCCGGGCTGATGCTGTGGATGTCCCACCCGGCCTGGCACAGCACGGTCTGGCAGACGTACGACTACGACTTCGACGTCAACGGCACCTACTTCGGCGCCCGTTCGGCCTGCGAGCCGCTGCACGTGCAGGCCGACCCGGCGCACTGGCAGGTCATCGCGGTGAACCACACCGCGACCGATGTGCACGGCGCGACCGTCACGGCCGAGCTGTACGACCTGTCCGGCCGTCTGCTCGGCAAGCCCGCGGCGACCCGTGTGAACGTCGCACGGTCGACCACCACGAAGGCGTTCACCGCACCCTGGTCGGACGACCTTCCGCCCCTGCACCTGCTGCGCCTCACCCTGAAGGACGCGAAGGGCGGGCAGCTTTCGCGGAACACCTACTGGCGCTACCGCGATCCCGCGGCACTGCGGCAGCTCAACCAGGCGAAGCAGGTGAAGCTGACCGGCGAGGTCACCGAGGTGACCCGCGCCGCGGACCGCCACGGCCTGACGGCGAGGATCCGCAACCGGGGCTCCTCCGTGGCCGCCATGGTCCGCCTGTCCCTGCTGGAGCGGCCCGACGGGCCCCGGGTGCTCCCCACGCTCTACAGCGACAACTACCTGTGGCTGCTCCCCGGCGAATCCCGCACGGTCGAGCTGTCCTGGCCGTCCGCGGCCGGCTCGCCCCGGCACCCGGTGCTGACGGCACAGGCGTACAACAGCCCGGTCGCGACGCTGCGCGGGTGAACGTCCGTGCCCCGGTTCCGGAACCCGGGCCGGAAACCGGGGCACCGCGTCGGGCGAAGAGATCTCCGCGAGTCGGCCGGAGTCGGTGGACACGAACAGGGCTCAGCCGCCCGGTGGGTGCGGGGACTGGGGTCTAACCTCGCGGCGGCGCCGTGGAGGCGCGGGCCATCAGTTCGGCGCGGACCATCGCCACCCCGCCCGGCGGCTGCGGCTCGCGGCCCAGGGCCAGGCGCCCGGCCCGGGCGCCCGCCTCGTGCAGGGGCAGCCGCATCGTGGTGAGGGCCGGGACCGCGTCCGCGCTGAACGGAAGGTCGTCGAAGCCCGCGACCGAGACGTCCTCGGGGATCCGCAGGCCCTGGTCGCGCAGGGCCGCGCAGACGCCGAGCGCGATGGTGTCGTTGGCGGCGACTATGGCCGTCAACCCCCGGTCGCGGCGCAGGAGTTCGAGGGTCGCGTCGTAGCCGGAGGCGCGGTCGTACAGGCCGTGCACGGTCAGCCGCTCCAGGTCGGCGTCGAAACTGTTCACTTCGGCGGCGCCGAGCGCCGCCCGGTGGCCCTCCAGCCGGTGGCGGGTCGTGGTGCGCTCGGCGGGGCCCGCCACATAGCCGATCCGGCGGTGGCCGAGGGTCAGCAGATGTTCGGTGAGGCGGCGGGCGCCGCCGCGGTTGTCGAAGGTGAGGGTGGTCGCGTCCGCGATCGGCGGGCGGCCGCACAGCACCACCCGGGTGCCGGACGCGGCCAGCCGGGACGCCTTGGTGGCCACGGCGGCGGCGTGGTCGGGGTGCTCGACCGCGCCGCCGGTGAGCACGACGGCGGCGGCGCGCTGCCGCTGCAGCAGGGTGAGGTAGTTCAGCTCGCGCTCGGGCGAACCACCGGTGTTGCAGATGACCGCGAGCTTCTCGGCGCCGCGGCCCGGTTCGCCCGTCGGCGCGCCCATCTCGGCCTGTACGGCGCCCGCCATGATGCCGAAGAAGGGGTCCGCGATGTCGTTGACGAGCACCCCGACCAGATCGGAGGTGGCGGCGGCGAGGGCGCTGGCCGGTCCGTTGACCACGTACTCCAGCTCATCGACGGCGCGCAGCACTCGCGTCCGGGTCGACTCGGCGACGGGGTAGTTGCCGCTCAGGACGCGCGACACGGTGGCCGCCGAGACCCGAGCCCGTGCCGCCACATCGGCCAGGGTCACTGCCATGTTTCCTCCGTTGGATGGTCACCCGATGGTCACCTTCTGGGACGCCGTGCGCACTTGTCGGCGCCCCCATGCTCTCACTCCATGAGCGGCGCGATTCTGCCGTCCAGGGTCTTGTCCTGTCATCCGGACCATGCCTAGGGTCCTCCCCAGCAAGCGCTTACCCCCGGCGAGGAGCCTCAGCCCATGGCCGCAGCAGCCACCGCCCGTATCCGTGCCGCAGTCGTCGGCACCGGAGCCATCGTCACCGGCAGCCATCTCACCGCACTACGTGATCACGCCGACCGCGTGGACCTCGTCGCAGCCGTCGACGTGGCCGCCGACCGGCTCGACGCCTTCCGCGCCACCGCGGCCGAGGGCGGCACCTTCGCCGTCACCGGCTATACCGATGTGGCGGCCATGCTGGAGGCCGAGCGCCCCGACCTGGTCCTCATCGGCACCCCGCCCTCCCTGCACCGCGAACAGACGGTGGCCGCGCTGAAGGCCGGCGCCTGGGTGCTGTGCGAGAAGCCGCTGTGCCTCACGCTCGCCGAGTACGACGAGATAGCCGCGGCCGAGCGGGAGGCGGGCGGCCCGTACGCCTCGGTGGTCTTCCAGCACCGCTACGGCTCGGGCGCCGTCCACGCCCGCGAGCTGCTGGCCGAGGGCGCCCTGGGGCAGCCGCTGGTGGCCCACTGCCAGACCACCTGGCACCGCGACACCGCCTATTACGCGGTGCCGTGGCGCGGCCGCTGGGAGACCGAGGGCGGCGGCCCCTCGATGGGCCACGGCATCCACCAGATGGATCTGCTGCTCCATCTCCTTGGCGACTGGACCGAGATCCGCGGCATGGCCGGACGGCTGATCCACGCGGTGGAGAGCGAGGACGTGTCCACCGCGCTGGTGCGGTTCGGATGCGGCGCCATGGCCACCGTCGTCAACAGCGTGCTCTCCCCGGACGAGGTCAGCCGGATCCGTATCGACTGCGCGGACGCCACCGTCGAGCTGACCCATCTCTACGGCCACCGCAACGACGACTGGGTCTACACCCCCGCCCCGCACGTCCGCGACGAACCCGCCCGGCAGCAGCGCTGGCGCACCCCGGCCGCCGATCTGCCCAGCTCGCACGGGGCCCAACTGACCGGGCTGCTGGACGCGATGCGCGACGGCGTACGGCCCCCGGGCAGCGGCCAGGACGCCCGCCGCACCCTCGAGTTCATCGCCGCGCTCTACAAGGCGGCCTTCACCGGACAGCCCGTGCGCGCGGGCGAGATCGTGCCCGGGGACCCGTACTACGACGCCATGCACGGCGACCACCCCGCATGGGCGCCGAAGGCAGCGACCGCCACCACCAAGGAGAGCTGAGGCCGCCATGACCCAGCGCATCACCGTCACCCACACCCACGGCGAGCGGATCTCGGTCGCCTCCGGCGGCGTCGAGCTGATGGCCTACGTCTACCGGCCCGACCCGGAAGCCTTCGAGGCCCGTAAGCCCTACGCCCACCCGCTGCGCACCCTCGCCGGAAACCCGGTCTCCGGCTACCGGCCCAGCGACCACCGCTGGCACAAGGGCCTGCAGATGACCTCCAGCCATCTGTCCGGCCAGAACTTCTGGGGCGGCAACTCCTACCTCGGCCCCGAGCAGGGCTACCAGCACGTCGAGGAGCGCGTCGGCTCGATGCGCCACGACGGCTTCGAGGAGTTCGCGGTCGCCGACGACCGGCTGCGCTTCGTGGAGACGCTCACGTGGGTCGCCAATCCTTCTGTACAACACAGCGGCGGCCAGGAGTGGGCGCGCGAGGTGCGCACCATCGAACTCCACTCGGTGGAACCGGAGGAGGGCACCTGGGCCCTGGACTGGTCCATCCGCCTCACCAACATCCGCGGCGAGGCCCTGCACTTCGGCTCCCCGACCACCGCCGGCCGGGAGATGGCCGGGTACACCGGGCTCAACTGGCGCGGCCCGCGCGACTTCACCGGCGGCGACGTGATCGGCCCGGACGGGCGCGGCGGCGAGGGCGAGAAGGGCGCCTCGGACCTGATGGGCACCCCGGCCGCCGAGGCCCCCTGGGTCGCGTTCACCGGTGAGCACGACGGCGTCGACGGGCACTCCACGCTGCTGTTCGCACACGCGCCGGAAAACCTCGACCACACCGACGCGATCCACGCCTCCCACTGGTTCGTACGCTCCGAGCCGATCCCCTCGGTCGCCCCCTCCTGGGCGTTCTTCGAGGAGTTCGAGCTTCCGCCGGGGGAGTCCTTCGGCTACCGCTACCGGGTGGTGGTCGCGGACGGCGCCTGGGACCGGGCGCGCGCCGAGGGCTACCTCGAGAACCACGGGTGGTGAGCCGCATGAGCGAGATGTTCGCCCCGCTGCCGGGCGGTGTGGGGATGTCCCACATCAGCGCGTACGAGTGGGAGGCGGCCGACGGGGTGTGCGGCGGCAGCCCCCATCTCCATCTGGCCTGCACCGAGGCGTATGTGGTCACCGCGGGACGCGGCGCCGTGCAGACCCTGACCGTCGGGGACGGCTTCACCGAGACCCCGCTGGAGCCGGGCGCGGTGGTGTGGTTCACCCCCGGCACGGTGCACCGGATGGTGCAGGGCGGCGGCCTCAAGGTGACCGTGCTGATGCAGAACAGCGGGCTGCCGGAGGCCGGGGACGCCGTCTTCACCTTCCCGCCCGAGGTGCTGGCCGACCCCGAGCGGTACGCGGCGGCCGCCGCGCTGCCCGCCAAGGAGGGGCCGGAGGCCGACGCGGCCGCCCGGCGCCGCCGGGACCTGGCGATCGAGGGCTATCTGACGCTGCGGGCCGCCGCCGAGAAGGGCGACGACGGACCGCTGCGCGCCTTCCACGAGGCGGCGGTGCGGATCGCCGCGCCCAAGGTGAAGGAGTGGGAGCCGCGCTGGCGGGACGGGGCGCTCGCCGCCGCGCGGCGCACCGGAGAGCAGCTCACCGCGCTCGCCGCGGGCGACCCCTCGCATCTGGCCGAGGCGCGGGTCACCGCGACCGGGCCCAGCCGCCGGGGCGGCTACGGCATGTGCGGCCGCCGGGACGAGTACGAACTGCCCGGTGTCACGCTCCCGTACTACGGCGAATAGCAGCCGTAGCACACCACCACGCACGCTCATACGCTGGGCGGACAATTCAGGAGGGAGGTCGGCTCCGGTATGCGCAGAAACAGGACAAAGGCGTCCTGCGCCCTGGCTCTCGTGCTCACGCTCGGGGGGACCCTCACGGGCTGCGGCGGCGATGGCGGCGGCGGCTCGGGCGGCAAGGTCAGCCTGCGGTTCACCTGGTGGGGAAACCCCGACCGGGCCGCCCGCACCGAAGAGGCCGTGGGGCTCTTCGAGGAGCGCCACCCCGACATCGACATCAGCACGTCCTTCGCGGGCTTCGACACCTACAAGGCGAAGCTGGCCACGCAGGCGGCGGGCGGCGACGCCCCCGATGTGATGCAGCTCGACTACCGGCAGATCAACCAGTACGCCACCTCCGGCATCCTGCTGAACCTCGGCAAACACCCCGAGCTGCGCACCTCGGAGATCGACAAGGGGCTGCTGGCCACCGGAGTGGTGGACGGCGAGCAGTACGCGCTCCCGGTGGCCCGCGGCACCGAGACGATGGCGTACGACGCCACGCTGTGGCGCAAGGCGGGCGTCCCCGCACCCACCCTGACCTGGACCTGGGACGACTGGGCCGATGCGATGCGCAAGCTGGCGGCGTCCCCGGCGACACAGGGGCGGGTCGGCTCCACCGACCCGGGCCAGAGCGAGGACGTCTTCGAGATCTGGCTGCGCAGCCGGGGCAAGTCCCTCTACGCCAAGGACGAGAAGCTCGGCTTCACCGCCGACGATCTGACGCGTTACTGGGAGTGGTGCACGAAGCTCCGTAAGGAGGGCGCGGTCTCGTCCGCCGAGCAGACCACCCAGATGGACGGCACGGTGGAGAACACTCCGCTGGGCCGGCTGAAGTCCGTCGCCGACTTCAACTGGGACGCCCCCGTCAGCGGCTATTCGGCCATCGTCGGCGAGGGGCTGAAGCTGGCACCGTTCCCGGTCGGCGAGGACGGCACCCCCGGGCAGTACTTCAAACCGTCGATGTTCTTCGGCGCCTCGGCCAAGACCGGACACCCCAAGCAGGCGGCCCAGTTCATCGACTTCCTGCTCAACGACAAGGAGGCGGGCGCCATCCTCGGCGCCTCCCGCGGCATCCCGGCCAACGACGCCATCCGGCAGGGCGTCCTGCCCAAGCTGGAGGGCTTCGACCAGGTCATCTCCACCTACCAGAAGCAGTTCGAGGGCAAGCTGAAGGACCCGCCGCCCGCGCCGCCCAAGGGTGACACCTCACTGCAGGGCACCTTCTCGCGCGACTACGACCAGGTCAGTTACGAGCGCCTGTCGCCGCGCGAGGCGGCAAAGAACTACATCACCGAGGCGAAGGCGGAGCTGAGGCAATGACCGCGACCGCGACCCGCCCCCAGGACGCCGCGCCCCCCGCCACCGGCGGCAGGCGGGCGCCGAAGCGCGAGCGGCAGGGGGCCGCCTGGGTGTTCCTGTCCCCATGGGTGCTCGGCGCCGCCGTGCTGACGCTGCTGCCCATGGCCGTGTCCCTGTATCTGTCGTTCACCGACTACGACATGTTCGACGCGCCCCAGTGGATCGGCTTCCGCAACTACACGCAGATGTTCACCGAGGACCCCCGCTACTGGCGGTCGGTCATCACGACCCTGACGTATGTCGTGATCGCGGTGCCGCTGCAGCTCGCCATGGCGCTCGCCGTCGCCATCGCGCTGAAGTCGGTCAAGCGCGGCAAGGGCTTCTACCGCTCGGCGTTCTACGCGCCCTCGCTGCTCGGTGCGTCGATGTCCATCGCCCTGGTCTGGCGGGCGATCTTCAACGACGGCGGCTCGGTGGACAACCTGCTCTCCGGCATGGGCATCGACATCGGCGGCTGGATCAACAAGCCGGGCTGGGCCATCCTGTCGGTCGCGCTGCTGACCATCTGGCAGTTCGGCGCCCCCATGGTGATCTTCCTGGCCGGGCTCCAGCAGATACCCGTCGAGCTGTACGAGGCGGCGGCGGTCGACGGGGCCTCCTGGTGGCGGCAGTTCCGCTCCATCACCATCCCGATGCTCTCCCCGGTGCTCTTCTTCAACCTGGTGCTCCAGATGATCCAGGCGTTCCAGGTCTTCACCCCCGCCTTCGCGGTCAGCGCGGGCAAGGGCGGACCCGCCGACTCCACGCTGGTCTACACGCTCTACCTCTACGACCGCGGCTTCACCGCCTCCCATATGGGCTACGCCTCCGCCATGGCCTGGGCGCTGCTGCTGGCCATCGGGGTCGTCACCGCGGTCCTCTTCCGCACCTCCCGGGCCTGGGTCTTCTACGCCAACGACAACAACGAGGGGGCCCGATGACCACCGCCCCGATCTCCACCGCCCCGGCCGCCCCGGCGGCGCGGCGGCGGCCCGCCGGCCGGATCGCGCTGCACGCCTGCCTGATCGCCGTGCTGCTGGTGATGCTCTATCCGCTGGCCTGGCTGCTGGCGACCTCGTTCAAGCCCGCCGACGAGGTCATCGCCAGCCTCAAGCTGCTGCCCAGCCACTTCGAATGGAGCAACTACTCCACCGCCCTGGACGGGGTGAACGAGGTCAGCGTCGGACGGCTGCTGTGGAACTCGCTGCTCATCGCGTGCGGCGCGGTGCTCGGCAACGTCATAAGCTGCTCGCTCGCCGCGTACGCCTTCGCGCGGCTGCGGTTCAGGATGCGCGGTCCGCTCTTCGCGTTCATGATCGCGACGATCATGCTGCCGCACCACGCCATCCTCATTCCGCAGTACATCATCTTCAACCAGCTCGGCATGGTGAACACCTACTGGCCGATGATCCTGCCGAAGTTCCTGGCCACCGACGCCTTCTTCGTCTTCCTCATCGTGCAGTTCATGCGCGGACTGCCGCGTGAGCTGGAGGAGGCTGCGCGGATCGACGGCTGCGGGCCCTTCCGCTCGTTCTTCAGCGTCATCCTGCCGCTGACCCGGCCCGCCCTGATCACCACCGCGATCTTCACCTTCATCTGGACCTGGAACGACTTCTTCACCCAGCTCATCTATCTCTTCGAGCCGGAGAAGTTCACCCTGACCCTGGCCCTGCGGTCCTTCGTGGACGCCTCCAGCCAGTCGGCCTTCGGCCCGATGTTCGCGATGTCCGTGTTCGCCCTGCTGCCCATCGTGCTCTTCTTCCTCGCGTTCCAGCGATTCCTGGTCGAGGGCATGGCCAGCTCCGGACTGAAGGGGTGACCGGCCATGGACACCGCCACCAGACGTGAACCCGGCGAGCTGTTCGGCCCGCGCTTCGCGCTCTTCGCCGACGTCCTGGCGGTGGGCCTGGCCACGGCCGCCGCCTCGCTGCCGCTGATCACCGCCCCGGCCGCCATGTCCACGGCCTGCGCCGTCCTGGACCGGCGGGTGCGCCAGGACGCGCCCACCACGGCGGGCGGCTATCTCCGCGCGCTGCGGAGGCGGCTGCGCACCGGCGATCTGCTGGCCGGGGCGGGGCTGCTGGCCGGCGGCGCCCTGCTGCTGTTCAACGCGCTCGCGGCGGGCGCGGGGCTGCCGGGCGCGGTGCTCTTCCGGCCCGCGCTGCTCGCCGTGGCCGGACTGCTCGCCGTCGTCTATCTGCGGGCCTGCGCCCGCCCCGAGTCGGCGACGAGCTGGCGTACCGCGCTGCGCTCGGCGGCGTACGACAGCGTGCGCGGGCCCCGGGCGAGCGGCGTGCTGCTGCTGGCCGTCGCCACCGCCGCCGTCTGCGCCTGGGCCTATCCGCCGCTGCTCTTCCTCGTCCCCGGCCCCCTCGCGATCGCCGCCAGAGCCACGGAGCACCACCTTTGAGAGCCACGGAGCACCACCGATGACGCCCCTGCCCCGCCGTCACTTTCTCGCCGGGACCGCCGTCGCGGGCGGGCTGCTGTCCGTCGGCGCTCCGGGTGCCGCCTCGGCCGAGGGCCGGGCCTCCGCCGCGGGCCGGGTCGACAAGCCGTTCCTGGCCCTGCTCACCGAGGCGGCCGACGCCCGGGTGGCCGAGGTCGTGGACGGGCTCGACGCGGTCCTCGACCAGCTCAACAACCTCGGCCAGGCCCGCCCCGCCGCCCGGAGCCTGCGGCTGCTCACCTCCGTGCATGTGTGGGGCGACGCCGCCCACCACCACGACGGCGCGCTGATCGCGCCGATGACCCGGCTCGTGGACGCCCTGGCCGCCGCCCAGTTCGACGACGGCCTGTACGACCAGGGTGCGGTCCACTCGCCCCCGGACACCGCCTTCTCGATCGTCGATCTGGGCCTGGTGTACGGCCTGCTGGACGCGGACGGCCACAGCGGCACCCGCGCGATCCGCGCCACCTTGAAGACGATTCTGCTCAAGGCGGGCAAGGGCCTGTCCACCGGCGGGGTGCACACCCCCAACCACCGCTGGAAGGTGTGCGCCGCGCTGGCCAGGATCAACTCCTTCTGGCCCGACGCCCGCTACGCCCGCCGTATCGACGCCTGGCTGGCCGAGGGCATCGACCAGTACGACAGCGGCCAGTACAGCGAGCGCAGCGCCACCTACGCGCCCATCGTCACCAACCCCTCGCTGCTGACCCTGGCCCGGCTCACCGAGCGCCCGCGGCTGTACGACCCCGTGCGCCGCAATCTGGAAGCCACCCTGCACCTCCTGGAGCCGGGCGGCGAGGTGGAGACGGTGCATTCGCGCCGCCAGGACCAGAAGTCCCTCAAGCATCTGTCCGAGTACTGGCTGCAGTTCCGGGCGCTGGCGCTGCGGGAGCGGGACGGGCGGTTCGCGGCCGTCGCCGCCACCATCCAGCGGCGCGGGGCGGACCAGACCTTCGACGAGACCCCGCTGGGGGACTTCCTGGCCGAGGTGCTGGACCATCCGGAGCTGGCCGCGCCGCTGCCCAAGGCCACCGGGGTGCCCGGGGAGTTCACCTTCCACGACCGGGACTGCGGGCTGGTGCGGATCGCGAAGGGGAGGACGCGGACCACGATCTTCGGCGGCACCGACTTCCCCGACGTGCACGCGATCTCCTCGGGTCTGTCCACCAACCCGACGTTCTTCAAATGGCGCAAGGGCGCGGCCATCCTGGACTCGCTCCGGCTGTCCCCGCAGTTCTTCTCGCTCGGCCACTTCCGGGCCGAGGACGTGGAAGCCACGGCGGACGGCTGGCGGCTGTGGGCCGAGGTGCGGGCCGGATACCATCTGCCGCTGCCGCCCCAGCACCGCCGCCCCGACGGGCGGTATCCGCTGACCGACGACGGCCGGTTCTGGTCCGCGATGGACTTTCCACACCGCCCCAAGGAGTGGCGCACCCTGCGCACCGAGATACGGATCGCGGAGGCCGACGGCGGCTGGAACCTGGACCTCCACATCGGCGAGTCCGAGGTCCCGTTCGCCCTCGAACTGTGCTTCCGCAGCGGCGGAAAGCTGACCGGGGCCGACCCCGTGCCCGGCCAGAAGGACACGTATGCGCTGGTCAAGGGGTACGGGACATATACGGCGGGCGATGACGTGATCACCTTTGGGCCCGGCAACGGCAGCGGCCCGCGCCAGCCCGCCGTCGTGGACTCCGGCGAGCGCTATAGCTGGATGGGCGGCGATCTGACCCCGGCGGGACAGCGGGTCCTGATCACCGGGCGTTCGCCCCTGCGCTATCGGCTGACGCTGCGCTGAAGCGCTGACCGGCCCCTTCCCGCCCCTGTGTTCGGTCTGTACAGGGGTGGGGCGGGGCAGCTAGCGTTGAGCATTAGAAAGCGCTTACTGTCACGTGAGGAGAAGAACCCACTTGAACCCTCCCCCCAGCTGAAGCAGGGGGATTCCTGGCTCAGGAAGCCCCGCAAGTCAGCGACCTGAAAGGTCTTACTCCCTCAGCGCCAGCCGGGACGGAACCTGCCCGGCTGCCCGAAAGCGTTGGGTTGCGCTGGCTTGGTTCTCGCTCAGCACGTTGTGCGTGCTTGGTTCTCGCAACGCACGACACATACCTTACCCGATCGTATGGGTGGGATTTCGCCCCTGGAGGCGAATTCCCCTTCCTTGCCCCGATCTGCAGGGGTTCGATTCCTCCTCCGCCTGAAGGCGGGGGCATCTCTCGAAGGAGACCAGGTGACACGCAAGACAGTGCGGATCGCCATGAACGGTGTGACCGGCCGGATGGGCTACCGCCAGCACCTCGTCCGCTCTCTCCTCGCCCTTCGCGAACAGGGCGGCCTGGACCTCGGCGACGGCACCGTGCTGTGGCCCGAGCCGCTGCTCGTCGGCCGCCGGGAGCACGTGCTCAAGGAGATGGCCGAGCGCCATGGCCTCGACCCGGTCGCGGATGTCTCGACCGACCTGGACGCCGTGCTCGCGGACGACCGCGTCGACATCTACTTCGACGCCCAGGTCACCGCCGCCCGCGAGGAGGCCATCAAGAAGGCCGTCGCGGCCGGCAAGCACATCTACACCGAGAAGCCGACCGCCACCGGTCTGGCGGGCGCCCTGGAGCTGGCCCGGCTCGCCGAGGCGGCGGGCGTCAAGCACGGGGTCGTCCAGGACAAGATCTTCCTGCCGGGGCTGCTGAAGCTCAAGCGCCTCATCGACGGCGGCTTCTTCGGCAGAATCCTTTCGGTGCGCGGGGAGTTCGGCTACTGGGTCTTCGAGGGCGACTGGCAGAGCGCCCAGCGGCCCTCCTGGAACTACCGGTCCGAGGACGGCGGCGGCATCGTTGTCGACATGTTCCCGCACTGGGAGTACGTGCTCCACGAGCTGTTCGGCGCCGTGCGCACCGTCCAGGCGCAGGCCACCACCCACATCCCGACCCGCTGGGACGAGCAGGGCAAGCCGTACGAGGCCACCGCCGACGACGCGGCCTACGGCGTCTTCCAGCTCGAGGGCGGCGCCATCGCCCAGATCAACTCCTCCTGGGCGGTTCGGGTGAACCGCGACGAGCTGGTCGAGTTCCAGGTCGACGGCACCGAGGGCTCGGCCGTCGCGGGGCTGCGCAACTGCCGCGCCCAGCACCGCTCGGCCACCCCCAAGCCGGTCTGGAACCCCGACCTGCCCGCCACCGAGTCCTTCCGCGAGCAGTGGCAGGAGGTGCCGGACAACGAGGAGTTCGACAACGGCTTCAAGGCGCAGTGGGAGCTCTTCCTGCGCCATGTCGCGCTCGACGAGCCCTGGCGCTGGGACCTGCTGGCCGGTGCGCGCGGCGTCCAGCTCGCCGAGCTGGGCCTGAAGTCGTCGGCCGAGGGCCGCCGTCTCGACGTACCGGAGCTGAGCCTGTGACTCTCCACCTCCCCGTGCCGGGCGGCACGACCCGCCCCTACGAACCCCGCACCGAGCCGCTGTCGCTCACCCCCGGGGCCCCCTTCACCTCCCGCGTCGTCTTCTCGGCCGCCCATGTGGTGGCCGACCCGTACGCCGATGTGACCCCCGACAGCCCGGCCGCCGTCGACTGGGACGCCACTCTGGCCTTCCGCCGCCATCTGTGGTCGCACGGGCTGGGCGTGGCCGAGGCCATGGACACCGCCCAGCGCGGCATGGGCCTGGACTGGGCGGCCGCCGCCGAGCTGATCCGCCGCTCGGCGGCCGAGGCCAAGGCGGTCGGCGGCCGGATCGCCTGCGGCGTCGGCACCGACCAGCTCTCCGCCACCGAGATCGGCTACCCCTACAGCGTGGCCGAGGTCCGGGCCGCCTACGAGGAACAGCTCGCCGTCTGCGAGGAGTCCGGCGCCCGGGCCATCCTGATGGCCTCGCGCGCCCTGTGCGCGGTGGCCAAGGGCCCCGAGGACTTTTCCGAGGTCTACGGCCATCTGCTGCGCCAGTCCGCCGAGCCGGTGATCCTGCACTGGCTGGGCCCGATGTTCGACCCGGCCCTGGAGGGCTACTGGGGCAGCACCGACCTGGACGCCGCCACCCGCACCTTCCTCGACGTCATCGCCGCCCACCCCGACAAGGTCGACGGCATCAAGGTCTCCCTGCTGGACGCCCAGCGAGAGATCGACCTGCGGCGCAAACTGCCGGACGGGGTGCGCTGCTACACGGGCGACGACTTCCACTACCCCGAGCTGATCGAGGGCGACGACCAGGGCTTCAGCCACGCCCTGCTCGGCATCTTCGACCCGCTGGGCCCGCTGGCGGCCGAGGCCGTGCGCAGGCTGGACACCGGCGACGCCACCGCCTTCCGGGCCCTGCTGGACCCGACGGTGGAGCTCTCCCGCCACCTCTTCCAGACCCCGACCCGCTACTACAAGACGGGCGTGGTGCTGCTGGCCTGGCTGGCGGGCCACCAGTCGCACTTCACGATGGTCGGCGGCCTCCAGTCGGCCCGCTCGCTGCCGCATCTGGCGCGGGCGTACGAACTGGCGGACGGTCTCGGCCTGTTCCCGGACCCGGCGCTGGCCGAATCCCGGATGAAAGACCTGCTGTCCGTGTACGGAGTCGCCCGATGAGCGCCGTGTCCCGGCTGAGCCTCAACCAGGAAACGATCAAGCAGTGGTCGCTGCCCGAACTGACGGAGGGCTGCGTCAAGGCGGGCGTCACGGACGTGGGCCTGTGGCGCGAGCCGGTCCAGAAGTACGGCGTGGCGGCCGCCGCCGAACTGGTGCGGAACGCGGGCCTGACCGTCACCAGCCTGTGCCGGGGCGGCTTCTTCACCGCGATCGACCCCGAGGCACGCGCCACGGCCCTGGCCGACAACCGTAAGGCCATCGACGAGGCCGCGACCCTGGGCACCGACACCCTCGTCCTGGTCTCCGGCGGCCTCCCGCCCGGCAGCCGCGACCTCTTCGCCGCCCGCGAGCGCATCGCCGACGCGCTGGGGGAGCTGGCCCCGTACGCCGCCGACCACGGCGTCCGCCTGGCCATCGAGCCCCTGCACCCCATGTACGCCGCCGACCGCTGTGTGGTCTCCACCCTCGCCCAGGCCCTCGACCTGGCCGAGCGCTTCCCGGCGGACCGGGTGGGCGTGATCGTGGACACCTACCACCTGTGGTGGGACGACACCGTGGCCACCCAGATCGCCCGCGCGGGCGCGGGCGGCCGCATCGCCGCCTTCCAGCTCGCCGACTGGATCACGCCCCTCCCGGAGGGCGTCCTCCTGGGCCGGGGCCAACTGGGCGACGGATCGGTGGACTTCCGTTGGTTCCGCGAACAGGTCGACGCCGCGGGCTACACCGGCCCGATCGAGGTGGAGATCTTCAACCCGGACCTCTGGGCCCGGGACGGCGCGGAGGTCCTGGCGGAGGTCGCCGACCGCTATCGGGCGCTGGTGCTCTGAGTCCATCGCGCGGGCCGCGGTGTGGCGAACGTCCCCGCTGCGAGGCGCGCTGACCCGGAGCCGGTCGTGCCCGGCTCCGGGCCCGCCGATGTCCGCTGGGGCGACAGGCGTGACGTCCCGGGTCAGACCGTGGCCTGGAGAACCACGTCGATGTTGCCTCGGGTGGCATTGGAGTACGGGCACACCTCGTGCGTGGTCCGCACCAGTTGGTCGGCCGTGGTCTGGTCCAGGCCGGGCAGGTGCGCCGTCAGCGTGACGGCCAGGTTGAACCCGCCGCTGTCGAGGGCGAACAGGCTCACCGTGGACTGGACCGCCGACTCGGTCAGCCGCACCTTCTGCTGGCCCGCGATCAGCCGGAGTCCGTTGTGGAAGCAGGCGGCGTACCCGGCGGCGAAAAGCTGCTCGGGGTTGGTCTTGCTGCCGCCGGGGCCGCCCATCTCCTCCGGGATGGCGAGCATCTCGTCGAGTACTCCGTCGATGGAGCGGACTTCCCCGTTTCGGCCGTCACCGGTCGAGACGGCCTCAGTGGTGTAGAGCGCGGACATGGTGATTCCTTTCGTGTGTGCCACAGATCGTGGGCGGTTTCCGGTCGCCTGCCGCATCGCTGTCGCGGAGGGTTCCGGCAGGCGGAGACTCAGGTGAGGTGAGGGGCCGGCGGGCGGGCCGGGGTCACTTGACGGTGACCGGGCGCAGGGTGAATCCGTCGTTGGGCTTGCCCATCAGCAGTGCGGCCAGGCCACCGCTGAGCGCGTACGTCGAGCCTCGCGGGCCGGCCGAGACGCCGCTGGTGACCGGGTCGGTGACGGTGTCGGTGACGGTCACAGCGGCCGACGTCCAGTGGTCAACGGGACGCACCCGTTGCACCACGGCGGCCTTCCCGCTGAGCAGCCCACTGCTGACCGCGGCGAGCGAGCCGTCCGGCAGGACCCGAAGGCCCGCGGTGAGAGCGGCGAGCTTGCCGGAAAGCCGGACCGCACCGGCCTGCTCGGGGTGACGGGTGGGCACCCGCACCAGGGAGCCGTCCGCCTTGGCGATGATCAGGACGTCCCCCGGCATCCATGCCACGGCGGTCTGGCCCACACCGGTCAGGAAGTCCGGAATGTCCACCGTCCCGGCCAGGAGATCGTTCCGCAGCAGGACGGAGGCCCGCCCATGGCGGTCGATCCGGAACACCGTCGGGGTCAACTGGTCGACGGCGTACGCCGTGCCGTCCGGAGCCACCGTCACATCGGCCAGCAGGTGCTGCTTGCCGTCGTCTGCGACCTTGTTCAGGTCGACGTACCAGTGCCGGCGCCCCGTGGTCGCGTCGTAGCTCGCGACACCGGCGACACTCAGCTTGGTGGACGGTGCGGAGCGGTCGGCGAGTCCGTAGTCCACGTTGGTGGCCAGTACGCGGTGTCGCCTGGAGTCGACGCGGACCGCCTGGACGGACACCAGGTCCTTGTCGTCGACGAGGGTGCGCACGGTCCCGTCCCGGCCGACCGTGGAGATGGTGCTGTGCGCCAGCGAACCCACCACGAACTTCCCCGTCCGCGCGTCGTAGTCCACGGAGTGGGGGAACACCCTCGGGCCCTTGGCGTCGATGGTGTGCACCGGGCATGGCTGGATGTCGCCGGACACCCGGATGTGCTGGTGGCGGGGGGCATGGGCCGCGGTGGTGGTGGTCAGGGCCGTGCCGGCCGTCGTCACCGCGGCAACGACCACGGCGATCGCGGAAAGCGTCAGTCTCATGGGTATCCCTCTCTCGAAAAAGCCCTGGCTGAACGGCGATTGACAGCACGTACAAGCGAAGGCGAGCGCCTCGTGGAAACGACGACGACCACGTCGTCGAACCGGGGTGGGTGCCGTATGACGCGGGTCGGCTCCCATCCGTGATGGGGCCGGGTGCCGGGCTCGTGGCTTCGAGTGTGGCGGCTGCCGGATCGTCCTGCCTGCCCCTGCCAGGGGCAGGCAGTTGCGTGGCACTGACAGCGTCAGGCTGCGCGGCGCCGGGGCCTTCATACTCGGCCGCATGGACAAGAAGCTGCGGTTGGGTGAGTTCCTGCAGATGCGTCGGGCGCAGTTGCGGCCGGCGGATGTGGGACTCCCCGATTTCGGAGAACGACGGCGCGTGCCCGGGCTGCGACGGGATGAGCTGGCCCAGTTGGCGGGGGTGAGCCTGTCCTACTACACCCGGCTGGAGCAGGGGGTGTCGCTCAACGCGTCGCCCGAGGTGCTGGACGCTCTTGCCCGTGCCCTCGGTCTGGATGAGGTGGAACAGGCCCACCTGCACGATCTGGCTCACGCCACGCGGCGCGGCGGAAAGCGCCGCAGGCTGGCGCCCGAGCACGCGGGCGACACGACCCGGCAGTTGCTCGCGGCGTTCGGTGACGCACCCGCGCTCGTGCTGGGACGCCGCAGCGACGTGCTGGCCTGGAACCGTACGGGACACGCCTTGTTCGCCGGGCATCTGGACGCGCACATCCCCGATCAGCCGGACCGGCGACCGAACATGGCGCGGCTGGTCTTCCTGGACGCCCACACCCGGGAGCTGTTCGTGGACTGGCCGAAGAAGGCCAGGGCGGTCGTGGGGAAGCTGCGGCTCGCTGTCGGCCAGTATCCGGACGACCCGATGCTGGCCACGCTGATCGGCGAACTGGCGATGAAGAGTACGGAGTTCGCCGGTCTGTGGTCCGAGAACCGGGTCAGGAGCTGGGATATCGCGGCCTACCGCATGCGTCATCCCCTTGTCGGCCAGATGCAGCTCAATCTGCAGAGCCTGGTGCTGCCCCAGGAGCCCGGGCAGCGCGCCGTCGTGGCCACCGCCGAGGCCGGTTCGGCCTCACAGGCGGCGCTGCACCTGCTCGCCCAGGCCGGCGCCCCGGCCACCCGGCAGGGGCGGCGCGGCTCCGAGACCGCCGGGTCGGCGCGGGACCGGCGCTCCGAGACCACCGGATCCGCGCGGGACCGGCACTCCGAGACCGCCGGGTCGGCGCAGGACCGGACCAGCGCGGTCTGACAATCCCTCCCCGCGAGAGAGCCGCGAGAGCGGCCCACACGAAGGACGACATGGATTCCATCACCCTGGGCGACGTGCACGTGACGCGTGTCGTGGAGTTCGAGACCCCCACCCGCCCTCCGGGCACCATGTTCGAGGACATCCCCCCTCAGGTGTGGGACGGCAATCGCTCCTGGCTCGCTCCCGACCACTGGGACCATCAGGCGGGACTGCTGATGACCCGGATGCAGACCTTCGTCCTGCGCAGCGAAGGCGCGACGATCCTGGTGGACACCGGGGTCGGCAACGACAAGGCCCGTCCGTCCATGCCCCTCTTCGACCATCGGAGCACCGACTACCTGGTCGGACTGGCGGCGGCCGGCGTCGCGCCCGAGGACGTCGACGTGGTGGTCAACACCCATCTGCACGCCGACCACGTGGGCTGGAACACCCGGCTGGTGGGCGGCGCGTGGGAACCCACGTTCCCCAACGCCAGGTACCTGATGCCGCGTGCCGACTACGAGTTCCTGCGGCCGGGCAGCTCCCATACCTCGCGGACGCGAGAGGTCAACGAGAAAGCCTTCGCCGACAGCGTCGCGCCGGTCCTGCGCAGCGGTCAGGCCGTGTTGTGGGAGGACAGCCATGACATCGACGGCGCCCTGCGGCTGGAGTACGCGCCCGGACACACTCCCGGATCCTCGGTGCTGACGCTGCGGTCGGGCGATGAGCGGGCGGTGTTCGTCGGCGATCTGCTGCACAACCCGGTGCAGATCATCGAGCCGGACGCCAATAGCTGCTTCTGTGAGGATCCGGCCGCGGCGCGCGCTTCCCGGCGACGCGTACTCGACCAGGCGGCCGATCAGAACGCGCTGGTCTTCCCCGCACATCTGCGCGGCCGGTCGGCGGTGCGGATATCGCGTCGAGGCTCGTCGTACGACATCCAGTCGTGGGCCCCGTTCGCGGAGCGGGCGTGAGCGTCGCGCCGGTGGTCCGCACCACGGGTGGCCTGGTGCGCGGCACACTCGACGCGGGTGTCCGGACTTTCACCGCCATCCCCTATGCCGCTGCCGTGACGGGGCCCGGGAGGTTCGCCGCGCCCGCTCCGGCACCGCGCTGGGACGGCGTACGCGAGGCGACCGCACCCGGTGAGACCGCGCCGGCCCCGGCACGTGCGGAGTTCGGCGGCATGGATCTGTCTCCTGTGCTCGGACGGGGCTGGGCGCCCCGGCGGCCAGGGTCGGGCCCGGCCCCTGACGCCGGATATCTCACGGTGACCGTCACCACCCCGGAGATTCCCGCGGGCGGGCTTCCGGTGCTGGTCTTCGTGCACGGCGGGGGGCTCACCTCCGGAACGGGACAGGCACCGCTCTACGACGGGTCGTCCTTCGCCCGTAACGGCGTCATCGTCGTCACCCTCAACTACCGCATCGGGATCGCGGGGTGGCTCGATATTCCCGGCGCACCGGCCAACCGGGGACTGCTCGGCGTCATCGCCGCGCTCCGCTGGGTGGGCGAGAACATCGGCGCCTTCGGCGGCGCCTCCGACAAAGTGACCGTCGCGGGGCAGTCCGCCGGGGCGATGATCGTCGCCGCGCTGCTGGCCAACCGGGAGGCCGAGCGCGAGCGGCTGTTCAGCCGGGCGATCATCCAGAGCGGCGGCGGTTCGGCCGCGATCACCGCTGAGCAGGCGGCGCTCACCACCCGGGCGGTGGCCGAAGCACTGCAGGTGCGGGCCACACCCGAGGAACTGGGCGCGGTCGACGACCGGCGCCTGACCGAGGCGCTCCGGACGATCGGCCCGGTCGCCGTCCGGCCGGGCGACCCCCGTGACACCTCGCTCGGCAACAGCCCCTTCAGGTGCGTCATCGACGGCCGGACGCTGGA
Organism: Streptomyces violaceusniger Tu 4113; assembly: GCF_000147815.2. Lineage (NCBI taxonomy): Bacteria > Bacillati > Actinomycetota > Actinomycetes > Kitasatosporales > Streptomycetaceae > Streptomyces > Streptomyces violaceusniger. Next base: position 9,273,939 of record NC_015957.1, on the reverse strand, counting down.
GTGCCAACCCGTCGCCGCCGTACGCGAGGGCCGGGGGGCCACCGTGGATCTGCTGATCGGCACCAACCGGGAGGAAGCCAACCTGTACACCGTCCCGTCCGGTGCCATCGCCACGATGAGCGAGACCGAGCTGCTGGCGGTCGCCGAGCGGCGCCTCACCAACCCCCGGCAGCAGCTCGCCGCCTACCGGGCGGCGGAACCGGAGTCCCGGCCCGGCGACGTGGCCGGCGATCTCATCACCGGGACCTTGGCGAACGCCAGTGCGCTCCTCACCGACGCCCACGCCCGCCACCGGCGGGCCCGCACTTTCGCCTATCGGTTCGCCTGGCGGTCCACCGCCTTCGACGGCGCTCTCGGCGCATGCCACTGCGTAGAGCTGCCGTTCGTCTTCCACCAGACCGGTCTGCCGGAACTGTACGGCGAAAACGCCCTGCTCGGCACGGGCCGCCCGCCTCCCGGCCTGGCCGACAGCACGCACACCGCCTGGGCCGCTTTCCTCCGCGACGGCGATCCGGGCTGGACACCGTACGACACCGATACCCGCACCGCCGCGGTGATCGATGAGCAGTGGAGCGAGATCGACCTGAGCCCGCACGGCGCCACGGCGCTTGTCGAGTCAGCGCCCCGGGGAGACGGTCTCGGGCCGGGCGGGCGGTGAGGTGGGGGAGGGCTTGAACGTGGGGGAGGTGTTCGACGAGGGCGTCGAGGTGGCCGGGGAGGAGGTGCGGGGGTCGCGGGCGGGCGGGGCCGGGCGGTTGTCCTCCGGGGAGCCGGACAGCAGCAGGAAGGCCACGGCCGCCGCCGCTGCCGCCGCCACGGCGACGGCGGATGCGACCCGCCGGATCCGCCGGGTGCCCCAGGCCGGGCCGGTGGGCGGCCGGTACGGGGACAGCTCGTGGGCGTCGATGAGCCGCGCACGGGCGTCGAGCGCGGCGCGCAACCGTTCCTCGACGGGTGGGGGGGTGCTCATCGGGCCGCCTCCAGCAGCTTTTCCAGAGTGACGAGCGCACGGCTCGCGGTCGACTTCACGGTGCCTCGGGAGACGCCCAGCGTTTCGGCTATCTGGGCCTCGGTCAGCTCCGACCAGTAGCGCAGCACCAGCACCTCGCGCTGGCGCGCGGTGAGTTCGGCCAGCGCGTCGAGGACCTGCCGGTGTTCCTCGGCGAGCAGCAGCGGCTCGTCCACGGGCGCTCCCGGCCCCTGGTACGGCGGGGTGTAGGCGCGTGCCGTACGCCGTCGGCGCAGCACCGAGCGGGCGGCGTTGACCACGGCGGTGTGCAGATAGGCGTGCGCGTCCTGGAGGCTGTCCAGCCGTGAACCGTGCCGGCGGCAGACGGCGGCGAAGGCGTCCTGGACGACGTCCTCGGCGGTGTGCAGGTCGTCCACCAGGAAGACCGCCAGCCGGATCATGTCCAGCCGCCGGGCCTGGTACAGATCGGCCAGGGTGGGGCCGGGCTCGCCGTCACCCCGGCCGCCCACCGGCCTCAGCGCCCGCAGCCGCCGCCCGGCGCGCTCCGTCTCCACCGGCGGCGTCGAGGCGGTCGTCCGGGCGCGGCGGAGCAGCCGGGTCCACCAGGGCAGGACAAGAGTGAGCTGCATCGTCCTCGTTCACCTCATCGGTGGGGCGGGGCCGGCTCCGGAACCGGCCCCGCCCCATCCGTGGTTGCGGCTAGCGACCGGCCTTGGTGGGGGCGGGCTTGGTGGGCTCGGGCTTGCTGGTGGGCGGCTGGGTCGGTGCGGGCTTGGTGGGCTTGGGCTTGCTGCTGGGCGGCTGGGTGGGCGCCGGCTTGGTGGGCTCGGGCTTGCTGCTGGGCGGCTGAGTCGGCGCGGGCTTGGTCGGCGCGGGCTTCGAGGACGCCGCCGGGGCCGGCTTGGCCGGGCCGGAGTGGTCGCCGGTGGCCGCCTGGGCGGCGATGCCCCCGCCCACGATCAGGGCTATACCGGCGGCCGACCCCAGGATCCAGGGGCGCAGGCGGCGGTTGGGCTTCTTGGCGCGGTCGTGCTGCATACGGAACGACTCCCGAAAGGATTGAGCGAACGCTGATGGGGAGGCGCGCACCGAGGGCCCGAAGGACCCGTTCCGGAACCCGCCTTCACCCCACCAGACGTGCGGCCACACCCGAGGTTGTCGCGCCCCGGAAAAAATTCCGCGACCGCTCCCGGGGGCCGACGCCCCCGTGCCCCGAGCTGACGTCCGGCCGTGCCCTGAGCCGACCGTCCCCGTGCCCTGAGCCGACGTCACATAACGGATCGATAACTACCGGAAACCGTGCAACCGTTCCTGCACCTGGCGGGTCGTATCTGGCATCGGGCTCCCTGGGGAGGATCCGGGGGGATTGAGAGGGAGCCCTGTGGAGGGGGAGACGAGGGGCTCGGCCAAGGCCGGGCCCCTCGAAGCGTCCCGCCCCGCGCTCCGGGGACGACCGTGCGTCGCACGCGTCAGAACGGCACCCCGCACCGCAGCAGCACATTCGCGTACGGCCGTGCCTCCCCCGTACGCACCACCAGCCTCGCCCGTCCCGTCATCGTCTTCAGCTCCTCGTGCGGGACCAGATCCAGCGCGGGAGCCGGGAAGAGGCGGTCGAGCAGGGCGGTCGCCCCGGGGTTGTGGTCGCGTACCTCCCGCGCCGCCGTGGCCCGTTCGACCACCAGCTCGTCCAGCAGCCCGGTGAGCACCCGCTCGAACGACGGCACCCCGGCCGTGAAGGCGAGGTCCACCACGAACGGCCCGTCGGGTATCGGAAGGCCCGCGTCGCACACCATCACCGTGTCGGTGTGGCCCAACAGGGCGATGCCCGCGCTCAGATGGCGGTTGAGAATCCCGGACCGCTTCACAGCGCCGCCACCTCCTCGGCGCTCGGGAAGGACGCCTGCGCCCCGGCCCGTGTCACCGCGGCGGCGCCCACGCGCACCGCGAACCGCACCGCCGTCGGCAGGTCGTCGCCGACGCCGAGGCGCCAGGCGAGCGCGCCGGTGAAGGCGTCCCCGGCGCCCGTGGTGTCCACGGCCGTCACCGCGGGACTGGGCACCAGCACCGTGCGGTCGCCGTCGGCGACCAGCGCGCCCTCGGCGCCCAGGGTCACCACGACCGAGCGCGGACCGCGCGACAGCAGGGCGTCGGCCCACTCCTCGGGGTCGTCGGAGGACCCCACCGGGGCGTCGCTCAGCAGGAACCGCGCCTCGTGCTCGTTGACCACCAGCGGATCGCAGGCGGCCAGCACATCGGTGGGCAGCGGCGCGGTCGGCGAGGGGTTGAGCACCACCCGCGGCCCGGGGCGGCCGCCGAAGCCCGCGCCCGCCGCGCGGACCACCTCGGCGACCGTCTCCAGGGGGATCTCCAGTTGCAGCGAGACCACCCGCGCCGCGGCCAGCAGGCTCGCCGCGGCCCGGACGTCGCCGGGGGTCAGCCGGGCGTTGGCCCCCTGGGAGACCACGATGCTGTTGTCACCCGAGGGGTCCACCGTGATCAGCGCGACCCCGGTGGGCGCGCCGCCGACGAGGACGCCGACGGTGTCGACCCCGGCCTTCGCTTGCGAATCCAGCAGCAGCCGGCCGTAGTCGTCGTCGCCGACCCGGGCCAGCAGCGCCGTCCGGGCCCCCAGCCGGGCGGCGGCGACGGCCTGGTTGGCCCCCTTGCCGCCCGGGTGGACCGCGAGGTCGGACCCGAGGACGGTCTCGCCGGCCCCGGGGCGGCGGTCGACTCCGATCACCAGATCGGCGTTGGCCGACCCCACGACCAGCAGGTCGTAGTCGTGCATCCGCACGTCCTTTCGTTTGTCACTTCGCAGTGACGACCTTCACCGGCACCTTCACCGTGCCGTCGATCTTCTGCCCCTTGGCCGCCTTGACGGCATTCCGCACCACCATCCGGCCCAACTCCTTCGGCTGCTGGGCGACGGTCGCGGCGAGGCTGCGGTTCTCGACGGCCTTGAGCCCGTCCGGGGTGCCGTCGAAGCCGACGACGTCGACGGACTTGCCCGCCTTGGAGCCGAGCGCCTTGACCGCGCCGAGCGCCATCTCGTCGTTCTCGGCGAAGATCCCGTCGATGCCGGGATGGCCCTGGAGCAGATTGGTGGTCACATCCAGCCCCTTGGCCCGGTCGAAGTCGGCGGTCTGCTTGCCGACGACCTTGATGTCCGGGTACGCCTTGAGGCCCTCCGCGAAGCCCTTACCGCGCTCACGCGAGGCGGAGGTGCCGGGCGTGCCTTGCAGCACCAGGATCGTGCCCTTCTTTCCGAGCCGCTCGGCGAGCGTCTTGGCGGCCAGCTTGCCGCCCGTGATGTTGTCCGAGGCCACCAGGGTCGCGATCTTCGCCTTGTTGACGCCGCGGTCGGCGGCCAGCACGGGGATGCCCGCCTTGTCGGCGGCCCGGACGGACGGGCCCGCGGCATCGGAGTCGACCGGGTTGATGATGATCGACTTCATGTTCTGGCTGGTGAAGTTCTGAATCTGATTGGCCTGCTGGGAGGCGTCGTTCTGGGCGTCGGTGACCGTAAGGCTGACCCCGGCGCGCTTGGCCTCCTCCTGGGCGCCCGCCTTCAACTCCACGAAGAAGGGGTTGTTGAGGGTGGAGACCGACAGCCCGACCTTGGTGGACGCGCCCCCGGAGGAGCCGGAGCGCCAGACGGAGGCGCCGACGGCGATGGCGGCCACGACCACGGCGGCCAGCGCGAACTTGCCCGCGTTGACGGCCTTCTTACGGCCGCCACCGGACGATCCGCCCGCCGCGGCCCCGGGCGCGCCCGGGCCGGCCCCGGCGCGTCGGCGCAGCGTGTCCAGCAGCACCGCGAGCGCGATGACGACACCGATGACGACCTGCTGCCAGAAGGGGGAGACCTCCAGCAGGTTGAGCCCGTTGCGCAGCACCGCGAGGATCAGCGCGCCGATGAGCGTGCCGGACGCCTTACCGACGCCACCGGACAGGCTCGCGCCGCCGATGACCACCGCGGCGATCGCGTCGAGTTCGTAGCCGACGGCCGCCTGCGGCTGCGCGGAGGACAGCCGGGAGGCGAGCACGATGCCCGCGACGGCCGCGAAACCGCCGGAGAGCGCGTAGATGACCAGCTTCTGGCGGGTCACCCGGATACCGGAGAGCCGGGCGGCCTCCTCGTTGCCGCCGATCGCGTACATCGCGCGGCCCGCGTACGTACGGCCCAGCACACCCGCGGTGATCAGCCCCATGCCGATCATCACGAGCACCGGGATGGGCAGCCAGCCGCCGATGGTGTCGCCGAGGCCGGACATCGAGTCGGGGATGGCTATCGGGCTGCCCTGGGAGATCACCAGGGCCAGGCCGCGGCCGATCGACAGCATCGCGAGCGTGGCGATGAACGGCGGCAGCTTCCCGAAGGAGACCAGCGCCCCGCTGACCAGACCGCAGGCGACACCGGTGGCGACGGCCAGGAGCGCGGCGATCCACACCGGCAGCCCCTGTGAGGTCGCCGACCAGGCGAGCACGGTGGCGGAGAGCGCGGCCACCGAGCCGACCGACAGATCGATCCCCGCGGAGACGATGACGAAGGTGACGCCGAAGGCGAGGATCGCGGTGACCGCCGCCTGGACGCCGACGTTGAGGAGATTGCCGGTGGTGAGGAAGTCGCCGGACAGCAGCGACATGGCCGCCACCAGCAGCACCAGGGCGCTCAGGGCGCCGTTGTCGAGCAGCAGGCGGCGCAGCACCGCCGAGCCCCCGGGGTCCTTCGTAAGCGTGTCAGTGGCCACGGGAGCCCTCCTTTTCGTTGCCGCCGACTCCTTCGTCGGCGCCCTTGACGTCCTTCACTGCCAGGGCCATCACGGCGTCCTGGGTCGCTTCCCGCGCGGTCAGCTCGCCCGAGATCCGGCCCTGGGCCATGACCAGGACCCGGTCGCTCATCCCCAGCACCTCGGGCAGATCGCTGGAGATCATCAAAACGGCGTGGCCGGACGCGGTGAGTTCGTTGATGAGCTGGTAGATCTCGACCTTGGCGCCCACGTCGATACCGCGGGTCGGCTCGTCGAGGATCAGCACCTTGCTGTCGGCGAGCAGCCACTTGCCGATGACGACCTTCTGCTGGTTGCCGCCCGAGAGGGTGCGCACCCGCTGGTCGAGCCCGGCCATCCGGACGGCCAGCCGCTCGGCGACACCGGCCGCCGCGCTCCGCTGGGCGGCCCGGTCGACGAGCCCCGCGCGGGTGGCGGCGCGCAGCGTGACCAGGCCCAGGTTCTCCTGGACGCTGCCGTCCAGGACCAGGCCCTGGCCCTTACGGTCCTCGGGGACGAGGCCGATCCCGGCCCGCATGGCGGCCACCACGTCATGGCGGGCCAGCGGGCGGCCGAGCACCTCGACGGAGCCGGAGTCGTACGGGTCGGCGCCGAAGAGCGCCCGGACGACCTCCGTACGGCCCGCGCCGACCAGCCCGGCCAGGCCCACCACCTCCCCGGCGCGCACGTCGAAGCCGATGTCCTGGAAGCTGCCGTTCCGGGTGAGCCCCCGGACCTTCAGCAGGGGGTCACCGGCGTCCGTGCGCTCCCGTGGGTACTGCTGCTCGATGGAGCGGCCCACCATCAGCCGCACCAGCTCGTCCTGCTCGGTGGTGGCCGGGACCTGGGCGACGCTGCGGCCGTCGCGCAGCACGGTGACGCGGTCGCCCAGGGCGGCGATCTCCTCCAGGTGATGGGTGATGAAGACGACGCCCACCCCGTCCGCGCGCAGCGTGCGCACGATCCGGAAGAGCTTGTCGACCTCCTCGGTGGTGAGCACGGCGGTCGGCTCGTCCATGATCAGGACGCGGGCGTCCAGGCTCAGCGCCTTGGCGATCTCCACCATCTGCAGCCGGGCGATGCCGAGATCCCGGACGCGGGTCCGGGGCGCGACGTCCACTCCGACGCGGGCCAGCAGCTCGGCGGCGCGCTCGTCCATGGCCTTGCGGTCGATCATGCCGAAGCGGCGCGGCTGGCGGCCCAGGAAGATGTTCTCGGCCACGGTGAGGTCCGGGACGAGGTTGAACTCCTGGTAGATGGTGGCGATTCCGAGCCGCTCGGCGTCCTGCGCGCTGTTGATGCGCACCGGGCCGCCGTCGACCAGGATCCGGCCCCCGTCGGGGCGGTGCGCGCCGGAGACCATCTTGATCAGCGTGGACTTGCCCGCGCCGTTCTCGCCCAGGAGCACGTGCACTTCGCCTCGGCGCAGATCGAAGTCCACCCCGTCCAGGGCGATCACCCCGGGGAAGGTCTTACGGACGCCCTCCATGCGCAGCAGCTCCGCCCCGTCGGGGGAGGACCGCTCGGACTCGGCACTCATGGTGTGCTCCCTTCGGGCTCGCCGCACGAGCGGCGGGTGACCAGACGGGCGGACAGGGTCACCGACTCGGCGGGCCGCCCCTCGACGAGGTCGATCAGCGCGCGTACGGCGGCATGGCCGAGCGCTCCGGTCGGCTGGGCGACGGCGGTGATCGGTGGATCGGTGTGGACGAACCAGGGGATGTCGTCGAACGCGGCGAGCGCCACATCGTCCGGCACCCGCAGCCCCCGCGCGCGGATCTCGTCCATCGCGCCGAGCGCCATCAGGTTGTCCGCGGCGAAGATCGCGTCCGGGGGCTGCGGCAGATCGAGGAAGCGGGCGGTCACCCGGCGGCCGCTGTCCGCCTGGAAGTCCCCCTGGCCGATGTGGTCCTCGGACAGTGCCAGACCGAACTCGCGCAGGGCGGAGCGGAAGGCGTCCACCCGTTCGCGGCCGGTTGTGGTGGCCGCCGGGCCCGCGATGATCGCGAGTTGGCGGTGCCCCAGGGCGCACAGATGGTCCACCAGATCGCGGATGGCGCTCCGCCCGTCGGTGCGGATCACCGGCACCGCGTCCAGGCCCTCGCCCTCGATCCAGCGGTCGACGAAGACCATGGGGGTGCCGGCGCGGGCGGCGGCCAGCATCATCGGGGAGCCGCCGTCGGTGGGGCTGACCAGCAGTCCGTCTATGCGGCGGTCCATCAGGGTGCGCACATGGTGGTCCTGGAGTTCGGGCCGCTCGTCGGCGTTGCCGATGATCACGCTGTAGTCCAGCTCGCGGGCGGCGTCCTCGACCGAACGGGCCAGCTCGGTGAAGAAGGGATTCAGCACATCGCTGATGACCAGCCCCAGGGTCCGGGTCTGATCGGTGCGCAGCGAGCGGGCCACCGCGTTGGGGCGATAGCCGAGGTCGGCGACCGCGGCGAGCACCCGTTCACGGGTGTCCAGGCGAACGGAGGGGTGGTCATTGAGCACCCGTGAGACCGTCGCGACGGAGACCCCGGCACGCCGCGCCACGTCCTTGATGGCCGGCATCGTCCACCTCCTTGTGGAATCGATTACATGGATTGGAATCGATTACATCGAAGGAGGCAAGGGGTCGGCCGCCGGTGAAACCGGATCGTGATATTCCGCCACGGGGTCGACGGCCCCGTTCTTCCCCCGGGTGTTGTCCAGGGGTTGTCCATAGGCGTTGTCCACAGGCGTTGTCCACAGGCCCGAACCGCCTGTCGCCTCCCGGCGGTACGGTCGAGGCATGCTCAAACTCGCGGTGGTCGAAGGGGTCCTGGAGCGGATCACCTACGCCAATGAGGAGAACGGCTATACGGTCGCGCGGGTCGACACCGGCCGTGGCTCCGGCGATCTGCTGACCGTGGTCGGCTCGCTGCTGGGCGCCCAGCCGGGCGAGTCACTGCGGATGGAGGGCCGCTGGGGTTCCCATCCGCAATATGGCAAACAGTTCACGGTCGAGAACTACCAGACCGTCCTCCCCGCCACCGTCCAGGGCATCCGGCGCTATCTCGGCTCGGGGCTGATCAAGGGCATCGGCCCCCGGATCGCCGACCGGATCACCGAGCACTTCGGCGTCGACACCCTCGATGTCATCGAGGAGCGGCCCGAGCGGCTGGTCGAGGTCCCGGGCCTCGGCCCCAAGCGCACCAAGATGATCGCCGCCGCCTGGGAGGAGCAGAAGGCCATCAAGGAGGTGATGGTCTTCCTCCAGGGGGTGGGCGTCTCCACCTCCATCGCGGTGCGGATCTACAAGAAGTACGGTGACGCGTCGATTTCGGTTGTGAAGAACGAGCCGTACCGGCTGGCGGCCGACGTCTGGGGCATCGGCTTCCTCACCGCCGACAAGATCGCCCAGTCGGTGGGCATTCCGCATGACAGCCCCGACCGGGTGAAGGCCGGTCTGCAGTACGCGCTGTCCCAGTCCGCCGACCAGGGCCACTGCTATCTCCCCGAGGAGCAACTCATCGCGGACGCGGTGAAGTTGCTCCAGGTGGATACCGGTCTGGTCATCGACTGTCTGGGGGAGCTGGCGGCCGAGGACGAGGGCGTGGTGCGCGAGCCGGTCCCGGGCCCGGAGGCCGGCGAGCCGGTCTCCGCCGTCTATCTGGTGCCCTTCCATCGCGCCGAGATCTCCCTCGCCGGCCAGGTGCTGCGGCTGCTGCGCACCCAGGAGGACCGGCTGCCCGCCTTCGGGGATGTGGACTGGGACAAGGCGCTGGGCTGGCTGGCGAGCCGCACCGGGGCCGATCTGGCGCCCGAGCAGAGCCAGGCGGTGCGGCTCGCGCTGACCGAGAAGGTCGCGGTGCTCACCGGCGGGCCGGGCTGCGGCAAGTCCTTCACCGTGCGGTCCGTGGTGGAGCTGGCCCGCGCCAAGAAGGCGAAGGTGGTGCTCGCGGCGCCCACCGGCCGGGCCGCCAAGCGGCTGTCCGAGCTGACCGGCGCCGAGGCGTCCACCGTCCACCGGCTGCTGGAGCTGAGGCCCGGCGGGGACGCGGCGTACGACAGGGACCGCCCGCTCGACGCGGATCTGGTGGTGGTCGACGAGGCGTCGATGCTCGATCTGCTGCTGGCCAACAAGCTGGTCAAGGCGGTCCCGCCCGGTGCCCATCTGCTTTTCGTCGGGGATGTGGACCAGTTGCCCAGCGTGGGCGCCGGGGAGGTGCTGCGCGATCTGCTGGCCCCCGGCAGCCCCGTCCCCGCGGTGCGGCTGACCCGGATCTTCCGCCAGGCCCAGCAGTCCGGGGTGGTCACCAACGCCCACCGGATCAACGAGGGGGTGCCGCCGGTCACCCAGGGCCTGTCGGATTTCTTTCTCTTCGTCGAGGACGACACCGAGGAGGCCGGGCGGCTCACGGTCGATGTCGCGGCCCGCCGCATCCCCGCCAAGTTCGGCCTCGACCCCCGCCGTGACGTGCAGGTTCTGGCCCCGATGCACCGCGGCCCGGCGGGCGCGGGCACGCTCAACGGACTGCTTCAGCAGGCCATCACCCCGGCCCGCCCGGACCTCCCGGAGCGCCGCCTCGGCGGCCGGGTCTTTCGAGTCGGCGACAAGGTGACCCAGATCCGTAACAATTATGAGAAAGGGGCCAACGGGGTCTTCAACGGCACGGTTGGCGTCGTCACCTCACTCGACACCGATGAGCAGCGGCTGATCGTGCGGACGGACGAGGACGAGGAGGTACCGTACGACTTCGACGAGCTGGACGAGCTGGCTCATGCCTATGCGGTGACCATCCACCGGTCACAGGGCAGTGAGTACCCGGCCGTCGTGATTCCGGTGACCACCGGGGCCTGGATGATGCTGCAGCGCAACCTCCTGTACACGGCGGTGACCCGTGCCAAGCGCCTTGTGGTGCTGGTCGGCTCGCGCCGTGCGCTGGGGCAGGCGGTGCGCACCGTCTCGGCGGGGAGGCGCTGTACCGCGCTGGATCACCGACTCGGCGGCGATGTGACAGTCGAGCGTGTCAAGAGGGTTTCCGAACGATGACGATCGGGGCAGGATGGCCGTGAAGGCGGCACTGAGTGCCGCCAAAAGGCTCTTCAGCCGACCCCGAGTGCACGTTCTCTACCCGAGTAGGGGAAGGTGGGGGGAGTCAGGGCACCTCGAGGAAGAGAACCAGACGTCGGTGAGGGATGACGTGAGCGACAACTCTGTAGTACTGCGGTACGGGGACGGCGAATACACCTACCCGGTGGTCGACAGCACCGTCGGCGACAAGGGCTTCGATATCGGCAAGCTGCGCGCCCAGACCGGTCTGGTGACCCTGGATTCCGGTTACGGCAACACCGCCGCGTACAAATCCGCGATCACCTATCTGGACGGTGAGCAGGGCATCCTGCGATACCGCGGCTACCCGATCGAGCAGCTTGCGGAGCGTGCCTCCTTCCTGGAGACCGCCTTCCTGCTGATCAACGGGGAGCTGCCGACCGTCGATGAACTGGCGGCCTTCCGTGGGGAGATCACCCGCCACACGCTCCTGCATGAAGACGTCAAGCGGTTCTATGACGGTTTCCCGCGGGACGCCCATCCGATGGCGATGCTGTCCTCCGTGGTCAGCGCGCTGTCGACCTTCTACCAGGACAGCCATAACCCGTTCGACGAGAAGCAGCGCAACCTCTCGACGATCCGGCTGCTGGCCAAGCTGCCGACCATTGCCGCGTATGCGTACAAGAAGTCGGTCGGCCACCCCTTTGTCTACCCGCGCAATGACCTGGGCTATGTCGAGAACTTCCTCCGGATGACCTTCTCGGTCCCCGCGCAGGAGTACGACCTCGACCCGACCGTGGTCTCCGCGCTCGACAAGCTGCTGATTCTGCACGCCGACCACGAGCAGAACTGTTCGACCTCCACGGTCCGGCTGGTCGGCTCCTCGCAGGCCAACATGTTCGCCTCCATCTCGGCGGGCATCAACGCGCTGTGGGGCCCCCTGCACGGCGGCGCCAACCAGTCCGTGCTGGAGATGCTCGAGGGCATCCAGGCTTCGGGCGGCGACGTCGACACCTTCATCCGCAAGGTGAAGAACAAGGAAGACGGCGTGAAGCTCATGGGCTTCGGGCACCGCGTCTACAAGAACTTCGACCCCCGGGCGAAGATCATCAAGTCGGCGGCGCACGACGTCCTCTCCGCGCTCGGCAAGTCCGACGAGCTGCTCGACATCGCGCTCAAGCTGGAAGAGCACGCCCTCGCGGACGACTACTTCGTCGAGCGCAAGCTCTACCCGAACGTGGACTTCTACACCGGTCTGATCTACCGGGCGATGGGCTTCCCGACCGAGATGTTCACCGTGCTGTTCGCGCTCGGCCGGCTGCCGGGCTGGATCGCCCAGTGGCACGAGATGATCAAGGAGCCGGGCTCCCGCATCGGCCGCCCGCGCCAGATCTACACGGGCGTCGTCGAGCGCGACTTCGTGCCGGTCGAGGAGCGCTGACCTTCGCTTCTCCGGTGCCCCCGTCCTGATAGGTCGGGGGCACTTGTATTTGAGCCGGGCACCTTCGCGCATCCGCCCCATGGGGTCTTCCGGCCGGGGGCACCTCCCAGCGGTAGCTGGGGGCGAGCCGAAGGGGCGCGCCTGTGTCGAAAGGGAGACGCGCGCAGGGAGCGAGGAACGAGCGACCGAGCACGTCGACCGTCGACACAGGCTTTTGCGCCCCGGAGGCGAACCGAGCCCCAAAAATGGGGGTGCCAGAAGCGCCCCGCTTCCGATCCCCCCACGGGCCGGAGCGGGGCGCTTCCCTTGCCCCGGAGCGGATTCCCCCCACGGGATCCGGCCGGGTGTCCACGGGCCCTTGCGGGCCGTATGGTCCGCGATCCGCCGGGACGCGTACCTACGGGAGGGCCGCTCAAAGCTCCCCGAGTACGTCGTCCCGGCTACGCGTAGCGGGATACGTCCCCCAAGACGAATCCCCACCGTCCCATTAGACTCGCGACCCCCCTCGATGGTTACGTTGGGTTGTATGTGATCTGCGTCTCTTGCCATATGGGCCATAAAAGGGCAAGAGCCTCGATTTGAAGATCGAGGCTCTGCTGTATGGGTGTTGTGCGGCTTATGGGGACTTGGTGAATCTATGTGGACGCTGTGAAGGCCCGCAGTCGCAGACTGTTCGTCACCACGAACACGGACGAGAACGCCATGGCCGCTCCCGCGATCATAGGGTTCAGCAGTCCGGCCGCCGCGAGCGGCAGCGCGGCGACGTTGTAGCCGAAGGCCCAGAAAAGGTTGCCCTTGATGGTGCCGAGCGTCCGGCGCGCCAGCCGGATCGCGTCCGCCGCCACCCGCAGGTCGCCCCGGACCAGTGTCAGATCCCCGGACTCGATGGCCGCGTCCGTACCCGTGCCCATCGCGAGCCCGAGGTCGGCGGTGGCGAGGGCGGCCGCGTCGTTGACCCCGTCGCCCACCATGGCGACCGTACGGCCCTCGCCCTGGAGCCGCTTCACGACGTCCACCTTGTCCTGTGGCAGCACCTCGGCGATGACATCGTCGATGCCGACCTCGCGGGCCACCGCCTCGGCGACGAGCCTGTTGTCGCCGGTCAGCAGTACCGGGGTGAGGCCGAGCGCCCGCAACTGGGCGACCGCCTCGGCGCTGGTCTCCTTGATGGCGTCGGCCACCAGGAGGACGCCGCGCGCCTTACCGTCCCAGGCCACCGCGACCGCCGTCCGCCCCTCCGACTCGGCCGCCGCCTTGGCGGCCGCCAGCTCCTCGGGCAGTTCGATGGCCCATGCGCCGAGCAGCTTCTCGCGGCCGACCAGGACCGCGTGACCGTCCACCGTGCCCCGGACGCCGAGGCCGGGCTCGGACCGGAAGTCCGCGGGCGTCGGGAGGTCGCCGATCCGCTCGGCCGCGCCGTCCGCGATGGCGCGCGCGATCGGGTGCTCCGAGGCATGCTCCAGGGCGCCCGCGAGCCGCAGCAGCTCCTCCTCGTCCACACCGGGCGCCGTGACGGCCCCGCGCAGCCGCATCTGTCCGGCCGTCACCGTGCCGGTCTTGTCCAGGACGACGGTGTCCACCCGGCGGGTCGACTCCAGCACCTCGGGGCCTTTGATGAGGATGCCGAGCTGGGCGCCGCGGCCGGTGCCGACCATGAGCGCGGTCGGCGTGGCCAGGCCCAGGGCGCAGGGGCAGGCGATGATCAGGACGGCCACGGCCGCGGTGAAGGCGGCGGCCGTCTCACCCGTGGTGAGCAGCCAGCCCAGCAGGGTGCCGACGGCGATCAGCAGCACGATGGGCACGAAGATCCCCGAGACCCGGTCGGCGAGCCGCTGCACCTCGGCCTTGCCGTTCTGCGCGTCCTCGACCAGCTTGGCCATGCGGGAGAGCTGGGTGTCCGCGCCCACGCGGGTGGCCTCGACCACGATCCGGCCCGCCGTGTTGACGGTCGCGCCCGCCACCGTGTCGCCGGCCACCACGTCCACCGGCACCGATTCGCCGGTCAGCATCGAGACGTCCACGGCGGAGGAGCCCTCGACCACCGTGCCGTCGGTGGCGATCTTCTCGCCGGGGCGCACCACGAAGCGGTCGCCGACCGCCAGCTCGGCGACCGGGATGCGCACCTCATGCCCAGCCCGTCGCCCAGCACCGCCCTCAACCGGGAGCGCTTCGCGCTCGCCCCCCTCGTACCGCAGTACGGCCACGTCCTTGGCGCCGAGCTCCAGCAGCGCGCGCAGCGCCGCGCCCGCCCGCCGCTTGGACTTCGCCTCGAGGAAGCGGCCCAGCAGGATGAGGGTGGTCACCCCGGCGGCCGCCTCCAGGTAGATCGAGGACGACCCGTCGGCCCGGGAGACGGTGAGATCGAAGCCGTGGCGCATTCCCGGCATGCCCGCGTCGCCGAAGAACAGCGCCCACAGGGACCAGCCGAGGGCCGCGAGAGTGCCGATGGAGACCAGGGTGTCCATGGTGGCCGCGCCGTGCCGGACGCCCGTCCAGGCGGCCTTGTGGAAGGGCGCGCCGCCCCAGACGACGACCGGCGCGGCGAGGGTGAGCGAGAGCCACTGCCAGTTGTCGAACTGCAGCGACGGCACCATCGCCAGCACCACGACGGGCAGGGACAGGGCGAGGGAGACGAGCATGCGGTGGCGCAGGGGGTCCGGTCCGGCCTCACCGTGCCGGTCGGTCCCCGGTGCGCCGGCGTCCCCGGGGATGCGGGGCTCGGGCACGGCGGGGCGCGGTTCCTCGGCGGTGTACCCGGTTTTGACGACGGTGGCGATCAGGTCGGCGACCTCGATCCCCGCGCCGTAGGACACCTTGGCCTTCTCGGTGGCGAAGTTCACCGTGGCGGTGACGCCGTCGAGGCGGTTGAGCTTCTTCTCGATGCGCGCGGCGCAGGACGCACAGGTCATACCGCCGATGGCGAGCTGGACCTGTGAGGGCCCGCCGGTCGTCGCCGTGGTGTCGGGGGCGGTCCCGGCGGGGGGTGCCGTGCTGGTCATGTCTGGTCTCCTGGGAGGAGGGCCGGACCGTACGGCGACTGTATGAGCAGGGCGGTACGGTCCGGCGGAGGTTTGGTGGGGGCTGGCTCAGGCCGCCCGGCCGGTGAGCTCGTAGCCCGCCTCGTCCACGGCGGCGCGGACGGTCTCGTCGTCCAGCGGAGCGGCCGAGATCACGGTGACCTGCCCGGTGGACGCCACGGCCTTGACGGAGGTGACGCCGTCGAGGGCGCCGATCTCCTCGGAGACCGCGCCTTCGCAGTGGCCGCAGGTCATGCCGGTCACCTGGTAGACGGTGGTGACAGCCTCGGAGCTCATGGGGTTTCTCCTGTGTGGGGTGAGCGTGACGGTCGGTGCGCAGGAGGCGCCGGAATGCTTCAGCGTCTCCTGACGATCCCCACTTTATACCCCTAGGGGGTATCGATGGAAGCCGGTGGTGCGCCGGTCCGTGACGGGTGGGCCGCGCCCGCGCGCACTCTTCCCCGGTCCGGGCGGGGTGAGGGGCGGGGGAGGGGTGGGTGGAGAGGGTGTGGCGCGGGGGTCAGGGGCGGGCGCTGACTCCCTCGGTGCCGAGCACCGGGGCCAGATAGCCGTACAGGGCGGTCTTCAACTCCACGACGTACGCCTCCCGTTCCGCGCCCTCATGACCGAGGATCAGCGCCAGTCCGGCCTTGAACAGGGCGAACGCCATGGTGGTGGTGTGGGCGCGGCGCTCGGGGGAGAGGTCGGGGTTGCGGACGCCGATCAGCTCGCTGATGCGGTCCTGGATCGAGTCGTGCAGTTCGGCGTGTTCTTCGAGGAGCCGGCCCGGTGCGTCGGAGGACTGGATCAGGGCCAGGAAGGCCGGATTCGCGCAATTGAACTCGATCATCGGGTCGAGGATCGTGTCGAGCAGCTCGCCGAGGGGCAGTCCGACGTTTTCGGGCGTGAAGACCGTCCCGTGGGTCTCCAGCATCCGGCGGTTGAGGCGCTCGCCGAGCTCGACGGCGATGGCCTCCTTGTTCGGGAAGAACTGGTACAGCGTGCCGGGGGAGACCCCGGCCTCGCGGGCGATGGCGTTGGTGCTCGCCGAGGTGTAGCCGGTGCGGCAGAAGACATGGGCGGCCGCGTCGAGCAACTGCTGGATCCGGCGCTCACCGCGCGCCTGTCTGCGGCGCGGCTTCGCCGTTTCGTCGCGTTCGTCCGCCTTGCTCTCGCTCACCTGTTTTCCCCGGCTCTCCGTGTTCGATTGACAAACGCGAGCGCCCGCTCGCATTCTTGAGGAACGCGAGCGGTCGCTCGTGTTTACCGCCCATGGTAATCAGCGACCCGTGCTGCCTTCGGACATGTGGGGCGGCATGGGGCACAGATGAAGGGGACACCGCGCCATGACCGATGTCAACCGCCCACCCGGGGACCGGATCGGGGGGTGGACGCGCCTGGTCACCGCGCGGCCGCGGCTGTCCCTCCTGATCGCTCTGCTCTTCACGGCGCTGGCCGTCGTGGCGGGGAGCGGGGTCGCCGACCGGCTGGGAAGCGGCGGCTGGGAGGACCCGGCGGCCGAGTCCTCGTATGCCACCAAGGCACTGGAGAAGCGCTTCCCCGCCTCCCAGCCCAATCTGATCCTGCTTGTCGACAGCGGCCCGAAGACCGTGGACGATCCGGCCGTCGCCGCCGAGGCCCGGGCCCTCGCCAAAAAGCTCTCGGGCGAGCAGACGGTCACCGGTGTCACCTCGTACTGGGCCACCGGCGCGCCCTCGCTGCGGGCCCATGACCGGGGCGAGGCGATCATCGCCGCGCGGATCGTGGGCGACGAGTCCGCCGCCGGCAAGACGCTGGAGCGCATAGCGCCCCATTACCGCGGCGCCCATGGCCCGGTCGAGGTGTCGGTCGGCGGGACGGTCGCGGTCCGCCATGAGCTGCAGACCACCATCCAGGAGGATCTGCTGCGGGCCGAGATGATCGCCCTGCCCATCACCCTGGTGCTGCTCGTGATGGTCTTCGGCAGCGCCGTGGCCGCCCTGCTTCCGCTCGGCGTCGGCATCATCGCCATCCTCGGCACCGACGCGGTGCTGCGCGGGCTCACCGAGTTCACCGATGTCTCGGTCTTCGCGCAGAACCTGACCACCGCGCTCGGCCTCGGACTCGCCATCGACTACGCCCTGTTCATCGTGCGCCGCTTCCGGGAGGAGCTGGGCCGGGGCGCCGAGAAGCTGCCCGCCGTCGCGACCACGCTGCGCACCGCCGGGCGCACCGTGCTCTTCTCGGCGCTGACCGTCGCCGCCTCGCTCTCCGCCATGCTCGTCTTCCCGCAGTACTTCCTGCGCTCCTTCGCCTATGCGGGGATCGCGGTGGTGCTGATCGCCGCCACCGCCGCCCTGGTGGTCCTGCCCGCGGCGCTCATCCTTCTGGGGGACCGGGTCAACGCACTCGACCTCACCCGGCTGCTGCGCCGTGGCCGCCCGGCCCGCGAGGGTGAGCCCGGAGCGGGCTGGGCGCGGCTCGCCCGGCTGGTGATGCGGCGCGCCCCGCTGTTCGCGCTGGCCACCGTCGCCGGTCTGGTCGCGCTGGGACTGCCGTTCCTGAGGGTGGAGTTCGGCACCGCGGACGACCGTCAATTGCCGTCGAGCGCCGAGTCCCATGTGGTGCAGCAGCACATCCGGGAGGGGTTCCCCGGCGGTCCCGGGGGCGCGGTGGAGGTCCTCGCCGAGGGCGGCACCGGCACCAAGGCCCTCGCCGACTACAGCGCCAAGGTCTCCGCCCTCCCCCAGGTGCTGCGGGTGGACAGCCCGGCGGGCCGGTTCACGGACGGGCGGCGGGTGGCCGAGCCGGGGCCGGCGGAGGCCGCGCGTCGGGCCGGTGGCTCGGCCGGCATCACCGTGCTGCCCAAGGGGGAGGCCGTGGACGCCGCCAGCCAGGACCTGGTGCGGACGATCCGCGCCCAGGAGTCGTCGTTCACCACCTCGGTCACCGGCACCGCCGCCGTCCTGGTGGACACCAAGGACTCCATAGGCGACCGGCTGCCCTGGGCCGCCGCCATCATCGTCGCCGTCACTCTGTTGCTGGTCTTCCTGCTCACCGGAAGCGTGCTGATACCGATTCAGGCGGTGCTGCTCAACGCGCTCAGTCTGACCGCGATGTTCGGCGCGGTGGTGTGGGTCTTCCAGGACGGGCATCTGTCCGGGCCGCTCTCCTTCACCACCTCCGGCGATATCGAGACCACCCTGCCCGTCCTGATGTTCTGCGTCGCCTTCGGGCTCTCCATGGACTACGGGGTCTTTCTGCTCTCCCGGATCAAGGAGGAGTACGACCGCACCGGGGACCATCAGGCGGCGGTCGAGTTCGGATTGCGGCGCACCGGCGGCCTGATCACGGCGGCGGCACTGATCCTCGCCGTGGTGATGGTGGGCATCGGCACCTCGCGGGTCACCAACACCAAGATGCTGGGCCTGGGTATCGCCCTGGCCGTGCTGATGGACGCGATGGTGGTGCGCGGTCTGCTGGTGCCGGCGGTGATGAAGCTGACCGGCCGGGCCACCTGGTGGGCCCCTGGCCCGCTGCGCCGACTGCACACCCGGTTCGGGCTGAGCGAGGGGGAGTCCACTCCCGCCGGAAGCCGCACGGACGCCGGGACCGGCATAGGCATAGGCGCCGGGACCGGCACGGATGCCGCCAGTGGCAGCGAGGCCGACGGCCGGTGCGGGGGCAAGCGCGGGCCTCGCGGTGAGAAGGGGGCTCACGGCGAGGACGGGTCTCACGGCGAGGACGGGATGTGCGGAGAGGGGGAGATGGCGCGGGACCGGGTGAGGACGGGCCGCTAGCGGATCATGGGGGTTGGCGACTGCCCGCCGGAGAGCGTGCATGAGGGCGGTTTAACTCGATCGCGTGATGGTCTACTTCCGGGCTTGCGCTGGCCTGGGCCGTTCGGGCTACGGTGATCGTGCGATCTGGGATGCCGGGTGGGGCGCCAGCGTGCGGGGCCCCTGCTCCACCGGAGTGATGGTTCGGGGCCTCCCCGTCGCCTCTGGCCGTATCCACATGGCCAGGTCGTGAGGGAACCGGCCTCCCGGGATCGGACCACGGACAGGATCCGTGTCGCTGCCCCGGGGTCGAGTACGCCGGGGACCAGTGCGCCCAAGACCGTTCGGGGCGTGGGGCTGAACAGGCTCACTCCTGCTCAGTCCACAGGAACGGTACGGCACCACGGCGCCCGCGCCGCTAATCCTTGGCGTCCCGCCGGGCGCGGCGGTTGCCGGGTCTGCGGGCCACCCAGGAGCGGATCGTATCCGCGTACCAGTACGGCTTGCCGCCCTCCACCAGATCGGGGGGCGGCAGTAGGCCGTGCTTGCGGTAGGACCGCACGGTGTCGGTCTGCACACCGATATGTGCGGCGATCTCCTTGTAGGACCACAGCCTCCGGTCGGTCATCTCTTATGCCCTTCCGCAGGTCGTCGCGGCCACGGCCCAGTGGGCCGTCGGGGGAGCCGCGGCGCGCCTGCTCACGCTCCATCAGCCTGTGTCCGGGTCAACGACGCTGAGCGACGGGCGGCCAGTGGCTGTTGAGCACCTGTGACGTAGACGTGTGGAGATGTGACGGCTGTGACGTACGAGTGACGCACCGGACGATGACTCCGCTGCCCAGGCGACAGCGGACCGGCCGTGGGGAAACGGCCGGTCCGCTGTGGGTCAGTTGGTGGGGCGTCAGCTATAGAACGCGGGGCGTTCGATCATCTCGACGGCCGTGCGCTCACCCGTGGCCTGGGCCCGGACACCGGCCTCGCTGACGGCGGTCGCGGCATAGCCGTCCCAGACGCTGGGGCCCTCGACCTCCCCGCGCCGGGTGGCGTCGACCCACGCCTGCACCTCGCGGTCGTACGCCTCCTCGAAGCGGGCCACGAAGTCGGGGGCGATCTCCCCGCCCCAGGTGCCGGGCCGGTTGACCAGCATGCCGTGGGCGTCGCCGACGCGGGCGGTGCCCCGTTCGCAGACCGCCTCCGCCTGGACCTGGTAGCCGAAGCCGCAGGTGGCGAAGATCTCCACATCGACGATCGCTCCGCCGGTGGTCTCGAAGACCACCAGTTGGGGGTCGCTGAGCGGCTCGGGGGACAGCGAGCTGGGGGTCGGCTTGAGCACGGTGACCGCGGTGATCTCCTGCTCCAGCAGCCAGCGCGACTGGTCCATCTCATGCACCACCGAGTCGGTGATCATCATCTCGTTGGTGAAGTACGAGTGCACCGAGGCGTTGCGGTGGCGGCAGTGCAGCAGCAGCGGGCGGCCCAGTTCACCACCGGCCAGCAGCGCCTTGAGCTTCATGAACTCGGTGTCGTAGCGGCGCATGAAGCCCACCTGGACCCGGCGGTGGCCCAGCTTCTGCTCGGCCTCCAGCACCCGCAGCGCGGACGCGGAGTCCGGGGTGAGCGGCTTCTCGCACAGCACCGGCAGATCGCGCTCGAACGCGCTGAGCAGCGCGGCCTCGTGCGCGGGTCCCGGCGAGGCGATCAG
Source organism: Streptomyces violaceusniger Tu 4113 (assembly GCF_000147815.2). Lineage (NCBI taxonomy): Bacteria > Bacillati > Actinomycetota > Actinomycetes > Kitasatosporales > Streptomycetaceae > Streptomyces > Streptomyces violaceusniger. Next base: position 9,253,265 of record NC_015957.1, on the reverse strand, counting down.
CACCGCGTCCACGCCGGGTGCGGCCATCGCGGCGGCCGGGTCGGTGAACGCCTGACAGCCGTCGGCGGTGTCGGCGACCGCCTTCGCCCGCGCCTCGTCGATGTCGACCACGGCGGCCACCCGGGCGCCGCTGATCACCTCGTTGATGCGGCGGACATGGTCGGCGCCCATCTTGCCGGTCCCGATGACGGCGACCCCGAGCGTTCCCTGCTGCGTCATAGGCTGATCTCTCTTCTCTCTCTGCTCTCTGGACGGTTCGACGGCCCCCGTGGGGGCGAAAGCGGCCCGTGGGGGCGGAAGGGAGGTCAGGCGCCGCAGGAGTGCAGGAAGCGCCGGGTGCGCTCGGCGATGGGGAAGGGCTGGTCGGGCGGGCAGGGGTACATGTCCTGCTCGACGATGGCGAACAGGTCCACATCCAGCTTCTGGGCCGCGGTCAGGACCGGCCCCAGCTCGGGTACGCCGTTCGGGGGTTCGCACATGACGCCGCGCTGCACGGCGGGGCCGAACGGCACCTGGTTCTTGACCACATCGGCGAGGATCTCCGGGTCGACCTGCTTGAGGTGGAGATAGCCGATGCGCTCGCCGTAGGTCTCGATCAGCTTGACGCTGTCGCCGCCGCAGTAGGCGTAGTGGCCGGTGTCCAGGCAGAGGTTGACCAGGTCGGAGTCGGTGGCGTCCAGGAAGCGGGCCACGTTCTCCTCGGTGTCGATATGGGTGTCGGCATGCGGGTGGACGACGATGTCGAGCCCGAAGCGCTCCCGCACCTCACGGCCGAGCCGCTCCATCCCGGTGGACAGATGGCGCCACTGCTCGGCGGTGAGCGTCGGGGGCTCGATCAGCTCGGCGGTCTTGTCGTCCCGCCAGAAGGAGGGGATGACCACGAGGTGCTTGGCGTTCATCGCCCGGGTCAGCTCGGCCACCTGGGAGACATGCTCCCAGGTGGCGTCCCAGACCTCGGGGCCCCGGTGCAGTGAGGTGAAGATGGTGCCCGCGGAGACGGTGAGGCCACGCCGGGCGGTCTCCTCGGTGAGCCGGGCCGGGTCGGTCGGCAGATAGCCGTACGGACCCAGCTCGATCCACTGGTAGCCGGCCTGCGTGACCTCGTCGAGGAAGCGCTGCCAGGGGACCTGCTGGTCGTCGTCGGGGAACCAGACCCCCCAGGAGTCGGGGGCCGAGCCGACCCGGATGCGGTCCAGGGCGGGTGCGGGGGAGGCGTCGGCAGTCATGGCAGAGGGTCTCCTCGGTGTGCTGGGGTGCCCGCGTCGTACTGTTTTGGGCAGCTTCACCGGCCGGGCGGGCGGCCGTCAAGAGTTCGTCAGGACATTCGGACGTCTTGTCAGTGGAAAGGCATCCGGAGGATGGCGTCCTGTCAGGGCGAAGGCGTTCGGTCAGGCGGAAGGGGCGGTCACCTCCTCGGGCAGCTCATCCACATCGACCCCGCGGACCTGGGCCAGCTCATGCTTGAGCGCGGCCAGTTCGGCGCCGCCCGCCATGTGGTTGGTGAGCTCTTCGAGGCTGACGTCCTCGCGCGCCGCGTTCAGCTCCAGGGCGCCGAGCCTCAGCACCGCGAAGTGATCGCCGACCATATAGGCGTGGTGCGGGTTGTGGGTGATGAAGATGACCCCGAGCCCGCGCTCGCGCGCCGCAGCGATGTACTTGAGCACGACACCGGACTGCTTGACGCCGAGCGCCGCGGTCGGCTCGTCCAGGATCAGCACCCGGGCGCCGAAGTGGACCGCCCGGGCGATGGCCACGGACTGCCGCTGGCCGCCGGAGAGGGTGCCGATGGGCTGTTCGAGGTTGTCGAGGTGGATGCCCATGGCGGACAGCTCCTCGTCGGTGATCTTCTTCATCCGCTCGATGTCCAGCCGGCGCACCGGCCAGGGGCCGCGGGTCAGCTCCGAGCCGAGGAAGAAGTTCCGCCACACCGGCAGCAGGGGCACGGTGGCCAGGTCCTGGTAGACGGTGGCGATGCCCAGGTTCAGGGCGTCACGCGGATTGTTCAGCCGCACCGGCTTGCCGTCGACGAGGTACTCGCCCTCGTCGTGCTGGTGCAGCCCCGAGATGATCTTGATCAGGGTGGACTTACCGGCGCCGTTGTCGCCGAGTACGCAGGTCACCCGGCCCGGCCGGACGGCCAGGTCGATGCCCTCCAGGGCGCGTACGTTCCCGTAGAGCTTGCCCACGCCCCGCAGCCGGACCACCGGCTCATCGGCCGGTGCGGTGGCCTGCGCGGCGCCGGCCGGGCTGTTCTTGGGTTCCTTCGTTGCCATGACGGTCACCTCCTGGCGGCCTGACGGCGCACCCACAGATTGACGAGGGTCGCGAGCAGCAGCATCACGCCGACGAAGAACTTGAACCAGTCGGGGTTCCAGTTGGCGTAGACGATGCCCTGGTTGACCATGCCGAAGATGAAGGCGCCGAGGACCGCGCCGATCGCCGAGCCATAGCCGCCGGTGAGCAGGCAGCCGCCGATCACGGCCGCGATGATGTAGTAGAACTCGTTGCCGACGCCCTCGCCGGCCTGCACGGTGTTGTACTCGAAGAGCAGATGCATGCCGACGAACCAGGCCGCGAAGCCCACCGTCATAAAGAGGGCGATCTTGGTGAGGTTCACCGGTACGCCCACGGCCCGGGCGCTCTCCTTCGAACCACCGGCCGCGAAGATCCAGTTGCCGAACTTGGTGCGCAGCAGCACCCAGGTGGCGATGGCGGCGAAGATCAGCCACCACAGCACGGTGCTCTTCACCTCGACGCCGAAGACGTCGATCTCGGAGGCGAAGAGCGACTTGGCCTGGTCGAAGCCGTCCATGTCGGTGATGGAGTCGGTGGCGACATTGTCGGTCAGCAGCTTGGTGATGGCCAGGTTGGCGCCCTGCAGCATCAGGAAGCTGGCGAGGGTGACCAGGAAGCTGGGCAGCCCGGTCTTGATCAGCAGCAGTCCGTTGATCAGCCCCACGGCGAGCGAGACCAGCAGAGCGACGATCACGCCCACCCACACATTGGCGGTGAGCTGGAAGCTGAGCATGCTCGCGGTCAGCGCCGAGCTGGTGACCGCGACCCCGGCCGACAGGTCGAACTCACCGCCGATCATCAGCAGGGAGACGGCGAGCGCCATGATCCCCATGGTGGACGCCTGGTAGAGGACGGTGGCGAAGGAGTCGGCCTGGCGGAAGGTGGGGGCGGCGACGAAGAAGAAGAGATAGACGCCGATGGCCGCGACCAGCGCCCCGATCTCGGGGCGGGCCAGCGCCCGCCGGGCCAGCGAGCGCTCGGCGGTGCGGCTCTTCGGCGGGGCCGCGGGGGAGGCGGGCGGGGTGGCGGCCGCCGGGGTGGCGGTATGGGTCATGGCCGGGTCACCGCGTTCCGTTCTTGGCGAACGTGGCGATGGTGTCCACGTTCTCCTTGGTGACGAACGCGGGCCCGGTCAGCACGGGCTTCTCCCCGCCGCCGCTGAAGTTGCCGTTGTTCTTGAAGAGCCACAGGGAGTCGATGGACAGATAGCCCTGGAGATAGGGCTGCTGGTCGACGGCGAACTGGACATCGCCGCTCTGGACGGCGGAGACGAGGTCCTTGTTGAGGTCGAAGGTGGCGACCTTGGCCTTGCCGCCCGCGTCCTTGGCGGACTGGACGGCGGTCAGGGCGAACGGGGCGCCCAGGGTGACGACGTAGTCGATGCTCGAATCCTGCTTGAGCTTCGCGGCGATGGTCGACTTGACCGACGGCATGTCGGTGCCGTTGACGTAGAGGGTGTCCGTCTTGCCCTTGAAGGTCTTCTTCACACCCGCGCAGCGGGCTTCGAGGGCGACATGGCCCTGTTCCTGGATCACGCAGATGTTGTGCTTGGCGCCGATCTCGTTGAGATGCTTGCCGAATGCCTGGCCCGCGATGTTCTCGTCCTGGCCGAAGTACTCCAGCAGGCCGAGGTCCTTCCACTGCTCGAGTCCGGCGTTGAAGGCGACGACCGGGATCCCGGCCTTCTTCGCCTTGGCTATCGCGCCCTTCATGGCGTCGGGCTTGGCGAGGGTGACGGCGATGCCGTCGACCTTCTGGTTGATCGCGTTCTGGATCAGGTTGGCCTGGTCGGCTCCGTTGGGGTTGCTGGAGTAGACGAGGTCGACATTGTCCTTGGCCGCCGCGGACTTGGCGCCCTTGCGCACGGTGTCCCAGAAGGTGTCGCCGGGGGCCGCGTGAGTGATCATCGCGATCCTCAGCCGCGGGGTGTCGGCCTTGCCGGCCGCGATGCCGGAGCCGGCTTCCTGGGCCTTCTTGCCGCCCTGGCTGCTGCAGCCCGCTGCCAGCAGGACGGCGGCGGTGGCGAGTGCGGCGAGGCCCGCTCTGCGGTGTCGATTGAGTCTGAGGTCCATCCGTTCCAGCACCTCTCAAGGCAGGTCCGTCGAGTTGGCACGGCCGTTGCAGAACGGGAGCCAACTCCCCGCGACTGCCCTCTGTCAAGGCTTTGTCATGACAACATTTCATCTGGACGTAACGACGCGATAACATCCCCCGTGGCCCCGGATGATTACGTCAGTATGTAAGGACAAAGCCTTGACAGTGGCTGGGGGACACGTCTAGACCTGAAGGGCCGGGGCACCTCCCGGAGCTCTGTGCACCAGACCCTGAGCTGCGTCTTTCCCGAAGGGGCAGGCATGAGTGAGCCGTACGACCTGATCACGATGGGCCGCATCGGAGTGGACCTGTATCCGCTGCAGACCGGTGTGCCACTGCCGCAGGTCGAATCGTTCGGAAAGTTTCTCGGCGGCTCGGCGACCAATGTCGCGGTCTCCGCGGCCCGCTTCGGCCGCCGCTCCGCGGTGATCAGCCGCACCGGGGCGGATCCGTTCGGCGACTACATCCACCAGGAGCTGCGGGCCTTCGGGGTGGACGACCGTTTCGTCACCCCCGTCGAGGAGTACCCCACTCCGGTCACCTTCTGCGAGATCTTCCCGCCCGACGACTTCCCGCTGTACTTCTACCGCCGCCCCAAGGCACCCGATCTGGAGATCCACTCCGATGAGCTGGACCTCGACGCCATCCGCGCCACCCGGATCTTCTGGATGACCGGCACCGGGCTCAGCGAGGAGCCCAGCCGCACCAGCACCCTCGCCGCGCTCGCCGCCCGGGCCAAGAGCGGCACCACCGTCTTCGACCTCGACTGGCGGCCGATGTTCTGGGCCGACCCGGACACCGCGCGGCCCTTCTACGCCGAGGCGCTGCGCCATGCGACCGTCGCCGTCGGCAACGTGGACGAATGCGAGATCGCCACCGGTGCGCGCGAGCCCAAGGCGTGTGCGCAGGCGCTGCTGGACGCGGGCGTGGAGCTGGCCATCGTCAAACAGGGCCCGCGCGGGGTGCTCGCCGTGCACCGCGACGGCACCACCGCGGAGGTCCCGCCCGTCCCGGTCGAGGTGGTCAACGGACTCGGCGCGGGCGACGCGTTCGGCGGCGCCCTGTGCCACGGACTGCTCTCCGGCTGGCCGGTGGAGCGCGTCATGCGGTACGCCAACGCGGCGGGCGCCATCGTCGCGTCCCGCCTCGCCTGCTCCTCCGCGATGCCCACGGAAGCGGAAGTCGAGGCCCTGCTGGGTGGGGGCTGACCCAGGGCCCAGCGGTAAGGCCGTTGGGCGCCCATCGTTACGGGGTGTCCCCGTGAACCGGCCGGGGGTACCTCCCAGCGGTAGCTGGGGGCGAGCCGAAGGGGCGCGTCGCTGTCGAAAGGGAGAGCGCGCGCAGGGAGCGAGGAACGAGCGACCGAGCACGGTCGACCGTCGACAGCGACTGGAGCGCCCCGGAGGCGAACCGAGCCTCGAAAAGGAGGAGCAACACCTTGAGTATCAGCATTTCGGACCTTGTGACGGTGCGGAGCCGCCACCCGGAGGCCATCGCCGAGGCGGCCGACCGCCGGGTCCGCCGCCCCCTCATCGGTGACAGCGGCCGTCTGATGATCGTGGCCGCCGATCACCCGGCGCGCGGCGCCCTCGCCGTCGGTGGCCACAAGCTGGCCATGGCCAACCGGGTCGAGCTGCTGGAGCGGCTGTGCGTGGCGCTGTCCCGTCCCGGGGTCGACGGGGTGCTCGCCACCGCCGACATCCTTGAGGACCTGCTGCTGCTCGGCGCCCTCGAGGGCAAGGTCGTCATGGGCTCGATGAACCGTGGCGGTCTCGCCGGGGCCTCGTTCGAGCTCGACGACCGGTTCACCGGGCACCGCCCCCAGGACCTGACCCGGCTGCGCTTCGACGCCGGCAAGCTGCTGCTGCGCATCGACTACGACGACGCCGGTTCGCTGACCACCATGGTCACCACGGCCCGCGCCATCGACGAGATGGCCGAGCGGCGGCTGCCCGTCTTCGTCGAGCCGTTCATCTCCCGGCGCACGGGCGGAAAGGTCGTCAACGACCTGAGCGCCGAGGCCGTCACCAAGTCCATAGCCATCGCCTCCGGGCTCGCCGGAACCTCCGCCTACACCTGGCTGAAGGTGCCGGTCACCGCGGACGCCGACGAGATGGCGGCGGTGATGGAGACGAGCACCCTGCCGGCGGTGTTGCTCGGCGGCGACGTGGGCAAGTCTCCGCAGGACCAGGAGGAGGCGTACGAGAAGTGGCGCAAGGCGCTGGGTCTGCCCACCGTGCAGGGGCTGGTCGTCGGGCGCTCGCTGCTCTATCCGGCGGAGGGCAGCGTCGAGACCGCCGTGGACACCGCCGTCGGCCTGTTGTGACGCTACGCAACGTGAGCTACGAAACGTGAGCTACGCAACGTGACGCTACGAGACGTGACGCTACGGAAGGCAGAGACTTCACGCCATGACCACCACTGATCCGTTCCCCGGCTTCCATGTGCAGGCCGGCAAGGCGGCCGATGGCCCCTACGCCGTGGACATCACCCCCGAGCGGGCCGGCTGGGGCTACTCCAGCCTGCGGGTTCTCGAGCTGCCGCCCGGCGGTTCGCACTCCCTGGCCACCGGTGACAGCGAGTGGATCGTGCTGCCGCTGAGCGGCGGCTGCACCGTGATCGCCGAGGGCGAGGCCTTCGAACTGCACGGCCGCGAGAGCGTGTTCAGCGGGGTGAGCGACTTCGTCTACCTGCCGCGCGACTCCCACGCCCAGATCGCCAGCGGTGCGGGCGGCCGCTTCGCGCTCACCGGCGCCCGCTGCGAGCGGCGGCTGCCCGCGCGCTACGGACCGGCCTCCGCCGTCCCCGTCGAGCTGCGCGGCAGCGGCAACTGCTCGCGTCAGGTGAACAACTTCGCCGCGGCCGCCCCCGCCGGAGGCGGAAAATCAGGTGGCAGTTTCGAATGCGACAAGCTCATCGCCGTCGAGGTGCTCACCCCGGGCGGCAACTGGTCCTCGTACCCGCCGCACAAGCACGACCAGTGCCGCCCCGGCGAGGAGAGCGAGCTGGAGGAGATCTACTACTTCGAGATCGCCGAGGCCCACGGCAACGAGGGCATCGGCTATCAGCGGGTCTCCCCGTCGGGCCACGGCCGCGGCACCGACGTGCTCGCCGAGGTCCGCTCCGGGGACACCGTCCTGATCCCCGACGGCTGGCACGGCCCCTCCATCGCCGCCCCCGGCCATGACATGTACTACCTCAACGTCATGGCGGGCCCGGAGGAGGAGCGCGCCTGGCTCATCTGCGACCACCCCGACCACGGCTGGATCCGCTCCACCTGGCCGGACCAGCCCGTCGACCCCCGGCTGCCCCTCTATCAAGCACCCGATTCCGCACCCGCTGGAGACCCACGATGACCGCTTCGGCAGTGCGCCGCCTGACCGTCGCCCAGGCGCTGGTGGAGTTCCTCGCCCACCAGTACACCGAGCGGGACGGGCAGCGGCATCGCCTGATCAACGCGACCTGGGGCATCTTCGGCCATGGCAATGTGGCCGGGCTCGGCCAGGCGCTGCTGGAGTCCGGGCCGGACACCATGCCATATCTCCAGGGCCGTAACGAGCAGGCGATGGTGCACGCCGCGGTCGGCTACGCCCGCCAGAACAACCGGCTCGCCGCCCAGGCCGTCACCACCTCCATCGGCCCTGGCGCCACCAACCTCGTCACCGGCGCGGCGCTCGCCACCGTCAACCGGCTGCCGGTGCTGCTGCTGCCCGGCGACATCTTCGCCACCCGGCCCGCCGATCCGGTGCTGCAGCAGCTCGAAGTCCCGTACGCGGGCGACATCTCGGTGAACGACGCGCTGCGCCCGGTCTCCCGCTACTTCGACCGGGTGATGCGCCCCGAGGCGCTGATCCCGGCCGCGCTGCAGGCCATGCGGGTGCTGGCCGACCCGGCCGAGACCGGCGCCGTCACCCTGGCCCTGCCGCAGGACGTCCAGGCCGAGGCGTTCGACTGGCCGGAGGAGTTCTTCGCCGACCGGGTCTGGCATGTCCGCCGCCCCGCCCCCGAAGCGGCCGAGGTGGCCGCCGCCGCGCGGGCGGTCCGCGCCGCCCGCCGGCCGCTGATCGTCGCGGGCGGCGGGGTCCACCACAGCGAGGCCGAGGACGCGCTGCGCGCGCTCGTCGACGCGACCGGCATCCCGGTGGCCTCCACCCAGGCCGGCAAGGGCTCGCTGCGTTACGACCACCCCGCCGACATCGGCGGGGTCGGCCACACCGGCACCGCCGTCGCCGACGACCTCGCCCGCACCGCCGACCTGGTCATCGGCGTGGGCACCCGCTACAGCGACTTCACCACCGCCTCCGCGACCCTGTTCGCGGACCCGGCCGTGCGTTTCCTCAACCTCAACATCACGCCGTTCGACGCCAACAAGCTGGGCGCCACCACCGTGGTCGCCGACGCCCGCGCCGCGCTCGAAGCGCTCACCGCCGAGCTGACAGGGCACCGGGTCGAGGAGACGTACGAGGCCGAGTACCGCACCGGCAAGGCCGCGTGGGAGCGCCGGGTGGACGCCGCGTACGCCGCCGGGGACGAGAGTGCCCGGCCGTCCCAGACCCAGGTGCTGGGCGCGCTGGACGCGGTCGTGGGCGACGAGGACGTGGTGATCAACGCGGCGGGCTCGCTGCCGGGCGACCTCCACAAGCTGTGGCGCGCCCGCTCCCCGCGCCAGTACCACCTCGAATACGGCTACTCCTGCATGGGCTACGAGATCCCCGGCGCCATCGGCGTACGGCTCGCGGCGCCCGGCACCCCGGTCTGGGCGCTGGTCGGCGACGGTACGTATCTGATGATGCCCACCGAGATCGTCACCGCGGTCCAGGAGGGCATCAACATCAACATCGTGCTGCTCCAGAACCACGGCTACGCCTCGATCGGCGGTCTTTCGGAGACCACCGGCGCCGAGCGCTTCGGCACCGCCTATCGCTACCGGGCTGCCGACGGGCAGTACACCGGCGATCCGCTCCCGGTCGATCTGGCCGCCAACGCCGCCTCGCTGGGCATGGGCGTGCTGCGCGCGAAGAGCGTGGGCGAGCTGCGCGAGGCGCTGGCCGCGGCGCGCGCCTCGGACCGGCCCACATGTGTCTATGTGGAGACCGAAACGGCCGACACAGTGTCCGGCGCACCCGAGGCACAGGCGTGGTGGGATGTGCCTGTCGCCCAGACCGCGACCCGTCCGGCCGCCGTGAAGGCCCGCGAGGACTACGACCGGCAGGCCGCCGCACGCCGCCGCCACCTCTGACGTTTCTGACGTTTTTCGAGAGAAAGGCTCACGCACCCATGAAGACCGTCAACCACTGGATCGGCGGAAAGACCGTCGAGGGCGCGACCGGCGCGTACGGCCCGGTCTACAACCCCGCCACCGGCGCTCAGGACACCCAGGTCGCCCTGGCCTCCGTGGAAGAGGTCGATGTGGCCGTGGCCGCGGCCAAGGAGGCGTTCCGCTCCTGGGGCACGGTGTCCCTGTCCAAGCGCACCGCGATCCTCTACAAGTACCGCGAGCTGCTGGACGCCCACCGCGACGAGATCGCCGAGCTGATCACCGCCGAGCACGGCAAGGTCCACTCGGACGCGCTGGGTGAGGTGGCCCGTGGTCTGGAGATCGTGGAGCTGGCCTGCGGGATCGCCGAGAAGCTGAAGGGCGAGCTGTCCACCCAGGTCTCCACCGGGGTCGATGTGTCCTCGATCCGCCAGCCGCTCGGTGTGGTCGCCGGCATCACGCCGTTCAACTTCCCGGCGATGGTGCCGATGTGGATGTTCCCGGTGGCCGTCGCCTGCGGCAACACCTTCGTCCTCAAGCCGAGCGAGAAGGACCCATCGGCCTCCCGCCGGCTGGCCGAGCTGGCCACCGAGGCGGGGCTGCCGGACGGGGTGCTCAATGTCGTCAACGGCGACAAGGTGGCCGTCGACCGGCTGCTGGAGCACCCGGACATCGCGGCCGTCAGCTTCGTAGGCTCCACGCCGATCGCGAAGTACATCCAGTCCCGGGCCATCGAGCACGGCAAGCGGGTGCAGGCGCTCGGCGGCGCCAAGAACCACATGCTGGTGCTGCCCGACGCGGACCTGGACTTCGCCGCGGACAACGCCATCAACGCGGCCTATGGCTCGGCCGGTGAGCGCTGCATGGCGGTCTCCGTCGTCGTCGCGGTCGGCGACATCGGCGACGACCTGGTGAAGAAGATCGCCGACCGGGCCGCCAAGCTGCGCATCGGCCCCGGGAACGACCCGGCCTCCGAGATGGGCCCGCTCATCACCAAGGAGCACCGCGACAAGGTCGCCGGTTATGTGCACGGGGCCGCGGCCCAGGGCGCCGAGGTGGTCGTGGACGGCACGGGGTACAGCGTCGAAGGCCATGAGGACGGCTTCTTCATCGGCGTCTCGCTGCTGGACAAGGTTCCGCCGACGGCCGACGCCTACCGTGACGAGATCTTCGGCCCGGTGCTGTGCGTGGTGCGCGCCGAGAGCTACGACGAGGCCGTCGAGCTGATCAACAGCTCCAAGTGGGGTAATGGCACGGCCATCTTCACCCGCGACGGCGGCGCCGCCCGCCGCTTCCAGCTCGAGGTGGAGGCGGGCATGGTCGGCGTCAATGTGCCGATCCCCGTGCCGGTGGGCTACCACTCCTTCGGCGGCTGGAAGGACTCGCTCTTCGGCGACCACCACATCTACGGCAACGACGGGGTGCACTTCTACACCCGCGGCAAGGTCGTCACCACCCGCTGGCCGGAGCCGTCGGAGGAGGTCGGCATCAACCTCGGGTTCCCGAAGAACCACTGAGGCGCGGGCGACGAACCACTGAGGCGCGGGCGACGAACCACTGAGGCGTAGATGAAGAACCACTGAGGCGTATGTGACGTGTGATTCGCACGTTTGAGTGGTTTCCCCCGCCCCCTGCCGGACCCGGTCCGGCCGGGGGTTTCGCCGTCTCGGGGGCCGGGGATCCCAGGCCCACGGAGAAAACGGGGGAAATCGGGGGTGGCGGCATGCCGGGGTTCACGGAGGGAGAAGGGGCCGAGGAGTTCATCGAGGCGCTCAAGGGCGCCGTGGTGCCTCGGGACCGGAAGGCCAAGGGGCGGGATCTGCTCCCGCCGGTGCTGCTGCTCGCCGACGGCGAGCGGGCGGCGGCCCACGCCCATCAGGCGATGCGGGGGCTGCGCCGGATGCTCTATCCCGACGGCGCCAAGCGGGTGCCGTACGCGGTGCTCGGCCCCGATGAGATCCGCGACGCCGCCGGTCGGCGGCCGCTGACGCTCGACCTCGGCCGCGAGCTGTGCGTCGATGTGCCCCGCCGCACCGGCCGTCTGCGGCTCACCGACTTCTTCCTGACGCGGGACATCGTCGAGCTGGCGCTGGATCCGCGGGCCCCCGAGCCGGATGGCCGCGCGCTGCGCGACCACTGCTACGCACAGCGGATCGCCCGAGGGCCACTGCTGCGGGCGTTATGGACGCTCGGCGGCGACAGCGCGGAGGGCGGCACGACGGGGCCGGGGTGGGTCGCGGAGCTGCGCCGGCTGCTGATGCGCCCCCTCTGCCAACTGCTGCCGCGCTGGTGGTGGGGGCGGCGCCGCACCCGCCTGCTGCTGCGCTCCACCCGGCGCGGCTGGTACGCCGACTGGCGGCGCATCAACCATGGCCGCACCGCCGATGACTTCTTCGAGATCGCCGCGAGGCTGCTGCGCACCGAGCGCGGACGGGACCGGGAGGCGGCGGTCGGCCGGTGGGAGGAGCTGCTGTTGCACGCGCTGCTGGCGGATCTGCGGCGCGCGGCCCGGCCGGGCCGGATCTCGCCCTGGCGGCGCCGGCGGCGCACCCGGTGTGTCTTTCTGCTGGAGCTGCCGGAGGACGCCGCCGGTGCGGCGGCCGGGGAGCGCTTCCTGGAGCGGTACGGAGAGGCCGCCCGGGACACCCGGTGCGCGGCGGTCGTGGTGGTGGCCGTGTCCCCGGCGGGCGGGGCGGGCGTGTCCCGGGCGGACGGGGCGGCCTCGTCCCCGGCGGGCGGGGCGGCCGCGGGGGAGAGCGGCGGGCTGGGCCGTGCGGCCGCCAGGCTGCGCGGCGCGAGCGGGATGCCGTCGCGGGCGCCCCGGCCGCTGCGGGCCGCGCTGCCCGCGCCCGTGCCGGAGTCGGAGTCGGAGGGGCTGGACCTCGACCCCGTCTCGCCGCGCACCTTCCGGCTCGGCCCGGCCGCCGAGCTGACCCTGACCGGGGTGGTGGTGGCGGCCCTGCTGAGCGCGCCGGGGGTGTGGCTGCTGGACCGGGTCACGGACGAGCCGGACCGCGGCTGTCTGGGCGGGGCGTCCAGCGAGGTCGTCGCGGGCCGGCCCGAGCTGAGCACGGACTCGCCCCGGAAGCAGTACGAGGACGCCCGGCGGCTGATCCGCGAGGAGAACGCACGGGTGGACCGCGAGGTCGGGGACGGCGACGGCACCGCCCGTACGGTGGTGCACATCGGCTCGGACGTGGCCGCCGACCCGGAGGGGCAGCGGTACAACGCGGCGGTGCCCGAGCTGCGCGGTATCGCACTGGCCCAGCGCGCGCTGAACGACGAGGCGCGCAACGACTCCCAGAAGGTGTGGCTGCGCGTCGACAGCCGTAACGCGGGGGGCGACTTCGGACACGCGCCGAGCATCGCCCGCCAGGTCGCCGAGGACGCCCGGAAGAAGGGCTCCGGGATCATCGGGGTGGTGGGCTTCTCCAAGAGCCTGATGCAGACCCAGGAGGCCGTGCGGATCCTGGGCGGCGCGCGGATCCCGGTCGTGGGCACCACGGCCACGGCGGATCTGATGCAGGTGAACGGGTACTACCGCAGGGTCGCGCCCACCGACAGCCGTGAGGCCGCGATCGAGGCCGACTTCGCCCGCCGGGGCAACATCATGGACGACGGCACCGGGAGCTGCTCCCCGGCCCGCGCCGCCGTGGTCGTCAAGGACCCCCGGGATCTGTACAGCGATGAGATAGGGACGCTGTTCGCCGGGCGGTTCGGCGCCCGGCCGTTCACCCTGGAGTACACCCCCGGCGGCCGGTCCGGTGGTATCGCCGAGGGGCCGGGGCAGGACGGTGTCGCCCGTAAGGACAGCATCGGGGAGCTGGCCGACGCGGTGTGCGAGCGGGTCATCGCCAACCCCCGTACGGTCGTCTACTGGGCCTCCCGCGCCCTCCAGTTCAGCGCGTTCCTCGACGACTTCGGGGACAACACCGCGTGCGAGGGCAGAAAGCTGACGGTGCTCGGCGGCAATGACCTCACCACCGCCGCCCTCGCCGGTGAGTACGCGGACCGGCCCTGGCTGCGGCTGTACCACACCGTCCATGTGCTGCCCGCGGGCCATCCGCGGCTGAGCGATATCGCCAAGAAGTTCAACGCCGACTACGCCAGGGACTTCGGATCCCATGACCTGTGGCGCGACGACGGGCGGGCCGCCCTGGCGTACGACGCGATGCAGTTGCTGGCCGAGGCGGCCAACCGGGCCTTCCGCAGCACCGACAACGTGGAGCGCTCCAATGTGCAGATCGGTCTCGACAACGGCATCCGGAAGCAGGGTGCCAGCGGCTATCTGGACGTCGGGCGGGGCCGCTCGGTGCCCCGGGACAAGCCGCTGGTGATCCTGCACCACACCGACCGGGGCTCGGAGCCGGTGCTCTACTGCGGCGCCTTCACCCAGAATCCGGCCGGGCGGGCGACGCACTGGGGGCCGCAGGGGAAGTTCTCATGTCCCAGGGACAGTTGAGGCAACCATTCGCGGGGCTGAAGGGTCTTCTTGTGTGCTCGCCCGTATAAGGGGCGAATCATCAACGCAAGACTGTATACAGGGGGATTTGTCATGTCTGTTGTGATGCGCTCACTTCGCTCCCGTGCCGCGGTGGCCGGCGGCTGTGTGGCCGCGCTCGGCCTCGGATTCGCGCTGGCCGCCGGGTCGCCCGCCTCGGCCGCCGCGCAGACCGACCCGAACGGCCGCTACACCGCCGAGGAGATCCACCACTTCCTGGAGGGCTTCTACGGAAACCACGGCCCGCGCGCCTGGGAGCGGGAGCACCTGGTCTCGGACCAGCTCAAGGAGCAGGCCGCCCAGACGCCCGACTTCGACCTGCTGCTGTGCGCGCAGAACCAGCCGAGGGACATCGAGGTCGGCGAGGTGACCACGGCCCAGTCCGCGCGGGTCGGCTGGGCGACCATCACCACCCGCTGGGGCCAGGCGCCGAAGACCCGCACCTTCACCGCGTATGTGGACCTCGACGGCAGCCGGCCGCTCCAGCTCCTCAAGGTGGACTGCGAGCCCGGGGACTGATCCCCGCCAGAGGCCGGACCCGGGGGAATCCACAGCGGAACGGTTGGTTCAGTTCTCCCGGGGCCACCCCGTAGTCTCGCCGTATGACCTGGTCGCACGCGTTGAAGGAGACCGCCCGGACCGGCCTTGCGATCGAGCGCACCAGGACGGAGCCGCTGGTCGCGATCCGTGCCGCATGCGGGGTCGCGCTCGTCATCGGGATGGCGCTGTGGCTCGGCTCGCCGACGCTCGCCGTCTCGGCGGCCTTCGGCGCCTTCTCCGCCGGGGTCGCCACCTTCCAGCGCAGTTGGCGCCCCCGCCCCTGGCTGGCGCTGGCCGCCGCGACCGGTCTCGCGGTGAGCACCTTCCTCGGCTATCTGGCCGCCGCCCACACCTTCACCTTCGTCATCATGCTCGCCGTCTGGACGCTGATGTCGGGCATGGCGTGGGCGGTCGGCCCGGTCTCCGGGCTGGTCTCCACCCAGATGGTGGCCGTCATGCTGATCACGGTCACCCTCCCGACCTCGATCCTGGGCGCCCTGGGGCACGCCCTGCTGGTCGGCCTCGGCGGCGTGGTGCAGGCCGCGCTGATCGTGCTCTTTCCGGTACGCCCGTGGGGCGTGCAGCGCGACGCCCTCGCGGACGCGCTCGCCGCCGTCGCGGACTACGCCCGCAGACTGCGCTACGAGCCGGTGGCGCATTTCGACCCCAAGCCGCTGATGGAGGCCCGCAGCGCCGCCGCCCTCAGCCCACGTCAGGCCCGGCGGCGGCCCCGGCAGCTACGCGGCTACCGGCTGCTGGCCGAGCGGATCCGCCCGGTGCTCGCCTCGCTCGCCGACCCGGTGGTCGGCGCCCCCGAGGAGGGGCCCGAGCGCGACCGGGTGCGGGAACTGCTGGCCGCTACGGGCACCGTGCTGGACGCGGTGGCCCACGCCATCCGCCACGGCACACCGGTGCGGGTGCCCTCCGACGCCATGTCCGTCCTGCGGATGCCGGAGGACGGGCCGAAGCTGAGCGGTGCCGCCCAACGTGCCGCGCTGCGGCTCATGTCGCTGGTGGCGGACGTGGTGGAGGCGTCCGATGAGCCGGTGGAGGAGGTGTCCGCCGAAGGCCGCACGGTCCACCGCTTCCTGCCCCGCCCCGGTATCCCGGGCACCGTGGCCATGGCGCTGCGCTCCATCCGCCGCGAGGCCCGCTGGTCCTCGCCGGTGCTGCGCCACGCGGTGCGCCTGTGCGCGGTCGACGTCAGCGGCTATCTGCTGAGCACGGCCCTGCCGCTGGGGCACTCCTACTGGGCGCCGCTGACCTCCACGATGGTCCTGCGGCCGGACTTCGCCCAGACGTACTCCCGCGGCGTCGCCCGCTTCCTGGGCACTCTGGCGGGTGTGCTGGTCGGCGGCGGGGTGGTGGCACTGGTCCACCCCGGCTCCTACCTGAGCGCCGGGCTGGCCGTGGTGTGCGTCCTGGCGATGTACCTGCTGCTGCGCACCGGTTTCATCGTGACCTCCGCGTGCGTGAGCGCGTATGTGGTCTTCCTGCTCAGCATCGCGGGTGAGGCATGGGATCAGACCGTGCAGGCGCGGGTGGCGCTGACCCTGCTCGGCGGGGTGCTGGCGATGGTCGCGTACGCGGTCTTCCCCGCCTGGGAGACACCGCGGCTGCGGGACCGGCTCGCGGACTGGCTGACCGCGAACGGCGCCTTCGCCACCGCCGTCTTCGACGCCTACGCCCGCCCCGCCGACCGCCGCCCCCGCCAGGTGCGGGACGCCCTGCTGGACGCCCGCGCGGCGCGGGCGGCCTGGGAGCAGAGCGAGTCACAGGCCCACCGGGAACCGGTGCGCCATCGCGGACTGTCGCGGCGCGCGGCGCGGGCGGCGCAGACGGCGCTGTCCACGATGGGACGAGTCGTCATGCTGCTGGAGGCGCATCTGCCGGAGCGCGACGCGGCGCCGTCCGAAGGGGCCGGGGACTTCGCCGCGGCACTGCGGCAGGCGATGCCGAAGGCGGTCGAGGCGGTACGAGAGCGGCGGCCGCTGAACTGGGAGCCGGTGCACCGGTCGCTGGAGCGGTGGCGGCAGAAGGCGGGGGACCGTCCAGGGGTGGCGCTGCGCGACGCCGAGCAACTCGTCGACGCCCTGGACGATCTGGCGGAGGCGCTCAGCAAGAGCGCGAGACAGTCACGCACGCCCCGGGATCCCGGTCAAGGAGAATCCCCCTAGACTAGGGGTGCCCCCTACATCAATGGGCGTGTTAATCATGGAGGGGCAGTGCTGTGCCGAGGTGCCCTGGATGCACGCCCGGTAGGCTCTGCCGTCTGTCCGCACGGATTGCCTGACGAGTGAAAGAACTTCCCTACGCATGGGTGCACAGCGAGAAGACAGCGTCTGGATACGACGTTTCCATCCGGCGCCCGAGAGCCGCGCCCGTCTGATTTGTCTGCCGCACGCCGGTGGTTCGGCGTCGTTCTTCTTCCCGATGTCACAAACGCTTTCGTCGTCCGCGGATGTCCTGTGCGTGCAGTATCCGGGGCGTCAGGACCGGCGGCAGGACCCGCTGATCGAGAACATCGACGAGTACGCGGACGCCATCGCCGCGGAGTTGAAGCCGTGGCTCGATCTCCCGGTCGTCTTCTTCGGGCACAGCATGGGCGCCGTTCTCGCGTTCGAGGTGACCCGGCGGCTGGAGGAGGCCGACGTGGAGTTCTCCGCGCTCGCCCTCTTCGCGTCGGGCCGCCGGGCGCCCTCCCGTTACCGCGATGAGAATGTGCACCGGCGCGATGACGACGGCGTCGTACGCGAGATGAAGCTGCTGAGCGGCACCGATTCCCGCGTCCTCGGAAATGAGGAGATTCTGCGCATGGCGATGCCGGCGATCCGCGGTGACTACAAGGCGATCGAGGCCTACCGCTCCGTGCCCGGCGCCGCCGTCCGTTCGCCGATCACCGTGCTGACCGGCGACAACGACCCCAGGACCAGCCTTGAAGAGGCGGAGGCATGGCGGTCGCACACCACCGGCGCGTTCGACATCCGGGTGTTCCCTGGTGGTCACTTCTTCTTGGCCGGGCATCAAGAGCCGATTATGAGTCTCGTCGCGGAGCGGCTTTCGGGGTCGAGACCCTGACCCGGGCGCTTCAGGAACCTGGCCGACGTACTGGAAAACACCACTCGTCACGCTTGTTGTCCCCGGCGGTCCGTCGGGGGTACCAGGTGGCGTTCATCGGGGGATGAATTCTTTGCCTGCAAACCTCTTCGAATGGGAGAACCACCTCTCCGCCCTGCGCGAAATGCTGCGCGGCGCGACCCAGGGCAGGGGTCGGCTGGCTCTGGTCAGCGGCGCGGTGGCCAGTGGGAAGACCACGCTGCTGAACACCTTTGCCGAACAGGCCATCGAAAGCGGCGCGTTGCTCCTGGAAGCGACCGGTTCGAGAGCCGAGAGAGACCTTCCGTTCGGGATTATCCGGAAGATTTTCGACAACGGCGCGATGCCCTCCGAAGTGCGCTCCGAAGTGATCGCACTGCTTGACGGAAACGGGCTGGAAAGCACCGCCGCGGGACGCATGCACGTGATGTCCCAGATTTCCTCGGTACTGCTGCGGATGGTCGACGATCGCACGCTTGTCGTCCTCGTCGACGATGTGCACTGTGGTGACGATCAGTCCCTGCAATTCCTGCTCCACCTGGCCCGCCGGGTGCGTCAGGCGAAGGTTCTCATCGTCCTCACCGAATCCCCCCGGCTTCGTCAGGAACAGTTCACCTTCCACGCCGAGCTGCTCCGCCAGCCCAACTGCGTCCGCATGCGGACGCACATGCTCACCGAGTCGGGCGTGGCCGAGGCGCTGTCCGGCTCCCTGTCCGCCACCGTCGCCGCCCGCCTCGCCCCCGAGTGCCACCGCGTCTCCGGTGGCAACCCGATGCTGCTGCGGGCCCTGCTGGAGGACTGGCGGACCGTTGGTGAGCACGGCGAGGCCCAGCAGCGCCCCGCGCCCGGCGAGGCGTTCGCCCACGCCGTCCTCGGCTGTGTGCACCGGGGTGAGCCCGAGGTGCTGGAGGTGGCCCGCGGGGTCGCCGTCCTCGGCGACGCCCGCTCCCCACGGCTGCTCGGCCAGCTCCTCGACCTGAGCCTCAGCACGGTCCAGCAGGGCGTCCAGGACCTGCACCAGTGCGCCATCCTGGAGCACAACGCCTTCCGCGACGAGGTGGCCCGTACCGCGGTGCTCGACGCGACCCCCGCGACCGCCCGCGGCGCCCTGCACGCCCGCGCCGCCCGGCTGCTGCACGCCGACGGCGCCTCCGCCCTCGACGTCGCCCGCCAGTTGGTCTCCGCCCGGCAGGACGGCGAGCGCTGGACCGTCCCCGTCCTGCGCGAGGCCGCCGAATTCGCCCTGGTCGAAGAGGAGTTGGAGTTCGCTCTCCGCTGCCTGGAGCACGCCCACCACGCCTGCGGGCCCGGCCCCGAGCGCACCGCGCTCAAGGCCCGGCTGGTCAGCGTCGCCTGGCGGATCGGCCCGGCCGCCGCCGAGAGCCATCTGCCGGAGCTCATCGAGGACGCGGAGCGGGGCAGGCTCGCCCCGCGCGATGTCGCCCCGATCACCTCCTACCTCGTCTGGTCGGGGCGGCTGGGCGCGGCGGCCGACGCCGTCGCCGCGCTGGCCCGCTCGGCCGGCACCGGCGACGACCCCGCGATGACCGCCGCCGTCTCCGCCTCCGCCCAGTGGCTGACGATGCTCAGCCCCCCGCTGCGCGACCGCCTCCCCACCGTCGGGACCGGCATCACGGCGGCCACCGGCGCCCCCCGCGACATGGCCTACCTGGCCTACGCCCACGCCGCCGCCACCATGTCCGCCGCGCTCACCGAGGGCCAGGCCGACCGGGCCGTCATCGAGGCCGAACGGGTCCTGCAGCGCCACCACCTGAGCGACAGCACCCTCCAGCCGCTGGTCATCGCGCTGCTGGCGCTGGTCCTGGCCGGCCGGCTCGACCTCGCCCTGTCCTGGTGCGAGCGGCTGCTGGGCGAATGCTCCGCCCGCCGCGTCCCCACCTGGCAGGCGCTGCTGTCCGCCGTACGGGCCGAGATAGCGCTGCGCCAGGGCGATCTGCAGGTCGCCGCGCACCAGGCGCGCACCGCGATGTCGCGGATATCGGTCCAGGGCTGGGGCGTGGGCATCGGGCTGCTGCTGTCCACCCTGATCCAGGCCGAGACCGGGATGGGGCACTACGACGAGGCCATGGCGCTGCTCGAACAGCCCCTGCCCGACGAGCTCTTCCAGACCCTCCCCGGGCTGTTCTACCTGCGGGCCAGGGGCCGCTGCCATCTGGCCACCGGCCGCTACCAGGCCGCGCTCGGCGACTTCACGGCCGCCGGTGAGGTGATGGACGCCTGGCGGATGGACATGCCCCTGCTGACCCCCTGGCGGTTGGACGCCGCCGAGACCTGGCTGGCCCTCGGCGACCCCAAGCGCGCCCGCGCGCTGGCCGAGGAGCAGTTGCGGCTGGGCCCGGAGGACGCCCGGCTGCGCGGCGCCCTGCTGGTGGTCCTGGCCCGCACCGACGAGCTCAAGCGCCGGGTGCCCCGGCTCAAGGAGGCCGTCGAGATCCTGGAGGGCGGCGACGACCGCATCCAGCTCGCCATCGCCCTCGGCGAACTCGGCCGCGCCTACCGCTCGCTGGGCGACTTCAACCGGGGCCGGGTGTTCGTCCGCAAGGCGTGGCATGTGGCCAAGACCTGCGGCGCCGATCCGCTGTGCCGTGAGCTGATGCCCCGGCACGCGGACACCGGTGAGCTCGCGGCGGCCGCCGCCCAGCCGGGCCAGGGCGCCGAGCAGCAGCGCGATGTGGAGGCGCTGACCGAGGCGGAGGTGCGGATCGCGGTGCTGGCCGCGCACGGCAACACCAACCGGGAGATCGCCTCCAAGCTGTTCGTCACCGTCAGCACCGTGGAGCAGCACCTGACCCGCATCTACCGCAAGCTGAACGTCAAGCGGCGCCGTGACCTGCCCGCGAAGCTCTCGGACAGCAGCCTGACGGGGACGGTGTAGCGGGTTTCAGCCTGACGGGGACGGTGTAGCGGGGCCACCCGCGGTCGTCACCCCGCGGTGGTAAGCCCCGTCACGGCCGCGCTAGCTCAAGAACCCGCGCTCCATCGCCTTCATCACCGCGGCCGTGCGGTCGGAGACGCCGAGCTTCCGATACGACCGCAGGAGATGCGTCTTGACCGTGGCCTCGCTGACGAACAGCTCGGTGCCGATCTCGGAGTTGGTCAGCCCCCGGCCGACCAGCCGCAGCACCTCGCGCTCACGGCCGGAGAGCGGGGACGGCTCGACCGTCCGGGAGCGGAAGAGCTTGCCCGCCAGCGACGGGGTGAGCACCGTTTCGCCACGCGCCGCGGTCTGCACCGCGTCGATCAGCTCCTGGCGTGAACTGCCCTTCAGCAGATAGCCCGCGGCGCCCGCCTCCACCGCGCGCAGGATGTCGGAGTCGTCCTCGTACGTGGTCACGATGACCACCTTGCAGCCCGGCACCTGCCGCAGGATCTGCCCGGTGGCCTCGACCCCGTCCATCCCGCCCATGCGCAGATCCAGCAGGGTGATGTCCGGCCGCAGCGCGACCGCCTGGACCACCGCCTCCTCACCGGAACCGGCCTGCCCGACCACCGTGATCCCCTCGGCGGACTCCAGCATGGCGCTCAGCCCCTCCCGTACCACGGGATGGTCATCGGCCAGCAAGACCCTGATGGGGCCGCTCGGATCGCCCGTACCCTCAGCCACTCACTGCCTCCCCGGTCAGCGCCGTCACCGGCACGCTCACCTCCACGGTGGTGCCCCGTCCGGGGCTGCTCGTCACGGACGCCACCCCGTCGATCTCCTCCACCCGGGCCTGCATCCCGCGCAGCCCGTAGCCTTCCTGGGTGCCGTCCGGGGTGAAACCCTCGCCGTCGTCACGGACCAGCAGGCGGACGCCGCCCTGGTCGAAGACCACGATCACATCCACCGTACGGGCCTGATGGGCGTGCTTGCGCACATTGGCGATGGCCTCCTGCACCGTGCGCAGCAACACCACGCTCACCGCCATCGGCAGCGGCTTCTCCTCGCCCATCACCGAACACCGCACCTCCAGGCCGGTCTCGGCGATCAGCCCCTCCGCCTGCCGGCGCACCGCCTGGGAGAGCGAACCGCCGCGCAGCGCGGGCGGGGTGAGGGCGGCCACGAAGTCACGGGCCTCGGCGAGCGACTCCTTGGCCACCCGCCCGGCCAGCGACAGATGGTTCACCGCCTGGTCCGGGGCGTCGCGCACCTCCGACTCGGCCGCCTGCACCAGGCTGATGATGCTGGTCAGGCCCTGCGCCAGGGTGTCGTGGATCTCCCGGGCCAGCCGCTCGCGTTCGGCCGAGATACCGGCCTCGTGGGAGAGCCTGGCCACCCGCTCCCGGCTGCGCTGCAACTCCTCGATGAGCTGCCCGCGCCCCTTGCTCTGCCGCACCACCCGCTTGATCCACAGCCCCAGCAGCATCGACAGCGCGATGCTCAGCAGCGAGATGGGCAGGACGCCCAGGACGCTCAGCCCCAGGTCCTCCCCGATGAACGCCACCACCAGCACGGGGCAGAGATTGGCCACCGTGGCCAGCACCACCGCCGAGACCATCGGCAGGCTCATGATCAGCATCGGGATGACGGCGAACAGCGCGAACGCGCCGATGAGGTTGAACGCCGTGGTGACACAGAACAGCGCCACCAGACCCGCCGCGAACACCAGGTTCCGCGGGCCGTGGGTGTCCTCGATCATCAGCGTCCGGCCCACCGCCGCGTACCACGGCACGCACAGCGTCAGCGCGGCGATCGGGATGGAGTGGCCGGCCTGGGAGCCGCTGGAGAGGAAGAGCAGGATCGCGGTGACGAGATAGGAGACGGCGAAGAAGCCGTCCCACAGGCCGAACCAGCGGGTGCCGGACTCGGGACCGTAGTACGCCCCGGTCTGCGAGCCCTCCCCCGGAGAGTGATTGCGCACGGGCTCAGTACTACCACGCGTGTCCACCGTGTCCACCGGACGGTTGACAGCCAGAACCCACCGTTCGGTCGTCTCGCGGCGGCCGGTCCGCTTCTAGCGTTGAGTCAGGTGGGACGGAGAGTCGTCACACCGCCTGCACATCACCCTTTTTGGCTTGGAGAACGTCCCGTATGCCACAGATGAGCCAGTTCCTGTCCGCACTGATCGCCAGTGGCACGATCCTGATCATCATCCTGGCGACCGACATCGGCCGCCGCCGCATCACCACGATGCGGATGGTGCGCTCGGTCATCGCCGTGGCGATCGTCATCGCGATCTTCGTCGATTCCTTCCCGACCAAGGGCAACGACCTCTCCCTGCAGCTCGTGGGCGTCGGCACCGGTGTCATCTGCGGTCTGATCGCCGGAGTGCTGCTGCCCGCCTACAAGGACGCCACGTCCGGTGACCTCTACACCATCGGTGGCATCGGCTACGCCCTGGTGTGGATCGTCCTCTCCAGCGGACGCATCCTCTTCGCCTACGGCGCCGAGCACTGGTTCACCATGGACCTGGTCAAGTTCTCCATCGACTACAAGATCAGCGGTCAGGACACCTACGCCAACGCCTTCGTCTTCATGTCGCTGGCCATGGTGCTGACCCGTACCGCCGTGCTGCTGGCCAAGATGCGCAAGCTGAAGGGCCAGGACATCGCGAGCGGCCGGCTTCCGCAGCAGACCACCACCGGTGCGTCGGTCTGAACCGCCTGATTTCATAGTCCACCAACCCCGCCGGGCCCGCCCCGGCACCCGCCAGACGCAAGAGCAGGGTGAAGCAGTGGAACGCCATGACAACCTGAGGCTCCGACCGCCTCGGCACCGGGTCGACCGCCGTGCGATCGGCTGGTGGACCGTGCAGTCCGCCGTCTTCGCCCTGCCTCTGCCGCTCGTCTTCGGGATCCTGTGGGCTTCCATTCCCCCCACGCGTGAGTTCTTCATGTGGGCCACGCTGATCTCGCTGGTCCCCGGGCTGCTCTACATGGCCGTCATGCCGGCCTGGCGCTACCGGGTCCACCGCTGGGAGGCCACCGGCGAGGCGGTCTACGCGGCCTCCGGGTGGCTCTGGCAGCAGTGGCGGGTCGTTCCGCTCTCCCGGGTCCAGACCGTGGACACCCTGCGCGGCCCGATCCAGCAGATGTTCGGGCTCTCCGGCGTCACCGTGACCACCGCCTCCGCCGCGGGCGCGGTGAAGATCAAGGGCATCGACCACAAGATGGCTGCGGACCTGGTCGAGCACCTGGCCAAGTCCACCCAGGCCGTCCCGGGAGACGCCACATGACGTCGGACACCACCGTGCGGCCGCCCGCCCACGAGGCCGGCCATGACTGGGGGCGGCTCAACAGCCGGCTGCTCCTGGTCAACCTGTCCATCCTCGCCGCACCGGTGGCGATGTTCCTGGTCAGCCTCGCGGTCACCGGCGGCGACACCAACCTCCAGGTCATCATCACCCTCGGCTCGCTGTTCGTGACCTTCCTGGTCATCAGCGGCATCGGGCTGATGCGGCTGTTCACCACCCGCTACCGGCTCACCGACGACCGCTTCGAGCTCCACACCGGTCTGCTCTTCCGCAGCGAGCGCTCGGTCCCGATCGGCCGCATCCGCGGTGTCGACCTCACCGCCAACCCGGTCCACCGGATCTTCGGCCTCACCACGCTGCGGATCGACAGCGGGGACCAGAGCGACGCCGCCGCGCGCAGGCTCGCCCTCGACGGCATCACCAAGGCCGAGGCCCTGGAGCTGCGCGGCCGGATCATCGCCCTGCGCGACGCAGGGCAGGCCCGGCCGGTGGCCGACAGCGACGGTGTGCTCAGCCGGCTGGACTGGTCCTGGCTGCGCTACGGCCCGCTGACCCTGTGGGGCGTGGGCGGTGTCTTCATCGCCGTGGCCAGTGCGTACCGCACCCTGAGCGAGCTCCAGGTCAACCCGCTCGACCTCGGCATCATCAAGGACCTCGAGGACCGCTTCGGCACCATTCCGCTCTGGTACGGACTCCTGCTGGCCGCCGTTCTCATCGTCGTCCTCGGCATGATCGGCTCGACCGCCACCTTCATCGAGAACTGGGCCGGTTACGAACTGCGCCGCGAGGACGGCGGGATCTTCCGCATCCGCCGCGGACTGCTGGCCACCCGCTCCGTGAGCATCGAGGAACGCCATCTGCGCGGCCTCGAACTCGTCGAGCCCATCCCGCTGCGCTGGGCCAAGGGCGCCAAGCTCAACGCCGTCGCCAGCGGCCTGGGCAACCAGGAGGACAACCGCAGGCGCCGCGCCCTGACCCCGCCCACCCCGCGCGGCGAGGCGCTGCGGGTCGCCGCCGAGGCGCTGCCGACCGGCTCCGGTCTGATCGAGCGCAAGGGTCTTCTCCCGCACCCCCGGGCGGCCCTGCGCCGCCGGATCAACCGCGCCCTCATCTGGTCGGTCCTGATCGCGGCCGTCCCGGTGGGCCTGGGCCTGTGGCTCGGCTCCTGGCTCGTCATCACCGGCGTGATCACCGGTGTGGTGCTGGTGCCGGTCCTGGTGGCGTTCGCCGTGGGCGCCTACCACAGCCTCGGCCATCTCCTGCGCGGCCGCTTCCTGGTGATGTGCTCCGGGGCGTTCGCCCGTCGCACCGTCGCCCATCAGCGTGAGGCGATCATCGGCTGGAAGTTCTCCCGGACGCCGTTCCAGCGGCGGGTCGGGCTGATCACCCTCGGCGCCACCACCGCCGCCGGTGAAGGCGTCTACCACGTGCACGACCTGACCGAAGGCCAGGGAATCGCCCTCGCAGAGACCGCGGTACCGGGGCTGCTCGCTCCGTTCATCGAGAGAGCCCCCGACCGCGGCTGACACCACCCCGAGACCAACTGGCGATCCCCCGAGAGGTGGAGGGGCGGACCGAAAGGCCGCCCCTCCACCTCTGAACCCCCTCCACCTCCGAAAAAATTGAATACTGGGCGCATTATTTGCTCGAGATCCTTGTCGCCACCGGAATTCTCATGCACTCTGGTGAATTAAGCGTGGCCATTGCCCGCTGCCCCCCGGATACGGGACCCCAAAGGGATGATAGGGGTCCATAGGGGGTTTGAAGGGGTTTCTAGCCGCCCTGCCCTGTGTAAAGCTGACGTACGGTCTTGGTGTTATGTCTGCGAGGGTAATGGGGCGCGCGATGGTGAGTGAGTCCGTGGATTTCACGCCCGAGCACACCGAAATGGGGGGCACGAGCCCCGAAGGAGCGTCCCCGTGGCGGGACCGGCTCGCCGGGATCCCCGAGGCCGAGCGCGCCGAGGCCCTCACCGCCTGGGTCGGCGAGATCGTCGAGCAGGCCCTCAAGGACAAGGCCCCGGACCTCCTCGACCCCGAGCGCCCCTTCCTCGACCTGGGCTTCGACTCCCTCGCCACGGTCGATCTGCACGCCCGGCTGACCGCCGCCACCGGACTGCGACTGCCGGTAACCCTCGCCTTCGACCACCCCACCCCCGCCGACCTCGCCCGCCATGTGCGCGCCGAACTGCTCGGTGAGAACGACGGCTCCGACGCGTCCGCTGCCGACGCCACAATGGGCCCGATCGCCGCCGACGAGCCCATCGCCATTGTCGGAATGAGCTGTCGATTCCCCGGTTCGGTCGGCTCTCCCGAAGAACTGTGGGAAATCGTCGCGGGCGGAAAAGACGTCATCTCCGAATTCCCGGTGACCCGGGGCTGGGATCTCGCCGGGCTTTACGACCCCGACCCGGACAAGGCAGGCAGCAGCTATACCCGCGAAGGCGGATTCCTGCACGACGCCGATGAGTTCGATCCGGCGTTCTTCGGCATTTCGCCGCGCGAGGCCCTCGCGATGGACCCGCAGCAGCGGCTGCTGATGGAGACCTCCTGGGAGGTCTTCGAACGCGCCGGTATCGACCCCGCGACCCTCCGGGGCGGCCG
Source organism: Streptomyces violaceusniger Tu 4113 (assembly GCF_000147815.2). Taxonomy (NCBI): domain Bacteria; kingdom Bacillati; phylum Actinomycetota; class Actinomycetes; order Kitasatosporales; family Streptomycetaceae; genus Streptomyces; species Streptomyces violaceusniger. The sequence goes on along the minus strand of NC_015957.1, from coordinate 9,226,685 downwards.
GGCCGGTGTGTTCGTCGGCGCCGAGACCCAGGACTACGGCCCCCGGCTGCACGAGGCCGAGCAGGGCTTCGAGGGCTATCTGGTCACCGGCAACGCCGCCAGCGTCGCCTCCGGCCGGATCGCCTACACCTTCGGCTTCGAAGGCCCCACCGTCACCGTCGACACCGCGTGCTCCTCCTCCCTGGTCGCGCTCCACCTGGCCGTCCAGGCGCTGCGCGCGGGCGAGTGCACCATGGCGCTCGCCGGTGGCGCGGCCGTCATGGCCAACCCCGGCTCGTTCATCGCCTTCAGCCGCCAGCGCGGCCTCGCCGCCGACGGACGCTGCAAGCCGTTCGCCGCCGCCGCCGACGGCACCGCCTGGGGCGAGGGCGTCGGCATGCTGCTCGTCGAACGGCTCTCGGACGCCCGGAGATGCGGCCACCGGGTCCTCGCCGTCGTCCGCGGCACCGCCATCAACCAGGACGGCGCCAGCAACGGCCTCACCGCCCCGAGCGGCCCCGCCCAGCAGCGCGTCATCCGCCAAGCCCTCGCCAACGCCGGACTGTCCTCCGGTGAGGTCGACGCGGTGGAGGCCCACGGCACCGGTACGACGCTGGGCGACCCCATCGAGGCCCAGGCGCTGCTCGCCACCTACGGCCAGGAGCGCGCGGCGGACCGGCCATTGTGGCTCGGCTCGCTCAAGTCCAACATCGGCCACACCCAGTCCGCGGCCGGGGTCGGCGGCATCATCAAGATGGTCATGGCGATACGCCACGGCGTCCTGCCGCGCAGCCTGCACATCGACGAGCCGACCCCGCATGTCGACTGGACCGCCGGTGACATCGAGCTGCTGACCGAGGCGCGGCCGTGGCCGGAGAGCGACCGCCCGCGCCGCGCGGCCGTCTCCTCGTTCGGCATGAGCGGCACCAACGCCCACGCCATCATCGAACAGCCCCCGGCCGACGGCGAGGATCGGAACGAAGCCGAGGACTCCGACGGCGAGGGCTCCGCGGAACCCGCCGTACTGCCCTGGACCCTGTCCGCGAAGACCACCGACGCCCTCCGTGGCCAGGCCGAGCGGCTGCACACGCTGCTGGAGGCCGACCCCGGGCTCGCCCTCACCGACATCGGCCACTCCCTGGCCACCACCCGCGCCACCTTCGAACAGCGCGCCGTGCTCCTCGCCGGCGACCGCGACGGCTTCCTCGCCGCCCTGCGCACCCTCGCCGAGGACGGCGACGCACCGACCGTCGTACGCGGCGCCCCCGCCGCCGGAAAGCTCGCCCTGCTCTTCACCGGACAGGGCAGCCAGCGCCTCGACATGGGCCGCGAGCTCTACGACGCCTACCCCGTCTTCGCCGAAGCCCTCGACGACGCCTGCTGGTACCTCGAGGAACAGCTCGAACACCCGCTGCTCGACGTGCTCTTCGCCGAGGAGGGCAGCCCCGAGGCCGCCCTCCTCGACCGCACCGACTACACCCAGCCCGCCCTGTTCGCGGTTGAGGTGGCGCTGTTCCGGTTGGTCGAGTCCTGGGGACTGCGCCCCGACCTGCTCGCCGGACACTCCATCGGCGAACTCGCCGCCGCCCATGCGGCGGGTGTGCTGTCCCTGGAGGACGCCGCCGCGCTGGTGGCGGCCCGTGGCCGGTTGATGCAGGAGCTTCCGGCCGGTGGCGCGATGATCGCGGTGCAGGCGTCGGAGGACGAGGTGCTGCCGCTGCTCGCCGGACGCGAGGACCGGATCGGTATCGCCGCCGTCAACGGCCCCCACTCCGTCGTCGTCTCGGGAGATGAGGACGCGGCGCTGGAGATCGCGGCGTCCTTCGAGGAGCGGGGCCGTAAGACGAAGCGGCTCACTGTGAGCCACGCGTTCCACTCCCCGCTCATGGACGGCATGCTCGCCGAATTCCGGCGCGTCGCCCAGGTGCTGGACTACGCACCGCCGCGCATCCCCGTGGTCTCCACCGTCACCGGGCGCGTCGCCACCGCCGAGGAGCTGTGCTCGCCCGAGTACTGGGTGCGCCATGTCCGCGAGGCCGTCCGCTTCCTGGACGGTGTGCGGACACTGGCCGACAAGGGCGCCACCACCTTCCTGGAACTCGGCCCCGACGCCGTGCTCACCGCCATGGCGCAGGACTGTCTGCCCGACGCCGACGCCGACGCCGACGGCACCGCGTACGCCGCCACGCTGCGCGGCGGGCGCCCGGAGGCCGAAACCCTGACGGCGGCCGTGGCACTGGCGTACGTCCGGGGCAAGAAGGCGGACTGGGCCGCCCCGTACGCCACCACCGGCGCCCGCACGATCGACCTGCCCACCTACGCCTTCCAGCGCCAGCGGTACTGGCTCAACGCCCCGGCCCCGGCCCTGACTCTGGCCGGGTCGGCGGAGGCTGCCGCGTCGGGCTCGGCCGTCGATGGGCGGTTCTGGGATGTGGTGGAGCGCGGGGATGTGGCCGCGTTGGCTGCGGAGTTGGCGGTGGATCCGGGGGTTTCGCTGGGTGAGGTGCTGCCTGCGTTGTCGTCGTGGCGGCGGCAGGAGTCGGTGCGTTCGGCGGTGGATGGTTGGCGTTACCGGGTGTCGTGGAAGCCGGTGACGGAGCGGTCGGCGGCCGGGGTTTTGGGTGGCTGCTGGGTGGTTGTGGTTCCGGTGGATGGGGCCGGGGGTGTGTGGGCCACGGGTGTGGTGCGGATGCTGGCCGGGCGTGGTGTGGATGTGCGCGTGGTCGAGTCGGACGCGGCGGACCGGGCCGGGATCGCGGATGAGCTGCGTGCGGCGGTGGGCGACGCCTCGGTGACGGGTGTGGTGTCGCTTCTGGCGGTGGGCGACGCCTCGGTGACGGATGTGCTGCGGACGGCTGCGTTGGTGCAGGCGTTGGGTGATGCGGGTGTGGGTGCGCCGCTGTGGGTGGCGACGCGGGGTGCGGTGTCGGTGGGGCGTTCGGACGGTGTGGTGAGTCCGGGTCAGGCCCTGGTGTGGGGGCTTGGTCGGGTGGCGGCGTTGGAGCTGCCGGAGCGGTGGGGTGGTCTGGTCGACCTGCCGGAGTCGGTGGATGAGCGGGTGCTGGGGCGGTTGGCGGGTGTGCTGGCCGGGGTCGGTGGCGAGGATCAGGTCGCGGTGCGTGGCTCAGGTGTCTTCGGACGCCGGCTGGTGCGGGCGGCCTCGTCGGGGTCGGCAACGGGTTCGGCCTCCGAGGGCTCGTGGTCGCCGGGCGCCGGTTCGGTGCTGGTGACCGGCGGTACGGGCGCGTTGGGTGCGTATCTGGCTCGCTGGTTGGTGGAGAACGGTGCCGAGCATGTGGTGCTCACCAGCCGCCGGGGGCTCGATGCCCCGGGCGCGGTGGAGCTGCGGGATGAGCTGGCCGCGTCGGGTGCTCGGGTGACCGTTGCCGCCTGCGATGTGGCGGACCGGGACGCGCTCGCGGAGCTGCTGGCCGGGCTTCCGGAGGAGCTTCCGCTGACCGCCGTCGTCCATGCGGCCGGTGTGCTCGACGACGGCGTACTGGACTCGCTCACGCCTGAGCGGTTCGCCTCGGTGCTCCGGGCGAAGGCCGACGCCGCCCGCCATCTGGACGAGCTGACGCGCGACCTGGACCTCACGGCGTTCGTACTCTTCTCCTCGATCACCGGGTCGGTGGGTGCCGCAGGGCAGGGCAACTACGCGGCGGCCAACGCCTACTTGGACGCGCTGGCGGAGCTGCGCCGGGCCGAGGGCCTGCCCGCCACCTCGATCGCCTGGGGCCCGTGGGCCGGCTCCGGCATGGCCGGTGACGACGCCATGGAGCGGCGGATGCGCCGCGAGGGCATGCCGCCGATGGCGCCCGAATCCGCAGTTGCCGCCCTGCGGCAGGCGCTGGACGTCGATGACACCGCCGTGACGGTCGCGGACATCGACTGGGAGAACTTCACCCGCACCCTCACCGCCGTACGGCCGAGCCCGCTGATCGCCGAGCTGGCGGCGGCGGAGGCCGGGCCGCGCGCCGCGACCGGCGCCGAGTCCGGAAAGGTCGTCACCGACGCCGACTCCGCCACCCCGCTCGGCGAGCGGCTGAGCGGCCTTCCCAAGGGCGAACAGGACCGTGCGCTGCTGGAGTTGGTGCGTACGCAGGTGGCGTCGGTGCTGGGACACGGTGGGGCCGAGGCGGTCGAGGCCGGGCGCGCGTTCAAGGAGCTGGGCTTCGACTCGCTGGCCGCGATCGAGCTGCGCAACCGGCTGAACGCGGCGACGGGCCTGCGGCTGGCCGCCACGCTCATCTACGACTACCCGAACGCCACCGCTCTCGCCGACCATCTCCGCACGGAGCTGGTGGGCGCGGATGCTGCGGTGAGTGGCGGTGTGGTTGCGCCTGCGGTCGCGGTGGCCGATGATCCGATCGCGATCGTGGCGATGAGCTGCCGTTTCCCGGGTGGGGTGCGGTCGCCGGAGGAGCTGTGGGAGCTGCTGACGGCGGGCGGGGACGCCATCGCGGAGTTCCCGTCGGACCGTGGCTGGGATCTGGCGGGGCTGTACGACCCGGACCCGGATCGTCAGGGGACGTCGTACACGCGTGAGGGCGGTTTCCTCTACGACGCCGGGGACTTCGACGCCTCGTTCTTCGGGATCTCGCCGCGTGAGGCCCTTGCCATGGATCCGCAGCAGCGGTTGCTGCTGGAGACGTCGTGGGAGGCATTCGAGCGCGCGGGCATCGACCCGGCCACGCTGCGCGGCAGCCGTACCGGTGTCTTCGCGGGCACCAACGGACAGGACTACGCCGACCTCGTCTCCACCCCGCCCGAGGGCCTGGAGGGCCATCTGGGCACGGGCAATGCGGCGAGCGTGGTGTCGGGGCGGGTGGCGTACACCTTCGGTCTCGAGGGTCCGGCGGTGACGGTGGACACCGCGTGTTCGTCGTCGCTGGTGGCCCTGCACATGGCCGTTCAGGCGCTGCGCGGCGGCGAGTGCACGATGGCGCTCGCGGGTGGCGTCACGGTGATGTCCACGCCGGAGGCGTTCGTCGACTTCAGCCGTCAGCGCGGGCTGGCGGAGGACGGCCGGATCAAGGCGTTCGCGGCCGGTGCGGACGGCACCGGCTGGGGCGAGGGTGTCGGCATGCTGCTGGTCGAGCGGCTGTCGGACGCGGAGAAGAACGGTCACCCGGTGCTGGCGGTCGTGCGGGGCAGCGCGATCAACCAGGACGGTGCGTCGAACGGCCTGACGGCGCCCAACGGCCCGTCGCAGCAGCGCGTCATCCGGCAGGCGCTGGCCGGTGCGGGGCTGTCGGCCGGTGATGTGGACGTGGTCGAGGCGCACGGTACGGGTACGACGCTGGGTGACCCGATCGAGGCGCAGGCGCTGCTGGCCACGTACGGCCAGGACCGGGATGGGGAGCGGCCGTTGTGGCTGGGGTCCATCAAGTCCAACATCGGTCATACGCAGGCGGCGGCGGGTGTCGCGGGCATCATCAAGATGGTGTTGGCGATGCGGCATGGTGTGTTGCCGCAGACGTTGCATGTGGATGGGCCGTCGCCGCATGTGGACTGGTCGGCGGGTGCGGTCTCGCTGCTGACGGAGCAGGTGGAGTGGCCGGAGACCGGCCGCCCGCGCCGTGCGGGTGTGTCGTCCTTCGGGCTCAGTGGCACCAACGCGCACACCATCATCGAGCAGGCCCCGGCCCCGGCCCTTCCGGCCGCCCCGGCCGAGGAGCCCGCGCCGCGTGATCTGCCCGCGCTGCCGTGGCTGCTGTCCGCGAAGGACGGCCAGGCGCTGCACGCCCAGGCCGCACAGCTCGCCACCCACCTCCGCACCCACCCCGAACTGAGCGCGACCGACCTCGCCTTCTCGCTCGCCACCAGCCGCACCGCGCTGGAACAGCGCGCGGCGCTCATCACCACTGACCGTGAGACGTTCCTCGCGGGCCTGGACGCGGTGGCGCGTGGCGAGTCCGCCTCGGGGGTGGTCGAGGGGGCGGTGGCCGGTGGCAAGGTGGCGTTCCTGTTCACGGGGCAGGGGAGCCAGCGGCTGGAGATGGGGCGTGAGCTCTATGACGCCTATCCGGTGTTCGCGGATGCGTTGGATGAGGTGTGTGCGCATCTGGAGCTGTATCTGGAGCGGCCGCTGCGGGATGTGCTGTTCGGGGATGATGCCGAGGCGCTGGATCAGACGGGATTCACTCAGCCCGCCTTGTTCGCGGTTGAGGTGGCGTTGTTCCGGCTGGTCGAGGCGTGGGGGCTGACGCCGGACTTCCTCTCCGGGCATTCGATCGGTGAGTTGGCCGCGGTGCATGTGGCGGGTGTGTTGTCGCTCGCGGACGCGGCGCAGTTGGTGGCGGCTCGTGGGCGGTTGATGCAGGAGCTGCCCGCCGGTGGCGCGATGATCGCCGTCCAGGCGTCGGAGGACGAGGTCACGCCGCTGCTCAACGAGCGGGTGTCGATCGCCGCGCTCAACGGGCCGACGTCGGTCGTGATCGCGGGTGACGAGGATGCGGCGCTGGAGATCGCGGCGTCGTTCGAGGCGCAGGGTCGGAAGACCAAGCGGCTCACGGTCAGCCATGCGTTCCACTCGCCGCGTATGGACGGGATGCTGGAGGCGTTCCGTGAGGTGGCCGAGGGGCTGACGTACGAGGCCCCGCGCATCCCGATCGTCTCCAACCTCACCGGCGCCATCGTCTCCGCCGAGGAGATCACCAGCCCCGATTTCTGGGTGCGCCATGTCCGCGAGGCCGTTCGTTTCCTCGATGGTGTGCGGACGTTGGAAGCGGAGGGTGTGACGACCTTCGTCGAGCTCGGCCCCGATGGCGTTCTCTCCGCGATGGCGCAGGAGTGCGTGACCGGCGACGAGGCCGCCTTCGCCGCCGCGCTGCGGAAGGGGCGTGCGGAGGCCGAGTCGGTGACCGCCGCCCTCGCCCTGCTGCACGTCCGGGGCCAGTCCCTGGACTGGGGCGGCTACTTCGAGGGCACCGGGGCCCGGCGGGTCGAGCTGCCGACGTACGCCTTCCAGCGCACCCGGTACTGGTGGGAGGAGACCCCGGCGGCGGAGGCTGCCGCGTCGGGCTCGGCCGTCGATGGGCGGTTCTGGGATGTGGTGGAGCGCGGGGATGTGGCCGCGTTGGCTGCGGAGTTGGCGGTGGATCCGGGGGTTTCGCTGGGTGAGGTGCTGCCTGCGTTGTCGTCGTGGCGGCGGCAGGAGTCGGTGCGTTCGGCGGTGGATGGTTGGCGTTACCGGGTGTCGTGGAAGCCGGTGACGGAGCGGTCGGCGGCCGGGGTTTTGGGTGGCTGCTGGGTGGTTGTGGTTCCGGTGGATGGGGCCGGGGTGTGTGGGCCACGGGTGTGGTGCGGATGCTGGCCGGGCGTGGTGTGGATGTGCGCGTGGTCGAGTCGGCTGCGGTGGACCGGGCCGGGATCGCGGAGGAGCTGCGTGCGGCCGTCGTGGGCGGTTCGGTGGCGGGGGTGTTCTCCCTGCTGGCGACGGTCGACGATGAGACGGGTCTGCTGCGGACGGCTGCGTTGGTGCAGGCGTTGGGTGATGCGGGTGTGGGTGCGCCGCTGTGGGTGGCGACGCGGGGTGCGGTGTCGGTGGGGCGTTCGGATGGTGCCGTGAGCCCGCGTCAGGCGCTGGTGTGGGGTCTGGGCCGGGTGGCGGCGCTGGAGCTGCCCGAGCGGTGGGGTGGTCTGGTCGACCTTCCCGGGACGGCCGACGAGCGTGCGCTCGGACGGTTGGCGGGTGTGCTGGCCGGGGCCGGTGGCGAGGATCAGGTCGCGGTGCGTGGCTCGGGCGTCTTCGGACGCCGGCTGACGGAGGCTTCCGGGATCCGGACGTCGGACGACGAGGGCTGGCGGCCCTCGGGTTCGGTGCTGGTGACCGGCGGTACGGGCGCGTTGGGTGCGTATCTGGCTCGCTGGTTGGTGGAGAACGGTGCCGAGCATGTGGTGCTCACCAGCCGCCGGGGGCTCGATGCCCCGGGCGCGGTGGAGCTGCGGGATGAGCTGGCCGCGTCGGGTGCTCGGGTGACCGTTGCCGCCTGCGATGTGGCGGACCGGGACGCGCTCGGGGAGCTGCTGGCGTCCATACCGGCCGAGTTCCCGCTGACCGCCGTCGTGCACGCGGCCGGTGTGCTGGACGACGGCCTTGTGGACACGCTGGACGCCGAGCGCCTGGAGCGCGTGGTGCGCGCCAAGGCCACCTCCGCGCGGAACCTCCATGAACTGACGCGCGACCTGCCCCTCTCGGCCTTCGTGCTCTTCTCCTCGTTCGCCGGGTCGGTGGGTGCCGCCGGGCAGGGCAACTACGCTGCGGCCAACGCCTACTTGGACGCGCTGGCGGAGCTGCGCCGCGCCGAGGGCCTGCCCGCCACCTCGATCGCCTGGGGCCCGTGGGCCGAGGGCGGGATGGCCGCCGACGAGGCGCTGGAGCGGCGGATGCGCCGCGACGGTGTGCCGCCCATGGCGCCCGAGTCGGCGCTCACCGCGCTGCGGCAGGCGCTGGACCTCGATGACACCGCCGTGACGGTCGCGGACATCGACTGGGACCGGTTCCTGGCCGAGTTCACCGCCGTACGGCCGAGCGCGCTGTTCGGCGAGGTGCGGGCCGCACGTCCGGCGCCGGCCGCCGAGGGCTCGCCGCGCGTGGCCGCCACCGCCGGGACCGGCACACTGGCGGAGCGGCTGTCCGGTCTGACGGACAACGAGCGCGCACAGACGCTGCTGGAGCTGGTGCGTACGCAGGTCGCGTCGGTGCTGGGGCACGGCGGGGCCGAGGCGGTCGAGGCCGGACGCGCCTTCAAGGAGCTGGGCTTCGACTCGCTCACCGCCGTCGAACTCCGCAACCGGCTGAACGCGGCGACGGGCCTGCGGCTGGCCGCCACGCTCATCTATGACTACCCGAACGCCACCGCCCTCGCGGACCATCTGCGCACGGAGCTGCTGGGCGCGGATGCTGCGGTGACCGGTGGCGTGGCCGCGCCGACGGTCGCAGTGGCCGACGATCCGATCGCGATCGTGGCGATGAGCTGCCGTTTCCCGGGTGGGGTGCGGTCGCCGGAAGAGCTGTGGCAGTTGCTGACGGCGGGTGGGGACGCCATCGCGGAGTTCCCGTCGGACCGTGGCTGGGATCTGGCGGGGCTGTACGACCCGGACCCGGACCGTCCGGGCACGTCGTACGCACGCGAGGGCGGTTTCCTCTACGACGTCGCCGACTTCGACGCCTCGTTCTTCGGGATCTCGCCGCGTGAGGCGCTCGCCATGGATCCGCAGCAGCGGTTGCTGCTGGAGACGTCGTGGGAGGCGTTCGAGCGCGCGGGCATCGACCCGGGCGCGCTGCGCGGTCAGCAGATCGGTGTCTTCGCCGGGACCAACGGCCAGGACTATCTGTCACTGCTGATGCAGGCGCCCGAGGGCCTGGAGGGCCATCTGGGCACGGGCAACGCGGCGAGCGTGGTGTCCGGCCGGGTGGCGTACACCTTCGGTCTGGAGGGCCCGGCCGTCACGGTCGACACGGCCTGCTCGTCGTCGCTGGTCGCGCTGCATCTGGCGGTGCAGGCGCTGCGGCAGGGCGAGTGCACGATGGCGCTCGCGGGCGGCGTCACGGTGATGTCCACCCCCGAGAACTTCATCGACTTCAGCCGTCAGCGCGGACTGGCCGCCGACGGCCGCATCAAGGCGTTCGCGGCCGGGGCCGATGGCACCGGCTGGGGCGAGGGCGCGGGCATGCTGCTCGTGGAGCGGCTGTCGGATGCCCGGCGCAACGGCCACCCGGTGCTGGCGGTCGTGCGGGGCTCCGCGATCAACCAGGACGGTGCGTCGAACGGTCTGACGGCGCCGAACGGTCCGTCCCAGCAGCGCGTCATCCGGCAGGCGCTGACCAGCGCCGGGCTGACGACCGGTGATGTGGACGTCGTCGAGGCGCACGGCACGGGTACGACGCTGGGTGACCCGATCGAGGCGCAGGCGCTGTTGGCCACGTACGGCCAGCAGCGGGACGCGGAGCGGCCGTTGTGGCTCGGCTCCATCAAGTCCAACATCGGTCATACGCAGGCCGCCGCCGGTGTCGCGGGCATCATCAAGATGGTGCTGGCGATGCGGCATGGGGTGCTCCCGCAGACGTTGCATGTGGATGAGCCGTCGCCGCATGTGGACTGGTCGGCGGGTGCGGTCTCGCTGCTGACGGAGCGGGTGGAGTGGCCGGAGACCGGCCGTCCGCGCCGCGCCGGTATCTCCTCGTTCGGCATCAGTGGCACCAACGCGCACACCATCATCGAGCAGGCCCCGGCCCCGGCCCCGGCCCCGGCTCTTCCGGCCGCCCCGGCCCAGGCGCCCGAGCGGGATGGCCTCGGCGGCTTCCTGCCGTTCGTCCTGTCGGCCAAGAATGCCGAAGCGCTGCGGGAGCAGGCCGCGCGGCTGCACGCCCACCTCGCGTCGCGGCCGGAGTCGGCGCCGCTCGACGTCGCCCACGCCCTGGCCATCGGCCGCGCCGCCCTGGAGCGGCGTGCGGTGCTGACCGCCGGCGACCGGGACGAGCTGCTGCGGTCGCTCGACGCGGTGGCGCGTGGCGAGTCCGCCCCGTCCGTGGTCGAGGGGGCGGTTGCCGAGGGCAAGGTGGCGTTCCTGTTCACGGGGCAGGGCAGCCAGCGGCTCGGCATGGGCCGTGAGCTGTACGACGCCTATCCGGTGTTCGCGGATGCGTTGGATGAGGTGTGTGCGCATCTGGAGCTGTATCTGGAGCGGCCGCTTCGGGATGTGCTCTTCGGGGATGACGCGGCCGTACTGGACCAGACCGGGTTCACCCAGCCTGCGTTGTTCGCGGTTGAGGTGGCGTTGTTCCGGCTGGTCGAGGCGTGGGGGCTGACGCCGGACTTCCTCTCCGGGCATTCGATCGGTGAGCTGGCCGCCGCGCATGTGGCGGGTGTGTTGTCGCTTGCCGATGCGGCGCAGTTGGTGGCGGCGCGTGGGCAGTTGATGCAGGAGCTTCCGGCCGGTGGCGCGATGGTCGCAGTGCAGGCGTCGGAGGATGAGGTCACACCGCTGCTCAACGAGCGCGTCTCGATTGCCGCGCTCAACGGGCCCACCTCCGTGGTCATCGCGGGTGACGAGGATGCGGCGCTGGAGATCGCGGCGGGCTTCGAGGCCCAGGGGCGCAAGACCAAGCGGCTCACCGTCAGCCACGCCTTCCACTCGCCTCGCATGGACGGCATGTTGGACGCGTTCCGCGAGGTGGCCGAGGGGCTGACGTACGAGACCCCGCGCATCCCGATCGTCTCCAACCTCACCGGCGCCATCGTCTCCGCCGACGAGATCGCGACCCCCGACTTCTGGGTGCGCCACGTCCGCGAAACCGTCCGCTTCCTCGATGGCGTCCGCACGTTGGAAGCCCAGGGTGTGACGACCTTCGTCGAGCTCGGCCCCGATGGCGTTCTCTCCGCGATGGCGCAGGAGTGCGTGACCGGCGACGAGGCCGCCTTCGCCGCCGCGCTGCGCAAGGACCGTCCGGAGGCCGAGGCGCTGCTCTCCGCCGTCGCGCGGGCGCATGTCCGTGGGGTGACGCCGGACTGGGCGGCCGTCTTCGCCGGTGCGGGCGCCGCCCCGGTGGACCCGGCCGAGCTGCCCACCTACGCCTTCCAGCGCCAGCGCTACTGGCCCAGCGCCGCCGCCCTCGCGGCGGGCGACCCGGAGTCGATCGGGCTGGGCGACATCGACCATCCGCTCCTCGGCGCCGCCGTCGCGCTCGCGGACGCCGATGGGCTCCTGCTCACCGGGGTGCTCTCCATCCGTACGCACCCCTGGCTGGCCGACCACGCGGTCATGGACACCGTGCTGCTGCCCGGTACGGCCTTCGTCGAGCTGGCCGGCGCCGCAGGCGCCCAGGTGGGCTGCGAGCGGCTGGACGAACTGACCCTGGAAGCCCCGCTCGTGCTGCCCGAGCACACCGGGGTGCGGGTGCAGCTCGTCGTGGACGGGCCGGACGAGTCCGGCCGCCGTTCCTTCAGCCTGCATTCGCGTCGGCAGGACGCGCTCGGGACCGAGCCGTGGACGCGCCACGCCACCGGTGTGCTCGCACCCGGCGCCCGGATCGCCGAGTCCGGCGAGCCCGATGAGCTGGCCGTATGGCCGCCGCAGGGCGCGACACCGATCGCGGTCGAGGGGCTGTACGAGGAGCTGGCCGGGGCGGGTCTCGGATACGGGCCGGTGTTCCAGGGGCTCAAGGGCGCCTGGCGGCTCGGCGAGAACCTCTACGCCGAGGTGGGCTTCCCCGAGGACGCGCCGCTGACGTCGGGCGCCGAGGCCGAGCGGTTCGGGCTGCACCCGGCCCTGCTGGACGCCGCGCTGCACGTCATCGGCCTCGACAGCGCCGACCGTGAGACGGCCCTGGCCGAGGGCGCGCTGCTGCCGTTCGCGTGGAACGGCGTTCAGCTATATGCGGCCGGGGCCGGTGCGCTCCGGGTGCGGCTGTCCGAGCGGCCGTCGAACGCGGTCTCGCTGCTGGTGGCCGACGGTACGGGCCGTCCGGTGGCCACGGTCGAGTCGGTGGCGCTGCGGGCGGCCTCCGCCGATCAGGTCCGCGCGGCGCGCGGCGGGCTGCACGAGTCGCTGTTCCGGCTGGACTGGACGGCGGTTCCGGCGCCCGCGACGGGCGCGGCCACGGGCGACTGGGCGATGCTCGGCGCGGACGCCGGTCAACTGGCCCTGATGGAAGGCGCGTTCGGGCCCGGGATCCGGATCGCCGCGTATCGCGATCTGTCGGCGCTGCGGACGGCCGTGGCGGCCGGGGCATCCGCGCCCGACACCGTCCTGCTGGCCGGTGCCGGTGCCGGTGCCGGTGTCGGTGCTGGTGTCGGTGCCGGTGTTGGTGACGGCGCGGCGGCCGTGTACGAGGCCACCCAGACCACCCTCGCCCTGCTCCAGGAGTGGCTGGCCGATGAGCGGTTCGCCGCCTCGCGGCTGGTGCTGCTGACCCGGGGCGCGGTGGAGACCGAGCCGGGGGCGGGCGTGGCGGAGCTGCCGTACGCCGCCGTGCGCGGTCTGTTCCGCTCCGCGCAGTCGGAGAACCCCGGCCGTCTGGTGCTGCTGGACGTGGACGGCGAGGAGGGCTCGTACCGTACGGTGCCCGCCGCGCTCGGCGTGGACGAGGCGGAGCTGGCGCTGCGCGCGGGCGTGGCGCTCGCGCCCCGGCTGGCCCGGGTGCCGGTCACCGAGAACGCCGCTGACACCGACGCGGATACCGCCACCGCCCCGTCGTACGACCCCAACGGCACCGTACTGATCACCGGCGCCACCGGAACCCTCGGCGGCCTCTTCGCCCGCCACCTCGTCTCCGCCCACGGCGTACGGCAGCTTCTGCTGGTCAGCCGCCGTGGCGCCGACGCCGACGGCGCCGAGGAGCTGGCCGCCGATCTCACGGCGGCCGGTGCCACCGTGACCTGGGCGGCCTGCGATGTGGCCGACCGCGAGGCGCTCGCCGCGACCCTGGCCGCCATCCCGGCCGAGTATCCGCTGACCGCCGTGGTGCACACGGCGGGCGTCCTGGACGACGGCATCCTCGGCTCGCTGACGCCCGAGCGGGTGGCGCGGGTGCTGCGTCCCAAGGTGGACGCGGCGCTCAACCTGCACGAGCTGACCCGCGGCCACGAGCTGTCCGCGTTCGTGCTGTTCTCCGGTGCCGCCGCCGTGTTCGGTGCGCCCGGACAGGCGAGCTACGCCGCCGCCAACTCCTTCCTGGAGGCGCTCGCCCAGCACCGCGTGGCCCAGGGGCTTCCGGCCACCGCGCTGGCCTGGGGCCTGTGGGGCGACGCGGGCATGGGCAGCGGTCTTGACGAGGTGGACCGGCGACGCATCGCGCGTGGCGGGGTCGCCCCGATCGCCGCCGACGAGGGGCTCGCGCTCTTCGACGCGGCCCGCGCCGACGGTGCCGCCGTGCTGTTCCCGATGCGGCTCGACTACGCGGGGCTGCGCACCGAGGCCACGGCGACCGGCAGCGTCCCGGCGCTGTTCCGCGGCCTGGTGCGGACCCCGGTCCGGCGGGCCGCCGCCGCGGCCGCCACCGCCGACGGCTCCTCGCTCCCCCAGCGGCTGGCCGGGCTCGCCCGGCCCGAACAGGACCGTGAACTGCTGGAGTTGGTGTGCGGCCGGGTCGCCGCGGTGCTCGGATACGCGGGCCCGGAGGCGGTCGAGACCGGGCGGGCGTTCAAGGAGCTGGGCTTCGACTCGCTCACCGCCGTCGAACTCCGCAACGACCTCAAGACCGTCACCGGGCTGCGGCTCCCGGCCACGCTCGTCTTCGACTACCCGACCCCCACCGCCCTGGCCGGTCATCTGCGCGAGGAGCTGCTGGGCGCCGAGGAGACCACGGCGCCGCTCGTCCCCGTACGGACGGGTGCGGCCCCGGCGGTCGACGACGACCCGATCGTCATCGTCGGCATGAGCTGCCGCTACCCCGGCGGGGTGCGCACCCCCGAGGAGCTGTGGGAGCTCGTCGCCACCGGCGGCGACGGCATCTCCGGCTTCCCCGTGGACCGTGGCTGGGACCTCGACGGTCTGTACCACCCGGACCCCGACCACGCGGGCACCTCGTACACCCGCGAGGGCGGCTTCCTGCACGACGCCGCCGACTTCGACCCGGACTTCTTCGGCATCTCGCCGCGTGAGGCCCTTGCCATGGACCCGCAGCAGCGGCTGCTGCTGGAGACGTCGTGGGAGGCGTTCGAGCGGGCCGGGATCGACCCGGCGACCGTGCGCGGCAGCAAGACCGGTGTGTTCGCGGGCGTCATGTACCACGACTACGTGACCGGGCTCGACGGCATCCCCGACGGTGTCGAGGGCTACATCGGCACCGGCAACGCGGGCTCCATCGCGTCCGGCCGGGTGGCCTACACCTTCGGTCTTGAGGGCCCTGCGGTCACGGTCGACACGGCGTGCTCGTCGTCGCTGGTGGCGCTGCACTGGGCGATCCAGGCGCTGCGCGCGGGCGAGTGCACCATGGCGCTGGCCGGTGGTGTCGCGGTCATGGCCACCCCCGAGACGTTCATCGACTTCAGCCGTCAGCGCGGCCTGGCCACGGACGGCCGGTGCAAGTCCTTCGCGGCGTCGGCGGACGGCACCGGCTGGGGCGAGGGCGCGGGCATGCTGCTCGTGGAGCGGCTGTCGGACGCGCGGCGCAACGGCCACCCGGTGCTGGCGGTCGTGCGGGGCTCCGCGATCAACCAGGACGGTGCGTCGAACGGTCTGACGGCGCCGAACGGCCCGTCCCAGCAGCGCGTCATCCGGCAGGCGCTGGCCGCCGCCGGGCTGTCGGCGGGCGATGTGGACGCGGTCGAGGCGCACGGTACGGGCACGACGCTGGGTGACCCGATCGAGGCGCAGGCGCTGCTGGCCACGTATGGGCAGCAGCGGGACGCGGAGCGGCCGTTGTGGCTCGGCTCCATCAAGTCCAACATCGGTCATACGCAGGCCGCCGCCGGTGTCGCGGGCATCATCAAGATGGTGCTGGCGATGCGCCACGGTGTGCTGCCGCGGACATTGCACGTGGACGCGCCCTCGACCAACGTCGACTGGGAGGACGGCGCGGTCTCGCTGCTGACGGAGCGGGTGGAGTGGCCGGAGACCGGCCGTCCGCGCCGCGCCGGTGTGTCGTCGTTCGGCATCAGTGGCACCAACGCGCACACCATCATCGAGCAGCCGCCGGCCGCCGAGGACCACGAGGACGGGGCGGCGCGGCCCTCCGCCGTTCCGCCGGTGCTGCCGTGGCCGCTGTCGGCCGTGGGCCGGGACGCGCTGCGCGACCAGGCCCGCCACCTGCGCGACCGGCTGCGCGCCCACTCCACTGACGAGGACGTGGACCTGGCCGCCATCGGCTACACCCTGGCCGCCGGGCGCACCACCTTCGAGGACCGCGCGGTGCTGGTGGCCGACGGCCGCGACGGCTTCCTGCGCGCCCTGGAGGCACTGGCCTCCGGCGAACCGGCCACGGGCCTGGTGCAGGGCTCGCCGGTGGCCGGGAAGCTGGCCTTCCTGTTCACCGGGCAGGGCAGCCAGCGGCTGGGGATGGGGCGTGAGCTGTACGACGCCTATCCGGTGTTCGCGCAGGCGCTGGACGAGGTGTGCGCTCACCTGGACGCGCATCTCGAACGGCCGCTGCGGGATGTGCTGTTCGGGGACGACGCCACGACTCTGGACCGGACCGGATTCACCCAGCCCGCGCTGTTCGCGGTCGAGGTGGCGTTGTTCCGGCTGGTGGAGGCGTGGGGGCTGCGGCCCGACTTCCTCTCCGGGCATTCGATCGGTGAGCTGGCCGCCGCGCATGTGGCGGGGGTGCTCTCGCTCGCGGACGCGGCGAAGCTGGTGGCCGCGCGTGGCCGTCTGATGCAGGAGCTGCCTGCCGGTGGCGCGATGATCGCCGTCCAGGCGTCCGAGGATGAGGTCACACCGCTGCTCAACGAGCGCGTCTCGATTGCCGCGCTCAACGGGCCCACCTCCGTGGTCATCGCGGGTGATGAGGACGCGGCTGTCTCGATCGCGGCGACCTTCGAGGCACAGGGTCGGAAGACCAAGCGGCTCACCGTCAGCCACGCCTTCCACTCGCCGCGCATGGACGGCATGGTGGACGCGTTCCGCGAGGTCGCGGAGGGGTTGACCTACGAGGCCCCCCGCATCCCGATCGTCTCCAACCTCACCGGTGGCGTCGTCTCCGCCGAGGAGATCACGACCCCCGACTTCTGGGTGCGCCACGTGCGCGAGGCGGTCCGTTTCCTCGACGGCGTCCGGACGATGGAAGCCCACGGCGTCACCACTTACCTCGAACTCGGCCCCGACGGCGTCCTGTCCGCCATGGGCCAGGACTGCCTCGCCGAGGGCGACGCGGCGGCGGCCTTCGTCGCCGCCCTGCGCGGTGGCCGCCCCGAGGCCGAGACCGTCAGCTCCGCCCTCGCCGCGCTGCAGGTCCGGGGCGTGGCCCTGGACTGGGAGGCGTTCTACGCCGGAACCGGCGCGCGGCGCGTGGAGTTGCCGACGTACGCCTTCCAGCGGCGGCGCTACTGGCTGGACGTGCGGACCTCCGCCGCCACCCCCGACGCCATGGCTCAGGACACGGTCGACGCCCGCTTCTGGGAGGCCGTCGAGCGCGCGGACCTGGCCTCGCTCGCCGAGACCCTGAACCTCGGCACCGAGGACAACGGCGCGCTGGAGGCCCTGCTGCCCTCGCTGTCGTCGTGGCGGCGGCAGCAATCGAAGCGTTCGACGGTGGACGGCTGGCGCTACCGGGTGTCGTGGAAGCCGGTCACCGACCGCTCCGCGGCGTCCCCGAGCGGCCGTTGGCTCGTGGTGGTACCGGCCGAGGCGGCCAAGGACGCCTGGGTCGCGGGTGCCGTACGGATGCTGAACGAGCGCGGTGCCGACGTACGCCGCATCGAGCTGACCGCCGCCGACGACGACCGCGCCGCGGTGGTCGAACGGCTGGCCGGAGTCATCGGCGACGAGCCCGTGACCGGTGGCGTGCTGTCCCTGCTGGGCCTCGCGGACGGTCTGGCCGCCGCGGACGGTCTGGCCGCCGCGGATGGTCCGGCCGCCGCGGATGGTCCGGCACCCGTGGACGGTCCAGCACCCGCGGATGGTCCGGCCCTCGCGGACGGTCCGGCTTCCGCCGACGGCGACGCGCTGCTGCGGACGGCCGCGCTGACGCAGGCCCTGGGCGACGCGGGTATCGGCGCGCCGCTGTGGGTGGCCACGCGGGGCGCGGTGGCCGTGGGCCGTTCGGACGGAGCGGTCAGCCCGGACGGGGCGCGGCTGTGGGGTCTGGGCCGGGTGGCGGCGCTGGAGCTGCCCGAGCGCTGGGGCGGTCTGGTCGACCTCCCGGCGACGGCCGATGAGCGTGCGCTGGGGCGGCTGGCCGAGGTGCTGGCCGGTGCCGGTGGCGAGGACCAGGTCGCGGTGCGGGCGTCGGGCGTGTTCGGACGTCGGCTCGTACGGGCCACCGCGTCCTCCGGCGACACGTGGACGCCGGGCACCGGTACGACCCTGGTCACCGGCGGTACGGGCGCGCTGGGCGCGCAGGTGGCCCGCTGGCTGGTCGCGGGCGGCGCCGAGCATGTGGTGCTCACCAGCCGCCGCGGCCTGGACGCCCCCGGTGCCGTCGAGCTGCGCGACGAACTCGCCGCCTCGGGCGCCCGGGTGACCGTCGCCGCGTGCGATGTGTCCGACCGGGACGCGCTCGCGCGGCTCCTCGACGGTCTTCCCGCCGAGCTGCCGCTGACCGCCGTGGTGCACACGGCCGGGGTGCTGGACGACGGCGTACTGGACTCGCTCACCCCCGAGCGCTTCACATCCGTACTGCGTGCCAAGGCCGCCGCCGCGGCCCATCTCGACGAGCTGACGCGCGACCGGGAGCTGTCGGCCTTCGTTCTCTTCTCCTCGATCAGCGGCACGTTCGGCGCCGCGGGCCAGGGCAACTACGCCGCCGCCAACGCCTATCTGGACGCGCTGGCCGAGCGGCGCCGCGCCCAGGGCCTGCCCGCCACCTCGATCGCCTGGGGCCCGTGGGCCGAGGGCGGCATGGCCACGGACGGAACGCTGGAGCAGCGCCTGCGCCGGGGCGGACTGCCGCCGATGGACGCCGAGTTGGCGATCGGCGCGCTCCAGCGGGCGCTGGACCTCGATGACACCGTGGTCACCGTCGCGGACATCGCCTGGGACCGGTTCGCACCCGACTTCACCGCCGCACGGCCCAGCCGCCTGTTCGCGGACCTCCCGGAGACCCGCGCGGCGGCGGAGGACACCGCCACCGAGACCGCGGCCGACGGCTCCTCGCTCACCGCCCGGCTGGCCGGGCTGGGCGAGGCGGAGCGCGACCGGCTGCTGCTGGACCTGGTCCGTACGCAGGTGGCCGCGGTGCTCGGACACGACGGCTCGGGGTCCATCGGCGCCGACCGCGCCTTCGGCGAGCTGGGCTTCGACTCGCTGACCGCCGTCGAGCTGCGCAACCGGCTCGGCGCCGCCAGCGGTGTCCAACTGCCCGCGACCCTGGTCTTCGACTACCCGACGGCCGCCGCCCTCGCGGGCTATCTGCGCGGCGAACTCATCGGCGCCGGCACCGACATCGCCACCGCCGGGACCTTTCGGCCTGCGGTCGTGACGGCGCCGGCCGACGACGACCCGATCGCGATCGTCGCGATGAGCTGCCGCTTCCCGGGCGGGGTGCGTACGCCCGAGGAGCTGTGGCAACTGCTCACCGCGGGCGGGGACGCGATCGCCGAGTTCCCGGCCGACCGCGGCTGGGACCTGGACGCGCTCTACGACCCGGACCCCGACCGGCGGGGCACCTTCTACGCACGCGAGGGCGGTTTCCTCTACGACGCGGGCCACTTCGACGCCCCGTTCTTCGGGATCTCGCCCCGTGAGGCGCTCGCCATGGACCCGCAGCAGCGGCTGCTGCTGGAGACGTCGTGGGAGGCGTTCGAGCGCGCGGGCATCGACCCGGCGACGCTGCGCGGCACCTCCGCCGGTGTCTTCGTCGGCTCCAACGGACAGGACTACGACGCCTCGCTGCACACCGTCCCCGAGGAGGTCGAGGGCTACCTGGGCACGGGCAACGCGGCCAGCGTGGTCTCCGGCCGGCTCGCGTACACCTTCGGTCTGGAGGGCCCGGCGGTCACCGTCGACACGGCCTGCTCGTCCTCGCTGGTGGCGCTGCACTGGGCGATCCAGGCGCTGCGCCAGGGCGAGTGCTCGCTCGCGCTCGCGGGCGGTGTGACGGTCATGTCCAGCCCCGGCGCGTACATCGAGTTCAGCCGCCAGCGCGGGCTGGCTCCGGACGGCCGCTGCAAGGCGTTCGCGGCGGGTGCGGACGGCACCGGCTGGGGCGAGGGCGTCGGCATGCTGCTCGTGGAGCGGCTGGGGGACGCCCGGCGCCACGGCCACCCGGTGCTGGCGATCGTCCGTGGCTCGGCCATCAACCAGGACGGCGCCTCCAACGGTCTGACCGCGCCCAACGGCCCCGCCCAGCAGCGCGTCATCCGCCAGGCGCTGGCCGGTGCGGGCCTGTCCGCCGCCGAGGTGGACGCGGTCGAGGCCCACGGCACCGGCACCCGGCTCGGCGACCCGATCGAGGCGCAGGCGCTGCTGGCCACCTACGGCCAGGAGCGGGACGCGGACCGGCCGCTGTGGCTGGGCGCCATCAAGTCCAACATCGGCCACACCCAGGCCGCGGCCGGTGTCGCGGGCATCATCAAGATGGTGCTGGCCATGCGCCACGGTGTGCTGCCGCGCACCCTGCACGTGGACGACCCGTCGCCGCATGTGGACTGGTCGGCGGGCGCGGTGTCGCTGCTCACCGAGCAGGTGGAGTGGCCGGAGACCGGCCGTCCGCGCCGCGCGGGCGTCTCCTCGTTCGGCTTCAGCGGCACCAACGCCCATACGGTCCTGGAGCAGGCCCCCGTCCACGAGGAGCCGGCCGACAGCACACCGCAGAGCCCCCTCGTACGGCCCGATGTGGTGGCCTGGCCGCTGTCGGCCAAGGGCGAGGACGCGCTGCGGGCCCAGGCCGAGCGGCTGCGCGCCCACATCGAGGCCGACACCGGGCTCGGCGCCGTGGACGTGGCGTACTCCCTGGCCACCACCAGGTCCGCCCTGGAGCACCGCGCGGTGGTCCTCGGCCCGGACCGGGACCGGCTGCTCGCGGGCCTCACCGCCCTCACGCGCGGCGAGTCCGCCGCGCAGTTGGTCCGGGGCGTGCCCGCCGAGGGTCGTACGGCCGTGCTCTTCACCGGGCAGGGCAGCCAGCGGCTCGGTATGGGCCGTGAGCTGTACGAGGCCAGCCCCGTCTTCGCGGAGGCGCTGGACGCGGTCTGCGCCGAGCTGGACCGGCATCTCGAACGGCCGCTGTACGACGTGCTGTTCGGGGCCGACAAGGAGTCGCTGGACCGGACCGGCTTCACCCAGCCCGCGCTGTTCGCGATCGAGGTGGCGCTGTTCCGGCTGGCCGAGGCCGCTGGGCTGCGGCCGGACGTCCTGGCCGGGCACTCCATCGGCGAGCTGGCCGCGGCGCATGTGTCCGGGGTGCTGTCGCTGGAGGACGCCGCCACGCTGGTGGCCGCGCGCGGCCGGCTGATGCAGCAACTGCCCGCCCGTGGCGCGATGGTCGCGCTGCAGGCGGCGGAGGACGAGGTCGCGCCGCTGCTGACCGAGCGCGTCGGCATCGCCGCGCTCAACGGGCCGGCCTCGGTGGTCATCGCAGGCGACGAGGACGTGGCGCTGGAGATCGCGGCGTCGTTCGAGACGCGGGGCCGCAAGACCAAGCGGCTCACCGTGAGCCACGCGTTCCACTCCCCGCTGATGGAGGGCATGCTCGCCGACTTCCGCAAGGTCGCCGAGGGGCTGACGTACCGCGCGCCGCGCATCCCGATCGTCTCCACGGTCACCGGGCAGCCGGTCGCCGACGAGCTGGGCATGGCCGCCGACTACTGGGTGCGCCATGTCCGCCACGCCGTCCGCTTCCTCGACGGTGTCCGCGCCCTGGAGGCCCAAGGCGTCACCACCTACGTCGAACTCGGCCCGGACGGGGTGCTGTCCGCCATGGCGCAGGAGTGCGTCACCACCGGAGGCGAAGGCGCCGAAGAGGTGGCCTTCGTGCCCGTGCTGCGTGCCGGGCGCCCCGAGACGGAGACGCTGACCGGCGCCCTCGCCACGCTGCACGTCCGGGGCGCGGCCGTGGACTGGGAGGCGCTGTTCGCCGGGACCGGCGCCCACCGCGTCGAGCTGCCCACGTACGCCTTCCAGCGGCGGCGCTACTGGCTGGACGGCACCCCGCGGCAGACGTCCGGCGAGGCGGCCACGGCCGTCGACACGGCCGGTGCCCGGTTCTGGGAGGCCGTCGAGAGCGACGACCTCGCCTCGCTGTCGGAGGCGGTGGGCATCGACGTGGACCAGCCGCTCAGCGCGCTGCTCCCGGCGCTGTCCGCATGGCGGCGCCGCGAACGCGAGCAGTCCGCGCTCGACGGCCGGCGCTACCGCGTCACCTGGAAGCCGCTGGAGGAGCCGCGGCTCGCCGCCGCCCCCGGCGTCTGGCTGGTCGCCGAACCGGCCGCAGCCGCGGGCCATGCCGACACCGTGCGGCGCGTCGTGGCCGCGCTGGCCGACCGGGGCGCCGACATCCGGCGCGTCGGCATCACCCCGTCCGCAGACGGCGGGGACCTCGACCGGGACGCGCTGGCCGACCGGATCCGCAAGGCGGCGGCAGAGGAGCCCGTGCACGGTGTGCTGTCGCTGCTCGCGCTGGACGAGCGCCCGCACCCCGACCACCCCGCCGTGCCCACCGGGCTGCTGCGCACCGGAGTGCTGGTGCAGGCGCTCGGGGACGCGGGCCTGGACGCCCCGCTGTGGTGCGCCACCACCGGCGCCGTCTCCACCGCCGCCTCGGAACCGACCGGCAGCGCCGCACAGGCGCAGCTCTGGGGCCTGGGCCGGGTGGTCGCGCTGGAGCACCCCGAGCGCTGGGGCGGTCTGATCGACCTGCCCGCGACGCTCGACGAACGGGCCGCCGACCGCCTGGCCGGTGTGCTCGGCGGACACGGCGACGACCACGAGGACCAGTTGGCGATCCGTACGGCCGGAATCCTGGCCCGCCGCCTCGCCCACGCCGAGTCCACCCCGGCCACCGGCGCGCCCTGGCGGCCGCGTGGCACGGTCCTGGTCACCGGCGGCACCGGCGCGCTGGGCGCCCATGTGGCCCGCTGGCTGGCGGAGAACGGCGCCGAGCATCTGGTGCTCACCAGCCGCCGGGGCCCCGACGCCCCCGGCGCCGACGTACTCGCGGCCGAGCTGATCGCGAAGGGCGCCCGGGTGACCGTCGCCGCCTGCGATGTCACCGACCGGGACGCGGTCGCCGGGCTGCTGGCCCGGATCCGCGACGAACACCCGGGGCAGCCGCTCACCGCCGTCGTGCACACGGCGGGCGCCGGGCAGTTCGCACCGCTCGCGGAGACCACCCCGGCCGATGTCGCCGACGTGGTCGCCGCCAAGGTCGCGGGCGCCGCCCATCTGGACGCGCTGCTCGGCGACACCGAGCTGGACGCCTTCGTGCTCTTCTCCTCGATCGCCGGGGTGTGGGGCAGTGGTGGCCAGGGCGCCTACGCGGCCGGAAACGCCTTCCTCGACGCGCTGGCCGAACAGCGCCGGGCCCGCGGGCTCACCGCCACCTCCGTGGCCTGGGGCCCGTGGGCGGACGGCGGACTCGTCGCCGACGACGAGGCGGCCGAGCAACTGCGCCGCCTGGGCCTGCCGGTGATGGCCCCGCAGTCCGCCATCGCCGCCCTCCAGCAGGCGCTGGACCGGAACGAGACCGTGCTGACGGTGGCCGATGTCGACTGGGACCGCTTCGCCCCCACCTTCACGGCGGCCCGCCCCCGCCCGCTCATCGCCGATCTACCCGAGGTCCGCGCCGCCCTGGCACCGGACCCGGCGGAGGGCGCGGACGGCGGCACGGCCGAGGCATCGGCGGAGTCCCTGCGGCAGCGGCTCACCGGGCTCACCGGGTCCGAGGCCGACAAGGTCCTGCTCGACCTCGTCCGTACGGAGGTCGCCGCCGTCCTCGGACACGACGACACCACGGCCGTCCAGGCGGGCCGGGCCTTCAAGGAGCTGGGCTTCGACTCCCTCACCGCCGTCGAACTCCGCAACCGGCTCAATGCGGCCACCGGGCTCCAGCTCACCGCCACCCTGGTCTTCGACCACCCGACGCCCGGCGCGCTCGCCGATGTGCTGCGCGCCGACCTGCTCGGCGAGGACACCACCCCCGAACTTCCGGCCCTCGCCGAAATCGACAAGCTGGAATTCACCCTTTCCCACGTCTCCGACGACGCGACGGAACGCGAACGGGTCACGGCCCGACTCGAAGCGCTGCTGCGGACATGGAACGAGACCGAGAGCGCGGCGGGCGTCGACGGCGGCGAGGACGATGAACTCGCCCTCGACGCCGCCTCCGCCGAAGACATCTTCGACATCATCAACAATGAATTCGGAAGGTCCTGACGTGATGACCGCCCACAATTCAACTGACCTCAGGAGGTGACGTTTCCGTGGCTAGCGCGAACGAAGAGAAGCTTCTCGACAATCTGAAGTGGCTGACCACTGAGCTGCGCCGGGCCCGTCGCCGCCTGACCGAGGTGGAGGCGGACGCGCAGGAACCGATCGCGATCACCGCGATGAGCTGCCGGTTCCCCGGTGGCGTCGGTTCGCCCGAGGATCTGTGGCAATTGGTCGCGGAGGGCGGTGACGCCATTTCCGGATTCCCCGCCGACCGCGGCTGGGACATCGAGGGGCTGGCCGATCCGGACCCCGACCGCAAGGGCACCTTCTACAACAGCGGCGGCGGATTCCTCGACGGCGCCGCCGAATTCGACCCCGCGTTCTTCGGCATTTCACCGCGCGAGGCCCTCGCGATGGACCCGCAGCAGCGGCTGCTGCTGGAAACCTCCTGGGAGGTTTTCGAACGCGCGGGAATCGACCCGACCTCCGTCAAGGGCAGCCGCACCGGCGTTTACGTGGGCGCCTCGGCCATGGGCTATGGCTCGGACGTTTCGGGCGCGCCGGAGGAACTGGAGGGGCTGCTGCTCACCGGCGGCGCCACCAGCGTGCTGTCCGGCCGTATCGCCTACACCTTCGGCCTGGAAGGCCCGGCCGCGACGATCGACACGGCGTGCTCGTCGTCGCTGGTCGCCCTGCACTGGGCGGCCCAGGCGCTGCGGCAGCGCGAATGCTCGCTCGCCCTCGTCGGCGGCGTCACCGTGATGCCCAACCCGGACGTCTTCGTGGAGTTCAGCCGCCAGCGCGGCCTCGCCCCCGACGGCCGCTGCAAGTCCTTCGCCGCCTCGGCGGACGGCACCGGCTGGGCCGAGGGCGTCGGCGTGCTGCTGGTCGAGCGGCTGTCGGACGCGCGGAAGAACGGTCACCCGGTGCTGGCCGTGGTGCGCGGCAGCGCGGTGAACCAGGACGGCGCGTCCAACGGTCTGACGGCGCCGAACGGCCCGTCGCAGCGGCGCGTCATCCGCCAGGCCCTGGAGAACGCCCGGCTGTCCGCCGCCGAGATCGACGTCGTCGAGGCGCACGGTACGGGCACGACGCTGGGCGACCCGATCGAGGCGCAGGCGCTGCTGGCCACCTACGGCCAGGAGCGGCCCGAAGGCCGGCCGCTGTGGCTGGGCTCGCTCAAGTCCAACCTGGGCCACGCCCAGGCGGCGGCGGGTGTCGCGGGCGTCATCAAGATGGTCATGGCGATACGCCACGGCATCTTGCCCAAGACCCTCCACGTCGACCAGCCGTCCCCGACCGTCGACTGGTCGGCGGGCGAGGTGTCCCTGCTGACCGAGGCCCGCCCGTGGGACGAGACCGGCAGGCCGCGCCGGGCCGGTGTCTCGGCCTTCGGCGTGAGCGGCACCAACGCCCACACCATCCTGGAGCAGGCCCCCGAGCCGGAGGCCGAGGAGCCGTCGGCCACGGCCACGGACGAGGACGCCACCCCGGCTCCGGTGGTCACCGCCGCCGTGCTGCCGTGGCCCCTGTCCGCCGGGAACGCGGCGGCGCTGCGCGACAACGCCCGCCGCCTCGCCTCCCACCTCGACCGCGAACCCGCCCTCGGCACCGCCGATGTGGCCTACTCGCTGGCCACCGGCCGGGCGGCGCTGGAGCGCCGCGCGGTGGTCGTGGGCGAGGACCGCGCCGGGCTGCTGTCCGGGCTGGAGGCGCTGGCGCGGGGGGAGTCCGCGCCGGGGCTGGTCGAGGGCGTGGTCGGCGAGGGTGAGCTGGCGTTCCTGTTCACGGGGCAGGGGAGCCAGCGGCTGGGGCTGGGGCGTGAGCTCTACCAGGCGTTTCCGGTGTTCGCCGAGACGCTCGATGCGGTGTGTTCGGAGTTGGACCGGCATCTTGAGCGGCCGTTGAAGGGCGTCCTGTTCGGGGACGATGCTGAGGCGCTCGACCAGACCGGTTTCACCCAGCCCGCGTTGTTCGCGGTTGAGGTGGCGCTGTTCCGTCTCGTTGAGGCGTGGGGTCTGAAGCCCGACTATCTGTCGGGGCATTCGATCGGCGAGCTGGCCGCCGCGCATGCGGCGGGTGTGTTGTCGCTCGCGGATGCGGCGAAGCTGGTGGCGGCGCGTGGCCGTCTGATGCAGGAGCTTCCGGCCGGTGGCGCGATGATCGCGGTGCAGGCGTCGGAGGACGAGGTGCTGCCGCTGCTGACCGAGCGGGTCAGCATCGCCGCGCTGAACGGGCCCACTTCGGTCGTCATCGCGGGCGATGAGGACGAGGCTGTCGCGATTGCGGCGGGCTTCGAGGCGCAGGGTCGTAAGACCAAGCGGCTCACGGTCAGCCACGCGTTCCACTCGCCGCGTATGGACGGCATGTTGGACGCGTTCCGGCAGGTGGCGCAGGGGCTGACGTATGAGGCTCCGAAGATTCCGATCGTGTCGAACCTGACCGGCGGCGTGGTGGCCGCCGAGGAGATCACGACCGCCGACTTCTGGGTGCGCCACGTCCGCGCGGCCGTCCGCTTCCTCGACGGGGTACGGACCCTTGAGGCCAAGGGCGTCACCACGTTCGTCGAGCTGGGTCCGGACGGTGTGCTCACCGCGATGGCGCAGGAGTGTGTGACCGACTCCGCGTCGGACGCCGCGTTCATCTCCGCGCTGCGCAAGGACCGTCCCGAAGCCGAGGCGCTGACCACCGCTGTCGCCCGGGCGCATGTGCGTGGTGTGGCCGTGGACTGGGCCGGGTTCTTCGCCGGTCGGGGCGCGGACCAGGTGGATCTGCCGACGTATGCCTTCCAGCATGAGCGGTTCTGGCTGGAGCCGGGTGCGGCATCCGTGGGTGATGTGGCCTCCATCGGGCTGGAGTTGGCCGGGCATCCGCTGCTGGGCGCTGCGGTGCCGCTGGCGGAGACCGATGGGCTGGTGTTCACAGGTCGGCTGGGTGTGGATACGCATCCGTGGCTGGCCGACCATGTGGTGCGGGACACGGTGGTGCTGCCCGGCACGGCGTTCGTGGAGCTTGCCGTGCGCGCCGGTGACCAGGTCGGCTGCGATCTGCTCGACGAGCTGACCCTGCACGCGCCGCTGGTGCTGCCCGCACGCGGTGGCGTCCGGCTGCAGCTCACGGTGGGCTCGCCCGACGGCGCCGGACGGCGGTCCCTGACCGTGCTGTCCCGCGCGGAGGACGCCCCGGCCGAGGAGCCGTGGACGCGGCACGCCGACGGTGTGCTCGCCTCGGGCGCGCCCCGGCCGTCGTTCGCGCTGACCGCGTGGCCGCCGCAGGGCGCCGAGGCGGCCCGTACCGAGGAGCTGTACGCGGCCCTCGCCGACGGCGGTCTGCGGTACGGCCCGGTGTTCCAGGGGCTGACGGCCGCCTGGCGGCGCGGGGACGAACTCTTCGCCGAGGTGCGGCTGGACGAGTCCGCCGCCTCCGACGCGCAGGCGTACGGACTGCACCCGGCGCTGCTCGACTCGGCGCTGCACGCGCTCGGCATGGACGGCCTGGGCGACGGCGAGAGCCAGGGCGGGCGGCTGCCGTTCGCCTGGAGCGGTGTGTCGCTGTACGCGAGCGGCGCCTCGGCGCTGCGGGTGCGGCTGGTGCTGCGGGGCACGGACGGGGTCCGGCTGGAGATCGCGGACTCGGCCGGTGCGCCGGTCGCCGCCGTGGACTCGCTGGTCCTGCGCGCCGTGTCGGCGGAGCAGGTGCGGGCCGCGCGGGCGGCGTACCACGAGTCGCTGTTCCGCGTGGAGTGGACCGAACTCCCGGCCGGAGCGGGCGCCGGCGCGCCCGGCGGCAGCCAGTGGGCGGTGCTCGGCGCGGACGCCCTCGGGCTCGCCGCCGCCGGTGCCGGTGCGTACGCGGACTTCACGGCGCTGGGCGAGGCCGTGGCGTCCGGGGCGGCCGTACCGGAGCACGTGTTCGTGACGCCGTCCACGCAGGGCGGCGAGGGGGTACCTGACGCGGTGCGCCGGGCCACGGCCGAGGCGCTGGGCCTGGCCCAGGCGTGGCTGGCCGATGAGCGGTTCGCCACCTCGCGGCTGGTGTTCTTGACCCTCGGCGAGGGCGAGCCGGTGCGCGATCCGGCGCAGTCCGCGGTGTGGGGTCTGCTGCGCACGGCGCAGGCCGAGAACCCGGACCGCTTCGTCCTCCTGGACATCGACGGCCAGGACGCGTCGCTCGCGGCGCTTCCGGCCGCGCTGGCGGCGGGCGAGGAGCAGCTCACCGTCCGTACGGGCGTCGCCCGCATCCCGCGCCTGGCCAGGGTGCCGATCGCGGACGAGACGGCGGCCACCGAGGGCACCTTCGACTCCGAGGGCACCTTCGACTCCGAGGGCACGGTGCTGGTCACCGGCGCCTCCGGTTCGCTGGGCGGGCTCGTGGCCCGGCATCTGGTGGCCGAGCGCGGCGTACGGCAGCTCCTGCTGGTGAGCCGCCGTGGTGGCGAGGCCCCGGGTGCGGCCGAACTCACGGCTGAGCTGGGCGAGTTGGGTGCCGACGTGGCCTGGGCGGCGTGTGATGTGGCGGACCGGGACGCGCTCGCCGCGACCCTCGCCACCGTTCCCGCCGAGCATCCGCTGACCGCCGTCGTGCACACGGCCGGTGTGCTGGACGACGGTGTGATCGGCTCCCTCACCCCCGAGCGCGTCGACCACGTCATGCGCCCGAAGGTGGACGCGGCCTGGAACCTCCACGAGCTGACCCGCGACCTGGATCTGACGGCCTTCGTGCTGTTCTCCTCCGCCTCGGGCGTCTTCGGCACCCCCGGTCAGGGCAACTACGCGGCCGCCAACGCCTTCCTGGACGCCCTCGCCGCACACCGCCGCACCGAGGGCCTTCCGGCCGTCTCGCTGGCCTGGGGCCCCTGGGCGGGCGCCGGTATGGCCGGTGGCCTGGACGAGGCCGACATCAGCCGGATGCGGCGCGCCGGACTGCCGCCGCTCTCCCCGGCGGAGGGCCTTGCCCTCCTGGACGCCGCGCTCACCACGGACGAGGCGGTACCGGTCCCGATGCGCGTGGACGCCGTGGCGCTGCGCGCCCAGGCCGCGGCGGGCGCGCTCGCGCCGCTGCTGCGCGGGCTGGTGCGGGTCCCGGTGCGCCGCGCGGTGGACACGGCCGCGGGCGGCGGTTCCGCGCTGGCGGGGCGGCTGGCCGGGCTGAGCGCGGCCGAGCAGGACCGGCTGCTGCTGGACCTGGTCCGTACGCAGGTGGCGGCCGTCCTCGGCTATGCGGGCCCGCAGGCCGTCGAGGAGGGCCGGGCCTTCAAGGACCTGGGCTTCGACTCCCTGACCGCCGTCGAACTGCGCAATCTGCTGCGCGAGGCGACCGGGCTGCGGCTGCCGCCCACGCTCGTCTTCGACTACCCCACCTCGACCAGCCTGGCGGGCCATCTGCGCGAGGAGATCGTCGGGGACGTGGCCGGCGGAAACGTCCCCGACCGGGTGATCAGCGCGGTGGACCGCGACGACCCGATCGCGATCGTCGCGATGAGCTGCCGCTTCCCAGGCGGCGTGCGGTCGCCCGAGGAGTTGTGGCAGCTCCTGGCCGCCGGTGACGACGCCATCACCCCGTTCCCCGCCGACCGCGGCTGGGACCTCGCCACCCTCTACAGCGACGACCCCGACATCGAGGGCACCAGCTACACCCGCGAGGGCGGCTTCCTGCACGACGTGGCCGACTTCGACGCCTCGTTCTTCGGCATCTCGCCCCGCGAGGCCCTCGCCATGGACCCGCAGCAGCGGCTGCTGCTGGAGACCACCTGGGAGGCGTTCGAGCGGGCCGGGGTCGACCCCGCGTCCCTGCGCGGCAGCCGGACCGGTGTCTACATCGGCTCCAACGACCAGGACTATCTGACGCTGTGGCTGAACGAGCCGCAGGGCCTCGAAGGACACCTCGGCACCGGCAACTCCTCCAGCGTGGCCTCCGGCCGGCTCTCCTACGCCTTCGGGCTCGAAGGCCCGGCGGTCACCATCGACACGGCCTGCTCGTCGTCGGTGGTGGCGCTGCACCTGGCCGCGCAGGCGCTGCGCAACGGCGAATGCTCGCTCGCGCTGGCCGGAGCCGTCACGGTCATGTCGACCCCGGGCGCCTTCCTGGAGTTCAGCCGGCAGCGCGGACTGGCCGCCGACGGCCGGATCAAGGCGTTCTCGGATGACGCGGACGGCACCAACTGGGCCGAAGGCGTGGGCATCTTCCTGGTGGAGCGGCTCTCCGACGCGCGCGAGAACGGCCATCCGGTGCTCGCCGTCCTGCGCTCCACCGCCATCAACCAGGACGGCGCGTCGAACGGCCTGACGGCGCCCAACGGCCCGTCCCAGCAGCGCGTCATCCGGCAGGCCCTCGCCAACGCCGGGCTCGCGCCTACGGACATCGACGTCGTGGAGGCCCACGGCACCGGTACGACGCTGGGCGACCCGATCGAGGCGCAGGCGCTGCTCGCCACCTACGGCCAGGACCGGCCGGAGGACCGGCCGCTGTGGCTGGGCTCGGTGAAGTCCAACATCGGCCACACCCAGGCCGTGGCGGGCGCCGCCGGCATCATGAAGATGGTCATGGCGATGCGGCACGGTGTGCTGCCGCGGACCCTGCACGTCAGCGAGCCGACCCCGCATGTGGACTGGACCGCGGGTGACATCGAGCTGCTGACCGAGGCCCGGCCCTGGCCGGAGACCGGCCGCCCGCGCCGCGCGG
This sequence comes from Streptomyces violaceusniger Tu 4113, assembly GCF_000147815.2. Lineage (NCBI taxonomy): Bacteria > Bacillati > Actinomycetota > Actinomycetes > Kitasatosporales > Streptomycetaceae > Streptomyces > Streptomyces violaceusniger. Next base: position 9,196,049 of record NC_015957.1, on the reverse strand, counting down.
GTGTGTCCTCGTTCGGCTTCAGCGGCACCAACTCGCACGCGATCATCGAGCAGGCCCCGGCCATGGACGCGGTCTCCGCGCCCGCTCCGGAGCGGTCCCTGCCCGTCCTCGCCTGGCCGGTCTCGGGCCGTACCGAGGACGCGCTACGGGCCCAGGCGGCGCGGCTGCGGACCGCCGTGGACGACTTCGCGGACACCTTCGTGGACGCCTCCCTGCACGGGTACGGCGAAGCCGACGGGCCGCGCCCGCTCGACCTCGCCTATTCCCTGGCCACCTCCCGCGCCGCCCTGGAACACCGGGCCGTGGCGCTCGGCCGGGACGGCGGCCTTCTCGGCGAGCAGCTCGCGGCACTGGCCGACGGGAGCGGCGCGACAGGGCTCGTCGAGGGCTCGGTGACCGGCGGCAAGCTGGCCTTCCTCTTCACCGGGCAGGGCAGCCAGCGGCTGGGGATGGGGCGTGAGCTGTACGACGCCTACCCGGTGTTCGCGGAGGCGCTGGACGCGGTGTGTGCGGAGCTGGACGCGCACCTCGAACGACCCCTGCGGGATGTGCTCTTCGGCGACGATGCCGAGGCGTTGGACCAGACCGGTTTCACTCAGCCTGCGTTGTTCGCGGTCGAGGTGGCGCTGTTCCGGCTGGTGGAGGCGTGGGGTCTGAAGGCGGACTTCCTGTCCGGTCACTCGATCGGTGAGCTGGCTGCCGTCCATGTGGCCGGTGTGCTGTCCCTCGCGGACGCGTGCACGCTGGTGGCCGCGCGGGGCCGGCTGATGCAGGAGCTGCCCGCCGGTGGCGCGATGATCGCCATCCAGGCGTCGGAGGACGAGGTGACACCGCTGCTCACCGAGCGCGTCTCGATCGCCGCGCTGAACGGGCCGACGTCGGTGGTCATCGCGGGTGACGAGGACGCGGCGCTGGAGATTGCGGCCTCGTTCGAGGCACAGGGTCGTAAGACCAAGCGGCTCACGGTCAGCCACGCGTTCCACTCGCCGCGTATGGACGGCATGTTGGACGCGTTCCGTGAGGTGGCGCAGGGGCTGTCGTACGAGGCCCCGCGCATTCCGCTCGTGTCCAACCTGACGGGCGAGCTGGTCTCCGCAGAGGAGATCACCAGCCCCGACTTCTGGGTGCGCCACGTCCGCGAGGCCGTCCGCTTCCTCGACGGCGTACGGGCGTTGGAAGCCCAGGGCGTCACCACCTACGTCGAGCTGGGCCCCGACGGCGTTCTGACCGCCATGGCCCAGGAGTGCGTCACCGACGCCGACGTGGCGGGCTTCACCGCCGCGCTGCGCAAGGACCGCCCCGAGGCCGAGACCGTCACCACCGCGCTCGCCCAGGCGTATGTCCGGGGCGCCCAGGTGGACTGGGGCGGGTACTTCGCCGGGACCGGCGCCCACCGCGTCGACCTGCCGACGTACGCGTTCCAGCGCCGCCGCTACTGGCCGGAGTTCGCCCTGGAGGCCGGGACCTCGGCCGAGGCCGCCGTGGACGCGGTGGACGCGCGGTTCTGGGAGGCCGTGGAGCGCGAGGACTGGGAGTCGCTCGCCACCGAGCTGCGGGTCGAGGGCGACCAGCCGCTCAGCGCGGTGCTGCCCGCCCTGTCGACGTGGCGCCGCGCCCAGCGCGAGCGATCCGCCGCCGATGGACACCTCTACAACGTGGTGTGGAAGCCGCGTCCGCAGGACCCGTCGGGCTCTCCGGCCCCGGCCGGCACCTGGCTGACCGTCGTCCCCGCGCACCACGCCGACGACCCGCGGATCACCGCGGTGGCCGACGACCTGACGCGGCGCGGGGTGCGGGTCGTCCGCGTCGAACTGGACGCCGCGGACACCGACCCAGCGGCCGTGGCCGACCGCCTCGCCCAGGCGTCGGCCGACGGCCCGGTGGCCGGAGTGCTGTCCCTGCTGGCGCTGGACGAGCGGCCGCACCCGGCGCATCCGGCGGTGCCGGTCGGCCTCGCGCTGACCGGTGCGCTGGCCGAGGCGCTGGCGCGGCCCGAGGCGCTCGCCCTGCGGGGCGAGGAGGCACCGGCGCGGCTGTGGTGCGCCACCCGGGGCGCGGTCGCGACCGGCGGCGCCGACCGGCTGGAGAGCGCCATCCAGGCCCAGATCTGGGGCTACGGCCGGGTCGTCGCCCTGGAGCAGCCCGAGCGCTGGGGCGGTCTGGTCGACCTGCCGGAGACCGTGGACGAGCGGGCGCTGGACCGGCTCGCGGCGGTGCTCGCCGGGGCCGACGACGAGGACCAGGTGGCGATCCGCGCCACCGGGGTCTTCGTACGCCGCCTCGTCCCGGCCCCGCGCGACGCGGCCACCGCCGCCGCCGAACCCTGGACGCCGCGCGGCACCGTGCTGGTGACCGGTGGCACCGGCGCCCTGGGGCGGCATGTCGCCCGCTGGCTGGCCCACAACGGCGCGGAGCGGCTGGTACTGCTCAGCCGCCGGGGCCCCGACGCGCCCGGCGCGGCCGAGATCGTGGCCGAACTCTCCGGCACCGACACCGCCGTGACCGTCGAGGCATGCGATGTGGCCGACCGCGACGCGCTCGCCGCGCTCGTGGAGAAGCTGGCCGTGGGCGGCACCCCGGTACGTGCCGTGGTGCACTCGGCCGGGATCTCGCAGGAGCCCGGCACCGGCACCGAACTCCCCGAGTTCGCCGGGATCGTGGCGGCCAAGACGACCGGGGCGGTCCACCTCGACGCCCTCTTCGGCGAGGACGCCGAGCTGGACGCCTTCGTGCTCTTCTCCTCGATCGCCGGGGTGTGGGGCAGCGGTGGCCAGGGGGCGTACGCGGCCGGAAACGCCTTCCTCGACGCGCTGGCCGAACAGCGCCGGGCGCGCGGTCTCGCCGCCACCTCCGTGGCCTGGGGCCCGTGGGCGGAGGGCGGTATGGCCGCCGAGGGCGACGCGGAGGAGCAGTTGCGCCGCCGTGGACTGCCGCCGATGGCACCGGAGCTGAACATGGTCGCCTTCCAGCGGGTGCTCTCCCGCGAGGAGACCGCCGTGACGGTGGCCGATGTCGACTGGAAGCGGTTCGCCCCGGCCTTCACCGCCGCCCGCCCCCGCCCGCTGATCGACGATCTGCCGCAGGTCGCCAAGGCCTTGCGGGGCGGCGGCGAGGGCGAATCGGCGGACCCGGCGGCGGCCGACGGCGCCTCCGCGCTGCGCGAGCGGCTGGCCCAACTGGCCGTGGCCGACCGTAAGGACGCGGTGCTGGAGGTGGTCCGCACCCATGTGGCCAGCGCCCTCGGCCATGCCTCAGCCGACGAGGTCGAGGCCGGACGCGCCTTCAGCGAGCTGGGCTTCGACTCGCTCACCGCGGTCGAACTGCGCACCCGGCTCGGCGCGACCACCGGCCTGAGGCTCCCCGCGAGCCTGGTCTACGACTACCCGACACCGGCCGCGCTCGCCGAGCATCTGCTGACCGAGCTGATCCCGGACGGACCGGGCCACGGCCCCGGCAACGCCCAGGCCCATGTGGACACCGATCCGCAGGACGCCGAGCTGCGCCGCACCCTGGCCACCATCCCGATGGGCCGGATCCGGGAGGCGGGGCTGTTGGACACGCTGCTCCGGCTGGCCGATCCACAAGCAGCCACTTCCGATCCCAGCCGCGTCGAGGACGAGGCGGAGTCCATCGACGAGATGGACGTCCAGCACCTCATCGACATGGCGCTCGACCTCGACAGCCTCGACGGCAACGATTCCTGACGCGGGCCCAAGCACGGAGTACACGATGACAACCCCCAACGAAAAGCTCGTTGACGCGCTGCGGGCCTCGCTGAAGGAAACCGAGCGGCTGCGGAAGCAGAACCAGCAGCTCACCGACGCGTCCCGGGAACCGATCGCGATCGTCGGCATGAGCTGCCGGTTCCCCGGCGGCGTCGGCAGCCCCGAGGAGCTGTGGCGGCTCGTCGCGGACGGCCAGGACGCCATCTCCGGCTTCCCCACCGACCGCGGCTGGGACATCGAGGCGCTGTACGACCCGGACCCGGAGCGCGAGGGCACGTTCTACGCCCGCGGGGGCGGCTTCCTGTACGACGCGAGCCGGTTCGACCCGGGCTTCTTCGGGATCTCGCCGCGTGAAGCGCTCGCGATGGACCCGCAGCAGCGGCTGCTGCTGGAGACCTCCTGGGAGGCGTTCGAGCGGGCCGGGATCGACCCGGACACGATGCGGGGCTCGCGCACCGGCGTGTTCGTCGGCGCGTCCACGCAGGCGTACGGGGCGGGGGAGTACGACCTCCCGGAGGGTGTCGAGGGCCATCTGCTCACCGGCACCGCCTCCAGCGTCGCGTCCGGTCGGCTCTCGTACGCCTTCGGCCTGGAGGGTCCGGCGGCCACCATCGACACCGCCTGCTCGTCCTCCTCGGTCGCGCTGCACCTGGCGGTCCAGGCGCTGCGCCAGAGCGAGTGCTCGCTGGCCCTTGCGGCGGGCGCGACCGTGCTGTCCTCCCCGGATGTGTTCGTGGAGTTCAGCCGTCAGCGCGGCCTCTCCGCCGACGGCCGCTGCAAGTCCTTCGCGGCCTCGGCGGACGGCACCGGCTGGTCCGAGGGTGTCGCGGTGCTGCTGGTCGAGCGGCTGTCGGACGCGCGGCGCAACGGCCACCCGGTGCTCGCGGTGGTGCGCGGCAGCGCCGTGAACCAGGACGGCGCGTCCAACGGCCTGACCGCGCCGAACGGCCCCTCACAGCGGCGCGTCATCCGGCAGGCCCTGGAGAACGCCCGTCTCACCCCCGCCGACGTGGACGCGGTGGAGGCCCATGGCACGGGCACCACGCTGGGCGACCCCATCGAGGCACAGGCCCTCCTGTCCACCTACGGCAAGGAGCGGCCGGACGGACGGCCGCTCTGGCTCGGCTCGCTGAAGTCGAACCTCGGTCACACCCAGAACGTCGCCGGTATCGGCGGCGTCATCAAGATGGTCATGGCGATGCGGCACGGGGTGCTGCCGCAGACGCTGCACGTGGACGAGCCCACCCCGCATGTCGACTGGTCGGCGGGAGAGGTGTCCCTGCTGACCGAGGCGCGGCCGTGGCCCGAGACCGGCCGGCCGCGCCGGGCGGGCGTCTCGTCCTTCGGGGTGAGCGGGACCAACGTCCACACCGTCATCGAGCAGGCGCCGGAGGCCGAAGCGGCGGAGGCTGCTTCGGCTCCTGTGACGGCTCCGGCTGTGGTGCCGTGGGTGCTGTCGGGGCGGGGTGCGGGCGCGCTGCGGGACCAGGCCGAGCGGCTGGTGGCGCATGTGGAGGCGCGTGGCGAGCTGCGTCCGGTGGATGTGGGGTTCTCGCTGGCGACCGGGCGGTCCGCCTTTGAACACCGTGCGGTGGTGGTGGCCGAGGACCGGGACGGGCTGCTGGCCTGTTTGGGTGCGTTGGTCGAGGGTCGTGGTGCGCCGGGTGTGGTCGAGGGCTCGGTGGCCGGTGGCAAGGTGGCGTTCCTGTTCACGGGGCAGGGCAGCCAGCGGCTGGGGCTGGGGCGTGAGCTCTGCCAGGCGTATCCGGTGTTCGCCGAGGCGCTGGACGCGGTGTGTGCGGAGCTGGACGGGCATCTGGAGCGGCCGCTGCGGGATGTGTTGTTCGGGGACGACGCTGCGGCGCTGGACCAGACGGGGGTCACTCAGCCCGCTTTGTTCGCGGTCGAGGTGGCGCTGTTCCGTCTCGTTGAGGCGTGGGGTCTGAAGCCGGACTTCCTGTCGGGTCACTCGATTGGTGAGTTGGCTGCGGCGCATGTGGCGGGTGTGTTGTCGCTGGCGGATGCGGCGAAGCTGGTGGCGGCTCGTGGGCGGTTGATGCAGGAGCTTCCGGCCGGTGGCGCGATGGTCGCGGTGCAGGCGTCGGAGGACGAGGTGACGCCGCTGCTCACCGAGCGGGTGTCGATTGCCGCACTCAACGGCCCGACGTCGGTGGTCATCGCTGGTGACGAGGACGCGGCGCTGGAGATTGCCGCCTCGTTCGAGGCGCAGGGTCGCAAGACCAAGCGGCTCACGGTCAGCCACGCGTTCCACTCGCCGCGTATGGACGGCATGGTGGACGCGTTCCGCGAGGTCGCGCAGGGGCTGACGTACGAGGCCCCGCGCATCCCGATCGTCTCCAACCTCACCGGGAACGTGGTCTCCCCCGAGGAGATCACGAGCCCCGACTTCTGGGTCCGCCACGTCCGCGAGGCCGTCCGCTTCCTCGATGGCATACGGACGCTCGAGGCGCAGAACGTCTCCACCTTCGTCGAGCTGGGCCCCGACGGTGTTCTCACCGCCATGGCCCAGGACTGCGCGACCGGCGAGGACGCCGCGTTCATCTCCGCGCTGCGCAAGGACCGCCCCGAGGCCGAGGCGCTGACCACGGCCATCGCCCGGGCCCACGTCCGTGGTGTGGCGCCGGACTGGGCCGCGTACTTCGCCGGGACCGGCGCGGTTCGGGTCGACCTGCCGACGTACGCCTTCCAGCATGAGCGGTTCTGGCTGGAGCCGGGTGCGGCATCCGTCGGTGATGTGGCCTCCGTGGGACTGGAGTTGGCCGGGCATCCGCTGCTGGGTGCGGCGGTGCCGCTGGCGGAGTCCGATGGACTCGTCTTCACGGGACGACTTGGCCTCGACACCCATCCGTGGCTGGCCGATCACACGGTCCGGGATGCGGTGGTGGTCCCGGGCCCGGCGTTCGTGGAGCTTGCCGTCCGGGCCGGTGACCAGGTCGGTTGCGATCTGCTCGACGAGCTGACCCTGCACGCCCCGCTGGTGCTGCCCGCACGCGGTGGCGTCCGGCTGCAGCTCACGGTCGGTGTCCCGGACGACGCCGGGCGTCGTTCGTTCACCGTCTCCTCCCGTCCGGAGGACGCCGCCGCCGACACGGCGTGGGTGCGGAACGCGAGCGGTGTGCTCGCCTCCGGCGCCCCCGGCCCGTCGTTCGACCTGGCCGAGTGGCCGCCGACCGCCGCCGAGGCCATCGAGCCCGAGGGGCTCTACGCCCGGCTGGCCGAGGCCGGGCTGCGGCACGGCCCGGGGTTCCAGGGGCTCACGGCCGCCTGGCGGCGCGGGGACGAACTCTTCGCCGAGGTCCGGCTGGACGACGACGTCAAGCCCGGCGCCGGAGAGTTCGCCGTACACCCGGCGCTGCTGGACGCCGCCCTGCACGCTCTCCACGGCCGCGAGGGTGCCCAACTGACCGATGTCTGGCAGGGCGTCCGCCTGTACGCGGAGGGCGCGTCCGCGCTGCGCGTACGGATCGCGCCCGCCGGAGCCGACACCGTGACCCTGGCGCTCGCCGACGCCACGGGCGAGCCGGTCGCCGCCATCGACGGACTGCGCTGCCGTCCACTCCCCGACGACCTCACCGGCGACGCGGACGTGGCGCGGCAGAGCCTGTTCCGGCTCGACTGGGTGGCCCCGCAGACCACCTCCGCCGGTCCGGATGCCGCCACCCGCCGTGTCGTCCTGGGCGAGGACCCGTTCGGTCTCGTCCCGGCCGCGGTGGCCGCCGCCTCCGTCGCCGAGCTGGCCGCGCTGGGTGCGTCCGTCGAGGTGGGCGACACCGCCGCCCCGGAACTCGTCCTCGCGTCCTTCGCTCCCGCACCCAGCGGCCCGGACGAGGACGTGGCCGGGGCCGCGCACCGGGAGGCACGGCGTGCGCTGGCCCTGGTGCAGGGCTGGCTGGCCGATGAGCGGTTCGCCGACGCGCGCCTGGTGGTCGTCACCCGGGGCGCGATGGCCGCCGACGCCGAGGAGGGCGTCACCGATCTGGTGCACGCGCCCCTGTGGGGTCTGGTGCGCTCCGCCGAGACCGAGAACCCCGGCCGCTTCGTCCTGGTCGACCTCGAAGAGACCGTCGACACCTCCGTCGACGCGCTCTCCGACGCCCTCGCCACCGGGGAGCCGGAGCTCGCCCTGCGCGCGGGCCGGGCCCTCGCGCCCCGGCTGGCCCGCGCCTCGGCGCCGGCCCCGGGCTCCGGTTCGGCCCCGGGCTCGGCCCTGACTCCGGGCTCCGGTTCGGCCCCGGGCTCGGCCCAGGCCCGGGACGACGGCTCCGTGGCCGCCGCCCCGGCGTTCGACGCCGACGGCACCGTGCTCATCACCGGCGGCACCGGCGCCCTGGGCCGTCTGCTCGCCCGCCACCTGGTCGCCGAGCACGGCGTACGCCACCTCCTGCTGACCAGCCGCCGTGGCGCGGACGCCGACGGCGCCACCGAGCTGGCCGCCGAACTCCGCGAGCACGGCGCCGAGATCACCCTCGCCGCCTGCGACGCCGCGGACCGCGACGCCCTCGCCGCGACCCTGGCCGCCATCCCGGCCGAGCATCCGCTGACGGCCGTCGTGCACACCGCCGGTGTGCTGGACGACGGCACGGCCGCCGCCCTGACGCCCGAGCAGCTCGAGCGGGTGCTGCGTCCGAAGGTGGACGCGGCCTGGAATCTGCACGAGCTGACCCGCGGTCTCGACCTGTCCGCGTTCGTGCTGTTCTCCGCCATCGCGGGCACGCTGGGCGGTGCGGGCCAGGCCAACTACGCCGCGGCCAACGTCTTCCTCGACGCGCTCGCCGCCCACCGCCACGCGACGGGCCTGCCCGCCACCTCGCTGGTGTGGGGCCTGTGGGCCCAGTCCGGCGGTATCACCGGCGAGCTGACCGAGACCGATCTGCTGCGGCTCGCCCGCAGCGGCATGGGCGCCCTCACCGACGACGAGGGCATGGCGCTCTTCGACGCCGCCCGCCGCACCGGCCGGACCCTGCTGATCCCGGCCCGGCTCGACCTCGCGGCGCTGCGTTCCGCCGCCGGATCCGGCCCGGTCCCGGCGCTGCTGCGCGGGCTGATCCGCACGACCGGCCGGCGCACCGCCGCGGGCGCGCCCGCCGCCGGTTCGTCCCTCGCCCAGCGGCTGCGCACGCTCTCCCCGAACGAGCGCCGCCGGACGCTGCTCGACCTCGTCCGCGGCCATGTGGCCACGGCCCTCGGCCACGCCTCCGCCGACGCCATCGAGGCCCGCCGCGCCTTCAAGGAGCTGGGCTTCGACTCGCTCACCGCCGTCGAACTGCGCAACCGGCTCTCCGCCGCCACCGGGCTCAAGCTGCCCTCCACGATCGTCTTCGACCACCCGAACCCCACCGTCCTCGCCGACCATCTGCGCGCCGAACTCCTCGGCCCGGACGACCACGAGGCCGCGGCCGAGCAGGCGGACCCGGCGTTCCCCGCGACCGCCGCCTCCCTCGCCGACGACCCGATCGCCATCGTCGCGATGGGCTGCCGCTACCCCGGCGACGTCCGCTCGCCCGAGGACCTGTGGCAGCTCGTGGCCACCGGCTCGGACGCCATCACCGGCTTCCCCGTCAACCGCAACTGGGAGAGCCAGTGGGCGGCGGAAGGCGACGAGGCCGACGCGGCCCCGTCCGACTACGCCCGCGCCGGTGGCTTCCTGCACGACGCGGACCTCTTCGACGCCTCGTTCTTCGGCATCTCGCCGCGTGAGGCGCTCGCGATGGACCCGCAGCAGCGGCTGCTGCTGGAGACGTCCTGGGAGGTGTTCGAGCGCGCCGGGATCGACCCGGACTCGCTCCGTGGCCGCTCGGTCGGCGTGTTCGTGGGCGCGGCCTACAGCGGCTACGACGCGGGCCTGGAGCAGGCCGGCGCGGAGGTCGCGGGCCATGTGATGACGGGCAACGCGGGCAGCGTCATGTCCGGCCGTATCGCCTACGCCCTCGGTCTGGAGGGCCCGGCGGTCACCGTCGACACGGCCTGCTCGTCGTCGCTGGTGGCGCTGCACTGGGCGATCCAGGCGCTGCGCCAGGGCGAGTGCACGATGGCGCTCGCGGGCGGTGTCACCGTGATGACGACGCCCGGCCACTTCACCGAGTTCGGCCGCCAGGGCGGCCTGGCCGCCGACGGCCGCTGCAAGGCGTTCGCGGCGGGTGCGGACGGCACCGGCTGGGGCGAGGGCGTCGGCATGCTGCTCGTGGAGCGGCTGTCGGACGCGCGGCGCCACGGCCACCAGGTGCTGGCCGTCGTGCGCGGCTCGGCCGTCAACCAGGATGGTGCGAGCAATGGACTGACGGCGCCGAACGGCCCGTCCCAGCAGCGCGTCATCCGCAAGGCGCTGACCAGCGCCGGGCTGACCAGCGGCGATGTGGATGTCGTCGAGGCGCACGGCACGGGTACGACGCTGGGCGATCCGATCGAGGCGCAGGCGCTGCTGGCCACCTACGGTCAGGAGCGGGACGCGGACCGGCCGTTGTGGCTCGGCTCCATCAAGTCCAACATCGGCCACTCCCAGGCGGCGGCCGGTGTCGCCGGAATCATCAAGATGGTGATGGCGATGCGGCACGGTGTGCTGCCGCAGACGCTGCATGTGGACGAGCCGTCGCCGCACGTCGACTGGACGGCCGGTGATATCGCGCTGCTGACGCGGGCGCAGGAGTGGCCCGAGACCGGCCGGGCGCGCCGCGCCGCCGTGTCCTCGTTCGGTATCAGCGGCACCAACGCCCACACCATCATCGAGCAGGCCCCGGCCGACACGGCCGAACCGGTGGCGGAGGCCGCGCCGGGCGGCTCCGATGTGCTGCCGTACGCGCTCTCCGCCAAGGGCAGCGACGCCCTGCGGGCCCAGGCCGAGCGGCTCTACGCCCATCTGACCGCGCACCCCGACCTCGCACCGGCCGACGTCGCCCACACCCTGGTCACCGGCCGCGCCGCGCTCGACCACCGCGCGGTGCTGGTCGCGGACGGTCGGGACGACCTGCTGCGCGGCCTCGACGCGCTGGCGCGGGGCGAGTCCGCGCCGGGGCTGGTCGAGGGGGCGGTCGCCGAGGGTGAGCTGGCGTTCCTGTTCACGGGGCAGGGGAGTCAGCGGCTGGGGATGGGGCGTGAGCTGTACGACGCCTATCCGGTGTTCGCGGAGGCGCTGGACGCGGTGTGCGCGGAGCTGGACGCGTATCTGGAACGGCCGTTGAAGACGGTGGTGTTCGGCGAGGACGCCGAGGCGCTGGATCAGACCGGCTTCACTCAGCCCGCTTTGTTCGCGGTCGAGGTGGCGTTGTTCCGGCTGGTCGAGGCGTGCGGACTGCGGCCCGGCTATCTGTCGGGACACTCGATCGGTGAGTTGGCCGCCGCGCATGTGGCGGGTGTGTTGTCGCTCGCGGATGCGGCGAAGCTGGTGGCGGCGCGTGGCCGTCTGATGCAGGAGCTGCCCGCTGGCGGCGCGATGATCGCTGTCCAGGCGTCGGAGGACGAGGTCACGCCGCTGCTGACCGAGCGGGTGTCGATCGCCGCGCTCAACGGGCCCACTTCGGTCGTCATCGCGGGTGATGAGGACGAGGCTGTCGCGATTGCGGCGGGCTTCGAGGCGCAGGGTCGTAAGACCAAGCGGCTCACGGTCAGCCACGCCTTCCATTCGCCGCGCATGGACGGGATGTTGGACGCGTTCCGCGAGGTTGCGGAGGGGCTGACGTACGAGGCCCCGCGTATCCCGATCGTCTCCAACCTCACCGGCGCGGTCGCCTCCGCCGAGGAGATCACCAGCGCCGACTTCTGGGTGCGCCACGTCCGCGAGGCCGTTCGCTTCCTCGATGGTGTGCGGACGTTGGAAGCCCGGGGCGTGACGACCTTCGTCGAGCTGGGCCCCGATGGCGTCCTCACCGCGATGGCGCAGGAGTGCGTCACCGGTGGCAATGCCGCGTTCGTCTCCGCGCTGCGCAAGGACCGGCCCGAGGCCGAGGCGCTGACCAAGGCCGTGGCCCGCGCGTATGTGCGGGGCGTGGCGCCGGACTGGGCCGCGTACTTCGCCGGGACCGGCGCCCACCGCGTCGACCTGCCGACGTACGCCTTCCAGCACCGTCGCTACTGGCCCGAGGAGCCGGTGGCGAGCCGGGCAGCCGCCGGTGTCGACGGCTGGCGCTACCAGGTGGCGTGGAAGCCGCTGTCGCTGGGCTCCGCGGCCCGGCTGTCCGGGGTGTGGCTGGTCGCCGCCCCCGCCGAGGACGCCGCCGCCGACGCGTGGACGGACGGTGTTGTCCGTACGCTGACCGAGCGGGGCGCCGAGGTGCGGCGGCTCGACCTGGCCGCCGAGGACCGCGCGGGCATCGCCGAGCGGCTGCGTACGGCGGCCGACGGTGGCGCCGTGTCCGGTGTGCTCTCGCTGCTGGCCACCGGGGACGCCGACGCCCTGCTGCCCACGGCCGCCCTCGTGCAGGCCATGGGCGACGCCGCGATCGACGCGCCGCTGTGGTGTGCCACCCGGGGCGCGGTCTCGACGGGGCGTCAGGGCGAGCTGGTGGAACCGGCCCGCGCCCAGGTGTGGGGTCTTGGCCGGGTGGCGGCCCTGGAGCTGCCCGACCGCTGGGGCGGTCTGATCGACCTCCCCGAGACCCTGACCGACCGGGTGCTGTCGCGGCTCGCGGTGGTGCTCGCCGGGGCCGGGGACGAGGACCAGATCGCCGTCCGCGCCTCCGGGGTGTTCGGCCGCCGGCTGGCGCGGGCGACCGCACGGCAGGTGGCGGAGGCCGAGGGCTGGAGCGCTCGCGGCACGGTGCTGGTGACGGGCGGTACGGGCGCGCTGGGCGGCCAGGTGGCCCGTTGGCTGATCGACAAGGGCGCCGAGCACGTGGTGCTCACGAGCCGCCGGGGCCTCGACGCCCCGGGCGCGGCCGAGCTGCGCGATGAACTCGCCGCCTCCGGCGCCCGGATCACGGTCGCCGCCTGCGATGTGGCCGACCGGGAGGCGCTGGCCGGGCTGCTGGCCGACCTCCCCGCCGAGCTGCCGTTGACGGCCGTGGTGCACGCGGCCGGGGTGCTGGACGACGGCATTCTGGAGTCGCTGACCCCCGAGCGCTTCGCCTCCGTGCTGCGTGCGAAGGCCGACGCCGCGCTCGCTCTGGACGAGCTGACGCGCGATCTTGACCTGTCCGCGTTCGTGCTGTTCTCCTCGACCAGCGGCACCGTGGGCGCCGCGGGCCAGGCCAACTACGCCGCCGCGAACGCCTTCCTGGACGCGCTCGCCCAGCGGCGGCGCGCCGAGGGGCTGCCCGCCACCTCGATCGCCTGGGGCCCGTGGGCCGCGGGCGGCATGGCCGCCGACGAGGCGCTGGAGCAGCGCATGCGCCGCGCCGGGATGCCGCCGATGGACGCCGATCTCGCGATCGACGCCCTGCAGCGCGCCCTCGACCTGGGCGACGCGGCCGTGACCGTGGCGGATGTCGACTGGGACCGGTTCGCCCCGGGCTTCACCGCGGGCCGCCCCAGCCCCCTGCTGGCCGACCTGCCCGAGGTGCGCCAGGCCGCCACGCGCGCCGCCGCCGCCACCGCGACCGGCGAGACCGCGCCGGTCGAGACGGCCTCCGCGCTCGCGCGACGGCTCCTCGGCCTGCCCGAGGCGGAGCGCCACCGGGCGCTGCTGGATCTCGTACGGACCCATGTGGCGGAGGTCCTCGGCCACGCCGATGTGTCCGACATCAGCGCCGAACGGGCCTTCCGTGAGATCGGCTTCGACTCCCTCACCGCCGTCGAACTGCGCAACGGCCTGGGCGCCGCCACCGATCTGCGGCTCCCCGCCACCCTCATCTACGACTACCCGACGCCGCTCGCCCTCGCCGACCACCTCTTCGCCGAACTGCTCGGCGGACAGGTGGCGGCCGTCACGGGCGGCGCGTCGCCGGTGGCGGGCGCGGCGGACGCCGACGATCCGATCGCGATCGTCGCGATGAGCTGCCGCTTCCCGGGCGGTGTCCGCACCCCCGAGGAGCTGTGGCAACTGCTGGTGTCCGGCACGGACGCCATCGTGGACATGCCCGCCGACCGCGGCTGGGACCTCCGGACGCTCTACAACCCGGACCCGGACGTCGAGGGCACCTCATACGCCCGCGAGGGCGGATTCCTGCGCGACGCGGCCGACTTCGACCCCGCGTTCTTCGGCATCTCGCCCCGCGAGGCACTTGCCATGGACCCGCAGCAGCGGCTGCTGCTGGAAACCTCCTGGGAGGCGTTCGAGCGGGCCGGGATCGACCCCGCTTCCCTGCGCGGCTCCACCGCCGGTGTCTTCGTCGGCACCAACGGCCAGGACTATCTGTCCCTCCTGCTGAGCGACTCGCAGGGCCTCGAAGGCCATATGGGCACGGGCAACGCGGCCAGCGTGATCTCGGGCCGGCTCGCCTACACCTTCGGTCTCGAAGGCCCCGCGGTCACCATCGACACCGCCTGCTCCTCCTCGCTGGTCGCCCTCCACTCGGCGATCCAGGCGCTGCGCGGCGGTGAGTGCTCGATCGCGCTCGCGGGCGGTGTGACCGTAATGTCGACGCCCGGTGTGTTCGTGGACTTCAGCCGTCAGCGCGGGCTCGCGGAGGACGGCCGGATCAAGGCGTTCGCGGCCGGTGCGGACGGCACCGGCTGGGGCGAGGGCGTCGGCATGCTGCTCGTGGAGCGGCTGTCGGATGCCCGGCGTAACGGCCACCCGGTGCTCGCGCTCGTGCGCGGCACGGCCGTCAACCAGGACGGTGCGTCGAACGGTCTGACGGCGCCGAACGGCCCGTCACAGCAGCGGGTGATCCGGCAGGCGCTGGCGGGTGCGGGTCTTTCGGCGTCCGAGGTGGACGCGGTCGAGGCACACGGCACGGGCACCCGGCTGGGCGACCCGATCGAGGCACAGGCGCTGCTCGCCACGTACGGCCAGGACCGGACGGAAGGGCAGCCACTGCTGCTCGGCTCCATCAAGTCCAACATCGGGCACACGCAGGCCGCGGCCGGTGTCGCCGGTGTGATGAAGATGGTCCTCGCCATGCGGCACGGGGTGCTCCCGCGCACACTGCACGTGGACGAGCCCACCCCGCATGTCGACTGGTCGGCGGGCGACATCAGCCTGCTGACGGAGCAGGTGGCATGGCCGGAGACCGGCCATCCGCGCCGCGCGGGCATCTCCTCCTTCGGCTTCAGCGGCACCAATGCCCACGCCGTGGTGGAAGAGGCCCCGGCGGCTGAGGTTGTTGAGACCGTTGAGTCCGCTGATGAGGGCGGGGCGGCCCTGCCGCTGCTGCTCTCGGCCCGGACGGCGGACGGGCTGCGCGAGCAGGCCCAGCAGCTCCACGGCCACCTGACCGAGCGGACCGAGCTGCGGACGGCTGACCTCGGCTATGCGCTCGCCGTGGGCCGCTCGGCGTTCGAGGAGCGCGCGGCGCTGGTCGCCGAGGACCGGGACGGGCTGCTGTCCGGCCTGGCGGCGCTCGCCGAGGGGCGGACGGCGGCGGGGCTCGTTCAGGGTTCGGTGGCCGGTGGCCGGGTGGCGTTCCTGTTCACGGGGCAGGGCAGCCAGCGGCTCGGCATGGGCCGTGAGCTGTACGACGCCTACCCGGCCTTCGCGGAGGCGCTGGACGCGGTCTGCGATGAGCTGGACGCGCATCTGGAACGGCCGTTGAAGACGGTGCTGTTCGGGGAGGACGCGGACGCGCTGGATCAGACGGGGTTCACTCAGCCTGCGTTGTTCGCGGTTGAGGTGGCGTTGTTCCGGTTGGTGGAGGCGTGGGGTCTGCGTGCGGACTTCGTGTCGGGGCATTCGATTGGTGAGTTGGCTGCCGCGCATGTGGCGGGTGTGTTGTCGCTGGCGGATGTGTCGAAGCTGGTGGCGGCGCGTGGGCGGTTGATGCAGGAGCTTCCGGCCGGTGGCGCGATGATCGCGGTGCAGGCTTCGGAGGACGAGGTCGCACCGCTGCTGACCGAGCGGGTGTCGATCGCCGCGCTCAACGGGCCGACGTCGGTCGTGATCGCCGGTGATGAGGATGCGGCGCTGGAGATCGCGGCCGGTTTCGAGGCGCAGGGTCGGAAGACCAAGCGGCTCACGGTCAGCCACGCGTTCCATTCCCCGCGTATGGACGGGATGCTGGAGGCGTTCCGCGAGGTGGCGGAGGGGCTGACGTACGAGGCCCCGCGCATCCCGATCGTCTCCAACCTGACCGGGAACGTGGTCTCCGCGGAGGAGATCACGACCGCCGACTTCTGGGTGCGCCACGTCCGCGAGGCCGTCCGCTTCCTGGACGGCATCCGCACTCTCGAAGCGCGCAACGTCACCACCTTCATCGAGCTGGGCCCCGACGGTGTCCTGACCGCGATGGCGCAGGAGTGTGTGACCGACGCCGCGTCGGACACCGCGTTCGTCTCCGTGCTGCGCAAGGACCGTCCCGAGGCCGAGGCGCTGACCACGGCCATCGCCCGGGCGCACGTGCGCGGTGTGGCGGTGGACTGGGCGGCCTTCTACGCCGGGACCGGCGCCACCCGACTGGCGCCGGACGAGCTGGCCGAGCTGCCCACGTATGCCTTCCAGCGGCAGCGCTACTGGCCGAAGGTCTCGTCGCTGTTCCTCGGCGATGTGGCCGCGGTCGGGCTGGGCGAGGCCGGGCATCCGCTGCTCGGCGCCAGTGCCGAACTGCCCAGCGCGGACGGGATGTTGTTCACCGGGCGGCTGGCGCTGTCCACGCACCCGTGGCTCGCCGATCACACGATCATGGACACCGTGCTGCTGCCGGGCACCGCGTTCGTGGAGCTGGCGGTCCGGGCCGGTGACCAGGTCGGCTGCGAGGTGCTGGAGGAGCTGACCCTCGAAGCGCCGCTGGTGCTGGCCGAGGACGGGGGCGTCCAGCTACGGCTGTGGGTCGGCGCGGCCGATGACACCGGCCGCCGCCCGCTGGAGCTGCACTCCCGGGCCGAGCATCTGCCGGCCGAGGAGCCGTGGACCCGGCATGCGTCCGGTGTCCTGGCGTCCGGCGATGCGCCGGAGGCGTCGTTCGAGCTGACCGCATGGCCTCCGGCGGACGCCGCCGAGGTGGAGGTCGGCGACCGTTACGCCGAGCTGCGGGACGTCGGCTTCGCGTACGGCCCCGCGTTCCAGGGGCTGCGCAAGGCATGGCGGCGCGGCGGCGAGGTGTTCGCCGAGGTGGCGCTGGACGAGGGCACGGCCGAGGAGGCCGCCGCGTTCGGGCTGCACCCGGCGCTGCTGGACGCCGCGCTGCACGCGCTCGGCCTGGCCGGGCTCGGCGGCACCGAGACCGAGGGGCGGCTGCCGTTCGCCTGGACCGGGGTGTCGCTGTACGCGAGCGGCGCGGCCACGCTGCGGGTGCGGATGGCCGCCGTGGGCGGCGACGGCGTCCGGCTGGAGATCGCGGACGCCACGGGCGCCCCGGTCGCGGCCGTGGACTCGCTGGTGCTGCGCCCGGTCTCGGCCGAGCAGTTGCAGAGCGCGCGGACGGCCTACCACGAGTCGCTGTACCGCGTGGAGTGGACGACGGCCGGGCTGGTGGACGCAGCCACGATCGACGGCCGCTGGGCGGCACTGGGCACGGACACCCTGGGCCTCGCCGCATACCCGGACCTGGCCGCGCTGAGCGAGGCCGTCGATTCCGGAACGGCGCTGCCGGAGTACGTCGTGGTCGACCTGGCAAATCAAGCCCATGTAGACGCGGCACTTGAAGGCCGAGGTGCGGCAAATCAAGCCCGTCCGGCGATTGAGGACACGCCCGAAGGGCGTCCGGGCGCGGCAGACCCAGCTCGTCCGGCGTTTGAGGACCGGGGTCCAGGGGCGGAGCCCATGGTTGCGGGAAGGGGCGGGATAGGGGAAACCCCCACCCGAGCCGCACACCACGCCACCACCCAAGCCCTCCACCTCCTCCAGTCCTGGCTGGCGGATGACCGCTTCATGGACTCACGTCTGGTCCTGCTGACCTCAGGGACCGTGGCCACCGAGGCCGCCGAACCGGTGACGGACCTCGCGGGCGCCGCCGTACGCGGTCTGGTGCGTTCCGCGCAGTCCGAGAACCCGGACAGGCTCCTCCTGATCGACGTCGACAGCCCCGACGACTCGCAGACCGCGCTGCCCGCACTGTCCGCAGCCCTCGCAAGCGGCGAGCCCGAGGTCGCGGTGCGCCAGGGCGTCCTCAAGACGCCACGCCTGGCCCGCGCCGCGTCGTCGGCCGACAGCGAGGCCCCGGAGTGGAACCCGGACGGCATGGTGCTGGTCACCGGTGCGTCCGGCTCGCTGGGCGGCCTGTTCGCCCGCCACCTGGTGGCAGAGCGTGGCGTGCGGCATCTGCTGCTGGTGAGCCGCCGTGGCGACCAGGCGCCGGGAGCGGCCGAACTCGGCGCCGAACTGGCCGAGTTGGGCGCGAGCGTGCGCTGGGCGGCGTGTGATGTGGCGGACCGGGACGCGCTCGCCGCGACCCTCGCCGCCATCCCCGCCGACCATCCGCTCACGGCCGTCGTGCATACCGCCGGTGTGCTGGACGACGGTGTGATCGGCTCGCTGACACCCGAGCG
The DNA here is from genome assembly GCF_000147815.2 of Streptomyces violaceusniger Tu 4113. Classification (NCBI taxonomy): domain Bacteria; kingdom Bacillati; phylum Actinomycetota; class Actinomycetes; order Kitasatosporales; family Streptomycetaceae; genus Streptomyces; species Streptomyces violaceusniger. The sequence goes on along the minus strand of NC_015957.1, from coordinate 9,177,792 downwards.
CGTCGAAAACGTCATGCGCCCGAAGGCGGACGCCGCCTGGAACCTGCACGAGCTGACCCGAGACCAGGACCTCTCGGCGTTCGTGCTCTTCTCCTCCGCCGCCGGCGTCTTCGGCGGCCCCGGCCAGGGCAACTACGCGGCGGCCAACGTCTTCCTGGACGCCCTTGCCCAGCACCGCGCCGCCCAGGGCCTGCCGGCCACCTCGCTGGCGTGGGGCCTGTGGGCCGGTGGCGGTATGGGCGACACCCTGGACGAGGCCGACCTCACCCGGATGCGGCGGGCCGGAGTGCCCCCGCTGCCGGTGGCGGAGGGGCTGCGGCTCTTCGACGCCGCGCTGACCGTCGACGAGGCGTCGCTGGTGCCGATGCGGCTGGACCTCGCGGCGCTGCGCAACCAGCCCGCGATCTCGCCGCTGCTGCGCGGTCTGGTGCGGGTCCCGGCGCGGCGCGCGGTGGACGCGGTCGCGGCGGGCGGCGAGACCGGTCTGGCCGGGCGGCTCGCCGGGCTGAGCACGGCGGAGCAGGAGCGGCTGCTGCTGGACCTGGTCCGGGCGCAGGTGGCGACCGTACTCGGCTACGCGGGTGCGGAGACCATCGGCTCCGGGCGGGCGTTCAAGGACCTGGGCTTCGACTCGCTCACGGCCGTGGAGCTGCGCAATCAGCTCAACTCCGTTACCGGGCTACGGCTGCCCGCGACCCTCATCTTCGACTATCCGGACCCGCAGGTCCTGGCCCGCCATCTGCGGACCGAGCTGGTGGGCGAGGAGCAGGCGGAGGTGCACACGCCGGTGCCGGTCACGGCCGCCACCGACGACGACCCGATCGTCATCGTCGGGATGAGCTGCCGTTACCCGGGCGGGGTCACCACCCCCGAGGAGTTGTGGCAGCTCGTCACGGGTGCCACCGACGCCATCTCCCCGTTCCCCGCCGACCGTGGCTGGGACCTCGACGCGCTCTACAGCGACGACCCCGACCAGGTGGGCACCAGCTACACCCGCGAGGGCGGCTTCCTGCACGACGCCGCCGACTTCGACCCGGACTTCTTCGGGATCAACCCGCGCGAGGCCATGGCGATGGATCCGCAGCAGCGGTTGCTGCTGGAGACGTCGTGGGAGGCGTTCGAGCGCGCGGGCATCGACCCGGCGGCCGTACGCGGCAGCAAGACCGGTGTCTTCGCGGGCGTCATGTACCACGACTATCTGACCCGGCTGACCGCCGTCCCCGAGGGACTCGAGGGCTACCTCGGCACGGGCGGCGCGGGGTCCATCGCCTCGGGCCGGGTGGCGTACACCTTCGGGCTCGAGGGCCCGGCGGTCACCATCGACACGGCGTGCTCGTCGTCGCTGGTGGCACTGCACCTGGCCGCGCAGGCGCTGCGCAACGGCGAGTGCTCGCTGGCGCTGGCCGGTGGTGTGACCGTCATGGCCACCCCGGACACGTTCATCGACTTCAGCCGCCAGCAGGGCCTGTCCACCGACGGCCGCTGCAAGTCCTTCGCGGCGTCGGCGGACGGCACCGGCTGGGGCGAGGGCGCGGGCATGCTGCTCGTCGAGCGGCTCTCGGACGCGCGGCGCAACGGACACCGCGTCCTGGCGATCGTGCGGGGCTCGGCCATCAACCAGGACGGTGCTTCCAACGGTCTGACGGCGCCCAACGGCCCGTCCCAGCAGCGCGTCATCCGCGACGCGCTGACCAGCGCCCGGCTCACCACCGCCGATGTCGATGTGGTGGAGGCGCACGGCACGGGCACGACGCTGGGCGACCCGATCGAGGCCCAGGCCCTGCTCGCCACCTACGGCCGCAGCCGGCCGGAGGGGCAGCCCCTGTGGCTCGGCTCGCTGAAGTCCAACATCGGCCACACCCAGGCCGCCGCGGGTGTCGCGGGCATCATCAAGATGATCATGGCGATGCGGCACGGCGTGCTCCCGCAGACGCTGCACATCGACGAGCCCACCCCGCATGTGGACTGGTCGGCGGGCGACCTCGAGCTGCTGACCGAGGCCCGGCCGTGGCCGGAGCTCGGCCGGCCGCGCCGGGCGGGCATCTCGTCGTTCGGCGTGAGCGGTACCAACGCGCACACGATCATCGAGCAGCCCCCGGCCCCCGAGGAGATCCCCGCGACCGGTCCGGTGGCGGAGCTGCCGACGGTGCCGTGGGTGCTCTCGGGCAAGTCCGAGGCCGCCCTCCGCGGCCAGGCCGAACGGCTCCTCGCCCACCTCGGCACCCACCCCGACCTGGACGCCACGGACGTCGGTCACGCCCTGGCGACGGGCCGGGCGGCGCTGGAGCGGCGCGCGGTCGTCGTCGGCGAGGACCGGGACGGGCTGCTGTCCGGCCTGGAGGCGCTGGCGCGCGGCGAGTCGGCCGCGGGGCTGGTCCAGGGGACGGTGGCCGAGGGCGGCAAGGTGGCGTTCCTGTTCACGGGGCAGGGGAGCCAGCGGCTGAGGATGGGGCGTGAGCTGTACGACGCCTATCCGGTGTTCGCGGAGGCGCTGGACGCGGTGTGCGCGGAGCTGGACGCGCACCTTGAGCGTCCTTTGAAGGACGTGCTGTTCGGGGCCGATGCGGAGGCGCTGGACCGGACGGGGTTCACTCAGCCCGCGTTGTTCGCGGTTGAGGTGGCGTTGTTCCGGCTGGTGGAGGCGTGGGGGCTGCGGCCCGACTTCCTCTCCGGGCATTCGATCGGTGAGCTGGCCGCCGCGCATGTGGCGGGGGTGCTCTCGCTCGCCGACGCGGCGAAGCTGGTGGCCGCGCGTGGCCGTTTGATGCAGGAGCTTCCGGCCGGTGGCGCGATGATCGCCGTCCAGGCGTCGGAGGAGGAGGTGCTGCCGCTGCTGACCGAGCGGGCCGGCATCGCCGCCCTCAATGGGCCCACTTCCGTGGTCATCGCGGGCGACGAGGACGCGGCCCTGGAGATCGCGGCGTCGTTCGAGGCGCAGGGCCGGAAGACCAGGCGCCTCACGGTCAGTCACGCGTTCCACTCGCCGCGTATGGACGGGATGCTGGAGGCGTTCCGTGAGGTTGTGGAGGGGCTGACCTACGAGGCCCCCCGCATCCCGATCGTCTCCAACCTCACCGGTGGCGTCGTCTCCGCCGAGGAGATCGCGACCGCCGGCTTCTGGGTGCGCCACGTCCGCGAAGCGGTCCGTTTCCTCAATGGCGTCCGGACGCTGGAAGCCCAGGGCGTCACCACCTACGTCGAGTTGGGCCCCGACGGTGTCCTCACCGCCATGGCCCAGGAGTGCGTCACCGGCGATGCCGCCGCCTTCGTCTCGGCGCTCCGTAAGGGACGTACCGAGCCGGGGGCGCTGACGGCGGCCCTCGCCGCGCTGCACACCCGGGGGCTCGCCCTGGACTGGTCGGCGTTCTTCGCCGGTACGGGAGCCCGCGCCATCGAGCTGCCGACCTACGCCTTCCAGCGGCAGCGCTTCTGGGTGGAGGACCCGGAGGAGGTCCGCGAGGCCGTCGCGGCCATGGATTCCGTGGACGCGCGGTTCTGGGAGGCCGTCGAGCGCGAGGACCTGGAGGCCCTGGCCGGGACGCTGCAGTCCGAGGACGCCGACGCGCTCTCCTCGCTGGGCGCCGTTCTGCCGATGCTGTCCTCGTGGCGCCGCCGCCAGGGCGAGCGGTCCACCGTGGACGCCTGGCGCTACCAGGTGACCTGGAAGCCGGTGGCCGCCCGTGCCGAGGGGGCGCTGACCGGCCGCTGGCTGGTCGTCACCACCGCTGACGAGGCGGACGGCACGCTGGCCGAGGGTGTCGTACGGACGCTGTCCGCACGCGGCGCCGAGGTTCAGCGGGTCGAGCTGGCCGCCACGGACCGTACGGGCATGGCCGAGCGGCTGCGTGAGGCGGTCGCCGACGCTCCGCCGGCCGGGGTGTTCGCACTCCCGGCCCTCGCCGAAGGCACCGAAAGCACCGAAAGCACCGAGGGCGCCGACGGGCTGGTCCGCACGGCCGCCCTGGCGCAGGCGCTGGGCGATCTGGGCGTGGACGCGCCGCTGTGGGTCGCCACGCGCGGCGCGGTCTCGACCGGCCGGGCGGACGGGCCGGTGGACCCGTGGCAGGCCCGGGTCTGGGGCCTGGGCCGGGTCGCGGCCCTGGAACTGGCCGAGCGGTGGGGCGGTCTCGTCGATCTGCCGGAGACGGTGGACGACCGGGCGCTGTCGCGGCTGGCGGGCGTGCTGGCCGGTGGCGCGGGCGAGGACCAGGTGGCGGTGCGCGCCTCCGGCGTCTTCGGCCGCCGGCTGACCCGGTCCGCCACCACCGAGCGTGGCCGCGACTGGCGGCCGGGCGCGGGCTCGGTCCTGGTGACCGGCGGTACGGGCGCGCTGGGCGCGCAGGTGGCCCGCTGGCTGATCGACAAGGGCGCCGAACACGTGGTGCTCACCAGTCGCCGGGGCCTCGACGCCCCCGGTGCGGCCGAGCTGCGGGACGAACTCGCCGCCTCGGGCGCCCGGGTCACCGTCGCGGCCTGCGACGCCGCCGACCGCGAGGCGATGGCCGCCCTGGTGGCGGGGCTTCCGGCCGAACTGCCGCTGACGGCGGTGGTGCACGCGGCCGGGGTGCTGGACGACGGCGTTCTGGAGTCGCTGACCCCCGAGCGCTTCGCCTCCGTCCTGCGCGCCAAGGCCGACGCCGCGGCCAACCTGCACGAGCTGACACGGGACCTGGACCTGACGGCCTTCATCCTGTTCTCCTCGTTCGCGGGCTCGATCGGCGCCGCCGGTCAGGCCAACTACGCGGCCGCGAACGCCTTCCTGGACGCGCTCGCCGAGCGCCGCCGGGCCGAGGGCCTGCCCGCCACCTCGGTGGCCTGGGGCCCGTGGGCCGAGGGCGGGATGGCCGCGGACGACGCGCTGGCGCAGCGCATGCGCCGCGCCGGTGTGCCGCCGATGGCGGCGGACCTGGCCATCGCCGCGCTGCAGCGCGCGCTGGATCTGGACGAGGCCGCGGTGACGGTCGCGGACATCGACTGGGAGCGGCTGGCCCCCGGTTTCACCGCCTCCCGGCCGAGCCCGCTGCTGCTGGAGCTGCCCGAGGTGCGTACCGCGCTGGAGGCCGAGGGCGGGCGGACGGCCCGTGCGGCCGGTGGCGGCGCGGACGAGTCCTCGCCGGCCCAGTGGCTCGCGGGGGTCCCGGCGGCCGAGCGCGAGCGGATGCTGCTGGACCTGGTGCGCTCGGCCGTGGCCGATGTGCTGGGCCACTCCGACGCGGAGGCGGTGGAGGCGGACCGGGCGTTCCGGGATCTGGGCTTCGACTCGCTGACGGCCGTCGAACTGCGCAACCGCATGAACACCGTGACCGGGCTGCGGCTGCCGCCCACGCTGGTGTACGACTACCCGTCGTCCTCGGCGCTCGCCGCCCACCTCCGTACGGAGATCCTGGGCGAGGAGAGCGCGGCCGAGACGGTCGCGGGTGTGCCGTCCACGACGGTGGCCGTAGCCGACGATCCGATCGCGATCGTCGGCATGAGCTGCCGCTTCCCGGGCGGCGTGCGCTCGCCGGAGGAGCTGTGGCGGCTGCTGGTCTCCGGGCAGGACGCGGTGACGGGCTTCCCGGCCGACCGTGGCTGGGACCTGGAGGCGCTGTACGACCCGGACTCCGCCACCGAGAACACCAGCTATGTCCGCGAGGGCGGATTCCTGGCGGACGCCGGGGACTTCGACGCCTCGTTCTTCGGCATCTCGCCGCGTGAGGCCCTCGCGATGGATCCGCAGCAGCGGTTGCTGCTGGAGACGTCGTGGGAGGCGTTCGAGCGGGCCGGGATCGACCCGACGACGCTGCGCGGCCGGCAGGTCGGCGTGTTCGCGGGCACCAACGGCCAGGACTACATGTCGCTCGTCCTCCACTCGCCGGACGGCGGCGATGGCTTCATGGGGACGGGTAACGCGGCCAGTGTGATGTCGGGTCGGGTGTCGTATGCGCTGGGTCTTGAGGGCCCGGCGGTGACGGTGGATACGGCCTGTTCGTCGTCGTTGGTGGCGTTGCACTGGGCGATTCAGGCGTTGCGGGCGGGTGAGTGCGCGTTGGCGTTGGCCGGTGGTGTGACGGTGATGTCGACGCCGGGTTCGTTCGTGGACTTCAGTCGTCAGCGTGGGCTGGCGGAGGACGGGCGGATCAAGGCGTTCGCGGCCGGTGCGGATGGCACCGGTTGGGGCGAGGGCGTGGGCATGCTGCTCGTGGAGCGGCTGTCGGACGCCCAGCGCCATGGCCATGAGGTGCTGGCGGTCGTCCGCGGCTCCGCGATCAACCAGGACGGTGCGTCCAACGGTCTGACGGCGCCGAATGGTCCCTCGCAGCAGCGGGTGATCCGGCAGGCGCTGGCCGGTGCGGGTCTGTCCGCCTCCGAGGTGGACGCGGTCGAGGCGCACGGCACCGGTACGACGCTGGGCGACCCGATCGAGGCGCAGGCGCTGCTGGCCACCTACGGGCAGGAGCGGGACCCCGAGCGGCCCCTGCTGCTCGGCTCCATCAAGTCCAACATCGGGCATACGCAGGCCGCGGCCGGTGTCGCCGGAGTGATGAAGATGGTGCTGGCGCTGCGGCACGGTGTGCTGCCGCCGACCCTGCACGTGGACGAGCCGACGCCGCATGTCGACTGGTCCGGCGGGGAGCTGGAGCTGCTGACCGAGGCGCGGGAGTGGCCGGAGACCGGCCGTCCGCGCCGGGCGGCGGTCTCCGCGTTCGGCATCAGCGGCACCAACGCGCACACCCTGCTGGAGCAGGCCCCGCAGCCTGCGGAGACCCCCGTCGTCGCTCCGGCGGTGGAGCTGCCGACGGTGCCGTGGGTGCTGTCGGCCAAGTCCCCGGCCGCCGTACGCGGCCAGGCCGAACGGCTCCTGGCCCACCTCCGCGGCGAGACCGCACCGGCCGCCACCGATGTGGCCTACTCGCTCGCCACGACCCGCGCCGCCCTGGACCACCGGGCCGTGCTCACCGCGGACAGCGGGGACGGGCTGTCGGCCGGTCTCGCGGCGCTGGCGCGGGGCGAGTCCGAGGTGCCGGGCCTGGTCGAGGGCTCGGTGGCCGGTGGCAAGGTGGCGTTCCTGTTCACCGGGCAGGGCAGCCAGCGGCTCGGCATGGGCCGTGAGCTGTATGACACCTTCCCGGTGTTCGCGGACGCGCTGGACGAGGTGTGCGCCCACCTGGACGCGCATCTGGAGCGGCCGCTGCGGGATGTGCTGTTCGGCGACGACGCCACCGCACTGGACCGGACCGGGTTCACCCAGCCCGCGCTGTTCGCCATCGAGGTGGCGCTGTTCCGGCTGGTGGAGACCTGGGGTCTGAAGGCGGACTTCCTGTCGGGCCATTCGATTGGTGAGCTGGCCGCCGCGCATGTGGCGGGCGTGTTCTCGCTCGCGGACGCGGCGAAGCTGGTGGCCGCCCGCGGACGGTTGATGCAGGAGCTTCCGGCCGGTGGCGTGATGATCGCAGTCCAGGCGTCCGAGGACGAGGTGGCGCCGCTGCTGACCGAGCGGGTGTCGATCGCCGCGCTCAACGGGCCGACGTCGGTCGTGGTCGCGGGTGATGAGGACGCGGCTCTGGAGATCGCCGCGGCGTTCGAGGCGCAGGGCCGTAAGACCAAGCGCCTCACCGTCAGCCACGCGTTCCACTCGCCGCGTATGGACGGCATGGTGGAGGCGTTCCGCGACATCGCGCAGGGGCTGACCTACGAGGCCCCGCGCATCCCCGTCGTGTCCAACCTGACGGGCGAGCTGGTCTCCGCCGAGGAGATCACCAGCCCCGACTTCTGGGTGCGCCACGTCCGGGAGGCCGTGCGCTTCCTCGATGGTGTCCGCACCCTCGAAGCCCGGGGCGTGACCACCTTCGTGGAGCTGGGCCCCGACGGTGTCCTCACCGCCATGGCGCAGGACTGCCTGGCCGAGCCCGACGCGGCCGAGCTGCTGCCCGCGCTGCGCAAGGGCAGGCCGGAGGCCGAGGCGCTGACCGGCGCGCTGGCCGGGCTGTACGTCCGTGGCCTGGCCCCGGACTGGGAGGCGTTCTTCGCCGGTACGGGCGCGCGGAAGGTCGCGCTGCCGACGTACGCCTTCCAGCGCAGCCGCTACTGGGTCGAGGCCCTGCTGAGCCTGGACGAGGTCGCCTCGGCGGGGCTCGGCTCGGCGGATCACCCGCTGCTGGGCGCGGCGGTGGAACTGCCCGACGCGGACGCCTATGTGTTCTCCGGGCGGCTGTCGCTCGCCTCGCACACGTGGCTGGCGGACCACACGGTCGCGGACACGGCCGTGCTGCCGGGCTCCGCGTTCGTGGAGCTGGCGGTGCGGGCCGGGGACCATGTGGGCTGTGCGCTGCTGGAGGAGCTGACCCTGGACGAGCCGCTGATCCTGCCGGAGCGCGGCGGGGTGCGGCTGCGGGTGTCGGTCGGCGAGCCGGACACCGACGGGCGTCGCCCGCTGGGCGTGTACGCGCGGGACGAGCGCGCGGAGGCCGACCGGCCGTGGACCCGGCACGCCGCCGGTGTGCTCGCCTCGGGCGAGGCCCTGGCGGGCGCTGCCCCGGCGGGTGAGGCCCTGGCGGGTGGCGGTGCCGAGGCGCTGTCCGTGTGGCCGCCCGCCGACGCGGAAGCGGTCGACACCGACGAGCTGTACGCGAGCATGGCGCGCGCCGGGCTGCTGCACGGTCCCGCGTTCCAGGGCCTGCGCCGCGTCTGGCGGCGTGGCGAGGAGTTGTTCGCCGAGGTCCGGGTCGCGGCGGAGCGGCAGCCCGAGGCCGCCCGCTTCGCCCTGCACCCGGCCCTGCTGGACGGTGCGCTGCAGCCGCTCGCGCTGGGCGCGGGCGGTGCCGCGGTGGCGCGCTCCTGGCGCGGGGTGAGCCTGTACGCGGTCGGCGCCGAGGCGCTGCGCGTACGGCTGGCGCTGACCGAGGACGGCGCGGTGTCGATGGTGGCGGCCGATGAGACGGGTGCGCTCGTCGCGTCGGTCGACGCGCTGGAGACCGGGGCGCTGGAGGTGGACCGGATCGCCGGTGCGACCGCCTCCGACCGCCATGAGTCGCTGTTCCGCATCGACTGGGCACCGGTGGCGGCACCCTCGAAGGAGCCCTCAACGGCGTCCTCGCAGACCGCGTCGGCGGGCTTCGCCGTCATCGGCGGCGATGAGCTCAAGCTGAGCGTGGCCTTGGAGACGGCCGGGTTCCGCGCCACGGTCCACGACGACCTCGTCTCGCTGAACGCGGCGGTCGAGGCGGGCGAGGCCGCGCCGGACACCGTGCTGGTGCCGTTCCCGCCGGAGCCGGGCGCCGAGGGCGGCCTCGCCGCCGGTGCGCACACGGCCACCCACCGCGTCCTGGGCCTGCTCCAGGAGTGGCTGAACGGCGGCCGGCCCGGCTCGGCCCGGCTGGTGGTGGTCACGCGTGGCGCGGTCGCGGCCGCCGCTGACCCGGCGGTGTCGGACCTGGTGCACGCGCCGGTGTGGGGTCTGCTGCGCTCGGCGCAGACGGAGAACCCGGGCCAGTTCGTGCTGCTGGACGTGGACGGCGAGGTGTCCTACCCGGCGCTCGCGGCGGCGCTGGACTCGGGCGAGCCCGAGCTGGCGCTGCGCGCCGGGGCGGCGTACGCGCCGCGCCTGGCCAGGGTCGAGACGCCCCAGGCAGCCGAGACGTCGGGGAAGAAGGCCATCGACCCGACCGGCACGGCCACCGACCCGACCCGCACGGCCACCGGGCCCACCGGCAAGGCCATCGACCCGGACGGCACGGTGCTGATCACCGGCGCCACCGGCGGTCTGGGCAGGCTGTTCGCCCGCCATCTGGCCACCGCCTACGGCGTCCGCCATCTGCTGCTGACCAGCCGCAGCGGCCCCGCCGCCGACGGTATGGCCGAACTGGTCGCGGAACTTGGCGAGTTGGGCGCAGAGGCCACCGTCGCCGCATGCGACGCGGCCGACCGGGAGGCGCTGGCCGGGCTGCTGGCCACGATTCCGGCCGACCGTCCGCTGACGGCCGTGGTACACACCGCGGGCGTCCTCGACGACGGTGTCATCGACATGCTGACGCCCGAGCGGGTGGACACGGCGCTGCGGCCCAAGGTCGACGCGGCGGTCAACCTGCACGAGCTGACCCGCGAGCTGGACCTGTCCGCCTTCGTGCTCTTCTCGGCCGCGGCCGGCACGCTGGGCGGCGCGGGTCAGGGTGGCTACGCGGCGGCGAACGTCTTCCTGGACGCCCTCGCCGGCCACCGCCGCGCCACCGGCCGTACCGCACTGTCCCTGGTGTGGGGCATGTGGGCCGAGGAGCGGGGCATGGGCGGCCGGCTCGGCGAGGCCGACCAGCAGCGGGCGGCGCGCGGCGGGGTGCTGCCGCTGTCCGCCGAGGAGGGGCTCGCCCTGTTCGACGCGGCCCACGCCGTGGCCGACGAGGCGGTACTCGTGCCCGTACGGCTGGAGATGGCGACGCTGCGCGCCGCCGCCGCCACCGGGGAGCTGCTGCCGCTCTACCGCGGCCTGGTGCGCACGCCCGTGCGCCGCGCCGCGACCGGCGGCCCCGCCGCCCCGGAGGCGGTGGCGGACACCGGGGACGGCACGCTGGCTCAGCGGCTGGCCGGACAGTCGGAGGCCCAGCAGCAGTTGACCGCGCTGGACCTGGTCCGCCGTCAGGTGGCGGCCGTGCTGGGCTACGCCTCGAAGGACCAGGTGGGCGCCGAGCAGGCGTTCAAGGAGCTGGGCTTCGACTCGCTGACGGCCGTGGAACTGCGGAACCGGCTGAACGCGGCCACCGGGCTGCGGCTGACGGCCACGCTGGTCTACGACTACCCGACACCGGTGGCGCTCGCGCGGCATCTGCGTCAGGAAGTGGCGCCGGAGGCCGACGGCCCCGGAGTGTCCGTACTGGAGGAACTGGAGCGGCTGGAGAACAGCCTGTCCTCGCTGACGCCGGAGGATCTGGCATCGGTGACGGAGGACGAGGCCGCGCATGCGAACATCGCGGTGCGCCTCCAGACGCTGCTCGCGAAGTGGAACGACGTGCGTCGCACCGCGGACGACGCCGGGGCGGACGCCGAGGCGGACGCGTTCGAAGAGGTCAGTGACGACGACCTCTTCGACTTCATCGACAAGAGGTTCGGCAACGGCTGAAGCGCGGCAGCACACCCATCCGAACCCCCCGACGAACCAGAGCATTGCGAATAGGTGAACGTCCATGGCGACTGCGAACGAAGCCAAGCTCCGCGAATATCTGAAGAAGGTCACCACCGACCTCACCGCCGCCCACCGGCGGCTGCAGGAGGTCGACGACCAGGCCCATGAGCCGATCGCCATCGTGGGCATGAGCTGCCGCTTTCCCGGGGGTGTGCGCACCCCCGAGGAGCTGTGGCAGCTCATGGCCTCCGGCGGTGAGGCGCAGACGGAGTTCCCGGCCGACCGCGGCTGGGACCTGGGGAACCTGTTCGACCCGGACCCGGACACCCCGGACACCACCTACACCCGCGAGGGCGGGTTCCTGGGCGATGCCACCCGGTTCGACGCGGCGTTCTTCGGGATCTCGCCGCGTGAGGCCATGGCGATGGACCCGCAGCAGCGGCTGCTGCTGGAGACGTCCTGGGAGGCGTTCGAGCGGGCCGGGATCGACCCCGCGTCCCTGCGCGGCAGCCGGACCGGTGTCTTCGCGGGCATGAACGCCTCCGACTATCTGTCGGTGGCGCTCGACGCCGAGGACGACTTCGGCGGACACCTCGGCACGGGCAACGCCGGCAGTGTCGTCTCCGGCCGGCTCTCCTACGTCTTCGGTCTCGAGGGCCCGGCCGTCACGGTGGACACGGCCTGCTCGGCGTCGCTGGTGGCGCTGCACCTGGCCGTCCAGTCGCTGCGGCTGGGCGAATGCTCGCTCGCCCTGGCGGGCGGCGTCCATGTGATGTCCACCCCCGGTCTGTTCATCGAGTTCAGCCGCCAGCGCGGGCTGTCGCAGGACGGCCGCTGCAGGGCGTTCGCGGCGGACGCCGACGGCTTCGGCCCGGCCGAGGGCGTGGGCGTCCTGCTGCTGGAGCGGCTCTCGGAGGCCCGTCGCCGGGGCCACAAGGTGCTGGCCGTGGTGCGCGGCTCCGCCGTCAACCAGGACGGCGCGTCCAACGGCCTGACCGCGCCCAACGGCCCTTCCCAGCGGCGCGTCATCCAGCAGGCGCTGGCCAACGCCCGGCTGTCCGGCGGCGATGTGGACGTCGTCGAGGCGCATGGCACGGGCACCTCGCTGGGCGACCCGATCGAGGCGCAGGCGCTGCTGGCCACCTACGGCCAGGAGCGGCCCGAGGAACTGCCCCTGCTGCTCGGATCGGTGAAGTCCAACATCGGCCACACCCAGGGCGCCGCGGGCATCGCCGGGGTGATGAAGATGGTGCTGGCGATGGAGCACGGGGTGGTGCCCGAGTCGCTGCACATCGCCGAGCCGTCCCCGCACATCGACTGGGCGGCGGGCAAGGTCGCGCTGGTCAGGTCGGCCACGCCGTGGCCCGAGACCGGCCGCCCGCGCCGTGCGGCCATCTCCTCCTTCGGCTTCAGCGGCACCAACGCGCACACCATCATCGAGCAGGCCCCCGCCGAGGAGCCGGGCCCGGTGGAGCTGGTGTCCAAGCAGCCGGGTGTGCTGCCGTGGGTGCTCTCCGGCAAGAGCGAGGCGGCGCTGCGCGCCCAGGCGCGGCGGCTGCTGGACCGGCTCCACGACGAACCGGCGCTGCGCCCGGTGGACATCGGCCTGTCGCTGGCCACCACCCGCTCCGCGCTGGACCACCGCGGCGTGGTCCAGGGCCGGGACCGCGAGGAGCTGATGGCCGGGCTGAACGCCCTCGCCGACGGTGGCATGGCGGCCGGTGTGGAGCGGGGCACGGTGGTCGCCGGGCAGACGGCGTTCGTCTTCCCCGGGCAGGGGTCCCAGTGGGTGCGGATGGGCGTGGGGCTGATGGACGCCTCGCCCGTCTTCGCGGCCCATATCGAGGAGTGCGCCGCGGCGCTCGCGGAGTTCACCGACTGGTCGCTGGTGGATGTGCTGCGCGGCGCCGAGGGCGCGCCGTCGCTGGACCGGGTGGATGTGGTCCAGCCGGTGCTGTTCGCGGTGATGGTGTCCCTCGCCGAGCTGTGGCGTTCGCTGGGGGTCGTTCCGGCCGCGGTGATCGGCCACTCGCAGGGCGAGATCGCCGCCGCGTATGTGGCGGGGATTCTGTCGCTGAAGGACGCGGCGCGTGTGGTGGCGCTGCGCAGCCAGGCGATCGGCCGGGTGCTGGCGGGCAAGGGCGGCATGGTGTCGGTGGCGCTGCCGGTGGCGGACGTGCGCGAGCGCATCGAGCCCTGGGGCGAGGAGCGCGTCTCCATCGCGGCGGTCAACGGGCCGTCCTCGGTGGTCGTCTCCGGTGAGCCGACCGCGCTGGACGAGCTGCTGGCGTCCTGCGAGGCCGATGAGGTGCGGGCGCGCCGGGTGCCGGTGGACTACGCCTCGCACTCCGCCCAGGTCGAGCTGCTCCGCGAGGAGCTGCTGGAGCTGCTGGCCCCCGTACAGCCGAAGAGCGCCCAGGTGCCGTTCCTGTCCACGGTGACGGGGGAGTGGGCCGAGGGTTCCGAGCTGGACGCCGAGTACTGGTTCACCAACCTGCGTCGCACGGTTGAGCTGGAGGGCGCGGTCCGGCGGTTGCTGGACGAGGGCTTCGGGGTGTTCATCGAATCCAGCGCCCACCCCGTGCTGACGATGGGAGTGCAGGAGACGGCCGAGGACGCCGGTGTGGACGCGGCCGCGATCGGGTCGCTGCGCCGTGACGAGGGCGGACAGGACCGCTTCTGGGCCTCGGTCGGCGAGGCGTGGTCGCGCGGGGTGAGCGTCGACTGGGAGGCCGTGTTCGACGGCACCGGCGCCCGCCGTATCGAGCTGCCCACGTACGCCTTCCAGCAGCAGCGCTACTGGCCCGAGGCCGCGCCCGAGCGGGCCGCCGGGGAGAGGGGGCACGACCCCGTGGAGGCGAAGTTCTGGGCCGCCGTGGAGGCCGAGGACTGGCAGACCCTGGCCACCGAGCTGACGGTCGACGGCGATCAGCCGATGAGCGCCGTGCTGCCCGCCCTGGCCACCTGGCGCAAGCAGGCCCGTGAGCAGTCCACGGTGGACGGCTGGCGCTACCGCGTGACGTGGAAGCCGCTCGCCGAGGAGCGGTCCGCGCGGCTGTCCGGCGGCTGGCTCGTCGTCGCCCCGGCCGCCGAGGACAGCTGGACCGAGGCCGTGGCCGGTGTGCTCGCCGAACGTGGCGCCGACGTACGGCGGATCGCCGTGGACACCGGCACCGTTGGCCGGGACGAACTGGCCGAGCGGCTGCGCACCGCACTCGCCGAAGCCGACGGCGGCTCGTTCGCCGGGGTCGTCTCGCTGCTGGCCCCGGCCGAGGGCGCGCGCCCCGGGCACGCCTCGCTGCCCGCCGGAACCGCCGCCCAGCTCGCGCTGATCCAGGCCCTCGGCGACGCCGGAATCGGCGCCCCGCTGTGGTGCCTGACGCACGGCGCCGTCTCCGTCGGCGGCACGGACCGGCCGGCCGCCCCCGAGCAGGCGCTCGTCTGGGGTCTTGGCCGGGTGGCCGCGCTGGAGCACCTGGAGCGCTGGGGCGGTCTGATCGACCTGCCCGCCACGCCCGACGAGCGCGCCCTGACCCGGCTGGTGGGCCTCCTCGCCTCCGACGGCGACGACGACCAGGCCGCGATCCGCGCCACCGGCGTCTTCGGGCCCCGCCTGGTGCGCGCCCCGCTGGCCGACACCTCCGCCGTACGGTCCTGGAAGCCGACCGGCACCACGCTGGTCACCGGCGGTACGGGACGGCTCGGCGCGCAGGTCGCCCGGTGGCTGGCCCGTAACGGCGCCGACCACCTGGTGCTGGCGAGCCTCAGGGGCCCGGACGCCCCCGGGGCGGTCGGGCTGGAGGCCGAGCTGACCGAGCTCGGCGCCAAGGTCACCCTCGCCGCCTGCGATGTGACCGACCGTGCCGCGCTCGCCGAGACCCTCGCGGCCATCCCGGCCGGCCAGCCGCTGACGGCCGTCGTGCACACCGCCGCGGTCATCGAGGACGGCGTGATCGAGGGGCTGACCCCGGATCAGGTCGAGCGGGTGCTGCGGCTCAAGGTGGACGCCACGCGCCATCTGCACGAGCTCACCCGGGACCTGGACCTGACCGCGTTCGTGCTCTGCTCGCACTTCTCCGCCACCTTCGGCGCACCCGGCCAGGGCAACCAGGCGCCCGGCAACGCCTTCCTGCACTCCTTCGCCGAACAGCGCCGCGCTGACGGACTGCCCGCCACCACGCTCACCTTCGGCCCGTGGGGCGACGGCGGCACGGTGGACGGCGCCGTCGGCGACCGGATGCGCCGCCACGGCATCAACGAGATGGCGCCGGAACCGGCCACCGCCACCCTCCAGCACGCGCTGGACCGGGACGAGACCGCGCTGACCGTCATCGACATGGACTGGCGGCGCTTCACCCTCGCCTTCACCGCCGACCGGTCGCGTCCACTGCTGCACGACCTGCCCGAGGCCCGCGAGGTCGTCGAGGAGATGGCCACCGCCGAGGCCGACGGCGGCGGCGCGGCCGCCGGGGCGGCCCTGGCCGGGCAGCTCGCGGCGCTGCCGGAGACCGAGCGGGAGCGGGTGCTGCTGGATCTGGTGCGCAGCGCGGTGGCCGCCGTGCTCGGCCACTCCGGCGCCCAGGCGATCGAGGCGGGCCGGGCCTTCAAGGAGCTGGGCTTCGACTCGCTGACCGCCGTCGAACTCCGCAACCGGCTCGGCGCCGCGAGCGGGCTGAAGCTGCCGCCGAGCCTGATCTTCGACCACCCGACCCCGGCCGCCGTGGCCGCCTATCTGCGGGCCGGGATCGCGCCCGACGAGGCGGCCGACGGCACCGCGGTGCTCGAAGAACTCGACAAGCTGGAGACCGCGCTCACCGGCACCGCGCCCGACAACATCACCCGGGCCCGGATCACCATGCGCCTGCAGTCGTTGATGGCGAAGTGGAACCAGTCGGACGGCACGGCGGTCACCGCCGAACCCGCCACCACGGCGGCGCCGGAGCGCCCGGCGAAGGAAACGGTCGACGCCGAGCAGCTCCAGTCGGCCAGTGACGAAGAGCTCTTCGCATTCATCAACAAGGGTCTCGGAAGGGCGTAACAGGAATTCTGCTATTGACGTCGTTCTCGATGTCGGCCAGGATTTTCCCTACCCTTCAATAGAGTTGCCGAATACCGGTTGCCCCCTATCGCTCCTTGGGTCTCCAGGGGGTCATAGGGGGCATCTAGGGGTTGTTGTGAGGGTTAGTTCGCATATAGCCTCTCAGCGAGAAGTCGACTGATTTGGTTGTTGGTTACCGGCTCCCCTGTTGAGGATCTGTGGAGCATTTCCGATGCCGTCTGCCGTAATTGGATTGCGTAAATGGCGAATGAAGAGACGCTGCGGGACTACCTCAAGCTGGTAACGGCGGATCTGCACCAGACTCGCCTCCGCCTGCAAGAGGCCGAGGCGAAGAACCACGACCCCATCGCGATCGTGGGGATCGGCTGCCGTTATCCCGGGGGCGTCTCGTCGCCCGAGGACCTGTGGCGCATCGTCAGCGAGGGCGTCGACGCGGTCAGCGAGTTCCCGCTGGACCGTGGGTGGAATGTCGACACGATGTACCACCCGGACCCGGACCACCCCGGCACCAGCTATGTGCACGAGGGTGGATTCGTCGACGGCATAGCCGATTTCGACCCGTCGCTGTTCGGCATCAGTCCGCGAGAAGCGCTCGGCATGGACCCGCAGCAGCGGATGCTGCTGGAGACGTCCTGGGAGGCGTTCGAGCGGGCCGGAATCGACCCGGTCGCGGTGCGCGGCCGGCAGATCGGCGTCTTCGTCGGCACCAGCAATCACGATTACCTGGGCGCGATCCTCAGTTCCAACGAGAACTTCGAGGGCTATTTCGGCACCGGTAACGCCGCGAGCGTCGCCTCCGGCCGCCTTTCCTACACCTTCGGTTTCGAAGGCCCGGCCGTCACCGTCGACACCGCCTGCTCCTCCTCGCTGGTGGCGCTCCACCTTGCCGTCCAGGCCCTGCGCAACGGCGAATGCTCGCTCGCGCTCGCGGGCGGCGCGACCCTGATGTGCGCGCCCGGCGTCTTCGTCGACTACAGCAAGATGCGCGGACTGGCCCTCGACGGCCGCTCCAAGCCCTTCGCCCCGGAGGCCGACGGCTTCTGCCTGGGCGAGGGCGTCGGCATGCTGCTCGTCGAGCGGCTGTCGGACGCCCAGCGCAAGGGCCACCCGGTCCTCGCCGTGGTGCGCGGCTCCGCCGTCAACCAGGACGGCGCCAGCAACGGCCTCACCTCGCCCAACGGCCCCTCGCAGCAGCGCGTCATCCTCCAGGCGCTGGCCAACGCCCGCCTCAGCCCCGACCAGGTCGACGCCGTCGAGGCCCATGGCACCGGCACCGCCCTCGGCGACCCCATCGAGGCCCAGGCGCTGCTCGCCACCTACGGCCAGGACCGGCCCGACGGCAAACCGCTGCTCATCGGCTCCATCAAGTCCAACATCGGCCACGCCCAGGCGGGCGCCGGTGTCGGCGGCGTCATCAAGATGGTCATGGCGATGCGGCACGGTGTGCTGCCCAAGACCCTCCACCTCACCGAGCCCACCCCGCATGTCGACTGGACGGCCGGGGACGTCGAACTGCTCACCGCCACCACCGAGTGGCCCCAGGACCCCGAGGGCGCGACCCCGCGCCGCGCGGGCGTCTCGTCGTTCGGCATGAGCGGCACCAATGTGCACACCATCCTCGAGGAGCCCCCGGCCCTCGCCGCCCCCGCCCAGAGCGGTGAGCCGGAGCCGGAGCGGGCCGAGGTGCCCCTGGTCCCGGTCGTGCTCTCCGGCAAGGACGAGCAGGCGCTGCGGGCCCAGGCCCTCCGGCTGCGGACCCATCTGACCGCCCGCCCCGGCCACCGCCTCGCCGACCTCGGCTACTCCCAGGCCGTCACCCGCGCCGCCCTCGACCGCCGCGCCGTGGTCCTCGCGGCCGATCACGACGAGCTTCTCGCGGGCCTCGACGCGCTCGCCGAAGGCCGCCACCACCCCGAACTGGCCGAGGGGCTGGCCGCCGAGGGCAAGGTCGCGTTCCTCTTCACCGGACAGGGCAGCCAGCGCCTCGGCATGGGCCGTGAGCTGTACGAGACCTACCCGGTGTTCGCCGAGGCGCTGGACGCGGTCTGCGCCCAGCTCGACCGCTTCCTCGACCGGCCGCTGAAGGACGTGCTGTTCGGCGACGATGCCGCCACGCTCGACCGGACCGGATTCACCCAGCCCGCGCTGTTCGCCGTCGAGGTGGCCCTCTTCCGCCTCGTCGAATCCTGGGGACTGCGCCCCGACTTCCTCGCCGGCCACTCCATCGGCGAGCTCACCGCCGCCCATGTCGCCGGAGTGCTGTCGCTCACCCACGCCTCCGCCCTGGTGGCCGCGCGCAGCCAGCTCATGCAGCAACTCCCCGCCGGTGGCGCGATGATCGCGGTGCAGGCGTCGGAGGACGAGGTGACGCCGCTGCTCACCGAGCGGGTCTCCATCGCCGCCCTCAACGGGCCCACCTCGGTCGTCATCGCGGGTGACGAGGACGCGGCGCTGGAGATCGCGGCGTCGTTCGAGGCGCAGGGTCGGAAGACCAAGCGGCTCACGGTCAGCCACGCGTTCCACTCCCCGCACATGGACGGGATGCTGGAGAACTTCCGTCAGGTCGCCGAGCGGCTGACCTACGAGGCTCCGAAGATCCCGATCGTCTCCAACCTCACCGGTGCCATCGTCTCCGCCGACGAGATCACCACGCCCGACTTCTGGGTGCGCCACGTCCGCGAGGCCGTCCGCTTCCTCGACGGCGTTCGCCGCCTCGAGGACCACGGCGTGACCACCTTCGTCGAACTGGGCCCCGACGGGGTGCTCTCCGCCATGGCCCAGGAGTGCGTGACCGGCGGCAGGAACCGCACGTTCGCGTTCCTGCCCGCCCTGCGCTCCGGCCGCCCCGAGGCCCGCACCCTCGGCCACGCGCTCGCCCAGGCCCAGGTCCGCGGCGTGCCCGTGGACTGGGCCACGTACTACGCGGGCACCGGCGCCCGCCGCGTCGAGCTGCCCACCTACGCCTTCCAGCGGCAGCGCTACTGGCCCGCCAACCCCTTCTCGTACGGCCCCGACCCCGCCGAAGCCGAAGCCGCCGCCCCGGCCGTGGCCGACGCCCGGTTCTGGGAGGTCGTGCACAGCGAGGACCTGGCCGCCCTGGTCGACGCCCTCGGCCTCGACGGCGACCAGCCCCTCAGCGAGGTGCTGCCCGTCCTGTCCGCGTGGCGCCGGCGCAGCCACGTCGACACCACCGTCGACGGCTGGCGCTACCGCATCACCTGGACACCGCTGCCGCAGACCCCGGACAAGCCGCTCACCGGCACCTGGCTCGTGGTCACCCCCGAGGGGCGCGCGGAGGACCCCTGGGTGGCCGAGTCGCTGCGGCTGCTGGCCGAACGCGGCGTCACGGTCCACGAGATCGCGGTCGACGGCACCACCGCCGACCGCGCCGCCCTCGCCGAGCGCATCCGCACGGCCCTGACGCAGGACCCGGCGCGGGAGACCGGCGGGGCCCCGCACGTCGACGGTGTGCTCTCCCTGCTCGGCCTGGACGAGCGCCCGCACGACCGGCACCCCTCCCTCACCGCCGGGCTCGCGGGGACCCTCACCCTCGTCCAGGCCCTCGGTGACGCCGAGGTCGACGCCCCGCTGTGGGCCGCCACCCGCGGCGCGGTCTCCGTCGGCCGCTCCGACCGGCTCACCAGCCCCGACCAGGCCCAGATCTGGGGCCTGGGCCGCACCGCCGCCCTCGAACACCCCGAGCGCTGGGGCGGTCTGATCGACCTGCCCGCGACCGCCGACGACCGCGCCCTCGGGCGGCTCGCCGACATCCTCGCCGGACCCGAGGGCATCAGCGGCGAGGACCACGTCGCGATCCGCCCGCAGGGCATCCACGTCCGCAGGCTGGCCCGCGCACCGCACCACGAGACCACCGGCGACGGCTGGAGCACCCACGGCACCGCGCTGATCACCGGCGGCACCGGAGCTCTCGGCGGCCACGTCGGCCGCTGGCTCGTGGCCCACGGCGCCCAGCACATCCTGCTGACCAGCCGCCGCGGCCCCGACGCCCCCGGCGCCGCCGAGCTGCGCGACGAACTCACCGCCCTCGGCGCCCAGGTGACCATCGCCGCCTGCGACGTCGCCGACCGCGACGCCCTCGCCGGGCTGCTGGCGACCGTCCCCGCGGACCTTCCGCTGACCACGGTCGTGCACGCCGCCGGAGTGCTGGACGACGGTGTCCTGGACGCCCAGACCCCGCGGCGGATGGCCGAGGTGCTGCGCGCCAAGGCCGACGCCGCCCGCCACCTGCACGAGCTCACCCGCGGCCTCGACCTGTCCGCCTTCGTGCTCTTCTCCTCCATGGCCGCCACCTTCGGCGCCGCCGGACAGGCCAACTACGTGGCCGCCAACGCCTACCTCGACGCGCTCGCCGAACAGCGCCGCGGCGAGGGGCTGCCCGCCACCTCGATGGCCTGGGGCGCCTGGGCCGACGGCGGCATGGCCACCGACGAGCTGGTGGCCGAGCGGCTCCGGCAGTCCGGGCTGCCCGCCCTCGCCCCCGAACCGGCGACCGCCGCCCTGGGCGCCGCGCTCGACCTGGACGAGACGTTCTCCCTCGTCGTCGACATCGAATGGGACCGCTTCGCGCCCGGCCTCTCCGGCCACCGCCCGAACCCGCTGCTCGCCGAGCTTTCCGAGGCGCGCCGCGCGATCGAGGCGGCGCGCACCGCCACCGGCGGCCCCGCCATCCCCGGCCAGCCCACCTCGCTGGCCCAGCGGCTGACCGATGCCGGGACGGACGAGGAACGCGACCAGATCGCCCTGGACTTCGTCCGCACCCAGGTGGCCGTCGTCCTCGGCCACCCCGGACCGGACTCGGTGGAGCCCAGCCGCGCCTTCCGCGACCTCGGCTTCGACTCCCTGACCGCCGTCGAGATCCGCAACCTGCTGTCCACCCTCACCGGGCTGAAGCTGCCCGCCACCATCATCTTCGACTACCCCACCCCGATCGCCCTCGCCGACCATCTGCAGGCCGAACTCATCGGCTCCCGCCCGGCGGTGACGGGTGCGTCGTCGGTGGGCGTGGCGCTGGACGACGACCCGATCGCGATCGTCGGCATGAGCTGCCGCTTCCCGGGTGGTGTGCGCTCGCCCGAGGAGCTGTGGCGGCTGCTGGCGTCCGGACAGGACGCGGTGGTCGACTTCCCCGCCGACCGCGGCTGGGACCTGGAGACGCTGTACGACCCGGAGGGCACGGGCGAGCACACCAGCTACGTCCGCGAGGGCGGATTCCTCGCCGACGCCGCCGAGTTCGACCCCGTCTTCTTCGGCATCTCGCCGCGCGAGGCCCTTGCCATGGATCCGCAGCAGCGGTTGCTGCTGGAGACGTCGTGGGAGGCGTTCGAGCGGGCCGGGATCGACCCGACGACGCTGCGCGGCCGGCAGGTCGGCGTGTTCGCCGGTACCAACGGCCAGGACTATCTGCCCGTCATCCTGTCCGCCCCCGATGGCTCCGAAGGCTTCATGGGGACGGGCAACGCGGCCAGTGTGATGTCGGGCCGGGTGTCGTATGCGCTGGGGCTTGAGGGCCCGGCGGTGACGGTGGATACGGCCTGTTCGTCGTCGTTGGTGGCGTTGCACTGGGCGATTCAGGCGTTGCGGGCGGGTGAGTGCTCGTTGGCGTTGGCCGGTGGTGTGACGGTGATGTCGACGCCGGGTTCGTTCGTGGACTTCAGTCGTCAGCGTGGGCTGGCGGAGGACGGGCGGATCAAGGCGTTCGCGGCGGGTGCGGATGGCACCGGCTGGGGCGAGGGCGTCGGCATGCTGCTCGTGGAGCGGCTGTCCGATGCCCGGAAGAACGGCCACCCGGTGCTGGCGGTCGTGCGCGGCTCCGCGATCAACCAGGACGGTGCGTCCAACGGTCTGACGGCGCCGAATGGTCCCTCGCAGCAGCGGGTGATCCGGCAGGCGCTGGCCGGTGCGGGTCTGTCCGCGTCCGAGGTGGACGCGGTCGAGGCCCACGGCACCGGCACCAAGCTGGGCGACCCGATCGAGGCCCAGGCCCTGCTGGCCACCTACGGCCAGGAGCGCGACGCCGACCAGCCGCTGTGGCTCGGCTCCATCAAGTCCAACTTCGGCCACACCCAGGCCGCCGCCGGTGTCGCCGGTGTGATGAAGATGGTGCTGGCCATCGAGCACGGACTGCTGCCGCAGACCCTCAACGTCGATGAGCCCACCCCGCATGTGGACTGGTCGGCGGGCGCGGTGTCGCTGCTGACCGAGGCGCGGGAGTGGCCGGAGACCGGCCGTCCGCGCCGGGCCGCGGTGTCCTCGTTCGGCATCAGTGGCACCAACGCGCACACCATCATCGAGCAGGCCCCCGCGTACGCGGACGAGACCGACGACCCGGCGCCCGCCGCCGCGCCCCGGTCCGGCGTCCCGGCCGCCTGGGTGCTCTCCGCCAAGTCCCCCGAGGGCCTGCGCGACCAGGCCGTACGGCTGCGCGCCCACCTGGACGAGCGCCCCGGGCTGGACCTCACCGACGTGGCGTTCACCCTCGCCACGCGCCGTACCGCCTTCGAGGAGCGCGCGGCGCTCGTTGCCGAGGACCGGCACGGGCTGCTGTCCGGCCTGGCGGCGCTCGCCGAGGGACGTACTGCGGCCGGGCTCGTTCAGGACGCGGTGGCCGGCGGCAAGGTGGCGTTCCTGTTCACCGGGCAGGGCAGCCAGCGGCTCGGCATGGGCCGTGAGCTGTACGACACCTTCCCGGTGTTCGCGGACGCGCTGGACGAGGTGTGCGCCCACCTGGACGCGCATCTCGAACGGCCGCTGCGGGACGTGCTGTTCGGCGAGGACGCCGAGGCGCTGGACCGGACCGGGTTCACCCAGCCCGCGCTGTTCGCGGTCGAGGTGGCGCTGTTCCGGCTGGTCGAGGCGTGGGGTCTGAAGGCGGACTTCCTGTCCGGTCACTCGATTGGTGAGCTGGCCGCCGCGCATGTGGCGGGTGTGTTCTCGCTCGCGGACGCGGCGAAGCTGGTGGCCGCGCGTGGCCGTCTGATGCAGGCGCTTCCGGCCGGTGGCGCGATGATCGCCGTCCAGGCGTCCGAGGACGAGGTGCTGCCGCTGCTGACCGAGCGGGTCAGCATCGCCGCGCTCAATGGGCCCACTTCGGTCGTCATCGCGGGTGATGAGGACGCGGCGGCGGAGATTGCGGCGGGCTTCGAGGCGCAGGGTCGTAAGACCAAGCGGCTCACGGTCAGCCACGCGTTCCACTCGCCTCGCATGGACGGCATGCTGGACGCGTTCCGCGAGGTCGCGCAGGGGCTGACCTACGAGGCCCCGCGCATTCCGATCGTCTCCAACCTGACCGGGAACGTCGTCTCCACCCAGGAGATCACCAGCCCCGACTTCTGGGTGCGCCACGTCCGCGAGGCCGTCCGTTTCCTCGACGGTGTCCGCACGTTGGAGGCCCAGGACGTCACCACGTACGTCGAACTCGGCCCCGACGGTGTCCTCACCGCCATGGCCCAGGACTGTGTGACCGGCGAGGACGCCGCCTTCGCCGCCGTGCTGCGCAAGGACCGCCCCGAGGCCGAGGCGCTGCTGTCCGCCGTCGCGCGGGCGCATGTGCGTGGGGCGGCGGTGGACTGGGCGGCGTACTACGCCCGAACGGGCGCCGCGCAGGTCGAGCTACCCACGTATGCCTTCCAGCGGCAGCGCTACTGGCCGAAGGTCTCCTCGCTGTTCCTCGGTGACGTGGCCGCGGTCGGGATGGGCGAGGCCGGGCATCCGCTGCTCGGCGCCAGCGCCGAACTGCCGGACGCGGACGGGATGTTGTTCACCGGGCGGCTGGCGCTCTCGACCCATCCGTGGCTCGCGGGCCACACCATCCTGGACACCGTGCTGCTG
Organism: Streptomyces violaceusniger Tu 4113; assembly: GCF_000147815.2. Taxonomy (NCBI): domain Bacteria; kingdom Bacillati; phylum Actinomycetota; class Actinomycetes; order Kitasatosporales; family Streptomycetaceae; genus Streptomyces; species Streptomyces violaceusniger. Next base: position 9,153,793 of record NC_015957.1, on the reverse strand, counting down.
CCCGGCACCGCGTTCGTGGAGCTGGCGATCCGCGCCGGTGACCAGGTCGGCTGTGACTATCTCGAAGAGCTGACCCTCGAAGCGCCGCTGGTCCTGCCCGCGCAGGGCGGTGTCCAGCTCCGGCTGTCGGTCGGCGCGGCCGACGAGACGGGCCGCCGTCCGCTGTCGCTGCACTCCCGGCTGGAGAGCCTGCCCGCCGAGGAGCCGTGGACCCGGCACGCCGCCGGTGTCCTGGCGTCCGGCGGCCGTCCGGAGGCGTCGTTCGAGCTGACCGCATGGCCCCCGGCGGACGCGGCCGAGGTGGAGCTGGACGGCCGCTACGAGGGCCTGCTGGACATCGGTTTCGCCTACGGCCCCGCGTTCCAGGGGCTGCGCAAGGCGTGGCAGCGCGGCGGCGAGGTGTTCGCCGAGGTGGCGCTGGACGAGGACACGGCCGAGGAGGCCGCCGCGTTCGGGCTGCACCCGGCGCTGCTGGACGCCGCCCTGCACGCCATCGGCCTGGCCGGTCTGGGCAACACGGGCGGGGAAGGGCGGCTGCCGTTCGCCTGGACCGGTGTGTCGCTGTACGCGAGCGGCGCCTCGGCGCTGCGCGTGCGGCTGGCCCCCGCGGGCGCCGAGGGCGTCCGGCTGGAGATCGCCGACACCACCGGTGCGCCGGTCGCGGCCGTCGAGACGCTCGGGCTGCGCCCGGTCTCGGCCGAGCAGTTGCGAAGCGCGCGCACGTCCTACCACAAGTCGCTGTTCCACCTGGAGTGGACGACGCCGTCCGGGCTCGCCGACGCGGCCGGGGCGGAGGTGCCGGCCGACGGCCGGTGGGCGGTGCTGGGCGCCGATCCGCTCGGGCTCGGGGCCACGGCGTACGGGGACCTCGCGACGCTGGCCGATGCGGTCGCCGCGGGCACGGCGCCCGCGCCCGAGTACGTGGTCGTGTCGCCGTCCGCCGAGACCGGTGAGCAGGTGGCCCGCGCGGCGCACCGCGCCGCCGCCGCGGCGCTCGACGCCGTCCAGCGGTGGCTGGACGAGGAGCGGTTCGGGGACGCCCCGCTGGTCGTGGCGACCCGTGGCGCGGTGGCCGTCGAGGCCGACGAGCCGGTGGCGGATCTGGCCGGTGCGGCCGTGTGGGGTCTGCTGCGCTCGGCGCAGTCGGAGAACCCGGGCCGGTTCGTGCTGGTGGACACCGACGGCCGGGACGAGTCGCTGCGGGCGCTGCCCGCCGCCCTGGCCTCGGACGAGCCGCAGGTGGCGATCCGCGCGGGCGCGGTGTCCGTGCCCCGGCTGGCGCGGGTGGCCGTGGAGCCGGAGCGGGACGACGCCCGGGGCCTGGACCCCGAGGGCACGGTGCTGGTGACCGGTGCGTCCGGTTCGCTGGGCGGTCTGGTGGCCCGGCATCTGGTGGCGGAGCGTGGCGTACGGCAGCTCCTGCTGGTGAGCCGACGTGGCGACCAGGCGCCCGGTGCTGCCGAACTCGGCGCCGAACTGGCCGAGTTGGGCGCGAGCGTGGCCTGGGCGGCGTGTGATGTGGCGGACCGGGACGCGCTCGCCGCGACCCTCGCCACCGTTCCCGCCGAGCATCCGCTGACCGCCGTCGTGCACACGGCCGGTGTGCTGGACGACGGTGTGATCGGCTCCCTCACCCCCGAGCGCGTCGACCACGTCATGCGCCCGAAGGTGGACGCGGCGTGGAACCTCCACGAGCTGACCCGCGAGCTGGACCTGACGGCCTTCGTGCTGTTCTCGTCCTCCTCCGGCGTGTTCGGCGGCCCGGGCCAGGGCAACTACGCCGCGGCCAACGTCTTCCTGGACGCCCTCGCCCAGCACCGCGCCGCCCAGGGCCTGCCCGCCACCGCGCTGGCGTGGGGCCTGTGGGCCGGGGCCGGTATGGGCAGCACCCTGGACGAGGCCGACATCACCCGGATGCGGCGCGCCGGACTGCCGCCGCTGCCGGTGGCGGAGGGCCTCGCGCTGCTCGACACCGCGCTGACCGTCCGCGAGGCGTCGCTGGTGCCGATGCGGGTGGACATCGCGGCGCTGCGCACCCTGGCCAGCAGTGGCGCGGTCTCGCCCCTGTTCCGCGGTCTGGTGCGGATCCCGGCGCGGCGCGCGGTGGACGCGGTCGCGGCGGGCGGCGAGACCGGTCTTGCCGGGCGGCTCACCGGGCTGTCCGAGCCCGAGCAGGAGCGGCTGCTGCTGGACCTGGTCCGTGGCCAGGTGGCCACCGTGCTCGGCTACGCCGGTGCGGAGACCATCGGTTCGGGCCGGGCGTTCAAGGAGCTGGGCTTCGACTCGCTGACCGCCGTCGAGCTGCGCAACCAGCTCAACACGGTCACCGGGCTGCGGCTGCCCGCCACGCTCATCTTCGACTACCCGGACCCGCAGGTCCTGGCCCGCCATCTGCGCACCGAGCTCGTCGGCACGCGGACCCCGGCGGTGCACACCCCGGTGCCGGTCGTGGCCGCCACCGACGACGAGCCGATCGCCATTGTGGCGATGAGCTGCCGCTACCCCGGCGGGGTCACCACCCCCGAGGAGCTGTGGCAACTGCTCGCCGCGGGCGAGGACGGCATCTCCCGCTTCCCCGACAACCGAGGCTGGGACCTCGAGGCGCTCTACGACCCGGACCCGGAGACCCAGGGCACCTCCTACGCCCGCGAGGGCGGCTTCCTGCACGACGCCGCCGACTTCGACCCGGCGTTCTTCGGGATCTCGCCGCGTGAGGCGCTGGCCATGGACCCGCAGCAGCGGCTGCTGCTGGAGACCTCCTGGGAGGCGTTCGAGCGCGCCGGTATCGACCCGCTGTCCGTGCGCGGCAGCAGGACCGGTGTGTTCGCGGGCGTCATGTACCACGACTACGGGTCCCGGCTGCACGCCGTCCCGAACGAGGTCGAGGGCTATCTCGGCACCGGCAGCTCCAGCAGTGTGGTGTCCGGCCGGGTGGCGTACACCTTCGGTCTGGAGGGCCCGGCCGTCACGGTCGACACGGCCTGCTCGTCGTCGCTGGTCGCGCTGCACCTCGCGGCGCAGGCGCTGCGGCAGGGCGAATGCTCGCTGGCGCTGGCCGGCGGTGTCACGGTGATGTTCACCCCGGGTACGTTCATCGACTTCAGCCGCCAGCGCGGACTGGCCAGGGACGGCCGCTGCAAGTCCTTCGCGGCCGCCGCCGACGGCACCGGCTGGGGCGAGGGCGCGGGCATGCTGCTGCTGGAGCGGCTGTCGGACGCCCGCCGCAACGGCCATGAGGTGCTGGCGATCGTGCGCGGCTCGGCCGTCAACCAGGACGGCGCGTCCAACGGTCTGACCGCGCCCAACGGCCCGTCCCAGCAGCGCGTCATCCGCCAGGCGCTGGCCAACGCCCGTCTGACCACCGGTGAGGTGGACGTGGTCGAGGCGCACGGCACGGGCACGACGCTGGGCGACCCGATCGAGGCGCAGGCGCTGCTGGCCACCTACGGCCAGGAGCGGGACGCGGAGCGGCCGCTGTGGCTGGGCTCCGTCAAGTCCAACCTGGGCCACACCCAGGCGGCCTCCGGTGTCGCCGGAATCATCAAGATGGTGCTGTCGATGCGGCACGGTGTGCTGCCGCGCACCCTGCATGTGGACGAGCCGTCGCCGCACGTGGACTGGTCGGCGGGCGCGGTGTCGCTGCTCACCGAGCAGTTGGAGTGGCCGGAGACCGGCCGTCCGCGCCGGGCCGCGGTGTCCTCGTTCGGCATCAGCGGCACCAACGCCCACGCCATCATCGAGCAGCCGCCCGCCCCCGAGGCGAGCGAGCCCGCGCCGGAGCCCGAGGCCCTGCCGTATGTGCCCGTGCTGCTGTCGGCCCGCACCGAGGACGGTGTCCGGGCGCAGGCGCGGCGGCTGCGGTCGCGGATCGCCGCCGAACCCCGGGCCGCCCTCACCGACCTGGGCTTCTCGCTCGCGACCACCCGCGCCGCGCTCGAACACCGCGTGGCCCTGGTTGCCGAGGGCCACGACGACGCCCTGGGCGCACTCGACGCGCTGGCGCGCGGTGACCACCCGGCGCAGGCGCTGCGCGGTGTCGCCACCGAGGGAAAGGTGGCGTTCCTCTTCACCGGCCAGGGCAGCCAGCGGCTCGGCATGGGCCGCGAGCTGTACCGGACGTTCCCGCGCTTCGCGCAGGCGCTGGACGAGGTGTGCGCGCATCTGGACGGGCATCTCGAACGGCCGCTGCGGGACGTGCTGTTCGGCGACGACGCCGAGGCGCTGGACCGGACCGGTTTCACCCAGCCCGCGCTGTTCGCCATCGAGGTGGCGCTGTTCCGGCTGGTCGAGGCGTGGGGCCTGAAGGCGGACTACGTGTCCGGCCACTCCATCGGCGAACTGGCCGCCGCGCATGTGGCCGGTGTGTTCTCGCTCGCCGACGCCTCCGTGCTGGTCGCGGCCCGTGGCCGCCTCATGCAGGAGCTGCCCGCCGGTGGCGCGATGATCGCTCTCCAGGCGTCCGAGGACGAGGTGGCGCCGCTGCTCACCGACCGCGTGAGCATCGCCGCCCTCAACGGCCCGAACTCCGTGGTCATCGCGGGTGACGAGGACGCGGCGACGCAGATCGCGGCGGACTTCGAGGCGCGGGGTCGCAAGACCAAGCGGCTCACCGTCAGCCACGCCTTCCACTCGCCGCATATGGACCCGATGCTCGCGGACTTCCGCAAGCTGGCCGCGTGCCTGACCTACAACGCCCCGAAGATCCCGCTGGTGTCCTGCCTCACCGGCACCGTGGTCTCCGCCGACGAGATCCGCCTGCCGGAGTTCTGGGTGCGCCATGTCCGGGAGTCCGTGCGCTTCGCCGACGGGGTCCGCACCCTGCGCGACCGGGGCGTGACCACCTTCGTGGAGCTCGGCCCGGACGGGGTGCTCTCCGCGATGGGCGAGGACTGCCTTGCCGAGACGGAGACCGGGACCGGGACCGAAGGGGAGGCCGGCACCGACGCGGTGTTCGTCCCCACCCTGCGCAGTGGCCGCCCCGAGGCCCAGGCGCTCGCCACCGCCCTTTCCCACGCCCATGTCCGCGGCGCGGTCCCGGACTGGGCGGCGGTCTACGCCGGGCGCGGCGCCCGCCGCGTGGAGCTGCCCACCTACGCCTTCCAGCGCCAGCGCTACTGGCTCGACGTGGGCATCTCCGTCGAGGACGTGATCTCCGCGGGCCTCGACACGGCCGACCACCCGCTGCTGGGCGCGGCGGTGGAACTCCCCGACACCGGTGGCTTCGTGTTCACCGGGCGGCTGTCGCTGCTGACCCACCCATGGCTGGCCGACCACGCCGTCATGGACACCGTGCTGCTGCCCGGCACCGCCTTCGTCGAACTCGCGCTGCGGGCCGGCCATGAGGCGGGCTGCGACACGGTCGAGGAGCTGACCCTCCAGGCGCCGCTGGTCCTGCCCGAACAGGGCGCCGTCCAACTGCGGCTGGAGCTCGCGGCGGCCGACGAGACCGGGCGCCGTTCGCTGACCCTGCACTCCCGCCGGGAGGACGTCCCCGCCGGCGAGCCGTGGATCCGCCACGCCACCGGCTTCCTCGCCCCGGGCGAGCAGGCGACCGACGCCGAGCGGCTGGACCTGGGCGTATGGCCCCCGGCCGACGCGACGGCCCTCGCCACCGAGGAGTTCTACGAGGGCGCGGCCGCCGCCGGACTCGGCTACGGCCCGGTCTTCCAGGGGCTGCACACCGCCTGGCGGCGCGGCGACGAACTGTTCGCCGAGATCCGGCTGCCCCAGGGCTTCGAGCCCGAGGCCGCCGCGTACGGGGTGCATCCGGCGCTGCTGGACGCCGCCCTGCATACGCTCGGCCTCGACCCGGAGGGCGAGGAGAACGAAGGGGCGCGGCTGCCGTTCGCCTGGACCGGCGTACGGCTGTACGCCGAGGGCGCCGCATCGCTGCGCGTACGGCTGCGGCCCGGCGCCGACGGGGTGTCGCTGCACCTCGCCGACGGCACCGGCGCCGCCGTCGCCACCATCGACGGCCTGGTGCTGCGGCCGCTGTCGACCGAGCAGCTCGACGCCTCGCGCGCGGCACACCACGAGTCGCTGTTCCGCCCCGAGTGGACCGCCCTTACGACGTCCACCACCGACATCCCGCTCGGCGAGCGCTGGGTGACCCTCGGCGCCGCCACCGGCTTCCCGGCCACCGGCACCCCGGCCACCGGCTCCACGGCCACCGGCACCCCGGCCACCGGCTTCACCGTCGCGGGCGAGCGGCTGGACGACTACGCGGACCTCGCGGCACTCGCCACCTCCCTCGACGGCGGCGCCTCCGCCCCCGACGTGGTCGTGGCACCCCTCACCGCCACCGGCGGCGCGGCGTCCCTGCCCGCCGCCGCGCGGGCCGTCGCCCGGAACACCCTGGACCTGGTCCAGAACTGGCTGGCCGACCAGCGGTTCGCCGACACCCGCCTCGTCCTCGTCACCCGTGGCGCGGTCGCGGCGGCCCCCGGCGAGGACATCGCCGACCTGGCCCACACCACCGCCTGGGGCCTGGTCAAGTCCGCGCAGTCGGAGAACCCCGGCCGCTTCGTCCTGGTCGACCTCGACGGCACCGACGCCTCCCAGCGGGCCCTGCCGTCGGTGCTCGCCACCGACGAGCCGCAGCTCGCCCTGCGCTCCGGCACCGGCCACGCCTACCGGCTCGCCCGGGTCCCGGCCCGGCCGGAGACCCCCGAGCCGACTGGGCTCGGCGACCCGGACGGCACCGTGCTGCTGAGCGGCGCCACCGGCGCGCTCGGCGGACTCTTCGCCCGCCACCTGGTGGCGGAGCGCGGGGTGCGGCGTCTGCTGCTGGTGAGCCGCCGTGGTGGCGAGGCACCGGGCGCGGCCGAACTCGCCGCCGAACTGGGCGAGATGGGCGCCGAGGCCACCTGGGCGGCCTGTGACACCGCCGACCGGGACGCCCTGGCCGCCACCCTCTCGGCGATCCCGGCAGCACATCCGCTGACCGCCGTGGTGCACACCGCGGGCGTCCTGGACGACGGTGTGATCAGCTCGCTGACCGGTGAGCGGATCGACACCGTACTGCGCCCCAAGGTGGACGCGGCGTGGAACCTCCACGAGCTGACCCGCGAGCTGGACCTGGCCGCGTTCGTGCTCTTCTCGTCGGCCGCCGGTGCCTTCGGCAGCTCGGGACAGGGAAACTACGCCGCGGCCAACACCTTCCTGGACGCGCTAGCCCAGCACCGCCACGCCCAGGGCCTGCCCGCGAGCTCCCTCGCCTGGGGCCTGTGGGCGGCGGCCGACGGCATGGCCGGAAGTCTCGACGCCTCCGACGTGACCCGCATCTCGCGCGGTGGCTTCGCGGCGCTCCCGCAGGACGAGGGCCTGGCCCTGTTCGACCTGTCGGGCACCCTGCCCGAGGCCGTACTCGTCCCGATCCGCATCGACACCGGCGCACTGCGCGGCCAGGCCGCCGCAGGGCTGCTGCCGCCGCTGCTGCGCGGCCTGGTCCGCACCCCCGTACGGCGCTCCGCCGACACCGGGACCACCGGTGCCGGGGCCCTCGCCGACTCCGGTGCGGGCTCGCTCGCCGAACGGCTCTCCGGGCTCTCGGAGACCGAACGCGACCGGGAGCTGCTGGAGGTCGTCCGCAGCCATGTGGCGGCCGTCCTCGGCTACGCCACCCCGGACGACGTGGACGCCGGGCGCGGCTTCCTCGACCTCGGCTTCGACTCGCTCACCGCCGTGGATCTGCGCAACCGACTGGGCGCCGCAGCCGGGCTGCGCCTGCCGGTCACGCTGATCTTCGACTACCCGACGCCCACCGCGCTCGCCGGGTATCTGCGCGAAGAACTGGGTTTGGACGGCGCGGCCAGTGCGGCCGGACACCCGCCCGTACACGCGGAGCTCGACAAGCTCGAGGCGATCCTCGCCACGATCGCCCCGGACGACATCGATCGCCCCGGCATCACCACCCGCCTGCGCGACCTCCTGTCGAAGTGGAATGAAACGCAAAGTGCTACGGACAGCACCGCAGAAGACCGTGAAATCCAGTCCGCTACGGCAGACGAGATCTTCGATCTCCTCGACGACGAGCTCGGGCTCTCCTGACCTGCTCCACAAGAGCTCATCGACTCATCTCAGCACCGCGGGGACGGCGTAATGGCGACGGCGAACGAAGAGAAGTACCTCGATTACCTCAAGCGGGCCACCACCGACCTGCGCGAGGCGCGGCGGCGGCTGCGCGAGGTCGAGGAGCGTGAGCAGGAGCCGATCGCCATCGTGGCGATGAGCTGCCGCTACCCCGGCGGGGTCAGCACCCCCGAGGAGCTGTGGGAGCTCGTCGCCCGCGGCGGCGACGCGGCCACGCCGTACCCCACCAACCGTGGCTGGGCCACCGACGTCCTCTTCGAGCCGGACCCGGACAGCGGCCAGGAGCCGTACGTCCACGAGGGCGGCTTCCTGCACGACGCGGCCGACTTCGACCCCGCGTTCTTCGGCATCTCGCCGCGTGAGGCGCTGGCCATGGACCCGCAGCAGCGGCTGCTGCTGGAGACCTCCTGGGAGGCGTTCGAGCGCGCGGGCATCGACCCGACCTCGCTCCAGGGCAGCCAGACCGGCGTGTTCGCGGGCGTGATGTACCACGACTACGCCTCCCGGCTGTTCTCCGCGCCCGAGGACGTCGAGGGCTTCCTCGGCAACGGCAGCTCCGGCTCCATCGCCTCCGGCCGCGTCGCCTACACCTTCGGCCTGGAAGGGCCGGCCGTCACCATCGACACGGCCTGCTCCTCCTCCCTGGTCGCCCTGCACTTCGCCGCCCAGGCGCTGCGCCGCCGGGAGTGCTCGCTGGCCCTGGCCGGCGGTGTCACGGTGATGTCCACCCCCGGCACCTTCACCGAGTTCAGCCGCCAGCGCGGACTCGCCGCCGACGGCCGCTGCAAGTCCTTCGCGTCGGCCGCTGACGGCACCGGCTGGGGCGAAGGCGCCGGCATGCTGCTGCTGGAGCGGCTCTCCGACGCCCGCGCCAACGGCCACCAGGTGCTCGCCCTCGTCCGCGGCAGCGCCATCAACCAGGACGGCGCCAGCAGCGGGCTGACCGCGCCGAACGGCCCCTCGCAGCAGCGCGTCATCCGCCAGGCCCTGGCCTCCGCCCGGCTCTCCGCCGGGCAGATCGACGTGGTCGAGGCCCACGGCACCGGCACCACGCTCGGCGACCCCATCGAGGCGCAGGCCCTGCTCGCCACGTACGGGCGCAACCACACCGAGGACCAGCCGCTCTGGCTGGGCTCCATCAAGTCCAACATCGGCCACACCCAGGCCGCCGCGGGTGTCGCCGGCATCATCAAAATGGTCATGGCGATGCGCCACGGGACGCTTCCGCGGACCCTGCATGTCGACCAGCCCACCCCCAACGTCGACTGGTCGGCCGGGGCCGTCTCGCTGCTGACCGAGGGACGCGCCTGGCCCGACACCGACCAGCCGCGCCGGGCCGCGGTGTCCTCGTTCGGCATCAGCGGCACCAACGCGCACACCATCCTGGAGCAGGCGCCCGAGCCGGACGCCGAGGAGCCGCAGACCGCGAAGACGGCCGACGACGGCGCCCCCGCCGAGGCCCGCGCCGCCGCCGCGCTGCCGCTGTGGACCGTGGCGGCCAAGAGCCGCCCCGCGTTGCGCGCCCAGGCCGCGAACCTGCGCGCCCACCTCGACGCCCACCCCGAACTGCGCCTCACCGACGTCGGCTTCTCGCTGGCCATCGGCCGGGCGGCCTTCGACCACCGGGCGGCGATCGTCGCCGACGACCGCGAGGGCCTGATACGAGCCCTCGACGCACTCTCCCGCGAGGAGCCCGCGACCGGGCTGGTCGAGGGCAAGGTCACCGGTGGCAAGGTGGCGTTCCTGTTCACGGGGCAGGGGAGCCAGCGGCTGGGGATGGGGCGTGAGCTGTACGACGCCTATCCGGTGTTCGCGGAGGCGCTGGACGCGGTGTGCGCGGAGCTGGACGCGCACCTTGAGCGTCCTTTGAAGGACGTGCTGTTCGGGGCCGATGCGGAGGCGCTGGACCGGACGGGGTTCACTCAGCCCGCGTTGTTCGCGGTTGAGGTGGCGTTGTTCCGGCTGGTGGAGGCGTGGGGGCTGCGGCCCGACTTCCTCTCCGGGCATTCGATCGGTGAGCTGGCCGCCGCGCATGTGGCGGGTGTGTTGTCGCTCGCGGACGCGGCGAAGCTGGTGGCCGCGCGTGGCCGTCTGATGCAGGCGCTTCCGGCCGGTGGCGCGATGGTCGCGGTGCAGGCGTCGGAGGACGAGGTGACGCCGCTGCTCACCGAGCGCGTCTCGATCGCCGCCCTCAACGGCCCGACCTCGGTGGTCATCGCGGGCGATGAGGACGCGGCGCTGGAGATTGCGGCCTCGTTCGAGGCGCAGGGTCGGAAGACGAAGCGGCTCACGGTCAGCCACGCGTTCCACTCGCCGCGTATGGACGGCATGTTGGACGCGTTCCGTGAGGTGGCGCGGGGGCTGTCGTACGAGGCTCCGAAGATTCCGATCGTGTCGAACCTGACCGGTGGCGTGGTGTCCGCCGACGAGATCACGAGCCCCGACTTCTGGGTGCGCCACGTCCGCGAGGCCGTCCGCTTCCTCGACGGCGTACGGACGCTGGAGGAGCGCAACGTCACGAAGTTCGTGGAACTGGGCCCGGACGGTGTGCTCACCGCCATGGCCCAGGACTGCCTGACCCGCGACGACGCCACCCTTGTGTCCGCGCTGCGCTCCGGCCGCCCGGAGCTCCAGAGCCTGGCCGCCGCCGTCGCCGGGGCCCATGTCCACGGTGTCTCCCCGGACTGGGCCGCGGTGTTCGCCGGGGCGGACACGGCCCGCACGGACCTTCCGCTCTACCCCTTCCAGCGCGACACCTACTGGCTCGACACCGGCTACTGGGCGGGCGACATGGTGTCCGCCGGGCTCGGCGCGGCCGACCATCCGCTGCTCGGTGCCGCAGTGGCGCTCGCCGACTCCGACGGTTTCCTCTACACCGGCCGTCTCGCCCTGGACACCCATCCGTGGCTGGCCGATCACGCGGTGGCGGGCTCGGTGCTGCTGCCCGGCACGGCCTTCGTGGAGCTGGCGATCCGCGCCGGTGACCAGGTCGGTTGCGATCTGCTGGAGGAGCTGACGCTGGAGGCGCCGCTGGTGCTTCCCGAGGTGGGCGGTGTCCAGCTCCAACTGTCGGTGGGCGCGCCCGATGCTTCGGGACGCCGCTCGCTGACGGTGTACTCACGGTTCGAGGACGCGGCCGTCGACGAGCCGTGGGTGCGGCATGCGTCGGGTGTGCTGGGCTCGGGCGCGCGCGCGGCGTCGTTCGACCTGGCGGCCTGGCCTCCGGCGGGGGCCTCGGAGCTGCCCGTCGAGGGTCTGTACGAGGGTCTGGCCGAGGCGGGGTTGGCGTACGGCCCGGTGTTCCGGGGGCTGACGTCTGCGTGGCGGGTCGGTGGCGAGGTCTTCGCGGAGCTGGAGCTGCCGGAGGAGGCGCGGGCGGAGGCGGGTGCGTTCGGTCTGCATCCGGCGTTGCTGGATTCGGCGCTGCATGCGGTGGGTCTTGGTGGTCTGATCGAGGGTGCGGACGGGGCGCGGCTGCCGTTCGCGTGGGCTGGTGTGTCGTTGCACGCGGTGGGTGCTTCGGTGCTGCGGGTGCGGTTGTCGTCGGCTGGTGCGGATGCGGTGTCGTTGGCGGTGGCCGATGGCGCGGGGCGTGCGGTGCTGTCGGTGGATTCGCTGGTGCTGCGGCCGGTGTCCGTCGAGCAGATCCAGGGCGCGCGGGGTGGCCGTCAGGAGTCGCTGTTCCGGCTCGACTGGGCCGAGGTGTCCGCCCAGGGCCCGGCGGGACGCTGGGCGCTGCTGGGATCCGACGCGCTCGACCTGGCGTCGACCGGGCAGCGGTTCGACACCTACGCCGACCTGGACGCGCTGGCCACGGCGGTCGAGTCCGGCGCGGCGCTGCCGGATGACGTGGTGGTCGGCCTGCCCTTGAACCTTGCGGCACCGCACGCCGCCGCGGCTTCCCAAGCCGGTCCGACGGGTGCGGCAATTCAAGCCCGTCCGGCGTTTGAGGACACGCCCGAAGGGCGTCTGGGGTCCTGGGGCTTGCCCCGCCACGCGGCGGAGCCGCATATCGATGCTGCGGGAAGGGGCGGGACAGGGGAAAGCTCCTCACCCGCCGACGCGGTGCACCGCGCCACCGCCCAGGCGCTGAGCCTGCTGCAACAGTGGCTGAATGACGACCGCTTCACGAACTCGCGCCTGGTCCTGCTGACCTCGGGTGCCGTGGCCGCCGGTGCCGACGAGCCGGTGGCCGATCCGACCCATGCCGCCGTCTGGGGCCTGGTGCGCTCCGCCGAGTCGGAGAACCCCGGCCGGTTCGTCCTGGTCGACGTCGACGGCGTGGCCGATTCGCTGAGGGCGGTGCCGGACGCGCTGGCGTCGGGTGAACCGCAGGTGGCCGTACGGGACGGGGTGCTGCGGGCACCGCGGCTGGCGCGGGCCGCCGTCGCGAGCCCGGGCTCCGGGGACGACGCGCCGGAGTTCGACGCCGACGGCACGGTGCTGGTCACCGGTGCGAGCGGCACGCTGGGCGCTCTGTTCGCCCGCCACCTGGTGGCCGAGCGTGGCGTGCGGCGTCTGCTGCTGGTGAGCCGCCGTGGTGGCGAGGCTCCGGGCGCGGCCGAACTCGGCACGGAACTGGCCGAGTCGGGTGCCGAGGTGCGGTGGGCGGCGTGTGATGTCGCCGACCGTGGCGCGCTGGCCGAGGTGCTGGAGGCGATCCCGGCCGGACATCCGCTGACGGCCGTGGTGCACACGGCCGGTGTGCTGGATGACGGTGTGATCGGTTCGCTGACGCCGGAGCGGCTGGCGCGGGTGCTGCGCCCGAAGGTGGACGCGGCCTGGAACCTGCATGAGCTGACCCGCGACCTCGACCTGTCCGCGTTCGTTCTCTTCTCCTCCGCCGCCGGTGTCTTCGGCGCCGCCGGACAGGGCAACTACGCCGCCGCCAACGCCTATCTGGACGCACTCGCCCAGCACCGTACGGCGCTCGGCCTGCCCGGAACGTCCCTGGCCTGGGGCCTGTGGGCCACCGAATCCGGTGGTATGGCCGGTGAGCTGGACCAGGCCGATGTGTCCCGGATGAGCCGGGGCGGCGTCGCCGCGCTCGCCACCGATGAGGGCAAGGAACTGTTCGACGCGGCCGGACGGGCGGGCGAGGCCCTGCTCGTCCCGGTGCGGCTGGACCTGGCCGCGGCACGGGCCGAGGCGGCGTCCACCGGTGTGGTGGCCCCGCTGATGTCCGGGCTGGTGCGCGTCCCGGCACGGCGTACGGCGGAGGGCTCCGCCGGAACGGGCGCCCTGGCGCAGCGGCTGGCCCGCTTGAACGAGACCGAGCAGTTGGAGACGCTGCTGGAGCTGGTCCGTACCCAGGTCGCCGCTGTCCTGGGCTATGGCACCGCCGACTCCGTCGACCCCGACCGCGCCTTCCGCGACCTGGGCTTCGACTCGCTGACCGCCGTCGAACTGCGCAACCGCCTGAACGCGGTCACCGGGATGCGGCTCCCCGCCACCCTGGTCTTCGACTATCCGACCTCCCTCGTCCTGGCCGAACACCTCCGGGACGAACTGGCGGGCACCGGCGCCCAGTCGGGCCTGCCCGTCCGGGCCGTGGGCGCCATCGACGACGAGCCGATCGCCATCGTCGGCATGAGCTGCCGCTTCCCGGGCGGGGTGCGCACCCCCGACGACCTGTGGCGGCTGCTCTCCGCCGGCCAGGACGCGATCTCCGGCTTCCCCGTCGACCGTGGCTGGGACCTGGACGCGCTCTACCACCCGGACCCGGAGCACCCCGGCACCTCGTACACCCGCGAGGGCGGTTTCCTCCACGACGCCGCCGACTTCGACCCCACCTTCTTCGGGATCTCGCCCCGCGAGGCGCTGGCGACGGACCCGCAGCAGCGGCTGCTGCTGGAGACGTCGTGGGAGGCGTTCGAGCGCGCGGGCATCGACCCGGCCACGCTGCGCGGCAGCCGTACCGGTGTGTTCGCGGGCGTCATGTACCACGACTACGCCACGCTGGTGGAGCAGGCCCCGGACGGCGGCGGTGAGGGCGCGATCGGCTCCGGCAGCACGGGCTCCATCGCCTCTGGCCGCGTCGCCTACGCCCTCGGCCTGGAAGGCCCGGCCGTCACGGTCGACACGGCGTGCTCGTCGTCGCTGGTGGCGCTGCACTGGGCGATGCAGGCGCTGCGCTCGGGCGAGTGCACGATGGCGCTGGCCGGTGGCGTCACGGTGATGGCGACGCCCGGCACGTTCGTCGGCTTCAGCCGCCAGGGCGGCCTGTCCGCCGACGGCCGCTGCAAGGCGTTCTCGGCGGACGCGGACGGCACGGGCTGGGCCGAGGGCGCGGGCATGCTGCTGGTCGAGCGGCTGTCGGACGCGCGGAAGAACGGTCACCCGGTGCTGGCCGTGGTGCGCGGCAGCGCGGTGAACCAGGACGGTGCGTCCAATGGTCTGACGGCGCCGAACGGCCCGTCCCAGCAGCGCGTGATCCGGCAGGCGCTGGCCACCGCCGGGCTGTCGGTCGGCGATGTGGACGCGGTCGAGGCGCACGGTACGGGCACGACGCTGGGCGACCCGATCGAGGCGCAGGCGCTGCTCGCCACGTACGGCCAGGAGCGGGACGCGGAGCGGCCGTTGCTGCTCGGCTCCATCAAGTCCAACATGGGCCACACTCAGGCCGCCGCCGGTGTCGCGGGTGTGATGAAGATGATCCTCGCCATGCGGCACGGGGTGCTTCCCAAGACCCTGCACACGGCCGAGCCGTCGCCGCATGTGGACTGGTCGGCGGGCGCGGTCTCGCTGCTGACGGATGAGGTGGAATGGCCGGAGACCGGCCGCCCGCGTCGCGCGGGTGTGTCGTCGTTCGGCATCAGTGGCACCAATGTGCACACCATCATCGAGCAGGCGCCGGAGGTGGAGGCGGCGGAGGCTCCGGCGGCTCCCACTGTCCCGCCCGCCGTGGTGCCGTGGGTGCTGTCGGGGCGGGATGCGGCCGCCCTGCGGGATCAGGCCGGGCGGCTGGTGGCGCATGCGACGGACCGGCCCGAGCTGGACGCGGTCGACCTGGGCTACTCGCTGGCGACCGGCCGATCGGCGTTCGACCACCGTGCGGTGGTGGTGGCCGAGGACCGGGATGGGCTGCTGAAGGCTCTGGGGGCGCTGGCCGAGGGACGTCGCGCTGCGGCGCTCGTTCAGGGTTCGGTGGCCGGTGGCAAGGTGGCGTTCCTGTTCACGGGGCAGGGGAGTCAGCGGCTGGGGATGGGTCGTGAGCTGTATGACGCCTATCCGGTGTTCGCGGAGGCGCTGGATGCCGTCTGCGATGAGCTGGACCAGCACCTTGAACGGCCGCTGAAGGACGTCCTGTTCGGGGATGATGCTGACGCGCTGCATCAGACGGGGTTCACTCAGCCTGCGCTGTTCGCGGTTGAGGTGGCGCTGTTCCGGTTGGTGGAGGCGTGGGGGCTGCGTGCGGACTTCCTGTCGGGGCACTCGATCGGTGAGCTGGCCGCCGCGCATGTGGCAGGTGTGTTGTCGCTGGCGGACGCGTGCCGGTTGGTGGCTGCGCGTGGCCGTTTGATGCAGGAGCTTCCGGCCGGTGGCGCGATGATCGCGGTGCAGGCGTCGGAGGACGAGGTGACGCCGCTGCTGACCGAGCGGGTGTCGATCGCCGCGCTCAACGGGCCGACGGCGGTCGTGATCGCGGGTGATGAGGACGCGGCGGTGGGGATCGCGGCGTCGTTCGAGGCGCAGGGTCGGAAGACCAAGCGGCTCACGGTCAGCCATGCGTTCCACTCGCCTCGCATGGACGGGATGCTGGACGCGTTCCGTGAGGTGGCGCAGGGGCTGACGTACGAGGCTCCGCGCATCCCGATCGTGTCGAATCTGACCGGTGGCGTGGTGGCCGCCGAGGAGATCACGACGGCCGACTTCTGGGTGCGCCACGTCCGCGAGGCCGTCCGCTTCCTCGACGGTGTGCGGACCCTTGAGGCGCAGGGCGTGTCCACGTTCGTCGAGCTGGGTCCGGACGGTGTGCTCACCGCCATGGCCCAGCAGTGTGTGACCGGCGAGGACGCCGCGTTCGCCGCCGTGCTGCGCAAGGACCGTCCCGAGGCCAAGACGCTGACCACCGCCGTCGCCCGGGCGCATGTCCGTGGTGTGGCGGTCGACTGGGACGCCGTCTTCGGCGGTACCGGCGCGGCTCGGGTCGAGCTGCCGACGTACGCCTTCCAGTACGCGCGCTACTGGCCCGAGCTCCCGGCCGCTGCCCTCGGCGGTACGGCCGGGCTGGGGCTGGCGACCGTCGACCATCCGCTGGTCGGGGCCGCCGTGCCGCTGGCCGGTGGCGAGGGGCTGCTGCTCACGGGCCGACTGGGGCTCGACACGCATCCGTGGCTGGCGGACCACGCCGTGATGGGTTCGGTGCTGCTGCCGGGAACGGCCTTTGTGGAGCTTGCGGTTCGCGCGGGTGACCAGGTCGGTTGTGATCAGGTCGAGGAGTTGACGCTGGCGGCGCCGTTGGTGCTTCCGGAGGTGGGAGGCGTTCAGCTTCAGCTCTCGGTGGGTGCGCCGGATGGGTCCGGTCGTCGTGGGTTCGAGGTGTACTCGCGGTTGGAGGACGCGCCCGCCGATGAGCCGTGGCTGCGCCATGCCTCGGGTGCGCTCGTGGAGGGCGCCCCGACGCCGTCGTTCGACCTGAGCGCATGGCCGCCGGCGGGTGCGACGCCGGTTGCGCTCGATGGTCTGTATGAGGGCATGGCGGGCCTGGGGCTGGTGTACGGCCCGGTGTTCCGGGGGCTGACGTCCGCGTGGCGGGTCGGTGGCGAGGTCTTCGCGGAGCTGGAGCTGCCGGAGGAGGCGCGGGCGGAGGCGGGTGCGTTCGGTCTGCATCCGGCGTTGCTGGATTCGGCGCTGCATGCGGTGGGTCTTGGTGGTGTGATCGAGGGTGCGGACGGGGCGCGGCTGCCGTTCGCGTGGGCTGGTGTGTCGTTGCACGCGGTGGGTGCTTCGGTGCTGCGGGTGCGGTTGTCGTCGGCTGGTGCGGATGCGGTGTCGTTGGCGGTGGCCGATGGCGCGGGGCGTGCGGTGTTGTCGGTGGATTCGCTGGTGTTGCGTCCGGTGTCGGCCGAGCAGATCAGCGGTGCGCGGGGCGGTCGTCGGGACTCCCTCTTCCGCCTGGAGTGGGTCGGCCTGCCCGCGACCGTGTCCTCCGCCCCCGTGCCGACTGCCCGCTGGGCGGCGCTCGGTTCGGGCGACCTCGGGCTCGGGGCGGTTGGTGCCGAGATCGCGACGTACGCGGATCTGGCCGCGCTGACCGAGGCGGTCGCGGCGGGTGGTGAAGCGCCTGAGCTGGTGTTCGTCTCGCCGTCCGCCGAGGGCGGCGAGGGCGGCGAGGATGTGGCGGGTGCGGCGCACCGGGCCACCGCCGAGGCGCTGTCGCTGGTCCAGGCGTGGCTGGCCGATGAGCGGTTCGCGGATGCGCGTCTGGTGGTGCTGACCTCGGGCGCCGTGGCCGCCGGCGCGGAGGAGTCGCTGGACGATCCGGCCCGGGCGGCGGTGTGGGGTCTGCTGCGCTCGGCGCAGTCGGAGAACCCGGAACGCCTTGTGCTCGTCGACCTCGACGGCCAGGACGCGTCGTTCCGTACGCTGCCCGCCGCGCTCGCCTCGGGCGAGTCGCAGCTTGCGCTGCGTGCGGGCGAGGTGCGGGTGCCGCGCCTGGCGCGGGCCGACGCTGCGGGCTCGGGCTCCGGGGACGATGCGCCGGAGTTCGATGCCGAGGGCACGGTCCTGGTGACCGGTGCGAGTGGCACGCTGGGCGGTCTGCTGGCCCGCCACCTGGTCGTGGAGCGTGAGGTTCGGCATCTGGTGCTGGTGAGCCGCCGTGGCGGCGAGGCTCCGGGTGCGGCCGAACTCGGCACGGAATTGTTCGAGTTGGGTGCCGAGGTGCGGTGGGCGGCGTGTGATGTCGCCGACCGTGACCAGTTGGCCGAGGTGCTCGGGGCGATTCCGGCCGAGCGTCCGCTGACGGCCGTGGTGCATACGGCCGGTGTGCTGGATGACGGTGTGATCGGTTCGCTGACGCCGGAGCGGTTGGCGCGGGTGCTGCGTCCGAAGGTGGACGCGGCGTGGAATCTGCATGAGCTGACCCGCGATCTCGACCTGTCGGCGTTTGTGCTCTTCTCGTCCGCTGCTGGTGTCTTCGGCAATGCGGGGCAGGGCAACTACGCCGCCGCCAACGCCTTCCTGGACGCCCTCGCCCAGCACCGCCGGGCACACGGCCTGGCCGGTACCTCGCTGGCCTGGGGCCTGTGGGCCGACTCCAGCGGGATGACCGGTGAGTTGGACGACGCGGATGTGTCCCGGATGAGCCGGGGCGGTGTCCTCGCGCTGTCCGCCACCGAGGGTCTGGAGCTGTTCGACGTCGCGGGCCGCCTCGGTGAGGCGCTGCTGGTGCCGATGTCGCTGGACATGGCCGCGCTTCGGGCGCAGGCGGCCGGCGGTGCGCTGGCGCCGCTGTTCCGTGGGCTGGTGCGGGTTCCGGCGCGGCGTGCGGCGGAGGGTGCGGCGGCGTCGGGTGCGCTGGCGCGGCGGCTCGCCGGGCTGGACGCGGCCGAGCAGCTCGATGTGCTGCTGGACCTGGTCCGTACGAACGTCGCGACGGTGCTCGGATACGCCGGTCCGGAGACGGTTGACCCCGACCGCTCCTTCCGTGAGCTGGGCTTTGACTCGCTGACGGCGGTGGAGTTGCGGAATGCGCTGGGTGCGGTGAGTGAGCTGCGGCTGCCCGCGACGCTGGTCTTCGACTACCCGACGCCGATGGTGTTGGCGGAGTTCCTGCGTGCTGAGGTGGTCGGTGCGGCTGCCGCTGTGTCGGGGCCGGTTGTGGTGGCGGCTGCGGATGATGAGCCGATCGCGATTGTGGGGCTGGGCTGTCGTTATCCGGGTGGGGTGGAGACTCCGGAGGATCTGTGGCGGCTGGTCATGGAGGGCCGGGACGCGATCTCGGAATTTCCGACCGACCGTGGCTGGGACCTCGGGGCGCTCTACCACGCGGACCCGGACCACAGCGGTACGAGCTACGCCCGTGAGGGCGGCTTCGTGGAGGACGCCGGCCACTTCGACCCGAGCTTCTTCGGTATCTCGCCGCGTGAGGCCCTTGCGATGGATCCGCAGCAGCGGTTGCTGCTGGAGACGTCGTGGGAGGCGTTCGAGCGGGCCGGAATCGATCCGGGTGTGCTGCGCGGCAGCCGTACCGGTGTCTTCGCGGGCGTCATGTACCACGACTACGCCTCGCTGCTGGAGCGGGTGCCGGAGGGCGTCGAAGGCTTCCTCGGTACGGGTAATGCGGGGAGTGTGATTTCGGGGCGGTTGGCGTACACGTTCGGTCTTGAGGGGCCGACGATTACGGTGGATACGGCGTGTTCGTCGTCGTTGGTGGCGTTGCATCTGGCGGTTCAGGCGCTGCGGAACGGTGAGTGTTCGCTGGCGCTCGCGGGCGGTGTGACGGTGATGGCGACTCCGTCGCCGTTTGTGGAGTTCAGTCGTCAGCGTGGGCTTGCGGGGGATGGTCGGTGCAAGGCGTTCTCTGCTGATGCGGATGGCACGGGGTGGTCCGAGGGTGCGGGCATGCTGCTGGTGGAGCGGCTGTCGGATGCGCGGAAGAACGGGCATCCGGTGCTGGCGGTGGTGCGTGGTTCCGCGATCAACCAGGATGGTGCGTCCAATGGTCTGACGGCGCCGAACGGCCCGTCGCAGCAGCGGGTGATCCGTCAGGCGTTGGCGAATGCGGGTCTGTCGACTGGTGATGTGGACGCGGTGGAGGCGCACGGCACGGGTACGTCACTGGGTGATCCGATCGAGGCGCAGGCGCTGATGGCCACGTATGGCCAGGGGCGGGATGCGGAGCGGCCGTTGCTGCTCGGTTCCATCAAGTCGAACATGGGTCATACGCAGGCTGCTGCCGGTGTCGCGGGGATCATCAAGATCGTGATGGCGATGCGGCATGGTGTGTTGCCGCGGACGTTGCACGCGCAGGAGCCGTCGCCGCATATCGACTGGTCGGCGGGTGCGGTGTCGTTGTTGCAGGAGTCGGTGGAGTGGCCGGAGGCTGGTCGTCCCCGGCGGGCGGCGGTCTCGTCGTTCGGCTTCAGCGGCACCAACGCACACACGATCATCGAGCAGGCCCCGGCCATCGAGGACGAGGCCCCGGGCGAGGTGGCGACCGCGCCTGGCGTGACGTCGTGGCCGCTGTCGGCGAAGACGGCCGACGCGCTGCGTGCGCAGGCCGTGCGGCTCCGTTCCTACCTGGACGAGCGGCCGGAGATCGCACCGGCCGACCTCGGCTACTCGCTCGCGACCACGCGCGCCGCGCTGGACCACCGTGCGGTGCTGGTGGCCGACGACCGCGAGGGTTTCCTGCGCGGTCTGGACGCCCTGGCACGCGGCGAGTCCGGCGCGGAGGCGATCCAGGGCTCGGGCGCCGCTGTCGGCAAGGTGGCGTTCCTGTTCACCGGGCAGGGCAGCCAGCGGCTCGGCATGGGCCGTGAGCTGTACGACGCCTACCCGGCGTTCGCCGAGGCGTTGGACGCGGTCTGCGACGCGCTGGACGCGCATCTCGAGCAGCCGCTGAAGACGGTGCTGTTCGGCGACGATGCGGAGGCGCTGGACCAGACCGGGGTCACCCAGCCCGCGCTGTTCGCGGTCGAGGTGGCGCTGTTCCGGCTGGTGGAGACCTGGGGGCTGAAGGCGGACTTCCTCTCCGGTCACTCGATTGGTGAGTTGGCCGCCGCGCATGTGGCGGGTGTGTTCTCGCTCGCGGACGCGGCGAAGCTGGTGGCCGCGCGTGGTCGTCTGATGCAGGAGCTTCCGGCCGGTGGCGCGATGATCGCGGTGCAGGCTTCGGAGGACGAGGTCACGCCGCTGCTCACCGAGCGGGTCAGTATCGCCGCGCTCAACGGACCCACCTCCGTGGTCATCGCTGGTGACGAGGACGCGGCTCAGGAGATCGCCGCGTCGTTCGAGGCGCAGGGGCGTAAGACCAAGCGGCTCACGGTCAGCCATGCGTTCCACTCGCCGCGTATGGACGGCATGTTGGACGCGTTCCGCGAGGTCGCGGAGGGGCTGACCTACGAGGCCCCGCGCATCCCGATCGTCTCCAACCTCACCGGGACCGTCGTCTCCACCGAGGAGATCACGACCCCCGACTTCTGGGTGCGCCACGTCCGCGAGGCCGTCCGTTTCCTCGACGGTGTCCGCACGATGGAGGCCCAGGGCGTCACCACGTACGTCGAACTCGGCCCTGACGGTGTCCTCACCGCCATGGCCCAGGACTGTGTGACCGGCGAGGACGCCGGATTCGCCGCCGTGTTGCGGGCCGGCCGGCCCGAGGCGCGGGCGGTCCACGCCGCCATCGCCCGGGCGCATGTCCGTGGTGCGGCGGTGGACTGGGAGGCGGTCTTCGCCGGTACGGGTGCGGCTCGGGTCGAGCTGACCGACCTGCCGACGTACGCCTTCCAGCGCCGCCGGTACTGGCCCCAGGCGTCGGCGTACGGCGTCGGCGGCACGGCGGGGCTCGGACTGGCCGCCGCCGACCACCCGCTCGTGGGCGCCGTCGTACCGCTCGCGGGCGGCGATGGGCTGCTGCTGACCGGGCGGATCTCGGCGCAGACGCATCCGTGGCTGCTCGACCACGCCGTGATGGGTTCGGTGCTGCTGCCGGGAACGGCCTTTGTGGAGCTTGCGGTTCGCGCGGGTGACCAGGTCGGTTGTGATCAGGTCGAGGAGTTGACGCTGGCGGCGCCGTTGGTGCTTCCGGAGGTGGGAGGCGTTCAGCTTCAGCTCTCGGTGGGTGCGCCGGACGATTCCGGTCGTCGTGGGTTCGAGGTGTACTCGCGGTTGGAGGACGCGCCCGCCGATGAGCCGTGGCTGCGCCATGCCTCGGGTGCGCTCGTGGAGGGCGCCCCGACGCCGTCGTTCGACCTGAGCGCATGGCCGCCGGCCGGTGCGACGCCGGTTGCGCTCGATGGTCTGTATGAGGGCATGGCGGGCCTGGGGTTGGCGTACGGCCCGGTGTTCCGGGGGCTGACGTCCGCGTGGCGGGTCGGTGACGAGGTCTTCGCGGAGCTGGAGCTGCCGGAGGACGGGCAGTCCGAGGCGGGTGCGTTCGGTCTGCATCCGGCGTTGCTGGATTCGGCGCTGCATGCGGTGGGTCTTGGTGGTCTGATCGAGGGTGCGGACGGGGCGCGGCTGCCGTTCGCGTGGGCTGGTGTGTCGTTGCACGCGGTGGGTGCTTCGGTGCTGCGGGTGCGGTTGTCGTCGGCTGGTGCGGATGCGGTGTCGTTGGCGGTGGCCGATGGCGCGGGGCGTGCGGTGTTGTCGGTGGATTCGCTGGTGTTGCGTCCGGTGTCGGCCGAGCAGATCAGCGGTGCGCGGGGCGGCCGTCAGGACTCCCTCTTCCGCCTGGAGTGGACCGAGTTCGCGGCCGAGACGGATGCGCGGATCGGCAGCGGCTGGGTGGTGCTCGGCTCCGAGGCGCTGGAGCGCGGTCTCTCCGGCTCGGACGTGGCCGCGTACGCGGATCTGGCTGCGCTGGGCGCGGCGATCGAGTCGGACGCGGCAGTGGCCGATGAGGTGCTCGTCGACTTCTCGTCCGACGGGGACGGCGGCCCGGCCGCCGTGCACCAGGCCACGGCCAGGGCGCTGGAGCTGATCCAGACCTGGCTGGCCGATGAGCGGTTCGCGGATGCGCGGCTGGTCGTGCTGACCTCGGGCGCGGTGGCCACCGAGGCCGCCGAGCCGGTGGCGGACCTTGCGGGTGCCGCCGTATGGGGTCTGCTGCGCTCGGCGCAGTCGGAGAACCCGGGCCGGTTCGTCCTGGTCGACGTCGATGGTGCGGCCGATTCGCTGTCGGCGGTCGCGGGTGCGCTGGAGTCCGGCGAACCGCAGGTGGCCGTACGGGACGGGGCGCTGCGGGCGCCGCGTCTGGCGCGGGCCGCCGTGGACACCGAGCAGCCGCTCGATGTCGATGCCGAGGGCACGGTGCTGGTCACGGGTGCGAGTGGCACGCTGGGCGGTCTGCTGGCCCGCCACCTGGTGGCCGAGCGTGGCGTGCGGCGTCTGCTGCTGGTGAGCCGTCGTGGCGACCAGGCACCGGGCGCGGCCGAACTCAGCTCTGAGCTTGCCGAGTTGGGCGCGAGCGTGCGTTGGGCGGCGTGTGATGTGGCGGACCGGGACGCGCTCTCCGCGACCCTGGCCGCCATTCCCGCCGACCATCCGCTCACGGCGGTCGTCCACACGGCCGGTGTGCTGGATGACGGTGTGATCGGTTCGCTGACGCCGGAGCGGTTGGCGCGGGTGCTCCGTCCGAAGGTGGACGCGGCGTGGAACCTGCATGAGCTGACCCGCGAACTCGACCTGTCGGCGTTCCTGCTCTTCTCGTCCGCCGCCGGTGTCTTCGGCAACGCGGGGCAGGGCAACTACGCCGCCGCCAACGCCTACCTGGACGCCCTCGCCCAGCACCGCCGGGCACACAGCCTGGCCGGTACCTCGCTGGCCTGGGGCCTGTGGGCCGACTCCAGCGCGATGACCGGTGAGTTGGACGACGCGGATGTGTCCCGGATGAGCCGGGGTGGCGTCGTCGGGCTCTCCGCCACCGAGGGCCTGGAGCTGTTCGACGCCGCGTACCGCACGGACGAGGCGCTGCTCGTGCCCGTCCGGTTGGACCTGGCCGTGCTGCGTGCCGAGGCGGCGTCGGCCGGTGTGGTCGCGCCGCTGCTGCGTGGGCTGGTGCGGGTTCCGGCGCGGCGTGCGGCGGAGGGTGCGGCGGCGTCGGGTGCGCTGGCGCGGCGGCTGGCCGGTCTGAGCGAGGCCGAGCAACTCGACGCCCTGCTGGAGCTGGTCCGTACGCAGGTCGCCGCCGTACTCGGCCATGACTCGCTGGACACCGTCGAACCGCATCGCTCCTTCCGTGAGCTGGGCTTTGACTCGCTGACGGCGGTGGAGTTGCGGAATGCGCTGGGTGCGGTGAGTGAGCTGCGGCTGCCCGCGACGCTGGTCTTCGACTACCCGACGCCGATGGTGCTGGCGGAGTTCCTGCGCGCTGAGGTGGTGGGTGCGGCGGCTGCCGTGGCGGGGCCGGTTGTGGTGGCGGCTGCGGATGATGAGCCGATCGCGATTGTGGGGTTGGGTTGCCGTTATCCGGGTGGGGTGGAGACTCCGGAGGATCTGTGGCGGCTGGTCATGGAGGGCCGGGACGCGATCTCCGAGTTCCCCACCGACCGTGGCTGGGATCTGGATGGGCTCTACCACCCGGACCCCGACCACCCGGGCACCTCGTACTCCCGCGAGGGTGGGTTCGTCGACCGGGCGGGCCACTTCGACCCGGCGTTCTTCGGTATCTCGCCGCGTGAGGCCCTTGCGATGGATCCGCAGCAGCGGTTGCTGCTGGAGACATCGTGGGAGGCGTTCGAGCGAGCCGGAATCGCCCCGGGTGTGCTGCGCGGCAGCCGTACCGGTGTCTTCGCCGGTGTGATGTACCACGACTACGCCTCCTCGCTTCCGGCGCTTCCGGAGGGCGTGGAGGGATTCGTCGGTACGGGTAATGCGGGGAGTGTGATTTCGGGGCGGTTGGCGTACACGTTCGGTCTTGAGGGGCCGACGATTACGGTGGATACGGCGTGTTCGTCGTCGTTGGTGGCGTTGCATCTGGCGGTTCAGGCGCTGCGGAACGGTGAGTGTTCGCTGGCGCTCGCGGGCGGTGTGACGGTGATGGCGACTCCGTCGCCGTTTGTGGAGTTCAGTCGGCAGCGTGGGCTTGCGGGGGATGGTCGGTGCAAGGCGTTCTCGGCTGATGCGGATGGCACGGGGTGGTCCGAGGGTGCGGGCATGCTGCTGGTGGAGCGGCTGTCGGATGCGCGGAAGAACGGGCATCCGGTGCTGGCGGTGGTGCGTGGTTCCGCGATCAACCAGGATGGTGCGTCCAATGGTCTGACGGCGCCGAACGGCCCGTCGCAGCAGCGGGTGATCCGTCAGGCGTTGGCGAATGCGGGTCTGTCGACTGGTGATGTGGACGCGGTGGAGGCGCATGGCACGGGCACCAGTCTTGGTGATCCGATCGAGGCGCAGGCGCTGATGGCCACGTATGGCCAGGGGCGGGATGCGGAGCGGCCGTTGCTGCTCGGTTCCATCAAGTCGAACATGGGTCATACGCAGGCTGCTGCCGGTGTCGCGGGGATCATCAAGATCGTGATGGCGATGCGGCATGGTGTGTTGCCGCGGACGTTGCACGCGCAGGAGCCGTCGCCGCATATCGACTGGTCGGCGGGTGCGGTGTCGTTGTTGCAGGAGTCGGTGGAGTGGCCGGAGGCTGGTCGTCCCCGGCGGGCGGCGGTCTCCTCGTTCGGCTTCAGCGGCACCAACGCACACACGATCATCGAGCAGGCCCCTGGGCTCGAACCGGCCGAGGCTCCCACCGCCCCGGTCGCCCAGCCGTCCGTTCTGCCGTGGGTGCTCTCCGGAAAGAGCACCGACGCGCTGCGCGCCCAGGCCGGGCGGCTGCTCGCCGATGTCGAGGGGCGGCCGGAGCTGTCGCTGACCGACCTGGCGTACTCGCTCGCGACCACGCGCGCCGCGCTGGACCACCGTGCGGTGGTCGTCGGCGGGGACAGGGCCGGGCTGGTCTCGGGTCTGGAGGCGCTGGCACATGGCGAGTCGGCGCCCGGGCTCACCGAAGGCGCGGTGGCGGACGGCAAGGTGGCGTTCCTGTTCACCGGGCAGGGCAGCCAGCGGCTCGGCATGGGCCGTGAGCTGTACGACGCCTACCCGGTGTTCGCCGAGGCGTTCGACGCGGTCTGCGATGAGCTGGACGGGCACCTTGAACGGCCGCTGAAGACGGTGCTGTTCGGCGAGGACGCCGAGGCGCTCGACCAGACCGGGGTCACTCAGCCCGCGCTGTTCGCGATCGAGGTGGCACTGTTCCGGCTGGTCGCGACCTGGGGGCTGAAGGCGGACTTCCTCTCCGGCCACTCCATCGGTGAGCTGGCCGCCGCCCATGTGGCGGGTGTCCTCTCCCTCGCGGACGCGGCGAAGCTGGTGGCGGCGCGTGGCCGCCTGATGCAGGAACTGCCTGCCGGTGGCGCGATGATCGCCATCCAGGCGTCGGAGGACGAGGTCACACCGCTGCTCACCGACCGCGTGAGCGTCGCCGCGCTCAATGGGCCCACCTCCGTCGTCATCGCGGGCGACGAGGACGCGGCCGAGCGGATCGCGGCGGACTTCGAGGCGCAGGGGCGTAAGACCAAGCGCCTCACCGTCAGCCACGCGTTCCACTCCCCGCGCATGGACGGGATGCTGGACGCGTTCCGCGAGGTGGCCGAGGGCCTGACCTACGAGGCGCCCCGCATTCCGATCGTCTCCAACCTCACCGGGACCGTCGTCTCCGCCGAAGAGGTCACGACCCCCGACTTCTGGGTGCGCCACGTCCGGGAAGCCGTCCGCTTCCTCGACGGTGTCCGCACCCTCGAAGCCCAGGGCGTCACCACCTACCTCGAACTGGGCCCCGACGGTGTCCTTACCGCCATGGCCCAGGACTGTAGGACCGGCGAGGACGCCGCGTTCGCCGCCGCGCTGCGCAAGGACCGCACCGAGGCCGAGACCCTGACGGCCGCCATCGCCCGGGCCCATGTCCGTGGTGTGGCAGTCGACTGGGCTGCGTTCTTCGCGGGGACCGGCGCCCAGCGCACCGAGCTGCCGACGTACCCCTTCCAGCGCGAGCGCTACTGGCTGGAGGCTCCCGCCGGAGCCGTGGGCGACGTGGTCTCGGCCGGTCTCGGCGCGGCCGATCACCCGCTGCTGGGCGCGGCGGTGGATCTGCCCGACTCCGAGGGCTTCCTCTTCACGGGCCGGCTCTCGCTCCGTACGCACCCCTGGCTCGCCGACCACGCCGTCATGGACACCGTGATGCTGCCCGGTACGGCCCTGGTCGAGCTGGCGGTCCGCGCCGGTGACCAGGTCGGTTGCGATCTGCTGGACGAGCTGACCCTCGAAGCGCCGCTGATCCTTCCGGAGCGCGGCGGGGTGCAGCTTCGGGTCGCCGTGGACGAGCCCGACGGCCCCGACGGGCGGCGCGCGCTGACCGTCTACTCGCGGCTGGAGGACGCCGCCGACGAGCCGTGGATCCGGCATGCCTCCGGTGTGCTCACGGTCTCCGGCTCTTCCTCCGCCGACACCGTGGAATGGCCCCCGGCCGTCGCCACGACCACCGACCTCGAACCGCTCGACGTGGACGGGCTGTACGACGGCTTCGCCGCGCTCGGCCTTGCCTACGGGCCGGTGTTCCAGGGGCTGCGGGCCGCCTGGCGGCGCGGGGACGAGGTGTTCGCCGAGGTGGCGCTCGACGAGGACCGGCAGGGCGAGGCCCGTGCGTACGGGCTGCACCCGGCGCTGCTGGACGCCGCGCTGCACACGGTGGCGCTCGGCGGGTTCTTCCCGGCCGAGGAGGCGGGCCGGGCCCGGTTGCCGTTCTCGTGGGATGCCGTACGGCTGCACGCGGTCGGCGCGACCGCGCTGCGGGTGCGGGTCTCCCCGGCCGGGCAGGGCGCGGTGGCGCTGGAGATCACCGACGAGGCCGGTGCCCCCGTGGTGTCGGTCGGCTCGCTGGCGCTGCGGCCGCTGGACGCCGAGCAGTTCACGGCTGCCCGTACCGCACACCACGAGGCGCTGTTCCGTCTCGACTGGGCCGCGCTGCCCGCGCCCGCCGAGCCGCAGCGGCCGGAGGACACCGCCCTGTGGGCCGTCCTGGACGGCACCGGCGGCGATCTGAAGATCACGGCCGCGCTGACGGACGCGGACACCGGTATCGAGGCCGAGACCTACGCGGGGCTCTCCGCGCTCGCCGAGGCGGTCGAGGCCGAGGGGATCGCGCCCGACGTGGTCCTCGTGCCGTGCCTGCCCGACCTGGGCACGCCCGGGGACACCGCGGGCGCCGCGCACACCGTCGTCCGGCGGACGCTGGCGCTGGTCCAGGAGTGGATCGCCGACGAACGGTTCGCCGACTCCCGGCTGGTCCTCCTCACCCGTGGCGCCGTGGCCGTGACCACCGGCGACGGCACCGGAGCCGAAGGGGCACAAGGGCCCGAAGGGGCCGAGGGTGTGGACGACCTGACCCACGCCGCCGCCTGGGGCCTGGTGCGGTCGGCGCAGGCCGAGCACCCGGGCCGGTTCGTTCTGGCAGATGTCCACGGCGACCCGGCCACCGCCACCGGCACCGCCACCGGAGCCGCCAACGGCTGGCTCCCCGCCCTGGTGGCGGGATTGCGCACGGACGAGCCCCAGCTTGCCGTACGCGCCGGGACCGTCCACGCACCCCGCCTCGCGCGGGTGGCGGCCCTGGACGAGGCGGCCGTGCCCGGTCTCGACCCGACGGGCACCGTGCTGATCACCGGCGCGTCCGGCACCCTGGGCGGGCAGCTCGCCCGCCATCTGGTGACCGAGCGCGGCGCCCGTCACCTGCTGCTGACCAGCCGCCGTGGCGCGGAGGCGGCGGGCGCCGCCGAACTGGCCGCCGAGCTGGGCTCGTTGGGTGCCGAGGTCACCTGGGCGGCGTGCGACGCGGCCGACCGGGACGCGCTCGCCGGCCTCCTGGCGGACATCCCCGCCGACCACCCCCTCACCGCCGTGATCCACGCGGCGGGCGTCCTGGACGACGGGATCATCGAATCCCTCACCCCGGAGCGTGTCGAGCGGGTGCTGCGGCCCAAGGTGGACGCGGCGTGGAACCTCCACGAGCTGACCAGCGACAGCGACCTCTCCGCCTTCGTCCTGTTCTCCTCGGCGGCCGGAGTCTTCGGCAACCCGGGGCAGGGCAACTACGCGGCGGCCAACACCTTCCTGGACGCCCTCGCCCAGCACCGCCGCGCCCAGGGCCTGCCCGCGGTCTCCCTGGCCTTCGGCCTGTGGGAGGACGACGGCGGCATGGCCGCGACCCTCGCCGACGCCGACCGGCAGCGGATGAGCCGCGGCAGCATGGGCGCGCTGAGCAACGCCGAGGGCCTGGCCCTGTTCGACGTGGCCGCCCTCGCCGGACACGCGGTGCTGATCCCGGCCGCCCTGGACATCGCCGCCCTGCGCGCCCAGTCCACGGGCGGGGTCGCCCCGCTGCTGCGCGGGCTGATCCGCACCCCCGTACGGCGGGCCGCGGCCGGTGGCGGCGGGGCGGACGAGGCGGCGGGCATCGCCGAGCGGCTCGCGGGCATGTCCGCGGCCGAACGGGACCGCTTCCTGCTCAACCTGGTCTGCGGCCAGGTGGCCACCGTGCTCGGCTACGGCAGCGCGGCGGCGATCGAACCCGGCGCGGCCTTCAAGGAGCTGGGCTTCGACTCGCTCACCGCCGTCGAACTCCGCAACCGGCTGGGCGCGGCCACCGGGCTCCGGCTGCCCGCCACGCTGATCTTCGACTACCCGACCCCCGACGCCCTGACCGACCATCTGCGCGCGGAACTCCCGCATGGGGACGGCGGCGGCCCGTCGGTGTTCGGCGAACTCGACCGTCTGGAAGCCGCCCTGGCGGTGGCCGCCGACGACAGCGTCACCCGCTCCAGGATCACCATGCGTCTCCAGGCGCTCCTGGCGAAGTGGAACGACGCCCAGGAAGCGACCGCAGACGGCGACACCGACGACCACGACCTCGAATCCGCGACCGACGATGAGCTCTTCGATCTGCTCGACGACGAACTCGGCTCCTCCTGAACGGGAGCGTTCTGAACACATGAGCACCCCCTCCCTCTTCGCAAGGAGCCGACGCAATGGTGAATAACGAGGACAAGCTCCGGGATTACCTCAAGCGGGCCACCGCCGACCTGCGTCAGGCCCGCCGACAGCTTCGCGAGGTCGAGGAGCGGCACCAGGAGCCGATCGCGATCGTCGCGATGAGCTGCCGCTACCCGGGCGGTGTCCGCACCCCCGAGGAGCTGTGGCGGCTCGTCCTGGGCGGCGAGGACGCGATCTCCGGCTTCCCCACGGACCGCGGCTGGGACATCGAGTCGCTCTATGACGCCGACCCCGACCAGGCGGGCGCCAGCTATGTGAACGAGGGCGGATTCCTCTACGACGCGGGCGGCTTCGACCCCACGCTCTTCGGGATCTCGCCGCGCGAGGCCATGGCGATGGACCCGCAGCAGCGGCTGCTGCTGGAGACGTCCTGGGAGGCGTTCGAGCGGGCCGGGGTCGACCCGACCGGGCTGCGCGGCAGCCGGACCGGTGTCTTCGCGGGCGTGATGTACCACGACTACACCTCGCGGCTCGACTCCGTGCCCGAGGGCGTCGAGGGCTTCCTCGGCACCGGAAGCTCCGGCTCCATCGCCTCCGGCCGGGTCTCGTACACCTTCGGTCTTGAGGGCCCGGCGGTCACTGTCGACACGGCGTGCTCGTCGTCGCTGGTCACGCTGCACATGGCGGTGCAGGCGCTGCGCAGCGGCGAATGCTCGCTGGCGCTCGCGGGCGGTGTCACGGTGATGGCCACCCCCTCGACGTTCACCGAGTTCAGCCGGCAGCGCGGACTCGCCGCCGACGGCCGCTGCAAGCCCTTCGCCGCCGCCGCGGACGGCACCGGCTGGGGCGAGGGCGTCGGCATGCTGCTGGTCGAGCGGCTGTCGGACGCGCGCAAGAACGGCCATCCGGTGCTGGCGATCGTCCGGGGCTCGGCCATCAACCAGGACGGCGCGTCCAACGGTCTGACCGCGCCCAACGGCCCGTCCCAGCAGCGCGTCATCCACCAGGCGCTCACCAACGGCCGCCTCTCGGCGGCCGATGTCGACGCGGTCGAAGCACACGGCACCGGTACGACGCTGGGCGACCCCATCGAGGCACAGGCGCTGCTGGCCACCTACGGCCAGGAGCACACCGAGGACCAGCCGCTGCTGCTCGGCTCGATCAAGTCCAACATCGGGCACACCCAGGCGGCGGCCGGTGTCGCCGGAATCATCAAGATGGTCATGGCCATCCGCCATGGCGTCCTGCCCAGGACCCTGCACATCGACGAGCCGACCCCGCATGTCGACTGGTCGGCGGGCGCGGTGTCGCTGCTCGCCGAGACCACCCCCTGGCCGGAGACCGACCACCCGCGCCGGGCCGCCGTGTCCTCCTTCGGCTTCAGCGGCACCAACGCGCACACCATCCTGGAGCAGGCCCCCGCAGAGGAGGCCGAGGAGGCCGAGGAAGCCACCGAGCGACCGGCTCCGTCGTCCAAGCGGCTGGACGTGGTGCCGTGGGCGGTGTCGGGCAAGAGCGCGGCGGCACTGCGCGACCAGGCGCAGCGGCTGCTGGCGCACCTCGAGGCCGACCCCGGGCCGAGCCCGGTCGACGTGGGCCTCTCGCTGACCACCACCCGGGCCCAGCTCGACCACCGCGCCGTGGTGCGCGGCCACGACCGCGCCGACCTGCTGGCCGGGCTCACCGCCCTGGCCGAGGGCGGTATGGCGGCGGGCGTCTCACAGGGCTCCGTCGTCGGCGGCCGGACGGCGTTCGTGTTTCCGGGGCAGGGGTCGCAGTGGGCAGGTATGGCGGTGGGGCTGATGGACGCCTCGCCCGTGTTCGCCGCGCGGATCGAGGAGTGTGCCGCGGCGCTGGCGGAGTTCACCGACTGGTCGTTGGTGGAGGTGCTGCGCGGCGCCGAGGGTGCGCCGTCGCTGGAGCGCGTGGACGTGGTCCAGCCGGTGCTGTTCGCGGTGATGGTGTCTCTCGCCGAGCTGTGGCGTTCGCTGGGTGTCCGGCCGGCGGCTGTGGTCGGCCACTCGCAGGGTGAGATCGCCGCCGCCTGTGTGGCGGGGATTCTGTCGCTTCAGGATGCGGCGCGTGTGGTGGCGTTGCGGAGTCAGGCGATTGGCCGGGTGCTGGCGGGTGAGGGCGGCATGGTGTCGGTGGCGCTGCCGGTGGCGGATGTACGGGAGCGGATCGCGGCGTGGGGCGAGGAGCGCATCTCCGTCGCGGCCGTCAACGGTCCCTCCTCGGCGGTGGTTTCGGGTGAGCCGGAGGCGCTGGACGAGCTGTTGGCCTCCTGTGAGGCCGATGAGGTGCGGGCGCGCCGGGTGCCGGTGGATTACGCCTCGCACTCCGCGCAGGTCGAGTTGCTCCGTGAGGAGCTGCTGGAGTTGCTGGCTCCCGTGGAGCCCAGGACGGCCGAGGTGCCGTTCTTGTCGACGGTGACGGGGGAGTGGGTCGAGGGTCCGGAGCTGGACGCGGAGTACTGGTTCACCAACCTCCGCCGTACCGTCGAGCTGGAGGGTGCGGTCCGCCGTCTGCTGGACGAGGGCTTCGGTGCCTTCATCGAGTCCAGCGCCCACCCCGTGCTCACGATGGGTGTGCAGGAGACCGCCGAGAGCGCGGGCCGTGAGGCTGCCGCGATCGGTTCGCTGCGCCGTGACGAGGGCGGCCTGGACCGCTTCTGGGCCTCTCTGGGCGAGGCGTGGACGCGTGGCGTCGGCGTGGACTGGGAGGCGGTGTTCGACGGTAC
The DNA here is from genome assembly GCF_000147815.2 of Streptomyces violaceusniger Tu 4113. Lineage (NCBI taxonomy): Bacteria > Bacillati > Actinomycetota > Actinomycetes > Kitasatosporales > Streptomycetaceae > Streptomyces > Streptomyces violaceusniger. The sequence continues at coordinate 9,121,257 of NC_015957.1, read as the reverse complement.
GGGCGCGGAGCGCGTCGAGCTGCCCACGTACGCCTTCCAGCACCAGCACTACTGGCTGGAGGCGGGCACCTCCGCCGCTGCCGCCACCGCCGCCGACCCCGTCGAGGCCCGTTTCTGGGAGGCCGTGGAGCGCGAGGACTGGCAGGCGCTCGCCGCCGAGCTGGACGTCGACGGCGATGAGCGGGTCAGCGCGCTGCTGCCCGCCCTGGCCACCTGGCGCAAGCAGAGCCGTGAGCAGTCCACGGTGGACGGCTGGCGCTACCGCGTGACGTGGAAACCGCTCGCCGATGGACAGCCCGCCCGGCTGTCCGGCGCGTGGCTCGTCGTCGCCCCGGCCGCCGAGGACATCTGGACCGACGCCGTGGCCGGGGTGCTCGCCGAACGCGGCGCCGACGTACGGCGGATCGCCGTGGACACCGACGCCGACGGCCGGGACGAGCTGATCGAGCGGCTGCGGGCCGCGCTCACCGAAACCGATGGCATCCCGTTCGCCGGAGTGCTGTCGCTGCTGGCCCTCGACGGCCACCCGCACCCCAGGCACCCCTCCGTCCCCGCCGGAGTGGCGGCGCAGCTCGCGCTGGTGCAGGCGCTGGGCGACGCGGAGATCGGCGCGCCGCTGTGGTCCGCCACCCGTGGCGCGGTCTCCGTCGGCCGTACGGACACCCTCGAATCCCCCGAGCAGGCGCTGGTCTGGGGGCTCGGCCGGGTGGCCGCGCTGGAGCACGGTGAGCGCTGGGGCGGTCTGGTCGACCTGCCCGGGGCGCCCGACGAGCGGGCGCTGGCCCGGCTGGTGACCGTGCTCGCCGGGGCCGAGGAGGACCAGGTCGCGATCCGCGCCACCGGGCTGCTCGTACGCCGTCTGGTGCGCGCCCCGCTGGCCGCCACGCCCGCCGTACGGTCCTGGGAGCCGGCCGGTACGACGCTGGTCACCGGCGGTACGGGGGCGCTGGGCGCCCATGTGGCGCGCTGGCTGGCCACCAACGGGGCCGAGCACCTGGTGCTCACCAGCCGCCGTGGCCTGGAGGCCCCGGGCGCGGCGGATCTGCGCTCCGAACTGACCGAACTGGGCGCGAAGGTCACCATCGCCGCATGCGATGTGGCCGACCGTGCCCAGGTCGAGGCGCTGCTCGCGGGCATCCCGGCCGAACATCCGCTGACGGCCGTCGTCCACACGGCCGCCGTGCTGGACGACGGGGTGATCGAGGGCCTGACCCCGGACCAGGTGGACCGGGTGCTGAAGGTCAAGGTCGACGCCACCCGCCATCTGCACGAGCTGACCCGGGAGCTGGACCTCTCGGCGTTCGTGCTGTTCTCGTCCTTCGCGGCCACCTTCGGCGCTCCCGGCCAGGGCAACTACGCCCCGGGCAACGCCTTCCTCGACGCCTTCGCCGAGCACCGGCGCGCCCAGGGCCTGCCCGCCACCTCGCTGGCCTGGGGGCCGTGGGGCGAGGGCGGGATGGCCGAGGGCGGCGTCGGTGACCGGATGCGCCGCCACGGCGTCATCGAGATGGCGCCGCGGTCGGCCGTCACCGCGCTCCAGCACGCGCTGGACCGCGACGAGTCGGTGCTCACCGTCGTCGACATGGAGTGGAAGCGCTTCGTTCTCGCCTTCACCTCCGGCCGCTCCCGTCCGCTGCTGTACGACCTGCCCGAGGCGCGGGACGTCATCCAGGACATGGCCGGGGACGCCGAGGCGGACGGCGCGGGCGCGGTCGCGCTGGCGCAGCAGCTCGCCGGGGTGCCGGAGGCCGAGCAGGAGCGGCTGGTGATGGAGCTGGTCCGCACCGCCGTCGCGGCCGTCCTCGGCTACGCCGGCGCGGACGACGTCGAGGCGGGCCGGGCCTTCAAGGATCTTGGCTTCGACTCGCTGACCGCCGTTGAGCTGCGCAACCGGCTCAGCGCCGCCAGCGGGCTGAAGCTGCCGCCGACGCTGATCTTCGACTACCCCACCCCGACGGTGCTCGCGCGCCATCTGCGCACCGAGATCGCGGGCGGGCAGCGGGCGGCCGTGGCCGCGCTGCCGACCGCGGCGGCGCTCGCCGACGACGAGCCCATCGCCATCGTCTCCATGAGCTGCCGCTTCCCGGGCGGTGTGCGCACCCCCGAGGAGCTGTGGCAGTTGCTCACCTCCGGCGGCGACGCGCTGTCGGAGTTCCCGGGCGACCGCGGCTGGGACATCGAGTCCCTGTACAACCCGGACCCGGACGCGCAGGGCACCAGCTACACCCGCGAGGGCGGATTCCTCACCGGGGCCGCCGACTTCGACCCCACCTTCTTCGGGATCTCGCCGCGTGAGGCCATGGCGATGGACCCGCAGCAGCGGCTGCTGCTGGAGACGTCGTGGGAGGCGTTCGAGCGGGCGGGCATCGACCCGGCCACGCTGCACGGCACCCCGTCCGGTGTCTTCGTCGGCACCAACGGCTCCGACTACTCCATCGTCATGCGCAGCAACACCGAGGGCTACGAGGGTCACCTGGCCACCGGCAGCGCCGCGAGCGTCGTCTCCGGCCGCCTCTCGTACACCTTCGGTCTGGAGGGCCCTGCGGTCACCGTCGACACCGCGTGCTCGGCGTCGCTGGTGGCGCTGCACCTGGCCGTCCAGTCGCTGCGCCAGGGCGAGTGCACGATCGCGCTCGCGGGCGGGGTGACCGTGATGGCCACCCCGGGCACCTTCATCGAGTTCAGCCGCCAGCGGGGACTGTCCTCCGACGGCCGCAGCAAGGCGTTCTCCTCGGACGCGGACGGCTTCAGCCCGGCCGAGGGTGTGGGCATGCTGCTGGTCGAGCGGCTGTCGGACGCCCGCGAGAAGGGTCACCCGGTGCTGGCGGTCGTGCGGGGTTCCGCGATCAACCAGGACGGTGCGTCCAACGGTCTGACGGCGCCCAACGGCCCGTCCCAGCAGCGCGTCATCCGGCAGGCCCTCGCCAACGCCCGGCTGTCGCCCGCCGAGGTGGACGTCGTCGAGGCACACGGCACCGGTACGACGCTGGGTGACCCGATCGAGGCGCAGGCGCTGCTGGCCACCTACGGCCAGGAGCGGCCCGAGGGGCAGCCCCTGCTGCTCGGCTCCATCAAGTCCAACATCGGCCACGCCCAGGCGGCCGCCGGTGTCGCGGGTGTGATGAAGCTCGTGCTCGCGCTGCGCCACGGCGTCCTGCCGGAGTCGCTGCACATCGTCGAGCCCACCCCGCATGTGGACTGGTCGGCGGGCGAGGTCGAGCTGCTGACGGAGGCGCGGGAGTGGCCGGAGACCGGCCGTCCGCGCCGGGCCGCGGTGTCCTCGTTCGGCTTCAGTGGCACCAACGCGCACGCCATCATCGAGCAGGCCCCGGCCGAGGAGCCGGACGAGACCGAGCCGGCGGCCCGGCGGCCCGGCGCGCTGCCGTGGACGGTGTCCGGCAAGAGCGAGGCGGCGCTGCGCGCCCAGGCCGCCAAGCTGCTGGCCCACCTCGACGCCGACCCGGCCCTGCGCCCCCTGGACATCGGCCACTCACTGGCCACCACCCGCGCCGCCTTCGAGCAGCGCGCGGTGCTGGTGGGCACGGACCGGGACGAATTCGCCGGTGGTTTGGACGCCCTCGCTAGGGGGCAGGTCCTGCCCAACCTGGTGCAGGGGGCCTCAATCGGGGGCAAGGCCGCATTCGTGTTCCCAGGACAGGGGTCACAATGGGTAGGCATGGCCGTGGAGCTGTTGGATGCTTCACCGGTGTTCGCTGCCCGTATTGATGAGTGTGCCGCCGCGCTCGCAGAGTTCACCGACTGGTCGTTGGTGGATGTGCTGCGCGAGGCGGAGGGCGCACCGTCACTGGAGCGGGTGGACGTTGTTCAGCCGGTGTTGTTCTCCGTGATGGTTTCGCTCGCGGAGCTGTGGCGTTCGCTGGGTGTCGTCCCGTCGGCTGTGGTCGGCCACTCGCAGGGTGAGATCGCCGCCGCGTGTGTGGCCGGTGCCCTGTCGCTTCAGGACGCGGCGCGTGTGGTGGCGCTGCGCAGCCAGGCGATCGGCCGGGTGCTGGCGGGCGAGGGCGGCATGGTGTCGGTGGCGCTGCCGGTGGCGGACGTACGGGAGCGGATCGCGCCCTGGGGCGAGGAGCGCATCTCGGTGGCGGCCGTCAACGGACCGTCCTCGGTGGTCGTCTCCGGCGAGCCGACCGCGCTCGATGAGCTGGTCGCCGCGTGCGAGGCCGATGAGGTGCGGGCGCGCCGGGTGCCGGTGGACTACGCCTCGCACTCCGCGCAGGTCGAACTGCTCCGTGACGAGCTGCTGGAGCTGCTGGCTCCCGTAGAGCCCAAGACGGCCGAGGTGCCGTTCCTGTCCACCGTCACGGGGGAGTGGGTCGACGGTTCCGAGCTGGACGCCGAGTACTGGTTCACCAACCTGCGTCGCACCGTCGAGCTGGAGGGCGCCATCCGCCGCCTGCTGGACGAGGGCTTCGGGGTCTTCATCGAGTCCAGCGCCCATCCGGTGCTGACGATGGGTGTGCAGGAGACCGCCGAGGACGCGGGCCGTGAGGCCGCCGCGATCGGGTCGCTGCGCCGTGACGAGGGTGGCCTGGACCGCTTCTGGATCTCTGTCGGCGAGGCGTGGACGCGTGGCGTGAGCGTGGACTGGGAGGCCGTGTACGAGGAGACGGGCGCGGAGCGCGTCGAGCTGCCCACGTACGCCTTCCAGCACCAGAGCTACTGGCCGCAGGCGGCCGACACCCCGGCCGACGAGTCGGGCGCGCCGTCCGACGCCGTCGACGCCCGCTTCTGGGAGGCCGTCGAGCGCGAGGACCTGGCGTCGCTGGCCGACACCCTCGCGTTCGAGGACGACGGTGAGCGGTCCTCGCTCGGCGCCGTCCTGCCCGCCCTGGCCACCTGGCGCAAGCAGGCCCGTGAGCAGTCCACGGTGGACGGCTGGCGCTACCGCGCGACCTGGACCTCCCTGACCGAGGCGCAGGCCCCGCGGCTGTCCGGGACCTGGCTGCTGGCCGTGCCCGAGTCCGCCGCCATCGACGACTGGACGCTCGGCGCGGTCCGGATGCTCACCGAACGCGGCGCCGAGGTACGGCAGATCACCCCGACCGTCGTGGAGTCGGACCGCGCGTCGCTGACCCGCCTGGTGCGCGAGGAGCTGGCCGACACCGCGACCGTCGCGGGTGTGCTGTCGCTGCTCGCCTTCGACCAGGGCACCGCGCCCGGCACCGATGGTGTCAACGCCGGGCTGACCGGCACCGCCGTGCTGATCCAGGCGCTGGGCGACGCCGGGGTGGACGCGCCGCTGTGGTGCGCCACCCGGGGCGCGGTCGCCGTCGGGCAGACGGACACCGTGGAATCCCCCGATCAGGCGCTCGTCTGGGGCCTGGGCCGGACCGCGGCGCTGGAGTACCCGGAGCGCTGGGGCGGTCTGGTCGACCTGCCCGGATCGCCCGACGAGCGGGCGCTGGCCCGGCTCGCCGGAGTGCTCGCCGGGACCGACGGCGAGGACCAGCTCGCGGTGCGCGCGGCCGGGGTGTTCGCCCGCAGGCTCGCGCACGCCCCGCTGGCCGGTGCCCCCGCCGTACGGACGTGGAAGCCGGCCGGTACGACGCTGGTCACCGGCGGTACGGGCGCCCTGGGCGCTCATGTGGCGCGCTGGCTTGCCACCAACGGTGCCGAGCATCTGGTGCTCACCAGCCGCCGTGGTCCGGAGGCGCCGGGCGCGGCCGAGCTGCGGGACGAGCTGGCCGAGCTGGGCACCAAGGTGACCGTCGCCGCGTGCGATGTGGCCGACCGCAAGGCCGTCGAGACGCTGCTGGCCGCCATCCCGGCCGACCAGCCGCTCACGGCGGTCATGCACGCCGCGGGCGTCCTGGACGACGGTGTCCTGGACGCGCTCACCCCGGAGCGGTTCGCCACCGTCCTCGGCCCCAAGGCCGACGCGGCGCGCCATCTGCACGAGCTGACCCGCGACCTGGAGCTGTCCGCGTTCGTGCTGTTCTCCGGTATCGCGGGCACCCTCGGCGACGCCGGACAGGGCAACTACGCGGCGGCCAACGCCTATCTCGACGCGCTGGCCGAACAGCGCCGCGCCCAGGGCCTGCCCGCCACCTCGGTGGCCTGGGGCCGCTGGGGCGAGACGGGTCTGGCCGCCGACGGTGCCATCGGCGAGCGGCTCGACCGGGGCGGTGTCCCGGCGATGGCGCCGCACGCCGCCATCACGGCGCTGCAGCGGGCCCTGGACCACGCCGACACGGTCGTGGCCGTCGCCGACATCCAGTGGGACCGCTTCGCCTACGGCTACACGGCGGTCCGCCCGAGCCCGCTCATCGGCGAACTGCCCGAGGTCCGGCGGCTGCGGGAGACCGGCGCCACGGCCGGTGAGCCCGGCACGGCCTCGGACGGATCCCCGGCGGACACGCTGCGCAAGCGGCTGGCCGGGATCTCCCGGGCCGAACAGTCCGTGGTCGTCCTGGAGGTCGTGCGCACCAACGCGGCCGCCGCGCTCGGCCACCTCTCGACCGACGAGGTCGGCGCGGGGCGGGCGTTCAAGGAGCTCGGCTTCGACTCGCTCATCGCGCTGGAGCTGCGCAACCGGCTGACCGCCGCCACCGGGCAGAAGCTGCCCGCCACGCTGGTCTTCGACTACCCGACCCCGGCGGTCCTCGCCGAGTTCCTGTGCGGCCGGATCGTGGGCGACGGCGGTACGGCCGCCGCCCCCGGGCTGGCGGAGCTCGAGGCGCTGGAGTCCGCGCTGTCCGTCCTCGACCCCGGCAGCGCGGCACGGGACGACATCGCGGCCCGGCTGCGGGATCTCGCGGCGAAGTGGGCGGAGCCCCGTACGGCCGAGGCCGAGGCGGCGGACGGCGAGAGCGGGACCGTGACGGAGAAGTTGCAGGAGGCGACGCCCGACGAGGTCTTCGCCTTCATCGACAAAGAACTCGGAATCTGAGGATCTGAAGGTCCCCGGGCGCAAGGTTTGTGACGAGAAGCATGGGTGAGACTCCAATGGCGGATCAGGACAAGATCCTCGACTACCTCAAGCGGGTAACTGCCGATCTGCACCAGACGCGGCAGCGTCTTCGCGAGGTCGAGTCGCAGGAGCCTGAGCCGATCGCGATCGTCGGCATGAGCTGCCGGTTCCCCGGAGGCGTCACGTCTCCGGAGCAGCTTTGGGAGCTCGTGGCCGCGGGCGGTGACGCCATCGTGGACTTCCCCACGGACCGCGGCTGGGACACCGACGCGCTCTTCGCCGACGACCCCGACCAGCAGGGCACCAGCTACACCGACAAGGGCGGATTCCTGGCGGGCGCGGGCGAGTTCGACGCCGCGTTCTTCGGGATCAGCCCGCGCGAGACCCTCGGCATGGACCCGCAGCAGCGGCTGCTGCTGGAGACGTCCTGGGAGGCGTTCGAGCGGGCGGGGATCGACCCGGCCACGCTCCGCGGCAGCAAGGCCGGTGTCTTCGTCGGCACCAACGGCCAGGACTACCCGGAGCTGATGCACACGCTGCCGCAGGGCGTCGAGCAGTATCTGCTCACCGGCAACGCGGCCAGCGTCATCTCCGGCCGGATCTCCTACACCTTCGGTCTGGAGGGCCCGGCGCTCACCGTCGACACCGCGTGCTCGGCGTCGCTGGTGGCGCTGCACCTGGCCATCCAGGCGCTGCGCAACGACGAGTGCTCGCTGGCGCTCACCGGTGGTGTCACGGTGATGAACAGCCCGCGCGCGTTCATCAACTTCAGCCGCCAGCGGGGCCTGGCACCCGACGGCCGCTGCAAGGCATTCGCCGACGGCGCGGACGGCACCGGCTGGGGCGAGGGCGTCGGCATGCTGCTCGTCGAGCGGCTGTCGGACGCCCGCAAGAACGGCCACCCGGTGCTGGCGATCGTCCGTGGCTCGGCCATCAACCAGGACGGCGCGTCCAACGGTCTGACCGCGCCCAACGGCCCGTCCCAGCAGCGCGTCATCCGCCAGGCGCTCACCGACGCCCGGCTCACCCCGGCCCAGGTGGACGCCGTCGAGGCACACGGCACCGGCACCAGCCTCGGCGACCCCATCGAGGCGCAGGCCCTGCTCGCCACGTACGGGCAGAACCGGGCCGAGGGCCGCCCGCTGTGGCTCGGCTCGATCAAGTCCAACTTCGGGCACACCCAGGCCGCGGCCGGTGTCGCGGGCATCATCAAGATGGTCAAGGCCATCGAGCACGGTGTGCTGCCCAGGACCCTGCATGTCGACGCGCCCTCCCGGGACGTGGACTGGACGGCCGGTGCCGTCTCCCTGCTCACCGAGAACACCCCGTGGCCGGAGACCGGCCAGCCGCGCCGCGCGGGCATCTCCTCCTTCGGCGTGAGCGGCACCAACGCGCACACCGTCATCGAGCAGGCGCCCGCCGAGGACCGCGAGACCCCCGGCGACGACGCGACGCCTTCGGAGTGGACCGGCGTCGGCGGTCTGGTGCCGGTGCTCGTCTCCGCGCAGAGCGCGGCGGCGCTGCGCGCCCAGGCCGAGCGGCTCACCGCCCATGTGCGGGACGAGCCGGGCCTCGGCCTGGTCGACCTGGCCCATTCGCTGGCCACCACCCGCGCCGCGCTGGACCACCGGGCCGTGGTCCTCGCGGGCGAGGGCGGCCGCGAGGAACTGCTGCGCGGGCTTACCGAGCTGGCCGAGGACGCCCCCGCGGGCGGCGTCGTGCGCGGCGAGGTCGGCGAGGGCAAGGTCGCGTTCCTCTTCACCGGCCAGGGCAGCCAGCGCACCGGAATGGGCCGTGAGCTGTACGCGGCCGTCCCGGCCTTCGCCCGCGCCCTGGACGAGGTGTGCGCCGAGCTCGACCAGCACCTTCAACGGCCGCTGCGCGAGGTGATGTTCGGCGACGACAGCGGACTGCTGGACCGCACCGGCTACACCCAGCCCGCGCTGTTCGCCCTCGAAGTGGCGCTGTTCCGGCTGCTGGAAACCTGGGGTGTGAAGCCCGACTTCCTCGTCGGCCACTCCATCGGCGAACTGGCCGCCGCCCATGTGGCGGGCGTGCTGTCGCTCGCGGACGCGGCGAAGCTGGTGGCCGCCCGTGGCCGACTGATGGAGGAACTGCCCGCCGGTGGCGCGATGATCGCGATCCAGGCGGCCGAGGACGAGGTGGCGCCGCTGCTCACCGAGCGCGTGTCGATCGCCGCGCTCAACGGGCCCACCTCGGTCGTCATCGCCGGTGACGAGGAGACGGCCCTCGCGATCGCCGCGTCGTTCGAGGCGGAGGGCCGCAAGACCAAGCGGCTCACCGTCAGCCACGCGTTCCACTCGCCCCGCATGGACGGCATGCTGGACGCCTTCCGCGAGGTCGCCCGGCAGGTGACCTACGCCCCGCCGGTCATCCCCCTCATCTCCAACCTGACCGGCGGCTCGGTCTCCGCCGACGAGATCTGCTCGCCCGACTACTGGGTCCGGCACGTCCGTGAGGCGGTCCGCTTCACCGACGGCATCCGCCGGCTCGAGGAGTACGACGTCGGCGCCTACGTGGAGCTCGGCCCCGACGGGGTGCTCTCCGCCATGGCGCAGGACTGCGTCACCTCCGACGGCGCCGTGTTCGTCCCCCTGCTGCGCGGCGACCGCCCCGAGGCCACCGCCCTGGCCGGTGCGCTCGCCCGCGCCCACGTCCACGGCGTGGCCGTCGACTGGGCCGCGGTCTTCGAGGGCTCCGGCGCCCGCCGCGTCGAACTGCCCACCTACGCCTTCCAGCGCGAGCTGTACTGGCCCGAGCCGCCCGGCCCCTGGACCGGCGACGTCACCGCCGCCGGACTCGGCTCCGCCGACCATCCGCTGCTCGGCGCCGCCGTGTCGCTCGCCGACGCCGCCGGATTCCTCTTCACCGGCCGGCTGTCCCTCCAGACCCACCCGTGGCTGGCCGACCACGCCGTCATGGACACCGTGCTGCTGCCCGGCACCGCCTTCGTGGAGCTGGCCATCCGCGCCGGTGACCACGTCGGCGCGGACGTCCTGGAGGAGCTCACCCTCGAAGCCCCGCTGGTCCTGCCCCCGCAGGGCGGCGTCCAGCTCCAGGTGTCCGTGGGCGCGCCGGACGAGACCGGCCGCCGCTCGCTGACCCTGCACTCCCGCCTGGAGGACGCCGCCGACGGCACCTGGGGCGAGGGCGAGTGGACCCGCCACGCCACCGGTGTGCTCGGCACCGGCGCCACCACCCCGGACGAGACCCTCACCGCCTGGCCGCCGGCCGGTGCCACCGAGGTCCCCGTGGACGGCCTCTACGACTGGCTCGCCGAGACCGGATTCGCCTACGGCCCGGTCTTCCAGGGTCTCCAGGGCGCCTGGCAGCACGAGGACCAGGTGTACGCCGAGGTGCGGCTGCCGGAGAGCGCCCGCGCCGAGGCCGAGCTGTTCGGACTGCACCCCGCGCTGCTGGACGCGGCCCTGCACGCCGTGGGCATCGGCTCCCTCCTGGAGGACACCGAACACGGCCGCCTCCCCTTCTCCTGGAGCGGCGTCCGGCTCCACGCCGTCGGCGCCGCCACGCTCCGCGTCCGGCTCTCGCCCGCCGGTCAGGACGCCGTGGCCGTGCTGGTCACGGACGAGAGCGGCGCACCCGTCGCCTCCGTCGACTCGCTGCTGCTGCGCCCCGTCTCGCCCGACCAGGTGCACGCCGCCCGCGCCGCCTTCCACGAGGCGCTGTTCCGCGTCGAGTGGACCCCCGCCCCGGTGCCCGCCGCCACCACCGTCGTGGCCGGGCAGTGGGCGCTGCTGGGCGCCGGGCACCCCGAGCTCGCCGCCGCGCTGCCCACCGCCGCCGGCTACGCCGACCTGGCCGCGCTCGGCGAGGCCGTGGACGCCGGGACACCGGTGCCGCAGGCCGTCGTCGCGCCGTTCTTCGCGGACGGCACGGACCGTCCCGTCGAGGCCGCCGTACGCGAGGCCCTGCACCGCGCGCTGGAGCTGGTCCAAAGCTGGCTCGCCGACGCCCGCTTCGAGGGCTCCCGGCTGGTCATCGCCACCCGTGGCGCCGTCGCCACCTCCGCCGACGCCGACACCGAGGACCTGGTCCACGCCCCGCTGTGGGGTCTGCTGCGCTCCGCGCAGTCCGAGAACCCGGACCGCTTCACCCTGGTCGACATCGAGGGCGGCGACGCCTCGTACCGCGCGCTCGCCCCTGCCCTGGCCACCGGCGAATCGCAGCTCGCGGTCCGCGCCGGGACCGTGGTCGTCCCGCGGCTGGCCAAGGTCGCCTCCGACCCCGACCGGACCGCGCCCGCGCTCGACCCCGAGGGCACCGCCCTGGTCACCGGCGCCACCGGCACCCTCGGCGGGCTCGTCGCCCGCCATCTGGTCACCGAGCACGGCGTGCGCCACCTGCTGCTGCTCAGCAGGCGCGGGGCCGACGCCCACGGCGCCGCCGAACTCGTCGCCGAACTGCGCGCGTCGGGCGCCGAGGTCACCCTCACCGCCTGCGACGTGGCCGACCGCACCGCCCTCGCCGGGGCGCTCGAAGCCATCCCGGCCGAGCACCCGCTGACCGCCGTGGTGCACACGGCGGGCGTGCTCGACGACGGTGTGATCGGCTCGCTGACCGCCGAGCGCGTCGACCGCGTCCTGCCGCCCAAGGTCGACGCCGCGTGGCATCTGCACGAGCTGACCCGCGACCTCGACCTGTCCGCGTTCGTGCTGTTCTCCGCCGCCGCCGGCACCCTCGGCGGCCCCGGCCAGGCCAACTACGCGGCCGCCAACGCCTTCCTGGACGCCCTCGCCCACCGGCGCCGCGCCCAGGGGCTGCCCGCCACCGCCCTCGCCTGGGGCCTGTGGGCCGAGCGCAGCGGGATGACCGGCGACCTGGACGACACCGACATCCAGCGCATCACCCGCGCCGGAGTGGCAGCGCTCTCCTCCGAGGAGGGCCTCGCCCTCCTGGACACCGCGCTCGCCGTGGGCGACCCCACGCTCGTCCCCATGCACCTGGACCTGGCGCCGCTGCGCCACGCCGACGCACGCCTGGTGCCCGCGCTGCTGCGCGGCCTGGTGCGGGCCCCCGGCCGCCGCGTGGTGGAATCGGGCGATGGCGCGGCCCCCGGCGGGCTCGCGGAGCGGCTCCTCGGGCTGTCCGTCCCCGAGCGTGACCGGCTGCTGCTGGAGATCGTCTGCGGTCAGGTCGCCGCCGTCCTCGGCTACGCGGGCCCCGAAGCCGTCGGCGCCGGGCGCGCGTTCAAGGAGCTGGGCTTCGACTCGCTCACCGCGGTCGAGCTGCGCAACCGCCTCGGCGCCGTGACGGGCGTACGGCTCCCGGCCACCCTTGTCTTCGACTACCCGACGCCCACCTCGCTCGCCGGTTTCCTGCGCACCGAGATCCTCGGCGACCAGGCCGACGAGGCCGCGGCGGCCCCCGCCGCCACCGTGGCCGTCGCCGACGACGAGCCCATCGCCATTGTCGGCATGAGCTGCCGTTACCCGGGCGGGGTCACCAGCCCCGAGGAGCTGTGGCAGCTCGTCACCGGCTCGGTGGACGCCATCTCCGGCTTCCCGACCGACCGCGGCTGGCAACTGGACGGGCTGCTGGGCGACGACCCCGAGCAGACCGGCACCAGCGCCACCATCGAGGGCGGATTCCTCTACGACGCGGGCGAGTTCGACCCCGACTTCTTCGGGATCAACCCGCGCGAGGCCCTTGCCATGGACCCGCACCAGCGGCTGCTGCTGGAGAGTTCCTGGGAGGCGTTCGAGCGGGCCGGGATCGACCCGGCGACCGTGCGCGGCAGCAAGACCGGCGTCTTCGCGGGCGTCATGTACCACGACTACCTCTCCCGGCTGACCGCCCTGCCGGAGGGCCTGGAGGGCTACCTCGGCACCGGCACGGCGGGCAGTGTCGCCTCCGGCCGGGTGGCGTACACCTTCGGTCTCGAAGGCCCCGCCGTCACCATCGACACGGCGTGTTCGTCGTCGCTGGTGGCGCTGCATCTGGCGGCGCAGGCGCTGCGCAGCGGCGAGTGCACCATGGCCCTCGCGGGCGGTGTCACCGTCATGTCCACCCCGGACACCTTCATCGACTTCAGCCGTCAGGGCGGGCTCTCGGCCAGCGGCCGCTGCAAGTCCTTCTCGGGCGACGCGGACGGCACCGGCTGGGCCGAGGGTGTCGGCATGCTGCTGGTGGAGCGGCTGTCGGACGCGGAGAAGAACGGTCACCGGGTGCTGGCGGTCGTGCGGGGCACGGCGGTCAACCAGGACGGTGCGTCCAACGGTCTGACGGCGCCGAACGGCCCCTCCCAGCAGCGGGTGATCCGTCAGGCGCTGGCCAACGCACGGCTGTCCGCGTCCGAGGTCGACGCGGTCGAGGCACACGGCACCGGTACGACGCTGGGCGACCCGATCGAGGCGCAGGCGCTGCTCGCCACCTATGGCAAGGAGAAGACCGAGGACCAGCCGCTGTGGCTGGGCTCCATCAAGTCCAACTTCGGCCACACGCAGGCGGCTGCCGGTGTCGCGGGCATCATCAAGATGGTGCAGGCGATGGACCACGGCGTCCTGCCCCCGTCGCTGCACATCAACGAGCCCTCGCCGCATGTGGACTGGGAGTCGGGTGCGGTCTCGCTGCTGAGCGAGGCGCGGGAGTGGCCGGAGACCGGGCGTCCGCGCCGGGCCGGTATCTCCTCCTTCGGCGTCAGCGGCACCAACGCGCACGCCATCATCGAGCAGGCGCCGGAGCCCGAACCGGCCGAGGGGTCCGCGCTTCCGGCCGCCCGGCCGTCCGTGCTGCCGTGGATCGTGTCCGGGAAGAGCGCCGTCGCGCTGCGGGCGCAGGCCGAGCGGCTGCTCGCCGACCTGGAGCGGCGGCCGGAGCTGTCGCCGACCGACCTGGCGTACTCGCTCGCGACCACCCGTGCCGCGCTGGACCACCGTGCCGTCGTGGTCGGCGGTGACCGCGCTGCGCTGGTCTCGGGCCTGGCGGCGCTGGCGCGCGGCGAGTCGGCGTCGGGGCTGGGCCAGGGCTCGGTGGCGGACGGCAAGGTGGCCTTCCTGTTCACCGGCCAGGGCAGCCAGCGGCTCGGCATGGGCCATGAGCTGTACGACGCCTATCCGGCGTTCGCCGAGGCGCTGGACGCGGTCTGCGACGAGCTGGACCGGTACCTCGAACGGCCGCTGAAGACCGTGATGTTCGGGAACGACGCGGCGGAGCTGGACCAGACCGGGTTCACCCAGCCCGCGCTGTTCGCCATCGAGGTCGCGCTGTTCCACCTGGCCAGGGCGTGGGGCCTGCGGCCCGACTTCCTCTCCGGCCACTCCATCGGTGAGCTGGCCGCCGCGCATGTGGCCGGTGTGCTCTCGCTGGCGGATGCGGCGAAGCTGGTGGCCGCCCGTGGCCGCCTGATGCAGGCGCTTCCGGCCGGTGGCGCGATGATCGCCGTCCAGGCGTCCGAGGACGAGGTGCTGCCGCTGCTCACCGAGCGGGTCAGCATCGCCGCGCTCAACGGCCCGACCTCGGTCGTGGTCGCGGGCGACGAGGACGCGGCGCTGGAGATCGCGGCGGCCTTCGAGGAGCGGGGCCGCAAGACCAAGCGGCTGACCGTCAGCCACGCGTTCCACTCGCCGCGCATGGACGAGATGCTGGAGGCGTTCCGCGAGGTGGCCGAGGGCCTCACGTACGAGGCCCCGCGCATCCCGATCGTCTCCAACCTGACCGGGACCGTCGTCTCCGCCGAGGAGATCACCAGCCCGGACTTCTGGGTGCGCCACGTCCGGGAGGCCGTGCGCTTCCTCGACGGTGTCCGCACCCTGGAGGCCCAGGGTGTCACCACGTACCTCGAACTCGGCCCCGACGGCGTGCTGTCCGCCATGGGCCAGGACTGCCTCACCGACGCCGACGCGGCCGGTTTCGCCGCCACCCTGCGCGGCGGCCGCCCCGAGGCCGAGACCGTCGCCACCGCTCTGGCCGCCCTCCAGGTCCGTGGGGTGACGCCGGACTGGTCCGCGTACTTCGCCGGGACCGGCGCCCACCGCGTCGACCTGCCGACCTACGCCTTCCAGCACCGCCGCTTCTGGCTGACGTCCCCCGCGGGCTTCGTGGGCGACGTGGAGTCGGCGGGCCTGGACCGGGCCGACCATCCGCTGCTGGGCGCGGCCGTGCCGCTGGCGGACTCCGACGGCTTCCTGTTCACCGGCAGGCTCTCCCTCGAAAGCCACCCGTGGCTGGCCGACCACGCCGTCATGGGCACCGTCCTGCTGCCCGGCACCGCCTTCGTGGAGCTGGCCATCCGCGCCGGTGACCAGGTGGGCTGCGACCGGCTGGACGAGCTGACCATCGAGGCGCCGCTGGTGCTGCCCGAGCGTGGCGCGGTCCAGTTGCAGATCCTCGTCGGCGCCCCGCAGCAGGCCGGGCACCGCACGCTGGAGCTGTACTCGCGGGCGCAGGACGCGCCCGCCGAGATGCCGTGGATCCGCCATGCGAGCGGTGTGCTGGTGGCCGCCGCCCCGCGGCCCTCGTTCGATCTGACCGCATGGCCGCCGCCGGGCGCCGAGCCCGCCGAGGTCGAGGGGCTCTACGAGCACCTGGCGCAGGGCGGCTTCGCGTACGGGCCGATGTTCCAGGGGCTGAGCGCGGCCTGGCTGCGCGGCGACGAGGTGTTCGCCGAGGTGCGGCTGCCGGAGGACCGCACGTCCGAGGCCACCGCGTTCGGGCTGCACCCGGCGCTGCTGGACGCCGCGCTGCACAGCACGTTCGCCCGTGCGGGCGGCGATGAGCAGGGGCGGCTGCCGTTCTCCTGGAGCGGGGTGTCGCTGCACGCGGTCGGCGCCGACGCGCTCCGGGTCCGGCTGACCCCGGCCGGGGCCGACGGGGTGGCGCTGGAGCTGGCCGACGGCACCGGTGCCCCGGTGGCCTCGGTCGAGCAGCTCGCGCTGCGGCCGGTCTCGGCCGGACAGCTCGCGGACGGCAGGTCCGCCGCGTACCACGAGTCGCTGTACCGGCTGGACTGGGCCACCGTGCCACTGGCCACCGAAGGGGCGGCCACCGCGGCCTGGACGGTGCTCGGCGAGGGCGCGCCCGCCGCGCTGACGTCGGGTGCGACGATCCACGCCGATCTGGACGCGCTGGCCGCGGCCGGGGACGCGCCCGAGTACGTCCTGACCTACCTCGACCCGCGCGGCGCCACCGATGACGAGGTGACCGCCGCCGTCCACACCGCGACCCGGCGGACACTGGCGCTCGTACGGGCGTGGCTGGCCGACGACCGGTTCGCGGCGTCCCAGCTCGTGCTCGTCACCCGGGGCGCGGTGGCCACCGCGGGCGACGCCGGTACCCACGACCTGGCCCACGCCCCCGCGTGGGGTCTGGTGCGCTCGGCGCAGTCGGAGAACCCGGACCGGCTGGTGCTGGTGGACCTCGACGGCACCGACGCCTCCTACGAGGCGCTGGGCACCGCGATCGCCTCCGGCGAGCCGCAGTTCGTGCTGCGCCGTGGCGCCGTACACGCCCCCCGGCTGGCGCGCACCGCCGCCAGTGGGCCCATGGTGCCGCCGCCCGGCGAGCCGGCCTGGCGCCTGGACATCCAGGACAAGGGCACCCTGGAGAACCTCACCCTGCTGCCCAGCCCGGAGGCCGCCGCGCCGCTGGAGACGGGGCAGGTGCGGGTGGCGGTCCGGGCCGCCGGTGTGAACTTCCGCGATGTGCTCAACGCGCTCGGCATGTACCCCGGTGACGCGGGCCTGATGGGCAGCGAGGGCGCCGGTGTCGTCCTCGAAACCGGCCCGGGCGTCACCGATCTGGCGCCCGGCGACCGGGTGATGGGCATGCTGCCCGGTGGCTTCGGGCCGCTGGTGGTCGTGGACCGCCGCATGATCGCGCCGATGCCCGAGGGCTGGTCGTTCGCCCAGGCCGCGTCCGTGCCGATCGTCTTCATGACGGCCTACTACGCGCTGCGCGACCTGGCCGACCTCCAGGGCGGCGAGTCGCTGCTGGTGCACGCCGCCGCCGGTGGTGTCGGCATGGCCGCCGTGCAACTCGCCCGCCACTGGGGCGTGGACGTCTATGCCACCGCCAGCCAGGGCAAGTGGGACACACTGCGCTCGCTGGGGCTGGCCGACGACCGCATCGCCTCCTCCCGCGACCTGGCCTTCGAGGAGACGTTCCGCGAGGCCAGCGGCGGTCGCGGCGTCGATGTGGTGCTGGACTCGCTGGCCCGGGAGTTCGTGGACGCCTCGCTGCGGCTGCTGCCGCGCGGCGGCCGGTTCGTCGAGATGGGCAAGACCGACGTCCGGCTGCCCGAGGAGGTCGCCGCCGCCTACCCCGGCGTCTCCTACCAGGCGTTCGACCTGACCGAGGCGGGCCTGGACCGCATCCAGGAGATGCTGTGCGAGCTGCTGGAGCTGTTCCGGCGGGGCGCGCTGCGGGCGCTGCCGATCACCGCATGGGATCTGCGGCAGGCCCCGGACGCGTTCCGCTACCTCAGCCAGGCCCGCCACATCGGCAAGGTAGTGCTCACCGTGCCCGCCCCGTGGAACCCGGACGGCACGGTGCTGATCACCGGCGGCACCGGCACCCTGGGCGGCCTGGTCGCCCGGCACGCGGTGACCGAACGCGGCGCCCGCCGTCTGGTGCTCACCAGCCGGCGCGGTGAGCAGGCCGCGGGCGCGGCCGAACTCGCCGCCGAACTGCGCGAGTTGGGCGCCGAAGTCACCATCGCCGCCTGCGACGCCGCCGACAGGGACGCGCTCGCCGCCGTCCTGGCCGACATCCCCGCCGGGCATCCGCTGACCGCAGTCGTGCACACCGCCGGTGTGCTGGACGACGGTGTGATCGACTCGCTGACACCGGAGCGGCTGGAGAAGGTGCTGCGCCCCAAGGTGGACGCGGCCGTGAACCTGCACGAGCTGACCCGCGACCAGGACCTCGCCGCCTTCGTCCTGTTCTCCTCCGCCGCCGGTACGTTCGGCGGCCCCGGGCAGGCCAACTACGCGGCGGCCAACTCCTTCCTGGACGCCCTGGCCCGACACCGCCAGGCCCAGGGCCTCGCCGCCACCTCGCTGGCCTGGGGCCTGTGGGCCGAGGCCAGCGGGATGACCGGTGAGCTGGAGGCCACCGACAAGTCGCGGATGACCCGCTCCGGTGTGCTCGGCCTGTCCTCCGACGAGGGCCTGGCGCTGTTCGACGCCGCCCAGGAGGTGGGCGACGCCTTCCTGGTGCCCATGCAGCTCGACCTGGCGCCGCTCACCGGGGCGCCCATCGAGATGGTGCCGCCGCTGCTGCGCGGTCTGGTGCGCGGCGGTACGACCCGCCGCACCGCCGAATCGGGCGCGGCCCAGGACGGCTCCTCGCTGGTGGAGCGGCTGGTCCGGCTGGACGCGGCCGAGCGCGAGCGGACCCTGCTCGACCTGGTGCGCGCCCAGGTGGCCGTGGTGCTCGGCCATGACTCGCCCGACGCGGTCGAGGCGAGCCGGGCCTTCAAGGACCTCGGCTTCGACTCGCTGACCGCGGTGGAGTTCCGCAACCGCCTCGGCGGCGCCGCCGGGCTGCGGCTGCCCGCCACACTGGTCTTCGACTACCCGACGCCGACCGCACTTGCCGGATATCTGCTGGAGGAGCTGCTCGGCTCCGAGGCGGCCGCGGCCGTCCCCGCACGGGCGGAAGGCCCGGCGGGTGGCGTGGCCGACGAGGACGACCCGATCGCGATCATCGCCATGAGCTGCCGCTTCCCCGGGGATGTGCGCACCCCCGAGGAGCTGTGGGAGCTGCTGGCCGAGGGCCGGGACGGTATCGCCCGGCTGCCGGAGGACCGCGGCTGGGACCTCGACGCGTTCTACGACCCGGACCCGGACCGGCCCGGCACCTCGTACGCCCGCGAGGGCGGCTTCTACTACGACGCCCACCACTTCGACCCGGCGTTCTTCGGCATCAACCCGCGCGAGGCGCTCGCCATGGACCCCCAGCAGCGGCTGCTGCTGGAGACCTCCTGGGAGTCCTTCGAGCGGGCGGGCCTCGACCCGGGCGCACTGCGCGGCAAGCAGGTCGGCGTGTTCGTCGGCCAGATGCACAACGACTACGTGTCGCGGCTGCACACCGTCCCGGAGGGCGTCGAGGGCTACCTCGGCACCGGCGGCTCCAGCAGCATCGCCTCCGGCCGGGTGTCGTACACCTTCGGCTTCGAGGGCCCGGCCGTCACCGTCGACACGGCGTGTTCGTCGTCGCTGGTGGCGCTGCATCTGGCGGCGCAGGCGCTGCGCAACGGCGAGTGCACCATGGCGCTCGCGGGCGGTGTCACCATCATCACCACCCCCGATGTGTTCACCGAGTTCAGCCGCCAGCGCGGACTGGCCAGCAACGGCCGCTGCAAGCCGTTCGCCGCCGCCGCCGACGGCACGGCCTGGGGTGAAGGCGTGGGCATGCTGCTGGTGGAGCGGCTGTCGGACGCGAAGAAGAACGGTCACCGGGTGCTGGCGGTCGTGCGGGGCACGGCGGTCAACCAGGACGGTGCGTCCAATGGTCTGACGGCGCCGAACGGTCCCTCGCAGCAGCGGGTGATCCGGCAGGCGCTGGCGAACGCCGGTCTGTCGGCTCGTGATGTGGACGCGGTCGAGGCACACGGCACAGGTACGACGCTGGGTGACCCGATCGAGGCGCAGGCGCTGCTGGCCACGTACGGCAAGGAGAAGACCGAGGACCAGCCGCTGTGGCTGGGGTCGATCAAGTCCAACTTCGGTCATACGCAGGCGGCTGCCGGTGTCGCGGGCATCATCAAGATGGTGCTGGCGATGCGGCATGGCGTTCTGCCGAAGTCGCTGCACATCGATGAGCCGTCGCCGCATGTGGACTGGGAGTCGGGTGCGGTCTCGCTGCTGAGCGAGGCGCGGGAGTGGCCGGAGTCCGGGCGTCCGCGCCGGGCCGGTATCTCCTCCTTCGGCATGAGCGGCACCAACGCGCACGCCATCATCGAGCAGATGCCGGAGCCCGAACCGGCGGAGGCGCCCGCGCTTCCGGCCGCTCAGCCGTCCGTGGAACCGTCCGCAGAGCCGTCCGTTCTGCCGTGGGCGATGTCCGCCAAGACCTCCGAGGCGCTGCGCGCCCAGGGAGCCCGGCTGCGGGCCCATGTGGCGAACCACCCCGAGCTGTCCCTCGCCGACATCGGCCACTCCCTGGCCACCTCCCGGGTGGCCTTCGAGCACCGGGCGACGCTCGTCGCCGCGGGCCGGGACGGCTTCCTGGCCGGTCTCGACGCCCTCGCCGAGGGCCGCACCGCGACCGGGCTGGTCGAGGGCACGGTGACCGAGGGCGGCAAGCTGGCCGTCCTGTTCACCGGTCAGGGCAGCCAGCGGCTCGGCATGGGCCGTGAGCTCTACGACGCCTACCCGGCGTTCGCCGAGGCGCTCGACGCGGTCTGCGAAGAACTGGACGCACACCTCGAACGGCCGCTTCGTGAGGTGCTGTTCGGGGACGACGCCGAGAAGCTGGACCAGACCGGCTTCACCCAGCCCGCGCTCTTCGCGGTCGAGGTGGCGCTGTTCCGCCTGGTCGAGACCTGGGGCGTGCAGCCCGACTACCTGTCCGGCCACTCCATCGGCGAACTGGCCGCCGCGCATGTGGCCGGTGTGCTCTCGCTCGCGGACGCGGCGAAGCTGGTGGCCGCCCGTGGGCGGTTGATGCAGCGGCTGCCTGCCGGTGGCGCGATGATCGCCGTCCAGGCGTCCGAGGACGAGGTGACCCCGCAGCTCGGCAAGCGGGTGAGCATCGCGGCCGTCAACGGCCCGACCTCGGTCGTGGTCGCGGGCGACGAGGACGCGGCGCTGGAGATCGCGGCGTCGTTCGAGGCGGAGGGCCGCAAGACCAAGCGCCTCACCGTCAGCCACGCGTTCCACTCGCCCCACATGGACGGCATGCTGGACGCCTTCCGCGAGGTCGCGCAGGGGCTGGCGTACCAGGCTCCGAAGATCCCGATCGTGTCGAATCTGACCGGTGGCGTGGTGGCCGCCGAGGAGATCACGACCGCGGACTTCTGGGTGCGCCACGTCCGGGAGGCCGTCCGCTTCCTCGACGGCGTCCGCACCCTGGAGGCCCAGGGCGTCACCACCTACCTCGAACTCGGCCCCGACGGGGTGCTGACCGCGATGGCGCAGGACTGCGTCACCGAGGACGGCGGCTCCTTCGCCGCCGGGTTGCGCGGCGGCCGGCCGGAGGCCGAGACGCTGCTCACGGCGGTCGGCACCGCCCAGGTCCGGGGCGCCGCCGTGGACTTCACCGCGCTGTACGCCCCGTACGGCCCGCACCAGGTCGACCTGCCGACGTACGCCTTCCAGCGCCGCTCGTTCTGGCTGAACGCCGGGCCGGTCGGCGGCGACGCCACCGCGATCGGCCTGCACGCGGCCGGCCATCCGCTGCTGGGCGCCGCAGTGGAGCTGCCCGACTCGGACGGCATCGCCTTCACCGGACGGCTCTCCCTGCAGACCCAGCCCTGGCTGGCCGACCACGCCGTGATGGGCACGGTGCTCCTGCCGGGCACCGCGTTCGTCGAGCTGGCGCTGCGCGCCGGGGACCACGCGGGCTGCGACCGCCTGGAAGAACTGACCCTGGAAGCCCCGCTGATCGTGCCCGACCAGGGCGCCGTCCAGCTCCGGCTCGCGCTCGCCGCACCCGACGACACCGGCCGCCGCGCGCTGACCCTGCACTCCCGCGCCGAGGGCGCCCCGGCCGACGAGCCGTGGCTGCGCCACGCCACGGGCGCCTTGACGGCGGGCATGGTGGAGGCCTCGTTCGACCTGACCGCATGGCCGCCCGCCGAGGCGGAGCGCATCGACACCGACGGCCTCTACGAGGGCCTGGCCGAGGCGGGCTTCGCCTACGGCCCGGTCTTCCAGGGCCTGACGGCCGCCTGGCGACGCGGCGACGAGGTGTTCGCCGAGGTGCGGCTGCCGGAGGACCGCACGTCCGACGCCGCCGCGTTCGGGCTCCACCCGGCGCTGCTCGACGCCGCCCTGCACGCGCTCGGCCTGAGCGCCGCCGAAAAGGGCGGCGGCCAGGGCCGCCTGCCGTTCTCCTGGACCGGAGTATCCCTGCACGCGGTGGGCGCCTCGGCCCTACGTGTGCGGCTGGACGGCACGGCCACAGGCACGGTGACCCTGGAACTGGCCGACACAACGGGCGCCCCGGTGGCATCGGTCGAGGCCCTGGCCCTCCGCACAATCTCCCCGGACCAGCTGGGTGCGGCCCGACAGGGCAGCCCGTCCGACTCCCTGTTCCGCCTGGACTGGACCCCGGTGGCGGCGTCGCCGTCCGCCGAGGTGACCCCCAACCACTGGGCAGCAGTAGGCCCCGACACTCTGGGCCTCCCGACCTACGCGGATCTGGATGCCCTGGCGGAGGCCATCGCCTCCGGCACGCAGCTCCCGGAATACGTCGTGGCCGACCTGGCAGCCCCGGGTCGGGCAAATCAAGCCCGTCCGGCGTTTGAGGACACGCCCGAAGGGCGCCCGGAGTCCTGGGGCTTGCCCCACGCCTCGACCGGTGCGGCATCTCCAGCCCGTCCGGTGCTCGAGGACCGGGGCTCGGGGGCGGAGCCTTCGGCCGATGCGGCACTTCAAGCCCGTCCGGCGTTTGAGGACCGGGGTCCAGGGGCGGAGCCCCTTGTTTCGGGAAGGGGCGGGATTGGGGAATCCCCCTCGCCCGCCGAAACGGCGCACCAGGCCACCGCCCACACCCTGGCCCTCCTCCAGAAGTGGCTGACCGAAGACCGCTTCGCGGACTCGCGTCTGGTCCTTCTGACCACGGGAGCCGTAAGCACCGGCACGGCCGAGCCGACGACCGACCCGGCCCAAGCCGCCATCTGGGGCCTGGCCCGCTCCGCCCAGGCGGAAAACCCGGACCGAATCGTCCTGGTCGACACCGACCGCAAGGGCAAGCCCCAAGACACCCTGGCCACTGCCCTGGCAACGGACGAACCCCAAATCGCCCTCCGCGACGGCGCCCCCCGGGCGCCAAGGCTGGCGCGCGCCGCCGTGGCGACGGCGACGGGGAACCAAGCGCCCGAGTGGAACGCCGACGGCACCGTCCTGATCACGGGTGCCACCGGCACCCTGGGCACCCTGCTGGCCAAGCACCTGGTCACCGACCACGGCGTACGCCACCTCCTCCTGCTCAGCCGCCGCGGCGAAAACGCCCCTGGCGCCGCCGAACTCACCACCGAACTCACCGAGCTGGGCGCCGAACCCCACTGGGCGGCTTGCGACGCGGCCGACCGAAACGCCCTCGCCGAGGCTTTCGCGGCCATCCCCGCCGACCACCCCCTTACCGCCGTGATCCACACGGCAGGTGTCCTGGACGACGGAGTGATCGGCTCGCTCACCCCCGAGCGCCTTGCCACCGTGGCCCGCCCGAAGGCACATGCGGCGTGGAACCTCCACGAGCTGACCCAGGACGCGGACCTGTCCGCATTCATCCTGTTCAGCTCGGCCGCAGGCGTCTTCGGCGGCCCCGGCCAGGGCAACTACGCGGCGGCCAACGCCTTCCTGGACGCCCTGGCCCAGCACCGCCGCGCCGGCGGCCTGCCCGCCACCTCCCTCGCCTGGGGCCTGTGGTCCGTGGCCGGCGGCGGCATGGGCGGCGGCATGGGCGGTGAGCTGGACGAGGCCGAAATCGCCCGCATCCGCCGCGGAGGCGTCGGCGTGCTCACGGCCGAGAGCGGCCTGGAGCTGTTCGACGCCGCGCAGGGCGTCGCGCGGGGTTCGGACGAGGCCCTCCTCGTACCGCTGCCGCTGGACATGCCGGCCCTCAGGGCACAGGCGGGAAGCGGCATGCTCCCCGCGCTCTTCCGCGGTCTCGTCCGGGCCCCCGCCCGCCGCGCCGCCGAGTCCGCGGCGGCCGCCGCGGCCGGTGCCGAGGCGCTGCGGGAGCGGCTCGGCGGGCTCTCCGAGCCCGAGCGGGAAGAGCTGCTGCTGGAGCTGGTGTGCACCCAGGTGGCGGCCGTGCTCGGCTACCCCGGTCCGGAGACGGTCGACCCGGCCCGCTCGTTCAGCGAGGTCGGCTTCGACTCGCTGACCGCCGTGGAGCTGCGCAACCGTCTGAACGCGACCACCGGAGTCCGGCTCCCGGCGACGCTGGTCTTCGACTACCCCACACCGAACGCACTGGTCGAGTACCTGCGCGGCGAGATCCTGCCGGACGACGCGACGGCGGTCACCTCGCTGCTCGCGGAGCTCGACGGGCTGGAGAAGTCCCTGTCCGGGGCCGCCCCGGACGACGAGGGCCGGAGCAGGATCACCGCGCGACTGCAGGCGCTGCTCGCGCAATGGAATGACGACCGAGGACCGGAAGACGGCGCCGGAGTCGCGGAGGAGCTGGAGTCCGCCACGGACGACGACCTCTTCGACTTCATCGGCAAGGAATTCGGGATCTCCTGAAATGACCATGGCCGGCGTGAAGTGACAAGGTCTTCCGGATTCCTCGAGAGGGAAACGCACGTATGAATGAGGAAAAGCTCCGCTACTTTCTCAAGCGGGTGACCGCCGACCTGCATGAGACCCGCCGCCGCCTCCAGGAGGTGGAGTCGGAGGACCAGGAGCCCATCGCGATCGTCGGCATGAGCTGCCGCTACCCGGGCGGCGTCGAGTCGCCCGAGGACCTGTGGCGGCTGGTGTCCGAGGGCGGGGACGGCATTTCCGAGTTCCCCACCGACCGCGGCTGGGACATCGGGCGGCTCTTCGACGACAATCCGGACGGCGCGGGCACGAGCTATGTCCGGGAGGGCGGTTTCCTCCACGACGCCAACTACTTCGACCCGGCGTTCTTCGGCATCAATCCGCGCGAGGCCCTCGCGATGGACCCCCAGCAGCGGCTGCTGCTGGAGACCACCTGGGAGGTGTTCGAGCGGGCGGGCATCGACGCCACCTCCGTACGCGGCACCCGTACCGGTGTCTTCGCGGGCGTCATGTACCACGACTACGCCTCGCGGCTGCGCGCCGTGCCGCCCGGTGTCGAGGGCTATCTCGGCACCGGCGGCTCCAGCAGCATCGCCTCCGGCCGGGTGGCGTACACCTTCGGCCTGGAGGGCCCCGCGCTCACCGTCGACACGGCGTGCTCCTCGTCGCTGGTGACCCTGCATCTGGCCATGCAGGCGCTGCGCAACGGCGAATGCTCACTGGCGCTCGCGGGCGGTGTGACCGTGATGTCGACGCCCGGCACCTTCACCGAGTTCAGCCGCCAGCGCGGGCTGTCCTTCGACGGCCGCTGCAAGTCCTTCGCGGCGTCGGCGGACGGCACCGGCTGGTCCGAGGGCGCGGGCATGCTGCTGGTGGAGCGGCTGTCGGACGCCCGCAGACACGGCCACCGGGTGCTGGCCGTCGTCCGTGGTTCCGCGATCAACCAGGACGGCGCGTCCAACGGCCTGACGGCGCCCAACGGCCCGTCCCAGCAGCGCGTCATCCGCCAGGCGCTCGCCAGCGCCCGGCTGACCGCCGACCAGATCGACGTGGTCGAGGCACACGGCACCGGCACGACACTCGGCGACCCGATCGAGGCGCAGGCGCTGCTGGCCACCTACGGCAAGGAGAAGAGCGAGGAGCGGCCGCTGCTGCTGGGCTCCATCAAGTCCAACGTCGGCCACACCCAGGCCGCCGCCGGTGTCGCCGGGATCATCAAGATGGTCAAGGCCATCGAGCACGGCTATGTGCCGAAGTCGCTGCACATCGACGAGCCGTCGCCGCATATCGACTGGTCGGCCGGGGCCGTCTCGCTGCTGACCGAGGGCCGGCCGTGGCCGGAGACCGACCGTCCGCGGCGCGCCGCCGTGTCCTCGTTCGGCATCAGCGGCACCAACGCCCACCTGATCATCGAGCAGGCGCCGGTGGCAGAGGAGGCGACCGACGGCGAGGAGGCCGACGAGGCCCCCGCGGAGGCCCCCGTCGAGGAGACGGCGGAGCCCCGCGACCTCCCGCTGCTGCCGTGGCTGGTCTCCGCCAAGGGCGAGGACGCCCTGCGCGCCCAGGCCGCCCGGCTCCACAGCTACGTGGCCGAACGCCCCGAGCTGGACCCGGTGTCCCTCGGCCACTCCCTGGCCACCACCCGCGCCGCCCTGGAGAACCGGGCCGCCGTCATCGCCGGTGACCGCGCGACCTTCCTCGACCGCCTCGCCGCGCTCGCCTCCGGTGAGCCCGCCGCCGGGGTGGTCCAGGGCGTGGAGACCCGGGGCAAGCTGGCGTTCCTCTTCACCGGCCAGGGCAGCCAGCGGCTCGGCATGGGGCGCGAGCTGTACGCGACCTACCCGGCGTTCGCCGAGGCGTTCGACGCGGTGTGCGCCGCACTCGACCCGCGCCTCGAACGGCCCCTGAAGGACGTGCTGTTCGGGGACTACGCCGCCGCGCTGGACCGGACCGGCTTCACCCAGCCCGCGCTGTTCGCCATCGAGGTGGCGCTGTTCCGCCTCGTCGAGTCGTGGGGCCTGAAGCCGGACGTGGTCTCCGGACACTCCATCGGCGAGATCGCCGCCGCCCATGTCGCGGGGGTGCTCTCGCTCGACGCCGCCGCACTGCTGGTGGCGGCCCGGGGCCGGCTGATGCAGCGGCTGCCGGGCGGCGGCGCGATGATCGCCGTCCAGGCGTCCGAGGACGAGGTGACGCCGCTGCTGACCGAGCGCGTCTCGATCGCCGCGCTCAACGGCCCGACGTCGGTCGTCATCGCCGGTGACGAGGACGCGGCCGTGGAGATCGCGGAAGGCTTCGAGGCCCAGGGCCGTAAGACCAGGCGGCTCACCGTCAGCCACGCCTTCCACTCGCCGCTGATGGACCCGATGCTGGAGGCGTTCCGCAAGGTCGCCGAGAGCCTGACGTACGAGGCCCCGAAGATCCCGGTGGTCTCCAACCTGACCGGCGGCACAGCGCCCGCCGCGGACATCGCCACCGCCGACTTCTGGGTCCGCCATGTCCGCGAGGCCGTGCGCTTCCTCGACGGCATGCGCGCGATGGAGGCGCAGGGCGTCACCACCTACCTCGAGCTCGGCCCGGACGGGGTGCTGTCCGCGCTCGGCCAGGAGTGCCTGGCGGGCGAATCCGAGCACGTGGCGTTCGCCGCCGCGCTGCGCAAGGACCGCCCCGAGGCCGAGACCCTGACCACCGCCCTGGCCACCCTGCACACCCGGGGCACGGCCCCCGACTGGGAGGCCTACTACGCGGGGACCGGCGCCGAGCGCGTCGAACTGCCCACCTACGCCTTCCAGCGCGAGCACTACTGGCTGGACGCGGGCACCGCCTACGGCGACGTGACCTCGTTCGGCCTCGGCACCGCCGACCACCCGCTGCTCGGCACGGCCGTGTCCCTGGCCGACGCGGAGGGCTTCCTGTTCACCGGGCGGCTTGCGCTGGACACCCACCCGTGGCTGGCCGACCACGCCGTCATGGGCGCGGTGCTGCTGCCCGGCACCGCGTTCGTGGAACTGGCCGTGCGCGCCGGTGAGCAGGCCGGCTGCGACCTGGTCGAGGAACTCACCCTGGAGGCCCCGCTGATCCTGCCCGAACGGGGCGGGGTCCGACTCCAGATCGCCGTGGGCGCCCAGGACGACACCGGCCGCCGCACCCTCGCCCTCCACTCCCGCCCCGACGAGGCCGGAGACGACGAGCCGTGGCTGCGGCACGCCACCGGTGTGCTCGCGGAGAGCGCGCCCGCGGCCCCGACGTTCGACCTGAGCGCCTGGCCGCCCGCGGGCACCGAGCGCATCGAGACTGACGGCCTCTACGACGGCCTGGCCGAGGCGGGCTTCGGCTACGGCCCCGTCTTCCAGGGGCTGCGAGCCGCCTGGCGAGGCGACGGCGAGGTCTACGCCGAGGTCGCCCTCCCCGAGGACGCCGAGCCCGGCGCCGCCGTCTTCGGCCTGCACCCGGCCCTGCTGGACGCCGTCCTGCACACCATCGGGCTCAGCGACCTGACCGAGAACCCGGGCCAGGGCGGACTGCCCTTCTCCTGGACCGGTGTCCGCGTCCACTCGGTGGGCGCGGACAGCGTACGGGTCCGGCTGTCCCCGGCCGGAAACGGCACGGTGTCCCTGCAACTCGCCGACGTCACCGGCGCCCCGGTGGCCGAGGTGGAACGCCTCGCACTGCGCACGGTCTCCCCGGACCAACTGAGCACAGACCGCTCCGACGGCAAGGCGGCAGACGCCTTGTTCCGCGTGGACTGGACGCCGGTCCCGACACCGTCCGGCCCGGTATCCACGGACGGCTGGGTGGCGGTGGGCCCCAATCCCCTGGGCCTTGAGATCTACCCGGACCTGGCCACCCTGACCGAGGCGGCGGGGAAGGCCCCGGAGTACATCGTGGTGTCGCTGGCGAATCAAGCCCGTCCGGCGATTGAGGACACGCCCGAAGGGCGTACGGGCGCGGCACCTGAAGGCCCGGGCGCGGCACACCCAGCCCGTCCGGCGCTTGAGGACCGGGGTCCAGGGGCGGAGCCCATGGTTGCGGGAAGGGGCGGGATAGGGGAAACCCCCACCGAAGCCGCACATCAAGCCACCGCCCAAACCCTCACCACCCTCCAGACCTACCTGGCCGAAGACCGCTTCGCGGACTCCTACCTGGTCGTCCTCATCTCCGGCGCCGACCTGGCCCACGCCGCAGCCCGCGGCCTCATCCGCTCCGCCCAGTCGGAGAACCCGGGCCGAATCCTGCTCGTGGACGTGGACGGCCACGCGGATTCGCTGGACGCACTGCCGACCGCTGTGGCATCCGGCGAACAGGAAGTCGCGGTGCGCAACGGCGAGGTCCGGGCCCCGCGCCTGGCACGGGCCGCCGTGGCGGCGGAGAACCAGGCGCCCGAGTGGAACCCGAATGGCACGGTCCTGATCACGGGCGCCACCGGCACCCTCGGCATGCTGTTCGCCAAGCACATGGTGACCGAGCGCGGCGTACGCCACCTCCTCCTGCTCAGCCGCCGAGGTGACCAGGCGCCGGGCGCACCCGAACTCGCCGCAGAACTCACCGGGTTGGGCGCAGAAGCACACTGGGCCGCCTGCGACGCGGCCGACCGCACCGCCCTCGCGGAGGTCATCGCGTCCATCCCCACCGCCCACCCCCTCACCGCCGTCATCCACACGGCAGGCGTCCTGGACGACGGAGTCATCGCCTCCCTCACCCCCGAGCGCATGGCCACCGTGGCGCGTCCGAAGGTGGACGCGGCGTGGAACCTCCACGAGCTGACCCAGGACGCGGACCTGTCCGCGTTCGTCCTGTTCTCCTCCGCCGCCGGTGTCTTCGGCGGTGCGGGCCAGGGCAACTACGCGGCGGCCAACGCCTTCCTGGACGCCCTCGCCCAGCACCGCACCGCGCAGGGCCTGCCCGCCACCTCCCTCGCGTGGGGCCTGTGGGCCGAGTCCGGCGGCATGGCCGGGGAGCTGGACGAGGCGGAGTTGGACCGGCTGCGGCGCGGTGGCGTCGCCGCCATCACCGCCGACCGGGGCCGCGAGCTGTTCGACCTCGCGGACACCGCCGACGAGGCCCTCCTCGTGCCGATGCCCCTCGACCTGACCGCGCTCCGCGCACAGGCGAGCGCCGGAATGCTGCCGCCCCTCTTCCGCGGTCTGGTCCGCGTCCCGCCCCGCCGCGCGGCCCAGGCCGCCGCCGCGGCGCGGTCCGGCGCGCTCGCCCAGCAGCTCGCCGGGGTGTCCGACGCCGAGGCCGAGGCGATCGTCCTCGGCGTGGTCCGTACGCAGGTGGCGGCCGTGCTCGGCTACGCCGGGCCCGACGCGGTCGAGCCGCAGCGCGCGTTCAGCGAGGTCGGCTTCGACTCGCTCACCGCCGTCGAGCTGCGCAACCGCCTGACCGGGGTCAGTGGCGTCCGGCTCCCCGCGACGCTGATCTTCGACTACCCGACCCCCGCCGCTCTCGCCGCGTATCTGCGGGCCGAGGCACAGGGCAGCCAGGAGGATGCCGCCGCACCCGTCGCCACCGCCACCGCAGGCGACGACGAGCCGATCGCCATCGTGGCGATGAGCTGCCGTTTCCCCGGCGGCGTGACCTCGCCCGAGGGCCTGTGGCGGCTCGTGACGGATGGCGAGGACGCCATCACCGACATGCCCACCGACCGCGGCTGGGACATCGAGTCGCTCTACGACGACGACCCCGACCAGCAGGGCACCAGCTACGCCCGCAACGGCGGATTCCTGCACGACGCCCACCACTTCGACCCCGTCTTCTTCGGGATCTCGCCGCGTGAGGCGCTCGCCATGGACCCGCAGCAGCGGCTGCTGCTGGAGACGTCCTGGGAGGCGTTCGAGCGGGCCGGGATCGACCCGGCGGCGGTGCGCGGCAGCCGGACCGGTGTCTACACCGGCGTCATGTACAACGACTACGGCACCCTGCTGCACCGCGCCCCCGACGGCCTCGAGGGCTATATGGGCACCGCCAGCTCCGGCAGTGTCGCCTCGGGCCGGGTGTCGTACACCTTCGGTCTTGAGGGCCCGGCGGTCACCGTCGACACGGCGTGCTCGTCGTCGCTGGTCACCCTGCACATGGCGGTGCAGGCGCTGCGCAGCGGCGAATGCTCGCTCGCGCTCGCGGGCGGTGTGACCGTGATGGCCACCCCCGGCACCTTCGTGGCCTTCAGCAAGCAGCGCGGCCTCGCGACCGACGGCCGCTGCAAGCCCTTCGCCGCCGCCGCTGACGGTACGGCCTGGGGCGAGGGTGTGGGCATGCTGTTGGTGGAGCGGCTGTCGGACGCCCGCAAGAACGGCCATCCGGTGCTGGCGATCGTCCGTGGCTCGGCCATCAACCAGGACGGCGCCTCCAACGGCCTCACCGCGCCCAACGGCCCGTCCCAGCAGCGCGTCATCCGCCAGGCCCTCGCCAACGCCCGGCTGTCCGCCGCAGAGGTGGACGTCGTCGAAGCACACGGCACCGGTACGACGCTGGGCGACCCGATCGAGGCCCAGGCACTGCTGGCCACCTACGGCCAGGAGCGGACCGAGGACGAGCCGCTCTGGCTCGGCTCGGTGAAGTCCAACTTCGGCCACACCCAGGCCGCGGCCGGTGTCGCCGGAATCATCAAGATGGTCAAGGCCATCGAGCACGGCGTCCTGCCCAGGACCCTGCATGTGGACGAGCCCTCGCCGCACGTGGACTGGACGGCGGGCGCGGTGTCGCTGCTCACCGAGCAGGTGGAGTGGCCGGAGACCGGCCGTCCGCGCCGGGCCGCGGTGTCCTCGTTCGGCATCAGCGGCACCAACGCGCACACCATCATCGAGCAGGCCCCGGCGGAGCGGCCCACGCCCGCCGACGCCCCGCCCGAGCCCGGTGTGCTGCCGTGGATCCTGTCCGGCAGGAGCGAGGCGGCGCTGGGCGCCCAGGCCGAGCGGCTGCTGGCACACCTCGACACGGACCCGGGCCTGCGCCCGGCCGACGTCGGCTACTCCCTGGCCACCACCCGCGCCGTCCACGACCAGCGCGCGGTGCTGCTCGGCACGGACCGCGACGACTTCATCCGCGCTCTGACGGCGCTCGCCCGGGGCGAGGCGGTGGCCGAGCTGGTCCAGGGCACCGGAACGGCCGGCCGGACGGCGTTCGTGTTTCCGGGGCAGGGGTCGCAGTGGACCGGTATGGCGGTGGGGCTGATGGACGCCTCGCCCGTCTTCGCGGCCCGTATCCACGAATGCGCCGCGGCGCTGGCGGAGTTCACCGACTGGTCGTTGGTGGAGGTGCTGCGGGGCGCCGAGGGTGCGCCGTCGCTGGAGCGCGTGGACGTGGTTCAGCCGGTGCTGTTCGCGGTGATGGTTTCGCTCGCGGAGCTGTGGCGTTCGCTGGGGGTTCGGCCGGCGGCTGTGGTCGGCCACTCGCAGGGTGAGATCGCCGCCGCCTGTGTGGCCGGAATCCTGTCGCTTCAGGATGCGGCGCGTGTGGTGGCGTTGCGGAGTCAGGCGATTGGCCGGGTGCTGGCGGGTGAGGGCGGCATGGTGTCGGTGGCGCTGCCGGTGGCGGATGTACGGGAGCGGATCGCGGCGTGGGGCGAGGAGCGCATCTCCGTCGCGGCCGTCAACGGTCCCTCCTCGGCGGTGGTTTCGGGTGAGCCGGAGGCGCTGGACGAGCTGTTGGCCTCCTGTGAGGCCGATGAGGTGCGGGCGCGCCGGGTGCCGGTGGATTACGCCTCGCACTCCGCGCAGGTCGAGTTGCTCCGTGAGGAGCTGCTGGAGTTGCTGGCTCCCGTGGAGCCCAGGACGGCCGAGGTGCCGTTCTTGTCGACGGTGACGGGGGAGTGGGTCGAGGGTCCGGAGCTGGACGCGGAGTACTGGTTCACCAACCTCCGCCGTACCGTCGAATTGGAGGGTGCGGTCCGCCGTCTGCTGGACGAGGGCTTCGGTGCCTTCATCGAGTCCAGCGCCCACCCCGTGCTCACGATGGGTGTGCAGGAGACCGCCGAGAGCGCGGGCCGTGAGGCTGCCGCGATCGGTTCGCTGCGCCGTGACGAGGGCGGTGTGGACCGCTTCTGGGCCTCTCTTGGCGAGGCATGGACACGTGGCGTCGGCGTGGACTGGGAGGCGGTGTTCGACGGTACGGGCGCGGAGCGCGTCGAGCTGCCCACGTACGCCTTCCAGCACGAGCGCTACTGGATCGAGGTCCCGCTCGCGGTGGGCGATGTCGCCTCCGCCGGGCTTGGCGCCGCCGGGCATCCGCTGCTGGGCGCCGCCGTCGAACTGCCCGACTCCGACGGCTTCCTGCTCACCGGGCGGCTCTCCCTCCAGACCCACCCCTGGCTCGCCGACCACGCCGTGTCCGGCACCGCGCTGCTGCCGGGGACGGCCTTCGTGGAACTGGCGATCCGCGCCGGTGACCAGGTCGGCTGCGATCTGCTGGAGGAGCTGACCCTCGAAGCGCCGCTGATCCTGCCCGGCCGGGGCGGGATCCAGCTCCGGCTGACCGTCGGCGCGCCCGACGCGAGCGGCCGCCGGACGCTGGAGGTCTACTCCCGCCCGGAGCCGGACGCGGACCGGGGCGACGCCTCGGACCAGCCCTGGATCCGTCACGCCGGCGGTGTCCTGGCCTCCGGTGACGCCACGGACGGCGGCGCCGACCTGTCCGTATGGCCGCCCGCCGAGGCCGTCGCCCTCGACGTGGACGACCTCTACGAGCGGTTCGCGGCGGGCGGCGTAGGCTACGGCCCGGCGTTCCAGGGGCTCAACGCCGCCTGGCGGCGCGGCGATGAGGTCTTCGCCGAGCTGCGCCTGGAGCAGCGGCAGCACGCCGACGCCGCGCTGTTCGGACTGCATCCGGCGCTGCTGGACGCCGCGCTGCACGGGGTCGCGCTCGGCGACTTCCTGGGCGCCGAGGCCGACGGGATCCGGCTGCCGTTCTCCTGGACCGGGGTCACCCTCCACGCGGCGGGCGCCACGGCGCTGCGCGTACGGATCGCCCCGGCCGGGCCGGACACGGTGGCCCTCACCGTCGCGGACGAGAACGGCGGCGCGGTCGCGTCGGTGGACTCCCTGGTGCTGCGGCGTATCGCCCCGGAGCAACTGCGCGCGGCCCAGGTGACCTACCACGACTCGCTGTTCCGGCTGGAGTGGGCGCCGGTCCCGGCGCCTTCGGCGGCGCCCGGGACCCTCCGCTGGGCCCTGGTCGGCCAGGATGCCGCGAACAGCACCGGCCTGGACACGGCGAACAGCACCGGCCTGGACACGGCGAACAGCGCCGGCCTGGACGCGGCGAACAGCGCCGGCCAGGACGCCGCGCAGGGCACGGACGCCCTCGGGCTCGTCGCCGCGCTGGAGTCCGCCGGTGCCGACTGCGCCGTCTTCGCCGACCTGGCCGAACTCGCGGCCGTGGTGGCCTCGGGCAGCCCCCGGCCGGACGTCGTCCTCCTCCCGCACACCGGCCCCGCCGGGGGCGGCGATGTGGCGGAGGGCGCCCGGCTGGCCACGCACGCCGCGCTGGACAGCGCGCTGTCGTGGCTCGCGGAGGAGGGCCTCGCCGGGGCGCGGCTGGCGTTCGTCACCCGGCGCGCGGTCGCCACGTCCCCGGAGGCCGAGGTGCACGACCTGCCGCGGTCGGCCGTATGGGGCCTGATCCGCACCGCCCAGACCGAGAACCCGGACCGTTTCCTGCTGCTCGACCTGGACGGTGAGGAGACCTCGGCCGATCTGCTGACGGCGGCCGTGACCGGCGGGGAGCCGCAGCTCGCCGTCCGCGCGGGCGCCCTGCACGCGCCCCGGCTGGCCCGGGTCGCCACCCAGGAGCAGAACGAGGAGCAGCAGAGCGAGGGCCGGGCGCCGCAGGGGCTCCCGGAATTCGACCCGGACGGCACGGTCCTGATCACCGGCGCCACCGGTGTCCTCGGCGGACAGCTCGCCCGCCATCTGGTGGCCGAGCGCGGGGTGCGGCAGCTGCTGCTCAACAGCCGCCGCGGACAGCGCGCCCCGGGGATGCCCGAGCTGGTCGGCGAACTGACCGCGCTGGGCGCCCGGGTGAGCGTCGCGGCCTGCGATGTGGCCGACCGCGAGGCGCTGTCGATGCTGCTGGCCGAGGTGGATCCGGAGCATCCGCTCACCGCCGTCGTGCACACCGCGGGTGTGCTGGACGACGGGCTGCTGCCCACGCTCACCCCGGACCGGATCGACACGGTCTTCCGGCCGAAGGTGGCCGCGGCGCACAATCTGCACGAGCTGACCCGCGATCTTGACCTCTCCGCGTTCGTACTGTTCTCGTCCGCCGCCGGTACCTTCGGCGCGCCGGGCCAGGCCAACTACGCGGCGGCCAACACCTTCCTGGACGCCCTGGCCGCGCACCGCCGCTCCGCCGGACTGCCCGCGCTCTCGCTGGCCTGGGGCCTGTGGGAGCAGCGCAGTGCGATGACCGGCGGGATGGCGGACGCGGACGTGGCCCGGATGGAGCGCTCCGGGATGGCGCCGCTGTCCTCGCGGGACGGTCTGGAGCTGTTCGACACGGCGTGCACGGTCGGCGGTGAGGCGGTGCTCGTACCGCTGCACCTGGACACCGCGCCGCTGCGCGAGCAGGCCGCCGAGGGTGGGCTGCCCGCCGTGTTCCGCGGGCTGGTCCGGGCTCCGGCCCGGCGGCGTACCGTCGCCGCCGGTGCGGCCGACACGGGCGGCCCCTCGCTGGCGCGGCGGCTGGCCGGGCTGGCCGAGGCGGAGCGCGAGAAGGCCGTGCTGGACCTGGTCCGCGGCCAGGCCGCCGCGGTCCTCGGCTTCCCGGACGCGGAGGCGGTGGGGGCCACGCGTGGCTTCCTGGAGCAGGGTTTCGACTCGCTGACCGCCGTCGAGCTGCGCAACCGGCTGAACGCCGCGAGCGGGCTGCGGCTGGCCCCGACGCTGCTGTTCGACCACCCGACGCCCGAGCTGGTCGGCCGGCAGTTGCTCGCGCAGCTCGCCGGTTCGGTGGCCGCCGAGGGCGGTGCGGTCTCGGACGCGGCGCGCGAGGAGGCGGCGGGCGCGGAGCCGTCGGCCGTGTTCGGCGCGATGATGCGGGAGGCCGGACAGCTCGGCAAGCAGGAGGAGTTCACCCGGCTGCTGATGGACGTCTCGCGGTTCCGGCCCTCGTTCGGACGCGCCACCGAGCTGGACAAGGCGCCCGCGCTGGTGCGGCTGTCGCGCGGGGAGACCGGGCCCGCGCTGGTGTGCTTCTCCTCGATCCTGTCGATCGGCGGCCCGCACCAGTACGCGCGGTTCGCCGCCGGATTCCGCGGCCACCGGGACGTCCTCGCGCTGGGCAACCCCGGCTTCGTCGCCGGGGAGCGGCTCCCGGCCAACCCG
This sequence comes from Streptomyces violaceusniger Tu 4113, assembly GCF_000147815.2. Taxonomy (NCBI): domain Bacteria; kingdom Bacillati; phylum Actinomycetota; class Actinomycetes; order Kitasatosporales; family Streptomycetaceae; genus Streptomyces; species Streptomyces violaceusniger. Next base: position 9,085,591 of record NC_015957.1, on the reverse strand, counting down.
GAGGCGGTGATCGAGGCGCAGGCCGAGGCGGTGCTGCGGGAGACCGACGGGGCGCCGTTCGTGCTGCTGGGCCACTCCTCGGGCGGGCTGCTCGCCCATGAGGTGGCCGCGCGGCTGGAGAGCACCGGGGTCTTCCCGGACGCGGTCGTCCTGCTCGACATCTACTCGCACGACCGGGACGCGGCCGTGGCCCTCCAGCCCGGGCTGAGCGCCGGGATGGACGAGCGCAGCGCCGGCCAGGTGCCGGTGGACGACACCCGGCTGCTGGCCATGGGCGCCTACTTCCGGCTGTTCGGCCAGTGGCGGCCCAAGGAGGTCAAGACGCCGACGCTGCTGGTCCGGGCCGGGGAGCGGCTCTTCGACTGGTCCCGCGACGGCGACTGGCGGTCGTACTGGCAGCTCCCGCACACCGCGCTCGATGTGCCGGGGAACCACTTCACCATGATGGAGGAGCACGCCGGGACGACGGCCCGGGCCGTGGCGGACTGGCTGTCCTGACGGACGGTCGGACGGCCTGTTGGCACCCCACAGGGGTGCCAACAGGCCGTCGTCGTGTTCAGAGGAGCCTGAATCGGCCGGGGTTGTTGTGGTCGCGATGGCGGGGGCACTGGCATGGCGGCCACGCTTGTCCCAATGAGTAGGTGTCGCTCTGCTTCCCCTCGAGGACGGTCACCATCGCGCGCCGGGTGGTGACGATGCCGTTGCGCGCCACGGTGTAGACGCGCATCGTCATCTTCGGCCGTTCGTCTCGGTCAGGCTGGTTGTCGGCCATCAGCGGTCCTCCCCTCCCGGTACGGGGGCGAGGAGTTGGAGCAGGCTGCGCAGGCTTCGTTTCACCGCGCCGAGGTGGTAGGCCAGTTCTTCGGGCGTGGCATCGGCCAGGTCGAGGGTTTCGGCTCCCGTGAGGGTCTGTCCGGCGACGATCACCACGGCCTGTTCGAGGCCGTCGCGGGTGGGCTTTCCGGCCGCGACGCACGCGGGGCACAGGCCCGAGCGTGGCTCGGTGGGGGTGTGGGGCCCGAAGTCGCCGGGGGTGGTGCACAGTGCGCACCCTTTCTGGCACGCCGTGGTCTTGCTGGCCACCGGCCACTCCTCTCTGTAGTGATTCCACTACCAAGCGAGTTCAGCGTGGCCTACTGTGGAGAGCCGTTCAACGTGTCAGCACAGGATGGAAGGCTCGGGACGACCTGTGAACAAGAACGAGTTGAACCCGGACGCCTCGCCCGAGGCGGCCTACGGGGCGCGGTTACGGAGCCTGCGGGAGGCTCGTGGCTGGACTCAAGAGGACCTTGCCGCACGTGCGGAATACTCCAGTGTGCATGTATCAGCCGTCGAAAATGGTCGTAAACCTCCAACCCTCCGTTTCTCGCGCAGCGCAGACCGAGCCTTCGGTATCGAGGGTGAGGACACCTTTGAGCGCCAGTTCCGCGAGATCCGCCACGGCAGCCTGCTGGAAGGGTTCCCGGAGTTCGTCGACCATGAGGGGCGCGCAGCGGAGATCCGGCTGTACGAAGTGGGCGTCATCCCCGGTCTGCTCCAGACGCCGGACTACGCGGCGGTGTTGGCGGACAGCACCGTCAAGCGGGGGACCATCGCAACCGAGCAGGCGGAGGAGCGGGTCACGCTCGTCGCGGAGCGGCAGACCGCGCTTGTCCGGACGCCCCCGCCGCTGATCTCGGCGGTGCTGGATGAAAGCTGTCTGCGTCGGCCGGTCGGTGAACCCGCCGTCATGAATGCCCAGTTGGAGCGGCTGATCGAGTTCGCCGAGCTGCCGAACACCGTGCTCCAGGTCGCTCCGTTCAGCATGGGGGCTCGCCGTCCGTTCGACCTGCCGGTCACCATCCTCACGATGTCGGACCGGTCGCTCATGTCGTATGCCGAGTCCGCCCAGCGGGGGCATCTGGAACGTGACGGCAGGTTCGTCCTGCCCATGCTGGCGGCCTACCATCAGCTACAGGCCGAAGCGCCTTCTCAGGCTCAGTCTGTAGCCATAATCAGCCAGTTGCGGAAGGGCACTCCATGACGACCGAATCCCCCCGTTGGTTCAAGTCCTCCTACAGCAACAACGGCGGCCAGTGTATAGAGATCGCCGCCAACCTCGTCGCCTCGCGCGGCGTGGTCCCCGTCCGTGACAGCAAGGACCCGCACGGCCCGGCGCTCATGTTCGAGCCGACCGCCTGGTCGTCGTTCGTCTCCGCCGTCAGGCGCGGGGACTTCCCCACCACCTGACCCGGCCGGCAACCAGCCACCGAAGCGATCGGCCCCCGGACCGGGGGCCGATCCCTCTATTGTGTTTACCGTCGGTGAGCAATCGATGTGCCAACGGGGGTGCGAGATGGATCCGATATCGGGGAAAACGCTGCTGGTGGCGCCGGCTGGCGGCGCCGGTGGCGAGCTCGGGCGACAGACGTGGACGGGGCTGAGCCCGTCGCCACAGGGCTGAGCGGCATGGCCGAGGCAGATGCCATCGGGCGGGACGGCGCGAGCGGGGCGGCGTCGAACACAATCAATGGTGGTGTGTTCTTCCACGCCGTGATCCAGGGCCGGGACATCACCGTACAGTTGCCGCCACAGGTCACCCCGGCGCTGTCCGCGCTCCCTCCGGCGTCCGGCACTTTCACCGGTCGTGAGGAGCAGGTGGAGCGATTACTCGAGGGCCTCGCTCCCGGCAGGGAGCAGCGGAAAGCACCGCTGATGGCGGCGGTGGCGGGGATGGCCGGAGTCGGCAAGACCGAACTGGTCGTACAGACAGCCACCCGGGCGTTGAAGGAGCCGGGCTGGTTTCCCGGCGGCGTGCTGTTCGTCGACATGTTCGGCTACGACAGGGAACGCCGACTGCCTCCAGAGCACGCCCTGGACGGTCTGTTACGGGCTCTGGGAATGCCCGGCGAGCACATCCCCGACGGTCTGCAGGACCGCACGCGGCTGTATCGCAGTGTGCTGGCCGCCTTCGCGGAACAGGGACGGCGGATACTGGTCGTCATCGACAACGCCTCCGACGAGGAGCAAGCTCGGCCGCTACTGCCCACCGATGGCACCACCGCCGCTCTGCTCACCTCCCGTCACACTCTGGACGTCGACGCTCGTCTGCACGACCTCGACGTCCTTGACGAGCGATCCTCCATCGAGTTGCTGAACCAAGCCCTGCACAACCGCCTTGGCCCTGGCGACACCCGTGTGCGGGACGAGCCAGAGCACGCGAAAGCCATCGCCCGGCTCTGTGCCGGCCTGCCGCTGGCCCTGCGTATCGCGACCGCCCTACTGGCTGATGCTCCCAAGCGGCCGCTGGCCTCCCTGGCTCTGGCCCTTGATGCGGAGCACCGCCGGCTGGACCGGCTCCGCCGCGAGGAGCGCGCGGTACGCGCTGCCTTCGATCTCTCCCACCAGCACCTCGGCCACCAACAGGCCCGCCTGTTCCGGTTGCTGTCGCTCAACCCTGGCGACGACCTTGCCACCGAGAGCGCTGCCAACCTTGCCGACGACGACCTGTACGAGGTGGAGGGACTCCTGCAAGACCTGGCCCGCGCCCACCTGCTCGAACCTGCACACGTCTGGGGCCGCTGGCGGTTTCACGACCTCGTGCGCCTGTATGCCGACGAGAAGGGCCGCCTCCACGCCGCCAGCGACGAACGTGATGTGGCCCGCTCCCGTCTCTTCGCCTACTACCAGGCCACCGCGGAGGCCGCCGACTCCCATCTGGACACGCGACGCGGCGCCCCCTCGTCCCGTTTCCCCGACCGCGACGGCGCGCTGGCCTGGCTGGACGCCGAACGCCCCAACCTCGTCGCCACCGTCACCGCAGCTCCGCGATTCGGCCTCCAGAAAACCAGCTTCGACCTTGCGGACGCTCTTACCCGGTACCTCCACGACAGCCATGCCTTTGATGACTGGGTGACGGTCACGACGTCGGCCCTGGCCATGTGCCGTGAGTCCGGTGATCGCTGCGGTGAAGCGGTGGCGCTGAACCAGCTCGGTCTTGCCTTTGCCGGGCTGCGGCGGTTCGACGAGGCCGTCGACGCCCACGACAAGGCCGCAATCGTCTATCGCCACCTCGGGGACCGCGACGGTGAAGCGGGGGCGCTGACGAATCTCGGCAGCGCGCTGACCGAGCTGCGGCGGTTCGACGATGCCGTCACCGCGCATACCCGGGCGGTCACCATTTTCCACGAAGCCGGCGACGGCAAGAGGGAAGGGCATGCGCTCAGCAACCTCGGCATCACTCTCAATAAGCTGCAGCGGTTCGAGGATGCGCTCAACGCCTATACCCAGGCGGCCACCATTTTCCGTAAGACGGGCAACCGCCAGGATGCCGCCCATGCGCTGAACAACGCCGGCGGCGTCCTGACCGAGCTGCGGCAGTTCGAAAGCGCCGGCGAATACCATATGGTGGCCGCCACCATCTTTCGCACCTACGGTGACCGCTACGGTGAAGCACTGGCGTTCAACAACCTCGGCCGGGCTCTGGTCGGGCTGCGGCGGTTCGACCAGGCCATCGACGCTCACGCCAAGGCCGCCGCGATCTACGGTGAGGTCGGCGACCGCCACCGTGAAGGCATCGCGCTGAACAACCATGGCCTGGCTCTGGTCGAGGTAGGACGGTTCGGCGAGGCCATCGATGCTCACACCCAGGCCGCCGCCATTTTCCGTGAGACCAGTGACCGCCATGGTGAAAGCCAAGCGCTGAACAATCTCGGTCGGCCTCTGGGCGAGATGGGGCGGTTGAGTGAGGCGCTCGAGGCTCACACCCGGGCCGCGGCCATCTACCGCGAACTCGGCGACCACCACCGTGAAGGATTGGCGTTGCACAACCTCGGCGCCACTCTGTCGAAGGCGGGGCGATTCAAGGAAGCCGTCGACGTCCAGACGAAGGCGCTCGCCATCTTCCGGGAAACCGGCGACCGCCACCGTGAGGGTCTGGCCTTGCACAACCTCAGCAACGCTCTGCTGGCGAGGCGGCGATTCAAGAAGGCCATCGACGCCCGAACGAAGGCGCTCGCCATCTTCCGGGAAACCGGCAACCACCCCTGAGGTGCGGGGGCGAACGGCGCACCTCGGACATCCCGATCACGCCAACGCCCCGTGGACTCGGTTGAGTCACGGGGCGTTGGGCGGAGCATCGCCGCGCTGCGTGTTACGCCGTCATCAGCGCTTACGCGTGGGCCGCGAGCGCTTGCCCGGACCCACCGTCACCACCTCGAAGTTGGACTTGGTGCGGTCCAGCCGGTGGAAGAGGTTGTCCGGCCCGGTGATGTACATCTTCGACACCCCGGCGCCCTTGAGCGTGTCCACCACCTTCGGCCAGTGGATCGGCAGGTCGAAGGTGTCCAGAAGCATCGTGCGCAGCGCGTCGGCCGAGGTCACGATGGTGCCGTCCTGGTCGGTGACCACGGGCAGCTTGGGATCGAGGATGTCGTACTTCGGCAGGATCTCCTCGGCGGCCCGGCGCCGCAGCTCCGCGAACGCGGGCGCGTGCACCGCCGGGACCATGGTGTACATGGAGTAGCCGCCGGCCTGGCTGATCGCCTTCTTGAACCCCTCGAGCTCCTTCTCGCGCAGCGAGACCATGAAGAAGCCGTCGTCGAGATAGCCGGAGTAGTCGTACCACTCACCGCGCTCGCCGAGCTCGGTGAGAATCTCCGTCAGCTTCTCCTGCGGAGTGCGCACGAAGGTGTGGGTGACCGCGTCCTGGTGCTCCTCGGCGAAGTACGCGTGCTCACAGCGGGCCAGCTCAGCGGTGAGCCGCACCACCTCGGGGAACGGCAGCGAACTGCCGTACGCCGCGGCCGCCTTCTGCCCGAAGCTGGGGCCCACGCACAGGTCCGGGACCAGTCCGTGCTCCTGCTCCGCGCGGTCCGCCGAGGCCATCGAGTTCACCAGGAAGGCGATCTGGGTGGCCTCTGAGTAGTCGTCCTCGGAGTCGCGGAGCCGGTCGAAGACCGAGTAGCCCAGCGCCTCGTCGGCCTCGGCGAGCCGCTTGCGGGCGAACGGGTCGAGCGTCAGGAACCTGCCCACCTCGGAGAAGCCGGAGGGCCCCATACCGGGGAACACGATGGCCGTCTTCGTCTGCTCGGATGCCGTCATGGTGTGGTGCCTTACTCTCGATCCTGCCGTCGCTCAGTCCTGCGCCCGGCGGTTGAAGCCCCGGATGCCGATGAAGCCGAAGATCAGGATCGCCGCTCCGATGGCGGAGAAGCAGATCCACAGCGGAATCGACTCCGGTGTCTTGGGTCCTGGGGCCAGCAGCAGTCCGCGCATCGCCTCGGTGACATAGGTCAGCGGGTTGAAGCTGCACAGGATCTGGAACCAGCGGACGGTCTCCAGGCTCCGCCACGGGAACTGCGTGGCCCCGGTGAACATGATCGGGGTGAGCGTCATGGCGAAGACGATGGAGATATGACGCGCGGGCGCCAGGGTGCCCAGGGTGAGGCCGACGCAGCCGCCGACCAGTCCGCCCAGGCTCAGGATGCCCAGCGTCACCGGCATCTTCTCCAGCGGCCAGGAGACGTCGTCCAGCAGTGCCAGACCGATCGGGATCATGATCAGGGAGCCGATCAGACCGCGCATCGCGCCGAAGATCGCCTTCTCCACCGCCACCAGGGAGACCGGGATGGGTGCGAGCAATCGGTCCTCGATCTCCTTGGTCCAGGAGAAGTCGATAGCCAGGGGCAGCGCGGTGTTCTGCAGGGCGACCAGGAAGCTGTTGAGCGCCACCACACCGGGCAGCAGCACCTGCTGGAAGCCGGGCTGGGTGAAGCCGATCTCGCCGAGCACCTTGCCGAAGACGAACAGCATGAAGAACGGTTCCACGATGACCTGGCCCAGGAAGGGGCCCATCTCGCGGCCGGTGACGAAGATGTCCCGCCACAGTATGAAGAAGAACGTCCGCCACCGGTTGGCGCGGCGCCGGTGGCGCCCGCCGCGGGACTTGGAGTCGGGCAGCTCGAGCTCGAGCTCGGCGGGCTCCGGCTCGGGCTCCACGAGCGGCGAACGGGCGTCGGCCGCAGCGATGATGGCGTTCAGCGCCGCCTTCGCGTCCTGCGCGGCCTGGGACGCCGACGGGGCCGGAATGGGCTTGATGACGAGCGTCAGGGTGTCCCCGATGTCGCCGTGGGTGGTGCCCGCGCCCGCCCCGTGGTGCCGGTGCTCCTGCGGCCGGTTCTGCTGCTGCCGGGGGTCGGGCTGCCGGACATCCGGCGCCTTGCCCTCGTGCTTGACCGGCGCGTTCGGGGTGGCCTTCTGCACCTCGGCGCCCGGATGCGGGGCCGACGGCTTGGACCGGACGAGCACGGTCCGGGTGTCCTCGAAGCCGTCGTCCTCGGGGGACTTGGGCTCGGGGGACTTGGGCTCGGGGTTCCGCGGGTCGGTGGTGCCGTTCCCCTCCGGCCTGGCAGCGGGGGTCCTGGGGTCGGCGGGCCGGTGCTCACCGCCCCTGGCGGCGCCGCCCTGGTGCGTGGGTGCCCCGGCGCCGGCCGCGGGCTTCTCCTCCGCGGCCTTGCCACCCGTGGTCCCGTCCGTCGAGGACGTGGGTCGAGAGGAGGAGCTCATCGCATCTCCTTCCCCGTCAGGTCGACAAAGACGTCTTCCAGGCTCGCCTTGCTCACATTCAGGTCCTTGATTTCGCAACCGGTGTCGGTCAGGGCCTTGATGACCGTGGGCAGAAGTACGGAGGACGACGCGTTGCTGTAGACCTTCATCCGGAAGGTGCCGTCGTCGATCGCCCCGGCCCCGCCCATCTCGTCCTCGGCGCCGAGCACCTCGACCCGCTCGGCGACCCCGAGGCCCTGCACCATGTGGACCACGCCGTTCATCCCGCTGTGCGGCGGGCGCACCGAGACGGTCAGCGCGGTGTTGCTCATCCGGCTGGTCAGTGCCTCGGGGGTGTCCAGGGCGAGCAGCTTGCCGTGGTCGACGATGCCGATCCGGTCACACAGCTTGGAGGCTTCCTCCATGTCGTGGGTGGTGATCACCACCGTGACGCCACGGGTCTTCAGTTCGGCGACCCGGTCGCGTACGAAGATCTGTGACTGCGGGTCGAGGCCGGTGGCCGGCTCGTCCAGGAACAGCACTCGGGGGCGGTGCATCAGCGCCCGCGCGATCATCACGCGCTGTGCCTGACCACCGGAGACCTGGTCCGCCCGGGCCTTGGCGTGGTCGCCGAGGCCGACCCACTCCAGGCTCTCGTCCGCCAGGCGGTTCCGCTCCGAGCGGGGGAGACCGTGGTAGCCGGCGTGGAAGGTCAGGTTCTGACGGATCGTCAGTGACCGGTCCAGGTTGTTGCGCTGCGGCACGATGGCGAAGGACTGCCGGGCCACCGCCGGCCTGCGCACCACATCGACGCCCTGCACGAAGGCACGCCCACCGGTGGGGGCGACACGGGTGGTCAGGATGCCGATGGTGGTGGTCTTGCCCGCTCCGTTGGGTCCGAGGAAGCCGAAGACCTCACCGTGCCTGACGGTGAAGCTGAGATTGTCGACAGCCGGGGTGGGCCGGCCGGGATACTTCTTGACCAAGCCGTCGACAACGACGGCGAAGTCAATAGGACGTGTTGTGTTCATCGCTGTCGTCGCACCGATTTAATTGGCTTGAGGAGAACATTACTTTCCTCTTGTTTAACACGACGGCTTGACTCCTGACCCCTAACTGCCTGCAGATTAGGGGGTGGTGGCACGGGTGAGGGGGCCTTAGGGGGCGCCTGCTGTGTCCCGCTGTGTCCCGGGCCACGCCGGGATGGCGCGGTACCCGCATATAGCGCGTACCTCGAATAGCGGTTACTAGGGGTTGTGGGTCAGGAGAAGGGCTCATAGCCTCACGGAGTCAGCATCTCGGACGAGCGTGGTCGACGCGCCCCACCATCGCACTCGTGCCCGGCCCCTCAGTGCAATCGCGGGGATGTACTCCTTGAGCCAGATCAAGCCCGATGATGTGGGCCTTATTCGGATATTGCAAACGGAAACTCCGAGTAGTTTCCGGCTGATCTGTTTCCCGGAATCCGCCCACTCCACCGCGTACTACCTCTCGCTGTCCGAGCTTCTGCTGCCCACCGTCGAGGTGTTGGCGATCCAGTACCCCCTGTACGTGGGCGTCGACGACGACGAGCGGCTGACCGATTCGGCCGACCTCGCGGACCGGATCTTCGGTGCGCTGGGGGAGTGGATGGACCGCCCGCTGGCCTTCTTCGGCCACCGGGCCGGCGCCGACCTCGCCTACCGCGTCGCCGAGCGCCTGGAACGGGAGACCGGGACCGCGCTGCTGACCCTGTTCGTATCCGGCCGCACCGCGCACTGGGGCATGTCCCTGGGGCCCCCGGAGCTCGGCTGCCGGATCGTCGCCCTCGCCGGTGAGGGCGACCCCAAGACCCCGCTGCGCGGCGTACGGGCCTGGCGGCGGCGTACGAGCGGACGATTCGACCTCGAGGTGTTTCCCGGCGCCCGTTACTACCTCGACTCGAGCCGGAGAGAGGTCGTCAACCTGGTGCACGACCAGTTGCTCTCGTATGTCCCCGTCGACGCCGAGTGGGAGACCGGCTTCGAAGACCAGGGAGCCTAGGGGGGACCCGCCCAGGGCTGCCCGTATCTCCTGAGCGAACCCCTGAGCGAAAAGGAAAAGAGTACGTTCGATGACCGCGAAGATCTACGCGCTCGACTCGGTGCAGACCCTGGCCGACTTCGAGCTGGACGCGCTGCGCGTCGCCGATGTGATCCGCGAGCACGGGGTGACCCACGGCGACCGCGTCATCTTCAAGGCGGGCAACTCCGCCGCCTATGTGAGTGTGCTGTTCGCGCTCATGCACGTGGGAGCCTCCATCGTGCTGATCGACCAGCAGGAGCACCCGGACGAGACCCGGCGGATCGCCCAGCGCACCGGCGCCACGATCGCCTTCGTGGACGACGACGCCCCGATCCACGCCGACATCCGTACGGTGAACCTCTACGAACTGATCGCCCCGGCCGCCGGGCGCCCGCTTAACCCCCGGGAGCTGTCCTTCGACGCCTGGGCCGACCGCCGCGACGGCCTGATCATGTGGACCTCCGGCTCCACCGGCGAGCCCAAGGGCGCCGTCAAGTCCGGCCGTAAGTTCCTCACCAACCTGGAGCGCAACGCCGCCCAGGTCGGGCACCGGCCGGACGACGTGCTGCTGCCGCTGCTGCCCTTCGCCCACCAGTACGGGCTGTCCATGGTGCTCATCGCCTGGCTCACCCGCTGCTCGCTGGTGATCGCCCCGTACAAGCGCCTGGACCGGGCCGTGCAGATGGCCGGACGGACCGGCGCCACGGTGATCGACGCCACTCCGTCGAGCTACCGCACCATGCTCAACCTGGTCGGCCGGAAGCCGTCGCTGCGGGCGCAGTTGGAAGGCGTCCGGATGTTCTGCTCGGGCGCCGCGCCGCTCGACGGCGCGCTCTCCGAGCGCTATGTGGCCGAGTTCGGCCTGCCGTTGCTGGACAGCTACGGCAGCACCGAGCTGGGCAACATAGCCTTCGCCACCCTGGAGAACCCGGTCTCCTGCGGCCGGGCCATGGAGGGCATCAAGCTGCGCGTCATCGACGAGGACGGCCACCCGGCCGCCCCCGGCGAGGCCGGCGAGATCGAGGTCGACACCCCGGACGCGCTCGAGGGCCATCTCGCCGAGGACGGCACCATCGACGCCGTGCCCACCGGCTGGCAGACCACCGGCGACCTCGGTTACCTCGACGCCGACGACAACCTCTTCGTCCTCGGGCGGAAGTTCGCGGTGCACCGCTCCGGCTACACGCTCCACCCCGAGCTGATCGAGCGGAAGGCCGCCCTCGCCGAGATCTCCACCCGGATCGTGCCGCTCCCCGACGAGCGCCGGGCCGGCGACACCCAGTTGGTCTTCTTCGTGGAGGACGACGAGCTGCGGGACGCCAAGCACTGGCGGGAGCGGCTGTGCCAGGTGCTCCCGCTCTACGAACAGCCCAACCGGGTCGAGGTGCTGGAGAGCTTCCCGCTCAACCGCAACGGCAAGCCGGACAAGCGCCGGCTCGAGCAGATCGCCCAGGGCTGAGACATGACAGGGGGAGCCGACGGCGCGCGTCGGCTCCCCTTGTGTGCTGTATGCGTACGGCCGTGGCCGTCAGTCGTACGGAAGCTCCAGCGGCGCGAAGGTGTCGAAGAGATCACCGGGGCCCGGATTGTCCGGATGCGTGGTGCCGCCGAGGTGGTGGAGCACCCCCCACACCGCGTTCAGCGCCGTGGTCACCGCTCCCTCGGCGAACCCGGCCGTCCAGGAGACATCGTCCCCGCACAGGAAGAAGCCCTGCTGCGCCGGATCCATCCCGTCCTGCATGAACTGGGTGAACAGCCGCCGCTGATAGCGGTAGTGGCCGGGCAGATTGTTCTTGAAGGCCCCCATGAAACGGGGCTCGGTCTCCCAGGTGACGGTGAGCGGCCCCGCGATGATGTGCGACCGGATGTCCACATCCGGATAGATCGCGGCCAGCTTGGTCAGCAGCGTCTCCAGCCGCTCCTCGGCCGAGAGCGTGGCGACCTTCAGCGAGTCGTCGTTCCAGGTGTACGACAGGCACATGACCCCGGGCCGGTCGGGCCCGTCGTCGAACAGATAGACCCCGCGCGGCATCCGGTCGGTGAGCGTCATGCTCATCACGTCGTGGCCGGTCGCCGGGTCGGCGTCCCGCCAGAACGGCCGGTCGACCAGGACGAACAGCTTGGACGCGCCCATGTAGTGGGTGCGCTCCACCGCCGTCCACAGCGGAGTGGACAGCAGCGACGGATCGCAGTCGACCCGGTTCAGCAGCGTCCACACATGCGGGCTGTAGACCACCGCGGGGAACTCGCGCTCCTCGCCGCTCTCGTCCGTCACCCGGACGCCGTCGGCGGTCCGCCGCAGCCGGGTGACCGCGGGGCGGGGCCGGCCGCCGTGCAGCGAGGCCAGCGAGGTGCCTCGCGGCCAGTGGGCGAGCGTCTCGGGCTGGTGCTCCCACAGCCCGTTCGGCACCTGGGAGGAGCCGCCGACTATGCCCACCTGGTTGTCGTCGGCCTCGGTGACCACGACGCGCAGGATCTCCAGCACCGAGTTGGGGAAGTCGGTGTCCCAGCCGCCGGTGCCGAAGCCCACCTGGCCGAAGATCTCCCGGTGGCGGAACGACTGGAAGGCGGAAGAGGTGGCGAGGAAGCCGTAGAAGGACTGGTCGTCGAACTCCTTGACCAGCGCGTTCCATATGGTCTTCAGCGTGGTGGCGTCCCGCCGCTGGATGGCGTCCCGCAGCGTGGCCAGGTCGGCGCGCTCCTGGAGCGCCTTGTCCCACGCGTCGGCGACCTCCTGGTAGACCCCCGGAAGCTCGTCGGCGGTGCGCGCCCGGTCCTGGCCGCCGTTCAGGTCGATCAGCGTGCTCGCGGTGGCCGGTGCCAAAGGATTAGGGAAAGGATGAGTGGACAGGCCCAGCAGATCGATGTAATGGAACAGCGACCGGGCGGAGACCGGAAAGCGCATCGCGCCCATCTCCGCCTTGTATTCCGGATTCCCGGGGAAGGGCGTGGACCGCATCCGGCCGCCCAGTTGCTCCGCTTCATAAAGAACTGGGGAAAGCCCTAGTCGTAGAAGCTCATGGGCCGCGGTCAGTCCGGACATGCCGCCGCCGATGACGGCGACTTCGGTCCCGTGCATCGCAGCAGGCAGGGAGCCCAAACCGGCTGGATGGGACAGCCACCTGTCATAGGAATAGGGGAAATCCGGCACGAGCATGGTCGTGGCGGACGCGGTAGCGCACGTCATGGCATCAACCTCTTGGGGCCGAGTGGCATCGCGGGGATATCAGGCGGTGTAAGCGACATCGAAATCCAGGCTCGCGGGCAGTTCTCGGCGCTGGCTGATGTTGATCTTCCGGTAGACGCGGGTCAAGTGTTGTTCCACCGTGGAGATCGTGATGTAGAGCTTAGCGGCGATCTCCCGGTTGGTGTAGCCGGAAGCTGCTAGTGCTGCGACCCGGCTCTCGGCATCGGAGAGTTCGGAAAAGGCGGCCGTATCCTCTCCGGTTCGGGTCGCTTCCGACAGGGCCGAACGGGCCGGAGTGCGCTGCAGCGAACGGGACAACTCCTCGGCGCCGCAGCTATCCGCGAGCCGCAGGGCCCGGCGGGTCATCAGCCGGCTGGTGTCCAGATCGCCGAGCAGCTTGTGCGCCTCCGCCAGATCCGCCAGCGCCCGCGCCATCTCGTACCAGCCGCCGCTCGCCTGAAGCACCCCCACCGCCTGCTGCAGCAGCGCGATCCGCTCGTTCGGCGGCCGGGTGGCGGCCAGGACCCGCAGCGCGGCGCCCCGGGTGCGGGACGAGGACTCCCCGGCCAGCTCCAACTGCTCCTCCGCCAGCCGCGCCGCCCGCTCCTGGCCGCCCAGGGTCAGCCAGGTCTCGGCGGCGCCGAGCCGCCAGGTCAGGGTGGCGGGCGAGTCCAGGCCCCAGGCGGCCATCTTCTCGCCGCAGGCACGGAAGTCGGTGAGGGCCGCGTGCTGCCGGCCGGTGGCCAGTTGATGCCGGGCCCGTGCGTAGAGGTAGTGCAGCCCGAAGCGGTTCCGGTACATCTCCTCCGGCACCGGGCGGGCGAGCAGTTCGGCCGCCGCGTCGTGGTTGCCCATGGCGGTGTGCGCGTTGATCAGCATCCCGAGCGGCATGCCGACGGTGACCCCCCAGCCGCGCGCCGGAAGCTCCTCCAGTGCCCGCTCCGCGTACCGGACCGTGTCCCGCAACCGTCCGACGCGCAGCGAGATCTGGGCCCGCAGCACACAGAAGTAGGCCAGCAGCGCCTTGGCGCCGCGCTCCGAGGTCTCCTCGATCAGCCGGTCGCACCAACTGGTGGCGGTGGCGTGGCGGTCCGCGTACACCAGCGTCTGCAGCGCGGCGTGCACCGTCAGCATCGTCCGGTCGGAGAGCCGGACGGTCTCCAGCACCCGCTCGGCGGCCCGCACGGCGCGCTCGTCGACACCGCGGCTCAGCACGGTCCGCAGCGCCCGGAACGCGGTGAGCTGGGGCGACTCCGGGGACTGGCCAGGCGACAGCGGGCCGATGTCCCAGGGGCCGTCGCACTCCTCCTGGTCCAGGAAGGGCCGCAGTTCGGGGTGGTCGGGGTAGGTGGAGGACAGCGCGAGCCGGATGGCGCGCAGCGCGGTGTCGAGATCGGTGCCCGGGTGCTCGGCGGCGGCCCGGCTGACCTGCTCCAGCGCGGCGGCCGCCTCGCCCATCCGCCCCAGCCCCAGCAGCCCGATGATGACCGGGATGGTCTGCGGCGCGGGCAGCAGCCCGCTGCCGGCCGGACCGGCCAGCGCCTGCAGCCGCCGCATCTGGGACAGCGGGTTGAACGGCCACATGGCCTGCACCATCGTGGCCTGGAGCTGCAGCGCCTCGCGCTCGTCGGTGCTGTACCGGTCGGCCATCTGCAGGCAGTTCATGGCGAGTTCCCTGCGGTCCGCGGCGATGGCGTGCACGGCCGCGTCGCACAGTGCCTGCGAGATCCACTCCTCGACCGGCCCGGGCACCTCGTGGCTGAGCAGATGGCGGGCCACGTCGACGGGGTCGGCGCCCTCCTCGTACAGCAGCCGGGCGGCGCGCAGGTGCAGCGGGCCGAGCTCGTGCAGCTCCAGATCGTCCAGCAGCACGGTGCGCACCGCGTCGCTGCGGAACCGCCCGCCGTGCAGGATGCCCACCTCGGTGAGCAGCCCGACGGACTGCCGGACCAGCCGCTCCTCGACCTCGATCAGCCCGCTCAGCAGGGGAACGGACGTGGCGTCACCCAGCAGCGCGACCCCGTGGGCCACCCGGCGATGGGCCGGGCCGCCGCGGTACACGCAGGACAGCGCCGCCTGCCGGAACAGCTCCCCGGCCACCGGGGCGTCCGTTCCGGGCGCGGGGTCGAGGGGGCCGCGGGTGAGGCGGGAGAACCTGTCGTCCAGGAGACCGCGCAGCAGCAGCAGATTGCCGCCGGTCATCTCGTGGTACGCGGCGGCGTGGCGCCCGGCCTCCGCGGTGCCCAACTCCTGGGTCAGCAGCGTGGAGACGCCCGCGACGGTGAGCGGGGCGAGCCGGACATGGCACACCTTCGGCTCGTGCAGCAGCTCGTCCAGGGCCGTGGCGGCGGGGCCGGTCAGCGACCCGCGGCTGACCACGACGGACAGCGCCTCCGAGCGGCAGCGGCGGATGCCGTACGCCAGGCAGCGCAGCGACGCAAGGTCGGCGAACTGGACGTCGTCGATGGCGATCAGCAGGGGGGCGTCCCCGGTCAGCTCGTCGAGCGTGCGGTGGAAGTCCTGGAGCAGCGGGAGTTCGGCCTCGATGGGGCCGTGCGGGTTCCGGAGCGCTTCGAGGCCCGGCCGCGGCCGGGAGGGCTGCAGATGGGCCGGCATGCCCTGGTAGAGCTGCTCGAGCACGGCATACGGGAACTTCTGCTCCGAGGCGGAGGCGACCGCGGGCAGCACCCGGACGCCGCGTCCACCCGCCGTGTCCGCCATGGTGTGCAGCAGTGCGGTCTTTCCCGACGTAACGGCGCCGCTGATCACGGCGAGCCGGCTTCCCTCGCGGGCGCCCTCGAAGAGGAGCCGATTGAGCCGGGCTATCTCCTGATCGCGCTCCACCAACACGTACGAAACACCTTCCCCGATTTAACGTATGCGCAGGGGTCTTGAAAGCGAATCACCGTGCATGGCGCACCTGGTAATGCATCGTCCCCCGAGTCGAAAATACCGCGCCGCTGTTGTGCCCCAGGTCCCTTCCGTTGTTGACACCCTGTGCGGCGGTATGGCTGCTCTGTGTCATGTCGCGTCTTCTTCCGCCCCTCCCGGCCGGGTTGGGCATGCCAGCCCAGGATCAGGGGTATGGGGCGGATGCGCACTCTAGCAGTGCTGTTGGTAGGAAAAGATGACCGTCTCGTCACGGGAGAAACTGTTCGATTATGGTTTCGCCCCCGTAACCGAGTTGTGAAGCCGCACGTCGACTCTCACATCGCGGTTCGCCGCTGGTGGCTGGGGGTTGCCAGAGGTAACACCCCTGTCGGATGTGAAAGTTGCGCAAAAGTGTCGGAAACCAGCGAACCTTGAGTTCGTCCCCTCGCATCCCGTTGTGTGTGTTTCCCCTGTTCCATGGTCGTAGCCATCGTCGCCCCAGGCGTCCATTAGCATCGCCGCGGCCGCCGAATGGGCTGTGGTGTGTCATGGGCCACTATGGGAACGGCTACTAGGGGAACAGCTAGTTGTCCGAGAAAACGGGAGGAAGTGCGCGTGGTCAACCAGAAGTTGACATTTGTCGTCGGCACCGGCCGGTGCGGTTCGACGGCTCTGTCTCAGGTCATCAATATTCATCCGGATGTTCTCAGCATCAATGAATTGTTCGCCAGCATTCCCGATGCGGAGATGCTGGACGAGGCTCCGCTGAGCGGCCCGGAGTTCTGGGGATATCTGTCCCGGCCCAATGTGATCACCAATAGCATGATCAGAAATGGCGCCACTCCGCCCGAGTTCCTCTACCACAAGCTGCCCAAGCGGCGGTTCGACGCGGAGACCACCGGTATTCCGGCCATCAGCGTCATGGTGCTGCCCCATCTGACCGACGATCCCGACGCGCTCTTCGACGAGTTGGAGTCCGAGGTCACCTCCTGGCCCACCCGCCGTCCGGCAGATCACTGGACGGCCCTTTTCGCTTCCCTCGGCGCACGGTTCGGCAACCCCGGTGCCGTCGTCGAGCGGACCGGCCTGTCCATCGGCCGCGTGCCGGAGATGCACCGCGCCTTCCCCGAGGCGCGCTTCGTGCACCTCTACCGCGAGGGCCCCGACTGTGCCGTCTCCATGAGCCGCCACTTCAGCTTCCGGATGATCCCGATGCTGTGGGAGATGGCCATGCACCTCGGTCTGGAGACCCCGCAGCACCTGACGCCGCAGCACGCGGCCCAGCTCCCACCCGACCTGGCGCCGCTGCTGAGTGACCGCTACGACCCGGCACTGGTGATGGAGCGTCCCATCCCGCTCAGCGCGTTCGGCACTCTGTGGTCCGAGACCATCGTCGACGGTCTGCGGAAGCTGGACGACGTCCCGGCGGAGCAGCGCACCGCGCTGTCGTACGAGACCCTGCTGGAGGAGCCGGAGAAGGAACTGATCCGGCTCGCCGAGTTCATCGGGGTGGAAGCGCACCGCACCTGGCTGGACGCGTCCATCGCCCACCTCGACGGCGGCCGGCCCGGCGCGGCGCGGAAGCTGCCCGAGGCGGAGCTCACCCCGCTGCTCGAATCCTGTAGCCCGGGCACGCGGGCGCTGGCCGCCCACCAGTAGGGCGCGCGTCGTCACCCGGCGACGGCCGCTCACCCCGAGGCCGGTCGCCGGGTGGCGCCCTGCTGCCTTGTCCTGGTTCCCCGGGGACGGCTACGTGGCCTGGCCCATATGTCCTGGGCACGCTGTGGTCACGCGTCCATAGCCCGTCCATGGCCGGTGCCTATCATCGTGGTGTGCAGTTGCATCAGCTGCGTTATTTCGCCACCGTCGCGGAGACCCGGCACTTCACCCGCGCCGCGGAGCTTCTGCATGTCGCCCAGCCCTCGCTGTCCCAGCAGATCCGCGCCCTGGAGCGGGAGCTGGGGGCCGATCTCTTCCACCGGGCGCGCGGCAATATCGCGCTCACCGACGCCGGAGAGGCACTGCTCCCGCTGGCCCGCCAGATCCTCGCCGACGCCGAGACCGCGCACCGCGAGGTCCAGGAGGTCGCGCAGTTGCGCCGCGGCCGGGTGCGGCTGGGGGCCACGCCGAGCCTGTGCGCCAGCTTCGTCCCGGATGTGCTGCGCCGCTTCCATGACGAGTTCCCGGGCA
This sequence comes from Streptomyces violaceusniger Tu 4113, assembly GCF_000147815.2. NCBI lineage: Bacteria > Bacillati > Actinomycetota > Actinomycetes > Kitasatosporales > Streptomycetaceae > Streptomyces > Streptomyces violaceusniger. Next base: position 9,067,776 of record NC_015957.1, on the reverse strand, counting down.
TCGAGCTGATCGTGGACGAGGGCGGTTCCCAGGACCTGGTCCGCACGCTCTCCGCGGGCGAGCTGGACCTCGCGCTGATCATCACCCCGCTGCCCGGACAGGCCTCCGCCCTCGCCGCCACCGAGCTGTTGCGGGAGGAGCTGGTGGTGGCCTCCTCGCCCGCGTCCCCACCCCCCACCCGGCGTCGGCGGATCCTGGTGGAGGATCTGCGGGACCGGCCGATGGTGATGTTCCGGCGCGGCTACGACCTGCGCGAATTCACCACGGCGGTCTGCCGGGCGGCCGGGTTCGAGCCGTCCTTCACGGTCGAGGGCGGCGAGATGGACGCGGTGCTGGGCTTCGTACGGGCCGGGCTCGGCATCGCCGTACTGCCGGGGATGGTGGCGGCCCGGTCCGGGCTGCGGATCACGCCGTTCGCGGGCCACGATATGCAGCGCACCATCGCCGTCGCCCACCGTAAGGACGTCGCGCCGCCCCGGGCCGCGCGGGAGCTGCGCCGGGTGATGCTGGAGCATCTGCGGACGGCGGCCGCGGGGGAGTTCGGCCTGCCGCCGAACACGACGCGACTGCTGCCGTAGCTGTGTCGGTGCGGGGGTGCGGGGGTGCGGGGGTGCGGGGGTGCGGGGGTGCGGGGGTGCGGACGGTAACGCCGGTGCGAACCGTAAGGCTGCTGCGAGCCGTGTGCCATGGGGCGGGGCGACCGTAAGGCCGCCGCGGGGGTCGTGCCGTCAGCCCCAGATCGCGTGGGCCAGCGCCGCACCCGCGAAGGCGGCGCCCACCCCGGCCGCCAGGCTCAGCACGACATTCGCCACGGCGAAGAGCCGGGCGCCCTCCTCGGTCAGCCGCAGGGTCTCGTACGTGAACGTCGAGTACGTCGTCAGCGCCCCGCACAGCCCCGTGCCCAGCAGCAGTTGCGCCCGCTGGGACGCCGCCCCCTCCGTCGCCGCGCCGGTCAGCAGGCCCAGCACCAGACAGCCCACCACATTGACCATGAACGTGCCCCAGGGGAACACCGAGTCGTGCCGTTCCTGCACCGCGCGGTCGGTCAGATAGCGCAGCGGGGCACCGACCATCCCGCCCGCGATCACCAGCAGCCAGTTCACCGGGCTCGGCCCCGTGGGTGCACGATCTCGACCGGATCGACCACCACGAGGCCGTCACCCACGATCTCCTCCAGCTCGGGCAGGAAGGACCGCACCCGCTCCGCCGTATCGATCATCACGATGGCCATGGGCAAATCCTCGCCGAGCGACAGCAGCCGCGAGGTGTGGATCAGGGACGAGGAGCCGTACCCCTCGATGCCGCGGAACACGCTCGCACCCGCGAGCCCCGCACGATGCGCGCGGTGCACGATCTCGGCGGACAGCGGTCTGCGATGCCAGGTGTCGTTCTCGCCGATGAAGACGGTCAGCCGCAGCGCGGGCTCGCCGGTCACCGGGCCGCCCTCCCGCCGGGCCCGCCGCCGTACGCGCCCAGCACGCGCCGGGTCGCTGCCACGGCCGCCCATATGGCCGCCATCGCCACCACGAGCGTCCCCGCCAGATAGGCGAAGGCGACGGCGAAACGGCCGTCCTGGACCAGCCGGGTGAAGTCCACGGCATACGTCGAGAAGGTGGTGAAGCCGCCGAGCACACCGGTGCCGAAGAAGGGCCGTACCAGCCGGTGGGCCGTCCACATCTCAATGATCAGCACCAGGAAGACGCCGATGACCGCGCAGCCGACGGCGTTGACCAGCAGGGTCGTCCAGGGGAAGGCGCCGGACGGGGTCGGCCACAGCAGCGACGCCCCGTAGCGTGCCGTCGCCCCGAGCGCGCCGCCCACCGCCACCACGCCCACCACGGGGCCCTGCCCCCGCCAGGGATGATGCCGGGCGGGCGGGGCCGGGCCGGTGTCGGGGTCGATGGGCTCGTCCACCACATCCGACCGTGAGCTGCCCATAGGGATCAGGCTACGTCGTGACGGCGACACCGGCCGACTGGGGAGGACGGTGGAAACGGCCCTGGGAGGACGGTGGAAACGGCCCTGGGAGGACGACGCGGACGTACGAGGACGGTACGGGAGCCGGTCAGTGATCCCGGCGCGCGACGAAGTCGCACAGCGCGTGCAGAACCCGCGTCGCCGGCCCGTCCGGCAGTCCGTTCACCGCGGTCCTGGCGCGCAGCAGCCGGGCGTGCATCACCGTCCGCGCCTCCGCCAGCGCCCCGCAGCGGTGCAGCAGCGCGACGGCCCTCGGCAGCCCGGCGCCCTCCGGGCCCGCGGCGGCGGCGGTCAGCAGGGTGCGCAACTCACCCGCCTCCGGCCGCTCGTCGGCCAGTGCCAGCAGCACCGGGAGGCTGGCCACGCCGATCGCGAGATCCTTGCCCTGTTCCTTGCCGGAGACCTCGGAGGTGGAGGTGATGTCGAGGATGTCGTCGGATATCTGGAAGGCGATTCCCAGATGTTCTCCGTATTCGGCGAGCGCCTGGACGGCAGGCTCCGGGGCGCCCGTCCGGACCGCCCCGAGCTGCAGCGCCATGGCGATGAGCGAGGCCGACTTCCCGGCCACCACGGTGAAGTAGTGGGAGAGCGGATCGTCGTCGTCCGAGGGGCCGACGAGTTCCCGTATCTGGCCCATGATCAGCCGATTGGTGACCTTGGACTGCAACCGGATGGCTTCCGGGCCGAGTTCCGCGGCGAGCTGGGCGGCCTTCGACAGCAGCCAATTGCCCGCGAGTACGGCGGTGGTGTTGCCCCAGCGGGCGTTGACGCTGGGAACCCCGCGCCGGGTGCGGGCCTGGTCCATGACGTCGTCGTGGTAGAGCGAGGCGACATGCACCAGCTCGGCCAGGGTGGCGGCCCGCACGGCGGCGGAGGGATCGCGGTCGCCGAACTCGGCGCCGACCAGCGCCAGAAGCGGGCGCAGCCGCTTTCCGCCGTTGCCGAAGAGATGTCCGGCGACTTCCGCGACCCAAGGGTCCCGGGCCTCGGTGGCGAGAGCGCGCAACTGCTCCTCCGAGGCGTCCATCCCGCGTTCCAGACGGGTCGTGAGCGCGGGGTCGCCGGTGGTGAGCTCCATGGCCATGGAGCCTCTGGACTCGGTTGTGGCGGACGCGACCATGCCGCGGACCGTAGGCGAGGGACACACCGGAACACCGAATTCCGTCAGGAAGGTGCCATTTCCGTATCCCAGGCTTTTTCCCAGGGCCCTCGGGAGCCCCTCGGCGGGTGCCCGCTCCGGCCGGTACCGTCAAGCCTGTCGACGCCGATCGCCAGCGAGGAGAACAGCGATGAGCAACCCCTTCGAGAACCCCGACGGCCGCTATTTGGTGCTCGTCAACGAGGAGGGGCAGCACTCCCTGTGGCCGGCCTTCGCCGAGGTCCCCGCGGGCTGGACGGTCGCCCACGGCGAGGACGACCGCCAGGCGTGCCTGGACTACGTCAACGAGCACTGGACCGATATGCGGCCCAAGAGCCTGATCACCGCGATGGACGGCACCTCGGCCTGACCGCACCCGCACTCGGTTGGCAGTTTCCGGCCGTATCTCTTCCCTTTTGGCGCCGCATGGCCTGAACGCGTGCCTTACGGTCGCGACGGGCCCCACGGCGTTACGTTGACGGTGTGACGACGGACGCGAACGCCGACCTCCCGGCGACCATGCGGGCATGGGTGGTCCCCGCCCCGGGCCGGATCGAGCAGGTGGAGCTGCCGGTGCCACGACCGGCGGAGGACGAACTGCTGATCCGGGTCCGGGCCTGCGGGGTGTGCCGCACCGATCTGCACGTCCGCGACGGCGATCTGCCCCCGCACCGCAGCCCCGTCGTCCCCGGCCACGAGGCCGTCGGCGAGGTCGTCGCGGCGGGCTCGCGGGCGCACGGCCCCGGCCCCGGAGTCCGGCTCGGCGTCCCCTGGCTGCGGCGCACCTGCGGCCACTGCCGCTACTGCCTCCGGGGCCAGGAGAACCTGTGCCCGTCCTCGGAGTACACCGGCTGGGACGCGGACGGCGGCTACGCCGAGTACGTCACCGTACCGGCGGCCTACGCCTATGAGCTGCCCTCCGGATACACCGACGAGGAGCTCGCCCCGCTGCTGTGCGCCGGCATCATCGGCTACCGCGCCCTGCGCCGGGCCGACCTGCCGCCGGGCGGCCGGCTCGGCATCTACGGCTTCGGCGGCTCCGCCCACCTCACCGCCCAGGTGGCCATCGACCAGGGCGCCGTCGTCCACGTCCTGACCCGCTCACCCGCCGCCCAGACCCTCGCCCTGGAACTCGGTGCCGCCTCCGCGAACGACTCCTACGACCGCCCGCCCGAGCCCCTCGACGCCGCCATCCTCTTCGCCCCGGTCGGCCAACTGGTCCCGGTCGCCCTGGAGGCCCTGGACGCCGGCGGCACGCTGAGCATCGCCGGGATCTACCTCTCGGACATCCCGTCCCTCGACTACGACCGCCATCTCTTCCGCGAACGCACCATGCGCAGCGTCACCGCCAACACCCGCGAGGACGGGCGCGAATTCCTTGCCGCGGCCGCCGAGGACCGCATCAGCGCCACGGTCACGCCCTACCCCTTCGACCGGGCGGACGCCGCCCTCGACGACCTCGCCGCCGACCGCGTCAACGGGGTGGCGGTCCTGACGATGCCGCAGTAGCGCGAGGGATCGGGCACTACGCCCCTGGGATCTCTACGACCATGGAACCGGTCGTCGCCTGGCGCCTGGCGCCTCTACGACCATGCACCGGTCGTTCGCTCACTCCGGCGGCCCCGGCCGGCGGCCGAGCGGGGAGATACGGCGGTATCCCGCCCGGGCGTTGACGATACGGGCGAGCGCGGTGCCCGCGACGGCCGCCGCCAGCAGGCAGGCGAGCCAGCCGGCGTCGCGGTCGCCCGTCCAGGAGAGCCGGCCCGCGGGCGGAATGGCGAAGCCGTTGAGGAACAGCCAGCACAGCGCCGCCGTACCGGGCGCGGCGACGAAACGCGCGCACAGCCCCAGCAGGGCGGCCAGCAGCGACAGCCCGATCAGGGCGAACACCGGGCGGCCGTGGCCGCCGAGGAAGTTCAGGGTCGCCACCAGCACCAGCGCACCGAGGAAGGCCCCACCCCAGATGACGGGCGTGGCGACCGGATCGGGAACCGGCCTGATGCCTGTGCTGAGCCGCCTCCACTCAATCATGGGCACCATCCTCCCCTGGGCGCCATCCTCCTCGCCTGTCGATGGCCACCCCACCTTTACGCGGTCGGCATCGTCCCATCGTGCCCTCGCCCACCGGCCCTCATTACCAATTCTTTGCCATTCGTTAGGGTGGCACGAGACTCGAGCGACGAGAGGGATGATTGTGGGCGCTCCGCGGATGAGCAGTACGCCATTGCCCGGCATCGGGGTTCGCTACGACCTGACGACACGAGAAAACGGGCTGCTGTCGGTCATCGCGCACCGCGACGGAGACCGGACGCTGAGTGCGTACCGGGAGGAGGATCCCGATGAGTGCGCCCTGTCCACCAGGCTGACCGCGGGGGAAGCGGAGGCGCTGGTCGGGGTCCTGATGCCGAGCCATCACAGCCCGAATCTGCTGTCCACGACCGAGCTGGGGCTGGTGGCCGAGCGGGTCGAGCTGTCGTCCACGTCGTACTGGAACGGGCGGGTGCTGGGCGAGACGCGGATGCGGACCGAGACCGGCGTCTCGATCGTGGCCGTGCTGCGCAGGGCGGAGGCGATCCCCTCCCCGACCCCCGACTTCCGGCTGGCCGGTGGGGACGAGCTGATCGTGATCGGTACCCGCGAGGGCGTGGAGTCGGCCGCGGCGATACTCGGACGGGTGTAAGCCCATGCATTCGTCTGCCGTCTTTCTGATCGAGTTCGGTGCGGTCATCCTGGGCCTCGGGCTGCTGGGGCGGCTGGCCGGACGGCTTCAGTTCTCCCCGATCCCGCTGTATCTGCTGGCCGGACTGGCCTTCGGCGAGGGCGGGCTGCTGCCGCTGGGGACGAGCGAGGAGTTCGTCGCGACCGGCGCCGAGATCGGCGTCATCCTGCTGCTGCTGATGCTCGGCCTGGAGTACACCGCCAGCGATCTGGTCAGCAACCTGAAGACCCAGTACCGGGCCGGGCTCGTCGACGCGGTGCTCAACGCACTGCCCGGCGCCGTCATGGCCCTGCTGCTGGGATGGGGACCGGTGGCCGCCGTGGTGCTGGCCGGTGTCACCTGGATCTCCTCCTCCGGTGTCATCGCCAAGGTCCTCGGCGATCTGGGCCGGCTCGGCAACCGCGAGACCCCGGTGATCCTGAGCATCCTGGTCCTCGAAGACCTGGCGATGGCCGTCTATCTGCCGATCGTCACCGCCCTGCTGGCCGGTGCGGGCCTGGCGGCGGGCAGCGTCACCCTGGCCATCGCCCTCGGTGCGGCCGGTCTGGTGCTGTTCCTGGCCGTCCGCTACGGCCGGCACATCTCCCGCTTCGTCTCCAGCGACGACCCCGAGAAGCTGCTGCTGGTGGTGCTCGGGCTGACGCTGCTGGTGGCGGGGATCGCCCAGCAGCTTCAGGTGTCGGCGGCCGTCGGCGCGTTCCTGGTGGGCATCGCCCTGTCCGGCGAGGTCGCCGAGGGCACCCATCATCTGCTCAGCCCGCTGCGGGATCTGTTCGCCGCCGTCTTCTTCGTCTTCTTCGGCCTGCACACGGATCCGGCCAGCATCCCCCCGGTGCTGCTGCCCGCCATGACGCTTGCCATCCTCACCGCCAGTACGAAGATCGCCACCGGCTACTGGGCGGCGCGGCGGGCCGGGATCTCCGAACGGGGCCGCTGGCGGGCCGGCGGCACGCTGGTGGCCCGGGGCGAGTTCTCGATCGTCATCGCGGGCCTCGCCGTCACCGCCGGTATCGAACCCTCGCTGGGCCCGCTGGCCACGGCGTACGTCCTGATCCTGGTCGTCCTCGGCCCGCTCACCGCCCGCTGGACGGAGCCCGTCGCCCGGCGGGTCACGGCCCGGCTGGCGGCGCGCCGCGAGGCCGCTGCGGCGAAGGCGGTCGAGGGCGGGGTCGAGGCCGGGGTCGAGAACGGGGGCGATCGCGTGGCGGAGGAGCCGCGGGAGACGTTGGACGACCCCGATGCCGTGGGGCGCCGTTCATAACCGTTCGCCGATGCGTACAGGGGGCCGCGGGGAGATCCGCGGCCCTTCCGTGCGTCTCAGCCCTGGTCCGCTTCCTCGTGCCCTGAGTCCCTCACGTCTTTCAAGCCCCCTGAGCCTTCTAAACCGGCTAAGTCTCCTAACCCCTCTAAGTTCCCTAACGCGTCGCCGAGACCGGCCGCGACCATGCCGCCGCCCGCGGCCCCGGCCGCCGTACCGGCCGAGATGCCCGAGGCGATCGCCCCGGGGCGGGGCGGGTGGGCGGCGCGGTCCTCGATGAGCGCCTGGATCCAGGAGTCGACCTCAGCGGTCCAGTCGCGATGATCAAGGCCCTCATGGCTCACGGTGTGACGTCCCATGGCGGCACGGCCACCGGGGAGGCGCTTGCCGGAGGAGGCCACGCCGGAGAAGGGCCCGCCGCGGGAGGCCACGCCGGAGAAGGGCCTGCCGCGCTTGTCGGCCTCCAGGACGACCTCCATGCCGTCCGGGCCGGTGAGAAGGGCCAGCGCGACTTCGTTCATGTCGTGGATGTACCGCGGGGCGGGGGTGAGCTCGATCTCCTGGTGGAAGGGGAGCGTCTGCCCGGCGCCGGCGATATGGCCGCGCCGCAGATCGGCGGCGACGAGGCCGAAGCCGAGCCGCCCCAGCGCCCCCAGCACGGCTTCCTGGACCGGCAGCGGGCGCACGATCAGCTCTTCCGGATCGCTGTGGTCCTTCGCGCCCGCCGACGCGAGCTCGATCCGGAAGCCCAGGACGACGCCCAGCGGCTGCCCGGACAGCTCGGTGAGCGGGGTTTCCCACGGTATGTGAAGGGTGAACGGAACGTCTCTGTGCTCTCGTGTGTCGAGCCGGAACCCCCCGCTGAGCCGGAGGCGGTCGAAGACCACGCCGCCCGCGCCCTCCTCGCCGCCGTCCCCGGCCTCGACCCTGGCGACCAGCTCCAGTGCGAGGTGCTCGATATCGCAGGCCCGGCCTCCGCCCCGGAGCCGCACATGCCCCCGTACCACCCCACCGGGGCGCACCGGCCTCCGGTCCAGGACCGTGTCCACGACGGGTCCGCCGACCCCGAGCGAGCCGAGCACTCGTTTGAACACCATCGCGGCGTCCACTCCTTCACTGTCACTGGGTTCGTTCTCTGTTCCGTGGGGGCATGCGTGGAACGAATGGGAAGGTAAAGGGATTCCCATGTATACCTTCTGGGATGGCAAAACCGGCCGGGGGTGGTGCGGCCCCGACCGTCAGCGTCCGCGACGGCCCAGCTCAGACGTCCTTCAGCGGGCCCCTCGTCCGGTCGAACACTTTTCGGGATGCGTTCGGCCGTACCCGACGCCACCCTTCCGGGTGACCCGGATCGGGCGGGGAAAACGGTCCGCTTCCACCAACGCCCGCCCAGGGAGAGCCAGCTGATTGGGTCCTCCGGTCACGGGTAACCGGGGCTGGACCCTGGGCGCACGCGGGCAGGTGCCGTGCGGAGAGTGGAGTATGTCCGCATAGGCGGGTGCCCGCGGGGCGCCTGCTCATCCTCACCCCGGAGGACGGGAGGAACCGATGTCACGTGTGCGACGGGTGCGATCGGCGCTGCTCAGCGCCGCGGCGATCGTCGTGAGCGCGGGGATCCGGCGTTGGCGGCACAGGCCGTCGCGGATGGCCCGGCTGGCCGACGCCCAGAACGGCGACCGATGGCAGACGGTCACCGTCAACCGGCCACCCACGGACGTATGGGCCGAGGCGCTGCCGGAGCCGCTGAAGCGCTACGGAGACCGGCTGGAGATCCGGATCCGCCCGGCGCCCGGGAACTGCGGGACCGAGCTGGCGGCGCGGACGAAGGAACAGCCCTCGCGGCTCGCCATCGCCCTGCCGGGCAGGCTGGCCGGTCAGGACCCCCGCCCGGAGGTACGCCGCGCCCTGCGCGAGGCGAAGTCCCAGTTGGAGGGCGGCACGGGCAAAGCCGTAAGGGCGGCACGTACAAAGCCACAGCCGTAAGAGTGGCACATATAAAACGAACGTAGCTGTGTCCGACGAAGGACCTCTACGGCGAGTCGGGTCCGAAACGCCGTCCCGCTTCGGGTAATGGTGGGCGAATCAATACAACGTATTCGTCGGCCGGTGCCGCCGGCCGCCCCCACATGCATCCTGCCGAGGAGCGGACACGGACATGGCGACGACAACCAAGCCCGAATTTCAGGCTCCCGCCGAACCCACCAAACTCGGCAGCGTCGTGGTCGACTGGCTCACCACCACGGACCATAAGAAAATCGGACACCTGTACTTGGTGACGGCGTTCGGTTTCTTTCTCATCGGCGGCCTGCTGGCCATGGTCATGCGGGCCGAACTCGCCCGGCCCGGACTGCAATTGGTCAGTCCCGAGCAGTACAACCAGGCTTTCACCCTGCACGGCACGCTGATGCTGCTGTTCTTCGCCACGCCGGTCTTCGCCGGATTCGCCAACGAGATCATGCCGCTGCAGATCGGCGCCCCGGATGTCGCCTTCCCCCGGCTGAACATGTTCTCGTACTGGCTCTTCGCCTTCGGCGGGCTGATCGTGATCGGCAGTCTGCTCACCCCCGGCGGCGCGGCCGACTTCGGCTGGACGGCCTATACGCCGCTCAGCAGCAAGGTACGCACACCGGGCGTGGGCGGCGACATGTGGGTGATGGGCCTCGCCCTCTCCGGCTTCGGGACGATCCTGGGGGCCGTCAACTTCATCACGACCATCGTGTGCATGCGCGCCCCGGGAATGACGATGTTCCGCCTCCCCATCTTCACCTGGAACATCCTCTTCACCTCGATCCTTGTGCTGCTCGCCTTCCCGGTCCTGGCCGCCGCCCTGCTGGTGCTGGAGGCGGACCGTAAATTCGGCGCGGTCGTCTTCGAGGGGGCCAACGGCGGGCCGGTGCTCTGGCAGCACCTCTTCTGGTTCTTCGGCCACCCCGAGGTCTACATCATCGCCCTGCCGTTCTTCGGCATCATCACCGACATCATTCCGGTCTTTTCCCGCAAGGTCATCTTCGGCTATATGGGTCTGGTGGGCGCCACCATCGCCATCACCGGCCTCTCCGCGACGGTGTGGGCCCACCATATGTTCGCCACCGGAGCGGTGCTCCTGCCGTTCTTCTCCTTTATGACGTTCCTCATCGCGGTGCCGACCGGGGTGAAGTTCTTCAACTGGATCGGAACCATGTGGCGTGGCTCCCTCTCCTTCGAGACGCCGATGCTGTGGGCCATCGGCTTCCTGGTCACCTTCCTGTTCGGCGGGCTGACCGGGGTGATCCTCGCCTCGCCTCCGATGGATTTCGAGGTCCACGACAGCTATTTCGTCGTCGCCCATTTCCACTACGTGGTCTTCGGCACGGTGGTCTTCGCGATGTTCGCCGGATTCTATTTCTGGTGGCCCAAGTTCACCGGCACGATGCTCGATGAACGCCTCGGCAAGATCCACTTCTGGACCCTGTTCGTCGGCTTCCACACGACCTTTCTGGTGCACCACTGGCTGGGCGCCATGGGCATGCCGCGCCGCTATGCCGACTATCTGGCCGCCGACGGCTTCACCGCGCTGAACACGGTCTCCACCATCGGCTCCTTCCTCCTGGGCCTGTCCACCCTGCCGTTCGTCTACAACGTGTGGAAAACCGGGAAGTACGGAAAGCGGGTCGAGGTCGACGACCCCTGGGGATGGGGCCGCTCCCTGGAATGGGCCACCTCATGCCCCCCGCCCCGGCACAACTTCCTCACCCTGCCGAAGATCCGCTCCGAATCCCCGGCCTTCGACCTCCACCACCCCGAGGTCGTTCCCCACGAGGTGCCCACGGCCAACAGGCCACCCCTCTCCGAGGCGATGGGCGCTCCGGTGGACCTCGGCACCAAGGAAGAGCGCACCGACGGCGGGCCCGGCCCCGAAACAGGCGGGGATACCGGGGACCGCAAGGACTGACCCCCTCTCGGGGCCGGGTCCGGGGCAAGTCGCGCAGTATCGCATCCAGCCGGAAACGCGTACTATCGCGTCTGGCCGCTCGTGGCTGCCCAACTTCCCCCGCATTCACCCGAGTTCCCCGAGGAGCACTCCCATGCCCACGCTGCTGGATCCGGTCCTGGACCTGCTGATGCTCCGCGGCACCGTCACCGAGGCCGAACCGATAGCCGCCCGCATGCGCCGGCTGCGCATCGAGGGCGACACCCTCGCCGGGCTCGACGTCCGCCCCGGCCGGCAGGTGCGCGTCCTGGTCGGCTCCGGGCTGACCCGCCGCACGTACTCCGTGTGGCGCTACGACCCCTCCGGCGCCGTCGAGTTGTGCGTGCTGGACCACGCCGAAGCGGGGCCGGGGGCGCGCTGGGGCAGGGGCGTCCAGGTCGGCGAGCGGGTGCGGCTGGGCAAACCCGAGGGGTCGTTCACGCTCCGCCCCGAGGCCGCCCACCACGTCTTCGTCGGGGAGGAGACGGCGTCCGTTCCCTTCGGCGCGATGCTGGCCGCACTGCCGCCCGGTGCGCGGGTCTCCGGCTGCGTGGAGACGGACACAGCCGCGGACCGCCTGCCGCTGCCCCACTCGGACCGCCTCAACTGGCTGACCAGGGGAGACGATTCACTTCCGGACGCGATACGACGCCTCGCCCCCGAACCGGGCGGGATCGCCTACGTCGCCGGCGAGGCCCGTACCGTGCAGCGGGTGCGGCAGGTGCTCGTCCGGGAGGCGGGCTGGGACCGGCGCGCGGTACTCACCAAGCCGTTCTGGACGCCGGGCAAGCGGGGCATGGAATAGGGCGGACGGTTCCCGCGCCCGCCCCTGATCGCTGGGGCGCGCCCGGGGCGGTGCCGTGCCCGGTGGAACCGGCTTCGAACGGCGAGAAGACCCCCTCCGCTACGTGCGTAGAGGAAAGGGTCCGGTGCGCCCCCGGCAGGACTCGAACCTGCGGCCAAGCGCTTAGAAGGCGCCTGCTCTATCCACTGAGCTACGGGGGCCGGTGGTGGTCGCGGAGCTGCTGAGCCCCCGGTGCCTGCGGGGCCGACGGGGCGGCCGTGACGCGGGTGGCCGGGCTCGACGGACCGTGACCTTGCCGGGACAAGGATAGGGCTCCTTGCGCCTCGCCCCGGTTGCTTCACCTCCGTGGCACGTTGTGGAGGTTCGGTGAAGCGGTCTGATAATCGCAGGCGAGTCTGAAACTTGCATCGTTTTTCACGCCTCAGGGAACGGGTGTTGTCTACTCGTTATGCCCGCGCCCCTGTCGTCACGTCCGCCTCATGCCCCTTTTAGAGTGATCCGGGTGGGTCTCTTTGACGCGCACGAGTGACTATACGCTTCAAAAAGGCATCAAAAGCGTGCATTCTTCACCACGTGGCGATCTTGGACGTACGGCCCCGGCTGCTCGACGCGCTGACCTCACTGCGTGACCGTGTCGACGCCGCTCGGTTTCCGCTCCCCCTTCCCGGCGCCGACCGCGCTCGCCGCAGCCGAGCCGAGCTGCTCGCTCAACTGGACGACTACCTCGTGCCCCGGTTGCGCGCCCCCGAAGCGCCCCTGCTGGCGGTAATCGGGGGATCGACGGGGGCGGGCAAGTCCACCCTCGTCAATTCGCTGGTCGGCCGACGGGTCACCGAGGCCGGTGTGTTGCGGCCCACGACGCGTACGCCGGTGCTGGTGTGCCACCCCGACGATCACCCCTGGTTCGCCGGGCAGCGGGTGCTGCCGCGGCTCACCCGGGTGTGGGTGCCGACGCAGGGGGAGCGGGCGGAGAGCGCGTACGACGAGGAGGGGCGGGCGCAGGAGGGGCCGGCGGCGCTGCGGGTGGAGACCGACCCGGGGCTGGCGCGGGGGCTCGCACTGCTCGACGCGCCCGACATCGACTCGCTCGTCGCGCGGAATCGCGATCTGGCCGCGGAATTGATCTGCGCCGCGGACATCTGGGTGCTCGTCACCACGGCCACCCGCTACGGCGACGCCGTCCCCTGGCATCTGCTGCGCACCGCGAAGGAGTACGACGTCACCCTCGTCACCGTCCTGGACCGGGTACCGCACCAGGTGGCCGCCGAGGTCTCCCGGCAGTACGCCGCGCTCCTTACGGCGGCCGGGCTCGGCGATGTCCCGCGCTTCACCATCCCCGAACTCCCCGAATCCGCGGGCGGCGGCAGCGGGCTGCTGCCGTCCACCGCCGTCGCCGCCCTGCGGTCCTGGCTCACCCAGCACGCACAGGATCCGTACGCCCGTACCGTCGCCGCCGCCCGTACGGCCGCCGGGACGCTCGCCTCGCTGAGCTCCCGGATGCCCGCGCTGGCCGGGGCCGCGGCGGCGCAGCACGCGGCCGCCGTGCGGCTGGTCCAGCGGGTCGAGGGCGCGTACGGGGAGGCGGTGGAGCGGGTGCGGCGCGAGATCGCGCAGGGCGCGGCGCTCGCGGGCGGTGCGCTCACCCACTGGCACGGCCTGCCGCATGACAGCACCCCCGATGAGCTCCTTACGGCTCTCACCGACTCCCTGGCCACCCTGCTGCGCGGCGCGGCCGCCACCGCCGACGAGCGGGTCGCTGAGGCCGGGAGGCAGGACCCGGTCGCGCGGGCCGGGCTCGCTCCGTGCGACGCGCCCGGCGCCGCCGAGCGGATCGGCGTGGCCGTACGGCACTGGCGGCGCTGTGCCGAGGAACTGGCCGAGGAGGAGGCCCGGGTCCGGATCGCCGAATACGGGGGCAGTTGCGCGCCCGAGGAGATCGCCGCCCTGCTCGCCGCGTCCCTGCTGGGCGGACGCCGTGCCCGTAAGGCGGGCGAGAAGCTCGCCGAGACCCTGGGCGCGCATGCGGCGCTGCGTCTGGGCGACCGCGGCGGACGGCTGCTCGAAAGCTGTGTCGCGCGCGCCATGCGGGCGGAGCGCGACGGCAGGCTGGCCCCGCTGGACGCCCTGGACATGTCCCCGGAGCACCAGGTCGAACTGATCGCCGCGCTGTCCGTACTGCAGAAGGAGAGGTGACCGACGGTGACGGCCACGGAGGGCAACGGCGGCAACGAGGGCGGCGGGGGAGACCGGGCGGCGGGGGGCCGCCACACATGGGACGACGGCCTGATCGCCCGGCGCGCGAACCGCTGGACCGGAGGACGTGCCGGGGCCCGGCCGGCCCGCGCGGTGGACGAGGGGAGGCCCCAGGAGGCCGCTGCGGGCGTTCCCCACGCCACGGCGGGCTACTTCCCGGGAGAGGAGACCGCCCGGCGGTCCTTCGGCGGCCCTCCCTACGCCGTCTACCAGGCGGGTGTCCGCAGCTTCGCGACAGGCACCCTGCGGCCCCGTCTCGAGGCCCTGCGCCAGTTGGTCGGGCTGTCCCGGTCCCGGCTCGAGGGGCGCACGCTCGCCGGGGCCGCGCGGGTGCTCGACGAGGCGGACGCGCGGGGACGGCATCCTTACGGGCACACGGTGGTCGCCGTCGCCGGGGCCACCGGAAGCGGTAAGTCGACACTTTTCAACGCCCTCGCCGGAGCCCCGCTCTCCGAGGCCGGGATCCGCCGTCCGACCACCGCCACGCCCCTCGCCTGTGCGTGGACCGACCACGCCGACGGCCTGCTGGACCGGCTCGGCATCCCGGCGGTGGACCGGCGCAATCCGGGCTATCCCTACGACCCCGCGCTGCGCGGACTCGTCCTCCTCGACCTGCCCGACCACGACTCGGCCGCCCCGGGCCACCGGGAGCGGGTGGACCGGCTGCTGGGTCTCGTCGACGCGGTGGTGTGGGTGGTGGACCCCGAGAAGTACGCGGACGCGGTCCTCCATGAGCGCTATCTGCGGCCGCTCGCCGGTTATGCCGAGGTGACCTTCGTCGTGCTCAACCAGGTGGACCGGCTTCCGGGCGAGGCCGCGGACCAGGTGCTGGACGATCTGCGGCGGCTGCTGGACGAGGACGGGCTCGCCCTCGGGGAGCACGGGGAGCCGGGGGCGGCCGTACTGGCGCTGTCCGCGCTGACCGGGGAAGGCGTCGGGGAGCTGCGGGAGACGCTCGGGCGGCTCACGGCCGAATGCGGGGCGGCCGAGCGCCGGCTGTCGGCGGACGTGGAGGGCACCATGACGCGGCTGCGGCCGCAGTACGTGGCGGACAACGGGCCCGTCGGGCTCACCGAACGGGCGCGGGCGGAGTTCGAGGACCGGCTGGCCGAGGCGGCGGGCGCGGCCGCGGCCGGACAGGCGGCGGAGCGCGCCTGGCTGAGGGACGCGGAGTGGCGGTGCGGAACGCCCTGGGGGCGGGTGCGGGGGAGGAAGGCCCGCGCCTCGGGGGGCTCCCGGGCCTCGCGAACCCCCGGAGCCGCGGAGCGGATGGAGATCCCGGGCGCGCGGGCGTGCACGGTGGCGGTGGAGGCGGTCACGGCGCGCCCCGCGGTGGAGGAGGCCGTACGGACGCTAGGGGACCAGGCGACGGCCGGGCTGCCCGGCCCCTGGGCGCAGGCCGTGCGGGAGGCGGCGGGGTGGGGCGGCAGAGGGCTGGCGGAGGCGGTCGACGAGGCGGTGGCGGCCGCGGCGGTGGACCGGCAGCCGATCCGGCCGGTGTGGTGGTCGATGGTGGCGGCGGCTCAGGTGACCTTGCTGGTGGTGCAAGTGGCGGGGGTGCTGTGGCTGCTGGGAGCCACCGCCGGGGTGTTCGGCGGACCGGTGTGGTGGATGCCGGCGCTGCTGGTGGGCGGTGCGGCGGTCGGCCCGGCGCTGGCGTGGGGCTCCCGGGTGGCGGCGCGGGGGCCCGCCCGGCGCCATGGCCGGTCGGTGGAGGGCCGGTTGCGGGAGGCGGCGGCCGAGTGCGGGGCCAGGCGGGTGCTGGAGCCGGTGGAGGCGGAGCTGGCGCGGTACGGGGAGGTACGGGCGCAGTACGTCATCGCGGCGGGCGGCGCATGACGTTTGGTCACCCGGGCGGGTGACCGAGTTGTCCACAACCGCGGGGTCGTGCACAGGGCCCGGCGGGGCCTCGCGTTCCCGGGCAGCATGGTCCACGAACAGCAGGGCAGAGCCGGGAATTGATGGGGGAGGCGTAGCCGGTGAATGAGAGCTGGGTGACCGTGGTGGGCAATGCCGCGACGCGGCCGGATTTCTGGGAGACGGCGGCGGGTGTCGCGGTGGCCCGGTTCCGGCTGGCGGTGACGGTGCGCCGGTGGGACCGGGGGCGGGACGCGTGGGCGGACGCGTACACGAGTTTCTATACGGTCTGGACGTGGCGCACGCTCGCCGCGAATGTCGCCGGGTCGGTATCGCTCGGTGAACCGCTCGTCGTCCATGGGACGTTGCGGGTGCGGGAGCGCGAATGGGACCGGGAGCGAGAGCGGGAGAGGGACCGGCCGCTTCAGGGAGAAGGGGGAGGCCCGGCCGCGGGCCCGGTCCCGGTTGCGGATTCCGGCGGCGGGCCGAATCAGCCCAGGCGCTGGGTCACCGCGGAGATCGACGCGATGGCGGTCGGACATGATCTTACGCGGGGTACATCCGCTTTTCGCCGAGTTTCACAGGCTAAACCGCTTCTAAACGTACCGACCGGGGCAACTTCCCCGTGAGTGACGGCGATCACGGGAGATTTGTCGATAATCCCAGGTCATAAGTGATCTGAGGATGAGATAACGATTCCGATTCGGATCGGTTGGGTCTAGGTATTCCCGGGGAGCGGCGGTTCTTTTCTCCCTAGGATCCCTGCGTGCCCAACGGGGGTTCCTGAGTTCTGAGTTCGCTGGCGAGGCGCACCAACAGACTGGCGCTCGCCCGGAGGGGAAACCATGATTTCTGTAAAGAGGCGGGGCGCTGCCCGCCTTGCGGCCGCCGTTCTGGCGTCCGGCCTGGTCGCGGCGGGTGCGATAGTCACCGTCGGCACCGCCGCCGCCGATGACGCGCCCCCGAGCCAGGGCGGCGCAACCGCCACGCTGGGCGGTCTCAAGACGTTCGACAAGGCCGTGATCCACGAGAACGGCAAGGACCAGCAGGTCGGCGCCGGCCTCTTCGAGATGTCGGTCGACAACGGCGGCTCCATCCAGACGTACTGCATTGATCTGCACAACCCGACGCAGAGCAAGGCGAAGTACGAGGAGAAGTCCTGGGCCGAGACGTCGCTGGCGAACAACTCCAACGCGGGCAAGATCAACTGGGTTCTGCAGAACTCCTACCCCCAGGTGAACGACCTCGGCGCGCTGGCGAAGACGGCCGGCACCGGTGCCCTCACCGAGAAGACCGCCGCCGCGGGTACGCAGGTCGCCATCTGGCGTTTCTCCGACAACGCGAAGGTCGACGCGATCGACCCGCAGGCCGAGAAGCTGGCCGACTACCTCGAGAAGAGCGCGCAGAACCTCGAGGAGCCCAAGGCGTCGCTGAGCCTGGACCCGCCGGCCGTCTCCGGCAAGGCCGGTGAGCGCCTCGGCCCGGTCAAGGTCCACACCAACGCCGATAGCGTCACCCTGACCCCGGGTACCGAGGCCGGGGGCAGCGGCGTCAAGCTCGTCGACAAGAGCGGCAAGAACCTCACCAGCGCCGCCGACGGCGGCGAGGTGTACTTCGACATCCCCGAGGGTGCGGCGGACGGCTCCGCCACGCTGACCGCCCAGGCCGCCACCAAGGTTCCGGTGGGTCGCGCGTTCGCCAGCGCCACCAAGAGCCAGACCCAGATCCTGGCCGGGTCCAGCGAGAGCACCGTCTCCGCCACCGCCACCGCGAACTGGGCGAAGAAGGGCGCGGTCCCGGCGGTCTCCGCCGAGAAGGACTGCGCCAAGGGCGGCGTGGACATCACGGCCAGCAACAAGGGCGACGAGGCGTTCACCTTCGAGCTGCTGGGCCAGAAGTACACCGTCGAGGCGGGTCAGTCGAAGACCGTCACCGCCCCGGTGAAGGAGGACCAGAGCTACAAGTTCAGCATCACCGGTCCGAACGGCTTCGAGAAGACCTTCTCCGGCGTTCTCGACTGCAAGACCGCCAGCAGCGGTGGCGGCAGCGACACCCCCTCCTCGCAGCCGAGCCCCGCGTCGGCCGGTGGCAGCACCGGTGGTGACACCTCCGGTGGCGACCTCGCCGAGACCGGTAGCAGCAGCAACACTCCGATGATCGCGGGCATCGCCGTGGCGCTGGTCGTCGTCGGCGGCGGCGCGGTCTTCTTCGTCCGCAAGAAGAAGGCGACCGCGGGCCAGTGAAACGCCTGGGCGGCGACGCCAGGGCAGCAGTGATCGCTGAGTGAAACGAAGGTCACCGAGTGTGGTGATCATCGAAAACGCGGTGATGGAGGGCCGGAGCCTCGCGGAGGTTCCGGCCCTTCGCGTCATGGGGGCGGTGGATACCGGGGTCGCGGGGCCGCGGATGCCGGACTCACGCCGCACGCCGGACCAAACGGGTTTCCGCCTCGGGCTCGGCGTACGGCAAGATGGCTGTATCTACCCTCATGCGGTGGAGCCGCCACGGATACGGACCCCGCGGCGGAGCCGCACCCCGATACCTACCAGATTGCCGGACGGTTTCTCTTGGCTGAGTTCATCTACACCATGCGCAAGACGCGCAAGGCGCACGGCGACAAGGTGATCCTCGACGACGTCACGCTGAGCTTTTACCCTGGCGCGAAGATCGGTGTCGTGGGCCCCAACGGCGCCGGTAAGTCGACGGTGCTGAAGATCATGGCGGGCCTGGAGCATCCGTCCAATGGTGACGCCTTCCTGTCGCCCGGCTACAGCGTCGGCATCCTGCTCCAGGAGCCCCCGCTCGACGAGTCCAAGACCGTGCTGGAGAACGTCCAGGACGGCGTGGCGGTGACCAAGGGCAAGCTGGACCGCTTCAACGAGATCGCCGAGCAGATGGCGACCGACTACAGCGACGAGCTGCTCGAGGAGATGGGCAAGCTCCAGGAGGACCTGGACCACGCCAACGCCTGGGACCTGGACGCCCAGCTCGAGCAGGCCATGGACGCCCTCGGCTGCCCGCCCGGCGACTGGCCGGTCACCACCCTCTCCGGCGGTGAGAAGCGCCGGGTCGCGCTCTGCAAGCTGCTGCTGGAGGCGCCCGACCTGCTGCTGCTGGACGAGCCCACCAACCACCTGGACGCCGAGTCCGTCAACTGGCTGGAGCAGCACCTCGCCAAGTACGCGGGCACCGTCGTGGCCATCACCCACGACCGGTACTTCCTGGACAACGTGGCCGAGTGGATCCTGGAGCTCGACCGCGGCCGCGCCATCGGCTACGAGGGCAACTACTCCACCTACCTGGAGAAGAAGCAGGCCCGGCTGAAGGTCGAGGGCCAGAAGGACGCCAAGCGCGCCAAGCGCCTCAAGGAGGAGCTGGACTGGGTCCGCTCCAACGCCAAGGGCCGTCAGGCCAAGTCCCGGGCCCGGCTGACCCGTTACGAGGAGATGGCCGCCGAGGCCGAGAAGACCCGGAAGCTGGACTTCGAGGAGATCCAGATCCCGCCGGGCCCGCGCCTGGGCAGCGTTGTGGTCGAGGTGGAGAACCTCTCCAAGGCGTTCGGCGAGAAGGTCCTCATCGACGACCTCTCCTTCACCCTCCCGCGCAACGGCATCGTCGGCATCATCGGCCCCAACGGCGCCGGTAAGACCACGCTCTTCAAGATGATCCAGGGCCTGGAGACCGCCGACGCGGGCAGCATCAAGGTCGGCGAGACCGTCAAGATCTCCTACGTCGACCAGAGCCGCGCCAACATCGACCCCAAGAAGACGCTGTGGGCGGTCGTCTCCGACGAGCTCGACTACATCAACGTCGGCCAGGTCGAGATGCCGTCCCGCGCCTATGTCTCCGCGTTCGGCTTCAAGGGCCCGGACCAGCAGAAGCCGGCCGGCATCCTCTCGGGCGGTGAGCGCAACCGCCTCAACCTCGCGCTCACCCTCAAGCAGGGCGGCAATCTGCTGCTCCTCGACGAGCCCACCAACGACCTTGACGTCGAGACCCTCTCCTCGCTGGAGAACGCGCTGCTCGACTTCCCCGGCTGCGCCGTGGTCGTCTCCCACGACCGCTGGTTCCTCGACCGCGTCGCCACGCACATCCTGGCGTACGAGGGCGACTCCAAGTGGTTCTGGTTCGAGGGCAACTACGACTCGTACGAGAAGAACAAGGTCGAGCGGCTCGGCCCGGACGCGGCCCGTCCGCACCGCGCCACCTACAAGAAGCTCACCCGGGGCTGAGTGGATGGCACGCCATATCTACCCCTGTCCCCTGCGCTGGTCCGACATGGACGCGTTCGGCCACGTCAACAACGTGACCTTCCTCCGCTACCTGGAGGAGGCCCGGGTCGATTTCATGTGGCGGCTGGCGCCGGGGAACGGGAGTGACGCGTTCACCGGCGGCGTGGTCGTGGCCCGGCATGAGATCGACTATCTGAAGCCCCTCGTCCACCGGCACAGCCCGGTGACGGTCGAGACCTGGGTGACGGAGATCAAGGCCGCGTATCTCACCCTGCGCTACGAGATCAAGGACGAGGACGCGCTGTATGTGCGTGCCGCCACCCGCATCGTGCCCTACGACCTCGATCAGAGCCGTCCGCGCCGGGTCTCCCCGGAAGAGGAGAAGTTCCTGACCGAGTACCTGGAGCCGGACCCGGTGAAGAAGAGCGCCGGTAAGGCGGCTGCGAAGTCCGGTGGATCCGCCGGTGGCGCCGGTGGCGCCGGGCGGCCGGAGGGGGCCGTCGCCGTATGACGGCCGCCGGCCAGGAGCTCCACTTCGCCGACGCCGGGGAGGCGGCCGATCTCGCCGCCTTCCTGGCCCGGCTGATCCACTACGACCGGGCGGCGGCGGTGCGGCTGCAGGCGGGCGGCGGTGTGCTCGCCGTCTTCGGCCAGCCGCCGTCCTTCGAGGTCCTCGCGATCCGTACGGCGCGGCTCGAGGCGATCATCGGCACCGACACCACGTCGGCCGGGGAGGCAGGGGCCGCCGGGGCGGCGAGCGTGCCCGGCGCGCTGGATACGACGGTCTCGGCAGGCGAGCTGGAGGACGCGCTGGACACGGCGCGGGCCGGGCGGAGTGCCGACGGGCCCGAGGTCCGTGACCGGGGCCTGGTGGTCACCGTGCCGCAGGCCGTCACCGGTCCGCCGTGGGCCGGGGTGCTGCCGCCGCGCGGCGGCTGGCGCCCGGTGAGCGGGCTGCCGGGCGTGGACGAGGTGCGCGGGGCGGTCGCCGCCGCCGTCGCCGAGTTCCGGGCCCGCGACGCGGAGCTCCCCGAGGAGCGCCGTACGCGCGCCGAGCGCGACCGCATCGGCCATGAGATCTGGTCCCGCACGCTCGGCGACACCGGGCTCCCGCTGCGTGCCGTGCATGCCGCCCAGTCGCTGGGCTTCCTGCGTTCGGTCCGGGCGGCGGCTCCGGCCGCCTCCGCCCCCGGTGCCGGTGGCGGTGTGGCCACGGCTGCGCCCGGCCCCACGGCCGAGCCTCTGGCACTGCTCGCCGCGGGCGGCTGGTTGCGGCTGCGCACCCCGTACGGCTCGATCGCGGTGCGTACGTCGGGCCTCTCCGGCCTGTCCGTCACACCCGCCTGAGCCCGCCGGGCCAGCCCGCTGAGCTCTCTGAGCCCGCCGGTCAGCCCTCCGTGTTGATCATGGAGGCGGCGGCGTACGTGAGGTACTGCCACAGCTGGCCCTCGAGCTCCGGGGCCAGCTCCAGCTCGTCGACCGCGTCGCGCATATGGCGCAGCCAGGCGTCATGGGCGGCGCGGTTCACGGTGAAGGGGGCATGCCGCATGCGCAGCCGCGGGTGGCCGCGGTTGTCGCTGTAGGTGCGGGGGCCGCCCCAGTACTGCATCAGGAAGAGAACGAGCCGTTCCTCGGCCGGTCCCAGGTCGTCCTCGGGGTACATCGGCCGGAGCAGCGGGTCCTCGGCGACCCCCTGGTAGAAGCGGTGGACCAGACGCCGGAAGGTCTGCTCGCCGCCGACCTGCTCGTAGAAGGTCTGCTCCTGAAGTGTGCCTCGCGGAATCTCTTTCACGCCTCCATGGTCTCAGACACCCCCGGCTGGAAAAGGGGGCGTGGGTCGCGGCCGGAGGGCGGGCGCAGGAGAGTGGAGTCATGGGCAGCACGGGCGGTGGCACACGCAGTGCGCCGGACGCCGTGGAGCGTGTGGCGCGGGGGAAGCGGATGGGCCGGGAGGCCGATGGATGCGCCGAGGAGGCCGCGGCGGTACGGGCCGGGCTGGTCCGGGAGATGGTGGCGGGCGGCGGACTCACGGACCCCGCCTGGCGGGCGGCCTTCGAGGAGGTGCCGCGCCATCTCTTCGTGCCCTACTACTACGAGGCGGGAGAGGCGGGCACGGCGGCGGCAGGCACGGCGGCACGTGCGCCCGGTGCGGCAGGCGTGGCAGGCGTGGCGGGTGCGCCGGGTGTGGCGGATGCGGCGGCACGTGCGGCGGGTGCGGCGGGTGCGGCGGGTGCGCCGGGTGCGGCAGGTGCCGCGGGTGCGGCGGCACGCGAGGCAGGCACCGCGGCACGTGCGGCGGATGCGGCAGGCGCGGCGGCACGTGCGCCGGGTGTGGCACATGCGCCGGGTGCGCCGGGTGCGGCAGGTGCCGCGGATGCGGCGGCACGCGAGGCAGGCACCGCGCCACGTGTGGCAGATGCGGCAGGCGCGGCGGCACGTGCGCCTGGTGCGGCGGGTGCGGCAGGCACGGCGGCACATGCGCCGGGTGCGCCGGGTGCGGCAGGTGCCGCGGATGCGGCGGCACGCGAGGCAGGCACCGCGGCACGTGCGGCGGGTACGGCAGGCGCCGCGGCACGTGCGCCTGGTGCGGCGGGCACGGCGGCTACGGCAGGCACACCCGCTACGGCAGGCACGCCGGCTACGGCAGGCACGCCGGCTACGGCAGGCACACCCGCTACGGCAGGCACGCCGGCTACGGCAGGCACACTCGCTACGGTAGGTGCGGCAGGTGCGGCAGGTGCGGCAGGCGCGGGCGCGGCAAGTGCGCCGGGCCGCGAGACAGCAGGGGCAGCGCGGGCCGGTGCGGCGCATGGGACGGTCGGTTACACCCGGCTGTGGCGCGACGATCCCCACCCGCTGCGGCGGGCCCGCTGGCTGGCCGGTGCGTACGCGGACGCCCCGCTCGCCACGCGGGTGCGCGACGGCGAGCTGATCACCTCCAGTAGCCAGCCGTCGCTCATGGCGCGGATGCTCCAGGCGCTCCAGGTGCGGGACGGGGACCGGGTGCTGGAGATCGGCGCGGGCACCGGCTACAACGCCGCGCTGCTGGCCCACCGGCTCGGCGACACCCACGTCACGACCCTCGACCTCGACCCGGAGATCACCGAGGCCGCCCGTAACCATCTGGCCGCCGCCGGGTTCCGCCCCGCGGTCGTCACGGGCGACGGGGCGCGCGGCTGTCCGCTGCACGCTCCCTACGACCGGATCATCGCCACCTGCGCCGTGGCGTCCATCCCGTCCGCATGGCTCGGCCAGTGCCGTCCGGGCGCGCTGATCCTGACGCCGCTCGCGACCGGGCTGATCGCCTTGAGGGTCGCCGACGCCCGCCATGCGGAGGGGCATTTTCTGGCCATGCCCGCGTACTTCGTTCCGTTGCGCGGCAGCGGCCCGCCGCCTCAGGTGCCCACGCACGGTCTGCCGTCCCGGCCGCTGCTGGACGACTCCTTCCGCTTCCTGTTGAACGTGGCCGCGGGTCATATGGAGCCGGTCGAGGCCCTCGCGTTGTGGGAGCACGAGGGCAGGCCGGGGCGGGAGCGTTACGGGGTGACGGTGCGGGGCGAGCGTCAATGGGCCTGGCTGGACGACCCGGAGGGTGCCTACGGCTGGCCGCTGGGCCCTCCCGGCGGCGTTCAGCCCCGGCTTCAGGCCTTCTAGGGCTTCAGTCCGTCCAGCCCGCCGGTCCCGCCCCGCCCGTCCCGGTCTCAGCCCCGGCGCACCGTGATCGTCGTCCAGGCGCCGACGTGGACGCGGTCGCCGTCCCGGAGCGGGACCGGCACGAACGGCTGGATCGGCTCCTCGCCGCCGTTGATCGTCGTCCCGTTCGTGGAGTCCTGGTCGACGACCGCCCAGACGCCGTCGGGCTGCTGGACGAGAAGCGCGTGCTGATGCGAGACGCCCGGGTCCTCGGGCGGGCGCCCGAGGTCGATGTCGGGGGCCTCACCGGTGCTGTGGCGGCGCCGGCCGATGGTGATCTGGCCGCCGTTGAGCGGCAGTTGCTGCTCGGGGGAGTAGGCCGGGAGGTTCAGCCCGGCGGCCTCGGGGCCGCTGCGGTTCATCATCGCCATGAAGTACTCACGGTCCGGGGCGACCACGGCTATCCAGTTCCCGGGCGCCGACGACGGAACTCCGCCCTGGCCGAACTGGGCGCCGCCGGGCGGCGTCGAGTGCTGCGGCGCGCCGGGGTGCTGCTGCTGCGGCGGCTGGTGGCCCGGCCCCTGCTGCTGGGGCGGGGCGTACCCCTCGTTCCCGTACGGTTGGGCGGGGGGCGCGGGGGCCTGGGGGTAGCCGTAGCCGTACTGCGGCACGGCCGGGGGCGCGCCCTGGCCATGGCCCGGGGCGCCCTGCTGCGGTGCGCCGTGCGGGGGCGTGCCCCCCTGCTGCGGCGGCGGAAGCGTCCAGTCGCTGTCGCCGCCGAACCCCGGAGCGGAGGGGTGACCGGCGCCGCCCTGCCCCGGGTGCGGGACATACGGCACCCCGGGCCCCGGCTGCTGCGGTGGTGCGTAACCGCCCTGCGGCGGACCGTACGGAGAAGGCGTATGCGTCTGGAAGTTGAACCGGCACTCCTCGCAGAACGGAGCCTGTGCCTCACGCGGCGTGCGGCACTGCGGGCACAGCTCCTGCTGCTGCGCCGGATAGCCGTAGCCCCCCGCACCGCCGGGCGGCGGTGGGCCGCCCGGCCCCGGACTCCCGTAGCCGCCCGGTGGTACGGGCACGCCGTGGCCACCCGGCGCGGGCTGTGGCGGAGGTGGCGAGACGGCACCGGAGGGCATGGGTGTCCCCGACATCCGGTGGCCACACACCTCGCACCAGTCGTCGGCCGCCGAGTGGTGGCCGTTGGGACAGGTCGGCATGTCGGATCCCCCTCTTGTGGCTTTCTCGGTGTTTCTGCCGAGAAGTGCTACGTGAGTGCTGGTTATGTGCTACTTCTTGACGCGAACTGTCTTGGTGGAGCGCGTTTCGAGTGTCATCTCGTCCGCCTCCGCGACCTTCGCCTTCAGTCGCACAGTACCTGCCGCCACATCGAGGACGTCCACCACCTTCGCAAGCAGTTTCGCCGTGTCCTCGTTCCCCGATGCGGTCGCCAGCTGTACGGCACGCCCCAGCTTCGCGGTCGCCTGTTCGGCATCGCCGGACTTGCGGGCAATCATGCCCTGTTGGATGACCTGGGCCAGTTCGGCTTGGCCCGTATAGTGCGCCACCTGCGGATTCATCGCGGTGGAGACGGCCAGGTCAGCCGTCCAGACCGCGCGCACCAGCCCCTGTGCCAGCGGGCTCGGCGGGCTGCCGACGCCGTCGGGCGGCGGCTGGACCAGGGACATCCTGGCCGCGAGCATCTCCTGGCCGACCTCCGCCGCCGGAACTCTCACACACAGGTGGTAGTCGCGGGACTCATCGCCCCAGGACCCGGTGGGATAGTCGCCCGCACGGGGACCGGCTTCGACGCGGCGGGCGGTCAGATCCTCGACCGTCGGTGCGACCTGTTTCACATACGCCACTTCGGCGCCCCTGGGTGTCCACAGCCGGAGGCTGACGTCGGCGATCTCCTTGCCCATCGCCGCCTCCATCATCCGCGTGAAGTCCGCGGAGAGCCCGGCGGGATCGGCGACGATATCGGCCGTTCCGAGCAGGGCGGAGGCGATCCCGGTGACCTCCTCGACCTCCCAGTCCGTGCCCACCCCGCGGGCGTCGCAGGTGAAGCGGCCCGCGCAGGCGTCGAGTACGGCCCGCAGCCGCTGCGGCTCCTCGTGCTCGTTCCGGCCGTCGGTGAGCAGAATGCCGTGCCGGATCGTGGCATCGGCGGAGCCGAGCAGCAGGTCGGCCAGCAGCAGCCAGGTGCCGATCGCGGTGCCGCCGCCCGGACTCAGGCTCCGCAGCGCGTCCTTGGCCTGGGCGCGGGTGAGCGGATCGGCGATGGCCAGCCGCCCGTTGCCCGGGAAGACCTCGACCGCCTTGTGGGTGCCCGCCACCACGGAGAAGGCGACGCCGTCGCGCACCGTGTCGATGGCGGCGGCGGTCGCCTCCCGCGCATGGCGCATCTTCGTGGGCGGATAGTCCATCGAGCCGGAGCAGTCCACCATGATCACCACGGCCGCGCGGGCGGCGGCACCGCCCCGGACGCCCCCGCCGTCGTGCGCGCCGGGGACACCGTCATACACGCCGGGGACACCGTCGTACGCCTCGGGGGCGGCGGCGGGAGCGGGGGCCGGCGGGCCTCCCGCGGCTCCGCCGCCGGACGAGGTGACGGTGATGATCGCGTTCACCTCGCTGCCTCCCTCGGGGAGGTACTCGTTCTGATAGACCTCGACCGAGAACCGCGGCGCGTCGGGCGTCGAGAAATGGGCCATGTCATCCGCTCCTTGGCGACCGTCAGGCGGATCCTGCCCGGCCCGGGGCCGCGGGGAACGGCACGACCGCCACTGTTACGTTGTCGTGGCCCCCGCCGTCGAGGGCGTGGCCGACCAGGATCTGGGCGCTGTTCAGCGGCCGGGAACGGGCGTCCGACGGCACCGCGCGGGCCATCTGCTCCGCCGATTCGGCGTAGTTCCACAGCCCGTCGGTGCACACCACCACGACGCCCGGCCGGTCCGGTTTGTAGGAGGCGGTGTGGGGCTCCAGCTCATAGGCGTCCGCCCCGAGCCAGCCGGTGATGGCGTGGGCGCGCTGGTCCGCGTACGCCTCCGCCTCCGACATCAGCCCCGCGGCCACCATCTGGGCCGCCCAGGAGTCGTCCTCGGTGAGCCGGGCCGGCGGGGCCGTACGGTCGTCGGGGACCCAGTAGGCGCGGCTGTCGCCGACCCAGCCGATGGTGAGGATGTCGCTGGTGACGACGGCGCTGACGATGGTGCAGGCCGGTGCGTTCTGATGGCGCTGGCCCTCGGGGTGGGCAGGGGCCGCGCCGGTCTCCATGGCCAGCGAGTTGACCGCCTCGGCGGCGGCGACGATCGCCTCGTTCATGGCCTGCTGGGGGTGGGCGCCGCGCGGCAGCGAGGCCCGCAGCGCCTCACCGGCCACATGGGCCGCGGCGGCCGAGGCTTCGTCGGGGCGGGTGGCCGAGGAGACGCCGTCGCACACCACGGCGACCATGACCGGTGAGCCGTCGGGCAGCGCGGCGGCGGACACCGCGAACGCGTCCTCATTGCGGTGATGGCGCAGCCCTCGGTCGGTGGCCGCGGCGATGCCCTCCAACTCGCTCTCCATATGGTCGCGTTCGCGTGCCTGGGCGTGTCCGCAGCGCTCGCAGTATCCGTCCTGGTCGATGGTGCCCTCCTGGCACGCGGTGCACCGGGCGCGGTGCTCGCCGCCGGGCAGCCGGGGGTCCGCCCCGGTGTCGGTGCCCGCCATGCTGCCCGTGCTGGTCGCCGCGCTGGTGTGCGTACTCGCGTTGGCCCCCGTGTCGATCTCCGGGGGGGTGCCGGTCTCGGTGGGTGGCGCCGCCTCGGGCGCGCCGAGCGCCTCCGCGGCCCGCGGATCGGCCGGCTGTCCGTACCCGTCGGGGACCGGGGCGGCCAGCTCGTAGTCGTCCGGCTCCGGCTCCGGGTGGGGGGACCGCGCCGCGCCGTTCGACTGCGGCGGCACCGGCCGGTCGCCGGGCGTCGGCGCCGCCGGCGCGGCCGCCGCCGTCAGATCGGCACCGCACTGATCGCAGTATCTGTCCCCCGCCTGCGGCGGCTCATCACAGGTCGGGCAGGCTGACAGCCGGGCCGGCTGCGGCATCTGCGACATCGATCACACCCACGTCCTGGGGCGGAAACGGTTGGCCCGCTCCACCAGTTCGATCCTCTCCTCGCCTCGCTGCGCGAGTCTGGCGAGTACCCGGTACGAGCGCTCCAATCCCAAGCGCAGCCCGCGCTCGTCGAGGCTGCTGCCGAGCAGAGGCGGCCGGTTGTGTCCCGGGGGCGCCCCGCTGCTGCCGGACAGTACCCAATCCAGGGCACTGCCCAGGACCTCCGTACGCAGCCGCTCGCGCCGCACCGCGTCCAGCCCGAACTCGCCCAGCCGCTCGACCTGGGCGGCCGAGGCCGCCAGATCGCCCAGCAGGGCGTCGTATGGGGCGCGCTGGCGCAGCCGGGCCCTTACGGCGGCGACCCGCGCCGCCGTGTAGTGGATCGAGGACTCCGGGACCGATTCCAGGGCCCGCACCGCGCCCGCCCGGTCCCCGGAGCACAGCAGGACCCGGGCGAGGCCGAAGGCGGCGCTCACAAAGCTCGGGTCGGTGGCCCACACCAGCCGGTAGTACTCCGCCGCGTTGTCCAACTGGCCGAGGACCTCGGCGCAGACGCCGAGCGCCAGCTTGGGCGCGGGCTCACCGGGGAACGCGTCGTAGACGCCGTCGAAGGAGAGCGCAGCCGTCTCGCGGTCGCCGGTGGCCAGCGCGTGCAGCCCCCGGTACCAGACGATCCGCCAGTCGTCGCTGTACGCGGCCTCCAGACCGGTGAGCGCGACGCCCGCGTCCTGCTCCTGGCTCAGCTCGAGCTGGGCGCGGACCCGGCGCAGCCGCAGCTCGACCGAGTCGACGGGCGCGGTCCGCAGCGCGGCGCTCATCTCGGCGGGCTCGGCGGCCAGCAGCCCGGCCAGGAACCCGGCGTTGGGGTCGTCCGGGTCCACCAGCGGCACCGGGAGCGCCAGCGCGGTGGCTCCCCCTTCCAACGTGGCGATGGCGGGCAGCGGCAGGGCCAGCGGGCCCGGCGGCCGCTGCGCGGGGACGGGCGCGGTGGCACCCCGGCCGATGGGCCGGGCGCCCAGCAGGGACGGATCCTGGCCGTCGTCGGCGAACAACTCGGTGTCCACGACGCGTGGTTCGGGTCCGAAGAGGGTGGACAGGGCCGGCCGGGGCCGCCCGGTCTGCAGCGCCACGACCTCTCGCAGCACCCCGGTGAGCTGGTCGGCCATTTCCCGCGCGGAGGCGAAGCGGCGCCCCGGGTCCGGGTCGGTGGCCCGCACCAGCAGCCGGTAGAAGGATTCATAGCGCCGGAAGACCTCGATGTGCTCGGGGTCCGGCAGGCTGTCCACGAAGACGTTGGTATAGCCCTGGAAGTCGAAGGTGAGCACGGCCAGGGTGCGCGCCACCGTGTAGAGATCGGAGGCGACCGACGGGCCGGTCTCGGCGATCTCGGGGGCCTGGTAGCCGACCGTTCCGTAGATGGGGCTGTCGTGGTCGTCCATCCGCCGGACCGCGCCCATGTCGATCAGTTTGAGCTGGTCCTGCTGCTGAATGGCGTTGTCGACCTTGAAGTCGCAGTAGAGCAGATTGCGGCTGTGCAGATGGCCGAGCGCCTCCAGGGCCTCGATGCCGTAGGCGCAGGCCTGCTCGACGGGCAGCGGATTGCGCCGGCCGTCGGTGGTGCGCAGGGCGTTGGCGATGTCCTTGAGGGACTTGCCGCCCACGTACTCCATGACGATGTAGCCGTCGAGGCTGCCGGTGCGCTGGTCGAGATGCTCGACGAAGTTGTAGATCCGGACGATGTTGGAGTGCTCGATCTCGGCGAGGAAGCGGCGCTCGGAGACGGCGGCCGCCAGGGCCTCCTCGTCGCCCGTGTCCAGCAGGCCCTTGAGGACCACCCAGCGGTCCGAGACCGCGCGGTCGATGGCCAGATAGATCCAGCCGAGCCCGCCGTGCGCCAGACAGCCCGCGACCTCGTACTGGCCGTGGACGATGTCACCGGGGTTCAGCTTCGGTACGAACGAGTACGGATGGCCGCATTTGGTGCAGAACCCCTCGGTGCGGCCCGGCCGCTCGCCGCGGGCGCGGCCCACCGGGGCACCGCAGTCCCCGCGGCTGCAGAACCGCTTCCGCTCGGGGACCTCGGGGTCCGCGAGCACCGCCGTCCGCGGATCGGGGCGCGGCACATCCGGGACGCTGACCAGACCGGCGCCCAGTGCGTTCCGCCCCGAGGAGGCCGAGGTGGAGGAGCGGGAGCTGCGCACCGAGACCGAACGCGACGAGGTCCGCCCGGACATGGAGCGGGACAGCCGCCCGGACACCGAGCGCCGGGACGAGGAGGAGCGTGCCGAACGCGACCGGCCCGAGGCGCCGGACGAGGAGTCCCGGCCGGACAACGGGGAGGATCCTTGGCCGGACGACAGGGAGGAGCCCCTGACCGACGACGAGGATCCGCCGCCCGATGACGAGCCTCCTCCCGAAGACGAGGAGCCCCCGACCGGTCCGCCCTGCCCGGTGATCCCGGTGGGCGGTGAGGCCACCAACCCCTGCGGTGAGACGACCGGGGCCATACCGCAGACATCGCAGTACAGCTCGCCTCCGCCCACGTCCTCGTAGGACCCGCCGCAGTCACGCCGCTGGCAGGCGGCGACCGCCGCAGTCATTTCGTGCCTCCCTCGATACCTTCGTCGGCCGGGCCCGTCTGGCGTGGCACCAGGGCCTCGGCCGCCGCCTGCTGATAGCGCAGCACGGCCTGCTCGGCCACCCGCAGATCACACGGGGCGCTCCACAGCATCCGGCGGGCCACGTCATACCGCTCCACCAGCATCGGATCCTCCGCCATGCCGTGGCGGGCGACCTTCGCCTTGTACGCGTCGAGACGGCCGCGCAGCTCGGCGCGGACC
Organism: Streptomyces violaceusniger Tu 4113; assembly: GCF_000147815.2. Lineage (NCBI taxonomy): Bacteria > Bacillati > Actinomycetota > Actinomycetes > Kitasatosporales > Streptomycetaceae > Streptomyces > Streptomyces violaceusniger. The sequence goes on along the minus strand of NC_015957.1, from coordinate 9,037,025 downwards.
GCCAGCGGCGCGGTGACCGCGGTCAACGACTCGCGGGCCCGCAGCAATTCGTCGTCGGCGCGCTGCTCCAGGCTCTCCAGCAGCGGCGAGAGCCGGTGCCACTGGGAGCGCCTGCGGTAGTCGGCGGCGGCGACCAACTGCTCGTGCAGCGCGGTCGGCGGGCCGCTGACGGCCGGCACCTCCGACGCCGCGATCTTCGCGAGCACCTCACCGCGCGCCTGGCGCGCCTCCGCCAGGGTGCGATCGGCGCGGGAGAGCACATCCCGCAGCCGCATCAGCCGCCGCTCGGCGTCCTGCCGCACATCCAGGACCGCCTCGATCTCCCGTCGCACATCCTCCAGGGCGCGGGCGGAGCGGTCGTAGCGCTGGGTGTCGGGGCTGCCGCCGCCGGGCGCGGAGCTGCCGCGGGCCGGTTTCCAGAAGGCCAGCGGGTCGGAGACCACTTCGGCGCGCAGCGCGGTCAGCTCGGCGGTGATCTGCTCCAGATCGTCCCCCGAGGGGTGCTCACCGGGACGCACTCCGACGGAGTGGGCGAGCGAACGGGTGCGGTGCAGCTCGGCGGAGAGCATGTCGATCCGGGCGGGCAGCGCGGACCAGACGGCGTCGGCGCTGACGATGACGCCAAGAGCCTCGGCGTACCAGCGGTTCATCCGGTCGACCAGCCGGTCCAGGCTCAACTCCTCGCTGAGCAGGGGCGATCCGCCGAGGGTGGCGCTGCTGGGCAGGGTGATCGCGGTGCCGCACAGCAGCTCGGTGAGCTCGGTCAGCTCGTCCTGGGTTGGCCAGCGGTGACGGGATCGCAGCTCACGGGCGCGGGTGAGGGCCTCGGAGTACGCGTCGAAGTAGCTCCAGAGGAGAGAGATGGCCTGCTCGGTGGTGGACCACCGGTCCTTGGTGACGCCCGTGAGCTCGGCGCCCTCGAGAAGCCTTCTGCCCGCGTGGTCCTGGAGGGCGAGCAGCGAGGACTCGATCGCCTCGTGTTCGGCGGCGAGCTTCGCCAGCGCGCGGTCCACCTCCTCACGGCCCATGACCGGGCCGTCGGGTGCCCCCGCGAAGCTGGGGAAGGGTCCCGGGACCCCCATCGATCACCTCTCCATGTCCGTAACCGTTGTGTGATCCGTCTGCAGCGTCATCCCTACGCGTGTGAGGCGGGTGCTAATCCTTGCCGGTCCGTGATCCTTGCACGTACCCGATGTGTCCGGGTCCGGCGCTAGTCCTTGTACTCGGGGGCGGGTGGGACCGGATTCTCCTGTGCCGTGCTGAAATCCTTGGCGAGCCACTTCTGGTAGGCCTGCATCCAGGGGCTGCCGGCACCGCCCTGGCGGTAGTTCTCCAGAACCTTGTTGACCCGGCGTACCAGGTCGTCGTCGTCCTTGTTCATCGCCACGCCGTAGAACTCATCGGTGAATCGCGAGCCGACCAGCTTGACGGAGGGGTCCTGGGCCGCCTGGCCGGCCGCCAGCGCATTGTCGGTGATCACCGCGTCCACCTGGCCGAGTTGCAGCCTGACCAGACAATCGAGCTGGTTGGGAACGGGCTTGACCTTGATCGCGCCCAGATGCTCGGCCCCGGTGTCCGGCTTGTCCAGCTCGGCCTCGGCGGTGGAACCCTGCGCGGTGCAGACCCTCTTGCCGCGCAGGGTCTTGTTGTAGCCGGTGATGGACGAGTCGTCGGCGACCAGCACCTGCTGCCCGGCCTGGAAGTACGCGGTGGAGAACGCGACGTCCTTGATCCGGTCGCAGTTGATGGTCATGGTGCGCACCACGACGTCCACCTTGCCCTGCTGCAGGGCCTTGATGCGCTGACTGGTGGGGATGGTGCGGAAGATGACCGCGTCCGGATCGCCGAATATGTCCTCGGCTATGGCGCGCACCAGGTCGATGTCGAAGCCGGTGAGGTCGCCGGTGGCCGGATCGCGGTATCCCCAGCGGTAGCTGTTCTGGTCGACGCCGGCGATCAGCTTGTTGAGCTTATGGCCGTTGACCTCACGGTTCTTGATCCGCTTGATGGCCGGGCCGCTGGCGCTGGACGGGCGCAGGCTCGCCTCGGGGTCGCGGCAACCGTCCGCCGCGGCCTCGGCCTCGGCGTCGGCCTCGGCGTCGGCCCGCATCGTCTGCGGGCGCGGCGCACCGCCCTTGCTGTCGGCGTCGCCGCCGTCGTCCATCATCGCCGGCACCGCGATGGCCGTGGCCACGCCCAGGGCGCATACCGTCACCGCGGCGGCCGATCGCAGCGATCGCATGCTTCCGCCCCCCATCGTCCTCATCGGTACTCCGACAGTCTGCGGCCTATGCCCAGCACCGCGCCCGCGGCTCCCAGCACGGCCAGCACTCCGGCGCCCAGTGCCATGGCGGTGAACGCGCCGCGTCCGTCGTCGGCGGCCTGCTGGAACTCCCGCTGCTCGTGGTCGAGGGCCTCGGCCAGCTGGCTGTCCACCGCGTCGAAGGACTCGCCGGTGCTGTCCTTGGCGCCGATGACCTTGGTCAGCGCCGTCTTGTAGTCGCCCCCGTCATCGGCGGTGCGGGCGGCCTTGTGCCGCACCTGCCATTCCTTGACCCGGTCGGCGGCCTTCTCCAGCGGCTCGCGGCCCGCGTCGTCGTCCGCGAGGGCGCGCGCCTTGTCCAGCAGGCTGCCGTCCGCGGGGCGGCCGCCGGACGACTTCCCCACGAGCGCGGACATCTGCGAGCCGTAGCTGACGTCGTAGGCGTCCTTGCCCTTGTTGGCGCCGTCCTCGTCGACGACGACCGCGCCGCGCGCCACCAGGGTCAGATTCTCGTCGGCGCGGGCCCGCAGGGAGTCGATCCGCGCCTCGTTGAGCACCTGGAGGGACTTCGCCCCGTGGTCGTTGGAGTCGCTGAGCTCGGTGCTGGCGACCGCATGGCCGACCACCAGCCACAGCATCACCACCGTGGAGGCGGCCGTGGCGGCGAGCATGCCGTGGTTGAGCACCCGGTTCGTCCGCTGGTAGTGGCGGCGCTGGGCCCACCCCAGCGCGCCCAGGGCGACCAGGCCGGTGCCGATCGCCGCCCACGGCCATGCCTCGGCGTCCTCGTAGTCATCCCCGAGGCGGGCGGTCTCGGCCTGATAGAGCCTGCCTGCGGCGGGCAGCAGCCGGGTGCGCATGGTGTCGTTGGCATAGCGCAGATAGGCGCCGCCCAGCGGCAGCCCCTGGCGGTTGTTGGCGCGCGCGGAGTCGACCAGACCGGTGTAGACCGGCAATAGCTGGTTGATCTTCCGTATCTCTTCGCGGGCGGAGGCCGAGCCCCCGGTATTGGCGGCGGCGCTCACCAGCAGCTTGGAGGCGGTGTCGATGTCCCGCACATACCGCTGGCGGACCTGGGCGGGCTCCTGGCCGCCCGCCAGGAAGCCACGGGTCGCCGTGGTGTCCGCGTCGGCCAGGGAGTGGTAGATCTGCGCCGCGTCGGCGCTCAGCGGCTGGCTGCGCTCGGCCACGGCGTCCGCCGCGGTCTGCCGGTCGGAGACCTGCCAGGCCGTGACCGCGCCGAAGGCGACCACCAGCGCGGCCAGCACCGCCCCGATGAGGCGCAGCCGGCCGGGCTCGGTCGTCGCCGCCGCCCGCGCCCGGTCGAGCCCCTCACGCCACGCGGTCCGCGGCGGGGCCGCGGGCGCGGGTGGCGGCGCGGCTCTGCCGGTGGTCGGCGGGTATGACACAAGACCTCCCCCTTGGCCCGGATTCCGTAGTTGGTGTCGCGGTCGGTGTCGCAGCAGTATGGACCGCGGCGCCGGGAGAGGTCACCGGTCGAGCCTGGATCTTGTTCGGATCGCGATCTTCCCTCCCCTTTTCAATACGCTTCGGACGGGCTTTCGGTTCCACTTTCCGTGTCATCAGCCGGGGCGTAGTGCGCGCGCAGCCGGGCGTACGCCGCTTCCGGCGCGCCGGTGCGGTCCAGGCCCAGCAGCGCGGCGCCCAGCACCGGCGGTGCGGTGACCACGCGCGGCTCGGCCTTCGGGGCGCGCTCCGCCAGCAGTTCGCGGATCCGGTCGTCCAGCAGCGGATGGCGGGCCGCGAGCACCCCGCCGCCCAGCACCACCGGTGTCTCCTCGCCCAGCAGATCGAGGCGGCCGAGGGCGACCGTGGCCATGGTCACCACCTCCTCCGCCTGGCGGTCGACGATCGCCCGCGCGATCTCGTCGCCGGCGTCGGCCACCGCGAAGAGCACCGGCGTCAGCTCATGCCGCCTGGCCCCGTCCAGCCGGCCCAGATGCAGCGCCTCGATCAGCTCGTACATGGTGGTCAGGCCGAACTGCGCGGGCAGGGCGCGGGCCAGCTCGGTCGGCTCGCCGCGGCCGTCCTCCGCGCGCGCCGCCCACCACAGCGCCTCCTCCGACAGATAGCCCCCGCCGCCCCAGTCGCCGGAGATCCGGCCGATGGCGGGGAAGCGGGCCACCCGGCCGCCGTGGCCGATCCCGGCGCAGTTGATGCCCGCGCCGCAGACCACGGAGACGCCGGTCGGCTCGCCGTCGTCGGCGACCCCGGCCCGCAGCAGGGCGAAGGTGTCGTTGGCGACCGTGACGGTGGCGCCCCAGCCGCGATCGGCCAGTACGACCGTCAGCTCCTCCTCCTCGCTGGGCAGATCGGCGTTGGCCAGACACGCCGAGATATGCCCCGCGCGCGGTGGACCGGACCCGCCCGCCTGCCGCGCCGCCTCCTCCACCAGGGGCGCGAGCGAGCCGACCGCGGCCTCGGCGCCCACGACGGGGGGCTGGAAGCCGCCGCCGCGGGCCGCGCCGAGGACGGAGCCGTCCGGGCCGACGAGCGCGACATCGGTCTTGCTGTTGCCCGCGTCGATCGCCAGGACCGACCGGTCCGGCTCAGCCGCGGAGGAAGCGGCCGGAGGAGACGAAGGGGAAGGTGAGGGGGTCGATACGGACTGGGTCAGGCCCACGCCAGATGCTCCCGGTTGTGCGCGATGAGGTCGTCGGTCAGCTTCTCGGCGTATTCGATCTGGCCGATGAGGGGGTGGGACAGCAGCGCCTGGAAGACCCGCTCCCGGCCGCCCTTCAACGCCGCCTCCAGCGCCAGGTGTTCGTACGCCGTGACATTGGAGACCAGACCGGCGAACAGGGGCTCGAGGGGGCGCACGGGCAGTGGCTTCGCGCCCTGTGCGTTGACGGCCGCCGGGACCTCGATCACCGCGTCGTCGGGCAGGAAGGGCAGGGTGCCGTCGTTGAGCGTATTGACGATCCGCACCTCACCGGTGTCGCCCAGCAGGGACGAGGTGAGATCGACCGCCGCCTCCGAGTAGAACGCCCCGCCGCGCTTGCCGAGCAGCTCGGGCTTCTCGTCCAGCGTCGGATCGCCGTACATCTCCAGCAGCTCCCGCTCGATCGCCGCGACCTCCGCCGCCCGGGACGGCTTGCTGCGCAGCTCCCTGACCACCGCGTCGTGCTGGTAGAAGTAGCGCAGATAGTAGGAGGGGACGACGCCGAGCCGGTCCACCAGCGTGCGCGGCATCCGCAGATCCTCGGCGATCGCCTCGCCGTGCTCCGCGAGCAGCTTGGGCAGCACATCCTCGCCGTCGGTGCCGCCGATGCGCACCGCGCGCTCCCAGGTGAGGTGGTTCAGGCCCACATGCTCCAGCGTCACCTCGCCGGGGGTGACGCCCAGCAGCTTCGCGAACTTCCGCTGGAAGCCGATGGCGACATTGCACAGGCCGACCGCCCGGTGCCCGGAGGTGAGCAGCGCCCGGGTCACGATCCCGACCGGGTTGGTGAAGTCCACGATCCAGGCGTCGGGGTTGCGGCGGCGCACCCGCTCGGCGATGTCCAGCACCACCGGGACGGTGCGCAGCGCCTTGGCCAGCCCGCCCGCGCCGGTGGTCTCCTGTCCGACACAGCCGCACTCCAGCGGCCAGGTCTCGTCCTGATTCCGTGCGGCCTGACCGCCGACCCGTAGCTGCAGCAGGACCGCGTCCGCGCCGTCCACGCCCGCGTCCAGATCGTCGGTCCACGAGATGGTGCCCGGGTGGCCCTGCTTGGCGAAGATCCTGCGCGCCAGCCCGCCGACCAGCTCCAGCCGGTCGGCGGCCGGGTCGACCAGGACGAGCTCCTCCAGCGGGAGCGCGTCCCGCAACCGGGCGAATCCGTCGATGAGTTCGGGGGTGTAGGTGGATCCGCCCCCCACGACTGCGAGCTTCAACCCTTGACTCCTGTCAGTGTGACGCCTTCGACGAAGGCTTTCTGAGCGAAGAAGAAGACGATGATCACGGGGGCCATGACGAGCAGAGTCGCGGCCATCGTCAGATTCCAGTTGACGCTGTGCGCGCTCTTGAAGCTCTCCAGGCCGTAACTGAGCGTCCAGGCGCCCGGATTCTGCGCGGCGTAGATCTGCGGGCCGAAGTAGTCGTTCCAGCAGTAGAAGAACTGGAAGAGCGCGACGGCCGCGATCCCCGGCTTCGCCATCGGGACCACGATGCGCAGCAGCGTGCCGAGTTCACCGCTGCCGTCGACCTTCGCCGATTCCAGGTACTCCCGGGGAATCGTCAGCAGGAACTGGCGCAGCAGAAAGATGGAGTACGCGTCGCCGAACGCCATCGGAATGATCAGCGGCCACAGCGAACCCGAGAGATGAAGCTGCTGGGCCCAGACCAGATACATCGGGATCACGATCACCTGCGGCGGCAGCATCATCGTGGAGATGACCATGATCATGGCGGTGCGGCGGCCGCGGAAGCGGAATTTGGCGAGGGCGTAGGCCACCGGAATGGAGGAACAGACCGTGAACAGGGTGCCGAGCCCGGCGTACAACAGCGAATTGCGCCACCAGTCCACAAAGCCCGGAGTGTTGAAGACGTCGGCGTAATTCGACCAGTTCCATTCGGTGGGCCACAGATCGCCGCTCAGCGCCTGGTCGTCGCTCATCACCGAGGTCAGGAAGACGAAGACGAAAGGCAGGATGAAGAAGAGCGCGGCGGCGATGGCGACCGTGTGCACGGCGATCCAGTGCAGCGCGGCGCGGCGGCGGGCGGCGGGGGCGGGGGAGCGGCCGGCGGCGGGCCGCGCGGGCGCGGGTGGCGCCGAGAGGGCGGTGGTGGCGGGCATGGCGGATCGGTCCTCTCAGTCCTCGGCTCAGTCCTCGGCCGACAGCAGTCCGGCACGCTTGCGCATCAGCAGTGTCGTCACGGCCATCGCTATCGCGAACAGCACGAGCGAGAGCACGCAGGCGGCTCCGGTGTTGAAGTTCTGGAAGCCGAGCGAGTAGACGAGCTGCGGCACGGTGAGCGTGGAGTGGTCGGGATAGCCGGGCTGGATGACCGATCCGGGCCCGATGCTGACCCCGGAGGCGAGCTTTCCGGCGACCAGCGCCTGGGTGTAGTACTGCATGGTCTGAACGACGCCCGTCACGACCGCGAACATCACGATCGGGGTGATCGACGGCCAGGTCACATAGCGGAACTTGTGGAACGCCCCGGCGCCGTCGAGCTCGGCCGCCTCATACTGCTCCTTGGGCACATCCAGCAGGGCCGCCATGAAGATGACCATGAGATCCCCGATGCCCCACAGGGAGAGCAGCACGAGGGACGGCTTGGCCCAGGCCGGGTCGTTGAACCAATTCGGCGCGTGGATCCCGATATTCCCGAGGATGTCGTTCACCGGGCCGGTGCCGGGATTGAGCAGAAAGACGAAGGCGACGGTGGCCGCCACCGGAGGGGCGAGATACGGCAGATAGAAGGCGGTGCGGAAGAATCCCACCCCGGACTTGATCTTGGTGACCAGTAGTCCGATGCCCAGGCCGAAGACGACCCGCAGCGCCACCATGACCACGACCAGCCAGAGCGTATTCCACAGCGCCGGTCCGAACAGCGGCATCTGCTCCAGCACATAACGCCAGTTGCGCAGCCCCACGAAGGTCGGGGCCTCGATCTGGTTGTAGTGCATGAAGGAGAAGTAGACGGTGGCGATCAGCGGATAGCCGAAGAAGACGGTGAAGCCGACCAGCCAGGGGGAGAGAAAACCGAGGGTGCGCAGCCGCTCCCGCCGTGCTTTGCGGCGCAGAGCGGGGGCGTTTGTCAAGGTGGCCATATCGCACTCCGTCAGTTCTGTGCCTGGAGATTGTCGGCGTCTATCTCGTCATCGAGTTTCCGTAGCCCCGCGTCCAGATCGTGCACCTTGCCCGCCTCCACGCCGTAGGAGAAGTCCTGCTGCGAGGTGACGTACTGACCGCCGTTGATCGAGGGCGGCAGGGCGGTGCTGTAGCGGTTCTGCGCGATATCGAGGAAGGCCCGGAAGGTGGGATCCGAGTCCAGTTTCGGGGAGGTGAGCGCCGCCTTGGTGGACGGCACATTGTGAATGGCGTTGGCGAAGGCGACCACCTGATCGGTGTCGGCGGTCAGGAACTTCACCAGCTCCCAGGCGGCGTTCTGGTGGGTGCTGGAGTGCGCGATGCCGACCACGGTGCCGGTGAGATAGCCCCGGCCATAGGTTTCGGGCCGGTCGTCGGGCACCGGCAGCGGAGCGGTGCCCCACTTGAACTTCGCGCCTTTCATGAAGAGTCCGCGCCATTCGCCGTCCATATGCATGGCGAGCTTTCCGGTGAGAAAGGCGTTCTGGGACGACATCTCATCGCCGAAGGAGGTGCGGAACGTCTCCAGCGGGCCATAGCCGCCCTGGCTCCGGATCAGCTCCCGGGTGGTGGCGTAGAACTCCTTGGCCGCCTTCTCCTTCGCCAGCCGCGCCTTGCCGTCCTTGCCGAAATAGGACGGGCCCCACTGGGCGAAGAGCCGGTCCGGGCTGTTCTGGTAGAGCCGGAAATTGGGCATGAACCCGACCCGCTGATAGCCGCCGCTCTTGGTGCGCTTGGTCAGCTTGACGGCGTCGCGCCGCAGCTCCGACATGGTGCGGGGCGGCCGCTTGATGCCCACTTCGGCGAAGGCGTCCTTGTTGTAGTACATGCCGTACGCGTCGGCGAGCAGCGGGAGGGCGCACTGGTCGCCCTCGTAGCTCGTGTAGTCCAGCAGCGTTTTCGGGAAGACCTTGGCCTTGTCCAGCCCGGTCTTCTTCATGAACGGATTGAGGTCCACCCACATCCCGGACGAGCAGTACTGCCCCACATTGTTGGTGGTGAAGGAGGAGACGACATCGGGGGCATCGTTTCCGCCGGCCCGCAGCGCCTGGTTCACGGTGGCGTCGGTGACGTTCCCGGTCGCCTTCACCTTGATATTGGGGTGGAGCTTCTCGAACCGGGCGATACTGGCATCGATCGCCTTGACCTCGCTCTCCTCCGACCAGCCGTGCCAGAACTTCAGCGTGACGGGTTTGGAAGGATCGTCCTCGGCGCTGCCGGTGCTGGGATTGGCGCAGCCTGTCAGGAGGAGGGCGCCGGCGCTCAGCACCGACGCGAGAGCGGCCAGTTTTCGTGGCATGGGGGACTTCCTTTACTGCGGTACGGGGGGACGGCAGGGGGAAGCGGCGGTGCGGGCGCCGGATGATGAACGAGGAAGTACGGGGAGAATGGGGCGGTGAATCAGGCGTCGAATCGGGCGGTGTCGAAAACGGTCTGACGGGCATCGGCGACCGCCGTCCGCAGCGCACCGATGAGAATCGGATCCCCCTCGATCTCACTGATCCGCAACTGCGGGCGGGGCAGTGCGAGACCGGTCATCTCCGTCTCGACCAGCTCACGCAGGCGTTCCCCGCCGGCCTGGGCGACCTCACCCGAAAGGACGACCAGCTCCGGGTCGACCACGGCGACGACGGAGGCCAGCCCGGTGGCCAGCCGGCGGGCCAGCTCGGTCAGCACCTCGTCGCCCGCGCCGGGGGTGCGCAGCGCGGCGGCGAGCGCCTTGGTGGCCGTGGGCGCGTCGATCCCGTGGTCGCGGGCCAGTTCCACGACGGCGGGCGAGCCGACCAGCATCTGGAACCCCCCGCCCCCGTCCGGCCGGGCGGCGGCGTCCGGTCCGCCCTGGGCCAGCGGGGCACCCGGCAGCGGCATATAGCCGATCTCACCGGCCCCGCCGGTGGCGCCGCGCAGCAGGGTGCCGCCGAGCACGATGGCCGCGCCGACCCCCTCATCGGCCCAGACCAGCGCGAAGTCGTCGAAGTCCTGGGCGGTGCCGTGGTGCTGTTCGGCGATGGCGGCGAGATTGACGTCGTTCTCGATGACGATCGGGGTGTGCAGCACCTCGGCCAGCTCGTCCCGCAGGGTGCGGGACTGCCAGCCGGGCAGATGCGGGGCGTAGCGCAGCTTCCCGGTGCGCGGGTCGAGCGCGCCGGGGGTGCCGATCACGGTGGAGTGCAGATCGTCGCGGCCGAGTCCGGCGGCGGCCAGCGCGCCGTCCACCGCCTCGGCGACCAGCTCTCCGGTCCGGTTGGTCAGGCTCTCGTCGGTCGCCGGGGCCGTCACCCGGTGCTCACCGGCCACCTGGCCGGTGATGTCGGCGACGGCGGCGGTGATGCCCTCCTGGTCGACGGCGAGCGCGGCCACATGGGCGGCGGCCGGATCGATCTCGTAAAGCTGCGCGTTGGGCCCCGGCCGTCCGGTGACGTTTCCGGTCGTGCGGACCAGGCCGACGGACTCCAGGCGGGTCAGCAACTGGGAGGCGGTGGGCTTGGACAGCCCGGTCAGCTCCCCGAGCCGGGTCCGGGTGAGCGGCCCGTGCGCGGCCAGCAGATCCAGTGCGGCGCGGTCGTTCATGGCGCGGAGGACGCGGGGGGTCCCGGGCGTGCCGCCCTGCGTGCTGCTGCCGGGTGGTGCGGCCATGTGCTGCCCCCGTCCTCACTCTGTTAAGAAAGTTTCCTATTGATGAACAGCAAGCTAGGGGGCGGACCGGGGTGGCGTCAATGGGTCATGGGTGGGCTTTCCTTGGCGGGTTCTTGGCGAAGAGATGGATCTCGCATGTACCTGGCATGGACAAGTCACCGTAAGAGTGGCCCCCGGTGGGGTGGCTGTGATCGTCGGCCCCCACCGGAATGCGACTACTCGTATCGCAGGGGGTTTGGTGAGATCTTCTTCTTCCGGGAAGCGCGCGGACCGTTCCAGACAGCGCACGGCCTTGGGGCTGGCGGCGGCGCTGCCGTTGGTGGCCGGTGCGCTGGCACTGGGCATACCCACGGCCCAGGCCGACTCCACACCACAGGGCCGTGACACCCTGAGCGGCACCAAGCCCGCCTGGGCGACGGTGCGTTCGGACCGCGGCACCACCGATGACGGCAATAAGGTCACCGCCCGCGTCTACCTCGCCGGACGGGACGCCAAGGCGCTGGCCGACTACGCGAAGGCCGTGTCCGACCCCTCCTCGCCGGACTACGGCAGGTATCTCTCGGCCCGGCAGACCCAGGCACGTTTCGGAGCGACACGGCAACAGAAGGACGCCGTGACCGCCTGGTTGAAGGGCTCCGGCCTCGACGTCACCGGCGGCAACCAGCACTATCTGTCCGTCACCGGCGAAGTCGCCGCCGCCGAGCGGGCGTTCGGCACCGAGCTGCACAACTACACCAAGGACGGCACGGTCTACCGGGCGCCGTCGAACGCGGCCACCGTGCCCGCCTCGCTCCATGGCGCCGTGCTGACCGTCGTCGGCCTGGACAACGCGCCCAAGCGGGCCAAGCACGACGAGACCCTCCCGCCCCCCGGACCGGTCTTCAAGAACGCCGGGCCGTTCTCCACCTCCTACGGCTCCCGGACCAACCGGAGCCTGCCGTCGGCGTACGGCGCCAAGCAGCCGTACGCGATCAAGGGGTACACCGGCGAGGAGCTGCGCGCCGCCTACGGGGCCAAGAGCCGTAACACCGGTAAGGGCGTCACCGTCGCCATCACCGACGCCTTCGCCTCGCCGACCATCGCCGCGGACGCCGCCAAGTACGCCCAGCGCAACGGCGATGCGGCCTACCGCAAGGGGCAGCTGACGCAGGTCCTGCCGGCCGACTACCGGAACACCGAGGAGTGCGACGCGGGCGGCTGGTACGGCGAGGAGACCCTCGACGTCGAGGCGGTACACGCGGTGGCGCCCGCGGCCGACATCGTCTACGTCGGCGGAGCCTCCTGCACCGACAACGATCTGCTCGACTCGCTCGCCAAGGTCGTCGACAACCGGCTGGCCGACATCGTCTCCAACTCCTGGGGCGATGTGGAGGCCAACGAGACACCGGACGTGGCCGCCGCCTACGACCAGATCTTCCAGCAGGGCGCGGTCGAGGGCATCGGCTTCTACTTCTCCTCCGGTGACAACGGCGACAACGTGGCCTCCACCGGCACCAAGCAGGTCGACACCCCGGCCAACTCGGCGTGGGTGACGGCGGTCGGTGGTACCTCCCTGGCCGTCGGCAAGGGCGACAAGTACCAGTGGGAGACCGGCTGGGGCACCACCAAGGCCACCCTCTCGGCCGACGGCACCAACTGGGACGGGCTGCCCGGCGGGTACACCTCCGGCGCCGGAGGCGGCACCAGCAAGACCGTCGCCCAGCCCTTCTACCAGCGCGGAGTGGTGCCGGACTCGCTCGCCCTGGCCAACGGCGGCACGGCCAAGCAGCGGGTGACCCCGGACGTCGCGGCGGTGGCCGACCCCAACACCGGCTTCCTGGTGGGCCAGACGCAGACCTTCCCGGACGGATCGCTCCAGTACGGCGAGTACCGCATCGGCGGCACCTCGCTGGCCGCGCCCGTGATCGCCGGTGTCCAGGCGCTCGCCCAGCAGGCCCGCGGCGGCCAGCCGATCGGCTTCGCCAACCCGTCGCTGTACGACCGGTACGGCACCGCCTCGTACCACGATGTGACCGACCACCCGCTGGGCGCCGGTGTCTCGCTGGGCGTGGTCCGGGTCGACTACGTCAACAGCCACGACGACTCCGACGGGCTGGTGACCTCGCTGCGCAGCCTCGGCCGGGACAGCTCGCTGCACGCGGTCGTGGGCTACGACGATGTGACCGGCGTGGGCACGCCCGCGGCCGGCTACCTCACCTCGTTCGGCGGACACCACCGCCGCTGAGCCGGGCCTGAGCTCCTTACGGTTCTCATCGGGCTCCCGTCCCTTCCCGGGGCGGGAGCCCTGCCATGCCCCGGGGCGGGAGCCCTGCCATGTCCGCCGCGCCTACTGCCGCGTCTACTTCCGCGCGGGCGGCGCGTTCACTTCTGTGCGGGCGGCGGCACCGTCGCGGAGGGGGTGGCGGACGGAGCGGCGGGGGAGGAGAGCGGGCTGGCCGCCGTGGACTGCGGCGACTCCGGGTTGGACAGCTCCGACGGCGCCGCCGTGATGGCCGACGGATCGACGCCCTCGGTCTGCAGCTCCGGGTCCAGGGGCCGGCCGACGAGCTGAATACCCGCCTCGTTCAGCGCCTTCTTGATCCGCCAGCGCAGCTCCCGCTCGACACCGAGCGACTTGCCGGGCATGGTCCGCGCCGACACCCGGACGATCATCGAGTCCAGATAGACCGCGTCGAGCCCCAGGACCTCGATCGGCTCCCACAGCCGCTCGTTCCACGGCTCGTCCTTGGCCATGTCCACACCGACCTGCGTGATCACGGAGCGGACGTGGTCCAGATCCTCCTCGGCCCGGACCTGGACGTCGAGCGCGGCCGTCGCCCAGCCCTGGCTGAGGTTGCCGATCCGCTTGACCTCGCCGTTGCGCACGTACCAGATCTCGCCGTTGTCCCCGCGCAGCTTGGTGACGCGCAGTCCGACCTCGATCACCTCGCCCGAGGCCACCCCGGCGTCGACCGTGTCGCCGACCCCGTACTGATCCTCGAGGATCATGAAGACACCGGAGAGGAAGTCGGTGACCAGATTGCGGGCGCCGAAACCGATCGCCACACCCGCGACCCCGGCACTGGCCAGCAGCGGCGCCAGATTGATCTGCAGCGCGGAGAGGATCATCAGCGCCGCGGTGCCCATGATCATGAACGAGGCGACGGAGCGCAGCACCGAGCCGATCGCCGCGGAACGCTGTCGCCGTCGCTCCACATTGACCAGCAGCCCGCCGAGCGCGGTGCCGTCGACGGCCTGGGCCGTGCGGTTCATGCGCTCTATCAGCTTGGTGATCGCCCGCCGGATGACGGACCGGAGCACGAAGGCGATGATCAGGATCAGGGCTATGCGCAGGCCGATGCCGAGCCAGGTGGACCAGTTCTCCTCCACCCAGCCCGCGGCGTTCGTGGCGCTCCTATGCGCATCGTCGAGAGTCGTGGGACGAGGCGTCGAGTCTGCGGCCAGGGCAGCAGCGGACCAGAACACAGCAGAAACCCTTCGTATGCGACATGCCCGCACGGAACACTGCGCGCGCAACCGTCTGACACAGTAGCCGGGCGCGAGACGCACCGTTCCTGTGTTCGAGAGCGCGCGAGCGTGCTCAGGGGGCGCGTATGAGCGGGCCGGAGGCCGCAATTCCACCTTCTGCCCCGGTCGGGGGGCGGGCGGCGGCACCGCTTGGACGGCCCCGTGATTCTTGCCACTCCGCAGTGGTACCCCCTCGCCCGCCCACCCCGCGCGCGAGGGCGCCGGAAGGCCGTCGGAACGGTGGTCAAGGGGCCGCCGCCCCTACCGCGCGCGGGCGGTATACGCGCGGTACGCGGAAATGCCTCTCAACCGTTAACCCGGTGATAGTGGCGTTCCGGCCAGGGTTCAGGGGAAACTGGGGGAGATCGTCCCGGCGCGAGCCACGCGCCGCCGGCGTACAAGGAGGCCCCCGTGCCGCATGTCCTGGTCCTCAACGCGTCGTACGAGCCCCTCGGCGTCGTACCGCTCCGCCGCGCGCTCGTACTCGTCCTCAATGACAAGGCCATCAGCCTCGAGGACTCAGGCGCCCTGATGCACAGCGCTACCCGCGCGATCCCCGCACCCAGCGTCGTCCGGCTGAAGCGCTTTGTGAGGGTGCCCTTTCGCGGCCCCGTCCCGCTCACCCGCCGCGCGCTGTTCGCCCGCGACGGCGGCCGATGCGCGTATTGCGGTGGCGTCGCAACCAGCGTCGATCACGTCATCCCGCGCAGCCGTGGCGGGCAGCACACCTGGGAAAACGTGGTCGCCGCGTGCCGTCGCTGCAACCATGTCAAAGCAGACCGCCATGTCGCCGAGATCGGCTGGCGGCTGCGCCATCAACCCGCACCGCCTGCGGGGCTCGCGTGGCGGATCATCGGCACGGGGCACAGGGACCCCCGCTGGCTGCCATACCTGCAGGCATACGGCGCGGAAGACGCGATGGCCCGGATCGACGGCAAATCTGCCTGAGACCCGGGTCACCATTTTTTTGAGGCTCGGTTCGCCCCTGGCCGGTAGGACAGGGGCCCGAAGCTCCCGGTGCCCGGGCGGGGCGCCGGGGAGCCGAAACGGAGAGGGCTCTAATCCTTCTGGACCGCGTAGGCGGCGACCGACCAGAGGGAGTAGCCGAAGCGGGTGGCGCGCTCGACGCCCTGGACGCGGATGAAACGCGTGCCCGGGGCGTCCATGCCGATCGACTCCCGCCCGCCCTTCCCATGGGCGACCGTCGCCCCGTCGCGCCAGGTGCGGCCGTCCGCGGAGACCTGGACGCGGTAGCGGGAGGCGTAGGCGTCCTGCCAGTTCAGCTCAAGGCGGCCGATCCGGGCCGGGTGGGCCAGCTCAAGCTGGAGCCAGGCGCCGTCCTCGGGCCGGGAGGACCAGCGGGTGTCCGCCTTGCCGTCGATCGCGGCGGACGCCGGGAGGTCGGCGGTCTCGTCGCCGGACGAGGTCGCCTTCGTGCCCTCCGCACGGGCCAGGTCCGGGCCATCGGCGCGCGGGAACGCCCTTACGGTCAGCATGCGCTCCTCCGACCCGAAGCGGACGGGGAGGGAGTAGCTGCCCGCCTTGGTGCCCTGGGCCACCGATATCTCCAAACGGGCGGTCACCGCGCCGCCGCGCGGGGCCGTCACCCCGCCGGGGGCGCGGACGGTGATGCCGTGCGGCGCCTTCACCGTAAGGTCGCCGTTCACATCGCCGGGGCGGTGGGAGACCAACTGGGCCTCGACGACGGCCGCGCCGCCGCCTATCTCCGCGTCCGCCGTCTTGTGGGACAGCGTGAGCTCGGCGTCCGGGGTGTCTCCGAACCAGGGGGTGATCTCATGCACGGCGGGCGGGGTGGTGCCGGTCGGCCAACTGAGCCGGATCGCGTCCGCCAGCAGGTCCTTCTCCCCGTCCGCCGCCCTGACCTGGGTGAAGCCGCTGCCCGAGAGCGCGCCGAGGCTGCGCCAGCCCTTACCGGGGACATGCGCCTCCACGGTGCCCGGTGAGGTGTCCTGGACCCGGGTGGTGAGCGCGGAGACGGCGGAGAGCGGACGGCTGCGGCCGAAGCGCACCGTGACCGGGCGGCCGGGCGAGGCCACCTCCGTGGCCGCCTTACCGTCGGCCGCCGCGTGGTCGTCCTTGCCGGTCCGCAGCCCCTGCTTCGGGGTCCGGTCCACGCCGGACCAGGCGTCCGCCCGAGTCAGGGCCTTGGCGAGGAAGGGGTCGAGGACGCCCTTTCCGACCGTGACCCGGCTGTGCCCGATCTTCTCGCGCAGCGCCTCCACCGCGAGCCGGGCCTTCCAGGCCGCCGCTCCGTCGCCACGCGCCTGGGCGGTGAGCATGTCCACGGCCCGCACGCCCGCGTCGCCGTACCGGCCGAGCTGGTCGAGCCAGGGCCGCACATCGTCGCCCAGCGTGCGGGACAGCCGCTCGGGGGCGTCACGCATGGTCCGGAAGGCGTCGCGCAGCCGGTCCCCGGACCGCTCCAGCCGCCCCACGTCCGTACCGGCCAGGGCCGTCCAGAACGCGTCGAAGAGCGGGCGCAGATACGCGGACTCGTCGCCGCCGAGCATCGAGGAGGCGTCGTTCCCGGCGAGGGCGCGCAGGGCGGCGCGGGTCTTGGCGTCGGGGCCCGCGAGGTCGTCGATGGCCGCCTGCCAGGACTCCTGGGGGCGGTAGCCGCGCGGGTTCCAGGCGAAGTCGGCGGCGGTGAACAGCGGGATCCGGGAGGCGGTCGGCTGTTCCATGGCGTTGGCCAGCAGCGCCGCGGACTGGGTGGCCACCGCCGGGTCGCGGCCGGTGTACGGGCCGAGGAAGATCCGGTCCTGCGCCCAGTCGTTGACCGGATAGTTGTCCATGGTGACCAGGCGGTGGCCGAACGCCGACCGGGCACCGGCCAGCTCACCGCCGGTGATGGTCCTGGGCACCACTCCCACTCCGGTCCAGGCGACGTCCACGCCGTCGTCGAGCGCACCGGCCAGCGTGCGCCGGAACTCGGTGTCGCCGTCCTGGAAGTACTCGGTCGGCATCAGGGACAGCGGGGCCGAGCCGGGGTAGCGGCCGGCCAGATGGCGGGCGAGGGCGCCTGCCACCTTGGCCTGTGCGGTGGCGGCGGCTTCCGGGCCGGAGCCGAAGGTGTCGGCGTCGGCGTCGCAGTGCCACTCGCTGTAGCTGACATCCTGGAACTGCAGCTGGAAGGAGCGCACCCCGAGCGCCCACATGGCGTCGACCTTACGGAGCAGCGCCTTGAGGTCCTTCGAGGACGAGAAGCACATCTCCTGGCCGGGGGAGACCGCCCAGCCGAGGGTGACGTGGTTGGCCCGGGCGCGCGTGGCCAGCTCGCGGAACTCCTCGCGCCGCTCGGCGGGGTAGGGGTCGCGCCAGCGGGCCTGCCGG
The DNA here is from genome assembly GCF_000147815.2 of Streptomyces violaceusniger Tu 4113. NCBI lineage: Bacteria > Bacillati > Actinomycetota > Actinomycetes > Kitasatosporales > Streptomycetaceae > Streptomyces > Streptomyces violaceusniger. The sequence goes on along the minus strand of NC_015957.1, from coordinate 9,019,444 downwards.
TAAGGGTCGTCGCCGGGCGCGTAGAGATAGCGGTTCTGCTTGGTGCGGCCCATGAAGTCGAGCTGGGCCAGCCGGTCGCGGTGCGACCACGGGGAGCCGTAGAAGCCCTCGGTCGTGCCCCTTACGGCCGTTCCGGGCCAGTCGCGGACGGTCACCCCGGCGACGGCGGAGCTCCGGCCCTCCCGCTTCACCAGTAGCTGGCGCAGGGTCTGGACGGCGTGGAAGAGACCGTCGGGGCCGACGCCGGACAGCGCGACCGTGGGCCGCCCCTCCACCGGGCCCGTGGCCAGGAGATAGCCGCCGGACGGGAGGTCGCCGCGCTCGGGCGCGCGCAGGGCGCGCAGCGCGCTGTTCGCGCCCCGGCCGCCCATCTGCACCACCAGTCCGCGCGTCGGGGCCTTGCCACCGGGCGTGGCCTCGTTGACGGTGCGCACCCCCGCGTCGTGCAGCAGGCCGCGCAGTGCGTCCAGGGCGTACGGATCGGCGTCGCCGTCGGCTATGAGCGTGGCCTCGTCCCCCAGGGCCAGCTCCGCCCCGTGTGCCCGCAGCGACTGAGGGCGCGGCCATACGGGCGGTATGCCGTCGCTGCTGTCGCGCTCCGGTGTGGAGGCGCCCGGGGAGCCGTGGTCCGCCGGTGCCGCGGTGGCCGCAGGGGCGCCGCCGAGCAGCCCGCCGATGACCGCGGCAGCCATGGCCGTCGCCCCCGCGGCCCTGGGCCTCTTCCCCCCGAACTGCACGGGCCTCTCCTCGATCCAGATAGCCGGTCCCCGTAGATATGGCGCCGATAGGCGTGAGCCCACCACCAGGCCGGTGAGGGTGTCAACGCGGACGACCGAACTGTCGGCATTGCCGTGTGCGTGGGGCATCGGGCGGACCGGGGCCGGGCGCGGCGCGCCCGGCGCAAGTCTGACGGATGAAGGGTGGTCCTGTTCGTAAACTCTGTGCTCCCGATCCCTTACAGCCGTGAAATCGCCGCCCAGAGGGCATGTGACCTACAGCACGTACGGGGTGTGTTTACGTCTGCGTCCGTCCGGAGTGGGTAGAGCTCGAGATGACCCACTGCCGACAACCCCACGGAGGTCCGTGTGGCCGCGTCAGCTCAGCTTCTGCTTTCCGCCCTGTCCAAACCCGGACCCGAGACGTCCAGTGAACCGGATCCCTTCGACGGGGTCTCCGACCCCGACTGTGGACTGTGCGGCCTGGACGGCTTCGGGTCCGGAAGCGCCACGGAGGCGCCCCTCACCAGCGAGCCCCCGCTCGCCGACAACGTTCCCCTGACCAGCGAGCCCCCGCTCGCCGCCGAACGTCCCCTGACAAGTGAGCCGACCGCCGCCCTCACCGGCGTGGGCGCGGGCTGCGAGCCGATGGAGTACTGATGGGCAGAGCGCGGCTCGCCGAGCTGCACGGTGTCGCCACCTCCTACGAGCCCGCCCCGGGCCGCACCGTCCAGGTGCCCGAGGACACAGTCGTCGCCGTACTGGCCGCGCTCGGCGTGGACGCCTCGACCCCCGAATCGGTACGCGAAGCGCTGGACCGGCATGAGCGCCGGCAGCGCGACCAACTGCTGCCCCCCTGCGTGGTGGTGCGCCCCGGCAAGGCGCCACGCCTGAGCCTGCCCGAGGGCACGGCGCTGCGGGTGCGCCCCGAAGACGGCGCACCGCACACGCGGGGGCGGGCGGCCGCGGGGACCCGGAGGGCCGATGGCCCCCTTACGGAGGTCCGCACAGACAGCGCCCATACCGGCGGCGTTCTTACGGGCGGCGCTCATGCGGGTGGCGTTCTTACGGAGGGCACCACCGCCGGCGGCCTCCTTACCGCGCTCGCCGCGCTGCCGCCCGGCGCCCACACCCTGCTCGCCGAGGCCCCCGACGGCCGCCGCGCCACCGCCCCCCTCATCGTGGCCCCCGACCGGATGCCGTTATCCCCGGTCCGCAGCCACGGCTTTCTGGTGCAGCTCTACTCGCTGCTCTCCGCACGCTCCTGGGGCATGGGCGACCTCGGCGACCTGGCCGATCTGGCCGCCTGGTCGGGGCGGGCGCTCGGCGCCGGCTTCGTCCAGATCAACCCGCTGCACGCCGCCGTGCCCGGCACCCCGGGCGCGCCCACCGACCCCTCGCCCTACCGCCCCTCCTCGCGCCGCTTCCCCGACCCGGTCCATCTGCGGATCGAGGACGTGCCCGAATACGTCCAGTTGCGCGGCCCCGCCCGCGAGCGGGCCGATCAGCTCCTGGAGGCCGCCGCCGCCCTCCGTACGTCCGTCCTGCGCGAGGGCGCCCTGATCGACCGGGACGCCGTCTTGGCCCTCAAGCGCGAGGCGCTGGAGCTGGTGCGGACGGTCCCCCTCAGCCCCGGCCGCCGCGCCGCCTACTGCGACTTCCTCGCCGAGCGCGGTCAGGCCCTGGAGGACCATGCCCTGTGGTGCGCGCTCGCCGAGACCCACGGCCCCGAATGGCGCACCTGGCCCGGTGGGCTGGCCGATCCGCGCTCGGCGGGCACCGCCCGGGCGCGGGCCGAGCATCTGGACCGCACCGACTTCCACTGCTGGCTGGCCTGGCTCACCGACACCCAGCTCGCCGCCGCCCAGCACGCCGCGCGCGACGCGGGCATGGGCATCGGCCTCGTGCACGATCTGGCGGTCGGGGTCCATCCCTCGGGCGCCGACGCCTGGGCGCTCCAGGACGTCTTCGCCTCCGGCATGTCGATCGGCGCGCCCCCGGACGCCTTCAACTCCCGGGGTCAGGACTGGGGCCTGCCGCCGTGGCGCCCGGACGCGCTCGCCGCCACCGGCTACGCCCCGTACCGCGATCTGCTGCGCGGCCTCTTACGGCACGCGGGCGCGCTCCGCATCGACCATGTGATGGGCCTCTTCCGGCTGTGGTGGGTCCCCGAGGGGCGTGAGCCGACCGAGGGCTGTTACGTCCGCTACGACGCGGAGGCGATGCTCGGCGTGCTCGCCCTGGAGGCGCACCGGGCCGGGACGGTCGTCATAGGGGAGGACCTGGGGACGGTCGAGCCCGGCGTGCGGGAGGAGCTGGAGCGGCGCGGGGTGCTGGGGACGTCGGTGATGTGGTTCGAGCGGAATTACAACGGGGCGGGCGCGGCCCGGCCGCTGTCCCCCGGGGAGTGGCGCGCGGACTGCCTGGCCACCGTGACGACCCACGATCTGCCGAGCACGGCCGCCCGGCTCACCGGCGACCATGTCGAGCTCCGGCACCGGCTGGGCCTGCTGACCCGGCCCCTCGCCGAGGAGCGCGCGACGGACGCGGTCGAGGTCGCCGAGTGGCTGGCGCTGCTGGGGCGGCTCGGGCTGCTGCCGGAGGGCCCGGGCGACGAGGAGGGGGCGGTCAAGGCGGTCCACCGCTTTCTGCTGCGCACCCCGGCGAGAATGGTGGGCGTATGGCTGCCGGACGCCGTGGGGGACCGCAGACCGCAGAATCTGCCGGGCACCTGGGATCAGTACCCCAACTGGCGGCTGCCGATCGCCGACGCCGAGGGGCGCCCGATGTCCCTGGAGGAGCTGGTCGCCTCGCCCCGGCTGCGGGCGCTGATGGACGAGGTGGCCCGGCTCGCCCCTCGTGGCCTTGCCCCGTAAGGCCGACCCCGCCCATGGCCGCCTGGCCGGACTTTGATGCCCCGGCCCGCCCATAGGTTGGATCTCTGCTTTGCGCAGTCTCCCCAGAACACTTCCCCTCTGGCACTCTGTCATGGACACCGCCATAGAGATCCGATCAATGACGACCGGAGAGCTGGAGGGGACCATGGCCCGACCCCTGGGCGGAACGCCCGGCACCCACCGACCACGCGGACGACGGCGCGCGCTGCTCGCGCTCCGCGCCTTCGCCCTGGCCGCCCTCGCGGCCGCCGCCGTCCCTCCCGCCCCCGCACAGGCCGCTCCCGCGAAAGCCGCCCCCGCACAGGCCGCGGCCGGATGCCAGGGGCCCGTCACCCCCGCCCCGCAGCAGACCGTCGAGGACTGCGACACCCCCGCCCGCATCATCGACAAGGCCGCCCACACCGTCCCCACCCCCGGACAGCGGGCCTGGCAGAAGCGCGAGATCACCGCGTTCACCCACTTCGGCATGAACACCATGACCGGCCGCCAGTGGGGCTCCGGAGCCGAGGACGAGAAGCTCTTCGACCCGCCCGAGCTCGACATGGACCAGTGGATGCGGGCGTACAAGGCCGCCGGCGCCCAGCAGGTCATGCTCACCGCCAAGCACCATGACGGCTTCGTGCTCTACCCGAGCCGCTACACGGACCACGACGTCGAGGCCAGCCCCTGGTGGACGAACGGCCCCGGCGGCAGGAATCCCGACGGCGATGTGCTGGGCGCGTACGTCAAGGCCGCCCGTAAGGCCGGACTCAAGGTCGGCGTCTACCTCTCGCCCGCCGACGGGGCCGAGCTGCCGCACGCCTGGCACGCCCAGTGGGTCGAGAAGATCCGCGAGAAGCAGCAGAACGGCGAGGAGCTGTCGCTGCCCGAGCGCATGGCCCTGGAGGACGGCGACCGCGCACCCGCCGGCCAGGGCCGCTACGGCAACGGCAGCAAGCCCACCGAACGCACCATCCCCACCCTGGTCCCCGGCGACGACCGGGCGGACAAGGTCGCCTCGGGCGCGCTGCCCACCTTCCGCTTCACCGCCGACGACTACGACGCGTACTACCTCAACCAGATCTACGAGATCCTGACGCAGTACGGCCCCATCGACGAGTTCTGGCTGGACGGCGCCAACCCCTGGGGCGGTGCGGGCGTCACCCAGAACTACAACGTCAGGAACTGGTTCGAGCTGATCCGCGCGCTCTCCCCGGATGCCGTGGTCTTCCAGGGCGCGCAGGGCGTGCGCTGGGTGGGCAACGAGGACGGCATCGCCAGGGAGACCGAATGGTCGGTGACCCCGTCCGCGGTCGACCCGTGGACGGTCGTGGGCGGCGGGCTGCCCAATGACTCCACCGACGCCGACATCGGCTCGCGCGCGAAGCTGACCGCGCCGGGCGTGCGCCATCTGCAGTGGTACCCGGCCGAGGCGGATGTCTCGATCCGCCCCGGCTGGTTCCACGACCCGGCGGAGCGGCCCAAGACCCCCGGCCGGCTGATGTCGCTGTACGAGCGCAGCGTGGGCCGCAACGCCTCGCTACTGCTCAACGTCCCGCCCGCGAAGAACGGCCGGATCGACGACACCGACTTCGCCTCCCTTACGGCCTTCGGCACAGCCGTAAGGACGACATACGGCACCGGAGCGCGGCCGGCCACCGGCCATCCGGTGACCTTCGACCGGATACGGCTCGGCGAGGACATCCGCCGGGGACAGCGGGTGGAGGAGTTCACCGTGCAGGCACGGGTGGCGGGGACATGGCGGGACATCGCCGCCGGTACGACCATCGGGGCCCGGCGCATCCTTCCGCTGGCCGCGCCCGTCACCGCCGACGGGCTGCGGGTACGGGTCCTCGCCTCCCGCGCCGCGCCACAGCTTCTGCCGCCCACCGTCCACCTCGGCGCGGCGGGCCGCCGCTGAGCCGACTTCCGAGGCCGCGGTCATGGCCATCTCAACACGGTGGTGAAGGCCACCCCGGGCACGCGGCGCCGGGGGGCATCGGATAACTTGAGTCCGTGAGCAACAAGGTCAAAAAGAACGCCGTGCGCGCCGGTGCAGTCATCGCCGCGACGACGGCGATGCTGCTGATGTCGTCCCCCGCGTTCGCGCTCACCCGCGACGACGGTGACGACCCGGGTCCGGGCCTGAGCGTCGCCGAGACGCTGGGCCTCTATGTCGCCGCTCCGATCATTCTCTTCCTGGTGATCGCGGGTCTGGTGATGGCGGGAGACAGGAAGTCCCGTAAGCAGACCGACTGAGGCGATCGATCGACGAAGCGCGCACGCCGCTGCGGAGCGCCCCGGCCACCCGGATGCTGTTGGCCCAACAGCATCCACCCGGCCGGGGCGCTCTTGTCGTGTACGGGGCGGGCCGTCTCCGGCCACGGGTGGGGCGGATCATCTCCGGCCACGGGTGGGGCGGGCCGTCTCCGGCCGCGCGCCAGGGTGGCCCGTCTCCGGCCGCCGGTCGGTACCGTGTAGGCCATCCGCGCCGCGCCGCGTTCCGCCGCCCGGATCCCCAAGTGCGACCGTGTCACGCCGAGTTCACCGTGTGCCATCCACAATCCCCGGGCCGTTTATTTTCGCTTTAACCTACGGTGTCGTAACCTACGGGTCCGTAGGTAAAGCCCGTCGCCCCCGTCCCCTGGAGCGCCACCGTGACACTCGCCCCTACCCACCGCAATGGTCAGGCCGTATGGAGCGATACCCAGCTCCTGTACGCGCTTGAAGAGGTGGTCGAGACCGAGCTCAACCGGCATCTGGCGGTCGCCAAGGAGTGGATGCCGCACGAGTACGTCCCGTGGAGCGACGGCCGGAACTTCGACGGTGTCATGGGCGGTGAGGCATGGGCGCCCGACCAGTCCAAGGTCAGCGACGTCGGCCGGATCGCGCTCGTGGTCAACCTCCTCACCGAGGACAACCTCCCCAGCTACCACCACGAGATCGCGACCCTCTTCGGCCGGGACGGCGCCTGGGGCACCTGGGTGCACCGCTGGACGGCGGAGGAGGGGCGCCACGGCACCGTGATGCGTGACTACCTGCTGACCAGCCGCGCCGTCGACCCGGTGGAGCTGGAGCGGTTCCGCATGGCGCACATGTCCGAGGGCTTCGAGTCGGACAACCAGCACAGCATGCTGCACACCGTGGCGTATGTCGCCTTCCAGGAGCTGGCCACCCGCATTTCGCACCGCAACACCGGCCATAACTCCGGCGACCCGGTCTGCGACCGGATGCTGGCGCGCATCGCCACCGACGAGAACCTGCACATGATCTTCTACCGGAACCTGCTCGGGAAGGCCTTCGAGCTGGCCCCCGACCAGACCATGGGCGCCGTCCGCGATGTGGTGGTCGACTTCCGCATGCCGGGTCATGGGATGCCCGGCTTCGAGCGCGCCGCTGCCCAGATGGCCATTGGCGGTATATACAATCTGCGTATCCACCATGACGACGTCCTGCAGCCCGTGCTGCGCTTCCTGAAGGTCCTGGAGATCGGCGGGCTCGGCCCGGAGGGGCTCAAGGCGCAGGAGGAACTGGGGCTCTACATGGGTGGATTGGACGATCAGGCCACCAAGTTCGACGAGCGGCGCGAGGCGCTGCTGGCCCGTCGCAGGGCCCGTGCCGAACGTTCGTGATCACTCTGGCACCATCGGGTGATGGTCGAACATTCATCGCAAGGGACGTCCGGCACGGCTCACGGTGAAATGCCCGCCATGGCGGACCGGATGGCGGCGGATCAGCAGGCGGATTCAGGAGTGGATCAGGAGCCGGATCCGGCGGCCGAGGCGGCCCGGCTGAGGGCCGCCGCGGCCGCCGGGAAGCCGGATGCGTACCGGGCCTACGCCGAACTCCTCACCGGCGAGGGCCGCTTGGACGAGGCCCTGCCGTGGTGGGCCAGGGCCGCCGACGCCGGGGACGCGGACGCCTCGCGCACGCTTGCGATCTGTCACAAGGACCGCGGCGAGTTCGCCGAGGCCGAGCGGTGGTACCGCACGGCCGCCGATCGTGACGGCGGCTGTGCGTTCGGTCTGGCCCGGCTGCTGCACGAGGCCGGTGACACGGCCGGTGCCGAGACGTGGTACGAGCACGGGGCCGCGCTCGGCAGTGTCGAGTGCACGACCAACGGTGCCGTGTTGCTGGCCGCCCGCGGCGAATGGGACACCGCCCTGGAACGGCTGGCCGAGGCGTCCGCCCAGGGCGACGACATCGCCACCCGCACTCGCGGGGCCATCCAGAACATGCTGAGCGACCTGGACGGCTGGCGCGAGGCCCTCGCCCGGGCCGAGGCCGAGGGCGACCCCGAGGAGGCGTACGAGGCGCTGCGCGACCTGCTCGACCCGGACCGCAGGGCGATGTTCGCGCGCTACCCCCGGATGGTCGCGGAGGCCGAGGCGCTGTACGCCCGGGCGGCCGCGGTCGGCAGCGCCAAGGCACTGGTGGACCAGGCCCTCTTCATCGCCCGCGACGACAGCCGCTGGGACGAGGCCCGCGCCCTCGTCGAACACGCCCATGAGCGGGGCTACGACGGCGCGGCGTACGTCCTCGGCGTCTGGGCGGAGGAGAACGGCGAACTGCGCACCGCCGAGGAGTGGTACCGCACGGCCGACGAGGCGGACGGCGGCCACATATGGGCCTGCTTCAACCTCGGCGTGCTGTGCGTACGGCAGCGGCGGCTGGACGAGGCGGAGCGGTGGCTGCGGGCCACGGGGCTCGACGGTGCCGAGCGTTTCGAGGCTGTCGAGGGTGCCGGCGGTGTCGATGCGGAGGGCCGGGGGCCGTTCGACGAGGGCGAGGAGCGGATCGTCAGGGCGCTGGAGGACATCGCCGCGATCCGTGCCGACCCGGAGCGGATGCCGCCTGCCGAGTGGGAGGAACGCCTGCCCGGGCTGCGGGCCCGCGCCGAGGAGGGCGGCCCGGACGCCTGGTGCGGGTACGCCGACGCGCTCGACCGGCTGTACCGGCTCCCGGAGGCCGCCGAGTGGTACCGCAGGGCGGGCACCCCGCGCGCCCTGCTCGCCCTCGGCAGGATGCTGTACGAAGTGGGCGGCGCCACGGGGCTGCGGATGGTGCCGTACTACGAGCCCGCGGCGGCGGAGGGCGACGCCGCGGCGGCGTACGACATCGGCCGCATCCACGACGAGGCCGGGGATCGGCGCACCGCGCAGATCTGGTTCCGCCGGGCGGCTGATCTCGGGCACGGGCGGGCCGCGTGGTGGCTCGGCTGGACGTCGGAGGAGCGGGGCGGCGACCCGCAGCACGCCGAGTGCTGGTACGTCCGCGCCGCCCGCAGCGGTCTGGTGCCGCCCGCGTTTCTCGCGGGGCGCAGCATGGTTCGGCGCGGTGCCTACGGTGAGGCCGAGCCGCTGCTCAGGGTGGCGTGCGAGGGGGAGCACGAGGAGGCGCCGTACTGGCTCGCGCAAGCCTTGCGGGGGCTGGGACGGGTGGAGGAGTCGGAACGGTGGCTTCGGGTGGCCGCCGAGGCGTACCCGGACCTCCTGCGCCAATACGGCACCATGGCCGGCCTGGCCATGCCCGATCCCCGCTGACGCGTTTGTGGGCAATCGTCCCGCCAGGGGGCACCTCCCAGCGGTAGCTGGGGGAGGGACAGGTGGGCACAAACCGCCCACCGGCCCGCACTCAGGAACGAAACCCCGGCTGGCGACGGGCCGACCCGGTGCGGCGCAGCGGGACCCTGGCTAAGCCATCGCTGCCGGTGCCGCCCGGTGGCCGGGTTGTGGCCACTCGCCCCGCCCCGCGGGACGAGTGCCCACAACTGGGCGGCGCCGTGCGGGGCGCTGGGCCCCGCACGGCGCCGCAACCCGGTCAGTTCGCCTTCGCGTCCGCGGCCTGGGCTCGGAGGGCGCGTTCGATGCCCGCTCGGGACTCCGTCATCAGACGCCTCAGCGCCGCCGTGGGCTCGGCCGACGCGAGCCACGCGTCCGTGGCGTCCAGGGTCTCCTGGGAGACCTGCAGCGCCGGGTAGAGCCCCACGACGATCTGCTGCGCCATCTCATGGCTGCGGCTGTTCCAGATGTCCTTCGCCGCCGCGAAGTACTTCTCCGTGTACGGCGCCAGCAGCTCCCGCTGATCGGTCTGGACGAAGCCGCCGATCACCGCCTCCTGCACCGCGTTCGGCAGGGTGTCGCTCTCCACGACCGACGCCCACGCCTCCGCCTTGGCCTGCGGCGTCGGCCGCGCGGCCCGCGCCATCGCGGCGTAGCGCTCGCCCGCGGAGGTCTTGTCGCGCTCCAGCTCCGCCGCGATGGCCCCCTCGTCCGCCCGCCCCGTGGCGGTGAGCCGCTGCAGCAGCGCCCAGCGCAGCTCGGTGTCGATGGCCAGGCCCCCGATCGTCTCGGTGCCCTCGAGCAGCCCGGCGACCAGGTCGAGCTGCGCGTCCGTACGGGCGGTCGCGGTGAAGGCCCGCGCCCAGGCCAACTGGTGGTCGCTGCCCGGTGCCGCCGCCCGCAGATGGTCGAGCGTGGCCTCGGTCCACTTGGCCAGGCCCGTCTCGCGCCAGGCCGGGGCGGCGTACAGGTCCAGGGCCAGCTTGACCTGGCGGTGCAGCGACTGGACGACGCCGATGTCGGACTCCTTGGCGATGCCCGAGAGCACCAGCGCCAGGTAGTCGCGGGTGGCCAGTTCGCCGTCGCGGACCATGTCCCAGGCCGAGGCCCAGCACAGCGCGCGCGGCAGGGACTCCGCGAAGTCGCCGAGGTGCTCGGTGACGACGGCCAGCGAGTCCGGGTCCAGCCGCACCTTCGCGTAGGTGAGGTCGTCGTCGTTGAGCAGGATCACCGCGGAGCGCTTCGCGCCGATGAGCTGCTCCACCTGGGTCAGCTCACCGTCCACGTCCAGCTCGATGCGCTCGGAGCGGATCAGCTTGCCGGTCGTGTTGAGGTTGTAGAGCCCGATGGCGATGCGGTGCGGCCGCAGGGTTGGCTCGCCCTTGGCGCCCGGCGGCAGCGCCGGGGCCTCCTGCCGCACCGCGAAGGAGGTCACGGTGCCGCTCGCGTCCGTCTCGATCTCCGGCCGCAGCACATTGATGCCCGCCGTCTCCAGCCACTTCTTCGACCAGGTCTTCAGGTCGCGCCCGCTGGTCTCCTCCAGCGCGCCGAGCAGATCCGACAGCCGGGTGTTCTTGTAGGCGTGGCGCTTGAAGTACGCCTGGACGCCGCTGAAGAACTCGTTCATCCCGACGTACGAGACCAGTTGCTTGAGCACCGAGGCGCCCTTGGCGTACGTGATCCCGTCGAAGTTGACCAGGACGTCGTCCAGGTCGTTGATCTCGGCCATGATCGGGTGGGTGGACGGAAGCTGGTCCTGCCGGTAGGCCCACGTCTTCATGGAGTTGGCGAAGCTGGTCCAGGCGTGCGGCCACCTGCTGCCCGGCGCGTGGGCCTGGCAGGCGACCGAGGTGTAGGTGGCGAACGACTCGTTCAGCCACAGGTCGTTCCACCACTCCATGGTGACGAGATCGCCGAACCACATATGGGCCAGCTCGTGGAGGATGGTCTCGGCCCGGGTCTCGTACGCCGCGTCGGTGACCTTGGAGCGGAAGACGTACTGGTCGCGGATGGTCACCGCGCCCGCGTTCTCCATCGCGCCCGCGTTGAACTCCGGCACGAAGAGCTGGTCGTACTTGGCGAACGGGTACGCGTAGTCGAACTTCTCCTCGAACCACTCGAAGCCCTGCCGCGTCACCTCGAAGATCGCGTCCGAGTCGAGGTACTCCGCGAGCGAGGGGCGGCAGTAGATGCCCAGCGGCACCGAGCGGCCGTCCTTCTCGTACGAGCTGTGCACGCTGTGGTACGGGCCCGTGATCAGCGCGGTGACATACGTCGACAGGCGCGGGGTCGGCTCGAACCGCCAGACGTTGTCCTTCGGCTCCGGCGCGGGCGAGTTCGAGATCACCGCCCAGCCCTCGGGCGCCGTCACGGTGAACTGGAACGTGGCCTTCAGATCGGGCTGCTCGAAGCTCGCGTACACCCGGCGGGCGTCGGGCACCTCGAACTGGGTGTAGAGGTACGCCTGCTGGTCGACCGGGTCGACAAAGCGATGCAGCCCCTCACCGGTGTTGGTGTACGCGCAGTCCGCGACCACCCGCAGCTCGTTGCGCCCGGCCAGCAGCCCCGGCAGAGCGATCCGCGAGTCCTTGAAGACCGCGTTCGGGTCGAGCGCGTCGCCGTTGAGCACCACCTCGTGCACCGTGGGCGCCACCAGGTCGATGAACGACTCCGCGCCCGACTCGGCGGCGTCGAACCGCACCGTGGTCACGGAGCGGTAGGTACCGCCCTCCTGGGCGCCGCTCAGGTCCAGTTCGATCTCGTACGCGTCCACCGTGAGGAGGCGCGCCCGCTGCTGCGCTTCCTCCCTTGTGAGGTTGGTGCCAGGCACGTCGGCCAACTCCCGTTCGTCATGTGCGGTACGCCATGCGTCAGGCGGATGGCCATCCTCGCACGTCGGCCGGTCGGTGCCGGTAGGCCGAAGGGCGAGGTGAACGGGAGGAACACCGAGGGGGAGCGACCGGCCGGCCGCTCCCCCTCGGACGAGGCGTGGGCGTCAGCTCAGGTCGGCCGCCACCAGCTCGGCGATCTGCACCGCGTTCAGCGCGGCGCCCTTGCGCAGGTTGTCGTTGGAGAGGAACAGCGCGAGACCGTGCTCGACCGTCTCGTCCACCCGGATCCGGCCCACATAGCTGGGATCCTGGCCCGCGGCCTGGAGCGGGGTCGGGATCTCCGAGAGCGCCACGCCCGGGGCCGCGGCCAGCAGCTCGGAGGCGCGCTCCACGCTGATCGGACGCTCGAAGCGGGCGTTCACCTGGAGCGAGTGGCCGCTGAAGACCGGCACCCGGACACAGGTGCCGGACACCTTCAGCTCCGGGATCTCCAGGATCTTGCGGCTCTCGTTACGGAGCTTCTGCTCCTCGTCGGTCTCGAACCGGCCGTCGTCGACGATCTTCCCGGCCAGCGGGAGCACATTGAACGCGATCGGGCGGGCGTACACCTCGGGCTCGGGGAAGTCCACCGCCGCGCCGTCGTGGGTGAGCTCGGCCGCACGGTCGGCGGTCTTGCGGATCTGGCCGTCGAGCTCGGCGACGCCGGACAGCCCGGAGCCGGAGACGGCCTGGTAGGTGGTGGCCACCAGGGCGGTGAGCACGGCCTCGGCGTGCAGCGGGCGCAGCACGGGCATGGCGGCCATGGTGGTGCAGTTCGGGTTGGCGATGATGCCCTTGGGGCGGTCCACCGCGGCGTGCGGATTGACCTCGGCGACGACCAGGGGCACCTGGGGGTCCATCCGCCAGGCCGAGGAGTTGTCGATCACGACGGGGCCCTGTGCGGCGACCTTCTCGGCCAGCGCCCTGGAGGTGGCGCCGCCCGCGGAGAACAGGACGATGTCCAGACCGGAGTAGTCGGCCGTGGCGGCGTCCTCGACGGTGATCTCGGTACCGCGCCACGGGAGCGTACGGCCGGCCGAGCGGGCGGAGGCGAACAGCCGCAGCCGCTCGGCCGGGAAGTCACGCTCGGCGAGCACCCTGCGCATCACTCCGCCGACCTGGCCGGTCGCTCCGACGATTCCGATCCTCATATCAGCCCTTTTCCTTGGTTGTGCCTGTTCGAGGCGCCTACCCTCCTGGCAAGTGTCTCAGGCGGGTCCGTTACCGTCCCGTGATTTATCCCACGGCGGGGGGCGCTTCCCAGCGTGGATGAACGCCGAGTGAGGAAAAGAATTCCTGTTCACAAGGGCGCGATGACCGTTTGCTACCGCCAAGATCCACGTGTGGAGATCGGCGACCTGCGTTGCCGCCTCGTTCACCGCCAGGCCATTCCCGATGCCAACGATCCGAGGTGAGGGCAGCGTCGCTGTCCGCCCGTTTCCGCGTGTCCACTCGGGGAGATCGCGCATGTCCCGCATACGGTCCGCCGCAGCAGCCGTCGCCCACCTCGATCGGCGCACCTTCCTCGCCGCAACCGCCGCCACCGGTGCCCCGGCCGGTCTGGGGCTCGCCTTCGGGCCCGGCAGCGGTTCGGCCGACGCCACGCAGCCCGCCACCGCGCGTGCCGCGGGCCGCCGGGTGGTGCAGGCCCCGGCGGCGCCCTCGACGGCCGGTACGACGCTGGAGACGTTCTCCGCCGCGCAGGGCGCCACCGGCTACCGGCGGCTCGCCGCCGGCCCCGCCTGGACCCGTGAGGTCCGCAGCGAGATCACCGGCGCCAAGGGCGGCCGCGAGGACCGGCGCACCGCGCTCGCCTCGTTCGTCCAGCTCACGGATCTGCACCTGACCGACGTCCAGCACCCGATGCGCTACGAGTTCCTGCGCAGCGGGCGGGCCGGGGCGTGGCGGCCGCACGAGGCGCTGACCATCGCCGGGGTCGCCTCGCTCATCGAGCGGATCAACGGGCTGCGCGGCGGACCCGCGACCGGGGCGCCGCTGTCGTTCGTCATGACCACGGGCGACAACACCGACAACAACGCCAAGATCGAACTGGACTGGTTCCTGGCCGCGATGAACGGCGGCCGGATCACCCCCAACACCGGCGATCCGCGCCACTACGAGGGCGTCCAGAACAGCGGGCTCAAGGAGTTCTGGCACCCCGAGGATGCGTTGCGCGACGCCGACAAGAAGCTCGGCTTCCCGCGCATCGACGGCTTCCTCAAGGCCGCGCTGCGCACCGTCAACAGCCCCGGGCTGCGGCTGCCGTGGTACTCCACCATCGGCAACCACGACGATCTGGCGGGCGGTGTCTACTCCCTCGGCCACGACTTCTACGCCGACTTCGCCACCGGGAAGCGCAAGCTGGAGATCATCCCGGCCGATGACGCCGAGCGGCTCTTCAAGGGCACGCGCGTCGGGGGCGACCCCAAGGGCGTCCAGATGAAGGCGCTGCTGGACGCGCACGCCAAGGACATGCGCACGGTCACCCCCGACGAGCGCCGCGCGCCCTTCACCCAGGCCGAGTACCTGGCCGCGCACCTCGACCCGGCCGCCACCGGCCCCGGCCCGGTCGGCCACGGCTACACCAAGGCCAACCTCGAGCAGGGCACCCTCTACTACTCGTTCCGGGTCTCCGAGAACGTGATCGGCATCAGCCTGGACACCACCGACCCGGGCGGCCACTACACCGGGTCGCTCGGCACCGCCCAACTGCGCTGGCTGGAGCGGACCCTGAAGGCCCACAAGGACGACTACGTGATCGTCTTCAGCCACCACTACAGCCGCAGCCTGGACAACATGAACCACGACCCGGGCCGGCCGGGCGAGGCCCGCCACGGCGGGGACGAGGTCGTCGCCCTGTTCCAGCGCCACCCCAAGGTGCTGGCCTGGATCAACGGCCACAGCCACAAGAACGAGATCACCCCGCGCGGCACCTTCTGGGAGATCACCACCGCCTCGCATGTGGACTTCCCCCAGTTGGCCCGGGTGTTCGAGGTCGTGGACAACCACGACGGCACGATCTCCCTGTTCACCACGCTCATCGAGTCGGCCGCGCCGCACCGCACGGACTTCTCGGACCTGTCCCAGACCGGGCTCGCGGCGCTCTACCGCGAGCTGTCCTTCAACGCGCCCGGCGCCAGCCAGAAGCTGGCCGGTGACGCGACGGACCGCAACACCGAGCTGCTGCTGCGCAAGCCCTGACCCCTGACCCCTGAGCCCTGGTCCTGAGCCGCCCGTACCGGGTGACCCGATGCCCCGCCTCCGCGCCGGGGCATCGGAACGTCAGCGCGGCAGAACCACGACATAGGAGGCCGGGTCGCGGTCGGCCGCCGCGATCAGGGCGGTACGGACCACCGCGGCCTGTTCCTCCGGGGTCTCCCGGAGCTTCTTCGGGGTGACGCGCACGACCGTGATCCCGAGCCGCTCCAGGTGCTCGCGCTTGCGGCCGAAACCGCCGGGCCGGACCTCCTCGTCCTCGCGCGGCGCCCGGGTGTCGATCTCCACCGCCACCGCCTGCTCACGCCAGTAGGCGTCCACGCCGCCGAGGGCGGGCCCGCCGGGCAGCCGCAGCTCCACATTCCACAGGGGCTCCGGCAGGTGGTGGCCGCGGATCATGTCGTACAGCCGCCCCTCGGCGATCGCCCGGCCCTCGGCGAGCAGCGCGTCCACGGCGTCCACGACATGCGGCCGGGACAGCAGCCGGGCCGAGTTCAGCTCCGCGACGACGGCCGTGGCCTCGCAGTGGCCGTGACGCACGGACTCGGT
The DNA here is from genome assembly GCF_000147815.2 of Streptomyces violaceusniger Tu 4113. Classification (NCBI taxonomy): domain Bacteria; kingdom Bacillati; phylum Actinomycetota; class Actinomycetes; order Kitasatosporales; family Streptomycetaceae; genus Streptomyces; species Streptomyces violaceusniger. The sequence continues at coordinate 9,003,656 of NC_015957.1, read as the reverse complement.
GAGCAGTCTGCGGACCAGGACGGCGTCGGTGAGCCGGGCGACCGCGTCGGCGAGGGCGCGGGCCACCGGGGCGGTGGGCACCCCCGCGACGTACTGGGGGCCGGGCAGGGTGCCGGCCCGGACGAAGCGGACGAAGCCGGTGGCGCGCAGTCGCCGGGTGCGCGGCACCAGGACGTCGACCCGCTCGAGGGAGGCCAGCGGGGGAGCGGAGGAGAAGTGGTGCAGGGCGAGCGCGGCAAGCCCGGTGATCATCGCCTCGCCGTGCGGCTCGCCGCCGCCCGGCGCGGAGCCGTCGGCGCCCTGGCCGCGGCTCGCGGTGAACAGCAGCGCGGCCAGCAGCCGCTCCTCGCTGGTCGCCGGGCCGGGGTGGAGCAGATGGACGCCCGGCAGGATCTGCTGCCAGGGCCCGCCGGCCCGGCTGCGCTCCGCGGCGACGGACGCGGTCACACCGTGCTCGCGGAGCTGACGTGTCGTCAACACCCGGCGCTGGACGTCCGAGAGGTGGTGGAGGGGGCGGGGGGACAGCGGCGTGTTGTGGCTCATGCCCCCGCCATTCCCGCCCCCGCCGCACCCGCTAACCCCTGTTACAGAGTCGTCGACAAAAACGGACAACCCCGCACTAAAGTACGGCAGTTCGAATGCCGAATAGGCTCCCCGTCCCGGTACCCGACCGCGCCTTGCCACCCCGACCGCGTCCCGCCGTCCCGGCCGTGCGGCCCGGCTGCGGGGCCCGGCTTGCTGGGCCCGGCTGCGAGGTCCGGCCGCAGGGTCCGGCCGCACGGCCCGGGCCGCGGGGTTCCGCTCTGCGGTGCCCGGGCTTGCGGGGTCCGGCCGCACGGCCGAGCCGTGAGGTCGCAGGGCCGGGTCGCGAGGTCCGGCTACGGGGTCCGGCTTGCGGGGCCCTGCTGCGGGGGCCCGGCCACGTGGTGCGCGGTCTGGCCACGCGGCGCGGCTACGGTGCCCGCCGCGAGGCCCCGCAGCGGTGCCCGGCTTGCTGGGCCCGGCTGCGAGGTCCGGCCGCAGGGTCCGGCCGCACGGCCCGGGCCGCGGGGTTCCGCTCTGCGGTGCCCGGGCTTGCGGGGTCCGGCCGCACGGCCGAGCCGCGAGGTCGCAGGGCCGGGTCGCGAGGTCCGGCTACGGGGTCCGGCTTGCGAGGCCTTGCTGCGGGGGTCCGGCTACGTGGTGCGAGGTCCGGCCGCGGTGCCCGGCCGCACGGCCCGGGGCCGCGAGGTCGCAGGGCCGGGTCGCGAGGCCCTGCTGCGGGGTCCGGCCACGTGGTGCGAGGTCTGGCCACGCGGCGCGGCTACGGTGCCCGGCTTGCCGGGACCTTGCGGCCGCGCGGCCGCAAGGTCCCGCCGCAGTGCCCGCCGCAGTGCCCGCGGGGCGTCCCCGGCGACCGCCGGGGACGCCCCGCGGGCGTCCGGCGATCGGCGTATGCCTTAGGCGGCTGCCCTCTCGTCGCACTGCTGCCCGCGCAGGGCGCGGGCGAGGTCGTCGCGTGCCTCCAGGACCAGTCGGCGCAGCGCGGGCGCCGCGTCCGGGTGGCCGTTCAGCCAGGTGTCGGCCGCCTCCAGGGCGTGGGTGTCGCCCTGGGCGGACGGGAACAGCCCGCGCACGATCGCCATCCCGATCTCGATCGACCGCTCCTGCCAGATCCGCTCGATCACCTCGAAGTAGCGCGGTGCGTACGGCGCCAGCAGATCCCGCTGGCCCGGCTGGTCGAAACCGGAGATGGTGGCCTCCACCAGGGCGTTGGAGAGGCGGTCGGACTCCACCACCGCGTCCCATGCCTCGGCCTTGACCGCGGCGGAGGGCCGGGCGGCCAGACACCGCACCTGGTGGCGCTTGCCGGAGGCGGTGTCGTCGCGCGCCAGCTCGGCGGTGATCATCGCCTCGTCGGCCTGGCCGCTCGCGGCCAGCGCGGCCAGGAACGTCCAGCGCAGCTCCTGGTCCACATCCAGCCCGTCGATCCGGGCCGTGCCGTCCAGCAGCCCGCTCAGCATCCGCAGCTCGGACTCGGCGACGGCGACCTGCGCGAAGAACCGCGCCCAGGCGAGCTGATGCCCGCTGCCCGGCTCGGCCAGCCGCAGCTCGCTCAGCGCGACCTCGGCGAGCTGGGCGCCGGCCGCCTCGCGCGCGTCCGGCGCCGAGTAGTGGTGCAGGGCGGACAGCGCCCACGCCTGGACCATCTGCAGCACGCCGATGTCGCTCTCGGCCCCGGCGAACCGCCGCACCAGCTCCAGATAGTCGCGGGCGGGCAGCAGTGCGTCACGGGTGAGGTTCCACAGCGCGGACCAGCTCAGCGCGCGGGCGAGGGGGTCGGTCAGCTCGCCCAGGTGCTGGCGCAGGGTGTCCAGCGACCCCTCGTCGAAGCGGATCTTGCAGTAGGTGAGGTCGTCGTCGTTGACCAGGATCAGATCGGGCCGGGCGGCGCCGGTCAGCTCGGGGATGACCGTACGGGGGCCGTCGACGTCCACCTCGGCGCGGGCGTAGCGCACCAGCGCCCCGGGGCGCTCACCGGCCGGGGCCTCCTTGCGGTACAGCCCCACCGCCACCCGGTGCGGCCGCAGCGTGCCACGCGGCAGAGCCGCATCATCGGAACCAGCGCCCTCGGCGGCCTCCTGCGCCACCGCCAGCTCGGTGATGTGCCCCTCGGCGTCATAGGTGGCCTGCGGGGTGAGCGCGTTGACCCCCGCGGTCTCCAGCCAGGCGCGCGACCAGGTGGCCATGTCCCGCCCCGAGGTCTCGCCGAGCACCGACAGCAGATCGGACAGCCGGGTGTTGCCGTACGCGTGCCGCTTGAAGTAGCGCCGCGCGCCCTCCAGGAAGGCGTCCTGCCCGACGTAGGCCACGAGCTGCTTGAGCACGGACGCGCCCTTGGCGTAGGTGATCCCGTCGAAGTTGAGCTTGGCGTCCTCCAGGTCACGGATGTCGGCCGTGACCGGGTGGGTGGACGGCAGTTGGTCGGCGCGGTAGGCCCAGGCCTTGCGGCGGTTGGCGAAGGTGATCCAGCCGTCGGTGAAGCGGGTCGCCCCGACCAGGGCGAAGGCCCCCATGAAGTCGGCGAACGACTCCTTGAGCCACAGGTCGTCCCACCACTCCATGGTCACCAGGTCGCCGAACCACATATGCGCCATCTCGTGCAGGATGACGTTGGCCCGGCTCTCGTACGACGCCTGGGTGACCTTGCCGCGGAAGACGAAATCCTCCCGGAAGGTCACACAGCCCGGGTTCTCCATCGCGCCGAGGTTGTACTCCGGCACGAACGCCTGGTCGTACTTGCCGAACGGGTACGGATAGTCGAAGTGGTCGTGGAAGAAGTCCAGACCCTGCTTGGTGACCGTGAAGATGTCGCCCGCGTCGAAGTGCTTGGCCAGCCCCTTGCGGCACAGCGCGCCCAGCGGGATCTCCAGCTCGGAGCCGTCCGGCAGCGTGCGGCGGTAGAGGTCGCTCTCGTGGTGGTACGGACCGGCGAGCACGGCCGTGATGTACGTCGAGATGGGCCGGGTCGGGACGAAGTGGCTGGTCGCGGCGCCATCGCCGGCACCGGACGGCTCGACCCGGTCCACCGTCCCGTTGCTCAGCACCGTCCAGCCCTCGGGGGCGGTCACCGAGAAGGTGAACGGGCCCTTGAGGTCCGGCTGTTCGAAGTTGGCGAAGACCCGGCGGGCGTCGGCCGGCTCGTACTGGGTGTAGAGGTAGACCTCGCCGTCCTCCGGGTCCACGAAGCGGTGCAGGCCCTCGCCGGTCCGGCTGTAGGCGCACTGCGCGTCCACCACCAGCTCGTTCTCGGCGGCGAGCCCGTCCAGCGCGATCCGGGAGCCGTCGAAGACCGCCGCCGGGTCCAGCTCCCGGCCGTTGAGCCGCACCGAGGTCACCGAGGGCGCCAGCAGATCGGCGAAGGTCGCCGCGCCCGGCTCGGCGCAGCGGAAGCGGATCGTGGTCGTGGAGCGGAAGGTGCGCGGCCCGGACCCGGTGTGCTCGCCGACCGCGGACCGCAGATCGAGCGCCACCTCGTAATGCTCGACGGCCAGCAGCTTCGCCCGCGCACGGGCCTCGTCACGGGTCAGGTTCTCACCGGGCACGACGCGGCTCCCTCGGCAATGTCTCGCATCTCGGATATCGACAGCGGAAATCATGTCACGGTGCACCGACAGCCGGTATTGGGGAATGGGCTCCCCTCCCGCCCGCGTTGGGTGAGGTAGCCAGCTCTCTATTCATTTGCGATGACGACGCACCCGCTCAAGGAGAAACCGTGACCGAGACTGCCAAGACTCCTGCTGATTTCTGGTTCGATCCGCTGTGTCCCTGGGCCTGGATGACCTCGCGCTGGATGCTCGAGGTGGAGAAGGTGCGCCCGGTCGAGGTGCGTTGGCACGTCATGAGCCTCGCCGTGCTCAACGAGCCCAAGCTGGACGAGCTGCCCGAGGAGTACCGCGAGCTGCTGAAGACCGCCTGGGGCCCGGTCCGGGTCTGCATCGCCGCCGAGCAGAAGCACGGCAGTGAGGTCCTCGGCCGGCTCTACACCGCCCTCGGCACCCGCTTCCACAACCAGGGCCTGGAGAAGAACCGCGAGACGATCGTGGCCGCCCTCGAGGAGGCCGGTCTCCCCGCCGACCTCGCCGACTACGCCGACTCCGACGCGTACGACACCGAGCTGCGCGCCTCCCACAAGGAGGGCATCGAGCTGGTCGGCCAGGACGTGGGCACCCCCGTCATCGCCGTCCCGGGCTCGAACGGTGAGCAGGTCGCCTTCTTCGGCCCGGTGGTCACCCCCGCCCCCAAGGGCGAGGACGCCGCCAAGCTGTGGGACGGCACGCTGCTGGTCGCCTCGATCCCCGGCTTCTACGAGATCAAGCGGACCCGTACGGTCGGCCCGATCTTCGACTGACCCCCCTGCGCCGCCGCCACGGCAGGGCCCCCGCGCGCTTCGACCGCGCGGGGGCCCTTTTCGCTTCCCGGCCGCCCATGCGTGAGCTCACGCATGGGCGGCCGAGTGGCCATGCCCGGGCGCTGGGCCCGGGGGCAGGGGGCTCAGCCCCGGCGGCCCACCAGCTTCCAGGCGGCCGGCAGCGCGCCCATCGCCAGCGCGGCCTTCAGCGCGTCCCCGATCAGGAACGGGGTGAGCCCGGCCGCGACCGCCTCGCCGAGGGAGGTGTGGGTGGCCAGCGCGAGATACGGGACGCCCACGGCGTAGGTGACCGCCGAGCCGACCGCCATGGTGCCCGCGGTGCGCAGCACCCCGCGGTCGCCGCCGCGCCGGGCCAGCGCGCCCACCACGGTCGCCGCCAGCAGCATGCCCAGTACATAGCCGAACGACGGCATGGCGGCGCCGGAGCTGCCCTCGGCGAACCACGGCACGCCCGCCATGCCGACCAGGGTGTACAGCGCCAGCGACAGGAAGCCGCGCCGGGCGCCCAGCGAGGTGCCCACCAGCAGGGCGGCGAACGTCTGCCCGGTCACCGGCACCGGCGAGCCGGGGACGGGCACCGAGAGCTGCGCGGCGAGACCGGTGAGCACGGCGCCCCCGATGACCAGCGCGGTGTCCCGGGCCAGGACGCGCCGGGCGGGAAAGACCGCGTCCGCGAGGACCGTACCGGGTGTGGCGGCGGCAGAAACCGTGCTCATCAGCGATGCTCCCAGGTCAGAGGGTGGATACCGCGACGCTAACCCAAGCGCGGGCCTCGGACACCGTCGGATGACCACAAAGCCGGACGCATCGGCTTGGCGGCTTCTGGCAGAGATACCCGATACGGAGCGTGACGCAGGTGTCCGATATCCAGAAAAGATTGGTCGTGATGTTGTCCTCATAGGACGCGCCCTTCACACTAGGGACGTTTTGCATCCGCCCGCCCGCCTCGTAAGGGACAGAGAAGAAGAATGAACCGGACATCCGCGTCCTCCGGGCCATCCGGCACCGCCGAGGCGACCGGAGCGGGCGCGACCGCCACGCCACCGCTCTCCCACGGCCTCAAGCAGCGCCATCTGTCGATGATCGCCCTCGGGGGCGTGATCGGCGCGGGGCTGTTCGTCGGCTCCGGCGCCGGAATCGCCGCCGCCGGTCCGTCGATCGTGGTGGCCTACGCGGTCTCCGGGCTGCTGGTGATGCTCGTGATGCGGATGCTCGGCGAGATGTCGGCGGCCAACCCGGCCTCCGGCTCGTTCTCCGTGCACGCCGAGCGGGCGATCGGCCCCTGGGCGGGGTTCACGGTCGGCTGGATGTTCTGGATCCTGCTGTGCGTGGGCATCGCCGCCGAGGCGATCGGCGCGGCCGGGATCATGGTCCAGTGGTTCCCGGGCACCGACTCCTGGATGTGGGTCGCCCTCTTCATGGCGATGTTCTGCGGCACGAACCTCGCGGCGGTCAGCAACTTCGGCGAGTTCGAGTTCTGGTTCGCCGCGCTGAAGATCGCCGCGATCACGATCTTCCTCGTGCTCGGCGTACTCGCGATCCTCGGCGTCCTGCCGGGCACCGACGCCCCCGGCGGCTCCCATCTCACCGGTGACGGCGGCTTCCTCCCCAACGGGGTGAACGGTCTGGTCGTCGGCCTGCTGGCCTCCGTCTTCGCCTACGGCGGACTGGAGACGGTGACGATCGCGGCGGCCGAGTCCGAGAACCCGGTCAAGAGCGTCGCGGGCGCGGTGCGCACCGCGATGTGGCGCATCGCCCTCTTCTACGTCGGCTCGATGGTGGTCGTGGTCACGCTCATCCCGTGGAACGACAAGGCGCTGGTCGCCGAGGGACCCTACGTGGCCGTGCTCAACCACCTCGACATCCCCGCGGCCGGCGACATCATGAACGTGATCGTGCTGATCGCGCTGCTCTCCGCGATGAACGCCAACATCTACGGCGCCTCCCGCATGTCCTACTCCCTGGTCACCCGCGGCGAGGGCCCCGCCTTCCTGGGCCGCGTCACCGGCGGCGTCCCCCGCCTCACCGTGCTCGCCTCCTCCTTCTTCGGCTTCGTCGCGGTGCTGCTCAGCTACTGGTGGCCGGAGACCATCTTCAAGTGGCTGCTCAACATGGTCGGCGCCGCGGTGCTGGTGGTCTGGGGCTTCATCGCCGCCGCCCAACTGCGCATGCGCAGCCGCCTGCAGCGCGAGGCCCCGGAAAAGCTCGTGGTGAAGATGTGGCTCTTCCCGTACCTGACCTGGGTGGCCCTGGCCGCCACGGTCGGAGTGCTGGTGCTGATGCTGCGCGAGAGCGACACCCGCAGCCAGCTCTACGCCACGGCCGTGATGGCGATCGCCCTCGCGATCATCGGATACGTACGCCAGCGGACGGCGGCGGCGCGGAGCTGATCCCCCATCCATCCCGCGCAAGGAGGCGGGGCGGTTCCTCAGTTGGAGGACCCGCCCCGCCTCCGTCTTTGGGCCCGGGCCTCCGATTCCGGTTGGCGGAACCTTCTTGCTGCTAGCGTGTACTTGCAAGTTAATTGCAATAACGCGGTCCGAAGGGCTTCGCATGGCCATCTACACACTTCCTGAACTTCCGTACGACTACTCGGAGCTGGCCCCGGTCATCAGCCCCGAGATCATCGAGCTGCACCACGACAAGCACCACGCCGCGTACGTCAAGGGCGCGAACGACACGATGGAGCAGCTCGCGGAGGCGCGGGACAAGGATCAGTGGGGCTCGATCAACGGGCTCGAGAAGAACTTGGCCTTCCATCTGTCCGGCCACATCCTGCACAGCATCTACTGGCACAACATGACCGGCGACGGCGGCGGCGAGCCGCTGGAGAGGGACGGGGTCGGAGAGCTGGCCGACGCCATCGCCGAGCACTTCGGATCCTTCGCGGGCTTCAAGGCCCAGCTTTCCAAGGCCGCCGCCACCACCCAGGGCTCGGGCTGGGGCGTGCTGGCGTACGAGCCGGTCAGCGGGCGGCTGGTGGTCGAGCAGGTCTACGACCACCAGGGGAACGTGGGGCAGGGCTCGGTGCCGATCCTGGTCTTCGACGCCTGGGAGCACGCCTTCTATCTGCAGTACAGGAACCAGAAGGTGGACTTCATCGAGGCCATGTGGAAGGTCGTCAACTGGCAGGATGTGGCGCGCCGTTACACGGCCGCCAAGGAGCGCGCCCACAACCTGCTGCTGGCCCCGTAACCCGGAGCGCCCGCCAGACCACCTGCTTGCGTGATCGTCTTCTCACCGAACACCGGGCAGGCGGAAAAGGGGCCCCCGCGCGGTCGACTCGCGCGGGGGCCCTGCCGTGGGTGGGAGTGGTGTCCTCGGGCGAGAGTTCAGCGCTGGTTCCGACCGGTGATCCGGACGCCGTCGGTGCCGGGGAGATCCTGGACGGTGATGGTGTCCGGGCCGCCGCTCAAGGTGACCGTATTGGCGCCCTTGGCCAGCGAGAGCAGGACGGAGACGGTGCGGCGGGCGGTGGCGGAGCCGGTGGGCGGCAGGGCGAGCGTGGTGGCGTACTGGCCGTCCACGCGGAGGGTGGCGGTGCCCGGGGTGGTGCCGCCGTTGGCGTAGGTGAGGTCGGCCAGTTTCAGCCCCGCCGTCTTGGCGGTGACGGTGAGGGAGCCGGTGCCCTGGTAGGTGGTGCCGGGGGCTTCCGTGCCCGAGACGGTCAGCAGCATGGCCTCACCGGCCGGGACGGTGGCGGTGTAGCCGCCGCTGTGGGTGCCCACCGGGGCGTGCTTCCAGACGTCGCGGACGGAGGCGGCGGCGCCGGTCAGCCCGAGGTCGGTCCAGCGGGCGGTGACGGGCTTGGCGGCGGAGGTGCGGTTGAGCAGCAGCACGGCGCGCTTCCCCGTGCCGGACAGCACCTTGGCGTACACCTGCAGCCCTGCGGCGTCCTCGGCGACCTTCACGCCCTGGAGCCCGCGCGGGTCCTGGTCGACGGCGATGACCTCGGGGTTGGTGAGGTTGGCGGCGGTCTCCCGGGTCATGGTGGTGAGGTCGTTCCCGGCGAGCAGCGGGGCGCCGGAGATCGCCCACAGGCTCATATGGGTGCGGTCGAGCGTGGCGTTGGAACCCTTCATGCCGACCGTGAGCATGTCCGGGTCGTTGTAGTAGCCGGTGTGCTGGGCGGTGGGGTGCAGGCCCTGGTCGAAGTTGGACAGCATCGCGGTGGCCGAGGGCGTCTGCCCCCAGTAGATGATGTCGGTGCTGGTACGCCACAGATCGCCGACGCCCGGGGCCCAGTTCCACGGCCGGCCCGAACCCCATTCGCACAGCGACAGCACGAGACGGCGGCCGGTGACGGCGGTAGCCGCCTTGTTCGCCTGGCTGAGGGACCGGTAGGTGGCCTCCTGGTCGAGCCCCTCGTCCTGGCCTCCGCACCAGTCGACCTTGACGTAGTCGAAGCCCCACTCCTGGAAGGCCCGCAGATCCTGCTCGTAGTGGCCTTCGCTGCCGCTGCCCGGGGCGGGCGGGGTGCCCGGCGGGGTGGGGTAGAAGTAGCCGCAGCCGTTCTTACCGGCGTCGGTGTAGATCCCGGCCTTGAGCCCCTTGCTGTGGATGTAGTCGGCGATGGCCTTCATCCCGCCGGGCCACTGCTGGGAGTCGACGGTGATGTTGCCCTTGCGGTCGCGGGTGCCCCACCACCAGCCTTCGTCGATGTTGACGTACTCGTACCCGGCCTGGGCCATGCCGGAGGACACCAGGGCGTCCACCTGGGCCTTGATCGTGCCGTAGTCGATCTGGCTGGCCAGGCTGTTCCACGAGGCCCAGCCCATGGGCGCGGCGGGTACGTCGATCTGCGGGGCGGGGGCCGAAGCGGCCGGGGGTGCCGCGTACGCCACGGAGCCCGGCCCGGTGAAGCCCACCCCCGTGGCGGTCAGCAGAACGGACAGCAGAACGGCCGGCAGCGCCCCGGTCAGGCGCCTGGGCCGTGATCGGGGCCGTGGCGGGGCGGGGCGGAATAAGCGGAGCGGGCCGCGGAGGACAAGGCGCATGAGGAAACCACTCCCATTCGATATGTCGAACCATGTTCGCGATATGGGTCGTAGCTGATCTGCGAAGGATTCTGTGGACTCGGCCGGTCGGTGACAAGAGGTGTGCGTGGGGAAACTGTCCCCCGACGCCACGGGGCCCCGCGCGGAACGCTCGCGCGGGGCCCCGGTGGTCCGTTGTGATCAGCCCGCCGTCTCCGGCGCCCGTCCCCGCGTCCGGCGGATCGCCCGTGCGGCCATCGGCCCGACCAGCGCGATCAGCGACAGGCACAGGATCGCCGCGGAGAGCGGGCGGGTGAAGAAGATCGTCCAGTCGCCCTCGCTGAAGGCCGGCGCGCGCCGGAACTGGGTCTCCGCCATCGGGCCCAGTACGGCGCCCAGGATCAGCGGGGCGACGGGATAGCCGGTGCGGCGCATGCCGAAGCCCAGGACGCCGAAGAGCACCGCGATGCCGAGGTCGACCGCGCTCTGCGACAGCGCGTACACCCCGAGGGCCGCGAAGACGAGGATGCCCGCGGTGAGCAGCGGGCGCGGCAGCCGGAGGAGCTTCACCCACAGCGGGATCAGCGGCACGCTTCGGGGTGCCGCTGCGGCTGGATGAGATCCGTAAGGTGCCCGTGCACATGGCGGTCGGGGCGGAGGACACCGAGACCTGGAAGATCAACAACCCCGGTGACTCCAACTGGATGGACGGCGCCGACGCCGTCGGCCGCACCCGCGTGGAGCGCATCACCGCGCTGCGGGACAACTACACCGCGCTGGGCATCGACGTCACCCTCGACATCGTGCCCGGCGTCGGGCACCGGGGCACGGGGGTGCTGGACGCGGTCCGGGCCTTCGCGGAGCGGGTCCTTCCGCGCGTCGTCTGAGCCCGGCACAGCTCCCGTACGCAGCCCACCGGACCCGGCCCCCGTACGCAGTCCCCCCGAGACAGCCCCCGGAGGCAGCCCACCGGACCCGGCCCCCGTACGCAGCCCTTGGACCCGGCCCCGGACACGGCTGTGCCCCCAGGCGGCGGCCGGTACACCGCCGCCCAGGGGCACAGGGGAATTCAGCAGAGCGCGCCTCTACGGGGCCGCCGTCTCCTTGGCGGAGGCGTCGGAGGAGGCGGCCGGGTCGATAGCGCGACCGGCCACGAGGCGGTCCCGGACCAGGGCGAAGGCCACCACGAGCGCGGCCACCAGCGCGGAGAGGAGCACCTGCTCGCGCCCGTCCTTGTCGGTGAGCATATAGACCAGGACGAACGAGATCATCGCGATCGTCGCCCAGGTCAGATACGGGAACAGCCACATCCGGACGATCAGCTTCTCGGGGTTCTCGCGCAGGATGATCCCGCGCATCCGCAACTGGCTGAAGCAGATCACCAGCCAGACGAAGAGCGCGACCGCACCCGAGGAGTTCAGCAGGAAGGTGAAGACCGTGTCCGGCCACTGGTAGTTGAACCAGACCGCGACGAAGCCGAAGACGACCGAGCCGAGGATCGCGGCCGCCGGCACGCCACGGGCGTTGGTGCGGGCGAAGGCGGCCGGGGCGTCGCCGCGCTGGCCGAGCGAGAAGGCCATGCGGGAGGCGGTGTACAGGCCGGAGTTCAGACACGAGAGCACGGCGGTCAGCACGATCACGTTCATGATGTCGCCGGCGTGCGGAATGCCGATCGAGTCCAGCGCCGCGACATAGCTGCCGTCGTCGGCGATCGCCTTGGAGTCCCAGGGCAGCAGCGTGACCACGACGAAGATCGAGCCCAGGTAGAAGACCGCGATACGCCAGATCACGCTGTTGGTGGCCTTGGTGACCGCCCGCTGCGGGTTCTCGGACTCACCGGCCGCGAGGGTGACGATCTCGCTGCCCATGAAGGAGAAGACCACGAGCAGCACACCGGTGAGGATGGCGCCCGGCCCGTTCGGCAGGAAGCCGCCGTGATCGGAGAGGTGGGCCAGGCCCGCGCCCTCGTTGTCCGAATGCGGCAGCACTCCGAAGACCGCGAGCCCGCCGACCACGATGAACGCGGCGATCGCCACGACCTTGATCCCGGCGAACCAGAACTCGAACTCACCGTAGGAGCCGACCGAGACCAGGTTGGTCGCGGTGAGCACCACCATGACGATCAGCGCCCAGCCCCACTGCGGGACCGCCGGCCACCAGCCCTCCAGGATCTTGGCGCCGGCGGTGGCCTCGACCGCCAGCACCACGACCCAGAAGAACCAGTACAGCCAGCCGATGGAGAAACCGGCCCAGCGGCCGAGCGCCCGGTCGGCGTAGGCGGAGAAGGAGCCGGAGGTGGGATTGGCGGCGGACATCTCGCCGAGCATCCGCATGACGAAGACGACCATGAGGCCGACCAGCGCATACGAGACAAGAATGCCGGGACCGGCCTTCGCGATACCCGCGCTGGAGCCGACGAACAGGCCGGCGCCGATCACCCCGCCGATCGCGATCATCGACAGATGGCGGTTCTTGAGCCCCGCCTTGAGGCCGTCGGGCGAGCCCGGATCGCCGGCAGCCTGCTGCTGCTCCGGCGTGGTCGCAGGTTGTGCGCTCATGTGCTGGATTCCTTTGCTCTCGCGTTACGAGCGACGCCAGTGAATCTCAGGAGGTCCGCCAGTTGAACCTTTGATTCCAGATTGTTACTTGAGGTTTTCATGAGGTTCCTTGGCACTACAGAGTTTTATGCGACGCCTACCCGGGGCCGCGGGGGCCACACGGCCATGACACACTCGGAATATGCGCGTGTACCTCGGCTCGGATCATGCCGGTTTCGAATTCAAGAACCACCTCGTGGAGTGGCTCAACGCGGCCGGCCATGAGCCCGTCGACTGCGGCCCGCACGTCTACGACTCGCAGGACGACTACCCGCCGTTCTGCCTGCGCGCCGCGGAGCGGACCGCCGCCGACCCCGAGAGCCTCGGCATCGTCATCGGCGGATCCGGCAATGGTGAGCAGATCGCGGCGAACAAGGTCAAGGGGGTGCGCGCGGCACTTGCCTGGAGCGAGCAGACCGCGGCCCTCGGCCGTGAGCACAACAACGCCAATGTGATCAGCGTCGGCGCCCGGATGCACACGCAGGACGAGGCGACCAAGTTCGTCGAGATCTTCCTGAACACCCCGTACTCGGGCGAGGAGCGGCACACCCGCCGCATCGAGATGCTCAGCGCCTACGAGACCACCGGCGAGCTGCCGCCCATCCCGGCCCATCATCCGCAAGGCGACTGATGCCCGAAGGGCACACGATCCACCGGCTGGCCGCCGACCACCTCGAGACCTTCGGCGGCCGGCCCGTCCGGGCCACCAGCCCACAGGGGAAGTTCGCCGACGGCGCCGGGCTGATCGACGGCCAGCCGCTGCATCACGCCGAGGCCCACGGCAAGCACTTGTTCCTGGACTTCGCGGCCACCGGCTGGGTCCACGTCCACCTCGGGCTCTTCGGTACGTACGCCTTCGGCCCGGCCCCCGCCCCGCCCGCCACCGACACCGTCCGGCTGCGGCTGGCGAACCCCGAGGGCTACGCGGATCTGCGCGGCCCGACCGCCTGTGCGCTGATCACCGACGGGGAGAAGCAGGCGATCCACGACCGGCTGGGCCCCGATCCGCTGCGCCCGGCGGACGACGGCGAGCGGGCCTGGACCCGGATCTCCCGCAGCCGGGTCAGCGTGGCCGCGCTGCTCATGGACCAGAAGGTGATCTCCGGCGTCGGGAACGTCTACCGTGCCGAGGTGCTCTTCCGGCACGGTATCGACCCCTACCGGCCCGGCCGGGCGCTGACCCGCGCCGAATGGGACGCGATCTGGGCCGACCTGGTGGCGCTGATGCGCGAGGGGGTGCGGAACAACCGGATCGACACGGTCCGCCCCGAGCACACCCCCGAGGCGATGGGCCGCCCGCCGCGCGTGGACGACCACGGCGGCGAGGTCTATGTCTACCGGCGCGCCGGACAGCCCTGCCATGTCTGCGGTGGCGAGATCCGTACCGCCGATCTCGCCGCCCGCAACCTCTTCTGGTGCCCTGACTGCCAGCGGCCCTGAGGCGGCGACCGTAAGGCAGCGACCGTAAGGCGGCGACCGTAAGGCGGCGACCGTAAGGCAGCGGCCATGAGGCAGCGCCCTTGAAACGGCCGCGGGCCGCTCACCCTCAGGGCCGCATCCGCCGCCCCGAAGCCGTCAGAAGCCGTGGGGCAACCATGGGGCGACCGGGGAGGCGAAGGCCGTCGCGGCCTCCGTAAGGGCGCCCTGACGGATCTCCCGGACGCGTCCCGCACCCGCCAGCGCGGTCAGCGAAACCCCGCCGAGATACGCCGCCCCCAGCTCCCGTACGCCCAGCCGGAGGTCGGGAGCGTCCTGTGTCCGCTCGCAGGAGGCGCCCTTGGCGTCGCCGCTCAGCCGCCAGCGCCCCTCGTTCCACGGGCAGAAGGGGTCCGTGACCTCCAGGACGGCGTCCACCGGGGTCGCGTACGTCCGCCTCTCGAGCGCGGTCCCCACGTCCACCAGGCGGACGTACAGCGAGTCGCGCAGCCTTACGGCGCACCGCCGGATGTCCGAGACCAGGTGCTGCCACGGATCGTCGACCGGGCGGGAGCCGGTCCGGATCACCGAGGTCAGGTCGAGTTCGAAGAGCAGGCGCCACAGGGCCGCGTAGGACGCCGGGTCCAGGGCCTCCAGATCGCGCAGGATGACCGTGCCCTTCGGCCCGGCCAGATCCCAGTCGGGCTTGACCGCGAAGCGTGCGTAGCCGCTGACCTCGCCGCCCGACTCGGCCAGCACACAGCGCAGCGGGGAGGCGCCTTCACGCTCGCCGGGCGGGTCCAGCAGCGGCAGCCGCTCCCAGCCGGGGCGCCGCTCCAGCATGCCCGGGCGGGCGGACACCCGCCGGGCGTAGACGGCCTCGCACGCCTCGACGGCCGACTCCGGGGGCACCACGCGCAGCCGCACGTCGTCGGTGCCCTCGGGGACGGTCAGTCGCACCTGGGTGGTGTCGATCTCGGCGCAGGCGTTCTGGGTGGCGGCGCCGTACCCGAACCGTCCGTAGATGTCCGGTTCCGATGCGGTCAGAACGGCCAGCGGCTCATCGCCCGCCGCACGTATGTCGTCCAACTGCCGCCGCATCATGCTCCGCAGCGTGCCGCGCCGCCGGTGCGTGGCCTGCACGCTCACCATCGTGACACCGGCCGCGGGGACGATCGCCCCGCCGGGAACCGACAGCCGGAAGCTGAACAGCCCCGCCGTGCCGACGATGTCGGCGCCGTCCCACACGCCGATCGAGCGCTCGCATTCGGTCAACTCCCTCCAGAGCGCGGATTCCTCCGGCGCTTCGGGAACTCCTCCGAATGCGAGTACCAGTTTTCCGTACCAATCATCCCAAATCGATGGGTCGAGCACACGCAGCTCAGTCCTCATATTCCCATCCCTAGCAACCGTTTCCCGTACACGCGAACGAATTTCGCTTACTATTGCCCCCCTGGCTGGGTGGTTCAACGCGCCACGAATCGACGCGCGTCCGAACGGGTGGGTAGGGTCCCGATGCAATGACTGGCGGCGTGGACACTCCGTGGGCCCGGATGCGCAGAGCTCTGCACCGGGCTCGCACAGGCATGCGCAAAGCCGGAGTGGACTATTTCCGCGGCGAGGGCTCCGACCGGCTCGCCCTGACGGCGCTGCTCCTCGGCATCCCCGCCATCGCCGGAGGCACCATCGCCCAGCCCGACTGGTGCTCCCCGTCCGCCCTCGTCCTGCCCATCGTCGCGGGCGGGCTGCTGCTGCGCCCCGCCAGCCTGCTCGCCCTCTACGCGGCGGCCGCCACGGCCCTGATCGTGGAGTCCGCCGTGCTCGGCCCGTACACCGAGGAGGACGCCTCGTCCCGGGTCACCCCCGGCACCATCCTGGTCGTCGCCGCCGTCGGCTTCTTCGGCCTGCTGATCGCCCAGTTCCGCAGCCGCGTCGGGGTGCCCTGGCGGCGCGGCGGCACCATGCTCTTCGACCTGCGCGAGCGCATCCGCGTCCAGAGCAAGCTGCCCGGTCTGCCGCGCGGCTGGCACCGCGAGATGGCGCTGCGCCCGGCCGGCGGACAGTCCTTCTCCGGTGACTTCGTCGTGGCCGCCCGCACCGGCGGCGGCCGCACCCTCGAGGTCGTCCTCACCGACGTCTCCGGCAAGGGCATGGACGCCGCCTCGCGCGCCCTGCTGCTCTCCGGCGCCTTCGGCGGCCTCCTCGGCTCCCTGCCCCCGCACGGCTTCCTCCCGGCCGCCAACGGCTATCTCCTGCGCCAGGACTGGGACGAGGGCTTCGCCACCTCCATCCATCTCGTCCTCGACCTCGACAGCGGCGACTTCGAGCTCTTCTCCGCCGGACATCTGCCCGCGCTCCAGTTGAGCGCGGGCACCGGCAAGTGGGAGGAGAAGTCCGCCGACGGCCCCCTGCTGGGTGTTTACGACGGCGCCCAGTTCGACTCCACCAAGGGCACCCTCCGCCCCGGCGACGTCCTGATGCTCTTCACCGACGGCCTCGTCGAGACCGCCGACCGGGACATCAGCGAAGGCATCGACCGCCTTACGGGCGAGGCGGACCGCTACGTGGGCTCCGGCTTCCACGGCGCGGCCTGGCACCTGATCGAGACGGTCGCGAAGGACGTCAACGACGACCGGGCCCTGCTGCTGATCTGCCGTCAGTAGCCGCGCCTTTCCCGCCCGACTGCCCGGTGGCGCCTGCCCGCGAGGTCCCGGCGGGGGTTAACCCCACCCCGGATACGCCGGTCGCCGTCATGGCTGCCAAGGGGCCGCGATCCGTACGTTCGAGGGGAATCGGGCGAACTCCTCGGAAGGGTCACCACCATGCGGCTGCGCAAGCGGCGAGAGACGGCGGCACCGGCGCCGCACCACGACGCCCATGCCATCGAACTCCACGGCATCCAGCGCCGCTACGGCCGTGGCCGCACCGCCGTCCACGCCCTGCGCGGCATCGACCTCGCCCTTCCGCGCGGCAGCTTCACCGCCGTCATGGGCCCCTCGGGCTGCGGCAAGTCGACGTTCCTGCAGTGCGCCGCCGGGCTCGACCGGCCGACCGCCGGGTCCGTGCGGCTCGGTGGCACCGAAATCACCGGAATGAGTGAGAACAAGCTCACCGCGCTGCGCCGCGCCCGCCTCGGGTTCGTCTTCCAGTCCTTCAACCTCCTCCCCTCCCTGACCGTCGAGCAGAACGTGCTGCTCCCGATGCGGCTCGCGGGCGCCCGCCCCGACCGCCACCGGGCCCGTGAGGTGCTCGCCCAGGTCGGGCTGGGGGAGCAGACCAGGCGGCCGGCCCGGTGAGCTCTCCGGCGGCCAGCAGCAGGGGGCACCTCCCGGCCGAAGGCTGGGGGAGGGTGGCCATCGCCCGCGCCCTGGTCACCCACCCCGATGTCGTCTTCGCCGACGAGCCGACCGGCGCCCTGGACACCAACACCGCCGCCGAGGTGCTCACCCTCCTGCGGCAGGCCGTGGACGCGATGGGCGCGACCGTCGTGATGGTCACGCACGACCCGGTCGCCGCGAGCTACGCCGACCGCGTGCTCTTCCTCGCCGACGGCGCGATCGCCGACCGGCTCCTCCGCGCCCCGGCCCACGAGATCGCCGAGCGGATGGCTGATCGGTCTGCCGCTGCGCGCGGGACCGGCGTCGGCCCATCTGGCCTCGGCCAACAGCCGGGCCAACGCCCGCCGCCTGGCCTCGGCGATCACCCCGATCGTGCTGGCCATGGCCTTCGCCTCGACCCTCGTGTTCATGCACACCAGCGAGGACCACGCGGGCGACCGCCAGCGGCGGGCGGGCATCGTCGCCGACCAGGTGATCTCCGCCCCGGACGGGCTCCCCTCCGGTACCGCGGCCCGCGCCGGCTCCGTACGGGGCGTGGCCGCGTCAGTGGGCCTGTTGCGCGCGGGGGTGCTGGTCCCGGTCGGCTCGGGCGACGGCCGCTGGCTGCGGACCGCGTCGACGCAGGGCGTCTCGGGGAGCGGCCGCGATCTGGCGGCCGTACAGGACCTGGACGTCCGTAAGGGGCGCCTGGACGCCCTGGGGCCGGGCCGGGTGGCCGTCGACGCGCTCCTGGCGAAGGCGGCTCACGTCCGGGTAGGCCATCGGCTCGCCCTCCACCTCCCGGACGGCACGAGGATCTCGCCCACCGTGGTCGCGATCTACGGGCGCGGACTGGGGATCGCCGAGCTCACCCTGCCCCGTACGGCGCTGGCCGGCCATGTGACGTCGTCGTTCGACAGCGATGTGCTGGTGCGGGACGCCGATGGGGCCGACCGTAAGGCCGTCGCGGCGGCGCTGGGCCCGCTCGGCGAGCAGGTCACCGACCGGGACGGCTACGCGGCGGCCCAGGACGAGGACCGGAAGCTGAACGCCTGGGCCAACACCGTCATGGCGGCCGTCCTCGGCGGCTTCGCCGCCGTCGCCGCCGTCAACACCCTGGTGATGACGGTGCTGGACCGCCGCCGCGAACTGGGCACCCTGCGGCTGATCGGCACCACCCGGCGGCAGGTGCTCGGGATGGTGCGCTGGGAGGCGCTGCTGGTGGCCACGGCGGGCATCGCCCTGGGCACGGCGATCGCGATGGCCACGCTGGCGCCGATGATGCGCGGCCTGACCGGCGAGGACCCGTATGTGCCGCCCCTCACCTACGCGGGCTTCGCGGGCGCCGCCGTGGCGCTGGGCCTCGCGGCGACGGCGCTCCCGGCCCGTGCGGCGCTGCGCCGCACGACGCCGAAGCCGTGAAAGGGCCGGCCCGTGGTGGGGTCCGCGGTCCAGCCCTTCGCGTCGTGCCCGGCGGCGCGCTAGGCGGCCGTCGTCGTGCGGCTGCGGGCCTGTTCGGCGGGGTCCTTACGGAAGGCCCAGGCCATCTTCGGTTCCATGGCGAAGCGGAAGGCGCGCTGGACGGGAGGCGTGCACAGCACGGTGACCACGGAGGCGGCGATGACCGTGACCGCGATCTCCCCCAGCGGCTTGTGCAGCCACTCGTTGTCGAACCAGCCCCAGAAGCGGGAGCCCTTGGCGAGGAAGCCGTGCAGCAGGTAGCCGTACAGCGTCCCGGCGCCCAGCACCGTGAACCACATGTGCCGCCGCGGCACCCAGGCGAAGAAGCAACTCACCAGCACGACCGAGCAGCCGAAGAGGGCGAGTGTCATCACCGGGCCGGTCCACGGCGGCGCGCCCAGTTCCTGGACGCTCTCGCGGTGGTAGAACCACACCGAGGTCATCCGCGGCGCCGCCCAGTAGGCGAAGACGAGGGCACACGCGAAGATCGGCACCGACGCGATCCGCACCGAGCGGTGGCGGACCATCTGGAAGTGCTCGGGCTTCATGCACAGGCCGAGGACGAAGAACGGCAGGAACTGCAGCAGGCGCTGCATGTCCAGGTCGTCGCCGATGTCGGGCGAGACCGCCGCGAGGGTGGCGACCGCGAGCGAGAGCGGGATCGGCCAGCGCACCAGCTTCCAGAGCGGAGTGGACAGCCGCCATACGAACAGCGCGATCAGGAACCAGGTGAGGTACCAGGGGTCGAGCAGGCTGAAGTCGTACGTCGGGTCGTCGTCCGCCCAGCGCTTGAACAGCGTGTACGCGATCTCGAAGATCACGTAGGGCACCGCTACGCCGGTGATCAGGCGCTTGAGCCGGTCCGGCCGCATGTCGAAGCTGCGCGAGAAATAGCCGGAGATCACGATGAAGGCCGGCATGTGGAAGGTGTACACGACCATGTACAGCGCTTCCGCGGTGCGGCTGGAGTCGGTCAGCGGCTCCCAGGAGTGGGCCATCGCGACCAGCACGATCGCGAGGTACTTCGCGTTGTCGAAGAACGCGTCCCGCTGTTTGGGCTTCTGCCCGGCGGGGACGCTGGGGGCGGGCGGGGTGGACGCCTGCTGCCCTGGTTCTTCGGCCCGCGGCGTAGGGGGAGTGGGCGCCGCCTCCTGGGGTAGGGGGGTCCGCTGATAACTGTGCGGGCGCAGGGAGTTGGTCACAGGCCCTCCCACCAGGAACTGGGGGAGACCACCCGGGACCTCACTGCGCGTGGGGGAGTCATGGCAGCGTGAAACATCTAAGGCACGATAGCGCTCAAACCTGTATTGCGTAAAACCTCGTTCTGTTTGCTTTCCGTTCATGGTCTTCGCTCGCGACTGATAGCCGGCCCGGGGAAGTCGGTGGGGAGTCGACAAAGCGATGCGGTCATTCGATATCTCGGCTCAGACCGTCCGTTCTGACCACTTTCATCCTACTTAATTGGGGCATATGCCCCGCAGGCGGCTCTGGCGGAATGTCTGATTCATTGATGTTTTGTCACCCTGTCGAGTGATCGCCGGACGAATTCCGAATTCCCGCCCGAGATCATCCGGGGCGGTCGGAATAAACCAGTCGGGCGCCCCGCCGAGTTGTGGGCAGCATCACCCGCGCCCCTTTGAATGAGTAGTTTCCGGACGGGTACCGAAGGGGTGGGTGGCGTGTGCACAGGTGACCGTATATCGCTCCATCCCGCTGCTGAGCGGGGGGAGTTGATGGCACGATGGTGACTGCGGGGGTGTGCGGGGTCGCGTGCTTCCGGGGCCTGTGAGACGTGTGCGACTGAGGGTGGGATGTTGTGGCCATTTCCCTGTCATTGGTGCTGCTGGTGGGCATCATCCTGGTGATAATGATCCGGAATGGCCGGGTCAAGTGGGGCCCTGCCCTCGTCGCGATCCTCTTCGGGTTCCTGCTCGCCTCGTCCAACGTCGCGCCGGACATCCAGAAGTTCCTCGACTCGGCCGCCCAGGCGATTGCCGACGTCAACCCCTGACGCCGGCCCTGGCTCAACCCTTGAGGCATCCGCGCCCCGCGTCACGGGGGCGCGGATGCCTGGGTGTGTATGCATACGCAAACGGCCCGGCTCCGGGGGTTCCCCGGGCCGGGCCGAAAGCAGTGGAGCGGGCGACGGGAATCGAACCCGCGTAGCCAGTTTGGAAGACTGGGGCTCTACCATTGAGCTACGCCCGCACACGCCGCGTACGCGGATGCACGGTCACCCGGACACCCCCGCCCAGGCATGATCACCCGGATCGCGGCACGAGATGCATCGTAGCGGTTCTCCACCGTTCCCCGCACACCCTTGCCCACCAGTCGAATAACCGGCAGCCGGGGGGTCCGCGGGCATGTACCCTACGTGTCGCACCGACGGGGTGTGGCGCAGCTTGGTAGCGCGTCCGCTTTGGGAGCGGAAGGTCGTCGGTTCGAATCCGGCCACCCCGACCATCCACAGGCGTCAAGATCGCGTTGTGGGGCCCGACATGCTTGCGGTTACTATGCAAGCTGCGTGTCTGTGTCTTTTTTAACCGGACGCGAATCCGCTGCGACGCGACAGCGCACCGCAGCTGAACACCACACGTCAGCCCCCAAGGAGACCCAACCGTGAAGAGCGCCGTGGAGAACCTGAACCCGACCCGGGTTCGGCTCACTGTCGAGGTGCCCTTCGAGGAGCTCAAGCCCAGCCTCGACGCGGCGTACAAGAAGATCAACCAGCAGGTCACGGTGCCTGGGTTCCGTAAGGGCAAGATCCCGGCCCGCATCATCGACCAGCGGTTCGGTCGTGGCGCCGTCCTGGAAGAGGCCGTCAACGAGGCGCTCCCGAAGTTCTACACCGACGCGGTGAACGAGGGCGAGCTGAACCCGCTCGGCCAGCCCGAGGTGGACATCACCGAGCTCAAGGACAACGAGCTCCTGACCTTCACCGCCGAGGTCGACATCCGCCCGACGATCGAGATCCCGGACTACTCCGGTATCGAGGTCACCGTCGACGCCGTCGAGGTCTCGGACGAGGACCTCGACAAGTCCGTCGAGCAGCTCCGCGAGCGGTTCGCCACCACCAGCCCGGTGGAGCGCGCCGCCGCCGAGGGCGACATCGTCGTGATCGACCTCGAGGCCAAGGTCGAGGGCGAGGTCCTGGAGGACGGTGTCGCCACCGGCGTCACCTACACCATCGGCTCGGGCGAGCTGCTGGACGGCATCGACGAGGCCGTGACCGGCCTGGAGGCGGGTGGCGAGGCCACCTTCGCCTCCGAGCTCAAGGGCGGCTCCGCCCAGGGCAAGGAGGCCGAGGTCTCGGTCAAGGTGTCCGAGGTCAAGGCCCGTGAGCTGCCCGAGCTCGACGACGACTTCGCCCAGCTGGCCAGCGAGTTCGACACCCTCGAGGAGCTGCGCGCGGACAGCCGTAAGCGCCTGGAGCGGTCGAAGAAGTTCGAGCAGGCCACCCAGGCCCAGGAGAAGGTGCTGGACGCCCTGCTGGAGCTGGTCGAGGTGCCGATCCCCGAGAAGCTCCTCGAGGAAGAGATCAACACCCGTAAGCACAACCTCGAGCACCACCAGCTCGGGCAGATGGGCCTGAACCTCGAGTCGTACCTGCAGATGCAGGACAAGACCGCCGAGGAGTTCGACGCCGAGCTCAAGGAGCAGGCCGAGAAGGGCATCCGGACCCAGTTCGTCCTCGACGAGCTGGTCAACAAGGAGCAGCTCTCCGTCGGCCAGGAGGAGCTCACCGAGCACCTCATGCGCCGTGCGCAGTCCTCCGGCATGAGCCCGGACCAGTTCGCCCAGGCCGTCGTCGAGGGCGGCCAGGTGCCGATGCTCGTCGGCGAGGTCGCCCGCGGCAAGGCGCTGGCCGTCGTGGTCGAGGCCGCCAAGGTCGTCGACGACAAGGGCGAGACCGTCGACCTGGACGACGAGGAGGACGAGACCGGCGAGACGGTCGAGGCCACCTCCGAGGCCGTCGAGGCGCCCGCCGGGGCCGAGGCCGCGACCGAGGCCGCCGAGGAGCCCGCGGAGTCCCAGGAGAAGCAGGACAAGGCCGAGAGCTGATCCCGGTCCGCTCCACAGCCCGTACGAACGGGCCCGAACGTCTGCACGCGTCCGGGCCCGTTCGTGTTCCGCGATGCCGGTCCGGTTCCGGAACATGCGCTCAGAGCGAACAGTTCCTGATGCGGGATGGCGCCCGCCGACCAGCGCGTTAGGGTCCGTAGATACGAGGGCAGGGGAGTCTCGCAAGCCCGCCGGGGCCGCACCGGCGGCCACACTCCCGCACCCCAGAAGAAGACGCTGAGACGGCCAGTCAGCCGTCAGAGACGAGCAGGTGGATACGTGACGAATACGATGCCTTCCGCCGCCGGCGAGCCGACCGTCGGTGGCCTCGGCGACCAGGTCTACAACCGGCTGCTCGGCGAGCGGATCATCTTCCTCGGCCAGCAGGTCGACGACGACATCGCCAACAAGATCACGGCTCAGCTGCTCCTGCTCGCCGCCGATCCGGACAAGGACATTTACCTCTACATCAACTCTCCGGGCGGCTCGATCTCGGCCGGCATGGCGATTTACGACACCATGCAGTACATCCAGAACGACGTGGTCACCATCGCCATGGGCCTCGCCGCCTCGATGGGGCAGTTCCTGCTGAGCGCGGGCACACCGGGCAAGCGTTTCGCGCTGCCCAATGCCGAGATCCTGATCCACCAGCCCTCCGCGGGCCTGGCCGGTTCCGCCTCGGACATCAAGATCCACGCCGAGCGGCTGCTGCACACCAAGAAGCGCATGGCCGAGCTGACCTCCTTCCACACCGGCCAGACGGTTGAGCAGATCGTCCGTGACTCCGACCGCGACCGCTGGTTCTCCGCCCAGGAGGCCAAGGAGTACGGCCTGGTCGACGACGTCATGACGTCCGCCTCCAGCGTTCCGGGCGGGGGCGGCACCGGGGCCTGAGTCCCGCCGTCCCGCTAGCCGACCTCCAGCCCCCAGATCGCCACAGGATGGTGAAGACCCAGATGAGCAACTTCCCCGGCAGCGGCCTGTACAACGGCCCGATGGCCGAATCCCGCTATGTCGTTCCGCGTTTCGTCGAGCGCACCTCCCAGGGCATCCGCGAGTACGACCCGTACGCGAAGCTCTTCGAGGAGCGCGTGATCTTCCTGGGCGTCCAGATCGACGACGCCTCGGCCAACGACGTCATGGCGCAGCTGCTGTGCCTGGAGTCGATGGACCCGGACCGTGACATTTCGGTCTACATCAACTCTCCCGGCGGCTCGTTCACGGCGCTGACCGCCATTTACGACACGATGGAGTTCGTCAAGCCCGACATCCAGACGGTCTGCATGGGCCAGGCGGCGTCCGCCGCGGCCGTGCTGCTCGCCGCCGGTACGCCGGGCAAGCGGATGGCCCTGCCCAATGCCCGGATCCTGATCCACCAGCCGTACAGTGAGACCGGGCGTGGTCAGGTCTCCGACCTGGAGATCGCGGCCAACGAGATCCTGCGGATGCGCTCGCAGCTCGAGGAGATGCTGGCCAAGCACTCCACCACGCCCATCGAGAAGATCCGCGACGATATCGAGCGGGACAAGATCCTCACGGCCGAGGAGTCCCTGGCGTACGGTCTTGTGGACCAGATCGTTTCCACCCGCAAGACGTCGGTCGGTCTCGGCTGAATCTTCGGTGGCGACACCTCCCTTGGACCGAGTAGGTCCAAGGGGGGCCCGAACCGGGGGCCCGGCAAGGTACCGTCGTAGAGGGCTGGGGGCCCCGGCCCACCGGAAAAGAAGCAGAAAGCGCAGCGCAAGCACCCGGTTCCGCGCAGCAAAGCGGATCCAAGGCGAAGGGGAAGCACCTCGTGGCACGCATCGGTGACGGCGGCGACCTGCTCAAGTGCTCGTTCTGCGGGAAGAGCCAGAAGCAGGTGAAGAAGCTCATCGCGGGCCCGGGTGTGTACATCTGCGATGAATGCATCGATCTCTGCAACGAGATCATCGAGGAGGAGCTCGCCGAGACCTCCGAAGTGCGCTGGGAGGAACTCCCCAAGCCGCGCGAGATCTATGAATTCCTCGAGGGCTATGTGGTCGGCCAGGAGGCCGCCAAGAAGGCCCTCTCGGTCGCCGTCTACAACCACTACAAGCGGGTCCAGGCGGGCGAGAACGGCGGCCACAGCCGGGACGACGGCATCGAGTTGGCGAAGTCCAACATTCTGCTGCTCGGCCCCACCGGCTCCGGCAAGACCCTGCTGGCACAGACCCTCGCCCGGATGCTCAACGTCCCCTTCGCCATCGCCGACGCCACCGCGCTCACCGAGGCGGGCTATGTCGGCGAGGACGTGGAGAACATCCTCCTCAAGCTGATCCAGGCCGCTGACTACGACGTCAAGAAGGCCGAGACGGGCATCATCTACATCGACGAGATCGACAAGGTGGCCCGTAAGAGCGAGAACCCCTCGATCACCCGCGATGTGTCCGGTGAGGGCGTTCAGCAGGCGCTGCTGAAGATCCTGGAAGGGACCACGGCGTCGGTGCCGCCGCAGGGCGGCCGGAAACATCCGCACCAGGAGTTCATCCAGATCGACACCACGAATGTGCTGTTCATCGTGGGCGGCGCCTTCGCCGGTCTGGAGAAGATCATCGAGTCGCGGGCGGGTGCCAAGGGCATCGGGTTCGGCGCCACGATCCGCTCCAAGCGCGAGATCGAGGCGAGCGACCAGTTCCAGGAGGTCATGCCCGAGGACCTGGTGAAGTTCGGGATGATCCCGGAATTCATCGGCCGTCTCCCGGTCATCACCTCCGTCCACAACCTCGACCGCGAGGCGCTGCTGCAGATCCTCGTCGAGCCGCGGAACGCGCTGGTGAAGCAGTACATGCGGCTGTTCGAACTCGACGGTGTGGAGCTGGACTTCGACCATCCGGCCCTGGAGGCCATCGCCGACCAGGCGATCCTGCGCGGCACCGGGGCCCGGGGCCTGCGCGCCATCATCGAGGAAGTGCTGATGTCGGCGATGTACGAGGTGCCGTCCCGCAAGGACGTGGCCCGCGTCGTCATCACCGAGGACGTCGTGCACTCCAATGTGAATCCCACGCTGGTGCCCCGCACCCGCGGCACCGAGCCGGGCGAGCGGCACGAGAAGAGCGCGTAGGCGCCCCGCACGCGTAGTCGCCCCGCAGAGGGCATACGAAGAGGGCCCCGGTCTCCCGGGGCCCTCTTCGTGTCGTACGCGCCCTGTGGGCGTCTTACGGGCGGTTCAGGCGGGCTTGCGGGTGTCCTGGTAGATGCCCGCGGTCACCTTGGCGAAGGACTCCATGTCGGCGTCCGACGCCGAGGTGTTCCCCGCGTTGACGTCGAGCACCATCGCCGCGTCCGTCTCCTCCGCCCAGACACAGGCCGGGGCGTAGATCCGGTCGTAGACCTTGACCACCTCGCACTCCACCGAGGGGCCGTCGGCGCCCTCCGGCTGGAACCGCTTGCGCTTCTCCTCCACCGTGGGGGAGCCGTCGCCGCCCGCGAAGCCCTTGAACATCTCGTCCCGGACCGCCTCGGGGTCCCTGATCTCGCCGTACATCCCGGAGAAGGCGAGCCCCGAGTTGTCGTCGTCCGACCGCTTGTACTGGGCCAGGACCGAGGTGGCGCCCTCGGGCATGCTGCCCTGCACGCTGGTGCCCTCGTTGTCGAGGTCGTCCGTGCCCTTGTCCAGCGTGTACGTGCCATCGTCGAGCGTCTTGGGGGTGACCAGCTTCATCGACTTCGGGCCGTCGTCGCCGCCGGACAGCACCACGGCGCCGGTGACGATCGCGCCCACCACCACGAGCCCGGCCACCGTCACCGCGATGATCTTGGTGCGGTTGCCGCCCCCGCCGGCCGCGGGCGGCGCGGGGTAGGGCGGCTGGCCGTAGGGACCCGCCTGCTGCGGGTAGCCGTAGCCCTGCGGGAGCGGCGCTTGCGGATAGCCGTAACCCTGCGGCTGCGCGTACGGGTTGGGCTCCGCGGGCTGCTGCTGCCCTCCGCTGTACGGATTGGGCTGAGCGCCCCCGTACGGGCTGGGTCCGCCGCCGTAGGGCCCCGGTGGCGGTGGCTGGTTGTGGCTCATGGCTGTGGGGGTCCCCCTCCGGATCGGCTGTGGCGGCCTGTGAACTGGGCGGCGCGCTCGGCTACTTGATCTCCACGCGCGCGTCGTTGCGGACCTTCGCGGTGACCTCACCGGCGTCGTCGAGCGACATGCCGTTGCCGGACAGCGCCGCGGCCGCGTCGGAGACGACCACATAGCCCACCGTGCTGTTGTCCCCCCACATGCAGATCGGGATCGTGAACCCCTTGCTGGGTATGCCGCTGGAGCTGGAGCCCTCGCCCGGGGTGAACTTGGTGTTCTGGCATTTCATCACGGCGTTCTCGAATCCGCTGGGCGACACCGACTCCGGGCTGCCCACGAGCTCGGCCTTCATCCCGCTGCTGGTCGAGGAGTCCTTCTCGGCCTCCTGAGCGATCTTCGCGAAGGCGCCGTCGACGACCGACTCCGGGTCCTTCACCTCGCCCCAGACCCCGTTGAGCTGGAGCTTCTTCACGCTCATGCCCTCGCCGGACTTGTACTCCGCGCTCACGGGCTCGGGGTTGGTGACGCCGAACTTCTCGAAGTCGTCCGCGTCCGAGGAGGTGAGCCCGCCGCCGGAGCCGGAGGACTCCTTGGTGTAGTCGCCGGCCACCGTCTGGGGGGTGGTGAGCTTGTACCGCTTGCCGTCGTCGGCGACCTTACCGCCGCCACCGCCGCCACCGCTGCCGTTGTCGTCCCCGTCCTGGATCACCAGGACGCCGCCGACGATCGCGGCCACCACGACCACCGCGCCGATCGCGAGCCACAGGCCCTTCTTCTTGCCGCCGCCCTGGCCCGGGTCCGGCTGGTACGGGCCCGGCATGCCCGGCTGGCCGTACGGCTGCTGCTGGCCGTACGGGTTCGGGGGCTGTCCGTAGGGGCCCGGCTGGCCCTGCGGCTGCCCGGGGTAGCCGTAACCCTGCTGGGGCGGCTGCGGCGGCTGTCCGTAGGGACCCGGCTGCTGCGGGTAGCCGTAGCCGGGCTGGCCGGCCGCACCACCCTGTCCGTAGGGACCCGGCTGTTGGGGCTGCTGGCCATAGGGGCCCGGCTGGTTGTAGCTCATCTGTATCCCTCGTTGGTGAAACCGCTGTTGTGTCGCTGTTCGCCGGTCGCGGGCTAGCCGCCGATCTCGACGCGCGCGTCCTTGCGTACCTTGGCCGTGAGACCGGCGGCGTCCTCAAGGGACATACCACCGCCGAGAACCGCGGCCGCCGGGTCGGCCATGACTGTGACGCCCAGGGTGTCCTTGTCGCCCCAGACGCACGCGGGGGCCTCCATGGATCCCTGATCCGACGTGAACTTCATGGACTGGCACTTCAGGACGTCCCCGTCGAAGCCGTCCGGGGAGAACGTCTGGGGGCTGCCCTTGGCCTGCGCGGTGCCGTTGTCCTGCAGCGTCTTGACGATGACCGCCAGTGCGAGGTCCGCGCCCCGCGCCGGGTCGGTCACCTCGCCCCAGACGCCGGTGAACTTCAGCATCTCCTTGCCGGAGGTCTGGTAATCGGCCGCCACCAGATGCGGGTCCTTGACGACCGGCACCTGCTGGAGGTCCTTCCTGCCCGCCGCGGACAGATCGCTGTCGTCCGTGCCCGAGCCCTGGCGCTCGTAGTCCGCGGCCACGGTCTTGGGCGTGGTCAGCTTGTACGGGCCGCCGCTGCCGCCGCCGAACAGCATGAACGCCCCCGCCCCCAGTGCCCCCACGACCACCACCGCGCCGACCGCGAGAGCCACCTTGCGGCCCTTACCGCGGCCACCGGCCGCCGGTCCCTGGGGCGGCGGCGCC
Organism: Streptomyces violaceusniger Tu 4113; assembly: GCF_000147815.2. NCBI lineage: Bacteria > Bacillati > Actinomycetota > Actinomycetes > Kitasatosporales > Streptomycetaceae > Streptomyces > Streptomyces violaceusniger. Next base: position 8,975,105 of record NC_015957.1, on the reverse strand, counting down.
TGCGGCCCGCCGTAGTAGCCCGGGCCCTGCTGGGGCACGGGGCCCGGCTGGGGAGGCTGGGGCGGCTGCCCGTAAGGGTTCGCGGGCTGAGGATGTCCATAGCCGCCGGTCCCGCCGTAGGGGCCCGGCTGACCGTAGCCGCCCTGCGGCTGCTGGCCGTAGCCCGGTGTCTGCGCATACGGATTGGGCACCGGCGGCCGGCCGGCGCCGTACGCCCCTGGCTGGCCCCCATAGGGGCCGGGCTGCGGCGGCGGCTGCTGATGGCTCATGTGCCTCTCCTTATGCGCATGACAGTTCCAAACATCCTTCCCGACGCCTCAGGGCGCCTTGGCCCTGGGGCCACAACGGGTTCGTAACGGAAGGCCGCGGCCCTTTAGACTGCGGAGGTGACCGAGAACTCTTCGCAGCGCCCCGCGAGCGGGCCGAACAGCCACCCCGAACTGCCGACCCAGTACGCGCCGGCCGATGTAGAGGGGCCGCTGTACGAGCGCTGGGTAGAGCGCGGTTACTTCGAGGCGGACGCGAAGAGCGACAAAGAGCCCTACGCCATCGTCATCCCGCCCCCCAACGTGACCGGCTCGCTCCACCTCGGCCATGCCTTCGAGCACACGATCATCGATGCGCTCACCCGGCGCAAGCGAATGCAGGGCTTTGAGACGCTCTGGCAGCCCGGTATGGACCACGCCGGTATCGCCACGCAGAACGTCGTCGAGCGCGAGCTGGCCAAGGAGGGCGTCTCCCGCCACGACCTGGGCCGCGAGGCGTTCGTCGAGCGCGTCTGGCAGTGGAAGGGCGAGTCCGGCGGCCAGATCTCCGGCCAGATGCGGCGCCTGGGCGACGGCGTCGCCTGGAACCGCGAGCGCTTCACCATGGACGAGGGGCTCTCCAAGGCCGTCCAGACGATCTTCAAGCGGCTCTACGAGGACGAGCTGATCTACCGCGCCGAGCGCATCATCAACTGGTGCCCGCGCTGCCTTACGGCCATCTCGGACATCGAGGTCGAGTACGACGACGATGACGGCGAACTCGTCTCGATCCGGTACGGCGAGGGCGACACCTCCATCATCGTGGCGACCACCCGGGCCGAGACGATGCTGGGCGACACAGCGGTCGCCGTCCACCCCGACGACGAGCGCTACCGCCATCTGGTCGGCACCGAGATCGAACTGCCGCTCACCGGCCGCCGGATCCCGATCGTCGCCGACGAGCATGTCGACCCCGAGTTCGGCACCGGCGCGGTCAAGGTCACCCCGGCCCACGACCCGAACGACTTCGAGATCGGGCAGCGGCACGGCCTGCCGAACCTGACCGTCATGGACGAGCACGCGGTCATCACCGCCCACGGCCCCTTCCAGGGCCTGGACCGGCTGGAGGCGCGCAGCGCCGTCGTCGGCGCGCTGCGCGCCGAGGGCCGGATCGTCGCCGAGAAGCGCCCGTACACCCACTCCGTGGGGCACTGCTCGCGCTGTAAGACGACCATCGAGCCGCGGCTGTCCATGCAGTGGTGGGTCAAGGTCGGCCCGCTGGCCAAGGCCGCGGGCGACGCGGTCCGCGACGGCCGGGTGAAGATCCACCCGGAGGACATGTCGAAGCGCTACTTCGACTGGGTCGACAACCTCCACGACTGGTGCATCTCGCGCCAGCTCTGGTGGGGCCACCGGATCCCGGTCTGGTACGGGCCGAACGGCGAGGTCGTCTGCGTCGGACCGAACGAGGAGCCGCCGAGCGGCGAGGGCTGGCACCAGGACAGCGATGTCCTGGACACCTGGTTCTCGTCCGGCCTGTGGCCGTTCTCCACGCTCGGCTGGCCCGAGCAGACCGAGAGCATGGAGAAGTTCTATCCGAACTCGGTCCTGGTCACCGGCTACGACATCCTCTTCTTCTGGGTCGCCCGGATGATGATGTTCGGCCTGTACGCGATGGACGGCACCCCGCCGTTCCACACCATCGCGCTGCACGGCATGGTGCGTGATCAGTTCGGCAAGAAGATGTCCAAGTCCTTTGGCAACGCGGTCAATCCGCTGGACTGGATGGACACCTATGGATCGGACGCGGTCCGCTTCACCCTGGCCCGGGGCGCCAACCCCGGGGTCGACGTCCCGATCGGCGAGGACTGGGTCCAGGCGTCCCGCAACTTCGCCAACAAGATCTGGAACGCGACGCGCTTCGCGCTGATGAACGGCGCGACGGTCGAGGGCGAACTCCCAGCCCCCGAGCGGCTGTCCGCCACCGACCGCTGGATCCTGTCCCGGCTGAACGAGGTCGTCGCCGAGGTCGACGCGTACTACGAGGACTACCAGTTCGCCAAGCTCTCCGACGTCCTCTACCACTTCGCGTGGGACGAGGTCTTCGACTGGTACGTCGAGCTGTCCAAGACCACCTTCGCCAAGGGCGGTGCGGAGGCCGACGCGGCGCGGCGCGTCCTCGGCGAGGTCCTGGACGTCACGCTGCGGCTGCTGCACCCGGTGGTCCCGTTCGTCACCGAGAAGCTGTGGACCTCGCTGACCGGCCAGGAGTCCGTCGTCATCGCGGAGTGGCCCGGCGACAGCGGCTTCCGGGACGAGGCGGCCGAGCGGGAGATCGAGAACCTCCAGCAGGTGGTCACCGAGGTCCGCAGGTTCCGCGCCGACCAGGGCCTTCAGCCCGGTCAGCGGGTCCCGGCGAAGCTGGAGCTGTCCGGCACCTCGCTCGCCGCCCACGAGGACGCGATGCGCTCCCTGCTGCGCCTCCAGCCGGCCGGTGAGGACTTCACGGCCACCGCCTCGCTGCCGGTCGCGGGCGCGACCGTGGCGCTGGACCTGTCCGGTGCGATCGACGTCGAGGCCGAGCGCAAGCGGCTGGCCAAGGATCTCGCCGCGGCCGAGAAGGACAAGGCGCAGACGACCGCGAAGCTGTCCAACGAGGGCTTCCTGGCCAAGGCCCCCGACCATGTCGTGGAGAAGATCCGCACCCGGCAGGCGACCGCCGAGGCCGATATCGCCCGGATCACCGCCCAGTTGGCGGCCCTCCCCAAGGGCTGACAAGGGCTGAACCAAGAGCTGACCCCAAGCCGGTCGGCACTGATCGCATGAGGCGCCCTCGCCGGATTCCGGCGGGGGCGCTTTGGTGTGTGCGATGTGCCACAGGCGCCCGGAGAAGCCTCACAAACGCCTCACAGGCCCCGCACAGCAAAGCCCCACCGGGAACCAAACACTGCCTTCCGGGAGTTCTCCGGCAGTACGTCCCGGAAGGAGCTCCACCCTCCATGAACCAGCCTCTGCGAAGGGCCTCCATTTTCTCGCTGCTGCTCGTGCTGGCCCTGCTCGCCTGGGCCACCTATGTGCAGTTGGCGAGAGGCGCCAGTCTCCGGGACAACTCGCACAACAGCCGTGTGGCCATCTCCCAGTACGCCGGCCCGCTGGGCGACATCCTGGCCGGCGGCAAGCCGATCACCGGCTCGGCCTCCACCGACGGCGCCCTGAAGTACAAGCGCACCTACACCGACGGCAAGCTCTGGGCCCCGGTCATCGGCTACGCCTCCCAGTCCTACGGCAGCACTCAGCTCGAGGCCCTGGACCGGCAGGTCCTCGACGGCTCCGACAGCCGGCTGAAGAACCCGCTCGAGGCGGTGACGCGGGAGCGGTCCAAGCCCGGCGACGTGATCACCACGATCAATCCGGCCGTGCAGAAGGCCGCCTACGAGGGCCTGGGCAACAAGACCGGCGCGGCCGTGGCGCTCGACCCCACGACCGGCGCCGTCCTGGGCCTGGCCAGCACGCCCTCGTACGACCCCGGCAGCTTCGCGGGCTCCTCCACCAAGGACCAGAAGGCGTGGCTCGCGCTGCAGAAGGACAAGAAGCAGCCGATGCTGAACCGCGCGCTGCGCCAGACGTACCCGCCGGGCTCGACCTTCAAGGTCCTGGTCGCCGCCGCGGCGCTGGAGAACGGGCTGTACTCCTCGGTGGACGAGCCGACCAAGAGCCCGGATCCGTACCGGCTGCCGGGCACGGTCACCGATATGCGCAACGAGAACCGGTCGGCGCCCTGTAAGAACGCGACGATACGCACCGCCCTGGAGTACTCGTGCAACACGGTCTTCGCGAAGATGGCCGTGGACCTGGGCCAGTCCAAGGTGTCGGCGCAGGCCGAGAAGCTGGGCTTCGACGACTCCAAGCTGGACATCCCGGTGCGCGCCGCGAAGAGTCTCTACCCGAGCGGGATGAACGACTCGCAGACGGCCCTGAGCGGAATGGGCCAGTTCGATGTGACGGCCACTCCGCTGCAGATGGCGATGGTCTCCTCGGCCATCGCGAACGACGGCAAGCTGATGACCCCGTACGAGGTCGACCGCAGCACGGACGGCACTGCCTCCGCCCTGGACCGTAACCAGGCCAAGACCTACGGCGAGGCGATGTCCAAGCACACCGCGTCCGAGCTGCAGTCCGCGATGCGGACGGTCGTGGACGAGGGCACCGGGACCAACGCGAAGATCCCCGGGGTGACGGTGGGCGGCAAGACCGGCACCGCCCAGCACGGTGAGAACAACAGCGCCAATCCCTACGCGTGGTTCATCAGCTACGCGGACGCCGGCGGCGGCCACAAGGTCGCGGTCGCGGTGGCGGTCGAGGACAGCGACGCGGCCCGCGCCGACATTTCTGGTGGCGGTCTCGCGGGGCCGATCGCCAAGTCGATGATGAAGGCTGCTCTCGCCGATAGCGGGTCGTGACCCCCTCGGTGATACCGGGTCGTGACCGCGGGGATGGCGCTGGCCCGGCTTGTCACCCCTGCCTCGTAGACTGGTCGGCGTGAGCGAGGAGCGTCCCCAGAACGAGTCCGACGAGTTCGAAGAGATCGTCGAAGCCGAGACCGACCGTGACCCCGATCTGGCGGTGATCGAGGCCGGTAGCCGGACACTGCGTGCGCAGTCCGGGCCACCGCAGGGGGACGGCATTCCGTCCCGCCCGGCCGACCCCGAGGTGGACCGCGCCCTGCGCGAGGTGGAGGGCGAGCTGGCCAAGCGCTGGCCGGAGACCAAGCTGGACCCGTCGCTGGTGCGCATCGAGTCGCTGATGGACATCCTCGGCTCGCCGCAGCGGTCCTATCCCTCGATCCACATCACCGGCACGAACGGCAAGACCAGCACCGCCCGCATGGTCGAGTCGCTGCTGGGCGCCTTCGAGCTGCGCACCGGCCGCTACACCAGCCCCCATGTCCAGTCGATCACCGAGCGGATCAGCCTGGACGGGGCGCCGATCTCCGCCGAGCGGTTCATCGAGACGTACCAGGACATCCAGCCGTACATCGAGATGGTCGACGCCCAGCAGGAGCACCGGCTGTCCTTCTTCGAGGTGCTCACCGGGATGGCGTACGCGGCCTTCGCGGACGCGCCCGTGGACATCGCGGTGGTCGAGGTCGGCATGGGCGGCTCCTGGGACGCCACCAATGTGGTCGACGCGGGCGTCGCGGTGATCATGCCGATCTCGCTGGACCACACCGACCGGCTCGGCACCACTCCTGAGCAGATCGCCACGGAGAAGGCCGGCATAGTCAAGCAGGACGCCACCGTGGTGCTCGCGCAGCAGCCGGTGGAGGCCGCCTCCGTGGTGCTCAAGCGCGCGGTCGAGGTGGACGCCACGGTCGCCCGCGAGGGCATGGAGTTCGGTGTGCTCTCCCGGGAGGTGGCGGTCGGCGGTCAGCTGCTGACCCTGCGCGGCCTCGGCGGAGAGTACCCCGATGTCTTCCTCCCGCTGCACGGCGCCCACCAGGCGCACAACGCGGCGATGGCACTGGCGGCCGTGGAGGCGTTCTTCGGCGTCGGCTCCCAGCACGCCCGCACGCTCGACATCGACGCGATCCGTTCCGCCTTCGCCTCGGTGACCTCGCCGGGCCGGATGGAGGTCGTGCGCCGCAGCCCCACCGTGGTGCTGGACGCCGCGCACAACCCCGCGGGCGCCCGTGCGGCGGCCGAGGCGGTCACCGAGTCCTTCGACTTCAGCCGGCTGATCGGCGTGGTCGGGGCGAGCGCCGACAAGGATGTGCGCGGTGTGCTGGAAGCCTTCGAGCCGATCTTCGCCGAGGTCGTGGTGACCCGCAATTCCAGCCATCGCTCGATGGACCCGGACGAGCTGGCCGCGATCGCCGTCGAGGTCTTCGGCTCCGACCGGGTCCAGGTAGAGCCCCGGCTGGACGACGCCCTGGAGGAAGCCATCACCCTGGCGGAGGAAGAGGGCGAATACGCCGGAGCGGGTGTGCTGGTGACCGGGTCGGTGATCACGGTCGGCGAGGCCCGGCTGCTTCTGGGAAGGGGCTGATATGCGGACACTGTGCGCTTCCACCCTCATCGGTGAGTTCTTTGTGATCGGCTTCGCCGGGCTGGTCGCGATGAAGACGTCCGGGCTGTCGACGGGCACCGTCTGGACGGTCAGCGGGATCGCCATGGTTCTGTGTGTGCTGCTGTGCGGGATGCTGAGCCGTCCGGGCGCGGTGCAGATCGGCTGGGCCCTGCAGATCGGCCTGGTGCTGAGCGGTTTCGTGGTGACCACCATGTTCGTCCTCGGGGTGGTCTTCGCCGCGCTGTGGTGGGCCTCGGTCCACTTCGGCCGTAAGGTCGACGAGGCGAAGGCGCGGTTCGCCGCGGCCTCGGCCGCCTCGCCTGACACTGCGTGACGTGGCCCTCGTTCACCCATGTAGCCTCTGCCTCACAGCGCCACCAGCACGCCATTTCCCAAAGGAGCCCGCACCGTGAGCCAGCGCACGCTCGTCCTTCTCAAGCCCGACGCCGTCCGACGCGGTCTGGTGGGCGAGATTCTGGGGCGGATCGAGAAGAAGGCGGGCTGGACGATCAGCGCCCTCGAGCTGCGTCGGCTGGACCGTGAGGTCCTGGAGCAGCACTACGCCGAGCATGTCGGCAAGCCCTTCTACGAGCCCCTGATGGAGTTCATGGCCTCCGCTCCGTCCGTGGCGCTGGTCGTCGAGGGCGAGCGGGTCATCGAGGGCGTCCGGGCGCTGGCCGGGCCGACCGACCCGATCGCCGCGGCGCCCGGGTCCATCCGTGGCGATTTCGGCACCATCGTTCGGGAAAATCTGATCCATGCCTCGGACTCCGAGGAGTCCGCCGAACGGGAAATCAAGATTTTCTTTCCCGGGCTCGCCTGATCCCGATCCGATCGGTACTGATCGGCCATCAGTTTGATCATCAGCTTGCCACACCCCTGCTGACCTGGGGGCGGCCGAATTACCCGGCCGCCCTTCGGCATATGCGAGCCGATCGGGGGAACGCATCTCCGCGACACGACGTCACCATTAGAGGAGGCGGGGTCGTGTTCTGCTGACAATGGCGGAGGACCCCCGCAGCGTGTTCGAGCGGGCGTGACTACGATGAAGCCTCAGCGCCTCGCAGCGCACACCCATCCTGCCGACCTCTAGCAAGCAATCGCTCCAGCAGGGAAGGCCTGACGTATCCTCATGGGGAACAACATGTCGTTCATCGGCCGTGACATGGCTGTCGACCTCGGGACCGCCAACACGCTGGTGTACGTCAGGGGCCGCGGGATCGTCCTCAACGAGCCATCCGTCGTCGCCATCAACACCAACACTGGCGGAATTCTCGCCGTGGGCGCCGAGGCGAAGAAGATGATCGGCCGCACCCCTGGCAACATCGTCGCTGTGCGTCCGCTCAAGGACGGCGTTATCGCCGACTTCGAGATCACCGAGCGGATGTTGCGGTACTTCATCCTGAAAATTCATAAGCGCCGCTATCTCGCCCGGCCCCGAGTGGTCGTCTGTGTGCCTTCCGGTATCACCGGAGTTGAGCGCCGTGCCGTAATCGAGGCGTCCACCCAGGCGGGCGCCCGCCAGGTGCATATCATCGAGGAGCCCATGGCCGCGGCCATCGGTTCCGGCCTTCCCGTCCACGAGGCCACCGGCAACATGGTCGTGGACATCGGCGGCGGCACCACCGAGGTCGCCGTCATCTCGCTGGGCGGCATCGTCACCGCGCAGTCCATCCGGGTGGCGGGCGATGAGCTGGACAACGCGATCATCCAGCACATCAAGAAGGAGTACAGCCTGCTGCTCGGCGAGCGCACCGCCGAGAACATCAAGATCACCATCGGCTCCGCGGCCGAGAGCGACGAAGAGGAACACACCGAGATCCGCGGCCGTGACCTCGTCAGCGGCCTCCCCAAGACCGTCGTGATCTCCGCCGCCGAGGTCCGCAAGGCCATGGAGGAGCCGGTCAACTCGATCGTCGACGCCGTCAAGACCACCCTCGACAAGTGCCCCCCGGAGCTCTCCGGCGACGTCATGGACCGCGGCATCGTGCTCACCGGCGGCGGTGCGCTGCTGCGCGGCCTGGATGAGCGGCTGCGCCAGGAGACCGGGATGCCGATCCATATCGCCGAGGACCCGCTGGACTCCGTCGCGCTCGGGTCCGGCAAGTGCGTGGAGGAGTTCGAGGCGCTCCAGCAGGTGCTGGACGCCCAGCCCCGCAGATGACAATCCGGCGAACCGGCCGTGTGGGTGGTTGGCTGCCCGTGCGGCGGAACGCTGATATACAGGCATAAGGCTCCCCAGGACCGGCCGGTCACCACATCACCGGCACCGGCACCGGTCCGACTTCGACGAGGAAGGCACGTCGCCGCACGTGAGGGACACACGAGAGAGCCGGCTGCTCCTGGTGCTGCTGGTCGCCATCGCGTTCGCGCTGATCACGGTGGATATCCGCGGCGGCGAGGACTCACCCCTCGACGGCGCCCGTCAGGCCGCCGCTTCCGTCTTCGGGCCTGTGGAGGACGGCGTCGCGACCGCCGTCGACCCGGTCGGCAACGCCGTCGCGGCCGTACGGGAATCCGGTGACCGGCACGACCGGGTCCGCCGCCTGGAGGAAGAGAACACCAAACTCAAGCAAAAGCTCGGCAACGACTCCCGTAACCGCGCCCGCTCGGCCGAGCTCGACAAGCTGCTCAAGACCGCGGGCGCCGGTCAATACGGCATCAAGGGCGCCCAGGTCATCGGCATCGGCGCCGCCCAGGGCTTCTCCTGGACCGTCACCCTCGACATCGGCAGCAACGACGGCGTCCGCCGCGACATGACCGTCATCAACGGCGACGGGCTGGTCGGCCGGGTCACCACCGTCGGCTCCTCGACGGCGACCGTGCTGCTCGCCATCGACCCGGACTTCACCGTCGGCACCCGTATGGAGGGGTCGGGCGAGCTCGGCTTCGCCACCGGGCGCGGCGACCGCTCGCTCCATGTGCAGCTCCTCAACGGCAAGGCCCGGATCAAGCCGGGCGACCGGATGGTCACCTTCGGCTCCCAGGCGGACAAGCCGTTCGTCCCCGGAGTCCCGGTCGGCAAGGTCGTGCGCGTCGACCCCACCGGAGGGGATCTCACCCGCACGCTTCAAGTGCGCCCGTACGTGCGGTTCAGCAAGCTGGACATCGTCGGGGTCGTCGTCCAGCCGCCGCGCGGCAACCCGCGTGACACCGTGCTGCCGCCCAAGCCCGCGAAGCCCAAGCCGACGCCCACGGTCACCGTCACGGCCAACCCCTCCGCCACCGCCACGAGCCCGGCCGCCAACAGGAGCTGACCGATGCTGCACCTCAACCGGATCGTCCTGTCGACCTGCCTGGTGGTCTTCGCCCTCGTCGTCCAGATCTGTGTGCTGGCCCGGCTCCAACTGCCCGGCGCCGTCCCGGACCTGCTGCTCCTCGTCGTGCTCGGCCTCGCGCTCGTCTACGGCCACACCGGCGGTGCGCTCATCGGCTTCGCCGCGGGGCTGCTCGCCGACCTCGCCCCGCCCGCCGACCACGCCGCCGGCCGCTATGCCCTGGTGCTGTGTGTCATCGGCTATCTGGCGGGGCTCGCCAAGCCGGAGTCCGGCCAGCTCAGGTCGGCCACCGGGCCGATGCTGGTGGTCGTGGCGGCGGCCATCGGCGCCACGCTGCTCTACGCCGGGGTCGGCATCCTCGTCGGCGACGACGCGGCCCGTCAGGTGGGCCTGGGCAAGCTGCTGTTCACCGCGGCCCTCTACGACCTGCTGCTGGCACCCTTCACGGTGCCGCTGATCATGGGGCTGGCCAGACGGAGTGAGAACGATCCGATGGCCGACAGCGCGGGCGGCGGCGGTGAGAGCCCGTCCCGCTGGATCAGCACGGCGGGCGGCGTCAGCACCGGCCGGGTCGGCCGGATGAGCCGGCTCAAGCGTCCGGGCCGGGCGGCCCGGATCGGCAGCCAGCGCGGCGGGCTGCTGGCCCGCACCGGGAAGAACAGGACGGCACGCATCAAGGGGGTCAAGCGCCTGTGAGCCCCGCCGCCCTCCCGCCTGTCGCCCTCCCCTTGCCCACCACCGCCCTCAGGGGATGCCATGAGTAATATCCCCGAGACCGGACGGACCTCCCGGGTCACCATCCGGCTCGTCGGCCTCCAGATCCTGGTCTTCTCGCTGCTGCTGACCCTCGGCGGGCGCCTGTGGTACCTGCAGATCCGCAACGGCGACGAGTACACCGCCGAAGCCGCCAACAACCACGTCCAGCAGGTCGTCCACCCCGCCGTGCGCGGCTCCATACTGGACGCCCGCGGTGTGCCGCTCGCCGACAACGAGACCCGTCTGGTCGTCTCCGCCAGCCGCACCGAGCTGATGAAGATGCCGGACGACGGCAAGGCCGCCCTCACCCGCCTGGCCGATGTCCTGGGCATGAAGCCCAAGGACGTCATGGACAAGGTCCGGCTGTGCGACGCCAAGACCCCGCAGCCCTGCTGGAACGGTTCCCCGTACCAGCCCATCCCGATCACGGACGAGGCCAGCGCCAAGCAGGCGCTGCAGATCCGCGAGCGCGAAGAGGACTTCCCCGGCATCAGTGCCGAGCCCACCGCCGTGCGCCGCTACGCCGCTCCCGCCGGTTCCAACGCCGCCCAGGTGCTCGGCTATCTCTCCCCGGTCACCGATGAGCAGGTGAAGGAGGCCGAGCACACCAAGTCGCCCCTGCTCCGCTCGGACCAGGTCGGCAGCAACGGCCTCGAGCGCCAGTACGACAGCGAGCTGCGCGGCAAGGCCGGGGTGACCCGCTATGAGGTCGACAACCTCGGCCGCGTCATCGGTCAGCGGGAGAGCCAGCGGGCCCGTCCCGGCGGCAACGTCGTCACCAGCATCGACTCGCGCGTCCAATCGGTCGCGGAGAAGGAGCTGGAGCAGGCGATGCGGGACGCCCGCAAGCAGCACGACCGGAACACCGGCACCAACTACAAGGCGGACTCCGGCGCGGTCGTGGTCATGGAGGCCAAGACCGGCCGGGTGGTGGCCATGGCGTCCAACCCGTCGTACGACCCCAACGCCTGGGTCGGCGGCATCTCCGGCAAGGACTACAAGCAGCTCACCGGCAAGAAGTCCAACTACCCGCTGCTCAACCGGGCGATCCAGGGCCAGGCGGCCCCCGGTTCGATCTTCAAGGTCGTCCCGACGACCGCCGCGATCAACGCCGGGTACTCCTTCAACGGGCCGTATCCCTGCACCAGCTCGTTCAACATCGGCAGCCAGGTCTTCAAGAACTTCGAGTCCGAGAACTACGGCGGGATCAGCCTCGGCCGCGCGCTGGAGGTCTCCTGCGACACCGTCTTCTACCACCTCGCCTACGAGCAGTGGAAGAAGGACGGCGGCAACAAGCCCAAGAAGAAGCCGGGGGACTGGTTCTACCGGACCGCCCACCAGTTCGGCCTCGGTAAGGAGACCGGCATCGACCTCCCCAACGAGGTCACCGGCCGGGTCCCGGACCGCCAGTGGAAGAAGGACTACTGGAAGGCCAACAAGGACGCCTGGTGCAAGACCGGCAAGAAGGACGGAAGCTACGGCCAGCGGATCGCCTACGAGAACTGCCTCGAGGGCATGAAGATGCGCGCCGGTGACTCCGTGAACTACTCCATCGGCCAGGGCGACACCCTCGTCACCCCGATCCAGATGGCCACCATCTACTCGGCCATCAGCAACGGCGGAACGCTCTACAACCCGACCGTCGGCAAGGCGATCGTCAGCCCCGACGGCAAGGACGTCCAGGAGATCAAGCCGGAGTCGCACGGCAAGCTGCCGATGAAGGGCCAGACCCGCGAGAAGATCGACAGCGCGCTCGCGGGCGTCGCCACCCGGGGCACCGCCGCCTGGCGGTTCCAGGGCTGGCCGCAGGACAAGATCCCGATGCACGCCAAGACCGGTACCGCGGAGGTCTACGGCAAGCAGACCACCTCGTGGTTCGCGACGTACACCAAGGACTACTCGATCGTCATGACGATCTCCCAGGGCGGTACCGGCTCCGGGGCCTCCGGCCCGGCGGTACGCAAGATCTACAACGCGCTGTACGGGGTCGACGCCAAGGGCGGCATCGACAAGAAGAAGGCGCTGCTGCCCCAGCCGCAGGCCAACCTGCCGAAGATCTCCTCGGACGGCTCCATCGAGCCCCAGCCCCTGGGCAAGCGGTTCGAGGCGGCTTCGCGTGAGCGGCGGCGGGGAGCGAATTCGTGAGCGACGCACGCGCGGCCGCCGGGCCGCGGATGACGATGCAAGCCGCGCCTCTGCGCCGCGCGGGCGGAGAAGTGAACAGGAGGCAGGCGTGAGCGACGCGCGCGCGGCCGCCGGGCCGCAGATGACGATGCAAGCCGCGCCTCTGTGCCGCGCGGGCGACAGTGGCATGAGCCGCTGCCGCGGCGGGGCGAACAGGAGGCAGGGGTGAGCGCGTCCACGCACGGATACTCCGTCCGGCGCTTCACCCCGGAGCGCGGTACCTGGAGCAAGCTCATGGCGCGCGACTCCGTCGTGCGCCGCCTCGACTGGGTGCTGCTGCTCACCGCGTTGGCCCTGTCCGCGATCGGCGGGGCGCTCGTCTACTCCGCCACCCGCAACCGCACCGAGCTGAACGGGGGCGACCCGTACTCCTTCCTGGTCCGGCACGCCCTCAACACCGGCATCGGGCTGGTGCTCGCCATCGGCACCGTCTGGCTGGGCCATCGCACCCTGCGCGGCGCGGTCCCGGTCCTCTACGGCCTGTCCGTCGTCCTCGTCCTCGCCGTGCTCACCCCGCTGGGCTCGACGATCAACGGGGCGCACGCGTGGATCGTGGTCGGCGGCGGATTCTCCCTGCAGCCGGGCGAGTTCGCCAAGATCACGATCATCCTGGGCATGGCGATGCTGCTGGCCGCGCGCGTGGACGCGGGTGACCGGCTCAACCCCGACCACCGGACCGTCGTCCAGTCGCTCGGCCTGGCCGCACTCCCCATCGCGATCGTGCTGCTGATGCCGGACCTCGGCTCGGTGATGGTCATGGCGGTGATCGTGCTCGCCGTGCTGCTCGCCTCCGGCGCGTCCAACCGCTGGATCGCCGGACTGATCCTCACGGCCGTGGTCGGCGCGCTGCTCATCTGGCAACTGCACGTCCTCGACCAGTACCAGATCGACCGCTTCGCCGCCTTCGCCAACCCCGCGCTCGACCCGGCCGGGGTCGGCTACAACACCAACCAGGCGCGGATCGCGATCGGCTCGGGCGGTCTCACCGGTAAGGGGCTCTTCCACGGCACCCAGACCACCGGTCAGTTCGTCCCCGAGCAGCAGACCGACTTCGTCTTCACGGTCGCGGGGGAGGAGCTCGGCTTCCTCGGCGCGGGCCTGATCATCGTGCTGCTGGGGGTCGTGCTGTGGCGCGCCTGCCGGATCGCGCGCGACACCACGGAGCTGTACGGGACCGTCGTCGCGGCGGGGATCATCGCCTGGTTCGCCTTCCAGTCGTTCGAGAACATCGGGATGACGCTGGGCATCATGCCGGTGGCCGGTCTGCCGCTGCCGTTCGTCTCCTACGGCGGAACCTCGATGTTCGCCGTATGGATCGCGATCGGGCTGCTGCAGTCCATCCGAGTGCAGAGGCCCGTCTCCGCTTAGGGCTGATTGGCCCGAGTTCGGGTACGTGACATCACATGGTGGACACGAAGCAGGAGATAGAACGCAAGTATGAGGCCACCGCCGAAGAAGCCGGTCCGTCCGGGCGGCCCGACCTGCCGGGTCTTCCCGAACTGACCGGGGCGGGTCCGGTCGCGACCGTGGTGAGCCGAGGTGTCGCGACCCTCGAGGCCACCTATTACGACACCCCCGGGCGAAGGCTGCTGGCCGACGGCATCACCTTGCGCCACCGCACCGGCGGCGCCGACGAGGGCTGGCATCTGAAGCTGCCCGTCGGCCCGGACACCCGGGAGGAGCTGCAGGCGCCGCTCGGCGTCGAGGTGCCGGCCGAGATGGCCGCGCTGCTGCGCTCGCGGGTCCGCCACGATCCGCTGCGCCCGCTCGCCCATCTGCACACCGAGCGGGACCGTAAGGATCTGGTGGACGCCGACGGCACCGTGCTCGCGGAGGTGTCCGTCGACCGCGTCACGGCCCGGCGGCTGGCGCCCGAGGAGAGCGAGCCGGTGCGGTGGACCGAGGTCGAGGTCGAGCTCGCCGAGGGCCGGGGCCACGATCAGCGGCTGCTCGACGCGGTCGAGGGGCGGCTGCGCGACGGCGGTCTGCACCGCGCCGACAGCCCCTCCAAGCTCGCCAAGGCCCTGGCCGAGACGGAGAAGGTCGCGGTCGCGGTCGAGACCGGCGGAGACGGGCCCGGCCGGTCCGGGAAGCCCGCGAAGAGCGCCCGTCAGGTCGAGCAGGCCGCGTCGGCGGTCCGGCGGCCGCTCGGCGCCGACGATGTCGTCCTGGACTACGTACGCCGTCAGATCGACGCCCTGGTGCGGCTCGACCCCGCCGTGCGCAGGGACCTGCCGGACGCGGTGCACCGGATGCGGGTCGCCACCCGCCGGCTGCGCAGCGCCTTCCGCTCCTACCGCAAGGTCCTGGACCGTACGGTGACCGATCCGATCGGCGACGAGCTGAAGTGGCTGGCCGGTGAGCTCGGCGTGGAACGCGACCGCGAGGTGCTCACCGAGCGGCTCGAAGGCCGTCTCGCCGAGCTGCCGGACGACCTCCGGCTCGGCCCGGTGCGGAACCGGCTGGACCACTGGTCGCAGGGGCGCCGCGACGGCGCCCGCGCGGCCGTCCTGGGCGCGCTGGACAGCGAGCGCTATCTCACGCTCCTGGACACCCTCGACGCCCTGGCGGCCGCTCCGCCGCTGCGCCCCGCCGCCGCCAAGCCGGCCGAGCAGGTGGTCGTGGGGGCCGTGCTGCGCGACTACGAGCGGCTCGCCACCCGTATGACCACCGCCCTGGAGACGCCCCCGGGGCCGGACCGCGACGTGGCCGTCCATCAGGCCCGTAAGGCCGCCAAGCGCGTCCGCTACGCCGCCGAGACGGCCCGGCCCGCGCTCGGCAAGCCCGCCAAGAAGTTCGCCCGCCGTATGCAGTCCGTACAGGACGTGCTCGGTGACCACCAGGACAGCGTCGTCGCGCGCGAGGCGCTGCGGGCGCTGGCCACCCAGGCCCACGGCGCGGGGGAGAGCGACTTCACCTTCGGGCTGCTGTACGGCAGGGAGGAGGCGCGGGCCGCCGCCCGCGTGCGTGAGCTGCCCGGCCTGTGGGCCGATGTCTCCCGTAAGAAGCACCGGGCGGCCCTGGAGGCGTAGATCCGTGGCGAGGGAGTCCGGCGCGGCAGGTAGGCTAGAGGGTCACCCTGTCAGCTTCACGAAAGTCCGCGATGTCTGTCGAGTCGGTCTTCCCACAGCTCGAGGCCCTGCTGCCGCATGTGCAGAAGCCTATCCAGTACGTAGGTGGCGAGCTCAATTCCACTGTCAAGTCGTGGGAGAGCTGCGACGTCCGCTGGTCGCTCATGTACCCGGACGCCTACGAGGTCGGTCTCCCCAACCAGGGCGTCATGATCCTTTATGAGGTCCTCAACGAGCGCGAGGGTGTGCTCGCCGAGCGCACCTACAGCGTGTGGCCGGACCTCGAGGAGCTGATGCGCGAGCACAAGGTGCCGCAGTTCACCGTGGATTCGCACCGCCCGGTGTCCGCGTTCGACTTCCTCGGCGTCTCCTTCTCCACCGAGCTGGGGTACACCAACCTGCTCACCGCACTCGACCTCGCCGGGGTCCCCCTGGACGCCGTGGACCGCACCGAGGACCACCCCGTCGTGGTCGCGGGCGGCCATGCCGCGTTCAACCCGGAGCCGATCGCCGACTTCATCGACTGCGCGGTGATCGGCGACGGTGAGCAGGCCGTGCTCGACATGACCGCGATCCTCCGCGCCTGGAAGGCCGAGGGCCGCCCGGGCGGCCGCGATGAGCTGCTCTTCCGTCTCGCGCGTACCGGCAGCGTCTACGTCCCGAAGTTCTACGACGTGGAGTACCTGGCCGACGGGCGGATCGCGCGCGTCGTGCCGAACCGCTCGGGCGTGCCGTGGCGGGTGTCCAAGCACACCGTCATGGACCTCGACGAGTGGCCCTACCCGAAGCAGCCGCTGGTGCCGCTGGCCGAGACCGTCCATGAGCGGATGTCGGTGGAGATCTTCCGCGGCTGCACCCGAGGCTGCCGCTTCTGCCAGGCGGGCATGATCACCCGCCCGGTGCGCGAGCGGTCGATCACCGGGATCGGCGAGATGGTCGAGAAGGGGCTGAAGGCCACCGGTTTCGAGGAGGTCGGCCTGCTGTCCCTCTCCTCCGCCGACCACACCGAGATCGGCGACGTCGCCAAGGGCCTCGCCGACCGGTACGAGAAGGACAAGATCGGCCTGTCCCTCCCGTCGACCCGGGTGGACGCCTTCAACATCGACCTCGCCAACGAGCTGACCCGCAACGGGCGCCGCTCGGGCCTCACCTTCGCCCCCGAGGGCGGCAGTGAGCGCATCCGTAAGGTCATCAACAAGATGGTCTCCGAAGAAGACCTCATCCGTACGGTGGCCACCGCGTACGGCAACGGCTGGCGGCAGGTGAAGCTGTACTTCATGTGCGGTCTGCCCACCGAGACCGACGACGATGTGCTGCAGATCGCCGACATGGCGACCAAGGTCATCGCCAAGGGCCGTGAGGTGTCCGGCAAGAACGACATCCGCTGCACCGTCTCGATCGGCGGTTTCGTCCCCAAGCCGCACACCCCCTTCCAGTGGGCCCCGCAGCTCAGCGCCGAGGAGACCGACGCCCGGCTGGAGAAGCTGCGCGAAAAGATCCGCGGCGACAAGAAGTACGGCCGCTCGATCGGCTTCCGGTACCACGACGGCAAGCCCGGCATCGTGGAGGGTCTGCTCTCGCGCGGCGACCGCCGGGTGGGCGCGGTCATCCGCGCCGTCTACGAGGACGGCGGCCGCTTCGACGGCTGGCGTGAACACTTCTCGTACGACCGGTGGATGGAGTGCGCCGAGCGGGCCCTGCCCCAGTTCGGCCTCGACCTCGACTGGTACACCACACGCGAGCGCACCTACGAGGAGGTCCTGCCCTGGGACCACCTCGACTCGGGCCTCGACAAGGACTGGCTGTGGGAGGACTGGCAGGACTCGCTCGACGAGACCGAGGTCGAGGACTGCCGCTGGACCCCCTGCTTCGACTGCGGCGTCTGCCCGCAGATGCAGACCGAGATCCAGATCGGCCCCACCGGCCGGAAGCTGCTGCCGCTGTCGGTGAAGTAGCCGTCCGGCGGCCTTCCGTCACCGGGGTGCCCACAAAGTAGGCTGGAAGAGACCGGGGTCCTGCGGCCCTGGTGCTCGACCGCAAGGAAGTACAAGGAGACAGTCCCCTGGGCAAGCGACAGCCCGAAGGCCCGCCGCCCGCTCCCGCGGTGCAGCGCATCCGTTTGCGTTACACCAAGCGCGGCCGCCTCCGGTTCACCAGCCACCGCGACTTCCAGCGCGCCTTCGAGCGGGCGCTGCGCCGCGCCGAGGTGCCGATGGCCTACTCGGCGGGCTTCACCCCGCATCCGAAGGTGTCCTACGCCAATGCCGCACCCACCGGCACCGGCAGCGAGGCGGAGTACCTGGAGATCCAGCTGACCGAGGCGCGCGACCCCGAGAAACTCCGGGCGCTGCTCAACGAGTCGCTGCCCGCGGGGCTCGATGTGATCGAGGCCGTGGAGGCCCGCACCTCGGGGCTCGCCGACCGGCTGCAGGCGTCCGTATGGGAGATCCGGCTCGACCAGGTCGCCCAGGCGGACGCCGAGCGTGCCGCCGCAGCCTTCCTCGAGGCCGACACGGTCGAGGTGGAGCGCCGGACGAAAAACGGGTTGCGAACCTTCGACGCCCGTGCGGCGGTGGCCCGGCTGGAGGTGCTTCCGCCTCGGGCCGATAGGCCCGGAGACGCTGGCTGTGCGATACTGCGGCTGGTGGTACGGCATCTGACACCTGCCGTGCGACCCGACGACGTCCTGTCCGGTCTCCGCGCTACGGCCGACCTGGCGCCGCCGGTCCCCGCAGCGGTGACCAGGCTGGCGCAGGGGCTGCTCGATGAGGAGTCCGGCACGGTGACCGACCCGCTCGCGCCCGATCGCGAGGCAGTTCAGGCCGCCCCAACCACGGCCGCCGAGCTGACCGCCGCGATGGCGCCGGGAGGTTCCGCGTAGGGCCGCCGTCGATGCGCCGCCGATGCACTTGGGAGCCACCCGGGTCCGGCTGGCGCACTGACCAGGAGACTTTCGCCGGTCCCGACATATTCGGTCCCGGTGAGCGAGACGACAGCTCCCGTGCGGCGACCGCGCCCCGGGCGGCGGCACACGCGCACAGTGCGCGGGTGGCCGGCCGGAGGCAGGCGCGGCGCCCGGGAGCGTGACGGGAGAAACGCCCGCATGCTCGAACCAATTGAGCCGACCCAACCTGTCCAGCCCCTTGAGCCGTCCGCGCCGCGTGCCGCGGCGCCCGGGGATCCCATCGAGAGCACGCCCAGCGACACCCTGCCGCCGCGCCGCCGCCGTGCGGCCTCCCGCCCGGCCGGTCCGCCGGTCGGCGGGGTGAGCGGCGCCGAGGTCACCACGCCCACTTCGCCGGCCATACCGGCTGATCAGATCGTTGCCATCGCCGCGTCCGAGGCCGCTTCCGAGCCCGTCGCCGCCGGTGCCGCCATGGTCACCGCGAGCGGATCCGCATCCGGGTCCGACACCGAATCCGCCGCTCCACCCGCCCGTACGCGGCGTCGGGTGGCGCGCAAGGCGACGGCTCCGGCGGGTTCGCCGGAGGCCGCGGAGACCGTGCTGACGGCCGATGCCGGCCGTGGTGGCGAGGAGCCCCAGGCCGCCGTCGAGCCCGTGGCGGAAGCCGCCCCCGAGGCCGCTCCGCCCGCCCGTGCGCGTCGCCGTGCGACCCGTAAGGCGACCGCTCCGGCGGGTGCGCCCGCGGAGGCGGAGGCCGTGGCGCCGGACCAGGGCATGGAGCCTGAGCAGGCCGAGGAGCCCGCTGCGGCTCCGGAGGCCGAGGCGGAGACCGCGCCCGCGGCCCCTGCCCGTACGCGCCGTCGTGCGAGCCGTAAGGCCACGGCCCCCGCGGGCTCGCCGCAGGCGGAGGCCGCCGACGCGGACGCGTCGTCTGCGGCGGCCGCTGGTGGCAGTGGTGACGAGGCCACGGCCCCAGCCGCAGTCGCAGCCGATGCCCCGGCCGATGAGGCCCCGCGTACCCGTGCGCGTCGTCGTGCGACCCGTAAGACCACCGCTCCGGCGGGTGCGCCCGCGGAGGCGGAGGCCGTGGCGCCGACGGAGCCGGACGAGGCCGCGGAGGCCGAGGCCGAGGCGGAGACCGTGCCCCCGGCGCCCGCCCGTACCCGTCGCCGTGCGAGCCGTAAGGCCACCGCCCCCGCCGGAACGCCCGCGGAGGCCGAGGCCGCCGAGGAGCCCGCCGCCGAGCAGCGGGGCGAGAGCGCCGAGGAGCCCGCCGGTGCGCAGGCCGAGGAGGCGCCGCGTGGCCGCACCCGCCGCCGCGCCACCCGAGGCACCGCCGCCGAGGAGCCGAGCAGCGCTCCGGAGCCGCAGACCGCCGAGGCCGAGGCCCCGGCCGCCGAGGCCGAGCCGGAGCCCGCGCCCCGTTCGCGGCGCCGGGCGGTCCGCCCGCCGACGGCCGTGTTCCAGGCACCCGTCTTCACCGAGCCGGTCTTCCAGACGCCGGAGAGCGCCGCCGCCGAGGCCGCCGCCGCGCTGGAGGAGACCGAGGAGGAGGAAGAGGAGCAGCCGACGGCCGAGGAGACCACCCAGGCCGTCGAGCCCGAGGCGCCCACCGGCCGCCGTCGGCGCCGCCGCCGTGGCGGTGAGCCCGCCGAGGAGCAGCCGGAGGCCGAGGAGACCGAGGCCGTCGAGGCCGAGTCCGGTCAGCCCGAGGGCGAGCACGGCGATGAGGAGCAGGGCGACCGTCCGGCCCGTCGCCGCCGCCGGGGCGGACGGCGTCGCCGCCGGGGCGAGACCGCCGAGGGCGAGGGCGCCGAGGGGCGTTCCGAGGCCGAGACCGGTGAGCGGTACGACGACGATTCGGCCGCCGAGGGCGAGGGCGCCGAGGAGCAGGGCGAGGGCCGGGACGAGGTGGACGCCGAGGCCGGTGAGCACGGTGGCGGCAGCGCCAGCAGCCGTCGTCGCCGGCGGCGCCGCCGGCGCAGCGGCGACGCGGTCGAGGCGGAGGCGGGCGGTGACGACCCGGAGCGTACGGTCGTCAAGGTCCGCGAGCCCCGGGAGCCCCGTGAGCGGCGCGGCAAGGAATCCGAGTCCAGCGCCGACGAGGTGCAGTCGATCAAGGGATCGACGCGTCTCGAGGCCAAGAAGCAGCGCCGTCGCGAGGGCCGTGAGCAGGGCCGCCGCCGCGTTCCGATCATCACCGAGGCCGAGTTCCTGGCCCGCCGCGAGGCGGTCGAGCGGGTCATGGTCGTCCGGCAGAACGGCGACCGTACCCAGATCGGCGTGCTGGAGGACGACGTCCTCGTCGAGCACTTCGTGAACAAGGAGCAGGCGACCAGCTACGTCGGCAACGTCTACCTGGGCAAGGTCCAGAACGTGCTGCCGTCGATGGAGGCCGCCTTCGTCGACATCGGCAAGGGCCGCAACGCCGTGCTGTACGCGGGCGAGGTGAACTTCGGGGCGCTGGGGCTCTCCAACGGGCCGCGCCGCATCGAGACCGCCCTGAAGTCCGGCCAGTCCGTCCTGGTGCAGGTCACCAAGGACCCGATCGGCCATAAGGGCGCCCGGTTGACCAGCCAGGTCTCCCTCCCGGGCCGCTATCTGGTCTATGTGCCCGAGGGCTCGATGACCGGCATCAGCCGCAAGCTGCCCGACACCGAGCGGGCGCGGCTGAAGCAGATCCTCAAGAAGATCGTCCCCGAGGACGCGGGCGTGATCGTCCGCACCGCCGCCGAGGGGGCGAGCGAGGACGAGCTGTCCCGCGACGTCGCCCGGCTGCAGGCGCAGTGGGAAGAGATCAAGAAGAAGTCGAAGAGCGGTAACGCCCCGTCGCTGCTCTACGGCGAGCCCGACATGACCGTCCGGGTCGTCCGCGACATCTTCAACGAGGACTTCTCCAAGGTCATCGTCAGCGGTGACGACGCCTGGGAGACCATCCACGGCTATGTCTCGCATGTGGCGCCCGACCTCGCGGACCGGCTCCAGAGGTGGACCTCGGACGTCGACGTCTTCGCCACCTACCGGATCGACGAGCAGCTGATGAAGGCGCTGGACCGCAAGGTCTGGCTGCCCAGCGGTGGCTCGCTGGTGATCGACCGGACCGAGGCGATGATCGTCATCGACGTCAACACCGGCAAGTTCACCGGCCAGGGCGGCAACCTGGAGGAGACGGTCACCAGGAACAACCTGGAGGCGGCCGAGGAGATCGTGCGCCAGCTTCGGCTGCGTGACCTCGGCGGCATCATCGTGATCGACTTCATCGACATGGTGCTGGAGTCCAACCGGGATCTGGTGCTGCGCAGGCTGCTGGAGTGCCTGGGCCGGGACCGTACGAAGCACCAGGTGGCGGAGGTCACCTCGCTCGGCCTGGTCCAGATGACCCGTAAGCGGGTCGGCCAGGGGCTGCTGGAGTCCTTCTCCGAGTCCTGTGTGCACTGCAACGGCCGCGGCGTGATCGTCCACATGGACCAGGCGTCGGCCGCCGGCGGCGGTGGCGGCAAGCGCAAGAAGAAGAAGTCGGCCGGTGGCGCCCAGCAGCCGGCCGAGCCGGAGCAGGCCGCCGTGGCCGAGCCCGAGGACGTCACCGAGGCGGCGGCCGAGATCGCGGCGGAGGCCACCCAGCCGAGGCCGGAGCCCGAGCCGGTCTTCGCGGCCGACGAGGAGCTGTACAGCAGCGCCGCGGAGGCCGAGGCCGCCGCGACCCGTGGGCGTACGCGCCGCCGTGCCACCCGTAAGGCGTCCGCCCCGGCGGGCGCGCCGAAGGCCGCCAAGGAGTCGGAGGGCTCGGTGGTCGTGGTGGCCGACGAGCCGAGGGAGGCGTCCAAGGCGGAGCCGGAGGCGGTCGCCGAGGCCCCCGCTTCCGCTCCCGTCGAGGAGCCGGAGTCGGCGGCGCCGCTGGAGGCCGTTCCCGCGCCGCGTACGCGTCGTCGGGTGACCCGTAAGGTGACCGCCCCCGCGGGCTCGCCGACGGGCTCCGAGGAGGCGGCCGTGGTGGTCGTGAGCGCGTCTTCGGCGGAGTCGGAGCCCGAGCCGAAGGCGGAGGCGGCGCCCGAGGGCGAGGCCGAGTCCGAGGCGCCGGCGAAGAAGACCGCCCGTAAGGCCGCCAAGAAGGCCCCCGCCAAGAAGACGGCGGCCAAGAAGACCGCCGAGAAGAAGACGGCGGCGAAGAAGACGGCGGCCAAGAAGACCACGGCGAAGAAGACGACCGCCAAGAAGACGGCGACGAAGAAGACCGCGGCGGCGGAGCAGCAGACTCCGCAGTCGGTCTCGGCCGCCGCCGACGACTGACCCGGCCGTACGGCCGACCGGGGGCACCCTGCCACGCGGCAGGGTGCCCCTCCGGGCTCTGGTAGCCTTAACCTTCGGCGTCTATACGCCAAACCCCTGAGCACATCCCTTCCGCTTCGCCGGAAGAGGCCGTTCGGCCGATGGTGAATCGCATGAATCACTCGGTTGTCACGACCCCCCGTGGGCCGTGTTGGGCGGCTGGCATCAGAGGTCCTGATTTCTAGCGAGAGAGTGAGAACCGCGTGTACGCAATCGTGCGCACCGGCGGCCGCCAGCAGAAGGTGGCCGTGGGCGATGTCATCGAGGTCGACCGTCTGGCCAGCAACAAGGTCGGCGACACCGTCGAGCTCTCGACTCTGCTCGTTGTCGACGGCGATGCCGTCACCAGCGACCCGTGGGTGCTGGCCGGCGTGACGGTTCACGCCGAGGTCGTTGATCACCACAAGGGTGAAAAGATCGACATCCTGAAGTACAAGAACAAGACCGGTTACCGGAAGCGGATCGGCCACCGCCAGCTGCACACCGCGCTGAAGATCACCGGCATCGACTCGGCTGCGAAGTAAGGGACTGAGGAGAGATGGCACATAAGAAGGGCGCATCGTCCACTCGGAACGGTCGCGACTCCAACGCCCAGCGGCTCGGCGTCAAGCGCTTCGGCGGCCAGACCGTCAACGCGGGCGAGATCCTGGTCCGCCAGCGCGGCACGCACTTCCACCCGGGCACGGGTGTCGGCCGCGGCGGCGATGACACGCTGTTCGCGCTGGCCGCCGGTGCGGTGCAGTTCGGCACCAGCCGGGGCCGCAAGGTCGTGAACATCGTCCCCGTCGCTGAGTAATCAGCCCGGGCGATATCGCACAGCCTTTCCGAGGGCGGACCGCTCTTCCCGTGACGGGAAGCGGGTCCGCCCTCGGCGCGTTACGAGCGTGAGGCACATCAGAACACCCCTGAATCTGCATTAACTGGAGGCACCCGTCATGACCACCTTCGTGGACCGCGTCGAACTGCACGTCGCCGCGGGTAACGGGGGCCACGGCTGCGCCTCCGTGCACCGCGAGAAGTTCAAGCCGCTCGGGGGGCCGGACGGGGGCAACGGCGGCCGTGGCGGCGATGTGATCCTGGTCGTGGACCAGTCGGTCACCACGCTCCTCGACTACCACCACAGCCCCCACCGCAAGGCCACCAACGGCAAGCCCGGCGAGGGCGGGAACCGCTCCGGCAAGGACGGCACCGATCTGATCCTGCCGGTCCCGGACGGCACCGTCGTCCTAGACAAGCAGGGCAACGTCCTGGCCGATCTGATCGGGCAGGGCACCACCTACATCGCCGCCCAGGGCGGCCGCGGCGGCCTCGGCAACGCCGCGCTCGCCTCGGCCCGCCGTAAGGCCCCCGGCTTCGCGCTGCTGGGTGAGCCGGGTCACGCCGGGGACGTCGTCCTCGAGCTCAAGACCGTCGCGGACGTGGCCCTCGTCGGCTACCCGAGCGCCGGCAAGTCGTCGCTGATCTCGGTGCTTTCGGCGGCCAAGCCGAAGATCGCCGACTATCCGTTCACCACGCTGGTGCCCAACCTCGGTGTGGTCACGGCCGGTTCGACCGTCTACACCATCGCGGACGTCCCCGGCCTGATCCCCGGCGCCAGCCAGGGCAAGGGCCTCGGCCTGGAGTTCCTGCGCCATGTCGAGCGCTGCTCGGTGCTGGTGCATGTGCTGGACACCGCGGCCCTGGAGTCCGAGCGCGATCCGCTGACCGACCTCGATGTCATCGAGGCGGAGCTGGCCCAGTACGGCGGTCTGGGCGACCGGCCGCGGGTCGTCGTGCTCAACAAGGTCGACATCCCCGACGGCCAGGACCTCGCCGACATCATCCGGCCCGAACTGGAGGCCCGCGGCTACCAGGTCCTCGAGGTCTCGGCGGTCGCCCATCTCGGCCTCAAGGAGCTGTCCTTCGCCCTGGCGCAGATCGTCGCGGAGGCGCGGGCGGCCAAGCCGCAGGAGGAGGCGACCCGGATCGTCATCCGGCCGAAGGCCGTGGACGACGCGGGCTTCAAGGTCGTCGCCGAGGAGGGCTTCTACCGCGTGCTGGGCGAGAAGCCCGAACGCTGGGTCCGCCAGACCGACTTCGCCAACGACGAGGCCGTCGGCTACCTCGCCGACCGCCTGGCCCGCCTCGGCGTCGAGGAAGAGCTGGTGAAGGCGGGCGCCCACTCGGGCGACGAGGTCGTCATCGGCCCCGTGGACGACGCGGTCGTCTTCGACTGGGAGCCGAGCCTCGCGACCGGCGCCGAGATGCTGGGCCGCCGTGGCGAGGACCACCGATTCGACGCCCCGCGTCCGGCCACTCAGCGGCGGCGCGAGCGGGATGTCGAGCGGGACGAGGCGGAGGAGGAGTACGACGCCTTCAAGCCGTTCTGAGGGGTGGCGGACCGTGCCGGGCGGGAGCCCCGCTCCCCGGACGGAGTCCGGGCGGCCTCCCGAAGCCTGTGAGGCCCGCCAGGGCCGAGCATCGCGAGGGGGCCATCGTGAGGCCGGCCCACCGCTTCGACGGCCCGCGTCCGGCCGCGCAGCGGCGTCGTGAGCGGGATGTCGAGCGGGACGAGGCGGAGCAGGAGTACGACGCGTTCAAAACCGTTCTGAGGGGCGTGTAGCCGCCCCCCCGGCCCCCACATGGGCTCTGAGCGGTCTGGGCGGGCGTCTCCGCGCCGCTTGGCAGGTGGCATGGCGAAGGGCCCGGGAGGGATCTCCCGGGCCCTTCGCCATGGCTCTCGGCGGTCGCGCTCAGCCGCGCGTCCGGCCGGTCTCAGACCGTCGCGGTCTCCTCCGGCTCCGGCGAGCCGGACTCCAGCTCCATCTCCTCCGCCGCGTCCCGGGCCTCACGCTGCGAGGGGATCTCGTCGGACAGCCGGGTGGCCATCCGGGCCCGGCGCTCGTCGGCCTTGTCGCACAGCTCCTGCGTGGCCTGGTTGAAGCGCACCAGCGACGGCGGGTCGGACGGGCCGAGCAGATGCACCTTCAGCTCGGCGCGGGCGGCCGCGAGGGTGTCCTTCTCGGGGTCGCGGACGGCTTCCAGCAGTCCGGCCATGCCCTTGGCCTTTGGCGTGAGGATCGTAGCGGCGCGCACCGTCGGGAAGCCCGCCCGGAACTCTTCCTCCGTCATCCCGCTGGTGTTCGCCACCGCGTACGGCTTCTCGCTCGTCAGGTAGTCCGAGACCACGCTGGAGACATCGCTGATCAGCACGTCGGCCTGGTTGAAGCAGGTGAAGATCGCCGGACGCGGACCGGTGATGATCTGGTGCTCCCAGGCCGGCAGCGAGGCCCAAAAGGCGCTCTCCCAGGCGGTCGTCGCCGCGGCGACGACCGCCGCGCGGTCGCCGTCCGGGGCACCCTGGAGCTTCATGCGCTCGATCTCGTCCGCGCTGGGGCGGAAGGCGGTGCTGGTGAGCCGGTTGAGCTCATCGGCGCGGCGGGCCAGCTCGGCGGCGGCCTCCGGGCCGGGGCGGTCGCCGGTGCGCTTGGTGTTCGCCTCGGCGATCATCGCCCTGATGCGGTCGTTGGCGCGGCCCGCGCGCGGGTCCACCGAGCCGGTCATCGGGTGCGGCTTGTACAGCAGGCGCACCTTGGGGTCGGTGAGCAGCTCGCGGACGATGTTCTCACCGGCCAGGATCACCGAGGTGTTGCCGGGGTTGCCGTCCCAGCCCTCCCAGGTCGGCGCGTACAGCACGGTGGTGAGGTGTTCCGTACCGGCTCCGCCGAGGGCGCCGGTGGGCACGCCCGCGTAGGGGCGGATGGGGGCCAGTTGCGGTCGGCCGACCTCCACGACGTCCTTGTCCTCGACGCCGATGTCGGCGAGCTGGTAGCGCTCGCGCGCCGCCGGACCCGCGACCCACACCTCGTCGTACGCCTTGGCGTACGGGTTGCAACTGGAGAGCTTGTCGCTCTCGCCGTGGTTGATGAAGGCGTGCTTGATCGAGGGGATGCGCAGCACCTGCGAGGTCTTGCCGGAGTTGGCCGGGTGCAGCAGCACCTTGAGCGTCGAGTGCTCCAGACGCATCAGATGCGCCACCTTGGGCAGGCAGACGACCGGCACGTCCGTCGCGTCGATCTTCTGCACCATGAACCGCTCACGGAGCACGATGATCGGCTTGCCGTCGAGCGCGGCGAGCGTGGAGAGCCACATGTTCGCCTGGTACGCCGAGGAGTTGCCGCCGGAGAAGTACATGCCCACGGTCGGCTGGTAGTCGGCCAGCCACTTGTCGAGCCACCGCAGGGCCGCGGCCTCGTTCGCCACGCGCTTGCGCGGCAGCATCCAGGTGCCCAGGTGTGCCGTGCCGCCGATGCCGATCAGCAGCGCGATCGCCAGACCGGCACCGCCCCAGACGGCGTCCTTGGTGCCGGCGGTGATCAGCAGACCGGCGGTGGCCGGCGCGGCCAGACGCAGCAGACGGCGCCCGTGCTGACGGGCGAACAGCCGCGGCGGTGCCTGGTTCAGGCGCAGCGCGGACGCGTCGATGTTGCGCGTGACGAACGGAAGCTGCCGGCTCCGGCGGACCAGGATGGCCGCCGCCTGGCAGGCGAAGTGCACCAGGTAGAACAGCAGCATCCCCACGGTCAGGGGCGCCTGCTCGTGCAGGGGATTGATGCCCTCCATGCGCAGCAGCCCGACCATGATGAGCATGTCGCGGAACAGCTGGCGCACCGTGACGTCAAGGCGGATCTTGCCCAGCAGCGACAGCAGACCGGGCTGCTTGTGCTGAAGGAAGAGATCGAGCGCGAGACCGCACGCCGAGGCGGCGATGAAAAGCGGTACGTTCGGAAGCACGGCGCCGACGAGCTGTGTGGCAAAGAACACGAGCATCGCGAGCAGCGCCGCCAGCTGTACGACCCGGCGTGGGGCGATTCCGGCAGAGGGCACGGGGTGGGCTCCTGGCAGGAGGGCGAGGGACTGACGGGGGGACCCCTGACCGTATGCCGACGCCCCGCCCGGTGACAATCCGCGCCGGTGCCAACCGGTCGCAATCGGTGTCAATGGTCACCCGAGGGGCCCGCCCGGGTGCTCGCGCCGGTGCGTGGGGCGGTGTGCGCGGATGGTGTCCGGGGGGTGAAATGCCGAGGCGGGCCGGGGCTCGTCTGTCGTAGATTGCCCACTTGTCATGATGAGTGTGTAGGGCATGCGTTTCTTCGGGACGTGTGGTGAGCCGGGGACGAGCAGGGGAGCGGCGTGGCGGAGCAGGACGGGTCGGCCGTACGGGACGAGGTGGCCGCCGCCCGGAGGATCGTGGTCAAGATCGGTTCGTCCTCCCTCACCACCGCGGCGGGGGGGCTGGACGCGGACCGTGTGGACGCGCTGGTCGATGTGCTCGCCAAGGTGCTCGACGGCGACGGTAAGGGCGACGGCGGCAGGGACGGCGACGGTAAGGGCGGCGACGGCAAGGGCGGCGCGAACGGCAAGGAGATAGTGCTGGTCTCCTCCGGTGCCATCGCGGCCGGGCTGGCGCCGCTGGGCCTGGACCGGCGCCCCCGCGACCTCGCCCGCCAGCAGGCGGCCGCGAGCGTCGGGCAGGGGCTCCTGGTGGCCCGCTACACCGCCTCCTTCGCGCGCTACGGGCGCCGGGTCGGCCAGGTGCTGCTCACCACGGACGACACCAGCCGCCGCGCCCACTACCGCAACGCCACCCGCACCCTGGACCAGCTACTGGCCATGGGCGCGCTGCCGATCGTCAACGAGAACGACACGGTGGCCACGGACGAGATCCGGTTCGGTGACAACGACCGGCTCGCGGCCCTGGTCGCCCATCTCGTACGGGCGGATCTGCTGGTGCTGCTCTCCGATGTGGACGGCCTGTACGACGGGGACCCCAGGACCCCCGGCACCTCCCGGATCGAGGAGGTCCGGGGCCCCGAGGACCTGGACGGTGTCTCCATCGGCAGCGCGGGCCGCTCCGGGGTGGGCACCGGCGGCATGGTCACCAAGGTCGAGGCGGCCCGGATCGCCACCGCGGCCGGGGTCCCGGTGGTGCTCACCTCCGCCAGCCGGGCCGGTGACGCCCTGCTCGGCCGCCGTACGGGCACGTTCTTCCACCGCACCGGCCGCCGCTCCGCGAACCGGCTGCTGTGGCTCGCCCACGCCTCCGCGCCGCGTGGCGCCCTGACCCTGGACGACGGCGCGGTACGGGCCGTCGTGGAGCGGCGCACCTCGCTGCTGCCGGCCGGGATCGCGGCCGTGGAGGGCGAATTCACCGCCGGTGACCCGGTCGAGCTGCGGGACGCCCAGGGCCGCCCCGTGGCCCGTGGGCTGGTGAACTTCGACGCCAAGGAGATTCCCCAGTTGATCGGCCGCTCGACCCGGGACCTGGCCCGGGAGCTCGGCCCGGCCTACGAGCGCGAAGTGGTCCACCGCGACGACCTCGTCCTCCTGGACTGAACCGCTCCGGCGGCCCGAGCGCCCCGGCGGGGCACCTCCCGGCGGTAGCCGGGGGAGAACCGAGCCCGCAAAAACAGCCACCTCCGAAAAACCTCAAAAGCGCCCCGCGGGCGGGCGAGGGCTGGTCAACTTTGTTCAACGGGGTCGCGCGGGGCAGCGCGCCGGCTGTGGGAGACGCGGCGGAGACCGAGCGGAACGCCGCGGCCATGGCACCGTCACGAGTGCTCCGCCCGCGCGTGAGCGGAGCAGCGAGTTACAGGAGGCCGCCGGTGAGACGAGGGCGCCCGGGGGCGTCGCCCAGAGGGGCGGCGGAGCGCACCCTGACCAGTGTCGGAGCGGGCGACGCCGCGACCGGCGACGCCGTGGCACACGCCGCCGAGCGTGGCGAGGCGTCCCGGCTGTGGTACATCACCCTCAGTGTCTCGGGGAGCGAGGCGCCGCTGCGGGAGGTCCGCAGGGCCCTGGAGCAGCTGGCCCATGACCATCCGTTCCTGCTGACCAGCCGCTATGCGGTCGATCACGCCGAGATCCGCTACTGGGAAGAGGCCCGTGATCTGCACGACGCCGCGGCGGTCGCGTTGCGGCTGTGGGGTGAGCACCGGGCCTCGGCCAAGCTGCCGCCCTGGGAGATCGTGGGGCTCGAGGTCATCGACCGTGATACGTACCACCAGCGGGTCGCGGAGGGGTACGGGCCGCCACCGGCCTCCCCGGTGGGCGTGCATCCGTTCTGAGGAAGGATGTGCGGCGCCGGGATATGAGAATGCCATCTCGAACTGCGGAACAGCGCGCGGCTTCGGCCCGTCGGCTCAGTACGCTTCGTGCATGACCAGCGCACCCACGTCGCCGCTCACCGACCCCTGGCCGAAGTCCCCGGTCCTCCAGGCCGCCTACCGGTCCCGGGCCGCGGCCGCCGATCTCGCGCCACTGCCGCGCGCCGTCAAGGACGACGCGCTGCTCGCGATGGCCGACGCCCTGGAGGTGCGCACCAAGGAGATCGTCGAGGCAAACGCGGCCGATGTGGAGCGGGCCCGCGAGGCCGGCACCAGCGACGCCATCGTCGACCGGCTGACGCTCACCCCCGAGCGGGTGCGGGCCATCGCCTCCGATGTCCGCGATGTGATCGCGCTGCCCGACCCGGTCGGCGAGGTGCTGCGCGGCTCCACGCTGCCCAATGGGATCGACCTGCGCCAGGTGCGCGTTCCGCTCGGTGTCGTCGGGATCATCTACGAGGCCCGGCCGAACGTGACGGTGGACGCCGCGGCGCTCTGCCTGAAGTCGGGCAACGCGGTGCTGCTGCGTGGCTCCTCGTCGGCGTCCCACTCCAACGCCGCGCTGGTGAGGGTCCTGCGCGACGCCGTCGGCGGCGCGGGGCTGCCCGCGGACGCGGTACAGCTGGTCCCGGGCGAGAGCCGGGAGTCGGTGCGTGAGCTGATGCGCGCCCGCGGCCTGGTGGACGTGCTGATCCCGCGCGGCGGCGCGTCCCTCATCCGTACGGTCGTCGAGGAGTCCACGGTCCCGGTCATCGAGACCGGCACCGGCAACTGCCATGTGTACGTGGACGCCGACGCCGACCTCGACATGGCGGTCGCGATCCTGGTGAACTCCAAGGCCCAGCGGCCGAGCGTGTGCAACGCGGCGGAGACGCTGCTGGTGCACCAGGACATCGCCCCCCGGTTCCTGCCCCGCGCCCTGGAGGCGCTGGCCGAGGCGGGGGTCACGGTCCACGCGGACGAGCGCGTCATGGCGCTCGCGGAGGGCTCCAAGGCCACGGTGGTCCCGGCGGTGATCGACGACTGGGAGACCGAGTACCTCTCGTACGACATCGCGGCGGGCGTCGTGGACTCCCTGGACGCCGCGGTGAGCCACATCCGCCTGTGGTCCTCCGGGCACACGGAGGCCATCGTCACCAACTCCCAGCAGGCCGCCCGCCGCTTCACCCAGCTCGTGGACTCCGCCACGGTCGCCGTGAACGCCTCCACGCGGTTCACCGACGGCGGGCAGTTCGGCTTCGGCGCCGAGATCGGCATCTCCACCCAGAAGCTGCACGCCCGGGGACCCATGGCGCTGCCCGAGCTGACATCGACGAAGTACATCGTCACCGGCGACGGCCACACCCGCTGACTCACCCGTTCGGGGGGTACCCGATTCCCGGCGGCGCTGGGGTGGATCTTCCCCCGAATACCATTTCACCCTGCCCAAAATGACCCGTCCGGTCTACTCTGAATGGGTGCCGGACGACGTGGGGGGCAAGCCGTTCCCGGACGGCGACGAGCCCGACGAGCGCAGCCACGGCGAGACGAACGACGAGTTCGCCGCCGTGGTCTTCGACGAGGACTTCGTGCGGTCGGCCCCGATCCATGAGCCCACCGCCATCGAGCGGATGCTGGCCGCCGCCGAGGCCCGTGCCGAGGCCGAGGCGTCCCGGCGCCGCAGGGCCGGTGTGCCTCCCGAGGACGAGCTCTTCGAGGACGGGTACGGCCAGGAGGCCGAGTTCTACGGCGTGGACGACCCCGACGGGCGCTTCGGCCCCGGGCGGGACGCGGACGACGCCTACGGCCCCTATGGGCGGTACGGCAGCGCGGGGCGTCCTTACCGTGGTCATGCCCGCTGGCATCGCCCAGTGGCCTGGCTGCTGGCCATCCTGATGGGCATCGGCGTGGTCGCCCTGGCCTTCACGGCCGTCTACCGGGGCGCCTCGGGCAACCGCCAGGACCCCGCTCCACCGCCCGCCACCAGCGGTGTCGACGGCTCGCCCAGCGGACAGCCGCGCCTGGAGCCGTCGGGGTCGGAGTCGGCCGCCCCGGAGCCGACCGGGTCCAAGGGCTCGCCCGCCTCCGCCGTACCGCCGTCGCGGTGACCACCTCGCGCATCGCTAGCACGTCGTGGCGTATGGGGCGTTTCCTCCCCACTCGCCTCCCAAGTTGTGGAGTACCACCGCGTTTACCGTCGCCCCTCGCGACCTACTCTTGAGATATGACCGGGCGTGGAGACCCTCCCGAGGGGACACCCGAGGGCGTCCCGGGAGGTGGTGAGGACGAGTACCGCTCCGTCGTGTTCGACGAGTCGTTCGTCCGTGCTGCCCGGCTCCAGGAATTCTCCGCCCAGGAGCGCATGGGCGAGCATGCGCGGGCGGTGCGCAGCCGGCACGCCTGGGCCAGGGCCGGGGCGTCGCGCCAGGCCGTCGCGCTGGTCCTGCTGATCGCCATCGCCTTCGCCGCGGCCGTCTACATGGGGGTGCGCCACCCGTACCAGACGCCGCAGCCGCAGACCGTGGAGCCGCTGCACAGCAGCGTGGTGCCGCTGGCACCGCGCGGTGAGGTGCCCGGAGGGCCGCCGGACCGGCTGTTCCGCAGCAGCCCGGCCGCCGAGTTCCGCACCGGCGCCGAGGGGGTCACGGTGCCCGGCGCCCGCCGCACCCAGAGCTTCTCCGAGAGCCAGGTGATGACGGCGCTCACCACCGCCAAGGAGTACCTGGTCAAGTCCGCCATCGACCCGGGTGTGCTCACCGGCGGCCCGGTGCAGGCCATAAGGCTCCTGCTGGACCCGGCCCAGCAGACCCAGTTCGACCAGAGCTTCGCCCACCCGGTCGACGACGGACGGCATGCGGCCACCGGCTGGCTGACCCGTTTCAACCCCGCAGAGGTGACGCTGGCCGACACCCCGGTGCGGGTCCGCGGCACCCTTACGGTCATCGAGCGCGGCCCCGCGACCCTGGAGGTCGCCGCCGACCACGTCTTCGTCTACGCGGTCCAGCGGGCCCATGATCGCGGACCGGACCATGCCTCGCTGTTCACGGTGCGCCGGGAGGCACGGTTCCGCTTCGACCGGAACGATCTGCGCGACCACCATCTGGAGCTGGTGCAGAGCACCGTGCTGGCGGGTCCGCAGGCATGTGCCGCGAACGCCTCCGGCTATCTGCGGCCGATGCTCGCCGGCCAGAGCGCCAAGGGCGACGCCCCCACGGGCACCGACCCGTACACCACGGGCCGCACCGCGGTATCGCTGTGCGGCGTCCTGGCCCCCGGAACCCAGCCCGCCCTCAACGGGCAGTCCTGAGGCCTCGGGCAGTCCTGAGGGCCTCCAGGGGCCGCCTCGGCCGGTCTCAGCGCTGCGGCGGGGTGTCCCCGTTCCCGGGCCCGTCGTCGTTCCCCGGCCGCTCGTTCCCCGGCCGCTCTTCCGGTCCGTCCCCGGGCCGGTGGTCCTGAGCACTCTCAGTCCCGCCCTGGGGCTCCTGGGGCCCGTCCCCGGGCGTGGCGCCCTCCTCGGGGGTCTCCCCGCCCTGCTTGCCCCCGCCACCCGTGAACCGGTCGCGCAGCTTGCCGCCCAGGTCCCCGGCGCCGCCCGCCACGTCCCTGACGAAGGCGAACAGCGGATCCTTGCTGTTGCGCACCGACTCCGCGTAGTGGCTCGCGGAATCCCGGATCGAGTCGCTGACCGACGCGTCCCTGTCCTCGTCGCGACGCGGGTAGTGGCCGTCCATGAGCCGCTGGTAGTCGCGGGTCGCGGCCCACTTCTTGAGCTCGGCCGCGCGCACGGTGGTGAACGGATGGCTGCGCGGCAGCATGTTCATGATCTTGAGGACGGAGTCCCGCAGATCGCCGCTCGACTCGTACTCCTCCGCCTGCTCCAGGAAGGCGTCCACGTTCATCTCATGGAGGTGGTGGCCGCCCGCGAGCTTCATCAGCCCGCGCATCGAGGCCCGCAGATCCTGCCCGACCAGCAGCCCCGCCCGGTCCGCCGACAGCTCCGACTTGCGGAACCACTCCCGCAGCGCCGTCACCAGCGCCAGCACCGCCACATTGCCGAGGGGGATCCAGGCGACCTTCAGCGCGAGGCTGGTGAGGAACAGCAGTATCGTCCGGTAGACCGAGTGTCCCGACAGCGCATGGCCCACCTCATGGCCGATGACCGCCCGCATCTCCTCCTCGTCGAGCAGCTCGACCAGACCGGTGGAGATCACGATGATCGGCGCGTCCATGCCGATGCACATCGCGGTCGGCTGCGGGTTCTGGGTGACGTACATGGCCGGGACCCGCTCCAGGTCCAGGATGTAGCAGGCGTCCCGCAGCATGTCGTGAAGATGGGCGAACTGCCGGTCGCTGACCCGCACCGAATCGGACAGGTAGAGCAGCCGCAGACTCCGCTCGGGCAGCAGACCGCTCATCGCCTTGAAGACCATGTCGAAGCCGGTCAGCTTGCGCAGCGCGACCAGCGCGGAGCGGTCCGCCGGATGTTCGTACGCCCGTGAGGAGATCCCGGGGAACCGCCGCTGCTCCCGGCTGGGCACATGCTCCCGGGCGTCTCCCGTCCCGCTTCCGCCGCCGGTCTCATGAGTGTCGCTCATCTGGCCCCCTCGGTCGATTGCCCGCTCGACGGGGCGCCCGGTCCGGGCCCCTCGTCCGGCGGCCCCCAGCCTAGGCCCTGACCGTCCGAGGGTTAGCGTGGAGACATGCCCGATATGACTGGCCTCACCGAAGCCCTCGCCGCCACCTCCCACAGCAACGACGGCCCGGGAGCGCTGCTGCGCACCGTCATCGTGGTCGGCGTGGTGGGCGCCGCCCTGCTCGCCTGGTTGCTGCTGCGCGGATACAAGCAGGACTGAGCGGAGACCAGCAGGACGGACAGCAGGACCGAAAACCGCCTCGCATACGATGTGGCCGACGTGTTGTGTCGCCTAGACCCGGATAGGTACTGCCTGCGATGACCGCTATCAGCACCGCACATGCTGCCCTGACCACGCTCGCGGCCGAGGGTGGTGAGCACACCGACACCCACCCGACGATCAGCCCCTACATGACCGGCGGTGGGGCCCTGGTGATCCTCTTCCTGCTGCTGTGGATCACCACGCGCTTCAACCGGGACCGCTGAGCTGGGCGATTGCCCCTATGGGCCCCGGCTCCGGGCCGGGCCCAGTAGGGTCTGCACGCATGGAAGAGGAGAAAGGGTCCGGCAAGCGGCGACTAGGCGTGATGGGCGGGACATTCGACCCGGTCCACCACGGTCACCTGGTCGCGGCGAGCGAGGTGGCCTCGCAGTTCCACCTCGATGAGGTGGTGTTCGTGCCCACCGGTCAGCCCTGGCAGAAGAGCCATAAGAAGGTCTCCCCGGCCGAGGACCGCTATCTGATGACGGTCATCGCGACCGCGTCGAATCCGCAATTCTCGGTCAGCCGTATCGACATCGACCGCGGCGGCCCCACCTACACCACCGACACGCTCCGGGACCTACGCGCGCTCAACGGTGACGCGGATCTGTTCTTCATCACCGGGGCCGACGCACTCGCCCAGATCCTCACCTGGCGTGACGCCGAAGAGCTCTTCTCGCTGGCCCACTTCATCGGGGTGACCAGACCGGGGCACATACTGGCCGACCCGGGGCTGCCGGAGGGCGGGGTGTCGCTGGTGGAGGTTCCGGCACTGGCGATCTCGTCATCGGACTGCCGGGCGCGGGTCGCTCATGGCGACCCCGTCTGGTACCTGGTGCCGGACGGCGTGGTGCGCTACATCGACAAGCGCGAGCTGTACCGGCACGACTGCTGAAGGGGTACCGGTGAACGACCGGCAGGATCCGTACGAGCCGTACGCACAGGACCCGTATGGCCAGGAGCCGCAGATCTACGGCTATGACGCCTATGGGCGTCCCGTCTACCAGCCGCAGGCGGCACAGCAGCAGAGTTACGACCCGTACGCCCAGCAACAGCCGCAGCAACAGCCGCAGCAACAGTACGGGGAGCAACAGCAGCAGGACGGGTACGGCTACGACCCCTACGCCCAGCCGCAGCATCACCAGCCCCAGCAGCCTCAGCAGCAGCACACCCAGACGCAGAGTTACGACCCGTACGCCCAGGAAGAGCAACAGCAGCATCAGCACCAACAACAGCAGTACCAACAGCAGCCGCAGCAGTACCACCAGCAACAGCAACAGCAACAGCAACAGCAACAGGGCTACGGCTATGGCTATCCACCGGCCGCCGCGCCTGCCGCCGTCCCCCCGCAGCGAGAGCCCAACCCCTACGAGGAGCTGAGCCCGGAGCAGTTGCGCGGCGGGCCCGAGGCGCCTCCGGCCGGGGAGCCCCGGTCCGCGCAGCCGAAGCGGCCTGGGGCGCCCGGGGGGCCAGGGGGCCCCGGGGATTCCGATGAGGAGGAGTACCACACCGAGCAGTTCTCCTTCGTCGAGGAGGAGGACGAGGAATCCGACGATGTCATCGACTGGCTGAAGTTCGCCGAGACCCGTTCCGAGCGCCGTGACGAGCGCCGCCGTAAGGGTCGCAACCGCGTCATCGCGCTCGTCGTGGTCCTGGTCATCGCCGCGGCGGGCGGTGTCGGCTACCTCTGGTACGCGGGCAAGCTCCCGGGGCTGTCCGACAGCGCCGAGGACCAGGCGGCCGCGGGGGGCCCGCAGAAGCGCGATGTGATCGTCGTCCATCTGCGCGAGACCAAGGGCGGCGGCACCTCCACGGCCCTGCTGGTGGACAACGAGACCACCAAGAAGGGCACCACCGTCCTGCTGCCGAACTCGCTGTCCGTCTCCACCGAGGACGGCGCCTCCACCACGCTCGGCAAGTCGGTGACCGGCGAGGGCTCCGACGCCACCCGGGACTCCCTGAGCACCCTGCTGGGTTCGAAGATCCAGGGCACCTGGCGGCTGGACACGCCCTATCTGGAGAACCTCGTGGAGTTGGTCGGCGGGATCACCCTCGACA
Source organism: Streptomyces violaceusniger Tu 4113 (assembly GCF_000147815.2). Lineage (NCBI taxonomy): Bacteria > Bacillati > Actinomycetota > Actinomycetes > Kitasatosporales > Streptomycetaceae > Streptomyces > Streptomyces violaceusniger. The sequence goes on along the minus strand of NC_015957.1, from coordinate 8,938,197 downwards.
CCGACGCGACCGTCCCCAGCCCCCAGAAGGGCGAGGATCCCCTGGTCAAGCAGGGCAAGGACCAGATCCTGAGCGGCCAGGCGGCCGTGGCGTACGCCACTTACCGCGGGCCCGGCGAGGCACAGTCCAAGCAGCTCGCGCGGTTCGGGCAGGTCATGCAGGCGGCGTTGAAGAAGGTCTCCAGCGATACGAAGGGCGCCACCAGCACCGTGGAGTCGCTGGCCCAGATCCCCGACCCGTCGCTGTCCGAGCAGCAGCTCGGCGCGTCGCTGGCGAAGCTGGCCGGGCAGGCCAAGAGCGGTGCGTACGACACCGCCATGCTGCCGGTCCAGTCGGACGGGACGCTCAGCAGCCAGGCGACCGACCATGTGGTCAAGGACATCCTGGGCGGCACGGTCAAGAACACCGACAAGAACACCGCGCCCCGGGTCAGCGTGACCAACGCCGGAGGCCCCAAGGACGGGTCGGGCGCCGCGCGGGTCGCGCTGGTCAATGGCGGCTTTACGGTCGTCACGGCCACCGAGGGCGGCGGTACGCCGCAGTCGGCCTCGCGGGTGACCTACGCGGACGCCGCACAGGCGGGCCAGGCCAAGGAGGTCGCCAAGACGCTCGGGCTGCCGGAGACGGCGGTGCGGAAGGGCAAGGGCGCGGCCAACGCGGACATCACGGTCCTCCTCGGCTCGGACTACGACGCCAAGGGCTGAGCCGCACCGCCCGGGCGCCCCGTTTCCCCGGGCGCCCCGGGCGTTCCCCCGGGGTACTCCCGGCGTTCTCCCCGGGCACGCCGGGCGGCCGAGGAGCGGCACCCGGCGTGACGGTGGGGCGTGAGATCCTGGGGGAAGCCAGACCTTCGACGTACCACCGACCGAAAGCTTTGCCTGTGACCGCCACGGACCGCTCCCTCGAGCTCATCAACGCCGCCGCCCAGGCGGCCGCCGACAAGCTCGCGCACGACATCATCGCGTACGACGTCAGCGATGTGCTCTCCATCACCGACGCCTTCCTGCTGGCCTCGGCCCCCAACGACCGCCAGGTCAAGTCGATCGTCGACGAGATCGAGGAGCGGCTGAACAAGGACCTGGGCGCCAAGCCGGTGCGCCGCGAGGGCGACCGTGAGGCCCGCTGGGTGCTGCTGGACTACGTGGACATCGTGGTGCACGTCCAGCACAGCGAGGAGCGGGTGTTCTACGCCCTGGAGCGGCTCTGGAAGGACTGCCCGCAACTGGAGCTCCCGGCCGACGCCAAGGCCACCCGCGGCAAGGGGCAGGAGCACGCACAGGCGCAGGCCGCGGACGGCGGCGTGGGCGGTGAGCTGAGCTGAACGGCACGCAAGGCGGCCGTGGCCGCCGCATCGTCCTGTGGCGCCACGGCCAGACCGCCTGGAACATAGAGCGGCGCTTCCAGGGCTCTCTGGACATCGAGCTCACCGACACCGGTGTCGCGCAGGCGCACCGGGCGGCCCGGCTGCTGGCCGCCCTGAAGCCGGACGCGATCATCGCCTCCGATCTGAAGCGGGCGGCGGCCACGGCCGCCGAGCTGTCCGCCGTCACGGGGCTTTCGGTCACGCATGACGCGGGGCTGCGGGAGACCTACGCGGGCGCCTGGCAGGGGCTGACCCACGAGGAGATCATCGAGAGCTTCGGCGAGCAGTACGCGGCGTGGAAGCGCGGCGAGCCGGTCCGGCGCGGTGGCGGTGAGCTGGAGACCGAGGTCGCCGACCGGGCGGCGCCGGTGGTGCTGGAGAGCGCCGACAAGCTGCCGGACGACGGCACGCTCGTGGTGGTCAGCCACGGCGGCACGATCCGCACCACCATCGGCCGGCTGCTCGGTCTGGAGCCCCGGACCTGGGAGGCGCTGGGCGGCCTGTCCAACTGCTGCTGGTCCGTTCTGGGCGAGGGCGCGCGGGGCTGGCGGCTGCTGGAGCACAACGCCGGATCGCTGCCCGAGCCGGTGCTCGGCGACGACGACTGAGCGGATTTCCTTTTCCGGCAGGTCACCGGCTATGCTCCTTCTCGTTCGAAGCGCTTCGGCGCAGAGAAGAGCGGGGCTATAGCTCAGTTGGTAGAGCGCCTGCATGGCATGCAGGAGGTCAGGAGTTCAATTCTCCTTAGCTCCACAGATCCACGATCCCGTCTCTCCCACAGGGAGGCGGGATCGCTGCTTTCCGCGCCACTTCCGGCGGCTCTCTCCGCCGCTGATCTCCCCGCGGGCGGTGCGCGCACCGGGGATGCCGCTCGCGGTGATCCGTATCGCGCTGGGGGACGGATTCCCGTCGGCGGCAGCCTCGTTCGCCGGAACCGGTCCGGTACTGCGCGAGGGAACGGATGACGGCACCTGGCTCCTCGTCGCCCTTACGGCTTCCGGCGCGGGGCTCTCGTCCGCCTACAGCCCCCTGTTCACGCGGACGTTGGCGACCGTAAGGCGGCAGGACGCGGCGGACGCCGGCGGGGTTCTGGTGACAGCGGCTCAACTCGGCCTGCTCATCGGCGTCGCGGTCTTCGGGGCCGTGTTCCTGGGCATGTTCCTGGGCGCGGCGGACGGTACGGTGCCCAGTGCGGGTGCCTCCGCGGACGCCCTGTGGGTGACCTGCGTCGCCTTGGCCGGGGCCGCGCGGTGCGGACTACTGATGAGTCTGGTGAGACGAGTGGGGAATCTCCGCTGACCTGCGCGTCGTCCCGTGGCAGAATCGGACGGCCGGAGGGGGATGGGGCCGACACGTCCGATGGGGAGGGCAGGTGGGATGCGGACCAGCATCCTCGATGCGATCGAGGACCCGTCCCGCAGGGCACGAGCGGGCATCGTGTGCCCGTCCTGCGGCTCCGCGCATGTGGCCCAGGTCCTCGGTGACAACGGTGGTGTTTCCTACGTGTGTACGGCCTGTGGCCATAGCTGGAGCTGAGTGAGATGGGAGCCCACAGCCGGAAGTGCGACTGGTGCGGCGCCGGCACACCGATCGTCCGCGACATGGAGCCGCTCAACTCCGACTACCAGTATTGGTGTGCGGAGTGCGCGCGGGCGCTGATCATCAGGGGCGATCCCATCGAGACCTACCGCGAGCTCGAAGGCGAGCCGATCTATGGACGGCTCCTCGACGAGCACTGCACGCTGAAGCGTTTCTATTCGTTCGCGACGGCGTAACGGGGCTCTGCTCCGGCCCCCGGGTAATCGATTTGGCGGAAGGCCGGGACGTCCGTGTAATGTAGGCGTCGCCGCCGGGGAAGCCGGGCGGAGCAAGGCCTGGGGCTATAGCTCAGTTGGTAGAGCGCCTGCATGGCATGCAGGAGGTCAGGAGTTCAATTCTCCTTAGCTCCACATCAAAGAGGCGGGTCGTCCGGCAAGGACGGCCCGCTTTTCGTCGTGCGTGACGGGGGTCACCTCCGTGCGGGCCGTCAGTGCCCTGCGGTAACCTGACTCCATGCGTGCCGTACGCCTTCTGCTTAGCGGGCCGCGCTGACCAGTACCGACCGAGAGCAGCCCCGGTCGGCATCAGCGCGGCGTCCCCTCCTGTGCGAGGGGTCTTTTTGTTTCGGAAGCGTGAGGGATCCGCTGCGTTGCCGCAGGCAGAGACGACCGATGGAGCTTTGAGGACCATGAGCGAGACCAATGCCGCGGCCGAGGTGGCCGCGCCGCACCGCTACACGGCCGCCTTGGCCGCCGACATCGAAGCCCGCTGGCAGGACTTCTGGGACGCGCACGGCACGTATGAGGCGCCCAACCCGAGCGGCGACCTGGCCGGCGACGCCGAGGCCGTCGCCCGGCCCAAGAAGTTCGTCATGGACATGTTCCCGTATCCCTCGGGTGCGGGGCTGCACGTGGGCCATCCGCTGGGCTACATCGCCACCGATGTGTTCGCCCGCTACCACCGCATGACGGGCCACAACGTCCTGCACACGCTGGGCTTCGACGCCTTCGGCCTGCCCGCCGAGCAGTACGCGGTGCAGACCGGCACCCACCCGCGGGTCAGCACCGAGGCCAACATCGAGAACATGCGGCGGCAGCTGCGTCGGCTGGGCCTGGGCCACGACCAGCGCCGCTCCTTCGCGACGATCGACCCGGACTACTACCGGTGGACCCAGTGGATCTTCCTGCAGATCTTCAACTCCTGGTACGACCCCGAGGCGAAGACCGCGCGCCCCATCGACACCCTGCTCCAGCAGTTCGCCTCGGGTGAGCGCCCGACCCCCGACGGCCGCTCCTGGGCCGAGCTGACCGAGTCCGAGCGCGCCGACATCCTGGGCGAGTACCGCCTGGCCTACGCCTCGGACGCGCCCGTCAACTGGTGCCCCGGGCTGGGCACCGTGCTGGCCAACGAGGAGGTCACCGCGGACGGCCGCTCCGAGCGCGGCAACTTCCCGGTCTTCAAGGCCAAGCTGCGCCAGTGGAACATGCGCATCACCGCCTACGCCGACCGGCTGCTGGACGACCTGGACGAGCTGGACTGGCCCGAGGCCATCAAGCTGCAGCAGCGCAACTGGATCGGCCTCAGCGAGGGCGCCCGGGTCGACTTCCCGGTGACCGGCCACGCCGACGCCAAGATCACGATCTTCACCACCCGCCAGGACACCCTGTTCGGCGCCACCTATATGGTCCTGGCGCCCGAGCACGGCCTGGTGGACGAGATCGTCCCGGACGCCTGGCCCGAGGGCACCCGCGACGCCTGGACCGGCGGGCACGCCACCCCGGCCCAGGCCGTCGACGCCTACCGCAAACAGGCCGCGGCCAAGTCCGACGTCGAGCGGCAGGCCGAGGTCAAGGAGAAGACCGGCGTCTTCACCGGTGCGTACGCCATCAACCCGGTCAGCGGCGAGCAGGTGCCGGTCTTCATCGCCGACTACGTCCTGATGGGCTACGGGACCGGCGCGATCATGGCCGTTCCGGCGCACGACAGCCGCGACTTCGCCTTCGCCCGCGCCTTCGAGCTGCCCATGCGCTGCGTCGTGGAGCCGTCCGACGACCGCGGCACGGACCCGTCCACCTGGGACGACGCCTTCGCCTCGTACGACGCGAAGATCGTCAACTCGACGGGGGAGTCCGTATCGCTGGACGGGCTGGGCGTCGTCGAGGCCAAGGCGCGCATCACCGAATGGCTGGAGTCCCGCGCCATCGGCGAGGGCACCGTCAACTACCGGCTGCGCGACTGGCTGTTCAGCCGGCAGCGCTACTGGGGCGAGCCGTTCCCGATCGTCTACGACGAGGAGGGTGTGGCGCACGCCCTGCCCGAGTCGATGCTGCCCCTGAAGCTGCCCGAGGTCGAGGACTACTCGCCGCGCACCTTCGACCCGGACGACTCCGACACCTCCCCGGAGACCCCGCTGTCCCGGAACGAGGACTGGGTCAACGTGGTGCTGGACCTGGGCGACGGGCGCGGGCCGCGGCCGTTCCGCCGCGAGACCAACACCATGCCCAACTGGGCCGGATCCTGCTGGTACGAGCTGCGCTACCTGGACCCGCACAACAGCGAGCGGCTGGTCGACCCCGAGACCGAGCGCTACTGGATGGGGCCGCGCGAGGGTCAGCCGCACGGCGGTGTGGACCTGTACGTCGGCGGCGCCGAGCATGCGGTGCTCCATCTGCTGTACGCCCGGTTCTGGTCCAAGGTGCTGTTCGACCTGGGGCACGTCTCCTCGGTCGAGCCGTTCCACAAGCTGTACAACCAGGGCATGATCCAGGCGTATGTCTACCGGGACAGCCGCGGTATCGCCGTCCCGGCCGCCGAGGTCGAGGAGCGGGACGGGGCCTACTGGTACGAGGGCGAGCAGGTCACCCGGCTGCTGGGCAAGATGGGCAAGTCCCTGAAGAACGCGGTCACGCCGGACGAGATCTGCGCCGAGTACGGGGCCGACACCCTGCGGCTGTACGAGATGGCCATGGGTCCGCTGGATGTCTCGCGGCCCTGGGACACCCGTGCCGTGGTCGGCCAGTACCGGCTGCTGCAGCGGCTGTGGCGCAATGTCGTCGACGAGGGCACCGGTGAGGTCACCGTCGTGGACGCGGAGCCCGACGAGGCCACGCTGCGCGCCCTGCACAAGGCGATCGACGGCGTTCGGCAGGACATGGAGGGCCTGCGCTTCAACACCGCCATCGCCAAGATCACCGAGCTGAACAACCACGTCACCAAGGTGCGCGAGGTGCCCCGCTCGGTGGCCGAGGGGCTGGTGCTGCTGATCTCGCCGCTGGCCCCGCATGTCGCAGAGGAGCTGTGGCGCAGGCTGGGCCACTCCACGTCCGTCGTCCACGAGCCCTTCCCGGTCGCCGACCCGGCGTATGTCGTGGACGAGACCGTCACCTGTGTGGTCCAGGTCAAGGGCAAGGTCAAGGCCCGGCTGGAGGTCGCGCCCTCGGTCTCGGACGACGACCTGGAGGCGCTGGCGCTGGGTGACCCGGCGGTCGTGGCGGCGCTGAACGGCGCGGGCATCCGTAAGGTCATCGTGCGGGCGCCGAAGCTGGTCAACATCGTTCCGGCGTGATGCGGGGCGGGGACGGGGCCGCGCTGTAAGGGCCGTCCCATCCGCGGAGTGCCACATGTGGGCGGGTTGGGGGTTCGTCAGGAACCTCTGGCCCGCCCGGCGCGTTTACGCTGAGAGGACGACCGCCACCGTGCCGTGACCGCCGCCCCAAGGAGCGCACATGGAAGCCATCTGGATCCTGTTGCTGCTTTTCGTCCTGATCATGCTGGCGGGGGTCTATGCGGCCGTTCGCGCGGTCAGGGCGGCGAAGCGCGGTATCGACCGCACGGTGCACCAGGCCCGTCGCACGGTGGAGGACACCAGACTCCGGGCCCGGCAGCTCGCGCAGCCGGGCGCGGCCGGTGAGCTCGCCCAGCTTCGGCTCTCCCTGCGCGGCTCGATGCGCGCCACCAGTCAGGCGCTGCAGGCGGCCGCCCCGCAAGACCGGTCACTGTCGGAGTCGTTGGTCCTCTTCCAGCGGCTGAGCGCCCATGCCCAGGATCTGGAGGCGGATCTGAAGCGGCTGGAGCAGGAGCCCGACAGGGCCCGTCTCGCCGCCCTGCTGCCCGACCTGCGGCAGCGTACGGGGCGGATCACCCAGTCCGCCGACTCGCTGCGCTGGGCGGTGCAGGAGCGGACGCAGCGGTTTGCGCATGACGACCTGGACTCGCTGAACCGCGAGATCGAGATGGAGGCCGGGGCGCTGCGGCACTGGACGGCGGTGGAGCCGGAGGAGCCGCGGACGGATGCGGGGTCGTGGCCGGCGCCCGAGGCGGGGGCGCGGCCCGAGGCGGGGGCGCGATCGGGGCCCGAGGCGGGGCAGGAGCCGGAGCCGCCCCGGCCGTCGCTCGGGGCGAGGCCCCAGACGGAGCCCCAGGCGTGGCAGAAGCCCTGGCAGCAGTCCCGTCGTCCCGAGAACACGGCCTGAGTCCCATAATCCGGCCCGGGATCTCAGACCCCCGGCCTGAGACCCCGGGACCCGGCCCGAGAACAGGATCTGAGCCACGTCTGAACAGGGCATGATGGGTAAGGCAATTGATCATCCGCTGGGGTCGCGCTGTCGGCAGGCTCCATCCCCCGCTAACCTCCCAGTCATGTCCCGCCATGTCGCGATCGTGACCGATTCAACGGCTTACTTGCCGCAGGATGCGATGGAGCGGCATCGCATCACCGCGGTGCCGCTGACGGTCGTGCTCGGAGACCGGGCCCTGGAAGAAGGCACCGAGATCTCGGCCCGGTCCCTCGCGCAGGCGTTGCAGAAGCGGAAGCCGGTGACGACGTCCCGGCCCAGTCCGGCAATGTTCGCCGCCGCCTATCGGGCCGCCGCCGAGGAGGGCGCGACGGGCATCGTCTCCCTGCATCTGTCGGCCGAATTCTCCGGCACCTACGACGCGGCGGCGCTCGCGGCACAGGACGCGCCCGTTCCGGTGCGGGTGGTGGACAGCGGAATGGTCGCGATGGCGCTGGGCTTCTGCGCGCTGGCGGCGGCCGAGACGGCGGAGGGCGGCGGCACGCTGGACGAGGCCGTGGCGGCGGCGGAGAAACGGGCCGACGGCACCGCCGCCTACTTCTACGTCGACACCCTCGACTATTTGCGGCGCGGCGGCCGCATCGGCGCGGCCCAGGCCCTGCTCGGCTCGGCGCTCGCGGTCAAACCGCTGCTCCAGCTCGACGAGGGGCGGATCGAGTTGCGGGAGAAGGTCCGCACCGCCTCGAAGGCCATCGCCCGGCTGGAGGAGATCGTGGTGGAGCGGGCCGGCCGGAGCCCGGTGGACATCGCGGTGCAGCACCTGGCGGCGGGCGAACGGGCGGCGGCGCTCGCGGAGCGGCTGCGGGACCGGGTGCCGGGGCTGGCGGAGCTCTATGTGAGCGAGGTGGGCGCGGTGATCGGGGCCCACACCGGGCCGGGGCTGCTGGGAGCTGTGGTCTCTCCGCGATAGCGGAGGGTGGGCGGTACTTCGGCAACGCTCCTCACTCGGTGGGGTGGCGGAGTTATCCACAACCTGGGGGTTATCCCCGGGAATTGAAGCGGATCGGCGCGATCGGCCGCTTGTGCCTACCGTCGGGTGCATGAGGACACGATCACGCACAGTAACCACGGGTCCGGGGCGCGGCCGTCATCGCGACGGCGGGGCTGGCCGCCGCCCCCGCCCGCCGTCCGGCACCGGCCTCTCTGGCGCTGGAGGCCACGGCCGCAGGACCCACCGCCAGACCCAGCCCATCACCCCCTCACGCGCCAGCCGAGTGGCAGCGCTCTTCTCTACACCGTCGGCGCCCCCGATCGCGGTCGGGTCGATCGCCCTGGGCAGCCGGGATGGGCCGAGGGGCGTTGCGAAGGCCCGGGACGAGGGGGGCCTGGCCAGGGAAGCGTCGGCTGTGGAGGCGGAGGCGGAGGCGGAGGAGGTACGGAGCGGGGAGGTAAGGAACGAGGGGCTGTTCGGGGACGAGCCCGAGGAGCCGCCCCGAGAGGCGCGCGAGGGGTGGTTAGGAGACGCGAGGGAGGAGTTGCCTAGGGACGCGCGAGAGGGGCCGTCCAGGGACGAGCCCGAGGGGCCGCCCCGGGACGTACGCGAGGGGCCGCCCGGGGACGAGCCCGAGGGGCTGCCCCGAGACGCGTGCAAGGGGTCGTCCCGGGACGCGCGCGAAGGGCCATCCGAGGAGGCGTCCGAGGACGCGCCCGGGGGCGGGCCGCTGCGCCGACGCGACCGGGTAAGGCTCGCCCTGCGCGAGCGGCTGCCGGTCTGGCTTCAGTTGCGCTGCGGTATGGAGCTGAGAACGGTCGCCGCCCTGACGGTCGCCCTGCTCGCCGCGGTGGCCTTCGCGGCGTATCACTTCTGGACCGGCCGTCCCCAGACCGTGCGCGCACCGGATCCGGAGCCCCCGCGCGCCGCGCCCTCCGAACCCGGTTCGATGCCCAGGGGACGGCTCACCCCATCCGGTGGCGGTCGCACGGTCGTGGTGGATGTGACCGGCAAGGTCCGCCGTCCGGGGCTGCGGAAGCTGCCGCCCGGGGCGCGGGTCGCCGACGCCCTCGAAGCGGCGGGTGGAGTACGACCGGGCGCCGACCTGAGCGGGCTGAACCGAGCCCGGCCACTGGTGGACGGGGAGCAGATCGTCGTCGGCGCCCCCGCGGGCGGACCACCCGCAGCGGGTGCGGCAGCAGATCCGGCCGCTGGCGCACCGAACGCACCCAACGGCCCGAACGCACCCAGTGACCCGAACGTGGCCAACGGCGCGAACTCACCGGCCGGTCCCGGGGCGCCCGGTGGCTCGGTCAGCCTCAACTCCGCGACCGCCGAACAGCTCGACACCCTCCCGGGAGTCGGCCCCGTCCTGGCCCGGCACATCATCGACTACCGCACCCAGCACGGAGGTTTCCGCTCCATCGATGAACTCCGCGAGGTGAACGGCATCGGCGAGCGCCGGTTCGCCGATCTGCGCCCGCTGGTCCGGCCATGACGGTCGCGAGGCCCCGGCGGACCCGCGCCCCGGTCCATGCGGCGGCCGTGTCCCCGCGCGGTGCGTCACAGCCACGCCAGGAGGGCCCACCCGACCTCCGCCTCGTGCCCCCGGCCCTGGCCGCCTGGGCAGCGGCGGCGCTCGCCCTGGACGCACCGGCCCACATGGTGGCCCTCGCCTGCACGGTTGCCTCCCTCGTGGCGGCAGCGCTGCTCGTCCGGGCTCGCCGACGAGCAGCGGCATCGGGTGGACAACGACGCGGCGCACTGAGCCCCCGGCGCGGCCCGGACATGCTCTCGCCGGTGCCGCTCCAGGACGGCCGACGGGCGCTCGAACCCACCCCGTCGCGACCACGCGGCGCCGAGCCTCGCCGGCCGGAGCGGAAGGCACCGCCGTCGACGGCCGGTCGGTCGCCCGGTGCCGTGCCCAATGCCGCGCCTGATGCCGCACTCGGGGCCGGCAGGCGTCCGGGCACCGGCGAAGGCCACAACGTGACGCGGCAGCAAGACACTTCGCCACCGCCCCGCACCGTCGTGTGGCGTGGGCGACGTACGGCAGGGGCGGTGGCGGCCGTGCTGTTGTGCGGGGCCGCCGCGGGGGCGGTCGCCGGGCTGCACGGGGCGGACGTACGCCGTGGCCCGGTGCCCGCGCTGGCCCGGGAGTACGCCGAGGCCACCGCCGAGGTGACGGTCACGGGGGATCCACGGCTCACTCGGCCACGCGTGCGGGGCGCGGCGCTCGCGCCCGCGTCCGTGGTCCTGGAGGCCGAGACCGGCCGGGTCACCGGCTCGGACGGCACCACGACCACCACCCGCACACCCGTCCTGGTGACGGTCCACCCGAGGGCCGGTGAGGAGCGGGCGGCCTGGCTCGGGCTGCTGCCGTCCACCCGGCTGCGTGTCCACGGCCGCCTGGCGCCGCCCCTGCGCGACGGGGACCGTATAGCGGCCGTGGTGCGCGTGAACGGCGGCGGACCCCCGCGGGTCACGGGTCCGCCCAGCGCGGTCCAGCGGCTGGCCGGGCGGCTGCGCGCCGGGCTGCGCACCGCGACCGACGGACTCTCCCCGGACGCGCGGGCGTTGCTTCCGGCGCTGGTCGTGGGGGACACCTCACGGGTGCCGCCCGAACTGGACGAGGCGTTCCGGGCCACGGACATGCTCCACCTCATGGCCGTCTCCGGGAGCAATCTCACGCTGGTGCTCGCCCTGCTCACGGGTCCGCCGCGGCTGGCCGGGCGGGCCGAGCGGCGCGGTCTCGCGGGCGCGCTCGGCATCCGGCTGCGAACGACCGCCCTCCTCGGCGGCGGGCTCACGCTCGCCTTCGTCATCGTCTGCAGACCCGAGCCCAGTGTGCTGCGCGCCGCCGCCTGCGGGCTGATCACGCTGCTCGCCCTCGGCACCGGCCGCCGCCGCTCCCTGCTCCCGGCCCTGGCCGCCGCCGTCCTCGCGCTGGTGCTCTACGACCCCTGGCTGGCCCGGAGCTACGGCTTTCTGCTCTCCGCGCTGGCCACCGGCGCCCTGCTCACCATCGCACCGGGATGGAGCGCGGCCCTGCGGCGCCGTGGTGTACCGCCCCGGCTCGCCGAGGCGCTGGCGGCCGCCGCCGCGGCCCAGGCGGTCTGCGCACCGGTCGTGGTGGCGATGGCCGCGCGGGTGAGCCTGGTGGCGATTCCCTGCAATCTCATCGCGGAGGTGGCGGTAGCCCCCGCCACCGTCCTCGGGTTCGCCGCACTCGCGGTGGCCGCTGTCGCGCCGCCGGTCGCCGCGTGGATCGCCTGGCCGGCGGGCTGGCCCGCCGGGTGGATCGCTCAGGTGGCCCGCACCGGTGCGGCGCTGCCCGGGGCCGAGGCGGGCTGGCCGGACGGCTGGACCGGCGCGCTGCTGCTGGCCGTCGTCACCTTGGCCGTGGTCCTCGTCGGCCGTCGACTGCTGCGCCACCGCCTGCTGTGCGCCGTGTGCGCCCTGCTGGTGCTGCTGGCCGTCGTACGCCCGGTACCCCTGGCCCGGATCATCACCGGCTGGCCACCGCCCGGTTGGCGGATGGTGGCGTGTGATGTCGGCCAGGGCGACGCCCTCGTCCTGGCCGCGGGGCCCGGTACGGCCGTCGTCGTGGACACCGGGCCCGAGCCGCGGGCCGTCGACCGCTGTCTGCGCTCGCTGGGCGTCGTCCGGATTCCGCTGATGGTCCTGACCCACTTCCACGCCGACCATGTGGCCGGGCTGACCGGTGCGTTACGCGGGCGCGCGGTCGGCGCCATCGAGACGACCGGTCTGGAAGAGCCGCCCGGCCAGGCCGAGTTCGTACGGCGCAGGGCCCGGTCGGCGCATGTCCCGGTCGTCGCGGCGGTGCCGGGGGAGCGGCGGCGCTTCGGCCCGCTGGCCTGGGAGGTCCTGTGGCCTGCGCCCCCGCCCGCCCCGGCCGGGGCCGAGGGGCCGAACGACGCGAGCGTCACCCTCCTCGTCCGCACGGCGGGCCTGACCCTGCTCCTCCTCGGCGACCTGGAGCCCCCGGCCCAGCAGGCCCTGCAGACGGCGCACCCCACCCTCCCCGAGGTCGATGTCCTCAAGGTGGCCCACCACGGCTCGGCCTACCAGGACCCGCACCTGCTCCGCCGCCTCAGACCCCGCCTCGCCCTGATCTCCTGTGGCGCGGACAACCCCTACGGCCATCCGTCGCCCCGCACCATCGCCGCCCTGCGCGGCCAGGGAGCCGCCGTGTTGCGGACCGACACCGACGGGCCGATCGCGGTGCTGCGAGACCCGGGGCTGCGCGCGGTGCTCGGAGGCCACGGTGGGCCCTGAGCGCGGACACACCCGGGCGGGGTGCTCACGCTCTGCCGGTGAGTGGGCCCCCCGCCCGGGTGTGTTCCGGTGTTCAGCGCGTGGTGTTGCTGTTGAAGAGCGAGCGCGACCAGACGTAGCCGACCAGGGCGATACCGGCGCACCAGGCGAGCGAGATCCAGCCGTCGTTGCCGATCTCCGAGCCGGAGAGCAGACCGCGCAGTGTCTCGGTCATCGGTGTGAACGGCTGGTACTCGGCGAACCAGCGCAGGCCCGGGGACATCGACTCGGCCGGTACGAACGCCGAGCCGAGAAACGGCAGGAACTGGACCAGCAGCGGCTTGTTGCTCGCGGACTCCACCGTCTTGGAGATCAGGCCGAGCGCGCACGACAGCCACGTCACGGCGAACGCGATGGCTGTGAGGAGACCGGCGACGGCCAGCCACTCCAGCGGGTTGGCGTTCGGCCGGAAGCCGATGGCGAGGGCGACGCCCACCACCAGGACCAGGCTCACCATCGTCGTGAGGACGCTGCCGACGACATGGCCCGTCATGAACGACGAGCGCGTGATGTTCATGGTGCGGAAGCGGTTGATGATGCCCTCGGTCATGTCGGTGCAGACCGCGACCGAGGTCGACATCGAGCCGGAAGCCACCCCCATGATGATGATGCCGGGCGTCAGATAGTTCAGATACGCGTCCCGGCCGCCGCCTATGCCGGCGCCGATCGAGTCGCCGAAGGCGTACACGAACAGCAGCAGCATCATGATGGGCATCATGGAGGCGCCCAGCGAGACGCCTGGATAGCGCAGCGCGTGCTTGATATTGCGCCGCAGCATCGTCATCGAGTCGTGCACGGCGTAGGTGAGCGTGCTCATCGCAGGGTCTCCTTCACGTGGCGCGCGGTGTTGGTGCTGCCGTCGCCGGTCAGGGCGAGGAACACGTCGTCGAGGTCGGGGGTGTGCACGGAGAAGTCGACGGCGCGGATACGGGCGGCGTCGAGCCGGTCGAACAGGGCGCGCAGCGAGTCGAGATCGCCGTTGCCCGCGACGCGCAGGGCGAGCTGCTCATCGTCCCGGGCTGCGTCGGGGAAGGCGGCGGCCGCGCGCTCGTACTCGTCGGGGTCGGTGAACCGCAGGCGTACATGGCTGCCGGGGATCTGCGCCTTGAGCTCGTCGGCGGTGCCCTCGGCGACGATCCGGCCGCCGTCGAGCACGGCGATCCGGTCGGCCAACTGGTCGGCCTCTTCCAGGTATTGGGTGGTGAGGAAGACGGTGACACCACTGGCGACCAGTGAGCGCACGGTCTCCCACATGGTGCGGCGGCTGCGCGGGTCCAGCCCGGTCGTCGGCTCGTCGAGGAAGATCACCTGCGGGTCGCCGACCAGCGTCATGGCGAGGTCGAGCCGGCGCCGCATACCGCCGGAGAAGAACGCGGCGCGCTTGTGCGCGACGTCCGCGATGTCGAACCGCTCCAGCAGTTCCTTGGCCCGCCTGCGTCCTTCGCGCTTGCCGAGGCGCAGCAGGTCGGCCATGAGGAGCACGTTCTCCTCGGCGGTGAGCAGGTCGTCGAGTGCGGCGAACTGCCCGGTGACGCCGATCGCGGCGCGCACCCCTTCCGGTGAGGTGGCGACGTCGTGGCCCGCGACCTGGGCCTGGCCGCCGTCGGCCGCGATCAGCGTGGACAGGATCCGCACGGTGGTGGTCTTTCCGGCGCCGTTCGGCCCGAGCAGCGCGAACACGGAGCCGGACGGGATGCGCAGATCGATGCCGTCGAGGACGGTCTTGTCGCCGTACGACTTGCGCAGATCTGCGGTGGAGACGGCAGGCGGCTGCTGGCCGCCGTGCCTGGACGTGGGCATGACAGATGAAGGCACGGGGCCCTCCCCTTCGAAGGCGTGGTGAGCGGTGAAGTGATCTTGGTTACCGGGAGATGGAGCGGATCAGGCCCGGGCGCGGCGGATGTTGATGTTGCCGAAGCGGGTACGGGCCCTGACCTCGGCGGTGTCCTCGGACTTGTCCGGGCTCTCGGACGCGGTGAGCGCGTTGATCACCTGTCCGGCGCTCGAGCTGACGTCGAGCCAGGCGGCCGTGCCCTCGCGGATGCCGACATCGATGGCGCCGTAGGAGGTCTCCAACTGGACCGTGCCGCGCGCGACTTCGTCGAGACGGACGGCGCCGTGGGCGGTGGTGGCGGTGACCGAGCCCTCGGCGTGCTCGATGAAGATGTCGCCGTTGGCGCCGCTCACCCGCAGATCGCCCAGGGCGTCGCCGACGGTCGTGGTGCCGTGGGAGTTCTTCAGGACGGCCGCGCCGTCGATGGCACCGACGCGCAGGCTGCCGGAGCTCGTGGTGATCTCGGCGGGCCCCTCGACGCGGTCCACGGTGATGGTGCCGTGGGACGCGATCAGGTGCAGCGGCCCGGTGGTGTCGAGGCGCACATCGCCCGACGAGGTCTTCACCCGGACCTCGCCGAGCCGCCCCTCGCCGTGCACCTGGGCCCAGGCGCCGGTCATCTCCACCTGCGAGCCGGTGGGCAGTTCGACCGTCACATCGACGGTGCCGGTGCGCCCGATGAGATAGCGCTGCTTGGGCGTCCTGATGGTCAACAGGCCACTCGCGTACCGCACTTCGGACTGATCGGCCGCCCGTACGTCCTGGTCCTTCTTCGGGTCGCGGGGCCGCACGTCGACGAGGGTGTCGAGCCGGTCGGCGGCGATGAACCGGATGGATCCGGCCTCCACGTGGGCGGTGACCGAGATCGGTTCGGGAGTGTCGAAAGGAGCGTCGAAAGAAGGCATGGCTGTCCCGTCCTCTTGGGTCGTCGTGGCGTCCCTGCTGGTGGGACGTGGTGTGGGTGAGGTGGGGTGGGTGAGGTGGCGTAGCCGGGGCGCGGTCAGCGCACCCAGCCCGTGAAGCTCTGTCCGACGGTGCGGGTGGTGCGCGGCTGCTCCGTCGTACGTGACGGGGCGCCGCCGTCGACCGCGGCCGACACGGCTCGTACCAGCCATGCGTTGACCGACAGGCCCTCGCGGTTCGCGGCCTCCTCGGCGCGCGCCTTGAGGTGGGCGGGCAGGCGCAGATTGACGCGGGCGGTGCCGCCGCCGTCGTCGCCGTCGGCGGGTACCGGGGCCGGTGCCTTGAGCGGCTCGGCGGGTCCGCTCTTGTCCTCGTACGCCTCGCCGCCTGCCGGCCGTGTCACCACGAAGTCGGGGTCGAGCCCGCGTAGCCGTACGTCGACCGAGCCGGGGGCGAGTTCACGGGTGATCTCGTCCATCGCGGCGGAGAGCACATTGAGCATCGTCAGCCGGGTCGCCGACTCCAGGGGAGCGGTGAGCCGGTCGGCCAGCTCGCGGGCTTCTTCGCCGCCGGCTTCGGCGGCCACCGCGAGTTCGCGGCGGAGGTTGTCGACATACGGCGTGAGGTCCATGACGCCATAGTGGCACCACAATGGCGCCACGCGCAAGGCCGTAAGGGGTGCGGCCGTGGCCCGGGGTGCGTCAGGTGGCTCTGGTCTGCGGAAACGTGTTGGTGCCGAATTGCATCAATGCGGCGCCATGCGGCGCCATGCGGCGCCTCGGGTGCTCTGGTGCCTCTGGTGGTGCCACGTGGTGCCATGTGATGCCACTGTGGCGCGCTGCCCTGCCCCGCTCTGCCTGCCCGTGCCGTCAGTCGACCCGCCGGGCCAGCACCTGTCCGGGCCAGGCCCCGGACAGGAAGCGGTCGGTGGCGGTGAAACCGTTGCGCTCGTAGAACGCGACCAGTTCGCCCCCGCCGCCCGCCCAGCAGTCGACCCGCAGCAGCCCCACGCCGGCCCGCCGGGTCTCCTCGACGGCGTGTGCCAGCAGCGCCGCCCCGATGCCCAGGCCGGCGTGTCGTCGGTCGGAGACCAGCATCCGGACGTACCGCTCGGGTTCCTTGGCCGGTGCGATCGGCACCTGCGGGCTGGGCCCGGAGTCCAGCACCATGGCCCCGACGGGCGTTCCGTCCAACTCCGCGATATACGGGGCATTCTCGGTCGTGTACCGCTCGACCCGCGCCACCCCGCCGGTCTTCTGCGAATACGGCGTCGTGCCCCACTGCTCGGTGTTGCCGCGACCGTTCATCCAGGCCACCGCGGAGTCGAGCATGTCCAGGATGGCCGGCGCGTCGGCCAGGCCGCCCGGCCTGACGCGCATGCCAGGTGTCGTGTCGTCCACGGCGAGAGCTTAGCCTCACCGTTTCGTTTGAGATGAGGCCGCAAGCGGGAAGGAAATACGAAAGTTCCTTCTGAGCTGGGACGATGAACCTTTTCAAGGGGTTCTGTCGGTCTAAGCGGAAGGCACTTTCTGCGTGCAGGGCATCGAGAACACAAGCTGCGCGATCAACTCGATCCTCCGGCGAGCGTAGGGCGCGGCGGCGCGGGGACCCTTGCATAGGCTGGCCGTCTCATCCGACGCACCGCGACGAGGATCAGCCCATGCGCAGCAGCACCAGAATCCGCCTGATCGAGCCCACCGACGCCGGCCCGATAGCCGCGCATCGGGTGCGGGACTTCGAGGCTTTCCGGCCGTGGGAACCGGCCCAGCCGGCCGACTTCTTGACCCCGGAGGGCCAGGCGGAGCGGATCGACAGCCTGCTGGCCGGATACCGAGCCGGCTCGGTCTGGCCGGGCGTGGTGCTCGCCGACGACGAGGTGATCGGGCAGGTCACCGTCGGAGGCATCCTGCCGCAGCCGCACCTGCGTCGTGGCTCGGTCGGATATTGGATCGCCAGCGTCGCCCAGAATCAAGGGCACGCCGGGCACGCCGTCGGGCTTGTACTGCGGGTGATGACGGACGAACTCGGGTTGCACCGCGCCGAGGCGTCCACCAATCTGGAGAATCTGCCGTCGCAGCGGGTGCTGCGCCGCAACGGGTTCAGTCCGTACGGCGTCGCGCACTCCTCGATCTTTCTCGACGGGAGCTGGCGGGACGGGCTGCTGTGGGAGCGGGTCCTCGGCGACTGACCTCGCCGCTTCGGCTGAGATGAAGCCGGAAGCGGGGAGGAAATACGAAAGTCCCGCCGCTCTCCTCGCCACCCGTGACGCGAACGGCGACACACCGTTCGCCGACTACCGTCTGACGGGTTTCTGCAATGAAGAGGAGGCCGACGTCGGTCTCGCCGACAAAGCCGAGTGGCTGCTGGAGGACGAGCTGAAGACGCTGCCCACCCAATACTCGCGGGGTCCCGCCTGGGAGCCCTATACGGTCGTGGACCGCAACCTCTTCACCGGGCAGAATCCGGCTTCTTCGGGCCCTCTCGCGAAAGAACTCGTCAAGGCCCTGGCGCAGGACGAATGAAGGTCGTAGCGGGCTTCTCCGGCGTCAGAGTCATGCCCCAGACGCGTTGGATCGTCCGGTAGTCGATTACAAAGATGTCCTCCTGTTGGAGAATTTCACGGGCCTGAGGCGATATCAGGAACTCGTAGTCCGTCCGGCGCACGCGCCAGCCATCGTCGACGGCCTGCGAATCCTGGTTTCCCACACTCGGGTGCACCGCCCATTCATTGAGCCCGGCAGGCAGGTCGCGCAGCATCTGAACGTATCGGGCCGCCTTTCCCTCGATGGCGAGCGAGAAGCTGTCCAGGAAGTCGTTATCGGTGACCGGCAGCCCCCGGTGCCGCATCCTCTGGCGCGCGGGTTCGAGCCAGACCCGGACCGCGAGGCCGTACTCCGCGGCCAGCCCTACCGTCAGGTCGAGGATGTCTTCGCGGCCGCCATCGGCCAGGCAGTGGAAGTCCAGATGGGTCGGCGTGAGCCCGGCGTCGGCGACGGCATTGATCTGGGCGCGGAACTCGAACTCGATCTCATCGAGCCGGGCCTGGCCGAGCAGGGCCGCCCGTCCGGCGAGCGTCGGTGGGAACAGTTCACCCTCGGGGTCCAGCACTGAGGGAACTCGTTCCCTGGCGGCGATCGGCCCCCATCGGTAGTCGGGCATCTCGCACACCAGGGTGAGATGGATTCCGAACGGGATCCGCGGCCGTCGGCCGAGCAGTTTCATGGCCTGCGGCGCCGCGGGACACGGGACCATCAGACTGCATGAACTGGCGATGCCCTCTTCGATCGACTCGATCACCGCGGCGTTGATCGCCGGATACATGCCGAAGTCATCGCAGTTGACGATCAGCAGCCGCGCATCGGGCGGATGCCCCAGTAGCTCACTCGACTGCGGTGCGGGCGTGACGGCCCCGGGGCCGGAGGCTTCCTCCATGCGCGCAGTGTGGGGCCCGGCCGGATGTCGCGCACGGGAATTTGAGTGCCTCCGGAGCAGACGCCTCCGGAGCAGACGCCTCCGGAGCAGACGCCTCCGGAGCAGACGCCTCCGGAGCAGACGCCTCCGGAGCAGACGCCTCCGGAACGGACGCCTCCGGAAGAATGTGCCCCGGACGATCCCGCCCCGCCGGGAAGCCGTCAGACCCGGTCCAGGGGGTGGTGGGGGCCGGTGGGGAGCTCTGCTGTGACCGTGTCGCCCGGGCGCACCGTGCCGCCTTCCTTCACGATGCTCATGATTCCGGCCTTGCGCACGATGTTCCCGGCCTCATCGCGGCCGACGACCCGCTTCAGGAGCCCGTTCCGGAAGGTGTCGATCTGCAGACAGGGATTGCGGAGGCCGGTCACCTCCAGCACCGCGTCATCGCCGATGCGCAGCAGCGTGCCGACCGGCAGGCCGAGCAGATCGATGCCACGGGTGGTGATGTTCTCGCCGAGGTCACCGGGCAAAACCTTGAATCCCTCGGCACCGACCTCGGCGAAGAGCTCTTCATGGATGAGGTGGACTTGGCGCAGGTTCGGCTGGGTGGGGTCCTGGGCGACGCGTGAGCGGTGCTTGACCGTCACGCCGGCATGGACGTCGCCCTCGACACCGAGGCCGGCGAGCAGTGTGATGCCGTCCCGGTTCGGCTTGGTGAACGAGTACTCGCCATTGCTGCTGACTGCCGTCACAGTCCCACTCATCCTCGGAGCCCCCTCTTCAGCGACCGCCTTCAGCGACCGCCTTCAACGACGACCTTCAGTGACCACGATGAGCCATGACCCTGGCCAGGGGCCAGGCTATTCGGCCTCCAGCCAGCCGTCGTACTCGTCCGCGAGCGCGTCCAGCGCCGCCGGGTCCAGGCGCTTGGCCGGGTCCTCGATCACCACCAGCCACTGGGCGTCCTCGGCGTCGTCCTCGCCCGCCAGCGCTTCCCGCACCAACTGGGGCTCCTGGGCGATGCCGAAGCGCTCCGGCAGAGCCTCGGCCACCTCCTCCGCGGCGTCGCGGTCGGGCAGCACCAGGATGTGCCGGGCGCCGGTCGGTCCTTCATCGATCACCGGAACATTGTCGGACATCCGGACGGCAGTACGCGGCGGGGTTGTCGGTGGTCCGTGGGATGCTGGACCGCGATGGCCAGGAAGACGACGACCGACGATCCGCTCGCCCCCGTGACGCTCGCCGTGGGCCAGGAGGAGCTGCTGCTCGACCGCGCCGTGCAGCAGGTGGTGGCGGCTGCCCGCGCGGCCGACCCCGACACCGATGTGCGCGACCTGATGCCCGACGCGCTCCAGCCCGGCACCCTCGCCGAGCTCACCAGCCCCTCGCTCTTCGCCGAGCGCAAGGTGGTCGTGGTGCGGAACGCACAGGATCTGTCGGCCGACACGATCAAGGACGTGAAGGGCTATCTCGGCGCCCCCGCCGAGGAGATCACGCTGGTGCTGCTGCACGCGGGCGCGGCCAAGGGCAAGGGGCTGCTCGACGCCGCCCGTAAGGCCGGGGCGCGCGAGGTCGCCTGCCCCAAGATGACCAAGCCCGCCGACCGACTGGCGTTCGTGCGCTCGGAGTTCCGCGCCACCGGCCGGTCCGCCACCCCCGAGGCATGCCAGGCTCTGGTCGACGCCATCGGGAGCGATCTGCGCGAGCTGGCCAGCGCGGTCTCCCAGCTCGTGGCCGATGTCGAGGGCACGATCGACGAGGCCATCGTCGCCCGCTACTACACCGGCCGCGCCGAGGCGTCCAGCTTCACCGTCGCCGACCGCGCGGTCGAGGGCCGTGCGGCCGAGGCGCTGGAGGCGCTGCGCTGGGCGGTCTCCACCGGGGTGCCGCCGGTGCTGATCACCAGCGCCCTGGCCCAGGGCGTGCGCGCGATCGGCAAGCTGGCCTCGGCGCCGCGCAACGCCCGCCCCGGCGATCTCGCCCGTGAGCTGGGCATGCCGCCGTGGAAGATAGACCGGGTGCGGCAGCAGATGCGCGGCTGGTCGGCGGATGGAGTGGCGGTCGCGCTGCGCGCCGTCGCCGAGGCCGACGCGGGGGTCAAGGGCGGCGGAGACGATCCGGCGTATGCCCTGGAGAAGGCGGTCGTCACGATCGTCCGCGCCGCCCGGGCGGGCCGAGGTCAGCCGTAGGCCCTGGCCGAGGGGCCGCCTGCGGCAATCCGCATCCGATCCGAGCGGCGGCCCGGGATCGGCCCTCCGCATCCGATCGGAGCGGCGGCCCCGGCTCGGCCCCGCGAGTTACGCCTTCATCTTCTCCAGCGTCGACTCGGCGCTCTTCTTGAGCAGCTCGGTGGCTTCCTCGGGCGTCTTGGCCGAGCCGCTGGACGAGGACGACACATACTGCGACCAGGTCGACTGATAGGTCATCCAGCCGTCCCGCACGGCGAGGATCACATAGGCGCCGGTGTTGGAGCTGCTGCTGTTTTTCTGCTTCACCACATACGCTTCGTCGCCCAGCCCGCTGACCGGGCTCACCTCGTAGCTGTAGGCGGACGTCTTCTGGTCCTCGTACGACCGGTACTGGGCCTCGAACTCCGGCCCGGGGTTGGTCTTCTTGTGCAGCGACGCCGTGGTGTAGAGCCAGACCGAGGAGTAGTCGCTGCTGCTCGAGCCGCTCGGCTCGAAGTCGATATTGCAGGTCATCGAGTCCAGCGCGGCGTTCTCGGAGCTGCTGTGCTGCGGGTTCGACGTCGATGTCGACGACGACCCGCTCTGGTCCTTCTGCTCGTACCCGGCGTCCTCGAAGGGCTGGGTATCCGTCGGGGTGCACAGATTGGTCCGATAGCGGTAGCCCGCGAGATCGGCCTTCGTCCCGTCTTCGAACCCTCCCGTGGCGAACAGCACCCCGGCCCAGACCGCCGAGGCGACGACGGCCCCGCCCAGCCCCCACAGCCAGCCCTTGCCGCCGCCCCCGCCTCCGGAGCCCGTGGGCGGAGCCCCGGGTGGCATGCCCATCGGCCCGTACCCACCGCCCAGGGGGATGGACGGCATCGTCGGCTGGGCGTACGCGTACGGAGAGTGCTGGGGCGGCTGAGGCTGGGGCGGCACCTGACCGTACGGGCCGGGCGGCGGGCTCTGCGGCGGCCCCTGCGGTGACCCGTGGGGCCCCTGAGACAGAATCTCCGGCGGGCTCGGCGACGCACTCTGCGGAGGGCCCTGCGGCGAGCTCTGCTGAGGTGGCTGAGGGGGCTGAGGGGGTTGGGGCGGCTGCGGCGGGCCGTACGGATTGGGTGTTTCCCCCGGTGTCGACATGACGTGAACATACCCGAATTAAGCGCGAAAGCCCCGCGCTGTCCTTGGGGAAAGGACAGGCGCGGGGCCTTCGCGTCGATCGAGTGCGCCGCACCCGCGTGGCGAACGCAGGCCGCGTGCGGCGCGGTGCCGCTGAGAGAGCTGAAGAAGCTCTCGGCTGCCGGTCGGAGCGGGTGAGAGGGACCGCTGTGCCCAAACGGCGGCGGGGTGGGGCGGTGTGCCCCGGAAGGGTCAGCCTTCGAGATCGGCCGGGAGGGTGTCAGCCCTTGAGACCGGCGACCTGCTGGGCGATCGCCGACTTCTTGTTGGCGGCGTTGTTCTTGTGCAGAACACCCTTGCTGACGGCCTTGTCGAGCTTGCGCCCGGCGGCGCGGGCGGCTTCGGTGGCCTTCTCGGCGTCACCGGCGGCCACGGCCTCGCGGGTGCGGCGGATGGCGGTCTTCAGCTCGGACTTGACCGCCTTGTTGCGCTGGCGCGCCTTCTCGTTCGTCTTGTTCCGCTTGATCTGGGACTTGATGTTCGCCACGTAGAAAGCCTTCGCAGGTTCGTTGGGTTTCGCTTGCTTCGGTGTGCGTCCGTGCCCGCGGAGGTGTCCATGAGAGTCCATGGAGGTGTCCGTCAGCGAGGGGCACGAGACACAGTCGGCCAGGTTACCAGCAGGGTCCATGGCGTCCCAAACCCGGAAGAGGTCGCCATTCATGGGACCATGGACGGGACTGACCCATACCGATAACACCGAGTCCCGCCTAGACACAGGACCCTGCGTGCCCGCGACCCCTACCAATGTGCCGGAGCCTAGCCGTACCGATCCGGCTCTGATCCGTAACTTCTGCATCATCGCGCACATCGACCACGGCAAGTCGACGCTCGCCGACCGCATGCTCCAGCTGACCGGTGTGGTTGATCAGCGGCAGATGCGCGCGCAGTACCTCGACCGCATGGACATCGAGCGCGAGCGCGGCATCACGATCAAGTCCCAGGCGGTCCGGCTGCCCTGGGCGCCGACGAAGGACGAGGGCGGCGAGCCGGCCACCCACATCCTCAACATGATCGACACCCCCGGCCATGTGGACTTCACCTATGAGGTCTCGCGCTCCCTCGCTGCCTGTGAGGGCTGCCTCCTGCTGGTCGACGCGGCCCAGGGCATCGAGGCCCAGACCCTCGCCAACCTCTATCTGGCGATGGAGAACGACCTCACGATCATCCCGGTCCTCAACAAGATCGACCTGCCCGCCGCCCAGCCCGAGAAGTACGCCGCCGAGCTGGCGCATCTCATCGGCTGCGACACCTCCGACGTGCTCAGGGTCTCCGCGAAGACCGGTGAGGGCGTGGCCGAGCTGCTGGACCGGGTCGTCGAGCTCGTTCCGCCCCCGGTGGGCGTTTATGACGCCCCCGCCCGCGCGATGATCTTCGACTCCGTCTATGACGCCTACCGGGGCGTCGTGACCTATGTGAAGGTCGTCGACGGCACGCTCAGCAAGCGCGAGCGGATCAAGATGATGTCCACCGGCGCCGCCCATGAGCTACTGGAGATCGGCACCAACTCCCCGGAGATGACCCCCGCCGACGGGCTCTCCGTGGGCGAGGTGGGCTATCTGATCACCGGTGTGAAGGATGTCCGCCAGTCCAAGGTCGGGGACACGATCACCCAGGTCACCCGCGGTGCGCAGGAGGCTCTGGGCGGTTACAAGGACCCGAAGCCGATGGTGTTCTCGGGGCTGTATCCGCTGGACGGCTCCGACTACCCGGAGCTGCGCGAGGCCCTGGACAAGCTGCAGCTCAACGATGCCGCGCTGGTCTACGAACCGGAGACCTCGGCCGCCCTCGGCTTCGGCTTCCGCGTCGGCTTCCTCGGGCTGCTGCACCTGGAGGTCGTCCGTGAGCGCCTGGAGCGCGAATTCAATCTCGACCTGATCGCCACCGCACCCAACGTGGTCTACCGGGTGGAGATGGAGGACGGCAGCGAGCACACGGTGACCAACCCCAGCGAGTTCCCCGTGGGCAAGATCGACACGGTGCACGAGCCGGTCGTCCGGGGCACGATCCTCGCCCCGAGCGAGTTCATCGGCGCGATCATGGAGCTGTGCCAGAACCGCCGCGGGGTGCTGCTCGGCATGGACTACCTCTCCGAGGACCGGGTCGAGATCCGCTACACCCTGCCGCTGGCCGAGGTCGTCTTCGACTTCTTCGACCAGCTCAAGTCCAAGACCCGCGGCTATGCCTCGCTGGACTACGAGCCCACCGGTGAGCAGACCTCGGAGCTGGTCAAGGTCGACATCCTGCTGCACGGCGACAAGGTGGACGCGTTCTCGGCGATCACCCACAAGGACAAGGCGTACGCGTACGGCGTCCGGCTGGTCGCCAAGCTGCGCGAGCTCATCCCGCGGCAGAACTTCGAGGTGCCCATCCAGGCGGCCATCGGCTCCCGGGTCATCGCCCGTGAGACGGTCCGTGCCATCCGTAAGGACGTCCTCGCCAAGTGCTACGGCGGTGACATCTCCCGTAAGCGGAAGCTGCTGGAGAAGCAGAAGGAAGGCAAGAAGCGGATGAAGATGGTCGGCAACGTGGAGGTCCCGCAGGAGGCCTTCATCGCGGTGCTGTCCTCCGACTCCGACGGTAAGGACGCCAAGGCGAAGAAGTAGGGCCGCCCCGGGCGGGCGCGGAGCCCTGGCAAGGGTGAGGGGGCAGCCCACGGAACGAGTGTGGTCAGCGGGCCTGGCGTGATGGATGCGCCGGGCCTGCTGTGTGCGGGGGAACCTCTTGGGCATCTCGTGAGAACAACGTGACGCTCACCCCTTACGCGGTAAGGATTCGGCCCCTACTCTGATCATCACTCGAAGG
This sequence comes from Streptomyces violaceusniger Tu 4113, assembly GCF_000147815.2. Classification (NCBI taxonomy): domain Bacteria; kingdom Bacillati; phylum Actinomycetota; class Actinomycetes; order Kitasatosporales; family Streptomycetaceae; genus Streptomyces; species Streptomyces violaceusniger. The sequence continues at coordinate 8,913,152 of NC_015957.1, read as the reverse complement.
TTACTCGCGAGTCACCAAGCAATGAGGCGGGCCCCGGAGGATGCCGTGACCGACACACAGATCTTGCTCGAGAACCGGCCGCCGTCCTTGGCGACGCACTTCCTCCAGCGCGTCGAGGCGACACCGGACGGGGAGGCGTACCGCTATCCGGTGCCTCCTGCCTCGGGCACCGGCCCCGACGACTGGCGGCCGCTGACCTGGCGGGAAAGCGCGGATCGGGTCTTCGCCATCGCCGCCGGGCTGATCGAACTGGGCATCCGCCCCGAGGAGCGGGTGGCGCTGGCCTCCTCGACCCGCGTCGAGTGGATCCTGGCCGACCTGGGCGTGCTGTGCGCGGGCGCGGCCACCACCACGGTCTACCCGACCACCAACGCCGACGAGACCTCCTTCATCCTCTCCGACTCCGGCAGTCGGGTGCTGATCGCCGAGGACGCGACACAGCTCGCCAAGGTGCGGGCGCAGCGCGATGAACTCCCCGAGCTGGCCCATGTGGTGGTGATCGAGGCCGGGGACGCGATCCCCGCCGCGGACGACCCCGAGGGCTGGGTGCTCTCGCTCGCCGAGCTGGAGAAGCGGGGCGCGGCCCGGCTGGAGCGCGAGCCGGGCGCCGTACGGGATCGGATGGACGCCCTGCGCGGCGATCAGCTTGCGACGCTCATCTACACCTCCGGTACCACCGGGCGCCCCAAGGGCGTACGGCTGGCGCATGACTCCTGGTCGTACATGGCCATTGTGATCGGCACCCAGGACGGGCTGCTCTACCCCGACGATGTGCAGTACCTGTGGCTGCCGCTCGCGCATGTCTTCGGTAAGGTGCTGACGGCGGGGCAGATCTACGTCGGCCACACCACGGCGGTGGACGGCCGGGTCGACAGGATCATCGACAATCTGCCGGTGGTCCGGCCGACCTATATGTGTGCCGTGCCGCGGATCTTCGAGAAGGTCTACAACGGGGTGGCCCAGCGGGCGCGCGAGGGCGGCGGGGCCAAGTACAAGATCTTCCAGTGGGCGGTCGAGATCTCCCGGGATTACGCCAGGACCTCGCAGGACGCCTTCCGCCGCACCGGCACCGCCTCCGTGCCCTTCGCCCTCAAGGCCCAGCACGCGGTGGCCGACAAGCTGGTCTACGGCAAGCTGCGCGAGGCGTTCGGCGGCCGGCTGCGGGCCGCGGTGTCCGGCTCCGCCGCGCTCGCGCCCGACATCGGTTACTTCTTCGCGGGCGCCGGGATCAACATCCTGGAGGGCTACGGCCTGACCGAGTCCAGCGCCGCCAGTTTCCTCAACCCTGCGGACTACCGCACGGGCACGGTCGGCAAGGCGTTCCCCGGCCTGGAGGTGCGGTTCGCCGACGACGGCGAGGTGCTGCTGCGCGGACCCGGCATCATGCAGGGCTACCACGGGCTGCCGGAGCTGACCGAGCAGGTGCTGGAGTCCGACGGCTGGTTCCACACCGGAGACATCGGCGAGCTGTCCCCCGACGGCTATCTGCGGATTACCGACCGCAAGAAGGACCTGATCAAGACCTCGGGCGGCAAGTACGTCGCCCCGGCGGAGGTCGAGGGCCAGTTCAAGGCGGTGTGCCCGTTCGTCTCCAACATCCTGGTGCACGGCGCCGACCGTAATTACTGCACCGCGCTGATCGCCCTCGACGAGCCGACGATCATGAAGTGGGCGGCCGAGCACGGCCTGGGGGGCAAGTCCTACGCGGAAGTCGTGGCCACCGATGAGACGCGGAAGCTGATCGAGAGCTACGTGCTCCGGCTCAACGAGGGGCTGCAGCGCTGGCAGACGATCAAGAAGTTCCGGCTGCTGCCGCGCGATCTCGACGTGGAACACGGGGAGTTGACGCCCAGTCTGAAGCTGAAGCGGCCGGTGGTCGAGCGTGAGTACAAGGCCCTGATCGAGGACATGTACACGGGAACGCGGGAGGTTTAACGGGCAAGGATACGACCCCGCACCGGATTTCAGGTCGACCGGCCCGCCGGACACATGAATTTTCCCCTTATCGCGGTTCACTTGCGTAACCAGGTGCATATGAGGGCGGTCCGTCTGTCACTCTGTCCGTGCCGGATACGGTTACGGATACGGCGTTATGACGGAGCTTCTTCAGGAGCCGCACAGTGGGGACGTCATCTTCTGCCACTTCTGGTGGGTCGGTTGAGGGCGGTGGGGTTGTACTACCGGTCGGGGGTGGGGTCGGCCCCGTTCGTACCAGTGCCTCGGCACGCGTCAGCCTGCCCTGCACTCCGCTCGCGGCCTCGGCCGCCCGCCGGTTCGTCCGCACCGCCCTCGCCGACTGGGCCGCGCTCGAGGTCCCGGCCGCCGACCGGGTCACCGACCGGGTCGCGGACGAGGCCATACTGCTGGTGAGCGAGCTGGTCACCAACGCGGTGGTGCACGCCGGCACCGCCGTCGAGGTGAGCTGTGCGCTTGATGTGTCGGACCGCGAGGGCGAACCGCCGTCCCTGGTCGTGGAGGTGACCGACCACCATCCCACCCGGGTGGTGCGCGGCGATCCGCCGGATCCGGACGAGCGGCCGGAGTACGCCGGTGGCCACGGGCTGCGGCTGGTGGCCGAGATCGCCGAGTCCTGGGGGACGACCTACCGGCGGGCGACCAAGTCGGTGTGGTTCCAGATGGCGGTGGCGCCCTCGGGCGCGGCCGCCGCGGGGGCGGGCGCCATGGGCTCGGGTTTCATGGACGCCGCGGCAGCCATGGACCCGGCGACCGGCACCGTGGCCGAGCCCGAGGGCGGGTTCGGGGCGGGGGCCGTCCGCGAGGGTTTGGGCTCCGTCCCCGAGGGCGCGGGAGTCGTTCGTGAAGGCCGTAAGGAGGCCGTCGAGATCGTCGCGCCCGCGCCGGGCCGCGCCCCCGTCCGCCTCGACCCCGACTGGATCCAGCGCGGCGCGCTCTCCTTCCTCGCCGAGGCGTCCGACCTGCTGGCCGGGCAGTTCGACGAGGACATGGTGACCTCGCTCGCCGGACAGCTCCTGGTGCCCCGGCTCGCCGACTGGTGCGCGATCTGGCTCGACTCCACGAGCGGCCCGCCCCGGCTGGCCCGGGTCTGGCACGCCAGCGAGGGGCGTATCGAGGGCCTGCGGCGGGTGCTGGAGAAGGAGCCGCCCCAGGTGCCCGCGGCCGTCCGCGGCAGCGCCGTGGAGTGGCCCTGGCCGGCCGACCCCGCCGCGTACGGGCCCGGCGGCGCGGCCCTCGCCTGCCGGCTGGTCGCGGGCGGCCGCGCGCTCGGCACGCTGCTGCTCGGGCGCGCCGGGCTGGTGCGGATGCCGGCCGAAGCGGTCGGTCTGGTCGAGGACTTCGCCCGCCGCGTCGCCCTGGCGCTCGCCTCCGCCCGCCGCTACACCCGGCAGGCGACCATCAGCCGGGTGCTGCAGCGCGGGCTGCTGCCGTCCGTCATCCCGCGCATCCCCGGTGTCGAGTCGGCGGTCGTGTACGAGCCCACCGGCGACATCTCGGCCGGAGGCGACTTCTACGACGTCTTCCCGGCCGGTGACGGCCGCTGGTGCTTCGTCCTGGGCGACGTCTGCGGAAACGGCCCGGAGGCGGCCGTGGTGACCGGCCTCGTCCGGCCCTGGCTGCGGCTGCTCGCCCGCGAGGGATACGGCGTGGGAGAGGTCCTGGACCGGCTCAACCAGCTCCTGGGCGAGGAGGCGGTGGAGCAGGCGGTCGAGGGCGCCGCGGAGGCCGTGGCGGCCGGTGTGGAGGCCGTGGGAGGCCCCGCCGGGGTCATGGAGCTGATGGACGGCGGCCTGGTCGGCACGGGGCTCCCGGCGGGCGGCGGGGTCGCGCGGTTCCTGTCGCTGCTGTACGGGGAGCTGGAGCCGCTGGGCGAGGGCCAGGGGGTGCGCTGCACGCTGGCCAGCGCGGGGCATCCGCTGCCGCTGGTGCTGCGGCCCGAAGGCGAGGTGCGGACCGTCGCGGCGCCGCAGATACTGCTGGGCGTTGTGGACGATGTGACGTACGAGAGTGAATCGTTCGATCTGGCGCCCGGGGAAACGCTGCTCTGTGTGACGGACGGGGTGACGGAGCACCGATCCGGCGACCGGCAGTTCGACGACGAGGACGGCCTGGCGGCGGCGTTCGCGCTGTGCGCGGGGCTGAGCGCGCGGGAGGTCGCGGAGCGGGTGCGGCAGGCGGTGGACGAGTTCGCGGCGGAGCCACCGGACGACGACCTGGCGATGCTGGTCCTCAAGGTGGTCTAGGCCCGCTCCGGCGAGGCCCGCTCCGGCGAGGCCCTGTCCGTCGATGCCCAGTCCGGCGACGTTCCGCCGGACGGGCCCAGGCGGGGGCCCCGGGCTCCAGGCTCTGGGGCCCCGCGCATCGTGGTCCCGGCGGCGCGGGCCGTGACGGACAATGGGGGCATGCCTTCCGTACTGCCAGATGGTGAGCCCATGCCCGAGGACGGCGCACTGCCCGCGACCGCTTTGGCGGGGGCGGAGCGGCGGCCGCTGGGGTTCTATCTGCATGTGCCGTACTGCGCCACCCGCTGCGGCTACTGCGACTTCAACACCTACACCGCCAGTGAGCTGCGCGGCTCCGGCGGTGTGCTCGCCTCGCGGGACAACTACGCCGAGCAGGTCGTCGAGGAGGTGCGGCTGGCGCGGAAGGTGCTGGGCGACGACCCACGGCCCGTGGAGACCGTCTTCGTCGGCGGCGGGACCCCGACCCTGCTCGCCGCGGCGGATCTCGGGCGGATGCTCGGGGCGATCCGGGAGGAGTTCGGCCTGGCCGCGGGGGTCGAGGTCACGACCGAGGCGAATCCGGAGTCGGTCGATCCGCGCTATCTGGCGGAGCTGCGGGAGGCGGGGTTCAACCGGATCTCCTTCGGGATGCAGAGCGCCCGGCAGCCCGTCCTGAAGGTGCTGGACCGTACGCATACCCCGGGGCGGCCGGAGGCGTGCGTGGCCGAGGCGCGGGCGGCCGGGTTCGACCATGTGAACCTGGACCTGATCTACGGGACGCCGGGGGAGAGCGACGCGGACTGGCGGGCCTCCCTGGAGGCGGCGCTCGGGGCGGGGCCGGACCATGTGTCGGCGTATGCGCTGATCGTGGAGGAGGGCACCCGGCTCGCGCGGCGGATCCGGCGCGGCGAGGTCCCGATGACCGACGACGATGTGCACGCGGACCGCTATCTGATCGCCGAGGAGATCCTTTCGGCCGCCGGGTTCACCTGGTACGAGGTCTCCAACTGGGCCACTTCGCCCGCCGGGCGCTGCCGGCACAACGAGCTGTACTGGCGCGGCGCCGACTGGTGGGGCGCCGGCCCCGGCGCGCACAGCCACGTGGGCGGCGTGCGGTGGTGGAACGTGAAGCACCCCGGGGCGTATGCGCAGGCCCTGGGCGAGGGCAGGTCGCCCGGCGCGGGCCGGGAGCTGCTGACCGCCGAGGAGCGCCGGGTGGAGCGGATCCTGCTGGAGCTGCGGCTGGCCGAGGGCTGCCCGCTGGAGCTGCTGCGCCCGGCCGGGGCGGCGGCCGCGGCACGGGCGCTGGAGGACGGCCTGCTGGACCCGGAGCCGTACGGACGGGGACAGGCCGTGCTCACGCTGCGCGGGCGGCTGCTGGCGGACGCGGTGGTGCGGGACCTGGTGGACTGACCTACCGCCCTGCGGTGACGTGATCGATCAGTTCCTCCACCCGCCCCAGGAGCTCCGGCTGGAGGTCCTTGTAGGTGTGGACCGTGGACAGGATCCGCTGCCAGGCGGCCCCGGTGTTCTCCGGCCAGCCCAGGGCGCGGCAGACGCCCTTCTTCCAGTCCTGGCCGTGCGGCACCGTCGGCCAGGCCGGGATGCCGACGGAGGACGGCTTCACGGCCTCCCAGATGTCGATGTAGGGGTGGCCGAGGACCAGCACATGCTCGCCGGTGACCTGCGCGGCGATACGGGACTCCTTGGAGCCCGGCACCAGATGATCGACGAGGACGCCGAGCCGGGCGTCCGGGCCGGGGGCGAAGTCATCGACGATGGCGGGCAGGTCGTCGACGCCCTCCAGGTACTCCACGACGACGCCCTCGATACGCAGATCGTCGCCCCAGACCCGCTCCACCAGCTCCGCGTCATGGCGCCCCTCGACATAGATGCGCCCCGCACGGGCGACCCTCGCGCGCGCTCCCGGAACGGCGATCGACCCCGAGGCCGTGCGCTGGGGCGCGCTGGGGGCCGCCGCGCGCGGGCGTACGAGGGTGACGGCACGCCCTTCGAGCAGAAAACCGCGCGGCTCCATGGGGAAGACGCGATGTTTGCCGAAGCGGTCCTCCAGAGTGACCGTGGGACCCTCGGCGGTCTTCTCGCAGCGGATCACGGCGCCGCAGAAGCCGGTGGTGACCTCCTCCACGACGAGGTCCGGTTCGGCGGGGACCTCGGGGGCGGGCCGCTGCCGCTTCCAGGGCGGGGTCAGGTCCGGGTCGTACTGTCGCATCCGGATGACGATAGCGCGCGACGACCGCCCGCTCCTGTAGTGCGGACAACTAGGTGGACGCCTAGGACTTGTCCGGGCGATCATGTGCGAAGCCAAATGACCAGCGCGGCTGTGGTGGCTGTGCCGAGGAAGACGTAGCCGCGTTTGTCGTAGCGAGTGGCCACGGCCCGGGACTGCTTCAACCTGTTGATCGCCCGCTCGACCGTGTTGCGCTTCTTGTACCGTTCCTCGTCGAAGCCGGGTGGCCGTCCGCCGCGTGAGCCTTTACGCAGGCGGGCGGCCTGACTGTCGGACTTCTCCGGGATGATGTGCCGGATGCCCCGTCGTCGCAGGTAGTCGCGGCAGGGCCCGTTGCTGTAGGCCTTGTCAGCGGCGAGGCTGTCGGGCTTTGTGCGCGGTCTGCCCGGCCCCGGCCGTGGAACGCGGATCTTCTCCAGCACCGGCTGGAACTGGGTGCAGTCCGCCCGCTGTCCACCGGTGACAATCAGGGACAGCGGGCGGCAGCGGCCGTCGGCGCTCAGGTGGAGCTTGCTCGTGAGTCCGCCGCGCGAGCGGCCCAGTCCCTCACCTCCTGCACCACCTCCACCAGCCGGGCGAGCAGGCTCTGCCACGGAGGCTCGTCCTGGTGTTCTGCTGTTTCGGCCCCCTTTGACGCGGCTGCCGGCGGCGGATCTGTGCGAGCACCGGCCGCGTGCTGATGAGCGCGCACGATGGTCGAGTCGACCGCCAGGTCCCAGTCGATGTCGCCCGCGGCGTCGGCCGCGGCTTGGACCTGCTGCAGCAGGCGTTCCCAGGTGCCGTCGGCCGACCATAGCCGGTGGCGTTCATAGACGGTCTTCCACGGTCCGAACCGTTCGGGCAGATCACGCCACTGCACCCCGGTGCGCACGCGGTGCAGGATCCCGTCGATCACCTGTCGATGATCCCGCCACCTGCCACAACGTCCATTGCTGACCGGCAGGAACGGCCGCAGTCGTTCCCACTCCGCATCCGTCAGATCACCCCGCCCCATGCCACATCAACGATTCAGACACGAGGCAGTCACATGATCGGCCGGACAAGTCCTAGTTGGGCGGCTGGGTGGGCGCCTGGGTGGGCGCCTGGAGAGACACGCCGAAGCGGGCCGCCAGTTCGTCGCGTTGGGCCCGGACGAACCCGGCGTCCACGACCGAGCCGTGCCCCGGGACGTACCGCGCGTCCGGGCCGCCGAGGGCGAGCAGTCGGTCGAGGGCGGCGGGCCAGCGGCCGGGGATCGCGTCGGGCCCGGCCTGGGGCGGGCCGGACTCCTCCACCAGATCGCCGCAGAAGACCACCTCGGGCCGGCCGGGCACCAGAACGGCCAGGTCATGGGCGGTGTGGCCGGGCCCCACATTGGCCAGCAGCACCGGCCGGTCGCCCAGGTCCAGGGTGAGCTCCCCGGAGACCAGGTGGTGCGGGCCGACCAGATGGTCCACGGCCTCGGTGGCGGCGTCCCGGTCCACTCCGTGGCGGATCGCGTCCTCGCGCAGCGTCTCCCGCTCACGGCGCAGCAGCTCGTCCATGCCCGTGGCCCCGTACACCTCGCAGCCCGCGAAGGCGGCCGAGCCCAGGACGTGGTCGAAGTGCGGATGGGTGAGCGCGATCCGGGTGGGGCGGCGGCCGGTCAGCCGGGTGATCAGGGCGCGCAGCTCGGCCCCGGCGCGCAGGGTCGCGCCGGTGTCCACGACGAGGATGTCGGTCCGGCCGACGACCACGCCGACCGTCTCGTCCCACTCCGGCAACCGACGGCGGGCCACACCGGGTGCGAGCCGCTCCCAGCCTGCCTCTTCCCAACACGTCTCCATACCGCGACGCTAGCTCAACGGGGATGGGGGAGAGTTGCTGCCAGCGGCGGCTCTTGCCCATGCCACCGCACCCCGCCGTACACTTGGCGAAGGGGTTCTGGCACTCGTGCCCGGTGAGTGCCAGGCGGACGACCTGATGAGACCGCTGGACTGGAGGTGCGCGGGGTGCTCAGCGAACGCAGACTCGAGGTGCTGCGTGCCATTGTCCAGGACTATGTGGGGACGGAGGAGCCGGTCGGCTCCAAGGCGCTCACCGAGCGGCACCGGCTGGGGGTCTCCCCGGCCACGGTGCGTAACGACATGGCCGCTCTGGAGGACGAGGGGTTCATCGCTCAGCCGCATACGAGCGCCGGGCGGATCCCCACGGACAAGGGCTATCGCCTCTTCGTGGACAAGCTGGCGGGCGTGAAGCCGCTGTCCAGCCCGGAGCGGCGGGCCATTCAGAACTTCCTGGACGGCGCGGTCGACCTCGATGACGTGGTGGGCCGCACGGTCCGGCTGCTGGCGCAGCTGACCCGGCAGGTGGCGGTGGTGCAGTATCCGTCGCTGACCCGTTCGACGGTGCGCCATGTGGAGCTGCTGCCGCTGGCCACGGCCCGGGTGATGCTGGTGCTGATCACGGACACCGGCCGGGTGGAGCAGCGCATGGTGGACTGCCCCACCCCGATCACCGAGGACTCGCTGGCCGATCTGCGCGCCCGGCTCAACAGCCGGGTCGTGGGTCGGCGTTTCGCGGATGTGCCGCAGTTGGTGCAGGATCTTCCGGAGTCCTTCGAACAGGAGGACCGGGGGACCGTCTCGATCGTGCTGTCGACCTTGCTCGAGACGCTTGTGGAGGAGACCGAGGAGCGGCTGATGATCGGCGGCACCGCGAACCTCACGCGTTTCGTGCATGATTTCCCCCTGACGATCCGGCCCGTCCTGGAGGCGCTCGAGGAGCATGTCGTCCTCCTCAAGTTGCTGGGCGAGGCCAAGGACTCGGGTATGACCGTGCGGATCGGGCATGAGAATGCTCACGAGGGGCTCAACGCCACCTCGGTCGTCGCGGTCGGCTACGGTTCCGGCGACGAGGCGGTCGCCAAACTCGGCGTGGTCGGACCGACCCGCATGGACTACCCCGGAACGATGGGAGCGGTACGCGCAGTGGCACGTTACGTCGGACAGATCCTGGCGGAGTCGTAAGTGGCGACGGACTACTACGCAGTCCTGGGCGTGCCGCGTGATGCCTCGCAGGACCAGATCAAGAAGGCATTCCGCCGGCTCGCACGCGAGCTGCATCCGGATGTGAACCCGGATCCGAAGACCCAGGAGCGGTTCAAGGAGATCAACGCCGCTTACGAGGTCTTGTCGGACCCACAGAAGAAGCAGGTCTACGACCTGGGCGGGGACCCGATGTCCGGGGCCGGCGGCGGTGGCGCCGGCGGGTTCGGAGGGGGCTTCGGCAACTTCTCCGACATCATGGACGCGTTCTTCGGGTCCGCCTCGCAGCGCGGTCCGCGCTCCAGGACCCGGCGCGGTCAGGACGCGATGATCCGGCTGGACGTGGAGCTCAGCGAGGCCGCGTTCGGGACCACCAAGGACATCCAGGTCGACACCGCGGTCGTCTGCACGACGTGCAGCGGCGAGGGCGCGGCGCCGGGCACCTCGGCGCAGACCTGTGACATGTGCCGTGGCCGTGGTGAGGTCTCGCAGGTGACGCGGTCCTTCCTGGGCCAGGTCATGACCTCGCGGCCGTGCCCCCAGTGCCAGGGCTTCGGCACCGTGGTGCCGACCCCGTGCCCGGAGTGCGCGGGCGACGGCCGGATCCGCTCGCGGCGCACCCTGACCGTGAAGATCCCCGCCGGCGTGGACAACGGCACCAGGATCCAGCTCGCCGGTGAGGGCGAGGTCGGACCGGGCGGCGGCCCGGCGGGCGACCTGTATGTGGAGATCCACGAGGTCCCGCATCCGGTCTTCCAGCGGCGCGGTGACGATATGCACTGCACCGTGACCATCCCGATGACGGCGGCGTCGCTGGGCACCAAGGTGCCGCTGGAGACGCTGGACGGCCTGGATGAGGTCGACATCCGGCCCGGTACCCAGTCCGGCCAGTCGATCCCGCTGCACCAGCGCGGCGTCACCCATCTGCGGGGCGGCGGCCGGGGCGATCTGATCGTGCATGTCGAGGTGACCACCCCGACCAAGCTCGACCCGGAGCAGGAGGAGCTGCTGCGGCGGCTGTCCAAGCTGCGCGGCGAGGAGCGCCCGATCGGCGAATTCAAGCCGGGGCAGCAGGGGCTGTTCTCGCGGCTGAAGGATGCGTTCAATGGGCGGTAGGCGCTCCGGCCGGGGGTACGGGGGTTGTCCCCCGGGGGTGCGGTAAGCCGGGGCAGCAGGGGCTGTTCTCGCGGCTGAAGGACGCGTTCAACGGACGGTAGGCGCTTATGGGCCGCGATACGGCCCGTAAGGGCGCCGCTGGCGCCCGCAGCGCCGCTGATCCGGTGGGGAGCCCGTGTGGAGGGCATGGCACGATGTGGCCATGTCCTCCGCGCTGACCGATCTTTACCGGTACCCGATCGTGCAGGCGCCGATGGCGGGTGGAGCCTCCTGCCCGCAGCTCGCCGCCACTGTCTCCGAGGCCGGTGGCCTCGGTTTCCTCGCTGCCGGCTACAAGACGCCGGAAGCGATGTATGAGGAGATCAAACAGCTTCGAGGGCTGACCGGACGGCACTTCGGTGTCAATCTGTTCATGCCGCAGCCGGCCAATGCCGACGCGGCTGCCGTCGGGGCCTACCGGGCGCGGCTCACGGGTGAGGCGGCCTGGTACGAGACTCCGCTGGGCGACCCGGACGCGGGCTCGGACGACGCGTACGACGCCAAGCTCGCGGTACTCCTCGACAACCCGGTTCCGGTCGTCTCGTTCACCTTCGGCTGCCCGACCCGCGCGGTCCTCGACGCCTTCGCCAAGGCCGGCACCCGCACGATCGTGACCGTGACCTCGCCCGTCGAGGCGCAGACCGCCCAGTGGGCGGGCGCCGACGCCGTCTGTGTGCAGGGCGTGGAGGCGGGTGGCCACCAGGGCACGTACAGCAATGACCCGGCCGTCGACGGGATGGGCGCCGGGCTCGGTCTGCTGTCGCTGATCACGCTGGTCCGTGAGTACGTCCAGGTCCCGATCATCGCGGCGGGCGGGATCATGCGCGGTTCGCAGATCGCCGCGGCGCTGGCCGCGGGCGCGGTCGCGGCCCAGATGGGGACCGCGTTCCTGGTGTGCCCCGAGTCCGGGGCGAACGCCCTGCACAAGCAGGCGATGACGGATCCGCTGTTCGGCCGGACCGAGCTGACCCGCGCCTTCTCCGGCCGCCCGGCCCGGGGCCTGGTCAACCGCTTCATGCGCGAGCACGGCCCGCACGCGCCCGCCGCCTACCCTCAGTTGCACCACATGACGTCGGGCCTCCGTAAGGCGGCCGCCAAGGCGGGCGACCCGCAGGGGATGGCGCTGTGGGCCGGGCAGGGGCACCGGCTGGCGCGCGAGCTGCCCGCCGCGCGGCTGGTGGAGATGCTCGCGGTGGAACTCGACGCCGCGCGGGCCGAGTTGGGCCTTCAGGTCCAGCGGGGTGCGGTGTCGTGACCGCCCCGGTGTTCGTGGCCGACTCCCTGGCGGGTGCGGCCGCGGGGGCCCGGGTCTGGCTGGAGGGCCCGGAGGGGCGCCACGCGGTGTCCGTAAGGCGGCTGCGCGTCGGTGAGCCCGTGGTGCTGACGGACGGCCACGGTACGGGCGTCCAGGGCACCGTGGCGGCCGTCGAGGGCAAGGACCGGCTGCAGATCGCGGTGGACGAGGTGCGCCAGGAGGCGGCCCCGGACCCGAGGATCACCGTCGTCCAGGCGCTGCCCAAGGGCGACCGGGGCGAGCTGGCGGTGGAGACCATGACGGAGACCGGTGTGGACGCCGTCGTTCCGTGGTCGGCGTCCCGCTGCATCACCCAGTGGAAGGGCGAGCGCGGCCTCAAGGCGCTCGGCAAGTGGCGGTCGACCGCGCGCGAGGCGGGCAAGCAGTCCCGTCGGCTGACCTTCCCCGAGGTCCCGGACGCGATGACGACCAAGCAGGTTGCCCTGCTTCTCGCCGAAGCCGCGTTCGCGGCCGTGCTCCACGAGGAGGGCGGCGAACCGCTCGCGAGCGCCCAACTGCCCGCGCGCGGCGAGATCGTGCTGGTCGTCGGGCCCGAAGGGGGCGTGTCCCCCGAGGAGTTGGCGGCCTTCGCGGAGGCGGGCGCGCGGCCGTACCGGCTGGGCCCGAGCGTGCTGCGCACCTCCACGGCCGGAACGGCGGCCGCCGCGCTGCTGCTCGGCCGCACCGGCCGCTGGGGATGAGAGAGGCCCCTCCGGGATGAGAGAGGGCCCCTCTGGGGTCTCTTCGCGCTTCAGTGCGCCCGTACCTGGCCGAGGACGGCCTTCCGATAGGCGTCGGCCGATGGGAACCTATCCCCTATGGGGGTATTGAGTCAGGCAAGGCGGGGACGGACGCTCTTGTCCGTCGCGGCGGTCGGCGCGGCGGTCGCGGTGACAGCGTGTGAGCCGACCGGCGGCGGCATCAGCTCCGTGACGGTCGCGATCACCACGGACCAGGTCGTCACGGAGGCGCTGGAGCGGGGCGGGGTCGGCGTCCGCTGGATGAGCTGCAACGCCGAGTTCAAGAACGGCCATACGGCCGGTGCTTCGCCCTCGCGGAGCGACCGGTCCGGGGAGACCGACGCGCGCGTGGACTGCCACGGCAGGACCGACAACGACAAGGACATCAGGATCAAGGGCCGGGTCACCTACGTACGCGCGGACCACTGCGTCCGGGGCGATGTGACCGGCGAGGTGGACGGCCGGAAGGTCTTCGAGGCGCAGGTGATCGGGGAGTGCCAGGGCGGCGGCCCGGACACCGACAGCCCCCGGCCGACCTTCAGCCACTCGTGGAACCGTCCGACCACGGAGAGCCCTCAGCCGACCCGTAGTCACCCGTGGGACCACCGGACCACCGAGGCCCCCCAGCCGACCCGGAGTCACCCGTGGGACCGCCCGACCACCGAGAGCCCCCAGCCGACCCGCAGCCACCCCTGGGACCACCCGACCACCGAGGGCGGCGCCGGTCGGACCGGTGCCGGGGACAGCGCCGGTAAGGACGGTACCGAGGGCGGTAGTCAGGGCCAATAGGCCGCGATCTCTCGCGTCGGCAGGGGCTCCCGGTACCATCCGGACCGTATGTGCCGACGATCCGTAAGGAGCCACCGGTGGCGGGAGAACCGCAGGCCGACTGCCTGTTCTGCAAGATTGTCTCGGGGGAGGTGCCGGCCACCGTCGTCCGCGAGACGGACACCATCGTCGCATTCCGTGACATAAACCCCCAGGCACCCACCCACATCCTGGTGATCCCCAAGGTGCACTACCCGGACGCGGCCTCCCTCGCCGCGGCCGAACCGCAGGCCGCCGCGGATGTGCTGCGCGAGGCGGGCGCGGTCGCCGCCGATGAGAAGCTCGTCGAGACGGGCTACCGCGTGGTGTTCAACACCGGCTCCGGCGCCGGCCAGACCGTCTTCCACGCCCATGCCCACGTCCTGGGCGGCCGCGGGCTCAACTGGCCCCCCGGATAACCCTTGTCCGCACGGGAACTGATCGTCCTCGGCACCGCCAGCCAGGTGCCGACCCGGCACCGCAACCACAACGGCTATCTGCTGCGCTGGGACGGCGAAGGCCTGCTGTTCGACCCCGGCGAGGGCACCCAGCGCCAGATGCTGCGGGCCGGGGTCGCCGCCCATGACATCGACCGGATCTGCGTCACGCACTTCCACGGGGATCACTCGCTGGGCCTGGCCGGGGTGATCCAGCGGATCAACCTCGACCGGGTGCCGCACCGGGTGACCGCCCACTACCCGGCGAGCGGACAGCGGTTCTTCGAGCGGCTGCGGTACGCGACCGCCTACCGCGAGACGGTGGCGCTGACCGAGGAGCCGGTCGCCGGTGACGGCGCGGTGCTGGCCCGCACCCCCGCGTACACGCTGGAGGCGGCCCGGCTCTCGCACCCCGTCGAGTCGTACGGCTATCGCCTGATCGAACCGGACGGCCGCAGGATGCTGCCCGAGCGGCTCGCCGCGTTCGGCGTCCGCGGCCCGGACATCGGCCGGCTGCAGCGGGAGCGGGCGCTGGAGATCGAGGGACGTACGGTCACGCTCGAAGAGGTCAGCGAGGTGCGCCGGGGGCAGCGCTTCGCGTTCATCATGGACACCCGGCTGTGCGACGGCGTCTCCGCACTGGCGCAGGGGTGCGATCTGCTGGTCATCGAGTCGACCTTCCTGGACGAGGAGGAGGCGCTGGCCGTCGAGTACGGGCATCTGACCGCCGGGCAGGCGGCCCGGGTCGCGGCCGGGGCGGGGGCGCGGCATCTGGTGCTGACGCACTTCTCGCAGCGCTACGGCGATCCGTCCGACTTCGAGCGCCAGGCGCGGGCCGCCGGGTTCGAGGGGCAGCTCACGGTCGCCGAGGACCTGATGACGGTGGCGCTGCCCAAACGGCGCTGAGGGCACCGCGGCGAGGGCGCCCGGGCCGCGGGGGTCGGTGCAGGCCGCGCCGCGGCGGGGCCGCCCTGCCGCGGGGGTCGGACGGATCGCCGCGCCGCGGCGCGCCGGCACGGCAGACGCCCCGAGGGGGTGACGCTTGCCGGTCCCCGGCCCGTTGTCCGTGCCATCGTGCACACTGTCCGCACCCGCATCCGACGATGGAGGCGGACCGGTCAGACCTGGGAGAGCGCGGTGACGACACACAAAGGCGACATGCTCACAGCGGGTTACCCCCTGCTCGACCCGCTCGAGGCCGTTCGCCGGCCCGGTGACCCGGCGTGCGACGTCTATCTCACCGGCACCGTCTTCCTCGACATCATCTTCACCGGTCTGGACACCGCCCCCGTCCGCGGCACCGAGTCCTGGGCCCGCGGTATGGGCTCGAGCCCCGGCGGCGTCGCCAATATGGCCACCGCCCTGGCCCGGCTCGGCCTGCGCACCTCGCTCGCCGCCGCCTTCGGCGACGACCATTACGGGGACTACTGCCAGGACGCCCTGGACCGCGGCGAGGGCATCGATCTCTCGCTCTCCCGCACGATCCCCGGCTGGCACTCCCCGGTGACCGTCTCGATGGCCTACGAGGGCGAGCGGACCATGGTCTCCCACGGCCATGAGGCCCCGCCGCCCGAGGAGCCCGCGCCCCGTTGCCCGCCCCCGGCCCGCGCCGCCGTGGCCTCCCTGGTGCCCGGCAGCGGCCAGGAGTGGGTCGCCGAGGCCGCCCGCCGCGGCAGCAGGGTCTTCGCGGACGTCGGCTGGGACGACACCGGCCGCTGGGATCCGGCCGACCTCGCCGAGCTGGAGCACTGCGAGGCGTTCCTGCCCAATGCCGAGGAGGCGATGCGCTACACCCGCACCGACTGCCCGCGTGCCGCCGCCCGGGCCCTCGCCGACCTGGTCCCGCTCGCCGTCGTCACGCTCGGCTCCGAGGGGGCGTACGCGGTCGACGGCCGCACCGGCGAGACCGCAGAGGTGCCCGCGATCTCCGTGGAGGCCCTGGACCCGACCGGCGCCGGGGACGTGTTCGTCGCCGGTTTCGTCACCGGCACGCTCGCCGACTGGCCGCTCGCCGATCGGCTGGCCTTCGCCGGGCTGACCGCCGCGCTGTCGGTGCAGGAGTTCGGCGGCTCGCTCTCCGCGCCCGGCTGGGTCGAGATCGCCGCCTGGTGGCAGCACGCCCGCTCCTACGACGACCAGCCCGGCCGCGCGCTGCGCCGCTACGCCTTCCTCGACCGGCTGCTCCCGGCCGCCGCCCGCCCCTGGCCGCTGCGCCGGGCCGTTCCGACGATCGGTTTCCGCCAGGCGTAGCGCGGGCCCCGGCCGAGGCCCCGGACCCTGGGGCGGCCGGGGTGCGGGAGCCCCAGGTGAGTGAGGTGATGAGTGGATGAGGAGTAAAAGTGCTCGGGGCTTGTCGGTGCTCCGTCGTAAGCTTGTAGCCAAGGTTGTCGAGCGGCGAGAACCCTTGTGCCAGGAGGTAGAAGCAGGCCAGAGAGCCGGCCCATGACGCAACCAACCACAGCACCGCAGGCGCATGCACAGTTCACGGTCCCGAACAAGCACCCCATGGTGATGGTCTTGGGATCCGGTGACGCGCTGTTGCGTGTGATCGAGAACGCGTTCCCGGCGACCGATATTCACGTACGGGGCAACCAAGTCAGCGCCACCGGGGATCCGAAGGAAGTCGCCCTGGTCCAGCGTCTGTTCGATGAGATGATGCTGGTGCTCCGCACCGGTCAACCGATGACGGAGGATGCGGTGGAGCGCTCGATCTCCATGTTGCGCGCGGCCGAAAATGGAGAGGGCGGAGGGGAGGAGACGCCTGCCGAGGTGCTCACCCAGAACATCCTCTCCAACCGTGGCCGCACCATCCGTCCCAAGACGCTCAACCAGAAGCGCTATGTCGACGCCATCGACAAGCACACGATCGTCTTCGGCATCGGGCCGGCGGGCACCGGCAAGACCTATCTGGCCATGGCCAAGGCGGTCCAGGCGCTGCAGTCCAAGCAGGTCACCCGGATCATCCTCACCCGGCCGGCGGTCGAGGCGGGGGAGCGGCTCGGCTTCCTGCCCGGCACCCTCTACGAGAAGATCGACCCGTATCTGCGGCCGCTCTACGACGCGCTGCACGACATGCTCGACCCCGACTCCATCCCGCGCCTGATGGCCGCGGGCACGATCGAGGTCGCGCCGCTGGCGTATATGCGCGGCCGGACGCTCAATGACGCGTTCATCATCCTCGACGAGGCCCAGAACACGAACCCCGAGCAGATGAAGATGTTCCTCACCCGGCTCGGCTTCGATTCCAAGATAGTGATCACGGGCGACATCACCCAGATCGACCTCCCCGGCGGGACCAAGAGTGGTCTGCGCCAGGTGCGGGAGATCCTGGATGGCGTCGAGGACGTTCACTTCTCCATGCTCACCAGCACCGACGTGGTCCGTCACAAGCTGGTCGGCCGTATCGTCGACGCATACGACCAGTACGACAGCCGCAACGGAAAGTAACCGCGAACCCTCATGGCGATCGACGTCAACAACGAGTCCGGTATCGATATCGACGAGCGGGCTGTGCTCGACGTCGCCCGCTACGCGCTGGCCCGGATGCGTATCCACCCGCTCTCCGAGCTCTCGGTGATCGTCGTCGACGCCGACGCCATGGAGCAGTTGCACATCCAGTGGATGGACCTGCCGGGGCCGACCGATGTCATGTCCTTCCCGATGGACGAGCTGCGCCCGCCGGCCAAGGACGACGAGGAGCCCCCGCAGGGCCTCCTCGGGGACATCGTGCTCTGCCCCGAAGTGGCCAAGAAGCAGGGGGAGGAGGCGCCGACCGAGCACTCCATGGACGAGGAGCTGCACCTGCTCACCGTCCACGGCGTCCTCCACCTCCTCGGCTATGACCACGAGGAGGCGGATGAGCGCGCCGAGATGTTCGGCCTGCAGGCCGCCATCGTCGACGGCTGGCGCGCGGAGCAGGGCCTGACCGGTCCCTCCCCGGCCCCCACCGTCCGATGAGCGCCCAGCTCGTCGCCGCGACCGTCCTGCTGGTCGTGGTGGCCTGGCTGGCGGCCTGCGCGGAGGCCGGTCTCGCCCGCACCACCCGGTTCCGGGCCGAGGAGGCCGTGCGCTCCGGGCGGCGTGGCAGCGCCAAGCTGATGCTCGTCGCCGAGGACCCCACCCGCTATCTCAATGTGGCGCTGCTGGTCAGGGTCGCCTGCGAGGTCGCGGCGGGCGCGGTCGTCACGTTCGCGAGTCTGCGCGAGTTCGACGAGACCTGGAAGGCGCTGACCGTCGCGATCGGCGTGATGGTCCTGGTGTCGTATGTGGCCGTCGGCGTCTCCCCGCGCACCATCGGCGCCCAGCATCCGCTCAACACCGCGACCGTCGCCGCCTATGTGCTGATCCCGCTGGCCCGGGTCATGGGCCCCATCCCGCCGCTGCTGATCCTCCTCGGTAACGCGCTCACGCCCGGCAAGGGCTTCCGTAAGGGCCCGTTCGCCTCCGAGGCCGAGCTGCGCGCCCTGGTGGACCTCGCCGAGCAGGAGTCGCTGATCGAGGACGAGGAGCGGCGCATGGTCCACTCCGTCTTCGAGCTCGGCGACACCCTGGTGCGCGAGGTGATGGTGCCGCGCACCGACCTCGTGGTCATCGAGCGCTTCAAGACCATCCGGCAGGCCCTCACCCTCGCGCTGCGCTCCGGCTTCTCCCGGATCCCGGTCACCGGGGAGAACGAGGACGACATCGTCGGGGTCGTCTACCTCAAGGATCTTGTCCGTAAGACGCATATCAACCGCGAGGCCGAGGCCGAGCTGGTCTCCACCACGATGCGGCCCGCCACCTTCGTCCCGGACACCAAGAACGCGGGCGATCTGCTGCGCGAGATGCAGCAGGAGCGCAACCATGTCGCCGTCGTGATCGACGAGTACGGCGGCACGGCCGGCATCGTCACCATCGAGGACATCCTCGAGGAGATCGTCGGCGAGATCACCGACGAGTACGACCGCGAGCTGCCGCCCATCGAGGACCTGAGCGACGGCACCCACCGGGTGACCGCCCGGCTCGCCCTCGGCGACCTGGGCGAGCTGTACGGCACGGACCTGGAGGACGAGGACGTCGAGACGGTGGGCGGGCTGCTCGCCAAGGCGCTGGGCCGGGTGCCGATCGCGGGCGCCACGGCCCAGGTCGACGTCCCCGAGGGCGGCATCGACCCCGCGCTCAAGGCGCTGCGGCTGACCGCCGAGTCCCCGGCGGGCCGCCGCAACCGCATTGTCACGGTGCTGGTCGAGCCGGTCCGCGAGACCGCCGCGGCCGAGCCGGAGTAGCCCTGTAGCAGCCCCCGCGCACCCGCGACGCGGCCCCGTCCACACCCCCGTGGGCGGGGCCGCGCCGTCATGCCGACAAACCGGGGCCGCGCCGTCATGCCGACAAACCGGGGCCGCGCCGTCATGCCGACAAACCGGGGCCGCGCCGTCATGCCGACAAACCGGGGCCGCGCCGTCATGCCGACAAACCGGGGCCGCGCCGTCATGCCGACAAACCGGGGCCGCGCCGTCATGCCGCGAAGTCCGCCCCTCCACGCTCCCGCGGCACGCGCCGGGGCGCGGCACCCGCCTGCGCGACAGCGGGCCGTCGCGCCAGCGCATCGGCAACGCGCGGCCCGCGCTGCGCCATACGAGTGGAATAGCCGTCCGCTCCCTGGTCCATCTGGCGTAGGCACCCGCTTACTTGCAGATACCGACTGGTGGGTCGCCCATACCTCTGTCGGGGGACAGCCGGCTTGTCTTGCTTGACGTAGACAGGTCGGCCGTATGGGCACCCCCGTGCAGAGGCCATGGCTCCGCGCGGCATGCGCCGCGCGGAGCCGGGCGGCTCATCTCCCTGAGATCAGGAAAGGGCGGCCGCTTCCATGTCCACCACTGTGGTGACCTCCACGCCGAATCCCTCTGTCTTCGGTCAAACCGTCACCTACACCGCCACCGTCACCGGCATCACCGCCGGGACCCCTCCGTGGGGCGACGTGACCTTCACCATCACCGGTGGCCCGACCATCGGACCCGTAACGCTCACTCAAACCGGGGCCGACTCGGGCACGGCCAGCGTGACCGACTCCACACCACTGACCGCCGGTCCCCATCAGGTCACGGCGAACTTCGTCAACATCGCCGATCCCACGGACAATTCGTCCGGCACGACCATCCAACTGGTCAACCAGTCGGCGACCGCCACCACCGTCACCTTCGTGCCGCCCGCGCCCGTCTGCGGGGAGACCGTGACGCTGACCGCCAATGTGGCGGCGGTGCCCCCGGGCACCGGCACACCCACCGGTACGGTCACCTTCATCGTCAGCGCGGACGGGCCCACGGTGACCGGGACCCTCGACGGAGCCGGGAACGCCTCCGTGACCGTCCCCGCCCTGAGCGTGGGCACGCACCAGGTCGCCGCGTTCTACAACGGCGACACTAACTTCGCCGCGTCCAACTCGGCCTTGACGCCGCTCACCGTCAACCCGGCGGACTCGACCACGACCCTCACCGTGTCCCCGGCCGCTCCGGTCTGCGGTGAGGAGGTGACCCTGTGCGCCCAGGTGACGGTCGTCGCGCCCGGCACCTGTACCCCGACGGGCACGGTGATGTTCGCCATCGACGGTGTTCCGTTCGTCGTCGCCGCGCTCGACGCGAGTGGCCAGGCGTGCGTGACGGCCGACATCCCGGTGGGGACACACACCGTGACGGCCACCTACAACGGCAACGGGAATGTCGCGGGCTCGACCGGCACCGGAACGGTGACGGTCGGCCAGGGAGCCTCGACCACCACGGTCACGGTGTCCCCGGCCGCTCCGGTCTGCGGCGAGGAGGTGACCCTGTGCGCCCAGGTGACGGTGACGCCGCCGAGCACCTGTACGCCTACGGGCACGGTGACCTTCGTGATCACCGGCGGCCCGGTTCTCACGGGCATGCTGGACGCGACCGGCCAGGCATGCGTCACCACCAGTGACCTGACCGCGGGGTCGTACACCGTGACGGCCACGTATGCGGGCGACACGGGTGTCGCGAGCTCCACCGGCTCGGCGTCGTTCACCGTGGGCCAGGGCACGTCGACCACCACGGTGAGCGTCTCGCCCAGCCCGACCGTCTGCGGTGAGCTGGTGACCATCTGCGCGAACGTGACCGTCGCGCCACCGAGCACATGCCTCCCCACCGGGAACGTGACGTTCGTCGTCTCGGGCGGTCCGACGCTGACCGGGACGCTCAACGCCAGCGGCCAGGCATGCGTGACCACCAATGCCATCCCGGTCGGCGCACACACCGTGACCGCCACCTACGCGGGCGACGGAGGTGTCACGGGCTCGACAGGGACCGGCTCCGTCACGGTGAACCAGGCGTCCTCGACGACCGTGCTGACCATCACGCCCAGCACGGCGTCGTGCGGCGAGACGGTCAGCCTCTGCGCCCAGGTCACCACGACGCCGCCCGGCACCTGCGTTCCGACCGGAACGGTCACCTTCACCATCGCGGGTGGTCCGACGCTGACCGGGGTGGTCGACGCGACCGGCCAGGCATGCGTGACGGCCAGCAACATCCCGGTCGGCACCCACGCGGTGACGGCCACCTACTCCGGCGACACCGGCGTCGCCGGGTCGAACACCACCGGGTCCGTCACGGTCAACCAGGGCGTCTCCACCACGACCCTGAGCTTCCTGCCCACCTCTCCGGTGTGCGGCCAGCCGGTGACCCTGTGCGCGCAGGTGACGGTCGCGGCGCCCAGCACCTGCGCTCCGACCGGAACGGTCACGTTCACGATCGCGGGCGGTCCGACCTTGACCGGAACGCTCAACGCCAGCGGCCAGGCGTGTGTGACGACCAGTGCCATTCCGGTGGGCACCCACGCGGTGACGGCCACGTACGGGGGCAACACGGGCGTCGCGGGCTCGTCGGCCTCCGGTTCCATCACCGTCGGCCAGGCCGCGTCCACGACCACGCTGACCATCCCGCCCGCCTCTCCGGTGTGCGGCCAGCCGGTGACCCTGTGCGCGCAGGTGACGACGAACGTGCCCGGCACCTGCGCTCCGACCGGAACCGTGACGTTCGTGATCGCGGGCGGTCCGACCTTGACCGGAACGCTCAACGCCAGCGGCCAGGCGTGTGTGACGACCAGTGCCATTCCGGTGGGCACCCACGCGGTGACGGCCACGTACGGGGGCAACACCGGCGTCGCGGGCTCGTCGGCCTCCGGTTCCATCACGGTCGGCCAGGCGAGCACCACGACCACGCTCACCTCCTCGCCGAACCCGTCCGCGCCCGGCCAGAACGTGACCTTCACCGCCACCGTGACCCCGGTGCCGCCGGCGACGGGCACGCCGACCGGGACCGTCACCTTCGTGATCAGCGGCGGGCCCACCCTCACCGGCACGCTCAACGCCTCCGGTGTGGCGACGGCCAGCACCAGCACCCTCACCACCGGAGCGCACACGGTCACCGCCACCTACAACGGCGACACCTGCTTCGGCCCTTCGACCTCACCGACGATCACCCAGAACGTGGTCTCGGCGACGGTCGGGACCACCGTGACCGCCACCCCGGCCACCATCCGGCTGCGGTTCAACGGCACGCTGATCATCCCGACCCTGAGCGCGACGCTGAGGGACGCGTCGAACAACCCGGTCCCCGGCCAGACCCTCACCTTCGTCGCCAACTCGGTGCTGGGCCCGCTCGCGCTGGGCAGCGCGGTCACCAACGCCGGCGGCACGGCGACGCTCAGCAATGTGACCGTCCCGCCGACCATCCTCACCGCTTCGACCTACACCGCCTCCTTCGGCGGCGCCCCGGGCCTGAGCCCGTCGTCGGGCTCGGCCTCGCTGACCTTCCAGCCGACGCCGATCCTCCCGTAAGGGCCTGAGCACACCCGCACAGCGCAAGTCGCCCGCGCCGGGCCGCCGCACAGCGGCCCGGCGCGGGTCGCTGTGTGCCCGGGTGCGGGCCCGGCTCCCCGCCCACCCCACCGGCGTCACCGCCGGTCAACGCCCCGCATATGCTCGTCCGCATGAGCGAAGCAGCGCAGCTGGACCCCGAAGACCGCAAGATCATCACGCTGGCCCGCTCCGCGCGGGCCCGTAACTCCGTGGTGGAGGGCGCCGCCGTACGCGATGAGACGGGGCGTACGTATGTCGCCGGGACCGTGGCCCTCGACTCGCTGAAGCTGAGCGCCCTGCGGACCGCCGTCGCCATGGCCGTGGCGAGCGGTGCCACGTCCCTGGAGGCCGCGGCCGTGGTGACCGAGGCGGAGAGCGTGTCGGACGAGGACCGCGCGGCCGTCCGGGACCTCGGCGGGGCCGGGACGCCGGTGCTGCTGGCGGGCCTCGACGGCACCCTGCGGGCCACGCTGCCTGCCTGACCGACTCACCGCCACCGGCGGTCGTACGGGGCCGGGACGGCTGGCTGTACGGGGCCAGGACAACTGGCCGTACGTGGCCCGGGACGACCGGCCGTACGTGGCCCGGGACGACTGGTCGCACCAGGCCCGGGACGACTGGTCCGAGCGGGCCGGGGCATCGGGGAGAATGGGGTCCATGACTGCCGGTACCCCCCCGTCCCCGACCGAGCAGCGGGAGACCCCGCACCGCTCGGGCTTCGCCTGCTTCGTCGGCCGCCCCAACGCGGGCAAGTCGACCCTGACCAATGCGCTGGTGGGGACGAAGGTCGCGATCACCTCGAACCGCCCGCAGACCACGCGCCACACCGTCCGCGGCATCGTGCACCGCCCCGACGCCCAGCTCGTGCTCGTCGACACCCCCGGTCTGCACAAGCCGCGCACCCTGCTCGGCGAGCGGCTCAACGATGTCGTGCGCACCACCTGGGCCGAGGTCGACGTCATCGGCTTCTGCCTGCCCGCCGACCAGAAGCTGGGCCCCGGCGACCGCTATATCGCCACCGAGCTGGCGGGGATCAAGAAGACCCCCAAGATCGCGATCGTCACCAAGACCGATCTGGTCGAGTCCAAGCAGCTCGCCGAGCAATTGATCGCCATCGACCGGCTCGGCACGGAGCTGGGCTTCGAATGGGCCGAGATCGTCCCGGTGTCGGCTGTCGGCGACAAGCAGGTGGGCCTGCTGGCGGATCTGCTGGTCCCGCTGCTGCCCGAGGGCCCGACGCTCTACCCCGAGGGCGACCTTACCGATGAGCCCGAGCAGGTCATGGTGGCCGAGCTGATCCGGGAGGCCGCGCTGGAGGGCGTACGGGACGAACTGCCGCACTCCATCGCGGTGGTCGTGGAGGAGATGCTGCCCCGCGAGGACCGCCCCGCGGACCGGCCGCTCCTCGACATCCACGCCAACCTCTACATCGAGCGGCCCAGCCAGAAGGGCATCATCATCGGCCCCAAGGGACGCCGCCTCAAGGAGGTCGGCACCAAGTCCCGCAAGCACATCGAGGCCCTACTCGGTACGCCGGTCTTTCTCGACCTTCATGTGAAGGTCGCCAAGGATTGGCAGCGTGACCCGAAGCAGCTACGGAAGCTGGGGTTCTGAGCCTGGCTCTCACTGCCGGTCGGAGGCCGGCGCGGCCGTGCGAAGCCCGGGAGGCCCCTGGGGCCGAGCGGTGCGAGGGCGGCAGAGGGAGGGGGCTCGAGGCCCTGCTGGGCACGCCGGTCTTTCTCGACCTTCATGTGAAGGTCGCCAAGGATTGGCAGCGCGACCCGAAGCAACTGCGGAAGCTGGGGTTCTGAGCCCCGGCCCACGCGGTTGCGGAGACGGGGGTTCTGAGCCCCCGTTGAGCGTCCCTACGCGCCTTCCTTCAGCACCGTGCGGATCAGTTCCCGCTGGGCGTCGCTCAGATGGGGGTCCGCGGCGTGGATGGTGCGGCCGTCGACGGTGATCTCGTACTGAAAGCCGTCGGGGACGCCGCGGGCGGCCGTGATGTGGCCGGTCTCGACGGCCTGGTGGGCCAGGGCGTCCAGATGCCTGGCGTCGGGCCGGCCGGTGGTGTCCAGCTCGGCCCGGCGCTCGATTCCGGCGAAACCGCCGGTGCGGGTGACGGAGATGCGCATGGCTCCATCACTACCCGATGGCGTGCTCTAGCGCGCGCCCACGCGGGCCCGCAGATCGGTGATGCCCACCCCGGCCCACGCCTCCTGCACCGCCGTCTGCTCCTCGCCCTCGCCGTAGCGGGCGTGCGCCGCGGCCACCGTAAGGTGGGCGAAGTCGGTGAACTCCGCGTCGGAGGCCAGATCGCCGCCGGTCAGCACGTCGAACCAGATCTGCCCGGCGCGCTCCCAGGCGTTGCCGCCCAGGGCGGTGGCGGCGAGGTAGAAGGCGTGGTTGGGGATGCCGGAGTTGATGTGGACGCCGCCGTTGTCGCGTGAGGTGCGGACGTAGTCGTCCATCGTGCCCGGCTGCGGGTCCTTGCCCAGCACATCGTCGTCGTACGCCGTGCCCGGGGCCTTCATCGAGCGCAGGGCCACTCCGGTGACCCGGTCCGTCAGCAGCCCCGCGCCGATCAGCCAGTCGGCCTGCTCGGCGCTGTGGCCGAGGACATGCTGCTTGACCAGTGAGCCGAAGACGTCGGACATCGACTCGTTGAGCGCCCCGGACTGGCCGAAGTACTCGAGGTTGGCGCTGTACTGCGTGACGCCGTGGGTGAGCTCGTGGGCCATGACGTCGACCGGGATGGTGAAGTCCAGGAAGACCTCGCCGTCCCCGTCGCCGAAGACCATCTGCTCGCCGTCCCAGAAGGCGTTGTTGTAGTCCTCGCTGTAGTGGACGCTCGCGTTCAGCGGCAGACCGGAGTCGTCGATCGAGCGCCTGCCGTACGCTTTGAGGAAGAGCTCGAAGGTCGCGCCGAGCCCGTCGTAGGCGCGGTTCACCGAGTCGTCCCCGCTCGCCTGGTCGCCCTCGCCGCGCACCTTCTTCCCCGGCAGCGAGGTCTTGCGGTGGGCGTCGTAGACGGTGCGCTCGGGCTTGTCGGAGGGCGCGGCGGCCCGCGCGGCGGGGACCCCGCGCACGGTGGTGATCCGGCGGCGGGTGCGCTGCAGGGCGTCGTGCTCCAGGGTGCGGCGGGCGAGATCGGCCAGCGAGGCGTCCTCGGCATGGGACAGCTTGTCGAGGACATGCGGCGGCACGATCGTGCAGAAGGTGCCACGGCGGTGACTGCGGGCCTGCGCGGGGGCATTGGCGTTGGCGTCCATGGCTGGCAATGTCGCACCGTGTGAGATGAGTGTCACGCCTTGCGGTCATGATTGCTGAAATCGAGTGGAAGATGTGTATTCCTCCGCAGGCCATGTTTCGGTCCGCATAGTGATACGGGTTCCGCCGCGCCGGTGCGTCTCGGTTAGGCTGCTCGGCATCATGCGTTTCGGGCTGCTTCTTCTTAGCTGCCGCGGCGAGGGCCTGTAGTCGTAGGCCGACCCCCTCCCCGCGGAGTTCGGCGTTGCAGTGATCACGCCCTGTCGGCCGCCCCAGGACCTCCGCGACAGCGGATTCGTCCCGTGGACAGCGGATTACCCAAGGAGCCCCGCGCACCATGACGACTCACTCCGATACGCCCGGCCATTCCCAGACCTCCCGTAGCGCCGTCGGGCGTCCCACGCCCCTCACGGCCGCGACCGTCACCCAGCGCCCCTCCGGTATGCCGATCCACAAGTACGGCCAGTACGAGGCCGTCGACATCCCGGACCGCACCTGGCCGGACAACCGGATCACCGTCGCCCCGCGCTGGCTGTCCACCGATCTGCGGGACGGCAACCAGGCGCTGATCGACCCGATGTCCCCGGCCCGCAAGCGCGAGATGTTCGACCTGCTGGTGCGCATGGGCTACAAGGAGATCGAGGTCGGCTTCCCCTCCTCAGGCCAGACCGACTTCGACTTCGTACGGTCGATCATCGAGGAGGGCGCGATCCCGGAGGACGTGACGATCTCCGTCCTCACCCAGGCGCGCGAGGAGCTGATCGAGCGCACCGTGGAGTCGCTGCGCGGGGCGCACAGGGCCACTGTGCACCTGTACAACGCCACCGCACCCACCTTCCGCCGCATCGTCTTCCGCGGCACCCGGGAGCAGGTCAAGCAGATCGCGGTGGACGGCACCCGGCTGGTGGTGGAGTACGCCGACAAGATCCTCGGCGATGAGACGGTCTTCGGCTACCAGTACAGCCCGGAGATTTTCACCGACACCGAGCTGGACTTCGCGCTGGAGGTCTGCGAGGGCGTCATGGACGTCTGGCAGCCCGAGGAGGGCCGCGAGATCATCCTCAATCTGCCGGCCACCGTCGAGCGCTCGACCCCGTCCACCCATGCGGACCGCTTCGAGTGGATGTCGCGCCAGCTGTCCCGGCGCGAGCACATCTGCCTGTCGGTGCATCCGCACAACGACCGGGGCACCGCCGTCGCCGCCGCCGAGCTGGCGATCATGGCCGGGGCGGACCGGATCGAGGGCTGTCTGTTCGGGCAGGGCGAGCGCACCGGCAATGTCGACCTGGTGACGCTGGGCATGAACCTGTTCTCCCAGGGCGTCGACCCGCAGATCGACTTCTCGCAGATCGACGAGATCCGCCGCACCGCCGAGTACTGCAATCAGATGGAGATCCACCCGCGCCACCCCTACGCGGGCGATCTGGTCTACACCTCCTTCTCCGGCTCCCACCAGGACGCCATCAAGAAGGGGTTCGACGCGCTGGAGGCGAGCGCCGCCGAACAGGGCAAGACGGTGGACGAGATCGAGTGGGCGGTCCCGTACCTGCCCATCGACCCCAAGGACGTCGGCCGCTCCTACGAAGCCGTGATCCGGGTGAACTCCCAGTCCGGCAAGGGCGGCATCGCCTATGTCCTGAAGAACGACCACAATCTGGACCTGCCGCGCAGGATGCAGATCGAGTTCTCCAAGACGATTCAGGCCAAGACCGATGCCGAGGGCGGCGAGGTCACCCCGGGCCAGATCTGGGCGGCCTTCCAGGACGAGTACCTGCCGACCGACGACAACCGGTGGGGCCGGATCGCGCTGAGCAGCGCGCAGACGTCCACCACCAGCGAGGGCACCGACGCGCTCACCGTCGAGGCGGTCGTGGACGGCGCCGAGGCGGTGCTGACCGGCACCGGCAACGGCCCGCTGGCGGCCTTCTTCGACGCTCTGGCCTCGATCGATGTGGACGTACGGCTGCTGGACTACTCCGAGCACACGCTGAGCGAGGGCGCCGCGTCCCAGGCCGCCGCGTACATCGAATGCGCGATCGACGGGCAGGTGCTGTGGGGTGTCGGGATCGACGCCAACATCGTGCGGGCCTCGCTCAAGGCGGTCGTCTCCGCGGTGAACCGGGCGCGTCGATGATTTTTTCGGTGCGTGGATGATCTCTCATCCGACGGATCCGACGGGTCCATCACCCCGTTGACCTTGTCACCCACACGGGCCCCGTTCACCATGCGAGGTGGGCGGGGCCTCGGGTTTGGCCTGTTGTCTCCGTTCGGGGTACTGACGTCACATCATGGATGTGGCTAGCATCACGTCAACGCGGCAACGTGGCCGAAGCGTTATGGAGGTGTGACGTGGTGCACCGGCGAGCCCGCCGTGACCGGGACCTGTGTGTGGTAGGCGTGCGCACTCTGTGGCGGACTGTCGGCGATGGTGAGTTCTTCTGCCCGGAATGCGGAGGTGACCGCAATTTCCGCCGCCGTACCGGCCGCCGTCGCATCGTGGTGCTCGGCGTGCCCGTGCTGCCGCGCGGACCGGTCGCGCCCATCGTGGAATGCGCGGCCTGCGACAGCCGCTACGGCACGGAGGTGCTCGACCACCCCACGACCATCCGCTTCTCCGCGATGCTCCGCGACGCGGTGCACACCGTGGCCCTCGCGGTCCTCGCCGCGGGCGGCACCGAGGCGACGGCGGTCCGGCAGGTCGCGGTCGGCGCGGTGCGCGCCGCCGGGTTCGCCGACTGCAGCGAGGACCAGCTCCTCGCGCTCATCGAGGCGCTCGCCGCCGACACCGGGCGGCTCCCGGGCGCGTGCGGCGAGCGCGACGGCCTGGACCCGTGCGGTACGGCGCTGGCCATCGAGCTGCATGAGGCCCTGGAGCCGCTGGCCCCGCATCTGGCCCCCACCGGCCGGGAGGCCATCCTCCTCCAGGGCGCCCGGATCGCCGTGGCCGACGGCCCGTACCGCCCGGCCGAGCGCGCGGTCCTGGAAACCGTCGGCCGGGCCCTGATGATCTGCCCCGACGACACGGCCCGGCTGCTGGCCGCCACAAGGGCGGCGTTCTGAACCGGCGATTCCGGGTCGCCTCCGTACTCCCCCGGGAGTAATCGGGCCCGTCCCGCCCCCGGCGCAGTAGCCGCCATCTCCGCCGCCGGCGCGACGTATCCGTGCCCCCGCGCCGGAAGCCTGGGGGCATGCAGACGACATCGTCAGGGATCCCGAGCGATCCCCATCAACCGGACGCGGCGCCGCCCTCCGCGGCCGGGCCGCCCTCCGGGCCCGGCGGCAACCGGCGCCGCTCACTGCCCTGGGCGCTCATCGCGGGGTGGGTGCTGTTGCTCCTCGTCGCCGTCCCCTTCGCGGGCAAGCTCGAGGGCGTCAAGCGGGACACGGCCGTCGACTACCTCCCGGCGGGCGCCGACTCCACCCAGGTGGCCCGGCTCCAGGAGCGGTTGCCCGGTGGCGACACCATCGACCTCGTCCTCGTCTACCACCGCGACGGCGGGCTGACCGACGCCGACCGTAAGGCGGCCGGCGGGAAGGTCGCCGAGGTGGCGGGGCGCCACGACATCGTCGGTGGGCAGGCGCCGCGCGCCATACCGTCCAAGGACGGCACGACCCTGATGTACCCCATGGCGCTCACCGGCGTGACGGACGAGAAGGAGCGGGCCGACGCCGTCAAGGACGTCCGCGCCGAGCTCGCCTCCCACCCCGAGGGTCTGAGCGTCCAGGTCGGCGGTCCCGGGGCGCTCAGCGCCGACTCCCAGGAGGTTTTCGCCTCCACCGACGGCACGCTGATGTTCGCCACCGCCGGGGTGGTCGCCCTGCTGCTGATCATCACCTATCGCAGCCCGCTGCTGTGGCTGGTGCCGCTGGGGGTGGTCGGGGTCGCCGCCATGGCCGCGATGGCGATCGTCTACGGCCTCGTCCAGGGCTTCGACCTCGTCGTCACCAGCATGAGCTCCTCGATCATGACGGTGCTGGTCTTCGGCGCGGGCACCGACTACGCCCTGTTGATCGTCTCCCGCTACCGCGAGGAGCTCCGCCGCCACCGCGCCCCGTACGACGCGATGCGCGAGGCCCTGCGCGGCTGCGGTCCGGCCGTGCTCGCCTCCAGCGGCACCGTCGCCGCCGGGCTGCTGTGCCTGCTCGCCGCGGACCTCAACAGCAGCAGCGGACTGGGCCCGGTCGGCGCGGTCGGGGTCGTCTGCGCGCTGGTGGCCATGATGACGCTGCTGCCCGCGGTGCTGGTGCTGCTGGGGCGGCGGATCTTCTGGCCGCTGATCCCGACCTACGGCAGCGAGCCGCGGGCGACCCGGCGCGGGTTCTTCGAGGCGATGGGCGGCTCGGCCCGCCGTCGGCCCGGAGCCGTTCTGCTCGGCGGTGCCGCGCTGCTGGGCGCCCTCGCCATCGGCGTGCTCAATCTGCCCGGCGACCTCAAGCAGGAGGACACCTTCACCGACAAGCCCGAGTCGGTGGCCGCGACCCGGACCCTCGCCCGCGCCTATCCGGACAGCAGCAGCCAGCCCATCAGCGTGATGGCGCGCACCGCGGGGGCGGACGAGGTGCTGCGGCGGGCGCGCGACACGGAGGGGGTCGCGCGGGCGGACAGCGGGCGCAGCGGCGGCGGCTGGACGGAGATCGACGTCTTCCCCCAGGGCGCCCCGCAATCGGCCGGGGAGACGGCCACCCTGCACGCCCTGCGCTCCGGTCTCGTACGGGTCGAGGACGCCGACGCGGTCGTCGGCGGGCCCAGCGCCCAGCAGCTCGATCTGAAGGACACCAACGCCCGCGACCGGATGCTGGTCATCCCGCTGGTGCTGATCGCCGTGCTGCTGATCCTCGCGGCCCTGCTGCGCAGCCTCGTCGCGCCGCTGGTCCTGGTCGTCGCCGTGGTCGCGGTGTGGGGCGCCGCGATGGGCGTCGGCGGGCTCTTCTTCGACCCGGTCTTCGGCTTCGCCGGGGTCGACCCCGGACTGCCGCTGCTCTCCTTCGTCTTCCTGGTCGCCCTCGGCGTCGACTACGGCATCTTCCTGATGCACCGGATGCGGGAGGAGTCGCTGCGCGGGGCGGACGTCCCGGACGCGGCCGTGACCGCGCTGCGCACGACGGCCGGGGTGATCGCCTCGGCCGGTCTGGTGCTGGCGGCGACCTTCGCGGTGCTGGCCTCGCTGCCGATGGTGATGCTGGTCGAGATGGGGTTCGTGGTGGCGGTCGGCGTGCTGCTCGACACCTTCCTCGTGCGGACGTATCTGGTGACGTCGGCGAGCCTGCTGCTGAAGCGGTGGGTGTGGTGGCCGGGTGCCCTCTTCCGCCGTACGCCCGCCTCGTCGGTCTCGCCCGGCTCGTCGGCCTCCTCGGCCTCCTCGGCCTCGGACGACCAGGGCGGCGCCTCCGGCCCCGAGGCCCGTCCCGAACCGGCCGTACGCGGCGGCTGAGGCCGCCTCTGAGCCCGGACCGGCCGCACAGGGGACGGCCGGTCCGGAACCCCCTTCGCATCGCCCTGTCACAACGCTTGTACGTACCGCTCGTTCATACCGCCCTATGGATCGGCCCGAGGCGGATCCCCGAGGATGGAGCCCGTGCCCGCACCTCCCGCGACCCACCCCGCGACCACGCCACCGGCGCCCCCCGCCGCGCGCTCCACCGTGCACTTCACCGCCCACCGCGCGCTCGCCTCCGTGCTGCGCGCCCTGCACAGCGGCTCCCGCCCCGCCGAGACCCGGGACGAGGCCCGCAGGCGGCGGCGGGTGGACGCCGGGATCGCCGGTGCGGTGCTGGTCCTGCAGATCACGCTGGCCCTGCTCAACCTCGATCGGAACGGCCACCGCCCCGACGCGATCGGCTGGGCGCTGCTCACCGCCAGCGCCGTGGCGCTCGTCGGGCGGCGGCACAGCCCGATGGCGGTCACCGCGGCCGTGGTGCTCATGGTCGGGCCGTACCACGCCATGGACAACGTCCATATCGCGGTCGTCCCGGCCGGGCTCCTCGCCGTCTACACCCTCGCCGTCATCGGCCCGCCGCTGCGGTCCTTCCTTACGGTCGGCATCCTGCTCGCGGGCATGGTGACGATGATGACCGTGGGCAGTAGCGTGCACGCCGGCGCCGACATGCTGCGCAGCTCCGGCTGGGTGCTGTCGGTCGTGGTGATCGGCGAGGCGGTCCGTATCCACCGTAAGTACATCGCCGCGATCCTGGAGCGGGCCGAACGCGCCGAGCGGACCCGCGAGGAGGAGGCGGCCCGGCGGGTCGCCGAGGAACGGCTGCGCATCGCGCGCGATCTGCACGATCTGCTCGCGCACAGCATCACCCTCATCGGCGTCCAGACCTCCGTCGCGGCGCATGTCCTGATCGCCGACCCCGAACGGCTGGACCGCGAGGCGATGGCCAAGGCGCTCGACGCGATGGCCGACACCTGCCGGGACGCCCGCGCCGAACTCCGGGCCACCCTCCAGGTGCTCCGCGGGGGCGCGGACGGCGACGCCGACCACGCGGACGAGGAGGACATCGGCCCACTGCCGGGGCTCGCCGGACTCGCCGACCTGGCCGCGGCGGCGGAGGCGGCGGGCGTACGCGTGGACCTTACGGTCGGCGTGGAGGGGGCCGAGCTGTCGCCCGCCGTGGGCGCCGCCGCGTACCGGATCGTGCAGGAGGCCCTGACCAACGCCGTCCGCCACGCGCCCGGCACACGGGTGCGGATCACGCTCGTACGGGACGAGGGGGAACTGTGCGTCGCCGCCGTGGACGACGGCCCCGGCGGCGACGGTGAGCCCCTTACCGCGCCCGCGGAACCGGGCTATGGCATCGTCGGCATGCGCGAGCGGGCCCGCAGCGTCGCGGGCACCCTGACCGCCGGACCACGCGAGGACGGCCCAGGCTTCGCGATCAGGGCCGCGCTGCCGTGGGGCAGGGGCGGCGCGCCCGGCGGCCGTACGGGCACCGGACAGACCGCCGCAGCGCCCAGGGAGGCCACCACATGACGACCGCACCGGACCCGGCGTCAGGGACTCGCTCGTCGGACCCGG
Source organism: Streptomyces violaceusniger Tu 4113 (assembly GCF_000147815.2). Taxonomy (NCBI): domain Bacteria; kingdom Bacillati; phylum Actinomycetota; class Actinomycetes; order Kitasatosporales; family Streptomycetaceae; genus Streptomyces; species Streptomyces violaceusniger. The sequence goes on along the minus strand of NC_015957.1, from coordinate 8,880,127 downwards.
CGCCGGGGGCCCGCCCGGCGGCCCCGGCGTCAGGCGCCGCCCCAGTGGATCCCGTCCCCGGGGCCACCTCGCCGGATCGCGCCTCCGGGACCGCCGCATCGGACCCTTCGTCCGGGCCCGCCGCACCGGATCCGACATCCAGAACGGCCGCACCGGATCCGTCATCCGGCAGCGCCGCGCCCATCAGGGTGCTGCTCGCCGACGACCAGAGGCTGGTCCGTTCCGCCTTCGCCATGCTGGTCTCCTCGGCCCGTGACATGGACGTGGTCGGGCAGGCGGGCACCGGCCGCGAGGCCGTCGAACTGGCCCGCACCGCCCGCGCCGACCTCGTCGTCATGGACATTCGGATGCCCGACCTCGACGGCATCGAGGCCACCCGCCGCATCGCCGCCGACGAGGACCTGGCCGGTGTCAAGGTCCTCGTCCTGACGACCTACGACACCGATGAGCACATCGTCGAGGCGCTGCGCGCGGGCGCGTCCGGCTTCCTGGTGAAGGACACCCGGCCCGCCGAACTCCTGGACGCCATACGGACCGTGGCGGCGGGGGAGTCCCTGCTCTCGCCCGGCCCCACCGCCCGCCTCATCGCCCGCGTCCTGCGGCTCCCCGACGCCCCGCCGCCCGGTGCCCCGGCCCCCGCCGCACTGGCCGCGCTCTCCGAGCGCGAACGCCAGGTGCTCGCCCTCGTCGCCCGCGGTCTCAACAACGCCGAGGCCGCCCAGACCCTCGGCCTCTCACCGCTCACCGCCAAGACCCATGTCAGCCGCATCATGGGCAAGCTGGGCGCCCGTGACCGCGCCCAACTGGTCATCGTGGCCTATGAGTCCGGCCTGGTCACCCCGTCCCGCTCCTGACCGGGCGCACTGCCCCGGACGCCCCCGCTCCACACGCTCCCCCCGTCAGTCCGCCTCGCGCCGCCCCCAGCCGTCCCGGTACGCCGCCCAGTCGTCGTCCGTCGCCGCGTAGTCCACGTACAGCGCCACCCCGAAGCGCTCACGCCGCCGGTCCTCGCGGCCGAGGCCGAGGCGGGCGCCGCGGACCGCCGCCGGGACGGTCTCGGCCCAGGCGTGGCGGCCGAAGTTGTTGGTGTGGTAGCCGGGGAGGCCCATCAGGAGATCCGTGGTCGGCGGGGTGACCTCGAGCGCGAGTTCCGTCTGCTGGGCCACATAGCCGCCGTAGAGGCTCTCCAGCGGCATCGAGGTGTCGTACGACATCACCGCGATCTGGTCGACCCGCCGTGCCACCTGCCCGAAGTACGACTGCGACCACCACTTGGGGTGGCCGGTGAGGAACCCCGCGACCGAGTGCAGGGCGGGCAGCGGGTCGATCTGGTGGGCCGCGACCGACAGCGGGGCGTGTCGGGGACGGGTGAGGGCGTGCAGCGCGTCGAGGAGGGCGAGATAGGCGCGGTCCTCGGAGTGCAGCGGCTCCAGGTCGAAGTGGACGCCGTCGAACCCCGCGTCCAGCACCTGCCGCGCCGAGCCCACGATCCGCGTGTGGTTGTCGCCGTCGGCCAGGCTGAGCCCGGTCGGGCCCTCCGTGTCCAGAACGTCGCCGAGCCACGCCTGGACGCGGACGCCGGGCAGTTCGCGGTGCACCGCCTTCAGCAGCCACCCCGCTTTCGGGTAGCGCCCTTCGGGCAGGGTGCCGTCATGCTCCAACGGGCCCGCGTGGACGTACAGCTCGCGGATCCCGGTGCCGCGCACCCGCCGCACCAGCCCTTGGAGTTCGGCCTCGCCCTTGCGGCCGTCCACCCAGGCATGTCCGAGCCATACGGCGTCCCGGCCCCGGGTCTGTGTACCGGGCCCGGGATCGCCCGCGTACAGCAGCCGCAGGGAGATCCCGGCGGCGAGTACGGCCAGCACCAGGCAGCCGACGAAGGCGGCCACGATCCGCTTGGGCCATTTCAGCCGCGGATGGCGCCAGCGGCGCAGGAACGCCTTGCGCAGACGCCGGAGCGATGCGCGCCCCTTGGCCAGCGGCTTCGATATATGAGGTTTGACCACGGAAGGGAGGGTAACCAGCGCCGTGCGAACGCGGTTGCCCGCACGAGGGCGTTGGACTCGTAGGCTTCGCCGACGGCGATGATCTCGCCGTTGCCCGCCTGCAGCAGGAAGCGAGGCCCTCAGGGTCCATCAGGCCCATCACGGAGCGCCGAACAGCGCGCGGCACGGCTCCAGTCCGGCCATCTCGACCGAGGTGGTGCGGTGCTCCTCCCAGGCCGCGCGGTCCAGCCGCAGCCGCTGAATGGTGCGGGCCTCGCCCCTTACGGCGACCACGGACAGCCCGTCGGGGCGGTAGCCCAGCCGCCGGGAGACCCCCAGCGAGCGGCCGTTCTCCACCATCGCGCCCGAGGTCAGCGACAGCGCGCCCAAGCCCTCGAACGCCAGGTGCGTCACCGCCGCCCGCATCTCCGTGCCCAGGCCCTTGCCCTGATGGGCGGTGCCCAGCCAAGAGCCCGTCTCGGCCTCCCGGGTGACCGCGAATTCGGTCGCGAACAGGTCCTGCCGCCCGATCACCGCGCCCTCGTGCAGCACCGCGAGGCTCAGCGCCCACTTCTCCGGCCGCCATTCGGCGATCGTGCCCAGCAGATGCTGGAAGGAGCTGCGTCCGCGCTCCTCCGGGGGTGAATCGGTCCAGGGGACGCTGAAGGGCATCTCGGCCGGGTCGTGCACCCCGTCCGCCGCGACCGCGGCGAGTTCGTCGAGGAGGGGGATGTCGGGAAGCCGCAGTTCCAGGCGCGGCGTACGAAGGCGAAGCCCGTACAGGGGCCAGCAATGGGGGTCCATGACGGGAGGCTGCCGGACGTACGGCCGCCGCGTCGAACCAATTACGGCCTCATTCGTCAACCCATGTTGACGGCGAGCCGGGCGTCAACCTACATTGACGCCATGACCGAAGCAACGGATCTCGCCGAGCGCGCGGGCGACCGGGACCCCCGGGTCGGACTGCGCGCCGTCGCCGCGCTGCGCCGGCTGCTGGAGCAACTGGAGGCCGTACAGGTGCGCAGCGCCCGCGCCCAGGGCTGGTCGTGGCAGGAAATCGCCGCCGAACTGGGCGTCAGCAGGCAGGCGGTCCACAAGAAGCACGGGAGGCGTTGATGTTCGAGAGGTTCACCACCAGTGCCCGCGAGGTCGTACGCGGCGCCGTCCGCCACGCGGAGGACACCGGGGCCGACACAGTCGGCGAGGCCGAGCTGCTGCTTGCGCTCCTGGACCGTACGGACAGCGGCCGTACGGACAGCGGCCGTACGGACAGCGGCCGTACGGGCGGCAGCGGTGCCGACAGCAGCCGTACGGAGGGTCCCGGCGGCCGTAAGGACGGCGGCCGTGCCCGCAGCGACCGTAAGGGCAGCCCCGCCGCCGAGGTCCTCACCGCCCTCGGCGCGCACGGCCGCCGCGCCTCGATCGAGCAGGCCCTGGCCGAGGTCCGCCGGCGCGGGGGCATCACCGGCGCCGATGTGGAGGCGCTGGCCGGGCTCGGCATCGACGTGGACGAGATCGTCGCGCGGGTGGAGGAGGCCCATGGCGTGGGCGCCCTCGCCACGGCCGGACCCACCCCTGGATCCACCCCCGAAGGCACTCCCGGATTCGCCTCCGCACGCGCTCCCCGCCGCGGCAGGCGCCCCCTGCGCCGCCCATTCTCCCGGGAGGCCAAGTCCGTGCTGGAGCGCTCGCTGCGGATCGCCCTCGCCCGCGGCGACAAGCACATCGGCGATGAGCATCTGCTGCTCGCCCTCACCGCCCGCCCCGGTGTGGCCGCGCATGTCCTGGCCGACCACGACGTGACGTACATCCAGGTCGAACGGGCCCTCACCGCCCGCGCCACGAAGGGCTGACCCGGGAGCCCGTCCTGCGCGGCGGCGCACAATTGGTTTGCTCCCGCACCGCGTTGGGACGCATCCTGACCCGATGTTGATCCGACGAGAGACCCGCTCCGACATCGACGCCATCCGGGCCGTCACCTCGGCCGCGTTCGCGAAGTCGGACACCTCGGATACCACGGGCACCCCGCACACCCCGGTCCCGGTCGAGACCGCGCTGCTGGACGAACTCCGGATCAGCGACGGCTGGTTGCCCGCCCTGTCGTTCGTCGCCACCGCCGACCGTGCCGAGGTGATCGGACATGTCGTCTGCACCCGCGGCCATGTCGGCTCCGACCTGGCCCTCGCCCTCGGTCTCGGACCGCTCAGCGTGCACCCCGCCCATCAGCGCCGCGGCGTCGGCCAGGCGCTCGTCCACGCGGTGCTCGGCGCCGCGGACGCCTTCGGCGAATCGCTGGTCGCCCTGCTGGGCAGCCCCGCGTATTACGGCCGGTTCGGCTTCCGCCCGTCGACCGACTACGGCATCACGGCCCCGGATCCGGCCTGGGGCGACTACTTCCAGGTCCGGACCCTGACCGCCTATCAGCCGACCCTCAAGGGGGCCTTCGCGTACGCCGAACCGTTCAACCACGTCTGAGCCCGCAGCCCGGAGCCCGGAACGCTGAGCCCGCACCCCGCAGCCCGGAACTCACCGGATCGGCGGGTCGGGCGGCGGCGGAAGCCGGACGATCTGTTCCCGGTCCACCGACTCGACGCCGTCCACCGCCGCCAGGACCGGGATCCGGTCCTCGGCGATGGTCCCGGACAGCGAGCCGAGGATCTGCTGCTCACCGGTGACCGTCAGCCCGACCCGCCGCGCGGCCTCCACGACCTGGGCGAACCGGTCCGGGTCGACCGAGAGGATGACCCCGACCGGCCCGGACCGCGCCGCCTGCCCCACAGCGTCCCCGCTCACGGGGCCTGGAGCAGACCCGAGCCGACGTCCGCGGCCGGCTGCGCCAGCGGATGGGCCCCGGACCGCAGTCGGGTGCCGAGGTCGGCCGCCGAGGCCTCCGGATGCGCCTGGGCCAGCAGCGTGACGACACCGGCGGCATGCGGCGCCGCCATACTCGTGCCGCTCATCGTCTGGTACGTCCCGCCGGGCGCGGCTGAGAAGATGTCGACCCCGGGCGCCGCGATATTGACTTCCCCGCCCTCGCCGTTGATGGCGCCGCAGGAGAAGAACGCGGTCCCCAGGTCCTTGCCGAGCGCCGCCACCGCCAGGATGGACGGGCAGTTGGCGGGCCGCCCCACCGGCGCCACGAAGCCGGGCCGCCGGCTCTCGTTGCCCGCCGCGGCCACGATCACGGTGCCGCGCCGCAGCGCTCGCCGCGCCACGTTCTCGTAGGTCTGCGGGAACAGTTCCCCGGGCTCCACCGGAGCCCCGAGCGACATGGAGATCACCCGGGCGCCCTGGGAGATCGCCCAGGCCATCCCCGCCAGGATCTGGCCGTCGGACCCCACGCCCTGGTCGCTGAGCACCTTGCCCACCAGCACTCCGGCCTCACCGGCCACGCCGTACCGCGGCGCGTGCCCGGGCTCGGCCGGACCGGCCACCGTGCCGACGCAGTGGGTGCCGTGGCCATGGCCGTCCTCGACACTCGCCCCGGACACGAAGGAGGCCGCCGCCTCGACGCATTCGGTCAGATCCGGGTGATCGGTGTCCACACCGGTGTCGAGCACGGCGACCTTCACCCCGCTGCCGGTCAGATGCGACCAGTTGGCGCGGATCCCCTGGAGCCCCCAGGTGGTGTTCTGCTCGTCCCAGGCCGGTCCCAGCGAGGTGGCGAGCTCGGCCCGGGTGTGCCGGGTCACCTCGTCCTCGTCGCTGCGGTACATCGGGAAGAAGCCGGTCAGCGTGTGGTGCGGCTCCGTGATCACCGACGCGTACACCACGCGCTCCGGCTCCGTCGCGATGATCGTCGGCTCCGCCTCCGCCGTGGTGACCAGCGCATGGCGCTGGTCCGGCTGCACATCGACGACGGCGACGCCGAGTTCGTCGAAGACCACCGACACATCGGGCCGCGCCAGCAGCTCCGCCGCACCGGGTTCCGCCCCGCGGACGCGTTCCACGGACGCGATCCCGACGGACGAGCGCAGCGCCTCCATTCCGCGCTCGGGTTCCCGCTGATCGAGCAGGACCACATACCGCCCGGTGTATTCCGTCGGCTGCGTCCCCAGCGGCATGCCGACCTGCGGCGGCCGCTCCCCGTTCGGGCCGTTACCCATGGGCCCCACGGGCCCGGGTCCGTTCGTCATTGCCTTCTCCGCTCCTGTGCGCGGTCGCGGTCAGTGCGTTCCCCCGGATCGCGGACACGCGCCACTGCGCGGAAGGCCAGGCCCCAAGGGCGACGGTCCGGTGCTCCCGTGTACCGGCGCGGTCCTGTGCGTCTTCTTCAGCCCCCACGTTCTGCCACGCCCCCGTGTCCCCCTCATGTCCACCGTCACCCCACGCGTGGGGGGCCGCAACTCGGGGTCCGGGGCCCACTGGAAACCGTTAATGCGAGGCAATTACCGGGGCAGGTGAATGCGTGCCGGTATGGCCGGTATACCGGTATAAGAGACGGCACGGGAACGGGGCACCGAGGGTTCGGGGGAGAACGGCGGCGGTCGGCAAAGGCAATGCGGAGGTGTTGACGCGGTTCGGGCTCGCCGTGGCGAGTCTGGTGCCGCCGGCGGTGCTGGGGGCGAGATTCTGGCCGTCGGTCAGCGCGCATCCGGTCGTCTCGCCGCTGCTCTTCCTCGGGTACGGGGCGCTGCCGGCGGGTCTGGGATTCCTTGGCAAGGTGTACGGCAAAGTCGCCGACCGGTGGGTCGAGCGGGTCGCCGACGCCGTGGACCGGCGGCTGCGGTGGCGGCTCTCCCGCTTCGAGCGGGACTATCGCGCGTACGTACTGGGCCACCACCGCTTCATCCGCGGTCACACCGCCGCCGGTGGCCCTGTTCCTGTCGATGCACACGCGCTCGCTCGACACCTCGACACCTCGACGCCGAACCGCGCCCACTGGTCCCGCGTGGACCAGTGGGTCGCGGCCCGGTAGTCGGGCTTTTCGGCAGGTTGTGCACGGGCCGTGGCATCAACCACGAGCGTTTCTGCCGAGTCGCCACGGATTCTCGCCAGTCGGCTGTCGGAGGCCTGGGCTACGGTGGGTTCGTTGTTGCGTTTGTTGCACCCCTTGAGCCTTTTCGGTCGAGTACGTCGAGTACGAGGAGAATCCGGAGTGACCCCCGAACAACTGCGGTCCTTCTGCCTCTCCTTCAACGCGGTGGTGGAGGAGTTCCCGTTCTCCCGTCACCCGGAGGTCGCGGCCTTCAAGGTGGTCGGCAAGATCTTCGCCCTGACGACACTGGACGCCCGCCCCCTCACGGTGAATCTGAAGTGCGACCCGGCGGACGCGGGCCGGCTCCGTGAGGGGCATCCGGAGTTGATCATCCCGGGGTGGCATATGAACAAGCGCCACTGGAACACGGTGACGGTCGACGGCGGCCTCCCGGACCGGCTGGTCCGGGAGCTCATCGAGGACTCCTACGACCTGGTGGTCGCGGGGCTGCCGAAGGCCGAGCGCCTCCGGCTCGACCGCCCATGAGGGTTTCCGACGGCGGACGCCGGGCTGGTCTCGGCCGAACTGGCCGGGCTGGTCTCGGCCGAACTGGCCGGGCCGGTCTCAGCCGAACTGGCCGGGCTGGTAGTCGCCGGCGGGCTGCTGGACGATGACGTTCAGGCGGTTGTAGGTGTTGATGATGGCGATGATGGCCACCAGGGCGGCGAGCTGTTCCTCGTCGTAGTGCTTCGCCGCGTTCGCCCACGCCTCGTCCGTGACACCACCGGCCGCGTCGGCGATGCGGGTGCCCTGCTCCGCCAGCTCCAGGGCGGCGCGCTCGGCGTCGGTGAACACCGTGGACTCCCGCCAGACCGCGACGAGGTTGAGGCGCGTCGAGGTCTCCCCGGCCTTCGCGGCGTCCTTGGTGTGCATGTCGGTGCAGAAGCCGCAGCCGTTGATCTGGCTGGCGCGGAGCTTCACCAGCTCCTGCGTCGCGGCCGGCAGCGCCGAGCCCGTGACCGCCTTGCCCGCGGAGTTGATGTGCTTCAGGAACGTGCCGAGGAGCGGGTTGCCGAAGAGATTCAAGCGAGCATCCATGATGGGCTCTCCTATGCCGTTGCTCTGCCTGTGGTGACACCTCCCTGACGGAACGGCTCGGGGAGATGTGACAGGACCGCATGTGACCTGCGTCTCCCTCCCGGCGGCGAGGGGGGCGGGTCAGCGGACGAGGCGGGGGAAGAGCGCCTCGGCGTTGCCGCGGTCGATGGCCTCGGCCTGGCCGGGGGCGTAGTCGGGGTAGGTCTCCAGGTAGTGGTTGTAGTAGGTCCCGGCGTTCTCGGGTGCGAAGGGCCAGTCGCTGCCGTAGAGGACGTGACCGGGCTCGGCGAAGGCCAGCAGCGCGGGCAGGGCGCTGGGGCTCGCGGACAGGGCGGTGTCGAAGTAGAACCGCTTCAGGTCGCGCAGGATGTCCTCGGCCTCGCGGTCGCGGTCGCGGTCGACGACGGTGGAGGTCAGGCCGGAGAAGCGGTACGCGGCGTAGGGCAGGAAGCCGCCGCCGTGGGAGAGGATCACGCGCATGTTCGGGTAGCGGCTCATGACGCCGTTCAGCACCAGGTTGAGGGCGGTGCGGGTGGTGTCGAAGACGTAGTCGGCGAGCGGGGCGGGGGTGCCGGGCAGCAGCGGCATCGGCGGCTGGGCGGGGTGGACGAAGACGGTGGCGCCGCGGCGGTCGATTTCGGCCCACAGCGGTTCGAAGTCGGGGTCGCCGAGGTAGCGGCCGTGGGCGTTGGACATCAGGACGACGCCGTCGGCGCCGAGGGTGTCCAGCGCGTGCGTGGTCTCGGCCAGGGCGGCGTCGACGTCGGGCAGCGGGACGCTGGCGAAGTGGCCGAAGCGGCCGGGGTGGTCCCTGACGACCTCGGCGCCGTACTCGTTGACGGCGCGGGCGAGGTCGCGCGCCTGTGCGTCGTTGCCCAGATGGACGCCGGGGGCGGTGACCGACAGGACGCCGGTGGCGATGCCCTGCCGGTCCATCATCGCGATGGCGTCGGTCGGGCTCCAGGCGGGGATGGCCCAGCCGCCGGAGTCGAGGCCGTGCGCGGCGAGGGTTTCGGCCCAGATGGGCGGAACGATGTGCTGGTGGACATCGATACGGGCGGGGAAGGTCATGATGATGAGCCTCCTAATGCTTAGCTTGCTAACCAACTTTATTTAGTAAGCTAACAATCATGCGAGAGGCAGGCAACCAAGAGGCGGGCGAACCAGCGGCCGGTCCCGCGCCGGAACCGGCCCCCGAGGCGGGCGTGGAAGACCTGGCCCAGGCCGCCGACCGGCTCTTCTACGCCATGCGGCGCTCGCGGGCCGCCACCGTCGGCCAGTCCGCCGTCGGCCTGTCCATGTCGCAGGTGGCCCTACTCGACCCCTTGGCGCAGGACGCCGAGGGGGACGGCCTGCCGGTCGGCCGCCTCGCGGCCGGTGCCGAGGTCAGCGTGCCCACCGCGACCCGCATGCTCCAGCAACTGGAGGCCAAGGGTGTGATCACGCGGCGTCGCTCCCCGCAGGACGAGCGCCAGGTCCTCGTCCGCCTCACCGAAGAAGGCGCCGAACGCCTCATGGCGATGCGGACGGAGCTGCGGGCGCGTCAGTACGAGGCGCTGTCGCAGTTCACCCCGCAGGAGCGCCGCGCCCTGACCGCGCAACTGCACCGCCTGACCGGCATGATCAGCGCAACCATCCCGGGCCCGGCGGGCACTCCATAGCGGCGGCGACCTAGGCGCCCCCACCGCCTCGGACCGCTTCGGCAACCGACCTTCACGTGGTGAGGAGTACTCAGTCCCGGAACGAACCGTCATCCCTGCGCGAGTGTCGTGACAGCAGGTGCTTGCACTGCGGGCAGTGCCGCCTGAACCCCTTCTTGATCAGATAGCTGATGCCGATCGTCACCACATGCATCAGCCCCACCGCCGCGTTCTGGAGCAGCCGCCCCAGCCACGACCTCGTACACGTCTCACAGTCCCGGCAACCGTCCGCCATGGCGCGTTCCCCCCACTCGTCATCCGTTGTGCCCGTGCTGACCTGCTCGGTAGAACCAGTGTGCGCAATGGAGAACGCCGCGCGGCGGCCAACTGCCGCCCCACCGCCGGGTTGTGACCGCCCCAGATCGCACCCAGCACACAGTTGTGACATCGCGGATCACTTCAGTTCGGAACGGTCCGTACATCCATGCCGCGCTCACCAAATCCGTGCCGTGCACACCAAATTCCGCACCATGCACGCCTCTTGACGTGGACGCGTCGCTACGCGTCACTGATAGGAACCTTTCCTATCAGTCTGTCCGGAGGAAACCCTGTGGCGCCCATCCCCCGCAGACCGCGCCGAGCGGTCGGTGCCTTCCTGGCCGCGGCCACCGCGGCCTTGACCATCACGCTGCCGAACATCAGCGCGGCCCAGCCCTCCGCCGCGAAGGCCGCCGCCGCACCCGTGCGGTACGAGGCCGAGTCCGCGGTCATCTCCGAGGGGACGGCCGAGTCCAACCACGCCGGCTACTCCGGCTCCGGATTCGTCAACTTCGACAACGCGGCCGGGACGTACGTCGAGTTCACGGTGAACGCCCCGGCCGCGGGCAGCGCCACCCTGACCCTCGGCTACACCAACGGCACAGCCGCCGACCGCCCGCTGGACATCGCCGTGGGCGGCGACCAGGCGGTGGACGACCTGGCGTTCCCGTCCACCGACACCTGGACCAACTGGGAGTCCGTGACCACCACGGTCACCCTCAAGGCCGGTGCCAACACCATCCGCACCACCTCGGCGGCGGCCGAGGGCGGCCCCAACCTCGACTACATCGACGTCACCACCGCCGACGGACCGGCCGGAACCGACTACGAGGCCGAATCCGCCAAGATCTCCCAGGGCGCCGTCGAGTCCAACCACGACGGCCACTCCGGCTCCGGATTCGTCAACTTCGACGTCGTCGCGGGCGCCTACGTCGAATTCACCGTCGACGCGGCACAGGCCGGTCCCGCCCGGCTCGACTTCCGTTACGCCAGCGCCTCCGCCGACCGCCCGCTCGACATCGCCGTGGGCGGCGGCACCGTCGCCGACGATCTCTCCTTCCCGGCGACCGGCGCCTGGACCACCTGGAAGACGGTCGGCGTGAACGCCACGCTCAAGGCCGGCGCCAACACGGTCCGCGCGACCACCTCCGGCGCCGACGGCCCCAACCTCGACAAGCTGACCGTCACCCCGACCGGCCCCGCCGACACCGAGCGGCCGACCGCCCCCGCGAATCTGCGCAAGGACAAGGAGCCGACGGCCACCACCGTCTCGCTGGCCTGGGACGCGGCCACCGACAATGTGGGCGTCACCGGCTACGACATCTACCAGCACGGCCAGTTGATGAAGAAGGTCGGCGCGGACGTCCTCGCGGCGACCGTCGAGAACCTCGACCCCGAGACCTCGTACGACTGGACCGTCTTCGCGCGGGACGCGGCCGGGAACGCCTCGGAGGCATCCAACGCCGTCACCATCGCGACCGAGCCCGCACCGCCCGACACCGAGCCGCCGACCGCCCCGGCCAACCTGGCCTCCCCCTCGAAGACGGCCACGACCGTCGATCTGGGCTGGTCCGCGTCGAGCGACAACGTCAAGGTCACGGGCTACGAGATCTACCGTGACGGCGTGCTGTCCGGCACCTCCGAGACCACCTCCACCAGCGTCGCGGGCCTGACCCCGAACACCGCGTACGCCTTCAAGGTCAGGGCGTACGACCTCAAGGGCAACAAGTCCCCCTTCACGGCCGAGATCACGGTGACCACCTCCGGAACCCAGCCGGGCGGCACCCCCGACCCCGGTACGGTCAGCACCATCGCCAGCGGCGTGGACGTGGCCTGGGGCCTGGGCTTCCTGCCCGACGGCACCGGCATCTTCACCGAGCGCAACACCTTCAACGTCTACAAGCTGACCAAGTCCGGCACGAAGACCCTGGTCGGCAAGGTGCCCAACTCCCAGACCACCGGCGGCGAGGGCGGTCTGCTGGGCCTCGAGATCTCCCCGACCTTCGCCACCGACCACTACCTCTACTTCGTGCACACCTCCAGTGAGGGCAACCGCATCGCCCGGATGACGCTGGAGAACAACACCCTCAGCGGCTACAAGGTGCTGCTCCAGGGCATGGAGAAGAGCCGCTTCCACAACGGCGGACGGCTGCGCTTCGGCCCCGACGGCAAGCTGTACGCCTCCATGGGCGACGCCCAGACCGAATCGCGGGCGCAGGACCGGAACTCGCTCAACGGCAAGATCCTCAGGATCAACCCCGACGGCTCGATCCCGTCCGACAACCCCTTCGGCAACGCCGTCTGGTCGCTGGGCCACCGCAATCCGCAGGGCCTGGACTTCGACTCCAAGGGCCGGCTGTGGGAGTCCGAGTTCGGCAACAGCGTCATGGACGAGGTCAACCTCATCCAGAAGGGCGGCAACTACGGCTGGCCCAACTGCGAGGGCACCGACGGCGACTGCTCGGACTCCAGCTACATCGCGCCGAAGAAGACCTGGTCCACCTCCTCGGCCTCGCCCAGCGGGCTGACGATCATCAATGACCATGTCTTCGTCGCCACCACCGTGGGGAAGCGCGTCTACCGGATGCGCATCGACTCCTCCGCGAACCTCGTCGAGCAGAAGACGTACTTCCAGGGCAGCTACGACCGGCTGCGTACGGTCGAGGTCGACCACGACGGCGACATCTGGCTCACCACCTCCACCGACAAGGACGGCACCGACGGCAACGACCGCATTCTGCGGATCGACATCGTCTACTCGGACGACGGCACCGCCGGTGAGTTCAAGCTGAGCAGCGGCGCCTTCAAGGACAACGCGACCATCCCGGACCGCCACACCTGCGCCGGCGACGGAACCGCGGGCCAGGACCCCTCGCCCCCGCTCGCCTGGGGCGCCGGAACCACCGGCGCACGCGGCTGGGCCATCGTCTTCGCCGATGTCGCGAACAGCGGCAACAAGCTCCACTGGGCGATCTGGGACATCCCGGCGGCCAAGCTCTCCCTGCCCGAGGCCCTGGCGTCCGGATTCAACGTTCCAGGCCAGGGCGGCGCCAAGCAAAAAGCCATGGGCAGCGGCGCCAACGCCCAGCAGTACTTCGGCCCCTGCCCCGGCGGTTCGACCCATCCGTACACCTTCACGCTCTACGCCCTGAACAGCGCGACCGTGCCCGGGATCAACTCCGGCTCGTCGATGGCCCAGATCGAGACGGCGATCAAGAACGCGAGCACGGCGAACGTGAAACTGCGCGGCAACTCGGACGCGGGAACGTAGCCGTTGAAGTGACGTAGGGGTGGCCGGAGGGCCGGACGCGATCCGGTCCCCTCCGGCCACCCCCCACTCACTTCGGAGCGCTCGCGCGCACCATGAGCGTGCCGACGTCCTCCGGGTTCGGTGCGGGGAGCACCGTCGCGTCGATGTCGACGAACCCGGTGCGCTTCAGCAGGTCGGCCCACCACTCGGGCGCGTACGACCAGCGCAGAAGGGTGAGCTTCCGGCTCCTCCGGGTGTCCGACAGGCTGGACACCGTACCTACGTCTCCCGTCCGTCACGGTGGGATCGGGACTCCGGCGGTGAACCATGCGTCGTCGCCGCTCGTTGGCGCCACGGTCATAGCATGCCTGACACGTCATGTGTCATCCTTGAGATGATGGACAGTCAGTGACGTTGGGATTACGGAGGCAGTTGATGGCTCGTCTCTGGGAAGCTGACCCGTCGGCGTTATTCGCCAAACGTCTGGGAAAGTCGGCGGCAGAGCTTGGGAACTCCGAGGACGAAGAAAAGTGCCCGGATATCTGGCAGCTTGACAACGGCGATGTCGCCGTAATCGGCCGAGACCTTACTGCCGTCTACGCCTCACATTTACCGACTGGCGTGTCCATCGGGCCCGATGAGCGGCTGGTTGTGATTCCCGGAAACATGCTCATTGCGGCAAAGGTAGATATTCTCGATGCTTGATCTTCGCGCCCCCGCGCTCCCGGTCGACCGAGGCGAACCACTCGATGACGACGCCTATGTCAGTGACTTCCGGACACGGCGCAGGGCCATCCGTCACGGCGAGTCCTGGAAGTTGGAACGGCTGCAACACTTCGAAGAGAAGGACAGCCCCACCCGGGACGCGCTCCGTCGAGGCGACTGGGACGAAGCGCTCCGGCTCTTCGAAGCGAGGCGTGAGGCCACACAGAAGGCGGCTGAAGAGGACCGGCGGAACGGCTCCCCATTCCATCGCTTGCGCGTGGTGGAAGAGCCGCTGACGCCATACATGCAATGGGAGCTGCACTCGCTCCACGTCCGCGCGGAGGCCGGGCACCCTACCCGTGTACTGCCCGCGAAGGAAGTTGCCGCCGCTGAGACCGATCGCCTTCTGCCCGAGTTCGTCATTCTCGACAATCTCACCTTTTATGAGATTCTCTACACTGAGACCGGAGCCTTCGAGAGTGCCCGTCGTTTCACCGACCCCGAGATCGTAAAACCTTGGGTGACTTACGTGAAGCAGGCCTGGGCTGTAGCGGAGGATATCCGATCCTACTTCGAGCGCGCGGTGGTGCACCTTCCGCCGCCCCCGGCGGCATGAGCGGAACAGAATCCAACGCTCCGGCCGGAGGCGAGGGAAGTCGCCCACAAGGCTCTCAGAATGACCTGTCAGGGTCGTCTCGGGACGTCGTGCAGGCCGGCAACGTCTCGGGCGGCATCAATTTTTACCAGCGGGTGCCGGGGGAGTCGGCCAGCCTCATACCACGCCAGCTTCCGGCTGATGTGCATGCCTTTGTCAACCGCAGCGACGAACTGAATCAGCTTGATGCGATCCTGACCAGCCAAAGCGGCGACCGACTGGTTGTCTCGATCCATGTAGTGGCCGGCACGGCAGGTGCGGGGAAAACCTCGCTGGTGCTGCACTGGGCTCACCAAGTCAAGGACCGCTTTCCCGACGGTCAGCTCTTCGTCAATCTGCGTGGCTACGACCCCGGCGAACCCGTCATCGCAGACCAGGCACTACGCCGATTCTTGCGCGCGCTCGGCGTGCCTGCCGACCAAATCCCCCAGGACGTCGATGATGCCGCCGCTTTGTACCGCTCTGAGGTTCCCCCGCTGTACGGGGGTGGCTGACTAGCTGGTCAGGGAGGGTTGACGTGGTTTCAGGTTCACTTGTTCGGCCGTTGCCTGGCTGGCGTAATGCTTCTCCTCGTACTCGATCGGGCTGAGGTAGCCGAGCCGTTTCTGGATGCGGCGGGGGTTATAGAAGCCGTCGATGTACTCGAAGAGCGTGAGGTTCGCTTCGGCTCTGGTGGGGAAGACGCGGCCGCGGATGCACTCGGTCTTGATGACCATCCACAGGTTCTCCGCCAGGGCATTGTCGAACGAGTCGCCGACCGAGCCCATGGACGCCTGGATACCGGCCCTGACCAGGCGTGTCGTGAGCTTCACGGACGTGTACTGACAGCCGTGGTCGGCATGGTGAATGAGCTCACCGGGGGCGACTTCGCGGCTGGCCAGGGCATACTCCAGCGTGGTCAGGACCAGATCGGCGTCTGCGCGGGCGGAGGTTTCCCAGGCCACCACCCGGCGGGAGAACGCGTCGCGGATCGCGGACAGCCACAGCGGGCCCTCCTCCGTCGCGATCATGGTCAGGTCCGTGACCCACAGCCGGTTCGGCACGTTCGCGGTGAAGTCGCGTTGCACCAGGTCAGGGGCCGGTTCCGCGTCCGGGTCACGTCGGGTGAAGCCCTTGCCCCGCCGGGGACTGATCCCGGCCAGGCCGGCTTGGCGCATGAGCCGTTCAATGCGTTTGCGGCCGACGTGGATGCCTTCACGCCGGAGGACGGCGTGCACGCGGGGTGAGCCGTAGATCCCGCCGGAGTCGGCGTGGACCTGCCGGATCTTCCCGGTGAGCTCGGCGTCCTGGCGGCGTCGCTTGCATGGCTCCTTCTCGGCCTGGCGCCAGCGGTAGTAGGTGGAGGAGGGGATGGAAAGTTCCCGGAGTACGGGCTCGACCCCCAGGTGCGGGTGCGCATCGACGAGCGCGGTCACCTGGGCCGGGTCGGGTCGAGCTGGGCCGCGAAAAAAGCTGAGGCCGTCCGCAGGACCTCGTTCGCCCGCTTGAGCTGGGCATTCTCCTTCCGCAGAGCAGCCAGCTCCTCACGCTCGGCGGTGGTGAGAATGTCGCCTCGCTCACCGGCATCAGCCTCGGCCTGACGGATCCAGTTGCGCAGAGCCTCGTGATGCACCCCGAGTTCCTCTGCCATACGGCGGATGACGGGCTTCGGCTCGGCGGCGCGATACATGCGGACCGCGCGGTCACGCAACTCCAGCGGGTATTTCCTCGGGGCAGGCATCGTCTGGGCTCCTCTCGTGAGACCCATCTGACCCTCTGTCACCCCTCCCCGCATCTCGGGGGAACCTCACTCCTTGCTCGCCGAGCGACGTGTCCTGATCCTGCTCGACAACGCCGCCACGGTCAGCCAGGTGCGGCCGCTCCTCCCCGGTACTGGCACCAGCCTGGTAGTGGTGACCAGCCGCAATCGGCTCTCCGGCCTCACCGTACGAGACGGGGCCCGCCGTCTGACGCTCGGCACGCTTCCCGAGCCTGAGGCGATCGCCTTACTGCGCGCGGTCACCAGCGGCTATCGGCCCGGAGACGACGGGGAAAAGCTGACCGAACTGGCCCGTCTGTGCGCTCGGCTGCCACTCGCCTTACGTATCGCGGCAGAGCGGGCCGCCAGCCATCCGCATATGAGGATCGACGATCTCATCTCTGACTTGCGGGACGAGTCGGCGCTGTGGGATGCGCTCAGCACCGGGATCGATGAGGAAGCAGAAGCGGTCCACTCGGTCTTCGCCTGGTCCTACCGCGCATTGCCGGAATCCTCCGCACGGCTTTTTCGCCTGCTGGGAATTCATCCGGGTCCCGAGTTCAGCCTCCACGCGGCCGCGGCCCTCTGCGAACTCAGCCTCAGTCGTACGAGGCAACTCCTGGATGACCTCGTGGGCGCCCACCTACTTGAACAGACGGCACCGGACCGATTCCAGTTCCATGACTTGCTGCGTGCCTTCGCCACCGGTCAGGCGCAGAGCGATGAACCTCCCGAGCAACGGAGCGCGGCCCTGCACCGTGTGCTGGACTGGTATCTGCATACTGCTGACGCGGCGCAGAGCTGGCTCAGACCCTCCGAGCAGCATTCTCTCCTGGCCGCGTCGACAGCTTCCGTGCCTCCCCTGGTCTTCGCCGACTACGACGCGGCGGCGGACTGGGCGGACCGTGAACACACGACTCTGCTCCGTTTGGTTCCGGCCGCCGTATCGGCCGGGATCGACACTCTCGCCTGGCGCTTGGCCGAGGTGCTGTGGATTGCCCGCTACCCGTCAGCGTCAGACAGTGACTGGATCGACCCGATGCGTGCCGGTCTGGCGGCAGCCGAACGGGCGGACGAACCGGGTGCCCAAATCCGATTGCTCAACTACCTCGGCATGGCCTACCGGAAATACCGCCGCCTCGACGAGGGCATGGAATGTCACCGACGCGCCAGGGAACTGGCGCACAGGACAGCCATGCCCCTTGAAGAGGCGCGCTCGCTGAATCTCATCGGCCTGATTCACCTTGAGAGCCGCCAACTCGACCCGGCCGCTGATCACTTCGAGCGTGCCGCTGCCATCTTCCGTGACGCGGATGAACCCCGCAGGGCGGCCATGGCCCTGTCCAACATCGCCAGCACCCGTCTCGATGCGGGCCGCCTGCCCGAGGCCGAGGAGGCCGCCCAACAGGCGCTCGCCGCCCACCGAGCCCTGAACAATGAAAGAAGCGTGGGCAATGCCTTGTATATCGTCGCCGAGCTCCGTCGAGAGCAAGGCGAGCTCACAGCGGCACGACGTGCGATCGACGAGGCCCTCGACATCGCGCTCAACGTCAGGAGTCACGTCCTGGAAGGCTTTTGGCTGCTCACACTGGGCGAAATCCAGCGTGTCGCTGGGCAATACGGCGACGCGCTGACCTCGTACCAGCGGTCCGCCAAGCTCCATCGCCGCCTCGGTGACCGCAGCCGCGAAGCCCTCGCCTGGCGAGGGACCGGACTGACCTTTGCGGCAATGGACCGCTACGACGAGGCCACCGCGTTCCATCGCAGGGCCGCCGCCGTGCACGACCAGCTCGGTGATACTTGGCAGCAGGCGTTGGAACTCGGCCACTTGGCTGCCGCCGTGGAGAGGGAAGACCTCCAAGCGGCTCGCGTCCACTGGGTCGAGGCCCTGTCCCACGTGGGTACGTACACCGACCCCCGGGCCGTGGCCGTGCGGTCCCGCATCGAGAGGTGTCTGGCCGATTCCCCTGCCGAGGAGCGGTGACCTTGTGGCGCGCCGCTGGGCCTGTTATTCGGTGACTGGGTCGCGCAGTTCGAACCAGATGTGCTTACTGGTGGGGCGCAGCCCGTATTCCCAGGTGACGCCCCACGCGTAGGCCAGCTCCTGCATGAGGAACAGCCCCCGGCCGCCCTCGTCGTCGGGGGCCGCGTCGCGGGGGTACGGGTGGCGGTCCGGGGAGCCGTCGCGTACGGCGATCGTCGCGATGCGGTCGCGGACGAGGGTGTCGATGTGGATCAGTTGGGTGTTGGTGTGCCGGTTGACGTTCGTCACGGCCTCGGAGACCAGGAGTTTCGCCGTGTCCGCGAGGTCGTGCAGGTCGTTGGCCTGGAGGAGGGCGGCGATGGCGTCTCGGCAGACCCTGGGGCTTTTGGGGGAGTTGGGGGCGCTGAGGCGGTAGGCGTACGGGGGTTTGGTGACTGCGGCGACTTCGGGCATGAGGGTGCTCCCAACGCGGTGCGTGATTGGTTCGATGCGCTGCGCTACAAGGACCATACGGCATTCGGATGCAGCAATGCAGCGGTGTTCGCTGTATTTATGCAGCCGCTCGTGGATTCGAGTAATGTCACAGGCGCACTGTGTGACGAAATGGGCAAGGGGAGGGTGTGCGCATGCCGCAGAAAGCAGCCCCAACCGCGCGACAGCGCCGCGTTGGCACGGAGTTGCGCAAGATGCGTGAGCACGCCGGGATGGCCGTGGCCCACGCGGCTCAGCAACTGGGTGCCGAGGGTGCACGGGTCAGCAACATGGAGTCGGGGCGCCTGGGCGTGAGTGAGGAACGCGTCAGGATGCTGGCCGCCGTCTACTCATGCGGCGACCAGGCGTATGTTGACGCTCTCGCGGCCATGGCCACCGAGCGCGGCCGAGGCTGGTGGGATGAGTATCAGGGCAAGATGGCTGCCAGCGCCCTTGACCTGGCCGAGCTCGAATTCCGAGCCGTGAGCTTGCGCGCCGTGCAGATCATGCACATCCCGGGTCTGCTGCAGACTGAGGACTATGCGAAGGCCGTGTTCTCGATCGCCGAGCCGGAACCCACCCCCGCGCAACTTCGGGTCAGCCTGTCCTTCCGGTTGCGCCGTCGCGATGTCCTGGATCGGGACGATCCGCCGCCGTGCACCTTCCTGATTCACGAAGCTGCGCTGAGGATGGGGTTCGGTGGGGCCAAGGTGGCCCGTGCTCAGCTTGAGCGTGTCCTTGAGGCATCGGAGCGGGACAATGTCACGGTGCGAGCCATCCCCTTCTCCGCCGGAGGGTTTCCCAACGCCGGGGTCTCGGCTGCCTATGTGTGTGGGGCGGTCCCGCAATTGGATACGGTGCAACTCGACGCGCCCACCGGTGTGATGTTCCTTGACGGAGAGACCCACCTCGCCAACTACCGGCGGATTCTCGATCGGACGGAAGAGCTGTCCCTCACACCCGAAGACACGCGCGATTTCATTCACGCCATCGCGCCCTGACTCTGAAGGCATGGAGATGTCCCACATACAGTGGCGGAAGTCCTCCTACTCGGCGGACGCCCCGGACAACGCCTGCGTGGAGCTGGCCCACGCCCCCGACGCCGCGATCCTCCTCCGGGAGAGCGACGAACCCCGGACCGTGATCGCCACCACCCCCGCCGCCCTCCGGGCGCTTACTCGGGCCGTGAAGGCTGGGCGGTTCGATCATCTGTCCCGCTAGGGGACAATGGGCGCCATGAGTCTGTTCCGCGACGACGGCATCGTGCTGCGCACCCAGAAGCTGGGTGAGGCGGACCGGATCATCAGCCTGCTCACCCGCAACAACGGCCGCGTCCGCGCCGTCGCGCGGGGGGTGCGGCGGACGAAGTCGAAGTTCGGGGCGCGGCTCGAACCGTTCAGCCACGTCGACGTGCAGTTCTTCTCGCGCGGTGGTGGCGAGCTGATCGGGCGCGGGCTGCCGCTGTGCACGCAGAGTGAGACGATCGCGCCGTACGGTGGGTCGATCGTCACCGATTACGCCCGCTACACCGCCGGTACGGCCATGCTGGAGACGGCCGAGCGGTTCACCGACCACGAGGGCGAGCCCGCTGTACAGCAGTATCTGCTCCTCGTCGGCGCCCTGCGCACCCTGGCCGCCGGGGAGCATCAGCCGCATCTCGTCCTGGACGCGTTTCTGCTCCGCTCGCTCGCGGTCAACGGTTACGCACCGAGTTTCAACGACTGCGCCAAGTGCGGGATGCCCGGTCCGAACCGGTTCTTCTCGGTCGGCGCGGGCGGGGTCATCTGCGGAGAGTGCCGGGTGCCCGGAAGCGTCGTACCCTCGGCGGAGTCGCTGACGCTGCTGGGCGCGCTGCTGACGGGCGACTGGGAGACGGCGGACGCGTGTGAGCTGCGGCACGCCCGGGAGGGCAGTGGCCTCGTGGCGGCGTATTTGAGCTGGCACCTGGAGCGGGGGCTTCGGTCGCTGCGGTACGTAGAGAAGTAGCAGCACAAGGCAGTAGCACAGAGAGCAAGAGCTGAGGGAGACGTGGCAGGCATGGCAGGACGCGGGTTTCTGGGCCGACAGCGGCGCGAGTACCGGATCCCGGAGCCGCACCCGTCCGGCGCCCGGCCGCCGAAGATCCCCGGTGAGCTGGTGCCGACCCACGTGGCGTGCGTGATGGACGGCAACGGCCGCTGGGCCAAGGAGCGCGGGCTGCCGCGCACCGAGGGGCACAAGGTCGGCGAGGGCGTCGTGCTGGACGTGCTCAAGGGCTGCCTCGAGATGGGCGTGAAGAACCTCTCCCTCTACGCCTTCTCGACCGAGAACTGGAAGCGCTCGCCCGACGAGGTGCGCTTCCTGATGAACTTCAACCGCGATGTCATCCGCCGCCGCCGCGACGAGATGGACGCGATGGGCGTACGGATCCGCTGGGCGGGCCGGATGCCGAAGCTGTGGAAGTCGGTGGCGCAGGAACTCCAGGTCGCTCAGGAGCAGACCAAGGACAACGACGCCATGACGATGTACTTCTGCATGAACTACGGCGGCCGGGCGGAGATCGCGGACGCGGCGAAGGCGCTGGCGGAGGACGTCCGGTCGGGGCGGCTCGATCCGTCGAAGGTGAACGAGAAGACGTTCGCGAAGTACCTCTACTACCCGGACATGCCGGATGTGGACCTCTTCCTGCGCCCGTCGGGCGAGCAGCGTACGTCCAACTACCTGATCTGGCAGAGCGCGTACGCCGAGATGGTGTACCAGGACGTGCTGTGGCCCGACTTCGACCGCCGCGACCTGTGGCGGGCGTGCCTGGAGTACGCCTCGCGGGACCGCCGCTTCGGCGGGGCGATCCCGAACGAGGACCAGCTCAAGAAGGACGACTCGTCGTCCGAGTAAGCGCGTAGGGCGCGTAGACAGCATGAGCGGCGGTCGCTTGGTCCGCCGCCACGCTCACCCCGCCGCCGCCACGGCTATTCCGCCGCCACGATGCGCTCCACCGCGGCCGCCACCAGTTGGTCACGCTCAGCCTCCGTGAAGACGTCCGGCAGGGTGAGCTGCTCGACGATCAGCCAGTTCAGAGCCAGTATCAGCAGCTTGACGGCCATGGCGTCGCCGGGAAGCCCCGACGCCTCGTGGTAGGCGACGTTGGCATCGACGTCGGCCCGCACCCGCTCGGTGAGGACCTTACGCAGCGCGGGGCGCCGGGTGGCCTCGAGGCGGAGTTCCAGCAGGGCCAGATAGCCGGTACGGAACGAGGCGACGCGGCCGACGAGTTCACGCATCAGCTCCACATAGGTCTCCCGGTCGCGGCCTGCCGCCCGCTGGCGGGCGATCGTGGCCTCGTCGGGCTGGAGCCGCTCATAGACGCGGGCGCCGGCCTGGGTGAGCAGATCGTCGCGGTTGGCGAAGTAGTTGGATGCCGTACCGGCGGGGACGGCGGCCTCAGTGTCCACCGCGCGGAAGGTCAGGCCGCGTGCGCCTTCCCTGGCCAACACCTCGATCGCAGCGTCGACGAGTGCGGCGCGCCGCTCGTCGTTCCGTCTCACCATTGACACCACTCCAGTTGTAGTACTACGTTCAAACCACTTCAGTCAGAGTACTACGGATGGAGCTGCCAACGATGCGAAAGCTCGTGTACTACGTCGCCGTCACGCTCGATGGCCGCATCGCGGGCCCCGGCGGCGAGTACGACTTCTTCCCCGCCGGTGACGAACAGCAGTCCGCCGCCTACTCGGCCTGGACCAACACGCTGTTTCCCGAGACGGTCCCGACCGCCCACCGCGCCATGGTCGGCCTGACCGACGCGCCCAACCGCCACTTCGACACCGTCATCATGGGCCTCGGCTCCTACCGCCCCGCCCTGGACGCGGGCATCGGCAGCCCGTACGCGCATCTGCGCCAGTACGTGGTGTCCAGCACCCTCAAGCCCGACATCGACCCGGCCGTCACCGTCGTCCCGGGCGACCCACTCGCCCTCGTACGCGAGCTCAAGCGGGAAGAAGACACGGGACTGAACGTGTGGCTCTGCGGCGGTGGCAAGCTGGCGGGTGCCCTCCTGCCCGAGGTCGACGAACTGGTGATCAAGAACTACCCGGTCGTCGCCGGAGCCGGAATCCCGGCCTTCGACGGCGCCTTCGATCCCACCGTCTTCGACGTCGCCGAACGCACCGCCTTCCCCGGCGGCGTCACCCTCACCCACTTCACCCGCCACTGATGCCGCAATGACCCATGGACTTGTCTCTCTTGCTGATCGGAATGTTGTCGCCGTCATGGGCATCTACTACCTCCCCGAAGAGAGCGATCCAACGGCGTCCCCCGAGGCCATCGAATTGATTTTCAAGGAATCCGGGTCGCTGGGCCTGGCCTCAGGGACGGATTGGACACTGCGTATTGAGAAAGGAACGTGGCCAGAGCTTCCTCAGTGGTGCCACCCTCGCGATGCATGGACCTATCGCGATATTTCTACTCTTCCCGAAGAAAGCCTCGGTAAAATCCTCTCGCTGAGGAAACAAGTCAATGAGCATGGGGATCTGGTCCAAGCTGAGCTCCAGTTTGAAGGAGGATCCCGCATCGCTGTCACGTCCGGCGAATCGCTCGAGCTGAGGTCGACGAGTACGCGAGATGATTCGCGCCTGCCTCCAGAAGAAGAGTTCAAGTATTTGCTGGAATATGCGCATGACGACTGGTTGGGCTTTTCTGTGATCAGTGGTGCGGTGGCGAGCATTCTCGGCAAGGGCGCGAGCCAGTCGCAGCTGAGGGAAATGACGGTCCGTCTCATCGGTGACCTGTACGACCGAGGCGTCCGTGCTGGAGACCTCACCTCGTCGGACGCGCACCCCTTCGCGCCCTGGAGCACTACGAAGGGGGAAACCCTCGACAGGATCCGCTCGGAGATGGCGAAGCTCCCGGGGTTGCCGGACTCGGGGGACATCTGCTGGTTCACGGTGCCGTGAACGGCCTGGGGGTCTAGCGCCAAGTGACTGGCGAGGTCGATGAGAGCAAATGGCTTGAGGTCAAGTCGCGCATTCCTGTCGGAGTGCGCGTAAGTGGCATCGTCGAGAAGCGTCTACCCTTCGGAATATTTGTGAAGTTGGACAATTTTCCCGATGTTCCCGCTGTTGTGGACGCTATCTCGTATCTCCCTGGTGATGTTCCGATAGATCCGGAAGATTGGCCTGTTGAGGGCGGGGTTCTGACGGCTACGGTCGTGGATCACGCAGAACACAACCGCCAAATCAAGCTTCGCGTTGGGGGCTAGGCTGCCTCAGAGTTGGCCGAAGAGTTTGGTCAGTGGTCAGAGAACGACTCGGCGCCGAGCGACCGGCGGCTTCGTTCTGTCTGATTCAGGGCTCGCCACGTCGGGCACCGTATTCACAGCCCCGAAGAGATCAATCGGAACAGGGCGGGGGTTACTCCTGCACAGTCTTCGCCGTCGAGCAGTCGCTGCAGGTGCCGAAGATCTCGATCGTATGGGCCACGTCCATGAAGCCATGAGCTTGAGCGGGGGTGCCAACCTGCTGTGTCTCTGAGTCGTACCGGGTCGGCACTCTTTGCTCGTTGCAGAGACCACATTGAACGGCTCATGATGATCGCCGCCCTAGCCTGGAAGCTTTGTACGACAAACGCTCAACGGGGGGAGGCGTCGCATGGGGAGCGGCAGCGGCAGTGGCGGCAGCAGCGGCGGCGGCAAGGTTCTGGACATCAAGGTGGCGGACATCAAGTCCGTCGCGCCGACGTTCCATCACCAGTCGGTGAAGCTGAGTGAGGCGCTGACCAAGCTGATCTCGGCGCTGGACGGCTATGGGGAGCCGTGGGGGGATGACAAGCCGGGGAAGGACTTCGGCAAGCAGTACAAGCCGAACCAGAAGCACATCGAGTCGGCGGCCGGCATTCTCGTTCTCGGGCTGACCAGCATCTATGAGGCGATGAACGATATGGCCGACGGTCATGTCGACAACGACAAGCTCATTGAGGGCATGTTCACCAAGGCCAAGCACGGCTCGGGTCATGACCAGGGTCCGGGTGCGGGCGGTCATCGGTGAGTTTCGGGAGCGAGATCGAGGAGAAGGCCAAGGCCCTCCTCATGAAGCTCGGCATGTGGTGGCCGGATGCCAACTCCGGCACTCTGCGCCACGCGGCCGACGCCTGGCGGACGTTCGCCGACAGTGTGGACGATGTGCGGGTCGCGACCGACAAGGCGGCCACGACGCTCATCCATCACAACAAGGGTGAGGCGATCGATGCCTTTGAGACGTTCTGGGGGCGTTACGCCAAGGGGAAGGACGAGGGCTGGCTGAGCAACCTCGCCAAGTCCGCCCGGAACATGGCGAAGTTCCTGGAGAAGTTCGCCGACAAGGTCGATGACGCCATCGACACGCTGAAGGCGCAGATCGCGATCGACGCGGCTGCGCTGGTCGGTGGTCTCCTGCTGACGCCGTTCACCGGGGGTGCCTCGGACGAGGTGGCCGCGGAGGTCATCGCGATGGCCAGCGGGCTGGGCATCGCGGTGGAGGAGGCCGTGGCGACGCTGGCGGCGGAGATCTTCACTGGTGCGGTCTTCACGAGCGTGCTGTCGGTGACGATCGACGCGGCGGTGGCGCAGCCGGTGAAGATCGCGCTGGGGCAGCAGAAGGGTTTCAGCCTGGATGAGGTCAACCAGGCCGCCAAGGACGGCATGATCGACGGTGGGATCTTCGGCGCCGGGCTGGGTGTGCTCAAGCCCGGTGTGATGCCGAAGCTCACTGGTGTCCCGGACTTGCTCAGGCCGCCGAAGGTGCCCTCGCTGCGGCCGAATCTCGTCGAGGAGGGCCCGGCTGCCCGCCCGGCCAAGAAGTGCCCGTGCACGGGTGAGCCGATCGACATCGCGACGGGTGCGATGTTGATGGAGCACACCGACCTGATGCTGCCCGGTTCGCTGCCGCTGGTTTTCGAGCGCACCCATGTGTCCTCGTACCGGGGCGGGGTGTGGTTCGGCCCGACCTGGACCAGCCTGCTGGACGAGCGGATCCAACTGGACCCGGAGGGCGTGGTGTTCGCCGCCGCGGACGGGATGCGGCTGGTGTATCCGGTGCCGGAGCCGGGGTTGCCGACGCTGCCGGTGAAGGGTGCGCGGTGGCCGCTGGAGTGGGACGGCAAGCCGGACGGTGTCATGACGGTGACCGACCCGGAGGCGGGTGTGGTGCGGACGTTCGTCCGTCCCGCCGCCACGGAGGAGCCGGGCGCGGTCTACCTGGCCCTGGAGAGCCTCCAGGACCGCAACGGTGCCCGCATTGAGATCGAACGGGCCCTGAGCGGCGTCCCGTTGGCCGTCCGCCACTCCGGGGGCTACTACCTGGCCGTCGACACCGAGGGCCAGCGGGTCACCGCGCTCCGGCTCCTCGACGAACCGCCGTCGGTCTATGCCCCCGGGCAGAGCCGCGAGGGCGGCACGGTGGTGATGCGCTACGGCTACGACGAAGCGGGCAACCTTACGGGGGTCACCAACTCCAGCGGCGAGCCGCTGCGCTTCACCTACGACGCCCAGGGGCGGGTGACGTCCTGGACGGACCGCAACGGCACGTCGTTCCGGTATGTGTACGGGCCGGACGGGAAGGTGGTGCGCACCGAGGGCAGCGACGGCGTCTACAACGGCGGCCTGGAGTATGACGACGCGGCGCGGACGACGGTCTACACGGACTCGCTCGGCCACCGCACGACGTATCGCTATAACGCCGACGGTCAGTTGATCGAGGAGACCGATCCGCTGGGCCACACCACGCTGACGGAGTGGGACGCGCGCGGCGACCGTAAGGTCGCGGTGACGGATCCCCTGGGGCGTACGACGCGCTACGGGTACGACGAGGACGGCAACCTGACGGGCGTCACCCTCCCGGACGGGGCGCGAGCGGAGGCCACGTACAACGCGCTGTGCCTGCCGCTGGAGGTAACGGAGCCGGGCGGCGGGAGTTGGCGCCACACGTACGACGACACGGGGAACCTGACCGCCACCACGGACCCGACGGGGTCGACCACGACCTACGCCTACACCGAGCGGGGCCACCTGGCCGAGGTGACGGACGCGCTGGGCAACACCACGCGTCTGATCCCGGACAGGGCCGGACTCCCCATCGCCGTGACGGACCCACTGGGCCACACCACGAGCGTCCGCCGGGACATCTTCGGCCGGGTGGTCGAGGCGACGGATCCGCTGGGCCACACCACCCGTATGGGCTGGACGACCGAGGGCAAACCGGCGTGGCGCGAGGAGCCGGACGGGTCCCGGGAGAGCTGGACCTGGGACGGCGAGGGCAACCTCCTCACCCACACGGACCCGGCGGGACACACCACCCACCAGACCTCCACCCACTTCGACGTCCCCGCCACCCGCACGGAGCCGGACGGCGCGGCGTACGCCTTCGCGTACGACACCGAGCTGCGCCTGACCGAGGTCACCAACCCCCAGGGCCTGACGTGGACCTACACCTACGACCCGGCGGGCCGCCTCACCACCGAGACCGACTTCAACGGCCGCACCCTCACCTACACCCACGATGCGGCCGGCGACCTGCTGACCCGCACCAACGGCGCGGGCGAGACCCTGTACCTCACCCGGGACGCGCTGGGCCGCACGACGGAACAACGCGACGAGGCGGGCGCACGGACGACGTATGCCTACG
The DNA here is from genome assembly GCF_000147815.2 of Streptomyces violaceusniger Tu 4113. Classification (NCBI taxonomy): domain Bacteria; kingdom Bacillati; phylum Actinomycetota; class Actinomycetes; order Kitasatosporales; family Streptomycetaceae; genus Streptomyces; species Streptomyces violaceusniger. The sequence goes on along the minus strand of NC_015957.1, from coordinate 8,852,732 downwards.
ACGCGCAGAGTGCCCTGGCCCAAGCGAGCAATCCGGACGTTGAACTGACCCTCGAACGGGACGCCTTGGGCCGCGTCCTGTCAGAAACGGTCAACGGCCGCACGACGAGGTACTTGTATGACGCGGTGGGGCGCCGCACCGAACGCACGACTCCGTCCGGCCTGACGAGCGCCTGGACCTACGACGAGGCGGGCCGCCCCACCGCACTGCGGACCGGTACGGCCGGCACTCTGACCTTCGTGTACGACGCGGCGGGCCGGGAGACAGAACGCCGCGTGGGCGAGGCGGTGAGACTGACCCAGACGTGGGATACGGCAGACCGCCTCACGACGCAAACGATCGGCGAGGGCCGCGCCAGCGAAGCGAACCGGATCCTCCAGCACCGTTCGTACGCCTACCGTGCGGACGGCTACCTGACCGAGATCCGCGAACTCACCTCCGGCACCCGCCGCTTCGACCTGGACCCGGTAGGCCGTGTGACGGGGGTCCACGCCCACGGCTGGACCGAAACCTACGCCTACGACTCGGCGGGCAACCTCACCCACGCCTCCGCCCCCGCACACGCGTCACCCGGCGACCGGGAGTTCTCGGGGACGATCGTCCACCGAGCGGGCCGCACCACCTACGAACACGACACCCAGGGCCGCCTGACCCGCCGCACCCGCAAACTCCTCAACGGCCAGACCCGCACCTGGGCCTACACCTGGAACGCCGAAGACCGCCTGACCGACGCGATGACCCCGGACGGCGACCACTGGCATTACATATACGACCCCCTCGGCCGCCGCATATCGAAACAGCGCCTGGCGGATGACGGCACGATCGCCGAATCGATCGACTTCACGTGGGAAGACACCCGCCTGGCCGAGCAATCCACTCCCGAGGGCGTACACACCACCTGGGACTACGCCCCAGGCACCCACCGTCCCCTCGCCCAAACCGACCACACCCCGCTGATCCGGAAGCCCGGCGCATCCCTCATCGAGAAGTTCACGGGCGCCGAGGACGAGACGCCACCCGGCTTCCATGCCATCATCACCGACCTGGTCGGCACGCCAACAGAACTGGTCACCCCTGACGGAGACCTGTCCTGGCAGTACCGCACCACCCTCTGGGGAACCCACTTCCCCTCCCGAGCGAGCACCTCAAAGGTCGACTGCCCCCTCCGCTTCCCCGGCCAATACGCCGACCCCGAAACGGGCCTGCACTACAACTACTTCCGCCACTACGACCCGGAAACGGCCCGCTACGTCACCCCGGACCCCCTGGGCCTCGAGCCTGCTCCCAATCACCACGCGTACGTCACGAATCCCCACAGATTCATCGACCCTGTGGGCCGGGAGGCATGCGAGACAGCAAAAAATATCGCACAACACTCCCGTGACCGAGCGAAGGATCAGGGTGGTCTCGATCATTATGTTAAAGATGTCAAGCCCAACGATCTGGATGATTATGTGGATAAGGTGATCAACCAGGATGTGCCGGGTATTGAAGTTCGTTACCTCTCCAGGGAGAGGATAGCCTACTGGGATCCGGACAAGGGCGCGGTGGTGGTTGAGCAAGGAGATGGGGGAACGGTATTTACGCCGAAGGAAGGGAAAACCTATTTCGAAGATCTCGAGTAGCGGTAGATGGGGAGTTTGATTGTGCAGCGAGTTCAAATTGCCTTCGATAAGTTTAAGATCATCTTTCAGGTGACGAAAGAGATTCCGAATTTGCCTGAGGGGAGTGATCGGTCGGAGGATGCTCACCTGCGGGATGAGCTGCTCCGTTGTGTTCGCCTGGCCAGGCAAATCGCTAGGGCGGTGAAGCCGGATCCCATCTCGGTCGACGTGTTGGAAGCCGAATCCTCTGCCGTTTCGCTACTCGAAGGGTCAAGCCCCGGCGCGGACGGGACGGGTATCGTCAAGTTGGAGTTGCCGGGGGAGGTCATCGGGATTTGGCGACCGTTCGCTGAAAGGGTGCTCGCGGAGATGAACGGCCGGGAACTCTTTCTGCGCACCGGGTATGAGGTCGCCGAGATGCGCAAGGCGATCGAGCTTCTGCCGCGCCTGCAGCCGTGAGGCGAACGTGATGATGGTGATCGGATATTCACCCAGGTATGCACAAGCGGCTGAAATTGGCGTGGTGAACAAGCTGCTTTATGGGGGGCGATTCCCCTAGCGTGGACCTCAAAGTGGTGGAGCCTTTCCCGCGGGCGGAGATCTCCGACGGGGTGATCCCCGCCACCGGCCTAGTGAAGGGCTCCTCCGGAGAGTCCGGTCCCGCGTCGGTGGCCGCCCGACCGTCCATCGTCGCCGCGACCGGCACCTCACTCGACGGCCAGACGGGCCCGCTCATAGGCCCCGAGGCCACCCCCGTCCCCGACTACCGGGGAAGCACTGACCCCCGGACGGTCAGCGAGGTGCTCAAGCTCAGCCGAAAACTGGCACCCCTCGGCGACGGCCGATAATCGTGCGAGCCTTCAGCCGCCACGCCGCATCCGCGCTGCGGAAGTCCAGCTCCCGCAGCGCGGATTGACATTCAGCGGCGAGGATGCGGCCGGTACGTCACCCCGAATCGCGGACGTCAGTACCCGGCTTCCTCGACCCCCACGCGGGCACCCCATGCCCGGGAAGCGGCGACAGCACCCACCGCCGTCGCGGCCAGCGCGGCGCTGACCCACACCGCGCCCCGGTAGTCGCCCGTCGTCTCCGTCACGAGGCCCGCGACCAACGGGCCCAAGAAGGCACCCGCGTTCAGGGCGACCGTGGCGAACGAGCCGCCCAGCGAGGGAGCCTGGGAGGCCGTACGCATGACGCGGGTGACGAGGGTCGAGCCGATGCCGAACGACAGGCCGCCTTGCAGGACGGTCACGATGAAGAGCGGGGCCGCGTAGGGGCTGGTCGCGGCCAGTACCGCCCAGCCGACCGGCAGGGCACACACGGCCAGGAGCAGGCCCCTCCCGAACCCGCCGTTGGCCCTACGGCCGGCCGTGGTCACCCCCACGAAGGCGCCCACCCCGAACGCGGCGAGAAGAGCGGGGACGGCGGCGTCGGGGAGGTGGGTGATGTCCGTGGCGATGACGGCCAGGTAGGCGAAGGTCGCGAACGTCGCCCCGTTGACCACGGCCGCCAGGACCATGGCCCACTGCACCGGGCGCGACGCCACCACACGCGCTTCCCGCCTGATCGAGACTTCCTCCCGACCGGCCGCGTCGGCGGGCGCCTGGCGGAAGACCAGAGTCAGCGCGGGCAGGCACAGGGCGGCCACGGCCCAGAACGCGGAGCGCCAGCCGGACCACTCCCCGAGCAACGCCCCCGCGGGGACACCCGCGACGCACGACAGCGTGACCCCGGACAGCAGAACGGCGGTGGCCCTGGCGTGCTGCGACGCCGGGACGAGAGCCGTCGCGACGGACATCGCGACCGCCAGGAAACCGGCATTGACGATCGCGGCGACGATACGAGTACCGAAGAGCACGGCGAAGTCCGTCGTCACCGCGCCGATCACATGCACGACGACGAACGCCGCCAAGAACCCCGCCAGCGCCCTCCGCCGCGGCCATCGCGCGCTCAGCGCGGCCATCACCGGTGCGCCGACGATCATTCCGATCGCGTACGCGGACGTCAGACTCGCCGCGGCTCCCACCGACACGGAGAGGTCGCGGGCGATGCCCGGTACGAGACCGGACAGCATGAACTCGGATGTTCCTTGCGCGAAGACGGCGAGCGCGAGGACGTAAAGGAAAACAGGCAAGACGACTCCAGCGATGAGCGGATGCGGGCAAGAACAGCCGCGTGCTGGATGTCGGACTACGCCACGACGAGCCATGAATACGTCATGACTACGACGAGCCCGAGACGGAACCAGACACACGGAGTCGTGTCCGGTCGCTGGAAGCGAGATCGACCCAAAAGTCAGGTCAGCGGTTCAGACAACTGCTCGCCGCCGAACGACCGGCGGCTCCGTTCTGTCTGATTCAGGGCTCGTCACGTCGGGCACCGTATCCACAATCCCCGACAGAGATCAATCGGAGCGGGGCGGGGGCCAACCCCGCGAAGGGGAGATCAACCCTGCGCGGCCTTCGCCGCCGCGCAGTCGCCGCAGGTGCCGAAGATCTCGATCGTGTGGGCCACGTCCACGAAGCCGTGCTCGGCGGCGATCGCGTCGGCCCACTTTTCGACGGCGGGGCCCTCCACCTCCACCGCCTTGCCGCAGGCGCGGCAGACCAGGTGGTGGTGGTGCTCCTCGCTGTTGCAGCGGCGGTAGACCGCCTCGCCCTCCGTAGTGCGGAGGACGTCGACCTCGCCGGCGTCGGCCAGGGACTGGAGGGTGCGGTAGACGGTGGTCAGGCCCACCGAGTCGCCCCGGTGCTTGAGCATGTCGTGGAGCTCCTGCGCACTGCGGAACTCGTCCACCTCGTCCAGTGCTGCCGCCACCGCGGCGCGCTGCCTGGTGGACCGGCCGCGTACTGGGGGACCCGCGGTTACCACGGCTGCCTCCTCAACCTCACATGCTCCGTCGCTCTCGCGGCTACTCTCCGCGCCCACTGCGTCTTCTGCCCGGCCATTGTGCCAGTTATCGCTCGGGGGACGGACGAGAGCGACAGACTGAGGGACGGACCGAGCGGTGGACCGAGCGGTGGACCGTGCGAGTACGTGGACTATACGAGTACATCGTCCCTCACCGTGCACCGTTCCTCGGCCTCGGCCACCCGTTGAGCGCGTCTTTTCGCCAGGGGCGCGGCCAGGGCCGTGATCACGGCGAAGACGCCGATGGCGAGGACGACGATGCTCGCGCCGGGCGGGACGTTCTTGTAGAAGGAGAAGACCGTGCCGGACAGGGTCACCACGACGCCGATGGTGATCGCCAGCGCGAGCGTCATCGCGAAGCCCCGGGTGGCCTGCTGGGCGGCGGCGACCGGGACCACCATCAGGGCGCTGACCAGGAGCAGGCCCACGACGCGCATGGCGACGGTGACCGTGACGGCCGCGGTGATGGCCAGCAGCAGGTTGAGCGTGCGCACCGGGAGGCCGGTCACCCGGGCGAACTCCTCGTCCTGGCACACCGCGAACAACTGGCGGCGCAGCCCCAGAGTGATCACTACGACGAAGGCGGCGAGGAGGGAGATCGCGACGACGTCCTCGGGGGAGACCGTGGTGATCGAGCCGAAGAGATAGGTGGTGAGGTTGGCGTTGGAGCCGGTCGGCGAGAGGTTGATCAGCAGCACACCGCCCGCCATCCCGCCGTAGAAGAGCATCGCGAGCGCGAGATCGCCACGGGTCTTGCCATACCAGCGGATCAGCTCCATGGCGATCGCGCCGAGGGCGGAGACGGCGACGGCGGTCCACACGGGGTTGGCGCCGGTCAGGAAGCCGAGGGCGACGCCGGTAAGGGCGACATGGCCGATCCCGTCGCCCATGATCGCCTGGCGGCGCTGGACGAGGTAGATGCCGACGGCGGGCGCGGTGATGCCCACCAGGACGGCGGCGAGCAGGGCCCGCTGCATGAAGGCGTAGTCGAGGATCTCGAGCATCTCAGGTCAGCAACCCTGTCCGGATCGGTTCGGCGTCGGACGCCGCATGGGGATGGACGTGATCGTGGCCGGGCAGCGCGTGCTGGCCCACGGCCTTGGGCGGCGGTCCGTCGTGGACCACGCAGCCGTCGCGGAGCACCACCGCGCGGTCGATCAGCGGCTCCAGCGGGCCGAGCTCATGGAGGACGAGGAGGACCGTGGCACCGGTGGCGACCTGCTCGCGGAGGGTGCCCGCAAGGATCTCCTGGCTGGCGAGGTCGACCCCGGCCATCGGCTCGTCCATGATCAGCAGTTCCGGTTCGCCCGCGAGCGCGCGGGCGATCAGCACGCGCTGGTGCTGACCGCCGGAGAGGGCGCTCACCGGGTCCCGGGCGCGGTCGGCCATGCCGACGAGCTCCAGGGCCCGCTGAACGGCCGCCCGGTCCGCCTTGCGCGGCGGGCCGAACCGGCGGCGGGCCAGCCGGCCCGCCGAGACGACCTCGCGCACGGTGGCGGGGACGCCGCTGGCGGCGGTGGTGCGCTGCGGTACGTAACCGATCCGGGCCCAGTCGCGGAAACGGCGGCGGGGGGTGCCGAAGAGGGCCAGCTCACCGCCGCTGAGCGGCACCTGGCCGACGATGGACCGTACGGCGGTGGACTTGCCCGAGCCGTTGGCGCCGAGCAGCGCCACGACCTCGCCGCGGCGGACGGTCAGATCGATGCCGCGCAGCACGGGGCGGCCACCGAGGGTGGCGGTGGCGCCGCGCAGGGATATGGGGTCGGCGGCCGGGTCCACGGTCGGGGCCGGATGAGTGGCCGGTGCCGGATGCGTGGGTGCGTCCGTGGCCGGTCCCGGATGCGGGGGCGCGGTCGGGGCTATGTCCGGCTCCTCGGTTTCCATGGGTTCCTCGGTCGCCATCGTTTCCTCGACCTCCGTGGGGTGGTCCGTCACTTGGTGCCCAGCGCCTTCTGCAGGGCCTTCAGGTTGGATCGCATGACCTGGATGTAGTCGTCGCCCTTGGACTTGTCGCCGATGCCCTCGATGGGATCGAGCACATCGGTCCGCAGATGGAGGTCGCCCGCCAGCGTCTTCGCCGTCCGGTCGCTCACGAGGGTCTCGAAGAAGACGGTGTTGACCTTGTCCTTCTTGGCGACGCTGTGCAGCCCCTTGATCCGGGCCGGGCTGGGCTCGGATTCGGGGTCGAGGCCGGAGATCGCCTCCTGCCGCAGGCCGTAGCGCTCGGCGAGATAGCCGAAGGCGGCGTGGGTTGTGATGAAGGTGTCCGAAGAACGGTCCTTCAAACCGCTCCGGAAGTCCTGATCAAGCGTGGTCAGCTCCTTGACCAGGGCGGTGGTGTTCTTCTTGTACGTCGTGGCGTGATCGGGGTCGGCCTTCTCCAGCGCCTTGCCGACGCCCTTGGCGACCTGGGCGTAGCGCACCGGGTCCAGCCAGATGTGGGGGTCGGCGGCGGCGTCGCCGGAGTGGGCGTGGCCCTCGTGCCCTTTCTCGCCCTCGCCCCCGTGACCGCCTTCGCCCCCGTGACCGCCCGCGTCCGCGCCCCCGTGGTCGCCCTCGACCTCGGTGCCGTGGTCCTCCAGCGTGGTGTACGAGGCGGCGTCGGCGACGTGCTTCGGCTCGGCCTGTCCGATGGCCCGGTCGACCGAGGGCTGGAGCCCCTTGAGGTAGACCACCAGGCCCGCCTTGCTGAGATCGGCGGTCTGCCGGGGGCTGATCTCCAGATCGTGCGGTTCGACGCCGGGCTTGGTCAGGGAGGACACATGGATGGCGTTCCCGCCGATCCGCTGGGCGAGGAACTGCAGGGGATAGAACGACGCCACCACGTCCAGCTTGCCGTCCGTCCTTCCGTCGCCGACGTCGGAGGAGCAGGCTGTGAGGGTGGTCAGACCGAGTGCGGCGGCTCCGACGAGGGCGGTCGTGGGCCTGAGGCGGCGTATGTTCATGACTCTCATTTTCAACAAAGATGGAAACGATTGTCAACAACTGTCCTCTTGTTGATCGCTTCGACTACCGATTTGATCCGGGGGGTGCCGCCGCCGGTAACCTGAAGCATTCGCTTCGTCGTCAATGTCGTCATCAATGAAGAGAGCACCGTGGCCGCCGACAAGATCGACACCATCGTCAGCCTCAGCAAGCGCCGTGGCTTCGTCTACCCGTGCAGCGAGATCTACGGCGGCCAGCGAGCCGCCTGGGACTACGGACCGCTCGGTGTGGAGCTGAAGGAGAACATCAAGCGGCAGTGGTGGCGTTCGATGGTCACCTCTCGTGACGACGTCGTCGGACTCGACTCGTCCGTGATCCTGGCCCGTGAGGTGTGGGAGGCGTCCGGCCACGTCGCCACCTTCACGGACCCGCTCACCGAGTGCACCTCCTGTCACAAGCGGTTCCGCGCGGACCACCTGGAGGAGGCGTACGAGGCCAAGCACGGCCGGCTCCCCGAGAACGGCCTGGCCGACGTCAACTGCCCGCACTGCGGCAACAAGGGCAGCTTCACCGAGCCCAAGCAGTTCTCCGGGCTGCTCGCCACCCACCTCGGCCCGACCCAGGACTCCGGCTCGATCGCGTATCTGCGCCCCGAGACCGCCCAGGGCATCTTCACCAACTTCCTCGCCGTCCAGCAGACCTCGCGCCGGAAGCCGCCGTTCGGTATCGCGCAGGTCGGCAAGTCGTTCCGCAACGAGATCACGCCGGGAAACTTCATCTTCCGCACGCGTGAATTCGAGCAGATGGAGATGGAGTTCTTCGTCAAGCCGGGCGAGGACGAGACGTGGCACGAGTACTGGATGGAGCAGCGCTGGAACTGGTACCGGGACCTCGGTCTCCAGGAGGCGAACATCCGGTGGTACGAGCACCCGAAGGAGAAGCTCTCCCACTACTCCAAGCGCACCGCTGACATCGAGTACCGCTTCAGCTTCGGCGGCTCGGAGTGGGGCGAGCTGGAGGGCCTGGCCAACCGCACCGACTTCGACCTGAAGGCGCATTCGGCGGCGTCCGGCCAGGACCTGTCGTACTTCGACCAGGAGGCCGGCGAGCGCTGGACCCCCTACGTCATCGAGCCGGCGGCGGGCGTGGGCCGCGCGATGCTGGCCTTCATGCTCGACGCGTACGTCGAGGACGAGGCGCCCAACGCCAAGGGCAAGATGGAGAAGCGCACCGTGATGCGGCTCGACCCGCGCCTGGCGCCGGTCAAGGTCGCGGTGCTGCCCCTGTCCCGCAACCCGCAGCTCTCGCCGAAGGCCAAGGGGCTCGCGGCGGACCTGCGCAAGCACTGGAACATCGAGTTCGACGACGCGGGCGCGATCGGCCGCCGCTACCGTCGCCAGGACGAGATCGGCACGCCCTTCTGCGTCACCGTGGACTTCGACACCCTCGACGACAACGCCGTGACCGTGCGTGAGCGCGACACGATGAAGCAGGAGCGGGTCTCCCTCGACCAGATCCAGTCCTACCTGGGCGGCCGTCTGATCGGCTGCTGACCTGGCCCGGGCCATCGCGCCCGGACCACGGGCACCGGACACATACCCGACGACGGGCTCCGGCGCCGCGGACGCGATGTCCGTGGCACCGGGGCCCGTCGGCTCGGCAGAACGGGGGGTTCACCAATCGTGCGAGGCGTGACACATCGCATCACCGCCACTCGCGAGGACGGCACGGTCTTCGAGGTGAGCTACGGCTACGGTCCGGGGCAGCGGCGGCTGCTCGGCTGCCGGCACTGCGACTGGCAGGAGCGGATCACCTCCGGTGGCGCCCGCCACAAGGGACTCGACCACCTCGCCCAGGCGCACGGAGCCCTCGGCTCCCCGCGGATGACCGCCGACGCGGCGGCGCGGCGGCAGGTCCTCCTGATCATGCTGGCCTGTTTCGCGGCGGCGGCGCTCATTCTGTGGTGGGCCGCCTCGCAGGGGTGACGGGCGGTCCAGGGGTGGTCGGCGGTCCAGGGGTGGTCGGCGGTCCAGGGCTGACCGGCGTCCCAAGTGGCCCAGGCGGCCCGGGCGGCCCAGGTGTCCCAAGCGGCTCAGGCGTCCCAAGCGGCTCGGGTGTCCCAAGCGGCTCAGGCGTCCCCGGTGTCGCGGCGGTGCCGGTCGCGGTCCGTCGCCCCCGGCGGCCGAGCGCCAGCGCCGTGCACAGCGCCGCCAGCGGCAGCTCCGCGCAGGCCGCCATCGCGACCGCCACCGCCAGTTCCCCGCCCGGCGCGGCGGTCACCGTGTCGAACCACGCGTCCACCACGAGCAGCGCTCCCGTCGCCGCCGCGGTCAGGCGATGGCGGTCGTCGCCGCGTCTGCGCAGCGCGGCGGTGGAGAGCAGCCCGAGCGCCTCGAGGGCGTCCAGGCCCACCCAGACGGTGTTCCAGTGGCCGACCTGGGCCGTGGACGGCACCGTCCGGGCCAGTACGTACAGCCAGGGGACCAGCGCCGCCCCCGAGGCCAGCAGCACCGACTCCGGCCGTATGCGCCGCCGCAGAAGCGCACACCGCGCCTTCCGTGCCTTCCGCGCGGCCCGCGCGTCGGTGGCCGGGACGGTGGCGGGGGCGGTGGCCGGGACGGTGGCGGGAGTGGGGGCGTACTGAGCGGTCATGGGCGGATCTCCTTCCGGGCCCGCTCGTTGCCGGGCATGCCCTCAGCCTTGTCACCGCCGCCTCCGGTGTCGGTCACACCAGTTGCCGACTTGGGGTGGCACCAGTTGCACCCCCGATCCGGGTACGAGCGTGAACGACCGGCCCGGGGCGCCCGGAATAAGGTCGGCGCATGAGACTCCCCACCGCGCCACGGCGGGCGTTCGCCCGGCTGCGGCGCGACGCGGTATTCGGGCTCGTCGGCATATCCGTGCAGCTCTTGGCCCTGCTGGTGATGGGGGTGCCCTGGCTGGCGGACGGCGATCTGTCGTCTCTGCCCGCCGTTCTGCTCGCCGTCGCGCTTCCGCTCGGTGCCCTGGCCGCTCTCACCCCCGGGTTCACCCGCGTGCAGCGGCGCCGCTTCACGTCCCTGCTTGCCATCGACATCCCCGGGCCGACGCGCTGGGGGCGGCAGGTGCGATACAACCTGCTGGTCGCACCGGCCATCGCGGGCGGCGGGGTACTCGCCTGGAGCTTCGCCCTCGTGGGCGTGGCGGCCGCGACCGTGTTCCTCTGGAGGCAGCAGGCCGGGCGGCTGAAGTTCCTGCCCGACGCCATGGCCGCCGCGTATCTCACCGCGGGCGGCATCGCCCTGCTGGCCCTCGCGTACTGGCTCACCGGCGCCCTCGCACGGCTCGACCTGCGCGCCGCCACCGCACTGCTGGGTCCCGACCCGGCCAAGAAGCTGGAACGGCGGGTCGAGGACCTGACCGAGAGCCGTGCGGGGGCGATCGACGTGGCGGACGCCGAACGCCGCCGTATCGAACGCGATCTGCACGACGGCGCACAGCAGCGACTGGTGTCCATGGCGGTCAACCTGGGCCTGGCGAAGGCCACTCTCAAGGATCTGCCGGACGAGGCGCGGCAGGTCATCGAGGAGGCGCACCGGGAGGCCAAGGGCGCCATCGAGGAGCTGAGCAGTCTGGTGCGCGGGCTGCACCCGGCCGTTCTCGACGAACTCGGCCTGGATGCCGCCCTCTCCGGTATCGCGGCGCGCGCCCCGCTGCCGGTTCGGCTGCATGTCCACGTGCCGGAGCGAGCCTCCCCGACCGTCGAGGCCGTCGCGTACTTCGTCGTATCCGAGGCCCTCACCAACGTCGCCAAGCACGCCCGGGCGGAGCGGGCCGACGTCACGGTCGTCCGCACCGGGGACACGCTCCGGGTCGTCATCGCCGACGACGGGGAGGGCGGGGCCGACGCCGCCCGGGGCAGCGGTCTCACCGGGCTCGCCAAGCGGGCGGGCTCGGTGGACGGCAGCTTCGCGATCAGCAGCCCCCGCGGGGGCCCGACCGTCATCACCGTGGAGCTGCCGTGCGTGCTGTGATCGCCGAGGACTCGGTTCTGCTGCGGATCGGCCTGGTCAAGGTGTTGCAGATGGCGGGCTTCGAGGTGACCGCGGAGGCGGCGGACGCGGAGGGCCTGCTGACGGCGGTGGAGGAGCACCGTCCGGACATCGCCGTGGTGGACGTGCGGATGCCGCCGGGCTTCACGGACGAGGGCGTCCGGGCGGCCCTGCTGATCCGGCGGCAGTGGCCGGACACGGCGGTGCTGCTGCTCTCGCAGTACGTGGAGGAGCGCTACGCGGCCGATCTGCTCACCGCGCACACGAGCGGGATCGGCTACCTGCTGAAGCAACGCGTCGCGGACGTGGAGGAGTTCATCGACGCGGTGCGGCGGGTGGCGGGCGGTGGCACCGTGCTGGACCCGCAGGTCGTCTCCCAGCTCCTCGTCCGCCGCCACAGCGACCCGCTGGACCGGCTGACGCGGCGGGAGCGGGAGGTGCTGGAGCTGATGGCGGGCGGGCGGTCGAACGCGGGGATCGCCGGGGCGCTGGTGATCAGCGAGAGCGCGGTGGCCAAGCACATCAACTCCATCTTCGTGAAGCTGGACCTGCCGGTCGCCGACGCGGACCACCGCCGGGTGCTGGCGGTGCTGCGGTTCCTGGGCGTGGGCTGAGGGACCCCGGCCGAGATGCCTCGTCAGGGCTCGCCACCAGAGCCCCTCACCAGGCTCCTCGGCAGGGCCCCTCGCCGGGATCCCGAGGCCCTCGGGATCCCGGCGACGGCCCCAACCCCCGGGCGGGCCTCGGGTCTCAGCGGGTCGGAGGAAGTCCGCTACGGTTCGGCAGCGCCCCGTAGGGGCGCGGGGAACTGCGCGACCAGCCACCACGGCGTCGCAGATGGCCGACGAGGCATCGCGGCACTTCCAGCGGAGCGCTTAGTGGGCTCGCAGGCCGTCCAGGAGGAGTTCGCAGACGGCCGCGAAGGCCAGGTCCATGTCCGGGTCCGACCACCGTGGCGCGTAGACGGGGTCGTGGAATTGAGCCGTCGCGTCCCATAGCGCACGGGCCGTGGCGCGGGCGTCCCGCATGGTGAACTCCCCGCCGGCGATGCCGCTTTCGACGATCGTGGTGAGATGGTCGAGCATCGTCCCGACATGGCGTGCGACGGTCTCGCTGTTCTCGGAGGCCAGCGCCACGTACGTGGCGAAGAGCTCCGGATCGGCGCCCGCCTTACGGCGCTTGGCGGCGAACAGGGTGCGCAGCCAGCCCTCCAGCCGCTCGGCCGCGGGGGCCTTGGCGTGGGCTATGCGGGACAGGCTGTCGTGCTCCTGGTCGAGCCATCGATCGGTGACCGCCTCGCGCAGTGCCGTCTTCGAGCGGAAGTGGCGGTAGACGCTGCCGTGGCTGACCCCCAGCGCCCGGGCCACGTCCACCACCGTGGCCTTCGCGGGGCCGTAGCGGCGCAGCACGTCCTCGGTGGCTTCGAGGATGCGGGCGGGCGTCAGGGGGGTCTCGGGCGGCGGCATCGGGTCCCTTACTTCTTCTCGCTGTCGAGGGTGGCCATCTGGGCCTCCGGGTAGCGGGTGCCCGCGGCGGCGTTCGCCGGGACGGCCTCCTCGATGGCGGCCATATCGTCGGCGTCGAGCGTAACGTCAAGCGCCCCCAGGGTCTCGGTGAGCTGGTCGCGGCGGCGGGACCCGATGAGCGGGACGATGGCGGTGGCGTGCCGGATGCCCTGCGCCAGCACCCAGGCGATGGCGATCTGGGCGACGCTGACGCCCTTACCGTCGGCGATCTTGCGGAGGGCCTCCACGAGGTCGAGGTTGCGGTCGAGGTTCTCGGCCCGGAACCGCGGGGCCACGCTGCGGAAGTCCTGTGCGTCCGTGGTGCGCTCCCGGCTCCAGTGGCCGCTGATCAGGCCGCGCGAGAGCACCCCGTACGGAGTGATCCCGATGCCCAGCTCACGGCAGACGGGCAGGATCTCGTCCTCGATGCCGCGGTCGAGCAGCGAGTACTCGATCTGCAGATCCGAGATCGGGGCGACGGCGGCGGCCCGCCGGATGGTCTCGGGGCCCACCTCCGAGAGGCCGATGTGCCGTACGTAGCCCGCCTGTACGGCCTCGGCGATGGCCCCGACCGTCTCCTCGATCGGGACGGCCGGGTCGAGGCGGGCGATCCGGTAGATGTCGATGTGGTCGGTGCCCAGCCGCTGGAGCGAGTACGCGAGGAAGTTCTTGACCGCGGCGGGACGGCCGTCATGGCCGAGCCAGGCGCCGTCCGGGCCGCGCAGGGCGCCGAACTTCACGCTGGTCAGGGCTCGTTCGCGGTGGGCGGCGGGGGCGGTGTGCAGGGCCTCGTTGATGAGCAGTTCGTTATGGCCCATGGCGTAGAAGTCGCCGGTGTCGAGCAGGGTGATCCCGGCGTCGAGCGCGGCGTGGAGGGTGGCGATGGACTCGGCGCGGTCGACGTTGGCGCCGTACATGGGGGACATGCCCATACAGCCGAGGCCGATCGCGGAGACCTGGGGGCCGGCGGTGCCGAGCTGACGGTTCTGCACGGGGGTGCTCCTTGGGATGGCGAGGTGGGGGCCGAGGTGGGGGCGTTCCCAAGGAAAGCGTGGCATGTGCGATGACAGATTTCAATATCTGTCATCGCCTACCAGTCATCACCCCTCTACGTCACCGCGCGCGGCAGGCGCAGGCTCAGCAGCAGGGTCAGCGCGATCGCCGCCAGTTGGGCCGCGAGCGTGATGACCAGCGCGTCACCCATGCCCATCGACGGCTCCAGGGACAGGAAGAGAGTGCCGAGCGTCGCCACGCCCAGCGCCAGCGCGGACTGCTGGGTGGTGACCATCACGCCACTCCCCACCCCGGCCCGATCGTTCGGCACATCGGCCAGCACGATCCGGATCAGCACCGGAAGCTGCAGCCCCTGCCCGAGCCCGGCCAGCGCGACCCCCGGCAGCAGCCCGGCCAGCGACAGACCCTGCCAGTCGCGCCATACGGCCAGCATCAGCACCGCGATGCCCACGGCCTGGAGCAGCCCGCCCGCGGTCACCACACGGCTGCCGTACCGGCCCACCAGGCGCGGACCCATCAGCGAGGCCACGAAGAACGTCGTGGCCATCGGCGCCAGCGCCAGCCCGGCCTCGACCGGCCCGTACCGCAGCCCCTGCTGCAGGGCGACCGCGATGACGAACATGAAGCCACCGAAGCCGATCGAGAACGGCACCACCATCGGCAGCCCGCGCCGCAGCCCGTTCAGCGCGAACAGGCTCGGCGGCAGCAGCGGCGTCCGGCCGGTCCGGTCGGCGCGCCGCTCCACGACGTAGAACGCGGCGGCCACCAGCGGGAACGCGCCCAGCGTCAGCCAGGTCCACAGCGGCCAGCCCGCCGCCCGGCCCTCGGTCAGCGGCACCATCAGCGTGATCAGCGACAGCGCCAGCAGTACGGTGCCCGGCACGTCCACCGGCGCGGGCCGCTCCGAGCGGGTCTCGGGGACCGTACGGACCGCGAGGATCAGGCCGATCACCGCGACCGGCACATTGACCAGGAAGACCGCGCGCCACCCGGTGCCCGCGATGTCCGCGGCCACCAGCACACCGCCCAGGATCTGGCCCGCCACCATGGACAGACCGGCCGTCGCGCCGTACATGCTGAGCGCGCGGGCGCGGCGCGTACCGCTGGTCGAGGAGTGGATCGTGGCCAGCACCTGGGGCAGCATCAGCGCGGCCGAGGCGCCCTGCGCCACCCGGGCGCCCACCAGGCTCCAGGCGTCCGGCGCGAGCCCGCAGGCCAGCGAGGTCAGCCCGAAGGCCGCCATCCCGGCGAGGAAGAGCCTGCGCCGTCCGAAGGTGTCGCCCAGCCGGCCGCCGAGGACCAGCAGCACCGCGTAGGCCACGCCGTATCCGGCGACGACGAGTTCCAGTACGGCCGGACCGGCGTGGAGATCGTGGTCCATGGTGGGCAGGGCCACGTTGACGATGAAGAAGTCGATCAGCGGCAGCGCCGCGCCCAGCAGCACGGTGAACAGCCCGAGGGGGCTCAGCGCGGGGCCGGAGGAGGTGTGGGTCCGCCCGGCGGCCTTTCCGCCGGTGCTCTTCCCGCCGCTGGTCTTCGTGCCGGTCGTCTTCGCTGCGTCCGGGGCGGGGGTTCTCGTTCGTATCGTGGAGATCTGCGTTTCGGTCACGCTTACAAAGATCCGTGGTCGCTCAGGCTGGTACCAGAGTGTCTTTATCCTGGTACAAGAAGTACCTGGCAACCGGCTGAGCCCTTCAGGCACCCTGGAGCCATGACCACGATGGTGCAGGAAGCCATGGCCGGTGCCACGACGGGTGCCACGGCCGGGAGCAGGAGTGCGGGGGCCGAGATACGGCGCCGGGAGCGAGCCGTAGGGCGCGCCGGTGTCGAAAGCGACGAGGAGCAGGGAGCGAGGAACGAGCGACCGTCGACGAGGAGTGTCGACACCGGATCAAAGCGCTTGGAGGCGAGCGACCCAAGAAGGGGAGAGCTGGCCGCGTTTCTGCGGAGCCGGCGGGAGCGGATCACCCCTGAGCAGGTGGGGCTGCCCCGGGGCCGCCGCCGGCGCACCCCCGGACTGCGCCGCGAGGAGGTCGCGCAGCTCTCGACCGTCGGCGTGACCTGGTACACGTGGCTGGAGCAGGGCCGCGACATCCATGTCTCGGCGCAGGTCCTCGACGCCATCGCCCGCGCGCTGATCCTGGACCGCAGCGAGCGGGCCCATCTCTTCGCGCTCGCCGGGACCGTCGACCCGAGCCCGGCGAGCGAGTGCACGGGCGTTCCGCAGTCGCTGCGGCGCATGCTGGAGCAGCTCGAGCCGTTCCCCGCCTGCGTCCAGAACAGCCGCTTCGACCTGCTCGCCTACAACCGCACCTACCGGCTGATGATGTGCGACCTCGACAAGGTGCCGCCGGAGGACCGCAATTGCCTGTGGCTGGCCTTCACCCATGACGAGTGGCGCTCCAGCCTGGTGGACCGGGACGAGACGATCCGGCTCATGGCGGCCAAGTTCCGTGCCGTCATGGCCGAGCATGTCGCCGAGCCCGCCTGGAAGGCGATGGTGAAGCGGCTGGAGGACGCCTCGGCGGAGTTCCGGGAGATCTGGGCGCGGCATGAGGTGCTCCGGCCCGGCGACAAGATCAAGGTCTACCGCCAGTCGCAGGTGGGCATCCTCCGGATGGCCTCCACCAGCCTGTGGACCGGCCCGAGGCAGGGCCCCAAGCTGCTCACCTACACCCCGGCGGACACGGAGACGCATGAGCGCCTGGAGCGGCTGCACGCGCTGGCGCTCGCGGCGGAGGCCGCGACGGCCGAGGCCGCCCCGGCGGCGGTCTGACTCGCCGGGCCCCGGGCCCGCCGTGCGGCGGATCTTTCCCCTCCTGCCCCTTCCCGTAACCAGGGGCTGCGCCCCTGGACCCCCTCCGGGTCGTCCGGCCCGGGGGCTGGGGCGGGGCCCCACCACGCGGCGGAGCCGCATATCGCTGCCGCGGGAAGGGGCGGGGAGGGGAACAGCCCGCCGCAGGCGGCACCGTGCGCCGGACGCCCGCCCCCCTCGCGCCAACTACGCCTTCGCGCTCGCCGATGCCCGTCCCGTAGGCGCGCTCTCCTCAAGCAGGGAGGCCGTGCGCCGGGTCGTCTTCTCGGCCCAGCGGCCCGTGGTCACCATCCCCAGCAGCAGGATGACGGCACCGCATCCGGCGATGATCCACCAGGCCGGACGGGCGGCGTCCACGAACGCGGCAGCGGCCGCGGGCGAGGCGGCGTGCCCCATCCGGCCCGCCGCCGCCGAGGCGGCGCCCGCCGCCAGCACCGCGCCGATGACCGCGACACCGAGCGACTGGCCCACCTGGCGGCTCGTGGAGGCGACGGCCGCGGCGACTCCGGCCTGGGAGCGGGGCATACCGGAGACCGCCGTGTTGGTGATGGGCGCGTTGACCATGCCGAAGCCGAGGCCGAACATCGCATAGCCGAGCAGCAGCCCGATGTCGGTCGTCTGGACGTCGAAAACGGCGAACATCACCCCGCTGGCCGTTATGGCCACCCCGGCCACCAGCATCGACGGCCGGGGCCCGCGGGCGCCCACCAGGCGTCCGGACAGCGGCGCGCAGACGAAGCACATGAACGCCATGGGCAGCATCCACAGCCCGGCGTGCAGCGCGTCGAGCCCTCGTACGTCCTGCAGATAGAGCGTGTTCATGAAGAGATAGCCGCTGAGCGCCGCGAAGGCGCACACCGCGACGACCGTCGCCCCGCTGAACGGCGCGCTGTGGAAGAACCGCAGATCGATCAGCGGTTCCTCACGCCGCAGCTCGTAGCGGATCAGCGCGATGAGCCCCACGGCGGCGATGGCCGCGAAGGTCACGATCAGCGGCGAGTCCCAGCCGCGGTCCGGCGCCTCGATGATCGCGTACGTGAGGGTGCCCAGCACCGCGACGACGAGCAACTGGCCGACGGGGTCGGCCCGGCGCGGCTTGGGGGCACGCGACTCCGGTACGTAGCGGGCGGTGAGGAGCAGCGCCGCCACCCCGACCGGAAGGTTTATCCAGAAGATCGAACGCCAGCCGACGGACTCCACCAGCACGCCGCCCACGATCGGCCCGGCCGCCATGCTGATGCCGACGACCCCGCCCCAGACGCCGATGGCGCGGGCCCGCTCCTTGGGTTCGGTGAAGACATTGGTGATGATCGACATGGCGACGGGGTTCAGCATCGAACCGCCGATCGCCTGCACCATGCGGAAGATGACCAGCGTCTCGAGGTTGGGCGCCAGGCTGCACAGCCCCGACCCGAGGGTGAAGATCACCAGCCCGGTCTGGAAGGTGCGCTTGCGTCCCACCCGGTCGGCCGTCGACCCCGAGAGCATCAAAAGCGCGGCGAGGACCAGGGTGTACGCGTCGATCGTCCACTGCATCCCGGAGACGGAGGCGTGCAGATCGCTTCGGATCGAGGGCAGGGCGACGTTGAGGACGGTGTTGTCGAGGCTGACGAGCAGCAGGCTCATGCAGCAAATCGCCAGCACGAGCATGCGCCGCCGATGGCTGAGCTCACGCATGGTTGAACGCTACATCGATACTGTCGGTGCGGCGGTCATCACCGCCCTGTCGGTCCCTCTGGCGGGTGCGGGACAATAAGAGATCGGCCCGTTCTCTCCACCGTAGTACGCACAAGGAAGCTGACCCCATGACGCAGACGCCGCAGCCGCCGCAGACTCCGCATCAGCCGCGGACGCGGCTGCGGATCGGACCGCATATGGTCCAGCCGCCGGTCGTTCTCGCACCGATGGCCGGGATCACCAACGCTCCGTTCCGCACCCTGTGCCGGGAGTTCTCGGGCGGTAAAGGGTTGTTCGTCAGCGAGATGATCACCACCCGGGCGCTGGTGGAGCGGGACGCCAAGACGATGCGGCTGATCCACTTCGACGGCAGCGAGAAGCCGCGCTCCATCCAGCTCTACGGGGTGGACCCGATGACCGTCGGCAAGGCCGTCCAGATGATCGTGGACGAGAACCTCGCCGACCATATCGACCTCAACTTCGGCTGCCCGGTGCCCAAGGTGACCCGTAAGGGCGGCGGCTCGGCGCTTCCGTACAAGCGGCATCTGCTGCGCTCGATCCTGCGCGAGGCCGTGACCGCGGCGGGCCCGCTGCCGGTCACCATGAAGATGCGCAAGGGCATCGACGACGACCACATCACCTTCCTCGACGCGGGCCGGATCGCGGTCGAGGAGGGCGTGACCGCGATCGCCCTGCACGGCCGCACCGCGGCGCAGCACTACGGCGGCACCGCCGACTGGGAGGCCATCGCCCGCCTGAAGGAGGCCGTCCCGGAGATCCCGGTACTGGGCAACGGCGACATCTGGTCCGCCGACGACGCGGTCCGGATGATGCGTGAGACGGGCTGTGACGGCGTGGTCGTGGGGCGCGGCTGCCTCGGGCGGCCCTGGCTCTTCGGCGACCTGGTGGCCGCGTTCGAGCCCGGCCAGGAGGCGCCGGTGGACGGCTCCGAGGTGCCGGTGTCCGGCTCCGAGGCGCCCGGCTACCCGCGGCCGACGCTCAAGGAGGTCGCGGCCGTGATGCGCCGCCACGCCGAGCTGCTCGCCGAGTGGCTGGAGGACGAGGAGCGCGGCGTGATCGACTTCCGTAAGCACGTCGCCTGGTACACCAAGGGCTTCTCGGTCGGCTCGGAGATGCGCAAGCGGCTGGCGATCACCTCGTCCCTCGCCGAGCTGGACGCCCTGCTGGCCGAGCTGGACCTGGACCAGGAGTGGCCCCCCGGCGCCGACGGCCCGCGCGGCCGCACCTCGGGCCGCAACCGCGTGGTGCTGCCCGACGGCTGGCTGGACGACCCGTACGACTGCGCGGGGATCGGCGCGGACGCGGAGCTGGACACCTCGGGCGGCTGAGCCGGGCGTAGGACCATCACGACCGCCAATGCGAGCCCACACGACCAGCACCAGTCACCTAGTCTCCCTCGAAGAGTGCCCACTCACCTGCTTGGGCGGCGGCGACGCGCTGGACGATGCCGGGAGGAGCGGGCGGGACGTCGATCTCGTCATCGCCGCGACGATCACAGCCGACCGTCCGTCACCGTCGCCGGCCTCGCAACTGGCAGCGGGCCTGGGGACCAAACAGGTCGGAGCGGAATGCTGCGTGTGCTGGCTTCGTCTATGCCCTGGACTACGCTTTCGCCGCGGTGGAGTCCGGCCGCCAGAGCTGTGTGCTGGTCTGTGCCGCGGAGGCGGTCTCACGGATCTCGGACATGACGGACCGTGCGACGGCACCGCTATTCGGCGATGCCGCGGGAGCCGTTGTCGTGACGGGTTCCTCGGCTTGCGACCGCAGGAAGTGCGCTCCCGTGATACGGCTTGGGTCGAACGGCGGCCTCGGAGACATCCTGTACGTCGATCCGACCGACCGCGTGATCCGGATGGACGGCGCCGAGGTCTACGTCAATGCGACCGACACCGTGGCCAACGGAACGCGTGACGTTTGTACCGCACGCGGTCTCGATCTCGCGGACGTGGATCTGTTCGTGCCGCACCAGGCGAACGCCCGGATCATTCGGTCCGTGGTGCACGAGCCGGATCTACCGCCCGAGCGTGTTGTGCTGACCGTCGGCCACGTCGGCAACACCTCCTCCTCGTCGATTCCACTGGCGCTCAGCCAAGCCCGGCAGGAGGGCCGTCTCGTACCGGGAACCAGAGTCGCCATGACCGCGGTAGGAGCAGGTGTCACCTGGGGCTCGGCACTGGTCGACTGGAAGGGATGCGCCCATCAGCGGGAGGCGTCCGGGCCGGAAGCCACCGCACCTCATGGATCGTGACCCTTGTGATCCAGGCTGAGGACGACCGTGGTGTCACCCTTGTCCATGCTGCGATCGCTCGTGTTGACGAGGGCTCTCGAGTGGCTCGGTCATACCGCAGGATGAAGCGCGGGAGCCGGGTAATACCACAGGGTGACGGAAAGGTGGCGCAGAGTCTGACGGCCTGGCGCCGGGGTCTCAGGACTATGGATTCCTGTTGTACTTGCCAGCATTCGACGGGAGTGCCCCCCTGTGGTCCACTTACATGATTCGCGTGAGACGTCCGCCTCTGCCAGAGGCCCCGCCGAGGCTGCCCGTGCAGTGCACCTGACAAAGGTTTACGGCGAGGGCGAGACGAAGGTAGTTGCCCTGGACGCGGTGTCGGTGGCCTTCCGCCAGTCGGAGTTCACGGCGATCATGGGACCTTCAGGCTCCGGTAAGTCGACCCTGATGCACTGCGTGGCCGGCCTCGACGCGGTGACGCACGGTTCGGCCTACATCGGCGACACGGATCTGACCAAGCTCGGCGACAAGGAGCTCACGCACCTGCGCCGCGACAAGGTCGGCTTTGTGTTCCAGGCGTTCAACCTGCTGCCTACGTTGAACGCGTTGGAGAACATCACGTTGCCGATGGACATCGCCGGTCGTACACCTGACCGGCGATGGATGGAGGCAGTCATCGAATCGGTCGGCCTGTCCGGACGGCTGCATCACCGGCCCGGTCAGCTCTCCGGCGGCCAGCAGCAGCGCGTGGCCGTCGCTCGGGCGCTGGCCGCCAGGCCTGAGGTGGTGTTCGCCGACGAACCCACGGGCAATCTCGACTCCCGCGCCGGCGCAGAGGTGCTGGGATTCCTCCGCAACTCGGTGCGAGATCTGGGACAGACCGTCGTCATGGTCACCCACGATCCGGTCGCCGCCTCCTACGCGTCTCGCGTCATCTTCCTCGCGGACGGTCGCATAGCCGATGAGATGCACCAGCCCACTGCCGAAGCCGTGCTTGATCGTATGAAGCGGTTCGATGCCGCGGGCAGGACGAGCTGACCGGCCTCTGCCCCCACCTCACGACGAAGCTTTCACCTAGGACTCGCCATGTTCCGCACTGCTTTACGCAATGTGCTCTCCCACAAGGGCCGCCTGCTGATGACGGTGCTTGCCGTGATGCTCGGTGTGGCCTTCACCTCCGGCACGCTGATCTTCACTTCGACGATCTCCAACGCGTACCGCAAAGGCTCTGAGAAGGGGTTCTCCGATGTAGACGTCGCCATCCAGCCGCACAAGAAGTCGGGCCAGGGAAAACCCGGCGACCCTCCCGACCTTTCGCAGCGGCTCCTCGGCACAGCCGCCGGGCTGCCGCACGTGGCCTCGGTCACCGGTACCGTGACCGGGGAGGCGGCGGTGGCCGACAAGAACGGCGATCTCATCGGGCGCGGCTTTTCGACGTTGGGAGCCAACTACTACCCGGGCGCGAACGGGCAGGATGCCCGCTATCCGATGAAGCGCGGACGTCCTCCGACGGCCGCCAACGAGGTAGCCCTCGACGCCAGGACCGCCGAGCGCGCGCACTACAAGATCGGTGACAAAGTCCGGATGTCCGTCGACGGCCCGGTCCTGGATCAGATGGTCGTCGGCATCTTCACCACGGACGACGGCACCGTCGCCGCCGGCGGGACGCTCGTCCTCCTCGACACCTCCACCTCGCAGAGGCTGTTCACCCGGCAGGGGGAGTTCAGCGAGATCCATATCAAGGCCGATCCAGGCACCAGCCAGAGCGCGCTCAAGCGGGAGATCGAGTCCATCCTGCCCGCACACACGCGTGCCGTCACCGGCGAAAAACTCGCCCATGACCAGGCCGAGTCGGTGAAGAAGGACATGGAGAGCATGCGGACGGCATTGCTCTTCTTCGCCGTCATCGCACTTTTCGTCGGCAGCTTCACCATCGCCAACACCTTCACCGTGCTGGTCTCACAGCGGATCAAGGAAATCGCCCTGCTCCGTGCGGTCGGCGCGAGTCGTCATCAGGTCATCCGATCCGTCCTTGCGGAGGCGGCCGTCGTCGGCGCCGTTGCGGCATCGGTCGGCTTCGTGCTGGGGGTGGGGATCGGTGTCCTCCTCCAGCCTCTGATGCGTTCCAGTGGTGTGCTCATCCCAAGTGGCCCACTGACGATCCCCCCTACCGCGGTCATCGCCTCGCTGCTCGTCGGCGTCGGCGTCACCGTGGTCGCGGCCTGGCTGCCCAGCCGCCGTGCTGCCAAGGTCCCGCCGGTCGCGGCCATGGCAAGCGTGCACACCACGCCCGGCAGTCGCTCCTTGGCGCTGCGCAACAGCGTCGGCGCAATGGTGACCTTGGGCGGTCTCGCACTGTTGCTCTTCGCGCGGTCCGGCAGCCAACCGGCCAGCGCCCCCTTGGCCTTGGGTGCGGTTCTGCTACTGGCCGGCGTGATCGTGCTGACTCCGGTACTCTCGCGTGCTCTGATCACCGCCGTGGCGCCCGCGCTGCGCCTCTTCGGCATCGCTGGCAAGCTCGCACGGCAGAACGCGGTTCGCAACCCCCGCCGAACCGCCACCACGGGGGCAGCGCTGATGATCGGCCTCACCTTGACAACAGGGATGACGGTGGTCGCCGTCGGCCTCCAACGCGGCTTGGACAAGATGGCCACCGATGGCCTGCGCGCCGACTACGTCGTCTCCATGGTCACCAAGACGCCGCTCTCACTGCAGGTGGAGAAGACCCTGCATCGATCGCCGGAAGTGACGCGGATGAGCCCGGTGCGCAACTCCCCGGCCCGGATCGAGGGGAAGTCCAGGAGCCTGTCGGGTGTCGATGGCCGAACGATGGATGCGCTGACACGACTGGACTTCTCCGAGGGCTCTTTCAGCAGACTCGGTGGGAACCATGTCGTCGTCGACCACAAGACCGCCGACGCCTTCGGCTGGCACACAGGTTCTGTTTTCACCGTCACCTATGAGGATGGTGAGAAGGGCAGGATGACCGTCAGCGGTCTCTTCGAGGGCAACAACCTGCTGAGCGGGATCATGGTCGACACCGCGACACTCGCTCCGCATCAGCGACAGGTCAGCGACGTGCTGCTCCTAATGAAGACCAAGAACGGCGCCTCCGATGCCGTCAAGGATTCCATGACGAATGCGCTCGGTGACAACCCCGCTCTGCGCATACAGGACAAAGAAGATGTTTCGAAGTCAATCTCGAACATGGCCAATCTGCTGTTGTCCATGTTGTACGCGTTGCTGGGCGTAGCGGTGGTGGTCGCGGTGTTCGGAGTCATCAACACGCTGGCCCTGTCGGTGTTCGAACGGACCAGGGAGATCGGGGTTCTGGGGGCGATCGGCATGGACCGTAGTGCCATCAGGCGCATGATCCAACTGGAATCGGTTGCCATCGCGGTTTTTGGTGGAGGGCTGGGGATCGCGCTCGGCATCTTCCTGAGCTGGGCGGCCGGATCGCTGATCACCGAGCGAATGGCGACTTACGAACTGGTCCTGCCATGGGGTCGGATGGGTGTTTTCCTCGGGCTCGCCATCCTGGTGGGGATGCTGGCGGCTCAGTGGCCGGCCCGCTTGGCTGTGAAGATCAATTCACTTGACGCCGTCAAGGCGGAGTAGCGGGTGCCAGGGCAGTGCGCGAGCTTCCGCGTGGCTGTCGCGCCGACTGCGGACATGTTCTCCAGCCGACTGTACGCGGCGGCGATCAGGGGTGCTACCGAGCGGCTACCTGCTGACTACAAGCGGGTGCGCAGACTTAGGAACGAGGCCGCTGGCTCGAACGAAAGTTTGAGTGCCTGGGCGGCCAACGCCAACAATTACGGAGGACGTAATGAGCACCGAGGCGAAGAACTGGAAGGAAGCCGAGTCCACCACCAGCCCGGCCGGCGCCGGTTTCGGTGAGCTGTCCCTGGCGGAGCTCCGCGAGGACCAGTCCGCTCACGCCCCGCTGAGCAGCGGTTGGGTCTGCACCCTCACCACCGAGTGCGGCTGCTGAAGTAAGGGCTGAACTCACGCACTTCGTGTAGCACGGACGGTGGGCAGAGATTTGTCTGAGCCCACCGTCCTGTGCTGCATGAGAATTGTCGCAGATGGAAGCCCGAGGCTTACGGGGAGAGATGCATGACCGGCGACCGCGGAACTATCCAGAGGAATGCCAAGAATGCCGCCTACAGTTATGAACGCATTCCGCAGGGCAGGCCTACTCCGGAAGAGTCGTCCGCGAAGCTGAGGGCGTGGCGCGATTCTGCCTATCTATCTCGATCGATGTTCCGCAATCGCTTGGATTTCTCCGGAATCACTGAAGAGACCTTCAGTGCGCTGCTCGACGGAGCAGTAACGTTCTCAGCCCTGCCGGAGGCGACAGACTGGGCGAATGAGCTCACCGAGGTGCTGCGATGTTCTGGAGCCGACCACTATGGGCTTTCGACCAGGCTATACGGTTACGATTTTCCCCGGCTCCCCTTCGAGGCGCTGCTGGGAAGCTTCCTGACATATTACGAACAGCGTCTGCGTGATCGACTGGGTCACTCGCAGTCCTCTCTTTGGAGATTCGAGGAGCGACTCCGGGAACGACTTCTTGCGGCGCTGGCGAATCGGTTGCTCAAGATCTCTGCCCGTACTCTCATTCTGGAACTCAACGTCGCCCGTGTTGACGGGAAACTGCGGGGCGACAGCCCCGAACATCGCTACAGCTTCTATGCACAGGGACTCCTGGCCGACGATGGTTACCTCGCTGGACTGTTTGCCGAGTACCCGGTCCTCGGTCGGTCCATGGTTGAGTGCGCCCGACGATGGGTTGTTCACGTATCCGAAGTGCTCTCGCGTCTGGTGACGGATGCCACCGAATTGCGCGCACAGGGTCTCATCGGACCCGACGCTCGCTCACTCGTCGACATCGACCTGGATCTTGGCGACAACCATGAACAGGGCCGCTCCGTTGCCATGCTGACCTTCGATGACGGCGGGCGCTTGATCTACAAGCCCCGATCGGTCGCGACGGAAGCGCTCTACAGTGCCCTTAGCGCGGCCGTCAACGACTATGGGCCACGTCACCGCTCCGGAAATATATCAGTCGTCGAGGGAGATGGGTACGGCTGGTGCGAATTCATTGAGTACCGGCCCTGTGAATCACCCGAGGACGTCGGTGCGTTCTACTGGAGGATAGGAGGCTCGTTGGCGAACCTCCTGTACCTGGGAGCCATCGACTTCCACATGGAGAACGTCATCGCGGCCGGTGCCTGTCCCATGCTCGTCGACATGGAGACCATTTTTCAGCATCCGCCGCTGTATGGCCACGGAG
The DNA here is from genome assembly GCF_000147815.2 of Streptomyces violaceusniger Tu 4113. NCBI lineage: Bacteria > Bacillati > Actinomycetota > Actinomycetes > Kitasatosporales > Streptomycetaceae > Streptomyces > Streptomyces violaceusniger. The sequence continues at coordinate 8,826,701 of NC_015957.1, read as the reverse complement.
ACACGGCCCATCAGAAGGCGATGAGCCGCCTCTTCGGCGGTGTGCTGGCTACCGGGATCCTTCCTGCCCGTGTTTTTGGCGATCGCAGGGCCGGTGGGGTGGATCTCAGCGCAATCAACGGCGGAGTCGCCCAGGAAACCTCCCGGCCGGTTCCGACAATGGTCGACAGCTATACGGACGTGATGCGCATCGAAGCGCGTACCGCGACGTTGGGCAAGGCTAAGAACAGACCCTTCTGCCATGGTACTGAGGTTCGTCCCGAGGATTACATAGAAGAGGTCATCTCGGGCTTTGAAGAGGTCTATGACATTATCGCCCAGAATCAACACGTCTTTCGCGCAATGCTCGACGCCGCAACTGGCATCGAGATTCGTCACCTTCCCCGACAGACTCGCCGATATTCGCTGTTTCTGACGGAGAGCTCGCATCCGGATTACCTGAGAAACGCTCTCGACCGGGAGCGATTGCTGGACAAACTCTGGGCCGCCGCGGAAACGCGCCCTGACCTGGTGCCCATCATCGAGTTTGAAAAGCGCCAGCTCATGCATGGCGACATCCCCTGCTTCCGCACCAACTCTGGCAGCACCGACCTTCATGCGCCGGGATGCGGAACGGTGCATGACTACTTCACCGAACCGAGCATTGCCGCGATGGGCAAGCGCTTGGCGGGCTTCTCACCAGAACATCGTGAGACGCAGGTACGGATCATTCGGGAAACCATGAGCACCCTGCTCGTAGGGGAAGGGCGCAAAGGCCGGAAGCTTGATCAGGACGCACCGCCGTATGCGGCACAAGATGCCGCGGCCGCCGCCAGGCAGCTCGCGACCAGGCTGGCGGACCAGGCCATACTCGGTGCCGACGATTGCAGTTGGCTCGGAGTGACCTTGGACGGAGGGCAGGAGGACTCCCTCACCTACAAGCCTGTCGGCACCGCGCTGTACGACGGACTCGCCGGCCTTGCCGTGGTGTTCGCGCGCGCCGCCGAGTTGTTCGCCGACGACCGGTACCTCGACATCGCGCGGCGCTGTGCTGTCCCCGTTGTGGCGCACCTCAAAGATGCGGCGAAAGACACGTCGCATGAGCTGGCTGGGGCCTTCGACGGCATCGCAGGTCTGCTGTACGCACTTCATCACATGGGTTCGGTCACCGGCGACCTCGTCTACCGTGCGCATATCGAGGAGTCCGCAAGCCTGTTGCTACGAGTGGTCAAAGATGAGACGTCCCCTGACGTCATCAATGGACTCGCCGGCAGCGCGATCGTCGCGCTGGGCCTCGAGCGACGGTACGCCAACTCCGCTTTCCGCGAAGCTGCGGAGGTGTGCGCACAGCGGCTCCAGGAGATGAGCGTCGATCTGGATGGTGCCGCGGGCTGGAAGCCCGCGCCGAAATCCGCGCCCATGGGGGGCCTCTCCCATGGATCAGCTGGTATCGCCTGGGCGCTGTTCGAACTCGCAGCCGGGCTCGGCGTACCCGAACTCGAAGAGCTGGGGTGGAAGGCGGTGGAGTTCGACCGGCGGCTCTTCGTGCCGGAGGAGGGGCGCTGGCGCGATCTGCGGCAGGAGCAGGGGATCGTCTCTCGGCCGCTCAAACCCGCGGGGTGGTGGTGCAATGGCGGCGCGGGCATCGGTCTGTCCCGGTTGTTGATCGCGGGGCGCCGAGCCGACACGGGGGTGCTCGCCGAGGCGGAGGCGGCGCTACACGCCGTGTATGAGGGAGGGTTCGGGGAAAATCATAGTCTCTGTCACGGAGACTTCGGCAACATCGAGCTCTTCACGCTCGCCGGGGAGTTGTTGCCGGACCGTGCGCGGGCGCACCATTGGAGCCGGATGGGTGCCCGCGCTGCGCACGGGATCCTCTCGGATTTGCAAGACTCAGGACCTATGTGCGGGATTCCGGCGGGCCGCGTCGATGTACCAGGCATGATGATCGGAACTGCTGGTATCTGCCTCGGCTTGATGCGGCTGGCCGCTCCTGAGCGGGTCCCCAGTGTTCTGTCTCTGCAATTTGATCCCCGCTGACCGGGCTGCCGGCACCCCAGAGCCGTCCACGAACGTTTGACGGCCGGGGGACGGGCTCGGCGTGAGCAATTCCGGCTCCAGCCACTGACCTGGTCGAAGCCGGGGTCCGTGGCCGGGAGACGGCCCGACGCTCCAGGATGTCCGGGACATCGGCGAACCGCCGGCGGCGGGCGTTGGCTTCAGGCGGTCGGCAAACCCTGGCCTGGAAGAGTCCCGGGCCGTGCCAGACGCGGTACGGCTCTGCGTGCTCGTTGGACGCCGGATCGGGCGCCTCCGGCCGGCCCCCCCGTCGCGATCGAGACCTCCCGGAGCCTGCTGGGTCAAGAACGTGGGCCTGGGCCCGGCCCACCCGGAGGTTCGCGCTGCCCTCGCCGCAGCCCCCATCCGTGTTGACGAAACCCATAGAGGCACCCCCGCCTCATCGAGGGTCTCATCGCCGAGACCGGGTTCGACCCCGGCCGCGCTCGTTCGTCCGAGCCTGGAAACGAGGCCTCCGGTCCGGCTCCGGCGGCTGGTGAGTGACCAGCTCAGCTGCCACGGCGAGGTCTCAATCATAGGTCAGCCTATTGCAATTCGTGTACGTGAAGCCGGACGGTTCACGCCGCCAACGCCGGTGAATGGTAGTCACTTTTCTTCGGCTCCGGGGGGCGCGATCCGGCCACCGATGGCACGCGGCTCAGGTCGCTCGGCACCCTGGACGTGGGCCTTTCTGTTCTGATCGGAACCGCGCGTAAATGCTCAGGCGTGCAGTCGGAATTGACGTATGATGTTAAACAACGGGGCTGGATGCCCGAGGGGAATGCGAAATTATGGATTCCGTTTTCCGTCTCTGACGACATGGAGGAATCTTTTGCAGGTGCGACTCTTGGGGACGATGGAGATCTTGGACGACAGGGGGAGCATGGTGTCGATCGGAGCCCCCATGCTGAGGGCCACTCTGGCTGCTCTTGCGCTGAGGGCGAGACATGTTGTCCCCTCAAGTGAGCTGGTCGATCAGCTATGGGGAAGCTGTCCGCCTCCTACGGCTGGCCCGACGATGCGTAATTACATAAAACGATTACGCCGAGTACTGCCCGGCAACCATATCCGCACGGAAGCCGGTGGCTACCGTTTGGAAGTCGACCGCAACGAGATCGACGTAGAGCGGTTTCGGGACCTGCTCCTGCGCTCACGGCGAGCGAACCCGGAAGACCTCGCCTATGCCGCTGAAACGCTCGATGAGGCTCTCGCCCTATGGCGTGGTACTCCGCTGACTGATATCAGCGACAGTCCGTTGCGCTCCTTCGAGCAGACGCGGTTGGAGGAGCTCCACCTCACCGCAGCGGAGGAACGCTTCGCCATTGGGCTCCAACTCGGAGAGCACGCAGAGCTGCTGGAAGAGATCATAGTGATGGGGCAGTCGCATTGGGCGCGCGAGCGGCTGGTCCACCACTGGATGACCGCGCTCTACCGCTGTGGACGCACCGCAGACGCACTCACCGTGTACCGGTCGACCCGGAAGCGCATGGTTGAGGAGCTGGGGATCGAGCCCGGAGCCGAGCTGCGTGAGCTGGAACAGGCGATTCTCCGGGCTGATCCGGCCCTGACGGTACGGAGGATCAGCCTGGAGTGCGAGACGGCGGTCTGAAGTTCATTCTCGGTACCGAGACACCTGAAGGGTGTCTCTCTTGCCGCGCGGTGGTTGACCTGGGGCTTTGGGATCGCCCACGCATGGGAATGATCACGCTGGAAGTGGCGTCCAGGCGGCGTCCAGGCGGTGGCCGACCCGGTCGGACCCGGTCGGCCACCGCCGGCGGAAGAGGCAGTCGCGCTGCGGTGCGGGCGGCGGGCCGGAGCGGCGCGGAACGCGCCGGACCGTGGCCCACGCCATCGCCCACGAATATGGCGCGATTCGTTCGCGGGGAACGGCGGGCCCGATCCCCTGATGCGAAGAGAGGTCGTATCAGGGGACCGCGGAGGAGCTGCCCCTCGGCATCCGCAGAGGTGGTCGGTCACCCCTTCCGGCGTTTCGCTCATCTGAGCATGCCCCCTCTCGTTGTATCCAAAACGCGAGACAATGGGCCCTGACAAGGCGTGATTCTCGCCACTCTGATCAGGGTGTCGCTCATATGAGCAGTGATCGAGGGGTGGTCCGGCGGTCCTCCGCTGTGCTCACCTCTCCAATGCGTGGCACTCAGTGCCACGCACTTGATGTTCGACACCTCGAACCAACGGTTACGTATAGTGAAATTCCAAGCGTCCACCACGGGCGGAGGGTGGGTGTGTGTTCGAGGCTTGAAGGCACTTCAAGCGAGCCTCGATCGGGCGCCGTACTTTCGAACACGTGGCAGGCGGGTGGTTACGGCCGTATGACGGTGGAGTGGACCTGCTCAGGGGCCTTTGATCTGGGTACGCTCCCCGCCGTCAGGGCAGCCGAGCCGAGGAGATCGAGTCCCGTGCCGGAAACACAAGATCAGCAGAAGTTCGTTTACGACTTCACCGAGGGCAACAAGGATCTCAAAGACCTGCTCGGCGGTAAGGGAGCCAATCTCGCCGAGATGACCAATCTCGGTCTCCCCGTGCCACCGGGCTTCACCATCACCACCGAGGCATGCAAGGTCTACCTCGACAGCGGTGAGGAACCCGCGGCCCTGCGCGACGAGGTGAGTGCGCACCTCGACGCCCTCGAAGCGAAGATGGGCAAGAAACTCGGCCAGGCGGACGACCCCCTCCTCGTATCCGTACGCTCCGGCGCCAAGTTCTCGATGCCCGGCATGATGGACACCGTCCTCAACATCGGCCTCTCGGACCAGTCCGTGGCCGGGCTCGCCGCGCAGGCGGGTGACGACCGGTTCGCCTGGGACTCCTACCGGCGCCTCATCCAGATGTTCGGCAAGACCGTGCTAGGCGTGGACGGCGACCTCTTCGAGGAGGCCATCGACGACGCCAAGCAGGCCAAGGGCGTCACCGTGGACGTCGACCTCGACGCCGCGGACCTGAAGAAGCTGGTCGGCGAGTTCAAGAACATCGTCGCCAAGGAGACCGGCCGCGGCTTCCCGCAGGAGCCGCGCGAGCAGATGGACCTCGCCGTACGGGCCGTGTTCGACTCCTGGAACGGCGACCGCGCCAAGCTCTACCGCCGCCAGGAGCGCATCCCCCACGACCTCGGCACCGCGGTCAACATCTGCTCCATGGTCTTCGGCAACCTCGGCCCCGACTCGGGCACCGGCGTCGCCTTCACCCGCGACCCGGCCAGCGGCCACCAGGGCGTCTACGGCGACTACCTGCAGAACGCCCAGGGCGAGGATGTGGTCGCGGGCATCCGCAACACGGTCCCGCTGGCCGACCTCGAGCGGATCGACCAGCAGTCCTACGACCAGCTCATGCAGATCATGGAAACCCTCGAGACGCACTACAAGGACCTGTGCGACATCGAGTTCACCATCGAGCGCGGCAGGCTGTGGATGCTGCAGACCCGGGTCGGCAAGCGCACCGCCGGTGCCGCCTTCCGCATCGCCACCCAGCTCGTCGACCAGGGGCTCATCGACGAGGCCGAGGCGCTGCGCCGGGTCACCGGGGCGCAGCTCGCCCAGCTCATGTTCCCGCGCTTCGACGACGAGGTGACCTCCGGCGACACCGTCCAGAAGATCGGGCGGGGCATCGCCGCCTCCCCGGGCGCCGCCGTCGGCAAGGCCGTCTTCGACTCGTACACCGCCGTCAAGTGGTCGCGCTCGGGCGAGAAGGTCATCCTGATCCGCCGGGAGACCAACCCCGACGACCTCGACGGCATGATCGCCGCGGAGGGCATTCTGACCTCGCGCGGCGGTAAGACCTCGCACGCCGCCGTCGTCGCCCGCGGCATGGGCAAGACCTGTGTGTGCGGTGCCGAGGAGCTCGAAGTCGACACCAAGCGGCGCCGGATGACGGCCCCCGGCCGGGACGGCAAGGACGGCGTCGTCATCGAGGAGGGCGACGTCGTCTCGATCGACGGCTCCTCCGGCAAGGTCTACCTCGGCGAGGTCCCCGTGGTGCCCTCGCCGGTCGTGGAGTACTTCGAGGGCCGCGTGCACGCGGGCGCCGACGACGCGGACGAACTGGTCGGCGCGGTGCACCGGATCATGGCGTACGCGGACCGGGTGCGCCGGCTGCGCGTACGGGCCAACGCGGACAACGCCGAGGACGCCGCGCGCGCCCGGCGGTTCGGCGCCCAGGGCATCGGGCTGTGCCGCACCGAGCACATGTTCCTCGGCGAGCGCCGCGAGATGGTCGAGCGGCTGATCCTCGCCCACACCGACGAGGAGCGGGACACGGCGCTCGAGGGGCTGCTGCCCCTGCAGCGGGCCGACTTCGTCGAGCTCTTCGAGGCGATGGACGGGCTGCCGGTCACCGTCCGGCTGCTCGACCCGCCACTGCACGAGTTCCTGCCCGACATCACCGAGCTGTCGGTGCGCGTCGCGCTCGCCGAGTCCCGCAAGGACCACAACGAGAACGATCTGCGGCTGCTGCAGGCCGTGCACCGGCTCCATGAGCAGAACCCGATGCTGGGCCTGCGCGGCGTACGGCTCGGCCTGGTCATCCCCGGCCTGTTCGCCATGCAGGTACGGGCCATCGCCGAGGCCGCCGCCGAGCGCCGCAACGCCAAGGCCGACCCGCGCGCCGAGATCATGATTCCGCTGGTCGGCACGGTCCAGGAGCTGGAGATCGTCCGTGAGGAGGCCGAGCGGGTCATCGCCGAGGTCGAGCAGGCCCGCGGCGTGGACCTCAAGCTCACCCTCGGCACCATGATCGAGCTGCCGCGCGCCGCGCTGACCGCCGCCCAGATCGCCGAGTCCGCCGACTTCTTCTCCTTCGGCACCAACGACCTCACCCAGACCGTCTGGGGCTTCTCCCGCGACGATGTCGAGGCCAGCTTCTTCACCGCCTACCTGGAGAAGGGCATCTTCGGCGTCAGCCCGTTCGAGACCATCGACAAGGACGGCGTCGGCGCCCTCGTCCGCGACGCCGCCCAAGCCGGCCGCGCCACCCGCCCCGACCTCAAGCTGGGCGTCTGCGGTGAGCACGGCGGCGACCCGGAGTCCGTCCACTTCTTCCACGAGGTGGGCCTGGACTACGTCTCCTGCTCCCCGTTCCGCATCCCCGTGGCCCGCCTGGAGGCCGGCCGAGCGGCGGCGAAGGGGCGGTAGGCCACCAGCCGAAAAGGCCACCGGAGCCGGCGCCGGGAAACATCCACCCTCATCCCCGGCAGCGGCTCCGGATCTCGAAGGGGGCGGCACCTTGTGCGGAGGTGCCGCCCCCTCATTCGTGGCCTGGTGCTTCTGTATGAATAGTCGCTCTGACCTGCTAAAACGCTCCCATCGCTTGTCGCTGTTTGCCGCCAATGGTCACTGCCAGGTGCCCTAGTTGTGCCCTGAGGGGCTGTGCCCCCTTGGTGATTGCACCGAGTGACAGAGCCGGAGATACGCGGAAGCGCCCCCTCTCCGGACAGAGCCAGGGGAGGGGGCGCTTCATCACATGCGTCTCCGGTCGGGGGCGAGTGCGGCGGGTGTCTGTGGACTGGTGCCCGGATCCGGCGCAGGGTCGGGCGCCCCGTTGCGGCGGCAGACCAGCGCGTCGGGATCGTCTGGCGGTGGCTGGAGGCTGTACCCGTCCGGGCACGTCTGGCCGTCTCTGCCGTCCTTGCCGTCCGTACCGGGTGCTCCGTCCTGCCCGTCCTTCCCGGGTGGTCCTGCCGGGCCCTGGGGTCCTTCTGGTCCTGCTGGCCCGGCGGGGCCGGGGACGGTGGAGTCGGCGCCCGGGGTGCCGGGGGCTCCGTCCTTGCCGTCCTGGCCGTTCTTTCCATTGGCTCCGTCGGTGCCGTCGTCGGCCTTGCCTGGCGGTCCGCTCGGGCCTCGAGGCCCGGGGATGGGCACGGGTACCTCGGCCCGGTCGGGCAGGTCCTTGACCGCCTCGGAGGGGTCGGGGGCCACGGGGGTCTTGCCCTCGGCTTTGACCTGGGACCTGAGCTGTCGCACATCCGTCGCGAGCGTCGAGACCGCGGCGCCGCGCCGGTCTGCCTCCGTGCGTAGTTGGTCGCCGCGGTGGTCGGCAGCCGAGATGCGCGCCCACACCAGCAGCACCACGCCCGTCATCGCGACCAGCCAGCACGCGAGCGCGATCGTGCGCCAGCGGTGGGCGAGCACTGCGTGCGTGCGGGTCACGGCGTTCCTCCCATCTCTACGATCTTCACGCGGAGCCGTGCGTTCTCGACCTGGTCGTTGACCCGCTGCTCCAGCAGCTCGTTGATCCGCTTGTCCCGGTCGGCGACCTGGGCGCGGAGCCCGTCGCGCTCTTCTTGGATCTGGTCCATCTCGCTGTTCATGCGGGCGTTGGCGTTCTCGCCGCGCTTCCCGAGGTACGCCACCACCGCGCCGATCACCACAGCCGCTCCGGTGATGAGAGCGCCCCAGGTGGTGGCGTCCACGGGGCCCCCTACAGCGAGCGGGGCCCGGCGGCCGGGTCCTTGTCCGCAGGGAGCCAGGCGGCGGTCCCGGCCCGGCCGAGCAGAGAGCCGACCGCAGCCTTCGCGACGGCCAGTGCTGCGGGCAAGGCAGCCACCGCGGCAGCCTTGGCGGCCGACAGGTCCACCAGGTCAGTGGCACCGGAGGCGAGGAGCAGGCCGAGGAATGTCTCCACGTAGGTGAGGACAGTGCGCTCGGCGAGGTCGTACAGGAATCTGGGCATGGCGGATCCGTTCTACGAGGGGGGGTTCCTGGGATCGCAGGAAAGGCAGGTCAGAATGCTTACGGGATCCCGTAAGCCTCACTTCTTGGGGAGCTTGAGTTCCTGGCCGGGGGTGAGCTTGTCGGCGTCCTTGAGGCCGTTGAGCTTGGCGATCTCCTTGTAGCGGGCGCCGTTGCCGAGCTTCGAGGCGGCGATGGACCACAGGGTGTCGCCGCGGCCGACCTTGTAGACGGTGGTCGAGCTGCCGCTGCCGGGCTTGGTCTTCAGCCGCGTGGCGATCCGGCTGTGCATGCTCGTCCAGTCGACTCCGCGGGGGTCGACCTTGCCGGGCTGCCAGTCCAGGTGCCGGATGACGGAGGCGGCCGTCCAGCCGTGCGCACGGCAGATGGCGGCCGACACCTTCTCGATCGCCTCGAGCTGCTCGGCCGGCCACGGGTCTTTGCCGTCGCCGAGGTTCTCGCATTCGAAGCCGTAGAAGGCGCGGTTGCCGTCGGTGTTCGCCTCGTTGTCCGGCGGCAGGGCCTTCTCGGCGATGACCGCCCGCAGGACGTCGTCGTCGCCGAGCCCGGCGTGGTTGGCGCGGCCGTAGCCGATCAGGTGCACGACGCCGTTCTTGGCGATCATTCCGTGGCAGAGGGGTCCGGGCAGGTCCGCGTATCCGTCTCGCACGATCTTGACGGTGTTGTCCGTGCCCTTGGTGACGGTGTGGTGGATCATCACGCCGTGGACGGGGCCCCAGGGTCCCTTGTGGTTGCGGTTGTGGTGGGGCCAGTCGCCGTGTTCCTGCACCCGCACGCCCTCGGCTCGGAGCGCGGCGAGGAACTTGGCGGCGGTGAGTGGTGTGGCCATGCTCGGTTCTCCTGGGCATGAGAAAGCCCCGGCCGGGCGGCACGGGGCGTAGGTGTCGAGTGATCAGGCCGAGCCAGAGACGTTGGTCTGCGTGATCTCGCTGCGGGCGGCGGTGATGTACTCCAAGCCCTGGATCGTCTGGAGATAGTCGCGAATCAGGTTGGTGATGGCATCGGGTGTCACCCGTGTTGTCTCCGACCGGACGCTCACGGCGATGTTGACCAGCATCTCGCCGTCGTTGGCGCCTATCGTGTCGAACGGGTAGTCCATGGCCGACCTCCTAGCTTGCGGTCTCGTAGGTCGCGGTGATGCGTAGCTGGTGCCCGGAGGCCAGAGTGACCGGGGCGGTGGCCTGCATGAACGCGACGGTGGTGGTGGTCGAGTTGGCAGGGAAGAACGGCGACGCGGTGGCGGCGGCCGGGCTGATGACGAACTGGCCGGCCCAGCGGGTGCTGCCGGAGAGCAGGTGGGCATTCCCGATGTACGTGCAGCCCGAGTTGGCCGCAGCGGCGGGCAGCGCCCACGAGTAGTTCCCGGAGCCGTAGGTGGTGGTGCTGCCGGTCACGAGGTTGATTTGGGCCGTGCAGGTGAGGCCCACCTTCATGTACCGGCCGACCAGGGTTCCGTTGCCCAGTGACGGGTTGGTGGTCGCGGCTGTCCAGGTGGGGGTGTAGTTGGTCCAGGCGCCGAAGAACGAGGAGAACTGGTCGCGGATCTCCTGGTTCATGATTGCGGCGGTGACCGTTTCTCCGACGACCCAGGTACGCGGCGCGAAGGTCATCGGGACTCCTCCTCTGTCGGCAGGCTCGGCGGCCGCTCCGGCTCGGCGGTCTCGGCCGGAGGGGCGTCCTCGTGCGGGCTGGGCCGGCCCCAGGCGCGATCGTCATCGGGGTGCCACCAGTTCCGCTCCCGCACCGGCAGGCCGCCGATCTCCTGCTCGACGGCGGCCGGGTCCTCGGGAAAACGGACCCGACGCCATGCGGGGGTCAGGCACTCCACGCAGAAGAACCGCGGGTCCTCGGGGCTCACGAGCTGGGCGCTGGTGCACTGGTCGCATGTGGCGACCCACCGGCCGTGGTTGATCTGCGCGAACAGGGGAGGCCCGCCGAGGTCGACGCCGTCGGGCGGGCGCGGCAGGCGCCGTTGGGCCTGCTGCTCGAACCAGATGACGGCCCGTTCGGCCGGGGGCACCAGGGCCCACGCGCCGGCCGGCTGAGTGGGCGGGGGCTGGTAGAAGTCCTCGGCGCGGACGACCCGCCGCCGCGGTGTGGGGTCCGGTCGTGGGGGCATGGCCGAGCCTCCTTTCAGTAGGCGAGGCGGGTGGTGGCGCCCAGTTGGGAGTAGCTGGCCGAGTCCAGCGCCCACACGGTGTCTGTCAGTCCCCGTGAGGTGTGGAAGTCCAGGTGGTGCTGGTTCTCCTGGATGGTCTCGGCGTAGCCCTCGACCGTGACGGTGAGGGTGGGTACGGGCGCCTGGCCGGTGGGCAGGTTGGTGACGTCGAAGGTGGTGGAGACGTCGGCGGCCAGCAGCGCACGGTAGGTAGCGAGCGGCATGGTGGATGCCTCGACGGGTACCTGCCGCAGTTCCAGCGGAGGGTCGGCGTACCGGCTCACCATCCAGTTCGCGGCGTCGGCGACTTTCAGATCGCTGGACTTGAGCAGGTCAAGCTGTTCCTCATACGGGCCGTAGGTGTCGCGCGCGGTCTGGTCGAGCACGCGCTGTGTGGCGCCGCCCGGTCTGCTGGCGATCACGGTGTTGACCATCTTCTGGTCGTCGTCGGACATCTCGACCTCGTCGGTGTCCAAGTCGGCGAAGTCCAGCGACACCGATGCGACCGGGTTGTATCGCACGTCTCTGCTCTGGAAGATCAGCCCGTTGCCGCTCCGGGAGGCCAGCAGCCGTCCGGACTCGGTGTCCGCGATCTCTTGGAGGTGCTCCAGCGGGGTGCGGCCGAGCGCGGCCTGGGAGGCCATGCCGTCGAACACCGACCCGGAGGTGGTGACGGTCAGCGGCAGGTAGGAGGCGATGCGGGCCATGCGCGCGGCGGCGCTCTCGCCGACGTGCTGCGTGCTGCCGGTGATGTAGTGCGGGATCAGGTCGGCCGAGGTCGCCGTCGTCAGGTAGATGCCCAGGTTGGAGATCGAGCCGGACCACATCTGGGCGCCTACGTAGCCGCCGAGGGACAGCATCCGCATGCCCGGCATGAACGCGGCGTTGGTCACGTTGTACGCGGTGCCGTCGACGTAGGCCACGCCTTCGAGCTCGTGGTACATCAGGTAGTGCACGGCCCCGTCGGCGAGGTTGGGCGTGGGGTCGACGGCCGCGGCGATCAGCGGCCCACCGGCGCCGGCGCTTTCGATTTTCAGAAGGCCGGTGCCGGACTCCAGGCTGATGATGACCCGGCTGCTCGCGTCGACCGTCGCCACGGCGAGGAGGATGCGCCCGGTCGTGGTGGTCGAGAACCAGCAGTCCAGGCGCAGCCGGCGCAGCGCGTTCGCGTTGAGGAACTCCTGCCCGAGGTCAGCGGTGAGGTACTTGCCCGCGTTCACGCTGGCCGGGGTGAAGGTCGGAGCGCTTGCCCCGGCGGGGCCGGTGCCGTCGCCGAAGGTGAGCGTGCCGCCCGTCCCGGCCTGGGTGACCGCCAGCGTGCCCACGCCCGGCGTGCCGGACAGGTCGCCCGCGCTGGTCGAGTCGGACGGCTCGCTGAGCGGGAAGAGCACGGTGGGCGAGTCCAGCATCATCTCCTCGATGAGCATCGGGGAGAGGGCAGGCTGGCGGGCCAGCCATTTGAAGATGTCCGTGCAGGTGATGCTGGCGGTCGCGTACAGGCCGGACCATTTCAGCGGCCAGTCGTTGACCATGCCCCAGAACCGGTCATGGGTCTGCGGCGGGGTCGGGTCGAAGGTGGTGGCGGTGCTGCCTTCCTCGAGCTGGACTGCGTCGATCCATGCCTGGCTTCCGGCGGTGGGGGTGCCCGAGGTCTGGATGGTGTAGAGGTGTTGGGTGGCGGTCGCGGTGAACGTGAAGGTCAGCCGCTGCCAGTCGCCGAAAACGGTGTTGGGCGCGCTGGTGCCGCCCACTCCCTGGATGTAGGAGAACAGCGTCCCCGCGGCGGATTGGACCCACACCCAGGCGCTGGCGGTGTAGGTCTGCCCGATGTCCAGGCCGGTGGCGTCGATCCAGACGGCCTGCCCGGAGGATCCGCCCCAGGTGACGCGCATGGCCTGGCTGCCGCTCTGCACATGCGCGTTGTCCTGGACGATCGTGGGGCTGAACGTCTTCTGCCAGCCGTCCAGCCCCGTCTCGAACGACGGATTGCTGATCCAGTTCTTCCCGGCCGAGATCACCCGCACCCGGATGGGCACGTTCTTCTTGACGTTCGGGTAGTACGGGCTGCCAGCCCGGCCGGAAGTGAAACGGCCGTCCGAGTTGTCCAGGGTCATGGAGCAGGTGCCTGCCTGTACCTGGGACAGCTCGTCAGACGAACCGTGGTTGATGGTCACCCCCGTGCCGATGTCGACGAACTCGGTGACGTCCGTCCACACCGGCGCCGGGTCGGTCACCGAATACCCGAAGGCCACCTCCACCAGAAGCCGCGTCACGCCGCCCCCTTCCCTATGCCAGGCCCAGGCCCGCGCCGCCGCGGTTTCTCTTGAACCGCAGCAGCGCCTCATGGATCCGCCGAGCCATCGCGTCCGGGTTCTCCGCCGTACCGTCCACGTGGATGTGGAACGTGTCGCCCCCCGCCCGCACCACGGTGCCGCCGCCCGGGACGGCCTTGCCGATGACGGGCTGAACCGATGAGACCTTGCCCGCCACGGCATCCATGGCCGACTGCACGGCCGGAAGCCCATCGACCAGGCCACGGGCCAGGCCCTCCGTGCTGTACTGGCCGATCTCCGCCATCACCGTGGACGGGCTCTTGATGCCCAGCGCCCGCTTGATGGACTTCTGCATGCCCTTGGCGATGGACATCATCAGCAGCTCGATCTTCTTCTGATCGTTCCGCAGCCCGGCCAGGAATCCGGCGGACGCCATCTTGCCCGCGTCGTACAGCCGGTCCGCGCCCAGCGTGCCCAGGGTCGTTGATGCGGTGTCGATGCTGGACTGGATGCTGCTGATGGACTTCAGTGTGCTGTTGTCCGCCCCGGCCAGCGCCGAGGCGTAGGCGTACCCGGCCTCGGGGCCCATGTTGAGGATCTGCCGCAGCAGTCCCTTGTTCAGCCCCCGCTTGGCCAGCATGTCGATGTACCGGGTGAACTGCTTGATCTTGGCGAGCTTGTCGGACAGGGCGCCCTTGATGCTGCCCGCCGTGATCTCGTTCTCGTCCAGCCCCAGGCTGGACAACTGCGCGGAGCTCTTCGCGGTGGCCGTGGTGTCCGTCGCGAATTGCTTGGCCTCGGCGATCTTCTTGACGAGGGCGTCCCGCTTGGCTGCCAGATCCTGGAGTCGCTTGGTCGTCTTGTTGAGCTGGGCCACCAGGCGGTTGTCCTTGGTGCCAGAGAACGCGTCCCAGATGTCCTTGGCCAGCGCCTTGGACGTCGAGGCGATCTGGTCCTTGCTGCCGGTCAAGCCCTTGATCAGCCCGGCCCCGGCATCCTTGGCCAGCTTCTGCATCTTCTTCGACGGCGAGGCGATCTCCAGCTCATCCCGCACGCCCCGGGTCACCGCGGCCGCCATGCTGCGCGCCGCGGTCGCGACCGCTCCGACACCCCCGGCGAGGCCGGCGGCCAGACCCCGGGCGGAGTCCCCGCCCGCCCCGACCATGCCGCCCGAGGCGAGCCCCTTGAGGTTCAGACGTCCCGCGTTGAGGGCGTTGAGGAACGCGACGCCGTACTTCTTCACGGCGGCCGAGCGCACGATGAACTCGGTGTTCGACACGCGGGCCATGGCGCCCGAGGCGAACATCGCCAGGATGCTGTCCGACGTGCCTGTGCCGGGCCCGGAGATGAGCCCGCCGCTGGGGAACGCCTGCAGCTCGCCGCCGCCCGCGTAGCCCCGCACGTGGCCACCCCGTGCGAAGGCGGGGATACCGCCGGGACCCGCGTGACCGGGAGGCTTGCCCACCTGCCGGTAGTGGGTCGTGACGGTGATCGTGGCGCTCTTGCTGCGGATCGAGTCGCGGAGCCGCTTAAGCTCGGCGAGCCGCGCGGCCGCGGTCCCTGTGTTCGCGGTCACCGAGAACTTCCCGTTCGGCAGCCGCTTGACCTTGTAGCCGAGGTTCTCCAGCAGCTTGACCGCGTCCGCGGTGAGCGCCTTGACCGTGACGCTCTTGCTGCCGGGCGTCCGCCGGATGGCCGCCATCACGGAGTTCAGGCCGTCGATCGCGTCCTCGGCCCGCATCTTGATGAGGGTGGACTTTTCCTTGGGGATCTTGAGCAGGGAGTCCGCATACTGCTTGGCGGCCTCCCTGCCCAGACCGGCGGCGTGGGCGTTCTTGATGAGCTCGGCCCGCCCGCGCTGGTAGATCCCATTGACCTCTTCCCATGAGGCGCCGTTCTCACGGGCCGACGTGGCAGCGGCGTCCGTCGCGGCAGCCGCATTACGCATGGCTGTGTCGACGTCTCGGGCCGCCTGAGAATTCAGGTTGATCTTCCCGTTGGTCATGTCCAGGGCGCCGGCGTTCTTCTTGGCTGCGGCAGCCATGTCGTCGATGCCCTGCTCGAAGGCGTTCATGTCGCCGCCCGCCTTGCGGGAGACGTCGTTCAGCGCCTGGATGCTCTGCCTCAACCCGTCCGCGCTGGCCTTCTGGTCGGCCAGTGCCTTCTGGGTCTTCTGCGCCTGGGTACCGAACAGGCCCTGTGCCTCGGCCGCCAGACGCTCCTCGAACTTCGCGTCGGCCAGCGCCGACTTGTAGTCGTTCAGCTTGCCCTTGAACTTGTCGAGCTCATCCGAGCTCATCCCCTTGGTGATGCTCTTCAGGGCCTCCGCGGCCAGCTCGGCCTTCCCGCCCCTGACCAGGTTCGTGAGCGCCTTGTCGGTCGAGTCGGCGACCTTGTTGAACTTGTCGGTGGCGTCACCGGCTTTGAGTAGTCCACCGCTCCACTTGTGGCCCCAGTTGTTGACGCTCTCGGCCACGCTGGGGTTGATCACCTTGTCGATCGTCGACCGCAGCTTGTCGAACTTGCTGCCGAACACCTCGGCGCTGTAGCCCGTGTTCTTGCCCGTGCGCCCGAGGTTGCCCAGCGCTGTGGTCAGCCGGTCCACATTCGGCGGTGCTTCCCTGCCCAAGCTCGACAGCTTGGCCAGGCCGAGAGCCAGCAGCCCGATACCGGTGGTCGCCACGGCGAATTTCGCCTTGCTGGACAGGGCGCCGAACGCCGCTGTCATCGTCCGGATCGGGCCGTTGGCTCCGATGATCGCGTGGCTCACCGCGATGATCTGCGGGCGCAGTGCCGCGAAGGCGCCTGCCACCAGCTGGATGCCGGCGCCTGCCAGCCGGATCGCCTTGATGGCGACCGCGGCCTGGAGGAGCGTGGTGAGGAATCCGGTGGGCAGCGAGGCCACGACGGAGGCGAACGCGTTGGCGATCTGGAGCAGCCCGATGCCCACGCCCTGTGCGGCGTCCAGCAGGTGGATTGCGGCCAGGGCTACGTTCTTCAGGGTGTCGGCGAGCAGCGGGCCGTTTGCCCTGGCGTCGGCCATGAACTGGGACAGGGCTCCGCCGATCTGCCCGGTGTTCATGGTGCGCAGGAAGTGGACCAGGGCGTCGTTCGCCCGCTTGAGCGAGTTGGTGGCGAAGTCGGAGAACTTGTCCATCACCCGGTCGAACCCGGATGAGGCCACCCCGCCCGCGAGGATGGTCATGAACCGGTTGAGCTCGGTCGACGCACCCCGCACCAGCCCGCTCATCTTCGGCAGCGACGCCGAGGCGATGGCCAGCCCCTTGGTGAAGACCGGCATCGTGTCCTTGGCGAGGCTGTCGGACCACGCCCGGTACTCGTCCTTGAGCTGCGACAGCCCGGCGGCCGCGGTCTTCGTCGCCGGGGGCATCTTGGCCAGTTGCTGCTGGTACGCCACCTGCGCCTTGACGGCCTCCTCGGACCGGGCGCCGGACTTGGCGACCGCATCCTGGTACTTCTGCTGCGCCTCGGACGCGTCCGAGAGCGCACCGATCTGCGGGATGACCGCGGCGCCGAACGCGGCCATCGCCGCCCCGGCAGCCCCGGCCTGGGCTGCCAGCGGGGCCAGCGCGGCTGCCGCCGGAACCGCCGCGCTGACCAGGGCCAGCCTCTTAGCCAACCGGTTTGCGGAATCGCCCGCCTTGTCCATGACGCGCGAGAGCCGGTCGCGTCCCTCGAGGACGAACGTCATCCGGTCGGCCATCACTCACCCCCTGCTGACTGGGCCTGGGCGGCCAGATGCTGGTCGATCCATGCGATGGCGGATGCGAGGTCGTCTCGGGAGAGCCGGTTCAGCTCCCAGGGCCGGATGTGCAGCAGGTGAGCCAGTAGCCACCGGTAGCTCAGGACATCGGCTCCGATGCCGAATCCGCCGGGACGACGACGGGCTCGGCCTGCACGGGAGGAGCCGCGGCCGGCGCCGGTGCTTTTGGGTCCAGCTCCTTCAGCGCCCGGTCAACGTCGGCCGGCTCGTGCGCGAGGGTCCGCATGTAGCCGCACATCTGGTCCAGCTCTTCCGGCTCGCGGGTCTCGCGGTACAGCACCTCGACCATGTCGCAGATCTCCGGGTACTCCAGGCGGGCCTTGGTGCGCCGCTTCCACCCGGCCAGGTCGAAGTCGCTGAACTTGAGGGTGGGCACGCTGCGCTTGCGGTTCACCCACAGCACCGCGCGCATGGCCGTGGGGTTCTGGGAGCGCAGCGCGGTGTCGACGGCGTCCCACTCCATGCCGGTGGCCGACTCGATGACGGCGGACTCGATCGCCGACAGGTCGTCCGTGGAGACGGACTCGACCGTGCCGTCGGCGTGCGTGTACGAGACGATCATGGGGGTTGCTCCTATTCGAGGCGGCGCCGCACGTCGTCCAGGACGTGCGCGACTTCGCGTTCCATGCGGCCGCGGTGCGCGCGGACCGTGTTGTCCCACCACAGCGGGGTGGCGTTCTGCTGGACCCATCGGCGCTTGTTGCCGAACACGGGGTGCCGGATCCGG
Source organism: Streptomyces violaceusniger Tu 4113 (assembly GCF_000147815.2). NCBI lineage: Bacteria > Bacillati > Actinomycetota > Actinomycetes > Kitasatosporales > Streptomycetaceae > Streptomyces > Streptomyces violaceusniger. Next base: position 8,809,022 of record NC_015957.1, on the reverse strand, counting down.
CCAGTGTTGATCACTGTCGCCATATCTGACTTAGCGGTTCTCAGGTCTGGCGGCAGTGCGCCCTTGTCGACCCACACCCGCGCCCCGGGATTCCCGGCCACCCGGACGCTGATCCGGATCGCCCCAGCGATCGTCGCGCGCAGCGGCCGCGACGTCGGGGACGGTCCGCCCGGCCGGGTACGGCGCCCGCCCGAGGTGATGGGCAGCGACCGGATCGTGTTCTGCAGGTCGTCCTTCAGCGGCTCGGCCGCGCGACGGATACGGCGCTGCATGGACGCGCGGATGTTCTCGTGACCGGCAGCCCGCAGGCGCCGCTGCAACTCGAGCAGGCTGCCGGTGTTGGTGATGCGGACGTCGGCGACCATCAGGTCACCTCACAGCGTGGCGTCCGTCGAGATGTACTCGATCTTGGGCTGATTCGTTCCGTCGTACAACGCGGTGAAGTTGTACGACGGCTTGACCACGTCGAAGCCATCCACCACCGGGGGGCCCTCGTCCAGCCGGATCGCGGGCAGTGTGACCCGGAACGTGTCGTAGTACGTGCTGGCGATGTTCGCCCCGGTGAACTCCCACACCAGGGACGTCGCGGCGTCGGAGGTGTGGAGGTCGTCCAGCGTGGTGGCCACGTAGTCCGATTCCAGCGTCCCGGTGATCTTCACCTGGTCGTTGGAGATCGGCTCCTTCTTCAGCCCCGCCTGACCGGCATAGAACCGCTCGACTGCCTGCGGCCGCTCGATCTTCACGCTGACCTTGCGGACGCCATCCAGCGCGGTCTCCGTGCCGAAGCTCCCCGCCTTGATGCTCATCTGCCCGAAGTGGAACGGCGACATCGACGGATAGGACGCGGTGGCCAGGGTCTGCGTCTCGTCACAGTCCTTGCCGTCGAACTCGAACGAGCCGGTGAGCATGCCGCCCACCTCGCACGAGAACTCACCGCTGGTGACCTTGCAGCCCAGGAACGACTTGTCGGTCACCGCCCCGGTCGTGAGGGGAACGCCCTTCTGGATCGTCAACGACTTCCCCGCGGTGTCGGCTAGGACGTGCGCCTGAAGGTACGCGGTCGAGGTGGCCTGCTGCACCGGCGTGACGCTCGTGCCCATAAGCGCCTGGAGGAACAGGCCCATGGCCTTGTTGGTGACCTCCAGTTCGATGCTGCCGGAGACCTCCCGGCGGGTCAGCACCCGCCGCGACGACAGTGCCAGCAGCCGCCCGGCCGCGATCCCCGCGGACTGAGCCGTGGTCTTCTTGAGGACCAGCGACTCCTTGGTGAACTCGATGAACTGCGTCGGCGCGACGAACGTGCCGTAGGCGGACTCGGCGCTGATGCCGAGCTGGGCGCCGAGCCCGGATCCGATCGCCATGGATCAGTCCTCCTTCTGCGGCGGCTTGGCCGCGGTCTTCTTCGCCGCGGCCGCCTTCGCGCCGGGCTCCTCCACGGACTCCCAGTTGGTGGGCTGGCAGACGTAGCCTTCGTGCCGGGCGTCCGGCACCTCGATGACCTCGTCCGGCTGGACCAGCCGGTCGCCGAGCTCGGGCACCGTCACCGGCTCCGGGCCGATGAAGCGCACACGCGACATGACGTACTCCTTGCGAATGGGGGTGGGGATGGGTCAGATGCGGGCGCGGCAGGTGACGACGAACGGGATCGCGGCGCGCACGCCCTTGTCGGTGCTGGCCTGTATGAGCGACCCGGATGCGATCTCCGCCCACAGCACCGCGCCGTTGAGGGTCGGTGCTGTCGGGTTGGAGCCCGACGCGCGGACCGTCTCCTCGCACACGGCGAGGAGCTCGAACGCCCGGGTCCTGCGGGCGGCCACATCGCTGTCGCCGGTCCAGGTTTCGAGGTAGCAGAGGATGCTGAACTCCTCATCCCGGGTGCGGGCGCCGGCCGCGTTGAAGTCCTGGGTGAACTCCACCGACAGCTCGGTGTTGGGCGACCAGCCCACCAACAGGTAGTCGGCGGCGGCCTGGTCGACGACCGGCGGCCCGTCGAGGATCTGCACCCCGGCCAGGTCAGGCGCTGCCCGCCAGATGGCCAGCAGCGCCTCGATCGCCGCGGGCACGCGGGAGGTCGCCATCTACGCCACCCCCGGCGGGAGCCGGTACGGCTGGAGCAGCTGCAGCACGCGGTTGGGCACCGCGTAGCCGAAGCCGGGCACGGGCTGGGTGACGTCGAAGTCATCCGCGCCGCCCAGGCCCGGGCGCCCCGGTCCCTGCTGGGTGCGCCACAGGTGCTGAATCAGCATGCGGGCGGCGAGGTTAAGCGTGGGCGGGACAGCGTCCCGCCCGGCCGTGTAGGCGGCCGTCCAAGGGCCACCGCAGAACGTCCCGCCGTCCTTCCGCCGGACCACGCCCGTCAGGGGATCCACCGTCACGTCAGCGACCGTCAAGGCTGTCCCGCCGGTGAGAATCGGGGTGAACGAAGTCAGAGACACGACCGGGATGCGCGTAAGGCACAGGGTGCCCCGCCGCCCGTTCACTGTCTCGGTGACCGACTGGGGCTCCACCGGGCCCACGTACCACTCGACCATCGCGGTGATCGAGTCGACGTATGCCTGCAGCTCCACGTCATGCGTGACCGTGGTGAGGTTCAACTGGGCTTTCGCCTCGTCCAGGGTCAGCAGCGCCATGCGACCCTCCCTACTTGGCGGACCGGCCGCGCTTCGGCGTAGCCGTCTCCGGGGCCGCCTTGACTGTGGCGGTCTCCTCGACCAGCTCACCGTTCGCGGCGTTCTCGGCCAGGCCAGCACCGATCAGGTGCTCGGCCTCCTCCTTGGGCAGGTCGACGACTCCGCCCCGCTGGGGCCACGGCTCGCCATCGCGCGTACCGGAGATGGTCGCCTTCATCCGGACCTTCATCGCTCCTCCTTCGAGCAGGGGGCGGCCCCCTGATACGAGGGCCGCCCCGGTGGGATCAGGTGCCAGCGCCGGCGAAGACCTTCAGCGCGCCGGTCTGGTCGACGGTCAGGCCGTCCGCGCGGATGATCGCCCGGAACGTGGTCAGGTCGGAGTTGAACGCGAAGTCGTCCGACCGCTCGAACCGCACCCCGCCCGCCATGCGGACGAAGTACGCGGAGAAGTCACCGAAGACCACGGACTTGGCCGAGGTGGCGACGGCGGCCACGTTCGGGTCGGTGTACACCGGCTTGCCCAGCAGGGTGTCCGGGACACCGAGCTGCAGAGACGGCTGCCACAGATACTGACCCTGGCCGTCCTTCAGCTTCCGGGCGGCACCCATGGTGGCGTCCCGCATCATCCAGCCGCACGCGGGGCTGTTCCGGTACGGGGCGATGACGCTGTAGAACAGGTCGATCAGGTCGTCCGCGGTGAACGCGCCCACCACCCCGGTGCCGCCGGTCTTGCCGGTGGACGCCGAGGTGACGACGCCAGTCGGCTTGGAGGATCCGTCGCCGGTCACCAGGTGGGCGCCCAGGGCGTTGCCGAGCGCTCGGCCGGCCTGCATGGACAGGTAGCCCTCCAGGTCGACACCGGTGTCGGTCAGGAGCTCGCTGGACGCCTGGATCAGGACGCCGTACTTGTAGGCGCCCAGGGTCCGCTTGGCGAACGCCGGGTCCGACTCGGTGATCGTCCCGCCCTCGGAGGTGATCGCCGCGGTGGAGTGGGCGGTCGTGACCGGCACCTCCATGCTCTCGCCCGAGGCGGTGTTGAGCACGGTCGGGTTGGCCATCAGGACGCCGGACACCTCGATCAGGTGCGCGACCAACTGGCCATAGAAGGTGGTGGGCACGGTGTTGCCGCCCGCCGTCGCGGTGCCCTTGACCAGGTCACGGAAGTTGACCGGGCCCTCGGGGCGGATATCGATGGACCGGAGCTCACCGCGGGCGAAGCGGCGAAGCTCGGAGTCCTCCTCCCGCGGCTGCTGCCGTGCGCCGGCCGGCCTGTCGAGCAGGGCGGCGAACGCCGCGTCGGCGTCCTTGCTCCGCTGCTCGGCCTCGACCATGTCCTTGACCCGGGCGTCGATGGCGTCCAGGTCGCCGTTCAGCTTCTGGTAGGTGGTCTCTTCCTCGGCGGTGAGGTCGCGGTTCTCGCCCTCGGCCTTGTCGAGCAGGGCCTTGGCCTGCTCCCAGACGTTCGCGCGGCGTTCCTGCAGCCGCTTGACGACGTTGCTCACTGTTGCCCTCCGGGCATGACGACGACACCCGCGCGGCTCGTGCCGAGGGGTGTCTGGTGGATGTGGTGTCGAGGTGGGTGTCGCCCTGCCTCAGAAGGTGCGGCGCTGGTAGAGCGCGGCGCGCCGCTGCCGCACAGCAACGAGCGGGTGGGGGTCGCCCTGCCCGTTCGGCGCTGAAGTCCTCTTGACCTCCAGGATTGCTCCCCGGAGCATGTGCGCGATCTCTGTCGGCTCGCCCTTGAGATCGATGACGACGGTCTCCTTGGGCTTGGCCAGGAACTTCGTCAGGTCGTCCTCTGCGGCCGCCGCGCGCACTTCCTCCAGCTCGGCGCCCACCTGCTCGGCCAGCGACCGCAGCCCCGTCGAGGTGTCCAGGTACGCGGGGGTGTTCACCGGGGCCACGTCGACCAGCTGGCCGGACAGCAGCGTCCGCACCGCGAAGCCCTGCTCGGTCATGCCCCAGTCGTCCTCGAAGGTGTAGAACGCGAAGCTGGAGCGGCGCACGTCGCCGCGCTGGACGAGCTCGTACACGTCCCCGCGGGCCTGCGGCACGTCCACGCTGTAGTCCAGCCCGGTGCTGTCCACGGCCAGCCGCAGCGTCCCGCCCTCGGTGGTGCCCAGCAGCATGTTGTCGTCGTGGTTGTAGCGGGCCATGGCCTCGGGCCAGCCGTCCCCCTCGGACTTCGCGAAGAACCCGGGGTCGATCCGCTCGACGAATCCGCCCAGGTTCCGCGACAGGGCATTGAACTTCGCGGCGTAGCCGCCGATGGTGCGTGTCTCGCCGGCGGCGCGGACCTCGACCAGGCCGCGCGTGAACCGGCGCTCTGAGGCGCCGCTCATGGGTTCTCGCTTCCGTCCGGGGGCAGTCCGCCCAGTGGGGTGTAGTCCTGGCCCTGCCCGTCCGGCAGGGGCTGTTCGTCTTCAAGAGCCCGTAGCTCGTCGATGCTGTTCAGCCCGATCCGGCGGGCGATCGAGTGCGCCCGGTAACGGGTGAGGGTGTCGGTGCGGAGCATGGCGTCCGCGTTGAACTTCACCGACTCATCCGGCGGGCGCAGCAGGGACAGTGCCTCTTCCAGCCGGGCCAGCCACGGGCGCAGCGTCCACGTCAGCAGGTCGAGGCTGTTCTGCTCGACCGTCGAGTAGGTCAGGCTGTTGCCGGTCGTACCACCGATCTTCTCGGGTGGGACCCCGTAGATCGCGGCGATCTGGTTCGCCGACGCCTTGATGGTCTCCAGGAACTGCGACTCTTCCGCCGGGACGGAGATGGGCTTGTACTTCGTGCCCAGCCCCAGCACTGCGACGCCCCGCCCCTCGGCGGCCTGCTCGAAGCGGGCCTTCAGGATGGTCGCCGCCTCGGCCTGGACCTCACGGTCGGTCTCCAGCACGGCGGCCGGGGTCGACCCGTTGGCGAACCAGTCCCGCCCGAACTGCTGCGCCAGCAATCCGGTGTCCGTGGTGAGCGCGAACTGCTGGATCGGTGACAGCCCCAGGGTCTGGCCGGGCAGCGTGTAGGCCGGGACGTGAAACATCTGCCCCTCGTCCAGGCGCCGCCCCTTGTAGTACCAGACCGGATGCGGTGCGAAGTTGTCCTCGATACTCACGTCATCGGGATGCAGCCACTCGATCTGAGAGGGCCAGCCCGTGCGGTCCCACGCCACGATCAGCCCGTAGGCGTTACCCCGCAGCGTCAGCGACGTCATCGCCCGGTGCAACCAGTCGTACCGCGTGCCGATCGCTGCGGGCCGCACGAACAGGGATGGCGTCGAAATGGGCCTACGTGCCTCCCCGGCGGCCGCGTAGGACCGGATGGGCAGGGAGGCCACCGAGTCCGCCAGTAGCCGCGTAGCGGCGTACACAGGGGCCAGGCGCAGCGCCCGTTCCTGGGATCCTCCGCGCAGCACGGCCGGGTCGCCCCCGGATCCCCACACGTCCTGATACGTGATCGCCCGCTGCTGTTCCCTGCGGCGGAATGGCCACCACCAGCTCATGCGCCCACTCCTCACCACACTGCGTTCAGGATGTCGCCGGGCTCTTCGTCGTCCAGCTCGGCCTCAAGGCCCCACTTGGCCAGCGTCACGGCCACCAGCGGGCTGATATCCACGGACACGCCCCGCCGGGCCCACGCCCAAGCGTCGCCCAGGGGACGCTGCTGCGCGCCCGCCAGAGCAGCCGCCAGGGGCGCGTTGTCGATGTGCACGATGGACTGCTCGGCCACCGCGTCGTAGAACTGACCGCACGCCTGCGCGATCTGCCGCGTCTTGGGAGAGATCACGTTCAGTCCCCGTTTACGCAACTCCGGTATCAGGGAGCCAGCCGGACCGCCCTCGTCCACCACCCAGCAGCGGGGGTTGTGGCGTTCCTGCAGCTCGCAGGCCCGCTCAAACACCCACCCGGTACCCGGCTGATGGTCGACCACTTCCACATGCGTTACGACCCCAGAGACTCCGGCTACGCCGATCGCGCTGTGAGACCGCTCGGGGGTCATGTCGATGGCGAACGCCAGGGGATCCGACGGCGCGCTCTCAGCCGCCGCCAGCGCCCGCCAGGCGTCCTCCCCGATGACCTGCCAGGTATCGGCCACGTCGGACGGGTACACCCCGACACCGAGCCGCTCACGGGCGAACAGCGTGTCGCCCAGCGTCAGCCGCTCGTTCGCGCACTTCTCCAACGTCAGCCGGTACCCGACCGCCGGGTTGGCCTTCAGCACCGACTCGGGCGCCGCCACGTCGTCATGCTCCGTACAGCCCTGCCCGCACTCGTCCCGGTGCTCGTCGATCGACCACTCGAAGTAGGCCAGCGTCGGATCCGGGTCGCCCGACTCCAGCGCGGCCAAGGCCCGGCGGCGTAGCCTGCCGAGCTGCACCGACTGATGCCCGATCCCGGCCGACCCGAGATACCAGGTCTGCGGGTTGTCGACAGCGGCCAGCGTCGGCGCCAGCGCGGCCATCGCGTCGTCGCCAAGGATCATGTCCTCGTCGAGCACGATGCAGTCCGCAGTGAAGCCCCGCCCCGAGCCGCCCGAGCGGGCAATGAAACGCAGCAGCTGCCCGGTGTGCAGCTCGATGCCTTCTTCCCCGACGGTTTGCCAGTACCGTTTGACGCGTTTGTGCAGGTCAGGAGTTGATCGGATCAGGCGCTCGATCCGCTTGAACGCGTTCTTCGCCGTCTTGAACTCATGGGCGCTGTGCAGGATCAACTGCTCGCCGCCGACGTACAGCCCCCATAGCTCCCTGGCTTCGATGATCCCGCCCTTGCCGCACTGCCGCGGGACGTTGACGCACACCTCGGGCGAGGACCAGTTGCCGTCCGCCTTCTCGCCCATGCCCTCATCGAGGACGAACCGCTGCCACGGATCGAGCATCAGCCCGGCCCGTGCCGCCAGGTCGACGGCTTCCTGACCGGCGCTGGTCAGGGCACGCCCGGGCACGGTCAGGAGACGCGGCCGCTGGTGCCCGTAGACCGGACCGTCACTCACCTGAGGCTTGCTCCCGGGCTTCGGCTCGGCGCTTCTCTCGCTGACGAGTGATGTCATTGACCGAGTCCTCCCCCTCATCGACGGGTGCGAGTTTCCGCAGGTCAGCTAGGATCCCGCGCAGCTCGCGGGCCACCACGGCGGCGCTGGTCGGCTTGTCGGCCTCGTCCAGTTGACGGGCCAGCTTCAGCGCGACCTCGGAGAGGCCAGGGGCTTCGGTCTCCACGCGCATCTGCTGCAGCTCAGCTCGGGTAGCGTCCTCTACGAGGCCCACCCCGCCACCCCCTCGTAGCCAGACGTAGCCGGACACTTCGTCACATGCAGTGACCAACCGGGGCGTTACGCATCGTAATGGTGCGAAGGTTGCAGAGCGTGACGTTCCCTAATGACTCGGAACTAGGTTCACGGTCAAGATCGCCTTTCAGATCGGCCGCGCAAAAAATCGGGCGACAAGGGCGTTTGGGTCGCCCGGGAAGCCCTCTAAAGAAGGGCTCCGCTCGGCCGGATGATCTCCGTTCGGCTCGCCGCCTCATGGTCATTCGAGCTGCTGTGGTCGCGCTCGGTGATGCCGGCCGCCGAGGTCACGATCCGTGAGCTGACGCTGTGTGCGGTGGGTTACCAGTCCCTCGACCGCTGGGGCATCACGCCTTGTGACGTCTTCGGGCGTTGCCTGTACCAGCGGGTGGCGACCGCCTTCATGGTGGGCTGGCGCATGGCCTCGATGCGTCGCATCACCACGTCCCGGCCGGGGTCGACCGTCACCACCTTGGCCTTGAGCCGCTTGTACTTGGCCAGGTTCTTGGGGCTGGGCATGGTGTGGATCAGGTAGACGTCGACCTGGTCGAGGTGCTGGCATGCCTCGTCGATCGCCGCGTAGCGGGCGCGTAGTGCGACCTTGGCGAGTACGACGCCGTGGTTGTGGTCGGGTGCGCCTGGCCCGGCGAGGGCGAGGGCGAGCAGGTCCATGTCGATGACGATGTCCGTCGGCTTGGCGCGTGCTCGGATCCACGAGCTCTTGCCTGCGCCGGGCGGCCCGGTGACGACGTACAGCACGCGCTCACCACCTGCGGGACGCTCGGGCCTGCGGGACGGTGAGCCGGTTGCCGCGGGCGCTGTTGCACCGTCGGTGTGCTGACCGGGCGTTGGCGGGGTCGAGGAGGCTGCCGCCCTTGGACAGCGGCACGGCGTGGTCGAGGGTGAACGACCAGGCGTGCCGGGCGTTGAGCTCGGGGTCGATCCAGTGGCCGCAGATCCAGCAGGGCATGCCCTGGGCTTTCACTGCGGCCACGAGACGCCGGTACGGGCGGCCGTTGCGGGGGTTCCCTGCCACGGTCACCCCCTTGCAGTCAGGAGCCGCCGAGGCTGTCCAGGTTCTTCTGGTTCCGCTGGTGGAGTCCGTCCATGTAGGCGTCGAGCCAGTCACTGTCGGCGATGCTCTTGCACTCGGCGGGCCGGTCGCCGGTCTCTTCGGGGTCGTTGTCGTCCTGGATGGCCTTGGCGATGGCGTCCACGCATGCTGCGCGGGCCTCGGTGGGGTCGAGGGTGGGCGTGGGCTTGGCCGGCTGGCTGGTTGGCGCCTTGGCCGGTTTGTCGTCGCTGGTGTTGCTGGAGCAGCCGACGGCGGCCGCGGCGAGCATGAGCGCGGCGGCGGTGATGGCGATGGTGCGCATGGTCCCCCCTGGGCTGGTTTGCGCTGGAGGGGAATGGTGCGCCTGGGATGTCGGCGTCGTCTACTGGTTGGCCGTTTCGTGACATGACGAAGGCCCCGACCTCGGGTCAGGGCCTTGGGTGCCCCCGCGTGTGCGGGGCGGGCTGGGGGCTCGTCAACGGCTTGTGGGCACGCTGAGTACGCCTTGAGTGTTACACCCGTCAACTAACCGGGTCAAGCGGCCTTGGCGGTTAGCTGGGGGGCGAGTTCTTCGAGGTCGACGAGGGCGCGGCCGTCGGGGTCGTAGCCGTGGTGGGTGAGCTTGCCGCGGCGTAGCCATTGGCGGATGGTGCCGGGCTTCACCTGGGCCTGTATGGCGGCGGCGTAGACGTCGATCAGGCGTGGCTCGTGGTGCATGTGAACCAGTGTGCCCCGAACGCACGAAAGGCCCGGTTGGTCGGCGGCCCGCTGGCGGGTCACGGGCGGGGTCACACCCGCCGTGACCCCTGTGACCATCCTGGTCAGACCCGTGACCCGGTACCCCGGGGTACTGTCCGTTTCACCCCGGACAGTACCCCGGACGTGATCCGGCTTTGCCCCTGTATGTCACCCGGACAGTGCCCGGACATGGCCCGGGTCGTGTCCACCCTCTGTCCGGGTAGGCGTCCGGGGTGCAAAACGGCATGAACCTACTGCTCTCGCCCCTGCTCGATGATCAAGCCTGCTGCTCGGTTGCAGGTCGCAGCGGTGCGTCTTCCTGCTCGGTGCCTGCTCGGCCACTGCTCGGCAAGATCGGCGAGCACCCCGCGAGCACCCCTCCGAGCACCCTCCGACCTGCAGCGGAGCAGGGCCGAGCACCCCGCGAGCACCCCATTCCGTGACCGTAATGCCCTGATCATCCCCCTGCTCAAGCCTGCTCAAGGCGACGTTTCCGCAGGCCAGCCCTGCTCAACCCCCTGCTCAAGCCCTGCTCAGAGCTGAGGTTGAGCAGGCGCTGAGCAGCGCCTTGAGCAGGCGCGACCTGCGACGGAGCAGCTTTGAGCAGGGCTGAGCAGGGGCCTGAGCACCCGGAATGCCCCGTCTTGTCACCCGTCTACAGCCCGGCTAACGGCCGACTATGACCCGTCTAGATCATGGTGGGCCGCTCGCTCGTAGACGGGCCCAAGACGGGTCCCAGGCGGGCCATAGCCGGGGTCTAGACGGGTGGCAGAACCCCGGCGGCTGCCCGGTTTGCACCCGGCAGAACCCCGGCGAGCACCCGGCGGCGAACTGTTCCAGATGGAACAGTTGCCGGGGTCGCGCCGGGTAGTTGCCGGGGTCGCGCCGGGCCTGTACCGGGTCCCTGCCGGGCTGCCTGGCGGCGTTCATTCACTCGTTCACTCGCCCCGTGACAGGTGAACGTTCGGCGTGCTACGCGCGCACGTGCGCGCACGGGACAGTCCTTGTTTCTAACAGAAACGAGGTGACGCGCACGAGGCGGGCGCCGTCGACAGGTGGTCAGCCTGACCATCTGTCCGCGCGCCAGCACGCCGAAGGGCCGCCGGCCGGTACCGTCCCCGGTGGAGTCGGGGGCGGGCCCGAACGGCGGCCCTTGGGTGGTCAAGGTCAGCCTCGGCGGCGGGACTTCTTGCCGCCGGCGGTGGATCCCTTGATGTGCGGGGGCACCAGGCCCTGCTGCGCCAGCTGGGCGCCGAGCCGGTACTGCTCGGCCGTCTCCGGGTCGTCGGTGCCGCTGGCGGCCCTCTCGCAGACGTCGGCGACATCCTCGGTCGAGGTGCGCTTGAACGGGTTCTTCACGGTGCTCTCCATCCCGGGTCGGACTGTCCGGCCCCACCGCTCCCCCACGGGCTCCCCGTGGGGGACGGAAGGGCCGGGTCAGATCACGGTGTTGTGCCCGACTCCGCGGGCGATGCGGTACAGCTCCTTGTTGACCGCGCGGAGAGCACTCAGGATGCGGGCCGTGTCCTCCTTGCCGACGCTGTCGGCGGCGGCCCGCAGGTGCCGCAGCGCGGCGTCCAGATGCCCGGCGGTGGGGGTGGTGTCGACCACGGCGAGCTGATAGCCGGCGCAGATCTCGACCCGGGCGAGCTGGAAGGCGGCGGTCGGCCAGTTGGTGGACTGCTCGGCGGTGACGGCAGGGGCGGGGGTCTGGGTGTCGGTCATGGGTGTCCCTTCGATGGGTGGTGTCGGGTGGGTGGTGCGTGCCTCGGGCCGCGGTCGATGCGGCGCCCTCACGGCGTGGTCGCCGAGGCTGGTTGAGCCGTCGTTCCCGGGACGGCTGCGGCCCTTTCCCCCCAAGGGCCGTGAGGGTGTCGGAGCCCTTTACCGTCAACGGTTCCGGGCCCTCCCACGGGCCCCCGGAACGAGGGGATAGATCGGTAGCACGCTGCCGCGATGCGGGCCTCGCGGACCCCTCTCGCAGACGGGGGGGCATTAGGGATTCGCGCTGCAACAACGACCCTCCCAACGGCCCTCTCGCGGGGCGGTGATGCACCCCGCTCCGGGGTGTGCCGGGCCCCATGGAAGGAGGGTCCGGACCACCCCGCGAAGCAGAGGGGTCGTTGGGATGCGACCTGCTACGACACAGCCCGCGACAGCCGGGCCACCTGCTGCTGCAGAACGTCCACGCGGGCCTGCAGCATGGTCATCTCGCCAGCCATCGCCGACACGATCCGATCGGCTTCCTTCGACATCGCCGGGGCCGGCTGCTCGACCGGAGCGAAGTTCCGCGCGAACCGCGACCGCGTCGTCTCGTCCGCCTTCTCGTAGGCGGTGTCGAGCAGCCGCTGCATCTCCGACCGCGGCTTGATGTGCGGGCCCACGTTCCAGGCGGCAACCGTGCGAACGGCCACCCCCAGGTACTCCGCGAAGCCCTCGTTCGTCATGCGGAACGCGGCCTGCAAGAGGCTGGCCGTGCGCCCCGTCCACTGATCGATGACCACGCCACTCACGACGCGCCTCCCGTTACCTCAGCCAGCCGGGACAGGCTCTCCATGCGGACCCGCAGCAGCGTCATCTCCCGCTGCGCCGCGGCGAGCTGGTCGAGCTGGGTCTGCAGCTGCTCCATGCGGGTCTGCAGAACGGCCAGCTCCACGACCACGTTGGGCACCGAGGCGGGGGGCGGCGGGGGCTCGACCGGGGGCGGGAAGTTCAACGCGAACCGGGCGCGCGCCTTCTCGGGAGCCCGCTCGTAAGCGGTCTCGAGGATCTCCTGCGTCTCCTTCTTCAGCACCAAGTCGGGCTGTACGTTCCACCGGGAGACCGTGCGGACGGAGACGCCGAGGTGCTCGGCGAACCGGTCGTTCGTCATGCGCAGGGCGGCCTGCAGCATGGACGCCGTGCGGCTCGTCCACTCGTCGATCAGAATGCCGCTCATGCCGTCACCGCCCGCATCCCAGCCTTGGGGCGGACGAGGACAGCGGAGGGCATCGAGTGGTTCGCCGCCGCGCCGGGGCCCTGGCAGGGCTCGTGCGCCTCGTCCTTGAACGAGGGCGTTCCGCACGTCACGCAGAACGAGCACGAGTCGCCCCAGAACGGGTCGTCGCCCCATTCGTGCGTGGACCAAGGGCTACCCGGGGCGTACCGCTCCGGGTTCGGGACCTTCTCCTGCCAGCTCATGCCGTCACCGCCGGGGCCAGCTCGGGGTAGGCGCGGTCGATGGCCCGGAACGCCGACTCGACGTAGGCCCGCAGGGACGGATCACACTCGGTGTCCCGCCACACCAGATGCGAGTACTGATCCAGCATCAGCATCCCGCGGCCCGCGAGGGTCACCCCGACGTAGTCGCGGATGAACTCCACCGGCAAGCCGTCCAGGGGGCCCCAGCTGCCGTCGTCGGTGTCGGCGAGGGCATAGGCGAGCATGTCGCGGTTGACCGGCACCGGCACGTTGATATGGACCATGCCCGGCTCGCTCAGAGCGGGCTTTTCGAGGATGATGCTCATGGTTCCTCTCCTCAGCAGAGGTGGTTCCGGCCCGCCCCGGGGGTGCCTCCCTGGGGCGGGGCTAGAGGTTGTCGGCTGGCGGTACCGTCCCCGCTAGGCCCCGGGGGCGGGCCCGCCAGTCGGCGGTGGGGTCTGAAAGCCCCCCTCACCGCCCGGAGTGCAAGGTCGGGCGGATCGGGTAACCGTCAGGCCGCGGGGGCGTACAGGGCTTGGTCGGCGGTCAGCAGCAGCCACGCCAGCGTCAGCGGCAGCGCATCGGCCTTGGCGTTGTTGCACGGGGCGCAGGCGAGCACGAGGTTCCGTGGCTTGCTCATCGGCCACAGGCTGTACGGGACGTAGTGGTCGAGCGTCGCCCCGACCAGATCCTCGGGGAACGGGGTCCGGCAGTAGTGGCAGCGGGCCCCGTCCCGCTCGGCGACGTAGACGCGGACCATCGCCCGTGCCTTGCTGTGCAGCCAGTCCTTCTTGCCGGTCACCGGATGCCGCCGCGCCCCGCTCACCGGGCACCGCCCATCGTCCGGCCCACGGACCGCTGGATGGCTGCCTGGAAGAGGCGGACGCCGTAGCGGTCGTGCATGGCCCGGGCGGTCTTCAGGCCCTCGAACAGGGTGGGCAGCGGGGGCAAGGGGCGGGCGTACTTGCCGCCCGCCATGGCCGCCCCCTCGGTCGGGCGCCGCACCGTCGTAGCCGTGCCGCTCACCGCTCGACCTCCGGCCGGCCGAGGTGGGTGATGACCGTCAGGGCCGTGGAGATGCCGCGCTCCAGCTCCCCGATGCGGCGGTAGGTGTGCCGCACGTAGGTGCCGTTCTCCTCGGCCTTCAGCACGTCGGCGAGGATCTGCACGACCAGGTCGACCGCATCCGCATCCAGCGCCACCGGGGTCTTGTCGGGGGTACTCATCCCTGGCCCCCGTTCTTCGACTCGACCATGCCGGTCAGTGCCTGCTCGAACGCGTCCAGCCGCCTGAGGCTGCCCATGGCCGCGTGGATCTCCATGCGGGCCGCACGGGCGAGGTTGAGGAACTCCTCGTCGTGCTGGACCTTCAGGCGGGCCGACTTCGGCTGCGCCTCGACCAGGCCGAGCAGCGACCTCACGACGACCTCAAGCCTGCCCACCATCTGAGCAACAGCCCGGTCATCCCCCATGTCGAGCAGCTCGGCGTCCTCCAACGCCGCCTTGGCCGACTCCACGGCCCTCCCATGCGGATTCACCGGGCACCCTCGGCGGCCTCGATGGCGATCAGCTGCTGCACGAGGCTCTTCAGCTTCTCGCCGTGCGCCATGTACTGGTCGAGGAACGCCAGCGCCTGCGTGCCGTCCAGCTCCGCGCTCTCGCCATCACCCATGCCATCCAGCGCGAACACCGTGCGGCACTCCCCGGAGTGGTCAACGGTCATGAGCCGGGCATCCAGGACCTTCTCGACCTCACCCGAGTACGTCGGAACGGCCAGGACCACGGGCATGGTGCCGTGGTCGATGTCGCCGATGAACGCGATGTCCTCGGCCATGTGGTCGGCCTGGCAGTAGTCGGGGCACTCGATGTAGATCGTCTGGCCCTGGACGAGCGCCGGGCTCAGGGTCGGAGCGTCGCTCCGGTCGGCCGCTTCGCGGGCCGGCTGCTGGGGGATGCCCGGCAGTGCGGCACGCACCTTCGCGGCAGTGACCTGGCTGAGGTGGTTGGGTACGGTAGAGCTCACGGTTGGACTCCTTGTGACAGAAGGGTCTGACCTAGGCCCTCGTTTGGTGTTGGTAGCACCAGCGGGGGCCGCCTTGTAGCAACGAAGCTAGACCTGCTTGTTGCTACAGCGCAAGTCATGCGGCAAAGAATCTTGTAGCAACGAGAGTGGCTGACCGAACATTGCTGGTTGTGGCCACAAGTCAGTATCCTCAGGGCATGACGCCCGAGACCACTGACGACAACAAGTACGACACGCCACGCAGATTCCGAGCCCCTGACGACGAGTGGTTCCCGTTCGGTGATGCCGCTCGCGCCGCCCATCCCGAGGCGGGGCGTAGCCCACGTGCGCAAGTCCTCCGCGAGTTCATGCGCTGGTACATGCGACGACCGGGCGCCAAGATGCCCGACCGGCCAGCTGCTGGCCCTTGGTCGACTCCGACCCCGGATCGCGAGCCGTCGTGATGCACGCACGGCGCCCTCCGTTCCTGATCGCTGGAACTGATCCATTCGAGGAAAGCGCCGTGCAGGGGTGTGCCGACATGATGAGAGCCGCTCACTCACAGCTCATTCGTATTCACAGGCGGGAGTCGCACGATGCCCACCGATCAGCACCCGGCCGAAGGCTTCATCGCGGAGCTGAAGCGCTGGCGCGACGTCCGAGGGGTGTCACAGTCCGCCCTGGCCAAGCCGGTCGGATACACGCCCTCCTACGTGTCCAAGGTGGAGAGCGGCCAGCAGCGGCCCTCTGCAGCCTTCGCTGACGCGGCGGACACGGCGCTCCGAGCCGGGGGCGCCATCCGCCGGGCCTTCGCCGACCTCGAGACCCATCACCGCCGAGACCCGGTGACGCACCACCAGCCCGCCGACGGCTCGGCAGGCGAGCCCCACGCGGCCAACCTCACCGTCGAGCACGAAGACACCTCGCTGTACTACGACGGGCACACCTACCGGGCCACCCAGCGCCGGCGCCTCTACAACGACAGCCCGGACCCGGTGACCCGCTACCTCGTCCGCGTGTCCGTCGACCGCTACCCGGGCAACCCGGAACGATCGAACCAGCACTACCGCGAGAACCCGCTCACCTGGGAAGAGATCAACCTGAGTGCCAGCGTCAGCGGTGAGCCGATCGGCTGGCGCGTCCAGCACGACCGCGACGCGTTCAAGGAACTCTGGCTGTTGTTCGAGAACGAGCACGGCCGCTACCCGCTCTATCCGGGCGAGTCTGTCTGGCTGGAGTACAGCTATACCGTCGGCGACGACAAGTGGGGCAGTTGGTTTCAGCGCGCGGTACGGCTGCCGACACAGCGGCTCTCGGTGCGCCTCGACTTCCCGGCCGCCCTTGACCCCGTGGTGTGGGGCACCGAGACCACGATGACCGCCGCGGCCCTCCCGTTCCGAACAGCCATACGGCAGACGGAGGAGGACGGGCGGCGCGTCTTCGCGTGGAGTACCGAGGATCCGCCCCTGCACGCCCGCTATCGGCTCGAATGGAAGTTCCGCAACGACCCAAGGACCAAGGAGACCAAGCAGGCCATGACCGCCACAGCCAGCGAGAGGATGCGCGACATCGGCATGGTCCAGGAAGGTGACCCCATCCTGACCAAGACCGCCCGCCCATTCGCCCTGCCCGACGAAGCCGAGGACGCACGCCGCGTCGTCGCCGAGCTCATCTCGGCAGCCGAACGCGCCGCCACCGTGCACGTCTTCGGCAAGGGCATGGGGGTAGCCGCCCCTCAGATCGGCATCGACCGGGCCGCCGCGATCGTCCGCACCCCCGAAGGCGAGACGCTGACGCTGCTCAACCCCCGGATTGTCGAGGAATCCCCCGAGGCTGACGAGCAGTACGAGGGGTGCCTGTCGTTCTTCGACGTGCGCGGCAAGGTGCCCCGCCCGCTGGCGATCAGCGTCGAGCATCAGGACATCGACGGCCAGCAGCGCATCACCATCTTCGAGCGGGGCATGGCGCGGCTCGTCGCCCACGAGGTCGACCACCTGCACGGCCTGCTGTACCGGGCCCGCATGCGAGAAGGCGTCGACCCGATCCCGGTTTCGGAGTACCGCGGCACCGGCAGCAGCTGGCAGTACAACGGAGGCTGACCCCAGGCACGAAGTAGGCCCCACCCGTGAGGGTGGGGCCTACCGTGTTGTGCCGTCAGTGTGCGACCGCTGACGCGGCTTCGGCGGCGAGGGCCTGGTGGCGGGCATTGGACGATGCTGCATCCGCGGGGCCGATGCGAGCTTCCCACGCCCGGCAGCAGACATCAGCCCACACAGTGACGGCTGCGGGGTCGGCGTCCCGCCAGGCCGGGATGCGGGAGGCCCAGGCGTGCGCGTCCCGCGCCGTGTGCTCCTCCTCCATCAGCCGGATCGCAGCCTCGGCGACGTCCGCCCAGGCGGGCCCTCGGCAGGCAGCCGCCCAATCGACGAGCCACGCCCGGCCGGCGGAGAGGAGCACGTTGTGCGGGTTGATGTCCCCGTGCACCAGCGTGCGGCCGTCGAGCAGGGCGGCCTCGCTGGGTGTGGCGTGCTCGGCCCAGCGGCTGGTCCATGGGGGCACGTTGCCGGGGGCCGTTCGGGTGGTGCTGGCCTGGAGTAGCCCGGCGAGCACGGCGCAGTCCGCCGAGCCCGGGGCGAGGTGGGCATGCCGTGCGGCCGGAACAGCGTCGAAGGCGAGCACATCCCACGCCCCGCGACGGGCACGCTGACGGAGCCGGGGGCCAATGCCTGCGGTGAAGGGCGCGGCCACCTCCTCCCGGTCGTGGAAGGCGGCAGCCTCGGCAGCGGGCGCCGCT
Source organism: Streptomyces violaceusniger Tu 4113 (assembly GCF_000147815.2). Lineage (NCBI taxonomy): Bacteria > Bacillati > Actinomycetota > Actinomycetes > Kitasatosporales > Streptomycetaceae > Streptomyces > Streptomyces violaceusniger. Next base: position 8,791,357 of record NC_015957.1, on the reverse strand, counting down.
TTGACGAAGACGTCCCCGGCGGCTGTGGTCAGGATGCTGGCGTGGGTGCAGTTGTAGCCGTGCGGCACGTCGAGCGCCGCCGTGACGGGCCCGGTGTGGGCAGTGACGGCGGCGCGAACATCGACGGGCAGCTCGGCCCAGAGCGTGCGAGTCACTGAGTGGCGCCGCACTTCCGGCAGCGGAGCTTGCCACTCCATCCAACCCACTGGTGATCGCATTCGGACAGAATCACGGTGCGCCTCCTCGTCGTGGTGCCCGTAGGGTCCCGCCGTTGGGCGGCCAACTGCAAGGGCGCACGGACGCACAAAGAGGCCCCACCCGGCGGACCGGGTGGGGCCTCTTCCTGCGACATCCGTCAGGATGCCCGTTGCTCTGCCTGGTCCGCACGCACGATCGCGTACCAGGTGTGGAGGGGATGCGTGGGGCGACACCAAGGGCAGCTGACCTGGGTGACGCCGTGCGGGGCGCGGAGGACGGCGCCGCAGCGGGTGCCGTCGCTCTGCAGGGTCGGGCACTGGCCGATCCGGCGGGTCTTCTCGGGCGGGCTGACGATCGACAGCGCCGACCGTTCGAGATCGCGGAGTTCTTCGGCGAAGGCGCCGGCCAGTGGCCAGCTGGACGCGATCCACAGGACGTTGTCGGTCAGCCGGGCTGCCGCCTCTGCCACCCGCTCGTGGATGGCGCCGCGGGGCTCGGGCTCGGTCCAGCCGAGATCGGCATGCAGGACGCTGCGCCAGTCCTCCAGGACGCCGACGATGCCGCCGGGGCCCCGAAGGGTCAGCACGGGCTCAGAGACTGGCAGAGGTGCCTCTACGGCCCGCACGCGGCGCCCCTGCCCTCTGCCCGCAGAGGGCTGCAGGAACGCGGCGAGCGCCCCGTACAGGCTCGGCATGCGGCCGAGGCGCTCGGCTGTCCCCCGCGTACAGCCGGGGCACAGTCGGCCGTCTCGGTACGGTCTCTCGCACAGCAGGCACTCACTCATGCTGGTCACCGCCAGGGGTACGCACCAGTGCGTACCTCGTCTCGGCTGCCCGGAGGGCCTTCCGGTCGCGGCGGTCGTCGAGCATGCCGCCGAGGATCTGCGCCGCCAGCATCACGTACAGGCCGAGCGTGAAGCCCAACGCCAGCCACCGGATCTCGTTCTCGGTCATGACGGGTCCTTCCTGCCGGTGAGGTGGTCAGGCTGACCACCTCACGGTGCTTGATCAGAACGGGGGCTCGGAGTCGCCATTGCTGGCGGGCGCGGGCTGCTGCTGGGTGGTTGACCACCCGCCGCCCTGGGCCTGGCCGTTGGGCGCGGCGGGCTTGGCGCCGGCCCACGGGTCGGCCTGGCCCTGCTGCTGGCTACCGTTGCCGGTGGCCTTGGTGACCTTCGCCGTGGCGTTGCGCAGGGACGGGCCGACCTCGTCGACGTCGAGCTCGTACACGGTGCGCTTCACGCCCTCGCGGTCCTCGTAGGACCGCTGCTTCAGGCGTCCCTGCACGATGACGCGCATGCCGCGGGCGAGGGACTCGGCCACATGCTCGGCCGCCTGCCGCCACACCGAGCACGTGAGGAAGAGGCTCTCGCCGTCCTCCCAAGCATTCGTCGTCTTGTTGAAGGTGCGGGGTGTCGACGCCACGCGGAACTTCGCGACCGCCGCACCGGACGGGGTGAAACGCAACTCGGGATCGTCGACCAGGTTGCCGATCAGGGTGATGACGGTCTCGCCAGACATCAGGCGGTCTCCTTCAATTCGGTTTGGGGGGACAGGGGTTTGATCAGGCGGTGCGGGCTAGGACTTCAGCCATGTGGCGGGCGTTGTCGACGTCGGCCTGCGTGGGGGGCACGTACATGACCAGGCCGGTGTCGAGTTCGGTGATGGCGTGGCCGGTGCGGACGTGGGCGAGGCACAGGGCGATGTAGCCGACAGGGCCCGTGGCCTCGGCTTCGGTGAGGTCGTTGGTGGCCATGGCGGGCTCCTTCGGGTTTGTTAGGTCCCGCGGGGACCTCGCAACTGCGGGATGCTGGGTGGGTGGCCGGGCCCGATGTCCGCGGGCCCGGCCGTTGTTGTGCGGGTCAGCCGCTGCGCCGTGCAGCCAGCTCGCGCTGCCGGGCGTCGGAGGTGCGGGAAAGGATGGCGGCCAGCTCGTACACGGCGGCGAGGTCGCGGTCGTTGATGGAGGTGGCGATGAGGACGTCTCGCACCGCCCAGTAGGCGTGAATGGCGCTGAAGCCTCCGGGACTGCGGGTGCATCCGCGGTAGGTGCCGCGGTCGAGCTGGCCAAGGCTGCACCGCAGGTTCTCCAGCCGCGCGACCTTGGCGCCGAGGTCGCGGTCGGATCCCCCGTCGGAGTTGAGCAGGTTGTCCTGGGCCCATCCCTCGCGGCGGATCCTGTCGCGGAGTTCGTTGATGGAGGCGGTGAGGATCGTTCGCATGGTGGGGTAGGCGGCGTTCCACAGGTTGGCGATGTCGGCCGCGGTGATGTCGTCGAGCTGGCCGGTGTCTCGGACGGTGGCAACGGTGGTCACTGGTTCTCCTCGGTGGGTTGGGAAGCTTCCCGCTGCCGGGAGGCTTCGAGGTTGCGGAGCTTGGCGGCGTGCCGTTGGGCGAGGCCGCGTTGGCGGGCGGCGGCGAGGGTGGCCCGCCGCTGCCTGGCCGCCTCGATGCGGCGACGGGCGGCGGCTATCCGCTCGGCCACCACGTCATTCACGTTCACCGGACTCGACCTCCTCGTCGGGGTGGAAGAGGCGGGTGAAGTTGCCGGCCGTAGTGGGGTCAGTGATCAAGCCGTCCCTGTCGACGGTCGCCGGCTCGCATTCGCCGTCGTCTCGGACGAGCCACGCGGCGATGGGCCAGGAGTGCAGGGAGCCCTCGAAGGTGAACTCGGATCGCCAGCCGTCTCCGGGGAGGGCGGCGACGACAGGTCCCTTGGCAGGCGCCACATGGTGGAAGTTGGACCAGTCGTAGGCGGGTCGGAGTCGACCACTTTCGTCGGCGACGAGTGCAGCGCCGTCGCCGTCCCAGGCGATGACGGGCTTGGTGGAGTAGTGGACCTGGGGTTTGCCGTCGGGGCCGTCGGTCTGGTGCTTGTAGTGGGCCTTGTGGGGCTGCGTCGCGGGGATCATGCGGCTCTCCTTCAATATGCGTCCAGTGCGAATCGCGTCCCAGAACTCCCAGAACTGCGGAAGCATCTCGGACAGTGGGCTCACGGGTGGGTTGTGGGATTTGTGGGATGCACTGGCGGGCTTGCGACCCAGGGGTGCACGTCGAAGCGCGAGGACGGCTTGCGGCCAGGCTTGCCCGAGTCGGGCATGGGGCGGTAGGCGATCCATCCGTGCTGCTCCATGTCCTTCAGCACGCCGTTCATGGTGTCCATGTCTTCCGCCCACTCGCGGCCCTTGAGGGCCTGCCAGGCGTCACGCGCGGAGAAGTCGGCGCCCGGGTCCGGGCGGCTGCGAAGCCAGGAGAGGAGGTCGCGGAGCGGCCTGAGGGCGCCTTCCCGGTCCTTGCCCATGAGGTCGAACACGGCTCGGGCGTGCGAGATGAAGTAGGGGGCCATGGAGATAGCGGCCTGGACGCGGTCGAGGCTGATCTCCTGCGCCTGCGGGTCCTCGAACAGCGTGATGCAGGCGGCGATGCGGATGAGCTGCCCGCGGAGCTTGCCCGCCCAGTCGGCAATGTCGTGCAGATCACCGCCAGGCTTCCGGCGCTGAGCGAAGGCGTCATAGAAGCGGCCGAACTCGGCGCGGGCCTCGGGCGACAGCCGCATCATCACGACGTCCTTGGTGTTCCACACCTTGCCGACGAGGGCGCGGATGCGCTGGGCGTACTCGTCCGCCACGGCGAACGGCACCTCGGGAGTGTCGAAGGTGTCGTACTCGGTGGGCGCCGGCTTGGCGTACAGGAAGCGGCCAAGGAACCCGGACTGCCGGAACTCGGGGTTCTTCTTCTCCAGCCCGGCGACCATGCCCGGCTGAATGATCATCCCGAGGGACAGGAACGTGGAGGGCATGCGCCGATCGGGGCGGCCGATGCGCTCGATGCTGTACGGGCCGCCCGTGTACGCCTCCAGCAGGAGGTCAGTGTTGGCCTTGCCGTTGTTGCCGTACAGACCGGCCGCGATCTTGAACAGTCCCCCCTCGGAAGCGAGGGAACCGAGGCGCCCGCCTTGCTCCGCCATACGCAGCGCGAGGGCCTCAAGCGTGATGTCCCGGACCAGGATCAGGGGAAGAGCCGGGTTCTCGCCCAGCTCCAGCAGCTTCTCCCGGGCCGCCTCGGCGTCGGCCTTGGCCTCCTCGCGATCGGCCGACTTGCCGCCACCACCACCCGCGATCTTCTCGGCGGCCTCCATCGCCCGCTCGGTGATGCGGATCTCCTGCCGCGTCTCCTCCACCTCTGGCCGAGCGGCCTCGATCAGCTCGGTCTCAATGTCGCGCAGCGGATCGCATGCGGCGTTGAGCGCGGGCGTCTTCTTCTCGGACGAGTCGGCGAGCGCGGTGAGGTAGAGGGCGGTCGACTCGCTCCATCCGTGCTTCACCTGGATTTTGCGGCGCCCGCCCGTCGCGGTGGAGATCGTCGCCAGGCAGGCGAACGCCACCATGTCGGGAGGGACCTGGAGGCTCTCGGCGGTCGCGTTGACGAACGGGGCGAGCGGGCCGAGGGCGTCCAGGGGGAACGGCGGCAGGGCCCGCCTGTCGAGGGAGACGGGTTCCTCCCAAGCGGGCGTCCCGGAATGCGTCCCAGAACTCCCAGAACCATCCTCCGAGTCCGCATCTTGGGACGCGCTCTGAGTTCCGGGATTTGTGGGATGCCATTCGGGGGTGCGCAGTGCGTCATAGTCCAGCCCTGCGGCGAGGTGGTCGGACACGTCCTTGCCCTTGGCGGCCTCGAGGATCTGCACCGGGATGCCTGCTGCCATGACGGACCGGTAGACGGTCTCGGCGTGCTTGCGGCCGGGCTCGTCGCGGTCGGCGATGACGATGACGTTGGACGCGCCGCGGAGGCTCGCCGTGTAGTTGTCGCTCCACTTCCCCGCGCCGCCCACATTGCAGGTGGCGACCACGTGGAGATGGGCAAGGGTGTCGACATCCTTCTCGCCTTCCACGACGAGGACGGTTCCGCCAGCCGCCGCTTCGGCGAGGACTTGGGGGAGCCGGTAGAGGACGCGCCGGATGCCCTTGGTGCCCGGGGTCCCGTCCGGCCGGAACTGCCGGAACGTCTTCCGGTCGCCGTCGTATCCGGGCTCCAGCCGTCGCACGACGAAGAGGACTTCGCCCTGCTCGTCGGTGTACGGATACTCGGCCACGACCTGCGGGCGCTGGCGATTCTCCAGGGGCTCATCGAAGAGGTCCGCCATGGTGAGACCCAGTGCGCTGACCACGTCTTCGGTGGCGCATCCTGCATGGCACTTGAGCGCCACACCCTTCTCGCCCTCACGCAGGGACAGTGAGGGGCTCCGGTCTTCGTGGGCGATGCATTGCCAGGAGGTACCGCGTCCCTTGCTGCCGTGTTCCTCCAGCGCCGAAGCAACGCGCAGGTAGGCATTTCTCATGCGGCGCTCCTTCCGGCGACACAAGCGAGCTGACGGTGGCGGACCACGCGAATCGATTGGGGCTTCAGCCCGGTTGTGCTCTTCACGAACGGCTCTCTTCGTCGAGCTGGATCAGGTGTTCGCGTGGGGGGAGAGGGGCACTCTGGGCACCCTTGCGCTGTGCAGCCCTGGCCGCCTCGTCGGTCATCTGCGCGATGGCTTCGATCCAGCGGCGGCTCGCCGCGCGGACTTGGCTGGGGCTGGGCTGCTCTTCGAGGTCGGCGCGTATGGCGCCGAGGGTGAGGTGGAAGCGTGCGCGCTCGTGGTTGTAGCGGGCGCGGATGTCGTCTTCCTGTGAGGGGAGTTCGGTGCGGGGGATGGGCCACTGGCCAAGTGGGCTGCGGGGGACTCGGCCGGTGGTGCCTTCCTCGTTGTGTGTGGCTGTCATGGCTGGCTCGTTTCTGCGAGGGCCGTGGGCTGCGGCTTCTACTCGGTCGGGCGCTGCCCCCAGCAGCTCCCTGAGTGGTTCAGGCTCGGGTCTTCTGCTCCACCTGCTGCTGCAGCCAGGCGTCGACGTCGGTCCAGCGGGCGCGGAGGTGGCGGCCGACGCGGATCAGCGGCACTCCGCCGCCTCGCGAGGACCACTGGTAGATGGTCGCTTTCGAAACGCCCAGGTAGACGGCCAGTTCGTCCGGTGTGGCGAGGGGGCGCCTGCTGTTCTGGGCAGCTTGGGTAGACCCCATGCTGTTTCCTTTCTGGAAACATAACGTTGGAAGATGGGAACAGACTGCGGCAAGCGTTGCGTGTTCGTCAAGTAGCAACTACCGTTCCCGTTATGGAAACATCATCAAGGCTCGGCGTAGTAGGCCAGCGCGTAGCGAAGGAGGTGGCCAGGCTTAGGGGCCGCATCCCAGTGCGGGAGCTGTCCCAGCGTCTGTCCAAGCTCGGCCGGCCGATCCTCCCGTCGGGCATCACCAAACTTGAGCAAGCTCAGCGGCGGATCGATGTCGATGACCTCATGGCCCTGGCCGTGGCGCTGGAGGTGACGCCGACCAGGCTGCTGCTTGGCCCGCCTCCAGGAGCTGTCGAGCGCCCCGACAATGACGAGCTCTACGAGGTAGAGGAGGTCTCCGGCTCGGACGTCCGGTTCCTGCGTTTGTTGCCAGAGCTCGCCCTGGAGCCGTGGGAAGTCTGGAGCTGGGCGCTCGGAGAGTTTCCCCTCGGGGAGATCTGGCGACTGTCGGATGAAAACTCCGTTCGCTTTGGTGATCACCAAGAAGCGGAAGCCAGGTTCCGGGCGGAGAATGCATTGCCTCCAAATCGGCTGACGCTCGGGCATGCCGAGGGTGTGCAGGAGGCGATGACGGACGTTGACCACGCGGTGAAGGACGCACTGGATGAGGGGCTCACCGAGGAGCAGATCCAGCAATTGGTGACGCGCGCCGTTACCAGTTGGCGTCGCGAGAAGCGGGTGGACCAGGAGAACCAGAAGCGATACCGCCGGCTTGAGCGTGGGGCGGAGCGAGCCCACGAACGGTTCGACCGGGAGGACTGACTTCCTTCAGGGAACTGAGTGCAGCGAAGGCCGGACCCGCTCGAATCAGGTCCGGCCTTCGTCCTTGAAGGGTACGTATGCGTGCCCGTTACCTGCACACTTGGGGCAGAACGCGAGATGCGCCGGGTATGGCGCACCTGAGGACGGAGGGCAGGGTGGCGAAGGTAGTCGATCGGTGGCATCTGGCTCGGCCGCCAGCTGGTGCCGAGCCGTGCGGCGAGCATCAGGCCGCCGGGCAACTGCTGGTGCCGAGCGCCGAGCACGGTATGGGGAAGCGCTGGCAGGTGCGCTATCGGACGCCGACTGGCAAGCAGGAGAAAGAGAACTTCGAGAAGCAGGCGAACGCGAAGAAGCGCGCGAACCAGGTAGCGCACGCCCTGGACACCGGCACGTTCGTCGAGCGGGCGACACAGCGCGAGGACTTCCGGTCGGTTGCCGAGCGGTGGCGAGAGTCGTCGATCCATCGGGAGCGCACCGACTCGAACGTCGAGCGGGCGCTGCGGCTGCACGTCTATCCGATCCTGGGGAAGATGCCGATCGGGAGCATCAAGCGGTCGGACATCCGGGCCTGGGTGAAGAACCGCTCACAGGTGCTGGAGCCGATCAGTCTGCGGACTCCGTACAACGCGCTCGCGGGCATCATGGCGGACGCGGCGATCGACGGAATCATCACGGCCAATCCGTGCCGCGGCATCGATCTGCCGGAGATTCGGCACGACGAGATCGTGCCCCTTGAACCGTTGGTGGTGCAGGCGCTCATTGAGGCGGCGGGCGGATGCTACCGGGCACCGATCCACCTGGACGCCTCGACGGGGCTGCGCGGCGGTGAGGTGTTCGGACTGGAGGACCATCACGTCAACCTGGACACCATGACGGTGACGATCGACCAGCAGTTGGTGGGCCCGGACAAGGGTGTGCCGTACCTCGGCCTCCCGAAGACTGACAAGAGCTACCGCACCCAGCCGCTGCCGCCGTCGACCGTCGCCGCCATCAAGGTGCACCGGGAGCTGCGCCCGCCCCGCGAGGTGTGGATCGAGGACCGCACGGATCCGCGTAAGCCTGTGTGGCGTTACGCCAAGCTGCTGTTCCTGAGCGAGGCCGGCGCTCCGGTCCGCCGGGGATCCTGGGCGAAGCTATGGGCCCGCATCGTGAAGCGCGCGGACCGGCTGCTGGAGGAGTGGGGGTCGCCGCTGCGTGTCCCTCCGGGTACGACACTGCACGACCTTCGCCACTTCTATGCTTCCGTCCTCATCCGGAACGGGGCCACGGTGAAGAAGGTGCAGCGGCTCCTCGGTCACGCTAAGCCATCGATCACGTTGGACTACTACGTCCATCTGTGGGAGGACGACGAGGACAACACGGCCGACCTGATGGAGGGAATCCTGGCGCCTGTGCCCTCAAAGTGCCCTATCGGTCCGTAGCTTCGGGCTCGATGCAGGTCAGCCCAAAGGGGGCGGCACCTTGTGCGGAGGTGCCGCCCCCTCATTCGTCCGTCAGCATTCGTCCGTCAGCCGACGGGTGCGTCAGGTGAGCGGAGCCAGAGCCGCTGTCCGCCGGGGGACACGGTCAGCCCGAACTCGCCGGAGTCCGGGCTGCCGTCGTTCACGTATGCCGTGTGCACGGCGGTGGCCTCCTCCCACAACTGGCGTGGGCCGTACTGCCACACCTCCTCGTCGGTGACCGTGGCCGCCGACCCGTTTCGATCGTGCAGCCAGATCCGATACCTGCTCTCCGGTGCTCCGTCGGCCATGACCACGCCCGGCAGTTTCGCGCCTGCGTAGAGCGCGAAGCCGAGGCCGGTCATGGTGTCGGCGGGAAGCGGGCCGGTGCTGCCGCGCCGCCCGGTTCCACTGTCCACCGGGAGGTCCGGGCCGGGGCGCTCCGAGCGCATCGGCATGAACCGGGCGCCGCCGACGAACCGGCCGGTGGCCAACCCGTCGCCCCCGACGTCGAGCCGTACCAACGTCCCGGACCAGAAGTCCCCCGCCAGCGGGGCGAGGATGAGCCCGCCCGGCGTGGTCTGCCGCACCCATGCGTGGGGGATGCGGCGCACCGAACAGGTCGCGATGATCCGGTCGTACGGCGCCCCGGATTCCCACCCCTGTGCGCCGTCGCCCCACACGACGTCAGGGCTGTATCCCGCCTCCTTGATGGCCTTCGCGGCCTTCTCCGCCAGCACCGGATCGACTTCGACGGTGGTGACGTTCCCGCTCCCCAGACGCGCGGCGAGGAGTGCGGCGTTCCAGCCGCTGCCGGTGCCGATCTCCAACACCCGCTGCCCGTCCGCGACCTCGAGCGCGGTGAGCATGCGCGCCACCATCGTGGGCATGGAGTTGGACGAGGTCGCGATTCCCGGGCCGTCGCTCTGCCCGTCGTCCACCTGCGTCACGATCGGCACATCCCGGTGGACGAGGTCCCACCAGGCCGCGTCCGTGGTGACGGGGACGCAGGTGCCCCGCTGTTCCCAGATGTCGCCGGGGATGAAGTGGTGGCGCGGGACAGCGTCAAAGGCCGAGTGCCATGCGTGCGGCAGTTCACCGGACGCGGCGAGGGCTTCCAGCAGTGCCGTGTGACGTGGTCGCCAGTCCTCGTGCATGGGCCCTCACTTCCCTTTCGGGGGTGGTGTGCCGTCCGGCGGGGGCGGCGGCGGGGGCGTCCACGGCTTGATCGGGGCGGGATCACCCTTGTGCTTGTTCTCGACAGTCACGGTTTTACCTCCTGAGTACGGGCGCCTGGGCGTCCGTCCGTGTGAAGTCCCGCCCCGGCCGGGGCGCAGGGCTTTTCTGTGCGGGTCGGCGGTGGCTCACATGGCTTCCGCCGACCGGGCCTGCCGCGTGGCCGCCTCGTAGGCGCGTAGCAGCCGCTCGCCTGTCTCGCATTCGGCGCTGGGTGTGCGGCAGGCCGGGCAGCCTGCGGCGTGTTCGATGGCGGCGCGCCAGGCTTGGTCGGCGAAGGGGTCGGTGGTCTGCTCGGGGGTGTGTTCGGCGGCTGTCATCGGGTTGTGCTCTGGTCGAGGGCTCGGCGCATGGCGGCGGCCTGGGTTAGCGCGTCGCGCGGGTAGTCCCGGGCGTGGGTGGGGCAGGCGTAGATGGTGGCGCTGGCGACGCTGCCGCTGTGCTCCATCGTGACCGGGACCGGTTCGTCGGTGGGTAACTGGCAGCGGTAGCAGAGCTGGCGGCCTTCTGGGACGGGGCCGAGTACGTCGTCGATGGCCTGGCGCAGGGCGGGGGCCAGGTGGTCGGGGTCGGTGAGATACCGGGCGGGGCCGAGCGGGATCCGCCAGTGTGTCCGGTGTTCGGGCCCCCATGCGGCGGGTGGTACGCCGAGGAGGGTGCTTTCGTCGGCGAGTTCGGTGAGTACGCGGATCTGGCGCAGGCACCAGCTACGGGCGGTGCCGGTGCCGATCAGCCAGTAGGTCTTGCCGTAGGTGCCGTCCTGGATCACCGCGCCCGAGTCCCGCCCGAGCAGCTCCAGTGCGCGGTCCGCGACGTTGGTGGGCGCGGAGACGGCGTCCCACCATCTGCCCACCGGTAAGGGCTCGATGTCCTCGGTGTTCGGCGGTGTCCACGGCAGGTTTCTGGTCGTCGTCATGGTCGGCTCCGTGCACGGTCTGTGTTCTGACCGTCACATCGTGCCGACCTGGCGAGGTGTCACGTTGCACTGAACTGTGCAACTTGATGGCGATTGTCCGTGCTACGGGCCGATCCAGGCGGCGAACTCGGCAAGTTCGCTGCTGCGCGACCGCTCACGTGACCGCAGGGCGATGACCGCCTCGCGGGTCGTGGGGTGGTACCGCGTCTGCTGCGGTGCCGTCCGGCGCGCCTTCTGCAGGCAGTCGAGTGCCTGCGCCGAATCCCCGGTCCATACGTTGGCCCTGCTCAGGTCCAGCCAGTGATGCCCTGCCCGGGACCGGTCCCAGCGCTTGGGGAACCGTACGTCGTCCGCCAGTTGGACCGCCTGGTCGTACTCCTCCAGGTCGCAGGCGATCGCGATGGCGTGGACGCCGACGTTCGTCGGACCCCAGCCCACGCCGTAGGCCGAGGTCTCGCCGGTTCGTTGGGCCAGTTCGCGGGCCTCAGTTACGCGGGCCTCGACCTGATCGGGGTCCTTCATGCGGCCAGCGATCACAGCCGCCCGGAGCTGAAGGACGCCAGCCATCGCGGCGAGACCCTCCGCACTCCGTGAAGCTTGACCTTCCAGGTCCCGGAGGGTGCTGTCCACGATGCGCATGCCCAGGTCGTACCGGCTGGAGGAGAGGGTGGTCTGGGCGCGCAGATAGCCGTACATGGCGGCAAGGCCCGGTTCGTCGGCGCGTGGCGCCGCCCAGTCCAGCCGTTGCAGGGCAACGGTGGCCAGGTCCACGTATCCGAAGGACCAGGCCAGCGTGAAGACGCATCGGAACGCCCAGGCCAGGCATTCATGGGCCTGGCGGCGCTCCTCGCCGCTGGTGGTGTGTATGGCCTGCACGCATTCGTCGATGAGCGCTGGGAGGTCGACAGCCATGGGCAGGTACTCGGCCTGCCGCCGCTGCACCAGGACTTTCTCCATGTCGGCACGGATAAGCGTGACCGGGCGGGCCGGCACCTGCCAGTCGAGGGGGATGTCCCAGTTCTCCATGCTGACCCGGATGGGCTGTATGACCTCGTCCAGCCGCTCGCGCCGAAGCTCCTGGGTGTACGGCTGGCCGAGGAGGTCCGAGGTGGTCACGCTGAGCGCGCGGGCGCAGGCCGCGATGAGTGAGGGCGAGGCGGGCCGCTGGCCGCATTCGACCTTCGACAGCAGGGACTTCGAGACGTTGGCGCGCATGGCCAGACCTTGCTGGGTCAGGTCGCGTTCGCGGCGGGTGCGAGCGATGCGTGCGCCGGTGTGTTCCTCGATGCTCTGCGGCATGCTGAACTCCGTTCTGGCCTCGACACTCAGAACGGTACCCGCGACCCGCTCCGCCGGTACGGCTGATCGCCCCCCATTTCGGTGAGGGCCGTCGCGCCTCCTTGACACGACGAACGCTCCCTCCGGTCCGCAGGCCCGCTCCCGCTTCCGGGGCGTCGCCGTCGCCGAGGGCGACGCACTCGAAGCCGTAGCGGACCGGCAGAGCGCATGGGTGAGCAGCCCCGCCTACGCGTCAGGGCCGGTGGAACTGTTCGGTCGGCCACCATGGTTCGGGCAGTGGGGGCAGCTTGTTGAATGACGGGAGGGGGACCCGCTCGGCCCGGGACGTCGCGTCATCGCTGATCTCGTCGACGGCAGCCGTGAGGTCATCGGCGACCCCGGCCGGGACCCACTGGTGCCCGTCCCACTCCTGGATGCCGCGAGGAGCGTCAGGGTTGACGTGGGAACCCTGCTCCGGCTGGTCGCCGAGCGGGGTGATCCGCCGCTCCCCGCGCGTGGGGCGACGTCGGTCACGGCGTGCCGCCCACTCCTCAAGGGACTCGTCGTCCATGCGGGACGCTCCGTTCTCGTCGGCTCCGCCCAGTCTGCCGCGTCGGCACGGTGGCCGGGAACCGGCCGCCTGACTTACAGCGTTGTCGCCCAGCCTCCGCGCGACAGGGTGGTCCCGCCGTCGGGCGTGATGGTGACCTTGGCTCCGTACACCGGGAGTTCGCCGTGGTCCAGCCATCGCCAGCGGATCTGCTCGAGCAGGTCGTACAGGCGGCGCGGGCCGCCCTGGTGGACAGTCGCGGTGCGCTCGCCCGCCCCCATGTGGGCGCGGGCCCAGGAGCCGTCAGCGTGCAGCATCCACGTCATGCGGCTGCCGTCATCCCCGGTGCCCGTGCGGTGCTCGATACCGGGCGCGGCCAGCGAGAGCATCGACCAGACTTCCCATGCCTGCATGACGTCGAGGACGGGGAACGGCGACAAGGTGACCGTCCCTTCGTCTGTGCGGGCCGTGGCGAACACGTCGTTCAGCGCGGGCGGGTAGTCCTCCCCGGCGCGGGTGGCCATGAACGACGCCCTGTCCCACTCGACGCGTCCGGTCGCGCCGCCGTCGTCGGTCTTGTCGGCGGTGATGATCAGGCCGGTGCCCGTGATGGTGGTGACGAGGCGCCCGCCGGGTGCGAGGGCGGTCAGCCACGGGGTGGGGATGCGGGGCACGGACACCATGGACACGATCCGGTCGTAGACGCCGGGCAGTTCACGGTCGGCGTCGGCGGTGACGGCTTTGGGGTGCCGGCCGATCCGTGCGAGTCGTTCGGCGGCGGCCTGCGTCAGGTACGGGTCGATGTCCAGCGTCGTCACGAGGCCGTCGCCGAGCCGGTGGCAGGCCAGCGCTGCGCTGTAGCCGGACCCGGTGGCCAGATCCAGCAGCCGCACACCGGGGGTGAGACGGCCGTGCCGCAGCATCGTGACGACCAGGCCCGGAAGCGTGGAGGATGAGGTGGGAAGCCCGGTGACGGTCCGGCCGGGCGCAGCATGGTCGGCGTGCACGGGGCCGATGCGCGTGACCAGTGTGGTGTCCGAGTAGGCGGCCGTCGCCCACACCTCCTCTTGGGACGGGCCGTCGACGGCGGTCCATCCGCACGGGCCGGGAGTGAACCAGCGCTCGACCAGCAGGTGCCGGGGTGTCTCCCTGATCGGGGCCCACCAGTCCGATCCCGGGTGCGCGGCCTTGGCCGCGAGCGCGGCGGCGTGGGGTTTCCAGTCCATCAGGTGACTCCTTGAAGGTCGTCGGCAATCGCTTCGGCGATCGGCAGGCCGGTCGCGCCTTGGATCCAGTCCCATTGGCCACACGGGTTGACCTCGAGGAACGTCCACCGCCCATCGGGGCCCACGATGAAGTCTGCCGCGCCGTAGCGCAGTTCCAGCCGCTGCATCAGGCGCCGCATTCCGGCGGCGACGGGCTCGGGCACCGAGGTCCTGGTATAGGTCAGGGACCGGTAATCGCTGCGCCAGTCCTCATGCGCGGCCTCGCTACCGGCATGGATCGCGACGGCGAACATCCGCTCGCCGACCACCGTGAGACGCACCTCGTGTTCCTTGCTGACCCAGTTCTGGAAAAGGTGCGCGGTGGTGTCGATCCCCCGAAGGTCGGCGAGATCTTCCGGGCGCAGGCGCCGCGTATACACGGACTTGAGCTGACCGTCCTCGATGAGCACAGGGGAGGCGACCGGCTTGCACACGATCTGCCCGCCGACCTCGGTGGCGAAGACCAGCACGTCCTCGGGACGATTGGTGATGAGGGTGGGCGGGATGATCAGCCCGCACGCGCGGGCGGCGGCGAGTTGCACGGGCTTGTACTCGGCGCGCGCCATGGCGGTCGGGTGGTTCACCCACCGGCACTCCAGCGCGGACAGCACACCGCCGAGGCCGGCGCGGGCCTGAGCGGCGGCGAATCTCTCCTCCGGGCCGGACATGCCTTCCGGGAGACGGAACGCCCCGGGGGCGCGGTAGTACACCGCGCCTACCCGGGACAGGTCCACCGTCCGCTGCTCGGTGGCGAGTTCGCCCGTCCACTCAGATGCCTGGTCGATCCGTCCGGCCAGGACGACCCGCTGCGGGAAGTCGGCGGTGTCCATACGGAACACCTCGATACCGCGGCCCTCCAATGCGACGACGACCCGGTCTGTGGGCCAGTCGTCGGACGCAGCGACGATCAGGACGGGCCCTGGCATCAGTCCTTCGGCCCCTCGTCCAGCGGCGGGGGGTTCGTTGTCGAGCCGTCCGGCACGGTCGGCATGTGGGTGTTCGCCATACACGTCAGCAGGCCGCCGTCGTCGGACACATTGACCTGGCGGTCGTGGTCGTAGACGTGCGCCGGTACGCGGGCGGCCTGGGTCGAGTCGGGGACGCGGGCGAACCGCAGCGCCCACGGCCGGGTCAGCGGACACGACGGCGCCTCCGTGCTGTAGGGGGTACGGCCTCCGGGCGGGGTGAGGGGGAACGCATCGCGGTCCAGAGCTGTTGTCACTGTCTTCTCCCATCGGTTGGGGTACGGGGGGGCGCGGGGCGCGACCTGGTCGTGGGGGAGCGGTGAGGCCCGCACAGCGGGGGCCGACGGCGCCTCATGCCGCCCCTGCTGACCGGGCCTGTCGCGTGGCCGCCTCGTAGGCGCGTAGCAGCCGCTCGCCGGTTTCGCATGCGGCGCCCGGTGTGCGGCAGGCCGGGCAGCCTGCGGCGTGTTCGATGGCGGCGCGCCAGGCTTGGTCGGCGAAGGGGTCGGTGGTCTGCTCGGGGGTGTGTTCGGCGGCTGTCATCGGGTTGTGCTCTGGTCGAGGGCTCGGCGCATGGCGGCGGCCTGGGTTAGCGCGTCGCGCGGGTAGTCCCGGGCGTGGGTGGGGCAGGCGTAGATGGTGGCGCTGGCGACGCTGCCGCTGTGCTCCATCGTGACCGGGACCGGTTCGTCGGTGGGTAACTGGCAGCGGTAGCAGAGCTGGCGGCCTTCTGGGACGGGGCCGAGTACGTCGTCGATGGCCTGGCGCAGGGCGGGGGCCAGGTGGTCGGGGTCGGTGAGATACCGGGCGGGGCCGAGCGGGATCCGCCAGTGTGTCCGGTGTTCGGGCCCCCATGCGGCGGGTGGTACGCCGAGGAGGGTGCTTTCGTCGGCGAGTTCGGTGAGTACGCGGATCTGGCGCAGGCACCAGCTACGGGCGGTGCCGGTGCCGATCAGCCAGTAGGTCTTGCCGTAGGTGCCGTCCTGGATCACCGCGCCCGAGTCCTGCCCGAGCAGCTCCAGTGCGCGGTCCGCGACGTTGGTGGGCGCGGAGACGGCGTCCCACCATCTGCCCACCGGTAAGGGCTCGATGTCCTCGGTGTTCGGGGGTGTCCACGGCAGGTTTCTGGTCGTCGTCATGGTCGGCTCCGTGCACGGTCTGTGTTCTGACCGTCACATGCTGCCTACGCAGCAAGGCCCTGGTGTCCACAGACTGTGAACGCCAGGGGCCTTGACTTAGGGTGATCGACCCGCTACACGCCGCACCACAGGGAGAACTCGCGCAACGGATCGGGCACTCGCGCCCGCGCCCTCCGCAACGCCGCCGCCGTCTCATGCACCTGCGGGTGATGCCGCGTCATCTGCGGCGCCGTCTCCCGCGCCTTGAGAAGGGACTCGAATGCCTCGTCGTGGCGGGCGGTCCACACCTGGGCCCTCGCCAGATCGATGTAGAAGTGCCCGGCCCGGCCCGGTGGATAGTCCTGCGGGATCTCTACCTTGGCCGCACGCTTCAGCGCCAGCCCGTGCTTGTCCTGGTCCGCCGCCGCAGCAACCGCGTGCAGTTCCACGTTCGTCGGCCCGAATGTCAGCTCGTAGACGCGCGTCTCGCCCGTCTCTTGCGCCATCCCGCGCGCTTCCTCCAGCCACGCGTCGGAACCGTCCTTGTCTCCCTGGCGGGAGGCGAGGATGGAGCCCTTCAAGTGCAGCGCCCCGCGTACCGCCCGGGTCTCCGAGGAGCCGTCGTCTTCCAGTTCCTTGAGTGCCTGGTTCACCAGACGGAGCCCGGTATCGACTCCCGGGCGCCCACCCTCGACGCTGGTCTGCGCACGCATCCATCGTTCGACCGCCGCCTGCCGCGGGTCACCTGACTGGGCCGCGGCCTGCGCCATACGTGACAGTGCCAGGCGGGCAAGGTGCATCTCACCGACCCGGTACGCCACACGCCAAACGCCGCGTGCCGCCTCGGTCTGGAGGCCGTACAACTCCTCGCGCGCATGACCCGGGTCGTCCTGGACGTGGATGGCGTGAAGGATCTCGGCGATGAGTGAGGTTCCCCCGCTGTACGGGGGTGGCTGACTAGCTGGTCAGGGAGGGTTGACGTGGTTTCAGGTTCACTTGTTCGGCCGTTGCCTGGCTGGCGTAATGCTTCTCCTCGTACTCGATCGGGCTGAGGTAGCCGAGCCGTTTCTGGATGCGGCGGGGGTTATAGAAGCCGTCGATGTACTCGAAGAGCGTGAGGTTCGCTTCGGCTCTGGTGGGGAAGACGCGGCCGCGGATGCACTCGGTCTTGATGACCATCCACAGGTTCTCCGCCAGGGCATTGTCGAACGAGTCGCCGACCGAGCCCATGGACGCCTGGATACCGGCCCTGACCAGGCGTGTCGTGAGCTTCACGGACGTGTACTGACAGCCGTGGTCGGCATGGTGAATGAGCTCACCGGGGGCGACTTCGCGGCTGGCCAGGGCATACTCCAGCGTGGTCAGGACCAGATCGGCGTCTGCGCGGGCGGAGGTTTCCCAGGCCACCACCCGGCGGGAGAACGCGTCGCGGATCGCGGACAGCCACAGCGGGCCCTCCTCCGTCGCGATCATGGTCAGGTCCGTGACCCACAGCCGGTTCGGCACGTTCGCGGTGAAGTCGCGTTGCACCAGGTCAGGGGCCGGTTCCGCGTCCGGGTCACGTCGGGTGAAGCCCTTGCCCCGCCGGGGACTGATCCCGGCCAGGCCGGCTTGGCGCATGAGCCGTTCAATGCGTTTGCGGCCGACGTGGATGCCTTCACGCCGGAGGACGGCGTGCACGCGGGGTGAGCCGTAGATCCCGCCGGAGTCGGCGTGGACCTGCCGGATCTTCCCGGTGAGCTCGGCGTCCTGGCGGCGTCGCTTGCATGGCTCCTTCTCGGCCTGGCGCCAGCGGTAGTAGGTGGAGGAGGGGATGGAAAGTTCCCGGAGTACGGGCTCGACCCCCAGGTGCGGGTGCGCATCGACGAGCGCGGTCACCTGGGCCGGGTCGGGTCGAGCTGGGCCGCGAAAAAAGCTGAGGCCGTCCGCAGGACCTCGTTCGCCCGCTTGAGCTGGGCATTCTCCTTCCGCAGAGCAGCCAGCTCCTCACGCTCGGCGGTGGTGAGAATGTCGCCTCGCTCACCGGCATCAGCCTCGGCCTGACGGATCCAGTTGCGCAGAGCCTCGTGATGCACCCCGAGTTCCTCTGCCATACGGCGGATGACGGGCTTCGGCTCGGCGGCGCGATACATGCGGACCGCGCGGTCACGCAACTCCAGCGGGTATTTCCTCGGGGCAGGCATCGTCTGGGCTCCTCTCGTGAGACCCATCTGACCCTCTGTCACCCCTCCCCGCATCTCGGGGGAACCTCAGAGGGAGGGCAGTTTCTCGGCGAGCCCGCCCAAGTTGGCTGCGGCGCGCATCTGGATCGTGCGCGCCACGTCGGCGCGTAGGTCAGCGAGCGGGCGCGGTGGGGGTGCGGCCGGGTCGGGGTCGAGGTCCCAGTTGTCGAGGGCCCCGCCGAGAGGCTCGATCATGCGGTCGATACGGTCCTGCTGAAGCTGCTGGCGGTAGGGCTGGCCGCGCAGGTTGGAGACGCCTACGTCGAGGGCGCGGGCGACAGCCGCCACGATCTCCTCACTGGCGTTCCGGTCCCCCTTCTCGATCATCGAGAGCATGGACGCGGAGACGTGCGAGCGTTGCCCTAGCTGTCGTAGTGAGTAGCCACGGACAGCGCGCAGTTCGGCGATGCGCTGCCCGATTCCGCCGGTATGTTCGTCGTTGCCGTATGGCATGCTGAACTCCGTTCTGACTCCGACACTCAGAACGGTACCCGCGACCCGCTCCACCGGTACGGCTGATCGGCCCCCATTTCGGTGAGAGCCGTCGCGCCTCCTTGACATGACGGGACCGGCGCGGGCGCGGGTCGCCCGTCACCGACGTCCCCGCGCCGCGCAGCGTCATCGCACAGCGCAGCGTCATCGTGGCGCCGGAACTTAAAGGGGGCGGCACCCTTGTGCGGAGGTGCCGCCCCCTCTCACTCCCCCCACGGGAGCTGTTGCCGCGCGCATCGGCTACGTGCGGCAACACAAGTGCCCAGTCGCCGTAACGTACTCGTCACCCCCCACGGGAACGAGCAAACTGGCTCTGAGCACCGCCTGTTGAATTCCGGACGGCCCCTGGAAGTGTTTACCGGCGGCCCCCGGTTTTCCTGGGGAACAGCTTTCCTCTTCCGGCCTCCGCGCCGCTCCCCGTTTCACATCTGGCCAAAAGGGCGTGGTGACTGACCGTGCCAGCGTGCATACTCATCGGTGATCGGGGGGCGGTCGTAATGTCACGTGTGGGGGTCTGGTGCTCCGTGTTCATTTCAGTGAACTCGATCTGGCCCGGCTGCGGATGGCGGCCCGACCGGACGCGCTCTGGGAAACCGTTTTAAGTTTCCATCGGCTGCGGGAGAACCGGGCGGAGTCCGTATACGGAAAATGGCGTTCGGAGGCGCGAAACCGACTCAACGGCGAAGCGCGGCTGCTCGCGCCGCTCATTCCCTCGCGCGGCTATTTCCCGGACTTCCTGACCCCCGCCGAAGGGGTAATCGGTTGCGACGCCGCGATGTCCGCGCTGCGCGCCATACCGGGGGAGCGGTTGAACGCGGAGCTTGCCGGGCTTCCGGCGGCCCGGGCGCTTCCAGGGTGGATACGGGATCTGGGGGAGGGCGAACGAAAGCCGCTGGACCGGCTGATCAGCACGCTACGCGCTTACCACCAGGCCGCCGTCGCGCCGTACTGGCCGCATATACAGGCCCGGATCGAGGCCGACCGGGTGGCCCGGGGCCGCGCCCTGCTGGACGGGGGCGCCGATGGGCTGCTGGCCTCGCTGCCGGCGACGATGCGGTGGCGGGCGCCCGTGCTGGAGGTCGACTATCCGGTGGACCGCGATCTGCGGCTGCGCGGGCGGGGGTTGCTGCTCCTGCCGTCGTTCTTCTGCCGGGGGACGCCGGTGACCTTCCGGAACCCGGATCTGACGCCCGTACTGGTCTACCCCGTCGAACACGCCCCGTGCGGCCTGCCACTGCGCCCCGGGCAGCGGCCCGCCCTCGCGTCGGGGGTCGGGCCCGGGGCGGGGACTGGAGCGGCATCCGCGTCCGGCGTCGGGTCCGCCCGGTCGCTCGGCAAGCTGGTCGGGCAGACCCGCTCGGCGGTGCTGCTGGAGGTCGGCGGCGGCTGTACGACCAGTGAACTCGCCCGCCGGGTGGGCGTATCGCTGGCCTCGGCCAGTCAGCACGCCAGTGTGCTGCGCGAGGCGGGCCTGGTGCACACCCTGCGTCAGGGCAGCGCCGTTCTGCACACGCTGACACCGCTGGGGGCGGCGTTGCTGCGCGGCGGGGCGCCGGGAGAGCGCGTCTTCGGCTCACCGGCGCAGCTCCCGCCGGTGGCCACGAGCGGGCGGTGGCCGTCCGGGCGCGGATGAGGCTTTTCGGCCCGACCGTACTGCCCGGCCGTACAGCGGGTTCCGCTCGGTGGGCTCAGGGATAGAGGCCGGCCCGGAAGGTGAACGAGACGAGTTGCGCCCGATCACGTGCGCCGACCTTCGTCATGGCCCGCACCGCATGCGTCTTCACGGTGAACGGCGACACGGACATCTGGGCCGCGATCTCCTCGTTGCCGAGACCGCTTGCGACGAGAACGACCACGTCCCGTTCCCTGGGTGTCAGCGCGTCGAAGCGTCGCAGCAGTTCCCGGTCGATCACCGGGGGCGGACTGTCGGTCATATGACCGATGAGCGCGGCCGTCGCGGCGGCCGACAGCGCACCGCCACCGCGGACGACCTCACTGATTCCGGCGACGAGTTCAGCGGGGCTCACGGTCTTGCTCAGGAAGCCGTTGGCGCCCGCGCGAAGGGCGGCGAGAACGATGTCGTCCTGGTCGAAAGTGGTCAGCACGATCACCCGCAGCTCTTCGGGCGGGTGCTCCTTGCGGATCCGGCGGGTGGCTTCGACACCGTCGATGCCGGGCATCCGGATGTCCATCAAGACCAGGTCGACGGGGTGGTCCCGGAGGAAGGGGACGACCTGGAGTCCATCGGAGAGATCACCCGTGACGACCAGACTCGGGTCGAGCGCAAGCATCGTTCGGATGCCGGCCCGCATGTCGTCCTGGTCGTCGACGATCAGAATCCGCGTCATCAGAGGACAGCTCCCAGGGGGCTGAACTCCGCGTGGACCCGGAATCGTCCGTCGTCGCTGTCGATCGTCAGCCGCCCGCTGGAAGACTCGACGCGCTCGCGCATCCCGACGAGTCCGAGTCCGCTGCCGGAGCCGGAGCCGCTGCCGGAGCCGGAGCCGGAGCCCGAGCCGCGGAGCGCATGACCGACCCGGTTCTCCACGGTGACGCAGATCCTGCCCTCGCGCTCGCGCACCTCCACCGTTGCCGTCCCCTCCCCATGCCGGTAGGCATTGGTGAGTGCTTCTTGAACGACCCGGTAGACCGTCACGCCGACGCTGGGCTCCACGAAACCGGTGGGGATGTCGATGGAGGGTCGGACGTCGAGGCCGATGCTCTCGAAAGAAGCGATCAGTCCTTCCAGGCCGCTCAGCGACGGAGTCGGCCGGAGCGCCTCGCCGTCGGAAGTGTCGTCCCCGACGCGGAGGAGCGCGAGGATCCGTTGCGTCTCGACGACGACGGTGCGAGCGCTGGACCTGGCCGAGACGAGGGCCTGCCGGGACGATTCGGCGTCCTCGGGCAGCCCGATTTCCGCGGCACCGAGATGCAGGCTCAGCATCGCCACTTGGTGGCCGATGACGTCGTGGAGGTCTCGTGCGATGCGGAGTCGTTCTTCGGTCACTCGTCGAGTGGCTTCGATCTCGCGGGTGGCGATGGCGCTTTCGGCCCGCTCCTCCAAGATCCACCAGTGGTCCCGATGGATGCGGAGCGCGGCCCCTGTCGCACCTCCCGCTATGGCCGAGAAGAGGGCGGCGGCTCCCACGATCGCGCCGCCACGAAATCCTCCCAACGTCATGAACGCCCCCAGGAAGAACGCCGCCACGATGCCGGTTCCGGCCAGCGGCTGCTTTCCCCTGAGAGTGACCGAGAACAGCACGAGCACGGCCATCATCCACACCGACAGGGGGTCGTGGCCCACCGCTGTGACGGCGAAGGACGCCCCGCTCGTCACGGCCAGCCCTGCCCACGGCTGCCACCATGAGAGGGCGACACCGCCACCGGCGAGGAGGACCGAGAGGGCCGTCGGCCCATCCGAGCCCCTCAGCACCACTGCCACGATCTGACCGGTGAACACCAGCGCGGCCACTGCATAGGCGGCTCGGTGCAGCGCCTCGGGGCGGCGGACCCACAGCGGTGCCGCGGGCCCGTCCGGACTGTTCTGCGCCTTGACCATGCCCCGATTCTCGTTCACGTGTGCCGCGGCCGTGTACTTCGAATGATGTAGACGGCGGACCTGATTCCGCCGGTGGAGACGGCAGAACTCATTCGATCGAAGCGGATGGCAGAACTACTTCGTTCGAAGTACGTCGCGCCTGCCGAGACCGCTGAGACTCCTCATCGAGGCGACCGTCTCACACCATCACGATCACAACGGGACACCCGATGACTCAGACCACCGTAACTTCGGCCACGACCACGACCACGACCACGACCACGACCACGACGGCGCCCTCCGGCCTCCGATCGCTCTACCTGATCCGAGTCGCCTTCTCCCTGATCTGGGTGGCACTCGTCCTCACGACCTCCGCCTCGCTCGTGTCGAAGGACAGGCCCACAGTGATCGCGGCCGTGCTGCTCGTCGTCTACCCCCTGTGGGACGTCATCGCCACGCTCCTCGAACGGCGGATGGCCGCCACCGGCTCCACGAACCGCGTCAGTACGATCAACATGGCTCTCGGCCTCGCCACCACCGCCGGAATGCTCATCGCCGTCTTCTCCACCGTCGGGACGGCCCTTCTCGTGTTCGGCATCTGGGCCCTCCTTTCCGGAGCGATCCAGCTCGTCGTGGCGATCCGGCGCCGGCGCACCGTCGGCGCCCAGTGGCCCATGGTCATCAGCGGCGGACAGTCCGTCCTCGCCGGTGCCGCCACCGCCGCCATGTCCGCCTCGGCGACGAGCGGCCTGTCCACCGTCGCCGGATACTCGGCCTTCGGTGCCTTCTGGTTCCTTGTCTCCGTCATCGCCCTGAGCGTCCGCGGCCGACGCGACGCCGCCGCTCGCAGCCGCCTGGCGTAGCCCGACTGCTGAGGGAGGCAGCGGAACACGCCGTTCCAGGTCAGCTAGGCCTTTCGGCCCTCGGCCATCGCGTGGTCCTCCGCCGTCCCCGGCGTGGCCCCGGTGGCGAGTTCGCCCGTGGCCACCTTGCTGTGCCGACGGCCCCAGCACAGGTAGATCAGCAGTCCGGCCGCCATCCAGCCCAGGAACCGGGCCCAGGTGATCAGCGGCAGGTTGCCCACCAGCACCAGGCACAGCAGCACCGCGATCGCGGGCACGACCGGCACCCACGGGGTGCGGAAGCCGCGCCGCAGGTCGGGGCGGGAGCGGCGCAGGTACACCACGCCGACGCAGACGACGATGAAGGAGGTCAGCATGCCGATGTTGCCCAGCTCGGCGAGGTCCCCGATGGGCAGTACCGCCGTCATGAACGCGACCAGCAGCCCGAGGGTCCAGGTGATCCGGCGCGGGCTGCGGGTGACCGGGTGGACGTGGGAGAACCACTCGGGCAGCAGCCGGTCGCGGCTCATCGCCAGGAACACCCGGCTCTGCCCCAGCAGCATGATCATCACGACCGTGGTCAGCCCGCAGATCGCGCCGATGCCCACGATCCGCACCGCCCAGTCCGCGCCCGCCGCCTTGAGGGCGCCGGTGATGGGGGCGGCGTTGTCCAGCTTGGAGTAGTGCTGCATCCCGGTCACGGTCAGGGCGACGGCGACGTACAGCACGGCGCAGACGGCGACGGTGGACAGCAGCGCGATGGGCAGGGTGCGCTGCGGGCGCTTGGCCTCCTCGGCGTTGCTGGCCATGATGTCGAAGCCGGAGTACGCGCCGAAGATGATCGCGCCACCGGTCAGGATCCCGGCCATGCCGAACGTGGCGTCCGCGCCAAGACCGGCCCACCCCAGCAGCGGCTGCTCCCACATGTCGCCGTTGCCGCCCACCGGTTGGGACGCCGGGATGAACGGCGACCAGTTGGCCGCGTCGATATGCGTCACCCCGATCGCCAGGAAGATGACGATGGCCACGAGCTTCACCATCGTCATCACCGTGTTGATCCGGGAGGTGGTGCGCACCCCGGAGGCCAGGATGGCGGTGAGCACCAGGATGACCAGCACGGCCGGGATGTTGACGGCGGCGTCCGGGCCGGAGACGGAGGCCGGGAGGTGGATGTCGAAGGTCGCCAGGAAGTCGGTGACGTACTGCGACCAGCCACTGGCCACCGCGCCCGCGCCCATCGTCATGTCGAGGATGAGGTCCCAGCCGATGAGCCAGGCCACCAGCTCCCCGAGCGAGACATAGGCGAAGGTGTAGGCGCTGCCCGCCACCGGGACGGTGCTGGCGAATTCCATGTAGCACAGCGCGACCAGGGCCGTGGTCACCGCGCCGATGCTGTAGGAGATCGCGATGCTCGGCCCCGCGTAGTTCGCGGCCGCGGTGCCGGTCAGTACGAAGATGCCCGCGCCGATGGTGACGCCGATGCCCATGAGGGTGAGCTGGAGCGGGCCCAGGGCGCGGGCCAGCCGCGTCTCGGGGCTCGCGGCGTCCTCGATGGTCGCTTCGATAGATTTGTTGCGCATGGCGGTGGTCACTCCTTCGCTGGGCCCTTGCGTAAGCGCTCCGCGGGAAGTGCCGCGAGGTGCGGTCGTTCATCCGCGGCTGTGTCGTGGCTGGTCGCGCAGTTCCCCGCGCCCCTTCGGGGTGCACCCGAACCGCACCGGACTTCATCGAGGCCGCTTAGGCCCTGAGCACTCCGGGGAGGCGCTCGGCCAGTCGCTCGTAGTCGGAGACGGTGTTGTAGAGATGGGCCGAGAGCCGCAGGAAGCCCCGCCCGTCCCAGGAGGTGATCGCGGTCTCGCAGCCGGTGTCGGCCGCGATCGCGCGCTGCAGCACATGGGAGGCCTCGTGGTCGGCGGCGAGACCGGCGGGCAGCGGGACCAGCCGCATCGCCGGGGCCTCACTGCCCCCGACGGCGGTCAGGTCCGCGCCCAGGGCGTCGGCCAGCAGCCCCTGGGCCACCTCGGCCAGCTTGGACATCCGCTCGCGGGCGGCGTCCCAGCCGTACGTCTCCTCGATGAACTCCAGCGAGCGCGGCGCCGCGAGCCAGGCGGTGAAGTCCAAGGTGCCCTGGACGTCGAAGCGTCGCGGGAACGGGTCCGGGGTGCCCCAGGAGTCGGTGAGCGGCCACAGGTCCTGGGCGTCGGGCCCGCGCGCGACCAGCGCCGCCGTACCGCGCGGCGCACAGCACCACTTGTGCAGATTGCCGACCCAGAAGTCGGCCGCCCCGGCCAGGCCGACCGGATCGGCCAGCATGCCGGGCGCGTGCGCGCCGTCGACCAGGACCTTCGCCCCGACGGCGTGGGCGAGCCGGGCGATCTCCGCCACGGGGAAGAGCCGGGCGGTGGCCGAGGTGATCTGGTCCACGACCACCAGCGCGGTCGCCTCGCTCAGCGCCCCCTCGACCACGGCCGCGATCTCCTCGGCGGAGGCCTCCAGCGGGATGTGCAGCGTCCGCACCCGGGCCCCGGCCCGCTCGGCGGCCCGTGCCGTGCCCATCGCCACCGCGCCGTAGGTGTGATCGGTCAGCAGCACCTCGGCGTCGGGCGGAAGCGCCAGGGAGCCGAGTACGGTGCTCACCCCGGCGCTGGCGTTGGGCACCAGGGCGGTGTGATCCGCCGGGACCCGCAGAAACCGCGCCACGGCGGCCCGCGCCCGGCCCACCCGCTCGGGCAGCTCGCGGAACCACGCGTCCGGGTTGGTCTCCATCTCCTCGCGCAACGCCCGCTGGGCGTCCTGAACGGTGCGCGGCACGGCGCCGAACGAGCCGTGGTTGAGATGGGCGACGGAGGGATCGAGCGTCCAGTGCGACGGGGCGGCGGTCATGGGTCCCTTCCTGGTTGACTGAGGGAGGTGCGTGAGTTGTCCGATGACTTGTCCGACGAGTTGTCCGATGACTTCGTCGAGCTTCGGGAACCGTAGAGGGATCGCGCCGGTCTGAACAGGCCCTTGACGTAAAATGGGCGTAACGAAGCCGACCGGTAGCATGGAGTCATCTAATGACTTGAGCCGGGCGGCCGGGAACGGGTGGGCAGGAAGGGGTGGCCGGATGGCCGCGACCGATGGGGCGGCGGACGGGCTGCGCGCCATGATCGCCAAGGGTGAGCTGGCGCCCGGCCGGCAGCTCCCCGCCGAGCCCGAGCTCTGCGCGCGGCTCGGCGTCTCGCGCGGCTCGCTGCGCGAGGCCGTGCGCTCGCTCGCCGCCCTCGGGATGCTGGAGTCCCGTCACGGCGCCGGCACCTTCGTATCGGCGCTGCGCCCCGGGCAGATGCTGGCCGGGTTCGCCGCCACCGTGGACGTCCTGCCGTTGGACGGGCTGCTGGAGCTGTTCGACGTACGCCGCCCCCTGGAGGCCCAGGCCGCCGCGCTGGCCGCCGCCCGTGCCGACGAGCAGGTTCTCGCCCGGCTGCGCGAGGTGCAGAAGCGGCTGGCCGCCTCCGAGGACGAGGCGGAACGGCATGCGCTGGACCGGGAGTTCCACTCCACCCTGTGCCAGGCGAGCGGCAATGAGGCGCTGGCCGCCCTCGCCGATGTGCTGCGCGCCCGGGGCAGTCACTACAGCATCTACGGCGCCCCCGAGGCCGACACCATCCGGCTGGCCAGCGACCTCGGCCATGAGGCGCTGATCAACGCCGTGGCCGCCCGCGATCCGGCGGCCGCCGCCGCGGCCGCCACCTCGCATCTGTCCCAGACCGAGGTCTGGCTGCGGCGGTACGGCCCGGCCCCGGATGGCGGCCCGGCCCCGGATGGCGGCCCGGCCCCGGATGGCGGCCCGCCCCCGGACGGCGGCCCGGCCACCGGATGAGCCGTCTCAGTCGTCGATGCCGCTGCGCTCGACGCCCGCGACGATATGACGCTGGAGGACGAGGAAGACCACCAGCAGCGGCACGATCGACACCGCCGCCGCCACGAACAGCTCATGGATGTTGACGGTCTGGGCGGTGGTGAACGTCGACAGCGCCACCTGCACCGTCCACGCGTCCCGGTCCTGCCCGATGACCAGCGGCCACAGGAAGGAGTTCCAGGCGCCGATGAAGACGATCGTGCCGACCGCCGCGAAGACCGGCCGGGAGTTCGGCACCACGACCCGCCAGTACGTACGCCAGTAGCCAAGACCGTCCACCCGCGCCGCGTCCTCCAACTCCCTCGGAAAGCCCAGGAAGTACTGGCGGAAGATGAACGCCGCGACCGCGCTGAACAGCGTCGGCACCACAAGACCGCGCAGGGTGGACACCCAGCCGAGCGAGCTGACCAGCACAAAGCTGGGCACGAAGGTGACCGCCGCCGGGACCATCAGGGTGCCCAGGATCCAGTAGAAGACCACATTGGCGTAGGCGTACGGGATGCGGGCCAGGCCGTATCCGGCGAGCGAGGCCAGCAGCAGGGTGCCCACGGTGGTGAGGACCGCGATCAGCGAGGAGTTGAGCAGCGCGTGCGCCATCGGCACAGTGGGGTCGTCGAACAACTCGCGGACGTTGGACCAGTGCAGCTCGCTCGGGAAGAACCGCCACTGCGGCGAGGTGATGTCCGCCTCGCTCGACAGACCGTTGCGCACCAGGAGATAGAAGGGGATCACGAAGAGCAGCGCCAGCGCGAGCAGCAGCACCAGCCGCACGGCGCGCCCCACGCCGACGAGGGCGTCCCGGACATCGCGCGTGTTCGGGGGGACGCCCGGGCGAGTGCTCGGGGGATTGCTCGCGCGCGTGCTCCGGCGAGTGCTCGGGGAAGCGCTACGGGAAGTGCGCATCAGTCCTCCTTCCGGCCCAGGCCGAACCACCGCGCCTGCACCACCGTCACCACGGCGATGATCAGCGCCAGGATCACCGCACCCGCACTGCCCAGGCCCAGGTTCTGCCCCTGGCCCAGCGCCGTGTAGTAGAGGTAGACCAGCGGCGGACGGGCATACGGCGGATAGCCGCGCGAGTCCGACAGCAGGTTGTAGAACTCGTCGAACGCCTGGAACGCGTTGATCACCAGCAGCAGCACCACCGCGACCGACGTCGCCCGCAATTGCGGAAAGGTGATGTAGCGGAACACCTGCCACCCCGGCCGCGCCCCGTCCACGGCCGCCGCCTCGTAGAGCCGGGGCGAGATGCGCTGCAGCCCGGCCAGGAACAGCACCATGTAGAACCCCGCCTGCAGCCACAGCCGTACGGTCACGATGACCAGCCAGTACCAGGGCGGATCGGTGGTCGACAGCCAGGCGATCTGATCGGCGCCGAACCAGTCCAGCACGGTGTTGGCCAGTCCGAAGCGCACCCCGTTGAAGATCGACATCTTCCAGATCAGCGCCGCCACCACATACGAGCACGCCACCGGCAGGAAGAACACCGACCGGAAGAACCCCTGCGCCCAGCGCAGCCGGTTGACCATCAGCGCGAGCGCGAGCGAGAGCACATAGGTCGCCGGGACGATGAACGCCGTGAAGACCAGGAAGGTCACCAGGCTGCCGGTGAACGCGTCGTCGCCCAGCATCGCCGTGTAGTCGTCGAAGCCGACGAAGTCCGTGGGCGAGACGGTGTTGTGCGCGTCGAAGAAGCTGAGGTACACGCTCCAGGCGAGCGGGACATAGGTGAAGAGGGTCAGCCCCAGGACGAAGGGGCCGACGAATATCCAGAACCACAGATGGCGGTTCTGCGGGCCCAGCAGCTTGCGTGTCAGTGTGGTGGTCAGCGGCCCCCGCATCAGTTCTTCTTCTGCACGCGCCGCAGCTCGGCCTTGGTCTTGCGGACCACCGACCGCAGCTCGCCGTCCGGGTCGGCGCCGCCCTTGATGATCCGGCTGAGCGCGTCCTGGTAGGCCGTCCTGCTCGCCGAGGTCCACAGCAGCGGCTCGGCATGGCCGTGGTCGGTGACGTGGCGCACCGCCTCACCGGCCGCGCCCTGCCGCAGCTTGGCCGCCTTCGTGGCCAGCGAGATCCGGGCGGGAATGTGGAAGCCGTAGCGGAGCGCGAAGTCCTCCTGGTAGTCGGTCCGCTCCACCCACAGCCACTTCACATACGCCTTCGCCACCGCCTTGTGCCGGGACCGGGCGCTGACCGCCGCCCCGTACGCGCCGACCGGCACCGCGGGCGCGCCGTGCGCCCCGTCCTGCGGGAACGGCAGGACCCCGAAGTCGTCCCCCAGCGCCTTCTTCACCTGCGGCAGCGCCCACAGCCCGGACCACTGCATGGCGGTGAGCCCCTGGGTGAACGCGGCCGGGTCCGACCAGTCGGAGGGCGCCCCGAGCAGCAGCGACTTCTCGGCGTAGAGCTGACGCAGCTTGCCGAGCGTCCGGGCGGCGGCCGGGTCGTCGAAGCCGACCTCGCCGTCCTCGGTGACCAGCGTGAGCCCGGCGGCGTTGAGCGGGGTGCCGCCGAGGACGCCGGGGCCGCCGTCATTGCCCAGGAAGAGCCCCTTGACGTCCCTGGTGGTGAGCTTCTTCGCCGCGTCGATCAGCGCGTCGAGAGTGCGCGGCGGCTCCACCCCGGCGTCCTCCAGCATGCTCTTGCGGTAGTAGAGCAACTGGGTGTCGATGACCTGCGGAATGGCCCAGATCTTGCCCTGATACGTCTTCGGGGCGAGCACGGCCGGGTTGAAGTCGTCCTTGGCCTCGCTGAGGAGATCGGTGAGGTCGACCACCTGACCGCCCTGGATCTGGTCCAGCGTCGGGCCGTTGACCTCGAAGACGTCCGGACCGGACGTGGTGAGCAGTGCGGCGGCGGTCTGTTGGTCGTAGGCGCCCGGCCGCCACTGCACCTGGACGTTGGCCTGGTCGAACGCGTCGGCGTAGCGCCTGACGGCCTGTTCGGTGCCGGGTTCGCCGTACTGGTGGTACCACTGCTCGAGCACGGGCTGGCCGGCGTGGTCATCGCCGTCCCGCCCGGTGTTCGACCCGCAGGCGGAGGCCAGCGCCCCCGTCAGGGCCAGCCCTCCACCCGCACCCAGCAGCCTTCGGCGGCTCATGGACATTGGCGTGCGCCCCCTCGTCTCCCGGTCTCCGTTCCCGGTCTCCGTACGACCCAACGATCAACGATGCAGGCGGATTACGACAGAGGTGTTGCGAAGGGATGTCACTTTTCGGTACCGGAATGTGACGCTGAGTCGACGTGGGGGGTGGGGACGGCCGGCCGTCGGCGCCGGTCTGGGTCAGCGCGGCGATCGCGTTGCTGCTCTCCGGGGCCGTCTGCCGACCGCCTTGGCCGATGAGACCGGTGAGGCAGGTAGGGGTGTAGCCGAGATCGGCGGCGGTGAC
This sequence comes from Streptomyces violaceusniger Tu 4113, assembly GCF_000147815.2. Classification (NCBI taxonomy): domain Bacteria; kingdom Bacillati; phylum Actinomycetota; class Actinomycetes; order Kitasatosporales; family Streptomycetaceae; genus Streptomyces; species Streptomyces violaceusniger. Next base: position 8,761,137 of record NC_015957.1, on the reverse strand, counting down.
GTGGAAGCGGGGCAGTGCTCGCGTGTCCTGCCTGATGGGTATCGTCACCGCCGCTTTCGACGAAGCAGCTCAGATCTGGCCGTGGCCGCCGTCGGCGAACAGCTCGGCGCCGGTGATGAACGAGGCGGCGTCCGAGGCCAGGAACAGGGCCGCCGAGGCTATCTCCTCGGGTTCGGCCAGCCGGCCCAGGGGCACGATGGCGTCGACGACCTGCTCGATGATCGGCCCCGCGGCCCCCATCAAGCCGGGCGTTCTCGTGGCCCCCGGGCTGAGCACGTTGACCCGGAACTTGCGCTCTCGCGACTGCCGGGCCCAGTTCCGTACCAGATTGCGTAGCGCCGCCTTCGACGCGCTGTAGACCTCGAGCCCCTCGCTGGGGCGCACGCTGTTGCTCGAACCGATGACCACGATCGAGGCGCCCGCCGCGAGCAGCGGGAGGGCTTTCTGGACCGTGAACAGGGTGCCCTTGACGTTGACGGCCAGGGTCAGATCGACATTCTCCTCGGTGTGCGCACCGAGCGCGGCGTCTGCGACGATCCCGGCGTTGGCGACCAACACGTCGATGCGCCCGGCCCGCTCACGCACCTGGGCGTAGAGCGCGTCCAGATCGGACAGGTCCGTGACATCGCCCCGTACGCCGGTTGCCGCCGGACCGATTTCCTTCACCGCCGCTTCGAGGCGGTCGGCGTCGCGGCCGGTCAGGAAGACCCGCGCGCCTTCCTGAGCGAAACGATGGGCGATGGCCAGCCCGATCCCGCTGTTTCCCCCGGTGATCACGGCCACCTTCTCCTGCAGTGCACCCGGCTGACGAATCCTTCAGTTGTGGAATGCATCGTCCAGAACCTACTCGGTTATGGACGATCAAGTCAAGAAAGGTAGCCTGAAGCCATGCCGCGACCACGAGAATTCGACGAGCGCCGCGTCCTTGAGCAGGCCCGAGAGCAGTTCTGGGCGACCGGCTACGCGGGCACGCGGATGGACGAGATCGCCAAGGCGACCGGCCTCGGCAAGGGCAGTCTCTACGGCGCATTCGGCGACAAGAGCGCCCTGTTCCATCGCGTCTTCGATGAGTGGTGCACCGCGATCGTTGAACAGGCCGAGCAGAGGCTGCCCGGCGCCCCGGACGGAGAAGCCTTCGCCCGGTTGTCGGCGTACGTGCAGTTCATCGCGGCGAACATCGCCGCCGACACCGACCACCGCGGGTGTCTGCTGGCCAAGGGCACGGCCGAGCTGGCCCAACACGACCCGACGGTCGGCAGCCGGTCCGCCGAAACCATGACGGCACTCCTGGCGCTGCTCCGGAGAGAGATTGCCGCCGCTCAACGCAACGGCGACATTGACGACGGCGCGGACCCGGAGCATCTGGCGGCACTGCTGTTGGCGGTGCTCCGCGGCATCGAGGCGGTGGGCAAAGCCGGCCTGGACCCCAAGGCCCTGCACGGCATCGCGGACACCGCGCTGGCAGTCCTGCCCCGGCCCGAGGGCCGGGATCGGCCCACGATCACGTGTGGGCCCCCGGCGAACAAAGGCTGAGCCCGCAGGCGGCCCGTGACGTTTCCTGATCCGGGCAAGATCAGTTCGAAGACGGACCTTAGTTGTCGGAGTCGGGGTCGGGGTCGGAGTCGGAGTCGGGGTCGGGGCCGGGGTCGGGGTCGGGGGCGGGGCCGGGGTCGGAGTCGGCGGCGCGCTCGGCGTCGAGCTCGTCGAAGACGCGCTGGGCGGCGGCGAAGGCCGAGTTGGCCGCCGGGACACCGCAGTAGATCGCCGACTGCAGCAGCACCTCGCCGATCTCCTCCCGGGTCAGCCCGTTGGTGAGCGCGGCCCGGATGTGCATGGCCAGCTCGGCGTCATGGCCGTGGGCGATCAGCGCGGTGAGGGTGATGCAGCTCCGGGTCCGCCGGTCCAGACCGTCGCCGGTCCAGATCTCGCCCCATGCGTAGCGGGTGATGAAGTCCTGGAAGCGGGCGGTGAACGGGGTCGTCCGGGCCACCGCGCGATCCACATGCGCGTCCCCGAGGACGGCCCGGCGCACCGCCATCCCGGTGGTGTGGCGGGAGGCGTCGTCACCCGGCCGCGGCTGCGCCGTGCTGGTGAGGTGGGCGAGCAGCGCCGCCGTCACCGCCTCCGGCCGCTCCACGCCCGCCAGATGGGCCGCCCCGGCGATCTCCAGCAGACTCGCGCCGGGCACCGCGTCCGCGATCCGGCGGGCGTGCGCGGGCGGGGTCGCGGGGTCGTCGCGACCGGCCACGACGAGGGTGGGCGCCGCGATCCTCTCCAGGTCGGCCGTCATGTCGTACGCGGCGAGAACGTCGCAGCAGGCGGCGTAGCCCGCACGGTCCGTGGCGCGCAGATCCTCGATCAGCGCAGCGCCGACGGGGGATTGGGCGAAGCGGTGCGAGAACCACGTGCCCGGACGGCTCGCCACCATCGCCTCCGTCCCCTCGGCCCGCACCAGCGCGGCCCGCTCACGCCAGACGGCGGGGTCCCCGAAACGGGCCGAGGAGCAGACGACGGAGAGACAGCTCACCCGGTCGGGGTGGTGGGCGGCGAGGTACAGCCCGACCGCGCCGCCGATCGAGATGCCCGCGTACGCGAACCGCTCCCACCCCTGATCGTCGGCGAGGCGGAGGACGAGGGCGGCGAGCTCGTCGATGGTGGCCGAGCCGTCGGCGGGCAGCAGCGCGGCGGGGGAGCGGCCGTGGCCGGGCAGATCCCAGCGCAGCACGCGGTGTGCGCGGGCTAGCGCGGGAAGCTGGGGCTCCCAGACGGCGAGGGAGGTGCCGATGGAGGGGCCGAGGATGAGGGGCGGGGCGGTGGTGGTGGGACCGGTGAGGTCGTGGTGCGGTCGGTTGTCGGTCACTGGGGTGCTCCGGTTGGTGGGTGTATGCGGGTGCGTAGGCGGCTGCGGCGGGTTGTTCTCCCCCACCCCGCCCCTTCCCGAAACTGGGGGCTGCGCCCCCAGCCCCCGCCTCAGGGGCTCCGCCCCCCGGCCCCTGGGGCTTCGCCGCCCAGAGCCACGGGTTCTGCCCTCGGACCCCTGGGGCAACGGGAGTTCGCCCCCGACGCCCCTGAGGCGCGGGTCGGAGGGCATCTTCCAGCCCCTCCGGCGATTGAGGAGCGGGGGTCCGGGGGCGGAGCCCCCGAAGTGGGGGGCTGGGGGCGCGGCCCCCAGTTTCGGGAAGGGGCGGGGTGGGGAACTTGCCGCCCGGGGACGTTACGCATCGCGCCCCAGCGCACGGTCGACCAGGGCCGGGGCCGAACCCACATACGTGCCCGGGTCCGTCAGCTCGCGCAGCCGGTCCGGCGGCAGCGCACCCGCCAGCGCCTCCGCCAGCCCCACACCCCCCTCCGCGACGCGCCGCGACGCCTCCGTCAGCAGTTCCTTCGCACGGGCACGTCCGACCACCCCCGCCAACTCCGCCGCGATCCGCTCGCTCACGATCAAGCCCCCCGTCAGCCGCAGATGATCGGCCATCCGCTCGGGAAACACCTTCAGCCCGGACGTCAGCTCCGCCGCGTCCCGGGCGGAGCCCCCCGCGAGCCGCAGCAGTTCCCGTAGTGGCTGCCACTCGGCGTGCCAGGCGCCGCCCGGCCGTTCGTCCTCCGCGGCCAGCGCGCCCAGCAGGGTCGCGGCGAGCTGCGGGGCCTGACGGGCCGCGGCGGCCATCAGCGTGGCGCGTACGGGGTTCGACTTGTGCGGCATCGCGGACGATCCGCCACCCGCCCCCTCGGCCACCTCGCCGATCTCCGTCCGCGAGAGCACCAGCACATCCGCCGCCACCTTCCCCAGCGCCCCCACGGTGAAGGCGAGCGCGCAGCCCAGGTCGGCGACGGGGGTGCGCAGGGTGTGCCACGGGAGGTCGGGCTCGGCCAGCCCGGTCGCCTCGGCGAAGCGCGCCAGCAGCTCAGCTCCCGCCCCGAAGGCGGCCAACGTGCCTGCCGCGCCGCCCAGTTGGGCGGGTGGCCGCAGCGCCGCGAGCCGGTCACGGGCGTCCAGGACGAGCGCCCGCCAGCCCGCCGCCTTCAGCCCGAAGGTGGTGGGCACGGCGTGCTGGGTGAGGGTGCGGCCGGGCATCGGGGTGTCGCGGTGCGCGGCGGCGAGCCGCGCCAGCTCCGTCGCCGTACGGTCCAGATCGGCCACGATCAGCGGCAGCGCGCGGGCGGCCACCAGCATCGTGGCCGTGTCCACGATGTCCTGGCTGGTCGCGCCCCGGTGGACATACGGCGCGGCCTCGCCGTCCGTATAGGCCACCGCCGCCGTGAGATCGGTGACCAGCGGGATGACCGGGTTGCCCCCGGAGCGGGCGCGCAGCGCCAGATCGCGTACGTCGTACAGCTCGACGTGGGCCGCGCCCGCCACCGCCTCCGCCACCCCGGCCGGTGCCACCACTCGCGCCAGCGCGGCCTCCGCGTCCAGCATGGCCTGCACAAACGCGGTGTCGCCCGTGGCGGCCTCCACCGCCGACCCGGCCCGCACCGGGGACAGCAGCCCCACGTCGTGGCCGTCCGAGGGACGAGAACTACCGGAACTCAAGGAAGACCGTCTCCCCTTCGCCCTGCAAGCGGATGTCGAAGCGATACGTCCCGGGCGGGGACCCCGCCGTCGCCACCAGCGTCTCGCGGCGCGCCGGATCGAGCGAGGCGAGCAGCGGGTCGGCGGCGTTGGCCTCGGCGTTCCCGGGGAAGTACACGCGGGTGAAAAGGTGGTGCAGCAGCCCCCGGGCGAGGACGCACACGCTGATGTACGGGGCGGCGGGCGCGGCCACGCCGCCCGGCGGCAGCGTACGGGCCGGCGGCAGCGTACGGGCCGTCCAGTGGCCGTCCGCGTCGGTGGCGATCCGGCCGAAACCGGTGAAGTCCACGCCGTTGCGCCCGAGGTAGCCGCCGGTCACCGGGTCGCGCCGGATGGACCCGCCCGCGCCGGTGAGGGAGCCGTCCGGGCCCGCCTGCCACAGCTCGATCAGCGCGTCCGGGACGGGGGCGCCCTCGCCGTCGTAGACGTAGCCGTGGAGCGTGATGGCACCGGGGTGGCCCGCGGGGGCCATCTCGCCGCCGTCGGGGAAGGGCAGGGCGTAGCCGTAGAAGGGGCCCACGGTGTGGGAGGGGGTGGGCGCGAGCTTCTCGCCCGGTAGGAGCTTCTCGCCGGGTACGGGCTTCTCGCCGGGTGCGAGCCTCTCGGCCATCAGCGGCCCTCCTCGATCCAGGTGGCGGACGGCCCGTCCAGCACGATGTCCCAGTGGTAGCCCAGCGACCACTCCGGCTGCGACAGCGCGTGGTCGTACGCCGCGACCAGCCGCTGCCGCGCCGACGGATCCGTCACCGACTGCAGGATCGGGTCGTAGCCGAAGAGCGGATCGCCGGGGAAGTACATCTGGGTGACCAGGCGCTGGGTGAACGCCGAGCCGAAGACGGAGAAGTGCAGATGCGCGGGGCGCCACGCGTTCTCGTGGTTGCGCCACGGATAGGCGCCCGGCTTGATGGTGGTGAAGCGATACGAGCCGTCGTCGCCGGTCAACGTCCGCCCCACACCGGTGAAGTTGGGGTCGAGCGGCGCGGGGTGCTGATCGCGTAGATGGGCGTAGCGGCCCGACGCGTTGGCCTGCCACAGCTCGATGAGCTGCCCCCGGACGGGGCGGCCCCGGCTGTCCAGGAGCCGTCCGGAGACGGTGATGCGCTCGCCGAGTGGTTCGCCCTGGTGCTGTGCCGTGAGGTCGTTGTCGATCGCGGTGATGTCGGTGTGGCCGAAGACGGGGGTGTGCAGCTCCACGGTCTCCGGGTCGCCGCGGACCGCGACCAGTGGCTGTTCGGGGTGGCGCAGCACACTGCTGCGGTACGGGGGGAAGTCGCGCGGCGGATGGTCGGCGGCGGGAGCCCCTTCGGCGCGCGCCTTGTCGTATGCGTCACGTATGTGGGCGAGTTCGCTGTCGATGTCGGACTGGGTGAGAGTCATGTCTGCTTTCAGCCTTACCTTTCAGCCTTTCCAGCCATTACCAGCCGTGCCGTTCCGGTCCGGATTACCTCTCCAGGACGAGGGCCAGGCCCTGTCCGACGCCGATGCACAAGGTGGCCAGGCCCGTCCCCGAGCCGCGGGCGGCGAGCTGGTGGGCGAGGGCCCCGGCGAGCCGGGCCCCGGAGGCGCCGAGCGGATGGCCGATGGCGATGGCGCCGCCGCGCGGGTTGACGATCGCGGGGTCGAAGCCGGGGTCCTGGGCGGACCATTCGGCGAGGCAGCCCAGCACCTGCGCGGCGAACGCCTCGTTGAGTTCGAGCGTGGCCAGATCGGCGAAGGAGCGGCCCGCCTTGGCGAGGGCGCGGCGTACGGCCTCGACCGGGCCGAGCCCGAAGTACTGCGGCTCGATACCGGTGACGGCGGAGGCGCCGATCCGGGCCAGGGGTTCGCGCCCGGTGGCCTTCAGCCCCTCCTCGTCGACGAGCAGCAGCGCGGCGGCGCCGTCGTTGAGGGGCGAGGAGTTGCCCGCGGTGACGGTGCCGTCCGGCTTGCGGAAGGCGGGCTTGAGCTTGGCCAGGGCCTCGGTCGAGGTGGTGTCGCGGATGGACTCGTCACGGACGAGCTCGGTGTCCGGATACGGCAGCACCTCGGCGTCGTACGCCCCGTCCTGCCACGCCCGCGCCGCCTTCTCATGGCTGCCGAACGCGAACGCGTCCTGCGCCTCGCGGGTGATGCCGTGCTTGTCGGCGATCAGTTCGGCGCCCTCGCCGAGGGCGACGGTCCACTCCGGCGGCATGTCCGGGTTGGTCATCCGCCAGCCCAGCGTCGTGGAGTAGAGCTGCTGATGCCCGGCGGGGAAGGCGCGTTCGGGCTTGGGCAGCACCCAGGGGGCGCGGCTCATCGACTCCACCCCGCCCGCCAGGGCGATATGCGCGTCACCGACCGCGATCGCGCGGGCGGCCTGCAGCACTGCCTCCAGGCCGGAGGCGCACAGCCGGTTGACGGTCGCGCCGGGGACGGTGACGGGCAGCCCGGCCAGCAGCACGGCCATGCGGGCGACATCGCGGTTGTCCTCGCCCGCGCCGTTGGCGTTGCCGAAGCAGACGTCGTCGATGCGTGCCGGGTCGAGGTCGGGGGTGCGGGCGAGCAGGCCGCGCACCACATGGGCGGCCAGGTCGTCGGGACGCACTCCGGCCAGCGCGCCGCCGTATTTGCCGACGGGGGTGCGGACGGCGTCGACGATATAGACGTCACGCAGGGGAGTGGGGCTCATCGGTCTCCTTCCCGGGCTCTTCGGCTGCCGCGGGCTCTCCGGCGGCGCCGGGCTTCTCGGCTGCTCCGGGCTCTCCGGGCTCTCCGGCCGCTCCGGGCTCTTCGGCTGCCGCGGGCTTCCCAGCGGCCTTGAGGGCGCGCAGCGCCGCCAGCTCATCGGGGGTGGGCGGCTCGGTGGTGCCCACGGTGTCGGCGACGGTCAGCTCCCAGCCGGTCGCGGCCCGCACCTGCGCCACGGTGACGCCCGGGTGCAGTTCGGTGAGCACCAGCTCGGCGGTGGCCGGGTCGGGGCGGAGCACTCCGAGGTCGGTGATCACGGCGACGGGGCCGGCCCCCGGCATGCCGAGCTTCTTACGGTCGCCGGGGCCGCTGCCGTGGCCCAGGGTCGTCACGAAGTCCAGCCGCTTGACGAAGTTGCGGGTGGAGTGGCGCAGCACCATCAGCACCTTGCCGCAGTTGGAGGCGATCTCGGGGGCGCCGCCCGCGCCGGGGAGGCGGCCCTCGGGCCTGTCCGGGCCGCGGTCGACGATGGTGGTGTTGATGTTGGCGTAGCGGTCGACCTGGGCGGCGCCGAGGAAGCCGACGTCGATCCGGCCGCCCTGCAGCCAGTAGTTGAACACCTCCGGCACCGAGATCACCGTGTCGGCGGTGTCGGCGAGTTCGCCGTCGCCGATGGACAGCGGGAGCCGGGTGGGCTTGGAGCCGATCGTGCCGGACTCGTAGATGAGGACGAGACCGGGGTTGACGGTGGCGCGGGCGAGGTTGGCGGCGGTGCTGGGGAGGCCGATGCCGACGAAGCAGGTGGTGGCGTCGGCGAGCGCGCGGGCGGCGTTGACCTCCATCAGCTCGTCGCTGGTGAACCCGGTCGGGCCGGCGGGGGTCGCGTTCATCGGGTGAGGGCTCCCTCGGTGGTGCGCACGTGTCCGTCGATCCACTTGGTGAACGCCTCGCGGTCGCGGGCGATCGGATCCCATGCCTGGTAGAAGGCGTTGTCGCGGGTCGAATACCCGGCGGCGTAGGAGGGGTGGGCACCGCCGGGGACGACGGAGACGGCGTCGATCACCCAGGTCGGCAGGACGATCCCGCCGGGGCGTGGCGTCAGCTCCTCGACGATCTCCTCCACGGTCACCAGCACCCGCTCCGCCGCGAGCGCCGCCTCCTTCTGCACCCCGGTCAACCCCCACAACTGCACATTGCCGGCGCGGTCGGCCTGCTGGGCGTGGATGACGGTGACGTCGGGGTTGAGCGCCGCGACGGCGGCCAGCTCCTCCCCGGTGAAGGGGCAGACGACGGTGGAGACGGTGTCCGTACGGGTCGGGATGTCGCTTCCCCGATAGCCGCGCAACACGGCGAACGGCAGCTTGGAGGCGCCCGCCACATAGCGGTTCGCCATGCCCGCGTGGCTGTGCTCGTCCAGCTCCAGCGGCCGCGGCCAGCCGTTCTCGACGGCGTCACGGAAGCGGTGCAGCGAGCCGACGCCGGGATTGCCACCCCAGGAGAACACCAGCTTGCGGACGAGTCCGGCGCCGATGAGCTGGTCGTAGATGACGTCCGGAGTCATCCGGGCGAGGGTCAGATCGGTGATGCCCTGGCGGATGACCTCGTGCGCGGCGGCGTACGGGATCAGGTGGGTGAAGCCCTCCATCGCGATGGTGTCCCCGTCGTGGACGAGGTCCGCCACGGCGTCCTGCAGGTTTCGGATGTCGGCCATCGTCACTCCGCTCAGTCCGCGGTCAGGATGCTCAGATACTCAGTGTGCTGACTAATGTGGTGTCGGTTCCGCACGCTGTCATTGGCTGGTGCGCTCGTCAAGAGAGTCTAGGGCGAATGTCGGCCTCTCGACATGGGGTCTTCCACAGGGCAGAATCACTCAGTGCACGGACTAATGGCGTAGTGGGAAGGCCGGGAGGGCACGGCATGGGCGGCGCGGTGGATCTGAACACGCACCCCGGGCATCTGGCCCGCCGCTTCCAGCAGGCGCACTCCCTGCTGTGGGGTGCGATGGTCTCCGAGGAGATCACCTCGCCGCAGTTCGCGGTGGTCAACGCGCTGACGGAGAGGCCGGAGATCGACCAGCGGACGTTGAGCGAACACGTCCACCTCGACCGCTCCACCATCGCCGACCTGGTGGCCCGCCTGGCCCGCCGCGGCCTCCTGGAGCGGGTCCGCGACCCGAACGACGGCCGCCGCAATGTCCTGCGCCTGACGGAGGAGGGGGCCAGGGTCCACCAGAAGCTGGTCACGCGGACGGCCCGGATGAACCGGGTCTTCCTGTCCCCGCTGGACGAGACGGAGCGGGAGACGCTGCTGCGGCTGATCGCCCGGGTCACGGACGCGGCGGAGGAGCTGCGGGCGTAGGTGCGTAGGTGCGTGGGCGCGTGGGGTGCGAGGGGGCGGCGCGCTGCCGCTCCAGCCGGGTCCTCCTGGGTGTCCGGCGGATCCTTCCCCTCCCCGCCCCTTCCCGAAGCCGGGGCTTCGCCCCAGACCCCGCCGGGGCTTCGTCCCTGGGCCCCGCTCTTCAAACGCCGGAGGGGCTGGGTTGGCTCCCCGCCTCGGGCGTCAAGGTGCGTCGGACATCCCCTGAGGCGCCGACGGCCTCGTCCAGATGATCACTGTCGCCTCCAGCTCCCCGCACTCGGCCAGCCGAGGCTCCAGCCCGTCCCCGGCAACGATGTCCATGGCCGAGGCCGCCTGCCGCCCGCTCGTCTCGAACAGCAGCGAGCCCCCCGGGGTCAGCCACCGGCCCGCTCCGGCGGTCACCCGGCGCAGGACGTCGAGCCCGTCCACACCGCCGTCCAGCGCCACCCGCGCCTCGTGCACCCGGGCCTCCGGCGGCAACAGCCCGACCTCCTCGGTCGGCACATACGGGACGTTGGCCAGCAGGACATCGACCCGGCCGCGCAGCGCGGCGGGCAGCGGCTCGTAGAGATCGCCCTCGTACACCGTGCCACCCGCAGGCTCGACGTTGCGGCGCGCGCAGGCCACCGCGACGGGGTCGATATCGGCCGCGTACAGCTCCACCTCGCTCAGGGCGGAGGCCAGTGCGGCGCCCAGCGCGCCCGAGCCACAGCACAGATCGACCACGACGGCCCCGGGCCGAGCCAGCGCCACGGCCTGCTCGACCAGAAATTCGGTACGCCGACGCGGCACGAAGACTCCGGCATCGACGGATATCCGAAGCCCCCGGAACTCCGCCCAGCCGAGCACATGCTCCAGCGGAAGCCCGGCAGCACGCCGGTCCACCATGGCGAGGAGCCCGGCCGGGGTACGAGCCGTGGCGAGGATCAACCGCGCCTCGTCCTCGGCGAACACACACCCGGCGGCGCGGAGCCTGGAGACGACGGTGGGGAAGGTAATGAGTGAAGGTGAAGCCGACATGAGAGCCTGGAAGCCTTTCGGAATCCCCGAGGGCGCTCCCGGCAGTCAGCTATCCCGTGTATCCCTGCGGCGAGAGCACCCAGCCTGAACTGGCATTGATGGGTCTCACCTCCTCGGTGCGTACGGGCGACGGCCACGCTACCCGATCAGCGCCCGCCGGGCCTCGTTGATCAAGCGCTGGGCATCGGCCCCGAAGACGGCGGATTCGCGGAGGGTGTTCCAGGCGCGCAGATAGAGGGCGATGCTGTCGGCGTCGTTGATCCAGAGTTCCGCGTGCCAGTCCTCGACGAGCACCAGCCGCTCGTCGTGGACCCAGAATCCGTTGGCGGGCTGGATCTTCAAAGGCGCGGCGAAGGGCACGATGCCCAGCTCGACCGTGTCCAGGCCGACGACGCTCATGAGCCGGTCGAGCTGTGCGGCGAGCACCGACGGCGGGCAGACGAGGGCGCGGAGCGCCCCCTCCCACATGATGATGTGGTACCGCTTGCGCGAGTCGTACAACCCTTCCTGGCGCCGTAGCCGACCGCGTACCGCAGCCTCGGTGTCTCGTGGAGACTTGTGTAGGTCTGCGTTCCGGGTGAAGACCGCTCGTGCGTAGTCAGCCGTCTGGAGCATGCCCACCACGAGACAGTTTTCCCAGCCGCGCAGTGTGATCGAGCGCTGGTGCTCGGCGTTGATCGTGTCCTGAACGGGTTTGTGCCCGGCGGCCAGTTGGCGGCGCCACGACCGGATCTGGGACTCAAGGCCGCTCAGCCGAGACAGTAGTTCCTCGGCAGCTTCCGGCTGGTCTGTTGCCGTGGCCCAGGCGCGCAGATCCTTGGCTGTCGCGGTCTGGCGACCGTTCTCCAGCTTGTAGATCTTGGAGTGCGGCCAGCCCAGCCGTTCGGCGAGTTGTGGACCGGTGAGCCGACCTCCAGGGCATGCCGTACGCAGTTCCCGAAGCCGCGCTCCTAGGGCCACCCGCGCCTGTTGAAAGTCAGTGCTCACCGGTCACACGGTACTGGCAACCTACGTAGTCAGTCCTGCTGCGAACGTGTCGTACCGGACGGCGTAGTGCCATGCTGCATCGCGAACCTGGACATAGCGGTTGACCGCCACCGGCTCCGTGATCAGCTCGACGTTGAGCAGATTGTCGTCGTCATCGAAGTTGAGCAGTGCGACGAACTTGGAGTCGAAGATCCAGAAGTCCTCTGCGGGCAGCCGCAGTCGATCGGCGTCCGCTCGCCACAGGTTGCGGATGTCCTCTCCCATGTCACAGTTGCGCTTGGCGTTATTGAGCAGATAGAGCTGCCCGGTGGTCGGCGGGTTGTCAACGATGCGGACGCGCTCCAACCGCTTGCCTTCATCCGTCTGTGCTCGGACGCTGGTGCACCACGGGTGTTCGTAATCCCATTGAACCGGCTCGCCCGCGACGAACTGTGCGTAGGTGTCCGTGGCCTCGTCCGAGGCGAACCTGCGGCGGGTCTCCAACCGCCATGCGGTGTGGTCGAACTTTTTGAAGAGGTCGTTGAAGGCGTCCAGATCGATGGTGCGGGGCACCCGCATGACTTCCTTGGGGCCGAAGTCGACGAGCAGTTCGCGCGGCACCACGATCGGTACTTCGCCTTCGCCCAGGTGTTGAAGCTGGTCGACCTCCTCCGGGTCGGTGAGCGGTGCGCCGTGAATAACGATCTCCCCGGTGTCCAGGTCCTCGTGCACAGCGGGGCAGCCATTATCGCCGCTGCCCGTGCCGTTGAAGCGCAGTCGTCGCGCCATGATCACGTCCTCCCTTGTTGATCTGGACACCCTGAGCATGGCGCACTCGTGAGTGCGCTCGGTATGCCTTCACTAACCCTGCGTGAGATCAATCAAGAACATTCAACAGAGAGGCGAGAACATTCGAGAACATCGCATGGCACCCGCCGGCTACCCCTCCCTAGCGTCCGGTTCATGCAGAACACGGCGGAAGTGGGAGCGATGAGAATCCGCGAACAGGACATCGAGGCGCTGGGTGCCAATGGCCACGCGACGGCCAGAGCCGAGGCCCAAGCCGTGGCCGATCTGCTGCGCCAGGCCCTGCACCGCCTCGGCTTCACCCCGGACGTGCCGCATGGCGTCGAAGGCGGGGAGCTGTACTGGCCGACCCTGCGCGGCGAGCTCACGGTGTCCGGCTATCCGCTGGTGGCCCTTGGCCGCATCCCTCTCGACAGCGCGAATCGGCTCGCGGATGTCCTGATGCGGGCCGCGCTGGAGGAGCAGACGAAGAACGCCGCCTCGGCGTAGGCGGTACGCATCCCGCCTCCCCCTTGAACCCCCGTACCGACTGGACCGGAGCCCTGGCAGGTCGAGCCCAGCTGCAACGGGTGCAGGTGCACGACGGCGCGAGGAGAGCCCCCGTGCCGACAGCACAGAAGGTAGTGACATCAGCGGCTGCCGCCGCGGGCATCCCGATGCGGCTGGCAGGACACAAGGCCGTCTTACGGCAGGACCCGGACGACGGCGACACCATGCCCGACTCCGACGCACCGTCGCCCGCTTCGGGCGGCGACTGCGGTGGCGGTGACGGCTGCGGCCGTCGATAACCCCGGTAGGCAGGGCAGTCCCGGCCATCGCGGGGGCTGCCCTCTTCGGTCAGTGAAGGCGGCACATTGCGGCACCACCACGGCTACACCTGGCTCGGCTCGGGCCACGAACTTCTCAAGGACGGCCCCAGACGACCCATCCACCCCGAGTTCAGGAGCGCCAAGGTCGTCCCTCTCGAACTCGCCCATTGGCTGCTCAAGCCCCCCAGCTTCGTCCAGGGGACCTGGACGGATCCCACCCAAGCCGCCGACTGGTTCGGCACCCGGGCCCGCGAACACGCCGACTCCTTCGCCTCCGTCCACGACCGCGCGCCCGAAACGCTGTCCGCGAGGGGCCAAAGCGCCGCCAAGGCGGTCGCCGGCGGGGAGGACGTCGCCGGTGGGTGGTATCTCACCGGGCAGCGGTTTCTCTCCGTATGCCTGATCGCCTGCGGTCCCCACCGCGTACGCCCCGAGCTCGGCTGTCCGCAGCCGCCGCCGTGAATCAGCTCGCGAGCGCCTCGTACCGTACGCCCGTCAGCCGCTCGGACGCGGCCCACAGCCCCCGGCCAGCCGTGTCGCTGCGTGTCCACTTGGCGCGGGCCGAGCGGACGGGGGAGCCGTGCCAGAGGCCCTGGAGTGGCGGGCCGAAGAAGTCGTTCTGGCGGACGTCCGGGGCGGTGGCCGCGTACAGGATGGGGAGGGCGCCCTGGTCCGGGCTCTGGGCGAAGTAGCGGTTGCCGATTTCCATGAATCGCTTGGCTGCCCGGCGGCCCTCCATTTTGGGGGCGGCGGTCTGGAGGTTGGTCGAGGCGTAGCCGGGGTGTGCGGCGGCCGCGACCAGGTGGGCGTTCGTCGCGCGCAGGCGGCGGGACAGTTCGTGGATGAAGAGGAGATTGGCGGACTTGGAGCGGGAGTAGGCGGTCCAACGGCGGTATCCGCGCTCCATGTGCAGGTCGCGCGGGTCGACCGTCCCCAGCATGTGCATAAAGCTGGACACGCTGACCACCCGCGCCCCCGGGCCCGCCTCCAGCAGCTTGGGCAGCAGCAGGCCGGTCAGCGCGAAGTGTCCCAGGTGGTTGACGCCGAACTGCATCTCGAAGCCATCGGCGGTGCTGCGGCGCGGGAGGGCCATCACGCCCGCGTTGTTGATGAGCAGATCGAGCCGGTCGCCCTGGTGCTCGGCCGCGAAGGTGCGTACGGACTTCAGATCCGCGAGGTCCAGCGGCGCGACCCGGACATACGCGCCCGGCGCCTGCGCCCGGATCCGCTGCGCGGCCTCGGCCCCGCGCGCCTCGTTGCGGCAGGCGAGCACCACCTGCCCGCCGCGCCGTGCCAGCTCCCGCGCGGTGATGAAGCCGAGGCCGCTGTTGGCGCCGGTCACCACGGCGGTGCGGCCGGTCTGATCGGGGATGTCGCTCGCGGTCCAGCCCTTCATCACGCGCTCCTTCGCGGTGTGCCCTACGCGCCGGTAGCCCCAGTGTCCGGCGACAGCCTAAGGGTGGAGTGGTGAAGGTGCGAGGCGTGTGGATCGGGATTCGAATCGGCGGGATTCATGCGGGTGTCACGTCCATGTCCATGAGCGGGGCGTACTGCTGCCCGGCGTAGCAGTCGGTGTCGCGGAGGTCGCCTTGGACGGTGGGGCGGGGGAGGGAGACCTTCACGGCCAGGGCGAGGGGATGGTTGACGACGAGGATCTGGCCGGGGTCGGCGTCGTAGAGGGTGGCGAAGAGGGTGGGGTTGAGGAAGCCGGTGGCGACGAGGGCGTCGTAGGCGGCCTGGTCGTGGCACATGAAGTCGAAGGTGAGGGTGAAGGGGCCGGCGTTCTTGGAGCGGACCAGGGAGCAGTAGTCGAGCAGGGTGGTCAAGGGGTTCACAGCTCCTCGGTGGTGGTGCGGAAGAGTTCGGTGGGGGTGACGCCCGTGGCGACGTGGTTGAGGGTGAAGCGGTAGAGCGGGCCCCGGTCCGTCTCGGGCGGGGAGTAGGGGTAGGCGAGGGTGGAGACCAGGCCGTCGTACTCGGCGATGGGCAGGTGGCTGCTGGCGTGGGCGACGAAGGTGGCGATGGCGTGGGCGGTCGCCTGGTCGGGCGCGGTGACGGTGATGAGCACGCCGAGCTCGCGGGGGGCGAGCGGGGCGGGTTCGCGGGAGGTGAGCGGCCTGGGTTCGCGACGGGCGAGCAGGTCGGGTTCGCTGCCGCCGAGGACCGCGCCGGCGCCGTAGAGGCGGTAGTCGATGTCGACGTCGGCGGGGTCGACCGCACCGCCGAAGACGTCGAGGATCTTCGCCTCGAAGTACTCCTTGGCCAGCGGCACCAGCTTGGGCAGGGCGTCGATGACGACGCGGTCGCGTACCCCGCCGAAGATGACGGTCTGGTAGCCGATGAGTTCGGCGCCCTCGAGCTTGTTGGTGTAGCCGTCGGCCGGCAGGTAGCGGGCGCCGCGGACGCGGACGGTCCGCTCGTCGATCGCCTCGTAGGTGGCCTCGGTGGTGTCGAGTACGCCCGAGGGTTCGGTGACACGGTACGGGTCGGCGTTCTCGTACAGCGTGTGGGCGGCGACGGAGCGGGGAGTCAGACGGGTGCCGTCGGCGAGGGTGGTGACGTCGAAGTGGTCCTCGCGCAACGTGACGAGCAGCCCGTTGGCGGACGGGGGGATCGCGCAGGCTGCGCCGCATTCGATGGTCTTGGCCAGGTGCCAGGTCAGGCCCGGGTCGGCGCCCCGCAGGTGCGGGACGGCGGCGAACAGGGCGGTGTCGCTGGCGCGTCCGGCGAGGATCACCTCGCAGCCGTCGCGCAGGGCGTCCTGGATGGGTTCGACGCCCATCATGGCGACGGTGTGGCTGCGGTCGAACAGCTCGCGGTCGATGGCGGGCGCGTGGGGAAGCGGCCGGATCCGGTCCGCGTCGTGCAGGTCCCGCAGGCGCTGGGCGGGCTGGTCGGAGTAGATCAGGCCGAGCTTGAAGCTCAGGTTCTCCTCCGCGGCGATGGAGCGGGCGATGTCGGCGACCCAGTCGACACCGTCGTCGCGGCCCGAGGTGCCGCAGGAGCCGATGATCAGCGGTACGCCGAGCTGGTCGCGGGCCCTGAGCAGCAGGCGCAGATCGCGGGTGACGGCCTGGGCGGACAGCTTCGGGGTGCCCGAGCCCAGGGCGGCGGGGCCGGAGTCGGTGGAGCCGGCGTCGCAGGCGATCACATCCGGCAGGGCGGCGACACCGCGAGCGAAGGCGTCGGCGTCGAACCCGGCGCCGAGCGCGCCGGTCGGAGCCAGGATGCGGAGTTCCATGAGGCTGGTGCCTTTCATCGTGCGGGTCATCGTGCGGGAAGAGGGAATCCCGGCCGGTCAGGCGGCGGCGCGGTCGGTGGCGCGGTCGGTGGCGCGATCGGGTGCGCGGCGGACCAGGCGGGTGAAGACGAGGAAGGTGACGGCGGCGAACACCGCGGCGTTCAGGTGCATATAGCGCCAGCGGGTCAGGTCGATCGTGGTGCCGAGGATCGCCGGGCCCAGCGCCATCCCGGACGCCGAGGCGATCGTGTACAGCGTGGTGTAGGTGCCCAGCACCTTCTGGGTCGGTGCCAGGTTCCACAGCGCGACCAGCGCGTTGACCGCGAACGAGGTGTACCCGAGCGAGCAGAGCACCATCGAGGTGATCGTGCCGGGCACGGTCGGCATCGTGAACCCGAGGAGCAGGCCCGCGATGAACAGCCCGACGCCGTACCGCATCGCGCGCAACTGCCCGAACCGGTTGGAGGCGTAGGCGATCGGCAGCACGCAGACGAGGAACGCGACCGCGCCCGGCAGCGCCAGACCGGCCGCCTCGCCGCGGGTCAGGCCGAGCACCTGCGTGCCGTACGGCGTCATGAGCGAGCGCAGCGCGGACCACATGCCGGCGAAGCAGAAGATGCCGACCATCAGCAGCAGGGTCGGGCTGGACGGCGAACGCAGCGCGCCCTTCAGCACCGCCCACGGGGAGGCGAACTCCTGCTCGGGGGCAGCCTTCGCCCCCTCCCCCTCCTCGTCCGGCAGCAGCACGTCCGTGTGATGGCGGCCGAGGAACGCCCAGGACAGCCCCAGCATGATCAGCATCAGCAGCGGCGGGATGGCGAACGCGAGGCGCAGTGACCGGTCGGCGACGAGAAGGCTGATCAGGGAGGACACGACGATGGTCAGGCTGACGCCGGCCTTGATGAAGCCCTGTGCCTTGCTGCGGTTGGACGGCGCGACGTAGTCGGACACCAGGGTCTCGGTAACGCCCTTGAACGCGTTGGCGATCGCGGCGAAACCGACCACGCACACCAGCAGGGTGGGAAGGTTCGTCGCCCAGGGGATGAGGACGAACGGCACGGCCGCGACCGCGGCGCCGATCAGTACGATCGGCCACCGGCCGGTGCGGCGGCGGGCGAGCTTGTCGGAGAGGAACCCGACCGACGGCTGCGTGAAGATGCCCCAGGAGTGGTCCAACCCCATGATCAGGCCGACCACGCCCGCGGAGCTGAAGTAATGCCGCAACTGCTCGGGGACCTGGGCGTCGTAGAAGTTCCACACCGCTTCCTGTGCGAAGACGGCGAGGGTCACCCACAGCACGGCGCCGCGGTTCATGCGGTCGCCGGGTGCCGGGCGGGGAAGGGTGCTCATGCTCACCGCGCCGGGCGGGGATATGGGGGGAGTGTCAGGCATGGCGATGGCTCCTGTGCTACATGCTATAGCAAGTGGGGGAGGGGTTTGCCTGCCCGTCGGAGCGCACACTGTGCGCCCAGTGGCGGGCAGGTGGTGTTGGGGGGGCAGGCGTCGGAGCTTGGGGTTCGCCGCCGGAGCTCGGGGTCAGCCGCCGGAGAGCTGGACGAGCGCGGCGCGGTGGTGCCGCGCCGCGAGTTCCTCGGCGCGCTCCTCGTCCCGTTCGAGGAGCGCGTCCAGGAGTTGGCGGTGCTCGGAGTAGCGGGCCCGGAACGCCTCGGCGTGCTCGGGCGCGAGCTTCATGGTGAGGTCGAGCCGCTCCTCGTAGCTGAAGGCCCTCGCCTGGCCGAGCAGCCCCTCCAGGACGGGGTTGCCCACACACGACTCGACCTGCCGATGGAAGAGCCGCAGCTTGTGGAAGACGGCCGCGAGCTGCTCGGACACGTCGGCGCCCAACCCCTCCTCGGCGACGGTCCGTTCGATGCCGGCGGTGATCTGGTCGGCCTCGGCCAGCAAGGCGACCAGGTCGGTGAGCTGCTGGGCGGTGGCGTTACGGGCGGCGAGGCGGGCCATCAGGGCGGACAGCCGGACCTCGGCCTCGACGATCTCGGAACGGGCGGCCGAGGAGTGGTCGGCGATCCGCAGGGCCCGGGGGCCGACGCGCTCGACGACCTTCTCGTGCACGAGCTGGCGCAGCGCCTCCCGGACGGGGGTGGGGCTCACGCCGAGCCGGGCGGCGAGATCGCGCTCGGTGATCTTCTCGCCCGGCCGCAGGACGCCCTCGCGGATCGCGTCCCTCAGTCGCCGGTATGCCTGGTCGGCCAGCGACACGGTCTCCATGGGGCCGAGGGCGTCAGTGCTCATGACCGTAAGAGTGCTTCTGCTATAGCAAATAGTCAAGCGGGCGAGCGGTAGACCGTCGGGCCCATGAGCGATGATCTCCCCGTGGCGTATGCGACCCCTGGCGTATTCGACGGGGGAGGACGGGGGACGTCCGATGGCGACTGGTGCGTGGACGGCTGTGGATGACCGGCGCGTGGTGCCCGCGCTGGGCGGGCTCATCGACGGCACGGGGATGTGGCGGCCCGGGGCGCCGGCCTGTATCGAGCGGACCGGCAGCTTTCTGGCCGGGACGTGGGCCCCCCAGGGCGCCCATGGAGGCGTGGAAGGCGGAGCTGATCGGGGTGCCGCGCTCCTGCAACCGACGGCTGGAGACCCCCCTTCCGCCGCCCACCCGCACCCTGCCCGAACCGTTCGCCGACGCCTGGGCGCTGGTGGACAAGGGGGAAGGGCCGGTCTGAACCGACCCCGCCCCGCCTGCTACTTCACCCGCCCCTACTTCACCCGCGCCTCGCACACCATCCGCCGCCGGTGGTCCACCGTGCGCTCGGGTCCGGTGAGCGTCAGCGGGACCGTGTGCCGTACGCCGGAGTCGGCGCTGGAGGAGGCCAGCCGCAGCTCCAGCGCGCCCGGTTCCACCACCCTCGTGCCATCGGCCCGCAGCGGATACGAGGCGAGGTCGGCGTGGAAGGCGAAGTGGACCTCGGCCGACTCGCCCGGCCGCAGCGGCACCCGTGCGTAGCCGATCAGCCGGGACACCGGCCGGGCGATACGCGCCACCGGGTCATGGAGATAGAGCTGTACGACCTCCGTCCCGGCCCGGTCCCCGGTGTTGCGCACGGTCAGCCGGACCGTGGTCTCCCCGTCGGTCGGCACCTCGGCCGCGTCGGACTCCGGGCGCTCCCAGGCGAACGAGGTGTACGACAGCCCGTGGCCGAAGGGGAACAGCGGGGTCGGGTCGATCGAGCTGGAGTCGCCCCGCAGCCCGAGCGGCGGCTGTGCGTACGTCCAGGGCTGGCCGCCGGACGTGTACGGGACGCTCACCGGCAGCCGGCCCGAGGGGTTGACGCGGCCGCTCAGCGCCCCGGCCACCGCCGGGCCGCCCTCCTCACCGGGGAAGAAAGCCTGCACGGCGGCGGCAAGCAGCCTCGACCAGCGGCCGAGAGCGTACGGCCGACCCGTGAACAGCACCAGCACCACCGGGGTGCCGGTGGCCACCAGGGTGTCCAGCAACGCCCCCTGATCACCGGGAAGTTCGAGGTCGGCGGCGTCGCAGCCCTCGCCCGAGGTGCCCCGGCCGAACAGGCCCGAGCGGTCGCCCAGCACCGCGACGCACACATCCGCGTCCGCCGCCGTCCTGGCCGCCTGCGCCAGCCTGCTCTCGGCGGTGAGCGCCGCCGCACCGGCCGAGGTCGCCGCGCCCGGTTCCCCGGCGAACCCGCCCGGGCCGGGCGCGGCGCACCCCTCCGCGTGGGTGATCCGCGCACCGGGCAGTTCGGCGCGCAGCGCGGCGAACAGCGTCGGCACCTCGATGCCCAGGGGCAGTTCGGGGTGTTCCACCCCCACATGGCGGGGGAAGGTGTAGCAGCCGAGCATGGCGGCGGGGTCGTCGGCGAGCGGGCCGACCACCGCGATCCGGGCGTCCGGCGCGAGCGGCAGCACATCGCCGTCGTCGGCGAGCAGCACCACCGACTCCTCGGCCAGCTCGCGTGCCACGGCCCGCATCCCGGGCGGATCGAGATCGAGGCCGGGGGTTCCCGTGGGTCCTGAGGGGACGGCGGATTCCGTGGGCTCCGCGAGCGCCGACGGCATCGGCGACCAGTCCGCGTCCAGCAGCCCCAGCTCGCACTTCTGCCGCAGCACCCGCAGCGCCGCCCGGTCCACCAGCGCCTCGTCCACCTCCCCGGCCCGCACCGCGTCCCGCAGCGGGGTGCCGAAGCAGCGCACCGCGGGCAGCTCCACGTCCACCCCCGCCGCCAGGGCGAGCCCCGCCGCGTCGCCCCGGGTGGCGGCGACCCGGTGGGCCAGCTCCAGGAAGGACACCCCGAAGTAGTCGGCGACGACGGTGCCGGTGAAGCCCCAGGTGTCGCGGAGCAGTTCGGTCAGCAACCAGGGGTTGGCGGCCGAGGGCACACCGTCGATGTCGTTGTAGGAGTGCATGACCGACCGCGCGCCCCCGTCCCGCACCGCCAGCTCGAAGGGCGGCAGGATCACATCGGCGAGTTCCCGCGGGCCGATGGAGACCGGTGCGTGGTTGCGGCCGCCCCGGGAGGCGGAGTAGCCCGCGAAATGCTTGAGGGTGGCGACGATCCCGGCGGACTCCAGGCCGCGGACATAGGCGGTGCCGATGGTCGCGACCAGATAGGGGTCCTCGCCGATGGACTCCTCCGTACGGCCCCAGCGCGCGTCCCGCACCACGTCCAGCACCGGGGCCAGCCCCTGGTGGATACCGGCCGACCGCAGCGAACCGCCGATCAGCTCGGCGGCCCGTCCCACCAGCGCCGGGTCGAAGGACGCGCCCCAGGCGAGCGGGGTGGGGAAGACGGTGGCGCGCCAGGCGAAGAAGCCGGTCAGACACTCCTCATGGGCCAGCGCCGGGATCCCGAAGCGGTTTCCGGCGGCGATCCGGGTCTGGAGGCGCGCCAGCGCGGCGGCGCCCTCGGCGGGTTCGACGGGGGAGGTGCCGAAGGGGCGGGTGAGCTGGCCGACGCCATGGGGGAGGAGGCCGTCGAGGTCCACGGCCTCGGACACCTCGTGCTGGAGCGGGGCGACATCCTCGCCCTCCTCGGCCTCCGATCCCGGCCATACGCCGGCGAGTTGGGCGAGCTTCTCCTCCAGCGTCATCGAGGAGAGCAGGGCCGCCGCGCGGTCCTCGGCGGAGAGGGAGGTGTCCTGCCAGGGCTGAGGCATGAAGCTCCTTGTCGAGGTGGGGGAACGGCTTGCCTGCCGCCGGAGGCGGCCTGCGCGCGCGCCGGGGTCGGCCTATTTGCCGCCCATGCCCATCAGCCCGTTGATGAGCTGACGGCGGGCGAAGAGATAGACCAGGAAGATCGGGAGGATGGAGAGCACCACGGCGGTGAGCAGCGCCGGGGTGTCCACCCGGAACTCGCCCACGTAGTCGTACAGCCCCAGGGTCAGCAGCCGGTTGCTCTTGGACTGGGTGAGCAGCAGCGGGAAGAGGAAGCCGTTCCAGGCGTGCAGGGCCGACATCACCCCGACCGTGGAGATCCCGGACCGCGACAGCGGCACGACGAGCTGGAACAGGACCCGGGTCGGGCTCGCCCCGTCCAGCGCCATCGACTCGTACAGCTCCTCGTCGATATCGCGCAGCGTGCCGACCAGGATCAGCACGCTGACCGGGAGGGAGAAGGCGGCCGTCGGCAGGATCACCGCGAGCAGGGTGTCGTACAGATGGAGCTTGGTGATCACCAGATAGACCGGGATCACCACCGCCTGGGAGGGGATCGCCAGCCCCAGCAGGAAGATCTGGAAGATCCGGCGGGAGGTCCGGCCGCGGGCGCGTACGACGGTGTAGCCGACGGTCACCGACAGAGTGATCACGATCGCCGCGCATACGGCCGTGACCAGGGCGGTGTTGAGGAGGTAGGAGAGGAAGTCGGAGCGCAGCACCCGCCGGTAGTTGGCGAGCGTGGGGTGGTCGGGCAGGGCCAGCGGACCGTCGTCGATATAGCCGTCGCGGGTCTGGAAGGTGGCGGCCACCAGGACGTACAGCGGCAGTCCGACGATGCCGAGCCAGATCAGGGAGCCGAGCCCGGCCGGGTAGTTGGGGGTCCGGGAACCGCGCCCGAGAAGGCGCGGGCGGCGGGGCAGCCCCCGGCGGCGGAAGCGGGGGCCAGGGGCCGCCGGGGTCTTGTTCGGCGTACGGACGCCGTCCGGGGGGTGGTTCGGCGAGCGGTTCGGGTGGCCGGGCAGGACGTCGGTCACATCCCCTCCCGGGTGCTGCGCATCGCGGCGAAGCCGGTGAGCCGCACCAGCAGCAGCGAGACGGTGGTGGCGACGACGACGAGGATGGTGGCGACCGCGCTGGCGTAGCCGAGGTCGAACGCCTGGAAGCCATTCTTGTACATCAGGTAGGGCACGATCGTGGTGTCCGTGCCCGGGCCGCCCTTGGTGAGGATCAGGACGGTGTCGAAGAAGGTCAGCGCGCCCACCACCATGATCACCGAGGAGGTGACGATGGTGTTGCGCAGTTGGGGCAGGGTGATCGAGAAGAACTGCCGTACGGTCCCGGCGCCGTCGATCGCCGCCGCGTCGTAGAGCGAGCGCGGGATGGCGCGGGCACCGCCCTGGTAGATCAGTGTGTGCAGCGGGATGAACTGCCAGGCGGTGACGAAGAGGACCGCCCCGAAGGCGCCCTTGGAGCTGCCGAGCAGATCGCCGTCCGCGAAGCCCAGAGCGGGCCCGATATCGGCGATCAGACCGAAGTTGGGGTCCAGCAGCGACTTCCAGACCAGCGCGAGCGCGACGGAGGAGCCCAGCAGCGGCAGGAAGAAGATCGCCGACAGCACGGCCCGGTTGCGCTGCCGCCCGGCCGCCCATACGCCCAGCAGCAGGGCGAGCGGGGTCTGGAACACCCAGGTCAGCACGGTCAGCACCAGGCTGAGCCAGATGGCCTGATGGGTTTCCGGGTCGTCCCACAGCCGGGACCAGTTGCTCATCCCGGTCCAGCTCGGGGTGCCGATGCCGTCCCAGTCGGTGAAGGCGAGGGCACCGACCAGGACCATCGGCGCCACCGCGAAGAAGACGAAGAACAGCGCCCCGGGCAGGGCCCAGACGACGCCGGGCCGGCCGACCCCCGGCCGGCCGACCTCCGACCGGCCACCCCCTGGTCGGCCGACGCTCCGGCGCCGCTCGCGCGTCGCGGCGTCCGCCATCACATGCCCTTCAGGGCATCGACGAACTCGGCCGGGCCGAGCTGCCCGTTGAACAGCTTCTGCACGGTGGTGTGCAGCGGCGGGGTGTACTTGGCGGGCAGCGCCTGGTCCCAGGAGAGCGTGAAGTCGGGGGCCTGCTTGACCAGGTCGTACTGGAACCGCGCGTAGTCGGGGTTCTCGTGCTTCCCGAGCTGGGAGGTGGCGTCGGAGGTGGCGGGCACGTCCCCGTTGGCGATGAGGTCGCCGGAGTAGTCCTGCTGGGCCGCGAACTTCACGAATTCGAGCGCGGCCTTCTGCTTGTCGCCCTTGACCTTGGCATTGATCGACCAGTAGTTGGCCGGGTTGCCGACGACGCTCTTGGGGTCACCGCTGCCACCGGGGACCGCCGGGAAGGTGGTCCAGCCCAGCCCCGACTTGGCGAACGCGGGCTGGTTGGCCTTCTGGTTCGCGTACTCCCAGCTACCCATCAGATGCATGGCCGCCTTGCCCTTGGCGAAGAGCGTGGAGGCCCCGTCGGCGGTGTAGTTGACCGACTTGTAGTTCTTGCCGAACGCGCCCCGGTCCACCAGATCCTTGACCGTCTGCGCGGCCTTGAGCACCGCCGGGTCGTCCCACGCCGCCATGCCCTGGCTCTGGATCTTCTGGAACACCCCGGCCCCGCCGTACCGGTCCACCAGGTACTCCACCCACATCAGCTCGGTCCAGGCATCGGTGCCGGCCAGCGCGAACGGGGTGACGCCCTTGCCCTTGAAGGTGTCGATGAGCTTCAGCAGATCGTCCCAGGACTTCGGGGGCTTCGCCCCGGCGTCCGTGAAGACGTCCTTGTTGTAGAAGAGGATCACCGGCTGCATCCCGCGCATGGGGATGCCGTAGTGCTTCCCGTCGATCGCGCCCGCGTCGAGGATCGTGGGGATGAACGCCTTCTTCAGCTCCGGGTCCTTGGCCATGGCCGGGTCGAGGTCGAGCAGCATGTCCTTCTTGACGAAGTCGCTGATGCTGCCGCCGCCCCAGTTGAAGAAGACATCCGGTGCGTTGGGCGTGCCCATGGAGGTGCGCATCTTGTCCGAGTAGCCCTCACCGGGCACCTGGGTGAGCTTCGCCTTGATGTCGGAGGTCTCGTTGAACCGCTTGACGACCTCGCGCTGCACCTTGGTCGAGGCGTCCTGATAGACCCAGACGTCGAGGGACCCGCCATCCGAACCCCCGGGCCCGCCGCTCCCGCAGCCGGCGAGTGCCGTCCCGGCGAGCAGCAGGGCCGCCGCGAGGGTGGACGCACGAAGGGTGGACCTTGACCATGACCTTGACCTTGACCGAGGTATGCGCATCGTGTGCCTTCCGGAAGTAGCCCGATAATTCTCGGAAGCGGTTGCGTGGAAGGTATGGGGGTGCTGATGCGGTGTCAAGGGTTGCGGCGGCGGGCGGCTTTGTTCCCCACCCCACCCCGCCCCTTCCCGAACGGGGGCAAGCCCCTCGCCCCGTCGAGGCCGCACGGCCCCGCCCGACCGGCCGGAGGCTGAACTCCCGGACGCCCTTCGGACGTGTCCTCAAACGCCGGACGGGCTGGATTTTCCAGCCCGTCAGGGGGCACCTCCCAGCGGTAGCTGGGGGAGCTTGAGGACCGGGGTCCTGGGCGGAGCCCCGGCGGGGGGTCGGGGGCGCGGCCCCCGGTTCGGGAAGGGGTGTGGGTGGGGTGGGGTGGGGAATCAGCCCGCCGCAGGCGCGGCCGTGCTGGAGCGCACAACCAACTGCGTAGCCAACTCCACCCTCGGCGACTCGATCTCCTCCCCCCGCGCCTGCCGCAACACCGTACGGGCAGCCAACTTCCCCATGTCCGCCAGCGGCTGACGAACCGTCGTCAACGGCGGCGCCGACCACCGCACCTCGGGCAAGTCGTCGAAGCCGACAATGCTCACATCCTCCGGAACCCGCAGCCCCCGCCGCCGCAGAGCCTCGATCGCACCCAGAGCCATCTGGTCGCTGGAGGCGAAGACGGCGGTGGGCGGGGAGCCGGCGTCCATTAGCTGATCGCAACCGTGGAAACCCGACTCGTGGTAGAAGTCCCCCTGCACCACCAGCGCCGGATCGAACGGCACGCCCGCCGCCTCCAGCGCCGCCCGGTGGCCGTCCAGCCGGGCGCGGCTGCACAACAGCCGCGGCGGACCGGCGATCAGACCGATCCGGCGGTGGCCGAGGCTCAGCAGATGTTCGGTGGCGGCCATGCCGCCCGCCCAGTTGGTCGCCCCCACGGTGGGCGCGTCCAGCGCCGGGGAGCCGGCCGGGTCGACGACCACGATCGGCACGTTCAGCCGCCGCAGCTCCTCGTGGACCACCGGCTCCAGCACGGACGTCACCAGGATCACCCCGTCCGAGGCGCGGGCCCGCAGGTTCTTCAGCCACTGCCGGGCCGAGCCCGCGCGGCCGTGGATCGCCGAGACCACCGTGCCCACCCCGTCCTGGTGGGCGACCTCCTCCACGCCGCGGATGATCTCCACCGCCCAAGGGCTGTCCAGGTCGTTGAAGACCAGGTCCACCAGGGCGGCGCGGTCGCCGGGCACCCGCTGGCGGCGGCGGTAGCCGTGGACCCGCAGCAGGTCCTCGACCCGGGCCCGGGTCTCGGGCGAGACATCCGAACGGCCGTTGACCACCCGGGAGACCGTGGGCACCGACACCCCGGCCTCCTGCGCGATGGCCGTGATCGTCACCTTGGGCCGGGCGCCGCCCTCGGTGCCCCTGCTCTCCGTAGCCATTCCGCCTCCTCGGTTGACGGGAGCCACCCCCGCCTCTCACTTTCCGGGGCGCACCCTCGGAACCTTGCAGAAGTCTTCCGGAAAACCGGATCGGACGTGAAGAGACGAGAGAGGGACGTCCCCATAAGCTCCTGAGCTTACGCAGCGCCACGGGGGCGGCCTCCGCCGCCGTCACACCACCGTGCCCGTCGGCTACGGCCCTCAGCAGGGCCGCCCGCGCGCCCGGCTGAGCGCCGTGGTCCGCGTGGAGTTGGCGCCGCCCGGTCGGCTGGGCGCCGTCGCCCACCTAGCGGTTGGCCCCGTACGACCGGCTGAGCGCCGTGGTCTGCGTGGTCGTGGGCCCCGCGCGCTCGGCTGGGCGCCGTGGTCTGCGTGGCCGTTGGCCCCGGTCGGCTGGCTGGGCGGCGTGGTCTGCTTGGCCGTTGGCCGTTGGCCGTTGGCCGTTGGCCTCGGTCGACCGGCTGAGCGCCCTCGTCCGCCTGGCCGTTGGCTCCGTACCACCGGCTGAGCGCCGCCCCTCTGCCTAGCCGGTCACCCCGCACCACTTGGCCGGTGACCCCGCTCCAGCGGCCAGGCACCTCGCCGCTCAAACTTTCCTCTCCCCGGGTGTAAGAAAGCGCGGCCCTCGACCACTGCATGGTGAGAGAGCCCAGATGAGGAGACGGCGTGACCGACGCCCAACGCTTTCGGGACCTATACGAGGAGTGCCAACCCCGTGTGCTGGCCTATGCGGCCAGCCTGGTGGGTCGGCAGGTCGGTGAGGACATCACCAGCGAGACCTTCACGGTCGCCTGGCGGCGGATGCGGGATATCCCGACGCCGCCGCTGCCGTGGCTGCTCGGCGTGGCCCGCAATCTGACCCGCGAGCTGCGGCGCCACGACGGCAGGCAGTACGCCCTGGCCGCCCAGGAGGCCCAGCGCGTCATCACCTCCGGCGCCCAGGTCGAGGACGTGGCCGCGGGGGTGACCGAGCGCGCGGTGGCGCTGCAGGCGCTGGCGGGGCTGTCCGCCGCCGACCGCGAGTTGCTGACGCTGGTCGCCTGGCACGGGCTCGGCCCGAGACAGGCGGCGCGCGTCCTCGGCTGTTCCGGCGCCACGTTCGCGGTGCGGCTGCACCGGGCCAGACGGCGGCTGGAGCGGGCCGTGGACGCGGTCGGCCCCTCCCCGGGCCCCGAGCCCGAGCCCGGCCCCGGACCCGAGCCCGGCCTTGACCCTCGCCCTCGCGCCCCTCGCGCGAACGTGACAGTGAAGGAGACCTGAGATGGCACGCAAGCGGCACGATGTGATGAAGACCCTGGCGGACGCACGGCCCCCGGAGCTCGATCCGGACCACCTGGCCGGTTCCGCACGCGCCCGCCGCGACCTGGAGACCATCCTGGCGGGGAGGGCCAGCACGGCCGAGGCGCCGGAACTCCGCCGGTCCCCGCGGATGTTCACCTGGCGCTGGGCGCTGCCCGTCGCGGCGACGGCGGCCGTCGCCGGAGTGCTCGTCGCCACCCTGCCCCAAGGCGGCTCGGACGCCGAGGGGTCCCGGGCGTCCGCCGGCCCCACCGCGGACGGCGCCCGGCACATCCCCGCCAACGGCCGTCTGGCGCTGCAACACGTCGCCGACCGGCTGGACCGGACGGCGGCGGACGAGGGCACCTACTGGCAGGTGACCACGCGGTCGGGCTGGACCGCCGTCATCGACGCGTCCGGGAAGACCTTCGCGGTGTCCACCTCCGAGAAGCAGCAGCGGTCCTTCGGGGTACGGCCCGGCACGGAAAGCCTCAACGTCATGGGGCTCGACGCCACCACCAAGCCCCGCACCGAGCGCGATACGGCGCGCTGGCGGGCCGCCGGCTCGCCGAAGGACCTGACGCTCGCCGACACCGGACAGGGCGGCAGGCTCGGTCTGCGGATCGAGACCGGGGCCGGGAAGCGGCCGACGGTGGACCGCATCAACTCGGGCGACCGGATCGCCGCCCTCGGCGCGCGCAATGTCACCTACGAGGACCTGCGGAAACTCCCGGGCGACAGCGCGAAGCTGAAGGAGGTGCTGGCGGACCTCTACCGGGAGGACGGCGGGAGCGAGGTCCGCGGCCGCACCGAGTGGATGTGGCAGCAGGCGGCCGGGCTGATCGGCCTGCCGGTGAAGGCCGAGGTACGGGCCGCCGCGTACCGCGTCATCGCGGGGCTGCCGGGCATCCGTGCGCTCGGCGAGGTGACCGATCCGCTGGGCCGCGAGGGCGTCGGCTTCGCCCTGCCCGCGTCCGACCGGCCCGGGTACGGGACCGGACGGTCCGAGCTGATCGTGGACCCGGCGACCGGGGCCCTGCTGTCCGAGCAGGAGGTGCTGACCGAGCCGGACGCGAAGGCCGCGAAGGCGGGGCTCACATCGGGCACGGTGGTGAACTACACCGCCACCGTCAGGTCGGAGTGGACCGACCGGCAACTGAAGACCTCGGAAATCCCCGAATGACTGGCCGGGGTGGGCTGTAAGAACGGCCGGGCGGCGGCCATTTCCTTCTGAGAACCCCACCCGAGCAGAAGGAAGGTCATGGACAGAACCACAGGACGGCCCGGAACCCGCCCGCTCTGGCTGCGCAACGCGGTCACGGTGTGCGCGGTGGCACTCGGCACACTCGGTACCTTCGGCACCCTCGCCGCCCCTGCGAACGCCGCGCCCGCGAACGCCGCGCCCGCGAACGCCGCGCCCGCGAACGTCGCGAACGCCGCGACCGGCGGCGCGTCCGGCCCGGCGGCCCGCGCCGCCACCCCGTGGACGCTGCGGACGCCGCTGAGCGAGACCGTCTCGACGGAGTTCTGGGACGTCGCCGCGACCGGCGCCAAGGACGCCTGGGCGGTGGGCCGGAAGACCGACGGCGCCGACGGGCCCACCCCCGCGATCAAGCACTGGAACGGCACCACCTGGACGGACGTGCCCGCCGCCGGGGCCGGAGACAAGCCCGGGCAACTGGAAAAGGTCAGCGCCGCCGCACCCGACGACGTCTGGGCGGCCGGAGTCCAGTTCGGCGACACCACCTCACCGATCGTGGTGCGGCACTGGGACGGCGAGAAGTGGGCCGATACCGCCCACGCCACGCCCCCGGAGGGGCAGATGAGCTTCGTCGGCGACATTGCCGCGTTCGGCGAGAAGTCGGCTTGGCTGACGAGCTTCGACTGGGACCAGAACAGCGGCGCTTCCACGTCCCGCCTGGAGCGCTGGACCGGCTCCGCGTGGCAGGAAGTGTCACTCCCCGCCGCCCCCGGTGGCGGTGAGGTGCGGCCGTGGGACATCACCGGCACCGGTCCTGACGACGTGTGGGTCACCGCCGAGGCCGCGACCGGCGATGTGTCCGTCCCGCTGCTCTACCACTGGAACGGCCGCGCCTGGACGGTCCGCGAGGTGCCGACCCCGGCCGAGCACCCGACCGGCTGGGTCGCCAACCACGCCGTGGCCACCGGCCGCGGTTCGGTCTACGTGGTCGGCAAGACCAACGACGCGGAGGCGCCCGAGGCCACTATGGCCACCCGCTGGACCGGCAGCCGCTGGCAGTCGCTGCCCACGCTGCCCGTGGACGAGGCCAACGCCGCGGGCGCGGACGGCGCCGGACGGCTGTGGATCGCCGGCTGGTCCGCCGGCGGCCGCCACTCCGTACTGTCCCGCTGGACCGGTACGGAATGGTCGACCGAGGAGCTGCCCGCCGACGTCACCGAGCACAGCGAGATGTCCACGGTGTCGGGCATCGCCGCGGTCCCCGGGACGAACGGAGTGCTCGCCGCGGGGACGGCGGGCTGCCAGAGCGACCCTGTGCTGTGCGGGGTGGTGGTCTCACGCGACGTGGGCTGACCTTTCGCGGGGCGGGTGCCGACTCCTGAGGCGGAGAGCGCTGCCCCGCGCAAGGGGCCGCGCCCCTCGCGGGGCGTGCGCTGCTCGCCTCACGGGGCGTGCGGTGACCCCTCGCGGGGGCGTGCGCTGACTCCCCCAGGCGGAGGGCACTGCCCCCTCAAGGACCGCCCCTCAAGGGGCGTGCGCTGCTCCCCTCACGGGGCGGGTGCTGACCTCCTCAGGCGGCCTGCGCTGACCCCTTCAGGCGACGGCATTGGCTCCTCAGGTGGCATGCGCCTACCTCTCACGAGGCGTGCACTGGCCCCCTCGGGCGACAGCGCTGACTGCTTAGGCGGACGGCGCTGCTCGCCTCACGGGA
Source organism: Streptomyces violaceusniger Tu 4113 (assembly GCF_000147815.2). Taxonomy (NCBI): domain Bacteria; kingdom Bacillati; phylum Actinomycetota; class Actinomycetes; order Kitasatosporales; family Streptomycetaceae; genus Streptomyces; species Streptomyces violaceusniger. Next base: position 8,730,653 of record NC_015957.1, on the reverse strand, counting down.
CGTGCACTGCTCCCTCGCGGGCGTGCGGTGACTCCTCACGGGACGTGCACTGCCTCGCGGGCGTGCGGTGACTCCTCGCGGGGCGCGCGCTGACCCTGGGCGGGGGGTGCACTGCGCGCCTTACGGGACCTGCGCGGACCTCCTCGCGGGGCGTGCGGTGACCCCTCACGGGACGGGCACCGCCCCCTCAGGCGACGCGCGCCGTCCTGTCCCGCGTGCGTGTGACATACGCCTGGACGGCGACCGTCTCGTCGTCCAGGCATCGCCCCGTCTCCAGGTCGAAGCGCTGCTTCAGCAGCGGGGAGGCGGCGAACGGCCGTCCGCCCGACGAGCCCAGCAACCCCCGGGAGAGGACGTACGCCCCGGTGAACGGGTCGCGGTTGGCGATCGCGTACGCGCGTCCCGACCGGTCCAGGAAGACCGCCACCTGGGTGCCGTCCGGCAGCAGGGCGGCCACGCCGCGCCCGGGGGTGAGGTCGGTCAGCTCGCAGACCGCGAACCACCGCTGGTCGATGAGGAGTTCCACGCGGACGGCGGTCCGCTCGGGTGCCATGGTCATCGGCTGGCAGTCCCTTCGAGAGTACGGACGGGGAGGGTGGGGCCGGACAGGATCGTCAGGTCCGGCTTGACCTGATCGCGCTCGGGCACGAACTTCACCGTCGGGTCCGGCGCGTCGGGCGCGTTGACGAAGGAGACGAAGCGGCGCAGCCGCTCGGGGTCGCCCAGGGTCTCGGCCCACTCGTCGCGGTAGCCGGTCACATGGTCGGCCATCATCGCCTCCAGCTCGGCGCACAGCCCCAGCGAGTCGTCGACCACCACATCGCGCACATGGTCCAGGCCGCCCTCGATCCGCTCCAGCCAGGCCGAGGTGCGCTCCAGACGGTCCGCGGTGCGGATGTAGAACATCAGGAACCGGTCGATGAGCCGGATCAGCTCCTCGTCGTCCAGGTCCTGGGCGAGCAGATCGGCGTGGCGCGGATCGGCTCCGCCGTTGCCGCCCACGTACAGGTTCCAGCCGGTGGAGGTGGCGATCACGCCGAAGTCCTTGCCGCGCGCCTCGGCGCATTCGCGGGCGCACCCCGAGACGGCCGACTTCAGCTTGTGCGGTGAGCGCAGCCCCCGGTAGCGCAGTTCCAGGTCGATGGCCATCCGGACCGAGTCCTGCACTCCGTAGCGGCACCAGGTCTGCCCCACACACGACTTCACGGTGCGCAGCGCCTTGCCGTACGCGTGCCCCGACTCGAATCCGGCGTCCACCAGCCGCGCCCAGATCGGCGGAAGCTGGTCCACCCGGGCGCCGAAGAGGTCGATCCGCTGACCGCCGGTGATCTTCGTATAGAGCCCGAAGTCCCGGGCCACTTCGCCGATCACGATCAGCTTCTCCGGGCTGATCTCCCCGCCGGGGATCCGGGGCACGATCGAATACGACCCGTTGCGCTGCAGATTCGCCAGGAAGTGGTCGTTGGTGTCTTGCAGCGCGGCCTGCTCGCCGTCCAGGACATAGCCGCTCGCGCCCAGGGTCGGGGCCAGCGAGGCGATGATCGAGCCGACGGCGGGTTTGCACACCTCACAGCCGTCGCCCTGCCGGGCCTCGGTCCGGCCGTGGCTGTCCAGCAGTTGGGCGTAGGTGGTGATGCGCAGGGTGCGGACGATCTCGTACAGCTCGGCGCGGGTGTACGCGAAGCAGCCGCACAGCCCCTTGTCGACGCTGACGCCGCCCGCCTCCAGCTCGTCGTTGACGAGTGCGGTGAGCGCCTTGACGCAACTGCCGCAGCCCGTACCCGCCTTGGTGCACTTCTTCACCTCGGGGACGGTGGTGCAGTGGTGGTCGGTGACGGCCGAACGGATCGCGCCCTTGGTGACGTTGTGGCAGTTGCAGACGACCGCCTCGTCCGGCAGCGCCGACGGCCCGAGCGCGGCGGGCGCGCCCAGCCCCGCCGGGAGCACGAGCTGTTCGGGGGCGACGGGCGGTACGGAGCCGGTGAGCGGGCGCAGCATGCCGTACGCCTCGGCGTCGCCGACCAGCACCCCACCGAGGAGGGCGCCGTCGGCGCCGACCACCAGCTTCTTGTAGACGCCCGCGCGGGAGTCGGAGTAGACGACGTCCAGGCAGCCGTCGGCGGTGCCGTGGGCATCGCCGAAGCTGGCCACGTCGACGCCGAGGAGCTTGAGCTTGGTGGAGGTGTCGGCGCCGGTGAAGCGCGTCGCGGTGGCTTGGGCGGTGGCTTGGCCGGTGATGGTGCCGGCCGCGACCTCGGCCATCTCATAGCCGGGCGCGACCAGCCCGTACACCCGGCCGTCGGCGGCCAGCGCGCATTCGCCGATCGCGTACACCGCCGGATCGCTGGTGCGGCACCGCTCGTCCACGGCGATCCCGCCGCGCTCGCCGACCTCCAGACCGCAGTCGCGGGCGAGCTGATCGCGGGGGCGTACGCCCGCCGAGAAGATGACGAGGTCGGTGTCGATGGACGAACCGTCGGACAGCGCCATGGCGGTGACCGCGCCCGCGTCGTCCGCCGTGATCTCCTTACCGCCGACGCCGGTGTGCACGATCAGGCCCATGTCCTCGACCGTGCGGCGTAGCGCCGCGCCACCGCCCTCGTCCACCTGGATGGCCATCAGCCGCGGGTTGAACTCCACGATGTGCGTGGCCAGCCCGAGCCCCTTCAGCGCCCCCGCCGCCTCCAGGCCCAGCAGCCCCCCGCCCACGACGACGCCGGTGGTGCGGTGTTGGGCGTACTCCTCGATCGCGAGCAGATCCTCGACGGTGCGGTAGACGAAGCAGCCGTCGCTGTCCTTGCCGGGCACGGGCGGGACGAACGGATACGAGCCGGTGGCCAGCACGAGCGTGTCGTACGCCACGGTCAGCCCGGAGCGGGCGGTCACGGTGCGGGCGGCGCGGTCGATGGACTCGGCCGGGTCGCCGAGATGCAACTCGATGCCGTGCCGCGCCATGAAGCCGTCCTCGACGAGGGAGAGTTCGTCGGGGGTGCGGCCGGAGAAGTACGAGGTCAACTGGACGCGGTCGTAGGCGGGCCGGGGCTCCTCGCAGAACACGACGACGCGGGCGGCGGTCTCGGTGACGTTCCGCTCGACGAGCGCTTCGAGAAACCGCTGGCCGACCATTCCGTGGCCGACCAGCACGATGGTGGGGGCGGCGGCGGTCTCGGGCTTCGGTGTGCTCGTCGTCGTCATCGGTGCGCTCATCGTCAGGAGCCTCCATCGTTGGTCAGCAGGTGGAGCAGGGGGGTGGCCGGGAGCGGCTCGTCGCCCTCCCAGGCGCGGGCGAGCGCGCCGACGGTGCCGAGATCGCCGAGAAGGATGCCGCCGAGGAGGCGGTCGCCGCGGACCACGACTTTGCGGTACGTGTTGCGGGTGGCGTCGGTGAGGTGGATGACGTCGTCGCCGGCGGCGGGGGTGGGGTTGCCGAAGGCAGCGAGGTCGAGGGGGCCATCGGTGCCCGACGCGCTCGCTCCGGCGGAGCCGGGTGCTGCGGTGAGGGTGAGGCGGGTGAGCGTACGGGTGCCGTGGTACCGGGGCGCGGTCTCGTTGCCGGGTGCGGCCCGGTGGCCGGGTTGTGCCCACCCGTCCCTCCCCCAGCTACCGCTGGGAGGTGCCCCCTCCGCGGGACGATTGCCCACAACCTGGTCCCCAGGTGCGGGGTCGGGGGCGGAGCCCGGGTGAGGGTCCGGGCCGGCGCCCTCGCGGGGTTCAGGCGCGGTGCCCTGGTGGGGCCCAGGGGTGGTGACCCGGTGGGGGCCCGGGGTGGTTCCCTGGTGGGGTTCAGGCGCGGTGCCCTGGTGGGGCCCAGGGGCGGTGACCCGGTGGGGGCCCGGGGTGGTTCCCTGGTGGGGTTCAGGCGCGGAGCCCTGGTCAGGTTCTGGGGCCCTGCCCTGGTGGGGGTCCAGGGGGCGGAGTGCCCTTGTTTCGGGAAGGGGCGGGGTGGGGGACAGCAACTGCGCCAGGACGTCCGCTTGCTCCTGGGCGGGGCCCGCCAGGCCGTACACGACGCCGTCGTGTTCCGCGCAGTCGCCGATTGCGAATACCCACGGGTCACTCGTCCGCAGCTCGTCGTCGACGACGATGCCGCGTGCCACCTCCACTCCGGCCGCCCGGGCCAGCCCGACCCGGGGTCGGACCCCGCACGCGAGCACGACCAGATCGGTCTTCAGGGCGTATCCGTCGGCCAGTTCGACGGCCTGAACCGTTCGCACCGGCCGCCCGCCGGTGCGCAGGCCCCGGACGCGGCATTCGGTGTGGACCTCCACGCCCAGCGCCGCCATATGCCGCCGCAGCAGCCGTGACGCGCCCGGGTCCAACTGGCGCTCCATCAGGTGTTCGCCCTGGTGCGCCAGGACCACCTGGGCACCTCGCTGGGCCAGCGCACGGGCGGCGGAGACGCCGAGGAGTCCGCCGCCGATGACGACGGCCCGTGTCCCGGACCGTACGGCCGCGCCGAGGGCCAGGCAGTCTTCCATGGTGCGGAAGGCGTGGACGCCCTCCGGTAGGGCGTGCGGGCCGCGGCCGTCCGGCTCGAACAGGCCGCGCAGCGGCGGCAGCACCGGGTTGGAGCCGGTGGCCAGCACCAGCGCGTCGTACGGCACGCGGCGGCCGTCGTCGCACAGCACCTCCGCCGTGGGGCGGTCGACGCGGACCACCCGCACCCCGCTGAGCCGCCGCACCCCGGCCCCGGCCCCGGGGGCGGGGCGGGGCGGGGCGGGGAGGGCGATGACCTCCGGGGCGTACCGCCCGGCGAGGACCTCGGCGAGCAGCACCCGGTTGTACGCGGGGTGCGGCTCCTCGCCGATGATCGTGACGTCGAGGGCGACCGGGCCAGCACCCACACCCGCACTTACGACGAGCTGCTGCGCCAGCCTCGTGCCCGCCATCCCGCCGCCGACGATCACCACCCGCCGCTGCTGCGGGCTCCCCGGCTCCCTGTTCGACTCCATGCCAGGAAGCGTGCGGGGCGCCTGTTACCCGACCGCATCACCCCCGTTTCCCGGAGGCAACGCTGCCCTCAGCGCACCGGCTCAGGCGCTGTGAGCCGCCCCGAGCCGGATGGGGAGCCGCTGCGGGCTGTTGCCGACGAAGCTGGGGTGCGGGATCAGCTCCTCGTCCGGGACGGCCAGATCGAGGTCGGGGAAGCGGGTGAAGAGCGCATCGAGGGCGACCACGGCCTCCATCCGGGCCAGCGGTGCGCCCAGGCAGAAGTGGGCGCCGTGGCCGAAGGACAGATGGCGGGCGCCCCGGGTGACGTCGAAGCGACCCGCGTCCGGGCCGTACGCCCGCTCGTCGCGTCCGGCCGCGGTGTACGAGACGAGCACGGGCGCGCCCTTGGGGATGACCGTGTCGCCGACCGGGAGGTCCCTGGTGGGGTAGCGGAACGGGAAGTAGCTCACCGGGCCGTCGTACCGCAGCGTCTCCTCGACCACATCGCCCCAGGTCGCGGCACCGTCGCGAACAAGGTCCAACTGGTCGCGGTGGTTGCACAGCGCCCGTACCGCGTTGGTGATCAGGTTGAGCGTGGTCTCGTGCCCGGCGATGATCGTCAGCATCAGGGTGCCGATCAGCTCCTCCTCGGCGAGCCGGTCGCCGTCCTCCTCACGGGCCGCTATCAGCGCGCTGGTCAGATCGTCGCCGGGGTCCTTCGCCCGGGCCGCCGCCACCTGGCCGAGGATCGCGACCATCTCGCGGTTGGCGGCCGGGACCCGCTCCGGGGCGGTGTGGGTGGAGACGATCTCGTTGGACAGCTCGTGCAGCCGGTCCTGGTACTGGTCGTCGACGCCCAGGAGCCGGCAGATCACGCTCATCGGCAGCGGCAGCGCGAAGTGGCGGCGCAGGTCGGCCACCCCGTCCGGGTCGGCGGCGGCGGCCCCGGCCAGCCGGTCCAGCAGCGTGCCGGTCAGCTCGTGGACCACTGGGTGCAGCGCCTCCACCCGGCGCGGGGTGAACGCCCGGGTCACCAGGGACCGCAGCCGCTTGTGGTCCTCGCCGTCCGCGGTGATCATGCCCCGGACGGTGGCGAAGGTCCGCATCGGCCAGCCGGGCGGGAGCTCGTCCCGCTGCAGGGCGGCGAAGTGGCAGGCGTTCTTGGCCACGTCGGGGTGGGTGACGAAGTCCTTCAGCTCCTCGTGCCGGGTGATGGCGTACCCCGGTACGTCACCGGGCAGCAGGACCGGGACCGCGGCCCCGCGGGCGCGCAGCTCTTCGTTGACCGCGTGCTGGTGTGCCCCGGTGGGGTCCAGGCGGTGCGGTGCGAGGTCGGCGTGCGACACGGGGCATCGGCCTTCGGTCATCGGGGCTCCTTCGTGGATACCCCGGCCTTCAGGCCGGGGAGGAAACCAAGCTCCTGCGGAGCGGGGCAGGGAATGGCGAATCGACGCCAGGGCGATTCGGTGTCTGCGGTCACCGGCCGGGCGTTCAAGTACCGCTTTTACCCCACGGACGAGCAGGCGGCTGAGCTGTCGCGCACGTTCGGCTGTGTCCGCCTCGTGTACAACAAGGCGTTGGAGGAGCGCACGCGGGCCTGGTACGGCGAGCAGCGCCGCATCTCCTACGTGCAGTCCTCCGCCGCGCTGACGCAGTGGAAGAAGAACGAGGAACTGGCCTTCCTGGCGGAGGTGTCCTCCGTCCCCCTCCAGCAGGCGCTGCGCCATCTTCAGACGGCGTTCGGGAACTTCTTCGCCAAGCGGGCCAAGTACCCGCGCTACACGTCGCGGAAGAAGTCCCGGGCGTCGGCCGAGTACACCCGCAGCGCCTTCACGTGGCGCGACGGGCGCCTGACGCTGGCGAAGACGGCCGACCCGCTGGACATCCGCTGGTCCCGTCCTCTCCCGGAGGGTGCGGAGCCGACGACGGTGACGGTGTCCCGCGACAGCGCGGGCCGCTGGTTCGTCTCGATGCTCGTCGAGGACACCGTCGCCCCTGCCCCCGCCACGAACGCGGCGGTCGGCCTGGACGCCGGGATCACCTCCCTGGTGACCCTGTCCACCGGGGAGAAGATCGCCAACCCCCGGCATGAGCGGCGCGACCGGGCCCGCCTGGCGAAGGCGCAGCGGGAGCTGTCCCGCAAAGCCAAGGGGTCCGCGAACCGGGAAAAGGCGTGCCGGAAGGTCGCCCGCGTGCACGCGCGGATCACCGACCGGCGCCGGGACTTCCTGCACAAGCTGACCACTCGGCTCGTCCGTGAGAACCAAACGGTCGTGATCGAGGACCTGGCCGTCCGTAACCTGCTGAAGAACGGCCGTCTCGCGCGCGCCATCTCGGATGCGGCCTGGACGGATCTGCGCATGATGCTGGAGTACAAGTGCGCCTGGTACGGGCGTGAACTCGTGACGGTCGACCGCTGGTTCCCCAGCTCGAAGCTGTGCGGGGCCTGCGGCACGGTTCGCGAGAAGCTGCGGCTGAACGTCCGTGAGTGGACGTGTGACTGCGGCGCTGTGCATGACCGCGACGTGAACGCGGCACGCAATATCCTGGCCGCCGGGCTGGCGGTGTCTGCCTGTGGAGACGGTGTGAGACCTCAACGGGAGTCCTCCCGGACGGGGCGGTCGTCGGTGAAGCAGGAACCTCAGCGGGCGACCGCTGGAATCCCCCGCCTTTAGGCGGAGGAGGAAGTCAACTGCGTTCTCCTGCGGGGGAGTGTGAGGTCGGAGGAGCCGTGGAGCCGGAGGACCGGGCCGGGCAGTCGGACGTCCGGGCCGGGGAATCGGAGACCCGGTCCGTGGAGCCGGACGTCCGGCCCGGGGAGTCGGCCGCGAGCTGCGGCGCCGAGAACCGCACCGGCAGCTTCGCCAGCCCCTTGGACCACGGCGAGGTGATCCACGGAAGCTGCTCCTCCGGCACCGCGATCTCCAGATCGGGCAGCCGGTGGCGCAGGGTGTCCACGGCGGTACGGGTGATCAGCCGGGCCGGATCCCGTGCCGGGCAGGTGTGCGGGCCCGCGCCGAAGGCGAGGTAGGAGCGGTTGCCGACCACCGGCCGTCCGTCCTCGGGCAGCACCTCCGGGTCGGCGTTGGCGCCCGCCAGGCCCAGGATGAGCATGTCCCCGGCGCGGATGTCCTGGCCGCCGAAGCGCAGATCGCGGGTGGCGTAGCGGCCGGGGAAGTTCTGGGTGGGCGGCTGGCGCCACAGCACCAGGTCCAGGGCGTCGTCGACGGTGAGATGGCCGTGGGTCAGCGAGGAGCGGAACGCGGGGTCGGTGAGCAGGATCTGGATCGTGGAGGCGATCCAGTTCACGGTGGTGTTGTTCCCCGCGACGATGATCACCACGAGGTTGTGCAACACCTCCTCGTCGCTGAGCCCTACGGGGTGCTCCAGCAGCCAGGACGTCAGATCCGCGCCCGGCCGCCGCTTCTTCCCGGCGATCAGCTCCAGCAGGATCTGGCCCATCCGCTTGTTGGCGCCGGTGGCGGCCACGGTCGGGGCGACGATCGTGGTGAGCGTCTCGACCAGCCGCGCCCCGTTCTCCTCGTCGAGCCCCAGCAGTTCGGTGACGACCTGCAGCGGCAGGAGACGCGCGTAGCTCTCCACCAGATCCGCCGCGTGCCGGTCGGCGAACCCGGCGACCAGCCGCTCCGCGGTGGCCCGCACCGTACGGATCAGCTCATGGCCGTTGACCCGCCCCAGCGCGTCGGCCACCGCCGAGCGCATCCGGCGGTGCGCCGCGCCGTCGGCGAACAGCAGCGCCGGGCGCCAGCCCACCAGCGGCATCAGCGGTGAGTCGGCGGCCAACCGGCCCTCGCGCAGCGGGCTCCAGCGGCGCGGGTCATGGGAGAAGTACTGCTCGTCGCGGGTGAGATGGAGCAGCTCGCGGTGGCCGATGACCAGCCATGCCTCGACCCGGGGCGCGATCTCCACCGGGACCACCGGACCGTGGTCGCGCCGCATCCGCTCGTACAGGTCGGTCAGCGGACCGTCGAGCGTGGTTCCGTACAGCGGCACCCGGGTAGGGGCCGGGGCGGTCATGACGCCTCCGTGAGCGTCTCGATCAGATGCGAGACGAGCGAGATCAGCGCCTTGACCGAGGACTGGTGCTCCCGGGCGTCACAGATGACCAGCGGGGTGTGCGGGAGCAGATCGAGCGCGGAGCGCAGATCGTCCTCGCTGTGCGGCGTGCTGTCCGGGAAGGCGTTGACCGCGACCGAGAACGGCACATCCAGGTCCTCCAGATGCCCGATCGCGTCGAAGGAGCCCTCCAGATCGCGGGTGTCGACCAGTGCGAGCGCGCCCAGCGCGCCGCGCGCCAAGTCCTTCCAGGCGGGGAGGAACCGCTGTTGGCCGGGGGTGCCGAAGAGATACAGCACCAGCTCGCCGCCGAGCGTGATCCGCCCGAAGTCCAGCGCGACGGTGGTCGTCGTCTTCGACGGCCGCACCTTGGTGTCGAGCCGGGCCCCGGCCTGGCTCATCGTCGCCTCGGTGGAGAGCGGCTTGATCTCCGACACCGTGCCGATCAGCGTGGTCTTGCCGACGCCCATCGGGCCGACCACCAGGATCTTGGCGGCCCCGGCCACGCTGGGCTGCACGTACATGACGGGGGTGTCGTCCATGTCGTCCATGTCGTCCGTATCGCCCGTCTCGTCCGTCTCGCCTGTCTCGTTGGTGTGGTCTGTGCGGGTCGTGCGGTCCGCGTCGCCCTGGCGGGCCGTGGGGTTCGTCTGCGTTGTGCCGTCCGTACCGGCCATCGAGATCTCAGAGCTTGCTCTCAAGCCCATCGAGCACCTTCCTCAGCAAGTCCAAATCGGCACGTTTTCGCTTGACCACCCGGATCGGCGGACGCGCCACGATGTGCCCCCAGTCGATGAGATCCGCGAGCAGCACCTGCACCACGGCCGGCGGCTGACCGAGATGGGCGGCGACCTCCGCCACCGACAGCAGCCCCTGGCAGTGGTCGGCGATCCGCCGGTACTCGGGCTGCATATGCGGCGGCAGCGCGCTCCCGGACGCCATGACGAGCGTTTCCAGCGGCAGAGCATCCCGTGAGGAACCGGCGCGCCCCCGTGTGATCACATAGGGGCGCACCGCGGCCGTCGTGCGTTCCTCGCCGGGCGAGCTCATGACGCCGGGCGGCCCATCGGGTCCCGCGGCTGACTGCTCAGATGGGCACCGATCTTCGCGACCAGTAACTGCATCTGCTGGGCCACCAGGCCGACATCCGTCTCGGTGTCGGTGGCCACCCCCAGCGAGGCGCCCTGACCGGCAGAGGTGAACAGCACGAACCCGCTGTCGGATTCGATCATGAGCTGCCGCACCCCCGCCTTCTCGCCGAACAGCAGCGACACGGTGGACTGGCTGGTCACCGTCAGCGCGGCACAGGCGGCGGCCAGCGACTCGGCCTCGTCCACGCCGAGCCGGGACACCTCGCCGGACAGCCCCTCGGCGGAGTCGTGGCCCATGCGCAGACCGTCCTCCGAGACGACGACGGCATGCCGCACCCCGGGGATCCCTGTCAGCGGACGCAGCATCCATCCAACATCGGGCAATTTGGATATGGTTCCGGCCACTACCGGCCTCCTTCTCGGTCTTCTCGGTCCGGACTCTTTTCCTCCGTCAGCGGTACGGCTCCGGCTCCGGCTCCGTCCTCCGCCTCCGCTTCCACCCGTCCGCGGCGGGTGCCGGAGACGACGCTGGTGATGGAGGCGCGGGCGGCCTCGGGCGTCCAGGAGGCGCCGGCCCGTGAGGTGGGCTCGGCGCGGGCCGGGGCGCCGGAGGCGGTGGCCACATCGGCCGTGTCGGCCGTGGCGGTTCCGGCGGCCGGGCGGCGGCGGTTGCGGCGCCGGGGCAGCCCGGTGCCGAGCGGCGCGGGGGCCTCGGGCGCGTCGTCCGCGGACAGGCCGTTGAGCGAGCCGCTCCCGGCCGGGTCGGCGGCGGCCGGGCCGAGGCCGGTGCCGCCCGCGTCGTGGCTCACCGTGCCGACGGTCACGGGCTCCACGACCACCGGCTTGTGGTCCGCCGCCCGGACCGCGCTCGTCGGCTCGGTCAGCAGCCGGTGCGGTACGAAGACCACCACCCGGGTACCGCCGTACGCCGAGGCCGTGGACAGCTCCACCCCGAAGCCCAGCTCCCGCGACCAGCGCCCGACACAGGCGAGCCCCAGCCGCGGCACGGCGCCCAGTTGAGCCAGGTCCAGACCGTCCCGCAGTTGGCCCACGGCCTTTTCCAGCACGTCCGGCGGCATGCCGAGCCCGGCGTCGTCGATCTCGATGACCGCGCCCGCCGCGACCTCCCGGACGGCGACCGCCACCTGGGTGCGGGAGGGGGAGAAGACCGTGGCGTTCTCCAGGAGTTCGGCCACCGCGTGCATCAGGCCCTCCACGGCGGGTGCCACCGCGTAGAGGGTCTGGCCGCCGTGGACGTCCACCCGGCCGAACTCCACGATGCGCGACTGCGCGCCGCGCACACAGTCGAAGAGCGACACCGGCCGGGTCTCCCGCCGCGCCGGCCAGATCCCGCACATCACCAGCAGCGTCTGGGCCTTGCGGGTCATCTGGGCGGCCGCGTGGTCCGCCTTCATCACCTCGCCCATCAGCCGCGCGTCCTCGACATGCTGCTCGAGGCCGTCGAGGACCTGCTGCTGCACCATCGACATGGCGTGCATATTGCGGGCCACGGACTCGAACGACGCCTGGACGGAGTCGCGCAGCCGCCGCTCCCGGCGCGCCGCCTCGTCCAGATCGCTCTGTACGGCGGCCAGCCGCGTGACCTCTTCGCCGCGCTCGGCCGCCAGCGCGCGCTCGCGCGCGGTATTGGCTCGTTCCCGTTCGGAAACGGCTCGTTCTCGCTCGGTCGCCGTACGCGCGTCAGCAAGCGCGCGACGGAGTCTGACCACCCAGGTGAGGCACAGCGACAGCACCAGTACCAGCACCGCGGACGCGGCCACGACGACGGCCTCCGTCCCCGACAGCACCTTTGACACCTCCATCTGGGACACGGCCAGGAAAGGGCAGATACTACTGACCAACTGATCAGTCTGGTCCGGTAGTTGCCAAACTCTCACGAGTGAGACGTCGCGTCCGCACCGGGGTCAGGGTTGGGCGACGTCCGTCCGCGGCAGACACAACAGCAGGCGAGCCCCGCCCCGCGGGCTGGTGAGCACCGTAAGGGTGCCGCCGTGGGCGTGAGCGATGTCATTGGCGATGGCGAGCCCGAGACCGGTGCCGCCGTCCTGACGGGCCCGCGCGTCATCCAGCCGGGTGAACCGCTCGAACACGCGCTCGCGGTCGGCTTCCGGGATGCCCGAACCGTCGTCGTCCACGGCCAGTTCGACCCGGCCACCGCGGACCGCCACGGTGATCGAGACGGTGGTACGGGTGTGCCGCCGGGCGTTGTCGGCGAGGTTGGTGAGCAGCCGGGACAACTGCACCCGGCTGCCGGTCACGACGGCCGCCCGCTCCTGCTCCCCGGCCAACGTGAGCGCGCCCGGGTGGCGCCGTACCTCTTCTTCCGCCAGCGCGCCGAGATCCACCGCCGCGGTGCGCGGCGCCTCCTGCGCGTCGAGCCGGGCGAGCAGCAGCAGATCGGAGGCGACGGCCTGGAGCCGGTCGGTGTCGCGCAGCGCCTTGTGCACGGCGGCCGGCCAGTCGGTACGCGACGGGCGGGCCAGGACCAGTTCGAGCTGGGCGCGCACGGCCGCGATGGGGCTGCGCAGCTCATGCGAGGCGTCGGCCACGAACTGCCGCTGCCGGGTCATGGCCCGGTGCAGCCGGTCCAGTGTGGCGTTCATGGTCCGGGCCAGCCGGTGGATCTCGTCCCGCGCCCGGGGCACCGGCACCCGGCGATGCAGATCGCGCTCGGTGATCTCGGTGAACTCCTGCCGCATCGCGGCGACCGGGCGCAGGGCGCGCCCCACGAGCAGCCACGTGAGCCCCGCCACGAACAGCACCAGACCGGCGGCCGCGGGGGCGGCCTGGCGCAGCAGCAGACCGGTGGCGTTGTCGACGGCGGTGGTCGAGGGGCTCACCTTCACGCTGTAACGCTGCCCGGCCTGGACGGGCTCGAGGGGCTTGGCCGGAAGCATCGTGGAACCGGCCGCGTCCTGCGGGGTGGCCTCTGTCTGCTGCGAGCCGGTCTCTGTCGGCATGGTGGGGGTGACCGTCCGGCCGGAGACGTCCTTGATCGTCACCGCGCCGGGGGCGACGATGAGCGCCCGCTGTGGCGCGGGGCGGGTCTGCGCCAACTGACCCTTGATCGCGACGGCGGCGTTCCTGGCGTCCAGGTCGGCGCTGGCGCGGAGGTTGTGCTGCAGGGCCAGCACCAGGGCCAGCATGCACAGCCCGATCGCGAAGGCGACGGTTCCGGCGGCCGCCAGCACGGCCTTGGCGCGCACGGTCAACCCGGACGTCAGGCGCGGGCGGCGGCGTCCGGTGTCCCCCGGGACCTCGCCGTCGGCCGTGTGCCCGATGTCCTGCCGGACGTCCTGCCCGACGTCCTGTCCTCCGACATCCGCGCTGATGTGCCCCACCGTCTCACCCTCCGTCGCGGGCCAGCAGATAGCCCGCGCCCCGTATCGTGCGGATCGACTGCCGGCCGTACGGCACATCGATCTTCCGGCGCAGGCTCCGGATGTAGACCTCGACGAGATTGGCCCCGCCGTCGTACGCGGTGTCCCACACGCTCTGCACGATCTCGGACTTGGAGACCACCTGGCCTGCGCGCCGGGCGAGGTACTCCAGCACGGCGAACTCCTTGGCCGTCAGCGTGACCTCCTCCTTCCCCCGCGCACAGGCCAACGCCGCGGGCTCCAGCCGCAGATCGCCCAGCTCCAGTACGTCGGGCCGGTCCAGCCCGCCGCGCCGCACCAGGGCCCGCACCCGTGCGATCAGGACGACGAAGGAGAACGGCTTGGTCAGATAGTCGTCCGCGCCCACGTCGAGCCCATCGGCCTCGTCGTACTCGCCGTCCTTGGCGGTGAGCATCAGGATCGGCGTCCAGTCGCCCTTCTCGCGCAGCCGCGAGCAGAGCTGATAGCCGGAGCACCCGGGGAGCATCACATCCAGCACGATCGCCGCGTATCCGCCGGAGCGGGCGAGCGCCAGGCCGCTGAGCCCGTCCGCCGCCGTCTCGATGGTGAAACCCTCCTGCTCCAAGCCCTCGGTGAGCAGTTCGCGGAGCCGGGCGTCGTCTTCCACCACCAGTATGCGCACGCGGTCAGGATGGCATGGGCAAGCTGAGGCCCCGCTGAACCGGGCACCGGCTTCAGCGGGGCCTCAGGCGGTTCAGCGAGGACTCAGCATCGGTGCGCCACGGTGAGTGCGCCGACGGATCAAGGGTCCTTCGGCAGCCAGTTCCACTCCCCGAATGAAGGAGAGCTGTGCCCATGTCTCGTTTCCTGCCTCGTGCCACGTCCGCGAAGCGGCGCGGTGTCGTGCTGGCCATGGCGGCCGGTGCCCTGGCGCTGGGTGCCTCGGTCCCCGCCTCGGCGTCGTCCTCGTCCCACTCCTCGGCGTCGGCCTCCGCCTCCAACGCGAAGTCGAAGCCCGGTGACACGGTCATCTGCCGGGTGGTGCACGGCAAGGCCGTCAAGCGGGCCAACGCCAAGCCCGCCAAGTCCACCAAGTCGGTCGAGCTGACCGAGGTGGGCAAGGCCACCGCGGCGGTCAAGGCCGACGGCAAGAAGGCCACCGTGGCGCCGAAGGGCGGCGCCCGCGGGCACGGCGACATCTGCGCCATCCCCACCATCCCCACTATCCCGGGCAAGCCCGGCAAGGTGTGCACGATCGTCATCGTCAAGGGCAAGGCTGGGAGCAAGGACGACGTCTCCGCCGTCCCCGCCCACCCCACGACGCCGACCAAGCCGGTCAAGCCGGGTAAGCCCAGTGAGCCGGCCAAGCCCGGTAAGCCGGCCGAGACCTGCAAGGTCGTGGTGGTCAAGAAGGCGCACCGCACCGACGACCGGTCCGCGACCGCGACGAGCGCGGCGGTCGGGGCGACCCGCTCCTGAACCACTGGCCGGCCCGTGGGGGGATCGGCCGGCGGCCCGGCGCGCACGGCGCGCCGGGCCCTCGCGCGTTCCGTGGGAAGCACACGCCGGGGCACGGCGTTCTCCCGTCATGTCGATCATTCACAGGACCACGATGAGTCCGACCAAGACGGAACTGCTCACGGCCTGGCTGCCCGGGCAGCCGTGGTACGCCGCCGCCCAGCGCGCGCCGGAGCTGTCCCGGGCCGGTGGCTTCCGGCTGGACGACCCGGAGGGCGAGGTGGGCATCGAGTTCATGGTGGTGCGGGACGACGCCGGTGATCGGCCCGCCTGGTACCACGTACCGATGACCTACCGTGCGGCGCCGCTGGATGGAGCCGAGCAGGCCCTCGTCGGCACGACCGAGCACGGGGTGCTGGGGCAGCGGTGGATCTACGACGGGGCGCACGACCCGGTACTCGTGGGCCAGTTGCTCGCGCTGCTCCAGGGGCGCGCCGAGCCGCAGGCGCAGAGCCTGTCCGACACCCCCGACCCCTCAGTCACCGCCGAGGTGACCGGAGCCGGGTTCGAGATCCCGGCCGGGGCCGCCGAGGCGTCGGCCGTCGCGAACGGGCCGGACGGCACCCGCCTGCTGCTGGGTGACGGGGTCGCCCTCCAGGTGACGCGCGTTCTGCGTCCGGAGTCCGGTGCGGAGACCGCCGGGGTCCGGGGTCATGTCAGCGCGGGCTGGCGGCTGTCGGAGGACGACGAGGCCCGCGGCCGGTTCGCCATCCTCTACGACACGGTGTCCTGACGCACCATTGGTCGGGGTCGGGGTCGGAGTCGGGGTCGGGGCCGGGGGCAGGAGCGGGAGCGTCGGCGGTGGCCGGTGCTCCCGCCGCGCTTATGAGGCCAGCACCAGGCCGATAGATCCAATGAATTGACGTCTTAGGGGCGAAGCTAGCCGGATTCTGCCGTCTATATTGACGTGTTCCTCTTATAGATCCTACCTTTCCCGGGGCCACTCCACGAGTTCCAGCAGGGTTCCAGCAAGGTTCCGCAGGGAGGGACATGTCGGAGTACGTACGCCCACGCACCCGGACCGCCCGCAAAGCCCCCGCATTCGCCGCAGTTGCGGCCGTCCTCGCCACCCTCGGCGCCGCCTTCGGCGGCACCGCCGACGCCGTCGCGCGGGCGCCCCGCCCCGCCCCCGATGTGTATGTCGCGCCGAGCGGCGACGACCGCGCGCCCGGCACCCGCACCGCCCCCGTCCGCACCCCCGAGCGCGCCCGCGACCTCGTACGGCAGCGCACCGACCGTCTCGCCGCCGACCTCACGGTGCACCTCGCGCCGGGTACGTACCGCCTCGCCCGCCCGCTCGTCCTCGACTCCCGTGACTCCGGGGGCAACGGACACCGCGTCGTCTGGCAGGGCAGCAAGGGCACCGTGTTCAGCGGCGGCCGGGCCGTCCAGCACTGGAAGCCGGTCAAGGGCAGGTCCGGGCTGTGGTCGGCCCCCGCGCCCGCCGGGCTGGACAACACCCGGCAGTTGTACGTGAACGGCGTGCGCGCCCAGCGGGCGCGCGGGCCGATACCGGTGACGCTCAAGTCCACCGCCACCGGCTACACCGCGTCCGCCGACACCCTCGCCCGCTGGCGCAACCCGTCGGACATCGAGTTCGTCTACCCCAGCGGTGAGGCGCTGTGGAACATCCAGCAGTACGGCCTCGGCCCCTGGACCGAACCGCGCTGCCCGATCGGCTCGATGAGCGGCACCACCGTCACCATGGCCCAGCCGTGCTGGGACAACTCCACCAAGCGCGTGGAGTTTCCCGACATCCCCGGCCGCAGCATCAACATGGTCGGCCCCGGCAGGCTCACCGGTGACGCACTGCCCGGCTATGTCGAGAACGCCTACGAGGTGCTCGACCAGCCCGGAGAGTGGTACCTCGACCGGCACACCCGCACCGTCTACTACCGCCCGCGCGCCGGGGAGAACCCGCGCACCGCGGATGTGGAGGCACCGGTCCTGGAGAAGCTGGTCGACGGGCGGGGCACCGGGAGCGCGCCGCTGCACGACATCGCCCTGCGGGGCATCCAGTTCTCGTACGCCACCTGGCTCACCCCCTCCTCGTCCGAGGGCTTCTCCGAGGTGCAGGCGGGCTACACGGTGACCGGCGCGGAGGGCTGGAGGACCCAGGGGCTGTGCGAATACACCCCGGGCGGCACCTGCCCGTACGCGTCCTGGACCAGGATGCCCGGCAACGTGGCCATCAGCCACGGCCGCGACCTGGAGTTCTCCGACAACGCCTTCGTCCACCTCGGCGCCGCCGGGCTCGAACTCGGCACCGGAACACAGAACACCACCGTGCGCGGCAACGTCTTCACCGATATCTCCGGCAACGGCATGGAGATCGGCGGGGTCGACGCCCCCCGGCCCGGCAGCGACGCCGACCTCACCCGCAAGGTGTCGGTGACCGACAACCACCTCTACGCGCTGCCCCGCGAGTACCACGGCGGTGTCGCCATCCTCAACGGCTACACCCAGAACAACACCATCGCCCACAACCAGATCGACCATGTCGGCTACTCGGCGATCTCCCTGGGCTGGGGCGGCTGGCCCGACAAGATCGGCAAACCGGCCACCGCCAATGTGTCGCACGACAACTCGGTGGCCGACAACCTCATCCACGACTACATGCAGGCCCTCGACGACGGCGCGGGCGTCTACACCCAGGGCCTCACCGGCAGTTCCCTCGACAACGGCGAAAAGATCACCGGCAATGTCATCCACGACGGGTGGGGGCTGGGCCGGACCATCTACACCGACAACGGCTGCACCTACGTCACGGTCGAGGGCAACGTCCTCTACGGCGCCCAGGCCAACGTCCTCAGCGCACACGTCGACTACCGCGACAACCTCGGCAACAACGACCCGACCCGCATCGTCGGCAACTACTGGGAGCAGGGCGACCGCGACGGGAACGACAAGGGCGTGGTGACCAGCGGCAACCACATCCTGGCCGACCCCTCGAAGGCACCGGCCGGCATCGTGGCCGCGGCCGGTCTCGAACCCCGTTACCGAGGGCTGCTCGGCCGCACGTTCGCCACTCGCTCCGTACCCGAAGCACCCACCCGCGTGGGCGACTTCGCGGCGGACGGCTCGGCGTACGTCACCTGGAACCCGTCGTACGTCGATGGCGGGTCGCCGGTCACCTCGTACACCGTCACCGTCACCGCCACCAACGGCGCCCACACCGTCTCCACCACCGTCCCGGCGGCGCGCTTCAAGCGCACCGCGTACGCGGTGGTCGACGGGCTCACCAACGGCACGCCGTACACGGTGACCGTCGCGGCCCGCAACCGGGTGGGGCAGAGCGAGCGGTCGCTGGCCGCCGCCCCCGTCACGCCCACCGCCGACGGCTCCGGCGCCCTGCCCGCCGTCTCCACCGGCGTGAAGGTCAACGCGGAGGCCACGGCCGCCAGGCTGTCCTGGACCCCGCCCAAGACCACCGGCGACACCCCGGTCATCGGCTACCGGATCACCGTCTCCGACGGCCGCACCGTCACCGTGACCGGCCGCGACGTCCTGGTCGCCCAGCCCCGGGCCAAGGGCATGCTGCGGGTGATCGGCAAGCTGCGCCCATCCACCGCGTACACCTTCTCGATCGCGGCCCTGACGGCCACCGGAACCGGCCCGTCCGCCGAGGCGTCCGTCACGACCCCGTCCGGATAAGGGCGGGAAAGCTCAAATCCCGCTCTGAAACCATGTCGATCCGGGTTCATCACCGTTCAGAAGGACAAAACTGACGGTAAGTGAGTAGTTCGGATGGACTCGGATGGACATGGATGGACGGGGGCATTCCGATGTGGGCCATATCCAGACGCCCCGCCTCGGCGGAGCCACAGAAGGCGGCGGGCCAGCCACTGGACCTCTATGACATCGCCTATCTGGTGGGCGGGCGGCGGTGGGTGATCCAGACCCTCCTGATAGCGCTTCAGGAGCGGGACGCGATCACCCTCCGGCGCTCCCGGATACACGCCAAGGCGGGGGAGGCCGGACACCCGGTCGAACGCGCGCTCATCGCGCTGTGCCCCCGCCCGAAGCCGGTGGACCATGTGGTTCCCACGCTGCTCCACGGACCCGAGCTGAAGGCGATCCGGGACCGGCTCGCCTCCGGCGGTCTGCTCACCCGTCTCCGGGGCCGCCCCACCCGCACGGGCCGACGCCGCGTGGAGGCGGCCGTGCGGGAGGGAGCGCTCCCCTCGTACGTCTTCCACGGCCCCGTCGTCCTCCCGGAGCCGGTGCGGCGCAAGGCCGTCAGCGCGGCGATACCGATCCCGAACGGCGATCCGGCCTACTGGGAGCGGCACGTCCTCATCGCCTACGACCCCGGCTACCCCGACTACGAGTCCTTCTACGAGACGCACTCGTGGGGCGACGACCGCAGCGGAGGCCATGGCGGAGGCCACGGCGGTGGATACGGCGACCACGGCGGTGGTTACGGTGGCGGCCACGATGGTGGCCACGGCGGCGGCCACCACTCCTGCGGCGGCGGTGGTGGCGGGGGCGGCAGCGACTAGGCCGCCGTCAGGCGGTGGCCGCGTCCTCGTAGGGGGTGGGACAGCCGTGCGTGGCGGTCACGGCGGTCAGCAGCACCACCGAGTCCTCCAACGCCCGCAGCCCATGCCGCTCATGCGGGATCTCCTGCACCTGGCCCGCGATGAGATCCATCCGGTCACCGCCGCCGGTCAGCCGTACATGCCCGTGCAGCACCTGGAGACTGGCCGCCGGAGGAGCGTTGTGCTCATCGAGCTCGCAGCCGGAGACCATGGCGATCACGCTCTGCCGCAGCGGACCGTCGTGCAGGAACAGATGTGCGCTGCGCCCGTGCGGATCGGCCTTGGCCTGGTCCAGATGGTGGCGCGCGAGCGTGGTGAGGTCATCCATGAGAGCCCCTCGATCGGTCCGGTCTGATCGTCGGCGGGTTCCCTCAATCCTCACCGGCTAGCGTGGTGGGCGCCAGTTCGCAGCCGCGCAGTACGACCGCGCCGTGGAGAGAGGTACCGCAGCAGTGGCCGACTACCTGACCGTACTGACCACCACCGACACCCCCGAGAAGGCCGAGGTGCTGGCCCGCGGGGCGATCGAGGCCCGGCTGGCGGCCTGTGCGCAGATCAGCCAGCCCGTGACATCCGTGTACCGGTGGGAGGGGGAGGTCGAGACGGCGGCCGAGTGGCAGGTGCTGTTCAAGACGACCGCCGCGCGCTACGACGAGCTGGAGGCCCATATCCGCGAGGCGCACGACTACGAGACGCCCGAGGTCATCGCGATGCCCATCGTGAACGGCAGCGAGGACTACCTGGCGTGGGTGGTGTCGGAGACGACGATCGGCTGACGGCGACCGGCGACCCGGCGACCGGCGACCGGCGACAGGGGCGAGGGCCGCGGCCGACCGCTCAGCGGGAGCCGGAGGACCCCCGCCCCGCCAGCGCCCGCTCGATCCCCCGCTCCCGCGGCCCCAGGAAGTGCGGGTCCGGCTCGAACGTCGCGTCCAGAGCCGCCTTGCCCGCCGCCACGACCTCCCGCGTCCCACCGAAGTACCAGGTCACATCGTGCGGCTCGGCGACCGCGACCCCGTACGCGTCGATCCCCGCCGCCCCGCACAGCGCCAGCGCCCGCCGGACATGGAACCCCTGGCTCACCAGCACCGCCTTGTGCACCCCGAAGACCCGCCGGGCCCGGCTGCAGGAGTCCCAGGTGTCGAACCCCGCGAAGTCGCTCACGATCCGCCGGTCCGGCACCCCGCGCTTGACGAGATACGCGCGCATCGCGTCCGGTTCGTCGTAGTCATGGCGGCTGTTGTCCCCGGTGACCAGCAGCGCATGGACCCTGCCGTCCTTGTAGAGCCGTACGGCGGCGTCCAGCCGGTGCGCCAGATACGGCGACGGCTCCCCGTTCCACAGCCCCGCCCCGAAGACCACCCCCACCGGGGCCGAGGGCACATCGGCGACCGTACGGATCCGGTCGTCCGTGCTCAGCCGCAGCCAGGTCGCGGGGAGCAGGGCCAGTACGCAGACGAGAACGCCCCCCTGCACCAGCCGCCGCCACCCCCGCCGCGTCCGCGGCAACCGCCTCCGCACCCACCCCAGCATGCGCTCCCCCTCTTCGCATCACCGATCCGGTCGCGCTGTGGGACGCGGGAGAGGGGGTGGCGGTTGCCTCACCCGGCCCAGGTGACGTTAACCACCGCGATCAGTTGCTGGCTGGGCACCGGCAGGAAGTACAGCAGCCCCACATCCAGGAAGGCCAGATTGCGCAGCCGGTGGCCGGCACCCACCTCTGTGGCGTCTCTCCCCAGCACGGCCAGTTCATGGGCGAGTCATTCCACTTCAGTGACGACATGCGGCGGAAGACCACCCACGACGTGTTCCGCGTCCGGGTCGTACTCCCACCTCCACGCATCGCTCATGCGCCGATCTCCTCGCCCGCGGCCCGGAGGATGCGGCCGATCTCACTCGCCGCCGCGCGAGCCTCCTCCGGGTCGGCCAGCGGATCCGCGGCCAGGTCCTCACAGGCATGGAAGCGGGCGGCGCGCTGTGGCCAGCGTTCGATATTGACGACGGTTCCCCAATGCGCGGTGAAGGCTCTCAGCGGCCCCACACTGCTGGTGCGCTGCGCGCTGGTTGCCGCGCTCGTCAGGTGTTCGTTCAGTTCTGGGAGGCGACTCGGAACGATCTGGGCGACTGCCGCCCGAAGCGCGTCCGGAGTCAGCGACGGCATGGGGATCAGCGGAGCGCTCGCCTCGGTCGGCTGACTGCTCACGGTGACCTTCTGTGTCCCTGAGTGCACTGCTGGCGACGCCGAGCCTAGCGCTCGGGGCGGGTCTGCCGCCCGGATAGGCTGAGTGACTCACTCCCCCCGTCAGCGAAACCAGCAGGTGATCCCCTCCATGCCCCCGATCCCCACCGCAGAGCTCCATCTCCACATCGAGGGCACCCTGGAGCCCGATCTGGCCTTCGCACTCGCCGAGCGCAACGGGGTCGAGCTGCCGTACGCCACCCAGGAGGAGCTGAAGGCCGCGTACTCCTTCAGCGACCTCCAGGACTTCCTGAACCTCTACTACGCGCTGATGACCGTGCTGCGCACCGAGGACGACTTCGCCGACCTCACCAACGCGTATCTTGCCCGCGCCCGTGCGCAGGGTGTGCGCCATGCCGAGATCTTCTTCGACCCGCAGGCGCACACCGCGCGCGGCGTCGAGATAGACACGGTCATCCGCGGGATCACCCGCGCGCTGGACGCGGCGCCGGAGACGTACGGCATCACCACGCGCCTGATCATGTGCTTCCTGCGCGACGAGAGCGCCGAATCGGCCCTGGAGACCTTCGAGGCGGCCCGCCCCCACCTGGACCGGATCGCCGCGGTCGGCCTGGACTCGGCGGAGGTAGGGAATCCGCCGTCGAAGTTCCGCGAGGTGTACGCGCTCGCGCGGGAGGCCGGGCTGAAGTGCGTCGCGCACGCGGGGGAGGAGGGGCCGCCCGCGTATGTGTGGGAGGCGCTGGACATCCTCGGTGTGGACCGCGTCGACCACGGGGTGCGCTGCCTGGAGGACGAGGCGCTGGTGGCCCGGCTGGTCGCGGACCGGACCCCGCTGACCGTCTGCCCCCTGTCGAACGTCCGGCTGCGCGTCGTGGACCGCCTGGAGGACCATCCGCTGCCCGCGATGCTGGACGCCGGTCTGCTGGTGACGGTCAACTCCGACGACCCCGCCTACTTCGGCGGCTACGTCGGCGACAACTTCACCGCCGTACGGGACGCGCTCGGCCTCGACGAGACGACCCTGCGCACCCTGGCCCGCAACTCCTTCGAGGCCGCCTTCCTGGACGAGGGGACGCGGGCGGCGTACCTGAAGGAGGTCGAGGGCTGGACCCGCTGAGCCCCGCTGAGCCCTGGGGCGATCAGCGCTCGGCCCTCAGCCCTCGGCCAGCTCCAGCCGCACCGCGCACACCTTGAACTCCGGCATCCGCGACACCGGATCCAGCGCCGGGTTCGTCACCGTGTTGGCCCGCCCCGGCCCCGCCCAGTGGAACGGCATGAACACCGTGTCCGGCCGGATGTCCCGGCTGATGCGGGCCGGGGCCACGGCGCGGCCGCGCCGGGAGACCACCGCGATCGGCACCCCCTCGGCCGCCCCCAGCCGCTCGGCGAGCAGCGGGTGGAGCTGGACGTAGGGGCCGGGTGCGGCCTCGTTGAGCTCGGTGACCCGCCGGGTCTGGGCGCCGGACTGGTACTGGGCCAGCACCCGGCCCGTCGTCAGCAGCACCGGATACGCCGCGTCCGGCTCCTCCGCGGCCGGGCGATGGCTCACGGGGGCGAAGCGGGCCCGCCCGTCGTCGGTGGCGAACCGGTCGAGGAACAGCCGCGGCGTACCGGGATGCGGACCGGGATGCCTACTGGGCGGACTGGGCCTCTCCCCGCCCTCGGGGTCGGCCTCCGCGCCCCCAGGGTCGGCCCCGTGCGCGCCCTGGGGGCGGGCGCCCTCCGGGTCGGCCCACGCACGCTCGGGGTCGGCCCCCGCGCCCGCCGAGCCGGTTCGCTGCGCCCTCTCGGAGGCCCCCTCCACACTCTCCCAGCCGGTCCCCGCCGCGCCCTTACGGGCGGTCCCCGCCGCGCTCTTACGGGCGGTCTCCTCCGCGCGCTCCGGACAGGGCCAGAACACCCCGTCCTCCTCCGCGATCCTCCGATAGGTGATGCCCGAGTAGTCCGCCGGGCCGCCGGCCGAGGCCCGCCGCAGCTCCTCGAAGACCTCCTCCGCGTCGGCCGGGAACCCCTTCTCCCAGCCGAGCCGGGCCGCGAGCCCGCTCAGCACCCACAGATCCGTCCGGACGCCCGGCGGCGGGGTCAGCGCCGCCCGGCGGAGGATGACCCGGCCCTCCAGGTTGGTCATGGTCCCGGTCTCCTCGGCCCACTGCGCCACCGGCAGGACCACATCGGCGAGCGCGGCGGTCTCCGAGAGCACGACATCGGCGACCGCCAGGAAGTCCAGTGACCGCAGCCGGGACTCCACATGGGCCGCACGCGGGGCGGAGACCAGCGGGTTGGAGCCCATCAGCAGCAGTGCCCGGACGTCCCGCCCGAGCGCGTCCAGGAGTTCGTACGCGCTGCGCCCCGGCCCGGGGAGGGCGTCGGGTTCGACGCCCCATACGGCCGCCACATGGGCGCGCGCGGCGGGGTCGGTCAGCTTGCGGTAGCCGGGTAGCTGGTCGGCCTTCTGGCCGTGTTCGCGGCCGCCCTGGCCGTTGCCCTGGCCGGTCAGGCAGCCGTAGCCGGACAGCGGGCGGCCCGCGCGGCCGGTGGCCAGGCACAGGTTGATCCACGCGCCGACGGTGTCGGTGCCCTTGGACTGCTGCTCGGGGCCCCGGGCGGTCAGCACCATCGAGTTCTCGGCGTCGCAGAACATCGTGACCGCCTTACGGAGGTCAGGGAGGGGGACGCCCGTGATCCGCTCCACCAGCTCCGGCCAGTGGGCCATCGCGGCGGCCCGCGCCTCGGGCCAGCCGCTGGTGCGCCGTTCGACGAACTCCTCGTCCACCCGGCCCTCCGCGACCACCAGGTGCAGCAGCCCCAGCGCGAGCGCGAGATCGGTACCGGGCCGCGGCGCCAGATGCAGATCCGCCTGCTCCGCCGTACGGGTGCGCCGGGGATCGACCACGATCAGCCGGCCGCCCGCCTCCTTCAGCTCGGTCAGATAGCGCAGCGCGGGCGGCATGGTCTCGGCCAGGTTCGAGCCGACGAGGACGACGCATCCGGTGCGGGCCACGTCCGCCAGCGGGAACGGCAGCCCGCGGTCCAGCCCGAAGGCCCGCTGATGGGCGGCGGCGGCCGAGGACATGCAGAACCGGCCGTTGTAGTCGATCTGCGGGGTGCCGAGCACCACGCGGGCGAACTTCCCCAGCGCGTACGCCTTCTCGTTCGTCAGCCCGCCGCCGCCGAAGACCCCCACGGCGTCGCGGCCGTACGCCCGGCCGGCGGCCTCCAGGCCCTCGGCGATCCGGTCGAGGGCCTCCTCCCAGGTGGCCGGTTCGAGCCGACCGGAGTCAGGGCGGCGAACCAGCGGCTCGGTCAGACGCACCCGGGAGGAGAGCACGGCGGGCGCGGTGCGGCCCTTACCGCAGAGCGCGCCGCGGTTGACGGGGAAGGCGGTGCGCTCGATGACCTCGACACCACCCGGCTTCTCGTCCGATCCGCCGCCCGGTGGCACCGGGCGCAGCGTCATCCCGCACTGGAGCGAACAGTAAGGGCAGTGCGTGTCGACGGGGGCGGGGTCGGGGGCGGGGTCGGGGGAGTGCTCCCCGGGAACGTGCGCCATGCCAAGGAGCGTGCTACGGCCGTGTTACGGCCCGCGTCGCCGCGGATTACGCCTGCGGGAAGCGGACCTCAGCACGGGGCCCGGCGGCCGGTGAAATCGACGCAATCACCCGTCACGGCCGCGCAACGGCGATGCAATCTGCCGCTGCCAGGCTCTGGCCATGACGCCCCACGCCGGTTCTCCTGGCCCCGACGGCACGGCCGATATCAACGGCACGGCGGATATCGACGGCACGGCGGACTTCGACAGTGCCCAGCGGCTCATGACCCGGTTCACCGCACAGCTCACCACCCAGCTCGACCGGCTGGGCCACGGCAACCGCCCTGGCGGCCACCCCGGCAGCCGCCACGACGTCCGCCGGGGTGGCCGCGACCGCCCGCCGACGCTCGTCGCCGTCGCCCACGGCAGCCGGGACCCCGAGGCGCTGCGCACCGTGACCGCGCTCCTGGACCGCGTCCGCGCGCTCCGCCCCGGACTGCCCGTACGTCTCGGCCATATCGAGCTCAACCAGCCGCTGCTGACCGACACGCTGGCCGCGCTGCGCGGTGAGGCCGTGCTCGTCCCACTGCTCCTGAGCCGCGGCTACCACACCAAACAAGACATCCCGGACGCCGTCGCCGCCGCACCCCACCTCGCTGCCCGGATCGCCGCCCCGCTCGGCCCGGACCCGCTGCTCGCCGAGGCGCTGCACGCCCGGCTGGCCGAGGCAGGCCACCGGGCCGGGGCTCCGTACGGCGCGGGCGCGGCGGCTCCGTACGGGGCAGGCGTCGCGGGCGTCGCGGCTCCGCACGGGGCAGGCGTACCGGCTCCGCACCGGGCGGGCGTCGTTCTGGCCGCGGCGGGCTCCCGCGACCCGGACGCGGCCGTCGACGTGGCCCGGACCGCCGCCCTGCTCAGCGCCCGGCTCGGCGGTGTGCCCGTCCTGCCCGGCTACGCCTCCGGCTCCGGGCCCACCGTGCCCGAGGCCGTACGGGCCCTGGCCGCGCTCGGCCATGACCGGATCGCCGTCGCCTCCTACTTCACCGCACCCGGCCGCTTCGCCACGCAGTGCGCGAACGCCGCCCAGGGCGCAAGCGCCACGCAGTGCGCAAGCGTCGCCCCGGGCGTGCACGCTGCCCCGGGCGTGCACGCCGCCCAGTGCGCGAACGCCGCCCAGTGCGCGAACGCCGCCCCGGGCGTGCACGCTGCCCAGTGCGTGCACGCTGCCCAGTGCGCGAACGCCGCCCAGTGCGCAAGCGTCGCCCCGGGCGTGCACGCTGCCCAGTGCGCGAACGCTGCCCAGTGCGTGCACGCTGCCCAGTGCGTGCACGCCGCCCCGAGCGTGCACGCCGCCCCGGGCGCGAACGCTGCCCAGTGCGCGAATACCGCCCAGTGCGCAAGCGTCGCCCCGGGCGTGCACGCTGCCCAGTGCGCGAACGCTGCCCCGGCCGCGAACGCTGCCCAGCGCGCGAACGCCGCCCAGCGCGCGAATACCGCCCAAGGCGCAAGCGTCATCCAGTGCGCGCACGCCGCCCCCAGGATCGCGGCCGCCCCGCTCGGCGCCCATCCGGCGGTGGCGCGTCTCATACTGCGCCGGTACGAACAGACCCTCGCCTTTGCGCCCTTGTCACCACCGGCGGCTACCGTCGGTGTATGAGTCGCAGCGCACCCCCTGAACCGGATCCGGCCCCTCCGACCGGTGCCCCCGAGGCCGACACCGGCCACGTCCCCGGCTATGCCCCGGCGGACCTCGAGCGCTGGGCGCCGGAGCCCGACAAGCGGCCGGGCCGGACCGCCTTCCAGCGGGACCGGGCGCGGGTGCTGCACTCCGCCGCGCTGCGCAGACTGGCCGGGAAGACCCAGGTGGTGCCCGCCACACCGGCCGCCGACCCCGGGCCGGCCGGGCGCGCCCTGGCCTACGACGCCACGCCCCGCACCCGGCTGACCCACTCCCTGGAGTGCGCCCAGGTGGGCCGTGAGCTGGGGGCCGCCCTCGGCTGCGACCCGGATCTGGTGGAGACGGCCTGCCTCGCTCATGACCTCGGCCATCCGCCGTTCGGGCACAACGGCGAGCGGGTGCTCAACGAGATCGCCGAGCCCTGCGGCGGCTTCGAGGGAAACGCGCAGTCGCTGCGGCTGCTGGCCCGGCTCGAGCCGAAGCGGTTCGTGCCCGGCCCGGAGGCCGGTGAGCCGGTGAGCGTCGGCCTCAACCTCACCCGCGCCGCGCTGGACGCCGCCACCAAGTACCCCTGGCCGCGCGGCGGCCATCCGTACAGCCCCCGCTCCCCGAAGTTCGGGGTCTACGAGGACGACCTCCCGATCTTCGCGTGGTACCGGCAGGGTGCCCCCGAGGGCCGTACGACCTTCGAGGCGCAGGTCATGGACTGGGCCGACGATGTCGCCTACTCCGTCCACGACGTCGAGGACGGGCTGCACGCGGGCCATCTCGACCCCGCGAGCCTGCTCTCCGAGCCCGAGCGCCGCGAGGTCTTCGCCGTCGCCGCCGACCGGTACGCCCCGGGGGCCGAGCCCGGGGAGCTGGCCGAGGCGCTGGACCGGCTACTGGGCCAGGAGTGGTGGCCGCACCGCTACGCCGGCTCGTCCGTCGCCCAGGCCCGCCTCAAGGACGCCACCAGCCAGCTCATCGGCCGCTTCTGCCTGGCCGCCGAGGGCGCCACCCGCGCGGCGTACGGCGCGGGCCGCTTCACCCGCTACCACGCCGAGCTGGTCGTCCCCCGCGCCGCGCGCCTGGAGTGCGCGGTCCTCAAGGCGGTCGCCGACCGGTATGTCATCCAGCGCCCCGACCAGGAGCTGGTCCGGGCCGATCAGCGGGTCGTCATCGCCGAGCTGGGCGATGCCCTGATCGCCCGCGCCCCCGAGGGCCTGGACCCCCAGTTCCGCGCGCTCTTCGACGCGGCCGGGGACGACCGGGGCCGGCTGCGGGCGATCGTCGACCAGATCGCCTCCCTGACCGACACCTCGGCCCGATGGCTCCACGCCCGGCTCACCGCGTGAACCGCCGCCCGCCGGATCCGGCTCGCGTGCACACGTCCGGCGTACGTGCCCTTCCGAACGCACTCGCCGTGCGGGAGGCTCCCCTGTGACACAGCTTTCGGCACAGCTTTCGACACAGGTTGCCGCAGAGCTTTCGGCACAGCTTTCGACACAGGTTGCCGCAGAGCTTTCGGTACAGCTTTCGGCACAGGTTTCGGGCACGGATTTTCGGCACAGCCTCTGGCACAGCCATGGGCTCAGCATTTGGCACCGCTTTCGGAGAGCACGACCTGACGCGACCGGGGTAAGGCACTCATAGAGGCATAGAGGCACTGCTCGGCAGCGAGGAGGACACAAGTGGTCGACGCACACCAGACATTCGTCATCGTCGGAGGGGGGCTGGCCGGGGCGAAAGCCGCGGAAACCCTGCGAGCGGAGGGCTTCACCGGGCGGGTGATCCTCATCGGTGACGAGCGCGACCACCCCTATGAGCGGCCACCGCTGTCCAAGGGCTTCCTCACCGGCAGCCAGGAGCGCGACAGCGTCTTCGTCCACGAGCCCGCCTGGTACGCCCAGGCCGATATCGAGCTCCACCTCGGCCTGCCCGCCGTCCACCTGGACCGCGCCGCCAAGGCCGTGACCCTGGGCGACGGCACCCGGGTCCACTACGACCGGCTGCTGCTGGCCACCGGCGCCGAGCCGCGCCGCCTCGACATCCCCGGCACCGATCTGGCCGGGGTCCACCATCTGCGCCGGCTCGCCCACGCCGAGCGGCTCAAGGGCGTCCTCACCACCCTCGGCCGGGACAACGGCCAACTGGTCATCGCGGGCGCGGGCTGGATCGGCCTCGAAGTCGCGGCCGCCGCGCGCGGCTACGGCGCCGAGGTGACCATCGTCGAGCCCGAGCCCACCCCGCTCCACCCCGTCCTCGGCCCCGAGCTGGGCGCCCTCTTCGCCGACCTCCACAGCGAGCACGGCGTCCGCTTCCACTTCGGTGCCCGCCTTACCGAGATCACCGGCCAGGACGGCATGGTGCTGGCCGCCCTCACCGACGACGGCGAGGAGCACCCCGCCCACAGCGTTCTGGCCGCCATCGGCGCCGCCCCGCGCGCCGCCCTCGCCGAGGCCGCGGGCCTGGAGGTGGTGGACCGCGCGGCGGGCGGCGGCATCGCGGTCGACACCTCGCTGCGCACCAGCGACCCGGACATCTTCGCGGCGGGCGACGTCGCCTCCGCCCCGCTCGGCTTCCTCGAGGGCACCCCCGCACGGGCCGCCCTCCCGCAGAGCGCCCGGCTGCGCGTCGAGCACTGGGCCAACGCCCTGAACGGCGGCCCGGCGGCGGCCCGCGCCATGCTCGGCCAGGACGTCGCGTACGACCGGGTGCCGTACTTCTTCTCCGACCAGTACGACGTCGGCCTGGAGTACTCC
Source organism: Streptomyces violaceusniger Tu 4113 (assembly GCF_000147815.2). NCBI lineage: Bacteria > Bacillati > Actinomycetota > Actinomycetes > Kitasatosporales > Streptomycetaceae > Streptomyces > Streptomyces violaceusniger. Next base: position 8,700,981 of record NC_015957.1, on the reverse strand, counting down.
GGTTACGCCCCGCCCGGCTCGTACGACCAGGTGCTGGTGCGCGGCGACGTCGGCAAGCGGCAGTTCATCGCCTTCTGGCTGAACGACGGCCGGCTGCTCGCGGGCATGAACGTCAACGTCTGGGACGTCACCGAATCGATCCAACGGCTCATCCGCGGCGGCCACCAGCTCGACACGGCGGCCCTGGCCGACCCGTCCGTCCCGCTGACCTCGCTGCTCCCGTAGGCCCTGGGGCGCGCTCCCACCGGGGTCCGGCAGGCGACGGACAGCCGTGTCGGACCCCGGCCGTAGAATTCGGGCGTGGCAGGCAGGATCAACGATGACGACGTGAAGGCGGTCCGGGCAGCGGTCCCGATCGACGCCGTCGTGTCCGAATACCTCCAGCTTCGCAATGGAGGGGGTGGCAATCTCAAGGGCCTGTGCCCCTTCCATGACGAGAAATCCCCGTCCTTCCAGGTCAGCCCCAGCAAGGGGCTCTATTACTGCTTCGGCTGCCAGGAGGGCGGCGACACCGTCGACTTCGTCATGAAGATCGACCACCTCTCCTTCGCCGAGACCATCGAGCGGCTGGCCTCCCAGGCCGGCATCACCCTGCGCTATGAGGAGGGCGGCTACACGCCCGGCCGCCAGCAGGGCGAGCGCACCCGGCTGGTCGAGGCCCATAAGGCGGCCGCGCAGTTCTACGTGGAGCAGTTGGAGCGCCCCGAGGCGGAGATCGGCCGCACCTTCCTGGCCGAGCGCGGCTTCGACCAGGCCGCCGCGCAGCACTTCGGCGTCGGCTACAGCCCGGCCGGCTGGGACCACCTCGTCCGCTATCTGCGCGGCCGCGGATTCACCGACAAGGAGCTGATCCTCTCCGGGCTCGTCCAGGAGGGTCGGCGCGGCCCCATCGACCGCTTCCGGGGCCGGCTGATGTGGCCGATCCGGGACATCTCCGGCGAGGTCGTCGGCTTCGGCGCCCGCAAGCTGCGCGACGACGACAACGGCCCGAAGTACCTCAACACCCCCGAGACCCCGCTCTACCGCAAGTCCCAGGTCCTCTACGGCATCGACCTCGCCAAGAAGGACATCGCCAAGGCCAGCCGGGCGGTGGTGGTCGAGGGCTATACGGACGTCATGGCCTGCCATCTCGCGGGGGTCACCACCGCCATCGCCACCTGCGGAACCGCCTTCGGCGGTGACCACATCAAGATCCTCCGACGGTTGCTGATGGACAACTCGGGCGCGGAGGTCGTCTTCACCTTCGACGGCGACGCGGCCGGGCAGAAGGCGGCCCTGCGCGCCTTCGAGGACGACCAGAAGTTCGCAGCCGAGACCTATATTGCGATCACGCCGGGCGGCATGGACCCGTGCGAACTGCGGCTTGCGGAGGGCGACGAGGCCGTCAGGACATTGGTCGAGACCCGCACCCAGCTGTTCGAGTTCGCCATCCGGCAGATCCTCGCGCGCCACAACCTCGACACGGCGGTGGGGCGCGCCGCCGCGCTGGAGGAGGCAGCGCCCGTCGTCGCCGGGATCAAGAACGGCTCCATTCAGCACGAGTCCGCGGTGCATCTCGCGGGTCTGCTCGGCATCCTCGACACTCAATTCGTCGTACGGCGCGTCTCGCAGCTGGCCCGCTGGGCCCGTGAGCGCGGCCGCGGCTCGGGCGGCGAGCAGCGTGGCCGTCCGGGCGGCGTTCCTGCCGGAGATGGCCCGCAGTACCGCCATCGGCGTGAGCCGGAGGCGCAGGGCGACCCGGGAGCCCCGGCGCCGCCACGCGGCCCCCGCCTGGACCTCCGCAGCCCCGCGCATCTGGCCGAGCGCGAGTTGCTCAAGTGCGCGCTCCAGTACCCCCAACTCGTCTCTCCCACCTTCGATGCCTTCGGTGCCGACGAGTTCACGGCGGCGCCGTACGCCCGAGTCCGTATGGCGATCGCCGAGGCAGGGGGCACGGCGGGGGCTGACGCCGACTACCTTGTTCGGGTCCGTGACGTTGCGCCGGATGACACCGTCCGCGGACTGATCCTGGAGCTCACGGTGGAGCCGTTGTCGCTGCCCAGACGCCGACAGCGCGAGATCGATCGCACGTACGTCGGGCAGTGGCTCGCCGCCGTCAGGCTCCAGGCCGTGGACCGACGGATCGGTGAGGTCCACGCGGGGGTGCAGCGACTGGGGCCATACGCTGATGCGGCGAGCCTCAGCGCCTTCCAGGAAGAGCTGAAGGCGTTGCAGGTATACCGGGAAGGGCTCCGAGTGCGTGGGGCGGAGGCGCTGTAGGTGCGACGCTCACCAGCGCGGCTTCGCACCCACCCCAACGGCTCCGGTGGGGCCCTCTGTCCGGGCGCGGCAGTGCTATGCGGGGCTCGGAGCGGGTTCGGCCAGTCCCTCCGGGACCGGTGCGCGGCGGCGCTGTAGGGCGACAATCCCTCCGGGATCGGGATCGGGATCGGGATCGGGATCGGGATCGGGACCGGGACCGGGGGCGTGGCGGCGCTGTAGGCCGAGCCCGCCGCACCATCGGCATCCCTGTGGGACGTGGGCACCTTCTGGCCGCGCGGCGCGGGGCGGCGGGCGGTCAGGGCCGGTGGACGGGTTCCGGTCAGCCCGTTCGTGCCTCGGCGGGCGGGCGGTTGGGGGCGCTGTAGCCGCCGGGTAGTCGTACGGTCACGGGCCGCTGAGCAAAAAATGCCCGCACGCCCCTCGTGGCGGGCCTGTGTCGTACCCCACACTGGGGTGCGGTGCCTGAGTCCTCGGAGCGCGGCGGTGTTGGTCAGCTAGGGCCGGAATCCCCCGCAGATCCGCTCATGATGTACGGGACGGACGGCGGCGCGGCCGCCGTGCCGTGCCCGATCGTTCTGCCCCCTCAGCAGCGATCACCCTGGAGGTCGCCCCCGTGCAGACCCAGACCCTCACCGACGCGGCCCTCGCGGCGTCGCCGCACCCCGTGTCCGCCCGCCCGCCCGGCGCCGCACCGGTAGCGCCGGCCGTGCCCGAGGACCCGGCGGACCTCGCCCCGGAGGGTGTACCGGAGACCGACCAGGACGCCGCACCGGACGCCATGGCCGACGTGGCTGCCGACCCCGACCCCGACGGCGCCCCCGAGGCGGAATCCGCCGAGCCCGCCGAGCCCGCCGAGCCCGCCGAGCCGGTCGAGCCCGTCGAGAGCGTGGATACCGTCGTAGAGCCCGTAGAACCGATCGAGCCGCCCGCCCGCGCCGACACCAGCGGCCCCTCCGCCGATCTCTTCCGCCAGTACCTCCGCGAGATCGGGCGGATACCGCTGCTCTCCGCGGTCGAGGAGGTCGAGCTGGCCCGCCGGGTCGAGGCGGGTCTCTTCGCCGAGGAGAAGCTCGGCAACACCCCCGACCTCGACTCCCAACTCGCCGTGGACCTCGACCGGTTGGTGGTCCTGGGCCGGGTGGCCAAGCGCCGGCTGATCGAGGCCAACCTCCGCCTCGTCGTCTCCGTCGCCAAGCGCTATATCGGCCGCGGCCTGACCATGCTCGACCTGGTCCAGGAGGGCAACCTCGGCCTGATCCGCGCGGTCGAGAAGTTCGACTACGCCCGCGGGTACAAGTTCTCGACGTACGCGACCTGGTGGATCCGCCAGGCCATGTCCCGCGCCCTGGCCGACCAGGCCCGGACGATCCGGGTCCCGGTGCATGTCGTCGAACTGATCAACCGGGTGGTCCGGGTCCAGCGCCGGATGCTCCAGGAGCGCGGCTACGAACCCACCCCCGAGGAGGTCGCCGCCCATCTCGACCTCCTCCCGGAGCGGGTGAGCGAGGTGCTGCGGCTGGCCCAGGAGCCGGTGTCGCTCCACGCCCCGGTGGGCGAGGAGGACGATGTGGCCCTCGGCGACCTCATCGAGGACGGCGACGCGGCCTCACCCGTGGAGTCCGCGGCCTTCCTGCTGCTCCGCGAGCACCTGGAGGCCGTGCTGTCGACGCTCGGCGAGCGCGAACGCAAGGTGGTGCAGTTGCGGTACGGACTGGCCGACGGCCGCCCCCGCACGCTGGAGGAGATCGGCCGGATCTTCGGGGTGACGCGGGAGCGGATCCGCCAGATCGAGTCGAAGACGCTCAACAAGCTCCGCGACCACGCCTTCGCCGATCAGCTCCGCGGCTACCTGGACTAGCGATCCGGGCACCGACCCCGCCCCAGGCAGACCGAGCCGAGCCCCACCCCGCCCAAAACCCACGGCTCACGCCTGGCCCAAACTCGGGGCTCACGCCTGGCCCAAAACCCACGGTTCACGCCCGGCCCAAAACACTCCAGGGCGGCTCATGCCTGGCCAAAACCCCAGGGGCCCTCACGCCCGCCCCGAGACCCCAGGGCCTCACATGGCTCCGTACCCTCCGGACGCCCCATGATCATGACCGCCACCGGTCTCGTACCCCCCGGCCTCGTACCCACCGCCCGCCGCATGCCCCACGGTCTCCTGGGCTCCCGGCTCGACGGTCCCGGGCTCGACGGTCCCGGGCTCGAAGGCTTCGGGCTCGAAGGCCCCGGGGTGGGTCTGCTCCCGCACCGCCACGTACTGCTGCCGCACCGCCTGCCCCACCGGCAACTCCTCGCCCGGCTCGAAGACCTGGCTCGCCGCGGCCGGCCAGCGCGGCGGCTCGTGCGGCGACTGGGTGCCGTGCGAGACGCCCAGCGCCCACGCGGCCTGACGGGCCGCGCCCAGGGCGGCGTAGTCGGCGGGCTGGGGCACCACGACCTGCACCCCCAGCAGCGCGGGCGCGATCGCGCGGACGGCCTGCAGATCGGCCGCGGGCCCGAGCAGGAAGACGCGCCGCACCTGGACGCCCCGCCCGCGCAGCACGTCCAGCGCGTCCGCGAGCCCGCACAGCATCCCCTCGAACGCGGCCCGCGCCAGATGTTCGGGCTTCATCGACTCGCGCCGCAGCCCGGTCAGCGTGCCGGCCGTATGCGGCAGATGAGGGGTCCGCTCACCCTCCAAATAGGGCAGCAGTACCAGCCCGTACGACCCCGGGGTGGACTTCATCGCGAGTGCGGAGAGCCCGTCGAGATCCGTACCGAGCAGCTCCGCCGTACCGCGCAGCGTCCGTACCGCGTTGAGCGTATGCACCACCGGCAGATGCATCCCGGTGGCGTCCGCGTACGAGAGGATGGTGCCGGTCGGGTCGGCCAGCGCCTCGTGGTGGACGGAGAAGACCGAGCCGGAGGCGCCCAGGGAGATCACCGCGTCGCCGACCCCGACCCCGAGCCCGAAGGCGGCGGCCATGGTCTCGCCCGTACCGGCGGAGATCAGCAGCCCCTCGGGGGTGTGCCCGGCGGCGTCGGCAGGGCCGATGACCTCGGGCAGCCGCACCTGGTGACCGAGGGCGAGCTGGACCAGGTCGGGGCGCCAGGACCCGTTCGCCGCCGACCAGTAGCCGCTGCTGGAGGCCGTGCCGCGGTCGGTCGTACGCCGCACCGGCCGCCCCAGCAACTGCCAGACCAGCCAGTCGTGCGGCTGCATCAGCTCGGCCACGCGGTGCGCCGAGTCCGGCTCGCTCCGCGCCAGCCAGCGCAGCTTGGCCACCGGCTGCGAGGCGGTCGGCACGGCGCCGACCGCCTGGGCCCACGCGGTGCGGCCGCCGAGCGCCTCGGTGAGGTCGGCGGCCGCGGACTGTGCGCGCTTGTCGTTGCCCATCAGCGCGGGGCGCACCAGCACCCCGCCCGCGTCCAGCGCCAGCAGCCCGTGCTGCTGCGCCGAGACGCCGATGGCCTGGACCCCTTCGAGCAGCCCGCCCTCGGCGGCCTCGCCGAGGGACATCAGCCACGCCTGCGGATCCACATCGCCGCTGCCGCCGACCGGGTGCGGGGCGTACCCCTGTTTGATCACGGCACCCGTATCGGTGTCACAGACGACGATTCGTGTGCTCTCGGACGAACTGTCCAACCCGGCGGCTATCCCCATGGATCAGATCATGCCACCGCCGCGGTCAGGTGTTGCTGGTGCCCCAGTCGTCCTCGCCCACCGCGCGGGCGTCGCGCTGCCCGATCTTCTCGCGCAGCGGCCGGACCTTGTCCAGCGCCCGCACGGCGGCCAGCCGGCCTCCTTGCGCGGCCGACTCGGCGGTATTGCGGACGGCCGGATTCCGCGCGAACTTCTGCGCACAGGCGCGCAACTGCTCGTACCGCTCATGGCCCGCTCGCGTGCCCAGCACGTAACCCACAGCCATCCCAGTGATGAACGTCAGCCGGTAGCGCATCGACCTGCCCTTCTCGCTGTCCTTCACGTCCGGACCCCGGGGTCGTGCTGCGCGCCTACCCGCCCGCGCCGCAGATCACCCACGATCACGTAGAAGATCATCCCTGGAACGGCCGAGGATCGCCCGAGGGCGGACGCGGCGAACCGATTGGCGGAGCACCCCCCTGCTTGCGCTAATGTATGTGTCGCAGCGAGCGCACGCCGTCCGGGAGCCCCGGGCGGGGTCACGGTCGCGGCACACGGAGCAATCCCCTGTAGCTCAATTGGCAGAGCAGCCGGCTGTTAACCGGCAGGTTACTGGTTCGAGTCCAGTCGGGGGAGCTCGGTCCCCTGTAGCTCAATTGGCAGAGCATTCGGCTGTTAACCGGAGGGTTACTGGTTCGAGTCCAGTCGGGGGAGCAGTGAGGAGGACCCCTTGAGGGGTCCTTTTTCATTTCCGGGCCCCCGCGGACGTGATCTACGCCATGATCGAAGCCAGGGGGGCTCCATCACCGGCCCTTCGAAGCAGCAGATCGTATGAGCGGCTATGCTGCGGCAGACGGCGCGCGCGGATGTGCACGACGCGCCGTTACGGGGCGGTAGCTCAGCCGGTTAGAGCAGCGGACTCATAATCCGTCGGCCGTGGGTTCGAGTCCCACCCGCCCCACCAGGGCACTACGCGGGCAGACCCATCCTGACCTGCGCAGACGCAGAAACGGGAGTCGCCGCGCCGACGCGGTGGCTCCCGTTCATCCGTTCAGACGAAGATCCAGGGGACACACAGGGGACACGGGGCCGCTTCAGGGGACAAGAGGGCCTTCACGCCGTCTCCCGGCGCCCCTTCGAGGACCGGCGGGTGGTCCGGGCCGCTATGGATGGCAAGCCTGTCGGCAGCGCCCAGTCATCGAGGCCCGGGGACTGGGAGCGGGCAACCGTGAAGCGCGTGAGCGAGAACTCGGCTCGTTGCTCCTCGGGGTTGTGGTCGTTGAAGTTCTCAACCCGGACCAGCTCCAGGTCGTTCGTGGCGCAGCGGTCACGTATCCACTTCACGGCCGCGTTGGCGGCGTCGTCCTGACCTCGGCCGCTGAGGGTGATCATGCCGAGGAGATCGGAGCCGGGTTGAGTCTGCGCACCAACGGCCCAGGCGTCACCTGACTGCCGTGCGCCGTGGACGAAGAAGACGGCGATGTCACCCTGCCAGGCCCTTTCGGGGATCGTCAGTGGGGTGCGGACCTGGAAGGGGACGACGGCCATGACCGACTCGGCCTCGGCTCGCATCATCTCGGGCAGCACGCTTGTGTAGGTGTCGGAGGTGATCTGGCGCGAGGAGTGCCCCAACTTCTCCTGGACCACCTTGATGTCGGTCCCGGCGAGGAGGGACAGAGTGGCTGCGAGGTGACGGAGGTCGTGCAGGCGGACCGGCGGTAGGCCGGACAGCTCCACGAGGCGGGTGAAGCGGCGGGAGATCCAGTCGGGGTGCAGCCCCTCGCCGTTCTCGTGTGTCCACACGCGGCCGGTCTCGACGTAGGCGTCGCCCCACATCTGGCGCTTCTGCTCCTGCTTCGCGCGGAAGCTGACCAGGTTGTCGGCGGACTCCAGGCTCAGGGACAGGGTGCGAACGCTGTCGGCCTTCGGTGCCTCGCCGTAGAGCTCGTACGCCACCTCCACGATCTGCTGGGAGATCCGCAGCCAGAGGGCATCGGTGCTGACCTCCGTCCAGGGCAGCGCGGCCATTTCGCCGCGGCGGGGACCGAGGAAGATGAGGCTGTGCCACAGCTCGTAGAGCCAGTCGTCCTTGACGAAGTCGAGGAACTGACCGGTCAGCTCCGGCGTCCAGACCATGACCGGGCCGGGCTTCTCGCCGGTGCGCTTCCAGTGCTCGATGCGCTCGGGTGTCCAGACGAGCGGCTTGGGCCGGGTGACCGGCGGCAGCTCCACGAGCTGTGCCCAGTTCTTGGCGAACGCCTGCTCGCGCTTGATGCCCCAGGACAGCGCCGAGCTGAGGGTGTCGTTGTGCGGTGCATGGTGGCGGCGGAGGTGACCTTCCGCAGCCCTTGCTTCCCCTCGCGGAGGGCCGCGTTCGCGTCCAGGAAGGCTCGGCGGGTGAAGCGGCGCTCCTCCCTCTTGGCGTAACCCGCTGTCCTCACCCAGGTTTGGTGTGCGTCGTCGCGGTCCTTCTGGAGCTGATCGACGCGGAGTCGGTGGAGGATCCGCGCGGAGTTCTCCTTCTCGATCGCGTCGTACATCTTGTCGAGGTGCCGGACCTTGAGGTCACGGCGCTTGATGTGCCCGAGGTGAGGGAGAAGGTAGAGGTTGATGTGCTCCTCGTAGCCGTGGCGGGTGGTGCGGGCCAGAGACTTCTTCGCCTTGATCCACCGGAGGAAGAAGTCGCCGCACGTCTCGTCGGAGAGCACGTCGGTGCCGGCGGTCGCGGCGTCGTAGAGTTCCTTCGCCTTCGCCTTGGCGTCATCCAGCTTGGCGAAGCCGCCGCGGCGCACTCGTGCACGCTTGTTGCCCTCGCCGCGCTCGGCCTCGAAGTAGAAGTACCAGGTGCCGTGGCCCTTACCGAGCTTCGGGCACGTCAGCCCGATGTCCCCGATCTTCGGTGCACCTTCGGCATCGAGGATCGGGTTGCCTGCCTCGTCCTTGAGCGGCCCCTTGCACTGGCATCGCCGGTAGTAGCTCGGCGAGAACATCTGACCCCCTGCTACTGACTGTCCACAGTCAGCTTTGCTTGTGCGTACGTGTCCGTACGGGTCCTGTGTGATCTTTCTTCATCTTGCTGGGGCTGTCGGACACTGCTGTAAAGTCGTGGGCAAGTTGGCGCGGGGGAGGATGCGACCAACGACATGGCTGCTCGGGAAGCATGCGACCAGGCTCCGTCCGGAGCGATGGGACTGGAGGAGCTGCTGGCCCTCCCGGCCACAGTGAACGTGACAACTGCTGGCCGAGCCCTCGGGATCGGCCGCGACAAGGCGTATGAACTGATCCGGTCAGGACAGTTCCCGGTTCGGACGCTCCCGCTGGGTGGCACGATCCGTGTGCCGACGGCAGAGCTGTGGAAGATCCTCGGCGTGAACGCGCGGGCTGAGCGTGAGTGACGAGCAGATTTGAGGAGTGTTGTTGCTTTGCAACAGTGTGACCTATCTCCGGTAAACTTGGTGTGGTAAGGGGGTCGGCGAGGTCAAGGAGTACAGCGCATGCCTCGGCTATATGGGTTCGACGACATGGCGCACGAGAGGGTGCGCGAGAGCGAGGCCGCGCCTTTGCGGCAGGCCGCTAGCCGCCGCATTCAGCAGCAGACCTACGAAGCGATCACGACATGGATGAACGCTGAGGGCTACCGGACAACCCGGGGAGGCCGTTGGCGGCCGTCTGTCCTGGCGAACGTCCTCGACCACCCAGCGATCGCTGGGCTCGCTGAGGACGCGGACGGCAACCTGGTGGACTCAGGGGGGCCGCGAATTATCCAGCCCGAGGAGTTCAAAGCCATTCGGGCGGTGCGGCGGTTGAACGATCCAACCTACCGCCGGGCTGAACAGCGCGAATACCTCATGACGGGCGAGCTCACCGATTGCGGCCTGTGCGGCGGCATCTTCGGCGCATCGCCTGCGAACAGCGGGAGCCGTGGGTACCGCTGCCTTCCGAACAGGCCGCAGCATCCGGGTGGCTGCGGCAGGGTTCGTATCAGTGCTGACCCGTTTGAGACCTACGTCGCCGAACACGTAGTGGCTGAGCTGGCCAAGCCGGAGGTCAGTGCCCTGATCGGGCAGGCGCGTGAGGAGATCCTGGCAGAGGCGGCGAAGCTTCGTGCGCAGGTGAAGGCGGACAAGGCACGGCAGAAGGAGCTCGGTGAGAGCTACGCTCGCTCGCCGGACCTCTCCTTGAGCGCCTTTCGCGCCGCCGACAAGCAGTTGACCGACCAGATCCGGGAAAACGCCGCTCAGGCGCGCTTCCTGGAGCAGGTTCGGCACGTGCCGGTGGGGGCCGTGCCGGATCTCGTCCGGTGGTGGAGGCATGCTCCGCTGGCATCGAAGCAGGGCGTGCTGACCCTCATGCTGGAGCGGGTAACGGTCTATCCGGCTGCCGCACGAGGGTCGCGCACCGTGGATGGCGATCGCGTTCAGCTGACGTGGCGGAAGTGGAACCCCTCTCAAAGGGACAGCGCCGTCACCGCAGGGTGACGGGAACCGCCTTGAGAGCGCGTGAGCGGAACGAGGTACGCCACTGCAACTGCTGAGGCGGGACGACGAGATCCAACTGGGGGAACCGGTGAAGCAGCGTATGGAGGGCGATCTGGATCTCCATACGCGCGAGTGGTGCGCCGAGGCAGTAGTACATTCCCTGGCCGAGGGCCAGGTGTGAGCAATGCTCAGGACCTGTGGATCGGGGCTCGGGAGGCGCGCGAGGGCGTACCTTCCCGAGTGATCGATTGATGGTCACCGAGTAGGCCGACGCTGCGAACGTCGGTCGGGAAGGCACGCCCGTGCTCAGCGTAGTCAACGCCAATGGCTCCACCCCGAACGGCTCCCTGATCGACGAGATCGTCCGCGAGGGCGCACGGCGGATGCTGGCCGCCGCCCTGGAGGCGGAAGTCAACGCCTACATAGCCGAGGTGGCCGAGGAGCGCGACGAGTCCGGTCGCCGCCTGGTGGTGCGCAACGGCTACCACCAGCCGCGGAAGGTCACCACCGCCGCCGGGTCGGTCGAGGTGAAGGCGCCGCGCGTCAACGACAAGCGCGTCGATGAGGCGAATGGCGAGCGTCGGCAGTTCTCCTCGGCAATCCTGCCGCCATGGTGCCGCAAGTCCCCGAAGGTCAGCGAGGTGCTGCCGCTGCTTTACCTGCATGGCCTGTCCTCTGGTGACTTCGTGCCCGCGCTCGAGCAGTTCCTGGGCTCCTCGGCCGGTCTGTCCCCGGCGACAGTGACGCGGCTGACCGCGCAGTGGCAGGCCGATCACACCGCCTTCCAGGATCGCGACCTGTCGGCCACCGACTACGTCTACGTCTGGGCCGACGGCGTCCACCTGCGCATCCGCCTGGAGGAGGCGAAGGCCGCCGTGCTGGTGCTGATGGGCGTGCGCGCCGATGGCACCAAGGAGCTGATCGCGATGAGCGACGGCTACCGCGAGTCGTCAGAGGCACGGGCTGGTCTGCTCCGCGACTGCGCCCGCCGCGGCATGCGCGCCCCGGTGCTGGCCGTCGGCGACGGTGCACTCGGCTTCTGGAACGCTTTGAGCGAGGTCTTCCCCATGACCCGCCACCAGCGGTGTTGGGTTCACAAAACCGCCAACTGTCTGGACGCGCTGCCGAAGTCCGCGCAGCCGACGGCCAAGCGCGCGATCCAGGAGATCTACAACGCCGAGGACAAGGAGCACGCGGCGCGGGCGGTGGCCGCCTTCGCCAAGCAGTACGGCGCGAAGTACCCCAAGGTCGTCAGGCGGATCACCGACGACGAGGACGAGCTGCTGGCGTTCTTCGACTACCCGGCCGAGCATTGGATCCACCTACGTACGACGAATCCTATCGAATCGACCTTCGCCACCGTGCGACTTCGAACGAGGGTCACCAAGGGTGCCGGGAGCCGGGCCGCCGCCCTGGCCATGGTCTTCAAGCTCATCGAGTCCGCCCAGGCCCGCTGGCGAGCCGTGAACGCACCCCACCTCGTCGCCCTCGTCCGTGCCGGCGCCCGCTTCGAACGCGGCCAGTTGGTCGAACGGCCCGAAGGAAGGGCCGCATGACCGACCCCCAGCACGACCGTGAAATCGCCGAGCACCAGCGTTACGCGCACTACCCTCGTCTGAGTACGGTCCGGTGAACGCGGGGCGCGCATCAAGGGAGAGCAACGAAGATGAGACCACTTCGATACTCGATCAACGGCACGCTCGACGGCTGCTGCCATCACGAGGCAGGGCTCCCCCCGGACGAGGAGTCGATGCGCTACTGGACCGCTGAGATGGAGCGAGCCGATGCCCTGCTATTCGGCCGGGTGACCTACGAGATGATGGAGTCGGCGTGGCGGAAGCCGGCCACGGGCACGTGGCCTGACTGGATGGATGAGTGGCAGATCCCGTTCGCTGAGACCATCGACCGGGCGAAGAAGTACGTCGTGTCGAGCACGCTGAGTGGGGTCGATTGGAATGCCGACCTGGTGCAAGGCGACTTGGGGCAAGCGGTTCAGCGGCTCAAGCAGGAGCCAGGCGAGGGCTTGTGGGTGGGTGGCGTGACGCTCCCCCTGGCGTTGGCAGAACTGGGACTGATCGACGAATACGAGTTCCTTGTTCAGCCGGTCGTTGCCGGACACGGGCCGACGTTGCTCGCCGGTCTGGGCGAGCGCATCCAGCTCGAGCTCGTGGACCGCCATGAGTTCCGGTCGGGGGCGGTAGCCCTGCGATACCGGCCCACGCGAGTTACGGCTTGACATGATTTGTCCGGGCGCGTTGGCCGCTCCCTCGCGACGGAACGACAGCTCGGGGTCGCGTTGCCCCGCGCTGGCCGTGCCCCCGAACGGCGGACATATCGAGGGGGGACATCGCCCAGAAGTGCCGGTAGCGGACAGGGCAAACGTTGCCTGACGTGGCACTAGATCCACAGGTCTTGACTATTCCTCCACGCGGCGTGCGCGAATCGGCAACAACCCTGCGCGGAATGAAAAGGACGACTGCTATGGGTCCGGGCATCCTGAGTGCCGAAAGCGCAATCAGCCCGCACAAGGAGACCCATGAACATCTCGCGCATCCTGAAGACCGCTGTTCCCGTGGCCGCAGCAGTCAGCCTCATGGCCGCATCCCCCGCGGTCGCCGCCGACTACACCGGGTGCACTTCCAAGGCCTGTGGCAGCGTCTACGGCTACCGGTACAAGGCCATACCTGGATGGGACACGTACGAAATCTGGATCGACAACATGATAGTCAGCGACAAAGTAAAAGACGACGGATACTTCCCTGGCATAAGGATCGTGTTCAACAACAGCAACGGAGCTCAGGACACTTACGTCTGGGGCAACGACAACGGCACTAGCCAGCAGCTCGGCGGCAAATACATGTACGACCTGAAGGACGTCTGGTTCCAGGTCTGCCACAATGGCGGGCCCTGTACGAAGCTCTCGAGGTTCTGAGCAGGGTCGGGAAGGCGGCCTGCGCTTCATCTCCAGTGCTCGCCGCTTCAAACCCTGGCGGCGGTCCGAGAGGCCCCGGGTCGGCTGGCCAGGTGTAGTTGTGGCCCGGCCTCCACCTGTTGCGCGATAGCGGTAATTGGTACTCGCTAAGGTTGCTCGGGGAGTGGGGCTGACTCCTTGGAGTGGACGTGGGCCTGCGCCAGTTCGTGATCGATGCGTGATCGTGGCTGAATTACAAGCCGGTGATGGCCGAGGTCGGCAGGCCGGGGAACCAGTCGTTCCCTGAGCTGGCGGCTACGTGGTTGCCGCCGGAGGAACTGCGGCGGCTGGCCGCGTACAAGGTGCTGTTGGCTTACGACAACAACCAAGCCGGTCAGCTCGCGGCGGCCTCGGGTGATGAGGCGGGGATCGAGCGGCGGGAGCTGGGCGACGCCGCGAAGCTCGTGGACACCGCGCTCGGGTACCTGCTCGGCTCGGAGCAGAAGGTCACCGTGGAGGGCGCGGAGCACGCCGAGGGCGAGGTGCCGAAGCCCGGAGCGACGGAGGCCGCCGGGCTGCAGGAGTGGCTGCGCACCTGGGCCGATAAGGAGCTGTTGACGCTCCGCATCCAACAGGCGGAGCGCGCGGCCGTGTTGCTGGGTGACAGCGTGTACGTGCTGGCGTGGAATCCGGAGAAGCAGCGGCCGACGCTGAGGGTCTACGATCCGGGGTTCTTCTTCCCGCAGTGGGACGACGAGGACGCCGACTTCCCCTCGAGGGTGCACCTGGCGTGGGAGTTGCCGGAGGACCGTGAGGCGGGGCTGAAGGCCCGGGTGCGGCGGGTGACGTACGAGCTCGGGTCCCGTTTCCGAGGACGACGAGAGCCTGGTGCGGCAGTACCCGTGGAACCCTGGGCGTCCGTCGAGGATGACGTGCTACCTGACGGACGCGGAGTGGTTGCTGGAGGACATCAAGCGGGGGCAGACGCTGGACCGGCTGCCGATGGACAAGGCCAGTTTCCGGGTGCGGCCGGACGGCACGGAGCTGGACCGGCTGGATCTGATGATCGACTTCTTGCCGGTCATACACATCACGAACACGATTCCTGATGGCGGGGAGCACTGGGGCCGCTCCGCGATCGCACGGGTGCTTCAGGGCCTGGATGAGCTGGCGGCCACCGACTCGGATGCTTCAGCGGCGTCGGCAACGACGGGGACGCCGATCATCGGGCTGGCCGGGGCGCGGTTGCCGGTGGACCGGGCGACGGGCAAGCCGGAGAAGTTGACGGTTCAGGCCGGCGCGGTCTGGCAGCTCGGTGAGACGGGGCGGATGGACGCGCTGGACACCTCGCCACAGTTGGCGGAGCTGCGCTCCCGGGTGGAGCACCTGCTGGACGGGATCGCGGCGAACAGCCGGGTCACGGCGGCCGGGCTGGGGACGCTGGACGCCTCGAGGTGCCCTCGGGGTACGCGCTGAAGCTGGCGCTCGGGCCTCTGGATGCGCTGGTGGGCATGATGCGGCTGGCCCGGGAGCACAAGTACCGGTTGCTGTTCAAGATGGTGCAGCGGCTGTACCAGGCGGGCCGGGCCGAGGGCTGGACGGGCGGGGACTCGCTCCCGGCGCGGTTGTCGTGGGCGCCGCACACACCGACTGACCGGGCTGCGGTGCTTGAGGAGGTAGTCCAGGCGTACGGGGCCGGGGTCATCTCGCTGGAGACAGCGGTGGCGATGCTGGTTGAGGCGGGCTACCCGATCAAGGATGCGGCGGAGGAAGTGGAGCGCATCCGCGCGAAGGCCCAGGAGGAGGCAGCAGCACGGATGGCGGAGGCAGTGGCCCGCCGCGGGGATGTGGATGAAGAGTCGGAGAACGAGGAGGACCCGGAGCGCGACGCCGGTGGAGGCGCAGAGCCGTCGAGGAGCAGCGGCGGGCGGCCTGTGCCATTCGGATTCGCGTCTGCCAGCGGGCCGAAGCAGTTGGCGGGACGGTAACGGGCTGACCCGCGACGGATCTTGAGGTGTGTTGGAGCAGAAGCGATGTCGAAGCGATGGATGGCTCTTGACTTCACCCGGAAGCGATGAAACGCTTAGGCATCCCTTCCGGGTCGCTTCGGCCGGAGGTGAAGCCAGAGGAGACACACCTTGATCATTATCAATCTCGAATCCGGTATGGCGCTGAGCATGTCCCCGCCGCAGGCTGAGGACATCTTCGAACAGCTCCAGAATCAACTCCGCAACCGCCAGGAAACCAGCCCGCCAGCAGCGGGGCCCGCCCCCAAGTCCTTGCAGCTCAGCGACGGCCACCCGATGTGGGATAAAAGCTCAGGGGGCGGCCGGGACGGCAAGGAATGGGACTTGTCGAACGACCTTGAGAGGGCCGAGACGCTTTACCACTCAGTGACGCCCAATGTGCGGTTCTTCCTGGACTTCCTGATGGACCGCCCTGGCCAGCTCCTCGACGCCGACGAGATCTGCGAGCACAGCGAAGGACGCTTCACGAAGCGCAGCTCCCTGGCCGGATCGCTCAACGGCATTGCCAAGCCGTACCGCGAGTCCCAGCGCAACTACCCCTTCTACTGGTGGGAGGGCGACCCGTCCCAGTACGCAATGAAGCCAGTGGTCGCCGAACTCTTTCGACGGGCCCGCACGCGCGGCTGAATGGGAGGCACCCTCCCGCTGCCGCCCGCACCTCGGCCGGGGACAAAGGGGAGACCGCGCGAGTTGCCTGGGGTATGAAGATCAACCTGGCCCGCGAGGTCATGTCCCCATCCTGTCTTTTGCGGGCTGTCACGCCAGCATCTCGGCGAACTGGCCGCCGAACTCGCACCACGCTGGGAGGCGTGGTGCGAGTCTGGTCGCCGTGAGCGGCGCGAGGGTGGCCGTCAGCGGGAGGCGGGGGCCGGGCCTAAGTACGAACTCCAGGCCGGGAGTTCGGCTTGCCCGGCCGGTCGCCGGTGGGGGATCACCAGTCCGGTGCCCTGGTAGCCGCCATCGGCGATCGTAGTGGTGGTGCCCACGGCGGCCTTGGCGCCGGATTCCTCCCAGCCGCGGGAGTCATGACGATTGCCGGGCAGCGGTCGGCCGACCACGACGACCAAGCGGGTGACGGCGTCGATCACGACCTGATGGGCAGGCACCAGGGTGCCGTCCACGATGAGCACGGTGTCCTTGCGGAACCGCCGACGAGGCTGGAGCGCGAGCCGAGGGCCGAGGTGGTCAATGATGCGGTCGGCCGCGGACTTCGAGATGCCGAAGAGCGGGGCAAGCTGGCGCATCGTCAAGTTTGTGCGCCAGTACGTTGTCACGAGCAGTACGCGGTCTTCCAGCGGCAGACTCCACGGACGGCCCCGCCGCACTGCATCCGCGCCCTCCCGTCGCAACGCGGCCACCAACCTGCCGAAGCAGCGCGGGCTCAGCCCAGTGAATGGAGCTATCCAGGACGGCTCGGACGCCGTGATCACAACTGCCACAGCCCGTCATCATCGCAAGGCAAGATCGCTTCGCCTTGCACAAGATGGGCGCCCGCGACTGCACGCTCCGTACTGCAATGCCAGCTCAAGCTGCGATGTCGGATTCGGGTTGGAGTGCAGGGCCGAGCAGCAGGCCCCCGTCCAGGACGAATTCCGAGCCCGTAGCGAAAGATGCGTCCTGGGAGGTGACGAAGAGCAACAGGCGGGTGATGTCAGAGGGTTCGGCGAGGCGGGGGATGGCGAAGGGATCGGGCGAGTAGAAGTCGGCGATGGCCGGCTGGCCTGCGACGGTGGGTTCGTTGATCAGCGGTGTGGAGACGACGCCGGGGTGGATGGAGTTGACCCGGATGTTGTCCCGCCCCAGCTCCAGCGCGGCCGTCTTGGTCAGCCCGCGCACGGCCCACTTGCTGGCGGTGTAGGGGGCGTAGAAGGCGGTGCCGACGTGGGCCATGGTCGAGGCGATGTTGACGATGGTTCCACCACCGCCCCTGTGCATCGACGGAGCCACGGCCCTGATGCCGAGGAACTGGCCGGTGACGTTGACGCTGAAGGTGTGCTCCCAGGTGCGGAGTTCGGTGTGCTCGATAGGGGCCGCCGGGTTCTGGACTCCCGCGTTGTTCACCAGGATGGTGACCGGCCCGAAGTGGCCTTCAACTTCTCGCACCAGTGCCGCCCAGTCGTCCTCGCTGGCGACATCCAGGCGAACGGACAGAGCCCGATGACCGAGCTGAGCAGCGAGATCACGGCCGGCGTCGTCGTCGCGGCCGGCGATGACGACGTTCGCCCCCTCGGCGTGGTAGCCCCGCACATGACTGCTGCCCATACCCCCGCTGCCGCCCGTGACGACGACGGTCTGACCCTCAAAGCGTCCCATGATGCATCCTTCCAGGCTCACATTGATGGTGAGCCGAGTGACTCACCACCCTTCTCAAGGTAGGAGCAGGACTAGAGGTGAGTCAAGTGACTCACCTCGCAGTGAGGGGCATACTGGAGGGCATGACGGCACAGCCTTCGGAATACCACCGGCGCGTGGCAGCGCAGAAGCGGACGTCCATCATCGAGGCAGCGACGAAGCTGTTCCTCGACTCCGGCTACGACGGCACCTCGCTGGCCCGCATCGCGGAGGCGGCCGGAGTGTCGAGGGCGACTCTGTTCAAGCAGTTCACCACCAAGGCGGCCCTGTTCGAGGCGATCGTCACCGAATACTGGAAGCTTGACGACGGGGAGGCGCCCCTCCCCGAGCCAGGGAACCTCTGCGCAGGGCTTGAGACCATCGGACGCCGATACGTGGCCCTTCTCACCCAGCCCGGCATGGCCGCCCTCTTCCGCATCGTCATCGCCGAGGTACCGCGCTTCCCCGAGCTCGGCGAGACCCAGTTCAAGCTCGGCAAGATGCCCTACTTCGAATCGGTCCGCCGCTACCTGGCAGCGGAGAACGCCGCTGGTACAGCCCGGCTCGACGATGCGGAGATGGCGGCGACCCAATTCCTCGGGATGATCTCCAACTACGTGTTCTGGCCGCGGATGCTGCTCGCACGCTGGGAGCCCGACGACACCGCCATCACCAACGCGGTCGACCAAGCGGTGCTGACCATGCTCGCCCGATACGGCGCGCCGGGGACCCACGGCGCCTGAGACACCAGGCCCCACCGCTCTGCGTAACTACCTCATACCTCCCGCACAGGCAGGCCCTCGATCCCGTAGAGTACGCAATCGCTCACACACAGTGCCGGAGCTCCTTGGAACTGCCGCCCTCGCGATTGAGGCGCGCCCGATAGCCCGCGGCCCTGCAGTCGATCGAAGCCAAAGGCCGATTGCGGGACAGCCCTTAGGTGTGCCATCTCATGAGGTTGGTGCCACGACCACGACCACGGCCACGGCCACGGCCACAGTCGTTGGGCGGCCGGGACACAGCGCGCAGAAGCCCCGCGCTCAATCGAGCGCGGGGGCCCCCTTCCTCAGCCTCAGTGACATACGGAGCTGAGATTCCAGCGGAGTCAGATCAAGATGTAGAGGTTGTACTTGCCGTTTGACCCATGGGAGCACGTTGCCTTGAGGTAGCGCGAGGGGTTTGACTGGATGACGTGGTAACCGGCAGCCGTGCAGTCGGCCAAGCTGTAATAGCTGGCCCAGAAGTGATAGGCCGACTGAATGCTGGCCTCACCCTCTGTCTGATCCGTATTGCTGGGCGCTGCGGTCGTCGCGACGTCAGCGTCTATGGCAGCGGCCTGGGCCGGCACGGCCAAAGCGCCGAATGAAAGCGCGGCGCCAACGGCAGTGGTTGCGAGGACATGACGAATGCGCATGATTCTCCCTTACAGGGTAGGCTCGCCGTTTCCGCGCTGTGCGCGTGCACGGCCAGGCGAGCTCGATCCAATTCGCCTTCGGGCCCTGATGGACGCCGACGGTGATCGGCTCAGGCAGAAGCGTCCAGGTAATTCGCCGCCGTCGCCAGGCATAGCAGCCAAATTGGGACGTCCCGGGACGCCCCTGCCCCTGACCTGGGGCGCAGACAGCCGTCGTGAGTATGCTCCGGGACGAAGATGGGGCCCCGATCCATGCCGGTTGCGCCCAAGCCCGCAGAGGCGAGAAGCCGGACTGGTGTCAAGCGGTACACCACGAGCGGCCGCATGCCGCGCTCGGAGGCCGACCGCCGATCAGTCGGACCTCGGCAGCGACTACCGGATTGTCTTCGGCCAGCCGCCGGAACCACTCAACCCGCAGCAGCTCACGATCGAGGACTTCGTGGAACCAACCTCATGAGACACCACAGCTAGGCTCCTCGACTCCAGGTCGCCGTGGGGAAATGAGGGACTGTGTATCTCCGCAACGGGCGCATAGATAGATGCTGGGCATAGTCTGCTTGGAGTTGGCCAACGCCGTCCTGCTCTGTGGTCCAAGCATGGCTGGGCTTTAGCGTCCCGCGCAGTCACTGATCTCAGACTCTTTCCGCGGCCAATCCAACAGCTTTTGCCAGTCTGTAAAAATCACAGATTTGCCGCGCATCTTGTTTCGGTATTCGTTATCGATGTTCGTAAGCGGTAGCCCTCCTCCGGTCGCCCAATCGCGTCCTTCCCAGTCCCTGTAAGCCACCTGGTGCATCGACAAGTGGGCCGGCGCTGGCTTCCCTTTCGGAGAATATCGAAAGCTATAGACCACCGCCTTGCAGGGCCCGACGTTACTCACTGGAAACAGTATGCGCTTCTTTGTTTCAAGGTGGTGCATGTACACCTCTACGCTTCGGACAGTGTGGCGCGAATAGTTCATGAGATAGAGCTTGCCGGCCTTGGACCGCACATCGAAAAGGGCTGCTTCTTCCTTCTTGCGTTCCTCTCGTGCTTCGATGCTCTGCGACAGTTGATCCCTGGTCGCCATCCACTGCAAAAAGGCGCCAACTCCAGCGAAGAGCAGACTTATCGCCGCCACGACGGCGATGACTACATTGCTTCCCGTATCGAGTGGACGGCGTACGCAACGGCCGCCTGCGCCTGGAGTACCGGCTGGAGACCAGCGAGAAGAACGAGGCCAAGCTGAAGCAGCGGACCCGCCGCGAGCGGCTGGCCCGCCAGGTCCTTCCCCCCTGACCAAGCTGGAGATCATCGATCACCCGGCAGCTCCGGTCCACGCGCTGCGCATCGGGGACGACGTACGGGTCCGCCTGTTCGAGCCCCACACCGAGTTCGACGGCTGGTGCCGGATCGTGGGGTGGACGGTCCGGCCCGGCGAAGGCGAGACCGCCGAACGCGTGACGCTGAAGCTGGAGCGCACCAACAAGCCCGAGGACGAGGCGGGCGCCGAGGCGGGCGAGGGAGAGGAGCTCTAGATGCCGGACACGATCGCCACCCTCGGCCGCCCACTGGCCAGGTTGGAAAGGCGGGTCGCCACGCTGGAGCGCGCCCGCCGCGCCCCGTACCCGGAATGGCGGGACCTCCCGCTCACCGGCGACACCACTGTCCCCGACGAGGAGCAGCCACCACAGTTCCGCGCCAACCCCTGGGACACGACGGAGTTCTGCGGCCGAATCGGACTGGCCAGCAGCCGTGCCACCGACGAGCAGTTGATTGCCCTGCTGCCCGAGGGGTACTGGCCCGAGGCTCCGCGGACGGTTGACGTCGCCTCCGACGCGGCGCGCCGCGCCCTCCAGCTCGACATCGACCCGAAGGGCCTGGTGCGGCTGCGCGTCCAGGGCGGCGGCAGCGTCCGCGCAACCTGGATCAGCATCGACGGCACGACGTTTCGCGCCGACCGCGACGACACCTGACCGGCGGCGCACTGGCGAGCAGCCGGTGCACCGCCGATAGCATGACGCGTGGGTGACCCTCCACCCGCTTCGCACTCCCGAGGGACCGAACCGCCACGGCGGCCACGGCCGACTGCCTTCCGGCGCAGGGGAGAAGGACGAAGCGCGTGGCTACACCGCTGAGCGCGGACAAATTCCTGTCCGTGTTGAAAGGCGCCGGGCTCGGCGTGGTCGAGCACGGCAAATGGCGCACCCACAACCGCAACACCCACGGCAACTGGGGCCCCGCGAACGGGGTCATGATCCACCACACGGGCTCGTACAGCTCCGAGAAGGACATGGTGGAGCTGTACCGGACCGGCTACCACGATCTTCCGGGACCGCTCTGCCACGGCGTGATCGACCGATCCGGCACCGTGCACCTCGTCGGATACGGGCGCTGCAATCACGCCGGGATGGGGGACACGGACGTCCTGCTCGCGGTCATCGCCGAGAAGACGAGCCTCCCGCGCAACAACGAAGCGGATACCGACGGGAATAGGCACTTCTACGGCTTCGAGTGCATCAACACCGGGAGCCAGCCCTGGCCGGTGGCTCAGCTCGACGCGATGGCGCGGGCGGCGGCGGCCATCTGCCGTGCGCACGGCTGGAACGAGCACTCCGTCATAGGCCATAAGGAGTGGCGACCAGGGAAGCCGGACCCGGGCGGCATCGACATGGACGCCTTCCGCGCCCGGGTCGCCCGGCACCTGAGGGACGGCAGTAAGCCGAAGCCCGACCCCAAGCCGAAGCCGGCCCCGAAGCCGCGCCCGAAGCCGGAGCCGACGCCGAAGTATGCGGCGTACCCAGGTAGGCAGTTCTTCCGCGTCGGGCGCTCCTCGCCGGTGATCTCCGCGGTGGCGAAGCGGCTGATCGCAGAGGGTTGCGACAGCTACGACACGCCGCCCGGCCAGGTGTGGAACGACGCGCACCGCCGCTCGTACGCCGCCTACCAGATCAAGCGCGGCCACCACGGTGCGGACGCGGACGGCATCCCAGGGCCTGAGACCTGGGCAGATCTCCGCGTCCCGCACCAGGCCGGTGCCCCCGAACCGAATCCGACCACCCCGAACCAGGAGCACGACTCCATGCCGCAGGCCCTCGCCGACATCGCTGAGCGCACCGTTGCCACCTACCTCCAGTCGCTGCTGGGCCTGATGGTTGCCGCCAGCACGACGGACATGGTGTCCCTGTCGGCATGGCAGGCCGCTGCGGTCTCCGCGATACCCGCCGCGCTCAGCGCGCTGAAGTCCACACTCGGCACTGCCCTGGGCAGGCCCGGAACGGCGTCGTGGCTGCCGTGAAGCGCGACCCCGCCACCCCGAAGCCGTGACCGGCCGGTGACGAGAGAGGAGGAGGAAGCCGTGCCCGAAGGGCAGATCGCTCTCGCCCTGGCCGAGCTCCGTTCGGCGCTGGAGGTCGGGTTGGCTCGCATCGACGGCCAGTTGGCTCTGCTCGTCCAGCGCAGCGACCAGACGGACAAGGCCCTGGCCGAGCCGGAGGAACGGGTAAGCGCGCTGGAAAAGACCAGATGGCCTCTGCCGACCGTCGCCGTCCTAGCCAGCATCACCGCCGTGGTGCTCACCATCGTCAGCCTGGCGCGCTGAGGCGAAGTTCGCCCACAGGGAGTTCATGAGCGTCAGCCAGTCCGTTGCGACCGGCCAGCGTCGCCTGAGCGCAGATCACATCGGACGGGATCCCTGATAGGCATGCGCGTAGGTGCGAGCGAGCAGTGGTCCACTCGGCAGCATCCGTCGAGTGGACCACTGCTCGCTCTGCGCCGGTTGGTGCCCTACGCCAATAGGTCGATGGTGAATACCGCGGAGTTCGCCGTGTCCACTCGCCAGCCGCCGCCGGGGTTGCCGCACTGCACGGAGGTGGCTTCGGTGTTTGAGACGTTGGTGCCGGTGTTGAAGTCGGTGTTGCGCGTGTTGGGCAGCAGGTTCGTGTAGAGGATCTGCCCGTTGTTGTACACGCACTGGTGCAGGTTCAGATACCGGCCGCTCCTGCCGGTCAGGTCAAGGCTGTACTCGGCGGAGTTCCACGTTTCCTCTTGCCAGCCGCCGCCCGGGTTGCCGCACCGCGAAGCCGTTTCGGCCGAGGAGGCGACGTTGGTGCCGGTGTTGAAGTCGGTGTTGCGCGTGTTGGGCAGCAGGTTCGTGTAGAGGATCTGCCCGTTGCTGTACACGCACTGGTGCAGGTTCAGATACCTGTCGACC
The DNA here is from genome assembly GCF_000147815.2 of Streptomyces violaceusniger Tu 4113. Lineage (NCBI taxonomy): Bacteria > Bacillati > Actinomycetota > Actinomycetes > Kitasatosporales > Streptomycetaceae > Streptomyces > Streptomyces violaceusniger. The sequence goes on along the minus strand of NC_015957.1, from coordinate 8,677,741 downwards.
TGGCCGAACCGGTCGAAGTTGTACTCGGCGCTGTTCCACGTCTCCTCTCGCCAGCCGCCGCCCGGGTTGCCGCACTTGGCCGACGTCTCGACGCTGCCTGAGACCTGCGTGCCGGTGTTGAAGGTGGGGTTGGCGGTGTTGGGCAGCAGGTTCGTGTAGAGGATCCGGCCGTTGCTGTACACGCACTGGTGCAGGTTCAGGTAGAAGTTCCTGGCTGCGGCGGCGGCCACATGCGGGGCTCGTGGGGCCGCCGGAGCCGGTGCCGACATGAATGCCGTCATTGCGCACGCACCCATGACGGCCAGGACGGCGGTCTTCCAGGCACTCCGCACCCTCAAGTGCTTCATTTCGCCTCTCTTCCCTCCCCGTTACCGCTCCGGCGGCACCGGGCAGCAGAGGAGATAGTCACAGCGAAGCAGGAGTCACCACGCTCAGTAGCGGAGCTGACAGATAAACCACCTAATAGCTGGATCTCTGCTGGTGGGTAGCTGACCCCTGGGGGGCGGCACTGCGGGCGCCTCCGCCACCCCAATCACAGCGGCCCCGGCCGAGAGCCTGGCCCGCAGCGCGGGCGGCGCCTGACCAAGGCCGAGGTGGTGGTGGCGTTTCACTGGGTAACCGGTGGGCGCACCATCCATGCTCTGCGATTCACGCGGCAGCTGAAGGAGCGGGGCACGGCCCGGCGCAGCGCCGCTGTTGGGCAGTCGGAGGAGAAGACCGCCTGGAGCGCGCGACGCACACGGCCCCCGCCGAGGCGGGGGGCGTAGGTCCTCTTGGAAAGACCGCCGCCACCATAGCAGCGACTGCCGCGCACGCTGGCGTCCGCGTGCGGCTACGCTGCCGTCGGCATCCAGGAGACAGCGGAGGATGGGGATGAGCCAGCGCAGGCCGTATCTGGTCGGGCACCAGGAGTTCGCCGCGCTGTACCGCGTCGACCCGAAGCAGGTGGCGCAGTGGCTGGCGCCGAGCCGCGGCGTGCTGGACCCTTCGACCGCCCTGGTCGTCAGCGGGGTGCGGTACTGGCCGCTCGGCTTCGCGGCCCGGTGGGGTGCGACGACTGCGCGGTTCCGTCAAGTGGATCTCGACGCCAAGGCTCGGATCATCGCGGACCAGGGCGAGGGCTGGGAGCCGGGTCTCGGGGACGAGCTGCCGCCGATCGTCGGCCAGCAGGAGATCATCGAGCTGTTCCATCTGCCTGCGCAGGGCAACCTGGCCACGACGATCGCAACCGGGCGGTTCGCGGAGCACGACTGGCTGCTGTCCGGATCGAAGCTCTGGATGCTGGAGACCGTCCTCGACGCCGTACCGACGCTGCGCAAGAGCGCGCGGAGCCTGCCCTGGGACGTGGACGAGGCGGTCGTCACCGCCTTGCGTGACGGCACCTACGACGGTCCGGGCAGCCGCGTCCTCACTCGGGGCCGCCATGCCCGAAAGGCCCCCTGACCTGCGCAAAACTGTACTAGGTCCCGAATTGCGAATAAGATATCGGCCGGTCAGCCTGTGGCCCGCCGCTCACGCGGCGGACGCGCGCCGCCCCCGCTCCCAGCAGACCAAGCTCGGCGCCAGCGACACCGTGTGCGCACGGCGAGCCGGATACCTCCTGCACGGCCGCACCCCGACCGACACCGGCGAGAAGCGCAAGGCGATCCTCGGGACCTGGCTGCACACCGGGATACTCGACGCCGCCCGCGAGGAGTACGGCTGGCTCGTCGAGCGCCGCGTGGAGGACGAGACCGTCCGGGGCCACATCGACGCCGTCCAGCTCGACAGCACGACCGCCGCCCGGCTCCCGAAGCGGCTGCGCCCCACGCTCCCCGCGGAGGAGACGACTGTCGAGGACGTGAAGTCCAAGAGCACGTACCAGTGGGACAGCGTCGTGCGGTACGGCGCGAGCGAGGCCGAGCTTCGGCAGGTGTACCTGTACGCCGACCTGCTCGGTACCGAGGGCTTCGCCAGCGTCCGGGGACAGCGCCAGCTCGCCCGCCTCGGCCCCGTGCCGGTGGCCCGCATCCGCTTCCGGTTCATGAACCGCGACAACGGCGACGACCACATCCAGGAGATCGCCTACGAGGCCGACCGTGCCCGTCGCGCCCGATGGTGGGTCCAGCAGGTCCGGGCGGCGGCCTCGCCCGAGGAGCTGCCGCGCACCTTCCAGGGGCCGGGCATCTCCGTGATCTGCGACCACTGCCCGTTCCGCACCGCGTGCTGGGGTCCGCTCGTCGCCGGGCGCTCCCCGCAGAGCCAGCTCATTCACGACGACGAGGAACGCGCGAAGGCACTGGCCGAGTATGCCGAGGTATCCGAGCAGATCAAGCCGCTCAAGGACCGGCAGAAGTTGCTCCGAGCCAAGCTCGACGGCTCCGAGCCGGGCGTCTACGGCGACAACGTCCTGAAGTGGAGCGGAGGCAACCCGACCAAGGTCGATGACGTCGGGGCGATGGTCTCGCTGTACCGCCGCGCCGGACTGGCGGTGCCGATGGCACCGGACGCGGCGGCGATGAAGGCCACGCTTGAGGGGGCGGGCATCCCGGTGCCTACACGCCTCGACCACGACCGGCGGACCGCGGTGAGCATCAACGTCACCGCCAGGAAGAAGCCCTGAGCGTGGCACATGGCGGGGCCGGGGCCGGTGTGCCCCTGTCCCCGGCCCCGGAGCGGCGCGAACGGGACGCGACACGGAGAGTGCCGGTGAGCATTCAACTGATGGTGGTGGCCGCGTACTTGCCGAAGGAGGTGATCAACACGACGCAGAAGCTGGTCCTCATGAAGATCGCGGACTCGGCCGATGACCAGACCAGGCTGGCTCGGTCCGGCCTGGAGCGGATGATGGCCTGGGCCGGCGTGGGGGAGAAGCAGGTCATCACGGTGGTGACGCAACTCGTCGGGCTCGGTCTGGTCGAGCGGGTCACGATCGGCCGCGTCGGGCGCCGTGCCGAGTACCGGGTGTTCCCCCACGGTGTGCCGCCGATCCCGTCAACGGAGGAACTGATCGAGCGGCGCCGGGCGGCGCAGCGTGCCCCGACGAACCCCCGGCTGGCCCGGAGGACGTCGCGGCGCAAGCCGTCGTCGGCGGCTCGCACACAACCTCCAGCACGCCGTCCAAGTCGCCAGCGAGTACCGCCCCACCGACACCAATCCGGCGCGCTACCGCGAAGCCCTCGACGTAGCCACCGCCAACTACATGCCCCAGGGCCTCACCGAAGACAGGAAGATCCCCGCCCGGCACGGCACCGTCGAGATCATCGACGGACCGCACGCCCGACGCCTGTGGGCCTGCCTCGCCCGGCACTGCGCCGCCCCCTTCACGCAAGAGGCCGTCCCCATCCTGACGCTCTTCGCCTTCGTCGCGTGGCGGCAAGGCGACCTCATCGCCGCCCGGCTCGCCCTGCGTGACGCCATCACCACCGACCCGCCGGGCCGACCACAGGGCTGTGAAGGCCGAGGTCAAGGACTCGTCGAAGGCCCGGCGGTAGCCCGGACTACCGGGAGCCCGCCACAGGCCGCGACTTGTAGAAGGACTCCTCCAGGTAGGCGGCCTCGTGCGGCTGGTAGGGCTCCTCCAAGTAGGCGGCCTCGTCTTCGTCGAGTTCGACGTCCACCGCGGTGATCGCGTCGGCCAGCTGGGCCGGCTTGGTGACCCCGACGATGGGCGAGGTCACCGCCGGGTTGCGCATGACCCAGGCCAGGGCGACCTGGGCCGGAGACAGACCCCGCTTGCCCGCGATCTCGTGGACGCGCTCAGCCACCGCCTGGTCCCCGTCGCGGTAGAGGATCTTGCCGCCCTCGTCGGTCTCGGCACGCGCTGTGGCGGTGTCCCGGGCCCGCGTCAGCCTGCCCCGTGCCAGCGGGCTCCACGGGATTACGCCGATGCCCTGGTCGGCGCAGAGCGGGAGCATCTCCCGCTCTGCTTCTCGGTGGATGAGGTTGTAGTGGTCCTGCATCGACACGAACCGGGTCCAGCCGTTCAGGTCAGCCAGGTACAGGGCCTTGGTGAACTGCCAGGCGTACATGGAAGAGGCTCCGATGTAGCGGACCTTCCCGGACTTGACCGCGTCGTGCAGCGCCTCGAGGGTTTCCTCGATCGGGGTGTCGTAGTCCCAGCGGTGGATCTGGTACAGGTCGATGTAGTCGGTCCCCAGTCGCTTCAGGGAGGCGTCGAGCTCGGCGAAGATCGCCTTGCGGGACAGCCCGGCGCCGTTCGGGCCGGGGCGCATCCGCATCCAGACCTTGGTGGAGAGAACGACCTCCTCGCGCCGGGTGAAGTCCTTGACCGCCTGGCCGACGATCTCCTCGCTGCTTCCGGCGCTGTACCCATTGGCCGTGTCGAGGAAGTTGACGCCGCTCTCGAGGGCCTGCTTGATGATGTCCCGGCTGGCGTCCGCGCCCAGCGACCAGGGCTCGCCGCCCCGGTCCGGCTCGCCGAAGCTCATGCAGCCGAGGGTGATGGCGGAGACTTCCAGTCCGGTCGTTCCGAGTTTGATGTATCGCATGCTTCCGAACCTAGGAATTAGAGTGCGCTCTAACGCAATACGTCTCGGTCCGGAATTCGGAGGCGTGGGGCATGTGCGCCCTGTCAGGTTTCGGCCGTTTCGGCCAGACGTACCGAGCGCGTGGGGCACTACTCAGCCCCCTCGACGGCAAACCGCCCTCGCGGGTCCGTCGCCACGACCGATCATCGCTCGATCACTAAGAGATTCCGCTGGTCGGGCCGCGGTATCGCGGCGCTCGCGACGGCGCCCCTACCCGCGGCATCTCTAAGAAGACCGCACCTGTGACTGCGCTCCAGCCGCGTGACTTCACGTTTACGGGCAAGCGGTCCACGCTTCGAGTACAACGTGCGTGGAAACGTCGAGCCGAGGGCGGCATGTACCTCGGGGCCCCCAAGACGAAGAAGTCCCGACGCACCCTGGTCCTCACGCCTGACCAGGTGGAGCTGTTCAAACGCGCATGTCTGGGCAAGCAGCCGCAGGATCTGATCTTCACCGCTCCCGGCGGAGGGTCATGGCACTCGGGCTTCGTCTTCGCCCATCGATGGAAGCCTGCTCTGGACGCTGCCAACGCCGGCGGCCTGACGAAGAGGCCGCGTGTCCACGACCTCCGTCACACGCACGCCTCGTGGCTGATCGCCGGGAAGGTTCCGCTGCCCGTGATGCAGGGGAGGCTCGGGCACGAGTCCATCACCACCACGGTTGATCGGTACGGCCACCTCCCACGCCCAGTGCTGATGCTGCTATCGGGGATACGCGCGAGGCCCGTGGCGGGGCGAGCGCACGCACCGCCACGGCAACGGTCCGTCGAGCGGGCGGGGCTCGAACTCGCTGAGGGCCGCGGGGCGGTGGGCGCCCGCATTCACCGGGCGATGACGCCGAACGCGCAGGTCGCCAGCAGAGCCATACCTGCAATGGTGACGGTGAGGGGGGTGGTGCCAGACGCGGGTGGGTGTGGACCAGATAGAACAAGGCCCCGCCCAGCAACGTGGTGAGGAGTGCGAGTACCTGCACGGCCTGTCGTCCGGCGACTTCGTGCCCGCTCTGGAGCAGTTCCTCGGCTCGACGGCCGGGCTCTCCCCGGCCACGGTCACCCGGCTCACCGTGCAGTGGCAGGCCGACCACACCGCGTTCGGTGAGCGCGACCTGTCCGCCACCGACTACGTCTATATCTGGGCGGACGGCATCCACCTGCGGATCCGCCTCGACCAGGCCAAGGCCGCGGTCCTGGTGCTCATGGGCGTATGGGCGGACGGCACCAAGGAACTGATCGCGATGACCGATGGCTACCGCGAATCGTCCGCATCCTGGGCCGATCTGCTGCGGGACTGCCAGCGGCGCGGTATGCGCGCCCCGGTCCAGGCCGTCGGCGATGGGGCGCTCGGCTTCTGGCACGCGCTGGGCGAGGTGTTTCCCGAAACCCGTCATACCGACACGCGGCGAAGACCAAGCGCGGCAGAAGAAGCTCAGATTCCGGTTTGCGGGACGGCGGGAGCCAGGCTGGCGTTGACGATGGACTCGACGTGCAGGGCCGTCGAGTCCAGCAAGGGCAGCGAAGGGAAGTCCTGCGGGCCGATCAGCTGTGTGATCTCGGTGCAGCCGAGGATGATCGCATCCGCTCCCCGGGCGGCCAACTGTTCCATGACCCGCAGGTACTGGGCGCGTGAGTCGTCGGTGAAGATGTTGCGGGTCAGCTCGTCGAAGATGATCCGGTCGACGAGGGTGCGGTCGTCCTGCTCCGGGACGACGGCGGACAGGCCGTGGTCGGCGAGCCGGTCACGGTAGAAGTTCGCTTCCATTACCGGCAGGGTTCCCAGGAGGCCCAGGGTGCGGGCCCGTGTCTGATGGGCGGCGTGCGCGATGACGTCGGCGATGTGCAGGAAGGGTATGGAGACGGCCGCCTCGATGGCGGGGGCCACGCGGTGCATGGTGTTGCTGCCGCAGGCGATGAAGTCGGCTCCAGCGCGCTCCAGGCCGCGGGCCTTGCCCGCGAGGTAGTCGGCTGCCTTGTCCCATGCCTGGGTGCGGACGCAGCGTTCGATGACGCCGAAGTTGACGCTGCAGAGCAGCAGCTCGGCACGTTCGTGTCCGCCCAGGCGCTGGTTGGTGAGATCGTTGATGCGCTGGTAGTAGTCGGCGGTAGCGACGCTGCTCATGCCGTGAAGGAGTCCGATGGTCCGCATGCTCACACCCCGGGTTCGGTAGAATGAACTTCATATCACTCTAGCGAACCTGGAGGTGGGTGGCGAATGCCGTCCGGAGTGACAGTGGTGGCTGGCAATCTGCAGCGGCTTCGGGGCGAGCGGGGGCTGACTCTGGCGGCCTTGGCCGCCCGGTCCGGGGTGGCCAAGGGAACTATCAGTGAACTGGAGCGGGGGCGCGGCAACCCCACTATCGAGACCCTGTTCGCCCTCGCCTACGCGCTGGAGGCGACCCTGGCCGACCTGGTCGAGGAGGAGCAGGCCCCCGCCATCGAGGTAGTCCGAGCCGCCGAGCGGCCACCCATCACGGGGCGACCGCTGGACGCCCGCTTGCTGCACCGCTCCCGCCATCCCGACATGACCGTCGAGACCTACGAACTGTTCCTCCACCCCGGAGCCGACCACCGTGCGAAGGCGCACCGCCCCGGCACCCGCGAACACATGTACGTGATCAGCGGCGAGGTCGACACCGGCCCCCCGGAGGCGCCCATCCGTCTGGAGCCCGGCGACTACGCCAGTTTCCCAGCCGACACTTCGCATGTGTATCGCAGCCGCACCGACTCTCGTGCCCTACTCATCATGACGGTCCCGAAATCCGCCCTGCCTCATTGAGCTTCTTCGAGCTGACCACTGATCGGGTAACGGTTCACGAATGCGCAACGAGCGAAGCCCCTGAGCTGTTGATCGAGATGTCTGACGGCTCAACCATGCTGCTCGGGAGCCTCGTTGGTCATCTATCCTGCCGCACGCGCTTGTGGAGTGAGTCTCAATGATGGTGTTAAGCCGATTGGGGTCCGGGGGGGCATCATGGCGGTTGGGCGGCCATATAGAAGACGTGGCGCAGGCGGCGGTGGTATCGCTTGGGCCGGTGGTGGTACCGGTCCGGCGGCCGGCGCACCCACGACCACCTGCGGCACGGCATCACCAGCTTGTTCGCCGCGTTCAACATCGCCGACGGCACCGTCATCGGCGAACTGCACCGCCGCCACCGGGCAATCGAGTTCAAGAAGTTCCTGGTCACGATAGACAAGGCGGTTCCCGCGGGACTCGATGTGCACCTGGTGTGTGACAACGACGCCACTCACGACACCCCCGAGATCAAGGCATGGCTCGGCAAGCACCCCCGTTGCCGGCTCTTCCTGGGCCAACCAGGTCGAGCGGTGGTTCGGCCTGTTGACCGACAAGCTCATCCGCCGCGGCGTTCACACCTCGGTGAAGGCGCTGAAGGGCAACATCAGGGCCTGGACCGACTCGTGGAACGAGAACCCCAGGCGGTGCCGGATCTCGTCCGGTGGTGGAGGCATGCTCCGCTGGCATCGAAGCAGGGTGTGCTGACCCTCATGCTGGAGCGGGTAACGGTCTATCCGGCTGCCGCACGAGGGTCGCGGACCGTGGACGGTGATCGCGTTCAGCTGACGTGGCGGAAGTGGAACCCCTCTCAAAGGGACAGCGCCGTCACCGCAGGGTGACGGGGACCGCCTTGAGAGCGCGTGAGCGGAACGAGGCACGCCACTGCAACTGCTGAGGCGGGACGACGAGATCCAACTGGGGGAACCGGTGAAGCAGCGTATGGAGGGCGATCTGGATCTCCATACGCGCCAGTGGTGCGCCGAGGCAGTAGTACATTCCCTGGCCGAGGGCCAGGTGTCCCTTGTCCTCGCGGTGGATGTCGAACTCGTCCGGTGAGGGGTATCGCTCAGGATCCCTGTGGGCTGAGGCCAAGCAGAGCACGACGGTGGTGGCCAGCAGGGAGGGAGCAGCACCGACGAGAAAATTGCAGTGCGTGAGGAATCAGCCGCTTGTGAAGAGTTGCCCCTTTTCTGCGTGAATCAGTGTGGCAATAGCTGTCTTAACGCTGTTCTGGCCCGCCCATAGCGCACGCTGACCATGGCGTCTTCGTTGGGCGCATCCAGGTCGTAGCCGGAGCGGCACTGCAGGGCCTGGGCCTCGGCCGTCGACGTGAGCAGCCGCTTCCATGCCTTTCCGCCCGCGCCGGAGTCCGGAAAGACCGGCAATTCCAGCGCGTCGCTCACCGCCGCACCCAAGGCGGCACAGCGGGCGCCGGCGGCATCGGATCCCGCGACCCCATCCGGAAGGTATTTGTCGAACCGTCCGAGCACCGCAGAGCCTCCCCGCTCGTACCAGCCGACGGCCCGGTCCTTGACTGCGGCGCTCACCGCGGGTCCGTCGCGCCACTCGTTCATCTCGTCGGCCATCTCGCCCAGATGGGCACTTGCCTGCGTCGCCCAGTCGTCCTCCGCCTGCGCCAAATTCGCGAACGGATTCATCGTGAAGGCGCTGATCAGCCAGATGACACCGAACATCCAGGCGCGGGCCGCACTCGCCTCGTCCGCGCTCCGCACCTTGCGACGCGGGAATACCGCAAAGCCGGTGGCGATGATGAGCGGCCCCAGAAGATACGCGAGATAGATCACCGTCTGCGCCGGGACCGCGTCGAGCTTGAGCCAGGAGCTCACCGAGTAAATGATGGCCACGTACGCGACGAGGAAGACCGCGAGCTGCAACTTCGTGCCGCCCTTGTCCTCGGAGCGGGGGTTGTCGATTTCAGCCAGGCGCTCCCTCCAGGTCGGGTGGTTGCGCAGAAAGCGGGGGAGCCGAAGCCGGGGTAGCGCGGCTGACCGCGATTCCGCCTGCTTTCTCCACACCTCCCGGTCGCTTCCGAACTCGAATACAGCATCTCGGTCGGCGACCAGCTCACGATGGCGCAGGATGTCGGCCCTGGCCACGTAGACCAGCGCGGTGAGCACCACCGCGAGCAGCGCGGTCTTCGCTCCGGGCTCGTATCCGTCCCAGTACGCCCGCTCGGCGCCGTGAAATCGGTCGCGGAGCACCAGGGCCGCGTTCAGGGCCAGGCAGGGCAGCAGCTCGGCGATCAAAAAGACCCGCCACAGCGCGATGGCGAGATAGGCCAGGTCGACGTCCCGGTTACGCACATGGGCGAGCTCATGCAGCACGACCGCGTCGAAATGCGACCTGTCCTTGGTCGTCCGTTTGGGCAGCAGCCCCACGTTCAGGCAGACGGTGTAGCGGCCGACGCTGCCGAAAGTCACTGCGCCGGCGGACAGCGCCCGGGGATTGCACACGAAGCCGGGCAACCGGTCCCGGGGCAGCTCGGCGCGCTGCACCAGCCGGGCCAGATGCGCCAACCGCTCGTCGTTCCCGCTGCCGCCCTCGACGGCTGCCACGATCCGCTGCGCGGAATACAGCTCCGGGAGCCGGTCCTTGCGCTGCCGCCACCGCGGCAGCCACCGGGACAGCAGCACGGCCGCCACCGCGACGCCGGCGGTGCACAGTATGGTCGCGTACAGCGCGGTCCGAGCACCGTCCGCCCGGCAGGCGACCAGGTTTTGGTGGAAACGCAACCCCAACTCGGTGCGCCACTTCGGCCCTTGGAGATCCATGCCGGCTGCGGAGGCACAGTGCGGGAGCGAGGTCGCGGAGTGATACGTGAGCACCGCTTCGCCGAGGAGCGCGGTTCCGGACGCGAGCAGCACCGTGACCAGCATCAGCATCCGCCGGGTGGTCGCACGCGCAGTGAGCGCACGCGCGGTGAGCGCTCGTGACTGCGCCGTCGTCATTGCCCGGACGGCCCCATGGCCAGCCGGGCGACGACGGCTTCTCCGAGCTGCTTCGCGGCCGCCTCCTCGAGGCCCCGCAGGCACGCCTCGCCGTAGACCCGCTGGTAGACCGCCTTCTGCTGCTCGGAGGTCAGCGGCACCAGGTCGGCGGCAACACCTGCGTCGCGGGCGGGAGTCCGGGAGAAGCGCGCCCGGATCCGGGCGAAGAAGCCGTCCGCCGCGACGCCTGCCCCCCGGGTGACGAACTCGTTCACCACCAGCCATACGACGGGGGTGATCAGGCTGGCGACTTCCGCCACGCCGAAGCCGAGCAGCTCGTCGCTATCGGGCCGGGTGAACAGCCGAGTGATGCCGTCGTCGTCGAGTGGCTGCAAATATTCGAGCAACTCTCGTTCATGCGGCACATGTTCGGCAATGAGCGGCGTGACGATCCCCCGTACGGACGCGGCCATGGCGGACATTATAATAGATGGCAGCTCGTCCTTGACTAGATGGCGCCATACCCGGCGTATGTGTCGAACCTGTGGTGGGACATCGTCGCCCACAATCAGCCGGCAGCCCCATCTCTGGCGTAAATCCGCTACGCCATCGCTATACACCCCGACTGCGGAGAGCTGCTCCAGCTTCGTGACGACATCCTCGTGGGGAGCGCGGAGGCTCGGGAGATGTGGGGAGCGAACCAGACCCGGGCACACTGAGACGGGGACAGCCGCTTCCTCCATCTCCAGTATCACGGAGACCAGGAGGTCTGCGTGCGCATCACTGCTTTCGCTCCGCTGCGTAACCATGATCTACGATTCGTGATCCTCTTGCCTGTATGAGGTCGTGCCGTCTCCAACGGGCCGTACTCCCGCCACTCCCTGCCAGCCGAGAAGGTTCACGCTGCCTGAGCGGCGCGAGATCGTCTGATCACGTGCACTGATCAGGACGAAGGCCGTAAGGGTGAGGGCAAACGCTCGCACGCCTCCGTGCCCGAAAGGCACGGAGGCGTGCGAGCGTTGCCCGGCTGAGGGGAGTTTGAAGAAACGGCCTGTGATCAGGTGGCCTCCTGCCCCTCATTGCGCCTCAGGTCTTCAGTAGTCGATCAAGCCTGTGGCGCGGCTCGTTCCTGCGAACTGCAAGTAGAACTGAGTGCCGTCAACCACGTCACTGGCGGCCAACCCCCAGCTGCCGGCCCTCAGTGACCGCCAGCTGTTACAGCCCGTTGTCCTGAAGCAGGTCCTCACGCTGCGGGCCCCGTCCAGCTTCAGGTTGATGTCTTTACACCTGCTGGTGGTGGTTGCGTAGGTTCCCCTCGCGGGCCAGAACGCGGGGTCGCTGCTGCTGGTACCCGGCGAACTGGTGAACCGCGGCGCGGCCTCCGTGCAGGCTCGCGCTGCGCTGATGGGTGTGTCCGAGGCTGCGGCCGGTCCTGCCGTCGCGGCGGTCATGCCGCTTCCGAGCAGCAAGGCAGATGCCGCCAAGGATACGATCTTGAGGTTTCGCAAGGTGTTCCCCTGTCTCATCACGGGTGGTGTGGTCAGCACAGGAAGCTACGGACAGAGCTACAGGGCCGCAGTCGCGATGGCCGCCGCCGTTAGCGCAGTCGGCATTGCGCTTCGTAGACGCATTACTCGTTCCCCTGATTCGTGATTCCTCCGTTGGTGGATGCGTCCAGGCCGGCTATGGCTCGGTCCGTGCTGTGCGTCATCGAGTTCACCGCCCGCACCGTTGTTCAGCAGGCCCCTCCCGCCGCAGTGAACAATCACGGCGGTGTCGGTTCGCGCCCCTCCGGCAGGGGCTGGATCGGTTCTTGCCAGGCATGTGGCGGGCTTTTAGCGTGGTTGGGGCGCGGGTGACTTCTGCGTAGCGGGGCTGCCGGGGTATGAGGGGGAATCGGGCCGGTGGGGCGTCGTGAGAGGCCGGTGGACCCGAGCGCGGGGCCGGTGCAGTGGTTCGCTCATGAGCTGCGCAAGCTGCGGAAGAAGGCGGGCGGTCTCACATACCGGGAGATGGCGCGCCGGGCCCATTACTCGGTGACCGCGCTCTCCCAGGCCGCCGCCGGTGAGCAACTCCCGTCCCTGGACCTCGCCCTGGCCTATGTCCGGGCCTGTGACGGCGATGCGCAGGAGTGGGAGCGGCGCTGGCGCGAGACCGCCGAGGAGTCGGCGGTCCGAGACCGCGAGGACGGTGGCACCGAGTCGCCGTACCTAGGGCTGGTACGTTTCGAGCCCGGCGATCACGAGCGGTTCTTCGGACGGAACCAACTGGTCGCCGATGTGCAGGAACTGGTGCTACGGCGGCGCTTCGTAGCCGTCGTGGGCCCGTCCGGAAGCGGTAAGTCGTCGCTGCTGCGGGCCGGGCTGATTCCCGCGCTGCGAGCCGAGAGCACATCCTTAGCGGCGATCCGCATCCTCACCCCGGGCGGGCACCCGCTGCGCACTCACGCCGAGGCGTTGCGGCCGAAGGACGCCGTCGGCGACACCGTCCTCGTCGTGGACCAGTTCGAGGAAGTCTTCACCCTCGGCCGCGACCCGCACGAGCGCGCCGCCTTCATCGACGCCCTGCTCGCTGCCCAGCACCCGGACAGCAGGTTGCGCGTCGTCATCGCCATACGCGCCGACTTCTACGGACGCTGCGCCGAGTACCGCGATCTCGCCGACGCCTTGCGGGAGGCCAACCTTCTGGTGGGGCCCATGAGTCCGGCCGAGTTACGCGAAGCCGTTGTCAGGCCCGCACAGACGGCCGGGCTGATCGTCGAGCGCGACCTGACCGCTCGCCTGATGGAGGAAGTGCACGGCGCGCCAGGTGGCCTGCCGCTGCTCTCGCATGCCCTACAGGAGACCTGGCGGCGGCGCCGCGGCAGGGCGCTGACCTTGCAGGCGTACGAGGCGGCGGGCGGCGTGCACGGTGCGATCGCGCAGAGCGCCGACGAGGTCTATACCCGGCTCTCTCCCAGCCACGCGGAGCTGGCCCGGCTGATCCTGCTGCGGTTGATCGCCCCCGGCGAGGGCTCCCAGGACACCCGGCGCCCGGTCGACCGCAGCGAACTCGACCTCGGCGCCGCCTCCCAGGACGACATCGCCCTGGTCCTGGACCGCCTGGCTACCGCCCGGCTACTCACCCTCGCTGATGGCACCGTCGATCTCGCCCACGAGACGCTCATCACTGGTTGGCCCAGGCTGCATCAATGGATCGACGACGCCCGCGCCCGCTTGCGCCTTCACCGTCAGCTCACTGAAGCCGCGTGTGCGTGGAATGCCCTCGACCGCGACCACGGAGCCCTATACCGCGGGGTGCGGCTCGCCGCCGCCGAGGAAGCCTTCAGCGACCTCGACACTGTCAAGGAGCTGACCTGCTTGGAACGGGACTTCCTCACCAGCAGCACAGCTGCTCGCGAGCGGGAACAACGCGCCGCTGTCCGCACGACCCGCCACCGACGCCAGCTCACCGCCGCGCTGTCCGTCCTGCTCGTCATCGCCGTGACCGCGGGCTCGATCGCATGGAGCCAGTCCCGGATCAGTGAACACCGCCGACAGCAAGCCGTCGCTGCGCAGAAGGCCGCCCTGTCCCGACAGCTGGCCGCGCAGTCAGCCTCTCTGCTGGGCTACAACCCCGATCTCGCCTCGCTCCTGGCCGTCCAGGCGTACCAAGCCAGCCCCACGGCAGAGGCCACCTCGAGTCTCTACGCGGCGGCAGCCCTTCCGCTGCGAAACCGCTTGACCGGACATGCTCGTCCTGTGGAGGCGGTGGCCTTCAGTCCCGACGGCCGGACCGTGGCCGCCGCTAGCTCAGACGGCACGATTCAACGATGGGACGCGGGCACAGGCGCGGCCCGTACACCCTTGCGCAGCCCCGCCGGCGGAGTGAAAACGATCACCTACAGCGTGGCCGGCCAGCTTCTGGCGGCCAGCGACACCAGCAAAACCCTACGCGTGAGCAACCTCGTGACCGGGAAAGCCTGGACCGCAACGGACCACGTCGAGACGGGACAGCTGGCCTTCAGCCCCGATGACCGGACCCTGGCCGTCGGCTACTCCGACGGCAGGGTCAGGTTGAGGGACGTCGCCACCGGCGCCATCCAGACCACCTTGCCCGTCTCCGCCAGCAGAACAACTGCGATTGCCTACAGCCCAGATGGCAGCCTGCTCTCGGTCGGCGGCGCCGACAGCGTGATCAGAGTGCGTGACCTGTCCAACGGTGCAACCCGGTCTATCAAGTTCACGAGCCCTGGTGCCCTGACATCGATGGCCTTCAGCCCGAACGGCAACCTGCTCGCAGTCGGCAGTGATCTGGGCGAGGTGCAGCTTTCGGACACGGAGACGGGCGCATCGCGCGCCCGCTTCACCGATCACAAGGGGCCGATACGGGCTGTGAAGTTCAGCCCCGACGGGCGCCTACTGGCCACGGGCAGTGACGACAACACGGCGCGGCTGTATGACGTGACCACCGGCGAAAGCCGTGCCGTCTTCACTGGACACACCGAAGGTGTGGCCTCTCTGTCGTTCAACCCTGACGGAACCGTGCTGGCCACCGGCAGCAGCGACCGCACGGTCCGCCTGTGGGACACCTCGCGTGGAGCGGCCCGTGTCACGGAGAAGACCGAGAACACCGCGACCTCCATGGTCTTCACCACAGACGGCCGCGCACTGGAAACAGGCGACGCCGCTGGAAGAATCAGCACTTGGGATACGGTCAGCCGACAGACCCACAGCACCCGCACCGTCGTCTTCGGCGGCCTGACCACATCGGTGAGCCTGCCCCCGGACGGTCACGTGATAGCCACCGTGACCAGCGACGACGGCCGCACCGCACAAGTCTGGGACACGACCGGCCACATACACCGAACGACGGTGCACGGCCCCTCTCGGTCTGTCGCTTTTGTCACGACGGCCCTCAGTCCCGACGGCCGCGTCCTTGCCACCGGCGACACCGGTGCGACCGTACGACTGTGGGACGTGACCACTGGCAAGAGCCGTACAGTCCTCACCGGGCATACAGACGTCGTAGCGGCACTCGCTTTCAGTGGTGATGGGCACACGCTTGCCTCCGCTGATGCCTCTGGAACCATCAGGTTGTGGGACGTGGCCACCGGCAGGAGCCGTGCCGCCCTCACCGACAATGCCACGTCGGTCGCATTGAGCTTCGACGGCCGTACCCTCGCCGTCGGCCATGACGATGGAACGGTGCGCCTGTGGGACGTATCCACGCTCACCGTCCGCAGCACCCTGAGGGGGCGTCAGCTTCCCGTGAGTTCAGTGGTCATGAGCCCCGACCAACACACGCTGGCCGCTGGCAGCGAAGACGGGACGATTCAGTTGTGGAAGCTGACCGTGCCCGGCCCGACCAGAGTGATGGACAGGATTTGCCGCGCTCTGCACCGGGGTTTGAGTCAGCAGGAGCGAGCCCAGTATCTCCCCGGCCAGCCACAGGTTCGAGTGTGCACGGACCGCTCGTAGGGACGGCAGCTCAAGTGAGGCGGCGGTATTCGGCACCCCGCTCAGGGCATTCCTGCGCCGCCACCGCTGAGTTTTACAGAAATCGAGGTGCCGCGTATTCCATGGGCACGCGCCTCGAAGGTCACGGTGGGTGGTCGCTGTGCTGCGGGCTTATAAGGTACGTGCTTTCGAGGCAGACTGAGTGCTGTGGTTGATGCGACGGCGGTGTTCAGCATGATCAGCGGCCTCGGTGAGGCAGCCTTGGGAGCGCTTGCCGGAGTGTATGGACCGGTCTTGTTGGAGAAGCGCTGGAACAGCACGCAGCAAAGCGGCGACGCCCATACGACGGTAGCCAAGGCACGGCAGGCCGGGCAGGCGTGGCTTCGCGCGGTACACCGCGCCACTCAGGATCTCCAGGCGGGCAGGGCAGTCGACATCGCTGCCTTCCGAGGCAGCTATGGAGACGGTGACCGCTGCGGTGACCGATCTTGCGCGACCTGGCGTCGAGCTTCACCGCGTGCCGTCCGGCGCCGCGGACTTGAGCGGTCCCACCGTCACGAGAATGTGGGAGCAGCGTGATGGTGTGAACTCGGCGACGCCTCCAAGCTGGTCGACCCCGTGCTCGGCTACCTCCTCGGCTCCGGTGAGGCAATTGCCTCACCGCGCCGGATCGAGCCGGATCGAGGCAGACGCGGCAAGGATCGAATCGGATGGAGATGTCCGGTTCTCCGGCAAAACCGCAGGTTAGATGGGTCACCGGTTTAGGTTCGAGTCCCACCCGCCCCACCAGGGCACTAGGCGGGCAGACCCATCCTGACCTGCGCAGACGCAGATACGGGAGTCGCCGCGCCGACGCGGTGGCTCCCGTTCATCCGTTCAGACGAAGATCCGGTGGGACGCGTAGTGGACGCGGGGCGCGGGGACGCGCCACCAATGGCCCAGGTGTCACCTGACTGCTGTGCGCCGTGGGCGAAGCAGACGGCGATGTCGCTGTGGAACCTACTTCCGCAGGAAGGACTGCAGCATGGCCGTCACTTCCCGCGGCTTCTCCTCGGTCACCCAGTGACCCGAACCCTTCAGGACCCGGCCGTGGACGTTCAGGGCGTAGTCACGCCATTGGTCGGCGATTTTGCCACCGAACGACGCCTGGCCGCCGCTCGCCAGGATGGGCATCCTCAGTTTGCCTTCGGCCAGGAACTTCTTGTTCTGCCGGACGTCTTCGCGGAGCTGGCGGTACATGCGCATCCAGGCCAGCGTGCGGCCCGGCTCCTTCAGGTAGTGGGCGTAGAAGTCGTAGTCGGACGGCGTGAACGCGGACTTGTTGACCAGAAGCTCCCCGATGAAGCCGTGGACGAAGACGCGCTCATGACCGGAGATGAGCTGCTCGGCGAGCGGCAACTGGAACAGGCCGAAGTGCCACATCGACGGGGTCTTCGGGTTGGCCGACAGAGCCGGGAAGCGGTACAGGCTGTCGTCCGGGATGGGAGCTTCCATCACGGCCATGCGGCGCACCTCCGACGGCCACTGGGCCGCGTAGGCGTAACTGACCCACAGACCCACGTCGTGCCCGACGACCTGGACGCCGTCGTTCAGTTTCAGCCGCTTCAGCAGCTCATGCACGTCCCTGGCCATCTGCGCCTTCTGGTAACCGCTCTTGGTGACTTCGGAGTTGCCGGCGCCACGGAGGTCGACGGCGATCACGGTGTGGTTCTTGGAGAGCGGTCCCATCTGGTCCCGCCACTCGGCCCACGACTGGGGGAATCCGTGGATCAGCACGACCGGTGAACCTTTGCCGCCTCGCAGGTAATGCATGCGGAAGCCGTTTACGTTCGCGTACTTCGACTGAAAGCCGGGGGGCGGTTTCGCCTGCGGGTAAGGCGACGGCGATTGCGCTGTCGCGGTGCCATGCCCGCGACTCTCGCCCCATGCTCCAGAACTCGTGCTGAGGGAGACCACCAGGACAGTCACCAGCGCCGCGACGAGTGCGGCGAACGTGTTGGTCTTTCCTATTCGGGTACCCATGATTCACCTACCTGAAGTGATTCACCGAGTCAGGAACGCTTCCAGCAGCAATAGTGATAGTGCGGGGCAAAACGAAGCATTGCCTGCCCCTCCTGGCTGTAGAGGGTGCCGAAGGCAGGGCTGAACGGTGGCCCTGCCCCACCATCGTGTGCACAGCACGCGGGGATACGCCATTGGGAGGTGACGTTCGGGGAGGGCGCCTACGCTTCAGTGGACGGCAGCGGCCGTCACGCCGACTACGGACGACCCTTCGGAGCTCGGCGGGCGGTCCGGGCCGCTCCCGGTCGCTCTGCCAGGCCCTCTCGGGGACGCCGCAGCGCGATTCGCCGCGAGCCGAGCGGATCTCGACACCCTCTGATGACCACCACGGTGGCCCCGGCAGCCTCGCCGGGCCGCCCCGGCTCGGACGCTGTCGCTTGCCATACCGCCTACCTGCCCCAGTTCTGGGACACGGCATCTTCCTCTGGTCCGCCCAGTGATCCGAACGAACTTCCAAGGCCAACTGAGATGCGCACGGCCGCGCTGTCTGAAAGGGGATCACTCGTTTGTGGGACTTCGGCATACAAAGCCCATTTCATGACGAGTGTCCTGTCGGCCGTCGACGACGGCCGAGCAACCAGGCTGCCAACGAAGGAAGTTGACGATGAGCTTCATCCAGACCGGCAAGATCGACCTGAACTCGGACAACGCGGTCGAGACGAATGGCGGTAACACCTCGACCTTCACGCGCGTGACCTTCCCCACCCCGTTTCCGGCGGGTTCCAACGTCGTCGTCCTCCCGCTGACCCAGACCTTCAACGGCCCAGAGACGCCGGGCATCCGCATTCATGACGTCACCAACACGGGCTTCCTCATCCGCCTGAACGAGGTGTACGCCGGCGCCGCCAAGAGCGATGGCAAGCACACCACCGAAACCATCGGCTGGCTGGCCGCGACCGTCTGATGCGCGCGCACCGACCGGGTGCCGGCGGCTCCCTCCCTTGAGGAGCGCCCGGTCGGAGCGCCGCTGCGCACTCGCGCTCGACAGCGAGCCACCGAGCCACCGAGGACCGCTCAGTGCTCCCCGAACTCGACGGCACGGAGGCGACATGAACGGGGAACCGCGTGGGCAAGAATCCGCTCTGCTCCACCCCGGGCACCAGGGGCGGGAACCCCGCTTCGCCGGTAAGGCACCCTCTGACCTGCGCGGGCGCTTCGACACTTCGAGGGATGTGGGTCTTCGGACCGGGAGCGGGGGCCGATGAGCGACGCACCACTGCCGGGTGCCCTTCGGCTCCCGGATGGCTCCTGGGTCCGTGGCCGGGGCCTGCGGCACCCACGACCGGACGGGCCGCTGCCCGGCTTCGGTCTCTATCTCGGGTCCACCCGGCTGCGCCGACGGCATGACCGGGAGCTGGAGTGGGAGCGCGCGTGGATCGAGTGGCCCGATTTCCTGCTGCCGCGTGACCGCGACCTGGCCGTGCGGCAGATCCGCGCGCTGCACCAGCGGGCACGGGCGGGCACGCCCGTCGAAGTCGCCTGCGGAGGCGGCGTCGGGCGTACCGGAACCGTCATCGCCTGCCTGGCCGTCATGGCGGGGGTGTCGCCCGCGGACGCGGTGGCCTGGACGCGCGCGCACCATCACCCCCGGGCCGTCGAGACCCCTTGGCAGCGGCGCTGGGTGGTTCGGTTCCCGGGCGGCTGACTCCGGCGATCCGACGACCCGGCGATCCGGCGATCCGACGACCCGGCGGCCCCCTTGACCGCCGGGTCTCAGGCGCTCAGCCGTGGGAGACGGTCAGGCCGTAGAAGCCGACGCGCGCTCCGTTCGTGGTGCTGTCGGAGGACGACTGGTTGTAGGAGCCGGCCTTGAAGTACTGCTTGTACTGGAAGAAGGACGACGGGATGTCGTAGTGCGTCGTGCTGCCGTTGACCGTCAGGTCGATGGTGTCGCCGCCGGAGACGCCGATCGTGTAGTTCCACGTCTTGCCGACCGACACATTGGCCACGTTGTGCAGCGTCTGGCCGCCCTCGGGCGAGTTCTCCGTTCCGAGGACGATGTCGCCGTTGGCGCGGTAGTACAGCTCCACCAGCGGCTTCGTGGAGGACCCGCCCGAGCCGAGGTGGATCTGCCCGACGCAGACGTTCTTCGTCACCGACACCACGCGCAGCGTCGCCTGCAACGTGTGGGAGCCGCTCAGGGACCAGTCCGCGGCGCCGCCGTTGCGGTTCATCTCGCGCAGCTCGGAGCGGGCGTAGTTGGAGTTCGGTGTGGTGACGCCCTTCTCCGGCGCCCAGAACGTCATCGCCCCGTCGCGCTTGTCGGTGTAGAAGTAGTCGTCCTGGAATCCGTTCGAGCCCTGAAGCCGGGACGAGGGGATGGTCGTCGGCTTGCCGGGGGAGCCGACCGGTTCCTGGAGTTGCCACACCGACAGGTCGAAGTTGCCGCCCGGCGCCTTCGACGGGTCGGCGAAGGGGGTGGCCGCGGTGGTGGCGCCGGCGGGCATCGCGAGGGCCAGGCCACCGATGACGGCGGTCACGGTCGCCAGCGAGGCGAGCAGCGTACGGATGCGCATGGGAATGCCTTCCCGTGGGGGGTGGGAGTAGGCGCGCGTCCACATACATGAAGGGCATGTTTCTTTGTGAACGACGAGACCTGTCGAGAAGGTAGAGTCGTGGCGTGCCCGCGTCAATCCTCTGCGCGGAGGAATGGGGAAGGCCAGGGGCGCCGGGGCCCGGGCCGGCGAAAAGGCCGCGCGGCTGGCTCCTGACCGTTCACCCCACCCGGCGCCGCCGTGCGGCTCGTGTCCTCGAGCGGAGTGTTCAGGCCGGCGATGCGGTGCGGGGCCCAGTAGGCGCGGAGGCGCCGCTCGTCCTGGTCCGTCGGCGCCATCGCATGGCCGGGCGCGGGAACGGCCCGGCCGGCGGTGCGGCGACGGGGATTGCCCGGTCCGTGGGTGATGCGGCTCGTGTGTGGGTGTGCGCGGCGCCACAGGGACGAGGGGCGCCGAGTGGACAGGGCTGGTTGTGGAACTTTCCCTACGTGACCGGATACGGGCCGGTGATCAGGCGGCCTTCGCCGAGCTGTTCGGTGCGCATGCGCGGGCCGTGTACAGCCATGCCGCCCGGCTGACTGGAGACCGGGGCGCCGCGGAGGACGTGGTGTCCCTGACCTTCCTGGAGGCGTGGCGGCTGCGGGAGAAGCTGAGACCCGATGCCGCGCCCTTCGAAGGATTCGAAGGAGAGGCCGGGAGCCTCGACGGCGAGGGCCTGCGGCCCTGGCTCTACGGCATCGCCACCAACGTCCTGCGCAACACCCGCCGCACCGCTCGCCGTCACAGCGCCGCACTCGCCCGGCTCCCGGACCGCCCGGCGGACCACGACACCGTGCCCGACTTCGCGGACGAACTCGTCGGCCGTATGGAGGACGCCGAACGGCTCGCCGCCGCCCGCACCGCGCTGGGCCGGCTCCGCAGATCCGAGCGCGAGGTGTTCGCCCTGTGCGTCTGGTCGGGGCTGAGTTACGCGGCGGCGGGCGAGGCCCTGGGCGTACCGGCCAGCACCGTACGGTCGCGGCTCGCCCGGGCCAGGCAGCGCCTGCGGCGCTTGGCGGAGGCGGAGTTGGCCCGGCGTACGTCCGGCGGGCGCGCGCCGGGCCAACGGCGTACGTCCGGCGGGCGGCCACCCCCCGAGGGCCGAGGAGTGCCGTTTACCGGACGGCCTTCCGAGAGCCCGGGAGCGCCATGTGCCCCCGGACCACCGGATGTTCCACCCAGCCCAGAAACGCCGAGACTCGCTCCTCGCACCGGACAGGTACCGGGTGGCCGCCCCGAAGCGGCCCGGTCGACACAGGAGAAGCACCGATGAGCCCCGAAGAGCGCGAAGCACTGGCCAGGCTGCTGCCGAGCCCGGGTGAGCCGGTCCTGCCGAATGACCGCCATGACCTGCTGCAGGAGCATCTGATGCGAGAGCTCGCCCAGGACGTAACCGCCACCTCGGACGTATCCGCCACCCAGGAGACCGGGACGGCGCCCGGGCCGCGAGAGCCCGCCCGCCGTCGCCGGTTCGCCCTGATCGCCGTACCCCTTGCCACAGCCGCCGCGGTCGCCGCCGTGGCCGTCCTCGGCATGGCCGGATCCGACACTCCTCCGACCGACCAGGAGGCGGTCGACCTCCTGAACCGCATCGCCACGGTCGCCGCCGAGAAGAAGGCCGTGACCGTACGCGACGACCAGTACGTCTACATCAGCACCCAGGGCTCCGAGAAGGTCGAGGACGTCCAGAACAGCGGCACCCAGACCTTCCGCCGCGCGAACTGGACCGCCGTCAACGGCAAGCGCCCCGGGCTGGCCCGGATCACCAGGCTGTCGGGCCCGGCCCTCCCGGGGCATGACGTCCCCAAGGGCACCCCGGAGGACCTGACGCTGTACTCCGACCCGAACGTCACCACGTACCGCGAGCTGGAGGCACTGCCCACCGACCCCGACGCGCTGCTGAAGAAGATCTACGCCGACACGAAGGACGACGGCTCGATCAACCGGGGCCAGGCGCTGGAGAGGATCGGCGAGATGCTCGCCGACGCGAAGCTCCTTCCCGAGCTGAACGCCGCGCTCTATCGCGCCGCGGCGAAGATCCCGGGCGTCTCGGTGGTCCGGAACGCCAAGGACTTCGCCGGCCGTCCGGGCATCGGCCTGAGCTTCAAGGACCGTGACGACCGCGACACATGGGTCTTCGACAAGAAGTCTCTCAACTACCTGGGCTCGGACGAGGTGGCCGTGCTCGGCGCCGGAGTCGTGGACAAGGTCGGTGAGACACCGGGCACCTGATACCGCATCAGGCGGCGGCGGCGGCGCTCGCGAGCGAGGGGGCGCCGCCTCTCTCATGCGCCGCCCGGCGAAAACGAACTGTCACTCGGTCACGCCGTGCGATACGTTCCGGGTGGCAATTCTTCCTGCCTGCTATCTGCCAAAGGACTGAAGCCCATGGACTCGGCGTCCCCCAGCGGCCGCCGTCGGCACTGAATGATCGGTGCCACACGCGTCTCCTCACGGCGGCCCCACGTATCCGCACGCCATTCCTTTCGCGGCGCCTTCCGTCGCGCTTCTTCGTGAGGTCACATCACCATGGGCACCGACGTCCAGAGCTTTGCCGTAGCCAACCTCCGCCGCCGCCCAGTGCTTGTCGAAACCGCAGGCTTTGTGGCGGGGTTCGATCCCGGCACCACCAGCCCGTACATCAACTACGCGACCCCTCTCCCGGGCACCCGGCCCACCGCCCGGGACATCAAGGAGCTGGTCGAGGCGTTCCGGGTACGCGAGCTCAAGCCCAGGCTCGAGTTCGCGCCGGACGCCGCGCCCGCCGTGGAGCCCGCGCTGCGGGAAGCGGGGTTCAGTGTGGAGGCGGTGCACGCGTATCTGGTGTGCACCCCGGACACGCTCACCCTTCCCCCGGACACGGAGGCCGGCCCGGTGGCGGCCTCGGCGGCGGTCCCGGTGGCGGTCCCGTCCACGGACGAGGACTACCGGGCGATCGACGCCGCGCTGTCCGAGGCGTTCGTCGGTGAGTTCGCCTCCTCCCTGGAGGGGGCGGCCCGGCTGCGTCGCATCCAGGAGGACGGGGGAGCGGTCCGGTTCGTCCGGGCACCCGACGGGGGCTGCGCCGGCGGGGCCACCTGCTCGGCACCCGCCGTGGGCACCGCGGAACTGGCGGGCGTGGGCACCCGGCCCGCCTTCCGCGGCCGGGGCATCGCCGCCGTGGTCACCGCCGCGCTGACCGAGACGATGTTCGCCCGAGGAGCCCAGTCGGTATGGCTGGAGTACTCGGGTGAGGGCTCCCGCCGCGTGTACGAACGCGTCGGCTACCAGCCCCGGGGCACCCGTCTGTACATGAGTCTCGAGCGCTGAGAGAAGGGGGCCTGCTCTGCGGCCGAGACCGTAGAGCAGGCCCCTCCGCCGGACAGGGGTCAGCGCGGGGCCGCCGCCGCCAGCTCGTCCACGCTTCCGGACATGATCGTGCGGACATGGGCGGTCAGGTGCTCGATCGGCCAGTCCCACCAGGCCAGGGCCAGCAGCCGGGCGATGTCCTCGTCGTCGTAGCGGCGGCGGATGAGCTTGGCCGGATTGCCGCCGACGATGCCGTAGTCGGGGACGTCGTCCACCACCACGGAACCGGAGGCGATGACCGCGCCGTGGCCGATGCGGACGCCGGGCATCACCATCGTCCGGTATCCGAACCAGACGTCGTGGCCGACCACGGTGTCGCCCCGGCCCGGCAGCCCGGTGATCAGGTCGAAGTGGTCGGCCCACGAACCGCCCATGATGGGGAAGGGGAAGGTGGAGGGGCCGTCCATGCGGTGGTTGGCGCCGTTCATGATGAACCGCACCCCTTCGCCCAGCGCGCAGAACTTCCCGATGACCAGCCGCTCGGGCCCGTAGTGGTACAGCACATTACGGGTTTCGAACGCGGTGGGGTCATCCGGGTCGTCGTAGTACGAGAACTCCCCGGCCTCGATCAGCGGCGAGGTGATCAGCGGCTTCAGCAGCACCACCCGTGGCTGCTCGGGCATCGGGTGCAGCACTGTCGGGTCGGCGGGTATGGCCGGCATCGGGCATCGCCCTTCCTCGTCCGGGGAGGTTTTCTCGCCATGATCGCAACCTCGGCGCCCGGTGTCGCGCGCATTCCGCGGGGGCATCGGCGGGGCGTCGGCGGGGACGTCCGTGAGGCAACCCGATCGTGCTTCCTGGAGTCCTTGAGCGGTGGAGCCTTCGTTCGCATCCGCGTTCGTGTCCGTAGCTGTGCCCGTTGTCCGTGCCCGTTGTCCGTGTCTCTTGTCCGTGACCGCTCGATCCGCCTCGCGAGGTGCCGCCGTGCGTTCGTCCGTTCCCGTCCCCGTCGCCGCCGTGACCGTGTCCGTGCTGCTGCTCGCCGGGTGCAGCGAGGGCGGCCACGGGGGCCCGAAGCCGGTGGAGGGCGCCACGAAGGGGACGGCCGGTGTCTCGCTCGGGGACTTCAACGGCGACGGTTACGACGACTTCGCCACCGCCATCCGCCCCGCCAGCGCCTCCCGGGGGCCGCTGCCCGCCCGGCTGGCGGTGGTCTACGGCTCGGCGCACGGCCTCGACCCGCGGCACCGCCTCGTCGTCGACGGCGCCGAGGACGACTACGTCGGGCCCCTGCTGCGCACCGATCTCGACGGCGACGGTTTCACCGACCTGGTGACGGCGCGCTTCCGGCACGGGAGTTCGCCGCGGGGCGAGCGGACGGGGGAGACGGTGATATTGCGCGGCGGCCCCCGCGGGCTGGCCGCGCCGCGCCCCCTCCGGGGTGGCGCGGCCGGATTTCTGGCGCTGGCCGTGGGGGACTTCGACGGGGACGGCGCGGCCGACCTGCTGGCCTCGGCGGCCGACGGCCGGGGTGCGGTACGGGTGCTGTACGGGCCGTTCGGCACCAAGGCGGGCCCCGCCCGTACCACCCCGCTCCCCACCGGCCGGTCCCACCGCGCGGCGCCCGCGCCCGCACCTGCCACCGCCACCGCCGGGGACTTCGACGGCGACCGTCGCACCGATGTGGTGCTGACCTACCGCTACGACGCGGTTCAGCCGGAACGGGCGGATCAGCCGGACAAGTCCGACCAGCCGGACGAGCCCGATCAGCCCGACCAGCCGAATCACCCGGAAGCCGACGACACCACCCCCCTCGACACCCCCGTCGCCCACTACCGCGGCGGCCCCAAGGGCCTGGTCCGGGACAAGCGGCCCGAGGCGCGCCTGGCCCACGCCCTCGGCACGGAGGACGGCCCGCGCGAGCCCGCGGCCGGGGACGCCGACCACGACGGGATCGACGATCTGCTCGCGCCCGGCCAGGGCACCCTCGGCCCCGGGCGGCACCGCGGCTCCGGGCGGCTGACCGTCGTCCACGGCGCGAGGTCCGGTCTGGGCCGGGGGCGTCCGGATCTCACGGTCGACCCGTCCGGGCCGGGCCTGCCCGGCGACGCATGCCGCGGCGATGGTTTCGGCGGCTCCCCGGCCGTCGGCGACATCACCGGTGACGGCCGTCCCGACCTGGTGGTGGCCACCCCGGAGAAGAACTACGGCAACGGTCGGCTCACCCTGCTGCCCGGTTCACGGCGTGGGCACGGCGGCGAGTACGACCCGGCCGCGAGCGCGCACGAGGGGAACGGCGGGGAGCAGACCCTGGACCTCGACACCCCGGGGGTGCCCGGCCGGCACACTCCCTACGGCTTCGACGCCTTCGCCCCCCAGCCCCCACTCCTCGACGTCGACGGGGACGGACACGACGATGTGATCGCCGCCGCGCCCGGCTACGGCCACGGCCGGACGGGTGGCTTCTGGGTCTTCCGGGGCACCGATCGCGGGCTGTCCACCAGGGTCGTACGCCGTTTCACCCCCGCCGACCTGGGCATACGCTTCCGGACGGCCTGACCCGTGGAGCAGCCGTAAGGCGCCACGGCCCCGGAATAACGGCGGGCGGTGGCGGGGTTACCGTGCATGTGGCATCTGCCGACGTACGGAAGCGGGTAACGCAGGCATGAGCACTAGCACCGTCGAACTCACCAAGGACAACTTCGACGAGATCGTGTCCGGGAGCGAATTCGTTCTGATCGATTTCTGGGCCTCCTGGTGCGGGCCGTGCCGGATGTTCGCGCCCATCTACGAGAAGGCCGCCGAGCGCCATCAGGATCTGCTGTTCGCCAAGGTCGACACCGAGGCCCAGCCCGAGCTGGCCGCCGCCTTCGACATCCAGTCCATCCCCACGCTGATGATCGTGCGGGAGAACATCGCGGTCTTCGCCCAGCCCGGCGCCCTCCCCGAGCCGGCCCTGGAGGACCTCATCGGCCAGGC
The DNA here is from genome assembly GCF_000147815.2 of Streptomyces violaceusniger Tu 4113. Classification (NCBI taxonomy): domain Bacteria; kingdom Bacillati; phylum Actinomycetota; class Actinomycetes; order Kitasatosporales; family Streptomycetaceae; genus Streptomyces; species Streptomyces violaceusniger. The sequence goes on along the minus strand of NC_015957.1, from coordinate 8,651,175 downwards.
CCGCGGCCTCGACATGGACAGCGTGCGGGCCTCCATCGCCGCCGCGTCGAACGAGAAGCGGGCCATCGACGAGGAGAAGGAGCAGGCCGCCGCCGGCGACGAGAAGGCGTCCGGCAACCGTGGCTGAGCTGGTGCTGATCCGGCACGGTGAAACCGACTGGAGCCGGTCGCGCAAGCACACAAGCTGGACCGATGTGCCCCTGACACCGCGCGGTGAGGAGCAGGCCCGCGCCCTGCGCCCGCCGCTCGCCGCGCGGAAGATCGGGCTGACCCTGGTCAGCCCGATGGCCCGGGCCATGCGCACTGCCCGGCTCGCCGGGCTGGAGGACCTCACGGTCGAGCCCGATCTGCACGAATGGGACTACGGCGGCTACGAGGGCATCACCACCACCGAGATCCACCGCACCCGCCCCGACTGGAACCTGTGGACCGACGGCGTCCCGCCGGGCGGCCCGGACCACCCGGGGGAGTCGCCCGAGCGGATCGGAGCCCGTGTGGACCGGGTGCTCGCCCGGATCGCCGCCGAGCTGGAGGCGGCGGACGGCGCCGATGTGGTGCTGGTGGCACACGCCCACGTCCTGCGGGTGCTCACCGCCCGCCGGCTGGGCCTGCCCCCGTCCGCCGGCGCGCTCTTCCGGCTGGACACCGCGACCGTGAGTCGACTCGGAACTGAGCATGGTCGCCCGGCCGTGGTCGCCTGGAACGTAGGCTCGGAGTCGATCTCCGGGCAGGGGGCGACCGGAAGCGGTGGCACCCCCGCCGGGTGATCACCTCCGACCGTCCGCGTAGACGTCTCGGTCCACGTGGACGTCTCGGAATACGCATACGCATCACGCATCACCCATACGCATTACGCATACGTCTCGTCCGGCGCTCCACCACCGACGGGTGGACGTCACCGACAGGAAGCAGGGAACAGCGAGCATGGCTACGACGCGTACCGCGCACACCGTCTGGCAGGGCAATCTGGCCCAGGGACAGGGGACCGTCACCTTCGACTCCTCCGGCATCGGCGAGCAGCCGGTCTCCTGGCCGTCCCGCGCCGAGCAGGCCAACGGCAAGACCAGCCCCGAGGAGCTGATCGCGGCGGCCCACTCGAGCTGCTTCTCGATGGCGCTCTCGCACGGCCTCACCCAGGCGGGCAACCCGCCCACCCAGCTCACCACCCAGGCCGACGTCACCTTCCAGCCCGGCACCGGGATCACCGGCATCCACCTCACCGTCGAGGGCACGGTGGACGGCCTGGACGAGGCCGCGTTCACCGCGGCGGCCGAGGACGCCAAGAAGAACTGCCCGGTGAGCCAGGCGCTCGCCGGTACGGAGATCACGCTGTCGGCGAAGCTGGCCTGACGTTCTCCAAACGCTGCAGCAGACCCCAGGTGAACTCCGCCACGTAGTGGCGGAGTTCACCGTTCTCCGCCTCCGGTGCGTCGAAGGCCAGCCGCCAGCGGGTGGGCGCCGAGCCCTCCATGGGCCGCGCGGGCGCGAAGGCACGCGCCACCTCGTCCACCGTGCAGGACCAGGGCACGAGGTCGGCGGCCGTACGCAGCCGCGGCCCGGGCGCGCCCGGAGCGCGCACCAGCCACTCGTTCCACACCGCCCCGTTCGGCGCGGTGAGCACCTCGAACCGCAGATCCGGCCAGAGCGGCACGGACCAGCTCAGCGCCTCGCAGGTCAGATCGCCGATCCGGCGGGTGGAGGTGGACTCGGGCGCCCCCAGCACGGAGCGGTAGCGGGCCACCGCCGAGCGCCGCCGGGGCGAGCGCTGCATGGCCTGCCAGCGGCGGTTGGCCTCGCGCATCACCGCACGCCCGAAGCCCAGCTCGCGCAGCGCGTCCTCGACCAGCCCCGGCTGATGGTCGGCCATCCGCCGCAGCAGCACGAGGACGAAGGGGAAGGGGGTGGGGAACGAGTCGGGCCGGGGGAACGAGCCGGGTGCGGAATCCATGGCTCCCACTTTGCCGGACCATTGCCGGGGGAAGTCCCCTGTGCATAACCTGTGTTCGCGATACCGGCCACCGGCCGGAATCTCGAACGCTTGCCATCTGACCAGAAGGGGAGGGCGAGCACTATGGGACGCCTGGTGCCCGCGGTGACACGGGCTCTGGACATACTCGAGCTCTTCCTGGACGGAGACGGCACCCTCTCCGCACCCGAGATCACCCGTCGGCTCGGCCTGCCCCGTACGACCGTCCATGAGCTGGTGACCACCCTGGCCGCCCGTTCCTATCTGGTCCAGGTACCCGACCAGCCCGGCCGCTATCGGCTCGGGGTGCGGCCGTATCAGCTCGCCAGCCGCTACGCCGAGCAGCTCGACCTGGCCGCCGAGGGCCGGCAGGTGGCCCGGAGCGTCGCGGAGACCTGCGACGAGACCGTGCATGTCGCGATTCTCGAGGGCATGGACGTCATCTATATCGCCAAGGTCGACTCCACCCACGCCGTCCGCATGGTCTCCGCCGCCGGCCGCCGGCTGCCCGCCCACTGCACCTCGGTCGGCAAGATGCTGCTCGCCTCCCTGCCGGACGACGCCCTGGACGCGCGGCTGTCGAACGAGCAGCCGCTGGCCGCGATGACGGACAACAGCATCACCTCCCCCATCGAACTGCGCCGCCATCTCGTCACCGTGCGCGAGCGCGGCATCGCGGTCGAACAGCGGGAGTCCAACCCCGATGTGAGCTGCGTGGCGGCTCCCGTACGGGACTCCACGGGCAAGGTGGTCGCGGCGCTGTCGATCTCGGTGCCGACGATCCGCTGGAGCGAGGAGCGCCAGGCCGAGCTGGCGGAGCTGGCGGCCAAGGGCGCGGGAGAGCTGTCGGTGCGGCTGGGACATCGGAGGCGGGACATATGAGCACACGGCCGTCGCTCGAGATCGCGGTGCGCGCGAGCGCCGTGCTCGGTGAGGGACCCACCTGGGACGCCGCCGCCCGGCGGCTGATCTGGGTGGACATCCTCTCCTCCCGCGTCCACACCTACGACCCCGCCACCGGCCGCCGCACCACCCTGGCCACCGAGCAGCACGTCGGCGCGGCCAAGCCCCGCGCGGGCGGCGGTCTGGTGGTCAACCTCCGTGACGGCATCGGGATGTACGGGGCCGACGGCGGCTTCGACTGGCTGCTGCGCGAGGCGGTCCCCGGCCGCCGTGGCAACGACGCCGCGGTGGCGCCGGACGGCGCGCTCTGGGCGGGCACCATGCGCTACGACGAGACGGCCGGCGGCGGCACGCTCTCCCGGATCGGGGCCGACGGCTCCCCTGCGGAGTTCCTGCCGGGGGTGACGGTCAGCAACGGCATCGGCTGGAGCCCGGACGGCCGCCTCATGTACTACACCGACACCCCCACCCGCCGTATCGACGTCTTCGACGTGGACGACGCCGATGGTCCGGTGGTCGCGAGCCGGAGGCCGTTCGCCGAGGTCGAGAAGGGTGCGGGCTTCCCGGACGGGCTGTGCGTGGACGCCGACGGCGCGGTGTGGGTCGCCCTGTGGGACGGCGCCGCGATCCGTCGCTACGCCCCCGACGGGACACTCGATCGGGTGGTGGAGCTTCCCTTCCCGCGCCCCACCGCGTGTGCCTTCGGCGGTGCGGACCTCACCGATCTGTATCTGACCTCGGCACGGGTCGGACTGGGCGCCGGAGCGCCGCCGCTCGCCGGGTCGCTGCTGGTCATCGAGGGTGCGGGGCAGGGTCTGGCGCAGCCCGCCTTCGCCGGCTGAGCGGGGCCGGGCGGGCACCGGCCGCCGGTGGGACAGGGCCTGACGAGGGCTTTCGTACGGTTCTTTGCACAGGATCCTCACACCCCGCGTCCTGCTGACCTACCCGTTGGTCACATAACCTGCCCGGCGAAATGGATTACTGCTCTCCCTGCCGCCGCCATCTCAACGGTGCCGTCTCCTGCCCCGGTTGCGGGACGCCCGCCGGGGATCTCGGCCTGCCCTCCGCCGCATCGGACACCGCGCACGAGGGCGGGGCCGACACGCCCGCGCCCCGTGCGGAGCGGAGAGCCGACCGGCGTGCGGACCGGCGTACGGGCGGACGTGCCGATCGGCGTACGGACGAGCACGCGGACCGGCATACGGATCGACGTACGGATCGACGTACGGACGAGCCCGAGGACGGACGTACGGGCGGGCGCGCGGAGCGGCGTGCGGCGCAGGCGTCCGCCGCCTCCGGGGCCACCCGTGCCTCGCGCCGGAAGCCCAAGCCCCGCCTCTTCGGCAGCCGCGCCCGTCGGGCCCGCCGGGGGCGTGGCCGCCGGGTGACGATCATGGCGGCGGTGCTCGGCCCGGTGCTGGCCGCGGTGTTCGTGGCCGAGCTGGCCACCGAGGGGCACTGGCGGGAGTCCTCCCCGTCGCCCAGTCGGCAGGAGCCGGTGGCCGACCGCAGTGGCGGGGTGTCGGACTCCGACGAGCCGGTCACCCAGGACACGACCGGCCCGAGTGAGCTCCCCTCGGCGTCGGACAGCGGCCAGGCATTGGACGACGCGTCCAAGGGCAAGGGCAAGGACGACGGGAAGTCCAAGGACGGGAAGGACGACACCTCGCCCGATCCGGACGGAGGCTCGTCCTCGGACCCGTCGGACGCCACCTCCTCGGCCCCGGGCGGCCCCGGTACGACCCAGCGGCCCACCACGCCGTCGCATCCGGGGCCCACCGCCCCGGCGACCGTCGCACCGACGCCGACCCCGTCGCCCTCGGAGACCTGCAATCGCTTCCTGTGGTGGTGCACCTAGCCGGGCGTCCCGGCGCGCTACGGCTCCGTCTTCGCTACGGCGTGACGCCCAGCATCCGCTTGAGCAGATCGCGCAGCACCGTACGCTCCTCGTCCGAGAGCTCCGCCAGCGGTTCGCGCGCGAAGTCGAGCGAGCCCCGGAGCCGCTCGGCGGTCTCCCGGCCCGCGTCGGTGGCGGCGGCCAGCTTGACCCGTCGGTCGGCGGGGTCGAGGCGGCGCTCGGCGAAGCCGCGCGACTCCAGGCGGTCCACGATCCCGGTGACGTTCGACGGCTCGCACTTGAGCTGCTGGGCGAGCCGGCGCATCGGCGTCGGGCCGCCGGACAGCAGGCCCAGCACCCGGGCCTGTGCTCCGGTCAGGGAGTGCTTGGCCGCGGCCTCCTCGTATTCCTCGTGATACCGGGCCACGATGGTGCCGATGAGCTCGACGACCTCGAGGGTCAGCGGGTCGATGCGGGACGTCATGGCAACCAGAGTACCCATTTACTTGACAACGTAAAATATCCAGCAGCATGATTGTTTCATCTGCTGAAGCGTATGAGAGGCACCTTCCATGTCCGTCATCCCCACCACCGGCCGTGAATGGCACCTGGTTGCCCGCCCCCAGGGGTGGCCGAAGCCGGAGGACTTCGCGCTGCGCGAGGCCTCGATCTCCGAGCCGGGCCCCGGGCAGGCGCTGGTCCGCAATCTCTACATGTCGGTGGACCCGTATATGCGCGGGCGCATGAACGACGTGAAGTCGTACACGCCGCCGTTCCAGCTCGACCAGCCGATGGACGGCGGCGCGGTCGGCAAGGTCATCGCCTCCAACGCGGAGGGGCTCTCCGTCGGCGACCACGTGCTGCACTTCGGCGGCTGGCGTGAGTACGCGACGGTGAGCGCCAAGAGCGCCGTCAAGGTCGACCCCGAGGTCGCCCCCCTCCCCGCCTACCTCGGCGTGCTCGGCATGCCCGGCCTCACCGCGTACGCGGGGCTGCTGGAGGTCGCGTCCTTCAAGGAGGGCGACGCGGTCTTCGTCTCGGGCGCGGCGGGCGCGGTCGGCAGCGAGGTCGGCCAGATCGCCAAGCTCAAGGGCGCCTCGCGGGTGATCGGCAGCGCCGGTTCGGACGAGAAGGTCCGGGTGCTGCTCGACGAGTACGGCTTCGACGCGGCCTTCAACTACAAGAAGGGCCCGGTCGCCGAGCAGCTCAAGGAGGCCGCGCCCGACGGGATCGACGTCTACTTCGACAACGTCGGCGGTGAGCACCTTGAGGCCGCCATCGGCCGCCTCAAGGTGCACGGCCGGATCACCGTCTGCGGCATGATCTCGCAGTACAACGTCACCGAGCCGCCCGCCGCCCCGCGCAACCTCGCGATGGTCATCGGCAAGCGGCTGCGGATGCAGGGCATGCTGGTCGGGGACCACCAGGCGCTGCAGGGGCAGTTCTTCGAGGAGGTCGGCGGCTGGATCCGCGAGGGCAAGCTGCACTACCGCGAGACCGTCATCAAGGGTGTGGAGAACGGGGTGGACGCCTTCCTCGGCATGCTCCGTGGGGAGAACACCGGCAAGATGATCGTCGCGTTCGAGGACTGACGAACCGAGGACCGGCGAGGACCTGGGCCACGGAGCCGACGCCCCCTGCCACCCGTTGGCAGGGGGCGTCGGCGGGTCGACTACCGCAGCACCACCGTCGTCAGCGAACGCCCCGGCAGCGCGACCGCCAGCCGTCCGTCGCGCACCCGCGCCGGCCAGACCCGGCTGAGCGCATGGGTGTCATCCGTCCGGTGGACCGCGCCCCGCGCATCCCCGGCGCCAGCGTCGGCGTCGGCTCCGCGCAGCGCGTAATCCGTCCGCACCGCGCCCTCACCGGTGTTGAGGATCTCCAGGGACCCGCTGTCCGTCCCGGTTCCGGAAGGCCGTCGTCTTCACCCCGTCCGCCCCGGAGTTCCGAATCAAGGGATCGCTCATGAGGTGATGGGCCGGGGACGGTGGGTACCCGAAGAGTTCCGGCGTTCGCCGGAACCGTAAGAACCGGAACAGCTGGAAGAGACCGAACGGAAAGGTGGCCCCATGTCCACGATGGCCGGTCCGGAACAGCCTCGGTCCGCCTCGCAGGTGCTGGTGGCGGTGAGCGGAATCTCGCGCTACGACGCCGAGGCCGTCTTCGGTGTGCTGCGCTCGTGCTACGAGTCCGACGAGGCGACCACGAACCTTCCGCAGGACGCGGCGGAGGGGCGGCCCACGGTGTGGACCTCCGTCTTCGAGGTGGCCGACCCCCGCGAAAGGCCCCGCCCCGCCTCCCTGACGGCCCCCGTCACCGCCGACCTCCAGGGCGGCCCCCGCCAGGTGCAACAGATGGCGGACGTCCTGGCCCACGCCTTCGAGGTGCGGGAGCAGGGTGCGGTGGCGGGCGACCAGGAGCGGGAACTCCGGCTGAGGCTGTCCAGCACGGGGATCCGCCCGGAGTAGCGAGCGGATGGCGCGGCTGAGCGGCGCTCGGCCGGGCGGTGTGGTTGTCTGCGGCGCCGTCTCGCGCCTTCGGCGCAATTGAGCAGCGGGGCAGGGGGTGCCGGGCCGGGTCCCCGCCGTCGGCCGGTGGGGCCGAGGGCCGGTGGCGGCTTCCCGGGCCGGGGGCCGAGGCCGATGCCGGACAGCGGGGGGGGTGCCTTCTGGAAATTGCTTGTCAAATTAGTTGCAACACGTTGTCGAATGCAGTTTCTCTCCCGTGCACGTCTCAGGCGCAAGGGCGAGCCGCCTGATGCGAGGTGTCGAAACCTGTCTTCACTTCCTCAAGGGCGCGCCTGCGGCGCGCCGGGTGGCCGGGGCGCCCCGCCGGGCTGCGGCCTGGCGGCCGGTCCCGTCGGCCCACCCACCTCCACACCCGCGGACAGCCCGCGAACGCTTCCCCGACAACCACCCGCCATCAGGGGCGGGGGCGTCGCGGCTGGGGCGGACGGCCACCGAGTCTTGAGCCGCCTCCCCGGACGGGGCCCCTCGCCGGGTACGCCCAAGAGGGTCCGTCGGCCGCAAACGCGGGCAGGCCAACAGACCCGCCCGATTCGCCGGGCCAGCGTAAGGCCCCGGTGGCACTGCCCGGCCCCCATCCGGGCAGGCCACCGGCCCAACACTCTCCACCCCCCGCGTGCCTATCGAGCACCACTCCGGCACCGCGCGCATCACGACGTCGCCATCCGTTGATTCCCTCTACGCCACCACGTCACCGCCGACTTAGAGGTCGTTTCATCCTGTTGTTTCACCCCGGGATGCGGCTTTAATGTGCTGGTGTCGGGTCTCGCCAGGAGGCGGTGTTCTCTCCGGTGAGACGGCGGGTCATGAGGTCGGTCATGGCGATGTGGATCATGGCTTCGGAACGGTGTGGGTGGTTTCGGAGTCGCGGGCCAGGCGGCGGTGGAGCATCAGCCAGCCGTAGGTCCGCTCCACCGCCCATGGTTTCGGGATTGGAGTGAAACCCCTCGCCCCGGGAGTGCGTTGGGCGATTTCGAGGTCGATGCCGAGGGTCGCTGCGTGCTCGACGAAGTGCTTGCGCTAGCCGCCATCGACTTAGACCTAGCGCAGGCCGGGGTGGTCGGCGGCAGCCTGTTCCAGGAGGGGTGCGGCCAGCTGTGGAGTCCTGGACGCCGGCCGCGGTGACCCAGCACCGCCAGCAGCAGGCCGAGGGGGTCGGTGATGATGCTGCGCTTGCGTCCCACCATTTTCTTGCTGGCGTCGATGCCCTGCGTTGCGGTGGGGACGGATGTCGACTCTGGGCGTCGATCACGCAGGCCGAAGGGTGGAGGTGTTTGCCTTCCTGTTGGCGCACCAACTCCCGCAGCAGCCCGTTGAGCTGGGTGAAGATGCCGTCGTTCTGCCTTTGGCGAAGTAGCCGTAAACCGTTTGACAGCCAGCGCCGCGGGTGAGCGTAGTCGTACCCCTTGTCGTGGCCAGGCTTGCGTCGCCGTGGTCCCAGGCGGGAGCGTACCGGCGGTATGCCCTTCACGAGAGGCATCAGGGTCTGGCTGTCATGCATGTTGGCGCCCGAGATTCCGACGGACGGGGGCAAGCGAGTTTGCTTGGTGATCAAGTGTATCTTCGGGCCGTATTTGTCCCGGTCCACGGGCTTCGGACCCGTCAGGTCCCCCCTTTTCAGGGTTCCATGTTCGCCAAGTTGATCGCACAGCGACCAGTCCAGCTCGCCGCAGGATCCACGGGAAGCGAAGGGGTCGATTTCCGTCGCGTGTCCGCATCGGCTTCGCTACGCTCCATACTTCAGCGTCCGGTAGTAGACAGGAGTCCTGTGGCGGCCCAAGTAACAATCAATGAGGGTGTGTTGTGGGTAGGAGGCGAGGCGTATCCACTGCGCAACATCTCCCACGTCGGCCAAAGACGACTGACCGTCGACCAGGGCGCCGTGTGGAAGAAGTTCATCCTCCGGACCATCGGCTGGTTGATCCTGGGCGGCATTTTCGCCGCTGTGGCCGGCACCGTGGGAACAATCGTCTTTCTCGCCGTCGAGGCGCTTCTGATCTGGAAGTTGGTCTCCGCCCTGCAGAAGCCCCCGGTTTACGGCCTGGTCCTCAACACCTCCGGCACCCAGCGTGAGGCCATCTGGTCCACGAGGCAGGAGGAGATCCAGCGGCTGATCTACGAGATCACCAACGCGATCGGCAACCCTGGCGTCGCGCAGACAATCATCAACGTGGAACACGCGGTGCAGGGCGACCTCGTCCAGCAGTATGGCGCGGGCAGCATCGGCAAGGCCCGTCACAGCGGCAGCGGGAGCATCGGGGGATCATGAACGGCGACCATATTCAGCAGTACGGCTCGGGCAGCATCGGCAAGGCCGAGCACACCGGTTCCGGTGACATCGTGGCCGGCGGCAAGACCGTCGGCGCGACCGCAGGAGGGCCTGCGGTGGAGGCCCTCCTGCGGGAGATCGAGAAGCTACGCCCACACCTGGATGAGAACGACCGGGCAGAGGTGGACACGGCGGCTGACTCGATCGCCGAGGAGATGTCTCCGGAGCGCCGGCGCGGCCTGGTACAGCGCATTTCCGGCATCGCGGCGCTGGTCGGCGAGGTGGGCCTGCCGGTGATCACGGCCGCGAAGGCGCTGCTGGCGGGCTGAGGCCGCCGATCGGCGGCGATGCAAGTGAAGGCAATGGGCGTGTCCCGGGTGTGCCTGGGACACGCCTTGGCCGCGCTGTGAACAGCCATGGTACGTGCTGGGGACACGCCTAACTGATCGTTCAGAATGAGTTCGCTGCGGGTCTTGTGTTCGATGATCTTGGTCGGCAGGGTATTCGGGGTGGGTGCTGATCTTGTTCCTGACGACCTGTAGGAGCGGGTGCCCGCGCTGCTGCCATCCGCTCCCGAACGGCGCCGCGGCTATCCGGGTCGGCTGCGTGTTTCAGACCGAACGGCGCTCGCCAGCGTCGTGTATGTGCTGCGGGCCAGGGGCGCCTGGTGTGACGAGCGTAATGCTCAGTACCTGTGGATCACTCCTGACGGAAGGAGGCGTACCTTCCCGATGGATCGATCGATGGGTCATCGCGCAAGGCCGACGTTGCCGCGTCGGCCGGGAGGGCACGCCCGTGCTTACGGTAGTCAACGAGGACGGCACCACACCAAGCGGCAGTTCGCTGCTGGATGGTCGAGGTGAAGGCGCCGCGGGTGAACGACAAACGCGTCGACGAGTAGACCGGCGAGTCCACCATCTTCTGTGACGCCGGAGCAGCACTCGCCTACGCCCGAACGATCGACATTGACGCCATCGACGCCGCGAACCCCGGGCAATCCTCTGGGTAGACGTCGCCAGGGCCTGCGAGCACTGGAACAAATACCCCTAGGCATACGCCGCCCTGCGCACTGCCGAGGATCGCGCCCTCGAAGACATCCACTGGTCGGACGAATCCACCACCAGGACGTACCCGGTGAGCTGCGGGGCCTGCCCGAGGTGGCCGTCCGAGTCGGAGCCCGCCCATGACCACACCGCCCCCCACGGACCCTCTACGTCATCGTCTGCGCTGCCGGACCCGAACACGTGGGCAAGCTCGTCCGGCAAGTCCGGTACCGGTCCTGGGGCGTGTAGATCATCACAACCCCAGCGGGACGAACCTTCGTAGATGGCTCAGGGCTCGAAGCCCAGACCGGACGCCCCATCCGCAGCGAATACCGACAACCCGGCGACGGCACCCGCTCAGTCCCGCAGGCGGATGCGATCAACGTCGCCCCCGTTACCTACCATCAAGAAATGCAGCACTGGGCATCAGCGACACCTATGCGCTAGGCATCCTCGCAGAGCCCATCGGGCTAGGCATCCCCGTAGCCGTGCTCCCGTTCATCAACGCAGCATTGGCCGCATCCCCCGCCTGCCGGCGCAACATCGCAGACCTGCGATCAGCAGGCGTCAGCATCCTGCATGGGGAGACGGCCCAGAACCCTACGCCTCCGGCACCGGTAGCGAATCCGCGCCCAACCGAGTCGCGCACTCCAAACAACGCACCCCCGCCCCGCCATTGACGCACGTGGCGGCGAGATCTTACGGTCGCGTTCGAAGAAACGAGCGCTGGTCGACATGCCGAATAGCCGCGAAACCGCGAAACCGCGACGTCGCGTAGTCGCGGCACCCGAAGAGATGGGCCGCCATGCCGCAGATCCCTTCCGCTTCCGCCCCCGCCTCCGCCCGGTTCACCCTCGACCCCGCCTTCGCCGTCGGCGAGGTCAACCCACGCCTCTTCGGCTCGTTCGTCGAGCATCTCGGCCGTTGCGTCTACACCGGCATCCATGAGCCGGGCCACCCGGCCGCCGATGAGGCCGGGCTGCGGACAGACGTCCTCGCGCTGATCCGCGAGCTGGGCGTCAGCGTGATCCGGTATCCCGGTGGCAACTTCGTCTCCGGCTACAAGTGGGAGGACGGCGTCGGGCCGGTCGAGTCGCGGCCGCGCCGGCTCGATCTCGCGTGGCGTTCCACGGAGACCAATCGGTTCGGTCTCTCCGAGTACATCGACTTCGTCCGCAAGGTCGACGGCGAGCCCATGATGGCGCTCAACCTCGGCACACGTGGTGTCGCGGAGGCTCTTGAGCTGCAGGAGTACGCGAACCATCCGTCCGGCACCGCCCTCGCCGACCTCCGGATCGGCCACGGTGACAAGGATCCGTACGGCATCGGGCTGTGGTGTCTGGGCAATGAGATGGACGGCCCCTGGCAGACCGGGCACAAGACGGCCGAGGAGTACGGACGGCTCGCCGCCGAGACCGCCCGCGCGATGCGGCAGATCGACCCGGACGTGGAGCTCGTGGCCTGCGGCAGTTCCAACCAGTCGATGCCGACGTTCGCCACCTGGGAGGCGACGGTCCTGCAGGAGACCTACGACCTCGTGGACCACATCTCCCTGCACGCCTACTACGAGGAGCGCGACGGCGACCGCGGCTCCTTCCTCGCCTCGGCCGTGGACATGGAGTCCTTCATCGAGAACGTCGTGGCCACCTGCGATCACATCGGCGCCCGGCTGAAGTCGAAGAAGAAGATCAACCTCTCCTTCGACGAGTGGAACGTCTGGTACCAGACCCACTACCACAACGCCGAGCCGCTCAACTGGGAGGAGGCCCCGCGCCTCCTGGAGGACAACTACTCCGTCACCGACGCCGTCGTGGTCGGCTCGCTGCTGATCGCCCTGCTTCGCCACGCCGACCGCGTCACCGTCGCCTGCCTCGCCCAACTGGTCAACGTCATCGCCCCGATCATGACCGAACCCGGCGGCCCCGCCTGGCGGCAGACCACCTTCTACCCCTTCGCGCAGGCATCGGCCCATGGGCGGGGGAGGGTGCTGCAGGTCAACGTGGACAGCCCGGCGTACGAGACGGCCGTCTACGGCGAGGTCCCGCTGCTGCACGCCACCGCCGTCCTCGACGAGTCCACCGGCGCGGTGACGGTCTTCGCGGTCAACCGCGACCAGCACCGCCCCCTCCCGCTGGAGATCGCCTTGCACGCCCTGCCGGTGACCCGCGTGGTCGAGCACACCGTCCTCGCCGACGCCGACCCCGAGGCCCGCAACACCCTCACGGACCCCGAGCGCGTCACCCCGCACCCCGGCGAGGGCACGGCGCTCGCGGACGGCGCCCTGCGCACCACGCTCGAGCCGATGTCCTGGAACGTCATCCGCCTGGCCTGAGCGCCTGGGCACGGACGAGGTCCGGGAAGGGCCCCGCCCGGGGATGCCGGGCGGGGCGGACGGGGAGTCGGGTCAGGCGTCCGGGTCGACGCCGACCGTGAGCGTGCCGCGGTAACCGGCGGACGGGGTGCTGCCCAGCGCCGTCACGGTGAGCAGCCCGGCGGCGGTGCCGCCGTTGCCGTAGATGCCGTCGGCGGACAGGGGAGTGCGGGGGACGGTGTTGGTGGAGTACGGGGAGAGCTTGGCCACCGCCTCGGTGATCTTCTCGTCGAAGAAGAGCTGTCCGGTGTGGATCTCGTTGCCGCCGGTGAACGAGCCGTCCGAGGTGAGCGTGACGTCCGTGTGCACCTTGAGGTGGACATGGATGCAGCGGCCGCGGTACCAGCCGGGATAGATGCCGGTGAGGTTGGCCACCCCGTCGGTGCCGGTGAGCACGGCACCGCGCAGGAACTTGCCGTTGTCCGGCTCCTGGTGGCCGTTGTTGCCGACGAAGCCGGAGTACTCGCCGAGCGCGTCGCAGTACCAGATCTCCGCCAGCGCCTTGTTGAGCGGTGCGCAGGTGGCGGTGTCCACGACGGTGAGGGCGAGCTGGAGCGGGACTCCCTTCTTGTCCTCGGTGACGTTGGCGCGGACGAGGGCGTGGTCGAGGTAGTACGGGCCCTCGGTGAGCTCCTTGGTGAGCGTGCAGATGGCGGCGGCGTCGCGGGCCGCTGCGGCACCGGTGTTTCTGGTGGCCGTGGAGGCCGTCTCGGGGCGGGCGGCGGCTGTGCCCGCGCCGATTCCGATGGCCGCGGCGGCCGCGCTTCCGGCGACCAGTACGCGTCGGCGCCCCATGGGGGCGGAGGAGAGATCTGTCATGAGCATGGAAAGGTAGGGGCGGTAACTGTGGGACGCCTGTGGATTCTGCAAAGTCCGTCCCCGTCAACTCTGCTTATGGCCAACTCCGTTGCCGGTAAGGGGTGTTGACAGTGTCACAAGCGCTTACTAGCTTCTTCCGGGATGGCTGCTGTCCGCCGGGGCGGTCTTGACCGCACCGCCCGGCGTCAGGGCCCCGTACCCGTCAGAGCCGCACCTTTGGCGATCTCCACCGGCCTTTGTGATCAGCGTGCTTGCCCGCTCAGCCGCGCTCATCCCGCAAGCGATTACCCCTCCCGTGTGGAGATCCTCCGAATGAGAGGACTCCCCCATGCGCTCGACGCACGACCACGGCACCACGGACAACATCGGTGACGTCACCGACGCCACCCGTGCCACCAGCGCCTTGAGTACTCCTGTCACCGCCCGCAACCGGCGCCGGCTGACCGCGGTCGCCGCGGGCGTCACCGCGGCGCTCGCCCTCGGCGGCCTCTCCACGGTCTCCGCCCATGACGCGGACTCGACCGACTCCGCACGCTCCGAGAGCACACGCACCGCCGCCGCGGGCTCCGCCACCGCCGCGCGTCTCGCCGTCGAGACCACCCCCATCGGCTTCGGCGCCGGCACCACGGGCGGTGGAAACGCCACCGCCACCACCGTGATCTCCCTGGATGCCTTCAAGACCGCCGTCACCGGCGACAAGGCCAAGGTGGTCAAGGTCTCGGGGCTGTTCTCCCTCACCGGCCAGGTGGACATCGGCTCCAACACCACCGTGCTGGGCGTGGGTTCGGGCTCCGGCTTCACCGGCGGCGGACTGCGGCTGAAGGAGGCGACGAACGTCATCGTCCGCAACCTCAACCTCGGCAAGCCCCGGAAGCCGTCCGACGCCATCACCGTGCAGAAGTCCACGAGGGTGTGGATCGACCACAACACCCTCTCGGCCGACCGCGACCACGACAAGGACTACTACGACGGTCTGCTGGACATCAGCCACGGCTCCGACAACATCACCGTCTCCTGGAACAGATTCGCCGACCACTTCAAGGGCAGCCTGGTAGGCCACAGCGACAACAACGCGAGCGAGGACACCGGCCACCTCAAGGTGACGTACCACCACAACTGGTTCGCGAACGTCTACTCCCGCATCCCCAGCCTGCGCTTCGGCACCGGCCACTTCTACGACAACTACGTGCAGGGCGCGGAAACCGGTGTGCACTCCCGGATGGGCGCGCAGACGCTGGTGGAGAACAACGTCTTCCGCGACACCGAGGTGGCCGTGACCACCAGCCGGGACAGCGACATCGACGGCTATGCGGTGCTGCGCGGCAACGACCTGGGCGGGGCGGCCACGGAGGTGTCCCAGACCGGCGGCTTCACCACCCCGCCGTACGCGTACACGGCGGAACCGGCGTCCTCCGTCGTGGCGAGCGTCACCGCCCAGGCGGGCGCGGGCAAGCTCTGAGGCGCGGATGAACCCGGTCCGGTCGTCAGGACGGATGCACCCGGCCCCGTCGTCAGAGCGGACGCACCCGGCTCCGTCGTCAGGAGGGCAGCACCCACATGGGGTTGGCGTAGAACCACAGATCGCGCCAGGGATCCGCATCGCCCGGCACATCCATCGCCGGGCCGTGCGGATCCACCGCCGCGCCCCGCGCGCCCACCGCCGCCCGGTTGCCGTCGGTCCCGCGCAGCCGTACGTACAGCGGACGGTCCACGGCGCCGAGGTCGTAGGAGAGCCGCACCGACCCCGACGTGCGGCTGATCTCGAACGACTTCACCACGCGGGTGCGCGGCGTCGTGAACGTGTCGCGGTCGCCCACCGCCCCCGTGACCTCGCCCTGAATGACGTCCACACGTGCCAACGTGGGTATGAAACCGGCCCAGTTGGGACCGTTCGCCAGGGCGATGTCCATATCGAGCCGCACCCGGGTGCCCCGCTCCACCTGCAGAGTGCCGCCGAGGGTGACCGAGCGGCCCCCGCCGCCGCTCCCGCTGCGACGTTCGCCGCCACTCCCACCGCCGCTGAGCCGCGCGTCGAGGCCGCTGATCAGGCCGCCGTGGTCCACCCAGACCCGGCCCGCCCGGATGCCGTCCATGACGGCGGCGTACGAGAAGTCCTCGGCCCCCACATGGGTGCGGCTGTACTGGCCCGGCCAGTAGTCGTTCTCCTCCAGGTCGAGCCCGCCCCGGTACACCGGGTCGTCCTGCCGCCCGTTGGTCTCGTAGTCGCTGCCGGGGCGGCGCATCGCGGTGTCGGCGTAGACGTTGTGGGAGTCGGAGTTGGCGGTGATCCACCACGGCTTGCCCTCGGCGAGCAGGCTGTCCCACAGCCCGCCCACCGTCGCCGTCATCCAGTCGAAGCCGCCCCAGGTGCGGTACGACTCGGCCGGGTACGCGGTGAAGGACTGGGGGCCGGGGGCGTTCTCGTACAGCCCGCGCGCACCGCCCGGGCCGTGTGCGGAGGCCGGGATCCCGGCGGCCTGGTGGCCCGGCGCGCCCTCCATGCCGACGGCGATGTGCGGCTGGGCGTCCCGCCAGCCGCGGATCTCGTGCGGGGAGTCGAGGCCCTTGCGGGCGGGGTGGTTGGCGAGCATCAGCGCGGCCTTGACGCGCCGTCGGCGCACCGCGTCGGAGAGGAAGTCAAGACCGGCGATGGCCAGGGCCTCGTTCCGCGGGGTGGAGTCGCCGGCGTTCTTGACCGACCCGTCGAAGGAGGTCTCGAACTCCTTGAGCACCGCCACCTCGTCACGGCCGGGGTGGACGAAGACCGTGCCGTGTTCGGCGCCGGGGATGTTCCACTCCAGCCCCTGGAAGACGAGTGCGTCCCGGTGGGTCTCGCGCGCCTCGCGGATGTCGGGGTTGACCTTCTCGACCCCGATCCGGGCGTGGGTGATGTTCCCGTGGTCGGTGATCACCATCCAGTCCAGGCCGTGCCGGGCACCCTGCCGCACCTGGTCGATGACCCGGTACTTGCCGTCGTTGCTGTACTGGGTGTGGATGTGATGGTCCCCGGCCAGCCACAGATAGCCGCCGCCGTGCTGCCGGGAGCCGGGCGCCGCGCGGGTCGCCGCGACGGCGCGCGTGGCGCCGCCGTCCAGCACGCTCACCGCACCGAGCCCCGCGCCCAGCAGGCCCGCGCGGCGCAGCATCGAGCGCCGGGAGAGCTGGTCGGGGGTCAGCTCCTCGTCCCGTACGGACGGGTCGAGAGCCGGGGGAAGGCTGTGCACCGCGTGTTCATCATGAGGGTGGTGATGTCCGGGGGCCATGAGCGCGAAGGTAAGGAACGCGGTTGAACGCCAGTCGAACACCGCACGCCCAACAGCCCCTCATCACCGGTCATCAGCCGAGAGGATGCCTCCTTGAGAATCATCGGACGCTTAGCCGTCGCGGCCGCGGCGGCGCTCACGCTCTGTGCGGCCACATCCGGCGCCACGCCCGCGGCGGCGGTAGCGGATGCCAACGTGCCCCGCGCCGCCACCGGCACGTTCAATGTGCTCACCTACAACGTGGCCGGGCTCCCCGAGGGCCTGTCCTCCGGCCACCCCGCCAAGAACACCCCGCTGATATCGCCCCGGCTCGGCGCGTACGACATCGTCAACGTCCAGGAGGACTTCAACTACCACGCCGCGCTCTACGCCGGTGACGATCACCCGTACCGCACCCC
The DNA here is from genome assembly GCF_000147815.2 of Streptomyces violaceusniger Tu 4113. Taxonomy (NCBI): domain Bacteria; kingdom Bacillati; phylum Actinomycetota; class Actinomycetes; order Kitasatosporales; family Streptomycetaceae; genus Streptomyces; species Streptomyces violaceusniger. The sequence continues at coordinate 8,633,781 of NC_015957.1, read as the reverse complement.
CACCAGCGGTGGCGCCGGTCTCGGCGATGGCCTCAACACCCTCTCCGGCCTGCCGTACGACGACTTCGAGCGGGTGAAGTGGAACCGGTGCAACGGCACCGACTGCCTCACCCCGAAGGGCTTCACCCTCGCCCGGGTGCGGCCGGCCGAAGGCGCGTATCTCGACCTGTACAACGTGCACACCAACGCGGGGACGACGGACGCCGACCTCGCCGCGCGCCGCGCCAACGTCACCCAGCTCTCCGACTACATCACCGCCAACTCCGCCGGCAACGCGGTGCTCGTCATGGGCGACACCAACACCCGCTACACCCGCGCCGCCGACAACATCCGCGACCTGGCCACCCGCAACGGCCTCACCGACGCCTGGGTGGACCTCGTCCGTGGCGGCTCGGCCCCGCCCGCGGGTTCCGACGCCCTCGTCTGCGACCCCGAGAACGTCACCGACACCTGCGAGGTCGTGGACAAGGTCCTCTACCGCTCCGGTCCGCTGCTCTCGCTCGCCGCCACCCGCTATCACAACGAGCACACGTCGTTCCTCGACGCCGAGGGCAAGCCGCTGTCCGACCACTACCCGCACACCGTGGACCTTTCCTGGCGCACCTCCGGGGCCCTGCGCGCCGGCGACCAGTTCGGCGGTCCGCACGGCACCGCCTTCAACGACGCCGACGACCTGTCCGCCGCACCGCCCGCGCCCCGCACCCTCACCCTGCGCGGCGGCTCCCGGCTGGACGCGGTGTCCCTGGCCATGGACGGCGGGGCGACGCTCACCCACGGCGGCACGGGCGGCACCCCGGTCTCCCTCACCCTCGGCCCGCCGAGCACCTCACCTCCGTGACCCTCACCCGGGGCCAGAAGGACGGCCGTACCCGTGTCTTCTCGGCGGCGTTCACCACCGACACGGGCCGTACGGTGACGGCCGGATCGCCCACGTCGGACGCCGCCACCTATACCGCTCCCGCGGGCTGGCGGATCGTGGGCTTCACCGGCCGCGCCGGTGACGAGATCGATAAACTCGGCGTCCTTTTCGCGCCACGCTAGGCCAGTAGGCTTCGGCCCATGCGTGATCTTGTGAATGGCTTCGGTTATCTGATGAAGGGGCAGCGCTGGGCGGCCCGGCACGGGAGATGGTGGGGGTTCGGGATGATTCCCGCCCTGATCACCCTCGTCGGCTACGCGGCGGCCCTCGTTGCCCTCTTCTTCTGGACCGATGACGTCATCGCATGGGCCACGCCCTTCGCCGACGACTGGTCCTCACCCTGGCTCGGCATCTTCCGCGGCGCGCTCACGATCCTCTTCGCCGCCACCTGCCTCTTCCTCGCCGTCCTGACCTTCACCGCGGTCACGCTCCTGGTCGGCCAGCCCTTCTACGAGTCGCTCTCCGAGCAGGTCGACCGCTCCGAGGGCGGCGCGGTCCCCGACTCCGGCCTGTCGATCTGGGCGGAGCTGTGGATAGGGCTGCGCGAGGCCATCGGCCTGCTCATCCGCGTCACCCTCTGGAGCGTGCTCCTCTTCGCGCTCGGCTTCATCCCGGGCGTCGGCCAGACCGTGATCCCCGCGCTGGCCTTCTGCGTGACCGGCTTCTTCCTCACCGAGGAGCTGACCTCGATCGCCCTGCTGCGCCGCGGGATCCTGCTGAAGGAACGCCGCCGCATGCTCCGCTCCCGCCGCCTCCTCGCCCTCGGCTTCGGCGTCCCCCTGTCCCTCCTCTTCCTCCTCCCGCTGGTCGCGGTCTTCCTGATGCCGGGCGCCGTCGCGGGCGCGACCCTGCTGGTCCGCGACCTGACGGGCGAGAACGAGGACGCGGCGCCGCAGGGCGAGACGGCGGCGGGCCCGGCGGGCGCCTTCAACGGCGCGTCGTAAGGGCGCGTCGTAAGGGCGCGTCGTAAGGGCGTGTCGTAAGGGCCTGCAGCGCAGTGGCTACCAGGCCGTCTTGGGCGCGGGCCACCAGCCGGCCCGCTCGACCGGGGTCGCGGACGAGCCGGTGATCCGCGGGACGACATCGGTCACCGCGGACAGCTCGCCTTTCGCGATGGCCTGGTACCACGAGATCCAGCTCTCGATCTGCACTCCGCTGATGCCCATCCGCCACCGCCGCGCGAACGCTTCCTCCACGGTCTCGGGGACATAGCGGTAGGGACGGCCGGTGGCCGAGGCGATCCGGGCGACCACTTCCTCAAGGGTGAGCGCCTCGGGCCCGGTGACCTCCAGCGTCGCCCCGTCGTGCTCGGAGCGGGGCCCCTCGTCGAGGGCGACGGCCGCGATCACATCGGCGATGTCGTCGTGGGTGACGAAGGCGGCCCGGCCATCTCCCCCGGGCCCGCTCACCACGAGTTCGTCGTCGGCGAGTGCGGCCGGCGTCGACGCGTAGAAGCCCGCCCTGAACACCGTGTGCCGGACCCCGGCCAGCGCCAGGAACTGCTCGGTCAGCCAGTGGTCGCGTGCGTTGCGATAGGTGGCCGTGGGCGCCGCCCCGAGGAGGGACACGTACAGCACCCGCTCCACCCCGACCGCCATCCCGGCCTCGACCGCGCCGGCGTGCTCCTCCAGCCGCCGCCCCGTGGGGTGCCCCGAGATCAGCACGAGGGTCGACGCCCCCGTGAGCGCGGTACGCATCGCGGCCGCGTCGGCATACTCGGCCGGACCGCGCCGCTGGGCCCCCGGCAGCTCGGGGATGCGGCTGGGGTCGCGCCCCACGAGGAGTTGCGGAACGCCGCGCTCGGCGAGCCTGGCCGCGATCCGACTGCCCAGCGCCCCGGTGACGCCCGTGACCGCCACTGTGGCGTGTGCCTGCTCAGACATGGGCCTTCCTTCCGCCGTTCGAGGTACGATGTCTCTCGTACATGGCAGTGGATCACGCATGAAGGTACGATGCAAGCCGTACGTGGGGGTGGTGGCGCATGACCAGAGAATCCGACGGCCCGGCGGTCGCCCAACTGGAGCTGGGCGCCGTACTCTCCGCACTCGCCGACCCCCACCGGCGCCGCATCGTCACGGAACTCGTCATCGCACCCGAAGACGTCGAGCGCTCCTGCTCCTCGTTCCAGGCCCCGGTCAGCAAGTCCACGATGACCCACCACTTCAAGGTCCTGTCCGACTCCGGCCTCATCCGCACCACCGACTACGGCAACCGCAAGGGCGTGACCCTCCGCCGCACCGACCTGAACACCCGCTTCCCCGGCCTCCTCGACCTCCTGGCCTCCGAAGCGACTCCATAGTCCTGCGGCGTCATCGTCCTGGGACCGGTCCGCTCGGACACGGTGCCGTACGCGGCGATGGTGCGGTGATGGCCGCTACGCTCGCCGGCCATGAGCGACGATATCCAGGGCCATGGGCCGGTGCGTGACGCCTCTGTCGTGGTGGCCCGCGACGCCGATGGACTGGTGGCCGTGTTGAGCGCGGATTTCCCCCGCCATGGTGGTGAGTATCTGTTCCTAACTGGAGTACGAGCGGGTTCCTATGAGAGCTGAAGCGGTACGTCGTTCCATCTCAGCTGGTAGGAGGCTCGCTGGGCCCGATGAGCGGACCTCCCGGATTTTGGGCTGTTCTCCTGAATTTCAGGAGTTGCTGCTGTAATTTCCCTGTCCATGGCAGATCTCAGGACACGCGTGCTCTCCCTCGTACCGCCGCTCAGCGAACCGTCCTCCGCAGACGGGGAGTTGCCGGGTGACGAGCCGGGGCTGAGTGATGTCCTGTCGCTGCAGCGCAGGTATGCCGGCGGGGCCGACCGGGAGGACGAGCAGCTGTTCTTCATGGACACGCTGGTCGAGTACCAGTGGGCGCGAGATGTGGCGGGCCTAGCGTCCTCGACGCTGGACGGGCTGACGAAGCCGGTGATCGAGGTGTGCGACCACTACGGTGTGGTGCCATGGCGGTTGTCGCCTCGTCATGTTGATGCCTACTTCGCCGGGGTCGGCAAGCGCCAGGCGCCGACGGTCCGATCGAAGCTGAATCGGATCGATCACTTCTTCGCGTTCCTGGAGCAGCGCTATGCGCACGAGATCTTCCGGCGGTTCGGGGCGGCGGTCGAGTCACCGATCGATCCGTTCAACCGGCACGCACACCGCGGCGACTTTGGCCTGCGGGTGCCGCCGTCGGCGCGAGCGGTTGGCGGCGGGAGTTGGCGCACGCCCGCAAGGAGGCGGTGGCGTGCAGGGACTACGTGATGGCAAAGTTGATCTACATCTCCGGGGTACGCGCTTCGGAGCTGTGCCAGATGCGTATGAAGGACCTGCACTGGGAGGCGGGCGACTTCGGGCGGTTCGTCGTCCAGGGCAAGGGTGCCCGAGGATCGGGGCCGCGGCAGCGCGAGGCGTTCCTGTTCGCCGAGGGCCGTGAGCTGCTGTGGTGGTACGTGGAGGAGGTGCGAGGGTTGTTCTCGGACGACCCGGAGCACCCCGAGTCGCCAGTTTGGCCCTCGGAGCGCCTGGCCCGGGACCTCGGGGGCGGGCCGAGTCCGGTGGGGCCGGCGGTGACGACATCGACGCTGCGGAAGGCGCTGGTGCGGGCCTCGGCGGCTCACCTGTCGGGGCCGGTCGAGCGGATCTTTCCGCATCTGCTTCGGCACGCTTGTGCCACGCACCGCTACGAGGCGGGGATGTCGCTGTGGGAGGTGCAGAAGTTGCTTGGTCATGATTGGACGACGACCACGGTTCGGTACCTTTTGTCTGCTCAGGGTGATCCGGAGATGGCGAGCCGGCGCTCGTCGGCTCGGGCTGCACAACGGTTGCGCGTGGACGCGGGGGGTCTGTCGTGAAGTGGAACTTGCGGTGGGCGGCGGCCAACCGGGGCATCTGGCGGCCAAGCGAGCTGATGCCCGTGTTCGAAGAAGTCGGGTTCACTCCGTCGCTCTCGAAGGTCTCCGCGCTGTGGTCGGGTACACCGGTGACGGTGCGGCTGGAGGACCTCGACCTGATCTGCGCCGCGCTGGACTGCACGGTCGCGGACCTTCTGGTCGCCGAGCCCGTGGCCCGGAGGACTCCGGCAGTCCAAGGCGAGGAACTGGCGAAAGCCGCGGGAGAACTGCCGCGGCCGGTGCCACGTCGGCCAAGCGGAGCGGGGCGGCCGAGGTCGCTCCCGCCGAACTGAGATGGCTCGATCACGCATACGCGTTCCTTCGCTGGGGCAATGCACGGGGTGTCTCGGCTGGGGACCGCGAGCGCAACCGCCGTTCTGTTCCCCGTGCCACCAGTGGCGCTCCAAGCGTTATCACCCGGCAGCCGAGTGCAGACGCTGCAAGCGGTCGTGGCGGGTCAACAAGGAAGGCTTCTGCCGCGCATGCGTCGTGGCGATCACCGAGTACGACGCGGCCTGGTACTACGAGCCTGTCCGGGCCGCACGCCTGCCGGTGTGGACCCAGCTGTCGTTCTGCCTGCCGGCATCCATCCGGCGGCCTGCGGCGCCCACCGGCACCTACCGGCTGCAGACCGACGGCCGCTACCACGCACCTGGCTGGGCGCGCGCCCAGCGCCCGGCCGCTGTCCTGGACGATGGGCGTGTCTGCCCGCCGGCAGTGCGCGGACAGATGGCCATGTTCCCCGCGCCCTACCGACTGCTGGACCACCACGCCGTCTTGCTCCGAGACCGGTTCCAGGGAGATCTGGAACGATTGAAGCCGCTGATCAACGAAGTTCAGACCGAACACCGCCTGAGCCGCACCTGGCGCGTCACTGCTACGGATGCCTTGGCTCTTGCTCTGGCGGCCCGCGACGCCGCAGGCCAGGACCTGGTCGATGCCACCATCCTTGACGCCCTGCCTCACCGGCCCTCCGGAGTCGCTGCGGTCCTGCACAAGTCCGGGCTGCTGGCGCCTGATATCGAGCACGGGGTGGTCGTGCTGCCGCACGCCCAGCGGGCCCGCCCTCAATCTCAGCCACGAAGTTGCGATCACTGCCTCTCGTGGGGACGAAACCAGGTGTGCGAAGCCTGTAGAGGCTGGCGTCGCATATACGCTGACCAGCGAGGATGTTGCAGTCGGTGTGGCGCCGGGCTGCTTCCCCTGCGGAACGGTCGATGCCGCGACTGCACTCGACAGCGCCGTCAGCTGGGACCTGACACCGACACCTCTACCTGGCGGCAACTACGTTTTGCCGGGCGGTTCTTGGCAAGAGAAGGCCCGGCCCGTCGCGAGCTCCTCGCGGATCGTTCGGAGTTCAGTCCGCCAGCCGTACTTGAAGGTCAGGCGACGATCTTTGAGATCGAGCGGGACTGGCGCCCGCTGGCTGGAGCTCTGCTGCCAGCCCCGCTGCCGCCGGTGAAGTCCCTGCTGGCGGACTTCGCCCGGTACACCACCGAGAACCGCTGGGACCGGTCAGTCCACGAGTCCAGTGCTCGAGTTCTACGAGTGGCCGCCACCTGGCTGGGCGCCGACACCGTCTTCCGCGAGGAAGATATTCGGGCGATGCACCGCGCGTTCGGCGGCATGGGGCGCATCCGCGGCCTCGTCGCCTTCCTGGATCAACGCGAACAGCTCGTCCACTCGCCCCCGCGGCGCAACCGCCACGAGGCTTTCGTCCGGCGCACCATCGCCGCCTTCCCCCCACGGATCAGCGACGAACTCGGCACGTGGGTCGGGGTCCTGCGTGGCACTGGCAGGTCCCACCACCGCGTCACCGACTACGCCACCCTGCGCCGCTACCTCATCTACCTGGCCACAGCACTCGCTGACTGGACCACCCGCTACACCACCTTGCGCCAGGTAACGGAGCCTGACGTCAAGGCTGCTGTCACCGCAGTCAAGGGCCCGCGCGCCCACGAGCGTGCTGTGGCGGCCCGGTCGCTCTTTCGAGCCCTGAAACACGCCAAGCTCGTCTTCGTCGACCCCACCCGTGGACTCCGCGTCACCCGCCAGGAACTGCTACCGACAACTCTCGCCCCCGACCGACTGGCCGGGCTCTTGGAGACCAGCTCCAACCCCGCTACCCGCCTGGTTCTCGCCCTGGTCGCCCTCCACGCAACCAGCGGCACCGACCTGCGCAACCTCGTCCTCTCCGACGTGCTGCTCACCCGACGGCAACTTCTGATCCGCCGCCCCCACGGCCGTCACGTCGTCCACCTCGACAACACCACAGCTGACCTACTGCACGCCTGGCTCCGCTACCGCCATCAGCGTTGGCCACGCACCGTCAACGCGCACCTCCTGGTCACTCAACAGACCGCCAGCGCGACCGATCCTGTCTCCGCGGACTACGTCTACAGGCGCTTCGATCCCGCCGGTCTGACTCTGCGCGCAGTTCGCGCCGACAGAATCCTGGATGAGGCCCGCGAGACCGAAGATCCCGTCCACCTCGTCCGTGTCTTCGGAATCTCCATCACCACTGCCATGAAGTACATCCACGCTGCCCACCCCCACCGCGCCGGCCCTGTTCCTCACTGAGGCGACGGCCGCCCCCGGGAAGCACGTGCACCCCCAAATAGCGTCACTCCAGGACCCTGACCTGCCTTCACGATGGCGACAGCTCAGTGTTGAGTCTCTCGGCAGGCACTCGCTCGATGCGGGTCCAGCCCCTCCAGCCCCGCTCCTCCAGAATCGCCAACAGCCGCGCGGCGTGCGGTGAGGACTCGACCATGGTTGAGTCCAGCAGGTCGACAAACTGATCGTCGATGCCGTCATCGGCACCCACCTCGCCGGCCTCCACAGCGCGAACCATCAAGCGCTCCATGATGTCGGCGACCTCGACGATCCGCGGATCGTCGGCCGGCCAGTCGAGTGCCCCACCGAGAAGGCTGTAGAGCTTCACCATCTCGGGGTCGTCCAGCTCCTCGTGCTTCTTGGCGATCACGGAGTCGATCGAATGCGGCACCTGGGCGGCGATCATGATCCAGGCGTCCCGCTCCATCTCAATGTACCGCTCCTCAACGCCGAGACCGCGCAGCCGGTCGAGGTAGTCCACAACGCTCTGCGGAAGCGCCAGGTGCTCTCCGGCGGCGAGCCTGGCGAGTCGGCTGCGAGTGTCCTGCAGCCGCCGGATCTCGGCACGCAGGGCCTTGTCGATCTCCTGGACGCCGCCGGCGAACTCCTCCGGGCCGGCGGCGAGGAGTTCCTGCACCCGGGCCAGCGGCACGCCGGCATCTGCCAGAGTGCGGATCCGGATCAGTCGCACGACCGCGACAGCGTCGTAGGTCCGGTATCCGGACCGGTCGCGCTCAGGCTCCGGCAGCAACCCGATCCGGTGGTAGTGACGTACCGCCCGTACTGTCACCCCGGCGTACGCCGCAAGCTGGCTGATGGTGAGCATGGGTCTCAGCCTGCCTCAGGCGATCTTCCGGCGATAGGCGGCCATCGCGAAGACGTACGCCACGACGAGGATGCCGACACACCAGGCGAGGGCGGTCCAGATGTCGTCGCCGACCGGCCGCTGGGCAAACAGGTCGCGGATCGTGTTGACGATCGACGTGACCGGCTGGTTCTCGGCGAACCAGCGCACCGGGCCGGGCATCGTCTTTGTGGGCACGAACGCCGAGCTGACGAACGGCAGGAAGATGAGCGGGTAGGCAAACGCGCCCGCTCCCTCGACCGACGACGCGGAGAGCCCGGGGATCACGGCGAGCCAGGTCAGCGCCAGGGTGAACAAGAGCAGGATGCCGGCGACCCCGAGCCATGCCGACACTCCTGCCCCCGTGCGGAAGCCCATGAGCACAGCGACGCCCACGACGAGCACGAGCGCGATCAGGTTGGCGACCAGAGAGGTGACGACGTGGGCCCACAGCACACCCGACCGAGCGATCGGCATGGACTGGAATCGCTCGAAGATCCCGCTCTTCACATCGGTGAACAGCCGGTACGCGGTGTAGGAGATGCCCGAGGCGATGGTCATGAGCAGGATGCCGGGCAGCATGTAGTTCACATACGAAACCGACCCGGTATCAATTGCGCCGCCGAACACGTAGACGAACATCAACATCATGGCGACCGGCGTGATGGCGGTCGTGATGATGGTGTCCATGCTGCGTGTGACATGGCGCAGGGTCCGCCCCGTGAGCGCGGCAGTGTCGTGGAAGAAGTACGCGGTCATCCTCGTCCCCCAGTTGTTGTCTCAGTGGCGTCGCTCTTGTCGCCGCCGCCGATGACTGCGAGGAAGATCTCCTCGAGAGTCGGCTGCTTCTCGACGTACTCGACCTTGGCGGGAGGGAAGAGCTGCTTGAGCTCGGCGAGGGTGCCGTTCACGATGATCCGCCCCTGGTGGAGGATCGCGATCCGGTCGGCCAGCTGCTCGGCCTCGTTCAGATACTGCGTGGTGAGCAGCACCGTCGTTCCGTAGCCGGCGAGCTCCTTCACCGCATCCCACACCTCGATGCGCGCCTCGGGGTCAAGACCGGCCGTCGGCTCGTCCAGGAAAATCACCGGCGAATTCCCGATGAGGCTCATCGCGATGTCCAGCCGGCGGCGCATCCCACCCGAATACGTGGACACTCGGCGCGCGCCCGCCTCGCTCAGCGAAAAACGCCTCAGCAGGTCATCCGCGATCGCGTCCGGGTCCTTGACGTGGCGCAGCCTGGCGACGAGGGCGAGGTTCTCCCGACCGCTGAGGATCTCGTCGACGGCCGCGAACTGCCCGGTGAGACTGATGGACTCCCGCACGTTCGCCGGTTGCGTGGCAACGTCGAAGCCATTGACGCTCGCCGCCCCCGCGTCGGCTTTCAGGAGCGTGGCGAGGATCCTCACGGTCGTGGTCTTGCCCGCCCCATTGGAACCGAGCAGGGCGAAGATGCTGCCCGGCGCCACGTCGAAGTCCACACTGCGCAGGACTTCGAGCTTCCCGTACGCCTTTTTGAGACCTTGCACGCGAATCGCCGGACCGGCGATCGATTGGGCTGTCATGGTCATCTGCCTCCTTCGCGAAGCTGTTCCAGGCGACTGCGCGGAAGCTCCTCCGGAAGGATGGAGGGTTGACCCAGCGTCAAGGTCAAGCCCGTTCCGACCATGGCATCCAGATCGCCGGTGGATCAGACGCATCGCAGCAATGACGGACCTGCTCGCCCCGAGCCCGGTAGGCCGCGAACCCGCCATACTCATAGCTGTCGGTGAACCACTCACGCGTCGGTTCCTGCGACTCACCGGCCAGAAATCAACGAACCCGCCTGCTTCGCCGGGCGGGCGCAGGGAGGCGGGGGAAACGGCGGAGGAGTGTGCGCGGCGGGAGTTGCGGGAGGAGGGGGGCATGGCTGAGACGTGGCGTTCGCTGGGGTCGTATGCGATGACCCTCGGCTCCACGGCGCGTGTGCATCTTTTCGAGGCCCGGCGGCTGAGCGTCGGACCTCAGGAACTCACCCCTACTGAGCAGGACTTCAAGCTTTCGTGGTGGTCGATGGGCGATGCGATCGACGCGGTCGCGCAGGGCCGCTTTCTGCTTCCGGCTGGGCCCTTGGCTCTGTTGCTCGCCGATTCAAGGGTTCGTGTTGGCGACCACCGTGAGGATTGAGCGGACCTGGGCGGTGATGGCTTCGCGGTTGTGGACGAAGTCGGGGTCGGTGATCTGGCCCGTGGTGGGGTCGGTGTTGTCGGGGCCGAACTGCAGGACCGGGGTGTGGAGATGGCCGCCCGGGGCCTTCAGGGCGACCGCGTCGCGCAGCAGGGTGGCGCGGTAGGCGATCTCGTTGGAGAGGTAGTCGCCGCCACCGCCCGCGCGGGCCGTCGCCGTTCGGCTGCACCACCGGGGTAGTGGCGCCCGCCGGGATCTCGGTGACCTCGGTGTGGTCGTAGACGGGGGTGGGGCCGGTGTGCGCCGCCACGATCTTGTCGTAGGGAAGGGTGGTCGTCGTCCACTGCGGCTGGGGGTGCTGGGTCGGCACATCGGAGGGGATGGGCACGGTCTCGGTCCGGGAGATGTTCGCGTTGTCGGGGTAGCCGCCCCGCCAGGCGCCGTTGGTGCGTTCGACGTCGAAGCGGCCCACCCGGCCCTGGCTCACCGTCATGAACGCGTCCACCCGGCGCGGGCCCGACCGGAAGGCGGGCAGCAGGGTCCGCTCGACCGTGCCGTCCGCGAAGTCCGTCCAGCGGACGGGGAAGACGGCGGTCTCGACGCGGGCCGGGCCGTTGTCCGTACGGATCGTTGTGCCATCGAGGGCGAGCGCCGCCGCGCCCGACGGGTTGGAGCGGCGTACGTCGGCGTCGAGCTGGAACGGGTCGAAGCCGGTGACCACGATGCGCTTGAGGTGCTTACCGGCGGGGAGGTCGAGCGAGTCCTCTCCGCGTGAGGTGCGCTCCAGCGTGGTGAGGAGCGCGGCGCGGCGGGCGTCGGGGAGCGGGAAGCCCGGCCGCCACTGGCCGAGTGCGCGGGTCATGCCGAGCCGCGCCCAGTACAGCGGCCGGTCGTCGTCCCTGCTGAGGTCGCCGCCCGCGGGGCCCCGGCCCTGTACGCGGTCCACCGCCCGCTGCCATAGGGCCCGGCCCTCGCGGGTGATCACACGCTCGGCTTCCGTCGCGGACTGCGTCTCCGCGAGGGCCCGGGCGAAGTCGGGTGCCACCTTGTCGAACCCGCTGCGTCGCAGGATCTCCTGCGGCATGGCCGCCTCGAGCCGTTGCTCCTCCACGGTGGGGGTGGCGGTGGTGTCGGCTGCGGCCGTCGCCGGCACGGCGAGGCTCAGGGGAGCGGCGGCGAGCAGGGCGGCGCCGAGCAGGGCGAGCCGGGGGCGTATCGGTCTCATGCGGGGGTCCTCTCGGGTGAGGGGTGACGGACGACGGGGGCGCCGGGGCCGGGGCCGGGCGCCGGGGGCCCGGGGGCCCGGGGGAAACGACAACCCCTCCCGTACCGTGCTCTTGAGCACGGTACGGGAGGGGAACCGATGAGCTACAGGGCCGCGCGCGGCGGAGCCGCTCAGCGCGTCGAGAACGAGTGCACGGTCGTCGACCGGTACGTCTGCCCCGGCCGCAGCACCGTCGACGGGAACGACGGCTGGTTCGGCGAGTCCGGGAAGTGCTGGGTCTCCAGGGCGAAGGCGTCGCCCTGCCGGTAGACCTTCCCCGACGTGCCCGCGAACGTGCCGGTCAGGAAGTTGCCGGTGTAGAACTGCGCACCGGGCTCGGTCGTCGCGATCCGCATCACCCGGCCGGACTCCGGCTCGGTCACCGTCAGGAAGTGCTCGGGACGGCTGGTGATGCCCTTGTCCAGCACGAAGTTGTGGTCGATCCCCTGCCCGTACAGCACCTGCTGGTGCGCCTCCCGGATGTCCCGGCCGATCTCCTTGGTGCGGCGGAAGTCGAACGGGGTCCCGGCCACCCTGGCGAGCTCGCCGGTGGGGATGAGGGTCTTGTCGACCGGGGTGTAGCGGGCGGCGGCGATCTCCAGCCGGTGGTTGTAGATGGAGCCGCTGCCCTCCCCGGCCAGGTTGTAGTACGTGTGGTTGGTGAGGTTCACGACCGTGGCCTTGTCGGTCGTGGCCTCGTAGTCGATGCGGAAGTCGCCCTCCGCCGTGAGCGTGTAGTCCACGCGCACGGTGAGGGTGCCGGGGTAGCCCATCTCGCCGTCGGGGCTGACCCGGCGCAGGGTGAGCCCCACGTCCGCGCCCTTGCGGAACGCCTCCACGGACCAGACGTGCTTGTCGAATCCCTTGTCGCCGCCGTGCAGGCTGTTCGGCCCGTCGTTGATCGGGAGCTGGTACTTCTTGCCGTCCAGCGTGAACGTGCCGCGGGCGATGCGGTTGCCGTAGCGGCCGATGAGGGCGCCGAAGTACGGGCTGTTGGCGACGTAGGAGTCCAGGTCGTCGAAGCCGAGCGACACATTGGCGCGGCGGCCGTGCCGGTCGGGGATCTCCAGGCTCTGGACGATGCCGCCGTAGCTGAGCACGCGCAGCCGGGTGCGGCCGTTCTCGATCGTCCAGCGGTCGACGTCCGTGCCGTCCGCGAGCGTGCCGAAGTGTTCCTTCACCGCGCCTCCCTTGCCCGCGGAGTCTCCCCCGCTGCCCGCGGAGTCTCCTCCGCTCTTCGCGTGGGCGGTGCCGGTCGTGGCGGCCGATGCCGCCAGTCCGGCCGCCGCCGCAGCCGTGATCACCGTGCGTCTGCTCGTGGTCATATGCGGCTCCCTAAGGCTAGATCCAAGAGGGACAGCTGACGGGGTCCGACCCGGCAGCCGACGGGCCATGACCCCGCGGTCGAGGGGGCGTCACCCCGCGGTCGAGGGGTGACGATCCCGCGGTCGAGGGGTTACGACCCGACCTTGCGCTTGTTCCAGACATCGAAGCCGACCGCGGCCAGCAGCACCAGACCCTTGATCACCTGCTGGTAGTCGGTGCCGATGCCGACCAGCGACATGCCGTTGTTGAGCACGCCGAGCACCAGACCACCGATGATCGCGCCGAGCACCGTGCCCACACCGCCGCTGGCCGAGGCGCCGCCGATGAACGCGGCGGCGATGGCCTCGAGCTCGAAGTTGAGGCCCGCGCTGGGGGTGGCGGCGCCCAGCCGGGCGGCGAAGACCAGACCGGCGAGGGCGGCCAGCACACCCATGTTGACGAAGACCAGGAAGGTGACGCGCTTGTCCCGGACACCCGACAGCTTGGCCGCCGGCTGGTTGCCGCCGAGGGCGTACACATGCCGGCCGATCACGGTGTTGCGCATCACGAAGCTGAAGATGACGAAGAGGCAGGCCAGGATCAGCAGCCCGTACGGCGCCCCGTGCCAGCTCGACAGCGTCATGGTGAACGCCATCACGGCGGCCACGATCGCCGCGCACTTGACGAAGAAGAGACCGAGCGGCACCACGTCGAGCTCATAGGCGGCCCGCTGCTGCCGGGCGCGCCACTCCTGCCAGACGGCGGCGGCGCAGACGACGAGGCCGATCACCATCGTGGGGTTGTGGTATTCGGTGTACGGGCCCATCTCCGGGATGAAGCCGGTGCTCATCTTCTCGAAGCCGTCGGGGAACGGCGACAGGGACTGACCGTCCAGCAGGATCTGGGTGCCGCCGCGGAAGGCCAGCATTCCGGCCAGGGTGACGATGAAGGACGGAATGCCTATGTAGGCGATCCAGAAGCCCTGCCAGGCCCCGGCCACCGCGCCGAGCAGCAGACAGAGGACGACCGCGAGGCCCCACGGCATATCGTGTTTGATCATCATGACGCCGGCTGCCGCGCCGATGAAGGCGACCAGCGAGCCGACCGACAGATCGATATGCCCCGCGATGATCACGATCATCATGCCGATCGCGAGGATGAGGATGTAGCCGTTCTGCTGCACCAGGTTGGTGACGTTCAGCGGGCGCAGCAGGATGTCGTCCGACCAGATCTGGAAGATGACGATGATCAGGGCGAGCGCGACCAGCATTCCGTACTGCCGCATATTGGACCGCAGGCCCTGCAGCAGCAGCGTCCCGACGCTGGGCGAGCCCTCGGCCGGCGGTGGGGCCGGGCTCTCGGTCTTCTGGGTGGCCGTGCTCATCCTTCGTCTCCTCTGTCCCTCGTCATGTGGCGCATCAGAACTTCCTGGGTCGCCTCGTCCCGGGGAACCTCCCCGGTCAGCCGCCCGGCCGCCATGGTGTAGATCCGGTCGCACATCCCCAGCAGCTCGCCCAGCTCGGAGGAGATGAAGATGACGGCCTTGCCCTGAGCCGCAAGGTCGTTGATGACCGTGTAGATCTCGTACTTGGCCCCGACGTCGATGCCACGGGTGGGCTCGTCGAGGATGAGCACCTCGGGACCGGCGAAGATCCACTTGCTGAGGACGACCTTCTGCTGGTTGCCGCCGCTGAGCCGGCCGACCCGCTCGAAGACCGTGGGGGCCTTGATGTTCATGGTCCTGCGGAACCGCTCGGCGACCCGTGACTCCTCGTGCTCGTTGACCACGCCGCGGCGTGCCACCTTCGTCAGCGAGGAGAGCGAGACATTGCGGCTGATGGTGTCGTCGAGGTTGAGCCCGTACGTCTTGCGGTCCTCGGTGACATACGCGATGCCGTGGTCGATCGCCTCCGGCACGGTGCGGGTACGGACCTCCTGGCCGTCCCGGAACACCCGGCCGCCCGCGTAGCGCCCGTACGCCCGGCCGAAGACGTTCATGGCGAGTTCGGTGCGGCCGGCGCCCATCAGCCCGGCGATGCCGACGATCTCGCCGCGCCGCACATTGAGCGACACCGCGTCCACGACCTTGCGCTGCTGGTCGATGGGGTGGTGGACGGTCCAGTCCTCGATGGCCAGGGCCACTTCGGAGGAGTCCTCGCCCTCGTACGCGGTGCGGTCGGGGAAGCGGTGGTCCAGGTCGCGGCCGACCATGCCGCGGATGATGCGGTCCTCGGAGACCTCGGGATCGGCCTCGGGGGTCTCCCGGACGGTCAGGGCTTCGATGGTCTGGCCGTCGCGCAGGATGGTGACGGAGTCGGCGACGCGGCGGATCTCATTGAGCTTGTGGGAGATCAGGATGCAGGAGATGCCCTGCGCCTTGAACTCCAGCAGCAGATCGAGGAGTTTTCCACTGTCCTCGTCGTTGAGCGCCGCGGTCGGCTCGTCCAGGATGAGCAGCTTGACTTCCTTGGAAAGCGCCTTGGCGATTTCCACGAGCTGCTGTTTGCCCACGCCGATATCGGTGACGCGGGTCTGCGGCGAATCCGTCAGACCGACCCGCTTCAGCAGCGCGGTGGCGTGTCGAAGAGTTTCGTTCCAGCTTATGAGGCCCCGCCGGGAGTGCTCATTGCCGAGGAAGATGTTCTCGGCGATGGACAGATAGGGGATCAGGGCCAGTTCCTGATGGATGATGACGATGCCGCGCTGCTCGCTCGCGCGGATGTCCTTGAAGGCGCATGCCTCGCCCTCGAAGAGGATCTCGCCGTCGTAGCTGCCGTGCGGATGGACGCCGCTGACCACCTTCATCAGGGTGGACTTTCCCGCGCCGTTCTCCCCGCACAGGGCGTGGATCTCGCCCTCGCGGATATGGAGATTGACATCGGAGAGCGCTTTGACACCGGGGAAGGTCTTGGTGATGGAGCGCAATTCGAGAATGGTGCTCATAGCCCGGAACCGCCCTACTTCAGCTGCGACGCGGTGTAGTAACCCTGGTCGACCAGCACCTGTGTGTTGGACTTGTCGACGCTGACCGGGTTGAGCAGAAAGGTCGGCACGACCTTTTCGCCGTTGTCGTACGACTTGGTGTCGTTGACCGGGGGCTTGCCGCCGGTCAGCTCCGCCTTGGCCATGTCCACCGTGGCCTTCGCCAGCTTGCGGGTGTCCTTGTAGATGGTCTGCGTCTGCTGGCCCCGGATGATGGACTTCACGGAGGCGAGCTCGGCGTCCTGACCGGTCACCACCGGATAGGGCTTGGCCTTGGTGCCGTAGCCGACGCCCTTGAGCGCCGAGAGGATGCCGATGGACATGCCGTCGTACGGCGAGAGCACGGCGTCGACATCGCGGCTGCTGTACGCCTTGTTGAGCAGGTCCTCCATGCGGTCCTGGGCGGCGCTTCCGCTCCACTTCTCGGTGTAGAGCTGGTTGAGACTGGTCTGCTTGGAGCGGACGACCAGCTCGCCCTTGTCCATGTACGGCTTGAGGACGCTCATCGCGCCGTTGAAGAAGTACTTGGTGTTGTTGTCGTCCGAGGACCCGGCGAACAGCTCCATGGAGAACGGGCCCTTGCGGCCCTTGGACAGCCCCAGCTTGTCGGCGATGTACTGGCCCTGGAGCCGGCCGACCTTCTCGTTGTCGAAGGTCGCGTAGTAGTCGACGTTCTTGGTGCCCAGGAGCAGCCGGTCGTAGGAGATGACCGGGATGTTGGCCTCATGGGCCTGCTTCAGGACGTCGGAGAGCGCCCCGCCGTTGATCGGCGCGACCACCAGCAGCCGGTGGCCCTTGGTGATCATGTTTTCGAGCTGGGCCACCTGGGTGCGTACGTCGTCCTCGCCGTACTGCAGGTCCGTCTTGTAGCCCGCCGCCTGGAACTGCTTGGCCATGTTCCGGCCGTCGGCGATCCATCGCTCGGAGGACTTCGTCGGCATCGCGAGGCCGATCGTTCCTCCCTGTTCCTTGCTCTTGTACCGGCTGCCGCCGACCGCCTCCTGGCCGCAGGCCGTGGCCGTCAGCGAGAGCGCGAGGAGGCCGGCGCCTATCGCCGCGGCTCGTGCTCCTCTTACCGTGCGCATGGTGTGGGGTCCTTCCCTGGGGCGTCGTTGCGTCAGGAATTCAAGGGGGCCGCGTCGGCGGTGAAACGCCGCAGCGGACCCGGCAGCCGGGAGCCGAGCGGGGACATCCCGCCGTCCGCGCCCAGCCGGCCCAGCAGGTCGAGCACGAGCCGCCCGCGGCGCACCCGCTCACGGGCGCTGCCCAGTGCCACGTCCCGTAGCTGGGCGCCGTACGGGTAGATCCCCGGGGATTTGCTGAGCCCGAACTTCAGATAGATGGGGGCGCCGCGCCGGATCAGCTCCGCCGCGTCATAGAGCCGGACATAGCCACCGAGGTCGTCCGGGGCCTCGACATAGAAGTCCATCGGGGCGCGGGAGACCCGGCGGATCTCGGTGAGGTGTTCCAGCGTGAGGTCCGACGGGATGTTGATGGAGTCGGCCCCGAGCTGCTCGTACACCGCGAACGAGGCCGGGTTGACCGGGCCGACCAGCGCGGACAGCTTGAAGGTGGTGTCCGCGGGCAGCTCACCGCGCTCCCGCAGCCCGTTCAGCAGCCACAGCACCCCCTCGTCGGCGACCAGCAGGCACTTCACGCCCAGCGAGACGGCGCGCAGCGCGTCCTCCACACATCCGGCCACCGCGTCATGGCCACGGGCGCGCAGGCCGCCGCCGCCGGAGTCGGAGCGGGTGGCGGCGCCGATGTCCCAGGTGCCGCGGGGGCCGGTGAACAGGCACAGCTCGGCGTTCCGCTCGGCGCAGGACTCCACCATCTCGGTGATCTCGGCATCGGTGAGCATCCACACGCCGCTGCCCTGGCTGATCCGGTGGATCGGCACATCGAGCCGCCCGGCCTCCTTGAACACGGTGGCCAGCGCCTCCGGACCCTCGACGGACGGGATCTCGGTGCGCCAGGTGCCGCCGTCGGGGAAGGCGTGCGCGGAGGCGTCGGCGGGGTCGGGGGCGGGCGTGGCGTGGCCGAGCGAGGCGAGGGCCGCGTCGGCGGGGCGGCGGGGGCCGGGAGTGGTGGGTGAGGCGGCGGTCACGGTGCTCCCTGTGGAGTGATGGCCGGTGGTTCGGTGTCCGGCTGGTGCTGCCCAGGACATCGTTGTCCGGGTGGGGCTGGGTGGATGACTAGAAACGGTCCGGGAGGCTGGTGGGATGACGGGAGACGGGTGCGGGAGGCGTGCCACATGTGCTAACCGAGGCCCTTGCTAGTCGAGGCCCTGCGGACGCAGCAGCACCTTGCCGACGGCCGGATCGCCGCTGCCGACCAGCTCGATCGCGGAGGCGAAGTCGGTCAGCGGCAGCTCATGGGTGATCAGCGGTCGCAGGGTCAGCAGCCCCGCGTCGAAGACGCGTACGGCGTGCGACCAGGCGGCGGGCGGGGCCCCGAAGACGGTCTGCACCTCGATCTGGCGGACCACCAGGTCGGTGGGGTCCAGCCCGTCGGCGCACGCCGCCGGGATGCCGGTGAGCACCAGCCGGCCGCCCCGGCGCAGCAGCGAGGCGGAGTTACGGGCGGCGGAGGCCGATCCGGCGGTCTCGATGACCACGTCGTAGCCCGAGAGCTGGTCGGAGAGCTGCTCGCGGGTGCGGAAGTCGGTGGCGCCGAAGTCCAGCGACAGTTGCTTCCGGTCCGGGCGGGTGCCCACCACCAGCAGCCGCGCGGGGGAGACGGCGGCGAGGAACTGTACGGCGATCATGCCGAGCGTGCCGGTGCCGACCACCGCGACCCGCTCACCGGGCCGGGCCTGGGCCTTGAGCGCGGCGGCGGCGATACAGGCGGCGGGCTCCAGCAGGGCGGCCGCGCCCAGGTCGGCGTCGTCGGACAGCGGGTGCAGCAGCCGGGCCGGCAGGGTCAGGGTGTCGGCCATCGCCCCGGGCTGGGTGAAGCCGGTCTCCTCGTACCCGGCCGTGCACAAGGTGGTGTCCCCGGCGTGACAGCGGTCGCACACCTGGCAGTTGCGGAATCCCTCGCCGACGACCTTACGGCCGACGAGCGCCTCCGGGACGCCCGCGCCGACCGCCTCGACCGTCCCGGACCACTCATGGCCGGGGGTGACGGGATAGCGGACGTACCCCTCGGGCCGGTTCCCCTGGTACAGCTCTCGGTCGCTGCCGCAGATTCCGGAGGCGTGGACGCGCACCCGCGCGTCACCGGCGCCGGGTGCGGGCTGTTCGGGCGCGGTGCCGGTTTCTACCAGACGGAACGCGCCGGGGGCGTCGAGGACGAGCGCGGTCACTTCGCCCCGCCCTTCGGGTCCCTCTTCTCCCAGCCCTCGGCCCACAGGTCGAAACGGGCCTGCTGCTGGGGGAATTCGGCCGCCGCGTCGGTGTCCAGCTCCACGCCGAGACCCGGCTCGTGGGAGAGCTGGAAGTAGCCGTCCACGACCTGCGGGGCCCCCTTGACCACCTTCTTGATCTCCGCGTCGGCGAAGTCGTTGAAGTGCTCAAGGATCTTGAAGTTCGGGGTGCAGCCGGCGAGCTGTAGCGATGCGGCGGTCAGTACCGAGCCGCCCACGTTGTGCGGCGCGATCAGTACGTAGTGCGTCTCGGCCGTCGCGGCCAGCTTGCGCGCCTCGCCGATGCCGCCGATGTGGCCGACGTCGGGCTGGATGATGTCGGCGGCCTGCGACTCGAACAGCTCGCGGAACTCGATGCGGTCGTGGATGCGCTCACCCGTCGCGATCGGCAGGCGCGTCTTCTCCGCGACCTTCGCCAGCGCCTTGAGGTTCTCCGGCGGCACCGGCTCCTCCAGCCACGACGGATGGAACCGCTCCAGCTCCCCGGCGATGCGGACGGCGGTCGCCGGGCTGAACCGCCCGTGCATCTCCACCAGCAGCTCGGCCTCCGGTCCGATCGCGTCCCTTACGGCCTCCACGAGGGAGATCGAATGCAGGGTCTCCGCGTGGTCCAGCTCGAAGTGGCCGGTGCCGAAGGGGTCCAGCTTCAGCGCCCGGTAGCCGCGCTCGACCACGGTGGAGGCCGCCTTGTGGAACGCCTCGGGGGTGCGCTCGACGGTGTACCAGCCGTTGGCGTACGCCTTGACCTTGTCCGTCACCTTCCCGCCGAGCAACTGCCAGACGGGCACCCCGAGCGCCTTGCCCTTGATGTCCCAGCAGGCCATCTCCACACAGGCGATCCCGGACATCACGATCTCGCCCGCCCGGCCGTAGTCGCCGTACTTCATCCGCCGGACCAGGTCCTCCACCGCGAACGGGTCCGACCCGGCGAGGTGGTTGAGCTCGGCCTCGCGCAGATAGCCCAGCAGCGCATCGGTCCGCCCGAGCATGCGGGTCTCGCCGACGCCGGTGATCCCCTCGTCCGTGTGGACCTGCACATAGGTGAGGTTCCGCCAGGGGGTGCCGACGACATGCGTACTGATACCGGTGATGCGCACAGCAATCGACCCTTCGCGATGTTCGATATTTCGTCACACGTTCGAAATCTTGGCGTGACCGTAGTCAGCCCCCGTCAGGGGTGTCAATGGTCGCGCGTCGAATGACATTCGAACGTGACGAACCATCATGACCGATCAAGAACCATCATGACCGATCATCTCACTGGACAACATGGGTCCAGGGATGTTCGTTACTGTGCTGGTGCGAGGACTAGGCGGTTCGCTGGGCCTCGACCAGCACCTCGCCCGCCGTCGTCCGGTCGTACAGAACCGACCGTCCCGCCCGTCGCCGCCGCACCAGGCGGGCCTCGCGCAGGACGCGCAGATGGCGGCCGACCGAGCCCAGGGTCTGGCCGGTCAGGGCCACCAGATGGGTGGTGCTCTTCGGAGTGTCGAGCAGGACCAGGACGCTCGCCCGGGCCGGACCGAGAAGGCGGGCCAGGGAGTCCGGGGCCGGGGGAGGGCCGGGGGCGGTCAGGGCGCCGGCGCAGGGGTAGATCACGGCGTAGCGGTGCGGCGCGTCCCAGGAGACCCATCCGGTGGCGGGGGTGACCGGGACGAGGAGCAACTGGGCGCCGTGGACCGCGCGGGGCGGGTTGTCGTGGGCGTTGATCTGCAGCCGGCTGCCGCCCAGCCACCGCATCCCCGGCCGCAGGTCGTCCAGCGTCGCCGCCCAGCCGCCCTGGCTCACCCGGCCGGTGCGCGCCACCACATCGGCCTCGATGATCCGGCGGCGGCGCGGCCAGGAGGGCCTTACGGCTTCCGTCCACACCCACTCCAGCAGATCCGCGAGCCGCCCCGGCAGATCGTCGCGGCACAGCGCGGCCGGGAGCGGGGAGCGGCCGAGGGAGACGGCGAGGTCGCGGCGCGCGGCGGCGGGGGACGTCGCGCGCATCCGGGCCAGCTCCTCCTCGAAGGACGGCTCGCCCTCGCCCGGCGTCTGGGTGAGGAAGTCCGCGAGCCAGGTCCGGCCCAGCGCGGCCCGGACGAGCAGCGCGGTGACCGGGTCGTCGGCCAACCGCGCCCGGTGGGCGGGCAGATGGGCGTCGAGCCAGGCCCGCTCGCCCGGGTGCGCGGCGCGCGCCCGCTCCAGGGTGACCAGGGCCGCGATGGTCTCGGCCAGGGCGGAGCGGACGAACCGGCTGCGCGCGAGCGTATCCGCGTCGACCAGCCACAGCCCCATCGGCCACCCCCGCCGCCACCGCGTCGTTTCGCGTGGTTTCGCGTCCGCGCGAAACAATAACGCCACCGCGCGGAGACTCCCGAGCCTGAGGGCCATGCGCACCTATCGAGAAGTATTCCGGACCCCGGAGTTCACCCCGCTGTTCCTGATCTCCGCCACGCAGGTGGCCGCCTCGACGGCGAGCGGGCTCGCCCTCGGCACCCTGGTCTACGCGGCGACCGGCTCACCGCTGCTCTCGGCGCTCAGCATGTTCGGCCCCTCGCTCGCGCAAGTGGCGGGCGCGCTGGCGCTGCTGTCGGCGGCCGACCGGCTGCCGCCGCGCGCCGCGCTGTCCGGCCTGGCGGTGCTCTTCGCCCTGGGGACCGCCGCGTTGGCCCTCCCCGCGCTGCCCGTGGCGGCCGTCTTCGCCCTCGTGTTCGGGTTGGGCGCCGCGGCGGCCCTCGGCGGCGCCGTCCGCTACGGACTGCTCACCGAGATCCTGCCCAAGGAGGGCTATCTGCTGGGCCGTTCGGTGATCAACATGTCGGGCGGCACCATGCAGATCGGCGGTTACGCGGCCGGTGGCCTCCTCGTGACCGCCCTCTCGGCACGCGGCACCCTGCTCACCGCCGCCGCGCTGTATCTGCTGGCCGCGGCCGTCGCCCGGTTCGCCCTGAGCGGTCGTCCGGCCCGGACCGGCGGACGGCCCTCGGTCACCGAGACCTGGCGGGTCAACACACGGCTGTGGTCCTCCGCGCCCCGCCGCCACGTCTATTACGCGCTGTGGGTGCCCAACGGGCTCATCGTCGGCTGTGAATCCCTCTTCGTGCCCTACGCGCCCCGGCACGCCGGACTGCTCTTCGCCGCCGGTTCCCTGGGCATGCTGATGGGGGACCTGCTCACCGGACGGCTGCTGCCACCGCACCGGCGGGAGCGGCTCGCGGCGCCCCTGCGGCTGCTGCTCGCCGTGCCGTATCTGGTCTACGCCCTGCATCCGCCGCTGCCCCTCGCCCTGGCCGCCGTCGCCCTCGCCTCGATCGGCTTCTCGGCCACGCTGCCGCTCCAGCAGCGGCTGATGGCCCTGACCCCGGACGCGATGAGCGGCCAGGCCCTGGGGCTGCACTCCTCCGGGATGCTCACCATGCAGGGCGTGTCCGCCGCCCTCGCGGGGGCGCTGGCCCAGCCCACCTCGCCGGCCGTGGCGATGGCCACGATGGCGGCGGTCTCGGTCGCCGTCACGCTGGCCCTGGCCCCGGGGCTGCGGGGCGATCCGGCGGCGTCGCGCCAAGTGGTCGCGTCGGCGGGAAGATTCGAGGAGGCGGCCCCGGAGGAACGAGCACCGTAAGGGCGTTCCCGGAGGGCGGTATGGGCGCCGCGCGAGCACGGTAAGGGCGCTGCGCGACCGTAGGCGCGCTTCATGAGCACCGTGAGGGCGCTCCCACGAGCACCGTGAGGGCGCTCCCACGAGCACCGTGAGGGCGCTCCCACGAGCACCGTGAGGGCGCTCCCACGAGCACCGTAAGGGCGCTCCCACGAGCACCGTAAGGGCGCCACGAGCACCCTAAGGGCGCTCCCACGAGGGCGGTAAGGGCGCGCTGCGCGAACACCGTAGGCGCGCTTCACGAGCACCGTAAGGGCGCCGCGGGGTCAACCGGGCGCCCGGTTGCCACCCGTTGGGCGGTGCCGGACACGCCGCCCGGGGGTGAGGTTCCCCCGGGCGGGTTCGGGCGCCCGGTAGCTGTACGGGGAAATGAGCACCCGCTCACGGGCATCCGTCCGGCGACTCCGCTCGGGAGGACGCGACGGAGTCCGTGGCGGGCCTCCGTTCCCCGCCCCAGGAGGTATGTACGTCCATGCGCAACCGCCGCGCCCTCGGCGCCCTCACCGTTCTCCTCATGGCGACCCCGGCCGCCCATGCCGCGCCCGCCGGGCCCGACCGCCCGGAGCTGCGCCCCGGCTCGGGCCTGGCCGGCCGGGGGGAGCGGTTCGACCGGCCGCGTCTGCCCCTGCCCTGGACCGACGATCTGGCCATCGACCGCACCGGGGACGTCACCCCGGACGGGTCCGTCACGCTGTACGGCAGCTACCGGTGTGTCCGGGGAGAGTCGGAGAACCCTCGGGCCAGCGTGCTCGTCACCCTCACCCAGGGCCGGGAGCGGCATGGCCTCGGCGGCCACAGCGCGGTCTGTGACGGACAGCGGCACCGCTGGGTGATCGACGCGGCGGACGTGGGGTCGTACGAGCCGGGATCGGCGCAGGCCGAGGGTACGCTGCTGAGGTTCGACGCCGTCGGCGCCTCCGCCGCCGACACCGCCTTCGTGTCGCTGCCGAGGAACGCGGTCGGGGTCGAGCAGGACGTCAGGCTGGTGGCGGACCACGGCTGAGCCGCCGTCACGAGACGGCCCGCACACCACGTCCGCATCGCCGCATCACCCCTCGGCCGCTTCGTCTCCCTGTCCCAGCAGGGAGACGAAGGCCCGGAAGAGGGCGGGCATGTCCACCGCGTCCCGGTCGTGCAGCCACTGGAACTGCAGTCCGTCCATCACCGCCACCACCAGCGGCGCGGCGGCCTCGGGGGTGAGCCCACTGGGAAGCCGGTCGCCGAACTCGCCGCGCAGGGTGGCCGCCATGTCGGCGCGCACGTTCTCATAGCGCTGGGTGAAGAAGCCGCGTGCGGGGTGCTCGTCGGTCACGCTCTCGCCGAGGAGTGCGGAGAAGGTCTGGACGATGCCGGGCCGCATCGCGTTGTACTCCACCAGCGAGGCGAGCAGGTCCAGCGGCCATACGTCCCCGCCGTCGTGCCGCGCGGAGCCGGTGTCCCACTGGTCGCGCTCCTTGAGCACGGCGATGAGCAGGGAGTCCTTGGTGGGGAAGTAGTGGAGCAGCCCCTGTTGGGTGAGCCCCACCCGCTCGGCGACCGCCCCGAGGGTCGCGCCCCGGTAGCCGCGCTCGGCGATCACTTCGAGCGCGGAACGGACGATCTCCGCCCGTCGTTCCGCACCGCGTCGCGTACCGCGCTCCATCGCCCTGTCCATGCTCGTACGGTAGAGCATGTTCGATAACGAAATGATAACGGTACCTACCTGGTGACAGGTAATCGGGTCCAGGATGGCCCCGGACGAGGACCGGGCAGGACCCGCACCGGGAGGGGCGAGCGATGGCGGACGCGATCGACGACGAGGGCACGGCCGAGGCCGTGGAGAAGGCCCTCGGCCTGCTGGATCTGGACACCAAGGCGCGGCTGTTGTCCGGGCAGGACATGTGGAGCCTGCCCGCCGTTCCGGCGATCGGGCTGCGTTCGCTGGTGATGTCGGACGGCCCGATCGGCGTCCGCGGCGTCCACTGGACCGCCGACGACCCCTCCATCGCCCTGCCCAGCCCCACCGCGCTCGCCGCCACCTGGGATCCGGAGCTGGCCCGGCGCGCGGGGCGGCTGCTCGCGCAGGAGGCGCGGCGCAAGGGCGTCCATGTGCTGCTCGCGCCCACGGTCAATCTGCACCGCTCCCCGCTGGGCGGGCGGCACTTCGAGGCGTACAGCGAGGATCCGTATCTCACCGGCGAGATCGGCACCGGCTATGTGACGGGCGTGCAGGACGGCGGAGTGGGCACCACCGTCAAGCACTTCGTGGCCAACGACGCGGAGACCGAGCGCTTCACCGTCGACAACGAGGTCGGTGCGCGGGCGCTGCGCGAGCTGTATCTCGCGCCCTTCGAAGCCATCGTCAAGAACGCGCGCCCCTGGGGCATCATGGCCGCCTACAACGGGGTCAACGGCTCGACCATGACCGAGCACCGCGAGCTGCAGCAGGGAGTGCTGCGCGAGGAGTGGGGCTTCGACGGCTTCATCGTCTCCGACTGGCTGGCGGCCCGCGACACCGTGCGCGGGCTCAAGGGCGGGCTCGATGTCGCGATGCCCGGCCCGCGGACCGTCTACGGCGAGGCGCTGGCCGCCGCGGTGCGCGACGGCCGGGTGACCGAGACGGAGCTGGACGACGCGGTGCGGCGGCTGCTCACCCTGGCCGCCCGGGTCGGCGTGCTGGACGGCGCGGCCCCGGCCGTCGCCCCCGCCGACCGGCCCGGCCCGATCGACGGGGACGCGCTGGCCCGCGAGATCGCCCGGCGGTCCTTCGTGCTGCTGCGGAACGAGGGCGCGGGCGGCCGGGGCGCGGTGCTGCCCCTCGACGCCGGCGCCCCCGGCGGGGTGCGGTCGCTGGCCCTGATCGGGGCGGCGGCGCGCGACGCCCGGGTGCTGGGCGGCGGCTCGGCGGTGGTCTTCCCCGACCACGTGGTCTCACCGCTCGACGGACTCCGGGCCGCCCTGCCGCCGGAGGTCGAGTTCAGCTACGCGGTGGGCGCCGACCCCACCGACGAACTCACCCCCGCCGCCCAGGGGTTCGAGCTGCGGGCCGTGGTCCGGGCCGCCGACGGACGGGTGCTCGGCGAATCCCGGCTGCCCGGCGGACAGGTGCAGTGGATCAGCGACTTCCCCGAGGGCGTGAGCTACGAGGAGCTGCACACCGTCGAGACGGTCGGCACCTTCACCCCGCGCGAGAGCGGCGCGCACTCCTTCGGCACCAGGGGGCTGGGCGGCCTCCGGCTGGTCGTGGACGGAAAGGTGCTCTTCGAGGGGGAGCAGCTCCCGCCGGACGTCGACGACCCCTTCGAGGCGTTCATGGGCTCGCCGGTGCCCCGGGGCCAGGTCGAGCTCACGGCGGGCGCACCGGTGGAGGTCAGCCTCACCTGTGCGGTGGCCCGCCCCGAGGAGGCCCTTCTCGACGCCGTCTGCTTCAGCCTGCTGCACCGGGCCCCGGAGCGGGACGCGGAGGAGCTGCTCCAGGAGGCCGTGGCCGCGGCCTCGGCGGCCGAGGTGGCCGTGGTGGTGGTCGCCACCACCGAGAGGGTCGAGAGCGAGGGGTTCGACCGCGGGCATCTGCGGCTGCCGGGCCGTCAGGACGAGCTCGTGCGGCGGGTCGCCGCCACCGGCACCCCCACCGTGGTGGTGGTCAACGCGGGCTCGCCCGTCGAGATGGCCTGGCGGGAGGAGGTCGCCGCGGTGCTGCTGGGCTGGTTCCCGGGCCAGGAGGCGGGCGCCGCGCTCGCCGATGTCCTGCTGGGCGCGGAGGAACCCGGCGGACGGCTGCCCACGACCTGGCCCGAGCGGCTCGAGGACGCCCCGGTCAGCGCGGTGACGCCGAGCGAGGGCCGACTGGTCTACGACGAGGGCGTGTTCATCGGCTACCGCGCGTGGGAGCGGCGGGAGGGGGCCGCTCCGGCGTACTGGTTCGGGCATGGCCTCGGCTACACCGACTGGGCCTACGAGGCGATGGACTTCACCCCAGGGGAGACCCTCGCGGAGGCCGCTGCGGAGGCCGCCGACGGCGCACTGGGAACGGTGACCGTGCGGGTCCGCAACACCGGGTCCCGGGCGGGGCGCGAGGTCGTGCAGCTCTATCTCACCGTGCCCGAGGGCGACGGCGAGGAGCGGCCGGTGCGGCGCCTGGCGGGCTTCGCCTCGGTCACGGCGGGCCCGGGGGAGACGGCGGAGGTGTCCATCCCCCTGCCCCGCCGGGCGGCGGAGATCTGGGACGAGACGCAGAGCAACTGGCGCCTGATCCCCGGCACCTACGCGGCAGAGGCAGCCCACAGCGCCGCCGACCGCCGCCTGTCGACCCCGGTACCGGTCCCGACGACAGCCTGAACCCGCCCAGCACAACGCCGCCGCGGCGGCCCGGCCACCATGAGGTCGCGTGCCGCAGCTGCCCGTGTGACCGGCCGTCCGCGCTGACCCACAGCCCACTCACGCCCTCCGGCCCTGGTGGGGCCGTGCTCACTCGATGGGGTGGCGCCACCCCGCGCGCGGGCCCCGCCCGGTGCGGCCGCTCCCGCCCGGAGGGCGTGGCGAGGCTGCTCGCGGGTGCTCGATGGGGCTGCTGGCGGGGGGCCCGGGGCCGGTGGGGTCGCTCCGGCGCGGCGTGCGGTGAGGTTGCTCGCGCGTGGCTTGGTGGGGCCGTCTCGCCCGGGGCGTGGGCCCGTGTCCCATCCGGTGGGGCTGCTCCGGTCCAGGGCGTGGGGCCGCGCTCCGCCCGGTGGGGCCGTTCCGGCCCAGGACGTGGCGAGGCTGCTCGCGCGTGCTCGGTGGGGCCGCCGGCCTCCGTGGGCAGTCCACCTCGCCCGGTCCGGGCGAGGCTCGCCCGTTTGGTCAGGCCGCCCGGCCCGGTGGGGGCGCACCTCGTCCGAGCCGGTCAGGGTCTCTCGGTCACCCGGCCCCCGGCCGAAAGCGTCGGGGCCGGGGAGGGATCAGGACGTGGCGGCGGTGATGCGGCGGTAGGCCATTTCCGCGAGTTGCTGCTGGCCTGCCTTGCTGGGGTGGAACCAGTCCCACTTGCTGAGCTGGGACGTGGTGAAGCGGTATTCGTGCACCGCCGGGTCGTACCGGCACAGCACATCGCGCCCGCAGACGTCCTTCAGCACCTTGTTGTACTCCGTCACCCGGTCCGCCACCCGCTGCCGGCGGTCGTTGGAGGCGGCGTCCAGGTGCTCGGAGTTCTTCAGCATCGACGGGCAGATGCCCAGCTTCCAGATCTGCCTGCCGAAGACGTTCTTCCGCCCCTCCGACCACAGCCGCTTCAGGTCCGGCACGCTGGCCACATACACCTGGGTCTTCGGCAGGTCACGGCGGAGCCGGGTGAGCGCCGAGGTGAAGGTGGAGCGGAACTGCTCGGTGGCGGTCATCTCGTCGACCGAGTCCCGGCAGGCGTCATTGGCGCCGATCATCACGGTGATCAGCTTCGGCTTGCGGGCCGCGGCCGCCTCGATCTGGCCGGGAAGGTCGGCCACGACCGCGCCGGTCTTGGCGAAGTTCCAGCTATGGGTGCCCGAACGGGCGGTGGTGGCGGGCAGCAGCCGCTGGGCGAGGCTCTGCACATCGGTGCCGGTGGACCAGGACACCTCGGGGCAGTCGGAGAGCACCGAACAGGCGTCGAAGCCGCGGGTGATGGAGTCGCCCAGGGAGGCGATCGAGCTCGGCCGGGTGTTCCAGACGACCGTCCGCTTGGCGCCGGGGGTCTTCCCGGCGCGGGTCGGACCGTGCCGGGAGGGGTCGTCCGAACTGCCGAAGCAGCCCGCCGAACTCAGCACGGCGGCGGTGGTGAACAGCACCACGCCGGCGCGCCCGGCAGTGCGCCCGGCCGTGCGGCGGCCAGTGTGCGAAGTGGTGCGCGGGGTCGGGCGCACGACCGTACGCGTGGTCGAGGAAGCGGCCGCCGATCGCTTCCGGCGTGTCGCGCTGACCCGCATGGCTGTTCCCCCTCCGGCTGTTGGGTGATATCTGTCCGGACCGACGGTACGTCACTCCTCCGGCTGGCTCGCACGGTACGTTTTTCTTGTGCCTGATGAGCGTCGTCCCGGCGAACATGGCGCGCTATGCGGTACCAGCACATTACGCCCCGTCACATCCTGTCCACTTTCTAGAGAATTCTGCACGATAAATTTCACTGAAGGTGACGTCGAGACTGGTGTGGGAGTGATCACTAGGGCAGAATGTGATCCGATGTCCCGGGCGGGACCGGTACGGGCGCGAGGCCGCTGGGGAAGGCGCACCTCGAACCGCACAGGAGGCCCCGGTGACGACACGTGGAGTTCTGTATGTGCACTCCGCTCCGCGCGCGCTGTGCCCGCATGTCGAATGGGCCATCGCGGGCGTCCTCGGCGTGCGTGTCACCCTCGACTGGATCAAGCAGCCCGCCGCGAACGGCACCTGGCGGGCCGAGTTCTCCTGGCAGGGTGAGGTCGGCACGGCCTCCAAAATGGCGTCCGCCCTTCGCGGCTGGCATCTGCTGCGCTTCGAGGTGACCGCCGAGCCCTGCGCCACCGCCGAGGGCGAGCGCTACAGCTCCACCCCCGAGCTGGGCATCTTCCACGCCGTCACCGGAATGCACGGCGACATCCTGATCCCCGAGGACCGGCTGCGTGCCGCCCTCGCCCGTTCCGTCCGCGGCGAGGGCGACCTCGAGGCGGAGATCGCCAAGCTGCTCGGCAAGCCCTGGGACGACGAACTGGAGCCGTTCCGCTACGCGGGTGAGGGCGCCCCCGTCCGATGGCTGCACCAGGTGGTCTGAGCGCCTGACGCGCCGCCACCCCTTTGACCTGGAGCACGCTTCAGGTCTTAGCGTGGCGGCATGACCGAACAACTCCCGGCAACGTCCGTCGCGGTCCTCGGCACCGGCATCATGGGCTCCGGCATGGCCCGCAACCTCGCCCGCTCCGGGCTCGACGTCCGTGCGTGGAACCGCACCCGGTCCAAGGCCGAGCCGCTCGGCCAGGACGGCGTACGCGTCACCGACACCCCGGCCGAGGCCGTGGACGGCGCCGATGTCGTCCTGACGATCCTCTACGACGGCGCCGCGGCCCTTGAGACGATGCGGCAGGCCGCCCCCGCGCTGCGCCCCGGGACCGTATGGGCCCAGGCCACCACGGCGGGGCTGGAGGCGATGGAATCGCTCGCCGCGTTCGCCCGTGAGAAGGATCTCGTCCTCATCGACTCGCCCGTCCTCGGCACCAAGCAGCCCGCGGAGAGCGGACAGCTTCTGGTGCTGGCCGCGGGCCCGCACGCCGTCCGCCCGGTCGTCTGGCCGGTCTTCGACGCCATCGGCAGCCGTACGGTGTGGGTCGGCGACAGTGCGGAGGGCGCCGCCGCCACCCGGCTCAAGCTGGTGCTCAATAGCTGGGTCCTCAATGTCACCCACGCCACCGCCGAGGCGGTCGCCCTCGCCAAGGGGCTGGGCGTGGACTTTCAGGGCTTCCTGGACGCCGTGGAGGGCGGACCGCTGGACAACGGCTATATGCGGGTCAAGGCGGGCCAGCTTTTCCGGGGCGACCTCGAACCCAGCTTCGCGACCAGGACCGCGGAGAAGGACGCCCGGCTGATCGTGGAGGCCGGGGAGCGCGTCGGAGTGCGGCTGGACCTGGCGGCGGCGGGCCAGGAGCGGTTCCGCCGCGCCATCGAGGCGGGCCACGGCGACGAGGACATGGTGGCCTCGTACTTCGCCAGCTTCGACGGCGAGGCCACCTGACACACGAACGCGAAGGGCCCGCCCCCGGCCGGAGCCGGAGGCGGGCCACACCCGCGTATCAGCGCGTTGGGCAATGCATCAAACGTCAAGGCCGTCAGGCCGTCCGCGCGTCAGACCGTACGGAAGGCCAGCACCACATTGTGGCCGCCGAAGCCGAACGAGTCGTTCAGCGCGACGATCGGGCCCTGACCCGGCAGCGACCGGGGCTCGCCGGTCACGAAGTCCGCGTCCGCCTCCGGGTCCGGGGAGACGAGGTTGATCGTCGGCGGGGCGATCCGGTGGTACAGCGCGAGCACGCTGGCCACCGTCTCCACACCGCCGGCGCCGCCCAGCAGATGCCCCGTCATGGACTTGGTGGCGGAGATCGCCATCTGGTCCACATCGTCGCCGAAGACCTTGCGCAGCGCCTTGATCTCGGCCACGTCGCCCTGCGGCGTCGAGGTCGCGTGCGCGTTGACATGCGCGATCTCGGTGCCGCTCAGGCCGGTGTTCTGCACCAGGTTCTGCAGCGCGTGCGCGATGCCGTTGCCGGACGGCTCCGGCTGGGTGATGTGGTGGGCGTCGGCCGAGATGCCCTGGCCGACCGCCTGCGCGTACACCCGGGCGCCGCGTGCGGCGGCGTGCTCCGCCGACTCCAGGACGATGGCGCCCGAGCCCTCGCCCATCACGAAGCCGTTGCGGTCGACGTCGAACGGGCGCGAGGCGCCCTGTGGGTCGTCGTTGTTCTTGGACATCGCCATCATGTTGCCGAAGGCGACCATGGGGAGCGGGTGGATGGACGCCTCGGTGCCGCCCGCGACGACCACATCGGCGCGGCCGGTGCGGATCATCTCGATGGCGTAGCCGATGGCCTCCGCGCCGGACGCGCACGCGCTGACCGGCGTATGGACGCCGGCGCGGGCGCCGACCTCCAGGCCCACATTGGCCGCCGGGCCGTTGGGCATCAGCATCGGCACGGTGTGCGGGGAGACCTTGCGGACGCCCTTCTCGCGCAGCACGTCGTACTGGTCGAGCAGGGTGGTCACCCCGCCGATGCCGGAGGCCACGACCGCGCCGAGGCGGTCGGGGTCGACCGACGGGTCCTCGCCCGCCTTGGCGGTGAAGCCCGCGTCCGCCCATGCCTCACGGGCCGCGATCAGGGCGAACTGCGCCGACCTGTCGAGCCTGCGGGCCTGCGGGCGAGGGATGATGGTGCCCGGTTCCACCGCGATCTTCGCGGCGATGCGGACCGGCAACTCGGCCGACCATTCCTCCTCCAGGAGGTTCACGCCGGACCGGCCGGCCAGCAGGGCCTCCCAGGTCGTTGAGGCGTCGCCACCCAGCGGCGTCGTGGCACCAACACCGGTGACGACCACGGTGCGATTGGTCGAGTTCACAGGAATTCCTACTCCACGTGTAGAAGGTGCTGGACCCGCCACCGCATGGGTGGCGACAACGGCCTTGAGGGGCTCAGCCCTGGTGCTTGAGGATGTACTCGACGGCGTCGCCGACGGTCTTGAGGTTCTTGACGTCGTCGTCCGGGATCTTCACGTCGAAGCGCTCCTCGGCGGCGACGACCACCTCGACCATGGACAGCGAGTCGACGTCCAGATCGTCGGTGAAGGACTTGTCCAGCAGGACGTCCTCGGTCGGGATACCGGCGATCTCGTTGACGATCTCGGCGAGACCTTCGAGGATCTCTTCCTGAGTGGCGGCCATTGCGGCGCTCCTTCTTCGGTGTGTTGCGGTGGTGGCGCAGCGTCCGACTTCTGCCGAGCTGCGTGGATATGGACTATGGAGCCTAAGGGAGGGTAACGACCGTCGCTGCGTAGACGAGACCCGCTCCGAATCCGATGACGAGCGCGGTGTCGCCGCTCTTCGCCTGCCCCGTCGCCAACAGCCGCTCCATGGCGAGCGGAATGGAGGCGGCCGAGGTGTTGCCGGTGGTCTCCACATCACGGGCGACCGTGACGTGCTCCGGCAGCTTGAGGGTTTTGATCATCGAGTCGATGATCCGCATATTGGCCTGGTGGGGGATGAACGCGTCGAGGTCGTCCGGGGCGACCCCGGCCTCGTCCAGGGCCTGCTGGGCGACCTTCGCCATCTCGTAGACGGCCCAGCGGAAGACCGCCTGGCCCTCCTGGCGCAGCGCCGGGTAGCGCACCTCGGCGGAGTCCTGGTCGCGGTAGACGTCCCAGGGCAGCGTCTGGGTGATGGTCTCGGACTTGTCGCCCTCCGAGCCCCAGACGGTCGGGCCGATCGCGGGCTCCTTGGAGGGGCCGACCACCACGGCGCCGGCGCCGTCGCCGAACAGGAAGGCCGTCGCGCGGTCCTCCAGGTCGGTCAGGTCCGAAAGCCGCTCGACGCCGATGACCAGCACATGCTCCGCGGTGCCGTCGGTGATCATGCCCTTGGCGAGGGTCAGCCCGTAGCCGAAGCCGGCACAGCCCGCCGAGATGTCGAACGCGGCCGGCTTGCCGGTGCCCAGCAGATGCGCGATCTCGGTCGCGATCGCCGGGGTCTGCTTGAAGTGCGAGACCGTCGAGACGATCACGGCGCCGATCTGTTCCGGGCTCAGGCCGGCGTCGGCGATGGCCTTGCCGCCCGCCTCCACGGACATGGCGGCGACCGTCTCATCCGGACCGGCCCAGTGCCGGGTGGCGATGCCCGAGCGGGAACGGATCCACTCGTCGGAGGAGTCGATGTGCTTGAGGATCTCCTCGTTCGGCACCACCCGGGTCGGACGGTAGCCACCGACGCCGAGAATGCGCGCGTACGGGGCGCCCTTACTGGGCCTGATCTTCGCGGTCATGCTTCTCGGAGCTCCTCTTCGGCCGGTGTGGCGAGGGCGGGAATGGCGTGCTCCTCGATCAGCGCACGGGCCGCGTCGAGATCGTCCGGAGTCTTCAGCGCCAGGTTGGTGACGCCCGGCAGGGCACGCTTGGCGAGGCCGGTGAGCGTGCCGCCCGGGGCCACCTCGATCAGCGCGGTGACGCCCAGCTCCCGGAAGGTCTCCATGCACAGGTCCCAGCGCACCGGGTTGGACACCTGGGCGACCATGCGCTCGATCACCCCGGCCCCGGACGTCACGACCCCGCCGTCACGGTTGGAGACGTAAGCGGTGCGCGGATCGGCCACCGGAACCCCCGCGACCAGGGCCTCGAGGGCGGCGACCGCCGGGGCCATATGGTCGGTGTGGAACGCGCCGGCGACCTTGAGCGGTACGACGCGGCGCACCCCCTCGGGCTTGTCCTCGGCCAGCGCCGCCAACTGCTCGGCGGTGCCCGCGGCCACGATCTGCCCGGCCCCGTTGACGTTCGCCGGGGTCAGCCCGTGCTTGTCGAGATGGGCGACGACCTCGTCCTGCTCACCACCCAGTATGGCGGCCATTCCGGTCTCGGTGCGGCTCGCGGCCTCCGCCATGGCGAGCCCGCGCCTGCGGACCAGCACCATGGCCGCCTCGTCGGTGAGCACTCCGGCGGCCACGGCCGCGGTGATCTCGCCGACGCTGTGGCCCGCGACCGCGCCGATACGGCTCGGCAGCCCCGCGAGACCGGTCGTGCCCCCG
Source organism: Streptomyces violaceusniger Tu 4113 (assembly GCF_000147815.2). NCBI lineage: Bacteria > Bacillati > Actinomycetota > Actinomycetes > Kitasatosporales > Streptomycetaceae > Streptomyces > Streptomyces violaceusniger. The sequence goes on along the minus strand of NC_015957.1, from coordinate 8,599,565 downwards.
ATGCCCTCGCCGAACAGCGCGTGGGCGGAGACCAGACCGGCGGCCACCAGCAGCGGCTGGGCCACCGCGGTGTCGCGGATCTCCTCCTCGTCGGCCTTGGTGCCGTAGTGGATGAGGTCCAGGCCGGACACGGCCGACCACCACGTCAGACGTTCGGTGACGCCGGGCAGGTCGAGCCAGGGGGTGAGGAAGCCGGGCTTTTGAGCGCCCTGGCCGGGAGCGACGAGTACGAGCACTCTCACACTCTCTCTTGCGGACGGTCCGACTCGCCCGTGAGGACAAGGACGAAGAACCGTCAGGGGAATTGTGGAGGTCCAACAAACGGTCAGGGCAATATGTTCGCGTCGGCGAGACGGCCCAGGATCAGGGCTATGCGCAGAGTAAACGCCGACCTGACGTCGGAAGGTGACCATCCGGTGACGTCCGTCACACGTCGTAGCCGGTAGCGGACGGTGTTCGGGTGAACGAAGAGCATCCGGGCCGCCCCCTCCAGACTGCTCGCCTGTTCGAGGTACACACTCAGTGTCTCGAGCAGCGCCGAACCGGCTTCCTCCAGCGGTCTGTAGATCTCCTCCACCAACTGCTCACGGGCAGCGGGGTCACCGGCCATCGCGCGCTCGGGCAGCAGATCGTCCGCGATCACCGGACGGGGCGCGTCCGGCCAGGCGGTGCACGCCTTCAGCCCGGCCGCCGCCGCCCCCGCCGAGCGGGTCGCGGCCAGCAGGTCGGAGACCACCGGACCGGCCACCACCGGGCCCGGGGCGTACGGCCCGATCAGCGCCTTCGCCGCCTGCAGCGGATTGTCCGAGCCGCCCGCGACCACCACCAGCCGGTCGCCCAGCACCCCGGTGAGGACCTGCAGCTTGGCGTGGCGGGCGGCCCGCCGGATCGCCTCGACCGTCAGCTCGCTGTCCCCGTCGGGGGCGGTGCCCAGCACCACGCACACATGCTCGGGGGAGTTCCAGCCGAGCGCCGCGGCGCGGGACAGCGCCCCCTCGTCGGCCTCCCCGGACAGCACCGCGTTGACGACCAGCGACTCCAGCCGGGCGTCCCAGGCGCCGCGCGCCTCGGCGGCCTGCGCGTACACCTGGGCGGTGGCGAAGGCGATCTCCCGCGCGTACACCAGCAGCGCCTCGCGCAGCACCGACTCATCGCCCGGGGCCGCCACGTCGTCGATCGCCGACTCCATGACCTCGATGGTCGTGCGGACCATCTCCACGGTCTGCCGCAGGGTGATCGCCCGGGTCAGCTCGCGCGGGGCGGTGCCGAACACATCGGTGCTGATCGCCTGGGGCGCCTCGGGGTGGCGAAACCATTCGGTGAAGGCCGCGATGCCCGCCTGTGCCACCAGCCCGATCCAGGAGCGGTTCTCGGGCGGCATCGCGCGGTACCACGGCAACTGCTCGTCCATGCGCGCGATGGCGTTGGCGGCGAGCTTCCCGGAGGACTTCTCCAGGCGGCGCAGGGTGGCACTGTGCGGATGCGGGGTGTTCGAGGCTGGTTCAGGCACGAGGACAAGACTGCCTTATCGGGTGGTGAGCGCTGGGGGCGGGAGGCTACGCCGGGGTAGGGACGGGGCCGGGGCGGACGGGTCGGGGCGCACTACCGTGGACCGGGTGATGTGGATACAGCGGTCCGGTGCACGGTATCCGGGTGGGGAGGGCGCGGGCATCGAGACGCGCCACGCCTTTTCCTTCTCTGGGTACTACGACCCCGGCAACGTGCGGTTCGGGTCCCTCGTCGCCTGCAACGAGGAGCGGCTCGCCCCCGGTGCGGGCTTCGCCGAGCATCCGCACCGCGATATGGAGATCGTCACCTGGGTCGTCGGGGGCGAGCTCACCCACGAGGACTCCACCGGCGCGCGGACCGTGGTGCGCCCCGGCGATGTGCAGCGGCTCAGCGCCGGAAGCGGAGTGCGTCACACCGAGCGCAACGCGGGCGCGGAACCCCTCACCTTCGTCCAGATGTGGCTGGTGCCGGGGCCCGGCGCCGCCATGGACCCCGGGTACGAGGTGGTGCGCGGCGTCGCCGACGGCACCCCGTACGCACTGGAGCGCACCGAGGCGGTGCTGCATGTGCGGCGGCTGGCGGACGGCGAGCGCACCGCGCTGCCGGACGCGCCGTGGGTGTACGCGCATACGGTGCGCGGCGCGGCGCGGATCGAGGGGGAGACCCTCCGGCCCGGCGACGCGGCCCGGATCACGGGTGCGGAGGGTCTGGAGGCATGCGCCGAGGGCCCCGCCGAGCTGCTGATCTGGGAGCTGCACGCGGAGCCGGTCTACGGCTGAGGGGTAGCGCCCTGGCATGCCGTCGATCGTCTGCGGCGCCGTCGTGGCTGGTCGCCCACGCGGCGGAGCCGCATATCCACACAGCCGCGGCGGAGCCGCACATCGACACAGCCCCGCGCCCCTTCAGGGCGCCTTCGAACCGCGGCCGACTTCCGCCGATCCGCCGAGCCCCTCAGCTTGCCGCCGGGCGCTCAGCCCAGTTCGGCCAGGATCGCGTCGGTGAGCGTCGGCCAGGCCTCGACCGCCCAGGGGCCGAAGGCCCGGTCGGCCAGGGCGACGCAGGCGGCGCGGGCGTCCGGGTCGACCCACAGGAACGTTCCGGACTGGCCGAAATGCCCGAAGGTGCGGGGCGAGGAGGAGGCGCCGGTCCAGTGCGGCGACTTGCCGTCGCGTATCTCGAAGCCGAGCCCCCAGTCGTTGGGCCGCTGATGGCCGTAGCCGGGCAGCACACCCGTGAGGCCCGGGTGGACCACGGAGCTGGCCTCGGCCAGCGTCTCGGCCGCCAGCAGTCGCGGGGCCTGCAGCTCCGCGGCGAAGCGCACCAGGTCGTCCACGGTCGAGACGCCGTCCTTGGCGGGCGAGCCGGCCAGCTCGGTGGCGGTCATGCCGAGCGGCTCCAGCACCGCCTGGCGCAGATACTCCGGGAACGGGATGTCCGTGGCCTTGGCGATGTGATCGCCCAGCACCTCGAACCCGGCGTTGGAGTAGAGCCGGCGGTTGCCGGGCGCGGCGACCGAGCGGTGCTCGTCGAAGGCGAGCCCGGAGGTGTGCGCCAGCAGATGGCGCACCGTGGAGCCCTCGGGCCCGGCCGGTTCGTCGAGCTCCACCGCGCCCTCTTCGACGGCGAGCAGCGCGGCGTACGCGGCGAGCGGCTTGGTGACCGAGGCGAGGGGGAAACGATGGCCGGTCGGGCCGTACGATCCGGCCAGGGTGCCGTCCGCGCGTACGACGGCGGCCGCCGCCGTCGGAACCGGCCAGTTCTCGATCATCCGCAGGCTCTCCATGTCACAGAGCCTAGTGGCGAGGGCCGCGCGGACTCACGGCACCCAAGGTTCCGCCAATCTTCCCTTGCTTGGAGTGCACTCCAAGTCAATAGCGTTGAAGACGTCGATGAGCGTTGCGGATCGGCGACCTGCGAGAGGTGAATGGGCATGACCCTGATGGAGAGCGCCCCGGTGAAGGTCCGCGCCTGCGCGGGGAGGGGCGGGCGCCCCCGGCCCAGCGGGCGGGACGGCTACACGATCAGTGAGGTGGTCGCCCATACCGGGCTGACGGCGCACACTCTGCGCTGGTACGAGCGGATCGGGCTGATGCCGCATGTGGACCGTACGCACACCGGCCAGCGTCGCTTCACCAACCGCGACCTGGACTGGCTCGACCTCGTCGGCAAGCTGCGGCTGACCGGGATGCCGGTCGCGGACATGGTCCGCTACGCCGAGCTGGTGCGCGAGGGCGAGCACACCTTCGCCGAGCGCGAGGAGCTGCTGACCACCCACCGCGCGAATGTGCGGGAGCGGATCGCCGAGCTCCAGAGCACGCTCGAAGTCCTCGACTACAAGATCGACGTCTACGCTGACGCCCGACGGGCGTCGGAGAGGTTTGACCCCGTATGAGTAACAGCACCAATGAGACCATCGCGACCGTCGGCCTGGGGGCCGGCGGACCGGAGGTCGGCGTCCAGGGCCTGGGCTGCATGGGCATGAGCTGGGGCTACGGACCGACCCATGACGAGGCGGAGGCGCGGGCCACGCTGGAGCGGGCCCTGGAGCTGGGCGTCACGCTTTTCGACACCGCCGATGTCTACGGCTTCGGGCGGAACGAGGAGTTCATCTCCCCCTTCGTCCGGGCCCACCGCGACCGGATCACCCTGGCCACCAAGTTCGCCATCGAGCGCGACGAGAGCGATCCGTTCGGCAAGACGCAAATCCACAACGACCGCCCGTACATCCGCCAGGCCATCGAGGGCAGTCTGCGGCGGCTGGCGGTCGACCATGTCGACCTGTACTACATGCACCGGCGCAACCCCGAGGTGCCAATGGAGGAGAGCGTCGGCGCCATGGCCGAGCTGGTGGCCGAGGGGAAGGTCAAGCACCTCGGGCTGAGCGAGGTCACGGCCAAGGAGCTGCGCGCGGCGCACGCGGTGCATCCGATCGCGGCGGTGCAGTCGGAGTGGTCGCTGTTCACCCGCGATGTGGAGGGCGGCGGAGCGAACAGCGTCGCGGCCACCGCCGCCGAGCTGGGCGTCGCCCTCGTCCCGTTCTCGCCGCTCGGCCGCGGCTTCCTCACCGGCTCCTTCGTCCAGGCCGAGCAGGAGCTGAGCGAGGGCGACTCCCGCCGCCTGCAGCCCCGCTTCACCGGCGACAACGCGGCCACCAACGCCGCGCTGCTGGAGCCGATCCGCAAGATCGCCGAGGCGCGCGGGGCCACGCTCGCCCAGATCGCGCTGGCCTGGGTGCAGCAGCAGGCCCAGGTGCACGGGCTCGCCGTGGTGCCGATCCCCGGCACCCGCACCCGCGCCCGGATCGAGCAGAACACCGGCGCGACCCGGATCGAGCTGAGCGCGGACGAGCTGGCCGCGCTGGAGCCGATCGCGGGACAGGTGGCGGGCGCCCGCTACGCCGATATGAGCCTGACGAGCGCGGGCCGCGAATAGCTGCGCTCGGCTCAGCGGCGCGGGTTCGGCGGCAGCGCGTCGCGGGCGTGGTCGTCACACACCGCGTGACGACCACGGCGGCGGGTCGCAGCACGCGGCGGCGGCCACCGTCTCCAGGGTCGCGGAGACCACGGCGGTCGCGTCGGACGAGCCGACCTCGCTTCAGCAGCGCTCATCGGCGGCCAGAGCGTCCACGAAACGCACATCCGCGCTGTGGGCGTCCCGCAGCGGCACCCCCGCGCAGGCGGGCACGCCGCGTAGGCGGGCACCCCCGCGTAGGCGGGCACGCCCACCGTGGCGGCCACACCGGGCCCGGCGGGTCGCGCCCGTCGCCTCGTCCGCGCCTCGTCCGGGCCCTCGTCCGGGCCCTCGTCCGGGCGGTCCGGTGTGCGAAGAAGCACGCGCACAGCGCGGTCCGTGCGCGATGGCCGCGGTCAGATGAGACCTTGGCGGCAGTCCGGCCCCGTGCCCGGACTGCCGCCGTCCTCCTCGGCGCATCGCACATCGTCGAAGTCCCCGAGCGCGATCCGCGAGAAGTTGCGCAGTGAGTCGGTCCCCGGCGCGAAGTAGCCGGTGTGGCCCTGGGCGCTTTCGGAGGAGACCACCCGGGCACCGAAGGACGGATCGGTCGGGTCCTCGCCATGGCCCAGGCCCAGGAAGTCATAGCCGGTGACCCGCCGGATCCAGTCGGTGCGGTCCCGTGCCGCCCAGACCCGGGCCCCGGTGCGCAAGGCCCCGGCGCTGTCCGCGCGCATCCCCGGGCTGCCCAGCACCACCAGGTCGGAGACGCGGGCGCGGTCCATCGCGGAGGCGGCAAGACCGCAGACCACCGAGCCGTAGCTGTGGCAGAAGACGGCGGGCGGGGCGTCGGCGGTGGCCGCGGTGGTCACGGCGAGCCCCGCGAGGAACCGGTCCAGGCGGGGCGCGCCCGCCTTGGCCAGTCGGCTGGTGGCGGCGTCCGGGCCCAGCCCGACCGGGGTCGTGTAGCCGACCCAGGCGATGACGGCGGTCGGGGTGGCGGGCGCGTCCTTCGCCATCTGCGCCCGCAGCGACCGCGCCATCCCGGCCGGGGCGCCGTACGGGTCGCCCGTGCGGTCGAAGGCGTCCAGGTCGATGTCCGAGCCCGGCACGATCACGGCCGTGCGCCGGGCCGTCGCCAAGTCCCCGTACACCTCCGCCACTTGGCCGCGTCCGCGTGGATCGAAGGCGAGGACCCGGCGGCCGGGTGCGAGCAGCGCCGCGTACCGCTCGGCGAGCGGGCTCGCGGGGTCGGCCTTCCGTTCCTTGTGCCAGGCGGCCCGGATCGCCCGGGAGTTGGCCTCGTAGCGCAGGCTCAGCGGTGCGCCGTCCAGATTGCCCACCACCTCGGGATGCCGGATGACCAGCGCCTTTCGTTGGACGTCGGTGAGCCGGTCGAAGAACCGGGCGATCTCGGCGGGCGAGGTGGTGGCCGGATCGGGCAGTTCGCGCCCGGCCCCGCCCAGCGAATGGTCCGACAGCCATGCGGCGGTGCCGGGCGGCGGGCCGGTGATGGCCTGCTCCTCGTGGGCCACGGTCCAGCCGGCCGTCCCCGCCATGACGGTGATGGTGAGCGCCGCGGTGATCAGGCGTCGCGCGTAGTGCCCGGTGCGTAGCGTCTGGGACATGGCCGGGGCTTCCCTCTTCCGTCGGTGACGGGGGAGAAGCTAGAGAGCCGTCGGGTGGCGGTACGTCACCCCCCGGTGCCAAGTGGGATGTCATACCCCAGTAGGGGGTCGCGGCCCGGCCCGGGTCACTGACCCGGCGTCACCAGGCCCGACTCGTAGGCGAAGATCACCGCCTGGGCGCGGTCGCGGAGCCCCAGCTTGGCCAGCACCCGGCCGATATGCGTCTTCACCGTCTGCTCCGCGAGCACCAGCGACTCGGCGATCTCCTGGTTGGACAGGCCCCGCGCGATCAGCTCCAGCACCTCGGTCTCACGCGGCGTCAGCCCGCTGCGCCGCGCGGACGGGCCGTCGCGGCGCGGGGCGGGGCGCTGGCGGGCGAAGTCGGCGATCAGCCGGCGGGTGACGGACGGGGCGAGCAGCGCCTCGCCCGCCGCCACCACCCGGACCGCGGAGATCAGATCGGCCGGTGGGGCGTCCTTGAGCAGAAAGCCGCTGGCCCCGGCGCGCAGCGCCTCGTAGACGTAGTCGTCCACATCGAAGGTGGTGAGCATCAGGACCTTGGGCCGGTGGATGACCCCGCGCGGCGGGTCCAGGAGCTGCCGGGCAGCTTCGAGCCCGTCCATCTCGGGCATCCGGACGTCCATCAGCACCACATCGGGGTGGGCGCGACGGCTGACCTCCACGCCCTGACGCCCGTCGGGCGCCTCGCCGACGACGTCGATATCGCTCTGCGCGGCGAGCAGGGCGGCGAACCCGGCCCGCACCATCGCCTGGTCGTCGACGATGATCACCTTGATGGTCATGACGGGTCCGTCTCTTCGAGGTCTACCAGGGGGAGCCGGGCCGCGACGCGGAAGCCGCCGTCGGGGAGCGGGCCGGTGTCGAGCATGCCGCCGACGAGCCGTACGCGCTCGACCATACCGACGAGGCCATGGCCGGTGCCGCTGGTCTCCAGGGGCTTGGTGGGCGCGCTGACCGGCGGGCCGTTGACCACCAGCAGGGTCAGCGCCGAGCGGTCGTCGGCCGCCGAGATGGCCACCCGGGTGGCGGCGCCCGGCGCGTGCCGCACCACATTGGCCAGCGCCTCCTGCACGATGCGGTACGCCGACAGCCCCACGGCCTGCGGCAGCGGTTCGAGCTCGGCCACCTCGTCAGCGATGGTCAGCGTGGTCGGTATGCCGGCCCGTACCGTCGCCTCGACCAACTGCGGCACCTGCCGCAGCCCCGGCTGCGGCGCCCGCTCACCGCGGGTCTCCTCGCTGCGCAACACGCCCAGCAGCCGCCGCATTTCGGCGAGGGACTCCCGGGCGGTGGCGGCGATGGTGGAGAACTCCCGCTCCGCCTCGGCCGGCAGCCCGCCGATCCGGTACGGGGCGCTGTCGGCCTGCACGGTGATCACGGACATGTGGTGGGCGACCACATCGTGCAGCTCGCGGGCGATCCGGGTGCGCTCCTCCAGCAGGGTGCGATGGGCCCGTTCGGCCTCGCTGATCGTCTCCTGCTCGGCCAGCCGTCGCTGGGCGTCGCCGCGCTCCCGCAGCGCCCCGGCGACCAGCAGCACCACTCCGCCGAGCACGAACAGCACCACATTGCTGCCGTTGCTCTTGTCCGGGAAGGCCATGCCGAGCGACAGTCCGGCGGTGCCGGTGACCAGCCACACCGCCACCAGGGTGCGGCGCGGTTCGCGCAGCGCGAGGGCGAGCAGCAGGAAGAGGTAGCCGATGATGGGGCCCGGCAGCCAGGGCCACACCCGGTTCTCCAGGTGCTCGGCGGTGCCGAGCACCACCAGGGCGCAGACGATGTCGGAGAGGAAGACGATCCACCACGCCTGCAGGGGACGGGTGACGGACAGCAGCAGCGGGGTGGTCTGGACGATGGCGATCAGCGTGGCCACGCCGCCGCCCACCCCGTAGTCGTGGGAGAGGACCTGGGCGGAGGTGGGGACCAGGATCGTGGTGAGGATCATCGCCACGCCGTACGGCACCCGGCGCAGCCAGCGCCGGGGCGACCGGGCGAACAGCGGTGTCGCCGGATAGCTGGGGGTGATCAGGGCCCGGGCGAGGGCGCCCGCCTGCCGCCGGGCGGCCTTGGGCAGGCTCTCATGCGCGGTGGAGGAGGCGGTGGACGCCGGGCCGGAGGAGGGGCCGGCCGATGCGGAGGAGGGACCGGACACTTACAGCTCCGCCAGCAGCTCGGCCTTCTTCGCGCTGAACTCGTCGTCGGTCAGCAGCCCGGCCGTGTGCAGCTCGCCCAGATGACGGATGCGCTCGGCGATGTCGGCGGGGTCGCGGCGTGAGGCCCCGGCCCGGTTCGAGGACGGGGCGCCCTCGGTGCACGGCACCGGGGAGGAGGCCCGTATCGCCTCCAGGACGGCCGCGGCGAACGGCAGCGACTGGTGGACGAGGCCGTAGCCCATCCCGAACACGACGGCCGCCGGGTCCTGGTCGGGGCGGCCGAGGGGCTCGTCCTCGGCGGAGCGCCGCAACAGCCGCAGATAGCCGTGGCCACCGCCCTTGGGGGCGGCTTTGCCGGTGCCGTTCCTGGCCGTGCCGTCCTTGGCGGAACCGCCTTTGGCCGAAGTGCCCTTGGCGGAAGCGCCTTTGGCGGAGCCCTCCTTGGGGGCGGTGCCCGCCGAGCCCCGGCTCTCCGGGGACCGCCACTCCACCCCGGTCAGCTCGTCGATCCGGAACCGCTGGTCCCCGACCTTCCACTTCTCCGAGGAGGCGCCGGTCCAGAACCAGCGGAAGGAGATCGCCTTGCCGTCGAAGGACGCCTTGCCGTCGTACGCCTTGAAGGACAGCGGCGCCGGGGGCACGGTCACCAGATGCGCCTCGGCGGGGACGTCCGCGTCGGGGCAGAGGGACTCGCGTATCCGCTCGGCGTAGTAGTCCGCGAGCGTCTCCCGCTCGGCGGGCAGCACCAGGCGGTATGGGTCGTACGCCTCCTTGAGCTGGCCGTCCGCGGCGTCCATCAGGGGGTCGGCGCCTGGTCTGGGCACGGCGCGCAGCACCACCGTTCCTCGTTTGCCGACAGCGAGCTCCACTCCGGACAGCGCCTCGAAGGGGATGCGGCGTTCGCCGAGCGCCTGAAGCAGCTTCGGCGTGCGGATCCCCCGTTCGAAGCGGATGAGCATGGAGTCGGTGTCGAACTCCCAGACGGTCTGAAAACCGGCCAGCACATCACCCATGCGGCTCATCGTATGCGGCGGTGGCCCGCCCGTCCCCCCTCTGAGGCTACGCGCGTCACTAGAGTTTCCGGTGTTTGCGCCGGCCGTCAGCGTAGCCCCGCGGTGCAGTCGTCGCCGTTGCCGCAGCTCACGGACTGGACAGCACCGATTCCCACCCGGGCGAAGTTGTCCAGGCTGGTCGTGCCCGGTTCGAAGTATCCGGCGTGTCCATCCGCCCCGTCCGCGGACAGCAGCCGGGCGCCGAAGCCCGAGGAGACCGGGTCCGCGCCATGGCCGAGCCCGCCGACCTCCAGATGCGGAATGTCCCCGATCCAGTCGCCGGAGTCCCGCATCGCCCACACCCGGGCGCTGGTGCCCAGGTCGGAGACGTGGTCGGCGCGCATCCCGGGGCTGCCGGCCACCGCGATATCGGTAACCTTGGGCGGCAGATCGCGGGCCGCGACCCCGCACACCACCGAGCCGTAGCTGTGGCACATCAGGGAGACCCGGGAGAGCGCGGGCAGCGCGTCGACCAGCGCGCGCAGCCGCACCGCGCCCTGGGCGGCCAGCTTGCCGGTGGCCGCGTCCATGCCGATCCCGGCGGGGGAGGTGTAGTCGGCCCAGGCGATGACGGCGGTCTTGGTGTCCGGGGCGTCGGCCCGCTCGTTCTCGTAGAGCGCGTGGGCCATCCCGACCGTGGCGGTGTACGGGCGCCCGGACTTCTGGAACGTCAGGATGTCGGTGTCCACACCCGGCACCACGATCGAGACCCGGTTGGCGTGGGCGAGGTCGCCGAAGACCTCGGCGGCCCGTCCGGCGCCCGACGGATCGAAGGAGAGGATCTGCCGCCCCCGGCCCAGCAGGTCCTGGTAGCGGTTCATCCGGCGGGTCGCGTCCGAGTGGCCCATCGGGGTGAGCCGGGCGTCGTGCATCCGCTTGCGCTCGTCGCTGCGCGCCTGGGTCAGGGCGACGCGGTTGGCCCGGAATCGCAGGTCCACCGGCGCGCCGTTGAGATTGCCCACGGCCAGCGGATAGCGCCGCACCAGGCGGTCGGTCTGGGCCTTGGTGAGCGAGTCGAACCAGCGGCCGAGGGCGCGCGGCGAGCCGTACGGATCGGGCAGCGCGCGGCCGCCGAGCGATCCGTGGCGCCAGGCGCTGATCGACGCGGAGAGCGCGTCCGGGGCTCCTCTGTGGCTCCGTACGGCCGTCCACCCGGTGGTGGCGAGGAGAACGAACACCACCGCCAGCGCGAGCAGGGCGCGCCAAGCGGTGGAACCGGGGGAGGGGGAGCCGAGCTCCGAGAAGGAAGTCACCGCGGCACACCCTAGGAGAAGCGTGGTGCCAGGTGCCAAATGCCGTGATTCATCTCACGTTTGACAGCGGGAATCCTTGGGAGCTATGTCGGAATTGATGCTATTTATCCCATTGTCCGGCGAGGGTGGGGCCCACGTAATCAAGATGGAACGCGGTGAGGTCTCGCAAAGTGACCATGCTGTCCTCCTCGCCCTCGCCCCACAGCTTCCCCGACACCCGGATCACTCCACTGAACATCGCGACCACCAGCCGCGGCCGCGGGTCGGCGTCGATGTCCAGCCCCTCGCGGCGCGCGATCTCGCTCGCCAGCCGCTCCTCCATCTCGGCGGTGCGGCGCAGATGCACGGCGAGCAGGCTCGGCGTCGACTCGATCACCCGGTACATCCGCATATGGAGCTCGGGCGGCACCATCTGCTCGATCGCGTCCCCGATGCTGCCCCAGGCGTCGAGCACCGCGCCGCGCAGCGCCGCCAACGGCGCCTCGTCCGCGGGGCGCCCGCACAGGGCGGCGAAGAAGTGGCACTCGGCCGACTCCTGGCTGGCGAAGGCGACCTCCTCCTTGTTGGCGAAGTACCGGAAGAAGGTGCGCTGGGAGACCTCGACCGCCTCGGCGATCTCGTCGACCGTCGTGTGCTCGTATCCCTGACGGGTGAACAACTCCAGCGCGGAGCGCACCAGGGCGTTCCGCGTCCGCTGCTTCTTGCGCTCGCGCAGCCCGGGCGGTGGTGGCGTCTTCGAGTCCGCCACTGCCTCGTCCGTTGTCACCTATCGGCTCGCTTCCTGTCGGCTCGGGGCCGCGTTGCGGCTGCTCAGGATACCTGTGACAGAAACGTCAGTTACCGGCGGATGAATCGGTTTGTCAATTGTCAGACGCTGACATTAGCCTCCGGTCATGACCTCTTCGACCACCGTCGCCGATTCGGCGCCGGAACCTCCCATAACCGAGGCCCCGAAGGGGCTTCGCGGTCATCCATGGCTGACGCTCCTCACCGTCGCCCTCGGCGTGACGATGGTCGCCCTCGACGGCACGATCGTCGCCATCGCCAACCCGGCCATCCAGAAGGACCTCGGCGCCTCGCTCGCCGATGTTCAGTGGATCACCAACGGCTATCTGCTGGCCCTCGCCGTCGCGCTGATCACGGCGGGCAAGCTGGGTGACCGCTTCGGCCACCGCCAGACCTTCCTGATCGGCGTCATCGGCTTCGCCATCTCCTCGGCCGCCATCGGCTTCTCCGGCGAGGTGTCGCTCGTCGTGGTGTTCCGGGTGCTGCAGGGCCTGTGCGGCGCGCTGCTGATGCCCGCGGCGCTCGGACTGCTGCGCGCCACCTTCCCCGCCGAGAAGCTCAACATGGCGATCGGCATCTGGGGCGCGGTGATCGGCGCCTCCACCGCCGCCGGCCCCATCGTCGGCGGACTGCTCGTCGAGCACGTCAACTGGCAGTCGGTCTTCTTCATCAACGCCCCCGTCGGCGTGCTGGCGCTGGTCCTCGGCCTGCTGCTGCTGGTCGACCACCGAGCCGAGAAGGCCCCGCGCTCCTTCGACCTCCCCGGCATCGTGCTGCTCTCCGGTGCGATGTTCTGCCTCATCTGGGCGCTGATCAACGCCGCCGACTGGCACTGGACCGACCAGCGCACGCTGCTCTTCCTGGGCCTGTCGGTGGTCTGCTTCGTCGCCTTCGTCTTCTGGGAGAGCCGGACGCGGGAGCCGCTGCTGCCGCTCAGCATGTTCCGTTCGGTGGCGCTGAGCGCGGGCACCGTGCTGATGGTGCTGATGGCCTTCGGCTTCATGGGCGGGCTGTTCTTCGTCACCTTCTATCTGCAGAACGTGCACGGGCTGAGCCCCGTCGACAGCGGGCTGCGGCTGCTGCCGCTCACCGCGATGATGATCGTCGCCTCGCCGCTGGCCGGTGCGCTGATCACCAAGTTCGGGCCGCGGATGCCGCTGGTGACCTCCATGGTGATCACCGCCGTCTCGATGTTCGGCCTCTCCCGGCTGGACGTGAACAGCGGCGCCCTCGAGATGTCCATCTGGTTCGCCCTGCTGGGCCTCGGCCTCGGCCCGGTGATGGTCGGCGCCACCGAGGTCATCGTCGGCAACGCCCCGATCCAGCACGCCGGTGTCGCCGGCGGCCTCCAGCAGGCCGCGATGCAGGTCGGCGGCAGCCTCGGTACGGCCGTCCTGGGCGCGATCATGGCGGGCAGGGTGGACAACACGCTGCCGCAGAAGTGGGCCGACGCCGGGCTGCCGCCGATGCCCGAGGGCGCGGAGTCCAAGGCGTCGGACGCCGTCGAGGTCGGCATCGCCCCCATCACCAAGAGCACTCCGCCGGAAATCGCGGGGAAGATCACGGCCGTCGCGCATGACACTTTCGTGTCAGGGATGGGCCTCGCCTTCACCGTGGCCGCTGTCGTCTCGGTGGTCGCGGCGCTGGTCGCGAGCTTCACCAAGCGCGGCGAGAACGCGGACGCGGCCGGTGGGAGCGTCCACATCTGACCCCTCGGGGTCAACCCCCTATCAGGGTGGACCTTGATCGACCCCATGGTGGCGAACGGGAGCCGGCGGACACGCTGGCTCCCGTTCTGTTCTTTCCACCTGTTCTTTCCACACGGGGAGCGAAGCGCTATGCGCAAGATCATTAAGGCCGCGGTCTCGGCTGTGGCCCTCACTGCCACTCTCGCCGCCACCCTCGCCCCGGCGGCGACGGCGACGGCGGCGACGGCGACGGCGACGGCGACGGGGACGTCGGCGACGGGCCGGGCCGCCGCCGCGCCACCGCGTCTGGGGAACTGCGCCGCCGGTCAGTTGTGCCTGTGGCGGAGCGGCGGCTTCACGGGGGCGCGCCAGACCCATGAACTGGCCGGTGTCGACATCGAAAGCTGTGTCCCCCTGCCGTCCGGCACGACCGCGGCCTCGCTGGCGAACCGGACGGGCCGTCCGGTGACGGCGTATCAGAGCGGCGAGTGCGCGGAGACGGCCGAGTTCCGCACCTACCCCACGGGCTCCTGGGCCCCCGAAACCCCGTACCAGGTACGGGCCTTCAAAATCTGGGAACGCTGAGCGGGCAGGGGCCCGCACCGGGCCCCGGGCCCGAGTCCTGAATGTTCCCCTACCCGCCCCTTCCCGAACCGGGGGCTTCGCCCCTGGACCCCCGGTGTCCTGCGGGTGTGTGCCACATGCGTTGCGGACGGCGGTGGGTGGTCCGGCCGCCGTGCGTGGGGCGGCCACCCCCGCCTGGCACTGGTCGGGTGGGGCGGCTCAGCGCGCCCGCCGGGCGTCGGTCCGGGCCTGGGTGTTTCCCCTACCCGCCCCTTCCCGAACCAGGGGCTTCGCCCCTGGACCCCGGGGGCCCTGCGGGTGTGTGTTCATGTGCGTTGCGGACGGCGGTGGGTGGTCCGGCCGCCGTGCGTGGGGCGGCCACGATCGGGGGCGGCTCCGCTGCCCCCTGACACTGGTCGGGCGCGTTGGCTCAGCGCGCCCGCCGGGCGTCGGTCGGGGGCCGTGGCCGGTCCGGGGCCAGGGTTGTTTCCCCTACCCGTCCCTTCCCGAACCGGGGCTTCGGCACGTGCCGTGCGGACGGCGGTGGGTGGTCCGGCCGCCGTGCGTGGGGCGGCCACCCCCGCCTGGCACTGGTCGGGTGGGGCGGCTCAGCGCGCCCGCCGGGCGTCGGTCCGGGCCTGGGTGTTTCCCCTACCCGCCCCTTCCCGAACCAGGGGCTTCGCCCCTGGACCCCGGGGGCCCTGCGGGTGTGTGTTCATGTGCGTTGCGGACGGCGGTGGGTGGTCCGGCCGCCGTGCGTGGGGCGGCCACGATCGGGGGCGGCTCCGCTGCCCCCTGACACTGGTCGGGCGCGTTGGCTCAGCGCGCCCGCCGGGCGTCGGTCGGGGGCCGTGGCCGGTCCGGGGCCAGGGTTGTTTCCCCTACCCGTCCCTTCCCGAACCGGGGCTTCGGCACGTGCCGTGCGGACGGCGGTGGGTGGTCCGGCCGCCGTGCGTGGGGCGGTCACCCCCGCCTGGCACTGGTCGGGTGGGGCGGCTCAGCGCGTCCGCTGGGCGTCGGTCCGGGCCTGGGTGTTTCCCCTACCCGCCCCTTCCCGAACCGGGGGCTTCGCCCTTGGACCCCGGGGGCCCTGCGGGCGTGTGCCACATGCGTTGCGAACGGCGGCGGGTGGTCCCACCGCCGTCCGTGGGGCGGCCGCTCCGGTGCGGCTCCGCCGCCTCCGGGGTCGGGCCGGAGTGCCCAGGCCCAGGCCCGGCGCCGGGGCCGAGGTCTGGGGCGGAGCGTCTGGGGCCGGGGGTGCGGGGCGGAGCCCCTGACCCGTGTGGGGTGCGGGGGCGCTGCCCTTGCGCTCAACCGCCCGCACCGCCCGGGGCGCCGGGCGGTGCGGGGGCGCCGCGCTCAACCGCCCCGTCCGCCCAACGCGGACAGAGGCGCCGGGGCACACGAAAACGCGGGGGCGGGCTGGGAAACCAGCCCGCCCCCGCGTCGGGGTCGCTGCCGTCGTGGACGGCTTGCGCGTCGGGGTCGCTGCCGTCGTGGACGGCTACCGCGTCACGGCTCCCCGCCGTCGCAGACGGCTACGCGTCGCCGCCCGCCGGGCCAGGGTCGGCCGCGGCTACGTCCAGGAGCTGGTAGCGGTCGATCGCCTGCTTCAGGGCCGAGCGGTCGATCTTGCCGTCACGGGCCAGCTCCGTCAGCACACCGAGCACGATCGACTCGGCGTCGATGTGGAAGAAGCGCCGGGCCGCGCCGCGCGTGTCGGCGAAGCCGAAGCCGTCCGCGCCCAGGGACTGGTACGTGCCGGGCACCCAGCGCGCGATCTGGTCGGGAACCGCACGCATCCAGTCGGAGACGGCCACCTTCGGGCCCTCCGCGTCCGCCAGCTTCCGGGTGACGTATGGAACGCGCTGCTCCTCCTCCGGGTGGAGCAGGTTGTGCTCCTCCGCCTCGACGGCGTCGCGGCGCAGCTCGTTCCAGGACGTGGCCGACCAGACGTCCGCCTTGACGTTCCAGTCCTCGGCCAGGATGCGCTGGGCCTCGATGGCCCACGGCACCGCGACACCGGAGGCGAGGATCTGCGCCGGGATGGCGCCCTCCTCGCTCTGCCGGTAGCGGTAGAGGCCCTTGAGGATGCCCTCGCGGTCCACGTTCTCGGGCTCGGCCGGGTGCTGGATCGGCTCGTTGTAGACGGTGAGGTAGTAGAAGACGTCCTCACTGTTCTCGCCGTACATCCGGCGCAGACCGTCCTGGACGATATGGGCGATCTCGAAGCCGTACGCCGGGTCGTACGCGACGACCGCCGGGTTGGTCGAGGCCAGGAGCTGGGAGTGGCCGTCCGCGTGCTGCAGACCCTCACCGGTCAGGGTCGTACGACCGGCGGTCGCGCCCAGGACGAACCCGCGCGCGAGCTGGTCGGCCATCTGCCAGAACTGGTCGCCGGTGCGCTGGAAACCGAACATCGAGTAGAAGACGTAGACCGGGATCAGCGGCTCGCCATGCGTGGCGTACGCGGAGCCCGCCGCGATCAGCGAGGCCGTACAGCCCGCCTCGGAGATGCCGTCGTGCAGCATCTGCCCGGTCGGCGACTCCTTGTAGGCCAGCAGCAGCTCACGGTCGACCGACTCGTAGGTCTGGCCCAGCGGGGAGTAGATCTTCGCCGAGGGGAAGAGCGAGTCCATGCCGAAGGTGCGGTACTCGTCGGGCGCGATCGGCACGAACCGCTTGCCGATCTCCTTGTCCCGCATCAGGTCCTTCAGCAGCCGCACGAACGCCATGGTGGTGGCGATCGACTGCTGGCCGGTGCCCTTCTTGAGCGTGGCGTAGGTCTTGTCGCCCGGAAGCTGCAGCGGCTTGGCGCGCACGACACGGGTCGGCGCGTAGCCGCCCAGCGCCTTGCGGCGGTCGTGCATGTACTGGATCTCCTCCGAGTCCCGGCCCGGGTGGTAGTACGGCGGCAGGCCGGACTCCAGCTCCTGGTCCGGGATCGGCAGGTGCAGCCGGTCGCGGAAGCGCTTGAGGTCGTCGACCGTCAGCTTCTTCATCTGGTGGGTCGCGTTGCGGCCCTCGAAGTTCGGGCCGAGCGTCCAGCCCTTGACGGTCTGCGCGAGGATCACGGTCGGCTGGCCCTTGTGGGCCTTGGCCGCCGCGTACGCCGCGTAGATCTTCTTGTGGTCGTGACCGCCGCGGCCCAGGTGCAGGATCTGGTCGTCGGTCATGCCCTCGACCATCTTGCGCAGCCGCTGGTCCTCGCCGAAGAAGTGGTCGCGGATGTAGCCACCGGTCTCGGTCGCGTACGTCTGGAACTGACCGTCCGGCGTGGTGTTCAGCTTGTTGACCAGGATCCCGTCCCGGTCCTGCGCCAGCAGCGGGTCCCAGGTGCGGTCCCACACCAGCTTGATCACATTCCAGCCGGCGCCGCGGAACTGCGACTCCAGCTCCTGGATGATCTTGCCGTTGCCGCGCACCGGGCCGTCGAGCCGCTGCAGGTTGCAGTTGACCACGAAGGTCAGGTTGTCCAGGCCCTCACGCGCGGCCAGGGAGAGCTGGCCGAGCGACTCCGGCTCGTCCATCTCGCCGTCGCCCAGGAACGCCCAGACGTGGGAGTTGGAGGTGTCGGCGACGCCGCGCGCCTCCATATAGCGGTTCATCCGCGCCTGGAAGATCGCGCCGAGCGGGCCCAGGCCCATGGAGACCGTGGGGAACTCCCAGAAGTCCGGCATCGACCGCGGGTGCGGATAGCTGGACAGCGCGTGACCGAGCTTGGACTTCTCCTGACGGAACCCGTCCAGATGGTCCTCGCTCAGGCGGTCCAGCAGGAAGGCCCGGGCGTAGATGCCGGGGGAGGCATGGCCCTGGAAGAAGATCTGGTCGCCACTGTCGTGGTCCTTGCCGCGGAAGAAGTGGTTGAAGCCCACGTCGTACAGCGAGGCGGAGGAGGCGAAGGTGGCGATGTGGCCACCGACCCCGATCCCCGGACGCTGCGCCCGGGAGACCATCACCGCCGCGTTCCAGCGGGTCGCGTTGAGGACCTTGCGCTCGATCTCCTCGTTGCCGGGGAAGAACGGCTCGCTCTTGGTGGCGATGGTGTTGACGTAGTCCGTGCTGCGCATCTCGGGCACGGCGACACGCTTCTCGCGGGCGCGCTCGATCAGGCGAAGCATCAGGTAGCGGGCACGTTCCCGGCCTCGCTCATCGACGGCTGCGTCGAGCGAGTCGAGCCATTCCTGGGTCTCTTCGGGATCGAAGTCCGGGACCTGGCTGGGAAGGCCGCCAATGATGATCGGGTTGCGATCGGATCCGGAAGCCACGCTATTCCTTCGCTTTTCGGTCGTGCTGTGCACGCACATGGATTCGTGCTCTGCTGCTGTAGCGCCGTTGTCCATCGTGTACCTCGGGTACGGGATACGTCACCTCTACCGAGTGGTAACCATCACCAGGTGAGACGGGCGCTCCGGCGGCCGTTCGGCGTGCGACGGCCGAATCGCAACCTTACGCCCACGACCGGGGTCGTCTGCGTACGGCCGTTCGGCGCCGGGGCGGCGTAAGGTGGCTAGACACACACGTAAGCCGGACATCCTCGGGCAATCCGGTCGACCGCGCGCCGTTGCGTGTCGTTCCTCCATGATGGGAGTTGCGGCGACACGTCAACGTTTGGGCGGGATCGCTGGCCGGGTACTTGCGCGATCCGCCCGGCCCGTGTGGACTACGCCCAAGCCCTCGCGTACGCGCGCGGGGCCCCACAGACTCGAAGAGTGAATGCAAGATGACAGGAGGCAATCCGTGAGCGCGACCGCGGACCACGCGGAGGAGCGGACCAACCCTGCCGCGAGGCTGGGTTTTCAGCCCGAACAGGTGGTCCAGGAGATCGGCTACGACGACGATGTCGACCAGGAGCTCCGCGAGTCCATCGAGGAGATCACCGGCCAGGAGCTCGTCGACGAGGAGTACGACGATGTGGCCGATGCCGTTGTGCTGTGGTTCCGAGAGGACGACGGCGATCTGACGGACGCGCTGGTGGACGCCATCCAGATGATCGACGACGGCGCACCGGTCTGGCTGCTGACGCCAAAGACCGGCCGTGACGGCTATGTCGAGCCGAGCGACATCAATGAGGCCGCGACCACCGCAGGCCTGTCCCAGACCAAGAGCTTCAACGCGGGCAAGGACTGGACGGGCAGCCGGCTGGTCACGCCGAAGGCCGCTCGCAGCGGCAAGCGCTGAGGCCCTGCGGATCCACACCTCAGAGCCCCCCTCCGTGCCCTTTCGGAGGGGGGCTCTGCACATAGGGTGGACGCGCACCACATGATCATTCGAACGTGATCTTTCGAACGTGAGCGAAGGGATGTCCCCATGTCGATAGAGGTCGGTACGAAGGCCCCCGACTTTCAGCTGAAGAACCAGCACGGCGAGTCGGTCAAGCTCTCCGACTTCCGGGGCGAGAAGAACGTCGTGCTCCTCTTCTACCCGTTCGCCTTCACCGGCGTCTGCACCGGCGAGCTGTGCGCGCTCCGCGACGAGCTGCCGACGTTCGTCAACGACGAGGTCCAGCTGCTGGCGGTCTCCAATGACTCGCCCTTCAGCCTGCGGGTCTTCGCCGAGCAGGAGGGGCTGGAGTACCCCCTGCTGTCGGACTTCTGGCCGCACGGCGAGACCAGCCGCGCCTACGGCGTCTTCGACGAGGACAAGGGCTGCGCGGTGCGCGGCACCTTCGTGATCGACAAGGAGGGCGTGGTGCGCTGGACGATCGTCAACGGTCTGCCCGACGCCCGGGACCTGAACGACTACGTCAAGGCCCTCGAAACTCTGTAGTAGCTGGGAACCGCTCACTAGGATCGACGCGTTGATCCTGATGGGAAACCTTTGATGAAGGGGCACGCAGTGCTCCTGACGAACCTTTTTGGGAGGACTCGTGGGAGTCAGCCTCAGCAAGGGCGGCAATGTCTCGCTGACCAAGGAAGCCCCGAACCTGACCGCGGTCGTCGTGGGTCTGGGCTGGGACGCCCGCACCACCACGGGCACGGACTTCGACCTCGACGCCAGCGCTCTGCTGACGAACACCGAGGGCAAGGTCGGCAACGACCAGAACTTCGTCTTCTTCAACAACCTCAAGAGCCCCGACGGCTCCGTGGAGCACACCGGTGACAACATTACCGGTGAGGGCGAGGGCGACGACGAGCAGATCAAGGTGAACCTGGCGGGCGTCCCCGCCGATGTCGCCAAGATCGTCTTCCCGGTGTCGATCTACGACGCCGAGACCCGGCAGCAGAGCTTCGGCCAGGTGCGCAACGCCTTCATCCGCGTGGTGAACCAGGCCGACGGCCAGGAGCTGGCCCGCTACGACCTCTCCGAGGACGCCTCGACCGAGACCGCCATGGTCTTCGGCGAGCTGTACCGGAACGGGGCGGAGTGGAAGTTCCGCGCCATCGGTCAGGGGTACGCCTCGGGTCTGCGCGGTATCGCGCAGGACTTCGGCGTCAACGTCTGAGCGAGCCGTCGAGCGCCATCGAGGGCCGTCACCGGCCCTCCAAGGCCGTTCAGCGGCCTGTACGAGGTCGCATTCGGCCTCCGCGCGAGGCCATTCCGGCGCCGCACCCCCGCGCCCCAGAGGCAGGGGTGCGGCGCCGGACGCGCATCACCCACGCACCACCCCGGGGAGGAATCAGCATCATGGGCGTCACACTCGCCAAGGGGGGCAATGTCTCCCTCTCCAAAGCCGCTCCGAATCTCACACACGTGCTCATCGGCCTGGGCTGGGACGCGCGCTCCACCACCGGAGCGCCGTTCGACCTCGACGCCAGCGCGCTGCTGTGCCAGTCGGGGCGGGTGCTCGGCGATGAGTACTTCATCTTCTACAACAACCTCAAGAGCCCCGAGGGCTCCGTCGAGCACACCGGCGACAACCTCACCGGTGAGGGCGAGGGCGACGACGAGTCCCTGCTGATCGATCTGGTCAAGGTCCCGGCCGAGGTCGACAAGATCGCCTTCCCGGTCTCGATCCATGACGCCGATACCAGGCGCCAGACGTTCGGGCAGGTCAGCAACGCCTTCATCCGGGTGGTGAACCAGGCGGACGGCCAGGAGCTGGCCCGCTACGACCTCTCCGAGGACGCCTCCGGCGAGACCGCGATGATCTTTGGCGAGGTTTATCGCTATGGGGGCGAGTGGAAGTTCAGGGCCGTGGGGCAAGGGTACGCGTCGGGTCTGCGCGGCATCGCTCTAGACTTCGGAGTCAACGTTTCGTAAAGCCGCGTAATAGCGCGCGGGGGAGACCTTACGACGAAGGATTGGGTAGGCAGTGCTCCTCAAAACCTTTGGTTGGTCGTTCGCCATCACGGTGATCGGTCTGGCCCTGGCCGGCGTCCTCTGGGGGTGGAAGGGGCTCGCGATCGTCGGGATCCTCTCGATCCTGGAGATCTCGCTCTCATTCGACAATGCGGTCATCAACGCGGGCATTCTGCGCAAGATGAACGCCTTCTGGCAGAAGATCTTCCTGACGGTCGGCGTCCTGATCGCCGTCTTCGGCATGCGTCTGGTCTTCCCGGTGATCATCGTCGCCATCACGGCGAAGCTGAGTCCCCTCCAGGCCGTCGATCTCGCGATCAACAACAAGGACAAGTACGAGCACCTGGTCACGGCGGCGCATCCGGCGATCGCGGCCTTCGGCGGGATGTTCCTGCTGATGATCTTCCTCGACTTCATCTTCGAGGAGCGGGACATCAGGTGGCTGGGGTGGCTGGAGAAGCCGCTCGCCAAGCTGGGCCGGCTGGACACGTTCTCGGTCGTCGTCGCCCTGGTCGTGCTGCTGATCTCCGCCACCACCGTGGCCACCGACGTGGCCCACGGCGGCGGTGACAAGAGCTCCACCGTCCTGCTGGCCGGGGTCGCCGGTCTGGTCACCTACTTGATCGTCGGCGGCATCTCCAGCTACTTCGAGGACAAGCTCGAAGAGGAGGAGGAAGACGACGAGGATGAGGAGGCTGCCAAGGGCGCGGACGAGAGCGGCGAGGAGACGAAGAGCGCCGCGAACGCCCAGCTCAACGGCAGCGGCGGCCGTGGCTCCAGCGGTGCCACCGTGGTCGGCCTCGCCGGTAAGGCCGCGTTCTTCCTGTTCCTCTACCTCGAGGTCATCGACGCGTCCTTCTCCTTCGACGGGGTCATCGGCGCCTTCGCGATCACCAACGACATCTTCGAGATGGCGCTGGGTCTGGGCATCGGCGCGATGTACATCCGGTCGCTGACCGTCTTCCTGGTCCGCAGGGGCACCCTGGACGACTACGTCTACCTGGAGCACGGCGCGCACTACGCGATCGGCGCGCTCGCCGGCATCCTGCTGGTCACGATCAAGTACGAGATCAACGAGGTCATCACCGGCCTGGTGGGCGTGGTGCTGATCGGCGCCTCGTACTGGTCCTCGGTGGTGCGTAACCGCCGGGTGGCGGCCGAGGGCGAGGGCTCGGAGACCAAGACGGAAGTCACGTCGGGAGTCTGAGCCCGGAGTCCTGGCCCGGAGTCCGAGCCCGGGCCCGGAGTCTGAGCCCGGAGCCCGAGGCCGGAGTGCGGGGCCGGAGTACGAGGCCGACCGAAGTCACCTCCGGAGTCCGACCTCCGGGAGTGTGACGCGGCGGCGTTTGAGGAACGCTCTGAGCGGGGCGGCCGAGGTCTTCCGACCTCCCGGCCGCCCCGCGGCAGTTGATCGGCTTTGAGGCAGCGGAGCCACGAAGGGTGGGGGTGCGCACCATGGCGTTCTGGAGCAACTGGGGACGGTCCGCGTGGCGTGAGTTCGAGAGCGGCGACGCGTCCGGTGTGGTCGAGCTGACCAAGCGGCAATCGACGATCTCGCTGACCAAGCAGGGGGCCGCCAGCGGCAATCTGCGGATCAATCTCTCCTGGCAGATGCGCACCTCGGACTTCAACAGCAGGGCGGCGCGCGGCTCGCTGCGCCACCCCCTGCGGATGTTCAAGCCCGAGCCGGTGCAGGCCCAGGGGCCCGCGATGGTCAATGTCGACCTCGACCTCGCGGTGATGTACGAGCTGAAGAGCGGCTCCAAGGGCGTGGTGCAGCCGCTCGGCGAGTTCTTCGGCAATCTCAACGAGGCGCCGTACGTCAAGCTCAGCGGGGACGACCGGTTCGGCTCCGGATCCGGCGAGACGGTCTACGTCAACATGGACCACAAGGACGACATCAAGCGACTGCTCGTCTTCGTCTACATCTACGACGGCACCCCCGCCTTCGACCGCACCCACGGCCTGGTCACGCTCTATCCGAGCAATGGGCCGCGGGTGGAGATAGCGCTCGACGAGCGGGCCCCGCAGGCCCGCTCCTGCGCCGTCGTGCTGATCGAGAACGTCAAGGGCGAGATGATGGTCCGCCGCGAGGTGAAGTACGTCTACGGCTTCCAGGCGGAGCTGGACCGGCTGTACGGCTGGGGCCTCCAGTGGGGCCGGGGCTACAAGTCGAAGGTTTGACGACGGGGGCAGGGTGCGGGCGGGTCACGGTGTGACCCGCCCGTCCCGCGGCCCCGCCCCCCATCCGTTCCGGAGCTATCTGTTCTGGAGCTATCTGTTCTGGAACTGCGGCCCCTGCGGCGGCAGGACGAACTGCGGGTCCGGGACCTGGACGGGGATCGGCAGCGGGGGCGGCGCCACCGGCCCCGTCGGCTGCACCTGCTGCGGATAGCCGTACGCGGGCGACTGCGGATAGCCGTACGTCTGCTGCTGGGGCGGATAGCCGTAGCCGGGCTGCGCCGGCGCCTGGCCGGGCGGCTGCGGATACCCCGCGGCCGGGGCCTGCGGCGGCGGTGGCGGGGCCTGTGGCGGCACATAGCCGAAGCCGCTGTCGCCGTGCGCCGTGGGGGGCTGCATGGGCTGGGTGCGGTGCGGATCCCAGGGGTCGGGCGACGCCGCGTGCGGATAGCCGTACGCCGGGGACGGGGAGTGGGGCCGGGTCGGCGCATCGGACGACGACGGGGGCGGCGTGCCGGGGGCCGCAGGGGGTGCGTGAGTGGCGGCGGACGGGGGCGCCGCGGGTGTCGCGGTGGCCGGGGGCTCGGGAGCGGTCAGCGGCTCGGGGGCGGCGGCCAGAGGCTCCGGAGCGTCGACGGTCAGCGGCTCGGGGGCGGGGGCGGGGGCGACCGGGGGCTCCGGAGCGGTGCCGCCTTCCCGCCCGGCCGGGGCCGCGGCCCCGTCGCCGTCCGAGCCGCCCGCGGCCTCGCCGTCCTCCACCGAGATCCCGTACTGCGTGGCCAGCCCGACCAGCCCCGTCTCATAGCCCTGCCCCAGGGCCCGGAACTTCCAGGTGTCGCCGCGCCGGTAGAGCTCACCGCAGATCAGCGCGGCCTCCTTACCGGTCTCCGGCAGCACCGCGAAGATCGCGAGCGGCTCGGCGTCCGCCTCGCGCGGCGCACCGGACGAGGCGTCGTAGAGCAGCAGGCTCAGATCCCTCACCTGTCCGAAGGTGCCGCCGTCGGCGGACGCGGCGAGCACCACCCGGCGCACTCCGGGCTCCAGCCCGGAGAACTCGGCCTCGATGGTGTCCGTCAGCGTGCCCTGATTCGGCTTCTTGGGGAGATGCCGGACCAGACCCGAGGGGTGGTTCGGCTGGTTGTAGAAGACGAAGTCCTCGTCCGAGCGCACCCGGTCGTCCGCGTCCAGCAGCAGCGCCGAGGCGTCCACGTCGGGTACGTCCGTGCCGGGGGTCCAGCGCAACACCGCGCGTATGGCCGTGGCCTCCAGCGGGATGTTCGATCCCTTCAGCATCGCCTGCGTCATGGCGGCAATCCTGCCTTCCCAGTGGGTCCTGGGACAACGCAGGGTGCGGGGCGGGTGGCAGCGGGGAGGTGGTACGGGGCAGCAGGGCGGGTATGCCGGACACCATGCGGACGCACATGGGTTACGTGATTTTCACGCCCTTGGGGAACTTTTGACCCAGGGCCGCACGTACGATTATCGGCCAACCGCGGGTCAGCGTGGCCGAGGCGGCGTACCGGCAGTACGGGGAGTTAGATGCGGCATTTCGGACATCTGACGGATGAGGTGCGGGCGAACGTCTTTCATCAGGAGCCCGGTGAATTCAGCGTGGACTCGCCCGCCCGGACGCTGGCCGTCGCGCTCGGCGCGACCCTGTACTGCCCGGCGACCCGGCCCAAGCTCGCCGAGGACATCGTCAAACAGGCAGGTCGCGGCGTGGTGTCCATGGTGCTGTGCCTGGAGGACTCCATCGACGACGCCGAGGTGCCGGGGGCGGAGGAGAACCTCATACGGCAGTTCGCGGAGCTGTCCGGGCTCGGTCCCGGCACCACCCCGCTGCCGCTGCTCTTCATCCGGGTCCGCACCCCCGAGCAGATCGTCGATCTTCTCAACCGGTTCGGATCGGGGGTGCGGCTGCTGTCCGGATTCGTACTGCCGAAGTTCACCGAGGAGCGCGGCGGGGCCTTTCTCGAGGCGCTGATGTCGGCCGAAAACGCCCAGGTGACCGAGGCATTGGGCGGACGACGGCTCTTCGCGATGCCGGTCCTCGAATCGCCCGAGCTGATGCACCGCGAGACGCGCACCGACACCCTGAGCGGCATCAGCCGGATTGTCGACAAGTACCGCGAGCGGGTGCTGGCGCTGCGCCTCGGGGTCACCGATCTGTGCTCGGCGTACGGGCTGCGCAGGGCGCCGGACATGACCGCCTACGACGTCCAGCTCATCGCGTCCGTGATCGCGGACGTGGTGAACATGCTGGGCCGGGCCGACGGCACCGGCTTCACGATCACCGGACCGGTGTGGGAGTACTTCAAACCCCATGAGCGGATGTTCAAACCGCAGCTACGGATCAGCCCCTTCAGCAGCGGCCGCGCCGAGGCCCTGCGCACCGCGCTGATCGAGCACCACATGGACGGGCTGCTGCGCGAGATCGAACTGGACCGCGCCAACGGGCTGCAGGGCAAGACCTGTATCCACCCCACCCACGTGGCCCCCGTGCACGCGCTGTCCGTCGTCAGCCACGAGGAGTTCAGCGACGCGGTGGACATCCTGGAGCCCCAGCGCTGCGGGGGCGGTGTGGTGCGTTCCTCGTACACCAACAAAATGAACGAGGTGAAGCCGCACCGGGCGTGGGCCGAGCGGACCCTGCGGCGCGCGGAGGTCTTCGGGGTGGCCCGGGAGGATGTGAGCTTCGTGGAACTGCTGGCGGCAAGCCTGCGGACGTAGAGCGAACTGGGCCCGGGGAGAGCGAACCGGGCCCGGGACGGAACCCGGACGAGCGACGATGGAAACGAGGCGCAGGGCGGCGTGAGCGTGGGCAACGTGTGGTCGGGACAGTGGGTCGCGGACCGGCTGGGGGTACGGCTGGACGGCGGCTGGGGCGATGAGGTGCGCCGGGACGGCGAGGTGCGCCGGGACGGGGGCCGGGGCGGCGACGACGCGCGGGGTGGCGGCGACGTGCGGGGTGGCGGGGGTGCGCGAGGCGGCGAGGTAGTCCGCGACGGCGAGGGCGGCGGGGGCGGCGGCGGCGCGCGGGGCGGCGGCCGGGACGGCGGCGACGCGCGGGATGGCGGGGGTGCCCAGGGCGGCGAGGTAGTCCGCGACGGCGGCCGGGGCGGTGGCGATGCGCGGGGCGGCGAGGGCGTCAGCGGTGGGAACGGCGACGGTCGTCGGGACCGCGAGGGCGTCAGCGGCGGGGACCGCGTCAGCGGCCGAGGCGACGGCGGTCAGGGCGGCGATGGCATCGGCGGCCGGAACGGCGTCGGCCTGGGCGGCGACAGCGTCAGCGGCCCGGGCGGCGACGGCGGCGCCGAGCTGCGCGAGCTGTTGGGGCTGGCCCTGCGGCGCAACCCCAAGCGGGCACATCTGCTGGTCTCCAACGTGCTCGGCAAGCATGTCCCGCAGCGCCCCGCCATCGTCCACGACGCGGGCGTGCGGCTCGGCCGCCGGGTGCGGGAGCTGCTGGGCGACGAGGCGGCGGCGCGCGCGGTGGTGCTCGGGTACGCGGAGACCGCCACCGGCCTCGGCCACAGCGTCGCCGACGGGCTCGCCCTGGCCCCGTACCTCCACTCCACCCGCCGCCCGGTCCCGGGCGTCGCCACGGTGGGCGGCTTCCAGGAGGAGCACAGCCACGCCACCTCCCATCTGCTGCTCCCCGAGGACCCCGGCCTCCTGGCCTCGACAGGCCCCCTGGTCCTCGTGGACGACGAGTTCTCCACGGGCCGTACGGTCCTGAACACCATCGCCGCCCTCCACCGCCGCTTCCCCCGCGACCACTATGTGGTGGTGGCGCTGGTGGACATGCGCTCGCCCGAGGACCGCGCCCGCCTGGACGCCTTCGCGGCCGACCTCGGCGCCCGCGTCGACCTGGTCGCCGCCGCGACCGGAGCGGTGCACCTTCCGGACGACGTCCTGGAGCGCGGCGCGAAACTGGTGGCCGCACACGAGGCGTCCGCCCCGGACCACGAGGCCGCGCCCGCCTCCACGGCACCCCCGGCAGATGCCGCATCCACGGCATCCCCGGCAGATGCCTCCACGGCACCTCCGGCAGGTGCCACCCCCGACGCGGGTCCGGCCGCGGTCCGCGTAGACCTCGGCTGGCCCGAAGGGCTCCCGGACGGCGGCCGCCACGGCTTCACCCCCGCCCACCGCGCCCGCCTGGAAGCGGCTCTCCCCACCATGGCCACCCGCCTCGCGAACGCGCTGGCGCAAGCGCCGAACCCCGCGAACGCGCTGGCGAAGGCGCCGGAGGACCCGGCCACGCCCGCCGGGGACCACCCGACCCCGCCCGCCGACGGCACCCCGGCGGCTCCCGGGGGACATGCCGCACCGGACCACCCGGCCCCGCCCGCCGGTGGCGCCCCCGCGTCCCCCGGAGGCCACACCGCGCCGGAGGCGCCTGCCAACGACACCGCGGCGCCCTCCGACGACCCCACCGCCCCCGCCCCTGCCGACAACCCCGCCACGGGGCCGCACCGGACCGCCCCCGCCGTGCCCGCCCCCGCCGGGCCGCGCGGCGGTGGCGCTGGTGCCACCGACCGGCCCCTGCACCCCCGCCCCTCCCCCCACCGCGTCCTCGTCCTCGGGTTCGAGGAGCTGATGTACGCGCCGCTGCGTATCGCGAAGGCGCTCGACGACGTCCTCGACGGCGTCGAGGTGCGGTATTCGACGACCACCCGCTCACCCGTGCTCGCCGTCGACGACCCCGGGTACGCCATCCGCACCCGGCTGACCTTCCCCGCGCACGACGAGCCCGCCGACGGCCCCGGGCCGCGCTACGCCTACAACGTGGCGCCCGGTGCCGATCCGGACCGCCGCTTCGACGCCGTCGTCGCCGTCGTCGACTCGACCGCCGACACGCCCGCGCTGCACGCCCCCGGCGGGCTGCTCGCCGCGCTGAGCGCGCATACGGACCGGCTGGTCCTGGCCGTCGTGCCGGCGTATCGCCCCCAGATCCCATCCACCCCCCGCACCGTCCCCGAACGACAGGCCCCGCCCATGCACCAACCGTCGTACGAGCCCCTGCGCGGACCGGACTTCTCGTCCTATGCGCCCGAAGAGGTCGGCTGGCTGCTCCAGGACTTCTCCCACGTCACCCTTGAAGCGCCCACCGAGGAGCGGGAGGAGGCGATCCAGAGCGGGGGCGCGCACTACGCCGAGTCGCTGCCCGTGGAGTACCAGCCGAACGAGCGCTACCAGGAGCTCTTCCGGGCCGCCCTCGACGCCTCCGCCGCCCGGATCGCCCGTGCCGTCGGCGCGGTCACCGAGACCGTGCTCGCCGAGCGCTCCCCGCGCCCCGTCCTCGTCTCGCTCGCCCGCGCCGGCACCCCCGTCGGGGTGCTGATGCGCCGCTGGGCGCACCACGCCCATGGGCTCGACCTCCCGCACTACGCGGTCTCCATCGTGCGCGGCCGCGGTATCGACACCGCCGCGCTGCGCTGGCTGGCGGACCACCACGACCCGTCCGACGTCGTCTTCGTCGACGGCTGGACCGGTAAGGGCGCCATCACCCGCGAGCTGTCGGACGCCCTCGCCCCGTACCCGGACTTCGACCCGCGGATCGCGGTCCTCGCCGACCCCGGCCGCTGCGTGGACACCTACGGCACCCGGGACGACTTCCTCGTCCCCTCCGCATGCCTCAACTCGACCGTCTCCGGGCTGATATCGCGCACCGTGCTCCGCGCCGACCTTGTCGGCCCGAACGACTTCCACGGCGCGAAGTACTACCGCGAACTCGCCGGCTCCGATGTCTCCGGATACTTCCTCGACACCGTCGCGGGCCGCTTCGCGGAGGTCGCCGAGGCGGCCATGGCCGACGCCAGGCAGCTCGCGGCCACCGACCGCAGCCCCACCTGGGAGGGATGGGCCGCGGTCGAGCGGATCAGCCAGGAGTACGGCATCCACGACGTCAACCTCGTCAAGCCGGGCGTCGGCGAGACTACCCGGGTGCTGCTGCGGCGCGTCCCGTGGAAGATCCTCGCCCAGCGCGGTGCGGGCGCCGACCTGGACCATGTGCGGCTGCTCGCCGAGCAGCGCGGAGTGCCGGTCGAGGAGACCGACGGGCTTCCGTACACCTGCGTCGGGCTGATCCACCCGCGCTACACCCGGGGCGCCACCGGGGCCGACGGAAAAGCAGTAACCACGGCAGGCACGGCAGGCACAGCAGACACGACAGGCACAGCAGGCACGGCAGGCACGGCAGGCACAGCAGACACGGCAGACACGGCAGACACCACAGACACCGCAGGCACGGCACACGAGGCGAACACGGCGGGCATCGCCAACAGCGACGAGAGAACGGTGGCCGCACGATGAGCGTCCTGGTGGCAAGCGATCTCGACCGCACCCTGATCTACTCCGCGGCCGCGCTCGGCCTCGACATGCCGGACGCCGAGGCCCCGCGGCTGCTGTGCGTCGAGACGTACGAGGGCCGACCGCTGTCGTACATGACCGAGACCGCCGCCGGGCTGCTCGCCGAGCTGGTCCGCACCTCCGTCTTCGTCCCCACGACCACCCGCACCGTCGAGCAGTACCGCCGCATCCGCCTCCCCGGCCCCGCCTCCCGCTTCGCGATCTGCGCCAACGGCGGCCAGCTCCTGGTGAACGGCGAGCCCGACGCCGACTGGCACCAGCGGGTCCGTACCGCCCTCGGTGACCAGTGCGCCCCCCTGGAGGAGGTGCGCGCCCACCTCAGCGCCACCGCCGACCCCGCCTGGCTGCTCAAGGAGCGGGTGGCCGAGGAGCTGTTCGCCTATCTCGTGGTCGAACGGGAGCTGCTGCCCCAGGGGTACGTCAAGGAGCTCACGCAGTGGGCCGAGCCGCGCGGCTGGACGGTTTCCCTGCAGGGCCGCAAGATCTACGCCGTGCCCAAGCCGCTCACCAAGAGCGCGGCCGTCGCCGAGATCAGGAACCGCACCGGAGCGGACGAGGTGCTCGCCGCGGGCGATTCGCTGCTCGACACCGATCTGCTGCTCGCGGCCGACCGCGCCTGGCGCCCCGGCCACGGCGAACTGGCCGACGCCGGCTGGACGGCGCCCCGGGTGACCGTGGTCGAGGAGACGGGCGTCGCGGCGGGCGAGGCCATCGTCCGCGCCTTGGGCGAACGTTCCTCCGTCACCTGGGCGCGCGCCCGCAGCCAGGTCATCCGCGCCGTCTCCCGCGGCCGGGACTGATCCGTCCCCCCCCGCCCGCCCAGGGTCCCCTTCGGAACCTCTCGAGCTGTCGTGACGTCGGGTTACAGTCACCACAGGCAGCACAGTCACCACAGTCACCGCAGTCGGCATGTGCGACATCGCCCGGGAAGCCGAGCAGACCGAAGGGGGCCGCGATGGCCGAGAGCAAGAGCACACCGATCACGGCCGAGCTGTACGACTACGTCCTGCGGCACAATCCGCCGCTCGACCCCGTACTGCGCGAGCTGGTCGAGGTCACCCACCGCAGCCTCCCCCAGCAGGCCGGGATGCAGTCCGCCGAGGAGCAGGCCCCACTGCTGGCCTTCCTGGTCCGGCTGACCGGCGCCCGCCACATCGTCGAGGTCGGCACCTTCACCGGCTTCTCCGCGCTGGCCATGGCCCAGGCGCTGCCCGCCGACGGCAGGCTGATCGCCTGCGATGTGTCGGAGGAGTGGACGGCGTACGGGCGGAAGGCGTGGGCCAAGGCCGGTGTCGAGGCCCGCATCGATCTGCGGATCGCGCCCGCGCTGGACACCCTGCGCGCGATGCCCGCCGAGCCCCATATCGATCTCGCCTATCTCGACGCGGACAAGCCGAACTACATCCCGTACTGGGAGGAGCTGGTCCCGCGGATGAACCCCGGCGGTCTGATCGTCGCGGACAACGTGTTCTACCACGGGGCCGTCACGGCCCCGGAGCCGTCGACCGCGGGCGCCGCGATCCAGGCGTTCAACGATCATGTGGCGGCGGACGTCCGGATGGAGGCGGTCATGCTGACCGTCGCCGACGGCCTGACGCTCGCGCGCCGACTCGGCTGAGGCGGCCGGGCCGAGCGCGGTCACGGGGGCTGGGCCGAGCGGGGTCACGGGGGCTGGGCCGAGCGCGGTCACGGGGGCTGGGAGAAGCGCCGTCACGGGCGTTACGGGGCCGGGCCGACCGTGTCACGAGGGCCGGGCCGACCGCGTCACCGAGAGCGGGGGCGCCGCAAGAACCGGGCCCAGCGGCGGCTCCCGGGCTTGTCGGTGGGCTCGGCGCCGCCGGGCTGATCCAGCTTGCCCCACTTACCGGGCGGCTGACCGCGCCGTTCACCCGACTCCTCAGCGGGCCCACGGCGCTCCGCGGACTCACGTCGCTCGGCCGACTCACGGCCGCCCTCTGCTGCCCCCGCACCAGCCGTAACGGGCCCGCCCGGGGCTCCAGGCGTGAGCGGCGTGCCCGGCGGGGCGGCCGTCCCGGTCTGTTCGGCGGCACGCCCGCGCGCGGCGATCAGCTCCCGGGCGTGGACGGCCTCGCGTTCGGCCTGCTCGGGGTGGCGGGTCACCCAGTACGGATTGTCATGCGGCAGCCCGCCGCTGACCCGTCCGTACATGCCGAACCACATCAGCAGCAGCCCCACCACAAAGCTGAACAGCACGTTCTGCATCCGGAACGCCAGGAAGTTGAACGTGGTCTCCAGCACCGCCAGATTGATGAAGCCGCTCAGCAGGAAGAGGATCCCGAGCACCAGGTTGAGCGTCGAGGCGAAGTTGCCGCCGATGACCATGCCGACGAACAGCAGCAGCCCGATGACGATGGAGAGCACGCTGAGCGAGCCGTTGGTGTTGAGCCCGGCGACCGTGGCACCGCCGATGTCGAAGAAGCCGACCTGATCGATCAGGCCCAGGATGCCGAAGACGACGAGCACCAGCCCCATGATCCCGGCGCCGACGCGATAGAACTTGCTGAGCCGGTGATCGACCGGCAGATGCTCATCGAGCGAGGTGTGCGCGCCGATCCGCTCCGGGAAGTGCCGTGCGACTCCGGCGGGGTGAGGACCGATGGGGGAGGGGCGGCCCATAGCCATCTCCGGCCTCCTTCTGCTGGCGCCGGACCTCGGCTTCGCGCTCTGCGCGGTCGAGGCGGTACCCGCGGACGCCACGCCACCGTCGCGTACACGACGTACGCGCGCACATCCGGGTGCGTCGCGTACGTCCGGAGGCGCGGCGCGGGTACGTACCTCCCAGGATCCGCCCCCGCCCCCGTCGGCTCAACCGCAGCTCAACCCCGGCTGACCCGCAGCTCAACACCGGCTCACCCTCAGCCGCAGCAGCCGCCCCCACAGCAGCCGCCGCCACCGCCACCACCGCCACCACCGCCGCCGGACGGCGGCCGGGCGGAGGAGGACGAGGCGCCGGTGACGGCCACGGTGGACAGCAGCTTCACCGTGTCGTCGTGCCCGTCCGGGCAGGACGCGGGAGCGGAGGACTCGGCCATGGGCCGGTTCAGCTCAAAGGTGGTGCCGCAGGC
The DNA here is from genome assembly GCF_000147815.2 of Streptomyces violaceusniger Tu 4113. Lineage (NCBI taxonomy): Bacteria > Bacillati > Actinomycetota > Actinomycetes > Kitasatosporales > Streptomycetaceae > Streptomyces > Streptomyces violaceusniger. Next base: position 8,566,577 of record NC_015957.1, on the reverse strand, counting down.
GCGGCAGCGGTACTCATAGCGAGGCATGGCAGGAGCATAACCACCGAACCGCAGGTCAGCCCCCCGAACGACAGGGCTGCCGACGCGCGGGCTCAGTGCCCGCCGCCCCGCTCCTCCCGAATCCCCTGGACGACCCGGGCGGCGGTCTGCCGTACGGCCTCCGTCTCGGAGAGGAAGTGCCACCAGTCCGGATGCCGCCCCTCCAGCCCCGCGATGGCCCGCTCCAGGCGCTCCACGGCGTCGTCCAGCGGGCGCGCGTGGCGCGGATCGGGCGTGGAGCGCCCGGCCATGGCCAGCCGCTGCGCGTCGCGGATCGCGAACCGGGTGCGCTCGATCTCCTTCTGCTGGTCGAACGACACCTCGTCCAGCCGCCGCAGCCGGTCCCCGGCCGCCGAGACGGCCTCGTCCGTACTGTTCAGCAGCGCCCTTACGGTGGCCAGCAGGGCGGTGGCGTCCGGCCAGCGCTGCTCCTCGCGCGCCGCCTGCGCCTCCTTGAGCTTCTCCTCGGCCTGCGCCACATCCCGCGCCGCCTGCGCGGGGACCGTCTGCAGATCCTGCCAGCAGGCCGCGCTGTAGCGGCGGCGCAGCTCGCTGAGGACGGGCTCGACCCCGGCGGCCCGCGTGGTGATCGCCTGCGCGCGGGTGCGCAGCGACACCAGCCGCTTGTCGATCTCCGCCGACCGCTCCGGCAGCCGCTCGGCCTCCCCGCGCACCGCCTCCGCCCCGCGCAGCACATCGTCGGCGCGCCGCAGGGTCTCCTGCACACCGTGCTGCCCGGCCCCCTGGTTGAGCTTGGTCAACTCGGGCGACAGCGCCGCCAGCCGGGCCGCCAGATCGTCCGCCCGCAGCCCCGACGCACGCACCGCGTCCAGCGCGTTACTCGCCGCGAGCAGCGCCTGCCGCGCCCGCTCCACCGCCGGCGCCAGCCGCGCCAGCCGCGTCTCGGCCTGCTCCAGCAGCGGCCCCAGCCCCTGCGCGAACCGGTCCAGATCCGCCTTGGTGCGCTCCAGCGCGTCCTTCGCCCTGGTCAGATCGGTGCGGGCCCGGGAGGCCGTCGCCGAGTCCAGATCGTCCCGATCCAGATCATGCGCGTCCACCGCCGTGATGTAGTCCCGGCTGACCTGGTCGATCCGCTGCCCCAGCGCCGAGAAGTCGGCCGCCGTCCGGCGCGCGGCGGGCGAATCGTCCACGGCGGTGATCGTCTCGATGGAGATCCGCAGATCCCGCTGCGCCGTGTCCAGCTCGTAGAACGCCGCCGCCGCGGCGTCCTTGGCCGCCTGCGCCTCGGCCCGCTGACTCTCCCCCCGCCCCCCGAACCACCGCCGCCCCCCGCTCCCACCAGCGAACGAAAGCGCCCCCACCACCGCCAACAACGGCACCGGCAGCAACATCAGCCCGAGCACAGAGGGACGGCCCGAACGACGCCCCCGGGCTCCCGGACGCGCAGACTCCCGCGATGGACGCGCAGACTCTGCAGATGTCGCCGCCACTACCCGCTCCCGATGGATCGCCCAGGTCCGAATGTCATTCTCCCACCCGACACTGACGAACACAGCGCTCGGTTCGGTTCGCGATCTGCGGACTTCTCTCGCCCGAACCCCGGATACGGGCCCCTCCCCGGCCCCCTTCACGATTGCGGCACCACCCCAGGGACCCTGTAGGCTGACAGCTCCCCCAGGGCGCATAGCTCAGCGGTAGAGCGCTGCCCTTACAAGGCAGATGTCGGCGGTTCGAACCCGTCTGCGCCCACAGTGACTGACCGCAGGTGAGAGCCTGAATCGGCCCCCCAACCCGCGTGGGATGGGGGATCGTTCGCTGCCTGGTTGCCACCTAGCTGCCACATCCCAGGGCCATCGGGTCCGGGATACCTACGGTCGCCAGTCCGGCAGTCGCCACCCCACACCATCCGGCTCGTCCAGCCACAGCGTGTGCACGCCTTCCGAGGAGACCGTCAGGCCGTAGCGCTGATGGCCCGGCCGCCCGGCGTCCCGCCACTGGGTGAGCAGCGGTTCCCGCTCGGCCCACAGATCACGGGGCCCGCCGTGATCGAGCCGAGCGGCCATGACCCCGGTCATGGTGATCCGCGCCCACGACGAGGTGACCGGGTCGAAGAGACACCGGATCTGCCGGCCTTCGTCGTCGACCAGCGCGAAGTCGTTGACCTGCGGGTGCAGCAGTGAGGCGAGGAACTGCGCTCCGGGGGCGTCCAGAACCACCGGGGCAGTGATCTCCCGGGTCTGGCCGGACCACGTCAGCATCGGTTGTACGAGCCGCTTCGCGGTGGTGCCCGTGGCGTCGGGGGTCGGCCGGGCGGTCATGAAGGTGGCCAGGCCGGGGAGGAACTTGCCGCCGGCGGAGTGGTCGGCCGCGATTGCCAGGCGCGCGATGCCGAAGCCGATGTTGGCCACGACCACCCCGCCGGCGTGGACCTGCTGCCGCCACGCATCCGGGATCCGGCCGACTCCGCACGTGGCCAGCAGCCGATCGTATGGGGCGCGCTCGGGGTGGCCGGCCGTCCCGTCCCCGGCGACGAGAGTGGGCTCGTACCCGGCCTGCCGCAGGCGGGCCGCCGCCGCGGCCACCAGCTCGGGGTCCACGTCCACGGTCACGACGTGGTCGGGCCCGAGGCGGTGGGAGAGCAACGCCGCGTTATAGCCGGTGCCCGCGCCGATCTCCAGCACGGTGTCGCCGTCCCGCACGCCCAGGGACTCGAGCATCTGGGCCATGAGGGAGGGCTGGGTGGACGAACTGGTCGCGGTGCCGTCCTGGTCGAACTGGGTCAGTAGGGACACGTCGCTGTAGGCCGCGGCCAGCCATGCGGGGTCGCCCTGGCTGTATTCGTGGAGGCGTCCTTGCGATCGGAGGGTGAAGTCGGGGACGAATGTGTGGCGGGGGACGTTCAGGAACGCGGCACGCCACACTGCGGACCGGATGGAGCCGGTGGACTCCAGTTGTTCGGTCATGTGTCGGCGCAGCTCGTCGGCGGTTGGTACTTCGGTGATCACGGATTGGCCCTCTCCAACAGGTCAGCGAGTGCTCGGGTGATGGGCGCGCGCAGATCCGGGATGAATCCCCACTGCCCGTTCGGGTTGACGTCGATCAGGTACCAGCGCCCCTGTGGGTTAACGAGGAAGTCGAGGGCGACGTATCGCAGGCCGAACGTGAACGTCAGCGCGTGGACGCCCTGGGCGATGTGCTCGGGCACTTGGCAGGGCTTGTAGGTGAGGCTGTCGTAGTCCGCCCGGAAATCGAGGCGGGAGGCGTCTGAACCGGCGTGGATCTCGGCGGCGAACAGGCTGTGCGCGATGGCGGTGAGCCGTACCTCGTATGCCTTGTCCACCCACTCCTGGAACTGGTGGGCGGTACGCCTGACGGACTCACCGATTTCGCCGGGCCGGACCTGCGTCGTCCACAGGGCCTGCGGCCGGTCGTCGTGGTCGCTGGGGTGGGTGGTGCCGATTGCCTTGTACGCGGCGACTTGGCCGGGCAGTGCGGAGACGAACTCCCGGGCCTCGCCTGGGTCGTTGGTGATCAATGAGAGAGGGACGGAGAGCCCGCCGCGGGCTGCCGTGGCCAGCGCGACGGGCGGCCAAGCGGCGAGGGCGTTGCGGTGGGGATGGTTCACCCACAGGCAGGGCAGCGAGTACAGCAGGCCGCCGAACCCGGCTTGTGCCTCGGCCTGGGCCCATCGTGCGTCCTGCTCGGACATATCCGGATGGAGGCGGAACGCCGCGGGGCGGCGGTAGTACACGGACCGGATATCGCCGAGGGACACGTCCCGGTGCTGACCATGTAAGACGCCCTCCCACGGTGTGCGGCCGGGGCCGATCCGGGCCGCCATCGTCAGGGCCTCCGGGAAGTCTCCGGGATCGAGACGACACACGGGTACGGATCGCTCGTTGAGCTCCGCGATGACCAGGTCAGCGGTCGCATCTTGGGGCCGGGTCAGCACCAGGACGGTCATGATTCAGATCCTCCGGTCGCCGACGTCAGTCGGTGTCGTTCTCGGTGTCGGTCGCCAGCTGGCTGTCCTCCCTGGTCTGCGTCGTGGTGGTGATCTGGGACTTCATCGACGGCTCATGGATGAACGGCACCCCGGCCGCGGTCACGCTCATCTGCCGCTCGGGGCAGAGGTGCAGGGCCGGGAGGGTGAGCTTCTCGTCGGCGACGGGGACGGCCTTGGACAGCCCGAACGGCCTCACGGCCGGGTGGGTCTGCGTGCGTTCCATGGTCAGTGTCACGGCGTTCTCCATTCGCGTGTGTGGATCTTCCCTGTGTGGGGACTCCGGCTCCGTGGTCCCACTTCGGGGCCGGAGTCCCTGCCCTGCGGTCGGCGGCCGCGCCTCGGCATGCCGACCGGCAGGGGGGTTTGGAGGGTGGGCCGCCGGCGGCCGTCGTCCGGTACGGGGCCCGGAACACCAGCGACCCACCCGGTCTATCGGTACGGATCGCCCGCGATGCACAGGTAGATCGCGAGCACCAGCAGCGCGGGGATCACGCTCAGCAGCAGGCCCAGGCGGACGGCACGATAGGCGAGCAGCGCGGCCCGTACGGCGGGGTCCTGGCGGCGGTGCCTCATCCGGCACCTCCTGACCGGGCCTGCCGAGTGGCCTCCTCGTGGACGCGCAACAGCCACTCACCCTCCGAGCAGACGTCGCCGGGCGTCCGGCAAGCCGGGCAGCCCGCAGCGTGATTGATGGCCGCACGCCACGCCTCGTCGGCGAACGGGTCGGCGGTCTGCTCGGCGGCCGTCATCGGGCCCTGCCCCGATTGAGAGCGCGGCGCATGGCGGCGGCTTCGGCGACCACGTCACGCTGGTAGGCCCGGGCATGGGGAGGGCAGGCGTACACGGTGCGGCCGGCGCCGCTGCCGCCGTGCTGGACGTCGACGATGACCGGTTCGTCGGTGGGGAGTTCGCAGCGATAGCAGGTCTGGCGGCCCTGTGGGACCGGGCCGAGCGCGGCGCGGTCGGCTTCGGCCAGTGCCCCCCATAGCTTGAATGCGTCGGTCAGGTAGTGGTCGGCCGAGAGTGGGACGCGCCAGTGGGTGCTGGGGCCTTCCGTCCAGGAGACGGGGGGCACACCGAGGTAGGTGCACTCATCCGTCAGCTTGGTGAGGACTCGGACTTGCCGTAGGTGGCAGCTCGTGGCCGAGCCCACCTGGACGAGCCAGTAGAGGGGGCCGTGCTTGTCCTGGATGACGGCGCCGGTCTCGTCGCCGAGCAGCTGCACTGCGCGTTCGCCGACGGTCGGCTGTGCCCGCACGGCGTCCCACCATTTGCCCGCGGGTAACGCCTCGACGTCCTCGTTGTTCGGCGGTGTCCACGGCAGGACTTGGGGATTCATCGGCATAGTCGCCCCCGGGCGTCATCAGTGATCAGGTGATGACTGACCGTAAGAGCGCCGGGGGCGGAGAAAGGGCAGGGATTCTGCCCCTCGAACATTCAGGCTGTCAATACGCCGATCTTCACCGCCAACTCGGCAGCACGACGGCGATGCGTCGGAGACTTCGACTCGGTCTCCTCCAAGATGATGCGGCGCGCGTAGCCGTTGTACCGAATCGTCTCAGGCGCAGCCTCGTACGCCTTATCCAGGGTCGCCAGCGCGGTCTCCGACTGCCCGTCCAGCTGGTAGCCCCGAGCCTCCTCGATCCGATGCCGGGCGCGCCGCGGCCGCGAACGGATTGTCCTCGCGTCCGCGTTGGCGGCCTGCCGCACGGACTCCCCACCGGCGTGCAGCTCGACGGCCACTGTGACCGCGTGCGCGCCCATGATGGCTCGGGAGAACGACGTCATGGGGTGGTAGTAGTCGGCAGGCAGCTTCTCGGCCATCTTGCGGGCAGTGTCCCAGAAGCCCCACGCGGTTCCGGTATCTCCGCGACGAGCGGCGGTGTATCCGGCCTCGAACTGCAAGGCACCCGCGATGGCGCATACGTCCTCCGGCCCGTCCGGCAGCAGCGGCGTGAGGTAGCGCAGTGTCTCCAAGGTGACTGCGTCGGCTGCGTCGAAGTGGGCGTGGCCGCTGTCGCGGTGCGCCTGGGCGGTGAGCCATGCAGCCATGCCGATGGCGTGTGGGTCTTCGCTTTCCTGGGCTGCGACCATGCCGCGCTCGGCAACGCGCCACAGGAGGGCGGAGTCGGGCTGGTAGGCGATGAAGAACTGGCTGAGGCTGTAGACCTCGGCAAGGACCGCTTGCGCTACTCGGCGTTCGGGGGCGCGGTCCGCCTGACGTACAGCGAGTTGCGCATCTCGGATGAGGTCCGGCAGGAGTCCGCCGATCACTTCGCGATGGTTGGGTGAGGAGTGGCGGGCGGCCCAGGCGCTTTCGAGACGTGCGCTCAGATGCGCGGCCGACGGTGCCTCGCGATCGGTGGCGAGCGGGAAGGCGTCGATCGCGGCTCGTACGGCGGGCAGCTTGGCGTGGCCGGGGCCGATGAAGAGGTCGATGGGCATGGTCTGGTCGCCGGTGAGCTCGGCGAGGTCGCGGACGCGTAGCACCTCGGCGATGCGCAAGATCATGGGAAGCCCGGGAGTATGCAGGACGCCGTTCTCGATCTGCTTCACCCAGCTTGGCGACTTACCGAGGAGACCGGCGAGGACGGTACGGCTCATGCCCCGGCGTGTACGGAGGACTTGCATGCGCTGGCCGAAGACCAGCGGGTGGTCCAATGGGTCCGGGGGAGCATCAGATGACATGGCCTTGCCCCTCTCTGTCCAGCTCGTCACTGCCAGGGTATGGGGCAGGGCCGTTGTCGTGTGAAGCAGTTCACTCGGCAGGCATAGTGAGGCCGCGGCCTCGGACTGTCCCTCGGCGAGGATCCGCTGGAGGCCCTGCTACCGATGTGGAGGCACGAATTGGACCGGCGCCGCTTCCTCAGCACGTCCGCCTACTCGGTCGCCGCCGCCGGTCTGCCGCTGTCGTACGTCCGGGAGATCGCCGACCGCACCGCGGCCGCCCGCGCCGGTCGGACCATCGGCATGGGCGAAGTCGCCGCGGTCCGCGACATGGTGCGACTCTTCTCCGAGATGGACGAACGCCACGGCGGGCAGCACGGCCGCAGCGCCCTGGTCCAATACCTGCGCGACGACGTCGCCCCGCTGTGCCGAGGCCGCTTCCATAGCGACGAGATTCGCCGGCAGATGCTCTCCGCCGCCGGCCGGGGCGTGCACCTGCTCGGCTGGAAGTCCTACGACGCGGGGCAGCAGGGCCTGGCCCAGCGTTACTACCTGCAGTCCTACGCGCTCGCCGTCGAGTCCGGCTTCCCGGGCACGACGGGTTCGTGATGCGCACGATGGCCATGCAAGGGCTCAAGCTGCACCGGCCCGAGCACTGCCAGGCCCTTGCCGAGACCGGGCTCAACCGGGCCAAGGGCAAGGTGGACGTGCAGACCGAATCCCTCTTCCGCGTCGTGCACGCCCACACCCTGGCCAAGTCCCGGCAGCGGCGAGCGGCCGTCGCCGAGGCCGAGCGGGCGCGCACGCTCCTGGCCGCAGACTGTGGGGACCAGGTGCCGTTCTGGGCTCTTGCCTGGGGCCCGCCCGCAGCGTCCGTCTACTCGCGCAATGCGAAGGTCTACGAGACGTTGGGCGATCGGAAGACGGCAGCGGAGCAGTACGCGCGCGCCGCCGCGTCTCGCCCGGAAGGCTATGCGCGAATCGTCGCCCTCGATCTGGTGGCGAGCGCCGAGATGCAGCTCAGGAGCGGCAGCATCGAGCAGGCGTGTGCCACCTGGAACAGGGCGATGGACCATATGGACGGGGTGCGGTCCGTCCGCACCCGCAAGGCCGTGAAGCGCATGCGCGGCGACCTCGCTCGCTTCCGGGCCCGAGGTGCCCGCTGCGCGGCCGAGCTGGATGAGCGGGCTGTCGAGTTCCTCGCCGCGACGTGATCCTCATCCCGCCCCGCCGTCGAGCAGCCAGTGGTAACGCAGCCGCAGCGCCCGCTCCGTGCTGGCCGCCACGGTGCAGAGCCCGACCACGGTGTTGCCCCAGGCCGGTAGATCGATGGGCGAGGTGAGGGTCCCGACGTATTGGGCGACGCCCTCCGGCGCCCGGGTGACCTGTTCGGCGAGTTGCAGGATCAGGAGCACCAGGCCGATGGCGAGCACGATCACCGAGAGGAGACCGAGCCGGCGGCTCAGTGCGGGGTGCGATCGGTTGAGGCGGGCGCGGCGGCCTTCGGCGGAGGCGGGGTCCGGGATGAGCTGGTGTTCGGCCCGCTCGGTGGTGACGTAGTGGCAGCGCTTGAGCCCGAAGTTGCTTGCCCTTACTTCGACGGTGCCGCCCTGGACGGGGAAGACGGCGGGGACTTTGGACTCGGCGTGATGCCTGCCATCGAGGTACAGGTGAGCTATGACCTTGCCGGACGACTGATTCTGATGCCTGACGTCGACGGCGTAGACCGTCTGCCGGCCGTCGTCGTTCTTCAGCCGGAGGTAGAACAGTGCCCGGGAAAGCATCTGCCACCAGCGGAAAGGCTTCAGTGCGCGACCGTCCCCGGGCTTGACCCGCTGGACCGCCCGACGATGCCGCAAGTCCTTGAACATGCCTCGACTCCCGTTACTTGCTCGGCTCCGCCGCGCAGGCGAGGTCCTGCGTCGGGCGCTGCCCGGTGGTCAGGAATGCCGTCACCGCGTCCTTCGCGCACGTGTTGGGGCCGAACGGATAGACGCCGTGTCCGCCCTGGTCGGCCGTCACCATCGTGGCCCGCTTCCCGAATGCCCGCCGCAGCTTCTGGGCGCCGACCAGCGGGGTCCCCGGGTCGCGCTCGTTCTGCACCATGAGCACGTTCGACGGGCCCCGGTCACCGATGCGCACCGGCGGCTCGACCCGCTTGTCCGGCCAGAACGCGCACGGTCCGATGCCGGCCGAGGATCCGCCCAGCATCGGATGCCTCAGCCGGTCGACGGCGACATTCCGCTGGTACTCCCGGACCGTTTCCGGCCAGCGATTGTCGCCGCATATCACCGAGAAGCGGGCGGACATGAAGTTTTCCATGTTCGGCAACGGCGGGTTGGGCGGCGTCGGCCGGTCCGTGTCGAGCGTCTGCCAGGTCTTGGCCAACTGGGGCATGTTCGCATCGCTGTAGAGGGCGTCGAACGTGATCCCGCGGAACAACGTCCCGTCGTAGCCCTGGACCGGTTTCGTCTCCAACCGCTTCGCGAGGTCGAAGAATTTCGCGGTCACCTGCTCCGGTGTGGTGCCCAGACCATATTCGGGGTGCGCGGCCACGAACGCCGCGAAGTCCGGGAACCGGTCGTCCAGCCCGCGGGCGAACAGCCGCGTGGCCGTGACGTCGTAACCGCCGGGGCCCAGGTTGCTGTCGAGCACGATCCGGTCGCTGCGCCCCGGGAACATCGTCGTGTACACCGCACCGAGGTAGGTGCCGTAGGAGGCGCCGAGGTACGAGAGCTTCGGCTGGCCCAGCGCCGCGCGGATCCGGTCCATGTCGCGCGCGGTGTTCGCGGTGGTGAGGTACGGGTGCATCCACGCCGTCCGGGAGGTGGCGCACTTCTCGGCGATGGTCCGCGCGTTCCCCGCCTCCCGCGTGACATCGGCCGCGGTGTGCGCGTACGGCGGGAGGTTGCCGCGTTCCTGCTGTTCCGGCGTCAGATCGCAGGTCACCGGCGTGCTGCGGCCGACGCCGCGCGGGTCGAAGCCGATCACGTCATAGGAGTCCAGCACCTTCCGCGGCAGCCCTGAGGCAGCGAGAGCGGCCGGGTAGCCCAGTCCCGTGATGCCGGGGCCGCCTGGATTGGTCAGCAGTACGCCGCGGCGCTGCGACGGTTTCTCGCTCGCCAGCCGGGAGATCGCGATCTCGATCTGCCGGCCGTCCGGATCCCGGTAGTCCAGCGGGACTTCGAGCGTCGCGCATTCGAGGCGGGATGAGGCGGCCTTCTCCAGGCGGGATGAGGCGGCCTTCTCCGAGCATGGGCCCCACCGCACGGTGTCCGGCGTCGCCGTCGCCACTGATGCTCCCGGGATCGCGGTCGCCGCCATTGCGGATGCCACCACCGCGGTGGTGGCGAGGGCGAGGGGCAGGGTTCTGCGCATGTGAAGGTCCTCCTGAGGGGGCGCACGGGGTGCATGGGGCACACAGGGCGCACGGGGTGTGTGGGTGTGTGGGGTATACGGGGCGGGTGGGGTGCACGAGACGCACACGGGCGCCGGAACGGGCGGGCTTGGTACGGCCCTGCCGCGGCCATTCACATGCCGCAGGGGCGAGCCGGGGCGTCCCGGATACCGTCAGAGCTTTCCTCGGCCGCGGCTTCCCGCGGAATCACCGGCCCGCCCGATGTTCGGTCTCTGGCGGGTGTGCGCCCAGCCACCGGCCACCATTCCGACGAGCGCGATGCATCCGAGGGCGATCAGCTGGCCGGTAAGGCCCCCAGGGACCCAGTTGAGGATGCCCCACAGCACCTCGGAGCGGTCGAGCACACCGCGGATCACCGTCTGGGCGGCCAGGGCTGTGATCACCAACCCGGCCGCCTCAAGGGCCACATAGCCACCCCTGCGCATCGCGTTTCTCCGTCTCGTGTCCGGTTGTCTCGGCACATGAACGAGTCTGTTCGGGCGGCGCAGTCGGCACATCGGCCCAGCGGCTCGAACCGTCTGCGACCACAGGCGAGGTGGTGATTCGACTCTGGTCGAGGTCGCCCCCACCTCTGGTCTGATTCACCGGCCGCACGGTCTCGCGATAATGACCAGGTGAATACGGACGTCGCGCCACGGCTCGGGTGGTGGCAGCAGACCTGGCGGCTGGCGGCGGCAGCGGCAGCGGGCATACCGATCTGGCTCTCCATGGGTGTGCTGCTGCGGGGGCAGACGGGCGAAACGGGCTCGTGGTTCCTCATCGGTGATCCGCTGGTGGCTCTCGGCTGCCTGACGGCGCTGGTGTGGCGGCGGCGGTTCCCGCTCGCCGTCGCCATGGCGGTCGCGATCGCCTCGACCGCGTCGGCACTCGCCTCCGGCGCCGCGTTCCTGGCGCTGGTTTCGATCTCCACTCGTCGCCGTCCGGTGGAGAGCGGGGTCGTCGGGCTGGCCTTCGTGACCGCGTCACAGTTCTCCGGCGGGCTCTACCCGGTCCAGCGCACATCCGACTCGTGGTGGCTCCAACTCACCTTCCCGGCGCTGATCGCGGGCATCGCGGTGGCCGTGGGCATGGCCGTCGGCGCGCGCCGTGTCGAAGTGTGGTCCTTGCGGGACCGGGCGGAGAGCGCGGAACGGGAACAGACCGCGCGGGCGGCGCAGGCGCGGGCCCTGGAACGCAACCGGATCGCCCGCGAGATGCATGACGTGCTCGCGCACCGGATCTCCCTGGTCGCCATGCAGGCCGGAGTGCTGGGCCACCGCGGCGACCTCACCGCCGAGGAGAACCGTGTGCTGGTCCGCGGCATCGCCGACGGCTCCCACCAAGCGCTGGAAGAACTACGGGACGTCCTCGGTGTGCTCCGGGCCGACCCGGGCCGCCCGGAACCGCCACAACCCTCCCTCGACCGAATCCCCGACCTGGTGGCCGACGCCCGCACCTCGGGACTGGACGTCACGCTCACCACCACCGTGGCGGGCGTTCCGTCCGACGTCGTCGGACGCACCTGCTACCGGATCGTCCAAGAAGGACTGACCAACGCCGCCAAACACGCCCCCGGCGCCTCCGTACGCATCGCCCTCGAAGGAAGAGCGGGCGGCACGCTCAACGTCAGCGTGCACAACTCCGCGGCCACCAGGGCCACCGCACAGCCGCCGGCATCGGGATTCGGCCTGCTCGGTCTGACCGAACGCATCGACCTGGCCGGCGGAAAACTCAACCACCACCGCACAGCCGGCAACGGATATCTCCTCACCGCACAACTACCCTGGCCACACCCCACCCACGAAAAGAGAACATGAGTGGACAGCGAGCGGGAACCGGTGCGTGTCGTCGTCGTTGACGACGAACAACTGGTGCGCATGGCGCTGCGCCTCGTCATCGACGGCGAACCGGACCTGACCGTCGTCGCGGAGGCGGCCGACGGGGACGCGGCGATCGCCGTGGTGGAGGAGCAGCGGCCGGACGTCGTGCTGATGGACGTGCGGATGCCCGGCCGCGACGGTCTCAGCACGACCCGGGAACTCCTCACCCGGCGGCCGGCGCCACGGGTGCTCATGCTGACCACCTTCGACTCCGACGATCTCGTGCTCGGCGCCCTGCGCGCCGGAGCACTCGGGTTCGTCCTCAAGGACACCCAACCGCCGCAGATCCTCGACGCGGTGCGGACCGTCGCGGACGGCAACCCCGTGCTGTCTCCGGCGGCCACGGCACGGGTGATCGCCGCGGCAACCGGGCCGCAGTCCGCCCACGCTCGCCGCTCATCCCGCGAAGCCGCGCGGAAACAGCTGTCGGCCCTGACCGAACGCGAACGCGAAACCGCTCGGGCCATCGCGGACGGACTGGGCAACCCGGAGATCGCCCAGCGGCTGCACATCAGTGTCGCGACCGTCAAGGCCCACACGAGCAGCCTGTTCGCCAAGCTGGCGGTCGAGAACCGGGTACAGATCGCACTCCTGGTCCGCGACGCGGAGGAATGACCGTGCAACGAGTACGCAACTCGGTGGCGTCCGGCGTGGAGATCAGGAAAGCTCGCGCACATGGTCTCGGTGGTGCAGAACGTGGCGATCGACTGTGCGGATGCCTATGAGCTGGCTCGGTTCTGGAGCAAGGTGACAGGCCGACCGCTGCATCCGGAGGACAGACCGGGTGAACGGGAGACTCAGGTGCTGCTGGCGGAGGGCCCGGTGCTGCACTTCAACCAGGTGCCCGAGGCTAAGACGATCAAGAACCGGATCCATCTGTGTTTGCGCCCCGAGACCTCGCGCGATCAGGAGGTGGACCGGCTGCTGGGCCTCGGTGCCACCTTTGTCGCCGACCACCGGAATCCGGATGGTTCGGGCTGGGCAATCCTCGCTGATCCCGAAGGCAACGAATTCTGCGTCCTGCGCAGCGAGTCCGACCGAGCGGCCATGCATTCCTGACGCCCATGCGCCGCCCTGGTCGGTTCCGTATGACGGCTTGTCACAACCACGGCACGGCCTAGTTGTGCTGTCCGGGGACGTTGGTGACGGGCGACTCGCCGTGAGGGGTGCTTGAACGGGGCGAGGGCCTTCTGGTTTCGGTGGAGATTGCGACACCTACCGCCGACGCCCAGGAGGCCCTCGTTGATCCACCGTAACGCCCCGATGGCTCCGACCGGCAGGCTGCGTCCGGCCCGGTGCGTCGTCGAGGACGGCTGGCCGCTGCGGCGGGCCGCTGAACGGTTCCAGGTCAGCCACACCACCGTCGAGCGGGTGCTGACGGACAACGCCTGGGCCTACAGCAAGAACACCTGGCGGCAGACCTGCCGTGATCTGGGCATCAGCCCTCGCTGGACCCGCCCCTGGCGCCCGCAGACAAACGGCAAAGTCGAACGCTTCCACCGCGCCCTGCTGGACGAATGGGCCTACCAGCAGCCCTACACCTCAGAAAGCGAACGCCAGGCAGCGTTTCCCGACTGGCTGGACTGGTACAACTACCACCGACCCCACACCGGAATCAGCGGCCACACCCCAGCCAGCCGCGTCGCCAACCTCTCCGGACAGCACACCTAGTGCCCAGTGCCCAGGCCTAGTAGGCAAGCTCCCCGATGCCGCCATCGACGCGCAGCACGGTGCCGGCGGTGTAGGCGGACTCGTCCGAGGCGAGATAGACGGCTGCCTTCGCCATCTCGGTGGCGGTCCCTAGGCGATGGAGGGGCACGGTCCGCCGAAGTTCCTCGTAGATGGCGGCTTGGCGCTCGGAACCAAGCGGCTTGAACGCATTGGTGACAGTCGGCCCCGGGCTCAGTCCGTTGACACGGACACCCCGATCTTTCAACTCATAGGTCAGCCCGCGAGTATAGGACAGCAGGCCCGCCTTGGCCGCACCGTAGACCGTCGCATTCTCGTGTCCGATGAAAGCGGAAACCGAACCGACGAGAATGATCGAGGATTGCTGCGAGAAGAGCGGCAACAGATCTCTGATCAGGAAAAACGGCGATTTGAGATTGGTTGCGAGGAGCCTGTCGAATGCCTCCTCGGTCCATTCCTCGATCGGGAGATGGGTGATGTCGGCGGCGTTGCTCATCAGGATGTCGAGCTTTGGCCATTCCGCCTGCAGCCGCGATGCGAGCGCCGCCTGGCCGGGTACGCCGCCGGCGTCGCTGACGATGGGCAGCAGCGGACCCTCCAATTGCCGGGCGGCCTCGTCCAATCTTTCCTGCGAGCGGCCGGTGATCGCGACAGACGCTCCCTCGGCGAGGAACTCACGGGCCGTCTCAAGGCCAATGCCGCTCGTTCCCCCTGTGATCAGTGCGTGCTTTCCCTCAAGACGACCCATGAACTGATTCTCCTTACTTGGCGCCGAGGCGCGAGATTGACAACGCTGACGGACTGTCCCGTCAGCACGAGGCAGGCACCATTCGGCCGCCAGCCGACCTCGATGGAGAAATCCGTCGACTTCTGTGCGGCCGTTCCAAAAGTCATGTGATGGCGAAGCTATGACTTCTTGAACGCCCTGTCAAGAAGTTGTAGTCTCGGCCAGGTGGCACGAACCGGACGCCCCCGCGAGTTCGACAAGGACCAGACGCTGGCGCGCGCACTTGAGCTGTTCTGGTCCCGGGGATACGGGGCGACATCGATCCAGGACCTGGTCGACGCGCTGGCCGTCGAGCGCGGCAGCCTCTACGGAACGTTCGGCGACAAGCGCCGCTTCTACCTCGATGCCGTCAGGCTCTACTGGGATGTGTACGAGCGGCACCTGATCACCGCGCTCGACACCGCCCCACTCCTGCCGGCGCTGCGCGAGATCCTGACCCACCCAGCACGCCTGGACGAACTGATCTCCGACGTGGGCGTACCGCACGGCTGTCTGGTCGGCAACACCACCGCCGAACTCGTACCCCACGACAGCGAAGCCACGGAAATCGTCACCCGCTCATATCGCCGGTTCACCGACATCGTCACCGACGCACTCCGCCGCGCGCAGGCCACCGGAGAAGTCACTGACAGCACCCACCCCGAGGCCCAGGCCCAGCTACTGCTGTACATCGTCCAAGGGCTCTCGCTCGTATCGAGGGCAGGTCTCGACAGGACGGCGGCCCTGGCCGCCATCGACACCGCGGTCGACGCATTGCGGGCGTGACCGAAACCATCGACGGCCGGGGCCGCCCCGGGCCCGGGCGGAAGCCGTAGGGTTCCCCCATGGTGACTGCGACGGTCCGTGAGTGGAGCGATGAGGAAGGCTGGGGCGTGCTCGACTCGCCCGAGACGCCGGGCGGCTGCTTCGGCCACTTCTCCGATATCCAGGTGACCGGCTTCCGCACGCTGTCGCCCGGACAGCAGGTGGACCTCGAGTGGGAAGCCCCCGGCTTCAAACAGGACGGGTACGACTACCGCGCGGTGAGTATGGTGCCTCTATCCGCCTGACCTCCACAGCACCGTCGTGGTCACTTCGGGCTGACGGCGAGCATTGACGGGCCACGGCCAGAGGAGCTTCAGTGGGGCCCGCCGGAAGGGCACGTCGTGCGGGCACGATTCGTCCGTCCGGTCGGGGCCGCTTCCTCGTTCGCGGCCTGTCCGGGCCACCGCCGCGGGCCGCGCTTGACTTCGAGCGCACTCGAATCCGTAGCGTGCGGCCATGAGCGACAGCACCACACCCCAGCACAAGATCGGTTCGGGTTTCGGCGCCCGGAGCACCGCCGACGACGTCCTCGCGGGCATCGACCTCACCGGTCGGCTCGCCCTGGTGACGGGCGGCTACTCGGGCATCGGCGTCGAGACCACGCGCGCACTGACGAAGGCCGGCGCCCGTGTCGTGGTCCCGGCCCGCCGGGTCGGCGCGGCGCAGGAGGGCCTGGCCGGGATCGACGGTGTCGAGGTGGACGAACTCGACCTCGGCGACCTGGACAGCGTGCGCGGCTTCGCCGAGCGGTTCCTCGCCTCGGGCCGGACCCTGGACATCGTCATCGACAGCGCGGGAATCATGGCCTGCCCCGAGACCCGGGTCGGGCCGGGCTGGGAGGCCCAGTTCGCCACCAACCACCTCGGCCACTTCGCCCTCGTCAACCGACTGTGGCCGGCGATCGAGCCGGGCGGCGCCCGCGTCGTCTCGGTCTCCTCCACCGGCCACCATGCCTCCCCCGTCCGCTGGGACGACGTCCACTGGCGCCACGGCTACGACAAGTGGGAGGCGTACGGCCAGGCCAAGACAGCCAACGCGCTGTTCGCCGTGCACCTCGACCGCCTCGGCCGGGAGCGGGGCGTGCGGGCCTTCTCGCTGCACCCCGGTGGCATCCTCACTCCGCTTCAGCGGCATCTGCCGAAGGAGGAGATGGTGGAGCGGGGCTGGATCGACGCGGACGGCAACCTGCTCCACCCCGAGGCGTTCAAGACACCGGAGCAGGGTGCGGCCACGCAGGTGTGGGCGGCGACCTCCCCCCAGCTCAACGGCATGGGCGGCGTCTACCTGGACGACTGCGATATCGCCGAGCCCGCCCCGGCGGACGGCTCCCGGGTCGGCGTCAAGGAGTGGGCCATGGACCCGGAGCAGGCCGCCCGCCTGTGGGCACTGTCCGCCGAGCTGACCGGCGTGGACGCGTTCGCCGCCTGAGAGGTGTGTGGTCGGCGGGGGCGCGGGCGCGGGTGCCGGTGAGGACACCGCGCCGTCGTACGCGCCGCCCGTACCGGCCGCGGCGCATGCTTCGGCGCCGCACTTCCCCGGGCGCGGGTCCGGGTGCGGCTGCGGGTCCGGGTGCGGGTGCGGGTGCGGCTGCGGGTCCCGGTGCGGGTACGGGCGCCGCCTCCGGCGTCACACCGCTCGATCCGTAAGGATCGCGCTCACCACCACCCCGAAGAGGTGCTCGGCGCGCGCCTCGAGCCCGGGCTGGTCGCCGAGCCAGGCGAGCGACGAGGCCAGGGCGAAGAGGTCGGCGCCGTCGATGTCGGTCCGCGCCACGCCCGCGGCCTGGGCGCGGTTGAGGAGCCGGGTGCCGGCCCCGCGCATCGTGACGCAGGAGGTGTGGAGCGCGGATTCGGGGTCCTCGATCGCTTTCACCATCGCCGTCACCACGCCGCGGTAGTTCTTCGTGCACGCGACGAAGTCGCGCAGCCACAACATCACCGCGTCCTGGGGCGAGCTCGTGGTCTCGACCTCGGCCGCCCGCGCCGTCAGCTCGTCGAAGCTCGTGCGGAGCAGGGCCTCGAGCAGCGCCTCCCGGGTCGGGAAGTGGCGCAACAGCGTCGCCAGCCCCACCCCGGCCCGGCGGGCGATATCGCGCATCGACGCGTCGACGCCCTGCTCGGTGATGACGGCGCCGGCGACGGCCAGCAGACGGTCATGGTTGGCCTGGGCATCCGCCCTCATCTGCCCTCCCTTGAATATCCGGATCACTGACCCGTATAATCGGATCACTGGTCCGGAAAAACGGATCTGTGGTTCACTTAGTTTACCCCTCGGGGAGACGCAGGAGAGAGCTGTGCCCACACAGACCGCACAGACCATGAAGGCGATCCGGCTGCACGAGTTCGGCGGCCCCCAGGTGCTGCGTCACGAGGAGGTGCCCGTTCCCGGACCGGGGCCGGGCGAGGTGCTCGTCCGCGTCCACGCGGTCGGCGTCAACCCGCCTGACTGGTACGCCCGCGAGGGAATGCCCGACGTACCGGCCGAGCTGAAGCCCCCGATGAATCTCCCCCTGATTCCGGGGACCGACGTCTCGGGCGTCGTGGAAGCCGTCGCCGCCGATGTCGCCGACGGCGAGGGCTTCGCGGCCGGAGACGAGGTGTTCGGCCTGCTGCGCTTCCCCACCGCGCTCCAGGCCGGCGCCTACGCCGAGTACGTCACCGCACCGGCATCCGACTTCGCCCCCAAGCCGGCCGGCGTCGACCACGCGCACGCCGCCGCCCTGGCCATGTCGGGGCTGACGGCGTGGCAGTTCCTGATCGAGCTCGGGCACGACCACCCCTCGCCGTTCCAGGCGGCCCAGCACCGCCCGATGGCACTCGACAGCGAGAAGACGGTGCTCGTCAACGGCGCCGCCGGTGGCGTGGGGCACCTCGCTCTCCAGCTCGCCAAGTGGAAGGGAGCCCGCGTCATCGCCGTGGCCTCCGGCGCCCACGAGACGGTCCTGCGCGAGCTCGGCGCCGACGAGTTCATCGACTACACCAAGAAGCGGCCCGAGGACGTCGTCCGTGACGTCGATCTCGTGCTGGACACCGTCGGGGGCCCCGACAGCAGGCGCTTCCTGCGCACCCTCAAGCGCGGCGGGTCCCTCTACCCGGTGTACTTCGGCGAGTTCGACGACGAGGAGAACGCGAAGCTGGGTGTCACGGTCACGGCCGCCCAGGTCCGCTCGAACGGCGCGCAGCTCGCCGAGATCGGGCGCCTGCTCGCGGACGGCACGATCCGCGTGGCGATCGACAGCACCTTCCCGCTCGAGGACGCCCGTGCGGCGCACGAGCGAGCTGCCCAGGGACATCTCCAGGGCAAGATCGTCCTGACGGCCGCATGAGCGCGAAGGCCGCGCCCGGCTGGGGAAGCGCCCACCTCGCCGCGATCCGCCCGGGAAAGGTGGCCCTCGACCCGGCCGAGCAGCTCGCCGTCCACCAGACGCTGGCCCGCTACGCCTTCGCCCTGGACCAGCAGGACCTGGCGGCGCTGGGGGCCGTCCTGACCGAGGACGCCACCTGGGCGTTCAAGATCGCTGGCGAGACCGGCCTCGGGCCCGTCGCCGGACGCGAGGCAATCCTCGCGTTCGTACGAGAGGCGATGGACGCGGAGACCGACCAGCGACGGCACAATCTGGTCAACGTCGTCTTCCACAGCGCGGACGCCGATACGGCGCTGGTGCACGCCTACCTCATGCTCACGTGGAACGCGGGCGGGAGTGGGAACGGGAGCGGGGGCGTGGTCGCGACCGGCTTCTACACCTTCAGGCTCGACCACGCCGGGGGCGAGTGGCGGATCGCCGAGCTGTTCCTCGGCACGGACAACGCCTGGTAGCAACGACGACCCCAAGCCAACGGCTACAGATACTCGCTGTAGAAGGCTGTCAGGCGTGCAATTGCCTGGTCGACGTATCGGGGCTCGTCGTACATCTCGTAGTGTCCGGCGCCTTCGACGATGAGCAGATCGATGGGGTTGGGGGCCAGCTTCCACAGTTTCATGCCCGCCTCGTACTGGCCGGTGTTCCCCCGGCGCCCTGCGACGATCACCTGGAGCGGTTGGGTGAGCAGCCGGTCGACGAGGTGGAAGGCGTCGTAGCCGAGGAGCAGCGAGTCGCTGCGGCGAAGGCGACGGTTGGTCGAGTGCTCGCTGCCGCCTCGTGGTGTTCGGTAGTACGTGATCGCCTGAGTGGTGTCGATGTCGGTGAATCCGGCCGCCGCCGCGTCCTCGAGGGTGTCCGGCAGCCAGTTGACCCGCTGAAGGTCTTGCCCGATGACCTCCCGCGTCCGCGCCGCGGCAAGATCGTCGAGTGTTGCGGCGGGGCCGCTGGGGGAGAAGCCGGGCCCGCGCCAGGACTCGCCCATGTTGCCGGCGACGACGGTGGCGATCGCCTTGATGCGGTGATCCGTGCGAGCCGTGTGCACGGCGTAGCCGCCGCCGGCGCAGATGCCGAGCGCGCCGATCCGCTGGGGATCGATGCCTGGAATGGTGCTCAGTTCGTCGATCGCGTAGGAGATGTCTTCGCCGCGACGATAAGGATCTTCGAGGTCACGAGGCTGTCCACCGCTCTGCCCTTGATGGGCCGGGTCGAACGTGAGCGCGGCGAAGCCGTTCTTGGCGAGTCGGGACGCGTAGTTCGCACCTATCTGCTCCTTGACGCTGCTCCCTGGCGTGGCGAGCACGACCGCGGCCCGAGGTTCCGCGGCGTCGAAGCCCTCGGGGAGGTGGAGATCGGCGGCGAGATCGATGGCGCCGCGAGGGATGGAGATGTGCTGTGGCACGAGGGGTCAGCGCCTTCCGCGTAGAATCCTTCGAAGCTGTTCGGTTTCCAGCTAGTTCCAAACCGAACTAGCGCAAGGCCGTACCATACCTCAAGGAATGCCATGCCGACGGATGACGCTGCTGAGCTGTGGAAGTTGAACCAACGACTTCTGACCAGGGTCATGAACGCCGCCGCCCCGCAGCTCGAAGAGCTGGGGCTCGAGACGAAGGAGTTCTTCGTCCTCGACGAGGTGGACGCATGCAAGTACCCGGCCGAGCTCACCCGGAAGCTGATGCTTCCGAAGGCGAGCGTCACGACGTACTTGCGGAACCTCGTTGACCGCGGGCTGGTGCGCAGAGAGATCGACGAGAGCGACTTGCGCCGCCATCGCCTCACGACCACTTCCGAGGGGCGGCGCGTGCGCGCCAAGGCCCTCGAGGCTCTTGCCTCGGAGTTCTCCACGATGATGGCGCGGCTCGACGAACGAGACCAGTCCGAACTGCGTCGGATGCTGCTGAGTCTCCTCGAGACCGAATAGGGGCTGCGTCCCTGGCGTTCGACGCCTCGATAGAGCTGTCGTCAGTGCCGAGGTAAAGGGTCGTTATCGAGCAGAACAACTCATGCCCCTGGCCGACCCATACCGATGCCGAGCAGACCGCCGTCCGGCAGGCTGTCCTCGAGAGATCTACGGGCATATGCGCACCCAGACGGTGAGCCCGGACACACTCTTCCGCGAGGAGCTGACCCAACTCGTACGCGCATTGAGCATCACCTCCTCATCGACGACCTGTCGCTCGCCGAGCCCCCAGCCCGTTGCGCACCGGACGGAGTGGGGTGAGGAGTGTCCCTGGTCGTTTTCAGGGCTCTGACCGCGATTCCGTGAACGATCTTGGTGCTGCGGCAGGCCGCCACCGATCCGTTTCACCTCTCGACCGCGCTGCCGAAGTGGCACGTCATCTGCCCGGCCGTCGGCCCGATGTTTCACCCGTCACAGTGTGCGGTGCAGGCGGCTCGGCTTGATGCCTTGCGTCCCGGAGCGGCAGCACGGGCGAGCGCCGGATTACCGATGCGGCCGTCGCCTTCGGCAGGATGGGCGCCATGACCGAGATTCGCACACCCCGCCTCCTCCTCCGTCGCTGGCATGAGGACGACCTCGCGCCGATGGCGGACATCAACGCGGACCCGCGGGTCATGCGCTGGATTGACGACGGCTCGGTGCGCGACCTGGACCATACGGCAGAGGCCATCGAGCGGTGGGAGGAGGAATGGGACGAGGAGGGCTTCGGACTCTTCGCCGTCGAGCTGCTGGCCTCGGGTGAACTGGCAGGCTTCACGGGTCTGTCCGTGCCCGAGTTCCTGCCGGAGGTACTGCCCGCCGTGGCCATCAGCTGGCGGCTCGGCTCACAGTTCTGGGACCAGGGATACGCATCCGAAGCCGCCCACGCCACGCTGGAGTTCGCGCTCCAGGACCGCGGCCTCGACCGCATCATCAGCATCAACCGAATGGGTGACGACGCCTCCGAGAACGTCATCCGAAAGCTCGGCATGGTGCCCGAGCGAGAGACGGCGCACCCGGTGTATGCCTATCCGCTGCGCGTTCGCGCCATCGATCTCACCGAGTTCCAGGCGTGAACCGGCCGCGTCATCGATCATCACGAGACAGCCGACCGCTGTCCATACGTCCCCGAGTGATCGCCACGGAGCGGACACCCAGGTGAAGGGTGTTACCTTTCCGTCTCTGACCTGCGCTTTCACGGAATTGCGGCCAGAGCCGTTTTCAGGAATCGCCATCACGGGGCGACTCCCGTGCCGCCGCACCGATTGCACGGCACGGCGTAGAGCGCCCCTTCAGCGCCAACGAACACGGTGGCCGCGAGCCGTCGAGGGCGCTGAGCCGCGCCCCATCGCCGTCGACGGCCGGCCCAGCATCGGCAGGCGTCATCCGGGAGTTCGTCAGGCGCCTGGAACTGGCCCGCGAATCGCACGATCTCGACCGCCCGAGGGTTTACCCATTGCGACACGGTGGTCACCTCCTGCAGTCGAGAGTACGGGCGATGTGTACGGGAGTCAGCGCTTTCCGACGGGTTGCCAAGCGGCCGGAACGGGACTTCGGGGCGGGCCCCGGCCCGGGGTCCCAGTCCGGGCCGGAGTCCCTTCATCCCCTGTCTTGTCGGCGGCCGCGCCTCGGCTGGGCCGACCGGCAGGGGGTCTTGAAGGTGGGCCGCTGGTCGCGCGCTCCGGCGGGGGTCCGGAGCCCAGCGGCCCACCCGGTCTATCGGGCCGGATCGCCCGCGATGCAGAGGTAGGCGGCGATCGCCAGTAGCGCGGGGATCGCGCTGAGCAGCAGGCCCGGCCGGGCGGTACGGAAGGCGCACAGCGCGGCCCTACGTATCGGCGGCCTCCTTGCACAGCGGTCGGCACACCCACAGCTCGACCACCTCGGTGGTGCCGCCGCAGGTCCACTCGACCATGCCGAGCCGCTGGTCGGCGAAGAGCCGCCGCTCGCACAGGGCGCAGTGCCAGCCCTGGAGTTGGGGCCCGGTCAGGGTGTCCGGGTTCGGCAGCTCTACGCCCGGGAGCGCAGAGGGCGTGACCGCTGTCATGGCCGCCCCTCGTGGTCGGCCGCCACCGTGCTGGTGAGGCTCCTTGGGCGCGGGCGCTTCGGGTAGAGCGGCGCGTGGGTGGGACAGGCGTACGTGGCCTTGCCGGCGGCGCTGCCGCTGCCGCCGTTCTCCACGTCGACCGGGATCGGTTCGCTGGTGGGCAGTTGGCAGCGGTCGCAGAGCTGTCGGCCGTCCGGTACGTGTCCGTACTCGGCGCGGTCGGCCTCGGTCAGCGCCTTCCACAGCTTCCCGGCCTCGGTCAGGTAGCGGTCGGCGATGAGCGGGACGCGCCAGTGGGTGCGGGGGCCCTTGGTCCAGGTGACGGGCGGCACGCCGAGGTAGGTGCTCTCATCCGCCAGCTTGGTGAGGACTCGGACTTGCCGCAGATGCCAGCTCGTGGCCGAGCCCACCTGGACGAGCCAGTAGAGGGTGCCGTACTTGTCCTGGATGACGGCGCCGGTCTCGTTGCCGATCATGTCCAGGGCGCGTTCGCCTACAGCGGGCGCGGCCCGCACGGCGTCCCACCATGTGCCTGCGGGTAACGCCTCGATGTCCATGGAGGACGGTGGTGTCCACAGAGGATCTGCGGCTTTCATAAGGATGCCTCCGGCAGTGCGTCTCGCCTCATGCATCCAGACAAACGCGCACGCCACACCGCTGTCCCCGCCGCATGCATCACACGCTGCGCCTATGCAGGACCTGCATGCGTATGCGACCGGACCGCTACTGTGGGTATCTCCTTATCGAGCCACGCCACCGCAGACCGGGACCGTGTATGGGGCAGTTAGGGCAGCACTCCAGCGCAGGCGAAGCCATCTCGGCTGCCCGTCGGGCACGCGGGTGGACCCAGCAGCAGCTGGCCGATATATGCGGGTACAGCCAAAGCACCATCAGCCGTCTGGAACGCGGCCGCCAGTCGGCGCGCGATGTCGATGTGCTCGCGCTCGTCGCCGACCGGCTCGGCATGGACCCCTCCGACGTCGGGCTGGCCGGGGACGCGCCACGCCATGCCGACGTGAATCGTCGTGACTTCCTGGGCACCACCGCAGCGGCGGTCGGCCTCGGCATCCTTCCCACCCCGGCCGGCGCCGCGGACCGCCGCCCGGTCAATCCAGCAGTTGTCGCCCACCTCCAGCGGCTGCGCGCCACCCTGGTCCAATCGGACGGGCTTTACGGACCGCACGCCGCGATCAGCGCCGTCCACGACCACCTCACGGTCATCGAGCAGCAGTTGCTTCCCGGAGCACATGGCCCTCTCCGCCGGGCGATCCTCCAAACCGGTGCGGAGTGGGCCGAGTTCGCCGGCTGGTTGTACGAGGACCTCGGCCGCCCCGAGCAGGCCCTGTGGTGGTCCGACCGTGCGATGGAATGGGCGCAGGAAGCCGATGATCCCGTGCGGCAAGCCTTCATTCTGATGCGCAAGGCACAGCAGTCCGTCGGGCTCAGGCAGCAACAGCGGGCAGTTGGCCTGGCGTCGGCGGCCCTGCGCGTTCGCGGCGACGTGCCCGCACGTATCTTCGCCTCCGCCCACCTCCAGGCAGCACATGGACATGCCCTCATCGGAGGCGAACTGCCGGCCCTCCGCGCGCTCGACGCTGCCCAAGCCCTCGTCGAGGGCGACGAGGCGGTAAACGATCAGCTCGGCGGCTACTGCAACCGCGCGTACGTCCACGCTCAGCGGGCAACGTGCTACCTCCGGCTGGGCAAGCCGACGGACGCGGTGACCACCTACCGGCAAGCCCTCGACCGCTGGCCGGCCATATACCAGCGCGAGCGGGGCCTCCATCTGGCCCGGCTCGCCAGCGCGCACGCCGCCGACCGTGCCCCCGACGCAGCCTGTGCCACCGCCATGGAAGCACTGGAGATCAGCCGTGAGACCGAGTCGCGTCGCACCACGGCAGAACTCCGGCGGGTTGTCACCGGCTTGGCTCCGTGGCGACGCACAGCGATGGTGCAAGACCTGGCGGAGGCAGTCGCCGCCGCGTGACTAGGCTGCGCGGAACCAAGATCTGTCTGGAGGAGCCCATGCACGTCAGCGAGCTGGTAGGCACGGACGAGTGGCACACAGTCGATGGGCGGCCATTCGTCGTCTACAAGTACGCGGCCACGCTGGACGGCCGGATCGCCGCGGCGGACAGCACCAGCCAGTGGATCACCAGCGCGGAGTCCCGTGCGGAAGTCCACGCGCTACGCGCAGCTTGCCAGGCGACCGTCGTCGGTTCCGGCACCCAGCAGGCCGACAATCCCCACCTTGCCGTGCGTTCGGTCAAGGACGACCCCAAGCTGAAGGTGGCCGTGCCGGTTGATCAGCAGCCGTGGCGCGTGATCGTCGACACCAACGCCCGGACCCCGGCCGATGCCCGGGTCCTCGACGATGCCGCGCCCACCATGATCGCCGTTGCCGACGACGCTGACGCATCCCACCTGGAGGGTGTGGCCACCGTCGTACGGTTGCCCCGCGCGAAGGTCGGCTTGGACGTGGAGGCACTTCTCCGTGCACTGCACCGGCGCGGCGTGCGCGGGATGTTCCTCGAGGGCGGCCCCACGCTCGCCGCGTCGTTCGTCTCGGCCGGCCTGGTCGACCGCATCGTTGCCTACATCGCGCCCGCGCTCCTCGGCCGCGGGAAGAGCGGACTCGAAGGCGGCACCATCGAGACGATTGACGACATCCTCCGGTGTGAGCTGGTGGACGTGGCGCGGTCCGGCCCAGATGTCCGGCTGATCGCCCGCCCGCAGCGCTGAGCAGCATCTACCGAGACAGACGACAGCCCTCTCGCCGAGCCGAGGGCCGGACGAGGGGGCTGAGAGGAGTTGACGGTGGCTGACGACCTGCATGCGGTGGCACGTTTTCTGTTCGAAGCCGGTGCGCTGAAGCAGAACCGCAGGACGGGCTGGTGGATGGCCGGTGTGCGTGACCCGGAATCCGTCGCCGAGCATTCCTGGCGCACGTCGTTGATCGCCTCGGTCATCGCCCAGCTCGAAGGCGCCGATCCGGCGCGAGCGGCTCTTATGGCCGTCTGGCACGACTCTCAGGAGACGCGTACCGGCGACATGAACCATCTGGGCAAGAAGTACGCGCCCGGCCCCGACCCGCAGGCGGTGACCGCGGACCAGACCGCCGATATGCCCGAGGTGCTCGCCTCCGCTGTACGGGCATGGGTCGGTGAGTACGAAGCGAAGGAGTCGCCCGAGGCGGTATGTGCTCGGGACGCGGACAAGCTTGAGTGCCTGCTGCAGGGACTCGAATATCTGTCCCAGGGGTACGAAAACGCTCAGCGATGGGTCGACAACAGCCGTGGCCGGTTGGTGACGGAGAGCGGCAGGCGTCTCGCTGACGAACTCCTGAGTCAGGGGTCTCTCGACTGGCTCCGGGTGGCGCTGGGGGAGAAGTCGTAGCGGGCGCGGAAGCCTCGTCGCCGGATTTGGTTTCAAGTGAAACCGTATCGAACGGATGAATGGCTGTAATGTGGCCTCATGACCGCCGATGTTCCGCCCCAGCCCACCGCCTCGCGTGCGACCGGTCGCGTCGGGGATGCCTCGCCGTTCGCTCTCGGGTTGCTGCTGCGCCGGGCGCACTGGCGGGCGGCTGCGGTGATGGCGGAGGCGCTTCGGCCGCTCGGCATCGAGTTGCGGCATTTTGCCGTGTTGATCGTGCTGGTCGACTACGGGCCCACGGTGCAGCGGGATCTGGCGGCGGCGACGGGGTCGGACAAGGCGGGGATCATGCGGGTCGTGGACGACCTGGAGCGTAAGGGGCTGGTCGTACGGAAGGCCGTTCCGGGGGATCGGCGGGTGCGGGCGGTGGAGATCACGCCTCAGGGTATGGAGCTTTTCGACGCGGCTCATGTGGCGGCGGAGCCGCTGGCTGAGCGGCTGGTTGCCGAGCTGGGGGCCGGTGAGCCCGAGCGGCTGATGGATCTGCTGAACCGGTTCGCCTATCCGGCGGAGGGTTAGGCGTAGGCGCGTCCGCGTGACGGTTGCCCGCTGTGTGGGTGTGTTTCGCCGAGGCCCGCATCGCAGAGTGTCTTGAGGCTGTCCTCGGCGCCTCTCTGTCCTTGCGCGGCGGACGAGGGCGCCGCGTGACCGGCCCGGGGGCTCGGCGTCGCGCGGCGTCCAGCGTCCGGCACGGGCTACGCGGCGAGGCGCTTCGCGAGGTCCATGGCCTTGGTGGTCGCGTCCTCGAAGGCGCGCTCGCGGGATGCCTCGTAGAGGGGGATCAGGTCGGACATGGCCGGGTTGCGGGGGGCCATGGTGAGCTCCGGGACGATGAAGTCGAGGTCCAGGCCCAGGGTGCGCTTGAGGACGGCCTCCAGGTAGTTCTGCACGAAGTCGAAGCCCTCGCGCGGGGTGCCCGGTGCGTAGGAGCCGCCGCGGCTGGCGACGACGACGGTCGGCGTGCCCTCGGCGGAGGGGGACTCGCCCGCGGTGCGGCCGAGCAGGAGCACGTTGTCGAGCCATGCCTTGAGGGTCGAGGGGATCGAGAAGTTGTGCATGGGGGCGGCGATCAGGACGGCGTCCGCCTGCTCCAGTTCCTCCATGAGCTTCTCGCGCACGGCGAACGCCGTGGACTGCTCCGTGGTGCGCTCGGACGGGGCGGTGTAACCGGCGGACCAGGCGGCGGCGGTCATGTACGGGACGGGGTTGGCGGCGAGGTCGCGGTAGATCACCGTGCCCTCCGGGTGCTGCTCCTCCCATGTCGTGCGGAAGGCGGCCGTGACCGAACGGGACGAGGAAGCCTTGCCCGGAAGCACGGACGTGTCGATGTGCAGCAGCGTGACCATGAACTTTCTCCAAGAGTGACGCCCGAGGCGGGGAGCCCGGGGGCAGGGGCTGAGCATTGACGCTCGAGATAGTTAAACACGAGATAGTATTGAATGATACTGTAGTGAGTGTAACGGAGAGAGTCCCGTAGCGGCGGGTTGAGCAGAGGGGAGATGGACGATCTTGGACGTCTATGAGGCGGTCGCGAGTCGACGGGCAGTGCGTGGGTTCACCGACCAGCCCGTCCCGAGAGAGGTGCTGGAGCGTGTGCTGTCCGCAGCGGCGTGGGCACCGTCCGGATCGAACATTCAGCCGTGGAACATCTACGTGGTGACTGGCGGCCCGCTCGCCGAGCTCAAAAAGCGGGCCGGCGAGCGCCTGGACGCGGGCGAACCCTGGGACGAGGCGGAGTATGTGCAGTACCCGCCCCATTTGAAGTCCCCGTACAGCGATCGCCGATCCGCCTTCGGCGCGCAGCGCTACGGGGCACTCGGTGTTGCGCGCGAGGACACGGAGGCGCGCCAGCGGGCCGCCTCCGCGAACTGGCAGTGTTTCGGCGCGCCCGCCGCCCTGTTCTGCTACATCGACCGCGACCTGGGCCCGGCCCAGTGGTCCGACGTCGGCATGTATCTGCAGACCGTCATGCTGCTGCTTCGCGCCGAGGGGCTGCACAGTTGCCCGCAGATGGCATGGGCGAAGTTCCGCAAGAGCGTCGCGGAGATCGTTTCGCCCCCGGACGAGCTCATGCTCTTCTGCGGCATGTCGATCGGGTACGAAGACGTCACGCAGAGTCTTGAGCGTACGGGGCGGGCGCCGCTCGACGAGACGGTCAGCTTCATCGACGGTTACTGAGGGTCCGCGGGGTCCCCGGGGTCCGCAGGGTCCTCAGGGGTTCCCGGGGCCCGCAGGGTCCGCAGGGTTCCCGGCGACCCCGGGGTCCTCAGGGTTCCCGGGGTCCTCGGGGTTCGAGGGGCCTCGGTGCGGCCCTCACCCCTGCGGCGTCGTCAGCCACGCGCTGACGCGCGTCATCGCCGAGGGGCCCGAGGTCTCTGCGACGTCCTGCGCCAGATCGGCGATCGAGACGGCGCGCAGCGCTGCTCGCCAGGCCGCGTCCGCCCCGGACATCGCGCGGGCGATCGGACACGGTGTCGTGCACGACTCGGCCGGGGTGGCCAGTGGGCCCCGCTGGCGGATCTCCGTGCAGGTGAACGCCGCGGCGGGGCCGTCGACCGCTTCGACCACGTCGAGCAGCGTGATCGAGGCGGGTTCCCGGGTGAGTATGTAGCCGCCCGCCTTGCCCTGGACCGAGCGCACGAGCCCGGCCCGGGAGAGCGCCTGTAGCTGTTTGGCCAGGTAGCTGGCCGAGACGTCGTGGAACTCCGCCAGCTTGGTCGCGGGGACGGGCTCCTCGACGGACGTGAGCACGACGCAGCAGTGCAGGGCCCACTCGACTCCGCCGGACATCTTCACGGGACCACTGTAATCAGCCTGTCTACTCGGACAACTTGTGTCCGCGTATTTTCTCGGACAAGATGTGTCCGAGTTTGATGGATGCCCGCTCACGCGGGTATCCATATGCCGTATTTCGGACGCAATCCCGACGAAGGGCATGTCATGAAGTTCGCAGTCATCGGCGGTACCGGGCTGATCGGATCGCAGGTCGTCAAGAATCTGAACGCCGCCGGGCACGAGGCCGTACCGCACTCGCAGTCCACCGGAGTCGACGTCATCACCGGCCAGGGGCTGGACGAGGCGGTGGCGGGAGCCGATGTCCTCGTCAACCTGACCAACTCCCCGACCTTCGACGACGCCTCCCCGGCCTTCTTCCGGACCTCGATGGACAATCTGCTGGCCGCGGCCCAGCGGGGCGGCGTCGGCCACTTCGTCATCCTCTCGATCGTCGGCGTGGACCAGGTGCCGGAGCTGGACTACTACCGGGCCAAGGCGCTCCAGGAGGAGATCCTCGCGGCCGGGCCGGTCCCGTACTCGATCGTCCGGGCGACGCAGTTCATGGAGTTCATCGACGACGTCATGACCTGGACCGCCGACGATGACACCGTCCGGCTGCCCGCCACGCCGATCCAGCCGATCGCCGCCAAGGACGTGGCCGCCGCGGTGGCGGAGGTCGCCGCGGGCGCCCCGGTGCGTGGCATTCACAACATCGCGGGCCCCGAGGTCTTCCCCCTGGACGAGCTGGGCCGGATCACCCTGTCCCACAAGGGCGACGACCGCACCGTCGTCACCGACCCCACCGCCGGCATGTTCGCCGCCGTCAAGGGCGACGTTCTCACCGACAAGAGCGCCCACCTCGCCCCCACCCGCTACACCGACTGGCTCTCCTGACGACGACCCGCCCGCGCCCGCTCAGGCGCGCGGACCGCGGAGCGTAAATCACAGAGAGAGTGACGAGCCCTGGCCCGCCGTGGCGGGAGCGGACACGACGCCGGCCCGTCCGGCGTCACCGCCCCGCCGGGCGGGGCTCGCAGGTCGAACGCCGACGGGGGGCGCCGCTCAACCGAACGCCGCCAGGGAGACCGGCTGCCACTCCCGCCACGTCTTCAGACGCTCCTCGTAGAGATCGGCGACGTCGGTGAAGGACTTGCCGAGGAAGATCCTCAGCGGGGGCCGCTCCGCGTCGACGATCCGGAGAATCGCGTCGCGGGTCGCGCGCGGGTCGCCGACCTCGAAATCCACCGCGGTGGCCTCGTGGACTTCGGCGTAGTCCGGGTGCCGCTCACTGTGCCGTGCCCCGCGCGCCAGCCAGTCGGTGGCATAGGGGCCGGGCTCGACGTTGGTGATATGGATGCCGAAGGCCGCCACTTCTTGTGCCAGGGACTCCGACAATCCCTCAAGGGCCCATTTGGAGGCGTGGTACGCGCCGATGCCGGGGAAAGCCCGTACGCCGCCCTCGCTGGTCACCTGCAGGATCCGTCCCGATCGCTGCGCCCGCATGAGGGGCAGAACGGCCTGTGTGACCCACACCGCACCCAGGAAGTTCGTCTCCATCTGAGCCCGGAGCTCGTCCTCGGTCAGCTCCTCGACCATGCCGAAATGCCCATAGCCGGCGTTGTTCACCGCGATGTCCAGCGAACCGAAATGCGCATGGGTGCGCTGCGCTGCCGCATGCACCGCGGCCCGGTCGGTGACGTCGAGGCGCAACGGCAGCACCGCATCCCCGTACCGCTCGACCAGGGGGTTCAGGTGGCTGATATCCCGGGCCGTCGCCGCGACATGATCGCCGCGTTCGAGCGCGGCGTCCGCCCACTCGCGGCCGAACCCTCTCGAGCTGCCCGTGATGAACCACGTCTTCGCCATGATGATTGGTGCTCCCTTTGGGATGGCTTGCCTGCTGTCGCTCCTCCAGCGTGCGGCTGGTCAAGGCATTCCACCAGCGAGGGTCTGGCATAGGAGACATGCCCTTTCGGAATGTGTCAGTCGGAATGTGTGAGGATGACGGCATGGCCGACCTGTCCCTCACCGGTCTCCGTGTCGTCCAGGCCGTGGTCGACACCGGATCGTTCACCGCCGCGGCCGACGCACTCGGATACACCCAGTCGGCGGTGTCCCGTCAGGTGGCGGCGATGGAAGCCGCCGCGGGCGCACCGCTGTTCGTCCGGGGCGCCCGCGGGGTGACCCCCTCACCTGCGGGTATGGTGCTCGCCCGCCGAGCCGCGACGATCCTCAGCGAGATCGACGCCGTCGGCGCGGACCTCGCCGGGCTGACGGACCACGTCACCGGACGAGTCTCCATCGCGGCCTTCCCCTCGGCCGCCGCCGTGCTCGTCCCCAGGACACTGGCCCGGCTGCGCGACGACCACCCGGCGCTGATCGTCGAGTTCGGCGAGGCGTCCTCGCCCACGCAGCTTCGCCAACTCCGCGCCCATCGCATCGACGTCGCGGTGATCGGCGTGGGACCGGACCTGCCCGCCTACGCATTCGAGGGGCTGCGCCGCGATCTGCTCCTCGACGGCGGTCTCCTGCTCGCCGTCCCCGCGAACCACCGGTTCGCCGGTCGCGGAACCATCCCGGTGACCGAGCTGAGGGACGAGCCCTGGATCGTCGGCAAGGGCCTCCGCGACGACCCCCAGTTCGGCGCCTGGCCCACCCTCGACCACCCGCGGATCGCCTATGCCGCCCGTGAATGGCCCACTCGGCTCGGCCTTGTCGCCACCGGTCTCGGCATCGCCGTACTCCCCGAAGTGGCCGCGGCCGCGATCCCCGCCGGCGTCCGCACCGTCCGAGTCGACGACCCCGCCTGGCTCGGCCGGGCGATGGTCGCCGTCACATTCCGCGACCGCTCTCCCGAGGTGACGGCCACCGTGGAGGCGCTGCGCCACGAGGCCGCACAGCTCCGTGCGGCACGCTGACGCCGGGGTGCGACCACGCGGGCACATGCCAGCGCCCCCGGGGTTGGCGCGGGGGCGCGAGCGGGCTCGACCGCAGCGAGAGGCCACACCTGGGGAGAGGGGGCTCGCGCTCGGCATGGGTCGAACCTGCTTGTGACGGTAGGCCCGTGATGCTGTGTGTGTCACGGGTCGCGCACAAGACCGCCCGTATGAGGTCCTGACCCGCATCGCCCGCCGGACCGTGACCGGCATGGGCCGGTCGGCTGGGGCGGGAGCTCATCGAGGGCGGGGGTGGCCCGGGCCGGGTGTGTCGGGTGGGGCCGATGCGCCGGGTCGGCCCTGCGGTCGCGGGCCCGTCGCGGGGCGGGCGGCTGTGCCCCGGCCGTCCCTGGCGCTTCGTGGCCTACGGCCGTTGCCCGCCCCGTTGAGCGGGATCAGCGACTCCAAGGTGGAGCCCCGCACCCAGGCGCCGAGGAGGTTCCGGTGCATGGCGAAGATCTCGTGCTTCACGGCGAGCTTCTCCGCCTCCCGGGTGAAGTCGCAGGTGGCGACGAACACCGCTACGTCCGCGGCGTGTTCGGCCTTCGCGGTGCCGAGGAACTTCTGCATATCGCCGCTCGGCACGGTGCGATGGGGTGCGTAGTGCTTGCACTGGATCACCAGCCGGCGCCCGTCCGGCATCCGGCCGACGACGTCGGCGCCCAGGTCACCCGACTTGCCGGAGACGACGACCTGGGTGCAGCCGTCCCGGCGGCACAGCTCCGCGACGTACCGTTCGAACCGCTGCCAGGTCATGGCGTCGACCTCGGCCATGGACCGCTCGCGTGCCGCGTTCTCCTCCTCGGTCTGCCAGGCGCGGTGTTCCGCCACGGTGCGCAGATGCGTTCGCCGCAACCACCAGCCGATGCCGCCGAGCAGCCCCACGAGGGCCACCCCGACGACGTACGGCCACACCGTCTTCCAGGCCACGGCCAGCGCGAGGGCCATGACCGCGCCGCCGCTCCAGGCCGTGCGGCGCTGCCGTGCCTTGGCTCGCCGTAACGCCGCTTTACGTCGCTGTCGCCCTCGCCGTTGCCCTTGTCGCCGCACGGTCATCGCGCCCGCCCCCCTGTCGGCTCGTTTCCCGGCAGTCTCCGGAATGGCGGGACCGCCCCGCAAGACCGCCTTATGGGCCGCCGGACCGGGTCTGCCATGGGCGAATCTGCTGCGGGCCGAGATTCCTTACCGCGCAAGCGAATTGGGCCGATGGTGAAAGGACCGCGGCGGTGTGGGTCGCGGTACTCACAGACGGCACTCACAGGGAGGTCCGATGGGAACATTCGGAGCGTGCGCCACCGGCTGGGATCCGGGATCGCATCCGCGAGCCGCGGAGGGGGAAACGGCTCCCACGCGGTTCGACGATCATCTCGCCTCGCAACTGCTGACACAGCGCATCGTCTTTCTCGGCACGCAGGTGGACGAGGTGTCCGCGAACCGGGTGTGCGCGCAGATGCTGCTGCTGTCGGCCGAGGACCCGCGGTCGGACATCAGCCTCTACATCAACAGCCCGGGCGGTTCGGTGACGGCGGGGCTGGCGATCTACGACACGATGCGGCTGATTCCGAACGACGTGTCCACGCTCACCATGGGATTCGCCGCGAGTATGGGGCAGTTTCTGCTCACCGTCGGAGCGACGGGAAAGCGCTACGCACTGCCGAATTCCCGCATCATGATGCATCAGCCGTCCGCCGGTATCGGCGGGAGCACGGCCGATATCGCGATTCAGGCCGAGAACCTCGAATTCATGAAGCGGTCGATCGAGCGCATCACGGCGGAACACACCGGACAGAGCGTGGAGACCATTTCGCGCGACGGCGACCGCGACCGGTGGTTCACGGCGGAGCAGGCGAAGGAGTACGGAATGGTCGACCGGGTCCTGGAGTCCCTCGCGGACGTACGGCCGGCCGGTGCGCGACGCAGGATGGGGATCTGACATGGGGCAGTACACGATTCCGACGGTCGTCGAGCGCACCACGCAGGGGGAGCGGGCGTACGACATCTACAGCCGGCTGCTGTCCGAGCGGATCATCTTTCTCGGCACGGAGATCGACGACGGTGTGGCCAACGTCGTCATCGCGCAACTGCTCCACCTCGAATCGTCGAGCTCGGAGCAGGAGATCGCGATCTACATCAACTCACCGGGCGGCTCGTTCACCTCGCTGATGGCGATCTACGACACGATGACGTTCGTGTCCGCGCCCATCTCGACGTTCTGCGTAGGGCAGGCGGCCTCGACCGCGGCGGTGCTGCTGGCCGGGGGAGACCCCGGGCGGCGGTTCGTGCTGGAGCACGCCCGGGTGCTGCTGGGGCAGCCGGTGAGCGGAGGGCAGCAGGGCACCGTCTCGGACCTCAGTCTGCAGGCCAAGGAGATGCTCCGGATCCGCTCGCAGGTCGAGGAGGTGCTCGCCCGCCATACGCCCCACGACGCCGCCACGCTCCGCGCCGACATGGACCGCGACAAGGTCTTCACGGCGCGGGAGGCGGTGACGTACGGGCTCGCCGACGAGGTGCTGAGCCGGCGGGCGGGCAGGGGGTTCTGAGGGGCGGACAGCCGGTGACCCGGAAGCGGAGCGTCGGGCGGCGGTATCTCAGGCGGCGAGCCGTACCTCGCCCTGCCGCCCCGCGTGCCGGGACCCACGGTCCGTGACGGAGGTGGCGGACGTGGCAGAGGCGACGGACGTGAGGGACGCGACCGACACCGCCGCACCGTCGCGCCGCCGCCGCGGACCGGAGACCAGACGGATCAGCTCGCCCTGGGCCATGGCGAGGAGGTCGGCGAGGCTGAGGCCGAGCGCGCGGGCGGCGGCCGCGAGAACCTCGGACGACGCCTCCTTGCGGCCCCGTTCGAGTTCGGAGAGATACGGCATCGAGATCCGCGCCGCCTCGGCCACGTCCTTGAGCGTGCGCTGCTGAGCGAGCCGCTCGCGCCGCAGCACGCCTCCGACGAGATCCCGCAGCAGGGGCTCCTTCACCGGCTCCCGGCCGGACTGCTCCCGTCGGACCGGGGCGCCCGGGGCGCCCGGGGCAGTCGGGGCGGCCGGAAGGGCAGGGCCCGCCGCGGGGGCTCCGGCGGCCCCGGCGGTGGCTCCCGCCTGGGAAGCCGGGTCCGCGGTGGCCGGACGCAGGGGAATGACGCGGGCTCGGTTCGACGCGTGGCTGCTCACCCCCTCAGGGTAGGAGCGTCACGCCCGACGGGAAGGGGGCGGCGCTCTGCCCTTGGCGAACCGCTCACGCGTTCGACCCGCGGTGGCCGCCGCAAGCCCGCCCGCCGTAGTCGGCGACGTTTCCACGGGCCGGTATCCGGTCGTGACCATCGCACCGATAATGCGAACACAAAGCCCGGTCGTATCCACTCGGCTGGGCTAATTCCTGCCCGCCCGGAAATATTCATCTTCAGTAAGCTGTCAGTGCCTCAATTAGCGTGTCGGGTAACCCTGATTCGATCACTCCTGTTACTGTGCGGCCCCCAGAGATCGTACACAAGGAATTGAACTCGCCAGCAGGCGCACACTATTCGCCTTGGCCGAATGCTGGCGTAGCTCGGTCGAGAGGATACGAACCATGCACGACTTTTCTCGCCGCCGCCTGCTCAGGACATCGGCGGCCGCTGGCGCCGCCGCGGTTGTTCTCCCGGGCATCGTGGCCGCGGAAGCCCCGGGCGCGAGCGCCGCGAGCGCATTGTCGGGAAGCGCGAAGAGCCGGCCGGCGAAGCTGACCGGCCGCATCGTCACCCCCAACGACCCCGGGTACGCGGATGCGAGCCTCGGCTGGGACGAACTCTTCGTTCACTATCCACTCGTCATCGTCTATGCCCAGAACACCCAGGACGTGGTCAACGCCCTCACGTGGGCGCGGCAGCACGACGTCGCGCTGCGGGTACGCAGCGGAGGCCACAGCCTTGAGGGCTGGTCGAATGTGGACAACGGCATCGTGATCGACGTCAGCGAGTTGAAGTCGGTCCACATCGACACCGCCTCGCGTACCGCGACGGTCGGCGCCGGGCTCAACCAGTTGGAAGCGGTGACCACGCTCGCGGAGAAGGACCTCGCGGTCACGACCGGAACGGAGGGCAGCGTAGGTCTGTCCGGTGCCACGCTCGGCGGCGGCTTCGGCTTCCTCACCCGCTACCTCGGCATGGCCTGCGACAGTCTGACGGCGGCCGAGATCGTCGTCGCGTCGGACCCCGACTGCGCCAAGGTGGTCACGGCAGACCTGAAGAACAACTCGGACCTGCTCTGGGCGCTCCGCGGGGCGGGAAACGGCAACTTCGGGATCGTCACCTCACTCACCTACAAGGCGGCTCCGCTCAAGAGCGTCGCTTATCTGCAGGCGACCTGGGACGGCATCAGGGACCTGCAGAGAGTCTTCGACGCATGGCAGCGTACGGGACCGAGCGCCGACAACCGCCTCGGAACCCAGCTCGAGGTCCACCGGAACGAGATCCTGCTGTTCGGGGTTCTCGCGGAAGGGACGGCGGCAGAGGCGAAGAAGCTGCTGGCCCCGATTCTGTCGATCGGCAAGCCCGAGGTCTCGGTGCAGATCGGTAACTGGGGCGACGTATACGCGGGATTCCAGATTCCGATCGAGGACGAGCCCGCGAACTGGAAATTCTTCTCGCAGTTCACCACCGAGCCGTTCCCGAAGAAGGCGATCAGCCTGATCGCCTCATTCATGCGCGACGCCCCCACGGATGCAAGCAACTTCTTCACCCAGGCGTTCGGCGGGGCGGTGCGGAGAGAGCCACGTGGCGGCACGGCGTTCCCGCATCGCAACGCGCTTTTCTATTCCGAGCCCGGGGCCGGCTGGGGGACTCGTGGGGTACCGGGCAGCGGCGACGAGCTGACCCCAGTGGCCCAGGCCTGGATCGCCGAGTTCAGCCAGGCGCTGCGGCCTTACGTGAACGGCGCCTACGTCAATGTGCCGAACATCGGAATGCAGGATTGGGAAACCGCCTACTGGGAGTCCAACTTCGACCGGCTGCGCAAGATCAAGGCGAAGTACGACCCCCACAACGTCTTCCAGTACGAGCAGAGCATCCCGCCCGCGTCATGCTGACCGGCATTCGCCTTCGGGACCCCTGCCGCTCAAGCCCTTGGTCCAGACGACCACTTGGCCGTCAGGAGGGTGACCCGGATCGCTTCGACGCGAGGGTCACCCGCGGCCTCCTGCGGTGAGGTCGCTGACGAGGCTTTGGACGC
This sequence comes from Streptomyces violaceusniger Tu 4113, assembly GCF_000147815.2. NCBI lineage: Bacteria > Bacillati > Actinomycetota > Actinomycetes > Kitasatosporales > Streptomycetaceae > Streptomyces > Streptomyces violaceusniger. The sequence continues at coordinate 8,529,659 of NC_015957.1, read as the reverse complement.
GGGAACGGATGTCGTCGCGGATCGGCCGGACAGCGGTAACGCCCTGCCCGGCCGGATCGTCCAGCTTCCAGTCGAGGTAGGTCTTGCCGGGGAAGTAGGGGCAGGCGTCGCCGCAGCCCATGGTGATGACGACGTCCGAGGCTTGCACGGCTTCGGCGGTCAGCACCTTGGGGATCTCTGTCGCGATGTCGATGCCGACTTCCGCCATGGCTTCCACCACGGCGGGGTTGACGTGCTCGGCGGGTGCCGAACCGGCGGAGCGGACCTCGACGCGGTCGCCCGCGAGGTGGGTGAGGAAGGCGGCGGCCATCTGGGAACGGCCCGCGTTGTGGACGCAGACGAACAGCACGGATGGCGTCTCGGGGGTCTGGGGGTCAGACACGGGCGGAACCTTCCTGGGCGGGAGCCTGTTCGGCGGCCATGGTGGTGGGCCGGGGGAAGTAGCGGCGGGCGGCGAGGGCCACGTAGACGAGGCCGATCAGGACCGGGACCTCGATGAGTGGGCCGACGACTCCGGCCAGGGCCTGCCCGGAGGAGGCGCCGAAGGTCGCGATGGCGACGGCGATGGCGAGTTCGAAGTTGTTGCCCGCAGCGGTGAACGCCAATGTCGTGGAGCGTGGGTAGTCCAGTCCCACGGCCTTGCCCAGTGCCATGGACCCGGCCCACATCACGGCGAAGTAGACCAGCAGCGGCAGCGCGATCCGCGCCACGTCCATCGGCTGTGAGGTGATCGCTTCGCCTTGGAGGGCGAACAGGACGACGATCGTGAACAGCAGCCCGTACAGGGCGAACGGGCCGATGCGCGGGATGAGCTTGGTCTCGTACCAGGTCCGGCCCTTGGCCCTCTCGCCGAGGCGCCGGGTGAGGAAGCCTGCCACCAGGGGGATGCCGAGGAAGATCAGCACGCTGCGGGCGATCTCCCACACGCTGATGTCGAGACCGGTCTGTTCCAGGCCGAGCCGGCCGGGCAGCACGGTGAGGTAGAACCAGCCGAGCGCGGAGAAGGCGATCACCTGGAAGACGGAGTTCAGGGCGACGAGGACGGCGGCGGTTTCCCGGTCGCCGCAGGCCAGGTCGTTCCAGATGATGACCATGGCGATACAGCGGGCCAGGCCGACGATGATCAGGCCCGTCCGGTACTCCGGCAGGTCCGGCAGGAGCAGCCAGGCGAGCGCGAACATGACGGCCGGGCCCAGGATCCAGTTCAGCGCGAGCGAGGGGAGCAGCAGGCGCCGATCCCGGATGACGGTGTCGAGGCGGTCGTAGCGGACCTTGGCCAGGACGGGGTACATCATGACCAGCAGGCCCAGCGCGATGGGCAGGGAGACGCCGGTGACGGTCACCTTCGCCAGCGCGTCGCCGAGGCCGGGGACGAGCCGCCCCAGGCCGAGGCCGGCCGCCATCGCCAGCAGGATCCACACCGCAAGGAACCGGTCCAGGAACGACAGCCGGGCCGCCACCGGTCCGGCCTGGGGTGCTCCGGTGGTCATGAGGCCGCCCCGGCGGTGGTCTTCCCGGTCTGCTCGGGGAGCGGCCGGCCCGCGGGGCGGGTGAGGACCCCGGCGAGCCGGTCGGTCATCTCCGGCAGCAGCCAGTAGTAGACCCAGGTGCCCCGGCGCTCGCAGTCGATCAGGCCGGCCTGCCGCAGCAGCTTGAGGTGGTGGGAGATCGTCGGCTGCGACAGATCGAAAGCGGGCGTGAGGTCGCATACGCACACCTCGCCTCCGGCCCGCGAGGCGATCATCGACAGCAGCCGCAGCCGTATCGGATCGCCCAGGGCCTTGAACACCTTCGCCAGCTCCTCCGCCTGGTTCTCATCCAGCGGGGCGGCCAGCAGTCCCGGGCAGCAGCCCTCGACTCCGTCCTGGCCGAGGACCTCAAGCTCTTGTTTCGACATGCTTCTATGTTGACGTTCTTCGATTCAGGACGCAAGGTTGCATCGACAGGCATCGATGCAACGAGATCAGGGGGATCGCCATGTCCCGCGTACAGCTCGCCCTCAACGTCGCCGACCTTGAGGGATCCATCGCGTTCTACTCCCGGCTCTTCGGAGTCGAGCCGGCCAAGCGCCGCCCGGGGTACGCCAATTTCGCCATCAGTGAGCCGCCGCTCAAGCTCGTCCTGATCGAGGGCGAACCCGGCCAGGACACCCGCCTGGACCACCTCGGTGTCGAGGTCACCTCCACCGATCAGGTCACCGCGGCGGCCGGCCGCCTGAAGGACGCGGGGCTCGCCACCTTCGAGGAGAACGACACCACCTGCTGCTACGCGCTGCAGGACAAGGTCTGGGTGCACGGCCCCGGCAAGGAGCCCTGGGAGGTCTACACCGTCAAGGCCGACGCCGGGCAGATGGGCAAGAGCCCCGCCCTGGACACCGGCTCCGGCGGCTGTTGCGGTGGGCAGGTAGGCGATGAGCCTGCTGGCTCCGGTACGGACTGTGGATGTGGCAGCTGAGAAACGGCCCTCCGTCCGCAGCGGGTGGGCAGTTGGTGGGTGGCCCGGCCGACGTCGCGGACGTCATCTCCGCGGCGACTGAAGACCGTCCGCTCGTCACCGTGCTGACGACGACAGGAGTGGTACACGAGGGCAGTTGCGTCTCGACGCTGCCGCTCACGGTGCCGTGCACCTTCACGCAACGGCGCACACCTCGGTGATCTGACCGGCACCAAAGCTGAATGTCAGTGCCGGGCCCTAGCGTGTGGCTGTCCTTATTCACGCTTGCTGGGCTGCTTGCGTACTCGGACACGGCGGTGGCCGGGCCCAACAGCGCGGGCCCGGCCCCCGGCGGAAGGCCAGGGGCCGGGGGCCGGTTCCCCGGCTCAGGAAGTGATCCGCAGCTCCGGCGGATAGCCGGTCCAACCCGCTTCCAGTCGCCCGGCGCCCGGTGCCCCTTCCCTGCGGCGCCGTCGGACGACCGGCCCGCTATCGCCGGTCCGTGGACTTCCGGTCGCCTTCGGGCGGGCGGGGCTCGTCCGGGGCGAGGCGGAAGACGGCTTCGGCCAGTTGGGCGCAGACGTGTTCGATCTGGCGGCGGGTGGCGTTCCGTTCGGCGATGATCGCCGACAGCAGCAGGGCCGTCAGGGCCGTCGAGCCGTTGAACGCCTGGAGGGTGACCATCCGGGCCGGCAGCGAATGGTGGGAGAACGGACCGGTGCCCTCCGCCGTCGCGGCGATCGCGAGGACCGAGACGATGAGCGAGCACGGGGCGGCGCCCGCGAGTTGGAAGCGCAGGGCGGCCCAGATCAGGAAGGGGAAGACGAGGAAGAGCAGGCTGACCTCCGCCCGCGTGGCGACCAGGGTGACGGCCGCCGTGCCCAGCAGCAGGGCCGCCGCCTCCAACAGGCGGTACGCGCTGACGCCACGGGGCAGCCGGGCGCGGTGAAGCAGATGGTGGAGCAGGCGGTGGAGCACCAGCAGCAGAGGGGTGATCACCAGCACGCCCATCGCGTCGCCCGTCCACCACACCGACCAGGCGGTCCAGAAGTCACCCACCGGGAGCGCGCCCGACACGACGAGCGCGGCGGTCCCCACCGTGGCGCTGATCAGCATGCCCGCCAGGGCGCCGAGGAAGACCAGGACCAGCGCGTCCCGCAGCCGGTCCAGGGCGGGCCGGAAGCCCACGCGTCGCAGCAGCAGATACGAGCAGATCGGGGCCAGGGTGTTGCCCACGACGATCGCGAGGACCGCCAGGGGCGACGGGCCGATGGGGGCGTTGACCGCGACGGCGCCGAGGGCGATGCCCGGCCAGGCCATGGGGCCGAACGTCAGCAGACAGGCCAGGGCGATTCCGGTCGGCGGCCACAGCGGGGTGACCTGATCGCGCACCAGCTCCTGCAGCAGTCCGATCCAGGCGCCCGCGTAGTAGAGGGTGGCGACGGCCACGAGCCGCAGCGCCGTGGCACCGTGGCGCCGGAAACCGTTGTTCCGCCGGATCCCCATATCGCGCGCCACAGCGGCCATCCCACTACGTGCGCCCCGGGCCGACGCGGCTGACACGCGGCCACCGGGTCGGGCTCGCCCGTACGCAGCACAGCCCTGCCCGTACGCAGCACGGCCCGCACAAATTCACGGCTTGGCTTAAGGCTCGTATTGACACCGGAATCCCATGGTCATACCGTCCTCAAAGCCGCGGTACAGACCAACCAACCAGCCGGTGACGAGGACTCGTTGGAACGCGCCGCGACCGCCCTGTGACCGCACCGGGGCGCTCTTCCCCCACCCCATGAGGAGAGGCTTCCGTGATGCGAGAACCGGCACGATTCGCAAGACGCTCCAGACCCCCAAGACCTCCCGGACCGCCAAGACCCCCCAGGTCCCCCAGATCCCCGAGACCAGCTCTGCTGGCCGTCGTCGCCATGCTCACCGCGCTGTGCGGCTCGCTGGCGACGGCGCCCGGGGCGAGTGCCAAGGCCGCGGCGCTGCCGACGGGCTGGGCCACTGCCGTCAACAAGGGCAGCGGCAAGTGCGTGGACGCGCGGGGTGCGGCGACGGCGAACGGCACCGCCGTCCAGCAGTACGCCTGCAACAACTCCGCCGCCCAGCTCTGGAAGTTCGAGGACACGGGCGACGGCTATGTCCGCGTCGACAACCGCAATGACGCCGCCCAGGCGTGGGATGTGGCGGATGTGTCCACGGCCGACGGCGCCGCCGTCCAGCTCTGGACCTACAGCGGCGGCGACAACCAGCAGTGGCGCGCCGTGGACGAGGGCGGCGGGGCGTATCACTTCGTCAACCGGCACAGCGGCAAATGCCTCGACGTGCCCAGCGCCTCCACCCAGGACGGGGCGCAGCTCACGCAGTACACCTGCAACGGCAGCGCCGCCCAGTCCTTCCAGGTGGCCGCCGCGCCCGAGCAGCCGGGTGACGGCCCGGACCTCGGCCCGAACGTCGCCGTCTTCGATCCGACGATGCCCGCGTCGGCCATTCAGAGTCGTCTGAACTCCATCTTCCAGCAGCAGGAGCGGAACCAGTTCGGCTCCAACCGCTATGCGGTGCTCTTCAAGCCGGGCACGTACAGCGCCGACGTCAATGTGGGCTTCTATACGCAGGTGCTGGGCCTGGGGATGTCACCGGACGATGTGACCATCAATGGCGCGGTGCACGCCGAGGCCGACTGGTTCCAGGGGAACGCGACCCAGAACTTCTGGCGCGGCGCGGAGAATCTGTCGGTCAATCCCTCCTCGGGCACCGACCGATGGGCGGTGTCCCAGGCCGCGCCGTACCGCCGGATGCATGTCCGCGGTTCGCTGCAGCTCGATGACGGGGGCTGGTCGAGCGGCGGGTTCATGGCCGATTCGAAGATCGACGGCCAGGTGCGCTCCGGATCGCAGCAGCAGTGGCTCTCCCGGAACACCCAGTGGGGAAGCTGGTCCGGATCCAACTGGAACATGGTGTTCGTCGGGGCCCTCAACGCGCCCTCGGGGAACTTCCCGAACCCGCCCTACACGGTGGTGAACCAGACCCCGACCGTCCGGGAGAAGCCCTTCCTCTACGTCGACCAGGCGGGCGCCTACAAGGTCTTCGTGCCCTCGCTGCGGTCGAATTCCCAGGGCACCACCTGGGCCGGTGGCGCTCCGGCGGGATCGTCGCTGCCCATCGACCAGTTCTTCATCGCCAAGCCGGGGGTCTCCGCGTCGGCCATCAACGCCGCGCTCGCCCAGGGCAAGCATCTGCTGTTCACCCCGGGGGTCTACCACCTCGGCGAGACCTTGAAGGTGACCCGGCCCGACACGGTCGTCCTCGGCCTCGGGCTCGCCACCCTCGTCCCCGACAACGGTGTGACCGCGATGTCGGTCGCCGATGTCGACGGGGTCAAGGTGGCGGGGCTGCTGTTCGACGCCGGTACGGTGAATTCCGCCGCCCTGATGGAGGTGGGACCGAGCGGCGCGAGCGGCAAGCACGCGGCGAACCCGACCTCCCTGCACGATGTGTTCTTCCGGGTCGGCGGGGCCGGGGTCGGCAAGGCGTCCAAGAGCTTGGTGGTCAACAGCTCGAATGTGATCGGCGACCATCTGTGGATCTGGCGGGCCGACCACGGTGACGGCGTCGGCTGGAATGCCAACACCGCCGCCAACGGCCTGACCGTGAACGGTGCCGACGTCACCATGTACGGCCTGTTCGTCGAGCACTATCAGCAGTACCAGACGATTTGGAACGGCAACGGCGGCCGGACCTACTTCTACCAGAACGAAATGCCCTACGACCCGCCCGACCAGGGCGCCTGGATGAACGGGAACACCCAGGGCTACGCGGCCTACAAGGTGGGGCCGAACGTCACCAGCCATGAGGCGTGGGGGCTGGGCAGCTACTGCTACTTCAACGTCAATCCCGGTGTCGTCGCGGCCCGCGCCTTCGAGGTCCCCGACACCCCGGGCGTCCGCTTCCATCACATGGTCACCGTGTCGCTCGGTGGCACCGGCACCATCAGCCACGTCATCAACAACACGGGCGGGCCGTCCAATTCCGGCAACAATGTGGCGAATCTCGTGAACTACCCCTAGAGCCCCCCGCCCCACGGACGGCCATGTGCCCGCGATACGGCCCCTCCACGGGTCGTATCGCGGGCACGCATATGCGCATCGGGCTTGCCCACCTCTGCGGGAGACGTCACGGTTGAGCCCCACGGGCACGCGCCGCGTCGCCCGTATTCGACTGGGACCGGAGGTGCCATGGGACCGATCGTTCCACCCCTCGTTCCACCGTATGAGACCGTCGGCGACGGGCCGCACCATGTGATGGCGGTGCACGGCTGGTTCTCGGACCGTGCCGCGTACGCCGCGATGCTGCCGCATGTCGACCGCCGCGGGTTCACCTATGTTCTGCCCGATCTGCGCGGCTACGGCGAGGCGCGCGACATCCCCGGCGCGTACACCACCGGCGAGGCCGGGGGCGATCTGCTCGCGCTCGCCGATCACCTTGGCTGGGAGCGGTTCTCGCTCGTCGGCCACTCGATGGGCGGGGCCGTCGTCCAGCGTGTCCTGGCGGCCGCCCCGCAGCGGGTCCGCCGGCTGGTCGGGGTCGCGCCGGTGCCGGCCAGCGGAGTGCCGATGGAGGGCGAGCAGTGGCAGCTTTTCGCGGCCGCCGCCGACCATCCGGAGAACCGGCGGACCATCATCGACCTCACCACCGGCGGCCGTCACCCGGCCGCCTGGCTGGATCTGATGGTGCGCCACTCGCTGGAGCACAGCGAGCCCAAGGCGCTCCGCGCCTGGCTGGACTCGTGGGCGCTGGAGGACTTCCACGAGGACATAGCCGGCGCCCAGGTGCCGGTCCGGATCGTGGTCGGCGCCCACGACCCGGCGCTCACGGCGGAGGTGATGCGGCAGACCTGGCTGCGCTGGTACGTCAACGCCGAGTTGGTGGAGCTGGAGTATGCCGGGCACTACCCCGCCGACGAGACTCCACAGGAACTCGTGCGGGCGGTGGAGGACTTCATCACGGCCGACGCGTAGCCGACGGTGAGGCGCCGGAGGCGGTCGCGGACGGATCGGGGGAGGGCGAGGTGGAAGACGAGACGGACGGTGAGGCGGAGGCACTGCTGGTGTGCTTCGCCTCGCTCCGCTGGTACTTCTCCTCGCTCTCCTGGTACTTGGGCAGCAGATCCTTCAAGATCTTGTCGACATAGTCCTGCGTCTCGAGGATCTTCGGGATGCCGCGGGCCCGAAGCACCGCGTTCGGCCCCGCGTTGTAGGCCGCGAGCGCGAGCCGGGTCGCCCCGACTGTGGTTTTGCTGCCCGGAACCATCTTGACCACCTCGTACAGATGGCACATGTAGCGGGCCTGCGAGGGGATGGCGTCGCGGGGCTCCCAGACATTGGCCTTGCCGTCGCCGTCGCCGTCCTGGCCCCATTCCTTCCAGGTGACCGGGGAGAACTGCGAAATGCCCTGGGCGTGCCCGGAGTCCGCGTCCGGACGCCAGCCGCTCTCCGCGTCGATCTGGGCGGCCAGCAGCGGCACGCTCAGCGGGCTGCAGGTGTGCACCGCCGACTCCACGATGGGGCGCCGGGCCTCGGGTACCACCGGAAGCTCCGGTTCCGAGGGCGCGGTGAGATGCCGTACGACGAGCACCGCGGCGACGACCAGTGCGAGCCCGGCGAGGAACGCCGCGACCAGCCCGGCGGCGCGGGTCAGCATGCCAGAGGCGGTACGGAGGGGGTGCGCATGCAGGGACGGTAGCGGGTCTCGCGGGCTGATCCGTAATCGGTCGCCGACACGGGCCTATCGGGCCTGGTGGACCGGGGGCATGGGCTGCCCGGCGGGTGCCGCGGGGAGCGGACCGGCCGCCTCCGCGCCCGGACGTTTCATCACATACGCCGCACCGGCGCCCGCCGCGAACAGCGCGAGCACCGAGACCGCCGTGCCCAGCCAGGTGGCGCCGAGCCACTGGCCGCCGATATAGCCGAGGGCCACGCTGTACGCCGCCCAGGCGAGCCCGGCCACCGCGGACCACGGCAGGAATTCCTTCACTCTCCGGTGGGCCGCGCCCGCGCTCAGGCTGACGACCGAGCGCCCCGCGGGCGCGAAGCGGGCTATCACCACGAGCGGACCGCCACCGCGCACCAGCGCGGTGCCCAACTTCTCCTGTGCGGAGGTGAGTCGGCGGGAGCGGGCGATGGCGCGGTCGAGCCGGTCGCTGCCGCGCCAGGCCAGCCGGTAGGCGACCATGTCCCCGAGGACGGAGGCGGTCGCGGCGCACAGGATCAGCCCGAACATGGCGGGGAAGTCGGCGGCGTCGGCCTGGCGCACCACGCCGACGGCGTCAACGGTGGTGCCGGCGGCGGCGGTGGCGGCGGTGATGACCAGAACTCCGCTGGGCAGCACGGGCAGAAAGACATCGAGCAGGACGGATGCCCCGATCACCGCATAGATCCATGGGGTGTTGGTCAGCGACCCCAGATGTTCCAACAACGTTCTACTCCCGATCCCGGTCCCCCCGCTGCGCATGTCGCCGGGAAGCGGCAGGCGTCAGCCTGTAACAGCCATACAGCGTACGCCTGCGACTGACGAGGATAACGGTAAGGGGTGTGATGATGTTGTTCGAATCACGCCATGCAGGGCGTTCGGCCCCGCATGGCGTGATCGGTCAGGTGATGCTGAATGTCGGTCGAATGCGGAGAAGTGGCGCCTATCCGACAGTCGACGGCTGGCGTTGCGTTTCGGGCGCCGCTTCGCTTGCGCGGGCCGAGCCGAATATCCGGTCAAGTGCCCAGGGGCCGGGGCCGGTGAAGACGAGCAGCAGCAGCGTCCAGCAGAACATCGCGGCGGGCTCGCCGCCGTTCTGAATGGGCCACAGCTTCTCGGGCTGGTGCTCGTGGAAGTACGCGTAGGCCATCGAGCCCGAGGAGATGAAGGCCGCGCTGCGGCTGCCGACGCCGAGCATCACGAGGGCGCCGCCGACGAGCTGGATCACCGCCGCGTACCAGCCCGGCCAGGTGCCGGCCTCGATGGTCTTGCCGGTGCCCATCATGCCGCCGAACCAGCCGAGCAGCGACGAGGCGCCGTGGCAGAAGAAGAGCAGTCCGACGACGATGCGGAAGAGGGAGAGAACGTACGGCCTGGCGCTATCGAGCGCCTCGCCGAGGGTGCGGGGGGTGGGGGAAGAAGGCATGGGAGGGGAGCTCCTTGCTCCTGGGGACAGGGAACAGCGGAATGCCAGGTTAGGTTCCCCTCACCTTTTGTTGCAAGTTCAAGTTCATGCCAATGTGCGTGCCCCGGGGGCCCCTTCATGGCGCCCGATAAGTCGCTCTTCAGAGCCCCGCCGCGCACATCGGGACACCTTCCTGCGGGATCTCTCCCGTATGCGTCACGCGCAGCGCCGCGCGTGCTACCGCGTCCGTATCGCAGAGGGTGACGGAGTTCACGCCCGGCCGCGCGCCCGCGGCCGTCACCCAGTGGACCCCCTCGGTCGGCACGCCGATGGCGAACCGCCGTGGATGCGGGCGGCCATGGGCGTCCACCACCCGGTAGGGGGCGGTGGTGACATCGAGTCCGCCGGTCTCGTGGCCCTCCACCCGATGCGGACGCCCCTGCCCGGTCTCCAGTAGCCGGATCAGCAACTCATCGGCGGTCCGGCGCACATCAGGCTCCGGCAGCCGCGCCTCGATCAGGGTCGTGGCCACCACCGGCGGACCCGGCACCTCGGCCGACCGCGCGGCGAAACCAGCCCCTTCGGCCCCCGTGTCCGGGCTTTCCAAGGTCACTTCGAGCCGTGGGCCGAGGACCTCCAGGACGCCCGCCTCGATCAGCGCGGCCATCTCCTCGATCCGGCGGCGCGGCGGGCCGATCGAGAGAAAGGCGTTGAGCGGGGTGTACCAGCGGTCCAGATGGGCCCGGCGGGACGCCCCCGTCAGCCCGCCGTGGTCGACGATCTGCCGCAGTTCGTTGCGGAGGTCGCGCAGAACGTCGAGGGCCGCCTTGACCGGGCCCTCGACATTGCCCAGCCGGGCGTGCGCCACATCCTGGTGGGCGTAGGTCAGCAGCCACCGCCGGAACTCGTCACGCCCCGTGAACCGGCGTCCGCGATGCGGCTGGGACACCGCGTCCCAGGACCAGCGCTCCGCGTTCGGTATGCCGTACTCCGTGAGCACGGTGGCCTCTTCGGGGCTGCCGTGCCCGGTGGCCAAAAAGTGACTCCTGAAGCGTGCTGAGGTGAACGGGACGGGGGCGCCGGGCTCGGTCCCGGAGGCTTCCGGGGCCTTCGGGGCGCGGGTATCGGGTGCGCGGAGGGCCAGCAGGGTCTCGTAGTAGACCGTTTCGGCCTCCTTGGCGACCAGCGGCCATATCTCGGCGAGGAAGTCCGGCGGATCGCCGGAGTCCGCGCGCTTGCGGAAGTGGCCGAGTACATCGGGGGTCAGCAGCAGCGGGGTGTGCCGGCCGCACGGCCCCTTCGCGTTGTCGCCCCGCGCGTGGTACGGGATGCCGCGCCGCGACCCCGCGTACAGCCGTGGCTCGCGCCCCGAGGGCCGGTAGACCAGACCGCCGCGCGGATGCGGTGCGAACGTGCCGCCCCGGCCCGCTGTCAGCAGCGCCATATGGTCGAAGAAGTTGAGGCCGAGACCGCGCAGCAGCACCGGTTCCCCCGGCGCGATGGGCGACAAGTCGACATCGGCGGGGTTGGCGGGCCGGTAGTAGCGCAGCCCGTGCCGCTCCGCGTGGGCCGCGTGCCGCCGCTCCGTGGCGTCGGTGGCCGCCGGCAGATGGCCCTGCGCCAGGACGACCGCGCGCAGCCCCTCCAGACGGCTCCCGTCGTCCAGTGTCAGCACCTGCTCGCCGTCGGCCCGTTCCTCCAGCCGTACGGCGCGGGCCCGGTGCGTCCGGACGGTCACGGTCTCCGGCGCGCCCCGCACCACCTCGCCGAAGACCCACTCCAGATAGCGGCCGTAGAGCGCGCGGCTCGGATAGTCGTCGGGGCCGAGACCGGGCGCCAGACCGCGCGCCGCGACCCATTCGTACAGGCTCGGCCCGGTCCGTACCGGTCCGCCGCATTCGACGCTGGCGTCGGTGAACAGGGTCACCTGCGAGGCCACGGTGTTCATCAGCAACTCGGCCGGCTGGGCGGTGCGCCACACCCGTCCCGCACCGGGCGGTGAGGGGTCCACCAGGTGCACCGTCAGCGGGGTGCCGGGCGTCAGTTCCGGGGCCGAGGCGCACAGGCGCTCCAGCACGCTGGTGCCGCGCGGCCCGGCGCCGACGACGGCTATCGCGTGAGAGTCTCCGGCCAAGGTCGTGTCTCCCGGGGCAGATGTGACGCAGGATGCGCGCCCATCATGCCGCTCGCTCCAGGTGAATCGAGCCGCTCTCCGGAACCTACGGCTCCGTTGTGGGCTGTATCACGTGACGTACGGCACGGAACGGTACCCAAGGGACCGACTACCCGGCCCAGTCCGTCTCCAGCGCCGTCACCAGCCGGGCCCCGCCGCCCGAGGCGTCCGACCGCGCCTGGTCCAGCCGCAGATGGGCGCTACGGCCCTGGAGGGTCAGCGTCATGAGCTGGTTGCCGAACCAGGGCCCGCCCGTCTTGTGCCAGGTCAAGCGGGAGCCCGGCACCCGCCCATGGCGCCGGAAGAGCCGGCCCAGGGCGCGGCCCGCCGCGCTCCAGCCGAAGCGGAAGCCGAGCCGGATCGAGGCGTAGATGCTGTTGTGGACCGGCGAGCAGGTCAACTGCCGCACCTGGCTGCGGGGCGGCGGGGACGACCACCGCGACCAGTCCGGGGCGGCGACATAGGCGTGGTGCACATCGCCGGAGAGCACACTGATCGTGGCCGGTGCCCCCGGTGCGCCGCCCACCTCGGCGATGGTGTCGGTGAGCGCGTCGAAGGACTCGGGGAACGCCGCCCAGTGCTCCAGATCGCCGCGCTGCCGCAGGTCCTCGGCGATCCGCGCCCAGCGCCCACCGCGTCTGCCGCCGCACACCGAGGCGTTCCACGCCTCCACGTCATGCACGAAATGCGGCAGCAGCCAGGGCAGCGAGGTGCCGAGCAGCAGATGGTCGTAGCCGCCGAAGGCCCCGGGCTGTTCCTGGCCGGGGGTCCCGGGCTCTTCCCGACCGGGGCGGCCCCCTGGCGTACCGCCCGCGCCCTCCATGGCCTGCTCACGCACCCAGGCGAACTCCTTCTCGCTCAGCATCGCCCGCCGGCCCTCCTCCAGCACCCGCGCCGCGCGGGTGTCGACCATCAGCAGCCGGGTGCGGCCGAAGTCGCGGCGGTAGCTCCAGCGGGTGTACGACGGATCGGCGTCGGCGCGGGTGGCGAACTCCCGCAGTGCCTCGGTGCCGTCGTCGGCCGTGCGCACCTGCGCGTAGAGCGGGTCGGCGGCCAGTTCGGTGGGGGAGAGGTTGCCCAGGTGCTGATGGACCCAGTAGGACATCAGGCCGCTCAGTATCCGCTCCCGCCACCACGGGGTGGCGCGCATCCGGCGCTGCCATGCCTCGCTGGTGTTCCAGTCGTCGATGACATCGTGGTCGTCGAAGATCATGCAGCTCGGGACGGTGGAGAGCAGCCAGCGCACCTCGGGGTCCAGCCAGGACTCGTAGTAGAGGCGGGTGTACTCCTCGTAGTCCGCGACCTCCTCGCCCGGCGGCTCGCTCAGATCGCGGCGGGTGGCCAGCCAGCGGCGGGTCTCGGCGGAGGTCTCGTCCGCGTACACCTGGTCGCCCAGCAGCACCAGCACATCGGGGCGCGGGCGCTCGGGGGCGCCGGCCAGCGCCTGCGCGAGGGTGTCGAGCGCGTCGGGCCCGACGGGGTCGTGGGAGGCGTCGGAGGGCGGCGCGGCCCACCGGCAGGAGCCGAAGGCCACGCGCACGGGCGCGTCCGTCCCCGGGGCGGGGGTGCGGATGGTGCTGTCGGGGAAGGGGGAGTCGGGCAGCGGCCAGACCTGCTCACCGTCGAGCAGCACCCGGTAGGCGGTCTCCGCGTCCGGCCGCAGCCCGGTGACCGGGATCAGGGCGTAGTGGTGGCCCGCGATCTGCCAGGTGCGGGCGGTGCCGCCCGCACCGTCGGCGCACCGCACCTGGGCCTCACAGGGCCGGTCGGCCTCGACCCAGACGGTCGCGCCGGTGCCGGTCTCCCAGTCGACCTGGCGCAGTAGTGGTCCCAGGCGCAGCCCGGCCATCCGGACCTCCTCCGTCGTTCTGTGATGTGCTGGTCATGCGTACGGTACGGAACGACGGAGAAGGTGCGGCGGTTCCACCCGGCGATGTGCCGGTCGGTGTGCCGTCTCAGCAGCCGTTGAGGATGCCGCTGAGCGCGGACTTCTCGGCCGAGTCGAGGCTGAGGTCGTAGGTGTACTTCACCGAGACCCACATGCGGGCGTACATGCAGTGGTAAGCGGTCCGGGGCGGCAGCCACTCGCCGGGGTCCTGGTCGCTCTTGGACTGGTTGACGTTGTCCGTCACGGCGATGAGCTGGGAGTGCGTCAGGTCGTTGGCGAAGGCCTGGCGCTGGGCGGTGGTCCAGCTATTGGCGCCGGACTTCCATGCCTCGGCGAGCGGGACCATGTGGTCGATGTCCACGTCGCTGGAGGCGGTCCAGGTCGCGCCGTCGTACTCGGAGTACCAGGAGCCGCTGGTGGCCTTGCAGCTCGAGTCGGTCTGCACGTTGGTGCCGTCGCGCTTGAGGACTTCCTCGCGGGTGTCGCAGGAGCCGCTCTGGGTGATCCAGTGCGGGAACTTGTCGCGGCTGTAACCGTCGGTGGTGCCCTCGGTCTTGACGGTCAGCGAGGCGAGCTGGGTGCGGGCGGTGGCGGCGCTCGGCGGGGTGGGCGGGGAAGCCTGGGCGGTGGGCCCGCTCATGACGATCGTGCCCAGCAGGGCGACGAACCCGCCGAAGACGGAGGCGCGACGCGCGTAGACGCGACGGCGAGTGGGATGACGGTGCATGTCTGACATGCGAACTCCCTTGAGGGTGGGGGTCGTTGGCCGCTGTGCCCGGCCATGCTTGCGACGCCGGGTTTACGTGGGGTGGGCGCCAGGTAACAGAGTGACGACGCGGTCATGTCAACGCAAGGGGTTCCGGGAGGCGGTTGGGGCCACGTATGCGATCCGGCGCGGGCATCGCGCGCCGCGCGGTGGCGGCGTGTTGGCCGCGTGGTTCATGCGCCCGCCCACGCGGCGGTGGGCGTTTGCCGCCGGTCGACGCGGCGGGCGGGGTGGGGTGCTTGCCGCTCTGCTGTCGGCTGCCGTCGGCCGCTGTCGGCATCGCGGCTCGCGCCCGAGCGCTGCGGCGAGGAGGGGACTGGGCTCGCCCTCGGGCTGCCGGACCGGGCGCCCGGCGAGAGAGCGTCCGCCCGGCGACCTCGGAGTGTGGGGCTGGTCACACTTCCCGGCGGCTTCGGCGGCAGGGTGCCGGGCGGCGCCTCAACCGTGCCGGCAGGCGCGGGGCGGCTGTTCGTGCCGATCGCGGAGGACGCGGTGCGGCTGTTCGTGCCGATCGCGGAGGACGCGGTGCGGGTGGGGCAGGTGGCCCGGGCGGCGGGCGGGCCGGAGGTTTCCCGTATCCTTGTCGGCAGCAGAAGGGGAGTAGCTCCTCGCCGGACCGTCGACATACTGCCCGCCCCTCGAGGTGCGGGCCGGCGCCCGGAGCGTACGGGACCACCGCGTGAGGCGGAGGCCGTGCGCCAGCGAGACCTTCGGCCGCAGTGTCCGACGCTGCCGTGCCGAAGCGATCCCTCCCCGGGGCCCTTGGGTGCGGCCCGATCTACGAGGTATCCATTCCGTGTTCAGCATCACCGTCGCCGCCGTGGTCTTCGGCGTCGTCTTCCTCGCCGAACTTCCCGACAAGACCGCCCTGGCCGGGCTGATGCTCGGCACCCGCTACCGCGCCTCGTACGTCTTCGTCGGCGTGGCCGCGGCCTTCGCCCTCCACGTCGGGCTCGCCATCGCGGCGGGCAGTGTGCTCACCCTGCTGCCGCACCGGCTGCTGCAGGCGATCGTGGGGGTGCTCTTCCTCGGAGGAGCGGCGATCCTGCTCTTCAAGAAGGACGACGGGGAGGAGGAGGTCCGCAAGCCCGCCGACCAGAGCTTCTGGAAGGTGTCGGGGGCGGGCTTCATGCTGATCCTGGTCGCCGAGTTCGGCGATCTGACCCAGATCATGACCGCGAACCTCGCCGCCCGCTACGACGACCCGCTGTCGGTGGGCGTGGGCGCGGTGCTGGCGCTGTGGGCCGTCGCGGGTCTGGGCATCGTGGGCGGCCGCACCCTGATGCGGTACGTACCGCTCCGGCTGATCACCAAGGTCGCGGCCCTGGTGATGCTGGCGCTGGGCGGATTCAGCCTGTACGAGGCCATCGCGGCCTGAGCGGCCCGCACGCCCGGGCGTCCCGGGGCGCGCCCGGCTGTCCGGGGCGTGCTCCTGGGGCGCCTGGGGCGCCTGGGGCGCCTGGGCGCGTGTGGGCGCTGTGGGCGTGGCGCGGGGCTGAGCGTGGGTGCGGGCGTGGCGTGGCGCTGAGCCCGGAAGCCGGGGGCGTGGCGCGGCGCTCAGCCCGAGATGCCGGGGGCGTGAGGCGCGACGCTCAGCCCAAGACGCCCGCGGAGTGTGGGGGCATGGGGTCCGGGAGTCGGGTGATGGGCCGTGGTGCTCAGCCCGAGAAGCCCGGCGGGGGTGGGGGCATGGGGCCCGAGATTTCCGGGGGAGCGTGGGTGGTGGCGCTGAGCCCGAGACGCCGGGGGAGTGTGAATCCCGGCGCTCAGCCCGAGATGCCGGGGGCGTGAGGCACGGCGCTCAGCCCAAGACGCCCGCGGAGTGTGGGGGCATGGGGTCCGGGAGTCGGGTGATGGGCCGTGGTGCTCAGCCCGAGAAGCCCGGCGGGGGTGGGGGCATGGGGCCCGAGATTTCCGGGGGAGCGTGGGTGGTGGCGCTGAGCCCGAGACGCCCAGGGGAGTGTGAATCCCGGCGCTCAGCCCGAGATGCCGGGGCGTGAGGCGCGACGCTCAGCCCGGGAAGCCC
Source organism: Streptomyces violaceusniger Tu 4113 (assembly GCF_000147815.2). Classification (NCBI taxonomy): domain Bacteria; kingdom Bacillati; phylum Actinomycetota; class Actinomycetes; order Kitasatosporales; family Streptomycetaceae; genus Streptomyces; species Streptomyces violaceusniger. The sequence goes on along the minus strand of NC_015957.1, from coordinate 8,513,220 downwards.
GGGGGCATGGGACCCGAGAAGTCCAGGGAAGCGAGGATCCCGGCGCTCAGCCGGAGATGTGCAGGCGCAGGGTGCCGTCGGGCAGTGCCTCGACCCGTACCTGCTCCAGGTCCCGCACATGGGCGTCCGGGGCGTGCGCGGCGGCGCGCGGGCCGACGCCGACCACCCGCATCCCGGCCGCCCGGCCCGCCGCGATGCCGACCTCGGAGTCCTCGAAGACGACACAGTCGGCGGGGGCGAAGCCCAGCTCGGCCGCGCCCTTGAGGAAGCCCTCCGGGTCCGGCTTGCTCGCGCCGACGCACTCCGCGGTGACCCGCACCTCCGGCATCGTGAGCCCGGCGGCGCCCATCCGCGCGCCGGCGAGCCCCTTGTCGGCGGAGGTCACCAGGGCGTGCGGAAGGCCGGCCAGCGAGGCCATGAAGGCGGGCGCGCCGGGCACCGGCACGACGCCGTCGAGATCCGTGGTCTCCCACTCCAGCATCCGCTGGTTGTCGGCCAGGTTCTGCTCGACCGGACGGTCGGGGAGGAGTACCGCCATCGTCGCGTGGCCCTGCCGCCCGTGGACGATCTGGAGCACGCTCTCCGCGTCCAGCCCCTGCTCGGCCGCCCACCGCCGCCAGCAGCGCTCGACGACGGCGTCGGAGTTGACCAGGGTGCCGTCCATGTCGAGGAGGAGTGCGCGGGCGGTGAGCGACATCGGGACTCCTGGGCGCGAGCGCGGAAAGAAACACAAGCGGCTCCGCCCGCCGGTCAGGGGAAACGGGCGGAACCACTTTGTTCCTTCACGATACAAAGCGAGGCCCATATGCGCCAGGGGGGGTCCCGCCATGGCTCGTCTCTGGGGCTCGTCTCTACGGCTCCTTGGTCCTGGATTCGAGGTCGCGGCGGGTGTTCTCGCCGTAGACACCGTCCGGATCGCCCGTGATGTCGTGCTGGTCCTGGTAGCTGGACACCACCCTCCGCACCCCGCCGTCGTAGTCCCCGTCCGCCGCGCCGATGTAGAGCAGCAACTGGGACAGCCGCTTCTGCAGCTCGGCCACCTCGGGCCCGCTGTCGCCCTCGCGCAGCGCGGGCGGGCCGGTGGGCCCGGGGGGATCGGACGGGGCGGAGGTCGGACCGCCGGAGGCGGTCGGCCCGGGCTTCGTCGCCGAGTCGGTCGCGGAGCCCGACGCCGAGGGGTGGGCGGTGGCCGAGGGGCCGGTCTCGCTCGGGGACGCGCTCGCTCGCGTCGAGCCGGACGCGGACGGGCGGGGCGTGGCGCTCGACGACGGGGCGCCGGACGACGGGCCGTCCCCCGCGGCCGGCAGCTCCTCCTCGACCGGGGCGCTGGCGGTGCTGTCGGCCAGCGCGCGGTCGCTCGCGCCCCCGCCGCCGCCGTCCTCCTTGTGGTCACCGCCGAGCAGACCGGTGCCGACCGCCAGCGAACCGGCCACGGCCACGGCCGCCGCCCCCGCGAGCACGGCCGCCACGACCTTGCGCTTGTTCTTGCGGTGCCGGGCGGGGCCGGGTCCCTCCCCCGGCGCGTCTCCGTCGGCCTCTCCGCCGACGCCTCCGACGGCGGCGCCTCCGACGCCTCCGACGCCGACGGCAGCGCCGTCCGTCACCCCGTCCCCGCCGGGTCTCTCCTCGACGCGGTCGATCAACCGCGTCTCGTCGGTGTCCCCCTTCTCCGCCTCCTCCTTCTCCGCCTTCTTCCTCTCCGCCTCTTCGAAGAGACGCAGATCACGCGGATCGGGCCCGCCCGGGCGCTCCTCCGAGAGCGCCAGAACGGGGTGCGGACGGGTCTGGTCTTCGGTCTCGCCTGGCGCCGCGGTGGACGCGGCGGCGCGTTCGGCACACGTACAGCCGGGGCGCCCGTTGGCGCGCGCCGGTGCGAAGCAGTGCGGGCAGGATTCTGCCGTCACGGAACTTTCCCTCCCTGGAGTTCGCAGCGATTATGCGCATCCGATCCCCTTCCGCGCAGGTGTTCGCCCGCCGTGCGGACCGGCACGGCGGGCCGTAACAGGGCATAAAGGTGAGGATGGGGTGAGGATGAAGAGGGAACGGAGGAGCGAGGAGGAGTCGCCATGGCGCGGGACGGCGGCAGCCCGGCTCCGGCCCCAGGAGCCCCCGACGCCGTGGACCTGGGCCCGCGAGAGGGCCGGCCGCGGCGCACGGTCATGGTGGCCATCGGCGCGCTGCTGCTCGGCATGCTGCTCGCCGCGCTCGATCAGACGATCGTCTCCACCGCGCTGCCCACGATCGTCAGCGACCTCGGCGGCCTGGAGCATCTGTCCTGGGTCGTCACCGCGTATCTCCTCGCCTCGACCGCGGCCACCCCGCTGTGGGGCAAGCTCGGCGACCAGTACGGCCGTAAGAGGCTCTTCCAGACCGCGATCGTCATCTTCCTGATCGGCTCCGCGCTGTGCGGGCTCGCCGGGAACATGGCGGAACTCATCGCCTTCCGCGCGCTGCAGGGGCTGGGCGGCGGCGGCCTCATGGTCCTGTCGATGGCGATCGTCGGCGATATCGTCCCGCCCCGTGACCGCGGCCGCTACCAGGGTCTCTTCGGCGCCGTCTTCAGCGCCGCCAGTGTGCTGGGGCCGCTGCTGGGCGGGGTGTTCGTCGACCATCTGAGCTGGCGCTGGGTCTTCTACATCAATCTGCCGGTCGGCATCGTCGCCCTCCTCGTCGTCGCCTCCGCGCTGCAGATCCCGGTGCGCCGCACCTCGCACACCATCGACTATCTCGGCACCTTCCTGATCGCCGCGGTCGCCGCCGCCCTGGTGCTGATGACCTCCCTCGGCGGGGTCACCTACGGCTGGGGGTCCTGGCAGATCATCGGGCTCGCGGTGGTCGGCATGGCGCTGCTGGCGGCCTTCGTACGGGTGGAGTTCCGCGCGGCCGAGCCGGTGCTGCCGCTCACCCTCTTCCGCAGCCGCACCTTCACGCTGTGCGCGGTCATCGGCTTCATCGTCGGTTTCGCGATGTTCGGCAGCATGACCTATCTGCCGACCTTCCTCCAGATCGTGCAGGGCGTCTCGCCGACCACCTCGGGCCTCCACCTCCTGCCGCTGGTCCTCGGCACGCTTGTCTCCTCCACCGTCTCCGGCCATCTGGTCAGCCGCACCGGCCGCTACAAGGTCTTCCCGGTCCTGGGCACCGCGATCACCGCCGTCGGCCTGCTGCTTCTGCACCAGTTGCGGGAGTCCAGCGGGGTGGCGGAGATGAGCGCGTACTTCTTCGTCTTCGGCTGCGGTCTCGGCCTGGTCATCCAGGTGCTGGTGCTGATCGTGCAGAACTCCGTCAGCTATCGGGACCTGGGCGTCGCCACCTCCGGCGCGACCTTCTTCCGCTCGATCGGCGCCTCGTTCGGCGTCTCCGTCTTCGGCACGATCTTCGCCAACAACCTCGGCCCCCATATCGCCGACGCCCTCGCCGGGCGACGCCTGCCACCCGGGATCACCCCCGGCGCCCTCACCTCCGACCCCCGGAGCCTCGGCCGGCTGTCCCCGGTGGACCGGGCGGCGGTGCGGCACGCGTTCTCCGTCTCCATCACCGACGTCTTCCTCTACGCGGTGCCGGTCGTGCTGCTCGCCTTCGTCCTCGCCTGGTACCTCCGGGAGGAGCCGCTGCGCGGCAGCGTCACCGCGCCCGACGGCAGCGAAATACTCGCCAGCAACCCCGTCCAACGCTCCTCGCACGAGGAGTGCGCCCGGGCGCTGTCCCTGCTCGGCAGCCGGGAGGGCCGCCGGAAGATCTACGTCGACATCACCCGGCGCGCCGGGCTCGACCTCAGACCGGCCGCGAGCTGGATGCTGCTGCGCATCCACCACTACGGCTCGGTCGAACCCGCGATGCTCGCGGAGCGCTCGCCCGTACCGCTGCGGGTCATCACCGAGGCGGCCCGGCAGATCGAGGAGCGCGGCCTCGGCCGCCGCTACGGACTGGACCTGATCCTCACGGACGACGGCCGCGAGGTCGCGACCAGGCTCTACCGGGCCCGCGAGGCGTCCCTCGCGGAACTCCTGGGCGACTGGTGGTCACCCGACCGCCCGACCGACCTGAGCGAGCTGGTGGACGAGCTGACGCACGAGCTGTGCGGCTCGGACGCGGAACAGCCGGGAGACGGCACCCCCCGCCCCGACCACCGCCGCCCCCCGCCACCGCGCACGCCCTGACCGCGGGGGCCCTCAGCCCAGCTCCTTGACCATCCAGACCTCGGCGTACGGCCCCGCCGTGAAGGGAGGGACCTCCCGGTATCCATGCCGCGCGTACAGCGCGCGGGCCTCGACCAGGTCGAGGCGGGTGTCGAGCGCGATCCGCTCGGCGCCCAGTTCGCCCGCCGCCGTCTCGACGGCCGCGAGCAGCACGGCGCCGCCGCCCAGCCCCCGCTTGGCGGGCCGTACGTACACCCGCTTCAGCTCCGCCGCCCGCGTCAGCTCCGGCGTACGCTCGTCCAGCAGCCGCATCCCCGCACATCCGGCGAGTTCGCCATCGTGATGCGCCAGCAGGAAGATCCCCCGCGGCGGGGCGAGATCGTCGCTGGGCATCTCCGCGAGCGCCTGCTCGATCTCCTCCGGGGTCGAGTCCCGCTCCTCGTGGAGCTGGTAGTAGCGGTCCGCGACATCGACGAGGTACTCGCGCAGCAGCATGGCCGAGACCGGATCGTCGACGGGCCGCGCGGCGATCGTCCAGCCCCTCGTCGGCTCCGTCGCGGGGGAGGCCGGGGCGCGCGAACCGGCCTGGGCACGTGGCGTACTCGTCATGCTCGGCATCCTGGCACCCACCACCGGCCTTACGCAGCGCAGTTTGAGGGCCGAAGACCGGGCTACCCGAATAGAGGAGCCCCCCGAACGCGGAGGGGGAAGCGAGCGGGAAGGCAGAAACAGACCATGTCAACTGCTGTAATCAGCATCGTGGTTGTCGTCGCGGTCGTCCTCGCGGCCGCGCTCATCATCCGCGTCGTCCGTGCGGGCGCCAGCCGTAGGGAACGCGCTCTGCGACGCCGCTTCGGGCCCGAGTACGAACTGAACGTCGCCCAGCACGCGGGCGACACCAAGGCGGCGGAGCGGGAGCTGGACGAACGGCTGCGGCTGTACGGCGATCTGAGGTCCCAGCCCCTGCCCGGTGAGCTGCGCGAGCGGTACGTGGCCGAGTGGGCGGCCGTGCAGGAGATGTTCATCGAGTCTCCGGAACGCGCGGTGACCAGCGCCGATCGGCTGCTGGCCCGCCTCGCCCACGACCGCGGCTATCCGTCGGACCGTTACGAGGAGCAGGTGGCGGCGCTGTCCGTGCACCACGCCGAGCACGTCCAGGGCTACCGGCAGATCCATGACACGGCCGGCCTCGCCCGCGAGGGGCGCGCGGACACCGAGGAGCTGCGCGAGGCCGTGGTGCACGCCCGGCCGTTCTTCGAGGACCTGGTCAGGCCCCCGCACCACGGCGCCACGACCGGCGCCACGACCGGCCCCGAGACCGCGCGGCAGCCCTACGGCGAGCGGCGGAGCGGGAGCGGACTGCGCCGGTGGCTGCCCGGGACCGGAACCGGATCCGGAACCAGGGCCGGGACGGGCCACACGCGGTTCGGCCACACCAGGAAGGGCGGCGCGTGGTGACGGATCCGACCGACCCGGCGGAGCCGGCGGAGCACGACGGCCGACGGCGCCATGGATGGGAGAAGCATGAAGTGGCGCCGCTGTCCCAGGCGGTGGGCAACAGGGACACCAGGGAAGCGGCGGATCCGATGACGTCCTGGCACTCGCCGATGCCGACGAACGGAACACGGCCGTCGAACGGATCGCGGCCGTCGAACGGAACGAAGCCGACGACACAGCAGCCGTCCGGGTCGTCCGGACCGTCCGTGTCGCCCGCCGAGCAGCCGAACACCCCGAACGGCCCCAGCTTCCCCGTGCTGCCGACAAGCGAGCACGACATGCTGGCCCAGCGGCTGCGGTACGCGGTCAGCGGCTTCGTGGACTCCCCACGCGGCGCCGTCGAGGAGGCCGATGCCCTGCTCGCGGAGGTGGCCACCCGGCTCGCCGATCTCCTGGCCGAGCGCCGCGGCACGCTCCGTGCCGCCTGGCACGAGGATGACGCGGTCATCTCGGAGACGGAGGAGCTGCGCCTGGCGATGCGGGGCTACCGCAATGTGCTGGAGCGCCTCATCAGCATCTGATTGCCCAACACCGCCAACATCGCCAACACCGGCAAAACGGCCAGAACCACCAGGACCTCCCCTTGGTCACCGCCCGGCTTCCCTCCGGGTGGTGACCATCTCCCATTTCTGGGATACCTTCTCGAATATGAGAGATTCGGGGATCGTCGAACCGCTGGAGGCCCGTCTGGCCACCCGCCTCGGCGACTTGCGCAGGGAACGAGGCTGGTCGCTGGACGAGTTGGCGCGGCGGACGGGCATCAGCCGTTCGACGCTGTCACGTCTCGAACGCGGCGAGATCAGCCCGACCGCCGCCCTGCTCAACACGTTGTGCGCGGCCTACGAGCGCACGATGTCGCGACTGCTGGCCGAGGTGGAGGCGGAGCCGCCCCAGGTGGTACGCGCCGCCGCGCAGCCGGTGTGGCGGGACGAGACCTCGGGGTTCGCCCGCCGCTCGGTGTCCCCGCCGCATGCGGGGCTGCGCGGTGAGGTGGTCGAGGGCACGCTGCGCCCGGGCGCGGACATCGCGTACGACGGACCACCGGTCCCGGGCGTCGAGCAGCACATCTGGGTTCTGGAGGGCGCGGTGGAGATCACGGCCAACGGTCAGGCATACGCGCTCGGGGCGGGGGACTGCCTGCGGTTCCGGCTGTGGGGAAGCTCGCGATTCCGCTGCGTGGGCCCCGATCCGGTGCGCTACGCGCTGATGGTCGTCCTGCCGTAGCGGCACCGCAGTACCGCAGCACCGCGCCCCCCCCCAAGCCCACCCCGCAGAAAGATGAAGCACCGCGTGTCCGCACCACACCGAATCGACCGCCTGACCGCCGCCGACTTCCCCGACACCGTCAAGAGCCTGGCCGAGCTCCTGGTCGACGCCGTCGACGACGGTGCCTCCATGGGTTTCCTGGCCCCCTTCGACCATGAGACCGCCGTGACCTGGTGGCAGACGCAGACCCCGGTGGTGGCCGACGGCACCCTGGCCGTCTGGGTCTGCCACGACACCGACGGCATAACCGGCACCGTCAGCCTGGCCTTCTCCCAGAAGCCCAACGGCCGTCACCGGGCCGAGCTCCTCAAACTGATCGTCCATCGCGAGGCCCGGGGCCAGGGCATCGCCCGCGCCCTCCTGGCCACCGCCGAAGCCGCCGCCACCGCCGCCGGGGTCACCCTCCTGCTCCTGGACACCCGCACCGGCAGCCCCGCCGAGTGGGTCTACAGCGCCGAGGGCTGGACCCGCTACGGCATCGTCCCCGCCTACGCCGCCGACCCGGACGGCTCCCTGGAGGACTGCAGCTTCTTCTACAAACACCTCACGACGCCGACCGGGTCGTAAATCGGTCGTACCGGGGGCGGGCCACGGCCTACCGTGGCGCGGTTGTGATCAGGCAGGTTCGGGCAGAGCCGGCCAGGGGCCGTGAAGGGGCGGGGCGCGATGGAGCGGTACAGCGGGTGGGCCGATGAGGGGTTCGGCGGTGTCGCCGAGGAGTTCGCGCGGAACTTCGAGGAGTTTCCCGAACTCGGGGCGGCGGTCACCGTCTTCACCGGTGGACGCAAGGTCGTGGAGCTGTGGGGCGGGGTCGCGGACCAGGGGAGCGGGCGGGCGTGGGAGAGGGACACCGCCGTGCCGGTGTTCTCGTGCGCCAAGGGCATCGTGAGCGTCTGCGCCCACCTCCTCGCGCAGGAGGGGCGGCTGGACCTCGATGCCCCGGTGAGCCGGTACTGGCCGGAGTTCGGCCGGTACGGCAAGGAGGCCATCACCTGCCGGATGGTCCTCGGGCACCGGGCGGGGGTCCCCGTGCTCGACCGGATGCTGACGTTCGAGGAGATCGCCGACTGGGCGCCGGTGATCCGCGCCGTCGAGGGGCAGACGCCGTTGTGGGAGCCGGGCGCGTCGTACGAGTACCACGGCCATGTCTTCGGCTTCCTCATCGGTGAGGTGATCCGGCGGATCACCGGCCACACCCCGGGCGCGTACTTCCGTCAGGCCGTGGGGGATCCGCTGGGGCTGCGGGCCTGGATCGGGCTGCCGACGGCGGAGCTGGCCGGGCGGGCCCGGCTGGTCGAGGCCGAGGGGCGGCCCGGGATGCCGGGGCCCGAAAATCTGCTGACCCGCATCGTGACCATGAACGGCGCGCTGGTCTTCCCCGGCCTCGACGAGCCGCACGGCTGGAACGACCCCGCGTTGCTCGGCACGGAGCTGCCCGGCGCGGGTGCCACCGCGTCGGCGAGCGGGCTCGCCGGGCTGTACGCGGCGGCCGTGACCGGTATCGACGGCCATCGGCGGCTGCTGAGCCCCGAGACCGTGACGGACGCGGTCCGCGAGATCTCGTCCGGCAAGGGATGGCTGGGCTTCGACATGGGAGCGCGCTGGGGCTCGGGCTTTCTGCTCGACTCGCCGTCCTTCCGGCCGATGCTGGGGGAGCGCAGCTTCGGCAACGACGGGGCGGGCGGTCAGTTCGCCTTCGGCGACGACGAGTTCGGCGTGGGCTTCGCCTATGTGGCCAACCGCATGATCGGCCACGGCGACGCCCGCGCCACCCGCCTCGTCGCCGCCCTGCGGGAGTCTTTGGGCGGCTGATCCGCCCCCACCCCGCCCTTTCCCGAAACGGGGGCTCCGCCCCGGACCCCGGCGGGGCTCTGCCCCGGTTCCCGGCGGGGCTCTGCCCCGGACCCCGGCGGGGCTCTGCCCCGGACCCGCTCCTCAATCGCCGGAGGGGCTGGGGCGGGGGGCCCACAGCTCGTTGCTGTGTGCCTTCACCAGTGCGTTGATCCGGGACAGCGCCTCCCCGACCGGTAGCGGGTCCAGCCGGCGGCCGTCCCGCAGCCGCAGGGCCACCCGGTCGTCCCCGGCCTCCCTGGCGCCCACGACGGCCTGGTAGGGCACCAGGCGGGCCTCCCGGATCCGGGCGCCCAGGCTGCCGCGCTCCGGTCCGGCGAGCTCCGCGCGCAGCCCGAGGTCCACGCACCGCCGGACGAGCGCCTCGGCGTGCGGCAGTTCGGCCTCGGAGATCGGCAGGACCACGAGCTGAGTGGGGGCGAGCCAGGCGGGGAAGGCCCCGCCGTGCTCCTCGATGAGATGGGCCACGGCCCGTTCCACACTGCCGATGATGCTGCGGTGGACCATGACCGGACGGTGCCGGGCGCCGTCCGGCCCGATGTAGTGCAGATCGAACTGCTCGGGCTGGTGGAAGTCGACCTGGACGGTGGACAGGGTGGACTCCCGGCCCGCCCCGTCGGCGACCTGTACATCGATCTTGGGGCCGTAGAACGCGGCCTCGCCCTCCACCGCCTCGTACGGCAGACCGGAGCCGTCCAGGACGTCGGTCAGCAGGGCGGTCGAACGACGCCACATCTCGGGGGCGGCGACGTACTTGCCGCCGGGGCCCGGGAGGGAGAGCCGATAGCGGGCCGGGGTCATGCCGAGCGCCTCGTACGCCCGGCGGATCATCTCCAGGGCCGCCCCCGCCTCGTCGGCGACCTGGTCCAGGGTGCAGAAGATATGGGCGTCGTTGAGCTGGATGGCCCGGACCCGGGTCAGCCCGCCGAGCACCCCCGACAGCTCCGAACGGTACATCCCGCCCAACTCGGCCATCCGCAGCGGCAGTTCGCGGTAGCTGTGGCCGCGGGAGCGGTAGATGACCGCATGGTGGGGGCACAGACTCGGACGCAGGACGACCTGCTCCGCGCCCAGCTCCATCGGGGGAAACATGTCGTCGCTGTAGTGCGACCAGTGCCCCGACAGCTCGTACAGCTCCCGTTTGCCGAGCACCGGCGAGTACACATGCCGGTAGCCCGCCCGCCGCTCGGCGTCGCGGATGTACTCCTCCAGGGTGTGCCGTACGGTCGCGCCGTCGGGCAGCCAGTACGGCAGCCCCGCGCCGATCAGCGGGTCGGTGTCGAACAGGCCCAGCTCACGGCCCAGTTTGCGGTGGTCGGACATCGCGGTCTCCTCGTCGACGTGGCGGACGTCGGTGGCTATCGGGCGAGTGACCGCACGGCGAAGCCCCGGGGCACTCGCCCCGGGGCTTCGGATCAGAACATCGATCAGCGCGCCGGGACACTCTCCGGCGTCGTCGTCATGGCGACGATGGCAGCGATGGCAGCGCGCTTCATGCCGCTGACCGTAGCAAGCCCCGACGCGGCCCGTCCGGCATTTTCTCCGGGCACGGGTTCCGCCGGGCCACGGCTGCGGCGGAGCCGCCGGGCTACGGCCCGCAGCCACGCCGCAGCGGCGCGGCCTGTAGCTGGTCGCCGGGGCCACGGCCCGCACCCGGGCCCCCGCGCTACGGCCCGGCACTGGGCCGTTGGGTTACGGCCTGTTGCCGGGCCGCCGGGTCGCGGACCGTAGCCGCGCCGGGAGGCCACGGCCCGCAGCTACGGGTTGCTACGCCCTCTCCGGCACCAGCTCGGGTACGGGTCCCGCCGGGCCACGGCCTGCCAGCGGGCCGCCGAGCCACGGCCCGCAGCCACGCCGCAGCGGCGCGGCCTGTAGCTGGTCGCCGCGGTTATGGCCCGCAGCCGGGCCGCCGTGCCAGGGCCCGCACTGGGCCGTTGTGCTACGGCCTACCGCCGGGCCGCCGGGTCGCGGACCGTAGCCGCCCTGCAGTGGCGAGGCCTGCAACTGGTCGCCAGGGCCACGGCCTGCGGCCAGGCCGCCGCGCCACGGCCTGCACTGGGCCGTTGGGCTACGGCCTGCCGTTGGGCCACGGCCCGCAGCCGCGCCGTCGGGGCCACGGCCGCCAGCCGGGCCGCGGGCCACGGCCCGCTACGCCCCCTCCGGCACCAGCTCTCCCACCGCGTCCCGCCACGCGGCCCGTGTCGCGACCGCCTGTCGCCAGGTGCGGATCGCCTTCGGGGGCATGCCGACGGCCAGTACACCGGCCACCCGGTCCCCGGAGCGGTAGACGGCCAGGAACTTCCGTTCCTCCAGGGCGCCCTCCACGATCGCGACCTCTTCGTGGCCGCGCAGGTGGCCGTGGGCCTGGATCCGGAGGTCGTACTGGTCCGACCAGAAGTACGGCACCGGGGCGAACGGCCGCCGCTCGTCCGGGCGGAGGAGGTTGCGGGCCACGGCCATGCCCTGTTCGGTGGCGTTGGTCCGGTGCTCGATCCGCATCGCCGTGCCGAACAGCGGGTTGTGCCAGCGGGCCACATCCCCCGCGCCGTACACATCCGGCGCGGCGGCGCTGTACTCATCGCACTCCAGGCCGTCGCCCAGGGTGAGGCCACTGCCCTCCAGCCAGCCGGTGTTGGGCACCGAGCCGATCGCGACCAGTACCTCATCGGCCTCGACCAGCGTGCCGTCCGCCAGCCGCACCCCGCCGTCGGCCACCTCGGCCACCATGACGCCGGTGCGCAGATCGACGCCGTGGTCGTGGTGGGCCTGGGCGAGCACCCGGCCGACCCGTTCGCCGACCGCCGGGGCCAGTGGCACCGGCACCGGTTCCAGCAGGGTCACCTCCGTACCGAGCCCCCGGGCGACGGCGGCCGCCTCGGCGCCGAGGAACCCGGCGCCGACCACCGCCAGCCGCCGCCCCGGGCCCAGCCGGTCCCGCAGGGCCAGGGCGTCGTCCAGGGTGCGCAGCACATGCGCGCGCTTCCCACGGTCACCACGGTCACCGGGGTTGCCGTTGCCGTCGCCGTCGCCGTCGCCTTCCCCGTCGCCGGGCAGTCGGCGGGGGCGGACGCCGGTGGCGATGACCAGGCCCTCGTACGGCACCCGCTCCCCGTCGGCCAGCGCGACCGTACGGCCCGCGAGGTCGAGGCCGGTCGCGGCGACCCCGAGGCGCAGATCGAGGCCGAGCGCGTCCAGATCGGCGGGCGCGCGCAGCGGCACCCGGTCGGGCTCCCACTGCCCGCCGAGGATCTGCTTGGACAGCGGTGGCCGGTCGTACGGGTGGTACGGCTCATCGCCGATGAGCGTGATCGTGCCCTCGTACCCCTCCCGGCGCAGCGTCTCCGCCGCCGCCAGACCGGCGGCGGATCCACCGACCACCACCACGTGCTTCACTGCTCGACCACCCGTATCGCCGCCGCCGGGCAGACCACCGCGGACTCACGCACATCGGCGTGGAGTTCGGGCGCGGGCTGCTCGTCCAGCAGGATCACGATGCCGTCCTCCTCCCGCTGGTCGAACACATCGGGTGCGATCATCACGCACTGACCCGACGCCACACACTTGGGAACATCGACTTCCACACGCATGGTGACTCCTTGCCTCCGCTGCTCAAGACGCCCAGGTGACGGGCAGTTCGTAGACGCCGTAGACCAAACCGTCGTCTTTGAACGGTAGTTGGTCGACCCCGGTCGCCAGTCGCAGAGTGGGTATACGGCGGTAGAGCGTGCCGTAGACCACCTGCAGCTCCATCCGGGCCAGCGGCTGGCCCAGGCACTGGTGGACGCCGAAGCCGAACGCCATGTGGCGGCGGGCGTCGCGGCCGATGTCCAGCCGCTCGGGCTCGGGGAAGACCTCCGCGTCCCAGTTGCCGGTGCCGGTGTAGACGATGATCCCGTCCCCGGCGCGGATGGTCTCGCCGCCGATCTCGATGTCCTCCCGTGCGACCCGGCGCCGGCCGTTGTGCACGATGGACAGATAGCGCAGGAGTTCCTCGACGGCCCTGGCGACCGCCTTCGGGTCGTCGGTCTCCCGCAGGACGGCGAGCTGGTCGGGGTTCTCCAGCAGGGCGGCGGTGCCGAGGGCGATCATGTTGGCGGTGGTCTCGTGACCGGCGATCAGCAGCAGCACGCCCATGTTGGCGGCCTCGCGCTGGGTCAGCTCACCGGCCCTGACCCGGGCGGCCAGCTCGGAGAGCATGTCGTCGGCGGGGGCGGCGAGTTTGGCGGCGACCAGGTCGTCCAGATAGTCGGTCAGCGCCTCGTTGGCACCGACGACCTCCTCGGCCGTGGAGTTACGGTTGATCATGAGCGAGCTGTTGCGCTGGAAGAAGTCGTGGTCCGCGTACGGCACTCCGAGCAGCTTGCAGATCACCAGCGACGGCAGCGGCAGCGCGAACGCCTGCACCAGGTCGACCGGGGTCGGCCCGGCCAGCATGGAGTCGATCAGATCGTCGGTGATCCGCTGGATCTCGGGCCGCATCGCCTCGACCCGCTTGATGGCGAACGGTGCGGTGACCATCCGGCGGATCCGGGCGTGCTCGGGGTCGTCCATGGTGATGAAGGAGCGCCGCCGCCCGGCGTTCTCGCGGAAGCCGGCGCTCGCATGCGGAAAGCCGGGCCGGGTGGCCTCGGAGCTGACCCGCGGGTCGCCGAGCAGGGCGCGCTGGTCGGCGTACCGGGTCACCAGCCAGGGGGCGCTGCCGTCCCACAACCGCACCCGGGCGACCGGCCGTTCGGTGTGCAGGGCCTGTGCGGTCGGGGGCGGGGCGAAGGGGCAGCCGGTCGCCCGCGGCATCGGGAACTCCGGAAGCGGCTCTTCCGCCTCGGCCGTGGTCTCTGCCAGCGTCTCGGTCATGTCTCTCCTCGGGAGGGGGGATTCCGATGGGAGCGGAGCGTGAACCTTCGCGTCAGGGGGGACGTGAACCTTCGCGTTACGGGGACGATGACCAGCGAACCCGCTGGACCTGACGCCCTCCGGTCAGTTTCCTGACGAAACGCTGACTGTGGGCAAGGTCACAGTGACCGTGGTGCCGCGGTCCGGTGCGCTGCGCACGCTCACCTCGCCGCCGTGCCGCTCGACCACCCGCCGCACGATGGAGAGGCCGAGGCCGCCGCCCAGCTCGATCCGGCCGTCCGCGGAGCGGGGGGCGGTGAGCCGGGCGATGTCGTGCGGGCTCATGCCCGGCCCCTGGTCGCTGACCGACAGCTCGACGTGCGGCTGCCCACCGGACCCGGCCACCGGGCCGCGCACCGCCACGGTCACCGGGGACCCGGCGGGGGTGTGCCGCAGCGCGTTGCCCAGCAGATTGCGGATGGCGTGCCGCAGCATGCGGTTGTCGGCGACGAGGGTCGCCCGGCCGGAGTTCTCGCGGGCGATGGGGCGTTCGGGGTCGAGCAGCCCCAGATCCGCCACCGCCTCGTCGGCCACGTCCCGCAGATCCACCGGCTCCGCGTCCAGCGGCCGTACCCAGGAGACGTCCGCACGCGGAAACACCTGCTGGACCGCCTGGTGCATATGGTCGGCCTCGTCCTGGATCCGGCGCAGGGCGCGCACCATCAGCTCGGGGTCGTCGCTGAGCCCCTGCAGCGGGAGTTCGGCCCAGCCGCGGATGGTGGTCAAGGAGGTGCGCAGCTCATGCAGCAGGACCTCCAGCCGCTGCTGGCGCTCGTACGCGTCCTCGCCATGGCGCCGGCCGTCCCCGCAGTGCTCATCCATGCTTATCCATGCTTATCCATACGGGCGCTCGTTCCTGTTCATGGGGAGGCGAGCCGGCCGAGCCAGTAGCCGAAGCCACGGCGGGTGTGGATCAGGGCGGGGGCGGTCTCGTCGACCTTGTGGCGGAGCCGGGAGACCAGCTTCTCGATGGCGTTGTCCCCGTAACGCCGGTGGTCCGCCACCCACAGATGCTCGCCGATCTGCTCCTTGGACAGCACCTGCCCCGCGTTGACCAGCAGATAGCGCAGCAGCCGGAACTCGGCGGGGGTCAGCTCCAGCGCCCGCCGACCGCGCCGCGCCTGACGGGTCGTATCGTCCAGCAGCAGATCCGCGTAGCGCGGCGGGGGCTCCTCGCGGCGCCGGGTGCGGGTGCGCAGCAGGGCCTGCACCCGGGCCAGCACCTCGGCGATCCGGAACGGCTTGGTCACGTAGTCGTTTCCGCCGATGCCGAGGCCGGTGACCAGCGAGTCCAGCGAGTCGCGGGCGGTGAGGAAGAGCACCGGCGGATGGTTCTCGTCGGCCGCGACCAGGCGGCGGCACACCGTGAAGCCGTCCAGGTCGGGCAGCATCACATCGAGGATCACCAGGTCGGGCCGCTCCCGTCCGACCCGATCGAGCGCCTCTCCGCCGGTGGCCGCGGTGCCGACCCGGTAACCGGCCAGCTCGAGGGTGGTCGAGAGCAGTTCGGCGATTCTCGATTCATCGTCGACGACGAGGATGTGCTGCCCGCTGCCACGGGCGGGCGCTGGTTTGTCGCTGACACTCCCGTACACGCCATGACACTACGTGAACCGACCGTTCCGGGGCACGGGGCCCTGACCGGGACCGATGAGATCCGGACAGGGCGGGCGGACAGGCCGGACAGGGCGGGGCCCATCCGGGCCGTGGGGGCGTTCGGCCCCCACGGCCCAGGGTCTTCCGCTTTCCTCGGCTTTCGGTTTCCTCGGCTTTCGGTTTTGTCACCCGCCGGCTTTGGGCGATCCGACAGTCAGCGCGGATGCCTCGCCGGAATCCGCGTAACAGTGGAACCGGTCGGTCCAGGACTGTTCCTGAAGGGTCTGGACCAATGTGCGGGGCACTGCCATATGCACATCGCGGCCACCGGGCTCGTCCGCCGGAGTCGGCGCTATGAGTACGGTCCAGGGAGTGGGAAGCGCCGGGACGTCGTACCAGAAGGGCGTGCCCGCTCCGAAGTCGAGGTCGTAGAAGGGGAGTTTCGACCAGTTTGTTGATCACGATGGTGTTCTCGGACTTGTCGAGCGTCATGGTGGGCAGGACGCGCTTGAGGCGGCCCGCCTCGTATTCGGCACGGAGGAACGCCGTTTCCTGGCGGATTTTCTCCTCCGTGTTCTCGGCATAGCCCGCGC
Organism: Streptomyces violaceusniger Tu 4113; assembly: GCF_000147815.2. Classification (NCBI taxonomy): domain Bacteria; kingdom Bacillati; phylum Actinomycetota; class Actinomycetes; order Kitasatosporales; family Streptomycetaceae; genus Streptomyces; species Streptomyces violaceusniger. The sequence goes on along the minus strand of NC_015957.1, from coordinate 8,497,385 downwards.
GGACCGCCGTGGCGACCTCGCCGACAGGGCGGGAGCGCAGTTCGGCCGCGGTCATCCCGGGCCGGGTGTTGGTGACGGTGTTGCCCCAGTAGCCGTCCGGTACGGCCCCGCCGCCGAAAGCACGGAAGTCGGCGAGGAGGCCCAGCTTTTCCTCGCTCGCGTCGGGGCGGTCCCGCAATGCGCCGAGGACTTTCCACAGATGGGCGGTCAGCGCGTCATTGGTCGACACCCATCGCTCCGTGCCCGCGAGGTCGGCCATCGCGGCGTCCTTCATGGCGGCCAGTTCGGCGGCGGTGAAGCGGGTGGTCACCATCGTCGTCACCTTGGCGACGGCGCTCAGCAGGATACGGGCCACATAGGCGGACTTCCGGCCGCGCTTGGTGACCGTGAAGTGGTCGTTGTCCGGCCGGGCGTCATCCGCGACCGGCGCCGCGAGGGCGTCGATGATGCCGCGGTCGTGGCCGGGTGTGGGGTACCCGAGCCCTCGATGCTCCTTCGACCAGCTCTCCATGAACCGCATATAGGCGGATCCATCGGCCACGGCGTGGTTCATGGTGACACCGAGAACGGAGCCGCCGCCTTTCATATGGGTGAGCTTCACCGTGAATAGCGGTGTGTCGCCGTCGACCACCTGGAGCGGGTTGATCTGACTCAGATAGCGATTGATGCCCTTTTTCGCCGTGTGGTGGGGCCCGTGATCCGGCATGGGCTGGGATACGTAAGTCTCGATGAAGCGCACACCGCTGTCGTCGCAGAGCACGCTGAGGCGGCCGTCGGGATCCTTCTTCATGCGGCCTGAAACCATCGGGAAGTTGCGCAGTGTTCTGCTGAGGGAGGCGCGAAGCGCTTCGCCGTCGAGCGTCTCGCGGAAGAAAAGGTACGTGGGGTGTAGACCAATCCGATGAGCATGTCGTAGACGCTCAAACGTATGCGGTCACCGCTCGCCTCTCCGGCGCACACGGTGGTCGATCGTTTGGTGTCGCTCTCGGTGGCAGTGGGGGATGCCATCATTCGCGCACGTTCTTTCGTTCTGTCCGAGTGTGTTTCTGGGTCGGTGTATTGACCCTACCCCCGGGTCGAGCGCTGTCTCATGACGAGAACTTGTTTCAGGCAATGTTGAAATACGGGCGAGCGCGGTCGGCTCACGGCGACGCACACCGACCCCCGAGGGAGCCTCGTGACCGACTGGGGGCTGCGGCGCCGCGACGGCACTCGCCCGCAGTGCTCCGTTAACATGATCGGACCCCACGACGAGAACCCCCATCGTCCGCCCTTCGCCGGAAAACGGCGCTATCCGGTACGAAGGGTGACCAATACCCAACATCTAGCAAATCGGCCAAAGCATTGATACCTATAGCATCGCGGGTGATTTCCCGGATGAGCCGCAGTACCGCGTTCACCACGTGGCGTCGACCACGGGTGCTGCTGTACGCCGCGGCGAGTGTGGTGGCCCTCGGATTCTTCATCACGCTGGAGATCACCGCGCGCCGCTACGGTCTGCCGGGGCCGGTCACCAATCAGGTGCAAGAGGTGGTATTGCCCCCCAAGTCGGGCTTCCTGTTGTACGCCGGTATGGCCTTGATGATGGTGGTGCTCACCTGGCGGCAACGGTTCATCGCGGTCGGCACCGCGATCGGCATCGACATCGTCTTCTTCCTGGTGCGGTGGGCGGTCGGCGCGAAGGTGACCGACGGCCACCCCTTCGGCAACGGCGCGTTGTGGGTGATGTTGGGCTGTGTGGTCATCGCGCTCACCCGCCGCACCGGCCGGGAACGTGCCCTGCTGCTCAAGGGCGTCGGGCTGGGCCTGGTGCTGGTGGCCGGCCGTAAGACGGGCGATACCTGGCTGCTCATCACGTCCAGGACCCGCCCGATGGTGCTCGACCAGTACGTGGCCACCGCCGATCACGCGCTGGGCAACCCTTCGTGGCTGGTCGGCCGGATCGTCAAGGCCACCGGCCCTATCGGCGCCCATGTCCTCGACTACGTCTACATCCAGCTTGCCGTGGCCGCGGTCGTCGTCACGATGTACCAGCTACGTCATGTGGCGGCCGAGCGCCGCTTCCCGCGCCACCATCTGGTGCGCACCTTCCTGGTCATCGGCCTCGTCGGGCCGGCCGTCTACATGATCTTCCCGGTGGTCGGGCCGGTCTTCGCCTACGGCGCCGACGGCGGGCACTGGGCGCTGGCCAACATGTGGCCGAACACCCTGCCACCGATCAACCCCCCGCACCCGATGCCCTTCGACGAGATCACCCCGCGCAACTGCATGCCCAGCCTGCACACGGCCTGGGCCACCGCGATCTTCATCCATTCCCGCCAGGGCCCACGTCTGCTGCGCTTCGCCGGCACGTTCTGGCTGATCGCGACGCTCGGCGCGACGCTGGGATTCGGCTACCACTACGGCGTGGATCTCATCGCGGGCGTGGTGTTCACCCTCACGATCGAGACCGCGCTGCGCGCGCTCGCACGCGGCTGGGACCGGTCGGGGATCCAACTGGTCGCCCACGGCACGACGGTCTTCGCCGCGCTCCTGGTGTCCTATCGCTTTCTGCCGATGGAGATGGCCGGACATCCGTGGCTGTTCGGACCGCTTCTCCTGCTGGCCATGGGGTCAGTGATCCACGGCTACGTACGGACCACCAGGCTGTGGGAACCGAAGGCCGCACCCGCGCTGCAACCGGAACCGCAGCCCGAGCTGGTGTGAGCGGGTTAGTGAGGCGTTAGCCGATCAGCAGAGGATCATCAGCGACGGCGGAGAGGATGGTGGTCACAGGGCCCGAAGGGCGGGACCACCTGCTGACAAGAGGGGGAGACCCATGTCCCACCGCACCGCACCTCGCACCGCACGTCATCACGCTCGTAAAGTCGCCGCCGTCGCGGTGGCCGCCGTCGCCGCGTTCGGGCTGAGCGCCTGCCAGGACGGTGACTCCAGCGGTGACACCAAGGCCGCGTCCTCGGACAGCGGCTCCCCCGACGCCTCCGCGAAGAGCGGGGCGGGCGACGCGGAGTCCTTGCGCAAGACCGCCCCCACTCCGCTGCGCGACGGCGGGGCCCTCTACCCCCGGGCGATCCGCTTGCAGCACAGCGGCGAGGACAACGGACGCGTGCTCGCCTCGACCGTCGTCCACGACGGCGGCAACGGCATCGGCGCCGTCCAGGAGAGCACCGACGGCGGAGCCGGCTTCAGTCAGGTGGGCACCGTGACCGACCCCAAGTCCGCCGCCGGCCGGGGGCTGTGCTGCGCGACCCTCTACGAGCTGCCGCAACAGGTCGGCGACATGCCGGCCGGCACGCTGCTGTGGGCCGCCTCCTTCGGCCAGGACGCGCCCGGCCGCCGGATGACGATCGAGGTGTTCAAGAGCACCGACGTGGGCCGGAAGTGGTCCCATCTGTCCACGGTCGCGACCGCCGAGGACACCAAGGGGCTGTGGGAGCCGGAGTTCTCCATCGACGCGGAGGGGAACCTGGTCTGCCACTACTCCGACGAGACCGATCCGCGCCACAGCCAGAAGCTCGTCGCCGTACGCTCGCGGGACGGCGTTTCATGGAGCGGCCTCCACGACACCGTCGCCGGCACCCCGGCCTCCGACCGCCCCGGGATGGCGGTCGTACGGAAGCTGCCGACCGGCACGTACGTCATGACGTACGAGATCTGCTCCCAGGACCCCAAGTTCTCCTGCGTCGTGCACTACCGCACCTCTCCCGACGGATGGGACTGGGGCGACCCCACCAACCTCGGCATCCGGCCCGAGACGGCCGACGGCAAGTACTTCAAGCACGCGCCGAACCTGGCCTGGGCACCGGAGGCGGGGAATCCGCAGGGCAAGCTGCTGCTGATCGGACAGGCGATGTACAACGCGGACGGCAGCAGGGCCGAGGGCAGCGGCCGCACGATCTGGACCAACAGCAAGGGCGGCGACGGCGCCTGGCGCGAGATCCCGGCCCCCGTCACCGTGAAATCCGACAAGCTCGACTCCTGCCCCAACTACAGCTCCAGCCTGCTGCCCTCGTCCGACGGGCGCGAGGTACTGGAGATCGCGACCGACTACGACGGCGGAGTGTGCCGGCCGTACCACGCCACGAATGGCACATGACCCGGGCCACTGGCGTCACCAACGCCCTGCGCCACAGCGAGGGAACCTTCACGCTGCGCCTGACCGGCCACCTCGATGCCATCGAGGGCCTGGCCGGCGCGGTCGTCACCAGCGGTGCTCACCATCATCAGGATTCGCTGGCCCGTTGGAGTGTGCGCGACCAAGGCTTCCGGTGCCAGGACGATGACGACGGTCAGCTTCTCGCCGAAGCGGCATCCTCAATCTCTGATCGCGCCGACCTGGTCGCGGATGACGGTGTCAAGGTCGGTGGCGGAAAGGCCGAAGGTATCAGCCGTCTCCGTCGCATCCATGTAGAACGGCGCGTACCACTGGTAGTCCATCTCGGCCACCTCCCGGGCGATCGGCACGACCAGCCCCGCTGTACGCATCACGAAGCGCGGCATCTGGATCAGCTTGGCCGGTGGCCGGCCCGCAGCCTCGGTGCAACGCCGGGCCAGCTCGCGAATGGAGAGGGCGGGCGGGGACGGAACGTGCCAGGCCCGGCCCCACGCGCGTTCATCCTGGGCGAGCGCCACCAGGGCCCGCGCCATGTCGCCGTTGAAGGTGAAGGTGTGCGGCATGTCCAGGTGGCCGGTGATCCAGGCAGCGCGGCCCTTCTGCAGAGCCGGCTCGATGAAAATGGAGTAGATGCCTGTCGCGTCCTTACCGATGTAGTCGGCGCCGCGGACTTCGACGGTACGGATACCGGCGGCGAGGGCCTGTTCCCACATCCGTTTACGCAGGCGGCCCTTGCGCCCGGTGGCGGCCATGGGGGTGTGCTCGTTCATCCGGCCGCCGGGCTGCCGGCCGTAGGCGTAGAGGCTGCCGGTGAGCGCCAGGACGGCGTCATTCGCCTTGGCGGCGGCGATCGCCGCCGTCTGCAACGGCGGCAACAGGCGTTCCCACATGGTGTACGAGGGCGGATTGGCACAGTGGTAGATCACCTTTGCGCCGCGGGACAGCTCGGTCAGGCGGGCCGGGTCGGAGGCGTCCGCGGCGACCCGCACGATCAGCGGGTGCTCAGGGCCTGAGCCACTGCGCGTGACGATGCGAACGCTCTCGCCGCGCTCGGCGAGCAGGCGGGCGACGTTCGAACCGATCGAGCCGGCGCCGATGACAACATGATCGGCCATGACAGGCACGTCTCCTGGATAGGGATGATCTTTGGCGGACGTCCTGGGGGCACTGCCGCGCCCAGCACGAGGGGTTGGATCTCGGTCAGTCATTCACGCCGGAGCCGGAGTAGGCGGGCACGTCGGCGAGCATTCCCGCGACCTCAGGGGCGAGTTCGTTGCGGCGCCGGTGCAGTTCCTGGATCTTCGCGTCCAGCTCGGGATCGTCGTCGTCGCTGACGTCGAAAATTTCGAGTCGCTCGACCAGGTTCAGGCCGAGGTGGTCGGTCTGGTAGGTGGTCGGGTGAGTGAGATACGCGAAGAGTCCGTCGAGGTCCTCGACGACGAACACCGCGCTGTACTCGTAGTCGCCGCCGTGGTCGCGGCCGACGATGAAGGACTTGATCGCGGGATTCGAGCGGCCCTGCTCGCGCCAGCTCTCCAGCGCTGCCTCGATCTGCTCGGGCGTCGCGGTGGCCTTCATCGTGGCCCGGTTGATGTGGTAAAGCATGCCGAGTACCCCTTTCCTAACGACGTTAGATTTCCTAACGCCGTTAAGATAGCTGCGCCGTGACGGCGTCGTCAAGGACGGCAGATACTGTTCGAGGACACCGACGGAGTGAAGAGACGGGGCATGCCCACCAGCACAAGACGGGCCCGTGAACGGGCGAGCACCCGCGAGCGGATCATCGAGGCCGCGCTGCATGTCCTTGAGACTGACGGCGCCGCAGCGCTCACGATCCGGCGCATCGCGACCGACATCGAATACTCCGCACCTGTCGTCTATCAGCACTTCGCCAACAAGGACGCACTCGTACTGGAGCTGGTCGCCTACGGCCACCGCCTGATGCTGGCCGAGTTCCGGCAGGCCGCCGAGGAGTCCGGTATCGACCGGCGCATGATGCGGATCGCGTCCGAGTACATCCGGTTCGCCGGCGAGCATCCGCACCTCTACGAAGTCATGAACGGCACCGCGGTCGGCGCGGACGAACGCCGCCGCGCCGCGGAACCGGCCATCGGCGTCCTCAAGGAACTGCTCACCACCTGGTCCGACACCCACGACGTGGTCCTGGCCGACCCCGACGAGGCATGCGAAATCATCTGGGGCACCCTGTACGGCATCGCATCGCTCGGCTCCCTCGGCACCATCAGCAACGAGCGCGCCCGGCGACTCGCCGAGCAAGGGCTCCGCGCGATCCTCCTCGGCTGGCGGACCGAGGCGCCGGGGAACGGGTAGTCCGTGCACCGAAGCACCCAGACCGCCAACGACCGCTCGATGCGCCTCGTGACGAAGCTGGGGTTCACCGAGGTGGGGCGGTGCGAGGAGTACGGCGCCGAGCAGTGGTTCGGCGTGTGGTCCGCGGTCACGCCGTCCGGTTGAGCGGTCAATGGTCCTTGTGGCGTGGGGGAAGGTAGCGGTTGACCAGTTCCGCCGCCGTTTGCGCGTCGTCGATCGTGATGACGAAGCGGGTTCCGCGGGTGAGTTCGAGCCAGAGCGCGTCGCCCTTCCGGAGCGAGACCGCCCGCACGCCCGGCTTCCATCGGTAGCCCCAGCCGCCGATCTCCATGGGGCGGGTCCGGCGGGCCGTGGCAGCCTTGATCCGGTCCATCGGGATGTGCTGCCGCAGGAGGGGGAGGAGAGCCGAGGCCACCGTGACGCCGCGTGGGGAAACGGTGACCTTGATGGCCCCCGTGACGAGGAACGCGGCCGCCGCGAGCAGTAGGCCCAGGCTGACGGACCGATGTGTCTCGTCGACGACGGCGAAGGCGATCAGTCCCAGAGCCAGGATCGCGCCGACGGCGAGCATCCAACCGCTGGACTGGGACCGGTTCCAGACCGCTCGCGTGCTGTCGTCATCATGCCGATCCATCGACGCCTCCGTGAGAGTGTGCGCCCCACAGCAACGATCGCAGCGTCGACGGCCGAGGTCGACATCACCGTGCGCACAACCGGTCCAATGCCGACTGGCTCTTATCATCTGCGGGGCGGAAGATCACCAATCGCTGATCCGGATCTTGAAGCGGTATCAGCACTTCGAAATCCACTGCGATCACACCGACGTCAGGATGCCGCATCACCTTGTGCCCGCGGCCGTTTACCTGAATCTCCCGCTCGGCCCACAGTCGCGCGAATTCCTCGTCATGAGTGACGAATTCGGAAATGAGGTCGGTCAGCGTCTGATCCTCCGGATGCGTGGCCCACGCGGCGCGCAGGTGGGCGATCCCCTCTCGTACGACGCGTTCCCGGTCGACGTAGAACTCGCGTATCTCCGGATGCCTCAGGCACAGCCACATCGCATTGCGCTGAGACGGCGGCAGGGTGTCGAAATCCAGTAGCAGCCTCGTCATTTCGTGGTTCCAGGCCAGGATGTCGTAGCGGTGGTTCATCAGCATGGCGGGCAGCGGCGACAAGTCGGTGACCAAATGGGCCAGCGGCGGCGCCGCGGTGGTGGCGGGCTTGTCGGCGTTGCGGGGGCGCTGCTGGGCCAGGTTGAAGAGGTAGGCGCGTTCGACGGGGGGCAGGCGCAGCGCTCGGGCCAGCGCGTCCACCACGTCCGCCGAGGGCCGCAGCCCGCGCCCCTGTTCCAGCCGCACGACGTAGTCGACGCTGACCCCGGCCAGTTCGGCGACCTCTTCGCGGCGCAGTCCCGGGGTCCGCCGGGCCTGCCGACGCGACGGCAGACCGAGCTCGCGCGGGTCCAGCCGCTCGCGCCGGGCCCGCAGGAACGCGGCCAGCTCCTGTGTGGTGTCCACGGTGTGGGTCGTCATATGCGTTTCAACAGCCAGGGTGGGACTGGCCTTCCCAGGAAACTCCTTCCCTTATCCCCGGCTCGCGGCGGTCACAGGCTTGTGCTCGACAACGGATCACGAGCAAGCACAGGAGGACACGATGTCCCTCACCCTCGACACCTACCGGCTGCTGGGCCGCTCCGGGCTGCGGGTCTCACCGCTGGCGCTGGGCGCGGCGACCTTCGGTACCGAGTCGGGCTGGGGAGCCGAGCAGGACGAGGCGCGCAAGCTGTTCGACCTCTACGTCGAGCGCGGCGGCAATTTCATCGACACCGCCAACACCTACAGCAATGGCAGTTCCGAGCGCATGCTGGGCGAATTCACCCGCGACAACCGTGAAAGCCTGGTGCTGGCGACGAAATACACGACGTTGCGCCGCTCCGGCGACCCGAATTCCGCGGGCAGCCACCGCAAGAGCCTGTTCACCTCGGTGGAAGCGAGTCTGCGACAGCTCAATACGGACTACATCGATCTGCTCTACCTGCACGTGTGGGATTTCACGACACCGGTCGAGGAGATCCTTCGCGGCATGGACGATCTCGTCCGGCAGGGCAAGATCTTGTACGTGGCGATCTGCAACGCCCCGGCCTGGCAGATTTCGCGTATGCAGACGATCGCCGACCTGCGCGGCTGGTCGCCACTGGTCGCGCTCCAGATCGAATACAACCTGATCGAGCGTTCCGGGGAACGTGACCTGATCCCCATGGCACGCGAGCTGGGGCTGGGTGTGCTCCCGTATTCACCCCTGGCGGGCGGGGTGCTCACCGGCAAGTACAGCCGCGACGACCTGACCGCGACGAACGTCGCATCCGGCGACGGCACCCGCAAGAGCTTCAACCTCGCCTTGGGCACGCTCACCGAACGTAACCTTGCCATTGCCGATGTCGTGAAGGAGGTCGCCACGGAGCTGGGCTTCACACCCGCCCAGGTCGGGCTGGCTTGGACCCTGCGGAATCCGAGCGTGACAGCACCGATCATCGGCGCCCGCACCCCCGCGCAGTTGGAGGACAACCTGGGCGCCTTGGAGGTCGACTTCACCGCCGCCCAACTGGCCCGCCTCGACGAGGCCAGCGCGATGGAACTCGGCTTCCCGCACGACATGCTCGCCAGTGACCACATCCGCAAGGTGACCGCAGGTGACCTGAAGATCGAAACCCGCCGCTGATACCCGATCGCCCCGAGGGCGGCACCAGCGCCGCCCTCGGGGCGATCTCGGCATGGCCCAGGGTTCGCGTATCACAGCGTGAATGGATCCTCGTCGAGCTTTTCTGACAAGTGCTCAAGAGTATCCGTAAGGCTTGTCGGTGCACCGTTCAGCCTTTCGCGCTGCTCGGCGACATGACCGATGAGGCGGAGGGTCCGCCCCGAGGAGATTCCGGGTGCGGCGGTGACCAGGGAACTGACGATGTCTTCCGCATCGCGCCAGGCATTGACGTCCAGTAGGCATTGTGCGAGCCGTGCGGAGGACATACCTGCGTAGCCGGTCGCGACGCCACGCCCTGGCTGTGCGGACTGCAGTAGCCGCTCGATGGCTTCCTGTACGTCACCGGCGATCTGAAGTGCGTGACCCCAGTGGCCGTCAATTTCCCTGTGGGTCACCCACCATGCCCAGTCCGGCTCGCCGACATCGTTCCCGTCCTCGATGAGCGACCGGGCGCGTTGAAGCGACTCGATGGCATCCGACGTACGTCCCGTGCCGACCAGTCCCTTCGCTTCACGGATGCGGAACATCGCCTCGACGCGCGGGGACAGCCGTCCACGGTTGAGCACCGACCGGGCGATGGACAGCGCCTCCTGGTTCCGTCCACGCCATTCACTGTGCATCGCCATGTTCTGCAGCGTCAGTAATGCGATGGAGCGGTCCCCCGAGAGATTCGCGAGGAACAGTGCCTGATGGTTGAAGCGTTGGGCGGCGCCGTTTCTTTCCGCGTCAAAAAGAGCCCAGCCGGCGATCTCGGCGAGTTCTGCGGCGGCCGACTGAATGTCGCGCTCGTACTGGAGATCGTAGTCTCCGACTCCGAGCCGCCGATGCACGACCTTGAACGCGCGGCCTGCGGGCTCTGCGATGGATACTCCGCTGAGTTCGTTGTCCAGGACGACCAGGCGATGGGAGGTCTCCCGGATGGCCTGTACGAAGTCGGCTCCGCGTGCCTCGTTGAGGCTGAGTATCCGATCAGTGATGGCCGGTGATTCAGCGGCTTCCGGCGAAACTGTCGGCGGTGCTACTCGTACCGCGATTTCGGCGAGTTCCCCATCTGTCTTGAGCAGGTTGTCCAGTGCCGTGACGAGTTGCCTCGACGGCTGCTGTTTCCCGGAGAGTACGCGGGACAGATAGGCGTGGTCGTAGTTCAGGTGGCGGGCGACCGCCCGAACACTCATGTCCCGGTCACGGAGCAGGTCGCGGACCCTCTGGCTGAACTCCCCGCTGTTCATGGTGACCAGGGTACGGCTGTCACCACGTAGTCACCAGGCGATCACCAACCGCGACCACGCATTCGCGGTTGTCTTGGGCGTACGCAAGGACCCCCGCGACCGTGCGACCGGCCCGGGGGCATGGCCATCGCTAACGGGAGCGACAACGTGTCGGACACTAGCCCAGCCACCCCACCCGCGAACACGCCCGACGACGACTGCGATGTGTGCGGGGCACTGTTACGACAGCAAGCCGAAGCAAGGCGTAACGGGGATCAAAAGTGGGCGACCACGTGTCTCATCGAACTCCAGCGGCACCACAACGGCCCGCTGCACAGCGAGGCAGCCCGGTGAAGGGCCGCCCGATGATGACGCTGCGAGTGTCGCGCGACAGCGGGAAGACCTACGGGCCGACGCGCGTGATCAGGTCCACCGAGCCCCTGATGCCGCTGGAGACTTCGGTGTGGCCGCCGTGCCAGTGCCCCCGATGCGTATCGGCGCTAGTGGCCAGCCGCCAACCGGGCATGCGATAAGTTGCCCGCCATGACTGGACTCGGGCCCGTCGCCTGGCCACCTGCCCCGATAGGGACCGAACGGCTCGTGCTCCGGGAGTCCGAGGCCCGGGACCGGGCGGCGTTCATCGAGCTGTTCGCGTCGCCGGAGGTACGCACCTATCTGGGTGGCCCTCGATCGCGTGAGGAACTCGAAGCCGCGGTGCCTGAGGTGCCCGGGCGGCGTCCTGGCCTGTTCGTGGTCGATCTCGACGGAGCGATGATCGGCATGATCACGCTCGATCGGCGCGACGCGGAGCGTCCGGGCCATGTCCGTCCGGATGCCGGGGAGGCCGAACTCGGTTATGTGTTCCTGCCGGAGGCGTGGGGACGCGGGTACGCCGCCGAGGGGTGCGCGGCGGCACTCGGCTGGTTCGCCGGCGCGCTTCCCGGGGAGCCGGTGGTGCTCTGCACCCAGACCGCCAACGACCGCTCGATGCGCCTCGCGGCGAAGCTGGGGTTCACCGAGGTGGAGCGGTTCGAGGAGTACGGCGCCGAGCAGTGGTTCGGTGTGTGGTCCATGGTGACGGCGTCCCGTTGAGCCAGGTCGTTGTTTCAGGGGCGAGCAGCGGGGTCAATGGCCCTCAGGGCCTGGGGGGAAGGTCGCCATCGCCGGCCCCCGGGCCTGGGCCAGGGGGCCGACGATGTTCGTGAGGGGCCCGTCTCAGCCTTGTTTGGGCGCGGCCTGCTGGACGACCTCGAAGGACCACAGGGTGGAGCCGGCCGCGGCGGGCTTCTGCTTCGGGGCGTCTTCGCCGCCGTGTTGGTGGGCCGCCTTCATGGGGCCCTCCATCCACGCCTGGAAGTCCGCCTCGCTGCGCCAGCGCGTATAGACGAGGTACTGGTCGGTCCCTTCGACCGGGCGCAGCAGCTCGAACCACTCGAAACCGTCGGAGCCCTCCACGGCTCCGGCGCGTGACGCGAAGCGCTTCTCCAGCACCTCGCGCTGTTCCTCCGGCACGGACAGCACATTGATCTTGACTACGCTCATGGCCCCATCTTGCCGTAGCCGATGTCGCGCGTCGGCGGTGCCTCACCCTCAGCCGTGCAGCTTCAGGCCCTTGGTCACCTTGTCCACCTGGCCGCGCGGCCCGTGGACCGCGAGGCCGACCAGGTTCAGCGCGTCGGCGTCGACCCGGCACAGCGGCACAATGGGGGCGTGGGTGTGGCGGGAGAAGGGGAGCGGGGGCCTGCGGACTGGGCCCGGTACTGGCGTGATCCCGACCGGGCCGTGGAGGCCATGCACGCCCACTTCTTCAGCCATCGCTTCCATCCCCACAGCCATGACGCCTACTCCTTCGCCGTCACCGAGATCGGCGCCCAGCGCTTCCGGTGCCGGGGTGCGCTGCGCACCAGCGGGGCGGGGATGGTGATGGTCTTCAATCCAGACGATCCGCATGACGGGGAGGCGGCCGCCGAACTCGGCTACAAGTACCGCATCGTCCATATGGGTCCCGATGTGATGCGGAATGTCCTCGCCGATGTGACCGCCAGCGCGGCCGACCGGGCGGCGTTGCCACTGTTCGACCGGCCGGTGGTCTCCGATCCCGTACTCGTCCCCGCCCTGCTGCGGCTGCACACCGCCCTGGTCGGCGGCGCCGGTCCACTGGTGCGGGACGAGCGGCTGACAGCGGCCGTCGGGGCGTTGGTGCGGCGCGGGGCCACCGGGCCGCTGCGCGCCCGGGAGCTGCCGGGCGGGAGCGGTGAGCAGGCGCGGGCCGCGCGGCGGGCCCGGGCGCTGCTGGAGGGGGCGTACTTGGAGGAGATCCCGGCGGCGCGGCTCGCGGAGGCCGCCGGGTGCAGCCGCTTCGCGCTCTACCGGGCGTTCCGCGCCGCCTACGGGATGGCGCCGAGCGACTTCCAGCGGCAGCTCCGGCTGCGCCGGGCGCGCGGGCTGCTGGTGGCGGGCCGTAGCGCGGCAGAGGCCGCGGCCCAGGCGGGGTTCGCCGGCCAGAGCCATTTCCACCGGTGGTTCGTGCGGTGCTTCGGAGTGACGCCGGGAACATTTCAGCGCGCCGCGGGTCCCGATTCGCGGCGCACCCCGCAGCCCTGGTGAAATTGGGCCGGACCGTACGGACTCACGCGGAGCGCAAGCACCCTGCCACAGCCTGACATCTTTCGGACAACCTCGGACGACGGTCAGGTGAAGTGGGGGTGTTCGGCGTCTGAGTAGTGGGCTCAGTAGGGTCTCCAAACATCCAGGACAGGTGAAAAGGGCGAGTGGGGGAGCGGCACGGCGTGGCGAACGTGGAGCGGAGCGGACTGGGGAGAACCCCGGACAGGGGGCCGGGCCCCGGTGCCGTCGGGGCGCGGACGTCACGGACCAGAATGGGGCTCGCGGCCCTGTGGCTCCTGGCCGGGGTGCTGGCGCTCCGTCAGGCGGCGGCGGTGCTGCGGCTGCCCCCCGATGAGCGGCTGACCGATCTGGAGACCTGGATCGGCGAACACGGTGTGCTGCATGTCAGAGGGTCGCTGTACGACGGGGACTCCTTCACCGGCACACCGTTCTCCGGGCTCGTCCTCAAGCCCCTGACCCGGGCCGCCGAGCAGAGCCTCGGGGTCGCCTGGACCTTCGGCACCCTGCTGCTGGTCGTGATCCTCGGGCTGGTCGTGGCCCGGTCGCTGCCCGGCCCGGTCTCCCGCCGCACCTCGCTGATCGCCGCACCGCTGGCCATCAGCCTGCTGGTGCTCTCGCTTCCGGTGCGCAACACCTTCACCCTCGGCCAGACCAGCATCATCCCGGTGCTCCTGGTCGTCCTCACCGTGCTGCCCAGAACCTCCGGGCGGCAGGCCGGTGTGCTCATCGGGGTGGCCGCGGCGCTGCAGCCCGCGCTGCTGCTGTTCGGCGTCGTGCTGTGGCTGATCGGACGGCGCCGGGCCGCGACGCTCGCGGGCGCCACGTTCGCCGTGTGCACCGCGCTCGCCTGGGCGGCCATGCCGCACGACTCGTGGACGTACTGGGGCCACCACATCGGCGGTGCCGGGCTCGGCGCGCCCGCCGACAGCCTGGCCAACCAGTCGCTGCACGGGCTGCTGCTGCGCATCGGTCTCGAGGGCCCGGTCGAGCTGGCGCTGCTGGCCGTGCTCGCGGTCGCCGTCGCGGTGATCGGCCTGCGGCGCGCGGTGCACTACGCGAAGGACGGGCAACTGCTGCTCGCCGCCGCCATCACCGGCAGCGTCGCGCTCGCGGTCTCGCCCACCTCCTGGCAGCACCAGCAACTATGGATCCTGCTGGCCGTGGTCGGCCGGGTGGGGCGGCGCGGCTCCGACCGGCTGGTGTGGCCGGTTCTGGTGGTGCTGACGATGTCGCTCAGCCGCACCGCGCTGCTGCCCGACATCGAGATCCTGGGCCATATCGGCTACAATGCCCCGCTTCTCGCCGCGCTCGCCGCCGCCTGTGTGGTGCCGTTCCACTCCCGCACCTCGCCGCGCTGGAACGACCCCGAGCCGACGCCGGTCGCCGACCCGGCCAAGAGCCGCTTCGCCTGGGTGCCGCTGCTGCGCTTCCTCAAGCGGCCGCTGTCCCGCCCGAACCTGATGCTCGAGCTGATGGTGATCCGGGTCGGCTACTTCGCCTACTCCTGGATCCGCGCCCATGCCCCGGACGAGCGCAGCGTGGCCGAGGGCCACGGAGACCAGGTGCTCACCCTCGAGGGCTGGCTGCACATCGACATCGAGCACTGGTTCAACGCCATCGTGGCGGACACCTCATGGCTCAAAGACTTCATGAACTGGTACTACAGCACCTTCCACTTCCTGATCCCGCTGTCCCTGCTGGCCTGGCTGTATCTGCGCCGCCCGGCGACCTACCGCTGGGCCCGTACGCCGCTGGCCTTCGCCACGATGCTCGCCCTCGTCGGCTTCTGGCTCTACCCGCTGGCCCCGCCGCGGCTGATGGGGCTCGGGTACGTGGACACCGCGCACGGCCCGCAGGACCTGAACAACCCGGACTTCGGCGCGCTCACCAAGCTGTCCAACCAGTACGCGGCCATGCCGTCGCTGCATGTGGGGTGGTCGCTGTGGTGCGGGGTGGTCATCGCGATCGTGGCGCCGTACGTATGGGCGAAGGTGCTCGGCCTCCTGTACCCGCTGCTGACGACGGCGGTCATCGTGGGCACCGCCAACCACTATGTGCTGGACGCGATCGGCGGCGCGGCCATCGTCTCGGCCGGGTTCGGGCTGCAGTACGTGCTACTCGGTGTGGGCAAGCGCC
The DNA here is from genome assembly GCF_000147815.2 of Streptomyces violaceusniger Tu 4113. Classification (NCBI taxonomy): domain Bacteria; kingdom Bacillati; phylum Actinomycetota; class Actinomycetes; order Kitasatosporales; family Streptomycetaceae; genus Streptomyces; species Streptomyces violaceusniger. The sequence goes on along the minus strand of NC_015957.1, from coordinate 8,482,211 downwards.
CGCGCGAGGAGGCGCCACCGCTGTCGGCGTCGATGGGCACCGCGCTCGCCCGGGCCAGAGGGCTGGTGCCGGGGCTGGTGCGGCAGCGCAGCGGTGAGCATGACGACGCCGAGCCCGCCGGGAAGGATCAATCCGATGCCGCGGACGAGCCCCCGAAAGAGGGACAGGCTCGCGTTGAGCGGCATGACCAGCGGGTCTAGCGTGGTGAAAAGGGGCGGAAAAGCTTGAAACGGGGGGATCCGGGAATCGAGACGGGGAGCGGGGACCCCGACCGAGGAGGGTTCAACGATGTCCCTGGTGAAGGCAGTAACCGCGGCGGTCGCGATGGGTGCTTCGATGGCCATAGCGACCCCCGCGGCCGCCGCGCCGCCGCACCCCTTCGTCTTCGTCCACGACACGTTCCAACCGGCGTCGCAGGCGGACAAGGCCGGTGCGGTGACGTACGACAAGTCCCTGGTGCCGACGTCCGCCTCGGTGTTCATCGCCGAGCTGCGCGTGGGCGGCAAGGGCATGGAGCACCATGAGGGCAGGGAAGACCATGGCCACCACATGATGCACAAGGGCACGTTCGTGTTCATCAGCGTGCGCGGCCTGGCTCCCCACCACCACTACGGAATCCATGTCCATACGAAGGCGTGTGGCACCAAGCCCGACTCATCGGGGCCGCACTACCAGAACAAGAAGGATCCCAAGCAGCCCTCGACCAATCCGAAGTACGCCAACCCGCACAACGAGGTCTGGCTGGATGTGACCACCAACGGAGCCGGCAAGGGCTGGGCCAAGTCCTGGGAGAAGTGGCAGTTCAGGTCCGGTGAGGCCCGTTCCGTGGTGATCCACAAGCATGCGACGGGCACCACGCAGGGCAAGGCCGGGGATGCCGGCGCCCGGGTGGCGTGCGTCAACGTGCCGTTCAAGTAGGGGCGTTGCCGTTCACGTAGCGGCGTTCCGGGGCGCCCGGTGGGGCGGCGGGGCTCAGGGCGAAGCGGCCCGGGGCTCAGGGTGGCAGCAGCCCGCCCTCCACCGAGGCGTTCCTGATCTCCTCGTACAGCGCGCGCAGCGTCTCGCTCACGGCGACCCGTGGCAGATGCAGCCCGTCCAGCGCCCCCGCGTCCACGGGGGCGTGGCTGTCGGTGGCCATATCGCCCCAGCCCTGGCCGGTCAGACAGCGCATCAGGGTGGGGTTGAGCCGGTCCACCCCGCGCACCAGACACGCCTCGGGCGTACGGCCCTCCTCGTACTCCCGCCACAGCGCCGGCAGTTCGGTGCCGAGCGGCGCGGGGAGCGCGGCGAAGCGCGGGGGCTCACCGCCCCCGGCGCCCCGCTCCACCGCGTCCATCTCGACGAGGTCGTGCATCAGGCACAGCTTGAGCATCTTGGTGAGGTCGAGCCGCTGCCCGGCCTCGCGTTCGAACTCGCCGTGCAGTATCCAGCTCACCATCGCCAGATGCCAGGAGTGCTCCGCGACGCTTTCCTTGCGCTCCGGGGTGGCGTTGTTGGCGCGCTCGATGTCACGAAGGCGGGCGGTCAGCGCTATGAAGTCGAAGAGTCTTCGCCGATCGCCCGCCGCGCCGTGCGGACCGTACATCTCGCTCATGGCGGTCAGTGTGCCCGCGTCCGGGGGGCTGTGGCGAGCAATGTACGTGCGGCGTCTTCCAGCGATCCGAGCAGCGGGTCGGGGTCGTCGGCGCGCGTGACGAGCACGACCTCGCAGGGATCGATGTCGATGACGGGCACCAGGGCGATGTCCTCGCGCACAGCGGCGCGTCGATCGCCGGCAGGGAAGATCGCGACACAGTGGCCGGTGGCGATGAGCTCCAGCTTGTCCTCGTAAGCGTCGTCGATCGCGGGCGGGGGTGGTGCCGGCCGGTCGCCGACCGGCTTGGGCGTGCTCCAGACAACCGGAGTGCTGACGCAGGTCACCAGTTCCTCGTCCGACAGAGCCCGCAGGCTGACGGCTTTCTCGTGCGCCAGATGATGACTCGCCGACGTGAGAAGTACCCGCGATTCCTCATGGAGCTTTGTCACCCGGAAGCCGTCCGTGGGGAAGGGCAGGGGCCGGTACGCGACGAGGGCCTCGATCCGCCCCTCGGCGAGGGCGCGGGTGTCCCGCCAGTCGAGGTGCCGGGTGCGGATCTGGTCGTCAGGGTGCCGGCGGCGCAGTTCCTGTACCCAGGCGGTGATGACCAGTCCTTCGGCGCAGCCGACGGTGACGGTGCGGGGCTGGACGGCGGCTCTGGCCGTGCGAGCGGCTTGCTCGGCCTCGTGGAGCAGTATCCGGGCCCTGGGCAGGAACGCCCGACCGGCGTCGGTGAGGCTGCTGCCCTGCGGCGTGCGGTCGAAAAGCCGGACACCGAGCTGAGCCTCCAGTCGCTGGATCTGGCGGCTCAGCGACGGCTGCGCCAGGTGCAGCCTGGTGGCGGCCCGGCCGAAGTTGCCGTACTCCGCCACGACCGTGAAATAGCGCACGAGCCGCAGATCGACGTCCATTCGCCCAGCGTACGTCGCCTGCCGTCATACGCCTGGGACATGGCGGCATGCGGAACAGGTCTTGGACAGGGGGTGCCGGTGGATATTTGGCTTACGGGCATGACCACTTATGACGGCAAGAAGATCGTGATCACGGGCGGAAGCAGCGGTATCGGCCTGGCCGCGGCCCGGTTGTTCGCGGATGGTGGGGCGCACGTGCTGATCACCGGCCGCACCCGGTCCACCCTGGACACCGCGCTGGAGCAATTGGGGGGCAAGGCGATCGCCGTCCGCAGCGACGCCGCGTCCCTGACGGACATCAAGGCGCTGGCCGGCACGGTCCAGGAGCGGTTCGGCGCGGTGGACGCGCTGTTCGTCAACGCCGGCGTCACCGCGTCCGCGCCGTTCGACTCGACGACGGAGGAGATGTACGACGCGCTGTTCGGCGTCAACACCAAGGGCCCCTACTTCACGGTGCAGGCGTTGGCGCCGCTGTTGCGCGAGGGCAGCGGCGTGGTCCTCACCACGTCGGTGGTGAACGTCCTGGGCGTCGACGCGCTCAGTGTCTACTCGGCGAGCAAGGCAGCCCTGCGGTCGATGACGCGCACGCTGGCCCGCGAGCTGCTGCCGCGCAAGGTGCGGGTCAATGCCGTGAGCCCCGGTCCGATCGACACGGGCATCCTGGACCGCTCCGTCCCCGCCGACGTCCTCGAGACGATGAAGGACACCTACCGGAGCACCATCCCGATGCAGCGGCTGGGGTCGTCCGAGGAAGTGGCCGCCGCGGTGGCCTACTTGGCGTTCGGCGCGACCTTCTCGACGGGAACGGAGTTCCCTGTCGACGGCGGGGGTTCGCAGCTCTAGGTGGGGAATCCCCGGACTTCGGGCCGGGGAGCACGTCATGTGTAGGTCACCCTCAGCTCCTTGATCCCGTTCAGCCAGGCCGAGCGCAGCCGCCGGGGCTCGCCCGCGAGCCGGATGTCCGGGAGGGTGTCCGCGATGGCCTGGAAGATCAGCCGGATCTCCAGCTCCGCCAGGCTCTTGCCGAGGCAGAAGTGCGGTCCGCCACCGCCGAAGCCCAGATGGGGGTTGGGGTCGCGGGTGATGTCGAAGCCTTCGGGGCGGTCGAAGACCTCGGGGTCGTTGTTGGCGGAGGAGTAGAAGACACCGACCCGCGCGCCCGCCTCGATGCGCTGTCCGCCCAGTTCGGTGTCCTGGGTGGTGGTGCGCTGGAAGGACATCACGGGGGTGGCCCAGCGCACGATCTCGTCGGCGGCGGTGGCGGGGCGCTCGGCCTTGAACAGCTCCCACTGGTCGGGGTGGGTGAGGAAGGCGTGCATTCCGTGGCTGATGGCGTTGCGGGTGGTCTCGTTGCCGGCGACGGCGAGCAGCAGCACGAAGAAGCCGAACTCGTCCGAGCCCAGATTGCCCTCGTCCTCGGCGGCCACCAGCCGGCTGACGATGTCCTTGGCCGGGCACGCCTTGCGGTCGGCGGCGAGGTTCATGGCGTACGAGATCAGCTCCATGGCCGACTCGGCGCCGATCTCCTCGGTGATGGCCAGTTCCGGATCGTCGTACGCGACCATCTTGTTGGACCAGTCGAAGATCTTGGACCGGTCCTGCTGGGGGACGCCGATCAGCTCGGCGATCGCCTGCAGCGGCAGTTCGCAGGCGACATCGGTGACGAAGTCCCCGCTGCCGCTCTCCCGGGCCCCTGCCACAATGCGTTCCGCGCGGTCGCGCAGGGCGTCCTCGAGGGCGCGGATGGCGCGCGGGGTGAAGCCGCGCTGCACGATCTGGCGGACCCGGGTGTGCTCGGGCGGGTCCATATTGAGCATGATCAGCTTCTGGACGTCGATCTGGTCCCGCTGGATGTGCTCGTTGAAGCGGATGATGGCGGTGTTGGCGCGGGAGGAGAAGATCTCCGGCCGGGTGGAGACCTCCTTGACGTCGGTATGGCGGGTGACGGCCCAGTAGCCGTCGTCGCCGAAGCCGGCGATGCCGTGGGGCTGGGGGATCCAGCACACCGGGGCGGTCTGCCGCAGCCGGGCGAGCTCCGGGAGTGGCACGCGGTGCTGATGGAGGTCGGGGTCGGTGAGGTCAAAGCCTTCGGGGAGCGCTGGACAGGACATGGCCACTCCAGAGATCTGACGGGAGATCTGACGGCCTATCAGAAGTGTCCGCAACGTAGTAACGGGTTCTACAAGTCGCAAGAGAGAACGCGGCCATTGTTTCGGGGGATCGGCGCCGCCCCTGGTCCGCTCAACCCCTGCACAACCCTTGCGCCGCCGGGCCGGGCCTCAGCAGACTGAGCTGAAGAACTAGAACGCGTACTAGTTCTGGCGCGGGCGCTGCCGGGAGCCCCGCGGATGCGATGAGAGGACGAGACAGCCATGGCCGCGGAACCCGTCATCGTCGAAGCCGTACGCACCCCCATTGGCAAGCGCGGAGGCGCGCTCGCCAACCTCCACCCCGCCTATCTGCTCGGCGAGACCTACCGCGAACTCCTCGCCCGTACCGGCATTCAGCCCGACTGCGTCGAGCAGATCGTCGGCGGTACGGTCACCCACGCGGGGGAGCAGTCGATGAACCCCGCGCGCACCGCCTGGCTGACGATGGGCCTGCCGTACGAGACCGCGGCGACGACCGTGGACTGCCAGTGCGGCTCGTCGCAGCAAGCCAACCATATGGTGGCCAACATGATCGCCACCGGTGTCATCGACATCGGCATCGGCTGCGGGGTCGAGGCCATGTCGCGGGTGCCGCTGGGCAGCGGCTCCAAACACGGACCGGGCAAACCGTTCCCGGAGGAGTGGAACGTCGATCTGCCCAACCAGTTCCAGGCGGCCGAGCGGATCGCCCGCCACCGCGGCCTGACCCGCGAGAACGTGGACGCCCTCGGGCTCATCTCCCAGGAACGGGCGGCGCGGGCCTGGGCGGAGGAACGGTTCAAGCGCGAGACCTTCGCGGTGCAGGTGCCCACGACGGAGGAGGAGCAGACGTCCGGAGAGGGCATGTGGCGGGCGGTCGACCGGGACGAGGGGCTGCGCGACACCAGCATGGAGGCGCTGAGCGGACTCAAGCCCATCATGCCGACCGCCGTGCACACCGCGGGCAACTCCTCCCAGATCTCCGACGGCGCGTGTGCGGTGCTGTGGGCCTCCAAGCGCATGGCCCGGGCACTGAAGCTGCGCCCGCGCGCCCGCATCGTGGCCCAGGCCCTGGTCGGCACCGATCCGCACTTCCATCTGGACGGGCCGATCGACGCGACGAAGGCGGTGCTCGGCAAGGCCGGGATGACGCTGAAGGACATCGACCTGGTCGAGATCAACGAGGCGTTCGCCTCGGTGGTGCTGTCCTGGGCACGGGTCTTCGGACAGGACCTGGCGAAGGTGAACGTGAACGGCGGCGCGATTGCCTTGGGGCATCCGGTGGGGGCCACGGGGGCGCGGCTGATCACGACGGCGCTGCATGAACTGGAGCGCGCGGACAAGGAATTCGCGCTGATCACGATGTGCGCGGGTGGGGCGCTGGCCACGGGGACGATTATTCAGCGGTTGTAGGGCTGGGGCGGTGGGGCTGTGGGGGCGTCGGGTCCCCGGAGGCCGCCGGGGCCTTGGATGTGGTCGGGTCCCCGGAGGCCGCCGGGGCCTTGGGCGTGGCCGGTTCCTCCGGGGCGGCTGGTTCTTCCGGGGTGGCCGGTTCCTCCGGGGTGGCGGGGGCCTCGAAGGTGGCCGGGGCTTCGAAGGTGGCCGGGGCTTCGAAGGCCGCGCGGCGGGTCGCTCGGCGCAGGGCCTTGAGGATGGCGCCGCCGAGGGTGAGGGTGAGCAGCATCGTGACCACGGCGCGCGGCAGATCCCAGCCCAGCGAGGTGGCCAGGCAGTACGCCACGAAGCGGGCGAGGTTGTCGCCGAGCGGATCGCCGGGGACGTAGGAGATCCCCGAGGCCATGCCCTGCATCAGGGTCCAGCCCTGCAGGTTCATGGCCGTTCCGTAGGCCACGGACGCCACCGCCCCGTACCCGGCGAGCAGCAGCGACTCCGCCCGGCCGCGCAGCCGGGCGGCGCCCGGCAGCAGTCCCGCGCCCATCGCCACCCAGCCCATGGCCAGCATCTGGAACGGCATCCACGGCCCCACGCCACCGGTGAGCAGCGCGGACGCGAACATCGACACCGCGCCGAGGACGAAGCCGAAACCGGGGCCCAGCACCCGCCCCGACAGCACCATCAGAAAGAACATCGGCTCGATCCCGGCCGTCCCCGCGCCCAGCGGGCGCAAAGCCGCCCCCGCCGCCGCCAGGACCCCGAGCATCGCGATGGCCTTGGCGTCCAGACCGGTGTCCGCGATGGTCGCCACGACCACGGCCAGCAGGAGCGGAAGCAGCGCGGCGAACAGCCAGGGCGCGTCGGCGGCATGGGTGGTGATCCCGGAGTCGCCCGGTGCGAACAGCGGCCAGCCGAAGGCGACGACACCGATCGCGGAGACGAGGGCGAGCGCCGCCACGGAGCGGGGGCCGAGGCGTACGGCCCGGATGCGGCCGTTGGAGGTCGGGGTCGGCTTCGTGTCGTGCGTCCCGGTCGGCTTCGTGTTGTGCGTCTCGGTCGGCTCGGCGCCGTGCGTCTCGGTCGGCTCTGTGCCGTATGCCGTGGTCGGTTGTGCGCCGTACACCGTGGTCGGCTTCGTGCCGTATGCCTCGGTCGGCTGGGTGTCGTACGCGGCGGTCGGCTCGGTGTCGTACGCGGCGGTCGGCTCGGTGCCGTACCCAGGGGTCGGCTGGGTGTCGTACGCCTCGGCCCGGCGTGGCTCGCCGCTCAGGGGGCGCTGCCCGCTCACGGTGTTCCCTCCAGTGCCTCGCGCACCTGTGGCACCGTCAGCCACGGCAGCGGCGCCAGGACCTTGGCCACCTGCGGGGCGAACGCGGGGGAGGACACCACCACCTCCGCCGTAGGCCCGTCCGCGACCACCTCGCCCTCGGCCAGGATGACGACGCGGTGGGCGAGTTCGGCCGCCAGCTCCACATCGTGGGTGGCCAGAACGATCGCATGGCCGTCCGCCGCCAGCCCCCGCACCACCTCCACCAGCCGCGCCTTCGCCGCGTAGTCGAGCCCGCGCGTCGGCTCGTCGAGCAGCAGCAGGGGCGGACGGGCGGTGAGGATGACGGCCAGGGCCAGCGCGAGTCGCTGTCCTTCCGACAGATCGCGGGGATGGGCGGCGTCCGCCACCTCCGGCAGCAGGCGGCCGACCAGCTCACGGCAGGTGCCGGGCGCCGCGCCCGCGTCCTGGTCGGCCGCCGCGCATTCGGCGGCGACCGTGTCCGCGTAGAGCAGATCGCGTGGCTCCTGCGGTACGAGGCCCACCTGGCGCAGCAGTTCGGCGGGGCGGGTGCGATGCGGTACGACCCGGCCCGGGCCGACCCGTACCGACCCCGAGGTGGGTTCGTGCAGCCCGACCAGGCCGGCCAGAAGCGTGGACTTGCCCGCCCCGTTGCGTCCCATCAGCGCCACCGTCTCGCCCGGCCGCACCGACAGGTCCACTCCGCGCAGCGCCTCGACCCGGCCATGGCGCACGGACAGCCGCGCCACCTCGCCCACCGGCGCGCCCGGCGGCGGATCGGCCACCGTCCGCGGGGTGAGCGACGCCAGCCGCTCCCGCAGCGGCCCCGCCTTGCGGCGCGCGTCCCGTACGGACAGCGGCATCGGCGACGGCCACCCGGCGAGTCCGCCCAGCGCCACCACGGGCGGCTGGACGGGCGACAGCGGCAGCAGCTCGGCCGGTGGCCCGGCCAGCGGGGCGGCGCCGGGGGAGGGCAGCAGGATCATCTGGTCCGCGTACTGCACCACCCGCTCCAGGCGGTGCTCGGCCATCAGCACGGTGGTGCCCAGGTCGTGCACGAGCCGCTGGAGGACCGCCAGCACCTCCTCGGCCGCGGCCGGGTCGAGCGCGGAGGTCGGTTCGTCGAGGACGAGGACACGGGGGTGGGTGGTGAGCACCGAGCCGATCGCCACGCGCTGCCGCTGCCCACCGGAGAGCGTGGCGATGGGACGGTCACGCAACTCGGCGAGGCCCAGCAGATCGAGGGTCTCCTCGACCCGGCGGCGCATGGTGTCCGGCGCGATGCCGAGGGACTCCATGCCGTAGGCCAGCTCGTCCTCGACGGTGTCGGTGACGAAGTGCGCGAGCGGGTCCTGGCCCACGGTGCCGACGACGTCGGCCAGTTCACGGGGCTTGTGGGTACGGGTGTCCCGGCCCGCGACGGTGACGCGGCCGCGCAGGGTGCCACCGGTGAAATGCGGTACGAGACCGGAGACGGCACCCAGGAGTGTCGACTTACCGACCCCGGACGGGCCGACAAGCAGACACAGCTCCCCCTCGGGGACGGTCAGCTCCACCCCGGAGAGGGCAGGCCGCGCCGCCCCGTCGTACTGGACCGACACCTGCTCGAACCGAATCACGGGCTGGCCTCCTCGGGCCCCGCCCCGGCTCGCTCGTCCTCTCGCTCGCCGGGCGGGGTTTGTGCGGTGGGGGTGGGGTGGTTTTCGGGGGCCGGGTGCGGATCCGCTGTCGCGTCGCCGGGCCCTGGGTATGGCTCGGTGCCGGGGTACGGGGGTTTGGGGCGTCGCCGGTCCCGGGCTTGGGCGGGCTTGGTGGGGACGTCGTCCGGCGGGGTCGGTTCGCGGCTCGTGGCTGGGGGCGGTTCCGTGGCCGCGTCGTCGGGCTGCGGGTGCCGCTCGGCTGCGGGCTGGGTGTGGGGGCCGGGGAGGTCCGGTCGCGTTCGGTCCCGGGCTCGGGCCGGGTTGGTGGGGGCGTCGTCCGGCGGGGTCGGTTCGCGGCTCGTGTCCGGGGTCGGTTCCGTGGCCGCGTCGTCGGGCCGCTGGTGCCGCCCGGCTGCGGGCCGGGTACCGGTGCCCAGGGGTTCGGGGCGTCCCCGGTCCCGGGCTTGGGGCGGTCCGGTGGGGGCCTCGTCCGGCGGGGCCGGATCGCTGGCCCGTGTCGGGGCCGGGGCGGCGAAGGCCGGGAGCAGGCCCAGGAGTACGGCCGCCGCAGGCCACAGTGGCAGGGTCGGGGCGGTGAGCGGGACGACGGATGGCTGGAGGGCCCCCGGGGCGTACGAGGCGGCCCGGATCATCAGTGCCGCGACCGCCGCACCCGATCCCGCCACCAGCCACGCCCGGACGCCCCAGCGGTCCGGGCGGTAGCGGCTGCGCACCGAGCGGCGGCCGCCCAGCCACAGTCCGCCGAGCGCGGCGGCGAGACCCGCGAGCAGCAGTGGCAGACCGTAGCCCGCGCCCTCGGCCGCGAGCAGGCCGTACGTACCGCAGCAGACGCCGAGCAGCCCACCCAGCGTCAGCGCGGTGGTGGTGCGGGCGACAGCGGGCGGGACCTTCGCGGTACGGCCGTAGCCGCGCGCGTCCATCGCCGCCGCCAGGGCCACCGACCGTTCCAACGCGCCCTCCAGCACCGGCAGTCCGACCTGCAGCAGCGCCTTCACCCCGCGGTCTGGGCGGCCGCGCAGCCGACGGGCGGAGCGCAGCCGCTGGACGTCCGCCACCAGATGCGGTGCGAAGGTCATCGCCACCACGACCGCCACCCCGGCCTCGTACAGCGCGCCGGGCAGCGACTTGAGCAGCCGCGCCGGGCTGGCCAGCGCGTTCGCGGCGCCGACGCAGATCAGCAGGGTGGCCAGCCGCAGCCCGTCGTACAGCGCGAACACCAGCCCCTCGGCCGACACCCGGCCGCCGATGCGTACCCCCTGCGCCCAGTGGGGCAGCGGGACTTCGGGGAGCGTGAAGAGCACCTGCGTCCCGGGGATCGGCGAACCGAAGAAGACCGCGAAGAACAGCCGGATGGCCAGCACCACGAGGCCCAGCTTGAGGAACGCGGTGTACGAGCGGGCCCACGGGGCGTCCGTGCGGCGTACGGCCACCACGTAGCCCGCGACCGCGATGAGCAGCCCCAGCAGCAGCGGGTTGGTGGTCCGGGACGCGGCCGTGGCCAGCCCGAGCGCCCACAGCCACCAGGCCCCCGCGTGCAGCGCGCTTCCGCTGCGCGGGGCACTGCCGCGCGGGGCCCCGGCGCGCGGCCGGGTGCGGAACCGGGTGCGGAACCGGGTGCGGAACCCGATGCGGGGGTGGCGGCGCGGACGCCGGGCGGCGGCGTCGGGAGTGGCACGCGGTGGCATGGCGGTCATCCGCGCGCTCATCCGCGACGGCGGCGCGCCTGCCACACCGCCGCGGCGCCGAGCAGGACCACGGCGGCGAGCCCGCCGATCAGCTCGGCGGAGGGGCCACCTGAGCCGCCGCCGCCGCCGCTGTCGCTCGCCTCGCCGCCGTCGCCCTTGGGGGCGGCGTGGACGTTCCCGGAGGTGGTCACCTTGTCTCCGCAGCCCGACTCCGGATATCCGGCGATGGCGCAGAGCAGCGCGGCGGAGTTGTAGCGCAACGGCTTCGCGACCGCGGCGAGCGCCTCCCCGGCGGTCGCGTCCTCGCCGACCTGTGCGCACTCCGTACGGGGCGCGGGCGGCGTCCGGTGGTCGGGCGCGTCGGCGGCGGTGCCGAAGTCGAGGACCACCGCGACCCGTTTGGTGCCGCCCTTGGCCGGGGTGTCGGCGCAGACGGCGGTGAAACCGGCCGTGCCGCGCGGCCGGGTGGCGTCGGCGGAGTCCTCGCTGACCGCGAACCGGAAACCGATCACGTCACCATCACCGGGCCGCGCCGACGAGGGCCCCTGAACGGCATAGGTCCAGCCCCCGCCGCCCCCGCCCCGCTGCCAGAACGACCAGTAGCGATACCCGTCGGCAGCCTGCGCGGGCGCCGCGCCGAACATCGCGAACAGGACGAGAACGGGCAACAGCAGGGCGACGACGGGCAACAGCAGCCGGGCGGCGCGGGTGCGCGAGGCGAAGGGCGCGTGCGTGCGTGGCGTCGAGGCCGCGTAGGCGCACCGGACCCGCCCCGCGCCGGTGCGCGGGGCCGAAGCCGCGTGCGTGCGTATGGTCGAGGCCGCGTAGGCGCGCGGGGCCCAGGCCACGCGGCCGCGTAGGACCCGAGCCGCGCGCCTGCACGGCACCCATGCCGCGTACAGGGCCCGAGCCGGGCGGCTGCACAGGGCCCATGCCGCGTACGCGTACCGCACCCAAGCCGCGCGAGCGCGCCGCGCCCAAGCCGCGTCGGTGCGCGGGGCCGAGGCCGCCTGGGTGTGCGGGGCCGAGGCCGTGTGCGTGTGCGGGGGCGACTTCACGTCCGTGCGCAAGCTCAAAGCTGCCGCCTCTTTCGGCCGCTGAGGAGGAAGCCGATGCCCACGCCCGCGATCGCGCAGACTCCGACGGTCCACCAGACGCCGCCGACCCCGTCGTCGTCGTTCTTCTTCTCGCTCTTCTCGGTCTTGCCGTCCGACTCCGCGCCCGGGGCCGCCGCCTCGGGCTTCGGGCCGGTGGCGTTCAGTTGCTGTACGAGGTCCGTGCCGCCGAAGTCGCGCGGGTTGGCGCCGGCCGCGTGGGCCGCGAGGATCAGCTTGGCGAGTGCGCCCGGGTCGCCCTTGGCCCAGGCCGCCGCGCCGCTGTCCTTGCCCTGCAGCCACTGCAGCGGCTTGCCCGCGGTCGCGCTGTGCTCCCCGGCGGCGAGTGCCACCACCGCGTCGGCGGTGCTGCCGAAGTCGGGCTGGTCCTTGGCGCCGGGCATCGCGGACTTCAGGTGCATATCGGTGTCGGACATGACACGGAACAGATGGGCCAGCGCGGCCTCGGCGGCGTCCTTCGGCGTACCGGCCCCGTCTGCCTCGTTGGCTTTCCCGTCCGCGCACCGCAGCGGCTTCGGGGCGGCGCCGCGGTCCTTGCCGACCGTCTCGAAGACGAAGCCCTTGCCCTGGGCGGCCAGCGCGGCGCTCGCCGTGGCCAGTTCATTGGCGACGGGCTTGCCCTTGTCCGCGGTGTACGCGAACGCCCCGCGCTCCTCCGCCTTCGCCGAGCAGCCGAGCTGCAGTCCGAGCAGCGCGTCGTACGGGCTCTTGCCGCCCTTGGCGTTCAGCTTCGCCGGGTCCTGACCCGTGGCGGCGAGGGCGCCGATGGCCGCCGAGGTGGAGTTGGCGTCGCTCGGTCCGCCCGGGTTCATGCCCCAGCCTCCGTCCTCGTTCTGGTGGCTCTTCAGCCAGCCGATGCCCTTCTCCACGGTGTCGGCGCGGCCGCCCACCGATGCCAGCGCCTGGATCGCCGCCGCCGTCGCGTCGGTGAACTCGCCCTTCTTCGGGTCGCACGCCTTCGAGGTGTCCGCGCGATACGCCGCGAAGCCGCCGTCCGCGCAGCTCTGCCCGGTCAGCCAGTCGATGGCCGACTTCGCCGGGGCGACGCCCACCGCGTCCTGGGCGAGCAGCGCCAGCGACTGCCGCCACACCCCGTCGAACTTCGGGTCCTTGGCGCCGTAGAGCCCCTCGGGACGCCCGGCCGGGCTGTCATCGGCGACAGCGGCAGGCGCGGCGGCCGCGCCCAGAGCGCCGCACAGAGCGGCGCACAGGGCGGCGCCCAGGGCGGCGCGCAGGGGAAGAGCCGCCACGCTGCGGCGAGTGTTCATGGCTGTGGTGCCTCTCGGTCGGTGGACGGGCGCACGCAGCCGCGCACGGCCGTCCATCCGCGCGCGGAACGCTCCGCGACACGTCCGGCACCCGGCTCAGCTCAGCTCCGCATACCTCGACGGTGCCGCCACCGGTTATCCGGCAGCGGGAGCCTGCGTCGTCGCGCCCGCCCGGGTGTTCCGGCTCGTACGCCCCGCGGGGCGCGCTCACGGTTGCGGGTCAGCGCCGGAATCGCACCGGCTTCCCCCGATCGGACGCGTATGAAGTTTACGGACAGCTTATCCGCCGACTTATCGGGCGACCTCGGCCGCCCTCCGTCGCCCTCAGCCCCCACGGACGGGGGGCCGGACGAGCGTGAGACAGCGCGTCGTGGTGCCGTCGTCCTCCTCGATGTCGCGGCGGTGCGCGAAGCCGAGCCGGGTGAGCAGGGCCAGCGACGCGTCGTTGGCCGCCGTGACCGTGGCGTGCACCGCGCTCAGGCCGAGCGCGTCGAAGCCGTGGCCGACGACCGCCTCGGCCAGCTCCGTCCCCAGACCGCGCCCCCACACCTCCGGCGCCAGCGCGTAGACGATCTCGTGGCCGCCGGTGACCTCGGTCGGCTTGATCTCGGCGTGGCCGACGTACCGGCCGTCCTCGCGGACGGCCCAGACGTCGAACAGCCGCCGGGCGTAGACGTTGGTGAAGATCCGCCCGAACAGCGCCCGGTCCTCCGCCTCCGGAGCGGGCTTCCCGTCCCCCATCCAGCGGGACACCCGGCGGTCCTGGAACAGCGCTACGAAGGCGTCCTCGTCCTCGGGCCGGTACGGCTCGAGCAGCAGGCGCGCGGTGCGCAGCGTCGCGGTCATGCGCCGCGACGCTACGCGGCCGGGCACCACCCGGCAATCCGATGACGCGGAGGGCCGGGGGATAGCGCGCTCTCCGCTACCCGCGGCGCCACCACTGGGCCAGGGACTTCCACCAGCGGCGGCGGGCCTCGTGCTCGGAGCCGGATTGCGGCGCCGTGGCGGTGGACGTCGTGGCGCTGGAATCCGTGTCGTCCGCCGACGGCGCGGTCCCGGCGGGACCGTCGTGCGACGAGGTCTCCCCGGCCTGCCCGGTGTTCTTCCCGGCGACCGGCGGCGTGCTGCCCACCGCTCCCGCGCCGGTCGCCGTCGCCGCGGCGACCATCTCGGCCAGCGCCTCATCGGACTTGGCGGCCGTCCGCGGGTAGCGCACCGGCAGCGCGGCCAGGGCCCGGTGGAAGGGGCCGGGCCGCCACTCCAACTCCTCAGCGGGCACGGCCAGTTCGAGATCGGGGAGCCGGTCGAGGAGCTTCTCGATGGCGACGGCGGCGATGACCTGGGCCGGGTCCTTCGCGGGGCAGGTGTGCGGGCCCGCGCTCCACGCCAGATGTGCCCGGTTGCCGCGCCGGTTCGACAGCAGATACGGGTCGTTGTTGGCGGCGGCGAGGCTGATGACGACGGGCTCGCCCTTGGGCAGCCGGTGTCCGTCGACCGTCACGTCATGGCGCGGGTAGTGGATGCAGAAGTTGGCCAGCGGCGGGTCCTTCCACAGCACCTCGTTGAGCGCGTCCTCGATCAGCATGGTGCCGCCCGCGAGAGCGCCCGCGAACCGTTCGTCGGACAGCAGGAGCAGCAGCCCGTTGCAGATGAGGTTCTGCTGGGGCTGGGTGCCCGCGCCGACGAGGACGACGATCTGGTGGACCAGCTCTTCGTCGGTCAGCTCGGAGGGGTGGGCGATCAGCCAGGACGTCATGTCCGGACCCGGAGTGGCCCGCTTGAGGGCGATGAGCTCGAAGAGGGTCTCCGCGAGGAGCACATTGGCCTGCTCGGAGTCCTCGGTGATCTCGAAGAGCGCCGAGAGCGCCCTGACGAGCTTGTCGCTCAGTTCGGGCGGGCAGCCGAAGAGCTGTTGGAAGACGAGCAGGGGAAGCCGGGCGGAGTACTCCTTGAGCAGGTCCGCCTCGCCCTTGGGGCCGAAGAGGTCGATGAGGAAGTCGGCGCTGCGCTCCACGTAGCGGCGCAGCGCGTGGATGTCCAGCCGGTCGAGGGTGTCGGAGATCGCCGCGCGCAGCCGGTGATGTGCCTCGCCGTCGCTGCACAGCGCGTTCGGCCGGTACATCATCATCGGTACGACGGGGTTGTCCAGGGGGATGGTGCCGTCGGCGAGAGCCTGCCAGTGGCGCGCGTCCTTGGAGAACGTCTCGGGGCTGCGCAGGATGTCCAGCGCGGTCTGATAGCTGGTGACGAGCGAGACGGGGACGCCGGGCGACAGTTCCACGGGCGCGATATGCCCGTGATCCCGCAGCCGTGCGTAGGTGGCGGCCGGGTCGGCGGCGAACTCGGGGCCGTGCAGCGACTCCAGCCGTTCTCCGGCCGGGGCCCGACCGGAGTGTGCGGGGCAGCCCGGGGGCGGTGTCGGACCGGCTGCCGGATCGGGTATCGGGGCGGAATCCGGACCTGCCGCCGGGGCGGAATCCGGGCCCGGTGTCGCGCCGGAATCCGGACCGGGCGTCGGCCCGGAATCCGGGCCTGGAGTGGGGGCGGAATCGCGGGTGGGGCTCGTCACGCATGCTCCTGCTGATACGGGGGTGAGTGCGCCGGAGCGGGTAAGGCTAGCTTCCGGTCAGGGCGACCCGCACCCCCCATCCGTCACTCAAATCGCTTGGTACATCACGGGATCGCTACCCGGCACCGCTTCCGCCCTGCCCAGCTTCACCAGCCGCCGCAGATGCGCCTCGGCCTCCGAGACCGCGATATTGCGGGAGCCGTAGGGGATCTGCTCCCAGGGGCGGTTCCACTCCATGGATTCGGCGAGCTGCCACGGGGTGAGCGGGGTGGTGAGCAGGGCCCGCAGTCCGGTCAGCCGCTCATCGTGGTGGTTCAGCAGCGCGCGCACGCGGGCGGGGGCGTCGGTGAAGGCGTACTGATGGGCGGGGAGCACCTCGGCCGGGGCGAGGGCGGCGACGCGTTCGAGGGAGTCGAGGTAGTCGCCGAGGGGGTCGATGACGGTCGTGTCGTCGGGGTCCTCGTAGAGCCCGATATGGGGGGTGATCCCGGGCAGCAGATGGTCACCGGAGAAGAGGCGGCCATGGCCGGGCATGCCCTCGCCGGCCGCCGGGTGGGCCTCTTCGAGGTGGAGGCAGACATGGCCGGGGGTGTGGCCGGGGGTCCAGACGGCGCGCAGCCGGCGGCCGGGCAGATCGAGAAGTTCACCGGGGACGATCTCGCGGTCGGGGAGGGCGGCCCGCTGCCCGGGAAGGCCCGTGCGGCCGGCCGCGCGGCCGGCGCGCAGCGGGGCCAGATGCTCCTCGGGCGCCCCGGCCGCGCTGAGCTTCTCCTCCAGGTAGACGAGCCAGCGGGAGGGCTCGGCCTCGCGGGTGCGCCGGACGACCTGGGCGTCGGCGGCGTGCATCGCGATCCACGCCCCGGACGCCTCCCGCACCTGGCCGGACAGCCCGTGGTGGTCGGGGTGGTGATGGGTGACGAGGACACCGTGGACCTCAGAGACGGAGGTGCCGCAGGCGGCGAGCCCGGCGGTGAGGGTGTCCCAGGCCGTGGGGTCGTCCCAGCCGGTGTCGATCAGGACCGGGCCGCGGTCGGTGTCGAGAAGGTGGACCAAGGTGTGGCCGAGCGGATTGTCGGGGATCGGGACCGGGATGCTCCACACTCCGCCGCCGTGCTCGGTCACCCGCGTCACCTGCGCCATCGGCTCCCCCTCTCCTCGACACAAGCATTGCCCACTATAGCTGGAACTGGTATCAGTTCTGATGCAGCGTCAGATATTGGCGGCCCCGGGTTCGGGCGAGCTGTTCGGCCCCGGATCGGGCGAGCCAGTGGCGGTCCCGCGATCGGGCGAGCTGTCGGCGGCCCCGAGAGCGGGCCGGCTGTCGGCGGCCCCGGGCGCGGGCCAGCCGGACGTACCCCTCAGTCATCGGCCGGAGGCAAACGATGGGCGATCTCATCGAGCACGGGCAGCTCTTCATCGGCGGCACGCTGACCGACCCGGCGGGCAAGGACACCATCGAGGTCGTCTCGCCCCACACCGAGGAGGTCATCGGCCGGGTGCCACATGCCGCGCGCGGCGATGTGGACCGGGCGGTCGCGGCGGCGCGGACGGCGTTCGACGAGGGCCCCTGGCCCCGGATGAGCGTGGCCGAGCGGATCGCGGTGGTCACCCGGATCAAGGACGCCATCGCCGTACGCCATGAGGAGATCGCCCGGGTCATCAGCGCGCAGAACGGCTCCCCGTACTCCTGGAGCGTCCTCGCCCAGGCGCTCGGCGCGATGATGGTGTGGGACGCGGCCATCACCGTGGCCCGCGACTTCGGCTACGAGGAGCGGCGGGCCGGGGTGCTCGGCCCGCTGCTGGTGCGGCGGGAGCCGGTCGGGGTGGTCGCGGCCGTGGTGCCGTGGAACGTGCCGCAGTTCGTGGCCGCCGCGAAGCTGGCGCCCGCGCTGCTCGCGGGGTGCTCGGTGGTCCTCAAACCGTCCCCCGAGACGCCGCTGGACTCCTACATCCTGGCGGAGATCGCGGCCGAGGCGGGGCTGCCCGAGGGGGCGCTGTCGATCCTTCCGGCCGACCGCGAGATCAGCGAGTATCTGGTCGGCCACCCGGGCGTGGACAAGGTGTCGTTCACCGGGTCGGTCGCGGCCGGCAAGCGGGTGATGGAGGTCGCCTCGCGCCATCTCACCCGGGTCACACTGGAGTTGGGCGGCAAGTCGGCCGCGGTGATCCTGCCGGACGCGGACCTGGAGGCGGCCGTCGCCGGGATCGTGCCCAACGCCTGGATGAACAACGGCCAGGCATGTGTGGCCCAGACCCGGATCCTCGCCCCGCGTAGCCACTACGACGAGATCGCCGAACGCTTCGCGGCCGCCGCCTCCGCCCTGGTCGTCGGCGACCCGCTGGATCCGGCCACCCAGGTCGGGCCGCTGGTGGCGCGGCGGCAGCAGAAGCGGTCGCTGGACTACATCGCACTGGGGCAGCGGGAGGGCGCCAAGGTGCTGACGGGCGGCGGCCGTCCCAAGGCCCTGGACACCGGCTGGTACGTGGAGCCCACGCTCTTCGGCGATGTCGGCAACGGCATGCGGATCGCCCGTGAGGAGATCTTCGGCCCGGTGATCTGTCTGCTGCCGTACGGGGACGAGGAGGAGGCGGCCCGGATCGCCGATGACTCCGACTACGGGCTGTCCGGCTCCGTCTGGACGGCGGACGTCGGGCACGGCATCGACTTCGCGCGGCGCATCCGCACCGGCACCTACTCGGTCAACACCTTCAGCCTCGACATGCTCGGGCCGTTCGGCGGCTACAAGAACTCCGGTCTGGGCCGGGAGTTCGGCCCGGAGGGGTTCTCCGCGTATCTGGAGCACAAGATGATCCACCTGCCCCAGGGCTGGGACGGGGAGACGCACTGATGGGGGACCGCTGGCGGATCGAGGTGGACCGGGGCGTGTGCATCGGCTCGGGGATGTGCGTGAGCACCGCGCCGGGCGGCTTCCGGCTCGACGGGGCGCGGCAGTCGCATCCCGTCGAGCCGGAGGCCGATGCTTCCGAGGCGGTGCTCGCGGCGGCCGAGGGCTGCCCGGTCGAGGCAATTGCCCTGCGCCTGTCGGACACCGGTGAACAGGTCTTTCCCCCTGACGAGTAGCGGCTCCCCCAGCCGCCGTCGGCAGAGGTCAGACCCAGCCCTCGCACTGGGATATCCGTATGGCGTCCACGCGGTTGCGCGCCCCGGTCTTCCGGGTGATCGCGGCCAGGTAGTTGCGGATCGTCCCGGTGGACAGATGGAGCGTACGGGCGATCTCCGGGATGGAGGCGCCGTCGGCGGCCAGCGACAGCACGCCCAGCTCGCGCTCGGTCAGCGGGATCTTGGCCGCCTGGAGGAAGCCGTAGCCCAGCGCGTCGTCGACATAGCGCTCCTTCCGTGCCACCCGCCGGATGGCCTCGATCAGCCGCTGCGGCGGGGCGTCCTTGTCGACGTATCCCAGTGCCCGGGCCTCATGGGCGCGGCGCAGTGGGCCCGGCCGCTCCGAGTTGACCAGCACCAGAAGCCCGCAGTCCCCGCCCTCCCCAGAGGCGGAGGCGACGAACTTCCCCCACTCGCCCTTGCGTGCCGCCTTGTCGGCCGCTGGGCTGTCCGTGTCCACCACGCACACCTGCGGCTCCAAAGAACGGGCTCTGCTACGCGCGTCACGCCAGGCACACGCGGCTGCCTCGATGTCTGGTTCGGCCCCTATCACCGATGCCAGGGCCGATCTCAAGAGCCCTGACTCGTGTACCAGAAGTAACCTGATCACGAACTTCTCCACCCCCCACGATGCGTTCTCTCGTCGCGCGCCGTTGTCGCTCTGTCGCGCGCCGTTCATGAATACCGGGATTGGGCAGAGCGCGAACGCGGAATTTGAGCCAAGAGGGGGCGCAAGGGCGCACAAACCAAGTCCAGAAGCTCGAAGGGGCGCAAGAAGTGGCCCATGCGCCCCTGTTGTACGGTACGCCGCTCGGCTATCGGACGACCCGGCCCGGTACGCCGCCCGGCTGTCGGACGACCCGGCCGTGTACGCCGCCCGGCTACCCGGCCGGGGCGGGCGCCGTGAGGTCGATCAGACGGCAGACCGTCTCGATGTCGATCTTGACCTGGGCGATCGAGGCGCGCCCCGAAAGCCAGGTGATCAGCGCCGAATGCCAGGTGTGCTCGATGACGCGGACCGCGGAGAGCTGCTCGGGCGTCGGGGAGTCGTCCAGGCCCATGGCGTCCAGGATGATCGCGGTGGTGAGCCGGGAGACCGTGTCCACCTCCGGGCTGACCGACCGGTCGGCGAAGGTGAGGGCGCGCACCATCGCGTCGGCCAGATGGGGTTCGCGCTGCAGGGCGCGGAAGGCGCGCATCAGGGTCTGGGCGACGCGGGCGGCCGGCTCCTCCTCGGTCGGCGGCCGCTTGCGCAGCGTCTCGTGCATATGCTGCAACTGGTCCTGCATCGTGGCGACCAGCAGATGGACCTTGGAGGGGAAGTAGCGGTAGAGGGTGCCGAGCGCCACCCCGGAGTTCTCCGCGACCTCGCGCATCTGGACCGCGTCGAAGCCGCCTCGGCTGGCCAACCGGGCGCTGGCGTGCAGGATGCGCCGGCGGCGCGCTTCCTGTCGCTCGGTCAGCCGCAGGGCGGCTGGCTTGACTTCTGCGGTCATTTGTCCCACTTCGAATGTGTTGCGTGTGCGGGTCGGCAGCAGGCGGACATCGTGCATGATGGCAGGACCGGACCGGGCCTGCGAGTCACTGGAACTCGTTCTAGGCTAGCGCGGGTCCTCCCCGAAGCGCCCGTGTCCGCGCAGTTGGGGCAGGTTGCTGTCGCGGCAGTTGGGGCGGGCTGTCGCCGCGCGGCGCTCGCGGGCGGGTCGGCCGGTGGCCCGCCCGGTGCACACGCCCATTGCCAACGTCTCCCCGGCGTCCTGGCTACCGAGTGGTAGGGATCACCTGCCCCGGCCCTGGAGCGGCCACCCGGGGCAGGTATCTTCGTGACTCCTCAGGGGATGCGCCAGTGGAACTTGTTCTAGATAAACGGAAGCGGATACGCTCCCGCTGAACTGCACCAAGGAGGGGGCGCGAGTGACCGCAGAGGCCGCGCAGGAGACCGGGGCCGACCCGCTTCGAGCAGCGCCCCCCACCGCCCCCGACGAACGGCCGCTGCGCATCGCCCTGCTCAGCTACAAGGGGAATCCATTCTGCGGGGGCCAGGGCGTCTATGTGCGCCATCTCTCCCGGGAGCTGGCCCGGCTCGGCCACACCGTCGAGGTCATCGGCGCCCAGCCGTATCCGGTGCTGGACGCCGGGGAGGGCGTCACCCTCACCGAGCTGCCCAGCCTCGACCTCTACCGCCAGCCCGACCCGTTCCGTACGCCCCGGCGCGAGGAGTACCGGGACTGGGTCGACGCCCTGGAGGTCTCCACCATGTGGACCGGCGGCTTCCCCGAGCCGCTCACCTTCAGCCTCCGCGCCCGCCGCCATCTCGCCGCGCGCCCCGGCCAGTTCGACGTCGTCCACGACAACCAGACCCTGGGATACGGGCTGCTGGGCCTGGAGCGGCTCGGCTTCCCGCTGGTGACCACCATCCACCACCCCATCACCGTCGACCGGCAGCTCGAGCTGGAGGCCGCCGACGGCTGGAAGCGCCGGTTCTCCGTGCGCCGCTGGTACGGCTTCACCCGGATGCAGAAGCGGGTGGCCCGGCGGCTGCCCTCGGTGCTCACCGTCTCCGGCTCCTCCTGCCGGGAGATCGTGGAGGACCTCGGGGTGCGGCCGGACCGGATCCACGTGGTGCACATCGGCGCGGACACCGGGCTGTTCTCGCCCGACCCCGCCGTCCCCGTGACCCCCGGGCGCATCGTCACCACATCGAGCGCGGATGTGCCGCTCAAGGGCCTGGTGTATCTGATCGAGGCGCTCGCCAAGGTCCGCGCCGAGAACCCCGAGGCCCATCTGGTCGTCGTCGGCAAGCGGCCGCAGGAGGGACCGGTGGCCACCACCATGGCGCGCCACGGACTCGAGGACGCCGTCGAGTTCGTCAAGGGCATCAGCGACGCCGAACTGGTGGACCTGGTGCGCGGCGCCCAGATCGCCTGTGTGCCCTCGCTGTACGAGGGGTTCTCGCTGCCCGCCGCCGAGGCCATGGCCACCGGCACCCCGCTGGTCGCCACCACCGGCGGCGCGATCCCCGAGGTCGCCGGACCCGACGGCGAGACCTGCCTGGCCGTACCGCCCGGCGACGCCGACGCCCTCGCCGCGGCCCTGATCCGGCTGCTGGGCGACGCCGACCTCAGACGGCGGCTCGGCGCCGCGGGCCGTGAACGGGTGCTGCGCCGCTTCACCTGGGAACAGGCCGCCCGCGGCACCGTCGAGCAGTACCGCCGGGCCATCGGCGTATCCGCGCCGGCCGCCCGCCGCTGAGCCCCGCCCCCGCCCCGCCCCCTGCCCCCTCCCGCCCCACGAACCCGCCGGACGAAAGCAGATCCCCGTGCTGACCGTCGATTTCTCCCGCTTCCCCCTCGCCGCCGGCGATCGCGTCCTCGACCTCGGCTGCGGCGCCGGCCGGCACGCCTTCGAGTGCTACCGGCGCGGCGCCCAGGTCGTCGCGCTCGACCAGAACGGCGAGGAGATACGCGAGGTCGCCAAGTGGTTCGCCGCCATGAAGGAGGCCGGTGAGGCCCCGGCGGGCGCCACGGCCACCGCCATGGAGGGCGACGCCCTCGCCCTGCCCTTCCCCGACGACAGCTTCGACGTGGTCATCATCTCCGAGGTGATGGAGCACATACCCGACGACAAGGGCGTGCTCGCCGAGATGGTGCGGGTGCTCAAGGCCGGCGGCCGGATCGCCGTCACCGTGCCGCGCTACGGCCCCGAGAAGGTCTGCTGGGCGCTGTCGGACGCCTACCACGAGGTCGAGGGCGGCCATATCCGCATCTACCGCGCCGATGAGCTGCTGGAGAAGATGCGCGAGGCCGGGCTGCGGCCGTACGGCACCCATCACGCCCACGCGCTGCACAGCCCGTACTGGTGGCTCAAGTGCGCGTTCGGGGTCGACAAGGACGGTGATGAGGCGCCGCTGCCGGTGCGCGCGTACCACAAGCTGCTGGTGTGGGACATCATGAAGAAGCCGCTGGCCACCCGGGTCGCCGAGCGCGCGCTGAACCCGATCGTCGGCAAGAGCTTCGTGGCCTACGCGACCAAGCCCCACACCCCGCGTGAGGACCAGGCGTGACGGCGCTCGGACCGCGCCCCGGCCCCCGCACCGAACGGCTCGCGCTGCCCGGCGTGCTCAGCCCCGAGCAGGTGCTGCACACGGTCGAGTCCATCGCCGCCGTCCAGCACGCGGACGGCGCCATACCGTGGTTCCGCGGCCACCACCTCGACCCCTGGGACCACATCGAGGCCGCGATGGCGCTGGACGCGGCGGGCGAGCACGAGCGCGCCACGGCCGCCTACCGCTGGCTGGTCCGGCACCAGAACCCCGACGGCTCCTGGTACGCGGCCTACCCCGACACCCCGGACGGCGTGGCCGCCGCCGACCCCACCGACCGCGGCCGGGAGAGCAACTTCTGCGCCTACGTCGCGGTCGGCGCCTGGCACCACTACCTCTCCACCGGCGACGACGCCTTCCTCGACGGCATCTGGCCCACCGTCTTCGCCGCCGTCGAGTTCGTCCTCGGGATGCAGCAGAGCGGCGGCCAGATCGGCTGGCGGCGCGCCGCCGACGGCACCATCGACCCCGACGCCCTGCTGACCGGCTCCTCCTCCGTCTACCAGGCGCTGCGCTGCGCCCTGGCCATCGCGGAGCACCGCGAGGAGCCCCAGCCCGACTGGGAGCTGTCGGCGGGGCTGCTCGGCCACGCCATCCGCCACCACCCCGAGCGGTTCCTCGACAAGCACCGCTACTCGATGGACTGGTACTACCCGGTCCTCGGCGGCGCCCTGACCGGCGCCGCCGCCAAGGAACGCATCGAGGAGGGCTGGGACCGCTTCGTGGTCCCGGGGCTCGGGGTGCGCTGCGTCTCGCCCAACCCCTGGGTCACCGGTGGCGAGAGCTGTGAACTGGCGCTCGCGCTCTGGGCGATGGGGGAGTCCGACCACGCGGTGGACATCCTGCGCTGGATCCAGTCACCGCTGCGGGCCGAGGACGGGATGTACTGGACGGGCTACGTCTTCGAGGACGACGCGGTCTGGCCGGAGGAGCGCACCACCTGGACCGCCGGGTCGCTGCTGCTCGCCGTGGCGGCGCTGGGCGGCGACGAGGCGACCACGGCCGTCTTCGGCGGCGAGGGCCTGCCGCGCGGCCTGGACTCGGACTGCTGCGGCTAGGTCGTGGCCGGGCGTTCGTCCGTAGGGACTCACCGGCGAGCGTTCGCGTCCTGGCCAACGGCGCCGTCGGCTCGGCGGCGGAACGGCCCGGGGCGTCGCCCCGGGCCGTCTTGTTGCTCAGGTCCCCGAGATCCCTTGAGATCTCTTCAGGTCCCCCAGAACCCCTCAGAACCCCTCGGGGACGGATCCGTCCTGGTCGATGACGTTGTCGCCGGGGCCGCCGTCGATGTCGTCCTGGTCGGGGCCGCCGAAGAGGTAGTCGTTGCCCGGTCCGCCCTTGATGGTGTCGTGGCCCTCTTCACCGTAGATCGAGTCATCGTTGCCGGCGCCGTCGAGGTAGTCGTCGCCGGGGCCGCCGTAGATCTCGTTGGCCACGTCATCGCCGATGACGGTGTCGTCGCCGTCCCCGGCCCACACCGCGAACGAGTCGGTGATGGTGTCGTTGCCGGCGTTGCCGTTCGCGTTCGTGGTGTTGCTGATGGTGTCGTCGCCGTCGCCGCCCACCGCGACGGAAGCGCCGTTGATGGTGTCGTCCCCGGCCCCGCCGTAGACGCTCACATCGCCGCCGGAGATCTTGATGCTGTCATTTCCGTCGCCGAGTTCGACGGTGCCCTGGTCGCCGCCGTGGTCCGGGTCGGGGACGGGCACGGTGCAGGTCACATACGTCAGGTCGGTGGCGGTGGGGTGGGTGCAGTCGGTGCCGGCGGTGATCTCGACAACGTCGTCGACGCCGAAGGTCAGCGTGGTGTCGGTCGCGCTGACCCGCTTGATGGTGAGCTTGTTGGTCTGGCCGTCGGCCGCCGTGTAGGCCATCCGTCCGTCGGCGGCGGTCACGGTGGCCGGCGACGCGGCCGAGGACACCGGCGACGACGACGCGGGCGAGGTGGCGGCCTGGGCGTTCCAGGCGAAGAGTCCGGTGCTGGCCGCGACGGCCAGTAAGGCGGCGACGCCGACCGGGCGGACGCGGCGGGAACGCGGGCCAAGGGTGGACACGAAAGACTTCCGTGGGGAGTGGATCTGATTTCCGATCACCCGTTTCGACGTGGAAAATCCACGCGGGGTTGTGCCATTCCCCTGCCCTCTTCACCGATCTTTTCGAATTCCCATTTCGCGTTCAGCCGTACGACACCGGGAATTTCCCTCGCGTTGTCGGAATGTGCGTTCTACGAGCGGGAATACCACACTCTGAGCGGCCTCGTCCCAGGCCAGCGATATCCGTTGTTTTCGCGGCCGTTATTACGGCGATCCCCAGACGGTTGACGGCGGTTCAGGGCACCCTCCAGCGGAGCGCTTACGGGGTGTCCGGCGGGTTGCTCCCCTCCCCGCCCCTTCCCGCATATCGGTGCTGTGGGAAGGGGCGAGGAGGGGAACAGCCCCGCCGGACAGCGCGCCCCGCCGGACCAGTGCCTAGCCCCGCCGGAGCCGCCCGGCGATGGCATGGCCGATGAAGAGGTACACCACGGCCGGCAGGCCGTAGTTGAGGACGGTCCGGAGCCAGTCCGTGTCCATGGTGAACAGGTCATGGGACCAGCTCGCGAGCCAGCTCGCCGCGTCATGGACCACCGTGACGAGGTCGTTGGCGCGGTTGGCGTCGAGAAGGGCGAACAGAATCCAGAGGCCGAGGATGACGGCCATGACGTCCGCGACGACCGCCACGACGGTCGCCGCCTGGTTGCTTCCGTGGCGATAACTTCGTGACATGCCTCACGTGTTGCCCGACTCCGCAGAGCCAAACTACGGCGTGGCCGCACACCCGTACGACGCGCTCAGCCCGCCAGCTCCGCCAGCACCCGCAGCGTCTGCGGATCCGGCGCCAGCGCCAGCAGATCCGTGATCGGGCCCTTGCGCCACAACTCCAGCCGCTCCGCGATCCGTTCACGCGGCCCGACCAGCGAGATCTCGTCGGCGAAGGCGTCCGGCACCGCGTCGATCGCCTCCGCGCGCCGGCCCGCCAGGAACAGCTCCTGCACGCGGCGCGCCTCGGCCTCGTAGCCGAAGCGGGCCATCAGATCGGCGTGGAAATTGCGGGCCGCGTGGCCCATACCGCCGATGTAGAAGCCGAGCATCGCCTTCACCGGCTTCAGCCCCTCTGCCACATCGGTGCACACCCGCACCTGTGTCATCGGCGCCACCATGAAGCCGTCCCGGGCGTCGGCCAGCGTCTCCTGATAGAGCTCCGTCCGCGACGGCGACCAGTACAGCGGCAGCCAGCCGTCCGCGATGCGCACGGTCTGCGCGATGTTCTTCGGCCCCTCCGCCCCGAGCAGCACCGGCAGATCGGCGCGGAGCGGATGGACGATGGGCTTCAGCGGTTTGCCGAGACCGGTGGCGTCCGGACCGGCGTACGGATGCGGGTGGTAGCGCCCGTCGAGCCGCACCGGCGCCGCACGGCCCAGCACCTGCCGGATGACCTCGACATACTCACGGGTCGCCGTCAGCGGGCTCTTGGGGAACGGGCGTCCGTACCAGCCCTCGACCACCTGCGGTCCGGACAGCCCCAGGCCCAGCATCATCCGGCCGCCGGAGAGATGGTCCAGGGTGAGCGCCTGCATCGCGGTGGCGGTGGGCGTGCGGGCGGCCATCTGCGCGACCGCCGTGCCCAGCGCGATCCGGGTGGTGTGCGCGGCGAGCCAGGTGAGCGGGGTGAAGGCGTCCGAGCCCCAGGACTCGGCGGTCCACACCGAGTGGTAGCCCAGCCGCTCCGCCTCCTGGGCGAGTTCCAGATGGCGGGGGTCGGGGCCACGGCCCCAGTAGCCGAGCGCCAGACCGAGCCGCATGGAGGCCCCCTCGTTCCGCCGGACAGGGTGGAGCGGCGACTGACGGCAGGTCAGCCGCACCGGCCGGACTGTACGGGCCGGGGGCGCACATGGCAACGGCCCCTCGCCCGAGCGTTACGGGCGAGGGGCCGATGGCCGCGTAGGCGACGCGCGCGGGCGCGTCTACGGAACGCGTGCGGGCGCGTCTACGGAACGCGCGCGGCGGGTGTCAGCCGCGCTGGATCCCCGTGGTGTCCTGCAGCACACCGCGACGGCCGTCCTGCGTCTGGGCGACCAGCGCCTGACCGCGCTGCTCCACCGCGAGGTACCAGGTGCCGGGGGCCAGTTCGGCGATGGTGCTCGACGAACCGTCCTCCGCGTACAGCGGGCGGGCCACCGGCACCGCGAACCAGAACGGGGCGAAGTCCCCGCCGCCCGAG
Organism: Streptomyces violaceusniger Tu 4113; assembly: GCF_000147815.2. NCBI lineage: Bacteria > Bacillati > Actinomycetota > Actinomycetes > Kitasatosporales > Streptomycetaceae > Streptomyces > Streptomyces violaceusniger. The sequence continues at coordinate 8,455,137 of NC_015957.1, read as the reverse complement.
GGCGCCGGAGCCGGGCCCGGCTGGCCGCCGAAGGACTGGCCGGGCTGCGGCTGCCCCGGCTGCCCCGGCTGCGGCTGACCGGGCTGGGCGCCGTACGGCGCGGGCGCGCCGGGCTGGGCACCGCCCGGGTAGCCGTACCCCGGCTGCGGGCCCTGGGCACCGTACGGGGCCGGGGCCGGGCCGGAGGCGTTCACCAGCGGGGCCTTCAGGGCCGGGATGCGCTGGGTGAGCAGCGCGACCGCCGCCATCGCCAGCGTGCCGATCAGGCCGAGGATCTGTCCGACGCCCTTGTCGACCCCCTCCGGGCCACCGATGATCGTCCACAGCGAGCTCCAGGCCGCGAAGACCGCGAGCGCCGTGCCCCACTGGTCGAGCGAGAGCCCGAAGAGGTTGCGGCCCGCGGGCTGGAAACGAGCGGAGACGATGAGCACCGCGGCGATCACACCGGCAAGGAAGATCGACGGCAGTACGGGGAAGAAGTCGGACTTCCATCCGTTCTCACCGGCGTCCTTGCAGAAGCTGCTGCTGCCGCAGTCGATGGTGTAGAAGTCGAGGAAGGAGGCGATGAACAGCAGCACCGCTGCTCCGATCACCACGCCGTCGCCTCGAGTGAGCGAGCGGATGTTCAACGTGAGGTCCTTTGTCGGGTTCGTCTTAACGTAGCGCTGCCGCCAGGCGCGTGGCGCGAAGGCGTCGGGGGTGGGCCCCATCGTACGGGTGAATCGCCCTGCGGAGACCGGGGGTGTCCCATCGGTATCCCGCTCGTGACCTCCCGTTCGGTTGTGGGAGCGCTACTCGTTCAAGAAGTCCGTAATGCCCTGTGCGACACCGTCCGCCGCCCGCTCGCGCCAGGCCGCGTCGGTCAGTTCGGCGGTGTCCCGGGAGTCGCGCATATTGCCGCACTCGATGAACACCTTGGGGACGGTGGAGAGGTTGAGCCCGCCCAGATCGCCCCGTACGTTCAGCCCGCTGCCGTCGCCGATGTACTGCGCGGGCTCGCTGCCGGTGGCCTTCGCGAACCGGCTGCGCAGTCGCTCGCCGAGCCGGCGGGAGGGGGCGGTGATGGCGGAGGTGTCCGCGCCCCCGCCCCGTACGGACTTGGGCAGGATCACATGGAAACCGCGCTCCCCGGCGGCCGCGCCGTCCGCGTGCACGGAGACCACGGCGTCGGCGTGGGCCTTGTTCCCGATCTCCGCGCGCTCGTCCACACACGGCCCGTACGGCCGGTCGCCGTCCTGGGTGAACCGCACCGTGGCGCCGCGCGCTTCGAGCAGGGTGCGGGCCCGGCGCGCCACATCGAGGGTGAAGGACGCCTCGGCGTAGCCGGAGTTGGTGGCCGTGCCCGTGGTGTCGCACTCCTTCTCGTCGGTGCCGATGTCCACGAGCCGGGCTATCTGCGAGGGGTGGTCGCGGTTGTGCGGATTGTGGCCGGGGTCGATGACCACGACCTTGCCCTCGAGGGGCTTTCCGGACGGCCCCCCGGACCGCTTTCCGGACGCGTTTCCGGACGGGGTCGGCGGTGAGGGCACGGCGGGCACGCCGGACGACGGGGGCGACGGAGAGGACGTCGAGGAGGTCGTGGGCGCGCCCACCCCGTCCGCGCCGTCGTCCTTCGCATCTCCCAGCGAACTCCACAGCAGCCAGCCGGCGAAGCAGGCGGGTATCAGCGCCGCCAGAACGATGGCGAGGGTGCCGCCGCGGCGACCGGGCTCAGGAGGAAAGCTGCCGTTGGACACGCGGGCGATGGTAGTCGTGCCGCCGCCGTACCTCAGGCGCGGGACGACGACGGCCGCGCCTTCCGGTTCTCCCCGGGGCGTGGGGCGGGTTCGCCACGGATGCCCTCCGGCGCGAGGACGGGGAGGCCGGGCCGCCCCGTCCGGGGTGCCGTCGCGCGCCACCCCGGGGCGCGGCGGCTGCCGGGCCTTCCAGCAGGGCCCGGGGGCGGCGGCGCGGCGAGCTGCGGCGTACGAAGCGGACGCCCTCAGGCGCGAGGGCGGAGAGGCGTCGTCCGCCAACTGCCGCCGGGCCGGGCACCCCGGTCGCGCGCTCGGGCGGGGTATACGACGAGGCGGGCGCAGAAAGCCTAGGCAGGCGGGGCGGTCGCGGTGCGGCGCAGTACGCGCAGCGAGCGGGTCGCGGAGACCTCGGCGAACGCGCCGGAGGCGAGCGCGCGACGGTAGATCCGGTATGGCGCCTGGCCACCATCGGCCGGGTCCGGGAAGACGTCGTGGATCACCAGCAGCCCACCCGCCGCGACATGCGGCGCCCAGCCCTCGTAGTCGGCGCTCGCGTGCTCGTCGGTGTGCCCGCCGTCGATGAACACCAGCCCGACCGGCCGCCCCCACACCGCCGCTACCCGCGGCGACCGCCCGACCACCGCGATGACATGGTCCTCCAGGCCCGCCTGGTGGAGGGTGCGCCGGAAGACGGGCAGCGTGTCCATCCGCCCCACCTCGGGGTCGACCACCTCCGGGTCGTGGTACTCCCACCCCGGCTGCTGCTCCTCGGAGCCCCGGTGGTGGTCCACGGTCACGACGACCGTCCCCGCCGCGCGGGCGGCGTCGGCCAGCAGAATGGTGGAGCGCCCGCAGTACGTGCCGACTTCGAGCAGCGGCAGCCCCGGCGCCGCAACCTCAGCGGCCGCGGCATACAGCGCCAGCCCCTCGTCCAGCGGCATGAACCCCTTCGCCCCCTCGAAGGCGTCGAGCACGGTGCGATCGGGAACCGCGGACGCGGCGGCGGCGGCAGCAGACTGAGTCACCGGCCCATCCTCCCGCACCCCCTCCCCAGCAGGGCGGGGAGGGGTCGGTGTGCGGCGCTCACAGCCAGCCGTTCTGGCGGGCGGCGCGGACGGCTTCCATGCGGTTGCGGGTCTGGGTCTTGCCGATGGCCGAGGAGAGGTAGTTGCGCACGGTGGCGGGGGACAGGTGGACCTTGGCCGCGATGTCCGCGACCGTCGCCCCGTCCACCGCCGCCGAGAGCACATCGCGCTCGCGCTGGGTCAGCGGGTTGGGGCCCGCGCTGAGGGCGGCGGCGGCCAGGCCCGGGTCGATGACGCGTTCACCGGCCAGGACCCGGCGGATCGCCACGGCCAGCTCCTCGACCGGGCCGTCCTTGACCAGGAACCCGGCCGCGCCCGCCTCCATCGCGCGGCGCAGATAGCCGGGGCGGCCGAAGGTGGTGAGGATCAGCACCTGGCACTCCGGCAGCGCCTCGCGCAGCGCGGCGGCGGCGTCCAGACCGCTGCGGCCGGGGAGTTCGATGTCCAGCAGCGCCACATCGGGCCGGGTCTCCAGGGCCCGGGGCACGATCTCGTCGCCGTTCCCGAGCTGCGCGACGATCTCGAAGTCCTCCTCCAGCCCGAGCAGCAGGGCGAGCGCGCCCCGCATCATCCCCTGGTCCTCGGCCAGCAGGAGCTTGATCAGGCCCTTCGCGCCCTTCGCGTCGTTCACGCCCTGTGCACCCTGCGCGCCCTGCGGGTCGCTCACACCGTCCGCGTCGTTCACGCCGTCCGGGCCTCCTTGACCTCGGGCTCCATCGGATCCTCCATGTCCACCGGCAGTTCGGCGACGAGCCGGAAGCCACGGCGCCCGCCGGGGCCGGACTCCAGCGAGCCGCCCGCCGCGGACAGGCGCTCGGCCAGGCCCTTGAGCCCCGTACCGCCGATCGCGCCGTCTGCCGCTCCGCCGTCTGCCGCTCCACCGCCCGCCGCTCCGCCGCCCGCCGTGCTCGTCGCGCTCGTACCGGTGGCAGGGGAGCCTACGCCGCCCCCGTCGTCCGTGATCTCCAGCCGTACCCGGTCCATGCCGCCGCGGACCTCGATCTCGCACCGGGCCGCCCCGCTGTGCCGCACCACATTGGTGACGCCCTCGCGGACCACCCACCCCAGCAGCGCCTCGGTCTGCGGGGCCAGTGGCGGCCCGGAGCGGCGGACGGCGGCCTCGATACCGGCGGCGTCCAGCGCCGAGTGGGCCCGGTCCAGCTCGGTGGCCAGGCTGCCCTCGCGATAGCCGCTGACGGCCTCGCGGATCTCGGTGAGCGCCTGCCGTCCGACCGCCTCGATGTCCGCGGCCTGCCCCAGCGCGGCCTCCAGGTCCTTCGGGGCGAGCCGGCGCACCGCCTCCGCCTTGACCACGACGACCGACATGGTGTGGCCCAGCAGATCGTGCAGATCGCGGGAGAACCGCAGCCGCTCCTTCTCCACCGCCGTACGGGCCAGCTCCTGGCGGGTGGCGCGGAGCTGGGCGACGGTCTCGAAGAGCGACAGGATGGCCGCCGTCACCAGGCCGGACAGGATCGTCCCGTACGAGACGGTGAGCGAGTCCGAGGCGCCGCCGCGGATCCCGGCGATGATCCCGGCGGAGCCGGACAGGACGAGGATGACCGGTCCCAGCAGCCGCCTCCCCCCGCGCAGCACGATCCCGGAGGCCAGTGACAGCAGCGGGAAGCACAGCAGCCAGTCCCCGGCGTAGCCGACACCCAGCGCGTAGGTGACCACCGCCAGCCCGGCGAGCGCCAGAATCGGGGTCCGGGTGTGGCGGCGGCGCTCGTCCAGGCTGGTGTAGACAGCGGTCACGTAGAGCGCGACGAAGGCCGCCGCCCCGGCGCCGCCGAGCCAGGGCAGGGGGGTCTTCCCCTTGAAGAGCGCCTGCACATCCCCCGAGAGCATGAAGAGCCACGGCAGGAAGGCGCGGCGGCCCGGCGGCTTGAGGCGCTCGATATGCGCGGCGGTGGCAAACATGCGTCTGACCTTACGGAAGCCCCTATGAGCTGGGCAGATGCGGATGTCGGGGGATGGCCGTGACATTTGTCCCGGGGCCTTCGTCACCCCGGACAGCGGTCATCCGAAGGTCATGCGACGGCGGTCCGAATGTCTGTCTGATGGGCCGTCAGCACTCTTCCCCCTTCGGAGCGATTGGGCTATACAGGGTGCCATCGGCTAGAACGCGTTCTACATATCCATGCGAGCGACGCGACCCGGCCGACCAGCGACGACCCCGGCACGGCCGACGGTGCGGACGGGCGGGCCGGGGTCTTCGGACCGTGGCCGAGCGAGCGGACCAAGGAGTGCTGTCGCCCTATGCCCATCGATGCCGCCAAGGCCATCTCGGCCGAACCCCGCAGCACCGCTCTCACCTGGGGGCACAAGGACATCCAGCTCTACCACCTGGGCATCGGCGCAGGTATCCCCGCCACCGACCCCGAAGAGCTCCGCTACACCCTGGAGAGCAGGCTCCACGTGCTCCCCAGCTTCGCGACCGTCGCGGGCGGCGGTATGGCGGTCGCCGGGGGCATGAGCGCACCCGGGATCGACGTCGACCTCGCCGCCGTGCTGCACGGCGGCCAGACCGTCCAACTCCACCGGCCGATCCCGGTCAGCGGGGACGCCACCCAGACCTCGCAGGTCGCCGCGGTATACGACAAGGGCAAGGCAGCCGTCATCGTGCTGCGCTCCGACGTCGCCGACGCGGACGGCCCGCTGTGGACCTGCGACACCCGGATCTTCGCCCGGGGGGAGGGCGGCTTCGGCGGCGAGCGCGGCCCCTCCGACCGCGTGGAGCCGCCCGCCCGGGAGCCGGACCACACCGTGGAGCGGGCCATCCGCGAGGACCAGGCGCTGCTCTACCGGCTCTCCGGGGACTGGAACCCGCTTCACGCCGATCCCGCGTTCGCCGAGGTCGCGGGGTTCGACAGGCCCATCCTGCACGGGCTGTGCTCGTACGGAATGGTGCTCAAGGCGGTCGTGGACACGGCGCTGGACGGGGACGTCGCCCGGGTGCGCTCGTACACCACCCGCTTCGCCGGGGTGGTCTACCCGGGCGAGACCTTGCGCGTGCGGATGTGGCGGGACGAGGGGCGCGTCCAGGTGACGGCGACCGCCGTCGAGCGGGACGACGCGCCGGTTCTCACCGACACCGTCGTCGACCACGTTTGATCCGGCTCGAGCGGGCCCGATCCGGCGTGCGCAGCGTTCCGGCTCGAGCGGGCTCGATCCAGCGTGAACGGGCTCGATCCGGCGTGAACAGGCTCGATCCGGCTTGAGCCAGCGTGATCCCAGTGTGATCCCCAAGGAGGCGTCGTGCGCGCGGCCGTACTGCATGAGACGGGACAGGACAAGCTCGAAGTCCTCGACGACATCGAGGCGGTGGGCTTCGGCCCCGGGAAGGTCCGGCTGCGGCTGAGGGCCACCGGGCTGTGCCACTCCGACCTCTCCGCGATGGCCGGGGTGCTGCCGCAGCCCGCGCCGTTCATCCCCGGCCACGAGGGCGCGGGCGAGGTCCTCGACGTGGGCGACGGGGTGACCGGGCTGAGCGCCGGGGACCGGGTGCTGGTGTGCTGGCTGCCCGCGTGCGGCGACTGTCCGGCCTGCCGACGCGGTCAGACCGAGCTGTGCCTGGCCGGGTTCATGAACGCCGGAACCCCCAACTTCCGCCGCTCCGGCGGCAGTCCGCAGGAGCTCTTCGGCATGTCCGGGACCGGCACCTTCGCCGAGCAGATCGTCCTCCCCGCCGCGTGTGCCGTGCCGATCCCCGACGACGTCCCGTACGACATCGCGGCCCTCATCGGCTGCGGGGTGACCACCGGGCTCGGGGCCGTCTTCAACACCGCCCGGGTGGAGGCCGGTTCGTCGGTCGCGGTCATCGGCTGCGGCGGGGTGGGCATCAGCGTCATCCAGGGGGCCAGGGCGTCGGGCGCCGCGCAGATCGTCGCCGTCGACCCGGTGGAGTCGCGGCGCGAGGCCGCGCTGCGCTTCGGGGCCACCGAGGCGGTGGCGCCGGACGGCCTCGACACCGCCAAGAACAGTGTCACGGCGGGCGAGGGCTTCGACTACGTCTTCGAGGTCGTGGGCCGCTCCGCCACCGCCCGCCGGGCCTACGAGATCACCCGGCGCGGCGGCACGCTGTGCGTGGTCGGGGCCGGGGCGCTCGACGACTTCCTGCAGTTCAACATGTTCGAGCTGTTCTTCGACGAGAAGCGCATCCTGCCCTCGCTCTACGGCGGCGGCGATGTGCTCCGCTCCTACCGGCGCACCATCGACCTGTGGCGGGCGGGCCGGATCGACCTCGAAGGACTGATCACCCACCGGGTGCGGCTCGGCGAGATCAACGACGCGATCGGCCAGATGCGGACCGGGGAGGCACTGCGCACATGCATCGAGATCTGACGGGCCCCCTGGAGGGGAGTCCACCGACCAGCAGTCCACTGACCAGCAGTCCACTGACCGGGAACCCGCCGGCCGGGAGCCCGCTGGCAGGGAAGACCGCGATCGTCACCGGCGCCGGGCGCGGCCTCGGCCGCGCCGAGGCCCTGGAACTGGCCCGGCTGGGCGCGAATGTCGTCGTCAACGACTACGGACAGCGCGGACGCGACGGCTCGGGCGAGGCATCGGCCGGCCCCGCCGAGCAGGTCGCCGAGGAGATCCGCGCGGCCGGCGGCCGGGCCACGGCCCACGCGGGCGATGTGGCCGACTTCGCGCAGGCGGGCGAGCTGGTCCAGCTCGCGATCGACACCTACGGCGCGCTGGACATCCTGGTCAACAACGCGGGCATCCTGCGCGACCGGATGGTCTTCTCGATGAGTGAGAACGAGTGGGACTCGGTGATCCGGGTCCATCTCAAGGGCCACTTCAACACCATCCGCTTCGCCGCCGCGCACTGGCGCGAGCGGTCCAAGGCGGCGGACGGCGGCCCGGTCCACGGCCGGATCATCAACACCTCCTCGGAGGCGTTCCTCGCCGGTTCGCCGGGCCAGCCGAACTACGCGGCGGCGAAGGGCGGCATCGTCGGGCTGACCACCTCCACGGCGGTGGCGCTCGCCAAGTACGGGGTGACGGCCAACGTCATCTGTCCGCGCGCCCGCACCCGGATGACCGAGGACGTCTTCGCGGACTTCGAGGTTCCGGAGGACGGCCGGCTCGACGCCCTCGCCCCCGAACACGCGGCCCCGCTGGTCGGCTATCTCGCCTCACCGGCCGCGGCGAAGGTGAACGGCCAGGTGTTCGTGGTGCACGGCGGCATGGTGGCGATCCTGGAGCGGCCGAAGGTGGCGGCGAAGCTGGACGCCAAGGAGGACGCCTTCGGCTTCGAGGAGCTGGACGCGGTGCTGACGCCGTACTTCGCGGAGCGGGGCGCGGAGAGCTTCGCGGCGGTGGAGGTGCTGGGCCTCAAGCGGGGGTGACGGGGGCCCGAGGTGGGGGCCGGGCCGGGGTCCTGGGGCCTGGAGGCCCAGGCCGGGGGCGTCCCACGATCGCCGGACGGGCTGGACTTCCGCGGGAAATCCAGCCCGTCCCGCGATCGGAAACGCGCCCCGGAGGGCCAGGCCGCCCCGTGCAGGACGATCCTGAGGTGTGTCAGGACGAGCCTGAGGTTCTCACGACGATCCTGAGAAGCTCAGATCCTCAAGAATCTCAGGCGGCGTTCTCATTCGGACGTCGGTGGCGGCCGTTGGCCGGTGCCTGGGACTCCTCGGACGCGGCCTGCCCCCGGTGCTTGCCCTGAGAGCCATCGGCCTGGGCAGCGGCGTCCCGCGGGCGCGCCTGGGTCGTGTCGATGTGGGTTTCGGACATGGTGGGTACGTCACCCCGTCAGATCGCTTTGTACTGTGCGAAGGGGGCCGACCACGATGTCGCACACCCTTCCATGCGCATCGCCCGGGGCGCCCCGCGCGTGACGGTACGCCGGGACGCGCAGCCCCCGGCCGAGTCTAACCACGGCGGTGATCCCGGACCCAGCGGGGTGGCCGGGGCTCCGGGGGCCGGGCGAGCGGGGCCTGCTGCAGCGGTACGGGCCGCAGCGCGGGACCCGTACCGGAGCCGGGATCGGAGTCCGGCTCGGGCCCCATCTCCTGCTCGACCCCGGCCCATGAACCGGTCCCGCCCCACGGCTCGACACCCGATCCGCCCTCGGACTCCGGCATCCGTACCGGCACCGACTCCCGCACCGGCATCGGCGACCGCTCCCGCACCGGAACCGGCACCGGCTCGGGTGCGGGTGTCCGCGACGGTGCCAGTCCGGCCGTTCGCGAGGGTCTCAGCTCAGGCGTCGGTCCGGCCGTTCTCGACGGTCTCAGCTCCGGTGCCGGTCCAGGTGGCCGCAGCGGCGTCAGCCCAGGCGTTCGCGCGGGATCCGAGCCGCCGGGGCCGCCGACCCGGGCCCACGGTGTGATCCGGGTCGCGATCTCGGCCGCGGGGGACGTTGTCCGTGGTGTCTGTACGTCCCGCGCCCCGGCCGGACCCGGACCCGGCCCCGGGTGCTCCTCGGCCACCCGGCCGGAGGGCTCGGACAACACCCGTGTCACCCGCGCGATCCGCCGCGCTCCCGTCGCCTCGTCCGGTCGCCACGACCCCGCCGCGTCGCCCCGTGGCCACGCTCCCGTCGCGCTGTCTGTTCGCCACGACCCCGCCGCGTCGCCCCGTGGCCACGCTCCCGTCGCGCTGTCTGTTCGCCACGACCCCGTCGCCTCGTCCCGTGGCCACGCTCCCGTCGCGCTGTCCGGTGGCCACGTTTCCGTCGCGCTGTCTGTTCGCCATGACCCCGTCGAGTCGTCCGGTCGCCACGGCGACTCCGGCGCCCCGGACGGTTCCGCCGCGCGCGGGGCGCTCAGGGCACCGCCCGAGGTGCCGATCGCGGCACCCGCCGCGCCCACCCCGCCCGAGGCGCCGCCCGAGCCACCGCCCGACGCACCACTCGGCCCACCCGACCCCTCCGGAACCTCCGCCACCCACGCCGCACCCGCTCCGCCCGCCGCCGGTACCCAAGAACCCCCCGACAGCCTCGACGCCGCCGCCCCCGGCACCCCCGACGGCCGCACCCGGGCCACCCCGCAAGGCACTTGCGGGGTCGCGTACGGCAGCCGCAGCTCGCCGTCCCGGGTCCACAGACCCGCGCCCGGAAGCCAGCCCTCCGGTGCGGGGAACTCGCGTAGCCGCCGCTCGGCCGGGCGCCATACGCCCACCCACGGCCGTCCGGCCCCGCCCCGTCCGTCGACGCGGAAGGCCACCGCGCACGCCTCCGGCGTCAGCACCTGCCCCGGCTGCACCGCGAACGGCGTGGCCTCCGACCACCCCGCGGGCCGCAGACAGTCCGGGAACCGCACCGGCCGGGTGCTGCCCAGCACCCCCCACCCCAGCCGCTCCTCCCCGGGCGCGTCGGACCGTACGAGCAGCAGACCGCTGTCGGGGTCGGCGAGCAGCAGCCGGTCGTCGCTGCGCTCGGTGATCTGCAGCAGCGGGCTGGTCTCACCGCCGCGCCGCAGATCGACCACCACGGTCTTCGTCCGGCCGTCGAGTTCGCGGTCGAGCGCCAGCAGCCGGCCCGTACGGTCCAGCCAACTGCCGCCCGTACAGCGGCCGGGCACCTCGGCCAGATGCTGGGGGACGAGGACGCCGCCCCCGGCCACCAGCCAGACGGAGGTGGACCGCGGCCCGCGCCCCAGCGCGAACGCGCACAGGCCGCCGGGTGCGGGCGGCAGCAGCGAGACCTCGGCGCGGTCGATGCCGCCGAGCGAGCGCTCGCCGGTGCCGGGGCCGGCCGGGTAGAGCAGCGAGAAGGCGTGGTGCCCGGCCACCCGGCGGTGGATGAGCACCTGCCCGTCGGCCAGGGGCAGCAGTTCGCAGTCCGGCTCCTCGGGCTGGGCGGCGGGCAGCGGCACGGCGTAGGGCTCCGGGCCGTCCAGCGTCCAGCGCTCGGGGTACCAGCAGCACGCCTCCTCGCTGAGCGCGAGCCGCGCGCCGTACGAGCGGTCCGAGGCGATGGTGAAACCCCCTCGTGGCCGGTCGCCGACGCCCCCGGTGAGGGCGGTGTCGAAGGCACAGGCAGTCATCGGTCAGTCACCTCCGGCCACTGAACGTAGTTTTCGCACTCCCTGCCGAAGGCCGTAATGGGTGCGCTCCACCCGTAAGTGTGGCTCTTGCCCGATTCGCCTGAGAGGTCGGGGGTGAATGTGCTGTAAGCGACGGGAGGATCGTCTGTGATTAAAGTAAGGCACACCTAAGTGCGATTGGCGCGCCCGTGAGAACGGCGCGCCCCTGCGATCCCAGGAGCTCCGTCATGTCCCTGCGCGTCCGCGGCAGTGCCGTCCTCGCCCTCGCCCTGACCGGGGCGCTGTCCCTCGCCGCCTGCGGATCGTCGGACGACGGGGACGGCGCCAAGCGCAACGGCGGGGGCGGCAAGTCCGTCGCCCAGGGCGGCAAGGACTTCGGCTCGGCGGCCGAGCAGACCGCGAAGATGGGCACGGACGCGGGGCCCGGCGCGTTCCCCCGCACCATCACCCACGCGATGGGCAAGACCGAGATTCAGAGCAAGCCGAAGCGGGTCGTGGTGCTCGACGTCGGCGAGCTGGACAACGTCGTCTCGCTGGGGCTGAAGCCGGTCGGCTACGCCCCCTCCGAGGGCGACCAGGCCATACCCGACTACCTCAAGAAGGACGCCGGGAACCCGAAGAACGTCGGCACCATCAACAACCTCAACCTCGAGGCCATCAACGCCCTCCACCCCGATCTGATCCTCGGCAGCAAGCTGCGCGCCGAGCCGCTCTACGACGAGCTGAAGCAGATCGCCCCGACCGTCTTCGCCATCCGCCCCGGCTTCACCTGGAAGGAGAACTACCTCCTCAACGCCGCGGCGCTGGACCGGACCGCCGACGCCCAGCGCGCACTCGACGCGTACGAGCGGAAGGCGAAGAAGCTCGGCGAGGACATCGGCCCCGACAAGCCGACCATCACCATGCTCCGCTTCATGCCGCAGGCCACCCGGCTCTACGCCAAGGCGTCCTTCATCGGCACCATCCTCGAGGACGTCGGCCTGCCGCGCCCGAAGAACCAGCGGATCAACGACCTCGCCGCCGAGATCGGCCCGGAGCGGATCGGCGACGCCGACGCCGACTGGATCTTCACCGGTGTCTACGGCGACCCCAAGGCCACCAAGCGCGACCAGGCGCAGTCCAACCCGCTGTGGAAGAAGCTGAAGGCGGTCAAGGCGGGCCGGGCCGAGAACGTCGACGAGGAGACCTGGTATCTGGGCCTCGGCGTCACCGCCGCGGACCGGGTCCTCGACGACCTCCGCGGCTACCTCGTCCACGGATGAGCGTGTCCGCTCGGGAACTCGCGGTGCCGCCCGGGAGCGAGCCCCGCTCCCGGGCGGCGTCGAGCGGGGTGAGCATGACGTCCAGAACGTGCCGGGCAGGCTCGGCGGAGGGCCGGTGCGGGCGGCCCTCCGCCGACGCCCGCGCCAGGTCGGCCAAGCCCGTTGTCCCGGGCGGAGCCCGCGTGGCGACCGTCGTCGCGCTGCGTGAAGGCTGGGGCAGGGCTCAGCCGTGATCCGGGAGGTAGCCTTGCCCCGTGCCCGCACTCAACGACGTCATCGCCGCACTCGACGCCCTCTGGCCGCCCGAGCGGGCGGAGCAGTGGGACGCCGTCGGCACGGTGTGCGGTGACCCCGAGGCCGAGGTCACCCGCGTGCTGTTCGCCGTCGACCCGGTCCAGGAGGTGGCCGACGAGGCGGTGGACCTCGGCGCCGATCTGCTGATCACTCACCATCCGCTCTATCTGCGGGGGACGACCACGGTCGCCGCCTCCAGCTTCAAGGGCCGGGTGGTGCACACGCTGATCAAGAGCGACATCGCCCTCCACGTGGCGCACACCAACGCCGACACCGCCGACCCCGGCGTCTCCGACGCCCTCGCCGGCGCGCTCGACCTGCGGATCGTCGGCCCGCTGGTGCCCGACGCCACCGACCCCGAGGGCCGCCGCGGTCTGGGCCGGGTCTGCGAGCTCGACCGCCCCGAGACGCTGCGGGAGTTCACCGAGCGCGCCGCCGCCCGGCTGCCCGCCACCGCGCAGGGCATCCGCGCCGCGGGCGACCCGGACCGTACGATCCGCCGGGTCGCCGTCAGCGGCGGCTCCGGCGACAGCCTCTTCGACGCGGTGCGCGCGGCCGGGGTCGACGCGTTCCTCACCGCCGATCTGCGCCACCACCCGTCCTCGGAGGCACGGGAGCACAGCGATCTCGCCCTGGTGGACGCCGCGCACTGGGCCACCGAATGGCCCTGGACCGAACAGGCCGCGGCGCAGTTGGACGAGATCTCCGACCGGCACGGCTGGGGCCTGCGTACGCATGTCTCCCGTATCGTCACCGATCCCTGGACGGCCCACGCCACGGCCCCCGCCGTCCGCGCGGCCGCTCCGTCCTTCTCCGCATGACCCCGCGCCGCTCGAACGCCCGCTCGCCGTTTCCGCCCCTCGACCCGTTGACCCGTTTGACCTCGTTTTCCGTTCCACTCGACTCCCCTGGAGCCCCACGCTGAATGCCGCGCCCGCCGATCAGATCCGCCTCCTCGACGTCCAGGCGCTCGACGTCCGGCTGTCGCAACTCGCGCACAAGCGCAGGACGCTGCCCGAGCACGCCGAGATCGAGACGCTGAACGCCGATCACATCCAGCTCCGCGACCTGCTCATCGCCGCGCAGACCGAGGAGAGCGACACCACCCGCGAGCAGACCAAGGCGGAGCAGGACGTGGACCAGGTGCGCCAGCGCGCCGCCCGCGACCAGAAGCGCCTGGACTCCGGTGCCGTCACCTCGCCGAAGGATCTGGAGAACCTCCAGCACGAGATCGTCTCCCTCGCCAAGCGCCAGGGCAACCTGGAGGACGTCGTCCTGGAGGTCATGGAGCGCCGGGAGTCCGTCCAGGAGCGGATCGCCGAGCTGACCGAGCGGGTGGAGTCCCTCCAGTCCAAGATCGGCGACGCCCAGACGCGCCGGGACGCGGCGGCCGAGGGGATCGACGCCGAGATCGCGACCGCCACCAAGGAGCGCGAGGTGATCGCCGGGACCATCCCCGCCGATCTGCTGAAGCTCTACGACAAGCTGCGCGGGCAGCAGGGCGGTGTCGGCGCGGCCCGGCTCTACCAGCGGAGCTGTGACGGCTGCCGCCAGGAGCTCGCCATCACCGAGCTCAACGAGGTGCGCTCGGCGGCCCCCGACACGGTGCTGCGCTGCGAGAACTGCCGCCGAATCCTGATCCGTACGCCCGAGTCGGGGCTGTAGGGCGATGGCGCGGCGCTTCGTCGTCGAGGCGGACGGCGGGTCCCGGGGCAACCCGGGGCCGGCCGGTTACGGCGCGGTCGTGCTCGACGCGGAGACCGGTGAGCCGCTCGCCGAGGTGGCCGAGTACATCGGCACGGCGACCAACAACGTCGCCGAGTACAAGGGCCTGATCGCCGGGTTGCGGGCGGCGTACGCCCTGGATCCGGAGGCCGAGGTCCGGGTGCGGATGGACTCCAAGCTGGTCATCGAGCAGATGTCCGGCCGCTGGAAGATCAAGCACCCCGATATGCGGCCGCTCGCAGCCGAGGCCAAGGCGATCATGCCGCCCGGTCAGTTGGCGTACGAGTGGATCCCGCGGGAGAAGAACAAGCACGCGGACCGGCTCGCCAACGAGGCGATGGACGCGGGCAAGCGGGGCGAGCAGTGGCAGCCGAAGGTGCCGCCCGGCGGCACACTGGCGGCGGGCGCGCCGGAGGCCGCGGCCCCCGCCGACGACGCCCTCGCCGAGCCCGCCGCCACCGGCGCCCCGGCGGTGGGCTGGGGCTCGGCGGATCTGGGCACCCCCGCCACGTTCGTCCTGCTCCGGCACGGGGAGACCCCGCTCACCCCCGAGAAGCGCTTCTCCGGCAGCGGCGGCACCGACCCCGGACTCTCCGACGTGGGCCGCCACCAGGCCGAGCGGGTGGCCGCGGCGCTCGCCGCACGCGGCACCATCCAGGCCATCGTCACCTCACCGCTGCGCCGCTGCCGGGAGACCGCCGACGCGGTGGCCCGACGCCTGGGCCTGGACGTCCGCGTCGAGGAGGGGCTGCGGGAGACGGACTTCGGCGCATGGGAGGGCCTGACCTTCGCGGAGGTCAAGGAGCGCTACCCGGACGACCTGGAGGCATGGCTGGCCTCCAGCAAGGTGGCCCCCACCGGCGGCGGCGAGAGCTTCGCGGCGGTCACGCGCAGGGTCGCGCTCTCCCGCGACAAGCTGATCGCCCGTTACACGGGCCGTACGGTGCTGCTGGTCACCCATGTCACACCGATCAAAACCCTGGTCCGACTGGCCCTGGGCGCCCCGCCGGAGGCCCTGTTCCGCATGGAGCTCTCGGCGGCGTCGCTGTCGGCGGTGGCGTACTACGCGGACGGGAACGCGTCGTTGAGGCTGCTGAACGAGACGGCGCATCTGCGGTAGGGGCGCGGCGCATCTGCGGTGGGGGCGCCGACCGCAGCGGCTGTGGCTCCCGGGGGCACCGCAGCGGCTGTGGCTCCCGGGGGCACCCCGGGAGCCACACCCGAAGGTCACCCCCGCAGTGCCGCCGCCTCCCGGGCCAGGGACTCGACGCGCCCCCAGTCGCCCCCCGCCAGCGCGTCCGAGGGCAGCATCCAAGTGCCGCCCACGCAGCCGACGTTGGCGAGGGCCAGGTACTCGGGGGCGTTCGAGGCGTTGACACCGCCGGTCGGGCAGAAACGGGCCTGGGGGAGTGGCGAGGCGAGCGCCTTCAGATACGGCATGCCCCCGGCCGCCTCCGCCGGGAAGAACTTCATCTCCTCGACCCCGCGCTCCAGCAGCGCCACGACCTCCGAGGTGGTCGAGACCCCCGGCAGATACGGCAGACCGGACGCGTCCAGCGCGCCCAGCAGCCGGTCCGTCCAGCCGGGCGTGACCAGGAAGCGCGAGCCGGCGGCGACGGCCGTCTCCACCTGCTCCGGGCTCAGGACGGTCCCGGCGCCGACGATCGCGTCCGGGACCTCATCGGCGATCGCCCGGATCGCGTCCGCGGCGGCGGGCGTCCGGAAGGTCACCTCGATCACCGGCAGTCCGCCCGCCACCAGCGCACGGGCCAGCGGGACCGCCTGGGCCGCGTCCTGGACGATGACCACGGGGATGACGGGGGCGAGGTCGAGCAGCGAGGATTCCGGGGAACCGGGGGAGGGCGCGGTGCTAGTCACGGCGCCCATCCTGCCCAGGTGCGGCGCACTGCGCAATGGCAGTTGCGCATGCCGCAACGCCAACGCCGCCGGGGCGGCTCCCGGGCGCTACAGCTCACAACGCCGTCGGGGTGGCTCGCCGGTACTGCAGCCCGGAAGGCGGTCGGGGTGGCTCCCCGGCACTACAGCTCGGAACGCCGCCGGGCGGCTCCCGGGCCCTACAGCTCGGAACACCACCGGTGCGGTTCCCGGGCCCTACAGCTCGGTCACCACCACATCCAGCCCCCACGCCTGCCCCGCCCGCTCCGGCGGCGCGGCCTCGACCACGTACCCCAGCCCCCGCAACGCCTCCACCAGCTCACCCGGTCCGCTCGGCGCGACCCCGGCGGTCAGCAGGTCCCGCACCATCCGGCCCTTCGTCGCCTTGTTGAAGTGGCTGACGACGGACCGCTTCTCGACCCGGTTCACGATCTTCGACTGGAGCACCCGCACCGTCGCCGTACGCTCGGCGAGCGCCCCCTTGGGCTTCCACGCCGCCGCGTACGCCGCCGACCTGAGGTCCAGCACCAGCCCCCCGCGCCCGGCGGCCTGCGGGATCACCTCGGCCATCGCGGTCCGGTTCCGCCAGTACGTGCCCAGCGCGCCGAGCCCCGGCAGCTTCACCCCCATCGAGCAGCGGTAGGAGGGGATACGGTCGCCGATCCGCACCGCGCCCCAGAGCCCGGAGAACACCAGCAGCGACCGGCCCGCCCGGCGCCGGGCGGCGGTGGGGAGGGTGGCCAGGCCGAGGGCGTCGTACAGCACCCCGGTGTAGATCTCCCCGGCGGGCCGGGTCCCGGCCTCCCGCAGCGCCGCGTTCTTCGCGACCTCGCCACGCAGTCCCTCACTCAGCCCCAGCACCTCGGCGGCCTTCGTCTCGTCGCCCGAGCACAGCGACACCAGCTCGTCCAGGACCTCCGCCCGCGCCTCGCCCAGTTCGGGCAGCGACAGCGCTCCCAGGTCCAGCGGGGAGCGCGAGCCTCCCGTGGCCTTTCCCTCGGACGGCGGCAGCAGGACGAGCACGGCGGATCTCCTCGAACGGTTCGTTGGCGGCAGGGCGCGGGGCGGACCCTAAGAACCAAGCCCACCCCGCCCGTAGCCTACGACCTCCCGCCAACGCAGCCAGACCGTCGTATACGCGGGCACCCGGTCCCCGACCCGGCCACCGACCCCGACTCCGACCCCGTCCTCGCCGTCGACCGGACCGCTGGCCGGCACCACCTCCAGGCCCTCCGGCAGCGGCACCGGGCCCGCCGAGAGATTGCTCAGGCTGTGCCGGCCGGCGCAGCGCCGGAAGTGCAGCACCCCCCGGCGAGGGCCGGAGGGTGCGGGCCGGGGGCCGAATCAGTGCTCCCGGCCCCGCTCCTGCTCCTCCTCGACCGGGGGCTTCGGAACGTCCCGCAGATACTGAGACTGCCCCGGTCTGCCGCCCCGCCGGGCCTGCTCCCCGCGCTGCCCGGGGCTGTGCCCCAGATCCGAGTCCGGGGGCACCCGCACGGACCGGGCCACCTCCTCGCGGTTCTGGTACTCCTCCGGCGGAATACCGCGCAGCGCCTTGACGACCCCCTCCGGGGCATCCGCGCGCCGCGCCGCGTCCAGTAGTTCGTCCTTGCCCGCGGGGAAATCGACATCCCGCACGGCGTCGAGCACCTTGTTCACATCCGTGTCGCTCATGGGCCCTCCTCGCAACCGCCTCGAACCGTCCGCAGGACGGCCCCCGGGTGCCCGGGGGGACATCGGGGAAACCGCCTGGAACCGGGCAAAGAGGGGCGGAACAACAAGATCAACGACTTGTCGGCGACCCGGAGGCCGCCGACAACCGGCAGCACGTCACGGTCCCCTCCGATAAGCCACTCGACCTGCCCGGGCCGTTCTCCTTCGCATGGGAGACGGCCGACTTCCTCTGAGCCGTCCGGCCGCCTCGCCAGGTATCATGGTCATCACGGCGGACGAGCCGGCCGGGCGGTCGCGTCGGGGTCTTCGGGCCCCGCCGAGGAACGTCCGGGCTCCACACGGCAAGGTGGTGGGTAACGCCCACCCGGGGTGACCCGCGGGACAGTGCCACAGAAAACAGACCGCCGGGGGCTTCGGCCCCCGGTAAGGGTGAAACGGTGGTGTAAGAGACCACCAGCGTCCGAGGTGACTCGGACGGCTTGGTAAACCCCACCTGGAGCAAGGTCAAGAGGAGCCGCCACACGGCGGCTCTGCGCGGACGATCGAGGGCTGCCCGCCCGAGTCCGCGGGTAGACCGCACGAGACCGGCGGCAACGCCGGTCCTAGATGGATGGCCGCCTCCCCGGGGTCCGCAAGGCCCCCGGGAGACAGAACCCGGCGTACAGGCCGACTCGTCCGCCACCACCCACCTGACCTGGGCATACGCCCCGGCCGGGCGCGCCGACTGTACGGCGGCCCGCCCTTGCTCCTCCAGGGTGAAGGCGTCGCGGGCGAAGCTGCTTCGTTTGCGTAGCCCCCCATGGCAGGGAAGCGACTCACGCCGGGGCGCTGACAACTCTCCTGTTTCCGCGGAAGATCTGGCTGGAGTCAAGGCCTCTGAGGTGCCGCTTGCGGAGAGTTGCGAACCACCTATGGTGAGATAGGCATCCAGGTCGCAGAGTTTGCTCCCCGCACCCGCGGGGACTCCTGCCCCTGCAAACCAGCCAAGACGATCAGCCCGCCCAACCGCTCCCCGTGCCTGCGGGGATGGTTTCTTCGGTGCTCGTTGGGTGCGGGTGTCAGTGGCCGGGTGGGCTGCTCGACCGGGTCGGGGATTGGGGAGGGCAGGCTCTTCCACAGTGGCTCGGGCCACCTCGGGATGGCACGGCGCGCCTGTGACGTGAGGTGCTTCACGGAAGCGGGGGACGTAGCGAGGGGCGGGGCTGGGTACGCGCCCGCGTGATCACCGCTTGAGATACCGAGCTGATCGGTACCTATAGGGCGAAAGCACCGTTGGAGAGGAGGCGACATGTCGTCGAAGCGACGTCGCAAGAAGAAGGCCCGTCGTAAGAACGGAGCCAACCACGGCAGCCGTCCCCAGTCCTGATCATCCTGATCTGAGGCGCTCTGCCTGGTGACACCGACGGGGCTCCCCGAGCACGTGGCGCCAACGCGCCCGGGCAAGGGGAGCCCCGTCGTCAGTGCGGCCGGGGCACGTCGGTACGGCGTCCTGAGCTACCGGCTTCCGCAGAGTGCCGTCCGGACGGCGGCCCGCATGTCGTCGTCCTGTGGGTCCGAACCGCCCGGGTCGACGTTCACCATGACCTCGCCTGCCTGCCCTCGACCGTGGCGCCGCCCATCGTCTCGTACCCGAGCACGTCGCCGGTGTGCCCTGCGGAGAGGCCCCGCAGGGCAGGGGCCTGCTCTCCAGGCCGAGGCCGTACGCCCGGCCGTCCGGGTTGCCGGTCGGGCGGGTGTTCATCATCTGCCGCAGTTGGGCCGGGCGCAGCAGCCTGCCGCGTACGAGGGCGGCCAGGAACCGGTTGCGATCGGTGCCGCTGGAGATCATGCTGCCGCTCGGGCCCGCGACCGAGGAGTTGATCTCGGTGATGTCCATGAGCGGGGTGTCCTCGCCGGGCCGCACATAGCCGCGCGGGTGCGGTCCGGCCAGCCACCCGGGCCGCCCTGGGGACAGCCCCACCCCGGGCACGTCAGACCAGTTCGAGCAGGGCGTTGGTGAATTCCTCCGTGGTGGCCGTGCCGCCCAGGTCCGGGGTGCGGACGGCGGTCTTCGCCAGGACGGTCGCGATGGCGTCACGGTGCCGTCGGGACGTCCTGCTTCCGCCCGGCCGTCTGCTCGGCCGGCTCGGCGGCCCCGCGCGTCTCCCGGGCCAGTGCCACCGTGACCACGGTGAGCGCGCTCATCAGGGCGATGAAGACGACCACGCCCGTGACGCTGTGGTCGAACCAGAGCAGCAGGGCGGACGCGAGCAGGGGGGCGAGGCCGCCGGTGAGGACGGTGCCGATGTTGTTGGCGATGCCGACCGCGCTGAACCGGACCGTGGTGTCGAAGAGTTCGGCGAAGAAGGCGGGCTGGGAGCCGAGGACGGCGGACTGACCGATGCCCAGGGTGATGAAGAGCGCGAGCCAGATGCCCCAGGTGTGGCCGCCGTCGATCACCGCGAAGAACGGCCAGGCGGCGGCCAGCAGCACCAGGGCTCCGCCGATCGAGACCGGGCGCCGGCCGATGCGGTCGGAGAGCGCGCCGAAGGCCGGCACCGTCACCAGCTTCACCGCCGCGACCAGCGATATGCCGCTGAGGAGTGCGCTGGTCGACATCCCGCGGTCCTCGGCGTAGGTGACCGAGAAGGTGCCGAAGACGTAGTAGCCCGCGTTCTCGGCGGCGCCCGCGCCGATCACGATGAGCATCTCCTTGGGGTAGCGGCGCCAGGCGGCGACGCAGCGGCTCTCGGCGATCCGCTGCCGCAGCGGGCGCGGCGCCGTCGCGGCGGCGGGGCCTTCCTGCTGGCCCTGCTGCACCTGCTGGAACTCGGCGGTTTCCGGCAGTGAGCGGCGCACCCAGAGGCCGAAGAAGGTCAGCCCCGCGCTGAGCAGGAAGGGAATCCGCCAGCCCCAGTCGAGGAAGGCGTCCTCGGACAGCAGCCCGGTGGTGAGCGCGAAGGCGCCGGTGGACAGGAGGGTGCCGGTGCCGGTGCCGATCGCGGGCAGTGAGGTGAGCAGACCGCGCCACTTGGGCGGTGCGTTCTCGAAGAGGATGATCAGCGCTCCGGTCTTCTCGCCGCCCGCGGCGAAGCCCTGGACGAAGCGGAGCAGGGTCAGGAGCACCGGCGCGGCGACGCCGATCTGTGCATGGGTCGGCAGCAGTCCGATGGCCGTGGTGGCGAGCCCCATCATCAGCAGGGTGGCCACCAGTACGCCCTTACGGCCCTGGGTGTCGCCCCGCTCCCCGAAGTAGGCGCCGCCCAGGGGCCGGGCGAGGAAGCCGATGGCGAAGGTGCCGTAGGCGAGGACCGTGCCGACCAGTGGATCGCTGTCCGGGAAGTAGACCTTGTTGAAGACCAGGGCGGCCGCGGTTCCGTAGAGGGCGAAGTCGTACCACTCCACCGTGGTGCCGAAGACGGCGGCGAGGGCGACTCTGGGCTGGAAGACCGGCCTTCTGGTGGCGGAACTGCCGGTTTGCGTCATGGGGGACTCCCTTGTCACCGTGGATCGAGTGCCACTGTGTGGTTCGCTTGTGCCGCTTGATGGTTCGGTGATGTTATGGAGGCACACACCCCATGGCAAGGGGTCACGCCCTGATTCGCGCTGGAGGTCAGCCCTTGAGCACGCCCGCCCCCGCCGCCCCACCACCCCTGCTCGACGGCATCCGGGTCCTGGATCTGACCAATGTCCTCGCCGGGCCGTTCGCCGGATATCAGCTCGCCCTGCACGGCGCCGACGTCCTCAAGGTCGAGATGCCGGGGGCCGGGGACCTGGCACGCCAACTCGGCGCCGACCGGCAATTGAGCGAGGATCTGCTGGGCGCGTCGTTCCTCGCCCAGAACGCCGGCAAGCGTTCGCTGACCCTGAACCTCAAGGAGGAGAAGGGGCGCGAGGCCCTGCTGCGCGCGGTGCGGGAGTCCGACGTCCTCCTCGAGAACTTCCGCCCCGGGGTGATGGACCGCCTGGGCGTCGGCCGGGAGGTCCTCATGCGGGAGAACCCGCGGCTGGTCTACTGCGCCGTCTCCGGCTTCGGCCAGACCGGACCGCTGCGCGCCCGGCCCGCCTACGACCAGATCGTGCAGGGCCTCTCCGGCATGATGAGCGTGACCGGCACCCCCGAGGTCAGCCCGCTGCGGGCCGGGTTCCCGGTCGCCGACACCCTGGGCGGCATGGCCGCCGCCTTCGCCGTGGCGGCGGCGCTGGTGCGCCGGGAGCGCACCGGGAGCGGCGCGTATCTGGACGTCTCCATGCTGGAGGCCGCGCTCACCGCGATGGGCTGGGTGACCTCCAACTATCTGATCACCGGCCGCCCGCCGCGGCCCATGGGCAACGAGAACTTCACCGCCGCGCCGTCGGGGACGTTCCGTACCGCGGACGGATTTCTCAACATCGCCGCCAACCGCCAGCAGCAGTTCGCCACCCTGTGCCGGCTCATCGGCCGTGCGGAACTGCTGGCGGACGAGCGGTTCGCGCACCCCGCGGACCGCAAGGCCCACCGCGACGAGCTGCGCGCCGAGATCGAGAAGGGGCTGGCCGAGCGGACCGCCGGGGAGTGGGAGGAGATCCTCGCCGACGCCGGGGTGCCGGCCGCGCGGGTGCTGTCCGTACCCGACGCGCTGGGCCTGGAGCAGCTCGCGGAGCGGGACTTCGTCCGCACGCTGCCCTTCCCGGACGGGCGCGAGCGCGATCTGCGCGTCCTGGGCAGCCCGTTCCGGGTCGACGGCGAACCGGCGGCCGCCACCGCCCCGCCACCGCTGCTGGGCCAGCACACCGAACAGGTCCTGGCCGAACTCGGCTACACCCCGGAGGAGATCGACGCGATGAAGGAGCGTGGTGCGATATGACCCGCCGGTCCGCAGACGAGGAGGCCGCGACGGCTCCGCGGGACGTCACGACTCCCCAGGACGTCATGGATCCGCGCGAGGTCACCGACTGGTGGTCCACCGCTGTCAGCCGCATCCGGCCGGGCGAGATCCTGCTGCGTGGCTACCCGGTCGAGCAGTTGATCGGCCAGATGTCCTTCGCCGAGACCATCTGGCTGATGCTGCGCGGTGAGCTGCCCACCCGGACCCAGGGCCGGTTGCTGGAGGCCGCGCTCGTCGCCGCCGTCGACCACGGACCCCAGGCCCCGTCGATCGCCGCCGCCCGGATGGCGGCCACCTGCGGCGTGGGCCTGAACAACGCGGTGGCCACCGGCGTGAACCTTCTGGGGGACGTCCACGGCGGGGCCGGTCAGCAGTGCATGCGGGTGCTGGCCGGGCTGGAGCGGGCCGTGGCCGAGGGGGCGGACGTCGATGGCGCCGCGAAGGACCTGGTGGCGGAGTACCGTGCCACGGGCTCCCATGTGCCCGGATTCGGCCACCGGTTCCACCCGTACGACCCGCGCCGCACCCCCCTGCTCGACCTGGTGGGTGCGGCGGTGGCGGACGGCGAGGCGCCGGGCTGGGCGCTGCGCGCCGGGACGGCCCTGGAGCGGGCGCTGGCGGAGGGCCGCAGCCGTCCCGTGCCGATGAACATCGACGGCGCCACCGCCATCGTCTACAGCGAACTCGGCTTTCCGCCCGAGCTCGGACGCGGGCTGTTCGTGCTCTCCCGCAGCGTCGGCATCCTCTCCCACGCCTGGGAGGAGAAGTCCGGTGGGGCCAGGATCAAGGGCCCCATTCCCCGGCGGCTGCTGCCCTCCTACGAGGGCCCGGCCCCCCGGGACCTCATCCGGCCGGAGAGCGAGAAGAGCCCAGGGAGCCCAGGGAGCCCAGGGAGCCCAGGCAACACAGGGCGCGCGGAGGGCGCGTGAACGTCAGCCGCTCTCGCCGAGGAACCGCAGCTCCGACAGCCGCCTCGCGGCCTCGGTCAGCGCCGGGCGGAACGACTCGACGCGCTCCTCGGTGAAGCGGCTGGTGGGGCCGCCGAGGCCCACCGCGGCGACGACCTGCCCGGCCGCGTCGGTGACGGGGGCGGCCACGGCGGACACCCCGTCCGCGCGCTCACCGTGGCTGACCGCCCAGCCCCGCCGCGCGGCGAGGCGCGCCCGTTCGGTCAGGGCGGAGGTGAAGTCGGGGTCGCGCCCGGCCGCCGAGGCCGCCCGGCTCAGGGTCCGGGGCGAGCCGCCGATGAGCAGGACATGCCCGGAGGCACCGGCCCACAGGGGCATCTCCTCGCCGATGCGCACCACATGGCGGAGCTGCTGGGTGCCCTCGTGCTGGGCCACGCATACCCGGGAGGCCCCCTGGCGGATGTAGATCCGTGAGGACTCGCCGCCGGACCGGACCGAGAGGACGCGCAGACACTCCACCGCCTCCGGGGGCAGCCGCCAGGCGTCCTGCGCGAGCGCCGCCCAGCGCAGCAGCCCCGCGCCGGGGGTGAGCCGGCCGTCCCCCCGGCTCCACAGCAGCCCGCGCTGCTCAAGGGTGGCCACCAGCCGGACCACGGTGGACTTGGCCAGTCCGGTGGCGTCGGTCAACTCCCGTACGCTGCGGGAGCGGTGGGACTCGTCGAACAGGGCGAGCAGATCCAGTGCGCGCAGTACACTCCGTACTCCCTCGCCGCCCTCTCCGGCTGCCGTCCCCATCGCCCGTCCTCCTCGCCGCACCGCGCATAAAACCGTCTAACGGTGCGACAGTACCACCAGGTGGTTCATGCTAGGTCGGGATGACGGTGACCAGGTCGGCGGGCATCCGGGCCCGCAGATCGTCCCACTCGCCCTCGCTGATATGGCGCTGCAGGGTCTCCAGGACGGTGTGGACGAGCTGCTCGGTGTCGCCCTGGATCGAGTACGGGAAGTCGTGCCGGATCCGCCGGTAGAACTCCTCGCTGTGCATTTTCACCGGCGTCTGCGCGGGTCGCCACCCCTCGTAGTAGATGCCGCGCACCAGCATCGGGAGCTGTGCGCCGAACTGGACGGCCTCGTCCACCGTCAGCCGGTCCCGCAACTGGTGCAGGACCGCGCGCAGGGCGGCGTAGGACTGCTTGCGGCGTTCCTTGGGCCAGCCGTACGCGTCCTCGATCTCCCTCAGGAGCCGGTTGGTCTTGTCGACCGTCGTGTCGAAGGAGGCAAAGCCTGTGGCAACCATGGTGTTCGTCCTCCGGTCGGGGGTCAGGTGGAGCGGCTGCGCGGATGACGCGGACGCGCAGGTGAAGCGGACACGTGCGGACCACCGCCCGGCGCGGCGGACCGGCCGGACGGGGCTGGAGCGGCGCCGCTCGGGTGGGTGGGCCCGGCGCCGGTGCGGGCGAGGCGGTCATGGACGTGGTGGATGGCCATCGCCCCTTCGCCGGCCGCCGAGGCCACGCGCTTGACCGAGCCGCTGCGCACATCACCGGCGGCGAAGACCCCCGGCAGCGTGGTCTCCAGGCCCAGACAGCCACGGCCGGGGCCCTCCCGGACGCCGTGGGCCGCCCGGGCCGCCTCGGCCTCGTCGCCGGTGAGCACGAAACCCCCGTCGTCCAGGGCCAGGACGCCGGTGAGCCAGTCGGTGCACGGCTTGGCCCCGATGAAGACGAACAGGGCGCAGGCGTCCAGGGTGCGGCGCTCCCCGGTGCGGCGGTGCTCCACCACGATCGTCCGCAGCGCGTCCTCGCCGCGCACCTCGCGGAGCTCGCTGTCCAGCAGCACGCTCACCCGCGGATGGCGCTCGATCTGGTCGACCAGATAGCGGGACATCCGGGCGCCCAGATACGAGCCCCTGATCAGCAGGTGCACCCGGGGCACCCATTCGGCGAGGAAGAGCGACGCCTGGCCCGCGGAGTTGCCGCCGCCGACCACGGCGACGGGGGCCGCGCCGCACTGCCGCGCCTCGTAGACGGTGGCCGCGTAGTAGACGCTCGTCCGCTCCAGCCGCTCCATGCCGGGGACGTCCAGTCGGCGGTAATGGGCGCCGGTGGCCAGGACGACGGTACGGCAGAGCGTTTCGCTGCCGTCGGCGAAGGTGACGCGGTAGTGGCCGTGGCCCGGTTCGAGGGAGGTCGCCTCCGCCGGGATCCGTATCTGCGTCCCGAATTTGCGCGCCTGGAGCATGCCCCGCTCGGCGAGTTCCAAGCCGGGGATCCCGGCCGGGAAGCCGAAGTAGTTCTCGATCAGGGACGTGGTGCCCGCCTGGCCGCCCGGGGCCACCGTGTCCACGACCGTGGTGGTCAGCCCGTCGGAGGAGCCGTAGACGGCGGCGGCGATCCCGGCCGGGCCGGAGCCGACGACCAGCAGATCGCAGTGGCTGTGGGCGGCCATCGGTGGGGAGAGGCCGATGAGCTGGGCCAGTTCGGCGTTGCCGGGGTTGCGCAGCACATGGTGTTCGCGCCAGATGATGATCGGGGTGTCCTCCGGGCTGACCGAGAGGCGGCGCAGCAGCGCCTCGGCCTCCTGGTCCGCCTCCAGGTCGATCCAGCGGTGCGGCAGCCGGTTGCGGGCCGCGAACTCGCGCAGCCGCCGGGTGTCGGGCGAGTAGCGCGAGCCGAGGATGCGGAAGCCGGCGCCGGCCCCGACCAACTGGGCGCGGCGGCCCAGATAGGCGCGGAGGACGAGGTTGCCGAGGCAGGGGTCACGGGCCAGCAGCGCCCGCAGCCGATCCACCGGGAGGGCCAGCACCTCCCCGGCCTCCTGGGCGTGGGCGGTGTAGAAGGCCACCTGCCCCTGGAGCAGACCCAGTTCGCCGAGGAAGCGCCCCGGGCCGTGCACCCTCAGGAGCTGCTCGTCCGGGGTGCCGCGGTGCGCGGTGATCGCGACCGAGCCGCTGAGGACGACGAAGAAGTCCGGGGGCGGGCCGCCGTCATGGATCAGCACCTGACCGGGCACCACGGGCCGGCGGGTGCCGTGCCCGGAGAGGTAGGCGATCTGCTCGTCCGTGAGCCGCGGATACGCGCCGTAAATATCCGGGGTCTCGTCCGGTATGGCTTCCTCCGGAACGGCGCCCGGTATGGCTTCCTCCGGTACGTCGTCCGGTACGGCTTCCTCCGGTGCGGCGCCGCGGGACCGGTCCTCGTCCGTCATCACATCAGGCCATGGCCTCGTGGGCGTAGCACCACCGCCAGGTCTCGCCCGGTTCCAGGGGCTCGACGATGGGGTGCTGGTCGGCGTACGCGTGCGCACGGGCGTGCTTGAGCGGCGAGGAGTCGCAGCACCCGACGTGTCCGCAGGTCAGACAGAGCCGCAGATGGACCCAGGGGGACCCCAGGCGCAGACACTCCTCGCACCCCTCGGGGCTGCGCGGGGTGACCGGACGCACCATCGCCAGGTGCGGATCGGGCTCGATGGCCATGGCGTTCATCCTTTCTGGCGGTCGCGGCTCCTCGTCACGCTCGACACCCGCTCGACCCACGAACGCAGGGCTTCGCCTTGTCCAGGATGAGCAGGGTCGGCACGGCCTGCACCTCGGACCGCTGGGGGCAGGCATGGACGGTCCGGTTCGGCATGGTTCTCACGCGGCCTTTCCGAGTCCTGCGGTCTCGGGTTGTGGTTCGTAGGTGACGACGAGTTCGCCGTGTTGGGCGTCGACTTTGACGGTGGCGCCTTCGTCGATGTCGCCGCGGAGCAGGGCGCGGCCGATGAGGGTTTCCACTTCGTGGGAGATGAAGCGGCGTAGTGGGCGGGCTCCGTAGACGGGGTCGTAGCCTTCGTGGGCGATGACCTGGCGGCCGGCGGGGGTGAGTTCGACGGCGATGAGGCGTTCGGCCAGGCGTTTGCGCAGTTCGTCGAGTTGGAGTTCCACGATGCGTTCGATCTGGGGTTCGCCCAGGGGTTTGAACAGAACGATGTCATCGACCCGGTTGAGGAATTCGGGGCGGAAGTGGCCGCGCAGTTCGCTCATCACCAGGCCCCGGGCGTCCGGCTTGAGCTCGCCGTCGGTGGTGACGCCGTCCAGGAGGTGCATCGAGCCGATGTTGGAGGTCATGATGATCACGGTGTTGCGGAAGTCGACCAGCCGTCCCTGGGCGTCGGTGATCCGGCCGTCGTCCAGGACCTGCAGCAGGGTGTTGAAGACATCGGTGTGGGCCTTCTCGATCTCGTCGAAGAGGACGACCGAGTACGGTTTGCGCCGCACCGCCTCGGTGAGCTGGCCGCCCTCCTCGTAGCCGATGTATCCGGGCGGGGCGCCGACCAGGCGGCTGACGGTGTGCCGTTCCTGGTATTCGCTCATGTCCAGGCGGATCATGTTCTCCTCGGTGTCGAAGAGGGCTGCGGCCAGTGCCTTGGCCAGCTCGGTCTTCCCGACGCCGGTGGGGCCGAGGAAGATGAACGAGCCGATCGGGCGGCGTGGGTCGCGGATGCCCGAGCGGGCCCGGATGATGGCGTCGGAGACCAGCTTGACGGCCTCGTCCTGGCCGATGACGCGCTCCTGGAGGATCTCGTCCAGGCGCAGCAGTTTCTCCCGTTCGCCTTCCTGCAGGCGGGAGACGGGGATGCCGGTCCAGGCGGAGACGATGTCGGAGATCTCCTCCTCGGTGACCACCTCGCGCAGCAGCCGGTGCGCGCCCTGTTTGGCGGCCAGTTGTTCCTCCTCGGCGGCCAGTTTGCGCTGAAGCTCCTGGAGTCTGCCGTAGCGGAGTTCGGCGGCGCGGTTGAGGTCGTAGGCGCGTTCGGCCTCCTCGGCCTCGCGGCGGACCTCTTCCAGCTCCCGGCGCAGGTCCTGGACCCGGCGGATGGACTGCCGTTCGGCCTCCCACTGGGCGTGTTTGGCATCCGCCTCGGCCCGCAGATCCGCCAGTTCCCGGCGCAGTTCCTCCAGGCGCTGGGCGCTGGCGGGGTCGCTCTCCTTGGAGAGCGCGGCTTCCTCGATCTCCAGCCGGGTGACCCGGCGGGTGATCTCATCCAGTTCGGCGGGCATGGAGTCGATCTCGGTCCGCAGTCTGGCGCATGCCTCATCGACCAGGTCGATGGCCTTGTCGGGCAGGAACCGGTCGCTGATGTAGCGGTGACTGAGGGTGGCGGCGGAGACCAGGGCGGTGTCCTGGATCTTGACGCCGTGGAAGACCTCGAGACGCTCACGCAGGCCCCGCAGGATGGAGATGGTGTCCTCCACACTCGGCTCGTCCACCAGCACCATCTGGAAGCGGCGTTCCAGCGCGGCGTCCTTCTCGATGTGTTTGCGGTACTCGTCCAGGGTGGTGGCGCCGATCATGTGCAGCTCGCCGCGGGCCAGCATCGGCTTGAGCATGTTCCCGGCGTCCATGGCACCCTCGGCGGCCCCGGCGCCGACCACGGTGTGCAGCTCGTCCACGAACAGCAGGATCCGGCCCTGGGCGGAGTTGACCTCGGTGAGCACGGCCTTGAGCCGCTCCTCGAACTCCCCGCGGTACTTCGCGCCGGCCACCAGGGAGCCCATGTCCAGGGCGAAGATCGTCTTGTCCCGCAGCCCCTCGGGGACGTCACCGCGCACGATACGCTGCGCCAGGCCCTCGACGATGGCGGTCTTGCCGACGCCGGGATCGCCGATGAGCACCGGATTGTTCTTCGTCTTGCGGCTGAGGATCTGCGTCACCCGGCGGATCTCCGCATCCCGGCCGATCACCGGGTCCAGCTTGCCCGAACGGGCCTCCAGCACCAGATCCCGCCCGTACTTCTCCAGCGCCTCATACGCCACCTCCGGATTGGCGGACGTCACCCGCTGACTGCCGCGGACCCGGGTCAGAGCACCCAGGAACGCCTCCTTGGTGACGCCGTGCTCCCCCAGCACCCGCCCGGCCGCGGTAGCCGAACCCTCCTCGGCGAGGGCGAGCACCAGGTGCTCCACCGACACGTACTCATCCTTCAGCCGCCGCGCCTCCTGTTCGGCGGTATCCAGCAGTTGGGACAGCCGCTGGGTGACGAAGACCTGCCCCGGCGTGGCTCCGGGGCCGGTGACCTTGGGTTTACGGGCCACCTCCGTCTCCAGCATGGTGCGCACCGCCTCCGGATCGGCGCCCAACTGGCCGATCAGCCGGGGCACCAGCCCCTCGGGCTGGTCCAGGAGAGCCAGCAGCAGATGCTCGCCGTCGACCTCGCTATGGCCGTACCGCTGAGCCCTGGTCTGCGCGTCCTGGAGGGCTTCCTGGGACTTCTGGGTGAGGCGGTTCATGTCCATGACGGTTCTCCACTCCTCACGCCACTACGGCGCAGTGCGGCTTCCAGCAGATCGATACGGTCGAGCAGATCCAGCACCAGACCGATGGAGGCGTAATTCAGGCAGAGCCCCGAACGCAGCCGCTCCACACGGCCCACCGCCGCCGGAGCACCAGGAGCGAACACCAGCCGCCCCGCCGCATCACGCTCCGCCTCCACCAGGCCGAGGACGACAAAACGCCGGATCAGCTCGGGATGGAGCCCGGTACGAGTAGCCACCGTCTCCAGGGAGAGCCTGGGCGCGGGCACCAGGTCGTAATGAACCGACGTCACGGGCGCATACCGGGCCGCCGTGACCATCCCGGGTGTGTGCGTGCTCATCGCTCACTCCCGCGTGTGTGCGTGCTCCCAGGTGTGGGAGTGCTCCCGGGGGTGGGAGTGCTCCCGGGTGTGTGCGTGCTCCCGGGTGTGTGCGTGCTCCCGGGGGTGGGGGTGCTCCCGGGGGTGGGGTGCTCCCGGGGGTGGGGGTGCTCCCGGGGGTGGGCGTGCTCCCGGGTGTGGGGGTGCGCCCGGGGGTGGCCGTGACGGTCCCTCGTGCGTGGGGGCTCATTGCTCGCTCCTGGGGTCGAAGGAGGAGGTGCGGCCGAGTTCCTCGAACAGTTCGCGCTCGCGGTCGCTGAGGCTGGGCGGCACCATGATGCGGATCTCCGCGAACAGATCACCGTCGGGTCCGCGCGGGTTGGGCATGCCCTCACCGCGCAGCCGCAGCCGGCGTCCGCTGGAGGACCCGGGCGGGACCGTCACCTTGGCGGTACCGCCGGGCGTGGGCACCGGGACGGTCGCGCCCAGCGCGGCCTCCCACGGCGCGACCGGGAGCGTCACATGAATGTTCCGGCCCTCCAGCCGGAACCGCGGATGCGGCTGGATCCGCACCCGCAGATACAGATCCCCCGCCGGCGCGTCACCCGTGCCCCGCCCGCCCTGCCCGGCCAGCCGGATCCGCTGCCCATCGACCACACCCGCCGGGACATCCACCTCGAACGTGCGCTGCCCCGACGGCCCGGCCAGGGTCACGACACGGTGACCACCATGGAAGGCGTCCTCCACGGTGAGCGGCAGCTCCGCCTCCTGATCGGCCCCCGGAATATCCACCCGCCCCCCACCCCCGCCCGGGCCCGCACCACCGCCGAAGAACGCGCCGAACAGATCCTCGAAATCCACACCCCCGCCCCCGGCGTCCTCCCCGAAACCACGCGTGAACCGCACCCGCCCCCCGTCCCCGGCAGTCGTCCACCCACGGAAACCACCACCACCGGCACCAGCACCGGCGCCGGCGCCGACACGCTCCTCCCAGTCCTCCGGGATCTTGCGCCAGTCATCACCGAACCGGTCATAACGAGCCCGCGTCTTGGGGTCGGAGAGCACGCTGTAGGCGTCGTTGAGCTCCTTGAACCGCTCCTCCGCGTCCGGATCCTTGTTCACAACGGGGTGAAGGCGACGGGCCCGGGTGCGGAACGCCTGCTGGATCTCATCCTGGCTCGCACCCCGTGAGACACCGAGCACCTCGTAGTAATCCCGTGCCATCGCCGTCTCACTCCCGCTTCGCCACGGCCACCGCCACCGGCCTGAGCTGGTTGCCGGGATCCCCGTAGCCCGGCCGCAGGACCTGGACCACCGTGCCCGGCTCGGCCTCGGGGTCCTCGACCACACCGACCACCTCATGCCGGGCCGGATCGAACGCCTCCCCCGTCTCGCCCCGCCGCTCGTAACCCAACTGGGCCAGAGTGTTCACGGCCTGATCACGGACGGCCCTGACACCCTCCACGATCGAACCCGGGTCCGACTCGGCATGGGACAGAGCGAGTTCCAGATTGTCGATGACGGGCAACAGGGCCGCCGCCGTACGGGCCCGCTCCGCCGCCCGCTCCCGCTCCACCTCCCTGACATGACGCTTACGCAGATTCTCCACATCCGCCAGAGCCCGCCGCCAGCGGTCCTCCAACTCCGCCAGCGCGCCAGCCTGCTCACCAGACGCCGTGTCGGACGCGGTGCCGGCGGGGCCGCCGGCCGCATCCGGACCCAGGCCCTCCCCGCCCGTCCCACGCGCCTCCACGCCACCCGGCGCAGGCAGGCCCTGCTCCTGCTCCTGTCCTGGCTCCGGCTCGGTCACGGCACCCTCCGGCACCGGTTCGGGCTGCTGCGGTTGAGTGGACATAAGCGGCCTCTCCCTCAGCCTTCCTCTGGGCCTACCGGCCGTACCGGTCAGCCCTTGTCGAACTCGGCGTCGATGACATCCTCATCGTCCCCACCCCCGGCCCCGGCCCCGGCTCCGGTGTCCTGAGCACCCCCCGCCCCGGCCCCACCGGCACCCGCGCCCGCATCGGCGCCGGCGGTCTCGTGGGAGGCCAGGCCCGCGTAGACCTGCTGGAGCTCGGAGATCAGCGGCCTGGTCCGGTCGACACCGGCCTCGTTCCTGACCGCCTCCCGGGCATCGTTGACCAGCATCTCGGCACGCGACCGCTCATGCGAGGGCGCCGCGTCACCCAGCTCGGAAAGACGCTTCTCGACCTGGTAGGCGATGGCGTCCAGCTCGTTGCGTGCGTCCACGGCCTCGCGCAGCGCCTGGTCCTCGCCCCGGTTGCGCTCGGCCTCCTGGACCATGCGCTCGATCTCACCGCGGTCCAGGTTGCCGGTCTCGGTGATCTGGATGGACTGCTCCTTGCCGGTGTCCTGGTCGCGCGCGGTGACACTCAAGATGCCATTCGCATCGATATCGAAGGTCACCTCGACCTGCGGCTCGCCGCGTGGCGCCGGACGGATACCAGTGAGCTGGAAACGCCCGAGCACCCGGTTGTCAGCAGCCCGCTCACGCTCCCCCTGCAGGATCACGATGTCCACGGCCTGCTGATTGTCCTCAGCCGTGGAGAACGTCTCCGTACGCCGCACCGGAATCGTGGTGTTCCGCTCAATGATCTTCGTCATCACACCACCACGGGTCTCCACACCCAGCGACAGCGGCGTCACATCCAGCAGCAGCACATCCTTGACCTCGCCCTTGAGCACCCCCGCCTGGATCGCGGCACCCAGGGCCACGACCTCGTCGGGGTTGACGCTCATATTGGGCTCCTTGCCCCCCGTCAGCCGCCGCACCAGAGCCTGCACCGCCGGAATCCGCGTCGACCCACCGACCAGGATCACCTCGTCGATATCGCTCTCACCGGCCTTCGCATCACCCATGGCCTGCTGCACCGGCCCCAGACACCGCTCCACCAGATCGCTGGTGATCTGCTCGAACGTCGACCGCATCACCGTCTCGGTCAGATGCTTCGGCCCAGAGGCATCCGCCGTGATGAACGGCAGACTCACCTGCGTCTGCGTCACCGAACTCAGCTCGGTCTTGGCCTTCTCCGCAGCCTCGAACAACCGCTGCAGCGCCTGCGGATCCTGACGCAGATCAATGCCGTTCTCCTGCTGGAACTTATCCGCCAGATAATCCACCAGCCGCCGGTCGAAATCATCACCCCCCAGATGACTGTCACCCGCGGTGGAACGCACCTCCACCACCCCGTCCCCGACATCCAGGACCGACACATCGAAGGTGCCGCCACCCAGATCGAAGACCAGAACCGTCTCATGACCCTTCTTGTCCAGCCCGTAGGCCAGGGCAGCCGCGGTCGGCTCGTTGATGATCCGCAAAACCTTCAGCCCGGCGATCTCACCGGCATCCTTGGTCGCACTGCGCTGGGCATCGTTGAAATACGCCGGCACCGTGATGACCGCCTCGGTCACCCGCTCGCCCAACTGCTTCCCCGCGTCATCCGCCAGCTTGCGCAGCACCTGCGCACTGATCTCCTCCGGCGAATACAGCTTCTCACGCACCTTGAACCGGGCCAGGCCCTGCTCGTCCGGCACGACGTCATAAGCCACCGCCCGCGCCTCGGCGGACACCTCGTCGTAGTGCCGGCCGATGAACCGCTTGGCCGAGTAGATGGTGCCCTTCGGATTGAGAATCGCCTGGCGCCGGGCCAACTGCCCCACCAGCCGTTCACCGGTATCAGTGAACGCCACCACCGACGGTGTGGTACGGCTCCCCTCGGCGTTCGCAACGACCGAGGACTCACCACCCTCCCACACGGCGATCACCGAGTTGGTGGTGCCCAGATCGATTCCGACTGCCTTGGCCATGGCAACTCCTTCCCAGGCGGCCGCCAGCCACAATCAGCGCCCGGCCGACCGCGGGAGCGGGATCGGTTAACGAGCCTCTACCACAAAGGGTGACAAACCGGGCCATGAACGGTCCAGCGATCCGGGGACGAATATCCACCCCCCGAGTGCACCCACAGGACGAAGACCCGGGCCCGCCGCAGATGGGGCGCCGTGCTGTTGGCGTCGGAGACCTCGCAGATGAGGCCGCGGTCGCGGATCAGCCGCAGCCGGATGCGAGCCGTTCGCCGCTCTCCAGCACCTCCCGCATGGCCCGCTCGACCCGCTCGCTCTCCCCGCGGCCCACCAGCTCCGTCAGCCGCAGCCCGCGCATCTGGTCCTCGCTGCGGGCGGTGGCGGCCTGCATATCGGCGTTGGCCCGCGCCAGCCGCAGCTCGGTGTCGAAGAGCGCCAGGACGCACGGACACTGGGCGAACGCGCGGTCCACCGGTGCGCCAGGCTCCTGGGAGCGCGGCTCGTGCGAGGGCGGCTCGTGCGAGAGCGGCTCCCGGGGGAGCGGCTCATCGGGGAGCGGCGTCCGGGGCGCGGCCGAGACCAGCAGCCGGCCCGCGGATCCGTCGCCCACCGGGCCGCGCTGGGCCAGCAGCTCGACCTCCACCCGATGGCCGTCCCGGTGGCACAGCGCGGCCCGTCCGCTCCACCGGGGCTCGTCCGCCAGGCACGGCCCGGCGCCGCTCGCGGCGTCCCCGAGCGTCTTCTCCGCGCGCAGCTCGCCCGCCGACCGCCCTACGACGTCCTCGGCGCGATAGCCCAGCAGCCGCCAAGCGCCCTCGCTCCACCCGGTCACCACGCCGTGGCCGTCGACCGTGGCCGTGGCCAGGCCGGGGGCGCCGGGCGGGGGGTTCGGCCGGATGCGGCGGGTGGCGGGGTCGGGGGGCGTCATCGGATATCGCCTCGACGGCTCAGGGATCCGGGGGCTGCCACTCGATCATCAAAATCGTGGCGTCGTCGCTGAGTTGGCTGTGCCCGTGGTCGAGGATGGCGTGGATGAGCAGCCGGAGCACCTCGGGGGCGTTCTCCCCGGCGGCTGTCGAGCGGATGATGTGGTCGGCGAAGCGCTCCAGGCCGAACTGCTCACCGCCCTCGTCGCGCGACTCCACGACCCCGTCGGTGTACAACAGGATCCGGTCGCCGGGCTCCAGGGCCGTCTCATGGATCCGGCGGGGCGCCGCCGACAGCCGCGGGGGCAGCCCCAGCGGCGGTTCGGAGGCGCGCTCCAGCTCCTTGTCCAGCAGCCGCTGGCGACGGATGACCAGCGGGGTCGGGTGGCCGCAGTTGGACCAGCGCAGCGCCCCGCTCGGCATGTGCAGCCGGAGGAAGACGCCCGTGCAGAACTGGTCCGGAAGCCATTTGGCCAGCGCCTCGTCCACGGTGGTGACCAGCTCCGCCAGATCGGCGCCGGTGCGCCGGGCGTTGCGGCTGCCCGCCATCGCCACGGAGGTGGTCAGCCCGGAGGCCAGATCGTGGCCCATGGCGTCGAGGATCGTGGCGTGCAGGACGTCCTCGGTGAACGAATGGTCGAAGGCATCGCCGCCCAGCTCGTACGCGGGCTCCAGAACGGCCGTCGAGATCACCCGGCCGGTGCCGATCGAACGCGGCGGGAGGAAGGCCCGCACCATCTCGGTGGGCAGCTCCATGGACCGGGTCCGGGTGCGCCGCGCGATGGTGTCGATGGAGGTGCGCTTGGACGTGATGACCAGGGAGAGGAGCGAGGCCAGCGTCCGGCAGCGCCAGAGCGTGAGCCCGTCCAGGGATTCCATCCGCAACTGCAGCACCCCCAGCCGCTCCGCGCCGTTCATCAGCGGCAGCCAGACGTCGAGCCCGCCCTCGCCGTCCTCCTTGATTCGCACGGTGCTGGTCCGGTAGGCGAATCCGGCCAGGGAGTCGTCGAGGTCCAGGTGCGGCATGTCCTCTTCGAGGGGTATCAGCAGCCGCTGCTGGATGTCGATCAGGTACACGACCGCACGGCCCATGTGCATGGCCGCGGTGTAGCGGTCCAGGGCTCCCGGGAGTTCCGCGGGTGATGCCTCGTGGGACGCCCGGAGCAGCTCGTCCAGCGACTGCTCAGCGGTCTCGGCCGAGGTCGACACACTCGCGTCCACCATGCGGTCCACCTTACGGCGGCGGGCCGCCAGGCGCCGTGACGATCACGGGGGCGTGGGCACCGGCTCCCGCGCTGCCTCTCGCGCCGACTCCCGTACGGGTTCCCGCGCCGGTTCCCGCACGGGTTCCCGGGGGACGGTGGCGGGCTCGCGCAGGATCTCATCGGGTGCGCGGCTCTCTGGTACGGCTGCCCCGCGTGCGGTGGCCCGCCGTACGGTCGCGGCGGCCTCCCGTACGGCCACGGCGTCCCCGCGCACGTCCGCGCTCGTCTGGGGAGCCCGGGAGAGGAGGACCACCCCGCGGGCCGCCGCCGCCGCACCCGCGGCGGCCAGGGCCCAGCCCGCCGGGCCACCCCGGAAGCGCTCGTCCAGCAGGACGATCCCGATGGCGGCCGCCGCCACCGGGTTGGCGAGGGTCAGGGTGGCGAGGGGTGCGCCGAGGCCGCTGCCGTAGGCGCTCTGGGCCAGCAGCAGACCGCTCACCGCGAAGACCGCGACCAGGACGGCCACGATCACGGTCCGCCAGGACACCAGGGCCGCCCCGGGCGCGTGGGAGTCGGCGAGCGCGACGGTGAGGGTCTGGGTGAGCGCCGAGGCGACGCCCGAGGCGACCCCGGACGCGGTGGCGTACCGCAGACCCCGGCCCGATGTCCCGCGGCCGGTGCGCCCCGGCCGGACGCACAGCGCGATGAACACCAGGACGACGCCCGCGAGCCCGACCGCCTGCGGCAGGCTGAGCATGTCGCGCGGGGTCTCCCCGGCGGTGACCGGCAGCAGGGCGCCGAGGCCGAGCAGTGCGAGGGCCACGCCCCGCCACTCGTTCCGGGCCACCCGCCGCCCCGCGAGCCGCGCGCCCAGCGGGACGGCCGCGACCAGGGTCAGCGCGCCGAGCGGCTGGACCAGGGTGAGCGGTCCGTACCGCAGGGCGGCCACATGCAGCAGGGCACCGGTGGAGTTGAGGCCGACCGCACCCCACCAGGCGCCGCGCAGCAGCAGTCCCGGCATACGGCCCGGCCGCCCGCCGGCGGCCAGCCGCTCCTGAGCCACCGCGGCGG
The DNA here is from genome assembly GCF_000147815.2 of Streptomyces violaceusniger Tu 4113. NCBI lineage: Bacteria > Bacillati > Actinomycetota > Actinomycetes > Kitasatosporales > Streptomycetaceae > Streptomyces > Streptomyces violaceusniger. The sequence continues at coordinate 8,418,074 of NC_015957.1, read as the reverse complement.
TCGCGTAGGCGACGGCCGAGGCGAGCGCGAGCGCGACGGCTATGACGGTCGGGTTCATCCACCGTGCCTTCCTCTGGGCGCCCATCTGCCTGGCGCCATCGGCACACAAACGTATCGATACGAGAGTGTACCGGTTCGGATCCGTATCGGTACATGGCTGTATCGGTACGCGGGTGTGTCGGTACACTGTGTGGTCGGGGGCCGGAGTCCGGTGACCGAGGAGGAGAGCCATGGCGACGCAAGGCCCGGAGACGGCCGCGCCGCAGCGCCGTTCCAAGATCAGCCCCGAGCGGGAGCAGGAGTTCTACCAGGCGGTCCTCGATCTGCTCCAGGAGGGCGGCTACGAGGCCCTCACCATCGAGGCCGTCGCCGCCCGCACCCGCGCCAGCCGCTCCACCCTCTACCGGCAGTGGTGCAGCAAGCCCCAGCTCGTCGTCGCCGCGCTGCGCTCGTGCAAGCGCCCCTTCGCGCTGGAGGGCATCGACACCGGCTCCCTCGCGGGCGATCTGCGCGCCGTCGCGGCGGCGGTGGGGGAGGCGGGCGAGGTGTGCGGCGGTGACACGGCGCTGGTGTACGCCGTTGGGCACGCCGCGCTGCAGGACCCCGATCTGCTGCAGGCGCTGCGCGCCGCACTCATCGAGCACGAGGTGAAGACGATCCAGGCGATGGTCCGCCGGGGCGTGGAGCGCGGCGAGGTGGCCGCGGACAACCCCGCCGTCGAGTTCGTCCCCACCCAGTTGATCGGCGCGATGCGGGTCCGCCATCTGCTGGAGGGCCGGTTCGCCGACCGCGACTATCTGACGCGCTTCCTCGAGGCGTCGGTCTTCCCCGCCCTCGGGCTGGCCCCGTAGGGCCACCGGTCACGCCACCGGGCGCTGTCAGCCCGTCAGCCCGTCAGATCACGGGCGGGCGGCCCAGTTTGGTCATCTGCCATACCGTGCGCCAGCGCATCGGGCGGCGCTTGCCGCAGGAGGTGCGCAGCCCCTCCAGGAAGCCGCCGGCCCAGGCCCGCAGCCCCGGCAGGGAGCGGGTGCGGGCGAGCGTGAGCAGCGTCCAGGTGCCGAGGTAGAGCGGGATCAGCGGCAGCGGCAGGTGGCGGCGGGCCAGCCAGACCCGGTTGCGGGCGGTCATCCGGTGGTAGACGGCGTGCCGGGCGGGGGAGGTCCTGGGGTGCTGGAGCAGCAGCTCGGGGGCGTAGACGACCTTCCAGCGCGCGTCGAGCGCCCGCCAGGCGAGGTCGGTCTCCTCATGGGTGAAGAAGAACGCGTCCGGCCAGCCGCCGGTCTGCTCCAGCATCGCCACCGACAGGGCGTGGCCGCCGCCGAGGAAGGTGGTCACCTCGCCGCCGCGCAGCGGATCGGAGGTGCGCAGCCGGGGTACGTGGCGGCGCTGGGTCTCGCCCGTCTCGTCGGCGATGCGGAAGCTCACGATGCCCAGGCGCGGGTCATCGGCGTACAGATCGCGCACCCTGCGGAAGACGTCGGCGTCCACCAGCAGCCCGTCGTCGTCGAGGTCGATGACGACGTCCACGTCGCCGAAGTCGCGCAGTCGCCGCCAGGCGACGTTACGGCCGCCCGAGACGCCGAGGTTCTCCTCCAGCTCGACCGCGGTCACCTCGGCGGGGAACTCCGGGAGCGGGGAGCCGTTGCCGACGACCACGATGCGAGCCGGGGGCACGTCCTGCTTGGCGACCGACTCCAGCAGGGCGGCCACCTCTCTGGGCCGGTTGCCCATGGTCAGGACGGCGATACCCAGGCGTGGTTCGGAGGCGGCGGCGGACACGATGGGACTCCAGAGCTCGGGTGCGATGCCCGCGATCGTATCCGTTCACCCGGAAGGACACTTCCGTACGGCTGATGTTCATCAAGGGCCGAGCGGCCGACATCAAAGAGCGAGCGGAACAAAAAGACCGAGCAGAACAGAAAGGCAGAACAAGAAGGCAGAGCAAGAAGACCGGGCGGAACGATCAGCCGTCGAGCGCGGCGAGGGCCTTCTTGGCCGCGCTGATGGCGCCCTTACGGATCGCATCGCCGTCGGCGGCCTTGTGGCTCTCGAAGTCGCCGCCGTTGTAGGTCACGGTGATCGTGGCGTTGTCCTGGTGGACGGTCACCACGGCCTCGCCTATGCCCTGGTCGTCGTCCTTGGTGGTCTTCTCGGTCACCGACGCGTCGTCGCCGAGGCCGGGCACCGCGCTGCCGCCCTCGCTCCCGCTCTTCTTCCCGGCGGTGCTCTTGACGTCGTAGGCGATGTCCAGCCAGCGGTACTCGAAGTCGTTCAGAGCGTGCCAGGAGCAGCCCGTGCGGCGGCCCAGGTCGCTGGACTTCAGCTCGTTCCCGGCCGCTTTGGTGCCCGGCACCAAGTCCTTGATCATCGACTCGGGGAGGGTGGTGCACGCCTCCGCGGGCGGCTTGGCGTAGCGCGGCGCGGCGGCGCCGGTGGCCGGGGCCGAGGTCTGCGGGGAGGGGCCCGCCGGGGTGGCGTCCGCGTCCGAGCCGTCCGACGTCGTCATGGCCACCCCCGCGGCGGCGAGGACGGCGACGGGCAGCAGACGGGCGACCAAGGTGAGCGGCAGAGAACGCACGGCGGTCTCTCTTCGTTCGGATGGCGGTCGTGGGGCGGTGGTGAAAGGTGGGGCGCGGTGGGAAACGACCCTGCCATATGGAGCGGGCGTCGAACAGCCCCGGGGGTGGGAGAGGGTGCCGGTCCGGGGGTGGGGAGCGGGTGCGTCGGCGGTGGCGTCGGAGCCGCTGTGCCGATGGAGTGAATTGCCCGCATCCTCACATTATCTCCACAATTGGAGGGTTATCTAGGAGGGTGACGAACCCTCATCCGTCAGCCGCGGCCGATGTACGGCATCGCCGTCGCCATGACCGTCGCGAACTGCACGTTGGCCTCCAGCGGCAGCGACGCCATATGCCGGACCGTACGCGCCACGTCCGCGACGTCCATCACGGGCTCGACCGCCGCCTCCCCGTTCGCCTGCGGTACACCGGCGGACATCCGCTCGGTCATCTCGGTCGCCGCGTTGCCGATGTCGATCTGCCCGCAGGCGATGCGGTACCGCCGCCCGTCCAGCGACAGCGACTTGGTGAGCCCCGTGATGGCGTGCTTGGTGGCGGTGTACGCCACGCTGTCCGGCCTGGGTGCATGCGCCGAGATGGAGCCGTTGTTGATGATCCGCCCGCCTTGTGGCTCCTGATCACGCATCAACCGGAACGCCGCCTGGGCGCACAGGAACGCGCCCGTCAGGTTGGTGTCCACGACCGACCGCCAGTCCTCGTAGGCCAGGTCCGCCAGGGCCACACCGCGCGGGCCGAAGCTCCCCGCGTTGTTGAACAGCAGATCGAGCCGTCCGAACCGCTCCCGCACCGCCGCGAAGAGCGCCTCCACCCGCTCCGGTCCGGCCACATCCGTCGGCACCACGGGGGCCGGGGGGCCGCCACCGGCCAGCCGCGCCGTCTCGGCCAGGGCCTCCTCGCGGCGCCCCGCCAGCACCACCGACCAGCCCGCCTCCAGGAGTTCGAGCGCCACCGCCCGGCCGACCCCGGAGCCCGCGCCCGTCACCACCGCCACTTTCGACACCACCGACACACGACCGTCGCTCATGGCGCCGCAGCGTACGCCACGTCAGTTCGCCGTGTGGACAAGTCGATTCGCCGCAATGGTCCCTTCCGGCAACGGACCTCACCCAGCGGTCATATCGATGTCGGGTGCACGCAAGCGGCCGTCCGTCCCCCGACACTGCAATTCCTCTGACGCCACGAGCCAGGGGAGAGCACATGGCACATGACTCGCACCAGCAGGCCATACGGGACGCTGCCGCACGTCTGGGCCGCCGCCGCTTCCTCACCGTCACCGGGGCCGCCGCCGCGCTCGCGTTCACCACCAATCTGCCCAGCGCCCACGCCGCGCAGGTGTCTCCGCGCGCGCTCGCCGACAACCCCTTCACCCTCGGCGTGGCCTCCGGCGACCCGCTGCCCGGCGCGGTCGTGCTGTGGACCAGGCTGGCGCCCCGCCCGTACGAGCCCGGCAACGGGCTGCCCGAAGAGGGCACCGTCAAGGTCGACTGGGAGATCGCCCGCGACGAGAAGTTCCAGCGCGTCGCCCGCCGGGGGACCACCTCCGCGCACGCCGAGTTCAACTACACGGTGCACGTGGACGCGGCCGGGCTCGAGCCGGACCGCGTCTACTGGTACCGCTTCCGGGCCGGGAACTGGACCAGCCCGGTGGGCCGCACCCGCACCACCCCCGGCGTGGGCGCCAAGGTCCGGGACGTGCGGTTCGGCCTGGTGTCCTGCCAGGCGTACCACGACGGCTACTTCACCGCCTACCGCCACCTGGCGGACGAGGACCTGGACGCCGTCTTCCACGTGGGCGACTACCAGTACGAGTACGCGGTCAACGCGGTGGGCGGCGCCCGGAAGTACACCGACCGCACCCTCCCCGCGGTGTTCAACGCCGAGACGATGACCCTCGAGGATTACCGGCTGCGCTACGCGCTCTACAAGTCCGACGAGGACCTCCAGGCCGCCCACGCCGCCTTCCCCTGGTTCGTCACCTGGGACGACCACGAGACCGAGAACAACTACGCGGACGACATCGACGAGAACGGCGGCCCCTCGGACGAGTTCCTGATCCGCCGGGCCGCCGCCTACCGGGCGTACTGGGAGAACATGCCGCTGCGGATGCCGCAGCAGCCGGACGGCGCCGACATGCGGCTCTACCGCCGCTTCCACTACGGCAAGCTGGCCCAGTTCGACATCCTCGACACCCGGCAGTACCGCTCCAACCAGGCGTACGGCGACGGCTGGCAGTACCCCGGCCCGGAGTCCGAGGACCCCGCGCGCACCCTCACCGGCAGCGCCCAGGAGCGCTGGCTGCTGAGCGGCTTCCAGAGCTCCACCGCCACCTGGAACGTGCTGCCGCAGCAGGTCACCTTCTCCCAGCGGAAGAACACCACGGCCGCGCGCTCCCAGCTCTCCATGGACTCCTGGGACGGCTACCCCGCCTCCCGGGAGCGGATCCTGGCCGGTGTCGAGCAGGCGGGCCTGGAGAACTTCGTGGTGCTCACCGGCGATGTGCACGTGCACTACGCCTTCGACATCAAGAAGGACTTCGACGACCCGGGCTCCCGGACCCTGGGCGTGGAGTTCGTCGGCACATCCGTCAGCAGCGGCAAGGACGGCGCCGACAAGCCCGACAACTGGGCCACCTACATGGCCGCCAACCCGCATATGAAGTTCTACAACGGCCGGCGCGGCTATGTGACGGTCTCGCTGGACGAGGAGCGGGCACAGGCCGACTACAAGACCGTCTCCGCGGTCACCACCCCGGACGCGCCGCTCACCACGGCGGCGTCGTTCGTCAGCGAGGCCGGGAACCCCGGCCTGAAGCAGGTCTGACGAACGGGCGGGGCCCGGCGCGCACCCCAGGCGCCGGGTCCGCCCGGTTCAGCCCCTCGTACCGCGTTCTCACACCTCGTCACCCCATGCCCTCGTCCTCACCGGGATACCGCACCCCGAGCCGCTCCCGCGCCGCGTCCAGGGTCCGCATCACCGCCAGCGTGCCGTCCAGCGGCACCAGCGGGGACTCCGTCTCGCCCGCGCGCAGGCAGCGCATCACCTCCGCCGCCTCCCGCTGGTAGGAGCGCAGCCCGTCCACCGCCGTGATCTCCTGCGGATCCCGGCCGGGCCGGTGCAGCACGAAGCGCTCGGGGTGGAAGAAGCCGCGCGGGAACTCGATCCGCCCCGCCGTGCCCGTCACCGCTGCCGTCATCGGCGTATCCGCGGTGATCGAGCAGGAGAGCAGCGCCACCGCCCCGCTGTCCCAGCCCAGTGCCAGGCCCGTGTTCACATCGACGCCCTCGGGGGAGAGCTGTCCCACCGCCCGCACCTCGTCCGGCTCGCCGAGCAGCAACTGCGCGAAGGACACCGGATAGACGCCGAGGTCCAGCAGGGCGCCGCCGCCCAGCGCCGGATCGCGCAGCCGGTGGTCCGGGTCGATCGGGCCGGGCAGCCCGAAGTCCGCGTGGACCGCCCGGACCTCGCCGATCGCCCCGTCGTGGACCAGCTCGGTCATTCGGCGGACGACCGGATCGCAGTACGTCCACATCGCCTCCATCAGGAAGCGGCCCCGGGCCCGGGCGAGGTCCACCAGCTCCTCGGCCTGCCGGACATTGAGCGTGAACGGCTTCTCGCACAGCACCGCCCGCCCCGCCTCCAGACACAGTCCGGCCGCCTCCCGATGGGCCGAGTGCGGGGTGGCGACATAGATCACATCGATGTCGTCATCGGCGGCCAGCTCCGCCCAGCCGCCGTAGGCGCGGGATATCCCGAACCGCTCCGCGAAATGCTTGGCCGACTCCGGCCGGCGCGAGCCGACCGCGATGACCTGCGCGTCCGCCATCTCCAACAGATCCGTGGTGAACGAGGCGGCGATCGCACCGGTCGCCAGAATCCCCCACCGCACGGCCCTTGCCCCGCTTGTCCCGGCCATCCCGACCCCGTTCCCCCCTGTCCACAGGAGTTCGACCCCATTCGAATTGCTGAGAGCATAGAGACGCATCAACGACTCATGGAAGGTACGCATGCAGCAGCCCGGCCAACCGGCCGCCGCTCCCACCCGGGCCGACCGGCCCGGAACCTCGTCCCCCGACACCTCCCGCACCTCCGCTGCCGCCCTTCCCGGGCTCACCGCGCAGCGCCGTACGAGCCTCCTCGTCACCCTGATCCTCGGCGGGCTCACCGCACTCCCGCCGCTGTCCATGGACATGTACCTCCCGGCCCTGCCGGAGGTCACCGACGGGTTCCACAGCTCGGCCGCCACCGCCCAGCTCACCCTCACCGCCTGTCTGCTGGGCATGGCGCTCGGCCAGCTCGCCGTCGGCCCGATGAGCGACCGGTGGGGGCGCCGCCGTCCGCTGCTCATCGGCATGGTGATCTACGTCATCGCCACCGCCATCTGCGCCTTCGCCCCCACCGCCGGGCTGCTCATCGGCTTCCGGCTGCTCCAGGGCCTCGCGGGCGCCGCCGGCATCGTGATCGCCCGCGCCGTGGTCCGGGACCTCTACGACGGCATCGCGATGGCCCGCTTCTTCTCCACCCTGATGCTGATATCGGGGGTGGCGCCCATCGTGGCCCCGCTCATCGGCGGCCAGCTCCTGCGCTTCACCGACTGGCGCGGCGTCTTCGCGGTGCTCACCGTGATCGGCACCCTGCTCACCCTGGTGGTCTGGCGGTGGCTGGGGGAGACGCTGCCGCCCGAGCGGCGCCAGGACGGAGGGCTCGGCCAGACCCTGCGCACCATGCGCGGGCTGCTCGCCGACCGCGTCTTCACCGGCTACATGCTCGCGGGCAGCTTCGCCTTCGCGGCGCTCTTCGCCTATGTCGCCGGGTCGTCCTTCATCGTCCAGGAGATCTACGGCGCCTCACCGCAGACCTTCAGCCTGCTCTTCGGGCTGAACTCGATCGGCCTGATCGCCACCGGCCAGCTCAACGGCCGGGTGCTGGTCGGCCGGGTCAGCATGGACAAGGTGCTGCTGGTCGGGCTGGTCGTGATCACCGTCGCGGCGGCCGTGCTGCTCGTGCTGGCCTCCGGGGTCTTCGGGAAGGCCGGTCTCGTCCCGGTGGCGGGGAGCCTGTTCGTGCTGATGTCCGCGATGGGCCTGGCCATGCCGAACACCAACGCCCAGGCCCTGAACCGCACCCCGCACGCCGCCGGTTCCGCCTCCGCGCTGCTCGGCACCTCCACCTTCCTGCTGGGCGCCGTCGCCTCCCCGCTGGTGGGGATCGCGGGGGAGACCACGGCGGTGCCGATGGCCGTCGTCCAACTCGTCTGCGCGCTCGCGGCCATTGCCTGCTTCATGGGACTCTGCCGTCCGTGGCAGCGACGTACAAAGCAGAGCGTGACCGTGGTCTGACCCGGCTGCTGGAGATCGTCAGGGCGCTTCCCGAAGGGGAGCGCCCTTGGTGTTCGGGGGTGGCACTGGCCGCCGGGACCACATCGGGCCCGCTGGCCGAGGAGTCCTTCGGCTGGGCGGTGCGCTACACGGCGTACGACGAGCGGGCCGACCGGGGCGTGGAGCTGCCGCGCGAGCGGTGGGCGCCGGTGCGCCGCGACACCCTCTTCGACCTCGCCTCGCTCACCAAGCTGTGCACCACGATCGTGGCGCTGCGGGCCGTGGAGCGCGGGCTGATCACGCTGGACGGGCGGGTCGCCGCGTACGCCCCGGAGTGCACGGCCGCCGCAGAGCACGGCATCACGGTGCGGCACCTGCTCACCCACACCTCGGGGCTGATTCCGGAACTCCCGCTGTACGAGGAGGACGGGGTGGAGCGGCGGCTGGCCCGGCTCGCGGCCGAGCCGCCGGTCACCCCGCCCGGCACCGCCCGCCGCTACTCCGACCTCAACTTCCTGCTGCTGCAGCGGGTGCTGGAGCGGACCGCGGGGCGTGGGCTGGACCGGCTCGTCCAGGAGACGGTCACCGGCCCGCTGGGCATGGCCGACACCCGCTTCAACCCTCCCGCCTCCTGGCTGCCCCGGATCGCGGCCACCGAGGACCAGCGACGGCCCTGGGGCAAGGTGGACCGGGGGATGCTGCGAGGCGTCGTGCACGACGAGAACGCGTGGGCGCTGGGCGGGGTCGCGGGCCATGCCGGGATCTTCTCGACCGCCGGGGACCTGGCGGTGCTGTGCCGGGCGCTGCTGGCCGGTGGCGGGCGCATGCTGTCGCCGGAGTCCACCGAGCTGATGCTGACCGCGCCGGGGCTGGGCTTCGAGGTCGACCAGCCGTGGTTCATGGGCGAGTTGGCGGGGGGCGGCGCCGCGGGGCACACCGGGTTCACCGGGACGAGCCTGGTCGTGGACCGGGCCCGCGGGGTCTATCTGGTGCTGCTCGCCACGACCGTGCATCCGCGGCGCCGCTCTGGGGACAGTGGGCCCCGGGCGGCGGCGGGGACGGCGCTGGCGCGGGCGGTGGGGTGAGAGGGCCCGGGGTCGCTGGGGTTCACGGGCTCCTGGGGTTCACGGGTTCCTGGTCTTCCCGGGCCGTGCGGCGTCTTACGGGGTGTCCGGCGGATCTGTCCCCTCCCCGCCCCTTCCCGCAGCATCGATTTGCGGCTCCGCCGCGTGGGGCGGGGCTCCGCCCCCTCGACCCCCGCCGGGGCTCCGCCCCGGACCCCGCTCCTCAAACGCCGGAGGGGCTTGATTGCGTTACCGGCCGGAGGGGCTGGATTCCTCCGGCGGCCAGACGTCGCCCCAGGACACATCGCGGGCGGCCCGGTACAGCGGCCCCTGACGCTTGGTCACCGTGGTGCGGCCCAGCCCCGCCTCCGGGGCGCACAGGTCCAGCAGCACCTGGCCCTTGCGGATCTGCGGGCGGCGCACCACCCGTGCCCCGGCGGGCGCGGCGTCGAACCGTACGGCCGCGACATAGCTGAACTTCTCGTCCTCGTAGGGCAGCGAGCCGCCCTTGACCTGCCGGTGGAGGGAGGAGCGGCGGACTCGGGTGGCGAAGTGGCACCAGTCGGTGCCGGGCTCGATCGGGCAGGCCGCGCCGTGCGGGCAGGGGGCGACGATGCGCAGCCCGGCCGCCAGCAGCCGGTCCCGCGCCTCGCGGATCCGCAGATAGCCGTCCGGGGTGCCCGGTTCGATCAGCACCACGGCCTGGGCCGCGCGTGCCGCCTCGGCCACCACGGCCTTCCGGTCGGCCTCGGTCAGCTCGCCCAGCACATAACTGACGGTGACCAGGTCGGTCCCGTCCGGCAGTGCGAGCCCGTCGCCGATGGCCCGGCGCTGCCAGCGGGCGGTGCGCAGCGCCTCGGAGGGCGCCTGCCCGGCCAGCTCGCGGCCGAGGGCCAGCGCGGGCTCGGCCCAGTCCAGGACGGTGGTGGTGTGCCCGTCGCGCGGCCAGGTGGCGGCCACCGCCCAGCTCGCCGCGCCCGTACCGCCGCCGATGTCGATATGCGTGGCCGGGGCCCAGGCGGGCGTGCGGGCGCGGAAGGCGGCGAGGGCGGCGCGCGCGGCCTCGAAGGTCGCGGGCATCCGGTACGCGGCGTAGGCGGCGACGTCGGAGCGGTCGCGCAGCACCGGCGCGTCGGTCGGGGTGCGCCCCCGGTAGTGGCCGATCAGCCGATCGACCGCCTGGGCCGCCTGGCGGGGCGGCAGACCGTCGAGCAGGCCGGCGAGCGCGGTCTGCGGGGTCTCGTCGGTAAGGGCGGCGTCGGGGGCGTGCATTCGGCGGATTCTACCGGCGGGAAGGGGCCACCCCCGCCGCTCGGGCGGGGGGCGGGCAAGGGCCGGGCCACGCCCGCCGCCCAGGGCCGGGCCACGCCCGCCGCCCAGGGCCGGGGGCCACGCCCGCCGCCCAGGGCCGGGGGCCACGCCCGCCGCCCAGGGCCGGGGGCCTCTCGCGGGGTCCGTTGCCCAGGAGGGGGCTCCTCGCCGCCTGAGCCGGGTACCTCTCGCGCGGTCCGCTGTCCCCGGGGCCACCCTTGTCGCCCGGGCCGGGCCGCTGGTCGGCCCCGTTCACCCACCGCCGTCGGCTGTCGCTCACCTTCCGCTGGGCGCCCGCGGCGTTCGTACGGGCGTGGAGACCAGCAGGGCCGGTGCGTCCGTGATGATGCCGTCGCACCCCAGCCGCAGCATCCGGTCCCGCTGCGCCGGGGTGTCCACGGTGTGCGCCCAGACCCGCGGTATCCCGGAGGCGACGGCCCGCCGCACATCCTTATCGCGCGCCCGGTAGTCGACGTCCAGCAGGTCGACGACCCCGCGCCAGTCGCGCGGGGTGTCGGTGCGCATCTGCCGGGCGGACCGCCATAGCTGGGTCGTCAGCCCCTTACGGTGCGCCTCGCGGGCCACCTCGGGGCGGTTGCTGTTGACGTAGACGGAGTGGGTCAGACCCCGGTCGCGGATCATCCGCGCCAGCCGCGGCAGGCTCTCGGGGTCCTTGGCCTCCACCATCAAGGTGATCCGGCCGCCGAACCGGTCCAGCGCCTCGGCGACGGTGGGCGGCCGCTCGGGCCGCCAGGTGCCGCGCAGGGAGGGGTCGGGGCGCAGCCGGACGCCCCGCCACTGCGCGGCGGTCAGAGCCCGTACGGGCCCGGTCCGGTCGGTGGTGCGGTCCAGCGTCGCGTCGTGCATCACCACGAGCGTGCCGTCGCGCAGCATGCGGGTGTCGAAGTCGAGGACCTGGGCGTCATGCCGGCTGAAGGCGCTGGCCAGCCCGGACATGCTGTTCTCGGGCACTTCCAGGGCGCCGCCGCGGTGCGCGGTGTAGACGACGGCGGGCTTGCCGGCCGACGGCGCCGTGAGCGCGGGCTGGAGCCGCGCCGGTTCGCCGGCCGGGGGGATGAGACGTCGTACGGACGGACGAGCGATGGGGTGGGCCGCGACGGCCGCCGGTATGGAGAGGCCGAGCACCACGACGGCGGTCAGAAAATGCCTGCTGATCATAGAAGGAACGCTAGGGGCGCGATGACGCGTATGCCCTGATATCGACACCCGGTCGAGGTGGTCTCACCCACCCCGGATGCGGACACCGGCCACTTCCGGAGCAGGATGGTGGCAGCATTGATCGGGTACCGGCCGCACCGCCGGTACCGGCGGTGAAGCGAGGCGGTAGATGGAACGCAAGGGCAGGTTCTCCCAGTGGCTGCGTCGGCCGAGGAGCGGAGCGGGCGGCGACCACGACACGGGAGCGGGCGCCGGCGGCGTTCGCGAGGACCTGCTCATGGCCGCCGCGGCGGCGGGATTCCCGCTCGCGCCGGCCGCCCATCCCTCCGGCTACGGCTGTTCCTGTGACCGCATCGGGTGTCCCACTCCGGGCCGCCACCCCGTCTCGTTCGCCTGGCAGACCCAGGCGACCACCGACCCGGACAAGGTCGCGCAGTGGCTGCGCGCCGATCCGCAGGCCAACTTCATCACCGCCACCGGCATGGTCCACGACGTGCTCGACGTACCCGTGGACGCCGGGCGGCTGGCCTTGGAGCGGCTGGGCGCGGCCGAGGTCGAGGTCGGGCCCGTGGCCACGAGCAGCGGCGATCTCCAGCAGGGGCGGATGCTGTTCTTCACCGCCACCCGGGGCACGCCGGATGACGAGGACGAGTGGTGGCCCTGTGAGCTGGACTGCCACCCGGAGACGATGGACGAGCATCCGGGGCTGCGGTGGCATTGCCGGGGCAGCTATGCGCTGATGCCGCCCGCGAAGTTGCCGGGGGATGGCCATGTGGGGTGGCTGCTCGGGCCGGAGCGGCCGCTGCCGGATCCGCTGACGCTGCTGGAGACGCTCACCGATGCTTGTGCGCAGTTCGTGGGCGAGGATCAGGAGCACGAATCGGCTGCTTGGCCCATAGGGCGGTAGCCCTTGCGGCTTCGTTGTCGGGTGCGGGCCGGTGGCCTGGTTGTGCCCACCCGTCCCGCCGGGCACCTTCCCAGCGGTAGCCCGGGGGAGGGACGAGTGCCCACAACTATGCCTACTCGCCCTTTGCCGCGGTTACGCCTTCCAGGCGGTTGAGGAAGACCACCTTCGGGTCCGCCGCATCCTTGGCGGGGACCCGCACCGCCGACTCCGAGACCCTCGTCAGCGTCACCGCCTTCTTCGCCTCGCCCGTCATCAGCGCCTTGATCTGCGGATCCGGGTTGGGCCGGAAGCCCTTCGCCATCGTCTGCTTCTGCCGGTGGTGCGAGGAGAAGAACACGATGGCCCCGCCGTCCGAGGTGCGCAGCCCCACCGGGGCGTCCTGCGCGCCCTGCGCCGGGCTGTCGATGTACTCCGTCCAGAACTTCGGGGTGCGCAGGAACTTCCTCCGGGTGTCCCGCAGCCCCGAGGTCGACTGGCCGTCGGCGAAGACCGAGCCCTCGCCCGTCATCAGGTAGTCGGTGTACTCCGCGCTCAGCTTGTCCGGCCGGGTCGCCAGCTTCGGGGTCGGCCCCTCCGTCGGGACCGGCTTGGCCCAGCCGTCCTTGTCGGTCGCGAAGTCCGGCACCTCGTCCTGGCTGAGGATCGACAGATACGCGGCCTTCCACGGCTCGTCCGCACCGCCGCGGGTGAAGACGAACAGCCAGCGGTTGTCGTCGCGGTTGCTGTCGGTGTCCGCGACGAAGAACTTCGGCCAGCCCACCTGCTTGGGGATGCGGTAGGTGACGTCGGACAGCTCCAGCGCCGGGTACTTGGGGTTGCCGTTCGGGGAGCTCGCGTGCTGGGCCTTGAGGTCGGCGGTGGTGATGGCCTCCAGCGGGCCCGCCTCCACCTGGCTCGCCACCGCCGGATCCAGCTCCCGGTACGCCTTGTTGTACGCGTCGGTGAACTGCTCGAGCGCCTTGGGTGCCTCAGCCTTGTCCACCGACGGAATGTTCTCCCGCTCGCCGTGGACCGTCATGCACCCCGTCAGCGTCATCCCCAGCGTCAGTACCGCCGCTGCGGTCGGGACTGTCATCTGCCGACGGGGCGGCCTGCGTGTCATGGGGCTCCTGCTCCCGATTCCTGGGGGCTGCTGTGGACGGCGACACCCTACCGGGACGCAGGAACAGCGCGAGCGTGGGGACCAGATAGAGCGCCCACATCGACACCTGAAGCCAGGTCGGGTCCGGCTGGAAGTTGAAGACGCCCTTGAGCAGCGTGCCGTACCAGGAGTCCGGCGCGATGGTGGAGCTGATGTCGAAGGCCAGCGAGTGCAGCCCGGGCAGCCAGTCGGCCTCCTGCAGATCGTGGAAGCCGTACGCGAGCACCCCCGCGGCCACCACGACCAGCATCGCGCCCGTCCAGGTGAAGAACTTCGCCAGGTTGATCCTGAGCGCGCCCCGGTAGAACAGCCAGCCCAGCGCCACCGCGGTGATCAGGCCCAGGACCACACCGATCAGCGGATCCGCCGTACCGTCGTTGCTCGCCCGCACCGCCGTCCACACGAACAGCGCGGTCTCCAGGCCCTCCCGGCCCACCGCGAAGAAGGCCGTGGCCACCAGCGCCCCGGTGCCCATCGCGAGCGCCGCGTCCAGCTTGCTGTGCAGCTCGGACTTCAGATGGCGGGCGGTGCGCCGCATCCAGAACACCATCCAGGTCACCAGGCCCACCGACAGGACCGACAGCGAGCCGCCCAGCGCCTCCTTCGCCTCGAAGGTCAGCTCCTGCGAGCCGAACTCCAGTGCCGCGCCGAAGGACATGCTCAGCAGCACCGCGACGGCGACCCCGAGCCACACCGGGCGCAGCGCGTCCCGGCGCTCGGTCTTGACCAGATAGGCGATCAGGATGCACACCACCAGGCTGGCTTCCAGCCCTTCGCGCAGACCGATCAGGTAATTGCCGAACACGGGGTTCGCCTTCCTTGTCGAGGGATCCTGTGGGTGGAGTCCGTGGGGAGAACAGCCCGTCAGGAGAACAGCGCCCTGCCCCACCAGTCGTCCGCGTCCCGGACGCCCGGCGGGACCGCGAAGAGCGCCGAACCCACGTGCTGGATGTACTCGTTGAGCGCGTCCGTGCGCGCCAGCCGCCGCTGCACCGGCACGAACCCGTCCCGTACGTCGTGCTGGTAGGCGAGGAAGAACAGCCCCGCGTCCAGCCGCCCCAGACCGTCCGTGCCATCGGTGAAGGAGTAGCCGCGGCGCAGGATCCGCACCCCGCCGTTGGAGTCCGGATGCGCGAGCCGGACATGCGCGGTGGGCAGCATCGCCTTCAGATTCGGCTCGTCGCGCTCATGCTGCCTGCCCTGCGGCGCGCCCTCGCCCTTGTCCCGGCCGAAGACGTCCTCCTGCTCCTTGAGCGAGGTGCGGTCCCAGGTCTCGATGTGCATCCGGATGCGGCGCGCCACCAGGTACGAACCGCCGGCCAGCCACGCCGGGCCCGCCTTCCCGCTCACCCACACATGCTTCTCCAGGGCGGCGGTGTCGGTGCCCGCGATGTTCCGGGTGCCGTCCTTGAAGCCCATCATGTTGCGCGGTGTCTGCGCGTCAGGCGTGGTCGAGGACGTCTTGCCGAAGCCAAGCTGCGACCAGCGGATGGCCACCTTGCCCATGCCGATCCGGGCCAGGTTGCGGATGGCGTGCACGGCCACCTGCGGGTCGTCCGCGCACGCCTGCACACACAGATCGCCGTCGCTGCGCGCCGCGTCGAGATTGTCGCCGGGGAAGGCGGGCAGGTCGATCAGCGCCTCGGGGCGGCGGTCGGCGATGCCGAAGCGGTCCTTGCCCTTCTTGTCCTTGAAGAGCGTGGGCCCGAAGCCGATGGTGAGGGTGAGCCGGGACGCCTTGAGGCCCAGCGCCTCGCCGGTGTCGTCCGGCGGGGCCTCCGCCAGATCGCTCACCGCGCCGCCGCCGACCGCATGCCCCTGGGTCATCCGGGCCGCCGCCTTCGTCCACTCCTTCAGCAGCGCGATCAGCGCGGCGCGGTCGTCGGTGGTGACGTCGAACGCCGCGAAGTGCAGCCGGTCCTGCACCGCCGTGGCGATCCCCGCCTGGTGCGCCCCGTAGAAGGGCACCGCGGCGCCGCTGTCGGCGACCGCCTGGGTGTCGTCCGCACCGCCGCTCAGCGCGGCCGCCGCGCCGCCTGCGGCCGCGGCGCCGAGCGCGAGCCCGGCGCCTCCCCAGCCGATCAGCGCCCGGCGCGAGGGAGCGGTGCCGGTCTCGTCGGTCATGCCCGGCTCCCTCACTTGGTGACGACGGCGGCGGCGAGCCGGGAGAGCGGCTCGGCCAGCGCGTTGACCGCGTCGGACAGTTCCTTGCGCTGGGTCTCCGTGACGGTGTCGTACGACACGAAGCCCTCGCCCTCGCGGTACTTGTCCAGCAGCTTCACGACAGCCGCGAACTGCTTGTCCAGCTCCTTGGCCAGCTCCGGGTCGTTGGTGGACGCGACCGGCTTGAGCAGCTTGTACGAGGTCTCGGCGCCCTCGACATTGCCCTCGAAGTCCAGCAGGTCGGTGTGGCTGTAGCGCTCCTCCTCACCGGTGACCTTGCCGGTCTGCACCTCGTCCAGCAGCTCCTTGGCGCCGTTGGCCATGCCGGTGGGGGTGATGTCGGCGGTGCCGACGCGCTTCTGCCAGTCCTTCAGGTCCTTGATGAGCTGGTCGGCGAGGTCGTGGTCGGCCGCGGTGATCTTCTTGGTCTGCCACAGCGACTTCTCCAGCCGGTGCCAGCCGGTCCACTTCTGGCCCTTCTCCAGACCGTCCTCGCGCACATCGACCTTGGGATCGATGTCGCCGAAGGACTCGGCGACCGGTTCGGTGCGCTCCCAGCCGACGCGCGAGGGGGCGTAGAGCTTCTTGGCGCCCTCGAGGTCGTCCTTCTTGACCGCGTCGGCGAACTTCTGCGCCACGGGGAGGGTCTCGTCGGCCTGCTGCTGGACGTAGGCGCGGTACGCGGCCACCGCCTTGTCCAGCCGCGGATCGCGCTTGGCCACCGCGCCCTTGCCGGTGGCGGACACCTTCTGGCGGATGCCGTGGCCCTTCATCCCAGGCTTGCAGGTGATCTCGTACGAACCGGCCTTGATCTCGGCGCTGATCGAGGCGGAGGTGCCGGGCCCGATGTTCTCCCGCTCGGTGACGATCCGGTCCCCCGGGGCGTAGACGTACACCTCGGTCACCTTGGAGCCCTTGTTCTCCACCGCGAGCTTCACATGCCCGGCGGGGAAGGAGGTCTTGGAGACCTCGCACGCGTCGTCGGAGGCGGTGACCTGCACGGCGTCCGAGCCCTTGGCGTCGGACTTCTGGGCGCAGCCGGCGACGGCGGTGATTGTCGCCAGCGCCGATATCGCGGCGACAACGGAGGTGCGAGCGGCTCGCATACGGGCTCCAGACGGAATCAGGACAGGGCGGACAGCGGACGTCGGATAAGGCCGCCCTAACTTAACTGAGGCTTGCCTGTGTGGATCCAGCGCAAGGTCAAGGAGTGACCTGCGAATGGCAAAGGTTTGGCCAAGACGGCTGATTTGATCCGGTTCGGAGGTGAGCGAGGTGCGAGAAGGTGACGCACGCCTCTCATGGGCGCGGCACTTCCGGCGGCACGGGCCGCCCCGCCGACCGGTCGCGCAGCGGCAGCACGATCCGCTCCCCGGTGCGGGGAGGGGGGGCACCTCCACCGGCTGCCGGTGGACCCGGGACGGCGGCGCGGCGTCGAAGACCTCCGAGGGCGCCCCCTCCGCCGCGATCCGGCCCTCGAGCGGAACGGCGGCCCGGTCCGCGTACGCGGCGGCCGGCGGCAGGTCGTCCAGGGCCACTACCACCGCGTCCCCCGCGGCGGACCGCTTCCGGCACACCCTCAGGACCAGCTCCTGGTGGCGCAGATCGCCCGGCGGCACCGGCGGAGGCGACTCGGGCGGTACGGGTGGTACGGGCGGCGCGGGCGATTCAGGCGGCACGGACTCCGGAGGGTCCACCACCGGCGGCGGCGCCGTCACCGGCGGGGACACGGCCGGTGGCACCGGCTCCCTCGCCACCACTGGCGCGGACCTCCGCACCGGGGCGCTGCTGGGCGGGGCCGGAGCCATGGTCGCGGTCGGTACGGCGGCCGCCTTCGTCGCCACCCGCCGGCGCATCGACGCGGCCGCACCCGGCGGGTCCTGACGGATCCGCCGCACCGGTCGCCCGCGCTCACCGATCCCTCCTGCCCGGTGGGCGCGGGCTTCGCGCCTGCGGTGTCTCAGGCTTTGCGCCTGCGGTGTCTCGGGCTTTGCGCCTGCGGTGTCTCAGGCGCTGAGCCGGAACTCCTCGGCCAGCTCCTGGAAGATCCCCGCGTTCAGCGCGTACGCGCGCTTGCACTCCTCCACGACGCGCTGCTTCTCCAGATCGTCCATCGGCAGTGCGTCCAGCAGCGCGCGGTACTCCCGCTTGAAGGCGGCGGGGTTGCTGATCGACTCGAAGACGTAGAACCGCACCCCGTCACCCTTGCGGGCGAAGCCCCAGGTCTTCTCCGCCGTGTCCCGCACGTACTGGCCGCCGGAGAGATCGCCCATATAGCGGGTGTAGTGGTGGGCGACATAGCCCGCCGGCCAGTCACGGGCGCACTCGGCCACCCGCGCCGCGTACGCCGTCGTGGCGGGCAGCGCGGTGAGGCCGGTGCGCCAGTCCGGGCCGCCGAGGTGGGCCAGATCGCGCTCCAGCTCGGCCATCCGGGCCAGCTCCGGCCGGAGGAATGGGCCCGCCACGGGTCCGCCGCGAGCGCGTCGGCCGGGGTCTCCAGGGCGCGGTAGACGAACCAGAGCTGCTCGGAGTAGCGGCGGTAGGCCGCCACGCCCAGCCGCCCGCCGAGCAGATCGGTCATGAACGACGAGCTCCCGACGTCCGTGTGTGCTTCCCGTGAGGCGGTGCGGATCAGGGCGGAGAACTCCACGGTGGACCTCCGGGGGCCGAGGTGTGCAGGTGAGCCTTACCTAAGTAGAGGCCGCTGCCTACGTCAATAGCTTTCCCGACAGGCTGTCGGTAAAACGGCCGCCGAAGAATCGGCCCCCGGCACAGGACATTCGGTGAACCGGCCCGCCCGCTACTGCAGGGTGAGGATCTCCGCCCCGGTCTCCGTCACCACCAGTGTGTGCTCGAACTGCGCCGTCCGCTTACGGTCCTTGGTGACCACGGTCCAGCCGTCCTCCCACATGTCGTACTCATAGGTGCCGAGCGTCAGCATCGGCTCGATGGTGAAGGTCATCCCCGGCTTGATCTCGGTGGTGTGGTGCGGGCTGTCGTAGTGCGGCACGATCAGGCCGGAGTGGAACGAGGAGTTGATCCCGTGGCCCGTGAAGTCGCGGACCACGCCGTAGTCGAAGCGCTTGGCGTACGACTCGATGACCCGGCCGATGATGTTGATCCGGCGGCCCGGCTTGACGGCCTTGATCGCGCGGTTGAGGGACTCCCGGGTGCGCTCGACGAGCAGCCGCGACTCCTCGTCCACCTCACCGCACAGATACGTGGCGTTGTTGTCCCCGTGCACCCCGCCGATGAAGGCGGTGACGTCGAGGTTCACGATGTCGCCGTCCTGGAGGACGGTGGTGTCCGGGATGCCGTGGCAGATGACCTCGTTGACCGAGCTGCACAGCGACTTGGGGAACCCGCGGTAGCCCAGCGTCGAGGGGTACGCGCCGTGGTCGCACATGTACTCATGGGCCACCCGGTCCAGCTCGTCCGTGGTGACCCCCGGCGCGATCAGCTTGGCGGCCTCCTCCATCGCCCGTGCGGCGATACGCCCCGCGATCCGCATGCGCTCGATCGTCTCGGCGTCCTGCACCTCGGGCCCGTCATAAGGCGTCGGACTCGCCTTGCCGACGTACTCCGGACGCGCGATCGAGGCGGGGACGGGGCGGATGGGGGAGAGCGACCCCGGGACTAGAAGCGACTGGCCAGACATGTCAGCGAGTGTATCGGCGGCGCATGGGGCAGCATGGCGGCAAGGGCCCTTCGGGCCAGTGGGGAACGAGCGGAGGCCGGAGGCCGGAATGGCGCTGTTCAAGAGGGGAACCGCCGGCAAGCCCGGTGAGTGGTACTACTGCATCCGGCACCAGAAGGTCGAAGAGGGCCCGGAGTGCCGCGCCGCCGACCGCCTCGGTCCTTACGCCTCCCCGGAGGAGGCCGCCCACGCGATGGAAACCGCCCGCGAGCGCAACGAGGAGTGGCAGAACGACCCCCGCTGGCGGGACGACGAGCCCCCGGCGGCGCGCTGAGGCCCCTGCCCCGAGGCCCCGGCCCGGGGCGCCGGGGGGTCAGCCAGGCGTGGTGCGGAACTCACGGGACTCACGGAACTCAATGGACTCACGCGCCCGGCGGGCGTGTTCGTCCGTCCGGGCGTCGTAGCTCATCAGCCGGGGCAGCGCCAGCGCCAGCAGGCCGACCGAGGCCACGCAGGCCAGCCCGCCGGACCACACCGAGGCCCGTACGCCGGTGAGCCCGGCCATGGTTCCGGCCCGGACCTGGCCCAGTTGGGGGCCGGTCGCGTAGGAGAGCAGCTCGATACCGGTCGGCCGGCCCCGGCCGCCGCGCCCGATCGCACGGCAACCGATTTACGCGGCGGTTCGAGGCTTCGTTCAGCGCGGCGGGGGCCCAGTGGCTCACCATCCCGCCGGTGGCGGGGCCGTGAGGCGGTCGGCCAGCCTGGCCAGCCGGTCCTGGAAGCGGCGGCGGCCGGGGCGCGGCAGGCTGTTCTCTCCGGCGGCCGCGCTGACCAGGTGCTGGAGGGTGTCCAGGTCGAGCTCGCCGGCCTCGGGGGCGGACAGCGCGTCATGGGCCAGGGCGTGCAGCCCGGCGTCGCCGCCGTCGAGGGCGAGCACGGTCGCCCCGCCCCGGCGGGCGTCGTTCACCCGCTCCAGCAGCCCGGCCCCGGGGTCGCCCGGCGCGACCACCAGCAGGGTCTCACCGCGGCCCGCCCGCTCCAGCCGCCCCAGCCCGACCGCCAGATGCGCGGGGACGGCGGCGCCCTCCGGCACCCGGTGGCGGACGAGCGTGGGGGACAGCTCGGGCAGTCCGGACCAGGCCGCCTCGTCGTCGAGATGCGCGGCCAGATGCCACGGTTCGTATCTCTCGCTGCCGACCAGCAGCAGTCCGCCCTCGCGCGGTCCGACCGAGGCCCGTAGCGAGCCCGCGAAGCGGCGGGTGGCCTGGAGCCATTCGGTTCCGGCGAGGACCTCGCGCAGCAGTGCAACCCTTACGGCGTCCATGGCATCCGCATCCTGCCGCGGCCCGCGGCCCCGCGGGCGCGATTCGGGCCCGGCTCACTCGTTCGGGGCATATGCGGGGGGCATGCCGTCGACCGGGTCCGTATCCGTCGTTCGCGGGTGCTCCTCCGCGTCTCCAGCTGTTCATGCGCCGTCTCTTGACGCTCTGTAAGGCAAACCCTAAGGTCGCCGCACACAAGGGACGTCCTACGTCCCATTTAATCTGACTCGGCACTCGATTGCGACGGGGCATCGGGAGGTCTGATGAAAGTCGGCACGGGGGCGGCACGCTCGTACGAGTGGTCCGTTCCGTTCCGGGCGGGCACCGAGGGCTATGCGAGCTACCGGATCCCGGCAGTGGTGCTGACCCACGCCGGAACGCTCCTCGCCTTCGCCGAGGGCCGGGCGGACTCCTCCGCCGACTACGGCCGCATCGACCTCGTGCTCAAGCGGTCGGCCGACGGCGGCCGTACCTGGGGCGCCGTACAGCTCGTCGCCCGCAACGGCGATGGCACGGCGGGCAATCCGGCCCCCGTCGTCCTCGACGGCGGCCCCCATGGCGGCCGCGTCCTGCTGGTGCACATCCGCAGCGCCGCCTCCGCCACCGAGGACCGGATCCGGCGCGGCGAGGTGAGCGCGGCCGACGGGCGGCGGGTGTGGCTGACGTACAGCGATGACGACGGCGCGAGCTGGAGCGAGGCCCGCGAGATCACCGCGAGCACCAAGCGGCCCGAATGGCGGTGGTACGCCACCACCCCCGGCCACGCCCTCCGGCTGCGGTACGGCGCCCACGCGGGCCGGATCGTCGTCGCGGCCAACCACTCCCTGCCCCCGACCGTCCCCGGCGACGACGGCACCGAGGGGCGGTACAACGGCGGGCACGATCTGCTCAGCGACGACGACGGCGCGACCTGGCGGATCGGCTATGTGGACGACAACCCCGATGGCTACGTCAACGTCAACGAGACCACCGCCGCCCAACTCCCCGACGGCCGCGTCTACTTCAACACCCGCACCGACGCGACCGCGCCCGGCACCCGCGCCGACGCCCACTCCGGCGACGGCGGCGCCACCCTGGACCTCCCCTTCCGGCCGCAGGCCGGTCTGGTGGCCCCCGTGGTCGAGGGCAGTGCGCTGCACCTCGGCGAGCCGGACGCGCTGCTCTTCTCCGGCCCCGCCGACCCCGCGTACCGGGCGCTGATGACCGTCCGTACGAGCCATGACGGGGGTGTCACCTGGCGGCCCACGCACACCGTGAACGGCCTGCCCGCCGCCTACTCCGATCTGGTCCGACTCGACGACGCCACGGTCGGACTGCTCTACGAGACCGGCGACTTCAGCGCCTACTCGACCATCACATTCCGGCGCATTCCGATGGAGGAGCTGGTATGAGCGATACCGCAAGAAACCGGAACACCTGGATGTCCGGCGCGCCGCGCCGCGCCGTCCTCGGCGGTGCGGCCGCCGCGGCGGCCGGGTTCGCCCTCGCGGGCTGCGGCTCGAACGACGACGGGGGCGGGGAACCCAAGGGCCGCAAGAAGGGCGAGAAGATCACCCTGACCTTCTGGTCCTGGGTGCCGGGCATCGACAAGCCCGTCGCCCTGTGGAACAGCAAGAACCCCGAGGTGCGGGTCAAGGTCGAGAAGGTCTCGGCCGTCGACGGCGCCCAGTACGCCAAGATGCACGCCGCCATCAAGGCGGGCAATCCGCCGGACGTCGGCCAGATCGAATACCCGGTCGTGCCCAGCTTCCTGGTCGACAACGGGCTGCTGGATCTGACCAAGTACGGGGTCGCCGAGCACAAGGACATGTTCGTCGGCTGGCAGTGGCAGCAGTCCGTCTTCGGCAAGGCCGTCTACGCCGTACCGCAGGCGTCCGGTCCGATGGGCCTGTTCATCCGTCAGGACCTGTTCGACAAGTGGGGCATAGAGCCGCCCACCACGTGGGACGAGTACGAGGCGGCGGCCACGGCGATCCGTAAGAAGGGCGCCTGGATCGAGACCTTCTCGGCCACCAACGGCAACCGCTTCGCGGGGCTGGCCTGGCAGGCCGGGGCGCGCTGGTTCGGCACCGAGGGCGACACCTGGACCGTCTCCATCGACGACGAGCCGACCCGTAAGGTCGCCGACTACTGGTACGAGCTGGCCCGGCGGAAGCTCATCAAGACCATTCCGGACCGGCAGAACGCCTGGTACAAGGACGTCCAGACCGGCTCCATCGCCTCCTGGCTCGGCGCCAGTTGGGGCGACGCCCTGCTGGTCGGCAACGCGCCGGGGACCGCGGGCAAGTGGCGCGTGGTGCCCATGCCGCAGTGGAAGAAGGGCGACGCCTCCTACGCCAACTGGGGCGGCTCCACCACCGCGGTCTTCGCCAAGACCAAGTACCCCAAGGACGCGCTGGCCTTCGCGATCTGGCTCAACACCGACCCGGAGTCGATCAAGCTCCTGATCGAGAACGGCTATGGCACCCCGGGCGCCAAGCAGGGGTACACCACCTCCCAGCTCGATGTGCACAAGGACTTCTTCGGCGGCCAGGCGTACAGCAAGGTCTTCGACGAGGCGAGCAAGGGCGTGGACACGAGCTGGAAGTGGGGCCCCGCCACGGACACCCTCTACCAGCGGCTCGGCGACGCCTTCACCGCCGCCATCGGGGACGGGTCCGACTTCCGTTCCGTGCTGAAGAAGGTGCAGGGCGAGACGATCACCGACCTCAAGGAAAAGGGCCTCAAGGTGAAGGCCGGGTGAGGCGGGTGAGCAAAGCCCCCCGCCGCTTCACCCGGACCGAGGCACGCAGCGCCCGGGCGGCGTCCGGGTTTCTGCTGCCCTTCCTCGCGCTCTTCCTGCTGTGCTTCATCGCCCCCATCGCCTACGCCCTCTACGAGAGCCTGCTGAAGGTCGAGCGCACCGGGCCGCTCGGCCTCGGCGGGGAGACCAAGCAGGTGTGGGCGGGCCTGTCCAACTACGCCCACGCCCTGGAGGACGACCGGTTCACGGCGGGCTTCGGCCGGGTGCTGCTCTTCGGCGCCGTCCAGATCCCGTTGATGATCGCCTTCGCCACCGCCCTCGCGCTGCTGCTGGACGCGGCCTCGGCGCGCTGGGTCGGCTTCTTCCGGACCGCCTTCTTCCTGCCGTACGGCGTGCCCGGGGTGATCGCGTCGATCCTGTGGGGCTTCCTCTACGTCCCCGGGATCAGCCCGCTGGTGGAGATGGCCGATTCGATGGGCTGGAACGTGGACTTCCTGGGCCGCGGGGCGGTCCTGTGGTCCATCGCCAACATCGTCACCTGGCAGTTCACCGGCTACAACATGCTGGTGCTGATCGCCCAGCTCAAGGCCGTACCCGGAGAGCTGTACGAGGCGGCGCGGATCGACGGGGCCAATGCCTGGCAGGTCGCCCGGCACATCAAACTCCCCCTGATCCGGCCCGCGCTCGTGCTCACCACCGTCTTCAGCCTCATCGGCACCCTGCAGCTCTTCGCCGAACCCAAGGTGCTCAAACCGCTGAGCAACTCCATCGACTCCGGCTACACCCCCAATCTGGCGGCCTACAACGAGGCGTTCACCAGCAACAACCAGCACATCGCGGCGGCCGAGGCGGTCCTGCTCGCCCTCGTCGCCTGCGTGCTGTCCTTCGGATTCCTGAGACTCGTGGGCCAGCGGGGGAAGGACGGCGACAACGGATGAACGAGGCGAACGACCTGGCGGGCGCGGTCGCGAGCGAGCCCGCGGACGAGGCCGCACCCGGGAAGGGGCGGCCCGAGGCGGTCCCGCCCGATGACCGGCCCGGTGCGGGCCGCCGCGCGGCGAGGGGCCGGGAGGGGACGGCACCCCCCTTGCGGCACCGGATCATCACCGTCTCGCTGCTGACCGTCGCCGCCATCTACTTCCTGACCCCCGTCTACTGGCTCGTCGTCTCCTCCACCAAGTCCAGCAGCGATCTCTTCGGCACCTTCGGCTTCTGGTTCCACGACCCGCACCCGCTCGACTATCTGCACCGGGTGCTCACCTACGACGACGGCATCTACGTCCGGTGGTTCGCCAACAGCCTGATGTACGCGGGCGTCGGCGCGCTCGCCGCCACCCTGCTGGCGGCCGCCGCCGGCTACGCCCTGGCCAAGTTCCGCTTCCCCGGCCGGGAGGGCATCTTCAACGTCATCCTGGCCGGAGTGCTGATCCCGGGCACGGCGCTCGCCCTCCCGCTCTATCTCCTCTTCAGCGAGATCGGCCTGGCCAACACCTACTGGGCCGTGCTGATCCCCAGCATCGTCAGCCCCTTCGGGGTCTATCTGTGCCGGATCTACGCGGCCGCCGCCGTCCCGGACTCCCTCCTGGAGGCGGCGCGGATCGACGGCGCGGGGGAGGCCCGGATCTTTTCCACGCTGGGGCTGCGGCTGATGACCCCGGCGCTGGTCACCGTCTTCCTGTTCCAGTTCGTGCACATCTGGAACAACTTCTTTCTGCCGCTGGTCATGCTCTCCGACTCCGATCTCTACCCGATCCAGCTCGGTCTGACGTCCTGGCAGGGGTACGCGGACCGGCAGCCGGAGCTGTACCAGTACACGGTCGGCGGGGCGTTCCTGTCCGTCCTGCCGCTGATGGTGCTGATGGGCGTACTCCAGCGGTACTGGCGCACAGGGCTGACGGAGGGGAGTGTCAAAGCGTAAGAGACGTCACCATGAAGGTGGCCGCGGTGCGTGACAGGATCACTGTCATGACTACTCCTGACGCCCCGAACTCCGCGTCCGACGCCCCCGCGAAGAAGGCACCCGCCAAGGACCCCTGGGACCTCCCCGATGTGTCCGGCCTGACCGTCGGCGTCCT
This sequence comes from Streptomyces violaceusniger Tu 4113, assembly GCF_000147815.2. Taxonomy (NCBI): domain Bacteria; kingdom Bacillati; phylum Actinomycetota; class Actinomycetes; order Kitasatosporales; family Streptomycetaceae; genus Streptomyces; species Streptomyces violaceusniger. Next base: position 8,392,635 of record NC_015957.1, on the reverse strand, counting down.
GGGCGGCACCGGCGACCAGGGCCGCGGCCTCGCCTACCGGCTGGCCAGGGCCGGCCAGAAGGTGATCATCGGCTCGCGCGCCGCCGAGCGCGCGCAGACCGCGGCGCGGGAGCTGGGCGGCGCGGAGCTCGGCATCGAGGGCGCGGACAACGCCGAGTGCTCGCGCCGCAGCGACATCGTCATCGTCGCGGTCCCATGGGACGGCCACGCCAAGACGCTGGACTCGCTGCGCGAGGAGCTCAGCGGCAAGCTGGTCATCGACTGCGTCAACCCGCTGGGCTTCGACAAGAAGGGCGCGTACGCCCTGACGCCGGAGGAGGGCAGCGCCGCCGAGCAGGCCGCCGCCCTGCTGCCGGACTCCCGGGTCACCGCGGCCTTCCACCACCTCTCGGCCGTGCTGCTGCAGGACCCCGACGTCGAGCAGATCGACACCGATGTGATGGTCCTGGGCGAGTCGCGCGCCGACACCGACCTGGTCCAGGCGCTCGCGGCCCGCATCCCCGGCATGCGCGGCGTCTTCGCGGGCCGGCTGCGCAACGCCCACCAGGTGGAGTCCCTGGTGGCCAACCTGATCTCGGTCAACCGCCGCTACAAGGCCCATGCGGGCCTGCGCGTCACCGACGTCTGAGGGTGCCGCCGCCCGACCGGCACATCCGGGGCGCCCCGCCCCTCCGGCGGTGCATGGGGGACAATGTGGGGGAGTGCCACGCCCCCCGACAGGAGCCGACCCCATGCCCCGCCTCGCCCTCTGCACCCTGGCCGTCTGCGTCCTCGCGATCGCCGCGGCGGTCGTGTCCTTCGCGCGGGGGAGCTGGCTCGGGATCATCTGGATCCTGATCGCCGGTCTCTCGTCCAATATGGCCTGGTACTACGTCCGCAAGGCCCGGGCCGACCGCGCGGCCGACCGGGAGAGCACGGGCGCCACGAACTGAGGCCACCGGACAGACCCTAGTAGCCGAGGCGGGGGATATCGGGCTCGCCCTGCCAGAAGCGGAAGAACTCCTGGCCCCAGTAGGTGTCCCACTCCGATACGCCCAGGGCCCGCATCACCGCGTCGATCGCGCCGAAGAACGCCTGGTTGACCTCGGGTATCCACAGGATCCCGAAGACCGCGAGCAGCCCGAACGGCGCGTACGGCTCGACCTGGCGCCGGATGCGGTGCGACAGCCAGGGCTCGATCACCCCGTATCCGTCCAGGCCCGGGACCGGCAGGAAGTTCAGGATCGCCGCCGTGACCTGCAGCAACGCCAGGAAGGCGAGTGCGAAGCGGAAGAGCTCCGGCACCTGGTCCGTGGCGTCGAGCCAGAACGGGGCGGTCAGCGCGGCCGCGAACAGCACGTTCGTCAGCGGGCCCGCGGCCGAGATCAGGCTGTGCTTCCAGCGGCCCTGGATCCGGTGCCGCTCGATGAACACCGCCCCGCCCGGCAGCCCGATCCCGCCCATGATCACGAAGACCACGGGCAGCACGATGCTCAGCGCCACATGCGTGTACTTCAGCGGGTTGAGGGTCAGATAGCCCTTCGCGCCGATCGACAGATCCCCGCCGTGCAGCGCGGTGCGCGCATGGGCGTACTCATGCAGGCACAGCGAGACGACCCAGCCGGAGACGACGAACAGGAAGACGGCGAAGCCGGGGCTCGCGGAGTACTCCGTCCACACCGCCCACGCGGACACGACCATGATCGCGAACAGTCCGAGGAAGACGGGGCTGATGCGCCGCTCGCGGCGGCTGATGGCGGTGGTCATCGAGTGGGGTCTCCATACGGGCTGGTGAGCGCTGAGGGGGAAACGTCGAACAGGGGGCGCGGAGTTCCGGGCCAGGGTAAACGGGAGAACCGCCGGGCCAGGGTAACCAGGAGAACCGCCGGGCCAAGGAAAACGGGGGGAACGGCCGGGCCCCGGAAACGGGAGAATGGCCGGGCCGGGGTCAACGGGAGAACGGCCGGGGCAGGCGCGGTCGGCGGGGTGACCGGCATCCATCAGAATGGGGCCGTGCGCTACGGCATCCTCGGCACCACCCAGGCCCGCCACGACGACGGAACCCCCGTGGACGTCGGCGGGGCGCGGCTGCGTGCGCTGCTGGCGGCGCTCGCGCTGGCGCCCGGGCAGGCGCGGACCACCGGGGCGCTGATCGGGGAGATCTGGGTCACCGATCTGCCCGCCGACGGGCACGGCGCGCTGCAGGCGCTGGTCGGACGGCTGCGGCGGGCGCTCGGCAAGGACGCCGTGGAGTCCGTGCCAGGCGGGTACCGGCTGACCGCCGACCCCGACGACGTCGATCTGCACCGCTTCGAACGGCTGGCGGAGGAGGGCGCCCACGCCCTCGCCGACGGCGATCCGGCCAAGGCCGTCGATCTGCTCGACGCCGCCCTCGCGCTGTGGCGCGGGCCTGCGCTCAGCGATCTGCCCGACGCCACCGCGCCCGCCGCCCGCGCCGGGGCGCGACGGCTGGACGCACGGCGCGCCCGGCTCGCCGCCGACCTCGCCCTCGGCCGCCCCGCCCAGGCCCTCCCCGCGCTCACCGGGCTCTGCGACGGCCACCCGCTGGACGAGCCGCTGCACGCGCTGCGCATCAGGGCGCTGCGGGACGTGGGCCGGGTGGCGGAGGCGCTGGCCGCGTACGAGGTGATCCGTACGGAGATCGCCGAGCGGCTGGGCGCCGATCCGGGGCCGGAGCTGCGGGGGCTGTACGCCGAGCTGCTGGCGGCGGCCGATGAGGGCTCTCCCGTACCGCCCGGCCCCGTTCCGCCGCGCCCCGCGCCCGCCCCCGCTCGTGGCGGCGGTGGCAATCTGCGGGCCCGGCTGACCAGCTTCGTCGGCCGCGAGGCCGATCTGGCGACCTTGCGCGGCGATCTGGCCGGTCACCGGCTGATCACCCTCCTCGGGCCCGGCGGCGCCGGGAAGACGCGGCTGTCGCAGGAGGCCGCCGAATCGTTCGCGCCCGACTGGCCGGACGGAGTGTGGATGGCCGAGCTCGCGCCCGTCGACGACCCCGAGACCGTTCCGGAGACGGTGCTCAGCGCGGTCGGGGGGCGCGAGACGGTCCTCCTCGGCACGTCGCCCGAGGGGCTGCGCGCCGCGACCGACCCGGCCGTGCGCGATCCGCGCGCCCGGCTCATCGAGCACTGCGCCCCGCGCCGGATGCTGATCGTGCTCGACAACTGCGAACACCTCGTCGCGGCCGCGGCCCACCTCGCCGAGTCCCTGCTCGCCCAGTGCCCCGGGGTCACCATCCTGGCCACCAGCCGCGAACCCCTCGCCGTCCCGGGCGAGTTGGTGCGTCCCGTGGAGCCGCTGCCCGACCCCGTCGCGCTGCGGCTGCTCCAGGACCGGGGCGCGACGGCCTTGCCCGGTTTCCGTACGGAGGACGACCCGGCCGCGTGCGCCGAGATCTGCCGGCGCCTCGACGGACTGCCTCTGGCGATCGAACTGGCCGCCGCGCGGCTGCGGCTGCTCACCCCACGGCAGCTCGCCGACCGCCTCGACGACCGCTTCCGTCTCCTGACCAGCGGCAGCCGTACGGCGCTGCCCCGCCAGCAGACCCTGCGAGCGGTCGTCGACTGGTCCTGGGACCTGCTCGATGCCCCCGAACGCACCGTGCTCGCCCGGCTGTCCGTCTTCGCGGGAGGCTGCGGTCTGACCGAGGCGGAGGCGGTGTGCGCGGACGCGGCCGAGCCGGTGCGCGGCGACGACGAGAAAATCGCGGAAAACGAACACCACACCGGGACCGTGGAGCCCCGGGACGTGGCCGCGCTGCTCGGCTCCCTTGTCGATAAATCGCTGGTCGTCACCGCGCCCGGACCGGAGCCCGGGGCGGACGGGGAGATGCGGTACCGGCTGCTGGAGACCGTCGCCGAGTACGCGGCGGAGCGGCTGGACGAGTCCGGCGAGCGGGCCGCGGTCGAACAGCGCCATCTGGTCGCCTACCGGGAGTTGGCACGTACCGCCGATCCGCTGCTGCGCGGCCCCGCACAGCGTCACTGGCTGGTCCGGCTGGAGACGGAGCACGAGAATCTGCGCACCGCGCTGCGCCGGGCCGTGGCCGCCCGCGAGGAGCAGGAGGCGCTGTGCCTGGTGCTCTCGCTCGGCTGGTTCTGGCATCTGCGCGGCCACCGCGGCGAGGCCCGCCAGTGGGCGAACGCCGCGGCCGGCCTCGGGCCGAGCCCCTTCGCATCGCCCGTGGTCCCCGCGCCGCCGCTGTACGTCAGTTGCACGGCCGCCCCGCCGCCGTTGGAGCCCGAGCTGCTGGCGGAGGCGCGGCGGGGAGTGCGGCTGTACGCGCTGGCCAACATCGACGGCGACCTCCAGGCCATGGCGGACGACGAAACCCAGCGCGAGCTGGAGGGCATCGTCGCCGCCTACCGGCCGGGGCTGCCCCAGACCTGCCGTCTCCCGGGCATCCTGTGGTTCTTCGCGGTGATCCTCAAGGCGGACTTCGTCCTGCTGCGGGAGATGGCCGACGAGGCGGTGCGCGCCTGCCGGGAGCTGGACTACGCATGGGAGCTGGCGTTCACCCTCCAGCTACGGGCCAAGTTCCACCGGGAGCCGAGCGGCGAGCACCAGGGCGCGACCCGCGACGCCGACGAAAGCCTGGAGATCTTCCGCAGGCTCGGTGACGTATGGGGCGAGGCGGAGGCGCTGGCCGGGCGCGGCGAGACCTGGGAGAAGCGCGGCGAGGGCGCGGCCGCGGCCGCGGACTACCGCGCGGCGATCCGCTGCGCCCAGGAGCTCGGGGCCCATGATCAGGTGCTGTTCCTCCGGTCCCGGCTGGCCGGGCTGTTCGTGGAGTTCGGGGACGAGGAGAAGGCCACCGAGGGCGAGCGGATGCTGCGCGAGGTGGTCGAGCAGGGGCAGCACGCGGGCGCCGAGGCGCTGTCGTACGCCCGGATCCATCTGGCGCAGCGCTACGGAACCACCGGCCGCCTCGCGGAGGCGCGGACCCTTCTGGTCACCATGCACGGGGAGTTCGAGCACCGGGCGCTGCGGATGTTCGAGGGCATGGTGGAGGGGCTGCTGGCCTGGCTGGACCTGCTGGAGGGACGGCCGGGCGACGCCCTGGCGACCGTGCGCGGCGCGCTGGCGAAGACCACCGGCCGGATGACGGAGATGGTCGCGCCGTTCATCCCGGTGACCCATCTGCTGACCGCCGCCGAGGCGCTGAGCGGCCTCGGCGGCCCGGAGCGGGCCGTGGCCGCGGCGCGGCTGCTGGGGGCGTACGACACGCTGCGCAAGCCCCAGCAGTACCGGATCTCCGCCGGTGAGCGGACGCGCCGGGAGTGGACGGAGGCCGCGGCGCGGGCCGAGCTCGGGGACGCCGCGTACGAGCGGACCCACGCCGAGGGCGGCGGCCTCACCCTGGGCGAGGCCATCGCACTGGTCTGAGCGGGTCGGTGAGCGGGTCGGTGAGCAGGTCGGTGAGCAGGTCGGGAAGCACCGGGAGGGGCGGGACGACGACCGGCCGGGCGCCCCCCCGTAGGGCGCGCCCGGCCGGTGGCTCGAGACCGTGGACCGTCAGGTCGTCTTGTTGCGGAACTTGCGCACCGCGAGCGGCGCCATGAGCACCGTGATGCCCACCGCCCAGATCATGGTCACCGTCACCGGCTCGGCTATCGCGCCATGGCCGCTGGTCAGCGCCCGTGCGGCGTCGGCGAGCCGGGACAGCGGGTTGTACTCGGTGAAGGACCGCAGCCAGCCCGGCATGGTGGCGGTCGGCGCGAAGATGGACGAGCCGAACTGCAGGGGCATTATCACCAGGAAACCCATGCCGCTGACCGCCTGCGGGTTGGGCAGCGACATGCCCAGCAGCATGAAGATCCAGGTCAGCGAGGATCCGAAGAGCACGGCCAGGGCCACCGCGGCCAGCAGCTCCAGCGGGCCGGTCTTGAGCTCGAAGCCCATGATGAAGCCCATGATCAGCAGGATGAGCGTGGACACCAGCATCCGGCCGCTCTCCACGACCAGCTTGGCGATCAGCACCGAGGAGCGGGCGATCGGCAGCGTCCGGAAGCGGTCCATGACGCCCTTGTTGAAGTCGTCATTGACGCCGGTGCCGATCGACATCGCGATGTTGAGCCCGCCCATCGCCATGAGGCCGGGGATGAAGTAGTTGACGTACTCGGAGCGGTTGCCGCCCGTCATCGCGCCGCCGAAGACATAGGTGAACAGCAGCGCGAAGACGATCGGCATCGCCAGGGCGTCGAACATCGCGAACGGTTCGTACCTGATCTGCAGGGCGTTCCGCCGCACCAGGGCGCCGATGTGGCGCAGATTGGCGCGGGGGCCGATCCGGCCGTCGCTCTTTCCCCGCACGGGCGCGGTCATCGTGGCCGTACTCACGCGGTGACCTCTTCCAGCGTCTTGTTGCCCTGCGGTGCGGACGCCTTGTGGCCGGTGATGGCCAGGAAGACCTCGTCCAGGCTGGGCATAGTGGTGTCGATCCCGGCGATCGCGAAACCGCGCTCACTGAGCAGACCGATCAGGGCGGTGAGCTGCTCGTCGCTGGCGATGGGCACACTGACCTGGCCATCCTGCACGTCGGCGGTCGCGCCGCCGATACCGTCGAGACCCGCCTGGGTGATGGCGCCGACCATGCGGTGCACCTCGCCGGGGTCGGACGGGCGGATCTGCAGGGTGCGGCCGCCGATCTTGGCCTTGAGCTCGTGCACCCGGCCCTCGGCGATGACCCTGCCCCGGTCGATCACCGTCAGGTTGTCGGCGAGCTGCTCGGCCTCCTCCATGTACTGGGTGGTGAGCAGCACGGTGGCCCCTTCAGTGACCATCCGCCTGACCTCGTCCCACACCTCGTTACGGGAGTGTGGGTCCAGACCGGTGGTCGGCTCGTCCAGATAGAGCACCGAGGGCCGGCCGATCATGGACGCGGCCAGGTCGAGCCGGCGGCGCATACCGCCGGAGTAGGTGCGCACGCGCCGCTTGCCGGCCTCGGTGAGCGAGAACCGCTCGAGCAGGGCGTCCGCCCGCGCACGGGCCTCCTTGCGGGAGAGATCGAGCAGCCGCCCGATCATGTAGAGGTTCTCCCAGCCGGGGAGCTTCTCGTCGACCGAGGCGTACTGCCCGGTCAGCCCGATGGTGCGGCGCAACTGCCGGGGCTGGCGCACCACGTCGTACCCGGCCACCACCGCGGTGCCGGCGTCCGGCACCAGCAGGGTGGACAGACAGCGGACAAGTGTCGTCTTACCGGCGCCATTGGGGCCCAGCACACCCAGGACGGTGCCCTCCGGCACGTCCAGATCCACTCCGTCGACGGCCTTGGTGTCACCGAAGTGCTTGACCAGCCCCCGAACTTCGACGGCGTTGCCGTCCCTGATCCTCTGTTCCCGCGTCATGCGCCCAGGATGACAGCCGTCACCGACAGACCGCCGACAGGCGGCAGACAGCCCGCCGACGGGGGAAGATCGGCGGGCTGTCGTTGTACCGCAGTGGCTCGTGGTGGCTGGTGGCCAGTGACTCGTCGTGCCTGGTGGCCCGTGGTGCCTAGTGGAAGGAGTGCTCCTCGGCCGGGTAGGCCCCGCCGACGACGTCCTCCGCGAAGGCCCGTGCCGCGTCGCCCAGGCCCTGGCGCAACTGTGCGTACTGCTTGACGAAGCGCGGCACCCGGCCGTCCGTCATGCCCGCCATGTCCGTCCACACCAGGACCTGGGCGTCGCACTCGGACCCGGCGCCGATGCCGATGGTGGGGATGTGCAGCGAGCGGGTCACCTCGGCGGCCAGTTCGGCCGGAACCAGCTCCAGGACGACCGCGAAGGCGCCCGCGTCCTGGACCGCCTTGGCGTCCCGCAGCAGTTGCTGGGCCGCCTCCTCGCCGCGCCCCTGGACCGGGTAGCCGCCGTAGGCGTTGACGGACTGCGGGGTCAGGCCCACATGCGCCATGACCGGGATGCCGGACTGGACCAGCAGCTCGATCTGCTGGGCGGAGCGCTCCCCGCCCTCCAGCTTCACGGCGCCCACGCCCGCCTCCTTGACCAGGCGGGTGGCGTTGCGCAGCGCCTGCACCGGGCCCTCCTGGTACGAGCCGAAGGGCAGATCGCCGACGACGAGGGCACGCCGGGTGCCGCGGACCACGGCGGCGGAGAGCAGCGCGATCTCGTCCATGGTGACGGGGACGGTGGACTCATAGCCCAGGTGGCAGTTGCCCATCGAGTCGCCGACCAGCAGCACCGGGATGCCCGCCTGGTCGAAGACGGACGCGGTCATCGCGTCGTAGGCGGTGAGCATCGGCCACTTCTCGGCGCGCTCCTTGGCGGCCGCGATGTCACGGACGGTGATGCGGCGGGAGCTCGTGCCCCCGTAGAGGGCCTTCTCGGACTGCTTCTGCGCAGGACTGACGTGCGTCATCGCTACGGCTCCTGTTCATCATCTCGAGGCGCCCTGACGGCGTCCCCGGACCAACCCCATGCTGGCACGGCTCCTGCCGGGGCGAAAGTGGGCCCGGATCCCCCGGGCGGTGGCCTTGACCACCTTTCCGCGGGGCCTGCTTTTCGCGGGGCCTGCTCCGGGCCGTCGGCCAAAAGCCTCGCAAAGTTCTTCCAATACGATACGGTCTCGTATCGTAAGTCGCCTAGCCTGGGCGGCATGGCCTCCTCATCCAGCACCCAGGGCGCCCCGGACGGGTCCGGCGTCCCCGAGGCGATGTACCGCAGACGCTGGGCGATCCTCGTCGTCCTGATGTTCAGCGTCCTGGTCGTCGTCCTCGACAACTCGATACTCAACGTGGCGATGAAGACGATCGCCTCGCCCAAGCCCACCGGGCTCGGGGCCACCCAGAGCCAGCTCGAGTGGGCGATCAACTCCTACACGCTGGTCTTCGCCGGGCTGCTGTTCACCGCGGGGATCCTCGGTGACCGGATCGGCCGTAAGAAGGTCCTGCTCGGCGGGATGGTGGTGTTCGGCGCGGGCTCGGTGCTCGCCGCCTTCTCCGGTTCGCCCGGTGAACTCATCGGCTTCCGGGCGCTCATGGGTCTTGGCGCCGCCTTCGTGATGCCCGCGACCCTCGCCATCCTGGTCAATGTCTTCGAACGCGAGGAGCAGGCGAAGGCGATCGGCATCTGGGTCGCCGCGGTGGGGCTGGCCATCGCCATCGGCCCGATCACCGGCGGACTGCTGCTGGAGCACTTCTGGTGGGGCTCGGTCTTCTTCGTCAATGTGCCGATCGTGATCGTCGGACTGATCGCGATGGTGGTGCTCGTCCCCGACTCCAGGGACCCGGCGCCCGGCCGGGTCGACCCGCCGGGCGTGCTGCTGTCCGTCGTCGGGCTCGTGCTGCTGGTCTACGGCATCATCAAGGGCGGCCAGCTCGCCGACTTCACCGATGCCCAGGTGCTGGGCTGCATCGGCGCCGGGCTCGCCGTCCTGGTCCTGTTCGTGCTGCACGAGAAGCGCAGCCACCACCCGGCCATCGACATCGGCTACTTCCGCAACCCGGCCTTCTCCGCCGCCATCTCCGCCGTCGCCCTGGTCTTCTTCGCCCTCATGGGCGTGACCTTCTTCATGGTCTTCTACACCCAGAGCGTGCGGGGCTACAGCGCGCTCGAATCCGGGCTGCTGATCCTGCCGCTGGCGGTGGCGCAGTTGATCTTCGCCCCGCGCGCCCGGCTGGTCGTCGAGCGGTTCGGCGCCCGCGCGGTGTGCACCGGCGGCATGCTGCTGGTGGCCGCCACCATGTCGGGGTTCCTGCTGCTGGGCGTGGACACCCCGATCGTCGTGCTGGAGGTGCTGTTCTTCGCCCAGGGCGCCGGAATGGCGCATATCATGCCGCCGGTGACCACCGCGATCATGCAGGCGCTGCCGCGCCAGAAGGCCGGCTCCGGCTCGGCGCTCAACAACACCTTCCGGCAGGTCGGCGGCGCGCTCGGGGTCGCCGTGCTCGGCTCGGTGCTCTCCTCCACCTACCGCGAGGGCATCCGGGACACCCTGGCCGCCGTGCCCGGACTGCCCGACTCCGTACGGCACTCGGCGGGCGAGTCCGTCGAGGCCACCCTGGGGGTCGCCGAGAAGCTGGGGCCCAGGGGCCAGGAGCTGGTGGGCCCCGCGCAGGACGCCTTCGTCCACGCCATGCATGTCACCGCCCTCGGCTCGGCGGGCGTCGCCCTCTTCGGCGCGCTGGTCGTGCTGGCCTTCCTGCCCGGCAAGGGCGCCTCCGGCGAGGCCCCCGACGGCGGGCGGCCGCACCCGCGGAAGGAGGCGTCGGCCGACCGATGACCGCACCGGAGAGCTCCGCGCCCAAACTCCGCGGCCGCCCCCGCAGCCCCGCCACCGACGCCGCGATCATCGAGGCCGCGCTGCGGCTGCTGGAGGAGGGCGCCTCGGTCGGCGGGCTGTCGATCGAGGGGATCGCCCGCGAGGCGGGCGTCGGTAAGGCCACCGTGTACCGCCGCTGGCCCGGTAAGGACGCGCTGATGCTCGATGTGCTGCGCTCCCTGGAGGAGCCCAGCCCCGAGCCGGTCGGGGTCTCGGTGCGCGACGACCTCGTCACCGTCCTGGAGTTCATGCGCCGCCGCGGGCTCGCCAAGCGCCATTCCGCGCTGCTGCGCAGCGTCATCACGCAGATGCACGCGCACAAGGAGCTGTGGCGGGCCTACGACGAGAACGTCATAGCGGCCCGCCGCGCGACCCTGCGCGCCGTGCTGCGGCGGGGGCGGGAGAGCGGTGAGATCCGCGCCGATGTGGATCTGGAGCTGCTCGCCGACCTCTTCACCGGCCCGATGCTCGCCCGCGCCATGCTCCACGAGTGGAAGGAACTCCCCGACGGGCTGGCCGAGCGGATCGTCGACACGGTCCTGGGCGGGGTCTCCCCGCGCCGCTGAGCGGTTTGTGCCTGTTGTGTCACAACACCCCCTCTCGGGCCGGGAGGCGGAACTCCCGGCCGCCGAGCCGTCGTCCTGGGACGGGAGGCGCCCCCGGGGGCGTCGGGAAAAGCCCTGGTCATCACCTAGGGTCGTAGCCCAGGGCGCGCGGCAGTTGAGGCAGTGAGGGACGGCGAATGACGCAGGCGTACACACAGGAGACACGACAGCTCGGGGACGCGCCCCGGCGATCGGGTTCCCGGATCGGCCGCCTGCTCGACCGGCTCCGGAACGATCGCGGCATCTGGCGGCGCGGACTGGTGCTGGCGGCGATCGCGGTCCTGCTCACCCTGGTCATGATCTTCCACGCCGACATCCCCAACCGGGTGGGCAACCTCGGCTCCCTGCTGGAGACCTTCCTGCCGTGGCTGGGCCTGGCCCTTCCGGTGCTGCTGGTGCTCGGCCTGGTGCGGCGGTCGGCGAGCGCCGTGCTCGCGCTGGTGCTGCCCGTCGCCGTCTGGCTGAACCTCTTCGGCGGGCTGATGTTCTCCGACAAGTCCGGCAGCGGCGGCGAGCTGACCGTCGTCACCCACAACGTCAACGCGGAGAACGCCGACCCGGCGGGCACCGCCGAGGACGTGGCCGGTTCGGGCGCCGATGTGGTGGCGCTGGAGGAGCTGACGGGCGCGGCCGTGCCCACGTACGAGCGGGCCCTGGCGGGCACCTACCGCTACCACACCGTGCAGGGGACGGTGGGGCTGTGGAGCAAGTACCCGCTGTCCGGCACCAAGCCGGTGGACATCAAGCTGGGCTGGACCCGGGCGCTGCGCACCACCGTCGCCACACCGCGCGGTGAGGTCGGCGTCTATGTGGCCCATCTGCCCTCGGTGCGGGTGAAGTTCAACGCGGGCTTCACCGCCGGGCAGCGCGACGCCAGCGCCGAGGCGCTGGGCCAGGCCATCTCCCGGGAGCGGCTCCGCAAGGTGATCCTGCTCGGCGATCTGAACGGCACCATGAACGACCGGGCGCTGGCCCCCGTCACCGCGCAGATGCGGTCCGCCCAGGGCGCGGCGGGCGACGGCTTCGGCTTCAGTTGGCCCGCCTCGTTCCCGATGGCGCGGATCGACCAGATCATGGTGCGCGGCGTGGATCCGGTCGCGGCGTGGGCGCTGCCCAAGACCGGTAGCGATCACCTTCCGCTGGCGGCGTCGGTCGACTACTGAGCCCGCGGATGAATCCGGGCGGATCAACCCCGGCGGATAAACCTCAGCGGATGAACCTCAGCGGATGAACCCCGGCGGATGAACTCCGCCTGGTGAACCTTGGCGGGTGACTCAACTCACGGTCCATCCGGCGAGACCTTACGTCCTGTTCATCTTGGGGATCTCCCCGGGAACATCCGGCGTGAGAGACTTTGTTCAGCTAGAGAACATACGCATCCTCTGCACGTTTCTCCTTCGTTTGAAAGGTCTCTCATGCCCCTGGCCCTGCTCGCCCTTGCTGTGAGCGCCTTCGGCATTGGTACTACCGAGTTCGTGATGATGGGCTTGCTGCCCAATGTCGCCGGTGATCTGGACACTTCGGTGCCCACGGCCGGATACCTCGTCTCCGCCTATGCCATCGGGGTCGTGGTGGGCGCTCCGCTGCTGACCGCCCTCGGTTCCCGGATCCCGCGCAAGCGGATGCTCGTGTTGCTCATGGCGCTCTTCACGGTGGGCAACCTCGCCTCCGCCCTCGCCCCCACCTTCGGGCTGCTGATCGCGGGCCGGGTGCTCGCCGGGCTGCCCCACGGCGCGTTCTTCGGCGTCGGCGCGGTCGTCGCCTCGCGGCTGGTGTCCGAGGACCGGCGGGCCCGCGCGGTCGCCACCATGTTCCTCGGGCTGACCATCGCCAATATCGTCGGCGTCCCCGTGGCCACCCTGCTCGGCCAGAACCTCGGCTGGCGCGCGACCTTCCTGGTCGTCTCCGCGATCGGTGTGGTCGCCATGGGCGCGCTCGCCCGCCTCATCCCGCAGGTCTCCCACGAGGAGCACGGCGGCCTCCGCCAGGAGCTCGGCGCGCTGCGCGACCGGCAGGTCATCCTCGGACTGCTCACCGCCGTCTTCGGCTTCGCCGGTGTCTTCGCCGTCTACAGCTACCTCGCCTCGATGATGACCGAGGTCACCGGGTTCGGTGAGTCGACGGTCACCCTGGTGCTGGCGCTGTTCGGCATCGGCATGACGCTGGGCGCCCTGATCGCCGGTCCGCTGACCGACCGGGCGCTGCGGCCGACGCTCTACGGCTCGCTGGCGGCGCTGGCGGTCACGCTCGTGGCCTTCGACTTCACGGTGCATGTGAAGTGGGCGGCGCTGCTGTCGGTCGTGGTGCTGGGCGCGGTCGGCTTCATGACCACCACCCCGCTGCAGATGCTGGTGATGAACAAGGCCCAGCACGCCCCGACGCTGGCCTCCGCCTCCAACCACTCCGCGTTCAACCTGGCCAACGCCGGTGGCGCGTGGCTCGGCGGCGTCGCCATCGCGGCGGGCTGGGGCTGGACCTCCCCGACGCTGGTCGGCGCGGTGCTCGCGGTGATCGGTCTGGCGATAGCGCTGATCGCGGGGCGGGCCGACCGGGCCCCGGCGAGTGGCTCGCGGGTGGTCGCGAGCAGTGAGTCGATGCCGCAAATGTCCGAGGTGCGCTGAGCTTGAGCTGAGTTCGGGCTGAGCTGAGCGTTCTGCTGGGGCGTGACGCCTGCGGCGGGCTGTTCCCCTACCCGCCCCTTCCCGAAACTGGGGCTCTGCCCCAGCCCCCGGCCGGGGGTTCTGCCCCGGGCTCGACTGGGGTTCCGTCCTGGGCCCCGGAACGGGGTTCCGTCCTGGGCCCCGGAACCGGGGTTCCGTCCCAGGCCCCGGCTGGGGTTCCGTCCCAGACCCCGACGGGGGCTCCGTCCCAGACCCCGACGGGGGCTCCGTGCCAGACTCCGGAACTGCGGCTCCGCCCCGGACCCGGAACTGCGGCTCCGCCCCAAACCTCGCTACCGGGGCTCCGCCCCGGACCCCCCGGGCCCCGGGGAAGCCCCTGCCACGCGGCGTAGCCAATCCAGCCCCTCCGGCGCTTGAGGAGCAGGGTCCAGGGGCGGAGCCCCGGTCGGGGGCTGGGGCGGAGCCCCAGTTTCGGGAAGGGGCGGGTAGGGGAACAGCCCGCCGCAGGCGTCAAGCCCGGCGCGATCGACCAGGTCGAACTGGTCGGCCGGGTCGACGTCCGTGAGGACCTGGGCCGGATCCGGGTGCCCACCCTGGTGATCTCCACGACCCTGGACACGATGGCGACGCCGTACCACCACCGTCAGGTCGCGGACGCGATCCCCGGCGCGCGCTTCGCCGAGCTGGAGTCAGGTCACCTGCCGTTCGTGGAGGCGCCCGATGAGTGGCTGGGGCTGATCAGGACGTTCCTGGACGCGCAGTACGCGCAGTACGCGCAGTACGCGCAGGCGTAGGCCACAGGGCCCCGCCCACCGGCTCAGGTGCGCTCGCGCCAGCGGTTGGTGATGGGCAGCCGGCGGTCCTTGCCGAAGCCCTTCGCGGAGATCTTCGTGCCCGGCGGGTACTGCCGGCGCTTGTACTCGGCCGTGTCCACGAGCCGCAGGATCCGGGTCACCAGCGGATCGTCGTATCCCGCCGCCACGATGTCCTTACGCCCCTGGTCACGGTCGACGTACAGCTCCAGGATCCGGTCCAGGACCTCGTAGTCGGGGAGCGAGTCGGTGTCGACCTGGCCGGGGCGCAGCTCGGCGCTCGGCGGCTTGCTGATCGAGTTCTCGGGGATGGGCGGGGTCTGGCCCCGCTCTTCCGCCGCGCGGTTACGCCATTTCGCCAGGCGGAAGACGGAGGTCTTGTAGACGTCCTTGATCGGGCCGTATGCGCCGACCGAGTCCCCGTACAGCGTGGAGTAGCCGCAGGCCAGCTCGGACTTGTTGCCCGGGGCGAGGACGATATGGCCCTCCTGGTTGGAGATCGCCATCAGCGTCGTGCCGCGCAGCCGCGACTGCAGGTTCTCCTCGGCCAGCCCGGTGAGCTGCAGGGAGTCCATATAGGCGTCGAACATCGGGGCGATGGAGACCGTGCGGAAGTTGAGCCCGGTGCGCCGCGCCAGCTCGGTGGCGTCGGCGACGGAGTGCTCGGAGGAGTAGCGCGAGGGCATCGCGACGCCGTACACGTTCTGCGCGCCGACCGCGTCACAGGCGAGGGCGGCCACCAGCGCGGAGTCGATCCCGCCGGAGAGCCCGATCAGCACACTGCGGAAGCCGTTCTTCGCCGCGTAGGCCCGCAGCCCCACGACCAGCGCCGTGTAGACCTCCTCGTCGTCCCCGAGCCGCTCGGCCTCGCCGCCCGCGAGCTCCGGCTCGTAACCGGGCAGCGGGTCGGCGGAGAGGGTGACATGGTCGATGCGCAGCCCGTCGTCCACGACCCCCTCGGGGACGGAGTCCGGGTCGGCGGCGGGCAGCTCGAGGTCGAGCAGCACACAGCCCTCGGCGAACTGCGGGGCGCGCGCGATGACTTCGCCGTCCCGGTCCACGACGATCGAGTCGCCGTCGAAGACCAGCTCGTCCTGGCCGCCGATCATCGCCAGATACGCGGTGGTGCAGCCCGCCTCCTGGGCCCGCTTGCGCACCAGGTCGAGCCGGGTGTCGTCCTTCTCCCGCTCGTACGGCGAGGCGTTGATCGACAGCAGCAGCCCGGCCCCCGCCGAGCAGCTCGCCGGCACCCGGCCGCCGTCCTGCCACAGGTCCTCGCAGATGGCGAGCGCGATGTCGATGCCGTGGACGCGCACCATGGGCAGCGTGTCCCCGGGCACGAAGTAGCGGAACTCGTCGAAGACGCCGTAGTTCGGCAGATGGTGCTTGGCGAAGGTCAGGGCGACCGTGCCGCGGTGCAGCACCGCGCCCGCGTTCTGCGGTGAGCCGGCGGGCTGGCCGTAGCGCCGGGCGCGCTCGCTGCGGTCGAGATAGCCGACGACCACCGGCAGCTCGCCCAGCCCCTCGGCGTTCAGCCGCTCGGCGAGTGAGTGCAGGGCCGCGCGCGACGCCTCGACGAAGGACGAGCGCAGCGCCAGGTCCTCGACGGGGTAGCCGGTCAGCACCATCTCGGGGAACGCCACCAGATGGGCGCCCTGCTCGGCGGAGTGCCGGGTCCAGTGGAGTATCGACTCGGTGTTGCCGTCGAGGTCTCCGACGGTCGAGTCGATCTGGTTCAGAGCGAGGCGAAGTTGAGGCACGCGCCCAGTGTAATCGTCTGTCTGACGCGATAGCCGGGGGTGTCTCCCTTCTCACGCCTTCTCACGCCGGGCGGCGCCTTCTCACGCCGGGCGGCGCCTTCTCGCGCCGGGCGGCGGCCTTCTCGCGCCGGACGGCGTGCTTCTCGCGCCGGGCGGCGGCGCCGGGGCGGACCCCGCCCGGCCCCTTCGCCTCCGGGGCCGGGCCTTCCCGGACGCCGCGGCTACTTCTGGTAGCCGAGGATGGTCATCAGCCCGGACTCCGAGTGGTAGACGTTGTGGCAGTGGACCATCCACAGCCCCGGATTGTCGGCGTCGAGGTCCACGTTCACCTTGTGGTGCGGCCGCAGGATCGTGGTGTCCTTACGGGGCCCGCCGTCCGGCAGCCCGAAGGTGTGGCCGTGCAGATGCATCGGATGCCACATGTCGGTGCCGTTGACGAAGGAGATCCGCACCCGCTCACCGGCCCGCACCGGATAGCGCTGCGACGGGTCGTACGGCCGGCCGTTGATCGCCCAGTCGTAGCGCCGCATCGAGCCGGTGAGCCGCATCCGGATGATCCGGTCGGGCTCCTTGGGCGTCAGGCGTACGTCCTCCGCCGCCTTCAGCCGGTCCGCGGTGAGCAGCTCGCCGTCCAGCTCCTTGGGGCGCGGGAACTTCACGGGGCTCTTGCCGCGGGTGCGCAGCACCGCCATCGCCGAACGCCCCTTGCCCTCGGCGAGGACGGCGAGCGGGAAGACCCCGTCCTTGACGGTGACCAGCACGTCGTAGCGCTCGCCCATGCCCAGCAGCAGCGCGTCCGTCTTGGCCGGTACGACGGGGTAGCCGTCGGTGTGGGTGACGGTCATCCGGTGGCCGCCGAGGGCGACGCGGAAGGCGGTGTCGCCGCCCGCGTTGATGAGGCGGATGCGGATCCGGTCGCCGCGCTTGGCGCGGAAGACCTGCGGGGACTCCGGGCTGCGCCCGTTGACCAGGTAGTAGGGGTAGGTGACATCGCCCGCGTGGCCGCCCAGCAGCTCGCTCTCCATGGGCGCGGCGGGTGCGGCGGGTGCGGCCTTCTTCGGCGCCGCGGGCCGGGCCGCGCCGAGCTTCGCGGCGCCCGCGGCCGTGCCTTTGGCCGTGCCTTTGGCCGCGCCCTTGGCGGCTCGTTTGCCCTCGTCCCCCATGGAATGGCCGCCCCTGCCGCCGCCCAGTCGCTCGAGCTCCGTGTCCGGGGTGCGGCCGCCCACCCCGTCGAGCCAGTCGTCGAGGACGACGACCCACTCCTTGTCGTACTTCAGCGGCTCCTTCGGATCCTCCACGATCAGCGGTGCGTACAGCCCCCGGTCGAGCTGGACGCCCGAGTGCGGATGGATCCAGTACGTGCCCGGGTAGAACGCGGTGAAGCGGTAGTCGAAGGCGGCGCCGGTCTTGACCGGCCGCTGGGTCACCCCCGGGACGCCGTCCATGTCGTTGCGCAGCCGGATGCCGTGCCAGTGCAGCGTGGTGGGCTGCGGCAGGTTGTTGGCGAGGGTGAGGGCGATCGTGTCGCCCGCGGTCACCCGGATCTCCCGGCCCGGCACCTGGTCCTCGTACGCCCAGGACGCCACCTTGCGGGCGCCGATGTCCAGGGTGGTCGCGGTGGCGGTGAGCCGGAACGTCCGCACCGGGCCGGGGCCCCGCCGCTGCTCGGTCGCGGCGACCTCCGGGCCGTGGGGGGAGACATACTCCGGCGGGACGTCCTCCGCGGGCGCGCCGGCCCGGGCGGGGGCGCCCATCGCGCTGCTGTCCAAACCGTCTTGGCCCGCGGCCCGGGGGTGGGGGCCGGGGGAGCCACAGGCCGCGAGCAGACCGCTGCCCGCGGCGGCGATGCCCGTGCCGAGCACGGCACGGCGAGTCTTTTCGTGCATGAGTCGGTACCCCAATGCTGATGTGTGCCGGATGCGTGAGGGTCGGCGCGTCCGGCGCCCCGCCGGAAGGGCGGGCGGCCGACGCGCCGCTCTATGCGACGCATCAGCGGTCGGCTGTGGGGTGAGGGGCTCTGGTACACCGCCGCCTCCATCTGACCGTTCAGATCATCTGACCGTTTGATCATCGTGATAATCGGCACCCTACCCCCAAGGGGTATGGAGCTCCCGCAGGCGCCACGGTGGGCGCGGAATGCCCGGGGCGGGGACCGGCCGGGTGAAAGTACGATGCACACATCGTGGTGAGCTGAGGGGAGACCGGAGAGCCCGGACGAAACCTCCGTGTAATCCCACCGCGTGATACTGGGCTGCGGAAGGTGCCCCGCGCCCACGAAAAGAGCCGTTTGACCTGCAAGGATAGGGGACCATGGATAAGCAGCAGGAGTTCGTGCTCCGCACGCTCGAAGAGCGCGACATCCGGTTCGTGCGGCTCTGGTTCACCGACGTGCTCGGCTTCCTGAAGTCCGTGGCCGTCGCGCCGGCCGAACTCGAAGGTGCCTTCGACGAAGGCATCGGCTTCGACGGCTCCGCGATCGAGGGCTTCGCCCGGGTCTACGAATCCGACATGATCGCCAAGCCGGACCCCGGAACGTTCCAGATCCTGCCCTGGCGCGCCGAGGCCCCCGGGACCGCCCGGATGTTCTGCGACATCCTGATGCCGGACGGCTCACCGTCCTTCGCCGACCCCCGCTTCGTCCTCAAGCGCATCCTCGCCAAGACCTCCGACCTCGGCTTCACCTTCTACACCCACCCCGAGATCGAGTTCTTCCTGCTCAACCAGAAGCCGGTGGACGGCAGCCGCCCGGTGCCCGCCGACTCCTCCGGCTACTTCGACCACACCCCGCAGAACATCGGCATGGACTTCCGCCGCCAGGCGATCACCATGCTCGAATCGATGGGCATCTCGGTCGAGTTCTCCCACCACGAGGGTGCCCCCGGCCAGCAGGAGATCGATCTGCGCTACGCCGACGCGCTCTCCACCGCCGACAACATCATGACCTTCCGCCTGGTCATGAAGCAGGTCGCGCTGGAGCAGGGCGTGCAGGCCACGTTCATGCCCAAGCCGTTCTCCGAATTCCCCGGCTCGGGCATGCACACCCACCTCTCCCTCTTCGAGGGCGACCGCAACGCCTTCTACGAGTCCGGCTCCGAGTTCCAGCTCTCCAAGGTGGGCCGCTCCTTCATCGCGGGGCTGCTCCGCCACGCCGGGGAGATCTCCGCCGTGACCAACCAGTGGGTCAACTCCTACAAGCGCATCTGGGGCGGCTCCAAGCGCACCGCCGGCGCGGGCGGCGAGGCCCCCTCCTACATCTGCTGGGGCCACAACAACCGCTCAGCGCTCGTCCGCGTCCCCCTCTACAAGCCCGGCAAGACCGGCTCGACCCGCATCGAGGTCCGCTCCCTGGACTCCGGAGCCAACCCCTACCTGGCCTACGCGGTGCTGCTCGCGGCCGGGCTCAAGGGCATCGAGGGCGGCTATCAACTCCCGGCCGGCGCCGACGACGACGTCTGGGCCCTCTCCGACGCCGAGCGCCGCTCCCTCGGCATCGAGCCGCTGCCGCAGAACCTGGGCGAGGCGATCGACCTGATGGAGCGCAGCGAACTGGTCGCGGAGACGCTCGGAGAGCATGTCTTCGACTTCTTCCTCCGCAACAAGAAGCAGGAGTGGGAGGAGTACCGCTCCGAGGTGACCCCGTTCGAGCTGCGCAAGAACCTGCCGGTGCTGTAAGCGCAGATCAGCGGGTGTGCCCCGCTGGACCGACGATCCGGGCCGGCGTCGTCACGACGCCGGCCCGGATCGTCTCATTCCGCCCGCGCGTCCCATAACCGTCGCTTCTGGCTGCGAGAACCACGGGCTCTTGGACTTATGGCAGCACTGCCGAAACCCTTGAGCTCATGGATCTCGTGAGCATCAGAAGAGCGATCGCGGCCGAACGCCGGGAGCTGGCGGACCTGTTGGACACTCTGACGGCCGAGCAATGGGACGCGCCCAGCCTGTGTGCGGGGTGGCGGGTGCGGGAGGTCGCGGCGCATATGTCCATGGGGTTCCGGTATCCGCTCCCTGCGGTGCTGTGGGAGCTGGCCAAGGCGCGCGGCGGCCTTCACCGGATGACCGACCGGCTCGCCCGTAAGGACGCGGCCACCGCCTCGACCGGCGAACTGGCCGCGTTCCTCCGGGACCACGCCGACCACCCTTGGAAGCCGCCGGTCGGCGGGATCGAGGCGGCGCTGGGCCACGATGTGATCCACGGCCTGGACATCACCGCCGCGCTCGGGATCGACCGCCGGGTCCCCGAGGAGCGGCTTCGCGTCCTGCTGGGGACGGTCAGCCCCAAGAGCCTGAAGTTCTTCGGAGCCGACCTCGACGGGGTCCGGCTCCGCGCCGACGACCTCGACTGGTCCTACGGCACCGGCGCCGAGCTGGCCGGAGCCGCCCAGGACCTCCTCCTGGTCGCCTACGGCCGCAGGCTCCCGCCGGGCCGTCTCCACGGTGAGCCGCGGGCCCGTTTCGTCGTCGCCTGACCCCGCTCGGACCTGCCGCTTAGCCCTTGGGGTCGCTTAGGCTCGTCAGCGGCGCCTTCGATCACCGGTGTGCGCGTGGTCGAACGGCGCGGAGTCGACCAGGGACGGGAGGCGGCGGGATGTCCGTACCGCAGGGACGCAGGAGCAGCAATGTGACCCGGCTGCTGCGGCACGGTTTCACCGACGCCTCGGCCGCCCAACGGCTGCTGGACGCGCCCGAGCTGGCCGCGGTGCGCAGCGATTCGGTGCTGTTGGAGGCGCTCGGCGCGACGGCCGACCCGGATCTGGCGCTGCTCGGGCTCGTACGGCTCGTCGAGGCGCTGCCCGAGGACGAGGGGGAGGCGGGCGAGCCGAACGGCGGGCAGCGGGCCGGTTCGCGGCAGGCGCTGCTGGACACCCTCGTCACCGCCAAACCGCTGCGCGACCGGCTGCTCGGGGTGCTCGGCGCGTCCGAGGCGCTGGGCGACCACCTCGCCCGCCATCCGGGGGACTGGCACGCCCTGGTGACGTACGAGTCGGCCGATCTGCATCCGGCCACCCCCGAGTTCGAGCGGGCCCTGGCCGAGGGGGTCTGGGGCGCGCCCGGGGCGGGGCTGCCCCGGGCCGACGCGTTGCGCGTGGCCTACCGCCGGGCGCTGCTGGCCATCGCGGCCCGCGATGTGTGCGGCACCATCGACATCACCCAGACGGCCGCCGAACTCGCCGACCTGGCGACCGCGACGCTGCGGGCCGCGCTGGAGATCGCGGCCGAGGAGGAGCCGCAGGACGCCGCCGCCTGCAAGCTGGCCGTGATCGGCATGGGCAAATGCGGCGGCCGCGAGCTCAATTACGTCTCCGATGTGGACGTGATCTTCGTGGCGGAGGCGGTCGAGGGGGTCCAGGAGGACGAGGCGGTGCGGGCCGCCACCCGGCTCGCCTCCCGGCTGATGCGCGTCTGCTCCGATGTCACCGTCGAGGGCACCATCTGGCCCGTCGACGCCAACCTCCGCCCCGAGGGGCGCAACGGCCCGCTGGTGCGGACCCTCTCCAGCCATCTGGCGTACTACCAGCGCTGGGCCAAGACCTGGGAGTTCCAGGCGCTGCTGAAGGCCCGTCCGATGGCGGGCGACGCCGCGCTCGGACAGGCGTATGTGGACGCCCTCGCGCCGATGGTCTGGCAGGCCGTCGAGCGCGAGAACTTCATCCCCGATGTGCAGCAGATGCGCCGCCGGGTGGTCGAGAACATCCCCGTCTCCGAGGTCGACCGCGAGCTCAAGCTGGGCCCCGGGGGGCTGCGCGACGTCGAGTTCGCCGTCCAACTGCTGCAGTTGGTGCACGGGCGGTCCGACGAGTCGCTGCGCAGCGGTACGACGCTGGACGCGCTCGCGGCGCTGGCCGCGGGCGGCTATGTGGGGCGCACCGACGCCGCCGCGCTGGACGCCGCGTACCGCTTTCTGCGCACCATGGAGCACCGCCTCCAGCTCTACCGGCTGCGCCGCACCCATCTGATGCCCGAGGGCGAGGCCGATCAGCGCCGCCTCGGCCGGTCGCTGGGGTTCCGCACCGAGCCGGTGACCGAACTGGGCACCGCCTGGCGGCGGCACGCCCGCGAAGTGCGGCGGCTGCACGAGAAGCTCTTCTACCGGCCGCTGCTGGACGCCGTCGCCCAGCTCCAGCCCGGCGAGATCCGGCTCAGCCCCAAGGCGGCCGGTCAGCGCCTCACGGCCCTGGGCTACGCGGACCCGGCCGGTGCGCTACGCCATCTGGAGGCCCTGGCATCCGGTGTGACCAGAAAAGCAGCGATCCAGCGTACGTTGCTGCCTGTGCTGCTGGGCTGGTTCGCCGATTCCGCCGACCCGGATGCCGGGCTGCTGGGCTTCCGCAAGGTCTCGGACGCGCTCGGCAAGACGCCCTGGTATCTGCGGCTGCTGCGCGACGAGGGCGCCGCCGCCGAGAACCTGGCCCGGGTGCTCTCCGCCGGGCGGCTCGCCCCCGATCTGCTGCTGCGCGCCCCCGAGGCGGTCGCCCTGCTCGGCGACCCGGAGGGGCTGCGCCCGCGCGGCCGGGCCCATCTGGAGCAGGAGGTGCTGGCCGCCGTCGGCCGCGCCGACGGCGCCGAACAGGCGGTCGCGGTGGCGCGCGGGGTGCGGCGGCGCGAGATGTTCCGTACGGCGGCCGTGGACGTCATCGAAAGCGCCCGGCTGGCCAACGGCGAGGTGCGCCCGACCGTGAGCTGGCCGCTGTCGGACGAGCGGACGCCGGGCCGGGCCACGGGACCGGCGGCGACGGCGCCCGCCCCCTCGCCGGGCAGGGCCCCCGACGTTCCCAGCGCCCTGCGGGAATCCGAACCACACATGCCGGCCCGGCCCGCCGTCCCCGCCGCCGAACCGCCCGTGGACGCCGCCGCGCTGATCGACATGGTCGGCGACGCCCTCTCCGATCTGAACGCCGCGACCCTCGCCGGCGCCCTGCGCGCCGCCGTCCGCGACACCTGGGGCGATGAGCTGCCCACCCGCTTCGCCGTCATCGGACTCGGCCGCTTCGGCGGCCATGAGCTCAGCTACGGCTCCGACGCGGATGTGCTCTTCGTCCACGAGCCGCGCGAGGGGGCCGACGAACAGGAGGCCGCCCGCGCCGCCTTCGCCGTGGCCAACGAGATGCGCCGGCTGCTCCAGCTCCCCACCGCCGACCCGCCCCTGCTCATCGACGCCGATCTGCGCCCCGAGGGCAAGTCCGGGCCACTGGTGCGCACGCTGGGCTCGTACGCCGCCTACTACCGCCGCTGGGCCCTGGTGTGGGAGAGCCAGGCGCTGCTGCGCGCCGAGCCGGTGGCGGGCGACCCCGGGCTCGGCCGGCGGTTCATCGAGCTGATCGATCCGCTGCGGTATCCGGCCGAGGGGCTGGGCGAGGACGCGATCCGCGAGATCCGGCGGCTCAAGGCCCGGATGGAGTCCGAGCGGCTGCCGCGCGGGGCCGACCCCACTACCCACGCCAAGCTGGGCCGGGGCGGTCTCAGCGATGTCGAGTGGACCGTCCAACTGCTCCAGATGCGCCACGGCTGGGCCGAGCCCGGGCTGCGCACCACCCGCACCCGCGAGGCCCTGGCCGCCGCCCACGCCGCCGAGCTGATCTCCACCGAGGACGCCCAGACCCTGGACGAGGCATGGGTCCTCGCCAGCCGCGTCCGCAACGCCGTCATGCTGGTCCGCGGCCGCGCGGGCGACACCTTCCCGACGGACGTCCGCGAACTGGCCGCCGTGGGCCGCTACTTGGGCTACGGCCCCGGCCACGTCGGCGAGATGCTGGACGACTACCGCCGCACCACCCGCCGGGCGCGGGCGGTGGTGGAGCGGCTCTTCTACGACTACGAGAGCTGATACGGGGCCGGGGACGGGGCGGGTCCGGGCGGACCCGCCCCCGCCTCCGGCGCCCCGGCTCACCCCTTCGCGGGCAGCGTGATGTGCAGGGGCCCGCAGCCGAGGCGATCCGCCTCCGCGGCCACATAGCGGGGGAGGAGTGTACGGATGTCGCCGGGGCGGTCGCCGTCCTCCGCCCGCACCAGGAAGGTGACCTGGCCGGTCTGGCACTCGGCCTGGAACAACCCCATGTCGTCGCGGACGAAGCCGTAGCCGTCCTGATCACCGGCCTTGACCGCGTCCTTGGCGCCGTCCCGGGACAGCCGGTCGTAGAGCACCGCCAGCCGGGGGTCCTCGACCGTCATCATCCGCAGCCCGGGGTGGTCGAAGAGCACACTGCGGTCGCAGGTGCGCACCGGGCCGTCGCCCCGGGTCACCAGGGGACGGCCCATTCCGTGGCGCTCGTACGCACCGGGCAGCTTCAGCCCCTTGACGTCGCACATGGCGTCCTTCTTCTCGTCCAGGAACCGCGGCGGCTCCGGCATCCGGCCGGTCGGATCGGCGATGGTGCCCGTGCACCCCTTCTCGGTCATGTAGTGGTTGACCAGCTTGACCACGGCGCGGGCGAGCGCGTCGCGGCCCTCGGTGTCGACCTCGTCGTCGTAGACGGTCCAGCCGGTCTCCAGGTCGATCACGGTGGGGCCGCCGGTGATGTCCAGCGGGTTCGGCCGGCCGACGCAGCCGTCGGGCAGCGCGAGCCAGGCCCGGGTGTCCGAGGCCATGCCCAGCAGCCCGCCGCCCAGCGGGGTGAGCCGCGCGGAGAGGAACTCATCGGCCCACTGGTCGCCCGCGCCGCCGAACCCGGCGGCCAACTGGTGCGTCTGGACGGTGATCCGCCGCCCGCGCGGAGACGTCAGACGGCATTCGCCGGACGGGCCCTCGGCGCCGATGCGATCGGAGGTGATGGGCACATCGGACGTCCTGATGTCCCTCTTCCCGTCGAACAGCGCGGCGACATCGTCCCGGCTGAACGCCCCCCAGCAGGCCCGGTCGTCCGCGAACGGACCCGCCTCGGCCTGCCAGGCCACGCCCGCGCCGCCGAGGAGCGCTCCCACGACTGCCGCGGCCACGCCCGTGGTCACGGCCAGCCGCAGCCGACTGCCGGTCAGGCGCTGCCAGTGCCACCAGGGGCGGCGCCGTTCGTGGAGGGGTATGGCCCGCTCGCTGCGGGGCTTGCTCTCGCCGCTCTCGCCGCTCTCGCCGCTCTCGCCGCTCTCGCCGGTCTCGGTGTTCTCGTTCTTCTCGGTGGTCTCTGTGTTCTCGGAGTCGGTCATCGGCTCGATCCCCCAGGTGCGACGGGCGCGCAACCGACGCGTCGCGCAACGGCGTTGGCGAACGCGGCGAAGTACGGTGTCGTCTCGTGCAGCGACGGGGCGAGCATCAGCACGGTGAGCGGGCGCCCCGCGCAGTCGGCCCGTACGACCTTGTAGTCGTCGGCGAAGACCCCCGTACCGCGCCAGCCGCGCGCCGGCGCCTTGCTGCCCGTGGCTCCGTCGAACAGCGCGGAGAGCCGCGGCTCGGCGACCATCAGGGCGTCGAAGTACCGGCCTGCACCGCGCTCCGTCCGTACCGAACAGGATTGGAGACCCCGGGTGACCGCGCCGACCTGATACTCCAGGTCGCGGGCCTCCTTCTCGCCGAACTCCAGGCCCCTGATCCGGCAGGCGCGGGTGAAGAAGGACTCCTCCTCCTCGGGCAGGGTGGGCATCGGCGAGACGGCCTCGAGCGGCTTCGCCGGGGCGCAACCCGCCTTCTCCATCGCCCGGTTGGCGACCGCGACGAGCAACTGGGCCACGGACTGGGAGCCGCCGAGCCCCGCGTCGGCCGACAAAGTGGAGTCGCTGTAGACCGTCCGCGCCATCGAGTCGAGCGTTACCGTGGTCGGCCGCCCGTCGCGGGTGTCGCACCCCTCGGGCAGCACCAGCAGCGCCTGCCTCCCGTCGGTGGCGCCCGGCAGCCCATCGGGCAGCGGCATCGCCCGGTCGCCGAGGTATCCGTCGATCCACTGCAGGCGCTGTCCGGCGCCCTCGGGCGCGGGGCCGTAGGTGACCGTGATCTCGGTCTCCTCCACGACCTGGTCGCCGTCGCTGCCGACGCGCTCGGAGTGGAGCGCCACGGTG
Organism: Streptomyces violaceusniger Tu 4113; assembly: GCF_000147815.2. NCBI lineage: Bacteria > Bacillati > Actinomycetota > Actinomycetes > Kitasatosporales > Streptomycetaceae > Streptomyces > Streptomyces violaceusniger. The sequence continues at coordinate 8,366,602 of NC_015957.1, read as the reverse complement.
CACTGCCCGCGCTGCCGCCGCGGTGTCGGCGCGGTCTCCTTGGACGTACGGCTGGCGTTGTCCTCGTCGAGGGCGTCGCCGCTCAGGAAGCCCGGTCCGCTGTCTTCTTTCCATGCACCCCAGCAGTAGGTGTCTTTGCCGTCGAACGGCCAGGTGTCCGTGGCCCAGGTCCCGACCCCGGCCGCCACCAGCACCACGACGGCGCCGCCGACCAGAGCCGTCCGACGGCGCGCGCCGCCCAACAACTGTTTCATTTATGCCCTTCCCCCGTGTGGCCGTCGATCTTACTCAGCGGCTCCGCGCGCGGGGTGAAGGGGCCCATGGCAATTCCGCAGGCGTCAGCGGCTCTTCGGCGCAGGCGACTCGTCGAGCCGCACCGTGATGGTGACGCGCCCCTTCCCATCGACCCGAGCGACCCCGTGCCCGGCCCGCTCGCTCCCGTCCAGATGCAGCGCCATCGGCCCGCCCTCACCGGTGAAATTCCGCCACCACAGCTTCCGTTGGGGCATGGCGACGCGAATCGTGACGACATCGGCGGCGCGCTCATAGGCGACCGGCGTACTGAAACTGCGCCCCGACCGCCGCCCCGTATACGTCACCACTGTCAGCCGCCCACTCACCCACCGCCCCCACCGCGGAGAGGACCGCAGCCCGACCATCCAGGCATTGAACCGGCCGGTGACCCGCTTCGGAAGCGGCCCTTTGTACCGCACACAAACCTCCAGATGCCGAGCGACAAGCAAACGTGGCGTCACGGTAGCTCCGCGGTGGCGCACACCCGTCCCGTTGCCCGGAAGTGAGAGAGGCCGGCCCCGAGCCCTCTCGTATGGCGTGCGCGCCGGGCGTCGTCTACCGTCCCGGACAGGGCAGTTCGGGCCCGCTGACCTGGAACCACACCGACTTTCCCGGGCCCGGCCCGTGGTGGCAGACACCCCAGTCGGTGGCGGAGCTGCCGATGATGAGCAGTCCCCGACCGCTCTCGGCGTCGGCCGCGTCTCCGGCGAGGGTGCGCTGCGCGGGGAGACCGGGGGCGTCGTCGCTCACGAGAACGCGCAGCGTGCCGTACGGTCCCCACTCGGCGTAGAGAGTGACGGGTGCCGAACAGCCGCTGCTTCGGCAGGCGTTGACGGCATTGGTGACTGCTTCGGAGGTCAGCAGCAGAGCGGTGTCCGTTAAGTCGGCGCGCTTCGCGGTGTGCAGGGCGGTGCGGACGGCCTCCCGGGCGGTACGGACCCATCCGGGGTCGGGCGGGAAGACGAGGGAGAAATCGGCGCGGGCGAGCGCGTGGCTCATGGTGTGTTGCCTCCTTCGGCCAACGGCCGTTGGGCGGACGCCGGTTGGGCGATTGGTCTTCGACGGTAGAGACGTCGGTTTAGCTAGCGCAACCTAATGTCGGAAATTCCCCCTCCCGAGTGGACCGGTTGCCCCAAAGGCGGGCAGACTGCGCGTGATCCACGAAGGGAGTCGCGCGATGGGGCTGCGGGTCAACCCGACCCAACGGCAACTACGGTTGGGTGAGGAGCTGCGGAAGCTGCGCGAGTCGAGTGGCTTGTCCGCGACGGAGGCGGGAGCCCACGCAGGGCTCGGGCGAGCGCATATGAGTCACATCGAGACGGGCCGCACAGCCATCCCGGAAGAGAAGCTGCGGGCCCTTGTGGCGGCGTACGGTTGCACAAGCCATCCCTTGGTCGAGGGGTTGTGTGAGCTGAGCCGGGCCACGGGTCGGGGGTGGTGGTCGCCCTACAAAGTCAGCCACAATGCCCGAGCCCTCGATCTCGCGGAGCTGGAGGCGAGTGCCTTGGCGCACCGCTCGTTCCAGTGGATGTACGTGCCAGGTCTACTCCAGACGGCGGACTACATGCGCTGCCTCTTCGAGAGCGGGCAGCGGGACAGCCCGCAAGTGATCGATGCGGGCGTCGAGTTCCGGCAGCGGCGACAGCATGTGCTGGCCGACGGATCGCAGCTCTTCCATGCGGTCATCCATGAAGCCGCGCTCCTGATGAAGTTCGTGCCCGGCGACGTCATGCGCCGCCAGATCGAGCACCTCGTCACCATGGCCGAGTTGCCTCACGTGCGGATTCAGTTGCTGGCGTTCAAGTCGGACGTCAACTCGACGACGCCGGGAGCACCTTTCAGCATCTTGGACAGTCGGGTCCCCGAACTGAGCACGGTCTATGTCGAGCACCCGGTCTCGTCCGTGTTCCTGGGGGACCGCGAGCATCTGACCCAGTACAACTCGGCCTTCGAGCACCTCAGCGCGGTGGCTCTCCCGCCCATTGCCCTCCAGGGCGAACGCAAGTGCTATACCGAGAGGGATTCACTCCAGCTCATCCAGCACTTGCTGTACACCTTGTGAAGGGGAGCCCTGGACATGTCCTTCTGGCGGAAGTCGACTTTCAGTAGCGGTCAAGTCAGTGCGGAGTGCGTCGAGGTCGCGACGCCGTCTCCCGGTCTCATACTTATCCGGGAGAGCGATGACCCGGCGGCCGTCATCACCACGGATCCGGCCCCGTGGGCTGCCTTTATCCGGGGGCTTAAGCGGGGCGATTTCGACCATCTGCCGGGAAGTGCGTGACCGTCGTGGCCGCTTGCTGGTGATGGGGCCGGTGGTGCGGTGCGGGTTTCGTCTCGCGCCTTCGGCGCCATTGAGCAGGGGGCGGGGGGATGGGGGCGCGGGCCTCGCGGCCGACCGACGGGCCGGTGGGGCTGGAGCCCGGTGGCGGCTCCGGCCGGCCTTGGCTGAGACCCGGCCGGACTGACGGCCCCTCCGGGTACCCCTTCCGAAAACACTTGATCTGAAGCAACTAATTTGTCAAACGTTTTCCAGAGGTACCCCCACCCCCCGGCGGTCCGGCATCGGCGCAAGCCCCTGAGCACGGGAGCCGCCACCGGCCCTGCCACCCACGGCCCGCCGCCCGGCGACGCCGCCCGCGCCCCCACCCGCCGGACCCATGCTCAAAGGCGCCGAAGGCGCGAGACGAGACCGTCAGTCGCTCGACGGCTCGTCGAGGCGGCGCACCGAGATGTCGTTGGCCATTCCGCCATGGTCGCGCAGTGCGGGGCGGGTCCGCTCGGCGCTCTGCCGGGGGCAGAGCGGCCAAGGGGTCGTTTCTCATGGCGGCGCTGCTGAGGCGGCACCGCGCGGGGCCTCCGCTCATGGGCAGCCGGGTGGTTTCCCGAGCCAGTGGACGGCCGCGTCCAGGGCGCGGTCGCGGCTGGTGCCGATGTCCTTGGGCTCGACGAGGAACTCCTCATCCGGCGGGATCGGTCCGTCGTAGGTGCGCCCGGTTCGGTCCGCTTCCTTCACCTCGGTGAGCAGTAGCTCCGCACCGTCGGAAAGACGGTGGGGGGTGTTGCCGGTGGGAACCCCAGCCGTCTTCATTCCGAAGCTCCGGGTCGCGGGGCGGCCCCGGAAGGCCACGGTCACCGCTTCTCCGGCACTTGCGGTCCCGCTGTCGGTGAGAACGGCCACGGCCGGGTGGGTACGCGACAGTGGCCTGGCCGCCGCCCACGGGGACGAGTTGGCGCCGACCTCGAGGGTCCCGTCCTTCACCGTCCACACGGTGCGCTTGCCGTTGGCCCCCACGAACGCGCCCACCTTCCCGTCGCCCAGGATCGCCGCTGTGACGGCGAACATGGGATACACGCTCCCGCCTCTGTTCCCGCGCAGATCCACCACCCAGCCGCAGGCACCCTTCCGGTCCGCCGCCGCCACCGCGCCCCGGCCCTGACGCACATAGGTGTCATACGTGTGCGTCGAGCCCTGCACACCCGGCAGGGCCACGTACCCCGGGCCGTCCCGCAGCCGCTTGGCGACCAGGCCGGGGATCCTTTCCAAGGATGTCCCCAAGGCCTGCTCGGCGGCGGCCGGAGTGATGAAGCGGCTGTGGCCGTCGCCGAGGGCACGGAGGACCCCCTCGATCGCGGGGTAGGTGTCGCTCGGCTTCCGGGCGCCCGCTGCCTGGGCAAACGCCGTGCGGCGCATCTCGGGCCAGTCGACCTCGCCCCGCTTCAGCGCCCGCTTCTGGACGAGGTCCAGGGCCGCCGTGAGATACGTCCGTGCTTTCGGTGAGATCCGGTGGTCAGGCGCTGTCTCCTCATGCCGCGAGCACGCGGTCGCAAGCGCGAGGAGCAGGGTCAGGGCCAGCGCGCCCCACCGTGGTAACCGACTGCTGTGATTCATGAGTTCTCAGCCTAGAGGCCGATTCATCGGGTGAGGGGGGGGCGAAAAGACGACGTCTAGGGCGTGCGCAGGTAGTTGTAGACCGTGGCCCGTGAGACGCCGAGCAGTTCGGTGACCACCTGGACGGAGTGCTTCACCTGGAGGTAGCCGCTGGTCTTGAGGCTGCGGACGAGTTCCTTCTTGGCGGGGGTGCCCAGGCTGCGCGGGGTCTGGCCGCGGGCGGCGGCGAATTCCTCGATGACCGTGCGCAGCTCCGCGGCGGTACGGGCGCGGAGGGTCTCGGTGAGCGGCTGCTGCTGCTCATCGGTCCGGATGAGGTTGTTGAGGCTGCGGGCGACGCTTCCGAAGAGGGAGACGTCCAAGTTGAGGCAGATGGCGGCGACGTACTGGCCCGCGCCGTTCTTGATGCCGATCGAGGTGCTCTTCGCCGGGCGGCCGTCCGGGAAGCGGTTGGCGTAGTTCTGCACGATGTCGGGGAAGCCGGGGTCCTGGATCCGGGCCAGGCCCAGCTCGGTGGTGGGCTGGCCCACCTCGCGGCCGGAGAGATTGCTCTCGATGGCGCGGATGGACTGGTCGGGGTTGCGCAGATCGTGGAGGACCACCTCGCACAGCCCGGGGAACATCCGGCCGATGGCGACCACGATCTTCTCGGCCTCGCGCAGCAGCAGCTCGTCCTCGGCTGTCCCCCCTGCTGCTGCCCCGGCCGTTCCCGCTGACCCCGTCGACCCGGCCGTCCCGTCCCGTTCCTCCTCGGTCAACGCGGCCCACCGCCCTCCGGTGCGAAGAGCTCCGTCATCGTCGGCGTCGCCTTCAGGCCCGACCCGGTCAGCAGCACCACCGTCGTCTCACCGGGGCGGATCGCGCCCCGGGCCCGGAAGACCTCGATCGCCGCTGCGGCCGTCGCGCTGGTCGGCTCCGCGTACAGCCCCATCGCGGTCAGCCGGCGGACCGCCGCGGCGATCGCGTCCTCCGGGATGGCCGCCATGTCGCCGTCCGAGCGGCGGATGGCGCGCAGCACCTCCGGGAAGCGGACGGGCTCCCGGATGGCCGTGCCCTCGGCGATGGTCGGGGCGTGGTCGAACGGCACCGGGGCCTCCGTGCCCGCGTGGAACGCGGCGTGGAGCGGTGCGCAGTGGGCGGGCTGGGCCACGAGCAGCCGGGGGCGGTGGGCGATCTGGCCCGCGGCGAGCAGCTCGGAGAAGCCGAGGTCGCAGCCGAGCACGGTGCTGCCCGCGCCCGCCACGGTCACCACGGCGTCCGGCGCGGTGAAGCCCAGGTCCTCCCACAGCTCGTACGCCAGGGTCTTGGTGCCCTGGAGGAAGAAGGGGTGCCAGTTGTGGCTGGCGTAGTACGTATGGGCCGACTGGCGCAGCGCCTCCGCCGCCGTGGCGTCCCGGTCGCCGGGCACCAGCTCGACCTCGGCGCCGTACGCCCGGCTCTGGAGGATCTTCGCGGGGGAGGTGGTGGCGGGGGCGAGGATCCTGGCCCGGATGCCGGCCGCGGCGCAGTACGCCGAGACGGAGGCCCCGCCGTTGCCGGAGCTGTCCTCGATGACCTCCCGTACGCCCCGCTGGGCGAGGAGCGAGATCATCACGCTGGTGCCGCGGTCCTTGAAGCTGCCGGTGGGGCTGAACCACTCCAGCTTGAAGAGAATCCGATCCTCCCCCCAGTCTTTCTCGACCAGCGGGGTGCACCCTTCACCCAGTGACACCGGGGCGTCGATGCGCACCGGGAGGGCCGCTCGGTAGCGCCAGAGTGACCGGGCCCCGGTGTCCACCTGCTCGCGGGTGATGCCGGGCAGCGCGGAGACGGTGAGGGGAGCCCCGTCGTCACCGCACCAGCGGGGGTCGTCGATGGAGTACGTGGCTCCGGAGCGCTCGTCGACGTAGCGGGGTTCAGCTCGTGGTTCAGCTCGCACCTTGGATATTTTGTTTAGTTGTGTATGTCTAGTCAAGGGCGTGGCGGGCGGCTCCAACCGGTCGCGAGTGTGATGCGAGAGCCGCTCAAGGGTGGGCGAACAGCCGTTCAAGCACCACCGCGACCCCGTCCTCTTCATGGGACGGCGCCACCTCATCGGCTATCGCCATCAGATCCTGATGCGCGTTGCCCATCGCGACCCCGTATCCGGCCCAGCCCAGCAGCGGGAGGTCATTGGGCATGTCGCCGAACGCGATCGTCTCCGCGGGCGTGAACCCCATGCGGTCGGCGGCCAGTTGCAGCCCCACCGCCTTGTCCGTCCCGGCGGGGAGCACCTCGATCATGCCCTTCTCGGAGTGGGTCACCGCCACCTCGCCCGCGCCCACCCGCTCCGCTGCCTCGGCGACCAGCCCGTCCGCCACCGTCCGATGGCGCATCAGCACCTTCTCGATCGGCGCCGCCCACAGCTCCTCCCGCTCGGCCAGCCCCCACTCCGGGCGCCTCCGGTCGGTGAAGTGAGCGGTGACGACGAAGCGGTTCTCGGGCGCCGCCGTCACCACGGCGAGCTCCAGCGGCCCCGCGCTCAGCGCCTCCTCCGTGCGCTCCACCACCGACCGGGCCAGCTCCCGGTCCAGTGACGCCGAGACCAGCAGCCGGTCCGCGGAGGCGTCGTACAACTGCGCGCCCTGTCCGCACACCGCGAGCCCCCGGTAGCCGATCGCGACCAGGAACTCCCGGCAGGACGCGGCCGGGCGCCCGGTGACCACCAGATGCCGCGCCCCGGCGGCCCGGACGAGGGCGAGCGCCTCACGGGTGCGGGGCGAGACCGTCAGATCCTTGCGCAGCAGCGTGCCGTCGAGGTCGGTGGCCACCAGCGGGAAGCGCGGCCGCCCGGCGGTACGGGGCCGGGGGAGCAGCACGCCAGGAGCGGCGACGGCGCCGGTGGATACGGAGGACGCGGATACGGAGGACGCGGATACGGAGGACGCGGATACGGACGCGGATACAGACGCGTCAGCGGTGTCGGCGGTGTGCACGGTGGCCGGTGGTCCCTTTCGTCACGCTCATCGTGCTCATTCCGCGTCGATCAGCGCGACACATGGAGCCCCTGAACTCATGTCGGACATGCCGAACAGAGAATGGCGGCTCCGCCGGGGACGATCAAGCCGTGCAGATCACGGCCACCTGCTTCGGCAGCCGGTACGGCAGCGAGCCGTACCACGCGCACGACAGCACGAAACCGAAGGAGAGACAGACGACCCCGCCGACCGCGTCCATCCAGAAGTGGTTGGCGGTGGCGACGATCACCAGCAGCGTGGCCGAGGGGTAGAGCAGCCCCAGCACCTTCACCCACACCGGACGGGCCAGCGTGGCGATGGTCAGACCACACCACAGCGACCAGCCGATGTGCATCGAGGGCATCGCCGCGTACTGGTTCGACATATCGGCGAGGTTCCCCGAGGCCATCGAGCCCCAGGTGTGGTGCGCCACGACGGTGTCGATGAAATGTCCGCCGCTCATCAGCCGGGGCGGGGCCAGCGGAAAGAAGTAGTAGCCGAGCAGGGCCACGCCCGTGGTCGCGAAGAGCGCGAGCCGGGTGGCGGCGTAGCGGCCCGGATGCCAGTGGTAGAGCCACACCAGCACGCCGAGCGTCACGATGAAGTGGAGCGTCGCGTAGTAGTAGTTCATGCCCACGATGAGCCAGCTCACCGAGTCGATCGCATGGTTGACGCCCCGTTCGAAGGCCATGCCGAGCCGGTGCTCCCACTCCCAGATCCAGCCCGCGTTGCGCAGCGCCTCCGGCCGCTGCTCCGGAACGGCGTTGCGAATCAGCGAATATGTCCAGTAACTGACGGCGATGAGGACGATCTCGAACCAGAGCCGGGGCCTTCTGGGCGTACGCAACCGGTCCCTCATGGTGTGGTGCGGCGCCCGTGCCGCATCGGTGTCCGCGAGAAGTGCCGGGGTGGCCATTCGGCCCGCCGTCGTCCTGATAGTCGCTCCACCCATAGGGCAACAGTCTGCCAGACGACGTCCACCCGCAGATCATCCGCGGCATCGGGTCTTGATTGCTTATGTCCTGGTCCGGGGGTCCTCTATAGGGCGTATGTACACCTACGTCCGCAGGCCAGGGCCTAAGCCGCGCCCCCGGTCGCCCGGCCCCGCGCCTCCACCCCGTGGGCCGATGCCGTCGAGCCGCGCACCACCAGTTCGGGAAGGAAGACGAACTCGCTGGGCGGGGTCGGAGTGCCGCCGATCTCCTCCAGCAGCGCCCGCACCGCCGCCTGCCCCATCGACTGCACCGGCTTACGGATGGTGGTCAGCGGCGGATCGGTGAAGGCGATCAGCGGGGAGTCGTCGAAGCCGACCACCGAGACGTTCTGAGGGACCCCCAGACCCCGCTGCCGGGCCGCCCGGATGGCGCCCAGCGCCATCATGTCGCTCGCGCACACCACCGCCGTACAGCCCCGGTCGATCAGCGCGGTCGCCGCCGCCTGGCCGCCCTCCAGGGTGTACAGCGAATGCTGGATCAGCTCCTCGGACTCCTCCGGGGAGAGCCCCAGCCGGTCCCGCATCGCCTGCTGGAAGCCTTCGATCTTGCGCAGTACGGGAACGAACCGCTTCGGCCCGAGCGCGAGACCGATCCGGGTGTGCCCGAGCGAGACCAGATGGGTGACCGCCAGCCCCATCGCCGCCCGGTCGTCGGGGGAGATGAACGGCGCCCGCACCTTCGGCGAGAAGCCGTCCACCAGCACGAACGGAACACCCTGGCCGCGCAACTGGTCATAGCGCTGCATATCGGCCGAGGTGTCCGCGTGCAGCCCGGAGACGAAGATGATCCCGGCCACGCCCCGGTCCACCAGCATCTCGGTCAGCTCGTCCTCCGTCGAGCCGCCGGGGGTCTGGGTGGCCAGCACCGGGGTGTAGCCCTGCCGGGTGAGCGCTTGCCCGATGACCTGGGCGAGCGCGGGGAAGATCGGGTTCTCCAGCTCGGGGGTGATCAGTCCCACCAGCCCGGCGCTGCGCTGCCGCAACCGCACGGGCCGCTCATAGCCGAGGACGTCCAGGGCGGCGAGGACGGACTCGCGGGTGGCCGTGGCCACCCCCGGCCTGCCGTTGAGGACGCGGCTGACGGTGGCTTCGCTGACCCCCGCCTGGGCTGCGATGTCAGCAAGCCGTGCGGTCATGGAGTGGGACTGTACCGGTCGCGTGTCAGATTGCCCACCACGCGCATGAATCAGGCGGAATGCGTACGGTTCCGGCCCCGTACGAAAGCGGCGCCGACGACAGCAGCGCACGCCCCGGGACCGGCAGTTCGACCTCTTCTGCGAGGGTGTTGAGCGTGCACACCAGGCCCGGCCGGGACAGCGCGAGCACCCCCGCCGGGGCCTGAAGCCAGCTCATCGGCCCGTCCCCCAGGCCCGGCAGCTCACGGCGGAGCGCGAGCGCGCCGCGGTACAGCTCCAGCGTGGAGCCGGGGTCGCCGGTCTGCGCCTCCACCGACAGCCCGGACCAGGCGTCCGGCTGGGGCAGCCAGCTCCCGCCGGGGCCGAAGCCGTAACTGTCGCCGGAGCGGGTCCAGGGCAGGGGCACCCGGCAGCCGTCGCGGAAGCCGTCCTGACCGTCCTGGCCGTCCTGCCCGTCGGCGGAGGTGCGGAAGAAGGCCGGGTCCTGGCGCAGCTCGTCCGGCAGGTCGGTCACCTCGGGAAGGCCCAGCTCCTCGCCCTGGTAGAGATAGGACGAGCCGGGCAGCGCGAGGGTGAGCAGGGCCGCGGCGCGGGCGCGGGCGAGCCCCCGCCCCGGGCCGCCGTCGGCGTAACGGGTGGTGTGCCGGACCACGTCGTGGTTGGAGAGCACCCAGGTGGTGGGGGCGCCGACGGAGCCGGTCGCGGCCAGCGACTCGTCGATCACCTGGCGCATCGCGGCCGCGTCCCACGGGCACTTGAGGAACTGGAAGTTGAACGCCTGGTGCAGCTCGTCCGGGCGTACGTAGAGGGCCAGCCGCTCGGAGGTGGGCGCCCATGCCTCGGCGACGCCGATCCGGTCACCGGGGTAGGAGTCCAGCAGCCGGCGCCAGGAGCGGTGGATCTCGTGCACCCCGTCCTGGTCGAAGAACGGCAGCACCTGGGAGCCGATCAGCTTGGCCTGTTCGGTGCGGCCGATGTCGGGCAGCCCGGCGGCCTTGACCATGCCGTGCGCGACATCGATCCGGAAGCCGTCCACGCCCAGGTCCAGCCAGAAGCGCAGCACCGAGTCGAATTCGGCACGCACCTCGGAGGAGTCCCAGTTGAGGTCGGGCTGCTCAGGGGCGAAGAGGTGCAGATACCACTCGCCGGGGGTGCCGTCCGGATCGGTGGTACGGGTCCAGGCGGGGCCGCCGAAGACCGACTCCCAGTCGTTCGGCGGCAGTTCGCCGTGCACGCCGCGGCCGCGGCGGAAGTGGTACCGGGTGCGGGCCGCGCCGCCGGGCCGGTCGGCGAGCGCCTCGCGGAACCAGGGGTGCTGGTCCGAGCTGTGGTTCGGGACGACGTCCACGATCACCCTCAGCCCCAGCTCATGGGCGGTGCGCACCAGGTCGTCGGCGTCGCCGAGGGTGCCGAAGAGCGGGTCCACGGTGCGGTAGTCGGCCACGTCGTAGCCGCCGTCGGCCTGCGGGGAGGCGTAGAAGGGGGTCAGCCAGACGGCGTCCACACCCAGCCCGGCGAGGTGCGGCAGCCGCTCCCGCACCCCGCGCAGATCGCCGATCCCGTCGCCGTCGCTGTCGGCGAAGGACCGTACGTACACCTGGTAGATGACGGCGTCGCGCCACCATCCGGGGCTCTCGGACGGTCGCACCGGCTCGGTGGGAAGGGAGGTCGTGAGCTCCTGGGTCATGGCGCGAACGTAACAGCTCTGCAATGCCTTGCGGAAGAGCTTGCAGGGCGCGCTGGTGGGCTTGGAGGGGGCTCCGGTCGTGCTGTGGGCGCATGTCAAGCGCCCGAAGGGGAGCGGAGCGGCTACCGCGGGGACACGCGGACGTAACGATGCCGAGCGTCTTGCAGAAATTTGCCGCAAGCTCTTTCGGCGGGCTTGCGGCCCTGTTACGTTCCTCCGCAACCCGGGGCCGCGACGGAGCGGCCGGCTTTGGAGGAGTTCAGATGCGACGTGGCATAGCGGCCACCGCACTCGTCGCGGCCATGGCGCTCGCGGCGACGGCATGCGGCGGTGACGACGGCGGCAGCGGCGGCGACAAGAAGTCCGGCGGCAAGCTCTCCGGCACCGTGACCTACTGGGACACGTCGAACGAGGCGGAGAAGGGCACCTACAAGGAGCTCGCCCTCGGCTTCGCGAAGAAGCACCCCGACGTCAAGGTCAACTACGTCAATGTGCCCTTCGGCGATGCGCTGGCCAAGTTCAAGAACGCGGCGGGCTCCGGCGGCTCCGGCGCGCCCGATGTGCTGCGCACCGAGGTCGCCTGGACCCAGGACCTCGCCAACATCGGCTATCTCGCCCCGCTGGACGGCACCCCCGCCCTCGCGGACCAGTCCGACTATCTGCCCAAGGCCCTGGCGGGTGCCGAGTTCAAGGGCAAGACCTACGCCGTACCGCAGGTCATCGACACCCTCGGCCTCTTCTACAACAAGAAGATGCTGAAGGACGCCGGGGTCCAGCCGCCCAAGGACTGGACCGAGCTCAAGGCCGCCGCCAAGAAGATCAAGGAGAAGACCGGCAAGACCGGTCTGTATCTGCGCGGCGACGACGCCTACTGGTACCTGCCCTTCATCTACGGCGAGGGCGGCGACCTCCTCGACACCGGCGCCAAGCAGGTCACCATCGACGACGAGCCCGGCGTCAAGGCGTTCGCGGCCGCCCGGGACCTGGTCACCTCCAAGGCGGCGGAGACCGACGCCACCGACGGCTGGGACAACATGCAGAACGCCATCAAGAACGGCGACGTCGCGATGACGATCAACGGGCCGTGGGCGATCGAGGACACCCTGGCGGGCAAGGCGTTCAAGGACAAGTCCAACCTCGGAGTGGTCCCCGTCCCGGCCGGCAGCAAGGGCCAGGGCGCCCCGCAGGGCGGCCAGAACCTCACCGTCTACGCCGGTTCGAAGAACCTGGACGCCTCCTACGCCTTCGCCCAGTACATGAGCTCGGCCGAGGTCCAGGCCAAGACCACCGAGAAGCTCTCCCTGCTGCCCACCCGCACCTCCGTCTACTCCGACAAGTCGGTGGCCGCGAACCCCAATGTGAAGTTCTTCAAGGCCGCCGTGGACAAGGCCGTCGAGCGCCCCTGGATCCCCGAGGGCAACAGCCTCTTCCAGGCGATCCTGGTGCAGTTCCCGAACGTCCTCACCGGCAAGACCTCACCGGAGAAGGCCGCGAAGTCGGCCGGTGACGCGTACCGCAAGCTCCTCAAGGGCGACTGGAAGTAGGGCCGGCGACGATGGCTGTCGACACCAGCCGGCCGCTGGACCCGGCCGCGGGCGCGAAGGGCGCCCGCGGCCGGGGCGGCCGGGTTCACAAAGATGGAACTCCGCCACGGGGCCGCATCCGCCACGCGCTGGCCCGCCACTGGTACGCCTGGGCCATGGTCGCGCCCGTCGTGGTCGTCGTCGGGCTGATCATCGGCTATCCGCTGGTCCGCGGCCTGTATCTGTCGCTGACCGACGCCAACGAGGCCAACGTCGAGCGCACCATCGGGATCAACCACATCCCCGCCACCTACAAGACGGTCGGCCTCGACAACTTCAAGGCCATCCTGCAGGACCAGGTCTTCTGGGACCGGCTCGGCTGGACCGTCACCTGGACCGTCTGCTGTGTGGCGCTCACCTTCTCGATCGGCCTGGGCCTGGCCGTGCTGCTCAACCGGCGGTTCGCCGGACGCACCCTCTACCGGTCGCTGCTGATCCTGCCCTGGGCCGTCCCCGCCTTCGTCTCCGTCTTCGCCTGGCGGCTGCTCTACAACGAGAAGAACGGCATCCTCAACAAGGTGCTGGACGGCGGCGGGATCGACGCGGTGCCCTGGCTCAACGACCCCACCATGGCCAAGGCGTCGGTGATCGCCGTGAACATCTGGCTCGGGGTGCCGTTCATGCTGGTCGCGCTGCTCGGCGGGCTGCAGTCCATCCCCGGTGAGCTCTACGAGGCCGCCGAGATGGACGGGGCGAGCCCCTGGCAGCGGTTCCGCCACATCACCCTGCCCGGGCTGCGCTCGGTCAGCTCCACCGTGATCCTGCTGTCCACCATCTGGACGTTCAACATGTTCCCGGTGATCTTCCTGCTGACCCGCGGCGGACCCGGCGACGCCACCGAGATCCTGGTGACGTACGCCTACCGGCTCTCCTTCGTCAACAGCCCGCGCGACTTCGCCGGCGCCTCGGCCTGGGGTGTGCTGATCCTGCTCATCCTCATGCTCTTCGCGGTGGTCTACCGCCGTTCGCTCCGCAAGCAGGGAGAGGTGTGGTAGCCATGCGCGACCAACGACGCGGCCCGCTCGCCTCCGTCGGGCTGCACACGACGCTCGTCATCGCCTCCGCCGTCGCGGTCTTCCCGCCGCTGTGGCTGGTGGTGACCTCGTTCAAGCCCAAGAGCGAGGCGTTCAGCACCGATGTGGTGAAGAACCCGACGCTGCGGAACTATCAACACGTCCTGGGCGACACCGAGTTCCTGACCTGGTTCGGCAACTCGCTGTTCATCGTGGTCATCACCACGATCCTGGGCGTCTTCATCGCGGCCACCACCGGCTACGCCGTCAGCCGCTTCCGCTTTCCCGGGATGCGCCCGCTGATGTGGCTGCTGCTGATCACCCAGATGTTCCCGGTGGCCATCCTCATCGTGCCGCTGTACAACATCATGTCGACGCTGGGCTGGCTCAACCAGCCGATCTCGCTCATCGTCACCTACCTCACCGTCGCCGTGCCGTTCTGCGCCTGGATGATGAAGGGCTTCTTCGACACCATCCCGGTGGAGATCGACGAATCGGGCCGGGTCGACGGCCTCAACCCGTTCGGGACCTTCTGGCGTCTGGTCGTCCCGCTGGCCAAGCCGGGGCTCGCGGTGACCGCGTTCTACACCTTCATCACCGCCTGGGCCGAGGTGGCCTACGCCTCCGCCTTCATGACGGGCGAGGACAACCTCACGCTCGCCGCCGGGCTGCAGACCTTCGTCAACCAGTACACCTCCGACTGGGGCTCCATGACGGCCGCGGCCGTCATGATCGCCATCCCGGCGGCGCTGGTGTTCTCCTGGGCCCAGCGCCACCTCGTGGCGGGGCTCACGGCCGGAGCGACCAAGTCGTGACGAGCCCACCCGCGGCGGGGCCGCGGCTCGCCGATATCGCCGCACAGGCCAAGGTCAGCGAGGCCACCGTCAGCCGGGTGCTCAACGGCAAGGCGGGGGTGGCGGACACCACCCGGCAGCGGGTGCTCGCCGCCCTCGACGTCCTCGGCTACGAACGGCCGGTGCGGCTGCGGCGGCGCAGCGCCGGGCTGGTCGGCCTGGTGATCCCGGAGCTGACCAACCCGGTCTTCCCCGCCTTCGCGCAGATCATCGAGCAGGTACTGGCCGGCCACGGCTACACCCCGATCCTGTGCACCCAGATGCCCGGCGGCGCCACCGAGGACGAACTGGTGGAGCAGTTGGAGGAGCGCGATGTGGCCGGCATCGTCTTCATGTCCGGACTGCACGCCGACACCACGGCCGACCCCGCCCGCTACGCCCGGCTGGCCGGCCGCAAGGTGCCGTTCGTGCTGATCAACGGCTACAACGAGCACATCCAGGCCACCTTCGTCTCACCCGATGACCGGGCGGCGGCGCGGATGGCCGTCCGCCATCTGTCCGCGCTCGGCCACCACCGGATCGGCCTCGCGGTGGGGCCCGCCCGCTACGTCCCGGCGCAGCGCAAGGTCGAGGGGTTCCTCGCGGCCAGCACCGAGCTGCTCGGCCGATCGCCCGGCGAGGCGGGGGAGTTGGTGCGGCATACGCTCTTCAGCGTCGAGGGCGGGCAGGTGGCGGCGGCCACCCTGCTGGACCGGGGCTGTACGGGCATCGTGTGCGGCAGCGATCTGATGGCGCTCGGGGTGATCCGGGAGGCGGCCCGGCGCGGGCTGCGGGTGCCGCACCAGGTGTCGGTGGTCGGCTTCGACGACTCCCCGCTGATCGCCTTCACCGATCCGCCGCTGACCACCGTCCGGCAGCCGGTGCAGTCGATGGCGACGGCGGCGGTGGGGGCGCTGCTGGAGGAGATGGCCGGAAACCCGGTGCAGCACACGGAGTTCGTCTTCCAGCCGGACCTGGTCGTCCGCGGCTCCACCGCTCAGGCGCCGCCTACCGTTCAGGACCCGGTACCTCTCCGCCCGCCCGGCACCTGCCCGCCCGGCACCTGGATGCCGTAGCGGGCCATCTCGCGGTAGACGGTGGCGCGGCCCATGCCCAGCTTGGCCGCGGCCCGTGCCACCGTCGTGTCGACCGAACCGGTGAACACCGGTCGCAACTCCTCCGGCGACGGGCCGGCACTGGAACAACTGCGATCCTGGAACACTGCCGACCCTGGAACACCGCCGGTCCATGCCAACGGGCCGGCCGACCTGAAACAACGTGAGGAACCCCCCATGATCTTCATCACCGCGAAGTTCCGTGTTCTGCCCGAGCATGCGGACCGGTGGCCCGAGATCGCCGGCGATTTCACCCGGGACACCCGCGCCGAGGCGGGCTGTCTGTGGTTCGACTGGTCCCGCAGTGTCGAGGACCCGGACGAGTACATCCTGATCGAGGCGTTCCGTGACGAGGAGGCCGGTGCGGCCCACGTCAACTCGCCGCACTTCAAGGCCGCGCAGCGGATCCTGCCGCCGCATCTCGCCGCGACCCCGCGGATCGTCAACATGAATGTCCCGCAGGAGGACTGGTCCCTCCTCGGGGAAATGGCCGTCGAGGACCGCGACTGATCCACTGATCCGCGGCCGTCGAACCGGTCCGGCCGGCCGGGCGCGTGGGGCCCTTGACCGGACCCCCGACCGGCCGGACCGGAGAACGGGGTCGAACTTAACACCGCCGCAATAGCTTGCGAAAGGTCTTGCAACGAGGAGAACCCGCGAGTACGGTCCGGTCACCACCGCAGGACTGACGTCTTGCAGCAAGAACCTTCAACTGGCCTTACGGGCATGGCGCGTTGCCACATGAGGCTCAATGGTCACCCCCAGCTCTTCCCCCCACGGAGGAACGATGGCCGGCAACCGCATTCCCCTTGCCACCGCACTCGCCCTCGCGGCGGGCTCGGTGGCCCTTTTCGCACTGCCCCCGCAGACGGCTCAGGCGACACCGCCCGGTACCAAGGACGTCACCGCCGAACTCTTCGAGTGGCGTTACGACTCCGTCGCCAAGGAGTGCACCAGCACCCTCGGCCCCGCCGGATACGGCTATGTCGAGGTGTCGCCCGCCACCGAGCACATCCAGGGCGGCCAGTGGTGGACCTCCTACCAGCCCGTCAGCTACAAGATCGCCGGGCGGCTCGGCGACCGCACCGCCTTCAAGAACATGATCGACACCTGTCACTCGGCGGGCGTCAAGGTGGTCGCCGACGCCGTCATCAACCACATGTCCGCCGGATCCGGCACCGGCACCGGCGGCTCCTCGTACACCAAGTACGACTATCCCGGGATCTACCAGGCCCAGGACATGGACGACTGCACCTCGCAGATCAGCAACTACCAGGACCGCTGGAACGTGCAGCACTGCGAACTGGTGGGCCTCGCCGACCTGGACACCGGTGAGAGTTACGTCCGCACCCGGATAGCGCAGTACCTGAACGACCTGCTCTCGCTCGGCGTGGACGGCTTCCGCGTCGACGGCGCCAAGCACATCCCGACCGAGGACCTGGCCGCCATCAAGAGCCAGTTGAGCGACCCCGGCGTCTACTGGAAGCAGGAGGTCATCTACGGCGAGGGCGAGGCGGTCTCCCCGACGGAGTATCTGCGCAACGGCGATGTGCAGGAGTTCCGCTACGGCCGCGACCTCAAGCGGGTGTTCCAGGGCGAGAAGCTGGCGAATCTGAAGAACTTCGGCGAGGGCTGGGGCTATATGGCGAGCGGCCAGTCCGGTGTCTTCGTCGACAACTGGGACACCGAGCGCAACGGCTCCACGCTGACGTACAAGAACGGCGCCGACTACACCCTCGCCAACGTCTTCATGCTGGCCTGGCCCTACGGCTCCCCGGACGTCCACTCCGGCTACGAGTTCGGCGACAACGACGCGGGCCCGCCGAACGGCGGTACGGTGGGCGCCTGTTACCAGGACGGCTGGAAGTGCCAGCACAAGTGGCCCGAGATCATGAGCATGGTCGCCCTCCGCAACACGGCCCGGGGCGCATCGGTGACCAACTGGTGGGACAACGGCAACAACGCCATCGCCTTCGGACGCGGCGACAAGGCGTACGTGGCCATCAACCACGAAAGCGGCTCCCTCACCCAGACCTTCCAGACCTCGCTCCCGGCCGGCGGCTACTGCGATGTGCAGAGCGGCAAGGCCGTGACGGTCGACTCCGCGGGGAAGTTCACCGCCACGCTGGGCGCGAATACGGCGGTGGCACTGCATGTGGGCGCCCGTAACTGCGGCTGACCCACTTCGCCCACCAGCCTCTCAAGGAGCCACCAGCCCCGTGAAACCCCCGAGAGCCACCCTCTTTCGCACCGCCGCCGCGCTCGCCGCCCTGGCCCTGGGCGCGGCGGCCGTGCCCGCCGTATCGCAGACCGCCCGGGCCGCGACGCCCGCCACCGAGGCGCAGGCGCCCGCCGAGGCGCAGGCGCCCGCCGAGGCGCAGTGGATCGACCGCGCCACCGTCGTCTGGCAGGCCGAGCACACCGCCGGGACCGTCGAGGAGCTGAGCTACGCCGACGGTGGCACCCTGCGGCTGACCCCGGCCGTCCTGACCGACGCCCAGAAGGCCGCCTACCCCCATCTGGCCGGGCGCCCCGCCTATCGCCTCGACCCGGGCGACCGCGACAAAGCCGCCACCGCGCTGCGCGGCCCCCTCGCCGCCGTTCAGCGCGCGGCCGACGACCACGACCACGTACTGCACCGTACCGGGGTGCAGATCCCCGGCGTCCTGGACGACCTCTACGCGGACCGGGCGCGCTCGGCCCGCCTCGGCCCGGTCTTCCACGGGGCCCGCCCCACCCTCTCGGTGTGGGCGCCGACCGCCCGGAGCGTGTCGCTCGACCTCGACGGGCGCACCGTCGCCATGCGGCGGGACCCCGCCAGCGGGGTGTGGAGCGTGACCGGCGGCCCCGACTGGCGGGACAAGCCCTACCGCTACCGGGTCCGGGTCTGGGCGCCGAGCGTCGGGGAGACCGTCACCAACGAGGTCACCGACCCCTATGCGACCGCCCTGACCGCCGACTCCGCCCGCAGCCTGCTCACCGACCTGGCCGATCCCCGGCTCGCCCCCGCCGGCTGGGCGTCGCTGAAGAAGCCCGCGGCCGTCCCGCTGCGCGACGCCCGTATCCAGGAGCTGCAGATCCGCGACTTCTCCATCGCGGACCGCACCAGCGCCCACCCCGGCCAGTACCTCGCCTTCACCGACCGCGACTCGGACGGGATGCGGCACCTCGGGCGGCTGGCCCGGTCCGGCACCTCGTACGTCCACCTGCTGCCCGCCTTCGACTTCGGCACCGTCCCGGAGCGGCGGTCCGACCAGGCCCGGCCCGGCTGCGAGCCGGCCGCCCTGCCCGCCGACTCCGACCGGCAGCAGAAGTGCGTGGCCGAGACGGCCGCGAAGGACGGCTTCAACTGGGGCTACGACCCGCTGCACTACACCGTGCCGGAGGGCTCTTACGCGAGCGACCCGGACGGTCCGGCCCGCACCCGCGAGTTCCGGCAGATGGTGCAGGGCCTGGCCCACGCCGGGCTGCGCACCGTCATGGACGTGGTCTACAACCACACCGTGGCCGCCGGACAGGACGAGAAGTCGGTGCTCGACCGGATCGTGCCCGGCTACTACCAGCGGCTGCTGGACGACGGCAGCGTGGCCACCTCCACCTGCTGCCCCGGCACCGCGCCCGAGCACGCGATGATGGGCAAGCTGGTAGTGGACTCGATCGTCACCTGGGCCAGGCAGTACAAGGTCGACGGCTTCCGCTTCGACCTCATGGGCCACCACCCCAAGGCCAACATCCTGGCCGTACGCAAGGCCCTCGACGCCCTCACTCCCGCCAAGGACGGGGTGGACGGCAAGTCGATCATCCTCTACGGCGAGGGCTGGAACTTCGGCGAAGTGGCCGACGACGCCCGCTTCGTCCAGGCCACCCAGCGCAATATGGCCGGCACCGGCATCGCCACCTTCAGCGACCGGGCGCGGGACGCGGTGCGCGGCGGCGGGCCGTTCGACGAGGACCCCCGCGTCCAGGGCTTCGCCTCAGGGCTCTTCACCGACCCCAACGGGTCGCCCGCCAACGGGAGCCCGGACGAGCAGCGGGCCCGGCTGCTGCACGCCCAGGACCTGATCAAGGTCGGGCTCTCCGGCAACCTCGCCGACTACGCCTTCACCGACACCGGCGGACGCCGGGTCAAGGGCTCCGAAGTCGACTACAACGGCTCCCCGGCCGGTTACGCCGCCGCCCCCGGCGACGCGCTCGCCTACGCCGACGCCCATGACAACGAGACCCTCTACGACGCGCTCGCCTACAAGCTGCCCGCCGCCACCCCGGCCGCCGACCGGGCCCGGGCGCAGGTGCTGGCCCTGGCCACCGCGACCCTCTCCCAGGGCCCGGCGCTCAGCCAGGCCGGCACCGACCTGCTGCGCTCGAAGTCCCTGGACCGCAACTCCTTCGACAGCGGCGACTGGTTCAACGCCATCCACTGGGATTGCGCATCCGGCAACGGCTTCGGCCGGGGACTGCCCCCGGCGGCGGACAACGAGCCCAAGTGGCCGTACGCCAAGCCCCTGTTGACCAATGCGGCCGCGCGGCCCGGCTGCCGCGAGATCACGGGCGCCTCGGCGGCCTACCGGGACCTGCTGCGGATCCGCACCACGGAGGCGGCGTTCAGCCAGGGCACGGCGGAGGGGGTGCAGAAGGCACTGTCCTTCCCGCTGTCCGGGGCCGGGGAGACGCCGGGCGTCATCACCATGCGACTCGGCGGGTTGGTCGTGGTCTTCAACGCCACCCCGTCCCGCCAGTCGCAGACCGTCCCCGCCCTCGCCGGGAGCCCGTACGCCCTCCACCCGATCCAGGCGCATGGCGCCGACGCGACGGTGAGGACGTCCCGGTACGAGCGTGCGACCGGCACCTTCACGGTCCCCGGCCGTACGGTGGCCGTCTACACGGCCGGGGGCTAGGCAGGGGGCCGCCGGGCGGACCGAGCGGCGAGCCGCATATCGATGCTTTCCCCTCCCCGCCCCTTCCCGCGGTATCGATATGCGGCTCCGCCGCGTGGCAGGGGCTCCGCCCTGGACCCCCGCCGGGGCTCCGCCCCTGGACCCCGCTCCTCAAACGCCGGAGAGGCTGTGGCAGGGGCTCCGCCCCTGGATCCCGGGGTCTGGGGCGGGGCCGTGCCACGCGGCGGAGCCGCATATCGACGCTGCGGGAAGGGGCGGGGCGGGGCGGGGAACAGTTTGCCCGTCTGCGCCCGTTGCCAAAGGGGCTCTGCCCCTGGGGCGCGGGGCTGTGCCGATGTGCGGCTCCGCCGGGTGGCAGGCTCCGCCCCCGGACCTCGGGGTCCAGGGGCGAAGCCCTTGGTAACGGGAAGGGGCGGGGCGGGGAGCAGCTTGCCCGCCTGTGCCCGTTGCCGGGGGCTTCGCTCCTGGCCCGGGGTCTGGGGCGGGGCCCCACCACGCGGCGGAGCCGCATATCGATGCTGCGGGAAGGGGCGGGGCGGGGAGCAGCCCGCCGCAGGCGTCAAGACCCGCCGGGCACCCCCTAGCGCAACGGGCTCAGTCGGCCACCGTCCGCCAGCCGGGCCCTGAGGTCGGCGCGGGCACCCGCCTTCGCGGGGAGGGTCAGGCCGCGGCCGTAAGTGCGGCCCCGGACGCCGCCGGTGGCGACGATCCCGGTGACCTGACGGCTCCCGGCGGCCAGCAGATACCACCGGCCGGACCGCGCCTTCCACAGCACCCCCGCCAGCACCCGCGGCTCGCGCGGGCCGCAGGCGGGAGAGTTGTCGGCGCTGGAGACGACCGCACCCGCCGCGCCCCGGCGGGTGTCCCACGGCTGGAACTGGGCCAGGACTTTGCTGCCCGTGTCCCGCCAGGTGTCGGCGCGGGTGCACAGCCAGGCCGCGTGGCCGCCCGCCTCCGGCAGGGCCTGGGCGGCGAACCGCCAGGAGTTGACCGAGCGCACCCCCCGCCCGCGCATCATCGCCAGCCGGCATCCGGTCCTGGCCCAGCTCGCACGGGCCGCCCGCCCCGCCACATCGCGCACACCGGCGCCGGGGGTGCCGTAGGTGAGCCGGGCCGGGGCCAGTTCGCCCAGGTCGGCCACGAGCCGGGAGCCGAACTGCAGCGCGGGCCAGCCACGGCAGGGCCGTAGCTGCGGAATGGTGCGCACCGGATCGGTCACCCCGTGCCCGGTGCGGTGCAGCGGACGCGACGCCCCGTCCGGGTGGAGCAGATCCCGCACCCAGGCATGGCGCACCCAAGGAGCGGTCAGATAGCGGACGTTGCCGTCCGTGCGGCTGAGGACCAGCGCGGTCGAGGTGGCCGCGTCGGCGGCGTCCAGCCGGGCGAAGTCCAACGCGGCCGCACCGCCCTCGCCCGCCTCCGCGTACCGCGCCACCCGCAGCCCGTCGTACAGCAGCACCACCGTGGCCTGGTCCACCTCGCCCGCGAACAGCAACTGCGGCGGCCCCGAGGGCGGCCCGGACTGCGTGCCCATGGTGGCCGACATCCGCACCGAACGGCCCGGCCGCGCCCAGACGGCCAGCGCGCGGCGCAGCAGCGCGGTGTCCCGGACGCGGTCGCCGCGCGCGGGCCAGGAGGAGAACCCGGCGCGGGACGCGGTGCGCCAGGCGTCGGGCGCGGCCCGCGTCAACCGCGCGGGGTCCAGGGCCCGTTCGGAGGACGGATTGCGGGCGTACGAGGGCGCGGCCGCACCGGTCGGCCCCCAGCCCCGCCCCGGCACGCCCAGCAGCGTCCCGCACACCACCAGCGCCACCACGGCCACCAGCACCGCGCGCACATGCTGACGGCGGCGCATCAGATCGGTGGGCCGCGCCTGGAGCGAACACGGGTCGAACTCCGGGGACTCCAGCAGTGATTCGTCCCGGCTGCCGGCCTGCTCCGGCACCGACTCCGCCTCGTCCAGCGCGGCCCGCGGGTCGGCGACCCCCGCGGTGCCCAGCAGTGCGCGCGTCTCGTGCTCGTCGAGTTGCTCCAGCTCCAGCAGTACGTACGCGGCGCGGCCGGGCCCGGACAGCTCCGACAGGGCCCGCTCCAGGGCGAGTTCATCGGCCCCGCCGGAGCGCGGGAACAGCCGCAGCCCGAACACCTGCGGCAGCGCCGGGGGCCGCTGCCACCAGCGCCGCGGCCGGGCGGCGCGCAGCGCCAGGCGCAGCACCCGCAGCCGCACATAGGCATAGCCGGTGTCGGCCCCGGGGCCCTTCGTCCCGCGCTGCCAGGGCAGTTCGACATCGGGGTGCGGGTCCGGGCCCGTGCCGTAGCCGCGATTGCGGGGCAGCGCGCGCTGGGCGAGGGCGTGCGCCGCGAGCACCCGGCGGGTGCGCCCGATGCCCGGCGGCAGGATGAGATACGCGAGCCGCACCAGCCGCGGATAGTGCTCGACGATGGCGGCCTCGGCCTGCTCGACGTCGATCAGGCCGGTGGTTTCGTCGTCGGGGGCGACTGTCGCCCGGTGCTGGTCCACGTGTCGTGAACGAGTGGCGGGCCGGGTTGGTCACCTACGGGTGTCCGGCGGGACTTGGCGCCTGCGGCGGGCCGTTCCCCTCCCCGCCCCTTCCCGACACCCGACGATATGCGGCTCCGCCGCGTGGGGGGCTCCGCCCCAGACCCCGGGGGTCAGGGGTGCAGCCCCCTGCCGAGCCCCTGCCATGCGACGGAGTCCCCACCACGCGGCAGAGCAGCGTATCGGTGCTTTCCCCTCCCGGCCCCTTCTCGCAGCATCGGTATGCGCTCCGGCGCGTGGCAGGGGCTTCGACCTGGACCCCGGGCGTCGACGCCCCGACCGTCGCCGCCGTGAACACCCGCACCGGCGGGCTGAACGCGTCGGCGCGCGGCGCGGCGGAGGACCGGGCCGATGCCCACGCCCATGCGGGTCCGTGCGGCCGGGGTCCGGGGCGGAGCCCCACCACGCGGCGGAGCCGCACATCGATACCGTGGGAAGGGGCGGGGTGGGGAAAGATCCGCCACTGACGCCGACCCGCTACGGCGTACCGGTCTTCCAGCCGCTGAACTCGACCGTCCCCCGGGCCCCCGTGCCCCCGTTCGCCGCGGTCATGAAGATCCCGGCGTCCTGCGCGGCCGTCGCGCCCGGTGCCGTCACGGTGGCCACCTTCCGCCAGGTCGCGCCGTCGTCGGTGGACAGCTCGCCGGTGTAGGAGGTGGCCGCGGTGCGGGTCAGCCGCAGCAGGACGGGCGCCTTGACGCCGGTGATCCGCTGGTAGGTGTCCAGCGTGCCGTCGCCGCCCGAGTCGTAGGACAGGACGACCCCGTTGGCCGGGGTGACGGAGAGGTTCACGAAGCCGGGGGAGCCCGCCGTGGCGAGGTCGTTGCGGACGATGATCCCGGCCCGCGCCCAGGGCCCGGTGGCCGCCTGGGCGGTCACCTTCACGGTGCTGGCCGTGCCCACCGTAAGGACGCCGTCGCGGTAGACGGAGCCGAATTCGGCGGTGCCCTTCCACAGGTCCTGGCCCGCGCCGTCGATCGCGAACCGCTCCTCGAGCTGACCGAAGGCCGCACCGGTGTTGGTGACCGTCCGCAAGCCGTCCGCCGGCGGTCCGGCGATCCACAGCGTCCCGGTGCGTACGGCCCGCACCCGGTCCTCGCCGCGTGGCCCGTAGGTGACGCCCAGCTCGTACGGCAGCGGCTTGAGCGGGTGCTCCAGCGGCTCGTCGGGCGCGGTCGCGCGCCAGCGGACCTCGCCCGTGCCGCCCGCGGGGACGCCGGGCAGCCGGGTCGGCCCGTCCGGGTCCGGGTCGAGCCCGGTCACGGTGAGGTCGAAGTCGACGCGGCCGGTGGCGCGCAGCCCGTTGACGTTGCGCAGGGCGGCGGTGAGGGTCGCGGTGCCGCCGGGCGGCAGGGCGGCGGGCTCGGCGGTGACGGTCAGCGTGCCTTGGTACGGGGCCTTGGCCAGCGCCTCGTACACCCGCTGGGCGGTGCGGTGGGCGTCCGTCGTCGGCCGCACCGGATAGCTTGTGCGCTCCCGGGTCCACGGCTCCTCGACGGCGAACCAGTCGAAGGCGCGCGGGGGGCGGTTCTCCGCCAGCGCGTCCTCCAGCTCGTCCAGATAGGACTGCCACTGGGGGAGGTGGAAGTCGGCGATGAGGCCGCTCCAGTCGCGGTTGGCGTAGTTGGCCAGCTTGCCGCCGTCCGCCGTGGCGCGGTCCGCCCAAGTGGTGATGAGGGTGCGCGCGGCCCGCTCGAGCCGGGCCGACTCCTCATCGCCCGACGCCATCCGTTTGGCGTCCTCGAGCCACGGGCCCAGCAGGAACCGCCGGTGGGCGCCGGTCATGTCGTCGCTGAGCCGCATCAGCTTGAGCCACAGCCGGGCCAGCGTCCGGAAGGCCGTGCGGTCCTTACGGTCGTAGGCGTCCTGGAGCTGGGGGATGAGCTGCCAGGAGCGGTTGGCGAGGGCCTGCCGCGCGATGTCGGTGAGGTCGTGGCGGTAGGCGTCGCTGTCGCGCAGCCCGGCGCGTACGCCCAGCAGCGCCGCGAAGGCCACGTCGAAACCGGCCGGGTCGAAGGCGGGGGTGTGGGTCGCGTAGTTGGTGCCCGAACGGGCGGTCAGGGAGGGGCGGGCGGCGAAGACCGAGTCATGCGGGCGGCCGTCCTTGCTGCTGATCTCGTACGCGGTGTCGCGCAGCGCGGCGAACGCCTCCCGGGCCTTGGCGTCCCGCCCGCCGTAGCGCATCTCGGCGTACGAGCGGAACCACTCGGCCCGGTCCACCGCCTCCTCCCGCCACGCCAACTCGCTGAACAGCTCGAACGCGGCCGGATCCCGCTCGGCCGCCTCCGGCATATAGGCCGTGCCGACCAGCTTGCTGCCCGGCTTGTCCCGCCATACGGTGAACCGCTTCGTCCACATATGGGTCTTGGCGCCGATCGTGGTGCGGCCGCCGAAGTTGGGGATGGTGCCGAACGCGTACGGCACCGCACCCCAGTCCTTCTCCCGGTCGGTGACGGTGTCCAGGTCCGACAGCCCGTCCACCACGAGCATCCGGTCGTGGTCGACGGCGTCCAGCAGATCGCGGCGGGGGTTCTCCTGCCAGCCGAGGATCACCCAGATGGCGCCGGGGCGGGCGGTCCGCAGCGCGGTCTCCACGGCGCGGGCGGCGTCGGGCACCGGGACGTCGCCGGGGTCGCCGCCCTCGTGCAGCAGATCCATCTTGAACAGCCCGGCCTCGCCGAACAGTTCGCGCTGATGGCGGTAGAAGGCGGCGGCCACCTTCCGGAAGGACTCGGTGCGCGGATCGAGCCAGTCGGGCCGCCTGAGCCCGTTCCAGTCGCCCTGCGGCACCGTACGGGCCTCCGGGTTGCGGTCCGCGAAGCCGTCGGGGACGGTGCCGAAGTAGCCGGGGAACACCGGCCGCATGCCCAGCTCCCGCAGCCGGTCGGCGATCCGCCGCCCCAGCTCGGTGCGCTTGTCCAGGAGCGCGGTGGAGACCGGGCCGCCGTATTCGCTCATGTTCTGCAGCAGCCACCACGGCTGGTGGGAGGGGGCGGGGAGCCAGGTGCGCGCCTCGGTCTCGGTGTAGCCGAACTCCTGGAGCAGCCGGTGGTAGACGGCCTCCTGACCGGCGGTGACCAGCAGTTCGTTGCAGCCGTGCAGGGCCGCGACGTCGATCAGGTGCTCCCAGCGGTCCCAGTCGGCGAACGGCGCGGTGTAGCCGTCATGGGTGTCGTTGAACGCGAAGCGGTGCGGCAGCGCGGTCGAGTGCGTGAGGCGCCGCGCGGGCGCGGGCAGCTTCTTCGGCAGGTTGAGCTGATCGCCGGACCAGGTGAGCTGGGCGTGGCAGGTGTACTTGAGATACCAGTGCACGCCCGTGAGCAGCACCGCCGGGCTGGTGCCGGAGACCGTCACCCGCCCCGCGGACCCGTCGACCTCGAACCGTTCCTCATCGCCCCGCTTCGCCAGCGCCACCAGCCGGAACTGCTCGGCGTGGGCCGGCAGCAGCCGCCGCAGGGCGGCGCGTGCGGGGGCGGTGTCGAATGCGGTCACGGCGGGGTCCTGTGTGTCGTGCGGCTCATCGGCCACCGCGGGGATGCGGCTCCCCAGCGTGGCCCCGGCCCCGAGTGCTCCGGCGGTTCCGATCAGCGTGCGTCTGCTCAGGTCGCTCATGCGCCCCCCCATCGGACAACGGCCAATGCGTCGTATGGAGAAGGCACTTAACCAGCGTTATGGGGTGGGAGCAATGGGGCGCACGGAGAGGTGCCGGCCCCCGGGGCCATGGACCGTCAGCCCCGGTCGAGGTAGGCCAGCACCGCCAGCACCCGGCGGTTGTTGTCGTCCGACGGCGGCAGGCCGAGCTTTCCGAAGATATTGGAGGTGTGCTTGGCCACCGCCCGCTCGGTGACGAAGAGCTGCGCCGCGATCGCCGTATTCGACCGCCCCTCCGCCATCAGCTCCATCACCTCCAGCTCCCGCGGCGTCAGCCGCCCCAGCGGCTTGTCCTGGGCACGCCGGTCCAGCAACTGCGAGATCACCTGCGGATCCATCGCCGTGCCCCCGGCGGCGACCCGCCGCACCGCGTCGATGAACTGATCGGCGTCGAAGACCCGGTCCTTGAGCAGATACCCGATGCCCCCGCTGCCGTCCGCGAGCAGCTCTCGCGCGTACAACTGCTCCACATGCTGCGACAGCACCAGCACCGGCAACCCCGGCCGCGCCCGCCGGGCCTGCAGCGCACACTGCAGCCCCTCGTCGCTGAACGAAGGCGGCAGCCGCACATCCACCACCGCGACGTCCGGCTCCAGCTCCGCCAGCGCCTTGCTCAGCTCGGGCCCGCTCTCCACGGCCGCCACGACCTCGAAGTCGTACGCCTCCAGCATCCGGACCAGACCGTCCCGCAGGAGGAAGAGGTCTTCGGCGAGGACAACGCGCACGGTGGCTCCAAGACTTCGTCGGGCCCCTGGGGTGGGGGACGTGACCGAATCCGACGAATGTACCGCTGTGCGGTGAGCGGGAGGGGATCAGCGGCGCGGGGCGGCCCTGCGGGTTGGGCGCCTCGCGCGGGGAACCGTTCTGCCGGATTCTGCGTAATGTCCTCTTGCCGTGCTGCTGGCTGGTGGCGGGCGAACGAAGGGGGAGCCGGTGCTGGGTCGGATGCGGGTGATGGTGGGCGTGGCGGTGTCGCTTTCGGTGGCGCTGGTGGGGTGCGGGCCGGAGAAGGAGAAGGAGTGGACGGGGGCGGAGCCTTCGAAGGGGTCCGCGGCCGAGGCCGCGCGGTTCGCGCCGTTGGTGCGGCTGGCCAAGGGGGAGTCGCTGTTGCCGATGGACGCGACGCGGTTCATCGGGCGGTCCGCGCTGCGCTTCGACCACGAGGGCTTCTGCCGTGACGAGGGGCCGGTGGCCGATCCGATCGACCCGCGGCGGTTGGGGAGTAAGGACAATTCCTACCAGCACGCGGAGGTGCAGCCGGGGAAGTCGTCGTCCAAGCCGGTGTCCTGCCCCGGACACGGGGATAAGTGGCACACCTCGACCGAGGCCGACGGCGGTTTCTATCTCGACCCGCCGAAGGAGGTGCGGAAGGGCGAGGGCACTGACGCGCCGGTCTACTGGGAGTACCACAACCACAAGACCGACCCGAAGCGCGCGGCGTACGTCTACTGGTTCTTCTACGCCTACAACAACCTGACCCCGGGCAACCGGCACGAGGGCGACTGGGAGCGCGTCGCGGTCCAGTTGCGCGACGGTAAGCCGGAGGCGGTGACGTTCGCGAAGCACGGCAAGGATACGTGCGGCGTGAAGTGGTCGGAACTCGATCCGCAGGACGGGCATCCGACGGTGTACTCGGCGCGTGGTTCACACGGCTCCTATCCGACCGATAAGAACCAGTGGGTGAACGGCACGCTCGATCGGCCCTCGAAGGGCGGCGCCGAGTGGCGAACTTGGGAGCACGCCCGCCCTGTCAACCGCGAGCCCTGGTGGGGGTACGCCGGGTGGTGGGGGTCGCAGCAGCATGTGAGCGGATTCAACGGGCCGATGGGCCCGCGCCCGGGGCGTCTGCTGTCGGGCGTCTTCACCAACGACAGCTGCGGGCCCGCCGACAAGCCGCCGACGGATCCGCCCAAGGACCAGCCCACGGACCAGCCCACGGACCAGCCCACAGAACAGCCCACGGACCAGGCCGCGCCCAGGACGAAGGAAGGGGCGATCCGGCGGTACGAGGAGTATCTGCACGCCGTGGGCCGGGAGGACATCAAGACGGTCTGCGAGGTGGCCGGGCCCGCGGCGAAGCAGGCGGAGGACCAGGGGTTCGGTCCGTGCACGTCCACGTTCCTCGTCACGTTCCAGATGATCTCGCCTACGCAGAAGAAGGCTCTGCAGACCGCGACGGTCGACGCGCAGAAGGTCGTCGTACGAAGCCCCGCCAAGATCGACATTCCGGCCGATGCGGTCAAGGCCTCCGTCACCTTCTCCGAAAACGAGATCGGGACCAGCACCCTGGAGTACATGAAGGACGACTGGTACATCACTGACTGAGCGCGCGCGGCGCGGTGGAGTGTCAGCGGTGGCCCAGGACGTTGTCCACGCGGCCGCCCGGGTTGCGGACGAAGAAGCGGCGGACGCCCCACTCCTCGTCCTGGAGAGGGTGGACGATCTCCGCGCCGGCCTCGCGCATCGCCGCCGGATTTTCCCCGGCGGTGGGTCATCGGGCGGCGTCGGGCGCCGAGAGCGCGCAGGGGATCTCCATCGTCACCATGGTCGGCCCGCCGCTCGGGCTGCTGACGGCGAGGACCCCGTCGAAGGTGCCCAGCCGCCGCTCGACCCCGCTCAGCCCGCCCTCCGGGGTGATCTCCGCGCCGCCGCGGCCGTCGTCGGTCACGGTGATGCGCAGCATGCCCTCCGTGTGGTGCACGTCCAGCCACATCCGCGAGGCGCCCGCGTGCTTCGCCGCGTTGGTCAGCACCTCGCTGACCGCGAAGTACGCGGCCGACTCGACCGGTTCATCGGCCCGGCCCGCCAGGTCCACGTCCACCTCCACGGGCACCGCCATCCGCAGCGCCAGCGCGCGCACCGCGTCTCCCAGGCCGCGCTCGGCCAGTACCGGCGGATGGATGCCGCGGACCAGGTCGCGCAGCTCGGACAGAGCCTCGGCGGAGTTCGTACGGGCCGCGGCGAGCAGTTCCCTGGCCTGGGCCGGGTCCTTCTCGATCAGGGCTTCCACGGTGCCCAGGCTCATGCCCATGGCGACGAGCCGGGCCTGGGCGCCGTCGTGCAGATCGCGCTCGATGCGGCGCAGTTCGGCGGCGGAGGTGTCCACGGCGTCATGCCGGGTCTCGGTGAGCCGCTGCACCCGCTGCTCGAGCGCCATCTGCGGGGTCGGGTCCAGGAAGGCTCGCGCCAGCAGGAAGTGGCCGCGGAGCAGGAAGGGGGAGACGGTCGCCCCGAGTGCCATGAAGCCGATGCCGACCGGGACGGCCAGCAGGGCGGTCCACAGCGAGTCGATGGGGAGGAACCCATACCAGTAGGTGCCGCTCGCGTCCACGATCGGCTTCCACACCCCGGCGGCCAGGACGAACCCCTCGATCCCGTACGGCACGAAGACGAAGGCCAGCAGCGCGGTGGCAAAGCCGGCGA
Source organism: Streptomyces violaceusniger Tu 4113 (assembly GCF_000147815.2). Taxonomy (NCBI): domain Bacteria; kingdom Bacillati; phylum Actinomycetota; class Actinomycetes; order Kitasatosporales; family Streptomycetaceae; genus Streptomyces; species Streptomyces violaceusniger. The sequence goes on along the minus strand of NC_015957.1, from coordinate 8,336,554 downwards.
TCATGTCGACGGCCAGCCACAGCAGATCCCGCCAGGTGGCCGGGTCCTTCAGCAGGAAGGTGCACAGCTCCACCTGCCCGGTGACCCCGGAACGCCGGTCGGCGGGCAGCGGGCGGTACGGCATCTTGATCCGCACATCGGACCAGGTGGCGGCCAGCAGCCGGCGCTGATTGGCGTGCGCCCGCACCGTGCGGACCAGGAGCGGGGTGGTGAACACCCCCACGCCCAGCGGAATCAGACACACGGACACGACCAACAGCGTGAACAGCGTGATGGAGCCCGCGAGCGTGAGCGGGGCCAGGGCAAGCCCCCGCACACAGGCCAACAGCGCTTTGCGTACCTTCATCCTGCGTCCCTCTCGGCGGTCCGTCCCGTCGGTCCCGGTGATCCGGCACCGTCAGTCAACTCCCTCAGTCTGACCGCGCGCCCCTGGCCGGTCACGGGGGGTGCGGACCGTCCGGGGGTGTACCTGGCACCACCTCCCCACCTCGCCCTATGGCTCGGCGACCGGGTGGCTGTCCGGCTGGGACGCGGACCTGCGGTTTTCTAGCGTCGTGGCATGACCTGTTCCGTCCGTACCTCACGGGGAGAAACGCCATGAGCGCAACGAGGAAGGGCCTGGCCGTGCGGCTGGGTGGGTGGAGCACTCGCCACCGCAAGACCGCGATCATCGGATGGCTGCTGTTCGTCGTGGCCGTCGCCGTGGTCGGCGGAATGTCGGGGTCCCGGCAGATGACCAATTCCGAGAACGGTACGGGCGACTCCGCGCGTGCGGAGAAGATCCTGGAGGACGCGGGCCTCCAGACCCCGGCCGGGGAGATGGTGATGCTGCGCGGCGACCGCCCGGACGGCTGGCGGGGCGCGGCCCGCGACCTTACGGCGCGACTGGAGCGGACGGGTGAGGCGGTGCGCATCCAGCCCCCGGTGCGCTCGGAGAGCGGACGGGAGGCCCTGATCAGCTTTGAGATGAAGGGCGACCCGGACACCGCCGGGAAGCGGGTGGAGCCGGTCGTCGAGGCGGTGAAGAAGACCGAGTCGGCCCATCGGGGCATCGTGGTCTACGAGTTCGGCGACGCCACCGCCCAGCACCGGCTCGACGACATGCTCACCAACGACTTCAAGAAGGCCGAGCTGACCGCCGTACCGCTGGCGCTGGGCATTCTGCTGGTGGTCTTCGGGGCGCTGGTGGCCGCGCTGCTGCCGGTGCTGCTCGCGGTGACCGCCTGCGTCGGAACCTTCGGACTGCTCGCCCTCGTCAGCCACAAGCTGCCCATGTTCGACTCCACCGTCTCGGTGATGTTCCTGGTGGGCCTGGCCGTCGGCGTCGACTACTCGCTGTTCTATCTGCGGCGGGAGCGCGATGAGCGGGCCGCGGGCCGGGACGCGGAGACCGCGCTGCGGATCGCGGCCGCCACCAGCGGCCGGGCGGTGCTGATCTCCGGGGTCACGGTCATGCTGGCGATGTCCGGGATGTTCCTGTCCGGACTGCTGCTGTTCCACGGCTTCGCGGTCGCCACCATCCTGGTCGTCCTGATGTCGATGCTCGGCTCGGTGACCGTGCTGCCCGCGATGCTGTCCTGGCTGGGCGACCGGATCGACGCCGGGCGGGTGCCGCTGCTGAACCGCCGCCGGAAGAAGGGCGTGCACACCAGCGGTGGCGTCACCGTCAAGCTGATGCGGCCCGTCCTGGCCAAGCCGAAGCTGTTCGCCGTCGTATCGGGCGCGCTGCTGCTGGCGCTGTCCGCGCCCGCCCTCGGGATGAAGACCGAACAGCTCGGCATGGACAAGCAGTTCGGCTCCGACGCCCCGATCACCGTGGCCTACCAGGAGATCACCGGCGCCTTCCCCGGCGGCCCCGCCCCTGCCGAGGTCGTGCTGCGCTCCGACGACATCGCCTCGCCCCGCTTCGAGGCGGCCATCGCGGACTTCAAGAAGGAGCTCGCCGCGTCCGGGCGGTTCGGCAGGACGGTCGACGTCGAGGCACACCGTACGAAGGGGGTGGCCCGGATCGAGGTGCCGCTGGCCGGGGACGGCGAGGACGCCACCTCCCGGCGCGCCCTGGACACCCTCCGGGACGATCTGGTGCCGAAGATCCTCGGACCGGTCTCCGACCAGGTGTATGTGAGCGGTGAACTCGCCGGAAGCCGTGACTTCAACGACCAGTTGAAGACCGACATCGCACCGGTCTTCCTCTTCATCGCCGCCGTGACCTTCGTTCTGATGCTGCTCTGCTTCCGGTCGTTGCCGATCGCCATCGTCTCGATCCTGCTCAACCTGCTGTCGGTGGGCGCCGCGTACGGCACGATGACCGCCGTCTTCCAGCACGGCTGGGGTGCGGATCTGCTGGGGATGGAGCCGGCCGGGGCGATCGAGTCGTGGATGCCTCTGTTCGTCCTCGTCATCCTCTTCGGGCTGTCGATGGACTACCACGTCTTCGTGGTCTCGCGGATCCGGGAGGCCCATGAACGGGGCCTCGCCACCCGGGACGCGATCCGCGAGGGCATCCGGACGACGGCGGGCTCGGTCACCGGGGCGGCCACCATCATGGTCGCCGTGTTCGCGGTCTTCGCACTGCTGCGGATGCAGGACATGCAGCAGATGGGCGTCGGGCTCGCGGTCGCGGTGCTGGTGGACGCCACGCTGGTGCGGATGGTGCTGCTGCCCTCGGTGATGGCGCTGCTGGGGGAGCGCAACTGGTATCTGCCGCGCGCCCTGCGGTGGCTGCCGAGCATCGGCCACGGCGAGGAGCCGGTGGAGCGGCCGCGGCCGCCGCTGGTGGGGGCGGGCCGCTGAGCAAGGGTCCGCATCCGGGTACGCGCCCGCCGTGCCGGACAGGCTCCTGGCCTGCCCGGCACGGCGGGCGTCATGGGTGCACGGCTGCGGTCAGACGGTGGGCACGTACTTGTACCCCACCCGCCGCACCGTCACGATCGTCCCCCGGTGCTCGGGGCCCATCTTGCGGCGCAGCCGGGCCACATGGACATCGACGGTCCGGCCGTCGCCGACATGGCCGTACCCCCACACCGTGGTCACGAGCTGATCGCGGGAGTGCACCCGGTGCGGATGGGCGACGAGATGGCTCAGCAGCTCGAACTCGAGGTACGTCAGGTCCAGCGGCCGCCCCGCGACCTCGGCGGTCCGATGGTCGGGATCGATCCGGATGAGCTCGTCACCCGTCTCGCCGGTTTCGCCCGTCACCGCCGGTATCCCCTCCGGGGGCGGCCCCGCCGCCGCGGGCCGCTGCCGGTCGGCCGGGACCAGCACCAGATAGCCGACCATCGGCGGGTGGCCGGGGAGCGTGGGCAGGGTGTGCGGGGGAGCGGGCAGCCAGGTGGCGCCGGGGTGCAGCAGATCGGCGACCGGCGGCACCTCGTCCGGTGCGACGGCCCGCAGCCGCTGGCGGTTCGCCGGGACGGACGTTGCGGACGCGGCGGACGTTGCCGATGGGGCGGCGGGAGCGGAGGCGGACGACAGGCTACGGAGGTTCGTCATGAGGTCAGCTCTTTCGCGCGAGAAGGCGTCAGTGGACGTCGTGCGCGCGGGCTGGGCGGCCGGGCGGAGAGGTCAGCGGCCGAGCGAGCGGGCCCGCGCATCGGATGCGCGGCAACACTCGCGGTCGAAGTGGTGCGCCTGCCGGGACGGCCAGAACGGCTCGAGGTCGTAACGACCCGTCGCGATGTCATGGAGGCTGGCCATGGGCCTATTGAAGCAGATACCGGGGTCAGGGCTGAAGCGGATATGAAGCCGGAACTGAAGCTGATGGCGGGCCCGGGGCGCTCGGCCGTGGAGCGGGGAGAGGTGCGACGATGCCCGCATAAGAGGCCCCGCGCGGCAGCGCCACCGGCCGCCGCGTACCCCTGGAGGAGCGCAAGCCCATGCCGCACATCGTCGTCGAATACTCCGACACCCTGACCGACGCGTTCGACCGCCCCGGCTTCGGTGCCGCCCTGCACCCGGTGGTCGCCAAGACCGTCGACACGGCGGTGGCGGGCTGCAAGACCCGCTTCCGGCGGATGGAGGAGGCCCATCTCGCGGACGGCGCCCCGGACCTCGCCATGATCCATATCGAGGTGTCCATCCTGTCCGGGCGCGACGCCGGGACCAAGCGGGAGCTGTCCGCCGCCGTGCTGGAGGTGGCCCGCGCCCATGTGTCGCCCGTGCCGGGGCTGACCGTGCAGACCACCGTCGATGTCCGCGATCTCGACCGGGACTGCTACGAGAAGCACGAGGCGGTCCATCCGGCCTGACGCTCCCCCTGCCTCCCGTGCGCATGTCGTACGGCGGCCGGCCGCGAACTATACGTCATTTCATGCGAATCCGACATCTACCTATATATCAAGGCGAGGCGCACAATGGGGGTGCGGTGTTTTTACCGCACTGCGCGGTCAGACTTGCATGGATCGAAGGAGGCGAGTCGCATGGCCGACGTCTCACGTGCGAAAGGTGATCTTACGGGCCACCCCGACGTGTCCGAGATGCGGGAGCGCTACGCGCGCATGATGGACGCTCGGGATGTTGTCTTCCTCGACGGACCGGTGCTTCTCGCCGGTTTGTACTTCGCCATCTCCCCCTGGGTGGTGCACTTCTCGGGCACCAGCCCCAACCTCATGGTCAACAACCTCGTCCTCGGTATCGCGATCGCCCTGCTGGGCATCGGCCTCACCACGGCGCCGAGGAGGATGTACAGCCTGTGCTGGGCCATGTCCGCGATCGGTGTATGGATGATCATCTCCCCCTGGGTGGTTGCCCGGGGTCCCGATATCGGGATGATCGTGAACAATGTCGTCGTGGGTGCCATCACCTGCCTGTTCGGCCTGATCGCAGCCGGCATGGTGATGCGGAAGGGCAGGGAGACCTGACCGGACGCTGCATCACTGAACCGTCTGCGCATCGGCGAAGGCCGTCCACCGCACGCCCTCGGGGGTCGTGCGGTGGACGGCCTTCGTGTGCTACCGGTGCTCTTCGTGGTGTGCTACCGGTGCTTTTCGTGCCTTGCCGGTGCCCGGGTGTGCCGTCTCAGCCGATCGGCTCGGGCAGCGGGACCACGTCGTAGGAGCAGTCGATGGTCCGGCCGGTGGCCGGGTCGCCCAGCTCCACCCGCCAGCGCCCGGCGAATTGGTCCACGTCCTCGGCCATCGGGATGGTGCCGGAGATCAGCACGGTGCCGGGCACCAGGTCACCGCGTTCGCGCAGCACCTCGACCCAGTAGGAAGGCGGCAGCAGCTCGGCCAGGGTGCCGCTCTGCACCTCGATCTCCTCACCGTCGTGAGTGACCCAGGCGCGGAGCGTCAGGTCGTCCAGGCGGGACTCCACATCGGACAGCCGCCAGGCGCGGGTGGCCAGCACATCGGGGGCCGCGTTCTTGCTCCAGGCCACGCCGTGCACCTCCAGCGCCCGGTCGGTGTGGTCGCAGGCCGCCGTCAGCAGCAGCTCCCCGTCCGCGGCCACGACCAGAGCCCACTCGGCCTCGCCCGAGGTGCGGGCGTGCTGGACGCTGACCTGGCCGGTCTGCTGGGCGAGGTAGGGGGAGACGGGGTAGAGGGCGGGCGTCACGGAGGGCGCGGGCACGCCCAGCTCGGCGAGCTCGGCGACATGGGCGGCCACATCGTCCTGGCTGCGTCCCGCGTAGCCCGCGTTGAGCACCTGGACGACCTCCACCTGGTGGAGGGAGCCATCGGGGAGTTCGAAGATGAGCGAGGACCGGGCGGGCTGGTTGGGCTGCGTCGTCATGGGCTGAGCTCTCCAAGGCACGGTGGGGCGATGTGCTGTTTCTGCGATTTCGAAGCGGTTAACTTCCCCCGGAGGGGTTGCGCATACGCTTGGTATACAACAAGTATGCCGGAAGGTCGACCCACGCACACCCCCCGACCATCTCATCGCACCACCGCGCAAACGCCACGTACCATCACGTAAGCCTCACGCACCACCTCGAGGACGGAACATGCAGCCCACCGCATCGAGCGCACCGCCCCGGGCCGACCGGTCCGGGGTCCGCCGCGCCTTTGTCGCCAGCCTTACCGGCACCGCCCTGGAGTGGTACGACTTCGCCGTCTACTCCGCCGCCGCGGCCCTGGTCTTCGGCGACCTCTTCTTCCCCTCCAAGGACCCCTTCACCGGCACCCTGCTGGCGTTCTCCACCTACGCCGTCGGCTATATCTCCCGGCCGCTGGGCGGCTTCATCTTCGGCCGGCTCGGCGATGTCATCGGCCGCAAAAAGGTGCTCATCGCGACGCTCGTGCTCATCGGCAGCGCCACGCTGCTGATCGGGCTGCTGCCCACCTATGCCACGGTCGGCGTCGCGGCCCCCGCCGCGCTGGTGCTGCTGCGCTTCGCGCAGGGCGTCGGCGTCGGCGGCGAGTGGGGCGGTGCGGTGCTGCTGTCCAGCGAGTTCGGAGATCCGCGGCGACGCGGCTTCTACGCCTCCGCCGCGCAGGTCGGCCCTCCGGCGGGCAATCTGCTGGCCAACGGCGTCCTGGCCGCGCTGGGCGCGGCGCTGACGGAGGACCAGTTCCTGAGCTGGGGCTGGCGGGTGGCGTTCCTGCTCTCCGGCGTCCTGGTGGGCTTCGGCCTGTGGGTCCGCGCCAAGCTGGAGGAAACCCCGGTCTTCAAGGCGATGGAGGCCGCGCAGGACCGCCCGGAGGCACCGGTGCGCGAGGTGTTCACCACCCAGCCGAGGGCGCTGATCGCCGCGATCCTCTGCCGGGTCGCCCCCGATGTGCTGTACGCGATGTTCACCGTCTTCGTGCTCACCTACGCCACCGAGGAACTCGACATGTCACGCGGCTCGGCGCTCACCGCCGTGCTGATCGGCTCCTCGCTGCAGATCGTGCTCATCCCGCTGGCCGGGGCGCTCTCGGACCGCGTCAACCGGCGGTGGCTGTACGCGGGCGCCGCCGTCGCCGCCGGTGTCTGGCCGTTTCTGTTCTTCCCGCTGGTCGCGGACGGCAGTTGGGCGCTGCTCACCCTCGGGGTCGTCGGCGCGCTGGTGATCCACTCGCTGATGTACGGGCCGCAGGCGGCCTTCGTCGCCGAGCAGTTCTCCCCGCGGCTGCGCTACACCGGCTCCTCGCTCGCCTACACCCTCGCCGGGATCATCGGTGGCGCGATCGCGCCGCTGCTCTTCACCACGCTGCTCGGGGTCTATCACGCCTGGGTGCCGCTGGCCATCTACATTGCGATCACCGCCGCGGTCACGGTGGCGGGCCTCTGGCTGGGCCGGGACCCCTCCTCCGCCGAAGAGGAGGAGCCGGAGCCGCTTCCCGTCGGCCGCACCACCTCCACCACCGTGTCCTGACCCGTTCCGCACCGTCCCGTCCCGTCCCGCCCTGGCCCCGGCTCCCGGCTCCCGGCTCCTGGCTCCTGGCTCCGCGGAGCTGTAAAGCGGGCCGCGCCGGGGAAGGGGCGGGATGGGATCACGTACCCGGGACGGGACCGCGTACCCCGGCACCCGCCTACACTCCGACCCTCCCGACCAGGAAATGAGGCAGCACCCGCCATGCCCCTCCGCATCGCACTGAGCCAGCTCACCACGGGCCCGGACCCGGCCTCGAACCTTGCCCTGCTGCGCCAGGAGACACAGCGGGCGGCGGAGGCCGGGGCGCGGCTGGTCGTCTTCCCGGAGGCGGCCATGGCCTGCTTCGGCACCCGGCTCGGCCCGATCGCCGAACCGCTGGACGGGCCCTGGGCCACCGAGGTCCGGCAGCTCGCGAAGGATGCCGGGCTGGTGGTCGTGGCCGGGATGTTCACCCCGGCGCCCGACGGCCGGGTGACCAACACCCTGCTGGCCACCGGCCCGGGGGTGGAGACCTCCTACGACAAGATCCACCTCTATGACGCCTTCGGCTTTGCCGAGTCCAAGACCGTGGCCCCGGGCTCCGAGGTGGTGACCTTCGACCTCGACGGCGTCCGGATCGGTCTGGCCACCTGCTACGACGTACGGTTCCCCGAGCTCTTCCGGGCCCACGCCGACGCGGACGCGGTGCTCTCCGTGCTGCCCGCCTCCTGGGGCGCGGGGCCCGGCAAGCGCGAGCAGTGGGAGCTGCTGACCCGGGCACGGGCGCTCGACGCCACCATTTGGCTGGCGGCCGTGGGCCAGGCCGATCCGGCGGCGTCCGGCGTGACCCCTGCGGCCTCCGCCCCCACCGGGATCGGCCACAGCGCCCTGATCGGCCCCGACGGCACCGTACGGGAGCGGCTGGACGCGGGCCCCGGGCTGCTGGTGGGGGACGTCGACACCGACGAGGTCGCGGCGGTGCGCCGCACGGTCTCCGTCCTGGCCAACCGCAGGCTGGGGGTAAACCCGTGAACGGCGCCCGCGAGGCCGAAGGGGCCAAACCGGAGCTCGAGTTCCATCTGCCTTCCGGGCCCTGGCAACGGCCACCGGGTGCGGGCGAGGGGGTCAGCGAACAGATCCTGGCCGTGGACGGAAGCGGCTCCCACACCACCGCCCTGGTGCGCTGGGAGCCGGGGACGGACACCTCCCCGTCCGGGGTCGCTCGCCACGACGGCTGGGAGGAGGTCTATCTCCTGGAGGGCAGCATGCGCGATCTGACCCTGGGGAGGACCTTCTCGCGCGGCTTCTACGCCTGCCGGCCCCCGGGGATGCCGCATGGCCCGTGGGTCTCCGAGGAGGGCGTCACCATGCTGGTGATCACCTATCCGGAGGCGCCCGCCGGGCGGTGACTCATCGGTCCGGGCGCCGGGCGGTGACCCACCCGTCCGGCGGCCGGGCTCTGACTCACCCGGTGAGCAGTACCTTCAGCGTCGACTCCAGATGGGCGCTGATCGCCGTGCGGGCCGCTTCCCTGTCCCCCGAGGCCACCGCGTCCAGGATCGCCCGGTGCTCGCCGAGCACCTCCTCCTGGCGGCCGGTGTGGTTGTACAGGGCCACCACCCCGGCGCGGATCTGGCGGCTGCGCAGTCCCTCGTAGTGCCGGTTGAGGAGTTCATTGCCGACCGCGGCGACCATGGTCGCGTGGAAGAGATGGTCGATGGCGATGAACTCCTTGGCCTGGTCCGGCCCCATCAGCTCGCGCTGCCGGTCCAGCAGCTCCATCAGCTTCGCGACCGGCACCGTGCCCGCCTCGATGGTGTGCTCGGCGGCGTAGCGCTCGACGATCCCGCGCAGCTCCATCAGTTCGGTGATCTCCCGGCCGGAGAGCGGGGCGATATGCGCACCCCGCTTGGGGACGAGCTGGACCAGGTCCTCGGCCGCCAGCAGGAGCAGGGCCTCACGGATCGGGGTCCGGGAGATGCCGATCCGGTCGGCGATCTCCTGCTCGGTGAGGAACCGGCCCTGCATGTCGGGATCGGTCAGCACGGTTTCCTTGAGGAACGCGTACGCCTTTTCTCGTCCGGACTGCGCTGGCACTGGGCCCCCATGCTACTTCGCATACAACTCGTATACGAAAATTATCACGGACCGGTGGCCGGGGCGGGGATCCAGGAGCCGTGGATCCCCGCGGGGACGCGGTGGGGCAGCTCCACAGTGGCGACGGAGGCGGCCGTGATGTCGCGGGCGTCCAGGACGATATGGCGCTGTGGAGGGCCGGTGTCCGCACCCAGCGGTTGCGGTACCACTCCGCTCTTCCGGCGCGCAGCCGCGGCCCGTGGACCATGCCGCTGCCCTTGAACCAGTGCGACGGCACCACCCCGGGCGGAGGGTTGTGGCCGTTGCGCAGATAGCGGCCGGTCAGCTCGGGAGGCAGGGAGCCGTGCACGGCGAGGCCCCAGACGGTCGACTCCACCGCCGTGGGGGCGTAGCGGCCGCTGACATAGGGCTTGCGGGGCTTGTCGTACTCGTCGTGCTTCTCGGGCTCGCCGAAGGGCTTGCCGCTCATCGCGCGCTCTCCTCGCCGTCCTGGCCGGCGCTCTGGTCCGCGACCAGGACGACCTTTCCGGTGACGGTGCCGGACTCGGCCAGCCGCATCGCCTCCGCGGCATCGGAGAGCGGAATCCGCGCCGCCACCTGTGCGGTGAACTCGCCGCTCGCCAGCAGCGCCAGCACCTGCCCCAGATCGGCGCGGATCCGCGCCTGGTAGGCGGCCAGGCGCCGCCGTCCGGCCCAGAGGTTGTAGAAGTGCGCTCCCCGCCCGTTGGGCAGCAGATTCCACAGGGTCAGCCGGGCGAGCAGCTTGAGCACCGGGGTCCGGGACGATCCGGGGATGTCCCGGGTGGCCGCCGTGCCGTAGGAGACCAGCGTGCCGCCGCGGGCGAGCAGCCGGTAGGAGTCGACGATGCCCTCGCCGCCGATGTGGTCGAAGACCGCGTCGACCCCGCCGGGCGCCAGCGCCCGCACCCGGCCGGGCAGATCCGGATCGCGGTAGTCGAGGGGGGTGGCGCCGAGAGCGCGCACCGCGTCGTGATGGCGGGGCGAGGCGGTGCCTATGACCTTGACGCCCGCATGGCGGGCGAGCTGGACCAGTGTGGTGCCCACTCCGCCGTTGGCCCCGTGCACCAGCACGGTCGTCCCGGGGCGCACCTTGGCCACGCGGTGGAGCATCTGCCAGGCCGTGATCCCGTTGACCACCACCGTCTCGGCCTCCGCCGGGTCCACCCCCTCGGGGACCTCCACCAGATCGCCCGCGTGGACGAGGGTGTGGCTGGCCCAGCCGCCGATCTTCGTGAGCGCCGCGAACCGGCGCCCCCGCAGGGCCGGATCCACCCCGGGGCCGGTCGAGACCACCCTGCCCACCAGGTCATAGCCGGGCACGAAGGGGAACGGCGGCTGGTCGTAGTACTTCCCGCGGCGCATCTGCTGCTCGGCGAAGGAGACCCCCGACGCCTCGACGGCCACCAGCGCCTGCCCGGGCCCGGGCTCGGGCAGCGGACGGGTGCGGAGCTGGAGCCCCTCCGGCTCCACCTGGCCCGGCAGAACGACTTCGGTGATCATGGCGGATCTCGCTTCCCTGTGAGGAGCTCTCGTTGTTGTGAGAACTTCTAACCAAACAATGAACCTGTTACTCTCGAAGTGTCAAGTCCGAAATCGACGACCCGTACGAGAGGCCCGTCCATGGCGACACCACGGCGAGAGCGCTACCGCAAACAGACCCGGGAGGAGGCCAAGGCCGTGGCCCTGGCCCAGCTCTCCGAGTCGGGCACCGCCGGCATCTCGGTGAACGCGATCGCGAAGTCGATGGGCATGACCGGCCCCGCGCTCTACCGCTATTTCGCGAGCCGGGACGAGCTGCTGACCGAGCTGATCATCGACGCCTACCGCGATCTGGCCGAGGCCCTCGCCCGGGCCGTCGCCGACGCCGTTCCCGCCGACCGCTTCCGCGCCCTGGCCCTCGCCCTGCGCGACTGGGCGAAGCGGCAGCCCGACCGCTATCTGCTCATCTACGGCACCCCGGTGCCCGGTTACCACGCGCCGCCGGAGACCATCGAGATCTCGGCCGGGCTGATGCGGACCATCGTCGACGCCTGCGCCACCGTCGGCGGTGACGGCGCCGAGGGGAGTGGCGCCGCCATGAGCGGCGGGCAGCCCCTCACCGAGCTCGAGGCCGCGCTGGCGCGCCATCTGGAGGGCGCGGGCCCCTGGGTGGCCGGGGAGGAGCCCGGCGGCGAGCTGAAGGGCCGTGCGCTGCGCACCTGGACCCGGCTCCACGGCGTGATCAGCCTTGATGTGCAAGGCCAGTTCACGGGCATGGGCTTCGATCCCTCGGTCCTCTTCGAGGCCGAGATCGACGCCCTCGTGCGGGGTGGCTGAGGTGCCCAGGTCCGGGCTGCCCGCCCTGCCGGCCGGGCGCACACTGGAAGGACAGCGGAGCGCACGGGTGACCGGAGGCCGCGATGGAGCACGGTGAGTTCGATGTGGTCGTGGAGATCCCGGAGGGGTCCCGCAACAAGTACGAGATGGACCATGACACCGGCCGGATCCGGCTGGACCGGATGCTCTTCACCTCGACGAAGTACCCGGCCGACTACGGCTTCGTCGACCTCACCCTCGGCCGGGACGGCGATCCGCTGGACGCCCTCGTCACCGTCGCCGAGCCCACCTTCCCCGGCTGTGTCATCCTCTGCCGCGCCATCGGCATGTACTGCATGCGCGACGAGCAGGGCCCGGACGAGAAGATCCTCTGCGTCCCGGCCCATGACCCGCGCTATGCCGGCGTCCAGGACCTCGAGGACGTCCCCGAATTCGACCGGCAGGAGATCACCCACTTCTTCGAGGTCTACAAGGACCTCGAGCCCGGCAAGTCCGTCGAGGGCTCCCACTGGGAGGGCCGTGACCGGGCCTACGCCGAGATAGCCGCCTCCCGCGTCCGCGCCGCCGAAACCGGCTGGTTCCCGAGCCCCTGACCGCCAGGACCGGCGTTCAGACCGCCCGCCCGCCCAGCGCCTGCGTTCAGGCCTTCTCCCCGCGCGGCGCCGGCACCCCGCGGTCGTTCTGCAGCTCCCACAACTCCCGGAACAGCCCGCGGCACCCCGTCAGCTCCGCGAACGTGCCCTGCTGGATCACCCGCCCCCGCTCCAGCACGACGATCCGGTCCGCCACGGCGACGTTCGCCAGCCGGTGGGTGACCAGGACGACGGCGCGGTCCTCCGCCATCCGCCGCAGCCCCGCGAAGATCCGGTGCTCGGCACGGGCGTCCAGCGCGCTGGTGGGCTCGTCCATCACCAGCAGCCCGGCGGGCCGGTGGAACGCGCGGGCCAGCGCGATGCGCTGCCACTGCCCGCCGGACAGCTCCACCCCGCCCCACCACTGCCGGGCGAGCAGAGTGTCCAGCCCGCTGCGCAGCCCGTCCACCACCTCATGCGCCCCGGAGTGGACCGCCGCCTCCCGGACCGCCTCGTCCCCGCCGTGCGGCTGGCCCAGGGTGATGTTGTCGCGGGCGGACAGCGGCCAGTGCGCGTAGTCCTGTGGCACGACCGCCGTATGCCGCCACATCGCCTGCGGATCCAGCCCCGCCACATCCGCGCCGTCCCAGGTCACCGCGCCCTTGGTGGGCAGATAGAGCCCGGTCAGCAGCTTGCTCAGGGTGGTCTTGCCCGAGCCGTTCTCCCCGACCAGCGCGAGCACCTCGCCCCGCCGCACCTCGAGCGTGACATCGTCCAGGGCCGGGGCGTCGGATTCCGGATAGGCGTACGTCAGCCCCTCGGCCCTGATCACCCGTGGCGCCGCCGGGACCCGGGGGCCGCGCCGCATCCGGTGTCCGCCCGCCTCCTCGATGAACTCCGCCCAGTCGTCCAGATACAGCCCCGTACGGAACAGCCGGGTCCCGTAACCGACCATCCCCTGCAGCGAGGCGCCCACCGTGCGCAGCGCGAACACCGCCGTACCCGCCGACGCCACCGACATCTGCCCCGCGCCCAGCAGCAGCGCCAGCGACACCCACACCAGCCCGGACGCCAGCCCGCCCGCCAGCGCCCCCAGCACCGCGTATCGCGCGCCCCGGTGGACCGCCGTGTCGGTGGCCGCGTCCACCCGCGCCCCGATGGCCCGGTACCGCTTCAGCAGAAACTCCGCCATGGTGCCGGAACGGAGCTGATCGGCGATGTCCTTGTCCACCATGTACCAGCGCAGCAGCCCGAGCGTGCGCCGGTCGGCGCTCATCGCACGACTGGTCTCGTAGTGCACCCGGGCCGCCTTCATCCCCGCGATCCCCTGCGGCAACGCGGTCAGCAGCAACAGCGGCAGCAGTGCCGGATGCAGCACGGTGACCACGCCCGCCGCCGCGATCAGCGACGAGAGACACCCCATGAGTTGCTGCGACTCGGTGATCAGATCCTGCGCCACCTCGGCGCCCCGGTCCGCCGCGTCCCACTTGTCGTTGAACCCGGGGTTGTCGTACGCCGCCAGCTCGGCGTTGATCGCCGCGTCCAGCATCTGCGTCTCGGCCTCCCGGGAGATCCGCGGGGAGAGCCTGCTGGAGATGTTGCTGACCGCGATCCCCAGCAGCGCCCGCAGCCCGGCCGCCCCCGCCAGCACCGCGATCGAGGGCAGCGCGTCCCGGAGCCGGTCGGCGATGTGGCCGGAGGAGATGAGCGCCGTGATCGTGCCCGTGGTGGCCAGCAGCCCGAACGCCTCGAAGAAGCCCGACAGCGCCTGGCACACCAGCAGCGCCGCCACCGCCGTCCGGTCCACCTTCCAGGCCAACGCCATGGAGCGGCGGACCAGTTGGGGCAGTCTGCGGGCCATGGCCCGGGTGGTGACGGGGTTCTTCTCCAGGGCCGTCAGCGCGGGCGGCCGAAAGCGTAACTCCTCGCTGGGCCGCTCGGCCGGTTGTTCCGGTGATTGTTCCGACGGCTGCTTCGATGGCTGTTCCGGTGGTTGTTCCGCCTGCTCGGTGGTTCGGGACGTCACAAATCCCCCCTGAGGGCGTGTTTTCCGTTCGGTATGCCTCAGATTGCCGCAGACCGAGACTCGGGCGCCGTGGTTTACGGCAAGGTCCACCGATCGTGGAGCGGCCGCATCGCACCAGGCGGCCCTCGCGCCTCAGGCGACCTCAGCCAACCTCAGGTGGCCTCGGATGACCCGAAAAAGGGCTGGAGCCGCGCCCCGTGCGCGTGCTTCGATGCGCCCCATGGTGTCCACCGACCGGCTGCTCGCCTTCGCGGCCATGTCCTTTCTGCTGATCGTGATCCCCGGCCCCAGCGTGCTCTTCGTGGTCGGCCGGGCACTGGCCCAGGGCCGCCGCGCGGCCCTGACCACGGTCATCGGCAATACGCTCGGCGCGTATGTGCTGGTCGTGGCCGTGGCGCTGGGCGTCGGGTCCGTGGTGGAGCGCTCGGCCGTCGTCTTCACCACGCTGAAGCTGGTGGGCGCCGCGTATCTGGTCCACCTGGGCGTCAAGGCGGTGCGGCAGCGCCGCTCGCTGCCCGCTGCCTTCACCGGCGACGGCCCCGCCCGCGGGGGCCTGCGCACCCTGTGGGAGGGGTTCGCGGTCGGTGTGGCCAACCCCAAGACGATCGTCTTCCTGGCCGCCGTACTGCCCCAGTTCGTCGACCGCGACCAGGGGCATGTCGCGCTGCAGATGCTGCTGCTCGGCCTGATCTACAACGCCATCGCGGTGGTCTCCGACAGCGTCTGGGGCCTGGCCGCGGCCACCGCCCGCACCTGGGTCGCCCGCTCACCGCGACGCCTCGCCCTGGTCGGCGGCGTCGGCGGACTCTCCATGATCGGCCTCGGCGTCACCGTCGCCGCGACGGGCCGCACGGACTAGCCGCGCATGGACTCCTCCGTCTCCCGGCGGCGGATCGACCGGATGCGCCACTTCCGCACCGAGGACCAACAGACGGGACGGCTTGTCAGACCGTGCCGCCGAAGAAGACCTGCACCTCCCGGATGAGTCCGCCCCGGACAGTGATCGCCTCGACGTTGTGGTGCCTCTCGCCCGTCTTGAGCTCGTACGCGTAATAGGCGAAGACGAGTTCTTCGTCCGCGGGGGTGATGTGCAGCAACCGCTGCTCCTTCAACCGGCCGGCAGTCGGGAAGCACCGCTCGAAGAACGCTGCTTTGTCGATGTGATCGTCCTGCGGACTGGTGAACGAGAAGTCATCGGCGTAGAGCGGGAAGGCCGCGTCGCGGTCCTGCGCCATGTAGTGCTGGAACGCCGCTTCGACGACGCCTGCCGGGCTGTCGACCATTCGGACTCCCTGGAGTCGGACGGCTGGCTCTGTCCCGCCACCGTATAACTCCGCGGTCTCCGGGCAGTCGGTCACGCTCACCGCCACCGTCATACCGCTCGGCGCCGGAACCCCCACGGGCCCGGTCACCTTCACCCTCACCAACGGTGTGGGCACGATCACCAGCAGCCCCACCCTGGACACCAATGGATTCGCCTTCCTCGAAGTGGCGCTGTCGGCAGGCAACTGGGACGTCGGTGCCGTCTACGAGGGGGACGCCAATTTCGGCGCCTCCGGCGTCTCCGAGTACACCCAGGTCGTCACCGCTCCGGACAACGGCACGGTGACCAGCACCACGAGCTGATCGCACAGCACTGAGCCCCGCCACCGCGGAGAGGGGCAGTGGCGGGGCCCAGCCACGCACGTCGGACCCGCGCCGAAAGACGGATTCACGCATAGTCGAACCCTTATGCGGGTAAATGTGAGGCGTGTCCGTCAAGACATCGCGATGGGGCACGCTGCTGCTGGCCGTCCTCGTCGCTCTGACGGCGGTGCTGCTCACCGCCGGGGGAGCGCGCGCCGAAACGGATGTGAACAAGATCGGCAAGGCGCTGCGGAACAGCCCCGTGTATGTCGATCCCGGCGCCTCCGACGCACTGAGCGCCGGGCAGGCGCGCCGCCTGGTGGCCCATATCCGTGACGCGGGCGTGCCCGTCTACGTCGCCGTCCTGCCGGACAATCCCGCGTACGGAGGCGAGCGCGTCTTCGGGCGGCTGCGGGCCGCCGTCGACCGTCCCGGCATCTACGCGGTGGCGCTCGGCTCCTCCTTCGGGGCGGCCTCCGACACCTCGGTGCTGCCGGGACGCACCTCGCAGGCGCTGGCGGCGCAGAACCTGCGGCAGCACCCCCGCGACCTCGCGGCGGTCCTGAACGGCTTCGTGACCGACGCGGCCAAGGCGACCCACGACCGGGGCGGCCAGGGGACCGGCGGCGACCAGGGCGCGCGGGACTCCACCGGTATGTCGGTGGGGGAGACCGTGGTGGTGCTGATCATTCTGGCCGCCGTCGGCGGAGGCGGTCTCTACCTGCTGCGGCGCACCCGCAAGCAGCGCCGCGAGCGCGAGCGGGCCGAGCTGGAGCAGGTGCGCGGCGCGGTCGAGGAGGACATCACCGCGTACGGCGAGAAGCTCAGCCGGACCGGCTTCGACCCGGCCGACCCGGCGTCCACCCCCGAGATGGCGGACGACTACGGCCGCGCCCTGGACGCCTACGAGGAGGCGAAGGCCAAGTCGGCCGCCGCCCGGCGCCCCTTGGACGTACGGCCGGTGACCGAGGCGCTGGAGGAGGGCCGCTTCGCGCTGGCGGTGCTCGACGCCCGCCGCGAGGGCGGGCCGCTGCCCGAGCGGCGCCCGCCGTGCTTCTTCGACCCGCGGCACGGCCCCTCGGTCCGGGACGTCCAGTGGGCGCCCTCTGGCGGCACCCAGCGCTCCGTACCCGCCTGCGCCGCGGACGCCACCCGCATCGACGACGGCCTCGATCCGGACTCCCGCACCGTCCCGGTCGGCGGCGACCGGCGACGCCCGTACTGGGAGGCCGGTCCGGCCTACGGGCCCTGGGCCAGCGGGTACTTCGGCGGATACGGCTCGATGCTGCTGCCCGGGCTGCTGATCGGCACGCTGCTGGGCGGATCCCTCGACCCCGGCTACGACACCGGCGACTTCGGCGGTGGCTTCGGCGACGGCGGGGGTGGCGGTGACGCCGGGGGCGGCGACTTCGGCGGCGGTTTCGGCGACGGCGGCGGTTTCGGCGGTGGCTTCGGGGGCGACTTCGGCGGCGGCTGACCCCGGCCCGGCGCGCCCGCGGCAGGCCCCCGGCACGGCTGCCCCCAGCACGGCTGCCCCCAGCACACGCGTGTGCGCGGTGCGTACGCGGTGCCCCGACCGCACGGAACGCGCGCCGCACGAGGCGGATGGTGTGCGCGGGGAGAGCCGTCGAGCGCTGCGCTATCCGGGGTAATTAGGCGGCAACTCTCTGGCGGTGGCGGCGAGTCGCGCGCCTACTGGTGCTACAGACCGGTGGGTTCCACATCTGCCGGGGGACGGCGACGCGGGGATGTCCCCGCGTGGATCGCCGTAAGTGCGCACCCCCTCGCCTCCGATGCACCGCCGCGCTGTGTTCCCGCATGCGTGGCGAGCAACGGCCCACCACCCCACACCATTTGGAGGGCCACTATGGCTACGCCCACGATCACCCTGGTCACGGTCTCACCCCAACCCGCGTCATCCGGACAGTCGGTGACGCTCACCGCCACCGTCATCCCGCTCGGTGTCGGGACTCCCACCGGCGACGTCACTTTCGTCGTCACCGGCGGCCCCACCCTGACCGGGACGCTGTCGGGCGGGACCACCTCGGTCACCGTCCCCAGCCTGAGCGTCGGTGCCCACGCCGTCCTCGCCAACTACAACGGTGACGCCAACTTCTCCCCCTCCACCGGCGCCAACGTCATCCTCGTCGTCCAGTCGGCGACCACTACCTCGGTGTCCTCGGCGCCGGACCCGTCGACGCTGGGTGCCTCGGTGACGTTCACCGCCACCGTCACCCCGGTCGCGCCCGGCACGGGCGTCCCGACCGGAACGGTCACCTTCATCATCGGCGCCTCCGGCGGCGGGGCGTTCGTCCAGCCGCTGTCGGGGGGCGTCGCGACGCTGTCCCTCAACACCCTGGGCGTCGGCACCCACCCCGTGGTCGCCCTCTACAACGGCGACACCGGCTTCCTGCCGTCCTCCGGCACCGACACCCAGACGGTCAACGCCGCCGCGTGACCCCTCCGCACAAACGCCGAGCCCCCACCCCCGCCCATCGGGGCGGCGGCGGGGGCTCGGCCGGAGCCGGTACGGATCACACGTCGAAGTAGAGCTCGAACTCGTGCGGGTGCGGACGGAGCTGCAGCGGCGCGATCTCGTTGGTGCGCTTGTAGTCGATCCAGGTCTCGATCAGGTCGGAGGTGAAGACCCCGCCCTGGAGGAGGAACTCGTGGTCGGCCTCGAGGGAGTCGAGGACGGCCGGGAGGGAGGTCGGGACCTGCGGGACGCCCGCGTGCTCGTCGGGGGCGAGCTCGTAGAGGTCCTTGTCGATCGGCTCGGCCGGCTCGATCTTGTTCTTGATGCCGTCCAGACCCGCGAGGAGCAGGGCGGAGAAGGCCAGGTACGGGTTGCCGGAGGAGTCCGGGGCGCGGAACTCGACGCGCTTGGCCTTCGGGTTGGAGCCGGTGATCGGGATACGCATCGCGGCGGAGCGGTTACGCTGCGAGTACACCAGGTTGACCGGTGCCTCGAAGCCCGGGACCAGGCGGTGGTAGGAGTTCACCGTCGGGTTGGTGAACGCGAGCAGCGACGGGGCGTGCCGGAGGATGCCGCCGATGTAGTAGCGGGCGGTGTCCGACAGGCCCGCGTAGCCCTGCTCGTCGTAGAAGAGCGGGGAGCCGCCCTGCCACAGCGACTGGTGGACGTGCATGCCCGAGCCGTTGTCACCGAAGATCGGCTTCGGCATGAAGGTCGCGGTCTTGCCGTTCTTCCACGCCACGTTCTTGACGATGTACTTGAACAGCATCAGATCGTCGGCCGCGGCCAGCAGCGTGTTGAACTTGTAGTTGATCTCGGCCTGGCCGGCGGTGCCCACCTCGTGGTGCTGGCGCTCGACCTGGAGACCGGCCTTGTTCAGCTCGAGGCTGATCTCGGCGCGCAGGTCGGCGAAGTGGTCGACCGGCGGGGTCGGGAAGTAGCCGCCCTTGTAGCGGACCTTGTAGCCACGGTTGTCCTGGAGCGCGCCGGTGTTCCAGGCGCCCGCCTCGGAATCGATGTGGTAGAAGGACTCGTTCGCCTTGGTGTCGAAGCGCACGCTGTCGAAGACGTAGAACTCCGCCTCCGGACCGAAGTACGCGGTGTCCGCGATGCCGGTGGAGGCGAGGTAGGCCTCGGCCTTCTTGGCGATGTTCCGCGGGTCGCGGCTGTACTGCTCACCCGTGATCGGGTCGTGGATGAAGAAGTTGATGTTGAGGGTCTTGTCCCGGCGGAACGGGTCGACACGCGCCGTGGAGAGGTCCGCGCGCAGGGCCATGTCCGACTCGTGGATGGCCTGGAAGCCGCGGATCGACGAGCCGTCGAAGGCCAGCTCCTCGTCCGGGTCGAACGCCTCCGCCGGTACGGTGAAGTGCTGCATGACGCCGGGAAGGTCGCAGAAGCGGACGTCGACGAACTTGACGTCCTCGTCCGAGATGTACTTCCGAGCGTCGTCGGCGTTCTGGAACATCCAACTCCTCCTAGCCCGGCCGCGGTGGGACGGGGATTTGTCCGGTCGCGCGGTCCATGTGCGGTGGCGCGCTGTCGCCGACCATAGGCAGACGGGATTTCCCGGGCATGACCCATTTGTTTCACCCAGGTTAACCGGCCCGAGGGGGATTGCGGGGACCTCGCGGCCTCGGAAAAGGCAGCGAACGGCCGCCCCGGAACCAGCGGGCGGGGGCCAGGCCCGGGGAACGTATGCGGTCGCAGTAACGTAGACGGGTGGACAAGAGGCAAGCAATCGGATCGTGGCTTTCCGGGCCCCGCGCGGCCGCCGAGGACATGGGCGTCGACTTCGGCTACCGGGGCCAGGGGCTCGGGCTCCCCGAGAGCGGACCGGGCGCCATTGCGCCGCTGGGACGCCGTTTCGGGGCGCTCTTCATCGACTGGGCCCTGTGCCTGCTCGTCTCCTACGCGCTGCTGTCCGGCCGCGACGCCCAGGCCGCCGGGAACTGGGCGCTGCTGGTCTTCCTGGTGCTGAGCCTGATCACCGTGGGCACCGTCGGCGCCACCCCCGGCAAGCTGCTGCTGAAGCTGCGGGTCATCGGCGAGGGCGGGGTGCGGCTGAGCCTGCCGAAGGCCGTGCTGCGCAGCGTGCTGGTGGTGCTGGTCATCCCGGCGGTGGTCTGGGACCGCGACACCCGCGGGCTGCACGACCGGCTCTCCCGCGCGGTGCAGATCAGGGTCTGAGCCCCGGGATCACACCCCCCGGATGATGAACGGCGGATCGCGTACGGATTGCGTACAACGGCGTTACGTACGAAACGGCGGCCCGGACTCCAGGTCCGGGCCGCCGTCTCGTATCCGTTTCGGTGCGGGGAGCGCTCAGCGCCCCTTCGGCATCCGCATCCCCTTGGGCATCGGACCCTTCGGAATCGGCATGTTGCTCATCAGGTCGCCCAGCGCGCGCAGCCGGTCGTTGACCACCGTGACCTGTGCGCCCGGCAGCACTCGCGGAAGCTTCAGCAGCGTGGTGCGGAGCTTCTTGATCTCGACCTGGTCCTCGCCGGAGCCCACGATCACGTCGTGGACCGGGACCTCCGCGACGATGCGCGCCATCTTCTTCTTCTCGGCGGCCAGCATGCTCTTGAGCCGGTTCGGGTTGCCCTCGGCGACCAGCACGACGCCCGCCTTGCCCACCGCGCGGTGGATGACGTCCTGGTTCCGGTTCATGGCCACCGCGGGGGTCACCGACCAGCCGCGGCCCACGTTCTCCAGCACCGCCGCCGCCGCGCCCGGCTGGCCCTCCATCTGTCCGAAGGCGGCCCGCTCGGCACGGCGGCCGAAAATGATCGCCATCGCGAGGAACGCCAGGACGAAGCCCAGGATGCCAGCGAAGATCGGGTGACCGATCAGGAAGCCGATCGCGAGAAGGACACCGAAGGTGACAATCCCCACGCCGGCGACGACAAGAGTGACCTTCGGGTCGACCCGCTTGGTCATCTTGTAGGTCAGGGCGATCTGCTTCAGCCGCCCGGGGTTCTCGGATGTTTCCTTCCTCGCCATACAGCGAAGTTTACGTGGCCTGGGAGGTACTGGTGGACACGGCCTCCAGCACGTGTTCGGCCTCGTCCCGGTCCTTGGCCCGACGGCGGTCCTCGAGCACGGCCGTCCAGGCGTTGCGGCGGGCGGTGCGCTGCCCGCCCCGCAGCAGCAGACCCTCCAGGACGAGGAGCGCGTCGGTGACGGACGGGCGTACGGGCGCAGCCGGCATGGATACCCCTCGGAAGCGGTGGATGATCGCTACGCACACCGTATAAGCAGTGCGTGGCTCAATCGTTACCCAATGGTGTTACCAGTGCGTGACTGGCCGGTCAAACACCGATGAAGCCCTGCTGCGGCCCGTATCCCGCCCTTGACCTGCGGCGTTTTCCGAGCCTTCGGATATGTGTGTGCTCGCAATCACACAGCGTGTTGCTCACACGGCCGATTGGCGCACGGTACGTGACGGAGTGTGACTCAGACTGCCGGGGAGGCCGCGGCGACATTGCGCCGCTCGATGGCCTGCTGGTACAGACGGCCGGCCCGGTACGAGGAGCGGACCAGCGGGCCGGACATGACGCCCGCGTAGCCGATCTCCTCGGCCTCCTCCTCGAGCTCCACGAACTCCTGGGGCTTGACCCAGCGCTCCACCGGATGGTGCCGGGCGGACGGCCGCAGGTACTGGGTGATGGTGATCAGCTCGCAGCCCGCGTCATGGAGGTCCTGCAGCGCCTGGCTGATCTCCTCGCGCTCCTCGCCCATGCCCAGGATCAGGTTGGACTTGGTGACCAGACCCGCCTCGCGCGCCTTGGTGATCACCTCGAGCGAGCGCTCGTAGCGGAAGCCGGGACGGATGCGCTTGAAGATCCGCGGCACCGTCTCGACGTTGTGCGCGAGCACCTCGGGGCGGGCCGAGAAGACCTCGGCGAGCTGCTCGGGGACCGCGTTGAAGTCCGGGATCAGCAGCTCCACACCGGTGTCCGGCATCAGGGCGTGGATCTGGCGGACGGTCTCCGCGTAGAGCCACGCGCCCCCGTCCTCCAGGTCGTCACGGGCCACACCGGTGATGGTCGCGTACTTCAGCTCCATCGTGCGTACGGATTCGGCCACCCGGCGCGGCTCGTCGCGGTCCAGCTCCTGCGGCTTGCCGGTGTCGATCTGGCAGAAGTCGCAGCGCCGGGTGCACTGGTCGCCGCCGATGAGGAA
Source organism: Streptomyces violaceusniger Tu 4113 (assembly GCF_000147815.2). Taxonomy (NCBI): domain Bacteria; kingdom Bacillati; phylum Actinomycetota; class Actinomycetes; order Kitasatosporales; family Streptomycetaceae; genus Streptomyces; species Streptomyces violaceusniger. The sequence goes on along the minus strand of NC_015957.1, from coordinate 8,313,959 downwards.
CGTCGCCTCGCGGTCCTCCCAGCACTCGTAGATGTTCGGACAGCCCGCCTCCTGGCACACGGTGTGCAGGCCCTCGCGCTTCACCAGGCCGTGCAGTTCGGTGTACTCGGGGCCCATTTTCGCCCGGGTCTTGATCCACTCGGGCTTGCGCTCGATGGGGGTCTGGCTGTTCCGGACCTCCAGGCGCAGCATCTTGCGTCCGTCGGGTGCGACTGCGGACACGTCCGGCACTCCTCTTTGCTTGGCTCTGCTTGGCGGCTCGGCGTGGCGAGTTTGCCGGCGGGCTTTCGAATCGTCGGCGGTCACCAGAGTACGCCCGTGGTTCGTACGCATTTACGTCCAGGGCAACCGATAGCGGCGAGGGCGCATTCCCGGCAGGGCCGGCCCCGGAAGGGCCGCCTTCCGGGGCGCCGGACCCGGAAGGGCCGGGCCGGCAGGGCCCGATCGGTGGGCCCGATCGGTGGGCCCGATCGGTGGGCCCGATCGGTGGGCCCGGCCCGGGAGGGTCAGACCGCCCGGGGCAGCGGGACGGTGGACTCCAGGACCTCCCGCAGATGCCGCTCGACGACCGGCAGCACCTCGGAGATCGGCACATCCCGGCCCAGCTCCTCCGAGAGCGAGGTCACACCCGCGTCCCGGATCCCGCACGGCACGATCCGGTCGAACCAGGTGTTGTCCGGATTGCAGTTGAGCGAGAAGCCGTGCATCGTCACGCCCTTGGCGATCCGCACCCCGATGGCGGCCAGCTTGCGGTCCTCACGGCGCTGCCCGGCGTTGGAGGGGGCGTACTCCGGCCCGTTCAGCCGTGCGTCGAACTCCTCGTCCTCCAGCCGCGGGTCGAAGTCCAGCTTCAGCCCGCCGAGCGCGGGGCGCTGGTCCACCGGGTCGCCCAGCACCCACACCCCGCTGCGGCCCTCCACCCGGGTCGTCTCCACGCCGAACTCCGCGCAGGTGCGCAGCAGCGCCTCCTCCAGGCGGCGGACATGCGCGATGACGTCCACCGGGCGCGGCAGCTTGAGGATCGGATAGCCGACCAACTGACCGGGGCCATGCCAGGTGATCTTGCCGCCGCGGTCCACGTCCACCACCGGGGTGCCGTCCAGGGGGCGCTCGCTGTCGGCCGTGCGCCGGCCCGCCGTGTAGACCGGGGGGTGCTCCAGCAGCAGGCAGGTGTCGGGGATCTCGTCCGCGAAGCGGGCGGCGTGCACCCGGCGCTGCTCCTGCCAGGCCTCCTCGTAGTCCACGGCGTCCGCGCCGAAGCCCAGGTGGACGTGGCGCAGCGCCGGTGAACCGGGGACCGACCCCGGCGAAGCAGTGGTCACGGCGGTCACGGCAAGCTCCTTCTCGGCCCACGTGCGATTGGGGGCGGAGCCTCGCGGCGGCGCCCCCGCCACTGTACGACCGTGTCCCCTTACGTCCTCACCCGGCCCGTTCTCACACGATCGGATGAATGCCGCCCGACGGCCGCGATCAGCCCTCGAGCGGCAGTTACATTCGCGCCGTTCCACAGAGCGATCAGGGAGACCGGCAAGCTGATGACGGAACGACCCCCACAGCGCATTCCCAATCGTCAGCTCGCCGCGCTTATCGCCGAGGCTGGCTTCTCCAACGCTGGGCTCGCCCGGCGGGTGGACCAGCTCGGGCTGGAGCACGGTCTGGACTTGCGGTACGACAAGACCTCCGTGACGCGGTGGCTGCGCGGACAGCAGCCACGCGGCACCACCCCGGCGCTGATCGCCGAGGTGTTCACCCGGCGGTTGGGGCGTCGGCTGACCGCCCAGGACCTGGGGCTGGACGCCTGTGCGCCCGTCTACGCGGGGCTGGAGTTCGCCGCCACCCCGCAGGAGGCGGTGGACATCGTCAGCGGGCTGTGGCGGAAGGATTCCGGAAGCCATGCGGAGCTGCGGAAGATCGCCTTCACCCCGGCGGGTCTGGTCGTCCCCAGCCGCGACTGGCTGATCGGGCGGCCCGACGACCGCGTGGCGCGCGGCGAGCCACCGGCGGGCGGCGTCCCGGCGGGGGCGGGCGTGGGAGCCGGGACGGGGCTCGGGGGCGGGGTCGGCACCGGGGCCGGGGCCGCGGCCGGGCGGCTGCCCGCGCAGGGCGGCCGGGCGGGTGGCCCGGCGGGGGTGGCAGGGGTGGCCGGGGTGGCACCGGGGCGTGCGGCCATCCAGGGCGCTCAGGGCGCTCAGGGCGCTCAGGGAGCCCATGGAGCCCATGGAGCAGCCCACGGCGCTCACGGCGCCCACGGCGCCCAGGGCCGGGCGCCGCTGCCCCGTCAGCGTCGGCACGACCGCGACCGGCGCGCACCGGGCTACCGGGTGACCTCCGGCGACATCGCGGCCCTGCGCTCGGTCGGCGAGCTGTTCGCGGCGCTGGACCAGACGTACGGCGGCGGACACGCCCGACAGGCCCTGGTGCGCTATCTCGAGCACGAGGGCGAGCCGATGCTGCGCGGCTCGTACAACGAGGCGACCGGGCGGCGGCTGTTCGGCGCGGTCGCCGATCTGACCCGGCTGGCCGGATGGACCTCGTTCGACATCGCCGCCCACGGTCTGGCACAGCGCTACTTCGTCCAGGCGCTACGGCTGGCACAGGCGGCCGGGGACCGCACGTACGGCAGCTATGTGCTGGTGACGATGAGCCGCCAGGCCGTCTATCTCGGCCATGGGCGGGAGGCCGTGCAACTGGCCCGGGTGGCCCAGCAGGGGGTCGGCGGCGGCGCCCCGCCGGTGCTGCAGTCGCTGCTGCACGCGATCGAGGCGCGCGGCCATGGCGTCCTGGGCGAGGTGCGCGCGTGCACCGCCTCGCTCGCCCGCGCCGAGCGGGCACTGGAGACGGCCCGGCCGGGGGACGAGGTCCCGCACTGGGCGCGGCTCTTCGACGAGGCGCAACTGGCCGACGAGTTCGGCCACTGCCACCGAGATCTGCAGCAGTACCGGGCCGCCGCCCAGCACGCGGAGCGCTCCCTGCAACTGCACGGCGCCGGGTTCGCGCGCAGCCGGCTGTTCTGCCGGGTGGTCCTGGCGAGCGCGCGGCTCGGCCTGGGCGAGCTGGAACAGGCGTGCCAGCTCGCGGCGGAGGCGGCGCAACAGGCTTCGGAGATGCGGTCGGTGCGGGCGGTGGAGTACGTACGCGACTTCGAGCGCCGCCTGGAGCCCTACCGAGACGCGGCCCCGGCCCGGGGCTACCGGGAGCGGGTGGCGGCGCTGGGGTAGGGGCGGGGTGTGGGGGGTGTGGGGCGCGGGGGCGGGACGGTGGCTGCTCGGGTGGCGGGGGCGACGTCGGCAGGGCGGGGCGGTCGCTGATCAGGTGGCTGGGTGCGGGGCGGGCGGTCGCTGATCGGGTGGCGGCGGTGCGCGTCCAGGCGTCCAGGACGGTGCCCGTGCCGGGCGTGGTCGGGCGTCCACGATGGTTGTGCCCAGGGCCGGGTGGGTCGGGCATCTTCGACGGTTGTGCCCAGGGGCGGGCGTGGTCGGGCGTCCACGATGGTTGTGCCCAGGGCCGGGTGGGTCGGGCATCTTCGACGGTTGTGCCCAGGGGCGGGCGTGGTCGGGCGTCCACGACGGGTGTGTCCAGTGTCGGGTGGTGCCCAGGGCGGTCAGGGCACCGGGCGTGGTCAGGCGTCCACGACGACGCCGAAGGTGCGCTCCAGGCCGGTGCGGCCCGCGTCGGTCAGGTGGATCACGCGGCGGCGGCTGCCACGGCGGATCCATTCCAGCGCGAACAGCCGGTCCGTCAGGGCGGCCCCCAGCGCTCCGGCCAGATGGTGACGCTGCTCGGTCCAGTCCACGCAGTAGCGGATCAGCGGGCGGCGCGCGGGGAGCCCGTCCGCGTCCACGCCGAACGCCGCCAGCTCCGCGCGCCCCGGGTCCGTCAGCCGGTAGGTGGTGTCGTTGCCCGGGGCGGACAGCCGGTCGCTCTCCGTCGCCTCGGGGTGGAAGCGTCCGTCGCCGCCCTCCAGGACCCCGCGTTCCAGCAGCGCCGCCATCAGGGCCACTCCGAGGGTGCCCGCGACATGGTCGTAGCAGGTACGCGCCCGACGCAGGGCGTGTGCGTGGGTGCTCTGGCGCAGCGAGGTGACCGGCAGCGGCGGGGCGATCCGGGCCAGCGCCTCGAGGGCCTCGCCGACGGCGGGGCCGGTCAGCCGGTAGTAGCGGTGCCGCCCGTGCGGCTCGACCCGCACCACCCCGGCCTCCAGCAACTTGGCCAGATGCCCACTGACCGTGGAGGCGCTGACCCCGGCCTCGGTGGCCAGCACGCTCGCGGGCAGGGCGCGGCCCTCCAACAGCGCCTGCAGGACGCGGGCGCGAGACGGATCGGCGATCGCGGCGGCTGGGCGGGCGATGTCGGCGTCACGGGCGTCCGTGGTGGTGGCCATGCGTCCAGCGTAGGTCGGGGTCGCTTCGGCAACGGACGAAGTGTGGGCGGGCGCCCGCGCCAGCCTTCGGCGATACGTCCGCGCGATGTGGTCCGTGGCCTCCGCCCGTGCTCGGCGTGCCTTGCGCCGTTCCCCGCGCACCCTACGCGCGCCGCGCCTCGGCCCGGGCGTGCCCGTTGTCCCGGGCTGCCGGCCGTGACCGGAGCCTGAGCCTCAGCCCCTGTGCACCGCAGGATGTCGCGCGTCAGGTCGCCGCAGCCGCGGGGGCCGGTTGCCCCGGGCCGTGGGCCGCAGGCCGCGTGACCGGAGCCTGAGCCTCAGCAGCGCCCTGCCCCGACACGCATGCCGCCGGTCAGGCCGCCGCCGCGGGGAAGGACCCCGTACCGGTGTTGCGGGCGTTCGTGCCGGAGCCGGCGTCCGGTGGGGCGCCGAAGTCGCTGAGGACCGCTCGGGCGGCCCGGCGGCCGGAGGCCAGGGCGCCCTGGACCGTGCTGGAGTCCCGGTGGTCGCCGCAGACGTACAGCCCCGACAGCAGCCGCACCGGGCGGCGCGGGTCGTGGGGGGCGGGCATGGCCGGGACCGCGTACGGGTCGTGGTGCGTGGCCAGCAGTTCCCAGCCCGCGGTCGACGTGCCGTACACCGCCGCCAGTTGGGCCCGGACGGCCCGGTCGAGCTCGGTGGCGGGCAGTGCGGCGGAGGCGCCCAGCACCGTGGAGGTGATCAGCACCCGGCCGGGCGGGGTGCGCGAGGGGTCGACCTCGCTGGCCACCATGGTGTGGGCGACCGGGCCCCGGCCGCCCGCGGCGAGTATCAGCGCGGGCTCGCGCAGCGGCGGCCGGCCGGCGGTGTGGTGCGTCACCGTGACCGGGTGGAAGGCCGGTACCCGCAGCCCGGGCAGGAGTTCGGCCGCGTCGTGCGCACCGGTGGCCACCAGCACCGCACGGCAGCCGATCTCGCCGTGTTCGGCGGTGGCGACGGCGGTGGTGGAGGCCGATACGGCCCGGACGCCCGTACGGACCGTCCCCGGCGGCAGCGCGGCCGCGAGCAGCTCGGGGACGGTGGACGCGCCGCCCGCCGGAAGGCAGAGGCGGCCGCGTGCGTAGCCGCGCAGCGCGAGGTCGGCGCAGCGGCTGGAGGTGGTGAGGTCCGGGTCGCTCAGCAGCGAGACGAGCAGCGGACGCAGCACCCCCTCGACCGTACGAGCAGGTAGGCCCCGCCCCCCCAGGGTCTCGGAGACCGGCCGGTCGGGGCGGGCGAGCAGGCGGTCCGCGGGCAGGGCGGCGAGCCTGCCGAGCGCGGCACCGAGTCGGGCCTGGTCGAGCCCGCTGCCGAGCGGCGCGCGGGCGGCGTTGGCGAGGGCGCGTGCCGTGGTGAATGCGCCCCTCATGCTCCGGGGGGTGTCCACCCGGTGCGTACGCCCCTCGTTGTGGACCAGCACCCCCTGGGCGAAGGGGCGCAGGGCGAGGGCGCCGAGCCCCGGAGTGCGCCGCAACTCCGGGAAGGAGGTGTTCATCAAGTGACCGGTACGGTCCAGCCGGAAGCCGTCGACGGTGTCGGTCGTCATCCGGCCGCCCACGCGGGGCGCGGCCTCGAGCACCGTGACCGCCACTCCCGCGTCGGTCAGCCGATGAGCCGCGGCCAGTCCCGCGAGCCCGGCGCCGACGATGACGACGTCCGTGCGGTGCGCGCGCTTGAGCACGTGTCCTCCCCGAGGTCGGTGCGTCCGTCACGGGGGCTGCTGCCCCGGTCGGCGGCCCGGATACGTGGGTCCCGCGTGACGGCTCGCGAGACGGTCTTGACAGTACGGACAAAAACGGTCGATGCCAGACGCGCATCGACCGGGCACGGGCGCACACCGGTCGCACACGTCATCGAGCGATGCGCGACCGGGGGAGTGCGAGGGGCGCCAAGGGGGCGCCAACCCTCTTACGGCAGCGCCGCCTTGATGGCCTCGTCCACATGCGGGTGGGTGAAGGTGAAGCCGGAGTCCAGGAGACGGCGGGGGATGGCCCGGACGCTGCCGAGGACGTCGCCGGACATCCCGCCCAGGGCGATCCGGAGCGCGGGGGCGGGGACCGTGAAGAGCGTGGGGCGGCGCAGCACACGGCCCATGGCCGCCGTGATCTCGCGGTTGGTGGCCGGCGCCGGTGCGGTGAGGTTGACCGGGCCGGTGAGCTCGGGCGTGTCGAGGATATGGCGCAGCGCGGCGATATGGTCCCGCAGCGCGATAAAGCTCCAGTACTGCCGGCCGCTGCCCATCCGCCCGCCGAGGCCCAGCTTGAACAACGGGAAGAGCCGCCCCCACGCCCCGCCCTCGGAGGAGATCACCAGCCCGGTCCGGGTGAAGACCGTACGGACGCCCGCCTCCTGCGCCGCGGCCGCCGCCTCCTCCCAGTCCTGGCAGAGATCCGGAAGAAAACCGTGGCCGGGGGGCGCACTCTCATCGACCGCGCGCTCCCCGGTGTCACCGTAGAACCCGACCGCGCTTCCGCTCACCAGCACCCGCGGCGGGGTGTCCAGCGAGGCGATCGCCTCGGCGAGGGCGGCGGTGCCCAGCACCCGGCTGTCCCGGATCTCCTTCTTGTACGCGTCGGTCCAGCGCCGGTCGCCGACGCCCGCGCCCGCGAGATGGACCACGGCCTCACAGCCCATCAGCCCCTTCGTGTCCACCCACTCCCGCCGCGGGTCCCACTCCACCTCGTCCTCCACACGCGGCGGACGCCGCACCAGGCGCACCACCTGGTGGCCGTCCTCGCGCAGCGAGCGGACGAGTGCCGTGCCGATGAGCCCTGAGGAGCCGGTGACCGCGATACGCATGGCCCCCATCCTGCCCTCGATCAGGGGAGGGATGTCGGACAACAGGCGGGCGTGGCACAGTGACTCGCATGTCCCAGCCCTCCGGCCCGCCCCAGCCCTCCGGCCCGCCCCGGGCTTCCGGTCTTCCTCAGCCTTCCGGCCTGCCCCAGCCTTCCGGTCTGCCCCGCGCGTCCCGGCAGCCCGAGCTGATCATCCGCCCCGCCGTGCTCGACGACGAGACGGCACTGGCCGAGCTGGACCGCAGCACCTGGTCGGTGCTGCATTCCGTACAGCCGAAGCCGCAGCCGCCGTACGACCCCTTCTTCACCCAGCGCAACCGCGTCGAGCACATCCTCGTGGCCGAGCTCGGCGGATGCCCCGTCGGCTATATACGGCTTGTGCCGTCGTCCCCGCTGGCCTGCAACACGCATGTCCGCCAGATCCAGGGGCTCGCGGTGGACGAGCGGACGCGGGGGAAGGGCGTGGCGCGGGCGCTGCTCGGCGCCGCGTTCGAGGAGGCACGGAGGCAGGGCGCGACCCGCATCACGCTGCGGGTGCTGGGCCACAACACCCCGGCACGGCGGCTGTACGCGTCGGAGGGGTTCGCGGTGGAAGGCGTGCTGCCGGGGGAGTTTCTGCTGGCGGGGGAGTACGTGGACGATGTGCTGATGGGGCGCTCGCTGGACCGCTGAGGCGCTGGTGGGGCGTTGCCGAGGCGCTGCTGAGCGTCAGAGGGTCAGCCCTTGAAGCGCTCCCACAGCCGGGGATACCGCTCCGCCAGCACCGCCTCGCTCTCGAAGTCCAGGGGCGCCCCGATCGGTTCCCGGGGTGCGGGGGCGAGCCCCAGCTCCGGCAGGGGCGCCCCGGTCAGCCGCTCGTACGCCTCGTCCGCCGCGTACCCCAGGTCCTCGCAGTCGCCGTCCACCTGCTCATCGAAGTCCTCGAGCAGGTCGGCGAGCGCGTCCGGATCGTGCAGCGCGCCCTCGAAGATCTCCCGGCCCTGGCCGATCAGCCAGAAGCGGAACGCCTCGAAGGCATCGTCGCTGACCCCGCCGAGCAGCACCCAGGCGGCGCCCCACACGTCCCAGCGGTACGCCCGGTTGGAACGGGCCTCGAAGTGCCGGGCGAAGTCCAGCACCGCGTCGGGGTCGAGTTGTGACAACTGATCGACGAGCAGGTCGGACTGGTCCTCGGGGTCGCCGTCCGCGACCTCCCGGGCGCTGTCGACCAGCCCCCAGAACTCCGTTTCGTCCATCATCACGGGACCTCGTCCATCATCACGGGACCAGGATCGGCCCTCCCGCGCACCCCCGCACGCGGAACGCGCCGGATGCGACCGCTTCGTAATACCAGACAGCAGGTGTCGGATTTCCCTGTGAAGGTCGACCTGGGCGGACCGGGATCGACCCGGGTCGACCCAGGTCACCCACATGGCATCCGCACCGAGAGGACATATGGACGTGAGCACACAGGGCGCACTGGCGGGCAGGGTCGCGCTCGTCGCGGGGGCGACGCGCGGCGCGGGCCGGGCGATGGCCGTCGAGCTGGGGACGGCCGGGGCCACCGTCTACGCGACGGGGCGCACCACACGGGAGCGCGTCAGCGAGGTGGGGCGGGCCACGGAGACCATCGAGGAGACGGCGGAACTGATCACGGCCGCGGGCGGCACGGGCATCGCGGTGCCGACCGACCACCTGGAGCCCGAGCAGGTCCGGGCGCTGGTGGAGCGGATCGACCGGGAGCAGGGCCGGCTGGACGTCCTGGTCAACGACGTATGGGGCGGTGAGGCGCTGATCGAGTTCGGCAAGAAGACGTGGGAGACGGATCTGGCGGGCGGGCTGCGGATGCTCCGGCTCGGCGTCGAGACCCACCTCATCACCAGCTACTACGCGCTGCCGCTGCTGATCCGGCACCCGGGCGGGCTGGTGGTCGAGGTGACCGACGGCAACGAGGAGTTCAACAAGACCTACCGCGAGAACCTCTTCTTCGACCTCACCAAGAACGCCCCGATCCGGACGGCCTTCGGGCTCGCGGAGGAGCTGAAGGAGTTCGACGGCACGGCGGTGAGCATCTCGCCGGGCTTTCTGCGCTCCGAGCAGATGCTGGACCACTTCGGGGTGACGGAGGAGAACTGGCTCGACGCGGTGGAGAAGGAGCCGCACTTCGCCATCGCCGAGTCGCCGTACTTCGTCGGACGGGCGGTCGCCGCCCTCGCCGCCGACCCGGACCGGGCGCGGTGGAGCGGGAAGTCCGTCTTCAGCGGCGATCTGGCCAAGGTCTACGGCTTCACCGACCGGGACGGCTCCCGGCCGGATGTCCTCGGCTACTTCCAGGACGTCGTCTTCGGCGGCAAGGCGGGCACGGCCGCGGACTACCGGTAACCGGTAGGGCGAGGACACGGAGCCTTGCCGGGGCCGGCCCCGGCGTCCCGGGCAACGGCTCGGCGCCGTACCGAGGCCGCGCTCGGCGGCTTACGGAGGCTGGGCTCGGCGGTGTCCCGGGGCGACGGCTTGGCGCCGTACGGAGGCCGTGCTCGGCGGCGTCCCGGAGAATGGCTCGGCGTCTTACCGGGGCCGTGCTCGGCGGCGTCCGGGGCAACGGCTCGGCGCTCTACGGACGCTGCGCTCGGCGGCGTCCGGGGCGACGGCTCGGCGGGGTCTGGGGCGACGGCTTGGCGCCGTACGGAGGCCGTGCTCGGCGGCGTCCGGGGGAACGGCTCGGCGCTCTACGGAGGCCGCGCTCGGCGGCGTCCCGGACAACGGCTCGGCGTCTTACCGAGGCCGTGCTCGGCGGCTTCCGGGGCGACGGCTGGGCGCTCTACGGGCGGGGCGTTGCGGGCAGGAGCGCGCGGTGGCCACCGGTAGAGCGCGCCGCGGTCACCGGCGTGCTCCGCAGCCGCCGGACCCGCAGTCCTGGGGAGGGCGCCGCAGGCATCCGCAGCGCACTGTGGTCATTCGTAGCGCTCCGCCGTGCGGCGCGCCGCCTCGGCGAAGAGCGCTCGCAGCTCCGGCGGCCCCAGCACCTCCGCCTCCGGGCCGAGCGCGAGCAACTGGGCGAGGGCGACCTCGTGCGACTCGATGGGCAGGGTGACGGTGAGCCGCCCCTGCTCGTCGGGCTCCCCGGCCTCGCGTACGGCCTCCTCGGCCGCCGTCCGGTCCGTGACGTGCGGCAGCCCCCGGGCACCGGCCGGGGTCAGCCGTACGACGGCCATCTCCCGCAGGATCGAGCGGGCGAACTGATCGGCCCGCTCCCCCCAGAAGCCGGGCAGGTCGAAGTCCTCGTCCCGGGTGAAGTGGGTGCCGTCCGGTTCGACGGCGGTGAAGCGATCCACCCGGTAGACCCGGAAGCCGCCCTCCGCGCGGGCCGCGAGATACCAGATGCCCGCCTTGAGGACGAGCCCGTACGGTTCGAGCTCGCGCCGGACCTCCGCGTCCCGGCGCCGGTAGCGGACGGTGATCCGCAGATCGTCCCAGACCGCGTCGGCGATCCTCGGCAGCAGCTCCGGCGTCTCCGGCTCCCGCCACCAGCCCGGGGCGTCGAGATGGAACCGCTGGGCCACCGTGTGGGAGGCGTCCCGCAGCTCCGGGAGCAGCGCGGCGGACACCTTCAGCCGGGCGGCGGAGGCGGCGTCCGCGAGCCCCATCTCGCGCAGCGCGGAGGGGACGCCGGACAGGAACAGCGCCTCGGCCTCGGTACGCCCGAGGCCGGTCAGCCGGGTGCGGTAGCCGCCGATGAGCCGGTAGCCCCCGGCCCGGCCCCGGTCCGCGTAGACCGGGATCCCCGCCTCGGAGAGCGCGGCGGCGTCCCGGGTCACGGTGCGCTCCGAGACCTCCAGCTCCCGCGCCAGCTCGGCCCCCGTGATCGAGGGCCGAGCCTGGAGCAGAAGCACCATCTTGATGAGCCGGGCAGCACGCACGCCCTCATGATGCCGCGTGCCGCGAGGGCGCGCCGGGCTCCGGCCCCGCCGTCGCCGGAGCCCCGGGGCCAAGCCCCAGGACGACCGGTGTGCCTCAGATGCCGTACCGCTCCGCGGCCTCCTTGGGCGCGGTGGCCCGTACCGCGCCCTGCCGGGCCAGCCGGGACAGCGCGGCCACCACGATGGCCGGGGCGTCCACGCCGAAGTGGCGGCGGGCCGCCTCGCGGGTGTCGGAGAGGCCGAAGCCGTCCGTGCCCAGCGAGTACCAGTCCTGCTCGACCCACTGGCTGATCTGGTCGGGGACGGCCCGCATCCAGTCGCTGACGGCGAGGACCGGGCCCGGTGCGCCTGCCAGGGCATGGGTGACGTACGGGACCCGGTCTTCGCCACTGAGCTGCGCCGCGTCACAGGACAGGGCGTCACGGCGCAGCTCGCTCCAGGAGGTGGCGGACCACACGTCGGCGGCCACGCCCCAGTCGTCGGCGAGGAGTTTCTGGGCCTCCAGCACCCAGTGGATGGCGGTGCCGGAGGCGAGGAGCTGGATACGGGGGGAGTCCTCGGCCGGGGCCGTGGCCTCCTGGTAGCGGTACAGGCCCTTGAGGATGCCCTCCTCGACGCCTTCGCCCTCAGGCATCGGCGGCTGGACCTTGGTCTCGTTGTAGACGGTCAGGTAGTAGAAGACGTCCTCGGCCTCGGGGCCGTACATCCGCCGCAGACCGTCCCGTACGATCACGCCGATCTCGTACGCGAACGCCGGGTCGTAGGCGAGCGCCGCCGGGTTGGTGGAGGCGATCAGCGGGGAGTGGCCGTCGGCGTGCTGCAGGCCCTCGCCGGTCATCGTCGTACGGCCGGCGGTGGCGCCGATGAGGAAGCCGCGGCCGAGCTGGTCGGCGAGCGCCCACATCTGGTCGGCGGTGCGCTGCCAGCCGAACATCGAGTAGAAGATGTAGAAGGGGATCATCGGCTCGCCGTGGGTCGCGTACGACGTCGCGGCGGCGGTGAAGTCGGCCATCGAACCGGCCTCGGTGATCCCCTCGTTGAGGATCTGACCGTTCTGCGCTTCCTTGTAGTACAGGAGCTGATCGCGGTCGACCGGGTCGTAGGTCTGGCCGAGCGGGGAGTAGATCCCGGCGGTGGGGAAGAGCGACTCCATGCCGAAGGTCCGCGCCTCGTCCGGCACGATCGGCACCCAGCGCCGCCCGGTCTCCTTGTCCCGCATCAGGTCCTTGACCAGCCGGACGAAGGCCATGGTGGTGGCGATCTCCTGGCTGCCGGAGCCCTTGGCGAGCGCCTCGAACGGCTTCGCGGACGGCTCGGGCAGGGCCACCGCGTGGACCTTGCGGGCCGGGGCGGGGCCGCCGAGGGCCGCGCGGCGCTCCTGGAGGTAGCGGACCTCGGGGGAGTCGGGGCCGGGGTGGACGTAGGGGACGAGGCCGTCGCCCAGCTTGCTGTCCGGGATGGGGAGTTCGAGGAGGTCCCGCATGGCGCGGAACTCCTTGCCGGTCAGCTTCTTCATCTGGTGGTTGGCGTTGCGCGACTCGAAGCCGGGGCCCAGCGTCCAGCCCTTGACGGTCTGGGCGAGCACGACGGTCGGGGCGCCCTTGTGCTCCACGGCCGTGCGGTAGGCCGCGTACACCTTGCGCGGCTCATGGCCCGCGCGCGAGGTGTGGAAACACTCGGTGAGCTTGGCGTCCGTGAGCTGCTGGGCCAGCCGGGCCAGCTCCGGCTCGGCGCCGAAGAAGTGCTCGCGGAGGTAGGCCGCGTCGCGGGTCGCGTACGTCTGGAACTGGCCGTCCGGGACCTCGCGCAGCCGGCGGACCAGCGCACCCGAGGTGTCCAGCGCGAACAGCTCGTCCCAGGCGGAGCCCCACAGCGACTTGACCACGTTCCAGCCCGCCGCGCGGAACTGGGCCTCCAGCTCCTGCACGATCTTGAAGTTGGCGCGCACCGGGCCGTCGAGCCGCTGCAGATTGCAGTTGATGACGAAGGTGAGGTTGTCCAGGCCCTCGCGCCCGGCCAGCGCCAGTGCGGCCGTCGACTCCGGCTCGTCCATCTCGCCGTCGCCGAGGAAGGCCCAGACGTGGGAGCCCGCGGTGTCCTTGATGCCGCGCGCCGCCAGATAGCGGTTGAAGCGGGCCTGGTAGATCGCGGAGATCGGGCCGAGCCCCATCGAGACGGTGGGGAACTCCCAGAGCCACGGCATCCGCCGCGGATGCGGATAGGACGGCAGACCCGCGCCGCCCGCCTCGCGGCGGAAGTGGTCCAGGTGGTGCTCGGTCAGCCGCCCGTCGAGGAAGGCGCGGGCGTAGATGCCGGGGGAGGCGTGGCCCTGGATGTAGAGCTGGTCGCCGGAGCTGTCCGCCTCCTTGCCGCGGAAGAAGTGCTGAAAGCCCGTCTCGTAGAGCCAGGCGGCGGAGGCGAAGGTGGCGATGTGGCCGCCGAGGCCGTCACGGCTGCCGCGGGTGACCATCGCCGCCGCGTTCCACCGGTTCCAGGCGGTGATGCGGCTCTCCATGGCCTCGTCGCCCGGGAACGCGGGCTCGGCGGCGGTCGGGATGGTGTTGACGTAGTCCGACTCCAGCAGGGGCGGCAGGGCGAGCCCGGTGCTCTCGGCGCGCTCCAGGGTGCGGCGCATGAGGTACGAGGCGCGGTGGGACCCGGCCGCCTGCGCGACGGCGTCCAGGGAGGCGCCCCATTCGGCGGTCTCCTCGGGGTCACGGTCCGGAAGCTGGTCGAGCGCACTCGGCCGCGTGCGTGCGAGATCGGTCATGAGAGCGACTGTAGGTCTGATCGATGATCGATCAAAGCTCTGCCAGGGAAAAAGTGCTCCGCAAGCCGAAATTGGCATTCCGTGCCGCGAAACTAGGCACGCGGTGCACAGCCGAGGACATGTTCCTTGACCAGTTGGCCGACCCTCGGATCCCGCCGCTTGAAGGCGTCCACCACCGACTGGTGCTCCTCGGCGTACGACTCCTGGACGGTGCCCAGCCAGCGGATCGACAGCGTCGTCCAGATCTCGATGCCCAGCGACTCCCAGGTGTGCAGCAGCACGCTGTTCCCCGACGCCCGCACCAGCTCCCGGTGGAACGCCACGGTGTGCCGCACCTGCGCCTCCGCGTCGGCCTTACGGTCCGCCTCGTACAGCCCCCGCACCTCGGGCTCCAGGGCGGAGGTGTCCTCGGCCAGTACGGGCGCGGCCAGCTCCGCCGCGATCTGCTCCAGCCCGGCCCGTACCGGATAGATCTCCTCCAGGTCGGAGGCGGTCAGATTCCGCACCCGGACGCCCTTGTTGGGAGCCGATTCGATCAGCCGCAGCGACTCCAGCTCCCGCAGCGCCTCCCGTACGGGCGTCTGGCTGACCTCCAGCTCCGTGGCGATCCTGCGCTCCACGATCCGCTCGCCCGGCTTCCAGCGGCCGCTGACGATGCCCTCCACGATGTGCTCGCGGATCTGCTCGCGCAGCGAGTGGACGACGGGCGCGGCCATGGGGAACTCCTTAGAACCAGCGGCGAACAGTAGCCATTATCCCGGTACTGCGGTAACGAAAACCGCGCCCCGCACGGAAAGCCCGTGCGGGGCGCGGCAATGCCTCGAAGGGATCCTCGGAAGGCTCAGAGACCGAGGTCCACCTCGAACTCACCGGTCTCCAGGATCTCCTTGACGGCCGTCAGGTAGCGGGCCGCGTCGGCACCGTCCACCAGGCGGTGGTCGTAGGAGAGCGCCAGGTACGTCATGTTGCGCACCGCGATGGTCTCGCCCAGCTCCGGGTGGTCGATGACCACCGGGCGCTTGACGGTCGCGCCGATGCCCAGGATGGCGACCTGGTTCGGGGGCACGATGATCGTGTCGAACAGCGCACCGCGCGAGCCGGTGTTGCTGATCGTGAAGGTGGCGCCGGACACCTCGTCCGGGGTGATCTTGCTGGAGCGGACCTTGCCGGCCAGCTCCGCCGTCTTCCTGGCGATACCGGCGATGTTGAGGTCGCCCGCGTTCTTGATGACCGGGGTCATCAGGCCCTTCTCGGCGTCCACCGCGATCCCGACGTTCTCCACGTCGAAGTACGTGATGGTGCCGTCGTCGTTGATCCGGGCGTTGACGGCCGGGTGGGCCTTCAGCGCCTGGACGGCGGCCTTCACGAAGAACGGCATCGGCGAGAGCTTGACGCCCTCGCGCTGCGCGAACGCCTCCTTGGCCTGCGCGCGCAGCCGCATGACCTTGGTGACATCCACCTCGACCACGCTGGTGAGCTGCGCCTGCTCGTGCAGGGCCCGCATCATGTTGTCGCCGATGACCTTGCGCATCCGCGGCATCTTGACGGTCTGGCCACGCAGCGGGGACGCCGCCTGGGGGGCGGCCTTCGGCGCGGCGGCGGCCGGGGCGGCCTGGGCCTGGGCGGCGGCCTTGGCGGCCTCGGCGGCGGCGATGACGTCCTGCTTGCGGACGCGGCCACCGACGCCGGTGCCCTTGACGGTGGACAGGTCCACGTTGTTCTCGGCGGCCAGCTTGCGCACCAGCGGGGTGACGTAGGCGCCCTCGGCCTCGGGGGCCGCGGGAGCAGGGATCGACGGGGCTGTCGCGGCCGGGGCCGGGGCGGGCGCCGGAGCGGCCGGGGCCGGCTCGGGGGCGACCGGCTCCGGGGTGACGGCCTGCGGCGCGGGGGCGCTCGGGGCCTGCGGGGCCGGGGCGGGCGCCGGGGCCTCCTGGACCGGTGCGGGGGCCGGGGCGGCCGGGGCGGGCGCGGCGGCCGGAGCGGCACCGGCGACACCGATCACGGCCAGCTTGGCGCCGACCTCGGCGGTCTCGTCCTCGCCGACCAGGATCTCCAGCAGGGTGCCCGCGACCGGGGCCGGGATCTCGGTGTCGACCTTGTCGGTGGAGACCTCGAGCAGCGGCTCATCGGCCTCGACGGACTCGCCGACCTCCTTGAGCCAGCGGGTCACGGTGCCCTCGGTCACCGACTCGCCCAGCGCGGGCAGGACCACATCGGTGCCCTGGGCGCCACCGGCCGGAGCGGCGGCGGCAGGGGCAGGGGCCTCGGCGGCGGGCGCCGGGGCGGGCTCGGGCTGAGCCGCCGGAGCGGGCTCGGCCGCGGGGGCGGGGGCCTCGGCCGGAGCCGCGCCGCCGTCGTCGATAACGGCCAGCTCGGCGCCGACCTCGACCGTCTCGTCCTCGGCCACCTTGATGGACGTCAGCACACCGGCCGAAGGGGCCGGGATCTCGGTGTCGACCTTGTCGGTCGACACCTCGAGCAGGGGCTCGTCGGCCTCGACGCGCTCACCTTCGGCCTTGAGCCAGCGGGTGACGGTGCCCTCGGTCACGCTCTCGCCGAGCGCCGGCAGGGTTACGGAAACCGCCATGGTGTTCGGTTGCTCCTTAACGATCTTTGCGGATGGTTCGCGCTCGGGATGATCAGTCGTGGGAGTGCAGCGGCTTGCCGGCCAGGGCCAGGTGGGCCTCGCCGAGCGCCTCGTTCTGAGTGGGGTGGGCGTGGACGAGCTGGGCGACCTCGGCAGGCAGCGCCTCCCAGTTGTAGATCAGCTGAGCCTCGCCGACCTGCTCGCCCATCCGGTCACCGACCATGTGGACGCCGACGACGGCACCGTCCCGTACCTGCACGAGCTTGATCTCGCCCGCGGTCTTGAGGATCTTGCTCTTGCCGTTGCCCGCGAGGTTGTACTTCAGGGCGACGACCTTGTCCGCACCGTACAGCTCCTTGGCCTTGGCCTCGGTGATGCCGACGGAGGCGACCTCGGGGTGGCAGTACGTCACCCGCGGCACGCCGTCGTAGTCGATCGGAACGGGGTTCTGGCCCGCCAGCCGCTCGGCCACCAGCATGCCCTCGGCGAAGCCGACGTGGGCGAGCTGGAGGGTGGGGACCAGGTCGCCGACGGCGGAGATGGTCGGAACGTTGGTCCGCATGTACTCGTCGACGAGGACATAGCCGCGGTCCATGGCGACCCCGGCCTCCTCGTAGCCGAGGCCCTGCGAGACCGGGCCACGGCCGACGGCCACCAGCAGCAGCTCGGCCTCGAAGGTCTTGCCGTTCTCCAGCGAGACCTTGACGCCGTCGGCGGTGTACTCGACGCCGGAGAAGCGGGAGCCGAGGGAGAAGTTGATGCCGCGCTTGCGGAAGGCGCGCTCCAGCAGCTTGGAGCTGCTCTCGTCCTCGACCGGGACGAGGTGGGGAAGCGCCTCGACGATGGTGATGTCGGCCCCGAAGGACTTCCACGCGGAGGCGAACTCGACGCCGATGACGCCGCCGCCCAGCACGACCGCGGACTTCGGCACGCGGTCCAGCACCAGCGCGTGATCGGAGGAGATGACGCGGTTGCCGTCGATCTCCAGGCCGGGAAGGGACTTGGGCACCGAACCGGTGGCCAGCAGGATGTGGCGGCCGGTGTAACGCTCGCCGTTCACATCGACAGAGGTCGGGGAGGACAGCCGGCCCTCACCCGTCACATAGGTGACCTTGCGGGAGGCGATCAGGCCCTGCAGACCCTTGTACAGGCCCGAGACCACGCCGTCCTTGTACTTGTGTACACCCTCGATGTCGATGCCCTCGAAGGTGGTCTTCACACCGAACTCCGAGCCCTCGCGGGCCTGGTCGGCGAGCTCACCGGCGTGCAGCAGAGCCTTGGTGGGGATACAGCCACGGTGCAGACAGGTGCCGCCCAGCTTGTCCTTCTCGATCAGGGCGACGTCCAGACCCAGCTGCGCCGCGCGCAGGGCAGCGGCGTAACCGCCGCTACCGCCTCCGAGGATCACTAGGTCGAAAACGGTGCTGGCGTCGTTCGCCACGTCACGTCCTCCATGCATGGTGCGCCGGGTCCGGCCTTGGTCGGCCGGGCGGCGGCGTGTGTTCGGCCGCTTCTTACGTCGGCGGCCCTGGTGTCGGGGGCCCTGTCCTGCCGGGACAACATCTTCGCACTTGTTGGGAGGAGAGGGGACGCGGGGCCGCTGTGTGAGAAATCTCCAGACCCCAGTTCAGGGGTTACTCCTGCGTATCCGGAACGCGGAGCCCCGTCGATTTCGTTGAGGGCGAAATCGACGGGACTTTCGGCTCTATGGGCCGACGGTCGCGATGCGTTGTCGCGGGGCGTCGCTGCGTTGCGGGCCGCTGCGTTGCGGTGCTGCGTTGCGGTGCTGCGTTGCGCTCGGCTCAGCCGAGATCGCCGTCGGCGGCGCGCTCGGCCAGCCGCACCAGGGTGCGGACCGCGGCACCGGTGCCGCCCTTGGGCGTGTAGCCGAACGGACCGGCCTCGTTGAAGGCCGGACCCGCGATGTCCAGGTGGCCCCAGGTGATCCCGTCCGCCACGAACTCCTTCAGGAAGATGCCGGCCACCAGACCGCCGCCCATGCGCTCGCCCATGTTCGCCAGATCGGCGACCGGGGAGTCGATGCCCTTGCGGAGGTGGGTGGGCAGCGGCATCGGCCAGGACTGCTCACCGGCCTCCTCCGCGATCTCGTGGAGCGAGGTGCGGAACGCCTCGTCGTTCGTCATGATCCCGAACGTGCGGTTGCCCAGCGCGAGAACCATCGCACCGGTCAGCGTCGCCACGTCCACGATCGCGTCCGGCTTCTCCTCACCGGCGCGGGTGATCGCGTCGGCGAGCACCAGCCGGCCCTCGGCGTCGGTGTTCAGCACCTCGACGGTCTTGCCGCCGTACATCGACAGCACATCGCCGGGGCGGGTGGCCGAACCCGACGGCATGTTCTCGGCGAGCGCCAGCCAGCCCGTGAGGTTGACCCGCAGGCCCAGCCTGGCGGCGGCGACGACGGTGGCGAACACGGCGGCGGCACCGCTCATGTCGCACTTCATCGTCTCGTTGTGACCGGGCGGCTTGAGGGAGATGCCGCCCGAGTCGTAGGTGATGCCCTTGCCGACCAGGGCGAGCGTCTTCTCCGCCTTGGGGTGGGTGTACGCGATCCGCACCAGCCGCGGCGGGGCCTCCGAACCCTGGCCCACGCCGAGGATGCCGCCGTACCCGCCCTTCTTGAGCGCCTTCTCGTCCAGCACCTCGGTCTTGAGACCGTGCTCCTTGGCGGCCGCGACCGCCTCGGCCGCGAAGTCGGCCGGGTTGAGGAGGTTGGACGGGGTGTTGATCAGGTCACGGGCGCGGTTGATCTCCTCGACCAGGGCGGTGGCGCGCTCGGCGGCCGCCTTGTACGCCTTGTCGCGCGGCTTGCCGCCGACCAGGGCGACCTCGGCGAGCGGCCCGTTGTTCTTCTTGTCCGCGTCCGCGGCGTTCTTGGCGCTCTTGGCGTTCTTGCCGTCCTTGGCGCTGCCGCCGTTGCCGTTGCTCTTGTCGTACGTGTACGCCCCGAGCAGCGCGCCCTCGGCGACGGCGGCGGCGGCCGCCACGTCCTCGATCGGCAGCGCGAACGCGCCCTTCTTCGAACCGGACAGCGCACGGGAGGCCGCCCCCGCGGCCCGGCGCAGCGTCTCGGCGTCATAGCCGTCGTCCTTGGCCGGGACGTCGCCCAGCCCGACCGCCAGCACGACCGGGGCCTTGAGGCCGGACGCGGCGGGCAGCTTGGTCACCTCGCCATCGGCGCCGGTCGCGCCGAGCGTCTCCAGAACGGCGGCCAGCTTTCCGCCGAACGCCTTGTCCACGGCCTCGGCGCCGGCGGCGAGGACAGGGCCCTTGGCCCCCTTCGCCACGCCGACGACGACGGCGTCCGCGCGCAGTGCCGCGGCGGACGAGGTGCTGAGAGTCAGAGCAGTCACAGTGGTCGGGTCCCTCTTCCGATAGTTCGTCGGCCGATATGGGTTGTAGGCCGCGCCCCTCCGCATCGTATGCCTAGGCCCTATTTGGGGCTCGGCTCTCCCCCGGCTACCGCTGGGGGTGCCCCTCAGGCCGACCGGAAGACCCAAGCACCCGGATGCGCTACGGCGCCCTGCGGCTCGGCCCAACAGGGGTGTGCCCCTCGGGCTTACCGGATGGAGGTGGCCGGGATAGCCTTCCGCGCGATGGACACCACGCCGGAGCCGCCGCAGTCACAATCGGAGCCGTCCGCACGCCCGCCGGAGGCCGAACCCGGCCCCTCGGAGAGCACGGAAAACACCGAGCCCTCCGAGCCCTCCGAGGGGGCGGAGCGCCCGGAACGGCCCGGGCATCCGCCGCGCCCCGCCTACGATCCGCCGCCCGCGCACGCTCCGCGTGCCCCCTGGGCCGACGGGATCCGCTTCGCCTTCGGCACGCTCACGGTGCTGCCCGTACGGGGCACGCGCTGGGATCGGGAGGCTGCGCACGCCGGGATGCTGTGCGCGCCGTTGGCCGGGCTGACGGTGGGGCTGTGCGCGGCGGCGGTGGGTGGGGTGTTGCTGTTCCTGGGCGGTGGGGCGCTGTTGGCGGCCGTCGCCACCGCCGCGATACCCGCCGTACTGACCCGCGGCCTCCATCTCGACGGGCTCGCCGACACCGCGGACGGGCTCGGCAGCGGCAAACCCGCCGAGGACGCGCTGCGCATCATGAAGCGGTCGGACATCGGGCCGTTCGGCGTGATCACGCTGCTGTTCGTCCTGCTCGGCCAAGTGGCGGCCCTGGCCCAGCTTTACGGGCAGAGCTGGGCGCACGGCGCGGTCGGGGCGGCCGTGGCCGGTGTCGCCGCGCGCTGCGCCCTGACGCTCGCGGCCCGCGTGGACGTTCCGGCGGCCCGGCCGGAGGGGCTGGGCGCGGCGGTCGCGGGCACGGTGCCGTGGCGTTCCGCCGGTGTGGTGGCGGCGGTGGTGGTGGTCGGCTGCGCGGTGGTGGCCATCCCCTTCGGCCCGTACGCCGTCGTCCGTCACGCCTTCGCCGCGCTGGCCGCGCTGGCAGCCGCCGAACTCCTGCTGCACCACTGCCGCCGCCGCCTCGGCGGGGTGACCGGCGATGTCTTCGGCGCGCTCGCGGAGACGGCCGCCACGATGGCTCTGGTGGTCCTGACCTTCGGGTAGGCCCCGGCATGTAGGGGATGCCCGACGGTTCGTGATGTCTGCGGCGGGCTGTCCCCCTCCCCGCCCCTTCCCGCAGTCTCGGTGTGCGGCCCCGCCGCGTGGTGGGGCTCCGCCCAGGCCCTGGGTCCGGGGGCGAGCCCCTGGCAACGGGCGCGGGCGGGTGGGCTGTTCCCCTCTCCGCCCCTTCCCGCAACTGGGGCTCCGCCCCAGACCCCGGTCCGGGGGCGAAGCCTCTGGCGACGGGCGGGCAGGTTGCCCGCTTCCCCGCGCGTTCGCGCGGCATCGGTATGCGGCTTCGCCGCGTGGCAGGGCTCTGCCCCAGAGGCCGGGTTCCGGAGGCGAAGCTCCTGGTAAAGGGCATGGGCAGGCCGGGCTGCTCGCTTCCCCCGCCTTCTCGCAGCATCGGGTATGCGGCTTCGCCGCGTGGTGGGGTTCTGCCCCAGACCCCGGTCCGGGGGCGAAGCCTCTGGCGACGGGCGGGCAGGTTGCCCGCTTCCCCGCGCGTTCGCGCGGCATCGGTATGCGGCTTCGCCGCGTGGCGGGGCTCTGCCCCAGGCCCCGGGTCCGGGGGCGAAGCCACTGGCAACGGGCCGAGTGGGCGGGCTGCTCGTTTCCGCGTGCCTTTTCGCGGTATCGGTGTGCGGCTTCGCCGCGTGGCGGGGCGGGGTCCAGGGGCGGAGCCCCTGGTATCGGGAAGGGGCGGGGTGGGGAAGGATCCGCCGGACGCCCCTAGCCGGTGGTCTCCGGGGCCTCGTCGTTCGCCGGGTGCTCCGAGGGCCCCGAGCCCTCGGAGCCTTCCGCGCGCTCCGGGAGCTCCGCGTGCAGCGCCGCCGCCGCCTGTACCAGCGGCAGGGCGAGCAGCGCGCCCGTGCCCTCGCCGACCGTGACGCCGTGGTCGAGCAGCGGCGTGAGGGCGATGCGGTCGAGGGCCTTCTCCTGGCCGGGCTCGCCGCTGGCCTGACCGGCCAGCCACCAGTCCGGGGCGCGGAACGCCACCCGCTGGGCGACCAGTGCGCAGGCCGCCGAGACGACGCCGTCGAGGATGACAGGGGTGCGGCGTACGGCGCTCTGCAGCAGGAAGCCGGTGATCGCGGCGAGGTCGGCACCGCCGACCGTGGCCAGCAGTTGGAGCTGATCGCCGAGCACCGGGCGGGCCCGGCGCAGCCCGTCGCGGATCGCGGCGCATTTGCGCATCCAGGCGAGGTCGTCGATGGCGGCCCCGCCGCGGCCGGTGACCACGGACGCGTCCGTACCGCACAGCGCGGCGATCAGCGTGGCAGCCGCGGTCGTGCCGCCGACGCTGAGGTCACCGAGGACGAGAAGGTCGGTGCCGGAGTCCGCCTCCTCGTCGGCGATGGCCATCCCGGTGCGGAAGGCCCGCTCGGCCTCGTCCAGGGTGAGCGCGTCCTCGACGTCGAGCCGGCCGGAGCCGCGGCGTACGCGGTGGCGGGTGACCTCCGCCGGGAGGTCCTCGGGGTCGCAGTCCAGCGCCATGTCGATGACCTGGACGGACGCGCCGAGGCGGGCGGCGAGGATGGCGGCCGGGCTCTCGCCGTCGAGCACGGCGCGGACCAGGCGGTGGGCGCTCCTGGCGGGGCGGGCGGAGACGCCGAGGTCGGAGATGCCGTGGTCGCCGGCGAAGAGGATGACGCGGGGCCGCTCGACGGGCTTGACGGGCACCCGCTGCTGCGCGGCGGCGAGCCATTCGCCCAGTTCGTCCAGCCGCCCTAGCGCGCCCGGCGGCACCGCGAGCCGCTCGCGGCGCTCCTCGGCGTCACGCCGGATGCCCCCGTCGGGGCGTTCGATCAGGTCGACGAAGTCATCGAGATTCAGGCCGCTCACGGGCGGAACCCTACCGGGCGAAGGCGCATCTGGATGATCGAGGTCATGATCGAGGCCATGATCGGGGTCATGGGAATGCCGTGGCCGGGCGACGCTTCGTTGCTGAACTCTTAGGGTCCGCTCGCTGAAGTCCGCCCGATCTTGGCTGAAAACGGATGGGTGCCGCTTAGCGTCCCACCTTATGAAAAACATACGTGCGGTGATCGGGCTCTGTCTCGCACTGCTCTTCCTTGTGCTGGGCATCGGTGCCCAGCCTGCTGCGGCGCATGTTTCGCGCCAGCATGCCGAACTGGTCGTCGCCACAAGCGACAAGGCCACCAGTGGTCGTCTGATAGTCCATCGCGACCTGGTGTCCCCGGAGCGGGCCGGAGCCTGGGCCACCGGGCTGCTGCCGGCCGGCTGCCCGGCGACCGGCTCCGGCGTGCCCGGTGACGACGGCGGGGTGCCCGGCGGAGTCGTGATCGAGCTGGCGTGGAGCTGCCACGTCAACGCGCTCGACCTGAGCCGCCTGCTCCAGCAGGGCGGACTGACCCAGGTCGTCGTCGAGTTCGACGGCACCGCGGTCGACGCCTCCGCCGATGCGCCGCTCGTCGACGCCGAGGGCGCGCACGCCCTGCCCAGCTTCCCCTGGCTCACCGTCGCCTTCGCCTCGGCGGCCGGTCTGGTGCTCGTACTCGCCGCGCTGCGACTGCCCACCCTGCTGCGGGTGTCGCGGCGGTTGCTGCGCACCGGCCGCCGGTGGCGGATCGCCGCCGCGAGCGCGGTCGCGCTGTCCTTCCTCGTGCCCCAGGCCGCCCTCGCCGACGACCCGGCGCCGGACACCGCGACCGTCGAGGGCACCGTCTTCAAGGACGGCAACGGCAACGGCAAGCGGGACAAGGGGGAGCGGGCCATGGCCGGCGTCGACGTCACCGACGGCGCCGTGTGGACCACGACCGGCGCGGACGGTGCGTACTCCCTCACCATCGATCCGAACCGGCGTGAGACCGACATCGTCAGCATCGTCTCGCCCGACGGCTATACGCCGGTGCTGCGCAAGGACTACATCCCCGAGTTCTTCCACAAGGTCCCCGAGACCGGCGGCAGCGGCGTCGACTTCGCGCTGGTGCCGGACCGCCACGCCGCCGATCCGACCGAGACCTGGGTCATGAACTCCGACCCCGAGATCAGCAACGTCACCGACGGCGCGGCGGGTACGACACTGCCCCAATGGACCGGGCAGGTCCAGGCGATGTCCGAGGTCGACGGTGCCACGATGCAGATCGCGACCGGCGACCTGACGGTCACCGACTACGGGATGAGCCGCGCAGGCAGGGCGCGTACGACCTCTTCAGCAAGGGGTTGGAGCAGGGGCGGCTCGGCCACGCCTTCTACCCGGTCATGGGCAACCACGACTTCGGCGGCACGGCCACCTCGCAGGGCTACGCCGGCAGCATGGAGTACTACCGCCGCAACATGGCTCCCGAGTGGTACAGCTTCGACCGCAACGGCCGCCACGTCGTCGTCCTCGAGGACAACTATGACGCGAGCGGGCTGAAGCCGCAGTTGGACTGGCTGCGCAGGGACCTGGCCCAGCACGCGGTCGGCAAGCAGGTGCTCGTCTTCGCGCATCGCTCGCTGTTCACCCAGTGGGGCCCCGGCGCGGGCATGCAGCCGACCATCGACGAGCTGGCCAAGTACGACGTGCGGATGGTCGCCGCGGGCCACAACCAGCAGGCGGAATACCGCCGTGGCGCGTTCAAGCGCTCCGTCGAGATCAACAACCAGGGCACCTACGGAATCGACGGCGCCCACCCCGACTACAAGGTGCTCGACTTCAGCGGCATCACGGATGATCCGCACACCGGCCGCAACGAGGACACCGGCCAGGTGACCGGTATCCACCGGCAGTTCGACATCGACGACGACAGCGCGCTGGTCAGCCCCGCGCAGGGCAGCGTGCACGGCTCGACCGCCGGAGTCCCCGTCGAGGTGTACGCCGAGGACGACGGCCGCGCCCCCGGCCGGGCCTCGCTGACCGTACGGGACAGTCGCGGACATGTGGTGCGGCGCACGGGCTTGCGCTTCGCAGACGGAGCCGCCAAACCCGGCATCGAGAACTGCTACACCCCGCCGGGCGGCAAGCCCGAACCCTGCCCCGACGCACGCGGGGCGTGGACCCGGGCGAGCGGCACGCTGAACGGGCTGCGGCCCGGCACCTACACCGCCGAGACGAAGGTGGACGACACCCGGGGCAAGGCGTTCCCCGCGCTTCCCGCGCTGAAGAGCACCTTCAAGGTCGCACCGGATTCCGGGCTCCCCCAGCCGGAGGCCGGGCACAACTGGCCGCGGCAGGGCGGCGACGAGGCCGGGCGGTCCGCGAGCCCCCGACGAGCCGGGCGCCCAGCTCGACCTGAAGTGGGCCCGGCACACCGGCGAGCAGTTCAACCTGAACGGCTCGGTGGTCGCGGACGGCAAGCTGATCGTCTCGTCCCGCGCCTTCGACTCGCCGTACAGCATGATGCTCGCCTACGACATCGCCTCCGGGCGGGAGATCTGGCGCACCTACCTGGACGGCGACGCCGAATCGGTGCCGACGCTGCACGACGGACGGGTGTATCTGACCACCGGCGTCGGCCGGATGTCGATCGACCGCGAGGAGAAGCACGGCGACACGGTGCGCCGCTACGGCCGCGCCGGCGGACCGGTCAGTGTCTTCGCGCTCACCGGACAGGACCGCGACGTGGCCGTCTACCAGGACTGGGACACGATCCGCTGCCGTGACGCGAAGACCGGCACCCCGCTGCCCGGCGGCTTCGGCGCCGCGGCCTCCTGGGGGCAGTCCCACAGCACGGCGGTGCGCGAGCCCGGCTCCAACACCGCCTATCTGCACTCCTCGTCGAGCAACACGGTCATCGCCATGGACCTGGCGAGCTGCAAGCAGCTCTGGGTGAAGGACACCGGGGGCGGCATCGACAGCCACTCCTCGCCCGTGCTCACCGACCCCGCGTCGGGCCCGGCTGAGCTGGTGACCTTCACCGCCGCCGGAGCCCGCGGGCACGACCCGAAGACGGGCGAGGTGACCTGGGATTCCAAGCTGGGCGGCAGCAGCGCCTGCGAGCCGGGGCCGGCCCCGCTCACCAGCCCGGCCGTCTGGGGCGACATCGCCTATGTCGCGGGACGCGACGGTGTCGTCCGCGCCTACGACACGGGCGCGGCCGATCCCTCGAAGCCGGTGTGGGAGTCGAAGTCCGGCTATCTGCCGGGGGAGAGCCCGCTGGACGACAAGTGGCGGGTCGCCATGGGATGCAAGGCCGGTGCGGGCTCGCCGTGGCGGGGGTGGGGGTGAGCCTGCTGTGGCGGCATCTGCGTCACCGCGGGCACCATCACCCACACCACCACGATCACGCGCACCACGATCACGCGCACCACGATCACGCGCACCACGGTCACTCGCATCACGATCACGGTCACGCACATCGCCACGATCAACGGCACGGGCACAGCCACCACATCCCCGACGCCCCCTCGCTGCTCACCTGGCGAGGTCTGGTCGTGCTCGGCACCTCCGGCGGTCTGCTGCCGTCACCGTCCGCCTTCCTGGTCCTGCTCACCGGGCTGCTCACCGGCAGAACCGGCATCGCCCTGGCGATGGTGGCCGCCTTCGGAGCCGGCATGGCGCTCACCCTCATGAGCGTCGGCCTGATCGTGTTGCGCGGGCGTGACGCGCTGCTGGACCGGGCCTCCCGGTCCGCGGTGCTGCGCATCTGGGTGCCGAGGATCCCGCTGTTCGCCGCCTCGGCGGTGGCGGCCGGAGGCGCGGTGGCGGCGGCGCTCGCCGCGGGACAGCTCCTGGCACCGTAGAGGTCTCAGCGGCCCCGGATCCGGGCGGGCGGCTCCCCGTGCTCAGCCCCGGAGGGGGAGCGCCTGCCCGGCCACCACCAGCAGCACCTGCTCGCACTCCTCGGCGAACATCGCGTTCAACCGGCCCAGTTCATCGCGGAAGCGGCGGCCGGAGGCGGTCGCGGGGACGACGCCGGAGCCGACCTCGTTGCTCACCGCGACCACCGTACGGCTGGTGGCGCGGACCCCGGCGACGAGGGCGGACACCCGCTCGCGGAGGGCGCGTTCGCCGCCGTTCGCCCACTTCTCGTCGTCCCAGGCGTTCACGGAGTCCATCGCGTCGGTGAGCCACAGCGCCAGGCAGTCGATGAGCAGCGGTGGGCCGTCCTCGGCGAGCAGCGGTCTCAGATCGCAGGTCTCGGCGGTGCGCCAGGAGCCGGGGCGGCGCTCGCGGTGGGCGGCGACGCGGGCGGCCCATTCGGGGTCGCCTTCGCGGGTGCCGCCCGTGGCGACGTACAGGACGTCGGGGAAGGCGGCCAGCCGCCGTTCCGCCTCCAGGGACTTACCGGACCGGGCGCCGCCCAGCACCAGCGTGCGGCGCGGCAGATCCGGTACCGCGGAGTACTCGCCGACGATCAGCGTCCGCCCGTCCGGCACCGCCCGCGCGCCCGCCGTGGCCAAACGGCGGTGCAGCTCCCGGCCGGGCGGGGTGGTGTGGTCGAGATGGACGGCCAGGACGTCGGTGGTGGCGCCGACGGCGCCCGAGGCGCGCAGGGCGGCCAGGGCGTCGGGGCGGCCCAGGACGTCGAGCAGCACCATGTCGTACGGCTCGGCCGGGTCGGGGAGGCCCGCGGCGGCGCCGCCCGGCGGGAGGTACAGCAGCCGGGTGCCGTCGGGGCCGGTGACCTCGTAGCCGGTACCGGGGGAGTCCAGCGCGACCGCCCGCACCCGGTGGCCGCTGATCAGGGACAGCGTGCGGCCGTCCGGCACCCGCCCCGGCGCCGGCAGCCCGGCCGGGAACTCGACGGCCGGGCCCGCGTGCGGATGGGAGAGCAGCACCTGCCGGACGCCGGCCAGCGAGTGGCCGGCCCGCGCGGCGGCGAACGCGACCCCCGGGGTCAGGTCGATCAGCAGCGCGCCGTCGATCAGCAGCGAGGTGGCGGCCCCCGCCTCCTCGCCGACGGCGGCGGCACAGGAGGCGCAGGGACAGCCGTGGCGCGGCAGCCCGTCGGGGGCTCCGGTGCCCAGAAGAGTGAGTTCCACGCCCCGATCGTCTCGCGTCCGATCCCACGGGTCGCGCGGGGCCACCCCGTACGGAGTGATCAGTCACCTAGGCTGCGGGCAGACATCACCTGTGGACCGGCGGGTATCACCTGTGGGCCGGCGGGATGGAGGAGGCTGGAATGGCGTGGACATGGCGGTTCGAGAAGTCCGACGGGGCGGAGACGAAGCCCGCGGTGCAGCCGGAGGAGTTCCCGACCCAGGGGGACGCGGAGTCGTGGATCGGTGAGGAGTGGCGGGCGCTCCTCGAAGGGGGCGCGGAGCAGGTGACGCTCTTCGAGGACGGTACGAAGATCTACGGCCCGATGAGCCTGCACGGCGAGTAGACAAAGCGCCTGACGGACAAGCGCGCAGAGTAGGCAACGCGCAGAGTAGGCAAACGCACCGAGTAGGGCAGGCGTGCCGAAGTGCGGGCGGGCGCGCCGGGCAGGACCCGCGCGGGGTGGCGGTGCACACACCGCCACCCCGTCGCCGGATCAGCCGCGTACCCCGCACAGATGCAGCAGCGCCGCCACCGCGCGGTACGGATCCGTGCGGCCGGCCCGCTCCTCGGCGGCCAGCAGCCGCTCCCACTCCGGGGAGCCGGGCGGCTCGGCGTCGTCCGGGGCGAGGTCGGTGAAGACCCGCACGCCGTACCAGGCACGCAGCGGCGCGCCGATCGCGGTCAGGGTCTCGGTCAGCTCCTCACGCCGGTCGGCGCGCACCGGCAGCCCGATCCGGTTGGTGTACGAGGGGGAGTCGAAGGCGGTCAGCGCCGTGTCCCAGTCCCCGGCCAGCCCCGGCCGCATCGCCAGCGCGTCACCGTTGCGCACCAGCAGGGAGAGCAGACCGCCGGGGGCCAGCACCCGGGCCAGCCCGGCGAGCAGCGGATCCGGTTCGGGCAGGTACATCAGCACCCCGTGGCACAGCACCACGTCGAAGGCGCCCGGCAGGAAGTGTGCCCCGGTCTCCCGGCCGTCGCCCATGAGGAGCCGTACGCGTCTTCGGATGCCCTCGGGCTCGTCGGCGAGCGCGGTGCGGGCCGTCTGCAGCATGGTGGGGTCGGACTCCAGCCCGGTGACCTCATGGCCCGCGCGGGCCAGCCGCAGGGCCTGGGTGCCCTGGCCGACGCCCACGTCGAGCACCCGCAGCCGCTGTCCCACCGGGAAGCGGGCGGTGATCTGCTCATCGAGCTGGCGGGCGACCAGCGCCTGCCGGACGGTGTTCCGCAGGCCCCCGAGGTGGCTCAGCCAGCCGGGCGCCCCGCCGGTGAAGCCGGAGGGTCTGCCGCTCAGGGCCGCTCTCCGCGCTTGACCTGCGGCTTGGGCAGCCGCAGTCGGCGCATCTGGAGGGTGCGCATCAGGGCGTACGCCACCGCGCCGCGCAGATTCTCGTCGGGGAAGCGCTGGCGGAGCTGCCGCTTGAGCTGGAAGCCGAAGAAGATGGAGTTGATCACGATCAGGACGATGACCACCATCCACAGCAGCAGCACATAGCTCTGCATGGCCCCGGCCTGGATCATGCTCAGGATCAGGATGACCACGGCGAGCGGCAGGAAGTACTCGGCGACGGAGAACCGCGAGTCCACGAAGTCGCGGGCGAAGCGCCGCACCGGACCCTTGTCGCGGGCCGGCAGATACCGCTCGTCGCCCCCGGCCAGCGCCTCGCGCTGCTTGGCCAGGTCGGCGCGGCGGGCTTCGCGCGCACGCTTGGAGGCGTCCTTGCGGTTGGCCGGCGTCTTCGCCAGGCTGCGGCGCTGCGTCTGGGCCTCGCTCCGCTTGGGAGTGGGGCGGCCCTTCGGCGCCTGCGGGTCACGGGTCTGCTGCGGCTGGTCCGCGGTCACCTTGGTGGTTGCGGCCTGCTCATCCTTGGAACGGCTTCGGAACACAGGGCCAAGGGTACGGGTTGCGGAGTGCGCGCCCCAGCCTCAGGGGGAACGATCAGGCAACGGAGTCCCGCCGTATCGGGACACAGGGGACACACTCCTCCTTGCGCCGGAGGCTCCGGCTGTCTGATCGTCCTGCAGGAGGAGCGCGAGCGGGCTCGAACAGTGCGGTAATGGAAGCAGGCCCCGTAGGCTGGGTCTGTTGGAGTGCCGGAGTCACACGTCCGTCAGAAGGGGGCGCGCGAGGCCCATGAGCGGTGTCATGAAGCGTATGGGGATGATCTTCCGCGCGAAGGCCAACAAGGCCCTGGACCGGGCCGAGGACCCGCGCGAGACCCTTGACTACTCGTACCAGAAACAGCTTGAGCTGCTCCAGAAGGTGCGGCGTGGCGTTGCCGACGTGGCGACCTCGCGCAAGCGTCTCGAGCTGCAGCTCAACCAGTTGCAGGGGCAGTCCACCAAGCTGGAGGACCAGGGGCGCAAGGCGCTCGCGCTCGGCCGGGAGGACCTGGCCCGCGAGGCGCTCTCCCGCCGCGCCTCGCTGCAGCAGCAGGTCACCGATCTGGAGACCCAGCACCAGACGCTGCAGGGCGAGGAGGAGAAGCTGACCCTGGCCGCCCAGCGGCTGCAGGCCAAGGTCGACGCCTTCCGCACGCGTAAGGAGACCATCAAGGCCACCTACACCGCGGCCCAGGCGCAGACCCGTATCGGCGAGGCGTTCTCCGGCATCTCCGAGGAGATGGGCGACGTCGGTATGGCGATCCAGCGTGCCGAGGACAAGACGGCGCAGTTGCAGGCCCGCGCGGGCGCGATCGACGAGCTGTTGGCCTCCGGCGCCCTGGACGACCAGTCCGGTATGGCCAAGGACGACATCGCGGCCGAGCTCGACCGGATCTCCGGCGGTACGGACGTGGAGCTGGAGCTGCAGCGGATGAAGGCCGAGCTGGCCGGCGGCAGCCCGCAGCAGGCGATCGAGGGCGGCAAGACGGACGAGGGCCAGCAGTCCCAGGCCTCGCACAAGTTCGACAAGCAGTAGCCCGCGTCCCGCCTGGGCGAGGTCTCCAAGGAGGTCGTCATGATCGTACGGATCATGGGGGAGGGCCAGGTGCGGGTGGCCGAAAGCCATCTGCCCGGACTGAACAGGCTGGACGACGAGCTGCTCGCCGAGATCGAGGGCGGCGATCACGAGGGCTTCCGGAAGACCCTGGGCGCGCTGCTGGACGCGGTGCGCTCGGCCGGTGAGCCCCTGCCCGACGACGCGCTCCAGCCGTCCGAGCTGATCCTCCCCGCGGCGGAGGCGACCCTCGAGGAAGTCAAGGCGATGCTCAAGGACGACGGCCTCATTCCGGGCTAGTGCGGCGGACCCCCGGACCACACTCCAGCACAGGTCGTGCCTCCCTTCACCGGCCGGGTACGGGCCGCCCAGCAAGCCGGGCGGCCCGCGGTGGCCCCTTACCGTTGGATTCCGTGACTCCCCTCGCCGTCGGGCCGGGTCTGGCCCGTCCGCACCGCTGGCTGTGTGCCCACCCCCGCGCCCTGGACACCCTGGTGGCGATCGGGGTCCTCGCGCTGATCCTGATCGGCGCGGTGGCCGGTCCGCGCATGCGCCACCAGCCGCTGGGCCCCTTCTTCGTCCTGCTGGCAGTCCTTGCCGCCGCCTCGCTGGTGTTCCGCCGCGATCTGCCCCGCGGGGTGCTCGCCTTCACCGTCGCCCTGACCCTCGTCGAGATCGTCACCAACGACGAGGGCCCGCCGCGCACCTCGATCGTGTTCGGGGTCGTGGTGGCGCTCTACACCGCCGCGACCCGCACCGACCGCCCCACCACGTGGCGGCTCGGCGCCGCCACGGCCGTGCTGCTCACCGGGGCCGGGATGCTCTTCGCGCTCAACCCCTGGTACTCGCAGGAGAACTGGGGCCTGTTCGCCTGGGCCGGACTGGCCGCGGCCACCGGCGACGCGGTGCGCAGCCGGCGCGCGTATATCGCCGCCATCGAGGAGCGGGCGGTCCGCGCCGAGCGCACCCGTGAGGAGGAGGCGCGCCGCCGGGTCGCCGAGGAGCGGCTGCGGATCGCCCGTGAGCTGCACGATGTCGTGGCCCATCACATCGCGCTGGTCAATGTCCAGGCCGGGGTCGCCTCCCACGTCATGGACAACCGCCCGGACCAGGCCAAGGAGGCGCTCGCCCACGTACGGCAGGCGAGCCGCTCGGCGCTGGAGGAGCTGCGCGCCACGGTCGGCCTGCTGCGGCAGTACGGCGACCCCGCCGCCCCCACCGAACCGGCACCCGGCCTCGCCGTCCTGGACCAGCTCGTGGACGGCTTCGTACGGGCCGGGATGCGGGTCCGGGTCCGGGCGCAGCCGCCGGAGGCGCTGGGCCCGCTGCCGGGCTCGGTGGATCTGACCGCCTACCGGGTCGTCCAGGAGGCGCTGACCAACGTGCACAAGCACGCCGGGCCCGGGGCCACGGCCGAGATCCGCATCGTCCGTGTCGGCGGCGCTGCCGGGAGCGCCCTGGAGGTCACGGTCGAGGACGACGGGGCCGGGACGCGGCCCGAGGGACCGGAGGGGGAGCCCCCGGCGCCCGGGGAGGAGACCGGCGGCGGCGGACACGGCCTGCTGGGCATGCGCGAGCGGGTGGCCGCGCTGCGCGGAAGCTGCGAGGCGGCACCCCTGCCCGAGGGCGGTTTCCGCGTGCGGGTGAGACTTCCTCTGCAGCCGCGTAGGGGAGGGGACTGATGACGATCAAGGTACTGCTCGCGGACGATCAGGCGCTGCTGCGCAGCGCGTTCCGCGTCCTGGTGGACTCCGAGGCGGACATGGAGGTGGTGGGGGAGGCGTCCGACGGCGCGCAGGCGGTGGAGATCGCCCGTACCCGGGGCGCCGATGTCGTCCTGATGGACATCCGCATGCCCGGTACGGACGGGCTGGCCGCGACCCGCATGATCACCGAGGATCCGCGGTTGGCGGACGTCCGGGTGGTCATGCTGACGACCTTCGAGGTCGACGAGTACGTGGTGGACTCGCTGCGGGCGGGGGCCAGCGGCTTCCTCGGCAAGGGCGCCGAACCCGATGAGCTGCTCGCGGCGATCCGCATCGCGGCCGCGGGCGAGGCGCTGCTGTCCCCGGTGGCGACCAAGGGGCTGATCGCCCGCTTCCTGGCCCAGGGCGACGGGAGCGGCGACGAGGGCGCCTACGACGCCGCACGGCTGGACGCCCTCACCGTCCGCGAGCGGGAGGTCCTGGTCCAGGTCGGGGGCGGGCTGTCCAACGACGAGATCGCCGCCCGGCTGGAGGTCAGCCCGCTCACGGTCAAGACGCATGTCAACCGCGCGATGGCCAAGCTGGGCGCCCGCGATCGCGCCCAGCTCGTGGTGATCGCCTACGAGACGGGGCTGGTCCGCGCGGGCGCCTAGGGGGGCGCCCGGCGGGCCTCTCCCCTCCCCGCCCCTTCCCGAAACTGGGGCTCCGCCCCAGGCCCCGGTCCGAGGCTCTGCCCCGGGCCCCGGACGGGGCTCCGCCCCAGGCCCCGGTCCGAGGCTCTGCCCCGGGCCCCGGACGGGGCTCCGCCCCAGGCCCCGGACGGGGCTCTGCCCCGGGCCCCGGACGGGAGTCTGGCCCGGGCCTCGGACGGGGTCTGCCCCAGGCTCCGGACAGGGGCTCTGCCCCAGCCCCCGAAACCGGGGCTCTGCCCCAGACTCCGGGGTCCGGGGCAGAGCCCCAGTTTCGGGAAGGGGCGGTGAGGGGGAAGCAGCCCGCCGCAGGCGCCACGATCGTGCGCCCCGCCCCCATCGCCGAACAACGCTGCCTACGGCAGCGCCAGCATCCGCTCCAGGGCCAGCTTGGCGAAGTGCTCCGTCTCCTGGTCGACCTGGATGCGGTTGACCACCTTGCCGGCCACCAGCGACTCCAGCGCCCAGACCAGATGCGGCAGATCGATCCGGTTCATGGTCGAGCAGAAGCAGACCGTCTTGTCGAGGAAGACGATCTCCTTGCCCTGGTCGGCGAAACGATTGGCCAGGCGCCGTACGAGATTCAGCTCGGTGCCGATCGCCCACTTCGAACCGGCGGGGGCGGCTTCCAGGGCCTTGATGATGTATTCGGTCGAGCCCACGTAGTCGGCCGCCGCCACGACCTCGTGCTTGCACTCGGGGTGCACCAGCACGTTCACACCCGGTATCCGCTCGCGCACATCGTTGACCGAGTCCAGCGAGAAGCGGCCGTGCACCGAGCAGTGGCCGCGCCACAGGATCATCGTCGCGGCGCGCAGTTGCTCGGGGGTGAGTCCGCCGTTCGGCTTGTGGGGGTTGTAGACGACGCAGTCCTCCAGCGACATGCCCATGTCGCGGACCGCCGTATTGCGCCCGAGATGCTGATCGGGCAGGAACAGCACCTTCTGGCCCTGCTGGAACGCCCACTCCAGCGCCCGCTCGGCATTGGAGGAGGTGCAGATCGTGCCGCCGTGCTTGCCGGTGAACGCCTTGATGTCGGCCGAGGAGTTCATGTACGAGACGGGCACCGTCGCCTCCGCGACGCCCGCGTCGGTCAGCACCTCCCAGCACTCGGCGACCTGCTCGGCCGTGGCCATGTCGGCCATCGAGCAGCCGGCCGCCAGATCGGGGAGGACGACCTGCTGGGCCTCGGTGGTGAGGATGTCGGCGGACTCGGCCATGAAGTGCACACCGCAGAAGACGATGTACTCGGCGTCCGGCCGCGCGGCCGCGTCCCGGGCGAGCTTGAAGGAGTCACCGGTGACATCAGCGAACTCGATGACCTCGTCGCGCTGGTAGTGGTGACCGAGGACGAAGACCTTGTCCCCGAGCTTCTCCTTGGCCGTGCGGGCGCGTGCCACCAGATCCGGGTCGGAGGGCGCCGGAAGGTCTCCCGGGCACTCCACGCCGCGCTCACTGCGGGGGTCGGCCTCCCGGCCGAGAAGCAGCAGAGCGAGCGGGGTCGGCTGCACATCGAGGGGCTGGGCGGTGGTCACGTCACGCACCCTTCTTTCTTCGCTGGGAACCCTAATCGTCAGAATGACGCTATCTATCATAGCCGCTTCACGTCACTTTGACGAGAGGCATTGTGTCGATGTGACGCATTCCGGTGCGCCCACCCGTATGCGAGCATGAAGGGCAACAGGAGATAAGCGCTGGGCCCGGAATGAATCCGGGGCGCCATTGGTTGGTTCCAACGGCAAGTAGTCCGTACGACCCGGGAGAGAAGCAGATGACCGTTCAGGACGAGACCACCGCGAGCGAGGGCATCATCCTGTCCGACACCGCCGCGTCGAAGGTCAAGAGCCTGCTGGAGCAGGAGGGCCGCGACGACCTCGCGCTGCGCGTCGCCGTCCAGCCCGGCGGCTGCTCCGGCCTGCGCTACCAGCTCTTCTTCGACGAGCGCTCGCTCGACGGCGACGTCGTCAAGGACTTCGGCGGCGTCAAGGTCGTGACCGACCGCATGAGCGCCCCGTACCTGGGCGGTGCCTCGATCGACTTCGTCGACACCATCGAGAAGCAGGGCTTCACCATCGACAACCCGAACGCCACGGGCTCCTGCGCCTGCGGCGACTCCTTCAGCTGAGCCCCCGGCACGGCGGAAAACAGCGAAACGGAAGGGGGCGGGCCCACCGGGCCCGCCCCCTTCCGCCTGTCCTGCCGCAGCTCTCGCGGCCTGCTCACTTCCGCAGCGGCACCGTCTCACCGGTGGCCCCGTCCACGACCTTCCGGCCGTCCAGCGGCTCCTTCAGCGTCACCTTCCGGTCCAGTTGCTTGGCGATGAGGATGCAGGCCCGCCCCGGATGGGTCGGCTTGCTCTTGAGCTCCAGCGTCACCTGCTTCGAGGTCTCCTTCGCGGAGACCGAGTAGGTGTTGCAGACACCGCCCCAGAAGCGCAGCGCCAGGGTCTTGTCGTCCACGCTGTACGAGGTGATGTCATCCGGCTTGGAGGTCCGCTCGCCCTTGCCCGGCCGGGTCGACGGGGAGTGGCCCGGCTCCTTGGCCTTCTTGATGAACTCCGGCTTCACCGCGGGGTAGGGCAGGGTGACCGCCACCCGGTTGGTCCCGGTCGGCTTGGTCTCGAAGATCCACGACGGCACCAGCGCCCGCCGGCCGTCCACCATGTGCGAGGCGAGGCCGAACGTCACCTTGCGCACGTTCACCTTGCCCGACGGGCCATCGCCCTTGGCCGACGTCGAGTTGAGCCGCTCCAGCGCCTGTTCCGCGCTGAGCACCGGATAGGTGTCGTCCTCCTTGGGCTTCGCCAGCGTGCCGCTGCCGCCGACCAACTGGCCGTCGGCGCCGACCTGCAGACTGGTCCCCCAGCCGTAGGTGGGCAGATCGCCCACCTTCGGATCGGCGTTCACCATCCGCACGGCGCCGTAGAGGCCACTCGCGTCCAGCTTCGCGTCCGACAGCCCGAGCGACTTCAGCACCGGCTCGGCGGCGCGCTCGGCCTTCTCCTCGGACACGGCCGCCTCGCGGCCCTCGGCGGCGCCGTTGTCACCGCGCTTGTCGCCGTCGCGGTAGGACGGGCAGCTCTTGTCGGGCTTGTCCGCCCCGTCGCCCTTGTCGGTCCGGTCGGCCTTCTCCGCGTCCGGCTTCCCGTCCGGGTGGACGCAGGACGTACCGCCCGGCGACCCATAGCGCGAGTACGACCAGCTACCCGGTCCGGTCTGGCTCACCCGCAGCGTCGGGCCGCTCGCGTCCGGGGTGCCGCCGACCTTCCAGTACCCGTGGTCGGCGCGCGGGCTGCCGGAGACGTCCAGCGCCTTCGCCAGCCGCGCCACATCGGCCTTGGTGACCTTCGGGTCGGTCAGATAGACCGGGGCCTCCTTCGGCCCGTCCGGCAGCTTGCCCATGACGACGTAGCGGCCGCCGTGTGGATCGGGCTCACCGGGCGCGATGCCCTCATTCCCGCCTCGCTCACCGCCCGGGGTGGCGTAGGCGTCCAGTGCGAGTGGCTTGGGCGCTCCGTCCTCGCCCGCCGCGCCCGGACCACGGGTGCCGCCGTCCGCCGCGGTGGAGGCCCAGTAGGCGCCGCCACCTCCGGCGACCAGCACCGCGGCCGCCACCGAAACGACGGCCAGCGGCGAGCGCCGGCGCGGCCGGGGGGTGTCGTCGGGGGTCTGCGGGGTGTCGGTGTCCTCGGTGCTCACCGTTTCGCTCCTTTGGCTCCGCTCACGTTCTACGGTCCCATCCCTCGCGAGGAGATGCCGATGAGACGGAGCCGGGGCGCGCCCGGTTCCTTCAGTCGCCGTAGTCCGACATGCCGGCCAGCAGATCGGCCGATGCCGCGGGCACGCTGATCCCCCGGATACGGGAGGCGGCGACCGGTGAGACATGCCTGGCGGGAGGCGATACGGTGACCGCCCAGTGCGGCGCCATCCGGGCACCGTCGCCGCGCAGCTCCTCCAGATACTCGGGCTCGATGGCTCCGGTGGCGGGAAGGGCGGGGCCGAGGTGCTGGGGCATGATGCCTCCTGGTCCATGGGGGTCGCCGACGCGTACCCCCGTCCACGCACCGTATTCAGCGGGTGTCGGTGAAGAAAGCCCTACTATTGGGTAGTTTCTTCCGTTCGTATGGACGGGGCTGAGCAGATAGCGTGAAGCGTCCGATCTCTCCGCCCCCGCAGGAGCGACTCCGTGCGTATTGCCGTAACCGGCTCCATCGCCACCGACCATCTGATGTCCTTCCCCGGCCGATTCGCCGATCAGCTGGTCGCCGATCAGCTGCATACGGTCTCCCTCTCCTTCCTGGTGGACACCCTCGATGTCCGCCGTGGAGGAGTCGGCCCCAACATCTGTTTCGGCATGGGCGTGCTCGGCCTGAGCCCGATCCTGGTCGGCGCGGCAGGTGAGGACTTCGCCGACTACCGCGCCTGGCTGGACCGGCACGGTGTGGACACCGCATCCGTCCATATCTCCGAGGTCAAGCACACCGCGCGCTTCGTCTGCACCACGGACGCCGATCACAACCAGATCGCGTCCTTCTACACCGGTGCCATGAGCGAGGCCCGCCAGATCGAGCTGCAGCCGGTCGCGGAGCGCGCCGGCGGCCTCGACCTCGTGCTGATCAGCGCGGACGACCCGGAGGCCATGGTCCGCCACACCGAGGAGTGCCGCTCGCGCGGCATCCCCTTCGCCGCCGACCCCTCCCAGCAGCTCGCCCGTATGGAGGGGGAGGACATCCGGCTGCTGATCGGCGGCGCGGA
This sequence comes from Streptomyces violaceusniger Tu 4113, assembly GCF_000147815.2. Lineage (NCBI taxonomy): Bacteria > Bacillati > Actinomycetota > Actinomycetes > Kitasatosporales > Streptomycetaceae > Streptomyces > Streptomyces violaceusniger. Next base: position 8,275,917 of record NC_015957.1, on the reverse strand, counting down.
GTACCTCTTCACCAATGAGTACGAGGCCGCGCTGATCGAGACCAAGACCGGCTGGACCGCGGAGCAGATCCTCTCCAAGGTCGGCACCCGGGTCACCACGCTGGGCGCGCAGGGCGTGCGCATCGACCGCGAGGGCGAGGAGCCCGTCGTCGTCGGCTGCCCGGAGGAGGACCAGAAGGCCGACCCGACCGGCGTCGGCGACGCCTTCCGCGCGGGCTTCCTCTCCGGTCTGTCCTGGAACCTCTCGATCGAGCGCGCCGCCCAGGTGGGCTGCATGCTGGCGACGCTGGTCATCGAGACGGTCGGCACCCAGGAGTACGAGCTGCGCCGGGGCCACTTCATGGAGCGCCTCACCAAGGCGTACGGCGATGAGGCGGCGGGCGAGATCGCGCCCCACCTCCCCTGAACCCCGCTGGGCGCCCAGGGGGCTGTCGCCCCCTGGGCCCCGCCGCGGCCGTGGCTCCTACGGATCCGCCGTAGCCCTTGGGCCCTGCCGCGGCTCCGCGCGGCTCCGTTGCAGTCGCCCGCGCCCTGCCGAAGCTCCCCGCGACTTCGTCGTAGCTGCCCGCGGTTCCGCTGTGGTCCCCTGGGTTCCGCCTGGCTGCCCGCGGCTTCGCTGTAGTCCCTGGATTCCGCCCGGTGCCCCGCGGGTTCGTCGTAGCTCCCCGTGGCTCCGCTGTGGTCCCCTGGGTTCCGCCTGGCTGCCCGCGGCTTCGCTGTAGTCCCTGGATTCCGCCCGGTGCCCCGCGGGTTCGTCGTAGCTGCCCGCGGTTCCGCTGCAGTCCTCTGGGCCCCGCCTGGCTGCCCGCGGCTTCGCTGTAGTCCCTGGATTCCGCCCGGTGCCCCGCGGGTTCGTCGTAGCTCCCCGCGGTTCCGCTGCAGTCCCCTGGGCCCCGCCTGGCTGCCCGCCGGTTCCGCTGCGGTCGCCTGGGCCCGCCAGCGCCCAATAGGCCCCGCCGGGGCCTAGGCGCGGCGGCGGACCCGGTAGGCCACGCCCCGGTCGGCCGTCCGCTCGCCCTCGTAGGTCTGGCCCCGCATCTCGCACCAGGCCGGGATGTCCAGCCGGGCCGCCTCGTCGTCGGACAGCACCACCACCACACCGCCCACCGGCACCTCGCCGATCACCTTGGCCAGTTCGATCACCGGGATCGGGCACCGCTTGCCGAGCGAGTCGACCACCAGCGCGACCTCGGGCTCGGGCACGGGGTCCGGGGCGACGGCGGCCTGGGCAAGGTTCGGCGCACCCAGGTGCTCCCGCACCTGTGCCACCACCCCCGGCAGCACCTCCAGGAACCGGTCCACCTCCGCCTCGGCCGTACCGCGCGGAAGCGAGACCCGGACATTGCCCTCGGACAGCACCCCCATGGCCCGCAGCACATGGCTCGGGGTCAGCGTGGACGAGGTGCAGGAGGAGCCGGACGAGACCGAGAACTCCGCGCGGTCCAGCTCATGGAGGAGCGCCTCTCCATCGACATAGAGACAAGAGAAGGTCACCAGATGCGGCAGCCGCCGCTCCGGATCGCCGACCACCTCGACGTCTGGGACCAGCTCCGGCACCCGCGCCCGGATCCGGTCCACCAGCCCGCGCAGCCGCTCCGCCTCCGCGGTGGCCTCCGCCCGTACGGCCCGCAGCGAGGCGGCCGCGGCGACGATGGCGGGGAGGTTCTCGAACCCGGGGGAGCGGCCCGACTCGCGCTCGTCGGTGGGCGGGACCGTACGGAAGCGCACCCCCTTGCGCACCGCGAGCAGCCCCACCCCCGCAGGACCGCCCCATTTGTGGGCACTTGCCGTCAAGAGCGACCAATTGCCCTCCGTAGGGCCCCAGCCGAGCGACTGCGCCGCGTCCACCAGCAGCGGTACGCCCGCCGCCGCGCACTCCTCGCCCGCCTCGGCCACCGGCTGCAGGGTGCCGACCTCATGGTTGGCGGACTGCAGACAGGCCAGCGCCACCCCGCCCGGGGCCTCCCGCAGGGCCGCCGCGTACGCACCGGGCGCGACCCGCCCCGTACGGTCCACCGGGACCTCGGTGACCGTGCAGCCGTCCGGCTCATGCGCGGCCGCCGCGTGCAGCACCGAGGAGTGCTCCACGGCGGAGACGACCAGATGGCGGCCCGCGCGCCGCCGGCCCGCGAGCGCCCCCGCGATACCGTCGTACACCGCGCGTGTCCCCGAAGGAGTGAAGACGAGCTCGTCCGGGCGACACCCGACGGCCTCGGCCGCCGCCTCCCGCGCGGCGTCCAGCAGCAGCCGGGCCCGCCGCCCCTCCCGATAGAGGCGCGAGGGGTCGGCCCACCCCTCGTCGAGTGCGGCGAGGAGCGCCTGCCGGGCGACGGGGTGCAGGGGAGCGGACGAGGCCGTGTCGAAGTAGGGCACATGCGGAACGCTAGTCGCCGGGGCAGGCAAACGGACGGGCACGGCCCGCGAGGGGCACCTCCGGCGCCGCAGCCGGGAACGTGCAGGTACCGGAGCCAGGTCCACACCGCGACCGGAGCGGGGGCCGCACCGCGGCCGGAGGCGAGGTCGTGCCGGAGTCGGAGCGGGGGCCACGCCAGGTCCTGAGGCGAGGCTGCACCGCGACCGGAGCGGGGCCGCACCGTGACCGGAGCCAGGTCCGCACCGCGACCGGAGCGGGGTCCGCACCGCGACCGGAGGCGAGGTCGTGCCGGGGTCGGAGCGGGGGCCACGCCGGGACCTGAGCCGGGGCTGCACCGCGACCGGAGCGGGGCCGCACCGTGAACGGAGCCAGGTCCGCGCCGGGGCGGGAGCCGGGGTCGCACCGAGGCCGACGCCGACGCCGGGGCCGAGGTCGTACCGGGGCCGATGCCGGGGCGGGGGCCGAGGGCCGTGCCGGGCCGATGCCGGGGCCGGGGTCGCACCGAGGCCGACGCCGACGCCGGGGCCGGAGCCGGGGTCGTACCGGGGCCGATGCCGGGGCGGGGGGCGAGGGTCGTACCGGGGCCGTTGCCGGGGCGGGGGCAGGGGTTGCACTTGGCGGCAGCCGGGCCCGCGCCGGGGCCGGAGCCGGGGTCGTACCGGGGCCGATGCCGGGGCCGGAGTCGAGGGCCGTACCGGGGCCGATGCCGGGGCCGGGGCAGGGGTCGCACCCGGCGGTGGCCGGGCCCGTGGCCGGGCCCGTGGCCGGGCCCGTGGCCGGGCCCGTGGCCGGGCCCGTGGCCGGGCCCGTGGCCGGGCCCGTGGCCGGGGTGGGACCGGCCCGGAAAACGCGGCCGGAGCCCGGGATTCCACCCCTTCGTGGAGCGCCCCGGCGCGTTGGGCACCCTCCCCGCGCGACCCCAAATGGCGTCCAGTAGGGTTTGGTCCGCATAAACATCCAAACCCCTGCCCGCACTGGGCCGGCGACCGACCAGAAGACGGCCGCGGCCGACCGCGCGGGCGAGACTCTCGGGAAGGCGCTACGTGAGTCCCAACGGCTCCGACCGCTCGTCGCGGCGCCCGGTGCGGCGGAAGCTGCTGCAGGCGCTGGCCGCGGGCTTGGTCCTGGTGACCGCCACCGGTTGCACATCAAAGGACTTCCCCCGCCTTGGAATGCCTACCCCCGTCACGGAGGAGGCGCCGCGGATCCTCTCCCTGTGGCAGGGCTCGTGGGCGGCAGCGCTCGCCACGGGCGTCCTGGTCTGGGGCCTGATCATCTGGGCGGTTATCTTCCACCGTCGCAGCAGGACCAAGATCGAGGTTCCCGCGCAGACCCGGTACAACATGCCGATCGAGGCGCTGTACACCGTGGTCCCGATCATCATCGTCTCGGTGTTGTTCTACTTCACCGCACGCGATGAGAACGCGCTCCTCAAGACCTCCAAGAAGCCCGACCACGTGGTCAACGTGGTGGGCTATCAGTGGAGCTGGGGCTTCAACTACATGGAGAACGTGGACGGGAGCACCGCCAGTCCGAAGCAGGAAGCCAAGGAGATCTCCTCGATCCCCCAGCGCATGCTCAACGCCGTCCCCAAGGGCGCCGAGGGGGTCTACGACGCCGGCACCCCCGGTGAGCGGAACCCGCAGACCGGCAACCCGGGTCCGACCCTGTGGCTGCCGAAGGGCGAGTCGGTCCAGTTCATCCTGACCTCCCGCGATGTCATCCACTCGTTCTGGGTGATCCCCTTCCTGATGAAGATGGACGTCATCCCGGGTCACACCAACCGTTTCGAGGTCACCCCGAACCGCGAGGGCACCTTCAGGGGCAAGTGCGCCGAGCTGTGCGGCGTCGACCACTCCCGGATGCTCTTCAACGTCAAGGTCGTGTCGCCGGAGCGCTACCAGCAGCACCTCAAGGACCTGGCGAAGAAGGGCCAGACCGGCTACATCCCGGCGGGCATTGAGCAGACGGACGCCGCCAAGAACGCGGAGACCAAGATCCAGTGAGCATCCTCAACGAACCCCAGGGTGCCGGTACGACCGCTTCGCAAGAGCGGGAGATTCCGGTGCGTCGGAAGCAGCCGGGCAATGTCGTCGTCAAGTGGCTGACCACCACCGACCACAAGACGATCGGCACGCTCTACCTCGTCACGTCGTTCGCGTTCTTCTGCATCGGCGGCCTGATGGCGCTCCTCATGCGCGCCGAGCTGGCCCGTCCGGGCACGCAGATCATGTCGAACGAGCAGTTCAACCAGGCGTTCACCATGCATGGCACGATCATGCTGCTGATGTTCGCCACCCCGCTGTTCGCGGGCTTCACGAACTGGATCATGCCGCTGCAGATCGGTGCGCCCGATGTGGCGTTCCCGCGGCTGAACATGTTCGCGTACTGGCTGTATCTCTTCGGCTCGCTGATCGCGGTGGGCGGGTTCCTGACCCCGCAGGGCGCGGCCGACTTCGGCTGGTTCGCCTACTCCCCGCTGTCGGACGCGGTCCGTTCGCCGGGTGTCGGCGCGGACATGTGGATCATGGGTCTGGCCCTCTCCGGCTTCGGCACGATCCTCGGTGCGGTCAACTTCATCACCACGATCATCTGCATGCGCGCTCCGGGCATGACGATGTTCCGCATGCCGATCTTCACCTGGAACGTGCTGCTGACCGCGGTGCTGGTGCTGCTCGCCTTCCCGGTGCTGGCCGCCGCGCTGTTCGCCCTGGAGGCGGACCGAAAATTCGGGGCACATGTCTTCGACGCGGCCAATGGCGGCGCGTTGCTCTGGCAACACCTCTTCTGGTTCTTCGGCCATCCAGAGGTGTACATCATCGCGTTGCCGTTCTTCGGCATCATTTCCGAGGTCATTCCGGTCTTCTCCCGGAAGCCGATGTTCGGTTACATCTCCCTGATCGCCGCGACGATTTCGATCGCCGGTCTCTCGGTGACGGTGTGGGCGCACCACATGTATGTCACCGGCGGAGTGTTGTTGCCGTTCTTCTCGTTCATGACGTTCCTCATCGCGGTGCCGACCGGTATCAAGTTCTTCAACTGGATCGGCACGATGTGGAAGGGGTCGCTGAGCTTCGAGACCCCGATGCTCTGGGCGATCGGCTTCCTGATCACCTTCACCTTCGGTGGTCTGACCGGTGTGATCCTGGCGTCGCCGCCGATGGACTTCCACGTCTCCGACTCGTACTTCGTGGTGGCCCACTTCCACTACGTGGTGTTCGGCACCGTGGTCTTCGCGATGTTCGCCGGATTCCACTTCTGGTGGCCCAAGTTCACCGGCAAGATGCTGGACGAGCGGCTCGGCAAGATCACCTTCTGGACGCTGTTCGTGGGCTTCCACGGCACGTTCCTGGTGCAGCACTGGCTGGGCGCCGAGGGCATGCCCCGCCGGTACGCCGACTACCTGGCGGCCGACGGCATCACCACGCTGAACACCATCTCGACCATCAGCTCCTTCCTGCTGGGCCTGTCGATCCTGCCGTTCCTCTACAACGTCTGGAAGACCGCCAAGTACGGCAAGAAGGTCGAGGTCGACGACCCCTGGGGCTACGGACGTTCGCTGGAGTGGGCGACCTCCTGCCCGCCGCCGCGGCACAACTTCCTCACCCTGCCGCGGATCCGCTCCGAATCCCCGGCGTTCGACCTGCACCACCCGGAGATCGCGGCGCTCGACCAGCTCCAGAACCACGGTGCGCCCGACGAGGACAAGGCCCTCGCGGGTGGTAAGGAGGCCGGCAAGTGAAGGTCCAAGGCCGGATGTTCATCTGGCTGGCCGTCTTCGTCCTCGTCATGGCGATCGTCTATGGCGTGTGGTCGAAGGAGCCGGCCGGTACCACCGCGCTCTTCCTGGCCTTCGGGCTGAGCATCATGATCGGCTTCTACCTGGCCTTCACGGCGCGCCGGGTGGACGTCGGGGCGCAGGACAACAAGGACGCGGATGTCGCGGACGACGCCGGTGAGCTGGGATTCTTCTCCCCGCATAGCTGGCAGCCGCTCTCCCTGGCCGTCGGTGGTGCCCTGGCCTTCCTGGGCGTGATCTTCGGCTGGTGGCTGCTCTTCTTCTCGGCCCCGATCGTCATGATCGGTCTCTTCGGCTGGGTCTTCGAGTACTACCGCGGCGAGAACGCCAACCAGTAACCGGCCAGTCGGCCGACGCGACCGGCGAAACGAGCGGGGCCCGGACACCTCCCCAGGTGTCCGGGCCCCGCTCGGTGTTGCCGGCCGGGCGCCGGGCCATGGTCCCGGTGGGCCGCCGGTTCACCCTGCTGCCTCACTCCGCGCGCCGTTCACGGACGCCGTTCTTACGTTGAGTCCATGAGCCACACACCTCGATCACTCCGAAGCCGGGCGGTGCTGACCTGCGCCCTGCTGGTGGCGCCGCTGATAGCGGGTGTGAGCGGATGCGCGGGATCTCCCGACCCCCTGTCCGCCAAGCCGTACGACGCCGCCGACCAGATCTCGTTCAGCGGTGACGGCGACGGCCGCAAGGCCGATCCGGACAAGCCGCTCGAAGTCACCGCCAAGGGCGACGACAGCCGGATCACGGATGTCACGGCCACCGACGCCGCGGGCCGCTACGTCCGCGGCGAGCTGGCCGACGACGGCAAGCACTGGCGCAGCACCGTGCCGCTGGCCGCCGGCGCCCACTACACGCTGAAGGTGTCCACGGAGGACTCCAACGGCGCTCCTGGCCGCCGTACCGTCGACTTCACCACCAGTTCCGCCCGTCGGCTGCTGAAGGTCACCTTCGGCCCCAAGGCGGGGGAGTACGGGGTGGGGCAGCCCGTCACGGCCAAGCTGAGCCGGCCCGTCAAGGACCCCTCGGCCCGCGCCGTGATCGAGCGCGCCCTGAAGGTGGACTCACGGCCCGCGGTGGAGGGCGTCTGGCACTGGGTGGACAGCCGCAACCTGCACTACCGCCCGCAGGAGTACTGGCCCGCCCACGCCTCCATCACGGCGCACTCCAACCTCAAGGGCATCAGGATCGGCGGCGGGCTCTACGGCGGCGATGCCAAGTCGCTGCGGGTGACCACCGGCGACCGCCTGGAGGCCCTCACCGACTCCGGCACCCACCAGATGACGGTGAAGCGGAACGGGGTGCCGATCCGGACCATCCCGATCACCACCGGTATGCCCGGATTCGACACCCGGAACGGCATCAAGGTCGTCCTGGCCAAGGAATCCGCCGTACGGATGACGGGCGCCAGCATCGGGCTCGGCGCCGGCTCCTACGACCTGATGGTCTACTGGGCCGCCCGGGTGACAAAGAGCGGTGAATACGTCCATGCCGCGCCCTGGTCCACCGGTTCGCAGGGCTACGCCAACGTCAGCCACGGCTGCACGGGCATGAGTACGGCGAACGCCCAGTGGTTCTACAACACCGTGCGCCTGGGTGACATCGTCCAGGTCGTCCACAGCAACGGAGACGACATGGCCACGTTCAGCAACGGGTACGGCGACTGGAACATGGCCTGGGCGGACTGGCGCAAGGGCAGCGCCGTCTCCGGCGGCCGGTCCGACGCCACGCCCGCCGACTCCGCCCGGCTCCGTCCCCAGGTCTGAGCAGGGGTGCGGACGGTGAGGTCAGGCGCCCACGGAGAGCCGCCTGCGGAGCAGCCCGGCCAGCGCGTCCGCCAGGGCCACCGGGTCCACCGGATGCGTGACCGCGGCCTCCGCGCGGCTCCAGGTGGCCAGCCAGGCGTCCTGCGGGCGGCCGATGAGCAGCAGTACCGGCGGGCACTGGAAGATCTCGTCCTTGATCTGCCGGCAGACGCCCATCCCGCCCGCGGGCGCCGTCTCACCGTCCAGCACACAGGCGTCGATGCCGCCCTCCTCCAGCGCCGAGAGAACGGCCGGGAGGGTGGCGCACTCCAGAAATTCCACCGGTGGCACATCGGCGGCGGGCCGCCGGCCGGCCGCGAGGCGCACCTGTTCGCGGGTGCTCGCGTCATCGCTGTAGACCAGCACCGTTGCGATCGGCCGCATCATGACCTCCGGGCGAAGTAAGTGATCTGCCGGGCTCCTGTGGCGGATGCTACTCCCGTACAGCCGTCCGGAGGAGGGGGCGTACGGATCTCTCCCTCCTTCGGGGGACTGTCCCGAACAACCCCGACGAGCAGGGTCGATGCCCTCGCCACGGTCCTTGACACTCCGAACGGGACCCCCGGGAGTGAGTGCTGGATAAGCGACCGACATAATGTCGGTCGTGGCGACAGCAACAGCAGTAGAAACCGGGCACGCGCACCCGTCGGTCAACCGGCCGAACCTCACCAGCGTCGGAACCATCATCTGGCTGAGTTCCGAGCTGATGTTCTTCGCGGCCCTCTTCGCGATGTACTTCACCCTGCGATCGGTGACCGGAGCCGAGCACTGGAAGGAAATGGCGTCCTCGCTGAACTTCCCGTTCTCCGCGACCAACACCACGATCCTGGTGCTCTCCTCCCTCACCTGCCAGCTCGGCGTCTTCGCCGCCGAGCGCGGCGACGTGAAGAAGCTGCGCACCTGGTTCGTGATCACCTTCATCATGGGCGCGATCTTCATCGGCGGTCAGATCTTCGAATACACCGAGCTGGTCAAGAAGGATGGGCTCTCGCTCTCCTCCGACCCGTACGGCTCGGTGTTCTACCTGACCACCGGCTTCCACGGCATGCATGTGACGGGCGGCCTGTTCGCCTTCCTGTTTGTCCTGGGCAGGACGTACGCGGCCAAGAGGTTCACCCACCAGCAGGCGACGGCGGCCATCGTCGTGTCCTACTACTGGCACTTCGTCGATGTCGTCTGGATCGGCCTCTTCGCCACGATCTACATGATCAAGTAAGCCGGTCACCGCACCGGAACCACGTCCTTAACAGCATCGACGCAGAAGATCCTGACACCGGGGTAATCCGTGAAAAAGCTCTCCGCACGACGGCGCCATCCGCTGGCTGCGCTCGTCGTCCTACTCTTCGCGCTGGCGGTCACTGGGGGGCTGTACGCCGCGTTTTCGCCGAGCGAGGCGAAGGCCGACGACAGCTCCGCCCAGTCCCTCGCCATCGAGGAGGGCAAGAAGCTCTATGCCGTCGGCTGCGCAAGCTGCCATGGCACGGGCGGTCAGGGGACCTCTGACGGCCCGAGCCTGGTCGGCGTCGGCTCCGCCGCCGTGGACTTCCAGGTCGGCACCGGCCGTATGCCCGCGCAGCAGCCGGGCGCCCAGGTGCCGAAGAAGAAGAAGATCTACTCGGACGCCGATATCGAGCAGCTCGCCGCCTACATCGCCTCGCTCGGTGCGGGTCCGGTGACGCCCGCCAAGAGCGAGTACAGCCCGGACGGCGCGGACGTGGCGAAGGGCGGGGAGCTCTTCCGTACGAACTGCGCGCAGTGCCACAACTTCGCCGGCAAGGGTGGTGCCCTGACCAACGGCAAGTACGCACCGGGCCTCGACGGGGTCAGCGCCAAGCATCTCTACGAGGCCATGCAGACCGGCCCGCAGAACATGCCGAACTTCCCCGACACCGTGATGCCGGCGAAGAACAAGCAGGACATCATCGCCTACCTCGACACGGTCAACAGCGACAAGAGCAAGACCCCCGGTGGCCTCGAGCTCGGCGGGCTCGGCCCGGTGAGCGAGGGTCTGTTCGGCTGGGTCTTCGGCATGGGCGCGATGATCGTCCTCACCATCTGGGTCGCCGCCCGGACCGCAAAGGCCAAGAAGTCATGAGTAGCCACGAGATTTCAGAAGCAGAAGACAAGCTGCCGGAAGAGCGAGGGGCCGAGAGCGCCGTAAGGCCGGTCGAGGACCCGTTCGCCGACCCGGGGCTGCCCCCGCACGAGCACCGTGTGCAGGACATCGACGAGCGGGCCGCGCGGCGCTCCGAGCGCACCGTCGCCCTGCTCTTCACGGTCTCGATGGTGGCCACGATCGCCTTCATCGCCGCGTATGTGGCGCTGCCGGTCGACAAGTACATCTACGTCTTCCCGATCGGGCACATCAGCGCGCTCAACTTCGCGCTCGGTGTGACGCTCGGCATCGCGCTGTTCGCCATCGGCGCGGGCGCGGTCCACTGGGCCCGCACCCTGATGTCCGATGAGGAGATCGCCGACGAGCGGCACCCCATCGAGGCCAGCCCCGAGGTGAAGGCCAAGGTCCTCGAGGATTTCGCGGCCGGCGCCAAGGAGTCCGGCTTCGGCCGGCGCAAGCTGGCCCGCAACACCCTCTTCGGCGCGCTCGCGCTGGTGCCGCTCTCCGGCGTCGTGCTGCTGCGCGACCTCGGTCCGCTGCCGGGCACCAAGCTGCGGCACACCAAGTGGGCCAAGGGCAAGCGGCTGATGAACTACAACACCATGCAGCCGCTGCGCCCCGAGGACATCACCGTCGGTTCGCTCACCTTCGCCATGCCCGAGGGCATGAGCGAGGACCAGCACGACTTCCAGACGGAGATCGCCAAGGCGGCCCTGATGCTGGTCCGGCTGCAGCCGGAGAACATCAAGGACAAGCACGAGCTCGACTGGTCGCACGAGGGCATCGTCGCGTTCTCCAAGATCTGCACCCACGTCGGCTGCCCGATCAACCTCTATGAGCAGCAGACGCACCACGTCCTGTGCCCCTGCCACCAGTCGACCTTCGACCTCTCCGACGGTGGCCGAGTGATCTTCGGTCCGGCCGGTCACGCGCTGCCGCAGCTACGGATCCGGGCCAACGACCAGGGGTACCTCGAAGCCATGGGCGACTTCCCGGAGCCCGTCGGTCCTGCTTACTGGGAGCGCGGATGAGTACTACAAGCGACAGCGGTGCGCAGCAGCGCCGCGGCAAAGCGCCCGCGGGCGAGCGGGTCGCCGACTGGGCCGATGGCCGGCTGGGCATCTACGGCCTGGCCAAGGCCAATATGCGCAAGATCTTCCCGGACCACTGGTCCTTCATGCTGGGCGAGGTCTGCCTCTACAGCTTCATCATCATCATCCTCACGGGTGTGTACCTGACGCTGTTCTTCCACCCCAGCATGGAAGAGGTCACGTACCACGGCCCGTACGTCCCGATGCAGGGCGTCAAGATGTCCGAGGCGTTCGCCTCGACGCTCGACATCAGCTTCGAGGTGCGGGGCGGTCTGCTGATCCGGCAGATCCACCACTGGGCCGCGCTGGTCTTCCTGTGCGGCATGTTCACGCACATGATGCGCGTGTTCTTCACCGGTGCGTTCCGCAAGCCGCGTGAGATCAACTGGCTCTTCGGCTTCCTGCTGTTCTTCCTCGGCATGCTGACCGGCTTCACCGGCTACTCGCTCCCCGACGACCTGCTCTCCGGCACCGGTCTGCGGTTCATCGAGGGTGTGTTCCTGTCGATCCCGGTGGTCGGCACCTACATCTCGATGTTCATCTTCGGCGGCGAGTTCCCCGGGATGGACCTCATCCCGAGGCTCTACCCGGTCCACGTCCTGCTGTTGCCGGGCATCATGCTCGGCCTGCTGGTGGCGCACCTGATCCTGGTCTTCTACCACAAGCACACGCAGTACCCCGGGGCCGGAAAGACCGAGAAGAACGTCGTCGGCATGCCCCTGCTGCCGGTCTACATGGCCAAGGCGGGCGGCTTCTTCTTCCTGGTCTTCGGTGTGATCGCGGTCCTCTCCGCGGTCGCGACCATCAACCCGGTCTGGACCATCGGTCCCTACCGGCCCGACCAGGTGTCCACCGGCGCCCAGCCCGACTGGTACATGGGCTTCGCCGAGGGTCTGGTCCGCGTGATGCCCGGCTGGGAGATCACCGCCTGGGGTCATACGCTCGTCCTGGGCGTGTTCATCCCGATCGTGCTCTTCCCGCTGGTCCTCTTCGCGATCGGGCTCTACCCGTTCATCGAGACCTGGATCACCGGCGACAAGCGTGAGCACCACATCCTGGACCGCCCGCGCAACGCCCCGACCCGTACGGCCTTCGGTGTCGCCTGGCTGACCGCGTACTTCGTGATGCTGATCGGTGGCGGTAACGACCTGTGGGCCACCCACTTCCACCTGTCGATCAACTCGATCACGTGGTTCGTGCGGATCGGCTTCTTCGCCGGCCCGGTCCTGGCGTTCATCGCCACCAAGCGGATCTGCCTCGGCCTCCAGCGGCGCGACCGCGACAAGGTGCTGCACGGCCGCGAGACCGGCATCATCAAGCGGCTGCCGCACGGTGAGTTCGTCGAGGTCCACGAGCCGCTCGCGCAGGAGCAGTTGCATGTGCTGACCCAGCACGAGCAGCCCGAGCCCTACGAGATCGGCCCCGAGACCGACGAGAACGGGGTCAAGCGGAAGGTGACGCCCGCGCAGCGGGTCCGTTCGAAGCTCTCCAAGGGCTACTACGGCGAGGACAACGTCATTCCGAAGCCGACCCGCGAGGAGTACCACGAGATCACCAGCGGCCACGGCCACCACTGATCTCCGCCGTACCGCTCTCGCACGTCTCTGACGCCACAGACCAGGGCCCCGGCCCGGACCACACGGTCCGGCCGGGGCCCTGGTCGTGCTGCCGATAGGCTGGCCGCGGGCCGCGGGCCGCTGACGTGCGCGGCCCCTTCCCTGCCCACCCCCACGGATCCAGGAGCGGACCATGGACGTTGTGACCCCCGCCGGAGGCGACAGCACCGCGACGGCCCGCACCTGGCCGGACGTACTGAGCTCGCTCATCGCCGGCCTGGACCTCGATGCCGACGACACCGCCTGGGCCATGGACCGGATCATGCGGGGCGAGGCCACCGACGCGCAGATCGCCGGTTTCGCGATCGCGCTGCGCGCCAAGGGCGAGACGGTCTCCGAGGTGGCCGGTCTGGTGCGGGCCATGTACGAGCACGCCAAGGTGATCGAGGTGCCCGGGGCGACCGTGGACATCGTCGGCACCGGCGGCGACCGCGCCAGGACCGTCAATATCTCCACCATGTCCGCGCTGGTCGTCGCCGGTACCGGCGCGCGGGTCGTCAAGCACGGCAACCGCGCCTCGTCCTCCGCCAGCGGCGCCTCCGACGTACTGGAGAAGCTCGGCGTCAACCTGGACATCACCCCGGAGCGGGTGGTCGAGGTCGCGGAGGAGGCGGGGATCACCTTCTGCTTCGCGGTGAAGTTCCACCCGTCGCTGCGGCATGTCGCCTCGGCCCGCCGCGAGCTGGGCGTCGCCACCCCGTTCAACCTGCTCGGCCCGCTGACCAACCCGGCGCGGGTGAAGTGCCAGGCGACCGGGGTCGCCGATGCCCGGATGGCGCCCATCATCGCCGGGGTGCTGGCCGAGCGGGGCTCCTCCGCGCTGGTCGTCCGCGGCGACGACGGGCTGGACGAGCTCACCGTGACCACGACCTCCCAGGTGTGGGAGGTCCGGGGCGGCGCCGTGCGCCAGGAGACCCTCGACCCCCGGGACGTGGGCATCGAGCGGGCCCCCATGGAGGCCCTGCGCGGCGCGGATGCCTCGTACAACGCCGATGTGGCCCGCCGGCTGCTGGCGGGCGAGCGGGGCCCGGTGCGGGACGCGGTGCTGCTGAACTCGGCGTCGGCGCTGGTGGCGCTCGAGCCGGAGCCGGGGGACAAGCCCCTGGCGGAGCGGATCGCGGCGGGTGTCGCGCGGGCCGCCGAGTCGATCGACTCGGGCGCGGCGCGCGACGTCCTGGAGCGGTGGGTACGGGCCACCCACGCCTAGGCGTTGCCCTTACGGTTGGGCGTTGCCCTTACGGTGCCCATGTTCCGTCCGTGCCCTGTCCGGGATGCGGACAGGGCATGGGCGCTGCCGTATGGCATGGCATACTCCTGACCAGGTCACGAGTGACAGCGACTACGGCCCCGGCCCGCTGTCCGGCAACCCTCCGTCCGTGGCGGGGTGCCCCGGGTGATGACCAGGCCGCCAGGCAGCGAGGCCGGCGGCAAGCGCGGACCCCTCGCACTAGGGGTCCTGGTGGTCGAGGGAGTTCTTCCGTGATGCAGCGAATGCGCTAGGGCCGAGCGGCCCGTTTCCCCCTGTGCTCCGTGCGGTGTGGCCGTGCGTCGAGCGACTTTCCGCGCCCTGACGGCCGGCTCACCGCCGTCTTTGTGCGCGTCACGCATTCTCACGCCTTCGACCCCCGGGAGACTTCGCCATGTCCGCGCGCCCTTCTGTCATCGCTTCCGCCGCCTCCGCCGCTTCGTCCGTCGCCGCCTGTGAGCCGCTGCCCGTGCTGGGCGGCGATGTCCTGGTGCCCCTGGTCACCGGGGGCGAGGTGACCTACGCGGCGCTCGACTACGCCGCCAGCGCCCCCGCGCTGCGGCGGGTCTGGGACGACATCGCCGCCTACGCGCCCTACTACGGCAGCGTGCACCGCGGGGCGGGCTACCTCTCGCAGCTCTCCACCGACCTCTTCGAGAACAGCCGTAAGGACGTCGCCGCCTTCCTCGGCTGCCGCGAGGACGACCAGGTCGTCTTCACCCGCTCCACCACCGATTCGCTCAACCTCCTGGCCGCCGTGGCGCCGCGGGGCACCGAGGTCTTCGTCTTCGAGACCGAGCACCACGCCTCGCTGCTGCCGTGGGAGCAGCGGGAGGACGTCACCGTCCGCTACCTCAGCGCCCCGCGCTCCCCGCGGCAGGCGGTGGAGACGCTGGAGAAGGCGCTCGCGGGGCGCGCCGAGGGCCCGGCGCTGGTCTGCGTGACCGGCGCGTCCAATGTGACCGGTGAGCTGTGGCCGGTGCGGGAGCTGGCCGCGGCCGCGCACGCCCACGGCGCCCGTATCGTCCTGGACGCCGCGCAGCTCGCCCCGCACCACCCCGTGGACATCGCGGCGGCCGACGTCGACTGGGTGGCCTTCTCCGGGCACAAGCTGTACGCCCCCTTCGGCGCCGGTGTGCTGGCCGGGCGCGCGGACTGGCTGCGGGCGGCCCGGCCGTATCTGGCGGGCGGTGGCGCCAGCCGTAAGGTGACGCGCAGGGACGACGGCGGTGTCGACGTCGAGTGGCACACCACCGCCGCCCGGCACGAGGCGGGCTCGCCGAACGTCATCGGCGTCTACGCGATCGCGTCGGCGTGCAGGGCGCTGACCGAGGCCGGTTTCGAGGGCCTGGTCGCCCGTGAGCGGGAGCTGATCGAGAAGGTGCGGGCGGGGCTGGCCGAGGTGCCCGAGGTGCGGGTGCTCTCGCTGTTCGGCGACGACGCCCCCCGGGTCGGCGTGCTGTCGTTCGTGGTGGAGGGCTGGAACAGTTCCCACTTCGCGGCGGCGCTCTCCGCGGAGTACGGCATCGGCGTACGGGACGGGCTTTTCTGCGCGCATCCGCTGGTCCGCACCCTGCTGGACAGCGAGCCCGACGAGCCGGGCGAATGCGGTGCGCCCGAGGCCGCGCCGGGGGAGCGCTCGCTGAACGCGATCCGGGTCAGCTTCGGGGCGGGCACCCCGGACGAGCATGTGGAGCGGTTCGTCGGCGCCGTGAAGGAGCTGGTGCGCGAGGGTGCCCGGTGGAGCTACCGCACCGAGGACGGCCGCTGCGTCCCGGACCGCGGCTGAGCCCCTGGGCCCGGGGGCGGCGCGGCTGAGGGAGCCGCTGGGCCCGGGGTGCCGGGGCTGAGGGAGCCGCTGGGCCCGGGGGATGCCGGGGCCCGGGGCGCTGGGAGGGGGTGGCGCTAGCCGTCCAGGCCGATGGCGAACGCCGCCTCGAGGTCGTGCTGGGAGTACGTCCGGAAGGCGATGTGCGTCTCGGTGGAGGCCACCCCCGGCAGCTTGCTGATCTGGCCGGTGATGATGTCCGCGAGGTCGTCGTGCCGGGCCACCCGCACCATCGCGATCAGATCGTGCGCGCCGGTGACCGAGTAGACCTCGCTCACGTTCTCCAGCGCGGCGATCTTCTCGGCGGTCTCCGGAATCCGGTCCACGCTGGTCTTGATGAGCACGATCGAAGTGATCACGGCTGGCTTTCTCCCTCACTGGCCCTGGCTGCGCCGCCCACTCTAGCCCTCCGCCCGAACCGCCCCCACGCGTAGAGAAAGCCGAGCGTGAAGCCCACGAGATGGGCGAGATAGGCGACGCCGGGGCGGTCGTCGGCCTGCCGGGCGGCCAGCCACTGGAGGGCCACCCAGAAGATCAGCACCGCCCAGGCCGGAAAGCGCAGCGGCAGAAAGAACAGAAACGGAAAGAGACTGGTCACCCGGGCCCGGGGAAACAGCCACAGGAAGGCGCCGAGTACCCCGGAAATGGACCCGGAGGCGCCCACCAGGGTCTGGGCGGAGTCGGCGTGCGCGGCGGCGTAGCCGAGCAGCGCCAGATAGCCCGTGACGAGGTAGAAGACGGCGAACTGGACTCGTCCCATCCGCTCCTCGGTCATCGCCCCGAAGACGTAGAGAAACAGCATGTTGCCGAGCAGATGCAGCCAGTTCCCGTGCACGAACAGCGCGGTCAGCGGGGCGAGCGGCTGATCCGGGGCGCCGCTCCACAGGGCGCTGGGCACCACTCCCCAGCGCTCGAAGTACGTGGACTGGGCCTCCACCAGCCGCCCGCCCGTGCCATAGCCGGGGTTGAGCCCCGAGGCCGGTCCGATGACGAAGAGCAGGCAGCAGCTCACGATCAGGCCGTATGTCACCCACGGGCGGCCGTGCCCCGCCATCCAGGGGCGGTCGCGCCCCGACGACGTCTCGATCATGGTCAGATCATTCCGTACCGGGCGCAACCTCCACAGAGCGCCTCGCCGCGCTCTCGCCCGGGACGCGGGCGGGACGGGCCCGGCGCGGGGCAAGGCTCAGGCCGTAGGGTTACAGGACGCCGCCGACGAGCCGAGAAGCGAGGACCCCGCAATCATGGCCGTGCCCCTGCCGACCGACCAGACCCGCTGGCGTTGCACACTGTGCGGCAATCTCACCCGGTTCGATGTGACCCGCTCGACCAGAGCCGTGGAGTATGTGCATCTCGACTTGGCCGGGGAACCCAGTGTCGAGGAACGCGAGGTGCTCAGTGAGACCATTGAGTCAGTGCGCTGTCGTTGGTGCAACGCGGTCGACCAGGTAGAACTCGTGGACCGTCCGAGCACCGGCCTGAGCGCCTGAGAACGGAGCGATGACAGGTGGTGGAGCGGACCGGTGACCCCGGGGCGGCCGGTGACGCCGAGGGCGTCACCGAGGCGCTGGACCGCCCGCTGCCGGAAGGGGTGCGGCGGCGGGTGGTGGCGCTGGTCGCGGACGCCTTCGGCGGCCTGACGGTCACCGAGCTGCCCACCCAGCTTCGGCAGTACGCCCGCTTCACCCCGACCCGCCGCGCCAAGTTCGCGGGCAACGCGATGGCCGCCGCGGTGGAGAGCGACCCCGTCTTCCGGCAGCGGATCGCGGGGCGGCTGCGGGAGACCCAGCGGGAGCTGGCCGAGGCCATCGAGGGCGGATCGCCGCCCGCCGCGGCCGATCCGGTGGATGTGGCGGCGGTGGCGTATGTGCTGCGGCCGGTGGGCTGGGTCAAGCTGGTCGAGGCGGCGGGCGAGGAGGCCCAGCGGGCCTCCGCCGAGCGGGCCGGTGAGGAGGCGGCGCGCGAGCTGCAGCGGCTGCGCGACGAACTCGCCGAGGCCAAGGCGGCCACCCGGCATGAGACGGAGCGGACGCGCAGCGAGTTGGAGGCCGCCCGTAAGGAGAACGACGGGCTGCAGCGCAAGCTGCGCAGCGCGCAGAGCGATGTGCGGCGGGGCGCGGCCGCGGTGCGCAAGGCCGAGGCGGAGCTGGAGTCCGTACGGGCGGAGGCGGCGGCCCGTCAGGCCACCGCGGACAGCGAGGCGCGGCGGCTGCGGGCCCGGCTCGCGGAGGCGGAGTCGGCGCTGGAGGCCAGCCGGCGGGCGGTGCGCGAGGGGCGCAGCGTGGAGGACATGCGGCTGCGGCTGCTGCTGGACACGGTGCTGGACGCGGCGCAGGGGCTGCGGCGCGAACTGGCCCTGCCGCCCGCGTCGGTGCGCCCGGCGGACACGGTGGACGCCGTGGAGCCGGGGAAGATGACGCCGAAGGACATAGCGACCAGGGCGCTGTCGGAGATGGACCCGGCCCTGCTGGACCAGTTGCTCGCGCTGCCGCAGGCGCATCTGGTGGTGGACGGCTACAACGTCACCAAGACCGGCTATCCCACGATGCCGTTGGAGAAGCAGCGGCTGCGGCTGCTGGGCGGTCTCGCGGTGCTCGCGGCCCAGACGGGCGCGGAGATGACCTGTGTCTTCGACGGGGCCGAGCTGCTCGCGCCGGTGCTGCTCGCGCCGCCGCGCGGGGTGCGGGTGCTGTTCAGCAAGCCCGGGGTGACGGCGGACGAGTTGATCCGCCAGATCGTGCGCGCGGAGCCGCCGGGCCGGCCGGTGGTGGTGGTGTCGACCGACCGCGAGGTGGCCGACGGGGTGGCGCGCGCCGGAGCGCGCCCCGTGGCATCCGCGCTGCTGCTGAAGCGACTTGCCCGTACCTGAGGCGTCGTAGCCCGTATCTCCGTTATTCCCGTATTCCCGGATTCCGCGTTCCTGTGGCTCCATGCCCGAACTCTCTTCAGAGGTCGACCTCGCACTACTTCTGATGTCAGCGGAGCGTCGATCGACCATCACTGCCCGTGTGACATTCGTAAAAGATGCGCTTCCGGGGCGACTTTTTTGCCGTTGGGATTTGAACGGATCACGGCGGGGTCACTAAGGTCGGCTCGAACCTTCGCGCGGTTGATCACCCATCCGGGGTGACAGCGGAGGTACCGCCGAGTCCGCGCCCTGTCGCGGAGCCGGGGCTTCACAACCCCACCAACTCCCGGTAGGCGGCTGGAGGAAGAAGGAGCTCGCCTTCGTGGCGTCCCACCGTCGACCCAAGCAGCCGAGCCGCACTCGGGTAACCGTCCTTACCGCGACCGCGGCCGCCGCCGTCGCTCTCACCTCCCAGGCCGCCCAGGCCGCTCCGAAGCAGGACAAGAAGGACGTCAAGGAGCAGGTCGACAAGCTCTACGGAGAGGCGGAGCAGGCGACCGAGAAGTACAACGGCGCCAAGGACAAGCAGCAGAAGCTGGAGAAGCAGGTCGGCGATCTGCAGGACAAGGTGGCGCGCGGCCAGGAGGACCTGAACAAGCTGCGCAACGGCCTGGGTTCGATGGCCACCGCCCAGTACCGCTCCGGCGGCATCGACCCGTCGGTGCAGCTTCTCCTCTCCTCCGACCCGGACACCTACCTCGAGAAGGCGTCCACCCTCAGCCAGCTGAGCGGCAAGCAGGCCGAGTCCCTGCGGAAGATCGCCGACAAGCAGCGCACCCTCAAGCAGCAGCGCGAGGAGGCGTCCACCAAGCTGCAGGACCTGGCGGACACCCGTAAGGCGCTCGGCAAGAAGAAGGACGAGATCCAGGGCAAGCTGTCCAAGGCCCGGAACCTCCTCAACACCCTCACCGCCAAGGAGCGGGCCAAGATGGCCGCCCAGGACGCGGAGCGTGCCAACCGCTCCAGCAGCCGGGTCGACCTGGGCAACGAGGTGCCGGAGTCGGGGCGTGCCGCCGCCGCGCTCGCCGCCGCCAAGACGAAGATCGGCCTCCCGTACGTCTGGGGCGCGACCGGTCCGTCCTCCTTCGACTGCTCCGGACTCACCGGCTGGGCCTACCAGCAGGCCGGGGTGCAGCTCCCGCGCATCTCCCAGGACCAGGCGAACGCCGGCAGCCGCATCGGCCGCGGTGAGCTCAAGCCGGGCGACCTGGTGCTCTTCTACGGCGACCTGCACCACATAGGTCTCTACGCGGGCAACGGCCAGGTGCTGCACGCGCCCAAGCCCGGTGCCGGTGTGCGCTACGAGTCGATGGACAACATGCCGTTCCAGTTCGGCGTCCGGGTCTGATCCGGAAGGTCTGATCAGGAACTGGAAAACGGGTCTCAAACCGCCCCAAGAGCCATCCTTTAGGGCGAATCTCCAGCGCGCTCGCTGATCCTCCGCCCCGCCGGTGACCTGCGTCACTCGGCGGGGTGTCAGTTTCTCCGCACACCACGGCCGTTGGACCGTGGTTAGCCCCACGGCTACTGTCTGCCCGCAGTCCTCAGCCCGACACTGCGGAAGGGAGTGCGGCTACCCATGGCGTTCTGTCGTCGCGTCGCGAAACCCGGGTCCGGCCGGGCCGCCGTCTGGACCGCCGCCTCGGCGGCCGCGGTGGCCTCCGCCGCCGCGCTGTCCGCCGTGGCGGCCGGTGCCGAACCGCACGACCCGGCGGGCCGTCCGGCCGCCCGGTCCGCCGGCGACCGCATCGCCACGCTCTACGCCCAGGCGGAGCGGGCCACCGAGCGCTACAACGCGGCGCAGACGCGCACCCAGGCCCTGCGCCGCGAGGTCGACCGGATCCAGGACCGGGTCGCCAGGGGCCAGGGGCGGGTCAACCGGATGCGGGTGGCGCTCGGCGCCCTCGCGGGCGGGCAGTACCGCACCGGCGGGATCGATCCGGGCCTCGCCCTGCTCCTCTCCGGTGACCCGGCCCAGTACCTCGACCGGGCCGCCACCCTGGAGCGGATCACCAGCCGCCAGGCCGCACGGCTACGGGTGGTCCAGAGCGCCCAGCGCACACTGCGGCAGGAGCGCGCGGAGGCCGCGGCCAAGCTGGTGAAGCTGGAGCACAGCCGCCGGGCCGTGGCCCGCCACAAGCGGGCGGTCCAGCACCGGTTGGCCACGGCGCGGCGGCTGGTGAACGCGCTGCCGCCCAGGGAGCGGGAGACCCATGGGCAGCACCGCGCCTCGCGGGCGGGCGGACGGGAGCCCGGCGCCCTCGCCGGGCTGCCGCCGGGCACCCTGTCCTCCGGTACGGGAACCGGCCCCGGTGAGCTCCCCGGTGGCCGCATCGGCGGGCGGCATGCGGCGCCGTTCTCGGGGCGGGCCGCCGCGGCGTTCGGCGCCGCACGGGCGGCCCTCGGGCTGCCGTACGCATGGGGCCACGCCGGTCCCACCGCCTTCGACTGCTCCGGGCTGACCCAATGGGCCTACGCCCACGCCGGAGTGGCCATTCCGCGCACCTCACAGGCCCAGGCGCACGCCGGGCAGCCGGTGCCGCTGTCCCAGGCCCGCCCCGGCGATCTGGTGGTCTACCGCTCCGACGCCAGCCATGTCGCCATGTACGCGGGCAACGGACAGGTGATCCACGCCCCCTACCCAGGGGCGCGGGTCCGCTACGACGCCGTGGACATGTTGCCGATCTCTTCCATCACTCGCGTCTGAAGCCGGCGCGCGGGCTCGTACGATCTAAGACGTGGCGGGTCGGTGGAGATCGGGCGGATGGCGGGCGCTGTTGTGCCTGCCGCTGGTGGGCACGTTCACCCTGACCGCGCTGGGCGGCTGTGCCCCCGCCCCCGCGCCCGACGACCCCGAGGGGCGCGACGGCCGGGCCGTGCAGCGCCTGCTGGACCAGCGGGCCGCGGCGGTCCGGGAGCGGGACGCGGACGCCTTCCTGGACACCGTGGACCGCGGCTCCGCCCGGTATGTGGCCGAGCAGCGGCGGGTGTTCCGGCAGATGTCCGCCGTACCGCTGCGCTCCTGGACCTACCGGCTGGTGCGCACCGGCGGTTTCACCCCCGCGCCGGTCGGCGGCCGCAGCCTCGCCGCACAGGTCGAACTCCGGTACCGGCTGACGGGATACGACACCGCGCCGGTCGTCTCCGCCCAGTACCTGACCCTCGCCCGGCGCGACGGGCGGTGGTACGTGGCCTCCGACGACGGCGTGGTGGACGGCAAGCGCGGTACGGAACAGCTCTGGGACCAGGGCACGGTCGACGTCGTCCGCGGCGCCCACAGCCTCGTCCTGGGCGTCGGCCAGGACCGGCGGGTGCTGCGCGCGGTCGCCGGCATCGCGGATCGGGCGGTGCCCGTCCTCGGCCGGGTCTGGCCCCATGAGTGGGCCGGACGCGTCGTGGTCGAGGTCCCCGCCTCCCTGGGCCGGATGGCCGCCCTGCTCGGCGCCTCCGCGGACGGCTACCGCGGGATCGCCGCCGTCACCACGGGCGAGGTCGGCGGGGCCGGTGACGAGGCGCCCGCCGACCGCGTGATCGTCAACCCCGAGGCGTACCGGGTCCTCGGCGACTTCGGCCGGCGCGTCGTGATCACCCATGAGACGGCCCATGTCGCCACCCGCACCGCCACCAGCGCCTCCACCCCGCTCTGGCTCTCCGAGGGCTTCGCCGACTGGGTGGGCTACCGCACCCCCGGCCGCACCCCCCGCCAGGTCGCCCCCGAACTCACCGACGGCGTCGTCGCCGGGCACCCGCCCACCTCACTGCCGCGCGACGACGACTTCCGCTTCGGCAGCGACCCCGACCGCCTCTCCCGCGCCTATGAACAGGGCTGGCTCGCCTGCCGCCTGATCGCGGACCGGTGGGGCGAGCGGAAGCTGGTCGACTTCTACCGCGCGGTGGGCCGGGCCCCCGAGCGCTCGGGGGCTGTGGAGTCGGCGCTGCGGAAGGTGCTGGGGGTGAGCCTGGCGGAGTTCACGGCGCTGTGGCGGAAGTACGTGGCGACCGAGCTGGGCTGAGGGCCGTCCTGGTCCCGGCCCGGGTGGGTCGGAGCGGGTGGGTGGCGATCGAGTTGGGCTGAGGGCCGTCCTGGTCCCGGCCCGGGTGGGTCGGAGCGGGTGGGTGGCGATCGAGTTGGGCTGAGGGCCGTCCTGGTCCCGGCCCGGGTGGGTCGGAGCGGGTGGGTGGCGATCGAGCTGGGCTGAGGGCCGTCCTGGTCCCCGCCCGGGTGGGTCGGAGCGGGTGGGCGGCGATCGAGCTGGGCTGAGCGCCGTCCTGGTCCCCGCCCGGGTGGGCCGGAGCGGGTGGGCGGCGATCGAGCTGGGCTGAGCGCCGTCCTGGTCCCGGCCCGGGTGGGCCGGAGCGGGCTGGTGGCGATCGAGCTGGGCTGAGGGCCGCCCGGGTACGCCGGAGCGGGCGGGTGGTGATCGAGCTGGGCTGAGGCCCGGCCCGGTTACGCCGCAGCGGGTGGGTGGCGACCGAGCTGAGCGCCGCCCTGGTCCCCGGCCCGGGTACGCCCGAGCGGGTGCGCCGTGGCACCCGGTACTGTCGGCCACGATGGACAAGACCCTGCTCGTGACCAACGACTTTCCGCCCCGCCCCGGCGGCATCCAGGCGTTTCTGCACAACATCGCGCTGCGCCTCGACCCGGACCGGATCGTCGTCTACGCCTCCACCTGGAAGCGCGGCCAGGAGGGCGCCGAGGCCACCGCCCGCTTCGACGCCGAGCAGCCGTACCAGGTCGTCCGGGACCGGACGACCATGCTGCTGCCCACCCCGAGGGTCACCCGCCGCGCGGCCGCGCTGCTGCGGGAGCACGGCTGCACCGCGGTGTGGTTCGGCGCCGCCGCGCCGCTCGGGCTGATGGCCCCCGCGCTGCGCGCGGCGGGGGCGCGGCGACTGGTGGCCACGACGCACGGCCACGAGGCGGCCTGGGCGCAGCTACCCGCCGCACGGCGGCTGCTGCGGCGGATCGGCGGGTCCACGGACACCATCACCTATCTGGGTGAGTACACCCGCTCCCGTATCGCCGCCGCGCTCGACCCCCGGGACGCCGCCCGGATGGTCCAACTGCCCCCCGGTGTGGACGAGAAGACCTTCCACCCCGGCTCGGGCGGCGACGAGATCCGGGCCCGCCTCGGCCTCGCCGAGCGGCCCGTCGTGGTGTGTGTCTCCCGGCTGGTGCCGCGCAAGGGGCAGGACACGCTGATCCGGGCCATGCCGCGGATCCTGAAGCGGGTGCCGGACGCCGTGCTGCTGATCGTCGGCGGCGGGCCGTACGCGAAGGACCTGCGCCGGCTCGCGGAGACCGAGGGCGTGGCCGACTCCGTACGGTTCACCGGCCCCGTGCCCTGGGAGGAGCTGCCCGCCCACTACGGCGCGGGCGACGTCTTCGCCATGCCCTGCCGCACCCGCCGTGGCGGGCTGGACGTCGAGGGCCTCGGCATCGTCTATCTGGAGGCGTCCGCGACCGGGCTGCCGGTCGTCGCCGGGGACTCGGGCGGGGCGCCGGACGCGGTGCTGGACGGGGAGACCGGGTGGGTCGTCCGGGGCGACTCCGCCGAGCAGAGCGCCGAGCGCGTCGTGACCCTGCTGGAGGACGCCGAACTGCGCCGTCGCATGGGCGAGCGGGGCCGCGCCTGGGTGGAGGAGCGCTGGCGCTGGGATCTGCTGGCCGACCGCCTGAAGTCGCTGCTGTGACGGGCCCCGACATCGCGGCGTGACGGTCCCCGGCGTCGGGCTGTGGCGGTCCTCGACGTCGGGCTGTGGCGGTCCCTGAGGTCGGGCTGTGGCGGTCCTTGACGTCGGGCTGTGGCGGTCCCTGAGGTCGGGCTGTGGCGGTCCTTGACGTCGGGCCGTGGCGGTCCCTGAGGTCGTTGCTGTGACGGTCCGGGCCCGGGGGCATCGCCCCGGGCCCCGCCGTCGTCAGCCGCGGTAGATGGCCTCGATCTCGGACGCGAAGTCCTTCGCCACCACGTTCCGCTTCAGCTTCAGCGAGGGCGTCACATGCCCGGAGTCCTCGGTGAACTGCGTCGCCAGGACGCGGAACTTGCGCACCGACTCCGCCTTGGACACCGCCGCGTTGCCGTCCTCCACCGCCTGCTGGATCTCGGCCAGCAGCTCGGGGTCCTCCCGCAGCTCGGCCACCGTCACACCCTCGGGCTTGCCGTGCTCGGCCGCCCAGCTCGGCAGGAACTCCTCGTCGACCGTGATCAGCGCGCCCACGAAGGGACGGCCGTCGCCGACGACCATGCACTCGGCGACCAGGGCATGGGCGCGGATCCGGTCCTCGATCACCGCCGGGGCGACGTTCTTGCCGCCCGCGGTGACGATGATCTCCTTCTTGCGGCCGGTGATGGTGAGGTAGCCGTCCTCGTCGAGCGTGCCCACGTCCCCGGTGTGGAACCAGCCGTCCGACAGCGCGTCCGCGGTGGCCGTCTCGTTGTTCCAGTACTCGGTGAAGAGGTGCTCACCGTGCAGCAGCACCTCGCCGTCGTCGGCGATGCGCACCACCGTGCCCGGCATCGGCTGCCCGACCGAGCCGATCTTCTGCCGGTTCCAGGGGTTGAAGGTGGTCGCCGCGCAGGACTCCGTCAGGCCGTACCCCTCCAGCACCGTGAAGCCGATGCCCCGGTAGAAGTGGCCCAGCCGCGCGCCCAACGGCGCACCGCCGGAGATGGCGTGGGTGGCCCGGCCGCCGAGTACGGCCCGCAGCTTGCTGTAGACCAGCCGGTCGAAGACCTTGTGCTTGAACCGGAGCCCGAAGGACGGCCCGCCCGGGGCGTCCAGCGCCTGGCTGTACTCGATGGCGGTGTCGGCCGCCTTGTCGAAGATTTTGCCCTTGCCCTCGGACTGGGCCTTCGCCCGCGCCGAGTTGTAGACCTTCTCGAAGACGCGCGGCACGCCCAGCACCAAGGTGGGCCGGAACGCGGCGAGTTCGTCGGTCAGGGACTTCACATCCGGCACATGGCCGAGCTTGATCGGCGCCAGCACCGCCGCGATCTCCACCAGCCGCCCGAAGACATGGGCCTCGGGGAGGAACAGCAGCACCGACGACTCACCGGTGTTGAAGATCGGCTTCAGCCGCGCCACCGCGTTGCCGCATTCGGCGAAGAAGCTGCGGTGCGAGAGCACACAGCCCTTGGGGCGGCCCGTGGTGCCGGAGGTGTAGACGATGGTGGCGGGGGAGTCGGCGTTGGCGATCGAGGAGCGCTCGTCCACCTTCTCCTCGGGCACGTCCGCGCCCAGCTTCCGCAGCGTCTCGATGGCATCGCCCTCGATCCGCCAGACATGCTTCAGGGTGGGCAGGCTGTCCCGGATGGCCTCGACGGCGGCCTCGTGGACCCCGGTCTCGACCAGCGCGGCCACGGCGCCCGAATCGCTGAGGATCCACTGGACCTGCTCCGGTGAACTCGTCTCGTACACCGGCACGGTGACCCCGCCGGCGCTCCAGATGGCGAAGTCCAGCAGTGTCCATTCGTAGCGGGTCCGCGACATCAGGCCGACCCGGTCGCCCGGCTCGACCCCGGCCGCGATCAGGCCCTTGGCGGCGGCCCGCACTTCGGCCAGGAACGCGGTCGCGGTCACGTCCTCCCATTGGCCGTCGACCTTGCGGCCGACCACGGCGACATCGGGATGCTGTGCGGCATTGCGGCGGATGAGATCCGTCAGATTGCCGTCGGCCGGAACCTCGTACAGGGCCGGAAGGCTGAACTCGCGCAAGACTGCTGCTCCTCATGGGGCGCCGGCGCCGCTACAGGGCATGGGGGGTGGTGGACGGCCCGGACGTTACCCATCGGTACGCTTCCGGGATAGGGGTTCCTGCCCAGATGTTTGATGCGTCACACACCGCCTTCATGCTGCCCGCAGACTAGTCGACGGACGCCGCGGCCGCTGAGGAACCGCAGGTGGACGCGGGTCGCTGCAGGCAGAACACCTTACGGGCACGGGCCCTTACGTCTTAGGGTGACATGCATGCGAGTCCACGTGGTGAGTGACGTGCACGGCAACAGTGAGGACCTCGAGAAGGCCGGTGACGGGGCGGACGCCCTGATCTGCCTCGGCGACCTCGTGCTCTTCCTCGACTACGCGGATCACACCCGTGGCATCTTCCCCGATCTCTTCGGGGTCGAGAACGCCGACCGCCTCGTCGAGCTGCGCACCGCCCGCCGGTTCGAGGAGGCCCGGGTGTTCGGCGACCGGCTGTGGGAGGGGATCGACCGCCACACGGCGATAGAGTCCGCGATCCGCCGCCAGTACGCCGCGCTCTTCGCCGCGTTCCCCACTCCGACGTACGCCACCTACGGAAATGTCGACCTGCCGGCACTGTGGCCGGAGTACGCCCAGTCCGGTACCACCGTCCTCGACGGCGAGCGCGCCGAGATCGGCGGGCTGGTCTTCGGCTTCGTGGGCGGCGGGCTGCGCACCCCGATGCGCACCCCCTACGAGGTCGACGACGAGACCTACGCGGCGAAGATCGCGGCGCTCGGCGAGGTGGACGTGCTCTGTACCCACATCCCGCCGGAGGTGCCCGACCTCTGCTACGACACCGTGGCCCGCCGCTTCGAGCGCGGCAGCACCGCCCTTCTGGAGGCGATCCACACCGTCCGTCCCAAGTACGCCCTCTTCGGCCATGTCCATCAGCCGCTCGTCCGCCGTATGCGGATCGGCGCCACCGAGTGCGTCAATGTCGGACACTTCGCCTCTTCCGGTACCCCCTGGGCCCTGGAGTGGTGACGCGCGCGCGGTAGCCTTCAGCGGCAGAGAGCTCATGCGGCGGACCGGTACGGAGGAGCCACGGCGATGGCGGAACACACCAGCTCGAGCATCACGATCGAGGCGGCCCCGGCCGACGTGATGGAGGTGATCGCCGACTTCGACCGCTACCCGGAGTGGTCCGGTGAGGTGAAGGAGGCCGACATCCTCACCAAGGACGACCGGGGGCGTGCCGAGCAGGTGCGGATGCTGCTCGACGCCGGGGCGATCAAGGACGACTACACCCTCCAGTACAGCTGGACCGGAGACGACCAGGTCAACTGGTCCCTGGTCAAGTCCCAGATGCTGCGCACCCTTGACGGCTCCTACCGGCTGTCGGCGCGCGACGGCGGCAAGAGCACCGAGGTGACGTACCAGCTCACGGTCGACGTCAAGATCCCCATGCTGGGCATGATCAAGCGCAAGGCCGAGAAGGTCATCATCGACCGTGCGCTCGCGGGCCTGAAGAAGCGCGTCGAGAGCGCCTGACCCGGCGGACCACCCGGGCCCCGACGGTGCCCGGGGTGGTCCGCGGCGCGGGGTACGCTCCGGCCGGGCGGATCATCCAACCCGCGCCGCGCATCTGACGCATCACCCTGCCGGAGGCTCCCTTCATGCGTACGGTCCTCGTCACCGGTACCGGCGGCGCGGGCCGCACCACCGTGGCCGCCGCGACCGCCCTCGCCGCCGCCCGTGAGGGGCAGCGGACGCTGCTGCTCACCGCCGACCCGGACGGCACCCCCGAGGCGCTGCTCGGCATCCGCGCGCTGCGGTTCGCCCCCGGGCGTTCGGCGGACCGGCTGCCGTGGTCCGTACCCGTCGAGCTCGCCCCCGGAGTGTGGGCCGCGCGGATCATCACGGACGAGTGGTTCCGCAGCGAGCTCACCGCTTTGCAGGACCGCGGCCATGGCCTGCTCGACCTGCTCGGCGCGACCCCGCTGGACGGCGAGGAGCTGACCGCCCTCCCCGGGGTGGAGTCCCTCGCGCTGCTGCGGGCCCTGCGCGCTGCCCGGACCGCCCCGCCCGGCACCGGCTGGGACGTCCTCGTCGTCGACATGCCGCCCGCGCCGGACACCGTCGCGCTGCTCGCCCTGCCCCAGCAGTTGCGGCGCTATCTGCGGCGGCTGCTGCCCGCCGAGCGGCAGGCGGCCCGTGCGCTGCGGCCGATGCTCGCCCAGCTTGCGGGGGTGCCGATGCCCGCGCAGAAGCTGTACGAGACGGCCGAGCGCTGGGAGCGGGAACTGGCCGCCGTCCAGGGGGTGATCGAGTCCGAGGCCACGACCGTACGGCTGGTCGTGGAGCCCGGGCCGCTCGCCGACCGGGCGCTGCGCACCGCCCGCGCCGGTCTGGCGCTGCACGGCTGCCGGGTGGAGGCGGTGATCGCGAACCGGCTGCTGCCCACCGGGAGCTCCGACTCCTGGCTCGCCGCGCTCTCCGGCCAGCAGCAGGACGCGCTCAAGGAGCTGTACGAGCAGTGGGCGCCCGCCGTCCCGGTCCGTGAGCTGCCGCATCTGGGCCGCGACCCGCACGGCGTCGGCGATCCGCGGGGCGCGGAGCCGCGGCCCGGCGAGGGCGGTGGGGCCGGTGCGGACGGTGTGGATGCCCGGCGCGCCCCGGCCGGGCTCGCGGCGCTGGCCGGGGCCGTCGGGGCTCCCGCGGCGCGGCCCGACCGGCCCGCCCCCGACCCCTGGACCGTCGAGGACCGGCTGGCCGACGACGGGGTGCTGCTGTGGCGGCTGCCGCTGCCCGGCGCCGACCGCGACGGGCTCGGGCTGGTGCGCCGGGGTGACGAACTGATCGTCAGCGTCGGCCCGTTCCACCGGGTGCTGCCGCTGCCGTCCGCCCTGCGCCGCTGCACCGTCTCCGGCGCGGGGCTGCGCGACGGATGGCTCCAGGTGCGCTTCACCCCCGACCCCGACCTGTGGCCGAAGCGGCTCTGAACCCGGCTCCGGCCGAGGGCGGTCCGGGGGCGGTCCGGGGGCGGTCCGGGGGCTCCGGGCTTCCGGACGGTTTCGGGCCCCCCGGCCGTTCCAGGGCCTGGTCTCCGGTCGTTCCCCGGCTCCGGTCCTGGCCGGTCCCGGGCTCTGACCCCGCCCCCCTCCTTCGGGTAACGTCGGTCACAAGCCCGGATGAACGTCACCGGGCAGTCAGCATCCCCGCCGCAGGAGTTCGCCATGAGCGATGCCACCGAGCGCCCCGCAGAGTCCCCGCTCACCGATGTACCGGTCACCGAGATGGACCCCGACGCCTGGGAGCGGGCGTGTGCCGAGGACCTCGCCGCCGAGCGGGCCAGGCGGCGGACCCGGCAGACCGCCGAGGAGCCGGGGAGCGTCGCCGAGGAGTTCCTCAAGCTGGCCGACGCGCTCGCCGACAAGGTCGCCGGGCTCCAGGCGCCGATCGCCGGGACGGCGGTTCAGGGGGCCGTACAACAATTGATCGAACAGGCGAAGGCCGCCGCGGAACCGGTCATAGAGCGCAATCCAGATGTTTTCGAACACCTCGCCAGCGCCGGATCCGAGCTGCTCGCCGCCTATCGCGCCGCCGTGACCGGCCAGGAGCGGCGCTGGACCCAGGGCGCCGAGGACAGCTCCACGGATCGCGGCCAGGAATCGGAGAGTTCGAGTAATGAACACATCGACCTCGACTGAGCGCCACCTCCGGTACCGTTAGCGTCGGCGGGGTTCGACCAAATAACTGAGGGACTCATGGGACTCACCATCGGCGTCGACATCGGCGGTACGAAGATCGCGGCCGGCGTGGTCGACGAAGAGGGCTCGATTCTCGAGACGAGCCAGGTTTCGACCCCGCAGACTCCCGAGGGAGTCGTCGACGCCATCGCGGACGCGGTGCGCATCGTCAGCGAGGGACACGAGATCGAGGCCGTCGGCATCGGCGCGGCCGGGTATGTGGACGACAAGCGCGCCACCGTGCTCTTCGCGCCCAACATCAACTGGCGGCACGAGGCGCTCAAGGACAAGGTCGAGCAGCGCGTCGGCCTGCCCGTCGTGGTGGAGAACGACGCCAATGCCGCCGCCTGGGGCGAATACCGCTTCGGCGCCGGGGTCGGCCATGACGACGTCGTATGCATCACCCTCGGCACCGGCCTCGGGGGCGGCATCATCATCGGCGGCAAGCTGCACCGCGGCCGCTTCGGCGTCGCGGCCGAGTTCGGCCACATAAGGGTCGTCCCCGACGGTCTGCTGTGCGGCTGCGGCAGTCAGGGCTGCTGGGAGCAGTACGCCTCCGGCCGTGCGCTGGTCCGCTACGCCAGGCAGCGCGCCGCCGCCACCCCGGAGAACGCCACGGTCCTCCTCGGCCTCGGCGACGGCACCGCCGAGGGCGTCGAGGGCAAGCACATCAGCGACGCCGCCCGCCAGGGCGACCCGGTGGCCATCGACTCCTTCCGTGAGCTGGCCCGCTGGGCCGGGGCCGGGCTGGCCGACCTCGCCTCGCTCTTCGACCCCTCGGCCTTCATCGTCGGCGGCGGGGTCTCCGACGAGGGCGATCTGGTCCTGGAGCCGATCCGCAAGTCCTTCCGGCGCTGGCTGGTCGGCAATCAGTGGCGTCCGCACGCCCAGGTGCTCGCCGCCCAGCTCGGCGGCAAGGCCGGGCTCGTCGGCGCCGCCGACCTGGCCCGCCAAGGCTGAGGGGCGAGGGGGGAACCGTCATCGTGCCGCTCGCGGACCTGCCCGGATCCACCACCGGCCCGGACGCGGCCGTGGTGCGGGTGCTCAGCTACAACATCCGCTCGATGCGCGACGACCGCGAGGCGCTGGCCCGGGTGATCCGGGCCTGCACCCCCGATGTCGTCTGCGTCCAGGAGGCGCCGCGCTTCTTCCGCTGGCGCAAGGCCGCCGCCTGGCTGGCCCGGGAGACCGGCCTCGTCTACACCACGGGCGGGGCCACCGCCGCCGGCCCGATGATCCTCACCTCGCTGCGCGCCCATGTGGAGCACGCCGAGGACATCCTGCTGCCCCGCGTGCCCGGGCTGCACCGGCGCGGTTTCGCGACCGCCGTGCTGCGCTTCGGCGGCGGCCACCGCGACCCCGGTGCCCGGGAGAGCGACCCCGGTGCCCGGGAGAGCGGCGACGGCGCCACGGAGAGCGCCGACGGCGTTCGGCTCGGCGTGGTGAGCTGCCATCTGAGCCTGGCGGAGGCCGAGCGCTACGAGCAGGCCGGGCTGCTGCTGGACCACCTGGCCGCGCTGGACGTCCCGTACGCCATCGCGGCCGGAGACATCAACGACCGGCCGGACGGCCTCGCCTTCCGCCGGATCGCGGGGAAGCTGCGGGACGGCTGGACCACCGAGCCCTGGGGGAGCGAGGCCACCTCGAACCCCAAGGACCCGCATCAGCGCATCGACGCGGTCTTCGCCTCCGAGGGCGTCGAGATCATCGGCTGTGG
This sequence comes from Streptomyces violaceusniger Tu 4113, assembly GCF_000147815.2. NCBI lineage: Bacteria > Bacillati > Actinomycetota > Actinomycetes > Kitasatosporales > Streptomycetaceae > Streptomyces > Streptomyces violaceusniger. The sequence goes on along the minus strand of NC_015957.1, from coordinate 8,243,985 downwards.
GGTCCCGGCCGGGCTGCCCGGCGTCACCGACGCGGACCTCCTGGCGGCCACGGACCACCTTCCGGTCCTGGCCGCGCTCCGGCTGCCCCGCGTCGCCCCGGTCTGAGGCCAGCCCCCAGGCGGAGCCGGAGCTGGGACGCCCGGCTCCGGAGCGCCGGGGTCGGACGACGGCAGCCCCGCCGTCAGGCGACGGCAGCCCCGGGTCAGACGACGGCGCCGCGCCCCGGGTCCTCGTCCTCTTCCTCGTCGTCGTCCTTCATCCGCATCACCAGCGTGACGAAGCCGCCCAGGAAACCCCCGACGCCCAGCGTCGCGATCCACCAGACCATCTCCACCTGGAACAGCACCACACCGAGCAGCAGCAGCGGCCCGCCCAGCACGCCCAGCCAGGCGAAGCGGGAGGTGGTGTCGGACTCGGGGAGCGGAGGCGGCTCGGGCGGGACGAAATGGCCCTCGTCGGCCTCGTCGAAGTCGTCCTCCGACGACTCCTCGGGCTCCCAGTCGCGGGGGCCCACGCCCGGGGCGTAGACGATGAAGCCGCCCACCGGCTTACCGGTCTTGTCGGTCTTGGTCAGCCCGGCCGTCGCCGCCCCGCCGACGGCCTCGCCGTCACCGGGTCCGTCGGTGTCTGTGCCGGTCTCGCCGTCCGCCGCGGGCGGGCCGTCCTGGTCCCGCTCCCGCTCCTCGTCGAGGTTCTCGGCGGCGGGCCATCGCTCGGCGCCCGGAGGGTCCTGCGGCTCCTCCCCGTACGCGGCGACGATGGCGGCGAAGGCGGCGTCGTCATCGCGCCGCGCGTCCGCCTCGTTCTCATTCGAGTCGCGCTCAGCCACTGGCCGCCGCCCCCTCCTTCCCGCTTCCCTTCCCGAGGTCGGTCCGGGTGTCGGTGTCTTCACCCATACCCGCCGTCAGCCGGGTGATGAACGTGTCCGTCTCCTCGAAGATGAACTCGGCGTCATGGTCCAGGGTCGCCACATGGAAGCTGCGCTCCAGCAGCCGCTCGGTGACGTCCCGCGAGGACACCTGACTCAGGATGCGCTCGGAGTCGGCCGGCGGCACCACATGGTCCTGGGGGCTGTGCATGACCAGCAGCGGCTGGGTCACCTGCGGCAGTTCGGCGTCGACCACCCGGTAGAGGCGGCGCATCGAGTGCACGGCGTGCAGCGGCATCCGGTCGTAGCCCGACTCCTGCGCCCCCGGCTTGGCGATATCGCTCGCGATGCCCTTCACCGAAGGCACCAGATGACGCAGCACCGGAAGGGCCACGGCCAGCGGATCGTGGATGCGGTTGGCCGGATTCACGAGGGCGAGGCCGCTGATGGCCGCGCCGTGCTGGGCGGCCAGCCGCAGCGCGAGTGCCCCGCCCATCGACAGACCGCAGACGAACACCCGCTCGCAGCGCCGGATCAGCGACCGCAGCTCGCGGTCCACCTCCGCGTACCAGTCCTGCCAGCCGGTGACCGCGAGGTCCTGCCAGCGGGTGCCATGGCCGGGAAGCAGCGGCAGTGAGACGGTCAGACCACGGGCCGCGAGATGGTCGGCCCAGGGCCGCACGGACTGCGGGGAACCGGTGAAGCCGTGACAGACGAGGACGCCGATCTCTCCGCCGTCATGGCGGAACGGCTCGGCTCCGGGCAGGAGCGGCACCACGGATCTCCGTTCACTGGGGAAGCGGGTATCGAGGTCCTCAGCGTACGCGGCGCGCCGCGTACGGGGTAGGCAGGTTAAGGTCTCCTCGTCGGATACAGGAGGTCCCGGTTGTTCTACGGCGCTATGAAGCTGTCGGTGGGTGGCGCGTTGAAGCTCACCTTCCGGCCCTGGGTCGAGGGGTTGGAGAACGTCCCCGCCGAGGGGCCGGCCATCCTCGCGAGCAACCACCTCTCCTTCTCCGATTCCTTCTTCCTGCCCGCGATGCTCGACCGGAAGGTCACCTTCATCGCCAAGCAGGAGTACTTCACCACCCCCGGGGTCAAGGGGCGGCTCACGGCGGCCTTCTTCAAGGGCGTCGGCCAACTCCCGGTGGACCGCTCGGGTTCGCGCGGCGCCGGTGAGGCCGCCATCAAGGCGGGCATCGATGTGATCAAGCGGGGTGAGCTCTTCGGCATCTACCCCGAGGGCACCCGCTCGCCCGACGGACGGCTCTACCGGGGCAAGCCGGGCGGCCTGGCCCGGGTCGCGCTCGCGACCGGTGCGCCGGTGCTCCCCGTGGCGATGATCGACACCGAGAAGATCCAGCCCCCCGGCAAGGTCATGCCCAAGCTGATGCGGCCCGGTATCCGGATCGGCAAGCCGCTGGACTTCAGCCGCTACCACGGCATGGACGGCGACCGCTTCATCCTGCGCTCGGTGACCGACGAGGTCATGTACGAGATCATGAAGCTCTCCGGCCAGGAGTACGTGGACGTCTACGCGACCGCCGCCAAGCGGCAGATCGCGGATGCCGAGGCGACCCGTAAGGCGGCCGAGAGGGAGAAGGACAAACACAAGTCCGGCGCCTAGCCGCGCCGCACCGGGGGGTGGGGGACGTTGACGGAGCGGTCCAGAGGTGAGCGCGCCGGGGGCGAGCGCGTGGTGCGGATGTCCGTCGAGCAGCCGCTGTGGCAGGCGCTGACCGCTTACCGGGTGCTCACCCTGCTCTACGCGCTCGGCCTGTGCGTCTACTCCTTCGACGACTACGACCACCCGCTCGGCGCCGTCGTCTATCTGGCGGTGCTCACGCTGTGGACGGCGCTCACCTTCCGGATGGTCTCCTCGGCCGAGCGCTGCACCCGGCAGTTCCTCGTCGGCGACCTCGGCATCGCGGTGACCGGCATTCTGCTCACTCCGCTCGTGGACAGCCACGACCGGATCGTCGAGGGCACGCCCACCCTGCCCTCCATATGGACGATGGGCGCGGTCCTCGGCTTCGCGATCAAGGGTGGCTGGCGCTGGGGAGCCTCGGCCTCCACCGTGGTCTGCGCCGCCAATGTGATCGAGCGCGGCGGATTCGCCCAGGACACCGTCCATATGCTGCTGCTGGTGTGGGTGGCGAGCGTGGCCATCGGCTACGTCGTCGAGGTGGCCCGCGCCAGTGAGCGCACCCTCGCGCGGGCGCTGCGCATCGAGGCGGCGACCCGGGAGCGGGAGCGGCTGGCCCGCGACATCCACGACAGCGTCCTCCAGGTGCTCGCCATGGTGCAGCGGCGCGGCGCCGCGATCGGCGGCGAGGCGGCCGAACTGGGCCGGATGGCGGGGGAGCAGGAGATCGCGCTGCGCACTCTGGTCTCCACCGGTCTGGTGACCCCGCCGCGCGGGGCGGACGCCGCACCCGACCCGGGCGGCCCGACGGACGCGGCGGGCCCGTCGGCCCCGCCCTGTCCGCCCGACCCCGAACGCTCCGACGGCGGCCCCTGCGATCTGCGCGCCCTGCTGGCGCCGCACGCGGGCTCCCAGGTCACCTTCTCCGAACCGGGCGCCCCGGTGCTCCTCCCGGCGGGCGTCGCCGGGGAGTTGGCCGCCGCCGTGGGCGCCGCCCTGGACAACGTACGGGTCCACGCCGGGGAGGACGCCCACGCCTGGATCCTGCTGGAGGACGAGCCGGACGCGGTGATGGTGACCGTACGGGACGACGGCCCCGGCATCCCCGAGGGGCGGCTGGCGGACGCGGAGGCGGAAGGCCGCCTGGGGGTGGCCCTGTCGATCCGGGGACGGCTGCGCGACCTCGGCGGCACGGCCGCGTGGATCTCGGCGCCGGGGCAGGGCACCGAGGTGGAGTTGACGGTTCCGAAGGCGCCGGCGAAAAAGGCGAAGGCAAAGGGGGAAGCGGCACGATGACCGCACAGCACGACGGCCGCCCGATGACGGTGATGGTGGTCGACGACCATCCGATGTGGCGCGACGCGGTGGCCCGGGACCTGGCCGAGGCCGGGTTCGACGTGGTGGCCACGGCCGGGGACGGACCGCAGGCGGTCCGCCGGGCCAAGGCGGCCGGGCCCGATGTCCTGGTGCTCGACCTCAACCTGCCCGGGCTGCCGGGCGTCGAGGTGTGCAAGGAGGTCCTCGCCGACCGCCCCGAGCTGCGGGTGCTGGTGCTCTCCGCGAGCGGTGAGCACGGGGACGTCCTGGAGGCGGTCAAGTCCGGGGCCACCGGCTATCTGCTGAAGTCGGCCAGCACCGAGGAACTGCTGGACGCGGTGCGCCGTACGGCGGCCGGCGACCCGGTGTTCACCCCCGGACTCGCGGGCCTGGTGCTCGGCGAGTACCGGCGGCTCGCGGGCGAGCCCGCCCCCACCGCCGCCGACCAGCCCGCCGTCCCGCAGCTCACCGAGCGTGAGACGGAGGTGCTGCGGCTGGTGGCCAAAGGGCTGTCGTACAAGCAGATCGCCGAGCGGCTGGTCATCTCGCATCGCACGGTGCAGAACCACGTCCAGAACACCCTGGGCAAACTCCAGCTTCACAACCGCGTGGAGCTGGTCCGCTACGCCATCGAGCGCGGCCTGGACGACGCCTGAGGCCGTCCGGCTGACGCCATGACACCGCCTCACCCCTCGTACGGGTGAAGTTCCAAACCAACTCCCTTGATCCGCGCGGGAATCGACTGACGCCCCATCCCGTGTGACCTGGATCACCGTTAGCGTGGCTCTCCGTACCGGGCCCAATCACGGGATTCCATGGGAGAAGGGAAGAAACGATGCGGGTCGGAGTGCTGACCGGCGGCGGTGACTGCCCCGGGCTCAACGCGGTCATCCGCGCCGTCGTGCGCAAGGGCGTACAGGAATACGGCTATGACTTCATCGGCTTCCGGGACGGCTGGCGCGGCCCTCTCGAGAACGACACCGTTCCCCTCGACATCCGCGCGGTGCGCGGCATCCTGCCGCGCGGCGGCACCATCCTCGGCTCCTCCCGCACCAACCCCCTCAAGAGCGAGGACGGCATCCGACGGGTCAAGGAGACCCTGCTCAAGGAGGAGGTCGACGCGCTGATCGCGATCGGCGGCGAGGACACCCTCGGCGTCGCCGCCCGGCTCTCCGGCGACTACGGGATCCGCTGCGTCGGCGTCCCCAAGACCATCGACAACGACCTGTCCGCCACCGACTACACCTTCGGCTTCGACACCGCCGTCAACATCGCCACCGAGGCCATCGACCGGCTCCACACCACCGCCGAATCGCATATGCGCGTGCTCGTCGTCGAGGTGATGGGCCGTCACGCCGGATGGATCGCCCTGCACTCGGGGCTCGCCGGCGGCGCCAATGTCATCCTCCTCCCCGAACAGCGCTTCGACGTCGACCAGGTCTGTGCCTGGGTCGAATCCCGCTTCAAGATCCGCTACGCCCCGATCGTGGTCATCGCCGAGGGCGCGATGCCCAAGGACGGCGACGCGGTCCTCAAGGACGACTCGACGGACTCCTTCGGCCATGTCCGGCTCTCCGGGGTCGGCGAATGGCTGGCCAAGGAGATCGAGAAGCGCACCGGCAAGGAGGCCCGCACCACCGTCCTCGGCCATGTCCAGCGCGGGGGCACGCCCAGCGCCTTCGACCGCTGGCTGGCCACCCGCTTCGGGCTGCACGCCATCGACGCGGTACGGGACGAGGACTTCGGGAAGATGGTGGCGCTGCGCGGCACCGACATCGTCCGGGTTCCGCTTGCCGAGGCGACCGCACGGCTCAAGACCGTGGATCCCTCGCTCTACGCCGAGGCCGAGGTCTTCTTCGGCTGAGGCCGTCTGGGTGCAGTACGGCGATGGGCCGGGCGCGTCTTCCGCACCCGGCCCATCGTCACGCCGCCGTCCGGACGGGCGGGCCGTCCGGATCAGCCGCCCTGCGGGCCGGTGGGCCCTTCAGACCAGCACGGCCGCCAGCAACTCCGCCACCAGCGCCGCCCCGTCCCGCGACAGCACCGACTCCGGGTGGAACTGCACACCGGCGAAGCCCGGTCCGCGCAGCGCGTGCACCTCGCCGGTCACCGGATCCCGGCTCAGCTCCACCTGGTGCATCGCCAGCTCCGTCTGGGCCGCCTCGTCGCAGCGCGCCGTGAAGGTGTTGTAGAAGCCGACGGTCTCCTCGCGCCCGAAGAAGTCGATCCGCTCCTGCGCGCCCTGGAACGGCACGTCCTTGCGCACGATCTCCAGCCCCAGCTCGGCCGCGATCAGCTCGTTCCCCAGGCACACCCCCAGCAGCCCGTGCCGGTGCCCGGCCACCAGCTCGGCGGTCAGCGCCCGCAGGAACCGCATCTTGGGGTCGGCCGGGTCGCAAGGGTCGCCCGGCCCGGGGCCGAGCACCACGGGCCCCTGATGCGCCAGCGCCGCCTCCCGCACCCCCGGCTCGTCGTACCGCCGCACCGTCACGGTCAGCCCCGAGGTGCGCAGCAGATGCGCGAGCATCGCGGTGAACGTGTCCTCGGCGTCGATCACCAGGGCATGTCCCGACAGCCCTCCGGCCGCGGGCCCGTCCGTCGACGACGGGGTCTGCTGCATCCGCAGCCAGAACGGCGCCAGGTCCGCCCGCCGCGCGTCCAGCGCCGCCCGCACCCGCGGATCGTCCGCGAGCCGGGGCCGCGGGCCCTGTCCCTCCGGCCGTACGGGCGCCGGGCGCACCCCGAGCGCGGTCAGCACCCCGGCGGCCTTGGCGTGCGTCTCGGCCACTTCGCCGTGCGGGTCCGAGTGGCGGACGAGCGTCGCGCCGACCGCCACCTTCAGCGATCCCCCGGGGTCGATGTCGGCGGTGCGGATCAGGATCGGCGAGTCCAGGGTCTGCGCGCCGCCGCCGTCCCGTCCGATCAGCGCGAGCGCCCCGGCGTAGTAGCCGCGCCCGGCCCCGTCCGGCCCGAGGGGCTCGTAGCGCTCGATCACCCGGCAGGCGTTCTGCACCGGCGACCCGGTGACCGTCGCGGCGAACATCGTCTCGCGGAGCACCTCCCGGACGTCGAGCGAGGAGCGGCCGCGCAGCTCGTACTCGGTGTGCGCGAGATGCGCCATCTCCCTGAGCCGGGGCCCGATCACCGTCCCGCCCATGTCGCCGACGGTGCACATCATCTTCAGCTCCTCGTCCACGACCATGGACAGCTCCTCCACCTCCTTACGGTCGTGCAGGAACTCCAGCAGCCCCTCCGGGCTCGCCCCGCTCTCGGGGTAGCGGTACGTCCCGCTGATCGGGTTCATCACGACCGTGCCCGCCCGTCGCCCACCACCACCCTCGACCGAGAGCGCTTCGCGCTCGCCCCTCCCACCCGACATCCGCACATGCACCTCGGGGCTGGCCCCCACCAGCGTCCGGCCGTCCGCCAGCCGCACCACATACGTCCAGTAGGCGCCCCGCTCACCGGCCAGCAGCCGCCGGAAGAGCGCGAGCGCGTCGCTGCTGCCGAAGCCCGGGATCTCGCCCCGGAACGTCCGCCGGATGACGAAGTTGGCGCCCTCGCCGGTGCCGATCTCCTCCTCGAGGACCCGGCTCACGATGGACGCGTACGCGTCGTCGTCCACGTCGAACGCCCCGTCCTCGACCCGCACCCGGTGCGCGGGCAGCGCCTCCAGCGTCTCGGCGAGCGGCAGCTCGTAAGTCTCCCGCGGGAGCAGTACGGCCAGCGGCGTCCCGTCGTCGCGCACCTCGAACCCCCGCTCGCGGATCTGCCGGAACGGCACCAGCGCGAGGGCGTCCGCCACCGGTGCGCCGTCCTTCGGCGTGCCGGTCGGCAGCGGGATGTCGGTCAGCCGCTCCACCTCGCCGACCGGGCCGAGCAGCACCTCGACGGTGTCGGGTGCCCGGCCCGGGGTGCGTCGGTGCAGCAGGGCGAAGGGCGGCGCGTCGTCGGCGAGCAGCCGCGCGACGACGGCCTCAGCGGTGTGGTGCATGGCGGATGGTTCCTTCCGGAATGAGGAACGACCCGCGGAAACGCCGAAGGCCGCCCCTCGGGCGGCCTTCGCGAGATCTTGGGGGAGTGCGCGATTCAGTGGGCCGCCGGATGAGCGGTCCACCACCAGGTCATGGTCAGTCGCGCGAACATGCAGTGGACTTTACCTCAGGGGCGGGGCATGGGGTCAGGTGGAGCGCCTGCCGATGATGGTGAGGTCGATGTCCACCGTGAAGGGCGCCGTGATCGCGAGCTTGTCATGGTGGATTCCGGTCAGGGAGAAGCACTCCGTGGCCGGGTCGCGCTCGTAGGTGTATACGACGGTGCGGCCCTCGTCGTTCTCCACCCGCCAGTAGTGGCGGATGCCGGCCTTCGCGTATTTCCGTGGCTTGGTGTCGCGGTCCCGCTCCTCCGAGTCGGGCGACACGGCTTCGACGGCCAGCACGACGTCTTTCGGCAGGTAGAACGTGGCTGGCTCGTCGCGCTCGTACGCCTCATCGGTCACCACGATGACGTCCGGCTCGGGAGCCTGGCGCTTGGCGAGGCGCACGGTCATCTCCCGATCGGCCCGCAAACCGTCCGGGGCCTGCTGGTCCAGCTCTCTGACCAGCAGATTGATCACCCGGCTGTGCCATTTTTGCTGCGGGCGCACGAAGACGAGACTCGCGTCGATGAGCTCGGTGTGTGGAGGAACTCCGGGCAGCCGCAGAAGATCTTCGGCGGTGAAGCCGCCAGGAGGCGGGATCACCCAGTCGGGCAGCGGCTCGGCACTCATGGGGCGAGAGTACGCGGCGGGAGGGCTGTCGCGGGGCCGGAGTTGGCCGGTCCGGCGGCCGAGCCGAAGTCTTCGAATGCGGTGGGAAGAGGGCGGGGCCGGGCGCGTCCATGGCGTGGTGGAAGATGTCTCACCCTGTGGGCAACCGGCTGGACGGCCGTGGAGACCCCGTAACCTTGTGCGGGTGACCGTGAACGCTGAAACCCACGCCGGTGGCCACACCTGGCAGTCTCTTCCCGCGGCGCAGCAGCCCGACTGGCCGGACCGAGCGGCTCTGCGCGATGTGATCGCTGAGCTTGAGTCCTATCCGCCGCTCGTCTTCGCGGGCGAGTGCGACGCGCTGCGGCACCGCCTGGGGGCCGTGGCGCGGGGCGAGGCGTTTCTGCTGCAGGGCGGGGACTGCGCCGAGGCTTTCGACGGCGTGGGCGCCGACCAGATCCGTAACAAGCTGAAGACGCTCCTGCAGATGGGCGCCGTGCTGACCTACGCCGGGTCCGTCCCGGTGGTGAAGGTGGGCCGGATCGCCGGGCAGTACAGCAAGCCGCGCTCCAAGCCGACCGAGACCCGCGACGGGGTGACCCTGCCCACATACCGTGGCGACTCCGTCAATGGATTCGAGTTCACCCCCGAGGCGCGGATCCCGGACCCGCAGCGGCTGAAGCGGATGTACCAGGCGTCGGCCTCGACGCTGAACCTGGTGCGTGCCTTCACCACCGGCGGCTACGCCGACCTGCGCCAGGTGCACGCCTGGAACCAGGACTTCGTGAAGTCGTCGCCGTCGGGCCAGCGCTACGAGGCGCTGGCGCGCGAGATCGACCGGGCGCTGTCCTTCATGAACGCCTGCGGGGTGGACCCGGAGGAGTTCAAGACCGTCGAGTTCTTCTCCTCGCACGAGGCGCTGATCCTGGACTACGAGACGGCGCTGACCCGCACCGACTCCCGCACTGGTGAGCTGTACGACGTGTCCGGGCACATGGTCTGGATCGGCGAGCGCACCCGGCAGCTTGACGGGGCGCATATCGAGTTCGCCTCGAAGGTCCGCAACCCGGTGGGTGTGAAGCTGGGTCCGACGACCACGCCGGAAGAGGCGCTGTCGCTGATCGAGCGGATCGACCCGGACCGCGAGCCGGGCCGGCTGACCTTCATCACCCGCATGGGCGCGGACAAGGTCCGCGACAAGCTGCCCAACCTGGTGGAGAAGGTGACCGCCTCCGGTGCGCAGGTCGTCTGGGTCTGCGACCCGATGCACGGCAACACCTTCGAGGCGGCCTCCGGGCACAAGACCCGCCGCTTCGACGATGTGCTGGACGAGGTCAAGGGCTTCTTCGAGGTCCACAAGGAGCTCGGCACCCATCCGGGCGGCATCCATGTGGAGCTGACCGGCGATGATGTCACCGAGTGCGTGGGCGGCGGCGACGAGATCTTCGTCGATGATCTGCACCAGCGCTACGAGACGGCGTGCGACCCGCGGCTCAACCGCAGCCAGTCGCTGGACCTGGCGTTCCTGGTGGCGGAGATGTACCGGCACCAGTGAGGGTCATCCGGTAGAGATCATAAAGACGCAGGTGGGGCGCGGATCACAACGATCCGCGCCCCTTGTCCGTTGTGAGGCTCCGGCGCGGCGGGTAAGGTAAGGGTTACCTCACTGATCAACGCCACCGCTGGAGAGCTGGAGAGAGCCCGTGTACGTCTGCTCATGCTTCGGCATCACCGAGCAGCAGGTGCGTCAGCACGCGGAAACGGGCGCGTGCACCCCGCGCCAGATCGCCGGTGCCTGCAAGGCGGGCACGGACTGCGGATCGTGCGTGCGGAAGATCCAGGCGCTGCTGGGCCGCGGCGCGTGCCCCCGGCGCGAGGCGCTGGACCCGGTCGTCCTGACGACGGCCACGGCGACGACGGCCACAGTGGCGCCGACCGCGGCGACGGCTGTCGCTGCCGCTTCCGTCCCGGCGCCTGCGGCGGCCGAGGCGGCCTGACCGGCGGCCCGGCCCGGTCGCTCCGGGCTCAGTGGCTCCGGGCTCAGTGGCACTTCCCGGAGTAGGTACCCCCGCCGTGATCGTCGCTGGGCTGCTCGATCTGCTGGGCGATATAGAGGGCCTCGCCGAGCTTTTCGATCAGCTCGAGCTGCGTGTCGAGATAGTCGATGTGGAGTTCCTCGTCGGCGAGGATGTACTCGAAGAGATTGGCCGAGGTGATGTCGCCCTTGGACCGCATCAGCTCGATGCCCCGCTTGAGGCGATCGATCGCCTCGACCTCCACCTGCCGGTCGGCCTGGAACATCTCGGTCGCCGTCTGGCCCACCCGGACATGGAAGAGCCGCTGGTAATTGGGCAGGCCATCCAGGAGGAGGATCCGGTCGGTGAGAAGCTCCGCATGCTTCATCTCATCGAAAGACTCCGACCGGGTGTATTTGGCAAGCCGAGTCCAGCCAAAGTGGTCCTGCATCTTTGAGTGCAGAAAGTACTGATTGATGGCGGTCAGCTCGCCGGTCAGCTGCTCGTTGAGGAACTCGAGGACCTCGGGGTCACCCTGCATCGGAGGGGCTCCTTCCAATCCGATCGGGAACGGCAGGTTCCGCGCATCGTGTCACCGCGCCTGTTGGGGCGTCCAGTAAGTGCACGCTTAGTACGAGTTGTACCCGTCTCTGATGCCCTGGTCACGACCACCCCCGGCGGTCTGAGACCATGGAGCCCATGGGTCAGTCGGAAAGCCGCGAGGGGGAGCTCGCGAAGCTGCCCCCTGGGCAGCGACTGCAGCGCGGTTGGCCGGTTACGCACTATGGGCCGGTCCCGAAGTTCAGGCCGGAGCGATGGGAGTTCCGAGTCTTCGGCGCCACGGCGGACGGCGATAAACACTGCTGGACGCATGAAGAGTTTTCGGCGCTGCCGTACTCGACGGTCGTGGCCGATCTGCACTGCGTCACCAAATTCAGCATGCTCGGCGCCGAATGGGGCGGGGTGTCCGCGCTGGAGATCGTGGAGCTCGCGCCGCCGGCGCCCGATGTCACCCACGTGATGGTGTGGGCGGAATACGGCTTCAGCTCGAATCTGCGCCTGACGGACTTCATGGCCGAGACCACGATTTTCGCGACGCACAAGGACGGGGAGCCGCTCACCGCCGAGCACGGTTTTCCGGCGCGGCTGGTGGTGCCCCATCTCTACGCCTGGAAGGGCCCGAAATGGGTGCGCGGCGTGGAGTACATGACCGCCGACCGCCGCGGCTTCTGGGAAGAGCGCGGCTACCACAACGTCGGCGACCCGTGGGCGGAGCAGCGCTACTCCTACCAGGAGGAGCCGGGCGACGGCCCGGAGTTCTAGTCCGGGCCGCCGCCGGATCGCGATGTTGACGGTGCTGCCGTGTTTCGCGGTCAGTGGTACTGGTGGACCACCGCATGCCCCTTGCCCCGCGCGATCATCCACTTGTTGACCGGCGTGGTGAGCAGGAACGCCACCACGAACGACAGGGCCAGGCTGAGCCAGAAGAGCGCGTCCGACAACGTCGCGTCCATCGCGCCGGGGAAGAGGGCGATCGTTCCGTTGTCGGCCAGTTCCATGATCGTGATCGATGCGGTGTCGGCCGCCAGGGCCACCCGCAGCGCGCTGCGCACATCGAGCCCCGCCCGCAGCACGCCCCGCATGGTCAGGGAGTAGCCGAAGACGAAGGCGAGCGCGATGGCCAGGACCATGGTCGGGACGTTGTGCCAGGCCAGGGCCGTGCCGATGGCCATGCCCGCGATCTCGCCGATGGCGCAGCCGGTGAGGCAGTGCAGGGTGGCCTGGGCGGCCATCGACCAGCTCGTCGCGCCCTTACGGTGGTCATGGTGTCCATGGCGCTCGTGAGGTCCGCTCCGCGTGTGCTCATGCTGCCGCATGTCCATACCCCCAGCGGTGATCGGTGATCGGTCGATCCCGTCCAACGTTATACCCCCTAGGGGTATTCCTCCATGGGTCGGGCTCTTCTCAGGCCACCACGGCGCGCAGCTCCTTCAGCCGGGCCACATCCACCGCATGCCCCTCCGTACCGTCCGGTCCGCCCGGCGTCTCGATCACCAGCGGCACCCCGTCCGTCGCGGGGTGGCTGAACAGCTCGCGGAACGGCTCCGCCCCGATATGCCCTGCGCCGATGTTCGCGTGCCGGTCCTTGTGGGCGCCGACCACGTCCTTGGAGTCATTGGCGTGGATCAGCTTGAGCCGCCCCTCACCGGCGACGGCGACCAACTCGTCCAGGGTCTGCTTCATACCGCCCGGGGCGGCGAGGTCATGGCCGGCCGCGAACACATGGCAGGTGTCCAGGCAGACACCGAGCCGGGGATGCCGGTCGAGCGCCTCGACGTACGGGCCCAGGTCCTCCACCAGAGCGCACAGCGAGGTGCCCTGCCCGGCGGTCGGCTCCAGCAGCAGCCAGGGGTCGTCGTCCCGGGTCAGCTCGTCCAGCAGCGGCAGCATCCGCTCCCGCACCTGTGCGATCGCGGTGGCCCGCGCGCGTCCCCCGGTCGCCGAGCCGGTGTGGACGACGACGCCGAGCGCACCGATCTCCCGGCCGCGCCGGAGCGAATGACGCAGGGACTCCACGGAGCGGTCCGCCGTGGCCTCGGTGTGCGAACCGAAGTTGATCAAGTAGGGGGCGTGGACATACGCCGGTATCGACCGCTCGGCGCAGGCGGCGCGGAACGCCTCGTCCTGGGCGGGCGTACCGGCCGGGGTGGCCCAGCCGCGCGGATTGGCGACGAAGACCTGGACGGTCTCGGCGCCGATGCCGGCGGCGTGCGTCAGACCGACGGTGGCGAGGCCACCGGCCACACGGATATGGCCACCGATGGGATTGCGGATGCGATGCGTACTCACATACCCAAGGTTCCCCCATGTTTCGAGGCTCGGTTCGCCTCCGGGGCGCCTCAGTCTCGCCCAGCTACCGCTGGGAGGTGCGCCCCCTGAGAAGCTGCTCGACTTCTGGCTGGAGCGGGTCAGCTTCGGCTGACCGCCTGGGGCCAGGGGCCAGGGGCAAGCTGCCGGACGGATCGCGGATCGCGCTCGCCGTCCAGCAGCCGCAAGGCCGCTGTTCAGGGGCCCTGGAAGGCCCCCAGAAGCAGGGGGCTCTGGAAGCAGGGGGCCCTAGAAGACCCCGCCCTTGATCTTGATGGTGATCGTGCTCCCCTTGGGCGCCTCGTCCCCGCCGTGCACCGACTGGTCCTGCACCTTGTCCCCGGGGAACAGCAGCGCCTTCTCCACGTTCACCTTGAAGCCGGCTTCCTCGAGCTGCGCCTTGGCGTCGTCGGCCGTCATACCCGTGACGTCCGGCACCTCGATCATCTGCACGCCCTTGGAGACGGTCAGCGTCACCGTATCGCCCTTGGCGCCCTCTCCGTTTCCCCCTCCCGCGGGGGACTGCTCGGCGACCGAGCCCTTGTCCTCCTCGGAGAACACCTGCCGGTCGGCGATCTTCACCTTGAAGCCCTCGTCCTCCAGCTTGGACCGGGCCTCGTCGACCGAATCGCCCACCACGTCCGGGATGCCGACCGGCTGGCCCTTGCTGACCACGATCGACACCGGCGTCTCGGGGCGCCGCACGGAGCCGGAGACCGGGCTGGTGGAGAGGATCGAGTCCTGGGCCGTCTCACTGCTGAAGCGGCGGATGACCTTGCCGATCGTCAGCCCCTGGTCCGCGATCTTCCGCTTGGCCTCGGCCAGTGGCATGCCCACCACATTGGGCACCTCGGCCCGCGGCGGCCCCTGGGAGACCCGGATGGTCACGGTGCCGGTGTCGCGGACGCGCTCGCCCGGGCCGGGCTTGGAGCCGATGACCTTGCCCTTGGGGATGACATCGCTGAACTCGTTGACGACCTTCACATCGAGCCCGGCGCCGTGCAGCTTCTTCGCCGCCTCCGCCTGGGTCTTCCGCAGCACCGGCGGGACCTCGGTGAACTGGCCGGCGCTGATGTACCAGACACCGGCGGCGAGGGCGATCGCCAGCACCACCGCGGCGACGATCGTCATGATCCCGCGGCGCGACATCCGGCCCCGGCCGCTCCGGCCATGCCCCTGCTGTCGAGGCGGTTCCGGCGGCAGCTCCAGCCGGCTGGTGTGGTTGAGCAGCTCCTGCTCGTCGTCGACGGCCGCCGCCGGGCGCGGAATCACCGTCGTACGGTTCTCGGCGCCGGCCGAGGTGTCCTCCCTGGCCTGCGGGGGCACCGCGTCCAACTGGTCGTCGGTCAGCGCGGCCCGCACCGCGCGGGTCGCGCTCAGCAGCGCGACGGCGTCGACCGGGCGCCCCTCGGCCGCGCGCGCGGTGGCCGAGGCGACCAGCGCGTCCAGCTCCGGGGCGACCCCGGGCGCGAGGGCGGACGGCGGCGGGACGTCCTCGTTCAGATGCTGGTAGAGGACCTGCGCCGGGGTGCTGCCGCCGTGCGGCTTGGAGCCGGTCAGCATCTCGTACAGCACCACACCGCAGGCGTAGACATCGGCGCGGGGGTCGGCCGTGCCGTGCTCGATCTGCTCGGGCGCGAGATACGACACGGTGCCGAGGACAGTACCGGTGGAGGCGCTGGTGTTGGTGTCCACCGCCCGGACCAGGCCGAAGTCGGCGACCTTGACCCGGCCGTCGTCCCCGATCAGCACGTTCTCGGGCTTCATGTCGCGGTGGACGAAACCGGCGCGGTGGGCCGCCCCGAGCGCGGCCAGCACCGGCTCCAGGATGTCCAGCGCGGCGCGCGGATGCAGCGCCCCGCGCCCGCGGAGCACATCGCGCAGGGTGCAGCCCGCGACGTATTCCATGGCCAGATAGACATGGCCGCCGTCTGCTCCCTGGTCGTAGACGGCGACCACATTGGCGTGCGCGAGTCTCGCGACGGACTTCGCCTCACGGATGAAGCGGTCGACGAAGGCGGCGTCGGAGGCGAGGCTCTGGTGCATCACCTTCAGGGCGAGCACACGGTCCAGCCGGGTGTCGACGGCCCGGTAGACCGTCGCCATCCCGCCAACGGCGATCCGCGCCTCAACGCGGTAGCGGCCGTCGAGCTCCTGCCCGACGAGGGGGTCCTGGAGGGTCGTATCCACGGGGGAAGTCTACGAGGCATCGATCTGAGCCATGACCGCCCGCCCCAGGTGGGGCGGGTACTGCAGCGGAACGGTGACACCGGCGGGTCAGTTGTGCGACGCGGCGGCGATCGCGGCCAGCTCCTCGAGCGCGGAGGTCCAGGACAGCGTGGCGTACTCGGCGTGCTTGGCCTTGGCGTCGTCGGGGACGGCCAGGGCGCGGATACCGCTCTCCGCCAGCCGCAGCCGGGTGCCCTGCCCCTCGGGGGAGAGCGCGAACTCCACCAGAGTCGCCTTCCCGGGGTCCGAGGGCGCGTGATCGGGTTCCAGGGCCAGCCGGAAGCGGAAGAGCGTGTCGGGGACCGCCCGCTCGACCTGACCGTGGAACTCTCCGTATTCGTCCCACCGGAACCGGAGCCTCCCACCGGGGTGCGGATCGATCTCGCAGCCGCCGGGGGCGTACCAGACGCGAATGTGCTCGGGCGTCGTCAGCACCCGCCACACCCGGTCGATCGGCGCCGGTACATACACCTCGCGCTCGATCCGGTCGTCCACGGTCACGGTCACGTCGACCACCTCCGCGCTGTGCGCTGCTCCCTCCATCCACGGTAGAGGGCCGCGCCGGGCCGTCAATCCAGCCCCTCCGGCGTTTGAGGAGCGGGGTCCGGAGCGGATCCCCGGCGGGCATCGAGGGGGCGGAGCCCTTTCGTTTCGGGAAGGGGCGGGGTGGGGGGCCACCCGCCGCGGGGTGGGGGGCCACCCGCCGGAGACGCCCACAGCCCGGACGTCGGGTCTGGGCGGGGTCTGGCCGGGGCCCGGGGCCCGGGCCCGGACGCGGGGCTGGCGGATGTCGTGCCCGGACGGGGCCCTAGCCGAACGCCGGGCGCTCGGGGTCCAGGGCCGCCAGGCCCTCTGCCGGGCTCGACGCCTCGGCGAAGTGGCGGCGCGGGATCCGGCCCGCCCGGTGGGCCAGCCGGCCCGCCTCCACCGCGTGCCGCATCGCCCGCGCCATCAGCTCCGGCTCCTGGGCCCGGGTGACGGCCGAGGCGAGCATCACCGCCGCGCACCCCAGCTCCATGGCCAGCGCGGCGTCGGACGCCGTGCCCGCGCCCGCGTCCAGGATCACCGGCACGGTGGCGCGCTCGGTGATCAACTGGAAGTTGTGCGGATTGCGGATGCCGAGACCGGAGCCGATCGGGGAGCCGAGCGGCATGATCGCGGCACAGCCGACGTCCTCCAGCTTCCGGGCCAGGATCGGGTCGTCATTGGTGTACGGGAGGACCGTGAAGCCGTCGTCGACCAGCGTCTCGGCGGCGTCCAGCAGCTCGATCGGATCGGGGAGCAGGGTGCGCTCGTCGGCGACCACCTCCAGCTTGACCCAGTCCGTGCCCAGGGCCTCCCGGGCGAGGCGGGCGGTGAGCACGGCCTCACCGGCGGTGAAACACCCGGCGGTGTTGGGGAGTGGGCGGATGCCGTGCCGGTTCAGTACGGAGAGCACCGACCCCTGCACCGTGGGGTCGAGCCGCCGCATCGCGACGGTCGTCAGCTCGGTGCCGGAGGCCAGCAGCGAGCGCTCCAGGATCTCCAGGCTGGGAGCGCCGCCGGTGCCCATGATCAGGCGGGAGCCGAAGTCGGTCCCGGCGATGGTGAGCGGGTCGGGGGTGGCGAGGGGCGCGCGGCCAGGGGCGTTCGGGGCGGTGGTGACGGGTGTGGCGGCAGTAGCGGCAGTAGCGGCCGTGGTGGTCGTGGTGGGAGCCATGGGTGGGGTCAGCCTCCTTGGACCGCGGTGAGGACCTCGACGCGATCACCGTCGCCGAGCGGGGTCGCGGGCCATTGGGTCCGTGGGACGACCGTCTCGTTGACGGCGGCGGCGACGCCCGAGGGCGCCTGGGTGAGGGTCGCGACAAGCCGGTCGAGGGTGGTCCCGTCCGGGACCTCGCGGGGCTCGCCGTTGACGGAGACGGTCATGGGTGCTGCTCCTGTGCTGGGGAGGGTGTGGCTGCGGGGGCCGCGAAGCGCCGCGGGGTGAACGGCCGGGCCTCCGGCGGGAGTTCTCCGCTCGTCAGCGCCTCGGCCATGACATCGCCGGTGATCGGGGTGAGCAGGACGCCGTTGCGGTGGTGGCCGGTGGCCAGCAGCAGCCCCGGCAGCGCGGTCGGGCCGAGCATCGGGGCGTTGTCGGGGGAGCCGGGGCGCAGCCCGGCGCAGGTCTCCACCAGCGGCAGTTCGGTGATGCCGGGCACCACCTCATGGGCGTCCCGCAGGAGTTCGTACACCCCGCCCGCGGTGACCGTGGTGTCCCAGCCCAGCTCCTCGCTGGTCGCGCCGATGACCAGCTCGCCGTTCTCGCGCGGCACCAGGTAGACCGGCCCGCCGCGCACCACGGCCCGTACGGTCCGGGAGAGGAACGGTGCGTACCGCTCGGGCACCGACAGCCGCAACACCTGCCCCTTGACGGGTCGTACGGGCGGCAGGACGTCGTCGGGAACGCCCGCGAGCCGTCCGCTGAGGCTGCCGCCGGCCAGTACGGTCCGCTCGGCGGCCAGGCGCGTACCCCCGGTCAGCTCGATCCCGGTGGCGCGGTCGCCGTCCAGCAACAGCCGCTCCGCACGGGCGCGGTGGAAGGCGACCCCGGCCCGCTCGCACGCGGTGAGCAGCGCCGCCGCCAGCCGTCGCGGGTCCACCTGGTTGTCGCCGGAGACGCGCAGCCCGCCGTGTACGCCCGGCGCGAGCATCGGTTCCAGTCGGCGGCATTCACGCCCCGTCAGCCACTCGGACTCCAGCCCGAGCCCCTGCTGGAACGTGTGGAGCTCGCGCAGATGGGCGCGGTCGTCGGCGTCGAACGCCACGGCGAGCGTGCCGCAAGAGCGGTGACCCACGTCCTGGCCGCTCGCCTCCTCCAGCTCGGCCACGAAGTCCGGATAGCGGTGCGCGGAGGCCAAGTTGAGCCCGAGCAGGGTCTGCTCGCCGTAGTGGAGCTCGGTGACGGCGGCCAGCATCCCCGCCGCCACCCAGGCGGCTCCGCCGCCGGGCGCCGGGTCGGCGAGGGCGGTGCGCAGCCCCCGCTGGGCCGCCCGCCAGGCCGTGACCAGGCCGATGATGCCGCCCCCGATGACGAGGACGTCGTACGGTCCGCCCACGGATGGTCGGTGGCCAAGCCCAGAGGTGTGTGGTCCGTCTTCGTGACCTGGTGCGTGCGTGGACACGCTGCCCCTCCCTTCGCCGGCATGACCCGGATCAGGTTCGTACGGTCGGAGGCCGTTTCAGCCTCCCTCTCAGCCCGGTACGTCCGGGCTCCCGCGAGTGCTCTGCCCCGCCACCCTAGTACGGGCCCGAATCGCCCGAAACCCCGACCACCCACCAGACCACCAGCCCCCACCGGGTTCCCACCCCACCCCCTCCAGCACCCCACCCGAGGCTCCGGGTTCCGTCCTTGGCAGTGGTGTAGGGGTTCTACCTGATCCGGGGGTCGGCGGAAGCCGAGCCGCACCCCGCCGGGAGCCGAGCCGCACCCCGCCGAAAACCAAGCGCACCCCCGCCGGAGCCACCCGGCCCCCAAGGACCCAAGACGGGCCAGACCCCCCCACCGCCCCACCCCTCTGTGCCCGAGATCTCCCCTCGCCCTCTGCGGTCCGCCCCACCAGCCGCAATACAGTGATCGTGTGAGCGATGAGACGACGACGAAGCCGTCCTCGAGCGGCGGCGGCGAACAGCGGGTGGTGATCGTCGGAGCGGGCATGGCGGGGGTGCAGACCGCCGTCGCGCTGCGCGAACAGGGCTGGGCGGGGGAGATCGTCCTGCTGGGCGCGGAGACCCACCAGCCCTACGACCGGCCGCCGCTGTCCAAGGCCGTGCTGCTCGGCAAGGCCGAGGGATCCACGCTCGACGTGGACTTCGCCGGGCTCGGCATCACGTTGCGGCTCGGCGTCCAGGTCACCGGGCTCCGTACGGACAAGCGGCTGGTCGAGACCGCGACCGGAGAGCTCCCGTACGACGTCCTGGTGATCGCCACCGGCGCCGAGCCGGTCCCGCTGCCGGGCAGCGAGGGCGTGCCCGGCGTCCATCTGCTGCGCACCCTGGACGACGCGGTGCGGCTGCGCCCGGTGCTCGCCCGGCAGCGCGAGATCGCGGTCGTGGGGGCGGGCTGGATCGGCGCGGAGTTCGCCACGGCGGCGCGCGAGGCGGGCTGCGCCGTGACCGTCGTCGAGGCCGCGGACCGGCCGCTGGCGGGCGCCCTCCCGGCCGAGGTCGCGGCCCCCATGGCGGCCTGGTACGAGGACTGCGGCGCCCGGCTGGTGACCGGCGCCCGGGTGGCCTCCGTGGACGAGAGCGGGCTGGTGCTCGGCGACGGCACCCGGCTGCTGGCGGGCGCGGTGGTCGTCGGGATCGGGGCCCGGCCGGCGACGGACTGGCTGGCGGGCTCGGGCGTGGAGCTGGCCGAGGACCGCTCCGTCGCCGCCGACGACCGGCTGCGCACCTCGGCGCCGGACGTCTACGCGGTCGGCGACTGCGCCTCCTTCCCGTCCGCCCGCTACGGCACGCGGCTGCTGGTGCACCACTGGGACAACGCGCTGCAGGGGCCGCGCACCGTCGCCGCCAATGTGGTGGGCAGCCGGACGGCGGCCCACTTCCCCGGCGCGGTCTACGACCCGGTGCCGTATTTCTGGTCCGAGCAGTTCGGGCGCTTCGTGCAGTACGCCGGGCACCATTCGGAGGCCGATGAACTGGTCTGGCGCGGCGATCCGGCCGGTGCCGCCTGGTCGGTGTGCTGGCTGCGCGAGGGCGCCCTGGTCGCCCTGCTGGCCGTCGGCCGTCCGCGCGATCTGGCCCAGGGGCGCAAGCTGATCGAGCGCGGTGCCCGGCTGGACCGGACGCGGGCCGAGGACCCGTCGGTGCCGCTGAAGTCGGCCGTCCGCTGACCGGCCGGCGGACTGCTGTGCGGGGCGTGTGGGACGGGCCGGGCGGCCCGCGCGGCGGACGCCCGGCTACCCACTGTCAGTCCCAGATGGCAGGCTTGTTCCGTGACCGAGATTGACGCAAAGATCGATGCTCTCGTCCCCGCCTGGCTCACCCTCCCCGATGTCGCCGAGCGACTCGGTGTAGAGGTGACGCGCGTCCGGCAGCTCGTCAAGGAGGGCCAGCTGATCG
Source organism: Streptomyces violaceusniger Tu 4113 (assembly GCF_000147815.2). Taxonomy (NCBI): domain Bacteria; kingdom Bacillati; phylum Actinomycetota; class Actinomycetes; order Kitasatosporales; family Streptomycetaceae; genus Streptomyces; species Streptomyces violaceusniger. The sequence goes on along the minus strand of NC_015957.1, from coordinate 8,223,207 downwards.
CGGTGCGCCGTGGCGAGAACAGGGTGCTTCAGGTGCCCGAGGAGTTCATCGCAGACGGAAAGGTCGTCAAGGGCCTCGTGGGGACCTTGACGCTGTTGAAGGACGACGGCTTCAGCGACGAAGAGATGCTGGAGTGGCTCTTCACCCCCGACCCGAGCCTGCCCGGCACCCCGGCACGGGCCCTGGGCGAGAATCGCGGTACGGAAGTGAAGCGGCGTGCGCAGGCGCTCGCCGTCTGACGCCGCTCCCGTCCAGCTTTCGGCGGCCTTCCGTACGGGGCTCCTACAGCGCCCGTACGGGGGGTGTACAGGGCTGGTCGCTCTCGCGTTTTCGCCGCCGTTGTCGCATGTAGTCGCCGTTTTCGCACGTCATCGCACGTAGTCGCGTGTTGTCGCACACGGCGTACGGGCCGGGCTCCGCGCACGGCCCGTACGCCGCCGACCCTCCGGGGGTACCGAACCATGTCCACCACCGCCACCGCGCATGAGCCGCTGGCCGATGCCCGCCTCTATCTGTGCACCGACGCACGGAAGCGCCAGGGCGACCTGCCGGAGTTCCTGGACGCCGTCCTGGCGGCGGGGGTGGACATCGTCCAGTTGCGGGAGAAGGAGATGGAGGCGGCCGAGGAGCTGGAGCATCTCCAGGTCCTCGCGGACGCCTGCCGTCGCCACGGAAAGCTGCTGGCCGTCAACGACCGGGCCGATGTCGCGCATGCCATCGGCTCGGATGTGCTCCATCTGGGCCAGGGCGATCTGCCGGTGCCCGCGGCGCGCGCGATCCTCGGCGCGGACGTGCTGATCGGGCGCTCCACGCATGCGGAGGCGGAGGTGGACGCGGCGGCCGTCCAGCCCGGTGTGGACTACTTCTGCACCGGCCCCTGCTGGCCCACCCCCACCAAGCCGGGCCGCCCCGCTCCGGGGCTGTCCCTGGTGCGCCACGCCGCGGCGCTCGGCACCGAGCGGCCGTGGTTCGCCATCGGCGGAATCGACGCGTCCAACCTGGATCAGGTCCTGGAGGCGGGCGCCCGCCGCATCGTCGTGGTCCGGGCCATCACGGCTGCCGACGACCCGGCGGCGGCGACGGCGGAGCTGGCCAAGCGGGTGCGCGCGGCCTGACCGGGGCCCGGCCCCCGGCTTTTCACCCGGCTTTCACCCGGTTTTCATCCGGCTCGGCTCGTCCGCCGGTCGAGGGTCCGCGGAGCTGTCCGCACTGCGGACAGAAAACTGGCAAAACCCCCCAAATCTCTGCGGCCGGGTGGGCGTAGCCGAGCCGGCTGGATAGCCTGCACGTATGGCCCTAGGCACTGCTTCCACCAGGACCGATCGCGCCCGGACCGTGCGCGATCTGCTCGCATCGGGCGAGCAGTCGTATTCCTTCGAATTCTTCGCCCCCAAGACGGCGAAGGGCGAGCAGACGCTGTGGAACGCCATCCGCAGGCTGGAAGCCGTCTCGCCCACCTTCGTCTCCGTGACCTACGGAGCCGGCGGTTCCTCCCGCGAGGGCACCGTGCGCGTCACCGAGCGCATCGCGACGGACACCACGCTCACCCCCGTCGCCCATCTGACCGCCGTCAACCACTCCCGGGCCGAGCTGCGCAACATCATCGGGCAGTACGCCGATGCCGGGATCCGGAACATGCTGGCCCTGCGCGGCGACCCGCCGGGCGACCCCACGGGGGAGTGGATCCGGCACCCCGACGGCCTCGACTACGCCGTCGAGCTGGTCCGGCTGCTCAAGGAGTCCGGGGACTTCTGCGTCGGCGTGGCCGCGTTCCCCGAGATGCACCCCCGCTCGACGGACTGGGACACCGACATCCGTCACTTCATCGACAAGTGCCGTGCGGGCGCCGACTTCGCCATCACGCAGATGTTCTTCTACCCCGAGGACTATCTGCGGCTGCGCGACCGGGTCGCGGCGGCGGGCTGTACGACACCGATCATCCCTGAGATCATGCCCGTCACGAACGTCAAGCAGATCGAGCGGTTCGCACAGCTCAGCAATGCCGCGTTCCCGCCCGAACTGGCCGAACGGATCCTGGCGGTGAAAGACGACCCGGCGGCTGTACGCTCGATCGGAATCGACTACGCCACAGAGGTGTGCGCGCGGTTGATGGCCGAGGAGATCCCCGGGCTGCACTTCATCACCCTGAACCACTCCCCGGCGACGCTGGAAATCTACGAGAATCTGGGGCTGCATCAGCGGTCCTGATCCTGATGACGGCAGCCGACGGGCGGCCGCATTGAGAGGGGCGGGCATGGGCTGGACGGTCCTCTACATCGCATTCGGCGTCGTCGCGCTGTGGCTGCTGGGAGAGGTCCTCCTGCAGTACAAGGCGCGGCTGCGCTGGCGGCTGCTGGCCTTCGTCGGCTTTCTGGGCGTGGTCGTCGGCGTGCTGATCCCGTCGGTTCCGGTGATCGGGGTGGGGGCGATCGCCTTCGCCATAGGCCAGACGTATGTGACGCTCTCCTTCCGGCGCGGTTTCGCCGCGGGCTGGGCGCTGAGCGGCGGGCTGCCCGGGCTGCTCGGCCGCGAGGAGCGCGGCCCCCGGCCGGACGACTCGGACAAGGAGCCGATCCTCGAGGTGTCCGACCTGGAGGCGGTCCCGGCGGCGCAGCCGGAGCCGCCCACGTACCAGCCGCAGCCGCTGCCCGACGACACCGGCGAGTACGGCGTCTACGAGGAGCCGTCGGCCTTCACCCCGGCCGCGGGCGCCTACAGCGGCGAGGCGGCCGGTGGCTACAGCGCGTACGAGACGTACGGCGGCTACGGCTCGCAGCAGGACCACAGCCAGGGGCACGGCCAGAACTACGGCCAGGACGTCTACGCGGACCAGATGGGCCAGGGCGGGCAGTACGGCTACGGGAACGAGGCGTACGCGGCCTACGGCCAGGACCCCTACGGCGGCGCCCAGCCTCAGCCCCAGGCCCAGTCCTATGACCAGCAGGGGTACGACCAGCAGGGGTACGACCAGCAGGCTTACGGCCAGCAGCAGTACGCCGACCAGTACGCGGCCTACGGCCAACAGGATCCGTACGGCGGGGCCGCGGCCTACGGCGGCGACCACTGGACGGCCGACGCCTCCTACCCCTCGCCGGACCCGGCGTACGACGTGATGCAGTCCGGCGGGCCCTGGGTGCCGCAGCAGCGCGAAGGCGACGCCGCGCCCGCGGCGGACCAGCAGGGGTACCCGTACCAGCAGCAGCAACAGGGCCAGGCCCAGGGCCAGGGCTACCCCCAGGGCTTCGACGAGCAGTACCGCTACTGAGCCCGGGACCGTTACTGAGCCCGCCGCCAGGTGAGCCCGCTCCCCGGGAGCGGGCTCGCGTGTTTCCCGAGAGCCCTGGGAGCCGCTCTACTGGGAGCCGCGCCAGTCCTCGCCCTCGACGATCAGCCCGGCCACCAGCGCGCCCGACATCCCGGCGTGGGCGAGCCCGCCGCCCGGATGGGCCCAGCCGCCCGCCGGATACAGGCCCGGAAGCCGGGTGACATTGGCCGGCCGCAGAAACGCGCCGTCCGCCCCGGCGAGCACCGGGCCCGGCACGGCGCCGCCCCTGGCGCCCGTCTCCGCCTCGGTGTCGGCGGGGGTGCGGACCTCATGCCACAGCATCCGGTCCCGCAGCCCCGGTATCGCGGTCTCGGCGGCCGTGATCAGCCGCTGGGCGGCCTGCTCCGCCGCCGTGCCGTCCGTCCAGTCCACCGGGCCGTGCGGGGCGACGACGGCGGTGAGGGTGACGGCCTCGTGCTCCTCGTCCGGGCGCACCGTGGGGTCGTCCGGGCGCAGCACGGTCACCGTGGGGTGGGGGCACGGCTCGCGGAGCCCGTGGCCGTCGCCGAAGACGGCGGCCAACTCCGCCTCCCGGTCCGGGGCGTGGACCACGGTGCGATGCGTGGCGTCCTCGGGGCGGGCGCCCCGCAGCGCCAGAAGCACGGTCAGCCGCCCCGGCGTGCCGCCGCCCGCGCCGGGCTCCGGCCGCACATCCCCCTCCCCCCAGGGCGGCTGACCGCCGAGCAGCGGGGGCAGCAGCGCGGGGTCGATGCCCGAGACCACCGCGTCGGCCTCCGCGACGGTGCCGTCGGCCAGCTCCACACCCGCCGCACGGCCGTCCTTCTCCACGATGCCGGTGACCTGGGCATCGAAGTGGAATTCGACCTTCCGCTGACGGCAGCGCTCATGGAGGGCATCGGCGAGCGCCCGCATACCCCCGCGCACATACCAGGCACCGAACGTCTGCTCGATATAGGGCAGCACGGTGGCCGCGGCGGGCGCGGAGCGCGGGTCGAGGCCGTGCGCCAGCACATGGCTCTCCAGGAGGGCCACGGCGCGCGGATCCTTCAGCTCACGGCGGGCCACTCCGGCGAGTGTGGGCGGGCCGTCGGCACCGCCCCGGCCGAACAGGCCGCCGAGCCGCCCGCGCCGCACGGGGGCGGCCGGATAGGGATCGCGGCCCAGGACCCGCCAGTCGGCGCGCAGCGGCTCCTCCAGAAGCGGCCTGCGGGTGGCGTCCCACACCTCGCGCGCCCGGTTGACCAGATCGCTCCAGCGCTCGCCCGCGCCCGCCCCGAAGGCGCCGTCCAGCGCCTGGAGCACCCCGGCCCGTGACGCGTTGGGCAGCCGGACGTCCGTGCCGTCGGCGAAGAGATGCCGGCTCGCCGGGTCGACCTGGCTGAGCTCGACGCTCTGCTCCAGGGTCTGCTTGCCGGTTTTCACGAACAGATCCCGGTAGACGGCGGGCAGGTGCAGCAGCCCCGGGCCGGTGTCGAAGCGGAATCCGTCCCGCGCGAACCGGCCGACCCCGCCGCCATGGGTCCGCCCGCGCTCGTACACCACCACCCGGTGGCCCGCCACGGCCAGCCGGGCGGCCGCCGCCATGGCGCCCATCCCGGAGCCGATCACCACAATCCGTGCCATGACCGCGACTTTATCCGCCCCCACCGACAGCCGGGGCACCACGCCTGGGGACGAGTGCGCAGACCTGAGTACGCGTACTCAGCCGGGGAGATGAGTAGTCGCGCGGATGGGCCGCCACCTGCTCGGACGAGAGAGTGGTGCATACGGAAGGGCCGCGCGCCGGACCGCCGGCACGGGGCGGCGGAACGGCGCGGCGGCCCGGACGAAAGGTGGGAGTCACCGGGAGTCTCCAGACCAGGAGCCTCCAACGGGGGAAGTACGGGGGAGTTACGGGGGGAGGCGCTGTTCCGGTCAGCTCGATGAGAGTCGATCTGCCGGAACAGCGCCTTCTACGTGTACCCGGGGAAGCTGATCCGCCCGCCACACCGGGCCATCCGGAGGCTACGGTCGGCCATCCGGAGGCCGCGGCCGGCTATCCGGAGGCCACGGTCCCGCCCACGCGGCCCTGCAGCAGCCGCGACAGCGCCGCATGCACATCCTCCAGCGACCGCTCCGGCTGATAGGACTGCCAGTCCAGCGCGGCCACCAGCACCATCCCGAACAGCGCCGACGCCGTCAGCGGGATGTCGATGTCCCCGCTGAACTCGTGCCCGGCCACCCCGGCCCGCAGCTCGGCCTCGATCACCGCTATGGCCCGCTGCCGGACCATCATCAAGGTGGACTGCCAGGCCCGGTTGGTGCGCCACAGCTCGGCCACGTAGAGCTGGGTCAGCGACGGATAGCGGGAGATGAAGACCAGCCCGGCCCGGACCATGGCGTCCAACGCGTCCACATGGCTGCCGCCGCGCTCGGCGTTCTCGTCGGCGGCGCTCTGGAGAGATGCGGTCAGCAGCTCGATGCCGTGCTGCAGCAGCTCCTCGAAGAGCACGGTCTTGCTGGCGAAGTTGTAGTAGACCGTGCCCTTGGCCACCCCGGCCCGCTCGGCGATCTCATCCACGGTGGTGGAGGAGAAGCCCTGTTCTGCGATGAGGGTGACCGCTGCCTCGAAGAGTTTCTGGCGGGTGGCCTGGCGGCGCGTGCTGCTGCTGTCCATGGCGCCGATTCTGCCCGTTGTCGATGTTATGCCGCTCACAGGCTCAGCTCCGGATGCAGCCGGTCCACCGACCACACCTGCCGGCGCCGCGCCGACCACGCGGTGAGCGCCAGGGCGGCCGCGCTGAATCCGAGGAGCACCCCGCAGGCCAGCCAGACCGGGCCGAGCCCGCCGCCGGTGATGAGCCGGCGCAGCCCGTCCACCACGTAGGTCATGGGCAGGAAGGGATGGATGGCGTTGAAGAAGCGCGGGCTGGTCTGCACCGGATAGGTGCCGCCCGCCGAGGTGAGCTGGAGCATCAGCAGGGCCAGCACCAGGATCCGGCCGGCCGGTCCGAAGCGGGCGTTCAGCCACTGCACGATCGCCGCGAAACAGGCCGTCACCAGCATCAGGAAGCCGAGCGTGCCCGCGGCCCGGGCCATCTGCAGGCCGATCGCCCAGTGCAACACCGCCATCAGGGCCAGCGTCTGGAACACCCCGATCGCGGCGACCGGCAGCCAGCCCGCGAACGCGATCCGCCAGGAGGAGGCACCCACCGCGAGTGCGCGCCTGTTGAGCGGCTGGATCAGCATGTAGGCCACCATCGCGCCGACCCACAGGGAGAGCGGGATGAAGTACGGGGCGAAACCGGTGCCGTAGTTGGGCGCCTTGTGCAGCGCCTGATTGACCAGCCGCACCGGATCCGCCATCACCTCGGTCCGGGCGTCCCGGTCCTGCTCGCCGTAGTCGGGGATCTTGTCGGCGCCGTCGTGCAGCCCGCCGGAGAGCTTGCCGGTGCCGTCGACGAGCCGGAACATCCCGCCGCCCAGGGTGTCCGCGCCGCCGCGCGCCTTACCGACGCCGGTGTCGAGGTCGGAGGCGCCGGTCTTGGCGGTGCTCAGCCCGGTGTGCAGGGTTCCGGCGCCCTTGGCGACCTTCTCTGCCCCGGAGTTGAGGGCGTTGACCTTCCGTACGGCGGTGTCGAGGTCGGTGCCCAGGTGCGGGGCGTTCCGCGCGAGCCAGAGCGCCTGGTCGTGCAGATCGTCCAGATGACCGCCGAGGGCGTCGAGTTGGGTGGTGTGGTCCTGCACCAGCTTGTTGACGTCCTCGGCCACATCGGCGGCGGTGTCGGCCGCCGCCACCGACTTCTTGAGCGCGGGACAGTCCGGGTCGGCGGGCACTGCCCCCTCACAGCGGGTCCGGTAGTCGGCGGCGAGGTCGTCGGACGCCTTACGGGCCTTGGTGGCCGCCGTGGAGGTCGTCTCGGGCAGGGTGTCGAGGCTGTCGGACGCCTTCTGGGAGGCGTCGGCGACCAGTTGGGAGACGTCCCCGATCTCCTTGCCGTGCTCCTTGAGGAACGGGCGGACCTTGGCCGCCACGTTGTTGACCTTGTCGGACAGCGACTGGGTGCCGTCGGCGACGCCGCCCGCGCCGGTCTTGAGCGTCCCGGAGCCCTTGTAGAGCGTGCCGAGCCCGGACTTCAGATCGCGGCTGCCCTCCTTGGCCTTGGCCAGGCCCCTGGCGAGGTCGTCCGCGCCCTTCTTGGCCTTGCCGATGCCCTTACCGAGCTTGTCGGCGCTCTTGGCGGCCTTCTCCGTCTCGCCGTGGATATCGGCGAAGGAGATGAAGATGTTGTCGTAGAAGCCGCGGGACGCCTTGGTGGAGGCCGCGGCGCGCACCTCGGAGAAGACCGAGCGGGAGATCTGGCCGACGATGTAGTTGTTGGCGTCGTTGGTGCGCACCTTGAGGGCGCCGGTCTCCGGGGACTTGCCGGAGCTGGTGGCGATCTGCCGGCTGAAGTCCGAGGGCACGGTCAGCGACAGGTAGTACGTGCCGTTCGCGACGCCCTTACGGGCCTCGGCGGCGCTTGTGCGGTGCCAGTCGAAGGTCTTGCTGTCCAGCAGCTTGCCGCTGATGTCGTCGCCCGCGGTGAGGCGCTCGCCCTTCACGGTGGCGCCGTTGTCCGAGTTGACGAGGGCGACGGGGATCTTGTCCAGCTTGCCGTACGGGTCCCAGAAGGACCACAGGTACAGCGCGCCGTAGAGCAGTGGCAGCAGGAGCAGGGCGGCGAGCGCCGCCCGTGGCAGCTTTCCCCTCCCGAACCGCTTCAGCTCAAGCGCGGCGAGTTTCGGCGAGCGCATCCGCCGCCCCCTTCTCGTTCTCGTCGTGTCCGGCCTCGTGTCCGGCCTCGTGGGCGGCGGGAGTGTCGGAGGAGTCCGCGTCGGCCTTCTGGCTCTTTTCGGCCGGGCTCTGCCGCGCGGTCCGGACCACGATCGCGTCGGCCGGGGCCTGGCTGCACACCGTGAGGACCGTGGTGCCGCCCTCCGCGATCTCCCGCAGCAGCGCCCAGGCGCGCTCGCGTTCGGCGTCCGAGAGCTTCATGTCGGCGTCGTCGACGGCCAGCAGCCGCGGGTGGGCGATGAGCGCGAGCGCGATCGACAGCCGCAGCGCCTCCAGCCGCTCCAGGTCCCGTACGGCCGTACGCGGCCCCTTGGGCAGCGTGTCGAGGTCCAGCCCGGCGGCCGCGAGGGCCGCGTCGATCCCGGCCCGGGACGCGGCGGCCCGCTCACGGCGCGGACGCAGCAGCCCGCGGGGGGAGTCGGCGAACCGGCGCCGTAGCAGGGCCCGCTCCCGCAGATGCTCGGCGACCGTGAGCACCGGATCGAGTTCGATGACGCCCGGTACGTGCGCGAGCGCGCTGATCCGGCGTATGCGCGCCATCTGTTGGGGAACCCGGAAGCCCCCGACCACGCCGTGCCCCTCGGTGGGGCGCATCCGGCCGGTGAGCGTGAGCAGCAGGGAGGTGCGGCCCGAGCCGGACGGGCCCTCGATCGCGATCAGCGCACCGGAGTCGGCGGCGATGTCGGCACCGCGGAACGCCCAGCCGTGCGACCCTCTGACGCCGAGCCCCTCGGCCGTCACCGCCGCCCCGGTCTCCGCTTCTGGGGTGCCCCCCACACAGATCACTTCCTTGATTTTTGAACTGACTGGTCAGTGCAAAAACAGTATGGAGTATGGCGGGGTGAGGCGCGGCGTCGGGGTCGTTCACGCTGGTCAGAGCCGATTGTCAGTGGTGTGCCCCACGATGGCCCTATACGGCGGTCGCTTTACCACACGACCGGCCGCCACGCGACGACAGGAGGTTCGTCATGGCCAGTACCGCCGCAGCGCGCCGGCACCGTGCCGCCGCCCCTGCCCCCTCGTTGACCGGCCCCGCGACCGATGTCCACCCCGTGCTGCGCCGCGCGTCCGCCCCGCCCGCCGCGGCCGGTCTGCTCACTCAGGCCCATCAGGGACTGGAGGAGGCCGCCGCGCTCGAAACCGCCAACGAGCGCTTTGCGACCGCACATCTGGCCGCCCTGCGCACGGCCGCCGCCGTGCTCGCCGTGCGCGGCCGCCCCGAGCCCACCGCGCGCCGCCGCGCCCGGATCCGCAGCGCCTGGGAGGTCCTGCCGGAGGTCGTTCCCGAACTGGCCGAGTGGAGCGCGCTGTTCGCCTCCGGCGCCGAGCGCCGGGCCCGCGCCGAGGCGGGGATACAGGGCGCCGCGAGCCGGCGGGACGCGGACGATCTGCTGCGCGCCACCGCGATGTTCCTGCGGCTGGTGGAGCGCATGCTGATGCTGCAGCCGACCCTGCCCCACCAGGCCCCGCCGGGTGACGAGCCGGGCCCGTCGGGAGCCTGAGAGATGACCCGGTGACGGCCCCGGTGCGGCCCGGTATCCGCTCGGGCGCGGTGCGGCATCGGCTTGCGGGCCGTCCGGTATCCGCTCGGGCACCGGCCGCTGTCCGCCGGGTACCGCTCGGGCGCCGGCCGTCCGCTATCCGCTGGGGGCCGGTGGGGCCGGCCGCCTCGGCGCGCCCCGCCCCATGGAGGCAATAGGCTGGGACCGCCGACGTCAGTAAGCCGTCGTCACCGCCTCCGGGCGGTGGCGGCACCGCGCCGAGGAGCCACCCGCCGTGTCAGACCCGCAGCGCCCCCGTGCGTCCCTCCGTACCGCCGTGGTCTGGGAGGTCCTGAAAGACGCCCTGGAACGGCGGGCCAAGGCCACGGGCCGGGAGGCCGCCGAGGGAGTGGCCGTGCACGGCGCGCTGGACGTCCTGGACACCGGCGGCGGCAGCGGCAATTTCGCCGTCCCCGTGGCCGGCCTCGGCCACCGCGTCACCGTGGTCGACCCGAGTCCGAACGCCCTGTTCGCGCTGGAGCGGCGGGCCGCCGAGGCCGGGGTGGCCGACCGGGTGCGCGGAGTCCAGGGCGATGTCCACGGGCTGTTCGACGTGGTCGAGCGGGGCGGCTACGACGTGGTGCTTTGCCATGGCGTCCTGGAGTACGTGGACGACCCTGCCGAGGGCCTGCGGAACGCGGCGGCGGCCCTGCGCCCCGCCGGCACCCTCAGCGTGCTCGCGGCGGGCCTGGGCGGCGCCGTGCTGGCCCGTGCCCTGGCCGGCCACTTCACCGAGGCCCGGCAAGCGCTTACCGACCCCGAGGGCCGCTGGGGCTCCGGAGACCCGATGCCACGCCGCTTCACCGCCGACCAGCTGTCCGAGCTGGTGAAGGCGGCCGGTCTGGAGATCGCCGCGGTGCACGGGGTGCGGGTCTTCGCCGATCTGGTCCCCGGAGTGCTCGTGGACACCGAGCCCGGGGCGCTGGACGCCCTGTTGCAGCTCGAGGAGGCCGCCGCCGGGCTGCCCGCCTTCCGTTCCGTCGCCACTCAGCTGCACGTTCTCGCCGAGCGGGACTGAGCGTCTCCTCCCGCCCCACCGGACGACGGGCGGTGCAGGTGGAGTCGGCCACAGGAGACCCGCTTGGCCGTCCGGCCCCGTATGATCGGGGTACACCGTCCGGCATGGCCAATCGGCGGGAGGGGAATGGACGTCTCAGCGTCAACTTTCGCCACGCCCGTGGGGGTGGGCGAATTGGCGTTGAGGGGCGGGTTTCACGGGGGCGATTCCCTGCCTATCCTGAAAGGGTCGCACCCGGTCGCCCCCCGCGACCGACGAGTAGGAGGACTCCGTGCCGCTCTCGGAGCACGAGCAGCGCATGCTCGAGCAAATGGAGCGAGCGTTGTACGCCGAAGATCCCAAGTTCGCGACAGCGCTTGAGGGTAGCGGCCTGCGCACGTACACCCGGCGACGGGTCTACCAGGCGGTCGCGGGTTTTCTGGTGGGCATCGCACTCCTCATGGTCGGAGTGATCGTTCCCCAGATCTGGATCAGCGTGGTGGGCTTCCTGATCATGCTGGGATGTGCGGTGCTCGCGGTGACCGGCTGGCGCAAGGCTCCCAAACCCGGCGAGGCGCAGGGCGACGGCGGGGCGGCTCCCCGCCGTCAGGGCCGTCAGCGCCGTTCGATGATGGCGCGTATCGAGGAGCGGTGGCAGCGTCGCCGCGATGAGCAGGGCCACTGAGAAATAATTCTTGGATGAGTGGTTGAGGGGCGGTCGCCGACTGGCGACCGCCCCTCAACCGTGCGGTAGCCCTTCCGCGCCGTAGTCCGTCAGCCGTGCCCAGCCCCGCAACCGCGTCGTGGGCCCGCAACCGCAACCGCAACCGTAACCGGGTCCCAGCCCTGCAACCGCGGCCTGTACCTGGCCCTGGCCCCCGCAGGGCCCTGAAGCGAGCTCGGGCGGCGCTGAGCCCCCGTGGCGTGCCCGAGCGGCCTTGAGCCCCCGCACGCGCCGCGGGGGCTCAGCCGCGGGGGCTCGGGCAGGGCCTCCGTCGCAAGGGCTCAGGGCCGCCCCGAGGTCAGCTCCCCTGGCCGCGCGGGGGCCTGAGCCGGGAGGCCCAGCGGGCCCAGCGGGGGGCTCCCCACCGCTGGACCAGCGCGGACCAGCGCTGTCCCCACGCCCACACGAGCTGAGCCGCCGACCGCGGCGCCAGCAGCGCCCGCAGCCGCTCCCGCCGCCCCGCCTTGGCCCGGAATCCGGCCAGCACCTGCCGGACGTCGTCCGCGACGCCCGCGAACGGGCGCGGCTGCGGTGCGTAGAGCACCTGCTCGACCGCCTCGGCCACCCGCTGCGCCGCCCGGGCCGAATCGTCGTCGAGGTCGGCGATCCGCACCATGCGGGCCACCGCTCTGCGCGAGGTCAGCGAGTCGTCCGGCAGCACGCCGAAGTCCCAGGCCGAATCGGTGAGTTCACGCCATGCGGCGAGGGTCCGGTCGGCGGCGTCCTGCTCGGTGCGCCCGCCCGAGCCGTTAAGTCTGCGGGTCCGTATCCGCCGCCGCCACAGCATGGGCAGCAGGGGCACCACGGCCAGCAGCACCGCCAGCGAACTCCAACTCGTGACCTTGGTCGCCGACCAGCCCCCGCCCGAGGCGCCGTTGTCCGGCTGCTGGGCCGCGGCGCCTCCACAGGTGCCCAGCTTCTTCATCTCCGGGGTGCAACTGTCGGAGGCGGTCGGGGCGGCCGTCGGCTCGGAGGTCGTGCTGGGCTCGCTCGTCGGCTCGTCGGACGGGGTGTCCGAGGGCGTCTGCTCCATCGTGTAGTCGGGCTGGGTGCCACGGCTCGGGGTGGGCTCGAAACGGGTCCAGCCCACGCCCTCGAAGTACAGCTCGGGCCAGGCGTGCGCGTCCTTGAGGCCCACCGACACCGAGCCGTCCGCCTGGGCGGTGCCGGGGGTGAACCCGACCGCGACCCGCGCCGGAATGCCCAGCGTCCGGGCCATCGCCGCCATCGAGAAGGAGAAGTGGACGCAGAAGCCCTCCTTCTGCTTCAGGAACCGGACGATGGCGGCCGAGCCGCTGCCGGACTGCACCTCGGTGTCGTAACGGAATCCTCCGTTCACCGCGAACCAGTCCTGGAGCTTGACCGCCTTCTCGTACGCGTTCGCCGCGCCGGCGGTCACCTCCCGCGCCGTACTGGCCACCACGGATGGCAGCGAGCCCGGTACCTCGGTGTACTCCTTCCGCAGCCGCGAGGGCGGTGCCGGTGCGGCTGCCAACTGCTCGGCCGTCGGCTCCACCAGCAGGCTGGTGACCCGGTAGCGCGCGCCCCGGGTGGTCTGGCCGCGGTCGCCGACCAGCGTGCGGCCCTCCGGCTCATAGCGCCAGCGCCCGTCGATCTCGACCCTGGACGCGGGGTAGGGGAGGGGCAGCCAGTTCTGCGCGTACCAGTCGGCGGCCGAGATCGAGGTGTCGATCGAGGAGACCCGGACGGAGGGACCGAGCCCGGCGGGCGACGGAAGCTGCCCGGGCACATCGGTGACATGCCGCTCGGACGACTTCCACGAGGTGCCGTCGAACCGGTCCAGCGCCACGATCCGCAGATACAGGTCCTGCGTGGTCTGCGAGGAGGTGCGATAGCGCAGCACCTCCTTGTTCTCCGGCTGGTTAAGGCTGTCCTGCAGCGACACCAGTGGATTGACCGCCGAGATCGTGCCGCCGCCGCTGCCCGACCCGCCGCCGCTGCCCTGCCGGTCCAGCAGCCCGCCGTCCAGGGACGGCAGCGCCGCGGGCACCACCAGCGCGATGCCGAGCGCCAGCACGCCGATTCTGCGGCCGGTGCGGACCGGGGCGAGCGCCGGGGAGCCTCCGGCCCCGGCCAGGCCCGAGGGCGGCATACCCGCCGGATGCGGGGCGCCGCCGCTGAACACCCGGCCCCACTGGGACAGCCGGTCCCGGCCCTCGGCCAGGAGCAGCAGCAGATAGCCGGCCGCCGCCAGCAGGAACCACAGCCAGTCGCTCCCGGCGTCGGACAGGCCGGCCGCGACCGAGTACAGCGCGAGCAGCGGCAGCCCGGCGGGGGCCGCGCTGCGGTACGTCACCGCGAGTGCGTCGACCACCAGGCCGATCGCCAGCACCCCGGCCACCAGCATCAGCCGGATGCCCTCGGTGAGCGGCGCGGGGATCGCGTACTGCCCCACGTCGTCGGCGCCGTCGCGCAGCAGCAGCGCGAACTCGTCAAGGGCCTGCGGGCTCGGCAGCACCCCGCCCAGCGCCTGCTCGTGCGCGAAGACCAGGGTGAGCAGCAGCAGCGTCACCACGGCCTGCACGGCCACCGTCAGCGGGCGGGCCAGCGGCACCCGGCGGGCCGCCACGCCCGTCCCGCTCTGGACCGCCAGCAACAGGGCGGCCTGCAACAGCCAGCTCGCCGGGTCCACCAGCGGCAGCAGCGCACAGGCCGCCGCCACCGTGGCCAGCGCCGCACATATCGCGAGCCGAACGCTCCCACTCATGCCCAGCTCCCTGTCATTCCGCCGACCGCGGGACCTCCGGCGTCCGCCCGGGTGGCACCCTGGGCGTCGGCCTGCCGCCACAGCTCTGTCAGCGAGGCCCCCGGGCCGACCGGCAGCGCCGTCCACCCCGCCTCGCGCAACTGCCGCAGCCGCTCCTCCAGCTCGCGTGTGCCCCCGAACTCCGCCCCGCGCGACCAGGCCGCGCCGTCCAGCACGAACGCCACCGCGGCCGTGGTGCGGTGCCGCATCCGGGCGGCCGTCGCCGCCTGCTCCTCGTCCAGATCGCCCAGGAAGGCCACCAGCAGTCCCTCGCCGCCGCCCCGCAGCACCTCGAAGGCGGGCGAGAGCCCTCCGCCGTCGGAGTGGTCCACCACGGCGAGGGTGTCCAGCATCAGCCCGGCGGTCTCCGCCCCGTCATGGGTGGAGCCGGTGAAGCCGCCTCCGCCGTCCGGGCCCGGCACCGAGCTTCCGGAGTCGGTCAGCAGCCGGACCGCATAGCCCCGCTCCAGCAGATGGACCGCGGTCGAGGCCGCCCCGGAGACCGCCCATTCGAAGGCCGAGTCGGGCCCGGAGCCGTAGTGCGCCGTACGCCGGGTGTCCAGCAGCACCGTGCAATGGGCCCGCTGCGGCTGTTCCTCGCGGCGGACCATGAGTTCCCCGTAGCGCGCGGTGGACCGCCAGTGCACCCGGCGCAGATCGTCGCCTATGCGATAGCCGCGCGGGATGACATCGTCCTCACCGGCCAGGGCCAGCGAGCGATGCCGCCCGTCCCCGTACCCCGCGGCCTCGCCGGTCAGGCGCACCGGGGGCAGCGGCTCGACCCGGGGGACCACCGTGAGCGTGTCGTAGGCGCTGAAGGCGCGGGTGAGCTCGCACATCCCGAACGGGTCGCTCAGCCGAAGCTGCAGCGGACCCAGCGGATAGCGGCCGCGCAGATCCGAGCGGACCCGGTAGGACACCTCGCGCCGGCCGCCCGGCTCCACCCGGTCCAGCACGAACCGGGGGCGCGGCCCCAGCACATAGGGCACCCGGTCCTGGAGCATCAGCAGCCCGGTGGGCAGCCGCGAGACATTGTCCATCCGCAGATGCACCCGGGCCTCGGAGCCCGCCGGCACCCGCGCGGGCGCGAGCCGTCTGCTGCCCGCCACCCGGTACCGGGTGCGGTAGACCACGGCCACACAGACCAGCGGCAGCGCGGCCAGCAGCAGCCCGACCCGCAGCAGATCCGCCTGGCCCAGGACATAGCTGCACACCGCGGCGGCCACCCCGGCGGCCAGGAAGGAACGGCCGCGGGTGGTCAGACCGGCGAGGGCGGACCGCAGCCCGCCCGAGTCCTCGCCGGCGCCGGGGCCCTCGGCGCCCATGTCCGTCCCCCCTGCGGCCATCACAGCCTCCGCGCGCCCGGCTGCTGCCGGCCGAAGTCGGCCGGGGGCATGGGCGGCATGGGAGGCATCCCACCGCCCGCACCGCGCGCGCCGGAGGTGGGCACCGGGGTGCGCTGCACGATGTCCGTGACGACCTGCTCCGCGGTGCGCCGGTTCAGCTGGGCCTGCGCGGTGGGCAGCAGCCGGTGCGCCAGCACCGCCACGACGAGGGACTGCACATCGTCCGGCAGCGCGAACTCCCGCCCGGCAAGCGCGGCCGACGCCTTGGCGGCCCGCAGCAGATGCAGCGTGGCCCGGGGCGAGGCGCCCAGCCGCAGATCGGGGTGGCTGCGGGTGGCGGCCACCAGGTCCACCGCGTAACGCCGGACGGCCTCGGCGACATGAACCGAGCGCACCGCCTCGACCAGCTTGACGATCTCGTGGGCGTGCGCGACGGGCTGCAGGTCGTCCAGCGGGGAGACGCCGCCGTGGATGTCCAGCATCTGCAGCTCGGCCTGCGGGCTGGGGTACCCGATGGAGACACGGGCCATGAAGCGGTCGCGCTGCGCCTCGGGCAGCGGATAGGTGCCCTCCATCTCGACCGGGTTCTGCGTGGCCACCACCATGAAGGGGCTGGGCAGCTCATAGCTCTCCCCGTCGATGGTGACCTGGCGCTCCTCCATCGACTCCAGCAGCGCGGACTGGGTCTTGGGCGAGGCGCGGTTGATCTCGTCGCCGATCACGATCTGGGCGAAGATGGCCCCCGGCTTGAACTCGAACTCCTTGCGCTGCTGGTCGAAGATGCTCACGCCGGTGATGTCGGACGGCAACAGGTCCGGGGTGAACTGGATCCGCCGCATGGAGCAGTCGATGGACCGCGCGAGCGCCTTGGCCAGCATGGTCTTGCCCACGCCCGGGACGTCCTCGATCAGCAGATGCCCCTCGGCGAGCAGCACGGTCAGCGAAAGCCGTACGACCTCGGGCTTGCCCTCGATCACACCCTCCACCGACCGGCGGATCCGCTCCGCTGTGGTGGTCAGATCGCTGAGGCTCGCTCGCTCGTCATAGGTCGTCACCCGGCCCTCCTCGGCCCGTTCTCAGGGCCGTTGCCCTCGGAACGGACCGGCCCACCGCAAACGCTGGCACCGTCCCCCGCGTGGTTGCGGGGGACGATGTCACCTATGCATTCTTGCGGTCTCCGCGGCCTCGCGTCACTCGGCTGTGGATAACCCGGGGTTATTTGTCACGCTTGTACGAGTTCGGGCGCTGAATCCCTTCAGTAACCTCAACATCCGTCACGTGCGCGGCGTGACCTCCCGCAGCAGACCCGTCGTCACATCGAAGACGAAACCGCGGACGTCGTCGGTGTGCACCAGGAACGGCGAGGTGCGCACCCGCTGCATCGACTGGCGGACATCGGCGTCGAGGTCCTTGAACGCCTCGACCGCCCACGACGGACGCTGGCCCACCTCCGCCTCCAGCTCATGCCGGAAGTCCTCGGTGAGGTTCAGCAGACCGCAGCCGGTGTGGTGGATGAGCACGACGCTGCGGGTCCCGAGCGCGCGCTGGCTGATGGTCAGGGACCGGATGATGTCGTCGGTGACCACACCGCCGGCGTTGCGGATGGTGTGGCAGTCGCCCAGCTCCAGGCCGAGTGCCTCGTGCAGGTCCAGACGGGCGTCCATGCATGCGACGACGGCGACGCGCTGCACGGGGCGCGCGTCCATTCCGGGGTCGGTGAACTTCTCGGCGTACGTGCGGTTGGCCTCCACGAGGCGGTCGGTGACCGTGTCTCCCGTATGGGCGTCGCGGTCGGTGGACGGATTCGGCTGCGGCGCTGATATCGACATGATGACGACGCTACCTCTCACCAGGGAATTTTGTCTTCTCTTTAGGTAGGGCAAACGAGGGCAACGGGGTGGGCCGAGCGGGTGATGTGAGGCACCCCACAGCCCCCTGTGCCCCTCGGTGTGGTGCCTGGGGGAGGTGATCCACCCCCGGGGCGGGACGCGCTGACCGGTTGGTTGACCGAAGGGACGAGTGGACTAAAGTGGCGCGAAGTGGGAGGCGTGACGCTCCCCTCGGATCCCGGAATTTCGCGTGAGCGCGGTGCGTACGTACCCCTCGGCCTCCTCCCGCTCCGGTCGCCTGACGTCACTTCCCCGGCGCCAGTAGGCCACTTCCCCTTCAGAGCGGGTGGGGACCCGGAGGTGCGTACCATCCTCGCCCGATCCTCAGAAGGGCGCACCAGCAGCGCAATGAGCAGCAACGCTCTCCATGTTCCCGTCATGCTCCAGCGCTGCCTGGACATGCTGGCCCCCGCTCTCGCCCAGCCCGGCGCGGTCGTGGTCGACTGCACTCTGGGCCTCGGCGGCCACAGCGAGGCGCTGTTGCGCGACTTCCCCGAGGCCCGGCTCATCGCGCTCGATCGCGACCCGTCCGCGCTGCGACTCGCCGGTGAGCGGCTCGCCCCGTACGGCGATCGGGCCACGCTGGTCCACGCGGTCTACGACGAGCTGCCCGAGGTCCTCGACCGGCTCGGCGTCCCGCGCGTCCAGGGGATCCTCTTCGACCTCGGCGTGTCCTCCATGCAGCTCGACGAGGCCGAGCGCGGTTTCGCCTACGCCCAGGACGCCCCGCTGGACATGCGGATGGACCAGACCACCGGAGTCAGCGCGGCGGAGGTGCTCAACACCTATCCGCCGGGCGAGCTGGTACGCATCCTGCGGGCCTACGGCGAGGAGAAGTTCGCCAAGAAGATCGTGGACGCCGTGGTGCGCGAGCGCGCCAAGGAGCCGTTCACCAACAGCGCCCGGCTCGTCGAGCTGATCCGCGCGGCGCTGCCGCAGGCCGCCAAGCGCACCGGCGGCAATCCGGCCAAGCGCACCTTCCAGGCGCTGCGGATCGAGGTCAACGGCGAGCTCGCGGTCCTGGAGCGGGCCATTCCGGCGGCCGTCGGGACGCTCGCGGTCGGCGGGCGGATCGCCGTGCTCTCGTATCACTCGCTGGAAGACCGCCTGGTCAAGCAGGTGTTCGCGGCCGGTGCCCGCAATACGGCGCCCCCCGGGCTGCCGGTCATCCCCGAGCAGTACCAGCCCCGGCTGAAGCTGCTCACCCGCGGCGCGGAGCTGCCCACCGAGGAGGAGATCGCCGAGAACCGGCGGGCCGCCCCGGCCCGGTTCCGGGGGGCGGAGCGCATCCGGGAAGAGGTCGGTCCATGAGCACGAGGGAGACGGGGCCGAAAGGCCGGCCGGTGCCGGGGGGCGCCACGGCCAGGCGCACGCCCTTCGTGCTGCTCGTCGTGGTCCTGCTCGGCTCCGGCCTGATCGCGCTGCTGCTGTTGAACTCCTCCCTCAACCAGGGGTCGTTCGAGCTCAGCAGGCTCGAGAAGCAGACCGGGGAGCTCACCGACGAGCGCCAGGCGCTCCAGCAGGACGTCGACCAGCTCTCCGCGCCCACCGCGCTGGAGCGGCGCGCCCGGGAGCTGGGGATGGTGCCCGGCGGCAGCCCCGCCTTCCTCAACCCGGACGGCTCGGTCAGCGGGGTGCCCGCCCCCGCCTCGGGGCAGCCCTCGGTGCTCGGCGCCCCCGGCCCGGTGCTGCCGTCCGCGCTCGCCCCCACGCCGTCCCAGGCGCCCGCCCTGTCCGGGGCGTCGCCCACCCCGTCCGTCCTCGCGCCGCCGACCGCCACCCCGTCCGGGGCGGGCACGGCCTCCGTGACCCCGTGGGGGCTGCCCACCGCCCTCTCCACAACCTCCTCCGCCTCCGCGCAGTCCACCCCGGCCCCTCAGTAGGTGACACGGTGACGCGATCCCCAACCCGCGCCCAGCCCGGCCCGCCCGCGCGAAGCACCGCCCGCGCGCGGTGGGCGGCCGCCGAGCCGAGGGCGGCCGTCGCGTGAGCGCGCCCCAGGATCCCCGCCGCCGCGGCGTGCCCGGCCCGGCCGGTCCGCGCGGCGACCGCCGCCCGCGCCAGGACGCGGCGCGGCGCCCCGGCGAGCGCCAGGGACGCCCCGGTGAGCACCAGGGAGGATCGTCCGGCCGTCCGGCCCAGCGCCCGCGCCCCGGCGGTGCCCAGCCGCTGCGGCTGGGCAGCCCGCGCCCCCGGCTGCGGCTGATCAGCCTCGGCCTCACCCTCGTCATGCTGGTCTTCGTCGTACGGCTGCTGCAGGTGCAGGCGGTCGACGCCAGCGCCTACGCGGCCAAGGCCAACGTCAACCGCTACATCCCGGTGAAGCTGTCCGCCGAGCGCGGCTCCATCACCGACCGCAACGGCGTCGACCTCGCGACCACGGTGGACGCGTACGACATCACCGCCGCCCCCGACCTGCTCACGCCCAAGACGGCCAAGACCCGTGACGCGCCGCGCCAGGCCGCGGCCCTCCTCGCGCCGATCCTCGGCAAGGAGGAAGCGGACCTGGAGAAGAAGCTCACCGGCAACCCCAAGTCGCAGTACGTCGTGCTCGCCCGGCAGCAGTCCCCGCAGGTCTGGAACCAGATCAAGGACCTGAAGAGCGCCCTGGACGACTCGGCGTCCAAGGGCAAGGGCACCAATGTCCTGGCCGGGGTCAATCGCGAGGCGCACAGCAAGCGGGTCTATCCGAACGGGGATCTCGCCGCCGGGATACTGGGATTCGTGGGCGCCGACGGCCGCGGCGCCGCCGGGCTCGAACAGCAGCTCAACAAGAAGCTCGCGGGCAAGGACGGCAAGCGCGTCTACGCCCAGTCCGGCGGCCACCAGGTGCCCACCGGGGACCTCAAGGAGCAGCCCGCGGTCCCCGGCAGCGATTACGAGCTGACCATCGACCGGGACATCCAGTGGGCCGCCCAGAGCGCCATCGCCGACCAGGTCCGCAAGTCCGGGGCCGACCGCGGCTATGTCATCGTCCAGGACACCCGCACCGGACAGCTCCTGGCGATGGCCAACGCCCCCGGCTTCGACCCCGGCGACATCACCACCACGGAAGCCGACGACCTGGGCAACGCCGCGGTCTCCGACGCCTACGAGCCCGGCAGCGTCAGCAAGCTGATGTCCATGGCCGCCGTCCTCCAGGAGGGTGTGGCCCGCTGGGACACCCATGTGGTGGTCCCCAACCGGCTGCCGCGCGCCGACCGGGCCTTCGCCGACGACATCGACCACGCCACCTGGTACCTCACGCTCAACGGCGTGCTCGCCAAGTCCAGCAACATCGGCACGATCCTCGCCACCGAGCAGCTAGGGAAGACCAAGAAGCAGAAGAACCAGATCCTCTACTCCTACCTGCGGAAGTTCGGGATCGGCCGGCCCACCGGGCTCGGCTTCCCCGGCGAGACCTCGGGCATCCTGGCCCGGCCGCAGGACTGGAGCGCCTCGCAGCAGTACACCATCCCCTTCGGCCAGGGGCTGTCGCTCAACGCCGTCCAGGCGGCCTCCGTGTACTCCACCATCGCCAACGGCGGCGAGCGCATCGCGCCCACCCTCGTCCGCGGCGCCAAGGGGCCCGGCGGCGACTACACGGCCGCGCCCGCCCCCCAGAAGACCCGTGTCGTCGGTAAGGAGACCGCGAAGACGCTCGCCGAGATGCTCGAATCGGTCGTCGACGACCAGCAGGGCACCGGCGCCAAGGCGAAGATCCCCGGCTATCTTGTCGCGGGCAAGACCGGCACCTCCAACCGGGTGGACCCCAAGACCGGCCGCTACCGCGGCTACACCGCGTCCTTCGCCGGCTTCGCCCCGGCCGACAAACCGCGGCTGACCGTCTACTGTGCCGTTCAGAACCCGACGAAGGGCAGCTACTTCGGCGGTCAGGTCTGCGGACCGGTCTACAAGAAGGTCATGGAGTTCGGCCTCAAGGCCCTGCAGGTCCCGCCGTCCGGGAAGCAGCCCAAACGGCTCCCCGTGAGCTACAACCCGGGCCAGTGAGCGGACCCAGCAGTGACGACGATCACGCCGGACTCCGGGAACCACGGTCCGGTACGGCCCCGCTTCCCCGCCTCATTTCGCGGGGGAGCGGGTGTCCCGGGTACGCTCACCGCCGTGCCCCACGCTGATCAGTCCCAAACCCCTCAGAAGGACGTTTCTGTGGAATACCCGGGAGCGCCCCGCCCTCTCCAGGTCCGCCCGATCCCGCTGGCGGAGCTGGCGGATCAGCTGGGCGTCGATGCCCCCGAAGCCTCGGAGGGGGCCGCGGTCACCGGGATCACCCATGACTCGCGAGCCGTACGCCCCGGCGATGTGTACGCCGCCCTGGCCGGCGCCCGCCTCCACGGCGCGGACTTCGCCGCTCAGGCCGCCGACCTCGGCGCGGTCGCGGTGCTGACCGACCCGGCCGGCGCCGAGCGCGCCGCCGCCACCGGACTGCCGGTCCTGGCGGTGGACAACCCGCGCGGCCGGATGGGCGCGCTGGCCGCCACGATCTACGGCGAGCCGGGTGCGGACCTGCTGCAGATCGGCATCACCGGCACCTCCGGCAAGACCACGACCGCGTATCTCATCGAGGGCGGCCTCAAGGCCGCCGCGAAGCACGACGGCGGCCTTACGGGTCTCATCGGCACCGTGGAGACGCGGATCGGCGACGAGCGCATCAAGTCCGAGCGCACCACCCCCGAGGCCACCGATCTGCAGGCCCTGTTCGCGGTGATGCGGGAGCGCGACGTCCACTCGGTCGTCATGGAGGTCTCCAGCCACGCCCTGGTCCTCGGCCGCGTCGACGGCTGCGTCTTCGATGTCGCGGTCTTCAACAACCTCAGCCCGGAGCACATGGAGTTCCACTCCGGCATGGAGGACTACTTCCAGGCCAAGGCCCAGCTGTTCACCAAGGCCCGCAGCCGCGCCGGAGTGATCAACTACGACGACGAGTACGGCCGGCGGCTGATCGAGCAGTCCGAGGTACCCGTCACCACCTTCTCCGCCGAGGGCCACCCCGACGCTCACTGGCGCGCCGCGGACGTCGAGGTCGGCCCGCTCGGCTCGACCTTCACCGCCGTCGGCCCGAACGGTGAGTCCGTAAGGGCCGCCGCACCCCTCCCGGGCCCCTTCAACGTGGCCAACGCGCTCGCCGCCGTCGTCGCGCTCGCCGTCGCCGGGATCGACCCGCAGACGGCCGCCGACGGTATCGCCGCCGTCCCCGGCGTACCGGGCCGGCTGGAGCGGGTCGACGTGGGCCAGCCCTACCTCGCGGTCGTCGACTACGCCCACAAGACCGACGCCGTGGAGTCGGTGCTGCGTGCCCTCCGTAAGGTGACCGACGGCAAGCTGCACGCCGTCCTCGGCTGCGGCGGGGACCGCGACCGGCTCAAGCGCGGCCCCATGGGCGCCGCGGTGGCCCGGTACTCCGACACGGCCGTCCTCACCTCCGACAACCCGCGCTCCGAGGATCCGCTCGCGATCCTCGCCGCCATGCTCGCGGGCGCCGCCGAGGTGCCCGCTCACGAGCGTGGCGATGTGCTGGTCGAGGAGGACCGGGCCAACGCCATCGCGGCCGCCGTCGCCCGCGCCGAGCCGGGCGACACCGTCATCGTGGCCGGCAAGGGCCACGAACTGGGCCAGGACATCGCCGGCGTGATCCGTGCCTTCGACGACCGCCAGGTACTCCGCGAAGCCATCGAGCTCAGTGAGCGAGCCCACAGGCGCGATGCCACGCGTCCCGAGGCGAGCTCACAACACCGGGACAATCACCAAGACGACCAGGGATGACAGACCGCCATGCGCGCACCAGCCCCCTCAAGGCAGCTCTCCCGCACGGCCGGAGGTGATCAGTGATCGCACTGTCCCTCACCGAGATCGCCGGCCTAGTCGGTGGACAGCCGCACGACATACCGGACCCGGACCTGAAGGTCACGGGCCCTGTTGTGATCGACTCCCGTGAAGTGCGGCCCGGCAGCCTCTTCGCCGCGCTCCCCGGGGAGCGTGTGGACGGCCACGACTTCGCCCGAAAGGCGATCGAGGCCGGGGCCACGGCGGTCCTGGCCGCCCGCCCCGTCGGCACCGCGGACGCCCCCGTACCGGCGATCGTCGTGCCCGATGTCATCGCCGCCATGGGAGCGCTCGCGCGCGCCGTCGTGGAGCGCCTGGACGCCACCGTCGTCGCGCTCACCGGCTCCGCGGGCAAGACCAGCACCAAGGACCTCATCGCCCAGTTGCTCCAGCGCCGCGGCCCCACCGTATGGACGCCGGGCTCGCTCAACAACGAGATCGGCCTGCCGCTCACCGCGATGAGCGCCGACGAGGCCACCCTGCACCTGGTGCTGGAGATGGGTGCCCGCGGTAAGGGCCACATCCGGTATCTGGCCACCCTCACCCCGCCCCGTATCGGACTCGTGCTCAACGTCGGCACCGCCCATATCGGAGAGTTCGGCGGCCGGGAGCAGATCGCCGAGGCCAAGGGCGAGCTCGTGGAGGCCCTGCCCCCCGCCGAGGAGGGCGGGGTGGCGGTGCTCAACGCCGACGACCCCCTGGTGCGCGCCATGATGTCGCGCACCAAGGCCCGTACCGTCCTGTTCGGCGAGGCCGAGGACGCCGATGTGCGTGCCGGGAATGTCCGGCTCGCCGACGGCGGCCGCCCCGCCTTCACGCTTCACACCCCTACCGGGTGCAGCGAAGTGACCATGCGCCTGTACGGTGAGCACCACGTGTCGAACGCGCTCGCCGCGGCCGCCGTCGCCCATGAGTTGGGCATGTCCGTCGACGAGATCGCCGTGGCGCTCTCCGAGGCGGGGCAGCTCTCCCGCTGGCGGATGGAGGTCACCGAGCGCTCGGACGGCGTGACGGTCGTCAACGACGCCTACAACGCGAACCCCGAGTCCATGCGAGCAGCGCTGCGCGCGCTGGTCGCCATGGGCGCTGCCACACCGGGGCGTCGCACGTGGGCGGTGCTCGGCCAGATGGCCGAGCTGGGCGAGGAGTCACTGGCCGAGCACGACGCGGTCGGGCGGCTGGCCGTCCGGCTCAACGTCAGCAAGCTCGTGGCGGTCGGCGGCCAGGAGGCCGCCTGGCTGGACATGGGCGCCAAGAACGAGGGTTCGTGGGGTGAGGAGTCGGTGCACGTGTCCGACGTGCGGGCAGCGGTCGATCTGCTGCGCAGCGAGCTGCGACCGGGGGACGTCGTGTTGGTGAAGGCATCCAGGTCGGTCGGCCTGGAGCGGCTTGCGCAGGCATTGCTCGACGGTGAGGGTGAGGTCTCCGGCCGATGGGCATGAGGCAGATCCTCTTCTCGGGAGCCATCGGGCTCTTTCTGACCCTGATCGGCACACCGCTGCTGATCAAGCTGCTGGCCCGCAAGGGCTATGGCCAGTACATCCGGGACGATGGTCCGCGGACGCACGGCAGCAAGAAGGGCACGCCCACGATGGGCGGTATCTCCTTCATCCTGGCCACACTGATCGCCTACGCCCTGACGAAGGTGATCACGGGCAGCCAGCCGACCTTCTCGGGCGTGCTGGTGCTCTTCCTGTTCGCCGGCATGGGCCTGGTGGGCTTCCTCGACGACTACATCAAGATCGTCAAGCAGCGGAGCCTGGGCCTGCGGGCCAAGGCCAAGATGGCCGGTCAGCTGATCGTCGGTATCGCCTTCGCGATCCTCGCGCTGAACTTCGCCGACGCGCGCCAGCAGACCCCCGCCTCCGACCGGCTCTCCTTCGTCCAGGACTTCGGCTGGTCCTTCGGCCCGGTGATCTTCGCGATCTGGGCGCTGTTCATGATCCTGGCGATGTCGAACGGCGTGAACCTCACCGACGGTCTCGACGGTCTGGCCACCGGCGCCTCCGTGATGGTCTTCGGCGCCTACACCTTCATCGGCGTCTGGCAGTACCAGGAGTCCTGCGCCAACGCGCAGACGCTCACCAACCCGGCGTCCTGTTTCGAGGTCCGTGATCCGCTCGATCTGGCCGTCGTCGCCTCCGCCTTGATGGGCGCGTGCTTCGGCTTCCTGTGGTGGAACACCTCACCCGCCAAGATCTTCATGGGCGACACCGGTTCGCTCGCGCTCGGCGGCGCGCTCGCGGGCCTGGCCATCTGCTCCCGTACGGAGCTGCTGGTGGCCCTCCTCGGCGGTCTGTTCGTGCTGATCACCATGTCCGTGGTCATCCAGGTCGGCTCCTTCCGGACGACCGGGCGACGGGTCTTCCGGATGGCGCCACTCCAGCATCACTTCGAACTCAAGGGGTGGAGCGAAGTCCTTGTGGTGGTCCGGTTCTGGATCATCCAGGGCATGTGCGTGATCGTCGGCCTCGGCATCTTTTACGCGGGGTGGCGAGCCTCGTGACGTCCGACGCCGTCGCCCTCGACGTGTCCGACCTCGCCGGACGGCAGGTCACCGTCGCCGGACTCGGCGTCTCCGGGGTCCCCGCAGCGCGTGCGCTGCGGGGCCTCGGGGCCTCGGTGACCGTGGTCAACGGCAGCGACGGCGAAGCGCAGCGCGCCCAGGCGGCCGAACTGGAGCCGCTGGGCATCACGGTCCGCCTCGGGGACGGTGAGACATTGCCGAAGGGCACCGAGCTGATCGTGACCACCCCCGGGTGGAAGCCCACCAGCCCGCTCTTCCTGGCCGCCGCCGAGGCGAACGTGCCCATCTGGGGCGATGTGGAGCTGGCGTGGCGGCTGCGCGGCGAGGACGCCCCGCCCTGGCTCGCGGTCACCGGCACCAACGGCAAGACGACGACGGTAAGGATGCTGGCGGCCATCCTGGAGGCGGCCGGGCTGCGCACCGCCGCCGTCGGCAACATCGGCGTCTCGCTCCTGGACATCGTGCTGGGCGACGAGCCGTACGACGTGCTGGCCGTCGAGCTCTCCAGCTACCAGCTCCACTGGGCGCCCTCGCTGCGCGCCCACTCCGGGGCGGTGCTCAACCTCGCCCCGGACCACCTCGACTGGCACGGCTCCATGGCGGCGTACGCGGCCGACAAGGGGCGGATCTACGAGGGCAACCAGGTGGCCTGCGTCTACAACGTGGCCGACCCCGCCACCGAGGACCTGGTGCGCGCGGCCGATGTCGAGGAGGGCTGCCGGGCGATCGGCTTCACCCTCGGCACTCCCGGCCCCTCCCAGCTCGGCGTCGTGGAGAACATCCTCGTGGACCGGGCCTTCGTGGCGGACCGGCAGAAGCAGGCGCAGGAGCTGGCCGAGGTCTCCGATGTGAACCCGCCGGCCCCGCACAACATCGCCAACGCCCTCGCGGCGGCGGCCCTGGCCCGCGCCTTCGGCGTCCCGCCGAAGGCCGTACGGGACGGGCTGCGCGCTTTCCGGCCGGATCCGCACCGGGTGGAGCATGTGGCGGACGTCGACGGGGTGGCCTATATCGACGACTCCAAGGCGACCAACACCCATGCCGCGGAGGCGTCGTTGGGCGCCTATGAGCACATCGTGTGGATCGCGGGCGGCCTCGCCAAGGGGGCCACCTTCGACGAGCTCGTCCTTACGGCGGCCGAGCGGCTGCGCGGCGTCGTGCTGATCGGCGCCGACCGTGCGCTGATCCGCGAAGCGCTCGCGCGACACGCAGCAGATGTCCCGGTCGTGGACCTCGACCGGACCGACACTGGGGCGATGGCGGCGGCTGTGCGCGAAGCGGCGCGGCTCGCCCGGCCGGGCGATACCGTCCTGATGGCCCCGGCCTGTGCCTCGATGGACATGTTCATCAACTACAACAAGCGGGGCGACGCCTTCGCCGCGGCGGTTCGGGACCTGGCCTCCGGCCGGGTGCCGGACGATCAGTAGCCCGCCGGTCCCCTGGCGAGGACCGCCCGCGCGGGGAAACCGGAGGGGATAAGAACATGACGCCTGACCAGCCCGCCGCCCCGCGCTCCCGGTCGGCCCGCCCCGGCACCGGCCGCCCCGCGCCGCGCTCGGGCGGCGCCCCCCGGCTGCGGGAGGCCGTACGGGCGAAGGGCAGGGCGGCGTCCCCGGCCCGCCCGCGCGGCACAGCGGGCGCCTCCCGCCCTCGGCGCCGCCCGTCGAGGGGAAACGCCTTGGACGCGCTGCGCGGGCTGCAGCAGCGCCTCCGGAGGGCCTGGGACCGTCCGCTGACCGCGTACTACCTGCTGCTCGGCGGCTCGCTGCTGATCCTCGTGCTCGGCTTGGTCATGGTCTACTCCGCCTCCCAGATCAAGGCGCTGCAGTCCGGGCTCTCACCGTCGTACTTCTTCCGCAAACAGCTCTTCGCCGCCGCGCTCGGCGGCTCGCTGATGCTGCTCGCCGTGCGGATGCCCATCAAACTGCACCGCGCCTTCGCCTATCCGCTGCTCGCGGTCTCGGTCTTCCTGATGTGTCTGGTGCAGGTCCCGGGCATGGGCATCGCGGTCAACGGCAACCAGAACTGGATCTCCTTCGGCGGCCCGTTCCTGCTCCAGCCCAGTGAGTTCGGCAAGCTGGCGCTCGTCCTGTGGGGCGCCGATCTTCTCGCCCGCAAACAGGACAAGCGACTGCTGGCCCAGTGGAAGCACCTGCTGGTGCCGCTGGTGCCCGCGACCGGCATGCTGCTCGGCCTGATCATGCTGGGCGGGGACATGGGCACCGCGATCATTCTCACGGCGATCCTTTTCGGCCTGCTTTGGCTGGCGGGCGCCCCCACCCGGCTCTTCGTGGGCGTCCTCGCCTTCGCCGGGGCCATCGGCATGCTGCTCATCAAGACCAGCGCCAACCGGATGTCCCGGCTCGCCTGTATCGGCGCCACCGAGCCCGGTGCGCACGATCAGTGCTGGCAGGCTGTCCACGGGATCTACGCGCTCGCCAACGGCGGCTGGTTCGGATCCGGACTCGGGGCAAGCATGGAGAAATGGGGCGAACTACCCGAACCGCATACTGACTTCATCTTCGCCATTACCGGGGAGGAACTCGGACTGGCGGGGACGCTGTCGGTTCTCGTTCTCTTCGCGGCTCTAGGCTATGCGGGTATCCGCGTGGCCGGACGCACGGAGGACCCCTTCGTGAGGTACGCCGCGGGAGGCGTGACCACCTGGATCACGGCCCAGGCCGTGGTCAATATCGGTGCGGTGCTCGGTCTGCTGCCGATCGCCGGGGTTCCGCTCCCGCTGTTCTCCTACGGAGGGTCCGCCCTGCTGCCGACCATGTTCGCCGTCGGCCTGCTGATCGCCTTCGCACGGGCTGAGCCCGGTGCGCGAGCGGCGCTGGCCATGCGGCAGCCTGCTTTGCGGAAGAAGCTGGCTCGGGTGAGACGGAAGACGATGCGACGGCCCGTCAAGAGGCGGCCGTCCGGAGAGCGGTGAATTTCGGTGCATGTCGTACTCGCCGGTGGGGGGACCGCCGGCCACATCGAGCCCGCGCTCGCCCTCGCGGACGCCCTGCGGAGGCAGGACCCGACCGTGGGGATCACGGCGCTCGGAACGGAGCGTGGGCTCGAGACCCGGCTCGTACCGGAGCGTGGTTATGAACTCGGGCTCATCCCGGCCGTACCGCTGCCGCGTAAGCCCACCCCGGAGCTGATCACCGTCCCCGGGCGGCTGCGCGGCACGATCAAGGCCGCCGAGCAGATCCTGGAGCGCACCAAGGCCGACTGTGTCGTCGGCTTCGGCGGCTATGTGGCGCTGCCCGGATACCTGGCGGCCAAGCGGCTCGGAGTGCCGATCGTCGTCCACGAGGCCAACGCCCGCCCCGGGCTCGCCAACAAGATCGGCTCGCGCTACGCCAAGTACGTGGCGGTCTCCACCCCCGACAGCAAGCTCCGCAACGCGCGCTACGTCGGCATCCCGCTGCGCCGCTCCATCGCCACCCTCGACCGGGCCGCGGTCCGCCCCGAGGCCCGCGCGGCCTTCGGGCTCGACCAGAACCTGCCGACGCTGCTGGTCTCCGGCGGATCGCAGGGCGCGCGCCGGCTCAACGAGGTGGTCCAGGCGGTGGCGCCGTACCTGCAGCGCGCCGGGATCCAGGTGCTGCACGCGGTCGGTCCGAAAAACGAATTGCCGCATGTGGACAACATGCCCGGAATGCCGCCATATATCCCGGTATCGTACCTGGATCGGATGGACCTCGCGTATGCCGCGGCCGACATGATGCTCTGCCGCGCGGGCGCGATGACCGTCGCCGAACTGTCCGCCGTCGGGCTCCCGGCCGCCTACGTCCCCCTGCCGGTCGGCAACGGCGAACAGCGGCTCAACGCCCAGCCGCTGGTCAAGGAGGGCGGCGGACTGCTGGTCGACGACGCCGAGCTGAGCCCCGAGTGGGTGCAGGGCAATGTGCTGCCGGTGCTCGGCGACCCGCACCGGCTGTACGAGATGTCCCGCCGGGCCGCCGAGTTCGGCCGCAGGGACGCCGACGAGCTGCTGGTCGGCATGGTGTACGAGGCGATCAGCGCACGCCGCCAGGCGTGAGAAGGCAGGGAGCGTGGCCGGACCGTCGCCCGCCGAGCGCGGCGCACGAGGGACGACTCCGTCCGGCCCGCCCCCCCGCTTCCTCCGGGCGCGCCGCCGGTTCCGGCTGCCCGGCCGCCGCCCCCTGCTGGTGACGGCGGTGGCGGTGACCCTGCTCGGCGCCGGCGCCGTCTGGCTGCTGTACGGCTCGAGCTGGCTGCGGGCCGAGCGGGTGCGGGTCGCCGGCACCACCGTCCTCACCGCCGAGGAGGTGCGCTCGGCCGCCGATGTTCCGTTGAACACCCCGATGGTCGCGGTGGACACGGCGGCGATCGAACACCGGTTGCGCGAGCGACTGCCGCGGATTGCAAAAGTGGACGTATCCCGGTCATGGCCGCACACCATCAGTCTGGTAGTGACGGAACGCAGGCCCGAAGCCATTGTCGAAGAGGGCGGGAAGTTCCATGAAGTGGACGCCGCGGGAGTCCGGTTCTCGACCGTGAGCAAGCGTCCGAAGGGGGTTCCGGTGCTGGAAATGGAGCCGGACCGGTCGCCGAGTTCGCGCCATTTCGGCCCCGCCGGACTGCGCCGCGAGGCGGTCCGGGTGGTCACCCAACTCCCCGAGAAGGTCCGCCAGGACACCCGTTCCCTCCGGGTCCGCTCGTACGATTCGATCACCCTGGAGCTGACCGGAGGCCGTACGATCTCCTGGGGGAGCGGAGAGCGAGGCGAAGCGAAGGCGAAGACGCTCACCGCACTGCTGAAAGCGCAGCCGGACGCCGACCACTTCGACGTCAGTGCGCCGAGCGCCCCCGCGGTGTCTCGCAGTTGACCTGATACCGGCAGGCCAGCACCCTGGTTGGCTAGCCCACTGGGTGATCACATAGGGTGAAAAGAAAAGCGGGAGGTTCGGCGTGTTCATTGAACGCGCGCCACTTGTCGACTTAGTGTCCTGTTCCGAAGAGTCCGGGAAACAGAGGCACTGGTAACCCTAAACTTCAGCGTTAGGGTTGGGGTCGGCAATCGGAACCGTCCCATTCGGCATCAGTCGGCGCACCGCGGCAACGGCGGGGTGGCGACACGTAACTCGAGGCGAGAGGCCTTCGACGTGGCAGCACCGCAGAACTACCTCGCAGTCATCAAGGTCGTCGGCATCGGCGGCGGTGGCGTGAATGCCATCAACCGGATGATCGAGGTCGGGCTCAAGGGCGTCGAGTTCATCGCGATCAACACCGATGCACAGGCCCTGCTGATGAGTGACGCGGACGTCAAACTGGACGTCGGTCGTGAGCTCACCCGGGGCCTTGGAGCCGGCGCCAACCCGGATGTCGGCCGTAAGGCCGCCGAGGACCACCGTGAGGAGATCGAGGAGGTCCTCAAGGGGGCCGACATGGTCTTCGTGACCGCGGGTGAGGGCGGTGGCACGGGCACCGGCGGTGCGCCGGTGGTCGCCAATATCGCGCGCACGCTCGGTGCCCTGACGATCGGTGTGGTCACCCGCCCGTTCACCTTCGAGGGCCGCCGCCGCGCCAATCAGGCCGAGGACGGCATCGCGGGTCTGCGGGACGAGGTCGACACCCTCATCGTGATCCCGAACGACCGGCTGCTGTCCATTTCGGACCGTCAGGTGAGCGTGCTCGACGCGTTCAAGTCGGCCGACCAGGTGCTGCTGTCGGGTGTTCAGGGCATCACCGATCTGATCACTACCCCGGGTCTGATCAACCTCGACTTCGCGGACGTCAAGTCCGTGATGTCCGAGGCCGGATCGGCGCTCATGGGCATCGGCTCGGCCCGTGGTGACGACCGCGCGGTGGCCGCGGCCGAGATGGCGATCTCCTCGCCGCTGCTGGAGGCGTCCATCGACGGCGCCCGGGGCGTGCTGCTCTCCATCTCCGGCGGTTCCGACCTCGGTCTGTTCGAGATCAACGAGGCGGCCCAGCTCGTGAGCGAGGCCGCCCACCCCGAGGCCAACATCATCTTCGGTGCGGTGATCGACGACGCGCTCGGCGACGAGGTCCGGGTCACCGTGATCGCGGCGGGCTTCGACGGCGGTCAGCCGCCCCCCAAGAACCGCGACAAGGTGCTGGGTTCCTACGGCGGCAGCCGCGAGGAGGGCTCCGGCAGCTCCTCGAGCCGCCCGTCCGGCCAGGAGAACGGCCGCCCGTCCTTCGGCGGGCTCGGCAGCGTCACCTCGCGTGACGAGGAGTCCGCCCCGGCGGACCCGGCCCCGGTCGCCGAGGTGCCGCCGCCCCCGGTGCCCACCCCGCACCCCCAGGTCCCGCCGGCCCGTCCGTACCCGGAGAGCCAGGCCGAGGAGCTGGACGTCCCGGACTTCCTGAAGTGAGCCGTCCGGCATGGCTAGACGGCGACTTTGAAGTGAATCAGACGTGATAGCGCAACAGCACGACGCGAGCGGCGCGCACTTCGCCTTCACCGACCGGTGGGGCGGGGTGAGCGCCGCTCCGTATGACGAGCTCAATCTCGGCGGGGCGGTCGGCGACGACCCCCAGGCCGTACGGACCAACCGCGAACTGGCCGCCAAGGCGATGGGCCTGGACCCGGCGGCCGTCGTATGGATGAACCAGGTGCACGGCCGGGACGTCGCGGTGGTCGACGGACCGTGGTCGGACGACGAGATTCCGGCGGTGGACGCAGTGGTGACGCGGCGTCCGGGGCTCGCCCTGGCCGTCCTCACCGCCGATTGCACCCCGGTGCTGCTGGCCGATCCGGTGGCCGGGGTCGTCGGCGCCGCCCACGCGGGCCGGCCGGGACTGGTCGCCGGAGTGGTCCCGGCGGTGGTCGAGGCGATGACAGAACAGGGCGCCGAGACCGCCCGGATCGTCGCCCGCACCGGCCCCGCGGTCTGCGGTCGCTGCTACGAGGTTCCCGCGGAGATGCGCGCCGATGTCGCGCAGAGCGTGCCGGAGGCGTGGGCCGAGACCCGGTGGGGTACCCCGGCGGTGGATGTGGCGGCCGGTGTGCGGGCCCAACTGGCCCGCGCGGGTGTGTGGATGGACGAGAAGGATGGACAATCTCACATCTGCACCCTGGAGTCGGCGGACCACTTCTCGTACCGGCGCGAGCACACCACGGGGCGGCTCGCGAGCTACGTCTGGTTGGGCGGCTGAGCTGTGACGGATCGTAAGGCGGAACTGGCCGCGAATCTCGGCCGGGTGACGGAACGTATCTCTGCCGCCTGTGCCGAGGCCGGTCGCAAGCGCGAAGAGGTGACCCTGATCGTGGTCACCAAGACCTATCCGGCGAGCGATGTCCGTTTGCTCGCGGAACTCGGCGTACGGCATGTCGCCGAAAACCGCGATCAGGAAGCCGCCCCCAAAGCCGCGGAATGCGCGGATCTGCCGTTGATCTGGCACTTTGTCGGGCAATTGCAGACCAATAAGGTGCGTTCCGTATCCAGTTATGCCGATGTGGTGCAATCTGTCGATCGTAAGCGATTGGTCGACGCGCTCTCCCGTGCGGCTGTGGGGGCCGCCCGGGAGATGGGCGTCTTGATTCAGGTCGCGCTCGACGCGGACTCCGATGAACGGGGAGCGCGCGGGGGCGTGGGACCGGGCGGAGTGGAACGGCTCGCGGAGTCCGTGGCCGAGGCCGAAGGACTCCGGCTCGACGGACTGATGACCGTCGCCCCGCTGACGGGCCCCTACGAGGGGCGGCCGCGGGCGGCGTTCGACCGGCTGATGGAAATCTCATCCCGCCTGCGCGTGGCTCATCCGGCTGCGAACATGGTCTCGGCGGGGATGAGCTCGGACCTCGAGGAAGCCGTGGCGGCGGGAGCGACACATGTGCGCGTCGGCACTGCGGTACTCGGAGTCCGACCCAGCCTCCGGTAACGTCGCGAAGAAGTCGGACCACAGCAGAAAATATGGTCATTCCCGTCAAAAGGCGGGCTGGCCACGTGGATCCATGGCATCCGGTGGCGGAGCCGATCCACCACAGAGCGGAGGACGCAGAGAATGGCCGGCGCGATGCGCAAGATGGCGGTCTACCTCGGCCTCGTGGAGGACGATGGGTACGACGGCCGGGGATTCGACCCCGACGACGACTTCGAGCCCGAGCCGGAGCCCGAACGGGAACGGGACCGTCGGCGGCATCAGGTGGTGGAGACCGAACCGCGGCCGGAAAGGGGCGAATCTGTGCGAGTCGTCCACCCTCCCGCACAACGCGAACCGGCTCCTCTTGCGGTGGAAACCGGGCGACCCGCGCGAATTGCCCCCGTGGCGTCCATCACACCTGAACGTCAGAACTTGGAGAAGAACGCGCCAGTGATCATGCCCAAGGTTGTGTCCGAGCGGGAGCCGTACCGCATCACCACACTGCACCCCCGGACCTACAACGAGGCCCGTACTATCGGGGAACACTTCCGTGAGGGCACTCCCGTGATCATGAATCTGACGGAGATGGACGACACGGATGCGAAGCGACTTGTCGACTTTGCCGCCGGTCTGGTGTTCGGTCTCCATGGGAGCATTGAGCGGGTGACGCAGAAGGTGTTCCTGTTGTCTCCTGCTAACGTCGATGTCACGGCGGAGGACAAGGCCCGTATCGCAGAGGGCGGGTTCTTCAACCAGAGCTGAGACGCAAAAACGGCAAACCGGCAACACCGAGTCATCCGAGGCCGAAAGGCCGGGTACGAACCAGGGGAGAGGGACGCGCGGGATGGGCATCGCACTACAGGTGATCTACATCGCGCTCTACTGCTACCTGATCGTGCTGATCTTCAGGCTCGTGATGGACTATGTCTTCCAGTTCGCGCGCTCGTGGCAACCCGGTAGGGCGATGGTGGTCATCCTCGAGGCCACCTACACTGTCACCGATCCGCCACTCAAGCTGCTACGGCGGTTCATTCCGCCGCTGCGTCTCGGGGGTGTGGCGCTCGACCTGTCCTTCTTCGTGCTGATGATCATCGTCTGGATCCTGATCACCGTCGTGAGCAATTTTGCGAGCAGGGTGTGAACGATACGGTCTTGCCGATTGCCGACGACTACGTTGAGGTGAAGTAGAGATGCCGTTGACCCCCGAGGACGTGCGGAACAAGCAGTTCACGACCGTCCGCCTCCGAGAAGGCTATGACGAGGACGAGGTCGATGCCTTCCTCGACGAGGTCGAAGCCGAACTGACCCGGCTGGCACGGGAGAACGAGGACCTGCGCGCCAAGCTTGCCGCAGCGACCCGTGCCGCCGCCCAGAGTCAGCAACAAGGTATGCGCAAGCCTCCCGAACAGCAGGAGAGGCCCGGCGCACCTGTGCCCGCCGCCATATCCGGACCGCAGCCGGTGCCGCCCGGCCAGCAGCAGATGGGTGGTCCGCCCCAACTCCCGGGCGGAGCCCCGCAGCTGCCGGCGGGTCCGATGGGCCAGAACGGCCCCGGACCGATGCAGCAGGGCGGCCCCGGACCGATGCAGCAGGGCGGCCCCGGACCGATGCAGCAGGGCGGACCCGGTCCGATGCAGCAGGGCGGACCCGGTCCGATGCAGCAGGGTGGCCCCGGTCCGATGCAGCAGGGTGGCCCCGGCCCCATGGGTCAGAACGGTCCGATGGGTCAGAACGGCCCCATGGGCCAGAACGGCCCCATGGGTCCCGGCGGTCCCATGGGTGGCCCGATGGGCGGTCCCGGTGGCCCCGGTGGCCCGCAGCTGCCGCAGCCGGGTCAGGGCCCGGGCGGCGACAGCGCCGCGCGCGTGCTCTCGCTCGCGCAGCAGACCGCCGACCAGGCGATCGCGGAGGCCCGTTCCGAGGCCAACAAGATCGTCGGCGAGGCCCGTAGCCGCGCCGAGGGCCTGGAGCGGGACGCCCGCGCCAAGGCCGACGCGCTGGAGCGGGACGCGCAGGAGAAGCACCGTGTCGCGATGGGCTCCTTGGAGTCCGCTCGTGCCACGCTCGAGCGCAAGGTCGAGGACCTGCGCGGCTTCGAGCGCGAGTACCGCACGCGGCTGAAGTCGTACCTGGAGAGCCAGCTGCGCCAGCTGGAGAACCAGGCCGACGACTCGCTCGCCCCGCCGCGCACCCCGGCGACCGCCTCGCTGCCGCCGTCCCCGTCGATGAGCGGCTCCATGGCCTCGGCCGGTGCCGGCTCGATGGGCGGCCACACCATGGGTGGCAACCAGACCATGGGCGGCCACAACCCGAACGGCGGAGCGCCGTCGTACGGTGGGCAGCAGCAGATGTCTCCCGCGATGACCCAGCCGATGGCACCGGTGCGGCCGCAGAGTCCGCAGCCGATGCAGCAGGCGCCCAGCCCGATGCGGGGCTTCCTCATCGACGAGGACGACAACTGACGCGGGCCGTTTAGCGCGGAGCGTTCGGCAATCGCAAGGGCCGGGCCCCAGGAGCAGACTCCTGGGGCCCGGCCCTTTGCCGTGCATGCGGACTGCCGGGGGCTTTCCCCTACCCGCCCCTTCCCGTAACCGGGGCTCCGCCCCGGACCCCGGTCCTCAATCGCCGGACGGGCTGAATATCAGCCCGTCCGGCGATTGAGGACACGCCCGGAGGGCGTCCGGGGTCAGGGACGGGCAGGCGAACACAACCCCCGCCGGAGCGTTACGCCTTGCGGAGGCGGAACGTCAGGCCCAGGGGGGCGTCCTCGAAGGGGGTGCCGTATGCGGCGTCGGCCTCGCCCGTGGCGAAGTCGGTCGCGAGGACCTCATCCGCGATCAGGCCCGCGTGATCCGTGAGCGCCTGCCGCAGCTCGTCGTCCGCCGTCTCCCACCGCAGCGCGATCCGGTCGGCCACGTCCAGCCCGCTGTTCTTACGGGCCTCCTGGATCAGCCGGATCGCGTCACGGGCGAGACCCGCGCGGCGCAGCTCCGGGGTGATCTCCAGGTCGAGGGCGACCGTGGCGCCCGCGTCGGAGGCGACCGACCAGCCCTCGCGCGGGGTCTCGGTGATGATGACCTCGTCGGGGGAGAGGGCTACCGTCTCGCCGTCCACCACGACCGACGCGTTCCCCTCGCGCAGCGCGACCGACAGCGCGGCCGCGTCCGCCTCCGCGATCGCCTTGGCGACCGGCTGGGTGCCCTTGCCGAACCGCTTGCCCAGGGCGCGGAAGTTGGCCTTCGCGGTCGTGTCGACCAGCGAGCCGCCGACCTCGCTCAGCGACGCGAGCGAGGAGACGTTCAGCTCCTCCTCGATCTGGGCGCGCAGTTCGGCGCCGAGGGTTTCGAAGCCGGCCGCCGCGACCAGCGCGCGCGAGAGCGGCTGGCGCGTCTTCACACCGGACTCCGCGCGGGTGGCGCGCCCCAGCTCCACCAGGCGCCGCACCAGGGCCATCTGCGTCGAGAGGGCCGGGTCGATCATCGACCGGTCCGGCTCCGGCCAGGTGGTCAGGTGCACGGAGGCGGGGGCCTCCGGGACCACCGGGACGACCAGGTCCTGCCAGACCCGCTCGGTGATGAAGGGCACCAGGGGCGCCATCAGCCGGGTGACCGTCTCGATGACATCGTGCAGGGTGCGCAGCGCGGCGGCGTCGCCCTGCCAGAAGCGGCGGCGGGAGCGGCGCACGTACCAGTTGGACAGATCGTCGACGAAGGCCGACAGCAGCTTTCCGGCGCGCTGGGTGTCGTACGCCTCCAGGGCCTCGGTGACCTGCTCGGTGAGCGTGCCCAGCTCGCCCAGCAGCCAGCGGTCCAGCAGCGGCCGCTCGGCCGGGGCCGGGTCGGCCGCGGACGGCGCCCAGCCCGAGGTGCGGGCGTACAGCGCCTGGAAGGCGACCGTGTTCCAGTAGGTGAGCAGCGTCTTGCGCACGACCTCCTGGATGGTGCCGTGGCCCACCCGCCGGGCCGCCCACGGCGAGCCGCCCGCGGCCATGAACCAGCGGACCGCGTCGGCGCCGTGCTGATCCATCAGCGGGATCGGCTGAAGGATGTTGCCCAGGTGCTTGGACATCTTGCGGCCGTCCTCGGCCAGGATGTGACCGAGGCAGACCACGTTCTCGTACGAGGACTTGTCGAAGACGAGCGTGCCGACCGCCATCAGCGTGTAGAACCAGCCGCGGGTCTGGTCGATGGCCTCGGAGATGAACTGCGCCGGGTAGCGGCTCTCGAAGAGCTCCTTGTTCCGGTACGGGTAGCCGTACTGCGCGAACGGCATCGAGCCCGAGTCGTACCAGGCGTCGATGACCTCGGGCACCCGCTCGGCCGTCAGCGAGCAGCCGTCGGCGGTGCAGGTGAAGGTGATGTCGTCGATGTACGGGCGGTGCGGGTCAAGACCGCTCTGGTCGGTGCCGGTCAGCTCGGAGAGCTCGGCGAGGGAGCCGACGCAGGTGAGATGGGACTCGGCGCAGCGCCAGATGGGCAGTGGAGTGCCCCAGTAGCGATTGCGCGACAGCGCCCAGTCGATGTTGTTATTGAGCCAGTCGCCATAGCGACCGGTCTTGACCGATTCGGGATACCAGTTGGTGTTCTCGTTCTCCCGCAGCAGCGCGTCCTTGATCGCGGTGGTGCGGATGTACCAGGACGGCTGGGCGTAGTAGAGCAGCGCGGTGTGGCAGCGCCAGCAGTGCGGGTAGCTGTGCTCGTACGGGACATGCCGGAACAGCAGCCCGCGCTCCTTCAAGTCCGCCGTGAGCGCCTCGTCGGCCTTCTTGAAGAACTGGCCGCCGATCAGGTCCAGTCCTTCCTCGAAGGTGCCGTCCGGGCGGACCGGGTTGACCACCGGCAGACCGTAGGCACGGCAGGTCAGCAGGTCGTCCTCGCCGAAGGCGGGGGACTGGTGGACCAGACCGGTGCCGTCCTCGGTCGTCACATACTCGGCGTTGACGACGAAGTGCGCGTCGGGGATCTCCACCAGCTCGAAGGGGCGCCGATAGGTCCAGCGCTCCATCTCGGCCCCGGTGAAGGACTCCCCGGTGACGGCCCAGCCCTCGCCGAGCGCCTTCCCGACCAGCGGCTCGGCGACGACCAGCTTCTCCTCGCCGTTGGTGGCGACCACATAGCGCACCTCCGGATGCGCGGCCACGGCGGTGTTGGAGACCAGGGTCCACGGCGTGGTCGTCCACACCAGCAGCGCCGCCTCGCCCGCCAGCGGGCCCGAGGTCAGCGGGAAGCGGACGAAGACCGAGGGGTCGACGACCGTCTCATAGCCCTGGGCCAGCTCGTGGTCGGACAGCCCGGTGCCGCAGCGCGGGCACCAGGGGGCGACCCGGTGGTCCTGGACCAGCAGCCCCTTGTTGAAGATCTCCTTCAGGGACCACCACACCGACTCGATATAGCCGGGGTTCATGGTCCAGTACGCGCCGTCGAGGTCGGTCCAGAAGCCCATCCGCGTGGTGAGCTCGGCGAAGGCGTCGGTGTGCCGGGTGACGGACTCCCGGCACTTGGCGTTGAACTCGGCGATGCCGTACGCCTCGATGTCCTTCTTGCCGTTGAAGCCCAGCTCCTTCTCGACCGCCAGCTCCACCGGCAGGCCATGGCAGTCCCAGCCCGCCTTACGGTCGACGTGGTAGCCCCGCATGGTGCGGAAGCGCGGGAAGACGTCCTTGAAGACGCGGGCCTCGATGTGGTGGGCGCCCGGCATGCCGTTCGCGGTCGGGGGGCCCTCGTAGAAGACCCACTCGGGCCGTCCCTCGGACTGCTCGAGGCTACGGGCGAAGATCTTGTTCTCCCGCCAGAAGTCGAGCACGGCGTGCTCGAGGGCGGGCAGGTCGACCTGGGCGGGCACCTGGCGGTACTGCGGCGTCATCGGGGCTCTTCTTCCTCCGGCGGACACGTGCTCTTCCGTTTCCGTCGGAGGGACGAGAGCCGTGCGCTCCCGCGGTACCACCCTCCTTGACCGGTAGCTGGTCGGCTCCCGGCCCCCTCATTGGGATCGCGATGCCGGTTCTACTGACCCAGTGCGGGCGTTCTTCCGGCGGCTCCGGGGTGATCCTTCACATCGCGCTCGCCCCCGGGCTCACACCGTCCCCGGGTCGCTCTGGGCCGCCTACGACGCTACTCGTCCCCATCCACGCCTCTCGCTGCGCCCCAGTGTACGGGGCCGAGGGGGCCGGGGCCGACCGAATACGGCACTGCGCCGAGTGGGGGACGGCCGGCTCCGGGGATTGACCCGAATGGCGTTGCGCCGGGTGCCGTGGTCGCGGTCGTCACGCTGGGTCACCGGACGGTACCGGAATCCGGACGGATTACCGGACGTGGAGTGGGGCACAAAGGTGGGGACCGGGTTGTCGCACGGGCAAGCCGGGCGAATCGGGCGGCGTGCCCCGTTGCCGCCCGCCCGGAGTCGATTTATCGTTCCGGAACGATTCGCGCGCAAGATCACAATATGTGAAGGGGCCGCGGCCATGGTGGCGAGAAAGACCGCCGTGCAGAAGAGCACGGCGAAGGCGACGAAGGCCGCGCCCGGCAAGAAGAGCGCCTCGGGCAAGAAGGCCGTCAACAACAAGACCGCGGCGCCCGCCGGAGCCGCCGCGCAAGGCGTCGCCAAGGCGGCCAAGAAGAGCGCCCCGGGGAAGAACTCGGAGACGCCCACCAGGAAGCACGCATCCGCCAAGACGGTCGCGCCGACCGAGGAGGGCGTGGCCGAGGAGGCCGTGGCCGGGGCCACGGCCGGTAAGACCACGGCCAGGAAGGCCGCGCCCGCCGACAAGGCGGTGCCCGCGAAGAAGACGGGAGCCAGGAAAGTGGTTGCGAAGAAGACTCCGGGTGGTGCGCCGACCGACAAGAAGGCCACGACGACCGCACCCCCCTTGCCCAAGGCCCGTGCGGCGGGCGCGCCCGTCGACCCCAGCGAGCTCGCGGTCCGCCCGGGCGAGGACCCCTGGTCCGCCGAGGAGGTGGACGAGGCGCGCGCCGGGCTGCTGACCGAGGCCGGCCGGCTGCGCGCCGAGATCCTCGCCTCCGAGCAGGCGATCACCGGGCTGATGCGCGACTCCGGTGACGGCGCCGGTGACGACCAGGCCGACACCGGCACCAAGAACATCACCCGCGAGCATGAGATGGCCCTGGCCGGAAACGCCCGCGAGATGCTGCTGCAGACCGAGCGGGCCCTGGACCGGCTGGACACCGGCACGTACGGGCTGTGCGAGAACTGCGGCAATGCGATCGGCAAGGCCCGGATGCAGGCGTTCCCCAGGGCCACGCTGTGCGTCGAGTGCAAGCAGCGCCAGGAGCGGCGCTGACGCCCGTACGCATGTGCCGTACCCTCGTCCCTCACAGGGGGAGACTGGCCCGGACGAGTTGAGGGACTCACGTGACAGAGGCGGAGCAGGCCATCGGTACGCCGGACGCGGGGAAGGCAGAGGAGGGTGCCGGGACCAGCGCTGCCGGAGCCGACGAGGCCGCGGCGGGCAGAGGGAAGCGGCGCGTCGGCGTGCTTGTTACGGTCGCGGCGCTGGCCTATCTGATCGATCTGGTCAGCAAGCTGGCCGTGGTCGCGAAGCTGGAGCACCACGCTCCGGTCGAGGTGATCGGCACCTGGCTGCAGTTCGAGGTGATCCGCAACCGGGGGGCGGCCTTCGGCTTCGGCGAGGCCATGACCATCGTCTTCACGGTGATCGCGGTCGGCGTCATCGTGGTGATCGCGCGGCTGGCCCGCAAGCTCCACAGCCTGCCCTGGGCCATCGCGCTCGGTCTGCTGCTCGGCGGGGCCCTCGGCAATCTCACCGACCGGATCTTCCGGGCGCCCGGGGACTTCCAGGGGGCGGTCGTGGACTTCATCGCGCCCTCCCACTTCGCGGTCTTCAACCTCGCCGACTCGGCCATCGTGTGCGGCGGCTTCCTGATCGTGATCCTGTCCTTCCGCGGTCTGGACCCGGACGGCACGGTCCACAAGGATTGACCATGGCCCGGCGGCCGGTATCCGACGGGCGTACGAACCGGTGCTTCCGGTCCGGCATACTCGTCAGGTGAGTACGATTCCCGAGATCCGCACCCTGCCCGTACCGGACGGTCTGGAGGGCGAGCGCGTCGACGCCGCGATCGCCCGCATGTTCGGCTTCTCCCGGACCAAGGCGGCCGAGCTGGCCGCCGCCGGAAAGGTGCAGCTCGACGGCACCGTGGCCGGGAAGTCCGACCGGGTCTCCGGGGGGGCCTGGCTCGAGGTCGAGTTGCCGCAGGCCGCGCCGCCGGTGCGGGTTGTCGCCGAGCCCGTCGAGGGCATGGAGATCGTGCACGACGACGAGGACATCGTGGTCGTCTCCAAGCCGGTCGGCGTCGCCGCCCACCCCAGCCCCGGCTGGACCGGCCCCACCGTGATCGGCGGGCTCGCGGCCGCCGGTTTCCGCGTCTCCACCTCGGGCGCCGCCGAGCGCCAGGGGATCGTGCACCGGCTGGACGTCGGCACCTCCGGGCTCATGGTCGTCGCCAAGTCCGAGCTCGCGTACTCCGTGCTCAAGCAGGCCTTCCGTGAGCGCACTGTGGACAAGCGTTACCACGCGCTGGTCCAGGGCCACCCGGATCCGCTGAGCGGCACCATCGACGCTCCGATCGGGCGCCATCCGCAGCACGACTACAAGTGGGCGGTGACGGCGGACGGCAAGCCGAGCGTCACCCACTACGACCTCATCGAGGCGTTCCGGGCCGCGAGCCTCCTGGACATCAAGCTGGAGACCGGCCGCACCCACCAGATCCGGGTGCATATGGCGGCCCACCGCCACCCCTGCGTCGGCGACCTCACCTACGGCGCGGACCCGACGCTCGCCAAGCGGCTGAAGTTGACCCGGCAGTGGCTGCACGCCATGCGGCTCGGCTTCGAGCACCCCGCGCACGGCGAGTGGGTCGAGTTCGAGAGCGCCTACCCGGACGATCTGCGCGTGGCGCTGGACATCGTGGAGGCCGAGAGCGCGTGATCGAGGTCGTGGCCGACGGGGACCTGTCCGGCTGCTTCGCGGTCCGCCGGGAGGTCTTCGTGGTGGAGCAGCGGATCCCCGAGGAGGAGGAGATGGACGCGTACGACGCGTACGCCGTCCACCTCCTGGCCACCGATGGCGAGGGTCGTCCGGTGGGCACCGCGCGCTTTCTGCATGGCGCCGCCGCGGACAAGAAGTACGCCCACGCC
The DNA here is from genome assembly GCF_000147815.2 of Streptomyces violaceusniger Tu 4113. Classification (NCBI taxonomy): domain Bacteria; kingdom Bacillati; phylum Actinomycetota; class Actinomycetes; order Kitasatosporales; family Streptomycetaceae; genus Streptomyces; species Streptomyces violaceusniger. Next base: position 8,180,469 of record NC_015957.1, on the reverse strand, counting down.
GGTGTCGACGGCGCCACCACCGCCGTTCTCGGCCGCCTCGCGGTGGCCAAGGTCGCGCGGGGCACGGGGCTGGGGGCCGACCTGGTCCGGGCCGTCGAGGCGGAGGCCCACCGGCGCGGCCTGGCCGAGGTCTATCTGGAGTCCCAGACCCATGCGCTCGGCTTCTACGAGCGGCTGGGCTACGAGGCGTTCGGCCCCGAGTTCGACGAGGGCAGCGGCATCCCGCACCGCGCGATGCGACGGCCGCTGTAGCGACCTGCCGACGTCCCGGCCGCCCTTACCGCGTGTGCGGGGCGTCCTTACGGAGCCCGTCCTCGAAGCGGGCGAGACGGTCGTGACTGCCGTGGCGGTCGGGGAGCTCACGGCCCCGCTCGCGCTCCAGCCGTGCCGGCGGGGGCTGGGCGGCCGGGGCGGTGGCGATGCGCGGCAGGGCGTGAGGGTAGGCGTCCCGCAGCCACGTGATCATCTTCTCGCGCACCTCACAGCGCACGGTCCAGGCGTCGTCCGGGTCCCGCGCCGTGATGAGCGCCCGCACCACGATGGTGCTCGGGGTGGTGTCCGTCACCACCAGGTTCCACTCCCGGCCGTCCCAGGCCGGGGACTTCTGCACGATCTCGCGCAGCCGCTCCCGCATCTCCTCGATCGGCGCCGTGTGGTCGAGGTGGAAGAGGACGGTGGCCACCTTCTGGGTGCCGCCCCGCGACCAGTTCTCGAACGGCTTGTTGGTGAAGTACGACACCGGCATGGTGATCCGGCGCTCGTCCCAGGTCCGTACGGACAGAAAGGTCAGCGTGATCTCCTCGACCGTGCCCCACTCGCCGTCCACGACCACCGTGTCGCCGATCCGCACCATGTCGCCGAAGGCGATCTGCAGCCCCGCGAAGAGGTTTCCCAGCGTGGACTGGGCGGCGACACCGGCGACCACACCGAGGATCCCGGCGGAGGCCAGCATGGAGGTGCCGACCGTGCGCATCGCCGGGAAGGTCAGCAGCATGGCGGAGACCGCCACCACGCCGACGATCGCGGCCACCACCCGCTGGATCAGCGTCACCTGGGTGCGCACCCGGCGCACCCGCGCGGCGTCGTGCGCGCTGGAGGCGTAACGGAAGTAGGAGGACTCCACGACGGCCGACGAGACCCGCACCAGCAGCCACGCCGTCGCCGCGATCAGCACCAGCGCGAGCAGCCGGCCGATCGCCGACTCATGCTCCTGGACGACCCTCGCCTGCGTCTTGTCGTACGAACCGCTCAGCAGCGCCGTGCACACGGTCACCTGCAGCGGAAGCCGGCAGCGGCGCAGATGGCCCCACAAGGGGGTCTCGGGATGCCGGGCATCGACCCTCCGCAGCAGCCAGTCGACGGCCCAGCCGATGAACAGCGTGATGGCCAGTGAGCCGCCGATGACGACGAGCGGACGCAGCACGTCCTCCATGGACACCTACCTCATCCTTCCCTCAGGGAGACTCCGGGGTGTCCTGTCCCGCCTTCCCCGGATCCGGTGTCCTCAGACCGGGACTGGCACGATGGGAGAGGGCGATCCACGGAAAGGAAAGTGACAGCGGTGGCCGATACCTCGACGATTGTTCTGTTCCACTCCGCGTACGGGCTGCGGCCCGCCGTACAGGAGGCGGCCGACCGACTGCGCGCGGCCGGGCATGAGGTGGTCGTGCCGGACCTGTACGAGGGGCAGACCGCCGAAACCGTCGAGGACGGCATGGTGATCAAGGAGCGGATCGGCCGCGACGAGCTGCTGAAACGGGCCATCACCGCCGCCGCGCCGTATTCGGACCGCGGGCTGGTCTACGCCGGTTTCTCGCTCGGCGGCGCGTTGGCTCAGAACCTGGCGGTGGCCGACGACAAGGCGCGCGGACTGCTTCTGCTGCACGGCACCTCGGACATCGCCGACGACACCACGGTCGATGAGCTGCCGGTGCAGCTCCATGTGGCCGACCCCGACCCGTTCGAGCCACACGACTGGCTCAACGCCTGGTATCTGCGGATGCGGCGGGCCGGCGCCGATGTGGAGGTCTTCCGCTACGCCGGGGCGGGGCACATCTTCACCGACCCCGAGCTGCCGGACTACGACAAGGAGGCCGCCGAGGCCACCTGGCGGGTGACGCTCGGCTTCCTGGCCGGCCTCTGAGCCCGTGAACCGGCTGTGAACGGCCGGGTCAGCGCACGGGTGCGTCGGCGCGCTCGACCCGCTGGCTGCCCGCCTGGGTGCGGTACGACCGCGCCCAGGCGGTCGTGGCGTTGCGATCGGTCTTGTCGGAGACGGTGTAGTAGTCCATCTGGGCCCGCTGGGGAGTGACGTCGAGCACGCCGTAGCCGTGCGAGTCCATGTCCACCCACTTCACATGGCGGTTGGCGACCCTGATCGCGGCCGCCGCGGCCAAGGACACCGTGTGCGGTGCCACATGGAGCAGATCGTCGAGGTTGTCCGAGGTCACCGAGGTGACCACGAACTCGGTCGCGGCCGACCGGGAGAGCGGATAGGTGGCGGCCTTCACCGGTACGTCGTTGGCCCACGCCATATGGATGTCACCGGTGAGGAAGACCGTGTTGCCGATCGCGTGGTCGGTGAGGTGGGCGAGCACCTCGCGCCGGTCGTCTGTATAGCCGTCCCACTGGTCGGTGTTGATGGCCAGGCCGCCCTTGGGCAGCCCCAGCAGTTCGGCGAGCGGGCCCAGCAGCTCGGCGGGGAGGGCCCCGAAGGCGACCGGTGAGATCATTACCGAGTTGCCCACCAGCCGCCAGGTGGTGTCCGAGGCGGTCAGGCCCGACTTCAGCCAGTCGAGCTGGGCGCGGCCGGTCAGGGTGCGCTCCGGGTCGTCCACGTCGCCGCTGCCGGTGGCCGCCTGCTGGGAGCGGAACGAGCGCAGATCGAGCAGATGGAGATCGGCGAGGGTGCCGTAGCGCAGCCGCCGGTAGGTGGTGCCCTGCGTGGAGGGGCGCACCGGCATCCACTCGAAGTACGCCTGCTTGGCGGCGGCCACCCGCTGGGCCCATGCCCCCTCGGTGCCGGGCGTGTGGTTCTCCGCCCCGCCGGACCAGGCGTCGTTGGCGAACTCGTGGTCGTCCCATATCGCGATCAGGGGGAGCGCGGCGTGCAGCGCCTGGGCGTCGGGGTCGGTCTTGTAGTTCCCGTGCCGGACGCGGTAGTCGGCGAGCGTGACGATCTCGTGGGTGGGGGCGTGCGGGCGGACGACGCCCTTCGCCTCCGGGTATTCGCCGCTCTTGTACTCGTAGATGTAGTCACCGAGATGGAGTACCGCGTCCAGGTCGGTACGGGCCGCCAGATGGCGGTACGGGGAGAACCAGCCCGCCTCCCAGTTGGCGCAGGAGACCACGCCGAAGCGGACCCCGTCGGCCGCGGCGTCGTGCGCGGGGGTGGTGCGGGTGCGCCCCACGGGGGAGCGGACGCCGCCGTCCACGCCGAAGCGGTAGAAGTAGTCGGTGGCGGGCCGCAGCCCGCGCACATCGGCCTTGACGGTGTGGTCGGTGCCGGCGGCGGCCTTGACGGTGCCGCGGGCGACGACCGAGCGGAAGTCCCGGTCCTCGGCGACCTCCCAGGTCACCTCGATGGCCGGGCCGAGCCCCGAACCGGGTACGGCGTCGGGGGCGGGCGTGATACGGGTCCACAGCAGGATCCCGTCGGGCAGCGGGTCACCCGAGGCGATGCCGTGCAGAAAGGCGGGCCCGGAGCCGGCGTGCGCGGCGGGTCCGGAGACGAGGGGCAGCAGGGCGGCGGCAGCCGCCGCGGCCGTGACGGCGCTGCGGCGCGAGATGTGGAGGTCGGTCACGGCCGAGGACATTACTGACAAGTAGCGGGCGGGGACAGGGGGCTTGGGGGATGTTCGCCCACCCGTCGCCGCCAGGTCACCCCCGTCGTGGGCGTGAGGTCACCACCGCGGCTGCCGGGTCACCGCTGCTGCTGCCGTCGTCGCCGGGCCACAACGCCGTCGGCGGGCGCGCCCCGGGGGCACGCCCGCCGACTCGGCCGGGAAGGGCCGGACGCTACTTCTTGAGGCCCTGCTTGACGAGCGGGGTGAACTGGTCCGGAGTCATCGGCGGGTTTTCGCCCACCTGCAGCTTCTTCCCGTTCAGCTTGAAGGTCGGGGTGGCGTTGACGTCCTTGGTGTCGTTGAACGACTTCGACATGGCCAGCGCCCACCGGTCGTAGGTGCCGTTCTTCACGGCCTTCTCGAAGGCCGTGTTGCCCTTCAGCTCCTTGACCTGCTGGGCGACGTCGATCAGCTTCTGGTCGTTCGCGAAGGCGTCATCGGTCTCCTGGGGGTGGTTCTTCGGCGCGTACAGCGCCTCCTTGTAGTCCAGGAACGCCTGCGGGCTGACGTTGAGGGCCGCGCCGAGCGCGCTCAGCGCGTTCTTCGAGCCGGCGCCGGGCATCTGCTTGTTGTCGTCGAGGAAGGTGCCCATGGTGAACTGCGCCTTGTAGGTGCCGTCCTTGATGTCCTTGAGCACGGTCGGCCCGGTGAACTTCTCGAACTGGGCACAGACCGGGCAGCGCATGTCCTCGTAGACGTGCAGGGTGTTCTTGGCCTTCTTGTCGCCGATGACGACCGTCGTGCCCTGGGAGCCGGTGGCGTTGGCGGGCTTCGCGAACGACTTCTTCCCGGCCGCCGCCCGCCACTTCTGGTTGGCGTCGTCCGACGAGTCCATGTTGGTGACGGCGTAGCCGATGCCGCCGGCTATCGCGAGGACCGCGACGACCGCGCCGCCGACGAAGAGCTGGCGCCGCGTCCGGTCCTTCTTGGCCTGGCGCTCACGCTCGGCGCGCAGCCGTTCGCGCGCGGCCTGCTTGTTCTGCTGGTTGTTGCGATTGCTCATGATGGATCGATCTCCGTGGGTGTGCGTCGTCGGTAAGGCGTACGGGGGTGTGGATCGCTGTGCTCAGGCAGCGGCCGAGCAGGGCGGTCCACGACGCACCACGGAGTGCACGAGGAGGGGGAGCGCCGGCGCCGGGCGGACCGGCCGTACGGTCCGCGGGGCCGGGCGACGACGGGGCCGCAGGGCCGCGGCATGGACCGCGACGGCCAGCAGCAGCGGCCGGAAGGCGAAGGCGGCCAGGGAGGCCAGCAGACGGCTCAGGGCGGCCTCGCCGCGCCGCAGCCAGGCCGAGGCGAGCAGACCCACCGCGACATGCGCGGCGAGCAGCAGCCAGGGGGTGGCGGAGCTCACGGCGGCCGCCAGCGGGGTGCCCACGCCGTTCTGGGAGATCCCGGGCAGCGGATTGCCGAGATCGCCGCCGCCGCACAGCACGGTGACCCCCATGGAGCGCAGGGAGCCCGCCACGGGGCCGCCGGACTGGCCGTAACACGCCTGCTGGCCGGTGGTGAAGATCGTGTCGGCGGCCAGCTCCAGCGGGATCAGCAGGGCGGCTATGGACCAGAAGCCCCGCTCCCGGCCCGCGAGGGCGTAGGCGGCGGCGAAGACGGCCACCGAGAGCGCGGCGACGGTGCCCAGCGGCAGCGGGGTCCGCGACAGCAGGACATGCGAAGCCGAGGACAGCGTGACGCACAGCGCCGTGAAGAGCGCCGCGCGCACTGCCCTGAGCTGCGGTCCGGTGCCGTCCATGACTTCGAATTCTGCCATGAACGGCTGTAGGGGCCAGGTGAAGAATCGGCCCCGGCGGCCGGCTAACCGCCCTTGACCTGCTTGTTCACCGCTTCCGTGAACTCCGTCGCGGTCATCGGGGTGGAGCCGCCGCTGCCGGTCAACTGGGAGCCGTCGAGCTTGACGGCGGGGGTGCTGTTCACCCCGGAGGAGCCGAAGTCGGTGATCATCTCCTTCGCCCAGGGGACGTAGGTGCCCTCGCGCACAGCCTCTCGGAAGGAGTCGTTCCGCTCAAGTGCGGGCACCTCCTGGGAGACGGTCAGCAGCTGGTTGTCGTCGCCGTAGAAGTCCTCGTTCTCCTCGGGGTGGTTCTTCGGCGACATCAGGGCGGCCTTGTAGTCGAGGAAGGCGTCGGTGCTCACGTCCAGCGCCGCCCCGAGGGCACTCAGGGCGCTCGTGGAGCCGCTGCCGCCCATGTTCTTGTCGACGATGGCGGCGAAGTGGAACGAGACCTTGTACTTACCGGCCTCGATGTCCTTGGCGATGGTGGGCCCGACCTCCTGCTCGAAGGTGGCGCACGGTGGGCAGCGGACGTCCGCGTAGACGTCGAGGGTGTGCCCGGCACCGGCCTCGCCGATCACCACGGTGGTGCCGCTCGGACCGGAGCTGTGGGCGGGCAGGACGAGCTTCTGCGAGCCCCCTGAGCCGCCCGCCCCGCCCGGGTCCTCCGAGCCGTCCGAACCGCTGGAGCCTGCCGGGCCCTGGACGACATCGTCCACGGAACCGGCCCTGGAGCCCTTGTCGTCATCCGTGATCATGAGAACGCCCGCGACCACTGCGGCGGCCACCGTCACCGCCACCACGGCCGTGAGCCCGGCCTTGCGCCGCGGGTCCGCCGGGGCGGCAGCGCCACCCCAGGGCCCGCCGCCCGGGCCGGGCGGCGGGGGAGCGGGCGGGAAGCCCGGGGGCTGGGCCGGAGGCGGCGGATGACCCGGCTGCGGGTGCTCCGGCTGCTGGTACGGGTTCTGCTGCGGGTTCTGCTCGCCCCCCGGCGGCTGCTGTCCAGGCCACATGACCGGTAACGATAAGGGGGCGAGCAGACGGCGGCCATGGCCGGGGCGGCGATCAGAGCCCGGGGATGCGGCCGTTGCGGAAGAGGTCCACGAAGATCTGGTGGTCGGCCCGGGCGCGGGCACCGTAAGAGTGCGCGAAGTCCACCAGGAGGCCGGCGAAGCCGTCCTCGTCGGCGGCGATCACCGCGTCGATGGCGCGCTCGGTGGAGAACGGCACCAGCGAGTGGCCGCTCTGGTCGTCGGCGGCCGCGTGCATGGTGGCCGTGGCCCGCCCCAGGTCGGCCACGACCGCCGCGATCTCGGCCGGGTCGTCGATGTCGGACCAGTCGAGGTCCACCGCGTACGGCGACACCTCGGCGACCAGCTGCCCCGCCCCGTCCAGCTCGGTCCAGCCCAGCCACGGGTCGGCGTGGGCCTGCAGCGCGCGCTGGGAGATCACCGTGCGGTGGCCCTCGTGGTGGAAGTACGACCGCACCTGCTCATCGGTGATGTGCCGGGAGACCGCCGGGGTCTGCCCCTGCTTCATGTAGATCACCACATCGTTCTCCAGGGCGTCGCTGTTGCCCTCCAGAAGGATGTTGTACGAGGGGAGCCCGGCGCTGCCGATGCCGATGCCCCGGCGGCCCACGACGTCCTTGACGCGGTAGGAGTCCGGGCGCGAGAGACTGGACTCGGGGAGCGTCTCCAGATAGCCGTCGAAGGCGGCCAGGACCTTGTAGCGGGTGGCCGCGTCCAGCTCGATGGACCCGCCGCCGGCCGTGAAGCGGCGCTCGAAGTCGCGGATCTCGGTCATCGAGTCCAGCAGCCCGAAGCGGGTCAGCGAGCGGGCGTCACGCAGCGCGTCCAGCAGCGGACCCTCGGCGGTCTCCAGGGTGAAGGGCGGCACCTCGTCGTTCTTGGCGCCGGTGGCCAGGGCGTGAACGCGCTCGCGGTAGGCGCCGGCGTACGTCCGCACCAGCTCGGTGATCTTCTCGTCGCTGAGCGCCTTGGTGTAGCCGATGAGCGCCACGGAGGCGGCGAAACGCTTCAGGTCCCAGGTGAAGGGGCCGACGTACGCCTCGTCGAAGTCGTTCACATTGAAGATCAGCCGGCCGTTGGCGTCCATGTAGGTGCCGAAGTTCTCGGCGTGGAGGTCGCCGTGGATCCACACCCGGCCGGTGCGGTCGTCCAGGTACGGCCCGCCGGCGCGCTCCCGCTCCACATCGGAATAGAACAGACAGGCGGTGCCGCGGTAGAACGCGAACGCCGAGGCGGCCATCTTCCGGAACTTGACGCGGAAGGCGGCCGGGTCGGCGGCGAGCAGCTCGCCGAAGGCGGTGTCGAATACGGCGAGGATGTGCTCGCCGCGCTGTTCCGCCTGGGTCTGCTGGTTCGACATCGCGGAACGCCTCCTGGGGCATGAGGGATGTGATCGGTGTGGCAGATACGACAGGGTATGTTCCGTCGCGCCGGGGGCGCGGGAAGACCGGATGACCCGTCGGGATCAACGCCTGAGGCTACTCGTGAGTGCCCGGCTCGTGTCAGTGCGGAGGGGTAACCTTCGGAGCTGTCTCGCCCTGCCGTCATCGATTGTTCGCCGGAGGTCTTCCACCGTGACCAAGCCGCCCTTCACGCACCTGCATGTCCATACCCAGTACTCGCTGCTGGACGGTGCGGCGCGGCTCAAGGACATGTTCAACGCGTGCAACGAGATGGGCATGACCCACATCGCCATGACCGACCATGGCAACCTCCACGGCGCGTACGACTTCTACCAGCAGGCGACGGGCGCCGGGGTCACGCCGATCATCGGGATCGAGGCGTATGTGGCGCCCGAGTCGCGGCGCTACAAGCGGCGTGTCCAGTGGGGCCAGCCGCATCAGAAGCGCGATGACGTCTCCGGTTCCGGTGGTTACACCCACAAGACGATCTGGGCGGCGGACAAGACCGGTCTGCACAACCTCTTCCGGCTCTCCTCCGACGCCTATATGGAGGGCTACTTCGTCAAGTGGCCCCGGATGGACAAGGAGACCATCGCCCAGTGGTCCGAAGGGCTGATCGCCTCCACCGGCTGTCCCTCGGGCGAACTGCAGACCCGGCTGCGGCTCGGCCAGTTCGACGAGGCCGTGAAGGCCGCCTCCGAGTACCAGGACATCTTCGGCAAGGACCGCTATTTCCTGGAGCTGATGGACCACGGCATCGAGATCGAGCGCCGGGTCCGGGACGGGCTGCTGGAGGTCGGCAAGAAGCTGGGCATCCCTCCGCTGGTCACCAATGACTCGCATTACACCTACTCCCGCGAGTCCGTGGCCCATGACGCGCTGCTGTGCGTCCAGACCGGCAAGAACCTCTCCGACCCCGACCGCTTCCGCTTCGACGGCACCGGCTATTACCTGAAGTCCACCGACGAGATGTACGCCATCGACTCCTCGGACGCCTGGCAGGAGGGCTGCCGCAACACCCTGCTGGTCGCCGAGCAGATCGACGCCACCGGCTGGTTCGAAAAGCGCGACCTGATGCCGCGGTTCGACGTCCCCGAGGGGTACACCGAGGTCACCTGGTTCCAGGAGGAGGTCCGCAAGGGGATGGCCCGCCGCTTCCCCGGCGGCGTCCCCGAGGACCGTCAGAAGCTCGCCGAGTACGAGATGGACGTCATCATCCAGATGGGGTTCCCGGGCTACTTCCTCGTGGTCGCCGACTTCATCATGTGGGCGAAGAACAACGGCATCGCGGTCGGTCCCGGCCGAGGCTCCGCGGCCGGTTCGATCGTCTCGTACGCGATGGGCATCACCGACCTCGACCCGGTCGAGCACGGGCTGATCTTCGAGCGGTTCCTCAACCCCGAGCGTGTGTCCATGCCCGATGTCGACATCGACTTCGACGAGCGTCGGCGCGGTGAGGTCATCCGGTACGTCACCGAGAAATACGGCCACGACAAGGTCGCCCAGATCGGCACCTACGGCACCATCAAGGCCAAGAACGCCATCAAGGACTCGGCCCGCGTGCTCGGCTATCCGTACGCGATGGGCGACCGCATCACCAAGGCCATGCCCGCCGACGTCCTCGGCAAGGGCATCCCGCTCTCCGGCATCACCGATGAGAAGCACCCCCGCTACAGCGAGGCGGGCGAGGTGCGCGGGATGTATGAGAACGAGCCGGATGTGAAGAAGGTCATCGACACCGCGCGCGGTATCGAGGGCCTGGTGCGCCAGATGGGTGTGCACGCCGCCGGCGTGATCATGTCGAGCGAGACGGTGACCGACCATGTCCCGGTCTTCTCACCGAAGAACGACGGCCAGGTCGTGACCCAGTGGGACTACCCCACCTGTGAGTCGCTCGGCCTGCTGAAGATGGACTTCCTGGGCCTGCGCAACCTCACCATCATGGACGACGCCGTCAAGATGGTGCGCGCCAACAAGGGCATCGACCTGAAGATGCTCGATCTGTCCCTGGACGACCCCAAGACCTTCGAACTGCTCTGCCGCGGTGACACCCTCGGCGTCTTCCAGTTCGACGGCGGCCCCATGCGCTCCCTGCTGCGCATGATGAAGCCCGACAACTTCGAGGACATTTCCGCCGTCTCGGCCCTCTACCGGCCGGGCCCGATGGGCATGAACTCGCATATCAACTACGCGCTGCGGAAGAACGGGCAGCAGGAGATCACCCCGATCCACCCCGAGCTGGAGGAGCCGCTCAAGGAGGTCCTGGGCATCACCCACGGCCTCATCGTGTACCAGGAGCAGGTGCAGAAGGCCGCCCAGGTGCTCGCCGGCTATTCGCTCGGCCAGGCCGACCTGCTCCGCCGGGCGATGGGCAAGAAGAAGCAGGAGGTCCTGGACAAGGAGTTCGTGCCCTTCCAGAAGGGCATGCGCGACCGGGACTACTCCGACCAGGCCATCCAGGCGGTGTGGGACGTCCTGGTCCCGTTCGCCGGATACGCGTTCAACAAGGCGCACTCCTCCGCGTACGGCCTGGTCACGTACTGGACCGCGTACCTCAAGGCCAACTACCCCGCCGAGTACATGGCGGCGCTGCTCACCTCGGTGCGTGACGACAAGGACAAGTCGGCGGTCTATCTGAACGAGTGCCGTCGTATGGGCATCAAGGTGCTGCCGCCGAACGTCAATGAGTCCGAGGCCAACTTCACCGCTCAGGGTGATGATGTGATCCTCTTCGGTCTCACGGCGGTCCGGAACGTCGGTCAGAACGTGGTGGAAGCGATCATCCGCGGCCGTAAGGCCAAGGGGAAGTACGCCTCGTTCCCGGACTACCTGGACAAGGTCGAGGCGGTGGTGTGCAACAAGCGCACCACGGAATCGCTGATCAAGGCGGGCGCGTTCGACGAGATGGGCCACACCCGTAAGGGGCTCACGGCGCACTACGAGGCGCTGATCGACAATGTGGTCGCGGTCAAGCGCAAGGAGGCCGAGGGGCAGTTCGACCTCTTCGGCGGCATGGCCGGTGACGGCGGGGACGGCGAGGGGCCGGGCTTCGGCCTCGACGTCGAGTTCTCGGACGTCGAATGGGAGAAGACCTATCTGCTGGCCCAGGAGCGGGAGATGCTGGGCCTGTATGTCTCCGATCACCCGCTGTTCGGCATCGAGCATGTGCTGAACGAGAAGGCGGACGCGGCGATCTCCGCGCTCACCGGGGGTGAGCACGCGGACGGCGCGATCGTCACCATCGGCGGCATCATCTCCGGTCTGCAGCGCAAGATGACCAAACAGGGCAACGCCTGGGCCATCGCGACCGTGGAGGACCTGGCCGGCTCCATCGAGTGCATGTTCTTCCCGGCCACCTATCAGCTCGTCTCCACCCAGCTCGTCGAGGACGCGGTCGTCTTCGTCAAGGGCCGCCTCGACAAGCGCGAGGACGTGCCCCGGCTGGTCGCCATGGAGCTGATGGTCCCCGATCTCTCCGAGGCATCGGCCAACGCGCCCGTGACGATCACCATTCCCACGGTCAAGGTCACCCCGCCGCTGGTCGAGAAGCTGGGTGAGGTGCTCACCCACCACCGCGGCGCCACCGAGGTGCGGATCAAGCTCCAGGGGGCGCGGAAGACCACCGTGCTGCGGCTCGACCGGCACCGCGTCACCGCCGACCCGGCGCTCTTCGGCGATCTCAAGGTGCTGTTGGGGGCGTCCTGCCTGGCCGGGTGATTGCCCGGCGTCCTTGACGTCGGCGCGAGCGCACCAGGGGCGCGCCCGCATCGGGCGCGCCCCTGGGGGCCACGGTCACGCGGCCTGCCACCGCGGTGGCTCAGCGCCGGTGTGCGGTGCGTCAGTTGTGGCCGAAGCTCTTCTGCCGGCCCTTGCGCGCCGTCGAGGGGCTGCCCTCCGGTCGCATCGCCTGCGACTGCCCGTCCATCGACGGCTGCTGCTCGGCGGGGCGGTCGGCCGCACCGCGCTCCTGACGCTGTTCCTGCTGCTGCTTGCGATCGCGGTTCTTGTTCTTGCCCATGGTGGTCTTCCTCCAGTTGGGATCAGCCCCCTGGCGAAGGGCCCTCCCGGGCGAAGCCCTTCGGGAAGAAACAGTGACATGCCACGGTGACCCGTGCATTTCGGGCAATTACGGTGAGTGAGAAGGAGAGTATTGGCGGGTAAGCCGTATCCGCCACGCCGGTGATCCAGTTCGGACTGATAACCCCCGCACGGTCGGGCAGACTCGAAGGAAAGCCGAAAACCACATCCGGGGGCACGGCTGTGCGCGGGGGGCGACCGAGGACTGGACCGTCAGGAAAGAGGGTGGAACGTGGACCGCTGCGTCGTCCTGGTGGACGCCGGGTATCTGCTGGGCGCCGCCGCGAGCCTGCTGGCCGGGGAGCCCGCCCGATCGCGCATCTCCGTCGACCACGCGACCCTCATCCAGGGCCTGCGGGAGCGGGCCGAGGCCGAGACCGAATGCCCGCTGCTGCGGATCTACTGGTTCGACGGCGCCCCCGACCGGGTGCCCCAGCCCGAGCACCGGCGGCTGCGCGTGATGCCCCGGGTGACCGTACGACTGGGCGCGCTCACCCGCAGTGACGGCCGCTGGGCCCAGAAGGGCGTGGACGCCGCCATGCACGCCGAGCTCACCGAGCTCGCCCGCAACCGGGCCTGCGCCGACATCGTCCTCGTCACCGGCGACGGGGACCTGCTGCCCGGGCTGATGTCGGCCAAGGAGCACGGCGTCGCCGTCCACCTCTGGGCGGTCCAGGCCGCCGACGGCGACTACAACCAGTCCGAGGACCTCGTCGCCGAGGCCGATGAGCGGCGCGTCCTCGACCGCGCCTGGATCACCCGGGCGGTGCGCGCCAAGGAGCTTCCCGGGCCCTGTGCGCCCGTCTCCGAGCCCCGCCCGGAGATCGCGGCCATTCTCTCCGCCCCGCTGCCGGAGACGGCCGCCGCCGCTGCCGCCGCGGCCGCGAGCGGGTCGCCCGGCCCGGCGGAGGCACCCGGCGGCCGTAACGGCGCCGCCCGGCCCGGCGCCGATGTGACCGGCCCGGCCGCCGCCCCCGGCCGCCCCGCCGGCCCGGCCCCCGAGGCGGGCACGGACGCCGCGGCGGCAGGCGCCGGCAAGGGGGTGCCCACCCCCAAGGACCTCGCCGACCTGGGCCGCGGCCCGGCCGCGCCCGGCGGCCAGGGCGAGCGGCAGCAGGCCGCCGGTGCCACCCTGCGCTGGTCCTCCGACAAGGGCTGGGTCGACCGGGGCCCCGGCGCTGTGGGGGAGCCGCCGGAGACCGCCAACCTGCCCATGCTGGCCCAGCTCACCAGCGCCGAGCAGCGGTGGGCCGACCGCGAGGAGGACATCACGGCCGTCAGCGGCGACCCCTTCGAGGTCGGCCAGGTCTTCGCCCGCCGCTGGACCGACCGGCTCGCCGACCCGGGTCCGTTGCGCCAGATCTCCACGGAGTACCCCCGCATCCCGCACCGCATCGACGGTGAACTGCTGCGCTACGCGGCCCGCTTCGGGCTGCTGGCCCACAAGGACGACCAGATCGACGAGCACGACCGCTATGCGATCCGGGCGGGCTTCTGGCGCGAAATCGACCTCCGCTCGGCCGCGGAACACGCCCAGACGGGCGGCTAGGGGCATCCGGCGGATCGTGACGCCAGCGGCGGGCTGCTCCATTTCCCGCCCCTTCCCCCGGCGATACGCGGCTCCGCCGCGCGGCAGGGCTTCGCCCCTGGCAACGCGATCCAGCCCCTCCGGCGTTTGAGGAGCGGGGTCCAGGGGCGGAGCCCCGGCGGGGGCCGGGGCCGGGCCCCACGCGGCTGAACCTCCCCCCGACCCAGATCCTCGCCGTCGTGCCCGCGGTGCTCCCCGGGACGTACTCCGTTCTCGTCACGACCCCCGGCGGCACCGACACGGCCGCGCCGCCGACCCTCCTCGTCCTGTGATCCTCCGATCCGTCCCCGAGGGCCCCGAGGACGGGAGCGGGTGTTTGGGCGCGTACCCTCATAGCTCGTGAGGACGGGCGCGAAACAGGCGACGAGTGGCGATGTGGTGTGCACCGTGCGCGGCCTGGTCAAGACCTATCCCGCGGCGCGCGGCCGCCGCGGCGCCCCCGCCACGCCCGCCGTCCGGGCCAGCGACGGCATCGACCTCGATGTGGTGCGCGGCGAGGTCTTCGGGCTGCTCGGGCCCAATGGCGCCGGCAAATCCACCCTCGTACGGCAGCTCACCGGCCTGCTGCGGCCCGACGAGGGCAGTGTGCGGGTGCTCGGCCACGATCTCGTACGCCACCCGGAGCGCGCCGCCCGGCTGCTGTGCTACCTCGGCCAGGACTCGACCGCGCTGGACGAGCTGACCGTCGCCCTCGCCGCCGAGACCACCGCGCGGCTGCGCGGGCTGGAGGCCCGCGCGGCCCGTGCCGAGCGGGATGCGGTGATCGAGGAGCTGGGGCTCGGGGAGATCGCCGGGCGCCCGCTGAAGAAGCTCTCCGGCGGCCAGCGGCGGCTGGCCTGCGTCGCCGCCGCGCTGGTGGGGGAGCGGCCGCTGCTGGTGCTGGACGAGCCCACCAGCGGAATGGACCCCGTCGCCCGGCGCGCCGTATGGGCGGCCGTGGACCGGCGGCGGGCCGAGCGGGGTGTGACTGTGGTGCTGGTCACCCACAACGTGATCGAGGCGGAAACGGTTCTGGACCGGGTCGCCGTACTGGACCGCGGCAAGGTCATCGCCTGCGACACGCCCGCCGGGCTGAAGGCGCTGGTCGCCGACGAGGTGCGGCTGGAGCTGGTGTGGCGCACCGAGCCGCCGCTGGACGTGCCCGAGGTCGCCGCCCTGCGGAGCGCCGCCGAGGCGGCCCGGGCCGCCGACGGCGTCTCCGGGCGGTGCTGGACGCTCCGGCTCCCGCCGGACGAGGCGCGCGCCGCCATCGCCACCGTGACCGGTGGCCCCGCTTTCGCGGCGCTGGACGATTTCACCCTTGCCACGCCGAGCCTGGAGGATGTGTACATCGCCCTGGGCGGCCGTGCGGAGGGCGCGGAGGGGCTGGTGAAGGCGTGACCGCCGGGGTGAGCCGGTGAACACGTCGGGGACCGTGACCGTAAGAGCCGTAGAGGCGAAGAGGAGCCGCGCAACGTGAGTGTCATGCCCGCCGTGTCCGGTGTATCCGGTGTGTCCGGGACCACTGGTGTGCCTGGTGTGTCCGGTGCTTCCGCTGGGCTGCCCAGTGCGCCCGGTGCCTCGTCCGGTGCCTCCGGTACGTCGGGGGCGTCCGGTGAGGCCGGGGACATCCCCGCGCCGCTGGCGGCGCGGGCGCGGCTCTTCCCGGCGCTCGCCGCGGTCTACCGCGCCCAGCTCTCGCGGGCCAGGGTGGCCCGGATACCGCTGCTCTTCGTGGCCACCTTCCAGTCCATCGGGATCATGATCCTGATGCGCGGGGTGGTGGACGGCGGGAGCGAGGCGCGGTCGGTGGTGGCCGGGTCGAGCGTGCTGGTCGTCGCCTTCGTGGCGCTCAACCTGCTCGCCCAGTACTTCGGCCAGCTCCGGGCCAGCGGCGGGCTCGACCACTACGCGACGCTGCCGGTGCCGCCCTCGGCCGTGGTGCTCGGGGCGGCCGCCGCGTACGCCTCCTTCACCGTGCCCGGGACCATCGTCACCGCGGTCATGGGCAGCGTGCTCTTCCAACTGCCCATGACGCATCTGTGGATCCTCCTCGCCGTGATCCCCCTCTCCGGCGCCGCCCTCGCCGGACTCGGCGCCGTGCTGGGACTGCTCGCCCCGCGTCAGGAACTCGCCACGCTGTGCGGGCAGTTGGGGATGTCCGCCGCGCTGCTGCTCGGGGTGCTGCCCGCGGACCGGATGCCGCAGGTGGTGTCGTACGCGCGCGATCTGCTGCCGTCGACGTACGGTGTGGAGGCCCTGGCCCGGACGTTCGACGGGCAGCCCGACTGGTGGGTGGTCTGTGCCGACCTCGGGGTGTGCGCCGGGGTGGCCGTGGTGTCCCTCGCCGCCGCGACCTGGGCCTATCGGCGGGCGGCGGTGCGGTGACGCGCCGCAGCGAACGTCCCGCCGACCGAAGTACGCCATCCGCCTGGCACGATGACGGGGTGACCGCACCATTGACGCCACATGATCCGCCTCCGCCGCACGAGGACCCCGCCGAGGGCCGCCCCCCGGCCCACGGGCAGCCTGCCGGGGACTCCTCCGTGCCGAATCCCTCCGGGTACCCGGAGAATCCTGAGCACCCCGAGCACCCTTCCGGGCATCCGGAGGGCTCGGAGCACTCCGAGCACTCCGAGCCGGGGCCCGAGTTGCGCGCCGAACTGGTGCAGGCGTCACTGGTCGCCATCGCGGTGGCGGTCGCCGGGGTGCTTCTGGGGCTGCTGTGGCTGTGGTTGGCGCCGAAGGTCCCCCTGGTCTCGGACGGCTCCGCCGTCTATCTGAAGAATTCGGAAGGGGAGGACGCGATCGGCGCGGACGGTGTGTTCACGCTGCTCGGGCTCGCCTTCGGGGCCGTCTCGGCCCTCATCGTCTTTCTGCTCTTCCGCCACGGCGGTATCGCGCTGGTCATCGGCCTGGCGATCGGCGGGGTGCTCGCCTCGGTGATCGCCTGGCGGCTGGGCCTCTGGCTGGGACCCACCTCGGACGTCGTGGCCCACGCCAAGGAGGCCGGTAAGGGCGTCACCTTCGACGGACCGCTCAAGCTGGGCGCAAAGGGGGCGCTGCTGGCGTGGTCGGTGGCGGCGATGGTGATCCATCTGGCGCTGACGGGGTTGTTCGGCCCCCGGGACCCGGAGCCCGCGCTGCCGCACGTGGCGAGCCCGGAAGCACGCTAGGGGAGATGTCCGGCGGTTCGTGACGCCTGCGGCGGGCTGTTCCCCGCCCCTGATGTGCGGCTCCGCCGCGTGGCAGGGCACTGCCCCAGGCCCCGTGTTCCAGGGGCTGTTCCGCTTTGCGCCCCTTCCCGCAGCATCGATTTGCGGCTCCGCCGCGTGGTGGGGCTCCGCTCCTGGCCCCGGGTTCGGGGGGTGGGGCTTCTGGTAGCGGCTGGCGGTGGGCGGGCTGTTCCCCTCCCCGCCCCTTCCCGCAGCATCGATATGCGGCTCCGCCGCGTGGTGGGGCTCCGCCCCAGGCCCGAGACCCCAGGCCCGGGGACGGGGCTTCTGGTGTCGGGCGGCGGTGGGCAGGCTGTTTCCCTCCCCAGCCCTTTGGCGCGGCATCGAATTGCGGTTCCGCCGCGTGGCGGGGCGCTGCCCCGGACCCCGGGATCCGGGGCAGCGCCCCAGGTATCGGGCAGCCGTGGGCAGGCTGCTCCCCGCCCGGCCCTTTCCGGAGCCGGGGTTCTGCGCCAGAACCCGCGGTACAGGGGCGGAGCCCCTGCCACGCGGCGGAGCCGCAAATCGATGCTGCGGGAAGGGGCGGCGAGGGGAAAGATCCGCCGGACACCCCCGCAGGCCGCCCCCTGGGCGGCCACGGAGCCATCAGTGGGCGTCGGGTCACGGGGGTTGGCAAGTGCTCGTCCGGGAGCGTGCGTAAGGCCGGTTTAGCTCGATCGTGTGATGGTCGGCTTCTGGCCTTGTGGCGCCACGGTGGGGTCGGGTTGGCGTGGCTGTGCGATCTGGGACGCCGGGTGCGGTGCCAGTGTGCGGGTCCCCTGCTCCACCGGAGAGATGGTTGAGGGCCTCCCTGTCGCCTCTGGCCGTATCCACGTGGCCAGGTCGTGAGGGACTCCGCCCGCCCGGCTCGGACCACGGACGCGATCCGTGTCGCCGCCCGGGATGCGAAAGCGGACGACCAGTGCGCCCAAAACCGTTCGGGGCGTGCCAGTGAGCGGACCTACTCCCGCTCACTGCCCAGGAACGGTGGGTGCCGCTGCCGGAGCGGGTGTCGAGCGGGTGTCGGGTGGCATGGGCGGGCACCAGGCGGCACGAGCGGGCGTCGGGTCACGGGGGGTGGGCGCCGGAGCACAGGGGCCCCGTAAGAGCGCTGTGGGCGCTATGCGCGGGCGATCGGCGCCAGTACCGCGTCCGTCAGCGACGCCAGGTCCCCCGGCGCCAGCTCGACCTCCAGCCCGCGGCGGCCCGCCGAGACACAGATCGTCTCGTAGCCGGTGGCCGACTCGTCCAGAGCCGTGGGCAGGCGCTTGCGCTGACCGAGCGGGGAGATCCCGCCCCGCACATAGCCCGTGGTGCGCTCGGCCGCCGCGGGGTCCGCCATCGTGGCGCGCTTGCCGCCCACCGCCGAGGCGAGCGCCTTGAGGTCGAGGGTGGCCGAGACCGGCACGATGGCGACCGTAAGGCGGTCATCGACGCTCGCGACAAGCGTCTTGAAGACCCGGCCCGGTTCGACGCCGAGCGCCTGGGCGGCCTCCTCGCCGTAGGAGGGGGCTGCCGGGTCGTGCTCGTAGGAGTGCAGCGTGAAATCCGTGCCCGCCGCGGTGAGGGCGGTGGTGGCGGGGGTGCCCGCCGAGGTCTTCTTGGTCTTCTTGGGCATGTTCGTCCGCGTCAGTTGGGGCTGGTGGGACCGCGGGTCAGATCGACGGCCGGGAGCGACGGGAGCTTACCGATGACGGCGCTCTCGGCGCGAAGGAGTTTCAGCTCGTCGGCCAGCCGGCTCGCGGTGTCCGGCGCCTGCAGCAGCCGCTGCTTCGCGGGAGTGTCGAGCACGGCCGCGGCCGCCACCAGGTAGGAGAGCACGGACGGTTCGCCCGGGAGGTCCTGCTCATTCGCCAGGGTCCGCTCACGGGCGCCCGCGAGCCGCTTCTGGTACATGCGGAAGGCTCGTACGACCCCCGAGGCCAGCGCCCCGGCCCCCTCGCCCTGCTCCTCCTCCAGCTCCTTGACCTCGGCCGTCAGATAGGGGCCGGAGGAGTCCACGGAGACCAGTTCGAAGCGGGTGGTGCCGGTGGCCAGCACCTCGAAGGTGCCGTCCTCCTGCTCCCGGATGGTGGCCGCGTCGGCCACGCACCCCACGGCGTAGAAGGACTTGGCGGGATCCGGGCCGAACCCGGCCGTGGGGCCTGGGTCCGGCCGCGTGACGGTGTCCGGGAGGCCGGCCGCGCTCGGGGCGACCTCATGGCCGTCCCGGATCGCGATCACCCCGAACCGGCGCGGCGCGTCCTCGGGAAGCGCCGACAAATCGCGCATCAGGGAGCGGTACCGCTGCTCGAAGACGTTCAGGGGCATGACGAGCCCCGGGAACAGCACCGTGTTCAGCGGGAAGAGCGGAAGGCGCGCGGAGGTCACGGGGCGTAAGCCTAATGGCCCCGCGCGTTTCCTTTCACTGGTGCCGCAGCAGCCGGTCACTGGCGCCGCAGCAGCCGGGACGCACCGGCGGCCACCGCGGTGGCCAGCACCCAGCCCAGCAGGATCATCACGATGGACGCCCATTGGACGGCGCCGTCCGGTCTCCAGTAGCCGTCCATGCCCAGATCGATCACCGGGATCAGCAGATCGAGCGTGTACAGCGTGGCGTTCCAGTTCGGGGATTCATCCGGCTTCAGGGCCTCCGGCCGGTTGTGGGCGAAGAACACCGAGCCGACCGCCCACAGCACCGCCATCCACACCGCGGCCCGGCCCGGGCGGTACCCGTAGGCCACCGTCCAGTCCTGGAGATAGCCCCAGACCTTCCCGGCGACCGGCAGTGTCTCCCGGCGGCGGCGCTGCTTGGCGAGCTGCACCTCGCGCGCGTCGGCGTCCTCGCCGCTGGCCCGCATCGTGTTGGCCAGCATCTCGTACGGCTCGGGCGCGTACTCGGGGGTCGCCGCGGCCACCCACTCCAGCCGCCGGGCCAGCGGGAAGTGGCCGCGCGGAATCAGGCACTCATAGCTGAACCCGGCCATGGTCAGCCCGCCCGGCCCCGGCCAGCTCACCGACTTGTCGACAAGGTTGACCACCCGGGCGCCGGAGAGGATCACCCGGCCGTGCTGCGGCCGCTCCCCGAGGAAGCGCAGCTCGGGCGTCTGGACCCGGCGCAGCGACAGCTCCTGGTCGTTCTCCATGATGAAGCGGGCCTGGTCGAAGTCGATGGCGTCGCCGATCCGCCCGTCGTCCAGCCGGATCCCGCCCTCGCATTCGAAGCGCTGGATCCGGGTGCCCCGGGTGGGGGTGGAGGCGGTGCCGTACGGCGGGGTGGAGCCGCTGGAGTACGTGCTCACCCCGCCCGCGGTGAGATAGAGGCTGCGCTCCACGGTGAGCTGCGGCGCGTTGAGCGCGCGACGGCCGTAAGGGTTGCGCAGCCGGCTGCCGCGCAGGCTGAGCGACACCCCGATCTGCGCCCCGCGCAGGCTCAGCTCGCCATAGGACTCGATCATGTCGGCCTGGAAGTCCTGGGCGACGGTCAGCCCGTCGGCGCTGATCGACATGCCCCGGCGGTCGCGGCGCACGATGAGCTGGTTGAGCAGTAAATCCGTGCCGATATGGGCGTCGGTGAGCCGGATCCCGTGTTCGACCACACAGCGCGGCAGATGCAGATCGCCCTCGGTGCGCAGCCGGGCCGCCTCCAGCCGGGGAAGGGCGCAGCCCACCAGGCGCAGGGTGGTGAACTGCGCCTCGGGGAGCAGCACCTCCCGCTCGAAGCGGCAGTTCTTCAGCTCCACATAGGGCTCGATGTTCCCGCCGGCCAGGTCGAGCGTGCCGGTGATGTGCACCCCGTTGAGCTTGAGTGCGGCGACCCGGCCCGGCTGCGCGGGCGGCCCGTCCAGCAGCAGGAGGGCCACGACACGCGCGCGGACACTGCGCTCCGGGCCCCAGGCGTACGGGCCGGAGGGGTCGTTCCGCTGGGGGTGCGAGGTGCGCAGATCATGGGTGCTGCCATTGCGGAACGCCTGCCACATGCCCCATTCGGCGGTGGTCAGGTCGAGGCCCGGGGGTGGGTCGCCATCGTGCGGCTCGGTCACAGCCGTGTCCCCTCCTGATTCTCCGTGTCCCCGTACGGAGCACATTCCCGCTGAGTAACCGGTTGAACGCCAACGGTCAGGGTCAACTTAGGGCGTCCGTATCACTGACTGATACGGGGGGAGGGGCGTCGTGGCGGGTCTGAGACAATTGATCGCGTGATCTCTCGTATCGATCTGCGCGGTACCGCCTTCCCGGAAGGCGGGATCGACCGCGACCTGCTGCCCCGTGCCGAGCTCGACGTCGAGGCCGCCCTGGAGAAGGTGCGGCCCATCTGCGACGACGTGCGCCATCGCGGTACCGCTGCGCTGATCGACTACGCCCATCGGTTCGACGGCGTCGCCATAGAACGGGTGCGGGTCCCCGCGGAGGCGCTGGAGCGCGCCCTCACGGAGCTGGACCCGGCCGTGCGCGCCGCCCTGGAGGAGTCCGTCCGGCGGGCCCGGCTGGTCCATCGCGACCAGCGGCGCACCGACCACACCACCCAGGTGGTGCCGGGCGGCACGGTCACCGAGCGCTGGGTGCCGGTCGAGCGCGTCGGGCTGTACGTACCGGGCGGGCGCTCGGTCTACCCCTCCTCCGTGGTGATGAACGTGGTGCCCGCGCAGGAGGCCGGGGTCGGCTCGATGGCCGTCGCCTCCCCGCCGCAGGCGGAGTTCGGCGGGCTGCCGCACCCCACGATCCTCGCGGCGTGCGCGCTGCTGGGCGTGGACGAGGTGTACGCGGCGGGTGGCGCCCAGGCCGTCGCCATGTTCGCCTACGGCACCGAGGACTGCCGCCCGGTCGCGATGGTGACCGGGCCGGGCAACATCTTCGTGGCCGCGGCCAAGCGGCTGCTCAAGGGCCGGATCGGCATCGACGCCGAGGCCGGGCCGACCGAGATCGCCATCCTCGCCGACGCCACCGCCGACCCGGTGCACGTGGCCGCGGACCTGATCAGCCAGGCCGAGCACGACCCGCTGGCCGCCTCGGTGCTGGTCACCGACTCCGAGGAGCTGGCCGCCGCGGTCGAGAAGGAGCTGGACGTCCAGCTCGGGGCCACCAAGCACGTCGAGGACCGGATCCGTCCGGCCCTTTCCGGGCGGCAGTCCGGCATCGTGCTGGTCGACGGCATCGAGCAGGGCCTGGCCGTCGTGGACGCGTACGCGGCCGAGCACCTGGAGATCCAGACCGAGGACGCGGCGGCCGTCGCGGCCCGGGTGCGCAACGCCGGGGCGATCTTCGTCGGGGCCTTCGCGCCGGTGTCGCTCGGCGACTACGCGGCGGGCTCCAACCATGTGCTGCCCACCGGCGGCTGCGCCTGCCACTCCTCGGGGCTGTCCGTGCAGTCGTTCCTGCGCGGCATCCATGTGGTGGACTACAGCCGGGAGGCGCTGGCCGAGATCGCCGGCCATGTGGTGACGCTGGCCGAGGCGGAGGATCTGCCCGCCCACGGCGCCGCGGTGAAGGCAAGGTTCGACTGGAAGGTGCCACCGAGCAAGTGACTGGCATTGACGATCTCCCGATCCGGGACGAGCTCCGTGGTAAATCCCCGTACGGCGCCCCGCAGCTCGAGGTGCCCGTACGGCTGAACACCAACGAGAACCCCTATCCGCTGCCCGAGCCGCTGGTCGCCCGCATCGCCGAGCGGGTCACCGAGGCGGCCCGGAACCTCAACCGCTACCCGGACCGGGACGCGGTCGAGCTCCGCACCGAGCTGGCCCGCTACCTCAGCCGTACGGCCGGCCTGGAGGTCGGCGTCGCCCAGGTCTGGGCGGCCAACGGGTCCAACGAGGTGCTGCAGCAGCTTCTGCAGACCTTCGGCGGGCCCGGGCGCACCGCGATCGGCTTCGAGCCCTCGTACTCGATGCACGCACTGATCTCACGCGGCACCGGCACCGGCTGGATTTCCGGTCCCCGGAACGCCGATTTCACCATCGATGTCGATGCCGCCCGTAAGGTGATCGCCGAGCACCGCCCCGATGTCGTCTTCATCACCTCGCCGAACAATCCGACGGGGACGGCCGTCGCGGCCGAGACGGTGCTGGCGCTCTACGAGGCGGCGCAGGCCGCCAGGGCGGAGGCCGCCGGGGCGCTCGTCGTCGTGGACGAGGCGTACGGGGAATTCAGCCACCGTCCGTCGCTGCTGCCGCTGATCGAGGGGCGGCCGCGGCTGGTGCTCTCGCGGACCATGTCCAAGGCGTTCGGCGCGGCCGGGCTGCGGCTCGGCTATCTCGCCGCCGATCCGGCGGTCGTCGACGCCGTCCAGCTCGTCCGCCTGCCGTACCACCTGTCCGCCGTCACCCAGGCCACCGCGCTGGCCGCCCTGGAGCACACCGATACGCTGCTGGGGTACGTCGAGGCGCTGAAGGCCGAGCGCGACCGGCTGGTGAGCGAGCTGCGCACCCTCGGCTGCGAGGTGACCGACTCCGACGCCAACTTCGTCCAGTTCGGTCGCTTCGAGGACGCCCACGCGGCGTGGCAGGGCCTGCTGGACCGGGGTGTCCTGGTCCGTGACAACGGCGTACCGGGCCGGCTGCGGGTCACCGCGGGCACACCGGCCGAGAACGACGCGTTCCTCGACGCGGTACGCGAGCTGATGAAGGAGAAAAGCGCATGACCCGCGTGGGACGTGTGGAGCGCACGACCAAGGAGACCTCGGTCGTCGTCGAGATCGATCTCGACGGCACCGGCCAGGTCGATGTATCGACAGGTGTCGGCTTCTACGACCACATGCTCGACCAGCTCGGCCGCCACGGCCTCTTCGACCTCACGGTCAAGACCGAGGGCGACCTGCACATCGACACCCACCACACCATCGAGGACACCGCCCTCGCGCTCGGCGCCGCCTTCAAGCAGGCGCTCGGCGACAAGGTGGGCATCTACCGGTTCGGCAACTGCACGGTGCCGCTGGACGAGTCGCTGGCCCAGGTGACGGTCGACCTCTCCGGCCGCCCGTACCTGGTGCACACCGAGCCGGAGAACATCGCGCCGATGATCGGCACCTACGACACCACGATGACCCGGCACATCCTGGAGTCCTTCGTGGCCCAGGCGCAGATCGCCCTGCACGTCCACGTCCCGTACGGGCGCAACGCGCACCACATCGTGGAGTGCCAGTTCAAGGCCCTGGCGCGGGCCCTGCGCTACGCCAGCGAGCGCGACCCCCGCGCCGCCGGGATCCTCCCCTCCACGAAGGGGGCGCTGTGAGCGTCGCGCGCGCGGCCGCCGGGGCGCAGATGACACGTGACCCGCGCTTTCGCCGCGCGGGCGGAGAAGCGAACGAGGTAGCTGTGAGCGTCGCGCGCGCGGCCGCCGGGCCGCAGATGACACGCGACCCGCGCTTTCGCCGCGCGGGCGGAGAAGCGAACGAGGTAGCCGTGAGCGTCGCGCGCGCGGCCGCCGGGCCGCAGATGATATGCGACCCGCGCTTTCGTCGCGCGGGCGGAGAAGCGAACGAGGTAGCGTCTTGAACGGCCTGTCGACCGTGTTCATCCTCGTGGGGCTTTTTCTGCTCGGCGGGGTCGTCTCCTTCGTCAAGCAGGGCATCTCCAAGAGCATCGTCACGCTGCTCGGGATCGGCGCCACGATGGCGCTGCTCGCCGGGATCCTGCGGCTTGAGGTATGGAATTGAGCGACCTGACGAACAGCACGACCGCGAAGAACGTCGTCGTCTTCGACTACGGATTCGGCAACGTACGCTCCGCCGAGCGGGCCCTCGCCCATGTCGGCGCGCAGGTCGAGATCACCCGCGACTACGACAAGGCCATGGCCGCCGACGGGCTCCTCGTGCCCGGCGTCGGTGCCTTCGCCGCCTGCATGAACGGGCTGCGTGAGGCGCGCGGCGACTGGATCGTGGGGCGCCGGCTGTCCGGCGGCCGCCCGGTCATGGGCATCTGCGTCGGCATGCAGATCCTCTTCGGGCGCGGTATCGAGCACGGCGTCCAGGCCGAGGGCCTGGACGAATGGCCCGGCACGGTCGAGCCGCTGCGCGCCCCCGTCGTCCCCCACATGGGCTGGAACACGGTCAAGGCGCCCGAGGACTCACAGCTCTTCGCGGGCCTGGACGAGGGCGAGCGGTACTACTTCGTCCACTCCTACGCGGTCCGCACCTGGGAGCTCGAGGTCACCAACCCCCACATGCCCTCCCCCAAGGTGAGCTGGGCCACCCATGGCGAGCCGTTCGTCGCCGCCGTGGAGAACGGCCCGCTGTGGGCCACCCAGTTCCACCCCGAGAAGTCGGGTGACGCCGGAGCGCGGCTGCTCCGCAACTGGCTCGACACACTCTGACCGGCCCGCGCCGGCCCCGGTCCGCACCCGCCCTTCCCGCCCGCACCGCCCGCACGCTCTCACCGAAGGTTGTCCGCATGCGCTCGAACCGCCTCGAACTCCTCCCCGCCGTCGATGTCCGCGACGGCCAGGCCGTCCGCCTCGTCCACGGCGAGTCCGGCTCCGAGACGTCGTACGGCGACCCGATGGAGGCCGCCCTGGCCTGGCAGCGGGCGGGCGCCGAATGGCTGCACCTGGTGGACCTCGACGCCGCCTTCGGCACCGGGGACAACCGCGAGCAGATCGCCGAGGTGGCCCGCGCCATGGACCTCAGGGTCGAGCTGTCCGGCGGCATCCGCGACGACGCCTCGCTGTCCGCCGCCCTGGCCACCGGCTGCGCCCGGGTGAACCTCGGCACGGCCGCCCTGGAGTCCCCGGAATGGGTCGCCAAGGTCATCGCCGAGCACGGCGACCTCATCGCGGTGGGCCTCGATGTGCGCGGCACCACGCTGCGCGGCCGCGGCTGGACCCGGGACGGCGGCGATCTGTACGAGACGCTGGCCCGCCTCGACTCCGAGGGCTGCTCCCGCTACGTCGTCACCGACATCGCCAAGGACGGCACCCTCCAGGGCCCCAACCTGGAGCTGCTGCGCAATGTCTGCGCCGCGACCGAAAAGCCCGTCGTCGCCTCCGGCGGCGTTTCCTCGCTCGACGACCTGCGTGCCCTTGCGACTCTGGTACCGGAAGGTGTCGAGGGCGCCATCGTGGGCAAGGCACTCTACGCCAAGGCGTTCACCTTGGAAGAGGCGTTGGAGGCGGTATCCGTATGACCTCACCCGAGTCCGCGCGGCGGGTCCAGACCGACAGCCCCTGGGAGGAGAGCATCGGGTTCGCCCGGGCCGTCGAGGTCGGTGACCTGGTGCTCGTCGCCGGGACGATGCCGCTGGCGGAGCGCGGCGTGCTGGAGGGCGAGGGCGATCCGTACGAGCAGACGCTCGCCGCCTTCGGCCATGCGCTGGACGCGCTGAAGAAGTTCGACCTGGGCGTCGAATCGGTGGTCCGCACCCGTATGTACCTCACCCACGCCCGTGACGTGGACGAAGTGGGCCGCGCCCACAAGGAGCTCTTCGACGCCGTACGCCCCGCCGCGACGCTGGTCGTGGTGTCCGGTTTCGTCGACTCGCGTGTCCTGGTGGAAGTCGAACTGGAAGCATTCCGAGGAGCACGACAGTCATGACCCTGGCGGTCCGAGTCATCCCCTGCCTGGACGTGGACAACGGCCGGGTCGTCAAGGGCGTCAACTTCCAGAATCTGCGCGACGCGGGCGACCCGGTCGAGATGGCCAAGGTCTACGGCGAGGAGGGCGCGGACGAGCTGACCTTTCTCGACATCACCGCCTCCTCCGGCGACCGCGAGACCACCTACGACGTGGTCCGCCGCACCGCCGAGCAGGTCTTCATCCCGCTGACGGTCGGCGGGGGCGTCCGCACCCCGGAGGACGTCGACAAGCTGCTGCGCGCCGGGGCGGACAAGGTCGGCGTCAACACCGCCGCCATCGCCCGCCCCGAGCTCATCCGCGAGATCTCCCAGCGCTTCGGCAGCCAGGTGCTCGTCCTCTCGGTCGACGCCCGCCGCTGTCCCGAAGGGACGGTGACCTCCTCCGGCTACGAGGTCACCACCCATGGCGGCCGCCGCGGCACCGGCATCGACGCCGTCGAATGGGCCCACCGCGCGGCGGAGCTGGGCGCGGGGGAGATCCTGCTGAACTCCATGGACGCGGACGGCACGAAGGACGGCTATGACACGGCCATGATCGAGTCCGTCCGCAAGCACGTCACCATCCCGGTCATCGCCAGCGGCGGCGCGGGGAAGCTGGCCGACTTCGCCCCGGCGGTCGCGGCGGGCGCGGACGCGGTGCTGGCTGCCTCCGTCTTCCACTTCGGCGACCTTCGGATCGGCGAGGTCAAGGACGCGCTGCGGGACGCGGGGCACCCGGTCCGCTGAGGGATCCACGCCTGCGGCGGGGGCCACCGTACGGTGACCCCCGCCGCGTCGGCTTTCAGGACGTCACGGGCGTCACTTCGCGGTGCCGTCGCCCTGCGGCCGCTCGCGGTAGTGGTCGACGATCCCGCTCTCCAGAGTGGCGTCCTCCTCCAGGACGTCACCCTTCTTGCCCGCCGCGAAGTCCTTCGTCCGGTAGCTGCGGTCACCGAGGAAGGCGAGGCTGTCCCGGTCGAAGACCCACTCGGTCGCGACCCACGTCCGCTTGTCGACGCGGGTGATGGCGAACCCGTGGCGGCCCGCCGCGTCCACCGCGTCCTCCTGCCGCGTCACCCCGGGGATCTTCGCGGCGGCCTTGTACAGCGCGGCGGCGTTCTCCGGCGGCATCACATCGCCCAGCAACCGACCGACCTGGTCGAAGACGGCCTGCGTCTTCTCCTGGCCGTCCTCTGCCTCGGTCATCCGGTACAGCTCCTTGAGCAGGACGTCCGGGTCGGTCGGCAGGGACGCCAGCCACTGGTACGTGGGGCGGTCGATGCCCGCCGTGGACCCTCCCAGTTCGTACATCGGGGAGTAGCCCTCGTCATCGTGTATCTCGCCGGTCTTGTTGATCCGCTTCACCCGCTGCGACTTCCAGACCTCGCGCTCGCTCCGCGGCTCCAGCTTGGAGGCGCCGTTCTCCTTCATCTCGGCCCCGGCCCCGACGCTCTTGAGGTAGACGAACTGATCCTGGCGCACCGGCTGGACGTCCGACTTCGCCGCGGTCCCGGCGATCCGGTCGAGCAGGACGGTGGCGCTCTCGCGGGGCTGGGCGGCGCTGTCGCCGGACCCTCCGCCCCCGGTGAAGGTGACGGCCAGCGCCCCGGCCAGCGCCAGGGCCGCGGCGGGCATCACCAGCGCGGGGCGCAGCAGCCGCGGCCCGGCCTTCCGGGCGGGGGCGGGGGTGCGGTTCTGGTCGTCATCGATGTGCTGCATCAAACGGTCCTTGTGGTGGAGGTAGGGCTCGGAAGGAACGTCCCGCTCGGCCGGTGCGGGAAGCAGCCGGGCCAGTTCCTCGCGTTCCGCTTCCTCGTGCTCGGCCCGGTCGGGCCCGGAGCCAGCGGCGTTCATCGGGGTTCCTCCTGAAACTCCTGATAGGGCAGGGCCGCGAACGCGGCCTCACGCTGTACCTCTCCGCGACGGGGTGGCGGTTCCGTCTTTTCTTCCGCGAGCCGCTGCTCGGCGAGCTTGCGCAGCCGGGTGCGGGCCCGGGACAGCCGCGAGCGCACGGTGCCGACCGGAATCCCCAGCGCCTGGGCGGCCTGCGCGTAGTCCAGCCCGGACCACACGCACAGCGCCAGCACCTCCTGCTCGCCGCGCCGCAGCCGGCCGTAGACCGTGCGTACGGCGGCGAGCCGGCGGGCGTCGTCGATCCGCCCGGCGGTCTCGTCGGCGAAGTCCGCCACCGGGGCGGGCGCCGGGCGGCGGGCCAGGAAGGCCAGGCGCCGGCCGATGCCGCGGTTGGCGTTGCGGGCCTTGTTCGTCGCCACGCCCAGCAGCCACGGTTTCAGCGTGCCGTCGCCCGGCTCCAGTTGCTCCCGGGTACGCCAGGCGTCGAGGAACGTGTCCCCCATCACCTCCTCGGCCACCGACCAGTTGCCGGTCAGCCGGTAGGCGTGGTTGTAGACCGCGCGTGCGTACTCCGCGTAGAGCTCTGCGAACGCCTCGCGGTCACCCGCCCGTACCCGCGCTCGCAGGCCATCACTCATGTTGTTTGCACCTCACACCCGTGCCTCTCCGCACGGCGGAGGTGGTTCCCGTGATCTGTGCCACACCACTTACGGGGAGGGTGGTTCGCCGGTTACGGGGAGGGTGGTTCGCCGGTCTCCGACGCCGTCGCGATCACCTCGTCCAGGACATCGCGGGAGCGGAGCAGGTCATCGATCATCCGGTTGATGCGCTTCCGCTCCGTGGTGAGGTCGGAGACGAGCTGGGAGTTGGCCCGCCGGGACGGGCCGCCGTCCGTATCGCGCATACAGGGGAGCAGTTGGGCGATCTTCTCGCTGCACAGCCCGGCGGCGAAGAGTTCCTGGATGCGGATGACCCGGTCCACCGCGCTCTCGGGGTAATCGCGATGGCCGCCCGGCGTACGCTCGGCCGTCATCAGGCCCTGCTTCTCGTAATAGCGCAGGGAGCGCTCGCTCACGCTGGTGCGCCGAGCCAGTTCGCCGATCCGCATGCTCACCTCGTCTGCCGGGTTGGGCCGTGACTCCGGGGACTTGAATCTGACATTGATGTCAAGTTCTACCGTACCGGCATGACGCACACACCCCGGATACCCCGCCTCTTCGAACCCGCCCGCCTGGGCCCGCTGGAGCTGCCCAACCGCCTGGTGATGGCGCCGATGACCCGCAACCGCGCCGCCGCCGACGGTGTACCCGAACCGATCATGGCCACCTACTACGCCCAGCGCGCCACGGCCGGGCTGATCGTCGCCGAGGCCGCCACGCCCAACGCGGTGGGGCAGACCTACCCCGACATCGCCGCGATCCACAGCGCGGCGCAGGTGGCCGGATGGCGGCGGGTGACCGACGCGGTGCACGCGGCGGGCGGCCGGATGTTCCTCCAACTGCAGCACGGCGGCCGGGTCGGCCACCCGGACACCAGCGGACTGACGCCGGTGGCTCCCTCGCCGGTCCCGTTCCCGGAGACGATCTTCACCCCCGGCGGCCACCAAGAGGCCGTTGTACCACGCGAGATGACGGTCGAGGAGATCCGCTCCACCGTCGCCGACTTCGCCACCGCCGCGCGCAACGCCCTCGACGCGGGCTTCGCCGGAGTGGAGGTGCACGCCGCCAACGGCTACCTCCTCCACCAGTTCCTGGCCCGGAACACCAACCGCCGCACCGACGCCTACGGCGGCTCGGTGGCCGGGCGCATCCGATTCGTGGCCGAGGTGGTCCACGCCGTCGCCGACGCGATCGGCCCCGAGCGGGTGGGCCTGCGCATCTCCCCGGGATCCACCGTCAACGGCATCGAGGAGGGCGACCCCGAGACCCTCTACCCCGCCCTCATCAAGGAACTGGCGGACACCGGCCTCACCTACCTCCACATCGTCCGCGCCGAACCGGACCACCCCCTCTTCCGGGAACTCCGCGCCGCCTGGCCCGCCACCCTGATCGCCAACCCCTCACTGCCCGGCGACGGCGTCCCCGCCGACGGCGGCATGCACCAGGCCGAGCGACTGCTGGCCGCCGGAGCCGACCTGATCGCCCTCGGCCGCACCTTCCTGGCCAACCCCGACCTGGTGACCCGCCTGCGCACCGGCGCCCCGCTCAACCCCATCCGGGACGCGTATCTGATGTACGTGGGCGGCGAGACCGGCTACACGGACTACCCCACACTGACGGCGGCCTGAGCCCAGCCGACCCGGCTCAGCCGACCCGGATGGTCGGCCGGTGATGGACGGGAAAGTTGACCGAATTGGCGATGAAGCACGTCTGATGGGCGTCATGGTGCGCCGAACGCGCCCGCTCCGCCATCGCCGCGTCCGCGACGGTGACCACCGGATTGAGCACCACCTCGGCAAAGCGCCCACTGCGCCCGGCCGCCTCCTCCATGACCCCGGTGGCGACGTCCTCGTACGCCGTGATCCTCACCCCGTCCCGGGCGCATACGGACAGGTACGTCAGCATGTGGCACTGCGAGCGCGAGACCAGCAGGAACTCCTCCGGATTCCAGCACCCCGGATCCCCCAGAAACGCCGGATCGGCGCTGCCCCGCAGGGTCGGCTTGCCGTCCCCGAGAATGTCGTGCGCCCGCCCGTAGCCCCGGTAACCACTCGTCCCCGAACCGGTATTGCCGGTCCACCGGACGGTGGCGCGGTAGGAGTGCTGTCGGCCCATCGGCTGTGTGCTCCCTTCCGTTGTGAAGCGCTCGTTCAATGATGGCGCGGCCCACTGACAGGGTGTGCCGCACCCAGGAGAAGCGGGTCCTGGTACAGGGCCGCTGACCTGCCCAGACTCGGTGGGGCAGGACAGAAACGGGATCAGGAGCGAAAGGGATACCGCCATGAACGCCATCACCGAGACGGGCAAGGTCGTGCTCATCACCGGGGCCAGCAGTGGGATCGGCGAGGCGACCGCGCGTCGGCTCGCCGCCGATGGGCACCGGGTGTATCTGGGGGCGCGGCGGACCGAGCGGCTGGGGGAGCTGGCCGGGCAGATCACCGCCGAGGGCGGCAGCGCGGCGTATCAGGGGCTGGATGTCACCGCGGCCGGGGACATGCGGGACTTCGTGGCCGCCGCCCGGGAGCGGTTCGGGCGGGTGGATGTGATCGTCAACAACGCCGGGGTGATGCCCCTCTCGCCGCTCGAGGCGCTGAAGGTCGACGAGTGGGACCGGATGCTCGATGTGAATGTGCGCGGTGTGCTGTACGGAATCGCCGCGGCGCTGCCGGTGATGAAGGAGCAGGGTGGCGGGCACATCGTGAATATCGCCTCGGTCGGCGCGTACGAGGTGTCGCCCACCGCCGCGGTGTACTGCGCCACCAAGTTCGCCGTACGCGCCATCTCGGAGGGGCTGCGCCAGGAATCGGCCGGTGACATCCGGGTCAGCCTGGTCTCCCCGGGCGTGACCGAGTCCGAACTCGCCGACTCCATCTCCGATCCGGGCGCCCGTGAGGCCATGAAGACCTACCGCGCGGTGGCCCTGCCCGCCTCCGCGATCGCCGACGCCGTCGCGTACGCCATCAGCCAGCCGGCTGAGGTCGACGTCAACGAGATCGTGGTGCGCCCGGCCGCGAGCGCCCAGTAGGGGTCCGCGGGCGGGGGCGCGAACTGCCGCGCGAACTGCCGCGCGGGAGGGGCGTCGTGGCGGTCGGATGACGGCCGCGGCAGCGGTCCGGTCCTGGGGGCTGCCGACTTGACGCCGTTGCCGGGGGCCGCTTTGATCACAACAGCCGCACGGGTGTACCGCCCCCGTGCCGCCCAAGAGGTACGCCCAGCCGGTAGGGGGTCCGGTTCCGGTCCCGAGCCCGGACTCAGTCGCCAGGACGGCGGATGCCATCCGAGGCGGGGCCGTTACCCGCGAGTGTTGGAGCTTTCATGCCAGCCAGCCATGCCGTCCGCCTTCGTCGCCGCTGGGTCCTCGCGTCGGTGGCGACGGCCGCGGCCGCCGCTGCCGCCGTCGTGGCCGTGTCCATGTCCTCGGGGGCCAGCGCGTCCGAAGTGGCGCTGCCGCCCGTCCACGGCGGCTTCGACTACCAGATCGGCGGGGAGTACACCCCGCCGAAGGGTGTCGACATCGTCAGCCGCGACCGCGCGGACTCCCCGGCGGACAAGCTGTACAACATCTGTTACGTCAACGCCTTCCAGGTCCAGCCGGGCGAGCGCGACCAGTGGCCCGACGACCTGCTGCTGCGGGACCGCGACGGCGATCTCGTCATCGACACCCAGTGGAAGGAACCGCTGCTCGACATCAGCACCGCCAAGAAGCGCGAGCGCGTGGCGGAGAAGGTCAACGGCTGGATCGACGGCTGCGCCGAGGACGGCTTCGACGCCGTCGAGCCCGACAACTACGACAGCTACGAGCGCTCCAAAAAGCTGCTGACCACCGCTCACGCCAAGGAGTTCATGGCCCTGCTGTCGGAACACGCACACGCCCAGGGGCTGGCCATCGCGCAGAAGAACACCGCGGAGCTGCTCTCCGACCGTAAGGCGGCCGGGCTGGACTTCGCGGTGGTCGAGGAGTGCGGCGAGTACGACGAGTGCGGTGAGTTCGCCAAGGCTTACGACGACCATGTCGTGGTGGTCGAGTACGGCGAGGAGGGCTTCGCCAAGGCGTGTGCGGGCTGGGGCGACCGGCTCAGCATCGTCCTGCGGGACGAGGACGTCTCGACCGACGACGGTGAGGATTACGTCCGCGAGACCTGTTAGGGATTCCTCCGGCAATCCCCGCCGCGCGCCGGGCGGCGGGGATACGTCACGGGCGGCGGGCGGCCCGTGCGGGCAGTGTCGAAGGAAGTGCCCTGATGCCGTCGATTGTCTGCGGCGCCGTGGTGGCTGGTCGCGCAGTTCCCCGCGCCCCTTCAGGGCGCCGCCGAGGACGGCTCAGGGCCCGGCTCAGACGCCCAGCTTGGCCTCACGCGCCGCGGCCACGGCCTCCTTGTCGCCCTCCAGTTCGACCCGGGCGGCCTCCTGGCGGCCGCTGAGGAAGAGCGCCAGCTCGCCCGGCTCGCCGGTGACCGTGACGACCGGGACGCCGCGGTGGGCCACCGCCGTACGGCCGTCCGGACGCCGCAGCACCAGGCCGACGGGGGAGCGGCGGCCGAAGATCCGGGCGCCGCGCTCGATACGGGACCACAGCGTGTCGGCGAAGACCGGGTCCAGCTCGCGCGGTGTCCACTCCGGGCGGGCGCGGCGCACATCCTCGGCGTGGACGTAGAACTCGAAGCTGTTGGCCGCCTCGTCCACCTGCTTCAGCGCGAACGGCGACATCCGCGGCGGACCGGTGCGGAAGAGCTGGAGCAGCTCCTCGTACGGCTTCGCCGCGAACTCCTCCTGCACCCGGGCCAGCCGCGCGGCCAGCGGCTTGACCAGCACCCCGGCGGCCGCGTCGGGGCGGCGCTCGCGGACCACCAGATGGGCCGCCAGATCGCGGGTGTTCCAGCCCTCGCACAGCGTCGGGGCCCCGGGGCCCGCACCGTCCAAGAGGTCGGCGAGGAGCAGGCGTTCGCGCTTCGCGTGAGTGGACATACGTCCACCCTACGACCGGGGCCCGCCCGCTGCCATGGAAAGCGCCGCCCCGCGCGCCCCGCCGGGGCCGCCCTGCCCGGCCTATCCCGACAGGGGCTTGCTCAGCTTCTTGCCGTCGCGTGCGGCGCTCAGTGTGAGCGCGCAGGAGACCTGGTCCTCGCCCTGGATGGAGTAGGTGCCCAGCGCGGGATACAGCGCGTAGTAGTAATACATCCGGCCGTCGTTGGGGATGGTCTTGAGCCGCTTCTTGGCGTCCGTGCCGCACAGCGACAGCGCCTTGGTCTGGATCGCCTTCTCGGAGGAGAAGTCGCCGCTCAGCTTCTCGTTGGCGATCACCTCGCCGTCGTGCGGGCCGTGGCAGGACCGCTTCTCGACCTTGGTGACGCTGCTGTCCATCGCCGGGTGGTCGAAGCACTGGCCGGGGTCGAGCACCACATACGGCACCTTGTCACCGGGCTCGCCGGACTCCGACGCGTCCGGGGCCGCCGAATCCGAGGTGTCCGGATCCGCGTCGGGGGCATCGCTTCCGCCGCCCAGCGGCGCGCCCTGGCCGGGGTCCTCCGAGCCCGGCGGGGCGGCGGTCGCCCCGCCGTCCGAGGGCGAGGAGAGGGGGCGGTCCGAGGCGGAGGCGGAGGCGGACGGGCCGGCGTCGGCCGACGTCTTCTTGTCTCCGTGGTCCTTCGTTCCGATGACGATCGCGCCGACGACCACCGCCGCGGCCACCACCGCCGCGATGACGATCGCCGTGACCTTGGAACCGCCGAGGCCGGTCGGCGGGGGAGGCGGCAGCGCACCCGGGGGTATGGCCCCCGGCGGGAGCGCGCCCGGCGGCGGCCCGCCGGGCAGCAGGGCCGGTGGGGTCGGCGGGCCGAAACCGCCGCTGGGCTGCCCGGGCGGACCGGGCTGGGCGTACGGACCAGGCTGGGCCTGCGGCCCGGGCCCGCCCGGCTGCGCGGGCTGGTCCGCCGGGGGCGGCGGCCCGAAGCCCTGCGGCTGCTGCTGAGGAGGCTGCGGGGGCTGAGACGGTGGCTGCTGCTGCGGCTGCGGCGGTGGACCGAACCCCCCGCCGTTTCCAGGCCGGTTGGGGTCATTCGACGGCGGCGGAAACGTCATGCCCGAAGCATGCCCCATTCCACCGACAACCCGACCATCGGGCCCGGCATACCGGCCCGGCGGAGATCATTGGCGGAGACCCCTCTCCGGAAGTGCAGAATGGTCGCATGACCGGCTCCGACCGCCCCTCCGCCCTCGACCCGGCCCTCGCCGCCCGCCTCAAGCGCGGCGCCGACGGCCTGCTGCCCGCCATCGCCCAGCAGTACGACACCGGTGAGGTGCTGATGCTCGGCTGGATGGACGACGAGGCGCTGCACCGCACCCTCACCACCGGCCGCTGCACCTACTGGAGCCGCAGCCGCCAGGAGTACTGGGTCAAGGGCGACACCTCCGGCCATATCCAGCGGGTCAAGTCCGTCGCCCTCGACTGCGACGCCGACACCATCCTCGTCAAGGTCGACCAGGTCGGCGCCGCCTGCCACACCGGCGACCGCACCTGCTTCGACGCCGACGAGCTCCCGCTCGGCCGGTAGACCGGCCCGTGGACCGGCCATCCATGCACCCGCCCGCCGGGCTCCCCAGCCCTTGACCCAGGACGTTGTCACGATGGATCTCGAGACCTTCCGCAAGCTGGCGGCCGACCGCCGCGTCATCCCCGTCAGCCGCAAGCTGCTCGCGGACGGCGACACCCCCGTGGGCCTCTACCGCAAACTGGCCGCCGAGCGCCCCGGCACCTTCCTCCTCGAATCCGCCGAGAACGGCCGCTCCTGGTCCCGCTACTCCTTCATCGGCGTCCGCAGCTCGGCCACCCTCACCGAACGCGACGGCCGCACCCACTGGCTGGGCACCCCGCCGGTGGGCGTGCCCACCGAGGGCGACCCCCTCCAGGCGCTGCGCGCCACCGTCGAGACCCTGCACACCCCCCGCGACCTCGGGGGCCTGGTCCAGCTACCGCCGTTCACCGGCGGCATGGTCGGCTATCTCGGCTACGACATCGTCCGCCGCCTGGAGAAGGTCGGCGAGCACGGGCGGGACGATCTGCGCCTGCCCGAGCTGACCATGCTGCTCACCTCGGACCTGGCGGTGCTGGACCACTGGGACGGCACCGTGCTGCTGATCGCCAACGCGATCAACCACAACGACCTCGACACGGGTGTGGACGAGGCGTACGCGGACGCCGTGGCCCGGCTCGACGCCATGGCCGCCGACCTGGTCCGCCCCGTGCCGACCGACCCCACCGTGCTGCCCGAGTCCGAGCTGCCCGAGTACACCGCGCTGTGGGGCGGCGAGGACTTCATGGCGGCCGTGGACGACATCAAGGAACGCATCCGCGCGGGCGAGGCGTTCCAGGTCGTCCCCTCGCAGCGGTTCGAGACGCCGTGCTCGGCGAGCGCCCTCGACGTCTACCGGGTGCTGCGCGCCACCAACCCGAGCCCCTATATGTACCTCTTCCGGTTCGAGGACTTCGATGTGGTGGGCTCCAGCCCGGAGGCCCTGGTCAAGGTCGAGGACGGCCGGGCGATGCTGCATCCCATCGCCGGCACCCGCCCCCGGGGGGCCACTCCGCAGGAGGACGCGGCCCTCGGGGAGGAGCTGCTCGCCGACCCCAAGGAGCGGGCCGAGCATCTGATGCTCGTCGACCTCGGGCGCAATGACCTCGGGCGGGTCTGCGAGCCCGGCAGCGTGGAGGTCGTCGACTTCATGTCGATCGAGCGCTACAGCCATGTCATGCACATCGTCTCGACGGTCACCGGCAGCCTCGCCGAGGGCCGTACGGCCTTCGACGTGCTCACCGCCTGCTTCCCCGCGGGCACCCTCTCCGGCGCCCCCAAGCCGCGGGCGCTGCAGATCATCGAGGAGCTGGAGCCGAGCCGCCGCGGGCTCTACGGCGGCTGTGTCGGCTATCTCGACTTCGCGGGCGACTCCGACACCGCGATCGCCATCCGCACCGCGCTGCTGCGCGAGGGCACGGCGTACGTCCAGGCGGGCGCGGGGATCGTCGCCGACTCCGATCCGACGGCCGAGGACGCGGAGTGCCGCAACAAGGCGGCGGCGGTGCTGCGGGCGGTTCACGCGGCGGGCCGGCTGGGGCGGTAGTTCCCGGTAGTTCCCATATCCCCCACCCGGGGGCGGTCCCGTACCCGGGTGGGGGATAGTGGTAGGCGTGACTGCAGCAGCCGTACCCCAGCCCAGGGCCGAGAACGAGCCCTCCGCCCGCGCCGCCCGCGGCCGCCGAAGCAGCCTTGCCATCGCCCTGCTCGCCGGTGCGCTCGGCGCCGCCCTCGTCCTGCTGGCCACCAGCCGCAAGTGGGCCGAGGGCACCGCCTCCGTCGCCCAGGGCTCTCTCCCGCAGAGTGCCAACGGCGATGACATCACCGGGCTGCCCGGTGCGCTGGCGATCGTCGGCCTCGCCGCGCTGGTCGCGGTCTTCGCCGTGCGCCGCCTCGGCCGTGGTGCCGTCTCGGCGCTGCTCGCCCTCAGCGGGGCGGGCATCGTCGTCAGCTCGGCCCTCGGCGCGACCGACAAGGCGGCGCTGGAGGAGAAGGCGTCCAAGGTGAGCGGCCTGACCCACAGCCCGATCCACGATGTGGCGTACACCCCCTGGCCGTGGGTCGCCGCGGCCGGCGGTGTGCTGCTGCTGCTCGCGGGCGTGCTCGCCCTGGGCTACGGCCGCCACTGGCCGGCCATGTCCGGGCGGTACGAGCGCGCGGGCACCGAGGGCACCGCGGGCCGGAGCCGCACCCGGCGCGGCGGCCCCGCCCCCGACCCGGACCGCCCCGAGGAGCTGTGGAAGGCCCTGGACCGGGGCGAGGACCCGACGCAGGCCCCGGCGCGGCAGGAGGCCGAGCGGGGCGCCTAGAGGCCCTGTCCGGCGGATCTCCGTGGGCCCGCGCCGCCTGGCACGGCGCCCCCGGCTACCGCTGGGAGGTGCCCCGGCTGCGTTGTCGGGATCGTCCGAGTACGACCCGGTACGAGGACGACCCTCCGCCTTGCGGTGGTCCCCCGGCTACCGCTCGGAGGTGCCTCTTGCACCAGACGCCGCGGGCCCCGCGGCGGCAGCCGCTGATGTCACAGGGACGAAGATCCACCGGACAGGGCCCAGCAGGTTCCTCGCGCCCCCGTCCCGTCTCGGACCGCAATGTCCACCCCCGCTCAAGGGCGTTTCGCGCGTCGGGGACAATGGCGTGGGAGCGTTCGCCCCCGAGCGCCCGGACCAGGCGCAGTACAGCTACGAGGAGAATTCATGGCGGGTCACAACCACGGACACACCCCGGCCGCCTGGACCGGTGTCACCATCGCCTTCATCGGCTTCTGCGTCGCCGGCGCGTTCACCGTGGCGGCCAACCCGCTCGGCTTCTGGGTGGGCATGGTGATCATCGTCCTCGGCGGTGTCGTCGGCGTGGCGATGCGCGCGGCCGGGCTGGGCCTGCCCAAGGAGCAGCACTCGCTCCCGCAGTCGCAGCCGCAGCCGCAGCCCACGGCGCAGGCGCAGGCGCAGGCGCAGGCACAGACCCAGCAGTGAGCCCGGGCGCGGCCCGGGGCCGCGCCCGCCTCCACCGCCCCCGCCTCCACCGCCCCCGCCTCCACCGCCCCCGCCTCCACCGCGCTCGGCACTGAGCCGTACGGAGGCCGGCGTACCGGCCCTGAGCTGCGCCTTCGCGGATCCCGGGGGAGACTTGGCGGTGTGAGCGAACCATCGCCGACCGCCCCGGCCCCCGTGGCGAGGCGTCTCGTGGCACCTTTCGGTGTGCTCGCGGGCGTTCTCGCCGCCTTCGGCTACGTCGGCGCCGTCGACCCCGGGGAGCCCGGTCACTACCCCGTCTGCCCGCTGCTGCGGCTCACCGGGCTGTACTGCCCCGGCTGCGGCGGGCTGCGCGGTGCCCACGCCCTGGCCCACGGGGACCTGGCGGCCGCGCTGCGCGACAACGCCCTCGCCGTCGGCTGTTACGCCCTCTTCGCCGTCTGCTGGGTGGTGTGGTGCGTGCGCGGACGCTTCCCGGCGGCGCGGACGTGGCATGCGGGCGCGCTCGGCGCGGTGGCCCTGGTCTTCACCATCGTCCGGAATTTCCCGTTCGGGGGACTACTGACACCGTGACCGCTGTTGTGTATGTGCATGTGGGGGCCGTCCGCGTCAACCGGATGCGAGACCTCGGCGTCCCGGCGGCTACCATCGCAGTGCCAGGTGAGGCGGCTTGCCGCCACATCCGGCAGATTCGAAGCCAGCTTCATCCCCGTCACGGAAGGGGGCCCGCTCGATGAGTGTGCTCGACGAGATCATCGACGGAGTCCGTGCCGACCTCACGGAGCGGCAGGCGCGCGTCACCCTCGACGAGCTCAAGGAGCGGGCGGCCAAGGCCCGGCCGGCGAAGGACGGCGTCGCGGCGCTCAAGGGCGACAGCGTCAACGTGATCTGCGAGGTCAAGCGGTCCAGCCCGTCCAAGGGCGCGCTCGCCGCGATCGCCGACCCCGCGGGGCTCGCCGCCGACTACGAGGCGGGCGGCGCGTCCGTCATCAGCGTGCTGACCGAGCAGCGCCGCTTCGGCGGTTCGCTGGCCGACCTGGAAGCCGTAAGGGCCAAGGTCGACATTCCGGTGCTCCGTAAGGACTTCATCGTCACCTCGTACCAACTGTGGGAGGCGCGGGCGTACGGCGCCGACGTCATCCTGCTGATCGTCTCCGCGCTGGAGCAGGAGGCGCTGGTCTCGCTCATCGAGCGTGCCGTGTCCATCGGGCTGACGCCGCTGGTCGAGGTGCACGACGAGGAGGAGGTCGTCCGCGCGGTCGACGCCGGGGCCCGGGTCATCGGCGTCAACGCACGCGACCTCAAGACCCTCCAGGTGGACCGCTCGACCTTCGCACGCGTCGCCCCGGAGATCCCCGACCACATCGTCAAGATCGCGGAGTCGGGTGTGCGCGGTCCGCACGACCTGATCGCCTACGCGAACGACGGCGCGGACGCGGTGCTGGTCGGCGAGTCCCTGGTGACCGGACGCGACCCCAAGGCCGCGGTGGCCGATCTGGTGGCGGCGGGCGCCCACCCGGCGCTGCGCCACGGCCGGGACTGACGGGACGGGACCGGCGGATCATGGAGACGTACGCGCGCCTGGCCCGGGGCTGTCGGCCCCGGGGCTGCCGCGCGCCCGCGAGGCGGGTGCGGGGGCGGCGCGTGCGCTACCACATCGGATGCGAGCCGGGACAGATCAACGGGCGGCGATGGCGTCGGACGGCAACGCGCTGATAGTGCGCTGCAGGCCGTAGCCGTGGGCCGTATCCGGAGGCGTTTCTGTCCGGCGGGCCATGGCTTTTCCACCCATCACATCCGTTGCGGGGCGCTGCCCCGATCGAGGAGTACCACCCATGTCCTCTGATTTCTTCATTCCCGACCCGGAGGGTCGAGTGCCCAGCGCCGAGGGCTATTTCGGCGCCTTCGGCGGCAAGTTCATCCCCGAGGCGCTCGTCGCCGCGGTCGACGAGGTCGCGGCCGAGTACGAGAAGGCCAAGACGGACCCCGCCTTCGCGGCCGAGCTCGAGGATCTGCTGGTCAACTACACCGGCCGGCCCAGTGCGCTGACCGAGGTGCAGCGGTTCGCCGAGCACGCCGGGGGCGCCCGGGTCTTCCTCAAGCGGGAGGACCTCAACCACACCGGCTCCCACAAGATCAACAACGTGCTGGGGCAGGCCCTGCTCACCAAGCGCATGGGCAAGTCCCGCGTCATCGCCGAGACCGGCGCCGGTCAGCACGGAGTGGCCACCGCCACCGCGTGTGCGCTGTTCGGGCTCGAATGCACCATCTACATGGGCGAGGTCGACACCCAGCGGCAGGCGCTCAATGTGGCGCGGATGCGGATGCTGGGCGCCGAGGTCATCTCCGTGACGTCCGGCAGCCGCACTCTCAAGGACGCCATCAACGAGGCGTTCCGGGACTGGGTCGCCAATGTGGACCGCACCCACTACCTCTTCGGCACGGTGGCCGGCCCGCACCCCTTCCCGGCGCTGGTGCGCGACTTCCACCGGGTGATCGGCGTGGAGGCGCGGCGGCAGATCCTGGAGCGGACCGGGCGGCTGCCGGACGCGGTCGCGGCCTGCGTGGGCGGCGGATCCAACGCGATCGGGCTGTTCCACGCCTTCCTGCCGGACGAGAGCGTGCGCATCGTCGGCTTCGAGCCCGCCGGGCACGGTGTGGAGACCGGGGAGCACGCGGCCACGCTGAGCCAGGGCGAGCCCGGGATCCTGCATGGCTCCCGGTCGTTCGTGCTGCAGGACGAGGACGGCCAGATCACCGAGCCGTACTCGATCTCGGCCGGTCTGGACTACCCCGGCGTCGGGCCGGAGCACGCGTATCTGAAGGACATCGGCCGCGCCGAGTACCGGGCGGTCACCGACGACGAGGCGATGCGGGCGCTGCGGCTGCTCTCGGAGACCGAGGGCATCATCCCGGCGATCGAGAGCGCCCACGCGCTGGCGGGCGCCCTGGACCTCGGCCGTGAGCTGGGGAGCGACGGCCTGGTGCTGGTCAACCTCTCCGGGCGCGGCGACAAGGACATGGACACGGCGGCTCGGTACTTCGGGCTCTACGACCAGCAGAGCGACCAGGGAGCGAAGTGATGGCCGGGAATCTGGAGCTGCTGGGATCCGTCCTGGCGGGCGCCAAGGACGAGGGGCGCGCGGCGCTCGTCGGCTATCTGCCCGCCGGTTTCCCCTCCATCGACGGTGGGGTGGACGCGATGACCGCCATGATCGAGGGCGGCTGCGACATCATCGAGGTCGGGCTGCCGCACAGCGATCCGGTCCTCGACGGGCCGGTGATCCAGACCGCCGACGACATCGCGCTGCGCGGCGGGGTCAAGATCCGCGATGTGATCCGCACAGTGGGGGAGGTGCACGCCCGGACCGGTGCCCCGATCCTGTGCATGACGTACTGGAACCCGGTGGACCGGTACGGCGTCGAGCGGTTCGCCGCCGATCTCGCCGAGGCGGGCGGCGCGGGCTGCATCCTGCCCGATCTGCCGGTCCAGGAGTCGGAGATCTGGCGGAAGGCCGCCGAGCAGCACGGTCTGGCGACCGTGTTCGTGGTCGCGCCCAGCAGCCGTGATGAGCGGCTGGCGAAGATCACGGCGGCGGGCAGCGGTTTCGTCTACGCGGCGTCCCTGATGGGCGTCACCGGAACGAGGGAATCGGTGGGCCAGGAGGCGCGCGAGCTGGTGGAGCGCACCCGCGGTACCACCACGCTTCCGGTCTGCGTGGGGCTCGGCGTCTCCAACGCCACCCAGGCCACCGAGGTCGCGGCGTTCGCCGACGGGGTCATCGTGGGCTCGGCCTTCGTCAAGCGGCTGCTGGACGCCGAGGGTGACACCGAGGCCGGTCTCGCGGGGCTGCGCGAGCTCGCGGGTGAGCTGGCGGAAGGCGTGCGCGCCGCCCGCTAGCGCCTCGCCCGTTGGAGGGTCGCTCGTTAGAGGGAAGAACGGGGCGGAGGAGCTCGGCCGTGCTCCTCCGCCTCGTTGGCGAGGGCGTGAGTCAGAGAAACCGTGAGGGAAAGCGCGGCGCCCGAGAGCGCCTGCGGGAACAGCGCGAGCGGGAGCGGTCGCGCGCGAAGCGGAAGCGGACGCTGGGCGTCCTGGGGGCCGTGGTGGCCGTCCTCGCCGGGGCCGTGGGGGTGGGCATGGTCGTGTCCAGGACCGAAGACGACTCGGGCAAGTCGGGCAGCTCCGTGGTGCCACCGCGCGGAGCGGTCGGCAAGGGGCGCCTGGTGATCCCCTCGGGGATGGCGGAGAAGACGGGGAAGGCCGGGCAGGCGGACAAGGCCGGGAAGCCGTCCCCGGTGACCCTGAAGGTGTACGAGGACTTCCGCTGTCCCGGGTGCAAGCAGTTCGAGGACGTCTTCCGCAAGACCGTCCACGAGCTGCAGGACGAGGGCCGGATGAAGGTCGAGTACCACCTGGTGACGATCATCGACGGAAACCTCGGCGGCACCGGTTCGGTCCGGGCGGCGAACGCGGCGGCCTGCGCCCAGGACCAGGACGCCGGGAAGTTCCGGGCGTACCACGATGTGCTCTACCGCCATCAGTCCGCGGAGACCCGGGACA
The DNA here is from genome assembly GCF_000147815.2 of Streptomyces violaceusniger Tu 4113. Lineage (NCBI taxonomy): Bacteria > Bacillati > Actinomycetota > Actinomycetes > Kitasatosporales > Streptomycetaceae > Streptomyces > Streptomyces violaceusniger. The sequence continues at coordinate 8,137,402 of NC_015957.1, read as the reverse complement.
CCTACGCGAAGAACGCCCGGCTGATCAAGCTCGCGGATCAGGTCCCCGGGCTGGTCACCCCCGCTTTCCGTAAGTGCGTCGAGGAGGGCCGGCACGACGCCTGGGTGCGCAAGTCCAACGATGTCTTCGCGCACTCCGGCTATGCGTCCACGCCGACGGTGCTGCTGGGCGGAAAGTCCGTGTACGGCGACCCCGACAAGCCGCTGAGCCCCAACAAGCTCAAGCGCATGGTCCTCGCGGCGGCCCGGGACTGATCCTTGTTACGCAGCCGTTGCCGGGTGGGTTGCCGCATCTCCCGCCCGGCACGGTAGCGTCGGTCCTGTCATGGACCTCCTCGCTTACATTCCCAGCCCGTCGTCCGGCGTGATCTATCTCGGCCCGGTTCCGCTGCGCGGCTATGCCTTCTGCATCATCATCGGCGTCTTCGTCGCGGTCTGGCTCGGCGGGCGGCGCTGGGTCGCCCGGGGCGGCCGCGTCGGCACCGTCGCCGACATCGCCGTCTGGGCGGTGCCCTTCGGCCTGGTCGGAGGCCGCCTCTACCACGTCATCACCGATTACGAGCTGTACTTCACCGACGGCCGTGACTGGGTGGACGCGTTCAAGATCTGGCAGGGCGGCCTCGGGATCTGGGGGGCCATCGCGCTGGGCGCGCTGGGCGCCTGGATCGGCTGCCGCCGCCGGGGCATCCCGCTCCCGGCCTACGCGGACGCCATCGCGCCCGGTATCGCCTTCGCCCAGGCGATCGGCCGCTGGGGCAACTGGTTCAACCAGGAGCTGTACGGCAAGGAGACCACCCTGCCGTGGGCGCTGAAGATCGACGGCGACGCCGACGCGGGCCGGGTGGCCGGCACGTACCACCCGACCTTCCTGTACGAGTCGCTGTGGTGCATCGGCGTGGCCCTGCTGGTGATCTGGGCGGACCGCCGCTTCAAGCTGGGGCATGGCCGTGCGTTTGCCCTCTACGTCGCGTCGTACACCGTGGGCCGCTTCTGGATCGAGTACCTCCGGGTGGACGACGCCCACCACGTGCTCGGGCTGCGGCTCAACAACTGGACGTCCATCGTGGTCTTCCTGGCCGCGGTGGCCTATCTGGTGATCTCCGCGAAGAAGTCCCCCGGCCGCGAGGAGGTCGTCGAGCCCGCCGCGGTCGAGGACGGCGCGGACGCGAGCGGCGGCGGACCGGCCCCGGCCACCAAGACCGAGGCGAGCGACGCTGCTCCGGCCGGGACCGGTGGCGCGGACGAAGCCGGTGCGGTGGCCGCCGAGGCGGAGCCCTCCAAGAAACCCTGACGCGCGCCGCGTCGCGTCCAACAGGCCGCCGGACCCCTCTGGGTTCGGCGGCCTCTTTACGTTTCCGCAGGTCAGCGAGGTAAGTTCGGCCTTCCTTGCTGGCGGAGCGGGGTAATTCGTGCGTACCTTCGAACCGTTGGGGTGGGGCCGCATCGCCGCACCCTTCTCGAAGGGAGCACATCTTCATATGTCCGTCATCGATACCGCCGAGCCCCCGCACATCGCCCACCGCGACAACCACACCCACCGTGATGTGACCGGCGGCTGGCTGCGCCCCGCCGTCTTCGGAGCCATGGACGGACTGGTCTCCAACCTCGCGCTGATGACCGGTGTGGCCGGTGGCGCGGTGGACCGGCAGACCATCGTGATCACCGGTCTGGCGGGGCTGGCGGCCGGTGCCTTCTCCATGGCCGCCGGGGAGTACACCTCCGTCGCCTCACAGCGCGAGCTGGTCGAGGCCGAGCTGGAGGTGGAGCGGCGCGAGCTGCGCAAGCACCCCGTGGACGAGCTGGAGGAGCTGGCGGCGCTCTATGTGTCGCGCGGGGTGGAGCCGGCGCTGGCCCGTGAGGTGGCCGAGCAGCTCTCCCGCGACCCCGAGCAGGCGCTGGAGATACACGCCCGCGAGGAGCTGGGCGTGGACCCGGACGATCTGCCCTCACCGCTGGTCGCGGCGGTGTCCTCGTTCGGCTCCTTCGCGCTGGGCGCGCTGCTGCCGGTACTGCCGTATCTGCTGGGCGCCTCGGCGCTGTGGCCCGCCGTGCTGCTCGCGCTGATCGGGCTGTTCGGCTGCGGTGCGGCGGTGGCGCGGGTGACCGCCCGTTCCTGGTGGTACAGCGGGCTGCGGCAGCTCGCGCTGGGTGGCGCGGCGGCGGGTGTGACCTATGCCCTGGGCGCTTTGTTCGGAACGGCCGTAGGATGACAGGCATACGGTGAGCCGCATAACTACGCCGTTACTCCTCGGTTTCGATCCCTTTACAGGCGGGCATAAGCCGAAAGCGCTTGGGCAGAGTCGCCCGGTCCGCGCTATGGCGACGCTGGTCGCCCCATCCGCTAATGCCCGTATTGCCTGATATCACCCCACCCTTGGGGTGTCCGCATGATGGAACGGAATTTCCACTTCCCGAGATTCACCCCATCATGTAACCTGCACGAAATTCTCGCGGAGGGCCAACGTCGTCCCTCGGCACACGCACAATGCCATGACGACGACGGGAGAGCCGATGCGTTCCGCATCCCACCCCGCCCGCCAGGGGATGTACGACCCGCGCAATGAGCACGACGCCTGTGGCGTCGGCTTCGTGGCGACCCTCACCGGCGAGGCCAGCCATGAGCTCGTGGAACAGGCTCTCACCGTGCTGAGGAACCTCGAGCACCGCGGCGCCACCGGTTCCGAGCCCGACTCGGGCGACGGCGCGGGCATCCTCGTCCAGGTTCCGGACGCTTTCCTGCGGGCCAGTGTGACCGGCTTCGAGCTGCCCGAAGCCGGTGCCTACGCGGTGGGCATCGCGTTCCTCCCGGAGGGCGAGACCGAGCGCGCGGCCGCCGCGGAGCACATCGAGCGGCTCGCCGCCGAGGAGGGCCTGACCGTCCTCGGCTGGCGCGAGGTGCCCGTCGCCCCCGAGCTGCTGGGCAACGGCGCCCGCTCCACCATGCCCGTCTTCCGTCAGCTCTTCGTCGCCGACGGCACCAGCACCGGCGTGGCCCTGGACCGCACGGCGTTCGTGCTGCGCAAGCGCGCCGAGCGCGAGGCGGGGGTCTACTTCCCCTCGCTGTCCGCCCGCACCCTGGTCTACAAGGGCATGCTGACCACCGGCCAGCTCGAGCCGTTCTTCCCGGACCTCTCCGACCGCCGCTTCGCCACCGCCGTCGCGCTGGTCCACTCCCGGTTCTCCACCAACACCTTCCCGAGCTGGCCGCTGGCCCACCCGTACCGCTTCGTCGCCCACAACGGTGAGATCAACACCGTCCAGGGCAACCGCAACTGGATGCGCGCCCGGGAGTCCCAGCTCGTCAGCGACCTGTTCGGGGAGAAGGGGCTGGAGCGGACCTTCCCCCTCTGCACCCCGGACGCCTCCGACTCGGCGACCTTCGACGAGGTCCTGGAGCTGCTCCACCTCGGCGGCCGCTCGCTGCCGCACTCGGTGCTGATGATGGTCCCCGAGGCGTGGGAGAACCACCCCTCCATGGACCCGGCCCGGCGCGCCTTCTACCAGTACCACTCCACGATGATGGAGCCCTGGGACGGCCCGGCCTGTGTCACCTTCACCGACGGCGTCCAGGTCGGCGCCGTGCTGGACCGCAACGGTCTGCGGCCCGGACGCTACTGGGTCACCGACGAAGGCCTGGTCGTGCTCTCCTCCGAGGTCGGCGTCCTGGACATCGACCCGGCCAGGGTGGTCCGCAAGGGCCGGCTGCAGCCGGGCCGGATGTTCCTGGTCGACACCGCCGAGCACCGCATCATCGAGGACGACGAGATCAAGGCCGAGCTGGCCGCCGAGCAGCCGTACGGCGAGTGGCTCGAGGCCGGTCTGATCGACCTGGCCGACCTTCCCGAGCGTGAGCACATCGTGCACACCCACGCCTCGGTCACCCGCCGCCAGCAGACCTTCGGCTACACCGAGGAGGAGCTGCGCGTCCTGCTCGCGCCGATGGCCAAGGCCGGCGCCGAGCCGATCGGCTCGATGGGCACCGACTCGCCGATCGCCGCCCTCTCCGAGCGGCCGCGGCTGCTGTTCGACTACTTCACCCAGTTGTTCGCGCAGGTCACCAACCCGCCGCTGGACGCGATCCGCGAGGAGCTGGTCACCTCGCTGATCTCCTCGCTGGGCCCGCAGGGCAATCTGCTGGAGCCGACCGCGGCCTCCTGCCGCAGCGTCACCCTGCCCTTCCCGGTGATCGACAACGATGAGCTGGCCAAGCTCATCCACATCAACGCCGACGGGGACATGCCGGGTCTCAAGGCGGCGAATCTCTCGGGCCTGTACCGGGTCGGCGGCGGCGGTCAGGCGCTCGCCGCCCGGCTGGACGAGATCTGCGCCGAGGCCGACCGCGCCATCGAGGACGGCGCCCGGCTGATCGTGCTCTCCGACCGCCACTCGGACGCCGAGCACGCCCCGATCCCCTCGCTGCTGCTCACCTCCGCGGTCCACCACCACCTCATCGGCACCAAGCAGCGCGCCCAGGTGGGGCTGCTGGTCGAGGCGGGCGACGTCCGCGAGGTGCACCATGTCGCGCTGCTGATCGGCTACGGCGCCGCGGCCGTCAACCCGTACCTGGCCATGGAGTCGGTCGAGGACCTGGTCCGGGCAGGGACGTTCCTGCCGGGCGTCGAGGCCGATACCGCGATCAAGAACCTCATCAAGGCGCTCGGCAAGGGCGTCCTGAAGGTCATGTCCAAGATGGGCATCTCGACCGTGGCCTCCTACCGGGGCGCGCAGGTCTTCGAGGCCGTCGGCCTGGACGAGTCCTTCGTGGACACCTACTTCCACGGCACCGCCACCAAGATCGGCGGCGCGGGCCTGGACGTCGTCGCCAAGGAGGTCGCCGCCCGCCACGCCAAGGCGTACCCCGCCTCCGGCGTCCCCTCGGCCCACCGCACGCTGGAGATCGGCGGCGAGTACCAGTGGCGCCGGGAGGGCGAGCCGCACCTCTTCGACCCCGAGACGATCTTCCGGCTGCAGCACTCCACCCGGTCGCGTCGCTACGACATCTTCAAGAAGTACACCGAGCGGGTGAACGAGCAGTCCGAGCGGCTGATGACGCTGCGCGGTCTGTTCTCCTTCAAGGGCGAGCGCCCCTCGATCCCGATCGACGAGGTCGAGTCCGTCGGCGAGATCGTCAAGCGGTTCTCCACCGGCGCCATGTCGTACGGCTCCATCTCCCAGGAGGCGCACGAGACCCTCGCCATCGCCATGAACCAGTTGGGGGCCAAGTCCAACACCGGTGAGGGCGGCGAGGACTCCGACCGGCTGCACGACCCCGCGCGGCGCTCGTCGATCAAGCAGGTGGCCTCCGGCCGCTTCGGTGTGACCAGCGAATACCTGGTCAACGCCGATGACATCCAGATCAAGATGGCGCAGGGCGCCAAGCCCGGCGAGGGCGGCCAGCTCCCCGGCCACAAGGTCTACCCCTGGGTCGCCAAGACCCGGCACTCCACCCCGGGTGTCGGCCTGATCTCCCCGCCGCCGCACCACGACATCTACTCGATCGAGGATCTCGCCCAGCTCATCCACGACCTGAAGAACGCCAACCCGCAGGCCCGGATCCACGTCAAGCTGGTCTCCGAGGTCGGCGTCGGCACGGTGGCCGCGGGCGTCTCCAAGGCCCACGCCGATGTGGTGCTGATCTCCGGCCACGACGGCGGCACCGGCGCCTCGCCGCTCACCTCGCTCAAGCACGCGGGCGGCCCCTGGGAGCTCGGCCTCGCCGAGACCCAGCAGACGCTGCTGCTCAACGGGTTGCGCGACCGCATCGTGGTGCAGACCGACGGCCAGCTCAAGACCGGCCGTGACGTGGTCATCGCCGCACTGCTCGGTGCCGAGGAGTTCGGCTTCGCCACCGCGCCGCTGGTGGTCTCCGGCTGCGTCATGATGCGCGTCTGCCACCTGGACACCTGCCCGGTCGGCATCGCCACCCAGAACCCGGTGCTGCGCGAGCGCTACAACGGCAAGGCCGAGTTCGTGGTGAACTTCTTCGAGTTCATCGCCGAGGAGGTCCGCGAGCTCCTCGCCGAGCTGGGCTTCCGCACCCTGGACGAGGCCATCGGCCACGCCGAGCTGCTGGACACCGCCCGCGCCGTACAGCACTGGAAGGCGCAGGGCCTGGACCTCGCCCCGCTGCTGTACGTGCCCGAGCTGCCCGAGGGCGCCGGCCGCCACCAGGCGATCGGGCAGGACCACGGCCTGGCCAAGGCGCTCGACAACCAGCTCATCAAGCTGGCCGCCGACGCGCTGGACGCCGAGAGCGCCGAGGCCGCCCAGCCGGTCCGCGCCCAGGTCGCGATCCGCAACATCAACCGGACCGTCGGCACCATGCTCGGCCATGAGGTGACCCGGACGTTCGGTGGCGCGGGCCTGCCCGACGACACCATCGACATCACCTTCACCGGCTCGGCCGGCCAGTCCTTCGGCGCGTTCGTGCCCAGGGGCGTCACCCTGCGGCTCGAAGGCGATGCCAACGACTACGTGGGCAAGGGCCTCTCCGGCGGCCGGATCATCGTCCGCCCGGACCGGGGCGCGGACCACCTCGCCGAGTACTCCACCATCGCGGGCAACACCCTCGCGTACGGCGCGACCGGCGGTGAGATGTTCCTGCGCGGCCGGGTCGGCGAGCGGTTCTGCGTCCGCAACTCCGGCGCCACGGTCGTCTCCGAGGGCGTGGGCGACCACGGCTGTGAGTACATGACCGGCGGCCACGCGCTCGTCCTCGGCCCCACCGGCCGTAACTTCGCGGCCGGTATGTCCGGCGGCATCGCGTATGTGATCGACCTCGACCCGGATAACGTCAACGTCGATCTGCGGAGCGCCCTCGGCGCGCTGGACGACACCGACAAGCAGTGGCTGCACGACGCGGTGCGCCGCCACCACGAGGAGACCGGCTCCACCGTCGCGGGTGCGCTGCTCGACGACTGGGAGACCGCCCTCACCCGCTTCAGCAAGATCATCCCCGCTACGTACCAGGCCGTGCTCGCCGCCAAGGACGCCGCCGAGCGTGCCGGGCTCTCCGAGTCCGAGACCACCGAGAAGATGATGGAGGCGGCGATCAATGGCTGACCCCAAGGGCTTCCTGACCACTGGCCGCGAGGTCGCCGAGACCCGCCCGGTGGACGAGCGCGTCAAGGACTGGAACGAGGTCTACGTCCCCGGTTCACTGCTGCCGATCATCAGCAAGCAGGCCGGACGCTGCATGGACTGCGGCATCCCGTTCTGTCACAACGGCTGTCCGCTGGGAAACCTCATCCCCGAGTGGAACGACTACGCCTACCGGCAGGACTGGCGCGAGGCCAGCGAGCGGCTGCACGCGACCAACAACTTCCCGGAGTTCACCGGGCGGCTGTGCCCGGCTCCGTGCGAGTCGGCCTGTGTGCTCGGCATCAACCAGCCCGCGGTGACCATCAAGAACGTCGAGGTCACCATCATCGACAAGGCGTGGGACGCGGGCGATGTCACCCCGCAGCCGCCCGAGCGGCTCAGCGGCAAGACCGTCGCCGTCATCGGCTCGGGCCCCGCGGGCCTGGCCGCCGCCCAGCAGCTCACCCGGGCCGGTCACACGGTCGCCGTCTATGAGCGGGCCGACCGCATCGGCGGGCTGCTGCGCTACGGCATCCCCGAGTTCAAGATGGAGAAGCGGCACATCAACCGCCGTATCGAGCAGATGCGCGCGGAGGGCACCAAGTTCCGCACCGAGACGGAGATCGGCCGCGACATCGACGCCGCCAAGCTGCGCAAGCGGTACGACGCTGTGGTCATCGCGGCCGGCGCCACCACCTCGCGCGACCTGCCGGCCCCCGGCCGGGAGCTGAACGGCATCCACTTCGCGATGGAGTACCTGCCGCTCGCCAACAAGGTGCAGGAGGGCGACCTCACCACCGCCCCCATCACCGCCGAGGGCAAGCACGTCGTGGTCATCGGCGGCGGCGACACCGGCGCGGACTGCGTCGGCACCGCCCACCGGCAGGGCGCCGCCTCCGTCACCCAGCTTGAGATCATGCCCAAGCCCGGCGACGATCGGACCGCCGGCCAGCCCTGGCCGACCTTCCCGATGCTCTACAAGGTCACCTCGGCGCACGAGGAGGGCGGGGAGCGGATCTACTCCGTCTCCACCACCCACTTCGAGGGCGACGAGGACGGCAACGTCCAGTGGCTGCACCTGATCGAGGTGGAGTTCAAGGACGGCAAGCTGGAGCAGAAGCCGGGCACCGAGCGGAAGATCCCGGCCCAGCTCGTCACCCTCGCCATGGGCTTCACCGGCACCGACCAGAAGAACGGCCTGGTCGAGCAGTTCGGTCTGGAGCTGGACGAGCGCGGCAACATCGCGCGCGACGCCGACTTCGCCACCAATGTGCCGGGTGTCTTCGTGGCCGGTGACGCTGGCCGCGGCCAGTCGCTGATCGTCTGGGCCATCGCCGAGGGCCGCTCCGCGGCGCGCGGGGTGGACCGCTATCTGGCCGGGGCCAGCGAACTCCCCGCCCCGATCCGCCCCACCGACCGGGCCCTGATGGTCTGACCGGTCCGACCCCTGCCGGTCTTCCCGGCTTCAGTCTCCTGGGACTCCCGGGACTTCTGGGACTGGACTCCCGGATTCCTGGATCTCCGCCCGTACAACGGCGTACGGACCGGCCGCGCGGCGCCTTCCCCCTACCCGACCAGGGGGGAGGCGCCGCGTGGCGTTTGCGGTCGGCATCCGATGAGCGGTCGGCATGCGCTCAGCGGCCGACGGTCGCTCAGCGGTCGACGTTCGCCCAGGAGTTGACATTGTCTCGGACGCGCTCCACCATCATTCCACTAACTGATTAGTGAAAGGGTGGTGGACGGATGGTCGAGTACCGCATCGACCGGCGCAGCGGCATCGCCACCTATCTGCAGATCGTCCAGCAGACCAAACAGGCGCTCCGCCTCGGACTGCTGCAGCCCGGGGACCGGCTGCCCACGGCCAGGGAGGTCGTCGCGGCCACCGCCATCAACCCCAACACCGTCCTGAAGGCATACCGCGAGCTGGAGCGCGAAGGGCTGGTCGAGCCCCGGCCGGGCCTGGGCACCTTCGTCCGCCGGTCGCTGGCCCGGCCCGGCGCCGCCGCGGACTCACCGCTGCGCGCGGAGCTCGCCGACTGGACCGACCGGGCCCGCGCCGCCGGGCTCGACCGCGAGGACGTGACGGCGCTGGTGGCCTCGGTCCTCGAAGAGCGTTTCGGCGAGACCGCCACCCTCAGCGAGAGTGGCCATGAGGAAGACGGTGAGAACGGGTGACCGACGAGATCGAGGCGGCCGGCGCACTGGAGGCGTCCGGGCTGGGCAAGAAGTACCGGCGCGGCTGGGCCCTGAGAGATGTCGCCTTCCACCTGCCCGCCGGGCGGATCTGCGCGCTGGTGGGCCCCAACGGCTCCGGCAAGAGCACCCTGCTGTCCCTCGCCGCCGGTCTGCTGACCCCGACCACCGGCACGCTGCGGGTCTTCGGCCAGGCGCCCTCCGCGCCCGCCGCCCGCGAGCGCGTCGCCTTCGTCGCCCAGGACAAGCCGCTCTACCCGCGCTTCTCCGTCGCCGACACGCTGCGCCTGGGCCGGGAGCTCAACCCCCGCTGGGACCAGAAGGCCGCCGAACGGGTGGTGGAGGAGGCCGAGGTTCCGCTGTCCGCCCGCGTCGGCTCGCTCTCCGGCGGCCAGCGCACCTGTGTGGCCCTCGCCCTCGCCCTCGGCAAACGCGCCGATCTGCTCCTGCTGGACGAGCCGATGTCCGATCAGGACCCGCTGCGCCGCCACCGGATGATGGGCGTGCTGATGGCCGAGGCCGCCGAGCGCGGCACCGGCGTGGTCATCTCCACCCATGTGCTCGCCGAACTCGACGGAGTCTGCGACTACCTGCTGCTGATGGGCGGCGGCCGGATCCGCCTGGCGGGCGGGACGGACGAGATCCAGGCCGCCCACCGCCTCGTCACCGGCCCGAGCGCGACCGGCGGCGGAACACCGGCCGCGCTCGCCCGCCACACCGTGGTCGAGACCCGTACGACAGGCCGTCAGCTCACCGCGCTGATACGCCCCGAGGGCACCCCGAGCGGGGACGGCTGGATCGTCACCGAACCCTCCCTCGAAGAGGTCCTGCTCGGCTATCTGCGCGCTCCCGACGCCCCGCCGCTGCTCGCGGACGACACGCGGACGGCCGGTACGGAGGTGGGGGCATGAGCACGGTCGGCATACGGCTCGGCGCACCCGGCGCCCGGCCCCGTACCCGAGGACTGGTGTGGCTGGTGGCGCGGCAGCACCGGGCCGCCCTCTGGGCGGGCCTCGCCGCCGTCGCGGCGATCGCCGCGTACATCCTCTGGCAGCGCGCCGGGATGGTCGGCTACCTGCGGGCGCACGACATCCAGGACTGCGCGGACTGGAAGCGGTTCTGCCACGGCAGGCGGACCCATCCCGGCAGGGGAGCCGACCCCACGATCGACGCGCTCCGCCACCTCAGCGACACCTACCGCACACCGCTGCTCAATACCGGACGGCTGCTCATCGCGCTGCCCGCGCTGATCGGCGTCTTCATCGGCGCGCCCCTGTTCGCCCGGGAACTGGAGATGGGCACCCACCAGTTGGTGTGGACACAGTCGGTCAGCCGGACCCGCTGGCTCATCGCCAAACTCGCCCTGCCCCTGGTCACCGTCACGGCCGGCACCGCGGTCCTCGCGGCCCTCTACACCTGGTGGTGGCGGGCGGCCCGGACCCAGTTCCAGGACATCGCCTGGGGCACCGCCGTACCGTTCGACGCGACCGGCCCGGCGGCCGTCGCCCTCGCCCCGCTGGCCTTCTTCGTGGGCGCGGCGGCCGGGCTGCTGCTGCGGCGCACCGTGCCCGCCATGGCGGGCACCCTGGGGGTCACCGCCGGTGTCCCGTACGGACTCGGCGCCCTGCGCCCCCATCTGATGGCCCCGCGGACGATCGTCTCCGACGCCGGCGGCGACTTCGCGCACACCCCCCTCGAGGTCTTCTTCACCTCCTGGCGCGGTATCGGCGACGGCTATCTGTCCCGCTCCGGGGCGAAGATCCCCTCGGACCGCTGCTCGTCCGCCATCGGTCAGGACGGCTGGAACCGCTGCCTCGCCCGCTCCGGCGCCACCCAGAAGCAGTACGAGGAACTGCACCCGGCGAGCCACTACTGGCCCATGCAGTGGATGCAGGCCGGGATCTGCCTGGCCGCGGCCGTCGCGCTCGCCGCGTTCTGCGTGTGGTGGATCCGGCGGCGACCCGCGGTGAAGGAGGCGGCGTGAAGACCGGAACCGCCCAGCGCCCGGGCCCGCCGCACACCGACTCCCCTCCGAGGCCGCGGCACACCGGCTCCCCGCTGAGCCCGCGCGGTCCGCTCTGGCTGGCCTGGCGCCGCCAGCGGACCGTCCTGGTGACGGGCGGAGTGCTGATCCTCGCCCTCGCCGGATATCTCCTGTACCAGCGCACCGGCATGGCCGCCTGGATCCACGACCGGGGCGTCGCCGACTGCCGGCTGTGGCGCGTCTGCAATGGGGCGCCCGTGGTGTCGGACGGGCTGACGGAGGCGTACATCCGGCTGGAGACATACCGTGTGGCGCTGCTCGACACCGCACGGCTGTTGCTCGCCATCCCGGCCGTCATCGGGGCCTTCGTCGGTGCCCCGCTGATCGCGCGCGAATTCGAGAGCGGCACCGCCGCGCTCGTCTGGTCCCAGTCGGTCGGCAGGGTGCGCTGGCTCATCGCCACGCTCGCCCTCCCCGTCGTCGGCACCCTGGCCGCCACCACCCTGCTATCCGCGCTGTTCACCTGGTGGTGGTGGCCGGTGCGCGGCACCTTCCCGGACGTCCACTGGGGCGACACCCTGCCCTTCGACGTGATGGGTCCGGCCTTCGTATCGCTGTCCCTGCTGTCCCTCTTCCTCGGCACGGCCTTCGGCCTGCTGCTCCGGCGGACGCTGCCCGCCATGGCCTGCACCCTCGCCGTCACCGCCGGCGTCGTCTACGGCCTCCAGCAGTTGCGCCCGCATCTGATGCCCCGGCTCACCGTGACAGCGGGCGTCCGCACCCACGCGGAGTCGCCGTTCGGCGGGTGGTACGTCGGCTCGGGGTATCTCGACGGGACCGGTGCCAGGGTCGACGGATCGGTCTGCAAGGGGCTCGGCGGATGGCCGGCCATTTTCCGCTGCCTCGACCGCCGCCACCTGGCCGAAGAGTATGAGGACTACCACCCCATCGGGCACTTCTGGTCCATGCAGTGGATCCAGGCCGGGATCTGCCTGGCCATGGCCGTCGCGCTCGCCGCGTTCTGCGTGTGGTGGATCGGGCGCAGACGGGCCTGACCAGCGCCCCCGGCCACCACAGCTCCGCCCCCTTCCACGGCTCCGCCCCCTTCCACGGCTCCGCCCCCTTCCGCTCCGATCGGAGTCCCCTTCCCCATGGCCATCTCGCCCGCCCTCGACATCGCCCGGGGCGTCCCACGCGTCCACCCGGCGCCCCCGGCGCGCCGCCGCCCCGGTCCGGCCGTCGTCGCGCTCGCCCCGGCCGGGCTGGCGCTGGCGCTCGGGCTGTGGGGGATCCGCCGGGAGCACAGCATGTGGCGGGACGAGTCGACGACGTACCAGGTCGCGCACCGTAGCGTCGGCGAGATCGGGCATCTCCTCGGCAACGCCGATGTGGCGCACGGCCTCTACTACCTGCTGATGCACGCCGTCTTCGCCCTCTGGGACGGCGGACTGCCCGCCCTGCGGCTCCCCTCGGTACTGGCCATGGCCGCCACCGCGGCCGGGGTGGGGCTGCTCGGCCACCGGCTCGCCGGGCCGCGCGCCGGACTCGTCGCCGGGCTGGTCTTCCCGCTGGCCCCGGCGGTGCAGCGGTACGCACAGGAGGGACGGTCGTACGCCCTCGTCAGCGCCGCCGTCGTCGCGGCCACGCATCTGCTGCTGAGCGCCGTGGCCAGGCCCCGCAAGCGCACCTGGGCCGGATACGCGGCCGTCGCCTCGCTGGCCTGCCTGCTGCACGAGTTCGCGATCCTGGCCGTCGCCGCGCACGGCGTCGCGCTGTACCGGGCCCGGGTGGGCGCGCGGTCCGGCTGGGCGTGGGGCCAGGCGGCCTCCGTGGTGGCCCTCGTGCTGGCACCGCTGGTGATCGTCAGTCAGCAGCAGGCGGCGCTGGTCGGCTGGATCTCCGCGCCGGGCCCACCCGAACTGCTCGGCTTCGGCGCACTCGCCCTGACCGGCTTCGTCTGCGCCCGGGGACCGCTGCCCGCCCGGGGCCCCCTCCCGCTGCGCGACCTCGCCCTGGCGCTGCTGATCCTGCCACCGGCCGCGCTGATGGCGGTGTCGTATCTCCATCCGCTCTACGTCGACCGGTATGTGCTCTACGCCCATGTCGGGCTCGCGCTGCTGATCGGGGCCCGGCTGGACGCGCTGTCGCGCACCGTCGCCGTCCCACGGGCGCTGGCCGGGGGACTGGCGGTGGTCGCCGTGGCCGCCCTGCTGCCGTACTCGCTCCAACTGAGGACCCCGGGGAGCCGGCTCGATAACACCCTCGCGGCCGCGCGCGCCGTACAGGAGCTGGGGCGGCCCGGTGACGGGGTGCTCTTCCTGCCCGCGCGGCGCCGGGAGCCGATCATGTCCAGCCCGGAGGACTTCCGGGGGCTGCGGGAGCTGGCGCTGGCCCGGGACGCGATCCCCTCGGGCACGCTGCACGGCATCGAGCTGCCCGCACCGGGGATCCGGGCCCGGATGCTGACGGCCGGGCGGATCGTCACGGTGAACGACCCGCCCGGCCAGCCGCTGGACGACACCCCTCAGGAGCGGGTGAAACGGGAGGTGCTCGCGGAGCACTTCCACCGATGCGCCGTCAGGGACGTCACCGGGATGCGGATCGTGCTCTACGGGCGTGCGGGGCGGTGCTGAGCGCTCGGGGCTCGTCGGGCGGTGCTGAGCGCTGGGGGTGCGTGGAGCGGTGCTGAGCGCTTACGCCTCGCGGGGCGTGCTGACGCCTAAGCGGCCTCGATGAAGTCCGGTGCGGTTCGGGTGCGCCCCGAAGGGGCGCGGGGCTGTATCGATATGCGGCTCCGCCGCGGCTGTGTCGATATGCGGCTCCGCCGCGTGGGCGACCAGCCACGACACAGCCGCGGATGAACGACCGCACCTCGCGGCACTTCCCGCGGAGCGCTCAGCTCTCGACCAGCCGGGCCGGGAAGCCGCCCGTGGCGACCGGGCCCCAGCGCTCGGGGGTGATCCGGATCAGCGACTTGCCCTGCTTGCGCATGGCCTCGCGGTACTCGTCCCAGTCCGGGTGCTCGCCCGAGATGTTGCGGTAGTACTCGACCAGCGGCTCGACGGACTCCGGGGTGTCGACCACCTCGGCGGTGCCGTCGATCTGCACCCAGGGGCCGTTCCATTCGTCGGACAGCACGACGAGGCTCACCGCCGGCTCGCGCTTGACGTTGCGCACCTTGGCGCGCTCGGGGTAGGTGGACATGACGATACGGCCGGAGTCGTCGACTCCGCAGGTCAGCGGGGACGCCTGGGGCGAGCCGTCCGCCCGGCGGGTCATCAGCAGCGCACGGTGGCGCGGGCGTACGAACTCCAGCAGTTCGTCGAGGCTGACACGGGTGTTGGTGGCGATGGAGGGGCTCATGCAGGCGAGCGTACGACGTCGAGCGCACTCCAGGCCCGCACGGCCACGGACCGGACCGGCGCCGCGTCGGATGTGTCGTGAGGTGCCGCTTCACGTGCCGCGTCACGTGCCGCGTTACGTGTCGCGTCACGTGTCCCGTTACATGTCCCGTCAGGTGTCGCACTCCAGCACCGTGCGGCACAGCCCGCAGCGGGCCCGCACCCGGCCGCGCACCGGGACCCGGATGCGCTGACGGCAGGTCGGGCAGGGGAAGGAGACGCTCAGCGGAGGGCCGCTGTCGAAGGCGTAGTCGCCTCCGGTGGGGGAGGGGTCGCCGGACTCGGCCGACCGGCGGTCCTTGGCGTAGCGGCGGCGGCCGGTCCAGCCGGCGGCGGCGAGCGGCGGCCGGGCCTGGTCGTGGCGCGCCAGCTCCAGCCCCTTGGCGTACGCCTCGTACGCCTGCGGAGAGGTGAACCAGGGGTAGGGGTCCTCATCGAAGAGCAGCGCCCGCTTGGCCAGTACGTAGCCGAACTCCTCCGGGGTCAGATAGCCCAGTTTCTGGCTGGAAAGCGAGTCCTGGCGGAAGGCGTCGAGCAGCAACCAGCCCGTGCCGAGATAGGCGGCGGTGGTGTCGGTGAGGATTTCGTTGTCGCGTGTGCCGGGGAACGACAGGTCGAGGCGGTGCAGATACACATGCGTGACCTCATGGGCGAGGGCCGCGCCGATGTCCCGACGGTGCGTCTTGAAGCGGGAGTTGAGCTCGATGAAGTACTCCGGACCCGCCGCGAGCTCCACGTTTCCCGCATGCCGCATCTCCCGGAAGCTCACGATCATCCGGGCGTCGGGCAGCCGCAGATGCTGCACCATCACCCCGGCCACCCGCTGAACGCCCAGGTAGAGGTCGTCCTGGTCGGAGAAGGCCACATCGCCGGGGACCACGCTGAGCCCGAAGGTGTCCACCGTGTCGCGGGACAGGCGGCGGTAGAGCGCGGCGATCGAGGCCCGGACGGTGTCCAGGTGGGGAAAGCCGTGCTCGATGTCGCTGCCCGGTGCCGCCACGCCGTCACCCCGTGCCCGTCGCCAGCCGTGCGCCCTGTCTCATCTCAACCTTACGGTCGTTCGGTGGGGCAGCGGGTAGGCCGCGCTGGCTGAAAACCGACCCTTGTCACCCCCTTCACCCGCTCCACATAATCACAGGGCGTTTTACCGGCTCATCCACGGGATTTCGGAGAGGTTTCCGGATTTTTTGCTTGGCATGAGCCTGACATGCGCACCGAACCCCCCACGAAAGGACAGTCCGTTGCGGAAGACCCTGAAGCACCTCAAGAGAGCCTCGGCCGCCGGCGCAGTCGCCCTCGCCGCCTTCAGCCTCACCCCCGGCAGCGCCAACGCCGCGCCCACCGGCCCCGAGCCGAGCCCCTCCGTCGTCGGCGGTACCCGCGCCGCCCAGGGCGAATTCCCCTTCATGGTCCGGCTGTCCATGGGCTGTGGCGGCGCTCTCTACACCCAGGACATCGTGCTCACCGCCGCCCACTGTGTGGACGGCAGCGGCGCCAACACCTCCATTACGGCCACCGCGGGCGTCGTCGACCTCCAGAGCTCGAGCGCCATCAAGGTCAAGTCCACCGAGGTGCTCCAGGCCCCCGGCTACAACGGCACCGGCAAGGACTGGGCGCTCATCAAGCTCGCCAAGCCGATCAACCAGCCCACCCTGAAGATCGCCGACACCACGGCGTACAACCAGGGCGACTTCACCGTCGCCGGCTGGGGCGCGGCCGTCGAGGGCGGCGGCCAGCAGCGCTACCTGCTCAAGGCCACCGTGCCGTTCGTCGACGACGCCACCTGCAACTCCGCGTACGCCGAGCTCGTGCCCGGCGAGGAGATCTGCGCCGGCCGGATGGCTCAGGGCGGCGTGGACACCTGCCAGGGCGACTCCGGCGGCCCGATGTTCCGCAAGGACGACAGCGGCCAGTGGATCCAGGTCGGCATCGTGAGCTGGGGCGAGGGCTGCGCGCGGCCCGGCAAGCCCGGCGTCTACACCGAGGTGAGCACCTTCGCCAAGGACATCAAGGCGGCCGCGAGCGGGCTCGGCGGCTGACGCCTCCTCAGCCTCGCCTCCGCCAGGAGCTGACCGGGGCCCGGCCATCGGGCCGGCCCCGGTCGGTTCTGCCGGTTCTGCCGGTCTGCCGGTTCTGTCCGTGCCCTCAGCTCTGCCCGCTCTGTCCGTAGCAGATGCAGAACGGGTGCCCGGCCGGATCGTTGAAGACCCGGAACCCCGACCGCTCCCCGCCACTGTCGTGCAGGAACGTCGCCCCGAGCTCGATCAGCTCCTGCTGCGCCCGCTCCGCATCCTCGATCGTGTCCACGTCGAAGTCCAGATGGATCTGCTGCGGATACGCCGGGTCCGGCCAGCGCGGCGGCTGATGGTCCGGCGCTAGCTGGAAGGCCAGCCGCCGGCCGTCCTCGGCCGTCAGGTTCGCCCATTCGGGATCGCTGTCGTCCACCCGCCAGCCCAGGATCCGTCCGTAGAAGGCGGCCAGCGCGGCGGGGTCGGGACAGTCGATGACGGTGCACTGAAGCGTCGCGATCATGGTTGCGGACCCTAGCCCGGAACGGCCCTGCCCGGAACGGCTGCGCCCGCCACCGCTCCGCCCGGTACCAGCCGCGGGAAAGTCGTCCCGGAAGTGGAACCTCCCCCCGCCCAGGCGACTCCTCCACGGTGGAGACACCGCCTCGGGAGCGGCCCTCCACCATGACCGCCCCGCCCCCTTCCGGCCCCCTTGAGGGCCGGTTCCGAAACCCCCCACAGGGGTCGGGGCGGTCCGGGGCCCGGGCCGCCACCGGCCCAGGCACAGGATGCCGCGGTGGCTTGGGCCGCCTCCCGGCGGCGGCAGGCGCGGGCCGAAGCGCCCCGGAGCGCGGGCCGAAGCGCCCCGGAGAGGAACCGAGCCCCGCGAAAAAGTAGTCTCGGGAGGCATGACGCACAGCATGAGCGACCACACCGCCGGCCGGCCGGCGACGCCGGGAGACCCCGAGGGGATCGACCCGTCCGTCCTCGACGAGCTGACCAGGTTGCGCGACAGCATCGACAACATCGACGCGGCCGTGGTCCATATGCTCGCCGAGCGCTTCAAATGCACTCAGCAGGTCGGCCACCTCAAGGCCGCCCACCGGCTCCCTCCGGCCGACCCGTCCCGCGAGGCGCGCCAGATCACCCGGCTGCGGCAGCTCGCCGAGAGCGCCAAGCTCGACCCCGGCTTCGCCGAGAAGCTGCTCAACTTCATCATCGCCGAGGTCATCCGGCACCACGAGACCATCGCCCGCTCCTGACCCCGGCCCGAGGGCGCACTCCGGTGGTGCGCCCGCACAGCCGTCCGCCCCGGTCGACCACTTCCCACCCGTGTGCGGCCCGCCGCACGTAGGGCAGCATGTCCCCATGTCCGTACTGACGCGCGAGGAAGCGCAGATCCGAGCCCGCCTCATCGAGGTCCACCGTTACACGATCGACCTGGACCTCACCCGCGGGGAGGAGCTCTTCGGCTCCACCACGACCATCCGCTTCAGCGCGCGCCAGGCGGGCGCGGACACCTTCGCCGAGCTCGCGCCGGCCGCGGTCCACCGTGCCGTACTGGACGGCCGCGAGCTCGACCTCACCGGCGACACCGCCGAGGCGCTCGCGGACGGCCGGCTTCCGCTCACCGGCCTCACCGAGGGCGAGCACGAGCTGCGCGTCGAGACGGACATGCGCTACTCCCACACCGGCGAGGGCATGCATCGCTTCACCGACCCCGCCGACGGTGAGACGTACCTCTACACCATGTGCTGCATGGCGGACGCCAACGACGTCTTCGCCGCGTTCGACCAGCCCGACCTCAAGGGCGTCTTCGACGTCCGGGTCACCGCCCCGCCCCAGTGGACCGTCCTCGGCAACGGCATCGCCACCCGCGTCGGCGCCCCCGAGGAGGGCCGCTGGCAGCTCGCGCCCACCCCGCCCATCAGCACCTATCTGATGGCGCTGGCCGCCGGCCCGTACCACTCGGTGCGCACCGAGCACGCCGGACTCCCCTTCGGGCTGCACGTCCGCCGCTCCCTCGCGCCCTACCTCGAGGCCGACGCCGACGAGCTCTTCGACATCACCCGGCGCTGCTTCGACCGCTACCACGAGATCTTCGAGGAGCCGTACCCCTTCGACTCCTACGACCAGGCGTTCGTCCCCGAATTCAACTCCGGCGCCATGGAGAACCCGGGCCTGGTCACCTTCCGCGACGAATTCGTCTTCCGCTCCGCCGTCACCGACGCCGAGCGCCAGACCCGCGCCATGGTCATCGCCCATGAGATGGCCCATATGTGGTTCGGCGATCTCGTCACCATGAAGTGGTGGGACGACATCTGGCTGAACGAGTCCTTCGCGGAGTACATGGGCTACCAGATCCTCACCGAGACCACCCGCTACACCGACACCTGGGCCGACTTCGGCGTCCGCCGCAAGAACTGGGGCTACGACGCCGACCAGCGACCCTCCACCCACCCGGTCGCCCCCGCGCCCGAGCTGGTCCCCGACACCGCCGCCGCCCGGCTCAACTTCGACGGCATCTCCTACGCCAAGGGCGCCTCCGCGCTGCGCCAACTCGTCACCTGGCTCGGCGAGAAGACGTTCCTCGACGGCATCAACGACCACTTCACCCGGCACCGCTTCGGCAACGCCACCCTCGCCGACTTCATCGACTCCCTCGCCCGCTCCTCCGGCCGCGACGTCCACGCCTGGGCCGACCGCTGGCTGCGCACCACCGGTGTCGACTCCCTCGCCCCCGTCGTCACCGCGGGCGGCGGCCGGTGGAGTGCCGAGATCCGCCACCAGGGCGGCGGCCCGGACGGCGACACTCCCACCCGCCGCCCGCACCGCATCGCCATCGGCCTCTACGACCACGCGCCCGCCGCCCCGCACCAGCTCGTCCTGCGCGAACGCGTCGAGGCCGAGCTCGACGGCGCCGAGCCCGCCCTCAGCCTCTCCTTCACCGGGCCCCGGCCCGATCTGCTGCTCCTCAACGACGGCGACCTCACCTACACCAAGATCCGGCTCGACCCCGGCTCCTGGAAGGCCGTCCACCGCGCCCTGTCCGGCCTCCCCGACGCCGTCAGCCGCGCCGTGGTCTGGAACGCCGCCCGCGACATGGTCCGCGACGGCGACCTTCCGCCCGCCGACTTCCTGGAGGCCGCCCGCGCCCATCTGCCGCACGAGACCGACATAGCGATCGTCCAGGGCGTCCTCGCCTTCGCCCGCACCCAGATCGCCGACCGCTACCTCCCCGCCGACCGGCGCCCCGCCGCCCTGGCCACCATCCGCGCCACCTGCCGCGATCTGCTGCGCCGCACCGAGGACGGCACCGGCGCCGGGCTGCGGCTCGCCGCCGTGCGCACCTTCATCGGCAGCGCCACCGACCCGGCCGAGCTCACCGACTGGCTCGACGGCGACACCGTCCCCGGCGGCCCCGCCCTCGACCCCGAACTGCGCTGGCAGACCCTCGGCCGGCTCGCCGTCCTCGGCGCCGTCGGCCCCGCCCACATCGACGCCGAACTCGCCCGCGACTCCAGCGCCACCGGCCAGGAGGGCGCCGCCCGCTGCCGGGCCGCCCTGCCCGACGCCACCGCCAAGGAGGCCGCGTGGCAGACCCTCTTCGACCCCGAAAGGGACGGCCAGGGGCCCGAACTCTCCAACTACCTGGTCACCGCGACCCTCGCCGGCTTCTGGCAGCCCGAGCACCACGACGTCCTCGCCGACTACGTGCCGCGCTACTTCCCGGCCGCCGTCACCCTGGGCACCCGCCGCGGACCCGCCATCGCCGACACCGTCGCCCGCTTCGGCTTCCCGAGCACCGTCGACGCCGAAACCCTGCGACGGGGCGAGGAATGCCTCGCAAACCCCGACGCCCTGCCCGCCCTGAGCCGCCGCCTCGCCGACCAGATCGACGACCTCCGCCGCGCCCTGCGCGTACGGGAGAAGCAGAGCGACTAACCACCACCGTCCGGAGGAACACCGCCGCTCCGGCCCCAGTTCGCCATCACCACCTGAACAGGAGCCGGACGGCGCGCTGTGCAACCAGAGCGCCGACGTGCCCTTCTCACCATCGCCCGTCGCGACGGGCGATGAGGTGGGGGTGGAGAGGACGGCGCGAGAAACGACGCCCGCCGAACCGCACGCCGCCTGGATCGGGCAGGCATCGGCGTCCGTTCGGGCAGGGGGCAGACTGATGGGCATGGATCGAGAAACTCTTGAGCGGACCTTGACCGTCGACGGGGAGAAGTTCGATGTCGCCGAGCGTCCCGACGAACCCGGAACCTACGACTTCACCTGGCTGACCGGGCCGAACCCCGATTACGGCTTCACCACCCGGGTCCATGGAGCCGACTCCCTCAGCACACAGCAACTGGAGGACTCCGCACGGGAGTTCCTCGGCCAGGTGGACCCCGACACCGGGTACATCGAGTAGCCGCGCGGGCGGATCAATCCGTGTGAGCGGGCCGTACCACGTATGGGTGCACTTCCCGCGGACCCCGGACCGGACCGCGGGTGTGCGAAGTAGTTTGGGCAACCCTGACCGCCGCCCGACCGCTTCCACCTGCCCGACTCCCAGACACCCCCTAGGGGCACACCCATGCCCGTGCCCGCATCCGGAACCGCCCGCCTCCTCGCCGGGGGCCATGGCGGACCGGGCGCGCTCCGCCCGATGGTCGACACCGTCCTCGACGCCCTCGCCCACGGGGCCGCCGACCGCGGCGGGCCACTCCCGGCCGGGGGACCGGCCGCGGTGGACCGGCGGATACGCGATGCGGCCCGGCCGCTCATCCCCGACGAGGGGGAGGGGCCCCACCACGCGCTGCGCACCCTCGTCCGCGCCCTCACCCATGGCGCGGCCGACCCCGCGGACCCGCGCTGCACCGCCCATCTGCACTGCCCGCCGCTCGCCGTGGCCACCGCCGCCGACCTCGCGGTGTCCGCGCTCAACCCCTCCCTCGACTCCTGGGACCAGGCCCCCGCCGCCTGCGCACTGGAGGCACTGACCTGCCGCGCCCTGGCCGAGTTCGTCCACCCCCACGGCCCCGCCCCCGACGCGCTCGTGACCACGGGCGGCACCGAGTCCAACCAGCTCGCGCTGCTCCTCGCCCGCGAAGCCGCGGGCGGCGTCGGCAGACCCCTGCGGATCATCTGCGGCGGCAACGCCCACCACAGCATCCACCGCGCCGCCTGGTTCCTCGGGCTGCCCGCGCCCCACACCCTCCCCACTCCCACCGGCGTCCTCGACCCGACCGCGCTCCACACCGCCCTCGACCGGCTGCCCGACGCCGACGCCCCCACCCTCGTCGCCCCCACCCTCGTCGTCGCCACCGCCGGCACCACCGACACCGGAGCCATCGACCCGCTCCCCGACATCGCCGACGTCTGCGACCACCACGGCGCCACCCTCCACATCGACGCCGCCTACGGCGCACCCCTCCTCTTCAGCGACACCCTCCACAAACAGCTCCACGGGCTCGACCGCGCCCCTACCGTCGCCCTCGACCTGCACAAACTCGGCTGGCAGCCGGTCGCCGCGGGCCTCCTCGCCGTCCCCGACAGCGCCGCCCTCGCCCCCCTGGCCCACCGCGCCGAGTACCTCAACGCCGACGACGACACCGAAGCGGGGATGCCCGACCTGCTCGGCCGCTCCTTCCGCACCACCCGCCGCCCCGACATCTTCAAGATCGCCGTCACCCTGCGGGCACTCGGCCGACGCGGCCTCGGCGACCTCGTCGACCACGTCTGCGCGGCCGCCCAGCACCTCGCCGACCTCATCGAGGCCCGCCCCGGGCTCGAGCTCTACGCCCGCCCCACCATCAGCACCGTCCTCTTCCGCCCCACCGGAGCACCGCCCGCCGCCGTCGCCGCGCTGCGCCGCCGCCTCCTCCACCACGGCACGGCCGTCCTCGGCCGCGCCGCCACCCCCGAGGGGCTGTGGCTCAAGGCCACCGTTCTCAACCCGCACACCCAGCCCGACGATCTGCGCGGGCTGCTCGAACTCGTGGAAGGCCACACCACCCCATGAGCACCGAACAACCCCCCACCCCCGCCTGCGATCCCGCCACCGCCACCGCCGCCGGGTCCGCCCCCGGCGTCGACCGGCCCCTGGACCTGGCCGGTATCGGCATCGGCCCGTTCAACCTCTCCCTCGCCGCCCTCGCCCACGGCGTCCCCGCCCTGCGCACCGCCTTCTACGAACAGCGGCCCGCCTTCCACTGGCACCCCGGCCTGCTCATCGACGGCGCGACCGTCCAGGTCCCCTTCCTCGCGGACCTGGTCACCCTCGCCGACCCCGGCAGTCCCTGGACCTTCCTCCAGTACCTCAAGGCCCATGAGCGGCTCTTCCCCTTCTACGTCGCCGAGCGCTTCCACATCGAGCGCGCCGAATACGACGCCTACTGCCGCTGGGTCAGCCAACAGCTCCCCGGACTCCACTTCGACCACCGCGTCGACGCCGTCCGCTGGGACCACGAATACGAGCTGTTCGAAATCGACTTCACCCGCCTCGGCGGCCCGGGCGACGACGCCCACGCGCCCCACCTCACCGGGGCCGACGAGGACGGCAGGGCCCTCGGCCGCGCCTACGCCCGCAACATCGTCCTCGGCGTCGGCACCGAACCGTACGTCCCCGAACCCCTGCGCCCCCTCGCCGACGCCCCCAACGTCCCCGTCCTCCACTCCTGCGACTACCTCGAACACCGCGAACGGCTCCTGTCCACCGGCCACATCACCGTCGTCGGCTCCGGCCAGTCCGGTGCCGAGGTCTTCCTCGACCTGCTGCGCCACCGGCCGCTGGGCGCCGAAGGACTCCACTGGCTCGCCCGTACGCCGTCCTTCGCGCCCATGGAGTACAGCAAACTCGGCCTGGAGCAGTTCAGCCCCGACTACACGCGCTACTTCCACGCCCTCCCCGAAGCCGTACGCGACCAACTCCTCCCCGGCCAGTGGCAGCTCTACAAGGGCATCGCCCACGAGACCATCACCGCCATCCACCACGAGCTCTACCGCCGAGCCCAGCACGGCGGCGGCTGGCCCGGCGTCGCCCTCACCCCCGGCGTCACCGTCCGCACCGCGGGCCGTATCGCCGCCGCCCGTCTCGAACTCCACCTGGAACACACCGAGCAGGGCACCCGCACCCGCCACACCACCGAGGCCGTCGTCCTCGCCACCGGCTACCGCGAGCGCCGCGTCGACACCCTCCTCGCCGCACTCGACCCCTACATCCGGCGCGACTGCTCCGAACGCCCCCGCATCGACGCCGACCACCGACTCGTCCTCGACCCCATGATCAAGGGCTCGGTGTACGTCCAGAACGCGGAACGCCACACCCATGGCGTCGGCACCCCCGACCTCGGCCTCGCCGCCTGGCGCTCCGCCGTCATCCTCAACTCGCTGGCCGCCACGCCCGTCTACCCGCTCCCGCCGCGCACCGCGTTCACCACCTTCGGCCTTCAGCCCAGCGGACCCGGCGCCGTCGCCCCGCCCCGGCCCGCGCAGCCGTCGGCCCCGGTCGCGCGCGGCAGCGGCCGGATGCCTCTCCCCGACCAGCGCAACGGACTCGCCCCTACCCGGACGTGACCTCACCCCGACACCCGGCCCCCGGCTCCAGATGATCATTCTGTCCGGAATCGGCCTCAGATGGCGATGTCCCGGACGGCGATGTCTCGGACGGCGGTCTCTCAGCCGGCGTCCGGGAAGACCGGGGCGCCGTCCCGGGTCAGCTTCCAGTCCACCGACGCGAACCGCGACACATCGATCGTCTTCTCCGCCTGCACCCAGGCGATGATCGTGTTCCGGATCTCCTCCGAATTGGCCCACACCTGCTTCGCGGACGCCACATGCGGGAAATTGCCGCCACCGCTCGCCCGGTAGTTGTTGACCGCCAGCACGAACTGCGCCTTCTCGTCGATCGGCTTGCCGTCGAAGCTCAGCTTCGCGATCCGCGAGCCCGGCGCCTTCGCGATGTCGATCTCGTACGTAAGGCCGCCGACCGCGTCGTAGTTGTAGTCGGGCGTGTTGTCGGCGTTCGTCAGCTTCGACGGGTCCACGTCGCCGCCCGCCGGGGTCTGCACGTAGTAGCGCGCCGAGAACTCCAGGTACTCCTTGAGCTGGGCGCCGGTCAGCACCCGCGCCTCCAGCGTGTTCTCGAACGGATACAACCCCGCCACCTGCCGGATCGTGACCTCCCCGGCCGGGATCGCCGCCGTACGGGAGAAGCAGGACGCCTGCGAGAGCACCGGCAGCGCCGCGTACTCCGTCCCGGCCAGCGACGCCTTCACCGTCTCCGACTGCACATGGTTGATGAAGTCGAGGATCGGCACGTCCTTGTACGGCGCCTCGGCCGCCGCCATCGCCGCCGTCGAGGTGCCGATGACCTCGTTGACGTACCCGACGACCTTCTTGTGCTCATCGCCGAGCAGCCGCACGATCCGCGGGTCCTCCTCGGCCGCGTTGGAGTTCAGCACCTTCGCCGACACCGACGCCACCTGCCAGCGGCCCCGCTCCCACTCCAGCTCGAAGTCGAAGAGGGTCAGCCGCTGACCCCACTTGAGCGGCTCCGACAGCACGACCTCGCGCCCGGTCTCCTTGTTGACCACCCGAGACTCCGGGATCTCCACATGCGCGTGGCCCACCAGGATCGCGTCGATCCCCGCCACCTTCTCGGCCACCAGCGCCGCCGCGTTCTCCACATACGGCACCTGGTCGCCGTAGCTTGAGGTGCCGCTGGTCCCGGAATGCGCCGAGACGATCACCACGTCCGCGCCCATCGACCGCAGCCGCGGCACCCACTTCGCCGCCTGCTCCTCCAGGCCCGGGAAGGTCATCTTCCCCTGCACATTGACCTTGTCCCAGATCGCGATGCCCGGATTGGTCAGCCCCAGCACCGCCACCTTCACATCCCGCCCGCACGGGGTGCGCAGCCGCGTCATCCAGTACGGCGCGAAGGCGGGCCGCAGCGTCTTCGCGTCCAGCGCGTTCGCCCCCAGCAGCGGGAAGTCGCACTGCTCCTCGAACTTCCGCAGCACCGGGATGCCGTAGTTGAACTCATGGTTGCCCAGTGCCGCCGCGTCATAGCCGATCGCGTTCATCGCCTGCGCCATGGGATGTACCGGGCCGTCCGCCCCGGTGATCGGGTCCACCCTGGCGTAGTAGTACGAGAGCTGGGTGCCCTGGATGGTGTCGCCCGCGTCGATCAGCAGCGTATTGCGGTGCCCCTTCTCCTTGCGGACCTGGTCGATCAGCGTGGAGATCTTCGCCAGGCCCACATCGTTGTGCGCCGTGTCGTCGAACTCGGCGTCGGTGAAGTAGTCCCAGTTGAAGACGTTGCCATGCAGATCGGTCGTGCCCATCACGGTGAAGGCGTACCGCCGCCGGGGGCGCCCGTGCCCCCGCGCCTCGGCCGGGACGGCGGCCGCGGCCGAGGCGAGGGCGGCCCCCGCACTGGTCGCCGCGGTGCGACCCAGGAACTTCCGACGGTTGAGCGGCATGGCTGATCTCCTCCGAGATACCTGCGAAATGAGCACAACGCGCGTAGATTCTGGCCCAGCCGCACCACTCCGCACCACCCCCGGCAGATTGCGATCAGGTTGCCCCCGGCACTTCTTGAGGGGCGGTCAGACCAGAATTTCCCGGCCGGGTCGTCCCACCCCGCCGAGGCCCCGGGCGTCGTACGCTCCGGACACCACCCCGCACACACCCGACCAGGAGCCGCCATGGACCAGCCGGCCCACCCCAGCCAGCCGCCGCAACCCACCGCCCCCGCACCTGCCGCCCCCGCGCCCGCCGCCCCCGCACCTGCCGCCCCCGCGCCCGCCGCCCCCGTGCCCTACGGCACCCCCGACACCCCGCGCGTCGCCGTCCGCGGCGAGGCGACGCTGGAGGTCGACCCCGAGATCGCCCGGCTCACCATCACCGTCAGCGCCCGCGGCGCCGACCGGCGCGCCGCGCTCGACGACCTCACCCGCCGTAACAACCAGGTCCTCGCGCTGGTGAAGCCCTACGGCGAAGCGGTCGAGAAGCTGGAGACCGGCGCCTTCTCGGTCACCCCCGAGATCAACCCCAAGAGCCGCCATGAGCGCGTACGGGCCTACCACGGCCGGGTGCAGCTCACCGCGACCCTCACCGACTTCACCGCCCTCGGCGAGCTCACCACCCGCCTCGCCGACCTCGACCTCACCCGCGTCGACGGCCCCTGGTGGGGGCTGCGCCCCGACTCGCCCGCCTACGGCCGCGCCCGGCAGCAGGCGGTGCGGGAGGCGGTGCAGCGGGCCCGCGAGTACGCCGGAGCGCTCGGCTCCCGGCTGGTCGCGCTCACCGAGCTCGCCGACCTCGAGGCGGAGCAGGGCCCGCTCCAGCCCGTGGCCGCCGCCACGCGCGGCCGGTCCGCCTTCGGCGGCCCCCCCGACCGGGACGCCGTCGCCGCGCTCGACCTCGAACCGCAGCGCCAGACGGTGTATGCGCATGTCAACGCGCGCTTCACGATCACCCCTCCCGAGCTCTGAGGGCCCTTCTTCCGAGTCTTGAAACCATCCTCCGAAACGCTCATCGGAGCACCCCGCCGCACGTTTCATTAGTTGTCAATAGCCCGCCATCCAAAGGCCATGGAGGAGTGTGAAGTTCCGGGCTCTCTACTCGCCGGTAAGTCATAGGCTCGACTTCATGCGCCGAGCAAAAATCGTCTGTACTTTGGGACCCGCCACCGACTCGTACGAGCAGATCAAGGCACTCATCGAAGCCGGAATGGATGTGGCCCGCTTCAACCTCAGCCACGGCACCTATGCCGAGCACGAGGAGCGTTATCGGCGAGTGCGCAAAGCCTCGCTGGAAACCGGCCGCAGCGTCGGCATCCTCGCCGACCTTCAAGGTCCGAAGATTCGGCTCGGCCGCTTCCGTGAAGGACCGGTACTCCTTGAACGCGGAGACGAGTTCATCATCACGGTCGAACCCATCGAGGGCGACCGGTTCCGCTGCGGCACCACCTACGAGGGGCTGGCCGGCGACGTCAGCAAGGGTGAGCGGATCCTCGTCGACGACGGCCGTGTCACCCTCGAGGTCGTCGACATCGACGGCCCCCGCGTGCACACCATCTGCATCGAGGGCGGCATGATCTCCGACCACAAGGGGCTCAACCTCCCCGGCGTGGCCGTCTCCGTCCCCGCGCTGTCCAAGAAGGACATCGAGGACCTGCGCTGGGCACTGCGCATCGGCGCCGATGTCATCGCCCTCTCCTTCGTCCGCAACGGCAACGACGTCGTGGACGTCCACCGGGTGATGGACGAGGAGGACCGCCGGCTCCCCGTCATCGCCAAGATCGAGAAGCCGCAGGCGGTCGAGAACCTCGAGGGCATTGTCGACGCCTTCGACGGCATCATGGTCGCCCGCGGCGACCTCGGCGTGGAGATGCCGCTCGAGCAGGTGCCGATGGTCCAGAAGCGCGCGATCAAGCTGGCCAAGCGGAACGCCAAGCCGGTGATCGTCGCGACCCAGATGCTCGACTCGATGATCGAGAACTCCCGCCCCACCCGCGCGGAGGCGTCCGACGTCGCCAACGCGATCATCGACGGCACGGACGCGGTGATGCTCTCCGGCGAGACCAGCGTCGGCAAGTACCCGATCGTCACGGTCAAGACGATGGGCCGCATCGTCGAGGCCGCCGAGGAGGACATCCTCGCCAAGGGCCTCCCCCCGCTCACCGAGCGCAGCAAGCCCCGCACCCAGGGCGGCGCGGTGGCCCGCGCGGCGGCCGAGATGGGCGACTTCCTCGGCGCGAAGTTCCTCGTCGCCTTCACCCAGTCCGGCGACACCGTCCGCCGCCTCTCCCGCTACCGCTCCCCGATCCCCCTCCTGGCCTTCACCCCGGAACCGGGCACCCGCTCCCAGCTCAATCTGACCTGGGGCGTCGAGACCTTCCTCGGCCCGATGGTCAACTCCACGGACGAGATGGTGGCCCAGGTGGACGAGGAACTGCTGCGCCTCGGCCGCTGCCGCAAGGGCGACCTCGTCATCATCACCGCCGGCTCCCCGCCCGGCGTCTCCGGCTCCACCAACCTGGTCCGCGTCCACCACATCGGCACGGACGACCTGCGGTAGCCGACCCTCGCTCCCCGGGGCCGAGGTGCTGAGCTCAGTACTTCGGCCCGACGTGCTTGTCCATGAGGGCGACGGAGGCACGGCGGGCGACGGAGATGTTGAACGGATCGCTCCCGCGCGCGAGCGTGGTCCACTCGACGCCGACCTTGGTGAGGGTGTCGGAGCAGGCTTGCGGATGTCGTCGGACTTGTTGGTGAAGAAGTACCGGGGGTATTCGTAGCGCTTGCGTTCGCTCGCGATGATCTTGGTGGTCCAGTTGGTGATCCGACAGCCGTCCGAGTGGAACAGTCCACAGATGAAGTGCCAAGGGTGGCTGTCCACGATCTGCTGCTGCCAGGCATCGAGGGCGATGGTGCGGTCGTGCTTCTTTCCGGGACCGTGCTGGGGAAGCAGGCAGAGCCAGTGTTTGCTGTAGCCGGTCACCGCGACGCACCCCTGTCGCTGGACGCGGTAGACCCGGTTGTATGGGCGTACCGCGCGCATCGCTGCCGCACAGGCGTCGATGAGGCCCGGCCAGGCATCCGCGCATGCGATGCGCAGGAAGTACGAGCCGTTCGGCAGACGGCTGACGCAGCCGTCGCCGAGATAGAGCCCGAGCAGATATGCGTAGGCGCAGGTGTCCTCTGGCGGTCGGGGCTCGGGGGCACATCTTGAGCAGTGGGCCACGGTGCGGGCGGGTTGTGGCCCGACCTGCCATTCGCGGATGGCGGACCGTGATATCCCGGTCTGCTTGCTCACGGAATTCAGACTTCGGCCCTGGCAGACGAGAGCGAGTGTGCGCTCACGCGTTTCGAGGTCGTACACGAATGCGAGCTTGGCCGTTAAGCGGCCACCGTGTGAGCGCTCGAAGCATTGTTCACTTCATCGAGTGAAGAAGACCGATTCTCTTGTGACCTTGGAATCGATGGAAAAGTGCCCCGGGTCGGACTCGAACCGACACTGTATGGGTTTTGAATCCATTGCCTGCTGCCAATTGGGCTACCGGGGCTTGCAGTTTCGAAGGTCACCAATGACCCGCTGCGCGTCCACCTTACCGCAGCTAGGTAGGCTCGTGGTGCCCACCTGCCAGGAAACCGAGGAGCACAGTGAGCACCGCTGACGCCCCCGACGCGCAGTCGCACGTCCCACCGCTGACAACCCGCGTCGTCATCGCCGAGGACGAGGCGCTCATCCGCCTCGACCTGAAGGAGATGCTCGAGGAGGAGGGGTACTCCGTCGTCGGCGAGGCGGGCGATGGTGAGACGGCTGTCGCGCTCGCCCAGGAGCACCGCCCCGACCTCGTCATCCTCGATGTCAAGATGCCGGTTCTCGACGGCATCTCCGCCGCCGAGCGGATCGCGGCCGACCGTATCGCCCCCGTCCTGATGCTGACCGCGTTCTCCCAGCGTGAGCTGGTCGAGCGGGCCCGGGACGCCGGGGCGATGGCGTATCTCGTGAAGCCGTTCAGCAAGAGCGATGTGGTCCCGGCCATCGAGATGGCCGTCTCCCGCTTCACCGAGCTGAAGACCCTGGAGCAGGAGGTCGCCGACCTCTCCCAGCGGCTGGAGACGCGCAAGCTGGTCGACCGGGCCAAGAGCATTCTGCAGACGCAGTACGGGTTGACCGAGCCTGCCGCCTTCCGCTGGATCCAGAAGACCTCGATGGACCGCCGGCTGTCGATGCAGCAGGTGGCCGAGGCCGTTATCGAGGACGCGGCGGAGAAGAAGGCCAAGGAGTAATAGGGGACGAGCGGAAGGGAAGTGGGCCTGTACCGCCGACGTGCGGCGGTACAGGCCCACTTCCCGTTTTTCGGCAGTCCTCGGTGCTCAGTCCTCGCCGAGGTATGCCTTGCGCACCGACTCGTCGTGCAGCAGCGCATCCCCCGTCCCCGACAGCACGATCTTGCCGATCTCCATCACATGGCCCTGGTCGGCCAGTGACAGGGCCGCCTGGGCGTTCTGTTCGACCAGCAGGATCGTCGTGCCCTGGGACTTGAGCTCGGCGATGGTGTGCATGATCTTCTGCATCATGATCGGCGAGAGGCCCATCGAGGGCTCGTCGAGCATCAGCAGCTTGGGGCGGGACATCAGGGCCCGCCCCATCGCGAGCATCTGCTGCTCACCGCCGGAGAGGGTGCCGGCCGCCTGGGCGCGGCGTTCGCCGAGGATGGGGAAGAGGTCGTACGCGTGGCGGATGTCGGCGGCTATGCCGTCCGCGTCCTTCCGGAGAAACGCTCCGAGCTGGAGGTTCTCGGCGATCGACAGCCGCGGGAAGATATGCCGTCCCTCGGGCGAGTGGGCCAGCCCCAGGGCGACGATCTTGTGTGCGGGGACGCCCTTCAGCGGTTGGCCGTCGAAGCGGATCTCCCCGCCGAGGGGCTCGAGCAGGCCGGACAGGGTGCGCAGCGTGGTGGTCTTGCCCGCGCCGTTGGTACCGATGAGGGTGACGACCTGGCCGGCCTCGACGCTGAACGAGATGCCCTTGACGGCCTCGATCTTGCCGTAGGCGACGCGCAGGTCCTCGACCTCGAGCAGTGCGGTCACTGTCCGTCCTCCGTACGTGCTGTGGTGCCCCGCTGGGTCTCGTCCTGCGGGGCGCCGGTCGTGGCGCCGGTGGTGGCTCCGGCCTCCGCGGCCTCGACCTCGGCGGCCTCCTCGGCGCCGGGTGCGCCTTCGAAGGGGGTGCCGAGGTAGGCGGCGATGACGCGCTCGTCGCTCTGGACGACCTCCGAGGTGCCCTCGACGAGCTTCTGGCCCTGGACGAGGACGGCGACCCGGTCGCAGAGGTTGAAGATGAAGCGCATGTCGTGCTCGATGACGAGTACGGCGGTGCCCAGGTCCCGGATGGCGAAGACCAGTTCCTCGGTGGCGCGGGTCTCCTGGGGGTTCATTCCGGCGGTGGGCTCGTCGAGGAGCAGCAGTCCGGGGTCGCTGGCGAGGGCGCGGGCGATCTCCAGCTTGCGCTGTTCGCCGTAGGGGAGGTTGCGGGAGAGGTGGTCGGCCTTGTCGGCGAGGCCGGTGAACTCCAGGAGTTCCATGGCGCGGGCTTTGGAGGCGGCCTCGGCGCGTTTGAAGCCAGGGCCGCGCAGGAGGGCCGACCACAGGCCCTCCTTGGTGCGGGTGTGGCGGCCGACGAGGACGTTCTCGAGGACCGTCATGTTGGCGAAGAGCCGGATGTTCTGGAAGGTGCGGGCGATGCCTGCCTGGGTGACGAGGTGGGGCTTGGGCGGCAGGACGGTGCCCCGGTAGGCGACGCTGCCCTCGGTGGGGATGTAGAGGCCGGTGAGGCAGTTGAAGAAGGTGGTCTTGCCCGCGCCGTTGGGGCCGATGAGGCCGACGATCTCGCCGGGGTGGACGTCGAGGTCGACGGATTGTACGGCCGTGAGCCCGCCGAAGCGCATGGTGACGCCGGTGGCGGTGAGTACGGGGGAGGTCGTGGTGGTGGTCATCTGTGTCATGCCTCCGCCTTGGTGACGCCGACGGCACCGTCCTTGAGTCCGGTCGCGCCGGGGACGTCGAGCTGGCCGGTCTCGTGGTATTCGAGCTGCTGCCGCCGGTTCGGGACGATCCCTTCGGGGCGGAAGCGCATCAGCAGGATGAGCGCGATACCGAAGGCGAGGAGCTGGTAGTCCTGGAGGAATTCCAGCTTCTTGGGGATCAGGTAGAGCAGGGTGGCGCCGAGCAGCGGGCCGCCGATGGTGCCCATGCCGCCGAGGATGACGGCGGCGACCAGGAAGGTGGAGTTGGGCGGGACGGGGCCGGCGAAGACGTACTGCTCGGGGACGACGGTGGACTGGAAGTGGGCCCATACGGCGCCGGCGACTCCGGCGAGGGTGGCGCCGAGCGCGAAGGCGACGAGCTTGACCCGGAATCCGTTGATGCCCATGGCGGTGGCGGCGGTCTCGTCCTCGCGGATGGCGACCCAGGCGCGGCCGATGCGGGAGTTGCCCGCGCGGCTGAAGATCAGCACGACGACGATGGTGACCAGCAGCATCAGCAGGTAGTAGTTGCCGTTGGAGTCGAGGCTGAGCCCGGCGATGCTGTGGTCGTCGTTGAAGTTGAACCCGAAGATTTCCAGCGGCGGGATGTTGGGGATGCCGTCGGGGCCGTTGGTGACGGAGGGTCCTGAGGTGCCGTCGAGGTTCAGCATGGCGAGACGGAAGATCTCTCCGAAGCCGAGGGTGACGATGGCGAGGTAGTCGCCGCGCAGCCGCAGGGTGGGGGCGCCGATGATGACGCCGAAGATCAGGGAGACCGCGCCTCCGGCGATCACGGCGGCCCAGAAGGGGAACCTGACGTCGAGGGTCGAGGCGGTGGATCCGGAGACCAGGGCGGCGGTGTAGGCGCCGACGCCGAGGAAGGCGACGTACCCGAGGTCGAGGAGGCCCGCGAGGCCGACGACGATGTTCAGGCCGAGGGCGACGGTCGCGAAGATCGCGATGTTGACGCCGAGTTCGGTGAAGCTGGACTTGTCCTGGAAGAAGGGGAAGACGATCGCGGTGATCAGCGCCGCGACCAGGGTGGTGGAGCGGTAGGCGCTGGTGAGCTCGCTGACCCGGTTGACGAGCCCGGCCTTGACGAGGGCGACGGCGGCGAACGCGACGGCGATGAGGTAGCCGATGAACGGCTCGGGGTGGTCGGCGTCGGTCTGGATGCCGTAATTGACCACGTAGAGGCCGAGGGCGAAGACGCCCGCGATGATCAGGATGTCGGCCCAGGAGGGCAGCTCCTTGGGGCGGCACAGGGGGCGGGTGTCGTCCGGGAGCAGGAAGGTGGTGGCCACGGGGGCGGCGGTCACCACCGCGGCGATCCAGCCGCCGGGTTCGAGGTTGACCAGGCCGTCCAGATCCACGGCGATGGCGATGACGGTGAACCAGGTGATGGCGAAGGTGCCGAGGGCCAGCATCCGCAGGGCTTGGGTGGAGCCGCTGGGGGTGAGCCAGCGCAGGCCCTTCAGGTCGAGGGCGGCCAGCGCGAAGACGGCGGTGGCGATGCCGAGGACGAGGGTGAGGAGCTGCAGTCCGCCCGGGTAGCCGTAGACGGTCAGATCGCCGGGGAATTCGGCGGTCCAGGTCCAGGCGAGGAAGGTCGAGACGACGGCGGCGGCGCCGCCGGCCGCGGTGAGGACGCGGAGCAGGGTGGTGCGCGGCGCGGTGGCGCGGGGCTCGGCGTCGTTCACGGGGGTGGGCTGGGTCTTGTCGGTGGTCATCGGTTCACTCCCTCACGCCCGGTCCGCGACGCGTTCGCCGAGCAGGCCCTGTGGCCTGACCAGCAGGACGACGATGAGCAGGGTGAAGGCCCATACGTCCTTCCAGGCGCCGCCGCCGAGTTGGTCCATCCCGGGGATGTCCTGGATGTACTTGATGGCCAGGGCCTCGACGATGCCGAGGACGACGCCGCCGAGCATGGCGCCGTAGATGTTGCCGATGCCGCCGAGCACGGCGGCGGTGAACGCCTTGAGGCCGGCGATGAAGCCCATCTCGAAGTTGATCTGGCCGTACTTGAGCCCGTGGGAGAGGGCGGCGACGGCGGCGAACGCACCGCCGATGGCGAAGGCCATCACGATGATGCGGTCGGTGTTGATGCCCATGAGCTTGGCGGTGTCGGGGTCCTGTGCGGTGGCCTGCATGGCGCGGCCGGCGCGGCTCTTGGAGACGAACAGCCCGAGGGCGAGCATGCACACCGGGGCGGCTATGAGGAGGAAGGCGTCGCCGCGCTGGATGTGGAGATCGCTGAAGATCTCGAACGAGGAGCCTTCGAACTGCGGGAAGCTGCGGGGCTTCTTGGCGTCGGGGTAGAAGGCCCAGACGGCCTGCTGCAGCGCGATGGACAGGCCGATCGCGGTGATCAGGGGGGCGAGCCGGGGGCCGCCGCGCAGGGGCCGGTAGGCGAAGCGTTCCGCCGCGGTGGCGATGGCGACCGAGGCGATGACGCCGCCGATCAGCATGAGGGGCAGGGCGAGGGAGAGCGCGGTGCCGCTGGGCAGCCAGATGTAGATGGTGAGGGCCCCGAAGCCCCCGATCATGAAGATCTCGCCGTGGGCGAAGTTGATGAGCTGGACGATGCCGTAGACCATGGTGTACCCGATGGCGATCAAGCCGTAGAGGGCGCCAAGGGTCAGGCCGTTGACCAGCGTTTGCGGCAGT
Source organism: Streptomyces violaceusniger Tu 4113 (assembly GCF_000147815.2). Classification (NCBI taxonomy): domain Bacteria; kingdom Bacillati; phylum Actinomycetota; class Actinomycetes; order Kitasatosporales; family Streptomycetaceae; genus Streptomyces; species Streptomyces violaceusniger. The sequence continues at coordinate 8,102,534 of NC_015957.1, read as the reverse complement.
TCGTGCACCGCAGGGCCTCCGATGAGCGTGTCGGATATGACGCCGCGCGAGGGCGATGGTGTACGCCCTCGCGCGGATTCGTTTCGTGGGTGTGCGGATCGCTGCCGGGGGTCAGTCCTTGAAGGTCTCGCTCTTCACGGACTTCCAGGCGCCCTTGGTGACCTCGTAGACGGTCAGCTGCTTGTTGGTGGTGTCGCCGTACTGGTCGAAGGAGACCTTGCCGGTGACGCCGTCGAAGGAGACCTTGCCGAGCGCCTCGGTGACCTTGGCGCGGGCGTTGTCCGGGAGCTTGCCGTCGTTGTCCGCGACGACGGCCTTGACGGCCTGGACGATGGCCCAGCCGGCGTCGTAGGAGTAGCCGCCGTAGGCCGCGTACGGGTCCTTGTAGTGCTGGTCCCCGTAGTTCTTCACGAAGGTCTTGGCGGAGTCGAGCTGCTCGACCGGGTAGCCGACGGAGGTGGCGAGGTCGCCGTCGTTGTTGGTGCCCGACGCCTTGATGAAGGCGGGGTCGTAGATGCCGTCGCCGCCCATGATCGGGACCTGCGCGCCGGCCTGCTTGACCTGGTCGGACAGCAGACCGCCCTCGGGGTACTGGCCGCCGAAGTAGACGGAGTCGGCGCCGGTGGACTTGACCTTGTTGGAGATGCCGGAGAAGTCGGTCTCCTTGACGGTCAGGTGGTCCCGGCCGACGACCTTGCCGCCGAGGCGCTTGAACTCCTCGGCGAAGATGGTGGCGAGGCCGTTGCCGTACGCCTGCTTGTCGTCGACGACGAACACCTTCCGCTTCTTGGCGTCCTTGTAGTAGTACTGCGCGGCGAAGCGGCCCTGGATGATGTCGGTGGTCGCGGTGCGGAAGTAGGTCTTGAAGGGACGCGACTTCTTGCCCGAGGCCCAGTCGTCGCCCTGGCTGAGGGCCGGGTTGGTGTTCGCGGGGGAGACCTGGGCGAGGTCGGCCCGGTCGAAGACGCCCTGCATGGACTGGGCGACGCCCGAGTTGAGCGGCCCGACCGCGCCGAGGATGTCCTCGTCGTCGACCATCGAGGTCGCGTTCGCCTTGCCGGAGGAGGGCACGGCCTGGTCGTCGAAGGACTTGACCTTGAAGGTGACCCCGTCGACCTCGTTATTCTTGTTGGCTATCTTCGCCGCGAGGTCGACGGAGTTCTTGATGCCCTGGCCGAGAGCGGACAGCGAGCCGGTGAGCGGGGCGTCGACACCGATGACCACGGTCGTCTTGCTGTCCTTGCCGCCACTGTCGTTTTTGCTGTCCCGCGACCCGCAGGCGCTGAGCGTGAGGGCGCCCGCGGTGATCGCGGTCGTCATGATGAGCAAGGAACGGTGTCGCACGAGGAATCCTTTCGCTGGCCCGGCACCCCGGGTTCATGGGGTGCCGTGTCCTCGCCGGATGAACCTGGAATGGCCGTGCGGGTGCGGCGTACACCCCCACGGGGCCGTGACTGACTGTGACTCTAAGCGCGTGGCGCGACCTGGGGCAGAGGTCTAGACGATGATGTGACTGTCTTGTTATGACGCGCGTCACCCCGGGATGTCCGTGTAGCGGAACGTAAGGGACGAACGGGGCGAATCTGATCCAACCATTAGGTCCGGATCCTGAGAAGCTGCAGTTCCGCTAAGGAGTGCGGGGGACTGGCGAACGATGCGCGAACGGCCGTGTGCGGACGAGCGGAGAAAGATCGAGTTCAGGGGCGTCGCGGGTGGCGAAAATGCGATCTCATATTGCGTCGGTGTTACGGAGTGTTACGACTGTCGGCGTCGGTCCGGCGCCGTGGCGGGGCTGCCGGACGCGTGTGGCTCAGGTCGGTGGGCGCCAGTTCCCGGAGCTGTGGGTGGCGCCGTTCGCGGCCGCGCAGCGGCGCTCGGCCAGGCGCTTGATCAGCGCTTTGGCGGCCGGGGTGCCATGCCGCCGCCGCTCGGCGCGCGCGGCGTGGACGATGTCGTCGTAGATCTCGTACTGCTGGTTGGAGAGCCCCTTCTGCGCCCAGTCGAGCCCGGCCCAGCGGCTGCCCGCGAGGTCCTGTTCGGCCCAGTACGAGATGAGATCGGCGCACAGCCGTACCGGCGAAGGCGCCTGTGACGTGGGGCTGTTGGGGCCGGGGGCGGACGCGGACGGGGAGCTGGCACCCGAGCCGTGAGAGCCGCCGGAATCGCCGGAACCGGATCCGCCGCATCCGGTCAGTGTCACGGCGAGTGCGAGAGCGCAGCCACGGGCGGTGGCGGGCCAGGAACCCGCCCGGGTCGTTGCCCCCATGGAGGGCCACGCTAGACCCGGCCTCGCGGGGGGACAACGGCGATGACGCCGGCCGTTACGGCGAGGGCCGGACCGGCTGTCACCGCGAGGGCCGGACCGGCCGGAGCCGGAGGCGGGGCACCGGACGCCGCCCGGGGGCGTCCGGTCCGCCGGGCGTTGCCCCGGCGTCCGGCTCGCCTGGCGTCACGCTTCGCCGCGCTCCTTGGCCTCGGTGACCTCGGCGACCGTCTTGGCCTGACCGGCCTCGTCGACCTCGCGCAGCAGGCAGGTGAGGCGGGCGGTGCACACCCGCCGGTCCTGCTCATCGCTGATGACGATCTCGTAGGTGGCGGTGGAGCGGCCCCGGTGGACGGGGGTGGCGACGCCGGTGACCAGGCCGGAGCGCACTCCGCGGTGGTGGGTGCAGTTGAGGTCGACGCCGACCGCGATCCGCCCGCTGCCGCCGTGGAGCATCGAGCCGACCGAACCGAGAGTTTCGGCCAGCACGGCGGAGGCCCCGCCGTGCAGCAGGCCGTACGGCTGGGTGTTGCCCTCCACGGGCATGGTGGCCACGACGCGGTCCGCGGAGGCTTCCAGGATCTGCACGCCCATGCGGGTGCCCAGGTGCCCGGCGGAGAACAGCGCGTGAAGATCCACGCCGAGCGCCGCGTACTCGTCGAGTACCTCCTGCGGGAACTTCACGCTGGTCTGCTCGCCCATCGGACCGGCTCCGTTCGGTTGCTTGTGGTGGCCACCTTCTTACCAGGCCACTGAGCAAACGCTTAGGCCGGGGGTGTCTGTTCCAGGCGGACCACCACGGACTTGCTCGCCGGGGTGTTGCTGGTGTCGGCGGTGGCGTCCAGCGGCACCAGGACGTTGGTCTCCGGGTAGTACGAGGCGGCGCAGCCGCGCGCGGTCGGGTAGTGGATCACGCGGAAGCCGGTGGCGCGCCGCTCGGTGCCGTCCGTCCACTCGCTGACCAGGTCGGCGTAGCTCCCGTCGGCCAGCCCGAGCTCCTGGGCGTCCTCGGGGTGCACCAGCACCACCCGGCGGCCGTTCTTGATGCCGCGGTAGCGGTCGTCCAGGCCGTAGATGGTGGTGTTGTACTGGTCGTGGGAGCGGAGGGTCTGCAGCAGCAGCCGGCCCTCGGGCGCCGTGGGGTACTCGACGGGGGCCGCGGTGAAGTTGGCCTTACCGGTGGTGGTGGGGAAGCTGCGGCTGTCGCGCGGGGCGTGCGGCAGGGCGAAACCGGAGGGGTCGCTCACCCGGGTGTTGAAGTCCTCGAAGCCGGGGATGACGGCGGCGATGCGGTCGCGGATCCGCGCGTAGTCCTTCTCGAACTCCTCCCAGGGGGTGTGGCTTTCGGGGCCGAGCACCCGGCGGGCCAGCCGGCAGACGATGGCCGGTTCGGAGAGCAGATGGGAACTCGCGGGCTCCAGGCGCCCACGGGAGGCGTGCACCATGCCCATGGAGTCCTCGACGGTGACGAACTGCGGGCCGCCGCCCTGCAGATCGGCCTCGGTGCGGCCGAGGGTGGGCAGGATCAGCGCCCGCGCCCCGGTGACCACATGGGAGCGGTTGAGCTTGGTGGAGACATGGACGGTCAGCCGCGCGGCGCGCATCGCGCCCTCGGTGACCTCGGTGTCGGGGGAGGCCGCCACGAAATTGCCGCCCATGGCGAAGAAGACCTTCGCCTGGCCGTCGCGCAGGGCGCGGATGGCCCGCACGACGTCGAAGCCGTGCTCACGGGGCGGGGCGAAGCCGAACTCGCGCTCCAGGGCGTCGAGGAAGGCCGGGGCGGGGCGCTCGAAAATGCCCATGGTGCGGTCGCCCTGCACATTGCTGTGGCCGCGCACCGGGCAGACCCCGGCGCCGGGGCGGCCGACGTTGCCGCGCAGCAGGAGGAAGTTGACGACCTCCCGGATGGTGGGCACCGAGTGCTTGTGCTGGGTCAGGCCCATCGCCCAGCACACGATGGTGCGCTTGGAGTCGAGGACCATGCGCAGCGCGCTGTCGATGTCGGCGCGGTCGAGGCCGGTGGCGCGCAGCGTCTCGTCCCAGTCGGCGTCGCGGGCGGCCTTGGCGAAGTCCTCGAAGCCGTGGGTGTGCTCGCCGATGAACTCCTCGTCGGTGGCTCCCTCGGTCTCCAGGATGAGCTTGTTGAGGAGGCGGAAGAGGGCCTGGTCGCCGCCGAGCCGGATCTGCAGGAAGAGATCGGTGAGCGCGGTGCCGACGCCGGAGAGGCCGCGCGCGTTCTGCGGGTTCTTGAACCGCTCCAGCCCGGCCTCGGGCAGCGGGTTGATGGAGATGATCTTCGCGCCGTTGGCCTTCGCCTTCTCCAGGGCGGAGAGCATGCGCGGGTGGTTGGTGCCCGGGTTCTGCCCGGCCACGATGATCAGGTCGGCCTGGTAGAGGTCCTCGAGCAGCACGCTGCCCTTGCCGACGCCGAGGGTTTCGGTGAGCGCCGAGCCGGAGGACTCATGGCACATGTTGGAGCAGTCGGGCAGGTTGTTGGTGCCGAATTCGCGGGCGAAGAGCTGGTAGAGGAAGGCCGCCTCGTTGCTGGTGCGGCCCGAGGTGTAGAAGACCGCCTCGTCGGGGGAGTCGAGCGCGGTCAGCTCGTCGCCGATGATGTCGAAGGCGCGGTCCCAGGACACCGGCTCGTACCGCTCGGCGCCCTCGTCCAGATACATGGGCTGGGTGAGCCGGCCCTGCTGGCCGAGCCAGTAGCCGCTGCGGGTGGCGAGGTCGGCCACCGGGTGGGCGGCGAAGAAGTCGGGGGTGACCCGGCGAAGGGTGGCCTCCTCGGCGACGGCCTTCGCCCCGTTCTCACAGAACTCGGCCGCGTGGCGCTTGTCGGGCTCGGGCCAGGCGCAGCCGGGGCAGTCGAAGCCCTTCTTCTGGTTGACGCGCAGGAGCGTGAGCGCGGTGCGGCGCACCCCCATCTGCTGCTGGGCTATGCGCAGTGAATGCCCCACGGCCGGCAGCCCGGCCGCGGCATGTTGCGGGGGTGTGACCTCGGGCGCGTCCTGGATCGGATCGCCTGCGGGCGGCTTGGCTGCCATCGTCGCTCCCCTTGGGCTCGAGCGTTGCGGGACCTGTGCGTGGACCTGTGGGTCAAATCCTGTCACGGGCCTATGACAGCCGGGGCGGCGGCCCGGTCCGGCTGTGCGATGGCCCGATCTTGTACGCGGCCCGGTCCGATCTTGTGCCAGGTCCGGTCCGGGTGGCCGGGGGCGGTCCGGTCCGGTGGCCCGGTGCGGGCCGGTCCGTGGCCGGGGGCGGGAGGCATTGTCGGTGGGCCGTGGCAGGATCGGGGGCGTGGCAGAGAAAGCATCGAAGAAGACCGCAGCGCCCGCTCCCGACCGCACGGGGGAGGACCGTCCCCGCCTGCTCCTGCTGGACGGGCATTCCCTGGCATACCGGGCGTTCTTCGCGCTGCCGGCGGAGAACTTCAACACGACCACCGGCCAGACCACCAACGCGATCTACGGCTTCACCTCGATGCTGGCGAACACGCTCCGTGATGAGCAGCCCACGCACCTCGCCGTGGCGTTCGACGTCTCGCGCAAGACCTGGCGCTCCGAGCAGTTCACGGAGTACAAGGCGAACCGCTCCGCGTCCCCGGACGAGTTCAAGGGCCAGGTCGAGCTGATCGGCGAGCTGCTCGACGCCATGAACATCACGCGCTTCGCGGTGGACGGCTTCGAGGCCGACGACGTGATCGCCACCCTCGCCACCCAGGCCGAGGAGCAGGGCTTCGACGTGCTGATCGTCACCGGCGACCGGGATTCGTTCCAGCTCGTCACCGACCATGTCACGGTGCTCTACCCCACCAAGGGCGTCTCCGAGCTGACCCGGTTCACCCCCGGGAAGGTGCAGGAGAAGTACGGCCTCACCCCGTCCCAGTACCCCGACTTCGCGGCCCTGCGCGGCGACCCGTCGGACAACCTCCCCGGCATCCCGGGCGTCGGCGAGAAGACCGCGGCGAAGTGGATCAATCAATTCGGCTCCTTCAAGGAGCTGGTGGAGCGGGCCGACGAGGTCAAGGGGAAGGTCGGCGAGAAGCTCCGCGACCACCTGGAGTCCGTCAAGCTCAACCGCCAGCTCACCGAGCTGGTGCGGGATGTGGAGCTGGCCGCCGGCCCCGAGGGGCTGGGGCGCACTCCGTACGACCGGGAGGCGCTCTCGGTGATCCTGGACGCGCTGGAGTTCCGCCACCAGAACTTCCGCGACCGGATCATGGCCGTCGACCCGGGCGCGGCGGCGGACGAGCCCGCGGCCGCGGAGCCGGGTATCGCGGTCGACGGAGTGGCGCTGGGCGCGGGCGAGCTCGCCCCCTGGCTGGAGAGCCACCGCGACGCCCCGCTGGGCCTGGCCACCGTCGACACCTGGGCGCTGGGCAGCGGCAGCGTCAGCGAGATCGCGCTGGCCACCGGCTCCGGCCCCGCCGCGTTCTTCGACCCCTCGCAGTTGGACGAGGCCGACGAGCGGACGTTCGCCGAATGGATCGCGGACCCGGACCGCCCCAAGGTGCTGCACAACGCCAAGGGCATCATGCGGGTCTTCGCCGAGCACGGCTGGTCCGTCGCGGGCGTCACCATGGACACCGCCCTCGCTGCCTATCTGGTCAAGCCCGGCCGCCGTTCCTTCGAGCTGGACGCCCTGTCGGTGGAGTACCTGGGCCGTGAGCTGTCCCCGGCGGTCGCCGCCGACAGCGGCCAGCTTGCCTTCGGCGCCGATGACGAGGCCGAGCGGGACGCCTTGATGATCAAGGCGCGGACGATCCTGGACCTGGGCGAGGCGTTCGGCGGCCGGCTGAAGGACGTGGGCGCGGCCGGGCTGCTGCACGACATGGAGCTGCCCGTCTCCGAGCTGCTGGCCCGGATGGAGCGGTCGGGCATCGCCGCCGACCGCGGCTGGCTGGAGCGCATGGAGCAGCAGTTCGCGGCCGCCGTGCAGCACGCCGTGCAGGAGGCGCACGCCGCGGTGGGCCATGAGTTCAACCTCGGCTCGCCCAAGCAGCTCCAGGAGGTGCTCTTCGGCGAGCTGGGCCTGCCCAAGACCAAGAAGACCAAGACCGGGTACACCACGGACGCCGACGCGCTGGCATGGCTCGCCGGGCAGACCGACCACGAACTCCCGGTGATCATGCTGCGCCACCGGGAGCAGGCGCGGCTGCGCTCCACCGTCGAGGGCCTGATCAAGACCATCGCCCCCGGCAGCCGCATCCACACCACCTTCAACCAGACCGTGGCGGCCACCGGCCGGCTCTCCTCCACCGACCCCAATCTGCAGAACATCCCGGTGCGCACGGACGAGGGCCGGGCGATCCGGCGCGGCTTCGTCGTCGGCGACGGCTTCGAGTCGCTGATGACCGCCGACTACAGCCAGATCGAGCTGCGCGTCATGGCCCATCTCTCCGAGGACGAGGGCCTGATCGAGGCGTTCACCTCCGGTGAGGACCTGCACACCACCGTCGCCTCCCAGGTCTTCTCCGTCGACAAGTCGGCGGTCGACCCGGAGATGCGCCGCAAGATCAAGGCCATGTCCTACGGGCTGGCGTACGGCCTTTCGGCGTTCGGTCTCTCCCAGCAGCTCGGCATCACCCCCGATGAGGCCCGCAAGCTGATGGAGAACTTCTTCGAGCGGTTCGGCGGGGTGCGCGACTATCTGCAGCGGGTCGTCGAGGAGGCGCGCGCCACCGGCTATACGGAGACCATGCTCGGCCGTCGCCGCTATCTCCCGGACCTCACCAGCGACAACCGCCAGCGCCGCGAGATGGCCGAGCGGATGGCGCTCAACGCCCCGATCCAGGGCACCGCCGCCGATATCGTGAAGATCGCGATGCTCAAGGTGGACGCGGCGTTGACGGGGGAGAAACTCTCGTCGCGGATGCTGTTGCAGGTCCACGACGAAATCGTGCTGGAGATCGCGCCCGGTGAGCGGGAGCGGGTCGAGGAGCTGGTCCGCCGGGAGATGACGGGCGCCTTCGGTCTGAGCGCTCCGCTGGACGTATCGGTAGGATCCGGGTCGGACTGGGAATCGGCGGCTCACTGAGGGTTCCACTGATGTGGCGTTTGCACCGGTAGCTGCGGGCCATAAGTTGTCGTAGTGTCACCAGAGTTGACGCGCCGGGGGAGCGCACTGTGTTCGACGGGAGGGACACACGGATGGCACCGCTTATCGGCCGACGACTGCGCAAGGGGGCCGCCACGACGGCGGTGGCGGCCGCCGCGATGGCCGCCCTCACCGCGTCCCAGGCACCCGGGTTCGCCCACTCCGACCAGGGCGACCGGAACCGGGAGCAGCGGGCGGGGGAGGCACCGGCGCCCGACGACACCCCCATTGACGGTGGTTCGTCGTACCACACCGATCTGCCGCCGCTGGTCACCCCCGACAAGCCGGGCTCCTCGATCGATCTGCCCGGGCTCCCCGCAAATGGCAGCACCAAGGCCGAGGCGGGGATACCCGCAAGCGTGCTGGACGCCTACAAGAAGGCGGAAGCGGCCCTGCAGGAGTCCAACCCCGGCTGCAATCTGCCCTGGGAGCTGCTCGCCGCGATCGGCAAGGTCGAGTCCGGCCAGGCACGCGGCGGCAATGTGGAGGCCGACGGCACCACCGTCTCGCCCATCCTCGGCCCGGTCCTCAACGGCGACGGCTTCGCCCTGATCAAGGACACCGACGGCGGTGCCTACGACGGCGACAGTACGCATGACCGCGCGGTCGGCCCCATGCAGTTCATCCCGTCCACCTGGGCCAACTGGGGGCGGGACGGCAATGGTGACGGCGAGAAGGATCCCAACAACGTCTATGACGCCGCCCTTGCCGCGGGCAACTACCTCTGCGCGGACGGCCGCGATCTGTCCGTCAAGGCCGATCTGGACCGCGCGATCCTCGGCTACAACCACTCGCAGGAGTATCTGAACACCGTCCTGTCGTGGCTGGAGTACTACAAGCGCGGCACCCACGAGGTCCCCGACGGCACCGGTGTACTCCCCTCGGGGAACGGCTCCGGCGGCTCGGGCTCGGGCGACAAGGGCAAGGGCTCGGGGAAGGGCGACGAGGGCAAGGACACCGGGAAGGGACAGGAGCCCGCCCACACCCTGCCCAAGCCGGACGACGAGCCCGACACCTCCATCCCGACCCCTCCGGCCGGCGAGCACGGCGGGACCCCCGGCACCGGGACCCCGACCCCCAAGCCCCCGACCACTCCGCCGTCCACCCCGAGCGGCACCAGCAAGCTCACCACCATCGGCGCGAAGGAGCTGTCCGCCACCGCGGGCACCGGATTCGCCCAGTCGCCGCGCGTCAAGGCCGTGGACGCCGCGGGCAAGCCGGTGGCCGGTGCGCGGGTGAGGTACGAGATCCTCGGCGAGACCGACGCGCGCTTCATCGGCCTCGTCACGTCCGCCACCATGCTGACCGGCAGCGATGGCACCGCCACCGCGCCGAAGCTGCTCGCGGGTGAGAAGACCGGCACCTTCACCGTGCGCGCCACGGCCGTGGGGCGGGAGGCCGCCCCGGTCGAGTTCGCCGCGACCGTCAAGGCCCGTCCCGTACCGCAGGCCGATGCGCTGGCCCGCCTCGGCGACAAGGAGCTCACGGCCCAGACCGGCGCCTCCTTCGCCGACGCGCTCACCGTCACGGCCACCAGCAAGGGCAAGGCCACGGCGGACGTACCGGTGACCGCCACCATGATCACCTCGGCGAAGGACCCCGAGCTGGGCGACAAGGGGCCCTACTTCCTGGACGACAAGGGCAAGCCGGTGCGCACCCTGACCGCCCTGAAGACCAACGCCCTCGGGCAGCTCACCCTGCCGAAGATCCTCACCGATGACCACGCGGGCACCTTCCTGCTCCGCCTCACCGCCAAGGGCGGCGCCGTCCTGGACATCGAGCTGACGGTCACCCAGGCCGAGGCCCCCGCCTCGTAAGCCGCCCGGTAGCCGAGCAGCGCCGCGGATCACGCGGTTCCTCGCGCCGCCCCTGAGCCCCCACCGGGCCAGGGGCGGCGCGACGCTTTTCCGCCTTCGTGTTCTCATCTGCGGCCCCCGTTGCTACGGTGCCCCATCCCTGACGAACCGTCAGGCAGCGCCTCGTACCGGACCACGAGGAGGCCCGTATGCGCGCCCTCGCCGCCGCCGCGATCGGACTCGCCGCCGCCCTCGCCATCGTCCTCACGATGACGGCCATCGGCGCCCCCAGCGGCGAGACCTCCCCGAAACCCCTGCTCACCACCGTCCCCAAGCACCCCTGAGGGAGGGACATCCGCCATGCGCCGCAGAGCAAGCCTGGTGCTGCTGGCCTTCGCCGTCTTCTTCGCCGCACTCGCGCCGCTGCTGCGTTGGTACGCCTATCCCCGGCTGGCCAAGATCCCGCCCAGCGAATACCAGACGGCGGTCCTGGAGGCCAGCCCGGCCACCCTGCTCGACTACGGCACCATGCAGCCCCGCAAGGTCTCCAAGGTCAGCATCGTGCAGACCCTGCGCGGCAATGTGCCCGCCGCCGAGAAGACCGGGAAGGCGACCGGGCGCGATGTCGTCGTCTGGGACGCCCTGTCGTATGTGGCCGGGCCCGACGGCAAGATGGTCTCCAAGATCCCCGAACGCTATGTCTTCGACGCCCACTCCCAGGACCCGGTGCACGCGGGCGGGGAACACGTCGACGGAGACGCGGTGCGCCGCGACGGCATCGAGTTCAAATGGCCGTTCCTCACCGAGAAGCGCGACTACCGCTACTTCGACGCCCAGACCCGCACCTCCGCCCCCATCCACTACAAGGGCACCCAGAACTTCCGCGGCCTGAAGGTCTACTACTTCGAGCAGACCATCCCCTGGACCAAGGTGGCGCTGCCCAAGACCATGCCGGTCGAGGGCGTCACCCCCGAGACCGTCCGCAAGGCCGGCACCTCCCGCTGGTACAGCACCAAGCGGATGTTCTGGGTCGAGCCCACCACCGGTGCCCCGGTCAACGGGCAGGAGATCCACAAGGAGGAGCTGCGCGGCGGCACGCTGCTGGGCGACCGCGACCGGGTGACCGTCTTCAGCGGCCATGTGAAGATGCGCGAGGACTACATCCGGCACACGGTCGACATGGTGAAGTCCCAGCGCCGGCTCGTCCTGTTGCTCACGGCCTATCTGCCATGGGGCTTCCTGATCCTCGGCATGGCCCTGCTCGCGCTCGCCCTGCTGCTGGAGGCCCGCGGGCGCGCGGCGCGCCCGCCGTCGGCCCCGGCTGCGCCGACCCCGTTGTCAGTGGCGGGCCGTAGCGTATGACCATGCCAGTGAACAGCTGCGTCCCCGGGCCCGAACTCGTCGGCCACATCGTCGAATTGGCGCGCCTGGAATGGACTCCGGGCGCCACGGCGGCCGCCGCCGAGCGCTTCGGCTGGGTGCCCGACGGCTCCCACACGTCCTCCCACGCCACCAACACCGGGCACTATGTCCGCCCGGAGTGGTTCGGCGGGCCCGATGACGCGGACACCGAATGCCTGATCCCGTTCTGCTACTACTACGAGCCGGACGACTTCGACGCGGAGTTGCAGGCCGACGGGCTCAGCGGCAATGTCGACTGGCTCGCCGAGTACCACTGCGAGGACCCCGCATGGGTCTTCCACCGCGACGCCGACCGCTCCGTCTTCGACGGCCGGTGGCGCGCCGCCGTGGACGCTTTCGGTGAGCGCCTGGGCGAGCCGGAGACCGTGGTGCGGGACGAGAAGGGCGACCACCCGTGGAACTACGCCGCGTGGCGCTGCGGCGGCAATGCGGTGGTGGTCGGCCAGTGCGTCGACAACGGCTCGTATATGACCTTCGAGCAGGCGCTCATATGGGTCGGGCCGCACCCCGTGGACGAACTGTTCCCGACGGGGGAGCAGTTCGCCCTGAGGCTGGAGTGCTGAGCGGCACGGCCAGCGCGTCGATCGCCGTGTCAATCGCCGCGTCAACCTGCGTCCCCGCGATTCGCTCGTGGTGGCCAAGCCGGTAGTGATCAGGGCGGAGGCGTGGCTAGCATGCCGCCCATGCCTGGCATCACGATTGAGTTCACCGAGCAGGAGCTGGCCGAGCTGCGTGCCGAGGCGAGGGAGAAGGGCGTCGCGATCAAGCGCCTGGCGCACGACATACTGACCGAGGACGTGGTCCGGCGGCGTCAGAAGCAGCGTTTCGTCGAGGGCGCGGTGAAGTTCGCCCTGGAGTACAAGCCCGAGTTCGAGCGGGAGTTCCCGCACGGCATGCGGTGATCCTGTATGTCGACGCCGGTTGGGTGCTGAACGTCCAGGTCGAGGTCTCCCCGGTGAACACCCCGGTCCGGGACTGGGGTGCGCTGCACTGCATAACCGAACGCCACCGCTATGAGCGGTTCTCGGGCGAGCCCTATTACGAGGAGGCCGCCGCCCGCGCCGCGACCTTTCTGCACACCTCACTGATCCTCGAGCCGTTCTCCGACTACAACGCCACGATCGGCGCGGCCTGCGCGCGGATGTACATGGAGGAGTCGGGAGAGCCGATCACGCCTCCGCCGGGCGGCATGGTCAAACTCGTCCGCGAAATACGGGAGATCAGCGGATTCCGACTCGGCGAGACCGCCCGCCGGCTGCGCGACTGGGCCGACTGACGTCTGATGCGGCCCGCTGATGTCCGACGTGGCCCGTCGATGCCTGGCGATGCCCGGCGCGGCCTGGCGATGCCCGGCGCGGCCCGCTGAGCGGCCCCATCGGCTGTGGGCTGGGCGGGTGGGCGTTGGGTGGGCGCATCGGCTGTGGGCTGAGCGGGCGGGCGTTGGGCGGGCGCAGTACGGCGGGATTCAGCGGCTGACGTTCGGCGGCTCAGCGGCGGGTGTTGGTCCGCCGGGTCGGCTCGGCCGTCGCCGGGTCCTCCGGCCACGGATGCTTGGGATACCGGCCGCGCAGCTCGGCCCGCACCGAGCGGTAGCCGTCCTTCCAGAACGACGCCAGATCGGCGGTGACCGCGGCCGGACGCCCCGCCGGGGACAGCAGATGCACCAGCAGCGGCACCCGTCCGCCCGCGATCCGGGGCGCCTCCTGCCAGCCGAACAGCTCCTGCAGCTTCACCGCCAGCACGGGCCGGTCCGCGCCGTAGTCCACCCGCACCCGCGAGCCGCTCGGCACCTCGATCCGCTCCGGCGCCAGCTCCTCGAACCGCGCGGCCTCACCCGTGGCCCACGGCATCAGCCGGGCCAGCGCCTGTCCCGCGTCCACCCGCCCCAGATCGGCCCGCCCGCGGGCCCGCGCCAGCTCCGTCCCGAGCCAGTCGTCCGTGCGGTCCAGCAGCGCCGCGTCGGAGACATCCGGCCAGGCCCCGCCCAGCTCCTGATGGAGAAACGCCATCCGCTGCCGGACCGCCGTGGCCTGCGCCGACCAGCGCAGCAGCCCCGTCCCCTCGCGGCGCAGCCCCTCCAGCAGCGCCTGCCGCACCAGCTCCGGATCGGGCTTGGCCAGCGGCCGGGACACCAGCTCGATCGCGCCGAGCCGGGCCACCCGGCGCGCCACGACGTCCCCCTCGGCCCAGCGCACCTCCGCACCCTCCGAGGCCAGCGCCGCTGCCGCCGCCCGGGCGGTGTCCTCGTCGGTGACGGCCGCGAGCCGCACCCGCGCCGACGCGGAGGTGACCGGCCGGTCCGCGACGGCCACCGCGAGCCACGGCGACCCGCCCAGCCGCGAGCCGTCGCCCAGTTCCGCGCCCGTTCCGGCGGCCATGAGATACGCCCGATCGCCGCGCCGCCGGGCCACCCGCTCCGGGAACGCCAGCGCGGCCAGCAGCCCCGCCACGGCGTCATCGCCGCGCGCCGCCCGCTGTGCGCCACGTGCGCCATCGGGCCGCGCGTCGCCCGCGCCGGTCAGGGCCTGTTCGAGCCGCCGGGCCTCCTGGCGCCAGCGGACGGCGTAGGGGTCGCCGCCGTGGCGGGCGGTGCGCCAGGCGGCGGCGAGATCGTCGCCGTACTCCCTCGGAGGCTCCTCGCTCAGCAGGGCCACCACCTCGGCCGCCCGGCGTGCGCCGACCTCCTTCGCGCCGTCGATGAGCGCCCGCGCGAGGCGGGGGTGGAGGCCGAGGCGGGCCATCCGGGTGCCGCGCTCGGTGGCCCGTCCGGCGGCGTCCACGGCGCCGATCGCGGTCAGCGTCTCGCGGGCGGCCGTCATCGCCCCGGTGGGCGGCGGATCGAGCAGGGCCAGCCCCGAGGCGTCCGGATCGCCCCAGCACGCCGTCTGCAGCGCGAAGGCCGTAAGGTCCGCGCCGGCGATCTCCGGGGACGGGAAACGCGGCAGCCGGGCGTCCTCCGCCTCCGGCCAGCAGCGGTAGACCACCCCGGGCGCCTCACGCCCCGCACGGCCCGCGCGCTGCCGGGCGGCCGCCCGTGACGCCCTTACGGTCGTCAGCGCGCTCAGCCCGCGTGCGTGGTCCATCCGGGGCTCACGCGCCAGCCCGCAGTCCACGACGATCCTCACGCCCGGCACCGTCAGGCTCGACTCGGCGACCGAGGTGGCCAGCACCACCCGCCGCCGTCCGCCGTCCGTACCGGCCAGCACCGCCTCCTGTACGGCAGCCGGCGCCCGCCCGTGCACCTGCAGGACCTCCGCCTCGGCGAGCCCGCCCAGCTTCCCGGCCACCCGGGCGATCTCGCCCACGCCCGGCAGGAAGCACAGCACATCGCCCTCCCGCTCGCGCAGCGCCCGCCGCACCACGGCCGCGACATGGTCCAGCAGGGCGGGGTCCACCCGCATCCCGTGCGGCGGCCGTACGGGTCGCTCGGGCGGCGCCCACACCACCTCCACCGGATGGGACACTCCCGGCGCCGAGACGACCGGCGCGGGCCCCTCAGGACCGTCCCCGCAGTCCGTCGCCCCTTCCCCGCCGTCCGTCCCGCCGTCGCCGAGCAACCGCGCCCAGCCCTCCGCGTCCGTGGTCGCCGAGGCGGCGATCAGCCGGAGGTCGGGGCGCAGGGCGGCCCGGACGTCCAGCAGGAAGGCGGCGGCCGTGTCCGCGTCCAGATGGCGCTCATGGCATTCGTCGAGAACGACCACATCGACGCCGGGCAGCTCCTGGTCGCGTTGCAGCCGTTGCAGCAGCACGCCGGTGGTGACCACCTCGACCACGGTCCCGCGGCCGGCCTGCCGCTCCCCGCGCACGGTGAAGCCGATCTTCCCGCCCGGCCGCTCGCCCAGCAGCCACGCCATCCGCCGCGCGGCGGCCCGTGCCGCGATCCGCCGCGGCTCGGCGACCAGCACCCGCCGCACCGGTCCGCCGCCCACCAGCCCGGCGAGCACCAGTGGCACGAGCGTCGTCTTACCGGTCCCCGGAGGCGCGCACAGCACGGCGACCCCGCGGTCCTCGAGCGCGCGCAGCAGCGCGGGCACGGCCTCGCGCACGGGAAGGCGGTCGAGGGCCTCGGCGCGCGGGTCCCCAGGAATGGTCAACGCCTCTGCTCCGATTCCGCTCAGTCCCGCTCGCATACGAAGATCGCCGTGCCCGGGACGAGGTTCCCCCGCAGGGGGGACCAGCCGCCCCACTCCTGGTGGTTCCATACGGGCCACTCCGGCTCGACCAGGTCGACCAGCCGGAAGCCTCCGGCCACCACGTCCCGCACCCGGTCGCCCAGCGTCCGGTGGTGCTCCACGTAGACGGCCCGGCCCGACTCGTCCTGCTCCACATAGGGCGTGCGGTCGAAGTAGGAGCCGGCGACGGACAGCCCCTCGGGCCCCGGTTCGTCGGGGAACGCCCAGCGGATCGGATGCGTCACCGAGAAGACCCACCGCCCGCCCGGCCGCAGCACCCGGCGCACCTCGCGCATCACCCGGACCGGCTCGGCCACGAACGGCACCGCCCCGTACGCCGAGCACGCCAGGTCGAACGAGTCGTTCCGGAAGGGCAGGGCCGTGGCGTCGGCCTGCACCAGCGCGACCCCGGCCCCCTCGCCGCCCCCGGCGGCGGCCTCCGTGTCGATCCGCCGCGCGTGCCGCAGTTGCCGGTGGGAGAGGTCCAGCGCCACCGGCCGCGCCCCCTGGGCGGCCAGCCAGCGGGCGCACTGTGCGGCGCCCGCGCCCACCTCCAGCACATCGCGCCCCTTGAGCGCCTCCACCGGGCCCAGCAGCCCGGCCTCCGCCTCGTCCAGCCCCTCCGGGCCCCATATGAACCGGTCGTCGCCCAGGAAGGCGCCGTGTTCCTCCTGGTACTCGTCCGCGTTGCGTTCCCACCACCCCCGGCTGGCCCGGCTGCTCTCCGCCTCGTCCGCGATCCGGCGGGTGGCCGTCGGCTCGGCCGCCTCCGCAGGGGTGCTGGGCTCGTGTTCTTGGACCATCGCGCGCGTCGTCGTACTCTCTGTATCGACCTGTGGCTGCGGGGCACGGTGAAGACCGTGTCGCAGTACGGACCATGCAATTTGCCGGGTTCGGGGAGTTAATCCCCACGTGTGCTCTTCGTGCATTGACCATGCCCGGCTGCCCCCGTATGCTACAAGTTGCGCTGCGGGCCTGTGCGCCTCGGACCGAGCAGGCCGCACTCGCATCTGTTGTATGTCCCCTCGGTTGTCGAGGTACATGAGCTTTTCGATGATTCGAAATCGGAAAGATTCGGTGCCTCCTAGGCTGTCCGGCTTCGGCAGTGCGATAAGGGCCCACGGCGTAGCAGTACCTACGACTTCATGTCCGTACCGGAGCCCTTTTCCACATGACGAGCAGCACCGAGGCAACCCGCACCACCCCGCAGGTGGCGGTAAACGACATCGGTTCCGAGGAAGCCTTCCTCGCCGCGATCGACGAGACGATCAAGTACTTCAACGACGGCGACATCGTCGACGGCGTCATCGTGAAGGTCGACCGGGACGAGGTCCTGCTCGACATTGGTTACAAGACCGAAGGCGTCATCCCCTCCCGCGAACTGTCGATCAAGCACGACGTCGACCCCAATGAGGTCGTCGCCGTCGGCGATGAGATCGAGGCCCTCGTCCTCCAGAAGGAGGACAAGGAAGGCCGGCTGATCCTCTCGAAGAAGCGCGCTCAGTACGAGCGCGCTTGGGGCACCATCGAGAAGATCAAGGAAGAGGACGGGATCGTCACCGGTACCGTCATCGAGGTCGTCAAGGGTGGTCTCATCCTCGACATCGGCCTCCGTGGCTTCCTCCCCGCCTCCCTGGTGGAGATGCGCCGCGTTCGCGACCTCCAGCCCTACGTGGGCAAGGAGCTCGAGGCGAAGATCATCGAGCTCGACAAGAACCGCAACAACGTGGTCCTGTCCCGCCGCGCCTGGCTGGAGCAGACCCAGAGCGAGGTCCGCCAGACCTTCCTCACCACCCTCCAGAAGGGCCAGGTGCGCTCCGGCGTCGTCTCCTCCATCGTCAACTTCGGTGCGTTCGTGGACCTCGGCGGCGTCGACGGTCTCGTCCACGTCTCGGAGCTGTCCTGGAAGCACATCGACCACCCCTCCGAGGTTGTCGAGGTCGGCCAGGAGGTCACGGTCGAGGTCCTGGACGTCGACATGGACCGCGAGCGCGTCTCCCTGTCGCTCAAGGCGACCCAGGAAGACCCGTGGCAGCAGTTCGCCCGGACCCACCAGATCGGTCAGGTCGTCCCGGGTAAGGTCACCAAGCTCGTTCCGTTCGGTGCGTTCGTCCGCGTGGACGAGGGCATCGAGGGCCTGGTCCACATCTCCGAGCTGGCCGAGCGCCACGTGGAGATCCCGGAGCAGGTCGTCCAGGTCAACGACGAGATCTTCGTCAAGGTCATCGACATCGACCTCGAGCGCCGCCGCATCAGCCTCTCGCTGAAGCAGGCCAACGAGGCCTTCGGTGCCGACCCGTCCGTGGTCGAGTTCGACCCGACCCTGTACGGCATGGCCGCGTCCTACGACGACCAGGGGAACTACATCTACCCCGAGGGCTTCGACCCCGAGACCAACGACTGGCTCGAGGGCTTCGAGACCCAGCGGGAGGCGTGGGAGACCCAGTACGCCGAGGCGCAGCAGCGCTTCGAGCAGCACCAGGCGCAGGTCATCAAGTCCCGCGAGGCCGACGAGCAGGCCGCTGCCGAGGCGAGCAGCGGCGCCGCTCCGGCGCCCGGCGGGCAGGCGTCCGGTGGTGGCGGCGGCGGTTCGTACTCCTCGGAGTCGGCCGACAACTCCGGCGCCCTGGCTTCGGACGAGGCGCTGGCCGCGCTTCGCGAGAAGCTGGCCGGCGGCCAGAGCTGATCACCTGCCGCTAGTCGGCACCAGCTAATGGGTAAGGCCCGCTCCCCTGGGGAGCGGGCCTTACGCATGCCCGGGTCGCCGCACGCTGACCGAAACGGAGTCCACGGTCACGCTCCGGGCGGCGTCGATCCTGATGCCCTCCCGGCCGCCGCGGACCGTGATCCCCCTGACGGTCCAGTACGAGGCGCCGTTCAGCCGCAGCCCATAGCCGCCGCTCGCGGTGAGGACCGCCTTCGACGAGCCGGTAAGGGTGATCCGCGAGCCTGAGGTGCCGGAGGCGGTGATCTCGAAGCTGCCCCGATACCTGCCGTCGGCGAGCCGGATCGTATCGCCGGGCCGGGCCCCGGCGAGGGCCTCCCGGAGCCCGTCCGCGTCGTTCACGGAGATCGGGACGGCGGTGGCGGCGGGGGCCTCCCGCGCGGTCGTGCCGGCCGCGATCAGCCCGCCGGCGGCGATCAGCCCGGCGGCGGAGGCGGTGACGAAGGTGCGTAATCGGGTGGGGGTGCGGCCGGGGGAGTGCATAGGAGGCTGCCTTCCTGTGCCGTGGCCAGAGGTGAACACGCTGGGTTCTGGTCAGTGAACGCCGGATGACATGATGAACCGCTGACGGCTGGCGAAGATAGGCGTGCCGCATATCCGCGTCAACCCCGCGAAGTGCGCCGACGTCGAGTTCGGGCCGCTCCCGTTAGCCCAAATGGGTCCCTCCGCAACGCGGTTCACGGCCGCCGGGCCATCGCGGCTCCCGCTCGGGGAATGCCCCCGCCCTCGTTCGGTGTTCTTCGGAACGGACACAAGGAGGAGCGGTCACAGTGCAAGATCCGCAGGAGTTGTACGCATGGGAACCGAGCGGGCTGGCGGAGGTCGACGCGATAGCCACGCGGGACTCGGCCGGGCTGGTGCTGCTGTACCACTTCGACGGCTATATCGACGCCGGCGAGACGGGGGACCAGATCGTCGAGCGGCTGCTCGACGGCCTGCCACGCAAGGTCGTCGCGCGCTTCGACCATGACCGGCTGGTCGACTACCGGGCCCGGCGCCCCCTGCTCACCTTCCAGCGCGACCGCTGGACCGCGTACGAGACCCCGAAGCTCGAGCTGTATCTGGTGCGCGACGCCACTGCGGCGCCGTTCCTGCTGCTCGCCGGGCCGGAGCCGGACGTGGAGTGGGAGCGGTTCGCGGCGGCCGTGCGCCAGATGGTCGAGCGGCTGAACGTACGGATCGCGGTGAACTTCCACGGCATCCCGATGGGCGTGCCGCACACCCGGCCGGTCGGCATCACCCCGCATGGAAACCGCATCGATCTGACACCGGGGCATCGCGGCTTCTTCGACGAGGCCCAAGTGCCCGGCAGCGCCGAATCCCTGATCGAGTACCGGCTCGCCGAGGCGGGTCGCGATGTGCTCGGCGTCGCCGCGCATGTGCCGCACTATCTGGCCCGGTCGGCTTATCCGGACGCGGCGCTCACCGCGCTGGAGGCCATCACCGCGGCCACCGGCCTGGTCCTTCCGGGGCCCACGCACGCCCTGCGCAACGATGCCCTCAAGACGCAGGAGGAGATCGAGCGGCAGATCTCCGAGGGGGACGAGGAGCTGGTCGCGCTCGTACGGGGCCTTGAGCACCAGTACGACGCGGTGGCCGGGGCCGAGAGCCGCGGCAATCTGGTCGCGGAGCCGGCCGAGCTGCCCTCGGCGGACGAACTGGCCGCGGAGTTCGAGCGGTTCCTGGCCGAGCGGGAGGGCGAGGGTGGAGCCTGAGCGAGGGCCCGGCCGGTGCGCCGTATAGCGTGGGCCCCATGCTGAAGCTGGGGCTCACGGGCGGAATCGGCGCGGGCAAGAGCGAGGCCTCACGGATCCTGACCTCATTGGGAGCGGTGCTGATCGACTCGGACCGGATCGCTCGCGAGGTGGTCGAGCCGGGCACCCCTGGACTGGCCGCCGTCGTGACCGAGTTCGGCCCCGAGGTGCTGACCGCCGACGGCCATCTCGACCGGCCCAAACTCGGCGGGATCGTCTTCAACGACCCGGAGCGGCTGAGCGCGCTGAACGCGATCATCCACCCGCTGGTCCGGGACCGCTCCGCCGAGCTCCAGGCGGCGGCCGCCCCCGACGCCGTCGTGGTCCATGACGTCCCGCTCCTGGCCGAGAACAAGCTGGCCCCGCTCTACGACCTGGTCATGGTCGTGGACGCCACGCCCGAGACCCAGCTCGACCGGCTGGTACGGCTGCGCGGCATGGCCGAGGACGAGGCGCGGGCCCGGATGGCGGCGCAGGCCACCCGCGCCGACCGGCTGGCGATCGCCGATGTCGTGATCGACAACAATGGCCCGATCGAGGCGCTGGAGCCGCAGGTCACCAAGGTCTGGGCGGATCTGGTGGCACGGGCGGCCGGCGCGGAGGGCTGAGCGGGGGCGTGGCGCGGAGCTGGCGCGGGGGCGCGGCGCGGAGCGTGCGGGGCTGAGCCGGGGCGCGGCGCGGAGCGTGCGCGCGCCCGTGGCGGGGAATGCGGCGTGCGGGGTGATTGTTGTGGTCGTCGTAGCGAACGATCATCCGTGACGGTTCATCCCATCCCCTCACCCGATCCACCGCGAGCACGTACCCGGGGAAGGAAACGGCTGTGCCCGAGCCCACGCCCGAGACCCACGTCATCGACTACCGCGCCGCCGAGCAACTGCTCGCCGCCCGAGATCCACGGGGCGCGGTGAAGCTGCTCGACTCCGTCATCAGCTCCCACCCCGAGAACACGGCGGCCCGGCTGCTGCGGGCGCGCGCGTTCTTCCTCGCGGCGCAGCTCCGCTCGGCGGAACTGGAGTTCCAGCTCGTCCTGGAGCGCGAGCCGGACAACGCGTTCGCCCACTTCGCCCTGGCCCGCACTCTGGAGCGGGCCAACCGCTCGGCCGAGGCCACCCGCCACTTCCGGCTGGCCGCGGCACTCGATCCGCGCCCGGACTTCGTCGAGGCGGCCCGGTTCGGCGAGCGGGGCTGAAGGGCCGGACAGGCGCGCGGGCTGGGCCGCGGCGTTTGCCGGGCCCGGACTCCGCCCCATCCGCCGGTGCGTACACGGCGGCCCACACCGGGCCGCTGTGCGGCGGCCCGGCCCGGTCAGCGCCAGAGAGCGAACCCGCCGAGGACCACCGCGCCCAGCAGCACCACCCCGCCGAGCCCCAGCGCCACTCCGCGCTGCCGGACGAGGTCGTACGGGTCGGCCTCCCGTCCCGGCCGCGCCTCCCGGCGCCCATGTGGCTCTCCGGTTCCGGAGAGCATCAGCCCCAGCGCACAGAGCGCGATGCCGATCGCCAGCACCCCCATGACGGCCCCCTGTCGCGGCAGGTACTCAGCAGGTACTCGGCAGTATCTCCCGGAATGCGGGGCTCCCGGCCGTCGATATCCCGTCACCCCTGGAGCGCCGTGCACGCCTTACGGCGTCCACGTCTTGCGGCCGCCACCGCGTGCACGCCTTACGGTGTCCGGTGCCGCCCGCGGCTCCGCCTGCGCTCGCCGATCGGTGCGTACGGCGGCACATCCGGGCCGGGCTGATAGTGCGGCCCCTGCCGGATGTGCCGGATGACCAGGACCAGATCGACCATGGTGACGACGGCGAGCGCCCCGCACGCGGCCGCCCATCCCGGCCGGCCCACGACCGCGAAGGCCACCGCGCCGCCGAGCGTCCAGAGCAGCCCCCACGTGGCCAGCCCCAGCCGCATTCGCAGTGGGCTGCGCGCGTGTACCGGTTCGTCACCCGTTCGGATCAACCGCGTCGGCATGGGCATCATATCTCCCGTTTTCGGCAGTCTTCTTCTATTTTCCTCCGCTTTGCGACTTCTCGAATCTACCGCCGAGGGGCGCCCCCCGATACCTGAGATCATGTGGTGAGCATCCACACGGGACGGCATGGGACCAGGACGATGAGGAGCTGCCAGTGATCCGCCAGTCATGGGACGAATCGGCCGCCAAGCGGGCCCGTATCCGCGGCTGCCTGCTGGGCGGCGCGATCGGGGACGCTCTCGGCAATCCGATCGAGTTCCTCTCCCTGCGGTCGATCCGTGAGACCCATGGCGGCACGGGCATCACCACCCTCGTCCCGGACGGCAGCGGCGTCGCGGGCCGGGTCACCGATGACACCCAGATGACGCTCTTCACGGCGGAGGGCCTGATACGGGCCCACGCCAGATCCTCGTCCAAGGGCATCGAAGGGTCCGAGACCGCCGTCGTCCGCCATGCCTATCTGCGCTGGCTGGACACCCAGAACCACCCCGGGCCGCCGCCCGCCGAGGGCACCGGCGACTTGGTACGCAACGGCTGGCTGCGCACCCAGCCCTGGCTGTACGCCCGCCGCGCCCCCGGCAACGCCTGCCTCTCCGGCCTCACCAAGGAGCACGTCCCCGCCCCGCGGGCGCCCCTCGACGGCACCCCCGGCCCGGTGAACCCCGGCTCCAAGGGCTGCGGCACCGTGATGCGCTCGGCGCCGTTCGGCCTCACCGGGCTCGACCCCCGCGACTGCTTCGAACTCGCCGCCCGCTGCGCCACGATCACCCATGGCCATCCGACGGGCTCCTACGCGGCCGGTGCCCTGGCCGCCATGATCGCGTGCCTGCTCGACGGCGAGTCCCTCGAAGGCGCGACCCTGCGCGCCCTGGAACTCCTCGCCCGCTACCCCCGCCACGAGGAGACCACCGCCGCCCTCCGTAAGGCGGTCGACCTGGCGGCCGAGGGCGATCCGACCGCCGAGAAGGCCGAATCGCTCGGCGGCGGCTGGGTCGCCGAGGAGGCGCTGGCCATCGCGGTCTACAGCGCCCTGGCCCGTACCCCCGCCCAGCAGATCCTCTACGGCCCCGGCGGCAAGATCAGCTACGATCCGGCGCCCCCGCGCACCCCCGTCCAGGCGGCCCTTCTGCTCTCCGTCAACCACTCGGGCGACAGCGACTCGACGGGCTCGATCTGCGGCAACCTCCTCGGCGCCCACCACGGCGACCTCCGCCTTCCCCCGTCCTGGCTGGCCCGGACCGAGGGCCGCGGCACGATTGCCGAACTCGCCGACGACTTCGCCTCCGAGTTCCACCGCTCCGTCGAGCTGTACGAGCCCTACGACGACGTGGTCTTCCCTCGCGAACGCTACCCGCTCGGCTGACCGTGCCCGGCAGCCGGGGTGCGTGGCCCCCGCTCAGACAGTCGTGGAGCCGTCCTTACGGTCGCGCCGGATCCAGCGCCGGATCTTGTGGAGGAAGAGAAGGCGCTCCCGCTTCTCGCGCGTGCTGCGGTCGAGCTCTTCCATGAGGCGCTTGGAGCGCTGCTCCATGTCGAGTTCGTCGAGGATGCGGTCGATCTCCGCGAGCAGGGCACCGTGGAGCTGCCACTGGCGAGGGTGTTCCTGGACGCGGCGCAGCAGGAGATCGGCGCCGCGGTCGCGGCTGGCGTGGGCCTTCACCAGCTCGCTGGAGAGGCGGGATTCGGCTTCTTCGGCGTTGGCGCTGACCTGCGTGGTGACCAGGACGGCGAAGCTCTCGACGGCGGCGGCGAGATGGACGAAGAGGTCCTTGAGGGCCTCCGCCACCTCCGGGGGGAAGAGGGGCTCCTCCGTCCGCGCCTTGGCGAGGTCGGTCAGGGTCCGGGACATGACACGCAGGATGACGGTGCAGATCTCCAGTGTGTCCAGGCCGGTGCGGAGCACCACGCGGTAGAGGAGGCCCTCCTTGACGCGGGGGTTGAGCCGCACGCTGTCCTCCGCCTGGCGGAGTGCGGCGTCGACCTGCGTGATGTCGTGGTCGAGCCGCCGGGCCTCGTAGAGACGGGCGGCGGCGCGGTCGACCGCCATCTGGCTGCCCAGTTCCTGGCCGATGTGCAGCATGAGCTGACGCATCCGGCGGGCCAGGTCCTCGATCGACTTGCCGGCCGTCTCGACCCACACCGGAGGGGCGAGGAAGAAGTTGAAGGCCATCCCGACACCGGCCCCGATGAGGGTCTCCAGCACCCGGTCCCAGGCGTAGGTGGTCACCTGCGCCACACCGAGGACCAGCATCGCGCTGATCGCCACCTCCTGGACCCAGTCGCCCACCCGCGTGAGATAGCCGGCGGTCTGGGCGGCGAGAATGATCAGACACAGACTCCACCAGGTCAGCCCCACCAGCACGCTGAAGGCGACGGCGATCAGGACGCCCACGACCACGGCCTCGACCCTGCGCAGGCTCCGGGTGAGGGTCGCGTAGAGGGTGACCTGGACGACGAGGAGGGCGGTCAGCGGAGCGGTGAGCGGGGCGGGTTCCTTGCTGAGCTCGAGGGCGACGACGTACGCGATCGTCGCGGCCGCCGTGGAACGCACTGTCTGGACGACGACCGGATCGTGGCGCCGTTTGACGAGCTCTGCCACCGGGTCGGGAACATCAGGCACGTACATGCCCCTTCCACGCGGAGGGGGCCGCCATGTCATCGGCCGCCGCGTACGGGTTAACGTGTCGCGCGTGATCAGGCCATTCAACGGAACGCAAGGGACGGAGGACGGCGCGGAGCTTCCCGGAAGCACCGGTCCCGCCGCCACCGTCGAGGCTCATCCGCGCCAGGTCGGGCGGGTACGGACGGAGTACGCACCCGATCCGGACGGAGACCCGGATCCCGGGGAGATCGTCTGGACATGGGTGCCGTACGAGGAGAACGACGGCCGCGGCAAGGACCGGCCGGTGCTGGTGGTCGCGCGGGAGCGGGGCGGGACGCTGCTCGCCGTGCAGTTGTCCAGCAAGCGGCATGACGCCGACCGCGAGTGGGTGCCGATCGGCTCCGGGCCCTGGGACCGGGCCGGGCGGGACTCCTGGGTCGATGTGGACCGGGTGCTGCGGGTGCACCCGGACGGGATGCGGCGCGAGGCGTGCGCACTCGACCGGCCGCGCTTCGACCTGGTCGTGATGCGGCTGCGGCAGCGGTACGGCTGGAGCTGAGAAAGCCTCACGCTGGGGGAACGCGCCTCAGGGTGGGGAACGCGCCTCGGCGGTTGCGGGACGTGCCTCTCGCCGAGGAGTCGTCTCAGGCGTCGGCCAGCGCCAGCAGCTTGGTGACCGTGTTCCAGTTGCGGGCGGTGGCCGGCACGCCCAGCCGGGCGTTGGTGACCTTCGCGGCCAGCTTGGAGCGGCCGACCCCGTCCGGGCAGCGCAGAAAGATCTCGCGGCCGATGAGGCGGAACTCGTCCGGGGCGTAGGCGGCCGGATCCACGGCGTCCAGCGCGGCCGTGTCCGTGGGCACGTCCGCCAGGAAGACCACATGCAGGGTCTTGGGCTCGGCCGCGGCCTCCGGATAGGGATTGGCCTCGATCGCCGCGGCCAGCTCGTCGCGCGTGCGGACCATGACGGGCACGGGAAAGCCGAGGTCGGCGGCGAAACCGTCCTCGAGGGTGCGGGCCGTCCGGTCGGGCGGGGCGCCGGGGTCGGCGAAGACGATATTGCCGGTCTGGAGGTGGACGGTGACGTCCTTGAAGCCCAGCTCGGCCATCAGCTCACGCTGCCGGGCCATGGGGAACTTCCTGTTCCCGCCCACATTGATGCCGCGGAGCAGCGCTATCTGAAATGCCATGGCCGGAGAGTACCTCTCCGCGAGCCGCGCAGCCGGGCCCCCGCGGCCCAGGCCGGGGAGCCCACGGCATGATGGGGGCGTGCGGCTCGAAGCGATCACCTGGGAACGGCTGACCGACGCGACCGCCGACCGCATCGCCGGGCTGACGGCGGCGGACGGCGGCCCCTGGCTGAGGGTGGCCGTCGACGGGGCCCCGGCGGCGCCCACCGCCGAGCTGGCGCGGGATCTGTCGGAGGCGCTGCGGATCCGGGGGCGTCCGGTGCTGGTGGTCGGGTCGGCGGGGTTCTGGCGGCCCGCCTCGCTGCGCTACGAGTATGGGAAGCGGGACCCCGACGCGTACTACGACCGCTGGCTGGACACCGGCGCCCTGTGGCGTGAGGTCTTCGATCCGCTGGACCCGGGGGCGGGCGGCACCGGGCGGGTGCTGCCCGACTTGTGGGATCCGGTGACCGACCGGGCCACACGCAGCTCGTACGCCGAACTTCCGCGCGGCGGAGTGCTGCTGCTGCACGGCGCTCTGCTGCTGGGGCACTGGTTCCCGTTCGATCTGTCGGTGCATCTGCGGCTGTCCCCGGCCGCCCTCGCCCGCCGCACGGAGGAGGACGACCACTGGACGCTGCCGGCCTTCGCGCGCTACGAGGACGAGGTGGGGCCCGGTGCGGCGGCGGATGTGGTGGTGCGGATGGACGACCCCCGGCATCCGGCCTGGCACCGCCCCGAGCCGTAACCGGGTACGTCTCGGGGCAGTGCGCGGGACGTCATGTCAGGGGTGGTGCGCGGAAGGTCACTTCTTGGCCGGGCATTCCTTCCAGGCGAAGTGATAGGTGGTGCTCACATCGCCGTCGGTCGAGTCCATCGCGATGAAGCTGGTCGTTTCCTTGGTGTCGGACGTTCCGGCGTTGGCCCGCAACTCGGTGTTGATGTTGAAGTTGCGGAGTTCACCGCAGGGTGACCACACCACGGTCGCGATATCGGCCGTGTCGGTGACCTGCCAGTTGTCCTCGTAGGAACCGGCGAACTCATGCGTGTTGGATGAGGTCTGCGACTGCCCCTGGAAGTAGTACGAGGCTTTCTGCGTGGCGGACGCGCCCTTTTCCAGATGGGCGAAACCACGGTAGTCGACACTGGCGATGGCGTAGGAGAAGCCCTGTGGCACATGCGTGACCAGACTGAGCTGACAGTTCTTTCTGAAGTCCGTCGGCTTGGCACCCTTGCCCACCTGGGCGAGGTACTCGCTGTAGGTCACGGTGAAGGCCGTGTTGTCGGGGGAGACGGCGATCGCCGCGGTGCCCGCCGGGCAGCCCGATCCATTCACGGTCGCGACCGTGATCACGATCTTGTCGGGTGGCACGGTGTCGAACGGGGGTTGCGCATATGCCTGGGAAGTGAGCGTCGAGGCGAATAACGCCGCGACCACGCCGCCTGCGTACAGAACACCGGGCATGATTCTCCATTCGATGGTGGATTTACCGTGCTACTGGACGGCGGAAGGGCATTCCTTCCAGGCGAGGTGGTAAATGGTGCTGACCCCGCCGTCCGTCGAGTCCATGGCCATGAAGCTGGTGCTGCCCGAGGGGGAGGTGCCGGCGCCGACCCGCAGCTCGGTGTTGACGTTGAAGTTGCGGTCCTGGCCGCAGGGGGCCCACACCAGGGCGCTGTAGTCGGTGCTGTCGGTGGTCTGCCAGTTGTCGTTGTACGGACCGCTGAATTCATGGGTCCGTGACGCGGTGTCCGCCGAACCCTGGAAGTAGTAGCTCGCCTTCTGGGTGCCCTTGGCGCCCTTTTCGAGGTAGCCATAACCCCGGTAGTCGACCTGGGCGATGGCGTACGTGAATCCCTGCGGCACATGCACGCCGAGGCTGAGCTGGCAGTTCTTACGGATGTCGGTCGGATCCGCGTCGGGACCCACCTGGGCGAGATAGTCGCTGTAGGTCACGGTGAAGGCCGAGTTGTCGGCGGCGGCGGCCACGGCGGCGGTGCCCTTGGGGCAGCCCGAGCCGTTCACCGTCTTGACGCTTATCTGGATCTTTTCCGGCGGTCCATCAGGAGCCGAGGAAACACCTTGGGTGGAAAGGGCGGAGGCGAATAGCGCCGCGGCCGCGCCGCCCGCGAGCAGAACACCGGACATGGTTCTCCAATTCGATCACTTGTGGGGACGTAGTTGAGCGGTGAATTTCCAAGGAGCGGGAAGAGCAGGGCGTGCGGGGGTAGGGCAGGGGGAACCGCAGGAGCGGGTGGAGCGGAAGATCGGTGGAACGGGGAAGAGCGGAAGAGCGGGGAAGAGCGTTATCGCGCGGTACGGTTCGTACGGCCGAACGCAATGAGAGCCCCATGCCCGGCGGGTGACGGAAAGCCAGGGCGATGGGCGCTCTTAAGATAGGGGTGATAGGCAAGCGCCACAAGACGGCCGAGGAATTCCGGAACAAGATATTTCCGTCCCGGCCGGGAAGAACGATTCAGAAGAGCGGTTGCGGAAGAACGCCTTCCAGTGCCAGCAGGGAGCGCTTGGTCTCCAGCCCGCCGCCGAAGCCGCCGATGCCGCCGTCGCTCTCGACCACCCGGTGGCAGGGCACCACGACCGGCAGCGGATTGCTGCCCATGGCCATGCCGACGGCGCGGGCCGCGCCCGGCTCGCCCACCCGGTCGGCGAGGTCCTGGTAGCCGACGACCGTGCCGTAGGGGACATGGGCGGCCAGCTCGCGCAGCACCCGGCGGTTGAAGCCGGTGGTCAGGGACCAGTCCAGCGAGAGGGTGAACGCCTTGGTGTCCTCGGCGAAATAGCTCTCCACCTGCCGGATCGCCTCGGCGAGATGCTCGGCGCAGCGAGGCGCCGCCGGGGCGGCCGCGGTACCGGAGGCAGCGGTACCGGCGTCCCCGGACGGCGCGGGCGCGGGTTCGGCGCCGAGGCGGCGCGTGAGCCCGGCGACGGCCTCGGCCGCCGTCTTCTCCTCCGCGTGGAAGACCACCTGGACCAGCCCCTCGTCCGTGGCCGCGAGCAGCAGCGGGCCGATGGGCGTGGCCGGGACCGCCCAGGCCCAGGAGCGCGCGTCCCGCCGCTCCGGCCCCTCGTGCCGGTCCCGCTGTGTCTGCCGCTCTGCGATCGTCACGCCTTCAGCGTAGAACCCACCACCGACAGCGCCCCGCCGGTCCGGCCGGCGGGGCGACTCGTCCGGGAGCCGTAGGTCACGAAGGGCCGTCGAGGGCGTCCCGGATCACATCCGGCTTGTTGGTGATGACGCCGTTCACGCCCATGCCCGCGACCGAGACCGCCGATGGGCCGTCGTTGACGGTCCAGGTGTAGACCTCCAGCGGCTTGCCGTGCGCCCCGTCCACCGACCGCACCGCGGCCACGTAGCCGGCGTCGATGGTCGTGTAGCTGGGGTTGATCTGGTCGGAGAACTCGGCGTACTCCGGCAGGTCGGCGACGGCCGGAGTGCCGAGGAAGCCGGTCTTGACGTCGGGCCGCAGCCGGTGGACCGTCCGCACGGAGTCGGCGCTGAAGCTCTGGATGATCAGCCGGCGCTTGTGCCGATGGTCCAGCCAGCCCTCTCTGCGCAGCTCCCGCAGCGTCTGGCGTTCGATCCCCGGATAGCGCTCAGGAGCCTTGAGTTCCATCAGGAGTTTTTGGTGATTGTCCGAAACCCGGTCCATGTACTCCTCCAGGGTCGGCACCGTCTCGCCCTGGAACCCGGGGCCGAACCAGCTTCCGGCGTCCAGCTTCTCGATCTCGTCGAGGGTGAAGTCGGAGATGTTCCAGGGCGCCCGGTCCGGGAAGACCTGCTCGACGTCGGTGGTCCGGCTCAGCGTGGTGTCGTGCATCACGATCAGCTCGCCGTCCTCGGTGCGCTGGACGTCGTTCTCCACCCAGTCGATGCCCAGGTCGTCGGCGGCGTCGACGGCGGCCAGGGTGTTCTCGGGGGCGTACGCGGAGGCGCCGCGATGGGCCACGGTGACCGTGTGGTGGTGCGTCTGTCCGGTGGCCGTCGCCGTGGCCGTGGCCGTGGCCGTGGGGAGGAAAAGCGCGGACATCCCGATGAGCGCGCCGGTTAACGCGGCTGCCGGGCGGATCTGCATATGGACTCCTCGCGTCGTCTGACTCTCGTCCGACTCATGGACGGGCAGAGGGTCCCAGATGCGCGGTAGTGGAGGATAGGTATCGGATGGACGGAAAATTCGTGCCACGGGCGACATCAGGCGCATGATCATCCGAATCCGGCCGGAGGGCCGGGGGCGGGCCAGCGCGCGGGAACGGCCCGCCGTTGTCAGTGGCGAGTCGTACGGTTGGTCTCATGCGGCCCGTAACTCAGCTCGAACGCAAGGTGGCGCCCTTCGAGGTCGTCAGCTCCTATCAGCCCAGCGGTGACCAGCCCACCGCCATCGCCGACCTCGAGCGGCGCGTGCGCGGGGGTGAGAAAGATGTCGTGCTGCTCGGTGCGACCGGCACCGGTAAGTCCGCGACCACCGCCTGGATGATCGAGAAACTGCAGCGGCCCACGCTGGTCATGGCTCCGAACAAGACGCTGGCCGCCCAGCTGGCCAATGAGTTCCGCGAGCTGCTGCCGAACAACGCGGTCGAGTACTTCGTCTCGTACTACGACTACTACCAGCCCGAGGCGTACGTCCCGCAGTCGGACACCTATATCGAGAAGGACTCCTCGATCAACGAGGAGGTGGAGCGGCTGCGCCACTCGGCCACGAATTCGCTGCTCACCCGGCGTGACGTGATTGTGGTGGCATCCGTCTCCTGCATCTACGGCCTTGGTACGCCGCAGGAGTACGTGGACCGCATGGTGCGGCTGAAGGTCGGCGAGGAGATCGACCGCGATCAGCTTCTGCGTCGCTTTGTCGATATTCAGTACGCCCGCAATGACATGGCGTTCACCCGGGGCACCTTCCGGGTCCGCGGCGACACCATCGAGATCTTCCCGGTCTACGAGGAGCTCGCGGTCCGCATCGAGATGTTCGGCGACGAGATCGAGGCGCTCTCCACGCTCCACCCGCTCACCGGCGAGGTGATCAGCGAGGACCGGGAGCTCTATGTCTTCCCGGCCAGCCACTATGTGGCCGGGCCCGAGCGCATGGAGAAGGCCATCGCCGGGATCGAGGCCGAGCTCACGGAGACCCTGGCCCGGCTGGAGAAGCAGGGCAAGTTGCTGGAAGCTCAGCGGCTGCGGATGCGCACCACCTACGACATCGAGATGATGCGCCAGATCGGCACCTGCTCGGGCATCGAGAACTACTCGCTGCACATCGACGGCCGTGAGACCGGCTCCCCGCCGCACACCCTGCTGGACTACTTCCCGGAGGACTTCCTCCTGGTCATCGACGAGTCGCATGTCACGGTGCCGCAGATCGGCGCGATGTACGAGGGCGACGCCTCCCGTAAGCGGACCCTGATCGAGCACGGCTTCCGGCTGCCCTCCGCGCTCGACAACCGCCCGCTGAAGTGGGAGGAGTTCTTGAAGCGCGTCGGCCAGACGGTCTATCTCTCCGCGACCCCGGGCCCGTTCGAGCTCTCCCGGGGCGATGGCTTCGTGGAGCAGATCATCCGCCCGACCGGCCTGATCGACCCCGAGGTCGTCGTCAAGCCGACCGAGGGCCAGATCGACGATCTCATCCATGAGATCCGCACCCGCACCGAGAAGGACGAGCGCGTCCTGGTCACCACCCTCACCAAGAAGATGGCCGAGGACCTGACCGACTACATGCTCGAGCTGGGCATCCAGGTGCGCTATCTGCACAGCGATGTGGACACCCTGCGCCGGGTCGAGCTGCTGCGCGAGCTGCGCGCCGGTGAGTTCGACGTGCTGGTGGGCATCAACCTGCTGCGGGAGGGGCTCGACCTTCCGGAGGTCTCCCTGGTCGCCATCCTCGATGCCGACAAGGAGGGCTTCCTGCGCTCGGGCACCTCGCTGATCCAGACCATCGGCCGTGCGGCTCGTAACGTGTCGGGCCAGGTGCATATGTACGCCGACAAGGTCACCGCGGCGATGGCGAAGGCCATCGACGAGACCAACCGCCGCCGCGACAAGCAGATCGCGTACAACAAGGCGAACAAGATCGATCCGCAGCCGCTGCGCAAGAAGATCAACGACATCGTGGCCCAGATCGCCCGCGAGGACGTCGACACCGAGCAGCTGCTCGGCACCGGCTACCGCAAGGTGAAGGACGGCAAGGACGCGAAGACCCCCGTGCCGGCGGCCGGCGGCAAGGCGGCCAAGGGCGGCAAGGCCGCCAAGGGCAAGGCCAAGGAAGAAGTGCTGACCGACCGGCCAGCGGCCGAGCTCGCCGAGCAGATCGAGGAGATGACCGACCGTATGCGGGCCGCGGCGGCGGAGCTCCAGTTCGAGGTGGCGGCGCGACTGCGCGACGAGGTGTCGGAGTTGAAGAAGGAGCTGCGGCAGATGAGGGAGGCGGGAGTCTCCTGACGGCCGGGCGTCCCGGGCTTCGCCGGGGCGCCCGCAGCTTCGCTGTGTTGCAGGACCGACACAAAAGCCCGCTCGTCCGGCCGGAGCCCTGGCGGCAGTGCATAGGGTTTTCGGAGGGCCGTGCATACGGCGCGGCCACGGCCGCACACCCGCGGCGGCCACGGGGAATCGAGAGACGAGAGTAGGGACAGCGCGTGACGGTCAACATGTCCAAGGGACAGGCCATCAGCCTGCAGAAGGCCGACGGGGGCGCCCTGACCGCGGTGCGGATGGGGCTGGGCTGGCAGGCCGCGCCCCGCCGCGGACTGTTCGGCTCCCGTACGAGGGAGATCGACCTCGATGCGTCGGCCGTCCTCTTCGCCGACAAGCAGCCGACCGATGTCGTCTTCTTCCGCCACCTGGTCAGCGATGACGGCTCGGTCCGCCACACCGGTGACAATCTCGTGGGCGGGGCCGGGCAGGGCGGCGACGACGAGGCGATCCTGGTCGATCTGCAGCGGGTGCCCGTCCACATCGACCAGATCGTCTTCACGGTGAACTCCTTCACCGGCCAGACCTTCGCCGAGGTGCAGAACGCGTTCTGCCGGCTGGTGGACGAGACCAACGGGCAGGAGCTCGCCCGCTACACCCTCACCGGTGGCGGGCAGTACACCGCCCAGATCATGGCCACGGTCCAGCGTGCGGGCGGCGCCTGGCAGATGAAGGCGGTCGGCGAGCCGGCCAACGGGCGCACCTTCCAGGACCTGATGCCGCACATCGTGCCGCATCTGTAAAACGCTTGTCACCGCCGTTCGGACGAGCGGGCGGTGACAAGCCAACCAGCGGAGACGCCCCGGAGGCGAACCGCCAAGGTGAGCGCGTCGGCCCGGTGGAGCACAGCTCGCCGGGCCGACGCGCTCACCGCACACCTACGGCATCAGCGGAATACAACGAGGGGACGCAGCCATGACGGCCGAGCTGGTCCGAGGGCAGAACCACCCCCTGCCCCAGACCCGTTTGGAGATCCGGATCTCTGCGGGCAATCCGATCGTGGCCGGGGCGACACTCGGCGATGAGCGGGGCACGGTGCACGGCGCGGAATGGGTCGCGCATCCCGCCTCGCCCCAGCTCGCCGGGATAGAGGTGCCCAAACAGGCGGCGGCCGACCACCGGCTCGCCGTCGACCTCGACGCGATGCCCGGCCACATCCACCGGGTCACCGTGCTGCTCGCGCTGCCGGCCGGCGTCGGCGGCCCGGCCCGGTTCGGCGTCATGGCCGCGCCGTTCGTCGCCGTCACCGGCCTCGACGGCACCGAGATCGCCGGCTACACCATCACCGATCTGGACTCGGAGTCCGCGGTGACCGCCCTGGAGCTCTACCGCAGGCAGGGCGCCTGGAAGGTGCGCGCCGTCGGCCAGGGGTACGCGGGCGGGCTGGCCGCCATGCTGAACGACCAGGGGCTGGCGGAGGCCGCCGACCTCGCGGCGCGGATCAACGAGGCGGTGGCGCGGGGCATGGCCCGCTCGGTCGCCCAGCCCCGGCCCCGCTCCGAGGGCGACGGCCGGGTGCGCACGGCCGCCGGCGGGGGCGCCGACCCGGTCCCTGCGAGCGGCGGCGCCGATCCGGCCCCTGCGAGCGCCGACCCGGCCCCCGACCAGCCGCAGCCCCCGACGCAGCAGCCACAGGGCACGCCCGCCCCCGGAGTGCCCGTCAACTACGAGCACCCGGGCCGCCGTACGGCCGCGCCGCCCACGCCCGCCCCCACCGCGCCGCCCGCCGCACCCGGACAGCCCGCCCAGCCGGTCGCGGGCGACGCCTCCGGCTGGACCATGGACGAGCGGCTCTACAACCAGGTCTGGGGGATGTTCGAGGACCTGGCCCGGACGGCCGCGGCCTACCGCAGCGCCGTGGACTTCGCCGAGTCCCGGATGGAGCAGGAGCTGGACCGGGTGCTCTCCGACCCGCGGACCCGGGTGGGCCCGGCCGCCGACTCCGCCCGCGCCGCGGCGCGCGCCAAGCACACCGACCTCGTCGAGCAGGCCCGCGCCGCCCTCGACCGCGATCTGGCGCAGCTCACCGCCGAGGCCGAGGTGGTGGAGCCCGCGCTGCCGCCCGCCTACGCCCGCTGGGACAGCCCGGTGTGGCAGGCGTACCAGGTGCCGATGGAGGTCCCGATGGCCCTGCGGGTGGGCGATCTGCACCTCCCGGAGCGCACCGGTCTGCGCATCCCCATGCTGGTGCGGCTGCCGCTGGAGCGGGGCCTGTGGATCGACGCCGGACGTTCGGGCGGGTTCGACGAGGGGCCGGCCGACTCCGGTGAGCTGCGCAGGCTGGCCGCGGACGCGGCGGTCGCGATCGCCGCGCGGCTGCTGGCCGTCTATCCGGCGGGGGAGATCGCGGTGCATGTGATCGACCCGGCGGGTTCGGCCGCGGGCTCGTTCGCCCCGTTGGTGGGGTCGGGCGCGCTGGCCGAGCCGCCGGCCGCCGGAGCCCAGGGGGTCTCCTCGGTGCTGGCCGCCCTGACCCGGCGCGTCGACCTGGTGCAGATGGCGGTCCGCAGCGGTGCCACGGACGCGCTGCCGCCCGATCTGGACACCGCAGAGCAGTTGCTGATCGTCCACGACTTCCCGCACGGCTTCGACGACCGGGCCGTCACCCAACTGCGCTATCTGGCGGACGAGGGGCCCGCCGTGGGCGTGCATCTGATGATGGTCGCCGACCGTGAGGACGCGCGGGCCTACGGTCCGGTGCTGGACCCGCTGTGGCGGTCGCTGCTGCGGCTCACTCCG
The DNA here is from genome assembly GCF_000147815.2 of Streptomyces violaceusniger Tu 4113. Taxonomy (NCBI): domain Bacteria; kingdom Bacillati; phylum Actinomycetota; class Actinomycetes; order Kitasatosporales; family Streptomycetaceae; genus Streptomyces; species Streptomyces violaceusniger. The sequence continues at coordinate 8,067,346 of NC_015957.1, read as the reverse complement.
GTCGCCGACGACCACCTCGCCGACCCCTGGGTGGGCCATGCGTGGACGTACGAGCCGTCGATGGTGCCGCGGGGCAGCCGGGTGCTGGACCAGGTGCTGGGGGAGGCGAGCCGGGCCGCGAAGGCTCTGAAGGCTGCCAGGGCCCGCCCGTCATACGGCAACTGACCTGGGCTTTTGTCCATCTCTTTACTCTTCCATGGGAATTCCTGTACCCTCGTATACGCGGAGGGGAGTACTCCTGTAGCGGTGTTCCCGTCACCACGGATTTCCGTCCGGCCCCAGGAGGCCGGACGGAATCCCGGGGCGCCGGTCCGTGGCGCGGTCCATGGGCGGAAGAGACCTCCGGCAGCGACGACGCTGAGATTGCCGTACGAATGCCGGAGGAACTGTGGACGTTTCCGTGACCATGTGGGGGCTGACGATCGTCGGCCTCTGCGCCCTCATCGCCGCCGACTTCTTCATAGGCGGCCGAAAACCGCATGAGGTCTCCATCAAGGAGGCCGGGATCTGGACGGCCGTCTGGGTCGCTCTCGCCGCGCTCTTCGGGCTCGGGCTGCTGGTCTTCGCCGGCGGCCGGCCCTCCGGTGAGTTCTTCGCGGGCTTCATCACCGAGAAGTCGCTGAGCGTCGACAACCTCTTCGTCTTCGTCCTGATCATGGCGAAGTTCTCCGTGCCGACGATCTACCAGCAGCGCGTGCTCATGGTGGGCGTGCTCATCGCCCTTGTGCTGCGCGCGGTCTTCATCGCCGCCGGCGCCGCGATCATCTCGACCTTCTCGTGGGTCTTCTTCATCTTCGGCGCCTTCCTCATCTGGACTGCCTGGAAGCTCGTCCAGGAGGCGCGGGCCGATGAGGAGACAGAGGAGTTCGAGGAGAACCGGCTGCTCAAGGCGGTCGAGAAGCGGTTCCCGTCCACCGACCAGTACCACGGCACCAAGCTGTTCATCATGGAGAACGGCAAACGGCTGATGACCCCGATGCTGATCGTCATGCTGGCGATCGGCACCACGGACGTCCTGTTCGCGCTGGACTCGATACCCGCGATCTTCGGCCTCACCCAGGACCCGTACATCGTCTTCACCGCCAACGCCTTCGCGCTGATGGGCCTGCGCCAGCTCTACTTCCTCATCGGTGGCCTGCTCAAGAAGCTGGTCCACCTCTCGTACGGGCTGTCGATCATCCTCGGCTTCATCGGCGTCAAGCTGGTGCTGCACGCGCTGCACGAAGCCGGGGTGCATGTCCCGGAGATCAGCATCCCCGTCTCGCTCGGCGTCATCTGCGCGGTGCTCGCCGTCACGACGGTCACCAGTCTCTACGCCTCGAAGAAACAGGCCCTGGCGGAGGCGGGGAGCGGGGAGGGCCGGGCCCGGGACAAGGACAGCGTCGACGTCTGACGGTGTCTTCCGCGGCGTCACCGCCCTGACACGCCCGACGGCGTCAGAAGGCGTGCGGCGACTGTCCGCGTCCCGGATCCGGGAGACGGCTCACACAGCCGCCTCCCCGGCCTCCAGAGGCCGTACGGCCGATCGTCCACCATCCGGGCGGTCGGCCGTCGGCCGTGTCTCCGGCAGCAGGACGAAGCAGCCCAGGCTCAGCAGCGCGGCGGCGGTCAGATACACGGCGACGCCCCAGGGCGGCCCGTCCCCGTGGGACATCGCCGTCGCGACGATCGGCGTGAGCGCCCCGCCCAGGACGCCCGCGAGGTTGTAGCCGAGTCCCGCTCCCGTGCAGCGCACCCGCGCCTCGAACAGCTCGGGCAGATAGGCCGAGGTCACCGCGAACATGCTGATGAAGGCGAGCAGCGCGCCCAGGATGCCGAGGAACATCAGCGGCGGCTCACCGGTGCGCAACAGCGCGACCAGCGGAAACATCCACGCCACGGTGGCCACGCAGCCCACCAGGCACAGCGGCCGCCGCCCGAAGCGGTCGCCGAGATGGGCCGCCAGCGGCGTCAGGGCGCCCATGACCGCCACGGCCGCCATGATGCAGCCCAGCAGCGTGGTGCGCGCGACACCGAGCCGCTCCGTGCCGTACGCCAGGGACCAGGTCGTGACCGCGTAGAAGACGGCATAGCCCACCGCGAGCCCGCCCGCGGTCAGCAGGACCAGCCGCCAGTGGCCGCGCACCACCTCGGCCAGCGGCGCGGCGGCCCGGTCACCCTGCTCGGTCAGCTCCTGGAACCGCGGGGACTCGGTGAGCTGGGCCCGCAGCAGCAGCCCGGCGCCCGCCAGCAGCCCCGCGCCCCAGAACGGCACCCGCCATCCCCAGGACCGGAACTCGGCATCGCTCAGCGTGGCCGACAGCGTCAGCATCGTGCCGTTGGCCAGCAGAAAGCCGATGGCCGGGCCGACCTGTGGAAAGCCCGACCACAGCCCGCGCCGCTCCGCGGGCGCGTGCTCGGCGGTCAGCAGCACCGCGCCGCCCCATTCGCCGCCGAGCCCCAGCCCCTGCAGAAAGCGCAGCACGAGCAGCAGGACGGGGGCGGCGATGCCGACCGAGTCGTAGGTCGGGACGAAGCCCACGGCGACGGTCGCGACGCCGGTGAGCAGCAGGGAGGCGATGAGCACCGGCCGGCGCCCGTGGCGGTCGCCGATGGGCCCGAAGAGCATCGAGCCCAGCGGCCGGGAGACGAAGCCGACGGCGAAGGTGCCGAAGGCGGCGAGGGTGCCGGCCAGCGGCGAGAAGGTGGGGAAGAACAGCGGGCCGAGGACGAGCGCGGCGGCCGTGCCGTAGACGAAGAAGTCGTAGAACTCGATCGCGGTGCCGGCCAGGGACGCGGCGGCGAGGCGGGCCATGGACGGAGAGCGGTCATGGTGCATGACGCGACAACCGGCATGGGCCGCCAGGGGTCACGGGGCGTACGGAGGCGCGCGGCGCTCTGGGGCCGTGAGCGCGCCGCTGCGAGCCGCGCGCGCCACCGGCGCCCTACCAGCCGCGCTCGCGCCACTCCTCGAGGTGCGGGCGCTCGGCGCCGAGCGTGGTGTCGTCGCCGTGGCCGGGGTATACCCAGGTCTCGTCCGGAAGCCGGTCGAAGAGCTTGGTCTCGACGTCGTTGATCAGGCTCTCGAACGCCTTGGAGTCCTTCCAGGTGTTGCCGACGCCGCCCGGGAACAGGCAGTCGCCGGTGAACACGTGCGGATGGCCGTGCGGGTCGTTGTAGACCAGGGCGATGCTGCCGGGCGTGTGGCCGACCAGATGGCGCGCGGTCAGCTCGACCCGGCCGACCCGCACCGTGTCGCCGTCCGCGACCGGCACATCGGTGGGCACCGGGATGCCCTCGGCGTCGTACTGGCCCGCGTAGGTGCGGGCGCCGGTGGCGTCCACCACCTCGCGCAGCGCGCTCCAGTGGTCCTGGTGGCGGTGGGTGGTGACGACGGAGGCGATGCCGCTCTCGCCGATCAGGGAGAGCAGGGTGTGCGGCTCGGCGGCGGCGTCGATCAGGAGCTGCTCGTCGGTGGCCCGGCAGCGCAGCAGATACGCGTTGTTGTTCATGGGGCCGACCGCGACCTTCGAGATCATCAGATCGGGCAGTTCGTGCACGTCCGCCGGTCCACCGACCGTCACTACTCCGCTGTAGGTCATGGCCTCAGCCTAGTGCGGGGAGGACGGGCAAGGGGCCGTCGGGGCAGGAGAGGCCGGAGCCGTCCGTACGGCCGGTGAGCCAGCCCAGCAGGGCGGCGGGGGAGCCGGTGACGGTGACCGGGGACTCCCCGGGGGCGGCGGGGCGGCCGGTGTGCCGGACATCCTCTTCACCGGGCCCGGTGGCCAGCCGCAGCGGGGGAATATCCGGGCGCCCGGCGAACCTTGTACGGATGAGCAGGGTGAGCTGGCTCTCGACAAAGGTGGCGGGCAGATCCGTCACGGTGTAGCCGATACCGAGATCGACATGGTGCAGCTCGACCTCGCCGAGGCGGCGCAGTGGCAGCCCGGCCGCCCGCTCCCGGACTCCGCCGCGCAGGGTCACCTCGTACGGCAGGCGCTCCGGGGGCAGTGCGGTGGCCGCCGTGTCGAAGCGGGTGGCGCTGGTGCGCAGGTCGTCCAGGTGGACGGCAAGCGGCCGGGCGGCGTCGCGCCGGATCTCGGCGTCGCGCGTCTGGGCGTCGGCGTACATCGGGGTCTCCTGGCCGGTCCGGGCCCAGGTGAGCAGGTTCACCAGGCCGTCCGCGTTGCGGGCCAGGTGGGCCAGGACATGGCCGCGGGTCCAGCCGGGGAGTTCCGAGGGGCTCGCGAGGGACGCGTCGTCGAGAGCGGCGACGGCGGTCAGTAGCCGATCCGTCGCCTCCTGTACGGCGAGGGCGTCCCTGACGTAGTCGGTCATGACCAGACTGTAGTCCGCACCACTCGATCGGGTGAAGTCGGCTCCCGTCGTCAGCAAATCGAATGTGCGTGCTATACGCTCGGTGTGCTGCATCCTTAAGACATCGTCGTCGTGCCCCCATACCCTGGGTTGGGGGTTTCGCTCCGCTCCGCCTCTGCTCCGTCCGGCAGGGCCGCCCCGGCGAGCGGGCTCGGCGCACCCCGTCACTCTCAAGAAAGGTGCCGACCGGCGTGGCCGACCGTCTCATCGTTCGTGGCGCTCGCGAGCACAACCTCAAGAACGTCTCACTCGACCTTCCTCGCGACTCGCTCATCGTCTTCACCGGGCTGTCCGGGTCGGGCAAGTCGTCCCTCGCGTTCGACACGATCTTCGCCGAGGGGCAGCGCCGCTACGTCGAGTCGCTCTCCTCCTACGCCCGCCAGTTCCTGGGGCAGATGGACAAGCCCGATGTGGATTTCATCGAGGGCCTGTCCCCCGCGGTGTCGATCGACCAGAAGTCGACCTCACGGAATCCGCGCTCGACCGTCGGCACCATCACCGAGGTCTATGACTACCTCCGGCTGCTGTTCGCCCGCATCGGCAAGCCGCACTGCCCCGAGTGCGGCCGTCCGATCGCCCGCCAGTCGCCGCAGGCGATCGTGGACCGGGTGCTGGAGCTCCCCGAGGGCAGCCGCTTCCAGGTGCTCTCCCCACTGGTGCGCGAGCGCAAGGGGGAGTTCGTCGACCTCTTCTCCGATCTCCAGACCAAGGGCTACAGCCGCGCCCGGGTGGACGGCGCCACGGTCCAGCTCTCCGACCCGCCGAAGCTGAAGAAGCAGGAGAAGCACACCATCGAGGTGGTCATCGACCGCCTCACCGTCAAGGACAGCGCCAAGCGCCGGCTGACCGACTCGGTGGAGACCGCGCTCGGCCTCTCCGGCGGCATGGTGATCCTCGACTTCGTGGACCTCGACGAGGACGACCCGCAGCGGGAGCGGATGTTCTCCGAGCATCTGTACTGCCCGTACGACGACCTGTCCTTCGAGGAGCTGGAGCCGCGCACCTTCTCCTTCAACTCGCCCTTCGGCGCCTGCCCGGACTGCACCGGTATCGGCACCCGGATGGAGGTCGACCCCGAGCTGATCATCCCGGACGAGGAGAAGTCGCTCGACGAGGGTGCCATCCACCCCTGGTCCCACGGCCACACCAAGGACTACTTCGGGCGGCTGGTCGGAGCGCTCGCCGACGCGCTCGGCTTCCGTACGGACATCCCCTGGGCCGGGCTGCCGCAGCGCGCCAAGAAGGCGCTGCTCAACGGCCACCGGACCCAGATCGAGGTCCGCTACCGCAATCGCTACGGCCGCCAGCGGGCGTACACCACGGCCTTCGAGGGCGCGGTGCCCTATGTGAAGCGGCGCCACTCGGAGGCGGAGAGCGACGCCAGCCGGGAGCGGTTCGAGGGCTATATGCGCGAGGTGCCCTGCCCCACCTGTGAGGGCACCCGCCTCAAGCCGATCGTTCTCGCGGTCACCGTGCAGGACAAGTCCATCGCGGATGTCTCGGCGATGTCGATCAGCGAATGCGCCGAGTTCCTGCGCGCCATGGAGCTGAGCCCGCGCGAGAAGACCATCGCCGAGCGGGTCCTCAAGGAGGTCAACGAGCGGCTGAGGTTCCTGGTCGACGTCGGCCTGGACTACCTCTCGCTCAACCGCGCCGCGGGCACCCTCTCCGGCGGCGAGGCCCAGCGCATCCGGCTGGCCACCCAGATCGGCTCCGGTCTGGTCGGTGTGCTGTACGTGCTGGACGAGCCGTCCATCGGCCTGCACCAGCGCGACAACCACCGGCTGATCGAGACGCTGGTGCGGCTGCGCGACCTCGGTAACACCCTGATCGTCGTGGAGCACGACGAGGACACCATCAAGGCCTCGGACTGGGTGGTGGACATCGGCCCGGGCGCGGGTGAGCACGGCGGCAAGGTGGTGCACAGCGGGCCGCTGAGCGAGCTGCTGGTCAACGAGGACTCGGTGACCGGGCACTATCTGTCCGGCAAGAAGGCCATTCCGCTGCCGTCGGCGCGCCGGGCCGTGGACCCCAAGCGGCATCTGACGGTCCACGGCGCCCGGGAGAACAACCTCCAGGACATCGATGTGTCCTTCCCGCTGGGGGTGCTCACCGCCGTCACCGGTGTCTCCGGATCGGGTAAGTCCACGCTGGTCAACGACATCCTCTACACCCATCTGGCCCGCGAGCTGAACGGTGCGCGGGCGGTTCCGGGGCGGCACACCCGGGTCGCCGGCGACGATCTCGTCGACAAGGTGGTCCATGTCGACCAGTCGCCCATCGGCCGTACCCCGCGCTCCAACCCGGCGACGTACACCGGCGTCTTCGACCATGTGCGCAAGCTGTTCGCGGAGACGATGGAGGCCAAGGTCCGCGGGTACCAGCCCGGGCGGTTCTCGTTCAACGTCAAGGGCGGCCGCTGCGAGAACTGCTCCGGTGACGGCACCATCAAGATCGAGATGAACTTCCTGCCGGATGTGTATGTGCCGTGCGAGGTCTGCCACGGCGCGCGCTACAACCGGGAGACCCTGGAGGTGCACTACAAGGGCAAGTCCATCGCCGAGGTGCTGGACATGCCCATCGAGGAGGGCCTGGACTTCTTCGAGGCGGTGCCCACCATCGCGCGCCATCTGCGCACGCTCAACGAGGTCGGGCTCGGCTATGTCCGGCTCGGGCAGCCCGCGCCGACCCTCTCCGGCGGTGAGGCCCAGCGCGTCAAGCTGGCGAGCGAGCTGCAGAAGCGGTCCACCGGCCGCACGGTGTACGTCCTGGACGAGCCGACCACCGGTCTGCACTTCGAGGACATCAGCAAGCTGATCACCGTGCTCTCCGGTCTGGTCGACAAGGGCAACACCGTGATCGTCATCGAGCACAACCTCGATGTGATCAAGACGGCCGACTGGGTTGTGGACATGGGCCCCGAGGGCGGCAGCGGCGGCGGTCTGGTGATCGCCGAGGGCACCCCGGAGGAAGTGGCCTCCGTCCCGGCCAGCCACACCGGGAAGTTCCTGCGCGACATGCTGGGCGACTGGGTGAGCGACGCGACGGTGCCCGCCGCGCGCAACGGCGGAGCGGCCGCCACGAAGGGGCCCGCCACGAAGGCGCCCGCCAAGAAGGCCGCCGCAAAGAGCACGGCGGCCAAGAAGACCGCGGCGAAGAAGACCGTGGCCAAGAAGGCGGCGGCCAAGTCCACGGTCGCCTCGAAGCGGACGGCCGCGAAGTAGCCCCCGGCCCCCGCGCTTGCCATACGCCACGCCGCGCCCGGCTCGACCGGGCGCGGCGTTCGCGTGCGCGGGGTGGGGTCAGGCCAGCTCGGAGGCGTACGGCGGCTCCGCGCCCGCGCGGGAGCAGGTGATCGCGGCGGCGCGGGCGGCGAAGCCCAGCACATCGAGCCAGGCCGCCTCGTCCAGCTTGGCCAGCGCGGGCGCCGACAGCGCCTGGTGCCCCGCCAGCCGGTGCAGCAGTGCGGCGTTCACGGTGTCGCCCGCCCCGATGGTGTCCACGATGTCCACCCGCTCGCCCGGCACCGAGAGCACGGAGCCGTCCTGGCGCCGTACGCTCAGCCCCTCCCCGCCATGGGTGAGCACCACGGCCGCCGGGCCCGCCGCCAGCCACTGGCCCACGGCCGTCTCCACATCCTCCGCATCCTCCGAGTCGGCCAGCCACCGCGCGTCCTCTATGGACAGCTTCAGCAGGCCGACATGGGGCAGCCAGCCCTGGAAGCGGGCCCGGTAGGCGTCGGCGTCGGGGATCAGGCCGGTGCGGATATTGGGGTCCAGCGTGGTGAAGACACCACGCGCGGCCTCACGCCGCAGCAGCGCCTCATACGCGCTCGCGCCCGGCTCCAGCACCAGCGAGCAGGTGCCCAGCGACAGTGCGCTCACCCCCTCGGGAAGGGACGGCGGCAGGGCGAAGAGCCGGTCCGCGGTGCCCTGCACATAGAAGCCGTATCCGGCCGAGCCATCGGTCCCGATGGAGGCGACGGCGAGGGTTGTGGGCTCCTGGCCGCGCTGCACCAGCGCGGTGTCCACGCCGTCCTTCCGTAGCCCCTCCAGCAGCGCCTCTCCGAAACCGTCCGTGGAGACCCGTGAGCAGAACGCGGTGGGCGAGCCGAGCCGCCCCAGCGCCAGCGCGGTGTTGTACGGGCCGCCGCCGCGCGCCGGGCGCAGCGCGGGCAGCCGGTCGCCCGCCGCGGCGCTCGACGTGCGCTCGGGCACGAGGTCGATCAGGGCTTCTCCGGCGACGACGATCACGAGACGGGGTCCTTTCCGGGGAGTCCGGGGGTTCCGGGGAGCGGGTGGTCGAGCGGTCGGTCGGGGGCTTCGGCCACGCAGCCGCAGGAGGTGCGGTGGACGAAGGCGCAGGGCAGCCGGACGGTGCGCGGCGGCCGCCCCGGGTTCTCCAGCCGGTCGAGCAGCAGCCGGACGGCGGTGGCGCCGGCCTCCCGGCTGGGCTGGGAGATCGCGGTGAGCCCGGGGGAGAAGACATCCGCCCAGGAGAAGTCGTCGAAGCAGACGAGCGCGAGATCGTCGGGCACGCTCAGGCCCGCCGTGCGCAGGGCGCGCAGCGCACCGATGGTCATCGCGTTGTTCGCGGTGATGATCGCGGTGGGCGGCTCGGGGGAGGCCAGCAGCCGGTGGACGGCGTCCTGCGCGCCCGGTGCCTCGGAGTGGCCCTCGGCCAGCAGCCCGGGGCGGCACGGCAGCCCGTGCCGCTCCAGCCCGGCCCGGTAGCCCGCGATCCGCTCGGTGGTGGTGCTCAGCCCCGGCAGCCCCGCCACCAGTCCGATGCGAGTGTGGCCGAGGCCGGCGAGATGGTGGACCAGTTGTTCGACGGGGCGGGAGTTCTCGGCGCACACCTGGTCATGGGCGTCGCCGACCAGCCGGTCCAGGAAGACGGCGGGGATCTTACGGCGGGCCAGATACTCCAGCAGCCCGGCGGGCTCGGCCGACGGGGCGACGATCACGCCGTCCACCCGCCGCTCATGCAGCAGCCGGACGACCTTGCGCTCATGCTCGGGATCGTCATGCGGATCGGCGATCAGCAGCCCGTACCCCTGCTCCAGGGCGCTGGACTCGACACCCTGGAGGATCTCGGTGAAGTACGGATTGCTGATCGCCGAGACGGCCAGCCCGATCGAGCGGGTGCGCGCGGTCACCAGGGAGCGCGCCAGCGTATTGGGGATGTACCCGAGGTCGTCGATGGCGTCCAGCACGGCCTTACGGGTGTCCGGGCGGACCGGCCGGGTCTCGTTGAGCACATGCGAGACGGTGGCCACGGACACCCCGGCACGCCGGGCGACGTCGACCATGGTTGCCATCCGCTGCGGTCCTCCGCGTCGAGGGTCGTCGGGTTGTCGGGTCGTCGGTTTCCGGGACCTAAGACCGATTCATGGAGGTCACCGGGCCCCGGGGGCACGTAACGTATCGCATCCGCGGTCCGACGTAAACGTTTGCGCAAGCGCTTACGCCGCCCCTGGGAGGCGGCGACGAATGGAGGGATCCGTGCCGGTATGGTCGGAGGGCCCTCACACCCCCAGGAGCCCTACATGTCCAGCCAGCCCGCCTCCCGCCGAACCCTGCTGTGCTGCGCCGCGCTGGCCGGAGCCGCCGGGCTCGGGGCGGCGGCCTGCTCCCCGGACGGTTCGGGCCGTAAGACGTCCTCGACGCCCACCGCCCCCGTCGAGCTCGGCTCGGCCGGTGTCGTCCCGGTCGGCAGCGCCAAGATCTACCGCGAGCAGCGGGTGGTGGTCGCCCAGTCCGCCAAGGGCGAGTTCACGGCGTTCAGCGCGGTGTGCACCCATGCCGGATGCGTCGTCGACAGCGTCGAGGACGGCAAGATCAACTGCCCCTGCCACGGCAGCCAGTTCGACGCCCGCACCGGCAAGGTCCTCCAGGGGCCCGCGGAGAAGCCGCTGCCGTCGATCCCGGTCACCGCGAAGGGCGGACGGCTCGTGGCGGGCCCCGACGCCTGAGCGGGCGCCCGGTGCCTGAGCGGGTCCTGACGCTGAGCGGGCGCCCGGTGGCTGAGGGTCCTGACGCCTGAGCGGGCGCCCGGCGCGCGCCCGAGCGGCCGCGGAATCCCCAAATCCACTGGACCTCGGCCGACCCCGTCCCGAGGGCCCGGATGTGTCACTCCCCGCAAGTAGGGTGGTGACCATGGCCGACCCGAGCAGCTACCGCCCCAAGCCGGGACAGATCCCCGAGTCGCCGGGGGTCTACAAGTTCCGTGATGAGCACGGCCGGGTGATCTACGTAGGAAAGGCGAAGAGCCTGCGCCCGCGGCTCTCGTCGTACTTCCAGGACCTGGCGAATCTCCACCCGCGCACCCGCACCATGGTCACCACGGCCGCCGCCGTGGAGTGGACCGTGGTCTCCACCGAGGTCGAGGCCCTGCAGCTCGAGTACTCCTGGATCAAGGAGTTCGACCCCCGGTTCAACGTCAAGTACCGCGACGACAAGAGCTACCCCTTCCTCGCCGTGACCCTGAACGAGGAATTCCCCCGGGTCCAGGTGATGCGCGGCGCCAAGAAGAAGGGCGTGCGCTACTTCGGCCCTTACGGCCATGCCTGGGCCATCCGCGAGACCGTCGACCTGATGCTGCGCGTGTTCCCCGTCCGGACCTGCTCCGCCGGGGTGTTCAAGCGCTCCGCTCAAATCGGCCGCCCCTGTCTGCTCGGCTATATCGGCAAATGCTCGGCCCCCTGCGTCGGCCGTGTCACCGCCGAGGAGCACCGCGAACTCGCCGAAGAGTTCTGCGACTTCATGGCCGGCCGCACCGGCACCTATCTGCGCCGCCTGGAGCAGCAGATGCACGAGGCCGCCGAGGACATGGAGTACGAGAAGGCGGCCCGGCTCCGCGACGACATAGGGGCGCTCAAGCGCGCCATGGAGAAGAACGCGGTGGTTCTCGCCGACGCCACCGACGCCGATCTGATAGCGGTCGCCGAGGACGAGCTGGAGGCCGCCGTCCAGATCTTCCATGTGCGCGGCGGCCGGGTGCGCGGTCAGCGCGGCTGGGTCACCGACAAGGTCGAGGCCGTCGACACCGCCGGGCTGGTCGAGCACGCCCTGCAGCAGCTCTACGGGGAGGAGCGCGGCGACGCCGTGCCCAAGGAGGTCCTGGTGCCCGCCGTGCCGGACCCGGCCGAGCCGGTCACCCAGTGGCTCACCGAGCGCCGCGGCTCCCTGGTCGATCTGCGCATCCCGCAGCGCGGCGACAAGAAGGACCTGATGCAGACCGTCCAGCGAAACGCCCAGCAGGCGCTCGCGCTGCACAAGACCAAGCGCGCCTCCGACCTCACCACGCGCTCCCGGGCGCTGGAGGAGATCGCCGAGGCCCTGGGGCTGGACTCCGCCCCGCTGCGCGTCGAGTGCTTCGACATCTCCCATCTGCAGGGAGATGACGTGGTGGCCTCCATGGTGGTCTTCGAGGACGGGCTCCCCCGTAAGAGTGAGTACCGCCGCTTCCAGATCAAGAGCTTCGCCGGGCAGGACGATGTCCGCTCCATGCATGAGGTCGTCAGCCGCCGCTTCCGCCGCTATCTGATGGAGAAGCAGAAAACGGGGGAGTGGGAGGAACAGGCCACCGGGGCCACAGAGGACACAGAGGCCACCGGCGTCAGCGGCGTCACCGCACCCCCCGGCCAGGCACCCCCCGGCCAGGCACCCCCCGGCCAGGCACCCCCCGGGCAGACACCCTCCGGGCAGGCACCCCCCGGCCAGGCACCCCCCGGGCAGACACCCTCCGGGCAGGCACCCCCCGGGCGGGCCCTCGACGGCCCCTCCGACGGCCCCTCCGGCCCGATCGACGAGGAGGGCAGGCCGAAGCGGTTCGCCTACCCGCCCCAGCTCGTCGTGGTCGACGGTGGAAAGCCGCAGGTGGCCGCCGCCCAACGGGCCCTGGACGAGCTCGGTGTCGACGATGTCGCCGTCTGCGGCCTCGCGAAGCGGCTCGAGGAGGTGTGGCTGCCGGACGAGGAGGACCCGGTGGTGCTGCCCCGCAGCAGCGAAGGGCTCTACCTCCTCCAGCGGGTCCGCGACGAGGCCCACCGCTTCGCCATCACCTACCAGCGCAGCAAGCGCGCCAAGTCGATGAAGGCCGGGCCGCTGGACTCCGTTCCGGGCCTCGGCGACAGCCGTAAGCAGGCGCTGCTGAAGCATTTCGGCTCGGTCAAGCGGCTGCGCGCCGCCACGGTCGAGCAGATCTGCGAGGTGCCGGGCGTCGGCCGTAAGACGGCCGAGACGGTCGCCGCGGCGCTCGCCGGGTCCGCCCCGGCCGCGCCCGCCGTGAACACCGCCACAGGAGAGATCATCGAGGACGAGGCCGCCGGTGCGGCGTCCTCATCGAACGGGGGGACGAGACCATGACCGAGCACGAGAACCATGGAGACGGAGCGCAGGTGAATACGGGCACGTCGGGCGAGCCCGCCGAGGCGGCGGCCATCCCCGAGCTGGTGATCATCTCTGGAATGTCGGGCGCGGGCCGCAGCACCGCGGCCAAGTGTCTGGAGGACCTCGGCTGGTTCGTCGTGGACAACCTGCCGCCCGCGCTGATCCCCACCATGGTCGACCTGGGCGCCCGCTCCCAGGGCAATGTGGCCCGGATCGCCGTGGTGGTGGACGTCCGCGGCCGCCGCTTCTTCGACAACCTCCGCGAGTCCCTCGCCGACCTCGCCGCCAAGAGCGTCAAGCGGCGGGTGCTGTTCCTGGAGGCGTCCGACGAGGCCCTGGTGCGCCGCTTCGAATCCGTGCGCCGCCCGCACCCCCTCCAGGGTGACGGCCGGATCGTGGACGGCATCGCGGCCGAGCGCGATCTGCTGCGCGAGCTGCGCGGCGACGCCGACCTGGTGATCGACACCTCCAGCCTCAACGTGCATGAGCTGCGCGCCAAGATGGACCCCCAGTTCGCGGGCGAGGAGGAGCCCGAGCTGCGGGCCACCGTGATGTCGTTCGGCTACAAGTACGGGCTGCCGGTCGACGCCGATCTGGTGGTGGACTGCCGCTTCCTGCCCAATCCGCACTGGGTCCCCGAGCTGCGCCCCTTCACCGGGCTCAACGAGGAGGTCTCCAGCTATGTCTTCAACCAGCCCGGCGCCAAGGAGTTCCTCGACCGCTACGCGGAGCTGCTCCAGCTCATCGCCGCGGGCTACCGCCGCGAGGGCAAGCGCTATGTGACCATCGCCATCGGCTGCACCGGCGGCAAGCACCGCAGTGTGGCGATGTCCGAGCGGCTCGCCCCGCGGCTGGCCGCCGAGGGAGTGGAGACCGTCATCGTCCACCGGGACATGGGGCGCGAGTGACCATTCGTACCAAGCGGCTGCGACGGCTGGTCGGAGCACGGACCAGCCGGAGCGCGCAGCCCAAGGTCGTCGCACTCGGAGGCGGCATGGGCCTGTCCGCGTCGCTCGCCGCGCTGCGCCGGATCACCGGCGACCTCACCGCCGTCGTCACCGTGGCCGATGACGGCGGCTCCAGCGGACGGCTCCGCGACGAGCTGGGCGTGCTGCCGCCCGGCGATCTGCGCAAGGCCCTGGCCGCGCTGTGCGGCGACGACGACTGGGGCCAGACCTGGGCGCGGGTCATCCAGCACCGCTTCATCAGCGAGGGCGAGCTGCACGGCCACGCGGTCGGCAATGTGCTGATCGTCGCCCTGTGGGAGCAGCTCGGCGACCACGTGAAGGCGCTCGACCTGGTCGGCAGGCTGCTGGGCGCCCATGGCCGGGTGCTGCCCATGTCGGCCGTCCCCCTGGAGCTCCAGGCGTACGTCCGGGGCCATGACCCGGCGCGCCCGGACGAGGTGTCCACCGTCGCCGGGCAGGCCACCGTGGCGCTGACCCGCGGCGAGGTGCAGTCGGTCCATCTGGTGCCGCACGACCCGCCGGCCGTCCCCGAGGCCGTCGAGGCGGTCAGGGACGCCGACTGGGTGGTGCTGGGGCCCGGCTCCTGGTTCTCCTCCGTGATCCCGCATCTACTGGTCCCCGATCTGCTCCAGGCGCTCACCGAGACCAAGGCCCGGCGGGTGCTGTCACTGAACCTCGCCCCTCAGCCGGGAGAAACCGATGGCTTCTCTCCGCAGCGTCATTTGGAGGTTTTGGCCCGACACGCCCCTAAACTCGCCTTCGACGTGGTGCTGGCCGATGAGGCCGCCGTCCCCGACCAGAGCAGTCTGTGCGACGCGGCCAAGCGGCTGGGCGGCACGGTCGAGCTGGCGCCGGTGGCCGCGACCGACGGTGCCCCGAAGCACGACCCGGAGCTTCTGGCGGCCGCGTACGACCGTATTTTTCGGATGCATGGAAGGATCGGCCCATGGCGATGACGGCAGCGGTGAAGGACGAAATCTCCCGGCTCCCCGTCACCCGGACCTGCTGCCGGAAAGCGGAGGTCTCGGCGATCCTGCGGTTCGCGGGGGGGCTGCACCTGGTCAGCGGGCGCATCGTGATCGAGGCGGAGCTGGACACCGGGATCGCGGCCCGCAGGGTGCGCAAGGACATCCTGGAGATCTTCGGCCACTCCTCGGATCTGGTGGTGATGGCCCCCGGAGGGCTGCGCCGCGGCAGCAGGTACGTGGTGCGGGTGGTGGCGGGCGGTGACCAGCTCGCGCGACAGACCGGCCTGGTCGACGGCCGCGGCCGGCCGATCCGCGGACTGCCGCCGCAGGTCGTCTCCGGCGCCACCTGCGACGCCGAGGCCGCCTGGCGCGGGGCCTTCCTCGCCCATGGCTCGCTCACCGAGCCCGGCCGCTCGTCCTCCCTGGAGGTGACCTGCCCCGGCCCGGAGGCCGCGCTCGCACTGGTCGGCGCCGCCCGCCGGCTGCAGATCCCCGCCAAGGCGCGCGAGGTGCGCGGGGTGGACCGGGTGGTCGTCCGGGACGGTGACGCCATCGGCGCGCTGTTGACGCGGCTGGGGGCGCATGAGTCGGTCCTCGCCTGGGAGGAGCGGCGGATGCGGCGCGAGGTGCGGGCGACCGCCACCCGCCTCGCCAACTTCGACGACGCCAATCTGCGCCGCTCGGCCCGTGCCGCCGTCGCCGCCGGGGCCCGGGTGCAGCGCGCCCTGGAGATCCTGGCCGACGAGGTGCCCGAGCACCTCGCCGCGGCCGGCCGGCTGCGCATGGAGCACAAGCAGGCGTCCCTGGAGGAGCTGGGTGCCCTCGCCGACCCGCCGCTGACCAAGGACGCCGTCGCGGGCCGCATCCGCCGGCTGCTGGCCATGGCCGACAAGCGCGCCCAGGACCTGGGCATCCCCGGCACCGAGTCCAGCCTCACCGAGGAGATGGCCGAGGGCATGGTCGGCTGACCGCCCCCGAGCGGCAGCCCCCCGAGCGGCCGCCCCGAGAGCGGCCGCCTCCAGAGCCGCTGCCCCAGAACGACCGCCCCGAGAGCGGCACCGAAGCCGCGCCCCGCGCCCCCGGATCACGCGAGCGATCCGGGGGCGTATCCGTCCCCAGGGTCATGTACGGACCGGTTCCGCGCGCCGCTGTTGACATGACCATGTGTCCTGACAAGTCTGGTGCGCCTGCGCACCCGCGGGTCTTCACACGACAGCCAGGGGGGCTGATGAAGCTCAGACGCACGGTGAGATCGAGCGGCGCGGTGGTGGCACTGGCCGCGTTGCTTCTGGGGGGACTGGCCGCGGCACCCGCGGCCCCCGCACAACCGCCGGCGAACCCCGCCGGCGACGGGCTGTCCGTATGGACCGCCCAAGTCACCAAGGGTCAGATTCCGCTGCTGCTGCGCGCCGGAGCGGACGGCACCGAACTGGGGCGGCAGGTGCCCGGGAAGGGCTCCGGCCCGGTCGAGCTCTACCTCACCGGGAAGCAGGCCGCCGCGCTGCGCGGCAAGGGCGTGCGGCTCACCGAGAAGAAGATCTCCGCACCGACCAGCAACCGCCTGAAGGCCGCGGGCGACGGCGTCTTCCGCCCCTACAGCGGCCAGGGCGGGCTCCAGCAGGAGATCGTCGAGACCGGCCGGGCCCACCCCGGCCTCGCCAAGGTCGTCAGCATCGGCAAGACCGGCCGCGGCAAGGACATCCTCGCCCTCAAGCTGAGCAAGGGCGCGGGGAAGACCCGCGACGGCAGCAAGCCGTCGGTGCTGTACATGTCCAATCAGCACGCCCGTGAGTGGATCACGCCGGAGATGACCCGCCGGCTGATGCACTACTACCTCGACAACTACGGCAAGGACGACCGCGTCACCCGGATCGTGGACCATACCGAACTGTGGTTCGTCCTGTCCGCCAACCCGGACGGCTACGACTACACGCATCAGAGCCCGGACAACCGCCAGTGGCGCAAGAACCTGCGCGACAACAACGGCGACGGCAAGATCACCGCGGGCGACGGCGTCGACCTCAACCGCAACTTCGGCTACAAGTGGGGCTACGACAACGAGGGTTCGTCCGCCGACCCGGCCGACGAGACCTACCGGGGGCCCGCCCCCGGCTCCGAGCCGGAGACCAAGGCGCTGGACGCCTTCGAGAAGCGCATCGGCTTCACGTACGGCATCAACTACCACTCGGCCGCCGAACTGCTGCTCTACGGCGTCGGCTGGCAGGTCGCCACCCCGACCCCCGACGACGTCCTCTACAAGTCCCTGGCCGGCACTCCGGAGCACTCCGCGATCCCCGGGTACCACCCGCAGGTCTCCTCCGAGCTGTACACCACCAACGGCGAGGCCGACGGCCACGCGGCGAACGTCAACGGGATGATGATGTTCACCCCGGAGATGTCGACGTGTCAGACCGCCTCCGGCGTCGACCCGAACGACGCCTGGCAGCCGCGTGACTGCGCGTCCGTCTTCACCTTCCCCGACGACGAGAAGCTGATCGCGCAGGAGTTCACCAAGAACATCCCCTTCGCGCTCTCCGTCGCCGAGACCGCCGAGCACCCCGACCGGCCGTCCTCGTCCGTCGGCCTGACCGCGCCCGACTTCACCCCGGAGACCTTCACCACGTCCTACGCCCGCGGCGGCGACCAGGACGTCGCCGTCACCGTCCGCAAGAGTGTGCGCGACAAGCGGCTCAACTACCGCGTGGACGGCGGCCGCGTCCGCACCGCCTCGTTGAAGGCGTGGCAGGGCGGCGAGACCTACGGCGGCGAGGACAACGTCCTCTTCGACCAGTACCGCGCCGCCGTCAAGGGAGCGGACCCCGGGCAGCAGATCAAGGTCTGGTTCACCGGCCGTACGAAGAGCGGCAAGCGCACCGTCAGCGAGTCGTTCACCTACACCGTGGCCAAGCGGCCCAGGGCCGACACACTGGTGATCGCCGAGGAGGGCGGCAGCTCCCCGGCCCGGCACACCGCCGCGTACACCCGGGCGCTGGCCGACAACGGCCGTAAGGCCGCCGTCTGGGACGTGGCCACTCAAGGGGCGCCGTCCGCGCTCGGGGTGCTGAGCCACTTCAGGACCGTGCTCTGGTACACCGGCGCCGAACGGCCCGGCGGCCCGACCCTGCTCGCGGTGCGCGACTTCCTCAACGAGGGCGGCAAGCTGATCACCACCGGTGAGCGGGCGGGCGGCAGCTCCGAGGTGGGACCGGCCGACACGGACGATTTCAGCCAGTACTACCTGGGCGCCGACAGCCGGCTCACCCTGAAGTCGCCCACCGCCTTCCAGGGCGCCGGCGCGCTCGCGGGCACCGGCGCGAGCCTCGGCGACGCCCCCGGCAACCCCCTGGACGCCGCGGGCGCCTACACGGTCACCTCCGATGTGCTGCCGCCGAAGGACTTCCCCCGGTTCCGCAGCGCGGGCGCGGGGGCGTACCCGGGCACGCGCACCCCGTACCAGCCCTATGAGGGCGACTGGATGGCGGCCGCGGGACACCGTGACAACTCCTGGATGCGACTGTCCCGTAGGGTGGACCTGACCGGTGTGGCCGCCGCCGACAAACCGGCCCTGGCCTTCCGGCTCAGCTATGACACCGAGCCCGGCTACGACCATGTGGTCATCGAGGCGCACACCGCGGGCCAGGACGACTGGACCACCCTCCCCGACGCGAACGGCGGTTCCTCCACCGAGGTGCCCACCGAGTGCGAGGGGGGCTTCCTGCTCAATCTGCACCCGTTCCTGAAGCACTACCTGACCCCCGGCGACGACGGCTGCGGCGCGCAGGGCAGCACCGGAGCCTGGAACAGCCTGACGGGCTCCTCCGAGGGGTGGCGGCCGGTCTCCGTGGACCTGAGCGGCTACGCGGGCAAGAAGGCCGAGCTGGCCGTCTCGTACGTCACCGACCCGGGCACCGGCGGGCGGGGCGCCTTCGTGGACAGCACCGAGTTCACCGTCGGCGGCACCGCCAAGGACTCCGAGGGCTTCGAGACCGCGCTCGGCCCCTGGTCGACCTCGGCGGCGCCGGAGGGCAGCCCGGCGAACTCGGGGGACTGGTCCCGTTCCCGGGAACTCTTCCACACCGTCGCGGGCGTCACCACCCGGGACACCGTGCTGCTCGGCTTCGGCCTGGAGCATGTCCCGGACGCCGCCCAGAGGGCCCGGCTGGTGGCCGACGCGCTGCGTGCGCTGCGTCGTTGACAGCGCGTGACAAATCGTGACTGAATCGGCGGCCCGTACCACTTTCCGGTGGTCATGGGCCGCCGATGCCAATGTCACGTACGTCCCGTGATAGCGGTAGGGTCGGAGGCGGTCGGGGACATCCCATATACGTTCGCCGGCGTCCAGACCGGCATACCAACGAGGAGATCGGTTCGTGACGATCCGCGTAGGCATCAACGGCTTTGGCCGCATCGGTCGCAACTACTTCCGCGCGCTCCTTGAGCAGGGCGCGGACATCGAGATCGTCGGTGTCAACGACCTGACCGATAACGCCACCCTGGTGCACCTGCTGAAGTACGACACCATCCTCGGCCGGCTGAAGCACGAGGTCAGCCACACCGAGGACACCATCACGGTGGGCAACCAGACCTTCAAGACGATGGCGGAGCGCGACCCGGCGGCCCTTCCGTGGGGCGAGCTCGGCGCCGACATCGTGGTGGAGTCCACCGGCATCTTCACCAAGCGCGAGGACGCCGCCAAGCACCTCGCCGCAGGCGCCAAGAAGGTCCTGATCTCCGCGCCCGCCAAGGACGAGGACATCACGATCGTGATGGGCGTCAACAACGAGAAGTACGACCCGGCGAACCAGCACGTCATCTCCAACGCCTCCTGCACCACCAACTGTGTGGCGCCGATGGCCAAGGTCCTCGACGAGAACTTCGGCATCGTCAAGGGCATGATGACGACGGTCCACGCGTACACCAACGACCAGCGCATCCTGGACTTCCCGCACAAGGACCTGCGTCGCGCCCGCGCGGCGGCGGAGAACATCATTCCGACCTCCACCGGTGCCGCCAAGGCCACCGCGCTGGTCCTGCCGCAGCTCAAGGGCAAGCTGGACGGCATCGCGATGCGCGTCCCGGTCCCGACCGGCTCGGTCACCGACCTTGTCCTGGAGCTCGACCGCGAGGTCACCAAGGACGAGATCAACACGGCCTTCCAGAAGGCCGCCGAGGGTCAGCTCAAGGGCATCCTGGAGTACACCGAGGACCCGATCGTCTCCTCGGACATCGTCAACTGGCCCGCCTCCTGCACCTTCGACTCCTCCCTGACCATGGCCCAGGGCAAGCAGGTCAAGGTCATCGGCTGGTACGACAACGAGTGGGGCTACTCCAACCGCCTCGTCGACCTGACCGTCTTCGTCGGCGAGCGGCTCTGACCGCTGTCCCGATGAGCCAGGAATGGGGCCCGCTACGACGGCGTCGTAGCGGGCCCCGATCCATGATCAAGGAGTCATCCCTGTGAAGACGATTGACGATCTTCAGGTCGCCGGGCAGCGGGTCTTCGTCCGCGCCGACCTGAACGTCCCGCTCGACGGCGAGACGATCACCGACGACGGCCGGATCCGCGCCGCCGTCCCGACGATCAACAAGCTCCTGGACCGGGGCGCCAAGGTGATCGTCGCCTCGCACCTGGGCCGCCCCAAGGGCGCCCCGGACCCGCAGTACTCGCTCGCCCCCGTCGCCCGGCGGCTCGGCGAACTCCTCGGCAAGCAGGTCGCCTTCGCGACCGACACCGTGGACGAGAGCGCTCGGGCCACCGTGGCGGCGCTCGGCGACGGCGAGGTCGCGCTGCTGGAGAACCTGCGGTTCAACGCCGGTGAGACCAGTAAGGACGACGCCGAGCGCGGCGCCTTCGCCGACCGGCTCGCCGCCCTCGCCGACCTCTACGTGGGTGACGGCTTCGGCGCGGTCCACCGTAAGCACGCCTCCGTGTACGACCTCCCGGCCCGGCTGCCGCACGCCGCGGGAGAGCTGATCGCCGCCGAGCTCTCGGTCCTGAAGAAGCTCACCGAGGACGTCAAGCGGCCCTACGCGGTCGTCCTCGGCGGCGCCAAGGTCTCCGACAAGCTCGGCGTCATCGACCACCTGCTGGAGAAGGCCGACCGCATCCTGATCGGCGGCGGCATGGCCTACACCTTCCTCAAGGCCCAGGGCCACGAGGTCGGCCGCTCGCTGCTGCAGGAGGACCAGGTCCCGGCGGTCCGGGACTATCTGCGCCGTGCCAAGGAGCGCGGTGTGGAGTTCGTGCTCCCGGTCGACGTCACGGCCGCGCCCGAATTCCCGGACCTGAAGACCAAGGCCCCCGCGAACCCGCGGGTCATCGCCGCGGACGCGATCCCGGCCGATCTTCAGGGGCTGGATATCGGCCCGGAGACCCGCAAGCTGTACGCCTCGAAGCTGGCCGACGCGGCCACCGTCTTCTGGAACGGCCCCATGGGCGTCTTCGAGCACCCCGACTTCGCCGAGGGCACCCGGGCCGTGGCCCAGGCGCTCCTGGACAGCCCGGCCTTCACCGTGGTCGGCGGCGGCGACTCCGCCGCGGCCGTACGCATCCTGGGCTTCGACGAGAACGCTTTCGGCCACATCTCGACCGGCGGTGGAGCGAGCCTCGAATACCTCGAGGGCAAGACGCTCCCCGGCCTCGCCGCACTGGAGGACTGAACACTGTGAGTGACCGTACGCCGCTGATGGCGGGCAACTGGAAGATGAACCTCAACCACCTCGAGGCCATCGCCCACGTCCAGAAGCTCGCCTTCGCGCTCACCGACAAGGACTATGAGGCCGTGGAGGTCGCGGTGCTGCCGCCCTTCACCGATCTGCGGTCGGTGCAGACCCTGGTCGATGGCGACAAGTTGAAGATCAAGTACGGCGCCCAGGACATCTCCGCGCACGACTCCGGCGCCTACACCGGCGAGATCTCCGGCCCGATGCTGGCCAAGCTCAAGTGCGCCTTCGCCGTCGTCGGGCACTCGGAGCGGCGCCAGTACCACTGCGAGTCCGACGAGCTGTGCAACGCCAAGGTCAAGGCGGCCTTCCGCCATGACCTCACCCCGATCCTGTGCGTCGGCGAGGGCCTTGAGGTCCGTAAGGCGGGCAACCAGGTCGCCCACACCCTCGCGCAGGTGGACGGCGGTCTCAAGGACATCCCCGCCGAGCAGGCCGAGACCATCGTGATCGCCTACGAGCCGGTCTGGGCGATCGGCACCGGCGAGGTCGCGACCCCCGAGGACGCCCAGGAGGTCTGCGGGGCCATCCGCGGCCGGCTCGCCGAGCTCTACGGCCAGGAGGTCGCCGACAAGGTCCGGATCCAGTACGGCGGCTCGGTGAAGTCCGGGAACGTCGCCGCGATCATGGCCCAGCCGGATGTGGACGGCGCCCTGATCGGCGGCGCGGCGCTGGACGCGGACGAATTCGTCAAGATCGTTCGTTTCCGCGACCAGTGAGTAGGCCCTAGCGCGCGCGTCGTCGTACCCTGTCGGGGGTCGAGGCGGTGGGAATCGCACCGTCCGGCCCCCGACGTCCGTACAAGCCCGAGAAGGTTGGTCCAGCTGTGATCATGGGGTTTTCGATCGCCCTCATCATCTTCAGCCTGCTGCTGATGATGTTGGTGCTCATGCACAAGGGGAAGGGCGGCGGCCTGTCCGATATGTTCGGTGGCGGCATGCAGTCCTCGGTGGGCGGCTCCTCGGTCGCCGAGCGCAACCTGGACCGCATCACCGTGGTGGTCGGGCTGCTGTGGTTCGTCTGCATCGTCGTGCTCGGGCTGCTGATGAAGCTCGACTGAGGCTCCGGCGGGGCCCGCTGAGGGCCCGGCCGACGCCCGATAACTGACGTACCGTCGTCAGCGGGGCCCATATGCGGCCTATGATGGCATGGCGTCCTCGGGGACGGGTGTAACTCCTCTCACTGGACGCGCGTTGGGCCTTACGTAGACTGGGGCGCCGGGCGGCGAAGCTGCCAATCGAGGCTTCGCGGCACCATCACGCAGGGAGTTACGACCGTGGCAAGTGGCAACGCGATCCGTGGAAGCCGGGTCGGAGCGGGGCCGATGGGAGAGGCCGAGCGAGGCGAATCGGCGCCGCGCCTGCGCATCTCCTTCTGGTGCTCGAACGGGCATGAGACCGTGCCGAGCTTCGCCAGCGATGCGCAGATCCCTGACACGTGGGACTGCCCCCGCTGCGGCTTCCCGGCCGGCAAGGACCGGGACAACCCGCCGGACCCGCCGCGCACCGAGCCGTACAAGACGCATCTGGCGTATGTACGGGAGCGGCGCAGCGACGCCGACGGCGAGGCGATTCTCGCCGAGGCACTCGCCAAGCTCCGGGGCGAGATCTAGACACAGAACGCGGTACGACGGCCCGGCCGGGCACCTCCTGTGAGGGGTGCGCGGCCGGGCCGTTGTCAGTGGCGCGGGCTACGGTCGTGGGGTGCTGAATCTCCGGGGGGAGCCGTCCCGCCGGGCGGGGGCGGACGCATAGGGGGATCGTCATGGCCGCGGTGGACGCCGGTGAGCTGGGCGCCGGAAGGCCGGCGGTGCCCGCGTGGCGCGGGGGGTTCGGGCGGCTGTGGGCGGCCGCGGTCGTCTCCCGGTTCGGGGACGCCCTGCGGGGTGCGGCGCTGCCGCTGCTGGCCGTCTCGCTGACCGATTCGCCGGTGCTGGTCTCGCTCGTGACCGCCTGCGGCTTTCTGCCTTGGCTGCTGTTCGGGCTGATCGGCGGGGCGATCGCCGACCGGGTGGACCAGCGCAGGGTGATGTGGGCGGTGGACGGCGCGCGGGCCGTCCTGATGGCGGGGTTCGCCGTCGCGGTCTGGATGGACCAGGCCACCATTGGGCTGCTGCTCGCCTTCGCGTTCGCCTTGACCACGCTGCAGACCCTGTTCGACAACGCCGCCACGGCGCTGCTGCCCTCGGTGGTCGCGCAGGAGGCGCTGGGCAGGGCCAACGCCCGGCTGATGACCGGGCAGGAGGTCATGGGCCGGTTCGTGGGCGCCCCGCTGGTGCCGGTGCTGCTGGGCCTCGGCGCCGCGATGCCGTATGCGGCGGACGCGGTCACCTATCTCGCCGCCGCCGTGCTGGTCGCCTCGCTGGGGGTGACGCCCCCTCAGCGGGCCCCGCGCCCGCCGGGCGGATCGCTGCGGCGCGATATCGCCGAGGGCCTGGCCGTGCTGTGGCGGGACAGGACGCTGCGGGCGCTGTGCGCCTCCACCACGCTGTGCAATATCGGCATCGGCGCGCTCATCGCCACCCTGGTGCTGCACATCACCGGCTGGCTGGGCGCCGGGAACACCGGCTATGCGGCCGTCATCACCGTGTACGGGATCGGGAGTGTGATCGGGGGGCTGGTGGCCGCCCGGCTCACCGAAAAACTGGGGCGCGCCCGTGCCCTCGTGGTGTGCGGCACCGCGCAGATCGGCGCCCTGGTCGCCCTCGGGGCGATACGGAGCCTGCCGGTCGCGGTCGCCGCCATGGGCCTCTTCGGCTTCGCGGGGATCGTCTGGAACGTGACCGAGGTGACGATGATGCAGCAGCGCAGCCCCGACGGGGCACTGGGGCGGGTGAGTTCCGCCTTCCGCACCCTGTCGATCGCGGGCACCCCGCTCGGCGCGCTGCTGGGCGGGGGGATGGCCGAGGCGTGGGGGCTTAACACCCCCGCGCTGGGGGCCGCGGCGCTCTTCGTCTGCGGGGTGGTGGCCCTCGTTCCGGGAATGCGGTCCGTCATCAATTAGGTTGGTGGCACGGGGGCCAGGCACCGACGAGAAGTGGGCTGATGTCCGAGATGACCATGGAAGGCCGCACCAGGCTGGACCAGCTGCCGGAATGGCATGCGCTGGCCGCACACCGCAAGGAGCTGGGCGACGCGCATCTGCGCGACCTGTTCGCGGGCGACCCGGAGCGCGGGCGCCGCCTCACCCTTCAGGTCGGCGATCTCCACGTCGACTACTCCAAGCACCTGGTGACCGACGAGACCCTGCGGCTGCTGCGCGAGCTGGCGCGGGCCACCAAGGTGGCCGAGCTGCGGGACGCCATGTTCCGCGGTGAGCGGATCAACACCACCGAGGACCGCGCGGTGCTGCACATCGCGCTGCGCGCACCGCACTCCGCGGAGATCAAGCTGGGCGACGAGGACGTCGTCGGCGAAGTGCACGCCGTGCTCGCCAAGATGACCGTCTTCACCGACCGCATCAGGTCCGGCGACTGGACCGGCCACACCGGCAAGCGGATCAAGAACGTTGTCAACATCGGCATCGGCGGCTCCGATCTGGGCCCGAAGATGGCGTACGAGGCGCTGCGCGCCTATTCCGACCGCTCGATGACGTTCCGGTTCGTCTCCAATGTGGACGGCGCGGATCTGCATGAGGCGGTGCGCGACCTGGACCCGGCCGAGACGCTGTTCATCGTCGCGTCCAAGACCTTCACCACCGTCGAGACCATTACCAACGCCCTCTCCGCCCGCGACTGGCTGCTGACCGGCCTGCGGGCCGGTGAGGAGGCCGTCGCCAAGCACTTCGTGGCGGTGTCGACCAATGCCGAGAAGGTCGCCGAGTTCGGCATCGACACCGACAACATGTTCGGGTTCTGGGACTGGGTCGGCGGGCGCTATTCCTTCGACTCGGCCATCGGCCTCTCCCTGATGGTCGCCATCGGCCCAGACTGCTTCCGCGAGATGCTGGCCGGCTTCCATCTGGTCGACGAGCATTTCGCCTCCGCCCCGCCGGAGGAGAACGTCCCCCTGCTGATGGGCCTGTTGGGCATCTGGTACGACAATTTCCACGACGCCCAGGCGCATGCCGTCCTGCCGTACAGCCACTATCTGTCGAAGTTCACCGATTATCTGCAGCAGCTCGACATGGAGTCCAACGGCAAGTCCGTGGACCGGGACGGCAACCCCGTCCGCTGGCAGACCGGCCCGATCGTCTGGGGCACCCCCGGCACCAACGGCCAGCACGCCTATTACCAACTGCTCCACCAGGGCACCAAGCTGGTCCCGGCCGATCTGATCGGCTTTGCGCGGCCGGTGAAGGATCTGCCGCCCGGGCTGGAGTCCCACCACGATCTGCTGATGGCCAACCTCTTCGCCCAGGGCCAGGCGCTGGCCTTCGGCAAGACCTCCGAGGAGGTCGCCGCCGAGGGGGTGCCCGAGGAGCTGGTGCCGCACAAGACCTTCCCCGGCAACCGCCCCACCACCACGATCCTCGCCTCCGAGCTCAGCCCGTGGGTGCTGGGCCAGCTCGTCGCCCTCTATGAGCACAAGGTCTTCGTCCAGGGCGCCGTCTGGAACATCGACTCCTTCGACCAGTGGGGAGTGGAGCTGGGCAAGGTGCTCGCCAAGCGCGTCGAGCCCGCCCTGACCGAGGGCGCCGAGGTGCCGGGTCTTGACACCTCCACCGAGCATCTGGTGGCCACCTACCGCTCGCTGCGCGGCCGCTGAGGTCCCGAGGCGCGCAAGAGCACGGAGAGTACGAAGAGCACGAACAGCACGAAGAGCACGGAACAGCAGGGAAAACGCGACGATCCCCCGGGCGCCCGAGGCGCGCGGGGGATCGTGTGCGATATGAGGGTTACGGCGACGCCGGGGGGTACAGCTCGCGCGGCAGACCCGCCGCCGCGGCCCGGTCCAGCAGCCACAGCGTGCGGCGGCGGCCGTACGCGCCGGCCGCCGGAGCCTGCACCTCCCCGGCACCCGACAGGGCTATCGTGACCGCCCTCGCCTTGTCCTCACCGGCCGCCAGCAGCCACACCTCCTGTGCCGCGCGGATCGCGGGCAGGGTCAGCGAGATCCGTACGGGCGGCGGCTTGGGCGCGCCGCGCACCCCGACCACCATCCGCTCGGTCTCCCGGACGGCGGGCAGTTCGGGGAAGAGCGAGGCCACATGGGTGTCCGGGCCGACGCCCAGCAGCAGCACGTCGAACGACGGCACCGCGCCGTGGTTCTCCGGCCGCGCGGCCCGGGCCAGCTCGGCGGCGTACGCCTCGGCCGCGGCGTCCACGTCACCGCCGTTCGCTCCGTCGGACGCGGGCATCGCGTGCACCCGCGCCGGGTCCAGCTCCACCGTGTCCAGCAGCGCCTCGCGGGCCTGGGTGACATTGCGGTCGGGGTGGCCCTCCGGCAGGAATCGCTCATCGCCCCACCACAGGTCCAGCCGCGACCAGTCGACCGCGTCACGCGCCGGGGAGGCGGCGAGCGCGGCCAGCAGGCCGTTGCCGTTGCGCCCGCCGGTCAGGACGACCGAGGCGGAGCCACGGGCGGCCTGGGCGTCCACGATCTTCGTGATCAGCCGGGCCGCCGCGGCCTGGGCCATCAGCTCCTTGTCGCGGTGGACGACCACCTGTGGTGCGGTCACTTGTCCGCCTTCCCGTCCGCCTTCCGCTCCTGGGCCTTCGCCGGGGGGTGAGGCTTGGGAGCCGGCGGCTGTGCCGGTGCCTGCGGTGGGTTCTTCGGCGAACCGGGCGCATGCTCCGGCGGCGCCTCCGGGTCCCGGGTCGGCAGCGGCGGCCGGTCCGGGGGTGCCACCTGAGTCTCCGGGGCGGCCTTGGCGTCCCGCTCCAGCGTGCCCACGCCGCCCTGGCCCAGCTTGTTCACGCCGAACTTCACCGACGACGCGTAGATCTCGTCGGGGTCCAGCCGGCGCAGCTCCTCGGCGATCAGCTCCGAGACCTCACGCCGCTGCAGCGCCACGTGCCGGTCGGGCTGGCCCGGCATCGCCAGCTCGGCCAGCGAGCCGTTCGCCCGGTCCAGGCAGATCACGCCGTCGGCCGTCTCCAGCCGCACCGCGGTGAGCCCGGGGCCCTCCGAGACCTGCCGGTTCACCGGCACCCCCAGCCGCTCGGCGAGCCACAGCGCGAGCAGCTCGCTGCTCGGGTTGTACGCCTCGCCCTCGACGACCGCGGAGGTGATCGGGGAGTGCCGCTGGTCCAGGGCGGCGGCCAGAACGCTGCGCCACGGGGTGATCCGGGTCCAGGCCAGATCGGTGTCGCCCGGGGTGTAGGTCGCGGCCCGCAGCCCGAGGGCCGCGACCGGGTCCTCGGTGGCCTGGGCGTCGGTGATCCGGCGCTGGGCGAGCTGTCCGAGCAGGTCCTCGCTGGGGTGCTCGGGGGCGTCCTCCGGCCACCACACCACCACCGGGGCGTCCGGCAGCAGCAGGGGCAGGACCACCGAGTAGGCGTGGTTGGCGAGCTCGCCGTGCAGCCGCAGCAGCACCGTCTCGCCGGTACCGGTCTCGCCGCCGACCCGCACCTCGGCGTCCATCCGGGCGATCTTGCGGTCGCGCGGCGACCGGCCGGGCCGCTTGATGACGACCAGGATGCGCGAGGGGTGTTCCTTGGACGCGTCGCTCGCCGCCCGCAGCGCGTCGTAGTGATTGCCCTCGTCGGTGACGATGACGAGGGTCAGCACCATGCCCACGGCCGGCGTACCGGTGGACCGGCGCGCCTGGATCAGAGCGGAGTTGATCCGGCTGGACGTGGTGTCCGTGAGATCGATGTTCATGGCCGCCGCCAGCTCCGTCCGTCTCGTGCGAGCATCTCGTCCGCGGCTTTCGGCCCCCAGGTCCCGGCCGTGTACTGCTCGGGCCTGCCGTGCTTCTCCCAGTACTCCTCGATCGGGTCGAGGATCCGCCAGGACTGCTCGACCTCCTCATGGCGGGGGAAGAGGTTCGCCTCGCCCAGCAGGACATCGAGCAGCAGCCGCTCGTACGCCTCGGGGCTGGACTCGGTGAAGGACTCGCCGTACTGGAAGTCCATCGTCACGTCCCGGATCTCCATGGAGGTGCCGGGCACCTTGGAGCCGAACCGGATGGTGACGCCCTCGTCCGGCTGCACCCGGATGACCAGGGCGTTCTGCCCGAGCTCCTGGGTGTCGGTGGCATCGAAGGGGGAGTGCGGGGCGCGCTGGAAGACCACCGCGATCTCGGTGACCCGCCGCCCCAGCCGCTTGCCGGCGCGCAGGTAGAAGGGGACACCCGCCCAGCGGCGGTTGTCGATCTCCAGCTTGATCGCGGCGTAGGTGTCGGTCTTCGAGTGGGGGTCGATGCCCTCCTCCTCGAGATAGCCGTGCACCTCCTGGCCGCCCTGCCAGCCGGGGGCGTACTGCCCGCGGACCGTGTGCTTGCCCAGGTCCTTGGGCAGCTTGACCGCCCGGAGCGCCTTCAGCTTCTCGGTGACCAGGGAGGACGCCCCGAAGGAGGCGGGCTCCTCCATGGCGGTCAGTGCGAGGAGCTGCAGCAGGTGGTTCTGGATGACGTCACGGGCCGCGCCGATGCCGTCGTAGTAGCCCGCGCGCCCGCCGATGCCGATGTCCTCGGCCATGGTGATCTGCACATGGTCGACGTACGACCGGTTCCAGATCGGCTCGAACATCGTGTTGGCGAAGCGCAGCGCCATGATGTTCTGGACCGTCTCCTTGCCCAGGTAGTGGTCGATCCGGAAGACATCGCCGGGCCGGAAGACCTCGTGGACGACCTGGTTGAGCTCCTGGGCGCTCTTCAGGTCGTGGCCGAAGGGCTTCTCGATGACGGCGCGCCGCCAGGAGTCGCCCTGGCCCTGCGACAGCCCGTGCTTCTTGAGCTGCTGGACGACGGTGGGGAAGAACTTCGGCGGGACCGACAGATAGAAGGCGAAGTTCCCGCCGGTGCCGCGCGCCTTGTCGAGCTCCTCTATGGTCGCCCGCAGGGTCGTGAACGCCTCGTCGTCGGAGAACGAGCCGGGTACGAAGCGGAACCCCTCGGCGAGCTGCTGCCAGACCTCCTCGCGGAACGGGGTCCGCGCGTGCTCCTTGACCGCGTCGTGCACGACCTGGGAGAAGTCCTCGTCCTCCCAGTCGCGGCGGGCGAAGCCGACCAGCGAGAAGCCGGGCGGCAGCAGCCCGCGGTTGGCCAGGTCGTAGATGGCGGGCATCAACTTCTTACGGGACAGATCGCCCGTGACGCCGAAGATCACGAGGCCGGACGGCCCCGCGATGCGCGGGAGCCGTCGGTCTCGTGGGTCACGCAGCGGATTGCTGCTGGTCACGGTTTCACGCCTCCGAGGGTGCGAGGCGCTTGAGCTCCGCCTCGGTGGACTTCAGCAGGTCGTTCCAGGAGGACTCGAACTTCTCGACGCCCTCGTCTTCCAGGACCTTAACGACCTCGTCGTAGGAGATCCCGATCCCGGCCAGCGCGTCGATGTCGGCCTTGGCCTGCTCGTAGGTGCCGCGCACGGTGTCGCCGCGGATCTCGCCGTGGTCGGCGACCGCCTCCAGGGTGGCCTCCGGCATGGTGTTGACGGTGCCGGGGGCGACCAGCTCCTCGACGTACATGGTGTCCTTGTACGCCGGGTCCTTGACGCCGGTCGAGGCCCACAGCGGACGCTGCTTGTTGGCGTTCGCCCGGTCCAGGGCGGCCCAGCGGTCGGAGCTGAAGACCTCCTCGTACGCCTGGTACGCGAGGCGGGCGTTGGCGATGGCGGCCTTGCCGCGCAGCGCCTTGGCCTCATCGGTGCCGAGCTTGTCGATGCGCTTGTCGATCTCGGTGTCCACGCGGGAGACGAAGAAGGACGCCACCGAGTGGATCTTCTGCAGGTCCAGGCCCGCGGCCTTGGCCTTCTCCAGACCGGTCAGGAAGGCGTCCATGACCGCGCGGTACCGCTCCAGGGAGAAGATCAGCGTGACATTGACGCTGATGCCCAGGCCGATCACCTCGGTGATCGCGGGCAGCCCCGCCTCGGTCGCCGGGATCTTGATGAAGGTGTTGGGCCGGTCCACCAGCCAGGCGAGCTGCTTGGCCTCGGCGATGGTGGCGGCCGTGTTGTGGGCCAGGCGCGGGTCGACCTCGATGGAGACCCGGCCGTCCTGCCCGCCCGTCGCGTCGTAGACCGGCCGGAGGATGTCGGCCGCGTCGCGGACG
This sequence comes from Streptomyces violaceusniger Tu 4113, assembly GCF_000147815.2. Classification (NCBI taxonomy): domain Bacteria; kingdom Bacillati; phylum Actinomycetota; class Actinomycetes; order Kitasatosporales; family Streptomycetaceae; genus Streptomyces; species Streptomyces violaceusniger. The sequence continues at coordinate 8,036,782 of NC_015957.1, read as the reverse complement.
TCCGCCGTGGTGATCATGCGGACGGCTTCCTCGACGGTGAGCCCCCGGACCGCGAGGTCGGCCACCTGCTGCTGGTAGCCCTCACCGCTGGAGATCGCCTTCTGGAAGATCGACGGGTTGGTGGTGACGCCTACGACATGCTGCTGGTCGATCAGCTCGGCCAGGTTGCCGGAGGTGATCCTCTTGCGGGAGAGGTCGTCGAGCCAGATCGCGACGCCTTCGTCGGCCAGCCGCTTGAGTGCGTCTGTCATGGGGTGTGTTCTCCTACTCGTCGCTACTAAGTCGTCTGCGGGGTGTCAGCGCCCGGCGGCGTCGAGAGACTCGCGGGCGGCGGTGACCACGGCCTCGGCGGTGAGGCCGAACTCCCGGAAGAGCACCTTGTAGTCGGCGGAGGCGCCGAAGTGCTCCAGCGAGACGATGCGGCCGGCTTCGCCGACGTAGCGGTACCAGGTCAGGCCGATACCCGCCTCGACGGCCACGCGGGCCTTGACGGACGGCGGCAGCACTGTCTCCCGGTACCCCCTGTCCTGCTCCTCGAACCACTCGACCGAGGGCATTGACACGACGCGGGTCGGAATCCCGGCGGCCTGGAGCTGCTCACGCGCCTCCACGGCGAGCTGCACCTCGGAACCGGTGCCGATGAGGATGACCTGCGGCCGGCCGCCCTCGGCCTCGAAGAGGACGTAACCGCCCTTGGCGGCGTCCTCACTGGCCTCGTAGGTCGGCACGTTCTGCCGGGTCAGCGCGAGGCCGTGCGGAGCCGGGTTTTCGCTGTGGCGGCGGGTGATCTCGCGCCAGGCGATGGCCGTCTCGTTGGCGTCGGCCGGGCGGACGACGTTCAGGCCCGGGATGGCGCGCAGCACCGAGAGGTGCTCCACCGGCTGGTGGGTCGGGCCGTCCTCGCCGAGGCCGATGGAGTCGTGCGTCCACACGTAGGTGACCGGCAGCTTCATCAGCGCGGCGAGCCGGACGGCCGGGCGCATGTAGTCGGAGAAGACCAGGAAGGTGCCGCCGTAGACACGGGTGTTGCCGTGCAGCGCGATGCCGTTCATGGTCGAGCCCATGGCGTGCTCGCGGATGCCGAAGTGCACGGTGCGGCCGTACGGGTCGGCCTCCGGCAGCGGGTTGCCCTTCGGGAGGAAGGACGAGGACGCGTCGATCGTGGTGTTGTTGGAGCCCGCGAGGTCGGCGGAGCCGCCCCACAGCTCGGGGAGCACCCCGCCGAGCGCCTTGAGCACCTGGCCGGACGCCTTACGGGTGGCGACGTCCTTGCCCGGCTCGAAGACCGGCAGCACGGACTCCCAGCCCTCGGGCAGCTCGCCCGCGGTGATCCGGTCGAACAGGGCGGCCCGCTCGGGGTTGGCGTTCCGCCACTCCTGGACCTTCTTGTCCCAGGCGGCGTGCGCCTCGCGGCCGCGGTCGACCAGGGCGCGGGTGTGGTTGATGACGTCCGTCTCGACCGCGAAGTGCTGCTCGGGGTCGAAGCCGAGGACGCGCTTGGTGGCGGCGACCTCGTCGGCGCCGAGCGCCGAGCCGTGCGACGCCTCGGTGTTCTGCGCGTTCGGGGCGGGCCAGGCGATGATCGTACGGGCCGCGATGATCGAGGGGCGCTCGGTCTCGGCCTGCGCCGCCTTGAGCGCCGCGTACAGCGCGTGGATGTCGAAGTCGCCGGTCTCGGCCTGCTCGATGCGCTGGACGTGCCAGCCGTACGCCTCGTAGCGCTTCAGCACGTCCTCGGAGAGCGCGGTCGCGGTGTCGCCCTCGATCGAGATGTGGTTGTCGTCGTACAGGGCGACGATGTTGCCCAGCTTCTGGTGGCCGGCCAGCGAGGACGCCTCGGCAGAGATGCCCTCCTCCAGGTCGCCGTCGGAGACGATGGCCCAGATGGTGTGGTCGAACGGAGAGGCGCCCTCGGGCGCCTCCGGGTCGAACAGGCCACGCTCGTAGCGGGCGGCCATCGCCATGCCCACCGCGTTGGCGATGCCCTGGCCCAGGGGGCCGGTGGTGGTCTCGACACCGGTGGTGTGGCCGTACTCCGGGTGGCCCGGGGTCTTGCTGCCCCAGGTGCGGAACGACCGCAGATCCTCGAGCTCCAGCCCGAAGCCCGCCAGGTAGAGCTGGACGTAGAGGGTGAGGCTGGTGTGCCCCGGAGACAGCACGAAGCGGTCGCGGCCCGTCCAGTCCGCGTCGGACGGGTCGTGCCGCATCAGCTTCTGGAAGAGCAGGTACGCGGCGGGCGCGAGGCTCATGGCCGTGCCAGGGTGGCCGTTACCGACCTTCTGTACGGAGTCCATGGCCAGGACCCGGGTCGTGTCGACGGCCTGCCGGTCCAGATCGGTCCACTCGAGGTCTGTGGTAGTCGGCTTGGTGCTCACCCTGAGTCAGGGCTCCTCTCCACAATGTCGAAATCCGGTGACCGTATGTGCACCGGCGATGTCGAGCCTACCCCTGGAACAACGGTCATCTTTTCGAGTTCCACTCAACGGGATAAGGAACGAATTCCGAGGTGGCCGCATTCCCTCCGGGGCCCGTCCGGACGGCGTCCCGGACCCTGCGGAAGGCGCCGTTCCGGGCCTTGCCCGGCCCGTCGTCCGCCGGGCGTGGCCGCCTTACGGGCGCCTTGCGGGTGCCTTGCGAGTGCCTTGCGGTGCCCCTTCAACACGAGGGACCCCGGCGGCGGGCGGCGTATCCGCTACGTCTAGAGTGGCGTGGTACGCGCAAGTCTTTACCGGCTCTTCATGTCCGGTGCTTGCTGGTTCTTGCTTCCACCAGGGGTGTGCGTGACGGCCGTCGAATCCCGTCCTGCGGGGGTGCTCGAGACGAGCGAAACGAGCTCCGGTCACCGGCCGTTCGGGGCCCGTGTCATGGCGTTCGTGGCGCTGACGAAGCCGCGCGTCATCGAACTGCTGCTGATGACGACCGTGCCGGTCATGTTCCTGGCCGCCCAGGGCGTCCCGGATCTGTGGCTGGTGGTCAAGACCTGTGTCGGCGGTTATCTGTCGGCCGGTGGTGCGGCCGCGTTCAACATGTATTACGACCGGGACATCGACGCGCTGATGGAGCGCACCGCGCAGCGCCCGCTCGTGACCGGCATGGTCTCGCCGCGTGAATGCCTCGTCTTCGCCTTCGCGCTCGCGGCGGTGTCGACGGCCTGGTTCTGGGCGCTGGTCAACCCGCTGTCCGCGATGCTGTCGCTCGGTGCGCTGGTCTTCTACGTCGTCATCTACACGATGTGGCTCAAGCGGCGCACCTCGCAGAACATCGTGTGGGGCGGCATCGCCGGCTGCATGCCCGTGCTCATCGGCTGGTCCTCGGTGACCAACGAGGTCTCCTGGGCCGCCGTCATCCTCTTCCTCGTGATCTTCTTCTGGACGCCGCCGCACTACTGGCCGCTGTCGATGAAGGTCAAGGAGGACTACGAGCGGGCCAACGTGCCGATGCTGCCGGTCATCGCGGGCAACAAGGTGGTCGCCAAGCAGATCGTCCTCTATAGCTGGGCCATGGTCATCGTCTCCCTGCTGCTGTGGCCGCTGGGCTACACCGGCTGGTTCTACCCGGTCGTCGCGGCGGTGCTGGGCGGGTTCTGGCTCAAGGAGGCACACGCCCTCCAGGGGCGCGCCAAGGCCGGGATCATGGGCGCGAAGCTCAAGGAGATGCGGCTGTTCCACTGGTCGATCACCTATGTGTCGCTGCTGTTCGTCGCCGTGGCCGTGGACCCTTTCCTGCGGTGATTACCGGCGGGTAGCATCGGCTGTATGGCAGACACCACCCAGCCGGAACCGACGGACAGCGGCGAGTCGGCCGCACAGCCCTCCGCGCCGGCCGCAGCGTCCAAGCCGTCCAAGCCCGCCAAGCCCTCCAAGGACGAGAAGCGGGCCGAGCGGCTCGCCCGCCAGATCACGGCCTTCGCCACCGGCCACGGCGGCGGCGCCGAGGGGCAGATCGCCCACATCGGGCGCGGCTCCGTCCGGATCGCACTCGTCGGCGCGGATGGCGAATGGGGCGTTCTCGTCGCCCCCTCCCAGGAGAGCGCGCGGCGTGCGGCCGAGATCGCCGGGCTGACCCTCCAGGACGCCTTCGACGGCGAGCTCGCCGCGAAGGTCCGCACCGGTCCGTACGAGTGGGCGCGCATGGCGGGCATCCAGCTCGGCGGACCCGGCAACCCTCCGGCACCCGCCTCGTAGAACGCCTGAGAACGGGTCCGGCGACACCTCGCACCCCTTCCGTCCGTTAAGCCCGTCGATGCCGGAGGGCGAGAGGCGGCGGCGATGCACGAGGCGACGGACTCCCCGAACACCCTGGGCCCGCCGACCGGCCCGGTCCCCCGGGACGGGCCGGGCCCGGTGGCGGGCCCGATCACGCTGCCGCCCTTGGTCGACCAGCACAGCCACGGCACGGTCGACGGTGAGCTCGGCGTCGGCTCGTTCGAAACCCATCTGGCGGCCGCCGCCGGCTCCGGCGCGGCCCCGGCCGGCACCACCTTCTTCGATAGCTGGACCGGTCTGGCCGTGCGCCGCTGGTGCCCCCCGCTGCTGGGCATGGAGCCCCACTGTGCGCCCGTCAGCTATCTCGCCCGCCGCCGTGAGCTGGGCGCCTACCGTGCCGCGCGGCTGCTGCTGCGGGGCGCCGGTATCGGCACCTTCCTGCTGGAGTCCGGCGCCCGGGACAACCTCAGCACCGCCGGGGAACTGGCCGCGACCGCCGACGGCGCGGTCCATGAGGTGGTCCGCCTGGAGCCGCTGGCCGAGCAGGTCGCCGACACCTCCGGCACGGTCGACGCCTTCATCGGCAACACCGCCGAGGCGCTGTACGCGGCGGCCCAGCACGCGACCGCCTTCGCCATGGGGATCGCCTTCTGCGACGAGCTGCCGCCCGATCCGCGTGAGGTCCGGCGCGCCGCCGCCCGCTGGCTCGCGCTCACCGTACGTCCGGCCCGGGACCGTGCCCCAGACCCCGCGCTCGCCCAGCATCTGCTGTGGAGCGCCGTCGCGACGGGCCTTCCGGTGCAGCTTCACTGCGCCGATCCGCAGTCGCTCCTCGGCTTCCTGCGCGCCACGGCGGGCTTCGGCACCGATCTGGTGCTGCTGCCCGACCGGCCGCACCACCGCCGGGCGGCCCAGCTCGCCGCGGCCTTCCCACATGTCTACGCGGACGCCGGGCCGCGGCCCGGGGAGACCCTGGGCGAGGCGCCGTTCGGCAAGCTGCTCTTCTCGACGGGCGCACGGGGGCTGCCCGAGCTGTATGTGACCGCGTCCCGGCTGTTCGGCCAGGCCATGGCCCGGCTCGCGGACGAGTGGGTCGGCGAGGAGATCTGCACCCGGGCCGAGGCCCAGCGGATCGCCGGGCTGGTCGCGGCCGGGACCGCGCGCCGCGTCTACCGGCTGGACGCGGCCGGCTCGGGCTGAACGGTCTCGTGGTCGCCCGTGGGGCCGGGGACGGCCGCCGGAAGCGCGGCGCGCTCGCGCTGGGCGAGCAGCACCCGCAGCACCGCGATCCACACCAGGCAGGAGCCGAGCATATGGATGCCGACGACGATCTCTGGCAGATGGGTGAAGTACTGCACGTACCCGACCACGCCCTGCAGGAGCAGGACGACGAGGAGCTCCAGGACCGTACGGCGCTGGGCGGCCGGGGCCTTCACGGCCCGCAGCGTGAACCACAGGGCGACGGTGAGGCCCAGCACGATGTAGACGAAGTCCACGTGGAGCTGGGTGATCTCCTGCCAGTTCAGCGGGATGCGGTGCACCTTACGGGCGTCACCGGCATGCGGACCCGCGCCGGTGACCACGGTGCCGATGACGATGAGCGCGCCGGTGGCGGCGATCAGCAGCCGGGTGAGCTGGCGCACCGGCACGGCCACGAGATCGCGCGGCTCGGCGTCGCCCTCGCGCGCCCGCCACCAGGTCGCCACGGCGACCGTGAGCAGCGTGGAGGACAGCAGGAAGTGCGAGCTGACGATGTACGGGTTGAGCCCGGTGAGCACCGTGATGCCGCCGACCACGGCGTTGCCCATGACGATCCAGAACTGGGCCCAGCCGAGCCGGGTCAGCGAGGTGCGCACGGGCGTACGGGCGCGGGCGGCGATGATCAGCAGTCCGATGACGGCGCACAGGACGTACGTCAGGATGCGGTTGCCGAACTCGATGTAGCTGTGGATGCCCATGTCGGAGGTCGGCGTCAGGCTGCCGGAGGTGCACTTGGGCCAGGTGTCACAGCCCAGCCCGGACTGGGTGAGCCGGACCGCGCCACCGGTCACGACGATGACCACGGCCATCACCACGGTGGCCAGCGCGGCCTGCTGCACGAAGCGCGCGGAGGGCTGCCAGCGTCGGGCGATCAGCTCGAACGGATTCAGCGAATTCGGCACGCACCCATCGTAGGCCGCCGCTTGTGCAGCTTTTCACGAGGGGTAGTGCTTCGGTAAAGCCGCAGCTCGCAGAGGTGTTCGGGCTGCTCCTAGCGGAAGCTGCTCCTAGCGGAAGCTGCTCCCGGCGGAGGCTGCTCCCGCCGGAAACTACTCCCAGCGGAAGAAGCGCGCCGCCGCGCCCAGCCCCAGCACCGCCCATACCGCCAGGATCCCCAGATCCCGCCACGGCATCCCGGCCCCGTCCTGGAGGACGTCCCGCAGCCCGCCCGAGAGCGCCGAGATCGGCAGCAGCTCCAGCGCGCCGCGCACCGCGCCCGGGAATTTGTCGAGCGACACGATCACCCCGCCGGCCACGAGCAGCAGCAGGAAGACCAGGTTGGCGGCGGCCAGGGTCGCCTCGGCCTTCAGGGTGCCCGCCATCAGCAGCCCGAGGCCGGAGAACGCCGCCGTGCCGAGGATCAGCAGCAGCGCCACGGAGAGCGGGTCGCCGTGCGGCGACCAGCCCAGCGCCAGCGCGATGGCGGTCAGCAGCACGATCTGCAGGACCTCGGTGACCAGTACCGCGAGGGTCTTGGCGGTCATCAGTCCCCACCGCGGCAGCGGTGAGACGGCGAGCCGCTTGAGCACGCCGTAGCGCCGCTCGAAGCCGGTGGCGATGGCCTGTCCGGTGAACGCGGTGGACAGCACGGCAAGGGCCAGCACACCGGGCGTAAGGAAGTCCACCGTGCTGCCGTCGGCGCCCGTGTCGACGATGTCGACGGTGCTGAAGAGCACCAGCAGCAGGGACGGGATGACGACGGTCAGCAGCAACTGCTCGCCGTTGCGCAGCAGCATCCGGGTCTCCAGCGCGGCCTGCGCCCGGATCATCCTCATGAGCGGGGCCGCCCCCGGCTTGGGGAGAAAAGTGCCCGTGGCGGTCACGCTCGCAGCTCCTTACCGGTGAGTTCCAGGAAGACGTCCTCGAGGGTGTGCCGCTCGACCGAGATCCGGTCCGGCATCACCCCGTTCTGCGCGCACCAGGAGGTGACGGTCGCCAGCATCTGGGGGTTGACCTTGCCGGTGATGCGGTACGAGCCCGGCGTCAGCTCGGCGGCCGTGGAGTCGGCGGGCAGCGCCTTGAGGAGCGAGGCCAGGTCGAGTGCGGGTCGGCCGCCGAAGCGCAGGGTGTTCTCGGCGCCGCCCCGGCACAGCTCCTCGGGGGTGCCCCGGGCGATCACCTTGCCGCCGTCGATGATCGCCACATCGTCGGCGAGCTGCTCGGCCTCGTCCATGTAGTGGGTGGTCAGCAGCACGGTGACCCCGTCGTCCCGCAGATCGCGGATGAGGTCCCAGGTGGCGCGGCGGGCCTGCGGGTCGAGTCCGGCGGTCGGCTCGTCGAGGAAGACCAGTTCGGGGCGGCCGACGACGGCCATGGCGAGCGCGAGCCGCTGCTGCTGGCCCCCGGAGAGCCGCCGGTAGGTGGTCCGGCCGCAGGAGCCGAGGCCGAGCCGTTCGATCAGCAGGTCGACGTCGACCGGATGCGCGTGCAGGGAGGCGGTGTGGCGCAGCATCTCTTCTGCCCGCGCGCCGGAATAAACGCCTCCGGACTGAAGCATCACCCCGACCCGGGGGCGCAGTGCGGGGGCGTCCGCGACCGGGTCGAGCCCGAATATCCGGACCGTGCCGGCGTCGGGTCGGCGGTACCCCTCGCAGGTCTCGACGGTGGTGGTCTTACCGGCTCCGTTGGGGCCGAGGACGGCGGTCACGGCGCCCCGGTCCACGGACAGGTCGAGCCCGTCGACCGCGGTCTTCGGGCCGTACCGCTTGACCAGGCCGACGATGTCGACCGCGGGCTCTTCTCGCATGTCCGGCAGTCTACGAATCGCCGGGCCCCCTGTGGGCGGCAGGGCCGGAAGCCGTGGTGCCCGCCGCCCGGCCGCAGAGGCGTCGCCGCAGGTGAAACCGGGGTGCGGGACCCTCTCGGACTTAGGTACACCTAAGTGACGTACCGCACCGGACCTGCAGATCTCCCCGCTTGTGCCGCGCCGGGGAATTACGCAACAATGGCGTTGTGAAATACGCGAGCGAGGCTCCGAACGAACGCGCGGCCGAACTGGCCGCGCGGTCCGCCACGCCCGCATCCGCGCCGGAAGAGCAGCACGGCACCCGCAACCGGGTCGCGCGCTCCATCCTCGACCACGGTCCCTCCACCGCGGCGGAGCTCGCCCAGCGGCTGGAGCTGACCCAGGCGGCCGTCCGCCGCCACCTGGACACCCTCGTCGCCGACGGCGTCGTCGAGCCCCGCGAGAAGAGGGTGTACGGGGCGCGGGGGCGCGGCCGCCCGGCCAAGGTCTTCGCGCTCACCGACTGCGGTCGCGACGCCTTCGACCAGGCCTACGACAAGCTCGCCGTCGACGCCCTGCACTGGATCGAGCAGAGCGCCGGAGGCGGCGAGGCGGGCCGTGCCGCGGTCGCCGCGTTCGCCCGCGCGAGGCTCGCCGCCCAGGCGGAGGGTTACCGCGGCACCATCGAGGCCGCCGCCCCCGGCCGCCGCACCGAAGCCCTCGCCGACGCGCTCTCCGCGGACGGGTACGCTGCTACGGCGCGCAGCGCGCCGGTCGGCGAACAGCTCTGCCAGCACCACTGCCCGGTCGCCCACGCAGCCGAGCGATATCCGCAGCTGTGTGAGGCGGAGACCGAGGTCTTCTCCCAGCTGCTCGGAACTCATGTGCAGCGTCTGGCCACCATCGCCCATGGCGACGGAGTGTGCACGACGTTCATTCCGAAGACCGGCAAGGTCGAGAAGGCCGACACCAGCACCACCAAGACCACCACCGCATCTGCCAGCACGGCCGGGAGGAACCCCGAATGACTCTCCCCACGGAGACCGCTCACCCCGAGCTTGAGGGCCTGGGCAACTACGAGTACGGCTGGGCCGACTCCGACGTGGCCGGTGCCTCGGCCAAGCGCGGCCTCTCCGAGGACGTCGTGCGCGACATCTCGGGGAAGAAGTCCGAGCCGGAGTGGATGCTCAAGCTCCGCCTCAAGGGCCTGAAGCTCTTCGGCAAGAAGCCCATGCCCACCTGGGGCTCGGACCTGTCGGGCATCGACTTCGACAACATCAAGTACTTCGTCCGCTCCACCGAGCAGCAGGCCGCCTCCTGGGACGACCTGCCCGAGGACATCAAGAACACGTACGACAAGCTGGGCATCCCGGAGGCCGAGAAGCAGCGCCTCGTCGCGGGTGTCGCGGCCCAGTACGAGTCCGAGGTCGTCTACCACCAGATCCGTGAGGACCTGGAGGAGCAGGGCGTCATCTTCCTGGACACCGACACGGCGCTCAAGGAGCACCCGGAGCTGTTCCAGGAGTACTTCGGCACCGTGATCCCCGCGGGCGACAACAAGTTCGCCTCGCTGAACACGGCGGTCTGGTCCGGCGGCTCGTTCATCTACGTGCCGAAGGGCGTGCACGTGGAGATCCCGCTGCAGGCGTACTTCCGGATCAACACCGAGAACATGGGCCAGTTCGAGCGGACGCTGATCATCGTCGACGAGGACGCCTACGTCCACTACGTCGAGGGCTGCACCGCGCCGATCTACAAGTCGGACTCGCTGCACTCCGCGGTCGTCGAGATCATCGTCAAGAAGGGCGCCCGCTGCCGCTACACGACCATCCAGAACTGGTCGAACAACGTCTACAACCTGGTCACCAAGCGCGCCGTGGCCTACGAGGGCGCGACCATGGAGTGGGTCGACGGCAACATCGGCTCCAAGGTGACCATGAAGTACCCCGCCGTCTACCTGATGGGTGAGCACGCCAAGGGTGAGACCCTGTCCATCGCCTTCGCGGGCGAGGGCCAGCACCAGGACGCGGGCGCCAAGATGGTCCACATGGCCCCCCGCACCTCGTCGAACATCGTCTCCAAGTCGGTGGCGCGCGGCGGCGGCCGCACCTCCTACCGCGGTCTGATCGAGATCGGCGAGGGCGCCGAGGGCTCCAAGTCCAATGTGCTCTGTGACGCCCTGCTCGTCGACACGATCTCCCGCTCGGACACCTACCCGTATGTGGACGTCCGCGAGGACGACGTGTCCATGGGCCATGAGGCGACCGTCTCCAAGGTCAGCGACGACCAGCTCTTCTACCTGATGAGCCGCGGTCTGTCCGAGGACGAGGCCATGGCGATGATCGTGCGCGGCTTCGTCGAGCCGATCGCGCGCGAGCTGCCCATGGAGTACGCGCTGGAGCTCAACCGGCTGATCGAGCTGCAGATGGAGGGCGCGGTCGGCTGACGCCACCCCCTTCCGGCCCCGGCGGAGGGCTCCGTCCTCCGCCCGGGCATCCCGTTCAGGCCCATCAGGCAGAAAGAGAGCAGTACGACAGCCATGGCTGAAACCATCCCGGCCGGATCCACCACGGACGGCGTCATCCAGGTGGGCCAGCCCACCGATGCCCGGGTGAGCGCGCCCGCGTCGTACGACGTGGCCGACTTCCCGGTGCCCCATGGCCGCGAGGAGGACTGGCGGTTCACCCCCCTGGAGCGGCTGCGCGGTCTCCACGACGGCACGGCTGTCGCCGACGGCGGCGTCAAGGTCGAGGTGACCGCCCCCGAGGGCGTCACGGTCGAGACCGTGGGCCGTGACGACGCACGCCTGGGGAAGGCCGGCAAGCCGGTGGACCGGGTGGCGGCCCAGGCGTACAGCTCCTTCGAGAAGGCGTCGGTCGTCTCGGTGCCCAAGGAGACGGTGCTCACCGAGCCGGTGCGGATCGCCGTGCACGGCGAGGGCGGCACCGCCTTCGGCCACCAGGTGATCGAGGTCGGCGCCTTCGCCGAGGCGGTCGTGGTCATCGACCACACCGGTGCCGCCACGGTCGCCGCCAATATGGAGTACCTGATCGGCGACGGCGCCAAGCTCACCGTGGTCTCGGTCCAGGACTGGGACGACACCGCGGTCCACGTCGGTCAGCACACCGCGCTGGTCGGCCGGGACGCCACCTTCAAGTCCGTGGTCGTCACCTTCGGCGGCGATCTGGTGCGGCTCCACCCGCGCGTCGTCTACGGCGCCCCGGGTGGTGAGGCCGAGCTGTACGGCGTGTACTTCACCGACAACGGCCAGCACCAGGAGCACCGGCTCTTCATCGACCACGACACCCCGCACTGCCGCAGCAACGTGGCCTACAAGGGCGCGCTGCAGGGCAAGGAGGCGCACGCGGTGTGGATCGGCGATGTGCTGATCCGGGCCGCCGCGGAGGGCACCGACACCTACGAGCTCAACCGGAACCTGGTCCTCACCGACGGCGCCCGGGTCGACTCGGTGCCGAACCTGGAGATCGAGACCGGTGAGATCGTCGGCGCCGGTCACGCGAGCGCGACCGGCCGCTTCGAGGACGAGCAGCTCTTCTACCTGATGGCGCGCGGCATCCCGGCCGACGAGGCCCGCCGTCTGGTGGTCCGCGGCTTCTTCGCCGAGCTGGTCCAGCAGATCGGGATCCCCGATCTGGAGGAGCGGCTCATCGCCAAGATCGAGGCCGAGCTGGAGGCGTCCGTAGGATGACCAACACCTTCGTACGCGCCTGTGCGCTGGACGAACTCGAGGAAGACACCCCCAAGCGGGTCGAGCTCGAGGGCGTGCCCGTGGCACTGGTGCGCACCCAGGGCGAGGTGTTCGCGGTCAACGACATCTGCTCGCATGCGAACGTCTCGCTGTCCGAGGGCGAGGTGGAGGACTGCCAGATCGAGTGCTGGCTGCACGGCTCCAGCTTCGACCTGCGCACCGGCAAGCCGTCCGCCCTCCCCGCGACGCGCCCGATCCCCGTGTACCCCGTAAAGATCGAAGGGGACGATGTGCTCGTCTCCGTCACCCAGGAGTCCTGAGGCACCCATGGCCACGCTTGAGATCAACGACCTGCACGTTTCCGTCGACGCCGAGGGCGGCCCCCGCGAGATCCTGCGCGGTGTCGACCTGACCGTGAAGCAGGGCGAGACGCACGCCATCATGGGCCCCAACGGCTCCGGCAAGTCCACCCTCGCCTACTCGCTTGCCGGGCACCCGAAGTACACGATCACCAGTGGCACCGTGACGCTGGACGGCGAGGACGTGCTCGCGATGTCCGTCGACGAGCGCGCCCGCGCCGGTGTCTTCCTCGCCATGCAGTACCCGGTCGAGGTGCCCGGCGTCTCCGTCTCCAACTTCCTGCGCACCTCCGCGACCGCGATCCGCGGCGAGGCGCCCAAGCTGCGCACCTGGGTGAAGGAGGTCAAGGAGGCCATGGAGCGCCTCAACATCGACCCGTCCTTCGCCGAGCGGAATGTGAACGAGGGCTTCTCCGGCGGTGAGAAGAAGCGCCACGAGATCCTCCAGCTCGAGCTGCTGAAGCCGGCCATCGCGATCCTCGACGAGACCGACTCCGGCCTCGACGTCGACGCGCTGCGGGTGGTCTCCGAGGGCGTCAACCGGGTCCGTGAGGCCGGCCAGGTCGGCACCCTGCTGATCACCCACTACACCCGCATCCTCCGGTACATCAAGCCCGACCACGTCCACGTCTTCGCGGCGGGCCGGATCGCCGAGTCCGGCGGCCCGGAGCTGGCCGACAAGCTGGAAGAAGAGGGCTACGAGGCGTACGTGAAGGGAGGCGCGTCCGAGTGACACAGTTGCCGGGCCTCCTCGACACCGAGGCGATCCGCAAGGACTTCCCGATCCTGGACCGTGTCGTCCATGACGGCAAGAAGCTCGTCTACCTGGACAACGCGGCGACGTCGCAGAAGCCGCGCCAGGTGCTGGACGTGCTCAACGACTACTACGAGCGCTCCAACGCCAATGTGCACCGCGGCGTCCATATGCTCGCCGAGGAGGCCACGGAGCTGTACGAGGGCGCCCGCGACAAGGTCGCCGCCTTCATCAACGCTCCCAGCCGCGACGAGGTGATCTTCACCAAGAACGCGTCGGAGTCGTTGAACCTGGTCGCCAACATGCTCGGCTGGGCCGACGAGCCCTACCGGGTGGACCGGGAAACCGAGATCGTCATCACCGAGATGGAGCACCACTCCAACATCGTTCCGTGGCAGCTCCTCTCGCAGCGCACCGGCGCGAAGCTGAAGTGGTTCGGCCTCACCGAGGACGGCCGGCTCGACCTGTCGGAGATAGAGCAGGTCATCACCGAGAAGACCAAGGTCGTCTCGTTCGTGCTGGTCTCCAACATCCTCGGCACGGTCAACCCGGTCGAGGCGATCGTCCGCCGCGCCCAGGACGTCGGCGCCCTCGTGGTGATCGACGCCTCCCAGGCCGCCCCGCACATGCTGCTGGACGTGCAGGCGCTGCAGGCCGACTTCGTGGCCTTCACCGGCCACAAGATGTGCGGCCCGACCGGCATCGGTGTGCTGTGGGGCCGCCAGGAGCTGCTGGAGGACCTGCCTCCGTTCCTCGGCGGCGGCGAGATGATCGAGACCGTCTCGATGCACTCGTCCACCTACGCCCCGGCGCCGCACAAGTTCGAGGCCGGTACGCCCCCGATCGCCCAGGCCGTCGGCCTCGGCGCGGCCGTGGACTACCTCACCTCGATCGGCATGGACAACATCACCCGCCATGAGCACGCCCTCACGCACTACGCGGTCGGCAGGCTCCTGGAGGTGCCGGACCTGCGCATCATCGGCCCCACCACGGCCGAGGAGCGCGGCGCCACGATCTCCTTCACCCTCGGCGACATCCACCCCCACGATGTGGGCCAGGTGCTCGACGAGCAGGGAATCGCGGTCCGGGTCGGCCACCACTGCGCCCGCCCCGTATGCCTGCGCTATGGAATTCCGGCGACCACCCGAGCGTCGTTCTATCTGTACTCCACTCCGGCCGAGGTCGACGCCTTGGTGGAGGGCCTGGAGCACGTACGGAACTTCTTCGGGTAGGGGCGTGCCGCGTGAAGCTGGATTCGATGTACCAGGACGTGATCCTGGACCACTACAAGAACCCCCATGGACGGGGCCTGAGGGACGGCGACGCAGAGGTACACCATGTCAATCCCACCTGCGGTGACGAGATCACGCTCCGGGTGCGGCTTGACGGCGACACCATCGAGGACGTGAGCTACGAGGGCCAGGGCTGTTCCATCAGCCAGGCCAGCGCCTCCGTGCTCAATGAGCTGCTGGTGGGCAAGGAGCTGGCCGAGGCCCGCAGGATCCAGGAGACCTTCCTGCACCTGATGCAGTCCAAGGGCAAGGCCGAGCCGGACGACGCCATGGAGGAGGTGCTGGAGGACGCGATCGCGTTCGCCGGTGTCTCCAAGTATCCGGCTCGGGTGAAATGCGCCCTGCTGAGCTGGATGGCGTGGAAGGACGCGACGGCACAGGCACTGGGTGAGACCGCCGGAGGGAAGACCGTATGAGTGACAACCTGACCACCACCAAGCCCGCCAGCGAGGAAGAGGTCCGCGAGGCCCTGTACGACGTCGTGGACCCCGAGCTGGGGATCGACGTGGTCAACCTCGGGCTGATCTACGGCATCCACATCGACGACGCCAACATCGCGACGATCGACATGACGCTCACCTCGGCGGCCTGTCCACTGACCGACGTCATCGAGGACCAGGCCAAGTCCGCGACCGACGGCATCGTCAACGAGCTCCGGATCAACTGGGTCTGGATGCCGCCGTGGGGCCCGGACAAGATCACCGACGAGGGACGTGAGCAGCTCCGCGCCCTCGGCTTCAACGTCTGACGGCTCCTGGGCTTGTCGAAACGGCCCCCGCGCTTCGGCGCGGGGGCCGTTTCGTATCTCGTGGATCGTTGCGTACGTCCGTACGCAACGTTGTGTACACTTGTACGCATGGGATATGTGACGCTCTCCGGGGCCATCCTGGCCGAGATCCTGGCGACCACCTCGATGAAGTACAGCGAAGGCTTCAGCAGGCTCTGGCCCTCGCTGGCCACCGGCGCGGGCTATCTGCTGTCCTTCGTGCTGCTCGCGCACACGCTCAAGACCATCTCCGTCAGCACCGCCTACGCCATATGGGCCGGGGCCGGGACCGCCGTCATCGCCGCGATCGGCATGCTCTTCCTGGGGGAGGCGATGACCGCCGCCAAGGTGCTCGGCGTGCTGCTGGTCATCGCCGGAGTGGTGGTGCTCAATCTGAACGGCGCCCACTGATGGGGCGCCGCTACGACCCCGAGCGGCGGCAGCGGATCATCGACGCCGCGGCCGCCGTGGTCCGCGAGAGCGGCATCGGGGGGCTCGGCCACCGGGCCGTGGCCGCCGCGGCCGATGTGCCGCTGGGCTCGACGACCTACCACTTCGCGACCCTCGACGACCTGCTGATCGCGGCGCTCCGCCAGATCAACGCGGAGTGGCTGGCGGAGGTGAGGCACTGGGTGGAGGGAGTCGATCCGGCCGCACCGCCCGCGGACGAGCTGGCCCGGTGGCTGGGGGAGCAGTTCACGGGCGACCGGGCGCGGATGGAGCTGGAGTACGAGCTGTACTTCGCCGCGCTGCGCCATGAGGGACTGCGGCCGCTCGCCGCCGAGTGCCTGGACGAGATGGCCCGGATGCTGACCCGACTGGTGCCCGACGCGACCACGGCGCGCGCGGTGGTGGCTCTGATCGACGGGCTGACCCTGCAGGTGCTGCTGGCGGACCGCCCGTACGACCGGGAGGGCACGAGCGCGGCGCTGGCGCGGATCATGGGCGTGGACGGCGGCAACGGGCCGCCCGCCGGTTGAGACCGCAGACGACCGGCCGCCCGGGACCGCTCGCTGAGACCGGTTCGCCTCCCGGCCCCGCCTCCGGTTAGCGTTCTGACCATGACCGATGCATCCACCACCGCCCCCACCGGCGCCGTCGCCGCCGGTCTCGCCACCCTCACCGAGGACGGCACCGTTCTGGACACCTGGTTCCCGGCCCCCGAGCCGGCCGCCGAGCCAGGCCCGGCCGGGACCGAGCGGCTCGACGCCGAGCGGACCGCGCAGCTTCTGGGCGAGGCCGCTCTCCAGGCGGTCGGGCCGGACCCCCGGCGCGGCGTCGAGGTCGTCGCCGTCCGCACGGTCATCGCCTCGCTGGACGAGAAGCCGCTGGACGCGCACGACGTCTATCTGCGGCTGCATCTGCTCAGCCACCGGCTGGTCAAGCCGCACGGCCTGAGCCTGGACGGCCAGTTCGGCCTGCTCGCCAACGTCGCCTGGACCTCGCTCGGCCCCGTCGCCGCCGATCAGGTGGAGCGGGCCCGGCTCGCCGCCCGCGCCGAGGGGCTGCACCTGGCGGTGACCAGTGTCGACAAGTTCCCCCGGATGACCGACTACGTCGTCCCCGCCGGTGTCCGCATCGGCGACGCCGACCGGGTCCGCCTCGGCGCGCACCTCGCCCCCGGGACCACGGTCATGCACGAGGGCTTCGTCAACTTCAACGCCGGCACGCTCGGCACCTCCATGGTCGAGGGCCGGATCAGCGCGGGCGTCGTGGTCGGCGACGGCTCCGACATCGGCGGCGGCGCCTCGATCATGGGCACCCTCTCCGGCGGCGGCAAGCAGACGATCACCATCGGCGAGCGCTGCCTGCTCGGCGCCGAGGCGGGCCTGGGCATCCCGCTCGGCGACGACTGCATCGTCGAGGCGGGGCTGTATGTGACGGCGGGCACCCGCGTCACCCTCCCGGACGGCAAGATCGCCAAGGCCCTGGAGCTCTCCGGCGCCGACAACCTCCTCTTCCGCCGCAACTCCATCACCGGCGCGGTTGAGGCGCTGCCCCGCACCGGTTCCTGGGGCGGGCTGAACGAGGCGCTGCACAGCCACAACTGAGTTGGGGCGCGGGTTTCGTCGCCGGGTGCGGTCCGGTGGGTGGCGTTGTGCCCACCGGCCCGCCAGGGGGCACCTCCCAGCGGTGGCTGGGGGAGGGACGATTGCCCACAACGGTGCCGTCCGGCCCGGACGGTGCGGGGGCAGCAGCCCCCGCACCCCGGAAGGACGCCCTCAGGGGCGCACCCGCACCACCTGCGGGTCGTGGTCGCTGGACTGGTCCGCGAACTCGGCGTTGATGTGCACGATGTCGTAGTCGGCACGGCGCAGCGCGCGGCTGGTCAGGATGTGGTCCAGCACCTGCGAATTGCCGTTGTAGACATAGCCGTAGCGCTCGTCCCTCGGCAGCCGGGTCACCAGGTCGGTGAGCACACCGCCCTTGGTGAGGTCGGCCAGCGCGGGCGAGAACTGGTAGTCGTTGAGGTCGCCCGCGACGACCACCGCCGCCTTCGGGTCGGCGTTCAGCAGCGTCTTGACGAAGGTGTTGACGGTCTTGGCCTGGCCGGTGCGCTGGGTCTCCGAGGAGCGGGCCGGGGGCTGGAAGCGGCTGTCCAGGCCCTGGTCGCCGCCCTTGGAGTTGAAGTGGTTCGCGACCACGAACACCGGGCGGCCGCGGAAGGAGAACTGCCCGACCAGCGGCTTGCGGCTGTCCTTCCAGACGCCGTTCGCCGGGTCGATACGGCCGGGGGAGGCCGACAGCGCGGCCTTGCCGCCCTTCTTCTCGACCGTCACCGGGGTGGTGGAGTCGCCGCCGGGGATGTCGGTGAAGGAGACCCGCTCCGGGTTGTAGAGGAACGCCACGCGGATGTTGCCGCCCGGCTGGCCGCCGTCCTGGTCGTCAACCGGGTTGATCTGGCGCCACTCGTACGAGGGGCCGCCCGCCGCCTTGATCGCGTCGGTGAGCTTCGTCAGGGTGGCGTCGGCGCCCACCACCGAGTCGTTCGTGGCGCCGTTGTCGTCCTGGACCTCCTCCAGCGCGACGATGTCCGGCGAGGCGAGGTGCTCCACCAGGCCGGTGGCCAGCCGGTCGAACTTCGACTGGGCGGTCTTGGGGGAGAGGTTCTCCACGTTGTAGGTGGCGATGGAGAGTTCGTCCGCCTTCTGCTTGCGGGTGGTCTCCCGCTTCGGGCCGTGGTCGGCCAGGTCGCCCATCGTGGTGGCCGCGAGCGTGTAGCCGCCGAAGTTGTCGTAGTCCAGCGGCCCGGCCGTGGTGCCGGTCAGCGCGTCGCCGACGTCCGCGACGGGGAAGGGGTGCTCGGCGTAGGGGAGGAGGGAGATCACCTTCACCCGGCCCGCGTTCGGGTCGCGGTACGAGCCGTAGAGGGCGCCGCCGCGCTCGGTCCGCTGGTGGCGGGGCTCGGCGGTGACCCACAGCTCCTTGTAGGTGTTGGTCGCGCCGACCACGGGGGCGTTCTCGACCGAGACCCGCATGCCCTCCAGGGACTCGTAGCGGTCCAGGGCGTACGAGCGCGGCCGCAGCGTCAGCCCCTCGATGGAGTCGCCGCCCGCCTCCGGGGTGTAGCGGTCGGGGATCGTGGCGGGGTTGAGCCGGTATGCGGCGGGCAGCGCGTTGCCGGGGGACCGGACCGTCCAGGTCGCCTTGGAGATCTCGGTGAGCGACTGCAGACCGGCGTCCTTGCCGCCCGGGTAGTACTCGGACACCGTCCCGGAGACCACCACCGAGTCGCCCACGGCGACCAAGGGCGTGGTCGATCCGGTGAAGACGAAGATCGCCTCGCTGGTGGCCGCGTCCCGGTCGGGCTCGGTGTCCTGGATCCAGAAGCCGCGCGAGGAGCCGAAGGCGCGTATCGCCGTGACCGTGCCGGGGACCTCGGTCACCTGCTGTCCGGCGAGCGGGGATATCCGGGTGCTGCCCTGGATGTCATGGATGCGGATCCCGGCGGCGGAGGCCGACGAGGGCACGACGAGCAGCCCGGCCGCGAGGGCGGAGGCGGCGACGGCGGTGACGGCGACGGGTCCGCGCGGTGCGCGAAGGGACATGGTGGTGGCCTCCGGAAGGAGTGAACGGCGAGGAAATCGCCTCTACGCGCGTCAATCTCTTTCCTGGGCAGGGAAGTTGTCAAGACAGGACGGGTGGCTTGCGGATGGCGGGAGCGGGGCGGGGGCATGAACCAGGGGGCGCCGCCCGCCCCCTCGCCCCGGCCGGTTTCCGGAGCCCGCCGGCCGAATTCACCGCTTGCCGCGGTGCGGGATCGGGCGCTGGACCACATCGGGACGAAAGTGCCGTCCCGTTCCGTCTACGCTGGGGTCCGGGCCGTGCCGTGGCGCCCGTGCCCGTACACCCGCATATCCGTACCCCCATGGCTCCACAGCGGGGTCCTGAGACCCGTAGCCTCATAGCTCCATAGCCCCCGCACAGCCCCATAGCCCTATAGCCCCACAGCCCCGCGACTTCCGCGCCCCGAGGAGTGACGTCCGCCCATGCCAGAAGAGCGCCCCACCATGCCGCCCGTGCGGCTTCGCACCGACGCGGAACTCGCGCGGGACGCACTCGCCGCGCCGCTCCTCGCCCGCGCGGTCCGGCTCGCCCGCTGGGCCGAGCCGGGGAAGCCGGTGGCGTCGGGCGGCGTGCTGCCGGAGGGCGAGCTGCGGGCGGCGATCGAGCTGCTGGGGCTCGCGGGGGACGAGGACGGGCCCGAGCACACGGCGCAGGCGTGGCAGCTCGCCGTCGACACCGGGCTGGTCGAGATCGACGAATCCGAGGAGGCGTCGGGCGCCGCGGCGGCTACGGAGTCCGACGGCGACGGCGACGGTGACGGTAAGGGTGACGGCGACCGCGCGGACGGCGAGGCGCCGCTCGGGGACGAGTTCTCCGCCCTCGCGATCAGCGGCGAGGAACTGCGGCTGATCACCGAGGGCGGCCCCCGCGACATCCTGGACATCTGGCTCGACGGCTTCGAGACCGTGCTGGCCGACGCCGCCGCCCCCGACCTGGGCGACATCGCCGCCCAGATCAGCGAGGGCGCTGAACTCGACCTCGACTCGATCGACTGGAACCCGGAGGAGGAGGCCGAGTTCCTCGACGGGGTGCTGGGCAACCTCTATCTGCTCACCGCCCTGGACGAGGAGGCCGCCGCGGCCTCCGTACCGCTGCCCGCGCTGGCCGCCTCCATGATCGTCCCGGAGGACATGGACGAGCCCACCGACGACATCCTGGAAGAGGTCTCCGAGGCGATGGTGCGGCTGGACGACCAGTTCCGGCTGCTCGCCCCGACCGGCCTGATCGACTACCAGCCGGTGGACGAGGCGCTGATCCAGGAGGTCGACGGCGAGGGCCGGATCCAGGAGCCCGAGACGGCCGAGGAGCTCGAGGACGAGGACGTCTCCCGCTACGGCATGGTGCGGCTCACCCCGCTCGGCGTCTACGCCGTACGGGCCCGGATGATCGAGGCGGGCATCGACGCCCCGGCCGTCGGCGACCTGGCCGACAAGGGCGCCGACATCCTGCTCGACGCCCTCCCCAGCCACCCTGAGCCCGCCGCCCAGGCCGAGGCCGAGCAGTGGCTGGCCAGCCGCACGCCCGAGGAGGCCGCCCGCGAGCTGCTGGCCGCCGCCCGCGGCGACGACGAGGGCGCACCGCTGCGCCGCCTCACCTGCCAGCAGACCCTCTCGCTGGTCGGAACCGAGGCCGAGCCCGCGCTGCGCGAGGTGCTCGACGACCGCCACCTGGGCGGACTGGCCCGGGTCTGGCTGGCCGAGCACGAGGTGGCGGGCGTCCCGGAGCCGTCGGAGGCGATGGTCTTCTGGCTGACCGTGGACACCCTCGCGGCCCAGCTCGCCACCGAGGGCGACTCGGCGGAGCTACGGGATCTGGTGCGCGGCCTGGTCGACCAGTCCGGAAGCTTCTTCGACTCGGCCTGGCGAGTGGACCACCCGGCGACCGCGGAGGTGCTGGAGGCGATGGGCCGCCTGCACCCGGACAAGCAGGCCGCCAAGGAGGCCCGCAAGGCCGCCTTCAAGGCCCGCTCAAGGGCATAGCCACGCGGGTCTTGGCCCGACCCGCGGCCCGGGCCGACCCGTGGCCCGGGCCGACCCGTGGCCCGGGCCGACCCGTGGCCCGGGCCGACCCGTGGCGTTTTCCCGGAACGCCCGCCCGGCCCGGTGCGGATATCCGCCGGATCGTGCCGCTTGCGACGGGGCTGTTCCCCTCCCCGCCCCTTCCCGAAACTGGGGCTCCGCCCCAGACCCCAGACGCCGGGGTCCAGGGGCGAAGCCCTGGTAACGGGCGCGGTCGGGCAGGGTGTTCCCGTCCCTGTGCCTTCCTGCGGCATCGGTGTGCGGCTCCGCCGCGTGGTGGGGCTCTGTCCTGGACTCCGGGGTTCGGGGGCGGAGCCCTGGTGGCGGGCGGGGTCGGGTCGGCTGTTGCCGTCCCTGTGCCTTCCTGTGGCATCGGTGTGCGGCTCCGTCGTGTGGTGGGGCTCTGTCCTGGACTCCGGGGTTCGGGGGCGGAGCCCTGGTGGCGGGCGGGGTCGGGTCGGCTGTTGCCGTCCCTGTGCCTTCCTGTGGCATCGGTGTGCGGCTCCGTCGTGTGGTGGGGCTCTGTCCTGGACTCCGGGGTTCGGGGGCGGAGCCCTGGTGGCGGGCGGGGTCGGGTCGGCTGTTGCCGTCCCTGTGCCTTCCTGCGGCATCGGTGTGCGGCTCCGCCGCGTGGTGGGGCTTCGCCCCAGAGTCGGGGGTCCAGGGGCGGAGCCCTTGGTATCGGGAAGGGGCGGGGAGGGGAAAGATCCGTCGGGCGCACCCCGACGCGGGCGCGGACGTGGGCGGGGCTGGCCCCGTCCCGGGGCCCGCGTGGCGCTTGCGTGTCGCGGCCCGGTGCGGGCGTCTGCCCGCTGGACGGGCGTGCCGCCGGGCGGCACGCCCGTCCGCCGCGCCGGACCCCTCGTAGGGCGCCGGGCCCGCGAGGGGCCCGCCCCCGCCGCGTGGCCGGAAAGTTGAGCGCTGCCCAGAGCCGTATCGGCCTACGCTCCGTATAAGGGGTCGGCGGTCATTCGTCCCTTGATGTCGCGCTCCGTTCAACTGATGTTCGGGCTGGGACGGGAACGTATGGCCGCAGTCGGAGGACACCATCCTGCGTTCAGGAGAAGACATGTCGCTCAGCCGAAGAGACTTCGCGAAGCGTTCCGCGTCCGCCGGGGCCGGGGTAGCCCTGGTCGGAAGCGCGGGGGTGCTCGCCACCGCCCCCGGCGCGCTCGCCGCTGAGGCGACCGACGCGGGCGACGCGGGCGTCGCGGGCCACCATGGTCACGGCGGCGCGTCGCTCGGCTACGGTCCGCTCGTCGAGGACCCCAAGGGCATCCTGGCGCTGCCCAAGGGGTTCCGCTACAAGATCATCACCCGCACCGGTGAGACGAAGCTGGAGTCCGGCGAGTCCACCCCGTCCAACCACGACGGCACCGCCACCTTCGAGGGCTCGCGCGGTGCGACGCTGCTGGTCAACAACCACGAGCTGGCCGGTCCCCGCAGCGACTGGCCGCACCCGGTCCCGCTGATCGAGGGGCTGGTCTACGACCCGGCGGCCTCCGGTGGCTGCACCGTCGTCGAGGTCTCCAAGCACGGCGACCATGTCACCGAGTGGGTCGGCATCGCGGGCACCGCCACCAACTGCGCCGGTGGCCGCACCCCCTGGGGCACCTGGCTGACCTGCGAGGAGACCGAGGACAAGGCCGGCCAGCACGGCATGACCAAGGACCACGGCTACGTCTTCGAGGTCGACCCGCACGACCGTAAGGCCAACCGCGACCCGAAGCCGATCAAGGCTCTGGGCCGGTACGCCCACGAGGCCGTCGTCGTGGACCCCAAGCGCGGTCACCTCTACCTCACCGAGGACGCCTCCGGCCCGAACGGGCTCCTCTACCGCTGGGCGCCGCCGCACGGCTTCGAGCACGGCCGCGGCAAGCTCCACACGCTCAAGGACGACGCGGGCGTGCTCCAGGCGCCCAAGTGCTACGACTCGGGCGGCAACTTCGTGGACGACCTGTCCCGCGCCACCAAGACCGGCACGGTCTACGGCGTGGACTGGGAGCCGGTGCCGGACCGCGACGCGAAGTCCGTGTCGGTGCGCAAGCAGTTCAAGGACGGCGAGATCACCCGGGCGCGCAAGCTCGAGGGCATGTGGTGGGCCGACGGCGGCGCGTACATCGTCTCCTCGTTCGCCCGTGAGGAGAGCCCGGTCCAGCACGACGGCCAGGTCTGGTTCTACGACCCCAAGCGCCGCACCCTCACCCTCAAGGTGCTGCTCGGCGTCAACCCCGACCCGTCGAAGGACGGCGCCTTCGACGGCCCGGACAACATCACCGTCTCGCCGTACGGCGGTCTGGTCATCGCCGAGGACGGCGAGGGCATCCAGCACCTCTTCGGCGCCACCGAGGACGGCCGGACGTACCCGATCGCGCGCAACGACCTGAACATCGGCACGGCGGAGAAGCCGGAGTTCAGCGAGTTCACCGGCGTGGTCTTCTCGCCCGACGGATCGACGCTGTTCGCCAACATCCAGGTGCCGGGCATCATGCTCGCGATCACCGGCCCCTGGCGCCGCCAGCGCTGACGCAGGTCGATCAGGCCGAAGTGACGACAGGGCCGGGGGGAATCCTCCCGGCCGGGGGATGCGTTGACGTGAGGGTGACCTCACGCCTGCGCACCACCCCCTTCTCCATCCTGGACCGCTCCCGCACCCGCCAGGGCCGGGAGCGGTCGCAGGCGCTGCGCGACACCGTACGGTTCGCCCAGCAGGCCGAGGCTCTCGGCTATCACCGCTTCTGGGTCTCCGAGCACCACAGCGTGCCCGGCGTCGCCGGTTCGGCGCCCACGGTGCTGGCGTCCGCCGTCGCGGCGGCGACGGTCCGCATCCGGGTGGGCACGGGCGGCGTGATGCTGCCGAACCACCGCCCGCTGGTGGTGGCGGAGCAGTTCGGGGTGCTCGAATCCCTCTTCCCGGGCCGGATCGACATGGGCCTGGGCCGCTCCGTCGGCTTCACCGACGGCATCCGCCGCGCCCTGGGCACCGAGAAGGACGCCGCGCAGGACTTCGGCGCCCAACTGGACGAGCTGCTCGGCTGGTTCACCGGCGAGCAGGGCGCCTACCCCCAGGTCCACGCCCACCCGGCGGAGGGGCTGCGGCTGCCAGTCTTCGTCCTGGCCACCGGCGCGGGCGCGGAGCTGGCGGCGCGGGCCGGGCTGTCCCTGGTGATCGGCGATCTGCGGGGCCGGGACGAGATGCTGCGCGCGATCGACCGCTACCGCGCGGGCTTCCGCCCCTCGGCGTGGTCCTCCGCCCCGTACGTCGTCGTCTCGGGCAATGTCGCGGTCGCCGGCACGGCGGAAGAGGCCCGCAGGCTGCTGCTCCCCGAGGCATGGGCGATGGCCTACTCCCGCACCCACGGCGCCTTCCCGCCGCTGGCTCCCGCTTCGGAGATCGAGGCCCGGGAGATGACCGAGAAGGAGCGCGGCTTCTACGAGCGGGGCCTGCGCGGCCAGTTGTACGGCACGGAGGACGAGGTCGCCGCCGCGCTCGACGAGCTGATCGAGCGCAGCGACGCCGACGAGGTGCTGATCACGACGAGCACCTACGACCGCGAGGCCCTGCTGGATTCCTACCGGCGCCTGGCCCGCGTGATGGGGCTGTCCACCGCATCCACAGAGGCGGAGCCGTGCGCGGCGGGCTCAGACCTTGACGATGCGTACGCGGCCCTCGCAGAGCATGCGCATGTCCTCGGGATCCGAGGTGAGCATCACCTGAGGTGAGGGGGCGCGCCGTGTGGTGGCGGCCACCACCGCGTCGATGGCGTACTTGTGCCCGTGCAGACCTGCTTCCGCGAGGAGATCGATCGCTCCCCGGCCGATGTCCTCGGTGACCGGCTCGACCGTGAGCCGGGACACAACCCACCGGAAGCGCGCGCCGTTCACTCGGCGGTGGTGAGCTTCCACGAGAGTCAGGACGCTCACCACCACTCTCATGTCTTCTTCCTCGGCGCCACGGATGAGCGCCATCACGCGATCGTCGTTGAGGACGGCTTTGGACAGCCCCTCGCTGTCCAGTACCAGGGTGCCGCCTTGTCCCATCAGGCGGCGGTCTTGGAGGCGGGCTCATCCCCGCGGAGGAGTGCCCGCGCCGTGTCGACCTCGGCACGGCTCAGCGGCCCGTGTTCGGCCTCATATGCCGCAGTCAGCTCGGCGAGATTGTCCCTTTCAATCTGCCGTTGTACGGCTGCGTCGACGTAGGCGGAGAATCCGCGCTTGCCGACCCGCGCACGCACGGCCGCGATGTTGCCCGCGTGCAGACTCACCGAGACGTTCGAGGCCGGCCCTTCGCCGACTCCGTAAGTGGCTTCCTCGTTCATGTCTCCATTCTAATACAAGAACTAATAGAACAGTGGGTCGCCTTTCGGCGCTCCGAGCGATCCTCAGAGGGCCTTGCCAGCGGGCTTGGCCATGCCGCGCACGGTGCGTGAATCCACGTACTCACCCATCGCGGTCATCTCCCACTCGCCCGAGAACTGCTTGATCAGCTTCGCCATCATCACGCCCGTGCGCGGCTCGGCGTGGGTGAGGTCGAAGCGGACCAGCTCCTCGCCGGACTGGGCGTCGAGCAGGCGGCAGTACGCCTTGGCCACATCGGTGAACTTCTGGCCGGAGAAGGAGTTGACCGTGAAGACCAGGGCGGTGACCTCGGGCGGGAGGCCGCCGAGGTGGACGGTGATGGACTCGTCGTCGCCTCCGCCCTCACCGGTGAGGTTGTCGCCGGAGTGCTGAATGGCGCCGTTGAGGATGGCCAGCTTGCCGAAGAAGCAGGCGTCGATCTTCTTACGGTCGACACCGAAGGCGATCACGGACGCGTCCAGGTCGATGTCCTTGCCGCGGAAGGCGGGCTCCCAGCCCAGGCCCATCCTCACGGAGCTGAGCAACGGGCGGCCGCCCTTGACCAGGGACACCGTCTGGTTCTTCTGCAGGCTGACGCGGCCCTTGTCCAGGTTGATCTTCCCGGTGGCCGGGGCCGGGGCGGCGGCGGGCGGCGCGGCCGGTGCGGCGGCCGGCGGGGCGGTCGGCATGGGCGGCGGGGGCTGGAAACCGGCGGGCGGGCCGCTCGGCGGGGCCGGCGCCTGGGCGGCGGGGGCGGCAGGCGCGGCGGGCTCCTCGACCGACACCCCGAAGTCGGTGGCGATGCCCGCCAGACCGTTGGCATACCCCTGTCCGACCGCGCGCACCTTCCACGCCCCATTGCGCCGGTAGACCTCCACGATCACCAGCGCGGTCTCGTTGCCCAGCTGCGGCGGGGTGAAGGAGGCGATCACCGCGCCGTCGTCGGCGCCGCGCACGGTGGCGGTCGGCTCGGTGCCCGCGAACGTCGCTCCCGCGGCGTCCAGGCTCGCGGTCACCACGATCTTCTCGATGTCGGCGGGGACGGCGGCGGTGTCCACCGTGATGGTGTCGCCCGCGCCCGCCGCCCCGGCGCGATGGGTCACCCCGGGTCCTGCGGGCTGGTTGTAGAAGACGAAGTCGTCGTCGGAGCGCACCTTGCCGTTGGCGGTGAGCAGCAGGCCCGATACGTCGAGCCGCACCGGAGCGGTGACGTCAACCGCCACGCGCGCGACGGAGAGGGGGAGGTTCGAGCCGGGTGTCATAGCGGTCATGCCCGGGGTAACGAACGTCCCCGCTTTACGGTTCCTTGACCTGCGTCTGACTTCCGTCAAGACCTGCCCTGCCGCGATCGCCCGTGAGGTCTGCCGGACGCGTCGCGCCGCGCGCTACTCGGCCTGTTCGGCCTGTTCGGCCTATTCGGCCCATTCGGCCGGGACCCGCGGCACCGCCCGATCGCGGACCGGCTCCTCCGCGAGTCGCGCCGACCGATCGGGGCGGCGGCGCACGGTGGCGGCCGTCACGCCGATCACGCACACCGCCATGCCCGCGAGGGCGGTCCACCCGGGGGCGTCCCCGAACATCGCGTAGGCCCACACCAGAGTGGTCGGGGGCGTGAGGTAGATCAGCGCGCTGGTGCCGGTGACGCCGTTGCGGCGCAGGCTCAGCCAGTAGAAGCCGTACCCGCCGACCGTGGAGAGCAGCACCGTCCACGCCACCGCGGCCCAGAAGCCCCCGCCCGTCGGGGGCGCGGCATGGCCCCCGACGAGGGCGACCCCGGTGAACAGTACGGCGCTGACGAGGCAGTGGAGCGGTATGGCGTCCACGGGGGCGAGCGGCGCCCGCGCCCTGCGTTCGAGGAAGCTCGCGGCCAGCAGCGCCGCCATGGCGGCGAAGGGCAGCCCGTACGCCCAGGTCGGCGCGGCGGTCGGGCCCGCCGACAGATCGCCCTGGACGACCAGCGCGACCCCGCCGAGCCCGATGGTCAGCCCCGCCCACTGGCGCGGGCTGACCGTCTCCCCGAGCAGCCGCCCGGCCAGCGCGCCGGCCGCGAGCGGCTGCAACGCGGCGATCAGCGCGGCGGTGCCGGACGGCACGCCGAGCCCGACCGCCCAGACGATCCCGCCGAGATAGCCGCCCTGCGAGAGCGCCCCGATCGCCGCCTGCTCGGCCAGGGCGCGTGGGCGCAATCGGCGGCGCCTGAACAGCGCCCAGGCGCCCCCCAAGATCGCCGCCGCGGCGAGGAAGCGCCACATCAGCAGGGTGTCGGCGGGGGCCTCCCGGGTGCCGAGCTCGGCTCCGATGAAGCCGGAGCTCCACATGACGACGAGGCCGATGGCGGTGACGGCGGCGCTGACGGGCATGGGATGTCCTCGTTCCGGTTGGGGTCTGCTCCGGGTATACCGATCTGTTTAGTCCCTCATCCACTAGACTAAACAGATCGGTATATACGTCAACCCCGACCCGGAGGTGATCACGGCATGGAAGCGCCCACGGGAGTGCTCACCCCGGCCGCGCGCCGCATCCTCGACGCCGCCGCCGAGCTGTTCTACGGGCAGGGGATCAACGCGGTCGGCGTGGATCTCATCGCCAAGCGCTCCGGCGTCACGAAGAAGACGCTGTACGACCGGTTCGGCTCCAAGGAGGCCCTGGTCGCCGCGTATCTGCGGGAGCGCGATGAGCGGTGGCGGGCGTGGCTCACCGCCGAGGTCGAGAAGTCGCCCCCGGCGGACCGCGCCCTGGCCACGTTCGACGCGCTCGCGCTTTGGGTGGCCCGCGAGAACCCGCGCGGCTGCGGTTTCGTGAACGCGGCGGCCGAACTGCCGGACGCCGGGCATCCGGCCCGGCAGGTGATCGCCGACCAGAAACGATGGCTGCGCGGATATCTGCGGCAACTGTGCGAGGAGGCGGGCGTGACGGCCCCCGACGAACTTGCGGACGAGCTGCTGCTGCTCCACGAGGGCGCCACGGTGCTGAACGGGCTGTCGGTGGTCGCCGACGCGGTAGGCATCGCGCGGCGGCTAGCCGTGCGGGCGCTGGAGCGGGCCCGGGTCTGACCCGGGTTTGTGCTCGGTCGCGATCTCGGCCCACACGGTCTTCCCGGGCCCGCCGCCGGACCGGGGTCCGACCGCCCAGCGCTCGGCGAGCCGCGAGACGAGATACAGACCGCGTCCGGTTTCGGCGTCGGGTGCGGCGGCGGTGAGCGTGGGCCGCTTCTCGGTACGCGTGTCCGACACCTCGATACGGATCGTCCCGGGGGCGTCGTCCAAGGGTGCCGTCAGCCGTACGTGGAAGTCCCGCCCCGGGACGCGGCCGTGGCGTACGGCATTGGCGGCCAGCTCGCTGGCGATCAGGGTCGTGGTCTCGTTGGGGCCGGAATCGTACGGGTAGCCCCACTGGGCGAGCCGGTGCGACACGAGCCGCCGAGCGAGGCGCGCACCGCGCGGAGTCGAGGTGAAGCGCATGGCGAACTCACCGGGTGCGGGCGTTGGTTGTCCCTGCGGCGTACCTCGTGAGAGGGCATTTTCGCTCGTCATGGGCACGAGCCTTGCGGGGACGTGCCTAGCCTGACCAGGAAGCGCGCAACCACGGAGCGTGTCTGTAGGGGCGCGGCGGGTTTGGTGTCGGGGTTGTCGGCCGTGACCTGCGGTCGGCGCGGCGGAGGTGATGGGACATGGCGAGTGCGGGGCGGCCGGAGTTACCGGACGGTGAGGGGCTCGGGGGAGTTCATCAAGAGCTTCGGCGTGCAGGTCAAGCGGTAGCGGTCGCCGTCGGCGTTGCGCAGGGTCCAGCCTTCCAGGCTGATGCCGCGGCGGGACGTGTTGGTGACCTCGACCCACTCGGCGTTCAGCGAGCGGTTGGAGCCGTCGTCCCAGCCGGGGCTGTCGGCCTGCACGCCACTGATCACGACCGCGGAGTGGTGGGGCCAGTGGCGGTGACGGCCCAGGTGGTCGTCGGCTGAGGCGGAAACGCTGACGGCGCCGACCAGGGCGCCGGCGGCGAGCGCGGCGGCCGTCATGCGACGGGTGATGGCAGAAGCAGACATGTGACGCTCCCTCAAGACATGCAGGCCGCGCCCTTTTCCGGAATCGGCCGTGCGGTGCGGTTCCCGGCCCCAGCGGGCCGAGGACCATCACTGTGGAGCACTCCTGCGCCCGCACCCAGGACTGCCGCTTCATGTTACTAAAGGCGGATATTTCCGTAACTGTCCGCTGTGTATGGCATGCATCCGCGTTCGACGTGGCTCTGCCATTCGCTGACCGATACACCGACCCGTTGAACAAGTAGACAACAAGCCCTTACTGGCATCGACGCGCACTCCCCGCGCCAACCGGTGCACACCCCGTCGCGCCGGGGCCGAGTCCCTAACAGCAGTTCAGAGAGCGACTCCGCATAATACATGCTAATGGGATAGATGCTCGATAAGCGGCCACATCATCTCGTAGAGCTGTTTCGCCGCCACTTGGCGCGACCACAGGGCACCGGCAGCCCGGGCTTCGAGAGGGATTGCCGCAGCAGTACCAGTGCACGTTGCCGTGCTCGCAGTCGTGCCGTTGCTGGTGCTCCGGGCGGTGGACGTAGTCCTTCCGCAGACGCACGCATGTGGAACCGGCGGCCGCCCCCACGGCTCACTCGGCAGGACACGGTCCGAATCACCACGGCCGGACCGAGTCACGCCGAGTGCAACCTGACCGTCAGTCTGGAATCAGCCGCCGCTCTTGCGCCGGAACGATCGCTGACTCGCAGCCGGGCCGTGAGCGCCGTGGACCTTCGACGTTGTGTTCGCGGCGCCTGCGGCGACGTCCGTCTGCGTGCCGCGCTTGCGCGCCAGAGCTTCCCGGAACTTGCGCTTCAGGTCGTACTGGCCGTCATCGCCGGGCGCCAGGGAAGGGCTCTCGGCATCGGCCGGCTCAGAACCCTCGTGCGGTTGAGACTCTGCAGTCATGGTGACCTCCTGGACTCGAATGGTGGACACAGCTTGTCACGCCCAGCACAGCGAGGGACGGCCGTGGTGCGGGCATGTGCGCGGTGAAGATCAGGGCATTCACAGCAGGAGGACACTGACCGTATGTCCCTGCCCCAAGGGCATCGGTGCCCCGTTGACAGTCTTTTGCCCGGTGGCCCAGGCGGCTGGGAACTGAAACGGGACGGCGTGGCCGGATCCGGGGAAGCCTCGCTGGTCCTGCCGGTGCTGAGCAAGGACGGCACCCCCGCGGTTCGGAAACTCCAGATGCCCAGAGAGGAGACCACCGCCGCACTGATCGGGCTGCGCGCCTGAAACGGCAAGGGGATGGTGCGGTTACTCGACCACGATCCCGAGAGCAGCACCATGCTCATGGAGCGGCTGGGCGCTGCCCGCACGCCGGCCTCGGGCGAGGACGACGACGTCGCGATGGGCATCCTCGCCGAGCTCCAGGCGCGGCAGGTGTCCGTTCCCGCGCCGCAGGGGCTGCGGAGCCTCGGTGAGGTTGGCGACGGCGGTTTTGAGGGACGAGACGGGATCCGATGCTGGCGACAATGGTGTTCGGGATGCTGACTGAGAAGGAGCCGACGTGCTGGTCACAGAGTTCTCTACGAGCCACTTGCCTGCGGCGGAACGATTCGACCACTGGTGCGGTCTGACGGCCGACACGCTGATCCCCAATACACTGGGCAGTGATCACGCCTCGCATTTCGAGGCGGAGCTGAGGCTGCTGGACCTCGGCTTGGTGCAGATCTCCGCGCTGAGGTATCCGCCGCTGGAGACGCACCGACCCGCGAAGCTGATCCGGCGCTCCGATCCCGAGGTCTGCCAACTCATGCTGAACCTGCGCGGAGGCCACCGGCTCGTCCAGGCAGGCCTCGACACGACAAGCTCTGCGGGCGAGCTGATGCTCTACGACACCTCGCGGCCCTGGCACGGCTGGGCAACAGCGGCGACGGGCAGCGTGGAGGGCATCATGGTGCAGTTTCCCCGGCAACTCCTCCCGTTGCCGCAGGGCAAGATCCGCTCCCTGACCGCCGCCCGGTTGTCCGGCCGCGAGGGCATGGGCGCGCTGCTGGCCGGTTTCCTCAGGCAGATGGCCGCCGATGCAGCCTCGTACACCGTGGCGGACACCTCACGGTTGGCGACCATCACCATCGACCTGCTGGCCGCCGTGTGCGCTCACCATCTCGACACGGAACGACATCTGCCGCCCGAGACCCATCACCACGTCCTGCTTTTGCGCATCCGCGCGTTCATCGAACAGCACCTCGGCAAGCCCGGCCTCACCCCGGCTATGGTCGCCGCCGCCCACAACATCTCCACCCGTCACCTGCACCGCCTCTTCCAGACGCAGGGTCTGACTGTCGCCGGCTTGATACGCCAACGCCGACTGGAGAACTGCCACCGAGAGCTGACCGACCCCCACCACAACCACCGCACGATCCAGGCCATCGCCGCCGGCTGGGGTTTTGCTGACAAGGCCCATTTCAGCCGCCTATTCCTCGCCACCTTCGGCATGGCTCCCAGCCATTACCGGCACCTGCACAAGGCGAGTGGGACGGCGGCCATCGTCAACCGCAGGGCGCTGACGGACAACGACATCTCTTGAGGTTCCCGACATGCTCGCTGAGTCAGGATCACCACGGCATGCGAAGCGGGGCAGGCGTCTCGCAGCCGTGGACAGCAGCATGGCCCGGGGTGGTTCGCGCGCTCGAAATCTGTGCGAGGACCTGTGGCGACAAGGGCCCGGATCAAGATCGGAACAGCACGCAAGCACGCTGCGGTGGCCCGGAAGCCCGCGACCCTGGGCCACCGCACCGCCGCTGCACCCTGTGACGGTGTTCCCTGCACCGACAACTCTGATGCCGTGGAGAAATTGAGTCAGCCCGGAGGAGCGCCCCCAGGGCCTGTGCCCCAGGGGGGTGGTCGCCAGGCCGACCATCGCCTGACCTTCGACGCCGCATCAGTGGCACGACAAATGACCGTGTTCCAAGGAGAAATGACCCAATGTCAACAGACCTGGTCCGGCCGCGAGTGGCCGCCGCCGCGCAGGAACGGGGGCTGGGCCGCGAGATCGCAGCCCGGGAGGTCCCGGGGCGCCCCGTCTCCCTGGCCCGGGGGCTGATCCTCACGGGTCTGGCTGCCCTGCCCCTGAGTGGATTGCTGATGTGGGTCGTTGGGACGACCGGCCTGAGGTTCCTCATCATCGTCCCGCTGGCCGTGCTGGCCTACGGCTTCGTCGCGCCGGTGATCGGCGTGAGGACGCTGATCCGGCAGCCGCAGAGCTGGTACGTCTTCGATGGCGGCTTGGTGAGATACAAGGGGGACAAGTTGCTGGTACTGCCCTGGGGGGACATTGCCGCGCTCACGAGGCGGCGGGTGGGCCGGGAGGTCAAGCTTCTCGATGTGAAGGCCGACAACCTCAAGGGCTACCACGTCAGGACCCGCACCGGCGACAAGGCCGTGATAGATGCCTACGACCACGTGGAGGAGCAGGCCCGGTTCTGCGCCGCGCTGGAACAGACCGCGCAGCTGGCCCGTATCACGATCACGAGCTGACGGGCCGCGGGCCGCGTCGACTGGACGCCGGGCCGGAGCCGCGCGGGGCGCCCTTCTCGTTTCGGGCTCTCATGTGAGGACCGATTGCCGGGAGTGTGGTGGTCCGCGTGCCGATGAGGAGGGGGGGTCCGGTTCCTCCTCGCGGCGGGCGCGATCGGCATGTTCGTCAGGGAATGCTTCCATCTCCGGTGCCGAGGCCGGCTGCCGGGGCGAGGTCGGCTCCGCCTGCTCCATGGGCGCCGGCGGCCTCGCCGAGGTCCTGGGCGGCTCCCCGAACAGGTCGAGAACGCCGCCGAGCTCGGCATGGAGCACAACCTCGGCTCACCTGCGACCCGGCCGGCGGCCTCGTCCGGATTCCCTGTGGCGAGCGCAATGGCATGGCCTCGGTCAAGGCGGTCACGGCCGCTCGGATGGCCCCGCACGGCGACGGCCCCCACCGTGGCTCCCTCGAAGGTCATCAAGACCTGAAGGAGACGGGCGCCGATACGAAGGTCACGTACAAGACGGCCCGCGGCGGACACGTGGTCCGTCATTCAGTGCTGTGCGGATAGGCCCCTGAACCGCTCCGGGAGGTTCCCGGGGGGTGCACGCAAATGCCTTGGAGGTACGAAGATGAAAGCACGGACGATCGCGGGGAGTGTGCTGACGGCGGGGTCCTTGCTCCTCGTCAGCGCCTGCGGAGGCGGTTCGGACGGTGGCTCGGGAGGCTCTGCGGGCGGGGATGGCACGGGAAAGAGCCACAGCCCGGCCGCGTCGACGGCGTCCCCCTCGGTTTCGGCGTCGCCCGCTCGCCCGATGGCGAAGATGCCGGTGGGCACCGAGCTGGCGCTGGCTCACAAGGGCCGGCTGACGGTCTGCAGGGGGCCGGCCCAGGCGCCCTTCCTTGAGACCACCGACACCTCGCAGAGCGTCGACGGCAGCGAGATCGGCCGTATCAAGGGCTTCGACGTCGAGATGCTCTCGCGGATCGGTGACCGGATCAGCATCCCGCCCGAGTTCGACAGCACCCTCCCGATCGACCAGGTGCTCGACGGGACCGTGCTGAACAGGAAGGCGTGTGACGTGGTCGGCGGCATCTCGCCGGACTCGCCGTCGGCGTTTCCTCAGATGTCGTTCAGTGTCCCCTACTTCACGAAGAAGACGGCGATCCTCGTCAAGGGCGACAAGCGCTACACCTCGCTCGACCAGCTGGCCGGCAAGCAGGTCGGCACGACGACCTCGTCCGGACTTCCGGACGATCTGGACACCTACAACACCAAGCACAGCAAGAAGATCGTGGTGAAGCGCATCGAGGTCCCCGAGGCAGTGGTCAGCATGCTGCTCGCCGGGCAGGTCGACGCGGTCGTCATCGGCAACGGGGTGGCGAAGAACGCCGTGGCGGAGCACAAGGACCAGGACCTGCACGTCACCGCCGAGTTCGGCAAGGCGTACCAGGCCCGGTTCGCGGTGCGGAAGGGCAATACGGCGCTGTTGCGGCAGATCAACGCGGCGCTGGCTGACGCGGGCCGCAACGGCCAGTATGCGAAGTCGTACCGGCTCTGGTTCGGTGAGGAACCACCATCGGTCCCGACCGCAGGCTGAGCCGCCGACCGGGGCAGCAGGCTGAGGCCGCTGCCCGGCGCGGCGCGCGGCAGGCCCGCGACGAACGCGGTACTCGGAGCCGCCCGCGTATGCGCCGCCTGCTCCCCTGCACCCGCGGCCGAGCTCGAGGTGCAGTTGCGCGCCTTTCGGCACACCAACGCCGACCGTGAACGCCTCATCAGCCGGGCCCTGGCCGGCGGCATCCCCGTCCACCGCATCGCCGAACTGACCGGGCTGGATTCCACAGAGATCGCCGAGGGTGGCCGGTCCCTGACGGTGGTGGTACCGCTCGTGACAGCGGTGCCGTTCCTGTCGGGCGGTCCCGTGGCGTCCGGTGGCGCGGCACCGGCCCGTGGGACGGCCTACCGGTTACGGGGGGCGACCGCCGCGGTCTACCGCCGTGGTCCGAGGTGCGGAAACCGCAGTATAAGGCTCTGCTCGCTGGTGAGCAGACTCCACCTCCGCCCAGCAGCTGGTGCGCTCCGGAAACAGCTTCTGCGAGCCGGCGGGGGAGGTGCTATGAATGGAAAGGCGGGCGGCCGCGGCGGCCCGACCGCAGCCACAGCGAAGGGACGCGCCATGGCCAAGCCACCGTCCTATGCCCTGTTCGTCGTCTCCGCAGCCTCCTACTGGACACTCAAGGACGGCACAAGGCACCCGACGGGCTTCTGGGCCGAGGAGCTGGTCGTACCGCACCGGATCCTCAGTGATGCGGGCTACGACATCACCATCTCGACGCCGGGCGGCGTTCCGCCGACGGCGGACCGGGCAAGCCTGATGCTGGAATTCAACGACGGCGACAAGGACAAGGTCGACGCCCTGACCGACTATCTCGCCTCGATCGGCGCTCCCCTTGAGAGCCCTGCCCGTCTGGAGGACGTGGCGGCGGACGAGAGCATCTACGACGTGATCTTCTATCCCGGCGGCCACGGCCCCATGGAGGACTTGGCCGTCAACGAGACGTCCGGGGACCTGCTGACGCGTCGACTGGATTCGGGGCGCCTGCTCGCGCTGCTGTGCCACGCGCCCGCTGCGCTGCTCCCCGCCAAGCGTCCCAACGGCGACTGGCCGTTCCGGGGCTATCTGATGACCGCGTTCACCAATGCTGAGGAGGAGGCTGTGGGCCTGGCCTCCAAGGCGAAGTGGCTGCTCCAGGACCGCCTGGTGGAGAAGGGTGCGGATTTCGACGAAGGGGCGCCCTGGCTTGGCCACGTCGTCGACGATCGCAACCTGCACACCGGACAGAACCCGGCCTCCTCCGAACTCATCGCCAACAAACTGGTCCGGGTGCTGGAGCAGAGCCGCTGACGTCCGCGCAAGGCCACCGTCCGCTGACTTCCCGGAGATGCGCCGTCTCAACCAGGGCAGCTGAGCCCGCCACCCGAGCCGTTCCTCCCGGGCCCGCCCCGCCCCGCGAACCTGCGGCCGGACGGGCCCGTCGCCTATACCTGACGTTGCCCGGATGGCCCTGCCCCGCGTCTTGGTCCGTCCGGCGCCGCCAGCACGTCGTACGGGATGCCGCACGAGGCGGCCATCCCGTGCAGCCCCATGTTCGTGGAGAGCCCGATCAGGCAGGCGATCAGATCCCTTTTCAGCTGCGGTGAGCGGGCCTGCTTGCCGCCAGCGTGGGTGAAGCAGTCCAGGAAACCGGTGTGCCGGTCCATCAGCAGCGAGGCGATCGGCACGTTCGGCAGCATCCGCTCCAGCTCGCCGTGCAGCTCCTCGGCCTCCGACGGGATGTCCTCCGCGGTCAGCGGCGAGATGACCAGCTCCCCGTCGTCGTTCAGGCGGACCGGCCCGTCGCCGCGCTTAAGCGTCTCCTCCAGGTCGGCGAGCGCCTCGTCGAGTTCGTCCATCACCAGAGAGGCCCTCTGGGGTGAGGAACCGGGCCGCCTGGCCGGCACCGAGCCTGGCGTCGAGCAACAGGAGTGTGCCGAGGGCGGCTGCCTGGTCGTAGTAGAGGTCGGGGCGGGGCAGGTAGCGGTCGAGGTAAGCGACCAGGAGGTCGGCGTCGGCAGAGGTGCCGAAGGTGGCGAGGGCGACACAGTAGGCCTGCCCTGCGTAGGGCCCTTCGCTGGCGAGCAGGAGTTCGCCGAGGCGTCCGCGGAACTCGGTCCTGCCGGCAACGGTGATGAGCCAGGCTGCCGTCTTGCGCTCGCGCCACCCTCTATCGAGCAGAATGCCCAGTTCACGGGGGCCGATCTGGCTGGCGGCCTCGCCCAGCTTTCGCGTGAACTTGCCGCGTTCGCGCCCACGCATGCCGAGAAGGCTGCCACCGAGCTTGAGGTACCGCCGATCGGGCGTGACGTAGCGGCGGATCAACTTGGGCAGCTCGGACTCTTCGTCAGCGTGACGCATAGCGGCATCCTGTCGTGGACGAGGCCGCCCGACCAGCAACGGCTTCGATCTGCGCCCCCGGCAGGCCGACCAGCGCAGCGAGTACGACGAGGCGTTCCTCGACTGGATCTTCTGCTGGTATCTGGCCACGGTTGAGCTGACCAACCAGCTGATCGCGTCCCGCAATCTCGGCGCCGGAAACTGACCTCCGTGAGTTCCGCCTTTGATCGCTACTGAGGCACTCGCGGCCGGACTTGACGCCCCGGCGCTGGCCGGTCTGCTCTCTCAGCCGTTTGCGGGGACGCGCCCTGCCCGGCATTTGCGGCTGCGGCCGCTTCCGGGCACGCCAGGAATGTGCTGGCGCCAAGCGTTCTGAAACTAGTTGTTTAGTTGACTATTAAATAACGCGTTATGACGGGAGCGTGCCGGGCTCACACAGGCCCGAGTTCGTACGGTTCACCGCACGCGCACCCGCAAGCGCCTAGCTAAACAGCCCAGCCTGTTCAGTTTGAACTGGACAGGCTGGACTGAAGAAATTACCGTGAGGGGCATGGCAGAGACCCCTGGCGGCATGTCCGCGTCCGCCGTGCGCGCCGCGCATGAGATCCGTGTGGTGATCGGCCGGCTGCGGCGGCGGATCAAGGAGACGTACGACAACGAGGAACTCACCCCCTCGCAGACGTCCGTGCTCAGCAGGCTCAGCAAGGAGGGCCCCGCCTCGGCCAGCGCCCTGGCGGCGGCCGAGCGCGTACGGCCGCAGTCGATGGCGGCCACGCTCGCCGTGCTGGAGGAGCACGGGCTGATCCAGCGGCGCCCCGATCCCCATGACGGGCGGCGGCAGTTGGTCTCGACGAGCGACACCGGCAGCGCGTACCTGGACGACAAGCGGCGGGCGGGCGAGGAATGGCTCGCCCAAGCCCTGGAGACCGGCTATACGGAAGCGGAACGGGAGACCATCCTCGAGGCGCTGGCCCTGCTGGACCGGCTCAGCCGCGCATGATCGAGCGGCTCACCCGACGCAAGACCAAAACCGCCGCGCGGGGATCCTTCGACCGTAAGCTCCTCGCGCCGATGATGCTGGGTTCGATCCTGAACCCGGTCAACTCCTCCATCATCTCCGTGTCGTTGGTGCCGATCGGCGCCGCGTTCGGGGCGCCGCCGTCACAGACGGCCTGGCTGGTCTCCGCGCTCTATGTGGCCACCGCGATAGGCCAGCCGGTCGTGGGCCGGCTGATCGATCTCTACGGGCCGCGCCACCTCTTCCTCGCCGGGGCGACGCTGACCGGGATCGCGGGGCTGATCGGTCTGCTGGCCCCGAACCTGGGGGCGCTGATCGTCTCGCGGGTGGTGCTCGGGTTCGGCACCTGCGCGGGCTATCCGGCGGCGATGTCCCTCATCCGCAGCGAGGCCCGGCGGACCGGCCAGGACAGCCCCGCCGGGATCCTCGCCACGCTCGCGGTCACCGGCCAGACCGTAGCGGTCATCGGACCACCCCTGGGCGGACTGCTCATCGGGCTGGGCGGCTGGCGCACCACGTTCGCCGTCAACATCCCCCTCGCGGTGGCCGGTCTGCTCCTCGGCGCCCGGCGGCTGCCCAAGACGCCCCGGGAGGCGCGCGCGGCGAAGGAGATCCGGCTGGACCTGCCGGGCATGGCGCTGTTCGCCGCGATGCTCGTCTCGCTGCTGCTCTTCCTGATGGAGCCCCGGGCCGACCGCTGGTATCTGCCCGTGCTGATGGCGGTGGCGGCGGCCGGGTTCGCGGTGCGGGAACTGCGGGTGGCGGAGCCGTTCATCGATCTGCGGGTGTTCGGCGGCAACGCACCCCTGCTGCTCACCTACGCCCGCGCCCTCCTCGTCTCCGTCGTCTCGTACGTCTTCCTGTACGGCTACACCCAGTGGCTCCAGGACGGGCGGGGGCTGACGGCCTCGCAGGCGGGCCTCGCTCAACTGCCGATGTTCCTCACCGGGATCGCGGTGTCCACCCTCACCGGCCGCCGCACCGCCGTGCGCGGCAAGCTGCTCGTAGGCGCCGTGGGGCAGATCGCCGGCTGCTCCCTGCTGCTTCTGCTCCAGCCGCACAGCGCGATAGGGCTGCTGCTCACCGTGGCGCTCGTCTTCGGCATACCGCAGGGGCTGATCAGCCTCGCCCTGCAGAACGCGGTGTACCACCAGGCCGATCCGGAACGGATGGGCTCCTCGGCGGGGCTGCTCCGTACCTTCCTCTACCTCGGCGCGATGGTCGCCTCCAGTGCCAACGGCGCCTTCTTCGGCGCCCGCGCCGACACCGGCGGGCTGCACGGCCTGGCCTGGTTCATGCTCGCCGTCACCGGCCTGTTTGCGGCGCTGACGGTCGTGGACCGCTCGCTGGGCCGTATCGGATCCGGCGCTTCCTCCTCCGGCGCTTCCTCCTCCGGCGCTTCCTCCTCCGCTCGACAACCGCAGCAGCGAAAGGCTTGATGAACGTGATGAACAACACGGCTCTGCTCGTGATGGACGTCCAAGAGGGCATCGTGGCCCGGGTCCAGGACCCCGACTACGTGCCGCGCGTGAGCCGGGCGATCGACGCCGCCCGCAGTGCCGGGATCCCCGTCGTGTACGTCGTCATCGGCTTCCGGTCCGGCCGTCCCGAGGCGTCGCCCCGCAACAAGGTGTTCACCACCCTGCCGCCGGGTCTCTACACCGAGGACGACCCCAAGATCGCCATCCACGACGGTGTCACGCCCCGGCCGGGCGAGGTCGTGGTCACCAAGCGGCGGGCCAGCGCGTTCACCGGCAGCGACCTGGATGTGGTGCTGCGGGCCGGGGACATCGGCCACCTCGTCCTGACCGGCGTCGCGACCAGCGGCGTCGTCCTGTCCACGCTGCGGCAGGCCGCCGACCTCGACTTCCGGCTCACGGTGCTGTCCGACGCCTGCTACGACCCGGACCCGGAGATCCACCGGCTGCTCATCGAGAAGGTGTTCCCGTCGCAGGCCGAGGTCACGACGGTGGGGGAGTGGGCGGAGACCACGGGCTGAGCGGCGGGCGCCGAGCGGCGGGGGCCCAGCGGCTCGGTCGGGTGCGGCGCCGTCTCGCGCCAGTGGCTGATGAGGTCGGTTCGTCTTCGGCCAGCATGGCGAGCAGGTCAGCGGGGCCAGATGGGCGGGTTGGTGCAGAACGCGCCGCCGAGGTTCTCGTGGTCGGGGTTGCCCGGCTCCAGCTCGCCCTGTTCGGCGATCAGCTTCGCGGCGTACGGCTCGGAGTCGTCCTGGGGCTCGTAGCCCAGGGCGCGGGCCGAGGAGAGGTCCCACCACAGGCGGGTGTTGGCCGAGCTGCCGTAGACCGCGGTGTAGCCCACGTTCTCCGCCGTAAGGGCGGCGTGGAGCAGTCGGGCGCCGTCCGCCGGGCTCATCCAGATCGACAGCATGCGGACCGTCGTCGGCTCGGGGAAGCAGGAGCCGATGCGGATGGCGACCGTCTCGATGCCGTACTTGTCCCAGTAGAACGAGGCCAGGTCCTCGCCGAACGACTTCGACAGCCCGTAGAAGGTGTCGGGGCGGCGCGGGGTGTCGAGCGGGATGAGCGGATCGTCCCCGACCGGACGCGGGGTGAAGCCCACGGAGTGGTTGCTGGAGGCGAAGACGACGCGGCGGACTCCCGCCTCGCGGGCCGCCTCGTACATGTTGTACGTGCCCTCGATATTGGCCCGCAGGATCTTCTCGAATGGGGCTTCCAGGGAGATGCCCGCGAGATGGATGATCGCGTCGACGCCCCGCGCGGCCTCGCGCAGGGCGTCCCGGTCGGACAGATCCGCGGTGATCGCGTCCGGCTCGCCCTCGATGGGGAGCTGGTCGAGCAGCCGGAGCTGGTATCCGTACGACGGCAGCAGCTCGCGCATCAACGTGCCCATGCCGCCTGCGGCGCCGGTGAGGAGGACGGTGCGGGGAGCGGGCATGGGCGGATCTCCTCCGTGGGGGAATCACGTATGGGGTTTTTATATGTGGTTTTTATTCATGTATGCGATTCAG
The DNA here is from genome assembly GCF_000147815.2 of Streptomyces violaceusniger Tu 4113. Taxonomy (NCBI): domain Bacteria; kingdom Bacillati; phylum Actinomycetota; class Actinomycetes; order Kitasatosporales; family Streptomycetaceae; genus Streptomyces; species Streptomyces violaceusniger. The sequence goes on along the minus strand of NC_015957.1, from coordinate 7,995,841 downwards.
ATTCATGGCCACCGTAAGGATCGGCGCAGGAGTCGTCAAGGGTGGCGCGATGCCGCGGAATTCACCGCCGGGTGAGGGGTGTCACCCCGTTGGCACCCTTGACCGGTGACCGATGGCTGCCTTACGGTGAGCGTGTTCACGAATGTAGATGACGATCAGAAACGTGCACACTGCGTCGGTGGGTGACGGCGGGTCGGTGTACACGACAGGGAGAAGCCCGTGACCTCAGCCTCACTCGCCGAGCGCCTTGACGGACTGCTGTTCTTCCCCGTGACCGCCTACGGTCCCGATGGCGCCCTGGACCTGGAGATCTACCGCGCGCATGTCCGCGCCGGGATCGAAGCGGGGGCGGGCGCCGTCTTCGCGTGCTGCGGCACGGGCGAGTTCCACGCCCTGACGCCGGAGGAGTTCCACGACTGCGTCGTGGCCGCCGTGGAGGAGTCCGCCGGGCGGGTCCCGGTGGTCGCGGGCGCCGGGTACGGGACCGCGCTGGCGATCCAGTACGCCAAGCTGGCCGAGCGGGCCGGTGCGGACGGGCTGCTCGCCATGCCGCCGTATCTGGTCGTGGCCGATCAGGAGGGGCTGATCCGCCACTACAGCGCCCTCGCGGGCGCGACCGACCTCGACATCATCGTCTATCAGCGGGACAACGCCGTCCTGGCCCCGGAGTCCGTGGCCCGGCTCGCCAAGGTGCCCGGCATCATCGGCCTCAAGGACGGCCTCGGCGACCTCGACCTGATGCAGCGCATCGTCAGCGCGGTGCGGGCGGAGGGCGGAAACGAGGGCTTCCGCTACTTCAACGGGCTGCCGACCGCCGAGCTCACCGGCCTCGCCTACCGCGGCATCGGCGTGACGCTCTACTCCTCCGCCGTCTTCTGCTTCGTTCCCGAGCTCGCCCTCGCCTTCCACAAGGCGCTCATGACGGGCGACGACGAGACCGTCAACAAGCTGCTCGACGGCTTCTACCGGCCGCTGGTCGAGCTCCGCAACCAGGGCCGCGGCTATGCGGTGTCGCTGGTCAAGGCGGGCGTCCGGCTGCGCGGGCTGGACGTGGGCGAGGTGCGGCCGCCGCTGAGCGAGCCCAGCCCCGCCCACGTCAAGGAGCTGGCCGAGCTGATCGAGCGCGGTATGGCGCTGGTCGGGGATGTGGACGGGGACGGGGAGGCGCGGTGAGAGCCTCCGCCTTCGTCTACCCCTGGGACGTCGTCGGAGACCCGGACGCCGCGCGCCGCATCGCCGATCTCGGCGTCCAGCAGGTGACGCTGGCCTCCGCCTACCACTCCACCCGGGCCCTGACCCCGCGTCACCCCGACCACCGCATCGTCACCGCCCGCCACGCGGCCGTGCTCTATCCGCCGGACGCCGAGCGCTGGCAGGGGCGCGAGCTGCGCCCCTACGAGCAGTCGTGGGTGGCGGGCGACGACCCGTACGGTGAGGCGGCAGCCGCCCTGGCCGACGCGGGGCTCGACGTCCACGCCTGGGTGGTGCTCGCGCACAACACCCGGCTGGGCGAGGAGCATCCGCGGATCGCCGTGCGCAACGCCTATGGCGACCGCTACCCGTGGGCGCCGTGCATCGCCCGCCCCGAGGTGCGTGCCTATCTGGTGGACCTGGCCGCCGAGGCGGCCGTACGGCCCGGCACCCGCGGCACCGAGCTGGAGTCCTGCGGCTGGTACGGGCTGGCCCATCTGCACGCCCACGACAAGATCGGCGGGGTGCCGCTGGGCGGCGCCGGCCAGTATCTGATGTCGCTGTGTTTCTGCGAGAGCTGCCGCGCGGGCTATGCGGAACTCGGGGCCGACGCCGAGGAGCTGCGCCAGGCGGTCGTGCGCGCCCTGCGGCCGGTGTGGACGGGTGAGACGACCGCGGACGGCGGTGACCGCGCGGGGGAGTGGGCCGAGGTCGAGAAGCTGCTCGGCGCTGACCACGCCGCCCTCTTCGCGGCCTGGCGCAACCGGGTCGCCAGCAGTCTGCGGGGCGAGGCCGTGGCCGCCGTAAGGAGCGCGGCGGAAGCGGACTTCCGGGTTCTGCTGCACGCCGACCCGGCCCCGCACCGGCTCGGCGCCAACGTCGGCGTGCACCCGGCCGATGTGCTGGCACAGGCCGACGGGGTGGTGCTGCCCTGCACAGGGGGCGAGGCAGCGCGCTCCGCGGTCCTGTCTCCCTTCGTCCCGCACCAGACCGAGAGCACCGTGCTCGCCGCCAACTTCACGGTGGTGGCGGGAATGGGCGGCAGCCCGGCGACGCTGGCGCAGGACGCGGCCCACGCGGTGGAGCTGGGCGCCGACGAACTCCGCCTGTACCACGCCGGTCTGGCCTCGGACCAGGACCTCGCGGCTGTTCGCAGGGCCCTCGCCGAGCTGGGTTGAGCTGAGCTGAGCCTGATTCTGGCTCTGAGCCGAAGCTGAGTCTGAGTCGAAGTTGAGCCTGAGTCGAGCTGAGTCTGAGTCGAGCTGAGCCCTGAGACCCGGCCCGGGGCCCGCCTTTGTGGCGGGTTTCCGGGACGGGTCGGCGGATTATCGGAAGCGCGACACTCGGTGGCATCGCCACGATCGAAGGGTGCCGACGAAACGGACCACCCCACACCGCAGAGCCATCGCGCTGATGTCCCTGGGCCACTCCTGCGTGGACATCTACCAGGGAGCGGTGGCCGCGCTCGTGCCGTTCTTCGTCTCCGAGCGGGCTTACAGCTACGCCGCCGCCTCCGGTGTCGTGCTGGCGGCCTCGCTGCTGTCGTCCGTGGTGCAGCCGCTGTTCGGGGCGCTCACCGACCGGTGGGCCATGCCGTGGCTGCTGCCGGTGAGCACGCTGGTGGGCGGAGCCGGAGTGGCGCTGAGCGGGGTCACCGGCTCCTACGCGCTGACCCTGGTGGTGGTCGCCGTCTCCGGGATCGGCGTCGCCGCGTACCACCCCGAGTCCGCCCGGGTGGCCCGGCTCGCCAGCCGGGGCAGCCACACCGCGATGAGCTGGTTCTCCCTCGGCGGCAACATCGGCTTCGCCGCCGCGCCGCTCGCGGTCGCCGCCGTCATCGCCACCGGGGGTCTGCGCGCCTCCCCGCTGCTGGCCGTCCCCGCCGTCGCCGGAGCCGCCCTGTGCGCGGCCACGCTACGGGTGCTCAGGGCCCCGGGCGCGGCGACCGGGCCCGCGCGGGCGAGCCGTGGGGGAGGGCGACGGGACGACTGGCCCTCCTTCCTCCGGTTGTCGGGGGCCATCATGTGCCGCTCGATCGTCTTCGTCGGGCTGAGCGCGTTCCTCTCGCTGTATGTGCGCGAGCGCGTCGGCGGTGGCGAACCGGCCGGTACGGCGGCCCTGTTCGTGCTCTACGTCGGCGGCGCGGCGGGCACGGTGGCCGGAGGCGGGCTCGCCGCCCGTTACGGCCGTATCCCGGTCGTCCAGTGGTCGTACGCCCTGACCGTCCTCGCCGTCGCGGGCGTCGTCCTCGTCCCCGGCCCGGCGCTCTACCTCTGCGTGGCGCTGGCGTCGGCCGGGCTGTACGTGCCCTTCTCCCTGCACATCACGCTCGGCCAGGACTATCTGCCCCGCCGTGTGGGCACCGCGAGCGGCGTCACCCTGGGTCTGACCGTCAGCGTCGGCGGCCTCGCGAGCCCGCTCATCGGCGGCCTCGCCGACGCCACGACCCTGCGCACCGCCCTCGCCCCCCTGATCGCCCTCCCCGCCCTCGGCTGGCTCCTCCTGCGCCCCCTGCACGAGCCCACCCTCCCCGAAGCCCTCACCGGCCACCCCCACCCGACGGAGGCCGAGGCGCCCGAGCGGGCATAGGGGCGGCAGACGGCGGTCCTTGGGCCTCGGCGCCGTCGGTCTCGGGCGGCGCCGCGCACCCCGCATCACCCGTTCCACCGTCTCCGCCAGCGCGCTCGTCGCCGGGATCACCGTCTCGCCCCCGCCCGGCAGCAGGTCCAGCGGCCGGTACCAGTCGCGCATCTCCGGCTCGCCGTACTCGTCCGCCTGCGGCTTGGTGGCGTGCCGCCGCAGCGTCTCGGCGTACGGGACGTCGAGGTAGTAGGCGTGGGTGCGGCCCAGGTGGTCGCGGCGCAGGGCGTCCAGCATCCGGCCGTAGTACGCGGCGTAGAGGATGCCTGCGACCACGACGTGGAAGCCGTGGTCGAGGGCGTAGCGGGCCACGGTGTCGATGAGGCCGATGTTCGCCGCGTCCGGGGTGTCCCGCTCCCGCAGCACGACCCGGCGCAGATTGTCCTGGCCCACCAGCGCGAGGCCGCGTCCGTAGCGGGCGCGCAGCCCGGCGGCGACGGAGGACTTGCCGGACGCGGAGTTGCCGCGCAGCACGATCAGCCGCGTCGTCGCGGAACCCATCCTCATCCGGGCCACGCTAGCGGCGTCGGGGGCGAGTTGCGGGGCGTAGGCGGGTGATTGCCCGCCGTGCGCGAATTTCGCCGGAACCGTTGACGAACCCCTGGGGCCGCCCTAACTTCATCGCGTCGTACTTCATACGTCATATATGAGACGCGCTATGTGAGATCTGAGAGCAGCCATGGACATCGCCCCGAGCCCGATCCCCTCCCGCACCCAGTACGTGCTGGAGGCGGTCAAGCACGCGATCCTCACCGGGCGGCTGCGCCCCGGGCAGGCTTTGGTGGAGGCCGAGTTGGCCGCGCAGTTCGGGGTGTCCAAGACGCCCGTACGGGAGGCGCTCAAGACTCTCGCGGGGCGGGGGCTCGTGGTGATGAGCGAGTACAAGGGGGCCACCGTCAGGACCGTCGACACCGCGATGGCGCATGCCGTCTACGATGTGCGGCTGCTCCTGGAGCCCGAAGCGCTGCGGCGGACCGTCGCCGCGCGGGCCGGGCTGGAGGCCGCCGGTGCCGCGTTGGAGCGGTCGGACGCGGCCGACGATCCGGCCGGGCGGTCGCTGGCCAACCGCGACTTCCACCGGGCGCTCTATCTGCCCTGCGGCAACCCCCTGCTGACCCGGATGCTCGACGAACTGCGGGACCAGGCCGCGCTGGTGTCCGCCGTCGCCTGGCAGGCGGTGCCCTCCTGGGAGCAGGAGGCCCATGAGCACCGGGAGATCCTGGCCCGCGCGCTCGGCGGCGACGCCGACGGGGCGGGCCGCGCCCTGCACGACCACATCGCCTCCTTCGTCCAGCGCGCCTTCCCGGACCGGGAGTCTCCGGGTGGGGAGCCCCCTGACGGGGAGTCCCCTGACGGGGAGTCCCCTGACCGGGAGTAACGCCCGGCGGCCCCGGGTGTCCGACCCCAGCACCATCCGAACAGCCCGCCCGATGCCGAACATCGAGAGAAAGGGTTCGTATGGACTACTCACCGCTGAGGACGGCGCTCGCGGATGTCGTGGCGATCCCGGTGACTCCGTACGACGCCGACGGCGCCGTGGACCGCACCGCCTACCGCGCCCTGCTCCGCAGGCTCCTCGACGGCGGAGTCAAGGCCGTCACCCCGAACGGCAACACCGGCGAGTTCTACGCCCTCACCCTCGAAGAGCGGCGGCTGGTCACCGAGTTGACCGTCGAGGAGGCCGCCGGGCGGGCCGCCGTCCTCGTCGGCGTCGGCCATGACGCGGCCACCGCCGTCGAGGCCGCCCGCCACGCCCGCGCGGCCGGGGCCGACATGGTGATGGTCCATCAGCCGGTGCATCCGTACGTCGCCCAGGACGGCTGGATCGACTACCACCGCACCATCGCCGAGGCCGTCCCCGAGCTGGGCGTGGTGCCGTATCTGCGCAATCCGCTCATCGAGGGCGCGGCGATCGCCCGGCTCGGCGAGGAGTGCCCCCAGGTCATCGGGGTCAAGTACGCGGTCCACGACGCCACCCGCTTCGCCGCCGTGGCGCGCGACGCCGGGCTGGACCGGTTCGTCTGGGTGGCCGGGCTCGCCGAGCTGTACGCGCCCGCCTACTGGGCGGTCGGCGCCACCGGCTTCACCTCGGGCCTGGTCAACGTGGCCCCCAACGTCTCGCTCAACATGCTGGGCGCGCTGCGCGCGGGGGACTATCCGGGCGCGATGAAGGTGTGGGAACAGATCCGGCGGTTCGAGGACCTCAGAGCCGAGCGGCAGTCCGCCAACAACGTCACGGTCGTCAAGGAAGCGCTTGCCGCGATGGGTCTGTGCCGCCGCGATGTCCGCGCCCCGAGCAAGCCGCTGCCCGAGCCGAGGCGCGCGGAAGTCGCCGCGATCGTCGAGGGGTGGTCGGCATGAGCGCCCCGCGAGTTGGTGTGAGCGCCCGTCGCATCGATGCGGGCACCCCGCCGAGACCGCGCAAGCGCCCCGAGGAACTGCGCAGCCACCAGTGGTACGGCACCGAGGGCCTGCGCTCCTTCAGCCACCGGGCCCGCACCCGCCAGCTCGGCTATCTCCCCGAGGAACACCTGGGCAAGCCGGTCATCGCGATCCTCAACACCTGGAGCGACATCAACCCCTGCCACGTCCACTTGCGCGACCGTGCCCAGGCGGTCAAGCGCGGGGTCTGGCAGGCGGGCGGCTTCCCCCTGGAGTTCCCGGTCTCCACGCTCTCCGAGACCTTCCAGAAGCCCACCCCCATGCTCTACCGCAACCTCCTCGCCATGGAGACCGAGGAGCTCTGCCGTTCCTATCCGGTCGACGGCGCCGTGCTGCTGGGCGGCTGCGACAAGTCCACCCCGGCGCTGCTGATGGGCGCGGCCAGTGCCGACCTTCCGGCGGTCTTCGTCCCGGCCGGGCCGATGCTGCCGGGGCACTGGCGCAATGAGGTGCTGGGCTCGGGCACCGACATGTGGAAGTACTGGGACGACAAGCGGGCCGGGCTGATCGGCGACTGCGAGATGTCCGAGCTGGAGCGGGGGCTGGCCCGTTCGCCCGGCCACTGCATGACGATGGGCACCGCCTCCACGCTGACGGCCGCCGCCGAGGCGCTGGGCGTGACCGTCCCCGGCGCCTCGTCCATCCCGGCCGTGGACTCCGGGCACGACCGGATGGCCGCCGCCTCCGGATTACGCGTGGTCGAGCTGGTCTGGCAGGACCTCAGGCTCTCGGAGATCCTCACCCGGGAGGCGTACGAGGACGCGGTCGCGACCGTGCTCGCCCTCGGCGGCTCCACCAACGCGGTGATCCATCTGATCGCCATGGCGGGCCGGTCCGGGGTGCGGCTCACCCTCGACGACTTCGACCGCATCGCCCGTACCGTCCCCGTGCTCGCCGATCTGCGGCCCGGCGGCCGGTATCTGATGGAGGACTTCCACTTCGCCGGCGGGCTCCCGGGCTTCCTCTCTCGCCTTACGGACGTTCTGCACCTGGACCGCCCCACCGTCGCCCACCCCACGCTGCGCGAACAGCTCGACGGCGCCCTGGTGCACAACCCCGAGGTGATCCGGCCCCGCGACAACCCGCTGGCCGAGGAGGGCGGAGTGGCAGTGCTGCGCGGCAATCTGTGCCCCGACGGCGCGGTCATCAAGCACATCGCGGCCGAGCCCCGGCTGCTGGAGCACACCGGCCCCGCCGTGGTCTTCGACGACTACAAGGCGATGCAGGCCACCATCAACGACCCCGGTCTCGGCATCACCGAGGACAGTGTGCTGGTGCTGCGCAACGCCGGCCCGCTCGGCGGCCCCGGAATGCCCGAGTACGGGATGCTGCCGATCCCCGACCATCTGCTCAAGCAGGGGGTGCGGGACATGGTGCGGATCTCCGACGCCCGGATGAGCGGCACCAGTTACGGGGCCTGTGTGCTGCACATCGCGCCCGAGTCGTATGTGGGCGGCCCGCTCGCCCTCGTCCGCGACGGCGATCAGATCACCCTCGACGTGGCGGCGCGGGTGCTGCGGCTGGAGGTGGACGACGCCGAGCTGGCGCGGCGCAGGGCGGGGTGGACGGCCCCGCGGCCCCGCTACGAGCGCGGCTACGGCGCGCTCTACCAGGAGCAGATGACCCAGGCGGACACCGGCTGCGACTTCCGCTTCCTGGCCCGCCCCGGGGCGGTGCCCGAACCCCACGCGGGCTGACGCCTCCTCTTCAGCGCCGGATTTTTTTGTACGAGATGCCGAACAACATTCGGTAAGCGCTTCACGGAAGCGCTTCACCGACCCCGTACACCGTCGACTCCGAGAACGGAGAAGCAGTCATGGCCGACGCCGTGGCGAAACCGCCCCGGGTCACCCGGCGGCGCCGTACGGGAGGGCCGGCCCGCCGCCTCCCGTATCTGCTGATCGCCCCCGCCGGGCTGCTGATGCTGGGCTTCATCGCCTATCCGATGCTCAGCGTCCTCTACTACAGCCTGCGGAACTACAACGTCACCAAGCCCTGGCGGAACGGCTACGCGGGCTTCGGCAACTTCACCCGGATCCTCACCGACGACCCGCAGTTCTGGGACACGCTCGTCTTCAGCGGCAAATGGGTCGTCACCGAGGTGCTGCTGCAGCTCCTGCTCGGCCTCGCGCTCGCCCTGCTGGTCCACCAGACCTTCCTCGGCCGCGGCCTCGCCCGCGCCCTGGTCTTCTCGCCCTGGGCCGTGTCCGGGGTGCTGACCACCACCATCTGGATGCTGCTCTACAACCCCTCGACCGGCATCAGCCGCTATCTCGCGGACGCCGGGATCGGCACGTACGGCACCTCGGTGCTCTCCGACACCGGAACCGTCTTCTGGGCCGCCGTCGTCGCCGAACTCTGGCGCGGCGTCCCGTTCTTCGCGATCCTCATCCTCGCCGACCTCCAGTCCATCCCGCAGGACCTCTACGAGGCGGCCTCGGTCGACGGCGCGGGCCGGGCGCGGCGGTTCTTCCACATCACCCTGCCGCATCTGAAGGACGCGATCATCCTCTCCACGCTGCTGCGCGGCGTATGGGAGTTCAACAACGTCGATCTGCTCTACACCCTCACCGGCGGCGGACCGGCCGGGCAGACCACCACCCTTCCGCTGTACGTCGCCAACACCGGGATCAACGGCCATGACTTCGGCTACGCCTCCGCGCTGACCACCGTCGCCTTCGTGATCCTCCTCTTCTGCTCGATCCTCTATCTGCGCCTGAGCAAGTTCGGAGGCGACGCCAAGTGACCGCCGCACTCGCCGAGCAGGGCACCCGGCCCGCCCCCGCGGCCGCCCCGCCGCCCACCGCCCGCGGGAGGCGCCGGCGCAGGCTCGACCGGGGCGTACCGCGCTGGCAGATCTATCTGCCGCTGTGCCTGTATCTGCTGTTCACCCTCGTCCCCTTCTACTGGATGCTGCTGTTCGCGCTGCGCCCCGCGGGCTCGAACGCGCTGGTGCCCTGGCCGATCACCGGCGAGCACTTCCAGAAGGTGTGGAACGAGCGCAGCTTCGGGATCTTCTTCCAGAACAGCATGATCGTCGGCGTCGCCTCGCTGGTGATGACGACGGCGGTCGCGCTGGCCGGCGGCTATGCCCTCGCGCGCTTCGACTTCCGGATCAAAAAGGGCTTCATGCTGGCGCTGCTGGCCTCGCAGTTCATCCCGGGCGCGCTGATGCTGGTGCCGCTCTTCGAGATCTTCAAGAACCTGCAGATGATCAACTCGCTGGGGAGCGTGGTCATCGCGGAGACCGTCTTCCAGCTCCCCCTGTCGATCATCCTCATCAGCGGCTTCATCAAGAACGTGCCGGTGTCGCTCGAGGAACAGGCGTGGGTCGACGGCTGCGGCCGCTTCCGGGCCTTCTGCGCGGTGGTGCTGCCGCTGCTGCGCCCCGGGCTGATCGCGGTCGGCTCCTTCGCCTTCGTCCATAGCTGGAACCACTTCCTGTTCGCGCTGATGTTCCTCAGCTCCCAGGACAAACAGACCATCCCGGTCGGCCTCAACACCCTCATCGGCGCGGACAGCGTCGACCTGGGCGCGCTCGCGGCGGGCGGGGTGATCGCCGCGGTGCCCGTCGTCATCGTCTTCGCCTTCATCCAGAAATGGCTGATTACCGGCTTCAGCGCGGGGGCGGTCAAGGGCTGACCGAAACGGTCGGCGACACCACGTATTCGGCGGCACACCGTATGCGGACAAGGAGGTCCGAGCATGGGCATGGCGTACCCCCGGGGACGAGGGGAAGCCCCGGCCGAGGAACCGATACCCGTCGTCCTCGCGGGCGCCCGAGGCCATGGGCGCCGGCACCTGGACAACATCCGCCGACTGACCGCCGAGGGAACGGTCCGGCTCGCCGGGGTGTGCGAACTTCAGCCGCTCACCGTCAAGGAGCTGGGCGACGGGCTCGGCGAACCCGAGCAGTCCGCCGACCTGGCCGGACTGGTGACCCGGACCGGCGCCCGGATCGCCGTCATCTGCACCCCGATCCACACCCACGCCGACCTCGCCCTCGCCGCCGCCGAACGCGGTGCGCACCTTCTGCTGGAGAAGCCGCCCACACCCTCGTACGCCGAATTCGCCCGGATGAGCGAAGGACTGCGCGGTTATGGAACCGTCTGCCAGATCGGCTTCCAGTCGCACGGCTCCCACGCCCTGCCCGCCATCCGGAGCCTCGTCGCCGAGGGCCGCATAGGGGCGATCCGCGGCATCGGCGCGGCCGGGGCATGGGCCCGCGACGAGGACTACTACGCCCGCGCCCCCTGGGCCGGACACCGCACCCTGGACGGCCGCGATGTCGTCGACGGTGTCCTCACCAACCCCCTCGCCCACGCCGTCGTCACCGCCCTGCACCTCGGCGGCGCCGACCGGGCCGAGGACGTGGCCGGTATCGAGCTGGAGCTGTACCGGGCCAACGCCATCGAGGCCGACGACACCTCCTGCGTACGGATCCGCACCAGTCGCGGTGCCACCGTCGCCGCCGCCGTCACCCTGTGCGCGGAGGAGCCCGGTGAACCGTATGTCGTCGTCCACGGCGACCGGGGCCGGATCACCTTCTGGTACAAGCTGGACCGGGTCCGCGTCGAACGCGACGGAGCGCCGCCCGAGACCACCGACCACGCGCGCACCGATCTGCTGGACAACCTCGTCGCCCGTCTGCGCGACGGCACCGAACTGCTCGTCCCACCGGACCGCACCGGCGCGTTCATGCGCGTCGTCGAGGCGGTCCGCACCGCCCCCGCACCGGTCCCGCTGCCCGCCGACGCCTGGCGCACCGAGCCCGGTGCGGGCGTCGCCTCGCGAGCCGCCAAGCGGCGCGTGGTGACCGGCATCGACCGACTGGTCACCGCCGGCGCCGAGCGCCTCGCCCTGTACTCGGAACTGCGCGCCCCCTGGGCCGCACGCCCCGCGGAGGTCCCGCACCCATGACACCCCTGACCCCCTCCAACCCGCTGACCCCCTCCCTCACCCGCCGTCCCCCCTGCACCGTGCTGCGCCATGAGAACCGGGTCGTCGGGTCGTATGTGCACCGCCCCCAACTGCCCGGCATGCTCGCGCCGCGCCCGTATCTGCACCCCGTACGCACCCTCGGCGGCGTCACCGTCACCGGGCTGCGGCCTACCGAGGACCCGGCCCACCTGGGTGTGTCCATGGCCATCCCGGAGGTGGCGGGATACGACTTCCGGGGCGGCCAGGGCCGCCTGGACCACCAGGGCAGCCAGCGCCACCTGAGCTGGCTGCTGCGCGATCCCGACGGTTTCGTGGAGGAGCTGTCGTGGGCGGCCGGAGGGCGGCAACTGCTGCTGGAGCGGCGCACGGTGGCCGTACGGTCCCTGGGAATGGCGTGCTGGGCGCTGGACTTCACCTCCGCCCTCACCAATGTGACGGGCCAGGAGCTCGCCCTCGGCGGGGCGGGCCACGGAGGCGGCTTCTTCTGGCGCCTCCCGCGGCGCCCCGAGCCCGCGCAGGTCTTCAGCGCCGGCGGCGAGGGCGCGGCGGCGGTGCACGGACGGCCCGCGGACTGGCTGGCGCTGGCCACCGACGAGTGGACGCTGGTCTTCGCCGGCGCGACCGGCGACACCCGGGCCGACCCGTGGTGTGTGCGCACCGGGGAACACGCGGGCGTCGGCTCGTCCCTCGCCTCGGACCGGCCACTGCCCCTCGCCCCCGCCGGCACGGTCACCCGACGCATCGTCACCGCGATAACCGACGGCCGCCTGACTCCCGAAACCGCAGCCCGCAGAGCAGCCCAACTCTCCGACAGGGGAGCGGCCGTATGAGCAGAGTTGTGGGCAATCGTTCCTCCCCGGCTACCGCTGGGAGGTGCCCCCTGGCGGAACGGGTGGGCACAAGCCGGCCCGCACATGGCCACCGCCCCCAGCCACGACGCCACGCCCCTCAACGACCAGCAACCGCCGGCGAACGCAACCCACAAGGAGACGGACACGTGAAATCCACGCGCCGCAGAGCACCCCACATCGCAGCCGCCCTGGCGGCATTGCTCACCCTGACCGCCACCGCCTGCGGCGACGACGGCTCGACCACCGGCGAGGAGGGCTCCGGCAAGGGCACCATCACCTTCTGGGACAACAACGGCGGCCCCCGCACCAAGGTCTGGAAGCGGATCATCGCCAAGTTCGAGGACAAGTACCCCGACATCACGGTCAAGTACGTCCCGATCCCGATCACCAATGTGCAGTCGAAGTACGACACCGCCATCCAGAGCGGCGGCGACAGTCTGCCCGACGTCGGCGGCGTGGGCACCGCGTATCTGGCCAATCTGGTCGCCCAGGGCGCCCTCGACCCCGTGACCGACCGCATCGACGACAGCGCCCTCAAGGGCAAGCTGATCAAGAACATGGTCGACAGCGTCCGCGCGGCCGGCGGTGAGGACCAGGAGCTGTACTCCGTCCCGACCTCCGCCAACCAGGGCACCCTCTGGTACCGCACCGACCTCTTCAAGGCGGCGAAGCTGCCGGCGCCGGACAGTTGGGAGAGGTTCTACAAGGCCGCCGACGAGCTGACCGACAAGGGCGGGAACAAGTTCGGCTTCACCCTGCGCGGCGGCGCGGGCTCGATCGCCCAGGCGCTGGACATGATGTACGCCCAGTCCGGCATCGCGTCCTTCTGGGACGGCGACAAGACCACCCTCAACGACCCCAGGAACGTCGCGGCGCTGGAGAAGTACATCGCCCTCTTCAAGAGGGTCACGCCCGCCGCGGACCTCAACAACGACTTCGCCAAGATGGTCGCCCAGTTCGACCAGGGCGACATCGGGATGCTGCAGCACAACCTCGGCAGCTATGTCGACCACGTACGGCTGCTCGGCAAGGAGAAGATCGCGGGCATACCGCTGCCGCCCTCCCGGGCCGGGGCGGCGCGCACCATCGTCTCCAACCCGGTCGACGGCCTCGGGCTGTTCAAGGCGGGCAAGAACAAGGCGGCGGCCTGGAAGTTCATCGAGTTCGCGGCCTCCCCGGAGATGAACAGCCTCTGGAACGAGGACGTGGGCGCGATCCCCGCCAACGTCGGCGCCGCGGACGACGGCTGGATCGCCGAGGCCCCGCCGACCAAGGCCGCGCTGGAGTCGCTCAACGATCCGCGGACCAAGGTCGTCCAGTTGCCCTACTACCTCCCGGACTGGAACAACATCAGCAAGGCCGACAACGAGCCCGGCTTCCAGAAGGTGCTGCTCGGCCGGATGACCGCCAAGGCGTTCTGCGACAAGGTCGCGGACGAGCTCAACGCGGCACAGGCGGACTGGAAGAAGCACCAGGGCTAGCCGCGCTCGATCACCACATCGCTCCACGGTCCCGGGCCCGCGGGCCTCTATGAACCCCGCGTATACGTCGCGTGTATAGTGCTCGCAGTTTATGCCGCCAACAGTACGCAGTTGTATGCCTGTTGGCGGCATAGCGACCACTAATGGCAACAAAAGGACTTCGGGGATATCAATGGGGCGAAAAGGTCGAATATCCGGACTGCTCGTGAGTGCCGTCTGTCTGACACTGGGCCTCACCGGCTGCGGAGCGTCCTACGACACCACCTCACCGCACAGCGCCCGGGAGCACGCGGTGAAGGACGCCGGGCACGCGACACCGGCCGCCTCGAAGCCGGACGTGCTGAAGAAGGGCGACGGGGCGAACGGTTCGGTCGACTGCTCCCGCGCCAAATGCGTCGCCCTCACCTTCGACGCGGGCCCCAGCGAGAACACGCCCCGGCTGCTGGAGATCCTCAAGCGCGAGAAGGCCCACGCGACCTTCTTCATGCTCGGCAAGAAGCACATCGACAAACACCCCGACCTGGTGCGCCGCATCGCGGACGAGGGGCATGAGCTGGCCAACCACACCTGGTCGCACAAGATCCTCACCAAGAGCGACGACGACGTGGTCCGCTCGGAGATCAACCGGGTCCAGAGCGCCGTCAAGAAGCTCACCGGCCGTACGCCGCTGCTGATGCGGCCGCCGCAGGGGCGTACCGACGAGCGGGTCTCCAAGATCTGCCGGGAGCTGGGCGTGGCACAGGTGCTGTGGAGCGTGACGGCGAAGGACTACCAGACGACCGACTCCGCGCTGATCGAGAAGCGGGTGCTGGAGCAGACGAAGCGCGATGGGATCATCCTGCTGCACGACATCTACAAGGGCACGGTGCCGGCGGTGCCGGGGATCCTGGCGAAGCTGAAGAAGGACGGCTATACGGTGGTGACGGTCTCCCAGTTGATGGCCCCGGCCACCCCGGAACCGGGCAAGGTCTATCGCCCATGAGGCAACAGACCAACAGGACCTTCCGTTTCCGAACATCCTCGGCCACAAAACGATCAAGACTTGTCGCAAGCTATCGCGAGGCGATCGGAATTTCGTAATCTAAGAATTCTCGGGTGCCCGGCAACCTAATCTGGACTGGCGGCAACTACGACATGGGACGGGCCGGTCCGGATCCTCCGGCCCGTTCTCTCGACGCGGAACAGGAGTTGCCATGGGGCTGAGGCGTAAGCGGGGCCGCCACCGTCGCCGTAAGGACCGCACGCTGCCGCTCGGCAGCGCCGTGATCGTGGCGTCGGCCGTGGCCGGGGTGTATCTGACGGCTTCGCCGGAGGGTGCGAGCGCCGTGCCCACCACCGTGTACGTGGCCACCAACGGCAGCGACGGCGACAGCGGCACCCTCAAGTCCCCCTACCGAAGCCTCGAAAAGGCGATATCGGCCGCCAAGGCGGGCACGACCATCGAGGTGCGCGGCGGCACGTACTACCCCGCCAGGACGCTGCGCAGTTCCGCCAGCGGCACTCCCCGCGAGCGCGTCCAACTGCGGCCCTACAGGGCGGAGAAGGTCCGGCTCGACGGCTCCCGGCTGGGCCAGGGCTCCTCCCTGGTCTCCCTCAGGGCCGACTACTGGACGGTCTCCGGGATCGAGCTGCGCAACGCCCCGGGCGGCGGTCTGGTCTGCACCTCCTGTGCGCGAAACGTCTTCCAGAACCTCAGCACCCACGGCAACGGCGACACCGGACTCACCCTCCGCGGCGATGACACCAACGGCAACGTCATCCGGAACCTGGACTCCTACGGCAACCACGACGACGCCACCGGCGGCCAGAGAGCCGACGGCATGGCCCTCACCCACGGCTCCGGCACCGGCAACGTGGTCACCGGATCCCGGCTGTTCCGCAACAGCGACGACGGCGTCGACCTGTGGATGTGGGCGAGCCCCGTCACCATCGAGCACTCCTGGGCCTTCGAAAACGGCCGGAACCGCTGGCACATCCCCTACTTCAAGGGCGACGGCAGCGGCTTCCAGCTCGGCGCCGACCGCCGCGGTGCCCCCTCGCCCGCCCATGTCGTACGGACCTCCGCCGCCTGGGCCAACACCAAGAGCGGCTTCGAGGCGGGCGGCAACACCGGAGCCCTCCATCTCCAGCGCACCACCGCCTTCGACAACTGGGGCAAGGGCTACTCCTTCGCCGGCTCCCGCGCCCTCCTGACCCGCAACCTCGCGGTCTCCAACGGCCGTGGCAGCGCCGACACCGGAGCCCTCGCCGCCTCCCGGGACAACAGTTGGACGCCGGGCGGCCCGGCCACCCCGCCGCTGGTCACCACCGACCCCACCACGGCCCTCGGCCCCCGGCGGCAGGACGGCTCCCTTCCGGTCACCAGCTTCCTCGTCGTCATGGACCGCACCGAGATCGGCTCGACGATGAACTGAAGCCCCGGGAGATCCGGGGTTCCCCCGGGAGCCGTCCCGCCCCGTCAGCTATGGCCCATGATGGGGCGCGGGCGGTAGGGGGCCTCCAGGCGGGCCACCTCCGCCTCGTCGAGCGTCAGCCCGACCGCCGCGACCGCGTCCTCCAGATGGCCGATCTTCGTGGCCCCGACGATCGGCGCGGTGACCGCGGGCCTGCTGAGCAGCCACGCCAGCGCGACCCGCGCGGGGGATACTCCGCGCTTCTCGGCGATCTCGCGGGTGGCGTCCACGATGGAGAACTCCGCGGCCGCGTACCACTTCTCCACCAGCGGATCGTTGCCCGCCCGGACCGTGGTCCCGGTGCGGTCCCGGTCGCGGGTGCCCGCCAGCAGTCCGCGCGCCAGCGGGCTCCAGGGGATGACGCCGACGCCCTGGTCCAGGCAGAGCGGGTTCATCTCCCGCTCCTCCTCCCGGTAGAGCAGGTTGTAGTGGTTCTGCATGGAGACGAACCGGGTCCAGCCGTGTGCCTCGGCCGTGTGCTGGGCCTTGGCGAACTGCCAGGCGAACATGGAGGACGCGCCGATGTACCGGGCCTTTCCGGCCCGCACCACATCGTGGAGCGCCTCCATCGTCTCCTCGATGGGCGTCCCGGGGTCGAAGCGGTGGATCTGGTAGAGATCCACATGGTCGGTGCCCAGCCGCCGCAGCGAGGCGTCGATGCCCGCCAGGATGTGCTTACGGGAGAGCCCGCGGTCGTTGGGGCCCTCTCCCATCGGGGAGTAGACCTTCGTGGCGAGGACATAGTCGTCGCGGCCGGGGAAGAGCTCCCGCAGCAGCTCGCCGGTGATCTCCTCGCTCCGGCCCAACGAGTACATGTCGGCGGTGTCGAAGAAGGTCACCCCCTCCTCGACCGCGCGCCGTACGATCGGCCGCGCGTCGTCGATGTCCAACTGCCAGGGCCGGTGTTCGGGGCTGCCGTAGCTCATCATGCCGAGGCAGATCCGCGACACCTTGATGCCCGACGCGCCCAGCCGTGCGTACTCCATGCGCCTGCTCCTCCCGCCCGTTCGGCCGACCCGTCACAGCAGACCACCCCGGCCGCCGGATGTCAGCCCGGCGTGACGAAACCGCTCTCGTACGCGGCGATCACCGCCTGGGTGCGGTCCCGCACCCCCAACTTGGTGAGCACCGCCCCCACATGCGTCTTGACCGTGGCCGGTCCCACCGCCATCCGGGCCGCGATCTCGGAGTTGGACAGCCCGTCGGTCATCAGCCGCAGCACCACGGCCTCCCGCTCGGAGAGCCGCTCGCCCAGCGCCCGCGCGCTCGCCTCGCGGTCCGGGCCCCGGGCGGCGGCGTGCTCGGCGGCCAGTGCCCGCACCGCGGCCGGGAACAGCAGCGAATCGCTCCGCGCCACCAGCCGCACCGCCTGCACCAGATCCTCCGCACGGGCCCGCTTGAGCAGAAAGCCGCTGGCCCCGGCGCGCAGCGCGTCGTACACATAGCTGTCGTTCTCGAACGTCGTCACCACGATGACGCGCGGCGGGTCCGCCATGGTGCTCAGGATCCGCTCGGTGGCGCGGATGCCGTCGACATCGGGCATCCGGACGTCCATCAGCACGACGTCCGGGCGCAGTTCACGGACCACCGGTACGGCCTCGGCGCCGCTTCCGGCCTCGCCGACGACCTCCAGGTCCGGTTCGCTGGAGAGGATCGCGCGCAGCGCGGTGCGCACCATCCGCTCGTCGTCGACGAGCACGATGCGCAGCGGGGACGGCGGGGCGCTCACCGGCGACGGCGGGGTGCTCATCGGGACGCCTCCAGCGGGAGCCGGACCGTCAGCCGCCAGACGCCGTCCACGGTGTCCCACGCACAGGTGCCGCGCAGCAGGGTGGCCCGCTCGGCGATGCCGCGCAGCCCGCGGCCGCCGGTGGGCCGTGCCCGGGCCGCTCCGTTCACCGGGTTCTCCATCGTGATCTCCACCTTCTTCGGGTCCTCGGCGATCCGGAGCCGCACCGGCACCCGGCCCGCGTGGCGCAGCGCGTTGGTGAGCCCCTCCTGGACGATGCGGTACGCCTCGCGGGAGACGACGGGCGGCAGCCGGTCCAGCGCGCCCGGGGCCGTCAGCTCGACGGCGACGCCCGCGGCCCGGGTGCGGGCCAGCAGCCCGTCCAGATCCATGAGGGTGGGGGAGGGGGCGGGGGCCGGACGGTCCTCCCCTTCGCGTAACAGGCCGAGCACGCTGTCGAGTTCGCCGACCGCGTCCCGGGTGGTCTCCTCGATGGCCGCCAGCGCCTCCCGGGCGAAGTCCGGATCGGTGTCGAGGACCTTACGGGCCGCGCTCGCCTGGAGGGTCACCGCGCTCAGCGCATGGCCGACCGAGTCGTGCAGCTCGCGGGCGAGCCGGTTGCGGGCGGCCAGCCGGGTGGCCCGCTGCTCGGCGGCGGCGAGCCGCTCGGCGGGGGCCGGGCCGAGCAGCGCGGGCGCACAGCGGGCCAGCAGCGCCCCGGCGGCCGCGGCGATCCCCATGATCACGCCCAGCAGCAGCACCCCGGCCAAGGGCGCCAGCGCGGAGGGGGCCGAGGCGAAGGCGTGCGGCCAGCCCTCGTCGACGTACGAACCGTCGGTGAACGGCAGGGCGATCAGCATCGCCGAGGCGGGCAGCAGGGACAGGGTGAGCCCGCTGACCAGCCCGCCGATGGCCAGATGCAGCCCGTACCAGAGCAAGGTGCGGGCGCGCGCGTCCCACGATCCGGCGGGCCCGGCCGCGAGCTCCGCGGACTCCGGAAGCCCGCACAGCGAGCGCGCGGCGGTGGCCTCCAGGGGGCGTACGAGCGGCAGCAGCGCGGTCGGCGCGGCCAGCGGCAGGGCCAGGCCGAAGGTGCCCAGTTGCCACACCAGGGAGGTGAAGGGAACCGCGTCCCGCAGGAGCATCGCGAAGACGACGCTGGTCAGCAGGTAATACGGCATCAACAGGGCGCCGCCGAGCACCAGATGGATCCAGCGCAACTGGGCCCGGCGGCCGGCCACCGCACGGATCGCCCGCCGCCACCACGCCCCGGTCACGGGGCCCGGTGCGCTGCCGCGCCCCCGGCGGAGCCGCGCCGTCGGAAGAGGCGCCCGCCGGCCGTGAGGACGGGTGATCCGACGGTCATCCGCACAGCGTAGGTCAGATTCATCGGCGCGGTCGGCTCCTTGGCGGGCGGGCGGGTGCCGGACGCGTCCGCCCGCCGGAAAGGGTGTGGGTCACGGGGACCAGCCTCGCGGCGCGGCGGGCGCCGCGCCTCACCCTGCCCGACGATCCGCCTCCGCCGCGCGGCGGAGGGGGCCGTCCTCCCATGGGTCAAAGACGTCGCGTCGCGAGGGTGAGCCGGTCCCGGGCGTCGAACAGGGCGTCCTTGATCATCTGCTCATGGGTGGGGGTGAGCCGGGCCACCGGCACCGAGCAGCTTATGGCGTCGCGCGAGGGGGTGCGGTACGGGATGGCGATACCGAAGCAGCGCAGGCCCAGGGTGTTCTCCTCGCGGTCCACCGCGTACCCCTGCTCCCGGATCAGGTGCAGCTCCTCGATCAGCTTCTCGCGGTCGGTGATGGTGTGCTCGGTGAGCTGGCCCAGCGTCTCCGGCAGCAGCTTGCGCACCTGCTCGTCGGAGTACGTGGCCAGCAGCGCCTTGCCCAGCGAGGTGGAGTGGGCGGGCAGCCGGCGGCCGACGCGGGTGAAGGGGCGCAGATAGTGCTGCGACTGCCGGGTGGCGAGATAGACGACGTTGGTGCCGTCGAGGCGGGCGAGGTGGATGGTCTCGGTGGTGTCGTCCGAGAGCCGGTCCAGGGTGGGGCGGGCGGCGGCCACGACCTCGTCGCCGTCGATGTAGGAGGTGCCGACGAGCAGGGCGCGCACCCCGATGCCGTAGCGGGTGCCGGTGGCGTCCGTCTCCACCCAGCCGAGCTCCACCAGGGTGCGCAGCAGCATGTAGAGGCTCGACTTGGGATAGCCCACGGCCTCCTGGACCGCGGCGAGGCTGTGCATTCCGGGCCGCCCGGCGAAGAACTCCAGCAGTTCGACCGTGCGGACAGCCGATTTGACCTGGGCCCCGCCCGTCTCGGTAGCTGACATCGCCTTGACCCCTCTGTTCGACCAGCCATAGAGTCCCGAGGGAAATTCATCACCCGGGACAGCGTTCAGCATATCGAACACCGTCGATGTGTGGGACGCAAGCAGCGGTAACACCACAGCAGGAGGAATCCGCGGTGTCAGCACCAGTGTGGAGCGTCGACCCCCGAACCGGAAAGCAGCGGGAGCAGGTAGCGGTCGAAGCCACGGCGGAGGAGGTCGACCGCGTGGTGCGCGCGGCCCACGCCGCCCGCGGCTCCCTGGCCGACCGTACGGTGCGCGCCGCCCTGCTGCGCACCGCCGCCGATCTCCTCGACGAGGCCCGTGACCAGCTTGTCGAGGCCGCCGACGCGGAGACCGCGCTCGGCCCCGCCCGGCTCACCGGCGAACTCGCCCGCACCACCTACCAACTGCGGGCCTTCGCGACCATCGTGGACGAGGGCGCCTTCCTCGACGTCCGCGTCGACCACGCCGACGCCACCCAGACCCCGCCCTGGCCCGATCTGCGCCGCTACAAGCTGCCGCTCGGCGTCGTCGCCGTCTACGCCGCCAGCAACTTCCCGCTCGCCTTCTCCGTGCCCGGCGGCGACACCGCGAGCGCCCTCGCCGCGGGCTGCCCGGTCGTCGTCAAGGCCCACCCCGACCACCCCGCCACCTCCGAGGTGGCCGCCTCCGCGCTGCGCCGCGCCGCCGAGCGGGTCGGGGTGCCCGCCAATGTGATCGCGGTGGTGCACGGTTTCGAGGCGGGCATCGAGCTGGTCAAGCATCCGCTGATCGCCGCCGCCGGCTTCACCGGATCGGTTCGCGGCGGCCGCGCCCTGCACGACGCGGCGGCCTCCCGGCCGGTGCCGATCCCCTTCCACGGCGAGCTGGGCAGCCTCAACCCGGTCGTGGTCACCGAGGCCGCGGCCGCCGAGCGCGGCGACCAGATCGGCGCGGGGCTCGCGGGCTCCATGACGCTGGGCGTGGGCCAGTTCTGCACCAAGCCCGGCTTTGTGCTGGCCCCGGCAGGACCGGCGGGCGACGGCCTGGTGAAGTCCCTCACCGAGGCGGTCAGCAATACCGACGCGAGCGTCCTGCTCGACCACCGGATGCGGGACAACTTCGTCGCCGGGGTCAAGGAGCGCGCCGAACTGGCGGACGTGGACGCCCCGGTCACCCCCGGCTCCGGCGGTGAGCACACGGTCAGCGCGGGCTTCCTGACCGTCCCGGCGCGGCGGCTCACCGAGGACGGCCCGCACGACGTGCTGCTGGAGGAGTGCTTCGGCCCGGTGACCGTCGTGGCGCGCTACGAGAGCGACGACGAGATCAGCGCGGTGCTCGGCCGGCTCCCGGGCAATCTCACCGCCACCGTCCAGATCTCCGCCGCCGAGGGCGAGGGTACCGAGGGCCGGGCCGGTGCGCTGATCGCCGAGCTCACCCCGCTGGCCGGACGGGTCCTGGTCAACGGCTGGCCGACCGGCGTCGCCGTCGCCCCGGCCCAGCACCACGGCGGCCCCTACCCGGCCACCACCTCCACCTCCACCTCGGTCGGCGGCACCGCCATCGAGCGCTGGCTGCGGCCGGTCGCCTACCAGGACACCCCGGCCGCCCTGCTGCCGCCGGAGCTGCGGGACGAGAACCCGCTGGAGCTGCCCCGGCGGATCAACGGCATCCGGGAGCAGCGCGGCTGAATCCCCGGAGCGACCTCCGGGAGCCCCCGGAACGCACTCCGGGAGCAGCACCGCTGAAGCCCGGACCGACGGCGCGGCCGCCGGACCCGCGGACCTGACCCGCGGTTCCGGCGGCCGTGTCGGCATGCCCGCGGTCAGCTAGGGCTCCCGGGGGTCTCTTTCGGCCGATCTGTCGGCACTTTCACCCGGGCGCCGCGCCAGGCATGGGAATCGCCGCAGGTCAGCGGGGATCCATAAGGTTCACTTGAAGGCATCCGACAGGGAAACGCGATGGACGCCGGGGTGAGCCGGTTCCATAGTGGTTGGACATGGAGAGCCTGGCGGGCGCCGAATTCGCGCCACACACGACGTATCTCACCACCGCGTCCAGCGGTCTGATCCCCGCACGCTCCGTGGCCGCCGTGAAGGCGGTCCTCGACGGCTCGGCCGCCGGACGGCCCGTTGTCGATGTGGCCTTCGAGGCGGTCGAGGAGAGCCGGGCCGTCTACGCCCGGCTCGTCGGCGTACCGGCGCGGCGGGTCGCGGCGGGCAGCTCGGTCGCCGTCTACGCGGGGATGATCGCCACCTCGCTGCCGCCCGGGGCCGAAGTCATCGTCGCCGAGGGCGACTTCAGCTCCCTGGTCAACCCGTTCGCCGTCCGCGGCGACCTCAAGCTGCGCATCGTGCCGCTGGAGGAGATCGCGGAGGCCGTACGGCCCGGTACGGCGCTGGTGGCCGTGAGCGCGGTCCAGTCCGCGGACGGGCGGATCGCCGATCTCGACGCCATCGGGGAGGCGGCCCGGGCCCACGGGGCCCGCACCCTGGTGGACACCAGCCAGGCGGCCGGCTGGTTCCCGGTCAACGCCGGCGAGGCCGACTACACCGTCTGCGTGGCCTACAAGTGGCTGATGTGCCCGCGCGGGGCCGCCTTCCTGACCGTCCCCGAGGATCTCGGCGAACTCACCCCCGTCTTCGCGGGCTGGGTCGCGGGCGAGAAGCCCTGGGAGAGCTCCTACGGGCCGGTGGCCGAACTCGCCCACTCCGCCCGCCGCTTCGACGAGAGCCCGAGCGTGTACTCCTACGTCGCGGCCCGGCACTCCCTCGCGCTGATCGAGGAGCTGGGCACCGAGGCCATCGCCGCCCATGACCGCGCGCTCGCCGACCGCTTCCGGGCCGGGGTCACCGGGCTCGGCCACCAGCCCGTGGCCGCCCCCGGCTCGGCCATCGTCTCCGTACCGGGGCTGGGGGACGCCGCGTCCCGGCTGGCGGAGGCGGAGGTGCATGTCTCGGCGCGGGCCGGCAACCTCCGCGCCTCCTTCCACCTGTACAACACGGCGGCCGATGTGGACCGGCTCTTGGAGGAGCTGACCCGCTGAGACCGTCTCCCGGGGCACAGAGAAAACCCGCTCCCGGGCCAGAACGGGGCCGGAAAAAAATCTGAGGGAAGCCGGGGCACCCCGGCTTCCCTCAGATCACGGACGTCAGCTCAGCGCACGGCGGTGATCACCGTACGGGCGTGAAGTCCCTTGCCCCGATGAATGCCGGCCGGGGGACCGGTGCCGCGAACGGCTCCACCGCGGTGTTCTCCACGCTGTTGAACACGATGAAGACGTTGCTGCGCCAGTAGGGCGTGATGTTGTCGCCCGAGCCGTGCATGCAGTTGCAGTCGAACCACGTCGCCGAACCGGCCTTGCCGGTGAACAGCTTGATGCCGTGCTTGTCGGCGAAACCGGCGAGCGCCTCGTCGGACGGGGTGCCCGCGTCCTGCATCTGCAGCGACTTCTTGTAGTTGTCCTTCGGTGTCTCGCCCGAGCAGCCGAGGAACGTACGGTGCGACCCCGGCATGATCATGAGGCCGCCGTTGGTGTCGTAGTTCTCGGTCAGCGCGATCGAGACCGACACGGTCCGCATGTTCGGCAGCCCGTCCTCGGCGTGCCAGGTCTCGAAGTCCGAGTGCCAGTAGAAGCCCGAGGCGCCGAAACCCGGTTTGACGTTGATCCGGCTCTGGTGGACGTAGACGTCCGAGCCGAGGATCTGCCGTGCGCGGCCCACCACTCGCGGGTCGCGCACCAGGTTCGCGAACACCTCGCTGATCCGGTGCACCTCGAACACCGACCGTACGTCCTGCGACTTCGACTCGATGATCGAGCGTTCGTCGGCGCGCACGTCCGGGTCGGCGACCAGCCGGTCCAGCTCGGCGCGGTAGACCGCGACCTCGTCCGGAGTGATCAGCTCGTCGATTGCCAGGAAGCCGTCGCGATCGAAATCGCTCAGCTCGGACGGTTGCAGCGGCCCGGGGGCGCCGGGGTCGGACCACACCACGGGGTCCACGCGCGGCGTAGCGACCTCCATGGCCCCACGGGTCGGGTACAGGTCAGTGACCGCGGTCATCGGATCATGCCTCCTCGGTCTCGGTGATCAGCGGGTATACGCCGTTCTCATCATGGTCCTCCCGTCCCGTGATCGGCGGGTTGAATACACAGACGCACCGGAAATCCGTTTTGGGGCGCATCGTGTGCTTCTCGTGCCCGTTCAGCAGGTACATGGTGCCGGGCGTGATCCAGTGCTTCTCACCGGTCTCGTCGTTGGTGAGCTCGGCCTCACCCTCGACGCACAGCACCGCCTCGATGTGGTTGGCGTACCACATCGAGGTCTCGGTGCCCGCGTAGAGGATGGTCTCGTGCAGCGAGAAGCCGACGCCTTCACGGGCGAGCACGATGCGCTTGCTCTCCCAGGTGCCGGTCTTGGCCTTCACATGCCTCTCGGTGTCCTCGATGTCCTTGAAGGATCGGACGATCACGGTGAGTTCTTGCCTTTCTCTTCTCTGCGGTACGGGAGGGTTATGCGGTCTCGCGGACCGCGCGGGCGAGGGTCCGCAGCCCCTCGTCCAGGTCATCGGGGGAGATGGTCAGCGCGGGCAGCAGCTTGACGACCTCGCTCTCGGGGCCGGAGGTCTCCACCAGCAGCCCCAGCTCGAAGGCGCGGCGGCAGACCGCCGAGGCGCGCGGCTTGTCCTCGAACTCCAGGCCCCACACCAGGCCACGGCCGCGGTAGTGGGTGCCGGACTGCTCCTCGCAGATGGCGCGCAGGGCCTGCTCGACCTGCTCGCCGCGGGCCAGGGTCTGCTTCTCCATCTGGCTGTCGGCCCAGTAGGTGTCCAGGGTCGCGGCGGCGGTGACGAAGGCGGGGTTGTTGCCGCGGAAGGTGCCGTTGTGCTCGCCGGGCTCCCAGATGTCCAGCTCGGGCTTGAAGAGCGCGAGCGACATCGGCATGCCGTAGCCGCTGATGGACTTCGACACGGTCACGATGTCCGGGGTGATGCCCGACTCCTCGAAGGAGAAGAAGGCGCCGGTGCGGCCGCAGCCCATCTGGATGTCGTCGACGATCAGCAGCATGTCCTGCCGCTCGCACAGCTCGGCCAGGGCGCGCAGCCACTCGGGCCGGGCCACGTTGATACCGCCCTCGCCCTGCACGGTCTCGACGATCACGGCAGCGGGCTGGTTGAGGCCGGAACCCTGGTCGCCCAGCAGCCGCTCGAACCACAGGAAGTCCGGGATCGTGCCGTCGAAGTAGTTGTCGAACGGCATCGGGGTGCCGTGGACCAGCGGGATGCCCGCACCGGCGCGCTTGAAGGCGTTGCCGGTCACGGCCAGCGAGCCCAACGACATGCCGTGGAAGGCATTGGTGAAGGAGACGATGGACTCGCGGCCCTTGACCTTACGGGCCAGCTTCAGCGCGGCCTCGACGGCGTTGGTGCCGGTCGGGCCCGGGAACATGACCTTGTAGGGCAGATCGCGCGGGCGCAGGATGTTGTTCTGGAACGACTCGAGGAACGCGCGCTTGGCCGTGGTGGACATGTCCAGGCCGTGGGTGACGCCGTCACGCTCGATGTAGTCGATCAGCGCCCGTTTCAGTACCGGGTTGTTGTGGCCGTAGTTGAGCGACCCGGCTCCGGCGAAGAAGTCGAGGTAGGTGTGGCCGTCCTCGTCGAACATGTGGCTGCCCTGCGCACGGTCGAAGACGGCGGGCCAGCCACGGCAGTAGCTGCGCACCTCCGACTCCAGGGCCTCGAAGACGCTCAGGGCGGGCGGGGTGATGGTCACAGCGTTCTCCTGGGAGAGGGGTGTGAGGGGGGTGAGGGGGGTGAGGGGTGTGAGGAGGGGTGATCGGGGTGTGATCAGGGGAGATCAGGTCCGGTCCGCGCGCGGCCCGAGCGGACCGATGCGGTAGAGCACCTCGGGCTCGTGCCCACCGTCGGGGAAGAGACCGCTGTGGAAGAGCACCTCACGCTCGAGCGGCGCTTCGTGCCGTTCGGCGAACGAGGTGAACAGCCGGTTCGAGGCGGTGTTGTCAGGGGTGATCGTCGTCTCGATGCCGCGGACGCCCGCCGTGGCGACCCGCGCGACCAGCCCGTCCAGCAGGGTGGCGGCCAGTTTGCGGCCACGCCAGGCGTGGTCGACGGCAACCTGCCAGACGACGAGGGTCTCGGGGCGCTCGGGACGGACGTAGCCGGTGATGAAGCCGACCGGTCCGCCGTCGGCGTCGCGCGCCACAACGGATGTGGCGGCGAAGTCGCGGCACCACAGGAGGTAGCTGTAGGAGGAGTTGAGGTCCAGGGCTTTGGAGTCGCGAGCGATTCGCCAGATCGCGGCTCCATCCTCGACGCGCGGTGTGTCGAGGGTGAGGCCCTCCGGCAAATCCAATTCGCTACGGACTAGGTCTGCTTGTGCGGCGGTCATGCAAATTCAATTTACCCAGCAGAATCAGAAAATGCATCGCGGTGGGGGGTTACGTGGAGGGGGGTCGATGTGTTATCACGCGGGAGCGCGCGTGCGCGCGGCCGTTGGCCGAAAGGCGGTAATTTGTAGGGGAGTTACTCGGGCAAAGTGGATCCCATGTGGGGTCCGTCACATATATGTAATCGGCCGGTGACCGTCTTGAATTACGGGATCAGGAACCCGTGAAAAATTTTTTGTTTAGGAATCACAATGGCGGGCAGACGAATGTGGAAGCAGTAGCGGAAAAACGCGGAGAATTTCTGGCCACGCCGCCATGAATTCAATCCCCCACGGTGAACCGAGGGAAGTCGCCCCGCACCGCGAAGGCCCCGGAGGCGCCGTTGCCCGAGGCCGAGTACGCGTCCCGGCCGGTGTCCCGGTCCCCCTCGGCGTGGTTGTACTGCCCCGCGAAGACATACCGGCCCGCGCGCACGGTCGCGCCCTTACGGAGCGTCCAGCGGTAGACCAGCACACCGTCCTCGACGCGGGTGGCGCTGGCCACATCGCCGGTCGGCAGCGAGCTCCAGGACCCGGTGGACAGCACATCCCCGGTGTCCGCGACCCGCAGCTCCACCGTCAGCGAGGTCAGCGGCCTACCGATGGTGAGCGTGATGTCACTCTGTGCCCAGTACGGATTGGAATGGGTGTTGATGGCGCCCTTGGACCGAACGGTCGGCTCGGCGAGATGGTTTGGACCGGCCGCGGTGGGATAGGCGCTCGGTGTGTGCCGCTCAGCATCGCTCTGCGACCCGGCGCCCGGCTCCTCCCCGGGCCGCCTGTCCGCGCCCGCGCCCGCCGGAGGCGCGGCAGGCTCGCTCGAGGTGCGCACCGTCTGCGGCCGCTCGGCACCGTCCGTGGCCACCACCGCGATCCCCGTCGCCGCGACCGCCGCGGCCAGCCCGGCGACCGGGCCCACCAGCCGGGGCGCCCAGGGCCGGCGCGGGCTCGTCCGCGCGCCCCGGCTCCGGTCCCGGCCGTCGGCCGCCATGCCCGCCGTGACCCGGGCCAGCATCCGGATCCGGTCCGGCTCATGGGAGGCGGCGGCCGTACGCAGCTCGGCGACGACATCGCGGCCCTCGAGGCGCTCGCGATGCTCGATCATCAACTGCCCCCTCCTGCGTGCCCGGCGTGGCCCATGTGACCTGAGTGACGAGCGGGTCCTGTGTGGCCTGTGTGCCCTGTGTTCCCAGAGTGGAGCGTTCGTACCGTCTGCTCGGCCTCCGTCGCCCCGGGCAGCTCGCCCTCGCCGTCCGGAGGGCCGAGCAGCCGCTCCAGCTCGGCGATGCCGCGCGAGGTCTGGCTCTTGACCGTGCCCACCGAAATGCCCAGCGTACGGGCCGTCTCCCGCTCGGAGAGGTCGAAGGCGTGCCGCAGCACCACACATGCGCGCTTGCGGAACGGCAGCCGGACCAGCGCGGCCTGCACATCCACCACGGCGGAGACGTCCGGGTCGTCCACACGGTCGGAGCGCTGCGAGGAGAAGAGCGCCACCCGCCGCCGCTCACGCACCAGACTGCGGATCCGGGAGCGGGCCAGGTTGGCGACCACGCCCCGGGCGTACGCCGCCGGATGGTCGGCGGCCCGTACCCGGTCCCACTGGTGCCAGACCGCCACCAGCGCATCGGCCGCCAGGTCGTCCGCCCCATCGGAGCTGCCGAGCAACAGGTGGGCGAGGCGGGCCAGTTCGGCGTGGTGCCGCTCGAAGAAGTCCCGGAATTCGGCCTGTGGGTCGGCGGGGTGCGGGGTGGGCTGTGGGCCGGTGTGCGCGTTGGCCTGTGAGCCGGTGTGCGGGCGAGTCCGGGCGTCGGCCGATAAGCCATCGGGGTCCTCCGGTGCGCCGGGCGCTCGCGCGGTGCCCGCGGCGGCCGCGTCATCGGCGGGAGCGTTCACGAGGACCTCCTCACTGCCGCTCCTCCGGTGGGGTGCGTGAGCGTAGCAGCGCTGCGCATGTTGTTCGAGTGGCGCCGTTCCAGCTCCTGGGAATTGGCCGGTCAACGCCCTGCCCCGGTCTCGTACAGTGCGTTGCATGAGGGATAGCGCGGTGCTCCACATCAAGGGCCGGGTCCTGGTCGGACCGGATGCCGGCGACGCTGCCGGGGACGTCCGGGACGAACTGTGGGTGGTCGACGGCAGGGTCACGTTCGAGGGGCCGGCCGGGGCCAGGGACATCCGGCTGGTCGAGGGCTGGGTGCTGCCCGGCCTCGTCGACGCCCACTGCCATGTCGGACTCGACGCCCATGGGGCGGTGGACGATTCGACGAGCGAGAAACAGGCGCTGACCGACCGCGACGCCGGGGCGCTGCTGCTGCGGGACGCCGGATCGCCGGCCGACACCCGCTGGATCGACGACCGCGAGGATCTGCCCCGCATCATCCGGGCCGGCCGCCATATCGCCCGCACCAAGCGGTACATCCGCAACTACGCGCATGAGATCGAGCCGGAGGACCTGGTCGCCTATGTGGCCGCGGAGGCGCGGCGCGGCGACGGCTGGGTCAAGCTGGTCGGCGACTGGATCGACCGGGAGACCGGCGACCTGGGCGCCTGCTGGCCGCCCGGCGCGGTCGAGGCGGCCATCGCGGAGGCGCACCGGCTGGGCGCGCGGGTCACGGCGCACTGTTTCGCCGAGGAGAGCCTCGCGCCGCTGGTCGAGGCGGGGATCGACTGCATCGAGCACGCCACCGGGCTCACCGAGGAGACCATCCCGCTGTTCGCCGAGCGGGGCGTGGCGATCGTCCCGACCCTGGTCAACATCGCCACGTTCCCCCGGCTGGCGCTGGGCGGCGAGGTGAGGTTCCCGCGCTGGGCGGACCATATGCGGCGGCTGCACGCGCGCCGCTACGAGACGGTACGGGCGGCCTACGACGCGGGCATCCCGATCTACACCGGCACCGACGCGGGCGGCGGCCTGGCCCATGGGCTGGTCGGGCAGGAGGTGGCCGAGCTGGTGAAGGCGGGCATCCCGGCGCGGGACGCGCTCTCGGCGGCGACCTGGGGGGCGCGGACCTGGCTCGGACGGCCGGGGCTCACCGAAGGGGCCTCCGCCGATCTCGTCGTTTACGACGCGGATCCGCGTGCCGATGTGCGGGTGCTGACGACGCCACGACGGGTGGTGCTGCGAGGCCGCGTGGTCGGCTGACGGGGCACGGAAACGGGCTGACAGGCCATGAGGCCCAGGCCGAGGGGGCGCGGGAACGGGTGGGGCAGGGGGTCCTGAGGGGGTTCCTGAAGGGAACGCGGCTCGAACGCGGCGGCGAACCACACCCTTTGGGATGAACGGACATCATGTGTCTGCCTGTTTACCCTCAGTGCGCAAATATGGCGTGGTCGAGGCCGTCGGCGCCCGTGGAGTCCCCCGCGGCAGGCGCCGGCGGCTCCATGTCTCCTGTGGGGGTCAACTCACGTGTCCTGTTCCAGTAACACCTACTTCGGCATGCCCACCCGCCGGCTGGCGGCCGCCCCTGCCGCTGCCGCGGTCTCCGTCCTGGGCCTGCTGCCCGCGGTGACCGCGCAGGCCGACACCGGTGCGACCACCGGTAAGGCGGGTGCGGTCGTGCTCCGCACCGATCTCGATGTCTCCCTGCTCAACAAGACCGTCACGGCTCCGCTCTCGGTGGTGCTGAACGAGGTGCACGCACCCGCGACGGCCAGCAAGACGGCGCTCACCGCGACTCTGGACGGCGTGGACGGGGGCCGGCCGTTCAGTGTGCTGCGGGCGGACGTGGCCACCGCCCGGGCCGCCGTGGACAAGCAGCGCGCCGAGGGGTACTCCAACCTCGTCAACGCCAAGGTCCATCTGCCGGGTCTGGCCGGGGTGCCGCTGATCTCGGTCGAGCAGGTGACCTCGAAGGCGGTGTGCGCCGCCGGGAAGCGGCCGACCGCCCAGTCCAACCTGCTCGGCAGCGTCAGCGTGCTCGGCAGGAAGGTCACCCTGAGCACGAGCGGCACCACCACGGTGGATGTGCCGACGCTCGGCCAGGTCCGGCTCGACCTGTCACGGACGGCCACCACCTCGCGCACCGCGGCGGCCACGGCCCTCAACCTGAAGGTCTCCGTGAATCCGCTCAAGCTCAACGTCTCCGAGGTCGAGGGTCAGGTCACCCTCGCCCGGGCGACCTGCGAGGCGCCCGTCGCCGCGGCGGTCCAGCCCAGCCCGAGCGTGGGCCCGCAGACCACGCCCGAGCCGAAGCCGGAGCACCTGGCCGAGACCGGTGGCAGCTCGGCCACGCCGTATCTGGTGGGCGGCGGCGCTCTGCTGCTCGCCGTGGGCGGCGGGGCTGTCGTCCTGGCCCGCCGCCGGCGCGCCGGCGCCAGCGGCGACGCCGGCTGACGCCGAACGCCTGACGGATGACCTGACCTGGCCCGCTGGGTCCGGTGCCCGTGCCGTGCCCAACGGCTCGGGTGCCGGACCTGGGGCGGGTGCCCGGGGTGCGGCATTGCGCCGGGCCGCGGGTCTTGGGCCGGGGTACGACATCGGGCCCCGGGCTTGGGCGTTGGGCCGTGCCGCGGGCGCCGGGCCAGGGCGCGGCTTACGGGCCGGGGCTCCGGTGTTGGGCTTGGGCGCATGATCGGCGCCCAGCTCAACGTTACCCAGGCCCGCCACCGCCTCGCCCGGAAGATCTTCTTCGGACAGCGCGGCGAACTGCGCCAGCACTACCGCGAGGGCATGGAGGACCAGCTCGGTGCCCTCGGACTGGCCCTCAACTGCGTAGTCCTGTTCAACAGCCTCTACATCGACGCCGCCGTCAAGCAGCTGGCCGCCGACGGCTTCCCCGTCACCGACGAACTGCTCGCCCGGCTCTCCCCACTCCAGTACGACCACATCAACTTCCTCGGCCGCTACGCCTTCACCCGGCCGGCCGCGCCGGGCCTGCGGCAGCTGCGTGACCCGCACACCGATGACGAGGACGACGACGGCGAGCAGGACTGAGCGTCACCGACCCGAAGGCTGATCAGAGTGCCCGCCACCGCCTTTGTCAGCCGCTTCGCGGCGGTCACAGCCGGTACGTGGCAGGTGCGTTTGCGCCGATCACGCCCTCACCCGGCTTGTGGTGCGCTTTAGGGGGACTTGCACCCGGCGAAGTCGGCGACGTGGACATACCCAATGCGCTGGTAGAGGGTGTTGCTGGTGGGGTTGTCCGGGTCCGTGAACGGGACGACGTCCGTCGCGTCCGCGGCCAGCGCTGCCCGGCTCGCCTCGACCGTCACGGCGCCCGCGTAGCCGCGGCCGCGGAGGTGGGCCGGGGTGCAGACGGGGTCGATCCGGACCATGCCGCCGATGACCGAGGTCGCGGCCGCCGAGCGGGCCGCGCTTGACCAGGGGATGACCGTGCGGCGCGGCCAGGGCTACATCCTGCGCGTCAGCACCACCCAGGCGATCCACCGCCAGCCCCTCAACCGCTGCCGGCCCCTCGACGGCGCCCAGGGCGTCCCGGCGGTCCCGGCCCAGCGCAAGGCGCGCCGCGACTACGAGAACCGGGTCAGCACACTCGCACCGTCCGGAGCGTGATCGTTCTCACCGCCAACTGCTGTACCGATTTCCCCGAGGCCGTGATCGAGGACATTCGGCCGTGTCCAGGTAGTCCGTGACGGCCCCGTGAGGGTGTCAGACCTGGCCGTAACCGCCGTCGACCTGGTAGTCGGCGCCGTTGACGTGGGAGGCTGCGTCCGAGGCGACGAAGGCGATGACGGCGGCGACCTCTTCCGCGGTACCGGCCCGGGTCATCGGGGTCCCGGTGCCCATCGTGGCGATGAGCGCCTCGCGTTCCTCGGCGGTGGCGGCCAGCTGTGCGATACCGGGCGTGTCCGTCGGACCCGGGCTCACCACGTTCACTCGGATCCCGCGTGGGGTCAGCTCAAGGGCCCAGGTACGGGCGAGGGCACGGACCCCGGCCTTGGAAGCCGCGTAGAGACTCCGCCCGCGCGACGCCTTGTGCGCGGCCATCGAGCCGGTGAGGACGATGACGCCACCGTCCGCCAGCAGCGGCAGCGCCTTCTGGACGGTCATGATCGTGCCGGTGATGTTGACGTCGAAGACCGACCTGATGACGTCCTCGGTGATGGTTCCCAGCGGTGCGGTCGCGAGCGCCGCCGCGTTGACGACCAGCACGTCCAGCCGACCGCTGCGCCGCTCCACCTGCGCGAAGAGCCGGTCGAGGTCGTCGGCCGAGCGCGAGTCGGCCCGCACCCCGACGACATCACCCGGTAGATCCGCGGCCGCCGCCGTCAGGGCGTCCTGGTCCCGGCCCGTGATGTAGACGGTGCCGCCCCCTTCGGCGATCTTCCGCGCGGTGACGTGGCCGATACCGGCACTCCCGCCCGTCACGACCGCGACCTTGTTGTGAAACGCGTTGCTCATGGAACTCGTCGTCCGTTCATCCGGGTAGCCGTTCCGAAGGGAACGTCCTGGGGAACACAGGCGGTACGAGCCTGCGCCCTGTGCGGGCACCGGTGCCAGAAGCCTGCTGATACTGGTACTGGCAGCACCAGGCCGACGCCTCCCGGCTCTGGCACAGTGGACAGGTGCCGACGACCACGAACCGGACCGAACTGCGGGAGTTCCTGCGCTCACGACGCGCGCGGGTCTCACCCGAGGAAGTCGGCATACGCCCGGGAGCCCGTCGGCGCACCCCCGGACTGCGCCGCGAGGAGGTCGCCCAGCTGGCCGGTGTCGGCATCACCTGGTACACGTGGCTGGAGCAGGGGCGGCCGATCAACGTCAGCTCCCAGGTGCTCGACGCGGTGGCCCGCACGCTGCTTCTGGGTGCCGCCGAGCGTGACCACCTCTACCGTCTGGCCGAGGTCCCCCAGGCCCCGGTCATCAGCGATCCGCCGACCGAGTTCCCCGGCCACCTCGACACCGTCCTGGGAGCCCTGGACCCGTTGCCCGCCATGTTGGTCGACGCCCGCACCGACGTGCTGCGCTGGAACCGCGCATACGCGGCCCTGCACCCTGCTCTGGTCAGTGCTCCGCCCGGCAAGCGCAACACCCTCTGGCACCTCTTCACGGCACCGGAGGGGCAGCACCACATCGTCAACCGCGACGAGCAGGCGCCCGAGGCCGTGGCAGGGTTCCGCTATCGCTACAGCCAGAACGCGGGCGACCCGCAATGGCAGGACTTCGTCACCCGTCTGCGCACCGCCAGCCCGCTGTTCTCTCGGCTCTGGGCCACGCACGACGTCGCTCCACCGCACCTGTGCGACAAGCGCTACGACATCACGGGGATCGGCGAAGTCAGCCTGCGTGCCACCGGCATGGAACTGACCGACCACCCCGGCGTCCGCCTCGTCGTTCAGACTCCCACCGACAGGCGCAGCCGCGAGAACATCGACCGCCTGCTGCGCCGGGCGACGCACCTGTGACGAATGGACCGAGGCCCGGGTATGGGCCAAGCTCCACCGCCTTGGTCCTGGACGAACTCGGTGCCCGCAGCGGACTGGACTGGTCGCGGTGCGCGATCGACTTCGTCAGCGTCCGGACCCTCAAAGAGGCGTGAACGCCGTCGTCTGCGGCAGCGGATCACCACACTCCCGGCAGTACCGCCGAGCCGTACCGTCACCACCCGCACGCCAGACCATCCAGCCAGGCACACCGCACAGCCAGGGGAGCAGGCCGCGCTCGACCACGGCGTCACCGTGCGGCGCGGCCAGGGCTACACCCTGCGCGTCAGCACCACCCAGGCGATCCACCGCCAGCCCCTCAACCGCTGCCGGCCCCTCGACGGCGCCCAGGGCGTCCCGGCGGTCCCGGCCCAGCGCAAGGCCCGCCGCGAGTACGAGAACCGCGTCAGCACACTCTTCTCGACCAGACCATGATCCGGGTCAGCGGCTACCGCTAATTTCCGTTCGGATACTCCCTGAGGGCCAAGGGCTCCCGCAAGCCGTACGTGACCGCGCGCCGCTCCGCGCGGTGCGCGGTCAGGCGGCGCGGTCGAACGGCGTGGTCAGGCGTCCGATTCGGCGATGGCCTTCGCCAAGGCGATGACGAAGCGGTCCGTCGTGGCGCGGTCGCGGACGGCGATCCGGAGCCAGTCCGGGCCGAGGCCCGGGAACGTGTCACCGCGGCGGACGGCGAAGCCCAGCTCGCGCAGCCGGGTGCGGATCGCCGCCGCGCCCGGCAGATGGATCAGCAGAAAGGGCCCGGCCGCCGGGCCGCACACCCGCACCTCCGCCAACTCGGCCAGCCGGTCGGCCAGATGGGCCCGGTCGGCGGCCGTACGGTCGGCGGCCCGCGCGGCCTCGGCGAGGGCGGGCGGGGCGCAGCACGCCTCGGCCGCCGTCAGGGCCGGGCTGGACACCGGCCACAGCGGCTGGACCCGCTCCAGCGCCGTGACGGTGTCCGGCTCCGCCAGTACATAGCCGATCCGCAGCCCCGCCAGACCCCAGGTCTTGGTGAGGCTGCGCAGCACCACGAGCCCCGGCACATCGGTGCGGGCCGCCAGCGATTCGCGCTCGCCCGGGACGGCGTCCATGAAGGCCTCGTCCACCACCAGCGTCCGTCCCGGCCGGGCGAGACCGGCCAGGGCATCGGCCGGGTGCAGCACGGATGTGGGGTTGGTGGGGTTTCCGATCACCACCAGATCGGCGTCCTCCGGCACCGCGTCCGGGGCCAGCCGGAAGCCGTTCCGCTCATCGAGGATCACACGCTCCACCGTGTGCCCCGCGTCCCGCAGTGCCGCCTCCGGTTCGGTGAACTGCGGATGCACCACCACCGGCCGTTGGGCCGCGACGGCACGGGCGAGCAGGACGAACGCCTCCGCGGCGCCCGCCGTCAGCAGCACCCGGCCGACCGGAAGCCCATGGCACGCGGCGACCGCCTCCCGCGCCGCCCGCCCGTCCGGATAGGCGGCCAGCCCGTCGAGGGAGGCGGCGATACGGGCCTTGAGCCAGTCCGGAGGCGTACCGGCCCGGACATTGACCGCGAGGTCCGTCAGGTCGGCATCGGCCCCCCGCACCTCCGCGTCCCCGTGATGCCGCAGATCGAACCCGGCGCAGACGCCATCGGCGGCAGGGGCGGCGGACCCGCTCATGGGCAGGCCCGCCGGTGGATCAGTGGACATCGGCGTGGGTATCGGGATGCGCGAAGGCATGGGCCTCATCGCCGAACCCGGCGCGCCCGGCGGTGTCGGCCACCTCCTCATAGCGCTCCATGACGAGGTCGGCCAACTCCTTTGCCGGGCCGATGACATCGGCGGAGACCACCTCGACCTCGGGGTAGGCGAGCCCCCAGCCCTCCGCCTGCTGCCGCACCCGCTCCAGGGTGTCACCGGCGAACAGGAAGTACGGCAGCACCACGACCCGACTCGCCCCCAGCTTGGCGCAGCGGTCCAGCCCCGAGGCGACATCCGGTGCGGCGAGCGAGGAGAAGGCCACCTCGACGCCCGCGAAGCCACGGCCCTCCCACAGCAGCCGGGCGGCGCGGTGCACCTCGGCGTTGGCCTCGGGGAGCGGCGAACCGTCGCCCACCAGCAGCACGGTGGTCTCCGCGCGGTCCGAGGGCAGCCGGGGCCGGTTGCCCAGCGCCTCGTCGAGCCGCCGCTCCAGCACGCTCAGCAGCGTGCGGTGCGGGCCGAGCGGCCGGGCGCAGGCGAACGAGGCGTCGGCATGCCGCTCCGCCTCCTGGGCCAGCGCGGCCGCGATGCCGTCTCTGGGGGGAGCCGCCGGGATCAGCGTCAGCGGGACGACCGCGAAGCGGCTCACTCCCTCGCCGACGAGCCGGGTGACCGCATCGGACAGCGGGTGGCTGCCCGGTCCGGTGAGGCCACCCGCCACGGGCAGATCCGGATGGCGTGCGGCCAACTCCCTTACGAATGCGTGAAAGGCGGTGGCATGCCTTTCGTCTCGCGTGCCGATGCCTGCGAGGAGCAGGGCGGGCGGGGTCGTCACGAGGTCTCCTTGGTGCAGGTGGTGCGGGTGTCACGGTCAGCAGGGGGCGGCGGGCTGTTCCGCCCCGAGACGTTACTGACCTGTGTCGGGACGGTCGACGGCAGGTCTTCGCGGCCCGTCCTGCCCGGTTTTGACCGCCGCCGGGCGGCGAGCGACGGCGCAGGTGGCCATCCCGGGGCGGCCGTGCTGCGTGGACTTCCGCTTGGCGACCAGGAGTTCGCCGCCGGGACCGGCGGCCAGCAGCGCGGCCGCCTCTGCGACCCCGGCCGTGCCCACTGCGGTGAGCGGCGCCGCGGACGGGTTCGGCACCTCCACCGAGGCCAGCACCTCCGCCGGGTATCCGCACAGGGGCACCCCCAGCCGCTCGGCCGCCGTCAGCAGCCCGGCCTCCCCGGCCTTGGCCTCCACGGTCGCCAACTCGGCCACGCCGCTCGGCGAAAGGCCCGCCTCCGCCAGGGCCGTCTCGACCAGCCCGATCACCTCGGCGACGGACACACCCCGGCTGGCCCCGACCCCGACGACAAGCGGCGCCCCGGGCAGGGGACACGCCGTGCCCCGGTCGATGACCTCCACGTCAGCTCACCGCCTCGGCTCAACCGGCAGGGGACACACATCTGTCGGCGAACCGGGCCGCCGCCCCTGGGACCGAGGCCCAGTGCACATGCAGATAGGAGGCATGCACATTTCCCTGTGCGAACCCTTCGGTACGACGCTCCGGGTGGACGAGCCCCCAGGCGGGCTCCGCCCCCGCTCCGGGCACGATGGTCGTGCGGTGGAACTCATGGCCGTGCACCCGCGTCCCCGCGGCGGCGAGTGCGGTGTCGGTGATGGCCACGGCCTCACGGTAGCCCAGCGTCAGACGTTCCGACATCTGTGCCTCGGCGGCCAGCACCCCGCACATCGGCTCTCCGTCCAGCGAGCGCGCCAGATACAGCAGTCCGGCACATTCGGCGGCGATGGGCGCGCCGGACGCGGCGAGCTTTGCGACGGCTGCCCGGAGCGGCTCGTTCGCGGACAGCTCGGGGGCGTAGACCTCCGGGAACCCGCCGCCGATCACCAGACCGCCGGTGCCTTCCGGGAGGCGCTCGTCCCGCAGCGGATCGAAGGGGACAACCTGGGCCCCGGCCGCCGTGAGCAGCTCGGTGTGCTCCGCGTACGAGAAGGTGAACGCGGCCCCGCCGGCCACGGCGACCACCGGCCGTGCCGCGCGCCCTTCCCGGCCCCCGGCACCGGGGACGGCCTCCACCGCCCGGCGCATCTCCTCCTCCGGATCCCAGACCGGCTCGGACAGGGGCGGTGCGCTGCGCCCAAGCGCCAGCAGCCCGTCGAGATCGCAGCTCTCCCGCACCCGCGCTGCCAGCGCGGCCGTCGAATCGACCGCCTCCGCCTGGCGCTCGGCCACCGGCACCAGACCCAGATGGCGGCTCGGCGCCCGCACCTCCCGCGTCCGGCGCAGCGCGCCGAACACCGGCACTCCGCAGCCCTCCAGCGCCTCGCGCAGCATCACCTCGTGACGGTCCGAACCGACCTTGTTGAGGATCACCCCCGCGACCCGCACCTCGGGGTCCCAGGACGCGAAGCCATGCACCAGCGCGGCCACCGAACGCGACTGCGACGACGCGTCCACCACCAGCACCACCGGCGCCCGCAGCAGCTTGGCCACATGCGCCGTCGAGGCCAGCTCGCCCTGCCCGGCCGCCCCGTCGAACAGCCCCATCACCCCTTCGACCAGGGCCAGATCGCAGCCCGCCGCCCCATGCAGGAACAGCGGGGCGATGCGCTGCGGACCGCACAGATAAGCGTCCAGATTCCGGCCCGGGCGCGCGCCCCCGGCCCGGGACCGCCCGGCCGAGGAGGCGGCCGAGGAGATCGCGAGCGCGTGATAGCCAGGGTCGATGTAGTCCGGTCCGACCTTGTGCGGGGACACGTCCAGACCGCGCTCCGCGAAGGCGGCCATGAGCCCCGCGGTGACCGTCGTCTTCCCGCTCCCGGAGGCGGGCGCCGCGATCACCAGACGCGGGACACTCACCACTCGATGCCTCGCTGGCCCTTCTGACCGGTGTCCATCGGATGCTTGACCTTGGACATGTCGGTGACCAGGTCGGCGAAGTCCACGAGCTGCGCCGGTGCGTTACGCCCCGTGATGACGACGTGCTGCGTCCCGGGCCGGTCCCGCAGCACCGACACCACCTCGTCGGGGTCCACCCAGCCCCAGTGCATCGGATACGCGAATTCGTCCAGCACATAGAGCCGGTATGTCTCCGCCGCGAGATCGCGCTTGACCTGCTCCCAGCCCTCGCGTGCGGCCTCCTCGCTGGAAGCCATGTCGCGCTGGACCCACGACCAGCCCTCGCCCATCTTGTGCCATGCGACGGTCCCCCCTTCGCCCGAGTCGCCGAGGACGCGCAGCGCACGCTCCTCACCGACCCGCCATTTCGCGGACTTTACAAATTGGAATACACCGACCGGCCAGTTTTGGTTCCATGCCCGCAGCGCCAGCCCGAACGCCGCGGTCGACTTGCCCTTGCCCTGACCGGTGTGGACGAACACGAGCGGACGGTTGCGGCGCTGGCGGGTGGTCAGCCCGTCGTCCGGGACGACGGTCGGTTGTCCTTGCGGCATCAGGCGGCCCTCCGAGGGTTCGATACGGTTCGTACATCGCGCACCAGTGCGGTCACGCTGTCCGCGCGCAGCTCGTCGAGCGTCACCGGCGTGGCCCGCAGTTCGCGGGCGAGCGCGCCCGCCAGTCCCAGCCGCACCGGCCCCGACTCGCAGTCCACCACCACCGAGGCGACCCCGTCGCCCGCGAGCATCCGCGCCGCGCGCCCGGCCCGCTCGACCGGCGTGGGCCCGCCGGCCCGCTTCGCCTCCGTGGCCCGCCCGTCGGTCACCACGACCAGCAGCGGGCGGCGTGAGGGATCCCGTAGCCGCTCCACCCGCAGCACCTCCCGGGCCTTCAACAGCCCGGCCGCCAGGGGCGTACGGCCGCCGGTCGGCAGCCGTTCCAGCCGCACGGCGGCCGCGTCGACCGACGAGGTGGGCGGCAGCGCGAGCTCGGCGTCCGCGCCCCGGAAGGTGATCAGCCCGACCTTGTCCCGCCGCTGGTAGGCGTCCAGCAGCAGCGACAGCACCGCGCCCTTGATCGCGCTCATCCGTGTCCGCGCGGCCATCGAGCCCGACGCGTCCACCACGAACAGCACGAGATTGCCCTCCCGGCCCTCGCGCACCGCCTCGCGCAGATCGTCCCGGCGCACCAGAAGCCCGGGACCGCGCCGCCCGCGCGCCCGCTGATGCGGGGCGGCCGCCCGGACGGTCGCCGTCAGATGCAGCGCGGAGAGCGTCCCCCGCGGGCGCCGCGCCCCGGTGGTGCGGCCATGCGCGCTGCGGGCGCGCGACCGGCGCCCGGCCGCGCCCTCGCCCAGACCGGGGACGTCGAGCCGCCGGGTGCGGAACGGGGCGGCGGCGCCCACGGCCGCCCGCTCACCGCCGGATCCGCCAGTACCTTCGGCCGATTCCCCCGCCCCGCCGTCGCCATCGGCCCGGGCGGAGTCGGTCTCGCGGTCGGCCGTCTCGTGCTCACCCGTGCGCTGGTCGGGGACGGACGGCTCGGGCGCGGCGGGCGGCGCCTGCTCCCCTGCCCCGTCGCCCGCGCCCTCCTGGGGCCCGCCGCCGGGGTTCTCGGGGCCGCCCGGGCCGTCCGGCCCGTCGTCCGGGCTGTCGGGGCCCTCCGGGCCCGCGTCCGGATCCGGCTCCGGCTCGTCCTCCTCGAACTGCCGCAGGATCTCGTCGAGTTTGTCCTCGTCGAGCCCCGGCGCGTCGAACGGAGCCCGCCGCCGGCGGTGGGGGAGCGACAGCAGCGCCGCCCCCCGTACGTCCTCGGTCCGCACATCGGTCCGGTCCGCCCAGGCGGCCAGCGCGGTCGCCGTACGGGCCGTCACGATGTCCGCGCGCATCCCGTCCACCTCGAACCCGGCGCACACCGCCGCGATCTGGCGCAGCGCGCGGTCGCCCAGCCCCACCCGCGGCAGCAGGGCGCGCGCCGCCGCGATGCGCTCCCGCAGGGCGGCCTCGTCCGCCGCCCAGCGCGCCGCGAACCCCTCGGGGTCCTCGTCGTAGGCCAGCCGCCGCCGCACCACCTCGACCCGCTCATCGGTGTCCCGGGACGCCGCGACCTCCACTGTGAGACCGAAGCGGTCCAGCAACTGCGGCCGCAGCTCGCCCTCTTCCGGGTTCATGGTGCCCACCAGCAGGAAGCGCGCCGCATGCCGTACGGACACCCCCTCGCGCTCCACGTAGGAGGCGCCCATGGCGGCCGCGTCGAGCAGCAGGTCGATCAGATGGTCGTGGAGCAGGTTGACCTCGTCGACGTAGAGCACCCCGCGGTGGGCGTCCGCGAGCAGTCCGGGCTCGAACGCCTTCACCCCGTCCGACAGCGCCCGCTCGATGTCGAGGGCGCCGACCAGCCGGTCCTCGGAGGCGCCCACGGGCAGTTCGACCATGCGCGCGGGGCGCGCCTCGCCGGTGTCCGGCTCATGGGGGCCGTCCGGGCAGGACGGGTCGGGCGCTGCCGGATCGCAGGAGAACCGGCACCCGGCCACCACGTCGACCGCGGGCAGCAGCGCCGCGATCGCTCTTACGGCGGTGCTCTTGGCCGTGCCCTTCTCCCCGCGCACCAGGACGCCGCCCACGGCGGGTGAGACGGCGTTGAGGAGCAGGGCGAGCCGCAGACCGTCCATGCCGACGATCGCGCTGAAGGGGTAGGTGGTGGTCACGCGGCGGTACCTCCTGGTTTGCGTGGGCGTCCCGGTCCGGTGTCGGTGTGGGGGGCAGGGTGCATCACGACGTCCCCGCCGGCGCCCCCGGAGGGACGAACGGCAGCCCCTGCGGGACGCCCTTCTCAATGAGCCGCAGCAGTGCGTCGGTGTCGGCGTGCTCCTCGATCAGGTCGCCGAGCCGGTCGAGCTGCTCCTCGCGCAGCTCGCCGAAGCGGGTGTCCGGCGCCGGTACGAACGCCCGGCCCGCCGCGGCGGCCACCCGGCGCAGAAACGCCCGCCGGAAGCCGTCGCTCTCCAGCGAGCCGTGCCAGTGGGTGCCCCACACCGAGCCCACCCGGCAGCCGTCCAGGAAGGGCTCCTCGGCCCCGTCGAGCAACTCGGCGACCCCGTGGTGGATCTCGTAGCCCTCCACCCGCTCACCGAGCGCCTCGCCCACCGGCCGGGCCAGGGTCTTCTCCGCCGCGAACCGCATCCGCACCGGCAGCAGCCCGAGCCCGGCGACGGTCCCGGCCTTCGACTCGACCTCGTCCTCGATGCGCTCCCCCAGCACCTGGAAGCCGCCGCAGACGCCCAGCACCGGACGGCCCTCGGCGGCCCGCCGGGCGATCGCGTCGGCGAGCCCGCGCTCACGCAGCCACTCCAGCGCCCTTACGGTGCCCCGGGTGCCCGGCAGCACCACCAGATCGGCGTCGGCCAGCTCCTCGGGCCGGTCCACGAACCGCACGACCACGCCCGGTTCGGCCGCCAGCGCGTCCACGTCCGTGAAGTTGGACATCAGCGGCACGGCGGCCACCGCGATCCGCAGGACGTCCGCGCCGTAAGGGGGCGCCACGACGCTCTCCCGCACCGTGCCGCGCAGCGACACCCGCAGCCCGTCCTCCTCGTCGATCCCCAGCCCGTGGGCGAACGGGAGCACACCGACGGTCGGGCGCCCGGTGAGGTCGCGCAGCATCTCCAGACCGGGCTCCAGAAGGCTCACATCGCCGCGGAACTTGTTCACCAGATAGGCGGCCACATGCCGTTGGTCCGCCGCCGACAGCAGCGCGGTGGTGCCGAAGAAGGACGCGAAGACGCCTCCGCGGTCGATGTCCCCGACCACCACGACCGGAAGCCGGGCGGCGCGCGCCAGCCCCATGTTGACGATGTCGGTGCGGCGCAGATTGATCTCGGCCGGACTGCCCGCGCCCTCGCAGATCACTGCGTCATGGGTGCGCCGCAGCTCCTCCAGGCACTCCGTGACGGTCCCCAGCAGCGCCTCCCGCCCCGAGTACCGCGTCCGCCCGGGGGAAGCCGCGCCCGACGGCGGGTGCGCCGCGGGCCCCGACCGCCCGAAGTACCCGCGCGCGCTCAGCTCGCCCACCGGCTTGCCCAGCAGCACCACTTGGCTGCTGCGGTCGCTGCCCGGCTTCAGCAGGACCGGGTTCATCAGCGCGCTCGGCTCGACGCGCGCGGCGGCGGCCTGCATGGCCTGCGCCCGCCCGATCTCCGCCCCCTCCCGGGTGACGAAGGAGTTGAGCGACATGTTCTGCGCCTTGAAAGGCGCCACGCTGACGCCCTTACGGGCGAGCCATCGGCAGATCCCGGCCGTCACGACGCTCTTGCCCGCGTCGGAGGTCGTGCCCGCGACGAGCAGCCCCCCGCCCCGCGCCCCGGAACCGTCCATGCCGCCCTTACCGCGTATCCCGCTCATCCGCCGCCCCTTCCGGCGGCCCGGGGCCGCCCCGTCAACGCCCTGAGGACCGGCCGGGCCGCTACGGACACCCCGAGCGCCAGGACACCGACGCGCCGCGACAGCCGTATCGCCCGCTCGATGTCGGCCGACTCCACCGGCCGCCCGCCGGAGTTGAGCACCGGCCGGTGCTCGACCCGGCCGCCGTACGTGAGGGTGCCGCCCAGCCGTACGCCGAGCGCGCCCGCGAACGACGCTTCCACGGGGCCCGCGTTGGGGCTCGGATGGCGCCGGCCGTCGCGCCGCCAGGCGCGCCGCGCACCGCGCGGATCGGGGCCGGAGAGGGTCGCCAGGGCCGCCGTAAGGCGCGCACCGGGCCAGCCGGCCACATCGTCCAGACGGGCCGCCGCCCAGCCGAACCGCCGGTAGCGCGGCGACTTGTGGCCCACCATGGCGTCCAGGGTGTTGACGGCGCGGAAGCCGATGAGCCCCGGCACGCCGCCCACGGCCCCCCACACCAGCGCGCCCACGACGGCGTCGGAGGTGTTCTCGGCGACCGACTCGACGACCGCGCGGGCGATCTGCGGCCCGTCCAGCGCCTGCGGATCGCGCCCGCACAGATGCGGCAGCCGCTCCCGGGCGACGTCGAGGTCCCCCACGGCCAGGGCTCCGCCGACGGCCCGTGCCTCCCGGCCCAGCGTCGTGCCGCCCAGCACGGCCCAGGTGGCGGCGGCGGTCAGCGCGACCTCCGCGCCACCGCGCCCGCCGAGGGCCCGTACGGCGCGGGTCAGCAGCGCGGCACCGGCGGCCGCGCCGCCCGCGCACAACGCGGTGTGCAGGGCCCCGTAACCGCGGTGGTCACGCCACAGCCGGCGTTCGGC
Organism: Streptomyces violaceusniger Tu 4113; assembly: GCF_000147815.2. NCBI lineage: Bacteria > Bacillati > Actinomycetota > Actinomycetes > Kitasatosporales > Streptomycetaceae > Streptomyces > Streptomyces violaceusniger. The sequence goes on along the minus strand of NC_015957.1, from coordinate 7,952,154 downwards.
GGCCGCGGCGGCGCGCCCGAACGCGGCGACCGGATGGCCGCGGCGCGGATCGCCGGTGGCGAGATCACCGAGGAAGCCGAGGGCCGCGCCGCACGCGAACGAGGCGTGATCGGCACGCATCCCTCAGGCCGCCGTCACGCCTCGGCGCGACGACACGTAACCAAAGGGGCCAGGGGGGCCGAAGGGGCCGGAAGAGCCAGTGGGGGCAGAGGAGGCTGGCGGCGTGGCGGTGCCGGGCATGGCGGTATGTCCTCACTCAGGGTCCGCGCCCTGGTTCGACGTGACCGGCGGTGAAAGTCTCCTGGCTCCCGGATCCGCGCCCCTCCCGGTCTTCCAGCCCCGCGTACGAAAGCAACCGTACGGTCGAGCCGTGACCCCATACAGGCGATGGGAGAGTGCTCCCCGGTGACAGTGGCGGGACCGCGCCGGATTCTCACCGGCTTCCTCTCCTGCCGCCGTTTGGCTCGGGAAGTCCACCATGGGCCGCGAATGGCCGTCAACTCGCATATGACCCATGACGCCCGAGTGTGCCGAGCCCCACAGACGCGGCCGCACACGAGGCGGCCGCCGGACGGTCGGCGCTGGTCAGCGCCACCATCCGGCGGCCGGTGGGTCGATGAGGACGCGAGCCTCAGGCGACGATCAGATAGATGCCGTACGCCACGGCCGCGGCGCACAGCCCGAAGCAGGTGTACGCCCCGGTGCGCGCGAGCGCGGAGGCGCCCACCGCGCCACCGGACACGACGGCCGCGCCGCCCTGCTCCGGCGCCGCCTTACGGGACGTCCCGAGGATGCCCAGGGTGAAGACGCCCACCATGCCGACCGTCACCACGAGGCTGACGCCGAAGACCTGGCCGAGTGCCGCCCAGTCGATGCTCATGTTCCGTGGCTCCTTAGCGGGTGGTGCTGCTCGCGGCGGCGGGGGTGGGGGTCTGCTCGGGTGTGTGCTCGGCGATGCCGCTCTCAGGGGCGGCCTCGGCCGCCCTCTCGGGGGCGGAAGGCTTCGCACCCGCGGGCGGCGGGGCCACGGACCGCAGGGCGGCCGTGACGGCGCCCACCGGCTCCTGCGCGCCGACCTCGTTGACGTTGGTGTGGTCCACGGGCTTGCGGCGCGACAGCGCCCAGATCGCCCCGCAGGCCAGGACGGCGAGCACGGCCACCGCCGTGATCCCCGCGTTCCCCTGGTCGGCCAGCAGCGCGGCGCCGCCCGCCACCAGGCCCGCGGCCGGGAGGGTCAGCACCCAGGCGACCACCATGCGGCCCGCGGTCGACCAGCGCATCACCGCGCCCTTACGGCCGATACCCGCACCCATGACGGCGCCGGAGCAGACCTGGGTGGTGGACAGCGCGAAGCCGATGTGGGAGGAGGCGAGGATGACGGTCGCGGCGCCGGTCTGGGCGGCGAAGCCCTGCGGCGGCTGGATGTCGGTGATGCCCTTGCCCATGGTGCGGATGATGCGCCAGCCGCCCAGGTAGGTGCCGAGCGCGATGGCCATGCCCGCCGAGACGATGACCCACAGCGGCGGGTCGGAGTCGGGTGCCACCACGCCCCCGGTCACCAGCGCCAGGGTGATCACGCCCATCGTCTTCTGGGCGTCGTTGGTGCCGTGGGCCAGGGAGACCAGGGCGGCCGACGCGATCTGCCCCGCGCGGTAGCCCTTCGCGGTGTCCTCCGAAGAGCGGCCGCGGCCGAGCCGGTAGGTGAGCCGGGTGGCGGCCACCGTGGCGATGCCGGCCACGACCGGCGCGGCGACGGCGGGGATCAGGACCTTCATGACGATCGCGTCGCCGTTGACCCCGTCCAGGCCGACGGAGACCACTGTGGCGCCGATCAGGCCGCCGAACAGGGCGTGCGATGAGCTGGAGGGGAGCCCGGCGAGCCAGGTCACCAGATTCCACAGGATCGCTCCGACCAGCCCCGCGAAGATCACTTCTGGTCGGATACCGGAGTCCTCGTCGATGATCCCGCCGGAGATGGTCTTGGCCACCTCCACGGACAGGAACGCGCCGACGAGATTGAGGACGGCCGACATCGCCACCGCCACCCTGGGACCGAGTGCTCCCGTGGAGATGGTGGTGGCCATGGCGTTAGCCGTGTCGTGGAAGCCGTTCGTGAAGTCGAACACCAAGGCCGTGACGATCACGATCCCGATGAGAAGCGTGATGTGTTCCATACACCCGGTCAATCAGTTCGAAGGTCGTTAGTGGCACGGTGAACGTAAGGAAACAGGATGAACGGGAGATGAACTGAGTGGGGCATCAGGGTGACGTGGTTGCGGGAGTGCTAAAGCCTGATGAATTCAAGTCTACTTTCCCATGTCGTACGGGAGTTGCGCCTCGATCGAGGACCGCCGGAGGAGGCCCCAGGACCGGCCCCGCAGCCGCCCGCCGTTCACCCTCGTTCACCCGCACGGGGGCGGCTGCCCACGAGGCGCGGCCGTAGACAAGAGCCGCCCCCTTCCGGTCCCGCCATCGCCCGGCCGCCGGACGCCTGGGAGGATCGGGCCTCGGAGGTGAGGGCAGGTGACCCAGTCGCGAACCACGCGGCAGCCGCAGCCGCGGCTGACCCATCCCCTGCGGCAGGCATGGACGCAGGTGGTGAGAACGGCCCGCAGAACCACCGCGGACGGCCTGGTCGTCGGCACCTCGGGCAATGTCTCGGCCCGGGTCGGCGACACCGTCCTGGTGACCCCGAGCGGCGTCCCCTACGACCGGCTCGGCCCACGGGACGCCGTCGCCGTCGACCTCGACGGACAACAGGTCCTCGGCACGCTCGAGCCCACCAGCGAGCTGCCCATGCACCTGGCCGTCTACCGGGAGACCGACGCCGAGGCCGTGGTCCATACCCACGCCGTCCACGCCACGGCCGTCTCCACGCTCGTCGACGAGCTCCCCGCGATCCACTACATGACCGCGGCCCTCGGCGGACCGATCCGCGTCGCGGCCTACGCGCTCTACGGAACGGACGAACTGGCCGACGCCATGGTCGAGGCGCTGCGCGACCGCAGCGCCTGTCTGCTGCGCAACCACGGCACCGTCGTCCACGGCGCCACCCTGGACCAGGCGTTTGACCGCACCGCCCAGCTCGAATGGATGTGCCGGGTCTGGCTCACCGCGGTCTCCGTCCCCGGCCGCACCCCCACCCTGATCCCGCCGGACGAGCTGCGGCGCGCCGCGGACAAGCTCAGCGGCTACGGCCAGCCGAGCTGATCCCGCCGGGCACCCGCCCGGCCCCGCGCCGCACGCGCCCGGCCCCGCGCCGCCGCACCGCACGCGCCCGGGCCCCGGCCGGACGGTCACCCGGCCGGGCACGCCCGCTGGCCGGGGGCCGCCTCCCCGCCCACACTGGGGGGATGCGTCTGCGGACAACGGCGGTCGCGGCCGCCACCACTTTGCTCAGTGCCGGCGTGGCCGCGGTGGCGGCCGGACGGTACGCCACCGACGCGGCGCTGAAACCGGCCCCCGACCGTCCGCTGCCGAACGAGCCCCCGCTCACCGTGCACGCGACCGCGGCCGGCCAGATCACCCTGACCCGCTCGCTCGCCTCGCTGCGCCCCGGCGTCTACGGCCTTACCGGCCGCTCCTGCCACGCCGTCGTCGGCCCCGTCATCGAGGACGCCCCGCACCCCGCCGACTGCGTGGTGCGCCGCCTGGAGCGGGTCACCCACGGCGACCTCACCCCCGGCACCCGGGTGCGGCTGACCCCCCAGGTGTACATCGGCGATCCGCGGGACGCGCTCGGCATCGACCACGCCGACGTCGACGTGCCCGGCGAACTCGGCCCGCTGCCCGCCTGGTTCATCCCCGGCGAACGCTCCACATGGGTGATCACCATCCATGGCCTCGGCACCACCCGTGAGCACCCTATGGTCGTCATGCCCTTCCTGCGGAAGCTGCGGGTGCCGGTGCTCGACCTCGCCTACCGCGGGGACCCCGGCGCCCCCCGGCCCGAGGACGGTATCTCCCACCTCGGCGACACCGAGTGGCGCGACCTGGACGCGGCCCTCCGCTACGCGGTGGCGTACGGGGCGACCGGGATCGTGCTGCACGGCTGGTCCATCGGCGCCTCGATGGCCCTCCACGCCGCCGCGAACTCCGCGCTGCGCCACCGCGTCCTCGGCCTCGTCCTGGACTCCCCGGTGCTCGACTGGCAGGCCACCCTGCGCGCCCTCGCCGCGGCCCGCGGCATTCCCGCGCCGCTGCTCCCACTCGCGCTGCGGGCCGCCGAGGGGCGCACCGGGCTCCACGACAGCGTGCTTCCGGAGGTGGCCGATCCCGAGCGGTTGTCCGTGCCCACGCTCGTCGCCCATGGCCCCGACGACACCCTCGCGCCCTGGCACGCCTCGCGCGAATTCGCCGACCGCAGACGCGACCTGGTCACCCTTCACACGGTACGGCGGGCCCCCCACGCGGCCATGTGGAACGCGGACCCCAAGGGGTACGAGGAGGCTCTGCGGCGCTTTCTGATACCGCTCCTGTAGCGCCCGTAAGGCGATCGCGGAAGCGCGTGCGAGACGGCGCGGGAAGCGTTCGCGGGGCGGCGGCGCAAGCGTCCGTAAGATGGCGCGAACCGTTCGCGGCGACCGCCGGACGGGTGCCGATTGGGCTTTCGGGCCGTCAACGGCGAGACTGCTTCCGTGACGTCCCGTACTCCGCGCGACTCCCGGCTCCGACTCGTCCGCAACCGGCCGATGGCCACCGCCCGCCGGCCCGCGGTGAACCGCGGCTCAAGACCGGCGCCCCGCCCGCCGGAGGGCACTCCGCCCCCGGCGGAGCTGGCCCGGCGGGCCAGGGCGGGGCTCACCGGGGCCGTGGCGGTCGCCCACTGGGCCGCGGCCGAGCACGGCGCTCCCGGCGCACTGTCCGACGAGGCCGCCGCCCGCGCCGCCGCCGCGCTCGGGCTGAGCGAACCGGAGGTGCGCAGCGACTGGGACCGCGCCCGCCTCATCGGCCTCATCGAGCACCACGCGGGCACCACCCGCCCCGGCTGGCGGCTGCAGGCGTGGGACCGGGACGACAGCGCTGTGCTGCGCGGCTGGGTCGCGCTCCTCGACGCATGGTCCCTGGCCTGCCCCGCCCCGGCGGCGGCCGAGCCGACGGCGGTCGCGGAGGTCGTCGAGGCCGTACCGCAGTTGCTCTCGCTGCTGCAGCTCTCGGCCGGCCCCATGCAGATCTCCGCCCTGCTGGACATGCTCCGGCAGCGGGTCGCCGAGCTGCGCACCGAGCGGTGCGAGGTCCCCCAGGACGCCACGGAGCTCCGGGACGCCACGGAGCCGCAGGAGCCCGTGCAGGGCGCCCGGGGTGCCGGGAGCCCCGACGACGCCGAGGACACCGCCACGCTGGAGGGGCTGCTCGACTGGGTCCTGGACGCCCTCTCGTCCGTCGGGGCGCTCACCGTACGGGAGGAGCCGCAGGACGGGTCGGCGGGACCGGAGAGCGCCGGGAGCGCGGCCGACGACGCCAAGGACGCCAAGGGCGACAGCCGGGAGGCCGAGCTGTCCGCGCTCGGCAACTGGGCGGTGTGGGTCAAGCTGGAGCAGATCTGCGTCGCCGCCCAGAGCCCGGCCGGGAACATCGAGCAGCCCGCCCCCGACATGCTGCGCGGCTGTGCGGGCCTGACCCCGGGCCCCGCCCGCGCCGAGTACCGGGCCTGGCTGGCCGCCCGCCCCGTCGGCAGCGCCGTCACCGAGCTGATCGAGGCGGCGCGCGGCGACGACGCGCTGCTGCGCGGGCTCGCCTTCGAGGCGCTGCGCGTCGTCGGAGCGCCCGCCGAGCCCGCCGTACGGGCCGTCGTCGACGAATCGTGCCTGCGGCCGTACGCGCTTCTGTGGCTCGCCGAGCACGAGGGTGCCGACCCGGACGAGGCGCTGGACGCGCTGACCCGCGAGGAGGCCACCTGGCTGTGGGTGGACACCGCCGCGGCCATCTCCGATCACGGCGAGAGCCCGCTGCTCGTCCGCCACCTGGAGTCCGCCGTCCAGGGCACCGTGCCCGCGCTGCTGGAGGAGGTACGGGCCGTGGGGCATCCCCGTACCGTGCAGGTCCTGGTGGCGCTGGCCGCCGCCCACCCCGATCCGGCCCTGGCCAAGGCGGTGCGCCGGGCGGCCTTCCAGGTGCACACGGGCGGGGCTTGACAGGTTCACACGGGCCGGGCCCGAGGGGGAGCGGCCGCCGCGGGAGACCCGCGGGAGACCATGGGGGAGGCCGTAAGGTCGCGGCGAGGGCCGTAAGGCCGGGGGAAAACGACTTGCCCGCACCGCTAAACTAGCCGTATGGCAATTCTCCTCGTGCATTAGACGGCGTCGGCCGCTCCCCTCCGTCCCGTCCGCCGTCCACCCTGCCCAGGAGTAATTCCCGTGATCACCGCCTCCGGCGTCGAGCTGCGTGCCGGCGCTCGCGTCCTCATCGAGTCCGCTTCCTTCCGCATCGCCAAGGGCGACCGCATCGGCCTGGTCGGCCGCAACGGCGCGGGCAAGACCACGCTCACCAAGTGTCTGGCCGGTGAGGGCATCCCGACCGCCGGCACCATCACCCGCTCCGGTCAGGTCGGCTACCTCCCGCAGGACCCGCGCACCGGCGATCTCGACGTCCTCGCCCGCGACCGCATCCTCTCGGCCCGCGACCTCGACTCCGTGCTCCGCAAGATGCGCGAGAACGAGGACCGGATGGCCAACGGCAAGGGCGCCACCCGCGAGCGCGCGATGAAGAAGTACGAGCGCCTGGAGACCGAGTTCCTCACCAAGGGCGGCTACGCCGCCGAGGCGGAGGCCGCGACCTTCGCGGCCAGCCTCGGCCTGCCCGACCGGGTGCTCGGCCAGCCGCTCCATACGCTCTCCGGCGGTCAGCGGCGCCGGGTCGAGCTGGCCCGGATCCTCTTCTCGGATTCCGACATCATGCTGCTGGACGAGCCCACCAACCACCTCGACGCCGACTCGATCACCTGGCTGCGGGACTACCTCAAGACCTACAGCGGCGGCTTCATCGTGATCTCCCACGATGTCGACCTCGTCGAGACGGTCGTCAACAAGGTCTTCTACCTGGACGCCAACCGCTCGGTGATCGACATCTACAACATGGGCTGGAAGCTCTACCAGGCCCAGCGCGAGGCGGATGAGAAGCGCCGCAAGCGCGAGCGCGCCAACGCCGAGAAGAAGGCCGCGGCGCTCAACTCGCAGGCCGACAAGATGCGCGCCAAGGCGACCAAGACCGTGGCCGCGCAGAACATGGCCCGCCGCGCCGAGCGGCTGCTGGCCGGTCTGGACGACGTCCGGCAGAGCGACAAGGTCGCCAAGCTCCGCTTCCCCGACCCGGCCCCGTGCGGCAAGACCCCGCTGACCGCCGAGGGGCTGTCGAAGTCGTACGGCTCGCTGGAGATCTTCACCGATGTGGACCTGGCCGTCGACAAGGGGTCCCGGGTCGTCATCCTGGGGCTGAACGGCGCCGGTAAGACGACCCTGCTGCGGCTGCTGGCCGGGGTCGAGAAGCCCGACACCGGCGAGGTGACCCCCGGCCACGGGCTGAAGCTGGGCTACTACGCGCAGGAGCACGAGACGCTCGACCCGGACCGCACCGTCCTGGAGAACATGCGCTCCGCCGCCCCGGATCTGGACCTGGTCGACATCCGTAAGACGCTCGGGTCGTTCCTGTTCTCCGGCGACGACGTGGACAAGCCGGCCGGAGTGCTCTCCGGCGGTGAGAAGACCCGGCTCGCGCTGGCCACCCTGGTGGTCTCCTCGGCCAATGTGCTGCTCCTGGACGAGCCCACCAACAACCTCGACCCGGCCAGCCGCGAGGAGATCCTCGGCGCGCTGCGCACCTTCGCCGGTGCGGTGGTGCTGGTGACCCACGACGAGGGCGCCGTCGACGCGCTGCAGCCGGAGCGGATCATTCTGCTTCCGGACGGTGTCGAGGATCTGTGGGGCGAGGCCTACGCGGACCTCGTCGCGCTCGCCTGACGAGGGCCGATGGCGGCGCCGGGGCGGCGTTCCGGCTGCCGCCCCGAGAGTCCGGTTCCTCCGCTCCGACGCCCTTCTCATAGATCATTCGGCCTAGGCGTGATCCATCATCTGAGTGAGAGCGGCTGGTATCGCGGCGCGTCGTGGGCCACCGGCGCACGCGACGTGCCGTGCGCCGGTCCGGACCTCTGCGACGTTGCTCACGTATGCCCTGACCTGCCTCTTCGCCGATGAACACGAAAGAGTGTCAGGTTGAACAGCGCCGGAATCCTTGATTCCGAAGGCCGTCGCGCCGCGATCTCCCGCAATCCTTCATCCACAGACCTTGCCGAATGGGTGGCCAGGAAGCTCTGTAGGGGTGATCATGAGAGTCCAGAGCGCACTTCCCATGAGGAGGCACGGGTGGCCGAGACTCTGAAGAAGGGCAGCCGGGTGACCGGCGCCGCGCGCGAAAAGCTCGCGGCAGACCTGAAGAAGAAGTACGACTCCGGGGCGAGCATCCGGGCGCTGGCCGAGGAGACCGGCCGTTCCTATGGATTCGTTCACCGGATGCTCAGTGAGTCCGGAGTTTCCCTACGGGGACGCGGCGGCGCGACGCGAGGCAAGAAGGCCGCCACGGCCTGATCGCACGCGCTGTGCTCCGTCATCATCAGCAGTCATGGACAGGGGTGCCACCCGGCTGATCGTCGGTTCGGCCGGGTGGTTACTGTGCAGTCACTTGTACTGACCGCACTCGACCGGAGGCCCCTGTGACCCTGCTCGACAAGGACGGCGTTCAGCTCACCGTCGATGACACGGTCGCCACGGTGACCCTGACCAACCCGGCGAAGCGCAACGCCCAGTCGCCCGCCTTGTGGCGGGCGCTGGCCGAGGCGGGGAAGCTGGTGCCGGGCACCGTGCGCATCGTGGTGCTGCGCGCCGAGGGCAAGTCCTTCTCGGCGGGCCTGGACCGCCAGGCGTTCACGCCCGAGGGGTTCGACGGCGAGCCGTCGTTCCTCGAGCTGGGGCGCGGCTCAGACAGTGAACTGGACGCCGCCATTGCCGAGTACCAGGAGGCGTTCACCTGGTGGCGGCGGAACGACATCGTGTCGATCGCCGCCGTCCAGGGTCATGCCATCGGGGCCGGTTTCCAGCTCGCGCTCGCCTGTGATCTGCGGGTCTGCGCGGAGGACGCACAGTTCGCCATGCGCGAGACCAGCCTCGGGCTGGTGCCGGACCTCACCGGCACCCATCCGCTGGTCGGCCTCGTGGGATATGCCCGGGCGCTGGAGATCTGCGCGACCGGGCGCTTCGTCCATGCCGAGGAGGCCGTGCGGACCGGGCTCGCCAATCTCGTGGTGCCCGCCGCCGAGCTCGACGGCGCGGTCCAGGACCTGGCGGCGGCCCTTCTCGCCGCGCCCCGCGACGCCGTGATCGAGACCAAGGCGCTGCTGCGGGGGGCCGTGGACCGCACCTACGAGGACCAGCGCGTCGCCGAGCGCGCCGCCCAGGCCCGCCGGCTGCGCGACCTGGCGGGGCTGACGGACTAGACGGCCCCGTTACGGACCAAGTTGCGCTGGTGTGGACCGCTAGCGCCGCTTCCCGGTGGGGCCGCCCGCGCCGTCAGTAGCGCCCGCGCCGCCAACAGTGCCCGCGCCGCCAACAGTGCCCGCGCCGCCAACAGTGCCCGCGCCGTCACGGCATCGGCATCCGCGCCGTCATGGCGCTCGCGGCGGCTCCACCGTCGGCACCGCCTCCAGTACCAGCACGGCGAGGTCGTCGTCGATCGGCTCGGGGCTGAAGTCATACGTGGCGCGCCGCACCCGCTCCGCGACCGCCTTGGCCCCCAGCCCGACGCAGTTCCGCAGGATGTCCGAGAGGCCGTCGTCGTCATCGAGCTGACGGACGCCGTTGCGCCGCTCGGTCACCCCGTCGGTGACGCACAGCAGCGTCTCGCCGGGCGCCAGGTTCAGCGTGTCGGCGTGGAAGTCCGGGTTCTCGTCGATGCCGAGCAGCATCTGGGGGCTGGCGGCGGGCGCGACCGTACCGTCGGTGGTCAGCCGCAGCGGCAGCGGATGGCCGGCGCTCGCCAGGGTGCAGCGGGCGCTGCCCCCTTCCGGGTCGGGCTCCAGCTCCCCGTACAGCAGGCTCAGGAAGCGCGGCCGGGACTGTTCGCCGTCGATCTCGGCCGCCTCCGCGTCCTCCTCCACCAGCGCCTGGTTCAGCCGGTTGAGCACCGACTCGACACCATGGCCCTCACGGGCCAGCAGCCGGACCAGATGGCGGGCCAGCCCCGTGACCGACATCGCCTCCGGATCGCTGCCCTGGACGTCGCCCAGCAGGAAGCACCAGCGGCGGTCGCCCATGGGGAACAGGTCGTAGAAGTCGCCGCCGACGGTCTGTCCCTCGCCGTGCGGCTCGTAGACGATCGCCGAGTCCACCCCCGGGATGTGGGCGAGCGACATGGGTAGCTGCCGGCGCTGCAGTGCCCGGCTGATCGTCGCCTGCCGGGTGTACTGCCGGGCCGTGGCCACTGCCTGGGCCACCCGTCGCGCCACGTCCTCCGAGAGCCGCACCACGACCTCCGCCATCCGTGGCACGCCCGCCCGGCCGATGAGCAGAGCGCCATGGCTGCGGCCGTGTGCGATCAGCGGGAAGCACACCGCCGATCCGCCCTGGCTGTCCGCGATCCCGGGCCAGGGCCAGGAGGTGCCCGCCGAACCGAGCCCGGTGGGCGGCGGATGCCGCTCCAGCGACAGGCGGAGCGCGCCGATACGGTGCTCATCGCTGTGCCAGACGCGGGCGAGCTGCAGCCCGCCGCCCGGGGTGGTCAGCCAGACCGCGCACCAGTCGGCCAGCCGGGGCACCAGAAGCTGCCCGGCGAGGGCGGCGACCATGTTCTCGTCGAGTTGGCCGGTGAGCAGTTCGCTGGCCTCGGCGAGGAAGGACGGCCCGCCGCGGTCGACCCAATCGGCGGTCGGATCGCGCTGCTCGCGCGGCGTCACGGGGGCGAGGGTCTCGGCGAACCGCAGCTCACGCCCGAGCGCGCTGGTGGGGACGGCGTCGGACTCGGGCACCGCGCGCTCGGCGTCCAGCCGGAACCAGACCGCCTTACGGGTGCGGTGGTAGGTCACGCCCCAGGCTTCGGCGAGTGCCCCGATCAGTTGGAGTCCGCGGCCGCGGCCCCGGCGCTGGGTCTCGGGCCCTCCGTAGACGGTGCTGGCGGGGTGGAGGTCCGCCACCTCCACGACGATCCCCGGCCGTCTCGGCGGGTCGGCCGGGGCGGGCGTCTCGTCGGGCTGCCCCATGGTGTCGCCCTCGTCGGCGGTGGCGGCACCGGGCTGGAGCCGGCAGACCACCTCGACCCGGGTGCCCGCGTGCAGAACCGCGTTGGTGACCAGCTCGCTCACCAGCAGCACCGCGTCGTCGATCGACCGCTCGTCGAGGGCGACCGGCTCGAACGCCTCCGCGGCGCTCCGTCCCGTAAGTGCCGTACGGACGAAGGTGCGCGCTGCGCCGGGTGCGCGCACGCTTCCGGGCAGCGTTGTCCGTGAGACGGACTCACGCGCGAGAGGAAACAAAGCTCCCACGTGCGGCTCCAGGGCGATATGGGCGGTTTAGGCCATCTAGGTGCCATATTATGACAGACAGGGGGAATTGAATGATCTTTAAGGGACGACGCCATGGCACTCGACCCGATCACCACCGACACTTCCCCGGCGCGGCCCGCGGACAGTGCGGATTCCGCTGGGCCGTCCGGCCCGGCGTGCAATGCGGAGACCACGTCCGAGCTGCGTTCCCTGCTCGCGGCGATGAACGCACTGTGCGACGGTGACTTCACTGTCCGTGCGGACCCCTCGGCCGAGGGTGTGGTCGGCGAGATGGCCGGGGTCTTCAACCAGCTCGTGCTGCGCAACGCGCATCTGGCCGGGGAACTGCAGCGGGTGCGCCGAGAGGTGGTGCGCCAGGGCAGGCTGGACGAGCGGATCGCCGCGAGCCCCGGTCAGGGGGCCTGGACGACCAGCGTGGACGCGGCCAATCACCTGCTGGACGCCCTGGTCGGCCCGGTGTCCAACGCCACGCGGGTGCTCGACGCGATCGCGTCGGGCGACCTGACCCAGCGGGTGGATCTGCACGACGGCAACCGCCAGCTCCGCGGCGATCTGCGGCGGCTGGGGCGCGGAGTGAACCGCACGGTGGACCAGCTCTCGCTGTTCACCGGCGAGCTGACCCGGATCGCCCGCGAGGTCGGCACCGAGGGCCGGCTGGGCGGCCGGGCCAAGGTGCAGGGGCTCTCCGGCGACTGGCGCATGGTGACGGAGGCCGTCAACACCATGGCCTCCCGGCTGACCGCACAGGTCCGCGACATCGCCGAGGTGACCACCGGGGTCGCCCGCGGTGACCTCACCCGCCAGGTGACCGTCGAGGCCACCGGTGAGCTGCTGGAGCTCAAGCTCACCGTGAACACCATGGTCGACCAGCTCGGGGCGTTCGCCGACGAGGTGACGCGGGTGGCCCGCGAGGTGGGCACCGAGGGCGAGCTGGGCGGCCGGGCCGGAGTGCCGGGCGTCTCCGGGGTCTGGAAGGACCTTACGGACAACGTCAACTTCATGGCGTCCAACCTGACCTCGCAGGTCCGCAACATCGCCCAGGTGACCACGGCGGTCGCCAACGGCGATCTCTCGCAGAAGATCACCGTGGATGCGCGGGGCGAGATCCTGCAGCTCAAGTCGACGATCAACACCATGGTGGACCAGCTCTCCGCCTTCGCCGACGAGGTGACGCGGGTGGCCCGCGAGGTGGGCACCGAGGGTGAGCTGGGCGGCCGGGCCCAGGTCAGGGGCGTCTCCGGGGTCTGGAAGGACCTTACGGAGAACGTCAACTTCATGGCCGACAACCTGACCTCGCAGGTCCGCAACATCGCCCAGGTCGCCACCGCCGTGGCGGAGGGCGATCTGAGCAAGACGATCACGGTGGAGGCGAAGGGCGAGATCCTGGAGCTGAAGTCGACGATCAACACCATGGTGGACCGGCTGTCGTCCTTCGCCGACGAGGTGACCCGGGTGGCCCGCGAGGTGGGCACCGAGGGCAACCTCGGCGGCCAGGCCCAGGTCCGCGACGTGTCCGGGGTCTGGAAGGACCTTACGGAGAACGTCAACTCCATGGCCCTGAACCTGACCTCCCAGGTCCGCAACATCGCCCAGGTCACCACGGCGGTCGCCAACGGCGATCTCTCGAAGAAGATCACGGTCGATGCCCGGGGCGAGATCCTGGAGCTCAAGGAGACCGTGAACACCATGGTCCAGCAGTTGCGCTCGTTCGCCGACGAGGTCACCCGGGTGGCCCGCGACGTCGGCACCGAGGGCCAACTGGGCGGCCGGGCCGGAGTGCCGGGCGTCTCCGGGGTCTGGAAGGACCTTACGGACAACGTCAACTTCATGGCGTCCAACCTGACCTCGCAGGTCCGCAACATCGCCCAGGTCGCCACCGCCGTGGCCGAGGGCGATCTGAGCAAGAAGATCGACGTTGACGCGCGCGGCGAGATCCTCGAGCTGAAGACCACCATCAACACCATGGTCGACACGCTCTCCTCGTTCTCCGACGAGGTGACCCGGGTGGCCCGCGAGGTCGGCAGCGAGGGCCGCCTGGGCGGCCAGGCCCGGGTCGAGGGCGTCTACGGCACCTGGAAGCGGCTGACCACCGGCGTCAATGAGCTCGCCCTCAACCTCACCACCCAGGTGCGCGCGATCGCCGAGGTCGCCTCCGCCGTCGCCCAGGGTGATATGTCCGGGTCCATCTCGGTCGAGGCACAGGGCGAGGTCGCGGCGCTGAAGAACAACGTCAATCTGATGGTCGCCAACCTCCGCGAGACCACCCGCGCCAAGGACTGGCTGGAGTCCAACCTGGCCCGTATCGCGGCCCTGATGCAGGGCCACCGCGATTTGGTCGAGGTCGCCGATCTGATCCTGAGCGAGCTGACCCCGCTGGTCAACGCGCAGTTCGGGGCGTTCTTCCTGAGCGCGGCCGGTGCCAAGCCCGGTGAGGGACTCGAGCTCATCGCCGGATACGGCACCGATCAGGACGCGGTCGGCGGCGACGGCCAGACGCCGCGGACCGGACCCCCGGGCCGCGGGCTGGTCGCCCAGGCGGCGGTGGGGAAGAAGCGGATCCTCATCAACGACGTCCCGCCCGACTACCTCGCCATCAACTCCGGGCTCGGCTCCGCGCTCCCGGCCAGCGTGGTCATCCTGCCGATCCTCTACGAGGACCAGGTGCTCGGAGTGATCGAACTGGCCTCGTTCAGCCGGTTCAGCGAGGTCCACCTGGCCTTCGTCGACCAGTTCGTGAACACCATCGGCGTCTCGATCAACACCATCATCGCCAACGCCCGCACCGAGTCGCTGCTCTCCGAGTCCCAGCGGCTCACCACCGAGCTGCGCCAGCGCTCCAACGAGCTGCAGCGCTCCAACGCGGAGCTGGAGGAGAAGGCCGCGCTGCTGGCGACCGCCTCCCAGTACAAGTCCGAGTTCCTGGCCAATATGTCGCATGAGCTGCGCACCCCGCTGAACTCGCTGCTCATCCTGGCCCGGCTGCTCGCCGACAACCCCGAAGGGCGGCTGTCCGGCCAGGAGGTGCAGTTCGCCGCCACCATCCACCGCTCCGGTTCCGATCTGCTCCAGCTGATCAACGACATCCTGGATCTGTCGAAGATCGAGGCGGGCCGGATGGACGTCCGTCCGAAGAAGCTGCCGCTGGTCAAGATCCTGGACTATGTGAACGCCACGTTCCGGCCGCTGGCCGTCGACCGCCGGCTGTCGTTCGAGATCGCGGTGGGCGAGGACGTACCGCGCGAGATGTTCTCCGATGAGCAGCGGCTCCAGCAGATTCTGCGCAATCTGCTCTCCAACGCCCTGAAGTTCACCTCCTCGGGCGGGGTGACGCTGCGCGTCGAGCGCACCCCGGGAGCGGAGTTCGAGGAGGAGGCGCTGCGGTCCGCGGACGCCGTGATCGCCTTCGCCGTCACCGACACCGGTATCGGCATCCCGCCGGAGAAGCTGCCGGTGATCTTCGAGGCGTTCCAGCAGTCCGACGGCACGACCAGCCGCAAGTACGGCGGCACCGGCCTCGGCCTGTCCATCAGCCGGGAGATCGCCGGAATGCTCGGCGGCCGGATCGTGGCCGAGAGCGAACTGGGCGTCGGCTCCCGCTTCACCCTCTACGTCCCCGTGCACTACAGCGGCGTCGCCCCGGTCCCCGACCCCTCGGACCCCAGGGCCACCGGCTCCACCGTCCCGGCGGCGGCCCCCGCCCCGGACGAGACGCTGCCGGACACCACCGACCACGCCCCCAGCGGGGTCTTCGGCGAGGCGGAGGGCCTGGTCGCCGCCCGGGCCCTGAGCGGCGGGGCCGAGACCGGGGGCGGAGACGAGGCCAGGGACTACGACGACGGCTGGCCGGGGGCCACCCAGCTCAAGGAGTGGCAGCGCGGACGCTCCGGCCGGGTGCTGGACGGCCGCCGCATCCTGATCGTCGACGACGACATACGGAACGTCTTCGCGCTCACGCATGTGCTGGGGCGGGTCGGCATGACGGTGAAGTACGCGGAGAACGGCCGCGAGGGGCTGGAGGTACTTCATCGCAACCCCGACGTCTCGCTGGTCCTGATGGACGTGATGATGCCCGAGATGGATGGGTACGAGACGATCCGGGCCATCCGGAGCACACCCCGGCTCGCCGATATGCCGATCCTCGCCCTGACCGCGAAGGTCATGCCCGGCGACCGGGAGAAGGCCATCGACAGCGGCGCGAACGGCTATGTCCCCAAGCCCGTGGACGTCGACCGGCTGATGTCGGCGATCATCGAGCTGCTCGATCCGGTGGGGCAGGCGGGGAGCGGTGACGCTGCCGCGCCAGGTGGTGACGCTGCTGTGGATCGTGGTGACGCCGCCGCCTCCGGTGGTGACCCTGCTGTGGTTGGCGGTGACGCCGTCGCGTCTGGCGGTGACGCCTTCGACGATGCGTCGCTCGGTGTGCCGCGCGGTGTCGAGGACGGCCCTGGGGATGACGGTGAGGGCACCGGCCGGGACGGGAGCGTACCCGACGAGACCGGTCCGCCGAGGCCGAGGCAGGGGGAGTGATGACGACCGCATGCGAGAAGGCCGGAATCCTCATCGTCGACGACTTGGAAGAGAACCTGATCGCGCTGGAGGCCGTCCTCGGCCCGCTCGAACAGCAACTCGTCCGCGCCCGCTCCGGCGAGGAGGCGCTGAAGGCGATGCTGCGGCAGGACTTCGCCGTCGTTCTGCTCGATGTGCTGATGCCGGGTATGGACGGCTTCGAGACCGCCGCCAACATCAAGCGGCTCGACCAGACCAAGGACGTCCCGATCATCCTGCTGACCGGGACCGACGCCGACTCCGACTACGCCTACCGAGGCTATGCGATCGGCGCCGCGGACTTCCTCACCAAACCCTTCGACCCCTGGTTGCTGCGGACGAAGGTCAATGTGTTCCTGGAGATGCACCGCAAGAACTGCCGGCTCGAGGCGCGGACCGAGCAACTGGCCGATCGGGTCGCGGAGCTGGAGCGCACGGTCGAGGGGTTGCGGAAGTACACCGCCGAGAGTTGATCGGCGCGGGCTGACCGGTGGCCACGGTTGACCGGCCGGGTCCGGCCACGGCTGTGGTCAGGGGTCCACGGCGGTGACCAGGACGGCCACCGTGGGCGGCTGGTCTCCGGGGGCCGGGGCCGGGCCGGCCTGTGCCACCGCCGTTCGCACCGCCCGCGCCACATCCACGGCGCGGTGATCCGCCGCCACGGCCAGCTCGATCCGGATATGCGCGCCCTCGATCCGCACGGGCCGGGGCGATCCCAGCACCGACGCGAGCCGGGCGACGCCGGGGACGGATGCGGCGGCGTGGGCGGCGGCCGCGGCGGCGGGATCCGGGTCGGGGCGTTCGACCGGCGTCGGCCGTGGTGGTGGTTGGGGTCGGTGGGGTCGAGGGGCCGCCGGGGGCGGGGCCGGGAGTTCGGCCAGCACGTCCGTCACCCGTACGTCCACCGCCTCCACCAGAAGGCCCAGCCGGTCCGTCGCCGCGTCGAGGAGTACGTCGCGCAATCGGTCCGCCGTCACCGGAAGCGGTTCCTCCAGCGTCGCCCCGCACTCCGCCGCGATGCGCAGCGTTCCCGGCGGCAGCGCGCTCGGCGGGGGCGGTACCGCGGGCGTCGCGGTGGTGTCGGGGTCGGCGGGCGCGATCCGAAGCGCTCCCAGGTGCGCGTCGGGGATCTGGTCGGCGGCCCGCCGGAGCACCTCGCCCGCCGCGTGTTCGGTGATCCAGGAGCCGTCCTCCCGCCCGCCCAGGGGCAGCAGCCGTCCCAGCCGAAGCTGCTCCCTTACGGTCTGCGCGAGCCGGTCTGTGACCACCGTGTCACCCCTTGGCGCCGGACGGGACCGAGCCCTACTGGTCTCAGCCTGCCGTGTGCTCACAGCCTGCCGTATCGATCGCGCGAGTGCCGCATCTCCGAAGCGGTTCGGGGAAGGCCCCTTTAAGGTTGACAGTAGAGCGAGCGGAAACCTCTTCGACCGCTCTCCGCCTCGGAAGGGACGATCGGTGATGTCCGAGACCGCACCACGGAACCGACCCGAGAACCCCGCCACAGAGCCCGCCGCAGGCACCCCCAGGACCCTGGGCGCCAGGGGCGGCACCGCCCCGGCCGCCACCGACCGGCCACGGCGCGGCGGAGGCGACCCCGGCTCGCGGGGGCGCACCACCATCGCCGACGGCGTCGTCGAGAAGATCGCGGGTATGGCGGCCCGCGATGTGGTCGGCGTTCATGCCATGGGAGGCGGTCTCGCGCGAACCTTCGGAGTCGTACGGGACCGGGTGCCCGGCACCCGGTCGGTCGCCCGTGGGGTGAAGGCGGAGGTGGGAGAGGTACAGACGGCCCTCGACCTGGAGATCGTGGTGGACTACGGCGTCTCCATCGCCGATGTCGCACGGGCCGTGCGGGAGAACGTGATCGCGGCGGTCGAGCGGATGACCGGCCTCGAAGTGGTCGAGGTCAATATCGCGGTCAGCGATGTGAAGTTGCCGGACGAGGAAGAGGAATCGCCGGAGCCGCGGCTCCAGTAGGTCGGCAGGGTTCCGGTTGGCTCCAGCAGGGGAGCACACGATGAGCATGGCCGTGGTCGGGATGATCGCGGGGATGGCGCTGGCTTTCGCCGGTTACTTCGGTGGTTTCGGGGCCTTTCTGCTGGTGGCGGCGTTGGGCGCCGTCGGGTTTATCGTCGGCCGGTTCCTGGACGGTGATCTGGAACCGGGTGAATTCTTCCGTTCCCGTGGCCGTGATGACGGACGGCCACGGTGAACACTCTGACGACGACAGGCGCGATGACGACGGCAGGGACCGTGGCGGCAGTTGAGGCCATGGAGACAGTAAGGACGCGCCGTGGTCGAGCCGAGTGAGCGGGGCGCGACGCGGATCGCGGACCGGGTCGTCGCGAAGATCGCCTCGCAGGCGGCGCGAGAGGCGTTGCGGGCGGACGCGGCTGGCGCCGCGGATGTCATGGACGCGGCGGCCGCTGCTGATGTGGCGGATGTGGCGGATGTGGCGGACGTCGTGGATACCGCGGACGTCGGCCTTACCGATGCCGCCGCCGCGCGGCCGCACGCGGTTGCCGTGGTGCGCGGGGACGTCGCGCGCGTCCGGGTCGCCGTCGAGCTGGGCTATCCCTCGGACATCGGCGCGCACTGCGGTGCGGTGCGTCGTCAGGTGATCGAACGGGTAGGCGAGTTGACGGGCATGGAGGTGTCCGAGGTCGTGGTGACGGTCGAACGACTGCATGTGCCGCAGTGGGAGCACCCGGAGCGGAGGGTGCGTCGGGGGAGGGACAGGGTGCGATGAACGCGGACCAGAAGATGCGTCAGTCCACCTCGGCGTCGGCGTACGGCGGGAGGGCGGGCACGGGTGCCCGGGACGGCGATCCGCCCGTGCGTACGAGGCGCTTCTGGTCCGTGCGGCGGGTACCGGCCGGGATCGTCGCCCTGGTCATCGCCGCCATCAGCGGGCTGCTGCTGTACGACGTGGCGGCCGTGCGCTCGGGTCGGCCCGCCATGCGGTGGCGGGAATGGCTCGCCGATGAACTCGCCTCACGACCGCTGGACGACGCGTGGATCATGGGCGTGGCGGCGCTGTTGGCCGCGCTGGGAGTGTGGATGGTGGTCCTCGCGCTGGCGCCGGGGCTGCGTGGGCTGCTCCCGATGCGTCCGCCGGAGACGGGGATCGAGGCGGAGGCGGGGCCGGGGCCGGGGAAGGGTGTGGAGGCGGGCGCCGGGGACAGGGGGCAGGGGGCGGGGGCGGGGGCGCCGTACGGGCGGGGATCGACCGGACCTCGGCGGGTCTGGTGCTGCGGGACCGGGCGATGGAAGTGCCCGGTGTGCGGTCCGCCCGCGTGGACGTCGGCCGTCGGCGGGTCAGGGCCCGCGCGCTGGCCCACTTCCGTGACCTCGACGAGGTACGGGCGGATCTGGACGCCGCCCTCCACGAGGGCATCCGGCAACTGGGCCTGGCCCGGCGCCCCGCCCTGTCCGTCCGTGTCCGGCGCTCGGCCAAGTCGAAGGGGTGAGCGCGCCATGCTGAGGGTCGTCAACCGGGTGCTGCTGGGGGTCGTGGGTCTGGTGCTGGCCGGGGTGGGCGCGGTGGTACTGGCCGGGTGGCCGCCGTTCGACGGGCGGGGTGATGTGCTGCTGAGCCGGGCGGACCGGACGCGGTGGCGGGACGCCGGATGGTGGTGGCCGGCCGTCATCGCGGCACTGGCGGTGCTGTTCGTGCTCGCGCTGTGCTGGTTCCTGGCCCAACTGCGGCGGCGCCGGTTGCAGGAGGTGCTGGTGGAGACGGGCGACGGCGAGGGCGCCCTGCTGAGGGGGCGGGCCCTGGAGGCGGCGCTCCTGGCGGACGCGGAGTCGCTGGACGGCGTGGAGCGGGCCCACGTCCTGCTACGAGGCCGACGGACCACGCCGGAGGCGCGGATGGGTCTGGTGCTGGAGCCGCGCGCGGAACCGACGCTGACACTGGACGCGCTCCGGGCGGAGGCCCTGGAGCGCGCACGGAGCTCGGCGGGCCTGGACCAACTCCCGGCGGAGGTGCGCCTGAGGGTGGCCCGGCACGGGGCGGAGCGGGCGCGGTAGGTCTGCGGGTGCGGTGGTTGTTGCTGGGGTGCGCGGTGGGTCCGGGGGTGGGGTGCCGGGTGCGGGGCCTCCGGGGCGGGGCCCTGGACCGTATATTTACGGCGCCATTGGCCGGGGGCGTTGAGTGGGCCGGAGATCGGCGCCACAAATACACGTAAGCGTCCAGGACCCCACTCCTGCGACCCCGCCCCCTCGCGTCTCGTCGGCGTCCGCGTCCCGGTGGCACAGGCCGCCTGTCGGCCCGGCGTCCAGTCCAGGGGCCGGGTGCTGGGTGGGGGTGGGTGCGACCCCGGCCCCGCCCGCCGTCTCGCGGCTGCCCGCCGGTGGCACCGGGCGCCTGTCCGTCCCGCGTTCGGCCCGGGGCCGCTGGCGGGGGTGGGGGCGACCCCGCCCCCTCGCGTCTCGTCGGCGTCCGCGTCCTGGTGGCACGGGGCGCGTGTCGGCCCGGCGTCCAGTCCAGGGGTCGGGTGCTGGGTGGGGGTGGGTGTGACCCCGGCCCCGCCCGCCGTCTCGCGGCTGCCCGCCGGTGGCACCGGGCGCCTGTCCGTCCCGCGTTCGGCCCGGGGCCGCTGGTGGGGGTGGGAGCCGGCCCCGCCCCCTTCGCGTCTTGTCGGCGTCCGCGTCCTGGTGGCATGGGGCGTCTGTCCGTTTGGCGTTCGGCCCGGGGGTGGGGGCGGCTCCGCCCCCCTTCGCGTCTTGTCGGCGTCTGCGCCCTGGTGGCATGGGGCGTCTGCCTGTCTCGCGTTCAGCCTGGGGGTGGGAGGGACCCGCCCCCTCCCGCCTCGTCCCGGGGGCACGGGCGCCGCCTGTCTGTCCCGCGTTCGGCCGGGGGCCGTGAATTCAGCCCCTCCGGCGTTTGAGGAGCGGGGTCCGGGGCGGAGCCCCGGCGGGGTGAGGGGGCGGAGCCCCGTCCTTCGGGAAGGGGCGGGGTGGGGGACCTTCCGCCGGAGGCGCCCACGGTCCGCACTCGGCGGCTGGCCGGGTCCAGGTCTTGGGCGGAGCCCCACCCCGCGCGGGGGAGCCGCACATTGGTGTTGCGCGGAATGCCGCCGGACAGGCCCACCCGGGCCACCCCCAAGCCCCTCAGAAGTTGTGCAGGGCTCCGCCATCCACCGGCAGCATCAGCCCGGTGAGGTACGACGCCGCAGGCGAGAGCAGAAACGCGGCGGCCTTGCCGAATTCTTCGGGCGTCCCATACCGCCGCAGCGGAATCGCCGCCGCGTTCCGCTCCCGTGACGCCTCCGCGTCGCCGGAGAGGGCGTCGAGTTCGCGGACGCGGTCGGTGTCGATGCGGGCCGGGAGGAGGCCCACGACGCGGATGCCGCGGGGGCCGACCTCGAGGGAGAGGGACTTGGCGAAACCGGCGAGGCCGGGCCGCAGGCCGTTGGAGACGGTGAGGCCGGGGATCGGCTCGCGGACGGAGCCGGAGAGGACGAAGCCGATGACGCCGCCGGAGGGGAGCTGTTCGGCGGCCGTACGGGCGAAGCGGACGGCGCCGAGGAAGACGGAGTCGAAGGCGGCCTGCCACTGGGCGTCGGTGATGTCGGCCGTCAGCCCGGCCGGCGGGCCGCCGACGCTGATGAGGACGCCGTCGAAGCCGCCGAAGCGCTCGCGGGCGGTGGCGATGAGCCGGGCCGCGGTCTCGGGGTCGGCGTTGTCGGCGGCGACGCCGAGGGCGTTCGGGCCGAGGTCGGCGGCGACGGCGGCAGCCGTATCGGCGTCGCGGCCGGTGATGACGGCCTTCGCACCGTCGGCGATCAGCTCACGGGCGGCGGCGAGGCCCAGCCCGCGGGTGGCTCCGGTGACGATGTACACCCGGTCTTTGAGTCCAAGATCCATGGAGTCAGTCTGCCCTGGGCCGCTCCGCGAGGGTGAGGGCGGTCCCCACGAGGCCGATGTGGCTGAACGCCTGGGGGAAGTTGCCGAGCTGTCGGCCGGTCGCCGGATCGTACTCCTCGGCGAGCAGCCCGACGTCGTTGCGGAGCGCGAGGAGGCGTTCGAAGAGCGCGCGGGCGTCCTTGCGGCGGCCGGCCAGGTGGTGGGCGTCGGCGAGCCAGAAGGAGCAGGCGAGGAAGGCGCCCTCGGAGCCGGGGAGGCCGTCCATACCGTCGGCGGCGGTGTAGCGGCGGATCAGGCCGTCCTCGCTGAGCTCGCGGCGGACGGCGTCGATGGTGCCGATGACGCGGGGGTCGGTGGCGGGGAGGAAGCCGACGCGGGGGATGAGCAGGGTCGCGGCGTCCAGCTCGGGGGAGCCGTAGGACTGGGTGAAGGTGGACCGCTCGGGGTCGTAGCCCTTTTCGCAGACCTCGCGGTGGACGGCGTCGCGCATGGCGCGCCAGCGGTTCGCGTCGCCGCTCAGCTCGGGGGCGGCCGCCATGGCGCGGACGGCGCGGTCGGCGGCCACCCAGGCCATGACCTTGGAGTGGACGAAGTGGCGGCGGGGTCCGCGGACCTCCCACAGCCCCTCGTCGGGGTCGCGCCAGGCGGACTCCAGGAAGTCCATGAGCGCGGTCTGGATGTTCCAGGCGTGCGGTTCGGCGGGCAGTCCGGAGGCGCGGGCGAGGTGGAGGGTGTCGAGCACCTCGCCGTAGACGTCGAGCTGGCGCTGGTCGACCGCGCCGTTGCCGACCCGGACCGGGGCGGAGTGCTCGTACCCCTCCAGCCAGGGCAGCTCATGCTCAGGGAGCCGGCGCTCGCCCCCGAGGCCGTACATGATCTGCAGCTCGGCCGGGTCACCGGCGATCGCGCGCAGCAGCCAGTCGCGCCAGGCGGCGGCCTCCTCGTGGTAGCCCGCGCGGAGCAGGGCGTTCAGGGTGAGGGTGGAGTCGCGCAGCCAGCAGTAGCGGTAGTCCCAGTTGCGGACCCCGCCGAGCCGTTCGGGCAGCGAGGTGGTGGGGGCCGCGACGATGCCGCCGCTCGGGGCGTAGGTGAGCGCCTTGAGGGTGATCAGGGAGCGGATGACGGCGTCCCGGTACGGGCCCTCGTAGCGGCAGCGGGCGGCCCAGCCGCGCCAGTCCGCGAGGCTGGAGCGGAGGGAGTCGTACGGGTCGACGAGCCGGGGACGGGGCTCATGGGAGGGGTGCCAGGTGAGCACGAAGGCCACCCGGTCCCCGGTCGAGACGGTGAACTCGGAGCGGGTGCTGAAGTCCTTGCCGTAGGTGTGGACCTCGGGCTCCGAGCGCAGCCATACGGAGTCCGGTCCGGCGATCGCGATCCGGTGGCCGTCGGTGCGGCGCATCCAGGGGACGATCCGGCCGTAGTCGAAGCGCAGCCGGAGGACACCGAGCATCTCGACGCTGCCGGAGACGCCCTCGACGATGCGGACGACGTCGGGGGCGCGATCGCGCTGCGGCATGAAGTCGATGACCTTGACCGTGCCGGTCTCCGTCTCCCAGACCGACTCCAGGACGAGGGAGTCGTCGAGGTAGCCGCGGCGGGTGCAGGCGCCCGCGCCCTTGGGGGCGAGCCGCCAGTGGCCGTTGTCACGGCCGCCGAGGAGCGCGGCGAAGCAGGCCGCTGAGTCGAAGCGGGGCAGGCACAGCCAGTCGATCGAGCCATGGCGGCTGATCAGGGCCGCCGTCTGGTGGTCGCCGATGAGGGCGTAGTCGTCGATGTGCTGGACCATGTCCGGGCGCCTTCCCCCGGAAGGCGGATCCTAGGCCCGGACGGCGCTCAGTCCGCCGTGGCCGCGGCGGGGACCTTCTCCGGGGTGGCCGCCGCCTTCACGGCCTCGGCGGCGCGGTCCCGCCGCTCGCGGCGGGCCAGGACGACCCAGCCGATGGGCACACCGGCGGAGAACAGCCACCACTGGACGGCGTACGCCATGTGCGGGCCGATGTCGCTGTGGTTGGGCGCGGGGACCGGCTGGGGCTGCTTGTCGCCCTTGGGGGAGGACGAGGTGAGCTCGATATAGCCGCCGAGGACGGGCCGGGACAGCGCCTTTGCCTGCTGCTCGCTGTTGATCAGCGAGACCTGGCGGGGCGGCAGCCCCTGCTTGTCCTTGATGCCGCTGTTGCCGGTGGTCTCGTCGGCCTTCAGCCGACCGGTGACGGTGACCTTGCCGGAGGGGGCGGCGGGGACCTTGGGGAACGCGGTGAGGTCCGCACCGGCCGGGATCCAGCCCCGGTTGACCAGGACCGCGCGGTCGTCCGGGAGCAGCAGCGGGGTGAGGACGAAGTAGCCGATGGACTGCTCGTCGGAGCCGGTGCGCTGGCGGGCGACGACCTCATGGGCGGTGTCATAGGTGCCGGTGGCGGTCACCGTGCGCCAGGTGTCGTCGCGGGCGACCGTACGGCCGGGGGAGGTGAGCTTGTCGACGGCCACGGCAGGGGCGGCGAGGCTGTCCCCGATGAGCTGGTTCTGCGCGACCCGGTGCTCATGGCGGTGGAGCTGCCAGAAACCCAGCCTGATCATCGTCGGGATCAGTGCCAGGGCGATAAGTGTGAGGATCACCCACTGCCGGGTCAACAGGAAGCGGTACACGTCCTTGACCCTACTCGGCGTGGATTGTCCCTCGGCCGCTGGGGGCGGCCCAGGGACAATCCACGCAGGTGGCCGGGTTCACACATGGTCGACGATGCCCACCTTCCCTTCCGCCCGAGCGCAGTGCGCACAGCAGAAGAACTGGCCGTCCGCCTCCACGCCCTGCCCGATGATCTGGGCGCGGCAGTGTTCGCAGATGGGCGCCATGCGGTGGATGGCGCACTGGAAACAGTCGAAGACGTGCACATTGCCCTGCGCGTGCACCTCGAATGTCATCCGGTAATCGTTTCCGCATACCTCACAACGTGCCATGCGCCTCAGCGTGCGGGCCCGCGCGGTGGCGGGCGAGCGGCGGCCGGGCGCGTCGCGCCGACTTCACCTGTTTGTCGGCGGCGCTGGGGTGACGTCCTGGAGGAGCTGCATGAAGGCCGCCTCGTCGATGACGGGCGTGCCGAAGGAGCGGGCCTTGGCGGTCTTGGACGTGGGCGAGTCGGGGTCGTTGGTGACCAGCACGCTGGTGAGCCGGGAGACGCTGGTGGCCACGTGCAGCCCGGCCTCGATCGCCCGGTCCTCCAGCAGCTCGCGGTCGACGGAGGTATCCCCGGAGAACGCCACCCGCATGCCCTGGACGAGCTGCCCGCCCGGCTCGTACCGCCCGGGGTTGGGGTAGGGGCAGGCGGGGCGCTTGCGGCTGGGCCGCCAGGTCTGCCGGTACGAGCGCTGGCGGCCGATCGTCGGGCCGTCGGACCACTCGGTGAGCGGCTGGCAGGCCAGCAGCGGCAGGCGCAGCCCGGTCTCGGCGGCCCGGTGGAGGCTGGGCCGGAAGGTCTCGGCGAGCACCCGCGCGTCGTCCAGGGCGTGGTGGGCGCGCCGCTGGACCACTCCGTAGTGCGCGGCGAGAGTCTCCAGCTTGTGGTTGGGCAGCGGCAGGCCCAGCTCCTTGGAGAGGGCGATGGTGCACAGCCGCTGACGCACCGGCGCGGCGCTCTTGGAGCGGGCGTACTCCCGGGCGAGCATCGACCAGTCGAAGGCGGCGTTGTGCGCGACCAGGACGCGGTCGGCCAGGCGCTCGGCGAGCTCCCCGGCGATCTCGGGGAAGCGCGGGGCGCCCTCGAGCACCTCCTCGGTGAGGCCGTGGATCCACACCGGGCCCGGATCGCGCTGCGGATTGACCAGCGTGTACCAGTGGTCCTGCACCGCGCCCCGGGCGTCGAGCTGATAGACCGCCGCGGAGACGATCCGGTCGTCGCGGGCGAGGCCGGTGGTCTCCACGTCGACGACCGCGTAACCCTGCGGATAGGTGGCCGGCCAGGAGGACGGCGGTGCGGGGTGCGGTGCGGCTGTCGTGGGGTCTTCGAGCATGGTCAATGAGGATACGGGCCGCCGCCGACAAGCCTGACCGGCGGGCCGGTCGGGACAGGCGGCGCCCCGGGGTTGATGGGGCGTCGGGGCCGGGCGGTGGGTCAGAGCTTGGACAGGGCCAGTTGCAGATCGATGTCGCTGGTGAGGATGCGGCCGGCGCGCTTGTCCCCCGGGCGGTCGGGCACCGTGACCTTCACCCCGGGCGAATCCCCGGTGAGAACGGTCACCTTGGCGCCGTCGAAGCGCGGGGCCCGCTGCTCGATGACGGACTTCAGCCGGTCGGCGGCGCGCTCGGCGGTCCGTTTGCCGTCGGTGAGGGCGCAGATGACCCCGGATGTCTCCTTCGCGGACTTCGCGAGCTGTCCGGTGGCCGACAGGCGCACGGTGTTCTTGGCGTCCTCGGCGTTCTTCCCGCCGAAGTCGACCCGGTAGGCATCGCCCAGGCAGCGGTCCAGGGCCTGGTAATCCGGGTCGTCCGCCAGGGACTTGCCCTTGGCCGGGCGCACCGAGGAGAGGTCCTTACCGGCGAAGCCGAAGGAGAGCCCGTCCTGGGCGACCTGGAGGGTTATGCCCTCCTTCTTCCAGATGGTCTCGCCATGCCAGATGCTCCGGGCGAATCCGCCCGCCTTGAGCTTGGCGGTGATGCCGTCCGCGTCGAAGGAGCCGTCCCAGTGCCCGGCGTAGCCATTGGTCACATCCGTGTCGATCATGGCCGGATCGAGGCCGTAGGCATGGGCGTTGAAGCGGTAGCCGCTCAGCAGGGGGCTGCCCGCCTGGCCGACCGTCCGGAACCGCTGGGAGTCGCCCTTCTCCAGGGAGCGCACCCGGCCGGCGTCGAGATAGGAGACCTGGGCCCCCGTCGCGCCCGCGACCGAGATGTGCCCCACCGCGGCCATCAGAGGTGAGGAGGAGTCATCGTCGCCCGACCCGGAGGAACACCCCGTGGTGAGCGCCGACAGCAAGCAGGCAAGGGCTATGCCGCCGGTCCGGAACCGTTCTCTGGCGCTGCGCACAGGCGGGGAGCTTAATCGGCCATGCGCCCCTGGGCGACCCCTGTTGTTGACAACTCATCTACCATACTTGTTGGTAACTACCCCTAGCGGCGGCCTTACGGGCGGTTCTATGTTGCGGACATGCCGCACCTGCCCAATGCCGTGTTGTGGTCGATACCGGCCTTTGTCCTGCTCACCGTCGTGGAGATGGTGAGCTACCGCTTCCATCCCGACGACGATGCCGAGGGCTATGCGGCGAAGGACGCCGCGACCAGCGTCACCATGGGGCTCGGCAGCCTCGTCTTCGACCTTGTGTGGAAGATCCCGATTGTGGCGATCTACGCCGCCATCTACGAACTCACCCCACTGCGCGTCCCGGTGCTGTGGTGGACGCTGCCGCTGATGCTGCTCGCCCAGGACTTCTTCTACTACTGGTCGCACCGCGGGCACCATGTCATCCGCATCCTGTGGGCGTGCCATGTGGTGCACCACTCCAGCCGCAACTTCAACTTCACCACCGCCCTGCGGCAGCCCTGGACCACCTGGACCGTGTGGCCGTTCTACGTGCCGATGATCGCGCTCGGGGTGCACCCCGCGGCGGTGGCGTTCTGCTCGTCGGTGAACCTCGTCTACCAGTTCTGGATCCACACCGAGCGGATCGGCACCCTGCCGCGCCCCATCGAGTTCCTCTTCAACACCCCCTCGCACCACCGCGTCCACCACGCCTCCCAAGGCGGCTATCTGGACCGCAACTTCGGGGGCATCCTCATCGTCTGGGACCGGCTCTTCGGGTCGTTCGTCCCCGAGATCGAGCGGCCCGTCTACGGCCTGACGAAGAACATCGACACCTACAACCCGCTGCGCGTGGCCACGCACGAGTACGCGGCCATCGCCCGCGACATCGCGGCGGCGCGGGGCTGGCGGGAGCGGGCGGGCCGGGCCTTCAGGGGGCCGGGCTGGCAGCCCGGGCCGGTCCCGGAGGGCGGGTCGGCGCCGGAGCCCGGGTCGGCTACGGAGGCCGGGCCTGCTCCGGAGGCCGGGCCGCCTCCGGAGGCCGGGCCGCGGGAGCCGGTCGGTGAGAGCGTGCGGTGACGGCCGCCGCCGGGCGCGCGACGAGGGCCCTGCCCGCCCTCTTCGCGCTGCTGACCGCCGTTCACCTGGGCGCGCTGCTCATGGACGCCACCACCGTCGTCCATCTCACCAAGCCCGCCCTGATGCCCGTCCTCGCCGTCTGGGCCCTGGTGCGCGGCGGGCCGTGGCCGCTCCCCGCCGCGCTGGTGTGCGGCTGTGGCGGCGATGTGCTGCTGCAGATCGGCGGTGAGACCGCGTTCCTGGCCGGAATGGGGTGCTTCGCGGCCGGGCACCTCTGCTATCTGGCGCTGTTCACCCGTGCCGGACGGGGCGCCCTGTTCGCCCGCGCCGGGTGGCCTCGTACGGCGCCCTGGGCGGCCGCCGGGTACGGGGCCGCGTGGCTGGGCACGGTGGCGCTGCTGTGGTCCGGCCTCGCCTCGCATCTGCGGCTTCCCGTCGCGGGCTACAGCCTGCTGCTGACGGTCATGGCGCTGGCCGCGCTCGGGGCGGGCCCGTGGACCGGGCTCGGCGGGGCGCTGTTCATGCTCTCCGACACGCTGATCGCGGCCGGGCTCGCCGACTGGCCACGGCCGCCGGTGCCGCAGTTCTGGATCATGGCCACGTATATCGCCGCCCAGTGGCTGCTGATGGCGGGAGCGATGCGCGGCGCGGGCCCGCGCCCCGGGCCACAACCGGCGCTCGTCGGGCCGTGAGAGGCGCTCGTCAGGCGGGAACGGGCGCCCGTTGGGCCACAACCGGCGCTCGTCAGGCCGTGACCGGCAGCCGCCTCAGCCGGACCACCCGCAGCGGGTCCGAGGGGCGGTCATGGCTCAGCTCCCAGCCCCGGGCCCGCGCCGCCTCGATGACATAGCCCGCGCCCACACCGCGGTACTCGCGCACGGCGACGTCGTGCGGGCCCGGCGGCGGGGCCTTCTTCGCCTTCTGGGCGGCCAGCTCCTTGCTGGTCCAGGCGGC
Organism: Streptomyces violaceusniger Tu 4113; assembly: GCF_000147815.2. Taxonomy (NCBI): domain Bacteria; kingdom Bacillati; phylum Actinomycetota; class Actinomycetes; order Kitasatosporales; family Streptomycetaceae; genus Streptomyces; species Streptomyces violaceusniger. Next base: position 7,923,150 of record NC_015957.1, on the reverse strand, counting down.
GATGCGGTTGTCGACCCGGGCCCGGTAGAAGGCCGCGTCGCCCTCGTGCCGCAGCTCCGGGAACGTCACGCACCAGGCGGGCCACACCGCCACGCTGTCCCCGAACTTGTCGATCAGGCCGAGGAACCCCTTCTCGAACCCGGGGATGACCGTAAGGATCTCGGCCACGATCCCGAAGGCGATGAAGCCGAGGAAGATCACCGCTATCAGCGCCCACCACAGCGGCAGCAGCAGCACGGTCAGCACGAACCGGATCAGCAGCCAGAAGGCCGACCGCGGGGGCAGCGGTCCCCAGGGAGCGTCGTGGTGCACGGGAACGGGATCCTCTCGCCGCTGCATGGGGGACGCATACGGGCCGCCGGGCGGCTGATCCACCCCGGCGGCCCGTGCATTGTGTCAGCCGGTCACTTCTCGACGGCGTCCAGGGCGTCCGCGAGCCCGGCGCCGTAGAAGCCGTTGTAGCGCTTACCGCCCTCGCACACCGCGTCGACCGTGCCGTCGCCGTCGATGTCGTACGGCGTCGGGCAGGCGAGGTCATCGGCCTCGGCCTTGAGCAGCGCCTTCACCTGCCAGGGGGAGGCGTGCGGATGGGTGCTCTTGACGAGCGCCGCGACACCGGCGACATGCGGCGAGGCCATCGAGGTGCCCGCCATGTAGCCGTACTGCCCGCCCGGCAGCGTGTTGTAGATCAGGCCGCTGGTCGCCGGGGGCTCCGGCTTCTGGTAGATGGTGCTGTCGCCGCCGGGGGCCGCGATGTCGATGATCCCGAGGCCGTAGTTGGAGAACGAGGACTTGAGGTTCTTGGCGCCGGTCGAGGCGACCGTCACGACACCCGGCAGTTGGGTCGGGATGTCCAGGCAGACGCTCGGGTCCACCTCCCGGTCACCGGGGGTGGTGTCGTTGGGGCTGGAGGGGTCGGTGATGGTGTCCGAGGTCAGGTCGTAGTTCTCGTTGCCCGCCGCGGCCACATTGACCACGCCCTTGCGCTCCGCGTACGACGAAGCCCGGCGCACCGCCTCGACCAGGGCCTTCTGGTCCGGGTCGGTGGTGCAGTTGAAGTACCACGGGTCGGTGTAATAGCTGTTGTTGGTGACGTCCACGCCGTGCTCGGCGGCCCAGATGAAGCCGCAGACGACCGCCTCGGTGTAGAAGAACCCGGCCGTGGTGGACACCTTGATGCCGGAGACCTTGACGCCCGGGGCCACACCGGTGACGCCGATGCCGTTCTTCGCGGCGGCGATCTCCCCCGCGACATGGGTGCCGTGCGGGGACTCCTGCGCGGTCGGCCGCCAGGCGCCGTCGGCGGTGTCCGGCTTGCCGGTCACACAGTTGACGGACGCCTTACGGTCGAAGTTCGGCGCCAGGTCGGGGTGGGTGTCGTCCACACCGGTGTCGATGACCCCGACGGTGACATTCCGGCTGCCCAGGCTCTTCTCATGCGCCTTGTCCGCCTTGATGGCCGGCAGATCCCACTGCAGCGGCTCCAGCGGGTCCTGCCCGGCCTTGGCCTTCGCCGCCACCGCCTGCCGCTCCTTCTCGCTCAGCAGCTTCGGCGTGTCGATGTCGTCGGTGGACTGGGCCGGCAGCGGGGCGGTGCGGGTGTTACCGGCGGAGGCGACGCCGCGGACCTTACGGACGCTCTTGGCGAAGTCCGGGTTGGCGGAGTGGACGACGATGACGCCGATCCGGTCGTACGACACCACGACCGTGCCGCCGGCCTGGGCGATGGCCTTGCGGATCCGGGACGGGTCCTGCCCCGGGCGGGTGTTGACGACATAGCTCAGGGACGGACCGTCGGCCGCGGTGGCCGCGGCGGCGTGGCCGTCCCGTCCGAGAGCGGTGGCGGTGGTGGGCAGGAAGGCCAGCGCGGTGGTGAGCGCCATGGCGGCGGGTATCGCGGCGGTGCGCAGCGGCAGGGAGGTGCGGCGCGGCGTCATGGGTACTCCGGTTCTCTCGAGTGGGTGAGGAGGCTCTGGGCGGACGGACCGGGCTGGATGGACAGCGTTCCGGACCGGGGGCGCGGACGCGCGCTCAGCGCGCCACTCGGGGGACGTGGAGCCCCCGGGCGCGGGCGGCGGCCCAGCGGGCCGCGTCAACGGCCGCAGTACGGCCGGGGTCATCCGCACAAGCGAATGTGCGCGCCCTCGGGGCGCGGATCCCGCCCGCCGCCTCGATGCCCCGGGACGCCGCGAGACCGGGGCAGAGACGGCGGGGAGTGGCGATGGGGTGGTGCGAAGCCGACGGACCGTCAAAAGCCCGCCGTCCGGGTCTTGGAGGAGCCGATCTCAGATGAGCCATGGGGTCTCCACTTCATCCGTACGGGCCGCCCCGACGCCGTCGGCGTCTGGGCGGGTACATGACGAAGGAAGCTATCGCTGATCAAGGTCGGACATCAATGCATTCCGGAAGAAAACCCGCCACAGTACCCGGAGTCGATCCTTCCTCCGAAGTTGTATCCGTCTTTCAATCAACCGGCCCCTGTCGTAGCGGGTCGGCGTCGCCCTACCATGCGTGATCTGGATCACCTCCGCCGCCGTATTCGTCCCCGTCGGACCCACTCACCAGGAGAGACCGTGGATACCGCCCCGGCCAATGATCGTCCCGACGATCAGCGGCAACGAGACCGTTCTTCCTACGCCGAGGTGCAAGCGAGCGCGGAGTTCGGCGAACTGCGCGGTACCCACCGCTCGTTCGCCTTCCCGCTCACCATCGCGTTCGTCAGCTGGTACCTGCTCTACGTACTGCTGTCCAACTACGCGGGCGACTTCATGGGCGCCAAGGTCGTCGGCCATGTCAACGTGGCCCTGGTGTTCGGGCTCGCCCAGTTCCTGACGACCTTCCTCATCGCCTGGTGGTACTCCCGGCACGCCGCAGCCAAGCTCGACCCCCGCGCCGAGGCGATCAAGTCCCGTATGGAGGAGCGTTCATGAGCTTCCATCTGCTCGCGGCCGAGAGCGCCTCGGACAACCGGCCGTTGATCATCACGCTCTTCACGGTCTTCGTCCTGGCGACCCTCGGCATCACCATCTGGGCGGGCCGGCAGACCAAGGACGCCAACGACTTCTACGCCGGCGGCCGCCAGTTCACCGGCTTCCAGAACGGCCTCGCCATCTCCGGCGACTACATGTCCGCCGCGTCCTTCCTCGGCATCGCCGGCGCCATCGCGCTCTCCGGCTACGACGGCTTCCTGTACTCGATCGGGTTCCTCGTCGCCTGGCTGGTCGCCCTGCTGCTGGTCGCCGAGCCGCTGCGCAACTCCGGGCGCTACACGATGGGCGACGTCCTCGCCTACCGGATGCGCCAGCGCCCGGTGCGCACCGCCGCGGGCATCTCCACCATCGTCGTCTCGATCTTCTATCTGCTGGCGCAGATGGCGGGCGCCGGTGTGCTGGTCTCCCTGCTGCTGGGCATCACCAGCGAGGCCGGGAAGATCCTCATCGTCGTCCTCGTGGGCGTCGTGATGATGCTCTACGTCACCATCGGCGGCATGAAGGGCACCACCTGGGTGCAGATGGTCAAGGCCGTGCTGCTGATCGCGGGCACCCTGCTGATCACCTTCCTGGTGCTGCTGAAGTTCAACTTCAACATCTCCGACCTGCTGGGCGAGGCGGCCAAGAACAGCGGCATCGGAGAGTCGTTCCTGGAGCCGGGGCTGAAGTACGGGCTCAACGCCACCACCAAGCTCGACTTCATCTCCCTCGGCATCGCCCTGGTCCTGGGCACCGCGGGACTGCCGCACATCCTGATCCGCTTCTACACCGTGCCCACCGCACAGGCCGCCCGTAAGTCGGTCAACTGGGCCATCGGCATCATCGGCGTCTTCTACCTGATGACCATCGCGCTGGGCTTCGGCGCCGCCGCCCTGCTCGACCACGACGCCATCATCGCCTCCAACAAATCCGGCAACACCGCGGCCCCGCTGCTCGCCGAGGAGATCGGCGGCGGAGCGGACTCCACGGGCGGCGCCATCCTGCTCGCGGTGATCTCCGCGGTGGCGTTCGCGACGATCCTCGCCGTAGTCGCCGGACTCACCCTCGCCTCCTCGTCCTCCTTCGCCCACGACCTGTACGCCAATGTCATCCGTAAGGGCCAGGCGACGCAGAAGGAGGAGATCTCGGCGGCGCGCTGGGCCACCGTCGGCATCGGCACCGTCGCCGTCGTCCTCGGGGTGTTCGCACGAGATCTCAACGTCGCCGGACTCGTGGCACTCGCCTTCGCGGTCGCCGCCTCCGCCAACCTCCCGACCATTCTCTACAGCCTGTTCTGGAAGCGCTTCACGACCCAGGGCGCGCTGTGGTCCATCTACGGCGGACTGATCTCCTCGGTCTTCCTGGTGCTCTTCTCGCCCGTCGTCTCGGGCAAGGAGACCTCGATGTTCCCGGACGTGGACTTCCACTGGTTCCCGCTGGAGAACCCCGGCCTGATCTCCATCCCGCTGGGCTTCCTGCTCGGCTGGCTGGGCACCCTCGTCTCCAAGGAGCAGCCGGACAAGGACAAGTACGCCGAGCTGGAGGTCCGCTCGCTCACCGGCCACGGCGCCCACTGATCCGCCCCGACCACCCGCGCGGCCCCTCCCTGTCACACCCGTCGCGTACGCTGCGAGACAATTGAGCACAGTGCACGCGATGTCAACCGTGGAGGGGCCGCACCATGCTGATCGACACCTACGGTCGCGTAGCCACCGACCTGCGGGTCTCCCTGACCGACCGCTGTAATCTGCGCTGCACCTATTGCATGCCGGAAGAGGGCTTGCAGTGGCTCGCCAAACCGGACCTGCTCACCGACGACGAGATAGTCCGGCTGATCGGGATCGCCGTCACCGAGCTCGGTGTCACCGAGGTGCGCTTCACCGGCGGTGAGCCACTGCTGCGCCCCGGTCTGGTCGGCATCGTGGAGCGCTGCGCGGCCCTCACCCCGCGCCCCCAGATGTCGCTCACCACCAACGGCATCGGGCTGCAGCGCACCGCCCAGGCCCTGCGCGACGCGGGCCTGGACCGGGTCAATGTCTCGCTCGACACCCTGCGCCCGGAGGTCTTTCAGGCCCTGACCCGGCGCAAGCGCCATGACGATGTGCTGCGCGGCCTTGACGCGGCGCGCACCGCCGGGCTGACCCCGGTGAAGGTCAACACCGTGCTGATGCCCGGGCTCAACGACGACGAGGCGCCCGATCTGCTCGCCTGGGCCCTGGAGAACGACTATGAGCTCCGCTTCATCGAGCAGATGCCGCTCGACGCCCAGCACGGCTGGAAGCGCGACGGCATGATCACCGCCGGGGACATCCTGACGAGTCTGCGCACCCGCTTCACCCTCACCACCGAGGGCGAGGACGAGCGCGGCTCCGCGCCCGCCGAGCGCTGGCTGGTCGACGGCGGCCCGGCCCGGGTCGGCGTCATCGCCTCGGTCACCCGGCCCTTCTGCCGCGCCTGCGACCGCACCCGGCTGACCGCCGACGGACAGGTGCGCACCTGTCTGTTCGCGCGCGAGGAGTCCGATCTGCGCGGGGCGCTGCGCTCCGGCGCCGCGGACGAGGAGATCGCCCGGCTGTGGCGGTTGGCGATGTGGGGCAAGAAGGCCGGATCCGGGCTCGACGACCCGTCGTTCCTCCAGCCCGACCGCCCGATGTCGGCGATCGGCGGATGACGGTTCGCGGGATCGGTGATCAGGGGCGGGGGGAGTGGCCGCGGTCAGTGGTCGGTGGCCGACCACTCCGCCAGCGTCACCACGTCCTTGAGGAAGCCCCGCATCCCGAGGAACTCCGAGAGATACTCGCGGTGCTCCTCGCAGGCCAGCCAGGTCTTGCGCCGCTCCGGGGTGTGAATCTTGGGATTGTTCCAGGCCAGCACCCATACGGCCGGGGCACGGCAGCCCTTGGCGGAGCAGATCACGGTGTCGGTCTCGGCGGAGGTCTCGCGGGTGTTCACACCGCAGACTCTACGGAAGGCCCGGCGGACATGGCGACGCCGGGCAGCCACGGGGGGAGCCGCCCGGCGTCGGTCCGTCGCTCCGACGGGGGATGCGGAGCGCGTACGCAGTATGTCACGCGGGATGGGGCCGGGTGCACCGGTCCCGCACTATTGATCTGAGGTTTTCTTGAGCTTGCCGAAACGCGGCAGGTCAGCCCCGCTCGCCCCGTCCAGGCTCGCTGATATGTCCGACGTCCTCCGGGACGGATTCCGCCCCCCGGGAATCGGTCGGCTCCTCGCCGCGCCCGGCGATCAGCATCGGACGGGGCGGGGTCGGAATGAAGGTGGTGGGCAGCGAAGTGGCGTTCTCCCGGCCCGCGTTGGCGATCACCACCGAGATGTAGGGCAGCACCACACCCAGCACCAGGGCCACTATGGCCACATGGCGCTCCACGTTCCACAACACTGCCGCCAGCACGACCGCGAGGGTCCGCACCGACATCGAGATCACATAGCGGCGCTGCCGGCCGCGGACGTCGTCGGCCAGCCCCTGCCGGGCTCCGGTGATCCGGAAGACCTCTGCATCGCCATGCTTCCGCATCACGTTCCACCACCTGATCGCCGAGCGGGCTTCCCCCGCTCTGGAACGTACTCAACGTTACGCCGCGTCTGCTGTCGGTTCGAGACCGGGGCGCCCTGACGGGTGCTGTCCGGGGTGCGCCAGAAGGCGTACCGGCCCTCCGGCGTGCGCCGTACCCGAAGTCGCCGAACACTGGAGGGGATGTGCATCTCCCGTGCATCCCTTCGCCGCGTGTCAGGGAGGCGACATGAACTGGCTATGGGCGATCGTCGTGGGTTTGATCCTGGGTGTGATCGCCAGGGCGATTCTGCCCGGCAAACAGGCCATTCCGCTCTGGCTGACCTGCATCTACGGCATCCTCGGCGGCATGCTGGGCAACGCGGTGGCCGGCTGGATCGGGGTCAGGACCACCGGGGGCTTCGACTGGATCCGGCATCTGCTCCAGTTGGCGTTTGCGGTGGTGATCGTGGCCCTGGGCACCCCGCTGTGGCACTCCATCCGTGGCGGCGGACGCAGACACGGTGCTGAACGGACCTGAACAAACGAACGGACCTGAGCGGACCTGAACGGAACCCCCGGGAACGCGGCGCGCCGCGCGGGGGCACCGCGCCCGGGTGCCGACACGACGGCGGCGGCCGGCGCGCGTGGTGGACGCGCACCGGCCGCCGCTTTCGTCCAGCGGTGAGGTGGGCGGGTTACACCCCGCGCACCTGGGCGATCTTCCGCCCGGCCTTGAGGTAGACCGTGCCGGAGCCCGCCGTCACCCCGGTGGACGCCAGCGTTTCCGCGACCACCTCGGCCAGCGGGCGCACCGCCTGGGCCTCGGGCAGCACCACCGACTCCTGGCCGCCCTCGGTCTCGATCACCAGCCGCAGACCGTTCTGCTTGGCGACCCGGCGGGCGGCCGAGGCGCTGGGCTGGAACTCCAGCACCTTGCTCAGCACGGTCGCGATGGACTCGGCGCCGTGCTCCCCGGCGTCGACCACCGGCAGCGTCTCGACGTCGGTGAAGCTCTTCTTGGAGAACTGGGCGACGAAGCCCGCACGGGCCGCCATCGCCTTCTCGATGCCGTACAACGCCGCCACGACCTCACCCGCCAGGACCTTCTTCAGATCCATCGGGTGCAGCGACCGGTCCTCCACCCGGGCGGTCGCGGCGGCGATCTCCGCGTCCGTCCACTCGGTCCATGCCTCCAGGTACGGCTTCATCAGCCGGTCCGGAATCGACATGATCTTGCCGAAGACATCGTCGGCGGTCGCGGACAGCGCGACGTAGTTGCCCTTGGACTTGGACATCTTGGCGCCGGTGCCGTCCGTGCCCTCGATCAGCGGCATCGTGACCACGAGCTGCGGCCGCTGCCCGCGCAGCTCCATCAGCTTGCGGCCCATCTGCAGATTGAGGAGCTGATCCGCGCCGCCCAGCTCCACATCGCACTCCAGCGCCACCGAGTCGAGGGCCTGCGCGATCGGGTAGAGCAGCTCGGACATGGTGAGCCCCGAGCCGGCGGCCAGCCGGTTGCGGAAGTCCTCGCGCTGCAGTAGCTGGGAGACCGGCACCTGGGAGAGCAGCCCCAGCAGCTCGGGGAAGGTGTACGGCGCCAGCCACTCGCTGTTCTGCCGGAAGCTGACCTTCTCGAAGTCGAAGAAGGGCCGGACCTGGTCCTGGTAGCCCGCGAGGTTCCGGGCGATGTCCTCGTCGGTCAGCGGCGGGCGCTCCGCCGTACGGCCCGACGGGTCGCCGATCTTGGCCGTGAAGTCGCCGATCAGCAGGGTGACGTCATGCCCCATGCGCTGGAAGCGGCTGAGGATGATCATCGGCACCACATGGCCCAGATGCACATCGGCGGCCGTCGGGTCGATGCCCAGCTTGATGCCCAGGCCCTGGCCCGCGCCGCGGCGCTCCTCGATCCGCTTGGCCAGCTCCGCCACGCCGGGCAGGATCTCGACCGTACGGGACGCGATCAGCTCGGCCTGCTCCGTCGGCGACAGGTCCGTCAGATCGATATAGCGCCGCGAGCCCGTCTCCTCGAGCAACTGCTCGACGGTCTTGTCGGAGGAGAGGTCCTGCGAGAGGAGCTCGGTGGCGCGGGCGACGGATTCGCCGAGGCGTGTCATGGCGTTCCTGGGGATAGACGAAACGGATACGGATCAGATCGGGCGTGGACCAGTCTATTCGGCTCGTTCACACCCCCTTGCTGACCGAGCTCATATTGAAGTCCGGGATGCGCAGCGCGGGCACCGCGGCGCGGTTGAAGTAGTCGCCCCACTCCCGCGCCAGCGTCCGCTCGGTGCGGCCCGCCTCGGTGGCGCGGGCGAGCAGATCCACCGGCGATTCATTGAACCGGAAATTGTTCACCTCGCCGACCACCTCGCCGTTCTCCACGAGATAGACGCCGTCCCTGGTCAGCCCGGTCAGCAGCAGCGTCGCCGGGTCGACCTCGCGGATGTACCACAGGCAGGTCAGCAGTAGCCCCCGCTCGGTCGAGGCGACCATCTCGTCCAGCGAGCGGGTGCCGCCCGCGTCCGCGATCAGGTTGTCGACGGGGGGAGCCAACGGCAGCCCGGTGAGTCCGGCCGTGTGCCGGGTGGTGATCAGATGCTGGAGTACGCCGTCGCGGATCCAGTCGGTGGCGGACAGCGGCAGACCGTTGTCGAAGACCGACGCGTCGTCCCCGGACGAGTGCGCGATCACGAACGGCGCCGCCTCGAGCCCTGGCTCGGCCGGGTCGCTGCGCAGCGTGAGGGGCAGCTCCGACAGCTTCTCGCCGACCCGGGTGCCACCGCCCGGCTTGCTGAAGACCGTACGGCCCTCCGCCGCGTCCCGCGCCGAGGAGGACCAGAGCTGGTCGATCAGCAGATCGGCCACGGCGCTCGGGGGCAGCAGCGTCTCGTAGCGGCCGGCCGGCAGCTCGATCCTCCGCTCGGCCCAGGCGAGCCGCCGGGCGAGCTCGGCGTCGATCGCGGCCGGGTCCACATCGGTGAAGTCGCGGGTGGCCCGCCCGGCCCAGGCCGAACGCGTCCGGTCCGGGGATTTGGCGTTGATTTCGAGCGTGCCGGTCGGCTGGTCGTGGCGCAGCCGCAGCCCGGTGGAGCTGCCCAGATAGCTGGAGACCAGCCCATGGTGGGCGAATCCGTACAGTTCCCGGCCGCCCGCGCGGGCCCGGGCGAAGGACTCGCCGAGGGCGGGGGCGAAGTCGGCGAACACCTCGGAGGACGTCACGGCGGGGGAGTCGGTGAAACCGGGGGAGACCGCCGAAACCGCATCCCGCTCCACCAGCGGCTGCGCGTCCTCGGCCGGCTCCGCCTCCCGCGCGGCCGCCTCCGCGGCCCGGACCAGCGGCTCCAGCTCGTCGGCGGTGACCGCGGAGCGGGACACCACACCCGAGGCGGTGCCCTGCCCGCCGTTCACGGTGGCCACGACGGTCAGGGTGCGGCCGCGGGTGACGCCGTTGGTCGTCAGGGCGTTGCCCGCCCAGCGCAGATTGGCCGTCGAGCTCTCGTTCGCGATCACCACACAGCCATCCGCACGGGACAGCTCCAGGGCGCGCTCGACGATTTCATGCGGCTTCACGCTCATCGTCCGGCCTCCTGGGTGGTGTTGAGGATGTTGACGCCGCGGAACAGCGCCGACGGGCAGCCGTGCGAGACGGCCGCGATCTGCCCGGGCTGGGCCTTGCCGCAGTTGAAGGCGCCGCCCAGGACATACGTCTGCGGCCCGCCGACGGCCGTCATCGAACCCCAGAAGTCGGTGGTGGTGGCCTGGTAGGCGAAGTCGCGCACCTGCCCGGCGAGAGCGCCGTTCCTGATGCGGAACGCCCTTTGCGCCGTGAACTGGAAGTTGTACCGCTGCATATCGATCGACCAGGAGCGGTCGCCGACCAGATACAGACCGTTCTCGACGTCCCCGATCAGCTCCTCCGTCGAGGGGCCGCCGGGGGCGGGCCGCAGCGATACGTTCGCCATCCGCTGCACCGGCACATGGCCCGGCGAGTCGGCGAACGCGCAGCCATTGGACCGCTCGAAACCGGTCAGCCGCGCGATCCGGCGGTCCAGCTGATACCCGACGAGCGTGCCGTCCTTCACCAGATCCCAGGACTGCGCCGCCACCCCCTCGTCGTCGTACCCGATGGTGGCCAGCCCGTGCTCGGCCGTCCGGTCCCCGGTCACGTTCATGACCTGGGAGCCGTACTTCAGCGACCCGAGCTGATCGAAGGTGGCGAAGGAGGTGCCCGCGTACGCCGCCTCGTAGCCGAGCGCACGGTCCAGCTCGGTGGCGTGGCCGATCGACTCGTGGATGGTCAGCCACAGATTGGACGGGTCCACCACCAGGTCGTACGACCCGGCCTCGACGGATGGCGCACGCATCTTCTCGGCCAGCAGCTCCGGGATCTCCGCCAACTCCGCGTCCCAGTCCCAGCCGCCCGCCCCGGGCCCGCCGGTCAGATACTCCCAACCGCGCCCGACCGGCGGGGCCAGCGTGCGCATCGAGTCGAACTCCCCGCTCGCCGGGTCCACCGCGACGGCGGTGAGCTGCGGATGGAGCCGGATGCGCTGCTGGGTGGTCGCGGTGCCCGCGGTGTCCGCGTAGAACTTGTTCTCGTGGATGGTGAGGAGCGACGCGTCCGCGTGTGCGACCCCCTCGGCGCGCAGCAGCCGCTCGCTCCACTCGGCGAGCAGCCCGGTCTTGTCGGCGTCCGGCACCTCGAACGGGTTGACCTCATACGAGGAAACCCAGGTCTTGTCGGCATGCACCGGCTCCGGCGCGAGCTCCACCCGCTCATCGGACCCGGCGGCCTCGATCACCTTGGCCGACAGCTTCGCCATCGCCACCGCCTGCGAGGCCACGCGGGCGGCGGCGTCCATGCTGAGGTCCACCCCCGAAGCGAACCCCCACGCCCCACCGTGCACCACCCGCACCGCATACCCCAGGTCGGTGGTGTCCGAGGCCCCGGACGGCCTGGCATCCCGCAACCGCCAGGCGGCACTGCGCACCCGCTCGAACCGGAAGTCGGCATGCTCAGCCCCGAGCGCGCGAGCGCGTGCGAGCGCCGCGTCGGCGAGCGCCCTCAGCGGCAGCGCGAGGAAGGACGGATCAATCTCGTGCGCCACGGGCGACTCCCCTTCGTCGGTTCTGTCGATGGTGTTGTCCGTCGGCAGTGAACCATGTTGCTGCGACATCGGGCGCGGTAATTGCCGCTGGACCGCCGGGCTTCGGGGCGGCCGTCCTCGGTCCGCTGCCGCGCCGTGCGGGTCAGGTTCGGCAGCGTGCACGATCCGGCCAGACACGACAGTGGCGCAGGCCCGCCTCTACGCGGGAATGTTCGAACTCATCACGTCCCCGCCTGTCGGCGGCTGGCATAGAGGGAAATGATCCTCGATGCGCCCCTCGCTCCGGTGCGTTCAGACAGGAACTCATCGAGTAGAGAAAAGAGTGCACTGACTGCTGTCGAGTCAGATTCTGCGTCGGCAGGGAAGTCGCCTGCCTTGGATAGGTCAGCTACCTGCAACACCAGTGAGGGCCAGGCAACGTTCGCCTCAGTTCTCGCCTTCAGGGCGAGCCATTCTGGAAATCCGACAAGAAGCCCCCAATCGTTACCGGCATCACAGCCTGTGACGAAAGCGACGTATTCCGGGTGCTCCGGGCGCTGGAAGTACAGCCGCGCCGTCCGCAGCGCCGCCCACTTCTCGCGCTCCGTCATCCGCGCGGCGGTCTCCTGGCGGACGAGGTCTGCCAGCGTCATTTTGCCGCCCTGGCCAGGCGGCCTACCGTCCCCTCCCCCAAACATGGGGGTCATCTTCGCACGGGTGACCGACACCTTCCGTAATCGATGCGCCGCTCCTCGCAGCCGCCGACCCGATGCGTTCCGGGACGTCGATGGCTTCCGTCCGCTGAGTGCTAGTCCTCCGTTTCCGCGCCCGCGTGTTCGGCGGTGGCACGTACGAGGTTCTGCTCCAGGTGCTCCAGGGTGCGCAGGGCCGCGGCGCTTTCGTCGTCCGAGAGGCCCGCCGTCGAGATCTCCTCGAGCTGACTCCAGACCCGCTCCACCTCACGGCGCAGCGCGTGGCTGGCCGCTGTGGGTTCGATGAGCGAGGCGCGCTTGTCGGTGGGGGAGGGCCGACGGCGGACGAAGCCGGCCTGTTCCAGGCGCCGGACGGTGCGGGTCATGGTGGCGGCGTCGGAGTCCATCAGCCGCACCAGGTCGGCCTGGCGCTGGGGGCCGAGTTCCCACAGGTGCATCATCACCAGCTCCTGGCCCGGGTGCAGGCCGATGCGGCGCAGCAACTGTCCCGCGAGCATGCGGTGCAGGCGGGCCAGGCGAAAGATCGCATGGCTGACCGGCCCGCCTCTGGCGGCGCCCGGCATCGGGACGGTGACCTCCTGCCCCATCCCCACGGCGCTGTTCCCGTCCTCCGGCGTGGACTGCGTCATCTCTTACTCGCCCTTCCTGCTTGGTCACCTTGATCCTACTGTCTCGCTCGATGTATTGCTGCTCGGGCAGGAATGGGTCGAGCGCTGTGATGCGCGCTCTGGTCGTACCGTACGCACCGTCTGCTGCCTGGCAGGATCGCTCGGAAGTGATGTGGCTCACGATCGATCGGGAATGCGTCATCGCGATTTACTTGTTCGGACAGTCAATGGTGTGATGGGCACCAGGACAGCGGTGCGACCGCACCTCGCGGCGGCCTCCACGTCGAACTAGGAAAGTGATCATGACGACGGCATTCGACTCGTACGACCTGGGCGGCACCCGGCTGGCCAACCGCATCGTGATGTCCCCGATGACCCGCAGCCGCGGCTACGGCCCGGGCACGAGCCCGACCGATCTGACCGCGACCTACTACGCACAGCGGGCGAGCGCCGGGCTGATCGTCACCGAGGGGATCCAGCCCTCGGTGATCGGGCAGGGCTACCCCGACACCCCGGGCCTGCACTCCGCCGAGCAGATCGCGGCCTGGCGGAAGGTGACCGACGCCGTGCACCGCGCGGGCGGGGTGATCTTCGCGCAGCTCATGCACGCCGGCCGGATCGGCCACCCCAGCCTGCTGCCGGACGGCCTGGTGCCGGTCGGCCCCTCGGCCGTGACGCCGCAGGGGAAGGTGTTCACCCACGACGGCCCCAAGGACTTCGTCACCCCCAAGGCGCTGACCGAGACCGAGATCGCGCAGACCATCGACGACTTCGCTGCCGCCGCGCGCAACGCGATCGCGGCCGGGTTCGACGGTGTGGAGATCCACGGGGCGAACGGCTACCTGGTCCACCAGTTCCTCGCCCCCAACGCCAACCGGCGCACCGACGCCTGGGGCGGCTCGGTCGACGGCCGCATCCGCTTCGGCGCCGAGGTGGCGGCCGCGGTGGCCGGGGCCATCGGCGGCGAGAAGGTCGGCTTCCGCATCTCGCCCGGGAACCCCGTCAACGACATCGCCGAGGACGACCTCCAGGAGACCTACGGCGCTCTGGTGGCCCGGCTGGCCCCGCTGGGCCTGGCCTATCTGCACCAGATGGAGGCCCCGGGCGTACGCGAGCTGACCGTACGGCTGCGCAAGGAGTGGCCCGGCACCCTCGTCCTCAACCCGTCCACCGGCGACGATCCGACCGGGCCGGGCGAGCTGACGCTGGTGGCGGACGGTACGGCGGACCTGCTCGCCTTCGGCGCGATGTTCCTGGCCAACCCCGACCTTCCGGCCCGCCTCGCCGCCGACGGCCCGTTCAACACCCCCGAACGCGCCACCTACTTCGGCGGCGACCACCGCGGCTACACCGACTACCCCGCCCTCGGCTGAGCCGCGATCCCCGTCCGCATACCTGACCGCATACGAACAGCTGAACCGCGAAAGAGGAGCGAGAACATGACCACCCACCACGACAAGCGGACCATTCTGGTCCTGGGCGCGACCGGCAACCAGGGCGGCTCCGTCGCCCGCGAGCTGCTCCGCCGGGGCCACTCGGTGCGCGGGCTGACCCGCGACCCGCGCTCGGCGAAGGCACAGGAGCTGGCCGCGGCGGGCGCCGAGGTCGTCTCGGGCGACCTCGACGACCGGCGTTCCCTGGACGCCGCGTTCAGCGGTGTGTACGGGGTCTACAGCGTGCAGACCTTCATGGGTCCCGGCGGGATCGAGGCCGAGGAGCGGCAGGGCCGTACGGTCGCCGAGGCCGCGGCACGGGCCGAGGTGGAACACCTCGTCTACGGCTCGGTCGGCGGCGCCGAGCGCGACTCCGGAGTGCCGCACTTCGACAGCAAGGCCCGTATCGAGAAGCACATCGTCGGCCTCGGGCTGCCCGCGACCATGCTGCGCCCGACCTACTTCATCAACAATTTCGCCTTCATGGGCCCCGTCCGCGACGCGGACGGGCTCGTGGTCAGCCTGGCCCTGAAGCCCGGGACGGCGCTGCAGATGATCGCCCCCGAGGACATCGGCCTGTTCGCCGCCGACGCCTTCGACAACCCCGAGGAGTACGTCGGCAGCCAGCTCGAGCTGGCCTCCGAGGAGCTCACGGGTCCGCAGATCGCCGAGGTGTTCGAGAAGGTCTCGGGCATCCCCACCCGCTTCCAGGAGCAGGATCTCGATCGGCTGCGGCAGGTCGGCTCCGAGATGGGCGCCATGTTCGCCTGGTTCAACGACCACGGCTACCGGGCGGACATCCCCGCCCTGCGCGCTCAGCACCCCGAGCTGACCACCCTGGAGACCTGGGCCCGCCGGTCATGGACCGCCCCCGCCGCCCAGTAGCCCCAGGGCTCCGGCCACCCCGGCGGACCCGGGGTGGCCGGTCCGGGGGTGACGCGCCCCGAGGGCCCGCGGCCACGGCGTTTCTGTAGGAAGTCGACAGGGAGGGACACACGCCCCTGTGGGCGCCCGATTCCTCCTCGGGCGCCTTGGACCGATAGTTTGCGGGGGTAGGAGTCGGCGCGCGCTGTGCCTCGTCCCGGCACGTCATATCGACGGACGCCGACAGACATCGACAGCCGTCGACAGAGATCGACAAGAGAAGGTGGTCCCTTGAGCCGCTCGGTTCTCGTCACCGGAGGCAACCGCGGCATCGGCCTCGCCATCGCCCGTGCCTTCGCCGATGCTGGCGACAAGGTCGCCATCACCTACCGGTCCGGCGAGCCGCCGGCCGACTTGCTCGCGGTCAAGTGCGACATCACCGAGCCGGAGCAGGTGGAGCAGGCGTACAAGGAGATCGAGGAGAAGCACGGCGCGGTCGAGGTCCTGGTGGCCAACGCCGGGGTCACCCGCGACCAACTGCTGATGCGGATGTCCGAGGAGGACTTCGCCACCGTCCTCGAGACCAACCTCACCGGCACGTTCCGCGTGGTCAAGCGGGCCAACCGCGGGATGCTGCGGGCCCGTAAGGGGCGCGTGGTGCTGATCTCGTCGGTCGTCGGGCTGATGGGTTCGGCCGGTCAGGCGAACTATGCCGCGTCCAAGGCGGGCCTGGTGGGCTTCGCCCGATCCCTCGCCCGTGAGCTGGGCTCGCGCAACATCACCGTCAATGTGGTCGCGCCCGGTTTCGTCGACACGGACATGACGCGCGCGCTCAACGACGACCAGCGCGAGAACATCGTGAAGCAGGTACCGCTCGCGCGTTACGCGCAGCCCGAGGAGATCGCCGCCTCGGTCCGCTTCCTGGCCTCCGACGAGGCCGCGTACATCACTGGAGCCGTCATCCCTGTCGACGGCGGATTGGGCATGGGTCACTGAACGTCATGAGTGGAATTCTCGCTGGTAAGCGCATCCTGGTCACAGGCGTCATCACCGAGGCGTCCATCGCCTTCCACGCCGCCAAGCTGGCCCAGGAGGAGGGCGCCGAGGTCATCCTCACCGGCTTCGGCCGGGTCTCCCTCGTCGAGCGGATCGCCAAGCGGCTGCCCAAGCCGGCCCCGGTCATCGAGCTGGACGTGCAGAACCAGGAGCAGCTCGACGGCCTGGCCGGCAAGGTGCGTGAGCACCTGGGCGAGGGTGTCGACCTCGACGGTGTGGTGCACTCCATCGCCTTCGGCCCGCAGGGCGCGTTCAACTTCCTCGAGGGAAGCTGGGAGGACGTCGGCACGGCCGTGCACGTCTCGGCCTACTCCCTCAAGGCGCTCACCATGGCGTGCCTGCCGCTGATGCCGCGCGGCGGCTCGATCGTCGGCCTGACCTTCGACGCCCAGTTCGCCTGGCCGAAGTACGACTGGATGGGCGTGGCCAAGGCCGCGCTGGAGTCCACCAGCCGCTACCTCGCCCGCGACCTCGGCGAGAAGAACGTGCGCTGCAACCTGGTCTCCGCCGGGCCGATCAAGTCCATGGCCGCGAAGTCGATCCCCGGCTTCGAGGAGCTCGCGGACGTGTGGAACCACCGGGCCCCGATCGGCTGGGACCTGACCGACCCGGAGCCGGCCGGCCGCGGCGTCGTCGCTCTGCTGTCCGACTGGTTCCCGCGCACCACGGGCGAGATCGTGCATGTCGACGGCGGTGTGCACATGATGGGTGCCTGAGCCCACGGCGTTTCCGCGCGACGGCCGCCGTCCCGCCCCCGTGAACCGGGGGTCCGGGGCGGCGGCCGTTCCGCGTGCGCGTTCACCCGTTCGGGGGAGCAGGACGCGCGTCCGGGTGGTGGGCACGCGCACTGTGGAGTCATACGACGAACCGACTCACCGAGCGCCGGCGCCAGCGGCACGGCCGAGGAGGTCACGCATGCCTACGACCCGCCGTGTCGCGGCCGCGCTGCTGCTCGTCGCCACGGTGGGTCTGGTCATCGCCGCCTCCAGCTCCGCCGCGCAGGAACGGCCCCGGAAGCGCCAGGCCGCCTGCAGCACCTCGGTCCGCGGCTCGCACGCCACGGCCAGTTGCTTCAACCCCAACCCCCGCGTGGACCGGGTGCAACTGCATGTCGAATGCGCCCGCTGGTGGGACCCGGACATGGACGCCCGCCCGGTGGAGGTCGGCCCGGCCCAGCGCGTGGACCTCGCCGAGCGCTGCTGGAAGGAGATACGGAAGGCCTGGGTGAGCCACCACGCTGAGCGCTGAAGCCGCGCGCCCGAAGGCTGCCGCCCGCGTTCGGTCGGCCGCCGGTCGCTCAGTGCTCGTCGGTCGCTCAGTGCCCGCGGATCGTTCAGTGCCCGCGGATCGTTCAGCGCGCGCCGGTCGTTCAGCGCGCGCCGGTCGCTCAGCGCGCGCGGAAACGGCAGCCGAACGGGTGGGTGCTGGCCTCGGTCGCCGCTCGCTCCCCGTCGCCCTCCCGGATCGCCTCCACCAGCCGTCCGTGGTCCACATACGTGTCCGGGCCCATCCCGCTGTCCACGTCCGCGCGCAGGAAGTCCCGTACGACCGCGCCCAGATCCGCGTACAGCTCCGCCAGCACATCGTTGTGCGACGCGGCGACGACCGCCATGTGCAAGGTGGCGTCCGCCTCGACGAACGCGTCCGGGTCGCCCGCCTCCCAGGCCCGCTCGCGCCGGTCGAGCTGTGCGTCCAGTTGCTTGAGGTCCTGTTCGGTGCGGCGCTCCGCGGCGAGCTGGGCGGCCTTGGTCTCCAGGGCGCTGCGCAGCTCGGCCACATGACGGGGGTCGGCGGCGGCGAAGCGGCGGTGCATCACCCCGGCCAGTTCGCTGGTCGCCAGCACATAGGTGCCCGAGCCCTGGCGGATGTCCAGCAGCCCGTTGTGCGCGAGGGCGCGTACGGCCTCCCGCACGGTGTTGCGCGCGACCCCCAGTTGCTCGACCAGCTCGGGCTCGGTGGGGATCCGCGAGCCCACCGGCCATTCGCCCGAGGTGATCTGGGCGCGCAGCTGGGCGATCACCTGGTCGGCGAGGGCGGAACGCCGGGGCGAGGTCAGCGGCATGACTCTCCTGTGCATGAGGCGGATGTGGCCCGAGGCGAGCGAACGGGTCGAACGGGCCCTTCCATGATGCCGTCAGGCCGTTACCGGGCGGTCGCTCACCACTGGACGGGCATTCATCCCATCATTCTATGATGGTCGGCATGCACACGCCCCCGTCTGACGATCTCGCGACGCTCGACACCGCCGACTCCGCGCCCCGCCCGGCGGAACCGGGAGGACCGCGCCGCGCCGCCTCACCCTGGCGAGGCCGCGTCATGGCGGCAGGGCTCATTCTCGCCGCGCTCAATCTCCGCCCCGCCGTCACCAGCCTCGGTCCGCTGCTCGAAGAGGTCCGCGCCGACCTCGGGATGAGCGGCACCGTCGCCGGAGTGCTCACCTCCGTGCCCGCGGCGTGTTTCGCGCTCTTCGGGTTCACCGCACCCCGGCTGGCCCGGCGCTGGGGGCCGGTGGCCATCGTCTGCGCCGGGCTCGCCGCCATCGCCGCCGGTCTGCTGCTGCGCCCCCTGGCCGGCGGGACCGTGGCGTTCCTGGCGGCCAGCGCGCTCGCCCTGGCCGGGATCGCGGTGAGCAACGTCCTGATGCCGGTGATCGTCAAGCGCTGGTTCCCGGACCGGGTCGGTTCGATGACCGGGCTGTACTCGATGGGCCTGTCGCTGGGCACGGCCGCCTCCGCGGCGGTCACCGTGCCGATGACCGCTGCACTGGGCGGCTCCTGGCGGACCGGGCTCGGGGTGTGGGCGCTGCTCGCCGCGGTGGCGCTGGTGGCGTGGCTGTTCCTCGCCCGCGACCGTACGAGCGGTTCGCGGGCGGACGGCGCCGAGGCGACTCGTACCGAGGCGACCGGCAGCGAGGCGGGCCGTACGGACGTGGACGCACCGGCCACGGCCGAGAGCGTCGCCGCGGCCGAGACCGCCGCCCCGGCCGACGGGCCCGCGTTCCGCATCACCCGCAGCCCCCTCGCCTGGGCGATGGCCGTCTTCTTCGGCTTCCAGGCCACCGCCGCGTACATCTCCATGGGCTGGATGCCGCAGATCTTCCGGGACGCGGGGGTCTCCGCCTCCACCTCCGGATTGCTGCTGGCCGTGATGATGGCGATGGGTGTGCCGCTCGCCTTCGTCCTGCCACGGATCGCCGCCCGGCTGCGGCACCAGGGCGTCCTGGTCGTCATCCTCGGCGTCTTCGGCCTCACCGGTTACGCCGGGCTGTGGCTGGCCCCGGCCGGTGGCGCCTGGGCCTGGGCCCTGCTGCTCGGCATCGCCAACTGCGCCTTCCCGCTCGCCCTCACCATGATCGGCATGCGGACGAGGACCCACGCGGGCGTGGTCCGGCTGTCGGCCTTCGCGCAGTCCGTCGGCTATCTGCTGTCCATCCCGGGCCCGCTGCTGGTCGGCGTGCTCTACCAGCACAGCGGCGGCTGGGGACAGCCCATCGCGCTGATGGCCGGGTTCATGGTGCCGCAGATCATCGCGGGCGTGCTGGCCGGACGCGACCGCACTCTTGAGGACGAGGGCTGATCGAGGTCGAGGACGAGGGCTGATCCGTGTCGCGTACGGGGGCTGATCGGGGTCGCGTACGAGGGCTGATCCGTGTCGCGTACGGGGGCTGATCGGGGTCGCGTTCGCCGGATGGGAGACTGGTGCCATGCCAGTGCTCGATGAGAACCCCCCGGACGGCCAGAAGAAGCTCCTCATCATCCTCGGCGTGATGCTGGGCATCACCGTGGTCGTCGGCGTGATCGCCACCCTCGCCTCGCCCTGACCCCGGGCGGGGGACCGGATGGTGGGGCAGGCCCCACCATCCCCTAGGGGGCTGGGCTCAGGGGTAAGTGGGTGGCTCACCGGATGGGAGCCGCCCCGCCCGCTCCGTACCGTCGAACCATCGACACGTTCGGCGACCCGGAGGCGATCCCATGTCCGCCCGCACACGTACCCGGCCCGCACACCCGGTGGACAGCGGCATGGACGTCCGGCTGCCGTGGTGGGCCGTCGTTCTCCCGACCGTGGCCTTCGCGGCGCTGCTGCTCCTGCTCACCGGGCCCACCGACGCCCATGCCGAGAGCGGCGTCTCCGGACCGGTCTCGCAGGTCGTGGAGTTGCTGCACCGGACCTTCGGGGACGCGGCACCGTGACCACCGATAGGCGGTGGTGATCACCCGTGTCCGCCATATCGCGTGTGTGCTCACGTTTGACGAGGTCGTTCCAACACCCTGCGCCTCGTGCACCGATTCATGCGAAGCTGGGACGCATGAGCGTCGATGTGCCCCGCAGGATTGTCCTCCTTCGACACGCCAAGGCCGACTGGCCCCAGGTGGCCGACCATGAGCGCCCGCTCGCGGAGCGTGGCCGCAATGACGCCCCGCTCGCCGGGCGCCGGATCGCGGAGGCCGGTCTCACCCCCGAACTCACCCTCTGCTCCACCGCGCTGCGCACCCGTGAGACCTGGAAGCTAGTGGTCCACGAGCTGCCGCACCGCCCCAAGACCGTCTATGAGGAGCGGCTGTACGACGCCCCGGTCGGTCAGCTCATCGAGGTGATCAATGAGACCGCGGACGACGTCACCGATCTGCTGGTCGTCGGCCACAACCCCGGGATGCACGGCCTCGCCGACGCGCTGGCGGGCGAGGCCGACGAGGGCGCCAGGGAGCGTATGGAGCGTGGTGCCTTCCCCACCTCCGCGTTCGCCGTCGTGACCTTCAGCGGCTCGTGGAAGTCGGTCGAGATCGGCTGCGGGCGCCTCGCCGGCTTCTGGGCGCCCCACGAGTGATGCCCGATTCCCGGGTGATCCCCCGGGCGTGATCTCAGCGCACCGGCCCCCGCTCCGCCGTCGTCGTACGGGGAGTGGGGGCCGGTGCGCGTTCCGGGCCGGGGCCCGTCAGCCCTGGGGCCGTCAGTCCACGTGCGCGTCCGCCGCCTCGACCTCTTCGCGGGTCACGCCCAGCAGATACAGCACCGTGTCGAGGAACGGCACGTTCACGGCGGTGTGCGCGGCCTCCCGGACCACCGGCTTGGCGTTGAAGGCGACGCCCAGCCCGGCCGCGTTCAGCATGTCCAGGTCGTTGGCCCCGTCGCCGATCGCGACGGTCTGCACCAACGGCACCCCCGCCTCCGCCGCGAAGCGCCGCAGCAGCCGGGCCTTGCCCGCCCGGTCCACCACCTCGCCGACCACCCGGCCGGTCAGCTTGCCGTCCACGACCTCCAGGGTGTTGGCGGAGGCGAAGTCCAGCCCCAGCCGCTCCTTGAGATCGTCGGTGACCTGCGTAAAGCCACCGGAGACCACGCCCACCTGATAGCCGAGACGCTTCAGGGTGCGGATCAGCGTACGGGCGCCCGGCGTGAGCCGGACCTCGGCGCGGACCTTCTCCACCACGGACTCGTCGATCCCCGCCAGCAGCGCGACCCGCGCGTGCAGCGACTGCTCGAAGTCCAGCTCACCGCGCATCGCCCGCGCCGTGACCTCGGCGACCTCGTCCTCACAGCCCGCATGCGCGGCGAAGAGCTCGATCACCTCGTCCTGGATCAGAGTGGAGTCCACGTCCATGACCACCAGGCGCTGGGCCCGGCGCTGCAGCCCCGACGCCACCACGGCCACATCGACGCCGATATCGGCGGCCTCGATGGCCAGCGCGGTGCGCAGCGGCTCCGTCTCGGCGCCGGACACCTCGAACTCCACGGCCGTCACCGGATACTTCGCCAGCCGGAAGATCCGGTCGATGTTGCCGCCGGTGCCGGTGATCCGGGAGGCGATGGCGGCGGTCGACTCGGCGGTCAGCGGATTGCCCAGCATGGTGACATGCGACCGGCCGGTGCCACGCGGCCGGTTGTCGCCCCGGCCGGAGATGATCTCGGCCTGGAGCCGCATCGACTCCGCCCAGCTATGCACGGTGGCCCGCAGATCACCTTCAGCGCCGTCGGCCGTCGGAGCCGTGACCAGGACGCACAGCACGATGCGGCCCCGGGTGACGACCTGCTCTATGTCCACTATGTGCACGCCGTAGGCGGCGAGAGTGTCGCAGAGCCCGGCGGTGATACCGGGGCGGTCCTTGCCGAAGATCTTGACAAGGAGGGTGGGGGCATCGTCGTCGTCCGGGACGACGGTGACAGGGGGGATCCGCGATGTGCTCATGGTCTTCCCACCGTATCCGGCCCTTCCCGCAGTGCGCGCGGCAGCCCGCACCGTGGACGGCCGCCTGAGGCGGAACGTTCATGTCCCGGTCGCCGCGGCGTCACCCCTCGCGTGATCGGCGGCTTCATGCGCCACGTCCGCCCTCGTACCCTTCGGGCCTCCCGTCCCCGTCGCCCCCGCCCCCGTCGTCCCGCCGCGTCCCGGCCGCCCCCTCGTCCCGCCGTGCGAGCGCCGCGGCCCGGCGGCCCGCCGCGCCCGTGGCCCATGCCGCGAGCGCCCCGGCGGCCCCCGCCGCCGCGCCCCACCCCGCACCCAGCGCACACGCGAGCGGCGCGTTTCCGTACAGCTCGAGCCCCGCCCCGAAGGTGTCGAAGCCGAGCACGGACAGGCTCGCGCCCGCCGAGACCCGGGTCAGCCACACCAGCAGTGGCAGCGCGAGCGCGGTCACCACGCCCAGCCGCAGCGCACACCACCCCGCGAAGGCGAACGGCCGGGAGCTCCCCACGGGCGTACGGGCCGCGGTGAGCACCCCGGCGGCGAGCATCAGCAGCACACTGGCGACCACCAGCAGCCAGACCCGGCCGTCGAGCTCGGCCAGCCGCCCCACCGTGAGCGGCTCCCCGCCCGGCCCGGCGAGCAGATCGTCCACGGGGTCGGGCAGCACCTCCCTCAGCGCGCCGCTCGCCCTGCCGTACCAGGGAATGAACAGCCCGAGCGGTACGCCGATCCACACCCCGTTGGGCGCGCCGAGCAGCGCCGACCCGAGCACCAGCCCCGGATGGTCATCCCCGACCGCCGCGTAGATCCCGGCCACCAGACCCGCGCCGACCGCGAGCACCAGCACCCCGCACAGCGCGGACACCGCCGGCCGGACGGTGCGGTGCAGCGCCTGCCCGCCGGGCGGCAGCGGGGTACGGCGCGTGGCCGGCAGCGCGATCAGCAGGACGGCGACGACCCACACCGCGCCGCCGAGCACCGAGCGGCCGGCCGCCACGGTGAAGCCGACGGACGCCTTGGCGTCGACGAGCTCGGCCAGCCGGTCCGGCAGCAGCCCGGCGCCGATGTCCGCGATATCGCCGAGCTGCTCGGGGAGCCGGCTCAGCAGATCGTGCTCGGTGCGCTGTCTGCCGAGGCCGGGCAGGACGAGCGTGGCGCCGTCGATCGTGACCGTATCGTTGCCCACCCAGGTCAGCCCGGCGAGCAGCAGCAGGAAGAGCGCGGCCACGAGGCCCGCGCGCACGGCGAGTTCGGCCCGGCCGATCACCGCCCCCGCGGCCCGCAGTGACCGTACGAACAGCCACCCCAGCAGCAGCGCACCGGCCAGGCTCACCCCGAGTGGCGCGATATCGATGGCGGCGTGGGCCTGGGCACCCTCCAGCCCGAAGACGCCCACATCGCCGGACGGGATGACGGAACCGCCGACCGCCAGCACCGTCACCGCGGCGGTCATCGGCCCGAGCGCGCCCGCACGGTCGGCGCCGATCAGATGCAGACCGAGCGCGGCGATCCCCACCATGGCCAGAAACGCCCAGCTCACGGTCGCGATAGCGGCGAGCAGCGCGGCCCCCCAGGGCACTCGTCCGCCACCGCTCGCGCTCATATCGCCGACTCCCGATCGTCGCGAGTTGCCCGGATTAACCATGATCCGCACTATCCGTCAGTGCTTACCACTTTCCGAGGGCCTTTCGGATGAGTCAATGACGCCCGGGTTGTGGTCTTGTCAAAGCCCGACTTCCGGTGAAGGGACTGAGCCTGAAATAGTTCCTCAGGATGTTCGCCATCCCTAGACTCCCTGTCAGGGGGGTAACTCGGGGGACAATTAGTGGGGCATGGAGTGCCGGAACTCGTACTGGAATTGAACGGACAGACCTGGACACTTGATCCGTCCAGGTCGTACAGCCTGGGGCGTGACCCACAGGGCGACATGGTGCTGGACGACGCCAGGGTCTCCTGGCGGCATGCCACGGTGCGCTGGGGTGGGCGCAGTTGGGTCATCGAGGATCAGGGCTCCACCAACGGCACCTATGTGCAGGGCCGGAGAATCCAACAGGTGGAAATCGGCCCTGGTTCGGCCGTCCATCTCGGCAATGCCACCGACGGCCCTCGGCTCAGCGTCTCCGGCGGTGGCGCCTCGATGGGCGCCGCGGGCGCGTACGGCCAGCAGGCGGCGATGGGCATGCCCCAGCAGGGCCAGCAGGCTCCCGCCCAGCAGCCGCAGCAGCAGCCCGGCCCCGGCTGGCCGCAGCAGGGCGGACCGCAGCAGGGCGGACCGCAGCAGGGCGGGCCCCAGCAGGGCGCGCCGCAGCCCCAAGGCTGGCCGCAGCCCCAGCAGCAGCCCCAGGCCCCGCACCAGCAGCAGCCGTTCATCCCGCAGCAGCAGCCCCAGGCCCCGCAGAACAACCTCGCGCAGAACGGCCCCGGCACCGGCTCCTCCGGCCCGGCCGGCGGCGCGCCCGCCCAGGGCGACCGCAGCCCGACCACCTTCCATCAGTTGGCCGCCGGCCGGGTGATGCGCATCGGTCGTGCGCTGGAGAACGAGCTGGTCGTCTCCGACCTGCAGGTCTCGCGCCACCACGCCGAGTTCCGGGCGCTGCCCGACGGCCGTTTCGAGATACGCGACCTCGGCAGCCACAACGGCACCTATGTCAACGGTCAGCCGGTGCGGCAGCAGATCATCGGCCCCACCGACACCGTTGGCGTCGGTCACTCCACCTTCCGGCTGGTCGGCGACCGCCTCGAGGAGTTCGTCGACACCGGTGAGGTCTCCTTCTCGGCCCGCCATCTGACGGTGACGGTCGACGGTGGCAAGCAGATCCTCAAGGACGTTTCCTTCGGCGTCCCGGAGAAGTCCCTGGTCGCGGTCATCGGCCCGTCCGGCTCCGGTAAGTCCACGCTGCTGAAGGCGCTCACCGGCTACCGCCCGGCCAACCAGGGCGATGTCCTCTACGACAACCGGAACCTCTACAAGCACTTCGCCGAGCTGCGCCAGCGCATCGGTCTGGTGCCCCAGGACGACATCCTGCACAAGGAGCTGACCGTCCAGAAGGCCCTGCGCTACGCCGCCAAGCTCCGCTTCCCCGGTGACACCGCCGAGGCCGAGCGCGAGGCCCGGATCGACGAGGTGCTGCGCGAGCTCAAGCTGGACATCCACCGGGAGAAGAAGGTCACCGCCCTCTCCGGCGGTCAGCGCAAGCGGGTCTCCGTAGCGCTGGAGCTGCTCACCAAGCCGTCGCTGATCTTCCTGGACGAGCCGACCTCCGGTCTCGACCCGGGCATGGACCGCGATGTCATGCAGTTGCTGCGCGGTCTCGCCGACGACGGCCGCACCGTGCTGGTGGTCACCCACTCGGTCGCCGAACTGGCGCTGTGCGACAAGCTCCTGGTGATGGCCCCGGGTGGCTCGGTGGCCTACTTCGGCCCGCCGGACGAGGCGCTCAACTTCTTCGGCTACGACAGCTGGGCGGATGTCTTCTCGTCGTTCGAGAACTACCGCGACTACGACTGGGCGGGCCGCTGGCGCGGTTCGCAGCACTACCAGATGTACGCGGCGGACCTCGACTCCGTCGCCCCGCAGTCCGTCCATGTCCAGGCCCCGCCGACCCGGATGCAGAAGCCGCAGAGCTGGGGATCGCAACTGTGGACGCTGATCCGTCGCTATCTGTCGGTGATCGGCTCCGACAAGGGCTTCATGGGGCTGATGGTGATCCTGCCCGCCGTGCTGGGCTCGGTGAGCGTTGTCATCCCGGCGAAGTTCGGCCTTCAGCTTGCCCCGAAGGGCAGTTTCAACCAGGCTGCCGGGACGGTTCTGCTGATCCTCGTAGTCGGCATGTGCTTCACCGGCGCGGCCAACTCCGTACGAGAATTGATCAAGGAACGGGTCATCTACGAACGGGAACGGGCGGTCGGCCTGTCCCGCTCCGCGTATCTGATGTCCAAGGTGATCGTGCTCGGTGTGATCACCGCCTGCCAGGGCGTCATCATCTCCGCCATCGGTCTCTCGACGCGCAAGATGCCCGCGGAGGGCCTGCTGATGCCGCCGGCCGCCGAGCTCTGCCTGGCCGTCATCGCGATCGGCTTCACCTCGATGATGGTCGGCCTGGTCATCTCGTCTCTGGTGAAGACCGCCGAGAAGACCATGCCGCTGCTGGTCATGTTCGCGATCATCCAGGTCGTCTTCACCGGCGTGCTGTTCAAGATCTACGGATCGCTCGGTGTGGAGCAGTTCGCCTGGCTGATGCCGTCCCGCTGGGCGGTCGGCGCGGCCGGTGCCACGCTGGACCTGGGCCCGGGCGTCGGCCACATGATGGCGCCGTGGGACAGCAAGAAGCCCCTGGACACCGACCCGCTGTGGGAGCACACCACGACTCAGTGGGGCATCGACATGATCGCGCTGATCGTCCTCGGCATCGCGTGCGGCTTCGTGGTCGCGCGGCTGCTGCGCCGCCATGAGCCGGAGGTCATGCGCAAGTAGCCGCAGCCCCCGGAGGTCATGCGCAAGCGGCCGTCATCACCGTCACGCACAAGGGCGGCGGCACCCCTCGCACACAGGGGGTGCCGTCGCCCTTCGGCGTCGGAACGCCGGGTTCTGGACGGTCCGTTCAGGCTCAGTACGCGCCGTTCACATTGTCCATCGAGCCGTACCGCGCGGCCGCGTAGTTGCAGGCGGCGGTGATGTTCGCGACCGGGTCGTAGGCGTCCCAGGAGGTGCCGTCGACGTGGTACGTCTTGAAGGTCGGGGCTATCACCTGGAGCAGGCCCTTGGAGGGCACGCCGTTCTGGGCGTTGATGTCGTACAGGTTGATGGCGCGCGGGTTGCCGCCGGACTCCCGGATGATGTTGCGGCGAATGCCCTCGTAGGAGCCGGGGATGCCCTTCTGCTTCATGATGTCGAGGGATTCCCGGATCCAGCCGTCGAGGTTGTCCGGGTAGGTCTTCGTGGTGGCGGCGACCGTCTCGATACGCGTGGCGGAGCGGCTCGCGGCCTGCTTGACGGCGTGCTCCTTGGCGGCCCTGGCCTCGGCGGCCTTCTTCTGGGCGGCCTCTTCCGCCGCCTTCTTCTTCGCGGCCTCCGCCGCGGCCTTCTTCTCGGCGGCCTCTTGCTTGGCCTGCTTGTCGGCGAGCGCGGACTGCTTGACCAGGGCCTCGTGGTGGGCCCGGGCGTCGGCCTTCTGGGACGTGAGGGCGACCGGCTTGTTCGGCAGGTCCTGGGCCGTCGTCTTGGCGTCGGCGTGGCCACCGGGGACGACCGCGAAGGCTATGGCGGCCGCACTGGCGGCAGCGATACCGGCGGCGGAGTACTTGTGCGTCTTGTTGAGACGGGCGTAGCCGGGGATGTTGGGCAGGGGCATGGCGGAGTAGACCTCTTCCAATCGCTTGAGTCGCAGGCCATATCGGCGCTCAGAGCGCCGTTCCTGGATCTACGGCGCCGTGCGACTGGGGGAAATTCTTAGCTGCCGCAAAAAGCTGCCGCAAAGGCGTGACATACGATGCTGCTTAGTGGATAAGTAGGCCGCTCATGCCCACGCGAACGGCTGTCATCCCCGCTCAGTCGCCTATGAAACGTCCACTAAGCACGTTCGTAAGTGATTTAGGTCGTGTGTCCGGGCTCACATCGCGGAGCTTCTCATATTGCGCGCTGTGCCCACGCAAATGCTCAGGGTGTTTGTTTTTTCCACCCCTGCAGCAGCCCCTTTGGGGGTCATGTGTGCGCCGTTCGACCTAGGGCTCAGGTCTTATCAGGTGGCCGCCGACCGGCCGATATACCCGCCGGATGGCGGGTCGGTACGGTAATGGCCATGACGACAGGACGGGGCGGTGGACCCGGGGCCGGGCTGAGCCGGGTGAGTGGTGCGCTGCTCGCCATGAGCCGACATCTGGAAGTCCGTGATGTCCTAAAGACCATCGTTGTGTCCGCCCGTGAGCTGCTCGATGCGGAGTATGCCGCTCTGGGGGTCTCCGATGATCACGGAGGTTTCGCCCAGTTCGTAGTAGATGGGGTGAGTGACGAGCAGTGGAAGGCCATCGGGCCGCTGCCCCGGCAGCACGGCATTCTCGCCGCCATGCTCAAGGACGCCACCCCACAGCGACTCGCCGATGTGCGACGAGATGTCCGTTTTGAGGGATGGCCGTCAGCTCATCCGGAAATGTCGGATTTCTTGGGTCTTCCCATTGCCGATGGCGATGAAGTTCTCGGCGCGGTATTCCTCGCCAACAAACGATGCCCCAAGCCCGAGGGCGGCTGCGGTTTCACCGCCGAGGACGAGGAGCTGCTGTCCATCCTGGCCCAGCACGCCGCCATCGCCCTGACCAACGCCCGGCTCTACGAGCGCAGCCGCGAGCTCACCATCGCCGGGGAGCGGGCCAGGCTCGCCCATGAGCTGCACGACGCCGTCTCCCAGAAGCTCTTCTCGCTGCGGCTGACCGCCCAGGCGGCCACGGCCCTGGTGGACCGCGACCCCGGCCGCGCCAAGGAGGAGCTTCAGCAGATCGCCCTTCTCGCCGCCGAGGCCACCGACGAGCTGCGCTCCGCCGTCGTGGAGCTGCGCCCCGCCGCGCTCGACGAGGACGGCCTCGTGGCGACCCTGAGGACGCAGGTGCAGGTACTCGACCGGGCCCACTCCGCCCAGGTCACCTTCGCCTGCCACGGCGTGCGGGCGCTGCCCGCCGCCCAGGAGGGGGCGGTGCTGCGGGTGGCCCAGGAGGCCCTGCACAACGCGCTGCGCCACGCAGACGCGCGACAGGTCGACGTCACCCTCACCCGGCACGGCCAGGGCGCCCGGCTCCGCGTCGCCGACGACGGCAGGGGATTCGACCCCTCGGCCGTACGGCGCGCCGGGCGTCACCTCGGGCTGGTGTCGATGCGGGACCGGGCCGGCGGCGTCGGCGGCGCTCTGACCGTGGAGTCGGCGCCCGGCAAGGGCGCCGTGATCGAGATGGAGGTGCCCGGTGGCTGACCCCGGACGGATTCGGGTGCTGCTCGTCGACGACCACCAGGTGGTGCGGCGCGGGCTGCGGACCTTTCTCCAGGTCCAGGACGACATCGAGGTGGTCGGCGAGGCGTCGGACGGCGAGGAGGGCGTCGCCCGCGCCGAGGAGCTGCGCCCCGACGTCGTCCTCATGGACGTGAAGATGCCCGGCCTCGACGGCATCGAGGCGCTGCGCACCCTGCGCGGCCTCGACAACCCCGCCCGGGTGCTGATCGTGACCAGCTTCACCGAGAAGCGCACCGTGGTCCCCGCCCTGCGCGCGGGCGCCGCGGGCTATGTCTACAAGGACGTGGACCCCGAGGCGCTCGCCCGCGCCATCCGGTCCGTCCACTCCGGGCATGTACTGCTCCAGCCCGAGGTGGCCCTCGCGCTGCTCTCCCAGGATGAGGGCGGCGGTCAGGGACGCGGCGGCTCACTCACCGAGCGGGAGCGCGAGGTGCTCGCGCTGATCGCGGACGGCCGGTCCAACCGGGAGATCGCCCGTGCGCTGGTGCTGTCCGAAAAGACCGTGAAGACCCATGTGTCCAACATTCTTATGAAATTGGACCTCGCCGACCGCACCCAGGCCGCACTTTGGGCCGTACGGCATGGGATTGGAGCATGAACAGCGTTTCTCCGTGAAATCACACCAACGGGTGGCTATCACTCGAACAGCGCAACTCGCCATCAGTCGGGCCGTTCTTCACGGCGTACCGCGGCGGACCGCCGCGGTGACGCGCTGATGAATGAAGGGTCTTGCCAAGTGAAGAACATCAAGAGGTTCGCTGCCATCACCATCACGGCCGGCGGACTCGCCGTCGCCGGTGCCGGTGTCGCCACCGCCCAGGGCCCCTGGGCCGACGGTGGGGCCACGATGTCCCCGGGTGTCGTCTCCGGCAACAACATTCAGGCGCCCATCCACGTGCCCGTGAACTTCTGTGGCAACACCGTCTCGGTCATCGGGTCCATGAACCCGGCGCTCGGTACCCCCTGCGGCGGCTGACCGCCCTCGCCGGATACACGACGCACCACCGACCGGCCCCGGAGGCACCCGCCTCCGGGGCCGGCCCCATGACATCCCCCGGGAAAGCCAGAGACCGCCAGGGAAGCTCAGGGACCTCCGGGGATGGTCAGACCCCCGGGGTGGTCAAAGTCCCCCGGGAGGAAGGCCGGAGACCCTCCGGGGAAGCTCAGGGGCCGCCCCGCTCCCGCTCCTCCACATACGCGTTGTACGCCGCCACCTGTGCCCGCCGTGAGGTGCGCTCCACCGGCCGCAGCGCCTCGGCCCGCGCTGTGATCTCCGACGCACTCACCGCACCGCCGTGCTCCCGGCCGTCCCCGCCCGCCATATAGGCGATGTCCACCAGCGCACCCACCCGCTGCGCCAGCTCCAGCACCCGGATGGCCCGCGGCGGATAGCCCGGGGCCAGCACCTCGCGCCCCCGCTCGGCCCGCGCCCGATACGCCTCCAGGGCCGCCTCGGCCACCGGGCCCGCTCCGGCCACATTCAGCCGTGAGAGCACCTCCGTGGCCTCCCGCAGCGCCTCGGCAAGCTCCCGCTCGGCCTCGCTCAGCGACGGCACATCGGCCGGCGGCGCCTCCCGCACGCTCTGGCACCGCCACACCACCTCGATGTGCTGATCGCCCTCGGGCCCGGCCGCCGACACCTCGGGCACCAGGCCGAGCGCCGCGCCCGTCGCGATCACCGCCTCACCCGCGTCGAGCGCCTGGGCGTTGAACTCCGGCGGACCGCTCAGCCCCAGGGGATGCCCCGCTATGGGCAGCGCCACTCGCAACCCCTTGGCCCCGAGCGCCCGCAGCCGCCCCAGCGCCAGCGTGAGCCCCACCGGCCCGGACTCCCCCGGAAGCCCGGCCACCCGGTGCGACGCGTCCTCGTCCGCGATGCGATGCGCCGCCTCGTCCGGGGAGACAAGTCCGGCGATAAGGGCATTTCCCCAAGCTGCGAGGCGCCCTGAACGTGGTTCATCGAGCATGGCACCAGCCTAAGGACTGGCACCGACAACGTGTGGCGTAGGTTTTCCTCAGGGGGCTGCGCCCACAGGCGCACGCACGACTCGAGACTGCAATGGGAGACAACGCGCTCATGAGCGAGGTTCTGGAGCTGCTGGACGTATCGGTGGTCCGCGATGGGCGGGCTCTGGTGGACGAGGTCTCCTGGTCGATCAAAGAGGGCGAGCGCTGGGTCATCCTCGGCCCCAACGGTGCCGGCAAGACCACCCTCCTCAACCTCGCCTCGAGCTACCTCTTCCCGAGCGCCGGGAACGCCTGGATCCTCGGCGAGCAACTCGGCCGCGTCGACGTCTTCGACCTGCGCCCGCGCATCGGCGTGGCGGGCATCGCCATGGCCGAGAAGCTGCCGCGCCGCCAGACCGTCCTGCAGACCGTCCTCACCGCCGCGTACGGTATGACGGCGCACTGGCAGGAGGACTACGACGCGGTCGACGAGACCCGCGCCCGCGCCTTCCTCGACCGCCTCGGCATGACCGAGTACCTCGGCCGGAAGTTCGGTACCCTCTCCGAGGGCGAGCGCAAGCGCACGCTCATCGCCCGCGCCATGATGACCGACCCCGAGCTGCTGCTCCTCGACGAGCCCGCGGCCGGACTCGACCTAGGCGGCCGCGAGGACCTCGTCCGCCGCCTCGGACGGCTCGCCCGCGACCCGCTCGCCCCGTCGATGATCATGGTGACACATCATGTAGAGGAAATCCCCCCCGGCTTCACCCATGTTCTGATGATCCGCCAGGGCAAGGTGCTCACCGCGGGCCCGGTCGAGACCGAACTGACCTCCCGTAACCTCTCCCGCTGCTTCGGACTCCCGCTGGTCGTCGACCGCCACGGCGACCGCTGGACCGCCCAGGGCCTTCCGCTGGCCTGATGTCCGCCCCCTGCGCCCACCGTGCCACCGGCAGGTGATCCGCGCACTGTCCCCGGGGACCGGCGACAACTACCATGACCATGTGGATCCATGGGTGTGGTGGCTGATCGCCGCCGTAGGACTGGGTATCCCGCTCGTACTGACCGCGATGCCCGAATTCGGGATGGTCGCCGTCGGTGCCGTGGCCGGTGCCATCACCGACGCGCTCGGCGGCGGCATCGTGCTCCAGGTCGTCGTCTTCTGCGCCGTCTCGGTCGCGCTGGTCGCGGTCGTCCGCCCGATGGCGGTGCGCAGCCGCCGTCAGCAACCCGAGCTGCGCAGCGGCATCGAGGCGCTGAAGGGACGTCAGGCCGTCGTCCTCGCACGCGTCGACGACAGTGGCGACGGCCGCATCAAACTCGCGGGCGAAGTGTGGTCCGCGCGCTCGCTCGACCCCGACCAGGCCTACGAACCCGGGCAGCAGGTCGACGTGGTGGAGATCGACGGTGCGACGGCCGTCGTCATGTAGACGCCGTACCGGGAGTGTCCTACCAAGAGTTGAGGGCGCCCGCGTTGAGCTGCGGAGTCGACCATGGATCTGACAGACTCCACCCTCGGGAACCGACAGACTTGATCATCCCGACCATCCGAATCACCGCATGAAGGGCACGGGGAGCCGCTGTGGAACCGATCATCATCGTCCTGATCATCCTCGTGGTGCTGGTCTTCATCGCACTGATCAAGACGATCCAGGTCATCCCACAGGCCAGCGCCGCCATCGTGGAGCGCTTCGGGCGCTACACCCGCACCCTCAACGCGGGCCTCAACATCGTCGTCCCGTTCATCGACTCGATCCGCAACCGCGTCGACCTCCGTGAACAGGTCGTGCCTTTCCCTCCGCAGCCGGTGATCACCCAGGACAACCTGGTCGTGAACATCGACACCGTCATCTACTACCAGGTGACCGACGCCCGCGCCGCCACCTACGAAGTCGCCAGCTACATCCAGGCGATCGAGCAACTCACCGTCACCACCCTGCGGAACATCATCGGTGGCATGGACCTCGAGCGCACCCTGACCTCCCGCGAGGAGATCAACGCGGCGCTGCGCGGCGTCCTCGACGAGGCCACCGGCAAGTGGGGCATCCGCGTCAACCGCGTCGAGCTCAAGGCCATCGAGCCGCCCACCTCCATCCAGGACTCGATGGAGAAGCAGATGCGCGCCGACCGCGACAAGCGCGCCGCGATCCTCCAGGCCGAAGGTGTCCGGCAGTCCGAGATCCTGCGGGCCGAGGGTGAGAAGCAGTCCGCGATCCTGCGGGCCGAGGGTGAGTCCAAGGCCGCCGCGCTGCGCGCCGAGGGCGAGGCCCAGGCGATCCGTACGGTCTTCGAGTCCATCCACGCCGGAGACCCCGACCAGAAGCTGCTCTCCTACCAGTACCTCCAGATGCTGCCGAAGATCGCCGAGGGCGACGCCAACAAGCTCTGGATCGTGCCCAGCGAGATCGGCGACGCCCTCAAGGGCCTCGGCGGGGCCATGGGCAACTTCGGCCCGCTGAGCGGCGGCGGAAATGGCGGCGGCACCCCCGCCGCCACCGGTAAGGACCCCGCCCCGCGCCGCGAACAGCCCACGATCGACTGAACGGACGGCGGCGGGACGGGCCCTCCAGCGCCTGGGGCGGCCCGCCGGCGCTCCCTGCCGGGCCCCTGCGGGACGAACCCGGGGCTAGGCCGGCACCGCCAGCCACTCCGGCAGAGCGTCCCGCTCCGCCGCCCCCAGGGCCAGCAGCAGCGCATCCGAAGGCGTCGGCTCGAACGGCGCCTTGAGGAGCCGCATCCCCGCCTGCTCCGGAGTCCGGTCCGCCTTACGGTGGTTGTCCTCCGCACAGGAGGCCACCGTATTCAGCCAGGTGTCCCCGCCCCCGCGCGACCGCGGCACCACATGGTCCACGGTCGTCGCCCGGCGGCCGCAGTACCCGCACCGGTGCTGGTCCCGGACCAGCACCCCGCGCCGCGACCACGGGGCACGTCTTCGGAACGGCACCCGCACATAGCGGCACAGCCGGATCACCCGTGGCAGCGGCAGATCGATGTCCGCGGCCCGCACCCGCAGCCCCGGGTGGGCGTGTTCGACGACGGCCTTGTCCTGGAGGACCAGCACCACGGCGCGCCGCAGCGTCACCGTCGCCAGCGGCTCGAAGCTCGCGTTCAGAACCAGCGTCTCGCGCATCCCGACCACCCCCGCGTCCCGGTATCCCGGCCCCGCGCCTGGAATGGGCGGGACCGGGATCAACTCTGGCCGGGAGGCCGGCCGAGAACAACGCAATTTCGCCGCGTCAGCCCGCGGCCGGCACCTCGTACTCCCCGATCAACTGGGCACGCCCCAGCGTGTGGAACCGAAGATTGAAGCCGACCACCGCGGGCGAGGCGTCCGCGTCCGGGCCCAGCTTCTCCGCGTCCACCGCGTAGACGGTGAACACATAGCGGTGCGGACCGTCCCCGGGGGGCGGCGCGGCCCCGCCGAAGTCACGGGTCCCGTAGTCGTTGCGCGCCTGTACGGCACCCGCGGGCAGGCCCGTGAAACCGCCGCTGCCCGCACCCACCGGAAGCTCGGTGACCGTGGCCGGGATGTCGAACAACACCCAGTGCCAGAAACCGCTGCCGGTCGGCGCGTCCGGGTCGAAGCAGGTGACGGCGAAGCTCTTCGTACCCTCCGGGAATCCCTCCCAACGGAGCTGCGGAGAGGTGTTCCCCTCCGCCTGCACCTGGGCGGACTTGAGCGTGCCGCCCGATTGCACATCGTCGCTCACCACCGTGAACGACGGCACCGGCGGATGGAAGTCATGGGGGAGCGGCGGCCGGTTCTGCTCGGACACGTCGAGAACCTCCTGAGGTTGCGGTGGATCATCTGCGCGGCCAGCCTAACGAGACCGCCAGACGGCGGGCTGGCACCATGGCGCCCATGACCGGCCCCACCCTCGCCCTCCACCTGCGCCTCGACGGCGTGACGGACAAGGACGGCTTCCTCGACCGCTGTGCCCGGGACCTGCGCTTTCCCGACTGGTACGGGCGCAACTGGGACGCCCTTGCCGACTCCCTCACGGATCTGTCCTGGTGGGCCGAGGGCCGCGAGCCCAGCGGCTGTCTGCTGGACATCCAGGGCTGGCTCGCCTTCCGCGACGCGGACCCCGACGCCGCCGCGATCGCGGCGGACATCCTGGCCGACGCGGAGGCGTACTGGGCGACGCAGGGACGGCCCCTGGTGGTGCGCTACGACGACGGCCCCTGACGCACGACGCACGACGCACCACACGCCGACACACGACGCGGGGCGTGCACCGACCTGCCGTCGATGCACGCCCCGCGCGGAAAGTCCGGCCCCGGGGAGGGGAGAACCTCAGAACCAGTTGCGCTTGCCGCCGACCTGCGCGAGCCACTGGTTCAGATACGCGGCCCAGTCGGTGTCCTGGAAGGTCGCCAGGTTCATCGTGAACGACCGGTAGGTGTCACTGCCCTCGGTGAACAGCCCCGGCTTCTTGTCCATCTCCAGCACCACGTCCATCTCGCGGTCGTCCGCGACGAAGGACAACTCCACCTGGTTCAGCCCCCGGTACTGCTCCGGGGCGTAGAACTCGATCTCCTGGTAGAAGGGCAGCCGCTGCCGGGTCCCACGGATGTGCCCCTGCTCCAGGTCGGCGCCCTTGAACCGGAAGCCGAGCGAGCCGAAGGCGTCCAGGATCGCCTGCTGGGCGGGGAGCGGATGCACATTGACCGGGTCCAGATCGCCCGAGTCCACCGCGCGCGCGATCGCCAGCTCCGTGGTCACCCCCACGTTCATACCGGTCAGGTGCCGGCCCAGGAACATGGTGATCGGGGTCTCCCACGGGATCTCCAGGCCGAACTGCACCGCGTGCACCGCACCCGGCTGCACCTCAAACGCACCGCCCAGCTGCTGCCGGGTGAACTCCACGTTCTGCTTGTACTCCTGGTCGTCCCGCTCCACCTCGACCCGCGCCTGCAGGCCGACCGAGAGCGCCTCGATCTGCTGCGCGACCGAGCCGCCCTGGATCCGGACCTCGCCCTGCACAATGCCGCCCGGGACGACGTTCTCCTCGGTCAGTACCGTCTCCACCGAAGCGCCACCGGCACCCAGACTCGCGAGCAGCTTCTTGAAGCCCATGTTCTCCCTCTCAAGGACGCGACTGCGTCTTGACTTGATCGCACTCGATCACTGTTGACACCTAGGAACGCGAAACAGCCGTGGACGGTTCCGCAGCTCATACCCTTCCAGCGGACCGGGGCCGCCTCCAACCACCGGTTCATATCTGTTCCACTACGCTCGGGCCGCGTGACAGCAGGACCTGACCGCGAGCCCCTCGACCGCGCCTTCTTCGACCGACCCGTTCTCGAGGTCGCGCCCGACCTCCTGGGCCGCGTCCTGGTGCGGCGCACCCCGGACGGACCGATCGAATTGCGCCTGACCGAGGTCGAGGCGTACGCGGGCCCGGCCGACCCCGGCTCGCATGCCTACCGTGGCCGCACCGAGCGCAACGCCGTGATGTTCGGCCCCCCGGGTCATGCGTATGTCTACTTCACCTACGGCATGTGGCACTGCCTCAACATGGTCTGCGGACCGGAGGGCCACCCCAGCGGCGTGCTGCTGCGCGCGGGCGAGGTACGGCACGGCCATGAGTGGGCCCATCAGCGCAGGCCGAAGGCGCGCAACGACCATGAGCTGGCCAAGGGCCCGGCCCGGCTGGCCACGGCCCTGGGCGTGGACCGCCGGCTGGACGGCAGCGATGTCTGCGCGGGCGCCGATGGCCCGCTCTCCATACTCAGCGGCCACCCCGCCCGGCCCGACCAGATCCTCAGCGGCCCGCGCACCGGTGTGGGCGGCGAGGGCGCAACTCACCCCTGGCGCTTCTGGATCGACGGCGAGCGCTCGGTCAGCCCCTACCGGGCGCACACCCCGCGTCGCCGGAATGCGACGCGCCGTCAGGTCGGAACTTGACTCTGCTGGACGGGACGCCTAACGTAGCCCGAGCCGCTTGAGACGGGCAGCGCTGTCGACACGATCGCAAGGTCGAGTCACAGCAGCCCCGGAGCGACCAACCACTAACGACAACTCCCGAACAGGGTCCTATTTCGCTGCGCGAAATTAAGACCCGGGGCTCCGATTAGGAGCTGAGCGGGAAATTGGCTAAAGTAGCGGACACGCCGGAAGGCGCGAAAGACCCCGCTCCAGCAGGGGGCCGGAAACGGAATTCGAACCGGAAACGGAACGGAAAACGGATCTGGTAAGGTTGGAAACACCGAAGGGAAGCGCCCGGAGAGACCGGTGAAACGGTTTCAAAGGAAGCGTCCGTTCCTTGAGAACTCAACAGCGTGCCAAAAGTCAACGCCAGATATGTTGATACCCCGTCCATCTCGGACGAGGTTCCTTTGGAAAAATACACAGCGAGGACGCTGTGGGCGGACTGGATTATTCCTCCGGTCTGCTCCGCTCTCGTGACTGTGTGACCGGGATATCCCGGAAGCATTCACGGAGAGTTTGATCCTGGCTCAGGACGAACGCTGGCGGCGTGCTTAACACATGCAAGTCGAACGATGAACCGGTTTCGGCCGGGGATTAGTGGCGAACGGGTGAGTAACACGTGGGCAATCTGCCCTGCACTCTGGGACAAGCCCTGGAAACGGGGTCTAATACCGGATATGACACGCTCCCGCATGGGATGCGTGTGGAAAGCTCCGGCGGTGCAGGATGAGCCCGCGGCCTATCAGCTTGTTGGTGGGGTGATGGCCTACCAAGGCGACGACGGGTAGCCGGCCTGAGAGGGCGACCGGCCACACTGGGACTGAGACACGGCCCAGACTCCTACGGGAGGCAGCAGTGGGGAATATTGCACAATGGGCGAAAGCCTGATGCAGCGACGCCGCGTGAGGGATGACGGCCTTCGGGTTGTAAACCTCTTTCAGCAGGGAAGAAGCGAGAGTGACGGTACCTGCAGAAGAAGCGCCGGCTAACTACGTGCCAGCAGCCGCGGTAATACGTAGGGCGCAAGCGTTGTCCGGAATTATTGGGCGTAAAGAGCTCGTAGGCGGCTTGTCACGTCGGATGTGAAAGCCCGGGGCTTAACTCCGGGTCTGCATTCGATACGGGCAGGCTAGAGTTCGGTAGGGGAGATCGGAATTCCTGGTGTAGCGGTGAAATGCGCAGATATCAGGAGGAACACCGGTGGCGAAGGCGGATCTCTGGGCCGATACTGACGCTGAGGAGCGAAAGCGTGGGGAGCGAACAGGATTAGATACCCTGGTAGTCCACGCCGTAAACGTTGGGAACTAGGTGTGGGCGACATTCCACGTCGTCCGCGCCGCAGCTAACGCATTAAGTTCCCCGCCTGGGGAGTACGGCCGCAAGGCTAAAACTCAAAGGAATTGACGGGGGCCCGCACAAGCGGCGGAGCATGTGGCTTAATTCGACGCAACGCGAAGAACCTTACCAAGGCTTGACATACACCGGAAACCTCTGGAGACAGGGGCCCCCTTGTGGTCGGTGTACAGGTGGTGCATGGCTGTCGTCAGCTCGTGTCGTGAGATGTTGGGTTAAGTCCCGCAACGAGCGCAACCCTTGTTCTGTGTTGCCAGCATGCCTTTCGGGGTGATGGGGACTCACAGGAGACTGCCGGGGTCAACTCGGAGGAAGGTGGGGACGACGTCAAGTCATCATGCCCCTTATGTCTTGGGCTGCACACGTGCTACAATGGCCGGTACAATGAGCTGCGAAGCCGTGAGGTGGAGCGAATCTCAAAAAGCCGGTCTCAGTTCGGATTGGGGTCTGCAACTCGACCCCATGAAGTCGGAGTCGCTAGTAATCGCAGATCAGCATTGCTGCGGTGAATACGTTCCCGGGCCTTGTACACACCGCCCGTCACGTCACGAAAGTCGGTAACACCCGAAGCCGGTGGCCCAACCCTTGTGGGGGGAGCCGTCGAAGGTGGGACTGGCGATTGGGACGAAGTCGTAACAAGGTAGCCGTACCGGAAGGTGCGGCTGGATCACCTCCTTTCTAAGGAGCACATAGCCGACTGCGAGCGCATGTCTCGCACGGTTTGCTCATGGGTGGAACGTTGACTATTCGGCACGGTCCTTCATGTGAAGACCGCTAGTACTGCCCTCCGGGGCGTGGAACGCGGATCGGATCAGAGGACGGTGCCGGGCACGCTGTTGGGTGTCTGAGGGAATGAACCCTCGACAGGCCGGAGTCCATGCAGGTAGTGGATGACTGGTCGTTGCTTGAGAACTGCACAGTGGACGCGAGCATCTGTGGCCAAGTTTTTAAGGGCGCACGGTGGATGCCTTGGTACCAGGAACCGATGAAGGACGTGGGAGGCCGCGATAGG
The DNA here is from genome assembly GCF_000147815.2 of Streptomyces violaceusniger Tu 4113. Taxonomy (NCBI): domain Bacteria; kingdom Bacillati; phylum Actinomycetota; class Actinomycetes; order Kitasatosporales; family Streptomycetaceae; genus Streptomyces; species Streptomyces violaceusniger. The sequence goes on along the minus strand of NC_015957.1, from coordinate 7,883,483 downwards.
CCCCGGGGAGCTGTCAACCGAGCTTTGATCCGGGGGTGTCCGAATGGGGAAACCCGGCAGTCGTCATGGGCTGTCACCCATACCTGAACACATAGGGTATGTGGAGGGAACGCGGGGAAGTGAAACATCTCAGTACCCGCAGGAAGAGAAAACAACCGTGATTCCGGGAGTAGTGGCGAGCGAAACCGGATGAGGCTAAACCGTATGTGTGTGATACCCGGCAGGGGTTGCGCATGCGGGGTTGTGGGAATGAGCTTCAGTCGTCTGCCGGCGACTGGGCGAGTTAGAAACCATTGCGATAGGCGAAGGACATGCGAAAGGTCCGGCTTAGAGGGTAAGACCCCCGTAGCTGAAATTGTGATGGCTTGCTTGCTCATCTCCCAAGTAGCACGGGGCCCGAGAAATCCCGTGTGAATCTGGCGGGACCACCCGCTAAGCCTAAATATTCCCTGGTGACCGATAGCGGATAGTACCGTGAGGGAATGGTGAAAAGTACCGCGGGAGCGGAGTGAAATAGTACCTGAAACCGTGTGCCTACAAGCCGTGGGAGCGTCGCGCAGGGATTCGTCTCTGCGTCGTGACTGCGTGCCTTTTGAAGAATGAGCCTGCGAGTTTGCGGTGTGTTGCGAGGTTAACCCGTGTGGGGAAGCCGTAGCGAAAGCGAGTCCGAATAGGGCGGTATAGTAGCGCGCTCAAGACCCGAAGCGGAGTGATCTAGCCATGGGCAGGTTGAAGCGGAGGTAAGACTTCGTGGAGGACCGAACCCACCAGGGTTGAAAACCTGGGGGATGACCTGTGGTTAGGGGTGAAAGGCCAATCAAACTCCGTGATAGCTGGTTCTCCCCGAAATGCATTTAGGTGCAGCGTCGTGTGTTTCTTGCCGGAGGTAGAGCACTGGATAGGCGATGGGCCCTACCGGGTTACTGACCTTAGCCAAACTCCGAATGCCGGTAGGTGAGAGCGCGGCAGTGAGACTGTGGGGGATAAGCTCCATGGTCGAGAGGGAAACAGCCCAGAGCATCGACTAAGGCCCCTAAGCGTACGCTAAGTGGGAAAGGATGTGGAGTCGCAGAGACAACCAGGAGGTTGGCTTAGAAGCAGCCATCCTTGAAAGAGTGCGTAATAGCTCACTGGTCAAGTGATTCCGCGCCGACAATGTAGCGGGGCTCAAGCGTACCGCCGAAGTCGTGTCATTGCAGCATTACCCCCAACGGGGGCTGTGATGGGTAGGGGAGCGTCGTGTGCCGGGTGAAGCAGCCGTGTAAGCGAGTTGTGGATGGTTCACGAGTGAGAATGCAGGCATGAGTAGCGATACACACGTGGGAAACGTGTGCGCCGATTGACTAAGGGTTCCTGGGTCAAGCTGATCTGCCCAGGGTAAGTCGGGACCTAAGGCGAGGCCGACAGGCGTAGTCGATGGACAACCGGTTGATATTCCGGTACCCGCTTTGAAGCGTCAACGTCGAACCAGGCGATGCTAAGTCCGTGAAGCCGCCCTGGAGCCTTCGGGCAAAGGGGAGTGGTGGAGCCGACGGTCCAGACCTGTACGTAGGTGAGTGATGGGGTGACGCAGGAAGGTAGTCCAGCCCGGGCGGTGGTTGTCCCGGGGTAAGGGTGTAGCCCGAGGGGTAGGTAAATCCGTCCCTCATGTGGGTGAGACCTGATGCCGAGCCGATTGTGGTGAAGTGGATGATCCTATGCTGTCGAGAAAAGCCTCTAGCGAGTTTCATGGCGGCCCGTACCCTAAACCGACTCAGGTGGTCAGGTAGAGAATACCGAGGCGTTCGGGTGAACTATGGTTAAGGAACTCGGCAAAATGCCCCCGTAACTTCGGGAGAAGGGGGGCCATTGTTGGTGATCACCCTTGCGGTGTGAGCCGGTGGTGGCCGCAGAGACCAGCGAGAAGCGACTGTTTACTAAAAACACAGGTCCGTGCGAAGCCGTAAGGCGATGTATACGGACTGACGCCTGCCCGGTGCTGGAACGTTAAGGGGACCGGTTAGTCACATTTCGGTGTGGCGAAGCTGAGAACTTAAGCGCCAGTAAACGGCGGTGGTAACTATAACCATCCTAAGGTAGCGAAATTCCTTGTCGGGTAAGTTCCGACCTGCACGAATGGCGTAACGACTTCTCGACTGTCTCAACCATAGGCCCGGTGAAATTGCACTACGAGTAAAGATGCTCGTTTCGCGCAGCAGGACGGAAAGACCCCGGGACCTTTACTATAGCTTGATATTGGTGTTCGGTTCGGCTTGTGTAGGATAGGTGGGAGACTGTGAACTCTGGACGCCAGTTCAGGGGGAGTCATTGTTGAAATACCACTCTGGTCGTGCTGGATGTCTAACCTGGGTCCGTGATCCGGATCAGGGACAGTGTCTGGTGGGTAGTTTAACTGGGGCGGTTGCCTCCTAAAGGGTAACGGAGGCGCCCAAAGGTTCCCTCAGCCTGGTTGGCAATCAGGTGTTGAGTGTAAGTGCACAAGGGAGCTTGACTGTGAGACCGACGGGTCGAGCAGGGACGAAAGTCGGGACTAGTGATCCGGCGGTGGCTTGTGGAAGCGCCGTCGCTCAACGGATAAAAGGTACCCCGGGGATAACAGGCTGATCTTCCCCAAGAGTCCATATCGACGGGATGGTTTGGCACCTCGATGTCGGCTCGTCGCATCCTGGGGCTGGAGTCGGTCCCAAGGGTTGGGCTGTTCGCCCATTAAAGCGGTACGCGAGCTGGGTTTAGAACGTCGTGAGACAGTTCGGTCCCTATCCGCTGTGCGCGTAGGAGTCTTGAGAAGGGCTGTCCCTAGTACGAGAGGACCGGGACGGACGAACCTCTGGTGTGCCAGTTGTCCTGCCAAGGGCATGGCTGGTTGGCTACGTTCGGGAGGGATAACCGCTGAAAGCATCTAAGCGGGAAGCCTGCTTCGAGATGAGGACTCCCACCCACTTGATGGGTTAAGGCTCCCAGTAGACGACTGGGTTGATAGGCCAGATATGGAAGCCGGGTAACCGGTGGAGTTGACTGGTACTAATAGGCCGAGGGCTTGTCCTCAGATGCTCGCGTCCACTGTGTGGTTCCCGGGTTGCGAACAGTCGCACCGGTGAATCAGTTCCACTTGACTTAATTGAAGAGTGTGCTTGTTCGCTAGAACCCGATAGGGTTTCGGTGGTCATAGCGTTAGGGAAACGCCCGGTTACATTTCGAACCCGGAAGCTAAGCCTTTCAGCGCCGATGGTACTGCAGGGGGGACCCTGTGGGAGAGTAGGACGCCGCCGAACAATCTTTGAAGGACCCTTGGTCCCAGCGTGCATGCTGGGACCAAGGGTCCTTTTTGTTTTTGCTGGGCCCCGCATCGGTGTGACTGATGCGGGAGAATGGCTGCAGTACATGAAGACAGGAGTCACGCCGATGTCCACCAACTCTCCCGACGACCGGTCGGGCCGCGAGCCGCATCGCCGGGACGCCGGCGACCGGCGGGACGCCCGCGGCTCGGGACCGCGCCGCGATGGCGATCGTGGTGGTTTCCGGCGTGATGACCGCCGGGATGAGCGGCCGCGTGGGCCGCGCCGCGATGATGACCGTGGTGGGTTCCGTCGCGATGACCGCCGGGACGATCGCCGGGATGATCGCGGGGACGACCGGCCGCGTGGGCCGCGTCGGGACGATGACCGCGGAGCCCGCCCGGGCGGCTTTGGGCGCCGCGACGACCGGGGCGGGGGCGGCCGTCCCACCGGCCGTTATGAGCGTCGTGACGACCGGCGTGATGACCGCAGGGACGAGCGGCCGGGCGGCCCGCGCAGGGACGACGACCGCGGCGGGTTCCGTCGTGACGATCGGCGTGATGACCGGCCGCGTGGGCCGCGCCGCGATGACGACCGTGGTGGGTCCCGTCAGGGGCAGGGCGGTTTCCGCCGGGACCGTGACGATCGTCCGGGCTTCCGCCGGGACGACGACCGCGGTGGTTTCCGGCGCGATGACCGCCGGGACGACCGTCGCGACGAGCGGCCGGGCGGCCCGCGCCGTGACAACGATCGTGGTGGGTTCCGCCGTGATGACCGCCGGGATGAGCGGCCGGGCGGGCCGCGCCGCGATGACGACCGTGGTGGGTTCCGCCGTGATGACCGGGACCGTGGCGGCCGGGGCGGCGGCCACGAGCGCCGGGACGACCGGCCTTCGTACCGACGTGAGGACGACCGTGGTGGGTTCCGCCGTGACGAGCGTCGGGACGACCGGCCTTCGTACCGTCGGGACGACGACCGTGGTGGGTTCCGCGGTGGAGACCGTCGTGCGGACGATCGTGGTGGGTTCCGCCGTGATGACCGTCGCGATGAGCGGCCGGGCGGGCCGCGCCGCGATGACAATCGTGGTGGGTTCCATCGGGATGAGCGCCGTGACGACCGTAGGGACGAGCGGCCGGGCGGGCCGCGCCGGGACGACGACCGTGGTGGGTTCCGCCGTGACGACCGGCGTGATGAACGGCCGCGTGGGCCGCGCCGCGACGACCGGGACGGGGGCTCCCGGGGTGGTCGGGACGACCGTGGGCCGCGTCGTCCGTACGGTCAGGGCGGGGGTCGCGACGACCGTCGCTCCGGCGGCGGTGGTTTCCATCGCCGTGACGACCGTGCCGGGGGCTACGGACGCCGTGACGACCGTTCGGGAGGCTACGGGCGCCGCGATGAGCGCGGCAGGGACCGCGACCGCGAGCCGATCAAGCGGCTGCCGATCCCCGATGACGTCACCGGCGAGGAGATCGACAAGGGCGTGCGGCAGGAGCTGATGAGCCTGCCGAAGACCCTCGCCGAGGACGTCGCCAAGAACCTCGTCATGGTCGCCAAGCTGCTGGACGACGAGCCCGAGCAGGCGTACCAGTACGCGCGCGTCGCCCTGCGGCTCGCCTCCCGGGTGGCCGCCGTGCGCGAGGCCGCGGGCTTCGCCTCATACGGCGTCGGGAAGTACTCCGAGGCGCTCGCGGAGTTCCGCGCCGCGCGCCGGATGACCGGCAACTCCGACCTGTGGCCGGTGATGGCCGACTGCGAGCGCGGCATGGGCCGTCCCGAGCGGGCGCTGGCCATGGCCGGTGAGCCGGAAGTGCAGAAGCTGGACCGGGCCGGTCAGGTCGAGATGCGGATGGTGGCCGCCGGTGCCCGGCGGGATATGGGACAGGCCGACGCCGCCGTGGTCACCCTGCAGAGCCCGGAGTTGGCCTCGCATTCCATCCAGCCGTGGACCGCCCGGCTGCGTTATGCGTACGCCGACGCGCTGCTGGCGGTCGGCCGTGAGGACGAGGCCCGCGAGTGGTTCGCCAAGGCGCTCGAGGCGGATCAGGGCGGGACCACGGACGCGTCGGATCGGCTCGCCGAGCTGGACGGGGTCGAGTTCGTGGACGCCCTCGACCCCGAGCAGGAGGCGGACGACGCCCTCAAGCCGGTCGCGGAGCCCAAGGCCGATGAGCGCAAGGTCGAGGAGGCCAAGGTCGAGGAGGCCAAGGCCGAAGAGCGCAAGGTCGAAGAGGCCAAGGCCGAAGAGGAGCCCGAGGCCGTCGAGTCCGAGGTCGAGGAGCTCCAGTCCGATGAGGAGCCCGAGGCCGTCGAGACCGTGACCGTCGAGCCCGAGGACGCCGAGGACGAGGGCCAGGACGACGACGCCGAAGACTCGGCCGAGGACGTCGAGCCGACGGCGGAGGCGAGGTCCGAGGGCCAGGCCGGGCGGACGGAGAAGGACGGCGACGAGAGCTGATGCCATGAGTGGGGCGGGATCCCGGTTCGGGGTTCCGCCCCACTCGTATGTCTGCCCGCCCGTCCGCGGTCGAAGGGCTCAGCCCAGCGTCAGGCTCCGCAGCACCAGCCCCGTCGCCGGCTTCGGCCCGAAGGACGTCGACTTGTGCGGCATCGCGATGCCCTGCCGCGCCAGCTCGTGCACGATGTCCTCGCCCACCGCATGCATCAGCACCGCCGTACCGCCCAGCCGCTCCGCCTGTTCGACGGCCGCCGCCGAGTCGTGGATGTAGCCGATGTGCTCGGGCGTGTCCGGGAGGTTCCACAGATGGTCCAGCAGGGCGTGGTGGAGCACCGTCGCGTCCAGCGTCCGCCATGCTTCCGGTCGTCCCTCGGGGACCGTACGGGCCAGCAGTTCCGGATCCGGCCGGTCCAGGAGGTGGAAGCGGCCGCCCCCGGCCAGCAGGAAGGCGTTCGGCGCGCCCGGCTCGGCGCGTGCCGCCTCGGCCGCCTCGTCGAGTGTCTCCAGTGCGCGCGGGAGCGGGCCGTCGATCGTCCGTACCCGGAAGCCACCTCGCGCCGCCGTGAGCGCGTCGGCCGGTGACAGTTGGCGGAGCAGCCGGTGGATGGCCCGGACGCGGAGGGGATAGCGGGCGGTGTCGACGAGCAGGACGAGCCCGAAGTCCCATGGGCCGGGCTCCCGGCGCTCCTCGCGCAGCCGCAGATAGGTGGCCCAGCGGTGGTGGCCGTCGGCGATGAGGGCCTGGTGGTGGCGGAGGTCGGCGGAGACCGCCACGAGGTCGGCGGGGTCCGTGACCCGCCACAGATGGTGGTCGACGCCGTCCTCGGTGGTCGTGGAGAGCAACGGCTCGCGCTGGATGGCGCTTTCGATGACCTCCGCGGCCCCTCCGGTGCCCGGCCCTCCGGTGCCCGGCCCGGCGGCTCCGTTCCCCGAAGTCCCGTTGCCGTCGCCGTTGCCGTTCCCGTTGCCGCGGTAGGCGAGGAGCAGCGGCTCCAGATGGGCGGCGGTGGCGCGCATCAGATCGGCTCGGTCCTCGACGACATGCGGCATGACCTCCTCGTGGGGGAGGACGATGCCCTCCTCACGGGGGCTCAGCCGCAGTGCGCCGATCAGCCCGCGCTGGAGGGTGGGGCCGTCGCGCTGTTCGTAGACGTAGAGCGCGGGTTCGGGGTCCGGGGCGAGTACGCCGTCCGCCTGCCAGCGGCGCAGCGTCTCGGCGGCCTGGCGGTGGCGGGCCTCCGGGGAGTCGGCCTGCGGCAGGATCAGCCGGACGATGTTGTAGGGGTCCGCCGTCTCCAGCTCGCGCAGGCCTTCGGGCCGTACGACCACGTCGTAGGGGGGTGAGGTGACGGCGGCGAGACTGCCGACCCGCTCCGCGACATAGCGCAGCCCCCGGAAAGGGGTGAGCTGCAGACCTTGTCCGCCAGGCCCTGGAATGCTCATCAGTGAATGTTATGCCCCGCGCGGGGATACGCGATGATCGGGGGAGAAGCGCACAGATCAGCGAGGAGTTGCCGCCATGAACCACCCCGTCCGCACCCGGCCCGAGTCCAGCCGGCAGGCGCTGAACGAGGCGTACGACACGGCCCTGCTGGACCTCGACGGGGTGGTGTACGCGGGCGGCGAGGCCATTGACCATGCCGTGGAGTCGCTGGTCACCGCGCGGGACGCCGGGATGCGGCTGGCGTATGTGACCAATAACGCGCTCCGGACGCCGGAGGCGGTGGCCGAGCATCTGACGCGGCTCGGGATGCCCGCCGCCCCCGACGATGTGATCACCTCCGCGCAGGCGGTCGCCCGGCTGATCTCCGAGCAGTTGCCGAAGGGGGCGCGGGTGCTGGTGATCGGCGGGGAGGGGCTGCGGGTGGCGCTGCGCGAGCGCGGGCTGACCCCGGTGGATTCGGCGGACGACGACCCGGCGGCGGTGGCGCAGGGCTACGGGGGGCCGGACATGCCGTGGGCGCGGCTCGCGGAGGCGGGGTACGCGGTGGCGCGCGGGGTGCCGTGGTTCGCCTCCAACCTGGATCTGACGATTCCCAGCGGGCGGGGCATCGCCCCGGGCAACGGCGCGGCGGTGGAGGTCGTGCGCATCGTCACGGGCAAGACCCCGCAGGCCGCGGGGAAGCCGCTGCCGCCGATGCACCGGGAGACGGTTCTGCGGACCGGCGCCGAGCGGCCGCTGGTGGTCGGGGACCGGCTGGACACCGACATCGAGGGCGCGTACGCGGGAGGGGTGGACTCGCTGCTGGTGCTGACCGGGGTGACCACGCCCGCACAGTTGCTGGCCGCCGAGCCCCGGCACCGGCCGGCGTATGTGGACCGCGACCTGCGGGGGCTGCTCACCCCGCAGCCGGAGGTGGCGCACGACGAGGCGTCCGGCGGTTTCCGGTGCGGGGGTTGGACCGCGCGGGTCGCCCAGCGCGAGCTGGTGCTGGAGGGCGAGGCCGAGGAGCCGCTGGACGGTCTGCGGGCGCTGTGCGCGGCGGCGTGGTCCGAGGCGGGGGACGGTGTGAGCGAGGCGGATGCGGGGAAGGCGCTGGCACGGCTGGGGTGGTGAGCCGGACTCGCGCCCCGGGGAACCCGTACGGATGCGACCAGCGGGACTTAGGGTAACCTAACCTGAGTCCTGATCGGCCGTGCTGTGAGGTGGAGTTCCGCGTGACCCTGGTCAGTCCGGCGAAAGCCGGGACCGAGACAGCGAGCGCGCCGCCCCGGCGGCGCACCGCGGGCCGTGCGACAGGCCTGGTCGCCTCCCTGGGCGTGCTGCTGGCGATCGCCGCGGCGTCCATCGCGATCGGCGCCAAGCCGATTCCGCTGGACCAGGTGTGGCACGGGCTGTTCCACTACACCGGCAGCGACACCGATGTGGTGATCCGGGACGTACGGCTGCCGCGCACCATCCTCGGGCTGCTCGTCGGGGTCGGCCTCGGCCTCGCGGGCGCGGTCATCCAGGCCCTCACCCGCAACCCGCTCGCCGACCCCGGGCTGCTGGGGCTGAACGCGGGCGCGTCCGCCGCCGTCGTCTCGGCCATCAGCTTTCTCGGCGTCACCTCCCTGACCGGCTATGTGTGGTTCGCGTTCCTCGGCACCGCCGTCGTCTCCGTGCTGGTGTACGCGCTCGGCGGCAGCCGGAGCGCCACCCCGGTGCGGCTCGCGCTCGCCGGTACGGCGGTGTACGCGGCGCTCTACGGCTACGTCAACGCCGTGCAGCTACTGGACAGCGCGGCGCTCGACAAGATGCGCTTCTGGACGGTCGGTTCGCTCGCCTCCGCCAATATGACCGTGGTCCGGCAGGTGACCCCGTTCCTCCTGATCGGCGCGGTGCTCGCGCTCGCGCTCGGCCGTTCGCTCAATGCCGTGGCGCTCGGCGACGACACGGCGCGCGCGCTCGGCACCAACCTCAACCGCACCCGGGCGCTCTCGATGGCCGCCGTCACCCTGCTGTGCGGGGCCGCGACCGCCGCCTGCGGGCCGATCGCGTTCGTCGGGCTGATCGTGCCGCATCTGGTCCGCGCGATCACCGGGCCCGACATGCGCTGGATCCTGCCGTACGCCGCCGTGCTCTCGCCCGTTCTCCTGCTGGGCTCCGATGTGCTGGGGCGGCTGGTCACCCGGCCCGCGGAACTGCAGGTCGGCATCGTCACCACGTTCATCGGCGGGCCCCTGTTCATCTATCTCGTACGCCGCCGAAGGATGGCCCAACTGTGAACGCCAGCAAGCGCACCAGCAAGCGCGGGACGCGCGGGGTCACACTGCGCACCGCCGGCCTCTCGCTGCGCCTGGACGTGCGTGGCGCGGTCGTGGGGCTGCTGCTGCTCGTCGTGGCGCTGGCGATGAGCGTGGTCCTGATCGGCACCGGCGACTTCCCCCTCGCCCCCGCCGATGTCCTGCGCACCCTGGCCGGAAACGGCACCGTGGCCCAGGACTTCATCGTCAACGAACTGCGGCTGCCGCGGATCCTGGTGGGGCTGCTGGTCGGTGCGGCCCTCGGGGTGGCCGGGGCGATCTTCCAGTCCATCTCCCGCAACCCGCTGGGCAGTCCGGACGTGATCGGCCTCGGCCAGGGGTCTGCGGCCGGGGCGCTCACCGTGATCGTCCTCCTCCAGGGCGATCCGACCGAGGTCGCCATCGGCGCGCTCGGCGGCGGCCTGCTGACCGGGTTCGCGGTCTACACGCTGGCCTGGCGGCGCGGCGTGCACGGATACCGGCTGGTGCTGGTGGGCATCGGCACGTCCGCGATGCTCACCGCCGTCAACGGCTATCTGCTCACCAGGGCCGACATCCTGGACGCGACCCGCGCGGTGGTGTGGATCGCCGGATCGCTCAACGGGCGGGACTGGGCCCAGGTGTGGCCGCTGGCGTGCGGCTGCGCGGTGCTCCTGCCCGTCGTCCTCGGGCAGGCGCGGAACCTGCGGATGCTGGAGATGGGTGACGACAGCGCGTACGCCCTCGGGGTGCGGGTCGAGCGCACCCGGCTGGTGCTCATGTTCACGGCCGTCGTGTTCACCGCCGCCGCCACGGCCGCCGCCGGGCCCGTCGCCTTCGTGGCGCTCGTCGCCCCGCAGCTCGCCCGCAGGCTCACCCGCTCGTCCGGGCCCAACCTGCTCCCCGCGGCCTGGATGGGCGCGGCCCTGCTGGTCACCGCCGACTGGGCGGCCCAGCGGGCCTTCGGTGCCGACCAGCTTCCGGTCGGAGTGCTGACGGGGATGCTGGGCGGGGCCTATCTGCTGTGGCTGCTGGTGACTGAGCGCAGGGAGGGGCGGATATGAGGGCGCTTGGATGGACAGGGCGATGCTGGGGCCCGGTATGACGCTGGGGCGGATATGACGACTGTGGGCACGACCCGGACGGAAGGCGACATGGACAAGGACACCCGGCAGGCCGTGGCCGACGGCGGCAGCGGGAGTGACGGCGGGAGCGACAGCGGGCGCGGCAGCGCTGAGGGGCGGCAGCGGCTCATGGCGGAGGGGCTGACCCTCGCCTACGACCGGCGCACCGTCGCCGAGAAGCTGTCCGTGACCATCCCCGACCACTCCTTCACGGTGATCGTCGGGCCGAACGCCTGCGGCAAGTCGACCCTGCTGCGCGCCCTGTCCCGGATGCTCAAGCCGGTGGCCGGATCGGTGCTGCTGGACGGGCAGGCGATCGGCACGATGCCCGCCAAGAAGGTCGCCCGCACGCTCGGGCTGCTGCCCCAGTCCTCGATCGCCCCGGACGGGATCACCGTCGCCGATCTGGTCGCCCGCGGCCGCTATCCCCACCAGGGGCTGCTGCGGCAGTGGTCGGAGGCGGACGAGCGGATCGTCGACGAATCGATGGCGGCGACCGGGGTGGCGGAGCTCGCGGATCGTTATGTCGACGAATTGTCCGGCGGTCAGCGTCAGCGGGTATGGATCGCGATGGCCATCGCCCAGCAGACCCCGCTGCTGCTCCTCGACGAGCCCACGACCTATCTGGACATCCAGCACCAGATCGATGTGCTGGACCTGTGCGCCCAGCTCCACGAGGAGCAGGGCCGTACCCTCGTCGCCGTTCTGCACGACCTGAACCACGCCGCCCGCTACGCCACCCATCTGATCGCGATGCGGGGCGGCGAGATCGTCGCCGAGGGGGCGCCGGGGGACGTGGTCACGGCGGAGCAGGTGGAGCGGGTCTTCGGGTTGCCGTGCCAGGTGATCGACGACCCGGAGACGGGGACGCCGCTGGTCATCCCGGCCGCCCGCCGGTCCCGTACGGCACGGGTCGAGGCGCCTACGCCGCTGGCGGGTTTCGTGAGCGAGTCCTGAGGGGCTTGCCGGGGGCTCGTGGGGGGGCGCGGTCGGGTGGGCGTCCGCGCCCCTGACCTGGGGCGCGCCGGCTGCGGTGCCCCGCCGGCGGCATAGCCGATGTGGCGGCTAGAGCAGCTTCCGCAGTCGCAGCAGGTCGCGCAGCCCGGCCTCGAGCTTGATCCGTCCGCTGCCCCACGCCCGTGCGAAGTGCAGCTCACCGTCGACCAGGGCCACGAGGTCGTCGCCGGTCATCGCCAGCCGGATCTGCGCACGCTCGGCGGGCGGGCCAGGCTCGGTCGTCACATTCTCGATCCGGCTGTCCGCGAGACGGCCGGCGAAGGTGGTGTCCAGGTCGGTGATCCAGCAGCTCACGGAGCGATCGAGCGCGGCAGCGCTGCGCAGGTCCCCGTTCGCGCTCACGAGGTTCTCCGCCAGTTTGTCGAGTGCGCTGCGGCACTGTTCCAAGGTCGCCATCGCGGATGACGTTACCCCAGGTCTCGTACGTCGGAGAATGAGGGATTCGCGGTAGCGTCGGGGCCATGAGCGAGCCGATGTCGGCCGGATGGCCCGGCCCACAGCCCGATACGGCGGCCGAGCGGGCCGAGGAGGCCGCGCCCGAGCCGCACCCGGGGGCTGGTGTGGCGCCCGGTGCGGACGCGGTCCCGTACACAGTTACGGGCGGGGGCGTGGAGACGGATCCCGGGCCCGGGACGGGGCGGGAAGAGGCGCCGGAGCCGGTGTCGGAGGCCGTATCGGGCGCGGCGCCGGAGGGGGTGCCGGAGGCGGTGCCCGAGCCCGTGCCGGAGCCGCCCGGCCCCGCTGAACCGGCCCCGCTCGGCGTGGACCGTACGCCCACCGGCGTCCCCGAGGTGGATGCCCGGCTCGACCGGCTGGCCGACGCCGACCACCTCGAGACGAGCGGACATCTGGCGGTGTACGAGGATGTCCACGGGGGTCTTCGCGACACGCTGACAGCACTCGACCGGCGGCCCGGACCCCCTGCGCCCGGCCCCCGGCCCCCGTCCGCTGCGTAGACGACTCCGTCGGCTGGGTGAGCGACCCCGTCCGTTACGCAAACGACTTCGTCCGCTACGCAATGACCTCATCCGCTACATGAACGACCTCAGGAGCTGAACCACCCGTGGCAGTGACCCGCCCACGACGCGTACGACTCGACGCGGAGCTGGTGCGCCGCAAGCTGGCGCGTTCGCGTGAGCATGCGAGCCAGTTGATCGCCGCGGGCCGGGTCACCGTCGGCGGGGCGGTGGCGACCAAACCGGCCACGCAGGTGGAGACCAGCGCCGCCGTCGTCGTGATCGAGGACGACAGCGATCCGGACTACGTCTCGCGCGGTGGCCACAAGCTCGCGGGGGCGCTGTACGCGTTCAGCGAGGAGTACCGGGAGGGTGCGGGCGCGGGGCAGGAATCCGGGGTCCGACCGGCGGCGGTGGGGGCGGGGGCGGGAGCCGGCGCTGGTGCCGGAGCCGGGTTGAAGGTCGCCGGGCGGCGGGCGCTGGACGCGGGCGCGTCGACCGGAGGCTTCACGGACGTCCTGCTGCGCGCGGGCGCCGCGCAGGTGCTCGCCGTCGATGTCGGCTACGGCCAGCTCGCCTGGTCGCTGCAGAGCGATGAACGCGTCAGCGTTTACGACCGTACAAACGTACGCGAGCTGACACTTGAGGGGATTGGTGGGGAACCGGTGGACCTGGTGGTCGGTGACCTCTCCTTCATCCCGCTCGGTCTGGTACTGCCCGCCCTCGTGCGGTGCGCGGCGCCCGACGCCGATCTGGTGCTGATGGTCAAACCACAGTTCGAGGTCGGTAAGGAGCGGCTGGGTAGCGGGGGAGTGGTCCGCAGCGCCGACCTGCGCGCCGAGGCGGTGCGTACGGTGGCCGGTCGGGCGGCGGAACTCGGACTGGGCGTCCTGGGCGTGACCGCCAGCCCGCTCCCGGGGCCGTCGGGCAATGTCGAGTATTTTTTGTGGATGCGCGCCGGGGCGCCGGCACTGGACCCGGCGGATGTTGACCGTGCAGTGGCGGAGGGGCCCAGTTGACCACTTCAGAAGCAGCGCAGGAGAAGGAAGCAGCGTCCGTGTCCGAGACGGCCGCGGCCGGGGCGGGCGTGGCCGAGGGGGCTATGCCCGAAACGGCGCACGTGCCGTTCACGCCGACGGCCGAGCCGACGGCGGACCGCACTGTCTTCCTGCTTGCGCACACCGGCCGCCCGGCGGCCATCCGCAGCGCCGAACTGGTCGTTCAGGGGCTGCTGCGCAGCGGTATCGGGGTGCGGGTGCTCGCTGCCGAGGCCGCGGACCTGCCGCTGCCACCCGCTGTCGAACGCGTCGACGCGGGCCGTGACGTGCTGAACGGCTGTGAGCTGCTGATCGTGCTCGGCGGGGACGGGACGCTGCTGCGCGGAGCGGAGTTCGCCCGGGTCTCGGGTGTGCCGATGCTCGGGGTGAACCTCGGGCGGGTGGGCTTCCTGGCCGAGGCCGAGCGGGACGATCTCGACAAGGTCGTGGACCGGGTGGTGACCCGGCAGTACGAGGTCGAGGAGCGGATGACGATCGATGTGCTCGTCCGCAACGACGGGCACATCGTGCACACGGACTGGGCGCTGAACGAGGCGTCGGTCGAGAAGGCGGCGCGTGAGCGGCTGCTCGAGGTCGTCACGGAGGTCGACAACCGGCCGGTCTCGCGCTTCGGCGGCGACGGCGTGGTCTGCGCGACCCCGACCGGCTCGACGGCCTACGCGTTCTCGGCGGGCGGCCCGGTGGTGTGGCCCGAGGTGGAGGCGCTGCTGATGGTGCCGATCAGCGCTCACGCGCTGTTCGCCAAGCCGCTGGTGACGTCGCCGAAGTCGGTGCTCGCGGTGGAGGTGCAGCCGCAGACTCCGCATGGGGTGCTGTGGTGCGACGGCCGCCGCACGGTGGAGCTGCCGGCGGGGGCGCGGGTGGAGGTGCGGCGGGGCGCGGTACCGGTGCGGCTGGCCCGACTCCACCATGCGTCGTTCACGGACCGCTTGGTCGCCAAGTTCGCCTTGCCGGTGGCGGGGTGGCGGGGGGCGCCGCACTAGTTTTGTGGCTGGTGGGGCGTGGTGGCCCTGTGTGGTGGTGGGTACCGGGTGCGCCCTTGGGTGCGCGGTCGGTTGCGTGCCGGGTGCCGGGTGCGGGGCCTCCGAGGCGGGGCCCTGGACCGTATATTTACGGCGCCATTGACCGGGGGCGTCGGGCGGGCCGGAGATCGGCGCCACACATACACGTAAGCGTCCAGGACCCCACCCCTGCGACCCCGCCGCCTCCCGTCTCGTCGGCGACCGCGCCCCGGTGGCACGGTGGCACGGGCCGCCTGTACGTCCCGCGTCCAGCCCGGGGGCCGGGGGCCGGGGGCAGGGTGTTGGGTGGGGGTGGGTGCGGCCCCGCCCCCTTCTCGCGGTCTTGCGGGTGCCCGTCGGTGGCACGGGTGGTGTGCGGTTCCCGATCGTCCGGGGCGGAAAATTCAGCCCCTCCGGCGTTTGAGGAGCGGGGTCCGGGGCGGAGCCCCGGCGGGGTGCGGGGGCGGAGCCGCGTGCTTCGGGAAGGGGCGGGGTGGGGGCTTTCCGCCGGAGGCGCCCGCCGTCCGCACCGGGCATCTGTGCGGGTCGACCCCATAAGTGGCGCCCCTTCGTCGCATCGCACCGGCCAAACCTCGTATGGTCGTGCACGTGCTGGAGGAGATGCGGATACGTGCGCTGGGCGTCATCGACGACGCGGTCGTCGAGCTGTCGCCCGGCTTCACCGCGGTGACCGGTGAGACCGGCGCGGGCAAGACCATGGTCGTCACCAGCCTCGGGCTGCTGCTGGGCGGCCGGGCCGATGCCGCCCTGGTGCGGATCGGGGCCAAGGCGGCGGTCGTCGAGGGGCGCATTACGGTCGACGCCCGTTCGGCGGCGGCCGTAAGGGCCGAGGAAGCGGGGGCCGAGCTCGAGGACGGCGTGCTGCTGATCAGCCGTACGCTCTCCGCCGAGGGGCGGTCGCGCGCGCATGTGGGCGGCCGGTCGGTGCCCGTGGGGCTGCTGGGCGAGTTGGCCGACGATCTGGTGGCCGTGCACGGCCAGACCGATCAGCAGGGGCTGCTGCGGCCCGCCCGGCAGCGGCAGGCGCTGGACCGGTACGCGGGAGACGCGGTGGCCGGGCCCCTGGAGAAGTACGCGGGGGCCTATCGCCGGCTGCGTGCCGTCTCGGCCGAGTGGGAGGAGTTGACCACGCGGGCCCGCGAGCGGGCGCAGGAGGCGGATCTGCTGCGGTTCGGGCTCGAAGAGGTCGCGGACGCCGAGCCCCGGCCCGGTGAGGACGTCGAGCTGGCGGCCGAGGCCGAACGGCTGGGGCACGCCGAGGCCCTGGCGTCCGCCGCCGCGCTCGCGCACGCCGCCCTCGCCGGGATCCCGGAGGACCCGGAGGGCGTGGACGCGGCCACCCTGGTCGCGGGCGCCCATCGCGCCGTTGAGGCCGTGCGTTCCCATGACTCGGCGCTGGCCGGGCTCGCCGACCGGATCGGTGAGATCGGCATCCTGGTGTCCGATGTGGCCGGGGATCTCGCGGGGTACGCCGACAACCTCGACGCCGACCCGATCCGCCTGGGTGTCGTCGAGGAGCGCCGCGCCGCGCTGGCGCAGCTGACCCGTAAGTACGGCGAGACCATCGCGGACGTGCTGGCCTGGGCGGAGCAGGGCGCCGCCCGGCTGGCCGAGCTCGACGGCGACGACGACCGGATCGGCGAGCTGGCCGCCGAGCGCGACGCGCTCCGCGCCGAGCTGGGCGAGCTGGCGCAGACGCTCACCGACGCCCGTACGGAGGCGGCGGGGCGTTTCGCGGAGGCGGTCACGGCCGAGCTGGCCTCGCTGGCGATGCCGCATGCCCGGGTCACGTTCGCGATTCACCAGACCGAGACGGAGGCGGACGGCGTCGAGGTGGGCGGCCGCGCGGTCGTTTTCGGGCCGCATGGCGCCGACGAGGTCGAGCTGCTGCTCGCCCCGCATCCGGGCGCCCCGCCCCGGCCGATCGCCAAGGGCGCCTCCGGAGGTGAGCTGTCGCGGGTGATGCTCGCGGTCGAGGTCGTGTTCGCGGGCTCGGACCCCGTACCGACATATCTCTTCGACGAGGTGGACGCGGGCGTCGGCGGTAAGGCGGCGGTCGAGGTGGGCCGTCGGCTGGCCCGGCTCGCGCGCTCCGCGCAGGTCGTGGTGGTCACCCATCTGCCGCAGGTCGCGGCGTTCGCCGACCGGCATCTGGTGGTCGAGAAGACCAACGACGGGGCGGTGACACGCAGCGGGGTCAAGGCCATGGAGGGCGAGGACCGCGTACGGGAGCTGTCGCGGATGCTCGCGGGCCAGGAGGACTCCGAACTCGCGCGGGCGCATGCGGAAGAGCTCCTGGAGGCGGCACGCGCGGGACGCTGACCTTCACCCGAAAGGGTGGTGTCGCGGACATGCGGGCGAGTTCGGGGTAGACGTCGCCGGGGAGCGTTGCGACGAGGGTTCGGCGAGTGCTGGCATCCTTGGGCGGTCCCTCCGTTTCGCCCCGACACCGTCTCAGGAGCTCCGCCCGCGTGAGCAGTACCGCGAGTAGCACCCCGGTCCCGCCGCCCGGGCAGTCGTCGCTGCACGCCGTTCAGGTGCTGGGCGGCGGGAGTTCGGGCAGCGGGGTGCATGTGCGGTCGCTGTCGGCCGGGCTGGTGGCGCGCGGACTGCGGGTGACCGTCTGCGGGCCCTGGAGCGCCGAGCGGGGCTACGGCTTCACCCGGACGGGAGCGCGGTTCACCGGGCTCGACGCGCTGACGGGCGCCGGAAGCATGGCGTCGCTGCGCAGGGCCACCCTCGGAGCGGCCCTGGTGCACGCCCACGGGCTGCGTTCGGGGCTGCTGGCCGCGGTGGCGCTGCGTGGCCGGAATGTGCCGCTGATCGTCACCTGGCACACCCGTGTGGACGCCGAGGGGGCGCGGGCCCGTCTCGTCGGGCTGATGGAGCGCCGGGTGGCGCGGGCCGCCGCGATCGTGCTGGGGGCCTCCTCGGATCTGGTGGAGCGGGCCCGGGCCCGCGGTGCTCGCGATGCGCGGCTGGCGCCGGTCGCGGTGCCCGCCCCGCGCCCGGCACCGGAGCCCGGTGACGGCCGCCGCCAGAAGGCGCGGGCCGAACTGGGTGTGGTGGAGCGGCCATTGCTGGTCACGGCGGGTCGGCTGGAGGCGGTGGCCGGCCACGGCCCGCTGCTGGACGCGGCGCGGCGCTGGCGGGTGCTGGACCCGCAGCCGCTGCTGGTGGTGGCGGGGGAGGGGCCGGACCGTGCGGTGCTGCAGCGCCGGATCGACCTGGAGGGGCTGCCGGTGCGGCTGCTCGGCCGGCGTGAGGATGTGCCGGGGCTGCTCTCCGCGGCCGATGTGGCGGTGCTTTCCAGCCGCTGGGAGGCACGCTCGCTGCTGGCCCAGGAGGCGCTGCACGCGGGGGTGCCGCTGGTGGCCACGGCGGTGGGCGGGGTGCCGGAGCTGGTCGGGGACGCGGCCGAACTCGTCCCGTACGGCGATCCCAAGGCCCTGGCCGACGCCGTGACCGGGCTGCTCGCCGATCCGGTGCGCCGGGTGGAGCTCGCCGCGGCGGGGCGGGCGCGGACGGCCGGCTGGCCGACAGAGGACGACACCGTCGCCCATGTCCTCAGCGTCTACGATGAGTTGGTGCAGACCTTTCTGCGTGAAGGGGTTGACGGGCCCGGCCGTTGATCGGCAGGGTGCTGGGCAGAGGAACGAGAGAGCGCTCTCAATTCGTGCTTCTCGTTACCCCCCACGCCATTTTCCCGGCAACCCCCACTACGCCGAGGAGCACCATCATCATGATCAGTCGCAGGAAGCTGCTGGGTGGCATAGCCGCCTCCGCCGCTGCCGCAGGAACCGGCCTGGCCTTCGCCGGCGGCCGTGCCAGCGGTGCGCCGAGCGCGAAGGCCGCCGCCTCCCTGCCCCTGACCGTCGTCAACAAGACGGGGCAGTACGACAACGCATCGGTCTGGCTCTACATCGTCGGCAACGAGGGCGACCGGCAGGTCCACGTCACCCCCGACGGCACCATCGCCCCCGTCGCGATGTCCGACAACGGCTCGGACGGCTTCACCGACTACGCGATCCCGCTGGCCGGAGGCGGCGACACCAAGCTGAACCTGCCGCAGATGTCGGGCCGGATCTATGTCGCGCTCGGCTCGAAGCTCAAGCTCAAGGTGGTCGAGGACGGGGCGGGCAAGGCCGCGCTGCAGTACCCGGCCGGCTGGGTGTCCGGCGACCCGAACTTCGACATCATGCACGACTGCGCGGAGTTCACATACAACGACTCCGGGATGTTCTGCAACACCACGATGGTGGACATGTTCAGCGTCCCGCTGTCGATCCACCTCACCGGTGCCCAGGACCAGACGACCGGCACCCTCAAGGACGGCGCCCGCGCCAAGGTCTTCTCCGACCTCGCCGGTGTCGACGCCTACAAGAAGCTGATCGTCGGCGACAATCTGCGGGTGATCGCTCCGGGCCATGGCATGGGCGCGGGGCTGTTCGCGGAGGACTACTTCGCGTCGTACATCGACCAGGTCTGGGACGCCTACGGCTCGAAGGACCTCAAGGTCACCACCAACGCGGGCACCTTCACCGGCCGGGTGAGCGGCGGGAAGTTCGCCTTCACCGGCCCGGCGTCGGTCTCCTTCGACAAGCCCTCCACCAAGGACGTGCTGTTCTGCGACGGCGCCCTGGCCGCCCCCAACGACGGGACGACGGGCCCGGTCGCGGCGATCCTCGGCGCGGGCTTCAACCGCACCACGCTGCACAACACCGACGCCCAGCCGACCACCGACCCGGCCGCCTTCTACGGTGGGGAGGTCACCAACCACTACGCCAAGGCCATGCACGCGGCGACCGTGGACGGCAAGGCGTACGGCTTCGCCTTCGATGACGTGGCCGAGTTCGCGTCCTACATCCAGGACACCGCCCCCAAGGGGATCACGCTCACGCTGACGCCGTTCTAGGGGGTGTCCGGCGGGGTGTGACGCCTGCGGCGTGCTGTTCCCCTCCTCGCCCCTTCCCACAACTGGGGCTCGCCCCAGACCCCGGGGCCCAGGGGCGAAGCCCCTGACGCGCGGCGGAGCCGCATATCGATGCCGCGGGGAGGGAACAGCCCGCCGGGCCGGGCGGGGTCCGGCCGCGGTTCGGCACACAGCGGCCGGGCGGGGAGGTGTCCGCGGCGCACGGCGGGGCGGCGCGGCGGACGGTGAGGGAGCCTCTCCCCGCCCGGCTACACGCGTGGCGACCCGCCCGGCGGCGCGGGGGACGCCGGGCGGGTCGCCCGGGCACGGCGGAGCGGACGCGAGACGCGTCACCGCACATGGCGGCGGGCCTGGAGGGCCACCCCCAGGGCGAGAACGGTCTGCGGGTCCTCCAGATCGCTGCCCAGCAGCCGGGAGATCCGGGCCAGCCGGTCGTACAGCGTCTGGCGGTTGAGGTGCAGCGCACGGGCCGTCTCCGCCTTACGGCCCGCATGGCGCAGATATGTCTCCAGCGTCGGCACCAGTGGCGGGCGGGCGGTGCGGTCATGAGCGAGCAGCGGACCGATCACCCGGTCGACAAAGGCGGCCAGATCGCCGTGCTCCCGCAGTCGCCACAGCAACAGGTCGACATCCAGGCTCCGTACGTCGTACCAGTCCCGGTCGGTCAGCCCGCGTGCCGCGTTCGCCGCCTCCGCCGCATGCCGCAGCTCGGTGCCGGCCGCGTCCCAGCCGACCGCGAGCCCGGCGATCACCACCGGCGGCCGGGCGCCGGCCCGGTCCGGCCAGGCCCGCTCCACTCCGGCCCGCAGCGCCGCCGCGATCCGCTCGGCCACCGCGCCGCGCTCGGTCGCGCCGCGCAGCCCCGCCAGCAGCGGAACCCGGCCCTCCGGAAGTCGTACGCCGAGCAGCACCGGCACGCCCACCGCCGCCAGCTCCTCCTGCAGGGCGTGGGCCAGCGCCGCCCAGCTCTCCCCGCCCCCGGCCAGCGGGCGCGGATCCTCCACCAGCCGCATCACCACCGGCAGCAACGGTCCGTCCGCGCCCGGCCGGAAGCCCAGCACCCGGGCCTGGGCGGGGGCGCCCGACGCCTCGATGCGGCCCTCCGCGAGATCGGTGAGGAAGTCCCCGCGGCCACGCGCCGCCAGCTCCTCCTCCTGACGCGTCCGCAGCAGCACCACCGCCAGCAGATCCGCCGTCCGCTCGGCGGCGATCCGGTGCACCGGCCCCAGCGGCCCGGCCACCGGAAGGACGGTCAGCCGCGCCCGTACGGAGCCGGGTCCCGGCCCGCCGCCCGGGATGTCCGCCATCACGCTGCCCGCCGGCGGTTCGGGCCGCTCGGCCGCGCGCCGCGCCCGCAGCCCCTCCCACACCTGCAGCGGATCGGCCGCGCCCGCCGGGGGCGTACCGCCCGGCCCCGCCGCGTACAGCAACTGCCCGTCGGGGGTCTCCAGGAAGACCGGATTGGCCGCGAAGGCGGCGAAGTGGCACAGGATCTCCGGCACCCCGCCGCCGCGCAGCAGTACCTCGGTGGCCTGCCGGTGCACCACATCGGCCTGCCGCAGCAGGGCGTAGTGCGCATTGACGATCTCGGTGTGGATCTCCTCGGTGACCGTCACGAACGGCACCTCGCGATGGAGTTGCACCAGCGGCAGCCCGCACGAGCGCGCCGTGTCCACGACCGGTCCCGGCAGCGTGCGGAACCGGGCCCCCAGCTCCACCACCAGCGCCGCGATGCCCCGCTCGGCGAGGCGGCGGACGAAGGCGCGCTGCTCGGCGGGGCGCGACCCGACCCCGAGGCCGGTGGTCAGCAGCAGTTCACCGCCCTTGAGCAGCGCGGCGATGTTGGGCACCTCGCCCGCGTGCACCCAGCGCACCGGGCGGTCCAGCAGCTCCTCGCCGGAGACCACATCGGGGAGCCCGCGGCGCAGGGCGGGAAGGCCGAGGGCCCGCGCCACGGTGATCGTCCCATGGGGCTCCCGAGGCACCCGCGGCTCGTGCGGTTCGCCAGGCACCCGCGACTCGTGCGGTTCCCGCGACTCCTGCGGCTTGTGCGGTTCCTGCGGTTCCATGGTCAGGACGTTCCCCGGACGGGGCCCTCTTCGCCGGTCAGCGCGCTAGCCTCCGTACGCGCCGGACGCTGTCAGCCGCAGCGCGGTGTCGATCAGCGGCACATGGCTGAACGCCTGCGGGAAGTTGCCCACCTGGCGCTGGTTCTTCGGGTCCCACTCCTCGGCCAGCAGCCCGAGGTCGTTGCGGAGCCCGAGCAGCTTCTCGAAGAGCTTTCGGGCCTCGTCCACCCGGCCGATCATCGCCAGATCGTCGGCGAGCCAGAACGAGCAGGCCAGGAAGGCCCCTTCGTCGCCCTCGAGACCGTCCACCCCGGCGTCCTCGCCCGCCGTGGGGTAGCGCATGACGAAGCCGTCCTCGGTCGACAGCTCCCGCTGGATCGCCTCGATGGTGCCGATGACCCGCTTGTCGTCCGGCGGCAGAAAGCCCATCTGCGGGATGAGCAGCAGCGAGGCGTCCAGCTCCTTGGAGCCGTAGGACTGCGTGAAGGTGTTGCGCTCGGCGTCGTAACCCCGCTCGCAGACGTCCCGGTGGATCTCGTCGCGCAGCTCCCGCCAGCGCTCCAACGGCCCGTCCACATCGCCGGATTCGATCAGCTTGACGGTGCGGTCGACCGCGACCCAGGCCATCACCTTGGAGTGCACGAAGTGGCGGCGCGGCCCGCGCACCTCCCAGATGCCCTCGTCCGGCTCGTCCCAGTGCTCTTCCAGGTAGCGGATCAGCTTGAGCTGCAGCACGCTCGCGTAGTCATTGCGCGCCAGGCCCGTCATATGGGCCAGGTGCAGCGCCTCGATGACCTCGCCGTAGACGTCGAGCTGGAGCTGGCCGGCCGCGCCGTTGCCGATCCGGACCGGCTGGGAGTTCTCATAGCCGGGCAGCCAGGTCAGCTCGGCCTCGGCCAACTCCCGCTCGCCCGCGATACCGTACATGATCTGCAGGTTCTCCGGGTCGCCCGCGACCGCGCGCAGCAGCCATTCGCGCCAGGCGCGCGCTTCCTCGCGGTAGCCGGTGCGCAGCAGCGAGGAGAGGGTGATCGCCGCGTCCCGCAGCCAGGTGAAGCGGTAGTCCCAGTTCCGGACGCCGCCGATGTCCTCGGGGAGCGAGGTGGTGGGCGCCGCGACGATGCCGCCGGTGGGGGCGTAGGTCAGCGCCTTGAGCGTGATCAGCGAGCGGACCACCGCGTCCCGGTAGGGGCCGTGGTACGTGCAGTGCTCGACCCACTCCCGCCAGAACGCCTCGGTGGCCTCCAGCGCGACCTCCGGCTCGGGCAGCGCGGGCGGCTCGTTGTGCGAGGGCTGCCAACTGATGGTGAAGGCGATCCGGTCGCCGGGGCCCACCGTGAAGTCGGAGTAGGTGGTGAGGTCCTTGCCGTAGGTGTCGGCCTCGGTGTCCAGCCAGACGGAGTCCGGGCCGGCGACGGCGACGGTGCGGGTGTCCACCCGGTGCACCCACGGCACGACCCAGCCGTAGGAGAACCGCATCCGCAGCATGGAGCGCATCGGCACCCGGCCGCTGACTCCCTCGACGATCCGCACCAGTTGCGGGGCGCCGTCACGGGGCGGCATGAAGTCGATCACACGGACCGTGCCGCGCGGAGTGTCCCACTCCGATTCCAGCACCAGGGAGTCGCCGCGGTAGCGGCGGCGGTCGGCGGCGGGCGGCCCGCTCCCCGAGGGGAAGGCGGGCCCGAGGCGCCAGAAACCATGTTCCTCAGTGCCCAGCAGACCGGCGAAGACGGCATGGGAGTCGAACCGCGGCAGGCACAGCCAGTCGACCGTGCCGTCTCTGCAGACGAGGGCGGCGGTCTGCATATCACCAATCAGTGCGTAATCCTCGATACGCCCGGCCACGTGCATTCCCCATTCGAACGGCCGTACCACCCCGGAGGGCGCTTCTTACGGTCTCGGAAATTCTGACGAGCTCTGGTTCCGGGGGCGTGCTGGTGGTGCCGTGCCGGGTGGCTCGCATGCGTGCGTCCGATGAGGATACGACGGACAACGATGATCCGCTTGAGCTCGTCCACATCGTGGCTGGTATCTCGCGGCCGATCGGGTGGCCAGGTCACGCATGGTGTTCGGGCGATTGCGCAGACCGACCGCGGGAACCAGGTCATCAGCGACCGCTCCGGGGCGCTGATACCCTGGTAGCCCGTGGAGCGGCGGGCACAAAACCCCCGAACCATCAGCGACGGCACCCCCCGAATCCGGAGCGGCTGCCGTACGCAACCCTCACGACGCGACCACGGGAGCCCCCTCTTGGCCATTGCCGCTAAGCCCATGACGACCAAGCACCTCTTCGTCACCGGGGGTGTCGCCTCCTCACTCGGCAAGGGTCTTACCGCCTCCAGTCTGGGGGCCCTGCTGAAGGCGCGCGGTCTGCGCGTCACCATGCAGAAGCTCGATCCGTATCTGAACGTCGACCCGGGCACGATGAACCCCTTCCAGCACGGTGAGGTGTTCGTCACCAACGACGGCGCCGAGACCGATCTGGACATCGGCCACTACGAGCGCTTCCTCGACGTCGACCTCGACGGCTCGGCCAATGTGACCACCGGACAGGTCTACTCCACGGTAATCGCCAAGGAGCGGCGCGGTGAGTACCTCGGTGACACCGTGCAGGTCATCCCGCACATCACCAACGAGATCAAGCACCGCATCCGGCGCATGGCCACCGACGACGTGGACGTCGTCATCACCGAGGTCGGCGGCACCGTCGGCGACATCGAGTCGCTGCCCTTCCTGGAGGCCGTCCGCCAGGTCCGGCACGAGGTCGGCCGGGACAACGTCTTCGTGGTGCACATCTCGCTGCTGCCCTACATCGGCCCGTCCGGTGAGCTGAAGACCAAGCCCACCCAGCACTCGGTGGCCGCGCTGCGCAACATCGGTATCCAGCCGGACGCGATCGTGCTGCGAGCCGACCGCGAGGTCCCGACCTCCATCAAGCGCAAGGTCTCGCTGATGTGTGACGTTGATGACGCGGCCGTGGTCGCCGCCATCGACGCCAAGTCGATCTACGACATCCCCAAGGTGCTGCACTCCGAGGGCCTGGACGCCTATGTCGTCCGCAAGCTGGATCTGCCCTTCCGCGACGTGGACTGGACCCAGTGGGACGATCTGCTGCGGCGGGTCCACCAGCCCGACCACGAGGTCACCGTGGCGCTCGTCGGCAAGTACATCGACCTGCCCGACGCCTACCTCTCGGTCACCGAGGCGCTGCGCGCCGGCGGCTTCGCCAACAACGCCCGCGTCAAGATCAAGTGGGTCACCTCCGACGACTGTAAGACGGCCGCCGGCGCCCGGGACCAGCTCGACGGCGTGGACGCGGTCTGCATCCCCGGCGGCTTCGGCGACCGCGGAGTGATCGGTAAGGTCGGCGCGATCACCTACGCCCGGGAGAACAAGCTCCCGGTGCTGGGCCTCTGCCTCGGACTGCAGTGCATCGTCATCGAGGCCGCGCGCAACCTCGCGGGCATCGAGGGCGCCAACTCCACCGAGTTCGAGCCCGCCACCACCGACCCGGTGATCTCCACCATGGCCGAGCAGCTCGACATCGTCGCGGGCGAGGGCGACATGGGCGGCACCATGCGGCTGGGCATGTACCCGGCCAAGCTGGCCGAGGGCTCGATCGTCCGCGAGGTCTACGACAACCAGCCGTACGTCGAGGAGCGCCACCGCCACCGCTACGAGGTCAACAACTCCTACCGCGGTGAGCTGGAGAAGAAGGCCGGGATCGTCTTCTCCGGCACCTCTCCGGACAACAAGCTCGTCGAGTACGTGGAGTACCCGCGCGAGGTCCACCCCTACCTGGTCGGCACCCAGGCGCACCCCGAGCTGCGCTCCCGCCCGACCCGGCCGCACCCGCTTTTCGCGGGCCTGGTGAAGGCGGCGGTCGAGCGACAGACCGCTGGTCAGACGCGTAGCGCCGGGGCCTGACCGATACGGTTGACGGGGCGGGCGGCCGGTGCGGCCCGCCCCCGTCAACCGCACGCGGAAAGGACGCTGAGGCAAGCATGCGTATCCAGGACACCCCCGAGGAATGGCCGGTCACCGCCACCGCCACGCCGTTCACCGGCAACAAGACGAGCGTGCGCACCGACGAGGTCGAGATGCCCGACGGCAGTCGGGTCAACCGCGACTACCAGGTCCACCCCGGCTCCGTCGCCATCCTCGCCCTGGACGAGGACGGCCGCGTGATCGTGCTGCGGCAGTACCGGCACCCGGTCCGCCAGCGACTGTGGGAGATCCCGGCCGGTCTCCTGGACATCCCCGGTGAGAACCCGCTGCACGCCGCCCAGCGGGAGTTGTACGAGGAGGCGCACGTCAAGGCCGAGGACTGGCGTGTCCTCGTCGACGTCTACACCTCGCCCGGCGGCTCCGACGAGGCCGTACGGATCTTCCTGGCCCGGGAGATCTCCGCGGCCGAGGGCGAGCGGTTCGAGGTCTCCGAGGAGGAGGCCGACATGGAGCTGGCCCGGGTGTCCCTGGAGGAGCTGGTGCGCGGCGTGCTCGCGGGCGAGCTGCACAACACCTGCCTCGCGCTCGGAGTGCTGGCGCTGCACGCCGCGCTCTCCGGCGACGGTATCGACGCCCTCCGTCCGGCCGACGCCTCCTGGCCGGCCCGCCCCTTCGCGGCGTAGGCCCGCTGAGGGGCGCGGGCCCAGTGAACGGCGCGGGCCCGTTGACGGCGACGCATACACGCCCACTGATGCGACGCATACGCCCCGCCCGGTCCTGGTGAAGATCCGATGGAGTGATTTTCGGTACGTGCCATGGGCCTGGAGTGCCGGGTACCTGACGCGGAGTGAACTACGCTCATAGTGGCCCCGGCCGCAGCGGCGCGGCGGGGGCGTAAGCGCAGGTGGACGGGAGTGGGCCCGTGGCGGAGCAGGCGGTCGACACCGAGGGGGAGCCGGCGGCCCCAAGGAAGCGGCAACCGCCGTCCGCCACGCCCGCTTCGTCCACTTCCGGCCGTCCGCCGGAGGCCCGTTCTGAATGTTCACCGGAGGACCGCCCCCACCGGTCGCCGGAGGACCCGGCGACCCCGCCCGACACCCCGTCCGACACCCCGCCGCGGCAGCGCTCCGCGGCCGGGCGCGCGGACGCCCAGGACGGCGGGGTGTGGGGCGGGGCGACCCGGGCCGTGCTGTTCGCGGCGGCGGCCACCGTGGGGCGGGGGTTCGCCGGGCGGCGGCGGGAGCTGCTCTCGCTGCGGGCCGATATCGAGCGTGCGGGCCTGGACACCCTCGCCGGCCGTAAGGCCGCCCGCAGCCGGGTGCTGCTGATCGCGGGCCGCCCCGGCTGGGGCCGTACGGCGCTGGCCGAGGAGCTGGCCCGGCGGCTCGCCGACGACTACCCCGACGGAGTGCTGAGCGCCCGGCTGACGACCTCCGCCGGTGACCACGTACCCACCGAGCGCACCGCCCGTGAGCTGCTCGGACGGCTCGGCGTGACCGCCCCGCCGGGCGCGGACGAGGACGACCTGAGCGAGGCGCTGCGCACGGCGCTGGACGGCAAGCGGGTGCTGTTGCTCCTCGACGACGTGGCCGGGGCCGAGCAGGTGGACGCGCTGCTGCCCGACGAGCCCGACTGCCTGGTGGTCGCCGTCTCGCGCGGCCCGCTGACCGGGGTGCCGGACGTGCGGCCGTGCACGGTGGGCGGGCTGGATGTGAGTGCGGCGGTCGGGCTGCTGGCGCAGTACACCGGCCCCACCCGGATCACCTGCGATCCGGTGGCCGCGCAGTCTCTCGTCGAGGAGTGCGCGGGCCAGCCCGCCGCGCTCGTCCTGGTCGGCGGCTGGCTCGCCGCGCGCCCCCAGGCGTCGGTCGACGACGCGCTGGCCCGGCTGCGCGAACTGCCGCCGGACGGGGGTGATCTCGACCACGGCGCCCGCCCGCTGATCCGCGCCTTCCGGCTGGCCTACGCCGCGCTGCCGTCCGCCGCCGCCCGGATGCTGCGGCTGCTGGTGCTGGCGCCCGGCGGATCGGCCGACGCCCAGACCGCCTCCGCGCTGGCCGGATGCTCGGTGGCGGACGGCGAGGCGGCGCTGGAGGGCTTCGCCGCGTACGGGATGCTGCGCCCGCGCGGGCCGGGCGACTACCAGGTGCCCGGCTGTCTCGATCCGCTGCTGCGGGAGCGGCTGGCGGCCGAGGAGCGCCCGGCGGAGGTGGAGCTGGCGCGGGCGCGGATGCTGGAGCGGGCCGTACGGCAGTTGCACGCGTGCCGGCTGGCCGCCGAGCCCGCCGGTTCGCCGGGCCGCAAGAAGCTGGCCGGGATGCCGAAGCCGCTGCGCTTTTCGTCGTCGGCCCAGGCGGCGGAGTGGCTGGAGGCCCGGCTGCCCACGCTGATCGAGGCCGCCCGGCTGGCCGTGGAGACCGGTGAACTCGACACGCTGGCACGGCGGTTGGTGGCGGCGCTCACCCATGCCCTCACCGCTCACCGGGGTGCCGAGGGCGCCGCCGTGGAGCTGTACGGGCTGCATGAGCTGGTGCTGGACGTGGCCCGGCGCCGCGACCTGCCGGTGGAGCGGGCGGCCGCGCTGCTGAACCTCGGCGATCTGGACGGCGGGGCGGGCCGGGTGGACCAGGCCCTCGCGCGGTACAAGAGCGCTCTGGAGGCCGCCCGCGCGTCGGGCGATCCGTATACGACCGGGCGGGCGCTGGAGTCGATCGGCGGCATGTACCAGGAGCTGGAGGACTGGCACCGGGCGGCCGACTGGTACGGACGCGCCCTGGAGCTGCGGCTGAGCCGCCGCGAGCTGGCCGCGGCCGCCCGGATGTACGCACGGCTCGGCACCGTCCACGGCTACGCCGGGCAGTGGGGCGAGGCGCTGCGCGACTGGCGTGCCGCCGCGGCCGCCTGCCGCCGGGCGGGGGACCGGCCGGGGTACGCGCGGGCGCTCAGCGGTGCCGCGGGAGCCCAGGAGCGCACCGGGCGGCCGAGGGAGGCGCTGCGCACCTGGGCGGAGGCCGCCGCGGCCGCCCGGACCTGCGGTGACACCGGGCTGCACGCCGATCTGGCGGGCCATGCGGCGGACGCGATGGACCGGCTCGGCGGGGACCCGGCGGTGGCGCGGTCGCTGCGGCGCACCGCCCGTAAGAGCGCCACGGCGGGGGCGGAGGACACGGGTCCGTCACCGGAGAGTGGCGAAGGAAACCCAGCCGACCTACGAAATCAGTAGTGGTCTTCCAAAAGACTGATGCATTGCAAGGCTAGACAGCGCGACGTCCTTCATTAGACTGGCCGTACCGCGATTGTTGCGGTCGTCTCCGGCATGCGGACGCGTTCCGGTTTGCCTGTCTATGGTCGGTGCTGTAGCGACCCGTGACCGGCTATGGCGATATGTTCCTTTCCCCCCCATTCAAGGACCGTGATCGACGTGAAGGTCGGTATCCCCCGCGAGGTCAAGAACAACGAGTTCCGTGTGGCCATCACCCCCGCCGGTGTGCACGAGCTGGTCCGAGGCGGCCATGAGGTCGTCGTGGAGCAGAGTGCGGGCCTCGGCTCCTCCATCACGGACGAGGAGTACACCGCCGCCGGTGCGCGCATCCTCGGCACCGCCGACGAGGTCTGGGCCACCGCCGACCTGCTGCTGAAGGTCAAGGAGCCCGTCGCGGAGGAATACCACCGGATGCGCAAGGGCCAGACGCTCTTCACCTACCTGCATCTGGCCGCCTCCCGGGCCTGCACCGACGCGCTGCTGGAGTCCGGCACCACCGCCATCGCCTACGAGACCGTCGAGACCGCGAACCGCGCCCTGCCGCTGCTCGCGCCGATGTCCGAGGTCGCGGGCCGGATCGCGCCGCAGGTCGGCGCGTACCACCTGATGCGCTCGGCCGGCGGCCGCGGTGTGCTGCCCGCCGGGGTGCCGGGTGTGGCCGCCGCGCGGGCCGTGGTCATCGGCGGTGGCGTCTCCGGGTGGAACGCCGCCCAGATCGCCATCGGCATGGGCTTCCACGTCACCCTGCTCGACAAGGACATCAACAAGCTGCGCGAGGCCGACCGGATCTTCGGCACCCGGGTGCAGACCATCGCCTCCAACGCCTTTGAGCTGGAGAAGGCCGTCCTCGAGGCCGACCTGGTCATCGGCGCGGTGCTCATCCCGGGCGCCAAGGCGCCCAAGCTGGTCACCAACGAGCTGGTGTCCCGGATGAAGCCGGGAAGTGTCCTTGTCGACATCGCGATCGACCAGGGCGGCTGCTTCGAGGACTCCCGCCCCACCACCCACGCCGAGCCGACCTTCGAGGTCCACGACTCGGTCTTCTACTGCGTCGCGAACATGCCCGGCGCGGTGCCGAACACCTCCACCCACGCGCTCACCAACGCGACGCTCCCGTACATCGTGGAGCTGGCCAACCGCGGCTGGCGGGACGCGCTGCGCCGGGACGCCGCGCTGGCCAAGGGGCTCAACACCCATGAGGGACAGGTCGTCTACGGCCCGGTCGCCGAGGCGCATGACCTGCCCGCGGTCGAACTGAGCTCGCTGATCGGCTGAATGACGCTCGGAGTTCACCGGCCCGGCCGCCGGAGCGGGTGAACTCCGGTTGCCGGACGGTCAACCCGGACCGTCAACCACATGTCAACAATGGGCATCCGGCCGGGTCTTGTCGAAGGATGAGGCCCGGCCGAAGGTGTGTCCGCTGTGCCCCGTATCGGGGGCGGCCCATGGCTCGGCCAACTCGCCCTAAATGCAACTATTCAGACGCTTTATGCGGCGGTGAAATCCCCGCGGCGCCGTTCACACGCCCTTGACATCGGGGTGTTCGATTGCCGACACATCGTGCCGTGTCCGGTGGATTGTGTTGCTGAGGACCGCCGACACGCCATAGAGTCGCCAACCGTCGGCATGGTGTCACGCTGACCTATAGAGAAATTTCCTGGTCACCAAGGAGGTAGGACGACTTGTGAATGAGTCGACATTTTCTCCCGGGGGTGGTCAACCAGGACCGGCTGCGCGGGGCCAGGGCCCCTCGGGGCTCGAGGCTGTCGGCTCCGTCGCTGTCCGTACCTTCGCAACCCGCCAGAGCCCGACGACAGCCCACCAGAGCCACAGCATGGACGGCCATCACGTGAACGCCATGGCCGGCGACCAGGGGGGCACGGATCCCGCCCGCTTCGCCGACTACGACGACCTCCCCGACGGGCACTTCTACGACCCGGACGCGGAGTACGAGCCAGACCCCGAATACGCGGCCACGCTCGCACCCGACGCTGCCCGCCAGCGCCGCGAGCGGATCGGCCCCACCGGGCGCCCGCTGCCGTACTTCCCGATCCCGGGGCCGCTGACCGATCACGGTCCAGCGAAGATCATCGCGATGTGCAACCAGAAGGGCGGGGTCGGTAAGACCACCTCCACCATCAACCTGGGCGCGGCCCTGGCCGAATACGGCCGCCGGGTGCTGCTCGTCGACTTCGACCCGCAGGGCGCCCTGTCGGTCGGCCTCGGGGTCAACCCGATGGAGCTCGACCTCACGGTCTACAACCTGCTCATGGAGCGGGGCATGTCGGCCGACGAGGTGCTGCTGAAGACGGCCGTGCCCAACATGGATCTGCTCCCCAGCAATATCGACTTGTCGGCCGCCGAGGTGCAGCTGGTGAGCGAGGTCGCCCGGGAGTCGACCCTGCAGCGCGCGCTCAAGCCGCTGATGGCCGACTACGACTACATCGTCATCGACTGCCAGCCCTCGCTCGGTCTGCTCACCGTCAACGCGCTGACCGCGGCGCACAAGGTGATCGTGCCGCTGGAGTGCGAGTTCTTCGCGCTGCGCGGTGTGGCGTTGCTCACGGAGACGATCGAGAAGGTCCAGGAGCGGCTCAACCCCGACCTGGAGCTGGACGGCATCCTCGCCACGATGTACGACTCGCGCACCGTGCACAGCCGTGAGGTCCTCGCCCGCGTGGTCGAGGCGTTCGACGATCACGTCTACCACACGGTCATCGGCCGCACGGTCCGCTTCCCCGAGACCACGGTCGCGGGTGAGCCGATCACCACGTACGCGTCCAACTCCGTCGGTGCCGCCGCCTATCGCCAGCTCGCCAGGGAGGTGCTCGCCCGGTGTCCCGCCGAGTGAGTCTGCCGGGAGCCGACGAACTGTTCCGCACCACGGGAGGGATGGGGCTCCAGTCCTCCGCTCCCGCCGCCGGGCGCCGCCAGGCGAACGGCGAGGGCCCCCGGGTGCCCCCGCCCGCCGCCGACCCCGACGCCGAGCGTCGGGAAGGGCAGGAGCAGCGCCCGGACGGTGAGCAGTCCGGCTCGGGCGAACACACGGGACGCGAGACGGCGGCCTCCCAGGACGCGGTGGGCGAGCGGCGCCCCGGGGCCGGGGACCGGCCCAAGGGCCGCCAGCCCCAGGGCGGTTCGGCCGCGGCCGAGCAGAGCGGCCAGGCCCGCCGCCGCGCCCGTGCGGCGAACCGTCGGCCCAGCGGGCGCGAGCGCCACGACGAGAAGATCACGGTCTATGTCTCCGCCGAGGAGCTGATGGACCTCGAGCACGCGCGGCTGGTGCTCCGCGGTGAGCACGGGCTCGCCGTCGACCGCGGCCGGATCGTCCGCGAGGCGGTCGCGGTCGTCCTCGCCGACCTCGAGTCGCGCGGCGACGCGAGCATCCTGGTGCGCCGCCTCCGCGGCCGTTGACCGGGCCGGGCGATAGCCTGCCCGGTCGTACGGGCTGCCCCGCCCGGCCCTGAGCACCCTGGACCGCGATGCCGACGAACGACGACTCCGCCCCGCCGCCCCGCCCCTCTCGCCGCACCCTCGGCCGAGGCCCCGGCGCGGCGCCCACGGACGCGGGCTCGGACCGTCCCACCGCGCCCCCGTCCCCACAGACGGCCTCCCAGCGCCCCGCGGCGCCGCCGCCCGAGCCCACGTCGCCCCTGGTGCCCGGAGAGCCGCAGAAGGGCGCTCAGGCGGCGCACGAGGCCACTGCTGGGCCGTTCGCCGTGTCGGAGGCAGGCGAGGCGGCACCGGGTACCGTTGCGCCGGAGGCCGAGCCTGAGGCAGGAGAGGCGGCCCCGGAGGGACGCGCCGCGGCGGACGCCGAGCCCGAGGCAGACGAGGCGGCACCGGAGCGAAGCACTGCGCCGGACGTCGAGCCCGAGCCGCCGTCGGGGGTCGATGAGCCCACTGCCCCGGTCCCAGCGGCCACTGAGCCCGCCGCCCCGGAGGAGCAGGCCGTGCCGAGGGGCGAGCCGGAGCCGGTGCATGCGCGGGCCGACCTCGATGTGGCGCCCTCCGGGGGCGGGCACGGTGGCGACGCGGCCGGGGCCGGGAGCGACGCGAGTGACGGGACCGAGGCGAGCGGCGGGAGCGGCCGGGGCGAGGCGCGCGGCGGCGAGGTCCAGGCCGACGACGGCGGCAATCGGTTCACCGTGCGGCTGGACAACTTCGAGGGACCCTTCGACCTCCTCCTCCAGTTGATTTCCAAGCACAAGCTGGACGTCACCGAGGTCGCGCTCTCCAAGGTCACCGACGAGTTCATGGTCTACATCCGCGCCATGGGGCCGGACTGGGACCTCGACCAGACCACCGAGTTCCTCGTCGTCGCGGCGACCCTGCTGGACCTCAAGGCGGCCCGGCTGCTGCCCGCCGCCGAGGTCGAGGACGAGGCGGACCTGGCGCTGCTGGAGGCGCGCGACCTGCTCTTCGCGCGGCTGCTCCAGTACCGCGCGTACAAGCAGATCGCGGACATCTTCAACGACCGGCTGATCGCCGAGAGCGCCCGCTACCCCCGTACGGTCGGCCTGGAGCCGCACCACGCCGCGCTGCTCCCCGACGTCGTCATCAGCATCGGCCCCGAGGGCTTCGCCAAGCTGGCCGTCAAGGCGATGCAGGCCAAGCCCAAGCCGCAGGTCTACATCGACCACATCCACGCCCCACTGGTCAGCGTCCGGGAGCAGGCCGAGGTGGTGGTCGCGCGGCTGCGGGAGCTGGGGGAGGCCACCTTCAGCATGCTCACCGAGGACGCTCCCGACGTCCTTACGGTCGTCGCGCGCTTCCTGGCGCTCCTGGAGCTCTACCGCGAACGCGCGGTCCTGCTCGATCAGCCGGAAGCGCTCGGGTCGCTCATGGTCCGCTGGACGGGCGGGGCGGGGCGGGAGCCGCTGGTCACCGACGAGTTCGACCAGGAGGCTCAGGCCAAGCCCCAGCCCAAGCCCCAGGACGAGCCCCAGGCGGAGCCGCAGGACGAGCCCCGTAAGGAGACGGCCACGCCGGAGCCGGAGAAGGAGAAGGAGGAGGTACCGAGTTGAGCGAGCAGCGGACACCCGCCGGGCTCTCCGAGGTCGCCGAGCTGGACCTCAAGCCCGCCCTGGAGGCCGTCCTCATGGTCGTCGACGAGCCCGCCACCGAGGAGCACCTCGCCAAGGTGCTGGCACGGCCGCACCGCGCCGTCGCGGACGCGCTGCGCGAGCTGGCCGACGAGTACGCGACGCAGGGCCGGGGCTTCGAGCTGCGGCTGGTCGCGGGCGGCTGGCGCTACTACACGCGCCCGGCCTACGCCGCCGCCGTCGAGGGCTTCGTCCTGGACGGCCAGCAGGCCCGGCTCACGCAGGCCGCTTTGGAAACTCTCGCGGTGGTCGCGTACCGTCAGCCGGTCAGCCGTTCCCGTGTCTCGGCCGTCCGCGGTGTCAACTGTGACGGCGTGATGCGGACCCTCCTGCAGCGGGGACTGGTCGAGGAGGCGGGCACGGAACCCGAAACAGGTGCGATCCTGTACAGGACGACGAACTACTTTCTGGAGCGGATGGGCCTGCGAGGGCTGGACGAGCTTCCGGAGCTCGCACCGTTCCTCCCCGAGGCGGACGCGGTCGAGGGCGAGTCCCTGGAGGGCGTGCCGTCGTTCGATCCGGACGCCATCGACAGCGATGACGCGCACGACGACGTAGAACACCGAGCCCGTAGCGGCCACTCTCAGACGGAAACTTGATGCGAAGCAGCGGCAGGAACAGCAGGGGCAGCGGCAGCGGTAGCGGCGGCAACAACTACCGGGGCGCGGGGAACCGACGCGACGAGCAGCAGCAGCGCGCCGGCCGCCCCCGCCCCGAGGAGCGCCGCTACGACGTGGGCGGCGGCCCCCAGGCGGGCCCCGGCCCCAAGGCGGGTCCCAAGGGAGGCTCCCAGGGCGGCCCCAAGGGCGGTCCCAAGGGCGGCACGGCCAAGAGCGGTGCCCCCAAGGGCGTCGGCGGCCGCGGCCGCAAGCCGAACGCCCCGGCCCGTCCGCGCGAGTACGAGGCGCAGATGGAGGAGCGCAACCGCGCCCGCCACGACAAGCCGCGGGTCGCGCTGCCCAAGACCTTCGGCGAGGTGGAGGGCGAGCGGCTGCAGAAGGTCCTCGCCCGCGCCGGGATGGGCTCGCGCCGCGCCTGTGAGGAGCTGATCGACCAGGCCCGGGTCGAGGTCAACGGCAAGATCGTGACCGAGCAGGGGCTGCGCGTCGACCCCGAGAAGGACGAGATCAAGGTCGACGGGCTGACCGTGGCCACCCAGTCGTACCTCTTCTTCGCGCTGAACAAGCCCGCCGGTGTCGTCTCCACCATGGAGGACCCCGACGGCCGCCAGTGCCTCGGCGACTATGTGACCAACCGCGAGACCCGGCTCTTCCACGTCGGCCGGCTCGACACCGAGACCGAGGGCATCATCCTGCTCACCAACCACGGTGAGCTGGCCCACCGCCTCACCCACCCCCGCTACGGCGTGAAGAAGACCTATCTCGCCGCCATCCAGGGCCCGCTCCCGCGCGACCTCGGCAAGCGGCTCAAGAGCGGCATCGAGCTGGAGGACGGCTACGCCCGCGCCGACCACTTCCGTGTGGTGCAGAACACCGGCAAGAACTATCTGGTCGAGGTGACCCTGCACGAGGGCCGCAAGCACATCGTGCGGCGGATGCTCGCCGAGGCCGGCTTCCCGGTCGACAAGCTGGTGCGGACGGCCTTCGGGCCGATCGCGCTCGGCGACCAGAAGTCCGGCTGGCTGCGCCGGATGACCAACACCGAGGTCGGCATGCTGATGCGCGAGGTCGAGCTCTGAGAGCCGGGGGACCTCTGAGGCCGGGGGGCCGGGACCGCTGACGGCCCCGGCCGTCGTGGCGGCCCGCCGCGTCTCGCCCAGCGGTCGCCCCGGGACCCTGTCGGACCCGCTCGTTACGCTGATCGGGAGGGCGGCCGGCGACGCGGCCGCGCCCGACGCACGACAGGCACAGCGCGCACAGGGAGCGAGACGTGGCGGTACGAGCGGTCCGCGGGGCAGTCCAGCTTGAGCGGGACGAGCCGGAGCACATGCATGAGCAGGTCTCCGCGCTGCTGACGGCCATCCTGGGGCGCAATGCCCTCGACCCCGACGATCTGATCAGCGTGTGGTTCACCGCCACCCCCGATCTGCACAGCGACTTCCCCGCGGCCGCCGCCCGCAAGCTCGGCATCACCGACGTGCCGCTGATCTGCGCCCAGGAGCTGGACATCGAGGGGGCCATGCCCCGCGTCGTCCGCATCCTGGCGCATGTCGAGACCTCCCTGCCCAAGTCCGAGATCGCCCATGTCTACCTCGGCGCCGCCGCCGCACTCCGCAAGGACATCGCCCAATGAGAACCGCGCTCGTCATCGGCACCGGCCTGATCGGCACGTCCGCCGCGCTGGCCCTGGCCGGCCGCGGGGTCCAGGTGCACCTCGCCGACCATGACGCGGACCAGGCCCGCACCGCCGAGGCGCTCGGCGCCGGGACGCAGGGCGAGCCCGACGGGCCCGTGGACCTGGCGATCGTCGCCGTGCCCCCGGCGTACGTGGCCGGGACGGTGGCCGATGTGCTGCGCCGCGGCCTGGCCCGCGGCGTGCTGGACGTCGCGAGCGTCAAGGGCGGCCCGCGCCGCGAGCTGGAGGCCCTCGGCTGCGATCTGACCCGCTACATCGGCACGCATCCGATGGCGGGCCGGGAGCGCTCCGGGCCGCTGGCCGCCACCGCCGACCTCTTCGAGGGGCGGCCCTGGGTGCTCACACCCACCGGCGGCACCGACACCGAGGTGCTCAACCTCGCGCTCGAGCTCGTCGCGCTGTGCCGGGCCGTGCCCGTGGTGATGGAGGACGAGGCCCACGACCGGGCGGTGGCGCTCGTCTCGCACACCCCGCACCTGCTGTCCAGCATGGTCGCCGCACGGCTCCAGGACGCCGATGAGACGGCGGTGAGGCTGTGCGGGCAGGGCATCCGCGACGTGACCCGGATCGCGGCCTCCGACCCCGCCATGTGGATCGACATCCTCTCGGCCAACCCCGGCCCGGTCGCCGATGTGCTCGCCGCCGTCGCCTCCGACCTCGACGAGACGGTGCGGGCGTTGCGCGCGCTCCAGTCCGCCGACGAGGCCAAGCGCGGCGACGGCACGGCCGGTATCGAGGACGTGCTGCGCCGGGGCAACGCCGGGCGCGAGCGGGTGCCGGGCAAGCACGGCGCCGCCTCGGCCGTCTATGAGACCGTGACGGTGCTCATCGGCGACCAGCCGGGCGAGCTGGCCCGGATCTTCGCCGACGCGGGCCGGGCGGGGGTCAACATCGAGGACGTCCGGATCGAGCACGCCACCGGGCAGCAGTCCGGTCTGATCCAGTTGATGGTCGAGCCCTCGGCGGCCCCGGGGCTCACCAAGGCCCTGCGCGAGCGGGGCTGGTCCATCCGGCAGTAGCGGCGGAGCGGACCGATGGGCGCCCCGGGCGGACCGGGGCCGTCCACAGGGTGCGAAGCCGCCCGTGGGAAGCCAGTAACCTTGTCCGAGGCTCACCTGGCCCGTTCAACTCAGCCCCGTGCACACGAAAGGTGTCTGTCACCGTGGAAACCGCCGCCCGGACCGCCCCGGCAGCAGTGATTGTCGCGATCGACGGCCCCGCAGGCACGGGTAAGTCCAGTACTTCGAAGGCCGTCGCCGCCAAGCTGGGCCTGGGCTACCTGGACACCGGCGCCCAGTACCGGGCGATCACCTGGTGGATGGTGACCAACGGCATCGACGTCGACGACGCCGTGGCCGTGGCCGACGCCGCCGCCAAGCCCCACATCGTCTCCGGTATCGACCCGGCCGCCCCGACGATCAGCGTCGACGGCACCGATGTCTCCGGGCCGATCCGCACCCAGGAGGTCACCTCGCGGGTCAGCGCGGTCAGCGCGGTGCCCGAGGTGCGGGCCGTGATCACCGAGCTGCAGCGGACCATCGCCGCCGAGGCGCCGCGCGGCATCGTGGTCGAGGGCCGGGACATCGGCACCACGGTCCTCCCGGACGCCGACCTCAAGATCTTCCTGACCGCCTCCCCGGAGGTCCGGGCGGCCCGCCGCAGCGGTGAGCTGAAGGGTAAGGAGGCCGCCGACCTGGCCGCCACCCAGGCCGCGCTGGCCAAGCGGGACGCCCTGGACTCCGGCCGTAAGACCTCGCCGCTCGCCAAGGCGGACGACGCGGTCGAGGTGGACACCTCCGAACTCACCCTCGACCAGGTCATCGAGTGCGTCGTCACTCTCGTCGAGGAGAAGCGGACGGTCGCATGAGCGCCACCGACGCGACGCTTCCCAGCGCGGCCGGAGCCGTCGTGGCGCGGCGGATCGGCATCGGCCTGATGTACGGGCTGTGGCGGCCCCGGGTGCTGGGCGCGTGGCGGATCCCGTCCGCCGGGCCCGTCATCCTCGCGGGGAACCACTCCCACAACATCGACGGCCCGATGCTGATCGGCACCTCGCCGCGGCCGGTGCACTTCCTGGTCAAGAAGGAGGCGTTCGTCGGCCCGCTGGACCCGTTCCTGCGCGGTGTCGGGCAGCTCAAGGTGGACCGTGCGAGCGCCGACCGCGCCGCGATCGGCCAGGCACTTGGGGTGCTGGAGCGCGGCGGGGTCCTCGGGATCTTCCCTGAGGGCAGCCGGGGCGAGGGCGACTTCGCGTCGCTGCGCTCGGGCCTCGCGTACTTCGCCGTGCGCTCCGGCGCGCCGATCGTGCCGGTGGCGGTGCTCGGCACCGCCGCCCCGCGCTGCGGCGACGAGCGGGCCAGGGCGCTGCCCCGGCTGCGCAGCAGGGTCGACGTGGTGTTCGGCGACCCTTTCGAGGCGGGAGACGGAAGCGGCAGGCGGACGCGGGCGGCCCTGGACCAGGCCACCGAGCGCATCCAGAAGCGGCTGGGCGCGCATCTGGGCACCGCCAGGCGGCTGACCGGCCGCCCAGACCAGACATGAGATCCGCGAGCCCTCAGGGGCGGCCGCGGTATTGAGGGACGACGAGGAAATCTTCATGAACGACCAGATCCACAGCGGCGGCGACGAGCACGGGGAGCTTGGCGACGCCGAGTACGCGGAGTTCATGGAGCTCGCCGTGCAAGAGGGCTTCGACCTGGAGGAGGTCGAGGGCGACCTCGCCGCGGCGGGACACGGCCCGCTGCCGGTGCTGGCCGTCGTCGGCCGCCCCAACGTCGGCAAGTCCACCCTGGTGAACCGGATCCTCGGCCGCCGCGAGGCGGTCGTCGAGGACCGCCCCGGGGTCACCCGCGACCGGGTGACCTAC
Source organism: Streptomyces violaceusniger Tu 4113 (assembly GCF_000147815.2). Classification (NCBI taxonomy): domain Bacteria; kingdom Bacillati; phylum Actinomycetota; class Actinomycetes; order Kitasatosporales; family Streptomycetaceae; genus Streptomyces; species Streptomyces violaceusniger. Next base: position 7,844,369 of record NC_015957.1, on the reverse strand, counting down.
GAGGCCGAGTGGTCCGGCCGCCGCTTCAAGGTGGTCGACACCGGCGGCTGGGAGCAGGACGTGCTCGGTCTCGACGCGTCCGTGGCGGCCCAGGCCGAGTTCGCGATCGAGGCCGCCGACGCGGTGGTCTTCGTGGTGGACGCGACGGTGGGCGCCACCGACACCGACGAGGCCGTGGTCAAGCTGCTGCGCCGGGCCGGAAAGCCCGTGGTGCTGTGCGCCAACAAGGTCGACGGGCCCAGCGGCGAGGCGGACGCCGCGATGCTGTGGTCGCTCGGCCTCGGCGAGCCGCACCCGGTCTCCGCGCTGCACGGCCGTGGCACCGGCGACATGCTCGACGCGGTCCTGGATGCGCTGCCCGAGGCCCCGGCCCAGACCTTCGGGGCGACGCTCGGCGGACCGCGCCGGATCGCCCTGGTCGGCCGCCCGAACGTGGGCAAGTCCTCGCTGCTCAACAAGGTCGCGAACGAGGAGCGGGTGGTCGTCAACGAGTTGGCGGGCACCACCCGCGACCCGGTCGACGAGATCATCGAACTCGGCGGCACCACCTGGAAGTTCGTCGACACCGCCGGTATCCGCCGCCGGGTCCACCTCCAGGAGGGCGCCGACTACTACGCCTCGCTGCGCACCGCGGCCGCCGTGGAGAAGGCGGAGGTCGCGGTCGTGCTGATCGACGCCAGTGAGTCCATCAGCGTCCAGGACCAGCGGATCATCACGATGGCCGTCGAGGCCGGGCGCGCGCTCGTCATCGCGTACAACAAGTGGGACACCCTCGACGAGGAGCGCCGCTACTACCTCGAGCGCGAGATCGAGACGGAGCTGGGGCAGATCCAGTGGGCGCCGCGGGTCAATGTCTCGGCGCGCACCGGCCGCCATATGGAGAAGCTGGTCCCGGCGATCGAGACGGCGCTGGCCGGCTGGGAGACCCGGGTCCCGACCGGGCGGCTCAACGCCTTCCTCGGCGAGATCGTCGCCTCCCATCCGCATCCGATCCGCGGTGGCAAGCAGCCGCGGATCCTCTTCGGGACGCAGGCCGGCACCCGGCCGCCGCGGTTCGTGCTCTTCGCCTCGGGCTTCCTGGAGGCGGGCTACCGCCGCTTCATCGAGCGGCGGCTGCGCGAGGAGTTCGGCTTCGAGGGGACGCCCCTGCAGATCTCGGTGCGGGTGCGCGAAAAGCGCGGCCGCAAGAGGTAACGGCGGCGGCGTGCGGTTGACGCCATCCCGGCCCCGGACTTCACCGTCCGGCGGCGGGGCGGCCGTCCGGCGGCGGGGCGGCGGCGCCGGACGCGCTCAGCGGCGGGTCGGTTCCGGCCCGCCGGGCGCGCATGACGGCACCACGTCAGTAGGTGCCCACGTCAGTAGGTGTGACCCCGCTCCTCGCCCCGGCCGGGTGGCAGGGCGGGGAGATGGCCGCGGTAGTACAGCTCGTCGGTGTGCCAGGCCCCGCTGTGGCTGTCCGGGTGGCCGTGACCACCGCTGATGAGGCCCCGGGGCTGGCCGATGGCGGCGAACGCCACGAACTCCATGTTCTCCTCGTCCGAGCGGTCGCCGGGCAGCGCCCGGAACAGCCTGCGGTACTCCGCGTACAACGCGTCGTAGATCGGCGTGGCGGAGTGGCGCCAGGGATCGTGCGCTGCCTCCAGAGCGGGGCGCATGGCCGGAATGCAGCCGTATGACGGGGATCGGTAGGAGAGGTCGTATGCGTGCACGTATGTGCCAACGACCCGGCCGCCCGTCGGATGCGGCATCGGTGGCGAATGGGCTGCCCACCATGGGTCGCCGAGGTCCGGTGGGAGGTCCGGGACGGCGGCGGTCATGTGCCCGCGAGCGGCATCGACGCGCCGACCAGCGCCCCGCGCGCCGCGGCCCGGTCCAGCGCCGCGCGTAGCTGGTCCTCGCGCGGCTGGGTGCCGATCGTGCCCGCGGCCGCCGCGTAGATCAGCACCTTCTGGGAACGGCCGACGGCGCTCCGCCAGCCCTCGCTGAGCGGCATCGGGCTGTGCGCCTGCCACCAGGCCACCGGTCGGCCGCCGCCCGGGGACGGCATCAGCACCGCGTGCAGCCGCCCCATGGCCAGCAGTACCGACCAGCCGGGGTTGGGCGCGGGCGGCCGGCCCAGGTCGACCACCGGGGCGAACCCCTGCTCGCTGAGAAGCTGCAGGAACTCGTCGCCGTGCCCGGCCGAACCGGGACGGATGATCGGCGCGGTCGGCTCCACCACCAGCGCCGGACACGCCTCCTGACCCACCAGCACCACCCCGCTGGTCACGCCGAGCACCGCCTGCTGGGCCACCGGTGCCTGACCGGACGGCGCGTGACCGGACGGCGCGTGACCGGACGGCGCGGAGATATGGGAGGCGGTGGCGGGAGACGCGGGCGACGGGGCCGGGGCGGGGTACGCGGGCGGGGCGGCCGGGGCGGGGAAGTGCGGCGCCGAAGCATGCGCCGCGGCCGGTACGGGCGGCGCGTACGACGGCGCGGTGTCCTCACCCGTGATGGACCGCACCGCACCGCGCAACTGGTCCTCGGAGACCGGGACGACCTGGGAGGGGACGCAGGTGGCGTGCGCGAAGGCCAGCACCGCCGTCTCCTGCCCCACGAAGAGCACGGTGCTGGTCCGCTCCTGCTCGGTGTTGCCGGGGGTGCGGCAGGACGTGCAGTCGTAAGCGCCCGGGGCGTTGTCCCCGGCGAGCAGCCGGTCGGCTTCTTCGTCACCGATCTCGGCGCGTACGTCATTGCTGACGTCGAGCATGCGCGGCACGGGTGGCTCCTCGGTCTCGGTGGGTGCGCGGGGCGGGTCCCCGGCTCATACGTAGACAACGGGCCATGCGGGGCGGGGGTCACGCGGCCCGGCCGCTCCGGGGTCTGATGCGCCGTCGGGCCGGAAAGTTCCCCCGGCTTCCTATCGATTGCACATCTGTTGGGGCACAAGAAGGTGATGAAACCCAACCCTGTGCCACTTTTCTCGGTCTTACACCGTGGTAGGCGGACGAGACTCCCGTCCGCGGGAAAGCCATGGGATACGGGGCCGGATGCACATCTCTTTTCTTATTCACAACGCGTACGGGATCGGCGGGACGATCCGGACCACGTACAACCTCGCCCGTTCCCTGGGAGAGCAGCACGATGTGGAGATCGTGTCGGTGTTCCGCCACCGCGACCAGCCGATCTTCGACCCTGGTCCGCGGGTGCGGCTCAGCCATCTCGTGGACATCCGGAAGAACAGCCCGTCCTACGACGGCGCCGACCCGGACCACGGCCGCCCGGCGGAGGTCTTCCCCGCGTCCGAGGGCCGCTACAAGCAGTACAGCGCCCTCACCGACCGCCGTATCGGGGACCATCTCCGCCGCCTGGAGGCCGATATCGTTGTCGGAACCCGGCCCGGGCTCAATGTCCACGTCGCCCGCGAGGCCCGCCGCGGTCCGGTACGGGTCGGCCAGGAGCACCTGACGCTCGGCACCCACTCCACAGGGCTGAAGCGGGCCCTGCGCGCCGTCTATCCCCGGCTGGACGCGGTGACCACCGTGACCGAGGCCGACGCGCGGACCTACCGCGACCAGATGCGGCTGCCCGGCGTACGGGTCGAGGCGGTCCCCAACAGCGTGCCCGAGCCCGGTCTCGAGCCCGCCGACGGCACCGGCAAATGGGTTGTCGCGGCCGGCCGGCTGGCCCCGGTGAAACGCTACGACCTGCTGATACGCGCCTTCGCGAAGGTCAGTGCGGCCCGCCCCGACTGGCGGCTGCGGATCTACGGTGGCGGCGCCCAGCACGCCAAGCTGCGCGCCCTCATCGACCAGCTCGGCCTCTACAACAACGTCTTCCTGATGGGCCCGGCCAATCCGCTCGACCCCGAGTGGGCCAAGGGCTCCATAGCCGCCGTCACCTCCAGCCTGGAGTCGTTCGGCATGACCATCGTGGAGGCGATGCGCTGCGGCCTTCCCGTGGTGTCCACCGACTGCCCGCACGGGCCCGCGGAGATCATCGACGACGGGGTGGACGGCCGTCTCGTGCCCACCGGCGACACCGACGCCATTGCCGCCGCGCTGCTCGACCTCATCAACAACGACGAGCTGCGCCAGCAGATGGGACAGGCGGCGCTGAAGGACTCGGCCCGCTTCGACCCCTCCCGGGTGGCCGGGCGCTACGAGACGCTGTTCTCCGGTCTGGTCGCGCGCAGCGGGCTGCGTGGCTCGCTGCACCGCGCCCGCGGCTCCATACTCAGTGGCGCGTTCGCCACCAAGGACTCCCTGCGGAAGGTGCGTGTCGCATGAGTGCAACGGCACAGGCAGCGCAGCACGTCGAGCAGGCAGCGCAGCACGTCGAGCAGGCAGCGCAGCACGTCGAGCAGGCAGCGCAGCACGTAGAGGAGGACAGGATGAGTGAGGCCCCCGAGGCCGCCCCCGCCCGCGCCGACTGCGTGGCGGACTCCGCCGGAGGGCTCACCTTCCACATCGCCGACCGGGCCCGGCCCGGCCCGGGCGGCCACGACGACTGGAGCGGTGCGCTGGTGCTGGTCCGCCGGGGCGCGGCGGACACCCCCGACGGGGAGGTGCGGCTGCCGCTGGGCCCCACCGCGGACGGCCGGCTGCAGGCCGCCCTGCCCAGCACCGTCGCCCTGCCCGAGGGCCGCTGGGACGTCCATGTGGCCCACCGGGACACCGAGCCGCGGCGGCTCGCCCCGGGCCTGAACGATCTGCGCTCGCTCGTCGACCGCCGGCCGGGGCCGAGCACCAACCCGCTGTCCGTGCGCATCCCCTACGCCACCAAGCACGGCAATCTCTCGCTGCGCAGTTGGCGGCGGGCGCCCCACGCCGAGGCCGGGGAGATACGGCTGGAGGACGGCACGATGGCCGTACGGGGACGGCTCTACCGCGTCGCGTACCCGTCCGAGTGGCTGGCCGAGGCGGTCGTCGAGGCCCGCTGCCGCCGGAGCGCCGCCCCCGTACGGACGGCACCGCTGGTGGTGGACGGCCCGGACTTCTCCTTCACGCTCTCCTACGCCGAGCTCGCGCGGAGCTGGGACGGCGGCGCGCAGGTCTGGGACCTGTGGCTGCGCCCGGCGGACGAGTCCATGGCTCCGGCCCGGCTCGCCCGGATCCTGGACGATGTCGCGGACAAGAAGGAGATCTTCACCTACCCGCCGCGCACGGTGTCAGGTCCGCACGGGGAGGCGCAGGCCCAGCCGTACTACACCCGGGACAACGATCTGGCGGTGCGGATCGAGGCGCCCGCCTGACCCAAGGAGAGCAGCCGGGTGAGCAGGAGAGCCTTGAGGACGGGGGTTGTCCTCAAACGGTGGCAGACTCGGCCGCATGCTGGAGACCTCGGCCCGACTGCTCCGCCTGCTCTCCCTGCTGCAGGCCCACCGCGAATGGTCCGGCGCGGATCTCGCCGACCGGCTCGGCGTCACCCCGCGCACCGTGCGCCGCGATGTGGACCGGCTGCGCGAGCTCGGCTACCCCGTGCACTCCGCGCCGGGCACCGGCGGCGGCTATCAGCTCGGCGCGGGCGCCCAGTTGCCGCCGCTGCTGCTGGACGACGAGGAGGCGGTGGCGGTCGCGGTGCGGCTGCGCCAGGCCGCGGGCGGCGGGGTCGAGGGCATCGAGGAGACCTCGGTACGGGCCCTGGCCAAGCTGGAGCAGGTGCTGCCGGACCGGCTGCGCCGCCGGGTGGGCGCGCTGAGCGCCTTCACCGTGCCGCTGTCCGGCTGGAGCCCCGGCCCCGGGGTGGACCCCGGGGTGCTGACCGAGCTGGCCGCCGCCTGCCGGGACTGCCATCAACTGCGCTTCGAGTACCGCGACCACGGCGGTGCCCTCACCCGCCGCACCGCGGAACCGCACCGGCTGGTCGCCGCGCAGCGCCGCTGGTACCTGGTGGCGTGGGACGTCGACCGCGCCGACTGGCGTACGTACCGGGTCGACCGGATCACCCCGACCCCGCCGCACGGCCCCCGGTTCACCCCGCGCCGTCCGCCCGCCGAGGACATCGCCGCCTATGTGGCCCGGGGCATCACCACCTCGGTCTACTCCCAGCGGGCCACTGTGCTGCTGCGGGTGCCCGCCGAGCGGGCGGCCGAGCGGTTCTCGCCCTTGGTGGGGGTGCTGGAGGCCGTCGACGAGCAGAGCTGTCTGCTGCACACCGGCGCCCACGGCCCCGATGTGCTGGTGCTCCATATCGCGCTGAGCGGCTTCGACTTCGAGGTGCGCGAGCCGGTGGAGCTGAACGACCACATCCGGGAGATCAGGGACCGTCTGGATCGGGCCCTGGGCTGATCGAGCCCCGCGCCTTGAGCCGCCGGTCCTGCTCCAGGCTCGCCACCTCGGGATGGTGCAGATCGAAGGCCGGCGATTCGGAGCGGATCCGGGGCAGCGTGGTGAAGTTGTGCCGGGGCGGGGGACAGGAGGTCACCCACTCCAGGGAGCGGCCGAACCCCCAGGGGTCGTCGACCTCCACCTTTTTTCCGTACTTGGCCGTCCGCCAGACGTTGTAGAGGAACGGCAGGGTCGACAGGCCCAGCAGGAAGGCGCCGATCGTGGAGACGGTGTTGAGCGCGGTGAAGCCGTCCGCCGCCAGATAGTCGGCGTAGCGGCGCGGCATCCCCTCCACCCCCAGCCAGTGCTGCACCAGGAAGGTGGTGTGGAAGCCGGTGAACAGGGTCCAGAAGTGGATCCGGGCCAGCCGCTCGTCCAGCAGCTTGCCGGTGAACTTGGGCCACCAGAAGTAGAACCCCGCGAACATCGCGAAGACGACCGTGCCGAAGACCACGTAGTGGAAGTGGCCCACGACGAAGTAGGTGTCCGTGACATGGAAGTCCATGGGCGGTGAGGCCAGGATGACGCCGGTGAGCCCCCCGAAGAGAAAGCTCACCAGGAACCCGAGCGCCCACAGCATCGGCGCCTCCAGGGACACCGAGCCGCCCAGCATGGTGCCGATCCAGTTGAAGAACTTCACCCCGGTCGGCACCGCGATCAGAAACGACGTCAGGGAGAAGAAAGGCAGCAGCACCGATCCCGTGGCGAACATATGGTGGGCCCAGACGACCATCGACAGTCCGGTGATGGCCATGGTCGCGCCGATCAGCGTCACATAGCCGAAGATCGGCTTGCGCGAGAAGACCGGGATGATCTCGGTGATGATGCCGAAGAACGGCAGCGCGATGATGTAGACCTCGGGATGGCCGAAGAACCAGAAGAGGTGCTGCCACAGCAGCGGCCCGCCGTACTGGGCGTCGAAGACCACCGCCCCGAACCGCCGGTCCGTCTCCAGCGCCAGCAGCGCCGCCGCCAGCACCGGGAACGCCATCAGGATCATGATCGAGGTGAAGAGGGTGTTCCAGGTGAAGATCGGCATCCGGAACATCGTCATGCCCGGCGCGCGCATCGCCATGATGGTGGTCAGGAAGTTCACCGCGCCCAGGATCGTCCCGAAGCCCGACAGCGCCAGCCCCATGATCCACAGATCGGCGCCGACACCGGGGGAGCGGATCGCGCTGTTGAGCGGGGCATAGGCGGTCCAGCCGAAGGCCGCGGCGCCCTGCGGCACCACCAGACCGGTCAGCACCATCAGCCCACCGAACAGATACAGCCAGTACGACAGCATGTTGAGGCGCGGGAAGGCCACATCGGGCGCGCCGATCTGCAGCGGCATGATCTCGTTGGCGAACCCGGCGAAGGCCGGGGTCGCGAACAGCAGCAGCATGATCGTGCCATGCAGGGTGAACGCCTGGTTGAACTGCTCCTGCGAGGCGATCTGCAGGCCCGGGCGGGCCAGCTCGGCGCGCATCACCAGCGCCAGCACGCCGCCTACCAGGAAGAAGCCGAACGACGAGACCAGATACAGATGCCCGATCTTCTTGTGGTCGGTGGTGGTGACCCAGTCCACGAGCACGCTGCCCTGCCGCGTCACCCCTGCCGGACCGGCGGCCCGCGCGGTGTCTGTCGCCATCGGGGCTCCTCTGCGTCCTGGGCGGGTCCCGCCATGATCGCGCGGAGGCTCCCGCGATCCGCGGAGCAGCCCGGAGCTGTCCGGAGCGTCACTCCCTCGGGGACAGCAGCGGACCGAGTGGCCCAAGGTCCAGATTGAGATCGGAGGGCGCGATGCCGTAGCGCTCGCAGAGCGTGCCCATCCGGTCCTCCAGCAGCATCAGCGTGACCCCGATCCGCTCTTCCTGGTCCTCGGTCAGATCGCCCTCGTCCACCCGGCGCAGCGCCTGCCGCTCCATGAGCTGGCGCAGCAGCTCCACGACGGTCAGCACCAGCTTCATCAGGTCGCGTTCGACGGTGTCCTGATCCAGCTCCACCTTGCGGCTCACGGTTCCTCCCAGGGGGACGGGACATTGGCGTTGACCGAGCTGATGAGGGCGCGCAGATCGATGCGGACCAGATCGACGTCGGCGATCCGCAGGGTCAGATCACCGGTGATCACCACGCCGCCGGCGAGCAGCCGGTCCAGCACGTCCACCAGGGCGATCTGCTGATGGGCCAACGGGCCCTCCGGGGCCATCGTCATCCGTCCGCCCCCGCGCTCTCGGCTCCGTCCCGGGCGTCGGTCTCGTCCGGGGCGGTGAAGGAGTACGGCGCCCAGGGGCCGGTCAGCTCCACCCGCAGCGCGGCTGTCCGCCCGGCCAGCTCACCGACCCGTTCGGCGAAGGCGGCGCTGTCCTCGCGCCGCACCAGATACGCGGCGTTCAGTACATTCCGGTCGGACACCCCCGACAGCCGGGGGTCCTGCGGCGGATGCAGCCGGGCCCGCTCGGCCAGCCCGCTGAGGGTGTCGTGCACCAGCCGCGCGCCCTCCTCCGTATCACCCCAGCGCCGCTCGGCCGCCTGCCGCTGTGCCTTGCGGCGGCGCAGATAGTCGCGGCCGGACATGCCGCCCGGGGCGTTCGGGGTCCCGGCGGGCGGCCCCTCGGGCGCGGGCCGCTCCTCGGGCGCGGGCGTCGCGGCGTACGCCTTGACGCCCCATTCGACTCGGCCCTCCAGCCGGTCCAGCGCCGAGGCGAACCGCTCCCGCCCGGTGGCGAGCATCCGCCGCAGCCCCTCCTCGCCCTGGCAGACGGTGGCCAGCCGGACCGGTATGACACAGGATTCGGCGCCGACGGTGTCGACCACCCGCTGATGGGTCCGGGCCACCTGCTCCAGCCACGCCATGTCCTCCAGCCGCTGCCGCAGCGGGCCCTCGTCGAAATCCTCGGCCGGTACGGCGCCCGCCAGCACGGCGAGCCCCAGATGGCGCACGGCCACCACCGGTTCGCCCGCGACACCGGGCACCTCCTCGAGGGCGGTGAGGACGTCCAGGGCGGCCTCCGGCGCGTCGGTGTCGCGCACGACCGCGTAGGCGTACCGCAGTCCTTCGGTCATTCGGCGCTCTCCCGGTTCTCCCCGCTGGTCACCTCGGTCTTCTCCGGGCCGTTCACCTCGGTCTTCTCCGGGCCGTTCACCTCGGCCCGGGCGCGTGACGAGAGCGACGGGTCGTGCTCCCACCAGTCGATGCCCATCTCCTTCGCCTTGTCGACCGAGGCCACGATCAGCCGCAGCTTGATCGTGAGAAGTTCGATATCGAGCAGATTGATGCGGATATCGCCCGCGATCACGACACCCTTGTCGAGCACCCGCTCCAGGATGTCGGCGAGGTTGGCCCCGCCCTCGCCGCGGCCGGCCAGCCCGTACGACCCCGAGGAGCCGAACGACGAGGCCGGTGAGCCATACGCGCCGGCTGTCGGGGCCACACCGCCCCGGGTGGTCACAGAGTCCCGTTCGCCCACTGGCGTGCCTCCTCCAACCGGTCGAGCAGCGCATCCTCCTGCCGCTCGAACTCTTGTCCGTCTATCACGCCCTGGTCGAGCTGGGACTCCAGCTCGGCCAGGGCGCGCTGGATGTTGGCCGGGTCGTAGTACTCCCGCTCCGCGGCGGCGACGACCTGCCTCAGCACCCAGCCGATCATCAGCATCAGGAGTCGACGAAGCTGTACGGCGGCAGCGGACCGTTGATCCGCAGCTTCAGCCAGGGGTGGGCCCGCTCCACGTCGGCGGCGGCCGTCAGCAGCGGATCGGCGCCGTCCTTGGCGAGCAGCAGGGACAGGCTGAGGAACCAGCCGCCGCTCTCCGGGCCGGGGCGCACGTCCTCGGCGGCCGGGGCCAGCGCCTCCTCCACCAGCTTGGCGTCCCGCACCTCGCGGGCCCGCACCGCGCTCGCCATCAGCTCGCCGAAGCGCACCCGTTCCTCGTAGGTGCCGCCGCCGGCCGCCCGGTTGGCCTCCGCCATCACCCGCAACTCCGGCTCCTCGGCGAGCACTTGGTGGAGCACCGCGTCCTCGTCGTGCACGACCTTGACGTTGTACTCCACCCGGTCGGCCAGCCGGCTGAGCTGGTCCTGGTAGCGGTCGGCGTGCTCGGCCAGCACGCTGCGGACGTCGTCGTCGCTGGAGGAGACGCTGCCGAAGCGCATCGGCAGCACCGGGCGGGAGTCGCTCACCTCGGCCAGCACATGCTGATGGGCCAGCAGATCGCGGCGCCGGGGCTTGAGCTCCGGCGGGCAGTCGCTGACGATCGCGGCCAGCTCGCCCTGGTTCAGCGCCCGGACCGGCAGCGGAGGGTCGCCGATGCCCAGCAGCCGATCGCCCAGGTCCCGGACCTCGCCGCGCGCGATGCCGTAGACATACGTGGTCATGCGGACTCCTCGGACTTCCTCGGCGCCGCCTTACGGGCCGGACGCCGACGGCGATGCTCCTCCTCCTCGTCCTCGTCCGACGGCCGGATCGCGTCGGCCACGGACTGGGCGGCCTTGGAGACGGTGTCGCCGGCGCCGGACAGGGCGCCCTTGGTCTTGCTCCGCGCGCCGTTCTCGGTGATGCCCTCGACGACCTCGGGCAGGCCGGGGGACTTGCTCGGGCCCGACTCCAGGTCGAGCCGGTTGCAGGCCTCGGCGAACCGCAGATAGGTGTCGACGCTCGCCACCACGATCCGGATGTCGATCTTGAGTATCTCGATGCCGACGAGGGAGACGCGGATGAACGCGTCGATCACCAGCCCTCGGTCGAGGATGAGCTCCAGGACGTCGTACAGGCCGCTGGTGCCGCCCCCGCCCCTGGATTGCTGTGCCGGGACAACAGTGGTCATGTCGGGTGTTTCCTCTCGTATCGGTGGGCGTCCGGTTCGCCGCCGTCAGCGGCGGTCGCTCCGGCCGCGCTCATAGCGGCGGAGGCGGCGGTATCCGGTGAGCAGGCCGTCCGGGTCGAGGATCACCTCGTACAGGGCCATCAGGCTCATCGTCTCCGGTACCCGCTCCAGCTCCACCACCTCGGCCTCCAGCAGCCACCCCTCGTCGGTCCGCTCCAGACGGGGGAGGGACTCGGGGTACAGGCCCGTCAGCTCGACGAGCTGTTCACGGGCGGCACGCAGGAGTGCCAGCGGGCTCGGACCGCCGGCCGCCGTCTTCTCGGGGGTTTCATCTGATCTGTCAGTCATGTTGGCTCCGGTGGCGGCGGGTACCGCGTCCCGGTGGGCGTAAACCTCGACGTTCGGCCCCGAGGCCCCGGCGATTTGTGGTGGAATTGTGTGCTCCGGAGGGGTCCGGGCAGCGCTTTTCCGGCCGCCGTGTGAATTGCTCGAAAGATCTCGGCGGTGCTCCGCCGCCCATACCGGAGCCGGTCGTTTGACGCGGGATATCGACGAAAACTCGCAATCATCTTCGAGGGGTCAACACAAGCCCCGGAAGAGTGATGAAGTCGCCCACAAACCCGGGCGTGTTTTCTGTGACACAAGTGTGACGAATGGCGGCCGTGAGAGGCATGAGGCAGTAGCAGTCCTTCGCCACTCTGGGTTTGCCCCGCGTAGGGAGCCACCTACGGTGGCGTCATGGGACCTGTACCGAACCTTCCGGCCGAACCCGACGACGACCTCGACAGCTATGTGGGCCTCGATGCCCGGACCGCCGAGGAGAGGGCGCGCGCACGCGGCTGGAGCACCGTACGGACGCTTCCGCCGGGCGCGATCATCACGATGGAGTATCTGCGCGGGCGGATCGACTTCGAGGTGGACGACGGCACCGTGAAGCGCTGCTGGCGCGGCTGACCGGCCCGGATCCGCGCCGGTGGGCCGGTGGGCCGGTGGGCCCGGCCCGGACACGACCACGGCCCCGGACGCTCCGGCGGGAGCGTTCGGGGCCGTGGTGTGACCGGTCGGCGCGGGGAAGGAGGTGCGTACCGCCCCGCGGCCCGGTGGGTGGCTCAGCCTCCGGTGGCGGTCCGGCCGCGGGAGGCGCCGGACGGGCCGAAGGGCGTCGTGGCGCGCGGCACCCGGTCGGCGTGCGGCGGCCGGCGGCTGCCGACCGGGGTGACCGGGGTGCGCTCGGAGCGCACCGTGTGCTGGCGGACCGGGTGGTGGGGCCGCCCGTCGGGGCCACGGCCGGTGGCACCGCCGGACCGGACCACGGCCACGGGCTCGCGGGCGGGCAGCTCGTCGTCGCGGGCGGCGCGCGGGGTGGCCAGCGGGGTCCCGGCGACCGGCCGCCTGGACGGCAGCGGCGCGGGCGCCCAGCCCTCGCGCATCCGGCGCCACAGGGTCAGCAGCAGCACCTCGGCGCGGGCCATGGCGGGCTCCAGCCACGGCAGCGCCAGCAGCACCAGCACCCCGGCGGCCCAGCCCAGCACCACATCGCTCAGCCAGTGGGTGCCGAGGTAGACGGTGGTCATGCCGACCCCGAAGGCGAAGCCCGCGGCGATCAGCGAGGCGACCCGGCGCGCGACGGGGGTGGTCGCCAGATAGGCCAGAATCCCCCAGGTGACCACGGCGTTCGCGGTGTGACCCGAAGGAAATATATCGCCGGTGCCCCACATCTCATTGGAGCCGACGGTGGTCGCGTAGTGCGGACCGAGCCGGCCGAAGCCGATCTTCACGGCGCCCACGGTGGCGTTCAGCAGCAGCAGGGAAGTGCCCAGCGCCAGCAGCGGGCGCAGGGTCCGCTGCCGGTAGCAGCACCACCCCAGCCAGGCGGCGACGGCCACCGCGGTGGGTCCGCGCTGGCCCATGACCACGAAGTAGTCCAGGAAGGTGTGGAACTCGGGCCACTGCTTGTAGGGCCGGAAGAGCATGATCTGCCAGTCGAGCTTCACCAGCCATGAGGTGGTGAGCACGCCGATCACGGTCGCCGCGTAGACCGCCAGCGTGGTCCCGAGCAGCCAGAAGCGTGTTCGGGTCATGCGCGGTCGCGCGAGATCGGGCCTTCGCTCCTCGGACGCGGGGAGCTTGTCTTCGGTACGCACCTAATCGACGTTACATTGCGTGACAGGCGAGTTCGGTCGATCAGGTCGCTTTGTGATGACGATGTGATGTGGAGTGCGTCTCGTCCACGGCTTTTGGCCGTGCCCTTTCCAAGGAATGCAGGAGGCCCGGGAACTTTTCTGCTCCCGTCCTTCCAATGGGCGTGTCTCAGGGACTTTATGGAATTCTTACAGGGCGAGTTTATCGCTTATTGGCCGTACCGTTCCCGGAAGTTTCCCCAGGTGTCGCCGGGCGGCCGGGGGTGATCGTCCGCGGGGCCCGGCCCGGCCGGACGGGGTGGCCGGATCATGGCGGTCCGGAGCCATGCAGCCAGAAGGCGCCGTACACCGCCGAGGCGAGCCCGGCCGACCCCAGGACCAGCGCGGCGCGCACCGGGCGCAGCCGGGCCAGGGCGACCGCGATCGGCAGCAGCAGCGGGAAGGCCGGTATCAGCAGTCGGGGCTTCGAGCCGAAGTAGCCCTTCGCGGCCAGCGCCAGGACCAGCACCGCCCCGCCGTAGGCCAGCAGCGGCAGCGGCTGGCGCTGCCGCACACAGCGGATCGCGAGCCAGATCAGCGCCCCGACACCGAGCAGCAGCCCGAGCCCGCCCACGAAGGGCGGCTTGATCAGCAGCCCCCCGATGAAGCCCGCGAAGGCCAGCCCGCCGTCGAAGCCGTTCCCCCAGCCGTTCTGGATGTCGAAGTAGCCGGTGACGCTGCCGGTCCGGACGGCGACCCACGCCACATAGCCCAGCCACCCCAGCGGCGCGAGCACGACGCCCGCGAGCAGGCGGAGAGGTGGCGGCGCGAAGCGCCTCCCTTGAGGGTGGTGGCGGGCGACGGGCGGGCGTGTCCGCCACGCCTGGCGCCACCGCCCTTCGGGCAGGAGCTCCACCGCGGCCGCCGCCCAGAGCGCCGCGACCACCGCCGCCCCCACCGGCCGGGTCAGCCCCGCCAGCGCCGCGAACAGCCCCGCCCACAGCCACCGCCGGGTGAGCGCCGCATAGACCCCCCAGGCGGCCAGCGCCGTGAAGAGCGACTCCGAGTACGCCATCGACTGGACGATCCCGACCGGCAGCACGCCCCACAGCACGGCCAGCGTGAGGCCCACCCGTCGTCCGTACAGCAGATCGCCGATCGCGAAGATCCCCCAGGCGGCGAACAGGGACGTGACCCAGCTCACCAGCAGACCGGCGTCGGCCGCGTCCAGCGGGGCTATGGCCGATATCACTCGCTCCAGGCCGGGGAGCAGGGGGAAGAACGCCAGGTTGGAGTGGACCGCCCCGCCGGGCAGATGGATCGTGTAGCCGTATCCCTCCTCGGCGATGCGGGTGTACCACAGCGAATCCCAGCGCGCCGAGAGGAGCTGGTGCGGGCTCTTGTCCGCGAAGGCCCCCCAGATCGCGAGAACCACGAGCCCGAGCAGGCGCGTCCCCGCGTAGGCGAGCAATGCTGGGGCGGCCCGGCGCAGCGCGGCCCGAGCGGCGCGGCCCGGTCGGCCGTCGTCGCTGAGCGGCGCGGTGCCGGCCTGGGCGAAATCAGTCACGGCGACGATTATCAAGGATGGCCAGGACCGCCCGCCGGGGGCTGTGGACAACCCCCGGCGGAGCGGCCGCGGGGGCTGTGGACAACGGCGGACGAACGCGAGACGGCCGCCGAGCGGCCACAGGAGGGACGGCGGAGAGACGGGGGACAAAAGGGGAAGTCCGGAACGTACGCCTCCGTAATCCTCCGCGGTGTGCGCCCAACATGACCTGCGGCACACGTCCCGCGCGGGGACTCGCGTACCCTGACCTCTCACTCGCGCCTTCGCCACCGGGGTCACCCGGACGTCCCTACGACGTGACGTACCGCCCCTCCGGCGGCGGACCGCGAGCGCAAGACCCAGGGAGGTGCGTACATGTCCGGGACGACCACGGCCCGCACTCGGCGGACGGCGGGCGTTCCCCGGCAATGGCGCGGCACCGAGGCGGGCGGCGGGGCGCACCGCTGGGTCGTGCTCCTTGTGCTCTGCGTCAGCCTGCTGCTCGTCGCCGTGGACGCGACCGTGCTGCATGTCGCGGTCCCGGCCGTGACCGAGGATCTGCGCCCCGGCGCGATGGAACTGCTGTGGATCGTGGACATCTACCCACTGGTCTGCGCCTCGCTGCTGATCCTCTTCGGCACCCTCGGCGACCGTGTCGGCAGACGGCGCGTCCTGCTGCTCGGCTACGGGCTCTTCGGCGCCGCCTCCGCGCTCGCCGCCTTCGCCCCCAGCCCCCAGATCCTCATCGTGGCCCGTGCCCTGCTGGGTGTCGGCGGCGCGATGATCATGCCCGCGACGCTGTCGATCCTGCGCCAGGTCTTCCCGGACCGCCGGGAGCGGGCGCTGGCCATCGGCGTCTGGAGCGCGGTCGCCGCCGTCGGCGCGGCCGTGGGCCCGCTGCTCGGCGGCTTCCTGGTGGAGAACTTCTGGTGGGGCTCGGTCTTCCTGGTCAACCTGCCCCTGATGATCGTGGCGCTGCCCGTCGGCCGCTGGCTGCTGCCGGAGTCCACCGGCGACCGGAACGGGCCCTGGGACGTGCTGGGCGCGGTCATGGCCGCGTGCGGGCTGTTCTGTGTCGTCTTCGGCGTCAAGCGGATGGGCAGCGGCGCGGACCCGCTGGACGCCGTGACCACCGCCCCGCTGCTGTTCGGGGTGGTGCTGCTGGTGCTCTTCGTGCGCCGCCAGCGCCGCCGTACGCATCCGCTGGTGGACCTCAAGCTGTTCGCCCGGCCCGCGTTCTCGATCTCCGTCGGCTGTATCGTGCTCGCCCTGCTGGCGCTCGTCGGCCTGGAGCTCATAGCCGCCCAGTACCTCCAGCTCGTGCTCGGGCTCACCCCGCTCGAGACGGGTCTGCGGCTGCTGCCGCTCACCTTCGCCGCCATGGCCGCCGGGCTCGTGGGGTCCCGGATGCTCCAGTGGCTCGGCCCGCGACTCATGGTCGTCATCGGCTTCGCGCTCACCGCGCTCGCCGTTCTCTCGCTCACCGCCATGGGCCAGGCCGACCGGCCCGCCGTGCTCGTCGGCGGCTTCATCGTCCTGGGCTTCGGCCTGGAGACCACGCTCTTCAGCGCGTACGAGTCGATGCTCAACGAGGCGTCGGCCGGTTCGGCGGGCGGCGCGGCCGCCATCGGCGAGACCTCGTACCAGCTCGGCGCCGGTATCGGCATAGCCCTCCTGGGCAGCGTGATGAACGCCGCCTACAAGCCCGGCGTCTCCTCGGTGCCCGGCGTCCCCGCCTCGGCCAGCTCCGACGCGAGCCAGTCGCTGGGCGCCGCGTACAAGGTCTCCGACCGGATCGGCGGCCACACCGGAGAGGCCCTGCGCTCGGCCGCCCGCGGCGCCTTCGTCCACGGTCTGCATGTCACGCTCGCGGTCAGCGCCGTTCTGCTGCTGATGGGGGCGCTCGCCGCGCTGCGGCTGCCCAAGGTCATGGAGTGCGCCGCTGACGACGAGGAGCCCGCCCAGGGCCCCGACCAGCGGGCACCGGGCGGTACGGACACCCCGGCCCGGCGCGACCGCGCCGCCGTCGCCGCCGAGTCCTGACCGACCCCGCCCGAGTCCCGCGCGCATCCCCCGCCCCGCGAGGTGTCCGGCGGACCTTGCCGCCCGCGGCGGACTGCTCCCGGCCCCTTTCCCAACCGGGCTCTGCCCCGGACTCCGGGGTCCAGGGGGCGAAGCCCCTGCTCCGCCGCGTAGTCCGCCGGACACCCCATGGCCCTGCCCGCGTCCCGCCCCGGGCTTGCCCGCCTCCCGCCCCGGGCCTGCCCGCCTGCTGCCCGTGTCCTGGTGGCGCGGCGTGAGCGGGTCTGGACGTCAGGGGTTACCCGGCCGTAGCGTCGGATCGACCGGGCTGATCACCTCGGCCGCCGGGCGAGAAGGACGCGCCCCGGCGACCGGTAGGCACCCGCCCGGCGACCCGGACCCGCATCTACCGGAGGCCGCCACCCATGTCCGCTGGCACCCTGCCGTCGTTCGATCCGCGTGACCCGCTGGGGCTCGACGATCTCCTCGACCCCGAGGACCTCGCGGTCCGCGACACCATGCGGCAGTGGGCCGCCGACCGTGTGCTG
The DNA here is from genome assembly GCF_000147815.2 of Streptomyces violaceusniger Tu 4113. Classification (NCBI taxonomy): domain Bacteria; kingdom Bacillati; phylum Actinomycetota; class Actinomycetes; order Kitasatosporales; family Streptomycetaceae; genus Streptomyces; species Streptomyces violaceusniger. The sequence continues at coordinate 7,827,017 of NC_015957.1, read as the reverse complement.
CCGCATGTCGCCGACTGGTTCGAGCGCGGCGAGGTGCCCGGCATCCGGGAGCTGGCCCGGGAGCTCGGCTCCCTCGGCGCGCTCGGGATGTCCCTCACCGGCTACGGGTGTGCGGGTGCCAGTCCGATCCAGTACGGCCTGGCCTGTCTGGAGCTGGAGGCCGCCGACTCCGGGATCCGCTCCCTGATGTCGGTGCAGGGTTCCCTGTCCATGTACGCCATCCACCGCTTCGGCTCCGAGGAGCAGAAGCAGCAGTGGCTGCCCCGGATGGCCTCCGGCGAGGTCATCGGCTGCTTCGGGCTGACCGAACCGGACCACGGCTCCGACCCGGCGGGCATGCGGACGTACGCCAAGCGGGACGGCTCGGACTGGGTGCTCACCGGCCGCAAGATGTGGATCACCAATGGCTCGGTGGCCGGGGTCGCGGTGGTGTGGGCCCACACCGACGAGGGCATCCGCGGCTTTGTCGTCCCCACCGACGCGCCCGGCTTCTCGGCCCCCGACATCAAGCACAAGTGGTCGCTGCGCGCCTCGGTCACCAGCGAGCTGGTCCTGGACGAGGTGCGGCTGCCGGCCGACGCGGTCCTGCCCGAGGTCACCGGGTTGCGGGGCCCGCTGAGCTGCCTGGGCCACGCCCGCTACGGCATCATCTGGGGCTCGATGGGGGCCGCCCGCTCCGCCTTCGAGTCGGCGCTGGACTACGCGCGCGAGCGCGAGCAGTTCGGCCGGCCGATCGGGGGCTTCCAGCTCACCCAGGCCAAGCTGGCCGATATGGCGCTGGAACTCCACAAGGGGATCCTGCTCGCCCACCATCTGGGGCGGCGCATGGAGGCGGGGCGGCTCCGCCCCGAGCAGGTCAGCTTCGGCAAGCTGAACAATGTGCGCGAGGCGATCGAGATCTGCCGCACGTCCCGGACGATTCTGGGCGCCAACGGGATCTCGCTGGAGTATCCGGTGATGCGGCACGCCACGAATCTGGAGTCCGTGCTCACCTATGAGGGCACCGTCGAAATGCACCAACTGGTGCTGGGCAAGGCGCTCACCGGAATCGACGCATTCCGGTGAGCGGCCCCGGGCGCCAAGCCCTGTCCGGGCCTAGCTCTGGTTGAAAAAGCCCGTGGGGTGACCGGCCGGGCCGCTGACGATCTGGTAGTCCGCGGGGGTGAGGAGGAAGACGCGGTTGGCCACGCGGTCGATCGAGCCGCGCAGCCCGAAGATCAGCCCGGCCATGAAGTCCACCACGCGCTTGGCGTCGGCCGACTCCATCGTCGTGAGATTGACGATGACCGGAACACCCTCCCGGAACATCTCCCCGATGCCGCGGGCATCCCGGAACCCGTCCGGGGTGACCGTGGCGATCCGGGTGCCGTGGTCCCGCGCGGTCTCGTCGGCCACCTGCGCTCGCGGGTCGGTCATCCAGGAGTCGCCGGGCTCGGACCCCTCGGCGTAGTCGTCGTCGTAGTAGCGCTCGTCATCGCTGTCGTCGACGAGGCCAAGCCAGGCACTTGCCTTGCGTACCGATCCCATAGACGCCTCCTCTCCCTGATGGTGTGTACCGTCCGCCCCTCTATGGTCGTCCATGATGCGGATGGTCTGCCACGTGGATTGCGGCCGCACAGGGGATTCGTGACGTTACTGGTGCACAACGGCTGGCGCCATATCAGAGTTCCACCTGCTTATGGGGGCTGACGGAGTGATGGGTAGACTCCGCCGCGGCCGGACGGGTGACGTCGGGGACATATGGGTGAACGGGGTTCGTGGTGTTTGGCATTATCCGGCCTTGTCGGCATCGGCTGTCGGAAAACTTGCGCACCGAGTGGATGGCGCATTTGTGCGGGCTGTGCCTCGCGTTGCGGGGTGACCACGGGCAGTTCGCCCGCGTCGCCACCAATTACGACGGCCTGGTGATATCGGTGCTGGTGGAGGCCCAGGCCGGGCGGTCGGACGGCTGGCGGCGCACCGCCGGGCCCTGTCCGCTGCGCGGGATGCGGACGGCGTCGGTCGCCCAGGGCGAGGGGGCGCGTCTTGCGGCCACCGTCTCGCTGGTGCTGGCCTCGGCGAAGGTACGGGACCATGTCGCGGACGGCGACGGGGCGTTGGCCCGGCGGCCGGTGGCCGCGGCCGCCCGCCGGGTGGCCGGGCGGTGGGGCCGGGCGGGGGAGCGCAGCGGCGCCGCGCTCGGCTTCGACACCGCCCTGCTGCTCGACGCGGTCGGCCGGCAGGCGGAGCTCGAGTCCCACGCGGGCCCCGGCACCTCGCTGCTGACCATCACCGAGCCCACCGAGACCGCGACCTCCGCGGCCTTCGGGCACACCGCCGTCCTGGCCGGACGGCCCGGCAACCGGGCCCCGCTGGAGGAGGCGGGCCGGCTCTTCGGGCGGCTCGCGCATCTGCTGGACGCGGTGGAGGACCTGGCCGAGGACGCCGAGACCGGTGCCTGGAACCCGATCGCGGCCACCGGTGCCGACCTCGCCGAGGTCCGCAGGCTGTGCGACGACGCGGTGCACGGGGTGCGGCTGGCGCTCAAGGACACCGAATTCGCGGGCAAGGGTTCCGGCCGGCTCGCCCATGTGCTGCTGGTCCATGAGCTGGAGCGGGCGGTCGACCGCACCTTCGGCACCACCGGCTGTGCGCACCCCGGCCATGGCTCCGGCACCCCGGAGTCCTCCTTCGGGCCGCCGCAGTCGCCGTGGATCACCCCGGGAGGCCCCGGCGGCGCCCCGCCGGCGCCGCCGGGGCGCCGCCGGGGGCTGCTCGCCGGCTGCCTGGTGTGGACCGGGCTCTGCTGTACCTGTCAGGTGTGCTGCCGGGATCCGTACCACGACCCGTGGACCGGGCAGCCGCGCGAGGGCCTGTGCCATAAGTGCGATGACTGCTGCGAGTGTTGTGACTGCTGTGGCAACTGCGGCGACTGCTGTAGCTGCGACTGCTGTGATGGTTGTGACTGCGGCTGCGACTGCTGAGCGCTCCACTGGAGGTGCCCTGAAATGCCGTCGATTGTCTACGGCGGCGTCGTGGCTGATCGCGCGGTTCCCCGCGCCCCTTCGGGGCACCGGAATATGAGGGACGGGGGAACGGAGCAGGTGGTGCCGGGGCGCCTGAGGGGAGGGGCGCCCGAGGGGGGCCTGAGGGGAGGGTGGAAAACGCGGAAGCGTGTGTGCGTGTGGGAAGGCCGAAGGCGCGTGACGACGCGGATATGCGGCGGCCACACCGGAGAAGGGGACCGGCGGGCGGGCGGAGCCTCGAAGCGCTGGGGGCAGGGAATCCCTTGCGTCCCCCACGGCAGCGGAGGCGGGCGGTCAGCCCGAACAGGACGACGACCACACTCGACCGAAGTCGATGTGGTCGCGCGTGACCAGTCGCTGCCTTGAGTCCATGGGCCAAGTGGAGCAGCCATCCGCTTCCGCGTCAACCGCGGTGAGACGCGCTGTTCACAGTTCGGACAGTCTTGACAGCGCACCGTGGGGACGCCTTAACCTCGGCCCCATGTCGAGCTGAGGGGCTCGCCTGCCGAGCTGAGGGGCTCGGCCGTGTGTGAAGGCCATGCGTGTGTTCACTTCAGAACTCACGGAGCCTTTGCATGTCCGCGAACCCGGACCAGCCTCCCCGATCACCCGCCACGATCGTCATCGTCGGCGCGGGCCCGCGTGCCACCGGTCTGATCGAGCGCCTCGCCGCCAACGCCCCCGAACTCCACGGCGACAGCGCCCCGTTCGAGCTGCACCTGGTCGATCCGCATCCGCCCGGCGGCGGCCGCATCTGGCGCCCGGACCAGTCCCCGCTGCTGTGGATGAACTCCATGGCCGAGGACGTCACCATGTTCACCGACGAGTCGGTGGAGCGCGAAGGACCGATACGCCCCGGCCCCTCCCTCGCCGAATGGGCAGCCAAGGTCCGCGAGGGCGAGCCGCCCGGCGCCCGCGCCCTGCCGCCCGAACTCGCCGCCGAGGCCGCCGCCCTGACCGGGCAGAGCTTCGCCACCCGACGGCTCCAGAGCGCCTATCTGCGCTGGGTGTACGAGCGGTCGGTGGCCGGCCTGCCGCCCGGGACCACCGTCCATGAGCACCGGGACCGGGCCGTACGCGTCACGGGACCGCGCGACGGACGTCAGCAGGTGTGGCTGGAGGGGTGGACCGCCCCGCTCACCGCCGACGCCGTGGTCCTCGCCCTCGGCCACCTCGACGCCGAACCCGACGCCGAGCAGCGGGCGCTCACCGCGTTCGCCGCCGAGCACGGACTCGTCCACCTCCCGCCGGAGTTCACCGCCGACAGCGAGCTGAGCGCGCTGCGCCCCGGCGAGCCGGTGCTCGTGCGCGGCCTCGGTCTCGCCTTCGTCGATCTGACGGTGCTGCTCACCGAGGGGCGCGGCGGACGCTATGAGCGCGGCCCGGAGGGGGAGTTGGCCTACCGGCCGTCGGGCCGCGAGCCCGTGCTGTACGCGGGTTCGCGGCGCGGCGTCCCGTACCACGCCAAGATCGGCTACTCGCTGAGCGGTGAGCGGCCCCCGGTGCCGCGCTTCTTCGGCCCCGCCCAGGTCGACGCGTTGCGCTCGCTTCCCGGGCGTCCGGACTTCCGGCGCGACATCTGGCCGCTGATCGCCAAGGAGCTGGGATTCGCCCACTACCACCGGCTGTTCACCGCCCATCCGGAGCGGACGGCCGGGGAGTGGCCCGCGTTCGAGGAGAAGTACGCCGCCTGCCCGCCCGGCAGCCCCGAACTGGACGCCCTGGTCGCCGCGGCCGTCCCCGACCCGGCCGACCGGCTCGATCCCGACGCCCTCGACCACCCCCTGGCCGGGCTGCGGTTCCCCGACCACGAGGCCCTGCAACAGGGGCTGCGCACCCATATCGAGGCCGACCTCGCCCGCCGTCACAACCCCGCGCACAGCCCTGACCTCGCCGTCTTCCTCGCCCTGCTCTCCGTCTACGGCCAACTGATCCGGCTCGGCGACATCGGCGGCTGGTGGCACGGCTTCTTCAGCTACCTCGCCTCCGGCCCGCCCGGCCCACGGCTCGAGCAGTTGCTCGCGCTCTCCCGCGCCGGAGTGGTCCGCTTCCTCGGCGCCGAGACCACCGTGACCGCCGATCCGCTGCGCGGGGTGTTCCGGGCGAGCTCCGCCAGCGTGCCCGGCCATGCCGTCGAGGCCCGTGCGCTGGTCGAGGCCCGGCTGCCGGAGCCCACCGTGGACCGCTCCCGCGACACCCTGCTGCGCTCCCTGCACCGCGACGGCGCCGCCGCCACCCCGGCCGGACTGCTCGCCGTCAGCCCCGCCGACGGCCGGATCCTGGACCGGGCCGGGAGTCCGCATCCGCGCCGCTTCGCGCTCGGGCCGCATACCGACGCCCGCGCGTCGGGCGCCTTCGCCCGGCCCCGTACCAACGCCCCCGCGTTCCGGCAGAACGACGCCACCGCGCGGGCCCTGCTGCGCTGTCTGCGCGACCTGTCCTGTCGCGCCTCGCTCACCGCCTGAGCATCCCCCCGGAAGACCGTTCCCGGGAAAGCCTCCGCTCTCCTCCGAAGGACCCCAAGGACCCTCCATGTCGCTGACGTCCGATCCACCTGTCGACAAAGCCGCCGAAAGCGGCGGCGCCGAACGCGAGGACTACTCCGCCCTCAAGGTCGTCCCGGTACGCCACCCCTGGCGCTGGGCCGCCGTTGCCGTCACCGCCGTCCTGGTGGCCCAGTTCGCCAACGGCCTGATCACCAACCCCGGCTGGGAGTGGGACGTCTTCGCCGACTTCTTCACCACCCGGACCATCCTCAAGGCGGTCTGGATCACCATCCAGCTCACCTGCTACGGCACCGCGCTCGGCTTCGCCCTCGGGATCGTCCTCGCCTTCATGCGGCTGTCCCGGAGCCCCTTCCTGAAGTCGGTCGCCTTCACCTACATCTGGGCGTTCCGCTCCATCCCGCTCATCGTCCAGCTCCTCTTCTGGTTCAACCTCACCTATCTCTACAAGCGGCTCGACTTCGGCATCCCCTTCGGCCCCGGCTTCTTCTCCTTCGACACCGCGGGACTGGTCGGCGCGATGAGCGCTGCGGTGCTCGGACTCGCCCTCCACCAGGCGGCCTACGCGGCGGAGATCGTGCGCGGCGGAGTCCTCGCGGTCGACGGCGGACAGCTGGAGGCGGCGGCCGCGCTCGGTATCCCCCGGCTGCGGCAGTTGCGCCGGATCGTGCTCCCGCAGGCGATGCGGTCGATCCTGCCGAACGCCGCCAACGAGGTCATCTCGCTCTTCAAGGGCACCTCGATCGTCTCCGTCATGGCGATCGGCGAGCTCTTCTACCAGGTGCAGGTCATCTACGGACGCAACGGCCGGGTCGTGCCGCTGCTGATGGTCGCGACCGTCTGGTACATCATCCTGACCACCGTGCTCTCGATCGCGCAGTACTACGTCGAGCGCCGCTTCTCGCGGGGAGCCACCCGATGACCGCCATGGTCGACATCCGTTCCGTCCACAAGAGCTTCGGGTCGCTGGAGGTGCTGCGCGGCATCGACCTGGAGGTGCGCTCCGGGGAGGTGGCCGTCGTCCTCGGGCCGTCGGGCTCCGGCAAGTCCACGCTGCTGCGCGCCATCAACCACCTGGAGAAGGTGGACAGCGGCTGGATCAGCGTCGGCGGCTCGCTGGTCGGCTACCGCCGCCAGGGCGGCCGCCTCTACGAGCTGCGCGAACGCGAGATCCTCAAGCAGCGCACCCGGATCGGCTTCGTCTTCCAGAACTTCAACCTCTTCCCGCATCTGACGGTGCTGGAGAACATCGTCGAGGCGCCGGTCTCGGCCCTGCGCCGCCCCAGGAAAGAGGCGGTTCACAGCGCCGAGACGCTGCTCGCCCGGGTCGGTCTGGCCGACAAGGCGGCCGCGTACCCCCGGCAGCTCTCCGGCGGACAGCAGCAGCGGGTGGCGATTGCCCGCGCCCTCGCCCTGGAACCCGAGCTGCTGCTCTTCGACGAGCCGACCTCCGCCCTCGACCCCGAACTGGTCGGCGAGGTCCTCGACGTCATCAAGGACCTGGCCCATCAGGGCACCACGATGATCGTCGTCACCCATGAGATCGGCTTCGCGCGGGAGGTCGCCGACACCGTCGTCTTCATGGACGGCGGCCGGATCGTCGAGCAGGGCCCACCGGCCGAGGTGCTGGACGCCCCACGCGAGGAACGCACGAAGGCGTTTCTCTCCAAGGTCCTCTGAGGCCACCGATGTTCACGAGATCACCGAGGCCCGCGAGACGGCCGATGTCCACGAGATCACCGATGTCCACGAGATCACCGATGTCCACCCACGCAAGGAGCACTCCCGTGAAGACCCGCCGCACCCTCGTCACCGCCGTCGCCGCCCTCACCGTCGCCGCCCTGCTCGGCGGCTGCGGCGACGGCGATGTCCGGGAGACTGTGGGCTCCAAGGGCGCGAAGGGCGCCATCAACATCAGCCCCGACCAGCACCGCGTCAGAGGGAAGAAGGTCGACTCGATCGCGGCGAAGGTGCCGGCCGCGATCCGTGCGCGCGGCACCCTGCGCATCGGCGGCAGCGCCGACGCCTCCCCGCCGCTCGGCTTCTACGCGACCGACGACAAGACCCGGATCGGCTCCGAGATCGACCTCGCCACGCTGGTCGCCGACACGCTCGGGCTCAAGACCGACTTCCAGGCGGTCTCCTGGGAGAACCTCTTCGTCGGCCTCGACAGCTCCAAGTTCGACGGCGTCTTCTCCAATGTGACGGTCACCGAGGACCGCAAGGAGAAGTACGACTTCGCCACCTACCGGCTGGACGATCTCGCCTTCGAGGCCAAGAAGGGCACCTCCTGGCGGGTCAAAAGCCCCAAGGACGTGGCGGGCAAAACCGTTTCGGTCGCCTCCGGCACCAACCAGGAGAAGATCCTGGTCGACTGGAGCAAGCAGAACCAGAAGGCCGGCCGCAAGCCCGTGGACATCAAGTACTTCCAGAAGGACACCGACTACTACCTCGCCCTTCAATCGGGCCGTATCGACGCCTACTTCGGCCCCCACCCCACCTCCGCCTACCACGTCGCCTCGGCCGGCCAGACCCAGGTGATCGGCCGCTTCTCGGGCGGTGGCGACCAGGTGCAGGGCAAGATCGCGGCCACCACCAGGAAGGGCAGCGGGCTGGTCGACGCCTATGCCGCGGCCCTGGACCACGTGATCGAGGACGGCTCGTACGCCAAGGTCCTCAAGCGCTGGGGGCTCTCCAGCGAGGCGGTGAAGAAGTCCGAGATCAACCCGCCCGGCCTGCCCACGCCGTGACCGTGCCCCCACTCCCGACCGAGGAAGGCCCTGACCATGGCCGTACCGACCGGCACCCTGCACCTGGCCGCCGCCATCGACGGCGACGGGCAGTACCAGGCGCCGTACTACGTGGAGCTCGCCCGCCTCGCCGAGGACGGCATGCTCGACTTCATCACCCTGGACGACACCTTCGGCCCTCCGGGGCCGGGCCGGGGCAGGCTCGACGCGCTCGCCGTCCTCGCGCGTGTCGCGCCCGCCACCGGGCGGATCGGCCTGGTGCCGACCGTCACCACCACCCACACCGAGCCGTTCCATGTCTCCTCCGCCGTCGCCACCTTGGACTGGGTCAGCCGCGGCCGGGCGGGCTGGCGGGTCGAGGTGTCGGCGACGGAGGCGGAGGCCCGGCTGGTGGGCCGCCGCCCCGCGGCCCCGGCCGGGGAGCTGTGGGCCGAGGCGGGGGAGGTCGCCGATGTGGTGGCCCGGCTGTGGGATAGCTGGGAGGACGACGCCGAGATCCGTGACACCGCCACCGGCCGTTTCATCGACCGCGACAAGCTGCACTACGTGGACTTCGAGGGCGCGCACTTCTCGGTGCGCGGCCCGGCCATCGTGCCCCGGCCGCCGCAGGGCCGCCCGGTGGTGGCCGTCGCCGCCACCGACCCGGTGACCTGGCAGACCGCGGCCCGACACGCCGATGTGGTGTACCTCCGTGCCACCTCTCCGGAGGAGGCGGGCCGTATCCGCGACGAGCTGAAGCGCCGCGCGGTGGCGCACGGCCGGGAGCCCGGCGCGCTCACCGTGCTCGCCGCCGTCGCCGTGGACCTGGCCGACGGGGAGGGCGCGCCCGGGAACGCCCCGCCGGTCGCGCTGGCCGACACGCCCGGCGGACCGCCGCTGTACCGCGGGGGACCGGCCGGGCTCGCCGAGCTGATCACCGGCTGGCACACCGCCGACGCGGTGGACGGCTTCCACATCACCCCCGTCGCCCCACGCCATGACCTGGAACGTTTCGTCAACGGCACCGTGGCGCTGCTCCAGCACCGAGGGCTGTTCCGCACCTTCTATCCCGGTGCGACACTCCGCGACCACCTGGGGCTTTCCCGCCCGGCCAGCCGCTACGCCCTGGAGCGGGAGGCCACCCGATGAGCAGGCAGCACAAGCAGATCCATCTCGCGGCCCACTTCCCCGGGGTCAACAACACCACCGTCTGGACGGTCCCGCCCGCCGGCCCGACCACCACCCCTGGTCGATGCGCTTCGCGCAGCCCCGCTCTCGGAAGCCAGATCGACTTCGACTCCTTCGAACATCTCGCGCGCACCGCCGAGCGCGGGCTGTTCGACTTCTTCTTCCTGGCCGAGGGGTTGCGGCTGCGCGAGCACAACGGCCGGATCCACGACCTCGACGTGGTCGGCAGGCCCGAGTCGATCACCGTGCTGAACGCGCTCGCCGCCGTCACCGAACGGCTGGGGCTGGCCGCCACCGTCAACGCCACGTTCAACGAACCGTACGAACTGGCCCGCCGACTGGCCTCCCTGGACCATCTCAGCGGGGGCCGCGCCGCCTGGAACGTGGTCACCTCCTCCGACGCCTTCACCGGCGAGAACTTCCGGCGCGGCGGCTTCCTGGACCGGGCCGACCGCTACACCCGGGCCGCCGAGTTCGTCGCCACCGCCCGTGAGCTGTGGGACTCCTGGACGCCGGACGGCACGCCCCGCCCGTTCGCCCACACCGGCCGGCACTTCACCATCGACGGCGAGTTCGGCGTGCCACGCTCACCGCAGGGCCATCCGGTGGTGATCCAGGCCGGGGACTCCGACGAGGGCCGGGAGTTCGCCGCCTCCGCCGCCGACATCATCTTCACCCGGCACGGCTCCCTGGAGGCCGGGCGCGCCTTCTACGCCGACGTCAAGCGGCGGCTGGCGCGGTACGGGCGCGCCCCGGAGGAGCTGAAGATCATGCCCGGGGTGACCCTGGTCCTCGGCGACACCGCGGCCGACGCCCAGGAGAAGGCCGCCGAGATCCGGCTCCAGCAGGTCTCACCGCAGACCGCGCTTCTCACCCTGGAACAGATCTGGGGTGTGGACCTGTCCGGCTACGACCCGGACGGGCCCCTTCCGGACATCGACCCCGACCCCGACTCCCAGTTGACCCAGGGCCGGGTGCGGCATGGCGATCCGCTGGCCGTCGCCGCCAAGTGGCGGGCGCTGTCGGAGGAGAAAGGGCTGTCCATCCGGCAGACCGTCATCGAGGCGAACGGGCGTCAGTCGTTCATCGGCACCCCGGAGGCGGTCGCCGCGCAGATGACGGAATTCGTCGCCGCCGACGCCGCCGACGGCTTCATCCTCGTCCCGCATCTGACCCCCGGCGGGCTCGATGACTTCGTGGACCGGGTGGTGCCCCTGCTCCAGGAGCGCGGGGTGTTCCGCACCGCGTACAGCGGTACGACACTCCGTGACCACCTGGGACTTCCCTATCCGGGGGAGCGGGGCTGAGCGGCTTCGCACCGGCCCGGCCGCGGGGATGTGAGCGGCCGGAGCGATAGCGGAACCCGATCGCCCGCGCGTCCGTCTCAGGGGTTACCCAGGGGATGGGAGCACAAGCCCCGGCGGCCTGAACCCGCCGGGGCTATGTGGCGTGTGCCCGACGACCGTTCCGAATTGTCCTCTTGCGCGGTGCGCCCACGGCACGAATACTTCCGGAAGCGCTTGTCAGGGGCACGCTGAATCGGACGTATCGGTCGTCGGCGTGCTCATTGACTGCGCCTCACGGGCCTGCCCACCCAGGCGGACCCCCGATTCCCCCGGAGGAAGAGTTGAGGATCAAGCGCAACGCCCCCCACAACAAGCAGGCGAGACGTATCGCCCTGATCGCCGCGACCTCCGCCCTGGTGGCCGGAGCGGCGCTCGCCGCCCCCGCCGCCTACGCCGGAAGCGACGGCGCCCGCACCTTCAGCGCGGCTGAGGCCAAGTCGGCGAGCGACGCCGTCCTCAAGGCCGATGTCGCGGGCACCGCCTGGTACGTCGACAAGGCGACCAACAAGCTCCACGTCACCGCCGACAGCACGGTGTCCCAGAGCGAGATAGCCAAGATCAAGAACACCGCCGGTGCGAGCGCCCACGCGATCGAGGTCAAGCGGACCTCGGGCAAGATTCAGAAGCTGATCTCGGGCGGCGACGCGATCTACGCGGATAGCTGGCGCTGCTCCCTCGGCTTCAACGTGCGCAACAGCAGCGGGGCCAACTACTTCGTCACCGCCGGTCACTGCACCGACGGTGCCGGCACCTGGTGGTCGAACTCCGGCCACTCCACCACCATCGGCCCGACGGCCGGCTCCAGCTTCCCGACCAACGACTACGGTCTGGTCCGGTACAGCGGCTCGGCCACCCCCCAGGGCACCGTCGGCAGCCAGGACATCACCTCGGCCGCCAACCCGACCGTGGGCCAGACGGTCACCCGGCGCGGCTCCACCACCGGCATCCACAGCGGCCAGGTCACCGCGCTGAACGCCACGGTCAACTACGGCAATGGCGACATCGTCTACGGCATGATCCAGACCACGGTCTGCGCCGAGCCCGGCGACAGCGGCGGCCCGCTCTACGCCGGCTCCACCGCTCTCGGCCTCACCTCCGGCGGCAGCGGTAACTGCACCTCCGGTGGCACCACGTTCTTCCAGCCGGTCGTCGAGGCGCTGAACGCGTACGGCGTGAGCGTCTACTGATCGGCGCCGTCCCTTCGCTGATCGTCTCCGCGCCAGGCTGATCGAGAGCCCCCGTCCGGGCCACCGGACGGGGGCTCTCCGCGCCTCCGGGCAAGGCCCCTGGGCGGGGCCTTTCCGGGCCGCCGGAAGGGGCCGTTCCGCGGCCCTCCCCACTGTCCGACGGGCGGACTATCGTGGATATATACCCCATAAGGGGCATTGTTCACGATACGGACGGTAGGTGGCCGTGATGGTCGGTGCGCTCGTGACATTGATAGTGGTACTGGCTTGCCTCGGCGCCCTTGGCGCACTGGCCGCGGCCCGGGTGGTCAAGCAGTACGAGCGGGGTGTGGTCTTCCGGCTCGGGAGGCTGCGCTCGGATATCCGGGGGCCGGGGTTCACCATGATCACCCCGATGGTCGACCGGCTCCAGAAGGTCAATATGCAGATCGTGACGATGCCCGTGCCCGCCCAGGAGGGCATCACCCGGGACAACGTGACCGTGCGGGTCGACGCCGTCGTCTACTTCAAGGTCGTGGACCCGGCCGAGGCGCTCGTCGCGGTCGAGGATTACCGCTTCGCCGTCTCCCAGATGGCCCAGACCTCGCTGCGGTCGATCATCGGAAAGAGCGATCTGGACGATCTGCTCTCCAACCGGGAGAAGCTCAACCAGGGCCTCGAGCTCATGATCGACAGCCCGGCCATCGGCTGGGGCGTCCATATCGACCGGGTGGAGATCAAGGACGTGTCGCTGCCGGAGACCATGAAGCGGTCGATGGCCCGCCAGGCCGAGGCCGACCGGGAGCGCCGCGCCCGGGTCATCAACGCGGACGCGGAGCTGCAGGCGTCGCGGAAGCTGGCCGAGGCCGCCGCCCAGATGGCCGACACCCCCTCGGCCCTCCAGTTGCGGCTGCTGCAGACGGTGATGGCGGTCGCCGCCGAGAAGAACTCCACACTGGTGCTGCCCATCCCGGTCGAGCTGCTGCGCTTCCTGGAGCGGGGCGCACAGGAGATCCCGGCCGCGGCCCGGACGGAGGGCGATGCGGAGGGCGGCGCCCCGGCCGCCGGTCCGGCCACCGCCCCGGAGTGGGAGGCCGCGCCCGCGCAGCCGGCCCAGCCCGCCCGGCAGGCGATGCCGACGCTCACCGAGCGCGAGCCGGAGCCGCACGCCGTGGACCGATGAGCCGCCGGAGGTGACCTGATCCGCCAAGAGGGCTCTCGCCAGAGGGTCTTCGCCAGAGGATCCCGCGCGGTCGATTCGCCCGGTTTGACGGCTCGTCCGGATATCTGATTCGGTGCCCGTACACCCAGAAGGTGTACGGGCACCGCCATGTCCGGACATGAGGTCGCCGGGTAAATTTCACGGCGATGACGCGAACGCACCCTTGTGCGGGGCCGGTGGTGATGGGAATACTCGGCGGCGCAATTTGGCATGGACGCGCCCCTGAGTGGGGAGAAGCGCCATGTCGCTACGCCCTCCGGGCCCTGGCACCCCACTGCCGTCGGGCCCAACCCCCCACTGGAAGGCAGAGACTTGAAGCACCGCCGCATACCCAAGCGTCGTGTCGCCATAGCCGGAGCCGGCATCGCGGCCCTGGTCGCCACGGGCATCACCCTGCAGAGCGCCAACGCCGCCCCGGGTGAGACCCAGCCCGACACCCTCTCGGTCGGCGCCGCCGGAAAGCTGGCCAGCACCCTCACCTCCTCGCTCAAGAGCGACACGGCGGGTGCGTACTACGACGCCAAGGCCAAGAAGCTCGTCGTCAATGTGGTCAACAAGGGCGTCGTGGACAAGGTCCGGGACGCCGGGGCCGAGGTCAAGGTCGTCAAGCACACCCTGGCCGAGCTGAGCAAGGCGCGTCAGACGCTCAAGGAGAAGGCCACCATCCCCGGCACCTCGTGGTCGGTGGACCCCAGAAGCAACAAGGTCGTCGTCACCGCGGACAGCTCCGTCAAGGGCGCCGGGATGGCCACCCTCGACAAGGTCGCCGGCGCGCTCGGCGACAAGGTCGAGGTGAAGCACTCGGCCGGTAAGTTCTCCACCTTCATCGCCGGTGGCGACGCCATCTGGGGCAACGGCGGGCGCTGCTCGCTGGGCTTCAACGTGGTCAAGGGCGGCCAGCCGTACTTCCTGACCGCCGGTCACTGCACCGAGGCCATCAGCAGTTGGTCGGACTCGCAGGGCGGCGAGGAGATCGGCACCAACGAGGGCAGCGACTTCCCCGGTAACGACTACGGGCTGGTCAAGTACACCAAGGACACCGACCACCCGAGCGCGGTCGACCTCTACAACGGCAGCACCCAGGCCATCTCCAAGGCCGGTGACGCCACGGTCGGCCAGAAGGTGACGCGCAGCGGCTCCACCACCCAGGTGCACGACGGCGAGGTCACCGGCCTCAATGCGACCGTCAACTACCAGGAAGGCTCGGTCGAAGGGCTGATCCAGACCAACGTCTGCGCCGAGCCCGGCGACAGCGGCGGCGCGCTCTTCGCGGGCGACACGGCGCTGGGTCTGACCTCCGGCGGCAGCGGTGACTGCTCCTCGGGCGGCGAGACCTTCTTCCAGCCGGTGCCGGAGGCGCTGCAGGCGTTCGGCGCCCAGATCGGCTGACCTGGGACGCGTTTCGCTCCCGCGGTCCGCTCCCGTGTGAACAAGAGCAGGCCCCCGGACACCCGTGGACGGTGTCCGGGGGCTTTCCCTTTGCCGTGCTCAGCCCGTTGTACTCAGGCTGTTGTGCTCAGCCTGCTGCGCTCATTGCCGTGCTCGGCGGTCGTTCAGCCGGTCAGGGCCCAAGGCAGGACGGTCAGAACTCGAAGACCATCGTCGGCGCCGCGCTCTTGAAGCAGTTGTTCGCGAAGGTGTGCTCGTACGACACCCGGCGGCCGTCCCAGATCCCCTCGGCGGTGACCGTGATGGGGTGCCACTCCTTGGTGCACACCCGGCCGGGCTCCGCGCCGGTGCGTAGCTGGCCGAACGTGCCGCCCACGGAGCGGAGTTCGGCGCATGCCTTGGCGGGGGCCGGGTGGGTGCCGGTGGCGGTGGGGCGACAGCTCAGTGTCACCGCTCGCTGGACCTCGGTCGTGGCCGCGTCGGCCCCCCAGCCGACGGTGAGGACCAGCGCGGAGGGCGGGTACAGGCTCTGCGGCTTGGCGGGCTGGGCGCTTGCCGTGCCGCTCGTGCCGATCCCCAGCACGGCGCTCACGGCCAGAGCCGCTCCGAGCCCGATCGCCCCAGTAGTCTTCCGCATTTCGAACACTCCCTTGCTCGTCGTTGCAGATACCGGACGGAGTCTTACGCGGTGCGCGTCAGGAACGCACGTCGATCGAGCACTTCCGGTCGCTACAAGTAGTCGTTCGGTGGCTTATTGTCGCGTGCGGGGGATGGCCGAGCACGGAACGCCGCGTGGCGACCGGGTGCGTGACAGCGCGCGGATTGCGCCCCTCGGGGCCCCCGGCGCCGTTTCGCGCCCCCGGTGAATGGCGTGCTCAGCGAGGTGCCGAGGCGCTCAAATCGATTCAAGGGTGCTCAGGTGAGCACGGCCGAGTGATGTCCATGATGCCTCTGGGGCGAGGGCTGCCGCGCACCCCGCGAGAGCGAGAACCTGCCAGGGCAAGCTGACCGGTGGTGGCCGCTCTAGCCCAGCTCTCCGCTCAGGGCCCCGGCCTGCCGGCCCCAGCCGTAGCCGCGCCCCACGCGCAACCGCAGCACCAGCCGCCGCTCGGCCACCATCGCGGTGCGGAACTCCTCCCAGTCCGGATGGTCGCCCTGGATCGCGCGGTAGACCTCCACCAGCTCATCGGCGGTGGCGTCATGGGGGTCGGCGGCGACCGGCGTCAGCTCGGCATCGCCCTCGGCCACCAGATAGGAGGAGTGGTCCCCGCTGGTGACGTAGAAGCTCGCGCGCGGATCGCGGCGCAGATTGCGGGTCTTGGCGCGGTCATCGGTGACCGAGATCCGGATGAGGCGCGTCGCGGGGTCATAGGTGAAGGCGACATTGGAGAGCTGCGGCCGTCCATCGCGCTTGAGGGTGACGAGCGCGCCGGTGCGCTGCTCCCGTAGCAGATCGAGCAGGGATCCCTCCGTCATGGTGATCAGCATACGCGCGGGCCGGTGGCCGACCCATGGATGCGACCGACCGGCTTCCGCGCGTCGCGTTCGCAAGGCGACACGCGGGATTAAAGGGGGTTTTGGGTGCTTATGGTGGAGAGGGGGGACGCGATCGAATCGACTCGCACGCTTGTTCGAGAATGGGGTTATGGTGGGGCGTGGGACAAGCAGGGTCGGTCAGGGGGTGTGAGCAGCGGGAGGTGCGGATGCCAGGCTTCACGCATCTGCACACCGCGTCCGGGTTCTCCATGCGGTACGGGGCCGCGCATCCGGAGCGGCTGGCGCAGCGGGCCGCCGAGCGCGGCATGGACGCGATCGCGCTGACCGACCGCGACAGCCTCGCCGGAGCGGTGCGGTTCGCCCGGGCGTGTGAGCGCGCGGGGGTGCGGCCGCTCTTCGGGGTGGACCTCGCCGTACGGAGGGAGGATCCGGAGCCGGGGCGCACCGTTCGGCGCCGTACGCCGGTGCGCGGCGGGGCGTTCATCGACGAGTCCACGCCCCGGGCGGTCTTCCTCGCCCGGGACGGCGCGGCCGGCTGGGCCGCGCTGTGCGGGCTGGTCTCCGCCGCCCACGCGGGGCTCACCCACTCCGGATCCGCCCGGACGAACGGCGACGGGCCGCCCCTGCTGCACTGGCGCGACCTGGTGAGCGACCCCGGCGCGCTCGCCCCGCTGACCGTGCTGCTCGGCCCGGACTCCGACGTCGGCCGGGCCCTGGCCGCCGGGCGCCCCGACCGGGCCGCGCGGCTGATCGCCCCCTGGCATGAACTCTTCGGCGACGCGCTGCGGCTGGAAGCCGTATGGCACGGCCGCACCGGCACCGGGCCGGGCTCGCTGCGGCTCGCCGCCCGTACCCTCGGCTTCGCCGCCGACCAGGGCATCCCGGCCGTGCTGAGCAACGCCGCCCGTTACGCCGACCCGGGGGAGGGGCCGGTCGCCGATGTCCTGGACGCGGCCCGCCGGCTCGTCCCCATCGACCCGCGCACCCCCGGGGCGCTCGACAGCGGCGAGCGCTGGCTCAAGGGGCCCCTGGACATGGCGAAGGCGGCCGAGCGGATCGTGGAGGCGGCCGGGATGCGGCGGGACGCCGCGCACCGCCTGCTGGAGGAGACCCGGCGCACCGCCGCCGCGTGTCTGGTCGACCCCGAGGACCACATCGGCCTGGGCAGCGTCCACTTCCCCGAGCCCCGGCTGGTCGGGGCCGGTCGGCGGAGCGCCGAGCGGGTGCTGCGGTCGCGCTGCGCCGCCGCCATGGTGCTGCGGGGGTACGACCGGGACCGGGTGCGCTGGGAGCGGCTCGAGGACGAGCTGCGCACCATCGAACGGCTCGGCTTCGCCTCGTACTTCCTCACCGTCGCGCAGGTCGTCGACGACACCCGGGAGCTCGGCATCCGGGTGGCCGCCCGTGGTTCCGGCGCCGGATCGTTCGTCAACCATCTGCTCGGCATCGCCCACGCCGACCCGGTGGCCAACGGCCTGCTGATGGAGCGCTTCCTGTCGGTGCGGCGCGCCGCGCTGCCCGATATCGACATCGATGTGGAGTCCGCGCGCCGGCTCGACGTCTATCGCACGATCTTCGAGCGGTTCGGGGCGGAGCGGGTCGCGACCGTCTCGATGCCCGAGACCTACCGGGTGCGCCATGCCGTACGGGACGTGGGCGCGGCGCTCGGCATGGACCCGGCCGAGGTGGACCGGCTCGCCAAGTCCTTCCCGCATATCCGCGCCCGCGATGCCCGCGCGGCGCTCGCGGAACTGCCCGAGCTGCGAGCGGTCGCCGCCGAGCAGGAACGTTTCGGCAAGCTCTGGGACCTGGTCGAGGCGCTCGACGGGCTGCCCCGTGGCATCGCCATGCACCCCTGCGGCGTGCTGCTCTCGGACGCCGGGCTGCTGGCCCGTACGCCCATCGTGCCGACCAGCGGTGAGGGCTTTCCCATGTCGCAGTTCGACAAGGACGACGTGGAGGAGCTCGGACTGCTCAAGCTCGATGTCCTCGGAGTGCGGATGCAGTCCGCGATGGCGCACGCGGTCACGGAGATCCGGCGGACCACCGGGCGGGTCGTGGACATCGACGACCCCGGGCAGGTCCGGCCCGGCGATCCGGCCACCTACGACCTGATCCGCTCCACCGAGACACTCGGCTGCTTCCAGATCGAATCGCCCGGTCAGCGCGATCTCCTCGGCCGACTGCAGCCCACCACCTTCCACGATCTCGTGGTCGACATATCGCTCTTCCGGCCGGGCCCGGTCGCCGCCGACATGGTCCGGCCCTTCATCGACGCCCGGCACGGCCGCAAGCCCGCGCGCTATCCGCATCCGGACCTGGAGGACGCGCTGCGCGAGACCCACGGGGTCGTGGTCTTCCATGAGCAGATCATCAAGATCGTGTCGATCATGACCGGATGTGAACGGGACCTCGCCGACGAGGCGCGGCGCGCGCTGTCCAACCCCGAGCGGCAGGGGCGGGTGCGCGCCTGGTTCCACGCGGAGGCGGAGAAACGGGGCTACGCGCCGGAGGTACGGCTGCGCACCTGGGAGATCGTCGAGGCGTTCGGCTCATACGGCTTCTGCAAGGCGCATGCCGTCGCCTTCGCGGTCCCGACGTATCAGTCCGCCTGGCTCAAGGCGCACCATCCGGCCGCCTTCTACGCCGGGCTGCTCACCCATGACCCCGGGATGTACCCGAAGCGGCTGCTGCTGGCGGACGCGCGGCGGCGCGGGGTGCCGATCCTGCCGCTGGATGTGAACCGGTCGGGGGCCGCTTATCGAATCGAACTGACGTCTGGTGATTCTCGTGGCATCAGTAACAAGGAGGACAGGCGCAGCAAGGGGAACGAAGACAGCATCGGCGTACGGCTGGCGCTGAGCGACGTCCACGGCATCAGCGAGGCCGAGACCGAGCGGATCGCGGCCGGACAGCCCTACTCCTCGCTCCAGGACCTGTGGCTGCGCGCCCATCCCGGGCGGCCGGTCGCCGAACGGCTGGCCCAGGTCGGCGCGTTGGACGCGTTCGGCACCAGCCGCCGCGATCTGCTGCTGCAGATCGCCGAACTGCACCGGCAGCAGCGGGGCGCCGCCCGGCGCGACGCCGAGGGCCAGCTTCCGCTGGCCGAAACCGGCCCCGCCGCCCCCGCCGGGCTCCCCGACCTCGACGCGGACGAACGCCTCGGCGCCGAACTCGGCATCCTCGGCATGGACGTCTCCCGCCATCTGATGGGCGACCACCGGGACTTCCTGGAGGAACTGGGCGCGATCCCCGCGAAGCGGCTGCGCGACGCGCCGCACGGGGAGGTCGTGCTCGTCGCCGGCGCCAAGGCCGCCACCCAGACCCCGCCGATCCGCTCGGGGCGCCGGGTCATCTTCACCACGCTCGACGACGGTACGGGGCTGGTCGACTGCGCCTTCTTCGACGACAGCCACGCGGCGTGCGCACACACCGTCTTCCACTCCTGGCTGCTGCTCGTACGCGGCGTGGTCCAGCGGCGCGGCCCGCGCAGCCTCAGCGTCGTCGGCTCGGCCGTGTGGAACCTCGCGGAGCTGGCCCAGCTCAGGAAGGAGGGCGGCCTCGAAGCGGTCGCCGCCGAACTGGCGGGGGCGGGCCCGGAGACGGCCGAAGCGGACTCCGACTCCGGCCGCGGAGTGGACTCCGACTCCGGCCGCGACTCCGACTCCGGTCGCCGCATCGAGATGCCCACCGGTTACGCCATGCACCCCTGGGCCGACCTCCAGCCCGCGGGCGACCAGGCCGCCACCGGCCGCAAGCTGTGGCATGCGAGCCCGGGGAGCGCGGGGTGAACACCGCACAGCCGCCTGCGCAGGCGGCACCCGCGCGCGGGGCCCCTTCGGCTGTCTCTGCCGAGCGCCTGGTGTACGTCGTTCCGTGCCCGGTTGCGGCGGTGTCGTCCGAGTCGCCCGTGCCGGAGGAGCCGTCCGCCATGCCCCTGGTCGGGGTCGTCCTGCTCGGCACCCGGGCCGCCACGCCCCCACCGGCGTCGGCCGGACCGCCCGCACCCGAGGCGCGGGGCGATACCCGCCCGCTCGCGCCGGGCGAGTCGTCGGCCGCGGCGGGGGAGGGCACCCCCGGTGGCCCGGGTGCGGTCTCCTCGGCCGCTCCCGCCGAGGCCCCGGCCGATGCCGCCGCGTCCGGCGGACCTGCCGGAATGCTTCCGCTCGCGCCCGGTGGTCGGGCCGACGCGCGTTGGGGTGCGGTCGTGGCGGGCGGGGCGGCTGCGGCTCCGGTGCGGGGGGAGGGCGGCCATGGCCGGGAGGCGGGCTCGGCGGCCGGTGAACTCCCCTGTGGCGCTGCGGGGTTGGGCGACGAGGCGGCCGAGGGGCCGTCGGCTGAGGGCCGGGACCGGGCCTCGGGTGGCGTCGGCAGCGGCGGCGAAGTGGCCGAGGGTTCGTCTGCCGGGTCCCGGGCCGGAGACCCGGGCGGCGGGGGTTCGGCTGAAGCGGGTGGGGGCGGCGGGGGCCGGTCCCCGGGCGAGCCGGGCCAAGAGGGCGAGGTGCCGCATGTGTTGTACGTGCGGTTCCATCCCGCGCCCGGGGAGGACGTCTACCAGGGACTGCTCACCCTGCTCGGCGAGCTGACGCCCGTCGTCGAGGCGCTGCCGCCCGATGCCGCGTTCGCGGATGTGCGGGGTGCGCTGCGGTACTTCGGGCGGGACGCGGCGGGGCTGGCCGAGATCGTCCGGGTCCGGGCGCTGGCCCGGTACGGCGTGGACTGCACCGTCGGCGTCGCCGCCAACCCCCTGCTCGCCCGCATGGCCGCCCAGGAAGCCCAGGAGGCCCAGGGGTCCGGCGCCCCCGTCTCCAGAGGAGGTCGGTCCGGAGGCAGGTCCGGCCAAGCGGCCGGGTCCGTCCGTACGGTTCCCGGCGATCCGGACGCCGTCGCCGCGTTCCTGGCGCGTAAGCCGCCCATCGCCCTGCCCGGGGTGGGGCCCGCGACCGCGCGCACCCTGAGCGCGTACGGGCTGGACAGCGCCGCGCGGATCGCCGCCGCGCCGCTGTCCACCCTGCAACGGATCCTCGGCGCGGCGACCGCGCGCCGCGTCCACGCGTGGGCGTGCGGTATCGACCCGGCGCCGGTCACCCCGAACGCCCCCGCCCGTGCGATGGGCGCGGAACACCGCTTCCGCCACGACGAGTTGGACCCCGTCCGCAGGCGCCGCGCGCTGCTCACCCTCGCCGACGGGCTCGGTGTCCGGCTGCGGACGAGCGGGCAGGTCGCGGCCGCGATCAGCCTCACCGTGCGCTACGCCGACCGCTCCACGACCACCCGCTCCCGCACCCTGACCGAGCCGACCGCGCACACCCCGGCGCTGACCGCCGCCGCGTACGCGCTGCATGACGCGCTCGGGCTGCAGCGGGCCCGGGTGCGGTCCGTGGCGCTGCGCTTCGAGGGGCTGATGGACGCCGAACTCGCCTCCCATCAGCTCACGTTCGACCCCGCGGACGAGAAGTCACGGCGCCTGGAGGCCGCCGCCGACCGGGCCCGGGCCCGCTTCGGCATCTCCGCGGTCCGGCCCGCCGGATTCCTCGACGTCGCATAGCCGCGCCGGGTTCCTTGAGGTCGCGTAGCCCCGCCGGATTTCTGACCGAGGCCGGTGGCTGACGGCGGGGTTCCTGCCGGCCCGGGGCGCGGAGGTTAGCTCCCGGCGAACTTGTTGATCAGGTTGTGGGGTGCGTCGTCGCCCAAGACCTCGTGGAGACCGGGGGTGTCGGCCGCGGACGCGGCGCTGCGGGGGAACATGGCCTGCTCGTATGCGGCGAGCGCGGTCTCGATGTCGTCGGGGTGTGCGGCGATGGCCTTGCCGAGTTCGGCTCCGTCGTACATGGCCAGGTTGGCGCCTTCGCCGTTCGGGCCCGTGAGGTGCGCGGCGTCGCCGATCAGGGTCACCCCCGGTGTTCGGTCCCACCGGTGCTCGAAGGGCAGGGTGTGGAGGGTGCGCAGGACCGGCGCGGTCTCACCGTCGGTGATCAGCGCGGTGAGCTCCGGTGCCCAGCCGTCGAACTCCCGCACGATCCGCGCGGTGGCCGCGGCGGGATCGGTGAAATCGACACCGGCGAACCAGTCCTGCGGCCTGGAGAGCATCACCCAACTGTGGAAGTTCCCGTCGCGCTCCCGGTGAGCCATGATCCCCTTTCCCGGCTCAAGCGCCATCGTCGCTCCGGTGCCAAGGGTCTTCGCGCTGGTCGGGTGCTGGGTGTCGCCGTCGAACAGGTAGGTCTCGATGAACGAGATGCCGATGTACTCGGGTGTCGCGTCGGACAGCAGTCGCCGGACCCGCGACCACGCGCCGTCCGCGCCGACCAGCAGGTCCGTGAGGAGGGTGGTGCCGTCGGCGAAGGCCACCTCATGGCGATCCTCGCCGAGGGCACGGACACCGCTGACCTTGTGTCCCCATCGGACAGTGCCGGCCGGGAGCGAGTCGAGCAGCATCTGCCGCAGTTCGCCGCGCAGCACCTCGGGGCTGCCGCCCGTACCGTCGTCCGGCTGGTCGAAGAGGATCTTCCCGTACCGGTCCAGGACCCGCATCGCCTGACGTCCCTCCAGGACGAGGCCGCGGAATTCGTCCATCAGGCCGGCCGTCCGCAATGCCAGTTGACCGTTGTAGTCGCGGATGTCGAGCAGCCCGCCCTGGGTGCGCGCCGTCGGGGAGGACTCCGCCTCGTAGACCGTGGACGGGATTCCATGGATGTGCAGGACGCGGGCGAGCATGAGACCGCCGAGTCCCGCGCCGATGATCGTGACGTGAGTGCTCATGGTGGTTCCTCGGGTGTTCACGCCTGCCGGATGACTTCCGGCAGGATCTCCCTGAAACGTTCCAGGCCCCACCGACAAGGCGCCGACGCCTCAGTGACACCCGTCGCCGACAACCGTCACCCACAACCGACAACGCACCGACAGCACAGTCACCCAACCCACCGGATTCCTGGACGTCGCGTGAAAAGGGTGTAGACGTTCCTTCACCGGCAAATGGCTGGATGCCTTTGCTACTCGCGCGTAATTTCGGTTGAGCGCACCACTTCTTGTGATCCGGATCGCAGGGCGCAGCGCAAGCGCACCGTCAGCGCACCCTCAGCGCGACTCTCTCCCCCACCAGCGAGGAGTTCATGTGATGCTGCCCCGGAGGCGTATCCGGCGATTCCGGAAGACCACGAAGACCAAGCCCCGTACGTTACTGCCCGCCCTGGCCCTCGCGGTCGCGGCGACCGCGGCGACCCCCACCGCCGCGCTCGCCACGGACACCGCGTCGCAGGGGGTGAGCAGCGGCTGGAACGACTACTCCTGTAAGCCCTCGGCCCAACACCCCCGCCCCGTCGTCCTGGTGCACGGCACCCTTGGCAACTCCGTCGACAACTGGCTCGGCTTCGCGCCCTACCTGGTCAAGCGCGGTTACTGCGTCTTCTCCCTCGACTACGGCCAACTGCCCGCCGTGCCGTTCTTCCACGGTCTCGGGGCGGTCGACCAGTCCGCCAAGCAACTGTCCACCCATGTGGACCGGGTGCTCGCCGCCACCGGCGCCGCCAAGGTCGACATGGTCGGGCATTCGCAGGGCGGGATGATGCCCCGCTACTACCTCAAGTTCCTCGGCGGCGCGCCGAAGGTGAACGCCCTGGTCGGCGTCGCCCCCACCAACCACGGCACCACCCTGTCCGGGCTGACGAAGCTGCTGGACTACTTCCCCGGGGCCGGCGATCTCATCGCCAAGGGTGCCCCGGGGCTGATGGACCAGGTGGTCGGCTCGGACTTCCTGCGGCGCCTCAACGAGGGCGGCGACACCGTCCCCGGAGTGCGCTACACCGTCATCGCGACCAAGTACGACGAGGTCGCGACCCCCTACCAGGCGCAGTTCCTCTCCGGTCCGAACGTCAAGAACGTGGTGATCCAGGATCTGTGCGCAACCGACATCTCGGAGCATCTGGCCATCGGCCTGACCGACGGACTGGCCTTCCATGAGGCCGTCAATGCCCTCGATCCGGATCACGCCACCCCGACCACCTGTGCGTCGGACGACTGACGCCTGCCCGTGATGGCGCGCCCTGCCTCGGTCCGTACGAGCAGGGCGCGTCGCCCGTCGGGCTGGTCCGCCTCGCGCCGGGACCAGCCCGCCCTCGACCGCCCCGGCGACGAGCGGCCGTCGTCCGAATTACTCGGCGACGAGCTCGACCTCGAGATTGCCCCTCGTCGCCTTGGAGTACGGGCACACCTGGTGCGCCTGCTCGACCAGCTTGCGGCCGGTCTCGTTCTCCAGGTCGCTCGGCAGCTCGACGCGCAGCGTCACCTTGAGCCCGAAGCCGCCGTCCGCCTCGTCCTTGCCGATGCCGACCTCGGCGGTGACGGAGATGTCCTTGGTGTCGACCTTGGCCTGGCGGCCGACGAGGCCGAGCGCGGACGCGAAACAGGCGGCGTAGCCCGCGGCGAAGAGCTGCTCGGGGTTGGTGCCCTGGCCGTTGCCGCCGAGGGCGGGCGGCATGGCGAGCGGCAGGTCGAGCTGTCCGTCGGAGCTCACGGCCCGGCCGTCGCGTCCGTTGGCAGTGGCCACCGCGGTGTAGATCGCGTCCATGAAGACCATCCCTTTCGTGTCAGGCAGTCGGGAGGTGGGCGCCCGGTGCGCCCTGCCTCCGGATGGAAGTACAGCACACAATTAAGTTGCACACAACTAAAGGGTACGCTGGACACATGTCACACCAGTCCGATCCCACCGCCGACCCCACGACCGGGGGCACCGAACCCGAGCCGCATCCCGCCGATGAACTGCTCCGACTCGATCGGCAGCTCTGCTTCTCCCTGCACGCCGCCTCCCGCGCCTTCGACGGCCTCTACCGCCGGGTGCTGAGCGACACGGGGCTGACCTATCCGCAGTACCTGGCCATGCTGGTGCTCTGGGAGCACGGGGAGATGCCGGTCAAGCGGCTGGGGGAGTTCCTGCGGCTGGACTCGGGTACCCTCTCGCCGCTGCTCAAGCGGATGCAGACGGCCGGACTCGTCCAGCGCGAGCGCAGCGCACACGACGAGCGCTCGGTGACGGTCCGGCTGACGGCGGAGGGCGCGGCGCTGAAGGAGCGCGCCCAGGGCGTACCCCTGAAGGCGATCGAGGCCAGCGGCCTCGGCCTGGCGGAGGCGGTGGACCTGCAGGCGCGGGTGCAGCGGCTGACGGCGGCCCTCGACGCGGCGCTGGCCGACGAGGAAGCGTAGGCGGAGGAGAACGAGGCGGGGGAAAAGGGGAAGAGCCGGTCCCGGGGGTGCCGTCAACCTCCCCGGAACCGGCTCGCTTCGATCGGCCGCGATGACGTTACGGCCTCAGCGGCGATGTACGGCCTCAGCGGCGATGTACGGCCTCAGCGGCGATGTACGGCCTCAGCGGCGATGTACGGCCTCAGCTGTGACGTACGGCCTCGGCGGCGACGTACGGCCTTGGTCGCCGTTGCGGCAGTCGCCGTTACGGCCTCAGCCGCGGCCGCGGCGTACGGCCTTGCGGCGGTTGGCGGCGGCGAACAGCACGGCCGCGCCGGCGGCGAGTACCGCGGCGCCGCCGATGGCCATGGGGGCGGTGGATCCGTCGCCCCCGGTCTCGGCGAGACGCTGCCCGTCGGCGGCGCTGCCGTCCTGCGGTTCGGCGTCCGCGGCCATGACCTTGGCGCTCTTGGCCTCCGGCTGGTTCGCCTCCGTGCTCTTCTCGTCCGCCGCCTTCGGCTGGTGGTTGGCCTCGGCGCCGTCGTCCCCGCCGTGGCCGTGGTGATCGACGGTCGACTTCTCGGCGCCCTCCGCTATCTGTGCGTCATCGGGCGCGGCGGCGGTGGGCGCGGAACTCGCGCTCGTCCCGGCCCCCTTGGCCGCCGCGGCCCCGGCTCCGCCTCCGCCTCCGCCTCCGCCTCCGCCGAACGTCACGTCCGAGCAGGTGTAGAACGCTTCCGGGCTGTCCGAGCGCTGCCAGACGCTGTAGATCAGATGGCGGCCCGACTTGTTGGGGACGTTCCCCGTGAAGACGTAACTCCCGTCCTTCAGCGTGGGATCGGTGACCTTGGCGAACGGCTCCGACTCCAGGTCCGCCCAGGTCAGCGGCTTCGTCGGGTCGTAGCCGTCCTTGGTGACGTACAGCTCGAAGCTGCCCCGGTGGGGCGCGGTGGCCCGGTAGGTGAAGGTGTGCTCACCGGCCGTCATGGCGGTGGCGGGCCAGTCGGCGCGCGGCAGGTCCAGGCCCTTGTACTTGTCGCGGCCCGCGCTGCACAGCTTTCCGTCCGGGATGATCTCCTTGTGGCGCCCGGCGGCGTCCGGGATGTTGACCTCGTTCCAGTCGTAGAGCGCCTGGGTGCCGCCCGCCTGGACGGCCGCCTTGCAGGCCGCCGAGTCCGGGCTCTCCGGCCCCTCCGCGAAACACGCCGACACCCGGCTGACGGGGTCCTGCATCGAACCGTGCGCGGTGGCCGGGTCCGCGTTCAGCGCCGTGAGGGCGAGCGGCACCACGCCGAGCACGGCGAGCCGGGCGGTTCTGCGGTGAGCGGTCGCACGAGCGGTCATCGTCGGGGGCTCCTTCGGTGGGGGACGCGCTGGGAGGCCAGCGGTGGGGGTGTCGAGGTTGGGGGTGATGCGGTTGGGGGGGGGTGACGCGCAGCACGCTAGCCCCGCCCAACGGCCCTGCCGCCGGTCTTATGGCGCCGTTAAGGAGCAGCTCAGGCAGAGCTGAGGATGGGCCCGTCCCGGGGGTTGGGAACTGCTGCCGGTTGACCGCGCTGGGCGCGTTCTGGTGTGCACGACCGCGTGTCGACGACTTGCGACCTCGGAAGGGAACGGGGGTTCTTGCGTCGAATGCGTGACCTGTGCGGGAGGTGCTCGTTAGATGCCGTGACGGGATCTTCGAGCCGTGCAGGGGGCAGGGAATGGGTGGGCTGCGTAGGGTGGCGGCGCCGTTCGTGGCGCCCGGTCCGACCGGGGTGGCCATCCGCGACAGCCTCAAGGGCCTGACCGGGCAGGACGAGGAAGTCCTGCGCCTGGTCGGTGGCCTGCTGGGCTCCCTGGCCTCCCGGGACCTGAGAGCCCGCTGCGCGGCCGGGCTGGATCACGATGCGGACCAGTGGGCGCGGCGCAAGCGGGCTTTGACCGGCCAGTCCTCCTCACGCTGGGCGGGCAGCATCACCAAGGCCACGCATGACCAGTGGGCGCTGGCCCGACGCGGTCAGCTCGCCTGCATCCAGCACCTCCAGGTGAGCATCGACATGATTGCTCGTCGGCTGTCGCTGCCGGTCGGGGCGAAGGGTTCCAAGGGCTCGCCGGGTGGTTACCGTTCCCGGCAGGAGTGGTTCGCCAAGTCCCGGCGCCTGCATCTGCTCCAAGACCGGCTTGAGCGGGAGCGGGCCGACTGTGAAGCAGGACGCGTGCGTGTGGTGCGCGGCGGAAGAAGGCTGCTGTGCAACCGGCACAACCTCCAAGCCACCCGGCTGACCGAGGCCCGGTGGCGTGTGCGGTGGGAGGCTGAGCGCTGGTTCCTCCAAGCAGATGGCGAGTCGGGGAAGCGGTACGGGAACGAGACGATCCGTGTCAGCCCCGACGGTGAGGTGAGCATCAAGCTTCCGGCGCCGCTGGCCAGGCTGGCGAACGCACCGCATGGCCGGTACGTGCTGAGCTGCCGGGTCGGCTTCCGGCACCGGGGCCAGCAGTGGGCCGACCACGTCCAGGCGAACCGTGCCGTGGCGTACCGCATCCACCTCGACGTGGAACGTGGCCGCTGGTACCTGACCGCCTCCTGGCAGATCCCGCCCGTGAGGACTGCGCCATTGGAAGCGGTGCGGTCCGGCGGACTGATCGGTGTGGACACCAACGCCGACCACCTGGCCGCCTGGCGCCTGGATGCCCACGGCAACCCTGTCGGCGAGCCCCGCAGGTTCGACTACCACCTCACCGGCAGCGCACCGCACCGGGACGCGCAGGTGCGCCATGCCCTCATCCGCCTTCTGCACTGGGCCAAACGCCATGGGCTGGCCATCGCGATCGAGGACCTGGACTTCCAGGCGGAGAAGACCCGGGAGAAGCACGGGCGGCGCAAGCGGTTCCGCCGGCTGATCTCCGGCATGCCAACCGCGAAGCTGCGCAGCAGGCTGGTGTCCATGGCGGCCGAGCTCGGTATCACCGTCGTGGCTGTCGATCCCGCCTACACGAGTCGCTGGGGCGCCCAGCACTGGCAGCGGCCCCTGACCACGAAGACCCGCAAGACCACGCGCCACGACGCTGCCGCCGTGGCGATCGGACGGCGCGCCCTGGGACGCCCGATCCGGCGACGGACGCAACCGCCCCCACCGCACCGGAGCGATGCGGTGGGGCATCGGAGCGTCCAGGCCGCATCGGATGTCCCGGGGCGTGAGGAAACCCGCCCCCGCGTTCCCGGACCACGGACACGATCCGTCGGCGCCGGACGCGGAGTGAAAGCGGGGGACCAGCGTGTCCACAACCGTTCGGGGCACACGGCTGAGCACAAGTCCTGGCACCAGGACTCACTCCCGCTCAGTCCCTAGAGACGGTGACAGATATGACCGCAACGAACTCTCCCCGCGGCTCCGGCGACTCCGGCGACGCGGGCGCCTCCCGTGGCGCCCCTCGTGGCGCCGCCCGTGCATCGGCCCGTGAGCTGATCGAGGCCATCGTCGACCCCGGTAGCTGGCACGGCTGGGACGAGCCGGTGGAGATCACCACGGACGACCCCGACTACCGGGCCGACCTGGAGCGGGCACGGGAGCGCACCGGGCTGGACGAGTCGGTCATCACCGGTGAGGGACGTATCGAGGGGCGCAGGGTGGCGCTGGTCGCCTGCGAGTTCCGCTTCCTGGCCGGCTCGATAGGGGTCGCCGCGGGGGAGCGGCTGGTACGGGCCGTGGAGCGGGCCACGGCGGAACGGCTGCCCCTGCTCGCGGCCCCGGCGTCGGGCGGCACCCGGATGCAGGAGGGCACGGTCGCGTTTCTGCAGATGGTGAAGGTGGCCGCGGCGATCACGGACCACAAGGCGGCGGGCCTGCCGTATCTCGTCCACCTCCGCCACCCCACGACCGGCGGCGTCCTCGCCTCCTGGGGCTCCCTCGGCCATGTCACCGCCGCCGAGCCGGGCGCCCTGATCGGCTTCATGGGCCCGCGGGTGCACGAGGCCCTGTACGGGGAGGAGTTTCCGCCGGGCGTGCAGAACGCCGAGAATTTGATGAACCACGGCCTGATCGACGCGGTGCTGCCGATGAGTCGCCTGTCGGGCGTGGCGGCACGGGTGCTGCGGGTTCTCTGCGCGGGCGAGCCCGCCCCGGCCTCCGGCCGCGGGACGGCCCCGGCTTCCGGCGCCGCCCCAGCGGCGGAGGGGCCCGGGCGGCGTGGGGCTGGAGGCGGGGCCTCCACCGAGCCCGAGCCCGAGCCCGAGCCCGAGCCCGAGCCCGCGCCCGCGCCCGGTGCGCCGGGCGCAGCACGGGCGGCGGGCGATGGGGCCGCCCCGCGCGCATCGGTGGCCGCCTGCGGCGCGGCCGAGCCCGCCGCCGAGGCGAAGCCCGGCAAGCCGGGTGACGCGCCCGGCGCCGACGCCGGGGAGTCGAAGGGAACTGCCGCACGCGGCGAGGCGACCGAGGGTGGGGGTGCCGAGGGTCGGCGGGACGCGGAGGCCGGGCCCTCGTCCGCCGTCCATGGGTACGTGGCGCCTGGCGGGCGCAGTGCCGAGCAGGGCGCGGGTGGCGTCGCCACGCCGGAGGCGGCCGGGGGCGTGGGGTCCGCCCACGATCAGGCCGGGGTCGCCGAGCTCGGCGGGGCCCCCGACGGCGCGGGGCCGGGGGCCGTTGTGCCGTCGGCGGAGGTGTCGATTCGGGCTTCGCGGCGGGCTGAGCGGCCCGGGGTGCGGGATCTGTTGCGGGTTGCCGCCGAGGATGTGAGTCCGCTCAGTGGTACGGGGGCCGGGGAGCACGATCCCGGGTTGTTGCTCGCGCTCGCCCGGGTCGGCGGGACGCCCTGCGTCGTCCTCGGCCACAACCGGCGCAGCGCCCGCGAAGGCGATACGGCCGAGGGGCCGGGGGAGGGGCAGGCGCTGGGCCCGGCGGGGTTGCGGACCGCGCGGCGCGGGATGCACATCGCCGCCGAACTCGGGCTGCCGCTGCTCACCGTCATCGACACCGCGGGCGCCGCGCTCAGCCGTGAGGCCGAGGAGGGCGGGCTCGCGGCGGAGATAGCGCGCTGCCTCGCCGATATGGTGACCCTGCCCGCGCCCACCCTCTGCCTGCTGCTCGGCCAGGGCGCCGGCGGCGCCGCGCTCGCGCTGCTGCCCGCCGACCGGGTCGTGGCCGCACGCCACGCCTGGCTGTCGCCGCTGCCGCCGGAGGGCGCGTCCGCGATCCTCCACCGCACGACGGAGCGGGCGTACGAGGTCGCCGCCCGCCAGGGCGTACGCTCCGCCGATCTCCTCGCCCAGGGCATCGTCGACCGTATTGTGGAGGAGGATGCCTCCGACTCCGGGGACGCTTCCCGCGTCGGGGATGCCTACCAGGCTGGGGACGGCTCCTGGGCTGGGGATGCCTCCCAGGCTGGGGACCGCTCCCGGGCCGGGGACGCTTCCCAGGTCGAGGGTGCCTCCGGGGCCCCGGAGACCTCCCGTGCCGGGGACGCCTCCCGCGCCCCCGATGCGTTCCTCAGCCGCCTCGGCCATCTCCTCGGTGCCGAACTCGCCGCCCTGCGCGCCCAGGACCCGGGCGAGCGGCTCGCCGCGCGTCGCGTTCGTCATCGCCGCATTGGGCTGGGCCGTTGACGCCGACCGTTGTGGATCGTTGACGCCGACCGTTGACCGTTGTTGACGGCTAATCAGGGCCAAACGGGCGGACCGGCACGTCGAATTAGCGGTCTTAGGCATGCCTAACCTAATCTCGGGCCGTGAACGAGAATGATCTCGACGCGGCGTCACGGCCGTCCTCTTCCCCTGCCCTCGGGGGCTCCTCGGCCGCCCCGCCGCCGCCTCGGCTGCACCTCCTGGCCCTCAACCCCACCGACTCCGTCACCGAGGGCTTCCTCCCCGCGGCGGCCCGGCTCGGTCTGGCGGTCACCCTGCTCACCGACCAGCCCGAGGCCCATGAACGCGCCTACGGCTACGCACGGCAGGACCACGCGTTCCCCGCGCTCGACATCGTCCCCTGCGATGTACGGGACTTCGCCGAGGTCATCAGCCGGATCGCCGCCGACGGCCGCCCCGACGCCGTCTTCACCAACAGCGACCACCTCCAGACCCAGGCCGCCCTCGCCGCCGAGTACTTCGGCCTCCCGGGCAAGGACTGGCGCGCCGCGCTGCGCACCAAGAACAAGGCCGAGCTGCGCCGCGCCCTCGCCGCCACGGGCCCGCACGCCGCCGACCCCGTCTGGTCCGCCGACCCCGTCTGGCCCGCCGCCCCCGTCTGGTCCGCCGAACTCGCCACCGGACAGGAACCCACCACCCTCGCCGGACTCGACGCGCCCTACCCCTGCGTGGTCAAACCGCGCGAGGGCGTGGCCAGCGAAGACGTCGTTCTCGTCGCCGACGCCGACGAACTCGTCCGGCGCTGCGTCGAGATACGGGCCCGGCGCCCCGGAGCGGCCCTGGTGGTCGAGGAGTTCCTGGACGGTGAGCTGCGCACCCTCGAAACCCTCGGCGACGGCCGCACCCTCCACGTCCTCGGCGGCTTCCGCACCGAGCTCTCGCCGCCCCCGCACTTCATCGAGGAACGGCTGCACCTGCTGCCCGCCCCACCCCCGCAGCCGCACACCGATCAGGTGCTGGCGCAACTGCGCGCGCTGGGCGTCGGCTTCGGTGTGTGCCACACCGAGTACGTCGTCCAGG
Source organism: Streptomyces violaceusniger Tu 4113 (assembly GCF_000147815.2). Lineage (NCBI taxonomy): Bacteria > Bacillati > Actinomycetota > Actinomycetes > Kitasatosporales > Streptomycetaceae > Streptomyces > Streptomyces violaceusniger. The sequence goes on along the minus strand of NC_015957.1, from coordinate 7,795,154 downwards.
ATGACCGGGCCCGCCTCATCGAGGTCAACTACCGTGCCATAGGCGACCAGTGCGACCTCGTCCTCGCCGAACTCCTCGGCATCCCCCTTTTCGAGTACATCCTCCGTACGCACCTGGGCGAGCCGCTGCCGGACGACCTCGGCGCGCGCACCGACGGCAGGGTTCGCATGGAGTACGTCCTGGCCGACCGCGCCGGGCGGCTCGCCTCCGCCCCTCCGGCGAGCGTGACCGAGCGCGACGGCGTACGACTGGACTACCGGCCGCTGCGCGGGGTCGGCGAGGAACACCCGCTCCACCGCACCAATCGGGACTTCCTCGGCGTGCTCCGGGCCACCGGCACCGATCAGGGGCGGATCGACGCGGCGGTGGCGCAGTTCCTCGCGGCCCACCGATGGGAGATCGTGTGACAGAGGAAGAGGAGCTTCTCGGACGGGTGCTCGATACGTTCCTCCGAGAGGACGCCTACAGGCTGCGCAGCCGCGCCACCCCGGAACGGCGCGCCGACGGCGACTGGCTGCGCATCGCGCTCGAGGGGGGCGAAAGCGTGCTGCTGCCGGTGGAACCCGAGGGCTTCCAGTGCGATATCCGCGCCCGTCGTCGGCCCCTGCTATGCGCTCCCGCGACTGCCGAATGGACCCCGGCTGATCGGGCCGATGCCGAGCCGGCCGACGCCGAACGGACCCGCCCTGAACGGGCCGACGCCGGTCGGGCCCCCGGCGAACGGGCCGACGCCGAACGGACCCCCGGCGATCGGACCCGCCCTGAACGGGTTGACGCCGATCGGGCCGCCGAACGGGCCGACGCCGAACGGACCCACCCTGAACGGGCCGACGCCGGGCCGCCGTCCGCCGAACGGGCCGACGCCGATCCGACGTCCGCGCCCGACCCGGCCGACGGGTCCGGGAACCGCACCCCCGGAGCGCCCAGCACTGCGCAAGAAGCAGACGAGCCCAGGGCCCCAGGCGTCCCGGGCGCCCAAGCTGGTTGTCCACCCCACACCCTGCTCACCGGCCTCGCCCCCGTCCTAGGGCGGCTGCGGGCCGCCGTGCCGGAGGAGGATCGGCCGCTGTACGACGTCTTCGTGACCGAGTGCCGACAGGCGCTCGACGCCATGCGGCTGCATACCCGCATCCGGCCCGGCGTCGTCGCCGAGCTGGCCGCACGCCACGGCGAGGGGCGGCCGTGGACGGGGATGTCCGGAGCGGTCGCGTACGACACGCTCGCCGCGTTCCGGGACCACCCGGTCTACCCGACCAGCCGGGGCCGGGCTGTCTTCACCGAGGACCAATTGCGCGCTCACGCACCCGAGTTCCACCCCACCTTCCCGCTGCGCTGGCTCGTCCTCCCCCGCGAAGCGCTCGGCGGCGACCCGGCGCGGCTGCCCGACTGGTGGCCGACGCCCGCTCAACTCGGCCTCGGAAGCGGGCGGCCCTCCGACGAACGGCGGCGGCTGGCCTTCCCCGTGCATCCGCTCACCGTCGGCCGCCCGCTGGAGGCCGCGCTCCGCGCGGCCGGGCTCGAGGGCGAGGCCCGGCTCGCCGACCGCCCTCTGCTGGACGTACGGCCCACCCTCTCCATGCGGACCGTGGCCGTCGCCGACGACCCCCTCGTCCATCTCAAACTGCCGCTCACCACCTCCACGCTGGGGATGCGCAACCGGCGCTCGGTCAAACCCGGCACGCTGATCGACGGCGAGGTGGCGCAGCGCCTGGTGGAGGCGGTGATCGCGCGGGAGCCGCGATTCGGCGCCACCGTGCTGCTCGCCGACGAGACCACCCACCTCCACGCCGGACACGAGCTGCTGGCCACGCTCGTGCGCCGCTACCCGCCCGGCCTGGAGAACGCCACGATCGTGCCGCTGGCCGGGCTGCTCGCCCCCGCCCCGGACGGCACGCTCGTCATCGACGGGCTCGCCGAGCGCCACTACGGCGGGGATGTCCTCGCCCTGCTCGACGACTACCTCACCCTGCTGTTCGACTTCCACACCACCCTCTTCGCGTACGGCATCGCGCTGGAGTCCCATCAGCAGAACATCTCCCTGGTCTTCGAGAGCGGGGGTGACAACGGTGGTGCCGTGCCCCGGCTGCGGCTGCTCATCAAGGACCACGACGGCCCCCGCGTCCACGCGATACGGCTCGCCGCCATGGTCGGCGGAGGTCCGGCCGCCGACCTGTGCGGATTCGACGACCGCAGAATCCTGACGTCCGGCGACGGGCCGGTGGCCGATGTGTTCACCACCATCACCGTCCATCTCTGCGCCGCCGCCCCCGTCTTCGAGCTCGCCCGCCTCGGCCGGGCCCCGCTCGACACCCTGCTGCGGCGGCTGCGCGACCGGCTCACCGACGCCGTCGACCGGCTCGCCGTCACCCGGCCCGGCGCGGCCGCCGCGCTGCTGCGGCGGCGGGTGCTGGACGCGGATCGGCTGCCGGTCAAGGCGATGGTCACCGCCGGCACCTTGTTCACCAAGGAGCGTTCGGGCGCCGTGGACATCAACAAGCACTACGTCACCGGGCCCAACTATCTGCTGCGGGGAAGCGGCAGATGACCGCCGCGCCCCTCTTGCCGTTACCGCCAAGCCCCTCCTGCCCCTCCTGCCCTCCCGGCCCTCTCTCCTCCGCCCCGCTGGAGCCGCCCCATGCCCATGACCTCCTCGCCCGCCGCGACCGTGGCCTCCGCCGACCACGCCACCGCCCACACCCTGCTCAACTGTCTGCTCCGCGAGGTGTCGGGGCCGGAGCATCAGACCGTCGTGGCCGATGGGTGGCTACGGCTGAGGCTGCCGCGCTGCGGGGTGCTGTTGCGCGTCGGGCTGCGGCGCACCTCCCTCATCGGGGCGCACCGCTTCACCGGGCCGGTCAGCGAGCAGCGCGAGGGCGGCTGGACCGAGGTGTCCTGGCGTGAGCTGGCCGAGCGCATCCGCCGGGAGCTGCAACTGCGCACGGGGGTGCACAACGATGAGTTCCTGGACCAGGTCGCCTCCAGCCACGCGGGCATGACGGCGGCCCTGGCGGCACTGGAGGGCCGGGAAGCTCTGGAGGACCGGGACACACCACCCGTGAGCGGCGGCGTCGAGGATCCCTATCTCGCCTCCGAGCAGTCCCTGCTCTTCGGCCATCGCTTCCACCCCACCCCCAAGGCCCGCACCGGCAGCGCCGACTCCTGGGCGCGGTTCGCCCCCGAGGCCGGGGCGCGCTTCCCGCTGCACCACCTCGCCGTCCGCGAGGAGTACGTCCGCGAGGAGTACGTCCGCGAGGAGTACGTCCGCGAGGAGTACCTCCGCGAGGAGTACCTCCGCGAGGAGTGCGTCCGCGAGGAGTACGCCGGCCAGGAGTACGTCCGTGACGAGTCCGCGCGTCCCGGACCCCTCGCCGCGCTCGACCGGCAAGGCGCCGTCCCCGACGGCTACCGGCTGCTGCCCGCCCACCCCTGGCAGTACGCGATGTTGCGCGAGCACCGTCTCCTGCGGGCGGCCATCGCCCGGGGCGACGTGCTGGACCTCGGGCCCGGCGGCGCGGAGTTCGCGCCGACCGCGTCGGTCCGTACGCTCTACGACGGCCGGGACTTCCTCAAGTTCAGCCTCAACGTGCGGATCACCAACTGCCTGCGCAAGAACGCCGACTACGAGCTGTCCGGCGCCGTCGCCCTGACCCGTCTCCTGGAGCCGGTCGCCGCCGATCTCGCCGCCCGCTTCCCCGGCTGTGAGCTGCTGCGCGAACCCGCCTACCGGACGCTTGACCTCGGCGGCGACCAGCAGCTCATCGAGAGCTTCGGGGTGATCGTCCGCGAGGGGCTGGCCGCCCGGCTGCGGCCGGGGCTGACCGCGCTGCTCGCGGCGGCCGTCGCCGATGAGTACCCCACCAGCGGCGCCCAGATCTCCCGCCTCCTCCCCGAGGTCGGCCCCGACCGGCTCGCCGCGTGGTGGCAGGCGTATCTCAACCTTCTCGTACCGCCCGTGCTGGCCGCCTACTTCGACCACGGCGTGGTCCTGGAACCCCACCTCCAGAACGTCGTCATCGGCGTCGACCCCGCCGACGGCACCCCCCGGCAGGTGCTCTTCCGCGATCTGGAGGGCACCAAGCTGGTGCCCGAGCGCCACGCCGCCGCGCTCGCCGCGCTGCCCGAGGCGGTGGCCCGCCCGCTGACGTACGAGCGCGAGCGCGGCTGGGACCGGGTGGTGTACTGCCTGCTGGTCAACCACATCGCCGAGATGGTGGCCGCCCTCGCCGACCGCTGTCCGCGTCTGGAGCCCGCGCTGTGGTCGGCCGTCCGCCGGGTGCTGTGCGAGCGTTCGGCGGCCCATGACCACCCGCCCGCCCTGCGCGCCCTCGTGGCGGGCGTGCCGCTGCCCGCCAAGGCCAACCTCCTGACCCGCTGGGCTCGTCGGGCCGACCGCCACGCGGGCTATGTCCGTATCGCCAGCCCGCTCGCCTCCGCCCTGCTGTCCGAGGCGGCGCATGTGTCCGAGGCAGCGCACGTGTCCGAGGCGGCGCATGTGTTGGCAGCGGCCCATGTGTCCGAAGAAGCCCACGTCATCCACCAGCCCGGGAGCAGCCGTTGATCACCCCTGCCGTCCGTACCCTCGCCACGGAGCTGACCGGCGACGACCTTCCCGCCTACGTCTACGACCTGACCGCGCTCCGCGCGCACGCGCGGGCTGTGCGGGACGCGCTGCCGCCGGGCCTCGAGCTGTACTACGCCGCGAAGGCCAACCCGGCGCCCGCCGTCCTCCAGGCCCTCGCGTCCCACATCACCGGCTACGAGGTGGCCTCCGGCGGTGAGGTGGAGCACGTCCGGGCGGCCGTGCCCGGGGCGCCGCTGGCCTTCGGCGGGCCGGGCAAGACCGAGGGGGAGCTGCGGCGGGCGCTGACGCTGGGCGTGGAGCGGTTCCATGTGGAGAGCGAGCAGGAACTGCGGCTGCTGGCCGGGGCGGCGGAGGACGCGGGCATCCCGGACGTGGACGTCCTCCTGCGCGTCAATCTCCCGGTGGCCGGTGACGAGCTGGGCGGCGCGGCGCTCGCCATGGGCGGCCGCCCCAGCCCCTTCGGCCTCGACCCCGAGGCCGTGGAGCGTTGCCTTCCGCTGTTCGCCGAAGCGAGCCCGGGCGGCGGCCCGCTCCGGCTGTCGGGCGGCGGCGGCCCCCTCCGGCTGCGTGGCATCCATGCCCATCTCGCCAGCGGCCTCGACGCCCCCGCCCAGGTCGCCGTGGCCGCCGCGATCGCCGACTGGGCGGCGAAGCTGTCCGAACGCCACGGCCTGGGCCTCACCGAGGTGAACGTCGGCGGCGGGATGGGCGTGGACTACGCCCATCCCGACCGCCGCTTCGACTGGGCCGCCTACGGCCAGGGCATGGCGGACCTCGCCCTCCGCCACCCCGGCCTGACCCTGCGGATCGAGCCCGGCCGGGCGCTGACCGTCTACTGCGGCTGGTACGTCACCGAGGTGCTGGACATCAAGCACAGCGGTGGCGAGGCGTTCGCGGTGGTGCGCGGCGGCACCCACCACCTCCGCACCCCCGCCACCAAACAGCACGACCAGCCCTTCCAGGTGCTCCCCATGGACGCCGGGGACGCCGGGGACGCCGGGGACACCGGGGACACCGGGGACACCTGGACCCGGCCCTGGGCGCGCCCGGCCGTACGGGCGGAGCCGGTCACGCTGGTCGGCCAGCTCTGCACCCCCAAGGACGTCCTGGCCAGCCGGGTCCCGGTCGCGGAGGTACGGGTGGGGGACCGCGTGGCCTTCGCGATGGCGGGTGCGTACGCGTGGAACATCTCGCACCACGACTTCCTGATGCACCCCCGTCCGGGCTTCCACTACCTGGAGGAATGAGGGTGGAAAACGATCACTCGGCGGGCCGGGGCTCGCCCCGGTAGGTGCCGAAGGACCACTTGTTGCCCTCCGGGTCGGCGATGGCGAACTCACGGCTGCCGTACGGCTGGTCCTCGATCGGCCGGAGCACCCGCACACCGGCCGCCGTGAGCCGTTCGTACAGCGCGTCGACGTGCTCGGTGACGACGTACGCCCCGAAGGTGCCCGGCTCCAGGCACCAGCTCTTGGTGGCCGGGTCGTACGAGCCGAGCATGATGCCGCCGCCCTCGGGCCAGTCGAGCTGGGCATGGGCGACGCGGTCTTCGTCCTGGTAGACGGCCGTGCGCAGGAAGCCGACCGTGTCGACCAGGAAGTCGATCAGGGCGATGGCGTCATGGGCCTGGAGCGTGGGCCAGACGGCCGGATCACGCGGCTGCTTCGGCTGCTTCTGCTGCTCTTGCTGCTGGTTCGGCGCGGTGTTCATGGCACCTACTCTTCGCCGTAGAGCTGCCCACCGGCTTGGATATTCCGGCACTCTTCGGCCAACCAGGCGGTCGGGCTCACCCCGGTGTACTGACGGAAGTCGCGCACCAGGTGGGAGTGGTCGAAGTAGCCGCACTCGGCGGCCGCCCGGGCCAGATCCGGCGCCCGGCCCACCGCCACGGACCGCACCACCGTGTTTCTGGCGTGCTGGAAGCGCATCAGCCGCGCCGCCTGCTTGGGGCTCAGCCCCGTCTCGGCCCGGAACACGCTGGTCAGCCGGCGCGGGCTGAGCGCCACATGCTCGGCCAGGCCCGTCAGCGTCCCGGCCCCCCGATGCCGGGCCAGCCACGCCCACGCCTCGGCGACCTCGCTGCGCACCGGCGCCCCGTCCTCGCCCGCCGCCGCGCGCTCCCGCAGATACGTGCCCAGCGTGGCGAACCGGTCCTCCCACGACCGCTGCTCGCAGAGCCGCTCCCGCACCTCGGCGGCCCGCTTGCCCAGCACCTCCGCCCCGGAGGTGACCAGCTCGGAGGTGAGCGCCCCGGCCGGGAGCCCCAGCAGCGTGCGCGCCGCCAGCGGATGCACCGCGAGCTGCACTCCGGCCTCGCTTCCGCCCTGGGCGATATACGCGGGCCGCTGGTGCAGACCGCCGACGACGATCTCGGTCCGCGAGGCGCCGGGCCCCCGCGCCTGCTCGGGCGTGACGCCGCCGACGACGGGGCTCTCCAGGGAGAAGATCAGCGTCAGGTAGGGGGAGGGCAGCCCCCGGTGCAGCGTCGGCGGTATCCCCTCGGACCGATAGCCGACGGCGGTCACCACCATCCCCCCGAGCCCATGCCCGAGCCCGGCCCCGGCCCGCACGAACTCGTGGCTGCTCATCGGGGTTCTCTTTCGTGGATACCCCCGGCTTCAGCCGGGGGAGGAAACGAAGCTCCTGCGGAGCAGGGCAGGGAAAGCCGGATCGCCGCCAGGGCGATCCGGCGTTCACCGAATTCCGGCCGACACCTGCCCCTCACACGGGAGCTGATAGAGTGTGAGGCATGGCGCAGCAGGTCAAGCGGGCGTTCAAGTACCGCTTTTACCCGACGGACGAGCAGGCGGCTGAGCTGTCGCGCACGTTCGGCTGTGTCCGCCTCGTGTACAACAAGGCGTTGGAGGAGCGCACGCGGGCCTGGTACGGCGAGCAGCGCCGCATCTCCTACGTGCAGTCCTCCGCCGCGCTGACGGAGTGGAAGAAGACCGGGGAACTGGCCTTCCTGGCGGAGGTGTCCTCGGTCCCGCTCCAGCAGGCTCTGCGCCATCTTCAGACGGCGTTCGGGAACTTCTTCGCCCAGCGGGCCAAGTACCCGCGGTACACGTCGCGGAAGACGTCGCGGGCGTCGGCCGAGTACACCCGCAGTGCCTTCACGTGGCGCGAGGGGCGCCTGACGCTGGCGAAGACGGCCGGGCCGCTGGACATCCGCTGGTCGCGTCCCCTCCCGGAGGGTGCCGAGCCCACGACGGTGACGGTGTCCCGCGACGCCGCCGGGCGCTGGTTCGTCTCCCTGCTCGTCGAGGACACCATCACCCCGGCCCCCGCCACCAGTGCGGCGGTGGGTATCGACGCCGGGGTCACCTCCCTGGTGACCCTGTCCACCGGGGAGAAGATCGCCAACCCCCGGCACGAACGGCGCGACCGTAAGCGGCTCGCGAAGGCGCAGCGGGAGCTGTCCCGCAAGGCGAAGGGCTCGGCGAACCGGGAGAAGGCCCGCCGCCGCGTCGCCAAGGTGCACGCGCGCATCGCTGACCGGCGCCGGGACTTCCTGCACAAGCTGACCACTCGGCTCGTCCGTGAGAACCAAACGGTCGTGATCGAGGACCTCACCGTCCGTAACCTGCTGAAGAACGGCCGCCTCGCGCGCGCCATCTCGGACGCGGCCTGGACGGACCTGCGCATGATGCTGGAGTACAAGTGCGCCTGGTACGGGCGCGAACTCGTCACGGTCGACCGCTGGTTCCCGTCCAGCAAGCTGTGTGGTAACTGTGGCACGGTCCGCGAGAAGCTGCCGCTGAACGTCCGTGAGTGGACGTGCGAGTGCGGCACTGTGCATGACCGCGATGTGAACGCGGCGCGCAATATCCTGGCCGCCGGGCTGGCGGTGTCTGCCTGTGGAGACGGTGTGAGACCTCAACGGGAGTCCTCCCGGACGGGGCGGTCCTCGGTGAAGCAGGAACCCCAGCGGGCAACCGCTGGAATCCCCCGCCTTTAGGCGGGGGAGGAAGTCAAGCGGCCAGTATCACCCTGCGGCTGCGGATGGGCTCGCCCGCATACGCCGGTCATGTCGCCCCGGCCGCCTGCGGAGCAGCCGGCCGGTTCAGCCTGCCAGCATCTGCAGCCATTCGCGCAGCAGAGCCGTCTCCGTGTCTCGCAGAGGTAGCCCGGCGCCCGCAGCCGGGGGCCCGGTGGTGAGCGCGGTTCCAAGTGCGGCATCAAGGGCGAGTGCGCGCGAGGCCAGGTCCGACCCGGATGAGGCGGGCGAGTCCGTGGTGATCGAGGCGATGACGGTGTCCCGCAGCCGTGTCGAAGTCGTCAGGTCCCGCTCCGAGGACTCTTCGCCGATCAGCGCCAGCGTGGCACCCGTTGTCGCCGCGTGGATCACGCGGGTCGCCTGCTCCACCGGAACCCGAAGGCGCCCGGCGTCGGCCGCCCGGCCCAGCAGTCTCACCAGCAGGGCGTGCGCCTCGTCCGCGGCCGGGGGCCGCCGCCCGGGCTGCACAGTGCCGTACATGAGCATGTAGAACGCGGGGTGCTGCACTCCGAAGTCGACGTGCAGGTCCCAGCCGCGGTAGAGGTCTGCCACCGGGTCGTCGGGGGTCAGCGCCAGTGCCTCCCGTTTCTCGGCCAGGTACATCTCGAACCCGTAGGCGGCCAGCTCGGCCAGGAGTCCGTCCTTGTCGTCGAACATCCGGTACAGCGCGGGGGCCGTGATGCCCGCGGCTGCGGCGACAGCGCGTGTGGAGACCGCCTCGCTGCCACCCTCCTCCAAAAGCTTGGCGGCCACCTGCAGCACCTGGCGCCGTGCGGCGCGTCGTCCCTCGTTCATGGAACAACGATATCTCATTTTGCGTACCATCGCTCTATCAGTGCTACGGTCGAAAGCGGAACGGCGGTCCACGCTGATGGTGGCCGGTGCATGCCCGTGACACCCGGGCATGCGCCACACCCCGGCCTGGGCCGCCGGTCCCCTACCCGTGGAGCAGTGCGGCCGACCGCCGCGGCGGGCAGCTCATCGTCCGCCGGCACCACCACCGAACGCGCCGCCATCGCGGCAGGAGAGGAACACCCATGTCCGATATCTCGATCGTCATCGCGTCGCACTCCGGCTACGGCCACACCGCGCAGATCGCCACGGCCGTGGCCGACGGCGCGCGCTCCATCGCCGGGACGCACGTCCACCGTGTGGACGTCGCCTCCCTCAGCGACGCCGATTGGGAACTGATGGACGCCGCGGACGCCATCATCTTCGGCACCCCCACCTACATGGGCACCGCGTCGGGGGCGTTCCACGCCTTCGCCGAGGCCAGCAGCAAGCGGTGGATGACCCGCGCCTGGAGCGACAAGCTCGCGGCGGGATTCACCAACTCCGGCTCCATGAGCGGCGACAAGCTGCACACCCTGCAGTACCTCTCGCTCCTGGCGGCCCAGCACGGAATGCTCTGGGTCAGCCTGAACCTCCTGCCGGGCTGGAACACCACCACATCCAGCCCCCAGGACGACAACCGCCTCGGCTTCTACCTCGGCGCAGGCGCACAAAGCTTCAACGACACCCCCGCGGTCCACGACGCAGACCTGAACACCGCTCGCCACCTTGGCCGACGCGTCGCCGAGCACACCCGCATCCACCGTGCCGGACTGGCCGCCGCAACGCACTGACCCAACGGTCCGTGAAAGCACCCTTCGTGCATAAACCACCTTTTAGTTCTCTTCAAAGGAGTGCGTCATGCAGCACCGGACACTGGGAAGCCAGGGCCTTGAGGTCTCGGCGATCGGCTACGGCGCGATGGGCCTGACGATGGCCTATGGACCCACCGACGAGGAGGCCGGCGTCGCCGCCCTCCGCCGCGCGCACGACCTGGGCGTCACCTTCTTCGACACCGCCGAGATGTACGGCTGGGGCACCGGATCCAACGAGATCCTGGTCGGCAAGGCGGTCAGGGACTTCCGCGACGACGTGGTCCTGGCCACCAAGTTCGGTGTCGACATGTCCGTGCCTCCCGAGCAGATCGGCGGCGCCGTCAACAGCCGGCCCGACAACATCCGCAAGGTCGCCGACAACAGCCTGCACTACCTCGGCGTGGATCACATCGACGTCTTCTACCAGCACCGCGTCGACCCCGAGGTGCCCATCGAGGAGGTCGCGGGCACCGTCAAGGAGCTGATCGAAGCGGGCAAGGTGAAGTACTTCGGCCTCAGCGAGGCCGGACCCGAGACGATCCGCACGGCGCACGCCGTGCAGCCGGTCTCCGTCCTGCAGACCGAGTACTCCCTGTTCGAACGGGACGTCGAGCAGCTTTTCCCCGCCCTGGACGAACTCGGTATCGGCTTCGTCGCCTACTCCCCCCTCGGCCGCGGGTTCATCACCGGCACCGCCAAACCCGCCGGCCAGTACGAAGCCACCGACATGCGCAACGTCGACCCGCGCTGGCAGCCGGGCAACTTCGAGAAGAACGTCGAAGCCGTCGACCGGCTCGCCGAGCTCGCGGCGGCCCAGGGTGCCACCGTCTCCCAGCTAGCCCTGGCCTGGCTCCTGACCCGGGGCGAGCACATCGTGCCGATCCCCGGCACCCGCAGCCCGAAGCGCATCGAGGAAAACGCCGGCGCCGCCGACCTCACCCTCACCAACGCCGACCTCAAGGCCATCGACGAGATCCTGCCTATGGGCGGTTTCGGCGCCCGCTACACCGAGGGGCACGTGCCCACTTGGATCTGATGATCCACCCCGGGACAGATGCCACTCAGGTCGGCTCCGGTGAGATCAGCGCAGGGCGGCGGGGGCGAGGCGGACGGTGTCGTGTGAGCGCGTTCGGATGCGTATGGGCTGAGGTGGTGGCCCCTGCGAACGACTACGCTGAGAGCGCACCGCACCTGAAGGAGGCTCCCGGTCGTGACCGCGACCCACGATCGTCCGCAGATGCTGCCGGAGGAGTTCGAGGTGTGTGCCCGGCTGGCGGCCCGCCTGGCGGAGGGGACGCGGTGGGAGTTCCTCGGCGGGAAGATCCGGGCCACGCCGAGGCCCGATGGCGATCATGGGCGGATCATCCAGTGGCTGGCGCGGATCTGCGTTCAGGCCCATCCCGACCTGTGGCTGCACGACCAGGGCCTCAAGGTCGAGACGTACCGCAACGGCCACGCGCGTCCCGACGGGGCACTCGCCCACAGTGACGCCTTCGTCGGCCAGGGGGAGTGGGCCGACGCCGATCCCGTCCTGATGGTCGTGGAGGTCACCTCCTACGACTCCGACTCCGACTCCGACACCGACACCGACCGCCGGGACCGGGTCGAGAAGCCGCGCGCCTACGCCGAGACGGGCATCCCGGTGTATCTGCTGGTCGACCGAGAGGCCGGTGAGGTCACCGTGTTCAGCGAGCCCGACGGGGTCCGGTACGAGAGCACCAAGACCGTGCCGTTCGGCAAGCCGCTCACGCTGCCCACGCCGATTGGCGTCACGCTCGACACCGAGCCGCTCCAGGGCTGGGTGCGCTGAGGGGGCGTCCGGCGGGTCTTGACGCCTGCGGCGGGCTGTTCCCCGCCCCGCCCCTTCCCTCAACTGGGGCTCCGCCCCAGACCCCGCTCCTCAATCGCCGGAGGGGCTGGAAGGCGGGGCTCCGCCCCAGGCCCTGCTCCTCAATCGCCGGAGGGGCTGGAAGGCGGGACTTCGCCTCAGACCCCAGGGTCCAGGGGCGGAGCCCCTGGTACGGGGAAAGAGCTGGGTGCGCTGAGGTCCCTGCCTGCGGTGGGTGCGCGGTGGCCTGGAATCATCCGGTGGCATGTACACCGTTACCCTCTGGGAGTTCGCCGCGCTCGCGGCGGCATCCATACTCGTCGGCTTCTCGAAGACCGCCGTCAGCGGCGCCAATACCGTCAGCCTCGCGATCTTCGCGGCGGTGCTTCCGGCCCGGGAGTCGACCGGTGTGCTGCTGCCCCTACTGATCGTCGGCGACCTGCTCGCCGTGCGCACCTACCGGCGGCACGCCCACTGGGGGACCCTGGTGCGGCTGTTCCCGGCAGTCGCGGTCGGGGTCGTGGTGGGCACGGTGTTCCTGCTCTGGGCCGGGGACGCGGAGGTGCGCACGTCCATCGGGGCGATTCTGCTGCTGATGGCCGGGGTCACGGTGTGGCGGCGGCGTGCGGCGGCCCGGGCGGAGGCCCCCGCGACGACGCCCGACGCGGACGGGGCGGGCGCCCGGCTCAAGGCCGGTTCGTACGGGGTGCTCGGCGGCTTCACCACGATGGTGGCCAACGCGGGCGGCCCCGTGATGTCGCTCTACCTGCTCTCCGCCGGCTTCCGGAAGCTGGGTTTCCTGGGCACCTCGGCCTGGTTCTTCCTCATCGTGAACGTCGCCAAGGTGCCCTTCAGCGTCGGCCTCGGCCTGATCGACGGCCGCTCCCTGCTCCTGGACGCGCTGCTGGCGCTCTTCGTCCTGCCCGGTGCGTACATCGGTAAGGCGTGCGTGGACCGGATCAATCAGCGGCTCTTCGAGCGGCTGGTGATCGGGGCTACGGTGCTGGGCGGACTTCAGTTGCTGCTGCGGTGAGGCTCGATATGAACGCGCTCCAGCAGTGGGTGGGGAATATGAGGACGGGCCCGTCGGGGTCCTTGGAGTCGCGGACGGGGACGATGCCGGGGAGGTCGTCGGCGATCTCGACGCAACCGCCGCCGTCGTTGTTGCTGTAGCTGCTCTTGCGCCACACGGCAGTGCTCAGGTCCGGGGTGGTCGGCATCACGACCTCCAGTCAGTCCCTCTTGAGAGTGGCTATGAACGCGGCCCATGAGGCGTTGGGGAATATCAGGCTGGGGCCGTCGGGGTCCTTGGAGTCGCGGACGGGGACGATGCCGGGGAGGTCGTCGGCGACCTCGACGCACGCGCCGCCGCCGTTGCTGCTGTAGCTGCTCTTGTGCCACGAAGCGGTTCTCAGATCTGGGGCGGTTCCCATGAGGTCCAGTCCTTCATCACGGCTCGGATCATCGCCTCGGAGTCGAGGGGCGAGAGGGCCATGGCCCTGAGCAGATCGTAGTTCTTCCGGCGTTCCGCAACTCGGTCCCGGTCCTCGATGAAAGTCCCGAAGCGGCTGCCTTCTTCGTAGGCAAGCAACGGCTCGTTCGGCAGCGTGTAGAGCATCAAGGAACCGCCCGCCTCAACGTGCTGGCCCGCCCTGAACGGCAGGACCTGAATGGTTACGTAGGGCCGTGTCCCGCGCTCGATGAGGGATGCCATCTGGCGGCACATCACTTCGGGTCCACCCGCCGCGCGGCGCAATGCGGCCTCGTCCACGATGAACCAACAGTGCGGTGGCCGTGGTTCGGCCAGCCGCGCCTGTCGAGCAATGCGGGCCTTTGCCCACTCCTCGATCTCCGCGTCAGGGGCGAACCGGTTGCCGATGCGCAGCGACGCCTTCGCGAGTTCGGGAGTCTGGAGCAGGCCGGGGATCGTGGCGCAGGCGTACTCCTCAATGGCCACGGCGCGCCGCTCAACTTCCACTACACGGCGCAGCTTCGACGGATACGGCTCATTCTTCGCCAGCGCATAGATGCGCGCGAACATCCCGTCCGTCCCAAAGCACGCGTCCAGCTTCGACGGAAGGTCGTCGTACGGCAGGGACTCCGCCGCCTCGATCCGGGCCAGATGCGATTTGCTGTAGTTCAGCACCTCGGACAGCCGCCGTAACGACATGTCCGCCTTCTCGCGGTGGCGGCGGATCTCCGCGCCGAAGAGGTCGCGTGCGGAGCGGTCGGGAAAGAGTTCGCGTGGCTGGAACGGCATCGTGCATCCCCTCTTGTCCCGCGATCTTGGCTGGGACGTGTCGCCTCTTTCCAGCCTACGCGTCGGACCGCAACGGTGTGTGCACACAACGTAATTGGCCGAACCGGAAAGACAGGTCAACGTGTTCTCACACACCGAATCCACCGCTCCACGGATGACGATGCGCGTCTACCGCGTCTCACCGGACGGCGCGGTCGTGACGCAGGAGCTGGGCAGGGTCGTCGTCGTGGTCAAGGACAAGCTCGAACCCTTGCGGTCCAGCCAGTTCCCGCCCTGCCGCTGTCCGCGCCACCGCGACCGTGCGGACCTGTGACCTCGGTGACGACTCGGCTTGGCAGCCACGGCCAGGTGAAGCTGCCGGGCCCACGCTTGCCGAGCTCGTAGACCGGGCCGAAGCCGAGGCCACCGCGAGGCTGACTACATCGGACGTACTGGCCGCGATCGACGACGCACGGGCGTGCCGTTGATCACCAGCGATGCCAGGATCGGCAAGAGTGGTGCGGCGCGCTGTGAGGTCGAGGCCGGGCCCGCGACCTCGCTGAACAGTCAGCCCTGCGGCCCAGCCTGCTGTGCCGCGGTCCGGTAGTCCCTGGGAGGGACCCCGTACGCGGTGCGGAAGGCACGGGTGAAGTCGGCTGCGCGGGGGAAGCCCCAGCGAGCGGCGATGAGGTAGACGGGGGTGGTGCGCAGGGCCGGATCGGCGAGATCGCGGCGGGCGCGCTCCAGGCGCTGATGGCGAATCCATGCCGCGACCGTGTCGGCTTCCCCCTCGAAGAGGCGGTGGAGATAGCTGGTGGAGATGTGGTGCGCTGCCGCGATCATGGACGGTGTCAGCCGCGTGTCGTGCAGATGCCGCTGAACGAAAGCCTGGATCCGCAGGACCAAGGCGCGTCGGTGACTCTCTTGCGGGAGGGAGCCGTCGATTTCAAGGGCTTGGGTGAACAGCGCGGACAGCAGGTCGACGATCACCGTCCCCAGGCGGGGACCGTCGGAAGGCCGGTAGGAACCGGTGCTGTTGGCCAACTGGGTGAGTAGTTGGGTCAGCAGGGTGCCATACCCTTCCTGAGCCGACAGCCGCAGCCCGGTCACCTTGTCGACTTGGTTCTGGGACAGCGGCAGCAGCGCCTTGGGCACCTCTAAACCGACTCCCTGATGCGGGTGAGAGTCGTCGCCCCCGTGAACGTCGATGGGCCGCGAGGTGTCGACAACGCAGAGGGTGTTGGGGCCGTATACGGCCTTGTCGTCGGTTCGTGCGGCGCGCAGCGGTCCGCTCAGCGGCAGGGAGAGGTGCAGCCCCTCGGGGTCGGACTGCCTGATCAGCTTGGGCGTCCGCCGGAAACACACTGGCTGGAAGGTCGTCGGCCACACCGATACGGCACCGAGGTCCAGTACGCGCTGCGAAGCCTGGAAGTCGGCCCGGTGGTCACTGAGCAGTTCCATGGGGGCGTGGGTCTGAGCGAGGAGCTCACGCCAGCAGTCGAACCTGTCCGCGGCAGGCAGGTCATCGCTTCGGAACACCTTCTCGTTCAGCATCTCGTATTCGCCTCTCGCAGGACCTGGCCACCTTTTGGTCCGGCCGGGGACCGTTCACCGCCCCGCTGCGTGTGGTTCCGCCGGAGTGGACGCATCGCCAATGCCTGTGTAGTGCGTGCTAAGGACATCTCCGCGGAGGTCATACAGCCTAGACGAAGTGCGGTGACCGGCCCTCGGGGGTCGTTGCCGCCGTAGCGGGAACAAACTCTGTAAGGGGATGTATGCAGGTTCGCAATAAGCGCGCACTCACCGCCACGGCGTCCATAGGACTTGCCTTGGGGGCGGTGTTCGCCGGGGGTGGAACGGCCCAGGCCCAGGTGAGGCCGGGGACGACCAGTACCATCGCCATCCAGGACTCTTCTCACTCGGTGCAGAGTGCCACGGTGGGGGTGGACCACAGGGAGACCGAGACGTGCCGCAAGTCCGCCTATCTCCTCGGCAGCATCAAGTGGAATACGGGAAAGGTCACCAAGAAGTCCATCAGGGTCAAGTCGGTCACGATCCTCTACCAAGGCGGGCGTACCGCCGGCCTCGGTGGGCAGTCTCTCCGCAGCGAAGCGACGAATAAGACGTATTGGAGCAACCCTTACCGGCTGGACCCGTACAAGCCCGATGGTCCTCGCTATTACACCTTCAAGATCAACAAGACCATTCCGGCGACATCGAAGAAGCCGCTCCAGTTCCAGACGAATTGGAGCACGGCCGGTAAGAGCGGCGAACTCCCCTGGTGCTGGGGGCAGAGCCACTTCCTCTATCAGCTGGTGCCCGGCCGCTACAGCCACGGCTGATTCCGGGGCGCACTGGGCGGAGCCGGGCCGCTGCTGCGGCGTACCACCAGTTCCGTAGGGATGGTCGAGCGCACCCCCGCCTCGGGGGTGCGTTCCAACTGGTCCAGCATCAGGCTCAGGCAACAGCGCCCGATTTCCGCGAAGTCCGTACGGACCGTGGTCAGCGGCGGGAGCGGATGCGCGGCCTCCGGGATTTTGGGCCGGTGGACTCGGACCCGACGGTGTCCCGGCTGATCGACACGTTGGCAGTCGGCGGGAACCGTGCGCTGACACAGGATGCGGCCGCGACCCGGAAGAAGACCTTCGGCCACCATCCGCTGACGGGGTTCGTCGACCACGGCCGGGGCGGGTCGGGGGAGCCGGTGGCCGGGCTGCTGCGGCCCGGAAACGCGGGCAGCAACACAGCCGCCGACCACATCGAAGCCGCCCGGCTCGCGCTGGCGCAGCTGCCGAAGAAGTACCGGCGCGGACGGCAAACGCTGATCCGCACTTCGAATCCGGTTGCGGCCTCAGGAATCCCTCCGCTGTGGAGTCACCGCTGAGAATGTCACCCCGGTGAGCTCCTCGGAGACGGTCCACAGGCGCCGCTGGGCGGCCTGGTCGTGGGAGTCGGGGCTGGAGGCGACCAGCTTCGGGTAGCCGCGGATCTCCCCCCGGTTGCCGGGGCCGTAGTACTGGCCGCCGGTGACGGCTGGATCGGTGGCGGCGCGCAGGGTGGGCAGGGCGCCCATCTCGGCCTTCTGGGTGAGCAGCGGCGCGAGCCAGGTGACGGGCACGCGAAGCGCGGCGGGCGTGTTGCGGGCGAGCTCGGTGTTGGACACGCCGGGATGGGCGGCCACCGCGACCGTGGTGCCGTGCGGTGCGAGCCGGCGCTGCAGTTCGTACGTGAACATCAGGTTGGCGAGTTTGGCCTGGCCGTAGGCGGCGACGCGGCTGTACGAGCGCTCCCACTGCAGGTCGTCGAAGTGGATGGCGGCCCGGATGCGGTGACCGGTGCTGCTGACCGTGACGACGCGGGAGCCGGGGACGGGCAGGAGCCGGTCCAGCAGCAGGCCGGTCAGGGCGAAGTGGCCGAGGTGGTTGGTGCCGAACTGCAGCTCGAAGCCGTCGGCGGTGGTCTGCCGTGGGGTGTACATCACGCCCGCGTTGTTGATCAGAAGGTCGATGCGCGGGTGGGCCGCGCGCAGGTCGGCCGCCGCGGACCGGACCGAGTCCAGGGAGGCCAGGTCGAGGGCCTGGACGGTGACGTCGCCGGTGATGCGGGCGGCTGCCTGCTTGCCCTTCTCCACGTCGCGGACCGCCAGGACCACCGCCGCCCCGCGCGCCGCGAGCATCCGGGCGGTCTCGAAGCCCAGCCCGGTGTTGGCGCCGGTCACGATCGCCACCCGGCCGTGCTGATCGGGGATGTGCTGCTCTGTCCAGTTGCCGCTCATGACGCACTCCTAAAGAACCATCGGTCTGTTACAAGGAGAACCTAAAAGACCACCGGTCTCCTGTCAAGGGACCGGTGGTCTTTAAGCTAGACTGAGGGCGTGACATTTCAGCGGGCGCGAAGCGAGGAGCAGCGGGAGATCCGCCGTCGGGCGATCCTGGACACGGCGGCGGCGATGCTCGACGAGATGCCCGTGGCCGAGGTGAGCCTCAACGAGCTCAGCCGGCGGGTGGGCCTGGCCAAGTCGAACGTCCTGCGGTATTTCGAGTCACGCGAGGCGGTGCTGCTCGAACTGCTGGACGTCTTTCTGGAGAGCTGGCTCGTCGAGCTGGCGGACGAGCTGGCCGCGGGCATCGAGGCGCATGCGGCGCCGGAAGTGCGGGCGGGTCAGTTGGCCGAGATCCTCAGCCGGTCGCTGGCGGGCCGGGTGGTGCTGTGCGACCTCTTCGGCGCGCAGGGCGGCGTCCTTGAGCACAACGTCTCGGTCGAGGTGGTCAAGCGGCACAAGCGGTCCTCCCTCACGCGGCTCGCGGCCATGACCGAGCTCGTGCGCCGCCACGTGCCTGAACTCGGCGAGAGCGCGCAGCTGTTCTGCCTGATGAGCCTGGTCTCGGCGGGTGCCCTGTCGGCGTACATCCCGCCGCCGCCCAGCCTCCTTGCCGCCTACGCGGACGAGCCTGCCCTCGGCGTGCTCCACATGGAGCTGCGTGACGCTCTGCGGATCTCCTTCACCTCGACGCTCCTGGGCGTGCTGCCGCGCGCCTGAACCCTCCTGTCCCGGCCCGCTGTTCACCGCGGCATGTGCTGTATCGCGAATTGCTTCGGTGAGGAGCCGACCACGCGGCGGAACGCGGCGCTGAACGCGCTCACCGGGTGGTTCGCCGTCGAACTCGACGACACCCCGATCAAGGTCAACTCAGTGTGCCCGGGGTACATCGCCACCGATCTGAACAACAACCTCGGAACAGGGCATCCCTCGCAGGGCGCGAAGGTCGTCGTGCGCGCCGCCACGCTCTCGGCGGATGGCCCCAGCGGCAGCTTCTTCGATGTGAACGGTCCCGTGGACTGGTGACTGCCGTCCCCGACGGCCGGCGGATCGTCCGAATCGCCCTGGACCGAGGTGAAGACGCCGAGGTGGCGGCGGTGGTTGCGCGCCATCGACACCGGCCGCGCTCTCCTAGTACTTTTACCGGAAAGTGCCATAGAGACAGGGGCCTGCCGTTCCTGTTGGCATTCACTTGTTGTGTGCCCTACCGGGGGCGCGCTCATCTGAGTGACGATTGGAGGCAGGGGATGGCGGGTTCCGCATCGGACACGATCGCTGTCGTCGGCGCCGGGGTAATGGGACGCAACATCACCGCACTCGCGCTGGGTCGTGGGGTCGATGTCGTGCTGGTCGATGTCTCGGGTGACGTGCTGGAGAGCGCCCGAGCGGAAATCGCCCAACTGTTGCGGCACGGGCAGTTCATGGGCGCCTTCCCCGCCTCCCAGGCCACCGGGACCCTCACCACCACGCTGTCCAGCGGCGATGTCGCGGACGCGGATGTGGTGATCGAGGCGATCACCGAGGACGCCTCGCTCAAGGCGCGGGTCATGGCGGAACTCTCCGCCACGGTCCCCGCCGGGGTCCCGCTGATCACCAACACCTCGGGTATTCCCATCGCCGAACTGGCGAAGTCGGTGCAGCGGCCCGCGGAACTGGCCGGCGTGCACTTCATGAATCCGTCCTATCTCATCGAGATGGTGGAAGTGGTGCGCGGCCCGCAGACCGGCGAGGACGCCATGGCCGCGATCCTGGCCCTGCTGGGCCGGCTGGGGCGGAAGACGGTCGTCGTGCGTGACGCGCCGGGCTTCGTCACCAGCAGGCTGCTGCACCCCATGATCAATGAAGCGGCGCGCATCGTGGCCGCGGGCACCGCGAGCGTCGAGGACGTGGACCAGCTCATGCACGGCTGCCTCGGTCATCCGACCGGCCCGCTGCGCACCGCCGATCTGATCGGACTCGACAATCTCGCGGACGCTCTTCGGCTGCTTGCCGAGCGGACCGGAAATTCCACCTTCGAACCCTGTGAACTTCTGACGGAGAAGGTACGCGCCGGTGATCTGGGGCGTAAGACAGGGCGCGGGTTCTACAACTATGGAGAGGTGCTTTCGTGAGTATGGACCAGGCAGTCACCGCCGAGGCGACCGAGCAGGCGATCACGGCGTTCGTCTCGGAGCGGGTGAAGGCGGAGGTCCCTGCCGACCAGGACCTCTTCGGGTCCGGGCTGGTGTCGTCGATGTTCGCGATGGAGCTCGTCGTCCATCTGGAACAGGCCTTCTCCGTGCAGATCCTGGGGGACGACCTCAAGCGGGACAACTTCCGCACCATCGCGGCCATGACCGCTCTGGTGGTGCGGTTGCGCGGCGGCGAGAAGCCCGCCGATGACTGAGCCGCTCGCCGGCGCCCGTGACCTCGTCGGCGACCTCGTCGGCGACCGGGCCGCGGAGTGGGACCGGGCCGGTCTGATCCCCGAGGAGGTACTGCGCACGCTGTCCGGTCGCGGTCTGCTGTGCGCCGGGGTGCCGGAGGCGTCCGGCGGACTCGGCGCGAGCAGCGCGGCGAACGGCGAGTTCACCGCGTTCGTGGGCAGCCGGTGCAGCTCCCTGCGGAGCGTGATGACCTCGCAGGGCATGGCGGCGTGGACCATTCAGCGCCTGGGCAGTGCGCAACAGCACGCCGAGTACCTGCCGAAACTGGCCGGGGGTCAGCTCGCCGCCGTCGCGTTCAGCGAGCCGGAGGCGGGCAGCGATCTGTCGGCGATGACCACGACCATCGAGCGGCACGACGACACCGTCATCGTCCGCGGCCAGAAGGTCTGGACGACCGCCGCCCACTACGCCGACATGATCGTGGTCGTCGGCCGCTATGGCTCGGGTGCGGCAGCGGTCGTGGTGCCCGCCTCGGCTCCGGGCGTCACCGTGACCAGAGTGGCGCAGCCGTCCGGCTGCCGGGCCGCGGGCCATGCGAACGTGACGCTGGATGAGGTGCGGCTGCCCGCCACCGCCGTGCTCGGCGGTGGACAGCCCCTGATGCTGCTGGTGACCACCGCGCTGGCGTACGGGCGGATCTCGGTGGCCTGGGGCTGCGTCGGCATCCTCCGGGCCTGTCTCGACGCCGCCCGTGGCCATGCCCGCACCCGGACGCAGTTCGGAAAGCGGCTCGCGGACCACCAGCTTGTCGCCCGCCACCTGGCGAATCTGCTGACCTCCGAGCAGATCGCCACCCGGGTGTGCGAACACGCCAGCCGGTGCTGGGACGAGGGCTCTCCCGAGATGGTCGTCGCCACCGTGCTCGCCAAGCAGGTGAGCGCGGTCCAGGCGGCGCAGGGCGCCGCCACGGCGGTGCAGGTGCTGGGGTCGGCGGCGGCACACGAGGGCCATGTGGTCGAGCGCGCGTACCGCGACGCGAAGCTCATGGAACTCATCGAGGGCAGTACGGAGATCTGTGAGCTGATCCTCGCCGATCACGCCGTGTCGATGCCCGCGACATGAGTGGGCGAACCGAGACAAGGAAGAGCCGTGGCTGAACAGACCTCGATCGTGAAGTGTCTGGTGTGGGACCTCGACAACACCCTGTGGCGGGGCACGTTGCTGGAGGACGGGGCGGTGACGCTCCCCGCCCCGGTCAGAGAACTCATCGCCGAGCTGGACAGCCGCGGCATCCTGCAGTCGGTGGCCAGCAAGAACGACCACGACCTGGCCTGGAAGCAGTTGGAGGCGCTGGGCGTCGCCGAGTACTTCGTGCTGCCGCGCATCGGCTGGGGTCCGAAGTCCGATTCGGTGCGGGAGATCGCCACCGAGCTCAACTTCGCGCTCGGCACGATCGCCTTCGTCGACGACCAACCGACGGAGCGGGCGGAGGTCCAGTTCCATCTGCCCGAGGTCCGCTGCTATGACGCCGGGCAACTGTCCGAGCTCTCCGCCCTGCCGGAGTTCAACCCGGCGACGGTGACGGTGGACTCGCGCCGCCGTCGGCAGATGTACCGGGCCGGGTTCGAGCGGAAGGCGGCCGAGGCGGAGTTCCAGGGGCCGAGCGAAGACTTCCTGCGCTCGCTGGAACTGGTGATGCGCATCGGACGCGCCACCGAGGAGGAGCTCTCCCGGGTGGAGGAGCTCACGCTGCGCACCAGCCAGATGAACGCCACCGGTGTGCACTACTCCATCTCCGATCTGCGGGCGCTGCTGGCCGATCCACGCCATGAGGTGCTGGTGACCACGCTCACCGACCGGTTCGGGCCGCATGGCGCGGTCGGTCTCCAACTGCTGGAGAAGCACGAAGGCGTCTGGCATCTCAAGCTGCTGGCCACCTCGTGCCGGGTGGTGTCGTTCGGCGCCGGTTCGGCGATCCTGCGCTGGCTCGGCGACCAGGCCGCCCAGGCGGGTGTCCATCTGGCCGCCGACTTCCGGCAGACCGAGCGCAACCGGATGATGGAGATCGCCTACCGCTTCGCCGGTTTCACCGACGAGCCGTGCGACTGCCGGGCCCAACTGCCCGCGCCCGCACAGGAGGAGATCCAGCGGCTGCATCTGTCCCCGGCCCCGTCCGACCCGCCGCCCACGATGGAGCTGCACGCCGTCAGCCTCCAGGACGTCTGAGCCCTCACCGGCCGGGAGGCCCGCCTCCCGGCCGGTTCCGATGTGAGAAGACCAGAGAAGATGGATGACGCATGGCGAACCAGGTAGGTCTCCCGGCCGCGCTCTCGGAGTACATCCGGGAGTTCTCCCTGCGGGAGGACGAGGTTCTGCGGCAGCTCCGCGAGACGACGGCGGAGCTTCCCGCGGGCACCGCGATGCAGGTCATGCCCGAGGAGGGCCAGCTGCTGACGCTGCTGGCCGGACTCACCCCGGCGAAAAGGATCCTGGAGATCGGCACGTTCACCGGGTACAGCACCCTGTGCCTGGCCCGTGCGCTCGCGCCCGGCGGACAGCTCGTCACCTGTGACATCACCGACCGCTGGGCGAGCATCGGCGCCGACTACTGGGCCAAGGCGGGTGTCGAGGGGCGGATCGACCTGCGCGTCGGTGACGCGGCCGACACCCTCAAGACGATCCTCGCGGAGGAGGGCCCCGGCACCTTCGACTTCGTGTTCATCGACGCCGACAAGCAGGGCTACCCGCACTACTACGAGATGGCGCTGACGCTCCTCGGCGACCGCGGCCTGATCGTGGTCGACAACACCCTGTTCTTCGGCAAGGTCGTGGACCCCGAGGCGCAGGACGTCGACACCGCCGGGATCCGCGCGTTCAACAAGCTGGTCCATGACGATCCGCGGGTGGAGATGTCGCTGGTCCCCATGGCGGACGGCATCACGCTGATCCGCAAGAAGGCACCCGCGGGTGAGTGAGCAGAGCGACGGCTGAGGCGGGCCGGGGCCGACGCTCCGGCCCGCCTCAGCCGTCCGCGGGGGCTTCCCCGCTCAGGTGACCACCCTCGGTATGTACGCCGCCTGGGACCCGTCGGAGAAGCGGCGCAGTTCGACGCCGTACACCTCGGCGGGGCGGAGCTGCTGGCCGAGGAACGAGATGACCCGGTTGAATTCGGGCGGGAATTGACTGGCCACAATGACCATACGGAGCCTGCCCAGGGCCAGATTCCCCTCGATCGTGCGCAGGAACGAGCCCTGGTCGATCGGATAGCCCATCTCCGCCAGCAAACCCTCCGCGCTGGTGTCCTGCAATTGCGCGGTGTACTCGAGCGAGCGCTGCAGTATGTGGAGCGGCCAGTGCCGGGCCCCGCTGCCCGCGTAGTCGAGAATTTTCGACAGCGCGCTGTGCGCGTTCCAGGTGTCGTGCGGTTCCACCACTTCGGCGAGAATCGGGACACCCGTGGAATCGGCGAACAGATGGGTGGCGCTGAAGGAGTAGCCGTCCGTGTCCGGCATGATGTCCGTGGAGTTCCGGCGGATCAGCAGGAGCGGCGAGCCGGTCTCGCGGGCCTGCGTGGCCGTGGACATCAGGTCCGGATAGCGGACGAGGATCTCATGAAGTGGCGGCTCGGGGTGGGCCGCCGAGGGTGTGAGCTGCGAGAGCCCGGTGTCGTTCTGCAGCACGATGCGTCGGTTCCATGTCTCGGCGTCCGATCCCGGAAGCGACTCGCGCGGGCGGGCATGTCTGCCGGAGGTGAGCTGCCCCGGGTCCACCGGCAGCAGCGCCGGACGCTCCATCCAACTGTCGACCGGGACCAGGCAGGAATTCAGGATGAACGCCAGGGTTTTGTAGGTTCCGGCCAGGGCCAGCAGTTCGAGGATCTGCTCCTCGCTGTAGCGCTCGGCGAGCTGCTTCCAGGTGCTGTCCGAGATCGCCGACTTGGTGTGGAGCTCGTCGACCGCCGTGAGGAGGGCGGCCTCGAGAGGCGTCCAGCCGGTGGCGTCCTCCGAGGCGGCTCGGGCGATCTCCGTCTCGGTCAGCCCGACGAAGAGACCCGCGGCATGGTGATGCGCCCAGACGTACGACGCCTGTGAACGCCACGCCGTCCGCAGGATGATGAGCTCGCGCTCGCGCGGCGGGAGGATATCGCCCGCCACATGGGACATCAGCGGCTGCATCGCGGGCAGCAGCGTCGGGTGGTTGGCGATGGTCCGGTGGACGTTCGGCGGTGGCCGGTCCGCGAGGATCCCGTTCAATGACCGGCTGACCTCCTGGAGGTAGACCTGGCCGGCCGGTGTGACGGCGAAGTCGTCCGCGTCCTGCGGATCGATCCTGGGCCGCATTTCCTCACCCTCGCGCTTGTGTTGTCACGTCGGCGTCTCGACGGACGCGCTGTCGGCTGTCGGGCAGCGGGCAGCTTGGCGTTCGGCAGCTCTTTTCGGCCGACCCCGCCCAACAATAGGCGATCGTACAGACTTTCAAACACCGGAGGTCTAGGTGAATTCTCAGCAACCTTCGCGTGCCTAAGGTGACGGTAATGACACGGAATGCATCCATGGCAGGGGAAACAGGCGACGCATAGCCCCAAAGTGAGAGTGACGCCACTCCGTTGGAGGCTCAGAGATTTCTGCCGACCATAGATGTACTATTTCGCACATTGTTGATCACGACTTGAACGGCAGTCCGGTGGCGCCGGATTCTGGGGGACTCGGCGTGTGACGGCACTTGCCTCTCCTGCCTAGCCCGTGAGGACGACGAGTGGGGAGCGGCACCATGAGCCGACCTGAGTCCATATCCGCTGGCCGAATCCAGCAGCAGGACACCGCCATCGCGGTAGTGGGGGTGTCCTGCCGGCTGCCGTCCGCGCAGGATCCCGCGCGGTTCTGGCAGTTGCTGACCGGCGGGATGAGCGCGGTGTCGCAGGTACCGCCGGGCCGCTGGAGCGACGACGGGGCGGCGGACTCCGGCGAGACCGGGTGGGGCGCCTTCCTGGACGAAGTCGACCGTTTCGACCCCGAGTTCTTCGGGATCTCGCCGCGTGAGGCGCGGGCGATGGACCCACAGCAGCGGCTCGCGCTGGAGCTGGGCTGGGAGGTCCTGGAGGACGCGGGCGTCCTGCCCGCCGAGGTACGGGGCCACGACACCGGCGTGTTCATCGGTGTGACCGCCGACGACTACGGCGTACTGGACCGGCGCAGGGGACCCGCGGCCATCGCGCATCACACCCTCACCGGACTGAACCGCAGCGTGATCGCGAACCGGGTGTCCTACTTCCTGGGCCTGCGGGGGCCGAGCCTGGTGGTGGACACCGGGCAGTCGTCGTCGCTGGTCGCGGTGCATCTGGCCTGCGAGAGCCTGCGACGCGGGGAGTCGGCCACGGCACTGGCCGGCGGTGTGCACCTCAACCTGGTGCGGGACAGCGCGCTGGCGGCGGCCCGGCTCGGCGCGCTGTCCCCGGACGGCCGCTGCTTCACCTTCGACGAGCGCGCCAACGGGTATGTCCGCGGCGAGGGCGCCGGGATGGTGCTGCTCAAGCCACTGGCGAGCGCGCTGGCCGACGGGGACGAGATCTATTGCGTCATCGAGGGCAGCGCGGTCGGCAACGACGGCCCCGGCGCGGCCCTGACCACCCCCGATCCCGAGGGGCAGGGCGCGGTGCTGGCGGCGGCGTGCCGACGTGCGGGGGTCGACCCGGCGGCCGTCCAGTATGTGGAGCTGCACGGGACCGGCACCCGGGTGGGCGATCCGGTGGAGGCGGCGGCACTCGGCGCGGTGTACGGAGCGGACCGTGCCGCGGACAGCCCGCTGCTGGTCGGCTCGGCGAAGACCAACGTGGGGCACCTGGAGGGCGCCGCGGGCATCGTGGGCCTCCTGAAGGTCGTGCTGTCGCTGCGGAACGGCGAGCTGCCGGCCAGCCTGAACTTCCAACAGCCCAATCCGCGCATTCGCTTCGACGAGTGGCACCTGGACGTGGTGTCGGCGACCCGCCCGTGGCCCTACCGCGACGGCCGCGCCCTGGCCGGAGTGTCGTCGTTCGGCATGGGCGGCACCAACTGCCATCTGGTGGTGTCCGCCACCGAGCCGACCTCCGAGGACCCGCCCGCGGACCCTGGCGTGGGCACGGCCGGTGGCGCCGTGCCGTGGCCGCTGTCGGGCCGTACCCGGGACGCGCTGCGCGCCCAGGCCGCCCGCCTCGCCTCCCATCTGACGGAGAACGAGCGGCTCGATCCGGTGGACGTGGGCTTCTCCCTCGCCACCACCCGGACCGCGTTCGACCACCGCGCCGTCGTCCTCGCGCCGGACCGGCCGGAGGCCCTGGGCGCGCTGGCGGCGCTGGCTGAGGGCGAGTCCGCGCCGGGCGTGGTGCGGGGAGAGGCCGACGCCGAGGGCCGGACGGTGTTCGTCTTCCCCGGCCAGGGTTCGCAATGGGCGGGCATGGGCGTCCGGTTGATGGCGGAGTCCCCGGTCTTCGCCGAGCGGCTGGCCGAATGCGCCGCCGCGCTCGCGCCCCATGTGGACTGGTCGCTGCCGGAAGTGCTGCGACAGGCCGAGGGCGCCCCGTCGCTGGAACGGGTGGATGTGGTCCAGCCCGCCTCCTGGGCGGTGATGGTCTCCCTCGCGGCGGTGTGGCGGGCACACGGGGTGGCCCCGGACGCGGTGCTGGGCCATTCGCAGGGCGAGATCGCGGCGGCGTGCGTATCCGGCGCGCTGTCGCTGGAAGACGCGGCCCGCGTGGTGGCGCTGCGCAGCCAGGCCATCGCACGCCGCCTCTCGGGGGCGGGCGGCATGCTGTCGGTGGCGCTGCCGCGCGCCGAGGCAGAGGCGCGGCTGGGCCGCTGGGACGGCCGGGTGTCGATCGCTGCGGTCAACGGGCCCGGCTCGGTGGTGGTCTCCGGTGAACTGGAGGCGCTGGACGAGCTGTTCGAGGAACTCGCGGGCGCGGATGTGCGGGTGCGGCGGATCGCGGTGGACTACGCCTCGCATTCGGCGCAGGTGGAGCGGGTGCGCGAGGAGCTGTCGGCCGCGCTGGAGGGCATCGTCCCGCGCCGGGCCGACGTGCCGTTCTTCTCCACGGTGACCGGCGAGTGGCTGGACACCTCCGGTATGGACGCCGGGTACTGGTACCGCAATCTGCGGCAGACCGTCGCCTTCGAACCGGCCGTCCGGGCGCTGCTCGGACAGGGCCACCGGGCCTTCGTCGAGGTCAGCTCCCACCCGGTGCTGACCCCCGCCGTGCAGGAGGCCATCGACGCGGCCGACGTCCGGGCGCTCGCCGTCGGCACACTGCGGCGCGAACTGGGCGGGATGGAGCGGTTCCTGAGCTGTCTGGCCGAGGTGTACGTCCGCGGGGTGCCGGTCGACTGGGCGCGGCCGTTCGCCGGGACCGACGCCCGGCGGGTGGCCCTGCCGACGTACGGATTCCAGCGGGAGCGGTACTGGCTCCCGGAGCCCGCCGGGGGCGCCGCAGCGGTGCCGGACGCCGCTCCGGCGGCCGTAACAGGACACGCCACCGAGCCGGAACCGGAGCCGGAGCGCGTGGCATCCCAAGCTTCGTGGACCCGCCCCGACCTGGGTCGGCTGGTGCGCACGGAGACGGCCGTGGTGCTGGGGTTCGCCTCGGCGGAGCGGGTGAACCCGGCGCGGTCCTTCAAGGAGCTGGGCTTCGACTCGGCGATGACGGTGGAGCTGGCGACCCGGCTGAAGGCCGCGACCGGGCTGCGGGTGCCCAACACCGTGCTGTTCGACCACCCCACGCCCGACGCGTGCGCGGACCATCTGGCCACGGAGCTCACCGGCCCGCCGACCGGCGGCGCGTCGCCCGCACCCCGCGCCGTCCCGGCGGACGACCCGGTGGTCATCGTGGGCATGGCCTGCCGCTACCCGGGCGGGGTGAACTCGCCCGAGGGTCTGTGGGATCTGGTGTCGGGCGAAGTCGACGCCGTCTCCGGCCTGCCCGCCAACCGCGGATGGGCGCCGGAGCTGACGGCGACCGGCAGGGCGGGCGGATTCCTCTACGACGCGGACCGTTTCGACGCGACGCTGTTCGGGATCTCGCCGCGTGAGGCGGAAGCCATGGATCCGCAGCAGCGGCTGGCACTGGAGATGAGCTGGGAGGCGGTCGAACGGGCCGAGATCGCCCCGTCGTCCCTGCACGGCAGCCGGACCGGCGTGTTCATCGGCGCGATGGCCCAGGACTACGGTCCGCGACTCAAGGACAGCTCCGGCGCCGCGGAGGGATATCTGCTCACCGGCACCTCGCCGAGCGTGCTGTCCGGCCGGATCGCCTACACCCTGGGGCTGCGCGGGCCCGCGCTGACCGTGGACACGGCGTGCTCGTCGTCGCTGGTGGCGATGCACCTGGCGGCGCAGGCGCTGCGAGGTGGCGAGTGCTCCCTGGCGCTGGCCGGCGGTGTCACCGTCATGTCGGAGCCCGGCATCTTCGTGGAGTTCGCCCGGCAGGGCGGCCTGTCGCCCGACGGCCGCTGCAAGGCGTACGCGGAGGCCGCGGACGGCACTGGCTGGTCCGAGGGCGTGGGCATCCTGGTGCTGGAACGGCTCTCCGACGCGACCCGGGCCGGCCACCGGGTGCTGGCCGTCCTGCGCGGCTCCGCGGTCAACTCCGACGGCGCGTCGAACGGCCTGACCGCGCCCAGCGGAATCTCCCAGCGGCAGGTGATCGGCCAGGCCCTGGCCGGTGCCGGACTGGTGCCGTCGGACGTGGACGCGGTGGAGGGGCACGGCACCGGCACCCGGCTGGGCGACCCGATCGAGGCCCAGGCGCTGCTCGCCGCCTATGGGCAGGGCCGGGACCCGGACCGCCCGCTGCTGCTGGGGTCGCTCAAGTCCAACATCGGGCATGCGCAGGCCGCCGCCGGTGTCGCGGGCGTCATCAAGATGATCCTGGCCATGCGGCACGGCGTACTGCCGCGCACGTTGCATGTGGACGCGCCGTCGTCGCAGGTGGACTGGGAGGCCGGGGCGGTGGAGCTGCTCACCGGGCCCGCCCTGTGGCCATCGGCCGAACGGCCCCGCCGCGCGGGCGTGTCGTCGTTCGGGATCAGCGGCACCAACGCGCATGTGATCATCGAGCAGCCCCCGCGGGACCGTACCGATGAGACCGCGGAGCGGCCCTCGGGCGCGCCGCGGGCGCGGAGCGGGCCGGACGTGGTGCCGTGGCCGGTGTCGGCTCGTAGCGAGGCGGCGCTGGAGGCGCAACTGGACCGGCTGGCCGCGTTCGTGGCCGACACCGGCGTGGCGGCGGCCGACATCGGCTACTCGCTGGTGACCACCCGCTCCGAGCTGGAGCATCGAGCGGTCCTCCTGGCCGCGACGGACCGTACGTCGGACGGCGACGCGCGGCCCCTGAAGGTGGCCGAGGGCATGGCGGGCGACCCCGGCCCGCTGGCGCTGCTCTTCGCCGGTCA
This sequence comes from Streptomyces violaceusniger Tu 4113, assembly GCF_000147815.2. NCBI lineage: Bacteria > Bacillati > Actinomycetota > Actinomycetes > Kitasatosporales > Streptomycetaceae > Streptomyces > Streptomyces violaceusniger. The sequence goes on along the minus strand of NC_015957.1, from coordinate 7,765,254 downwards.
GGGCGCCCAGCGGCTGGGCATGGGGCGCGAACTGCACGGCCGGTTCCCGGTGTTCGCGGCGGCGTGGGACGAGGTCTGCGCGCTGCTGGACGGCGAGCTGGAACGGCCGCTGCGGGAGGCGGTGTTCGGCGACGACGCGGAGCTGCTGAACCGCACCGAATACGCCCAGCCCGCGCTGTTCGCCCTGGAAGTGGCCCTGTACCGGCTGGTGGAGTCGTGGGGGACGGCGCCGGATCTGCTGCTCGGGCATTCGGTCGGCGAGATCGCGGCGGCCCATGTGGCCGGGGTGCTGTCCCTGCCCGACGCCTGCACACTCGTCGCCGCCCGCGGACGGCTGATGCAGGCGCTGCCCGAAGGCGGCGCCATGGTCGCGCTGCGGGCCACCGAGGACGAGGTGACGGCGCTGCTCACCGGCTCCGCGGACCGCGTGGGACTCGCCGCGGTCAACGGCCCCGAGGCGGTGGTGGTGTCCGGGGCGGCCGACGCGGTCGAGGCCATCGCCGACCGGTTCGCGGCCGACGGCCGCAAGGCCACCCGGCTGCGGGTCAGCCACGCCTTCCACTCCCCGCTGATGACCCCGATGCTGGACGACTTCCGCACGGTCGTCGAGGGCCTGGCCTTCGGCGAGCCGCGCATCCCGATCGTCTCGACCGTCACCGGTGAGCGGATCGACGCGGAGCGGATCCGTACCCCCGACTACTGGGTGCGGCACGTCAGGCTGACGGTGCGGTTCGCCGACGCGGTCGGGGCCGCGGCGCGGGCCGGCGCGCACACCTTCCTCGAACTGGGCCCGGACGCCACGCTGTCGGTGCTGGCGCAGGACGCCCTGCCCGATGTGGCGCGGGTGGAGGCCGTGCCACTGCTGGGCAAGGACCGCGGCGAGGAGTCCACCGCGCTGGCGGCGGCGGCCCGGCTGTATGTGCGGGGCGTACCGGTCCGGTGGGCCGAACTGTTCACCGGGACCGGCGCGCGCCGGGTCGCGCTGCCCACCTACGCGTTCCAGCGGGAGCGGTACTGGACCGCGCCCGTCGGCAACACCTCGGCGGGCACGGTCCCGGCCGGGCTCGGCGGTGTGGAACATCCGCTGCTCGGCGCGGTCGTGGAGCTGCCCGAGACCGGTGGTCTGCTCTGCACCGGCCTGCTGTCGGTGGCGGCGCAGCCGTGGCTGGCCGACCATGTGGTGGCCGGGCACATGACCTTCCCCGGCGCCGGATTCGTCGAGCTTGCGGTACGCGCGGGCGACGAGGTCGGCTGTGGTCTCGTCGAGGAACTCACCCTGGCCGCCCCACTGGTGCTGCCCGGGCCGGACGACGACGGCGTACGGATCCAGGTCGCGCTCGGCGGCCCCGGCGACGGCGGCCGACGCACCCTGGCCATCTACGCGCGGCCCGCCGACACACCGGACGCGCCCTGGACGCGGCACGCCACCGGCGTGGTCGCGCCGGGCACGCCCGGTGTCGGTGCCGACGCCGACGCCGGTGCCGGTGCCAGGTCGGCGTGGCCGCCCGTGGACGCCGTACCCGTCGACCTCGACGACTTCTACGAGCGGCGGCGCGAGGCCGGGCCCGCCTACGGGCCCTCGTTCCGGGCCGTCCGGGCGGTCTGGCGGGCCGGGGACGAGATGCTGGCCGAGGTCGCCCTCCCCGAGCACATCGCCGACGACGCCGATGCCTTCCGCCTCCATCCCGCGCTGCTGGACGCGGCGCTGCACATCGCGTCGTCGGCCGGGCTCGACGGCGGGGCCGACGGCGGGCGGCCGGTGTCGGCTCGCTCCGAGGTGTCGGCCTGGTCCGGGGTGTCCCTGCACGCCGTGGGCGCGTCGGTGCTGCGGGTGCGGCTGCGCGCGACGGGCGAGGACACGGTCACGCTGAGCGCGGTGGACACCGCGGGCCATCCGGTGGTGTCGGCGCGCACGCTGACGCTGCGTACGCCGGACGTCCACAACACGCGGTCCATGGTGGCGCGGCCGCTGCTGCGCCTGGACTGGCTGCCCGCCCCGGTGCCGGAGGCCGGTGGGCACGACCCGGTGAGCGCCGGGGAGGCGGTGCTGGTCCCGGTCGCCGCGCCGGACGGTGTGCCGGTGCCGGAGGCGGTCCGTACGGTCACTGCGTCCGTACTCGACACGCTGCGGCGCCACCTGAACGACGACGACACGGACGAGACCGGCGGGAGCCGGCCCGCCCGGGTGGTGTTCGTGACCCGTGGCGCGGTGGCCACGACCCCCGGCACGGCCCCTGACGTGGTGGCGGCCGCGACGTGGGGGCTGGTGCGGTCGGCCCGGCAGGAGAGCCCCGACCGGTTCGTCCTGCTCGACCTGGACCCCGCCGACACCGGAGATCCGGTGGCGGCCGCCGCCGGGACCCTGCGTGCGGCGCTGGACTGCGACGAGCCCGAACTGGCGGTGCGCGCCGGGCAGTTGCTGATACCTCGGCTGGCTACCGTCGACGCTCCGGACCCGTCCGCGCCGGGCCCCGTATGGGGTGGTGACGGCACCGTGCTGGTCACCGGCGGTCTGGGCGGTCTCGGCGCGCTGGTGGCCCGGCACCTGGTCACCGCGCACGGGGTGCGCCACCTGGTGCTGGCCGGTCGTCGCGGCGCCGGCACCGAGGGCGCCGACGCGCTGGTGGCCGAGCTGACCGGGCAGGGCGCGCGGGTGACCGCCGCCGCCTGCGATGTCTCCGACCGCGCGGCCGTGGCCGCCCTGCTGGCGGCGATCCCGGCCGAGCACCCGCTGACCGGTGTGGTGCACGCCGCCGGTGTGCTCGACGACGGGTTGATCGGGGCGCTGACCCCGGACCGGCTGGACACGGTGTTCCGTCCGAAGCTGAACGGCGCCTGGCATCTGCATGAGCTGACGCGCGACCACGGTCTGACCGCGTTCGTGGTGTTCTCCTCGGTGTTCGGTGTCCTCGGCAACGCGGGGCAGGCCGCCTACACCGCGGCCAACGCGTTCCTGGACGCGCTGGCGCGGCGGCGGAGCGCGGAGGGGCTCGCGGGCCTGTCCATCGGCTGGGGACTCTGGCCGCAGAGCGGCGGCATGTCGGCCGGGCTGAGCGCCGCTCAGCTCCGCAGGATCGCCGCGGCCGGGCTGCCGACGCTCACCGTCGAGGAGGGGCTGGCCTGCTTCGACACCGCGGGCGCGGTGGGCGAGGCGTCCGTCCTCGCCACCCGCGTCGACCGGGCCGCCCTGCGGGCGCGTGGCACCGTGCCCGCCGTCCTCCGCGGCCTGGTCCCGGTCGGCGCCGTCCGCCGGGCCGCCGCCACCGGTGGCGGTTCCGGTCCGACGGCCGGCCTGCTGACCGGGCTGACGGCCGACCGGGCCCGGGACACCCTGCTCCAGCTCGTCCGTGAGCAGGTGGGTTCGGTGCTCGGGCTCGCGGGTCCGGCGGCGGCCGGGGGCGGGCGGACGTTCAAGGACATGGGCTTCGACTCCCTGACCGCCGGCCAGTTGCGCAACAGCCTGCGGAAGCGGACGGGCCTGAGCCTGCCCTCGACCCTGATCTACGATCACCCGACACCGGAGGCGCTGGCCGGTCATCTGTGGACCGAGCTGGGCGGCGAGGCCGACGAGCGGCGGGGGAGCGCCGCACCGGCCGCGATCACGGCGGGCGGTCCCGGGACCGGGGCGGCCGACGCGGAGCCGATCGCGATCATCGGAATGAGCTGCCGTTTTCCCGGCGGGGTGCGCTCGCCCGAGCAACTGTGGGAGTTGCTGACCGAGGGCGTGGACGCCATCTCCCCGCTGCCCGCCGACCGCGGCTGGGACACGGGCGCGTACCACCCCGACCCGGAGCGGACGGGCACGACCTACTCGGCGGCGGGTGGCTTTGTCGACGGCGCGGCCGAGTTCGACGCGGCGTTCTTCGGTATCTCCCCGCGTGAGGCGGTCTCGATGGACCCGCAGCAGCGGATGCTGCTCGAGCTCACCTGGGAGGCGTTCGAACGCGCCGGGATCGACCCCGCGTCCCTGCGGTCCAGCATGACCGGCACGTTCGTCTCGGCGACCGCCCAGCAGTACGGCACGGGGGTGTCGGCGGACTCCGACGGCTACCAGCTCACCGGCACGCTCCCCAGCGTGCTCTCGGGCCGTCTGGCCTATCTCTTCGACCTCCACGGGCCGACCGTGACGGTGGACACCGCCTGCTCGGCGTCCCTGGTCGCGCTGCACATGGCGTGCCAGTCGCTGCGCTCGGGGGAGAGCACCCTGGCCCTGGCGGGCGGTGCCACGGTGCTGACCGGCCCGGACCTGCTGGTCTCGCTGAGCAGGCACCGGGTCATGGCGCCCGACGGACGGAGTAAGGCGTTCGCCGAGTCGGCGGACGGCATGGGCATCGCCGAAGGCGCCGGTCTCCTGGTGCTGGAGCGGCTCTCGGACGCGGTCCGCCACGGCCACCAGGTGCTGGCGGTCGTCCGTGGGTCGGCGGTGAACTCCGACGGCGCCTCCAACGGGCTCACCGCGCCGAGCGGACCGGCCCAGCAGCGGGTCATTCGGCAGGCCCTCGCCAACAGCGGCCTTGCGGCGTCCGACGTGGACGTGGTCGAGGCACACGGAACCGGCACCGCAGTGGGCGATCCGATCGAAGTGCACGCGCTGATGGCCACCTACGGCCAGGACCGGGGCGGCAACCCGCCGCTGCTGGTCGGCTCGGTCAAGTCCAACATCGGGCACACCCAGGTGGCCGCCGGTGTCGCGGGTGTCATCAAGATGGTGATGGCCATGCGGCACGGGGTCCTGCCGAAGACACTGCACGCCGCCGAGCCGTCCTCCCGTATCGCCTGGGACTCGGGCGCGGTCGAGCTGCTGACCGAGGCGGCACCGTGGCCCGACCTCGGCCGTCCGCGGCGGGCCGCGGTCTCCGCGTTCGGCATGAGCGGGACCAACGCCCACGCCGTACTGGAGCAGGCCCCGGCGCCCAGCGCCCCGGTCCCGGATCCGGTGACCGCCCCGGCCTGGGATCCGGAGTGGGACGGGCCGGTGGCATGGCCGCTGGCGGGCAAGTCGGCCGGAGCGCTGCGCGCCCAGGCCGCGAAACTGCTCGCACATCTGGACGCCCATCCGGGGGCGCACCCGCTGGACATCGGGCATTCCCTGGCCACCACCCGTGCCGCGTTCGAGCATCGGGCGGTGCTGGTCGGCGAGGACCCCGTGGCGCTGCGCGGAAGCCTGGCGGCCCTGGCCGAGGGCGCCTCGGATCCCGCAGCGGTGCGCGGCACGGCGCGCGAGCGCGGCCCGGTGGTCTTCGTCTTCCCCGGACAGGACGCGGCATGGGCCGGGATGGCGGCCGAACTGCTCGATGTCTCGCCCGTCTTCGCCGCCCGCGTCGTGGAATGCGAGGCGGCCCTGGCCCCGTACCTCGACTGGTCGCCCACCGAGGTGATCCGCGGTGAGCCCGGCGCGCCGCCGATCGAGCGGCGCCCCGATGTGCTGCAGCCCGTGCTGTGGACGGTCATGGTCTCGCTCGCCGCCCTCTGGCGCTCGCTCGGCGTCGAGCCCGCCGCCGTCGTCGGCCACTCCCAGGGCGAGGTGGCCGCCGCCTGCGTCAGCGGCGGCCTGTCGCTGGACGACGGCGCCCGCGTGGTGGCGCTGCGCAGCCGGCTCATCCACGAGCGCCTGTCCGGACGCGGCGCGATGATGTCGGCGATGGCATCGCCGGAGCGGATACAGGAGTTGCTGGACGAGGTATCCGGCGCGGTGTCCATCGCGGCGGTCAACGGACCGAAGACGGTGACGCTCTCCGGCGATCCGGCCGCTCTCGACCAGGTCGAGCGCGGTCTGTCCGCCGCCAGGATCATGCGCTGGCGGCTGGCCGGGGTGGACTTCGCCGCCCACTCGGCGCATATCGACGAGATCGAGGCCGAGTTGCTGGAGCTGCTGGCTCCGGTGCGGCCCCGCCCCTCGGAGGTGCCGTTCTACTCCACGGTGACCGGGGGCCGTCTCGACACCGAAGAGCTGGACGCCGGGTACTGGTGCCGGAACCTGCGGCAGACCGTGTCCTACGCCGAGACGATGACCGGTCTCCTGCGCGAGGGCTACGGCGTCATGATCGAGGTCGGCCCGCATCCGGTGCTCGCGGTCGGCACCAGCGAACTCATCGAGACCGCGGGCAGCCCGGCGGTCACCCTTAGCACCCTGCGCCGGGACGACGGCGGCTGGGACCGGGTCCTGCGCTCGCTCGGGGAGGCGTACGCCCACGGCGTGCCCGTCGACTGGACCAGCGTGCTCCCCGGCGGCCGTACGGTGGACCTGCCCACCTATGCCTTCCAGCACGAGTCGTACTGGATCGCCCCGCCCGCCCCCTCCACCTCGCCGGCCGGCACCGTCGCAGGGGCCGACGAGCCGCTGTGGACCGCCGTGGACCAGGGAGACAGCGCCGCGGTCGCCACGCTGATCGGCCTCGAACCCGAGAGCAAGGGCGCGCTCGACTCGGTGCTCCCCGCGCTGTCGGCGTGGCGCAGGCGGCAGGACGAGCACACGCTGGCCGGCCGGCGGCGCTACCGGACGGTGTGGACACCCCTGCGCGTCCCCGCCGGCCCCGTGCTGACCGGAACGTGGCTGGTGCTCACCACCGACTCCATCGACGACACGGATGTGGTGGCCGCGCTGACCGCACACGGCGCCCAGGCACGCCGGGTGGTCCTCGACGGGACCCGAACCGGCCCGGAGGCGATGGCCGCACAGCTCGCCGACGTCGGCCTCGACCGGGTGGCCGGAGTGGTGTCGCTGCTCGCGGCGGCCGAGGACGCGGACAGCGGCGAATCCGCGCTGCCCGCCGGTCTGGCCCTCAGCGTGTCGCTGGTCCAGGCGCTGATGGCGGCCGGGGCCGAGGTGCCGCTGTGGACGGTGACCCGCGGCGCGGTGTCCACCGGCCCGGCCGACCCGGTCCGCGATCCGGGGCAGGCGATGGTCCTCGGACTCGCCAGGACCACGGCCCTGGAGGCACCGTCGCTGCGCGGCGGTCCCGCCGACCTTCCGGAGCGCCTCGACCCCGAGGCGGCCGGGCGGTTCGCCGCGCTGCTCTCGGCGGACCTGGGGGAGGACCAGGCGGCGGTGCGCCCCTCGGGCGTCCTCGTCCGGCGACTGGTGCGGGCACCGGCACGAGCCGACTCGCCCGGCACCTGGGCGCCCCGCGGCACAACCCTGGTCACCGGCGGCACCGGGGCCCTGGGCAGCCGGGTCGCCCGATGGCTGGCCCAGCAGGGCGCGGAGCACCTGGTGCTGATGAACCGGCGTGGCCTCGAGGCACCGGGCGCGGCCGAACTGGTGGCGGAGTTGACCGCCCAGGGGACGACCGCCGAGGTGGTGCCCTGCGAGCTGACCGACAGGGATGCCGTGGCCGAACTGCTCGACCGGCTCTCGGCGGACGGCCATCCGGTGCGCGCGGTGGTGCATACGGCGGGGACGAGCCCGCTGGGGCCGCTCTCCACGGCGAGCCCCGAGCACTTCGCCGACGCGCTGCACACAAAGGTGGCGGGCGCCGCGCACCTCGACCAACTGCTCGACGACACCGGCCTGGACGCCTTCGTGCTGTTCTCCTCGATCTCCGGCGTCTGGGGCATCGGCCACCACGCGGCACAGGCGGCGGCCAACGCGTATCCGGAAGCGCTGGCCTCCCAGCGCCGCGCCCGGGGCGCCCGCGCGACGGCGATCGCCTACAGCCCCTGGGAGGAGGCACGCGGGCGGATGAGCGAGCACGACCGCGAGCAACTCCTGCGCAGCGGAATGTCCTTCCTCGATGGTGACCTGGCCCTGGCCGGGCTCGCCCAGGCGCTGCATGAACAGGAGACCGCGCTGACGGTCGCCGACATCGACTGGGACCGCTATCTCCCCGTCATCACCGAGGCCGCACCCCGCCCGTTCTTCAGCGAGCTGCCGGAGGCAGCCAAGCTCACCGAACCCGAACCCGAACCCGAACCCACGAGCGGACACGGCGACTTCACGGCACGGCTGCGGAGCCTGCCGCCCGCGGAAGCGCGGCGACTCCTCCTCGACCTGGTGCGCAGCGAGGCCGCGGTGGCGCTCGGCCACTCATCCGGCGAGGCGATCGAGGAACACTCCGCCTTCCGCGACCACGGCATGGACTCGCTCGCCGCCATCGACCTGCGCAACCGGCTCGCCGCCGCGATGGGCACGACACTGCCCAGCACCGTCGTCCTCACCCACCCCACCCCGGCCGACCTGGCCGGTCATCTCCTCGACCAGCTCGCCACGCAGCCGACGCAGGACCACGGCACCGTCGCGGACCCGACGACCGACCTGGTCGCCCGCCTCCACCGCGACGCCGTGCGGACGGGCCGTAGGAACGAGGCCGAAACCCTGCTTCTCGACCTCGCCGCCCTCCGGCCCAAGAACACCGGGCCCGTGCCGTCCACCCTGGACCAACTCACCACCGGCACCTCGGGCACCCGGCTGATCTGCGTGGCCCCCATCGTGCCCCTGACCGGACCCGACACCTACTTCGCCCTGGCCGGGGCGCTCCCCGACACCTGGGACGTCTCCTGCCTGACGCCCCCCGGCTTCGGCACCGACGAGGCACTGCCCGCCACCCGCGAAGCCCTCGTCGAAGGGCTGGCCCAAGCCGTGGCCGCGAGCACCGGCGGTGACACCACCGACCCGGTGATCCTCCTGGGCACCTCATCCGGCGGCATCCTCGCTCACGAGACCGCCCGCCGTCTCGCGGACCAGGGGGTACCCGTACGGGCCGTCGTCCTCCTGGACACCTACGTCCTTCAATCCCCCGCCGCCCTCGCCCTCCAACCCCACCTGTGGCACGGCCTGTACGAGCGCGAGCACCACACCGAGGGCTTCACCGCCACCGACCTGTCCGCCTACGCCTGGCTGGAACAGCTCATCCACACCTGGACCCCCGCACCCACGCCCTTCCCGACCCTGCTCCTGCGCGCCTCGGACCCGCTCCCCGCAGCACACGGGGCGGACCCGGTGCCGCACGACTGGCAGACGGACCTTCCCCACATCACCACCACCCGCACCACTCCGGGCAACCACTTCACCCTCGTCAACCAGCACGCCCCCGCCGCCGCCGGCCACATCACCGACTGGCTCACCGAGCTGGCGTGAACCGCTTCTCCGGGCGGGGACGGGCGATGGCCCTGCCCCCGCCTGTGGTGCGTACGCACCAGGACGTGTGCGTGGCTGGTCCGGGAGCACCAGGGGAAGACGGCGGCGGGAGACGATGCCCGGCGGGGCGCCGGAAGGAAGGGTGGGAATGCGCGTGAATCCCGCGCATTCCCCTTGCCCGACGGTGTCTGGAGTGATCTACAGGTGGCGACATTTCTTTACCGGATCGGACGGTGGGCCTTCCGGCGGCGCCGGCTCGTGGGCGGTCTGTGGCTGGGCGCCCTGGTGCTGGCCCTGGCCGCCGCCGCGATGGCCCCGGCCGGGGAGGAAGAGGACCTCTCCATGCCCGGCACCGAATCGCAGAAGGCGTTCGACCTGCTGGACGAGCGCTTCCCCGACAGCAACTCCCAGGGCGCCGAGGCCCGTTTGGTGTTCCAGGCCCCGGACGGGCAGCGGGTGACGGCCAGGGAGAACAAGGCGGCCGTCCAGGACACGCTCGGCTCGCTGGACGGGGGCGATCAGGTCGCGTCGACCACCGACCCCTATGAGAGCGGCGCGGTCAGCGAGGACGGCACCATCGCCTACTCCACGATCACCTACAGCGAGGGCGCCGTCGACCTGACCGAGTCGACGAAGAGCGCCCTCGAGGACGCCGCGAACCAGGCCCGGGACGCCGGGCTGACCGTCGAGATCGGCGGCTCGGCCCTGGATTCGGAAGAGGAGCCGGGCGGTACGACGGAGCTCATCGGTGTGGCGGTGGCGGCCGTGGTGCTGGTCCTCGCCCTCGGGTCGCTGGTCGCGGCCGGGCTGTCGCTGCTGACCGCGCTCTTGGGCGTGGCCATCGCCTTCGGCCTGGTCTCCGCGCTGGCCGTGCCGCTGGGCCTGACGTCCACCGTCGCCATCCTGGCGCTGATGCTGGGGCTGGCGGTCGGCATCGACTACGCCCTCTTCATCACCTCCCGCTTCCGCGAGGAGTGCGCCCAGGGCAGCGAGCCGGAGGAGGCCGCAGGCCGGGCGGTCGGCACGGCCGGATCCGCCGTCGTCTTCGCCGGCGCGACCGTCTTCATCGCCCTGGTCGGGCTGGGAGTCGTCGGCATCCCCGAACTCACCAAGATGGGCATGGGCGGCGCGGGCGCCGTGGCCCTCGCCGTACTCGTCGCACTGACCCTGGTCCCCGCGCTGTTCGGCCTCTTCGGCCGTCGGATCCTGCCCCGCGCCCTGCGCAAGGCCGCGGGAGCGCCCCGAAGGGGCGCGGGGAACTGCGCGACCAGCCACGACGAACCCGCAGACGACCGACGACCCATCGCGGCAAAGCCAGAGAAGCGCATAGGCACTCGCTGGGCGCGGTTCGTGCTGCGCCGGCCGGTGGCCGTGCTGATGGTCGCCGGACTCAGCCTCGGCGCCGTCGCCCTGCCGGCGCTGAGCCTCGAACTCGGGCTGCCCGGAGACGAGTCCAAGTCGGTGGAGACCACCCAGCGCCGTGGCTACGACCTGCTGTCGGAAGGCTTCGGCCCCGGCTTCAACGGCCCGTTGACCGTGGTCGTGGACGCCTCGAAGTCCGCGAACACCCGGGCCACCACGAACCAGGTCGTCAAGACCGTACGCGGAGTGGACGGGGTCGCCTCGGTCGGTGATCCGGTGCTCAGCCGGACCAAGGACACGGCCATCCTCACCGCCATCCCCAACACCGCGCCGAACAGCGGCGAGACCAAGGACCTGGTGCACGCGATCCGGGGCGCGGTCTCCGGCGTCGAGGCCGACACGGGCGCCGCCATCCTGGTGACCGGCACCACCGCGATGAACATCGACATCTCCGAAGCCATGTCCGACGCCCTCATCCCCTATCTGACCGTGGTCATCGGCCTGGCGGTGCTCCTGCTGCTGGTGGTCTTCCGCTCGGTCCTGGTCCCGGTCAAGGCCGCGCTCGGCTTCCTGCTGTCGGTGGGTGCCGCCTTCGGTGTCCTCGTCGCCGTCTTCCAGTGGGGCTGGGCGGCGGACCTGCTCGGCATCGAGCAGACCGGACCGGTCATGTCGCTGATGCCGATCCTCATCATCGGCATCGTGTTCGGCCTCGCCATGGACTACGAGGTCTTCCTCCTCACCCGGATGCGGGAGGCCCACGTCCATGGCGCCTCCCCCGGCGAGGCGATCGTGGGCGGTTTCCGGCACAGCGGACGGGTGGTGGCCGCGGCGGCGATCATCATGATCAGCGTATTCGCCGGATTCGTCGGCATGAGCAGCCCGACCATCCAGACGATGGGCGTCGGCCTGGCCGCCGCCGTCCTCTTCGACGCCTTCCTGGTCCGGATGGCGATCGTGCCCGCGGTTCTGGCACTGCTCGGCCACCGGGCCTGGTGGCTGCCCCGTATCCTCGACCGTGTGCTGCCGAATGTGGATATCGAGGGTGAGGCACTGACCAGGCGTATCCCGGCCTCCGCGACCGTGCCGGACACAGCGGTTCCGCCGCTCCCCGTCGGCCGGTACCAGGGCTGAGCCGGCCATGACGAGCACAGGTGGCGGTGGCCCGCGACCACGCGGCATGTGGTGGCGGGAGGGAGCGATCACCGCGACGGCGTTCGCGCTCTGTCTGCTCGGCGGCGCGCTCCAGGAAGACGGCAGCACGCTGTCACTGCCGCCCGCCGCCGCCTACCTCATCGCCGTGGTGTCCTGTGCCGTGCTGCCGGTGCGGCACCGGGCGCCCCTGGCCGCCATGGCGGTCACGACCGCGAGCGGTGTGCTGGTGCCGTTCTCGGGCCTCCTGCTGAGCCCGCTCATCGTGGCCCCCGCCGTGATCACCGCCTACTCGCTCACCGCGCGCACCGAACGGCACGCGACGAGCGCGGTGTCGCTCACCTCCGTGGCGCTGCTGGTCGCCTCCGCCCCCCTGTTCGGGGCCCTCTCGTGGAAGGACGCGAGCAGGGTGGGGGCGGTGGCGGCGTTCCCGCTGGTGGCCGCCGTACTCGGGCACGCGGTGCAGAACCGGCGGGCCTATCTGGCGGCCGTGGAGGAGCGGGCCCAGCGGGCCGAGAAGAGCCGGGAGAGCGAGGCGCGCCGGAGAGTGGCCGAGGAACGGGTGCGCATCGCCCGGGAACTGCACGACCTCGTGGCCCATCAGATCACCCTGGCCAACGCGCAGGCCTCGGTCGCCGCCCACCTCTTCGACGCCCGCCCGGAGCAGACCCGTAAGAGCCTGACGGAGCTTGTCGAGACCACCGGCCACGCACTCGACGAACTGCGGGCCACGGTCGGTCTGTTGCGCCAGTCCGGGGACGCGCCCACGCCCGGCGATCCGGCGCCCGGGCTGTCCCGGCTTCCCACGCTCCTCGAGTCCTTCCGCCGCGCGGGTCTGGAGGTGTCGGTGCACCAGGAGGGCACGGCCAGGCCGCTGTCGCCGGGAGTGGACCTCACCGCCTACCGCATCGTCCAGGAGGCCCTGACCAACGTGACCAAGCACGCCGGTACCGGTAGTGCCCGGGTGCGCCTCGACTGGAACCGCGATCGCGTGACCATCACCGTCGCCGACGACGGAAGGGGCGGCCGTACGGGACCGAGCGCGTCCACGGGACGGAGTGTGCCCACGATGCCGGAGCGTCCGCCCGGTTACGGTCTGATCGGGATGCGGGAACGCGCCACCGCGGTCGGGGGACACCTCTCCGCGGGCAAGCGCCCGGAGGGCGGTTTCCTCGTCTCCACCGAGCTGCCCCTCCCGCCCGCCAAGGACACGACGCGGACGACGGACGGAGCGAACACCGTCGAGGAGCGAATGGCCGACGCGGCGACAGGCGACGTACGGACGGGCGACGGACGGACGGGCGACGGAGAGGCCGGGGATGCGCCGTGACGCTCCGGGTGCTGCTCGCCGACGATCAGGCACTGCTGCGCGGGGCCTTCCGGTTGCTTCTCGACTCCGCCGACGACATCACCGTGGTCGGCGAGGCCGCCGACGGCAGGGAGGCGGTGAGACTCACCCGGCAACTGCGCCCGGACGTGGTGCTCATGGACATCCGCATGCCCGAGGTGGACGGTCTCGCCGCCACAACGGAGATCTGCGCGGACCCCGAACTGCGCGCCAGCCGCATCCTGATCCTCACCACGTACGAGACCGACGAGTACGTCGCGCAGGCGCTGCGCGCGGGGGCCGGCGGCTTCATCGGCAAGGGCATCGGGGCCGAGGACCTGCTGGCCGCCGTGCGGACGATCGCCGACGGCGACACGCTGCTGTCCCCCGCCGCGACCCGCTCCCTGGTCGCCCGTTTCCTGGCCACACCGGCCGACGCCCCGCCGCGCCACGCCGAACGGCTCTCCGTGCTCACCCCGCGCGAACGCGAGATGGTGGCCCTGGTCGCGACCGGCCTCTCCAACCAGGAGATCGCCGAGCAGATGTTCCTCAGCCCCTTCACCGTCCGCGCCCATGTGCAGCGCGCCATGACGAAGCTGGAGGCCCGCGACCGGGCCCAACTCGTCGTCATCGCCTACCGGACGGGCCTGGCCCACGCCGCCCCCGACGGCGGCGGGGCCGACCCCCTGTCGTAGTCCGAGGTCACGGCATCGTGGCGAACGCGGGCAGCGTAAGGGCCGAGTGGGCCGGTCGGGCCGGCGCGGAGGGCAGGGTGACGAGGCCCCGCAGCCTGGTGTTGCGCTGCTCCAGCGCCTGCGCGGTGGTGGGGAAGAGCGTGGCCCCACCGGTGTCGACCAGTGCCTGATTCACGGCGACGAACTCGCGGACGTCGCGTTCGTAGGCGGCGAACGCCGCGGTGTGATCCCGGTGCGTGGCCAGGGCGTTGGCCAGCATGTAGGCACCGACCAGCGCGAGGCTCGAGCCTTGTCCGGTGAGGAAGGAGGGTGCGTACGCGGCGTCGCCGACGAGCGCGACGCGGCCGCTGGACCAGTGGGGCATGCGGATCTGACCGGCCGTGTCGAAGAACAGGTCATCCGCGTCGCGCAGGGCGTTGACCATGCCAGGGACCTCCCACCCCGCCCCCGCGAAGACCGTGGCCACCAGGTCCCGCTGGGCGTCGGGGTTCCGGAGGGCATCGAGCGGCGGTTCCGGCTGGTGAAAGTTCAGGAAGGCGTGCACCTCGTCGTTGTCCCCGACGGCGTAGAGGGCCGCGGCCTTCCCCGGGGTGTTCCACATGACGACCTCGCGGGAGAGCCCGAAGGTGTTCGGCATGGTGAAGATGGCGAAGCAGTAGCCGAGGTAGCGGTGGAACTGTTCCTCGGGGCCGAACAGGGACTCCCGGGTGTGTGAATGCATCCCGTCGGCGCCCACCACCAGGTCGAACGTGCGCCGTTGGCCACTGTGGAACGTGACGTCGACCCCTTGTCCGGACTGGTCGAGGGTGTCGATGGAGTCGCCGAACAGGAATTCCACATCGTCGCGGACCAGCGCGTACAGGCTCGCCGCCAGATCCCCACGACGCACTTCGAGGTCCTGTCCCTCGACACCGCCGGCAACGGCGCTCGGGTTGAGCGACGCCACTTCGCTGCCATCGGCGTCGAGGAAGATGCAGCGGCGCGAGTCGATGTGCGCGTCCCGCAGTCGCGGCAGTATCCCCATCCGCCGGACCACCTCTGTCGCGGTACCGCGGATGTCGATCGGGTAACCACCGGCGCGCAGTGCGCCTGCCTTCTCCACCACGGTGACCGCGCATCCGGACCGGTGCAGCCAGTACGCCAGCGCGGGCCCCGAGATACTGGCTCCGGAGATCAGAACGGTGCGCTTCGCGGTGGTACGCACGTCCATCGACAGACCGGTAGATGTCATGCCTGGGCTCCATTCTTCGTGCTACGGATTTTCGTGCTGCGGATCTTCGTGATGCGGACAATGAGCAGCGACAACGCGGCGACGAGACCGGCGGTGACGAAACCTGTGACGAAGGCCGATTCGGTCGGCAGGCCCGTCTTCGAGTCGGCCCCGGAGTCGAGGATCGCGCCGCCGACCTGAGAGCCCAGGGCGACGCCGATCACGCGGGTCACCACGAGCAGGCTGGTGGCGATGCCGGTGTCCCCGGTGTCGACGGCGGCGGCGGCGCGGGTGAGCAACGCCGTGCCGGCAACGCCCGCCGCGATAGCGGTCAGCGCCTTCGCGAGGACGAGCTGCCAGGCGGCGGTGTGCAGCGACGCCAGGGCGATCGTCGTGGCCGCCGTGACGACGGCACCCCCGACGAGCACGGCACGCAGACCGAAACGCCCCGCCACGACCCCGCCGACCGAATCGCTTACCGCCCCGGCGATGGCGCCCGGCAGCAGGAACAGTCCGATGTCGGTGGTGCTGAGCCCGAAGCCGTACCCGTCGGCCGATATCGCGAACATCTGCGGCAGCAGAAAGGCCACCATCCCGAAGCTGGTGGTGACAACCAAGGTGAGCAGGCACGAATGCCACATCGCGGGCTTGGCCAGCATGCGCAGATCGACCATCGGCGAGGCCGCCCGGCGCTCGACGACGACCCATGCGGTCGCGAGGGCGGCCACGAGAAGGGTGAGGGCAACGACCGCGAGGGGCGGCAGACCGTCGCCCGTCACCCGCACGAGCCCGATCATGAACGCGAGCAACGCGCCGCTCAGCAGAACCACACCCGGCCAGTCGATCCTGTCGTCCGATGCGATCGGCGGATCATGCGGCATCAGCCGCGTCAGGACCAACGTCGTCGCGATGATCGCGATCGTCGGCAGCGCGAACATCCAATGCCAGGACAGCTTTTCCGAGAGCGGCCCGGCGATCAGCGTTCCCACCATGCCGCCGCCCGTGAACAGCGCCATGACCACCCCGATCGCCACCTGTGACGCTCGTGCGGGGAGGTTTTTGCGCACCAGGATGAAGGAGAGGGGCAGCGCGCCCACCATGACGCCCTGCAATATCTGACCGAGCAGCAACACCGGCAGGTTCGGCGCCACGCCGGCCAACAGACCACCGGCCGAGACCACGGCCATCAGCCAGACCAGCACCCGCTTTCCGCCGTAGCGGTCGCCGAGTTTGCCTGCGACGGGTGTGATGACCGCGCCGGTGATGAGCAGGGTGTTGCCGATCAGTGCCCCTTCGGAAGGGCCGACCCCCAGCTCACGTTGCAACTGCGGGAGCGCGGGCTCCACCACTGACTGCAGAGTGCCGAGGGCGAGCGCCAAGATGCCGAGGGCACCGATCGACAGCCTCCCGATACGGACCGGGGAAGCTACAGCTAGGGACATGGACGTCCTTCCAGACACCGTAAGGCAGGGGGGAATGCGCGGGATTCACGCGCATTCCCACCCTTCCTTCCGGCGCCCCGCCGGGCATCGTCCCCCGCCGCCGTCTTCCCCTGGTGCACCCGGACCAGCCACTCACCTGTCCTGGTGCCTACGCACCACAGAGCGACTCGGGTCGTTGCGCTCGGCCGGAGCTCAGGAGGGGCGGGTCGCGCGGATCAACCACCCCGGGGCCGGGGGGCGAACCGAGCCGTTCACCGATAAGGAAGCTGCGGTGGAGGGCGGACCTTGGCACGCTGAGCGGATGGACCGTCAACGCAGATCCCAGCTCGCGCACGCCGACCACCCGATCGCCGCCCCGCTGGCCGACGAGTCGGTGGCCCGACTGCTCGACCGGGCGGTGGCGGACGAGGCCGACCGCGCCCTCGACCTCGGCTGCGGAGGCGGCGCCTGGCTGCGGCGGCTCCTGGTCCGCTATCCGTGGATGCACGCCGAGGGGGTGGACATCCACACCGCGGCCCTGGAACAGGCACGCGAGGGCGCGGAGGAAGCCGGAGTCGCGGACCGGCTGGTCCTCCACGAGATGGACGCCTCGGTCTTCGCCTCGGCGCACCGCTTCCACCTGGTGCTGAGCGTCGGCGCCGCGCACGCCTTCGGCGGGCTGCTGCCCACCCTCGCGGCGGCGCGTGAACTCCTCGCCCCGGGCGGCCATGTCCTCGTGGGCGACGGCTTCTGGGAGCGCGAACCCGACGCCGCCGCCCTCTCGGCCCTGGGCGCCACCTGGGACGACTACGCCGACCTCGCCACCACCGTGGACCGCGTCACCGCCGACGGCTGGACACCCGTCTACGGCCACGTCAGCACGGCGGGGGAGTGGGACGACTACGAGTGGTCCTGGACCGGTTCACTGTCCCGCTGGGCCCTGGACCACCGCGACGAACCCGACGCCCTGGACACGCACAAGGCCGCCGCCGAACACCGCGCAGGCTGGCTGCACGGCTACCGCGGCACCCTCGGCTTCGTCACCCTCGTACTGCGGCAGAGCCCCTGAGCCCCACGGTGACGTTGGCCTAGGCGGCTTCGGGACGTTGTCAGTGGGGGGTGCGACCATCGCGGCATGTGCGCCGATACCTCGACCACCGCTTACTGGGACGCCGCCGCCGCGGACTTCGACGACGAACCGGATCATGGGCTGCGCGATCCGGTCGTGCGGGAGGCGTGGGCCGCGCGGCTGTGGGGGTGGCTGCCGGAGCGGGCCGGGGATGTGCTCGATCTCGGGTGTGGCACGGGGAGTCTCGCGCTGCTCGCGGCCGAGCGGGGGCATCGGGTGACGGGGGTCGACCGCTCGCCGCGGATGGTTGAGCTGGCGCGGGCGAAGCTGGGCGGGACGGGGGCCACCGTGCTCGTCGGGGACGCGGCGGAGCCGCCCTTGGGGGAGGGGAGCTTCGATGTCGTGCTGGTCCGGCATCTGCTGTGGACGCTGCCGGACCGGCAGTCGGTGCTGCGCCGTTGGGTCCGGCTGCTGCGGCCGGGTGGGCGGCTGGTGCTGATCGAGGGGCGGTGGGGCGAGTCCGACCCCGTCGGGCTGCCCGCCGCCGAGCTGTCCGCGCTGGTGGGGCCGCTGACGGAACGGCTGTCGGTCGAGCAGCTCGCGCCGGACGCGGCGCTGTGGGGGCGGGCCGTGCACGACGAGCGGTATGCCCTGGTGGCCGACCTCGCACCGGCCCGGCGCCATACCGAGATCGTGGACGTCCATCTGATCCTGCGCCGCGGGGACGAGGTTCTGCTCGCCCGCCGTGCCAACACCGGCTATGCGGATGGGCTGCTGCACGCCCCGTCCGGGCATGTCGAGGACGGCGAGGACGTCCGCGCCGCGATGCTCCGCGAGACGGCCGAGGAGATCGGCCTCACCCTGGGCCCGGACGAGGTGCGGGCGGTCCTCGTGCTGCAGCACAAGGCGCCCACAGGGGCGGCCCGTACGGGGTGGTTCTTCGAGGCGGAGGTAGGACAGGAGGGCGGGCTCGAGCCCGTCAACGAGCCCGTCAATCGGGAGCCGGAGAAGTGCTCCGAGCTCGGCTGGTTCCCGCTGGACGCGCTGCCGGACGACATGGTGGCGTACTGCCGCGCCGGCCTCGAGGCGTACCGCGCGGGCCACCGCTTCGCCCTCCACCGGCATGAGCCGGACGACCCGATCGCGTATGCCCCGGAGGGCCCCGACCGGCTGACCCCGCTCTGACGATCAGAGGTTACGGGACGCTGTCCCGTTTAGTTAGACTCGGCGGCGAAGGGAAGGGTGCGGTGAACGACAACGATCGAGACGCGGGGCGCGAGGCCCGGCCCAAGCGGGCGGACGCGCGGCGCAACGAGCAGGCCCTGCTCGAAGCGGCCGCCGCGGTCTTCGTCACCTCGGGCGTGGAAGCGCCGATACGCGATATCGCGGCCAAGGCCGGGGTCGGCACGGCCACGATCTACCGCCACTTCCCGACGCGGGCGGATCTCATCGTCGCCGTCTACCGGCACCAGGTCGAGGCACTCGCCGAGGCCGGTCCCACCCTGCAGGCGACCAGCGAGACTCCGCACGCCGCCCTGGGGCGCTGGATCGATCTCTTCGTCGACTTCCTGGTCACCAAGCACGGGCTCGCGGCCGTGCTGCAGTCCGACGACCCGTGCTTCGACCCCCTGCACTCCTACTTCCTCGACCGGCTCCTGCCCGTATGCACCCAGCTCCTCGACGCCGCGGCCGCCGCGGGCGAGATCCGCACCGGGCAGGAGGCCTACGAGCTCATGCGCGGCGTCGGCAGCCTCTGCGCGGGCGCCGGCGCCGACCCCCGCTACAACACACGTCACCTGGTCGAGCTCCTCATCGCGGGACTGCGCCGACCGCACTGACCATCGGCCGGGCGGCGCCCGCCCTGGCACACAATGGGGCCACACACCACCCCACCCACGCCCCAGGAGCCCCACGTGGCCTTGCAGATCACCGTCGACCAGGACGCGGCGACCGCCCCCTTCGAGCAGCTCCGCGCACAGATCGCCGAGCTGGCCCGCTCCGGCGCGCTTCCCGTGGGCTACAAACTGCCCACCGTACGCGGCTTCGCCGAGGAGCTGGGGCTGGCGGCGAACACCGTCGCCAAGGCGTACCGGGCCCTGGAGGCGGACGGTGTGATCGAGACCCGTGGCCGCCACGGCACCTTCATCGCGGCGGCGGGCGATGCGGCCCGGCGCCAGGCTGCCGAGGCCGCCCAGACCTATGTCCAGCGGGCGCGCCGCCTAGGTCTGGACCGTGCGGCCGCGCTCGCCGCCGTCGAGGACGCCCTGCGGGCCGCCTACGGAGACCCCGCCTGAACCTCCACCGCTCACTGCGCCGGTGACTCCGCCTGCCATGCTGTCCCCATGGCCAGCCGTAAAGCCCTCGTCCGACGCCCCAGCCCCCGCCTCGCCGACGGGCTCGTCACCCATATCGACCGCACACCGGTCGACGCCGCGCTGGCGCTGCGGCAGTGGGAGGTCTATGTCGTGGCGCTGCGCGCGCACGGCTGGGAGACGGTGGAGCTGCCGCCGCTGGACGACTGCCCGGACGGGGTGTTCGTCGAGGACACCATGGTCGTCCACCGGAACGTCGCGGTGATCGCCCGCCCCGGAGCCGAGTCCCGCAGGCCCGAGACGGTGACCACGGAGGAGGCCGTGACCGGGCTCGGCTGCTCGCTGAACCGGATCCGCGAGCCGGGCACGCTGGAGGGCGGCGACGTCCTGAAGATCGGCGACACCGTTTACGTGGGACGCGGCGGACGCACCAACGGCGACGGCATCCGCCAGCTTCGCGCCGCGCTGGAGCCGCTGGGCGCGCGGGTGGTGGCCGTCCCGGTCAGCAAGGTGCTCCACCTCAAGTCGGCGGTCACCGCGCTGCCGGACGGCACCGTCATCGGCTATCCGCCGCTGGTCGACGACCCGGACGCGTTTGACCGCTTCCTCCCCGTCCCCGAGGAGTCCGGCGCCCATGTGGTGCTGCTCGGCGGCGGCAAACTGCTGATGGCTCAGAGCGCGCCGCGCAGCGCCGAGCTGGTCGCCGCGCTCGGCTATGAGCCGGTGCCGGTGGACATCAGCGAGTTCGAGAAGATGGAGGGCTGTGTGACCTGCCTGTCGGTCCGGCTGCGGGAGCTGTACGCCTGAGCCGGGCCTCAACGGGGCCCGGGTCCTGGGCTCGCACAGGCCCCGGCGGCCGGTTGGCTCACAGGCGCGGCCGGTTGGCTCACACGCCCCCGGAGGCCCGTTGGCTCACAGGCCCCCGGCGGCCGTCCCAGAGGCGGCGGCCCCCGGGGGCCGGTTCACAGATACAGCCCCGCGTTCGCGTCCCCCGGCTGCGACGGCACGGCGGGCGGCCGGGTGCCGCGCCGCAGCGCGTACAGCTCCGCGAGCGTCGCCCCGTCCCGCCCGATCACACCTTCCCGGTCGTCGACCTCCCCGCCGAGCCAGCCGACCGCCTCCGTCCGCGTCAGCTTGCCGACCTCGATCCGGGCCAGACACCGGCCGGGGCGGACCACCGCCGGATGCAGCCGTTCCAGATCCTCGTTGGTGGTCACCCCGACCAGTACATTGCGCCCCTGGCCGAGCAGGCCGTCCGTCAGGTTCAGCAGCCGGGACAGCGCCTGGCCCGCGGTGTGCTTGGCCTCGCCGCGGATCAGCTCGTCGCAGTCCTCCAGGAGCAGCAGCCGCCACCGCCCCTTGGCCGTGCCGTCGTCCTCGCCGATGGCGATGTCCATCAGATAGCCGACGTCGGTGAAGAGCCGCTCCGGGTCCAGGACGCAGTCCACCTGGCACCACTCCCGCCAGGACCGGGCCAGGGTGCGCAGCGCCGAGGTCTTGCCGGTGCCGGGCGGGCCGTGCAGCAGCAGGAGGCGGCCGGCGATGTCGTCCGGGGTGACCTTCATCAGCCCGTCCATGGCCTCCGCGACCGGCGCCGTGTAGTTGCCGCGGATCTCCTCCCAGGTCCCGGCCGAGATCTGCCGCGAGGTGCGATGCGGTCCGCGGCGCGGCGAGACGTACCAGAAGCCCATCGACACGTTCTCCGGCTGGGGTTCCGGCTCGTCCTCCGCGCCGTCGACGGCCTGGTGGAGCACCTTCTCGGCCAGGGCGTCGTCGACGGCGGTCACGGTCACATCGGCCCCCCGGTTCCACCGGGAGATCAGCAGCGTCCAGCCGTCGCCCTCGGCGAGCGTCGCGCTGCGGTCGTCGTCGCAGGCCGCGCGCAGCACGGTCGCGGACGGCGGCAGCAGCGTCGCGCCCGACCGCACCCGGTCGACGGAGTGACTGCGGGCGTACGGCTGCTCGCCGGTCGCGAAGCGCCCCAGGAAGAGCGCATCGACGACATCGGACGGCGAATCGCTGTCGTCGACGTTGAGCCGGATGGGAAGGGACTCTTCGGCGGGTGTCGTAGGCAGGGTCTGCCTCCTGAGAACGGGGGGCCGGTGCGTCGGTCAGCGCACCCGGCCCCATGATCCAGGACCGGGGGCGAGGGCGCACCAAGGTTTGTGGCCGTTTACCGAGCTGTTCCACGGAACCCCACTGGAATGGGGGCGTTCACGGATACTCTTACCCGTTGTGGGGCGTCAGGGAAGGGAACGGGGCGGGTTGGCCAGGTTATGGCAAAAGAGGCGCGGGCGGACCGGCGCGCTGCTCGGTGTCGGCATGGTCACGCTGGCACTGCTGGCGGCCACCTGCTCCGGCGGGCCCGGCGCGGGCGAGGGGCGGCAGGGATCGGAGCCGACGCGCGGGAAGTCCGGCGCCGGGGGTCTGGGCTGGGGATTCACCCATACCCAGTACAGCGCCGACCAGGGCACGGAAAGCGGCCGTAAAGCCGCGAGCGCCCTGCTGTCCGGCCGGCCGATGCCGCAGAGCCAGCACATCATGGGCTGGGGCGCGGGCAACCCCGAGCCGTCCCCGGGCCACTACGACTTCGCGGATCTCGACCGCCGCATCGCCCTGATGCGCAAGACCGGCACCGCGCCCGTGCTCACCCTGTGCTGTGCGCCCGACTGGATGAAGGGCGGCGAGCCGGGACGTACGGACTGGTCGCAGGAGTCCCTGGAGACCGCGCCCACCCCCGAGCACTACAAGGACTTCGCCGCGCTCGCGGGAAAGATCGCCCGGCGCTATCCGCAGGTGCGCCACTTCATCGTGTGGAACGAGTTCAAGGGCTTCTACGACGACGGCAAGAAGCGCTGGAACTACGAGGGCTACACCCGGCTCTACAACCTCGTCCACCGGGAGCTGAAGAAGCAGAACCCCGACAACCAGGTCGGCGGCCCGTATGTGGTCGCCGACAGCGACGCCCCGGGCGAGGCCGACGGCTCCGCCGCGGTGAGCGGCCCCTGGGGCACCCTCGACCAGCGGTCCGTCGACGCGATCACGTACTGGGACAAGCACAAGGCGGGCGCGGACTTCGTCGTCGTCGACGGCTCCAGCTACACCCGCGAGGGCGACCGGCTCATCCCGGACGCTTTCGGGGCCACCCGGAAGTTCCGGGACGTCACCCGCTGGCTGCGCCGGACCACCGGGCTGCCGGTGTGGTGGGCCGAGTGGTACGTCGAACCGGCCGACGGGCGTGATGACCGCGCGGGCTGGAGCGAGGGCCGCCGCACCGCCGTCCAGGCCACCGCGATGATCCGGCTGGCCGAGGGCGGCACCGCCACGGCCTTCTACTGGAACCCGGAGACCACGGGCAAGCGGTGCCCCGGCTGTCTGTGGCGCCCCACCGAACTGGACGACGGCGGCCGTGCGCTGCCCATGATGAAGCTGCTCGGCCGGTTCGCCCGGGAGTTCCCGCCCGGCACCGCCTTCCGCTCCGTGGACATCGCCGCCGACGACCGGCCCAACGTCCAGGTGCTCGCCGACGACGACGCGGTGCTGGTCGTCAACACCCTCGACCGGCCGATCAAGGCGAAGGTCGACGGCCGGTCGTTCGGGATGGACGGATACGAGGTGCGCTGGCTCAAGCGGTGAGCTGATGCCGGACGAGGGCGTGGCCACGGTGGCCATGCCCTCGTCCGGCATGGTGCTCGCTACGCCATCGTCACAAAGCGCTGCACCAGCGCGGCCACCACCACGACCAGCAGCGGCAACGCGAACCAGAACGAGCCCTGCAGCCAGTGCAGCCGCCGTACGCTCGGCCGCACCGCCACCCGCACCACCTCGCGCGCCGCCAGCAGCAGCATCAGCGCCACCGCCGCCAGCGCCCCCACCACCGACCAGGGCGTCCAGGTGACCGGCGGACCGGACGGCCCCGGCGCGGGCTCCGCGACCGCCCCGCCCGGCTGCCGCCTCAGTTCGTACAGCGCCGCGTCGTCGTTGGCGAACACCCGGCGCAGCTCGGGGCGCTGGTCCAGGGAGCGCCGCAGCCGCTCCTGCCAGTGCTCGTCATAGCCGGAGTCGAGGGTGAGATAGACGGACTGGCCGCGGCCCACCATCAGACAGGAGTGCGGCCCGGCCTCGCGCAGCCCCGTGACCAGGCTGTCGACCAGCACCGGATCGCGCGGGGCCGGTGTGGGCTCGTAGAGGACCCGCTCCATGTCGCGGGCGCCCCATGGCATCGCGGGGGTGACGTTGTTGATGGGGTCGTTGCTCATCCACAGCACCCGTACGGTCGGCTGGTCATGGGCGTAGACGTACTCCATCGCCGCCACCTCGCCCGGCCGCACCCTCTCGAACGTCTCATTGCCCCAGCGCGCCACCAGGAACCCGGCCATCAGGGTCAGCCCGGCCAGCAGCGCGGCCACCGGGCCCAGCCCCGCGCGGTCCGCGCCCACCCGGGGGAAGACCGCCAGCGCGCCGAGCACACAGGCGCCCGGCAGCGCGAACATGAAGACGCGCAGCGCCATCTCACCGCCGTAGCTCTGCATGCCGAAGCCCAGGAACGGCACGAAGGTCAGCACCAGCAGCGACCGCTCGGTGAACCCGGCGGCGCGCCGCCGCAGCACCCCCCAGCAGGCCAGCGCCAGCACCCCGCCCGCCAGCGCCACCCGGACGTAGAGCACCAACTGGTGCACGCTGCTGCCGCCCTCGATCCGGCCCGAGACGGACGAGGACACATTGCCGCCCACCCCGCCGACCCCGCCGAACAGCTCGTCCCAGTGGCCCGACCAGTACGGCTCCGCCAGGAACCCCACCCATACGGCCACCATCACCCCGCACAGCAGAGGCAGCCCGTGCAGATTCGACCGGCGCAGCAGCACCAGCGCGCTGACCACGCCGAGCATCACGAACGGGGTGAGCTGATGGGCCGCCACGGACGCCGCGAAGAGCGCGATCAGGAGGCCCAGCAGCGCCGTGCGCTGAGCGGGCGTGGCCGCCGTCACCTCCGCCTCACCCGGCCGCCGCTTGCCGGGCAGCACCCGGGGCTCGCGGAACCACACCAGAAGGACGGCGACGAAGACGAGGTAGAGGAGATAGGTGAACCCCTGCGGCGAGAAGTAGTCCTGGCCCACCCAGCCGCAGAGCGCGAACAGCCACACCGCCGTCCACTTCGCCCGCCAGCTCGCCCGCAGAGCGCGCAACAGCACCATCAGCGGGGCGAGACAGAGCAACTGGAGGAGCGTGGGCCACCAGCGCAGCACCTCGGAGAGATCGTGCACCCCGGCTGCCTGGGCCAGGAACGCCGCCCCCGCGAAGAAACCGGGCCAGCTCCAGCGCGCGTCGAGATCGGGCACGGCGTGACCGGTCCGGCCGATGTAGTCCAGGAACCCCAGGTGCTGCCACGCGGTCGGGAACCGCGGCTGCGCCTCCAGCACGGCGGGCACGGCGTGCAGCGAGACGACGGTCGCGAGGAGTACGACGGTCAGCAGGGCGCGCCGGGGCCGCGCGAGCCGGAGCGCACCGGCGAAGGCGGCGATGAGCAGCGCGGCACCGAGGAGGGTGGCCCGGGGGAGGACCGAGACGAGCCCGAGCCCGCCCATACGGTCGAGATCGGCGTCCCGCATGCGCAGCAGCGGCACCCAGTAGAGGGCAAGCCCGCCGGCCGCGACCCCCCACAGGGCCGCTGCGCCTTTTCGGCCAGCCCGCGGCCCGGTGGGCCCTGCCGGGCCCGCTTGGGCCGGCTGGTCCGCGAGCCCTGCGGCCCCTTGGCCCTGTTGCTGTTCTGCGGGATCGGCGGCGGCCAGGCCCTGTCGCTGTGCCGATTGGGCGGCGTCGGTGGCGTCGGAGGCGGACGGTGGGGCCGGGTCCGCCCCTGGCCCGGTCGCCATCCGCTCCGAGGCCGGGTCCGCTCCCCGTTCGGTCGGGCTCTGCTTCGAGGCTCGGTTCGTCCCCGGTTCGGTCGCGGTCTGTTCCAAGGGCACGCGCCCCGATCGCAACCCACCCGCCCCACTCCGTGCCTGCGACGTGTTGGCGCCCTGGTCGGTCGGCCCGCCGTGCGGCGGGGCAATGACCGGCCACCGCCGCGCGGCCTCGGAGCGCTCGGCCGGGTCGCGGTCCGCACCGGGCTGCCCGCGCTTCGGAACAGCCGCCCCCAGGGGCCCGGGCTTCAACACCGGCCACCGGTCCTTGGGAGCGGCCGTACCGGCGGCCGTATCAACGGCCGTGCCGGCGGCCCGGATACGCGGCCCGCCGTCCGCCTCCCCTCGGGAAACTCCGGCGGGTCCCGCGTCGTCGTCCGGGCCGTCGGCCGGGGCGAGGGGGCCGGGGGCCGAGCCGTTCCGTGCCACGCGGGGTTCGCCGGTCGGGTGGTCCGTGCCGCCCGCGTCGGGCCGAACGTGCCCGGGACCCGCGCCGTCGGCCGGGGCCGCCGCCGGGAGCCCGCGACCCGGGCCCCCGTCCTGGCCGCCCGGATCCGCGACCGGTCCCGCGCCCGAGGCGCCATCAGCCGGCCCCGGGAGCCCGGCGCTCAGCACCGGCCACCGGCCGTCCCTGCCCGAGTGGGCGTCACCCGGCGCCGGGTGGGTGGTCCCGGCGGAGGCCGTTTCGGTGGCCCCGGCCGGGGGTGGCGTTTCCGGGGCCGATGTTCCGTAGCGCTTGTCCCAGCGGCGTTTCTGGGCGTCGTCGCGTAGCGGATCCGTGGCGGGGAAGTGCATGCGGACACCGAGCGCCAGCGTGTCCGTGTCGAGGGCGGCGCGCAGCGCCCAGCGGGTGCCGTAGTGGCCCGCGTACTCGCGGCGGCGGTCGCCGTAGACCGCGAGGTCCGCGAGATCGCCGTCGGGTGCGGTGCGGTGCTCCGGCAGGGGCAGCGGCGGCGAGGACGGGGAAGCGGACTCCGGCTCCGGGGCGGCAGCCCCACCGTGCCCCTTGAGCACCCGGCGCAGCCGCACCGCCGCGATCCACGCGATCACCGACAGGCTGGAGATCTCCGCGACCCCCGCCCCCGTCAACCCCATCCGTGGCAGCAGCAGCAACGTCAGCCCCAGCACCAGCACACACAACAGCCCCTGCAACACCGCCAGCCCCGAGGTGCGGCTCTGCGCCCGCAGCACCGCGAAGTACACCTCGATGACCACCCGCAGTGCCGCGCCCACCGCGAACCAGCGCAGCAGCGGTGCGGCCGCATCCGCGTAGCCGTCGCCGAAGACCCCGAGGATCTGGGGGGCGAAGACGAAGAGGAAGAGACAGACCGGGATCATGATGCGGGCCATCCGCCGCAGGGCCGACCGGCAGTTCTCGGCGAGCCGGGCCGGATCGTGCGAGCCCTCGACGGTCAGCGAGGAGCCCATGTTGATGGCCAGCAGATTCGTGGTGCCGCCGATGGTGGTCGTGATGTAGAAGTACGCGTTGTCGGCCGCGCTGACCTGCGAGGCGACGATCACCGGCACGGCGTAGACCACCACGAGCGAGAACAGCGACCCGGTGTAGTCCCCGGCGAGGAAGCGGCCCATCTCCCGATAGCCCGCCGGCCGCGGCCTCCCCTCCGTCGCCGTGATGTGCCGGGGCACGAGGCGGCGGAACACCAGCCAGCCCAGCGGCAGTACGGACACCGCGATCGAGGCGACCCAGGACACGAACACCCCGGCGGTCGGGATCGCCGCGGCGAACGCGATGAGCAGCACCAGCTTGGCCGCTGAGAACACCGTATTGCCCACCGGCACCCAGAACGCGCTGCGCAGCCCGGTCAGCACCCCGTCCTGCAGGGTCAGCAGCGACCAGCCCACGACCGCGACGATGAAGCCGAGGCCGTGGAGGGGGCCGTGCAGAAAGCGGTACGACGGCCCCCAGGCGTTGAGCGTGAGCAGGAAGACCACCGCGGCCAGCGCCACGACCACCGAACTGGCCGCGTAGGTGCTGAACACCAGCCGCCCCGTGGCCCGCCCGGCGACCGGGATGAAACGGGCCAGCGCGCCCGTCAGGGTGACCGCGGTGAGCCCCGCGAGGAGCTTCATCGCGGCGATGGCCGCCGAGCCCTGGCCGACCGCGTCCTCCGCGTAGTAGCGGGCGGCGGCCAGCCAGAAGCCGAGGCCGAGGACCGCGGAGATGCCCGTGTTGAGCATCAGCGCGTAGGCGTTGCGGAAGAGCATGCCGCCCTCGCCGCTCCGGCCGTCGGACGGCCGCTCGGCGGCGGCCGTCCGCTCCTTAGCCCGGGTGGTCGTGTCGGACAACGGGCTCACGTCACCTTCCGTAGTACCTGTCGTGAGAGCTGACGGGATCTGCGGACCATGGCGTATCCCTTGGTGAGGGCCCGGTCCCCGGCGAAGCCGCGGCCGATCGCCCGCCCGGACACCAGCCGCTCGAACTCCTCGATCCGGGTGGTGCGCCGCACCGTGACCCGGCGCAGTGCGTACGGGCCCTGGCCGCGCGCCGCCAGTGCGTTGCCCACCGCGAGGGACACCCCGAACCCGGCCGAGCGCACCACCCGGCGCACCCGGCGGCTGGAGTAGCCGTAGGGATAGGCGAACGACACGGGTGGACGGCCGAGTTCGGCGGTGAGCAGATCCCGGCAGTGGGCCACCTCGAACCACAGCCGGGCATCGGAGAGCTGATCCAGTTGGGGGTGGGTGTGGCTGTGCGCGCCGATCTCCACCCCCGCGCCGGCCAACTCGCGCACCTGGCCCCAGTCGAGCATCAGGTCCAGGGCGCCGGCCGCCTGGAGCGGGCCGCGCAGCCAGCCCGTGGCCGCGAAGAGCGTGGCCTCGAAGCCGTGGTGGGCGAGGACGGGGAGGGCGTGACGGTGCACGCCCTCGTAGCCGTCGTCGAAGGTGACCACCACGGGGCTGGGCGGCAGCGCGGTGCCGCCGCGCCAGGCGTCGGCCAGCCGTGCGCAACTGACCGGGGTGAAGCCGCGCTCGCCGAGCAGAGCCATCTGCTCGGCGAACGCGCCCGGCGTGACGGACAGCCCACGGGTGGCCCGCGCGGGGGCGTTGGCCACGGCGTGATACATCAGGATCGGCACGGAGCCGCGGCCGCGGTTTGCGGTCGGCACCGGGCCGCGGTTTGCGGTCGGCACCGGGCCGGGGTGTGCGTTCCGCATCGGGTCGGAGTTGTCGCTCGGCATCGGGTCGGGGTGTGCGTTCGGTACCGGGTCGGGGTTGCCGTTCGGCATCGGGTCGGGGTGTGCGTTCGGTACCGGGTCGGGGTGTGCGTTCGGTACCGGGTCGGGGTGTGCGTTCGGTACCGGGTCGGGGTTGCCGTTCGGCATCGGGCCGGGGTGTGCGTTCGGTATCGGGTCGGGGTTGCCGTTCGGCATCGGGTCGGGGTGTGCGTTCGGTACCGGGTCGGAGTTGTCGCTCGGCATCGGGTCGGGGTGTGCGTTCGGTATCGGGTCGGGGTTTGCGTTCGGCACCGGGCCGGGGTTTGCGTTCGGCACCGGGCCGGAGTTGTCGATCGGCGCCGGGCCTGGGTTCGCGCCGCTCATGCCGCCCCCTCCCGTCCGGCCTCGGGGCCCTGTCCGGCCTCGGGGCCCAGTCCCGCCTCGCGGTCCCGTCCCGTCCCGCCGTCCTGCCCTGCCTCGCGGTCCCGTCGCGCCTCGTGCCCCGCCCCGCGGCCCGGTTCCGCCTCGCGACCCAGCCCCGCCGCGCGGCCGTCGTCCGGCTGCCCGCCCGGCAGGGGCGGGCGTTCCGGGAGGGTGGCGATGCTGAAGCGGGGGCCGCCGCGGCGGGCGCGGGCGGTGCCCACCGCATAGCCGCCTCGCCGCCGCCGCGACGCCCGCCACGATCGCGCCCGCCCGCCCGGCGCCGCCCGCCCGCCCGGCGCCGCCCGCCCGCCCGGCGCCGCCCGCCCGCCCGGCGCCGCCCGCCCGGCCGAGCAGCGCGTCCCGCAGCCCGCGGGCGATGCCCGCGGGCAGTACCCGGGTGGTGTAGCGGCGCTCGGTCGAAAGGCCCGCCTGGGCGCCCACGCTGCGCGTCACCAGGGCCTTGGAGAGGCCCTCGGCGTACGCCCGCGACCGGAAGTAGGCGAACCGCTCCCGGGCGGCGGGCACCTTGTGGTGGATCACCGCGCGGTCGTCGATCAGCAGCAGCGCGTCCGGCCGGGCGCGGGCCAGCCGGATGCACAGCTCGGTCTCCTCACAGCCCAGCGGCCGTTTGTCGCCGTCCCGGCCGATACCGCTCGCGAAGCCCCCGGCGGCGTCGAACGCCTCCCTGCGGAACGAGGCGTTCCCGCCCAGGACGTTGCGCACCCGCACCCGCCCCGGCGGCAGCCCGAGGTAGGTGCAGCCCACCACCCAGTCGAACTCCTCGGGGAACCAGACCGGACGGCGGCGCGACGCCCACACCGGGACGGTGCGCCCGCCGACCGCCATGACCCGCGGATCGGTGTACGCGGCGGCGAAGTGGTGCAGCCAGTCCCGTTCGGCGACCGCGTCGTCGTCGAGGAAGGCGATCACCTCGCCGTGCGAGGCAGCGATCCCGGTGTTACGGCCGGCGGACAGGCCGCGGGGGCCCGCGTTGGCGAGCACCCGCACCCCCTGACCCGTATCCGCCGCCGTTTCGGGATCCGGGCGCGCCCCGCCGTCCCCGTGGTGGTCCGTGTAGTGGTCCGTCAGCCGCCGCAGCAGGCCGGCGTTGTGGTCCACCACCAGGAGCGTCTCGTGGGCGGGCAGCGACTGGGCCCGCACCGAGTCCACCGCGGCGAGGATGTCGCCCCAGCGGTCCTCGGTGTAGACGCAGATCACCACGGAGATCCGCACCGGCGGCCCCGGAGCCGGGCGAACCGTCAAGACGCCTCCCCCCGGACCGCCGCGGGCGCCACCGCGGGGCGGCGCGGGCGCCGGGCGCCGCGCTCGCGCAGGATCACCTTCAGCACCCGCAGCCCGTCGCGGACGGCCCGCAGATTGCTGGCGCCGTGGATGCGCTCGTACTCATGGCTGGGGATCTCCTGGACCCGCAGCCCGGCCTTGACCACCCGGATGTTCATCAGCGTCTCCACCTCGAACCCGGCGCAGTCCAGCGCGATCTCGTCGAGGCAGTGGCGCCAGAAGGCGTTGTAGCCGTAGCAGAGATCGGTGTAGCGGGCGCCGAACTTGCGGTTGACGATCGAGGTGAGCGCGCGATTGCCGAGCCTGCGGATCGTCGTCATGTCGTCCGTGCCGCCGCCGTTGGCGAAGCGCGAACCCTTGGCGAAATCCGCGCCCGAGACCAGCGCCGACACATAGCTGACGATCTCCGATCCATCGGCGGACCCATCAGCGTCGATCATCACCACGATGTCGCCGGTGCAGGCGGCGAATCCGGCGCTGAGCGCATCCCCCTTGCCCTTGCCGGACTGCGATACGACTTTCACCTCGGGCCACAGTTCCCGGGCCACCCGGACCGTGTCGTCGGTGGAATTGCCGTCGACCAGGACCACTTCATGGATCCAGTCGGGAAGCGTTTTGAAAACGTACGGAAGATTCTCGGCCTCGTTCATCGCCGGAATCACGACGCTCACCGGTGGCGCAATCGCGAGATGAGAGGACACCGGGCGGTACGGATGTGTACGGGCCGCCGGATCGATTTCCGGCGCGGCCGGGCGCACAAAGGAGCTCATGAGTCTGTTTTCCCTCTCGTCCGGTGGACCGTCCGCCCCACGGACGGTCCTTTGATGTATCCGGTTCGAAAGGGGGGTTCTCACCCGCGCATGACGGCATGGACTGCCGGCCAAGGCAAGGCAAGCTGGCTGGTGTTACTGGCCTCGCGGCCCGCGTGCACGGCGCATCCCAAAAGGATCAGGACAGCCGGACGCGGCACCCCCCTACCGCGTTTCCCGCCCCGAGAACCATCGCGACGCTATGAAGCCCCTCCCCTGGAGCCGCCTGTGATGATGGTCCCGACACGGGTGAAAGTACGACGGTATTGACGTCGCAAACCGTATGGCAAGCCGGTTGCGGCTACACCCCCCTTGGTAATTTTGTTCGTCAGCCTTGTGGGTTCCTTTTCCGAAGGCTGCCCATACCTTTGAGTACCCGGTCGGCCGGCCCGAAGAACTCCGGCCGGGAAACCACGGTATTGCGCAGTGCGCGCACCGGGGCGCGCCGTGCCCGGTGACCGAGCGCCACCGGATGGCGGCGCGTCACCCACCCCTCCGACACGCTGAGATCGCGTGTTTTCAGGGAGTCCTTGTATTCCTTCTCACCGCGCCCGAGATCGAGATAGTCCACACCCTGCGCGGCGGCCCCTTCCGCCATGCGCAGATGCAGCACAAGTCCGGGCGAGTATTTGGCAAATGCCGGGTCGTAGGCCGGAAACCAGCAGGCGAGCACCCGCTCCGAGCACAGCCCGAAGTGCGCGGCGACCGGCCGGCCGCCCGCGTACAGCACCGACAGCAGCCCCTGGCAGGAGGCGCCGCGGGTGTGGAAGAGCTGCTCCACCAGCCGGATGATCCACGGCCGGGCGAACCGGTCGCTGCGCCCGGTCCTGCGGTACTGCGCGGACTTCCAGCCGATCAGGGTGCGCAGCACGGCCGGATCGCGCTCGTCGTGCACATAGCGCACCTCGCCCACGTCCCGGCCCAGCTTGCGCTCCTTGGCCAGCGTGGTGCGGGTGAACCTCGGCGACCGGTCGCGCAGCCGGGCCAGATACGCCTCATAGCCCCGCTCCACATCGATCACGGGGGAGGGGAAGGAACCACGGGCCCCCACCGCGAACGGCTTCTGCCCCTCCACCAGATGGTCGAACTCCCAGACGGCCAGGGAGCATGCGCGCAGCAGCTCCCGGGCGTCCCACTGGAACCCGGGCCGGTGCACCAGGCCCTGGGCGTCCGAGAGGCCGAGACCGATCGCCCGCCCCACCCCGAGCCGGGTCCGCTGAAAGGGGAAGAAGGCCACCGGTTCCCCCTCCTCGCGGACCACCGCGATCCGCACCCCGCGTCTGCAGTGGCCGACGGCCAGCGTGAACTCGGATGACAGAAAGGGGTTCGCCAGCTCCGGCGCGCCCAGCAGATGCGCCTGTGACTGCATGGCCGTCCACACCGCCCGGTCGGCCGCGGTCAGCTCCCCCGGGCGGTACACACCGATCTCCACGTATCTATTCCTGACTCTGGGTCATACGTTGTCGCCGCGTGAGGCGGGTGAGCAGCGCCGGCACCAGGATCAGCAGACTCAGGACCCCGACCGCCGCCACCCCGCCGCGCGCCGACCACAGCCGCAGCGCGAGCATCGCCTGCGCCACCAGCAGATCCAGCGCGAGTGCGCCCGCCACCGCCAGCACCGGGCGGATCAGCGCGTCCAGCCCGCGCAGTGCGCTGCCGATGGCCAGCGCGGGCGCGGCGAGCAGGAAGAACAGCGTGAACGGCGCCCGCAGCGGTGAGTGGACGTCGGCCAGCGCGAGTGCCGCGCCGATGGCCGCGATGCCGACCGCGGCGCCCGCGATCACCGGCAGTGAATCCCCGTCCGGCGGTCTCTTGTCAGTGATGGTGTGCATTGGCGTCTTTGCCCCCCGAAGCGCCGGATGCCGGGCTTCAATGTCGCGCAGCCGACGGATGCCGTCAAGACGGAGAAAGTGTGCGAACGGTCCATGGCGGGCGCAGGGGTTGAGCGCCCATCAGGGCTGGTCGCGCCCTGTGCGCCGGTCGTACGCCGGGAGAGTTCGGGCGGGGGCGTGGTGACTCATCCGTATTCCGTCCGACCTATGGACGTATCGGCCGCGTATCGAAAGATTTTTGCCAACTACCCGCATAGATCGGCCGTTTCTGCGGGATGACATATCCATGTCACACCGCTGAAATCCATCCCCGGCGGCGTGACTGACGGTTTCGAACGCGATTGCCATTTTTTCGGGCCATCGCGCCTCATATCGGCACAGCAGTGATCCTGCTAGGGAGATCGAATGAAACTGTCCAGACTCACGGCGACGATGGGTGCGTTCGTCGTCGGTGCCGTCCTCGCCCTCACCGGGGCCGGCGCAGCCCATGCCACCGAGAACAGCGCGGGCCCCGCCTATGTGGCGCTGGGCGACTCCTACTCATCCGGCCTCGGCTCGGGCAGCTACGACAGCTCCAGCGGCAGTTGTAAGCGCAGCAGCAAGGCGTACCCCGCGCTCTGGGCCGCCGCGCACGCCCCCTCGAGCTTCAACTTCGCCGCCTGCTCCGGCGCCAAGACCGGCGATGTGCTGAACAACCAGCTCGGCCCGCTGGGCTCCGGCACCGGTCTCGTCTCCATCTCCATCGGCGGCAACGACGCCGGCTTCGCCGACATCATGACCACCTGCGCTCTGCAGTCCGAGTCCACCTGCATCAACGCGGTCAACAGCGCCAAGACGTTCGTCCAGAACACCCTGCCCGGCAAGCTGGACCAGGTCTACAACGCCATCAGCGCCAAGGCCCCCTCCGCGCATGTCGTCGTCCTCGGCTACCCGCGGTTCTACAAGCTGAGCGGCTCCTGCATCGTGGGGCTCAGCGAGACCGAGCGCGCCGCGATCAACAGCGGTGCCGATCTGCTCAACTCCGTCACCGCCAAGCGCGCCGCCGACCACGGCTTCAGCTTCGGCGACGTCACCACGACCTTCACCGGACATGAGATCTGCTCCGGCGACGCCTGGCTGAACAGCGTCACCTTCCCCATCGACGAGTCCTACCACCCCACCCCCGCCGGCCAGTCCGGTGGCTACCTCCCGGTCTTCAGCTCGGCCGCCTGACCGTCGCCCGCCACCACCCGCAGAAGAGGAGGCCCCGGACGTCGGGGCCTCCTCGCACGCTGTGGTCACCGGGCGGCTCGGGCCGGGTCCACCTCAGCCGAGCGTGGTCGCCGCCCCCCTCAGCACCAGTCCACACCCCAGCGCGAGCACCACGGCGGCGGTTCCGACGGGCGAGGCGCGGCGCACCGCCCCCAGCAGCCGGTCGATCCGGCCCCCCGACGCCTTACGGGCCGCCAGCCGCTCCGTGGCCCGCACGCCCAGGCGCACCGCGGCGAACCCGGCCAGCGTGAGCGTCAGCGCCAGCCCGATCCCGTACGCCACCACCAGGACGAAGCCGAACCACGCCTGGCCCAGCGCGGCCGCGCCGACGAGCACGATGACGGCGGAGGGGCTGGGCACCATGCCCCCGGCGAAGCCGAGCAGCAGCGTGCCGCGCAGAGTGGGCCGCACCTCATGGGTGTGGGTGTGACCGTCGCCGTGGTCATGCGCGTGCGTATGCGCGTGACCGTGTGCGTGGTCGTGGTCGTGGTCGTGTGCATCGCCGTGTGCATGGCCGTGCGCGTGGTCATGACCGTGATCGTGGCCGTGGTGCTGGGCGCGCGCCTGCCGGTGGCGGCGCAGCGCCTTGCGCAGCAGCCCCGCCCCGGCCACCGCCACCAGTACGCCGCTCGCGATGCCCAGCCATGAGATCACCGACGGGGCCGCCGCCGAACCCGCCGTGACCAGCAGCCCCAGCGCGAACACCCCCAAGGTGTGCGTGACCGTCACCGACGCGCCCAGCGCCAGCACATCGCGCAGCGCGCTGCGCCCGCCCGCCGCGGCCGCCGCCGCCATCATCGTCTTGCCGTGGCCGGGGGCCAGGGCGTGCATCGCGCCCAGCAGTACGGCGGTGGCGAAGGCCGTAAGGGCGAAGCCGAGGGTGATGTCATGGCGCGCCACCATGGAGGTGAGCGCCTGCGTCCAGCGGTCCGCACCGCGCGGCAGCACCGACGAGCCGATCGCGTCGTCCCGGCCGGACTCCACCGTGGCGGCGAGCGCGGGGCCGCCCGCTGTGACGCGCAGCGCGGCCGACCGCTGATCGGGCGGCGAGGAGAGCTGCCCCGCCGGATAGCGGGTGAGCCGGTGGGAGGCCGAGGTCTTGGGGGCGTCGGCGTCGGTGAGCGTCATACGGTCGCCCTGGGCCGTCACCTCCCGCCAGCCGGGGCCCGTACCGATGTCCTGTGGGCGATACGCGACCTTCGCCCGTTCGGCGTGCCCCAGGGCGGCCGTCAGCCCGCACTCCACCCGCAGCGTCGGCAGCCCGGCCTGGCCGGGGCGCCGGCGCGCCTGGGCGCGCCCGTCGCGTACGGGCACCCGGCGCCCGTCGACGGTCAGCCGCGCCCCCTCCGCCGCGCTCGCGCACCGCCGCGCCGCCCATGCGCCCAACTCCCGCCCGGACAGCGTGTCGTCGCCGTCACGGTCGATCTCCGGCTTCGCCTGCGCGGAGGGGA
Organism: Streptomyces violaceusniger Tu 4113; assembly: GCF_000147815.2. Taxonomy (NCBI): domain Bacteria; kingdom Bacillati; phylum Actinomycetota; class Actinomycetes; order Kitasatosporales; family Streptomycetaceae; genus Streptomyces; species Streptomyces violaceusniger. The sequence continues at coordinate 7,729,486 of NC_015957.1, read as the reverse complement.
TCTCGGCGAGGTCCTCGACATGGTCGACCCGCAGCGTCCCGGGGGTGACCACCAGCCCGTCGTAACGGTTGACGGTGAAGTTGCCGAGCGGGTGCGCCTCGGCGCTGCCGGTGGGGAGTACCACCAGCGCGACGGCCGCCATCAGCACACCGGCCGCCGTCAGCCGCCAACGGGTGCGCCGCTTCGGGGGCGTGCTCCGGGTTTCGCCGGGGGCCGGGGGCCGGTCCCCGGCTCGGGACGGGGCGGGGTGCGGAAAGGTCATCGGGCACCCCCCAGCGCCTTCAGCGCCGCCTTCGCCGCCCGCGCGCCGGTCGGGGAGAAGCCCGGGTTGAGGTCGAGCGCTGCCTTCAGGTGGCGGCGCGCCGCCTTGTCGTCGCCGAGGGACTTCTCGATGACGCCCCGGTGGTAGAGGAACGCCGCGTTGCGGAAGCCGGGCCCCGCGGCGCGCTCGGCGTACTCCCGGGCCTTCTCGTCCTCGCCGTTGCGGTGCAGGGCCCAGGCCAGCGCGTCGGCGGTGTGCACGGTCCGCCGCCGGTCCCACTCGGCGCGGGCCGCCTCCAGCGCCTCCTTCACCTCGCCGTGGTCGGCCGCCACCAGCGCGCTGTCCAGGTCGGTCGCCACACCGTTGGCCCGTGCGAGCGTGATCCAGGTGCCGACCACCGAGTACTGCCGGCGCGCCAGGGAGCGGTCGCCCCGCGCCTCGTACGCCTCGCCCAGCGCCGCGAGCTCCGCGGGCAGCGGATAGCGCCGTACGACCGCCTCCAGATCGCGGATCCCCGCCTTCTGGCGGCCGTCCGCGACCGAGGTGCGGCCGCGGCCCTCCAGCGCCGGGAGATAGCCGGGCACGGCGCGCAGCGCGGTGGAGTAGGCGCGCCGCGCGGTGTCGTACTCGCCCTGGTTCCAGGCGAGTTGGCCGAGCGCCGCCGAGACGTAGGCGATATCGCTGGGCGAGGTCGCGGAGTCCTGCGCGCGCAGCAGCACCCGGCGCGCCCCGGCCGGGTCGCCGCGCAGCTCGAGGACGTAGCCGAGGCGGGTGAAGACGGGGATGCCGGGGCGCAGCGAGTCGGCCTTCTTGGCGGCCTTGTACGCGTCCTGGTAGCGGCCCAGCTCGACGAGGGCGTCCACCCGGACGGCCAGCGCCCCCTGGCTGTAGGAGTTCACCTTCAGGGCCTGGTCGGCGTCGCGCAGCGCGCCCCGGAAGTCATGGCGGGCGGCGGCGAGCGAGGCGCGCCCGGCGAGCGCCACGTCGTTGTCGCGCGGCTGGAGGGACAGGGACCGGGCGAACGCCTTCTCCGCCTGCGGATAGCGGGTGGGGTCGCCGCTGGTCCTGGCCTGTTCGACATAGGCCGAGCCGAGCCCGGCCCAGCTCTCCGCGTCCTTCGGCTCGCCGCGCAGATGGGTCTGCATGGCGCCGATCTGCCGGGCCAGGCCGTCGCCGCTGAGCTGCTCGTAGCGCGCGGCGGCCGGGCGCACCCCGCGGGCGGCGTCCTGGCCGCCGCCGGACCCGCCCGACCCGCCCGACCCGTCCGAGGCGCCGATCACGACCGAAGTGGCGGTCAGCCCGGCCGCGAGCGCGAACACCACGGCCGCGGTCCGGGCCGTATGGGGAAGGAATGGCCGAAGAGCCATGGTGAGAGCTGCCTTTCGCATGAGCACGAACCCGCGGTGGGACGGGCGGATGGAAGGGACGGGCGAACGGAGGGTGAGGGGCCAACGGAGGCCGAGAGGAAGGGGGCGGGCGTGGGCGCGGCCGCCGCGCGGGTGTCGGCGGGGCCGCGCCCGGTGATACGGGCCCGAGGGCGCCCGTGGTTCAGTGCGCGCCGGTGGTTCAGTGCCGGCGCATGCGGGGAGCCCGCCGGCGCGACCGCATCCAGAGGAATCCGAGGCCCAGCAGCAGCACGGCCCCGCCACCGGCCGCCGCGGACCCGGCCAGCACCATGTTGTCGTCGGAGGAGGAGCCGATGCCCGAACCGCCGTTCAGCAGCGACTGCCCGGCGCTCTTCTGGACGGCCTTGGCGTCCGAACCGGAGCTGGGCAGCGCCAGATACGGGAAGGAGCCGCCGAACTTCTGGTCGTTCTCGTCCACCGCGTCGCCCAGGTCGTTCTTCTTGCCGAGCAGCTCGCCCTCCATGGCCTGCAGCGCGATGTCCAGGACGTCGTCGGAGAGCCTGCGGCCGTTGGGGAAGCCCGCGTTGTCACCGTCCAGGACACCCAGCCGCTTGGGGCTGCCCGTGGGCGGGATGGAGGTGTTGAGCCGGAGCTCCTCGGCCGGGCGGACGTTCGGCGGCTGGTTGAGCTTGGGCACACCGGTGAGGAACGCCTGCACCAGGTCGTCACGCGGGGTGTCCGGCGCCTTGATCTTGTAGATCTGCTCGACCAGCTTGGGGAGTTCGGGTTCCTGGACGAACTTCAGGAACTGCCCGTCGTCCCACGGCGCGGAGGCGTTGAACTTGTCCTTGTCCTTGCGCGGGATGACCACCTCGTTGACCAGCGGGCTGCCGAGCCGGGAGACCTGCGTCCAGTCGCCGTCGGACGTCTGGCGGTGGGTGGTGGCCCATACGCCGATCACCGGCTGGTCCTTGGACTCGGTCAGCGCCGATGTCGGCACCTGAAGGGACATCGACTGGACGTTGTAGCCCTTGAGGGTGTCGTTGCCGACCTCGGACATGTCGCCGCCGTACAGCAGGTCGAAGACGCGCAGATCGGCGAAGAACGGGTCGTCGGACTGACCGGCGAAGGCGGTCGAGCCCCCGCTGTAGCCGATCTTCCGCACCGCCTGGTCGCGGAGCTTCTGGTAGTCGGGCATGGACGCCTTGCCGACGTTCGACGGGGCGACCGGCAGATCGCTGCCGAGCTTGGCGCGGGCGACGGCCTTCTGATGCTTCAGCTTGATGACTTCGAGGTCGTAGGTCTGGGTGAAGTTGAGGGTCGCGTCCTCGAGCGAGTTGACCGGGCCGGTGTTGTAGAGGAACGTGTCGCCGTTCTTGACGTGGTCCTTGAAGGTCCACCGGAACAGCAGATCGCCCTGGCCGTCGCCATTGTTGTCGACATGCAGGTCGTAGCGGGCGTCATGGGCGAACTTGTAGAAGTTGGGCCCGCCCGCCGGGTCCTGGAACGGCAGCGCGTTGACGACCATGGTGGTCGTGTCCGGCTTGTCCGGGCTGACGAACGCGTAGACGTCCGTGGCGTCGTACTCCGGCTGACCGGAGATCAGCGGCGCCTCGCGGTGGCTCGAAGCCTGCGCCGTCCCGGGCTGCAGTACGGCCACACCGGCGGCCGTGAGCCCGCCGGCGGCCAGTGCACAGCTGACCAGCGCGGCCAAGCTCTTGGTGATTGCGGTCATCCTGTTGGTCCTTCGCACGCTTGTCGGAGCAGTCCTTCAAGCGGCTATTCGGGCCTGGCGAACGGATGGATTGGTCGGCCCGGGAATTTGTTTGCGCGTGATAGGTATCGTCAACACCCTTGACTCGGTGGTGAATCCGGAACATGGGATGCGTGGGTGACGGCTCGGGGAGGTAGGGTTACTCTGCCCGGGGCGGGTGCCCTCGTACGGGTGGGGAGTGTCATGGAGCAGATAACGGTACGGAGCAGGCCACGAGTGCCTGCGATCAATTGCGGAAGCGGTGCGTCCAGCGCGCGGCTCGAGCGCCATCTCGCGGTGATGGGCGGCCCTGCCGTCCCCCAGCGGGAAGCGGAGGGTGCGACGGTGCTGATGCAGGAGCTGACCGCACGCGACCGCACGCGCGCGAAGAACAGCCGGGGTGCGCGGGTGTCGCTGTTCGCGCCGCTGCGCCGGTTGCGCCGCACGTTGTTCGGCAACCACGGCTGACCCGGCCGGCCCGTAGGCGTCTTCGTTCGCCATCCCGGGCAGGCACGGGGTCAACCGGTTCGCTCCAGCCGGTGAGTCCGTGCTGTGGTCCACCCCACGCCGCTGTCGCTGTGGGATGCCGACGAGAGGTCCGGCCGGCCGTACGGTCATGGACAGTGGGAGGCGCGTCCGGAGACGGGCGCGCCTTCCGTATGTAGCGGGAGAGGTGGCCCGAGAGCGGGCGGGCCCGGAGAAAGCAGGCCCGGAGCAGCCAGACCCTAGCTCTGGCAGGCGGGCTCAGAGGAGGGCGAACTGCCCCTCCGGGCCCTCCTCATGGTGGTCCAGTACGGACGCCGGGCGCCGGGCCGCTCCGGGCACCGGCAGTACCCCCGCCTCCCGCAGCTCCGCCGCGTCGATCAGCGTGCCGTCCGCCAGCCGGTCGGCGAGGGCCCGCAGCTCCGGGCGCAGCTCGGCGAGCAGCGCCAGCACGGTGATCAGCTCCAGCAGCTCCGAGGTCCACGCGGGCGGCCAGCCCGCCGGGCCGATCGCCTCCAGCGTGCCCGGCTCCCGCGCGGCGGTGCGCTGCTCGAACCACGTCTCCAGTACCCGCACCCCGCCCGCCTGGAACTCCCATGCCGCCCGTGGCACCGGCGAGATACGGCCCTCGCCCAGCAGCAGGGCCTCCTCGTCCGGGTCGTAGTCCAGGGAGTCCGGCAGTCCGCTCGACGGAAGCGCGGCACGAACGTAGGGGCGCTGGCCCCCTGGCATGCGCGGGCGTTCGCCACTGTGCGCCCCGCGCGTATGGAGCCAGAGCGCACGGCGGCCCAGCTCCACGCCCGACTCCCACAGCTCGGGGTCGGCGGTCAGGGGTACGGCGCATGGGGCGCCGCGCGCCGTGGCGGCGGTCCAGCCGAGGAAATCCTCGGCGGCCACCGGGCGGCCGAGCCGCGTGGCGAGGTGGTCCAGCAGCCCCGGCGCGAGATTGGGCTCCTGCCCGCCGGGGCGGCGGTAGAGCGGACGGATACGGCCGGGGCGGCCCGCGGGGGAGTGGCCGTCCGGCAGCAGCGCGGAGAAGCCGAGCACCGGGTCCGGGTCCGGTCCGGCGGCCTCGATGACATGGATCTGCCGGTCGTCCGCCACCCGCCACAGCTCGGGGCGGGCGGCGTCGAGCAGTCGGTGATCAGGTATCAGCCAGAGCTGGTCGAAGGGCCCGTGCGCGATCCGCACCGGCTCGGGACACGGCCCGTCCTCGCGTGCCAGCCGGGCGGTGGAGGTGGGCTGGCCGGGCAACTGCGGTACGGAGCTGTGCAGCGTACGGGCGCGGGTCGGCCGGAACAGCGCGGCCCGCCCGGCCTCGTCCCCGGCCCCCGTCAGCCGCTCCCAGCGCGCCTGGAGCGGGGCGGCGTCCGGCGCCATGACCCAGGCCCGGCCGAGCCGCAGTGGCCGTACGGCCCACGGCATCAGATCCCGCAGCAGCGGCGCCTCACGTTCTCCCACGCTCGGCATGCTATCGATCCTGGCCCGGTGCTTCAGGGGGCCGCCCGCCGCGATGGCGCGTCTGCGCGCGGGCGGGGCGTGCGTGGGCACGGCACGTGGGAGCGTGCGGCCCGGCGGAGGTGTCCGGCGGATTTTTCCCCTCCCCGCCCCTTCCCGCAACCGGGGCCCGGCCCCGGCCCCCGCCGGGGCTCCGCCCCGGACCCCGCTCCTCAAACGCCGGAGGGGCTGGAGTGGGCTGCGCCCCGGACCCCGCTCCTGAAACGCCGGAGGGGCTGGAGTGGGCTCCGCTCCTCAAACGCCGGAGGGGCTGGAAGGCCGGAGGGGCTGGATTCGGAGGCGTCTAGTCCGCCTCGACCGTGACCGAGAAGGAGAAGCGGTCGCCCCGGTAGTGGATGCGGGCCACGTCCACCACGCGGCCGCTCTCGTCGTAGGTCACGCCCGTGTAGTGCAGGATCGGGCTGAGCAGCGGGACCTGCAGCAGGCGGGAGGTCTCGGGGTCGGCGAGGCGGGCCTCCACCGTGTCCGTGATCCGGCTGATCCGCACCCCCACCGCGTCCCGCAGCACCTTCGTCATCGGCCACCGGGCGAGGTCCGCGAGGTCGATGCGGTCGGCCAGCTCGGGGTGGACGAGGTTCTCCGCCCAGTTGGTGGGCTCGCCGCTGTGGCCGTCGCGGCGCAGTCGGCGGTAGGCGGTCGTCTCGTCCAGGCCGGGGAAGTACTCGGCGAGCTCCGCCGGCACCGGCGCCGGGCCGTGCTCCAGCACCGTCGTCCGCTCACCCGACTGCTGGGCCACGATCGCGTCCACCGACCCCAGCAGCCGCACCGGCGCGGCGCGCCGCGCGCTCGGCTCGATGAAGGTGCCGCGGCGGCGGTGGCGGCTGATGAGCCCCTCCGTCTCCAGCTCCTTGAGCGCCTGCCGCATGGTGAGCACGCTGACCCCGTAGTGCTCGGCGAGCCGGTCCTCGGTCGGCAGCCGGAGCGGATCGTGCGGGGCCCGCCCGAGTATCGAGGCCCGCAGCGACTGCGAGACCTGGTACCAGAGCGGCAATTTGCGGTTGAGGGCGAGGGAGTCGGGGGCGAAGGTGGTCACGCGGTCTCCGGTCACGAGTCACGGCAGCGGCCGCACGGTGGCGGTCGACGGCGGCCTGCGACGCCGTTGAACGGCGATGTCCAACCGCGTCAACGGCGGCGGTCAGGGGCGGAAATGGCGTTCCAGACCCTGCCATACGTCGTCATAGCGCCCCTGGAGATGGTCCGCCTCCAGCGCCTGCCGGGTGGCCGTGACCGGCCAGCGGGTCTCGAACATGAAGGCCAGCCCGTCGTCCAGCCGGTGCGGCGCCAGCTCGGCCGCGCTCGCCCGTTCGAAGGTCTCATGGTCCGGGCCGTGCGCGGACATCATGTTGTGCAGCGAGCCACCGCCCGGTACGAAGCCCCCCGCGCCGCCGGTCTTCGCGTCGTACGCGCCCTCGATCAGCCCCATGTACTCGCTCATCACATTGCGGTGGAAGTACGGCGGCCGGAAGGTGTCCTCCCCGACCAGCCAGCGCGGGGCGAAGACCACGAAGTCCACGCCCGCGAGCCCGGGGGTGTCGGAGGGCGAGGTGAGCACCGTGAAGATGGAGGGGTCCGGGTGGTCGTAGCTGATGGTGCCGAGCACATTGAACCGGCGCAGGTCGTACACGTACGGCACATGGTTGCCGTGCCAGGCGACCACGTCCAGCGGCGAGTGGTCGTACGTGGCGGCCCACAGGTTGCCGCAGAACTTGTTGACCACCTCCACCGGGCGCTCCACGTCCTCGTACGCGGCGACCGGGGCGAGGAAGTCGCGGGGGTTCGCCAGCCCGTTGGCGCCGATCGGGCCGAGGTCGGGCAGCGTGAAGGGGCGGCCGTAGTTCTCGCACACATAGCCGCGCACGGACGGCTCCAGCGGCTCCACCCGGAACCGCACCCCGCGCGGGATCAGCGCGACATGCCCCGGCTCGGCGCGCAGCAGGCCGAACTCGGTGCGCAGCAGCAGCCCGCCCCGCTCGGGGACGATCAGCAGCTCGCCGTCCGCGTCGCCGAACACCCGGTCGGTCATGGGCGCGTTGGCGGCGTAGAGGTGGATGGCCATTCCCGCGCGCTGGGTGGCGTCGCCGTTGCCGCCCAGCGTCCACAGCCCGCTGAGGAAGTCGGTGCCCTCCGGCGGCTCCGGCAGCGGATCCCAGCGCAGCCGGTTGGGGTCGGGCACGGCCTCGGTGAAGGGCGCGCCGCGCAGCGCGCCGCCCGCGATCCGGGTGAACGGCGGATGCGCGGCGGACGGCCGGATGCGGTACAGCCAGGAGCGCCGGTTGGTGGCGCGCGGCTCGGTGAACGCGGTGCCGCTGAGCTGCTCCGCGTAGAGCCCGAGAGGGGCGCGCTGGGGGGAGTTGCGGCCGATGGGCAGTGCGCCGGGCACGGCCTCGCTGCTGTGTTCGTTGCCGAAGCCGGAGGCGTACTCCAGCCCTTCGGCCGTCTTCCGCGCCTGCTCGATCCCCTGCTCGATGCCCGTGCCATCGCCCATCGCGCGCTCCCACCGCTCCGCCGCACCGCCTGATTCCTATGTCAGACGATAGGAATCGAAACCCGGGTGCGTCAATGATCGGGCAGGATAGGGGCGTGCCCATATCGCCCCTCCGCCGCCAGCCGGTCCAACGCCGCAGCGCCGAGCGCCTCGGCCGGATTCTCGACGCGTGTGCCGAGCTGCTCGACGAGATCAGCTACGAAGAGCTGAGCACCCGGGCCGTCGCCGAGCGCGCCAATGTCCCCATCGGCTCGGTCTACCGCTTCTTCTCCAACAAGCGGGCGATGGCCGAGGCGCTGGCCCACCGCAATCTGGACGAGTACGCGGCGCGGATCGCCCGGCGGCTGGCCGCGTCGGAGCCCGGGTCGGACGCCGGGCCGGACGGGGGTGGCGGCTGGCGGGAGGCGATGGACGTCGTCGTCGACGAGTATCTGGCGATGAAGCGCGGGGCGCCCGGGTTCGCGCTCGTCGAGTTCGGGAATCCGGTCCCGGCCACCGCGCAGCCGCGGCAGCCCAACCATCTGGTCGCCGACCGGCTGCGGATGCTGCTCACCGACCGGCTCGCGAGCGGCGCCCCCGGCGGGGTCGGTGACAACGGCGGGGACGAGGCGGCCGAGGAGCGGCTGCGGGTGTCCTTCCTGGTCGCGGTCGAGACGGCGGACGCGCTGCTGCGGCTGGCGTTCCGGGTGGACCCGGAGGGCGATCCGGCGATCGTGGCGGAGACGAAGGAGCTGCTGCGCGCCTATCTGGCCCGGGTCCTGGACTGAGCCGGGGCTTCATCGGGACTTCCCGCCCATCGGCATTTCCCGCCCCTCCTCGGTACTTCCCGTCGACACCTCCCCGACATGCCTACCAGTCGGTATGGTGACCGGGTCCGGCGCGTCATCGCGGCCTCGCCGCCGTCCCTGGGAGAGACCGATGAGCACTGCCCTGCGTATCTGCCCGCTCTGCGAGGCCACCTGCGGGCTGACCCTCACCATCGACGAGGGGAGGGTGACCGGGGCGCGCGGTGATCGTGAGGACGTCTTCAGCCGTGGCTTCATCTGCCCCAAGGGCGCCGCGATCGGCGAGCTCGACGCCGACCCCGACCGGCTGCGGCGCCCCCTGGTGCGCCGCGCCGGGCGCCTCGAGGAGGCCAGTTGGGACGAGGCGTTCGCCGCCGTGCGGGAGGGGCTGGCCCCGCTGCTGGGCGAGCACGGACCGCAGGCCGTGGGGGTGGTGCTCGGCAACCCCAATGTGCACACCGTGGCCGGAGGGCTCTATCCGCAGTTGCTGCTCGGCGCGCTGCGCAGCCGTAACGTCTTCAGCGCCAGCACCCTCGACCAGATGCCCAAGCATGTCTCCAGCGGGCTGCTGTACGGCGACGCCAACGCCATTCCGGTGCCCGATCTGGACCGTACGGACCATCTGCTGATGCTCGGCGCCAACCCGCTGGACTCGAACGGCAGTCTGTGCACCGCCCCCGACTTCCCCGGGCGGCTGCGGGCGCTGCGGCGGCGCGGCGGGCGGCTGGTGGTGGTCGACCCCCGGCGCACCCGGACCGCCAAGCTGGCCGACCGCCATGTGGCGATCCGGCCCGGCACCGACGCCCTGCTGCTCTTCGCCATGGTGCAGGTGCTGTTCGCCGAGGACCTGGTGGCACCGGGCCCGCTCGCCGAGCACGTCAGCGGGGTGGCGGAGGTGCGGCGGCTGGCCGCGGACTTCCCGCCGGAGGCGGTGGCCGAGGCGTGCGAGGTGCCCGCCGAGGAGATCCGCACGCTCGCCCGTGAGCTGGCCGCCGCGCCCAGGGGCGTGGTGTACGGGCGGATCGGCTCCACCACCGTCGAGTTCGGCACCCTCACGAGCTGGCTGGTCGATGTGGTCAACGTGCTCATCGGACAGCTCGACCGGCCCGGCGGCATGATGTTCCCGCTCGCCGCCACGGGCCGGCGGGAGCGCCCGGCGCGGCCCGGGAAGGGGTTCGCGCTCGGCCGCTGGCACAGCCGGGTCAGCGGATACCCCGAGGCCAAGGGCGAACTGCCGACCGTCGCGCTCGCCGAGGAGATCGAGACCCCGGGCGAGGGGCGGATACGGGCGGTGCTGGCGCTCGCGGCCAACCCCGTGCTCTCCGCACCGGACGGCGACCGCCTCGACCGGGCGCTGGCCGGGCTCGACTTCATGGTCAGCGTCGATCCGTACCTCAACGAGACCTCGCGCCACGCCCACGTCCTGCTGCCCCCGCCCCCGCCCAGCCGCAGCCCCCACTTCGACTACGCCTTCAACAGCCTGTCCGTGCGCAACCAGGTCCGCTACACCCGCCCGGTGATCCCGCTGGAGGCGGACCGGCTGAGCGAGAGCGCCATCCTGGCGCGGCTGGTGCTGTGCGTGAGCGGGCACGCCGGCGCCGATCCGGCGGCGGTGGACGCGATGGCGATCGAGGGGACGCTCGGCAAGGAGGTCGCCGACCCGGCGTCCCCGGTGTACGGACGCGAGCCCGCCGAGCTGGCCGCGCGGCTGACCGGGGTGGACGGCCCGGAGCGGCGGCTGGACATGATGCTGCGGCTGGGCCCGTACGGCGACGGGTTCGGCGCCGAACCCGACGGGCTGAGCCTGGAGAAGCTGCTCGCCCATCCGCACGGCATCGACCTGGGGCCGCTGCGCCCGCGCGTCCCCGGGCTGCTGAAGACCCGCAGCGGCACGGTGGAGCTGTGCCCGGAGCCGCTGGCCGCCGATGTGGAGCGGCTGCGCCGGTCGTCGGCCGACCGCCCCTCGGGGCTGCTCCTGGTCGGCCGCCGCCATCTGCGTTCCAACAACAGTTGGATGCACAACGTCCCGGCGCTGATGGGCGGCACCAACCGCTGCACGCTCCAGATGCACCCCGAGGACGCCGCCCGGCTGGGCCTGGCCGACGGCGGACTGGCGCGGGTCAAGGGCGACGGCGGGGAGCTGGAGGTGCCGGTCGAGGTGACGGACACGGTACGGGCCGGAGTGGTGAGCCTGCCGCACGGCTGGGGCCACGCCCGTACCGGCGTCCGGCTGTCCGTGGCCGGGGCCAGCCCCGGGGTCAATGTCAACCAGCTCTTCGACGGCTCACGGCTGGATCCGCTCTCGGGTACGGCGGTGCTCAATGGCCACCCGGTGCACGTTTCCCCCTCGCTACAGCACTGACCTGGGGTTTTGCGCTTATTGCTCGCGCGTCAAGACCTTGTTAACGGAAAGTTGCCGCACCTAACGTCACCTCGACCGCCAAAACTGGGGGAGTTCAAAGGCGAACGTGAGGTAGCGAAACTATGCTGACCATCCTCGGCTTCGTCATGATCGCGACATTCCTTGTCCTGATCATGATGAAGAAGATGTCCCCGATGGGCGCCCTGGTGCTCATCCCCGCGCTGTTCTGTGTGCTTGTCGGGAAGGGGGCCCACCTCGGGGACTACGTCCTCAAGGGCGTCGGCGAGCTGGCACCCACGGCCGCCATGCTGATGTTCGCCATCATCTACTTCGGGGTGATGATCGACGTCGGCCTCTTCGACCCGATCGTCCGGATGATCCTGCGGTTCTGCAAGGCGGACCCGATGCGGGTGGTGGTCGGCACCGCGATCCTCGCGGCGATCGTCTCGCTCGACGGCGACGGCTCCACCACCTTCATGATCACCGTGTCGGCGATGGTGCCGCTCTACCGGCGGCTGAAGATGAGCGTGGTGGTGATGACCGGTGTCGCGGCCATGGCCAACGGCGTGATGAACACGCTGCCCTGGGGCGGCCCCACCGCCCGCGCCGCCGCCGCGCTCAAGGTCGACGCCAGCGACATCTTCGTGCCGATGATCCCGGCCCTCGCGGCCGGTCTGCTCTTCGTGATCGCCCTCTCCTACGGCCTCGGTCTGCGGGAGCGCAAGCGCCTCGGCGTGCTGACGCTGGACGAGGTCACCGCGGGCGACCCCGAGCAGGTGCTGGTCGGCGCGGGCTCCGGCGGCAAGGGGGCCAAGGGCGGCAAGGCCGCGCCGACCGGCGGCGGCGCGGGCTCCGGCACCGACGCGCAGGCCCAGTCCCCGAACGGCTCCGGCACCTCGGACGCCTCCGACGCGGACGACGACGAGTTCAAGGGCCTCGACCCGAACCGCGCCACCCTGCGCCCCAAGCTCTACTGGTTCAACGCGGCCCTCACCATCGCGCTGCTCGCCCTGATGGTGACGGAGACCATGCCGATCCCGGTCCTCTTCCTGCTCGCCGCGGCCGTCGCGCTCACCGTCAACTTCCCGCAGATGAACGACCAGAAGGCCCGGGTCGCGGCACACGCCGAGAACGTCGTCAACGTCTCCGGAATGGTCTTCGCCGCGGCCGTCTTCACCGGCGTCCTCACCGGCACCGGCATGGTCGAGCACATGGCCCGCTGGCTGGTCGACGGAGTCCCCGAGGGCATGGGCCCGCAGATGGGCATCGTCACCGGTGTGCTGTCCATCCCGCTCACCTACTTCATGTCCAACGACGGCTTCTACTTCGGCATCGTGCCGATCCTCGCCGAGGCCGGGGCCGCGCACGGGGTCTCCACGCTGGAGATAGCCCGCGCCTCGCTCGTCGGACAGGCCCTGCACATGTCGAGCCCGCTGGTCCCCGCGGTCTACGTGCTCGTCGGCATGGCCAAGGTCGAATTCGGCGACCATACCCGGTTCACCGTGAAATGGGCGGTGCTCACCTCCCTGGTGGTGCTCGCCGCCGGTGTTCTCTTCGGCATCATCTGATCCGTGAAGAGTTCAGAGCCCGGTAGGGGCTGGTTGCTGCGCCTGGTCATCGCCTTCTCGTTCACCCAGGGGGCGGTGAGCATGGCGCGGCCCGCCGTCTCCTACCGGGCCCTCGCGCTCGGTGCCGACGCCCGCGCGGTCGGTGTGATCGCCGGCATCTACGCCCTGCTGCCGCTGTTCGCCGCCGTACCGCTGGGGCGGCGCACCGACCACGGGCGGTGCGCCCCGCTGCTGCCCATCGGGGTCGCCCTCATCGCCACCGGTTGCGCGTTCAGCGGTACGGCCGGATCGCTGCCCGCGATGGCCGCGTGGAGCGGGGTGATGGGGCTCGGCCATCTGTCGTTCGTCATCGGCGCCCAGTCCATCGTGGCCCGCCAGAGCGCCCCCGACGAACAGGACCGCAACTTCGGCCACTTCACCATCGGCGCCTCGCTCGGCCAGCTCATCGGGCCCATCGCGGCCGGTCTGGTGGTCTCCGGACACGACGGGGCGATGGCCCGCACCAGCGCCGTCGCGCTGTTCGTCGCCGCCGCCCTCGCCGCGTTCTCCTTCACCTCGCTGTGGCGCATCGAGCGCCGCCCGGCCGGTACGGCGGCCACGCCCGCCAAGGAGGCCCCCGCCCGGAAGGTGTCCGTACGGTCCATCCTGACCACCCGCGGAGTCGCCTCCGGCATGTTCATCAGCCTCGCCGTGCTCTCCGCCACCGACATCCTCACCGCCTATCTGCCGGTCGTCGGCGAACAGCGCGGTATCTCGCCCGCGGTCGTCGGGCTGCTGCTCAGCCTGCGCGCCGCCGCCACCGTGGCCTGCCGGCTCGCCATGACCCCGATGATCCGCCTGATGGGCCGCACCGTGCTGATGGCCGTGAGCTGTCTGGGCGCCGCGCTGCTGTGCGCGGGCATCGCCCTGCCGGTGCCCGCCTGGGCGCTCGGAGTGCTGCTGGCCGGGCTCGGCTTCTGCCTCGGCGTCGGCCAGCCGCTGTCGATGACGACCGTCGTCCAGGCCGCCCCGGAGGGGGCGCGCAGCACGGCCCTCGCGCTGCGGCTGACCGGCAACCGGCTAGGCCAGGTCGCCGCGCCCGCCTCCGCCGGTGTGCTCGCGGGGCTCGCGGGCACGGCCGCGCCCTTCGTCATGCTGGGCGGGCTGCTGCTGATATCGGCGGGCATAGCCGTCCGGCCGCTGCGCGGGCGCCCGGCCGCGGAGCCCGGTGAGACCCGGCCCGCGCCCGGGGAGCGGCGCACGGAAGGCACTTCGGCCTCGCGGGGCCCGGGGCACCCACCCCGGTGAGACGGCGGCGGGATGTCGGTGAGCCGCCTCAGGGCCGCTCGCCGTCGACCATGCCCAGCCACCGCTCGCAGGCGTCCCCGAACGGCTCGGCGCGCCCGTCGACCGCGTCCATCAGCCACCGCCCCGCCGCCTCGGCCTCCGCGATGACATCCGCCGGATAGCCGTACCGCACCTGGTGCTCGGCGAACTCGTCCTCGTCGTCCAGCAGGGTCCTGCCGTCCCGCTTGCGGATGACATCGAGGTCCAGGTCCACCATCGTGACCTCGTGGGAGGAGACCCACCGCGGCGGCGTGGCGATATCGCAGTAGATCTCGGTGTCCCGGGGCGGGGCGTTGAACGTCGCGGTCCACCACGCCTCGCGCGGCAGGAGGATCACATGCGCGCAGGCGACCGGCACCATCGGGCCGTATCCCTTGCGTGTGACCGTCCCGCCGGGCAGCCCCAGCCAGACGCCGTGGTCGTCCTCGCCCAGCCTGCGCATCCGCAGGTTCCAGTGCAAAGTGCCGTCGTACTTGGTGTAGTTCACGGATACGAGATCGGCCATGAGCCGATCCTAAGCGGTGGCGGGAGGGGCGTGACGGCCCGGCTGAAAGACTGGCCCCATGACTGAGCTGGACGGGCAACCGGCGGGAATCCGCGAGCTGACGGCGCTGGCCATGACCAACTACGGCCACTTCACCACCATGCGGGTGGAGGACGGGCGGGTACGGGGGCTGTCCCTCCATCTGGACCGGCTGGTACGGGACAGCGGGGTGCTCTTCGGCACCGCACCGGACCGGGACCGGATCCGCGAACTGGCGCGGCGGGCCGTCGCGGACACCACCGGGCCGCTCACGGTCCGGGTGACCGTGTACGACCCCGACCTCGGGCTGGAGAGGCCCGGGGCCGAGGCCGAGCCGCGGATCCTGGTCACCACCCGGCCGGCCGCCGCCCCCTCGCTGCCGCCGCTGAGCGTGCGCACCGCACCGCACCGCCGCGACCTGCCGGAAGTCAAACACGTCGGGCTGTTCGGGCTGTTGCGGCTGCGCCGCCTCGCCCAGCTCGACGGCTATGACGATGTGCTGCTGACGGACGAGCGGGGCGCGGTGTCCGAGGGCGCGACCTGGAACGTGGGGTTCTTCGACGGCCGTCGCCTGCTGTGGCCGCAGGCCGTATGCCTGCCCGGCGTCACCCGGGAACTGCTCCGCCGCGGCCACGCCGGACCGCAGCACACCGAGCCGATCGACCGTGACCGGTTCGGCGAGCTGGAGACGGCCTTCGCCCTCAACGCGGGGGTGGGGGTGCGGGCGATCCGGTCGATCGACGGGGTGGAGTTCGACCCCGGCCATCCCGTCCTGGACGTCCTGCGCGCGGAGTACGCGGCGACGGACGCCGAACCGCTGTGAAGCCGCGAGGGCATGAGGCGGGTCCGCTGCCGCGGTCGGGGCCCGGTCGCCGTCGGCAGCCGCCGGCGTCACCGGCGCGAAGATCCGCCGGACGGGCCTAAGCGCTTGCTCACTCTCCGTGTAGGGTGTCCGCCATGGACGCGGAGCCGAAGAACAGCGGGGGCGAGATCGAGCCCTGGGGCGACATCACCCCCGACGCCGCCCGGCGGCTGGTGAGCGCCGCCGTGCACGCCTTCGCGGAGCGCGGCTACCACGCCACCACCACCCGGGACATCGCGAGCCGCGCCGGAATGAGCCCGGCCGCCCTCTACATCCACTACAAGACCAAGGAAGAGCTGCTCTACCAGATCAGCAAGGTCGGCCATGAGCGGGCACTGGAGATTGTGGAGCGGGCGCGGGACAGCGCGGGCACGCCCGCCGAGCGGCTGGCCCGCGCGGTCCGCGCCTTCGTCCGCTGGCACGCCGAGCACCATATGACCGCGCGGGTGGTGCAGTACGAGCTCGGCGCGCTGGCCGAGGAGCACCACGCCGAGGTCATCGCCGTCCGCAAGGCCACGGACGGGGCGGTGCGTTCGATCATCGAGGACGGGGTGAAGGCGGGTGCCTTCGACGTCCCGGACGTCCGCGGCGCCACGGTCGCGGTGCTGTCCCTGTGCATCGACGTCGCCCGCTGGTTCAACGCCCGCGGGCGCAGCACCCCCGACGAGGTCGGCGACCTCTACGCGGGTCTGGTGCTGCGCATGGTGGGGGCCGACGGCGGTCAGGACCGGCGGTCGTGAGGACGACGGGCCGGTCAGGACTGCCGTAGGAGCGACGGCCGCCGTCAGGCGTAGTAGCGGACGACGCACTCCGCCACGCACGCCGGCTTGGTCCCGCCCTCCCGCTCGAGGGTGACCGCGAGCGTCATCTGCAGCCCGTCCTTGACCTCGGTCACCTCCACGATCCGGCCGGTGGCGCGCAGCCGGGAGCCGACCGGGACGGGGGAGGGGAAACGGACCTTGTTCACGCCGTAGTTGATGCCCATCCGCACGCCCTCGACCCGCAGGAGCTGCGGGGTGAACGACGGCAGCAGGGACAGCGTCAGATAGCCGTGCGCGATCGTGGTGCCGAACGGACCGGCGGCGGCCTTCTCCGGGTCCACATGGATCCACTGGTGGTCGCCGGTCGCGTCGGCGAACAGATCGATGCGCTTCTGGTCGATCTCCAGCCAGTCACTGGGGCCGAGTTCCTCGCCGACCGCGGATCGCAGGTCATCGGGCGAGGTGAAGATCCTGGGCTCTGCCATGCGTGCCTCCCGGGCAACCACTCACTAAGCGACTGCTCAGCATGGTTGGCCGACCCGGATCCTGTCAACGCGCGCCGCGCCCCCGCACGCGGGCTCCGCGCCGACGCGGCCACCGGCGGACGTCAGCGTTCGCCGGTCCTCGTCATGGGCTTCCCGCGCGCTCGCCGGCCACCCGGTGCGGGGGCTCCGGCGAGCGCGCTCCCGGCCAGGGGCGGCCGGGTGCCGTACGGTGGCGCGTCATACGGTGGCGTAACGGCCCAGCCGGACCGTGCCCCGGGACGCCGCCAGGGCCTCGGTGGTCAGCAGCGGCAGCGGCACCACGATGCCGCAGTCCGCGCAGACCGGCCCGGCCGATGGATAGCGGTCCAGGTCCTCGCGCCAGACCAGGCCCCGTCGTGCGCATACGGGGCAGGCCGACCCCGGTCCCGACTCCATCGCCGCGATCAGCCGTCGCAGCACGTCCGCGAGGCGGTCGCCGGGATGGGCCGAGGGGCTCTCGCAGGGAATGATGTCGCATCCGCCCCAGGTGTTCAGATGCCAGTCGTCGACGGTGCTCGGCTGCCGGATGCCGAGAAGTTTCTCCTGCCTGCGCCGGGCGGCGAAGTCCGCCTCGTACGCGAGCCACAGCGTGCGGGCCTCCTCGAGCTCTTCCAAAGCGGTGAGCAGTCGTAGGGGGTCCGGCCTGCGGTCCTCCGGGGGGATCCCGGAGCTGGTGCACAGATGGTGCCAGGTCGCCCGGTGCCCGTACGGCGCGAACCGTTCAAGGCATTTGCGCAGCGATGTGCGCCGAGCAGTGATGTGTCTGCGTGGATTGCGAACTTCTCGTGCCAGTGCTCTGAAACCGGCCACTTCATACCACCTCCGCGAGTGCGGACCCGACTCGTTGTCGAATGGACGTAACGCAGTGCGATCCGGATCCATCGAATTCCCCGGACTTTCTCCGGCAGTCCTCATTGGGCCTCATTGGGCCTCTCGCGCCACGAAGTTGACGTCCGCTCATCTTCCGGGCTGGTAATACCGCCGGTAACCTCCGTCGCGACGGCAATCGGGAGGAGCGCACATGCGACGACGAACCCCCAGGCCCACCAGGACCCGCAAGTTCACCCATACCGTGCTCGCCGCGGCCGCCGCGCTGGGCCTCGGCATCGCCCTCGCGGCCCCGGCGCCCCAGCCGGCCAGGGCCGAGCCGGCCGCGGCGGCCACCGACTACTGCCGGGGCCAGTGCTCCGACATCCTCCCGCCGGGCGCGACCGGCAACGCCACCCTCGCCGACATCCTCGCCAACCGGGTGCTGGGCACCCACCCCGAGCACAGCGCCGACCAGCTCGGCCCGTACGGCGACCTGGCGAGCGGCTACCCCACCCTCACCGACGACAAGCTGACGAACTTCTTCAACGACTCCTCCTTCGGAGTCCCCGCCGACCAGGTGGCCTCCGTGACCAAGCCGCGCGCCGACGTCACGATCACCCGCGACAAGAAGACCGGTGTCCCGCACATCCAGGGCACCACCCGCGAGGGCACCGAGTACGGCGCCGGATACGCCGCCGCCCAGGACCGGCTGTGGCTGATGGACCTCTTCCGCCACGTGGGCCGCGGCGAGCTGACCTCCTTCGCCGGCGGCGCCCCCGCCAACCAGGGCCTGGAACAGGACTTCTTCCGCCAGGCGCCGTACACCGAGGCCGACTACCAGGCGCAGGTGGACTACATCCTCGCCCACGGCGGCGAGCGCGGCCGCCAGGCGCTGGCCGACGCCCAGGCGTACATCGACGGCATCAACGCCTACGCCAAGAAGGCCAAGGACGGCCGCTACTTCCCCGGTGAGTACGTGCTCACCGGCCATATCGACGCGATCACCAACGCCGGTGAGATCCAGCCGTTCAAGCTCACCGACCTGATCGCCCTCGCCTCCGTGGTCGGCGCACTCTTCGGCAGCGGCGGGGGCGGCGAGGTGGAGGGCGCGCTCTCGCTGCTCGCCGCCCAGCAGAAGTACGGCCTGACCGAGGGCGCGAAGGTGTGGGAGTCCTTCCGCGAGCGCAACGACCCGGAGGCGGCGCTGACCGTACGCGACGGCAGCTTCCCGTACGCCGGAAAGCCCGCCACGCCCAAGGGCGGCGCGCTGCCCGACGCCGGGTCGGTCACCCCCGAACAGCTCGTCTACGACCGCGAGGGCGGCGCCACCAAGTCCGGTGCCACGGCCCGCACCAAGGTCAAGGCCCCGAAGGCAGCGCTGGAGCCACTGCGCGGCATCTACGACGACGGGGTGCTGCCCCGCGATCTGTTCAGCCGCAAGAAGGGCATGTCCAACGCGCTCGTGGTCTCCGGCAAGTACACCGCGAGCGGCCACCCGGTGGCCGTCTTCGGCCCGCAGACCGGCTACTTCGCCCCGCAGCTCCTGATGCTCCAGGAGATCCAGGGCCCGGGGATCAGCGCCCGCGGCGCCTCCTTCGCGGGGGTCGGGATGTACATCCAGCTCGGCCGGGGCCAGGACTACGCCTGGAGCGCCACCACCTCCGGCCAGGACATCACCGACACCTACGCGGTCGAGCTGTGCTCCCCGGACGGCTCCACCCCGTCCAAGGACTCCACGTACTACCGCTACCACGGCGACTGCGTGCCGATGGACAAGCTGGAGCGGCGCAACGCCTGGAAGCCCACCCTCGCCGACTCCACCGCCGCGGGCTCGTACCGCATGCAGGTCTACCGCACCAAGTACGGGCTGGTGACCCACCGCGCGACCGTCGACGGCAAACCGGTGGCCTACACCATGCTGCGCTCCACCTACCGTCACGAGGCCGACTCCATCGTCGGCTTCCAGATGCTCAACGACCCGGACTATGTGAAGGACGCCAAGTCCTTCCAGAGCGCGGCGCAGAACATCAACTACACCTTCAACTGGTTCTACGCCGACTCCCGGCAGACCGGCTACTACAACAGCGGGCTCAACCCGGTGCGCGCCGCGGACGTCGACCCCTCGCTGCCGGTGAAGGGTGAAGCCGCCTATGAGTGGCGGGACTTCGATCCCAAGGACAACACCGCCGCCGCCACACCGCCCGCCGAACACCCCCAGTCCATCGACCAGGACTACTACATCAGCTGGAACAACAAGCTGGCCAAGGACTACAGCGTGGCCGGTTTCGGCAACGGCTCGGTGCACCGCGGCAACCTCCTCGACGACCGGGTGCGCGCCCTGGTCCGCAAGGGCGGTGTCACCCGCTCCGCGCTCACCCGCGCCATGGCCGAGGCCGCCCTCACCGATCTGCGCGGCGAGGACGTGCTGCCGGAGCTGCTGAAGGTGCTGCGCTCCAAGCCCATCGACGACCCCCAGTTGGCCACGGCCGCACAGCAGTTGGACTCCTGGCAGTCGGCGGGCTCACAGCGCCATGAGACCAGCGCCGGCTCGCACACCTACGGGCACGCCGACGCGGTACGGATCATGGACGCCTGGTGGCCGCTGCTGGTCGAGGCCGAATTCAAATCCGGACTGGGCGACGGCCTCTACGACGCCCTGCGGGCCAATCTCGCGGTCGACGAAGCGCCCTCGGCCGGACACGGCCCCACCGGCTCGCACGCCGGGTCCTCGTTCCAGTACGGCTGGTGGTCCTATGCCGACAAGGATCTGCGCACGGTCCTCGGCGAGGACGTCAAGGGGCCGCTGGCCCGCCCGTACTGCGGCGGCGGCCGGCTCAGCGCCTGCCGTGACGCCCTGCTGACCAGCCTGAAGACGGCCGTGGGCAAGACCGCCGCCCAGGTCTACCCGGGGGACGACAACTGCTCCGCGGGCGACCAGTGGTGCGCCGACGCCATCATCCACCGGGTGGTCGGCGGGCTGACCCACGACAAGATGAGCTGGCAGAACCGGCCGACCTTCCAGCAGGTGGTGGAGTTCCCGGCCCACCGCTGAGGCCACCGGGGCGGGGCCTCGCATCCGGCGAGGCCCCGCGCCCTGCTACACGTCCCCGATGCGGCCCGCGCGCAGCACCACCCGGGCCAGCTCCGCATGGCAGATGTCGCTGTGCGCCCCGACCGGCGGCACACCGTGCCGTACGACCTCCGAGACATCGACGCTCACACAGCCCTCCGCCGGGAACGGGCCCTCCAGCGCCTCGGCCAGGTCCAGGCGCGGGCACCCCTCCACGGCCCGGACGCCGTCGTACCCGATCGCCCCCCAGCGGGTGTCGCCCGGCAGCAGCGAGGCATCGTCCCCGGACACCCGCGACGCCACCGGATACAGCAGCCCGAGCGCGGTGTCATGGTGCGAATGGCAGGACACCACGGGGCCGCGGACCCGGTGGGCGGCGGAGTGCAGGGCGCCGCCGCGGCCGGTGGCGTGCGGCAGCCGCTCGGCGAACGCGTAGTGCGAGAACGCCCCCTGGAGCAGCGTCACCGACGCCACCGTGGCGCCCTCCGGCAGCCCGGTCAGCGCGTACGACACCAGCCGGCCGCCGAAGCTGTGGCCCACCAGATGGAGCCGCGGGGCGGGCCGGACGGCCGCGAGGGCGCCCAGCACCGGTCCGAGGCCCTCGCGCCCGACCGCGCCGGCCCGCCGCTTCATCACGTAGTACGTCCCCTGGCGGAGCAGCTCGTGCGCCCCGTCCCAGAGGCCGCCGAGCCCGCTGTCGGGAAAGGCGCGGTCCTCCGCGTCGGTCTTCCCGCGCGCCTCGGTGAGCGCGGCCGCGAACCGCTCACAGACCTCCGGCACGTCCGCCCCGAACATCGCCGGTACGCCGTCGTCGTCCTCGTCCTCGTCCTCGTCTTCGTCCGCGGCCGCCGGGTCCCCGGCCGTGCCGGACTCCCCGTGGACCCGGACCAGCCCGCGCACCAGCACCCCGAACTCGTCCAGCGCCGCGAGCCGTTCGGGCCGCTCGGCCAGCAGCTCGGCCAGGCGCGCCACGATCTGCCGCCGCCCCGGGAAGACCGTGTCCAGCGCCCGGTGGGTCTCCGCGTCGAGCCCCGGGCGCCGGATGTCCGCGTCGGGGCCCGGTGGCGCGCCGGGCGCCGGCTCCGGGGTCGAGCCCGCGAGCGACTCGTCCGCGAACCGCATCGACGGCCACACCACCCCCACATAGCCGAGCCGCGCCGGGCCCGCCTCGCCGAGCAGCTCCGGAAAGGGCGCGAAGAAGCGGTCGTAGAGCCGCGTGGCCATGGTCCGGGTGTTGTTCCAGCCGTGCGCGAACACCACCAGATCCGTGAGGTCCTGCCGGGCGGCCTGTTCCAGCAGCCGGTCCCGCTGCCGGAGGTCGACGTCCCCGTAGGCGTCGAATCTCAGCTCCCAGTACGGCCGTACGCTCATCCCCGTCATCGCTGCTCCCCCTTGGATGGCCCGATGTGCGTGCATCGTCCCAACTGCCCCGTCCGCTGACCATACGACACGCATACGGTTGCCGTCGGACAATCGGCCAGCCGTTCGACTTACCCGCAATGACGCGACCGGAACCTGGAATGCCGGACTCCGCGGCCATCCGGAGATAGGGAATTCCCGAATATCCATCGGAAGAATATCCCCGCTGTTCTCGGGATCAGTTCACCCGGAAGGCGCTGCACTATGCTGCGAACGGAAACGTCATTGGGGTGCCGAATACTCTTCGAGCGGAAGGCCGGAATGCCCTTAAAGGATCGATGGCAGTACCCGACGGCGCTGCTGGACACCACGATGGACCAGCTCAGAACGTTGCTCGCGGTCCATGAGGCGGGCACCGCACTGGGCGCCGCCCGGCTGCTGGGGCGGGAGCAGTCCAGTGTGCAGAAACAACTGGACACCCTGAACCGGAACTTCGGCGCCCTGTGCGGAGAGCCGCTGGTGGTCAAACGGGGACGCAGTCAGAATGTGCTCTTCACCGCCACCGGGGAGTCCCTCGCCGGACTCGCACGCGGCACCCTGGAGGAGTGGCTGGAGGGGCTGCACGACAGCCGCCGCCGACTCGGCAGCCGGCTCTGTGTCGGCTCCACCCGTTACACCCTCGGCTTTCTGCTGAATGCCGTGGAGTTGGTCACCGGGGAATTCGACCGGCGGGGTGTCGAGCTCAAGGTCGAGCATGTGCGCACCCGGGATCTGCTGGAGCGGCTCGAGGCCAAACAACTCGACCTGGTATGCGGCAGCGTCCTCACCACGGCGGGCCACGACAGCCGGCTCGACGGCTTCGAGGTGATGGAGTGGCGGCGCAGCGGGCTGTCCCTGGTCACCAACCTCGACGCCGAGGAGCTGCCCGGGCCCTCGGTCCCGGTGAGCGAGCTGCCCCGGCTGCCGCTCGCCGTCTCGGCCGACGGGCTCATACCCGGCTTTCTGCGTGGCTGGTTCGGCGCCCGCTACCGCCAGGAGCTGCATATCGCGGCCGAGATCGACACCGTGCAGTACGGGCTGGAGCTGCTCTCCTCGGGGGTGCTGCGCGGCTGTGTGCTCGTCACCGAGGGCATCGGCGACGCGGTGGCCGGCGGACGGATCCGCGCCGGTGCCGGGCTGCGCACCCTGGAGCTGACCGACGGTGCGGGACCGGAGCTGGAAGTGCTGATCGGAGTGTTCGTACGGGCCGGGGAGCGCGCAGCGCAGGACGCCGGCCATCCGCTCAATGTGCTGTGGGACGCGCTCGCCGGGGAGAACGCCCGCTGGCGCGGGGTGATGCGCAGGAAGCGCCCCGGCCGGTAACCCGCCGGCCGTGCGCCGGGAGGCCGGTGTGCCTCTTCCGTTTGTACATACCGACTGGTTAGTCTGCGCTGCGGGCAGGAGCCGATCCGAGTCGATCCGAGGAGCTGCGAATCGTGGGTACCGTGCGTGGGGCGCGTGTTGTGGTCACCGGGGCGGGAGGTGGCATCGGCGCCGCCCTCGCCCGGCGCTTCGCCGCCGAGGGCGCCCGGGTCGTGGTCAACGACCTCGACGCCGCCAAGGCCGCCGCCGTCGCCGAGGAGATCGGCGCGACCGCAGTGCCCGGCGACGCCTCCGGCATCGTGCCCGCGGCCCGTGAAGCGCTCGGCGGCACCATCGACATCTTCTGCGCCAACGCGGGCGTCGGCCACGACGGCGGCCCCGAGGCCGACGAGGAGCTGTGGCAGCAGTCCTGGGACGTCAATGTGATGGCCCATGTGCGGGCCGCCCGGGAGCTGCTGCCCGAGTGGCTGGAGCGCGGCAGCGGCCGCTTCGTCGCCACCGTCTCCGCCGCCGGGATACTCACCATGATCGGCTCGGCGCCGTACGCCGTCTCCAAGCACGCCGCGCTCGCCTTCGCCGAATGGCTCTCGGGCACCTACCGCCACCGCGGCATCGGCGTCCACGCCGTCTGCCCGCAGGGGGTGCGCACCGACATGCTGACCGCCACCGGGGCCGCCGGGGACCTGGTGCTGGCGCCCACCGCGATCGAGCCCGAGCAGGTCGCCGACGCCGTCCTCGCGGGCATCGAGGAGGAGCGCTTCCTGATCCTTCCGCACCCCGAGGTGGCCCGCCACTACGCGGCCCGCGCCGGCGACACCGACCGCTGGCTGGGCGGCATCAACAAGCTGCAGCGCAAGCTCGAGGATCTCGAGGCGGCATCCGGGACCTCGGGCTGACCCCGCGGGTCGCCGCTCCCGTACTCTCCGCACCACCACCCTCACCCCCGTCCAGACAGGGCCGCACCCATGACCACGTACCAGGACCAGCCATGGCTCGCCCAGCTCACCGAGGCACAGCGCCGGACGATCACCCCGCGGCCCAGTCCGCTGCACGCGTTCCGGGACGCCGTGCGCACCGCCCCCGGCCATCCGGCGCTCGCCTACTTCGACGGACGGCTGACCTACCGGGAGGTCGACGAGCTCTCCGACGGCATAGCCGGCCATCTCGCCGAACGTGGCTTCGGGCCCGGCGACCGGATGGCGATCATGCTCCAGAACACCCCGCACTTCGTGATCGCGCTGCTGGCGGCGTGGAAGGCGGGCGGTACGGTCGTCCCGGTCAACCCCATGTACAAGGGCGCCGAGCTCGCGCACATCCTCGGCGACGCCGAGGTGAGCGCCCTGGTCTGCTCCCGCCACGCCTGGGAGGACTACGTACGCGAGACGGCCGCCGCGTCCCCGGTGCGCATCGCGTTCACCGCCGACGCCCGTGAGCTCCAGACCCGCGACGACGCGCGGGTGCTGCGCGAGGAGCCCCTCCCGGTCCCCGAGGACACCGAGGACCTCCTTACGGCCGCCCGCGCCGGAGCCCGCCCGCCGTCCGTCCCCGCACCGCGCGCCGAGGACATCGCGCTGATCAGCTACACCTCCGGGACCAGCGGCACCCCCAAGGGGGCCACCAACACCCACGGCAACATCTCCTACAACGCCGACCGGCAGCACCTCCTCCACGAGCTGCCCGAAGGCTCGACGCTCTTCGCGCTGGCCCCGCTGTTCCACATCACCGGCATGGTCTGCCAGCTCTGCGCGTGCGTGTCCGGAGCGGGCACCCTGGCCCTGGCCTACCGCTTCGAGACCGGCGTCGTCCTCGACGCCTTCGCCGAGCACCGCCCCGCCTACACCGTGGGCCCCTCCACCGCCTTCATGGCGCTGATGGCCCACCCCCAGGCCGGCCGCGACCACTTCTCGTCCTTCCGGATCATCTCCTCCGGCGGCGCCCCGCTGCCGCCCGCGCTGGTCGAGCGGTTCCAATCGGCCCTCGGCCCGTATCTGCACAACGGCTACGGGCTCACCGAGTGCACCGCGCCCTGCGCCAGCGTCCCACCCGGCGTCCGCGCCCCCATCGACCCGGTCTCCGGCACCCTCGCCGTCGGCGTCCCCGGCGCCGACACGGTCGTACGCATCGTGGACGAGGCCGGGCAGGACGTGCCGTTCGGCGAGCAGGGCGAGATCGTCGTCCGCGGCCCGATGGTGGTGCCCGGCTACTGGCGGCGCCCGGAGGCCACCGCGACCACCCTCCCGGACGGGGAACTGCGCACCGGCGACATCGGCTTCATGGACGAGGGCGGCTGGCTGTACGTGGTCGACCGCAAGAAGGACATGATCAACGCCTCGGGGTTCAAGGTGTGGCCGCGCGAGGTCGAGGACGTGCTCTACACTCACCCCGCCGTGCGGGAGGCGGCCGTCGTCGGCAAACCCGACGCGTACCGCGGCGAGACGGTCAAGGCGTATGTGAGCCTCCGACCGGAGGCCGAGGCCACACCGGACGAGCTGTCCGCGTACTGTGCGGAGCGCCTCGCCGCGTACAAGTACCCGCGCGAGGTGGAGATCCTGCCCGAGTTGCCCAAGACGACCAGTGGCAAGATCCTCCGGCGGGAACTGCGAGGATGAAAGAGAAGAGGAAGAGAACGGGTGGCGACCATGGCCAAAACGACGGACGGTGACGGACAGCCGGTGCCACAGCGGCTGCTGGCGGCTGCCACCCGCCTGTTCGCGGAGCGCGGATACGACCGGACGTCCGTACAGGAGATCGTCGAGGCGGCGGGCGTCACCAAGGGTGCGCTCTACCACTACTTCGGCTCCAAGGACGATCTGCTCCATGAGATCTACGGCCGGGTGCTCCGGCTCCAGCAGGAGCGCCTGGACGCCTTCGCGGACGCCGACGCACCGGTGGAGCGGCGGCTGCGGGACGCGGCGGCCGATGTCGTGGTGACCACCATCGAGAACCTCGACGACGCCACGATCTTCTTCCGGTCGATGCACCAACTCAGCCCGGAGAAGCACAAGCAGGTGCGCGCCGAGCGGCGCCGCTACCACGAGCGGTTCCGCGCGCTGATCGAGGAGGGGCAGCGGACCGGGGTCTTCAGCTCCCGGACCCCGGCCGATCTGGTGGTGGACTACCACTTCGGCTCCGTCCACCACCTGGGCACCTGGTACCGGCCCGGCGGCCCGCTGGGCCCCCAGGAGGTCGCCGACCACCTGGCCGACCTGCTGCTGCGCGCGCTGCGGCCATAACCAGCCCGTCCAGGGGGCACCTCCCAGCGGTAGCTGGGGGAGCTTGAGGACCGGGGGCCCGGGGGCGGAGCCCTCCCACGCGGCGGAGCCGCATATCGGATGCGGCACGGGAAGGGGCGCGGGTGGGGACCAAACCCCGCCCGCGCCCCACCCGCACCGCTTCAGCTACACGTACCGCTTCAACTCACGCCGCGCCAGCGACCGCTGATGCACCTCGTCCGGCCCGTCAGCCAACTGCAGCGTGCGGGCTGCCGCCCACAGCTCGGCCAGCGGGAAGTCCTGGCTCACCCCGCCCGCGCCATGCAACTGCACCGCCCGGTCCAAAATCTGAACCACCGTACGGGGGGTCGCGATCTTGATGGCCTGGATCTCGGTATGCGCCTCGCGGTTGCCCACCGTGTCCATCAGCCAGGCCGTCTTCAGCACCAGCAGCCGAAGCTGCTCGACCGCCACCCGCGCGTCCGCGATCCACTCATGGACCTGGCCCTGCTGGGCGAGCGCCTTGCCGAAGGCCGTACGGTCCACCGCCCGCCGGCACATCAGCTCGATACCGCGCTCGGCCATGCCGATCAGCCGCATGCAGTGGTGGATCCGGCCGGGGCCGAGACGGGCCTGGGCGATGGCGAAACCGCCGCCCTCCTCGCCGATGAGGTTGCTCACCGGCACCCGCGCCCGGTCGAAGACCACCTCGGCGTGGCCACCGTGGTAGTGGTCCTCGTAGCCGTACACCCGCATCGCCCGCCGCACCTCGACGCCCGGGGTGTCGCGCGGCACCAGCACCATCGACTGCTGACGGCGCACATCGGCGCCCTCCGGGTCGGTCTTGCCCATCACGATGAAGATCTTGCAGTCGGGGTTCATCGCCCCGGAGATGTACCACTTGCGCCCGGTGATGACGTAGTCGTCGCCGTCGCGCTCGATCCGGGTCTCGATATTGGTCGCGTCGGACGAGGCGACCTCCGGCTCGGTCATCGCGAAGGCCGACCGGATCTCCCCCGCGAGCAGCGGCTCCAGCCACTGCTTGCGCTGCCGCTCGTCGCCGAACTGGGCGAGCACCTCCATGTTGCCGGTGTCGGGGGCGGCGCAGTTCAGGGCCGTGGGGGCAAGCTGGGGGCTGTGGCCGGTGATCTCCGCGAGCGGGGCGTACTGCAGATTGGTCAGCCCCGCGCCGTACTCCTCGTCGGGCAGGAAGAGGTTCCACAGCCCCTGCCGGCGGGCCTCGGCCTTGAGCTCCCCGACGACCGCCGGGGTCAGCCACGGGGAGTCCAGGGCCGCGCGCTGCTCCTCCGCGACCGCCTCCGCCGGACGGACATGCTCGTCCATGAAGGCGAGCAGCTTGGCGCGCAGTTCTTCGGTCCGGGCGTCGAATGCGAAGTCCATGACGGGATCAGCTCTCCTCGAGGGTGGTGAGACCGTGGTCGATGAAGGCGGGGACGATGTCGCCGATGCGGTCGAAGCCCGCGCCGACGGTCTGGCCGAGGGTGTAGCGGTAGTGGATGCCCTCGAGGATCACCGCGAGCTTGAAGTAGGCGAAGGCGGTGTACCAGGACACGCCGCTCACATCACGCCCGGAACCCTCGGCATAGCGCTGGATCAGCTCGTCCGTGGCGGGGTGGCCGGGGGCGCCCTGGGTGGAGGAGATGGGGGAGTCGGCGAGATTCGGATGACCGCTGTACATCACGATCAGCCCGAGGTCGGTCAGCGGATCGCCGAGCGTGGACATCTCCCAGTCGAGGATCGCCGTGATCCGGTCGTCGGCGTCCACCAGGACGTTGTCCAGGCGGTAGTCGCCGTGGACGACCGTGGGCACGGGGGAGGCCGGCAGCGCTTTGGCGAGCCGGGTGTGCAGCTCGTCGATCCCGGAGAGCTCGCGGTTGCGCGAGGCCGCCAGTTGCTTGCCCCAGCGCCGAAGCTGCCGCTCCAGAAACCCCTCCGGGCGCCCGAAGTCGCCGAGCCCGACCTCGGCCGGGTCCACGGAGTGCAGCGCCACGAGCGTGTCGACGAGGGAGAGGACGACCTCCCGGGTGCGCTCCGGGCCGATGCCGGCGAGTTGCTCGGCGGTGCGGTACGGGGTGCCCTCGACGAACTCCATGACGTAGAAGGGCGATCCGACCACCGACTCGTCCTCGCACAGCAGCACCGGCTCCGGCACCGGCACGGCCGTCGGGTGCAGGGCGCTGATCACCCGGTGTTCCCGCGCCATGTCGTGGGCGGTGGCGAGCACATGGCCCAGCGGCGGCCGGCGGACGACAAAGCGGGAGGTGCCGTCGGTGACGGTGTAGGTGAGATTCGAACGGCCGCCTTCGATCAGCTCGGCGCTCAACGGCCCGCGCACCAGTCCCGCGCGTTCGCGGTCGAGGTGGGCGCGGAGCCGATCGAGGTCGAGCCCTGGGGGATTGCCTGCGTTCATCGAACCTCTTCCTGGGTTTCCTCGGTCCTTCTTGGTACTGCTCACAGCCGCTCGGTCGGGGGAGCGGGCGAACTGTTCCGCATTATGATGCCGACCAGTCGGTATGTAGTCCAGTGGGTGTCCGTTGCCGGGCACATCGGGCCGCGGCCCGGAGGGCTTGGAACTACCGATCCCGCCCCCGCTCGGCCCGCTCCTCGGCCCGTTCCTGAGCCTCGACCACCGCGTCCCCGTACTCCACCGACCAGGCACCGAGCGCCTCGACCGGCCCCAGCAGGGTCTCCCCGAGCGGGGTCAGCGCGTACTCGACCCGGGGCGGCGCCGCCGCGTACCGGCGCCGCTCCACCAGCCCGTCGTCCTCCAGGCGGCGCAGAGTGTCGTTGAGCACTTTCGGGCTGATGCCGCCGATCGCCTCGCGCAGTTCGCCGGGGCGGCGCGGCCCCTCCCGCAGCCCGAAGATCACGACGGCGGTCCAGGTGCGGGCCAGCAGATCGAAGCCCAGCCGCGCCCGGCAGTCGGCGATGAATCCCTCCGGGGCGAGGGGCCGCGATGTCGTCGCCGGTTCACTCACTGATGACCTCCTGACCTGCTGACCGCCGTCCTAGCGCATCCGTCGCACACCGCGCGGTGTGCGACGGACTTCCTAGTGTCCTTCCCCATCGGCAGGCGAGAACGAGGAGGAGGCCGCGATGCGGATCGCAGTGCTGGGCACGGGCACGATGGCGGACGCGCTGGGGGCCCAGTGGGCGCGGGCGGGGCATGAGCTGTTCATCGGCGGCCGCTCGCGGCCGAAGGCGGCGGCGCTGGCCACCCGGATCGGCCACGGAGCGCGGGCGGGGAGTCTGCGCGAGGCCGCCGGATTCGGCGATGTGACGCTGCTGGCGGTGGCGTACGACGGCGTCGAGGCGGCCCTGGAGGCGGCGGGCGCGGCCGAGGCCACGCTGAGCGGCCGGGCGCTGATCGACTGCACCAACGCGGTCGTCCCCGGGCGCTTCACCCTCGCCACCGACGGCGGGCCGGGCATGGCCGAGCGGATCGCCGCGCGGGCCGTCGGGGCGCGGGTCGTGAAGGCGTTCTGCCACTGCTCGGACGCGGTGTGGCGGATGACCCCGCCGGTCTTCGCCGACGGGCCGCTGGCGGTTCCGCTGTGCGGGGACGACGAGGAGGCCCTGGAGGCCGTACGCACGCTGGTCCGCGATATGGGCTGCGTACCGCTGGACGCCGGGGGCCTGGAGCGGGCCCGCCTGCTGGAGTCCACCGTCGCGTTTCTGCTCGGCTTCTGGTTCGGCGGGGTGGAGCCACGAGCCGCGCTGCCGCCGCTGGCGGCGCAGAGCCCGGCGTAGCGCCGGGGTGGCGGCCGGGGCGGTTGCGGATTTGCGCCGAGGGTGGGGGAGCAGGAGCGTCGATGGGGAGGAGCGGGGCAAGGAGAACGCGAGAGCCGCGAGAACCACGAGAACGTGAGAACCACGAGAACGAGAACCACGAGAACGTGAGAACCACGAGAACGCGTGAGCCGCGAGGAGCACCACCATGAAGGCCATCACCTACCGCCGCTACGGCGGCCCCGAGATCCTGGAGTACGGGGAGCGGCCGGAGCCGAAGGTCGGCCCCGACTCCGTCCTGATCAGGGTCAGGGCCGCCAGCGTGAACCCCGTCGACTGGAAGGCGCAGGCCGGATACCTCGAACCGATCCTGGACGCGGTCTTTCCGGTCATCCCCGGCTGGGACGTCTCCGGGGTCGTGGAGCGGCCCGGCCCCGCGGTGACGGAGTTCCGGCCCGGTGACGAGGTGATCGGATACGTACGGGAGGACTTCCTCTCCCGGGGCACCTGCGCCGAGTACGTGGCCGCGCCCATCCGCACCCTCGCCCGCAAACCGCGGAACCTCTCCTTCACGCAGGCCGCGGGCATCCCGCTGGCGGGCCTGACGGCCTACCAGTCGCTGGTGCGGGCGCTGCGGGTCGGCGAGGGCGACACCGTCCTGGTCCACGCGGCGGCGGGCGGGGTCGGCTCGATGGCGGTCCAGCTGGCCCGGCACATGGGGGCCCGCGTGATCGGCACCGCGAGCGAGCGCAACCACGAGTATCTGCGCGCGCTCGGCGCGGAGCCGACCACGTACGGCGAGGGCCTCGCCGAGCGGGTCCGCGCCCTCGCCCCGAACGGGGTGGACGCCGTGCTCGACCTGGTCGGCGGCGACGCGCTCACCGTCTCCGCCGAACTCCTCGCCCCCGACGGCCGCCTGGCCTCCATCGCCGACCCCGCCGTCCTCGGCCTCGGTGGCCGCTACGTCTTCGTCCGCCCCGACCCCGACGACCTTCAGGACCTCACCGACCTCGCAGAGCGCGGCGCCCTCGGCGTCGAGGTCTCCGCGGTCTTCCCCCTTCCGAAGACGGCGGACGCCCAGCGTCTCAGCATGGAGGGCCATACCAGGGGCAAGATCGCCAT
This sequence comes from Streptomyces violaceusniger Tu 4113, assembly GCF_000147815.2. Classification (NCBI taxonomy): domain Bacteria; kingdom Bacillati; phylum Actinomycetota; class Actinomycetes; order Kitasatosporales; family Streptomycetaceae; genus Streptomyces; species Streptomyces violaceusniger. The sequence continues at coordinate 7,698,243 of NC_015957.1, read as the reverse complement.
CGCGGTGGACTGACCCTGGCCTGAGCGATCTTCTGGGAGCGCCCCGGTCGGCGGGGGCCTTCGGTCGGGTGCAGACCGGGCGGGCGAAGTTCCCCACCCCGCCCCTTCCCGAAACAAGGAACTGCGCCCCTCGGACCCTGCTGGGCTGCGCCGCTTGGACCGCGCTGGGCTGTGCCTCTCGGACCCTGCTGGGCCCAGTCCCCCGAACCCCGGTTGGGTGCTCGGACGTCGGCGGGGGCACGGCCCGGCCTCCTTTTGGGCTCGGTCCCCGCCCCGGGCGGCACCGTGAGCGCGGGGTGCGGCCTCGCCTGGGGCTACGTGGCGTGCGGGGCGTGGCTCTACGGGGTCAAGGGGCGGAGCCCCGGAGGGGTCAAGGGGCGGAGCCCCTTGCTTCGGGAAGGGGCGGGGTGGGGAACTTCGCCGCCGCAGGCGCCCCGGGCCCGCACTCGGCCCCGCCCCGGCCGGCTGCCGCCTACCCCCGCGGCCGGCGCGGCGATGGCGAGGGCCGACCCTCGGGTGGTCTCAGCGCAGCATCGCCGCTCCCAGGACGGCCAGGGCGAAGGTGCAGGCCACCGCTGCCACGGCCGCCCGCGGGGACAGGGCGGGCGGACGTGGCATGCGCATGGCCCTGATGCGGCGGTGGGCCAGTGCCAGGAAGGCCAGCCAGGCCACCACCACCAGGGCCAGGACCACGAGCGAGGCCGGGTCGATACCGCTGTGCAGGGTCTGCCGGCCCGCGAGCGAGGCGGCCACCGCGCAGGCCAGCGTCGTACGCCGCCAGGCCAGCCGCGTCCGCTCCGGCTGGAGCCCGGGGTCCCGGTCCCGCGTTCGTGATCCGTGCGTCCCTTTCCCGTCCGGCATCGCCTCACACCTCCCGGGTCACCCGCCCCACCCGAAGGCGGCCAGGATCACCATCAGCAGCGCGACCACGCCGACCGCGAGCCCCAGCACCACCGGGAAGCGGGACATCGGCAGGTCCTCGCCCCGCCGCATGGCCCGCTCGCAGCGCACCCAGTGGCTGATGGCCCGCAGGGCGCACAGCGCGCCGCCCGCCAGCAGGATGAGCGCCAGCGCGAGCCGCAGCGGCCGGGCCGTCTCCGGGAGGAACTGGTCGACCGCGAATCCGCCGCCCACCAGCGCCATCGCGGTGCGCAGCCAGGCGAGGAAGGTCCGTTCGTTGGCGAGTGAGAAGCGGTAGTCGGGGGTGCCGCCCTCCTCCCGTAGCCGCTCGGGCGCGAACCACAGCCGTACGTCCGCCGCCGCCGAGGCGAGACCGCCGCCACGCGGCTCGGCGGGCTGCGCGGGCTCCGATGGCTGCGGAGGCTCCGAAGGCCCGGACCCGGAGGATTCGGTCATGCTTCGACCCTCTCACGGCGCCACTCCATCAGCCGCCGGTACGCCTCCCGCCCGTCCGGCACCCACTCCCACTCGGGCAGCCGCCGGGTCAGCTCCTCCTCGGTGAGAAAGGCGTGCCAGGCGACCTCCTCGGCCTGTGGATCGACCGGCAGCTCGCAGCGCACCTCGTAGACCCGGCTCCACCAGGTGTGCTCGGGTGTCTCGTAGAGGAACGAGAAGAGCGGTACGGGCGCGGGCAGCCCCCGCACCCCCAGCTCCTCCTCCGCCTCGCGCAGCGCCGCCTCGTCATAGCCCTCGCCCGCGCCGACGACCCCGCCGACGAACATGTCGTACAGCGAGGGGAAGACCAGCTTCTCGGCGGTGCGGCGATGGACGAAGACGCGGCCCTGGGCGTCCCGGGCCAGGATGAAGACGCAGCGGTGCCGGAGCCGGTGGGCCATGGCGTCACCGCGTCGGGCCTGGCCCATCACGCGGTCCCGCTCGTCCACGATGTCGAGTAGTTCGTTGGCGGAAAGCGGTTCCTGATCAGGCATACCGCCATACAAGCAGATCACGGGCGCGGTCAGCGCCGGTGGCCACCGCCGTATCCGCCGCCGTAGTCGCCCCCATGGCCGCCGCCGTAGCCGTTTCCGCCGCCATAGCCGCCGCCGTTGCCGTATCCGCCCCCATAGCCGTCCCCGTAACCGCCGCCCTGGCCCTGCCCCTGCCCCGGTGTGTACGGCCCGGAGCCGCCGTTCTCGCCGCGCTGCCGCTCCTGCTGCTGCTCGGCCAAGCGGTCGAACGCCTCCACCGCGTCCTGCCAGTCGTCGTACTCTCCCGGCCCGCGGGACGACCAGTCCGGCCAGGACGGCGTGGAGCGGCCCTTGCCGGACGACGGGGTCCGGGGCCTGTCCGGTGTGGGGTCGGCCGCCGGGGCCTGGGCCACGGGCTGGGCGGCGGGCGGCTGGGGTTTGGGCTTCTCGGCGCGCGCACCGCGCAGCGGGGTGTCGCCCACCGCCGCCTCGGCGTACGGGACGGTATGGCTCTCCGGCTCGTCCGGGACGGCCGTCGAGGTGTCGTGTCCGGAGGCGGCCGTCGCCTCACGGGCGTCCTTGCCCATGAACATGAAGAGGGCGGTGGCGGCGCCGGTGGCCGACAGCAGAATCGCTCCGGCGGCGGCCTTACGGCGGTTGTCCACGGGGCGGCGGCGGGCATGCCGGGGCCCGATCACCTCGCCGCGGAGCACCTGTGCCTCGTCCGCGGGTGGTCCGGATTGGAGGGGCTGCGGGCCGGGGGTGACGAGCGTCGGGTTCACCACGCGACGTTCCACCTCGGGCGTCGGCCCTGAATGCTCAACGGAGCGGTCAGCCATGGTCGATGATGATGCACGGTCGGCCTAAACCGTGTCCAATCTCGGTGAACGATTGTGACCTTTTGTTCTACGTCCAGGTTTCGCGGGGGGAGTTGGCGGTCGGGAAGCGGCCGGAAACCGCTCCCATACCCCGGGTTGACGCCGTACTGGGCGGTAGGCAGGATCGCGGTCATGACGCCGTCGGCGGGCGTCGGCGGGCTCACGAGAACGGACACCACACCATGGCGTACGACGCGGACGTGATCGTGGTCGGCGCGGGGCTCGCGGGCCTCGCCGCCACCGCCGAACTGGCCGACGCCGGCCGTAAGGTGATCCTGCTCGACCAGGAGCCCGAGCAGTCGCTCGGCGGCCAGGCCCACTGGTCCTTCGGCGGCCTCTTCCTCGTCGACTCACCCGAGCAGCGCCGCCTGCGCATCCGCGACAGCCATGAACTCGCCTGGCAGGACTGGCTGGGCACGGCCGGGTTCGACCGCGAGGAGGACCACTGGCCGCGCCGCTGGGCCGAGGCGTACGTGGACTTCGCGGCGGGCGAGAAGCGGTCCTGGCTGCACGCCCAGGGGTTGCGGCTGTTCCCGCTCGTCGGCTGGGCCGAGCGCGGCGGCTACGACGCGACCGGGCACGGCAACTCCGTACCCCGCTTCCACATCACCTGGGGCACCGGCCCCGGTGTCGTGGCCCCCTTCGAGCGGCGGGTGCGGGCGGCGGCCGCCCGCGGCCTGGTCGAGCTGCGCTTCCGGCACCGGGTGACGGGGCTGGCCCGCAGCGCGGGCACGGTCGACACCGTCACCGGCGACATCCTGGAGCCCAGCGACGCCGAGCGCGGCTCCCCCAGCGGCCGCGAGGTCGCCGGGGCCTTCGAACTGCGCGCCCAAGCCGTGATCATCACCTCCGGGGGGATCGGCGGCAACCACGATCTGGTGCGCGCCAACTGGCCGGAGCGGCTGGGCTCCCCGCCCGAGCGGATGATCTCCGGGGTCCCGGCCCATGTCGACGGCCATATGCTCGGCATCGCCGAGGCGACTGGCGGCCGCATCATCAACCGCGACCGGATGTGGCACTACACCGAGGGCATCGAGAACTGGAACCCCATCTGGCCCCGGCACGGCATCCGCATCCTGCCCGGCCCGTCCTCTCTGTGGTTCGACGCGCGCGGCAAGCGGTTGCCGGTGCCGCTGTTCCCCGGCTTCGACACCCTCGGCACGCTCGAGCACATCATGCGGACCGGCTACGACTACACCTGGTTCGTCCTCACCCGGAAGATCATCGAGAAGGAGTTCGCGCTCTCCGGCTCCGAGCAGAACCCGGACCTCACCGGCAAGAGCGTCCGCGATGTGATCGGCCGCGGCCGGGCCGGTGCCCCGGGCCCGGTCCAGGCGTTCATGGACCACGGCGCGGACTTCATCGTGGAGCGGTCGTTGACGGCGCTGGTCCGGCGGATGAACGAGCTCACCAAGGAGCCGCTCATCGACGAGGAGGGGCTGCGGCGGGAGATCGTCGCCCGGGACCGCGAGATCGCCAACCCCTACACCAAGGACCTCCAGGTCACCGCCCTGCGCGGCACCCGCAAGTATGTGGCCGACCGGCTGATCCGCACCGCCGCCCCGCACCGCATCCTCGACCCCAAGGCGGGTCCGCTGATCGCCGTGCGCCTGAACATCCTGACCCGTAAGACACTCGGCGGCCTCGAGACGGACCTCTCCTCCCGCGTCCTGACCGAGGGCGGCGAACCGCTGCCCGGCGTCTACGCGGCCGGGGAGGCGGCGGGCTTCGGCGGCGGGGGAGTGCACGGCTACCGCTCCCTGGAGGGCACCTTCCTGGGCGGCTGCCTCTTCTCGGGCCGTACGGCGGGCCGCGCGGCGGCCAAGGCGGTGGGGTAGGCCCGGGGCACACCGGCACGTGCCGTAGACCCGGCGCTTGCCGTAGACCCCGCACGGCCACCGGACCCGGAGTCTTACCGAAGTCTGACGAATCCCGGGCGGATATGGCGCGCCACCCCCGCCCGGTGCTCTTATCGACCCATGGACCCCAACACCGGTGCCGGATCCGACGGCCACGGCGCCCCCGTCGGCCGGCGCCTCGTCCTCGGCATGCTCGGCCTCGGCGCCGGCGCGATGGCCGCGGCCCCCTGGCTGCAGGGCCGCCTGGAGACCGCCCTGGGCGCGGTGGCCGACAAGGACCCGACGGGGGTGACCGGACTCCTCCCCAACGGCGGGGGATTCCGCTACTACTCCGTCACCTCCTCCGTGCCCCACAAGGACGCGGGCAACTACCGCCTCACCGTGGACGGACTCGTCGACAAGCCCGCCGAGTACCGCCTCGCCGATCTGCGCGCGCTCCCGCAGACCCGCCTCGTCCGCGATGTCCAGTGCGTCACCGGCTGGCGGGTGCCCGGGACCCCGTTCGAGGGGGTGCGGCTGTCGACGCTGCTCGACGCCGCCGGGGTGGGTCCGCGGGCCAAGGCCGTCCGCTTCACCTGCTTCGACGGCGCGTACAGCGAGAGCCTGACCCTCGACCAGGCGCGGCGCGCCGACGTCCTGGTCGCGCTGAAGCTGCGGGACAAGCCGCTGGAACACTCCCATGGCGGTCCGGTGCGGCTGTATGTGGCGCCCATGTACTTCTACAAGTCGGCGAAATGGCTCTCCGGTATCACCGTCACCGACGAGGTGCGGCCCGGCTATTGGGAGGACCGGGGCTATGACGTCGACGCCTGGGTCGGTAAATCGAACGGACGCGACGATGACCCCACCGCCTGAGCGGATGACCCCACCCTCCGAGCGGACGATGACCGCGTCTTCGCGAGCCGGGGGCCGGGACCAGGACCACGACCAGGACCGGTCGCGGGTGCGCCGGTTCAGCCTCGCCGAGCGCTGGATCCACCGCACCACCGCCCTCCTGCTGGGCGTGTGCGTGTTCAGCGCGGGCTGCCTCTATCTGCCCCAGCTCGCCGAACTCGTCGGCCGGCGCGCCCTCGTCGTCACCGTCCATGAGTGGAGCGGCATCCTGACGCCCCTCCCGGCCCTGCTCGGGCTCGCCTCCCGCGCCTTCCGCGCCGATCTCACCCGGCTCAACCGCTTCGGCCCGCACGACCGCCGCTGGCTGCGCGCGGCGCTGCGCCGCGACCGCCGGCGACAGGAGCGCCCGGCGGGGAAGTTCAACGCCGGGCAGAAGCTGTACGCGGGGTATATCGCGGGCGCGGTGATGGTGATGGCGGGCACCGGGCTGCTGATGTGGTTCACCGGTCTGGCCCCGCTGGTGTGGCGTACCAGCGCCACCTTCGTCCACGACTGGCTGGCGCTGGCCATCGGCCTCGTCCTGATCGGCCATATCGGCAAGGCGTTCGCCGATCCGGAGGCCCGGCGCGGGATGCGCACGGGCAGGGTCGAGCGGGCGTGGGCGGCCCGTCAGCATCCGCTGTGGCGGCCGGACGAGGACGCCGCGGACGGCCACCGGGACGCGGGGCGCGACATCGGAGACCACGAGCGCCACGTCCGCTGAACCAGTGGCGACGCTCCCACGTCCGCCGCACCAGCGACCACGAGCGCCGCGTCCGCTGAACCAGTGGCCACGAGCGCCGCGTACCGCTGGACCAATAGCCACGCGCCGGATCCGCTGAACCAGCGACCACGAGCGCCGCGTACCGCTGGACCAATAGCCACGCGCCGCATCCGCTGAACCAGTGGCCACGAGCGCCACGTCCGCTGAACCCATGACACCCGGTGTCATGATGCGTCGCATGCGCGAGAAAGGTGCAACAAAGACCGTTATGCGGCTTGCGGCGCATGCCGCCCTATGTGCCGTGGCGATGCTTCCGCTGAGCGGCTGCCGCATGTTCGACGCCCCGCTGCGGCGGGGCGGACTCTGGGTGAACCCGGACAGCCCGGCCGCCCGGCAGGTCCGTGAGCGGCAGGACGAGGGAAAGAACCGCGACGCCGCACTCATCCGGCAGATCGCTCAGCAGCCGGTCGCGGAGTGGCTCGGCCCCGCGCCGCCCCGGGAACGGGTCCGCTTCATCACCGAATCCGCGGCGCGGACCGGGTCCACCCCGGTCCTGGTCGCCTATCACATCCCGTACCGCGACTGCGGGCGGTACTCGGCGGGCGGAGCGCGGAGCGCCCATGCGTACCGGCGTTGGATCGAGCAGATCACCCTGGGCATCGGCGACCGCAAGGCGATCGTCGTCCTGGAACCCGACGCGGTGGCCCAGCTCGTCGACGGCTGCGTACCGGCCAGGCAGCGCACCGCCCGGCTGGCGATGCTCCGCGACGCGGTCGCCATGTTCGCCGCCCTGCCCCATGTGCGGGTGTACGTGGACGCCGGGAACCCGGGCTGGATCAAGAATCCCTACCGGCTGGTGCGGTCGCTGCGCGAGGGTGGCATCGAGCAGGCGGACGGCTTCGCGCTGAACGTCTCCAACTTCCAGCCGACCCGGCGCACCAAGGCGTACGGCCACCGGCTCTCCGCCGCCCTCGACGGCACCCACTTCGTCATCGACACCAGCCGGAACGGCAACGGCCCGCTGCGGCTCCGCGGCGCGGCCCGGCACGGTATCCGGGCCCGGGACTCCTGGTGCAACCCGCCGGGGCGGGCGCTGGGCAAGCGGCCCAGCACCAGCACCGGGGACTCCCTCGTGGACGCCTATCTGTGGATCAAACGGCCCGGAGAGTCGGACGGAACCTGCAACGGCGGCCCTCCGGCGGGCCACTGGTGGACCGAGTACGCGCTCGGCCTGGCCCGCAACGCCCCCCGCCGCCACTAGCCGCCCAGCCGTCCTGCCGTACAGCCGCCGGTCACAGCGCGCAGACCGGCGCCGTTTCCTTGTCCTCGTTCTTGCTCTTGCTCTTGCTCTTCTTGTTCTTCGCCTTCGGGACCGCACAGGGGCTGGCAGCGTCGCGCGCCGTCGGCACCGTTCCGCGCGCCGGGCGCTTCCGGCCGCGGCGCAGCAGCCCCACCGACCAGATCGCCACCGGCGCCAGACACAGCGCGAGGGCGAGCACCGCCCAGGTCCGCATCACCGGATGGGCGTGCCCCAGGAAGAACGAGGAGACCAGAGAGGAGCCGAACACCCCCGCCCACAGCAGATGGATACGGAACGTGGAGAGCCGGTCCGGGCTGGACGAGTCGCCCTTGGGCGTGACCACGAACCGGCTGGTGCGGCGCAGCGCCGCGTCGCACAGCGACTTGGCGTAGATCGGGGCGGACAGCGCCGAGAGCAGCATCCCGGCCAGCCCGCCGGAGCCCTCCGGCTCATGCGGGGAGACGTTGTGCCGCCGGTTCCAGACGTACAGCCCGATCTGCAGCATCGCCGCGTCGCTGTAGAGCATCATCCACATCTCGGCGGGGATGTGGATCCCGGCCGCGCCCAGCACCAGGAACAGCGCACACGACAGCGCGGAGAGGATCCAGTTGAGCGCGGTCATCGGGTAGTACGCGATCATCAGCGAGTAGTTGAGCAGCTTGCCCGGCGACAGGGTGAACGGGCCCTTCCAGAACTGCTTGAGCACGGTCTCGTAGGTGCCGCGGCTCCACCGCATCTGCTGGGTGAAGAAGTCCGTCCAGGTGCTCGGCCCCTCGCCGACCGCGAGCACATCGGGGGTGTAGACCGAGCGCCACTTCTTGCGCGTGGCGGGGTTGCGGTGGCGGTGCAGCTCGAAGCCGGTGGCCATGTCCTCGGTGATCGAGTCGTACAGCCCGCCGATCGAGCGCAGCGCGCTGATCCGCACCGCGTTGTTGGTGCCCACGAACATCGGGCCGCCATAGGCGTTTCCCGCCCGCTGGATCAGTGCGTGGAAAAGGAACTGCTGGCTTTCGGCGGCCTTGGTGACCGGGGTGTCGTAATTCCCGTAGACCTGCGGGCCGACAACAAAGGCGATATCCGGATCCCGGAAGTAACCCAGCATGCGCTCCAGGAAGTTGGGCAGCGGCACATGGTCGGTATCCACACACGCCATGAATTCGTATGCGTCGCCATGGGCGTCCAGCCAGGCGTTGTAATTCCCGTGCTTGGTCCTCGCCCGGAAAGTGCCCTTCGGCTGATTCCACTTCTCGATGCCCTTACGGGAGAAGTGCCGTACGCCCAGCCGTGCGCACAGCGCCTTGACCTCCTCGTCGTCCCCCTCGTCCAGCAGCCATACGTCCAGCGGCCCGGTGTGCCGGATCCGCACCGCCCCCTCCAGCGTGGCCCGGACCATCGCGATCGGCTCCTTGCCGGGCACGAAGCTGGTCAGGAACGCCACCCGCGTCCCCGGCTCGGCCACCACCGGCACCGGATCCCGCGCCACCAGCGTCGCATGGGCGTTGGAGACGACCGTGAACAGGCGAAAGCCCTCGATCAGCGCGATCGAGACCAGCATCGCGAGGTCCGCCGCCCGCTGCCACCACGGGGCGTAGGCGCGATTCAGCCAGTGATCGGGGTGCAGCAGCCACAGCAGCAGCAGCGCCGAGCACACCGGCGCCGCGCAGAGCAGCAGCGCGGCACGGATCCGGTGCGGCTCCTGCGCCAGCAGGCTCCGGCAGCGCACCCGGTAGGGGCGGTCCGTGGGGACGTTGGTCAGCGGGCCCGCCAGCTCGCTGTACCGCTTGTACTCGTACACCGAGGCGGAACGGTGGTGCGGGACGCGGGAATCCGACGCGGTACGCGCGGGCGGCATCCCGGCGGATACGGCGTGTGCGGTGGCTTTCCGGGGGGAATCTCTGACGGGGGTCGGTGCAGACATCTGGGCACTCCCGCGGGGCTGGCTCGAACCGAATGGCGCGCCGCGATGACCCATTCGGGTCATATTATTCAGGTCATCGCGCGAGATGAGAAGGTAACAATCCCATGGGTGCTGGCGGTGCACATCGGATATTCGGCGCGCCCTTGTTGACGGCCCGTAAGGCGGCCACTCCGACGGCCCAGCGGTGCGCGTCTTACGTGATTTACATCCCGCCGTCTGGCAGGGTCGGCACCGATCGAAGCCCATCGGAATACGGAGGATGGGGCGCAGTCGCCCGATGAGAGTCCTGCACATCATCTCCCGCCTCGGGGCCGGAGGAGCCGAACAGCAACTGAGGCTGCTGCTGCGCCATTTGCCGGTGCGCTGTGACGTCATCGCCCTCTCGGGCCCCGGCGCCATCGCGCACGCCATCCGCGCGGACGGCATCCCGGTCACCCATGTGCCCCTGGGCGCCGGGCGCGAGCGGCAGCTCACCACGGTGCCCAGGCTGGTGCGGATCATCCGGTCCGGCGGCTACGACCTGGTGCACACCCATCTGTACCGGGCGTGTGTGCTCGGCCGGATCGCCGCCCGGCTGGCCGGGGTGCGGGCGGTCATCGCCACCGAACACAGCCTGGGCGAGCGGCGGATCGACGGCCGACCGCTCACGGCCGCCCTGCGCGCCCGCTATCTCGCCGCCGAGCGGCTGGGCTCGGCCACCGTCGCCGTCTCGGCCGCCGTCGCCGACCGGCTGCGCGACTGGGGCGTGCCCAACCCCCGGATCCATCTGGTGCCGAACGGGATCGACGCCCGCCACTTCCGCTTCGAACCGGCCGCCCGGGCGGCCGCCCGCGCCCGTCTCGGCCTCCCCGACCGGGCCTTCGTGGTCGGCGGGGTCGGCCGTCTGGTGGCGGACAAGCGGTTCGACGCGGCGGTACGGGCCGTCGCCGAGGTGCCGGACACCCGGCTGCTGCTCGTCGGCGAGGGCCCCGAGCGCCCCGCCCTGGAGGACCTGGCCGCCCGGCTCGGCGTGGCCGACCGGGTGCGGCTGCTGGGGGAGCGCGACGGCGCGGTGGCCCCGCCGGACGACCGGCCCGCGGGGCTGCCCGGACTGCTGGCCGCCATGGACGTCCTGGTCTCGCCGTCCACCGAGGAGGCGTTCGGCCTCGCGGCCCTGGAGGGGCTGGCGGCCGGGCTGCCGGTGCTGCACACCGTCTGCCCGGCCCTCGACGAGCTCCCCGCCGGAGCCGTCCCCGGCGCCCGCCGTATCGCGCCCGGCCCGGCCGCCCTCGCCGACGCCCTGCGCGGACAGGCCGCCGCGGGCCCGCTGCGCTTCCCGGTCCCGGACGCCATCGACCGCTACGACATCGCCCGCGGCGCCCGCCGCCTGATGGACCTCTACGACCGCGCCACCACCTGCGGGCCGGACGGCTGTCTGCGGGTGTCACCCATCAGCCGCCGCATGCCGCGGCGCGGCGCGCCCGCGGGTTGAGAAGGCCTGCGGGCCAGGACGGGCCTCGCGCTGAGACGGCCCTCGTGCCACGCCGACTCCGCGTGCGCCGCCTACCGTTCCGGACGCGGGTCGGTCAGGGGGAATCAGTCGCGTTGCGCGGCATCGCCGCTGTCGTCGGGGCCCAGGGCCCGGCCGCGGAGCAGTTCCAGCACATGCCGCAGGCCGGGGCGGTTACCGTTCGGGTCCGACCGCGCCCGGTTGGCCGAGGCGGCCGCGGAGATCGCCGGGGCGACGGGCCGCGCGGTGCGCTATGCGCCGGTCCCCGCCGAGGAGTACGGGGCCGCGCTGGTGCGCGACCACGGGCTGCCGGACGAGTTGGGGGCGTTTCTCACCGACCTGTTCGCCACCTTGCTGGACGGGCGCAACGCGCGGCTGGGGGACGGCGTGCACCGCGTCCTGGGCCGGGCGCCGCGGGACTTCGCCGACTACGTCCGTGAGACCGCCGGGAGCGGCGCCTGGGCCGACTGAGGCGCGACGGACATCGCCGTCTCCCGCCGGGGGGTCAGGGGAGTGGCTGTGCGGTCCAGATGCATTTGCCGGTGGACGTGTAGCGGGTGCCCCAGCGCCCAGAGAGGGCCGAGACCAGTTGGAGTCCGCGTCCGCCCTCGTCGGTTTCCGCGGCATGGCGGATCCGGGGGGTGGTCAAGGAGCCGTCGGTCACCTCGCAGATCAGCTCCTCGCTGCGCAGCAGCCGCAGTCCGATCGGGCCCCTGCCGTGCCGGATCGCGTTTGCGACCAGCTCGCTGACCAGCAGCTCCGCGATGGGGGTGAGCGGGGCCAGTTCCCAGCGGATGAGCTGGTCCCGGACGTGATCGCGGGCCTCGCCCGCGGCGATCGGCCCTTCGGACAGTGGCCATGCGGCGACATGGTCGGAGGCGAGCGCATGGGTGCGGGCGATGAGCAGCGCCGCGTCATCGGCGGTGAGCTGCTTCTCCGGTAGCAACTCGGCCAGCACCTCGTCGCACAGCCGCTCCAGCGACGCGTGCTCGCCGCGGTCTCCGTCGCCCCGGGCGTCTTGCGGGCCGGGTGCGCGGGCCGCGGCGGACAGTGCGCTTGCCAGGTGCCGCATCCCGCGGTCGATGTCCCGGGCGGCGGATTCCACCAGACCGTCGGTGTACAGCACCAGCAGACTGCCCTCCTCCAGAGTCACCTCGGTGGTCTCGAACGGCGGCCGGGCCGCGCCCAGCGGTGGATCGGGGGCGCCGCCGGCGAAGCGGACCGGGTGGCCGGGGCGTACGACGGCCGGTGGTGGATGTCCGGCGCTGGCGAAGACGCAGGTGGCGTTGGCCGGGTCGTACACGGCGTACAGGCAGGTCGCGTAGAGGTTGTCCCCCAGGTCGCTCACCACGTCGTTGAGGCGGGTGAGCAGCTCGGCGGGCGGAAACTCCAGCTCGGCCAGGGTGCTCACGGCGGTGCGCAGCCGGCCCATGGTGGCCGCCTCGGACAGCCCGTGCCCCATCACATCGCCGATGACCAGGGCCACCCGGGCGCCGGACAGCGGGATCACGTCGTACCAGTCACCGCCCACGTCGATGCCCTCGCTGGCGGGCAGATAGCGGGCGGCGGTGGTGACCGAGGGCAGCGACGGCAGAGCACGGGGCAGCAGCCCGCGCTGGAGCTCCTTGGCCCGGGTGTGCTCCATGTCGTACAGCCGGGCGCGCTCGATGGCCTGCCCCATCAGTGCGCTGAGTGCGGTGAGCAGGGCCCGCTCCTCCGCGTCGAGCCGGCGTGGCTCGGCGAAGGCGACCACGGAGCAACCGATGTTCCGGCCGGAGACGATCAGCGGCAGAAAGGCCCATGCCTGCTTCTGCGCCGCGGCGGGCCGCCCGCGCATGCTGGGATAGCGCGCGGTGTACTCCTCGACCGACTCGACGAAGGCCGGCGCCCCGGTCCGGTACACCTCCGAGACCGGCGACACATCATGGATCGAGGCCCCGTCGATCGTCTCCAGGAAGGGCTGCGGATAGCCGACGGCACCGGCGATCCGGATCACGTCGCCCTCGATGAGCTGCACCACCATCCCCGAGGCGCCGAACGGCGGCAGCACCCGGTCGGCGATGGCGTTCACCACGTCGCGCATCGTCAGGGCCTGCGCGAGGGCGTCGGTCAGCTCGCCGATCCGCGCGCTGCGCTCGGCCGCCGCGTGCTCGGCGGCGGCCCGCTCCGCCTCCCGCGCCCGGCGCGCGGTGATATCGGCGGCGTAGACCGTGAGCCCGTTCGGCACCGGGACCAGTCGCATGGAGTACCAGCGCTGATTGGTGGGCCAGCGCACGTCGAACCCGACGGGGGTGCCGCTCTCGGCGGCCCGCCGGTAGCGGCTCCGCAGGTCCGGCTCGGCGTCGTCGACGCTCAGCCGCGTGAAGGCGTCCCACAGTGTCCGGCCGAGCGTCGTGCGAGCGGCGCCGAGCAGCCGCTCCGCCTCGCCGTTGACGAAGGTGATACGCCAGTCGCCGTCGACCGCGAAGAACGCGTCGCTCATATGCCAGAGCGCCTGGCTCACCTGGTCGTCCGCCAGCAACGTGCCGGTGCCGCCCTGGTCCTGGTCTGGGTTCTCCCGCAGCCGCGGGGCGGCCCACGCGGCCAGCGCCTCGACGGCCGCCCGCCGCTCCGGTGCGGGCCGCTCGGCCGGGGCCGTCAGCACCGACAGCGCGCCGGTGACCTTCTCCGGAGTGACCAGCGGAACCGACAGCAGCCCGCTTCCGGTGGGCAGCGCCGGGCCCGTGCCGCCCCCGGCGCCGAGAGCCGGCGCCCACACCGATACGCCCTGGGCCACCGCGCGGGCCGGGGCGCCGGCGCCGGCCGCCTCGACCTCCGCCCAGTCCCGGGCGACCGTACGGATCAGCCCGTGCACCGCCGCGAGCCGCAGCGACCGGGCGCCGGGGCCGCGCAGATGCACCATGCCGCCGAGACCGCCGGTCTCCGTCACGGCGTGGTCGAGCGCGTATCCGAGCAGATCGGAGCCGGTCAGCCGGTCACCCGCCTCGGTGATCATGCGTATCCGCGCGGCGATGGCCTCGTCCATGCCCATGGAGGGAATTTACCCCCTTAGGGGGACATTCAATGGTATGCGCTAGCTCGCCGGACGCCGGTCGACCGGAGTCGGCGGGGACCAGACGGACAGCGTGGTGCGGCGGGGGCCCGACCAGGGGGCCGGGACCGCGTCGATGTCCTGGGCCAGGCGGTAGGCGAGCGTTTCGTAGTTCACCCGCCAGCCGCGGAAGTGCGGCCACGCCTCCTCCGCGGTGCGCTCCATCGGATAGCCGTAGGTGCGCATCCGTTCCACCCCGCGCAGGAAGTCCTCGTAGCCGAGCCGCACCGGATCCTCCGGGCGCGGGTCGGCGTCGTACGGGATGCCGCGGATGTCGGCGATGTCGCGCAGGCAGACGAAGCCCGCCCGCAGCGCCAGCCGGGTCCGGGCCTGGGGCTGGGACGGGTTGAAGGCCAGCCGCAACGCGGCCGCGTCGAGTACCGCCAGCAGGGCGATCAGCCAGTTGCGGTCGGCCTTGGGGGAGCGGAAGTGGATCAGGACGGGATAGGTGGTGTGGGTCTCGCTCACCACGGCGCACCATCGCTCCCAGCCGCGGAAGAGGTCGCTGATGTCGTCCAGCAGGTCGACCTGGGCGTAGCGGGCGAGGATCTGCGGACCCCACGGCGGGGCGCCCGCCCGGGTCTGCAGCAGGGTGACCTCGGTCTCGCGGCGCTGGTAGGCGTTGTAGAGGGTGGGCAGATAGCCGATCTGCAGACCGACCACGATGGGGCCGGTGGCCGCCGCGCAGAAGTCGATGGCGGTCAGGCCGGCCCGGCGGCTGCTGGCGAAGCCGAGGGTGAAGAGCGAGGACCCGGCCTCGTACAGCGCGTCATGGACGTCCAGCCCGCTCACCGCGGCTTCCAGTAGCCCGTAGCCGAGCATGAAGGAGAGCAGCCAGCCCAGCAGTGTGATCACGATGGACACCGGCGCCACCGGGGCCAGCACCCGGTCCTTGGCCTCGACGCCGTGCAGCCGGTCGGCCATGAACCGGAACGGCCGGCTCACCGAGCGCTGGACGAAGCCGGTGAAACCGGCGGGGGTGGGCCGGGGAATGACCAGGGTGCGCAGCACCGAGGCGAAGATTCCCAGCACGATGACGGCGCCGATGATGCCCAGCAGTACTCGCACCGCGATTCCGTTCCTACATGCGTTCTGTCACGTCCCACCCGCTCTCAGGCCGTGATCATTTCGGGGTGGGTGCCGACGAATTCCCGCACCCCGGTCGCGGGCCTCCCGGTGATCGTCTCGATGTCGTCGGTCCGGCGGTCGTAGCGGTTCTCCGCGTGCAGCCGGGCCATGGTCGCCAGATGCTGGAAGACGTGGTCGGGCAGGCCCAGGGCGCGCAGGTCGTGGTTGACCCAGGCTTCGTAGGAGACGTCCACATAGCTGACCGGCCGGCCGAGCGCGTCAGCGAACTCCGCCGCCATGGTGGTCATGCCGACGGAGGCCGGGCCGGTCAGATGGTAGGTCTTGCCGATGTGCGAGGAGGGGTCCACCAGGATCTCCGTCACCACCGCGGCGACGTCCCGCGCCGCGACCGGGGAGGTGCGCCCGGTGCCGAACGGCAGCCGGATCGTGCCCTCCTGCGCGATGGAGGAGTAGGCGAAGACCGAGAAGAGCGGATTCTCCATGAAGACGGTGGGCCTGAGGTGGGTGACGGGCAACCCGGACCAGTCGAGGGCCTGTTCGCCCAGCCACTGCAGCCGGTGCTGATCGGACTCCGTGGTGCTGGTGAGGTCCATCTGGGAGACCGTCATCTGCGACATATTGACCAGCACCTCCAGCCGCGCGTATTCGCGCGCGACCGCCGCCGTCGTCACCGTGGCCTCCAGATACCGCGACGAGACGCTCATGCCGAAGTACATCCGTCCGCAGCCCTCCATCGCGCGGACCACATCCGGGGCGCGGGCCAGATCGCCCGCCACCACCTCCGCGCCCGTCGCCCGCAGCGCGTCGGCCCGCTCGTCCTCCCGGTGGACCATGGCCCGCACCGGCAGATCGCGCCGGCGCAGCTCCTCCACCACGGTGCGGCCGATGCCTCCGACGCTCCCCGCGGCGCCGGTCACCAGGATCGGTGCCGGGGCCATGGCTAGGACACCAGCTTGTCGAGAGTGATGGGCAGTTCGCGGACCCGGACCCCGGTGGCGTGGTGCACGGCGTTGCCGATGGCCGCGGCGGTGCCCACGATGCCCACCTCACCGAGGCCCTTGGCCCCCATGGGGTTGGTGTACGGATCGGGCTCGTCCAGCCAGTGGGCCTCGATCGCGTGGACATCGGCGTGGGAGGCGATGTGGTACTGGGCGAAGTCGTGGTTGACCACATGGCCGAACCGCGGGTCGAGCACACTGTGTTCGTACAGCGCCATCGACATCCCCTGGGTCATCCCGCCGATGAGCTGGGAGCGGGCCGTCTTGGGGTTGATGACCCGGCCCACGTCGAACATCCCCAGCAGCCGCGTCACCCGCAGCTCACCGGTGTCCTCGTCGACCCGTACCTCGGCGAACTGGGCGCCGAAGCTGTGCATCGCATAGCGCTCGGCCTCCGGATTGCCGCCGGCCATCTCCGCGGTCACTTCCAGCCCCCCCGGTGGCGCGATACCGCCGTGTTCGGCCCGCAGCCGGGCCCGCAGCCGGTCCGCCGCCTCCCAGATCGCGGTGCCCCAACTGTTGATGCCGGCCGAGAACCCGGCGACCGACGCGGCCGGCAGCGCCGTGTCCCCGATCCGCATCTCCACCTGCCCGACCGGGACGCTCAGCGCGTCCGCGGCGATCTGGGTGAGCGCCGTCCAGGTGCCGGTGCCCAGGTCGGCGGCGGCGATCCGCACCGTGTAACGGCCGTCCGGGCCGACCCGGATCGTGGCCGCGTTGCCGGGGAAGCGGGGCGAGGGATACGTCGAGACGGCCACGCCGGTGCCCACCAGCCAGCGCCCCTCGCGCTGCGCCCGGGGGGCCGGATCACGGTGCTCCCATCCGGCCCGGCGGGCGCCCTCGCGCAGACAGTCGGTCAGATGGCGGCTGGAGAACGGCAGCCCGGACTCCGGATGGACCTCCGGCTCATTGCGGAGCCGGAACTCCACCGGGTCAAGACCGCAGGCGATCGCCATCTCGTCCATGGCCGACTCGAGCGCGTACATCCCCTGCGCCTCGCCCGGCGCCCGCATGATCGTCGGCACCGGGACATCCAGCGGGGCCAGCCGGTGGGTGGTGCGCCGGTGCGGCGCCGCGTACATCAGCCGGGAGCAGACGCCCACCTGCTCCGCGTACCCCTTGGCCTTGGCGGTCTGCTCGATCACATCGTGGGCGAGCGCGGTGAGCCTGCCGTCCGGGCCGGCGCCCAGCCGGATCCGCTGGATCGACGCCGGACGGTAGCCGACCAGGGCGAACATCTGCTGCCGGGTGAGGGTGAACTTGACCGGCCGCCGGACGATCCGGGCGGCCATCGCGGCGAGGACGGCGTACGCGTGGGGGTAGACCTTCGAGCCGAACGCGCCCCCGACATGCGGGGAGACCACCCGCACCCGCCCCGGCTCCAGCCCCAGCACCCCGGAGATCAGGGCCTGGCTCATGGAGACGCCCTGGGTGGAACAGCGCACCAGCAGCTCGCCGTTCAGCCAGGTGACCACGGCGGTGTGCGGCTCCATCGGGTTGTTGTGGTACATCGGCGTGGAGTACGTGGTGTCCACCATGGTCGGCGCCGCCGCCAGCGCCGTATCGACGTCCCCCAGCAGACTGTCGGCGGGCGAGCCGTCCTGCAGCTCCCCACCGCCCATACCGAAGGCGGCGGCGTGCACCGGGGAGTAGAGGTCGTCGCGGTCGGCGCGCAGCACCACATCGGGGGGCCGGCTCTCGTAGTCGACGCGGACGAGCCCCGCCGCGCGGCGGGCGGTCTCCAGGGACTCGGCGACCACCGCCCCGATGAACTGGCCGCGCCAGGCGACCTCGTCGGACTGCAGGACCGCGAGTTCCGGATCGTCGGGCCGGGTCAGCGTGGGGGCGTTGAGGTGGCTGAGCACTGCCAGCACCCCCGGCTCCGCCTCCGCGAGCGCGCTGTCCACCCCGGTGACCCGCCCGGAGGCGATCGTGGACTGCAGCGGATACAGATAGACGGGCTGGTCGAGAGGCCATTCATAGGCGTAGATGGCGGTGCCGGTGACCTTCTGCGCGCCGTCGACGCGGTCCATCGGGATGCCGATGGCGTGGGGGCGGGCCGTGACGTGACTCATCGCGCCTCCTCCAGCAGCTCCAGCAGGGTGGCCACCATCGTGTTGCGGGCGAGCGGGACCTTGAAGGCGTTGCCCGGCAGCGGCCGCGCCGCGGCCAGCTCGGCAGCGGCCGCGTCCACGAAGCTCTCCCGGGTCGCGGGCGCGCCGCGCAGCACCGCCTCGGCCGTGGTGGCCCGCCAGGGCTTGTGCGCCACCCCGCCCAGCGCGATGCGCGCGTCCCGTACCGCCCCGTCGGTGACCTCCAGCGCGGCGGCGACGGAGACCAGCGCGAAGGCGTACGAGGCGCGGTCGCGCACCTTGCGGTAGCGCGAGCGGAGGGCGGAGTGCGGGGGCGGCAGCTCCACTCCGGTGATCAGCTCACCGCGCGCCAGGACGGTGTCGCGCTCGGGGGTGGCCTCCGGCAGCCGGTGCAGCTCGGTCAGCCGGATCCGCCGCTCGGAGGCCGGGCCCGCCACCGTCACCACCGCGTCCAGCGCGGCCAGCGCGACGGCCATGTCGGAGGGGTGGGTGGCCACACAGGTGGGGGAGGCGCCCAGGATCGCCATATCGCGCTGATAGC
The DNA here is from genome assembly GCF_000147815.2 of Streptomyces violaceusniger Tu 4113. NCBI lineage: Bacteria > Bacillati > Actinomycetota > Actinomycetes > Kitasatosporales > Streptomycetaceae > Streptomyces > Streptomyces violaceusniger. The sequence continues at coordinate 7,679,522 of NC_015957.1, read as the reverse complement.
CCTCCATGGCCGAACAGCCCGCGCCCGGTGTGCGCTTGTTGCAGGCGGTGGTGACGTTCTGGAAGTACGGGCAGCGGGTACGCTGCAGCAGATTCCCGCCGGTGGTGGCGAGGTTGCGGAGCTGGCCCGAGGCGCCCGAGAGCAGCGCCTGGGAGAGCACCGGATAGCGCCGCCGGACCCGGGAGTCGGCGGCCAGATCGCTGTTGGGCACGGCCGCGCCGATCCGCAGCCCCCCGTCGGGCAGCTCCTCGATCCGGTCGGAGGTGAGCCGCCGGACGTCGATCAGCAGCTCCGGGGTTGCCACCTCCAGCCGCATCAGATCGACCAGATTGGTCCCCCCGGCCAGATAGGCCGCATCCGGCTCCCGGACCAGGGTGGTGACGGCCGCCGCCACCTCATCGGCGCGCTCGTAGCGAAAGGGCCTCATCGGTGCGCCACCTCCGCGATCGCCGGGACGATGTTCGCGTACGCGGCGCAGCGGCACAGGTTGCCGCTCATCCGCTCGGCGATCTCCTCGTCGTCGAGCACCACATCGGTGGCGCCCAGGTCCTTGCTCGCGGCGCTCGGCCAGCCCTCCCCGGCCTCCTGCAGCATTCCGGCCGCCGAGACGATCTGACCGGGTGTGCAGTAGCCGCACTGGAAGGCGTCATGGGCGATGAACGACTGCTGGAGCGGATGCAGCTCACCGTTGGTGAGGCCGGCTGCCGTGACGATGTCCGCGCCCTGGTGGGCGACGGCCAGCGCGAGGCAGCCGAGGACCCGGCGGCCGTCGAGCAGCAGGGTGCAGGCGCCGCACTGTCCGTGGTCGCAGCCCTTCTTGGGGCTGGTGTTCCCGAGCTGCTCGCGCAGGGCGTCCAGCAGCGTCGTACGGGTGTCGACGGTGAGGCGGTGCTCGGTCCCGTCCACCCGGAGCTCGATCCCCAGGTCCATGGTCCCTACCCTTGATCGTCGTCCGTCGGAACGTCACGCGGCACCCCCATTCTCGGACATATGGGCGCTGATCGCCCGTTCGGCGGTATGGCCACACCGATGGCGGGCCGCGGCTCGCGCCCGGCCGAGGCCGGTGGACGGGGCCGCGGCCCCCGGCCAGGCTCTCCCTCGCCGGGCTCTCCTTCAGGTGCGCTGGATCACGGCTTCCAAATGGGGCAGATAGTGGTCCATGCGATCCCGCTTGGTGAGCAGATACGGGAGGTTCTCCTTGTGCGGAGTCATCAGCAGTGGCACCTGCTCGCTGACCCTGACGCCATGCCGCAGCAGCGCGTCCCGCTTCTGGGGGTTGTTGGACAGCAGCCGCACGGAGCGCACCTCGAGGTCGTGCAGGACATCCGCCGCCACCTTGTAGTCCCGGGCGTCCGCCGGCAGGCCGAGAGCGAGGTTGGCCTCGACCGTGTCCAGCCCCTCCGCCTGGAGCTTCATCGCCTGGAGCTTGGCGAGCAGCCCGATCCCGCGTCCCTCATGACCCCTCAGATAGACGAGAATGCCCCGGCCTTCGGCCACGATCGCCTTCAGCGCCGCGGAGAGCTGGTCGCCGCACTCGCAGTGACGGGAGCCGAACGCGTCTCCGGTGAGGCACTCCGAATGCAGGCGGGTAAGCGCTTCCTCACCGGTGACATCGCCGTATACCAGCGCCATTTGTTCATCACCGCGAACGAGGTCCCGATAGCCGATCGCGAGAAAGTCGCCATGCTTCGTGGACAGCCGGACATTCACCACTCGTTCGACACCCGAGGGGCGGGCGTCGACATCGAACACGCCATCACTTTCTGTCATGTCCCGATCTTATCTGGAAAACCACCGCCCTTGTACAGGAGAATGACAAAGCCGCGGCAACAAGCTGTCCGGCCGACACATGAAAGGTCCACGAGATATGAGCGGTTCGGGAACGCGCCCGCAGGTCGGCATGGTCTTGCCGACACAGACGACGGAGGAAGTACGGGCCGACCGGGCCGATGTCGCCGTGCTTCCCATAGGCAGCTTCGAACAACACGGCGCATTTCTCCCACTGGTGACCGACACGGTCATCGCCGGCACGATCGCAGGCGAGATCGCGGCCGCGTATCCGGTGCTTCACCTGCCCCCGGTGACGATCTCCTGCTCCCATGAACATGCGGCCTGGCCAGGGACGGTCTCCCTGTCCGCGGCCACCCTCTACGCCGTGGTCCGCGATATCGCGGACTCGCTGAGGCGCTCGGGTATACGCGGCCTGATTCTGGTGAACGGACACGGCGGGAATTACGTACTGCGCAACATCGTTCAGGAATCCGCCGGGGGCGACTTCGGTATGGCGCTATTCCCCGGATCGGCGGACTGGGACGCCGCGCGGACCCGCGCCGGAGTACGCACACCGTCGAACAGCGATATGCATGCGGGCGAACTGGAGACATCCATACTCCTGCATGCCCATCCAGAACTCGTCCGGCCCGGTCATGAAACCTCCGACTGGATATCCGACGATCGGAAACATCTGCTCACCCTCGGTATGCCCGCCTATACGGAGTCCGGCGTCATCGGCCGGCCGTCCAGGGCGTCCGCGCATAAGGGAAAGGAACTGCTGGCCGGGCTCGTCGATTCCTTCGCCGAGTATCTTTCCCTGGTCGGTGCCGAGAAGGAGGCGTGATGACCTTCCTCGAAACGGAAGAGGCATGGGAGCGGCTGCGCTCCGTCCGGAGCGAGGCGGACACCGGGCCCGCCGGTCTGGTCCGGGGCCCGGACGGCAGGCGGCGGTGGAGTGAGCCCGCCTCGCCGGAGGCCCGGCTCCTGGTCGACCGCTATCTCCCGCTGTGCCTGGCCGGGCCGCGGCTGACGATCGCTCAGCTCGGCCAGAGCCTGGACGGATTCATCGCCACCCGCACCGGCGACGCCGACTTCGTCACCGGCGAGGAGGACCGCCGCCATCTCCACCGGCTGCGCGCCCTGGCCGACGCGGTGGTCGTCGGGGCCGGCACCGCCGTCGCGGACGACCCCCAGCTCACCGTCCGCGCCTGCGCGGGCACCCACCCGGTGCGGGTCGTCCTCGATCCCCGCGGGCGGGTGCCGCTCGACCGACGCGTGTTCACCGATGGCTCAGCTCCGACCCTGTGGGTGGTGGGCGCCACCGGCGAGCGCCGCCCGGCGCCACCGGACGGGGTGGAGCTGCTGACGCTCACGGAGCCCGACGCCTTTGCCCCCCACCAGTTGGTGCGGGCGCTTCGGCGGCGCGGACTGGGCCGGGTGCTCATCGAGGGCGGCGGCGTCACCGTGTCCCGCTTTCTGCACGCGGGGGCGCTGCACCGGCTCTATGTCACCGTGGCCCCGGTCCTGCTCGGCGACGGCATCCCCGGGCTGCGCTTCGACGGGACGCCGGTCATGCGGGACGCGCTGCGCCCGCCCGTCCGCCGCTCCACCCTCGGCGAGGACACCCTCTTCGAACTCGACCTGTCGGCCCCGCAGCCGGGCGCCCCACTGGACGGCCAGCACCGCGACACCGGGGAGGCTCGCGGCGAAGGTGAGCACCCCGTAGACCACGGCCACGGTCAGCCCCTGGCCGGCGCCCAGGCCCGCGGCGCCGAAGGCCCAGGCGGTGACGCCCTCGCGGGGGCCCCAGCCGCCGACGTTCAGCGGCAGCGCCATGGCGATCAGGGCGAGCACCATCAGGGGCAGCAGCTCGGTCAGCGGAGCGTGTGACCCCGCGGCCCGGGCGGCGAGGACGAACGTCGTCAGATGCCCGGCCAGCACCACGACCGAGGAGACCACCACCCCCGGCCAACTGCCCCGGGCCAGCAGTCCGCGGCGCGCCTCGGCCAGCGCGCCGCGGACCGCGCCCCGCCGCCGCGCGGCCACCGGCGCCGCGCGGTGGCGGCGCCGTACGGCCACGGTGACGAGCAGCGCGACGCACCCCGTGAGCACCGCGGCCCAGGCCATCGGGCCGCCGAGACCGCCGACCAGCCGGCCCAACTGCTCCAGGGCCGGCGAGGGGTGGGCCAGCAGGATCGCCACCCCCACCGCGATCAGCACCACCTGGCCCGCGACCCGCTCCAGCACCACCGCGCGTACGCCCCGGCCGACATCCCCCGCGTCCCGCCCGTGCCGCACCGCGCGATGCACATCGCCGAGGACCCCACCGGGCAGCGCGGCGTTGAGGAACAGCGCACGGTAGTAGTCCGCGACGGCCGGACCCAGCGGCAGCCGGATCCGCAGCCCCCGCGCCACCAGACACCAGCGCCATGCGCTGAAGACCGTGGTGAGCAGGCCGAGACCGAGCGCCGCCAGCAGAGTGAGGCCGTCGATGGTGTGCAGACCGTCCACAAAGGCCCCGGTGCCCAGCCGCCACAGCACCACCCCGAGGATGGCGACGCCCGCGGCCGCCCCGAGCCGGGCCCGCAGCGCGCCGCTCACGCGGCCGCCCCCAACGTGCGGGACGCGGGCAGCGCCAGCAGATCGCGGTGGTGCACCACCACCCGCAGCGCGCCCGTCGCGGCGATCGCCAGTCGGCGGCGCAGATACGCCTCGGCGCGCCCGGCCAGCTCCGGCCGGTGCTCCACGGCCGCGCCCACCCAGCCCCGCAGCCACTCGGCCGTCAGCGCGGCGTGGTCGGCGCCGAGCGTCCAGGGGCTGGCATGGGTCCGTACCGTCGCGCCGTAGCGGGCGAACGTCTCGGAGGCCACCGCCATCGCGTCGGGGCCCACCAGATCGCCGCGCCGCTGATGGGCGTTGAACGCCTCGGCGATCTCCGCGTCCAGCGGATCGGCCGGGGTGATCTCGACCCGCCCCACCACGGACAGCGCCAGCAGTGCCGGGCACTGGGCCGCGGCGCAGGCCGCGGCGATGCCGTCCACCTCCTCGGCGGTGAGCACGTCCAGCAGAGCGGACGCGGTCACCAGCGAGGCGCCGTCCAGCGTGCTCGCGGTCAGCCGCTTGAGGTCGCCACGCGCCGTCGCGATGGCGATGCGGCTGCCGTCGGTGGCCGCCCGGGGCATCCGCAGGGCCGCCCGGTCCAGCAGATCGGGGTCGCGGTCGTGCAGGATCCACAGTTGCGGGCCGCTCAGCCGGGGCGCCAGCCAGCGCCCCATGGAGCCGGTGCCGCAGCCCAGATCGTGGATCACCAGCGGCGGGCCGGAGAGCCGGGGGCGGAGCTCCTCGATGAGTTCGGGGGAGCGGGCCGCCGCGTCGGCGCTCTCCCGCAGCTCCAGCCAGTCGGGGGTGTAACGCGGTACGTCGGTCGTCTTCACGCGGCCCTCCGCGGTTCGTCTCGGAGTTCTTCCAGCGCACCGGCCAGGTTCCGGGTGGTGTTCTCCCACCCGGCCAGCGCGGTGCGCCGCTCGTGCGCGGCGGCGGTCAGCCGACGGCGTATACCGGGGTCGCCCAGCCAGCGGCGCAACGCCGCCGTCAGCGCCCCGGGGTCGTCCGGGTCGATGAGCATGCCCGGCACCCTGCCGTCGGGGGCCTGCCCGATGGCCTCGGGAACCCCGCCGACGGCGGTGGCCAGGACCGGGATTCCCCGGGCGAGCGCCTCGGTCACCGCCATGCCGTAGGTCTCGGCGTACGAGGCGAGCACCATCGCGTCGGCCCCCGCGTAACCGGCGGCCAGCTCGGCGCCGGTCTTCGGGCCGAGCAGCCGCACCCGGTCGCCCACGCCCAGCTTCTCGATCAGCTCCCGGAGCCGGGCGGTGTACTCCGGGTCCTGGTCCAGGGCTCCCGCACAGTCGCAAGCCCAGGGCAGATCCGGGATCTCCGCGAGCGCCTCCACCAGCCGGAGCTGCCCCTTGCGCGGGGTCACCGAGGCCACGCACAGCAGCCGTGAGCCCTCGCCGCCCGAGGAGGCGAGGGGGGCGATATCGGCGCCGGGCGCCGCCACATGGACCCGGTCGGGCACCAGCCCGTGCAGATCCACCAGCCGACCGGCCGCCCATGCGCTGGTGGCCACCACCGCCCGTGCCGAGCGCAGCGTCCGGCCCTCCAGCGCCGTCAGCTCCGCGGCCCGGCCGGGGGCCAGCCCCGTCTCGTCGCCCAGCGGCAGATGCACCAGCACCGCCAGCCGCAGCCGCTGGGCCTGCGGGACGACGATGGCGGGGAGCGCACCGGCGACCAGCCCGTCGAGCAGGACGGCCGTGCCGTCCGCCAGCCCGGCCAGGATCCGGGTCAGCTCGGCGCGGGCGGCGGGGCCGGGCCGGGGCCAGTCACCCTCGACCGCGTGCTCCTCGACCCGCCAGCCGGTGGCGGGCAGATCCCGGCAGATCCGCCGGTCGTAGACGTTGCCGCCGCTCGGCGCGGCCGGGTCGGCCACGGCGCCGGGCATCACGATGTGCACCGTGCGCGGTGCGGCCGGGCTCATAGGCCGCGCTCGTAACTCGCCCAGGCGACATGTGACTCATGCAGGGTGACGGCGATCCCGGACAACCCGCGGGCGCCCTCGCCCAGCGCCCCGGAGTGGACCCGTTCGGCGAGGCGGTCGGCGATCACCTTGGCGAGGAACTCGGTGGAGGTGTTGATCCCCTCGAAATCGGGTTCGTCGTCGAGATTGCGATAGCTGAGCGCGCCGCACACCTCCCCCAGCTCACGGGTGGCCAGGCCGATGTCGACGACGATGTTGTCGTCGTCCAACTCGGCACGGCGGAAGGTGGCGTCCACGAGGAACGTCGCCCCGTGCAACCGCTGCGCGGGTCCGAAGACGTCCCCGCGAAAACTGTGAGCGATCATGATGTGATCGCGGACGGTGATGCTGAACAACGGATGACCCTCCAGATACGGCGCATCGGGCCCTCGGCCGGGGCACGCCTTCTAGTACGGCCGTCACGTTCCCCGTGTTCAGACGGATGACACAGCAGATTCCGCGCCGTAGCGAACCCGGTGGCACAGCCCCGGAATCTCCCCGGAGGCCAGCCCCGGCAGCACCTGAGGAAGCTCCTCGAAACCGCATTCGCCGGTGACAAGGGCGTCGAAGGCCGGATCGGCGAGCAGTTCGAGCGCCAGCGCCATCCGGTCGCCGTAACCGCGGCGGGTGCCCCGCGCCGGTGAGACCGTGCCCACCTGGCTGGCGCGCACCGTCAGCCGGCGGGAGTGGAAGGCTTCCCCGAGCGGCAGGCTGATCCGCCGGTCCCCGTACCAGCTCAGCTCCAGCACGGTGCCCTCCGGGGCGAGGAGCTCCAGCGAGCGCGCGAGCCCCTGTTCGGTGGCGCTGGCGTGGACGACCAGATCGAGGTCGCCCGCCGCCTCCTCGGGGAGCGCGAAGTCCACCCCGAGCGCCCGCGCGACCTCGGCGCGCGCCGGCTCGGCGTCCACCAGTTGCACCCGTACGGCGGGGAACCGCGCCAGCACCGCCGCCACGGAGGCGCCCACCATCCCCGCCCCCACCACGGCGATCCGGTCGCCCAGCAGGGGCGCGGCGTCCCACGCCGCGTTCACCGCGGTCTCCACCGTCCCCGCCAGCACGGCGCGCGGGGCGGGCACACCCTCCGGCACCGGGGTCACCGCGCTCGCCGGGACCACATAGTGGGTCTGATGCGGATACAGACAGAAGACGGTGCGCCCCAGCAGGGACGCGGGCCCCTCCTCGACCAGACCCACATTGAGATAGCCGTACTTGACCGGCCCGGGGAACTCACCGTCCTGGAACGGCGCGCGCATCGCGGTGTGCTGACTCTCCGGTACGCCACCGCGGAAGACCAGGGTCTCCGTACCGCGGCTCACCCCCGAGCACAGCGTGCGCACCACCACGTCCTTGGGCCCGGGGTCGGGCAGGGCCACCTCCCGTATCTCGCCACGGCCGGGGGAGCGGAGCCAGAAGGCGCGGGCGGTGCGCGTCATACGACGTTCTCCAAAGGGGGCTGAACAATCGGGCGGTGGCTCACGTACCGGTGACCATGAAGCCGCGAACACGGTACGCGGCACCCATCCACTCCGCCACACAGCCCGGAGGGTGCACGGTGGCCCTGAACAATCCCTACAACACGACGCTGGTGCGGAACGAGACGGCCGCGGGCGCGGCCGCGCAGTTGCTGCTGCTCGTGCTGCTCGGCACGGCGCTCGATCTGGGACCCGTGGGCTGGCTGACCGGCCTGGCCTTCGCGGTCGCCACCTGGGCGGTGCTCACCCGCGCCCTGTCGCGGCACTGGCTCGCCTCCTTCGGCGCGGCCAACCGCGTCACCCTCGCGCGGGCCACGCTCGTCGGCGGGGTGACCGCGCTGGTCGCGGACTCCTTCGAGAGCCCGCCGCCGGTCACCGTCCTGGTGGCCCTCACCGCGGTCGCGCTGCTCCTGGACGCGGTCGACGGCCAGGTGGCCCGCCGCACCGGCACCTCGTCCTCCCTGGGCGCGCGGTTCGACATGGAGGTCGACGCCGTCCTCATCCTGGTGCTCAGCGTCTACGTGGCCACCTCGCTCGGCCCCTGGGTGCTGCTGATCGGCGCCATGCGCTACGTCTTCGTCGCCGCGGCCCGGGTGCTGCCCTGGCTGAACGGCCGGCTCCCCCCGAGCACGGCCCGCAAGACGGTGGCCGCGCTCCAGGGTGTGCTGCTGCTGGTCGTCGGCGCCGACGTGCTGCCCTACGCGCTGGCCTTCGGCGCCGCCCTGCTCGCCCTGACCCTGCTGAGCTGGTCCTTCGCCCGCGACATCAGGTGGCTGTGGCGCACCCGGGACAGTCGGCCCGAGGTGAGCGTGGGGGCCCGGTGAGGGCGGCACCCCGGACCGGTCCGCTGCTCTACCAGGGGAGAGCGCCCTCGATGTCGAAGTACCCTCCCGTCGGGCCGTCGGGCCCCACCTGGGCCATCCGGACGATGATCTCGGCGCCCTCCTCGACGGTCTGGTGGCCGGTGTGCGCGTTGAGGTCCGTCGCGGTGTAGCCGGGCTCGACGGCGTTGATCCGCATCTGCGGGAACGCCTTCGCGTACTGCACGGTGATCATGTTGACCGTGGCCTTCGACGCCGGATAGCTGACTCCCGGATAGGCGTGCGTCGGGTCGTCCGGGGTGGAGACCCGCTCCAGCGAGGCCAGCCCGCTGCTGACATTGACCACGACCGGGGCGGCGGACCGCCGCAGCAGCGGCAGGAAGGCGTGGGTGACCCGCACCACGCCGAAGACGTTCGTCTCGAACACCGTCCGCATCATGTCGGCGGTGACCTCGGCGGCGCCGATCACCCCGCCGTCCGGCGTCCGCGCCTCGATACCGGCGTTGTTGATCAGCACATCCAGCCCGCCGTCGGCCTCGATGGTCTTGGCCGCGGCGGCCACGGACGCGTCATCGGTGACATCGAGGACGACCAGCCGCGCCCCCAGCCGCTCGGCGGCCCGGCGGCCGCGCTCGGCGTCCCGGCTGCCGAGGTAGACGGTGTGTCCCGCGGCGATCAGTCGGCGGGCGGTCTCGAAGCCGAGACCCTTGTTGGCTCCGGTGATAAGTGTTGTCGTCATCGGGACTCCTTCGTGGATACCCCGGCCTTCAGCCGGGGGAGGAAGCGAAGCTCCTGCGGAGCGGGGCAGGGAATGGCGATTCGCCGCCAAAGCGATTCGGTGTCTGCGGTCTCCGGCCGACACCTGCCCCTCACACGGGAGCTGATAGAGTGTGAGGCATGGCGCAGCAGGTCAAGCGGGCGTTCAAGTACCGCTTTTACCCCACGGACGAGCAGGCGGCTGAGCTGTCGCGCACGTTCGGCTGTGTCCGCCTCGTGTACAACAAGGCGTTGGAGGAGCGCACGCGGGCCTGGTACGGCGAGCAGCGTCGCATCTCCTACGTGCAGTCCTCCGCCGCGCTGACGGAGTGGAAGAAGAACGAGGAACTGGCCTTCCTGGCGGAGGTGTCCTCGGTCCCGCTCCAGCAGGCGCTGCGCCATCTTCAGGCGGCGTTCGGGAACTTCTTCGCCCAGCGTGCGAAGTACCCGCGGTACAAGTCGCGGAAGACGTCGCGGGCGTCGGCCGAGTACACGCGCAGTGCCTTCACGTGGCGCGAGGGGCGCCTGACGCTGGCGAAGACGGCCGGGCCGCTGGACATCCGCTGGTCGCGTCCTCTCCCGGAGGGTGCGGAGCCGACGACGGTGACGGTGTCCCGTGACGCTGCCGGGCGCTGGTTCGTCTCCCTGCTCGTCGAGGACACCATCGTCCCGGCCCCCGTCACGAGTGCGGCGGTCGGCCTGGACGCCGGGGTCACCTCCCTGGTGACCCTGTCCACCGGGGAGAAGATCGCCAACCCCCGGCATGAGCGCCGCGACCGGGCCCGCCTGGCGAAGGCGCAGCGGGAGCTGTCCCGGAAGGCGAAGGGCTCGGCGAACCGGGAGAAGGCCCGCCGCCGCGTCGCCAAGGTGCACGCGCGGATCACCGACCGGCGCCGGGACTTCCTGCACAAGCTGACCACTCGGCTCGTCCGTGAGAACCAAACGGTCGTGATCGAGGACCTCACCGTCCGTAACCTGCTGAAGAACGGCCGCCTCGCGCGCGCCATCTCGGACGCGGCCTGGACGGACCTGCGCATGATGCTGGAGTACAAGTGCGCCTGGTACGGGCGTGAACTCGTCACGGTCGACCGCTGGTTCCCCAGCTCGAAGCTGTGTGGTAACTGTGGCACGGTCCGCGGGAAGCTGCCGCTGAACGTCCGTGAGTGGACGTGTGACTGCGGCACTGTGCATGACCGCGACGTGAACGCGGCACGCAATATCCTGGCCGCCGGGCTGGCGGCGTCTGCCTGTGGAGACGGTGTAAGACCTCAACGGGAGTCCTCCCGGACGGGGCAGTCGTCGGTGAAGCAGGAACCCCAGCGGGCGACCGCTGGAATCCCCCGCCTTTAAGCGGAGGAGGAAGTCAAGTCTCCAGGCTGCGCCCGGGGGCGTGGGGGCAGCCAGCCGCCCCGTCTTCCTGGGACCGCGAGTACCAGGAAGGGTCCCGGCCCGCGGTGCACACTGGTGGTCATGGCGACCACGGAGTTCGGGCAGGCGGTACGGCGCTGGCGGGACCGGGTCCCGCCGGAGGCCGCCGGGCTGACGTCCGGCGGGCAGCGGCGTGCGGCCGGGCTGCGCCGCGAGGAGCTGGCGTTGCTGGCCGGGATCTCCGTCGACTACGTCACCCGCCTCGAACAGGGCCGGGCCGCCCATCCCTCGTCCCAGGTCGTCGAGGCGCTGGCCAGGGCGCTGCGGCTGTCGGGGGACGAGCGCGCCCACCTCTTCCGGCTGGCCGGGCTGGCGCCACCGGGCCCGGAGACGGTGCCGGCGTACATCACCCCGAGCGTCCAGCGGCTGCTGGACCGGCTGACCGGAACACCGGTCGCCGTGAGCGACGCGTCCTGGACGCTGCTCATGGCCAATCCGCCGTACGTGGCACTGAGGGGCGATCCGTCCCGGTGGCGCGGCAACGAGCGCAACGGAGTCTGGCGCCACTTCGTCGGCGAGGACAGCGGATCCCGGCAGACGCATGAGGCCCGCAGCGAGTTCCAGGCCGCGCTGGTCGCCGATCTCCGCACGGCCGCCGCCCGCTACCCGGCCGACCAGCGGCTGCGGCAGCTTGTCGCGGAGCTGCGCGCGAACAGCGAGCGGTTCGCCGAGCTGTGGGACTCCGGCACCGTCGGCCGTCATGAGGCGTCGCGCAAGACCATCGACCATCCGCGGGTGGGCTCGCTGATGCTGGACTGCGATGTGCTCACGGTGGCGGGCAGCGATCTGCGCATCGTGGTGTACACCGCCGAGCCCGGCACCGAGGACGCGGAACGCCTCGCCCTGCTCACCGTGCTCGGCACTCAGTCACTCACCGGCTAGCCCGCCCCTCGTACGGCGGCGCGATCGGGGCCGGATCAACAGACTGGGCCCATATGTTTTTCATATTTGCGTAATTGGATCGATGCGTTCCGTAAGATTTTAAGCTCATCCGATGCACGAACCGGCGTCCGTGAGCGCTATCTGAAACAGAGAGCGCAACACCGCGCACTCGCGGGGCGTGTGGGGGCCACCCCTCGTACAACGAACAGAAGGACAACGAAGTCCGTGAATCTTCAAACCGTGGTGAACGTCGTCACCGCCGTACTCGTCGCGCGGGTATTCGGCAGTGACGCCATCGCCCTCCTGCGCCGCGCGGCCGCGATGGGAGTCCGCGTCGGCGTATCGGAACTGCATCGCAGCGACCGGGAGGGAGGGGAGCGGTGACCAACGAATTCCTGCGCTCGCGCGAAACCACCTCGATGACCACCGGACTCCCCGCGGACTTCCGTGCCTTCCACCAGCTCCACCGGAAGGCGTACATCGACCGGGCCGTGGTCTACCTCGGCAACCACGCGGACGCCGAAGAGGCCGTCGACGCGGCCTTCGAACAACTCCTGCGCTGCTGGCCCAAGGTGCTGAGCACGGAGAACCCGGCAGCCTACGCCTGGAAGGTGATGAAGAACCGGGCCATCGACCTCGCCCGCGCCCGCAACCGCGGACCCGCCCTCCTGGACAACGCGACCTTCGAGACCGCGATGCTCAGGGACGCGGTCGACCCCATCGCCGTACTCGAGGAGAGCCTGAACCTCTACCAGGCCATCAAGAAGCTCCCCGAGCGCCAGCAGGACGTGGTCATCCTGCTCCACTGCCGCGGCTACAGCGTCGCCGAGACCGCCACCCACCTCGGCATCACCGAGGCCGGCGTCCGCTCCACCGCCCGCTACGCCCGCCGCCGCCTGCAACAACTCCTGGCCAAGGAGGACCGATGACCTCAGCCATTGACCGCATCCTCGCGCGGGCCCTGCTCAACCCCACCCCTCCCATCGACTTCGAGGCCGCCGAGGCCCGGCTCGCCATCCGCCACGCCGACCCCGGCGGCGCCCCGCCCCGGGAGCGCCCTCCGCAGCACGCCCAGCGGACATCCGCGGCCGCCGGAGCCGCGGCGCCGGGCGTGGACGAACGGATGGCGCAGGACCTGCACACGCTGTGCGAGGCGATCATCGCCCGCCCCGACGCCCTGACCCAGCTTCGGGACTTCCTCACCCGCCGCATCCTCGAACCGCCCGGCTCCCGCGTCCTGGGCTGCGTCCTGCAACTGGCCGGACATGAGGACCACGCCCAGTTCTGGTGGCAGTTCGCCGCCGGCGCCGGTGACCCCGCCGCCGCGTACTGCCTCTACCTCCACCACATGGCCCTGGGCGAGGACGGCCAGGCGCACGCCTGGCTCGAGTGGTGGCACGAGCAGGCGGGCAACGACATCCCGCCGGTCACCGACACCGTGGAGGACTGGGCCGCCACCGACCATGAGATGGCCGCCGCCCTCCGCATCCTGCACGGCCTGAAAAGGGAGCAGGAGGTGCCGCCCGCCACCACGGCCGTCATCCACTACGTCGCCCGGGCCGTCGACTTCACCGACGACCCCGACATCGATCTCCCCCTGCCCGAACCGGGGTTCGCCGACCGCATCGAAGACCTCACCGCCGCCGAAACCACCACGGCCACCGTGCCCTCGCCCGACCGGGCCGTACTGCCCGAGCGGCCGCGCAGCGGTTCCCCCGCGTAGCCGCTCACCCGCGTAGCCGCTCACTCGCGTATCACCAGGTGAAGGCGAGTCGCCTTCCCGGTCGGCCGGGAGCCGGCACCGGGCCGGTGTGCCGGACGAATCCCTTGCCGGGCGCGCCGACCTCCTCCGCCGGCCAGTTGGCGGCGTCGATGAGCCGGGTCAGGCCGATTCCGGTGCGCACCCCCGCCAGTTCCAAAAGCCGCACCGCGTCCTCGGTGCACACACCGCCGCCGTGGGTGCCGGGCATGGCGGGATGGCCGCCGCTGCCGGCGAGCGAGGTGTCGAGGGTACGGACACCCAGCTCCAGCAGGGGGAGCAGGGCCGCCAAGCCCATCCCGCGCCCGTCGTGGATCTGCACGGTGAGGCGGTCGGCGGGCACATGCGCGAGCGCGGCGGTGACGAGTTCACGGATCTGCGGCGGCGCCGCGTAGCCGACGGAGTCCGCGAGGATCCAGTGGTCCACCCCGATGTCGAGGAGCAGCCGGGCCAGCGGCTCGAGGTCCGCGCCGGAGCGGGCGGGGCCGGTGGGGCCACCCCAGGCGAAGTTGAAGCGGCCGGAGGGAGAGAGAATGTCCCCGGCCCCCGCTTCTCGGGGCGCGTAGCGCCGTCAGCGCTGGGCCACGAGGCCCTTGAGCGCGATGTTGAGTTCGAGGACGTTCACCCGCGGCTCGCCGATGAAGCCGATCGTGCGGCCCTCGGTCTTGTCCTCGACCAGCTTCTCCACCTGGGCGACGGACAGCCCGTTCCGCTCCGCGACCCGGTGGATCTGGATCTCGGCGTAGCGCGGGGAGATGTCCGGGTCCAGGCCGGAGCCGGAGGACGTCACCGCGTCGGCGGGGACCTGGGACGGCCTGACGGTGTAGCCGGGCACCGAGTTGTTCTTCACGACCGCGGCCTTGGCGTCCTTGACCTGCTGGAGCAGGTCCTTGCTGTCGGCGGAGAGGTTGGTGGCCCCGGACAGCAGCAGCGTGTACTGGGTGTTGAAGCTGTTGGTGCCGAGGCCGTTCGCCGGGCGCCCCTGGAACCACTTCAGATCGGGGTCAGGGGTCTCGTGACCCTTCTTCAACGGCAGGTTGTACGGCTGCCCGGTCAGGGAAGAGCCGACGACCTTGCCGTCCGCCGTGATCTCGGAGCCGTTCGCCTTGTCGTGGAACAGCCCCTGGGCGATGCCGGTGACCACCAGCGGGTAGATGACGCCCGTGACCAGGGTCAGCACGAGGAGGGCCCGTAGGCCGGCCCCGAACAGCCGGGCGGTGTTCATGACGGAATGGTTCATGGCGGTCAGCCGATCCCGGGAATGACGGAGATGAGCAGGTCGATGATCTTGATGCCGATGAAGGGCGCTATCAGGCCGCCGAGGGCGTAGATCCCGAGGTTGCGCCGCAGCATCTTGTCGGCGCTCATCGGCCGGTAGCGCACGCCCCGCAGGGCCAGCGGCACCAGCGCGATGATGATCAGCGCATTGAAGATCACTGCGGACAGGATCGCCGAGTCCGGCGACGACAACCGCATGATGTTCAGCTTGTCCAGGCCCGGGTGGACCGCCGCGAACAGCGCCGGGATGATCGCGAAGTACTTCGCGACATCGTTGGCGATGGAGAAGGTGGTCAGCGCGCCACGGGTGATCAGCAACTGCTTGCCGATCTCCACGATCTCGATCAGCTTGGTCGGATTGGAGTCGAGGTCGACCATGTTGCCGGCCTCCTTGGCGGCCGACGTACCGGTGTTCATCGCCACCCCGACGTCCGCCTGGGCCAGCGCCGGGGCGTCGTTGGTGCCGTCGCCGGTCATCGCGACCAGCTTGCCGCCCGCCTGCTCCCGCTTGATCAGGGCCATCTTGTCCTCGGGAGTGGCCTCGGCGAGGAAGTCGTCGACGCCCGCCTCCTCGGCGATGGCCTTGGCCGTCAGCGGGTTGTCACCCGTGATCATGACGGTCTTGATGCCCATGCGGCGCAGCTCGTCGAACCGCTCGCGCATGCCCTCCTTGACCACGTCCTTGAGGTGGATGACGCCCAGCACCCGCGCCCCGTCGGCGTCCTGGACCGCCACCAGCAGCGGGGTGCCGCCGGCCTCGGAGATCCGGTGGGCGATCCGGTCCGCGTCCTCGGCGACCGTGCCGCCCCGCTCCCGGACCCAGGCGATGACCGAACCGGCCGCGCCCTTGCGGATCTTCCGCTCGCCGACGTCTACACCCGACATCCGGGTCTGCGCGGTGAACTCGATCCACTCGGCGCCCACCAGTTCGCCCTGGTGGCGCTCGCGCAGCCCGTACTTCTCCTTCGCCAGGACGACGATGGACCGGCCCTCGGGGGTCTCGTCGGCCAGCGAGGAGAGCTGGGCGGCGTCGGCGACCTCGGCCTCGGTGGTGCCGCGCACCGGCGCGAACTCCGCCGCCTGCCGGTTGCCCAGGGTGATCGTGCCGGTCTTGTCCAGCAGCAGTGTGGAGACGTCACCGGCGGCCTCGACCGCCCGGCCCGACATCGCCAGCACGTTCCGCTGCACCAGCCGGTCCATGCCCGCGATGCCGATCGCCGACAGCAGCGCGCCGATCGTCGTCGGGATCAGGCAGACCAGCAGCGCCACCAGCACCACCATCGTCAGATGCGTGCCCGCGTAATCGGCGAACGGCGGCAGCGTGACGCAGGCGAGCAGGAACACGACCGTCAGCGAGGCGAGCAGGATGTTCAGCGCGATCTCGTTCGGCGTCTTCTGCCGGGCGGCGCCCTCCACCAGGTTGATCATCCGGTCGATGAAGGTCTCGCCCGGTTTGGTGGTGATCCTGATGACGATGCGGTCGGACAGCACCTTGGTGCCGCCGGTCACGGCCGAACGGTCGCCGCCGGACTCGCGGATGACCGGCGCCGACTCGCCGGTGATGGCCGACTCGTCGACCGAGGCGACGCCCTCCACCACATCGCCGTCGCCGGGGATCACATCGCCGGCCTCGCAGACCACCAGGTCACCGATCTTCAGCCCGGTGCCGGGGATCCGCTCCTCGGCCGTGCCGTCCGCCGCCAGCCGCCGGGCCACCGTGTCGGTCTTGGCCTTGCGCAGGGTGTCGGCCTGCGCCTTGCCACGCCCCTCGGCGACCGCCTCCGCCAGATTGGCGAAGATCACGGTCAGCCACAGCCAGGCGCTGATCGCCCAGCCGAACCAGTCGCCCGGATCCTGACACGAGAACACGGTGGTCAGCACGGACCCGACCAGCACGACGAACATCACGGGCGACTTCACCATCACCCGCGGGTCCAGCTTGCGGAAGGCGTCCGGCAGCGACTTCAGGAGCTGTCCGGGGTCGAAGAGGCCCGCGCCGACACGGTCCTCGGCCGGGCTGTGCCCGGTGGGAACGCCGCCTCGCGGCGCCCTGGTCGGAGTGGCAGTGGACATGGAGTCCTCGTGGTTTTCTGTGCGGGTGGTCATCACGCCAGCCCCTCGGCCAGCGGCCCCAGCGCCAGCGCCGGGAAGTACGTCAGGCCGGTGGTGATCAGGATCGCGCCCACCAGCAACCCCGTGAACAGCGGTTTCTCGGTGCGCAGCGTGCCCGCGGTGGCCGGCACCGGCTTCTGCTCGGCGAGCGAGCCCGCGAGCGCCAGGACGAAGACCATGGGCACGAACCGGCCGAGCAGCATCGCGAGACCGGTCATGGTGTTGAACCAGTCGGTGTTCGCGTTCAGGCCCGCGAAGGCGGAGCCGTTGTTGTTCGAGGCGGAGGTGAACGCGTACAGCACCTCGGAGAAGCCGTGCGCACCGGAGTTGAGCATCGAGTTCGGCGGCGTCCGCAGGGCCATGGAGGCGGCGGTGAAGGTCAGGACCAGCGCCGGGGTGACCAGGATGTAGCAGGCCGCCAGCTTCATCTCGCGGGCGCCGATCTTCTTGCCCAGATACTCGGGCGTACGGCCGACCATCAGCCCGGCGATGAACACCGCGATGATCGCCATGATCAGCATGCCGTAGAGGCCGGAGCCCACCCCACCGGGCGCGATCTCGCCCAGCATCATGCCGAGCATGGTGATGCCGCCGCCCAGGCCCGTGAAGGAGGAGTGGAAGGAGTCCACCGCTCCGGTCGAGGTGAGCGTGGTCGACACCCCGAAGAGCGCCGAGGCGCCGACACCGAAGCGGGCCTCCTTGCCCTCCATCGCGCCACCGGCGGCCTCAAGGGCCGGGCCGTGGTGGGCGAACTCGGTCCACATCATCAGGGCGACGAAGCCGACCCAGATGGTGACCATGGTCGCCAGGATCGCGTAACCCTGCTTGACCGAGCCGACCATGATGCCGAAGGTGCGGGTCAGCGCCAGCGGGATGACCAGGATCAGGAAGATCTCGAAGAGGTTGGTGAACGGGGTCGGGTTCTCGAACGGGTGGGCGCTGTTGGCGTTGAAGTAACCGCCGCCGTTGGTGCCCAGCTCCTTGATGGCCTCCTGCGAGGCCACGGCCCCGCCGTTCCACTGCTGCGAGCCGCCCATGAACTGGCCCACCTCGTGGATGCCCGAGAAGTTCTGGAGGGCACCGCAGGCGACCAGCACGACGGCGGCGATCGCCGCGCCCGGCACCAGGACGCGGACCGTGCCGCGCACCAGATCGGCCCAGAAGTTGCCGAGCTCACCGGTGCGCGAGCGCGCGAAGCCGCGCACCAGCGCCACCGCGACGGCGATGCCGACGGCGGCCGAGACGAAGTTCTGCACGGCAAGACCGGCGGTCTGCACGACGTGGCCCATGGCCTGCTCGCCGTAGTACGACTGCCAGTTGGTGTTCGTCACGAAGGACGCGGCCGTGTCGAAGGCCTGCGCGGGCTCGATCGAGGAGAACCCGAGCGAACCGGGCAGGCTGCCCTGCAGCCGCTGCAGCAGATACAGGAAGAGCACACCGGCCGCCGAGAAGGCCAGCACCCCGCGCAGGTACGAGGCCCAGCGCATCTCGGTGTCGGGGTTGGCACCGATGCCCTTGTAGATCCACTTCTCCACGCGCCAGTGCTTCTCGGAGGAGTAGACCTTGGCCATGTAGTTGCCGAGGGGGACGTAGGCGAGCGCCAGCGCCCCTATGAGGGCGAGCAGTTGGAGCACGCCCGCGACTACGGGACCCATGCCTCCCGCCGCGGTAGCGGTCGATGTCACCGTCAGAACCTCTCCGGGAAGATCAGGGCGAGGACGAGATAGCCCAACAGGGCGACGGTGACGACGAGGCCGACGGCGTTTTCGACGGTCACAGCTTCGTCACCCCTTTGGCGACAAAGGCCACCAGCGCGAACACCGCGAGCGTGGTGACGACGAAGGCCACATCGGCCATCGCGAACTCCTGGAAAGAGGTCGGGGGAATCCGCGAGTGGCGGATCGGACGGGTTGTCGGTAGAAGAAAACCCGGCCCGTGGCTGGATCCGAGCGTCGTTGACGGGTCCCATACGCCGATCCGCACCCCCTTGACGCGACCCTTACGGGCGCTGGGGCGAGGGATGAGGGTGTTCGCTGTGCCCGTGCCCAGGTCTCCGGGTGCGCGTCGAGGACCGAGCCATGATCACTTCATGACACGGCGCCAGATCTCGACGGTGGTCACGGTCGCCTGGGCGAGATCTTCCCCGGGCGAGCAGGCGGCGCGGTAGAAGGTGCGTTCCGTCATCCAGCACAGTGCGCGGGCCAGCGCGGCGGCTCCGCCGGGGCCGTCCTCATCCGGGATCCCCGCCCGCCTCAGCACCTGCGTCATGGCCCGGGCGAAGGCGTCGACCGTGTCGTGCCAGGCGGATCCGACCACCGGATGCAGCGCGGAGTAGTCCACAGCCGCCCGCATGACGGTGCCGTGTTCGCGCCAGACCCGCTCCACCCCGTGGACGGCCCGTTCCATGACATCGACGGGCGGGGATGCCGCGTCCTGCGCCGTGCTGTCGGCCGCGGCCCGGATGGTGCGCATGGTGCGCTCGACGAGAGCGGCGAGGACCTCGTGCTTGTTGCCGAAGTAGAAGTAGAGGGAGCCGCGTGAGATCCCGGCGCCTTTGGCGATCGCCTCGACCGTCAGCTCCTCGAGGCTCGTGTGCTCGAGCAGCGCTTCGGCGGCGTCCAGAAGGGCCTGCTCGCGCAGGTCTCCCTTCCTCGGGGCGGCACTGCGCCTTCCCACTGCGGTCTCCCCTGATCGACTCTCCCGAGCACTGTACTTCCGCCGGACACGGGCCCACGGCATGGCCGTTGTCCGGCCGGGGACCACGCGCTCCCCACGGCCTTCAGCGACCGCGTCCCGGCACGGTGATCAGCCCTTGAGCTGGGCTCCGTCGGGGAAGTCGGTGCTCCGCGACAGCTTCTCCCAGGTGCGGATGTCGTCGTCCACCGCCTGCCGGGCCGCCGTGACCAGGCGCAGCGCGTCCGAGCCCAGCACCAGGTGGGCAGGGGGCTCGGGGACGTCGAGGATGTGCAGCACCGCTTCGGCGGCGCTCCGCGGATTGCCGAGCTGGTTGCCACTGGCCTTGACCCGCGCCTCGCGGATCGGTGTGAACAACGCGTCGTAGTCGGCGATGGCACGTTCGGCACGGGTCATCGACCGCCCGGCCCAGTCCGTACGGAACGAACCGGGCTCGATGGCCGTGACGTGGATGCCGAACGCGGCGACCTCCTTGCGGATGCTCTCGAGCATGCCCTCCAGCGCGAACTTGCTCCCGCAGTACGCCGACATGCCGGGCACCGCCATCAGGCCGCCCATGGACGTCACCGCCATCAGGTGGCCCGCGCGCCGCTTGCGCATATGGGGAAGGACGGCCTGCAGAGTCGCCGCGGCACCGAAGACGTTGGTCGCGAACTGCGCCCGGACCGCCGACAGCGGTGTCTCCTCGAAGATCCCCTCCAGGCCGTAACCCGCGTTGGCGATGGCCACATCGAGTGGACCGACAGTCGACTCGACCTCGTCTACCACGGCGCATACGGCCTCGTCATCGGTGACATCCAACTGACGCGCATGGGCCCGTCCCGGCGCCAGGGCCTCGAACGCCGCCATATCGGCCTCCCGGCGAACGGTGCCGACCACCGAGTGCCCCGACGCGAGGGCTCCCTCGGCGAACGCCCGACCCAGCCCGCTGCTCACACCGGTGATCAGGAAGGTCTTCATATCCACTCACATCCCTTGGCCGCGGCAGCCGCGCCGCGGGTACGATCCGGCCTCTCTCACTGAAAATCTACATCGCGTCGATTTTTTTCGCCACAGCGCAGAAAATTCGCCACGGCGCAGAAAAGGCGGTGCGGGCGCGGGCCAAGGCCGAGAACCGGGCCGTGTTCGCTACCGCAGAGACTCACCGGCCTCGGCCAGCACATTCAGCAGGGCCAGCGCCTCGGCGCCAGGGGATCCCGGCGGCGCGCTGTAGAGCACGAGGTGCTGGTCGTGGTCGGTGAGCGCGAGCGAGTCGCAGTCGACGGTGATCTCCCCGACGACCGGGTGGTGGAAGGTCTTCGTGAGCACCGGCGCGGCCTGTACGTCGTGCCGCTCCCAGAGCCGGGCGAAGTCGGGGCTGGCGTCGCGGAGCTCGTCGACGAGGCCGGTCACCGCGGGATCCGTCGGGTAGCGGGCGAGGGTGGCACGGAGCTCCATGACGACGTGGTGCCGGAACTCGGCGGCGTCGGAGATCCCGTACAGCGGAGTGTCAGGTGGCACCGGCCCGAGGAATGCCCGGCGCGCGAGATTGCGGTCCCTTGGGTCGAGCCCGGCGAAGTCCTCCATGAGCGCGGCCGCGAGGTCGTTCCACGCGAGCACCTCGAACGCGGCGGATATCACGAAAGCGGCCGTCTGCGGCAGCCGCTCGAGGAGCGCGAGGATGCTCGGGCGGACGTCGCGCCGGTGCACCCGGGTACGAGTCGGCGCGGTACCCGCGAGGACGTGGAGGTGGTCGGACTCGGCGTCGGTGAGCCGCAGCGCGCCCGCGATCCCGGCGAGGACCTCGCCCGACGGCCGCGGCGCCCTGCCCTGCTCGAGCCGGACGTAGTACTCCGTGGAGATGTGCGCGAGGACCGCTGCCTCCTCGCGGCGCAGACCCGGTGTCCGGCGTCGCGGTCCGGAGGGAAGGCCGACATCCTGCGGCCGCAGCCGCTCGCGCCGACTACGGAGGAACGCCCCGAGCTCCTGCCTGTTCATACCCCAAGTCTGCACGCCGCGCGGCCACGGATCCTGGTACAGCCTGTGCCTGCATCCGGCCCGGAGGCCGGACTGACACTGTCGTCATGACGAACAACACCGACATCGCACCCATCGGCCTGCTCACCGGCAAGGTCGTGTTCATCACCGGCGCCAGCCGCGGCATCGGGGCGGCCGCGGCCCGGCTCTTCGCCGCCGAGGGCGCCGCCGTCGTGCTCGCCGCCCGCAGCACGGACGCGCTCGACCGCATCGTCACCGAGGTCCGCGCCGACGGAGGCGTCGCCGACGCCGTCCCCCTGGACCTCGCCGACCGTGCGAGCGTCCGCGCGGCGGTCGACCGCGTCGAGGAGCTGCACGGACGGCTCGACGGCGCGTTCAACAACGGCGCGGCGATCCAGCAGCCCGGCCCGCTCGAGACCACGAGTGACGAGGACATCGACGAGCAGTTCGCCGTGAATTTCCGCTCGCACTGGACCGCCATGACCGCCGAGGCCGCACTCATGCGCCACAACGGTGGTGGGGCGATCGTCAACACCTCGAGCATCGGCAGCCGCCGCGCGAACCCCGCCCTCCCCGCATACGGCGCCATGAAGCGCGCCCTCAACAGCATCACCGAGACCGCGGCCGTGACCTGGGGCCCTCAGGGCGTCCGAGTGAACGGCATCACCCCCGGCGGCACCGCCACGGAGATGATCGACGCGTGGGAGGCGGTATCCCCGGGCATCATCGAGCGCATTAACGCGGCGACCCCACTCGGCCGCATGGCCGAGCCCAGCGAGGTGGCCGAGGTGGCCGCGTGGCTGCTCAGTGACCGTGCCTCGATGGTGACCGGCGCGATCGTGCCGGTCGACGGGGGCGCCGGCGCCTGAGAAGGGGGGCGCGCCAGGCTGTTGGTCACGTGGTTGGTCACGCCACCGTCCTGGAAAACAGAAAACCCCACGTGGAGTGGGGTCTGAGCTGGTGTCCGAGGGGGGACTTGAACCCCCACGCCCGATAAAGGGCACTAGCACCTCAAGCTAGCGCGTCTGCCATTCCGCCACCCGGACCAGGTGTCTGCCGGTCGGCCCGCGGCCGTTCCGACGTGGAAAACCATAGCAAACATCGGGACGTGCTCGATCACAGCCGGTCGCGCCTCCGCGGCCGCGCTGTGTGACGGGGGCATGACGGCGGTATTGCAGCCTTGGGCTGGGCGGGCGAGCGGAGGAGGATGGGCGGGTGACCCCTGCCGCGGGGGTCCGTACCTGGGCGTCCCGCGGCAGCGCAACGACGAGGAGGCATCGTGAGTGAGTCGCTTTCGGGCGCGACGACGACCGGAACGGTCAGGGGCGAGGACGAGGTGGTCGACCTCTGCCGTGACCTGATCCGGATCGACACCAGTAACTATGGCGACCACTCCGGCCCCGGTGAGCGCGCGGCCGCCGAGTACGTCGCCGAGAAGCTCGCCGAGGTGGGGCTCGAACCGAAGATCTTCGAGTCGCACAAGGGCAGGGCGTCGACCGTGGCGCGGATCGAGGGGGAGGATCCGTCCCGTCCGGCGCTGCTCATCCACGGCCACACCGACGTCGTACCGGCCAACGCCGAGGACTGGACCCACCACCCCTTCTCCGGCGAGATCGTGGACGACTGCGTCTGGGGCCGGGGCGCGGTGGACATGAAGGACATGGACGCGATGACGCTCGCGGTCGTCCGGGACCGGCTGCGCAGCGGCCGCAAGCCCCCGCGCGACATCGTGCTGGCCTTCCTCGCCGATGAGGAGGCGGGCGGGGTCTACGGGGCCAAGCACCTGGTCAACAACCACCCCGACCTCTTCGAGGGCGTGACGGAGGCGATCGGCGAGGTCGGCGGCTTCTCCTTCACCGTCAACGAGGATCTGCGGCTCTATCTGATCGAGACCGCGCAGAAGGGCATGCACTGGATGCGGCTCACGGTGGACGGCACCGCGGGGCACGGCTCCATGACCAACAACGACAACGCCATCACGGAGCTGACGGAGGCGGTCGGGCGGCTCGGGCGGCACAAGTTCCCGGTGCGGGTCACCAAGACCGTACGGTCCTTCCTGGACGAGCTGTCCGATGCGCTCGGCACCCCGCTCGACCCGGAGAACATGGACGAGACGCTGGCCAAGCTGGGCGGCATCGCGAAGATCATCGGGGCCACGCTCCAGAACACCGCCGCCCCGACCATGCTCGACGCCGGCTACAAGGTCAACGTCATTCCGGGGCAGGCCACGGCGCATGTGGACGGGCGCTTCCTGCCGGGGTTCGAGGAGGAGTTCCTGACCGACCTCGACCGCATCCTCGGCCCGCGGGTCAAGCGGGAGGACGTGCACGCGGACAAGGCGCTGGAGACCAACTTCGACGGGGCGCTGGTCGATGCCATGCAGTCGGCGCTGAAGGCCGAGGACCCGATCGCCCGCGCCGTGCCGTACTGCCTCTCGGGCGGTACGGACGCGAAGTCCTTCGACGACCTCGGCATCCGCTGCTTCGGCTTCGCGCCGCTGCGGCTGCCCCCCGAGCTGGACTTCGCCGGGATGTTCCACGGGGTCGACGAACGGGTGCCGGTGGACGGGCTGAAGTTCGGCGTGCGGGTGCTGGACCGGTTCCTGGACGCCTGCTGAAGGCTGCACGAACGGCCTAATCGATCACACATACCGAAGGAACCAAAAAGGGTGAATGGTGTCGTAGCTTGATAGCTTGATTGCTCCTTCCTCGTTACATGGTGTGTGCGGCCCGTAACCGGGCCGCGGTGCCGACAAGGGGTGGTGCTGTACCCCGCCTTCGGCAACTACCGCATCGATCACGTGACATCGGGTCACGGTCCACCGGGGTGTGAGCCCCGGGCGGTTTCGGAGTGTGCGTGCTCCGGGACGCCCGGGGATGGGGGTGCGGGCGAGATCGCCCGCGCGCACTCCGGCCGGGACGGAAGGCTAGGGGAGCAGACAGTTATGCGACAGGTTGCGAAAAAGGGCCTGATCACCGTAGCCGCGGCGAGCGGCGTTCTCGCCGTGACCGGCGGTTACGCCCAGGCGGCGGGTCCGGGGGCCGATGGTGGCGCCGCGTACTCGTCGGGCGTCGTCTCGGGCAACAACATCCAGGTCCCGGTGCATGTGCCGGTGAATCTGTGTGGCAACACGGTGAGCGTCATCGGCGTCTTCAACGGTGCCGGTGGGGGGCGGTGCGGCGGCGGTTCGGACGACTCGTCCGGCGGTGGCGGTACCCAGGCCGGCGGTCCGCAGGCGCAGGGCAGCGCCAGTGACTCGTCGGGGGTCGGCTCCGGCAACAACATCCAGGCCCCGATCGGCGTTCCGGTCAATGTGTGCGGGAACAACATCAGCGCGGTCGGGTTCGGCAACACCAGCGACGGCGGCGACTGCACTGAGACGGTCCCGGCGGTGCCGGAGAACCCTGGCAACCCGGGTAACCCTGGCAACCCGGGTAACCCTGGCAACCCGGGTAACCCTGGCAACCCGGGTAACCCTGGGAATCCGGGTAACCCCGGCAATCCTGGGAATCCGGGTAACCCTGGGAATCCGGGTAACCCTGGGAATCCGGGTGACCCTGGGAATCCGGGTGACCCTGGGAACCCGGGTAACCCTGGGAACCCGGGTAACCCTGGGAACCCCGGCAACCCTGGGAACCCGGGTAACCCTGGCAACCCCGGGCAGCCCGGTGAGCCGGGCAACCCCGGCAATCCTGGCAACCCCAGTAACCCCGGGGGCTCGAACCCCGGTGGCGGTGACTCGGACGACCCCGCTGAGCAGGCGGGAAACCACGGCCTCGACCCGTCCGCGAACCTCGGCGGCAAGGAGCAGCTCGCGCACACCGGTGCCGGCGGCCCCGTCGAGCTGGCGATTCCGGCCGCCGCGGGCCTGCTGCTGGCGGGCACGGTGCTCTACCGACGGGCCCGCGCCGCGCAGCGCTGATCACACATCGCGCTGCCAAGTGCGACGGGTGGGACAGACAGGTGAGACAGGTCGAGATCGTGCCGTGCGGTGGTCGTAACGCCTCACTCGCCGGGCACCGCCTACCGCGCACCGCACCTCGCATGCCACGCATCACACACCGGATCTCCTACGCCGGGTGACCGTGGCGTCACTCACGGCGGGCCCCGCACCGAGCGGGGCCCGCTCCGTCGTGTACCGGCCCGCTACCAGGTGGCCCGGAGCTGGCGGATGATCCGGCGCCGCAATCGCACTCTGCGGCTGCCGTCGGGGTTGAGTCTCAGGCGATCCAACTCCCAGTGTCCGTACTCAGCATGGTCGGTGAGCAGGCGGGTAGTGGCCTTGCGGGAAACCCCGCGCGGCACATACACATCACAGAATTCGTATTCCGGCATCGCATCTATTGTGCGGGAACTGCCCTGCTACGGATAGCGTCTGCACTATGTCTGATGCTGCGCAGCCATCCGCTGCCGAGGTACGCGCCGCTGCCGAAGCGGTGAAAGCCGCACTGGATCGTCACCTCGACGCTGTCGAACGCCGGTCGGGGGAAGGCGATCCGGCCGTCTACGCCGCGTTCAACGAACTGGCCGCGGCAGCCGAGGTCTACGACGAGCTGCTCTATGACGCCTACGACGAGGTGACGCCCTTCGAGATCCCTGGTGACGACCGCCTCCCCGCCTATGCCGGGCCGGAGGAGCCGAGCGCGCTGAGCGTGCTGATCCGCAGGGACTACGTCGTCGTCGAACCGCAGCGGCTGCTCTCGCAGGCGCAGCGGATCGCTGACCTGGATCCGGACATCGACACAGGGAGCGACAGGCAGGGCGGCGGCGCGGCCGCCGGAGAGAGTGTGCACACCGCCTTGGGCGTGGTCTTCGGCGAGTTCGAGGCGGATGAGATCGCCTCTCGCCACAAGGAGTTCGGCCTCGAGGAGGGCGACTCCACGCTCTGGGTGGTGGCGGCCGAGGAGCCCCCGGAGCCGGGGGAGTGGCTCTCGGCCCCCTTCGACCAGGCGGATCCGCATATGGTCGTGTGCCGCTTCGACATGAGCTCGGTCTTCGACGAGGAGCTCGAGGACGAAGAGCTCGAGGACGAGGACGAGCTGGAGGTGCTGGAACCGGGTAGCTGAGCATCACGGCTCCGGACCGATCACCCGGCCCCGGATCGCCCCGCCTCAGGGTGGGACGATCCGGGGCCGTGGTGTTCCCGGGGCCTGTCGCGGGCCGCGGCCGGGCCGCCGGTCAGCCCGCGGACCCGGCCGGGACCTGGGCCTGGAGCAGGGCGCGCAGCCGTGTGGTGCGCTCCTTGAAGGGGATCTCCGCCACTGCCCGGGGCAGCGCCGCGTCCGCGCCGTGGACCACCGACAGATGGCGCTCACCGCGGCTGAAGGCCGTGTAGATCCAGGCGCGGGTCAGCCCCGCCGTGGCGTCGCCCGGCAGCACCACCACGGCCGCGGGCCAGCGCGCTCCGGCCGCCTGGTGCGCGGTGAGGGCCCAGCCGTGCCGCACTAGCTCGCCGACCTCCGTGGGCGGCACCACGACGGGGGTGCCCGCGCAGTCCAGACGCAGCCCCTCGGCGTCCGCCGAGACCACGGTGCCGGGCACCGTACGGCCCGGGGCCGGGGTGTACGCCACGCGGTCGCCCGGGTCGAAGCCGCCGAACCGGCCGGGGCCGGGGTTGAGCCGGGTCTTCAGTGCGGCGTTGAGCGCGCGGGTGCCGGCCGCGCCACCGTGGCCCGGGGTGATCACCTGGGTCTGCTCGGCCGGGATGCCGATCGCACGGGGCACCGAGTCGGCCACGAGCTGCACGGTGCGGTGCACCGCCTCGCCCGCGTCCCGCACGGGCACGATCACGACCTCCTTGCCGGGCGCCTCCACCTGGTTGAGCTCGCCGATCCCGATCCCCGAGACCAGTTCGCCGATCGGGCCCGGGTCGGGGGTGCGGGAGACGACCTGCGGGCAGCGGCGGGCCGCCACCAGATCCGCGAAGACCCGGCCGGGGCCGGCCGACCACAGCACCCCGGGATCCCCGCTCAGCACCAGACGGGCGCCGTCCGGCAGCGACTCGACGAGCATCGCGGCCGTTTCCACATCGAGCTGCGGGGCGTCCAGCACGGCGAGCAGATCGAGCGCGAGCGCGCCCTCCTCGTCGCGTCCGGGGCCCTCGGCGTCGGCCAGCAGCCCGGCGACGGTGACGGCCGCAGAGGCGGCCTCCGGATCCGCGGGGGCGGTCTCCGGGGCGGCACCCTGGGCCTCGCTCAGCAAGGCGGCCAGCCGCCGCCTGCCGTCCTCGCTGTGCGCCGCCGCGTAGGCCCGCAGGCCCAGGGCGCGGGCGGCGGCGACCAGTGCCGCCGGTTCGGCGCGCGCCGCCTCGGCACCGCTGTGGGCGACCAGGCCGTGGGCCGCGACCGTACGGATCAGCTCCGCGGCGGAAGCGGTCGGCGCGGCGGCGGCCGCGCTCTCCCACTCGGGCGCGCCGGGGCCGCCCGTGGGCGGCTCGCCGTCCGCCGCGCCGCCCTGTGACGGGGCGAAGGTGCTCGCCAGCCGGGCGAGAGCGTCGGCCAGGCTCTCCTCCGCCAGGGCATAGCGGTCCAGCCCCAGCAGCACCCGCACCGGCTGCTCGGCGTCCTCGTCGTCGGCCGCCTGGGGACGGGCCCCCGGCGGGGCGTCGATCGCGTCCTGGAACACCAGCACCGCGCCCTCCGCGATCGCGGTGCGCAGTGCCTCGTCCGGGTCCGGGACGGACACCTTGGCGAGCGCGTCGCGCAGCGTGGACGACTCCAGGGCGGTGTGTCCTTCGAGGGCGGCGCGCTCCAGCAGCCAGCCGGTGAGCGCCAGCGCACGGCGCTCGTCGCCGGGCTCGCAGTCCGGGCCGAGGAGGGAGCGGGCGAAGCCGTCCGCCTGTTCGGGGCGCACACCGGGCACGGCCAGCAACTGCCACGGGTCCTCGCGCAGCGCCTCGGCTGCACGCTCCCCGAGCGTTTCGGCGACCGGCTCGGCCAGGGTCTCGGGGGCTCCGCCCGCCGCGAGCACCTGCCGGACGTCCCCGCTGCCGGGGACCTCGCCCCCTGGCCCGGACGCCGGACGGGCCGACGGCGGGCGCACGGGAGCGGGCGCGGGGGCGGGAGCCGCCGCACGGGGCTGCTCGCGCACGGGCGCGGCGGGTGCGGCGGGTGCGGCGGGCGCCGCCGGACGGCGCGCGGGGGCGTCGCTGAAGAACGACGCCGCCGACCGCTCACCGCTCTCCACGGCCCGTACAGCGGCGGCCAACGCCTCAGCCGCCGCCGACCGCCGCCCCTTCCCGCCCGCCCCGTCACTGGGGGCAGCCGGGCCCTGCTCGCGGTCGCCGCTCCCGCCGTGGGTGCCGCCCGTTCCGGCGGCGGGAGCCTCGGTGGCGTCGGCCCCGCCTCGTCCGGCGGGCACTGCGGTCGCAGCCCCCGCGTCGTTCCGGGCCGCCCCCGAGGGGGCGCCCGCGCCGCCGGGCGCGCTGTGGTCGCCCGGGGTGTGGTCCGGGTCCGGCCCGGCGGTGGCGGGGCCTCCGGGGCCGCCCGGGTCCGGGGTCCCGGGCCCGCCCGGCTCCGCCGGCTCGGCGGGATTGGGCTCGGCCTCCTCGGGCGCGGATGCGGCCTCGCCGGCGAGGCGGTCGGTACTCACAGCGTGCTCCAGTCCTGATCGGGATAGCGGTGCACGGGCGCCGACACATCGTCGAGCGCCTGGCAGATCTCGTCCGGAAGACTAAGGCTCTCCGCCGACAACGCCGCTCTCAGCTGCTGTGCGTTGCGCGCGCCGACGATCGGCGCGGTGACACCCGGACGGTCGCGGACCCAGGCGAGTGCCACATTGAGGGCGGTGGTCGCCAGGCCGTCGGCGGCTATGGCGCCCGCCTCGACGATCCGGCTCGCCTCCTCGTCCAGATACGGGGCGACGAAGGCCGCGAGCTCGGAGGCGCCGCGCGAGTCGGCGGGTGTCGTATGGCGGTACTTGCCGGTGAGCACACCGCGACCGAGCGGCGAGGACGGCAGCAGCCCGACGCCGAGGTCGAGGGCGGCGGGCAGCACCTCGCGCTCCACACCGCGCTGGAGCAGCGAATACTCCATCTGCGTGCTGGCCAGCCGGGTGTGCGCGCCGGAGGAGGCAAGCTGCCAGGTGGCGGCTTTCGCGAGCTGCCAGCCGCTGAAGTTGGACACCCCCACATAGCGGGCCCGGCCGCTGCTGACCGCGATGTCGAGCGCCTGCAAGGTCTCCTCGAGCGGGGTGAACGGATCGAAGGCGTGCACCTGCCACAGGTCGACATAGTCCGTGCCCAGCCGCTCCAGGGAGGCGTCCAGCGCGCCCAGCAGATGGCCGCGCGAACCGTCGAAGCGGCGGTCGGGATCGGGCACGCTGCCGGCCTTGGTGGCGATCTGCAGATCGCGCCGCGGCAACAGCCCCTCCAGTAACTGCCCCAGGAGGTATTCGGCGCCGCCGTCCGCGTAGACATCCGCGGTGTCGACCAGTGTCCCGCCCGCCTCCCAGAACGCCTTGAGCTGATCCGCGGCGTCGTGTTCGTCCGTGGCCCGCCCCCATGTGAGCGTGCCGAGCCCGAGCCGGGAGACGCGCAGGCCCGTGCGGCCGAGGTGCCTTAGCTCCATGAACGTCGAGATTACTGTCCGGAAAGCGCCCCGTGGCAGCCTGTGGATAACCCACCCCTGACGTATCCCGGCCATGCGCGCTAGAGTCCCCGGAACAGCGACGTTACTGATCAGTAAGGGGTGCGGTATGAGGCTCGGCATCAACCTCGGCTACTGGGGCGCCGGAATGGACGCGGACAACCTCGAGGTCGCCCGCGAGGCCGACCGGCTCGGCTATGCCGTGTGCTGGGCCGCCGAAGCCTACGGTTCGGACGCGGCCACGGTCCTCGCGTGGGTCGCCGCGCAGACCGAGCACATCGACGTCGGCTCCGCCATCTTCCAGATTCCGGCCCGGACTCCGGCCATGACGGCCATGACCGCCGCCACTCTCGACACTCTCTCCGGTGGCCGCTTCCGCCTCGGGCTCGGCGTCTCGGGGCCGCAGGTGTCCGAGGGCTGGTACGGGACGCGGTTCGACAAGCCGCTCGCCCGCACCCGCGAGTACGTGGAGATCATCCGCAAGGCGATGTCACGCGAGCGGCTGACGCACGAGGGCCAGAACTGGACGCTGCCGCTGCCCGACGGCCCCGGCAAGCCCCTCAAGCTGACCGTGCACCCGGTGCGGGAGTACATCCCGCTGTACATCGCGGCCATCGGCCCGAAGAACCTGGAGCAGACCGGCGAGATCGCCGACGGCGCCCTGGTCCTCTTCTACGCGCCCGAGCACGCCGAGGCGACCACCCTCAGCTCGCTGCGCGCGGGCCGGGAGAAGGCGGGCAAGGACCTCGAGGGCTTCGACGTGGTGCCCACCGTCCCCATGGCCCTCGGCGACGACGTCCGCGCCCTCGCCGACCAGTTCCGCCCGTACACGGCGCTCTACGTGGGCGGCATGGGCAGCGCCAAGCAGAACTTCTACAACAAGCTCGCGCAGCGCATGGGGTACGAGAAGGAGGCCGCCGAGATCCAGGAGAAGTACCTCTCCGGGGACAAGCAGGGCGCCGCCGCGGCCGTCCCCCACGAGCTGATCGACTCCACCTCGCTGCTCGGCCCCGTCGAGCGCATCGCGGACCGCATGCAGGCGTACGCGGAGGCCGGGGTCACCACCCTGTCGCTCACGCCCGCGGGCTTCACGCTGGAGGAGCGCCTCGCCGGGCTGCGGGCGGGCGTGGAGGCCCTGGAGCGGGCCGGAGTCGCATAAGGGCGGCGACGAGTGCCAAGGCCGTCATCGGGCGCTGAGGGGACGACGAGCGCCAGGGGCGGCCCCTGCTCGCTGCAAGGGCCTGGTCGCCGTAAGGGCCTGGTCGCCGTAAGGGCCGCGATGACACACGCGAGGCCGTGGCAAGCCGCACAGCGGCGGTCGAAGGCCCTGGGGGAGCCGGCTCGGCTGAGGAGTCGGCTCAGGGCCGCGCCGGGAAGTTCTGCGGCCGTGGTGGGGGCTCGGGGGTCTTCCCCGCCACGGCCGTCGTCCAGCACAACGCCTGCGCCGCTCAGGAGTTACGGGGACGCGGCGCCCTCGCCGTCCTCCGTTCGGCCGAGCCGTGAGCCTGAGCTGTTGCCGCCGCGCCCACCGGGCCGTTGACTTTTTCTGCGCAGCCCCTGCGTGGATGTCGGCACGGAAGCGCACGGCGGCGCACGACAAGCGCTCGGAGGTGGCGGCGATGCTCTCGGCGAAAAGCGTGTTCCAGGAGATCCTCGACAACGACGAGTCGTTCCGGCTCTTCTGCTCCGTCGCGGCCAGCGGGGAGGCCCAGGGAGGCTGGGAGAACGGCCGGATCGCCGCCCTCGTGCCCGAGAGCCTGCGCGACCTCGCCCCCAAGATCGCCCGCCATGGCGCCGACGAGGACAAACACGGCCGGATCTTCAACGCCCTGCTGGGCAAGCGCGATCTGGAGCCCATGGAGGTGCCGCGCGAGGCCGACTACACGATGCTCCTGGAGGCGCGCGGCATCGGCCTCGCCCATGACAAGCTGCGCCGCGACGAGCCGCTCACCGAGCACGACATCGTGATCTACCTCGCCCACAGCCGGGTCACCGAACAGCGCGCCTCCGCCCAGATGGTGGTGTTGCGCAGGTACTTCGGCGACCACCCCGACCTCGGCCGCGCCGTGCGCATGATCGCCGAGGACGAGGACAACCACCTCGCCTACTGTCATGAGGAGTTGCTGCGCCTGGCCGCCGCCGGATACGGCCGGACCATCCAGCGGGCCCTGCGGGAGACCGCGCTCGTCGAGATGGAGGTCTACCGGGACGTCAGCCTGGCCGTGATGGCCCACATGGGGCGCGTTCTCGGCTGGCCCAAGCCGAAGTCCGCGCTGTTCGCGGCCGGGATCCACGCCCTGCACATGTACGAGCGGCTGGGCGGCTGGCGGCGCATGGTGTCCCTGCGGATGCCCGAGCGGCGCAACGCGCTCGGCGGGCCCGCGCAGAGCGCCTCCGGCGCACCCGAGGCGCCCGAGTTCGTCTGAGCCCGACTACGGCTTCGGCAGCGCCACCGGCTCAGAGCCACCCGCGCCGCTTGAACCAGCGGTACAGCACGGCGATCACACCGGCCATGAGCGCGACCACCCCCGGGTATCCCCAGGGCTGCTTCAGCTCCGGCATGTGCTCGAAATTCATGCCGTAGATCCCGGCGATCATCGTCGGCACCGCGGCCATCGCCGCCCACGCCGAGATCTTCCGCATGTCGTCGTTCTGCCGCACGCCCATCTGCGCGAGATGGGCGGAGAGGATGTCCGACAGCAGCCGGTCCAGCCCCTCCACATGCTCGTTCACCCGGGTCAGATGGTCGCTGACATCGCGGAAGAACGGCCGGGAGCCCTCGTGCACGAACGGCACCCCGGCGCCGGTGAGCCGCTCCATCGGCTCCCCCAACGGCCCGGTCGACCGGCGGAATTCCATCACCTCGCGCTTGAAGGCGTAGATCCGCCCGGCGGTGTTCTGCCCGGCGCCCCCGTTCGGGGCGAACACCTCCGTCTCCAGCCCCTCCAGGTCCCCGTGCAGCGCGTCGGCCACGTCCAGGTAGTGGTCCACGACCGCGTCGGAGACCGCGTACATCACCGCCGTCGGACCGTGCTGCAGCACCTCCGGCCTCTTCTCCAGCCGGTCCCGCACCGCGCCGAGCGGATTCGCTTCGCCGTGCCTTACGGTCACCACGAAGGAGTCACCGACGAAGACCATCAGCTCACCCGCTGTGACGGTGCCGGCCTTGTCGTCGTACTGGATCGGCTTGAGCACCAGGAACAGCGAGTCGTCATAGACCTCCAGCTTCGGCCTCTGGTGGGCGCACAGGGCGTCCTCCACAGCCAGCGGATGAAGCCCGAACTCGCTGGTGACCAGCTCGAACTCCTTCTCGGTCGGCTCATGCAGGCCGATCCACAAGAAGGCGTCCCCGCTCGCGCGCGCCTCGTCGAGGGCGTCGGAGAAGTCGGCGGGTCCCTCGGTGCGGCACCCGTCCCGGTAGATGGCACAATCCACGATCACGCAGCGCATTCTGCCTCGCGTGCTGCCGGTACGCACAAGGGGGCCCTGTGCGGGAGCGGTGCGCACCGCCGCTGAGCGGCGCCGGAGGGGTCGTAGGGTGGCAGGCATGCCCATGCTGATCCTCGTACGGCACGGCCGGTCCCCCGCCAACACCGCGGGCCTCCTCGCGGGCTGGACCCCCGGTGTCGCCCTCGACGAGCGCGGTGCGGCCCAGGCCGCGGCGCTGCCCGGCAGGCTGGCCGGGCTGCCCCTGGCCGCCGCCGTCACCAGCCCCCTGCAGCGCTGCCGGGAGACGCTGGCCCCGCTGCTCGCCGCCCGCCCCGAACTGCCGCTGCACCCCGACGACCGGATCGGTGAGTGCCACTACGGAGACTGGTCGGGCCGTAAGCTCGCCGAGCTCGCCGATGAACCACTGATGAACATCGTCCAGCAGCATCCGTCCGCCGCCGCCTTCCCCGGTGGCGAGTCCATGCGCGCGATGCACACGCGCGCGGTCGAGGCGGTGCGCGACTGGAACGCCCGGATCGAGCAGGAGCACGGCGCCAACGCGGTCTATCTGATGTGCTCCCACGGGGACGTCATCAAGGCACTGGTCGCGGACGCCCTCGGACTGCATCTCGATCTCTTTCAGCGGATCTCGGTCGAGCCCTGCTCGGTCACCGCGATCCGGTACACCCCGACCCGGCCCTTCGTCGTCCGGCTCGGCGACACCGGCGACTTCGCGGGACTGGCGCCGCGCGAGGAGACCACCGGGGACCGGGGCGGGGACGCGGCGGTGGGCGGCGACGCGGGAGCACCGTGATCTCCGTGCGCAGTAGGGTGGTGCCGCGGTGCGAGGGCGCCGTGACAGCCCTGACCGGGCGGTCGTGGCACCCAGCGGTCAGCAGTCAGTCAGCCGAGCAGTCGAACCAAAATGGAGCAGGACGTTGTCCCGTCAGGTGTTCCTCTATGACCCGCCGGACCGTTTCGTCGCCGGTACGGTCGGGCTGCCTGGTCGCCGTACCTTTTTCCTGCAGGCGTCCGCCAGTGGCCGGACCACCAGTGTCGCCTTGGAGAAGACGCAGGTCGCCGCGTTGGCCGAGCGGATAGACGAGCTGCTGGACGAGGTGGTGCGGCGCACCGGCGGAAACGCCCCGGTCCCCGCCGTCGCACCGACCGAACTCACCGACATGGCACCGCTGGAAGCCCCCGTGGAGGAGGAGTTCCGGGTCGGCACCATGGCACTCGCCTGGGACGGCGAGGAACAGCGGATGATCGTCGAGGCACAGGCCCTGGTGGAGCTGGAGGCCGAGTCCGAGGAGGATCTGGCCGAGGCCGAGGAGCGGCTGCTCCAGGACGATGTGAACGGCCCGCCCATGCTGCGGGTGCGGCTCACCGGGACGCAGGCGCGGGCGTTCGCCAAGCGCGCCCTGGAGGTCGTCAACGCCGGCCGGCCGCCCTGCCCGCTGTGCAGTCTGCCGCTCGACCCGGAGGGACACGTATGTCCGCGCCAGAACGGATACCGCCGCGGAGCCTGACGCCGCCGGCCCCGTCCGAGCTGCTGGCTCTGGGTGAGCTGACGGTGCGCGGACAGGTCCGGGAGGCGTCCAACGCGGTGCTGTACTGCACGGTCGAGTACGACGGCCACAGCGCCCCCTGCGTCTACAAGCCGGTGGCCGGGGAGCGGCCGCTGTGGGACTTCCCGGACGGCACGCTCGCCCAGCGCGAGGTCGCCGCGTACGAGATCTCCGAGGCCACCGGCTGGGGCCTGGTGCCGCCCACTGTGCTGCGCGACGGGCCGTACGGGCAGGGGATGTGCCAGCTCTGGATAGAGGTCGAGGTGGCCCCCGACGGGGCGGACGGCGACGGGTCGGCGGACGGCGACGGCGACGGCGAGGGATCCGGGGAGACCGGGGGAGCGGAGCTGCTCGCGCTCGTCGAGGGCGACGAACCGGGCCCCGGCTGGAAGGCGATCGGCTACGCCGAGGTGGACGAGGGCCGCACGGCGCTGCTGGTCCACGCCGACGACGTACGGCTGCGCCGGCTGGCCGTCCTCGACGCGGTGATCAACAACGGCGACCGTAAGGGCGGCCATCTGCTGCCCGCGGCCGGTGGCCGGCTCTATGCGATTGATCACGGAGTGACCTTCAACGCCGATGACAAGCTGCGCACCCTGCTGTGGGGCTGGGCCGGGGAGCCGCTGCCGGACGATGTGCTGGAGGTGCTGCGCCGGTTGGCGGACCAGCTCGCCGACGGCGGCCCGCTTGGCGCCCGGCTGGCGGAGCTGATCACCGGGGCCGAGATCGAGGCTCTGAGGGCCCGTGTGGCCACGCTGCTGCGGACCGGGAAGCACCCCGAGCCCAGCGGCCAGTGGCCCGCCATTCCCTGGCCGCCGGTCTGAGGCGGCGCGGTCCGGTGTCCGCTGGTCCCAGGCGGCCGGGTCCGTTCCGGGTGCCCTGACCGCCGGTCTGAGCGGACCGGTTCGTTCCGCCTCCGGGCGACGCTCCGCCGCGTCCCCGCCCGGCAGCCGTGGAACGCGGCTCAGGGGGCCCATGCAGCTCACGGGCGCATCCACAAGACCGCCCATCCGGCCAACACCGCTGGTCCGGTTCGTATACGGACGCTGCATCCGGTTACGCTCATTGCATGTATGCCTGGCCCGCTTCTGAGACTCCCGCCCTGCCCGGCAGTGGCCGGGACCTGAGCATTCACGACACCGCGACCGGGGGACGGATCACTCTGACCCCCGGTCCCGTCGCGCGCATCTACGTCTGCGGGATCACCCCGTACGACGCGACCCATATGGGTCATGCCGCGACCTACAACGCGTTCGACCTCGTTCAGCGCGTATGGCTCGACACCAAGCGCCAGGTTCACTACGTCCAGAACGTCACGGACGTCGACGATCCCCTGCTGGAGCGGGCCCAGCGGAACGGCGACGACTGGACGGCCCTCGCCGAGCGCGAGACCGCCCTCTTCCGCGAGGACATGACGGCCCTGCGGATGCTGCCCCCGCGCCACTACATCGGCGCCGTCGAGTCGATACCGGGCATCGTGCCGCTCGTGGAGCGGCTGCGCGACCTGGGCGCCGCCTATGAACTCGAAGGCGACATCTACTTCTCCGTGGAGTCCGACCCCTCCTTCGGCTCCGTCAGCCGGCTCGACGCCGAGGCCATGCGGCTGCTGTCCGCCGAGCGCGGCGGCGACCCGGAGCGCCCCGGCAAGAAGAACCCCCTCGACCCGATGCTGTGGATGGCCGCCCGTGAGGGCGAGCCGAGTTGGGACGGCGGATCGCTCGGCTCCGGCCGCCCCGGCTGGCACATCGAGTGCGTGGCCATCGCCCTGGACCACCTCGGCATGGGCTTCGATGTGCAGGGCGGCGGATCCGATCTCGCCTTCCCGCACCATGAGATGGGCGCCTCGCACGCCCAGGTGCTCACCGGTGAGCGGCCGTTCGCCAAAACGTATGTGCACGCCGGAATGGTGGCCCTGGACGGCGAGAAGATGTCCAAGTCCAAGGGCAACCTGGTCTTCGTCTCGGCGCTGCGCCGAGACGGTGTGGACCCGGCGGCCATACGGCTCGCGCTGCTGGCCCACCACTACCGCTCGGACTGGGAGTGGACGGACGGGGTGCTGCGGGAGGCCGAGGAGCGCCTCGGTCGCTGGCGTGCGGCCGTCTCGCGACCGGACGGGCCCTCGGCCGCCGCGCTGGTGGAGGAGATCCGCGAGGCGCTCGCGAACGACCTGGACTCCCCGGCCGCCCTGGCCGCCGTCGACCGCTGGGCGGCCGCGCAGACGGCCACCGGCGGTACGGACGAGGGGGCGCCCGGGCTGGTCTCCCGCGCCGTGGACGCGCTGCTGGGCGTGGCCCTCTGACGCGGCGTCGTATCGCCGCACCGTGACGGTGAACGTGAACGCATGAGCCCGCGCCGGGGTCCTCCCGGCGCGGGCTCGTCGCTGCTTCCCGTGTGCCGTGCCACGCGGCTGACGTGGCGGCGTGTGAGACGCCGTGCGTCGTATGGAGCGTGGCCCGTGGCGTACGCGCGCGGCGGCGCGGCTACGGGGCTACCGGCCTACCGGCCGGAGCCGGACCCCTCGTCCCCGTCGCCG
This sequence comes from Streptomyces violaceusniger Tu 4113, assembly GCF_000147815.2. Taxonomy (NCBI): domain Bacteria; kingdom Bacillati; phylum Actinomycetota; class Actinomycetes; order Kitasatosporales; family Streptomycetaceae; genus Streptomyces; species Streptomyces violaceusniger. Next base: position 7,641,879 of record NC_015957.1, on the reverse strand, counting down.
CCCCGCTCCGTGCCGCTCTCGTCGCGGCGGGAGACGTCCTGGCCCTCGCCACCCTGAGCGCCCTGGGCGTCGTCCGGATCCTTGGCGTCCTCCTCGGCGGCGCCGGTGTCCTCCGCGTCGTTGGCCACCTCGTCCTTGGGGGACGGCCTGCGCGGCCGCCCGTGGCCGGTGGCGGGATCCCGCAGATAGGGCGCGCCCGGGCCGCCTGGGCCGCCCTCCCGGCCCTCGGCGAGGCCGCCGCTCTCGGTCGCGTGGCCGCCGGGGCCGGGCTGGCCGTCGCGCCGCCGCAGATAGCGCTCGAATTCGCGGGCGATGGCCTCGCCCGACGCCTCCGGCAGCTCGGCGGTGTCCCGCGCCTCCTCCAGCGACTGGACGTACTCGGCGACCTCGCTGTCCTCGGCGGCCAACTGGTCCACGCCCAGTTGCCAGGCGCGTGAGTCCTCGGTCAGCTCGCCGAGGGGGATGCGCACCGAGATGAGGTCCTCCAGGCGGTTGAGCAGCGCCAGGGTGGCCTTCGGGTTCGGCGGCTGCGAGACGTAGTGCGGCACGGCCGCCCACAGGCTCACCGCCGGGACGCCGGCGTGGGCGCAGGCCTCCTGGAGAACTCCGACGATCCCGGTCGGGCCCTCGTAGCGGGTCTCCTCCAGATCGAGGCTGCGGGCCAGGTCCGAGTCGGAGGTGACCCCGCTGACCGGCACCGGCCGGGTGTGCGGGGTGTCGCCGAGCAGTGCGCCGAGGATGACGACCATCTCCACGCCCAACTCATGGGCGTAGCCGAGGATCTCGTTGCAGAACGACCGCCAGCGCATGCTCGGCTCGATACCGCGCACCAGCACCAGGTCCCGGGACTTCTCCCCGGTTTCCGCCCGGACCACCGAGAGCCGGGTCGTCGGCCAAGTGATCTTGCGCACGCCGCCCTCCAGCGCCACGGTGGGCCGGTTCACCTGGAAGTCGTAGTAGTCCTCGGCGTCGAGCGAGGCGAAGACCTCGCCCTTCCACTCCCGGTCCAGGTGCCCGACCGCGGTCGAGGCGGCGTCTCCGGCGTCGTTCCAGCCCTCGAAGGCACAGATCATGACCGGGTCGATCAGCTCGGGAACCCCCTCAAGCTCGATCACCCAGCGCCTCCTTCCGACCGGGGCGGACGGATCGGTGCCGCCACCGGCTGCAGTTCCCATTGCGTGCCACCCAAGCCTACGGCTTTCCGGTGCTCCGGCCGCAGCCCCCGTCCAGGAGCGCTAAGAGATTCATCCGATCTGTTCTCCGAAAGTTCCGGCGTACCTCTGGACGAAACCCTTGGTGCAGCGCTATACATCGGATCACCGCGAAAGGTCCGATGTTCTCTCTCGCGCATCGTTTCAGGGAGCACCCATTGAGTCTGCGTCCATCCGTCACCGAGCTCGAGGTCCATGACATCCGGTTTCCCACCTCGGAGCAGCTCGACGGCTCGGACGCCATGAACCCGGACCCCGACTACTCCGCCGCCTACGTCGTGCTGCGCACGGACGCGGGGGAGGGGACGGCGTCCGAGGGGCACGGCTTCGTCTTCACCATTGGCCGCGGCAACGATGTCACCGCGGCCGCCATCCGGTCTCTCCGCCCCCATGTGGTGGGCCGCCCCGCGCCGCTGACGGCGGCCGATCTGGCCGTCCTGCACCGTGAGCTGACCCATGACTCGCAGTTGCGCTGGCTCGGGCCGGAGAAGGGCGTCATGCATATGGCGGCGGGCGCGGTGATCAACGCCGCCTGGGACCTCGCCGCCCGGCAGGCAGGCAGGCCGCTGTGGCAGTTCCTCGCCGAGATGTCGCCGGAGGAGCTGGTCGAGCTGGTCGACTTCCGCTACCTCACCGACGCGCTCACCCGTGACGAGGCGCTCGCCATCCTGCGCGCCGCCGAGCCCGGCCGCGCCGAGCGCGCCGCGCTGCTGCGCGAGCGGGGCTACCCCGCCTACACCACCTCGCCCGGCTGGCTCGGCTACTCCGACGAGAAAATGATCAAGCTGGCGCAGGAGGCCGTCGCCGACGGCTTCGGCCAGATCAAGCTCAAGGTCGGCGCCGATCTCGACGAGGACCTCAGGCGGATGCGGCTCGCCCGCGAGGCGGTCGGCCCCGATGTGCGCATCGCCGTGGACGCCAACCAGCGGTGGGACGTGGCGGAGGCGGTGCGCTGGATGAGCGCCCTGGCGCCGTACGACCCGCACTGGATCGAGGAGCCCACCAGCCCGGACGACGTCCTCGCCCACGCCGCCATCCGCGCCGGACAGCCGGTCAAGGTCGCCACCGGTGAGCATGTCGCCAACCGCGTGGTCTTCAAACAACTGCTCCAGGCCGAGGCGGTCGACTTCGTCCAGATCGACGCGGCACGGGTCGCCGGGGTCAACGAGAACCTCACGATCCTGCTGCTCGCCGCCAAGTACGGACTTCCGGTGTGCCCGCACGCGGGCGGCGTCGGGCTGTGCGAACTCGTCCAGCATCTGGCCATGTTCGACTTCGTGGCCGTATCGGGTAGCTGGGACGACCGGGTCATCGAGTATGTCGACCACCTCCACGAGCACTTCGCCGATCCCGTGGTCATCGAGTCGGGCCGCTACCGCACCCCGACCGCGCCGGGCTTCTCCGCCCGTATGTACCCCGAGTCGATCGCCGCCTACCGCTATCCGGACGGACCCGAATGGCGGGCCCGCCTCGCAACGCCCGCACCGGCAACGCCCGCACCGGCAACGCCCGCACCGGCAACGCCCGAACCGGCAACGCCCGAACCGGCAACGCCCGCACCGGCAACGCCCGCACCCGCACAGCCCGTACGACAGGAGGACAACCAGTGACCACCGGCGACTTCGAAGGGCTGGCCGCACTCGTCACCGGCGGCGCCTCCGGTATCGGCGCCGCCATCGCGGCCACGCTGCGCGACCGGGGAGCGCGGGTCGCCGTGCTCGACCGCGATCCGTCGGGCGCCCCGGACGGCACGCTGGCGCTCAAGGCCGACGTCACCTCCGACGAGGCGATCAGGACCGCGGTGGACGCGGCGGTGAGCGAGTTCGGCGCCCTGCACACCCTCGTCGGCAACGCGGGCATCGGCGCGATCGGCAGCGTCGAGGACAACTCCGACGAGGAGTGGCACCGGCTGCTGGACATCAATGTGCTGGGCCTGGTCCGCACCGCGCGGGCCGCGCTGCCCCATCTGCGCGCCGCCGCGGCCGACCGGCCCGGCGCCGTCTCCATCACCCACACCTGCTCGATCGCCGCCACTGCCGGACTGCCGCAGCGCGCCGCCTACAGCGCCAGCAAGGGCGCGGTGCTCTCGCTCACCCTCGCCATGGCGGCGGACCACATCCGCGAAGGGGTCCGCGTCAACTGCGTCAACCCCGGCACCGCGGACACCCCGTGGGTCGGCCGGCTGCTCGACCAGGCCCCCGATCCGGCGGCCGAGCGCGCCGCCCTGGAGGCCCGTCAGCCCACCGGACGGCTGGTCTCCGCCGACGAGGTGGCCGCCGCCGTCGCGTATCTCGCCAGCCCCGCCGCCGCGGCCGTCACCGGCACCGCGCTGGCGGTCGACGGAGGGATGCAGGGGCTGCGGCTGCGCCCCGCCTCCTCCTGAGACACCGTCTCCACCCCGGAGACCGCCTACACCCTGGACAACGGCTTCGCCCGACGCTACGCCCTGGACCAGCACCACCCGCACCACTCGACCCAGAACGACCAAGGACGGGACTCGATGACGAGACTCCGCACCACCGGCACCGCCGCCTGCGCCGTGCTGCTGGCCGTCGCAGCGCTCACCGGCTGCAACCGCGAGAGCAATGGCGCCGGCGGCGGCAAGGTCGGCATCGACATGCCGCGGACGGACACCGACTTCTGGAACTCCTACCAGCAGTACCTGGAGAAGGGTGTGGACAAGGGCACCGTCTCCGCGCTGCCGCTGTCCAACTCGCAGAACGACATCTCCAAGCTGGTCGCCAACGTCCAGGCCTTCACCGACCAGGGCGCCAAGGCGATCGTCATGGCTCCCCAGGACACCGGCGCCATCTCCTCCACCCTGGAACAGCTGGAGGAGAAGAAGATCCCCGTGGTGAGCGTGGACACCCGGCCCGACTCCGGCAAGATCTACATGGTGGTACGGGCCGACAACCGGGCGTACGGCACCAAGGCGTGCGAGTACCTCGGCGAGAAGCTGGGCGGCAAGGGCCGGGTCGCCGAGCTCCAGGGCGACCTCAGCTCCATCAACGGCCGGGACCGCTCGCAGGCGTTCGCCTCCTGCATGAAGAAGAAGTACCCCGGCATCAAGGTGCATGAGCTGCCCACCGACTGGAAGGGCGATGTGGCCTCCGCCAAGCTGCAGAGCCTGCTGGCCCAGCACAAGGACATCAACGGCATCTACATGCAGGCGGGCGGCGTCTTCCTGCAGCCCACGCTCGCGCTGCTGGAGCAGAAGAGGCTGCTGAAGCCCGCCGGTTCGGACAAGCACATCACGATCATCTCCAACGACGGGATACCCGAGGAGCTGGACGCGATCCGCTCCGGGAAGATCGACGCCACGCTCTCCCAGCCCGCCGACCTCTACGCCAAGTGGGCCCTGAACTACGCGAAGGCCGCTCTGGACGGCAAGACGTTCAAACCCGGCCCCACCGATCACGGCTCCAACATCGTCAAGATCGAGAACGGTCTGGAGGACCAGCTCCCGGCACCGCTGGTCACCAAGGAGAACGTCGACGACAAGAAGCTGTGGGCCAACCAGCTCGAGAAGAAGTGACCATGGGCACGGTCGAGCAGCCCGCCGTGGTGCGGGCCCAGGGCATCGTCAAACGGTTCGGGCCCACCGTCGCCCTGGACCACGCCCGGCTGGCCGTCCGGCCCGGGGAGGCCCATGCGCTCGTCGGGCGCAACGGGGCGGGCAAGTCCACGCTGGTGTCCGTCCTGACCGGGATGGAGCGCCCGGACGAGGGCGAGGTGACCTTCGGGGACGAGCCCGCCCCCGGCTACGGCGACACCGCCGCCTGGCAGCGCAGGGTGGCCTGCGTCTACCAGAAGTCGATGGTGGTCCCGGACCTGACGGTCGCCGAGAACCTCTACCTCAACCGCTTCCCGGGGGCGCGCCACATCCGCTGGCGCGCCCTGCGCGAGGACGCCCGTGCGCTGCTGGCCGAGTACGGCGTGGAGGTGGATCCGCAGACGCGGGCGAAGGACCTCAGCGTCGAGCAGCGGCAGTTCGTGGAGATCGCCCGCGCCCTCTCCTTCGGCGCCCGGCTGATCATCCTCGACGAGCCCACCGCCCAGCTCGACGCGGGCGGTATCGACCGGCTCTTCGCCAAGCTGCTCGAACTGCGCCGGCAGGGGGTCGCCTTCCTGTTCATCTCGCACCATCTGCAGGAGGTCTACGAACTCTGCGACACCGTCACCGTCTTCCGCGACGCCCGGCATGTGCTCACCGCCCCGGTCGCCGACCTCCCCAAGGAGGAGCTGGTGGCGGCGATGACCGGGGACGACGGCACGGCGCCCGGGGGCGACTCCCGGGCGGCCGTCCGCGCCCCCGTCGCCCGTAAGGCGGCCGACCCGGGCGGGGAGCCGGTGCTGCGCACCGAAGGGCTCACCCTGGAGGGCGAGTTCGACCCGCTGGACCTGGTGGTGCGCCCCGGCGAGGTACTCGGCCTGGCCGGGGCCACGGCCAGCGGCAACACGGCGGTCGGCGAGACCCTGGTGGGCTTGCGCAAACCGGCCGGCGGGCAGCTTTCGGTGCGCGGCCGCCCGGTGCGGCCCGGCAGCGTGCCGCACGCCATCGACGCGGGCATCGGCTACGTCCCGGAGGACCGGCACGACCAGGGCCTGGTCCTGGGCCGCAGTGTCGCCGAGAACGCCACCTTGACCGTCACCGACCAACTCGGGCCCTACGGCACGGTGCTGCCCTCCCGGACCCGCGCCTTCGCCCAGCGGATGATCACCTCCCTGGACATCAAGACCTCGGGCCCCTCGCAGCCCGTTTCGGGTTTGTCCGGCGGAAATCAGCAGAAGGTCGTCATCGCGCGGGCACTGGCCCGTGAGCCCAGCCTCCTGGTCGCGATCCGCCCGACCGCCGGGGTGGACGTGAAGTCCAAGGACGCCCTGCTCGGGGTCGTACGGGACGTCGCCGCGGCCGGGAGCGGCGCGGTCATCGTCTCCGACGAACTGGACGATCTGCGGGTCTGCGACCGGATCCTGGCGTTCTTCCACGGGCGGGTGGTCGCGGAGTTCGACAGCGGCTGGAACGACCGTCAGCTCGTCGCCGCCATGGAGGGCATGACCGAGCCGGGCACCAACGGCACGGCGGGGGACACAGAAGACCGCACAGAAGGAAGGCAGTCATGACCGATACGGCACGCCAGCAAACCGCGGAGGCGGTGGCTGACGGCCCGGTGGGGCGGGGCCGGCCGCGGATCGACATCGCGCGCTGGCGCGATCTGTCACTGGTCCCCGTGATCTTCGTCCTCGGCGTCATCGGCTTCATCGTCTCGCCCGCCTTCCTCACCGAGGACAACCTGATCGGCGTCGTCCAGCAGTCCACCGAACTGGGGCTGCTGGTGCTGGGCGAGGCGCTGATCCTGATCAGCGGGCGGATGGACCTCTCCCTGGAGTCGACCATCGCCGTGGCACCGGTGATCGCCCTGTGGCTCGTCCTGCCCGATCACGGGGCGCGGTTCGATGGCCTGGGGCTGCTGCCGGTGTGGACCGCCATACCGCTGTGCCTGGCGGTCGGGGCGCTGATCGGCGCGGCCAACGGCTTCCTGATGCTCAAGCTGCGCGTCAACGGCTTCATCGCGACCCTGGGCATGCTCACCATGCTGCGCGGACTGCAGGTCGGCGTCGCCCAGGGCCAGTCCATCGTCAACGTCCCCGAGTCCTTCCGCTACCTCGGCAAGGCCGACTGGCTGGGCGTGCCCGCCGCCGTATGGATCTGCCTGGGGCTGTACGCCCTCGGCGGCCTGGCGCTGGGCTATCTGCGGCACGGGCGCGCGCTGTACGCGATCGGCGGCAACCCCGAGGCCGCGCGGGCGGCGGGCATCCGGGTGGACCGGATCACCTGGATCGTGCTGAGCGTCGGCGGACTCCTCGCCGCCTTCGCGGGCATCCTCTACACCGGCCACTACGGCTCGGTCGCCGCGACCCAGGGCAACGGCTGGATCTTCCAGGTCTTCGCCGCCGCGGTCATCGGCGGAATCAGCCTCAAGGGCGGCCGTGGCACGCTCTTCGGCGCGCTCACGGGCGTGCTGACGCTGCAACTGGTCGTCAATGTGATGACCCTGGGCGGGGTACCGCCCCTGTGGAACCAGTTCATCAACGGCTCGATCATCATTGTCGCGCTGATCATCTCCCGCTACGCCAGCGGCGAGAAGCAGGACTGAGAGCCGGTCGGGAGGAAGCCATGGTGGGCGACGGAGGACGGGCCCCGAGCGGCCCGCGCGAACTGGGGCGCTCGGGGGTGCGCGTACCACCCCTGGGCCTCGGTTGCGCGCCGCTGGGCAATCTCTACGAGGCGGTGCCGGAGGAGCGCGCGCGGGACACCGTAAGGGCGGCGTTCGACACCGGCCTCACGTATATGGACACCGCGCCGCACTACGGCGTCGGTCTCTCCGAGGAGCGGCTGGGGCGGGTGCTGGCCGGGCGCGAGCGCGCCACGTACACCCTCTCCACCAAGGTGGGGCGGCGGCTGCGGCCGCGCGCCCCCGGGGAGCCGGTCCAGGCGGACGGGTTCGCCGACACCCCCGACCGGGTCCGGATGTGGGACTTCACCCGGGACGGCATCCGCGCCACCCTCGAGTCCTCCCTGGAGCGGCTCGGGGTCGACGCCCTGGACATCGTCTACGTGCACGATCCGGAAGACCACATCCGTGAGGTCTATGAGACGGGCTTCGCGGCGCTGGCCGAGCTGAAGCAGGAGAAGCTCGTCCGGGCCATCGGCTTCGGCATGAACCACAGCGACCTCCTCGCCCGGTTCGTCGCCGACTTCGATGTGGACGTCGTGCTGTGCGCCGGGCGCTGGACGCTGCTGGACCGCACCGCCCACGACGATCTGCTGCCGGTGTGCGAGCGGCGCGGCACCTCCGTGGTGGTCGGCGGGGTCTACAATTCCGGGCTGCTCGCCGACCCCGCCCCCGGGGCCCGCTACAACTACCAGCAGGCGCCGCCCGAACTCTTGGCGCGGGCCCGGCGGCTGGCCGAGGTGTGCGCCGAGTACGAGGTGCCGCTGCGGGCCGCCGCGCTGCGCTTCCCCTTCGGTCACCCCGCGGTGGCCGCGGCGGTGGTCGGCTGCGCCACCCCGGCCGAAGTCCGGGACAACGCCGAGCTGTTCACCCACGACATCCCCGATGAGCTGTGGCAGGCTCTGGTGGCGCGCGGGCTGCTCGACGAGGACATCCCGCTGCCGGTCCCGACCCCCGAGGAGTGACCTTGCCTCGCCGTATCGACGCCCACCACCATCTGTGGGACCTGACCCGCCGCGAGCAGCCGTGGATGGACGGCCCGTGGGCGGAGCCCATCCGCCGCACCTTCACCCCGGACGACCTCGCCCCGCATCTGGACGCCCATGGGATCGACGCCACCGTCGTCGTCCAGTCCAGCTCCTCCGTCGAGGAGACCCGGGAACTCCTGGCCCTGGCGGGCGGGTCGGACCGGATCGCGGGCGTCGTCGGCTGGGCCGGCCTCACCGATCCCGGGGTGGGCGAGGTGCTCGCGGAGCTGGCCGCCGGACCCGGCGGCGACCGGCTGGTGGGCCTGCGCCACCAGGTGCAGGACGAGCCGGATCCGCGCTGGCTGGACCGCGCCGACGCCCGCCGGGGGCTCGCCGCCGTGGCCGACGCGGGACTGGTCTACGACCTGCTGGTCACCCCGCGCGAACTCCCCGCGGCCATCGACGCCGTCCGCGAGCTGCCGCAGGTGCGCTTTGTCCTCGACCACGCGGCCAAACCGCCCGTGGCCAGCGGCGAGCGCGACCTCTGGGCCCGGCAGCTCACCTCGCTCGCGGCCCTGCCCAACGTCGACTGCAAGCTGTCCGGTCTGGTCACCGAGGCCGACTGGGACGAGTGGAAGCCGGAGCAGGTGCTGCCGTACGCGCGGCACGTCCTGGATGCCTTCGGGCCCGGCCGGGTGCTGTTCGGCTCCGACTGGCCGGTGTGTGTCCTGGCCGCCACCTACGACGAGGTGGTGGCCCTCGCGGAGCGGTCCACCCTCCCGCTCGGCGAGGACGAGCGCGCCGCCGTCTTCGGCGGCAACGCGGTCCGCGCCTACGGCCTCCAGCCGTAAGGCGCGCGCCGCCTGCCGACGTTCACAGCGTGGAGCGCAGCCACTGCTCCACGCTCGCGATGTGCACCGTCGCCCAGGACCGTGCCGCCTCCGCGTCGCGGTCCCGCAGCGCGGAGAGGATCGCCCGATGCTCATGGAGGGTGCGGCTGACCGCGTCCTCCTGGGTCAGACCGCGCCACACCCGGGCCCGGGTGGTGGGCCCGGAGAGCCCGTCGAGCAGTGAGCAGAGCACCGAGTTGCCCGAGCACTGGACGATGCCGCGGTGGAATTCCAGGTCGCAGGCGACCAGTTCCTCCACCGACGGCGTCTGCCCGAGCGCGTCGAGCTGCGCCTGGAGCCGGTCCAGCTCGGCCTCGCTGATCCGGGTGGAGGCCAGCGCCGTGGCCGCGGGCTCCAGGATCCGCCGTACCGCCAGGAACTCCAGTACGGTGTCATCGCGGTGGAAGTCCACGACGAAGCTCAGCGCCTCCAGCAGCAACTGGGGGTCGAGGCTGGTCACATAGGTGCCGTCGCCCTGCCGTACGTCGAGGATCCGGATCAGCGACAGGGCCCGCACGGCCTCGCGCAGCGAATTGCGGGACAGCCCGAGATCGGCGGCCAGCTCACTCTCCTTGGGGAGCCGGTCACCGGGGCGCAGCGCGCCCGAGACGATCATGCCCTTGATTTTCTCGATCGCCTCGTCGGTGACCGCCATGGTGGACCTCCCCGGAGCAAAACATCCGATGTATCAGAGGTCCATTATGACTTATGCCGTGCGCGAAACCGGCGGCGTCTGCCGGGGACGCCGCCGGTCCGCTGGGACCTGCTGCCGGGAGGGCCCGAAGACGGGCTCAGAGCCGGTTGTTCATCGGATGGCTCAGAAGGTGAACGGCCCCGGGGTCTGGGGCGAGGTGGCGGTGCAGTTCACCGTGATCAGGCCGAAGATGACCAGCTTGAGCGACTTGGCCTCCAGGACGTCGCCCGCGGCCACCGTGCCCTTGAGCGGGCCGGTGGTCACATCGGAGCCGGTCGGGATGGCCGGGTTGGCGTTGCCGGTGAAGGTGGTGGTCCCGGAGCCGTTCTTCGACAGCGTCAGCGTCGAGCTCACCGAGCCCGCCGGAACGTCGATCGGAGCCTTGATCGCTCCCGAGGACAGGGTGATGGTCGCGGCCGTCCCGCTCTGCGTGGCCGTGAGGGTGGCCAGGCCCGACCCGTAGGTCCCGCAATCGGCGGTCAGGGTCGCGGTCGTGGGGTCGACCGCGGAGGCGGTCGGCGCCAGCGCCAGCGCGCCGGCGGCCAGTGCTGCTGTTCCCATTGCCGTGCTGATCCCGAGCTTGAAGCGTCTCATGGGACTGCCTTCCGGAGTGGGGGAGTGCGCTGATGTGTGGGGGGTTCCCGCCCGTCATCCACGGGCGATGTCATTGATGCGCGCACCGCCGAAGAAGGCAAGAGCGATTCAGCAGATTTTTAACGCGCGAGTAAGTCTGCGGCCGCCGCACTGGATCACCGCCAACTGCCCTACAGGCGACGGAGCTTGGGGAAGCCTCAGGTCAGCTCCGCGGCGTGCCGGGCGCCTCCCGGCGCACCACCGGGGCGATCCGGCCGGGGCCCGAACCGAGTCCGGGCGGCCGGGTGAGAAGACGTTTCCTCTCACCCGGCCGCCCGGACCTGGGAAGGCGGCCCCGCGGGGGTCAGGGTCGCTTGGCCAGCAGGTCCTCGACCCGGCTCCGGATGTCCTCGGAGTCCAGGCCGCGGATGGTCAGGGTGGTGCGGCGGCGCAGTACGTCGTCGGCCGTGCGCGCCCACTCGTAGTCCCGGGCGTAGACGACCTGCGCCCAGATCTCCGGGGCGTCCGGGTGGACGCGCTCCGCGAGCGCCGGGTCGCCGCTGGCCAGCCGGGCGATGTCGAAGGAGAGCGAGCCGTAGTGGGTCGCCAGGTGACGGGCGGTGTCGGCCGCCATGCGCGGGCCGGGGGTGCCGCCGTCCACCAGCAGCCGGTGCTCGACGGCGTGCGGATTGGCCAGGCCCGGCAGCGGCATGTGCTTGGGCAGCAGCTTGACCGGCTCCATGTCGTCGGCGAGCGGACGGCCCGGCAGCTCGGCCAGCTTCTGCATCACGGTCCGGCCGATGTGGCGGAAGGTGGTCCACTTGCCGCCGGCTATGGAGAGCATCCCGCCCCTGCCCTCGGTGACCACGGTCTCGCGCTTGGCCTTGGCGGTGTCCCCGGGGCCGCCGGGCAGCACCCGGAGCCCCGCGAAGGAGTAGGTGATCAGGTCTCGGGAGAGCTGCTGGTCGCGGATGGAGAAGGCCGCCTCGTCCAGGATCTGGGCGACGTCCTTGTCGTTGACCGCGACATCGGCCGGGTCGCCCTCGAACTCCTCGTCCGTGGTGCCCAGCAGCAGCATGTCCTCCCAGGGGAGGGCGAAGGTGATGCGGTACTTGTCGATCGGGGTCGCCAGCGCCGCCCGCCAGGGGGAGGTGCGCTTGAGGACCAGATGCGCGCCCTTGGACAGCCGGATCGACGGCGCCGCGTTAGGGTCCTCCATCCGGCGCAGATGGTCCACCCAGGGGCCGGTGGCGTTGAGCACCAGACGGGCGTTCACCCCGAACTCGGTGCCGTCGGTGCGGTCCTTGAGCTCGGCGCCGGTGACCCGGCCGTCGCTCTTGCGCAGGCCGATGACCTCGGCGTGGTTGAGGACGGTGGCGCCCGCCTCCACGGCCGCCCGGACCGTCATCAAAGCCATGCGGCTGTCGTTCATCTGGCCGTCGCCGTAGACCGCGACCGCCTTGAGGTTCTCGGTGCGCAGCTCCGGGACGTCGCGCGCGGCCCGCTCGGCGCCGATCACATGGCCGACGCCGTCCCGGAACGCGGAGAGCGCCGAGTAGGCGAAGACACCCGCGCCCAGCTTGGTCGCGCCGTGCGGGCCGCCCTTGTAGACCGGCAGATAGAAGGTGAGCGGGTTGGCCAGGTGCGGGGCGACGGTACGGGAGACCGCGCGCCGCTCGAAGTGGTTCTCGGCGACCAGCTTGACCGCGCCGGTCTGGAGATAGCGCAGGCCGCCGTGGAGCAGCTTGGAGGAGGCGGAGGAGGTGGCGCCGGCGAAGTCACCGGCATCCACCATCGCCACCCGCAGCCCGGACTGCGCGGCGTGCCAGGCAGTGGTGATGCCCAGAATGCCGCCGCCGATCACCAGGAGGTCGTACGTCGCCTTGGAAAGCTGTTCCCGGGTTTCGGCTCGGCTCGGGTTCGAACCGGCAGCCGGGTGCGTTCCGAGGGACGGAACGCTCTGCAGGGTGGTCATTGATTACTCCTCGTCTTCGATCCAGCCCATGGTCCGCTGCACGGCCTTGAGCCAGCTCTTGTACTCGCGGTCGCGGACGTCCGCGTCCATTCGGGGGGTCCATTCGGCCGCCCGGCGCCAGTTGGCGCGCAGGGCGTCGGTGTCCGGCCAGAAGCCGACGGCCAGACCGGCGGCGTAGGCCGCGCCGAGGCAGGTGGTCTCGGCGACCATCGGGCGCACCACGGGTGCGTCCAGGGCGTCCGAGAGGGTCTGCATCAGAAGGTTGTTGGAGGTCATGCCGCCGTCGACCTTGAGCGCGGTGAGCTCGACCCCGGAGTCCTTGGTCATCGCGTCGACGATCTCGCGGGTCTGCCAGGCGGTGGCCTCGAGCACGGCGCGCGCGATGTGCGCCTTGGTGACATAGCGGGTCAGGCCCGCGATCACACCGCGCGCGTCGTCCCGCCAGTACGGGGCGAACAGGCCGGAGAAGGCGGGCACGAAGTACGCGCCGCCGTTGTCCTCGACGGAGCTGGCGAGGGTCTCGATCTCGGCGGCGCTGTTGATCAGGCCCATCTGGTCCCGCATCCACTGCACCAGCGAACCGGTGACGGCGATGGAGCCCTCCAGGGCGTAGACCGGCTTCTCGTCGCCGATCCGGTAGCCGACGGTGGTCAGCAGCCCGTTGTAGGAGTTGACCGGCTTCTCGCCGGTGTTCATCAGCAGGAAGGTGCCGGTGCCGTAGGTCGACTTGGCCTCGCCCTCGGCGTAGCAGGTCTGGCCGAAGAGGGCCGCCTGCTGGTCGCCGAGCGCCGAGGCGACCGGCACGCCCGCCAGGATGCCCTCGGCCGTGTGGCCGTAGACCTCGGCCGAGGAGCGTATCCGCGGCAGCAGGGCGGCCGGGATGTCAATCGAGGTGAGGATCTTCTCGTCCCAGTCGAGGGTGTGCAGGTTCATCAGGAGGGTGCGCGAGGCGTTGGTGACGTCGGTGACATGCACGCCGCCGTTGACGCCGCCGGTCAGGTTCCAGATGACCCAGGAGTCCATGGTGCCGAAGAGGATGTCGCCCGCCTCGGCCCGCTCGCGCAGCCCCTCGACGTTGTCGAGCAGCCAGCGGATCTTGGGACCGGCGAAGTAGGAGGCCAGCGGGAGGCCGGTCTCCCGGCGGAAGCGGTCCTGGCCGACGTTGCGGCCGAGCTCGCGGCAGAGGGCGTCGGTGCGGGTGTCCTGCCAGACGATGGCGTTGTGCACCGGCTCACCGGTCTTGCGGTCCCACAGCAGGGTGGTCTCGCGCTGGTTGGTGATGCCGATCGCCTTGACGTCGATGGCGGTGATGCCGGCCTTGCTGATAGCGCCGGCGACGACCTCCTTGACGTTCTCCCAGATCTCGGTGGCGTCGTGCTCCACCCAGCCGGGCTTGGGGAAGATCTGCTCGTGTTCCTTCTGGTCCACCGAGACGATGCGGCCGTCGCGGTCGAAGACGATGCAGCGGCTGGAGGTGGTGCCCTGGTCGATGGCCGCGATGAACGGGCCCTGGCCGTGGGACGAGGCGCTCGTGGTGTGGGTGTCGGTCATGATCTGCTGCTCTCCTGCGGGTGGTGGGGTGGGCTAGGCGAAGGCGATCTCGTAGATCCCGCCGGCGATGGCGCCGCCGATGAGCGGGCCGACGACCGGGATCCAGGCATAGCCCCAGTCCGAGCCGCCCTTGTTGGGCAGCGGCAGGAGGGCGTGGGCGATACGGGGACCGAGGTCACGCGCCGGGTTGATGGCGTAACCGGTCGGGCCGCCGAGCGAGAGGCCGATGCCGACCACCACGAAGGCGGTGATCATGATGCCGATGACGCCCAGGCCCTTGCCGTCGCCGTTGAGCCCCTGGGTGAGGATGGCGAGCACCAGCACGGCCGTGGCGATGATCTCGGTGGCCAGGTTCTGTGCGACGTTCCGGATCTCGGGGCCGGTGGAGAAGACGCCCAGCACCGGGCCGGCGTCGGTGGCCTGCTGCTTGTCCGCCGCCACCGTGTCCTGGGCGCCCGGGCCGCCGACGATCTCGCGGTCGGTGAGATGGGCGTGGAAGTGGCCGAGGTAGGCGAGCCACACCAGCGCCGCGCCGATCACCGCGCCGAGCATCTGCCCGAGGAAGTAGATGGGCACATCGCTCCACTCGATGCCGCCCTTGATGGCGAGGCCGAGCGTCACCGCCGGATTGAGATGGGCCCCCGAGAGAGGCGCCGAGATATACGCGCCGGTGAGCACGGCGAAGCCCCACCCGAGGGTGATGGCGACCCACCCGGCCTCGAACGCCTTGGATCGCTTCAAGATCACGCCGGCGACGACACCGCAGCCGAGCAGAATGAGTACGGCGGTACCGATGGTCTCGCCGATGAAGATGTCGGAGCTGGACACCCGCGACTCCTTTGTCCTTCGTCCAGGGGAAGGCGAACCCCCGGGTTCTCACCGGTGGTCCGCGCCCTCGTGGGAGGGCGTTGGTCGGCCCGCGGCGAGTCCACCATAGCGAATATTGTCGTCAGGTGTTCGACAATGCCGACCGATGAACGGCAGTTTTCTTCACGGCGAAGACCCCGTCAAGGGTCGTGTGAAGGAAAAATCGCGCGTATGTGAAACCGTGATGAAGCAGGTCATGCCGGGATATGGGGGCAGATCCGCGCGGGTCGCCACGATTCAGAAACGGAGGGCGCCCAGGTCCCGGGAGACGGCGCGGGCGCAGTCCCGTACGGCGGCCACGAGCTCCGAGCGCAGCTCCCCGTCGTCGCACACCCGCTCGACCGCGCCCGTGATCCCCACCGCGCCCACGGGCAGCCGGCGCCGGTCGTGGATGGGCGCCGCGACCGACGCCACGCCCTCCCAGGTCTCCTCCACATCGGAGGCCCAGCCGCGCGCCCGGATCAGGTCCAGCACGCCCTCGAACTCCCGCTCCCCGGTCACCGTGCGGGGGGTGAACGCCTTACGGTCGGCCTCGGTCACCTCGCTGTGGGCGACCGGGTCGTATGCGGAGAGCACCTTGCCCAGGGCCGTGGAGTGCAGCGGGTGCATCGCGCCGACCTCCAGCACCTGACGGCTGTCGTCCGGCCGGAAGACATGGTGGACGATCAGCACACCCTGCTGGTGCACCACGCCCAGGTACACGCTCTCGCCGCTGGAACGGGCCAGGTCGTCCGTCCACACCAGGGCCCGGGCGCGCAGCTCGTGCACGTCCAGATAGCTGTTGCCCAGGCGCAGCAGCTCCGCGCCGAGCTGATAGCGGCCGGAGGCCTCGTCCTGCTCGACGAAGCCCTCCTGCTGCAGCGTGCGCAATATGCCGTGCGCGGTGCCCTTGGCCAGCCCCAGAGTGGAGGCGATGTCGGACAGTCCCAGACGTCGCTCACCACCGGCGAGCAGGCGTAGCATCGCGGCGGCGCGCTCCAGCGACTGGATGTTCCGGGCCATCGCCAACCTCCTGACTGCGGTTCGACAATGCTGAACACTATCGGTCCATGTCGACCCCGCGGTACCGGAAGGCCATGTGTCGACGATCAAGGGCCCGCCGAGGGCCGGCCGGCCGCGCCCCATCCCGGCTGATGGAACGACCATCGTCAAATGACCACTGGCAGCTACCCTGGCGTGGTGCGCCGTCCCCAGGGAGGGCGCAAAGCCGACAGCCGTC
The DNA here is from genome assembly GCF_000147815.2 of Streptomyces violaceusniger Tu 4113. Lineage (NCBI taxonomy): Bacteria > Bacillati > Actinomycetota > Actinomycetes > Kitasatosporales > Streptomycetaceae > Streptomyces > Streptomyces violaceusniger. The sequence goes on along the minus strand of NC_015957.1, from coordinate 7,625,695 downwards.
GCACTCCAGGGAGCACATCCATGGCCTCGCATACGCCATCGTCCACATCCGCCGCCCGAGCCGAAGCGCTCCGCGAAGCACTGGCCACCCGCGTGGTGGTCGCCGACGGCGCGATGGGGACGATGCTCCAGGCGCAGGACCCCAGTCTCGACGACTTCCAGCAGCTCGAGGGCTGCAACGAGATCCTCAACGTCACCCGCCCGGATATCGTCCGCTCGGTCCACGCGGAGTACTACGCCGCCGGGGTGGACTGCGTCGAGACCAACACCTTCGGCGCCAACCACGCGGCGCTCGGTGAGTACGACATCCCCGACCGCGTCCACGAGCTCTCCGAGGCCGGCGCCCGGATCGCCCGTGAGGTCGCCGACGAGTTCGCCGCCGACGGACGCCAGCGCTGGGTGCTGGGCTCCATGGGCCCCGGCACCAAGCTGCCCACCCTCGGCCACGCCCCGTATGTCACCCTCCGCGACGCCTACCAGGCCAATGCCGAAGGCATGATCGCCGGTGGCGCCGACGCCCTCCTGGTGGAGACCACCCAGGACCTGCTGCAGACCAAGGCCGCGGTCCTCGGCGCCCGTCGCGCCCTGGACGCCACCGGTGTCAGCCTCCCCCTGATCTGCTCGGTCACCGTCGAGACCACCGGCACCATGCTGCTCGGCTCCGAGATCGGCGCGGCGCTCACCGCCCTCGAACCGCTCGGCATCGACATGATCGGCCTCAACTGCGCCACCGGCCCCGCCGAGATGAGCGAGCATCTGCGCCATCTCGCCCGCCACTCCCGTATCCCGCTGTCCTGCATGCCCAACGCCGGCCTTCCGGTGCTGGGCAAGGACGGCGCCCACTACCCCCTCAGCCCGGGCGAGCTGGCCGACGCCCAGGAGACCTTCGTCCGCGAGTACGGGCTCTCGCTGGTCGGCGGCTGCTGCGGCACCACGCCCGAGCATCTGCGCCAGGTCGTCGAGCGGGTCCGTGAAATGACCCCCACCGAGCGCTCCCCGCGCCCCGAGCCCGGCGCCGCCTCGCTCTACCAGACGGTGCCGTTCCGCCAGGACACCTCGTATCTGGCGATCGGTGAGCGCACCAACGCCAACGGCTCCAAGAAGTTCCGCGACGCCATGCTGGAGGCCCGCTGGGACGACTGTGTGGAGATCGCCCGGGAGCAGATCCGCGAGGGCGCCCATCTGCTCGACCTGTGCGTGGACTACGTCGGCCGGGACGGCGTCGCGGACATGGAGGAGCTGGCCGGGCGGTTCGCCACCGCCTCCACCCTCCCCCTCGTCCTGGACTCCACCGAGGTCGACGTCATCCGGGCCGGGCTGGAGAAGCTCGGCGGACGCGCGGTCATCAACTCCGTCAACTACGAGGACGGGGACGGCCCCGAGTCACGGTTCGCCAAGGTCACCCGCCTCGCCCAGGAGCACGGCGCCGCCCTGATCGCGCTGACCATCGACGAGGAGGGCCAGGCCCGTACGCCGGAGCACAAGGTGGAGATCGCCGAGCGGCTGATCGCCGACCTGACCGGCAACTGGGGCATCCACGAGTCGGACATCCTCATCGACACCCTGACCTTCACCATCTGCACCGGTCAGGAAGAGTCCCGTAAGGACGGCATCGCCACCATCGAGGCGATCCGCGAGCTCAAGCGGCGCCACCCGGACGTCCAGACCACGCTGGGCCTGTCGAACATCTCCTTCGGCCTCAACCCGGCCGCCCGGATCGTGCTCAACTCCGTCTTCCTCGACGAATGCGTCAAGGCGGGCCTGGACTCGGCGATCGTGCACGCCTCCAAGATCCTGCCGATCGCGCGGTTCGAGGAGGAGCAGGTCAAGACCGCCCTGGACCTGATCTACGACCGCCGCGCCGAGGGCTATGACCCGCTGCAGAAGCTGATGGGGCTCTTCGAGGGCGCCACCGCCAAGTCCCTCAAGGCGGGCAAGGCCGAGGAGCTGGCCGCGCTGCCCCTGGACGAGCGTCTCAAGCGGCGCATCATCGACGGTGAGCGCAACGGCCTGGAGGCCGACCTGGACGAGGCGCTCCAGGAGCGCCCCGCCCTGCAGATCGTCAACGAGACGCTGCTGGACGGCATGAAGGTGGTCGGCGAGCTCTTCGGCTCCGGCCAGATGCAGCTTCCGTTCGTGCTCCAGTCCGCCGAGGTCATGAAGACCGCGGTGGCGCATCTGGAGCCACACATGGAGAAGTCGGACGACGAGGGCAAGGGCACCATCGTGCTCGCCACCGTCCGCGGCGACGTCCATGACATTGGTAAGAACCTCGTGGACATCATCCTGTCCAACAACGGCTACAACGTGGTCAACCTGGGCATCAAGCAGCCGGTCTCCGCGATCCTGGAGGCCGCCGAGGAGCACCGCGCCGATGTGATCGGCATGTCCGGGCTGCTGGTGAAGTCCACAGTGATCATGAAGGAGAACCTGGAGGAGCTCAACCAGCGCAAGCTGGCCGCCCAGTTCCCCGTCATCCTCGGCGGCGCCGCCCTCACCCGCGCGTACGTCGAGCAGGATCTGCACGAGATCTACGAGGGCGAGGTGCGCTACGCCCGCGACGCCTTCGAGGGCCTGCGCCTCATGGACGCCCTGATCGCCGTCAAGCGCGGTGTGCCCGGCGCCGCGCTCCCCGAGCTCCGGCAGCGCCGCGTCCCCCAGCGCGCGGCCCAGGTGCGGGAGCCGGAGCCGGACGAGGGCCCGGCGCGCTCGGACGTGTCCACCGACAATCCCCTCCCCACCCCGCCCTTCTGGGGCACCCGCGTGGTCAAGGGCATCCAGCAGGCCGACTACGCCTCCTGGCTGGACGAGGGGGCGCTGTTCAAGGGCCAGTGGGGGCTCAAGCAGGCCCGCACCGGCGACGGGCCCGGCTACGAGGAGCTGGTGGAGAACGAGGGACGGCCCCGGCTGCGCGGCTGGCTGGACCGGCTGCACACCGGGAACCTGCTGGAGGCGGCCGTCGTCTACGGCTACTTCCCGTGCGTCTCCAAGGGCGACGACCTGGTCCTGCTGAACGAGGACGGCAGCGAGCGGACCCGCTTCACCTTCCCGCGCCAGCGCCGCGGCCGCCGGCTGTGTCTGGCCGACTTCTTCCGGCCCGAGGAGTCCGGTGAGACCGATGTCGTCGGGCTGCAGGTGGTGACCGTCGGCTCGAAGATCGGCGAGGCCACCGCCGAGCTGTTCGCCGCCGACTCCTACCGCGACTATCTGGAGCTGCACGGCCTCTCCGTCCAGCTCGCGGAGGCGCTGGCCGAGTACTGGCATGCGCGGGTCCGGGGCGAGCTGGGCTTCGCCGGTGAGGACCCGAGCGAGATGGAGGACATGTTCGCGCTGAAGTACCGCGGCGCGCGCTTCTCGCTGGGTTACGGCGCCTGCCCCGACCTGGAGGACCGCGCCAAGATCGCCGATCTGCTGCAGCCCGAGCGGATCGGGGTGAAGCTCTCGGAGGAGTTCCAGCTCCACCCCGAGCAGTCCACGGACGCCATCGTGATCCACCACCCGGAGGCCAAGTACTTCAACGCGCGGTAGTCCTCCGGCGGCGGTTCGTGACCGCCTTACGGTGCTCACGAGGCGCGTCGGCGCGACGCGACGTAGACTGGTCGATCCGGTAGAGGCCGGTCGCCTTCCCGCCAGTGGAAGGGGGCCGGCCTTCGTGCCCCTTATCCGGAGGTGTTTGGATGACCAGCAGCATCCCCGCCGTCGATACCCGTACGGCCGAAGGCTCGGCACTGCAAGCCGTTCTGCTCGACATGGACGGCACCCTGGTCGACACCGAGGGCATCTGGTGGGACGCGGAGGTCGCCATCTTCGCCGAGCTCGGTCACGCGCTCGCCGAGGAGTACCGCCAGGTCGTCGTCGGCGGCCCGATGTCGCGCAGCGCCCAGTTCCTGATCGAGGCCACCGGCGCCGAGATCGCCCTCGCCGAGCTCACCGGCCTGCTCAACAGCCGCTTCACCGAGCTGATCGACGGCAGTGTGCCGATGCTGCCCGGCGCCCGCCGGCTGCTCACCGAGCTGGCCGCGCAGTCCATCCCCACCGCCCTGGTCTCCGCCTCCCACCGGCGGGTCATGGACCGGGTCCTGCACTCGCTCGGCCCGGAGCACTTCGCCCTGACGGTCGCGGGCGACGAGGTCGAGCGGACCAAGCCGCATCCGGACCCGTATCTGTTCGCCGCGGCCGGACTGGCCGCCGAGCCGGGGCGGTGTGTGGTCATCGAGGACACCGACACGGGCGTACGGGCCGCGGAGGCGGCCGGGTGCCGGGTGGTCGCGGTGCCGTCCGTGGTGCCGATCGAGCCCGCCGCGGGGCGTACGGTCGTCGGTTCGCTCGAAGAAGTCGATCTTTCATTTCTGCGTACTCTGGTCACCGCAATGCACTGAACGCGCACCGAGCGTATTTCTGTAAATTGCAAACTGAATAGCGCGGGCGCACTTTTCACGTTCCGTTGGCGACAAGGGAACGTGATGTTTATCACTGCACATGTGGCGAGCGGATGGGGCGCTTCTCTGTCGCGCGTCCCGTCTGATGCGATTTGGGTGAACCCATGTGTCCGGATTAGTGGCATGCCATACGAATCGTGGCGGCGTCCGGATATCGGTCGATGGCCGCTCGTTATCGGGGCGTGATATCGCCTCAACTTCGTTGTGTCTGAGCATGGTCGGCGTCGCGGACTAATCTCGTCGCGAGTAGTTGATCGATGGCAGGGAGACTCCCGACAATGACGCGCAAGTCGCTGGTGCTGCCGGCTGTGGCCGGCCTCCTGATCTCCACGCTCGCCGCGTGCGGTGGTACCGACGGCTCGGGCTCGGACGGTGAGGCGATCGTCCTGGGCAGCACGGACCGCATAGAGGCGTCGAAAGCGGCGCCCGCTCCGCTGGACCCGGCCCTGGCCTACGACTTCGCCTCCTGGAGCGTGCTGCACAACGCCTTCCAGACGCTGATGAGACTGCCGCGCTCCGGCACCGAGCCGATACCCGACGCCGCCGAGAAGTGCGGCTTCCAGGACCGGCAGAGCGAGCAGTACCGCTGCACGCTGCGCAGCGGGCTGAAGTTCTCCAACGGTCACGACCTGACCTCCGAGGACGTCAAGTTCTCCCTCGAGCGCGTGCTGCGCATCGACGACCCCAACGGCACCAAGTCGCTGCTGTCCAACGTGGACAAGATCGAAACCCCCAGCGACCGCGAGATCGTCATCCACCTCTCGCAGCCGGACGCGACCTTCCCGTCCAAGCTCACCACTCCGGCCGCCGCGATCCTGGACAGCGAGGTCTACAAGCCGGACGCGCTGCGCAAGGGGTTCGAGATGACGGGCTCGGGCCCGTACTCCGCCAAGACCGAGGTGCGCGACAACCGGCTGGTCAAGGTCGTCTTCACCAAGAACTCCCACTACAAGGGCGATGTCCAGCTCAAGGCCGACAAGGCGGAGATGCGTTTCTACGACTCCGCCTCGACCATGGAGAAGGCCCTGGTCAAGGGCGACATCGACGTGGTCCACCGCGGCTTCTCGCCCGACCAGATCGACAAGCTCAACAAGGGCGACGTCAAGGGCGTGCGCCTCTTCGAGTCCTCCGGGCAGGGCATCCGCTATCTGGTCTTCAACACCTCGGACCCGGCGGTCAAAAACAAGGCGGTCCGGCAGGCCATCGCCCATCTCGTGGACCGCCAGGCGCTGGTGCGCGATGTGTACAAGCGGACCGCCGAGCCGCTCTACTCGATGATCCCCACCAGCATCTCCTCGCATATCAACTCGTTTCACAACGAGTACGGCGACCCGGACCCCGCGGTCGCCAAGAGCGTGCTGCGCGACGCCGGTATCAGCACCCCCGTGAAGCTCACGCTGACCTACACCACCGACCACTACGGTCCGGAGACGGCCGGGGAGTTCAAGGAGCTGAAGAAGCAGCTCAACCGCAGCGGCCTCTTCTCCGTCACGATCAAGGGCTACCCGTGGCGGGACTTCCGCCCCGCGCTCATCAAGCGCCAGTTCTCCGCCTCCGGGATGGGCTGGCTGCCCGACTTCCCGGACCCCGACAGCTACACCGCGCCGTTCCTCACCACGGACAACTTCCTCAACTCGCCCTACCGCAACAGCACCATCCAGGACGAGCTGCTCCCCAAGACCCGGCAGGAGGCCCAGCGCAGCCTCGCCGACAAGGACTTCCAGTCGATCCAGAACGCCGTCGCCAGCGACGTGCCCTATCTCCCGCTGTGGCAGGGCAACACCTATGTGGCCGCCCGCGAGAACGTCATCGGCGCCGAGTACGCCTTCGACTCCTCGACCATGCTCCAGCTCTGGGAGCTCGGCAAGGGCGACTGAGAACGACCCACGGGGGTCAGGGACGGAACGACGAAAGTGTGAGGAAGACCGTTGAGGAAACGTGATCAGTGGCTGGCAGCTCCCCTGGGCGCGGGACTGGCCGCCGCCCTGCTCACCGGATGCGGCAGTGAGGACGGCGACGCGGCGGGCGGCGGCGAGCACGTGGTCATGGGGATGTCGGACGAGGTGCTCGCCACCGACCCGGCATCCGGCTACGACCCGGGCTCCTGGCTGCTGTTCAACAACGTCTTCCAGTCCCTGCTGAGCTTCCCGAAGGGCAGCACCACACCGCAGCCGGAGGCGGCGGAGAAGTGCTCCTTCAAGGACAACGCCAGCCGGGTCTACTCCTGCACGCTGCAGAACGACCTGACGTTCTCAGGCGGTCATCCGCTCACGTCCGAGGACGTCAAGTTCTCCTTCGAGCGCACCAAGCGGATCAATGACGCGAACGGTCCGGCGCTGATGCTCACCTCCATCGGGAGCATCGACACCCCGGACAAGCGGACCGTCGTCTTCCATCTGAAGGACTCCGACGCGACCTTCCCGCAGAAGATCGCCTCCGGCGCCGGGTCCATCGTCGACCACCAGGAATACCCCGCCGACAAGCTGCGCACGGACCACAAGGCGGTCGGCTCCGGCGTCTACAAGCTGGACTCCTTCACCAAGGACGAGGCCGACTTCTCCGTCAACGGCGGCTACCGGGGGCCCGCCCGGCCGAAGAACTCCGGGCTGAACCTGAAGTTCTTCCACGGCGGGCAGGCGCGGCTGAAGTCCGCCGTGCAGAAGGGCGACGTGGACCTCGCCTACCGCGGGCTGGCCATGCGCGACCTCGCCGACCTCCAGGCGCAGAGCCTCGGCGGCGGCAAGAGCCTGAACGTGGTCGAGGGCACCGGCGCCGAGGTCCAGCACCTGGTCTTCAACATGAAGGACCCGGTGGCGGGCAAGCTCGGCGTGCGCAAGGCCATGGCGTACCTCATCGACCGCTCCACCCTGGTGCGGGATGTCTACAAGCGCACCGCCGAACCGCTGTACTCGGTGGTCCCGGCCGGGATCACCGGCCACAACACCGCCTTCTACGACAAGTACGGCGACCGCCCGCAGCCCGGGAAGGCCAAGCAGGCGCTGCGGGACGAGGGCATCTCCGGCAAGGTCAAGCTGACGCTGTGGGGCACCCCGATACGCTACGGCCCCGGCACCGTCCCGGGCCTGCGCCAGATCGCCGCGCAGCTCAACGCCAGCGGGCTGTTCGACGTCGATGTGAAGAGCGCGGACGTCGCCGCGTACGAGAAGGGCGTCGCCGGCGGGAAGTACGGCGTCTATGTGAAGGGCTGGGTGCCCGACTACCCGGACCCGGACAACTTCGTCGCCCCGTTCTTCGGCGCCGGCAATGTCCTGGCCAACCACTACACCTCGCCGCGGCTGTCCGCGCAGCTCATCCCCGCCACCGCCGAGCAGCCCAGCCGCGAGGCCACGGTCGGCGACTTCCAGCGGATCCAGGACATCGTCGCCGACGAGGTGCCGATGCTCCCGCTGTGGCAGGGCAAGCAGTACGCGGTGGCCCAGGACGACATCTCCGGGCTGCAGTGGACCCTCGACTCCTCGACGGTCTTCCGCTTCTGGGAGATCGGCAAGTCGTCCGGCGGCTGACGGGGACGGCGTCCTTACGGCGGTACGGCGGTACGGCGGTACGGCGGTACGGCAGGAGGCCCAGGGCGCGCGCCCCGGGCCTCCCGCCGTACCACCACCGTCCCGGTGCCGCTACTGCGCGCCGGGGCGGACCAGGCCGCTCTCGTAGGCGTACACGGCGGCCTGCACCCGGTCGCGCAGCCCCAGCTTGGTCAGCACATGGCCCACATGCGTCTTGACCGTGGTCTCGCTGACGAACAGATCCGCGGCGATCTCCGCGTTGGACAGCCCCCGGGCCACCAGCTTCAGCACCTCGACCTCGCGCTCGGTCAGGGTGTGCAGGGTGTCCGGCACCGGCTCCTCGCCCGAGGGGAGATGCCCGGCGTACTTGTCGAGCAGCCTGCGGGTGATGCTGGGCGCCAGCATCGCCTCGCCCGCCGCCACCACGCGGATGGCCTGCACCAGCTCGGTGGCGGGCGCGTCCTTCAGCAGAAAGCCGCTGGCCCCGGCGCGCAGCGCCTCCACCACGTACTCGTCCAGGTCGAAGGTGGTCAGCACCAGCACCTTGGCCGGGCCGTCCCGCCCCGGACCGGTGATCTGGCGGGTCGCCTCCACGCCGTCCATCCGCGGCATCCGGATGTCCATCAGGACCACATCGGGCTGCAGCGCCCGCACCTGGTCGAGGGCCTGCAGACCGTCCCCTGCCTCGCCGACGACCGCCAGATCCTGCTCCGCCTCGAGGATCATCCGGAAGCCGGTGCGCAGCAGCGGTTGGTCATCGACCAGTAGGACGCGGATCGCCACGGGAACTCCTTCGCTAGACCGCGTCCATTCTGCCGGACTGGCGGTCCACGACCGCCAGCGGATACGGCGGCGGCGTACCCCCGAACTCCGGACAGTGCGCCTGGTGATCGCACCAGCCGCACAACCTGGTCTGGCGGGGTACGAACGCACCGGTCTCCGTGGCCAGCCGGATCGCCTCCCACAGGGCCAGCACCTTGCGCTCCACCGCCCGCAGCTCCCGCTCGTCCGGGTCGTACGTCAGCACATCGCCGCTGCCCAGATAGACCAGCTGCAGCCGCCGCGGGATGACCCCGCGCAGCCGCCACAGCACCAGCGCGTAGAACTTCATCTGGAACAGGGCCTCGCCCGCGTACTGCGGCGCGGGGGCCTTGCCGGTCTTGTAGTCCACGATCCGCACATCACCCGTGGGAGCGATGTCGATCCGGTCGATGATTCCGCGCAGCCGCAGCCCGGATTCGAGCTCCGTCTCCACGAACAGCTCCCGCTCCGCGGGCTCCAGACGCGTCGGGTCCTCCAGCGAGAACCACTGGTCCACCAGCGCCTGAGCCCCCGTCAGCCACTCGGCCAGCCGGTCCGGCGCCGGAGCGCCGTCCTCCTCCTGGAACAGCTCCGCCAGCTCAGGCTTGGCCGCCAGCAGCCGATCCCACTCGCCCGGCACCATCGCCCGGGCCCGCGGCGAGGTGCGCTCGGCGGCCGGGGCGTCGAAGAGCCGCTCCAGCACCGCGTGGACCACCGTGCCGCGGGTGGCCGCCGCGCTGGGCTTCTCCGGCAATTTGTCGATCACTCGGAAGCGGTACAGCAGCGGGCACCGCATGAAATCGGCCGCCCGTGACGGTGACAACGAGGCGGCGCGGCCGGACTTCGGCGGCCCGTCCGACGGTTCGGCCTTCCCGGTGGTGGTTCCCGTGGTGGTTCCCATGGCGAAGACCCTACGACCCGCCACTGACAGCCGGACGCATACCATCGACGTCCGAGCCCCTCGCACTGCATGATCGTGGGGACCGTATCAAAAGAGGGGTGCGACCGAGCATCCGACGAGGGGACACCGTGGACAACAGCGGGCAGCGGCAGTCCGACAACGGGGAATCGGACCGCACGACCGAGCCCGAGGGCGGTAAACAGCCGCGCCCACGCGAGGCGGGCGGCGGCATTCTCATGGGCCGCCCGTTCGGCGTGCCCGTGTACGTCTCGCCCAGCTGGTTCCTGGTCGCCGCCCTCATCACCTGGGTCTTCGGCGGTCAGCTCGACCGGGTGCTGCCCGAGCTCGGGGCCGCCCGCTATCTGGTCTCGCTCTTCTTCGCGGTGGCCTTCTATGCCTCGGTGCTGGTGCACGAGCTCGCCCACACCGTGGCCGCGCTCCGCTTCAAGCTGCCGGTGCGCCGGATCCAGCTCCAGTTCTTCGGCGGTGTCTCGGAGATCGAGAAGGAGACCGAGACCCCCGGCCGGGAGTTCGTGCTCGCCTTCGTCGGCCCGCTGCTCTCCCTGGTCCTCTCGGGCGTGTTCTACCTGGGCATGCTGGTCGTGGAGCCCGGCACGGTGCCCGGGGTGCTGATCGGCGGGCTGATGATCTCCAACCTGATCGTGGCCGCGTTCAATCTGCTGCCGGGGCTGCCGCTGGACGGCGGGCGGATGCTGCGCGCCGTCGTCTGGAAGATCAGCGGCAGGCCGATGACCGGTACCGTCGCCGCCGCCTGGAGCGGCCGCGCGCTCGCCGTCGCGGTGCTCGTCGGCCTGCCGCTGCTGACCCAGGCGGGCGGGCTCGGCGACGAGCCCCAGAGCTTCGGCAGCGTCGATTCGCTCACCGACGCGTTGCTGGCCGCCATAATGGCCGCCATCATCTGGACCGGCGCGGGCAACAGCCTGCGGATGGCCCGGCTGCGGGAGCGGCTGCCGGACCTGCGCGCTCGTACGCTCACCCGGCGCGCCGTCCCCGTGGCGGCCGACACCCCGCTCTCGGAGGCGCTGCGCCGGGCGAACGAGGCCGGGGCCCGCGCCCTGGTCGTGGTGGACGGCCACGGCACCCCGACCGCCGTGGTGCGCGAGGCCGCCATCGTGGGGATCCCCGAGCACCGCCGCCCCTGGGTCGCGGTCAGCGGTCTCGCCCAGGATCTCAAGGACGGTATGCGGGTCTCCGCCGAGCTCACCGGCGAGGAACTGCTGGACACCCTGCGGGCCACCCCCGCCACCGAGTACCTGGTGGTGGAGGAGAGCGGCGAGATCTACGGGGTGCTCTCCACGGCCGACGTCGAGCGCGCCTTCGTGGCGGCCATGGCCAGGACGCCCGCGGGCCCCTCCTGAGGACCCCGGTGTGGTCCGGGCAGGGTGAAGTGCCCGGTAGGCTGTTCACATGTCCGAACCGACCGGTGCCGCCCGCCGTCGCGGGCCCTTCCAGGTCGGGGACCAGGTCCAGCTCACCGACCCCAAGGGACGCCACTACACCTTCACGCTCGAGGCCGGGAAGAACTTCCACACCCACAAGGGATCCTTCCCCCATGACGAGCTGATCGGTGCCCCAGAGGGAACCGTCGTGCGTACCACGGGAAACGTCGCGTATCTCGCGCTGCGCCCCCTGCTCCCCGACTATGTCCTGTCCATGCCACGCGGTGCCGCCGTGGTCTACCCCAAGGACGCGGGGCAGATCCTGGCGATGGCCGACATCTTCCCCGGCGCACGTGTCGTCGAGGCGGGCGTCGGCTCCGGCTCGCTCTCCATGTTTCTGCTGCGGGCCATCGGCGACCAGGGCATGCTGCACTCCTACGAGCGCCGGGCCGACTTCGCCGAGATCGCCGCCCAGAACGTCGAGCGCTACTTCGGCGCCCCGCACCCCGCCTGGCGGCTCACCGTCGGCGACCTCCAGGACAACCTCAGCGACACCGAGGTGGACCGCGTGATCCTGGACATGCTCGCCCCCTGGGAGTGCCTGGAGCCGGTGTCCAAGGCGCTCGTTCCCGGCGGCATCCTGTGCGCGTACGTCGCCACCACCACCCAGCTCGCCCGCACCGTGGAGTGCATCCGCGAGCACGGCACCTTCAACGAGCCGTCGGCCTGGGAGACCATGGTCCGCACCTGGCATGTCGAGGGCCTGGCCGTACGGCCCGACCACCGCATGATCGGCCACACCGGCTTCCTGCTCACCGCCCGCCGGCTCGCGGACGGTGTGGAGCCCCCGATGCGCCGCCGCCGGCCCGCCAAGGGCGCCTACGGCGAGGACTACGTGGGCTGGGGAACCGCGAAGGACACCGGAGCCGCCGACGCCTCGGGAGGCGGCCGGAGTGCTTCCGGCGGCCAGGACACCCCGTCCGGCGACGCCTGACGGCCGCCTGACGGACACCGGCACCACAACGGCTCGGCGCGGCCACCGAATTCCCTGTGCGAGGGCGGTGGCCGCGCCCCTGTGAGATGTGGCACGATGCGGGGCATCTCCCGCCTCAGCCCTTACCTGGAGTCATCCCGCGTGCAGCCTCTGGGCCCGGATCTCGCGCACACCCATCCCCGTCCGGTGCACTGGGTCGCGACCGCGGCCGCCGTGGCCGCCGTCATCGCCGGGGGGTCGTTCTTCCAGCCCTCCGACGCCAAGGCCACCACGTCCACCGCCGCCTCCGCCCCGCGTGCCGGGGGGCTTCCGGCGGCCAAGGCCCCCGATCCCCGCGCCGCGGACTATCCGATGGACTGCGGGCGGGCCAGGCCCGATGTCATCGACCGGGCCTCGGCGGACCTGGACGGCGACGGGCGGCCGGAGACAGCCGTCGTGGTGCGCTGCGCGACGGCGTTCGGCACCCCGCCCAGTGGCGTGTATGTGCTCTCCCAGCCGGCCCGCGCGGGCGCCGCGCCCCGCGTGGTGGCCACGTTTGTGGACCCGAAGGAAGGGATGAGCGTCACCGATTTCGCGGTGCGCGGAAAGACGGTTTCGGCCACCTTGCTCGGATACTCGTCGGCCAAGGTGCCGCGGTGCTGTCCGGATCAGCAGCGCAAGGTCAACTGGCGGTGGCGGGACGGCAGGTTCGTCCTGAAGGCGCTGCCGGTCCCGGGGAGTGTGTGATCGGTTACTCGCGGAGTGTCACTCCGCGTCGGGGCCGTAGACCTCGATCCGGTCCGTGACGCGGCGTACATGGATGCAGTCGCCGGGGCACTCCTTGGCGGAATCCTTGACCTCGGTGAGCAGGGTCAGGGGGACCGGAGTGGTGGCACCCTTCTCCTGTAGCAGCTCATCGTCGGCGCTCTTGACGTACGCTAGACCGTCAATGTCGAGTTCGAAGACCTCGGGAGCGTACTGGGCGCAGATGCCGTCGCCGGTGCACAGGTCCTGGTCAATCCACACTTCAAGATCGCCGAGCTCCTCGTTCCGCACGGTGTGCCCCCTGCTGTTCCTTCGATACGCCATTCAACAGTGTCTAAATATCGCCAGCCCTGACGGGTGTTGACGACCTCGACGATACAACCGGTCGCTTTCCGATGTTGTTGGGTGGGTATTCGGCTGGTGTGAGGGAGTGCGCAAGGGTGAAGATCGGACACACGCCGACCGGGTTTGTGATCTAGGGGTTTCAACCCGCACCGGCCCAGGTAGGGTCAGGAAGCGTCCAGCTCCCCTTGGAGGAGGTGAGGACCGTGGCAGCCCACGACGACGACATCAACCGCGGCATCCGGCCCGGGCGGGGGTCTGACGACCCTGCCGGCCAGGTTGCCTATCTCGAGCAGGAAATCGCCGTCCTGCGCCGCAAGCTCGCCGACTCTCCGCGTCATACGAGGATTCTCGAAGAGCGGATCGTCGAGCTGCAGACCAATCTGGCGGGAGTCTCCGCACAGAATGAGCGGCTCGCGAACACACTCCGTGAGGCCCGCGACCAGATCGTGGCCCTCAAGGAGGAGGTCGACCGGCTTGCCCAGCCGCCGGCCGGTTTCGGAGCCTTTCTGCAGGCGAACGAGGACGGTACGGCCGACATCTTCACCGGGGGCCGTAAACTCCGGGTGAATGTCAGCCCAAGCGTCGAGCTCGACGATCTCAAGCGCGGCCAGGAGGTCATGCTCAACGAGGCGCTCAATGTGGTCGAGGCCATGGAGTTCGAGCGCGCCGGGGACATCGTCACCCTCAAGGAGATCCTTGAGGACGGCGAGCGCGCCCTGGTGATCGGGCACACCGACGAGGAGCGGGTGGTGCGGCTGGCAGAGCCGCTGCTGCACACCACCATCCGCCCCGGTGACGCCCTGCTGCTCGAGTCCCGGTCCGGCTATGTCTACGAGGTCGTTCCGAAGAGCGAGGTCGAGGAGCTCGTCCTCGAAGAGGTTCCGGACATCGACTACACAAAGATCGGCGGTCTGGGAAACCAGATCGAGCTGATCCGCGACGCGGTCGAGCTCCCCTACCTCTACCCCGACCTCTTCAAGGAGCACGAACTGCGGCCGCCCAAGGGTGTGCTGCTGTACGGCCCGCCCGGCTGCGGCAAGACGCTGATCGCCAAGGCCGTGGCCAACTCCCTTGCCAAGAAGGTCGCCGAGGTGACCGGCAAGCCCGCGGGGAAGAGCTTCTTCCTCAACATCAAGGGTCCCGAGCTGCTCAACAAGTACGTCGGTGAGACGGAGCGGCACATCCGGCTGGTCTTCCAGCGGGCTCGGGAGAAGGCCAGCGAGGGCACGCCCGTCATCGTCTTCTTCGATGAGATGGACTCCCTCTTCCGCACCCGTGGCTCCGGGGTCAGCTCGGACGTGGAGAACACCATCGTCCCCCAGCTGCTCTCCGAGATCGACGGTGTGGAGGGCCTGGAGAACGTGATCGTGATCGGTGCCTCCAACCGTGAGGACATGATCGACCCGGCGATCCTGCGCCCCGGCCGCCTCGATGTGAAGATCAAGATCGAGCGTCCGGACGCCGAGGCCGCCAAGGACATCTTCTCGAAGTACCTGACGGAGTCCCTGCCGATCCACACGGACGACCTCACCGAGCACGGCCAGTCGCCCAAGGCCGCGATCGGCGGAATGATCCAGTCGGTGGTCGAGCAGATGTACACCGAGTCCGAGGAGAACCGCTTCCTGGAGGTCACCTACGCCAATGGCGACAAGGAAGTCCTCTACTTCAAGGACTTCAACTCCGGCGCCATGATCCAGAACATTGTGGACCGCGCCAAGAAGATGGCGATCAAGGACTTCCTGGACCACAGCCAGAAGGGCCTTCGCGTCTCCCATCTGCTCGCCGCCTGCGTGGACGAGTTCAAGGAGAACGAGGACCTGCCGAACACCACGAACCCGGACGACTGGGCCCGGATCTCCGGCAAGAAGGGCGAGCGGATCGTCTACATCCGCACCCTGGTCACCGGAAAGCAGGGCGCGGACACGGGACGCTCCATCGACACGGTGGCGAACACTGGTCAGTACCTGTAACACCGCAGTCCGGCTGCGGATGTCCTGGACGGGGCATCCGCAGCCGGATGCGCTTTTCGGACCGCATTCCTCGTATGAGTCCTACGAGCCCGACCGGAGCAATGACTGAAATGATCTCCGCAGCACCGCTTGGCCGTTCTAGGCTCTTCGGTACCGCACGATCGCGGCACGGGGGATCGGGGGCCGCATATGGACCGGGAGCGCAGCGGTACTTGAGCGCCGACCCCAGCCGGGGGCGGCGCCGGGCAAGGAGGGCCGCATGACCGTACGGCGCGTAATGGGTATCGAGACGGAGTACGGGATCTCCGTCCCCGGGCACCCGAACGCCAATGCCATGCTCACCTCGTCCCAGGTCGTCAACGCCTACGCGGCGGCGATGCACCGGGCGCGTCGCGCCCGCTGGGACTTCGAGGAGGAGAACCCGCTGCGGGACGCCCGCGGCTTCGACCTCGCGCGCGATTCCGCAGACTCCAGCCAGCTCACGGACGAGGACATCGGCCTGGCCAATGTGATCCTCACCAACGGCGCACGGCTCTATGTGGACCACGCCCACCCCGAGTACTCGGCCCCCGAGGTCACCAACCCCCGGGACGCGGTGCTCTGGGACAAGGCGGGCGAGCGCATCATGGCCGAGGCCGCGCTGCGCGCCGCCGAGCTGCCCGGCGGCCAGCTCATTCACCTCTACAAGAACAACACCGACAACAAGGGCGCCTCCTACGGCACGCATGAGAACTACCTGATGAAGCGGGAGACCGCCTTCTCGGACATCGTGCGTCACCTGACG
The DNA here is from genome assembly GCF_000147815.2 of Streptomyces violaceusniger Tu 4113. Classification (NCBI taxonomy): domain Bacteria; kingdom Bacillati; phylum Actinomycetota; class Actinomycetes; order Kitasatosporales; family Streptomycetaceae; genus Streptomyces; species Streptomyces violaceusniger. The sequence goes on along the minus strand of NC_015957.1, from coordinate 7,609,794 downwards.
CCCTTCTTCGTCTCCCGCCAGGTCGTCACCGGCGCCGGCCGCGTCGGCATCGGCCAGGACGGCCATGAGCACGGCTTCCAGATCAGCCAGCGGGCCGACTACTTCGAGGTCGAGGTCGGCCTGGAGACCACGCTCAAGCGCCCGATCATCAACACCCGCGACGAGCCGCACGCCGACGCCGAGAAGTACCGCCGGCTCCACGTGATCATCGGGGACGCCAACCTCTCCGAGCTCTCGACCTACCTCAAGCTGGGCACCACCGCCCTGGTGCTGTCGATGATCGAGGACGGCTTCATCGCCGTGGACCTCGCGGTGGACCAGCCGGTGCGTACCCTGCACCAGGTCTCGCACGACCCGACGCTGCGCCGTCTGATCACCCTGCGCAGCGGCCGGACGCTGACCGCGGTGCAGCTCCAGATGGAGTACTTCGAGCTCGCCCGCAAATACGTCGAGGACCGCTACGGAGCGGACGCCGACGAGCAGACCCGGGACGTCCTGACCCGCTGGGAGGACGTGCTGAACCGGCTGGAGCGCGATCCCATGAGCCTGTCCGGCGAGCTGGACTGGATCGCCAAGCGGGAGCTGCTGGAGGGCTACCGCCGCCGTGACACCCTGGAATGGGACGCGGCCCGGCTCCACCTGGTGGACCTGCAGTACGCCGACGTGCGCCCCGACAAGGGCCTGTACAACCGGCTGGCGGCGCGCGGCAAGATGAAGCGGCTGCTGGACGACCAGGAGGTCGCCCGCGCCCAGAACAAGCCCCCGGAGGACACCCGCGCCTACTTCCGCGGCCGCTGCCTGGAGCAGTACGCGGACGACGTCGCCGCGGCCTCCTGGGACTCGGTGATCTTCGATCTGCCGGGCCGTGACTCTCTGCAACGGGTCCCCACGCTGGAGCCGCTGCGCGGCACCCGCAACCACGTCAAGGAACTGCTGGACCGCTGCCGCACGGCCGAGGACCTGGTCCGGGTGCTGTCCGGCGGCTGAAATGCCCTTGAGCCGGGAATCATCGAGGTGGCCTCCGTACGTTGTAGCAAGTGGGAGGCCGATGTCGGACCCGGCTTGTAGGGTCTGATCTTGAGACCGATCGAATCAGCGGGCGAACCGAGCGGGGTGAGGGATATGGCGACCAAGGACACCGGCGGCGGTCAGCAGAAGGCGTCGCGCTCGACCGAAGAGGTCGAGGAGCAGGCGGAGGACGCGCAGGCCGCGGACGACCTGAAGGAGCGGCAGGAGAAGCTCTCCGACGACGTCGACTCCGTGCTGGACGAGATCGACGACGTGCTCGAGGAGAACGCGGAGGACTTCGTGAGGTCGTTCGTCCAGAAGGGCGGGCAGTAAAGCGCGTCTCCTCCGTCCTGCGTCCCCGCGAAGGAGGCGCAGGACGGATGACTTCCATGGCCAGGGGTATGGTCCGTGCAGTATTTCAAGATCTGGTGGAAGGAAACGTGTGGAAGCCAACACTCGTAGCACAGGGCGTCTGCCGGCTGCCTTCCTGACGCCCGGCTCCTCATCGTTCATGGACTTCCTGGGCGAGCGCTCGCCCGAGCTGCTTCCGGGGAACCGTCCGCTGCCCCCGGTGCAGGGCGCCATCGAGGCCCCCCACGGCACCACCATCGTGGCGGTGAGCTTCCCCGGCGGTGTGGTGCTCGCCGGTGACCGCCGCGCCACCATGGGCAATGTCATCGCGCAGCGTGACATCGAGAAGGTCTTCCCCGCCGACGAGTATTCGGCCGTCGGGATCGCGGGGACCGCCGGTATCGCCGTGGAGATGGTCAAGCTCTTCCAGCTCGAGCTGGAGCACTTCGAGAAGGTCGAGGGCACCGTTCTCTCACTCGAAGGCAAGGCGAACAGGCTGTCGACCATGATCCGCGGCAACCTCGGCATGGCGATGCAGGGCCTCGCCGTGGTCCCGCTCTTCGCGGGGTGGGACGTCGACCGGGAGAAGGGCCGCATCTTCTCCTACGACGTGACCGGGGGGCGTTCGGAGGAGCGCGGCTTCGCCGCCACCGGCTCGGGCTCGATGTTCGCCCGGGGCGCGCTCAAGAAGCTCTATCGCCAGGATTTGACCGAGGAGCAGGCCGCCACCGCCGTGCTCCAGGCGCTCTATGACGCCGCCGACGAGGATTCGGCCACCGGAGGGCCGGATCTCGCCCGCCGTATTTACCCGATCATCACCTCCATCACCGAGGACGGTTTCAAGAGGTTCGGCGAGGACGAGGTGTCCGAGCTCGCCCGTGCCATCCATGAACGGCGCCTCGAAGAGCCGGACGGCCCCCGCGCCGCCCTTCTCTGAGAGGACGGTCCAGCCGGAATGCATTCGCCATTGACAGAAGGGACGGACAGCCGGTGACGACGCCGTTCTATGTTTCTCCTCAGCAGGCCATGGCCGACCGCGCCGAGTACGCCCGTAAGGGCATCGCACGCGGCCGCAGCGTGGTCGTGCTGCAGTACGCCGACGGCATCGTCTTCGTTGCGGAGAACCCGTCCCGCGCGCTGCACAAGGTCAGCGAGATCTATGACCGGATCGCCTTCGCGGCGGTCGGTAAGTACAACGAATTCGAGAATCTGCGCATCGGCGGTGTCCGTTACGCCGATCTGCGTGGCTATACCTATGACCGTGAGGATGTCACGGCCCGCGGGCTGGCGAATGTCTACGCACAGACCCTGGGCACGATCTTCTCCAGCGCCGCCGAGAAGCCGTACGAGGTCGAGCTGATCGTCGCCGAGGTCGGGGAGGGCCCCGAGGACGACCAGATCTACCGCCTTCCGCACGACGGCTCCATCGTGGACGAGCACGGCTCGGTCGCCGTCGGTGGCAACGCCGACCAGATCAGCAGCTATCTCGACCAGCGTCACCGGGACGGCATGACCCTCGCCGAGGCCCTCAAGCTGGCTGTCGACTCGCTCTCCCGCGACAACAACGGCGGGGAGCGCAGCCTCACCGCCGAGCAGCTCGAGGTGGCGGTCCTGGACCGCCACCGGCCCCAGAAGCGCAAGTTCAAGCGCGTCCTGGGCGGCCAGCTCTCCCGGCTCCTGGAGTCGGGAGAGGGCGCGGCGGACTCGGAGGAGTCGTCCGACTCCGAGGGGGCCGAGGAGTCCACCTCGGAGTCCGAGGACTGACCCGGCCCCTGCCGTTCGTTTCTCCGTATCGCCGCCGCCCCGGGCCCACCCGGGGCGGCGGCGACGTTGCGTAGGGGGCCGCACGGGGCGGGTCGACGAGCCCACACGGCCCCCGCACCCAGGCCGCACGACGGGCGGAGCGGTGGCCCCGAGGGCGGTCAGGACCGTGGGGGAGGGGCCGTGGAGCCCCGGGGGATCAGCTCGACGGGCAGCACGGTGTCCCGGGGCGTCTCGCCGTCCATGAGCGTCATCAGAGCCCGCATACCGGCCGCCCCCACCGCCTCCGCCGGGAGCCGCACCGTGGTCAGCTCCGGTTCCACCGCCGTGGCCAGCGCCAGATCGTCGAAGCCGGTCACCGAGATGTCGTCCGGGATTCGCAGCCCCAGCCGCCGGGCCGCTTTGCAGGCGCCCGCGGCCAGGATGTCGTCGTCGCAGACGAGCGCGGTCGGCCGGGGCCCGGGGCGGGCCAGGACGCGTTCGGCGGCCCGGCGGCCCCCTTCGACGGTCAGCCCCGCCGGTTCGATGCCCAACGAGGTGCCGGGGACCTCGTCCATCGCCTCCGCCAGGGCCCGGGCGCGGACCTGGAAGGTCCAGGAGCCCACCGCCGCCGCGAGATGGGCCACCCGGCGGTGCCCGAGCGCCAGCAGATGCCCCGCCGCCTGCCGCGCCCCGTCCGCGATGTCGAGGTTGACGGTGGCCGCCGCGGCCGCGTCATCCGGATCGCTGTCGAGCATCACCAGCGGCAGCCCGCCGCCGCGCACCACGGCCAGCGCGTCGGCCGCCATGGAGGAGGCGATCACCCCGTCGAGCGAGGCCCGCGCCGAGTCGAACGGGTCCCGGGCCGGGCCCACGCCCTCGGGGGACGGATAGAGCACCACCCCGAAGCCGTGGTCGGCGGCGACCCGCTCGGCGCCGGTGTAGACGCGGGCGAAGAACTCGGTCGTCAGGGCGGGCACCACCATGAGCACGGTCCTGGTGCGGCCCAGACGGAGGCTGCGGGCCGCGAGGTTGGGGCGGTAGCCGAGATCGCGCGCGGCGACCCGTACGGCCTCCACGGTGCGCTCTGAGACCCGTCCGGGCCACTTCTCGCCGAGCACCAGGGACACGGTCGCCTGGGACACGCCCGCCAGCCGCGCCACATCCCGGCTCGTCGCCCGTCCCGCGCCCGGCCGCCCCGCGGCCGCCGCGCCGCCCGGGCCCGCGGCAGCCCCGGCCCCTGGGCCCGCGGTCGCCCCGCTCCCTGGGCCCGCGGTCGCCCCGCTCCCTGGGCCCGCGGTCGCCCCGCTCCCTGGGCCCGCGGTCGCCCCGCTCCCTGGGCCCGCGGTCGCCCCGCTCCCTGGGCCCGCGGTCGTCCCGCTCCCTGGGCCCGCGGTCGTCCCGCTCCCTGGGCTCGCGGTCGTCCCGCTCCCTGGGCTCGCGGTCGTCCCGCTCCCTGGGCTCGCGGTCGTCCCGCTCCCTGGGCTCGCGGTCGTCCCGCTCCCTGGGCTCGCGGTCGTCCCGCTCCCTGGGCTCGCGGTCGTCCCGCTCCCTGGGCTCGCGGTCGTCCCGCTCCCTGGGCTCGCGGTCGCCCCGCTCCCTGGGCTCGCGGTCGCCCCGCTCCCTGGGCTCGCGGTCGCCCCGCTCCCTGGGCCCGCGGTCGCCCCGCTCCCTGGGCCCGCGGTCGCCCCGCTCCCTGGGCCCGCGGTCGCCCCGCTCCCTGGGCCCGCGGTCGCCCCGCTCCCTGGGCCCGCGGTCGCCCCGCTCCCTGGGCTCGCGGTCGCCCCGCTCCCTAGGCCCGCGGCCGCCGTGTCCGCCGGGCGAGCGGCCGTCCCGCCGCCGCCCGGGCTCTCGCGCCGCGCGGACTCACCCGTCCGGCCGGTTCCCCGGGAACCTTTCCCGGCGGCCCCGTCCGCCGCGTGGGCGCGGTCCGCGCTCGCCACCATCGCCTCCGCTCCCTCCGCAGCCGTGCGTCCCGCCGCCGGCTGCTCATTTCGGCCCGCGAGTGGACCCGCGGTGGCGGCCATGGTACGTATGACGCTGGCAGTTATACGTACAACTTCACACACGACCCGCGACGCACTCGCGACGCATTCGCGACAACCCGCAGGAATCCGCAGGACCTGAAGCAGGACCTGAAGCGGACCTGGCAAGGAAGGGGCAGACAATGGCGGCTGGCTACGGGGAACTGCTGCGCACCCCGCACGCGGCACGGCTGCTCATCGGCACACTGCTGGGACGGCTCCCGAACGCCACCGCCGCCCTCGCCGTGCTGCTCTTCTCCCGTGCCGAGGGCGGCAGCTACGCCCTCGCCGGGGGCCTGTCGGCCGTCTACGGCGTGGCCAACGCGGTGGGCCAGCCGCTGCTGGGCCGGGCCGTGGACCGCTTCGGCCAGACCTGGGTGATGCTCCCCGCCGCCGTGGCCTCCGCGCTCGGGATGGTCCTGTTCGCCGTCGTCGGGCTCGACCCGCTGCCCGTGGCGTACGCCGCGATGCTGATCGCCGGGCTGTTCACCCCGCCGCTGGAGGGCGGGCTGCGGGCGCTGTGGCCCGCGGTGCTGCGGCGCGAGGACCAGGTGCACGCGGCGTACGCGCTGGACGCCGTGGCCCAGGAGGTGATGTTCGCCGTCGGCCCGCTGCTGGTCACCCTGAGCGTGGCCGTGTGGTCCGAGGCGGCCGCGCTGCTGGTCATCAACGCCATCGGGGTCGCGGGCGCGCTCTGGGTCGTGGTCTCGCGGCCGTCGCGGCAGTGGCGCTCGGCGCCGCGCGAGGCGCACTGGCTGGGCGCGCTGCGCTCGCCCGGGCTGCTGGTGCTGCTCGGGTCGTTCTTCTTCATCGGGCTCGCCCTCGGCGCGATCGCGGTGGCCGCGGTGGCGTACGCCGACGAGCACGGCGGCGGCGTGGTCTCCAGCGCGCTGCTCTCCGCCCTCGGCGTGGGCGCGCTGGCCGGCGGCATCGTCTACGGCGGCCGCACCTGGCCCGGCGCGCCCGAACGGCGGCTGCGGCTGCTGGTGGCCGCGCTGGCGCTCGGCTATCTGCCGCTCATGCTGGTGCCGGGCGTCGTCATGATGACCGTCCTCGCCGGGGTGGCGGGGGTGTTCCTGGCTCCGGCGCTGGCCTGCGCGTTCGTCGTCGTGGACCGTCACGCGCCCACCGGCACGGTCACCGAGGCGTTCTCCTGGCTGGTGACCACGTTCGTGGTGGGCAACGCGGTCGGCACCGCCGTGGCGGGGCCCACGGTCCAGCTCGGCGGAGTGGCCCCCGGATTCGCGGTGCCCGCGGCCGGTGGAGTGGCCGCGCTGGCGGTGCTGCTGGCCGCCCAGCGGTTCCTCCTGGACGGGCCACGCCCCGTCGTCCGGCCGACCGTTCACCCAACACCGGATGAACCCCGCGCGGAAAATGATCGCAACCGTGCCGTCGAACCCGGTTTCAGAGCACGCCATCAGGCGTAATGTTCAGGCATGGACCGCCGCATTTTCGGGCTGGAGAACGAGTACGGCGTCACGTGCACATTCAGGGGACAGCGCCGGTTGTCTCCTGACGAAGTGGCGCGCTACCTCTTCCGCCGTGTCGTCTCCTGGGGCCGCAGCAGCAATGTCTTCCTGCGCAACGGCGCCCGCCTCTATCTCGACGTGGGCTCGCACCCGGAATACGCAACCCCCGAGTGTGACAACGTGACCGAGCTGGTCACCCACGACAAGGCAGGCGAGCGCATTCTCGAGGGTCTGCTCGTGGACGCGGAGCGTCGCCTGCACGAGGAGGGAATCGCGGGCGACGTCTATCTCTTCAAGAACAACACCGACTCCGCGGGCAACTCCTACGGCTGCCACGAGAACTATCTGGTGGCACGGCACGGCGAGTTCTCCCGGCTCGCCGACATTCTCATCCCGTTCCTGGTGACACGGCAGCTTCTGTGCGGTGCGGGCAAGGTGCTCCAGACCCCGCGTGGCGCCGTCTACTGCGTCAGCCAGCGCGCCGAGCACATCTGGGAGGGCGTCAGCTCCGCGACGACCCGCTCCCGGCCGATCATCAACACCCGCGACGAACCCCACGCCGACGCCGAGCGCTACCGCCGGCTGCATGTCATCGTGGGCGACTCCAACATGTCCGAGACCACCATGCTGCTCAAGGTCGGCGCCACCGATCTGGTGCTCCGCATGATCGAGGCGGGCACCGTGATGCGTGACCTGACCCTGGAGAACCCCATCCGGGCCATCCGCGAGGTCAGCCATGACATCACCGGGCAGCGCAAGGTGCGGCTCGCCAGCGGGCGCGAGGCGTCCGCCCTGGAAGTGCAGCAGGAGTACTACGAGAAGGCCGTCGACTTCTGCGAGCGCCGCGGCATCCGCACCGGCATGGTCGAGCGCGTCCTCGAGCTGTGGGGCCGCACCCTGGACGCGATCCGCACGGAGGAGCTCGACCGGATCGGCACCGAGATCGACTGGGTGATGAAGTACAAGCTCATCGAGCGGTACCGAGCCAAGAACAACATCACCATGTCCCATCCGCGGATCGCCCAGATAGACCTCGCCTACCACGACATCCACCGCCGCCGCGGCCTCTACTACCTGCTGGAGAAGCGGGGTCAGGCGGCCCGGGTCTGCAACGACTTGAAAATCTTCGAGGGCAAGTCGGTGCCACCGCAGACCACCCGCGCCCGGCTGCGCGGCGACTTCATCCGCCGGGCCCAGGAGCAGCGCCGCGACTTCACCGTCGACTGGGTACACCTGAAGCTCAATGACCAGGCACAGCGCACCGTGCTGTGCAAGGACCCGTTCCGTTCGGTCGACGACCGGGTGGAGAAACTCATCGCCGGTATGTGACCGGCGTACGGCTTACCTTGCCCTCGGGCCCCGTGCGTTCTCCGGACGGGGCCCGAGCCACGTCGTAGAGTGGCGCGCATTGGCCATCGCAAGATCTACTTAACGAGGACTCCGTGCGCCGACGCTCCGTACTCCTTGCCGTGCCCGCGGGCCTGCTGACACTCGCGGGCTGTGGTGACGACAAATCAGGGTCCGACAAGACCAAGCCGTCACAGGAGCCGACGAGCCAGAGCCCCTCACCGGCCCCCAGCGGCAAGATCGTTTCCGGACCGGTGCCGCCCATTACCGCCGGTAAGAAGTTCGGTGAGAAGCCGAAGGTCGCCAAGGGTACGGGTAAGCCGCCGCACGATCTCGCGGTCAAGACGATCAGCCAGGGGGACGGCAGGAAGACGGTCAAGGGCGATTGGGTCCAGATCAACTACCTGGCGCAGATCTGGGACACCGGTAAGGTCATCGACAACACCTTCGACAAGAAGAAGACCGCCGCCTTCCCGATCGGCAAGGGCCAGGTCCTCCCGGGCTGGGACCAGGGCCTGCTGGGCCGGAACCTCGGCAGCCGGCTGGAGCTGGCCGTCCCGCCCGCGTACGCCTACGGCAAGCAGGGCCAGCCGCAGGCCGGTATCAAGGGAACCGACACGCTGGTCTTCGTCATCGACCTCGTGAATGCCTTCAACGCCAAGAGCTCGGCCAAGGGCCGCAAGGTGGAGCAGACCAATCCCGACCTGCCCAAGGTGTCCACCAACACCGACGGCAAGGCGCCCACCATCACCATCCCCAAGAAGTCCGCGCCGAAGAAGCTGGTCTCCGAATACGTCATCGAGGGTGACGGCCAGGAGGTCAAGAAGACCGACGCGCTGCTCGTCCAGTACAAGGGCGTGCTGTGGGACGGCGGCAAGGAGTTCGACTCCACCTACAAGCGCGGTGAGCTGGCCCAGTTCTCGCTGCAGCAGGTCGTCAAGGGCTGGTCGCAGGGGCTCACCGGCAAGAAGGTCGGCAGCCGGGTGCTGGTCGTCGTGCCCCCGGACCTGGGCTACGGCAAGGCGGCCCAGAAGGGCATCCCCGCCAACTCCACGCTGGTGTTCTCCGTGGACATCCTGACAGTTCTGTAGCCTGTGCGGGTTGCCCACAACGTCACAAGGAGCAATTTCGTGAGCATCGAGAAGCCCGAGGTCGACTTCCCGGGCGGCGAGCCGCCGGCCGAGCTGGAGATCAAGGAGATCTGGGAGGGCGACGGGCCCGCGGCCAAGGCCGGCGACAACATCGCCGTGCACTATGTGGGCGTCTCCTTCAGCACAGGTGAGGAGTTCGACGCGAGCTACAACCGCGGCACCCCGCTGCGGATCCAGCTCGGCGTCGGCCAGGTCATCTCCGGCTGGGACCAGGGACTCCAGGGGATGAAGGTCGGCGGACGCCGGCAGCTCATCGTCCCGCCGCACCTCGGTTACGGCGACCGGGGCGCCGGCGGCGGCCGGATCAAGCCGGGCGAGACACTGATCTTCGTCTGCGATCTGGTCTCCGTCTGAGACGGCGGTCCATCGCGCCGAGGGCTCCTGCCAATGGGCAGGGGTCCTCGGCTTTTGCCGCGCGTCCCGGTAGCGGTACGGTCACGTGCGTAAGGTCACGAAGAAAGGGCGTCGATGGCGATTGCCAAGGCCGAGCGGCTGATGAATCTGGCCCTGTGCCTGCTGGGAACGCGGCGTCCGCTGACCAAACGGGAGTTGCGGGGCTCCATAGAGGCGTACCTCCAGACCGACGCGGCGAACGATGAAGCGTTCAACCGCATGTTCGAGCGCGACAAGGACGACCTGCGCGAACTCGGCCTGATCATCGAGACGGTGGAGGGCCTCGACGGCGAGATCGGCTATCTCGCCCGCCGGGACAGCAACCGCCTCCCGCCGATCACCCTCGACGCCGAGGAGGCCGCCGCGCTCGGCCTCGCCGCCAAGGTCTGGCAGCAGGCCCGGCTCGCGGGCGCCGCCAGCGGCGCACTGCAGAAGCTGCGCGCCGCCGGGATGCCGGTCGCCGAGGATCCGTACGACACCCCGGGGCACAGCGCGCTGGAGCCGCGCATCCCGGTCCATGAGGCCGCCTTCGAGCCGCTGATGCTCGCCTGCCGCGACCGCCGCCCCGTGCTCTTCGACTACCGCAAGTCGAACGCCGCGCGCCCCGAGCAGCGGCAGGTCGAGCCCTGGACCCTGGAGTCCTGGCGCGGCCACTGGTATCTCGCCGGATGGGACCGCGAGCGCGCCGCCGAGCGGGTCTTCCGGCTCTCCCGGATCACCGGCCGGGTCCGGCTGCGGTCCGACGCGTTCACCGCCGAGGTGCCCGACCACGTCACCGTCCGGGAGACCGTGGAGACCTGGGCGGGCGAGACCGCCACCGGCACCGCCCGGATCAGGCTGCGCTCGGGCCACGGCTATCCGCTGCGGGCGAAGGCGCTGTCCGCCCAGGCGGCCGGCGACGGCTGGGACGAGCTGGAGATTCCCTACGGGCACGGCCTGGACGCCTGGCTCGTGGAGTTCGGCCCGGACGTGGTCGTACTGGGGCCCGACGAACTGCGGGCGGATGTCGTGGACCGGCTGCGCGCGGTAGCCAAGGGTTGAGGGGACGGATCACTTCATCATGGCCGGAAACGCCATTGACCAGACCCGGCGGATGCTCTCCCTGGTGACATATCTGCGCGAGCGCCCCGGCGCCCGCGTCGCCGATGTCGCCCGGGCCTTCGGCATCAGCGAGGACGAGCTGATCGGCGACCTCGATGTGCTGCCGCTGTGCGGCACCAGCTTCCGCGGCGGCGACCTGCTGGACATCGACACCGACGGGGAGCGGATCTGGTGGCACAACCCCGACGATGTCGCCGAGCCGCTGCGGCTGGCGGCCGACGAGGCCACCGCGCTGCTGGTCGCCGCCCGCGCCGTCGCCACCCTCCCCGGGCTGCGCGAGGGCGACCGGGAGGCGCTGCTGCGGGCCACCGCCAAGCTGGAGGCCGCGGCGGGCGAGGTGGCGGGCGCCAGCTCCCGGCTCTCGGTGATCTTCGAGTCGGAGGGCGGCGTCTTCGCCGACGTCGACCGTGCCATCTCCGAGCGCCGCAGGCTGTGGCTGCGCTACTACTCGCCCGCGCGCGACGAGATCACCGAGCGCGAAGTCGACCCGATCCGGCTCTTCGCCGTCGGCCGCACGTACATGGAGGCGTGGTGCCGCCTCTCCGAGGCGCGGCGGACCTTCCGGCTCGACCGGGTCGTCGAGATCAAGCTGCTCGACGAGGCGTCCGATCCGCCGCCCATCGAGCTGCGCGATCTGTCGGACCTGTCCTCCGCGCTGGTGCAGACCGGTGCCGAGGACCCCGAGGTGGTCGTCGAGACCGGCCCCGGCGGGCGCTGGGTCGCCGAGTACTACCCGCACGACAGCGCGGAGGAGCTGCCCGACGGCGGCCTCCGGATCACCCTGCGCGCGCCCGAGCCCGGCTCGCTGCGGCGCCTGGCGCTGCGGCTGGGCAGGGACGGCTGGATCGTCTCGCCGCAGGGCCTCGCGGACAGTGCCCGGGACGCGGCGCGGCAGGCGCTCGCGGCGTACGGTGAGTGAAGGGACGCACACAGTGACCGCACGGGGGAGTGCCGCTTCGGTTGTCTTCAAGGCAGCCTGTCCTGAGTGCCGGGGCCGGTTCGAGCTGGCCGCGGGCGCGTTGCGGCTGGCCATCGGGGCCAGCGACCGCACCACCTTCTACTCCTTCACCTGCCCCGACTGCGGAACCATGGTGCGCAAACCGGCGGGGGAGCGGATCGTGGAGCTGCTCACCGGTGGCGGGGTGCGCACGCTGCGGCTGCACTCCACCGTCTAGGCTCTGCCGCATGCTCTGGCCGATGCTCGCCCTCGCCCTCGCCTTCTGCGGAATCGCCGTACTCGCCGTGCTCTCGGCGCGGGTCTACGCGGAGGTCCGCGGGCTGGCCCGGCAGGTGTCGGACAGCTCGCAGCGGATCACCCGGGCCGCCGAGGACCTGGAGCGGGCCTCGGCTCCGCTGGGGTCAACGGTGGACGCTCTGCGTCGCGAGTGAGAGCTCGCCCCGCTCCAGGAGTGGGGCCCGCAGGTGATGGGCGCTCTGCTGCGCCGCAGCCAAGCGGGGTACGCTGAGATTTCGCGGCCCTGGTAGCGAGGCGGAGGGTCGCAACCCGGAGTCCGCACGGGGATTGCCTCCGGTTTACCCCTGCGCGCTACGATCGCAGACAGCACGGCTGCCGGACACCTGTCCGACCGGTCGGGCAGCCCCACCCCCAGCCGCCTCGGTGAGAAGGAAGACGCTTATGCTGTTCGGAAAGATCGGCGTTCCCGAGATTCTCCTCATCCTTGTCGTCGTGCTGCTGCTGTTCGGTGCCAAGAAGCTTCCGGACATGGCCCGCTCGCTGGGCAAGTCGGCCCGGATCCTCAAGAGCGAGGCGAAGGCCATGAAGGCGGATGGTCAGCAGCAGCAGACCACGCCGGCCGACCCGCCCCAGCCCGGCCAGGACGAGTCCACCCACCGTACGATCCAGGCCGCGCCCGGAGACGTGACCAGCTCGCGTCCGGTGTCGGAGCCGAGCGACACCACCAAGCGCTGACCCAGGGCCACTTGAAGGCGGCATTGGAAGGCCGCCACCGGACGCACGAGATGAGGACGTGGGTTGCTCAAGTCTGCCCGCACGAAGGAGAAGGACCCCGAGGGGCGGATGCCCCTGGCTGAGCACCTGCGTGAGCTGCGCAACCGGTTGCTCAAGTCGGTCCTGGCGATCTGCGTGGTCACGATCGTCGCGATGTTCTTCTACATGGACATCGCCAAATTCCTGATGCAGCCGGTGCTGGACGCCGTCGGCTGTGGCGGGGTCTCGCTGTCCGATCTCTCGGGCCAGGGGAGTAAGGGGCACGACTGCGCCTACTTCACCGTGAACGGTCTGCTGTCGCCGTTCACGATCATGCTGAAGGTCTCCTTCACGACCGGGCTGGTGGTCGCCACCCCGATCTGGCTCTACCAGCTCTGGGCCTTCCTCGCGCCCGGGCTGCACCGCAACGAGAAGAAGTACGGCCTGTTCTTCGTCGGGCTCGGCGTACCGCTCTTCGTCGCCGGCGCGTACTTCGCGTACATGATCCTTCCGACCAGCGCCAAGGTCCTTATCGGCTTCACCCCGGAGGGGGCCAACAACCTCCTTCCGCTGGACGACTTCCTCGATCTGCTGTCCCGGATGGTCCTCGTCTTCGGGCTCGCCTTCGAGCTTCCGCTGCTGCTGATCCTGCTGAACTTCACCGGCATCCTCACCGGACGACGGATGCTCGGCTGGTGGCGCGCCATGATCATGGGCATCACGGTCTTCGGCGCCATCGCCACCCCCAGCACCGACCCGATCGGCATGTTCGCCCTGGCCGGGCCGGTCACCGTGCTCTACTTCGGTGCCGTCGGTGTCGCCCTGGCCAACGACCGGCGCAAGGCGCGCCGCCGGGCCGCCGACCCGGACTTCGGCCTGAGCGACGACGAGGCGTCCGAGCTGGATCTGACCCCCGAGGCCGTCGCCGCGCCCAGCGCCAGGCCGGAGCTCACCGACGGGGACGACTCCGGCGGCACCCCCCGGCGCAACGGCTACGACGACGTCACCTAGCCGTCCGTAGCCGCTCCTGGCACGGGCGGGGCAGCCGTCCACGGCCCCGTCCCGGCCGGGCGCGCCGAACAAAGCCCCGGCCGGCCGAACAAAGCCCGATAAAGATCGCGTGCGCTGTCGGAGGTGGCCGGTAGGCTCGTAGATACGATGACCGACGAGCTATCTCCCGCCGAGCGCTATGCGGCGTCCCGCGCCCGGGCCGCCGAGCAGGCCACCGCGCTGGCCCCCTTCCGCGAGATGTACGACTTCGAGCTGGATCCCTTCCAGATCGAGGCGTGCAAGGCCCTGGAGTCCGGCAAGGGCGTGCTGGTCGCCGCCCCCACCGGCTCGGGCAAGACCATCGTGGGCGAGTTCGCCGTCCACCTGGCGCTGACCCAGGGCCGCAAGTGCTTCTACACCACGCCCATCAAGGCGCTGTCCAATCAGAAGTACGCCGACCTGGTGAAGCGCTACGGCGCCGACAAGGTCGGTCTGCTCACCGGGGACAACAGCGTCAATTCCGACGCCCCGGTGGTCGTGATGACCACCGAGGTGCTGCGGAACATGCTCTATGCCGGCTCCCAGGCGCTGCTCGGCCTCGGCCATGTGGTGATGGACGAGGTCCACTACCTGTCCGACCGGTTCCGCGGCGCCGTCTGGGAGGAGGTCATCATCCACCTCCCCGAGTCGGTGACGCTGGTGTCACTCTCCGCGACGGTTTCCAATGCCGAGGAGTTCGGCGACTGGCTCGACACCGTCCGCGGTGACACCGAGGTCATCGTCTCCGAGCACCGCCCCGTGCCGCTGTGGCAGCACGTCCTGGCCGGGCGCCGGATGTACGACCTGTTCGAGGAGAAGAGCGGCCAGGACGGCGACCAGAGCGGGCGCCGCGAGGTCAACCCGGATCTCGTCCGGCTGGCCCGGATGGAGAGCAGCCGCCCCACCTTCGGCCGCGACAAGCGCCGCGGGCGCAATATGCGCGAGGCCGACCGGGAGCGCGAGCGCCGTCAGCGCAGCCGGATCTGGACCCCGGGCCGGGCCGAGGTGATCGACCGGCTCGACTCCGAGGGGCTGCTCCCCGCCATCACCTTCATCTTCAGCCGGGCCGGCTGCCAGGCCGCCGTCCAGCAGTGCCTCCACGCGGGGCTGCGGCTCAACGACGAGGCGGCGCGTGCCCGGGTGCGGGCCCTCGTCGAGGAGCGCACCGCCGGGATCCCCGACGAAGACCTCCATGTGCTGGGGTACTTCGAATGGCTGGAGGGGCTGGAGCGCGGCATCGCGGCCCACCACGCCGGAATGCTCCCCACCTTCAAGGAAGTTGTCGAGGAGCTCTTCGTCCGCGGCCTGGTCAAGGCCGTCTTCGCCACCGAGACGCTCGCGCTCGGCATCAACATGCCCGCCCGTTCCGTGGTGTTGGAGAAGCTCGTCAAGTGGAACGGCGAGCAGCACGCGGACATCACTCCCGGTGAGTACACCCAGTTGACCGGCCGGGCCGGGCGGCGCGGTATCGATGTCGAGGGCCATGCGGTGGTGCTGTGGCAGCGCACCATGGACCCCGCGGCGCTCGCCGGGCTGGCCGGCACCCGGACGTATCCGCTGCGCTCCTCCTTCAGGCCGTCGTACAACATGGCGGTCAACCTCGTCTCCCAGTTCGGGCGGCACCGCTCGCGCGAGCTGCTGGAGACCTCCTTCGCGCAGTTCCAGGCCGACAAGGCGGTCGTCGGCATCTCCCGTCAGGTGCAGCGCAACGAGGAGGGGCTGGAGGGCTATCGCGCCTCCATGACCTGCCATCTCGGCGACTTCGACGAGTACGCGCGGCTGCGCCGCGAGCTCAAGGACCGCGAGACCGAGCTGGCCAAGGAGGGCGCGGCCCAGCGGCGCGCGGCCGCCGCGGTCGCCCTGGAGAAGCTCCGGCCCGGCGATGTCATCCATGTGCCCACCGGCAAGTTCGCCGGGCTCGCGCTGGTGCTCGACCCGGGGCTGCCCGCCGGGCGGGTGGGCGGCCACCGCGGCATGGAGTACCACGACGGGCCGCGGCCCCTGGTGCTCACCGCCGAGCGGCAGGTCAAGCGGCTGGCGTCGATCGACTTCCCCGTCCCGGTCGAGCCGCTGGACCGGATGCGGATCCCCAAGTCGTTCAATCCGCGCAGCCCGCAGTCCCGCCGCGATCTGGCGTCCGCGCTGCGCACCAAGGCCGGTCACCACGATGTGGGGCGCCGCCGTAAGGAGCGCTCGGCCGCCGCCGACGACACCGAGATCGCCCGGCTGCGCGCGGCCATCCGCGCCCACCCCTGCCACGGCTGCAGCGACCGCGAGGACCACGCCCGCTGGGGGGAGCGCTACCAGCGGTTGCTGCGCGACACCCGGCAGCTCGAGCGGCGCATCGAGGGCCGTACGAACACCATCGCCCGCACCTTCGACCGGATCTGCTCCCTGCTGAGCGAGCTCGGCTATCTGCGCGACGACGAGGTCACGGACGTGGGGAAGCGGCTGGCGCGGCTGTACGGCGAGCTGGACCTGCTGGCCAGCGAATGCCTGCGCGAGGGCGTCTGGGAGGGGCTGCCCCCCGCCGAGCTCGCGGCCTGCGCCTCCGCGCTCGTCTACGAGGCGCGGACGGCCGATGACGCGCTGCCGCCCAAACTGCCCCCGGGCCGGGCCAAGGACGCGCTGGGCGAGATGGTCCGCATATGGGGGCGGCTGGACGCTCTCGAGGAGGAGCACAAGATCAACCAGGCGGAGGGCGTCGGTCAGCGCGAGCCGGACCTGGGCTTCGCCTGGGCCGCCTACCGCTGGGCGTCCGGCCATGGGCTGGATGAGGTGCTGCGGGAAATCGACATGCCGGCCGGTGACTTCGTGCGCTGGACCAAGCAACTGATCGATGTGCTCGGCCAGATCGCCGCGGCGGCCCCGGAGGGCACGGTGGCGCGGAACGCCCGCCGCGCGGTCGACGGGCTGCTGCGCGGGGTCGTGGCGTACTCCTCGGTCGGCTGAGCCTGTGGCTCACTTCGGTGGGCTCAGGCCGGGTCGTAGGTGAAGGGGAGGGTGTTGCTGTTGCCCGCGGGGGTGTGGAGCTGGACATTGACCGTTCCGGCCGCGTGGGCCGGCGTCGTCGCCACGGCCAGGGCGTCCGAGAGCACGCTGAAGGAGGCCGGGGTTCCCCCGAAGGTCACGGAGTCGGTGTACGTGAGGTTGGAGCCGTTGATCGTCACGGAGTCGCCGCCCAACTCCGAGCCCTGGTTCGGGACAAGCGTAGTGATGACCGGAGCGCCGAGGTAGGTGTAGTAGGGGCTCCCGGGGCCCAGAGTGCTGGTGCCGCCCGGTGTGGTCACGGTGACCACGACCGTGCCGGTTCCTGCGGGAGCGGTCACCGTCAGCTGATTGTCGGAGATCACAGTGAGGCCGGTGGCGAGGTTGGGGCCGAAGTGGACAGCACTGGCCAGGGCCAGG
Source organism: Streptomyces violaceusniger Tu 4113 (assembly GCF_000147815.2). Classification (NCBI taxonomy): domain Bacteria; kingdom Bacillati; phylum Actinomycetota; class Actinomycetes; order Kitasatosporales; family Streptomycetaceae; genus Streptomyces; species Streptomyces violaceusniger. The sequence continues at coordinate 7,592,825 of NC_015957.1, read as the reverse complement.
TTGCTGCCGGTGATGGTGACGGTGTTACCGCCGGTGTCCGAACCGAACTGTGGGCTCACACCGATGACGACCGGGGCGGCGACATAGACGTACGGCACCGGATTGCTGGTGCCCCCCGCCGTGGTGACGGTCACATTCACCACGGACGGTGGCCCCGCCGGTGCGGTGGCGGTGATCTGGGTGGGGGTGTTGGTGAGGATGGTGGCGGGAGTGGCGCCGAAGAGCACCTGGATGGCCCCTGAGAGACCGGTCCCGGTGATGGTGACGGTGTTGCCGCCGGAGGTGGGTCCTGAGGTGGGGTTGAGGGTGGTGATGGTGGGTGCGGGGGTTGTGGCGTAGGTGTAGGTGAGGGGGTTGCTGGTGCCGGCTGGGGTGGTGACGGTGACGTTGGTGGTGCCGGTGCCTGCGGGGGCGGTGGCGGTGATTTGGGTGGGGGTGTTGGTGAGGATGGTGGCGGGGGTGGCACCGAAGAGGACTTGGGTGGCCCCGGTGAGGTTGGTGCCGGTGATGGTGACGGTGTTGCCGCCGGAGGTGGGCCCCGAGGCCGGACTGAGCGCGGTGAGCACCGGAGCCGCGACCGTCGCGTAGAGGAAGAACACGTTCTGGTTGCTGGTCCCCGTCGGTCCCGTGACCGTCACCTTCACGGTGCCGCTTCCCGCGGGTGTTCTGGCCGTGATCTCCGTATTGCTCACAACGACCACATTGGTGGCCAGGTTGGAGCCGAACCTGACCACGGTGGCGCCGATGAAACCGGAACCGTTGATCGTGACGGGGGTGCCCCCCGATGGATTGCCCTGAGAGGGAGTCACGCTGGTCACTACGGGAGCCATGCTGCTCGTTCTCCTTCTTGTGCCGTGAGGACGACCGCGCCCTGGCCGGCGGCTGTCGGCCAGGGCGCGGGGGATCGGCGCTCAGCGTGTGCCATGCGGCGTTGATCCGTGCGGGGACCGTGCGGGGCGTCGTTCCTGCCCGGCCACGGTCGGTGGATCAGGCGACGGTGAAAGTGGCGGGGCCGGACGTACCACCACATGTGGTGACCGTGAAGGCTCCGGCGCCCGCGGCCGCCGCGGCGGGCACCGCGGTGACGATGGAGGTGGCGTCGATGGGCGTGAAGGGCAGGCCCGCGAAGACGGTGGCCGCCGAGTCGGTGAACGTCACGTCGGTGATGCCGACGAGACAGGTGGCGCCGGAGATGGTGGTCTCGGTCCCCGCCGGGCCCGTGGCGGGGGTCAGTGTGGCGGCGGCCAGACTCGGCGCGTTGTAGTAGTCGATCAGGGTGACGCCCGCGGAGCCGCTGCCGCCGGCCGTGGTGACCGTGACCTGCTGGGTGTCGAAGCAGCCGGCCGGGGTGTGAGCCGGGGCGGTGACGGTGACCTGGGTGTTGTTGCCGCCGGCGGCGAACGCGACTGGGGTGAGGGCGCCCACGTTGACGGTGCCCCCGGACGCGAAGCCGGAGCCGAAGACTGTGAGCGCACCACCGGCGGCCGGCAGACATGTCTCGCCCAGGCCCGTGGTCGTCGGCCTCACGATGACGAAGAACGGCACCGCATTGGTCTTGGTTCCGTTCGACAGGTTGGTGCTGACCGAGACCTGACCCGAGCACGGCGCGGAGGAGGGAACCACGAAGGTGACCAGGGTGTTGGAGACCGATGCCGGGCTGACGACAGCGCCGCCGAAGTTCACCGAGACAGTGGTGCCCAGCGACGTGCCGTTGATGCTGACGGTGGTGCCGATCGTGCCCTGGCTGGGGGTGAGGGAAGTGATGGGCATGAGCGTGCTCCTCTTCGATCGTCTTGCTCTGGTGTGTGGGTGTGCCGGGAGCGGGAGGGATGGGCAACGCGGCCGTTGACCGCACCGGGTTCCGCCGTACAGAGGGGTGGGAGGGAGATGGACCCCACGGGCCCGGGACGCCACGGCCTTCAGCGGAGACGGCATCACCGGTGATGGCGACTTGAGAGTGACTCGTGCCTGGGTGCCGGCCGCAGCAGGGCGAGTCCTGAAGAGAACTGGTCGGCGCCGAGATCTACTGCGGTGCCGGAACTCTCGCTCGATGTGAGTGAACCAAAAGAGTGATAGGTGCGGAAGGTACGAAAAAGGCGTGTGCGGAGCTCATGTGACCATATGTCAAGGCGCCACGGTCATCTTCTGTGAGCCGGAGTGCGCTCTCCGCCGCCGGATAGACGCCGGTACTTCGCCGTGCCCGCTGAGGCCGGAACACGCAACGGCCCCGGCCGGATGCTCCCGGCCGGGGCCTGATGGTCGTACGCGTCGCGTCCGCTACGCCGCGGCCTCCTCGGGCCCCGACTTCTCCTGCTCCGCCTCGACCTGCTGGTTCCACTCCCGCTTCGAGGCCTGCCAGCCGTCCTCGTCATGGCCGCGCCGCCAGTAGCCGGAGATGGACAGCCACTCGCGCGGGATCTGGTGCCCGAGGCGCAGATGGCGGCGGATCTCCTTCACGAAGCCCGCCTCGCCGTGGACGAAGGCGTGCACCTGCCCGGGCGGGAACTCCAGCCCCCGGACGGCCGCCACCAGCGCCTCGCCGACCGGTGCGGCGCCCCGGTGTAGCCAGCTCACCCGGGCCCCCTCGGGCACGGTGAGCTTGAGCTGCTCCGCCTCGTCCGCCACCTCGATGAACGCGTGCACCGGCACCTCGGCCGCGCCGCCCGCCCGGCTGTCGGTGAGCCGCTCCAGCGCGGCGGCGATCGCGGGCAGCGCGCTCTCGTCCCCCACGAGCAGATGCCAGTCGGCCTCGGCGCCCGGGGCGTAGGCGCCGCCCGGCCCCATGAAGTGGATCTCTTCGCCCGGCTGGACCCGGGAGGCCCACGGCCCGGCCAGCCCCTCGTCGCCATGGGTCACGAAGTCCACCGTCAGCTCCCGGGCCGCCGGATCCCAGGCCCGGACCGTGTACGTCCGGGTGACCGGCCACTGCTCGCGCGGGAAGTCGGCGCGGATCCGCTCCAGGTCGAACGGCTCGGGGTAGGTGGCGCCCCCGGTCGGGAAGAGCAGCTTGATGTAGTGATCGGTCCACTCGCCCACGTGGAAGTCGGCGAGGCCGTCGCCGCCCAGGACGACCCGCACCATGTGCGGAGTCAGCCGGTCGGTGCGCACCACCTGTGCGCGATGCGGCGTGCGCGTCTTACGGGCCGGACGGTCCGCCATGGCACCTCCCTGATCAACTAGAGTTAGGTTTACCTAACCTAACAGCTCACCCCTCGAGAGTGGACAGCAATCTGCGCAAAGATCCGCCCAATCCCCACCGTTCCGCCAGCGCCTCCACGGCTCCGGGGTCGCGCGGTGACCGCGGCAGCGCCGGATCGAAGGCCGGCAGCGCCACATCCGAGGCGACCCGCACCACCTTCGGGGCGACCTCTATATACGGCCGCGCCTCATCCAGCCGCTTGCGCTGGGTCGGGGTCAGTTTGGCGGTGGGGTCGTCCACAGCGGCCATGATCCCGGCCAGGTCGCCATGGGCGGCCAGCAGCTTGGCGGCGGTCTTCTCGCCGACGCCGGGCACCCCCGGCAGCCCGTCGCTGGGGTCGCCGCGCAGCAGCGCCAGATCCACGTACCCCCGGCCGTCGACCCCGTACTTCTCGCGTACGTAGGACTCGTCGACCAGTTGCAGCGTGCCCACACCCTTGACGGGGTAGAGGACCCGCACCCCGCGCTCGTCGTCCACCAACTGGAACAGATCCCGGTCGCCGGTGACGATGTCGACCGGGCCGCTCGCCCGGCCCGTGAGCGTGCCGATCACATCGTCGGCCTCGTAGTCCGCGGCGCCCACCCGGGCGATGCCGATCGCGTCGAGCACCTCGTCGATCACCGGGACCTGCGGGGAGAGGGTGTCCGGCACCTCCTCCTGGTCCACCCCGGCGCCCTCCTGGTCCACCCCGGCGCCCTCCGGGGCCTCCTCGGCGACCCGGTGGGCCTTGTACGTGGAGATCAGCGCGACCCGCCAGGCCGGCCGCCAGTCGAAGTCCATGCAGGCCACCAGGTCGTCCGGGCGGTGATCCTGGACGAGTCGGGCGATGAAGTCGAGGAGCCCGCGCACGGCGTTCACCGGGGTGCCGTCGGGGGCCCGGACCGAATCCGGCACCCCGAAATAGGCCCGGAAGTAGAGGGAGGCGGTGTCGAGGAGCATCAGGCGTCGCGTCACCCCCCGATCATGCACTACCCGTCGGACAGAACTCCTGGGATAATGTGAGCTGGATCACTGTTTGGTTTACGCCAACCCGATCAGGGCAGGCGCGCCCCCGGAGCGAACCCGTTCAGTACTTCAACTATTGCGGCGGTCCGCGGTCCGATGCCGTGCCGCTCCACGACCCGCCGGCGGGGGTGGCGGGTCGTTTTTTGGTGCGATCTGAGAGGTACATGTGGCCACATTGCGAGCCGAACGCCTGTACAAGGTGTTCGGCAGACGACCCGATGAGGCGGTGGCGCAGCTCGAGAGCGGCGCGGACCGTGAAGAGCTCCGCGCGAGCGGGACGACAGCAGCGGTCATCGATGCCTCCTTCACCGTCGAGGAGGGTCAGATCTTCGTCGTCATGGGTCTGTCCGGATCCGGTAAGTCCACGCTGCTGCGCATGCTGAACGGGCTGCTGGAGCCGACCGCGGGACGCGTGCTCTTCGACGACGACGACCTGACCGTGCTCAGCCCCAAGGACCTGCGCGAGGTGCGGTCCCGCAAGATCAGCATGGTCTTCCAGCACTTCGCCCTCTTCCCGCACCGCAGCGTGCTGGAGAACGCCGCCTACGGCCTCGAGGTGCAGGGTGTGCCGCGCGAGGAGCGCATCCGGCGGGCCACCGAGGCGCTGGAGATGGTGGGCCTGGCCGGCTGGGAGAAGTCCTGGCCCGATGAGCTCTCCGGCGGTATGCAGCAGCGCGTCGGGCTCGCCCGCGCCCTGGCCACCGACGCCGACATGCTGCTGATGGACGAGTCCTTCAGCGCGCTCGACCCGCTGATCCGGCGCGATATGCAGGACCAGCTCCTCCAGCTGCAGAAGCGGCTCAAGAAGACCATCGTCTTCATCACCCACGACCTGAACGAGGCCATGCGGCTCGGCGACCGTATCGCCGTGATGCGCGACGGCCAGATCGTCCAGATCGGCACCGCCGAGGACATCCTGGTCACCCCGGCCAACGACTACGTCGCCTCCTTCACCCAGGACGTCGACCGCAGCCGGGTGCTCACCGCCGGCGCGATCATGGCCGAACCGAGCGAGGCGCTGGGCAGCAAGACCGACGACGGCACCACGCTCCGCACCGAGCAGGACGTGCTGGCGGCCGCCCCCGCCACCGTCCCCGAGAGCACGCCGATCATCGAGCTGTTCCGGCCCTGCTCGCTGAGCGGGGTCGCGGTCGCCGTCACCGACGACGACGGCGCGCTCGTCGGCGTCGTCACCCGCGCCCGGCTGCTCGCCGTCCTCGGCGAGCCGGACGCCGGACCCGACGGCGCGCGGCCGCCGGCCGGTGACACCCCGGACGCGCCCCAGGCCGTCAAGAAGGTGATCACCGGTGCCTAGGCTTCAGCTCGGCGACTGGATCAACTCCGGCGTCAACTGGCTCCGAGACAATCTGAGCTGGCTCTTCGATTTCATCTCCAGCGTCGTCCAGGGCATGTACGACGGGCTGAACACCGTGCTCAGCGGCCCCGAGCCGCTGCTGTTCGCGGGCATCCTGGCGCTGCTCGCCTGGTGGCTGCGCGGGCTGCTGCCCGCCGTGCTCGCCTTCCTGGGATTCGCCCTCATCGACTCGATCGAGTTGTGGGGCGAGGCGATGAACACCCTCGCACTGGTGCTGGTCGCCGGTGTGATCACCATCGTGTTCGCGGTGCCGCTGGGCATCTGGGCCTCGCGCAACCGCGCGGTGAGCGCCGTGATCCGCCCGGTGCTGGACTTCATGCAGACGATGCCCGCCTTCGTCTACCTGATCCCCGGCATCTTCTTCTTCGGCCTCGGGGTGGTCCCCGGCGTCGTCGCCACCGTCATCTTCTCGATGCCCCCGGGCGTCCGCATGACGGAACTGGGCATCCGGCAGGTGGATGCGGAGCTGGTCGAGGCGGCAGACGCCTTCGGCACCCATCCGCGCCGCACTCTCCTGCGCGTCCAGTTCCCGCTGGCCCTGCCCACCATCATGGCGGGCGTCAACCAGGTGATCATGCTGGCGCTGTCCATGGTCGTCATCGCCGGCATGGTCGGCGCCGAGGGCCTGGGCTCCACCGTCTTCCAGGCGATCAGCTCCGTCGACGTCGCCATGGGCTTCGAGGGCGGTATCGCGGTCGTCATCCTGGCCATGTACCTGGACCGGATGACCAGCGCGCTCAACCAGCGCGTCTCCCCGCTGGCCCGCCGTGCGCTGGCCAAGGAGAAGGCCAAGGCGCTCAGCGGCCTCAAGGTGCTGCACTGGCGCCCCGCGACCTCCGTCGCCATGGTCGGCGTCGTCGTCCTGGCCCTCGTCGCCGGTGGCATGAGCATGTTCGGCGGCGACGACAAGGGACCCGAGGTTTCTGCCAACGTCGGCAAGGGCCAGTCGGTCAACATCGGCTACATCAACTGGGACGAGGGCGTCGCCTCCACCTTCTTGTGGAAGGAGCTCCTGGAGCAGCGCGGCTTCAAGCCCAAGGTCCAGTCGTACGACGTCGGAGCGCTGTACACCGGTATGGCAGCGGGCAACATCGACTTCGAGACGGACTCCTGGCTGCCCACCACCCACGCCTCGTACTGGGCGAAGTACAAGGACAAGCTGGAGAACCTCGGCTCCTGGTACGGCCCCACCTCCCTGGAGGTCGCGGTGCCCTCGTACGTCAAGGGCGTCAAGACCCTGGAGGACCTGGAGAAGAAGTCCGGCACCTTCAAGAAGAAGATCGTCGGCATCGAGCCCGGTGCCGGTGAGATGAAGCTGATGCAGGACAAGGTCATGCCGGGCTACGGCCTGAACAAGAACTTCTCCCTCGTCAAGGGCTCCACCGCGGCCATGCTCTCCCAGCTCGACCGCTCCTACGCCAAGAAGGAGCCGATCGCGGTCACCTTGTGGTCCCCGCACTGGGCGTACAACAAGTACGACCTCATCAAGCTGAAGGACACCAAGGGCGCCTTCGGCAAGGGCGACCGCATCGACTCCCTGGCGCGCAAGGGCTTCTCCAAGGACAACCCGCAGGTCGCCAAGTGGATGAAGGACTTCAAGCTGGACGAGAAGCAGCTCACCAGCCTGGAGGCGGCGATCCAGGACGCCGGTAAGGGCAAGGAGCAGGAGGGCGTGCGCGCCTGGCTCAAGAAGAACCCCAGCCTGGTCAACAAGCTGGCCCCGGTGCCCGGCGGCGAGCAGAAGGGCAAGGACGCCGGAGCCGCGCCGAAGATCGGCTACTTCCCGTGGGACGAGGACATCGCCACCACCTACCTGTGGAAGAACGTCCTCGAGCGGCGTGGCTACAAGCCGTCGATCAAGCAGTACGACGTCGGCTCCATGTTCACCGGAATGAGCACCGGACAGGTCGATGTCGAGTTCGACGGCTGGCTACCGGTCGCCCAGAAACAGTACTGGGACAGATACAAGAAGAACCTGGTCGACGTCGGGTCGTGGTACGACAAGACCTCCCTGGAGATCGCCGTGCCGTCCTACGTCAAGGACGTGAAGTCGCTCGCCGACCTCAAGGGGAAGGCCAGCACCTTCGGCGGCAAGATCATCGGTATCGAGCCCGGGACCGGCGAGATGAAGCTCCTGAAGGGCAATGTGCTCAAGGAGTACGGTCTGGACAAGGAGTACAAGGTCAGTGACGGCTCCTCGCCGGCGATGCTGGCCGAGCTGGAGCGCTCGTACGCCAAGAAGGAGCCGGTGGCCGTCGTTCTGTGGTCCCCGCACTGGGCGTACAGCAAGTACAAGCTCACCAAGCTGGCCGACCCGAAGAAGGCGTTCGGGGCCAGCAACCAGCTCCACACGCTCGCCAACAAGTCCTTCCCGAAGAAGTTCCCCGAGTTCAACGGGTGGCTGAAGAAGTGGCACATGACCGAGAAGGAACTCGGAAGCCTGGAGGCGGCCATCCAGGACGCCGGTAAGGGCAACGAGGAGGAGGGCGCCCAGAAGTGGATGGACGCCCATCCCGGCATCGTCGACAAGATGGCGCCGGTGGCTCCCTGACCTGCCACCAGGTGGTCTGCTGACCCACCGCAGGCACCACGCACACACCGCGGCCCGGAGCACCCGCTCCGGGCCGCGGTGTTGTGGTCTGCGGTCCTCGGGGCGGAGAAAACCGGATGACGGCCGAGGAACCGGCCCCTACTGTCGTATCCGTGAACGCACCTCCCGGTGCGAAGACGACGGTTACTTCGGTCGATTTGGGTTCGATTCCTGAAACACCCCGCTGACGCGGGGTGGGAAACGTACCGTCGTCGACTCTGATCTCGGGAGGCGCGCGCATGGCATCGGAGCGCCTGGTGCGCGGGCCGCGGTTACTTCCTTTCCCAGAACAGTCCGCCGCCCACTTTCGACCTCAGGCGCTGCCGACGCACCGGTGCGCCGCCTCCCTCCTATGCCCACTCGGGGGAGAGGCATGACCGCATGACGAAGTTCAACCGCGCCATCCGGCGCGCCACGGCCACGACGGCCAGCACGGCCACGACGGCCACCACGGCCACGACGACCACCACGACCACCTATGAGGGCGGCGCCGCCGTCACCCGCGACAGCAAGTCCGAGCTGGTGCTGCTGGCCGTGGTGAACATGGTCGGCGAGCAGACCTTCTACGAGTCCTCCGGCGACCGCGACGACCGCTTCCGCACCCTCGTCCGCGCCGTCGCCGTCGAGGACGCCGACTGGACCGCGCGGTTCATCACCTGGCTGCGCGGCGAGGCCCAGATGCGCACCGCGTCGCTGGTCGCCGCCGCCGAGGCCGTCGCGGCACGTCTCGCGGCCGGGCTGCACGGCGGCAACCGCCGCATCGTCGACGCCGCGTGTCTGCGCGCCGACGAGCCCGGTGAGTTCCTCGCCCACTGGACCGCCCAGCACGGCCGCGCCCTGCCCAAGCCGGTCAAGCGCGGCCTCGCCGACGCCGCCCGCCGCCTCTACACCGAGCGCTCGCTGCTCAAGCACGACACCGAAAGCCACGGCTTCCGCTTCGCCGACGTCCTGGAGCTGGTGCACGCCGCCCCTGATCCCGAAAAGCCGTGGCAGAGCGAGCTGTTCCGGCACGCCATCGACCGCCGCCACCACCGGGACGCCGCGCCCCCGGTCTCGCTGCGCGCCCTGCGCGCCCGCGCCCGGCTGACCGCCCTGCCGCAGTGGGAGCGCCGCGCCGTGCTGGAGCGGCCGGACGCCGCCGAAGCGCTCCGCACCGCCGGGATGACCTGGGAGGCGCTCGCGGGCTGGCTGCAGGGGCCGATGGACGCCGTGGCCTGGCAGGCCGTGCTGCCCTCGATGGGCTACATGGCGCTGCTGCGCAATCTGCGCAACCTCGACGAGGCCGGGCTGCCGGACGCGGTCGCCGAGCGGATCGCGGCACGGCTGGCCGACCCGGCGGAGGTGGCCCGCTCCCGTCAGTTCCCGTATCGCTTCCTGTCCGCGTACCGGGCCGCGCCGTCCCTGCGCTGGGGCCACGCCCTGGACCGGGCGCTGACCGCGGCCACGGCGGCCGTCCCGGCGCTGCCGGGCCGCACCCTCGTGCTCGTGGACACCTCCGGCTCCATGCAGGCGCCGGTCTCGGGCCGCTCCCAGGTGCGCCATGTGGACATCGGCGCGCTCTTCGGGGTCGCGCTCGCGCACCGCGGCTGCCAGGTGGACCTGGTCGGCTTCGCCTCCGGGCACTTCGGCCACCGGCTGACCCCGGGTGGTTCGGTGCTCCGCGACATCGAGGGATTCTGCGCGCGGATCGGCGAGGTCGGGCATGGCACCGAGACGGGGGCGGCGCTGCGGGCTGCCTACCGCGGCCACGACCGGGTGGTGATCGTCTCGGATATGCAGGCGTTCGCCCCTGCGCGCGGCGGCCGGTCCGCACCGGTCTCGGAGGCCGTCCCGGCGCGGGTGCCGGTGTTCGGCGTCAACACCACCGGCTACGCGGCCACGTCCATCGACACCGGCCGGCCGAACCGGTACGAGATCGGCGGCTTCAGCGACAAGCTGTTCACGATGGTCGGGCTGCTGTCGGCGGGCGACCGGGGCAGTGGCGGCGACCGGGGTGGCAGCGGCGACCGCGGTGGCCGGGCCGCCTGGCCGTGGGAGGCGCTGGGGGAGGCGGTGTAGGTGCGGACCTTACGGCTCGTGCGGGGGCGGTATGGATGCGGCGTGGACCGTACGGCTCGTGCGGGGGCCGTACGGGTATGTGGCGGGGCCGGTAAGGCTCGTACGCGGGCGCCTTACGGCTCGCATCCGGGCCTTACGGCTCGTACGCGGGCGCCTTACGGCTCGCATCCGGGCCTTACGGCTCGTACGCGGGCGCCTTACGGCTCGCATCCGGGCCTTACGGCTCGTACGCGGGCGCCTTACGGCTCGCATCCGGGCCTTACGGCTCGTACGGGGCCCTTACGGCTCGCATCCGGCGTTGCCGGAATCGCCCGACCGGTCGCGTCGTACGGTGGAGCGATGAGCCCTCGCACCCCCGTACGAAGCGTGGTGTCCCTCGTGCCCTCGCTCACCGAGGCCGTCGCCGCCACCGCGCCGGAGCTGCTGGCCGGGGTGACCGACTGGTGCACCCATCCGCCCGGCCTCGCCGCGGAGCGCATCGGCGGCACCAAGAACCCCGACACCGCCCGGATCGCCGCCCTCGCACCGGACCTCGTGATCGCCAACGAGGAGGAGAACCGCCCCTCCGACCTCGCCGCGCTGCGCGCCGTCGGTCTCGAGGTCCTGGTGACCGAAGTGCGCACCCTGGACCAGGCGTTCACCGAGCTGGAGCGGGTCCTGATGCGCGGCTGCGGACTGGCCCGGCCCGACTGGCTGGATGCGGCCGAGGCCGCCTGGGCGGACGTCACGGCCAGTGACCCGGCGCGGAACGCCGTCGTACCGGTGTGGCGGCGTCCGTGGATGGTGCTGGGCCGGGACACCTTCGCCGGTGACGTCCTGGCCCGGCTGGGCGTACGGCACCTCTACAGCACGCATCCCGAGCGCTATCCCCGCATCCCGATCCAGGAGTTGACGGCGCGGGACGCGGATCTGGTGGTGCTGCCCGACGAGCCGTACCGCTTCACGGCCGACGACGGCCCCGAGGCGTTCCCCGGCCTCCCGGCGGCCCTGGTCAGCGGCCGTCACCTCACCTGGTACGGCCCCTCGCTGGCCGAGGCGCCCGCCGCCCTTACGGCCGCGCTGACGGCGGCGCGCTGACGGCGGCGCGCTCACGTCCCAGGGGGACGGCTGAGAGCGACGGCCGTGGCCTCCTCGCGCTGGTCGCGCATAGTAATTCTCCCTGCGGGAGTTGATCTCGACCCTCGCGAATCCTGACCACCCCCACCACGACGGAGGACCCTTGCTGAACGTCATCGCCGTTCCCGCGGAGCCCGAGGCGGTCCAAGCGGTCCGCGACCGCGCCGACGCCCTGATCGCCGCCCCGCTCCCGGACGACGCCGAGGTGCGCGGCGACTGGGTTTGCGCGTCAGGCGCCCGGGGCGGCGCGGTGATCTATGTGCACGGCGGCGGGTTCGCCCACACCACGCCCGAGGCCGAGCGGGTGATGGCCTATCGGCTGTCGAAGGCCACCGGACGCCCCGCCCTGCGGGTGGACTACCGGCTGGCGCCCGAACACCCCTATCCCGCGGCGCTCGAGGACGTCCTGGCCGCCTGGCGAAGCGTGCTGGACGAGGGCGTCCCCGCCGCCGAGGTCGTACTCGCCGGTGAGTCGGCCGGGGCCACACTGGTGCTGTCCGCCCTGCTGGAGATCGGGCGGACCGGCGGTCCGCGGCCCGGTGCCGCGGTCGCGGTCTCACCCGTCACCGATTTCGCCCTTACCGGTGCGTCGCTTGCCGCCAACGACGGTAAGGACGTCATGAACCGGGCCGCCCTCGGCTCCATACGCGCCCAGTACCTGGCCGGCGCGCCCGCCGACCAGGCCCCGCAGTCGCCGCTGTACGGGGATCCGCGCGGGCTGCCGCCGCTGCTGATCGCCGTCGGCACGGATGAGGTGCTCCTGGACGACGCCCGCCGCTTCGCCGAGGCGGCCGACGCCGCCGGGGTGAGCGTGCGCCTGGAGGAGTACGCGGACATGCCGCACGCCTTCCATCTGTCCGAGCCGGGCGAGGTGCTGCTGGACCGGATCGGCCGGTGGCTCGCCGACCCGGTCCGCGTCTGCACCGTCAGCGAGCCGGACGCGGGGCCCTACGCGCTCACCGGCGGCCCCGACGGCGCCTTGTGGTTCACCCTGGTCCACCAGGGCGCGATCGGCCGCAGGGACGTGGACGGCGGGATCACCGTCCACCCCGTGGGAGCCAAGCCGACGGTGATCGCCCAAGGGCCCGACGGCGCCCTGTGGTTCACCGAGTACGGCACCCACCGCATCGGCCGGATCACCATGGGCGGCACGGCCTCCTCCTACGAACCGCCGACCGCCGACGGCGGCCCGTACGGGATCGCCGCGGGCCCGGACGGGGCCATGTGGTTCACGCTGTCGGGCGCCGACCGCATCGGGCGGATCACCATGGACGGCGAGATCACCGAGTACCCCGCGCCCGGAGCCTTCCCGTCCGCGTTGGCGGCGGGGCCCGACGGCGCGATGTGGTTCACCCTCAACCAGGGCAACGCCATCGGCCGGATCGCCATGGACGGCGTGACGACCGCCCACCCCCTGCCGACCGAGGCCGCCGCGCCGGTGGGCATCGCCCAAGGGCCGGACGGCGCCCTGTGGTTCACCGAGATCGGCGCGGGGCAGATCGGCCGCATCACGGTGGACGGCACCGTCACCGAGTACCCGCTGCCCGACCGCGCGGCGCGGCCGCACGCCATCACCCACGGCCCCGACGGGGCGCTGTGGTTCACCGAATGGGGCCGTGGCGGGGTCGGACGCGTCACCACCGACGGCCGGATCACGGCGTACGACCTGCCCCGAGCCGACTGCGAACCGCACGGCATCGCCCCGTACGGCGGCGCCCTGTGGTGCGCCCTGGAAACGGGCTCCCTGGCCAGGCTCGACGTCCCCCGGTGACCGTCTCGGCCCCCGGCTCCGATCCCCGGCTCCGGCCCCCGGCTCCGCCGCCCAAGTGCTGGAACCTGGCGGGGCGGGCCGGGGACCGGAGCCCCCGCCCCACCCCGCTCAGCATCCTCAGCCCTCCACAGCGCAGCAGGAGTCGCGCCGCAACAGCCGCCCCACCTCCAGCCACTCATCCGCCGACCGCCCGTGCGGTGCCGCCGCGGCACCGGCCCCCGGGAAGGACTCGACCAGCTCGCGCTGCTCGTACGGCACCCCGCCCCGCAGCACCGACACCGTCCGTACCAGCGAGTCGAAGTCCGTGAAGGGATCGCCGTCCACGACCGTCAGATCCGCCAGCTTGCCGACCTCCAGGGTCCCCAGATCGCGCTCGGCACCGAAGGCCCGCGCCGGGAGGATGGTCGCCGTGCGCAGCGCCTCCTGCGGCGACAGCCCGAAGCGGTGCAGGGCGCGCAGGGCCAGATGCAGATGGAGGCCCACCGGCACCAGCGGCTGGTCCGTCCCCAGGGCCACCACCCCGCCCTCGGCCAGAATCCGCCGGTAGACCCCGATCTCGGTGCCCAGCGTGGTCAGTTGGTCCGGCGTCGGGGGCGTCCCGGCGAGCTGCCGTACGAGCGCGGTGTCCCACGGCGGCATCAGCCGGGTGACCCGCTCGTCCTCCGCCAGCGAGGGGTCCGCGCCCACCAGGGGCGAGGCCGTGAACGGCGTGGCGATGAGCCGGAAGTCGGAGGTCGCGGTGTAGATCTCCGCCACGTCCTGCTGGGAGTGCCCGGACGCCGTCGTGGCGTGCCCGTACTCCAGCCGCTGGGTGGCCTGCAGATGCGTCGTCAGGTCCTGTCCGAGCTGTATGCCCGGTGAGCACAGATGGCTGCCGGTGCGCACCCCGAGCCGCTCATGCGCGAACCGGGCCGCCTCCTCCATGATCCAGCCCGGTGCGCGGACATACGTCTTGACGAAGTCCCAGTCGAGGGCGGCAGCGCGATCCAAAGAGCGCCGCAGACCGTCCCGGGTGCGATGCGCCCGGCCCATGCTGTAGGCGACGCGCGGTCCGTCCAGCAGCTCGCCGGTGGCCAGCAGCCGCGGCCCGGCCAGCGCGCCCGCCGCGACGGCCTCCCTGAGGCGCGCCTGCTCATAGGCGAAGCCGCCGAGGGAAACGGCCGTGGTGATGCCGTAGGCGAGCTGCAGGGCGGTCTGACGGCCGCCATAGGTGTACTGCCACGGGTGGGTGTGGGCGTCCCACAGCCCCGGGATGACGGTGCGGTCGGAGGCGTCGACGCGCCGTTTCGCGGGCCGCCCGGCCCGGTGGGCCTCCACGGCCGCGATGCGTCCGCCGCGCACCACGATGTCCACGTCCTCGCGGACCGTGGCGTCCTTACGGCCGTCACCGTCACGACCGGCGCCGCCGCCGTCGCCTCCGGTGCCGTCCCAGAACCGTCCGGCGTGGACGACGGTGTCCGCGGGGCGCGGGCGCCGGTGGTCCAGCGGGACGCGGACCGTCCGGGCGGTGCCGCGCTCGACGTCCAGCAGCCGCAGTCGGCCCGCCGACAGATACAGGACATGACGGGAGTCGCCGGACCAGGAGGGGTGGTCGGCGGCCTCGTCGGTGAGCCGACGCGGCGCGCCGTCGGGGGTGCCGTCCGCCCTTACCGGCAGCAGCCACAGGGCGGACTCGACGATGAGCGCCATATGGCGGCCATCGGGGGACCAGACCGGTCCGGAGTCATAGCGGTCGGAGAGGGAGGTGTGCGGTGCGACGGCATGCTGCCTGGCCGTACCGGTGTCGGTGTCGATCACCCGGATCAGGTTGTAGCCCTCGCGGAACCGCTGGTTCAGCCGGTTGCGATCGCACAGGGCGACATAGCGCCCGTCGGGTGACCAGCTCGGTCGGCCGGGCAGTCCGCCCGCGCCCATCGGCGCGGCGAGCACCCGTTCCGTACCGGCGTCGAGATCGCGCAGAACCAGGTTTCCCGACATGTCGACACAGGCGATCCGCTTGCCGTCGGGGGAGAGCGCCGGATGCACCCTGCCCCCGGAGGCCAGCACGGTCTCCTCGCCCGAGGCGAGGTCCCGGCGGCGCGCGGCCAGCAGCCCGTCGCGGTCGTCGGCGTACACCAGGGCGCGCCCGTCGGGCGTCCAGGTGGGGGCCAGCAGATACCGGGTGGGGGCCGCCCGTACGACCCGGCGCGGGGCGCGGCCGCCGGAGACATCGGCGACCCAGAGGGAGTTGAGGGCGGCGAAGGCCACCTTACGGCCGTCAGGAGAGAGCGCGGGCAGATGCAGCCCGCGCACCGGCCGCACCCCGCCACTATCGAAGTCGTACCGCTTGACGCGATACCGGGGCCGGTCGATGGGGAGGGTGGCGGAGAAGGGGATCTCCTCGTACGCGACGCCCTTACGGTCGGATTTCTCATCGCTTCCGGCCGCGCCGGAGCGTACCGCCGGGGACATCCGGAACACCCGGAACCGCCCATTGACGGTGAGCAGCAGCTCGTCCCGTGACACCCAACGGGGCGGCACGGGCTGCACATCTCCCGTGATCGCCACCGGCTCGCCGGCCACGACCAGCGTGCAGGAGGCGGCGGGAGCGGCCGTGGTCCGCAGATAGGCGAGGTGGCCGTCCGCCGACACGGACGGCGTCATCACCTGGGCGCCGGCGGTGGGGTCGGTGTGCTCGGCCGTGACCGGACCGGTGCCGTCGGCCCGTACGGAGGCCACCGTACGGGCGTTCAGCGTCGTCCCGGCGAGCGCACCGCGCACGAACAGCACCCGCTCGCCGTCCGCGGACCAGGTGGGGTCGAAGTCCTCCCAGGCGCCGTCCTGGAGCGGCCCGTCCTGCCCGTCCGCGCCCGTGAGCCGGGTGAGCTCACCGGTGGCCACCTCCAGCACCCAGATCCGGTACGGGCTGCCCGCCACGGGGTCGCCGCCGCGCTCGGAGGCGAAGGCGATCCGGGTGCCGTCGGGCGACCAGGCCGGACCGCGGTCGTCCCACGGGCCGTCCGTTCGCTGCCGCAAACCGGAGCCGTCGGGGCGCAGCGTCCAGATATGGAATCCGCCGCCCCGGTAGGCGCAGACGGCCAGCAGCTTTCCATCGGGGGAGTAGACCGGCCGGGTGGGCTCCAGATCGGCCGGTGTGAGCGGTACGGCCTCGCCACCCTTACGGGCGACCGACCACAGGACGTTCTGGACCTCGGCGATCATGCGGTCGCCGGACGGGGAGAGGGTCGCGGCGCCGTTGGTGGCGGCGGTGAAGGAGAGAGAGACCGGCCGGGCCGGTGCGGCGGCGGCCGTCTCGAAGGGCAGCGTGGCCGCGGTGGCGGCGGCGGTGCCCGCGGCGGCTGCCTGCAGAAAACGCCGCCGCGACAGGGCCGAGGCGGCTGCCGAGGCGGGGGAGAGCGAAGCGTCATACGTGTCCAACGGTCCTCCTGGAGCAAGGGAGTTGCATGGATCAGGAGTCGATACGCGGTACCAAGCCCTTGATCGTTACACCCGCCACGCCCCGGAGGACAAGAGCGCGTCGATGCCCTTGGCTTGCGGGCCCGGCAAAGGGAGAGTGGGCTTCCGTCCGCACCCGTCCACGCCAGACCGACTCACACGCAGACCGACCAGCACAGGCACACACCGACTTGCACCAGACCGACCAGCACCAAATCGATGTGCACCAGATCGATGAGCACCAGGAGATGAGACGGCATGCCCGACGGCGGTATCACCCACCGCACCGACCATCTGCCCACGCCCGACGGTGTGCGGGTCGCGACCTACACCTGGCTGCCGGAGCACGGCGCCCCGCGCGCGATCGTCCAGATCGCCCATGGCGCCGCCGAACACGCCCGGCGCTACGACCGGTTCGCCCGCTTCCTCGCCGCGCACGGCTATGCGGTGGTCGCCTCGGACCACCGCGGCCACGGAGCCACCGCCGAGTCGACGGGCGGCTTCGGCGTCGTGGGCGAGGAGGGCGACAGTTGGCGGGCGATCGTCTCGGACCTGCGTGCCGTCGGCGACCGCGCCCGGGCCGCGCACCCTCGCGCGCCCCTGGTCCTGCTCGGCCACAGCATGGGTTCGATGCTGGCCCGCGACTGCGCCCAGGAGTACGGCGAGGAGCTGGCCGGGCTGATCCTCTCCGGGACCTTCCGCTCCCTGCCGGGGACCGAGACCGAGGAGGCGCTGGAGGGCATCGCCCAGGAGATCGCGGAACGGGGCCGGACCGCCCCCTCCACCTTCACCCCGACCCTCTTCGCCTCGTTCAACGACCCGTACGACTCCCTTCGGGACCGGACGGGCTTCGAGTGGCTGTCGCGCGATCCGGCGGAGGTGGCCGCGTACGCGGCGGACGAGCGGTGCGGCTTCGCGTTCAGCACCGGGCTGTGCCTGGACTGGGTCCATGGCGTCCGTAAGATCAACGACCCGCGCCACCAGGCCCGTATCCCGGCCGCGCTGCCGGTGCATCTGGCGGTGGGCACCGAGGACCCGTGCAATCAGGGGATGACGCTCGTCTACGAACTCCTGGAGGACTTCCGCTACGGCGGCACGCGGGAGCTGAGCTGGAAGGGATACCAGGGGGCCCGGCACGAGATCCTCAACGAGACCAACCGGGACGAGGTCCAGCAGGACCTGCTGACCTGGCTGGAAAAGCACCTCTGAACCGTGGGCGGCCCGGCCCCGGCGGAGCCACCGCCTCAGCGCAGGAAGCCGGAGATGCGCTCCCGCAACGACGCCGGGTCCAGCCCCTGCCTCGCGAGATGCTCGTCGATCGTGCCGTAGCGGCGCAGCTCGCGCCGGGGGATGCCCAGGCCGAGCACCCGATGCGGGCGATCGGCGAGCGCGTCGTTGACGGCGGCGGTCGAGGTGCCCGCGAGATACGGCTCGACAAGCACGACATCGACTGCCGCCCCGGCCCCCGCGCCCGCACGCAACGCCCGCTCGTCGAAGGGCCGCACCGTCGTGGCGTACAGCACGGTCACATCCAGCCCCTCGACGGCCGTGAGCACGCTGTCGAGCATCGGCCCGACCGCGATCACCACGCCGCCGCGCCCCTCCCGTACGGTCAGGAAGCGGCCGGGGGCGATGTCCCGCGGGGCGGAGTTGGAGTGTGCCGACAGCCGTACGTACACCGAGTCGTCACCGGCCGCGGCCGCGTCCCGCAGCAGCGTCTCGGCCTCCTCCGGATGGCCGGGCACATGGATGGTCCAGCCGTCGAGCGTGTCCAGCAGGGCCACATCGCCGGGAGCCATATGGGTGTAGCCGCCCGCGGGCCAGTCGTACGACCCGGCCGCGCTCACCAGCACCCCGCCCACACCCTGATGCCCGAAGTCCAGCTTGACCTGCTCAAAGGGCCGCTCGACCAGAAAGCTGGCGAAGGTGTGCAGAATCGGCCGCATCCCGGTCAGCGCCAGTCCACCGCCGGCGCCGACCAGCAACTGCTCGCGGATGCCGACATTGATCACCCGGTCGGGATGCGCCCGGGCCGCGTCCGTGAAGCCGTCCTTACCGATCTCCGCCAGCACGACGGCCAGCCGGGGGTCGTCGTCGAGAAGACGGGAGACGGTGGCGGCGAAACGCTCACGCATGGTGTCCATTGCAGACAGTTCCTCTCACCCTGGAAACGAATCAGACCTTGGCCTCGACCCGGGCCACCACGGCATGCGGCCGCCCCGGGTGCGGCGCGGTGTACGCCTCGTACAGCGCCTGGTGATCACGCCCGTCCACGCTCGCCGTGGACCACCCCGCGGCCTCGAAGCGCGCGGCGATGCCCCCGGGCCGGCCATGGGTGGCGGAGGCGTTGTCGACAACGACCGTGTGCAACCGCTCCAGCCCGACGGCCCCCGCATACGCGATCGCCTCGTGATTGCTGCCCTCGTCCAGCTCGGCGTCGCCGACGAGCACCCACACCGCCGGCCCGGAACGGCCCTGCGCCCGCAACCCGAGCGCACTCCCCACGGCCAACGGCAGCCCATGCCCGAGCGAGCCACTGCTGATCTCGGCACCCGGTACGAGCACCCGATCCGGATGGTGCCCCAGCGGCGACTCGTACCCCCCGAACCCCGGCAGCAGCGACTCGGGCAGGAACCCCTTGGCGGCGAGCACGGCGTAGTACGCCATCGGCCCGTGCCCCTTGGACAGCAGAAACCGATCCCGGTCCGGAGCGTCCACCGCCTCCGGCGAGACCCGCAGCACCGGTCGTAGAGCACCCAGACCACGTCAAGCGTCGAGGTCGCGGCCGGTCCGTGCTTCTCGTCCCCGGTCATCAGGCTCATCAGCCGAGGAAGATCGTCGTACCCCTGCGCGGTGTGAACGTCGGTGAAGGTCATGGACCGAGCGTGCAACTTAAACCAAACTTCAGGTCAAGTACCCCCCTCCCCGCCAACGCCGCAGCCCACGCCCCCTCTGGCTAACGCTGAGCAACCATCCGCTCTCACTGAGTGAACACCCCGGCTGGTCCCGCCGGACTCCCGATCTTCACCCTGGGGTGGCAGCAGCCACCCCCTGAGGTGCGGTATTGTTCTTCATGCGCGGTCGGCGAGGGGAAAGCCCAAGCCGAACGAGCACCGGGACGTGGCGCAGCTTGGTAGCGCACTTGACTGGGGGTCAAGGGGTCGCAGGTTCAAATCCTGTCGTCCCGACCAGCGTTTTCGCAGGTCGGAGGCCGTTTCCGCGGGTAGCGGGGGCGGCCTTAACTGTTTCCGGGCTGGGAGCAAGTGGGAGCCCTCTGGGAGCCCTTGTGCTCCCAACTCGCAGACGTGTCAACGCCGCCCGGTTTGTCCGTCACCCGATCCGGTAGACGTGCGGTGCCGTACCGCGCCCCTGTGTGCCGTCGGCAACCGTAGGCCCCTGGGGTCACCCGGTCGATTCGGATGCTCTCTGCATCGAGAGGCATAAGGACCCTTGTCGGCTCTCGACCTCCTTTCAGGGTGGGAGCACGGAGTCGCGCTCCCCATGCGACAGGGATGGGGGGACTGTCGGTGATGTCGCTGAGTCGGTTTTCGCAGGCAGGTCGCACGCGGGCGTCCTGGTCGTTGCGAGCGACCTGCGTCAAGGCGAGGCAAAACCCCTTGGCGTCCGCCGGCAGATAGGTCACTCCCAGGGCGCGAGTGCCGTATCCGGCTCTGGAGCGCTGTGGCGAGACAGTCGGCGGGGGTTTCTCGGCGAAAAATAGTGTGCCAAGCGGACGAGGGCTTGCCGGAAATCCCATCCGTGCAGGTCATGGGGTATGCCGGTATGCGTGGAGGGTGCCGCCGAGGCGGTCGGGTCTTCGTATGTCGGGGCCGGTGTTCTGTTCCGGATCGTTGATCGGCGTGGGCAACGGGTGCGGCGGCCGGGCGTTCGCGATGCCCTGGTGGGCGCGATGAGAGTGATAGAGCTGTTCGAACTCCCGCAGAGCGTAGAGCAGTTGCCTCTGATTCCAGATCAACGTCCGGTCCGGCAGTTCACGCCGGCAGGTTTGCATCCTGTGCCGTTCAGAAATGCGTCGTTGCATGTCGTAGGTGGTCTGGCGGGATCAGCGGGCGCGCTGGGACCATGTCCGGGTGATCGTGTCACTGGTGTATGAGGTCACGAGGAAGCTTCTTTCGGTCCCAGCGGTGTTGCTGCGTCGGCAGACGTCCAGAGACGCTGAGTTGCTCGTGCTCCGGCACGAGAACGCGGTGCTGCGCAGGCAACTTGCGAGGCCGGTGCGGTATCAGTGGGCAGACCGGTTGTGGTTCGCGGCATTGTCCTCGCTGCTACCCCGGCGTCGCTGGGCGCAAGTGTTCCCTGTGACACCAGGGACGTTGCTGGGTTGGCATCGACGTCTCGTTGCACGCACGTGGGACCACAGTGAGTGTCGGAGCAGGTCGGGTCGGCCAGCGACAGCGGAAGTCATGAAGGAGTTGGTGCTGCGGCTGGCACGGGAGAACCCGCGCTGGGGTTGCCGCAGGATCCAGGGGGAGCTCGCCCGGCTGGGCCACAGGATCGGCGCCTCCACGGTCTGGAAGATCTTGACCGCCGCCGGTGTCGACCCGGCTCCCCGCCGCGCCGGGCCGACATGGCGCGAGTTCCTGACATCCCAGGCCGAAGCCATCATTGCCTGCGACTTCCTGCACATCGACCTGGTGGATCTTCGCCGGGTCTACGCGCTGGTCTTCCTCGAGCACGACACACGCCGCCTCCACATCGCTGGCGTAACCGCGCATCCGACCGCACAGTGGACAGCCCAGCAGGCCCGAAACCTCGCTCTTGAGTCGGGCGTGCGCCTGGAGTCGTTGCGCTTCTTGATCCGCGACCGGGACGGCAAATACACCGAGTCCTTCGACGCCGTCTTCGAAGCTGAGGGCATCGAAACCGTCAAGATCGCCCCGCAGTCCCCGCGGATGAACGCACACTGCGAAAGGGTCATCGGGACACTGCGGCGCGAGCCCCTCGACCACCTGTTGCTCTGGAGCGAGCGCCACGCTCTCCGTGTTCTCAGCACCTACGCCGGACACTACAACGGACATCGACCGCATCAGGCCCGGGAGCAACTACCTCCCCTCGCCGACCACGACACGGCGCCGCTGACCGACCTGAAAACCCCACGACGACTGCTCCGGACCCGTGTCCTTGGTGGCCTGATCAATGAGTACAGGTACGTGGCATGACCAGCAGTGACGCGTTTCTGAACGGCACAGGCCCGCCTCTCCCCGTTCGTCCGCCATCACATCAACATGCTGGGCCGCTACTCCTTCCAGCTCCCCGACCTGCCCGGTGGCCTGGAGCGTGTCTGAAAGATCGTGTAAGTCCGTGATGTGGCAGGCTGGCCGTGGCTCTGACCTGGGCCTTTGACCAGCCGGGACGGACGGACATGAACGACAACGAGATCCTGGCCGTCGGACCGGTCGAGGACGAGCTCGTGGATGAGGTCGTCGAGCGGTTGATGGACCGCGCCGACGCCTCGGGTGCTGCCCTGCTGGGTGAAGGCGGGCTGCTGACCGAGGTGACCCGGGCCGTGCTGGAGCGGGCCCTGGACGCGGAGATGACCGACCACCTCGGATACGAGAAACACGATCCCGCGGGCCACGGCTCGGGCAACAGCCGCAACGGCACATCGCGCAAGACGGTGCTGACCGATGCGGGGGCGGTCACACTGGCCGTTCCGAGGGACCGTGACGGGTCGTTCGAACCGCAGTTGGTGCCCAAGCACGCCAGGCGGCTCGCGGGCTTCAACGAGCAGGTCCTGTCGCTGTACGCACGCGGCATGTCGGTGCGCGACATCCGCTCGCACCTGGCCGGCATGTACGGCGTCGAGGTCTCACCGGACTTGATCAGCAAGGTCACCGACGCTGTCACCGATGAGCTCGACGCATGGCGGAACAGACCGCTGGACGCGGTCTGGCCGATCATCTACATCGACGCGCTGTGGGTGAAGATCCGCTCCGGATCCGTGGCCTCCCGGCCGGTCTACCTGGCCGTCGGGGTGGACATGGACGGCTGCAAGGACGTGCTCGGCCTGTGGGCCGGCGACGAGGGCGAAGGCGCCACGACCTGGATGACCGTGCTGTCCGAGCTCCGTAACCGCGGGGTCGAGGACGTGTGCATCGTCGCCTGCGACGGGCTGAAGGGCCTGCCCGACGCGGTCACTGCGACCTGGCCCAAAGCCACCGTTCAGACATGCGTGATCCACTTGATCCGTGCCTCGCTGAGATTCGCCTCCAAACAGCACCACGCAAAGCTGGTCACGGAGTTGAAGGCCATTTACACCGCCCCGACCGAGCAGGCCGCCGAGCAGGCCCTCGCCGACTTCACCGCAGGCGAGCTGGGCCAGCGGTATCCCGCGATCGTGCGGACCTGGCAGGCCGCGTGGAGCGAATTCACCCCCTACCTCGCCTTCCCGCCGGAGATAAGGAAGGTCGTCTACTCGACGAACCTGATCGAGTCGATCAACGCGCGGCTGCGGAAAGCCACCCGCAACCGCGGACACTTCCCCTCCGAGCAGGCCGCGTTGAAGGTGCTCTACCTCGCCATCCGTGAGCAGGTCACCCCCAGAGCGCGCGATGTCAACCACGTCGCGGCACACTGGAAGAAGGCACTGAACCAGTTCTCACTCTTCTTCGAGGACCGGCTCAACCCCAAGTGAAAATCGAGGACTTACACAAAGTTCCGTACACGCCCGTGGCCTGCGGCCCCTGCGCTCCACGGACGCGACCGACGACGAATGACCGGGCGCCGAGGCGGTCCGCGGATGGCGGAAATCGTGGCGCGGCCGTTCTGGCTGTGGCGCCGGACAGCCGGTGTTCGTCAGGGTGTCTTCGGGTGGGGGGTGTCTGCTGGCCTGTTGTGTGCTGTGTCGGTGGGTTCGGTGTGTGAGAGCGCGGCGAGAAGTTGCAGCTTCTCGTCGCTGTCGTTGTCCTTGTCGGGGTAGTAGACAACGAGGATGACGTCGTCGATGGGGAGTTTGTCGCGGTGGAGCCGTAGTTCACCGACGACGGGGTGGTGGACGGTGGTGGTGCCTCCGTCGAGGTTGCGGACGTCGTGTCGGGCCCACAGGGTGCGGAACCGCTGGCTGGACAGTGCGAGCTCTCCGACGAGTTCGACGAACCGGGGGTTGCCGGTGTCGTCCCCGATGGTAGTGCGAAGGGTGGCGATGAAGTCGGCGGTGGCTTTCGTCCAGTCCTGGTGGAAGGCCTGTTCCTCGGGATCGAGGAGGAGGGAAAGGAGCCGGTTCTCGCCGGGTCGCAGACGGGGGGAGAGGGCGACGGCCATGGGGTTGGAGGCCAGGACGTCGAAGGCGCGTCCTTCGACGAACGCGGGGATCTGAAGGTGGGCGAGGAGCTGGTACACCCGTGCCGGTACGTGCTCGGGTCGCTTGCGGCGCGGTGTCCTGGGGCGTGCTGCCGCGAGGCCGAGCAGATACGTCCGCTCGACGTCGTCGAGGTTCAGGACGCGCGCGAGTGATTCGAGCACCTGAGGTGAGGGGTTCTTGTCGCGGCCCCGTTCCAGGCGCAGGTAGTAGTCGGGGCTGATTCCGGCGAGCAGGGCGACTTCCTCACGGCGCAGGCCGGGTACGCGGCGGTTGCCGCCGGGCGGGAGTCCTGCCTGCGCCGGGGAGATCAGCTCACGCCGGGCGCGGAGGTAGCTGCCGAGCTGGTTGTCCGATTCCTCATCCTTCACAACACCACCGTAATGCGGTGCGTGCGTCTCAGCGGGGGCCCTGGCAGGACCAGGGAAGACCGGGGCACTGCCACACTCCGCGGAGCCGGTCAAGACTGGCGGTATCACTGTTTGAGAAGGACAGAGATCATCGCTGAACGGCGCCGCGGGCCCGAACGCCGTGGGTGCTCCAAACTGAAGGGAAGACCTCGTGGATCTCTCCAACCGCACCGTTTTCATCGTCGGCGGAACGTCCGGCATCGGCCGGGA
Organism: Streptomyces violaceusniger Tu 4113; assembly: GCF_000147815.2. Classification (NCBI taxonomy): domain Bacteria; kingdom Bacillati; phylum Actinomycetota; class Actinomycetes; order Kitasatosporales; family Streptomycetaceae; genus Streptomyces; species Streptomyces violaceusniger. The sequence goes on along the minus strand of NC_015957.1, from coordinate 7,568,338 downwards.
ACTGGCCCGGCGGTTCACCGCAGCGGGCAGCGCCGTGGCCGTCGGCGGTCGCAGCGCAGAGGCGCTCTCGGAACTCTCCGACGAAGGCATCGGCACATTCGGCATCGATGTCACCGACGGTGCCTCCGTCGCACGTGCCCGCGACGCCGTACTCGTCCGGTACCCCGAGCTGGACACCGTGGTGATCATGTCGGGCGTCATGCTCTTGGAGGACCTGCGCGACCCGGTGCACTTCGAGGCGGCGCAGACGACGATCGACACCAACCTGGTCGGCACCATCAGGGTCGTCGACGCCTTCACCCCGCACTTGGTCCAACGCGGCGCCGGCACCTTCGTCACCGTCACCTCCGGCATCGCCTTCCTGCCGTTCCCGCCCATGCCCACCTACGCCGCCTCGAAAGCTGCGGTGCACGCCTACTCCGAGGCACTGCGCGCGCAACTGGACGGCACCGGCGTCAGCGTCGTCGAGCTCGTCCCCCCGGCCGTCGCCACGGCAGGACAGGAGAAAGTGAACCCGCAGGCACTGCCGCTTGACGACTTCGCCGCCGAGGTCATGCAGTTGCTCTCGCAGAACCCCACCCCTGACGAGGTCCTGGTCGAGCGGGTTCTCGCGCTCCGCTGGGCCGAGCGCGACGGCACCTACGACGACCTCGTCGCAAAGCGCTCCCAGGCCCTGGCCATGCTCCCCAGCCGCCAAGGCTGACATCTCCCTCACCCCATGGCCGTCGCCTCGGCCGCAGCAGGGCTGGTGCTCAGCGGCGGCTGTCGCCCGGGGCGAGCAGGCTGGTGAGTTCGGAGATCGCTTCCGGGGAGGGCTTGAAGTAGCGGCGGACGTTCTCCGGCTTCTGATGCCGAGACTTCGCCATCAGCATCAGCAGCGAGGCGCCCTGCTCGCCGAGGTGGCTGAGGCCGGAGTGGCGATACTCGTGCAGGCCCCAGCCGGTCCCCGGGCCGCGCAGGGCGGTGTGCTGATCCAGTAGCGCGCGGGCCTGCCCGTACGACAGCCGGGCCAGCCCGGTGTCCGGACACACGTCGCGGGGGCTGACGACTTTGCCGGGTCCGGGACGGCGGTGCGTGACGAACACCGGCCCGCGCGTACGGTCCTTCAGCAGGCGGGGCAGGAGCCGGGCCGTGCCGGCATCCCAGTAGACGGTCTCCAGCATGAAGTCATCGCGGGCCTGGCCGCGACGGCGGGCTTTGGTCCGGGCGCCCTTGGCCTTGACCGGGCAGCGGCGTCCGGCGAAGTCCAGCTCCTCGATGTTCACCCCCAGGATCTCGTCGGAGCGTGCGACGGTCTCGTAGAGCATCCGCCACAGCGTCTTTTCCCGCAGGTGCACCTCGCGCCGGGCGATGAGCCGGTCGATCGCCATCTTCGAGCGAGCCGGGGTCTCGGAGTCGGGCACTGCCAGCCGCTTCGCCCAGGCCTGGGACCGCCGGGCCGTCATAACCGCGCTCGCCGCACCATCCCAGCCAGGACATCACCGCCGCGCGGCGGGCGTTCCAGGTGTTCACCGAGGAGGTGCCCCACAGCAGTTCCAGGGTCTCACCGATCTCGTCGTCTGCGACCGTCGACAGCGGCCGACCCTCACCGAGGCGTTCGACGGTCTTCCCGACCCCGATCCCGTAGTTCCGGACGGTGTTCGGGTTGCCGAGCGAGTCGAGGAACACGTCGGCCGCCGCGCGGACGGTGAGGGCCTTACCGGCCGGCAGTTGTAGGACGGTGGGCACCGCTTCCCCTTTGCCACAGATAACAGGGCCGCTTCACGTAGCGCCCGGAGCGCGTCACCGCAGGTGACGGATCAAACTACCGTAGATATTAGGGTGTTATCTGTGGGAAGACTTCAGCGGATGCCTGGGGCCGATGCTCCGTCAGCCGCCGACCAGGGCCGACGGAGGCTTAGCGCACGATCTGACATGGATGTTCCTCAGACCCCGATGCGGCCCGATCGGGCGTGAGATCCATGCCGGGATTCTCTCAGAAGTGCCTCGCACAACATGCGGGTTTCGAGAGGGCTTTCGCGAACGGCGACCTGCGGAAACGTGATCACTCCGGGGACTCTCGCAGAACTCTCACAGACGAACATTTATGAGAATAACCGTGCGTGACACCCGTGGCCGGGGAACGCCCGGCGGCTGTCCCGTCTCGCGAGACCTTGCATCTGTCTCACCCGACCTTGTCCAGTTCGCGTGTCAGGGACAAGGTCGGGTGAGACAGTCCAGGTCAGCGCGCTGCCGTCTGTCGACCGGCGAGGGTGGAAACGCGCCTCGCCGACAACATCAAGTGAGACGAGGAGACTTCGACGTCTCACTCGACTTTGCATATCCGCAGGTCACAACGCCGTTCGGCGGCAAGATCAAATGAAACGGGACAGCGGCTGGCCGTAGCGCCGATTTTCGTTCCGGTGTTCCCCGCCCACCGTGAGTCAACATCGCGACGACAGGTCAGCACCGCCAGCCGCGTACACCGCTCAAGTTCGGGAGACCCGTCAGAATGCCCTGATATCCGTAACCCCGAAACCGCCCGGCGGGCTGTATCCGGGAGTACCCCGAAATTACCGAGGACATTTCGCATAAGAGTTTCTAACCTGACGCGTTCACCAGGCAAGTCCGGATCTTGATGTCGGAACGCAGAAGTGCTCCCTGAGCTGTGATGATCCGACTTGTCGAAGATCAAAGCATCGCAGCTGGGAGCACTTGCCACGTGAACTCCACAACGTCTCGTTCGAGGCCGTCTAATGCGCTCGGGGTTTGACGGAGCCGGGATGCTGGACACTTGTTGGTCCAGAACCTTGGGAGGGCTCCGTGTCACGCAGCTATCCGCCTGAGTTCCGTCGCAAGGTTCCTCGACCTCGTTGCTATGGGACGCCTGGCCGGCACGTTGTCCATCCCGCGACCGACTACCGCCGGAGGAGACCGTCAGTTGGTGGCGAGAAGGTGCTCCAGCCAGTTGCGGCGTGCCGCGACAGCGGCCTTGCTGATTCGCGCCTCGGGGGCTTTCCTGTCGAAACCGTGGATTCCGCCGGGCCACACGTGCAGCTCGGCTTCGCCGCCAGCCTGCCAGATCCGGTCGGCGTAGGCGAGGATCTCATCGCGCAGGCACTCGGCGGAGCCGACGTCGAGGAATGTGGGCGGCAGGCCGGCCAGGTCGGTGGCGCGGGCGGGCGCAGCGTACTCCGGCACGTCAGCTCCGCCCTGGGCGTCGCCGAGCAGCGAGCTCCAGGCGAACCCGTTGCGGCTGCGGTCGAAGAGTTCGACGTCGTCCATCTGCAGGGCCGAGGCGCTGTCGTTGCGGTCGTCGAGCAGCGGGGCAATCAGCAGCTGGCCGAGCAGGCGGGGACCGCCCTTGTCGCGCACGGTCAAAGCGAGCGCGGCGCTGAGGGCGCCGCCGGCGCTGAAGCCCGTGACGACGATGCGTTCCGAGTCGATGCCGAGCTCGTCCGCGTGGTCGGCGACCCACAGCAGACCGGCGTAAGCGTCGTTGATCTGGGCGGGGTAGGGGTGCTCGGGCGCGAGCCGGTAGCCGACCGAGATCAGCGTGGCCCCGAACCGCTCGGCCGTCTCGAGTATCTGGTCGAGCCCGGTGCGGTGATCGCTACAGTAGAAGCCGCCGCCGTGTATGAAGTAGAGCGCCGGCCGCGATGCGGGCGCGCCGGAGGGTGTGCACACCAGCAGCGGGATCTCGGGGGCGCCGTCCAGGCCGGGCACCGAAGGCTGGAGGACGGTGAAGCGCCCGCCATGGCTGAGGTCCTCGAGCGCCGCCACTGCGGCGTCGACCTCCGCGCGGATCACCGACAGCTTCTCGAGACTCATCGGCGCCAAGTCCGGTTCCTCCGCCAGGTAGGCGTCATAAGCGACCTGAAGTTCGGCATCGAGAGGAACGGGAACGGCGGGCACGGTCTTTCCAGGTTCAAGATCCATACGCGCACGCTAGCGCCCCTGTTCCTTTCGCATCATCCGGATTTCAACACCTTGCCGATCGCGCAGCAGGGCCGGGCGGATCAGCGGCGCGGGTCAGGCGTGGGCCTGCTCGATCTCGACCAGTTTCACCGAGTAAGTCCGGATCTTGATACCGGAACGCAGAAGTGCGCCCTGAGCTGCGATGATCCGAGTTGTCGAGGATCAAAGCGCCGCAGCCGGGGGCAGTTTCACGTGAGCTCTACAACGTCTCGTTCGAGGCTGTCCGTAACGCCCGACGGGCGAGGTGTCGTTTCGCATGCCGGGGCCCGGCTGCTGGCCGATCTGGCGGAGGTGACCGCGCTGACCAGTGCCTTCGGTGACGCGCTGGCCGGAGGACGACAGCGCACCGGCGGCCACGATCCGGGCCAGGTGATCACGGACATGGCGGTGATGCTCGCCGATGGTGGCGAGACCATCTCGGATCTCGCCGTGCTGCGGGACCAGGCCGAGCTGTTCGGGCCGGTGGCCTCCCCGGCCACGGCATGGCGGGTGCTGAACCGAATCGACGAGGCGGCCCTGGGCCGGATGCGGGCGGCCAGAGCTGCGGCCCGCGAGATCGCCTGGGCGCAGCATGCCGACACCCGTGAGAAGTTCCCGCAGGCCAAAGCCGCTGGGCGGGTGATACCGGGGCTGGTGGTGGACATCGACGCCACCATCGTGATCTGTCACTCGGAGAAGGAGCAGGCGACACCGACTTGGAAGAAGACCTTCGGCTATCACCCGATCCTGGCCTTCCTGGACAACACCGGCGACGGGTTGGCCGGGATCCTGCGCCCCGGGCGGGCTGGGTCCAACACCGCCGCCGACCACATCACCGTCCTGGACCACGCGCTTGCCCAGATCCCCGACGACCGGCGGTATGGGGTCCCGATCCTGGTCCGCACCGACACCGCCGGCTGCACCAAAGCGTTCCTGGCACACATCAGGGCACGGCGCGCCGACGGGGTGGACGCCCGGTTCTCCGTCGGCGCCCCCATCGATGCCGAGGTCCGTGACGCCATCAGCGCACTGCCGGCCTCCGCGTGGGCGGCCGCGATTGACGCCGACGACGAACCCCGTGACGGCGCGCAGGTCGCCGAGCTGACCGGTCTGCTCGACGCCGCCGGGTTTCCCGAAGGCACCCGGTTCATCGTGCGGCGAGAACGCCCGCACCCCGGCGCTGCCCTGGATCTGTTCGACACCGTCGAAGGCTTCCGACACCAGCTCATCGCCACCGACAGCCCTCCCAGCACCGGACCTCTGGCCTTCATCGACGCCCGCCACCGCGCCCACGCCCGCGTCGAGGACCGCATCCGGTGCGGCAAGGACACCGGGTTCGGCCGCTTCCCGTCGCGCCAGGCGAACATTAACGCCGCCTGGCTGGAACTCGCCCTGGCCGGCATCGACCTCATCGCCTGGACCCAGATCCTGCTCCTTGACGGCGAACTGGCCAAGGCCGAGCCCAAGCGACTGCGCTACCGACTGTTACACACCGCCGCTCGCATCACCCGCGGCGGCAGACGGACCTGGCTGCGGATCGCCGAACACTGGCCCTGGGCCCGGGACCTCGTCACCGCCTTCGCCCGCCTGGCCGCGCTGCCCCGTCCGGCCATCTGCTGACCAGCCGCTTCGCGATGCCGCCCGACCACGACCCCGAGGACTCCTGGAGCACCCGGCCACCGCGCCGGGCCTGCCGCATGCCCGCATCACACCGTCACGACCCAGCCCACTCAGAACCCAGACTCAACCGCAATGCTCAGAGGCTTGATGAAAGACCGAGGCTAAGCTCCTGTCGTTCTCGGCGATTCACAACACCGGGCCGGTGTACACCGGCCGGCCCGGGGACAAGTCCGCGTCATGACCGCGACCATTCTGTATACGTCGGCGGTCGAGGAGCGGACTTTTTCGCTGCCGCTGCGTCTCGCGCTCGCCTCAACGGACACCCCTGGTGCTCTTCTGGACGGTGCCTGGTGGCCCGCTCCCGCGACCTGGCGGCGGAACTTCCTGCGTTGACAGCGGTGCTGGATCCCCTTTGGGGGCACATCACGCATGTCACGGTGAACCCGACCCTGTGGCCGGTCATCCCACGGAAGGTGCCCGTTGATGGGCACGTGGTGAGCGTCGGCTGGTTCAAGGCCGAGCAAGACCCCCACAAGCTGTTGCTTCTCTCCTACACCGTCGGCCGCTGGGACCTGCTGGTGATTCCGCCGCAGACGGATCCGGCCATCGCCGCCTGGCTGATGACCGCGGCTACCGGTCCGCTGCGCAGCCGCACAGCGAGTGATCTGCTGGAGAGGGCCGAATTCCAACGGATCGTGGCAGAAGCCGACCAGGCCCGAGAAGCGGTCTGGGACGTGTTGCGAAAGCGCCGACGAAGACGTTTCAGGGAAGTGCCTCGATGACAGCCAGCTACGGCCGCAGGACGAGCTTCCCGGCGGCGTGACCGCTCGCGCTCAGCTCCTGCGCCTTCGCGGCGTCCTCCAGCGGAAGGCTCTGCGCGATGCGCACCGTGAGCTTGCCGTCGGCTGCGAGGCGGGCGTACTCGCCGAGGCGGGAACCGAACGGGGCGCCGCCGGGGCCGGAGAAGGTGACGCCCAGCTCGGCGGCCTTCTGATCGGCGATGGTGATGATCCGGTCGGTGCCGCTGAGCAGGTCGATCGACACCTCCAGGTCGCCCGCCCCCGCGGCGTCGTACACGGCGTCGATGCCCTGCGGTGCGGCCTCGCGGACCCGGTCGGCGAGGCCGGCGCCGTAGGCGACCGGGATCGCGCCCAGCGAGCGCAGGTAGTCGTGGTTGCCGGGGGAGGCGGTGCCGATGACCGTGGCGCCGCGGGCGACCGCGAGCTGAACACCGACGGCGCCGGCCACACCCGCGGCTCCGTGCAGCAGGAGCGTGTCGCCTTCCCCGACGCCGAGGGCGCCGAGCACGCGGACCGAGGTCTCGACGGCGACGGGCAGTGCCGCGGCGAGGTCCCAGTCGAGGTCCGCGGGCTTCGGGCCGAAGTCGACGGCCAGCGCGTGCTCGGCGTACGCGCCGGTGACGGTCCAGCCCAGGACCTCGTCACCCACCGCGACGCCGGTCACGCCTTCGCCGACCTCGTCGACGACGCCGGCCGCCTCCACGCCGGGGATCACCGGGAACGGCGGCGCCATCTGCGGCCTCCACCCGTTGCGGATCTTGTAGTCGAGCGGGTTGACCGCTGCCGCCACGACCTTCAGCCGCACCTGTCCGGGTCCGGCGTGCGGCTCGTCGACCTCTGCGAGGCGGAGGACTTCCGGGCCGCCGAACTCGGTGTAGGTGATCGCCTTCATGTCCTGCTCCAGTGCTCGTCGCTCTAGGTGAAAGATCAACGCTCTAGGTGAAAGATCAACCTTGGCCTGGACCGGCGGGCGCGGTCCAGCCGGTGGATCGGATCCACTCGGCCAGGTCCAGGGTGGCCGGCTCGATCGCCCGCACCACCGCAAGATCCGACGGGTGTTCCGCCGCCTTCGCGAACTGGCGGAACATCGCCCTGTCGAGGTCGCTGGGAAGCACGCTCAACGGGAGGGCCTCGTAACGTGCCGGGAGCCCGGCGCGCGCGCCGAACGCCGCGGCGATCTGAGGGCCCGTCAGCTCGTCGCCGACGAGCTCGACGGCTCCGCCGGGTGCCTCCGCGGTGTCGAGCAGGAGCGCGGCGGCGACCCGGCCGACGTCCCTGACCGAGATCATCTTCAGGGCGACGTCCTCCGGCAGCGGCAGCCTCAGCACGACCTCTCCGTGCTCCAGGCTCGGTGCCATCTCCTCCATGAAGGGGGTCGGGCGAACCATCGCGGCCCTGAGGCCGGACTTCCTCAGGTGCTCCTCGATCGAGTGCTTCGAGTCATGGTGCGGCACACCCCGCTCCCGGTCCGCGCCGAAGACCGAGTTGAACACGACGTGCGGGACGCGTGCCGCGACCGCCGCGTCGACGAGCGCGGTGCCGATGCGGATCTCCGTCTCGACCTCTTCGAGGTTGTTCGCCTCCGGGGTCATGAAGTAGAACGCCTCGACCGCCGTCAGCGCGGCGACCAACGACGCCGGGTCGTCGGTCCGGATGGCCGCCAGCTCGACGCCGCGGGCGGCCAGCGCCTGAGCCCGGTCGGATTGCGGGTTGCGGACCAGGGCCCGCACAGGGGCCTTGTGGTCCAGCAGCGCGTCGACCACCGCCCCGCCCTGTTGCCCCGTCGCGCCGAAGACTGCGATCGTGCCGGTCGTCTGTGTGCTCATCGCTGCCACCCTTCACTCAGGGCGTGAGCGAGGTGAGCACGAGTCCGGTGTTGACCTCGGCGGTGGGGGGAGGACGACGCGGGCGCGGCGTCCTCGAGCTTGATCTGTTGTGACATGTCTCCACGATGCGTCTGCGGCGCCAGGCGCACCACCGGTATCCCGCCAGGTTCTTCCGATAACCCGCCAGTGTCGGGTAGCCTCAATCGCGTGTCCGACCCCAGCGGCGAGCCGAGCTTCTGCACCGACGATGGGCCGTTGTCGGCGCCGCTGGCCCATGGCGCCGACGTGGCCGCGCACTTCCACGACTATGGCCAGCTCCGCTACGCCGCGCGTGGGGCCCTGGTCACAGCGACCCAGGTGGGCACCTGGGTGGCGCCGGCCAGTCGGATCATGTGGGTGCCGCCCTTCGCGGTGCACAGCAGCAAGGCGTACGGCGAGACGGACATCCGGGTGCTGTCGCTGCCCGTGACGCTGACCGGACAGCTGCCGGCCGAGCCGTCGGTCTTCGTGGCGAGCGCGTTGCTGCGCGAGGCCTATCTGGCGCTGATGAGCGAGGGCGAGCCGCTGGAGAGCCCCCGTGCGCGGCTGCTGATCGACGTCGTACTCGCCGAGCTCGCCCGCGCCGCACAAGAGCCGCTGCGCCTCCCGGAGCCGAGCGACCGGCGTCTCAAGGCGGTCACCGACCTGCTTCACGTGGACCCAGCAAGCCCGGCGACCCTGGCCGAGCTGGGCCACCGCACCGGCGCCAGCGAACGCACCCTGAGCCGACTGTTCGGCAGCGAGCTGTCGATGAGCTTCCACCAGTGGCGCACCCTGCTGCGCATCCAACGGGCGCTGATCGAGCTCGGCGACGGCGCCTCGGTCACCGACACGGCGATCCGGCTGGGCTGGTCGAACCCCAGCAGCTTCATCGACGCCTTCACCGTGCTGGTCGGTCAGACACCCGGAGGCTATCGCTCGTCGGCTCGGTCCTCCCGCAGCTCCCATGGGTGAGAGGTTGGCGGGGTAGCCGTAGTTCCTGGCGGAACATCGGTGGCAGCCCAATGGTGCGGGAGCCCACGCTGGAAGGGTGACTTCCTCCGCCACCACCCAGAGCTCCTCGCCAGCATCGGCGGCCTCGGCCGGTGCGACGCTGAAGCGACCTCATCGTCCAGTCGCTGACGCGGCACAGCTCGTCGGAGGCGTTCGTCGCGGGCGACCGGCGACTGACCTACGCCCAGGTGAGGGACTTGGTCTCGCAGTACATGGGTGCGCTCAGTCGGCGCGGCGTTGGCCTGGGGGTGGGCGTCACCATGCTCAGCCCGAACACGCCTGAGTCCTGGATCGTGCAGGCTGCGACGTACCTCCTCGGAGGGCGCTTCACGGGACTCCAAGCCGGTGAGCTGCACATCAGCGAGTCCACGGTGAAGTTCCACGTGGCGAAGATCCTGGAGAAGCTGGGCGTCGGGTCGCGTGGCGAGGCGGCGGCGCTGGCGCACGAGTGGGGCGCCACGGCCACGCGTTAGGGCAGTCGCCGCGCGCGTCCCGGATCAGGCGTCCGTTGGTGGCTGGGCATCCCGCCGCACGTACGGAGCCGTACGATATGCATGCAGTTGCTCCAGAATGCGCTTCCAGATGCCGTCGCGCTGCCACCGCCGAAACAGGTCGTAGGCCCGGTGCCACGGCCCGTACCGCTCCGGGACGTCCCGCCACGGCGCACCCGTCCTGGTCCGCCACCGTATTCCGTCGATCAGCAGCCGATGCGTCCAGGTCCGCGGCCGGCCCGGCTTCTTGCCCGTCGGTAGCAATGGCTGCAGCCGGGCCCACTGGCCGTTCGTCAGGTCACCCCGTCCCACAGACGGTGATCATCTACGACCTTGATCCACCTTCGCAACAGGCCCTAGCTCACGCCAGGTCGGGGGTGCCCCCTCTCACTTTCAATACACGCCCTAAGACTCCGAGGGCGGCCACGGTGCCTGTGCGACCGCGCCAGCTCACTCAGCGTGATCCTCGAAACGGCCCCGGTGAAACCGCCGGGGCCGTCCTTTCAGGCGCAACACGTGAGAGTGCGCAACCCAGAATCCACGGTACACCTGCAGGTAGTTTCCGACGTGATTCCGTAGGCTGACGCGAAGCATGAGCACATTCTGCTTGGACCTCAAGCACCGCCGGGCCCAGCAGCCGGCAGTGCCCGGCCGCCGGCAGAGTGCTTGCTATTCCGCATTACCGCGCCACTGCCCCTGGACACGGAACCAGAGTCCGGGAGCGTAGATCGATTCGACGACAGCGGCTTCGCCTTTGGTCACCCTGAGGTTCCGCAATGCGCCGCTCGGAAGCAGGTCGTACTCGTACGTGGCGGGCGACTCACCTTCGGTGACGTCGTCGTAGGAGATATCTGCACAGCTCCGCGTATTCCTTGGGGGGCCGGTTCTCCACCAGCTTGACGAACACGCTCATACCTTGACGATAGATCCCTCGCGGTCTTCTCGCGTGACATGCCAGAGTCACCGCCAGCGGCCGCACCGCCAGTCAGGCGGTATCGGCTCATTCCAGGGTGGCGAGGTGGTCGGCGGCACCCCCGCGCCACTCGATCAGGAAGAGGGTTGCATCGTCGCTGGTGATCCCGCCCCGCTCCCGGATCAGGGTGTGGGAGAGGGAGCGCACCACCGCCCGAACCCCTTCCTCGGCGTACTCGATGCGGTTGACCCAGGCGATGAGTTGCTCCTCGCCGAACTGTTCGCCGCGGACATCGTGCTCCTCGATCAGGCCGTCGGTGAAGCACAGCACCCGGTCGCCGACCTGGAGTGTCTGCTCGCTGAGCTGGGGCTCGTCGCCGCCGAAGCCGACCGGCAAGGTGGTGAGGCTGTGAAGTTGCCGGACGACCTGGTGGTTGCGAATCAGCAGCGGCGCGGGGTGGCCGGCGTTGACCCATTGCAGGTGGCCTGTCGCAACGTTCAGGCGCATCATCTGTGCGGTGACGAAGTGCTCGGGCCCGAACTGCCCGGCGATGGCCCGGTCCATGAACGCGTAGATCTCGGACAGCCCGACGTCGGTGCGGCGGGCGTGCCGGTAGGCGCCGATGGCGACGGTCGCCATGGTGGCGGCATCCAGGCCGTGGCCCATCGCATCGACCGTGGCGACGTGCAGGATGTCGTCGTTGAGGGCGTAGTCGAAGCTGTCGCCGGCGACCTTGTAGGCGGGTTCGAGGATGCCGGCTACCGCGACCTGCGGGGTGGACATCGACAGCGGGGGCAGCAGGGACCACTGGATCTCCGCGGCCACGCTCATCGGCTCGCGCCGTCGGGTCTGGAAGAACTGGTCGGTGTAGCTGTTCTTGGTGACCAGCATGTGGGCGGCCAGGCCGGCCAGTCGGTGCAGCAGTCGCCGGTCGTCGTCGATGGTGTCCAGGGTGAGCGCCAGCACCCCCACCTGGTCGCTGCCGTCCAGCAACGGCAGGTAGATCCGCACGCCGTCTGCCTGCGGCACCTCGACGGGGGTTCCGCTCCGGAAGGCCGTGCCGGCGGGGGAGCCATCAATCGGCGCGCGCTCGCCGACGGTCAGCCGCCTACCCGGCAGCGGCACCAGCATCAGTTGTTCGTAGTCCTGCAGGAGGACCGAGACATCACGGCCCCCGACCCGGCCCACCACTTCCACGATCAGCGGGGCGATCAGATGCGGTGGCATCTCGTGGGCCTGGTCCAGCAGCACCCCCAGCAGCCGCTCACCGAATCCTTCTGACCGGTCCACCGCGCCCTTTTCGGGCTGCGACTCTCCTGCCGTCACAGCCGCACCCGCCCTTGACGGATCCGCTCGAAGACCCAATCACGTGATCGGTACACACGGGCTCCTGATACGACCGTCAATCCGCACAGCCTGCCGCGGCCAACCGGCCCAACGAGCCGATTACGCCAACGGCGGCATGTCACACCCGGTCAGGAGCTGCGGGCTGGCCGGCTGCGACGTCGACGCTCATCGTGTCATCAGGTCACCCTGGTCTCTGATCGCCGGAGCATGCCTGCCCGGTGCTTCTCCCCCGTCCTGAGGCGGTTAAGCCGGGTGGAGCCACGCCGTGCGTCCTCCCGGCGGGGGCCGATTACCTCTCCAGCCGACGAGAAAACCTGTGCTGGCCGGAGTAGACATTGGGCGGTGGTGTGGTTATGGTTTCTCTCGTAGCCCAGAGAGACCGAAGGGCCCGGCAGAGACGAACTGCCGGGCAGCAGTACAGGTAGTCGCAGTACGCAGGACGGTGCGGTGGCGGAGTTCCGAAGCCAGAGCAGTTGCAGGACGGCGACGGGACTGGCGACCGGACCGGGCGGCCCGCAGTCATCAGGGGCCGCCGACAGCAGTTGACACAGTGGCAGTACCCAGCAGTGAAGTGAAGTGAGCAGTACCTCGGTGAAGGTGTCGGCTGCGGGCGCGCGCACCGGGAGGTTCGGCAGTGGGGTTCCAAGCCAGAGCAGACGCAGGACGGGCGACGGGGCTGGCTGCCGAAGAGTGGCGCTCGCACAGGTCACCGGTAGGTCGCATCACCGGCAGTACAAGCAGTTCGCGGTATCAGCAGTACGCAGTCCCCGTTTGGTAAGGCAGTTCACTCAGAGGGAAGAACGGAGGAACCAGGCGCCATCAGGATCGCCCGGACGGATTGTCGAGTCCGGGTACCGCAGGACATCGATAGTGAGGTGGTCTCCGGTCAAGCAACCGCGATCCCTGCATTCCCTGCCCTCTCCCGGGTGGGCGTGCGGACACAGAAGGCCGGCGCGGCACTAGGGCCGGCAGATGGTGTAGCAGTTCCTTCGGGGCCTTGGTGCCAGTACGGCACCAAGGCCCCTCCACGCGTTCCTGTGCCGCTCGAAAAGTCATCGTCGCAGGTGAGCGGGATACGGTCAGTCGGCTGGGATTATGTCCTCCGTGATCGTGTCCTTGCTGTACAAGGTGACCCGGAAGCTGCTCACCGTTCCATCGGTGCTCCTGCGTCGTGAGACGGTGAAGGACGCGGAACTGCTGGTGCTGCGGCACGAGAATGTGGTCCTGCGCCGCCAGTTGGCCGGACCGGTCCGCTACGAGCCTGCCGACCGGTTCTGGTTCGCAGCGCTGTCCGGGCTGATACCCCGGCGCCACTGGCTCAGGGTCTTCCCTGTCACCCCCGGCACCCTGCTTGCCTGGCACCGCAGGTCATCGCCGCGAAGTGGGACTACACCGCGCGCCGACGCACCGGACGCCCGCCCACCCCGGCAGCGGTCAAGAAGCTCGTCCTGCGGTTGGCCAGGGAGAATCCGAGTTGGGGGCACCGGCGGATCCAAGGAGAGTTGGCCCGACTCGGACATCGGATCGCCGCTTCGACGGTCTGGGCGATCCTTAACGCGGCCGGCATCGAACCCGCTCCACGTCGCTCAGGCCCCACGTGGCGCGAGTTCCTGACCGCACAAGCCGAGGGGATCGTCGCGGCAGACTTCTTCCACATCGACACCGTCCTCGGCAGGCGGTTGTACGCGCTGGTGTTCCTCGAGCACGGCACCCGGCGACTGCACATCACCGGGGTCACCGCCCACCCGACACGGGACTGGACGGTGCAGCAGGCGCGGGATCTCACCGCCGACCTGGGCATACGCATCCAGACCCTGCGCTTCCTGCTGCGCGACCGCGATGACAAATACGGCGAGGCCTCCGATGCCGTCTTTCGGGCCGAGGAGATGAAGATCATCAAAAGTGCGCCGCAGGCTCCCCGTATGAACGCGCACTGCGAACGCATCATCGGCAGCATCCGACGCGAAGCCCTCGACCACGTCCTCATCATGAACGAGGCCCACGCCCGCCACGTCCTCGCGAACTACGAGCAGCTGTGCCGTTCGGAAACTCGTCGTTCCTGGTCAGGCGGCGTATCTGTACTCGTTGATCACGCCGCCGAGTATTCGGGTGCGCAGAACCCGGTGAGCGGACGGGGCGACCATGGACGTCGGGTGCTCCTGGAGGAGGGGAGGCAACTGCCCGCGAGCCTGGTGGGGGCGATGACCGTTGTAATGCTGGGCGTAGGTATCGAGGACCTGCCGAGCGTGCGTCTCGTTCCAGATCAAGAGGTGGTCGAGGGCCTCGCGGCGCATGGTGCCGATGACACGTTCGCAGTGCGCGTTCATCCGTGGGGACCGTGGCGCGGTCCTCATGACCTGGGTGTCGTCGGCTTTGAAGACCGCGTCGAAGGACTCGGTGTACTTCGCGTCCCGGTCGCGGAGCAGGAAACGCAGCGAGTCCACCCGAACACCCAACTCGACGGCGAGGTTTCTTGCCTGCTGCACCGTCCAGGGTCCGGTGGGATGGGCGGTCACTCCCGCGATGTGCAGCCGGCGTGTGCCGTGCTCGAGGAACACCAGCGCGTACACCCGGCGCAGATCGACCAAGTCGATGTGGAAGAAGTCGCAGGCGATGATGGCTTGGGCTTGAGCGGTCAGGAAATCGCGCCATGTCGGACGGCTGCGGCGTGGGGCTGGATCGATGCCCGCCGCGGTGAGGATCTCCCAGATCGTCGTCGAGCCGACTGGGTGTCCGAGCCGGACCAGCTCGCCCTGAATTCTTCGACAGCCCCAACGCGGATTCTCCTTGGCGAGCCGCAGCACCAGAGCCTTCACCGCACCCGCCGTCGAAGGTCTCCCGGGCCTGCGTCTGCGCTTGCTGTAGTCCCACTTCCGGGCGATCAGCCTGCGGTGCCACGCCAACAGCGTCGCGGGCTTCACCGGGAACACCTGCGCCCACCGGCGCCGGGGGACCAGCGAGGACAGCGCTGCGAACCACAGCCGGTCCGCATGCTCGTAGCGCACCGGCCTCGTGAGCTGCCTGCGCAGCACTGCGTTCTCGTGCCGCAGCACGAGCAATTCCGCGTTCTTGGCTGTGTCCCGGCGTAGCAGCACCGTCGGGACTGTGAGCAGCTTCCGAGTCACCTGGTATAGGAGCGAAACGATCATCCGGACAGGGTTCCAGCAGACCGTGATGGCGCGCCAGACCACCCCAGCGGCCGGGTCCGGACGCCGCCCGCGAGCAGGAGAGATGAGTTTCTGAACGGCACAGGCTCCGGCCACGACTGCGGCTCCATCGACACGGAACCCCTCCCGCTCCGTGACCGGGAACGAAAAGGACCGGCCACCAGACCAGCCTGCCGCAACGATCAACACCCCGACCAGCACAAACAGTAAATGGGCAACAGGATCGGGCAATGTCACCGTGGTCAGCGAGGGCATGGCCGTGCACAGTGCCGCAGGCGCCACACGGGCACAACTGCACGCCGCCGTGGACATCGCGCTGCAAGCCGTCATCGCCTACGCGCCCCGCGAAACTTCTGGTGCGCCGACGTAGTCGCCCTTCCGGCGCTTCCGCTGACGCTGCCCGACAGCCAACTCCGGGAACGAGGTAGCCCAGGCCAATGGGGCCAGTCCGCGAGACTCAGGCCCGCCAGCGGCGGCGCAACATAGCCGACGATCGCCGGTTAAGGAAACCGGCCTTTGTCGCGATCATTGATGCATCCCCTTCACCACTCGAAGGGGGCATCACGCTGCCTGCACCCCAACTGCGGTAGACCGCACTACGCAGGGTGACAGCCGCACACCCCAGACACCCTCGAATACTCATGATCACAGCACGGGGCGGTGCCCACGACGCACGGAACCCGTCACCGACCAGGCGACATCAGGTGCGGGAAAGCTTCGGGCCCGCTCAGCCACTCACCACACCGAGAAGGACCCGGACCGTCTCCGCCATCGTCTCCCGGCCCTGGGCGACGTAGGGGCGGGGGTCGGTCAGGTCGGGCCGGGCCCCCAGCGCTTCGCGGACCGCGCCGGTGAACGCGACGTTGAGAGCGGTACCGATGTTGATCTTCACGATGCCCGCCTGGACGGCTTGTCGCAGATCGTCGTCGCCGACGCCCGACGAACCGTGCAGCACCAGAGGTACGGGCACGGCCTCCCGCAGGCGTTCGATGAGCGCGTGGTCCAGGGTCGCGGAGCGTTCGGTCATCGCGTGGCTGCTGCCGACGGCGACGGCCAGGGCGTCCACGCCGGTGTCCGCGACATAGCGCGCCGCCTCCTGCGGGTCGGTGCGCACCCCGGCCGCGTGGGCGCTCGCGGGGGCGTCGGGCTTGCCGCCCACATAGCCGAGTTCGGCCTCCAGCCACAGGCCCGTGCCGTGGGCCCACTGGGCCGCGGCGCGGGTGGCGGCGAGGTTCTCGGCGTACGGCTGCGCCCCGGCGTCGAACATCGCGGAGGAGAACCCCGCGTCGGCCGCCGTGCGCAGCAGCCGCATGTCCGTCACGTGGTCCATGTGCAGTGCGACGTCGACGTCACAGGCCTTGCCGACCTCGGCCGCGGCCCGCGCGATCGGCTCGACCCGGCCGCCGTGGAACCGTACGGCGTTCTCGCTGATCTGCAGGATCACCCCCGGGGCGCCCGCGGCGGCTGCGCCGGCGGTGATCGCCTCGGCGTGCTCCAGCGTGATCACGTTGAACGCCGCGACGGCCCGGCCTGCGGCGGCGGCCTTCGAGACGAGTTCGCGCGTGGGAACCAGGGGCATAAAGGTGTCCCCTCGCTTTCATGTCGGTTCGGTGAGTACGGGCCGGTGTCGGCCCGTACTGCTACGTGGTTCGGCCGGTACGGATATGTGGGCGATCAGGACTTCTGCGGGGCCGGACTCACGTCCGCGCCGTCGTCCGCCGCGCCCGGGGCCATGGAGTTCTCGCCGCTCTTCTCGTCGCTGTAGACCATCAGGGTCGAGCCTGCGAGGGCCAGCACGATACCGAGGGCGCCCCATACGTTGGGGAGCGTTTGGTAGACGGCCAGGGACAGCACGATGGTCAGCACCGGTGCCAGTGCGTTGGTGATGGGGGCGACGACCGTGGCCTTGCCCCGGCTGAACGCCATGACCAGGAACAGCGCGCCGACCGCGTTGAGGACCTGCGTCACCGCGGTGAGCGCGGGCGCCTGCCACGGAGCGTCGGACGGGAATTCGCCCATCATCACGAACGCCACCGGAACCAGCAGCAGTCCGCTGATGGTCATCCAGCCGAAGGTCGTCGCGTCGTTGACCCCGACCACCGCGGCCTTGCGCATGCAGAACGCCTGCACGCCCCAGGCGACGCAGATCAGGATGGCCATCAGCAGCCACGGGCCGTGCGAGTTCGAGTCGTCCTTGCCGCTGGGAATGCTGAGCAGCACGATCGCCGCCAGTGCCGCGACGACACCCACTAGGGCGAGCCGGTTGATCCGCTCCCGCAGCAGCGCCATCGCCATGAGGACGGTGACCACCGGGGAGAGCGACACCAGGGGGAAGATGAGGTACGCCGGGCCGTTGGCGAGCGCGTGGAACAGCAGGAGTTGGCCGCCTGCACCGGTCAGTCCCGCGATCAGTCCGTACACGGCGGCGATCGGCCGGCGGTCGAACGTGTTGCCGCGCATCGCGAAGTACGCGGGTATGAGCATCGTGAAGGCCCAGATGATGTAGATCATCTCGTTGGGGTAGCCGTACCTGCTGTTCGGCTCGCTGGAGAAGGCGCCCCACACACCCCAGAACAGGACCAGCAGCGACGCGTACACGATCCAGCTCTTTGTGCCTCTGTTCATCGGTCGTCCTCTCCTGAGGCAGGGGTCCCGGGGGCCATGCGCAGCGCGTCGAGCGCGGGCTGGTCGAGCGGGGTTCCGGCGAGTTTTGCCGCGTACAGGGCGGCGCCTACGACAGGCTCGTAGAGAGGGTGTCGCAGCTCATAGTTGGTAAAACGATTCTTCAGTCCGGAGGCGAACGCCTCCAGAACCGTGTGGGCGCCGAAGGTGCCGCCGGAGTAGGAGACCGGTACGGTCTCGTCCGGGCCGAACTCCAGCCGCTCGCGGGTGACTTCGACGAGCAGGGCGAGTTCCCGGCCGGCGTCGGTGAGGATCTCCGTGGCGGCCTCGTCGCCCAGAGCGGCCGCCTCGGCCACCGAGCGGCTGAGCGCGGCGATCCGGCTCCGGTCGCCCTGCCACTGGTTGTGGACGACGTCGATCACGTCGAGGTCGGACGCGAGATCCAGGTGGCGCCGGAACACCTCGGCCAGGGGGCCCTCGGGGAGCCGTCCGTCGCCCATCCGCGAGAAGGCGTTGAGGCCCCGGACCGCGATCCAGTGCGCCGATCCCTCGTCGCCGAACATCTCGCTCCAGCCACCGACGCGCACGCCCCGGCCCAGCCGCTCGCCGTAGGTCATCGAACCGGTGCCGCTGATGACGTTGATGCCGTCGACCGCGCCCAGTGAACCGGCCCAGCCGCAGACCATGTCGTTGTCGCAGGCGTAGCGGTCGTGCCCGAGCACCGCTCGCGGGGTCGCGTTCAGGACGGGCAGATCGCGGGCCGCCTCCCCGTAACCGGGCAGCCCGAAAAAGGCGTACTCGATGTCGGCAGGGGTCAGCCCGGCCGCCGCGCAGACAGCTTCGACGCCTTCCTTCAGCACACGCTCGACAAGCTCGATGCCGTGGGAGAAGTAGTACGAACTTGCCGCCTGCGCTCGCGCCACGACTTGTCCTGACCGGTCGACCATGCAGAATGCGGTTTTCGTACCGCCACCGTCGACACCTAGGAACATCGTTGTACCTCCGTCCGGCGCCCTCGAACCGCGCCGTCGATGCCTTTGATCAGTTGTGCAAGGAGTGCAAGGTCACGCCCTGCACCACGCGGTTGACCTCACCCGAGGGGAACGGGTTGTCGGGCCGCAGGCACCGGGCCAGAGAGGCACGCAGGGCGATGAGCTGGGCGTACACCACGGCGGACAGCGCCAGGGCGACATCCTCGACGCCATCGAGGCCCGGAAGCGGCCAGGCGTCGGTGCCTGTGCCCTCCGTTCCCGCGCCGGAGTCCGCGGAGACCGTGACGACGCTGCCGGCGGGCAGATTTCCGCGCAGCTCCGCATAGATGTCCTGGTCGTACTTGCGGGTGTACGGGTCGTTTGACATGTACACCACCGCGACCGAACGGTCGTTGAGCACCGCCTTGGGACCGTGCCGGAATCCCAGCGAGGATTCCGCGACGGCCATGAGCGTCCCACCGGTGAGCTCGAGCACCTTCAGCGCCGACTCCTCGGCGAGGCCCTTCAGCGGGCCGCTGCCGAGGAAGACGATCCGCTCGGGCGCGCTCTCCAGGAGGGCGCCGACGGTGCGGTCGACAGCGCTGCTGTCGGTGATCGACTCGGCTGCCCGGGCCAGGCGTTCGGCGACGCCGTCGTAGGCGCTGCCGCCCAGGGCGAGCAGTGCCGCGAGTGTCATGCACGTGAAGCTCGACGTCATGGCGAAGCCGCGGTCGTTGGACCCGGGCGGCATCAACAGCACGTGGGACTTCGGCAGCTCCGCGTGTTCGCGCGCCAGGCGGCCCTGCTCGTTGCAAGTGATCACGAGGTGGTGCACCTCGGAGAGAACCTGGTCGGCCAGCGCGGTGGCGGCCACGGACTCGGGGCTGTCGCCCGACCGTGCGAAGGAGACCAGCAGCGTGGGCACGTCCTCGGCGAGACAGCCGCGGGGGTCGGCGACGAGGTCCGTGGTGGCAACCGCGTCGACGCGCCGCCCCAGGCGCCGGGCCAAGGCGGGCTGGAGCACCTGGCCGGCGAAGGCGGAGGTGCCGGCGCCGGTGAGCACCACGCGCAGGTCGCCGCGGGCGACGAGCGGACGCAGGAAGGGGTCCAGCGAGTCCCGGGAGGCCGAGACGATCCGGTCGACCTCGCGCCACAGGGCGGGCTGCTGGGCGATCTCGCGGACGGTGTGGGCAGCGCCGTCGTCCAAGGACAGCGTGCCGGAGGGCGTGGTCACACGTGCTCCTTCTGGTTCGGGCGGGAGGCGCGGTCGTAGTCGCGCAGAACATCGCGGACGTGGTCCACGGCCAGGTCGCGCGGCCGGGCGGCGAGCTCGCCGTGGCGGACACGGGCGTACTGGAGCGGAAGATGTGCGCTGAGTAGCGGCAGGGGGATGTCCACGGCCGAGAGGTTGTCCAGGAGCCGGGCCTGGGCCTTTTCGATCTCGGGGTCGGGCCAGTAGTAGCGCATCCGGTCGCTGTAGCTGTAGCGGCGTGCGAGGCGCTGCTCGGCAGCGCCGCCCGGGTAGTAGCCCTCCCATGTGGCCGGCTCCGCGAGCATCCGCCGCTCGACGACCTCGGCAAGCCGTGACCGCTCGGCGGCCGGCACCAGCTCGTCCTCGATCGCGGCGAGGGCGAACAGCGCCTCGCGCAGGGCGAAGGTCAGCCCGGGGCCCACCTTGAGGACCGCCCAGTGGTCCTCGACCAGCGCGGTGAGCGCCTCGGCGGTCTGGTAGTCGGTCGAGTGGGCCTCGTAGACCATGGTGGGCTCGTCGTCGAGGACCTTGCGCAGCTCCTCGGTCAGCTCCCGCCGGTAGTCGACGACCTGAAGGTGGTCGAACTCGACGGCCGGCTGGACGACGAGGGCCATGACGCGCTTCCAGACCTCGTCGATGCCCTGCCGGGCGAAGGCCTTGCGGTGCTGCTCCAGAGTGGTGCGCGCCGCCTCGGGCGTGGTCGGGACGAGCGCGCCGAGCGTCTCGTGCGCGCCGCCGGGTGTGGGCACCTCGGTACCGATCACGTACCGGATCCGCTCGGCCCGCTCGGGGCCGGCCGTCTCCTCGGCCACGCGGATCAGCCGCGCGGCGCGTTCGGCGACCACGTCGTCGGTCAGCGGTACGGGGTCACCGGCGCAGGCGAAGCTGCAGTCCAGGTGGATTTTGGTGAAGTCCGCCGCCACGTAGGCGGCGACCAGGGCGTCGGCCCGCTCCATCGCCTCGTCGGGCGTCAGGGACTGCCACCGGTTCGGTCCGAGGTGGTCGCCGCCGAGAATCACGCGCTCCAGTGGCAGACCACTTTCGGCGGCGATGCGGTACACGAGGTCGCGGAAGTCCGCGGGCCGCATGCCCGTGTAACCGCCGTACTGGTCAACCTGGTTCGAGGTCGCCTCCACCAGTACATGACCGCCGCTCTCCCATGCTTGCACCACGGCTGCCTCGATGACCAGTGGATGAGCCGAACACACCGAGGTGATGCCCTGCGGCTGTCCGGCCTTCTGGCGCCGGACCACCTCGCTCAATGGGCTCTGCATTGCCAACCCCTTACTCAACGTGCATTTTGAGCCCTTCCGCCACGTTGGCCCGGAGCCCAGAGGGGACGGTACTGGTCTCATTGATGGCCGTCAATAGTCTTATTTTGGTATGCATCTGGTATTCGATACCGCGCATCACGTCCGCCCCGCAGCTGGTACGTGGTGCAGGAGGAGAGTCTCCGTGACCTGCGGTGATCAATCAGCCCTGATTGGTGATGGAGGCCCGGAACCGGTAGCGGTCCCCCCGGTAGACCTGGACGGTCAGTTCGATCGGGCGTGATTCCTGGTTCGACGTCAGCTGGGTCGCGACGAGCATCGGCATGGTCTCCCCGATCTCGAACAGCTCGATCTCCCGTGGCGTCGGGTGGCGGGCCTCGACCGAGTAGTCGGCGACGCGGGGCAGCTGCGGCGGGTCGGCGGCGCGCAGGGTGGCGTAGAGCGAGGCCGTGTTGAAGTCGGTTTCGGCCAGGGCCGGGCAGGCCGCCAAAGGAAGCCGGTTGTGCTCGAGCACGACCAGCAGACCGTCGAGGAAGCGCAGTCGGTGGAGGTCGAAGAGGTCGGCGCCCGGAGCGATCCGGAGCTGCTCGGCCTCGGACACCGTGGCCGGGCGGACGGTGGCGGAGAGCACCTTGCCGGCCGTCGTCAAGCCGTTGGCCTGGGCATAGTCGGCGAACCCCTGGACCTGCGGGGCCGCCGAGCCGGACGTCATCGTCGCCTCGGGGAGCAGACCGAGCTCGGCGACGAACCACCCGCGCGACGACGACGGCCGCACGATGCCCCGTGACTCCAATTGCGCGAGGGCCGCTCGCAGCGTCACGCGCGACACGGCGTACCGCTCGACCAGAGCCCGCTCGGAGGGCAGCCGGTCACCGGGGCGGGCGGCAGCGGCGCGCAGGTCCTCGAGCAACTGCGTGGCCGTGCGCTCGTACAACGGGAGGGCATCGTCCCCGAACAGACCTCTGGGCATCGGCGTTCTCGCATCCGTCATACCAGAAACATACCAATTCGATCGACGGCGCGAACCCTCGTCCGGGCGGCCCACCCGTTGACATGCCACTCGAATACCACTTACGTTCTCGCAGCAGGCCACCTGGTGATGAAGAAGTCGCCCGTGAGCGACCTTCCGTTTCGCCGTGCCCCAGGCACCCTCCGGTGATCGAGGCAGCGTTGTCGCAGCTCACCGAGGATGGCCGCGCACTGCCGCCGGAGGCGACCTCGCACCGGGGCGCCCGTTCGGACGCCACGCCGTCCCCCGACCCCACCCGACCCACTGCGAAAACCAGTAGCAGACCAGGCATCGACCAGCCTTACGGACGGTCGCCTCGTCGCGAGCACGCGGCTCGACTCTGAACGATCCACCACGACGGACAGAAGGCAGCTGCCCCAGTCGGGCACGCACGACCGAAAGAGAGTTCGACATGACGGACATGAACCGGCGAAGCGTACTGAAGGTCGCGCTGGGGGGTGCCGGCCTGGCCGCCATCCCCGCCGTGGCGATGGGCGCCTCACCCGCGGCCGCCGCACCGAACTCGGATCCTGACCTCGTCGGAGTCGGCGACACCTCCATCACCCTGGAGTTCGACGACCAACTGCGAAGCCGGGTCGCGCTTAAGGGCGTCGACCTCACCCGCTTCGACGCCGGCGAAGCCCTGCTGGTGGGCGACAAGGACATCGAGGCGTTCGCCTACCGCGGACACCGGACCCGCGCCACCCGGCACCCCCGCCACGGCGCGGGCGTCCGGGTGACGATCGAGGGCACGTCCAAGGAAGGCGTGCACAAGACGGTCGAGCTGACCTCCTTCGAGCGTCTTACCGGCATGATCGTGATGAAGGTGACCTACACCAACAGGTCCTCCACCGCACTGAAGGTCACCGGGTGGCGCAACGGAGCCCACGAACTCCTGGAGACCCCCGGCGGCTTCTACACCTTCTCCGGCACCACGTACACGGACCGCCGCGACTGGGTGATGCCGGTGAAGGACGGCTACGTCCAGGAGAACTCGCTGGGGATGGACTCCTCCGACTACGGCGGCGGCACCCCGCTGGCGACCGTCTGGCGCCGGGGCGCGGGCCTTTCCGTCGGACACGTCGAGCCC
Organism: Streptomyces violaceusniger Tu 4113; assembly: GCF_000147815.2. Lineage (NCBI taxonomy): Bacteria > Bacillati > Actinomycetota > Actinomycetes > Kitasatosporales > Streptomycetaceae > Streptomyces > Streptomyces violaceusniger. The sequence continues at coordinate 7,544,991 of NC_015957.1, read as the reverse complement.
GTGGCGACGATCCTGCGCATACCGGTCCGCAAGACGGACGCCGGAGCGAGCATCGCCATCCAGGACGACACCGCCCGCACCCTGAAGCCGGGCCGTCGGCTCAGCACCGACACCACGTTCCTGACCGCCCTCCCGGGCGACCACTTCGTGCCGCTCCAGCGGTACCGCGACTACATGAGCGACATCGGCCAGCGCGCTCCCAAGGTCCCCGCCTCGGCCTTCGAGCCCATCTGGTGTGCCTGGGGCTACGAGCGCGACTTCACCGTCGAGCAGGTCACCGGAACGCTGCCGAAGGCGCACGAGGTCGGCCTGCGCTGGGTCGTGCTCGATGACGGCTGGCAGACCAACGAGGGCGACTGGGACATCAACACGACGAAGTTCCCGCGCGGCGAAGCGGACATGCGGGCCTTCACCAAGGAGATACGGGACGCCGGCCTGCGACCGCGCCTGTGGTGGGCCCCGCTGGCGGCGGACCCCGACAGCAACCTGATCCGGGACCGCTCCGACATGCTGTTGCTGGACCGCGACGGCAACAAGCAGGACGTCACCTGGTGGGACGCCTACACGCTCTGCCCGGCCTACCAGCCGACCGTGGACTACTTCGTCGAGCAGGCGAAGAGGTTCATCGGCGACTGGGGCTACGAGGGGCTCAAGATCGACGGCCAGCACCTCAACAGCGTCGCACCCTGCTACAACCCGAAGCACCGGCACGCCCGCCCCGAGGAATCCACCGAGGGCGTGGCGCGGTTCTGGAAGGTGATCCACGAAGCCGCGCACGCGGCGAACCCCGACGCCCTCGTCGAACTCTGCCCCTGCGGCACCGCCTTCGCCTTCCACAACCTGCCCTACGTCGACCAGTACCCCAGCTCGGACCCGGAGTCCTCCTACCAGGTCCGGAGCAAGGGCAAGTCGATGAAGGCGCTGATGGGCGCGGGCAGCAGCTACGCCGGCGACCACGTCGAACTGAGCGACAACGGCGACGACTTCGCGTCCTCCTACGGGGTCGGAGCCGTCCTGTCGACCAAGTTCACCCTCCCCGGCACCGGAGCCCCGGACAAGGCGACCGACCTCACCCCGGAGAAGGAGGTCCTCTGGCGCAAGTGGGTGTCCCTGTACGAGAAGAACATGCTGCCCACCGGCGAGTACCGCGGTGAGCTGTACGACATCGGCTTCGACAAGCCCGAGGCGCATGTCGTGGCCACGAAGCGGACCCTCCACTACGCCTTCTACGCCGACCAGTGGGACGGGACGGTCGAGCTGCGCGGTCTGGGCCGCACGCGGTACCGCCTGACCGACCCGTTCACCGGCAAGTCACTCGGAACTGCCACTGCTCAGCACAACACCGTGAAGCTGTCCTTCGAGCGGTTCCAGCTCATCGTGGCCGAGCCCATCGGCTGATCGGCGGACGGCCGTGGCGACGCTCTTTGATCATGCGAGTGGCGTGCCACAGGCTTGCCGGGCCCCGCTTCCCCCGGCAGGTCAGGTGGCGGCTCGGACCCGGCATGGCCGGTAAGGTCGCGCTGGTCCTGGGCGTCACCGTCGGTCATCTGGCGGACCGGCACGGGGCGCGCGGCGTCTACGAGGTGAGCTGAACCGGATGTGGTCGGCGGAGCACGCGCACACGTCGTACGCCTTCCTGCTGCGGCCGGTGCCGGGGGAGGAAGGCGTACGACGTGGGCGCGGCGGACGGTCAGTTGAGGCAACGCCTCGGGTACGGACTGCCGAGTTGACGGCGCTGTGGCGGCTCTGCGGTGGGGTGAAGCACCAGGAGATCGAAGGCGACGAGCAGGAGGAGGTCGCCTCGGGGGTCTTCCTCCCGGGCAGAGTCGTCCTCACTCCGGGGCAGGCGATGTCCGCGGTGTTTCTCGGCGGCGACCACGGGTGGGGTGCGCCGGTCGTCGTCCGGCTCCGGGGCCCCGGGCAGTTTTGTCCGCTCCTCGGACGAGTCGAGTGCGTGGGCCACATCCCCGAGTTCGCGGACGTAGGGGTCGCTGAGCACCGCACCCTTGAGGCCGCCGTCGTAGCCGTTGGCCCCGAACATGGGAGAGTTCCAGACTGCACATGGTCGCGGAGTATGAGCAGAACGCACGCGCGGCCGGTGGGGTGGCGGGGGTGCGCCCCGCTCTTGGTGCCCCACCGGTACGCCTGCATTCGGGCTCATCGTCGGCCGTGGGTTCGGACGTTGGTTCGACCGTGGGTGTGTGTCTCTCTCAGGGCGCCGTGCAGCTGTGGTGGGCCACGGCTGCGGGTGGTACGCCTTCATGAACGCCTCCAGGGCCTTTCGCCGGTCGGCGGTGTTGTCGGGGCATTCGGCGAAGAGGTCGATCTCGCTGACGAAGACGTGTTCCTCACCCTTCACGGAGCAGCGGGACACGGCCATGGCTCCCTTGTCCGTGACGACCCCCTTATCGCCGAGGCCCGAGACACGGGCCGGCTTGCCTTCCCTGGTGAGTTCTCGCTCCTTGACCTTCAGAGGGTCGGTGTCGGCCGTGGTCAGGGCATCTTGTGTCCGGAAGGTTGCGCCTTGTCGACGAAGACCTTGCAGTACCAGATACTCCGGCCGGTGGGCCGTGTCTCCAGGGTCTTCCCTTCCGGCAGGAAGTCGGACCATCGGCCGGAATCGACCTGAGTCCCGCACAGGTTCGCCGGGAGTGTGTAGTCGCGGCTTCCGCCGCCGCAGCCGGCCGTCAGCAGCAGCGCACCCACGGTGGCCCACTGCTGCCACGGCAGGGCGGAGGCGGAGGCCCCGTACGGACGCCTTGGCCGATGCAGTCGACGGGGTCGGAGCGGAGGCGGGGTCGGTGGGGATCACTGGTCTCCTGACACTCCTCGTGCCCGGTCGTTGCCGTCGAACGCCGCGCCGTTGATGTCTTGGTTCAGGGTGTAGCCGTTCTGGCCGTGGTCGGGGTTGGCCTCTGCCCAGATGTCCGACAGGGCCTCGAGCTGCTTCTCGCGTTTGCTGAAGGTTGCGCCGTTTTACCGTTTGTTGTCGTCGTCGATACGTTCCTATTCGTCCAGCTGCCACTGGTAGGCGAGGGCGTCGACACCGCGCTGGACCGCGTCGCCTGCGACGGGGATGAAGTTCGCCGCCCCTGAAGGGTGTCAATATTCCGATCAGGCTGCTGAGCTGTGCGTTTCCTGTGGGTGATGAGGCGGTCGGGGTGGCGTGGCGTGGTACTCGTTGAGCAGTCCGCCGAGTACCTGCTTGCGCCTGACCGTGGCGGCGGGCAGGGGGATGATGTTCGGGTCGTCGTCTGGAGCACGTAGGTCGAGGCTGCGGTGAGCTCGTCCGGAGTTGTAGTGCTCGGTGTACCTGGTCAGGACCGTACGCAGGTGTCCTTCGCCGATGATGAGGAGGCGGTCGGTGCATTCTGCACGGGCTGTGGGTATCCATCGTTCGGCGAACGCGTTGGACCGTGGGCTCTGCGGCGGTGTCGGGATGACGGCTGTGCCGTTGCCGACGAAGACGGCGTCAAATACGGCGGTGAACTTGCTGTCCCGGTCACGGATGAGGAACCGGAAGCACCCGGCCCTGTCGCCGAGATCCATGAGCAGATTGCGGGCGAGTTGAGTGACCCATGCGCCGGTCGGGTGGGCGGTAACGCCCAGGACGTGAACGCGCCGGGTGGCGATCTCCATGACGAAGAAGACGTGAAGGCATTTGAGGAAGACGGTGTCCACGTGCATGAAATCGCAGGCCAGAAGAGTGTGGGCCTGGGCTCGGAGGAAGGTACGCCAGGTCTGCTGGGACGCGCGCTGCGGCGCGGGCGGTAGACCGGAGCGGCGCAGGACGCGCCGGATCGTGGCGGCGGCAACCCGATGGCCAAGCCGTCGCAGTTCGTTGGGAACCCAGCAGGTCAGGGCAGCCTCGGGTAACGGTTGCGGAGCAGGACCCGGTCCAGGGTGCTGTGCGGGTGCACGTGCCGGTGTAGACCGAGTAGGTAGCCGGCAGCGCCACTGCGTAGTTGCCGGGCTGCCGTATGGGCCTGCACGGCTGACGAGAGGGTCAGTGCGCCCAGGAGTCCGGCCTGCGCCGCGGTGTCAGGGATCGCGAAGGTGGCAGCAGCTGCGGCGGGCAGTACGGGCAACTTGAGTGACTTGATCCCCATCGTTGCCTGGACCGGCTGGAGCCCGACACTGCGCAGCCCGCGTCTGAGCTCCGCCAGTGGCAGCCTCACGTGGCGATCGGCGAGTGCTTCCAGGCGAGTGGCGAGGATCCCGGGGTCATCCGTCTCGGCCAGCCTAGTGAACTCGTCGGTCAGCGAATCCAGATGAGCCCGGAACGCATCGAACTCGGCATGGAGCGTCTTCCGTGCGGCCACGATCTTCTTGACCGGAACGTTCTCCAGAGACGCAGGTACCACGGTCTGGATGGCGAGAACCGCATACATTGCGGCGACCCGGTCGGCCGAGTGCCGCCTCGGCACTCCCCGCACCGGGCGGTCGAGCAGTTCTCCCGCGATCGCCTCGGTGGTCCAGCCCTCCACGTCACCGAGATTGTCCGGCTGGTCCGTGATGAGCTTGGCCTGGTTGGCATCCGCGACACGCTGCGCAAGCGCGGTGAGGAACACCGCCGCGAGGCGCGGATGCATGCCGAGCCATCGCCGGCCATGTTCGTCGTCGGCCGTCACCGCGAGCCCCGCCTCGACGAGTATGTCCTCGGCCACGAACATGCCCTTGTTGTCGAGATCGACCCATTCCACGAGGTGCTGGGCGGGAGTCCCAGGCGCTCGGTGGAACGGAGCGTCACGAACCCTCCGCGTAGGAACAGATGGAAGCCGCTCACGTAGGTCGTGGAGCCGACTCTCTACGAAGTGGAGGAAATCTACCCCGGTCTCGTGGCTGTACCACTCCGGGGAGACGTTGACCATCAGGCCGAGCTCGCCGTTCAGGACCTCGGCCGTGCGGCTCTCCTGAATGGGATAGTCCTGCGGAACGATCCGGCCGATGTTCGGCCAGTACAAGGCTGCCGCCTTCAGCCACGTGTCGTCCTGGACGTGAATGTACGGGTAGTAGATCGCAAGATCGCGCACTCCAGCCTCCCCCATGGCGCCCGCAGGATTACTCCGCATCAGGATAGATGCGACCACGCTTTCCTCGAGACGCGAGAAACTCGTACAACTGGCTCAGAGCGTTTCATTCGAGTGAAGGTCCAAGATCCGCCACTCGGACACGGTAGACGCCACCGTGATCGGGTTCACCCGCACTGCCCGGCTCCCGAAGGCCCTCGCTGTACGGCTGCCCAACTCGGAGGCGCGCTGCGGGGCGGGCGGTAGACCGAGGCGGCGCAGGACGCGCCGGATCGTGGCGGCCGCGGCCCGATGACCGAGCCGCCGTAGCTCGCCTTGGATCCTGACGTAGCCCCAGGTCGGGTTCTCTCTCGCCAAGCGCTGGATGAGCACGACCGTCTCTTCCGCCAGCGGTGGTCGCCCGGGTCCGGTCGGGGGTTGGCGCCATTTCCAGCGCACCAGACGCCGGTGCCAGGTCAGCAGCGTGCCCGGGGTGACCAGCCGATGGCGACGGAAGACCGGGGGAAGGTGCCGCGCGAGAGCGGAGAGCACGGCACGATCAGCCCACGAAAACCGCGGCCGCTCGACCTGCCGGCGAAGCACAGCGACCTCATGACGAAGCACGAGGATCTCAGCATTGTTCGCGGCGGTCGATCGGCCCAGCAAGAGCAAGCAGCCCAGTAGTCGACACAAGATCAGGTAGAGCAGTCGCAGACCCACAATCATTGATCTGCCCATACTCGGGCGATCGTAAAGCCCCAGGTCAACCACCGTAGGGCAATAAAGACACCCTTCAGGGGATGGCTCCCGTGGCAGTGGGATCGCCAGTGCTTGCGAAGGAGACCCAGGAGCTGTGCATGGCTGTGAGCAAGTCGTGGGGTACCTCGTCACCGATCAGAGTCTTGGTGATGGGCAAAGAGAAGTCGTTGAATACGAACGGACCTTCGATGCCGTGGGTTGCCCCCACGCGTCCGTCGAAGGCGGGGCTGCGCCATGCGAACTGGTAGACGTACGTCGTTCCGCCTGATTGGTGATGGGCGTCGGCGATACGCAGTGACGGGGTGCGGAACGCGCGGTCCGTGTCCATCGAGATCCGTGCCGTGATCGAGGATCCCGGTTCCTGGGTGCGTTCGTAGACTTCAAGGACTGCCTGCTGCAGCGTCGGGTCGGCATCCCAGCCCGAGGGGGACATTCCCGTTTCCGCGACGCCCATCTTCTCCATCAGTGCGTACAGGGTGCATTCGTCGCGGTTGGTTCCGATCACCAGGTCGACGTCTGCTGCGACGCCGTCGGCGATGGCTTCGTACGGGGGCCGTGGAAGCAGGTCGCCGCCGGTGAGGGGGACGAAGGGGATCATCCGGCCGCACGCGGGGTGTTCACCGCGCTGCTTCTCGACCATGAACTCGGCCTGTGCCTGCAGGATGCGCGTCGTGTCGACGGTGTGCAGGTCCCGGGCGGGAACACCGAGTTTGTCGAGCATGGCTTCGGCGATCGCTTCGGCATAGGTGACGGGAAAGCCGAACAGTGGTGCTACTGCGGCACTTTGTGAGACGGCCCGCTGGAACAGTCCCTGCGCGGAGGGGCAGCCGAGGAGTGCGTCGACGAACGTGCCGCCTGCTGAAGATCCGAAGATGGTGATGTTGTGCGGGTCACCGCCGAAGGCCGCGATGTTCTCGCGCGTCCATTGCAGCGCGGCGATCTGGTCGGCCACACCGTAGGCCCCTGATGCGGTGCCGTAGGCATCGTCCAGGTGCCCGGCGTGGAGGAACCCGAATACGCCGAGCCGGTAGTTGCAGCTGACGAGCACCACCCCGTCGCGGGCGAAGGTGTTTCCGTCCGAGCCCGGGTCGGCGTTCGACCCCATGAGGAAGCCGCCGCCGTGGATCCAGAACATTACCGGCAGGTCGGTTGCCCCTTCGGGCGCCCATACGTTGACCGACAGGAAGTCCTCGCCAGTACTCAGGCTCGAGAACAGAGAGGAGGACGGCTGCGGGCAGCCCGGTCCGTAGGCGGTGCAGTCGCGTATGCCTGTCCAGGGAGTGCGCGCCACGGGCGGCTTGAACGCATGGGCCCCGAACGGCGGCTCTGCGTAGGGAATGCCCTTGAACGCGGCCACCCCGTGCCGCAGCTCCCCTCTGATCGTTCCCGCTGCGGTCTGGGCGTCGATCGTTAGCATACTGTTCTGCTCCACTCAGTCAGGGGAGGGTCTCGCCGCTGTGCGGCGGGGGCGGAAGGTGGGAGGTTGGCGGCTCAGCCGTGTTGCGTTGCGGTGTCCGCGTCGGTCTCTGCGGCGCTCGCCTGCTGAGGTTCAACCTGAGCGAGCCGGTTGCGCAGCGCGGCAGTGATCCCTTGGTAGGAGTCGCTGCCCAGCACGAGCCTCATCGGAGCGGGCTGGTGCGCCGCGCTGTCGATGACCTTCGCTGCGACCTTCACCGGGTCGCCCGGGACGGGCACCTGAGTGTGCCGGAAGGCGCGCACGGCCGCGGCCGGTGTCCCGTCGTAGGCGGCCAGCGGCTCGCTCAGCTGCAGACTGCTGCCGCTGAAGGAGGTGCGCGCGCCGCCGGGCTCGACCAAGGTCACCTCGATGCCGAACGGGGCGACTTCCTGGGCGAGAGCCTCCATGAACCCTTCGATGCCCCATTTGCTCGTGTGGTATAGGGAGGCGCCGGCGTGCGCAGCAAGCCCGGCGACCGAGGAGATCTGGATCAGTCGACCGCCGCCCTGGGCGCGTAGGTGCGGCAGCGCAGCCCGCGCCGTCTGAATCGAGCCGATGAGGTTGGTGGTGACCTGGTGGACGACCTGGTCGTCGGTGAATTCCTCGGCGGCGCCGAACAGGCCGTAGCCTGCGTTGATCACCACGACGTCGATCCGGCCGAGGTCAGCGAAGGCGGTGTCAACGACCTCGCGGATCCGGGGCAGGTCGGTGACATCGAGGTGGCCGACCCAGAGGCGGTCGCCGTACTTGGCCCGCAGGTCGTCGACCGTGCCCTCCCGCCGGACCGTCCCGGCGACCCGGTCTCCGCGGGAGAGGAGCTGCTCTGTGAGCTCACGCCCGAACCCACTGTTGACCCCGGTGATGAACCATGTCTGCATCGTCATACACATGAGCTTCCGCGACGCGAACCGGACCTGCCAGTTCCGTCTTGTTCCTGGTAGTGACAGGGACACCCAGAACCGGTTGCGGCTGCATAGGCTGGCTTCGTGGACAACACCCTCGGAGATTTCCTGCGCGCACGGCGTGAACGCGTCACCCCCGCCGAGGCGGGAGTGCCACCCGGGCACGGGCTGCGCCGAGTGACGGGGCTGCGCCGGGAGGAGGTGGCCATGCTCGCCGGCATCAGCGCCGAGTACTACCTGCGCCTTGAACAGGGCCGTGACCGCAATCCCTCGGCACAGGTGCTCCAGGCACTCGCCAAAGTGCTCCAGCTGGACAACGAGGGCACGGCCTACCTGATGTCCCTCGCCGCGCCGAAACCTCGTCGAGGCCCGGATCGGCCTGACGAGCTCCTGACCTCGGGGCTCGAGCTGTTGCTGCAAACGCTCAACGTGCCCGCCTTCGTGTTCAACAAGTATGGCGACGTACTGGCCGCCAACCGGCTGGCACAAGCGTTGTCACCGGAAATGGCGCCGGGGACGAACCGGCTGCGCGCGCTGTTCACCGACCACGCGGCACAGGAGTATCACACCGACTGGGAGCAGTACACGGCCACCGCAGTGGCCCACCTGCGCGCCCAGGTGGGTACCGAAACCGACGATGAACGCCTCCAGTCACTGATCGGAGAGCTGTCGCTCAAGAGCGACCGGTTCCGTCAGCTTTGGGCGCGCCATGATGTGCACTCAGCCCATGAGGTCACCTTTCGCATAGAGCATCCTCAAGTCGGCATTCTGGACTTGCTCGTCGAAAAGTTCCAGGTGATCGGTGCCATCGGGCTGGAAATGATGCTCCTGCACGTCGAGCCCGGCACCCGCTCAGCTGATGCCCTCGCCCTGCTCGCCTCCCTCAACGCCCACTCGTAACACGATCGTCGAGGAACCGATCCAGCGCTCAGCCGACTCTGCAGGTGATCAGGGATTGCCCGATCCTGTTGCCCATTTACTGTTTGTGCTGGTCGGGGTGTTGATCGTTGCGGCAGGCTGGTCTGGTGGCCGGTCCTTTTCGTTCCCGGTCACGGAGCGGGAGGGGTTCCGTGTCGATGGAGCCGCAGTCGTGGCCGGAGCCGGCGCCGGAGGTGGCTCGGGCGGTGCGGGCAAAGTACCGGGGACGTCAGGTGCCGCTGCCGGTCGTGGTGCGTGATCGGCTCGGTGAGTTGTTCGCGGATGCCGAGTTCGCGGAAGCGTTCGCGGTGACGGGGCCGCGTGGCTGGTCACCGGGCCGCTTGGCGCTGGTCACGGTGCTGCAGATGGCCGAGAACCTGACCGACCGGCAGGCTGCCGAGGCGGTGCGGGACAAACTCTCGTGGTCCTACGCGCTCGGACTGGGCCTGGAGGATCCCGGCTTCGATTTCAGTGTCCTGTCCCAGTTCCGTACCCGGGTCGCCGCCCATGGCCTGGAAGAGAAGGTGCTGGACTTGTTGGTGGCCAGGCTGGTCGAACAAGGCCTGCTGGCCGCGGGAGGCAAGCAGCGCACGGACTCCACCCACGTGACCGCGGCGGTGCGCGACCTGAACCGGCTGGAGCTGGCCGGGGAAGCGGTTCGCGCCGCACTGGAAGCGCTGACCTGCGCGGAACCGGACTGGGTCGCACAGACAGTGGACGTGACCTCATGGAGCAAGCGGTACGGACCACGGGTGGACAGCTGGCGCCTGCCCACCTCCCGGACCAAGCAGCAGAAACTGGCCGTGGACTTCGCCCGGGACGGCTTCGCCCTGCTGGGCGGGGTCTACCACTCCACCTCCCCGGTCTGGCTGCGCGAGCTCCCCGCGGTGCAGGTCCTGCGGTGTGTACTGCTGCAGAACTACACCCGCACCACCACCCGAGGCGGCCGCGAGGTCGTCAAGCGGCGGGAGAAGACTGACGAGGGCGGTGACGGCCGCCCGCCCGGCCACCTACGGATGTCCTCGCCCTATGACACCGACGCCCGCTGGTCCGCCAAACGCGACATCTTCTGGAACGGCTACAAGCTTCACATCAGCGAAACCTGCACCTCCGCCCCCGAAGCAGCACGCACACGCCCGAACCTGATCACGAACATCGCCACCACCAGCTCCACAGTGCCGGACAGCAAGACTCTCCCCGCAGTCCACCACCGTCTCCAGCAACGCGGACTGCTGCCCGATGAGCACTATCTCGACTCCGGCTACGCCACCGCCGAACTCATCCACGGCTCAGTGAAGACCTACGGCATCGCACTGATCACACCGGTCCTGCTCGACACCTCCCCGCAGGCCAAAGCCCAGACGGGCTTCGCCGCCACCGACTTCACCATCGACTGGGAAACCGAGAAGGCCACCTGCCCCGCCGGGCATACCAGCACCACCTGGAATCCCGTCGTAAGTGAAGGTATCCCCAAGACCGTGGTCAGCTTCGCCGCCCTCGACTGCATCCCCTGCCCCTTCAAACCCCAGTGCACCACCGCCAAGAAGAACCGCCGCCAACTCTCCCTCCACCCCCGGCAGATGACTGAGGCACTCCGGCACGCCCGCACCCAGCAGAAGACCGAGGACTGGAACACCGAATACGCCTTACGCTCCGGCATCGAGGGCACCATCCGGCAAGCCATCACCGTCACCGGCACACGCCGCGCTCGCTACCGAGGCCTGGCGAAGACCCATCTCGAACACATCTACTCCGCCGTCGCACTCAACCTGATCCGCCTGAACGCCTGGTGGAACGACCGCCCCCTGGACCGCACCCGCACCAGCCACCTCACCCGACTCGAGCACACCCTCACCGCATAACACCACAATGGGCAACAGGATCGGGCAGACCCCGCCGTCGTGCGGAGCCGTCGCCAGCTCCTCGCGCAGCAGCTCAAGCCGCCGGTCGTTGACCAGCTCGGCCTCCCAGGGCGACTCGGACAGGAAGAACTGCAGCCGCTGCACCCCCGGCATCCCCGCACCCGCCACCGGCTCCGCCCCTGCCAGGCAAGTGATCGTCTTGTTCCGCTCCCGCGGCGCCAGCAGCCCGGTGAGGTACTCGCGAAACCCCCGCCGCTGGGCCAGGCTGAAGTGAGGTCGGCCCGGGACGCGTACTCCTCCAACGGACCCGGCGCAGGCGGACACGGACGGCGAGCAGTCATCTCCAGCTCCCAGCAAGACAGTTCACTCCTACCACCGGCCTACGACCAACCCGACCTGTCGTCAACCCACGCCACCACCGGATTTAACGAACTACCGGTAAGCGAGCCCGGTCGGCCGACGGGTTTTTCTCCGTCCGGAGCCGGGTCCGCGACGGCCCCGGACGCAGGCTTCTGGCGACGATGACGGCCGATGGCGGCGTGTCCGGCTCGTCGGCCGGGACCCCTAACCGGCTGTCGAGGTTCACCCCTAGTCCGGGATTTACCCCTTACCCCCTCGGTCCCCCTCGGTCGCGCTCCGAGGCAGCTCAGACGGCATCTGCCGACGGTCGTCTGCCGCCTCTGAAGGTAGCTTCGGTCATGTCTGAGGGTAGCTTCGGCCGCCTTCGGGGCCGGCTGCGGTGCCGGTCTTCGTGGCGTGCGCCGGGAGCCGTATTGCCTGTGCGGACATCGCGCGGCGGTGTCCTGGCGCGCCGGGCCGCCGATCCACGGCCCCCGCGTAACCGGCTCCGCCGGTCTCTGTGGGGGTGACGCGGCCAAGTCCGGGGCCCGCGATGGCCGCTACCGATGGCGAACGACCCGAAAACATGTCGGGTTCATCATCTGCGGCTGGAGCTTTAGGGGGCCGATAGGGGGCCCGGGGCGGTTGGGGCGCAGATAGCCTCGCTGGAAATGGGGCGCTGTGTATGCCTGAATTAATCGGTTGCGGTTGCTGGTATCTTCCATTTCTCAGATATGCCGACCCTGTATCGGACGTCCACCAGCTCGGGGCCGTGGGAGCGATAATGAGTGACGACAAGTCCTTCGAGTATCTGAAGAAAGTGACTTCAGAGCTCAAGCGTGCCCGCAACCGGCTCTCGGAGCTCGAATCGAAATCCAGAGAACCGCTCGCCATTGTGGGCATGGCATGCCGTTACCCGGGCGGGGTGGCGGGCCCGGACGATCTGTGGAATCTGGTGGCCTCGGGCACCGATGCGGTGTCGGCTTTCCCGGCGGACCGCGGCTGGGATGTCGACGCGCTGTACGACCCGGCGGGGGACCGGCCCAACACGTCGCTCACGCGCGAGGGCGGCTTCCTGACCGCCGCCGCGGAGTTCGACGCCGGGTTCTTCGGGATATCCCCGCGCGAGGCGCTGGCGATGGATCCGCAGCAGCGGCTGATGCTGGAGGTGTCCTGGGAGGCCCTGGAACATGCCGGCATCGACCCGCGCGCGCTCGCCGGCTCGTCGACCGGGGTGTTCACCGGCCTGATGTACCACGACTATCCGGCCTGCGATCAGCCGGATTCGCCGGAGGCCACCGGGTCGGCCGGTCTCGGCGCCAACGGTGCCGTCGCCTCCGGCCGGGTGTCGTACGTGCTGGGTCTTGAAGGCCCGGCGGTGACGGTGGACACGGCGTGTTCGTCGTCGCTGGTGGCGATGCACTGGGCGGGTCAGGCGCTGCGGTCTGGGGAGTGCTCCCTCGCCCTGGCCGGCGGGGTGACCGTGATGGCGACCCCGAGCAGTTTCGTGGAGTTCAGCCGGCAGGGCGGCCTGGCGCCTGATGGCCGGTGCAAGGCGTTCGCGGAGGGCGCTGACGGGACGGGCTGGTCCGAGGGCGCCGGAGTGGTCGTTCTGGAGCGTCTTTCGGATGCTCGCCGTAACGGGCACCGGGTGCTGGCCGTGGTGCGGTCCAGCGCGGTGAACCAGGACGGTGCCTCCAACGGTCTGACGGCGCCGAACGGTCCGTCGCAGCAGCGGGTGATCCGGCAGGCGCTGGCGGCCGCCGGGCTCTCTCCGGCCGAGGTCGACGTGGTCGAGGCGCACGGCACCGGTACGGCGCTGGGCGACCCGATCGAGGCGCAGGCGTTGTTGTCGGTCTATGGTCAGGGCCGGTCCGGGGATCAGCCGCTGTGGCTGGGGTCGTTGAAGTCGAACATCGGTCACTCGCAGGCGGCGGCGGGTGTCGCGGGTGTGATCAAGATGGTCCAGGCGATGCGGTACGGCACGCTGCCGCGGACCTTGCATGTGGACGAGCCGAGCACCCGCGTGGACTGGGGCCGGGGCCGGGTGCGGCTGCTGACCGAGGAGCAGCCCTGGCCGGAGACCGGGCATCCGCGCCGGGCCGGGGTGTCGTCCTTCGGGGTGTCGGGCACCAATGCGCACCTGATTCTGGAAGCTGCCTCCCTGGCCGAGGACGGCCCCGCCGCGCAGGACGCTTCGGACAGTGGCGCCGGCGTCGTCGGTGGTGTTGTTCCGTGGGTGGTGTCGGGCCGGTCGGCCGCGGCGGTGGCCGGGCAGGCCGGGCGGCTGCTGGAGCGGGTGGAGCGGGAATCCGGGTTGAACGCCGCGGATGTGGCGTGGTCGCTGCTGGGGTCCCGGTCGCTTTTCGATCATCGTGCGGTGGTGGTGGGTGCCGGCCGTGATGAGCTGACCGCCGGGCTGCGCGCTCTGGCTGCCGGAGAGCCGGCCGTCGGCGTGGCCGAGGGTTTCGCCGGGCCCGGTCGTCAAGTGGTGTTCGTCTTTCCGGGGCAGGGTGCGCAGTGGGTCGGGATGGCGGGTGAACTGCGGAAGTCTTATCCGGTGTTCGCTGATGCGCTTGCTGAGTGTGGCGATGCGTTGGGTGAGTTTGTCGACTGGTCGCTGTTGGATGCCCTGGATGACCGGGAGATGCTGGCGCGTGTCGATGTGGTGCAGCCTGCTTTGTGGGCGGTGATGGTGTCATTGGCGCGTGTCTGGCAGTCGCTGGGGGTCCGGCCCGCGGCGGTGGTGGGTCACTCGCAGGGTGAGATCGCCGCGGCTGTGGTGGCGGGTGGGTTGTCGTTGTCCGATGGTGCGCGGGTTGTCGCGTTGCGCAGTCGGGCGATTGCTGAGGTGCTGGTGGGGGACGGCGGTATGGTCGCGGTGTCGTTGCCGGTGGAGCGGGCGCGGGAGTTGATCGGCCGCTGGGGTGATGGGCTGTCGGTGGCGGCGGTCAATGGTCCTGGTTCGGTGGTGGTTTCGGGTGTGTCCCTCGCGCTTGATGAGCTTGTTGCTCATTGCGAGGGTGTTGGGGTGCAGGCTCGGCGGGTGCCGGTGGATTATGCCTCGCATTCGGCGGTGGTCGAGCGGGTCGAGCAGCGGCTGGCGAGGGATGTGGCTGCCGTGACTCCGGTGTCGGGTTCGGTGCCGATGTATTCGACGGTGACGGCTGGGCTGATCGACACCGGTGAGCTGGATGCCGGTTACTGGTATCGCAATCTGCGTCAGACGGTGCTTTTCGAGGATGCCAACCGTGCCCTGGTGGAGGCCGGGTACTCGGTGTTCGTCGAGATCAGCCCCCATCCGGTACTGACCATGCCGCTGCAGGACACCCTCGACACGCATTACCCCGGCCTTGCCGCCGAAGCGGTGGTCACCGGGACGTTGCGCCGTAACGAGGGCGGGCCGGTCCGGATGCTGGCCTCCGCGGCCGAGCTGTTCGTGCACGGCGTGCCCATCGTCTGGGACGGCCTGTTCGCTGGGCGGTCGCCGCGACGGGTCGATCTGCCGACGTATGCGTTCCAGCGGAGCCGGTACTGGCCGGCGGCCGTCCCGGAGCGGGCGCCGGGCCGTGACCCGGTGGACGCCCTGTTCTGGGAGTCGGTCGAGAGCGGGGAGTTGGCCCGGTCGCTGGGTGTCGACGACGAGGTGGTCTCGGATGTCGTCCCGGCCCTTCTGAACTGGCGTGAGCGCCGTCTGCGGGCGGCAGCCGCCGACGACTGGTCGTACCGCCAGTCCTGGATCCCGCTCGACGGCCTGCGGCAGGGCCCGCCGGCGGGCCGCTGGCTGGTGGTCGCGGACTCCGGCGACGATCCGTGGAGCACCGGTGTCGTCGAAGCGCTGGGCCCGGATACGGCCGTCATCGAGCTGGACGACGTGCATGCGGAGCGGCTTGCCGGCGCGGACTGCGCCGGTCTCGTGTGGCTGCCCCCTACCGGCGAGGCCGGGGTGGCGGCGACTCTGCGCATGGTCCAGGCGCTGCGGGAGTCCGGGTCGACCGCGCCCTTGTGGGTGCTCACCCGCGCCGCGGTGTCGACCCGTTGGGGCGAGCAGGTCAGCGGGGTATGGCAGGGCGGGATCTGGGGACTGGGTCGGGTCGCGGCCCTGGAGCTGCCCGGCCTGTGGGGCGGTCTGATCGACCTGCCCGAGAACCCCGACCCGGCGGCTCTCAAGCGGCTCGCGGGTGTGCTGTCGGCGGCCCACGGCGAGGATCAGCTCGCGGTGCGCGCCTCCGGTGTCGTGGCCCGTCGTCTGGTGCGCGCCCCGTCCCGGGGCACCGGTGAGCCCTGGAGGACCAGCGGGACCGCGTTGATCACCGGCGGCACCGGCGGCATCGGCGGGTACGTGGCCCGGTGGCTGGTGGACCGGGGCGCCGAGCATCTGGTGCTGCTGTCGCGCCGCGGCCCGGACGCCCCGGGCGCGGCTGAACTGCGGGCCGAGCTGGAGCAGGCCGGAGCGCGGGTGAGCGTGCACGCCTGCGACGTCGCCGACCGCGAGGCGCTGGCCGCCATAGTCGACGCGATACCGGACGACCTGCCGCTGCGAACTGTGATGCACGCCGCGGGAGTGGGCGGCGTACTGACGCCGGTGGAGTCCTTGACGCCCGGCCAGCTGGCGGGCGAGCTGCGGGTCAAGGCCGGCGGCGCGCTGCTGCTGGACGAGCTGACCGCCGACCTGGAGCTGGACGCGTTCGTGCTGTTCTCCTCGGGCGCGGCCTCGTGGGGCGGTGGCGGCCAGGGCGGGTACGCGGCGGGCAACGCCTGCCTGGACAGCCTGGCCGAATACCGGCGGGCGCGCGGTCGTACCGCCACCTCCATAGCCTGGGGCGGCTGGGCCGCGCCGGGCATGACCGAGCTGGACGCCGCTTTCGGGAATCATCTGCGGCGGATGGGCGTGCTCACCATGCAGCCCGACCTCGCGATTACGGCCATGCAGCGCGTCCTTGAGGACGACGAGACCACGGTCACCGTCTCCGACATGGACTGGGCCAAGTTTGTCCCGGCGTTCACCCTGGCCCGCCCCAGCCGCCTGTTCGCCCTGCTCCCGGAGGCGGTCCCGGCCGCTGTCGAACTCGCCGGCACCGACGGCACCGGCTTCGCCGACCGGGTCGCGGCCATGTCCGTGGCCGAGCTGCGCGAGCACCTCACCGCCCTGGTCCGCGAGCACGCCGCCGCCGTCCTCGGTTATGCCGGCGGTGACGACATCGAGTCCGGGCAGGCGTTCCGGGAGATCGGCTTCGACTCGGTGACCGCGGTCGAGCTGCGGAACCGGCTGAAGACGGCGACCGGGCTGGCGTTGCCGGCCACCCTGGTCTTCGACTATCCGAACGCGGCCCGGCTGGCCGGCTACCTCGCCGAGCAGCTCGGTGACGTTACGGCGCGGCACGACCTGCCGGTGCCGGTGGCGGTGACCGACGACCCGATCGTCGTGGTCGGGATGGCCTGCCGCTATCCGGGCGGGGTGACAGGACCGGACGACCTGTGGGATCTGGTCGCCACCGGGACGGACGCGATGACACCGTTCCCGGCCGACCGGGGCTGGGACATCGAGGCGTTGTACGACCCGGCGGGCTACCGGCCGGGTACCTCGGTCACCGGCGAGGGCGGCTTCGTCGAGTCGGTGGCGGAGTTCGACGCCGGGTTCTTCGGGATATCCCCGCGCGAGGCGCTGGCGATGGATCCGCAGCAGCGGCTGATGCTGGAGGTGTCCTGGGAGGCCCTCGAGCACGCCGGGATCGATCCGGCTTCCCTGACCGGTACGGCCACCGGCGTCTTCGTCGGAGCGGCTTCGTCGGGTTATCTGGAGGCGATCGAGGGCCTGGCCGAGACCGAGAGCCACCGTATGACCAGTGGTCTGCTGAGTGTCATCTCGGGTCGGCTGTCCTACACCCTGGGTCTTGAAGGCCCGGCGGTGACGGTGGACACGGCGTGTTCGTCGTCGCTGGTGGCGATGCACCTGGCGGGTCAGGCGCTGCGGTCCGGGGAGTGCTCCCTCGCTCTGGCCGGCGGCGTGAACGTGCTGGTGAAACCGGCCGGCTTCGTGGAGTTCAGCCGCCAGAACGGCCTGGCGGCTGACGGCCGCGTCAAGGCGTTCGCGGAGGCGGCTGACGGGACGGGCTGGTCCGAGGGCGCCGGAGTGGTCGTTCTGGAGCGTCTTTCGGATGCTCGCCGTAACGGGCACCGGGTGCTGGCCGTGGTGCGGTCCAGCGCGGTGAACCAGGACGGTGCCTCCAACGGTCTGACGGCGCCGAACGGTCCGTCGCAGCAGCGGGTGATCCGGCAGGCGCTGGCGGCCGCCGGGCTCTCTCCGGCCGAGGTCGACGTGGTCGAGGCGCACGGCACCGGTACGGCGCTGGGCGACCCGATCGAGGCGCAGGCGTTGTTGTCGACCTACGGCCAGGGCCGCCCCGAGGACCAGCCGCTGTGGCTGGGCACGGTGAAGTCCAACATCGGCCACTCGCAGGCCGCGGCCGGCGCGGCCGGCGTGATCAAGATGGTGCAGGCCATCCGGCACGGGTCGCTGCCACCCACCTTGAACGTGGACGAGCCGAGCACCCGCGTGGACTGGGGCCGGGGCCGGGTGCGGCTGCTGACCGAGGAGCAGCCCTGGCCCGAAACCGGGCATCCGCGCCGCGCCGGGGTGTCGTCCTTCGGCGTGTCCGGCACCAACGCGCACCTGATCCTGGAAGCCGCGCCCGAGAACGAGACCGCCGACAGCGACGAGCGCCCCACCGGCGAGAACGCCGGGGAGGAGCAGGGCAAGGCGCTCGGCACGGGCACGGTGTGGGTGGTCTCCGGCAGGTCCGCCGACGCCGTGACCGGACAGGCCGGGCGCCTGCTGGAGCGGGTGGAGCGGGATGCGACGCCGGACGTCGCCGGCGTGACGTACTCGCTGCTGCGGTCCCGCTCCCTGTTCGGCCACCGTGCGGTGGTCGTGGGCGCCGACCGCGACGAGCTGACGGCCGGGCTGCGTACTCTGGCCGCCGGGGAACCGGACCCCAACGTGGCGCGAGGTGTGGCCAGGAACGGGCACCGGGTGGCGGTGCTGTTCACCGGTCAGGGTGCGCAGCGGCTGGGCATGGGGCGCCGGTTGTATGGGGAGTCGGGGGTGTTCGCGGCGGCCTTTGACGAGGTGGTGGCGGAGCTTGACCGGCACCTGGAGTCCCCGCTGCGGGATGTGATCTGGGGTGAGGATGCCGAGGTGCTGAACGCGACGGGGTGGGCGCAGCCCGCGCTGTTCGCGGTCGAGGTGGCGCTGTTCCGCCTGCTTCAGTCCTTCGGCGTGGTCCCGGACTATCTGTTGGGGCACTCGATCGGTGAGGTGGCCGCCGCCCATGTGGCAGGGGTCTTCGAGTTGGTGGACGCCTGTCGGCTGGTGGTTGCGCGTGCCCGGCTGATGCAGGCTCTTCCGGCGGGTGGTGCGATGGTGGCCATCGCCGCGTCCGAGGAGGACGTACTTCCGCACCTGACCGAGGGTGTCTCCGTCGCGGCGGTCAACGCGCCGGGGTCGGTGGTGGTTTCCGGTGCCAGGGCCGCTGTCATGGAGGTCGGGGAGCACTTCACGGCGCAGGGTGTGAAGACGACCCGGCTGCGGGTCTCGCACGCCTTCCACTCGGTGCTGATGGAGCCGATGCTGGCGGAGTTTACGTCCGCGATCGCGGACGTGACGTTCTCCCTGCCGCAGATCCCGGTGGTGTCGAACCTGACCGGCGAGCCCGAGGACATGTCGTCGCCGAAGTACTGGGCGCGGCAGGTGCGCTCCGCGGTGCGTTTCGCCGACGGGCTGGCGTGGCTGGCCGGGCAGGGTGTGGACACCTTCGTCGAGGCGGGCCCGGACGCGGTGCTGGCCGCACTGGTGGAGACCAACGGGGCCGACGGCGTCACCACGGTGGCCCTCCAGCGCCGTGACCGCACCGGGAGCCAGGCCGTACTGCACGCTCTGGCTCACCTGTTCGCCAACGGTGTGCCGGTCTCGTGGGAGGCGCTGTTCGCCGGGTCCACGCCCGGCCTGGTGGATCTGCCGACGTATGCGTTCCAGCGGAGCCGGTACTGGCCCGAGGGCGGCATGGCGTCGGCCGACGTGGCGGCCGCGGGTCTGGAGGCGGTGGAGCATCCGCTGCTGGGTGCGGTGCTGTCCTCGCCCGAGGGCGGCGGGGTGGTGTTCACCTCGCGGTTGTCGGCCGGGTCGCAGCCCTGGCTGGCCGACCACGCCGTGCAGGGTGCGGTGGTCTTCCCCGGCACGGGCTTCGTGGAGCTGGTGGTCCAGGCCGCCGACGCGGTCGGGTGCGGCCGGGTCAGTGAGCTGATCGTGGAGGCGCCGCTGGTGCTCCCCGAGCGTGGTGGCGTTCAGGTCCAGGTCGTCGTGGGTGAGTCGGAGGACGGTCGGCGTCCGGTCACGGTGTACGCGCGCCCGGACGGGGGCGGGGATCAGCCCTGGCTGCGGTATGCCGGCGGTGTCGTCGAGGACACGACGGTGGCAGACGTGTCCGGGTTCGAGGAGCTGGCCGGGGTCTGGCCGCCGCCCGGCGCGGAAGCCATGGTCACTGAGGGGATGTACGAGCGGATTGCCGCCGAGGGTTTCGCGTATGGTCCGTCGTTCCAGGGCCTGAGCCGGGCCTGGCACCGCGACGGTCACGTCTTCGCCGAAGTGGAGCTGCCGGAACCGCAGTCGGGCCGGGCCGGTGCCTACGGGTTGCACCCGGCGTTGCTGGACGCGGTGCTGCACGCCATGTCGTTCGTCGACTTGGAGCCCGCGGAGTACGGCCGCCTGCCGTTCAGCTTCGGCGACGTGGTGCTGCACGCCTCCGGGGCCACCCGGGTACGGGCGTGCCTCACCCGGACAGGGCCGGACTCGCTCTCGGTCGCGCTGGCCGACGAGGCCGGCGAAGCGGTGCTGTCGCTGGGCTCACTGGTGATGCGCCCGCTGACGCCGCAGGCGCTGAGCGCCGCGGCCGGTGACCAGGACGAGACCGTACTGGCCGTGCGGTGGGCTCCCCTCGACACCCCGGACCCGGCGCTGGACTACTGGGCGGGCGTGGCCGCCGGAGTCGTGGCGGGTCCCGGCCAGGACGTGACGTGGCTGACGGGCGCGGTGCCGCACGCACACGTCGACCGAGTGACCTCGGAATCGTCCGGGCCGCTGGTGGTCGCCGTGTCCGGCGCGGACAGCCCGATAGAGGGGGCGCATGAATCCACCCGGTGGATGCTGGAGCAGTTGCAGACGTGGCAGGCCGGGGACCGGGACCTGGTCGTGGTGACCTCGGGCGCGGTCGCCGTCGGCCCGGACGAGACCGTCACGGACCTGGGCGCCGCCGCGGTGCGGGGTCTGGTGCGCTCGGCGCAGGCGGAGAACCCGGGCCGGATCACGCTGATCGACACCGACGCCGCGACCGGGATGACCGCCGGCCTGCTGGCCGTCGCGCGTGGCACCGGCGAGCCTCAGCTGGCGGTCCGTGCGGGCAGGCTGTACGCCGCCCGGCTGGCGCGGGCGGACGTGGGTCTGGCGGTGCCGGAGACGGATGCCTGGCACCTGGACTCGCTGGCGAAGGGCACTTTGGAGAATCTGCGTCTTGTGCCGTTCGCGGAGGGGGGTCGGGAGCTCGGCAGCGGGGAGGTCCGGATCCGGGTCCATGCCGCGGGTGTGAACTTCCGTGATGTGCTCAACGCCTTGGGGATGTACCCGGATCCGGATGAGCTGCTGGGCAGTGATGTCGCGGGTGTGGTGGCCGAGGTGGGTCCTGGGGTATCGGATCTGCGGGTCGGTGACCGGGTGATGGGTCTCGTCGATGGTGGGATCGGTTCGTTGGTGGTGTGTGATCGTCGGCTGGTGGTGCCGGTTCCGGCGGGCTGGTCGTTCGTGACGGCTGCTTCGGTGCCGACGGCGTTTTTGACGGCGTATTACGCGCTGGTGGAGCTGGCCGGGTTGCGGGCGGGTGAGCGGGTTCTGGTGCATGCGGGTGCCGGTGGTGTGGGTATGGCCGCGATTCAGCTGGCGAGGCACTTGGGTGCTGAGGTCTTTTCGACCGCCAGTGACGGCAAGCGGGGGTTGCTGAGGGCGCGGGGGCTCGACGAGGGGCATCTGGCGTCGTCGCGGTCGCTGGATTTCGAGGCCGCGTTCTCGCGGGCCACGGGTGGTCGTGGTGTGGATGTCGTGCTGAACTCGCTCACGGGTGATTTCATCGACGCGTCGTTGCGGCTGATGCCGGGCGGTGGCCGGTTCATCGAGATGGGCAAGGCCGACATCCGGTCGCAGGAGGGGCTCAATGCCGACCATCCGGGCGTCGGCTACCGGACATTCGACCTGGTGGAGGCCGGTCCCGACCGGGTCCAGGAGATGCTGCTCGCGCTGGTGGGTCTGTTCGAGGCGGGGGTGCTGGAGCCGCTTCCGACGGTGGAGTGGGATGTGCGGCAGGCGCCGGAGGCGTTCCGGTACATGAGCCAGGCGCGGCATGTGGGCAAGATTGTGCTGAGGGTGCGGCAGCGGCTGATGGGGGAGGGGACGGTGCTGGTCACCGGTGGTACCGGTGGGCTGGGCGGTGAGGTGGCCAGGCATCTGGTGATGGTTCATGGTGTGCGGGATCTGGTGCTGGTGTCGCGGCGTGGGTCGGCGGCGCCGGGGGCCGGGGAGCTGGTGGCGGAGCTGTCCGGGGAGGGGGCGCGGGTCAGGGTCGCCGCGTGCGATGTCAGTGACCGTGAGGCTCTGGCCGGGGTGCTGGCGGAGATACCGGCGGAGTGTCCGCTGACGGGTGTGGTGCACACCGCGGGTGTCGTCGACGACGGGGTGATCTCCTCGTTGACGGCTGACCGGCTTGCTCCGGTGCTGGCGCCGAAGGTGGATGCGGCCTGGCATCTGCACGAGCTGACCCGGGGCCTGGATCTGTCGCTGTTCGCGGTGTTCTCCTCGATGTCGGGTCTGATCGGCAGTCCGGGGCAGGGCAATTACGCGGCGGGGAACGTGTTCCTGGATGCGTTGGTCGCGCGGCGTCGGCACGAGGGGCTGCCCGGTGTGTCGATGGCCTGGGGGCCGTGGACCCCGGAGGTCGGCCTGACCGGCACACTGTCGGAAGCCGACCTGTGCCGGATGCGCAGCTCCGGTATGCCGCCGCTGTCGGTGGCGCAGGGCATGCGGCTGTTCGACCGGGCCGTTCTCGCGGACATCCCCGTGGTGGCGCTGACCCGGATGGACGCCTCAGTGCTGCGCGGCCAGGCTGACCTGCCGGTCATGCTCAGGACGCTGGTGGGTGCCAGGCCGCGGCGGGCGGTGGCCGGTGACCGGCAACAGTCCGGCGGCCTCGCCCGGCAGTTGGCGGGGCTCACCGTTCAGCAGCGCGACCAGCACCTGTTCGCTCTGGTGCGCGACCACGTGGCCGTCGTCCTCGGCCACCAGAGCGGCGAGCAGGTCGATCCGGGCCAGGCGTTCCGGGAGATCGGCTTCGACTCGTTGACCGCGGTCGAGCTGCGCAACCGGCTCCAGACCGCGACCGGGCTGTCGCTGCCGGCCACGCTGGTCTTCGACTATCCGAACGCGACGCGGCTGGTGGGCCACCTGGCCGAGCGGTTCGGCGACGCCACCGAGTCCGCGACCCGGCAGGAACTGCCGGCCCTGGTGTCGGTCACCGACGACCCAGTCGTGGTCGTCGGCATGGCCTGCCGTTACCCGGGCGGCGTGGAGAGCCCGGACGACCTGTGGAACCTGGTCACCACCGGTACCGACGCGATGACGCCGTTCCCGGCGGACCGCGGCTGGGACGTGGACGGCCTGTACGACCCGACGGGCAGCCGTCCGAACACGGCAGTGGCCAGCGAGGGCGGCTTCCTGACCGCCGCCGCGGACTTCGACGCCGGGTTCTTCGGCATCTCCCCGCGGGAAGCCGTGGCCATGGACCCGCAGCAGCGCCTGATCCTCGAAGTGGCCTGGGAAGCCCTCGAACACGCCGGGATCGACCCCACCGTCCTCGGCGGAACCCCGGCCGGGGTGTTCGTCGGCAGCTACCACTCCGGATACGGCGACCTCGTCGCCCAGGCCGGTGGGGACGCGCAGGCCCAGCTGTTGACCGGTGGCCAGCAGAGCGTCCTGTCCGGCCGGGTGTCGTACGTCCTCGGACTGGAGGGCCCGGCCGTCACCGTCGACACCGCGTGCTCGTCGTCGCTGGTCGCCATGCACCTGGCCGGGCAGTCCCTGAGGGCGGGCGAGAGCAGCCTCGCGCTGGCCGGTGGCGTCACTGTGATGGCCACCCCGGGCACGTTCGTCGAGTTCAGCCGCCAGGGCGGCCTCGCGGCCGACGGCCGCTGCAAGGCGTTCGCCGAGTCGGCCGACGGCACGGGCTGGTCCGAGGGCGCCGGCATCATGGTGCTGGAACGTCTCTCGGACGCCCGCCGCAACGGTCACCGCGTACTGGCGGTCATGCGGTCCAGCGCGGTCAACCAGGACGGCGCCTCCAACGGGTTGACGGCGCCGAACGGTCCGTCGCAGCAGCGGGTGATCCGGCAGGCCCTGGCCGCCGCGGGTCTGTCACCCACCGACGTGGACGCCGTAGAGGCGCACGGCACCGGTACCACCCTGGGCGACCCGATCGAGGCGCAGGCGGTGCTGGCCACCTACGGTCAGGACCGTCCGGAGGACCGGCCGCTGTTTCTCGGCGCGATCAAGTCGAACCTGGGCCACACGCAAGCGGCGGCCGGTGTCGCGGGTGTGATCAAGATGGTGCTGGCGATGCGGCACGGTGTGCTGCCGCGGACGCTGCATGTGGACGAGCCGAGCACACATGTCGACTGGAGCCAGGGCCGGGTACGGCTGCTGACCCAGGAGCAGCCCTGGCCGGAGACGGGGCGTCCGCGGCGTGCGGGTGTCTCCTCGTTCGGTATCTCGGGGACGAACGCGCATGTGATTCTGGAGGCCGTGCCTGCCGTCGAGCCCGAGGTTGAAGCCGGGGGCGATGGGGGGTCGGTGTGGGTGGTGTCGGCCCGTTCTGAGCAGGCGCTGCGGGGGCAGGCCGAGCGTCTGGTGTCGGCGGTGGAGTCGCTGGACCCGGTGGGTGTGGGTGCGGCGTTGTTGTCTCGTTCGCTGTTCGACCATCGTGCGGTGGTCGTGGGTGCTGATCGTGACGAGTTGAGGGCTGGTCTGCGGGCGGTGGCTGCTGGGGAGCCGGTGGCGAACGCGGTGGAGGGGGTGGCCCGGCCGGGTGGCCGGGTGGCGGTGCTGTTCGCTGGTCAGGGTGCGCAGCGGCTGGGCATGGGGCGCCGGTTGTATGGGGAGTCGGGGGTGTTCGCGGCGGCCTTTGACGAGGTGGTGGCGGAGCTTGACCGGCACCTGGAGTCCCCGCTGCGGGATGTGATCTGGGGTGAGGATGCCGAGGTGCTGAACGCGACGGGGTGGGCGCAGCCCGCGCTGTTCGCGGTCGAGGTGGCGCTGTTCCGCCTGCTTCAGTCCTTCGGCGTGGTCCCGGACTACCTGTTGGGGCACTCGATCGGTGAGGTGGCCGCCGCCCATGTGGCAGGGGTCTTCGAGCTGGTGGACGCCTGTCGGCTGGTGGTTGCGCGTGCCCGGCTGATGCAGGCTCTTCCGGCGGGTGGTGCGATGGTGGCCATCGCCGCGCCCGAGGAGGAGGTGCTGCCCTACCTGTCCGAGGACGTGTCGATCGCGGCGGTCAACGCGCCGGGGTCGGTGGTGGTTTCCGGTGCCAGGGCCGCTGTCATGGAGGTCGGGGAGCACTTCACGGCGCAGGGTGTGAAGACGACCCGGCTGCGGGTCTCGCACGCGTTCCACTCGGTGCTGATGGAGCCGATGCTGGACGATTTCATGGCGGAGATCGCGGATGTGTCCTTCTCCCTGCCGCAGATCCCGGTGGTGTCGAACCTGACGGGTGAGCCTGCGGACATGTCGTCGCCGGGGTACTGGGCGCGGCAGGTGCGGTCGGCGGTGCGTTTCGCTGATGGGCTGGCGTGGCTGGCCGGGCAGGGTGTGGACACCTTCGTCGATGCGGGCCCGGACGGGGTCGTGGCCGGTCTGGCGCGGACGGATGCCGCCGGCGCGGTGGCCGTGGCGTTGATGCGCAAGGACCGCGACGGCTTGCGGACCGCGCTGGTGGCTGCCGGTGACCTGTTCGTGCGGGGCGTGCCGGTCGTCTGGGACGAGCTGTTCGGCGGACGGAAGCCCGGCCGGGTGGACCTGCCGACCTACGCGTTCCAGCGGCGCCGGTACTGGCCTGCGGCCGTCGCGGAGTCCGAGCAGGTGACGAGCCGTGACCCGCTGGACGCCATGTTCTGGGAGTCCGTCGAGGGCGGGCAACTGGCCCGGTCGCTGGGTGTCGACGACGACGTGGTCTCAGGCGTCGCCCCGGCCCTGCTGGACTGGCGCGAGCGCCGCCGCCGCGAGATGACGGCCGACCACTGGCGCTACCGCCAGCGGTGGGTCCCCGTCGACGGCATTCCGCAGGACGCCACGGCGGGCCGCCGACTGGTGATCGTGCCCACCGGCGACGACCCCTGGGTCTCCGCTGTCGTGGCCGCGCTCGGCACGGACATCACGGTGCTGGAGGCCGACGCGGCGGACACCGACCGGGTGGCCGCCGAGGGCGTCGGCTGCACCGCCGTGGTGTGGCTGCCGCCCGCCGAGGAGGCCGGGATCGCGGCGACGCTGCGCCTGGTCCAGGCGGTGCGCGAGTCCGAGCTGGCCGCACCGCTGTGGGTGCTCACCCGCCGGGCGGTCGCGGCCAGGCCGGGCGATCAGGTCGACGGCGTCTGGCACGGCGGGGTGTGGGGCCTCGGCCGGGTCGCGGCACTGGAGCTGCCCGGCCTGTGGGGCGGCCTCGTCGACCTCCCCGAGGATCTCGACCAGACCGTGACCGCTCACCTGTCCGGTGTGCTGTCCGCGGACCACGGCGAGGACCAGCTCGCGATCCGCTCGTCGGGCGTCCTCGCCCGCCGGCTGGTGCACGCGACCGGCCGGGACGGTGCCGGGGAGCCGTGGCGTACGAGCGGCACGGCGCTCATCACCGGCGGCACCGGCGGCATCGGCGGGTACGTGGCCCGGTGGCTGGTGGACCGGGGCGCCGAGCATGTGGTGCTGCTGTCACGCCGGGGCGCCGAGGCCCCCGGTACGGTGGACCTGCGGGCCGAACTCGAAGACGCGGGGGCACGCGTGACCATGCTCGCCGGCGACGTGGCCGACCGGTCGGTGATGACCGAAGCCCTCGCCGGTGTACCGGCCGACCTGCCGCTGCGGACGGTGGTGCATGCCGCGGGTGTGGGCAACGCGTTCACTCCCGTGGAGTCCATGACCCCCGACCAACTGGCGGGCGAGCTGCGGGTCAAGGCCGGCGGCGCGCTGCTCCTTGACGAGCTGACCGCCGACCTGGAGCTGGACGCGTTCGTGTTGTTCTCCTCGGGCGCGGCGTCGTGGGGAGGCAGCGGCCAGGGCGGATACGCGGCGGGCAACGCCTGCCTGGACAGCCTGGCCGAGTACCGGCGGGCGCTCGGTCGTACCGCCACGTCGGTGGCCTGGGGCACCTGGGCCGAGGCCGGGATGGCCGCGGACAGCTCCGAGGGCCATGGCCTCCAGCGCCTCGGCGTCTCGGCCATGGCGCCCGACCTCGCCGTCACCGCGTTGCAGCGGGTCGTCGAGGACGACGAGACCACCGTCACCGTCACCGACATGGACTGGGGCACGTTCGCCCCGGCGTTCACCCTGGCGCGGCCCAGCAACCTCTTCGCCCTGCTCCCCGAGGCCGCGCCGGCTCCGGAGGCAGCCGGTGAGGACGAGGGCCCGGAGCTTGCCCACCGTATGGCGGCACTGCCCGCCGAGGAGCGGCGCGAACACCTGATGACCCTGGTCCGGGAGCACACCGCGGCCGTCCTGGGCCACGACAGCGCCAAGGACGTCGACCCCGCCCAGGCGTTCCGTGACGCCGGCTTCGACTCGCTCGCCGCGGTCGAACTGCGCAACCGGCTACAGAAGATCACCGGCCTCGCGCTCCCCGCGACGCTCGTCTTCGACTACCCCAGCCCCAACAAGCTCGTCGACCACCTGGCCGAGGAACTGGGCGGCGACGAGGCCGTGGCGGCCGGGCTGCAGGAGCTCAAGGAGCGGTTGCAGGCGTTCGCCGCCGACCCGGCGGTCCGCGACGACCTGGAAGCGATGCTGCGGCAGGTGCTCGCGACCGCCGAGGGAACCAACGGATACGACAGCTCGCCCGCCGCGCAGCGGGACGACATCGACGCCGCCTCCGACGACGAACTGTTCTCCATGGTCGACCAGGAGACCAGTTGGATGTCCGATTCTTCGTCGACTGCCGACCACGAGTGACAACGAATACTGCGAGGACTTTCCTTCAATGGCCACTGAAGACAAGCTGCGTTCCTATCTCAAGACGGCCGTGGCGAACTCGCGCGAGGCGCAGCGGCAGCTGAACGAGATCAAGGCCAAGCGGGACGAGCCGCTCGCGATCGTGGGCATGGCATGCCGTTACCCGGGCGGGGTGGCGGGCCCGGACGACCTGTGGGAGCTCGTCGCCTCGGGCACCGACGCGGTGTCGCTCTTCCCCGCCGACCGCGGCTGGGATGTCGACGCGCTGTACGACCCGGAGGGCGCGCCCGGCACGACGTCCACCCGCGAAGGCGGCTTCGTCGAGTCGGTGGCAGACTTCGACGCCGGGTTCTTCGGGGTATCCCCGCGCGAGGCGCTGGCGATGGATCCGCAGCAGCGGCTGATGCTGGAGGTGTCCTGGGAGGCCCTCGAGCACGCCGGGATCGATCCGGCTTCCCTGACCGGTACGGCCACCGGCGTCTTCGTCGGAGCGGCTTCGTCGGGCTATCTGGAGGCGATCGAGGGCCTGCCCGAGACCGAGAGCCACCGGATAACCAGCGGACTGCTGAGTGTCATCTCGGGCCGGCTGTCCTACACCCTCGGTCTTGAAGGCCCGGCGGTGACGGTGGACACGGCGTGTTCGTCGTCGCTGGTGGCGATGCACTGGGCGGGTCAGGCGCTGCGGTCTGGGGAGTGCTCCCTCGCCCTGGCCGGCGGGGTGACCGTGGCGGTGAGCCCGGCCGGGTTCGTGGAGTTCAGCCGGCAGGGCGGCCTGGCGCCTGATGGCCGGTGCAAGGCGTTCGCGGAGGGCGCTGACGGGACGGGCTGGTCCGAGGGCGCCGGAGTGGTCGTTCTGGAGCGTCTTTCGGATGCTCGCCGTAACGGGCACCGGGTGCTGGCGGTGGTGCGGTCCAGCGCGGTGAACCAGGACGGTGCCTCCAACGGTCTGACGGCGCCGAACGGTCCGTCGCAGCAGCGGGTGATCCGGCAGGCGCTGGCGGCCGCCGGGCTCTCTCCGGCCGAGGTCGACGTGGTCGAGGCGCACGGCACGGGCACGGTCCTGGGCGACCCGATCGAGGCGCAGGCGTTGTTGTCGGTCTATGGTCAGGGCCGGTCCGGGGATCAGCCGCTGTGGCTGGGGTCGTTGAAGTCGAACATCGGTCACTCGCAGGCGGCGGCGGGTGTCGCGGGTGTGATCAAGATGGTCCAGGCGATGCGGTACGGCACGCTGCCGCGGACCTTGCATGTGGACGAGCCGAGCACCCGCGTGGACTGGGGCCGGGGCCGGGTGCGGCTGCTGACCGAGGAGCAGCCCTGGCCGGAGACCGGGCATCCGCGCCGGGCCGGGGTGTCGTCCTTCGGGGTGTCGGGCACCAATGCGCACCTGATTCTGGAAGCTGCCTCCCTGGCCGAGGACGGCCCCGCCGCGCAGGGCGCTTCGGACAGTGGCGCCGGCGTCGTCGGTGGTGTTGTTCCGTGGGTGGTGTCGGGCCGGTCGGCCGCGGCGGTGGCCGGGCAGGCCGGGCGGCTGCTGGAGCGGGTGGAGCGGGAATCCGGGTTGAACGCCGCGGATGTGGCGTGGTCGCTGCTGGGGTCCCGGTCGCTTTTCGATCATCGT
This sequence comes from Streptomyces violaceusniger Tu 4113, assembly GCF_000147815.2. Lineage (NCBI taxonomy): Bacteria > Bacillati > Actinomycetota > Actinomycetes > Kitasatosporales > Streptomycetaceae > Streptomyces > Streptomyces violaceusniger. The sequence continues at coordinate 7,515,828 of NC_015957.1, read as the reverse complement.
GCGGTGGTGGTGGGTGCCGGCCGTGATGAGCTGACCGCCGGGCTGCGCGCTCTGGCTGCCGGAGAGCCGGCCGTCGGCGTGGCCGAGGGTTTCGCCGGGCCCGGTCGTCAAGTGGTGTTCGTCTTTCCGGGGCAGGGTGCGCAGTGGGTCGGGATGGCGGGTGAACTGCGGAAGTCTTATCCGGTGTTCGCTGATGCGCTTGCTGAGTGTGGCGATGCGTTGGGTGAGTTTGTCGACTGGTCGCTGTTGGATGCCCTGGATGACCGGGAGATGCTGGCGCGTGTCGATGTGGTGCAGCCTGCTTTGTGGGCGGTGATGGTGTCATTGGCGCGTGTCTGGCAGTCGCTGGGGGTCCGGCCCGCGGCGGTGGTGGGTCACTCGCAGGGTGAGATCGCCGCGGCTGTGGTGGCGGGTGGGTTGTCGTTGTCCGATGGTGCGCGGGTTGTCGCGTTGCGCAGTCGGGCGATTGCTGAGGTGCTGGTGGGGGACGGCGGTATGGTCGCGGTGTCGTTGCCGGTGGAGCGGGCGCGGGAGTTGATCGGCCGCTGGGGTGATGGGCTGTCGGTGGCGGCGGTCAATGGTCCTGGTTCGGTGGTGGTTTCGGGTGTGTCCCTCGCGCTTGATGAGCTTGTTGCTCATTGCGAGGGTGTTGGGGTGCAGGCTCGGCGGGTGCCGGTGGATTATGCCTCGCATTCGGCGGTGGTCGAGCGGGTCGAGCAGCGGCTGGCGAGGGATGTGGCTGCCGTGACTCCGGTGTCGGGTTCGGTGCCGATGTATTCGACGGTGACGGCTGGGCTGATGGACACCGGTGAGCTGGATGCCGGTTACTGGTATCGCAATCTGCGTCAGACGGTGCTTTTCGAGGATGCCAACCGTGCCCTGGTGGAGGCCGGGTACTCGGTGTTCGTCGAGATCAGCCCCCATCCGGTACTGACCATGCCGCTGCAGGACACCCTCGACACGCATTACCCCGGCCTTGCCGCCGAAGCGGTGGTCACCGGGACGTTGCGCCGTAACGAGGGCGGGCCGGTCCGGATGCTGGCCTCCGCGGCCGAGCTGTTCGTGCACGGCGTGCCCATCGTCTGGGACGGCCTGTTCGCTGGGCGGTCGCCGCGACGGGTCGATCTGCCCACGTACGCGTTCCAGCGGAGCCGGTACTGGCCCGAGGGCGGCATGGCGTCGGCCGACGTGGCGGCCGCGGGTCTGGAGGCGGTGGAGCATCCGCTGCTGGGTGCGGTGCTGTCCTCGCCCGAGGGCGGCGGGGTGGTGTTCACCTCGCGGTTGTCGGCCGGGTCGCAGCCCTGGCTGGCCGACCACGCCGTGCAGGGTGCGGTGGTCTTCCCCGGCACGGGCTTCGTGGAGCTGGTGGTCCAGGCCGCCGACGCGGTCGGGTGCGGCCGGGTCAGTGAGCTGATCGTGGAGGCGCCGCTGGTGCTCCCCGAGCGTGGTGGCGTTCAGGTCCAGGTCGTCGTGGGCGAGTCGGAGGACGGTCGGCGGCCGGTCACCGTGTACGCGCGCCCGGACGGAGGCGGGGAGCAGCCCTGGCTCCGGCATGCCGGCGGTGTCGTCGAGGACACGACGGTGGCAGACGTGTCCGGGTTCGAGGAGCTGGCCGGGGTGTGGCCGCCGGCCGGCGCGGAAGCCATGGTCACCGAGGGGATATACGAGCGGATTGCCGCCGAGGGCGGTTTCGTATACGGGCCGACGTTCCAGGGCCTGACCCGGGCCTGGCGCCAGGACGGCCGGGTCTTCGCCGAGGTGGACCTGCCCGAGCAGCAGTGGGGCCGGGCCGGGGCGTTCGGCATCCACCCGGCGTTGCTGGACTCGGTGCTGCACGCCTCGCTCTTCGCGGACCTGGCGCCGACGGAGTACGGCCGGCTGCCGTTCAGCTTCGGCGACGTGGTGCTGCACGCCTCCGGGGCCGCCCGGGTACGTGCGTGCCTCACGCGGACAGGGCCGGACTCGCTCTCGGTCGCGGTGACGGACCCGTCAGGCGGCGCGGTGCTGTCGCTGGGCTCACTGGTGATGCGCCCGCTGACGCCGCAGGCGCTGACCGCCGCCGAGCGCCGGGACGAGACCGTACTGGCCGTGGAGTGGACCGAGCTGCCCGCCGAGGCCCGGGAGACCGGCGACCTCGACACGGTGCTCGGCCCCGTGGTGGCGGGCCCGGACGCCGAGGTGCCGTGGCTGCCGGGTGTGCCGGTGCACCAGGGTCTGGACGAAGTGCGGCCGGAGTCCGGCCGGCCGGTGGTGCTGGCCGTGTCGGCCCAGGACGGTCCGGTCGTGGAGGCGGCGCACCGGTGCGCCCGGTGGATCCTGGAGCAGGTGCAGTCCTGGCTGGGAGACGAACGGTTCGCCGACTCGACGCTGCTGGTGCTGACCCGCGGTGCGGTCGGCGCCGGCCCTCGGGAGGCGGTGGCCGATCTTGCCGCCGCCACCGCCTGGGGTCTGGTGCGCTCGGCGCAGGCGGAGAACCCGGGCCGGATCACGCTGATCGACACCGACGCCGCGACCGGGATGACCGCCGGCCTGCTGGCCGTCGCGCGTGGCACCGGCGAGCCTCAGCTGGCGGTCCGTGCGGGCAGGCTGTACGCCGCCCGGCTGGCGCGGGCGGACGTGGGTCTGGCGGTGCCGGAGACGGATGCCTGGCACCTGGACTCGCTGGCGAAGGGCACTTTGGAGAATCTGCGTCTTGTGCCGTTCGCGGAGGGGGGTCGGGAGCTCGGCAGCGGGGAGGTCCGGATCCGGGTCCATGCCGCGGGTGTGAACTTCCGTGATGTGCTCAACGCCTTGGGGATGTACCCGGATCCGGATGAGCTGCTGGGCAGTGATGTCGCGGGTGTGGTGGCCGAGGTGGGTCCTGGGGTATCGGATCTGCGGGTCGGTGACCGGGTGATGGGTCTCGTCGATGGTGGGATCGGTTCGTTGGTGGTGTGTGATCGTCGGCTGGTGGTGCCGGTTCCGGCGGGCTGGTCGTTCGTGACGGCTGCTTCGGTGCCGACGGCGTTTTTGACGGCGTATTACGCGCTGGTGGAGCTGGCCGGGTTGCGGGCGGGTGAGCGGGTTCTGGTGCATGCGGGTGCCGGTGGTGTGGGTATGGCCGCGATTCAGCTGGCGAGGCACTTGGGTGCTGAGGTCTTTTCGACCGCCAGTGACGGCAAGCGGGAGTTGCTGAGGGCGCGGGGGCTCGACGAGGGGCATCTGGCGTCGTCGCGGTCGCTGGATTTCGAAGCCGCGTTCTCGCGGGCCACGGGTGGTCGTGGTGTGGATGTCGTGCTGAACTCGCTCACGGGTGATTTCATCGACGCGTCGTTGCGGCTGATGCCGGGCGGTGGCCGGTTCATCGAGATGGGCAAGGCCGAACTCCGGCAGAGCGACGAGGTGGCCGCCCGCTACGACGGCGTCCGCTACCGCTCCTTCGACCTGGTGGAAGCGGGCCCGGAACGGACCCAGCAGATGCTCGCCGAGCTGGTCCGGCTCTTCGAGACCGGGTCCCTGGAACCCCTTCCGGTCACCGAGTGGGATGTGCGGCAGGCGCCGGAGGCGTTCCGGTACATGAGCCAGGCGCGGCATGTCGGCAAGTTGGTGCTGACGGTGCGGCAGCGGCTCGTGGACGCGGGCACGGTGCTGGTCACCGGCGGTACCGGTGGGCTGGGCGGCGAGGTGGCCAGGCACCTGGTCACGGCTCATGGCGTGCGGGATCTGGTGCTGGTGTCGCGGCGTGGGTCGGCGGCGCCGGGGGCCGGGGAACTGGTGGCCGAGCTGTCCGGGCAGGGCGCCCGGGTCACGGTCGCCGCGTGCGATGTCAGCGACCGTGACGCTCTGGCCGCAGTGCTGGCGGAGATACCGGCCGAGCACCGGTTGACGGGTGTGGTGCACACCGCGGGCGTGGTCGACGACGGGCTGATCTCGTCGCTGACCGCCGACCGGTTGGGTCCGGTGCTGGCGCCGAAGGTGGATGCCGCCTGGCATCTGCACGAGCTGACCCGGGATATGGACCTGTCGCTCTTCGCGGTGTTCTCCTCGATGTCCGGCTTGCTGGGCGCTCCGGGGCAGGGCAACTACGCGGCCGGGAACGTGTTCCTCGACGCGCTGATCGCGCAGCGTCGGCACGAGGGTCTGCCCGGTGTGTCGATGGCCTGGGGCCCGTGGACCCCCGAGGTCGGCCTGACCGGCACCCTGTCGGAAGCCGACATGCGCCGGCTGGAGCGTTCGGGCATACCGGCGTTGTCGGTGGCCCAGGGCATGCGGCTGTTCGACCAGGCGACCGCCGCCGACGTGGCGCTGGTGGGTCTCGCCCGGATCGACACCGCGGTCCTGCGGGGCCAGGCCGACCTGCCGGTCATGCTCAGGACGCTGGTCGGCGCCAGGCCGCGGCGGGCGGTGGCCGGTAACCGGCGGCAGTCCGGCGGATTCGCCCAGCAGCTGGCCGGGCTCACCGCCCAGCAGCGCGACCAGCACCTGCTCGCTCTGGTACGCGACCACGTGGCCGTCGTCCTCGGCCACCAGAGCGGCGAGCAGGTCGACCCCGGTCTGGCGTTCCGGGAGGCCGGTTTCGACTCGTTGACCGCCGTCGAGCTGCGCAACCGGCTCCAGACCGCGACCGGGCTGTCGCTGCCGGCCACGCTGGTCTTCGACTATCCGAACGCGATCCGGCTGGCGGGCTACCTGGCCGAGCAGTCCGGCGACGCCACCGAGTCAGCCACCGAGTCCGCGACCCGGCAGGAGCTGCCCGCGCTGGTGTCGGTGGCCGACGACCCGATCGTGGTCGTCGGCATGGCCTGCCGCTACCCGGGCGGCGTGGAGAGCCCGGACGACCTGTGGAACCTGGTCACCACCGGTACCGACGCGATGACGCCGTTCCCGGCGGACCGCGGCTGGGACGTGGACGGCCTGTACGACCCGACGGGCAGCCGTCCGAACACGGCAGTGGCCCGCGAGGGCGGCTTCCTGACCGCCGCCGCGGACTTCGACGCCGGGTTCTTCGGCATCTCCCCGCGGGAAGCCCTGGCCATGGACCCGCAGCAGCGGCTTCTGCTGGAAGTCGTCTGGGAGGCGCTCGAACACGCCGGGATCGACCCGACAGTCCTCGGCGGAACCCCGGCCGGGGTGTTCGTCGGCAGCTACCACTCCAGCTACGGCGACCTCGTCGCCCGGGCGGGCGACGCGCAGGCCCAGGCGATGACCGGTGGCGCGCAGAGCGTGCTCTCCGGCCGGGTGTCGTACGTCCTCGGTCTGGAGGGCCCGGCGGTCACCGTCGACACCGCCTGCTCGTCGTCGCTGGTCGCCATGCACCTGGCCGGGCAGTCCCTGCGCGCGGGCGAGAGCTCCCTGGCGCTGGCGGGCGGTGTCACCGTACTGGCGGACCCCGGCACGTTCGTCGAGTTCAGCCGCCAGGGCGGTCTCGCGGGCGACGGCCGGTGCAAGGCGTTCGCCGAGTCGGCCGACGGTACCGGGTTCGGCGAGGGCATCGGCATCGTGGTGCTGGAGCGTCTCTCGGACGCCCGCCGCAACGGTCACCGCGTACTGGCGGTCATGCGGTCCAGCGCGATCAACCAGGACGGCGCCTCCAACGGCCTGACGGCGCCGAACGGTCCGTCCCAGCAGCGGGTCATCCGGCAGGCCCTGGCCGCGGCCGGGCTCGCCCCCACCGACATCGACGCCGTGGAGGCCCACGGCACCGGCACCACCCTGGGCGACCCGATCGAGGCGCACGCGCTGCTGTCGACCTACGGCCAGGGCCGCCCCGAGGACCAGCCGCTGTGGCTGGGCACGGTGAAGTCCAACATCGGGCACACCCAGGCTGCCGCGGGCGTCGCCGGGGCGATCAAGATGGTGCACGCGATGCGGCACGGTGTGCTGCCCCGCACCCTGTACGCGGACCAGCCGACCTCGCACGTGGACTGGAGCCAGGGCCGGGTGCGGCTGCTGACCGAGGAGCAGCCCTGGCCCGAGACCGGGCACCCGCGCCGCGCGGGCGTCTCCTCCTTCGGCATCTCCGGCACCAACGCGCACGTCATCCTGGAGGCCGCGCCTGACCTCGGCACCGAGCCCGAGCCCGAGACCGGCGCTGCCGCCGGCGGCGACGCCGTCGCCGAGACGGTGTGGGTGGTCTCGGGCCGGTCCGCGCAGGCGCTGGCCGCGCAGGCCGGGCGGCTGCTGGAGCGCGTGCAGGCCGACCCCGGGCTCACCGATGCCGAGGTGGGCCGTGCGCTGCTGAGCACCCGGTCGCTGTTCGAGCACCGGGCGGTCGTCGTCGGCGCGGGCCGCGACGGACTCACCGCCGGTCTGCGAGCGCTCGCCGCCGGGGAACCGGCCGCCGACGTGGTCGACGGTGTGGCCCGTACCCGCCGCGGGACGGCGGTGCTGTTCACCGGTCAGGGCGCGCAGCGGCTCGGCATGGGTCGCCTGCTGCACGAGCAGTCGCCGGTGTTCGCCGCCGCTTTCGACGAGGTGGCCGACGAACTCGACCGGCATCTCGACGGCCGGTTGCGGGACGTGCTGTGGGGCGAGGACCGGGAACTGCTCGACCGGACCGGATGGACGCAACCCGCGCTGTTCGCGATCGAGGTCGCGCTGTTCCGGGTGCTACGGTCCTGGGGCATCGAGCCGGACTACCTGCTCGGGCACTCGATCGGTGAGGTCGCCGCCGCCCACGTGGCCGGGGTGTTCTCGCTGCCGGACGCGTGTCGGCTGGTCGCCGCCAGGGCCCGGCTCATGGAGGCGCTGCCGGCCGGCGGGGCGATGGCCGCCGTCGCCGCGACCGAGGAGGAGGTGACCGCCCGGCTCGCCGACGGTGTGTCGATCGCGGCGGTCAACGCCGCCGAGTCGGTGGTCGTCGCGGGTCCCGAGGACGCCGTGACCGCGGTGGCGGAGCACTTCGCCGCGCTGGGCCGGCGGACCCGGCGGCTGCGGGTGTCGCACGCCTTCCACTCCGCTCTGATGGACCCGATGCTCGACGACTTCGCGGCGGAGCTGGAGCAGCTGACCTTCGCCGAGACGGCGATCCCCGTCGTGTCGAACATGACCGGCGCGCCGGCGGACATGGCGCACCCGAAGTACTGGGTGGAGCAGGTCCGCTCCACGGTCCGGTTCGCCGACGGGCTGCGCTGGCTGGCCGAGCGCGGGGTGGACACCTTCGTGGAGGCCGGCCCGGACGCGGTCCTGTCCCGTCTGGTGGAACTCAACGGCCTGTCCCAGGCCACCGCGGTGGCCCTCCAGCGCGGCGACCGCACCGGCCGGCCGGTCCTGCTGCACGCCCTGGCGCAGCTGTTCGTGCGGGGCGTGCCCGTCGACTGGGACGGGCTGTTCGCCGGGCGCGGGACGCGGCGGGTGGACCTGCCGACGTACGCGTTCCGGCGCCGCCGCTACTGGCCGCAGGCGGCGCCGGAGCGGGCGACCGGCCGCGACCCGGTGGACGCCCTGTTCTGGGAGTCGGTCGAGGGCGGCGCCGGACAGCTGGCCCGCTCGCTCGGTGTCGCGGACGACGCGCTGTCGGACGTGGCCCCGGCCCTGCTGCGCTGGCGTGAGCGACGGCTCCAGGACGCAGTGGCCGACGACTGGTGCTACCGCCAGCAGTGGGTCCCCGTCGACGGCGTCCGGCCGGACCCGGCCGCGCCGCAGCGCTGGCTGGCGATCGTCCCCGAAGGCGACGATCCCTGGGCCACCGCCGTACTGGAGGCGCTGGGCCCGGATGTGACCGTACTCGCCCCCGACGCGGCCGACGCCGAGCAGCTGGCGCCGGCCGGGGCCGACCGCACCGGCGTGGTGTCGCTGGCCGCCGCCGACGAGGCCGGAGTGGAGGCGACGCTGCGGCTGGTGCAGGAGCTGCGGGGCTCGGAGCTGACCGTCCCGCTATGGGTTCTCACCCGCGCGGCGATCACGGCACGCCCCGGTGAGCAGGTCAAGGACGTGTGGCAGGGCGGCGTCTGGGGACTGGGTCGGGTCGCGGCCCTGGAGCTGCCCGGCCTGTGGGGCGGTCTGGTCGACCTGCCCGAGGACCCCGACCCGGCGGCCCTCAAGCGGCTGGCGGGCGTGCTGGTGGGGGGCCACGGCGAGGACCAGCTCGCGGTGCGCGCCTCCGGTGTGCTGGCGCGCCGCCTGGTGCGTGCGCCCGGCCGCGGCACGGGTGAGCCCTGGCGGACCAGCGGTACGGCACTGGTCACCGGCGGCACCGGCGGTCTTGGCGGGTACGTGGCCCGGTGGCTGGTCGAGCGCGGCGCGGAGCACGTGGTGCTGATGTCCCGCCGCGGCCCGGACGCCCCGGGCGCGGCCGGGCTTCAGGCCGAACTGGAATCCTCCGGCGCCAAGGTGAGCGTCCTCGCGGGCGATGTCGCCGACCGGGCGGCGATGACGCAGGTCCTCGCCGGTATCCCCGCCGACCTGCCGTTGCGGACGGTGGTCCACACCGCCGGCGTCCTGCACAGGCCCCTTCCCGTCGAGGCGCTTCCGGTGGCGACGCTGCACGACAGCCTCGGGGCGAAGGTCAAGGGCGCGCTGCTGCTCGACGAGCTGACCGCCGGTATGGAGCTGGACGCGTTCGTGCTGTTCTCCTCGGGTGCGTCGTCGTGGGGCGGCAGCGGCCAGGGTGGCTACGCGGCGGGCAACGCCTGCCTGGACAGCCTGGCGGAGTACCGGCGTGCGCGGGGGCGTACCGCCACCTCTATCGCCTGGGGCACCTGGGCCGAGGCCGGCATGGCCGCGGCCAACACCGGCGAGCACGACTACCTGGTGCGTCTTGGCGTGCTGCCGATGCAGCCGGAACCGGCCATAGCCGCGATGCAGCGCGTCCTGGAGGACGACGCGACCACGGTCACCGTCTCCGACATGGACTGGGCGAAGTTCGCCCCCGCGTTCTCGCTCGCCCGGCCGAGTCGGCTGTTCGCCCTGCTCCAGGAGGCTGGCCCGGCCGTGGTCGAGCCCGAGGCCGACCGCGAGGCCACCGCGTTCGCCGAGCGGGTGGCGGCGATGCCGGCGGACGAGCGGCGCGAACACCTCCTCGCCTTGGTCCAGGAGCACGCCGCCGCCGTGCTGGGCCACAGCAGCGGCGACGAGCTGGACCCCGAGACGGCCTTCCGGGACGCCGGGTTCGATTCGCTGACCGCCGTCGAGCTGCGCAACGGGCTGCAGACGATGACCGGCCTCACCCTGCCCGCGACGCTCGTCTTCGACTATCCCAACCCCGTCAAACTCGCCGACCTGCTGGAGAGCATGGTGGGCGGGCCGTCCGGGGACGCCGACGAGGAGATCCGCCGCAAGCTGCTCTCCGTTCCGCTGATCAAGCTCCGGGACGCCGGCCTGCTCGATGCCGTACTGGCCCTGGCCGACGACGACCTGGGCCCTGCGGCAGCGCCCGAGGACGACGAGACCGGCGACGAGACCGACCTGATGACCGCCGACGCCGACGACCTCGTCCGCATCGCGCTCGAAGCCGCAGGAGGAGCCCCCACGACATGAACATCACCGCAGCAGTGCTCGACCGGGTCGGGTCCCCGTTCGTCCTCAAGGAGGTCGAGATCGTCGACCCGGGCCGGGACGAGGTGCTGGTCGAGCTGCACGGCTCCGGCCTGTGCCACACCGACGTGGCGGTCCAGCACGGGCACACGCCCTTTCCGTTGCCCGGCGTCCTGGGCCACGAGGGGAGCGGCATCGTGCGCTCCGTGGGGGCCGGCGTGTCCGGCCTCGCGGTCGGCGACCACGTATGCCTTTCGTTCGACAGTTGCGGCGAGTGCGGCAACTGCCGTGACGGCGTGCCCTCCTACTGCGACACCTTCATCGCCCGGAACTTCGTCGGCTCGCGCCTCGACGGCAGCGGGACGCTGAGCCTGGACGGCGAGCCGCTCGGCTCGAACTTCCTCGGCCAGTCGAGTTTCGCCTCGCACGCCGTGGCCGGCGCCAGGTCCGTGGTGAAGATCCCCACCGAGGTGCCGCTGGCGCTGGCCGCGCCGCTGGGCTGCGGCATCCAGACCGGGGCCGGGGCGGTGCTGAGGTCGCTCAACGTCCAGCCGGGTGGCTCGGTGCTGATCCTCGGGGCCGGCTCGGTCGGTCTGAGCGCCGTGATGGCCGCCGTGCTCGCCGGTGCGCAGACCATCGTCGTGGCGGAACCGCTGGAGTCGCGGCGGCTGGCCGCGAAGGACCTCGGCGCGACCCATGGCCTCGACCCGGTGGCCGGGAAGCTCCATGAGCAGATCCGCGAGATCGTGCCGCGGGGCGTCCGGTACGCGGTGGACACGACCGCCAAGCCGGCGGTGCTCGGCGAGGTCGTGCAGGCCATGGCCAAGCGCGGCGCCATCGCCCTGCTCGGCGTCCCGTCGGACCCGACCGCCGTACTGCCGCTGAGCCTCGGCCTGAGCCAGATCCTCGGGCTGACGGTGGCCGGGTCCGTCGAGGGCGACAGCGACCCGCACACGTTCATCCCCTGGCTGCTCGACCGGTATCTCCAGGGCCGGTTCCCGATCGACCGCATGGTCACCACGGTGCCGTTCGCCGACATCAACGAGGCGGTCCTGACGCAGACGCGCGGGGACGCGGTCAAGGTGGTGCTCACGCATCAGTGACCCGGCCCTCCCGGCGCGCACACCGGATGGCCCTTCCCAATCGAGGACACGCGAGGACAGGCGAGGCCGCATGGCAATCCACTACAACGACTTCTACATCGGCGGTGAGTGGGTCGCGCCGAAGACGGAGCACCGCATCCAGGTGCACGCCGCGGGCGCGGAAGAGCTCGTCGGAAGCGTGCCGGAGGCGCACCCGGCGGATGTGGACGCGGCCGTCGCCGCGGCCCGCGCCGCCTTCGACGACCCGGCCGGGTGGCGGCACTGGACGCCGAAGGCCCGAGCCGAGGCGCTGGGCCGGTTCGCGGCAGCCCTGCAGGACCACGGCCCCGAGATCGCCCGGCGGGTCAGCCTGCAGAACGGCATGCCAATCAGCCTGTCCGGCGTTCTGGAGAGTTCGGCACCACCGTTGCTGCTGCGTTATTACGCTGCGCTGGCCGCCGGAGCAGAAAGCGATGACCACCGGGCCGGCATGCTCGGCGGCCAGGCGATCGTCGTCGCCGAGCCGGTGGGCGTGGTCGCGGCGGTCGTCCCGTGGAACGTGCCACAGGGGGTCACCTTCATGAAGATCGCCCCGGCCCTGGCGGCGGGGTGCTCGGTGGTGCTGAAGCCGTCCCCGGAGACGGTGCTCGACGCGTTCCACATGGCGGAGGCCGCCGTGGCGGCCTCCCTGCCGGCCGGGCTGATCAACGTGGTCCCCGGCGGACCGGAGACCGGCCGCCATCTGGTCGGCCATCCCGGCGTGGACAAGGTGTCGTTCACCGGCTCGACCGCCGTCGGCCGGACGGTCGCGGAGACCTGCGGCCGGCTGCTGCGGCCCGTCTCGGTGGAGCTGGGCGGGAAGTCCGCCGCGGTCGTGCTGGAGGACGCCGACCTCACCGGCATGATGGACCGGTTCTTCCAGGCCACCTTGGTCAACAACGGCCAGATCTGCTGGCTCGGCACCAGGATCCTGGCACCCCGCGCCCGGTACGCCGACGTGGTCGACGCCGTCACCGAGATGGCGCGCACGCTCGTGGTGGGCGACCCGCTCGAACCGGCGACCCAACTGGGCCCCCTGGTGTCCGCCCGGCAGCGGGACCGGGTCGAGTCCTACATCGCCAAAGGCATCAGCGACGGTGCCCGTCTCACCACCGGCGGCGGCCGCCCTTCGTGGGCGGACCGCGGCTGGTACGTCGACGCGACCGTGTTCGCCGATGTGGACAACAAGTCCGCGATCGCCCAGGAGGAGATCTTCGGACCGGTTCTTTCGATCATTCCGTACGCCGACGAGGACGAAGCGGTGGCGATCGCCAACGACAGCGACTACGGCCTCGGCGGTTCGGTGTGGACCTCCGACGCCGAGCGTGGCCTGGCCCTCGCCCGTCGGGTACGGACCGGCTCGATCGGGGTGAACGGTTATGCCAACGATCCGGTCGCGCCGCTCGGCGGCCGGAAGGCGAGCGGGCTCGGCTACGAGCTGGGCCCGGAAGGACTCGCCGCCTACCAGGTCCTGAAGTCGATCTATGTCGACCAGCCGGCCTGACCGCCGCCGGGGTCCGGGTGGACGGCACCCGGCGGTTACGAGGAACGTATGAGAAATGGAGTGGACAACACATGACCGGACGACTCGAGGGCAAGGTGGCCATGATCACGGGCGCGGCGCGCGGACAGGGCCGTAGCCATGCCCTGCGGCTGGCCGAGGAAGGCGCCGACCTGATCCTGGTGGACATCTGCCAGAACATCGACACCTTGGCCTACTCCCTCGCCTCCGAGGACGACCTCGCCGAGACGGTCGCCCAGGTGGAGAAGCTCGGGCGCCGGGCCGTGGCGGCGCAGGCCGACACGCGCGACGCGGAGGCGCTGCGGGCGGCCGTCGAACGCGGCACCGCGGAGCTGGGCAGCCTGGACATCCTCATCACCAACGCGGGGGTGGGCATGGCGCATCCGTCGACGAGCAACGAGCAGGCGTTCCGGGACCAGCTTGAGATCAACACGATCGGCGCGTGGAACACCGTGCACGCCGCGGCGCCGAAGATGATCGAGTACGGCAAGGGCGGCTCCGTCGTCGTCATCAGCTCGGTGATGGGCCTGAGCGGCAAGATCGGCAGCACGACCGGTGGCGCCGAAGGCTACGTCGCCGCCAAGCACGCGCTGCTCGGCCTGTCCCGGGCGTGGACCCGGTGGCTCGGCCCGCACAACATCCGCGTCAACTCGATCCACACCACCGGCGTCCGCACCCCGCTGCTCGTCAACGACGCGATCAAGGCGGTGCACACCAAGCCGCCGACGACCGGCGCCGAGGTCGGGCACATCCTCGACGTGACGATGCTGGACTCCAGCGACGTCAGCGGCGCGGTCGCCTGGCTGGTCTCGGACGAGGCGCGCTACGTCACGGGTATCGCGCTGCCGATCGACGCCGGCTTCACCACCCCGTAGCGTTTCTCCGGGCGCGAGGCGGGGTTGCCGGTCCCGGCCGGCAACCCCGCATCGCCGTCCGACCAGGTCCCGCTGTTGCGCCCACAGGTGTGCGGCAGGCTCTCTTCGAGCAGGACATCGCGAAGGCCTGCCGAGCACCCTTGCGTTCTAGTGGTCGTCGCAACACCCCAGTTCAGGGGATGCGATGGACTTCAAGATCCGGGAGTTGCGGACCGTAGCTCAGGGACGCCAGAGGCTGCTGCGTGAGCGGGAGGCATACTTCCAGCTCATGCAGCAGGGCCTGAGCAACAGCAAGGCATGTCAGATCGTCGGCATCAACGCGAAGACCGGCCGACGATGGCGCAACGGGCGCAGCGCCGACCGCAAGCAGAAGGCGGCACCTCCGGTCCGGCCGACGGTGCCGCCTTCTGGCGCGTCCCGGTACCTGCGCGACGACGACCGGATCTACATCGCCGACCGGCTGCGGGAGAAGGCCCCGATCCGGGCGATCGCCGCTGAACTCGGCCGCAGCCCATCCACCATCAGCAGGGAGATACGCCGGAACCGGACCATGGGGACCCGCGGCCAGTGGCACTACCGTCCGCACGCTGCCCAGGCCCGGGCCGATGCGCGACGCCCCCGCCCCAAGCCCGCGAAGATCGGCCAGAACCCCGAACTGCGTGCCTTCGTCCAAGACCGTCTGGACCTACGGTGGAGCCCTGAGTAGATCTGCCAGGCCCTGCGCATCCGCTTCCCCGACCGGCCGGAGATGCACGTGGTCCACGAGACCGTCTACCAGGCCCTCTACGTCCAGGGCCGGGGCGAACTACGCCGCGACCTCGCCAAGGCGCTGCGCACCGGCCGTGCCCGGCGCAAGCCCCGGCGGCAGGCTCAGCAACGTCAGCCCCGCTTCCGCGAGCCCATGGTGATGATCAGCGAACGCCCCGCGGAGGCGGAGGACCGGGCGGTGCCCGGCCACTGGGAGGGTGACCTGATCATCGGCAAGGACGGCGCCTCTGCCATCGGCACCCTCGTCGAACGCTCCACCCGCTACGTCCTGCTGCTGCACCTGCCGAACGGCCGGGGCACCGAGTTGGTCCGCGACGCCCTGGTCGGGATGGTCCAGACGCTGCCGGCCCATCTGAAGCGGTCCCTGACCTGGGACCAGGGCAGCGAGATGGGACGGCACGGCGAGTTCACCGTCGCGACCGACATCCCGGTCTACTTCTGTGACCCGGCCAGCCCCTGGCAACGCGGCTCGAACGAGAACACGAACGGACTGCTGCGGCAGTACTTTCCCAAGGGCACTGACCTGTCCGTCCACACGCGTGAAGACCTGGACACCGTCGCCGCCGAACTCAACGGCCGTCCACGCAAAACGCTCGACTGGGAAACCCCAGTCGAGCGCCTGCATAAACTGCTCGCGGCTCGATCAACACGACCACGTGTTGCGACGACCCTTAGAAAGCGCCACCCAGGTGCTCGGCGGGCCTTCGCGATGTGGCGCCGGTGGGCGGGGGACGGTCAGGGACGCTCTTCCGGCACGGCCTCCGCCGACGTCTCGCTGGCACCGGAGGGGGCGGCCGCCGCCGAGGCGAACCTGACGCCGTCGTCGACCGGCCCGCGGCGGAGCAGCCGCACGTCCTGCCGGTAGTTCTGCTCCAGGTTCCACGGCGCGCGAAGCCCCCGCTTGGGCATCGCGTCCGCGCCCCGCAGGACATAGCCGGACTTCAGATCCATGATCGGCAGCACGGGTTCTTCCGCGGGCGGGGACAGCGGCTCGACCACGGTGTGTCCGCGGGCGGCCATGTGGTTCAGAAGCCGGCACACGTACTGGGAGACGAGATCGGTCTTGAGCGTCCACGAGCTGTTGGTGTAACCCAGCGTCCAGGCGAGGTTCGGTACGCCGGACAGCATCATGCCCTTGTAGGCGACCGTCGCGCCGGGATCGACGGGCCGGCCGGCCACGGTGAGGCGGATGCCGCCGAGGGCGAGCATGTTCAGTCCGGTCGCTGTGACGACCACGTCCGCCGGGAGTTCCTCGCCCGACCGCAGCCGGATCCCGCCTGGGGTGAACGACTCGATGTGATCGGTCACCACCGAGGCCCGGCCGGAGCTGATGGCCTGGAACAGGTCCCCGTCGGGGACATAACACACCCGCTGGTCCCAGGGGTTGTAGTCCGGTACGAAGTGGGTCTCGACGTCATAGCCGGCCGGGAGTTGCCTGGCGGCGCCTTTGCGTAGCATCGCCTTGACCTTCTCCGGGCGCTTCCGGCTGAACTGGTAGAAGCCGAGCGCCAGCATCGCGTTCTTCCACCGTACGGCGGCGAGCGCGGTGCGCTCGGGCAACACCCGGCGCAGCGCGCCGGCGATGGCGTCCCGGGTCGGCAGCGACATGACATAGCTGGGTGAGCGCTGCAACATCGTCACGTGCGCGGCCTTCTCGGCCATCGCGGGCACGAGGGTGACAGCCGTGGCGCCGCTGCCGATGACGACGACCCGCCGGCCGGTGAAGTCGAGCTCCTCCGGCCAATGCTGGGGGTGCGCGATCACGCCCTCGAACCGCTCGACATCCGGGAACCGCGGGCGGTGGCCCTCGTCGTAGCGGTAGTAACCGGCGCACACGTGGAGGAAGGAGCATGTCATCGTCACCGCTTCGGCGGCGCCGGCGTCTCCGCCACGCTCCACGTGAACGGTCCAGCGGGCCTGTTCCTCGTCCCAGTCGGCGCTCACCACGCGGTGCCGGAACCGGATCGCTTCCTGCAGACCGTACTCCCGGGCCGTCTCCCGGATATAGGACAGGATGCTCTGGCCGTCGGCGATCGCTTTCGGATCTGTCCACGGGCGCATCCGGTACCCCAGCGTGTGCATGTCCGAGTCGGACCGCACGCCCGGGTAGCGGAACAGATCCCACGTTCCGCCGACCGCGTCCCGGCTCTCCAGGATCGCCAGAGTGCGCTCCGGGCATTCGCGGCGCAGGTGACACGCGGCCCCGATCCCGGACAGGCCGGCCCCGATGACGAGGACATCGACGTGCTCAACCATGGGATTTTCCCTCACCTTGTCCGACCGCGACGCCGACAGGTCCACGACTCCTGTGCCATGGAGAAGTCCTTCCGAGCCGATCAGAGTTCATCGAGGTCGACCACGGACACGGTGTTGGCGCCGTAGTTCGCGATGTAGGCCCAGCGCCCCTCGGGGGAGACGGCCATGCCGGCGGGCGTGCGCTGGACGGGAACCGTGGTGATGACCGACCTTGTCGCGGTGTCGATCACACTCATGGTCCTGCCGGGAGCGCTGTTGCCGCCCATGTTGAGGATGTAGGCCCGGGATCCGTCGGGAGCGATCGCCACCCCGCCGGGGCCGACACCGACCTCGATGACGGACACCACGGACCGCGTACGGGTGTCGATCACCGAAACGGTGTCCCCGGGGTCGCTGAACAAGCCGTGGTCGGCGACGTACGCATAGGCGCCGTCCGGGGTGATGGCGACCGCGCCGGGAGCCTTGCCCACGGTGACGGACGCGGTCACCGTGTTCTTCGCGATGTCGATGACCGAGACGGTGCCGTCGGTCTCGGATTCCTCGCCGTAATTCACGACGTAGGCGTGGCCGCCGTCGTCGTCGATCGCCACCGCACCGGGGCCCCTGCCCACGGTGACGGTTTCGGTTATCGAGTCGGTGGCGGTGTCGATGACCGACACGGTGTTGCCCAGGTTGGCCTCGGAGCCGAGTTCCGACACGTAGACCCGCGAGCCGTCCGGCGTGACCGCCACCCCGTCCGGGGAGTTGCCGACCTCGATGGTGGCGGTGACCTTGTTCGAGGCGGTGTCGATGACCGAAACCGTGTTGCCCGGCTCCTTGCCCGACCCGTAGTTGACGACGTAGACGCGGGAGCCGTCGGGCAGGATCGCCAGACCGGATGGGCCGACGCCCACCACGACGGTGTCGATGACCTCGGCGGTGGCGGTGTCGATGACCGACACCGTGTCACCGGGGGCGTCGGTCGCCCACCTGCCGTAGTTCGCCACGTACGCCCGGCTGCCGTCCGGAGTGAGGGCCACCGCGGAGGGGCCTTCGCCCACGGGGATGGTGGTGTGTATATGCGGTACGTCGATGGGTTCGGTCTCGGTCACGGATACGCTCTCCTTAAGACGACGACTGACTACGGCTTCACCGCGTGACGGGCAGGTGGTCGGAATTCTTTCGCGGAGACGGAACCAACCACCTCGAACGAGTAGGCGGGTCGCGTGCCGCCGTCGCGGCCGTTGCACTTCGCCAGCCTGACGAGTTTTCTTACCCTGAAACCAGTGCCGACGTTCGAAGAATGTTAGCGACAGCTCTTTGGATAAAAGACGTTTCTATCGATCTTAGGGGCTTCATTAGGGGCTTCCGGACGGCTTAGGGGCTCCGTCACCCCGGGCTTCCGGACGGCTTTAGGGGATTACTAGGGGGGGTGTTGCCGTCGGTGCCTTCAGTAGGTTCGTGGCCCGACAAGGCGGTCGCCGAGACGGGGAGTAACGTGAAGATCGCATACCGGGTCGATGGTGATCTGAGCGATGCACCTGGCGTCTGCGCGGACCTCTACGCACAGTACCCGCAGGTCAGAGTGCTCTTCGCCGATCTGCTCGCCGACCGGGCCCACCCAGGGGCGCGTCGGCGTCCCGGTGCCCGTGGATATCGACGATGACGAGTACCTCGGCAAGCTCGTCGACGGTGCCCGTTCGCGTGTGAACCCGGGTTGCCGCGGTGCGCGGCCCGGCTCGGCCGCCACGGCGGGGCCATCGCGCCCTGACGCGCGGACCAGAGCCATCCGCGCGACGTGCGGCTGCCGTGCCATGGACCGGTCGACGGCGCCGTACGTTCCCCCCACACACACCCTCTGCCGGTGCCAGTCGCCCGGCGCTCGCCCTCATCGCCGGCAGAGACGATGCCGGGAACGGAGTTCCTGATGCCACTCGACCCCTCGGTCAAGGCCGTACTCGACATCCTTGACGCCGCCGGCGACAAGCAGCTGTACGAGCTGCCGATACCCGTCGCGCGGGCCGCCTACGACCAACTCGCCGGGTTCGGCGGCGAACCGGCCGCGGTCGGCCGGACGGAGCACACGTCCGCCGACGGCGTCCCGGTCCGGCTGTACTGGCCGGAGAGCCCCGGACCGCACCCGGTCCTGCTCTTCGTCCACGGTGGTGGCTGGATGCTCGGCAGCCTCGACGGCTACGACGGTGTCGCCCGGGATCTCAGCGTGCACGCCGATTGCCTGGTGGTCAGCGTCGGATACCGGATCGCCCCCGGCAACTGCTTCCCCGCGGCGGTCGAAGACGTCGTCACCGCGGCCAAGTGGGTCATGAGGACGGGCGAGTCGTTCGGCGGCGACGTCAGCCGGCTGGCCGTGGCAGGCGACTCGGCGGGCGGCAACCTCAGCGCGGTCCTGGTCAACGAGCTGCCCGGCAGGTTCCGGGCGCAAGCGCTGCTCTATCCGGCGACGGACCAGACCAGGCAGCACCCGTCCGTTCGGGAGAACGGCCAGGGCTACCTGCTGACCGAGGGCACGCTGCGCTGGTTCAGCGAGAACTACCTGGGCGACCAGGACCCGCGCCACCCTTGGGCGTCGCCGCTGTATGCCGCGGACGAGGTGCTGGCGGCCGCCCCGCCGACGCTGGTCGTCACCGGCGAGTTCGATCCGCTGCGGGACGAGGGCGAGGCGTACGCGGCGCGGCTGCGGGCGCTCGGCGTCCGGGTCGAGCACCGGCGCTACGACGGCATGATCCATGCCTTCTTCTCGATGCGGGGGATGGTTCCCGCCGCCGGTGAGGCGCTGCGGCAGGTGACCGACTTCCTCCAGGACGCCTGGGCGTAGGCATCGGCCGGGCCGTACCCCAGGGCACCGTCCGCGCCGATGCCGTCCGCGCCGTGGCGCGCGAGGTGCACCCGGCGGCCGTCCGGCGAGAATCGCGACGGAGCCGGGCGCGTGTCCGGCACCCCTTTACGGCTTTCCGGCGACTCCACCATGTCGCCGGCAATTCCACGGGCCACCGATGATGCGAGCCCCGCGGCGCCCGAGCTCCGCGGGGCTCGGGCGCCATGTCCATACGGGCGACCCCGGCGCTTTAGGGGCACTCGGGGCGTGCCGAGGGGGCACCTCGATGTGTACGGCCACCGCCCATCTCGCACGGGAACGACGCGAAGACCGAGGCCGGGCCCGCAGCGCTGACCCGGTCGCGCACCGCTGTGAACAGGCGCTGAGCCCCGTCCCGTCATAACCCGTCACCCCTGCCTGCGTTAGGGGGTGAAGAGATCTCCAGGGGCCATTTAGGGGGACGAAGTCCTCTTCCAGCGCAATAGCGTTTCGGCCGGATCACCAGTCGCCGGGACAAGAACCAGACGCCGGGATCAGGTACGACCTAGGTAGGGACGAGAAGTGACAGCCGAAGGCCACGCCGAATCGATGAACCATGAAATTTCCGGTTCCGATGTCGCCGTCATCGGAATGGCGTGCCGCCTTCCACAGGCACCGGGTCCCGCCGATTTCTGGCAGTTGCTGCGCACCGGCACGAATGCCATCGGCGACGTCCCCGCGGACCGCTGGCCGGACCGGGCCGGCAACGACGGTCACGACGACGCACTCCGGGCACTGGTCCGCCGGGGCGGGTTCATCGAGGAACCGGACGCCTTCGACGCCGCCTTCTTCGGCGTGTCGCCGCGCGAGAGCGCCGAGATGGACCCGCAGCAGCGCTTGGCACTCGAGCTCAGCTGGGAGGCGCTTGAGGACGCCGGAGTCGTACCGGAGTCGCTGCGAGGCCTGCCGGTGGGGGTCTACGTCGGGGCGATGGCGAGCGATCACGCCAACCTGACCTCCCTGCGCAGCCCGGAAGCCATCAACCACCACACCATGGCCGGCACGCACCGGGCCGTCATCGCCAACCGGATCTCGTACTTCGCGGGTCTACGGGGGCCGAGCATGACGGTCGACACCGGACAGTCCTCGTCGCTCGTGGCCGTGCACATGGCCTGCGAGAGCCTGCGCACCGGGGAGTCACGGCTCGCCCTGGCCGGCGGTGTCAACCTCAACCTGACCGAGCAGTCCGCGCTGCTGGAAGCCAGGCTCGGCGCGCTGTCCCCGGACGGGCAGTGCTTCACCTTCGACGAGCGGGCCAACGGGTACGTCCGCGGCGAGGGCGGCGGTTTCGTCGTGCTCAAGCCCCTCGCGGACGCGCTCGCCGACGGCGACGACGTCTACTGCGTCATCCGGGGCAGCGCCGTCAACAACGACGGTGCCGGGGACAGCCTCCTGGTCCCGACCGTGGCGGGACAGCGCGAGGTGCTGACCCGGGCGTACACCCGGGCCGGGGTCGCCCCCGGCGACGTACAGTACGTCGAGCTGCACGGCACCGGCACCAAGGTCGGCGACCCGGTCGAGGCGGAAGCTCTCGGCCACTCCATCGGCACCGGCCAGGACCGCGACCGCCCGCTGCTCGTCGGCTCCGTGAAGACGAACGTGGGCCACCTCGAAGGTGCCGCCGGGATCACCGGCCTGCTGAAGGTCGCCCTGATGCTCAAGCACCGGGAGATCCCGGCGAGCTTGAACTTCAACCGGCTGAATCCCGGCATCCGCGCCGCCGAATGGAATCTCCAGGTCGTCACCGAGCCGGTGCCGTGGCCGGACCCCGACGGCACTCTGCTCGCCGGTGTCTCGTCCTTCGGCATGGGCGGGACCAACTGCCACGTCGTGCTCAGCTCGCCGGTGCGGAACGCGGTGGAGCCCACCCCCGGCGCGGCGCCCGGCGAACTCGCCCTCGTCCTCTCGGCCAAGTCCGCGACGGCCCTGCGCGGCCAGGCGGAGCGGCTGCTGGAGCAGGTGACCGCCGAGCCCTCGCTGAACACCGCGGACGTCGCCTGGTCGCTGATCGGCTCGCGGTCCGCCTTCGAGCACCGCGCCGTCGTGCTCGGCGGCGGGCGCGACGAGCTGACGGCCGGGCTCGCGGGCCTGGTCTCGGGCGAGCCGGCCGCCGGCCTCGTTCAGGGCCAGGCGCGGGAGGACCGCCGGGTGGCGTTCGTCTTCCCCGGCCAGGGCGCCCAGTGGACGGGCATGGCGAGCGAACTGATGGAGTCCTCGCCGGTCTTCCGCGCGGCGATGGAGGAGTGCGCCGAGGCCCTGCGCCCGTTCGTCGACTGGCCGCTGACCGATGTCCTCGATGACCAGGCCGCCCTCGAACGTGTCGATGTCGTGCAACCGGCGCTGTGGGCCGTGATGGTCTCCCTCGCCCGGCTGTGGCGGTGGATGGGAGTGGAGCCCGCGGCCGTTGTGGGGCACTCCCAGGGCGAGATCGCCGCGGCATGCGTGGCCGGCGGACTGCCGTTGGCCGAGGGCGCCCGGGTGGTGGCGCTGCGCAGCCGGGCCATCGCCGAGGCGCTGACCGGCCGTGGCGGCATGGCCGTCGTATCGCTGCCCGCTCAGGAAGCGGCGGAACTGATCGCTCCCTGGGACGGTCGCCTGTCCATCGCGACGGTCAACGGTCCGGGCTCGGTGGCGGTGTCCGGCGAGACCGAGGCCATCGAGGAACTGGCGGCGCAGTGCGCGGACTCCGGGATCCGGGTGCGCACCGTCTCCGTGGACTACGCGTCGCACTCGGCGGCCGTGGAGGAGATCGAGAGCCGGCTCCTCGCCGACCTGGAACCGCTCCGGCCGCGGTCGGGCACGGTGCCGATGTACTCGTCGGTGACCGGCGCCCCCGTGGACACCGCAGGACTCGACGCGCGGTACTGGTACCGCAACCTCCGGCAGACCGTGCAGTTCGAGACCGCGACCCGCGCGCTCGCCGCCGACGGGATATCGGTGCTGGTGGAGGTCAGCCCGCACCCGGTGCTCACCGTGCCGGTCCAGGACACCCTGGATTCCCTCGACGGCCCGGACGGCAAGGAGGCCGTTGTCACCGGCAGCCTGCGCCGTGACGAGGGCGGTCTCGACCGCTTCCTGACCTCGGTCGCCCAGGTCCATGTGCAGGGTGTACCGGTGTCGTGGACATCGCTCTTCGAGGGCCGGCAGCCGCGCCGGGTCAAGCTGCCCACGTACGCCTTCCAGCGCGACCGGCACTCCGTCCTCGGACTCGGCCAGGGCCCCGCCCGGCTCCTGGAGGCCGAGCCGGTCGCCGCGCTCGCGTCTGCGGACGAGGACGACGCGTTCCTCCGCAAGCTGGCCCCGCTGTCCCCCAAGGAGCGCGACAGCCACCTGCTCTCGGTGGTCCGCGACCACGCCGCCGCGCTGCTCGGCCATCGCGGTGGTGACGATGTCGACCCCACCGTGCCCTTCCGGGCGGCGGGCTTCGACTCGATGACGGCGGTCGACCTGCGCAACCGGCTCCAGACCGTCACCGGTCTTGCCATCCCGAGCAGCATGGTGTTCGACTACCCCACGCCCGCACGCCTGGCGGCCTTCCTCGCCGGCCGGCTCGGCGGCACCGAATCGGCCGACGACACGGTGGTCCCGTCGGCCGCCCCGCTCGACGACGACCCGATGGTCATCGTCGGTATGTCCTGCCGCTTCCCGGGCGGCGTCGCCGACCCCGAGCAGCTGTGGGACCTCGTCATCGGGGAACGCGATGCGATCACCGGCTTTCCGACCGACCGGGACTGGGACCTGGAGCACCTGTACGGCCCCGACACCGCGGGCCGCCTGGCCGGTGGCTTCGTCGATGGCGCGATGGACTTCGACGCGGGCTTCTTCGCGATGTCGCCGCGTGAGGCGCTGGCGATGGACCCGCAGCAGCGGCTGCTGTTGGAGGGTTCGTGGGAGGCGCTGGAGCACGCGGGTATCGATCCCGTGTCGCTGGCGGGTTCGGCGACGGGTGTGTTCGTCGGCAGCTACCAGTCCGGCTACTCCGAGGTCGTGTCGGCGGCGCTGGCGGACGCGGACGCGCAGTTGCTGACCGGTGGCGCGCAGAGCGTTCTCTCCGGCCGGGTGGCGTACTCGCTGGGGCTGGTGGGTCCGGCGGTGACGGTGGACACGGCGTGTTCGTCGTCGTTGGTGGCGCTGCACTTGGCGGGTCAGGCGCTGCGGGGTGGTGAGTGCTCGCTGGCGCTGGTGGCGGGTGTGACGGTGAACGCGTTGCCGCACACGTTCGTCGGGTTCTCGCAGCAGGGTGGTCTGTCGGCCGACGGTCGCTGCAAGGCGTTCGCGGAGGCCGCGGATGGCACGGGCTTCAGTGAGGGTGCCGGTGTCGTGGTGGTCGAGCGTCTTTCGGACGCTCGGCGCAACGGGCACCGGGTGCTTGCGGTGGTGCGGTCCAGTGCGGTGAACCAGGACGGTGCGTCGAACGGGTTGACGGCGCCGAACGGTCCGTCGCAGCAGCGGGTGATCCGGCAGGCGCTGGCCGCCGCCGGACTCGACTCCGGAGATGTGGACGCCGTCGAAGCCCATGGCACGGGTACGTCGCTGGGTGACCCGATCGAGGCGCAGGCGGTGCTGGCGACGTACGGTCAGGACCGGCCGGATGACCGGCCGTTGTGGCTGGGGTCGGTGAAGTCGAACCTGGGTCACTCGCAGGCGGCGGCGGGTGTCGCGGGTGTGATCAAGATGGTGCTGGCGATGCGGCGCGGTGTGCTGCCGCGGACGCTGCATGTGGACGAGCCGAGCACGCATGTCGACTGGAGCCAGGGCCGGGTGCGGCTGCTGACCCAGGAGCAGCCCTGGCCGGAGACGGGGCGTCCGCGGCGTGCGGGTGTCTCCTCGTTCGGTATCTCGGGGACGAACGCGCATGTGATTCTGGAGGCCGCGCCGGGCCTCGGCACCGAGCCCGAGGCGGAGACAGCCGTCGAGGACGGTGCCGAGACTGTGTGGGTGGTGTCGGCCCGTTCTGAGCAGGCGCTGCGGGGGCAGGCGGAGCGTCTGGTGTCGGCGGTGGAGTCGCTGGAGCCGGCGGGTGTGGGTGCGGCGTTGTTGTCTCGTTCGCTGTTCGACCATCGTGCGGTGGTCGTGGGTGCTGATCGTGACGAGTTGAGGGCTGGTCTGCGGGCGGTGGCTGCTGGGGAGCCGGTGGCGAACGCGGTGGAGGGGGTGGCCCGGCCGGGTGGCCGGGTGGCGGTGCTGTTCGCTGGTCAGGGTGCGCAGCGGCTGGGCATGGGGCGCCGGTTGTATGGGGAGTCGGGGGTGTTCGCGGCGGCCTTTGACGAGGTGGTGGCGGAGCTTGACCGGCACCTGGAGTCCCCGCTGCGGGATGTGATCTGGGGTGAGGATGCCGAGGTGCTGAACGCGACGGGGTGGGCGCAGCCCGCGCTGTTCGCGGTCGAGGTGGCGCTGTTCCGCCTGCTTCAGTCCTTCGGCGTGGTCCCGGACTATCTGTTGGGGCACTCGATCGGTGAGGTGGCCGCCGCCCATGTGGCAGGGGTCTTCGAGCTGGCGGACGCCTGTCGGCTGGTGGTTGCGCGTGCCCGGCTGATGCAGGCCCTCCCGGCGGGTGGTGCGATGGTCGCCATCGCCGCGCCCGAGGAGGAGGTGCTGCCCTACCTGTCCGAGGACGTGTCGATCGCGGCGGTCAACGCCCCTGGCTCAGTGGTGATTTCCGGTGCCAGGGCCGCTGTCATGGAGGTCGGGGAGCACTTCACGGCGCAGGGTGTGAAGACGACCCGGCTGCGGGTCTCGCATGCGTTCCACTCGGTGCTGATGGAGCCGATGCTGGACGATTTCATGGCGGAGATCGCGGATGTGTCCTTCTCCGAGCCGCGTATTCCGGTGGTGTCGAACCTGACGGGTGAGCCTGCGGACATGTCGTCGCCGGGGTACTGGGCGCGGCAGGTGCGCTCCGCGGTGCGTTTCGCTGATGGGCTGGCGTGGCTGGCCGGGCAGGGTGTGGACACCTTCGTCGATGCGGGCCCGGACGGGGTCGTGGCCGGTCTGGCGCAGGCGAACGCCGCCGGCGCGGTGGCCGTGGCGTTGATGCGCAAGGACCGCGACGGCTTGCGGACCGCGCTGGTGGCTGCCGGTGACCTGTTCGTGCGGGGTGTGCCGGTCGCGTGGGACACGCTGTTCGCCGGCTCCACGCCGCGCTGGGTGGACCTGCCCACGTATGCGTTCCAGCGTCGCCGCTACTGGCCGCAGGCGTCGATTGCCGGTGGCGATGTGACCGCTGCTGGTCTGGCCTCCGCCGGACACCCGCTGCTGGGCGCGGTGGTGTCGGTGCCGAACTCGGGCACGGTGGTGCTGACCTCGCGGCTGTCGCTGCGTACGCAGCCGTGGTTGGCGGATCACGCGGTGCACGGGACGGTGTTGTTCCCGGGCACGGGCTTTGTGGAACTGGCGATCCGCGGCGCGGACGCCGTGGGCGCCGGTGGGCTGCGGGAGCTGATCGTGGAGGTCCCGCTGGTCATCCCCGAGTCCGACAGCGTCCAGGTCCAGGTGGTCGTCGACGACGGAACCGCGGTGATTTACTCGCGTCCGGCCGACGACGACCCGTGGACCCGGCACGCCACCGCCGTCCTCGGCGACGCCCTCGCCGCCGAACCGGACGGGTGGCAGTGGCCGCCTGCGGACGCCTCGTGGGTGGACCTCTCGGGCTTCTACGAGCTGACCGCCGACAGCGGTCTCGTGTACGGCCCGGCTTTTCAGGGCCTGCGGCAGGTGTGGCAGGCCGACGGCGCGGCCTTCGCCGAGGTCGCGGTGGCCGAGAACGAGGCCGACCGGGCCCGTAAGTTCGGCGTACACCCCGCGCTGCTGGACGCCGCGGTGCAGGCGAGCGCCTACGCGGAGCTGGACCCCGCCCCGGCGGGCCGGGTGCCGATCGGCTTCGCCGATGTGACCCTGCACGCCGAGGGCGCGACCGCGACCCGGGTGCGGGTGGCTCGTACGGGTCCGGACAGTGTCAGCGTTCAGCTGGCCGACGGCAACGGCGACGCGGTGCTGTCCATCGGCTCCGTGACGTTGGGCGCGCCGCCCACCTCCGGACTGTCGGCCGCCTCCCAGAGCGGGACGGCGCTGGCCCTCGACTGGCCCGAGCTGCCCGCGCCGGAGGACCACGCGGACGTCCGGCTCGCCTTCGTCCAGGCGCCCGCGTCCGATGCCTCATGGCTGCCGGAGACGGCGTACACGAACCTCGAAGACGTCCTCGCCGAGGAGAACCCGCCACAGTACGTGACGCTGGCCGTGTCGGTGGGCGAACCGGACGACATGGTGCGGGCCGTCCACGCGACGACGCGGTGGGCCCTCGAACAGCTCCAGTCCTGGCTGGCCGAGGAGCGCTTCGCCGACACCACTCTGGTCGTCCTCACCCGGGGCGCGATCGCCGCCCACCACGACGAGCCGGTGCCTGACCTCGGCGCGGCCGCGGTGTGGGGCCTGCTGCGCACCGCGCAGATGGAACACCCGGGCCGCATCCTGCTTGTGGACGCGGAGCCGCGCCACGACCTCGACGTACGGCAGCTGGCCATGGCGCTGCGCACCGGCGAACCGCAGCTCGCGTTGCGCGGCCAGGAGATCCGGGCGGCACGGCTGGCCCGCGTCACCCCGCGGGACGAGCCGGAACCGCGGGTCGACCCCGAGGGCACGGTGCTGGTCACCGGCGGTACCGGTGGCCTGGGCCGGGAGATGGCCCGGCACCTGGTCGCCGCGCACGGCGTACGGAGCCTGCTGCTGCTCAGCCGCCGCGGCACCGCGGCCGGGGGCGCGCAGGAGCTGATCGACGAACTGAGCGCACAGGGCGCCGAGGTCACCGTCGCCGCCTGCGACGTCGGCGACCGTGCGGCTCTGGCCGCCGTGCTCGCGGGCACCACCCTCACCGGTGTGGTGCACACCGCGGGTGTGGTGGACGACGGGCTCGTCTCGTCGCTGACCGCCGAGCGTCTTGACCGGGTGCTCGTGCCGAAGGTGGACGCGGCCTGGGCGCTGCACGAGCTGACCGCCGGGATGGACCTGTCGTTCTTCGCGGTGTTCTCCTCGCTGTCCGGCATCCTCGGCAACCCGGGACAGGCCAACTACGCGGCGGGCAACGTCTTCCTCGACGCGCTGATGCAGGCCCGGCGCCACGCCGGTCTCCCCGGCGTCTCGATGGCCTGGGGCGCGTGGACGCAGGACGTGGGCCTGACCGCCGCGCTGTCCGAGGCCGACATGCGCCGGCTGGCGCGCTCGGGCATGCGGCCGCTGTCGGTGCCGCAGGGCCTGGCCCTCTTCGACCGTGCCCTGGTGTCCGACCGGGCGCTTCTCGGCCTCGCCAGCCTGGACCTCGCCGCCCTCCGGGCCCGCGACGACCTGCCCGTCTTCCGGTCGTTGGTGGGCGGCCGGGCGCGGCGCCGCGCGGGTGACCAGCGGCAGCCCGCCGGCGGCCTGGCCGAGCGGATGGCCGGGCTGCCCGAGCCGGAGCGCGAGGACTACCTCCTCACCCTCATCCGTGACCACGCCGCCGCCGTCCTCGGCCATGCCTCGGGCCAGCACCTGAACGTCACCACGGCGTTCCGGGAGATGGGCTTCGACTCGCTGATGGGCATCGAGCTCCGCAACCGCATCAAGCGCGGCACCGGCCTGCCGGTGGCGGACTCGATGGTCTACGACTACCCGACGCCGCTGCGGCTCGCCCAGTACCTGGCGAGCCTGGTCGGCGGGGTCGAACTCCGCGTGGGCGGCGCGGCGCAGGCCCGGGTACTCGCCGACGACGACCGACTGGCCATCGTCGGCATGGCCTGCCGGTTCCCCGGCGGGGTCACCAACCCGGACGAGCTGTGGAAGCTCATCGCCGAGGGCGGCGATGCCATCGCGGCGTTCCCCGACGACCGCAACTGGGACATCGAGCAGCTCTACGACGCCGAGGGCGCCAGGAGCGGAAGCTCCGTCACCCGCAGCGGCGGCTTCATCGACGCCGACGGGTTCGACAGCACCTTCTTCGGGATCTCGCCCCGTGAGGCGCTGGCGATGGACCCGCAGCAGCGGCTGCTGCTGGAGAGCTCGTGGGAGGCGCTGGAGGACGCCGGAATCGACCCGCAGTCCCTGGCGGGAAGCTCCACCGCGGTCATGTTCGGCATCAGTCAGTCGGGCTACGGCGAGCTGGTCAGCCCGCTGGAGGAGGCCCAGGGGCACCTGCTGACCGGCGGCGCCTTCAGTGTGGCGTCCGGGCGCGTGGCGTACACGCTGGGCCTCGAAGGCCCGGCGGTGACGGTCGACACGGCCTGCTCGTCCTCGCTCGTGGCGCTGCACCTTGCCGGTCAGGCCCTGCGGGCCGGTGAGTGCTCGCTGGCACTGGCGGGTGGCGTGACGGTGATGGCCACGCCGGGCACGTTTGTGGAGTTCAGCCGACAGGGCGGCCTGTCGTCGGACGGTCGCTGCAAGGCGTTCGCGGACACCGCGGACGGCACGGGCTGGTCCGAGGGTCTCGGTGTCGTGGTCGTCGAGCGTCTCTCGGACGCCGAACGCAACGGTCACCAGATCCTTGCCGTGGTGCGCGCCAGCGCCGTCAACCAGGACGGTGCGTCCAATGGTCTGACCGCCCCGAACGGTCCGTCGCAGCAGCGGGTGATCCGGCAGGCGCTGGCCGCGGCCTCCCTGGCGCCGTCCGACGTGGACGTGGTGGAGGCGCACGGTACGGGTACGACGCTGGGTGACCCGATCGAGGCGCAGGCGGTGCTGGCGACGTACGGGCAGGACCGGCCGGATGACCGGCCGTTGTGGCTGGGGTCGCTGAAGTCGAACATCGGTCACACGCAGGCCGCGGCGGGTGTGGCCGGTGTGATCAAGATGGTGCTGGCGATGCGGCACGGTGTGCTGCCGCAGACCTTGCACGTGGACGAGCCGAGTTCGCGGGTGAACTGGAGTCAGGGCCGGGTGCGGCTGCTGACCGAGTCGGTGGCATGGCCGGAGACGGGCCGCCCTCGCCGCGCGGGTGTGTCCGCCTTCGGCATGTCCGGTACGAACGCGCACGTGATCCTGGAGGCCCCCGCCGAGATCGAGGCCGAGGCCGAGCCGGAGTCCGGTGCCCTTCCTCCTGCGGTGGCGTGGGTGGTCTCGGCTCGGACCGATCAGGCGCTGCGGGGGCAGGCTGAGCGTCTGCTGTCGGCCGTCGTCGAGTCGGCGGAGCCGGTGGATGTGGGTGCGGCGTTGCTGTCGCGTTCGCTGTTCGACCACCGCGCCGTCGTCGTGGGCACCGACCGTGATGAGCTGGCCTCCGGCTTGCAGGCGTTGGCCGGTGGGGAACCGGCTGCGAATGTGGCGAACGGCGTTGCCCGGGCTGGTCAGGGTCGTCGGGTGGTGTTCGTCTTCCCGGGTCAGGGCGCGCAGTGGGTCGGTATGGCCGGAGGTCTGGTGGATTCCTCGGAGGTGTTCCGGGAGTCGATGGCGGAGTGCGCTGAGGCGTTGGCGCCGTTTGTGGACTGGTCGCTGCTGGACGTGTTGGAGGACGAGGCGGCGCTGGCGCGGGTGGATGTGGTGCAGCCCGCCCTGTGGGCGGTGATGGTGTCGCTGGCGCGGGTGTGGCGCTCGTGGGGTGTGGAGCCTGCCGCGGTGGTGGGTCATTCGCAGGGTGAGATTGCCGCTGCTGTCGTGGCGGGTGGTTTGTCGCTGTCCGATGGTGCGCGGGTGGTGGCGTTGCGGAGCCAGGCGATTGCCGGTGTGCTGGCGGGTCAGGGTGGCATGGTGGCGGTGTCGCTGCCGGTGGACGAGGTCCGCGAGCTGCTGCCCGAGGGCGTCTCGGTCGCGGTCGTCAACGGCCCCGGCGCGGTGGTCGTCGCGGGCCCGGTCGAGGCACTGGATGGTGTCATCGCCCGGTGCGAGGAGCGGGAGGTGCGGGCCCGGCGCGTGCCGGTGGACTACGCCTCGCACTCGGCGTCGGTGGAGTTGATCGAGGACCGGCTGGCGGCGGATCTCGCGGGGCTGGCGCCGGTGTCGAGCTCGGTGCTGATGTACTCCTCCGTCTCCGGCACGCCGATCGACACCGCGGGTCTGGACGCGGGGTATTGGTACCGCAATCTGCGGCAGACGGTGGAGTTCGAGCAGGCCACCCGTGCCCTGGCGGCGGACGGGTTCACCGCGTTTGTCGAGGTCAGCCCCCACCCCGTGCTCACCATGGCGTTGCAGGACACGGTGGGTGAGGACGCCGCGGTGACTGGCACGCTGCGCCGTAACGAGGGTGGTCTTGAGCGGTTCCTGCTCTCGGCGGCGGAGCTGTTCGTACGTGGTGTCCCGGTCGCCTGGGACGGGCTGTTCGCTGGTCGTACGTCGGGGCGGGTGGAGTTGCCGACGTATGCGTTCCAGCGTCGTCGGTTCTGGCCGCAGCCGTCGTTGGTGGCGGGGGATGTGGCGGCTGCGGGCTTGGTGTCGGTTGAGCATCCGTTGCTGGGTGCGGTGGTGTCGGTGCCGGGTTCGGGCACGGTGGTGCTGACCTCGCGGCTGTCGCTGCGGGCGCAGCCGTGGCTGGTCGACCACGCGGTGCACGGCACGGTGGTCTTCCCGGGCACGGGCTTCGTGGAGCTGGCGATCCGTGGTGCGGACGCCGCCGGCGCGGGCCGTCTGCGGGAGCTGATCGTGGAGGCTCCGCTGGTCATTCCCGAGCGGGACAGTGTCCAGGTGCAGGTGGTCGTCGACGGTGACGACCACACGGTGGGCATCTACGCCCGTACCGGCGAGGACGAGCCGTGGACCCGGCACGCCACCGGTGTCGTCGACGACGAGACGGCCGCCGTGGACGCCGGGGAGCTGGCCGGAGCGTGGCCGCCGCCCGGCAGCACGCCGGTCGACCTGGACGACTTCTACCAGCGCAGCGCGGACAACGGCTTCGGCTACGGCCCGGTCTTCCAGGGGCTGACCAGGGCGTGGCAGCACAACGGCCAGATCTTCGCCGAGGCCGCCCTGCCCGACGACCAGGGCGCCGCTGCCATAGCGTTCGGCATCCACCCGGCGCTGCTCGACTCGGCACTGCACCCGAACACCTTCGCCGACCTCGACGCCACCGAACTCGGCCGGCTGCCGTTCACCTTCAACGACGTCACCCTGCACGCCACCGGCGCGAAGGCCGTGCGGATACGGATGGCGCGTACGGGCCCGGACTCCGTCACGGCCGTACTGGCCGACGAGACCGGCGCTCCCGTCCTGTCGATCGGCTCCCTGATCATGCGTCCGGTCCCGGAGCAGGTCTTCGGCGCCGCCCGCACCCCGGAGACGATGCTGGCTCTCGCCTGGAATGAGGTGCCGGAGACGGACGGCGTGGCTTCCGCGTCGGACGACGACGTGCTGCTTGAGGTGCCCGCCGCGGCGGACACCACCCCGGAGTCGGTCCACACGGCCGTTGAGTGGGTGCTCACGCAGTTGCAGGGCTTCACCGGCAACCGGCTGGTCGTCCTTACCCACGGCGCGGTCGCCGCCGGGCCTGGCGAGACCGTCGCCGACCTGGCCGCGGCCGCCGTATGGGGGCTCGTCCGGTCGGCGCAGAGCGAGGACCCGGGCCGGATCGTCCTGGTCGACGCCGACGCCGACACGCAGGCCACCCCCGAACTGCTGGCGCGCGCGGCCGGCACCGGCGAGCCGCAGCTGGCGGTCCGCGCGGGCACCCTGCTCGCCCCGCATCTGACTCGCACGAACGCGACCGGCGAACCGGTCACCCTGGACGGCACCGTCCTGATCACCGGCGGTACGGGCGGCCTCGGCAGCGCGGTCGCCCGGCACCTGGTCGCCGCGCACGGCGTACGGAGCCTGCTGCTGCTCAGCCGCAGGGGAGCCGCCGCCCCCGGCGCCGACGCACTGGTCGAGGAACTGACGGCCCAGGGCGCCGAGGTCAAGGTGGTGGCGTGCGACGCCGCCGACAGGTCGGCCCTGGCCGACGTCCTGGCAGGAGTGCCGCTCACGGGTGTGATCCACACCGCCGGCATCCTGGACGACGGAGTGATCTCCACGCTGACCCCGGAGCAGGTCCACCGCGTTCTGACCCCGAAGGTCGACGCGGCCTGGCATCTGCACGACCTGACCCGCGACCAGGACCTCTCGATGTTCGTGGTCTTCTCCTCGCTGGCCGGACTCATCGGCAGCCCGGGGCAGGGCAACTACGCCGCGGGCAACGTGTATCTCGACTCCCTGGTCCAGCAGCGCCGCAGCGCCGGGCTCGCCGGCATCTCGATGGCCTGGGGCCCATGGGACCAGAGCCTGGGCCTCACCGGTGCGCTGTCCGGCACCGACATGCACCGCCTGGGCCGGCTGGGCATGCTTCCGATCTCGGAAGACCAGGGCATGATCCTGTTCGACCGGGCGCTCGCCGCCGGTCAGCCCTTGCTCGGCCTGACCGAGCTGAAGACATCGGCCCTGCGGGCCACGGCGGAGATACCGGCGCTCTTCCGCTCGCTCGCCGGTGGCCCGGCCCGAAGGACCCGGGCCCGTGCGGGAGTCGCAGAACGTACGGGCGGTCTCGCCGGGCAACTGGCCGATCTGACCCCGGAGCAGCGACAGAGCCACCTGCTGGCCTTGGTCCGCGACCAGGTCGCCTCGGTGCTCGGCTACCAGTCGGGTACCGACATCGACGAGAGCAAGCCCTTCCGGGAGGTCGGGTTCGACTCGCTGACGGCGGTCGAGCTGCGCAACCGGCTCCAGACCGTGACGGAGCTGAGTCTGCCGTCGACGCTCGTTTTCGACTACCCGAACGCCGTGCGTCTCGCGGACTTCCTGGGCGAGCGGCTTGGCGGTGTCGCCGCTGTCCCGGTCGACGCGTTGCCGGTGCTGCGGTCGGTCGAGGAGGATCCGCTCGTGATCGTCGGTATGTCCTGCCGCTTCCCGGGCGGCGTCGCCGACCCCGAGCAGCTGTGGGACCTCGTCATCGGGGAACGCGATGCGATCACCGGCTTTCCGACCGACCGGGGCTGGGACCTGGAGCACCTGTACGGCCCCGACACCGCGGGCCGCCTGGCCGGTGGCTTCGTCGATGGCGCGATGGACTTCGACGCGGGTTTCTTCGCGATGTCGCCGCGTGAGGCGCTGGCGATGGACCCGCAGCAGCGGCTGCTGTTGGAGGGTTCGTGGGAGGCGCTGGAGCACGCGGGTATCGATCCCGTGTCGCTGGCGGGTTCGGCGACGGGTGTGTTCGTCGGCAGCTACCAGTCCGGCTACTCCGAGGTCGTGTCGGCGGCGCTGGCGGACGCGGACGCGCAGTTGCTGACCGGTGGCGCGCAGAGCGTTCTCTCCGGCCGGGTGGCGTACTCGCTGGGGCTGGTGGGTCCGGCGGTGACGGTGGACACGGCGTGTTCGTCGTCGTTGGTGGCGCTGCACTTGGCGGGTCAGGCGCTGCGGGGTGGTGAGTGCTCGCTGGCGCTGGTGGCGGGTGTGACGGTGAACGCGTTGCCGCACACGTTCGTCGGGTTCTCGCAGCAGGGTGGTCTGTCGGCCGACGGTCGCTGCAAGGCGTTCGCGGAGGCCGCGGATGGCACGGGCTTCAGTGAGGGTGCCGGTGTCGTGGTGGTCGAGCGTCTTTCGGACGCTCGGCGCAACGGGCACCGGGTGCTTGCGGTGGTGCGGTCCAGTGCGGTGAACCAGGACGGTGCGTCGAACGGGTTGACGGCGCCGAACGGTCCGTCGCAGCAGCGGGTGATCCGGCAGGCGCTGGCCGCCGCGGGTCTGTCACCCACCGACGTGGACGCCGTAGAGGCGCACGGCACCGGTACCACCCTGGGTGACCCGATCGAGGCGCAGGCGGTGCTGGCGACGTACGGTCAGGACCGTCCGGAGGACCGGCCGTTGTGGCTGGGGTCGGTGAAGTCGAACATCGGTCACTCGCAGGCGGCGGCGGGTGTCGCGGGTGTGATCAAGATGGTGCTGGCGATGCGGCGCGGTGTGCTGCCGCGGACGCTGCATGTGGACGAGCCGAGCACGCATGTCGACTGGAGCCAGGGCCGGGTGCGGCTGCTGACCCAGGAGCAGCCCTGGCCGGAGACGGGGCGTCCGCGGCGTGCGGGTGTCTCCTCGTTCGGTATCTCGGGGACGAACGCGCATGTGATTCTGGAGGCCGTGCCTGCCGTCGAGCCCGAGGTTGAAGCCGGGGGCGATGGGGGGTCGGTGTGGGTGGTCTCGGGCCGGACGCAGCAGGCGCTGCGGGGGCAGGCCGAGCGTCTGGTGTCGGCGGTGGAGTCGCTGGAGCCGGCGGGTGTGGGTGCGGCGTTGTTGTCTCGTTCGCTGTTCGACCATCGTGCGGTGGTCGTGGGTGCTGATCGTGACGAGTTGAGGGCTGGTCTGCGGGCGGTGGCTGCTGGGGAGCCGGTGGCGAACGCGGTGGAGGGGGTGGCCCGGCCGGGTGGCCGGGTGGCGGTGCTGTTCGCTGGTCAGGGTGCGCAGCGGCTGGGCATGGGGCGCCGGTTGTATGGGGAGTCGGGGGTGTTCGCGGCGGCCTTTGACGAGGTGGTGGCGGAGCTTGACCGGCACCTGGAGTCCCCGCTGCGGGACGTGATCTGGGGTGAGGACGCCGAGGTGCTGAACGCGACGGGGTGGGCGCAGCCCGCGCTGTTCGCGGTCGAGGTGGCGCTGTTCCGCCTGCTTCAGTCCTTCGGCGTGGTCCCGGACTACCTGTTGGGGCACTCGATCGGTGAGGTGGCCGCCGCCCATGTGGCAGGGGTCTTCGAGCTGGTGGACGCCTGTCGGCTGGTGGTTGCGCGTGCCCGGCTGATGCAGGCCCTCCCGGCGGGTGGTGCGATGGTCGCCATCGCCGCGCCCGAGGAGGAGGTGCTGCCCTACCTGTCCGAGGACGTGTCGATCGCGGCGGTCAACGCCCCTGGCTCAGTGGTGATTTCCGGTGCCAGGGCCGCTGTCATGGAGGTCGGGGAGCACTTCACGGCGCAGGGTGTGAAGACGACCCGGCTGCGGGTCTCGCACGCCTTCCACTCGGTGCTGATGGAGCCGATGCTGGCGGAGTTTACGTCCGCGATCGCGGACGTGACGTTCTCCCTGCCGCAGATCCCGGTGGTGTCGAACCTGACGGGTGAGCCTGCGGACATGTCGTCGCCGGGGTACTGGGCGCGGCAGGTGCGCTCCGCGGTGCGTTTCGCTGATGGGCTGGCGTGGCTGGCCGGGCAGGGTGTGGACACCTTCGTCGATGCGGGCCCGGACGGGGTCGTGGCCGGTCTGGCGCGGACGGATGCCGCCGGCGCGGTGGCCGTGGCGTTGATGCGCAAGGACCGCGACGGCTTGCGGACCGCGCTGGTGGCTGCCGGTGACCTGTTCGTGCGGGGCGTGCCGGTCGTCTGGGACGAGCTGTTCGGCGGACGGAAGCCCGGCCGGGTGGACCTGCCGACCTACGCGTTCCAGCGTCGCCGCTACTGGCCGCAGGCGTCGATTGCCGGTGGCGATGTGACCGCTGCTGGTCTGGCCTCCGCCGGACACCCGCTGCTGGGCGCGGTGGTGTCGGTGCCGAACTCGGGCACGGTGGTGCTGACCTCGCGGCTGTCGCTGCGGGCGCAGCCGTGGTTGGCGGATCACGCGGTGCACGGGACGGTGTTGTTCCCGGGCACGGGCTTTGTGGAGCTGGCGATCCGCGGCGCGGACGCCGTGGGCGCCGGTGGGCTGCGGGAGCTGATCGTGGAGGTCCCGCTGGTCATCCCCGAGTCCGACAGCGTCCAGGTCCAGGTGGTCGTCGACGACGGAACCGCGGTGATTTACTCGCGTCCGGCCGACGACGACCCGTGGACCCGGCACGCCACCGCCGTCATCGACCCGGAGGGCAGCCCGGCGGGGAATGCCGTCGCCTGGCAGTGGCCGCCGATGGACGCCGCACAGGCCGATGTCGCCGACTTCTACCAGTCGCTCGCCGACGACGGATTCGCTTACGGGCCGGTGTTCCAGGGGCTGCGGCAGGTGTGGGTGGGTCCCGAGGAAGTGTTCGCCGAGGTGACGGTGGCGGACGAGGAGGCTGACCGGGCTCGTAAGTTTGGTGTGCATCCGGCACTGCTCGACGCGGCGCTGCAGGCCAGCACCTTCGTGGGTCTTGAGCCTGCTCCGGCCGGCCGGATGCCGTTCAGTTTCACCGATGTGACCCTGCACGCCGGTGGCGCGACCGCGACCCGCGTGCGGGTGGTCCGTACGGGCCCGGACAGTGTCAGCGTCGAACTGGCCGATGGCAGCGGTGAGCCGGTGCTGACGATCGGAACGCTGGTGTTGCAGCCGGTCACGGCGACCGGCCCGGTCGGCGACGCGCAGGCGGGGTCGGTGTTGACGGTCGACTGGTCGTCGACGATCACCCTGGACGACGACCCGGCGCCCGGCGCCGACCTCCAAGTGGTCGGCGCCCCGAACGACATCGTTTTGGACGATATCGATCCGGCCGCTGTCGTGGTGCTGGAGGCATCGGGCTCCGGAGACGTGCCGCAGTCGGCCCACCACCTCACCGGTTGGGTGCTGACCCAGGTGCAGCGGTGGCTGGCCGATGAGCGGTGTGCTGATGGCCGGTTGGTGGTGGTGACCCGTGGTGCTGTGGCAACGGTTCCCGGTGAGCGGGTTGGCGGCCTGGCGGCGTCGGCGGTGTGGGGTCTGGTGCGTTCGGCTCAGGCGGAGAACCCGGGCCGGATCACTTTGCTCGACATCGATGACCAGACCGCACAGCTTGACGCCGGTTTTGTGGCCAGGGCGGCGGTGAGTGCTGAGCCGCAGTTGGTGGTGCGGGACGGTGTCGTGGGTGCTGCCCGGCTGGTGCGGGTGGCTGCCGCACCGGAACAGGAGCCGGTGGGCTTCGGTGAGGGCAGGGTGCTGGTCACGGGTGGTACTGGTGGTCTGGGCCGTGAGGTGGCCCGGCATCTCGTGCGGGCTCATGGTGTGCGGGATCTGCTGTTGGTCAGCCGTGGTGGTGGTGGGGCCGATCTGGTGGCGGAGCTGGAGGAGCTGGGCGCACGGGCGGTCGTCGCCGCCTGTGACGTCAGCGACCGCGAGGCGCTGGCCACGCTGCTGGAGGGGGTGGATCTGTCGGCGGTGGTGCATACCGCGGGTGTGGTCGAGGACTCCGTGGTGACCTCGCTGGATGGTGCCCGGCTGGATCGGGTGCTGGCTCCGAAGGTGGATGCCGGTTGGTATCTGCATGAGTTGACGGCGGACAGGGATCTGTCGGCGTTCGTGGTGTTCTCATCGCTGGCAGGAATGCTGGGCAGTCCCGGGCAGGGCAACTACGCGGCGGGGAATGTCTTCCTGGACACGTTGATGGAGCAGCGCCGTGCGCAAGGTCTGCCGGGGGTGTCGATGGCCTGGGGGCCGTGGGCTCAGGGGGCCGGTCTGACCAGCGGGTTGTCGGAGACGGATATGCGTCGTATCAGTCAGTCCGGTACTCCGCCGTTCACGGTTGAGCAGGGTCTGCGGATGTTCGACGAGGCTTTGGCCGTCCCGCGGGCTGCTGTGGCGGTGACCCGTCTGGATCTGGGTGCTCTGCGGGGTCGGGCGGATCTGCCGCCGCTGTGGCGCGCCCTGACGGGTAAGCGCGCCCGTCCGGCTGCG
This sequence comes from Streptomyces violaceusniger Tu 4113, assembly GCF_000147815.2. Taxonomy (NCBI): domain Bacteria; kingdom Bacillati; phylum Actinomycetota; class Actinomycetes; order Kitasatosporales; family Streptomycetaceae; genus Streptomyces; species Streptomyces violaceusniger. The sequence continues at coordinate 7,478,466 of NC_015957.1, read as the reverse complement.
GCCGATCGTCGGCAGGACGCCGGTACATTGGCCGACCGTTTGGCCGGTCTGGCGATTCCGGAGCGCACGGAGCAACTGCTGGTTCTGGTTCGTGAACACGTGGCGGCGGTGCTTGGATATGCGTCGCGGGAGCATATCGATACGAATCAGGCGTTCCGGGAGCTGGGTTTCGACTCCCTGAGTGCCCTCGAATTGCGCAATCGGCTGCAGGTTGCGACGGGACTCACCATTCCGGCCACTCTCGTATTCGACTACCCGAACTCGCAACGCCTCGCCACTCACCTCGCCGGGCAGTTCGGCACGGCGGAGAGCACCGACACCGGTGCGGCGTCGCTCCTGTCCCAGATGGACACGCTCAGTGGCGCGCTGAAGCGGGCGGAACTCGTCGATGGAGAACGAGAGGCCATCGCGAACCGGCTTCGCTCGATGCTCGACGCCTGGCGCGCCTCCGACGAGGAGGACCCGGATGAGGAATGGGAGACCCCCGACGAGGTCTTCCGCTTCATCGATGACGAACTCGGTATTTCCGAAAGAGAAGTGTGAGCGTGACCGGCGTCGACGATCGCGTCCGTAGCGCTTTGTTTGACTCGATCACGGATTCTGAAACAGCGGAGCCAAAATGACTCAGTCCTCGGATAAGATCGTTGAGGCGCTGCGCGCGTCGCTTCTGGAGAACCAGCGGCTCCGCAAGGAGCATCAGGAACTTGTCGACGCGGTAAACGAGCCCCTGGCGATTGTGGGAATGGCCTGCCGGTTCCCCGGCGGTGTCGGTGACCCCGAGGGCCTGTGGCGGCTGGTGGCGGCCGGGGGCGACGCGGTCGGCGGCTTCCCGAACGACCGTGGCTGGGACGCCGAACTGCTCGACGGCATCCCCAACGGCGGTGGCTTCCTCGACGACGCCAGCGGCTTCGACGCCGAGTTCTTCGGCATCTCGCCCCGTGAGGCGCTGGCGACCGACCCGCAGCAGCGACTGCTGCTGGAGACATCCTGGGCAGCCCTTGAGAACGCGGGCCTCGACCCCCGCAAGGCTGCGGGCACCCCGACCGGCGTCTTCATCGGCGCCGCACCCTACGGCTACACCGAAGTCCTGGGCGGGTCGTCCGAGGACCTGCGGGGGCACGTGCTGACCGGCACCGCTCCGGCCGTCGTCTCGGGCCGCGTGGCGTACACGCTGGGTCTTGAGGGTCCTGCGGTGACGGTGGACACGGCGTGCTCGTCGTCGCTGGTGGCGCTGCATCTCGCAGGCCACGCACTGCGTGCGGGGGAGTGCTCGCTGGCGCTGGTCGGCGGCGTGACGGTGATGGCGACGCCGGGCACGTTTGTGGAGTTCAGCCGTCAGGGTGGGTTGTCGTCGGACGGGCGGTGCAAGGCGTTCGCGGACGCGGCGGACGGCACCGGTTGGTCCGAGGGTGTCGGCGTCGTCGTGGTGGAGCGTCTTTCGGATGCCGAGCGTAATGGGCATCAGGTGCTTGCGGTGGTGCGGTCCAGTGCGGTGAACCAGGACGGTGCGTCGAACGGGTTGACGGCGCCGAACGGTCCGTCGCAGCAGCGGGTGATCCGGCAGGCGCTGGAGGCGGCGGAGCTGGCGCCGTCCGACGTGGACGTGGTGGAGGCGCACGGTACGGGTACGACGCTGGGTGACCCGATCGAGGCGCAGGCGGTGCTGGCGACGTACGGGCAGGACCGGCCGGATGACCGGCCGTTGTGGCTGGGGTCGCTGAAGTCGAACATCGGTCACACGCAGGCCGCGGCGGGTGTGGCCGGTGTGATCAAGATGGTGCTGGCGATGCGGCACGGTGTGCTGCCGCAGACCTTGCACGTGGACGAGCCGAGTTCGCGGGTGAACTGGACTCAGGGCCGGGTGCGGCTGCTGACCGAGTCGGTGGCATGGCCGGAGACGGGCCGCCCTCGCCGCGCGGGTGTGTCCGCCTTCGGCATGTCCGGTACGAACGCGCACGTGATCCTGGAGGCCCCCGCCGAGATCGAGGCCGAGGCCGAGCCGGAGTCCGGTGCCCTTCCTCCTGCGGTGGCGTGGGTGGTCTCGGCTCGGACCGATCAGGCGCTGCGGGGCAGGCTGAGCGTCTGCTGTCGGCCGTCGTCGAGTCGGCGGAGCCGGTGGATGTGGGTGCGGCGTTGCTGTCGCGTTCGCTGTTCGACCACCGCGCCGTCGTCGTGGGCACCGACCGTGATGAGCTGGCCTCCGGCTTGCAGGCGTTGGCCGGTGGGGAACCGGCTGCGAATGTGGCGAACGGCGTTGCCCGGGCTGGTCAGGGTCGTCGGGTGGTGTTCGTCTTCCCGGGTCAGGGCGCGCAGTGGGTCGGTATGGCCGGAGGTCTGGTGGATTCCTCGGAGGTGTTCCGGGAGTCGATGGCGGAGTGCGCTGAGGCGTTGGCGCCGTTTGTGGACTGGTCGCTGCTGGACGTGTTGGAGGACGAGGCGGCGCTGGCGCGGGTGGATGTGGTGCAGCCCGCCCTGTGGGCGGTGATGGTGTCGCTGGCGCGGGTGTGGCGCTCGTGGGGTGTGGAGCCTGCCGCGGTGGTGGGTCATTCGCAGGGTGAGATTGCCGCTGCTGTCGTGGCGGGTGGTTTGTCGCTGTCCGATGGTGCGCGGGTGGTGGCGTTGCGGAGCCAGGCGATTGCCGGTGTGCTGGCGGGTCAGGGTGGCATGGTGGCGGTGTCGCTGCCGGTGGACGAGGTCCGCGAGCTGCTGCCCGAGGGCGTCTCGGTCGCGGTCGTCAACGGCCCCGGCGCGGTGGTCGTCGCGGGCCCGGTCGAGGCACTGGATGGTGTCATCGCCCGGTGCGAGGAGCGGGAGGTGCGGGCCCGGCGCGTGCCGGTGGACTACGCCTCGCACTCGGCGTCGGTGGAGTTGATCGAGGACCGGCTGGCGGCGGATCTCGCGGGGCTGGCGCCGGTGTCGAGCTCGGTGCTGATGTACTCCTCCGTCTCCGGCACGCCGATCGACACCGCGGGTCTGGACGCGGGGTATTGGTACCGCAATCTGCGGCAGACGGTGGAGTTCGAGCAGGCCACCCGTGCCCTGGCGGCGGACGGGTTCACCGCGTTTGTCGAGGTCAGCCCCCACCCCGTGCTCACCATGGCGTTGCAGGACACGGTGGGTGAGGACGCCGCGGTGACTGGCACGCTGCGCCGTAACGAGGGTGGTCTTGAGCGGTTCCTGCTCTCGGCGGCGGAGCTGTTCGTACGTGGTGTCCCGGTCGCCTGGGACGGGCTGTTCGCTGGTCGTACGTCGGGGCGGGTGGAGTTGCCGACGTATGCGTTCCAGCGTCGTCGGTTCTGGCCGCAGCCGTCGTTGGTGGCGGGGGATGTGGCGGCTGCGGGCTTGGTGTCGGTTGAGCATCCGTTGCTGGGTGCGGTGGTGTCGGTGCCGGGTTCGGGCACGGTGGTGCTGACCTCGCGGCTGTCGCTGCGGGCGCAGCCGTGGCTGGTCGACCACGCGGTGCACGGCACGGTGGTCTTCCCGGGCACGGGCTTCGTGGAGCTGGCGATCCGTGGTGCGGACGCCGCCGGCGCGGGCCGTCTGCGGGAGCTGATCGTGGAGGCTCCGCTGGTCATTCCCGAGCGGGACAGTGTCCAGGTGCAGGTGGTCGTCGACGGTGACGACCACACGGTGGGCATCTACGCCCGTACCGGCGAGGACGAGCCGTGGACCCGGCACGCCACCGGGTCCACCGATCCTGAGAGCCTTGCCATCGAGGCCGAGGAACTGGCCGGAGCCTGGCCGCCGCCCCGCAGCACGCCGGTCGACCTGGACGACTTCTACCAGCAAAGTGCCGACAGCGGTTTCGGCTACGGTCCGGTCTTCCAGGGCCTCACCAGGGCCTGGCGGCACGACGGCCACATCCTGGCCGAGATAGTCCTCCCACAGGATGAGCGGACCAGCGCGGGCGCGTTCGGCATCCACCCCGCCCTGCTCGACGCGGCACTGCACCCCTCCACGTTCGCAGACCTCGAACCGACCGAGCTCGGCCGGCTTCCGTTCGCCTTCAACGACGTCACCCTGCACGCCACCGGAGCCACCCGGGTACGGGCCCGGATCACCCCCGCCGGTCCTGACGCGATCGCTCTGGTGCTCGCCGACGAAGCCGGTCAGCCAGTGCTGTCGATCGGCTCCCTCGTGCTACGCCCGCTCACGCCGCAGACCCTGGCCACCGAGGACCGGCTCGGTGCGATGCTGGCCCTCGACTGGATCGACCTGCCAACGGGAGAGTCCAGCGGTCAGGACGTCGAATTCACCACCGTACGAGGTCCGGGCGGTGTCGCCGACGCCGCACCGTCCGACGTCGTGGTGCTGGAGGTCGCCGCGGAAGGCGACCAGGTGGTGCGGTCCGTCCACGAGACGGCGAACTGGGTGCTCGGCCAGTTGCAGAGCTTCACCGGCAAGCGCCTGGTCGTCCTTACCCGGGGCGCGGTCGCGACCGGTCCCGGTGAATACGTCACCGACCTGACCGCCGCCTCGGTGTGGGGCCTCGTACGGACCGCGCAGACCGAGGACCCGGGCCGCTTCGTGCTGCTCGACGTGGAGCCGGACACCGCACTGGACGCTGCCCTGCTGGCCTGCGCGTTCTCGACGGACGAACCGCAACTCGCCCTGCGCGGCACCGGGTTCCGCGGTCCACACTTCACCCGCGTTCCCGGCTCCGGTGAGACCCCGGACCAGGTCACCTTCGACGGCACCGTCCTGATAACCGGCGGTACCGGTGGCCTGGGCCGGGAGGTGGCCCGGCACCTGGTGGCGCGGCACGGGGTACGTGACCTGCTGCTGCTCAGCCGACGGGGCGCCGACGCCGACGGCGCCACCGAACTGGTCGACGAACTGGCCGCCCAGGGGGCCCGGGTCGCCGTCGCCGCGTGCGACGTCAGCGACCGCTCGGCCCTGGCGGAGGCGCTCGCGGGGACGAAGCTGGCCGGAGTGGTGCACACCGCGGGCATCCTGGACGACGGCGTCGTCTCGTCGCTGACGGCGGATCAGATGAACCGGGTCATGCGGCCGAAGGTCGACGCGGCCTGGCATCTGCACGAGCTGACCCGGGACGCCGACCTGAGCGTCTTCGCGGTGTTCTCGTCGTTCTCCGGGCTGATCGGCAGCCCGGGCCAGGCCAACTACGCTGCGGCCAACATGTTCCTGGACGCCCTGATGGAGCGGCGTCGCCAGGAAGGCCTGCCCGGCGTCTCGATGGCCTGGGCCGCCTGGACGCAGGACGTGGGCCTGACCGGCACCCTGTCCGAGGTCGACATGCGCCGTATCGCCCGCTCGGGAGTGCCCCCGCTGACGGTGGAGCAGGGTCTTGCGCTCTTCGACCAGGCGCTGGTGGCCGGACGCCCGGTCCTCGCCCTGGCCCGTCTCGACCTGCCCGCCCTGCGCGCCCAGGGCGAACTCCCGGCGGTCCTGCGCAGCCTGGTCTCCGGGCCGGTGCGCCGCGCGGTGGCCGCGCAGGAGGCGTGCGGCGGCGGCTTCGCGCAGCGCATGACCGCGCTGTCGGCCGATGAGCGGCACACTCGGCTGCTGGCCTTGGTCCGCGACCACGTCGCCTCGGTGCTCGGCTACCAGTCGGGTACCGACATCGACGAGAGCAAGCCCTTCCGGGAGGTCGGGTTCGACTCGCTGACGGCGGTCGAGCTGCGCAACCGGCTCCAGACCGTGACGGAGCTGAGTCTGCCGTCGACGCTCGTTTTCGACTACCCGAACGCCGTGCGTCTCGCGGACTTCCTGGGCGAGCGGCTTGGCGGTGTCGCCGCTGTCCCGGTCGACGCGTTGCCGGTGCTGCGGTCGGTCGAGGAGGATCCGCTCGTGATCGTCGGTATGTCCTGCCGCTTCCCGGGCGGCGTCGCCGACCCCGAGCAGCTGTGGGACCTCGTCATCGGGGAACGCGATGCGATCACCGGCTTTCCGACCGACCGGGGCTGGGACCTGGAGCACCTGTACGGCCCCGACACCGCGGGCCGCCTGGCCGGTGGCTTCGTCGATGGCGCGATGGACTTCGACGCGGGTTTCTTCGCGATGTCGCCGCGTGAGGCGCTGGCGATGGACCCGCAGCAGCGGCTGCTGTTGGAGGGTTCGTGGGAGGCGCTGGAGCACGCGGGTATCGATCCCGTGTCGCTGGCGGGTTCGGCGACGGGTGTGTTCGTCGGCAGCTACCAGTCCGGCTACTCCGAGGTCGTGTCGGCGGCGCTGGCGGACGCGGACGCGCAGTTGCTGACCGGTGGCGCGCAGAGCGTTCTCTCCGGCCGGGTGGCGTACTCGCTGGGGCTGGTGGGTCCGGCGGTGACGGTGGACACGGCGTGTTCGTCGTCGTTGGTGGCGCTGCACTTGGCGGGTCAGGCGCTGCGGGGTGGTGAGTGCTCGCTGGCGCTGGTGGCGGGTGTGACGGTGAACGCGTTGCCGCACACGTTCGTCGGGTTCTCGCAGCAGGGTGGTCTGTCGGCCGACGGTCGCTGCAAGGCGTTCGCGGAGGCCGCGGATGGCACGGGCTTCAGTGAGGGTGCCGGTGTCGTGGTGGTCGAGCGTCTTTCGGACGCTCGGCGCAACGGGCACCGGGTGCTTGCGGTGGTGCGGTCCAGTGCGGTGAACCAGGACGGTGCGTCGAACGGGTTGACGGCGCCGAACGGTCCGTCGCAGCAGCGGGTGATCCGGCAGGCGCTGGCCGCCGCGGGTCTGTCACCCACCGACGTGGACGCCGTAGAGGCGCACGGCACCGGTACCACCCTGGATGACCCGATCGAGGCGCAGGCGGTGCTGGCGACGTACGGTCAGGACCGTCCGGAGGACCGGCCGTTGTGGCTGGGGTCGGTGAAGTCGAACATCGGTCACTCGCAGGCGGCGGCGGGTGTCGCGGGTGTGATCAAGATGGTGCTGGCGATGCGGCGCGGTGTGCTGCCGCGGACGCTGCATGTGGACGAGCCGAGCACGCATGTCGACTGGAGCCAGGGCCGGGTGCGGCTGCTGACCCAGGAGCAGCCCTGGCCGGAGACGGGGCGTCCGCGGCGTGCGGGTGTCTCCTCGTTCGGTATCTCGGGGACGAACGCGCATGTGATTCTGGAGGCCGTGCCTGCCGTCGAGCCCGAGGTTGAAGCCGGGGGCGATGGGGGGTCGGTGTGGGTGGTCTCGGGCCGGACGCAGCAGGCGCTGCGGGGGCAGGCCGAGCGTCTGGTGTCGGCGGTGGAGTCGCTGGAGCCGGCGGGTGTGGGTGCGGCGTTGTTGTCTCGTTCGCTGTTCGACCATCGTGCGGTGGTCGTGGGTGCTGATCGTGACGAGTTGAGGGCTGGTCTGCGGGCGGTGGCTGCTGGGGAGCCGGTGGCGAACGCGGTGGAGGGGGTGGCCCGGCCGGGTGGCCGGGTGGCGGTGCTGTTCGCTGGTCAGGGTGCGCAGCGGCTGGGCATGGGGCGCCGGTTGTATGGGGAGTCGGGGGTGTTCGCGGCGGCCTTTGACGAGGTGGTGGCGGAGCTTGACCGGCACCTGGAGTCCCCGCTGCGGGACGTGATCTGGGGTGAGGACGCCGAGGCGCTGAACGCGACGGGGTGGGCGCAGCCCGCGCTGTTCGCGGTCGAGGTGGCGCTGTTCCGCCTGCTTCAGTCCTTCGGCGTGGTCCCGGACTACCTGTTGGGGCACTCGATCGGTGAGGTGGCCGCCGCCCATGTGGCAGGGGTCTTCGAGCTGGTGGACGCCTGTCGGCTGGTGGTTGCGCGTGCCCGGCTGATGCAGGCTCTTCCGGCGGGTGGTGCGATGGTCGCCATCGCCGCGCCCGAGGAGGACGTGCTGCCCTACCTGTCCGAGGACGTGTCGATCGCGGCGGTCAACGCCCCTGGCTCAGTGGTGATTTCCGGTGCCAAGGCCGCTGTCATGGAGGTCGGGGAGCACTTCACGGCGCAGGGTGTGAAGACGACCCGGCTGCGGGTCTCGCACGCCTTCCACTCGGTGCTGATGGAGCCGATGCTGGACGATTTCATGGCGGAGATCGCGGATGTGTCCTTCTCCGAGCCGCGTATTCCGGTGGTGTCGAACCTGACCGGCGAGCCCGAGGACATGTCGTCGCCGAAGTACTGGGCGCGGCAGGTGCGCTCCGCGGTGCGTTTCGCTGATGGGCTGGCGTGGCTGGCCGGGCAGGGTGTGGACACCTTCGTCGATGCGGGCCCGGACGGGGTCGTGGCCGGTCTGGCGCAGGCGAACGCCGCCGGCGCGGTGGCCGTGGCGTTGATGCGCAAGGACCGCGACGGCTTGCGGACCGCGCTGGTGGCTGCCGGTGACCTGTTCGTGCGGGGCGTGCCGGTCGTCTGGGACGAGCTGTTCGGCGGACGGAAGCCCGGCCGGGTGGACCTGCCGACCTACGCGTTCCAGCGTCGCCGCTACTGGCCGCAGGCGTCGATTGCCGGTGGCGATGTGACCGCTGCTGGTCTGGCCTCCGCCGGACACCCGCTGCTGGGCGCGGTGGTGTCGGTGCCGAACTCGGGCACGGTGGTGCTGACCTCGCGGCTGTCGCTGCGGGCGCAGCCGTGGTTGGCGGATCACGCGGTGCACGGGACGGTGTTGTTCCCGGGCACGGGCTTTGTGGAGCTGGCGATCCGCGGCGCGGACGCCGTGGGCGCCGGTGGGCTGCGGGAGCTGATCGTGGAGGTCCCGCTGGTCATCCCCGAGTCCGACAGCGTCCAGGTCCAGGTGGTCGTCGACGACGGAACCGCGGTGATTTACTCGCGTCCGGCCGACGACGACCCGTGGACCCGGCACGCCACCGCCGTCATCGACCCGGAGGGCAGCCCGGCGGGGAATGCCGTCGCCTGGCAGTGGCCGCCGATGGACGCCGCACAGGCCGATGTCGCCGACTTCTACCAGTCGCTCGCCGACGACGGATTCGCTTACGGGCCGGTGTTCCAGGGGCTGCGGCAGGTGTGGGTGGGTCCCGAGGAAGTGTTCGCCGAGGTGACGGTGGCGGACGAGGAGGCTGACCGGGCTCGTAAGTTTGGTGTGCATCCGGCACTGCTCGACGCGGCGCTGCAGGCCAGCACCTTCGTGGGTCTTGAGCCTGCTCCGGCCGGCCGGATGCCGTTCAGTTTCACCGATGTGACCCTGCACGCCGGTGGCGCGACCGCGACCCGCGTGCGGGTGGTCCGTACGGGCCCGGACAGTGTCAGCGTCGAACTGGCCGATGGCAGCGGTGAGCCGGTGCTGACGATCGGAACGCTGGTGTTGCAGCCGGTCACGGCGACCGGCCCGGTCGGCGACGCGCAGGCGGGGTCGGTGTTGACGGTCGACTGGTCGTCGACGATCACCCTGGACGACGACCCGGCGCCCGGCGCCGACCTCCAAGTGGTCGGCGCCCCGAACGACATCGTTTTGGACGATATCGATCCGGCCGCTGTCGTGGTGCTGGAGGCATCGGGCTCCGGAGACGTGCCGCAGTCGGCCCACCACCTCACCGGTTGGGTGCTGACCCAGGTGCAGCGGTGGCTGGCCGATGAGCGGTGTGCTGATGGCCGGTTGGTGGTGGTGACCCGTGGTGCTGTGGCAACGGTTCCCGGTGAGCGGGTTGGCGGCCTGGCGGCGTCGGCGGTGTGGGGTCTGGTGCGTTCGGCTCAGGCGGAGAACCCGGGCCGGATCACTTTGCTCGACATCGATGACCAGACCGCACAGCTTGACGCCGGTTTTGTGGCCAGGGCGGCGGTGAGTGCTGAGCCGCAGTTGGTGGTGCGGGACGGTGTCGTGGGTGCTGCCCGGCTGGTGCGGGTGGCTGCCGCACCGGAACAGGAGCCGGTGGGCTTCGGTGAGGGCAGGGTGCTGGTCACGGGTGGTACTGGTGGTCTGGGCCGTGAGGTGGCCCGGCATCTCGTGCGGGCTCATGGTGTGCGGGATCTGCTGTTGGTCAGCCGTGGTGGTGGTGGGGCCGATCTGGTGGCGGAGCTGGAGGAGCTGGGCGCACGGGCGGTCGTCGCCGCCTGTGACGTCAGCGACCGCGAGGCGCTGGCCACGCTGCTGGAGGGGGTGGATCTGTCGGCGGTGGTGCATACCGCGGGTGTGGTCGAGGACTCCGTGGTGACCTCGCTGGATGGTGCCCGGCTGGATCGGGTGCTGGCTCCGAAGGTGGATGCCGGTTGGTATCTGCATGAGTTGACGGCGGACAGGGATCTGTCGGCGTTCGTGGTGTTCTCATCGCTGGCAGGAATGCTGGGCAGTCCCGGGCAGGGCAACTACGCGGCGGGGAATGTCTTCCTGGACACGTTGATGGAGCAGCGCCGTGCGCAAGGTCTGCCGGGGGTGTCGATGGCCTGGGGGCCGTGGGCTCAGGGGGCCGGTCTGACCAGCGGGTTGTCGGAGACGGATATGCGTCGTATCAGTCAGTCCGGTACTCCGCCGTTCACGGTTGAGCAGGGTCTGCGGATGTTCGACGAGGCTTTGGCCGTCCCGCGGGCTGCTGTGGCGGTGACCCGTCTGGATCTGGGTGCTCTGCGGGGTCGGGCGGATCTGCCGCCGCTGTGGCGCGCCCTGACCGGTCAGCCGGCCCGCCGGGCCGCCGGCGGCCACCAGAACAGCCCCGACGACCTCGCACACCGCCTGGCGGGCCTCACCCTCGCGGACCGCGAGGAAACGCTGCTGGCCCTGGTCGGCGATCATGTGGCGGCGGTGCTCGGGTACGCCTCCCGCGAGCAGATCGACACCACCCAGGCCTTCCGGGAGCTCGGCTTCGACTCGCTCAGCGCCATCGAACTGCGCAACCGGTTGCAGACCGCGACGGGGCTGACCGTTCCGGCCACCCTCGTCTTCGACTACCCGAATGCGCAGCGCCTCGCCGCCCACCTCGCCGAGCAGTTCGGCGACGCTCCGCGCGACTCGATGGATCTGCTTCCGCCGCTCGTCTCCGTGGACGACGACGCGCTCGTGATCGTCGGCATGGCCTGCCGCTTCCCGGGCGGGGTCCAGGACATCGACGGGTTCTGGCGGCTGATCGCGAACGGGGACGACGGCATGTCGCCCTTCCCCGCCGACCGTGGCTGGGACCTGGAGCAACTGTACGACCCCACGGGCGACCGAGCGGGCACCTCCGTCACCCGTGAGGGCGGCTTCCTGAACGAGGCACTCGACTTCGACGCGGGCTTCTTCGGCATCTCGCCGCGGGAGGCACTCGTCACCGACCCGCAGCAGCGGTTGCTGCTGGAGACGTCGTGGGAGGCGCTGGAGCACGCGGGCATCGCCCCCGAGAAGCTGTCCGGCAGCCGCACCGGAGTTTTCGTCGGCAGCTACCAGTCCGGCTACAGCGAGGTCATCGGCGAAGCCCTCGACGAGGCCGAACCCCAGATGCTGACCGGCAACGCCCAGAGCGTGCTGTCCGGCCGGGTGGCGTACACGCTGGGCCTCGAAGGCCCGGCGGTGACGGTCGACACGGCCTGCTCGTCGTCGCTGGTGGCTCTCCACTGGGCAGGCCAGGCGCTACGCGCGGGGGAGTGCTCCCTCGCCCTCGTCGGCGGCGTGACCATGATGGCCACCCCGAACACCTTCATCGGCTTCTCCCAGCAGGGCGGCGTCGCGACGGACGGGCGGTGCAAGGCGTTCGCGGACTCGGCGGACGGCACGGGCTGGTCCGAGGGCGTCGGCGTCGTGATCGTCGAGCGTCTTTCGGATGCCCGCCGCCATGGTCACCGGGTGCTTGCGGTGGTGCGGTCCAGTGCGGTGAACCAGGACGGTGCGTCGAACGGGTTGACGGCGCCGAACGGTCCGTCGCAGCAGCGGGTGATCCGGCAGGCGCTGGCCGCCGCCGGACTCGACTCCGGAGATGTGGACGCCGTCGAAGCCCATGGCACGGGTACGTCGCTGGGTGACCCGATCGAGGCGCAGGCAGTGCTGGCCACGTACGGCCAGAACCGTCCCAAGGACCAGCCGCTGTGGCTGGGCGCCGTGAAGTCGAACATCGGTCACACGCAGGCCGCGGCTGGTGTGGCCGGTGTGATCAAGATGGTGCTGGCGATGCGGCACGGTGTGCTGCCGCGGACGCTGCACGTGGACCAGCCGAGCACGCACGTGGACTGGACCCAGGGCCAGGTGCGGCTGCTGACCGAGGCGATGGCGTGGCCCGAGACCGGGCGTCCGCGCCGGACGGGTGTCTCCTCGTTCGGCATCTCCGGCACCAACGCGCACGTGATCCTGGAAGCCCCGGAGGCCGAACCCGAGACCGAGCCGGACGCCGACGCCGACACCGGCTCGGAGCCCCCCGTGGCCTTGGTGGTCTCGGGACGCACGGCGGCCGCGGTGCGCGGTCAGGCCGCGCGCCTGCTGCCCGCCGTGGAGTCGCTGGAGCCGGTGGACGTGGGCGCGGCGCTGCTGTCGCGCTCGCTCTTCGAGCACCGCGCGATCGTGGTGGGTACGGACCGTGCGGAGCTGCTGGCGGGTCTGACTGATCTGGCGGCCGGTGAGCCGGCCGGCAACGTGGTGAACGGCACGGCCCGCACCGGCCAGGGCCGTCGGGCGGTGTTCGTCTTCCCGGGCCAGGGTGCCCAGTGGGTGGGCATGGCCTCCGACCTGCTGGATTCCTCGGAGGTGTTCCGGGAGTCGATGGCCGAGTGCGCTGAAGCCCTTGCACCCTTCGTCGACTGGTCGCTGCTGGACGTGCTGGAGGACGAGGCGGCGCTGGCGCGGGTGGATGTGGTGCAGCCCGCCCTGTGGGCGGTGATGGTGTCGCTGGCGAAGGTGTGGCGCTCGTGGGGTGTCGAGCCCGCCGCTGTGCTGGGCCACTCGCAGGGTGAGATTGCCGCGGCTTGCGTTGCCGGTGGTCTGTCGCTGTCCGATGGTGCGCGGGTGGTGGCGCTGCGGAGTCAGACCATTGCTGAGGTGCTGGCGGGTCAGGGTGGCATGGTGGCGGTGGCGCTGCCGGTGGATGAGGTCCGTGAGATGCTGCCCGAGGGTGTCTCGGTCGCGGTCGTCAACGGTCCTGGAGCGGTCGTGGTGGCCGGTCCGGTCGAGGGGCTGGACGCGGTCATCGCTCGCTGTGAGGTGCGGGAGGTGCGGGCGCGGCGGGTGCCGGTGGATTACGCCTCCCACTCTGCCTATGTGGAGCTGATCGAGGATCAGGTGCTGGCGGATCTGGCGCCGCTGGCCCCGGTTTCCGGCTCGGTGCCGATGTATTCGTCCGTCTCGGGTGAGCGGATCGACATTGCGAGCCTGGACGCGGGGTACTGGTACCGCAACCTGCGGCAGACGGTGGAGTTCGAGCAGGCCACCCGTGCCCTGGCCGAGGACGGCTTCACCGCGTTTGTCGAGGTCAGCCCCCACCCCGTGCTCACCATGGCGTTGCAGGACACGCTCGGCGAGGACGTTGCGGTGACCGGCACCCTGCGCCGTAACGAAGGCGGCCTGGAACGGTTCCTGCTCTCCGCCGCCGAGCTCTTCGTACGCGGTGTGCCGGTGGCCTTGGAGGGTCTGTTCGCCGGTCGCAAGACGGAGTGGGTGGACCTGCCGACGTACGCCTTCCAGCGGCGCCGGTACTGGCCGCAGCAGTCGTCGGCGGTCAGCGACGCCGCGCTGCGCGACCCGGTGGACGCGGAGTTCTGGGAGTCGATGCAGAACACCGATGTCGCCGAACTCGCGCGCTCGCTGGGCGTCGACAGCACCGCGCTGTCGGACGTGGTGCCCGCCATGCTGCGGTGGCGCGACCAGCGGCAGTCCGAGTCGCAGGCGGACGGCTGGCGCTACCGGGAGACGTGGGCGCCCGCGTCCGCCACCGGTCAGCTCCTGGACTCGTCCGCCGCACGGTGGGCGGTGATCGTGCCCGAGGGGTACGCGGCCGACTCGTGGATGACGGCGGTGGCCGAGGCCATCGGCGGCGAGCTGACCGAGGACGACGGCTCGGCCCCGGCGCTGAGCCCCGCCTGCCCCGGAGTGGTGTCGCTGCTTGCGGCCCGGGACGACGTCGAGGGCCTGCTGTCCACCGTCCGGCTGGTGCAGCACCTGCGGGTGCCGGTGTGGGCGGTCACCCGCGGCGCCGTCGCCGTCCAGGGCGAGGAGCACACCGGCGGAGTCTGGCCGGGTGCCACCTGGGGCATCGGCCGGGTGGCGGCCCTGGAGCTGTCCGAGCGGTGGGCCGGTCTCGTGGACCTTCCCAGGGTCATCGACGACGCGGTCCGGCAGCGGCTCCGCGCGGTGGTCGCGGGCGGGCACGGCGAGGACCAGCTCGCCGTCCGCTCGTCCGGGCTGTTCGCCCGGCGCCTGGTCCACGCCCCGGCGTCCACGCTGCCCGTCACCTGGCGGACCAGCGGCACGGCGATCGTGACCGGCGGTACGGGCGGAGTCGGCGCACACGTGGCGCGCTGGCTGGTCCAGGTCGGCGCCGAGCATGTCGTGCTGGTCAGCCGCCGCGGCCCGGCCGCCGACGGTGCGCAGGAGCTGCGTGCCGAACTCGAAGCGACAGGCGCCCGCGTGAGCGTCGTCGCGGGCGACGTGGGTGACCGGGACACCATTGCGGAGCTGATCGCCTCGGTCCCGGAGGACCTGCCCCTGCGCACCGTCATGCACGCGGCCGGGGTGGTCGACGAGGCCGGTGCCGTGGAGACCCTCACGACGGAGGCGCTGCAGGCACAGCTGCGGGTCAAGGTCACCGGCGGGCTGCTGCTCGACGAACTCACCCGGGACGTGGAGCTGGACGCGTTCGTCCTGTTCTCCTCGGGTGCGGCGGCCTGGGGCAGCGCGGGTCAGGGCAGCTACGCCGCCGCGAACGCCTGCCTCGACGCGCTGGCGGGACACCGCCGGGCGCAGGGCCTGACGGCGGTGTCCGTGGCCTGGGGCGCCTGGGACTCGCCGGGCATGATGGCCGCGGACGCCGACTACGCCCAGTACCTGGAGCGGCTCGGCGTGCACCCGATGCAGCCGGAGCTGGCGGTCGCCGCTCTGCACCGGGTGCTCAGCGACGGCGACACCAATGTCACGGTCACGAACATGGACTGGTCGCGCTTCGCGCCGGCGTTCGGCATGGGGCGGCCCAGCCGCCTGTTCTCGCTCCTGCCGGAGGCGGCCGGCGCCGCCGAGCCGGAGGAGTCCGAGGAGGGTGGCGACCACCTGCGGTTGATGACCGCGCAGGAGCGCTACGTCTACCTGCTCAGCACGGCCAGGGACCACGCCGCCGCCGTGCTCGGGTACGACGCGGGCGACCAGGTCGACGCCGCCCAGGCGTTCAAGGAGCTGGGCTTCGACTCGGTGACCGCGGTGGAGTTCCGGAACCGGCTCCAGACCGTCACCGGGCTGAGCCTTCCGGCCACGCTCGTCTTCGACTACCCCAACGCCGGGCGTATCGCGGGCTACCTGGCCGAGCGCTTCGGCGACGTGCCGACGGAGGCCGCGGACGCGCTGCCGGCACTGGTGGCCAGCGGTGCCGACGACCCGATGGTGATCGTGGGCATGGCCTGCCGCTTCCCCGGCGGGGTGAACAACCCGTCCGACCTGTGGCGTGTCGTCACCGACGGCGTCGACGTGATGTCCGGCTTCCCGGACGACCGCGGGTGGGACCTCGAAGCGCTCTACGACCCGAACGGCGAGCGTGCGGGCTCCTCGGTCACCCGGGAGGGCGGCTTCCTGGAGGACGCGGGCGGCTTCGACGCGGGCTTCTTCGGCATCTCCCCGCGTGAGGCGATGGCGACGGACCCGCAGCAGCGGCTGGTGCTGGAGGCGTCCTGGGAGGCGCTGGAGCACGCGGGCATCGACCCGGCCGCGCTGGCCGGCACCGCCACCGGTGTCTTCATCGGTGCCGCGTCGTCGGGTTACAGCGAGGTCGTCAGCGCGACGCCGGAGGCCCAGGGCCACCTGCTGACCGGCGGTCTGCTGAGCGTGCTGTCGGGCCGGGTGGCGTACACCCTCGGCCTGCAGGGCCCCGCGGTGAGTGTCGACACGGCGTGCTCGTCGTCGCTGGTCGCGATGCACTGGGCCGGTCAGGCACTGAACTCGGGGGAGTGCTCCCTCGCCCTGGTCGGCGGTGTGGCGGTCATGGCCACCCCCGGCGGTTTCATCGAGTTCAGCCGTCAGGGCGGCCTGGCCGCCAACGGCCGGGTCAAGGCGTTCGCGGAGGCGGCGGACGGCACCGCATGGTCCGAGGGTGCCGGTGTCGTGGTGGTCGAGCGTCTTTCGGACGCTCGGCGCAACGGGCACCGGGTGCTTGCGGTGGTGCGGTCCAGTGCGGTGAACCAGGACGGTGCGTCGAACGGGTTGACGGCGCCGAACGGTCCGTCGCAGCAGCGGGTGATCCGGCAGGCGCTGGCCGCCGCGGGTCTGTCACCCACCGACGTGGACGCCGTAGAGGCGCACGGCACCGGTACCACCCTGGGTGACCCGATCGAGGCGCAGGCGGTGCTGGCGACGTACGGTCAGGACCGGCCGGATGACCGGCCGTTGTGGCTGGGGTCGGTGAAGTCGAACATCGGTCACTCGCAGGCGGCGGCGGGTGTCGCGGGTGTGATCAAGATGGTGCTGGCGATGCGGCGCGGTGTGCTGCCGCGGACGCTGCATGTGGACGAGCCGAGCACGCATGTCGACTGGAGCCAGGGCCGGGTGCGGCTGCTGACCCAGGAGCAGCCCTGGCCGGAGACGGGGCGTCCGCGGCGTGCGGGTGTCTCCTCGTTCGGTATCTCGGGGACGAACGCGCATGTGATTCTGGAGGCCGCGCCGGGCCTCGGCACCGAGCCCGAGGCGGAGACAGCCGTCGAGGACGGTGCCGAGACTGTGTGGGTGGTCTCGGGCCGGACGCAGCAGGCGCTGCGGGGGCAGGCCGAGCGTTTGGTGTCGGCGGTGGAGTCGCTGGAGCCGGTGGGTGTGGGTGCGGCGTTGTTGTCTCGTTCGCTGTTCGACCATCGTGCGGTGGTCGTGGGTGCTGATCGTGACGAGTTGAGGGCTGGTCTGCGGGCGGTGGCTGCTGGGGAGCCGGTGGCGAACGCGGTGGAGGGGGTGGCCCGGCCGGGTCGCCGGGTGGCGGTGCTGTTCGCTGGTCAGGGTGCGCAGCGGCTGGGCATGGGGCGCCGGTTGTATGGGGAGTCGGGGGTGTTCGCGGCGGCCTTTGACGAGGTGGTGGCGGAGCTTGACCGGCACCTGGAGTCCCCGCTGCGGGATGTGATCTGGGGTGAGGACGCCGAGGTGCTGAACGCGACGGGGTGGGCGCAGCCCGCGCTGTTCGCGGTCGAGGTGGCGCTGTTCCGCCTGCTTCAGTCCTTCGGCGTGGTCCCGGACTATCTGTTGGGGCACTCGATCGGTGAGGTGGCCGCCGCCCATGTGGCAGGGGTCTTCGAGTTGGTGGACGCCTGTCGGCTGGTGGTTGCGCGTGCCCGGCTGATGCAGGCTCTTCCGGCGGGTGGTGCGATGGTGGCCGTGGCCGCGTCCGAGGAGGACGTGCTTCCGCACCTGACCGAGGGTGTCTCCGTCGCGGCGGTCAACGCGCCGGGGTCGGTGGTGGTTTCCGGTGCCAGGGCTGCTGTCATGGAGGTGGGGGAGCACTTCACGGCGCAGGGTGTGAAGACGACCCGGCTGCGGGTCTCGCATGCGTTCCACTCGGTGCTGATGGAGCCGATGCTGGACGATTTCATGGCGGAGATCGCGGATGTGTCCTTCTTCGAGCCGCGTATTCCGGTGGTGTCGAACCTGACGGGTGAGCCTGCGGACATGTCGTCGCCGGGGTACTGGGCGCGGCAGGTGCGGTCGGCGGTGCGTTTCGCTGATGGGCTGGCGTGGCTGGCCGGGCAGGGTGTGGACACCTTCGTCGATGCGGGCCCGGACGGGGTCGTGGCCGGTCTGGCGCAGGCGGATGCCGCCGGCGCGGTGGCCGTGGCGTTGATGCGCAAGGACCGCGACGGCTTGCGGACCGCGCTGGTGGCTGCCGGTGACCTGTTCGTGCGGGGTGTGCCGGTCGCGTGGGACACGCTGTTCGCCGGCTCCACGCCGCGCTGGGTGGACCTGCCCACGTATGCGTTCCAGCGTCGCCGCTACTGGCCGCAGGCGTCGATTGCCGGTGGCGATGTGACCGCTGCTGGTCTGGCCTCCGCCGGACACCCGCTGCTGGGCGCGGTGGTGTCGGTGCCGAACTCGGGCACGGTGGTGCTGACCTCGCGGCTGTCGCTGCGTACGCAGCCGTGGTTGGCGGATCACGCGGTGCACGGGACGGTGTTGTTCCCGGGCACGGGCTTTGTGGAGCTGGCGATCCGCGGCGCGGACGCCGTGGGCGCCGGTGGGCTGCGGGAGCTGATCGTGGAGGTCCCGCTGGTCATCCCCGAGTCCGACAGCGTCCAGGTCCAGGTGGTCGTCGACGACGGAACCGCGGTGATTTACTCGCGTCCGGCCGACGACGACCCGTGGACCCGGCACGCCACCGCCGTCATCGGCGACGCCCTCGCCGCCGAACCGGACGGGTGGCAGTGGCCGCCTGCGGACGCCTCGTGGGTGGACCTCTCGGGCTTCTACGAGCGGATGGCTGAGGGCGGGTTCGTCTACGGTCCGGCTTTTCAGGGTCTGCGGCAGGTGTGGCAGGCCGATGGTGTGGTGTTTGCCGAGGTGGCGGTGGCCGAGGACGAGGCTGACCGGGCTCGTAAGTTTGGTGTGCACCCGGCGCTGTTGGACGCGGCGTTGCAGGCGAGTGCGCATGTGGGTCTTGAGCCTGCTCCGGCGGGCCGGTTGCCGTTCAGTTTTGCCGATGTGACCTTGCACGCCGAGGGTGCGGTGGCGGCTCGGGTGCGGGTGGCTCGTACGGGTTCTGACAGTGTCCGTGTGGAGCTGGCCGATGGCGGTGGTGAGCCGGTGTTGACGATCGGGTCGCTGGTGTTGCGGCCGGTCGCCGCGGGTGGGGTGGCCGATGGGGTGCGGTCCGGGGTGATGCTGGCGGTCGATTGGTCGTCGACGGTCACGTTGTCGGGTTCGGTGCCGGATGCCGATGTGGCTGTGTTCCGTGTTTCGGAGGATGTGGCTGCCGCTGGTGTGGTGGTGCTGGAGGCGTTCGGTGCCGGGGGGGATGTGCCGGGGTCGGTGCGTGACCTGACTGGTTGGGTGTTGGCTCAGGTGCAGCGGTGGCTGGCCGATGAGCGGTGTGCTGATGGCCGGTTGGTGGTGGTGACCCGTGGTGCTGTGGCAACGGTTCCCGGTGAGCGGGTTGGCGGCCTGGCGGCGTCGGCGGTGTGGGGTCTGGTGCGTTCGGCTCAGGCGGAGAACCCGGGCCGGATCACTTTGCTCGACATCGATGACCAGACCGCACAGCTTGACGCCGGTTTTGTGGCCAGGGCGGCGGTGAGTGCTGAGCCGCAGTTGGTGGTGCGGGATGGTGTCGTGGGTGCTGCCCGGCTGGTGCGGGTGGCTGCCGCACCGGAACAGGAGCCGGTGGGCTTCGGTGAGGGCAGGGTGCTGGTCACGGGTGGTACTGGTGGTCTGGGCCGTGAGGTGGCCCGGCATCTCGTGCGGGCTCATGGTGTGCGGGATCTGCTGTTGGTCAGCCGTGGTGGTGGTGGGGCCGATCTGGTGGCGGAGCTGGAGGAGCTGGGCGCACGGGCGGTCGTCGCCGCCTGTGACGTCAGCGACCGCGAGGCGCTGGCCACGCTGCTGGAGGGGGTGGATCTGTCGGCGGTGGTGCATACCGCGGGTGTGGTCGAGGACTCCGTGGTGACCTCGCTGGATGGTGCCCGGCTGGATCGGGTGCTGGCTCCGAAGGTGGATGCCGGTTGGTATCTGCATGAGTTGACGGCGGACAGGGATCTGTCGGCGTTCGTGGTGTTCTCATCGCTGGCAGGAATGCTGGGCAGTCCCGGGCAGGGCAACTACGCGGCGGGGAATGTCTTCCTGGACACGTTGATGGAGCAGCGCCGTGCGCAAGGTCTGCCGGGGGTGTCGATGGCCTGGGGGCCGTGGGCTCAGGGGGCCGGTCTGACCAGCGGGTTGTCGGAGACGGATATGCGTCGTATCAGTCAGTCCGGTACTCCGCCGTTCACGGTTGAGCAGGGTCTGCGGATGTTCGACGAGGCTTTGGCCGTCCCGCGGGCTGCTGTGGCGGTGACCCGTCTGGATCTGGGTGCTCTGCGGGGTCGGGCGGATCTGCCGCCGCTGTGGCGCGCCCTGACCGGTCAGCCGGCCCGCCGGGCCGCCGGCGGCCACCAGAACAGCCCCGACGACCTCGCACACCGCCTGGCGGGCCTGTCCGGGGCCGAGGCCCGGGACGAGTACCTGCTGACGCTCGTCACCGATCACGTCGACCTCGTGCTCGGTCACGCGCCGGGGGACCAGATCGGCACCACGAAGGAGTTCCGCGAGCTCGGGTTCGACTCGCTGACCGCCGTCGACCTGCGGAACCGCCTCCAGACGGTCACCGGCATGACCCTCCCGGCGACGCTCGTCTTCGACTACCCGGACGCGGTGAGCCTGGCCGGTTTCCTCAGCGCGAAGTTCGGCGACGCCGGTCCGGCCGCCGCCGAGCCCGTGGTCCCGGCGCCGAAGGATCCGATGCAGGACCTCTACCTCAACGCGCTGGAGCGCGGCCGCGCCGATCTCGGTGACGAGTTCGCGCTCAGCGCCGCGAAGCTGCGCCCCCGGTACGACGATCCGGTGCAGCTGAAGCGTCGGCCGGTGCCGGTGCGGCTGTCCGCCGGGGACGCGGGTTCGCACCTGATCTGCATCTGCCCGCCGCTGGCGTTGAATGGCCCGCAGACCTACACCAGGTTCGCGGCCGAACTGGCCGCCGACTGGAAGGTCTCCGCTCTGGTGGCACCGGGGTTCGCGGCGGATTCGCCGCTGCCGGAGACCAGCGGGGTGCTGATCGCGACGCTGGCCGACGCGGTGCAGGACTACATCGGTGACTCCGGGTTCGCCCTCGCCGGTCTGTCCTCCGGCGGCGTACTCGCCCACGAGATCGCGCGGGAGCTGCACCGGCGGGGCAACGACCCGTCGGGGGTGGTGCTGTTCGACTCGTATCCGATGAACAGCCCGGTGCTGAAGCGGTGGAAGAACGAGATGGCCCGGGTCGGTCTGGAGCGCGCCCGTTCGCTGGACAGGCGCCAGGCTGACGAGGGGTTCCGGACCGAGGAGATCACCGCCTCGGCCTGGATCTGCGGGGAGTTGCTGCTCGACTGGGAGCCGCAGGGACTGACCGTGCCGTCGTGCCTGGTCCGCGCCACCCGGCCCGTGGTGGCCGAGGACGGTGACGGCTGGCAGACCTCGCTCACGGCCTCAGCGGTCATCGACGTGCCGGGCGACCACTTCAGCATCATGGACCGGCAGTTCGCCGCCTCCACCGCGGCAGCCGTGCGTGAATGGCTGGCGGGGGCGACCGGCCAGGCCGACTAACGAACGGCAGGGGCCCCGGACGTCCGGAGCCCCTGCCCATTCCACGAGTCCCTGACGTAATAAGCCAATACGGCCAATACGGCCAATGCGGCCAGTGCGTGTACTACGCGTACTGGCCGCATCGGCTTGCGTTGCGGCGCGGAGGCGCTCCCGCCCGTCGGGGACGGAAACTCTCCTCGCTTGCCGGGGGAGTACTCAAGGAATCCACGCATCGCGTTGGCGTGCCGTGTGTGCAGGCCGTCGCGGTGTTTCGCGGGCTTCCTTCGCTCCGACGTCTCGCACGCCGACCAGAAAGCCTTACCCAGAGCTTTACGTGTGGGTTAACTCTCAGACCCCTTGCGTGGATCTTGACTCGTCCTTGAGTCATGATCGGCACGCTCTGGATCAGGACAAGGAACTCGCATCCATCGAAAGGCGACCGACGTGTCAGTGACGGACCCTGTTCTGGAGGTCGGCCGCGCCGCGCCACCGTGCGGAGCACCCGTGGCCGCGCGCCGGGTGGTCATCACCGGCACATGCGACGTGGCACCCGGCGGTACGGCACCGGAGCGTTCGGGGGCTCCATTACTGTAGGTTTCACCGGCCATGTCGCCTCCCGGGATGTGAGTCGGGACAGCGGACTCGTTCCGGCAGGGATGCGGGCGGCTCGACGAGGTCTGCCGGGCTGAACGGCGACAGTGCGACGCTCCGAGCGGTGCGGTCCTGACCGACATCGAGTGGCAGCTTGCGGAGGCGGAACAGACCGACCGCCCGACTGGCAACCAGTCGGCTGCGTCGGTATCGCGCGCGGTGTCTTGAGCCGACGGCGTCACAGCCCCCAGACCACCGCCGAACGCTCTGGCCCAGCCGGATGAACCGGTCGGCTCGGGACGGTAAACGCGGCGGCGCAAGCGGCGGCAAAGAGAGACGGCACGGAGGGACGGCAAAAGCCCCGCCCGGCCACCTTCGAGGCATCCCTCGCGCGATGAGGGGCACTTCGTCCGCCCCACCCACCTGGACGAGACAGACGCGGGCAGCTATCCGAACTGGCCGCGGCAACGGAACGAGTCGACGCACGCCGCTCATTACGTGACGATCACACGAGGTCACTGACCAGCGTGTGGGGACGCATCAACCATCCTGTTAGGGGCATCTCAGAACATGCTGGAGCGTGATGAACGCCTCGGCCGGCTCACGGAACTGATCGACAGAGGCGATGAGGAGACCGGGACCACCGGCATCATCAGCGGAGCGGTGGGGTTCGGGAAGACCGCGCTGCTGGAGGTTCTCGTCGCCCGGGCCGCGGACCGCGGGTACACGGTGCTCAGTGCTGCCGGCTCCCAGGTCCAGCGCGCGTTTCCGTACGGGGTGATGGAACAGCTCTTCCTGGACGCCGAGGTTGCCGGAGCCGACATGGACCTCCACGCGTCGCTGCAACGTGTCAGAGAGGCCCAAGAGGAGAGGTCTCCGCTCGCGTCGGAGGCGGGTGCGGCCCAGGCCATGCAGGCATACCACGGTCTGCTGGTCGAGCTCAGCGCGCACCGGCCCGTCGTCCTGTGCGTCGACGACATCCAGCACGCCGACCCCGAGTCCCTGGCCTGTCTGCTCTACCTCATCGGGCGCTGCCGGCGGATTCCGGTCACCATCCTCCTCACGCTCGGACCGTCCGGGATCGCCCCCTACGACGGTGTGCTCCCCGAACTCGTCTGCCGGCCGGGTGTGGTGCACGTCAAGCTGGGTGCGTTCGATCCGGGGGACATGGCCCGGCTGATCGCGGACCGGTTCGGGCAGGCCGCGGCAGAGCAGTACACGCCCGGCTTCTACGCGATGAGCGGCGGGAATCCGCTTCTGGTACAGGCTCTCCTGAGCGACCACACTGCCCGGAGGGCACACCCCGAGGAGGGCTACAGCCCTGTTGCCGCCGACCTGTTCCGCGAGGCCTCGGTGGCCTGCACCCGCCGCAGCGGCCCGAACGGGCTCCAAGTGGCCCGCGGCATTTCGATCGCCAGCGGCGCCGGCTCGCCGGCGTTGCTCGCGCAGCTGGTCGGGCTGGAGAAGAGCGAGGTGGAGTCGGCGATGAAGATCCTCACCGAGTCCCGGCTGATCGAAGGTCTCCGGTTCCGCCACCGGGCGATCCGCGCTGCCGTGCTGGACAACATGTCGGCTGCGGACCGGAGGCGGCTGCACCACCGGGCCGCCGGGTTGCTGCACAACGACGGCGCACCTGCCATCGTGGTCGCGCAGCACCTCGTCGCGGGCGGAACGGCGGAGGACGACTGGGCGCCGCAGTTGCTGATGGACGCGGCGGGGCAAGCGCTCCGCGAGGACCGGGTGTCGCTGGCCGGGCAGTGCCTTCAGCTCGCCGACAGCTGCTGCCACGACCGGAGCCTGAGCCATGTCATCAAGGCGAATCTGGCGCGCATCAAGTGGCGGGACCAGCCCGAGGCCGCCGTGCGCATGATGCTGTCCCTCGTCAGCCCGGCCAGGACCGGCGACCTGCCGGGTGCCATCCGCCTCGAGGTGGCCCACTGCCTCTTGATGCAGGGCCGGGTCTCCGTCGCCGTCGAGGTCGTGAGGCCGCTGTTCGCCGATCAGGAGGACTACCTCGCCCCGGAGCTGGACGTGACCCGGCTGTGGCTGGCGGTCACCTACCCCGCGGCGTACAAGCAGCTGGTGGGCGGCGCCTCGTCGGCCCCGCACCTTCAGGCGCCCTCGTACCAGATCGGACGCCCCCGGCTGTCCGCCATCCATACGCTGTGGGCGGTCCTGACGCGCGGTGCCGACGACATGCTCGCGGCCGAGGCGGAGCGTGTACTTCAGCACCTCCCGGCGGAGGACGAGACCATCATCTCCCTGAATTCCGCGATCGCGGCGTTGATCTACGCGGATCAGCTGGAGTCCGCAGCCGCCTGGTGCGGCCAGCTTCAGACGGCCGCGACCGAGCGCCGTGCACCGACCTGGCATGCCCTCTTTACCTCGACGCGGGCGATGATCGCACTGCGCAGGGGGTCGCTGCGCGTCGCTGCGGAGTCGGCGGAGACCGCGCTGCTGAGCATGTCGGTGGAGGCGTGGGGCGTCGAGGTCGGCATGCCGTTCGCCACCGCCATCGAGGCCCGTACCGCGATGGGGGATCACGCTGCCGGCGCCGAACTCGTCAACAGCCCCGTGCCGAATGGGCTCCTCGAAACCCGCTTCGGGCTGCACTACCTCTATGCGCGGGGGCGTCACTACCTGGCCACGGGCTATTACGACGCCGCCATCGCGGACTTCACCCTGTGCGGTGAGAAGGCGCAGGCATGGGGGCTGGACTCGCCAACGCTGGCGCCGTGGCGCATCGGGGCCGCGGAGGTGTGGCTGCACCGTGGCCGGCGGGAGCGCGCGAGCAAGCTGGCCGATGAGCATCTCGCGCTCGTCAAGCGGGACCAGCCCCGCGCCCTGGGAATCGCCCTGCGGGTTCAGGCCGCCGCCCGCCCTCCGTCTCAGCGGATCGAACTGCTGGGTACGGCCATGGACATGTTGCAGTCCGCCGGGGACCGGTACGAGCTGGCCCTCACGCTGGTCGAGCTGTGCCGGACACATCACCGGCAGGGCGAGGCCGCGCAGGCCCGGCTGCTCGTCCGTCAGGCATGGCGGATGGCCGACGAGTGCGGCGCCGAGGGCCTGTCCTCGTCGCTGGTGCTCAAGCCGGTCTCGGTCGTTCAGGTGGAAGAGCCGCAGAGCCGGCCGCCCGCCGACGACGTGGTGACCAACATGCTGTCCGAGGCCGAGATGAGGGTGTGCTCGCTCGCTGCCAGGGGCCATACGAACCGTGAGATATCCGACAAGCTGTTTGTCACGGTGAGCACTGTGGAGCAGCACCTCACCCGGGCCTACCGCAAGCTGAACATCCGCCACCGCCGTGAGCTGCCCGCCAGCCTCGCCTCCTGACCCTGCAGCCGGCTCCCGGCTCCCGGCCATCGGCCACCGCGCCGCCGCCCGCCCGGGCAAGGCCCCGGGCGGGGCAGACGTGGCCGCCGCTGCTGTGAGGTTCGGGAAAGGTGTCTCCGGGGTGCTCGGGTTTTCTCGCCATTGATGCAGGCATGTTTTTGTGCTGATCAGTGGGCGTTTCGGCTGGTTGATCTTGGTGGTGTTGTTCCGGATCGGCGTTGTCAGGTTGGTGTTGGGCCTGTCCGTGAGATGATCGTTTAGGTCGTTCGTGGCGCGCGGGGAGGGACCGGCGGTGGAGGCCGAGGGGACGGTGTCGTACAGGGGGTTCCGGTTCCCGGCGGAGATCATCTCTCACGCGGTGCGGCTATACCATCGCTTCCCGCTGTCCTTCCGGCAGGTCGAGGAGTTGCTGCTGGTGCGCGGGGTCGTCGTGTCCTACGAGACCGTCCGGCAGTGGTGCGACCGGTTCGGGCCCCAGTACGCCTCACAGCTGCGCCGGCGTCGGCTGCAGGCCGGGGACAAATGGCACCTGGACGAGGTCTTCATCAAGATCACCGGAGTGCGGCAGTACCTGTGGCGCGCCGTCGACCAGGACGGCAACGTGCTCGACATCCTGGTCCAGTTCCGCCGCAACGCGAAGGCCGCCAGGCGCTTCCTGGCCAAGCTGATGAAGAAGCAGCGCCGGGTGAGCTGTCCCGAGTTTCGTAGAGTCCGCGGATTTTGTTTCAGGCGGACTGCGGGGTCTGCTCCTGGCTCTGCCAGAAGTCGCGCTCGCACTCGGCAGGTGGCACATAGTCGAGCGCGGAGTGAAGACGCTCTTCGTTGTACCACGTGACCCACTGGAAGATCGCCCGCTCGACCTGGGCAGGGTCCTTCCAGGGGCCCTGCATCTCGATCAGCTCGGCCTTGAAAGTGCCGTTCAGTGCCTCGGCCATGGCATTGTCATACGAGTCCGCGACGGAGCCGACCGACGCGGAGGCGCCGATATCGGCCAATCGGCCGGTGTAGCGAATCGACACATATTGCGAGCCCCTGTCGCTGTGGTGAATGAGGCCGGAGTCCTTCTTGATTCTCCGGCGCCATAGCGCCATCTCCAGTGCATCCAGGGGCAGTTCGGTCCGCATGTGGTCGGCGACCTGCCATCCGACGATCATCCGTGAGTACATTTGCTTCGGCAGCCTTGACCATGATGTCATGCTGTCGATCCTGTCGGAGAAAATCCACGACGGCCGATTCCTCCGGCTGATCGGGCACATGCTCAAGGCTGGATATCTCGAGGACTGGCGCTGGGACGCGACACTCAGCGGTGCTCCGCAGGGTGGCGTGGCCAGCCCGATCCTGTCGAACATCTACCTTGACCGGCTCGACCAGTTCGTTGAACAGTCGCTACTGCCCGAATACAACCGTGGCCGACGCCGTCAGCCAAACCGGGCATACCGACGACTGGAGCACTGGATCCAGGGAGCAAGACGGCGCGGTGATTGGAAATCGGTGAGGGAGCTTGAGCCTCGCCGTCGAGCATTACCGAGCCAAGACCCCAACGATCCGGACTACCGGCGGCTTCGGTATGTCCGCTATGCCGACGACTGGCTGCTGGGATTCGCCGGGCCCAGGCACGAAGCAGAGGAGATCAAGTCCAAGGTCCGGACGTTCCTGCAAGAAGAACTCAAGCTGGAACTGTCCGAGGCTAAGACGCTGATTACACATGCCACCCGCCAGGCGGCGCGTTTCCTCGGCTATGAGATCAAGTCCCAATATTCCAACGACAAGATCACCCGTAACCGGCGGGCAGTCAATGGTTCCATTGGGTTGTTTGTGCCCAGGCAGGCGATCAGGCAGCGGTGTGCGCTCTATATGAAAAAGGGAAAACCGGCGCTGCGAGGCTCGGTGATGCGTGACGATGACTTCACAATCGTTGCGAAGTACCAGTCCGAGTTCCAAGGTGTCGTCCAGTACTACCTCCTGGCCCAGGATGTGTTTCGCCTGGGCAGGCTCCGGTGGGTCATGGAGACTTCGATGCTGAAGACTCTGGCCGGGAAACACCGCAGCACGGTCACGAAGACGGCTCGGAAGTACAAGAGACTGATCGAGACGCCCGACGGGCCGCGCACATGTTTTCAGGTCACGGTTGAACGTGATCGAGGAAGGAAGCTGAGGTTCCCCCGCTGTACGGGGGTGGCTGACTAGCTGGTCAGGGAGGGTTGACGTGGTTTCAGGTTCACTTGTTCGGCCGTTGCCTGGCTGGCGTAATGCTTCTCCTCGTACTCGATCGGGCTGAGGTAGCCGAGCCGTTTCTGGATGCGGCGGGGGTTATAGAAGCCGTCGATGTACTCGAAGAGCGTGAGGTTCGCTTCGGCTCTGGTGGGGAAGACGCGGCCGCGGATGCACTCGGTCTTGATGACCATCCACAGGTTCTCCGCCAGGGCATTGTCGAACGAGTCGCCGACCGAGCCCATGGACGCCTGGATACCGGGCCCTGACCAGGCGTGTCGTGAGCTTCACGGACGTGTACTGACAGCCGTGGTCGGCATGGTGAATGAGCCCACCGGGGGCGACTTCGCGGCTGGCCAGGGCATACTCCAGCGTGGTCAGGACCAGATCGGCGTCTGCGCGGGCGGAGGTTTCCCAGGGCCACCACCCGGCGGGAGAACGCGTCGCGGATCGCGGACAGCCACAGCGGGCCCTCCTCCGTCGCGATCATGGTCAGGTCCGTGACCCACAGCCGGTTCGGCACGTTCGCGGTGAAGTCGCGCTGCACCAGGTCAGGGGCCGGTTCCGCGTCCGGGTCACGTCGGGTGAAGCCCTTGCCCCGCCGGGGACTGATCCCGGCCAGGCCGGCTTGGCGCATGAGCCGTTCAATGCGTTTGCGGCCGACGTGGATGCCTTCACGCCGGAGGACGGCGTGCACGCGGGGTGAGCCGTAGATCCCGCCGGAGTCGGCGTGGACCTGCCGGATCTTCCCGGTGAGCTCGGCGTCCTGGCGGCGTCGCTTGCATGGCTCCTTCTCGGCCTGGCGCCAGCGGTAGTAGGTGGAGGAGGGGATGGAAAGTTCCCGGAGTACGGGCTCGACCCCCAGGTGCGGGTGCGCATCGACGAGCGCGGTCACCTGGGCCGGGTCGGGTCGAGCTGGGCCGCGAAAAAAGCTGAGGCCGTCCGCAGGACCTCGTTCGCCCGCTTGAGCTGGGCATTCTCCTTCCGCAGAGCAGCCAGCTCCTCACGCTCGGCGGTGGTGAGAATGTCGCCTCGCTCACCGGCATCAGCCTCGGCCTGACGGATCCAGTTGCGCAGAGCCTCGTGATGCACCCCGAGTTCCTCTGCCATACGGCGGATGACGGGCTTCGGCTCGGCGGCGCGATACATGCGGACCGCGCGGTCACGCAACTCCAGCGGGTATTTCCTCGGGGCAGGCATCGTCTGGGCTCCTCTCGTGAGACCCATCTGACCCTCTCTGTCACCCCTCCCCGCATCTCGGGGGAACCTCAAGCCACTGGTGGCCCGCTTCGGCGGGATCCCGCTCAAAAGAAAACGCACAGCAGACATCGCCGAAGCCGTGGCCTTCCTCGCCTCGGACGCAGCTGGCTACATCACCGGTGACAACCTCATCGTCTCCGGGGGCATCGGTGTTCACGCCCGCGCCTGACGAGTGAGCTGGCCCTGTCCTGGAAAGTCCACCGGGTCCGATGCTCAGGCTGCGGCCCTGGCGAGCCGACGGGCCGTGCGGCAAGCCGGCCGGCCGCCGGGCACCGGACCGCGACAGGATGCGGCCTGCCGTGATCCACTTCTCGTGATCGGCCCGCCGCCTTGCCCGTTGCCCCTGCCTGCCCGATAGCCCTGACCGCCTACGAGCGCGAGCGGCTGAAGAAGATGGCCTACGGCCACAAGACCGAGCACCGGATCCGCCAGCGCGCCCAGGTCGTCCTGCTCGCCGCCCGGGGCCGTTCCAACGCCCGTATCGCCCGCGAGATGGGGCTGCACCGGGACACCGTGCGCACCTGGCGCGGCCGCTTCGCCGCACACCGGCTGCCCGCCCTGTCCGACCGCAAGCGCTCCGGGCGCCCGCCCCGCTTCACGCCACTGCAGACCGCCCAGGTTAAGGCCCTGGCCTGCCAACTGCCCCCCGAGAGCGGCACACCGCTGGCACGCTGGTCGGCCCCGGAACTGGCCCGCGAAGTCGTCGCCCGCCACATCGCCCCCACGATCTCCGCCTCCACCGTGCGCCGCTGGCTGAAGCAGGACGCGGTCAAGCCCTGGCAGCAGCAGTCCTGGATCTTCATCACCGACCCCGCCTTCCGACCCAAGGCCGAACGCGTGCTGGATCTGTACGCCCGCACCTGGGGGGGCCTGCCGCTCGGCGTGGACGAGTACGTCATCAGCGCGGATGAGAAGACCTCGGTCCAGGCCCGCTGCCGCTGCCATCCCACCCTGGCCCCCGGACAAGCCCGCGCGATGCGGGTCAACCACACCTACGGGCGCGGCGGAGCCCTGGCCTACCTGGCCGCCTATGACGTCCACCGCGCGAAGGTCTTCGGCCGCTGCGAGCCCACCACCGGTATCGACCCGTTCATGAAACTGGTCGCCCAAGTCATGAGCCAGGAGCCCTACGCCAGCGCGAAACGCTTGTTCTGGGTCGTGGACAGGAATTCCGTCCGGCCCGAGGCGAAGCCATAAGGAACCCTTGAGCCGAACTCCGGCCCCCGATGACTTCCCGGCCGCCCGCCAGGCGGCCGGACACCGCGCAACCATGGCGGTCACGCGCCACGAGCCCGGATGGGCGACGCCGTCCAGGACCTCCGGCACCTGCGCATCGCCGAAGCGGCCGCGAGCGCCCTCGGGATGCCACCACACGTGGCCATGACCCGGCCGGGCCCGCATGGGCCCGAATACCGCCGGATATAACTTCTCGCATCCGGGTACAGAACCGCGAAACTCGAATGCCTTCAGGGCACCCGTCAATCACAGCGATAGATACCCCCAGCCCAACCCGAGTCGGCAGAGTATGGAGAGGTTGCCCGGGGCATCGCCAAGAGAAAGTCAAGAACACACCAAACCGGAGGGGCGACCTCGGGTCTGCTTGACAGCCGATAGACCGACTGCCGTATCATTGCAACAACCACTTAAAATGTTCGCTTCCACGCGAACCGATATACTCGAATCCACTCCCATTTGCACGCGATTTCCATGAGGGAAAACAATGGACATCGGGATTCTCGGGCCCCTGGTCGTCGGCGCCAACGACCGGGAAGCGACACCGAGCGCACCCAAGCCCCGGCAACTCCTGGCGCTATTGGCGGCTCACGCCGGCCGGGTCGTCCCCGTCGACCTCATGGTGGACGAACTGTGGGAAAGCACCCCACCGCCCAGCGCGCTCACCACCGTGCAGACCTACATCGTGCTCCTGAGACGGCTGCTGGCTAAAAGCTTGCAGGTCAGCAGCGCGGAAGTGGCCCGAGAAGTACTGACGTACACGGGCTGGGGCTACCAGCTGGCCGCCGGGAAAGGCACCCATGACGCCAGCCTCTTCGCCCGGTACGCGGACCTGGGCCGCCGCGCACTGGCCGCGGGCGACAACAGCCGGGCCTCGGGGGCACTGCGCGAGGCGCTCGCTTTCTGGCGCGGCCCGGCCTTGGCCGACATACGGACAGGCCCGCACCTGCTGGCCCACCGCGTATCCCTTGAGGAACAACGGATGGGCGCCGTCGAGCAACGCATCGAGGCCGACCTGCGACTGGGGCGGCATCATGAACTCATCGGTGAACTCTCCGGACTGACCGTCCAGCACCCGCTGCACGAGAACATGCACTCGCTCCTGATGATCGCACTGTACCGCTCAGGCCGCCCAGGCCAAGCACTCGAAACCTTCCAAAAGCTCCATCAGAACCTGCGAAACGAATTAGGAATGGAACCCTCCCCCAACACACGGACAGTCCAACAGAGAATCCTCCGCCGAGATTCAACCATGGAAGCCGACCAACAATCCAAACTATTCCCCCAAGAAATCATCCCGTCCCGGCCCACGGGGTGAGAGAGTTGTCCACGAGGTAACGGATTGCGTCCAGTATCGCCCGGTGGCAGTACGCCTCCGGCTGTCCGCCCCGGCCGCGCAGCCAGGCCGGCACCGGCAGCAGCGGCCGGACCGCGGACCACTCCGCGTCCGTTATGTCCAAGGGGTACCGCCGAACACGCTCCGGGTGATCGGCTGCGTTTCCGAACCGGTGGGCGACACAATCACACCTCGGTGCAGCCGAGTTGAACTCCACCGGCGCGAGCACGTAGAACTGCGGCAACAGGGTCTCCTGGATCTCGGTTGCCTTCGCAACCCCGAGCTACCGAGAGGCCCTTCCTTCATGCCCGCAGCCCCGCAGGAACACGACCTGCAACGTGTGCCGTTCAGAAACCCGTCGCGGCTAGTCAGGCCGCGTGTCTGTACTCGTTGATCAGGCCGCCGAGGACGCGAGTCTGGAGTAGTCGTCGCGGAGTGCTCGAGTCGGTCAATGGTGCGGTCCGGCTGTCGGTAAGGGGCGGACGTTGCCCTCGGGCCTGATGGGGGCGATGGCCGTTGTAGTGCCGGGCGTAGACGTCGAGGACGTGGCGAGCGTGGGTGTCGTTCCAGATCAGCACGTGATCGAGGAGTTCACGCCGCAGTGTCCCGATGACTCTCTCGCAGTGCGCGTTCATCCGCGGGGGCCGCGGGGCGGTCTTCAGGGTTTCGATGCCCTCAGCTTCGAAGACCGCGTCGAAGGATTCGGTGTACTTGCTGTCCCGGTCGCGGATCACAAAGCGCAGCGACTCGAGGCGCACGCCCACCTCAAGAGCGAGGTTGCGGGCCTGCTGGGCCGTCCACTGCGCAGTCGGATGAGCGGTGACGCCGGCGATGTGGAGGCGGCGCGTGCCGTGCTCGAGGAAGACCAGCGCGTAGACCCGGCGAAGGCTTGCCAGGTCGATGTGCAGGAAGTCGCAGGCAATGATGGCCTCGGACTGGGATGTCAGGAACTCGCGCCATGTCGGCCCGCTGCGGCGGGGAGCCGGGTCGACACCGGCTGCCGTCAAGATCTTCCAGACTGTGGAGGCTCCGATCTTGTGGCCCAGCCGGGCGAGTTCCCCTTGGATCCTGCGGCAGCCCCAGCGCGGGTTCTCGCGTGCCAGCCGTAGCACCAGCTCCTTCACGGCTTCCGCTGTCGCCGGCCGGCCCGGCCTGGTCCGGCACTCGCTGTAGTCCCACCTGCGTGCAACGAGACGCCGATGCCAGCGGAGCAACGTCCCTGGTGTCACAGGGAACGCCTGCGCCCAGCGACGCCGGGGTATCAGCGAGGACAGTGCCGCGAACCACAACCGGTCCGTCCACTGGTACCGCACCGGACTCGCAAGTTGCCTGCGCAGCACCGCGTTCTCGTGCCGGAGCACGAGCAATTCAGCGTCTCTGGCCGTCTGCCGACGCAGCAACACCGCTGGAACCGAGAGCAGCTTCCGTGTGACCTGATACACCAGTGAGACGATCACCTGGACATGGTCCCAGCCCGTCCGCAGACCCCGCCAGACCACCTACGACCTGCAGCGACGCATTCCTGAACGGCACACCTTGCGGATCTCG
Organism: Streptomyces violaceusniger Tu 4113; assembly: GCF_000147815.2. Lineage (NCBI taxonomy): Bacteria > Bacillati > Actinomycetota > Actinomycetes > Kitasatosporales > Streptomycetaceae > Streptomyces > Streptomyces violaceusniger. Next base: position 7,445,684 of record NC_015957.1, on the reverse strand, counting down.
CGTCCCGCAGGCCGGATCCGCAGCGCCACGAACCGCGAGTACATGCGTTTGAACCCGCTGCGGCCGCTGCCTGGGCGGGAGCCCTCCCGCCATTGCACCGGCCGGGCCTCCCGCTTCCCCGCAGCGATGACCAGCTCCTTCACGCTCCTCGGCGCCTCCGGATAAGCCGGCTGGGGCGGGCGCCCGCGGCCGCTATGGGGCGGGGTGTGCGGTCTCGCGTCGTGCGGGTGGGCCGTCACGGTGGTCGAACTGCCCACCACGTAGTGCAGCCCGCGTGTCTCCAGGCCGAGCCGGAAGGCTGCGGTGTCTCCGTAGCCGCCGTCGGCGACGGCGAGGGGGACGTCGACGCCCCAGGACCGGGTCTCGTCGATCATGTCCAGGGCCAGCTGCCACTTCTCGACATGGCCCACATCCGGCGGAATGCCGCACGGCTCACGGCGGGCCACCTTGGCGGGATCGGCCTGCGGCGAGGCCGGATCCCAGCTCCTGGGCAGGAACAGGCGCCAGTCGACCGCTGCCGAGGCGGTGTCGGAGGCCAGATGCAAGGACACGCCCGCCTGGCAGTTGGTGACCTTGCCGGCGGTGCCGGTGTACTGCCGCGACACACACGCCGAGGCCTCGCCGTCCTTGAGGAAGCCCGTGTCATCAATGATCAGGGCGGTCGGGTTGATCGCTGGAACCATCTTCCACGCGAGGCGGGCCCGCACATGCGCCGGATCCCACGGGCTGGTGGTGATGAAATGGGCCAGGGCCTGCCGGTTGCCGTCCTCACCCAGCCGGGCGGCCATCGGCTCCACCGATTTGCGCTGCCCGTCCAGCAGCAGACCCCGCAGATACACCCCGCCCCACCGACGCTGATCCGCCCGCGCGAAGGGCTCGAACACATCCGCCGCGAAGTCCTCCAGACGGCACCGGACTTCATCCAACTCCTCAGGCGTCATGCCCGGTCAACGACACAGCTCCTCAACCGGACACGCCACCGACGAACGCACCTGACCAAGCCCTACTAGGACTCGTTGTCCTCGATCAGACGACTGATGACCCGGTGCATGATGGTCGCGCGGTTCCGGTCGTTCCGTTGGTCGCGCAGGTCGCGCTCGATTGCCCGGAGCCTGCGCCAGGTGTCCGCGTCCTGGTCCATCACCTCGTCGATGAGCGGCGCGGTGACCAGGTTGAGACACTCGGCCAGCCGGAGCCGGGTGGTGTGAGAGGGCGGCGTGGCCTCAGGGTCCGCGAAACCATCTGTCAGATACCGCGCGGGATCGGTGAGGCTCCAGCCGGCTACCGCGCCTCCCTTGACGAGGAGGCCCACGTCGGGGGCGATGCCGATCAGGGCGTCCGGCTCTCCGTCGAGAACACTGAGGTCCCGGTAGCACCGCAACTCGGCAGCTTCGGGGTCACAGCAGAAGATCGTTGCCTGGGGGAGGGCGAAGTTCTGTGTGGTGTCCGTACGCAGCCCGCCGGGGAGTCTTTGTGGTTCGGGGGGCGCACGGTGGCAGAGGGGGGAGGGAGCGGAATCCCGGGGCACGTAGAACGTGGCGTGGGACAGTTCCCGACTGCTCTGGTCGAACCGGAACTCGTCATGCTCCGACCACAACCACTGCATGCTGCCGAAGGTGTGGGCCAGATGCTGCTCGCGCTCCTTCGGGTCCGTATATTCTGCGACGATCACCTGAAGATCGGTGAAGTCGAATCGTGGAGTAAAGGTCAGCGGGTTCCGCGTGGTTTCAGCATTCACGGTGTCGCCGACCGAGAACCTCACCATGAATGTCGCCTCATCGGATCTGCTTCGCGGGCGCCATGTGGCCACCCCTGGTGTCTGGGATTTTACCGTTCACGATGTCGTCATGGGATACCGGGTGTCCGGGATCGGTGGGGGATCCGCCCAGCGCCTCGGCTCCGGATTCTCCCTTGACTCCGGACGGGCCGTAGCCGGTGATGACATCGCCTGCGCCAGCACCTGCCCCCTTCGTGACCACGATGTCATCGCCTTGCCGGAATATGAGATTTCCGCGGTTGCCTTCGGAGAGGTATACCGCGTCCGGGTTCTTCAGGATCTCCAAGACTCGTTCGTCGCTGTCGAAGTGTGGATGGTAGTTGCTGGACTTTCTCAGCTTGCCCTCTTGGGCGCGCTCGATGATCTTGTCCACGGCAGCCTTGGCCTTCGCTACCGGGCACTTGGGTGCGAGGCCTAGCGGGTCGCTCCACGTGTACGGGTTGTGCACGTAAGCGCCGGGGTTGAATGCCGGTCTGAGACCGAGGGGATCCGGCGTGATGTAGCGGGCGGTTTCCGGGTCGTAGTAGCGGAAGTGGTTGTAACTGAGGCCGGTTTCCGGGTCTGCGTATTGGCCGGGGAAACGGAGTGGGCACTCCATGCCGCTTTGTGGTGCAGGCAGGGGTGTGCCCCAGACAGTGGTGCGGAGTTGCCAGTCAAGGGCGCCATCGGGCGTGACCAGTTCGGTGGGCGTGCCGACCAGGTCCGTGATGATCGCGTGGAAGCGGGTGTCGTACTCGGACTGGTGGGTGGTGTCAGAGAAGACAAGGGGTGAGTGGGCGCTCTGCGGAACGTTTTCAAGCCCGTGGTGGGTGGATTGGGATATCGGACGGTCGGTTCCCGGCGCATAGTCCCAGGTCGTCGCAGTTCCATCCGAGGTGATCTGCTCAGCCAGGCGAGTAGTGTCCCAGGTGAAGAGAATGTCCTCGGTGACCGTGCCGTCGTCTTGGAGGAGCTGTTTTGCGGTGCGGCGGCCGAGGGGGTCGTAGATGTAGTACCAGCGGTCGCCCTGCGGAGTGGTGGCCTTGGTGAGGCGGTTTTCGGCGTTCCAGACATACGTCCAGGTACGTGTCTGGCCATTGAGCAGCTTGCGGGTGCGGCGGACCAGGCGGCCGACGGCGTCGTGTTCGTAGATGGTCCGGCCCGCGCGGCGAATCATGGTGCCTTCGTAGACACGGTCGCCTGCTGCGGCGTGGTCGGGCGCGGTGGCGTGGGTTTGGTTGCCTGCCGTGTCGAAAGCGTACTTCTCCGTCCAGCCGTGTGCCTGGACTCCCGTCACCCGCCCCATGGGGTCGATCGTGAAGTTGCGTGTACCGGCGGTGAGTTCGCGGATTTGGGTGACGTATCCATCAGGGCGGTAGGTGTAGGTGCGATGCTGGAGGAGGTCATGAGGCGAGGTGGCGATGGTCTGGGTAGCGAGGCGATCCGCTATGTCCCAGCCTTGGGTGAGGGCGACTTCTCCTGTGGTGCGTTGAGTTTCGCGGCCGGCGGCGTCGTGGGTGAAGGTGAGGGTGTGGCCGGCGGTGGTGAGGGTGGACGGGCGGCTTGCCGCGTCCCAGGACCAGATGGAGGTCAGCCCCGTGGGAGTGGTGCGGAGAGTGCGTCGGCCCAGGGCGTCGTATCTGTGGGTCGTGGTGTGGCCGTTGATGGTTTCCGAGATGACCCGCCCAAGTGGGTCGCGGTCCCGGGTCAGTTCCGTGGTTGGTGTGGCCGCATGGACCAGGGCGCCGTTTGCGTCATAGACGTAGGTCGTCTGCTCGCCGGTGGTCTCATCGTTCTGCGCGATGATGCGTCCGGCGGTATCGAGGGTGTACCGCAGGGTTTCGCCGAGAGCATTGGACCGGGCGGTGAGGCGCCCCGCGGCATCGCGCTTGTAGGTGTGTGTCGCGCCGTTGAAGTCGGTCTCCGTGATCAAGCGCCCTGCAGCGTCGTACGTGTACTGCCACTGCCCGCCCCGGGGGTTGGTGACGGTGGTGAGACGTAGTTCGGTGTCGTAGGTGAAGGCGTAGTGGGCGCCGTCCGGGTCGGTGCGAGTGGCGGGCTGATCGAAGTGGGTGTGGGTGTAGGTGGTGGTGTGTCCAGCCTGGTCGGTGTGGCGGGCCAGGTTGCCTTCGGTGTCCCATTGCCATACTTCGCGGCCGCCGTCGGGACTCTCGCGCCAGGCAGGTTTGCCTTCGATGGTCCAGCCGTGGCGGGTGGTGTGACCTAGGGGGTCGGTGACGGCCGTGACCTGGCCGTGAGGGCCTCGGCGGAAGTGCGTGGTGTGACCTAGGGGGTCGGTGATGGCGACTGGGAGGCCAGCAGCGTTGGTGGCGATCTGGGTGGGGTGACCCAGGGCGTCGGTGATCGCTGAGAGGTGGCCCTTCTCGTCGTACGCGTAATGAGTCGTGGCGCCTGTTGGATCGGTGGTGGCCGTGCGTGCCCCGCGGCCGTCGTAAACGTGACGCCACACCGAGCCGCCGGGCTCACGAATCTCGACAGGTAGGCCCTGGTCGTCGTAGACGGCTTCGGTCACGGTGCCATCGGGCCGCTCGACGGCGATCAGATGGTCCTGGTCGTCGTAGCGGTAGCGGATGGTGTGACCCAGAGGGTCTGTGATGGCGATGGGACGGCGGTTGGTTTCGTCCCATTCGGTGCGGGTGGTGTTGCCCAGCGGGTCGGTCTCAGCGATGACCTTGTAGGCATCGTTGCAGACGTAGGTGGTGGTGTTGCCCTGCGAGTCGGTGTAGTGCGTGGTGCGGGCTTGCGTGTCGTAGTGCAGGCGGCCGGAGAGGATGCCGTCCGAGCCGATGCCGCGCAGCACACGGCCTCGGTGATCGTAGACGTAGGCATAGGAGGTGCCATTGCGGTCCGTCCATGATGTGACGCGGTGTTCGTTGTCGTATTGGTACCGCAGCGCCTTGCCAGTGGAGTTGATGACCTCTGCCAGGTCCCCGGCTTTGGTGTAGCCGAAGGAGATCAGAGTGGTGCTGCGCTCATGGTCTTCGCCGTGCAGCAGGCGCAGGGCTGTGATCCGCAGCAGCTTCGGATCTGTGTCGATCGCGATGCGATAGCCACCGGAGTGGACGATCTCCGTGGGGGTGCCTTGCGGGGCGTAGGTGACGTCGATGCGGTCGCCTTCGCCGGTCCGGTCGGTGATCGCAGTCAGGGCGAGTTCTCGGCCGCCTCCTGGCAGTGGGGCGAAGTGGAGGGTTCGGTTGCGCTCCGGGATGGTGATGGTGAAGGTGCCGTCGGGTTTGCCGTCCCAGCACAGTGGCCAGCGGGGCCCAGAGCTTGGCGGGGTCGGTACGTCGGGTTCCGGTACCGGGTAGGTGAGGAGCATGCCGTCGTCCGTGATGTAGACGACGCCGGTGTCGTCGATTTCGAGGCGCTGGTCGAGTGTGCCGGCCCAGGTGTGGCCGAACCAGCCTCCGCAGGGGTGCCCGGAGACGTAGTGCCGTTCCAGGACCAGCGGCAGCGCACCGGGAAGGGTGACGTCGGTGGCGGACATGACCATCTCGCCGGTGGCCACGTCGATCGGCTCACCGGTCTTGGGCCGCTCCTCGTTGGGCGTGTTGTTCTTGGTCGGATCGCTGTCCGTCCGCTTGCGGGCGCTGCCGTCGCGGCGGAGTGCGCGTTCGCGGTTGAGTAGGCGTTGGGTGGCGTTCTTGGCCGCGTTGGCGCCGCGGCGTGCGGCGCCGGTGCCGCCGGTGGCAAGGGCGAGGAGGAGGTCGGGGGTGAGCTGGCCGGCGGCGCGGGCGGGGTTGCGCTGCCATTCGTCCCAGTTGGTGACGGCCTTGGCGAACTCCTTGGGGTGTTCGGCGGCGTAGGCGACGCCGTCTGCGGTGCTTGCCAGCTGCAGACCGAGACCATCGGGCCCGTCGTGGACGAGGTCATCGAAATCGTCGTACCAGCCGCCCAGGGTGTCGGCGGTTCCGCCGGCGTAGTCCCCGAGGGTCTGCTTGAGCTTGTCCCAGCCTTTGGGGGCCGGGGGTTTGTCCGGGGCTTCCTTGGCGGCTTTGTCGAGTTTGCGTTTGGCCGTGTCGATGACGAGTTGGAGTTCGCTCTCCAGCTTGTCCAGTCGGCTGTAGCAGCCTTCCAGTGCCGCCAGGCCCGGGTCGTCCTGCGGCGGGCGTTCCGGCAGCGGATCGTCCTTCCGGTCGACCGCGGCGTTGTAGTCCGTGACCTTGTTCCAGTAACGCTTGGAGGCGGCCCGGGCGTCGTCCGCGTCCTCGATGATCGGCTTGACGCGGTTGTGGACCGAGCGCAGCTTTTCAGCGTAGTCGTCCAGGGCGTTCGCGGCCGCTTTGAAGTAGGTCTGGGCGGATTCCAGCTCCCTGGGAAGCTTCCGGGTCGCGTCCTGGAAACCCTCCGCACCGGCCCCGGTCCAGTCCATCAGGGACAGGACATCCAACTTGTCCTGCCCGTCCTTGAACGCGCCGGCGTACGCGCGGAGTTTGACCGCCAAGTCCTCGATATCCGACGGACTGCCGTAGATAACCTCTGATGGCTTCGCCCCCTGAGGTATCCGCTCGGTCGTGCCACCCTCTGTCGCATCGCGCTGGGTCATGCGATTGTTCCCTTCGACCCGCCATCGACTTCCCAGCCGCCGTCGTAGCGCTTGCGGGGGTTGGTGGGCACGTCCTGGGTGCCGCCGGTCCCGCTGTCGTCGAGCCACGGCTCCTGATAGATCTCAGGCGGCGGATCGAACTTCGGCCGGGACCCGGCCTGCCACGCCTTGATACCCGCTTCTCCGAAGGGCAGCTTGGCCATGTTGTCCGCGGTCGGTGTGAAGTCCTTGATGCGCAGTAGGTCGGCCATGATGTAGGCGGCGATGACCTGCCGGAGTGTCTCGACCACGGTGCCCGTGTGCTCGGCCACCCGCCCCATACCGAAACCCCAGGACGAGAGCATCTTCTCGGCCGAGTCATAGATGTCGAAGTCGGCCGAATTCTGGATGGTCTCGGCCAGCGTCTTCCAGTCGCCCTTGATCTTGCGGGCGGCGACGACGGACTCCTCCAGCGGCGTTAGCACCTTACGCACCGACGCTATCTCGATCCTGTAGCCATCACCCGGCTTCGGACCACCGGAGCTCGATGCTCCCCCGTCATGCTCTGCCACTGCGCTCCCCCTGACCATCGGTGGACTGGAGCGCTTCGGTGTCCAGCACGAACGCCCGTGGGCTCAGCGGGTCCACCAACGCGCAAACGCCCTCGGGCAGCAGTTCCACCAGATCTTCCACGGTGGTCGACGCCCACCCGCACGGCCCGGCGAAGAGCGCGAGCCGTTCCAAGGAGGTGAAGACCGGCACCACCGGCCCCTGTGCCGTATCCGAGACCAGGAAGCCCGGCTCGTCCGGCCGCTGAAAATACAGCCGCGCCGAACGCAGCGCCGCCAGCCGCTCCGAACGAGGCCTCGACGCGGCCATTTCGTCACGGATCAGATCACGTAACGACAACTCTTCCCTCCCCGGCCCACTCGGGTCGTCACTGAATGAACACCCGCCGTGAATCCTCGCACACACGTCCCACATTCCCTGTGAGTCCACGCCTGCGGGGGCGCACGGGGTTGCCACTTGACGACTGCGGCGTTTTGACTTCGTGTGGAGCCTGACGGTGCGACAGGTCCGCGAGAGTCTTAAAATGGAAGATAACGGGTGAATTGGCGCACCGCTGGGGGTCAAGGGGTCGCAGGTTCAAATCCTGTCGTCCCGACCAGCGTTTTCGCAGGTCGGAGGCCGTTTCTGCGGGTAGCGGGAGCGGCCTTAACCGTTTCCGGGCTGGGAGCAATGGGGAGCCCTCTGGGAGCCCTCGTGCTCCCAACTCGCAGACGTGTCAATGCCGCCCGGTTTGTCCGTCACCCGATCCGGTACACCTACAGTGCTGTACCGCGCTCCTGTGCGCCGTTGTCAACCACAGGGCACCAAGGTCACCCCACCGCTATGGATGCTCTCGGCATCGAGAGGCATAAGGACCCCTTGTCGGCTCTCGACCCCCTTTCGGGGTGGGAGCACGTCGTTGTGCTCCCCATGCGACAGGAGGGGAGCTGTCGGGTGATGACCTTGGTCGGCGTGTTTCCGCAGGCGGCCGACGCTCGGGCGTTGCGGCTACAAGGTGCCTGCCGGGCCAAGGCGAGGCAAAGCCCCTTGCCGTCCGCCGGCAGACGGGGCACTCCCAGGGAGTGAGCGCCGTATCGGGCTCTGTGGCGCAGTAGCGAGACGGTCGGCTGGGGGCTTCGGTGTGAATAATAGTGTGCCAAGCAGACCAGCTTCCGTAGGTCCACTTCCGTGTCACCGGACGGCGATGCTAACGCAGCAGCGTTCCGGGGGTGACCAGCCGGTGTGCTCGAAGTTTCCTCGGCAGGAGTCGGGCCTCGGCCTTCGGTACTGGTGGGCTCTCTTATTCAACTGTCGTTGCGGGGCGGCTGGTGGTCTTGTCGTGCCAGCCGAGAGCGTCTGCGACGACGGGTGCGGGAAGTTCGAGGAGTTGCTGTCGAATGGCGGCGCCGCGCGCGGCGGCGATCGGGATTCCGACCTTGTTCAGGAGCGCGGACAGGTGGTTGGGGCCGAGTGACTGGCCGGTCCGGCGGCCGGGTTAGAGCCAGCGGGACGCCGGGTTGGTGGCGGTGTTCATGTTGCCGCGGTTCGTGATGTGCTCCAGCAGCGGGGCGGCGACCGGCGCGGGAACGGGCGAGGGCGGCTCGCCGAGTCGTAGCAGCACGGCGTCGCCGTCGCGGATGAAGTCGTCGAGGGTGAGCCGGACGACGCGGCTCAGCGGTTGTGCGTAGAGGAGAACGATGACTCCGGCGACGCGGAGTCGTATCGGTATCTCCGTATCGGTCAGAAGCCTGCCCAGGGTGGCGAGGAGTTCGTCTTCGCTCCGGAGAACTGCGACAAACTGGACGCGGCTCTCCGGCCGTTTATCGAGAAAGGCCGGAACCTGGGCCGTATGAAGGAGACGGGCCGGGTGCGCAGGGGCGCCGCGGACGGTCCCAGTGCGGAAGAGGTTCGTGCATGGGCTCGCGAGAACGGCCATGAGGTGAACGACCGCGGTCGCGTCCCCAAGGAAATCCGAGACGCGCTCGACGCCTCCCACTGACCCTGCGGGTGCCGATAAAACATCCGGCCTGGTCATGCGGCACGTCCGTACTCGTGGAGGGTTCCGCCGAGTCGGTCTCGTCGGTCGATTTTCAGGTGGGCGAGTTGGGCTTGTTGGGTGATGGGTGCGGGTAGTGGGCGGCATGGAGCGGCTTGTTCCAGGGCCCTGTGCGGGCGGTGCTCGTTGTAGAAGGATTCGTACTCGCGCAGTGCGTGGAGGAGGTGGCTCTGGTTCCAGATCAAGGTCCGGTCCAGGAGTTCGGTGCGGCAGGTCTGTATCCAGCGCTCCATGACCGAGTTCATCCGTGGTATCCGAATACCGGTGGTGACGACCTTGAGACCGGCATCGGCCATGAGGACGTCGAAGGCAGTTGTGAACTTCGAGTCCCGGTCGCGGATCAGGAACCGTGCCCTCGCACCCGCGTCCTCGAGATCCATCAGCAGGTTGCGTCCGAGCTGCACGATCCACTCCGCGGTGGGGTGTGCCGTGGCGCCGAGGATCCGGATGCGACGGGTGGTGTGCTCGATGACAGCGAAGACGTAGAGGCGCGCCCCCGTCAGAGTGCGGACTTCGAACAGATCGCAGGCGAGAAGAGCCTTGGCCTGGCTGCGGAGAAAGTCGGCCCAGGTGGTGCTCTGCCGTGCGGGTGCGGGCGGGACGCCATGCTCGCGGAGGATCTCCCAGACAGTGGAGGCGGCGACCCTGATCCCCAGTGCGGCGAGTTCGCCGTGGATCCGGCGATATCCCCTCGAGGCATTTTCCCTGGCCAGGCGCAGGGTCAGGGCGCGGATCGATCGGATGGTGCGTGGGCGTCCGCGTCGCTTGGGTACGCAGGTCGTGGCATGGCGTCGCCTGAGCAGATTGCGATGCCAGCGCAACACTGTGTCGGGGCGGACCAGCAGCAGAAGGTGCCGCAGTCTGTCTTTGGGGAGGTGGTGGAGCAGGCCGGCGAGGATGGCGCGGTCGCTGTCGGTGAGGGTCGGTTTGCCGACCTGGCGCTGGAGGACGAGCAGTTGGTGCCGGAGTACGAGGATCTCGATGTCCTTGTCTCTGTCGCTCATCGGCAGGAGGCGTAGGAAGGCAAGGGCGTTGGTCGCGGTGAGGTAGGCCAGGCGCAGCAGCACGACAGATCATGATGCCGCCAGGACCCTGAGCGGGTGAAGGCACCCGGCGTGAAGGTCGAGGAGAACTGGAGATCCGCGATCAGTCTCCCGACCTGCGTGGATGATTTATCGGCACCCGCAAAGTTCCCCGACCTGTTCGATGCCGTCCTGGCGGATGCGGGGATCGAGGTCGTGCTCAGCGGCGTTCGGATGCCGAGAATGAACTCGATCATGGAACGGTGGGTGCAGACCTGCCGACGCGAACTCCTGGACCGCACCTTGATCTGGAACCACCGGCACCTGCTCCACGCCCTACGAGAGTTCGAGCAGTTCTACAACGCACACCGACCACACCAGGGCATCGCCAACGCCCGCCCACTGCACCCATTACCTGCGCCGATCGACGACCCGGACACATTAGCCCGCCTCGACATCCGACGACGTGATCGCCTCGGCGGCCTCCTCCACGAATACCAGCATGCCGCATGACCTGCACGGATGAAGTTATCGGTAAGCACAGGGCAGCCGATCAGCAGTCGTCAGCTCATGCGTAAAGTCACCGCACTGGGAATGCGGGCGCGGCCTGCCCGCAACACCACGCTGATGGAGCTCTCTGCCGAGCTTCCCGCCATCGTCCTCAGCCGCCTACTCGGCATCCACATCTCACGGGCTGAGAAGTGGACCAAGGAGGCGGGATCCATACGAGCTGGCTATGCTGCCGAGCTCTCCCGCCGGAAGGCATTCCGCAGTTCCTCATAGTCAGCGTTTGATGTGGTTACGGACGGCCAGGACCGCAAGGCCGAGAAGGACGGGCTCGGTTACGCGGGACGCCATCTCAATGTGGGTGCCTGCGGTGGTCAAGTCCTGTCCGCTGGAGCGGAACACGACTGAGTTGAGCGTCACGTTGAGGGCCTTCTCGAAGCGATCGCCGGTGAACCTGTTCCCGGTGGGGTTTTGCGGGTCGTCCTTTTCTATCTCGAAGGTGACCCTGCCTCCGCCGGGCAGCATGGCGACAGTCGCTTCCTGCTTCGGGGAGTCCTTCGGGAGTCCGAAGCCCACCAGCAGCACGATGGTGACGAGCATGGCGGTAGCGAGTCAGCCCAGAGCACGGGAGGCGCGCAAGCTGTAGCCGGACAGTGTCCCAAAGCCGTGCACCAGTCCGCGTTCGGGGCGGGTGGTGCCGGTGCGGTCGTGGGGGCGCATCTCCATCTCGCCGTAGTAGAAATCGGCGGCCCCCGGTTTGCTCTTGCCATCCTCGAACGCCTTGCGCAGCGCCCGGTACGCCGGACCGACATGAACGGCTCCGAGCACTGCCACGTTCCAGCCCCGGGCTGCTGGCTGGCTTGCACGCCAGTGATGTTCTTCGGCAAGGGTGCGGCGATGGGCGTACCGCATGGGGCGTCAGCGCAGCCAGTACGTGCTGGGCGGGACATTGTCGAAGGAGCAGGTGCCCTCCAGTCGCAACTGGTCCAGATGCACGGTCGCGGGCAACTAGAGGTCCTTGATCTGTGTATCGGCGATAGCGAGGGCGATTTCGGGGCCGTAGGCGGAGGAAGGTGACTGGAAGCCCGGTGTGAAGGAGCCGGCGAGTACGCGGCGGGCGATTTCCACGGAGGACAGCTGGGTGTATCGGTAGCCGGTGGGTGTGTCGATGATGGAGCGGGCCACGCTGCCGTTCCGGCCGGTCACTTCGGCGACGACCTTGCTGCGGCCTACTTCCCGTTCCTGGGCGGTGGGTCCGTCGGGCAGTGCGGAGAGGTCAAGGTCGATGGGCAGTGGCTGCCCGGCTTGGACGTAGACCTCGATCGAGGGGATGCCGGTGGCGAAGTGGCTGGTGATCAGGTCGCCCATGGATGCGGACACGGCTTCTTCGGGGCCGTTGTCGCCGAAGTCGAAGGAGGCGACCTTCGGCTCCGGCAAGGCGACGATGTCTCCGTCGGTGCGGACGAGTACTCCCAGGTCGCCGATGCCTTCGGTTGCGCTGATGATGGATCCGCGGGAGAAGAGGTTCAGGCCCTGGGCCTCTTCGGGGGTGGCGCTGAGGAGTTTGAGGGCGAGGCGGAGGCTGACGGGGTCGGTGACGCGCGTGGCGGTGTGGGTGGCGATGCTGTCGCTGGGGACGACGTCCCACCCGGCGCCGGGCATGAGCATCACGCCGGCTGCCTGGGCCTCGGTGTGCCGGGAGTGTGCGGCGGCGAAGACGTCGTATTCGGCGGTGGTGTCGACGTAGTGGACGCCGGCGTTGATGCTGGCGTCCATCAGCGGGCGTGCGGTGTGGCGGAAGGGTCCGGCGACGTTCAGGACCACGGTGATGTCGTCGAGCGCGGCGTGCAGGATCTGTGGGTCGTCGAGTGCGAACGCGCGGCTTTCGACGCCGAGTTCTTTGCCGAGCGCGGTGACGCGCTCCCGGTTGCGGCCTGCCACGACGACATCGAGGCCCGACTGCTTGGCGTGTTCCGCGACGAGCTTGCCGGTGTAGCCGGTAGCTCCGTAGACGAGCAGGCGGGGGATGGCTGCCATGGTGTGCTCCTGTGAGAAGAATGCTGAGGGGGAAGGCCCGGCCAAACGGTTCGATGCTCGGCGGTGTGTGCCTCGTATTCAGGCTAGGAGCAGATCCGGACAGCTTCGGTCCTGGTCTCTCCCGGGCTGATGTGTGGCGCCCGGCGGGTTGTTACTGCGTCTCGCCGGAACCCGGTCGTGGTGCGTCGTTGCCGCGATAGAGGGCGTCGAGGCGGGCGAGCAGTGCTTCGCGGACGGAGTCGGGGGACAGGACTTCCAGCGGTGTGCGCAGGCTGAGCAGGTAGCCGGCGAGTTGGTCAGGTTCGGCTCCGCCGATGGTGATGATCGTGTGGTCCGGTCCGTCGGGTTCGTGGGTGGCGACGATGGGGGCCACCAGCCGTCGGGAGTCGTCGAAGGACAGCGGGAGCCGTACGCGGGCGAAGAAGGGGTAGCCGGTGCGGGTGATGGTGTCGGAGACCAGCCGGGCTGCGTCCGGGGCATCGCTCAGGTCCACCATGTCGCCGGTGGACTCGACGTCGACCACCCGGTCGGCACGGAAGGTCCGCCAGGTGGCATGTTCGACGTCGCGGGCCACGAAGTACCAGTGGACGCCGGTGTGGACCAGGCGGTACGGGTCGACGCACCGGACCGTGGTGGTGCCGTGCGCGTCGCGGTAGGTGAGTGTGGCGCGTTCGGATGCCCGGCACACGGAGGCCAGCAGGAACAGCACATCGGCGGAGGCCCGGGGGGACTCGCAGCGCGGGGTGTGTTCGACGGTGGCGTCCAGGCTCTCCAGGCGCTTCGCCATCCGGGCGGGCAGGATCTGCCGCAGCTTCAGCAGGGCCGACAGGGCTGCCGGATCGGCGCCTAGTGCCGCGCCCTGTGCTGCTTCCCGCAGCGCCATGGCCACGGCGAACACCTCGTCGTCGTCCAGGTTCAGCGGCGGCATGCGGTTGCCGGCGCCGAAGCGGTAGCCGCCGCCCGGGCCGGGGATCGACTGAACGCCGTAGCCGAGTTCGCGCAGCCGGTCGATGTCCCGGCGTACCGTGCGCTCGGTGACGTCCAGGTGCCGGGCCAGCTCCGCGTTCGACCAGGTGGGCCTGGACGAGAGCAGTGAGACCAGGCGCAGCAGCCGGGCAGAGGTAGTGATCACGGAACGAACCTACTCGGGTGCCACGGGCGGCGCGGTCACGTGTACCTGGCGCTCAGGGCAGAAAGCCGCCGTCTCAGCGGTGCCGCTTCGGTGGGGCATCATGCGGTGCTCGCACCGCGCTCGGCCGGCGTCCTGAGGGATTCGATCGCGGCGGCGCTGGCGCTGCCGGGCTCGGGAACGCCGACCAGGAGCTGCTGTCCGGGGGCGTCATGGACGTCAAAGGTCTGGTAGGTCAGTTCGATGCGGCCGGTCTCGGGGAGCACGAACACCTTGAACGCGCGGGCCATGTTCTCCACCTCGTTGTCCTGCCACAGTTCCCGGAACTTTGCTGATGTCGCGGACAGTTCGGACACGAGGTCGATGATGCCCGGGTCGTCGGGGAATCGGCCCCCGTGCAGTCGCAGGGCCTGCACGGTGGCGCGCGCCACCGTCGGCCATTCGACGAAGACCTCGCGCGCTCGGGGGTGGTGGAACAGTACGCGGACCATGTTCGAGGTGCCGTCGAAGGGGGCGAGGAGCACGGCGGCGACGGCGTTCTTCGCCAGGATGTCGAAGGCCGGGCTCAGCACGTAGGCGGCGGCCGCAGGGAAGGCGTCCAGCAGGTGCAGCAGGGAGGGGTGGACCAGATCGCGGTCCGCGGCCGAGGTGAGCGCCGGGTGCAGGCCCGCCAGCCGGAAGAGATGGGTGCGCGCATCCGGCATCAGCCGCATGGCCCGCCCGACCGCGTCGATGACCTGCGGTGAGGGGTTGCGCTCACGCCCCTGCTCCAGGCGCGCGTAGTAGTCGACGCTCACCCCGGCCAGGACAGCTACTTCCTCCCGGCGCAGCCCTTTCACTCTGCGGCTGCCGCCGCCGGGGGGCAAGCCCACGTCGGCGGGCTCGGTGCGGGCGCGGTTCGCCCGCAGGAAGGCGCCGAGTTCGTTCTGTGCTTGCTGCATTTTCCGACCTACTGGCTCGTGAGGGACGGCGGAAAGGGGCGACGAGGAAAACGGCGCTGTGGCCGGTGCTACCGGACGCTGCGCCCCTCTGCCAGGACGGCACGCGCCGTCCGCATCAGGTGATCGCGCACTGAGGCGGGATCGTCCAGGTTGCCCCCGGCCATCGCTCCGTCCCGCAGCAGCACCAGCACGGCGGTGGTGTGCTCGCTGTCCGGACAGCCCGCGGCGGCGACGAGGTTCTGGACGGTCTGCCGGAACCAGGACCGGTGGGCCTGGACGGCTTGCCGGACGGGGTGCTCGGGGTCGGGGTACTCGGCGGCGGCGTTGATGAACGGGCAGCCCCGGAATCCGGGGCCGCAGATCTCCTCCCCGATGCCTGCCATCAACATGATGAGCAGGGCTTCGGGATCAGTGGTCGTCCGGAAGGCCTCCGTCACCGCTGACCTGATTTGCTGGTCGCGCTGCTCGACATGGGCGAGTACGAGGTCTTCCTTGCTGGGGAAGTGCCGGTAGAAGGTGGCCCGGGTGACCTGGGCCTCGGCGATGATGCGGTCCACGCCGACGTGGCGGATGCCGTCGGCGTAGAAGACGTTGGAAGCCGTCTCCAGCAACCGGGTACGGGCCGGAGACGCTGCCGCGGAGGAGTGGGATGCGTTCACAGCCCCACTGTACTGGAACGGCCGTTCTACCCGGATCCGCCCCGCGCGACTCGTCCCCTCACCCTGTCTCAATGCCCTGCCTCTGTATGCCTCACAAGCGGTCAACAGTGAGGTGTGCGGAGCCACTCGCTATCCACATGTCACGTTGACCGCCGGGACAGTGCGCGCTACGGTCCAAGGCGGAGAGAACGTTCTGTCTCCCTAAGATTCTGCGGGCTTCCTCCTGCCACTGATGCGAAGAAGGCACACCCATGTCCCGTCGTCACACCCAGCCCGCGCGCCGTTCGCGCCGCGCCCTGCTCGCCCTTGCCGCTGCTACCGCCCTGGCCGCCGCCGCGGTGCCGACCCTTGCCCATGGCGCGTCCGGTGCGGGGCCGGCGGCTGTCTCGGCTGCCGGCACCTCTTCGCACGCGGCCACCAAGCCGACCGTTGTGCTCGTGCACGGCGCCTGGGCCGACTCCTCCAGCTGGAGCCCGGTGATCGACCGGCTGCAGGCCCAGGGCTATCCCGTGCAAGCGCTCGCCAACCCCCTGCGCGGGCTCGCCTCTGACGCCGCCTACGTCAAGAGCCGCATCGAGAGCATCGACGGCCCCGTGGTCCTGGTCGGACACTCCTACGGCGGCGCGGTCATCAGCGAGGCGGCCGCCCAGGAGCACAACGTGAAGGCACTCGTCTACGCCGCTGCCTTCGCCCCGGCCAAGGGCGAGACGGTCGGCGCGCTGGCCGCCAAGGACCCGGGCTCCCACGCCACCCCCGACGCGCTGAATCCCATCCCCTTCGACGCGGGCAACGGCGCGAGCGGCGTGGACGTGTACATCAAGCCCGACAAGTACCGTGACGTGTTCGCCGGTTCCCTGTCCGCGCGCAAGGCCAACAGCCTTGCCGCCGTGCAGCGGCCGATCAACGCCGCGGCGCTGGAGGAGACCGTCACCGACGCCGCCTGGCAAGACATCCCCTCCTGGTACTTGATGACGCGCCAGGACCACGCCCTGCCCCCGGCCACCCAGCGCTTCATGGCCGAGCGCGCCCATGCGCACATCGCCGAGGTCAACGCGCCGCACGCCGTGATGCTCACCCGCCCGGACACCGTGACCAGCCTGATCCTGCACGCCGCGACGGCCACCCGCTGACACAGGGAGGGCCGCTCACGCGACCTCGCTGACCCCTGCGCCCCTCACACCCCCCCCTACCTGGGAACATCCCCACACGACTCGTCCGGGCAATCCGCGCGAGTCGTGTGGCCTCGCATGAGGAGATACATATGGCCGGCTCGATCGACACAGGCAACCTGGCACCTGAATTCGTCCTCTCCGGAGGCGTGCTGAAGGGAGATGAGTTCACCCGGGGGACCTACACGTTCATCGCCGCGCGCGAACACCCCCTGGTGCTCGCCTTCTATCCCCAGGACAACTCGGGCGTCTGCACCAAGCAGCTGTGCTCCTACTCCAGCGGTCTTGAGCAGTTCACTGATCTGGGTGCGGAGGTCTGGGGCATCAGTCCCCAAGACGTCGACAGCCATGAGGAATTCGCCCGCAAGAACGACCTCCGTCTGCCCCTGCTCAGCGATCCGGATCGCGAGGTGGCCAGGTTGTTCGGCATCGCGGCCCCCGGCGTCGGCCTGCGCCGCTCGGTATTCCTGATCGTACCGGGTGGACGGATCGCCTGGAAGCACACGGCACTCGTCGGACTCACCTACCAGCCCCTGGAAAAGCTCACCGCCGAACTCGCTCTCCTCTGAACGACCGACCGGGAGCACCGGCCACACCCCCCCCGCCATGACGGGCACACCATCCCGGCGCGGCTGGGGCGCCCCGTGCCCTGGAGGCCCGCGGAGCGCGCGGTACCGGGCGGACCACGATCGGCCCCGTTGCCGCCCGCAGCCGGCGATGCGCGGATCCAGCCCCGGGCCGGACCGCTGAACCTGGGTGTGTCACACCCAGGTTCACACGTCCTTCCTGGCCCGGCGCAGCGGAGAAAGACTCAGGGTGCCCGCCCGGACGGGGCGGGCACGATCCTCCGCTGAAAGGCCACTGCCATGTCTTCTGCCTCCCTCTCCAGCGCCCGGCAGATCGAGAACCTCATCGCCCGGTACTCGCACCTCGTGGACGAGGGCGACTTCGCAGGATTCGGTGCTCTCTTCGATGAGGCCGACTTCGTGTCCGGGGAGATGAGCCTGCGCGGCGCGAAGGCCATCGAGGACCTGATCGGCTCGATGCTCGTCGTCCACGACGACGGGACGCTGCGTACCCGGCACATCACGACGAACATCCTCATCGAGGTGAACGAGGACGACGACACTGCCGTCGCGGGCTCCTACTACAACATCCTCCAGTCGGTGCCCGGTCTCCTGCCGCTGCAGATGGTGGCGGGCGGCCGGTACCGCGACCGCTTCCAGCGGCGGGAGGGCGCGTGGTCTTTCGCCCGGCGGGAGGTCACCATCGACTTCACCGGCGACACCCGCTACCACCTCAAGGAACAGCCCGCCGTCTGAAGTTCGTCGGCGGGCACGCCCTGTAGGGGTGCGCTGCGCCGGGAAGGAACGCAGATGCGCATGCAGGTACCGGCCGCGCCGCCCCCGGGCTCCGCGCGCGACAACGGCGCGCGGTCACAGGACAACCCGCTTGGGGAGTTCCTGCGGACCACACGCTCCCGGCTGATGCCCGCGGACGTCGGCCTGAGCACCGGCCGTCGTACCCGCAGGGTCGAGGGTCTTCGCCGGCAGGAGGTGTCCGTCCTGTCGGGAGTCAGCGCCGACCACTACAGCCGGCTGGAGCAGGGCCGGGAGCGAAACCCCTCGCCCCAGACGGTCGAAGCCCTCGGCCGGGCGCTGCAGTTGGCGCCGGACGCGCGAGCCCATCTGTTCCGTCTCGCCGGACTCAACCCGAGTCTGCGCTCCGACTGCGCACGCGAGCGTGTGCCGCCACCACTCCTTCAGCTGTTGGAGGCATCCCACCAGGCAGCGGCTTACGTGCTGAGCCCCTGCCTCGACATCCTGGCGGCCAACGCCCCGGCACAGGCCCTGCTGTCACCCTTCACCGACGGCGCCGAGTGCGCTGGCGGCGCACTGAACCTGACCCGGATCCTCTTCACCCACCCGCGGGCAAAGACCTACTTCGCCCAGTGGCCCCTGGCCGTGACCGTCTCCCTGCTCGCCCTGCGCCGCAATGCCCTTTGGTTGCCGGACGACACCGAGATCGAGGACCTCATCGCCGAACTGTCACCACAAATGGCCGACTTCACCGGCCACTGCGCGGGCGACACGGCAACCGCACTCGACCGCGCGTACGGGACCGTCGTCCACCCCGCTGCCGGGCGCATCGAGCTCACCTACCGCGTCGTCAGCGCACCGGCCGCCCCGGGACAGCAACTGCTGATCGGAACTCCCGCCCCGGGCGGCCGCAGCGCACAGGCCCTCACCTACCTCACGGCCATGGGCCCACAGCACCCCTGACAGTCGTGCACACCCCAGTCGTTCCACGCCGCACAGGCACCACAGAAAGAGAGCAGCATGAACGCGCAAGCGCACATCGGCGTCACCGGACTCGCGGTGATGGGCCGCAACCTGGCCCGCAACTTCGCCCGCCACGGCTACACCGTCGCCGTCCACAACCGGACCGCGGCCCGGACCCGGTCCCTCGTGGAGGAGTTCGGCGATGAGGGCACTTTCGTGCCGGCCAAAACGGCGCGGGAGTTCGTGGACGCCCTGCAGCGCCCACGCCGACTCATGATCATGGTGCAGGCGGGGGTCGCCACGGACGCGGTCCTCGACGAGTTCGCCCTGCTCCTGGAGCCCGGCGACATGATCATCGACGGTGGGAACGCCCACTTCGCCGACACCCGCCGCCGAGAGGCCGCCCTGCAGGAGCGCGGCATCCACTTTGTCGGAGCGGGCATCTCCGGCGGCGAGGAGGGCGCGCTCAACGGGCCGTCCATCATGCCGGGCGGCTCCAAGGAGTCCTACGCCGTCCTCGGCCCCATGTTCGAGACGATCAGCGCTCACGTCGACGGGGAGCCCTGCAGCACCCACATCGGGTCCGATGGCGCCGGCCACTTCGTGAAGATGGTCCACAACGGCATCGAGTACGCCGACATGCAGCTCATCGCGGAGGCCTACGACCTGCTGCGCCAAGTAGCGCAGTACAGCCCCGCCGAGATCGCCGGAATCTTCCGCACCTGGAACAAGGGGCGCCTGAACTCCTACCTGATCGAGATCACCGCCGAGGTCCTCTCCCACACGGATGCCGGCACCGGGCGCCCGTTCGCCGACGTGATCGCCGACGCGGCGGGTGAGAAGGGCACCGGCCGCTTGACCGTGCAGACCGCACTGGACCTGGGATCCCCCGTCACCGCCATCGCGCAGGCGACCTTCGCCCGCGCCGCGTCCAGTCAGCCGGCATTGAGGGCCGCTTACCGGCCGCTGCCCGGCGGCACACCGATCCCGCTGACACGGTCCGAGGCCGAGCGCTTCACGGCCCAGGTGGAACAGGCGCTGTACGCCTCCAAGGTGATCGCCTACGACCAGGGCTTCAAGATGATCCAGGACGCCGCCCTTGCCTACCGCTGGGACATCGACTTCGGAGCGGTGGCCGGCATCTGGCGGGGCGGCTGCATCATCCGCGCCGCCTTCCTCGACCGCATCCGCACCGCCCACGCGGCCGACCCCCACCTCGTCAGCCTGCTTGCCGAGCCGGCCTTCGCACAGGAGATCACCGCGGCCCAGGTCCCCTGGCGCGAGGTGGTCGCCACCACCGCCCGGCGCGGCGTGCCCACCCCCGCATTCACCGCGGCCCTGTCCTACTACGACACCCTGCGCGCCGAACGGCTGCCCGCCGCACTGATCCAGGGACAGCGCGACTACTTCGGCGCCCACACCTACCAGCGCACCGACAAGGAAGGCAGCTTCCACACCCACTGGGCGCGGCCCGACCGCCCCGAGACGCACATCTGAGCGTCAGGCCTCGGCCGGCACCGACCAGCCGACACCGGCCTCCACGCCCCCGGCCGAGCACTGCGTCGCACCGAGCCTCGATCCCGAACGTCTCCAGCGACGCAGAGAGTGGTCTTCGCACAGGTCCGGGCCCTTGCCTGGGTGCGGGACACCCACCCTCACACAGCCTCCCTCTTCACTGCCCCGTGAGCGAGTGTGGTGTCCACAACCCACCGCTCTCTTTCAGAAG
Organism: Streptomyces violaceusniger Tu 4113; assembly: GCF_000147815.2. Taxonomy (NCBI): domain Bacteria; kingdom Bacillati; phylum Actinomycetota; class Actinomycetes; order Kitasatosporales; family Streptomycetaceae; genus Streptomyces; species Streptomyces violaceusniger. The sequence continues at coordinate 7,425,305 of NC_015957.1, read as the reverse complement.
GAACACCATGTCTCTCACCTCGTACCGCACCCTGGGCCGCTCCGGTCTGCGCGTGAGCCCGCTGGCATTCGGCGCGATGAACTTCGACGACGGCAGCTGGGGCTCCGCCCCCGAAGCCTCGTTCGCGCTCCTCGACCACTACCGCGACGCCGGCGGCAACTTCGTGGACACCGCCAACATGTACAACAAGGGCGCCTCCGAGGAGACCCTGGGCCGCTACTTCGACCAGCGTCCCGGAGCCCGGGACCGCGTCGTGCTGGCGACGAAGTTCGGCGGCAACATGGCGGCCGACGACCCGAACTCCGGCGGAGCCAGCCGCAAGGCGATCCGTGCCCAACTCGACGCCTCCCTGCGCCGGTTGAACACCGACTACATCGACCTGTACTGGATGCACCAGTGGGACCGGCACACCCCGATGGAAGAGACCCTGTCCACCCTGACCGACCTGGTACGTGCCGGGAAGATCCACGCCATCGGGCTGTCCAACGTGCCGGCCTGGTGGGTCGCGGAGGCCGCCGCTACCGCCCGGCTGCGCGACTGGGAGGCCATCGCCGCCCTCCAGGTGGAGTACTCCCTGCTGGCCCGCAGCGTAGAAGGGGAAACCTTCGGCGCCGCCCGCCGCTTCGGGCTCGGCATCACACCGTGGAGCCCGCTGGCCAGCGGCACCCTGTCCGGCAAGTACTCACGCACCGCCACCGAGGTCGCCGGCTCCGGGCGCACTGCCTACGCCGCCGCCTACCTGGGCGAATCCACCTTCACCCTCCTCGACGCTCTCGAAAAGATCGCCCAGAGCCTTGGCACGACCGTCGCCGCCGTGGCGCTCGCCTGGGTCCGTCAGCGATCCGAGGTGACCTCCACGCTCATCGGCGCCCGCACACAGGAGCAGCTGATCGCGAATCTGGCCTCACTGGACGTCATGCTCACCGAGGCGCAGGTCGCCGAACTGGACACCCTCACGGCGCCCAGCCTCGACTACCCGCACAACATGATCGAGTCCATGGTCGGCTTCCAGCAGGGCGACACCACGATCAACGGCCTGGCCGCCGAGGCATTCGTCCGCTGACCCCGCACGGGCGTCGAGAACCGAGCCTGACTCCCCGGCTCCGGAGCGAGACACTGCCACTCGCCCGAACACCTGGCAGGCCAGCACCGCCGGCGTCGAACGACACCGTGCTACGAGAACGGGACACATCATGGCCGAGACACTCGAAATCACCACCTTGCGCCCTGCTGCGGGCCGCACCGCCAAGGACTTCGTCGAGGCGAACGCCGACATCAACGCCTACCTCCAACGCCAGCCCGGATTCCTGTGGCGACGTATCGTCGGGACCAACGACGGACGCATCATCGACATCGTTGCCTACGACAGCCTGCCGCACGCACGCGCCGGCGCGGCCGGCATCACCGGAGAGATGGCGGACTCTCCCGTACACGCGACGATCGACCACGACAGCGTCGACTGGCAGATCACCACCGCGCTGCAGTACCGCATGTGAGGACCCGCCCATGCCCTTCGCCGACGAACTCATCGGCCGCCACACCGCCCGCAGCCTCACCCGCGCGATCCGGGCCGCCGCCCCGCAGGCCGAGCTCACGGCATTGCGCGCGGCGTCCCGGCAGATCGACGTACTGTCCCTGCGCGAGCGCGCCGACCTGCTGCGCGATGCGCTGCTCGCGGACCTTCCCGGCGACTACGCCGCACTGGCGCGCACCGTCCGCATCGCCCGCGAGGACGCGCAGTTCACCGGCTGGCTGATCTGGCCCGTCATCAGTGCTCTCGCCACCCGCGCTGTCCAGGAGGGCGAACCGGCGGCCTTCGACGACGCGATGGAGCTGCTCGCGAGCCTCACCGGGCGCCTGTCCTCGGAGTTCGCCATCCGGACCCTGCTCCGGCACGATCTCGACCGGGCCCTTGGCATCATCATCGGCGGCTGGACCGGCTCGCCCGACGCCGACGTGCGCAGGCTCGCCTCCGAAGGCACCCGCCCCTACCTTCCCTGGTCGGTACGGGTGCCGGACATCCTGGCCCGCCCCGCAGCGACCATCCCCATCCTGGACGCCCTCTACCGGGACGAGAGCGAGTACGTGCGCCGCTCGGTCGCCAACCATCTCAACGACCTCAGCCGCGACCACCCCGAGGTCGTTCTCGGCGCAGCCCGCCGCTGGCTGGACCACCCCGAGACCACCACCGCACGCCTGGTGCGCCACGGGCTGCGCACCCTCGTCAAGCGCGGCCACCCCGGTGCTCTGGAACTGCTCGGCTTCGCTCCCGCAGCCTTGGAGGTCGACGGTCCTGACCTGGACCGGGACACCGTCCCGTTCGGCGGAACGGTCCGCTTCACCGCGTCGATCCGCAACATCGGCGATGCCCAGGCGCGACTCGCGATCGACTACGTCGTGCACCACCGCAAGGCCAACGGAGCACAGAGCGGCAAGACCTTCAAGCTCACCACCCGCACCCTCGCACCGGGCGAACAGATCCAGGTCACACGGGAGTACTCGTTCCGGCCGATCACGACACGCCGCTACTACCCCGGACGGCACGCGATCTCCCTTCAGATCAACGGAGTCGAGTCCGACCGCGCCGAATTCGAACTGACCGCCGCGCCCACCCGCTGACGCGGCGAACCAAAGGTGCGGCGCCCGCCGCACCACGGCCAGACGCTCGATAAGGATCCCGTCCGCTCGCCTGCTCACGACGAACGTCACCCATCCGCCGACGAACCCCGGCCACGGCAGCGACAAACCAGGACTAAAAGCGTCCTGATCTGCCTCTAGCGTCGTAGGTGACGCAGACAACCACCCGGAATGGAACCACCATGAACCACACACCTGCTCACGATGACCAGGCCGGACTTGTCGAGACCGACGACAGGGCCCTCAAGGTCCGAGCTCAGTACGAGCAGATCGAACAGCGCGTGCTGGGCCGGACCTGGACACTGCCGGAACTGGCGGTCGGCTTCACCAATGACGCCGCCTACGTCGGTCGTCTGGTTCTCGCCGCCGAACGCACGTGGGGCATCGACGGTGACGTGGATGCCGAACTGCGGCACAAGCTCGCCGAATGCCTCTGGTGGGTCTTTGTGCTGGCCGACCGGCTCGACGTCGACATGCCGGAGGCCTACGCGGCCACCATGGAAAAGATCGACTCTGGTCTGCAGCAGACTCTGCGTGGCATGGATGCCTGAGCGTAGTCGGGTGCGGCCCTGATCCACCGGACGGCGGCCGTTTCGAGGCCCTGAGTGCGGCGCGATCCGAGACTCAGGGCTTGCAAGTGCAGCTGGACATGCGGGGGTTCCCCGCCCGTTGCCGCCGCCACGAGACCGGGTCCGAGATCGTCCGGCACACGGAGCCTTGCGCACGTCACCATGGGACTCGGGGCCGTAGGAGCCGGCCAGGATTCTGCCGTGCTCCGCCCCCCGGCAGTAGGGATGACGGGCGAGCAAGGCCGCCGGCTCAGCTGGTCTGGCCCTCGGGGATGTAGTTGGCGTACGCCTCGATGCGGATGATCAGTCCGGCATCGTTGAAGGCGAAGTGGACCGCGGCGTGTACCCCACCGCGCTCACCGGTCTTCGCGGTTACGCGGACCACGTGCTGCTGGAGAACTCCGCCCGGCTGGGAGAGCTGGCGGATGATGTCGTAGCGGATCGATTCGTAGAGGCCGATCTGCTTCTTCAGCCCCTCGAAGTACTGCTCAAGTGTTTCGTCGCCCTTGCCGTCGTTGTGCCAGACGGTGGCTGTCTCGTCGCACATGGCGCGCGCGGCGTCCCAGTCGGTCTTCTCCAGAGCCAGAAGGTAGGCGATGACCTTGTTCTTGAGGTCTTGGCTCATAATGCCCTCTTGTCGGGTGGGGGTTGCGTGTTGCCAGTAGGGGGCGGGACCGGTTACCGGTCGCCGGATGGGGCCCGCGATTCAGGCGGGGGGTGGGTTGCCGTGGTTGACGATCCCGTAGTCCGACGCGAGGTCGGTGTGCTCGGCGTCGGCGCGCGCGTCGGCGGGCCCGACCGAGTGGAAGAGGCTCTCGATGGCCCCGGGGTTGTTGATGACGAGGACTTCTGCGGTCGGTGTGATGGTCTGGAAGGTGTGGGGGACCAGCCGCGACACGTAGACGTAGGCGCCCGGTTCGGCGTCGTGCACCTCGCACGCGTCGAGTGAGGTCGATCCGACCCAGAACCGGACGCGGCCGGCAAGGACCACCCAGCTCTCGTCCTCCCGGCTGTGGGTGTGCAGTGGGGGCGCATCCCCGCGGCCCACGGTCAGACGCATGACACTGACTGCTCCACTCGTCTCATGGTTGGTCGCCACCTGCTCGATGACGTTGTTGTAGTAGCGAAAGTCCTGGCCGTCGCCTGGGTTTCGCACGAGGGCGATGCTCATGTCTCTGCCTCCTCACGACGCGGTCCCCGCAGGGGTGACCGGCTCGTCGAAGTCGATGTGGTGGGTGATGCGGTCAGGGATGCACCGGTGACCTGCGGGTCGTCCGGCGGCGGTGGGCGCCGCTCCTGCGCGCTGCCCGAGTGACCCGCACCGCTGGTCTTACGGCGCCGCCTGTGACGGAAGAGGGCACTTCTGCCGGAGAGTTGCCCGTCGACGGCGCTGCGATGGTGCTTGCAGGGCCGGTCTCAGAGGGTGATGCAGAACGGGTGTCCGGCCGGGTCGAGCAGGATGCGCCGCCGTTCGGGCAGCGGTTGCGGGTCGGCGACGACGGCCCCCAGAGCGATGAGCCGGGCTTGGGCCGCGTCCAGGTCGTCCACGCCCAGTTCGAGATGAGCCTGCTTCTGTACCGGGGAGTGCGGCCAGGTGGGAGGCTGGTAGTCGTCCAGACGGTAGAAGCCCAGCCCGGGTGAGCCCGCGCGGCTCAGGAACACGAAGCCGTCGGTGGAGAGAGTGATGGGCAGGCCGAGGGCCTCGCTGTAGAAGTGCGCGAGCTCGGCGGGATCGGGGCAGTCAAGGGTGACGCCCAGGTATCGGATCGCGGGGTGGGGCGGAATGTGCGAAGACATCAGGAAACTCCCGGTGACGAGGTCAGGTCGGGCCGCGCTGACCGGGGACGGTCAACGAGTCCTCCCTGTAAGGAACGGTGGCGGCCTGGCTGCGGGCAGGCGTCATCACCAGGTGTGGTGACGGTGAGCGTGTCGAGGCCGCGAGGGTCTGCCGATGCGGGTAGCAGGCGCCCGTCGTGCACTGCCTGGGCGGGACGCTGCCCCTGGCTGTTGCTGCGGGGCAGCGTGGCGGGGCGCCGGGACCCGGGGACCGGAAGGGTCTGCGCGCCCTGTCAGGAGAAGGCGTGCCGGCGGATATGGCGGTTGATGTCGTTGAAGCTGTTGGTTGTCACGACCAGCTGTGGTGCCTCGTCAGTGCGTCGACGACTCTGGTGGCTGGCGAATCCACTGAGGCAGGAGTTCGTACAGCCGGACCGCGATCTCCCCCGGGTCGCAGTCGGTGTTGCCTCCGACCGCGGCCGAGAAGACTCCGTGTACGCCGGAGGCCGTGTAGACGTCCTCGACCGAGTTGTTCGCGCCGGACTCCTGCTCGTCCACACCGAGGTCGCGCCGAAGAGCGTGCAGTTGCTCTAGGAGGAGGTCGCCAATCCCCATCAACCCACTCGACGATCGCCAGGTCGAAGCCAGCAGGAACAGGCTCTTACGCTGCCGAAGAGAGTCGAGCATGGCATTCAGCGTGGCCACTGCGACGGCAGTCGGGTCCGCGCCCATCCGCCGATCGCGGATGTTCAGGTCGTGAAGGGCGCGGAAATCGTCTGCGATCACGTACACCGCGGCCTCTTCAACCGAGTCGAAGTGGTTGTAGAAGGTGGCACGGTGGATACCGGCGGCTTCCGCCAGTGCGGAGACCGAAGGACATGACTGCGTCCGCTCCATGAGATCGGCCAGCGTGTCCGCGATCGCCCGTCGCGAGCGGGTGAAGCGCGGATCCGCTTCGACTGCCGAAGGCTGCTCACTCACCATGGCCGCACCCTACTTCGAGGCCGATCAGCTGGCTCCGCCGCCTCGGGTTTCGGCCACCGCCTGCGCGGCCCGGCCACCGGCATGGAAGCCGTCGACACCTTCCCGGTACCGGAAACTCCGCTCAGTATTGCCGTCGCCGCAGGCACGGACGCCACGCGCTCCCGCCCCATGTCGGCGTCGGGCACCTTTCGCGCACCGAGATTCACGTAGGACATGACACTCCTTCCCTGACTTCACTCTCGACGATACCACTATTCGACACCTGTCGATTAGTGGTTTACGGTGATTGACGAAACAGCCCGCCACCTAAGGACGCACCATGTCGGACACCGACAGCAGCACCACCCTCACGGCCACGGCAGACAAGCTCGCCGTGGTTGAGACCCTCTACCGCTACGCCGCAGGCCTAGACCTGCGGGACAAGGACCTTCTCGCCTCCGCGTTCGCGGACGACGCTGTAGCCGACTTCGGGCCAGCCACGAGGAAGGCCGGCCAGGAGTACCCGCCGATCAACGGCGGGGAGACCATCGCTTCGGCTCTGCTGGGTTCGCTCAGTCACCTGGACACCACGCACTCCGTGAGCAATCCGCGGGTGAGTCTCGACGGCGACACGGCACACCTGGAAGGGATCGTGGCGTGCCAGCATCTGCCCCGGGAGGCCCACTCGCGTCACGTCCTGATGACCAACCGGTACGACGTCGCCCTGATCAGGAGCGGCGAGGTCTGGGTCATCCAGCGCGTGACCGTCGACAACGCCTGGACCGAGGGCGATCCCACCGTCCTCGCCGGCATCTAGGAAAGAGCCGCCGGGCGCCGACCCCTCCGCAACGCACGGTCTGCGGGCCGGAAGCGGCAGACACTGGCCGACCGACGCCCTGCAGCAGGTGCGCCCGGAAACGCCCCACGGCGGACACGACCGTCGCAGTCCTCGGCCGGCGGCCGGTGCCGGCCAAGGACTGGGAAGCGGACGGGCCCGCCTGCTCTCCTGGCTCGCACACCGTTGATCCACTGCGAGCAGTGCTGCACGGCACCGATGAAACGGGCGCTCACGCTTCCAGCATGGCGGCCACCTCGTCGGCACCGGCCCTTCGGCCGCCTCCGAGCGGCACGAGCGGCAGCCCCCGGGCGCCTCAGCCTGCAGGCCCAGCCAGGTGTCGCTCTTCGACGACACGCCACGAGATTGGCAGCGTTACAGACGCTCTGAGCACATATCGAAGCGCGGGTGCGCCGGGCGCGGACCTACAGGGGCCAGCCCCGCATGCCACCCGAGTTCGTGACGTGACGCATTCACTCGAAGACGATCCGGACCAGGCGGCTGCGCCCCTGCCCCCGCAAGCCGCCCTCGACTCCTCCCCATCACGCCCATCACGATAGGAACCTCCTGAGCGACACCTCCGCTCCCGACGACTCGGACCGCACCGAGATCTATGACCTGCTCACGGCCTACGCCTTCGGCCTGGACCGTCGCGACTTCGCTCGCGTCGCGTCCGTCTTCACCGAGGATGCCGAGGTACACAATGTCTTCGACGCCTACCTGCCGGAGGGCGAGAAGTTCAGCGGTCTGACAACAGGCGGCAGCGCTGTCGCGGACGGCGCTCGCCAGCTGTTCAGCAACCTCGACGCGACGCAGCACCTGCTGAGTGCCCAGAGCGTCGACATCACGGACACGGACGCGAAGGTGTCCACACAGATCGTCGCCCATCACCACAGGGGCAGCGACTACTACCACACCGGCGGCACCTACGAGGACGACCTCGTGCGCACCCTCGACGGCTGGCGCATCTCCCGCCGCACGCTGCGCATCTCCTGGACAACCGGCAGCCCGCAGGTGTTCCTGGCGCCGTGAACCATGAAGCGGGCCAGACCTGCTGAGATGACCGGTGAACCCGGCAACAGCCTCTTGTACCGGTCCCGTTGCGGCCCGCTTGGGACACTTCCTCTCTCGGCTAGGCCATCGCGTGGATATCCCCACGGTTGCGGTCGGCCGGCTTCCGTGGGTTCCTTCGTCCCGGCACTGATTCCGTACAGGACGGGTGCCTGCCTGGGTGTGGCGCACCCACCCTCACACAGCCTCCCTCTACGGAGTCCCGTCCACGAGTGTGGTGTTCGCACCCCAACGCACCTTCACGGTGCCGCGCCGGAAACCCGAATTGAACCCCTCCACCTGATCAGAGGAGCACGTCATGCAGCACAGGACACTCGGCAGCCAGGGCCTTGAGGTCTCGGCGATCGGTTACGGAACGATGGGCCTGACGATGTCCTACGGCCCCGGCGACACCGTCCAGGGCATCGCGGCCATCCAGCGCGCTCACGACCTGGGCGTCACCCTCTTCGACACCGCCGAGTTCTACGGCTGGGGCACCGGCTCCAACGAGAAGCTGCTCGGTGAGGCCGTCAAGGACTTCCGCGACGAGGTGGTCCTGGCCACCAAGTTCGGCATCGACATGTCGCTGCCTCCCGAGCAGATCGGCGCCGCCCTCGACAGCCGCCCGGAGACCATTCGCAAGGTCGCCGACAACAGCCTGCGCTACCTGGGCGTCGACCACATCGACGTCTTCTACCAGCATCGCGTCGACCCGGACGTGCCCATCGAGGACGTCGCCGGCACCGTCAAGGAACTCATCGACGCCGGCAAGGTGAAGTACTTCGGCCTGAGCGAGGCCGGCCACGAGACCATCCGCAAGGCACACGCCGTGCAGCCGGTCTCCGTCCTGCAGACCGAATACTCCCTCTTCGAGCGGGACATCGAGCAGATCTTTCCCACCCTCGACGAACTGGGCATCGGCTTCGTCGCCTACGCACCGCTGGGCCGCGGCTTCATCACCGGCGGGGCCAAGCCGGCAGGCCAGTACGACGCCACTGACATCCGCAACGTCGATGCACGCTGGCAGCCGGGCAACTTCGAGAAGAACGTCGAAGCCGTCGGGCTGCTCACCGACCTCGCAGCCACGAAGGGAGCCACGGTCTCCCAACTCGCCCTGGCCTGGCTCCTCGCACAGGGCGAGCACAAGGTGCCCATCCCTGGTACCCGAAGCCCGAAGCGCGTGGAAGAAAACACCCGCGCCGCCGAACTCGCGCTGACCGCCGCCGACCTGGCCGCGATCAACGACATCCTCCCGCACGGCGGCTTCGGCGCCCGCTACGACGAGGACTACGCGCCCACCTGGATCTGACCCCTGCCCGCGAAATGCGCAGGGCAGCCTGCATGTTGGCGACGTCCTCGCAGAAGAGCGCCGGACGCGCGGCACATCCGGCTCGGGTCGGCTGCACCTTGAGCCCACGGACAGCAGCCGGCCGGTCGACACCGATCTGCTGCAACAGCGCCTGCCGTCCTGGACCCGGCCGAGCCCAGGAATGCAGGCGCCGCATACCCCCGACATGCATCTGTGCACGACAGAACAGGACACTCCATGACTGAGCACGCCCGTATGACCACACGCTTCAGCCGGGACACCACCGCCGACGAGATCGTCCGAGGCGTCGATCTGGCAGGCAAACGCGCTGTTGTCACCGGAGGTGCCTCGGGAATCGGTGTCGAAACGGCCCGCAGCCTGGCTCGCGCCGGCGCCGAGGTGACCCTTGCAGTACGTAACATCGAGGTCGGACATGCCGTAGCCGCGGACATCACCGCCACCACCGGCAACCCCGGACCTTGGAACTGACATCCCCCGCCTCGGTCGCCTCATTCGCAGCCTCCTGGAAAGGCCCGCTGCACATCCTGGTCAACAACGCTGGCGTCATGGCCCTGCCCGAACTGCACCGCACCTCTGAGGGCTGGGAGTATCAGTTCGCCGCCAACCACCTGGGACACTTCCGTCTGGCCCTGGCCCTGGCCCTGGCCCTGCAACCGGCATTGGCCGCGGCTGGAGGAGCCCGGATCGTGGCCGTCAGCTCCAGTGGCCATCTGGCCTCCCCGCTCGTCTTTGACGACATCCACTTCGCACACCGCGCCTACGACCCCTGGCTGGCCTACGGCCAGTCCAAGACCGCCAACGCGCTGTTCGCCGTAGAGGCGCACCGCCGCTGGTCCGGCCAGGGCATCACGGCCAATGCCCTGATGCCCGGCGGAATCCGCACCGGACTGCAGCGCCACCTCACCGAGTCCTCAACGGACCTCGAACAGAAGAAGATCTTCGACGCCTACCCGTGGCGCACCGTCCAGCAGGGCGCTGCCACCTCCGTCCTCCTGGCGGCCTCCCCTCTCGTGGAAGGCGTCGGTGGACGCTACTTCGAATACTGCAACGAAGCGCTCCCCAGCAACGTCGCCCCTCCCGCCGGCGAAGCCGACGGGGTAGCGGCTCACGCCCTGGACCCCGAGGCTGCCCAACGTCTGTGGCAGGTTTCCGAGGACCTGCTCGCGAGCTGACCACGGCTGCGGGTCCCAGCGGTGCGAGGTTACCCGCGACCTGCGACCCGGCCCATCGAGTGCAGCCGGACAGACCGTGCGTGCAGGACCCTCTGCCGCCGGGGTTCGGGTCGTCCGGTGTGACCGGCCTCAGACGACGCCCGCCCGGCGGACGAAGTGCGCGTGGCCTGCCCGGACTCGACAGAGCCCTGCACGTCATGGAGCAGTCTCTGGCGCACTGGAACAGATGGTGAGCCGACCGAGGAGCCCGTGGCCTCCCCGGTCGCGCCTATGAACGCAGCTCAGAAGCAGGCTACGGCCATGCCCTGGCGGTGTCGTGCATCCGCGGCCTCAAGACTGAGCACCGCCCCACCGATGCCGGCGCCGACGACGCTCCACTCTCCTGGACACGGCGGTCACGGCGTTCGCACTTCGCCGGTCGGAAAGTCCGGGATCGGCGTGAAGACTTCGATCATAGCGGTGTCTTCGAGGGCCACCGCAGAATGAGGCACTCCGCCGGGGATTCCGAGAGCCTCGCCTGCTCCCAGGACAAGTTCCCTGCCGTCCACCACGTATTTCATCCGACCGGTCAGGATGACGTCGATCTGTTCCATCGGATGGATCTCCTGCTCGGCTGGATCCGCCGGATTCGGGATCACAGTGCCCGCCGCGATCTCGACTCGCAGCACCTGCGCCTTGTCGGCTGTCAGGGCTTTGATCATGATCCGGTCACCGAAACCTCCCAGCGGCGTCGGCTCGATCTGATCCCAGATTCGGTGCTGCGGGCGGCCGAGTTCGTACGTTGAGGTGTGTTCTATAGCCATGCAAGGACGCTACGGCGAGATCAGGACAGCTTCAGTCCTGGTTGTCAGGCAGACCCGCGGGTGTGCCCGACACCTGCGGTTGGGGGCACTGCCGCCGCCCTGCTTGACGACTCTAGACCGTGCCGCGGGTATCTCGACTGGCCAGTCCGGCATCCTTCCTGAGAACGCCGCCAGACCACCCCAGAAGTCGGGGACGTCACGCTGTCTACAGCTAACCGGGACAGCAGTAGCCAATCCATCCCACCCAACTGCACTGCAGGTCACGCCGACGTGTTGCCCACACTGGCCTGGGACAGGACATCGGCGTCACAGCCCTGGGAGATCACCGACTCAAACTGCGGGGGTGGGTGCCCGGTGGCGGGATCGCGGAGGGCATTGGGGGAGGGCGTAGAGAAGTAGGCGTCGCCGTCGGTGTCGTCCAGAGGGCGAGGCATACGGTGCGGCCGGGGACATGGATGTCGCAACAGCCGACCGGGCCCTTTCGGGGTGGCGCCGTGGCCACAGTGTGGCCAGAGGGGTGGAGTCGGGAACGGGGCGGGGCTCGGTTGTGGCACACCCGGAGGACGATCGAGCACGGCCGGATAGTTGCCGACCGCGCCTTCGAGACTGCAATGGGTTGGCCGAGGCATGACGCGCTATCAGTTCTGCGTATGAGCGGCGCAGGAAGCGGCTGAGCAACCGCCATGCTTCCAGGACGCCTCCACCGTCGGACGGCTGGCGGAGACGGACTCGCCTCGAGCATTCCGCAGGTTCTGATAGCCGGGCTTACCGATAAGGAATGGCACGAGCAGCAGTTGCTCGATGAATGCCTGAAAGCTGATATGCCGAGGCGGTAACGCCGATTACGGCTCACTACCGCGAGCGTCGCGCGGGAAGCGATCACCTCTCCCACAGGAGCTGATCTCCAAGCATCTACTCTGCTGCACTTCAGCCCCGCTCGTGAGCCCCCAGCGCGAAGGACCCTGCGGACAGCGCCGGCAACTCCGCCGCCGTGGCGGAGTTGCTCACCTTCTCCCGGCCACTACCAGCGAGCGCGTGCACCGTAAGATTCGGCGCCTCGCTGCCGAGCAGCAACAGCGCAGCCGACACCTGCAGGAGATCAGCCACTTCGCCGTGCACGGTGTCCTGGCCCGCACCCGCCGAACCAACCAGCTGCTCGCCGAGGTCGCCCGCGCAGTGGTCTATCCAATCACCTGGCGCGGCATCTGCAGCACCGGGGCCGGGATCCCAACCTCCGGCACCCCGGGTCACAGCACCGCGCGGCCGCGATCGCGGCTGTCCTGGGGGCCTCCTACCTCACCGGCGGCTGGCCGGCCCTCCTGTGCGCTGTCCTCATCCCCTGGCTCCTGCCTATCCACAGTTCGCCTGGCTCAGCCTGCTCAACGAGCACACCTGGTTCGACCTCGAACCACGCACCGGCTCCCCGGCCTGGGTGGAAGCCGACCGATGCCTGCGGCTCTACCCGCACAACCGCGCCCTGGCCGCCTTCGCCGCAACCATCTGGCTCCCTACGGCGACCTCCACCACTACGCCCACTCCGCCCACCCCGCCGTGCGCTGGAACCACCTCCCCGCCCTCGAACGCCACCTCCAGCCGCACTTCACCCCCGACAGCCTCCTGACCGGCCTTCGGTCCGTGATCGCCCACCACGGCCGAGCCCTCGTCCTCCACGCCACCGCCAGGCCGGGCACGGGCAAAACAGCCCCCAGCGGGTAGCCACCAGCCATGCGGAGGCCCCGGAACCCCGTCCCGGGTCCGGGGCCTCCGGCATGTCCAGTACGGCGTCCCTACGTCTCCGCTCCCCGGGGGAGAGGAGAGTGCTCCTCCGCGACGTACCAGATGAGGCTGCCTCCAGCGCGCCATTGGCCGTCAGGTTCGAGCAGCCCAGACTGCCGAGCCTGGCTTTCGCGGTATCGCCCTCTTCGACTTCGGATGACCGCCAGAACGGGGCCTGCTGGCAGTCCGAACGTTTTCACAGTTCACCGGACGTGAAAGCGGCCTCCGGCTGAGCGGTGCGGCACGTCCGGGGTGACGCGTCACTGGCCGACGTGCGGTCAGAAGTCGTACGGCTTCTCGGTGCTCCAGTTCAGCACGTCGGCCTCGTTCCAGCGGAACTGCGGCTTGTCGCCCTTGCTGTCGACGGAGTAGAAGGGGCCGTCGTGACCGTCCGCGCCGCGCAGCGCGATGGCGAACGACTGCGCCGTCTGGTTGTCCGAGCCGTAGTCGAAGAGGTTCACCGCGCTGTAGGCCGTGCCGCCGGGCTGGAGCGTGATGCGCTGGTCGCCGCCCGGGTTGTCCTTCTTCGAGTGCGGCAGTACGGCCTCGTCGTCGCCGAGCTTCACGGACGGGTACGAGGTGACCCAGCACGGCGTGTCGCCCTCGTTCGACGCGGTGATCAGCAGGTGGTCGCCCTGCTGGTCGGCGAGCTGGTGCACCGCGGTGACCATCATCTCGTCGCCGCGGCACTGCTGGGCGGCCGTTGTGCTCTTGCTCGCGACCTCGTCCGACCCACCCGAGGCGGTCGTCGAGCGCTCGCCCCTCTTGGCGTCACCGCCGCTCTTGGCCTGCTCCGCGCCGCCCTTGCCGTCCCCGTCGGACGCGGACCGGCTCTGCGAGGTGCCAGCGGTCTTGTCGCCGCCCGCCGCCTTCGAGCCGCCGTCGGCGCCGCCGCAGGCGGTCAGGCCCAGCGCCAACGCGGCGGTGACGGTGGCCAGGGCGGCGGTACGAATCCGGAAAGTACGCATGATCAGGTTCCCCCTGCGTCTCGTGCGGGAGCCTTCTTCGGCGTCCCGCGGCGTGGACACCACCTTTCCCGGGGCCACTGACGTTCTGGAAACGCCTCACTCACGTCCCGCAAACACACCGCGCCCGAACGGGTGAGGCCGAGCCGCGGGCGGCCTGGAGTTCCTCACCGTGGAGCTGGCGCCCGCACGCGGCCCCGAACAGTCTCAAAGCTCCACAGGGTCTCTGAGCTGCGAATACGCGTCCATGCTCAATCCACCGGATAGAGCGCTCATCCGCCAAGTAGCACGCTCAGCCACAACACATGTGACTGAGCGCTCGACCTGGCCCGTGAGTGCTTCAGGTTGCCCGGCTGAGCGTGAGAGTCGGCCTGGCCCGCTGGTCGGCCATGCGTTGGGGTGTGAAGAGTTGGCCAAGCGATGCAAGGCTCATGAACCTCGGTGCGGCGGACGGGCCTGGTTCACGCTGTAGGCCCTGCCGGGGCAACGTCTGCCGTCGCGGGTCAGGTCGTGCGCGCGGCGGTGATCAGCTTGGGCAGGTCGGTCTCGAAACCTGTTACGAGGTGCCGCCACGGGTGCGCAGGTCTTCGTTGATGCGCTGGGCTTCTTCGAGTTGGTCTTCGAGGATGATGATGCGGCAGGCGGCGTCGATGGGGGTGCCTGCGTCGACGAGTTCGCGGGCGCGGGCGGCGATGCGCAGCTGGTAGCGGGAGTAGCGGCGGTGGCCGCCTTCGGAGCGCAGTGGGGTGATCAGGCGGTGCTCGCCCAGGGCGCGGAGGAAGGCGGGGGTGGTGCCGAGCATGTCGGCGGCCCGGCCCATGGTGTAGGCGGGGTAGTCGTCGTCGTCGATCTTGTCGACGGGGCGGGTACTGGGAGGGGGCATAGACCTCTTCTTTCGGGGGCGCGTTGAGGGGCCCGGGTGCCGTACTGGCATCCGGGCCCCGAGCTTTCAACACCATCTACCGGCTGACTGCGCCGGCCTTCTTGTTCCGCAGGTCCGCCTGGGAGGGCGGAAGTGCGGGGATCGCGGATGCGTGACCGGGGACCACCTTCCAATCCGGGGCCTGCGGTACCCGAGCGGTGTTCTTCCTCGCCCGGGCGATCCTGATGGCGTCTGCTCCTTACCTCATTCGGTTACTCGGTTGTACTGCTGGCATCGCGGGTACTGCATGCGGCCCCTGGGGCCGCTCGGCCCGGCAGCCAGTGGAGGAACCCCCTTGTCCGGCCCCGCCACTCCACTGCCGTTCCGCATCCTGCTCGACCTGCTCGCACGGCAGTTCATCTCTGCCGTGCCCTCTTCGACTTCTTGGCTACGAGGAAACACTAACCCCCGCACACATCCATGTCTACTCTTGCCATGACACATTTTCTCAACACTCAGTGATTGGACTTCTGCCTCGTACGCACCCGGAACAGTGCCATCCGGGATTGAAGAACGGCCCAGCGGGCACAAGCTCAGCCCGGCGGCACAACCGACCCAGGCGGGGTGTGAGCGCGTGAACAACACGACGACAACCAGCACCGCAGCCCCCAGACCCCCTGTCGTCGTTGAAGACGACAGCCCCGCCGACATCCCTCGCGCCCGCGACCTCGCCCGTGCTTTCACCGACAGCCTCGACCCGGCCCCGGCCCCGGCCCCCGAAACCGCGAACTCGCAACCAACGCCCTGCGCCACGGCGGCGGCCACTACACCCTCCACCTCAGCGCCACCGCCGACGCGGTGAACGTCGCCGTCAGCGACCTCAACCCAACGCCCCCGCGCGAACGTACCCCCGACCTCAACGACGGCACCGGCGGCTTCGGATGGCACATGATCCGCCGCCTCACGTGCAACGTCACCATCACCCCCGGCCCCGGACAGGGGAAGACCATCCACGCCCGCCTCACACGATGACCCCGCCCACTAGAGCCTTGCACCAGGTGGCTGTCCAACTCGGCGCGCCCCGACGCATGACCAACCTGCGGAGGGCCAGGCGACCTCTCACACTCGGCCGGGCCACCTGAAGCACTCACGGGCCAGGCCGAGCGCTCAGTCACAACACCCAACGACACGCCGGACGTCGGCTCACCGCCCCCAAGAATCGAACAGGCGGATCATTCTGGCCATGGCCAGAGCCTACGACTTCCCCCGGACCTGCTCGCCGCGCAGGAAGAACTCCACCAGGTCGCCGCCACCCTCACGGCACTCCTCAAGGGCCTCCCGTGGTCCGTTGAGCCACACCCGGGATTCAGCGACCTCGACATCTGGCGCCCGCGGCAGCGTCCCGCGACTGACGGCTGGTCCGAGGAGGACCAGGCGGAGGTACAGCGGTTGCGGGACCGGCAGCGAAAGCTGGTCTTCACCGTCATCACACACGCCTTCTGGGCAACCCTCGAGGGCCCGGAACTCGTCACCGAGCGGACGCAGCTCAAGCACACCCATGACGCCGCGTCCGCCGCGTAGCTGTGGACGCCTTCAGCCCCGACCCCCAGGACCGGGACGCCCCCGGGCCACTGGCATGGGTCGAGCTGGCTGACGGCCAGAGCGTCACAGCCCAGGTCATCGGTCGTCTCGACCGCCGCAGCTCCGGGGGCGGTTGGTGGTACGAGGTCCGTCTGCCCGTATGGGCCGAAGTGCGGCTACCGGACCGCGTCACGGTTGAACCCGACTCGGTCGTAATGCGCGTCCCCGCTCGGCTGGTCACCTCCATCGAGGGCACCGACTACTCCGCCGTGCCGACTCAGCGGCAACGCCCGCCAGCCCGGCCGCCCCGCTCCTCCCTCACCGCCCCGGCAGGCCGGTGGAGCATGCAGCACCTGCCCGCGCCTGCTGGCGGCCCCGGGCGCCGGGTCATCCACCACGAATCGTGCTGGATACCGACCGGCGCCGCCGACCTCACGCTCGACCAGGCGCTGCGCGAGCTCACCCGGCCGGGCAGCGAACCGTGCACCGCCTGCGATGCCCGCCATCTCCCGACGTCCTGACGCCGGCAGAGGCGACATCGCCCGCCGGCCGCCTCAGCAGCGCACCCAGGGCCCCGCTCCCGCGCCTGCATCAGGCCGATAGGCGGTCTGAGCTGGGCACTCTGCCGCTGGCGTGTTTAGGCTGGGACATCCCAGGGGGGCGTAGGAGGTGTCCCATGCGTCCCGTTTGGAGTGGAGCTGTCACCTTTGGATTGGTGACGATTTCAGTGAAAATGTACTCAGCGACCGAGGATCACTCGATCCGATTCCGGCAGATCCACTTGCCCGATCACGGCCTCATCCGTAACCGGAAGGTGTGCGAGCTGGACGGGCAAGTCCTCGAACAGCACGAGATCGGCCGAGCCTACGAAGCGTCGAAAGACCTGCTCGTGCCCATCACCGATGAGGACCTGGACAACCTGCCGCTGCCCACGGCTCGGGCTATCGACGTGCAGGCATTCGTTCCCGAGGATCGGCTTGATGCCATCCGCTACGACAAGCCGTACTACCTCGAGGGAGACGGCGCCGTCGCCGCCAAGCCGTACGTTCTCCTACGCGAAGCCCTCAAGCGCAGCGACAAGGTGGCCATCGCCAAATTCGCCTTCCGTGGCCGCGAACGCCTCGGCGCACTGCGCGTCGTCGAGGATGCGATCGCCCTACAGGTCATGCACTGGGACGACGAAATCCGATCCGCCCAAGGCATCGCACCCAGCGGCGTCGACATCTCCGACTCCGAAGTGGATGAGGCCATGGCCCTCATGGACGCCATCGGCCCCACCGACATCAGCCAGTACCGCGACCAGTACCGCGAAGCCATGGAAGCGATCATCAGAGCAAAGACTGAGGGAGTCGAGCTGCCTCACGCGGAGGCGCCGGCCGAGCCAAAGGGCAAGGTCGTAGACCTGATGTCCGCGTTGCAGGACAGTGTGCGGGCCGCCAGGAAGAGCCGCGGCGAGGACACCGGCGACGAAGCCGAGGTGCACGAGATCAGCAGGCAGCGGGCGCCGAAGAAGAGCACCGCGAAGAAGACCACCGCGAAGAAGGAGAGCGGGAGCGGGAAGAAGACGGCCGCGAAGAAGACCTCGAGGAAGAGGCCCGCGTCGTAACCGAACGCGGGCAGGTAAGGCGCTTGCCGCTCCGCGGCCCGGGCCCGGAGCGGCCTGCTACTGGTCGGGGTGAACGGCCTGGACGCCAGCCCCTTCGTACAGGTCGGGCGTAAGGGTGAGCAGGAAGCGCCCGGCAGGGAAGTCGGCGCAGGGGCGGGCGGCGTGGATGGCGTGGACGGCTGCCCAGGGGTACCCGGCAGGCAGCAACCCAGCGGCGGTGAGCGCGGCTTCCGTGTCGAAGGGCTCGATCGTGATGAACCGCAGCCCCTTGATATAGGCCAGGAGACCTGACTGCCCGCTGTCGCCGACCGTCAGGGAGAGCACCGGGGCGTACAGGGTACCCAGGCCCCCGGACGCCTGGACGTAGAACGCGGCGACGGCCTCGTTGTACGGATCTTTGGGGTCGTGGAGAGCGGCGGCGGTCGTGTGGTCCAGGACGACCGCGATCGGCCCCACTATGCGGCCGCCGAGCCCTGGCCGGCGGCGAGGCGCTCCAGGAGACCGCGGGCCTTCGCCTCGGCCTCCTCGCTGGGCACGTTGCCCAGGACGGAGGCGAGTTCGGCGCGGGCCTGCGCGGCACGCTCCGCGTACTCGGCCTGGGTCGGCCGGCCCTCGGCGAGCTCCTCGACAAGCTGCCGGATCGTCGTGTTGCCCTCGGCCGCCAGAACGGCAAGCCGGTCACGCGCGGCCGAGCTCACCTTGATACTCGTTTCGTCTGCCATACCCTCGACTCTACTGCGAGTAGAGGGACGGGCGCAGCCCGACGGGCAAGGGGAGCCGCCGGAGCCCCCCGGCCGCCTGTGCCTCGTCACGTACTACGGTCAGGAGGGCCGATCCGGCGAGCGAAGCACACCACTCTCGCGAAGGTGAGCGAGGTGCTCCAGCCCGCCCGGCCGGTACAGCGGCGCCGCATCGATGTCAGCCTCGGTGGCGCTCACCCGACGGACACTGCCCGTCTCGAGCTGGGTGCCGGCAGGAGGTTGCGGCTGCGGACCGTGGCCGAGCTGTCTGCGCGTGATGCTCATAGCAGTTGATCGTATGACCCCACATGGGCCGACCGCGCCGCTGCACACGGATCCGCGCGTTGCGAGTCCACTGGAGCGCTCAAACGGCTGCGGCCCCGTACCTGCTGATCACCAGCAGGTACGGGGCCGTAGCCTCAGGTTCTAAACGTCAGCCGGCGTCGGGGCCCTGCCCTCAAGCTCCCAGGTCAGGAGACGCTGTCAGGGTCGATGCCCTGCGCACGAGCGAGGGCGACCAGAAGACGTTCCATCGAGCCGATGGCGTCTCCCATCGTGCCAACGGCACGCTCGATCCCGTCCAGACGCTGAGTGATCGACCGGTCTCCCGGCGCTCCGACGGCGTTGGCGAGGGAATCGATGTTCCCGAACGCCGTACGCTGCTGCTCACCGATCGTCGCCAGCTGCTCGCTGTGCTCCGCAAGTGTCCGCCCAGTGCGGAACGCCTCCGCCTCCAGGTCCCGCAGCCGCTCGTCGTACGTCGCCGCCTCATTCGCCATGCCCACCATTGTCTCAGGCGCTGTGCCTTGGATCAGCCGCTTCCGGCAGCTTGGGCCCACCGGTGCTCACGCCCTTCGACGTGCGCGCTTCAGCCACCGCCGCAGCGCGCCCCGCCGCCCGTCTTCACCCGGGCCGGGCGGCGGGAAGGGCGGCAGCGGTGGCCCCTGCCAGGGCTGCTCCGGGGCGGCGTCTGCGGGAACGGCCGGCGGCTGCTCGGGCCTGGGCGGAACGCCTGCCGCTGGCTGACCGGCGGGGGCCGGGCCCGCGTCGGGCGCGGCGGCGGGGGCATCCGTTGTGGCCGGCTCGTTCATGCCAGCCGCCGGGGCATCCTGCGCTGGTGGCCGCAGCTCTGTAGACGGGTGCGGCTCGGGTGAGGTGGGTTGTGCTGCGTTCCTCTCGGCGGGCGGCTGGTCGCTCGGTATCGGCACTGGCGGTCGCGGCGCAGCTGGTGGGGTGGCGGGTGGTGCGGACTGGCGGGCCGTACGCCGTCGACGGGCCTGGGCGTGGCCGCGCTGCGCGGCCGTGACCGGGGGCGGGCAGCGCGGTGGGGTGGCCTGGTCGTCATCGTCGGTGGTCCAGTACGCGAGTTGCCAGTGCTCACCCGCCCACATGCGCAGCTGGGGCAGGTGCCCACCGTCGAAGACCGAGGAGGAGGCCGGCCGTCGGGCGGCGGCCGCGGTCGACCTCCACACCGGCCCGACCCCCGACGATCCGAGCGCGCTGGAGCTTCAGGAGTGCCCGGTGTGGCTACGAGGCGTTCAGCTCCGACGGCGGCGACGAGCTGGGCATGCGGGTCGGCACCGGTGAATGCCTGGTGTGCCACTACCGGCGCAGCCCGGCCATCGCCAACGCCATCGTGTCGTCTGCCACGAGAACGTCAGTGGTACTGCCAGGAAGTGTCAGTGGATTGCTTCGATCGTGAACGCGCCGTGCGTGTGGGACAGGCGGAGGAGTGGCGCCAAGGCCCGATGCTGCACCCCGTCATGTGCGGCTCGGTATTCGCTCCGAATCCCCTGACCTGACGCGACCGGGCGGGCTCAGCGGCCGGCTTCGGCCTCGGCCGTGACGTCGCGGATGCCGCGCGGGCGTCCGGCCTTGACCCACATCCGGTGCAGGACCGCGGCGATCGCGACCGCGGCGACCCAGGGAGGCGATCGGCTCGCCCCGGGAGAGGTTGACCACCAGCACGAAGGCGACGGCGACCGCGCCCACGAGGTTGACCGCCGCGTGTCCGAAGCGGCGTTCGCGCAGCGAGAAGCGGGACATGGCGATCAGTCCGGCCAGGAAGGCCATGAACACCGAAACGGCGTAGAACAGGACCAGCCGCTGGTCGTCACCGCCGGCCGCGATGATCACGACCGCGGAGACGGCCAGGAAGAGCAGCACGCCCCAGTACGGGGCGTGGTGCAGTTGGTACGTCCCCACACGGCGGGCAGGATTCCGGCATCGGTGCCGCCATGGCCGTGGTGACGGGCCAGTGCTTTCAGCAGGCCGGGCCCGGCCTGGAAGGAGGAGGACGCGGCCGAGAGCAGCAGCAGCGCGGTGAGGAGCTGGAAGATCGCGTACAGGGTGCCGGGGGCGGCGTTGTGGGCCAGGTCCAGGACGGGTGGGCATTCCTGCCGAAGATGCGCAATTCTGGATGATGTGTCTGGTCGCGCGCAGCTCGCACACGCGGACGCGATCGGCGACCACACCGGAGGTTCTACAGCCGATGAGCAGCCCCGAGCATGAACCGGCAGGCGCCCGCGACACCACCGAGGGTCACACCTACACGATCACCGGCGGCGACTGGGACGAGATCTTCTCCGCGGCGGAGAAGGCGGACGACGAGCGGATCATCGTCAACATGGGTCCGCAGCACCCGTCCACGCACGGTGTGCTGCGGCTGATCCTGGAGATCGACGGCGAGACGGTGAAGGAGGCCCGCTGCGGCATCGGCTACCTGCACACCGGCATCGAGAAGAACATGGAGTTCCGCAACTGGGTCCAGGGCACGACGTTCGTGACCCGCATGGACTACCTGATGCCGCTGTTCAACGAGACGGCCTACTGCCTGGCGGTGGAGAAGCTGCTGGGCATCACCGACCACATCCCGGAGCGGGCGAGCGTCATCCGCGTGATGATGATGGAGCTCAACCGGATCTCCTCCCATCTGGTCGCCGTGGCCGCAGGCGGGATGGAGATCGGCTCCACCACGCTGATGGTCTACGGCTTCCGTGACCGCGAGGTCATCCTCGACATCTTCGAGCTGGTCACCGGCCTGCGCATGAACCACGGCTACGTGCGGCCCGGCGGGCTGGCGCAGGACCTGCCGCCCGGCGCGCTGGACGATATCCGCGAGGGCGTGAGGCTGCTGCGCTCGCGGCTGCCCGAGTACGACAAGCTCGCCACCAACAACCCGGCCTTCAAGGCCCGGCTGATGGACGTCGGCTATCTGAACCTGGCGGGCTGCATGGCGCTGGGCGCGACCGGCCCGATCCTGCGGGCCACCGGCCTGCCGCACGACCTGCGCAAGTCGCAGCCGTACTGTGGCTACGAGGGCTACGACTTCGAGGTCGAGACCGCCGACACCTGCGACTCCTACGGGCGGTTCCTGATCCGGCTGCACGAGATGGAGCAGTCGCTGCGGATCGTCGAGCAGTGCCTGGAACAGCTCACGGGCGGCGGCGGCGAGGTAATGGTCGCGGACAAGAAGATCGCGTGGCCGGCCCAGCTGTCGCTCGGCGCGGACGGGCTCGGCAACTCGCTGGACCACATTCGCAAGATCATGGGCGAGTCCATGGAGGCGCTGATCTACCACTTCAAGCTGGTGACGGAGGGCTTCCGCGTCCCGCCGGGGCAGACCTACACGGCGGTCGAGTCCCCCAGGGGCGAGCTGGGCGTGCACGTAGTCTCCGACGGCGGCACGCGCCCCTACCGGGTGCACTTCCGCGACCCGAGCTTCACCAACCTGCAGACGATGGCCGCGATGTGCGAGGGCGGGCAGGTCGCGGACGTCATCGTCGCCGTGGCCGGCATCGACCCGGTGATGGGAGGCGTGGACCGGTGAGAGCCATCGCGTGACCGTGGTTGACTCGTCCGCCCGTTCCCCGACTCCGGCGACGGCTGCGGCGCCCCTTGGGCACCCGACCTGCATCACCGGACCTGTGGCCCTCAGCCCCTTCGGGGTGCCTTTAACGAGCGGGCGAACCAGGTGACAAGTAACCCGCCAGTAGTCTTCAGATCGAAGGGGCGGGCTTTTGTCCTGTCTGGGGCCGGGGCCCGGGGAACGGAACGGGAAACCGGTGTTGCTGTCAGGAGTTTTGACGGCGGGTCTTTCTGTGCTGGACAGGACCGTTTCGACCGCCTCTGAGGGGCACGGCCGTGATACGAGAGGGTGCCGTCCATCAGAGATGGGCGGCACCCTCGTGAGCGGTTCGGTTCAGTTGTCGAGTGCCTGCCGGATACGGCGGGAGGGGCTGAAGGTGTAGAGGTCGAGGATGTCGGGCGCCTGCGTGAGGCCGGGGCCGCGGGCTTCGACCCAGGCGGTGATGTCCCGCGACGCGTCCGGGTCGTTCACCAGGCCGAGCCAGACAGGGCGTCCACCGGCTTTGCGGCCCTCGGCGGAGGGCTGGATGACGATCAAGAAGTTGCGCCGCCAGCTCAACTCCCTTCCTTGGAAAGACATCCCGCTTCAGGGACGCACCCGGGGCATCGGCCACGGCCGCTCGGAGATCCGCCGGATCAAGGTTGCCACCGTCAACAGCCTCCTCTTCCCCGGAGCCTGCCAGGCCGTCCAGATCAAGCGCCGGCGCACCGACCGTCAAGACCGGCAAGACCACGGTCAAGACGGTCTACGCCGTCACCAGCCTGACCGCCGAGCAGGCCACCCCAGCCCAGATCACCCCACTCGTCCGCGACCACTGGCAGATCGAGGCCCTGCACCACATCCGCGACACCACCTTCGCCGAGGACGCCTCCCAGCTGCGGACCGGCAACGCGCCGCGCGCGATGGCCACCTGGCGCAACCTCGCCATCGGAGCCCTCCGCACGGCCGGAGTGAAGAACATCGCGGTCGGCCTCCGCCACAATGCCCGCGCCCCTCGGCGCCCCCTCGCGCTACTCGGCCTCGGATGATCACGAACCAGACGTCACGGCACTACGCCGAAGCCCTGACCCCTCATGTTCATCGGCCTCGCCTGAGCACGAAGTGGACGTCACTCGACTACGGCGAAGCCCGGAGGGCTGTCGCAGAATAACTTCAGGCTTTGATTTTGGTCAGGCGGTCTGTCTCGCGAGGTCATCGAGTGGAACGGCGCTTCGTCGTTCGTGAGTTATTTTCCGACGGCTCCCTGGGCCGCTCAGGGGTCGACCGGGTCCGGCGCATGCGTTCTCGGCGTTCTCTCAGGCCGAGAACGAGAGGTAACGCCGCCTCAGATGGTCGGGGTGTCGTCAACAATCGGCCTGTGAATCTCAATGACCGGCTTCCACCCCGCGGAGAACTCGATGAAGTCTGCACGGGTGGGGTAGGTGTCGAACGCGCGACGGTCACGTTTGGGGCTGTCGGTCCCCT
Organism: Streptomyces violaceusniger Tu 4113; assembly: GCF_000147815.2. Classification (NCBI taxonomy): domain Bacteria; kingdom Bacillati; phylum Actinomycetota; class Actinomycetes; order Kitasatosporales; family Streptomycetaceae; genus Streptomyces; species Streptomyces violaceusniger. Next base: position 7,401,308 of record NC_015957.1, on the reverse strand, counting down.
TGCGCCCCCGGGGAATCTGCTCCTCGAAGATGTCGACCTTCACGTCGGGAACCTCCTTGAGGCCCTGGCGCCAGATCTGTACGGTGTCGGCGCCGAAGGCCTGCCGGGCCGCAGCGTAAAGGGCCGTGAGGGCTCCCTTGTCCCCACCAGGGACGAAAAGTGCCAGGTTCAGCACGACACCGGCGGACTGGAGGACCTCGATGGTCACCGAGCCGTTCTCGTCAGCCAAGTAGATTCCGGCTTCATTCTCGTCGTCGGGAAGGCAGGAGACCTCTTCCTGGAATACGGTTCTCGCCGTGATCGAGCCGCCCTCGAAATCCTCACCGGACTTGGTCAGAAAAGCAGGGACATAGCAGTCGGGAAGCTTGAGTTCTGCCGTGTCGGCGGAAATGAAGAGCCTGTCCTTCACGCCGAGCTTTGTCACCTCTTCCAGCGAGAGGCGGCGAGCGGTGATCTTCTCCGTGTTCACGATTTCCCTTTCAGGTTGCACTGTCCCTCCGAACAAGGACGCTACCACGAAACCCTGAGGTCAACTGCCCAGTAATCTTTGGGTAAATGGCCTCCGATGACCTGCGCGGGAGGATGCCGAAGCGAGTGCCACTCGGTCGGGAACACGCATCCGCCAGGTAGTGTCCCTCGTCATGCTGTTGGGGATCAACTGGCGGTTGCATTTCGGTGCGCTGGGTAGCACGGAGGAACTAAAAGAGAGTTTACGACAAATGTCACCCATATCACCTTCGGGGAGGTGGCGGCGAGGTAAGGCGATCCATTCGTCGTGCATCTCGAAGAGCGCAGCGGAAACCATCCGGATGGTCCGACAGCGCAACAACGGAGACCCCCACCGGCAACATCTGGATGGAGCGCGAACCGGAAGTCGCTTACTACCGCGCCCTCTTCGGTCAGGACTTCGGCGTAGTCGGCTGACGCCCGGTTGCTGACGTCTCGTCATGTTGGGCAGGGGTTCGGTACACAGCAGGCACGGACGTCCGCGATCATGGAGTTCTCTACGCTCTGTGACCTTTTACTGCCCGTGCCTGCCGACGCATCATCTCTGACCTCCCCTGCCTTTGAACAGCTCAGACCGCATCCGGAAGTGTCCGGGAGCGATCTTCCGGATCTGCTGGAACGCCTCGCACAGGTCCCGGACCCGCGGGATCCGCGGGGAGTACGGCACCCTCTCGTGACGCTCCTGGCACTGACGGCCTGCGCGGTCCTCGCCGGAGCGCGACCCCTGCTCGCGGTGAGTGAATGGGTAGCCGACGCACCGCCGGCCCTGCTCGAACGGCTCGGCACGGCCGTCGACCCGCTGGTCCCGAAATGGTCCTGGCCCGCGGAATCCACGATCCGGCGACTGCTCGCCAGAATCGACGCGGACGCCCTGGACCGGGCGGTCGGAGCCGGGCTCGCGGACCGGCAGACCAGGGGACAAGGGCTGCGAGGGCTCGCGGTCGACGGGAAGTCGCTGCGGGGTGCGGCCCGCGCGAAGGGACGGGAGATCCACCTCCTGGTCGCCTGCGACCACGTGAACGCACTGGTCCTGGCCCAGATGGACGTTGGTGAGAAGACCAACGAGATCACCCGCTTCCGGCCTCTGCTCGACACCCTCGAGGATCTGGCCGGCACAGTCGTCACCAGCGACGCGATGCACACCCAGCATGACCACGCCGTCTACCTGCTCGACCGGCAGGCCCACTACATCGTGATCGCCAAGCGCAACACGAAGAAGCTCCGTCGGCAGCTCAAGTCCCTTCCCTGGACGCAGATCCCACTGCAGGACAGGACCCGTGCGACCGGTCACGGCCGCCAGGAGATCCGCCGGCTGAAGGTGTGCACGGTCAACAACACGCTCTTCCCCGGCGCCCGCCAGGCCGTCCAGATCGTCCGCCGCCGCGTCCACCGCAAGACCGGGAAGATCAGCCTCAAGACCGTCTACGCGGTCACCAGCCTCACCGCCGAACAGGCCGGCCCGGCTCAGCTCGCCCGACTGATCCGAGGGCACTGGACCGTCGAAGCCCTGCACCACGTCAGGGACGTCACCTTCGCCGAGGACGCCTCCCAGCTGCGGACCGGAAACACCCCCAGAGCGATGGCCACCTGCAGAAACCTCGCGATCGGAGCTCTCCGCCTGACCGGCGCCCGCAACATTGCCTCCGGCCTCCGACGGGCAGTCCGAGACCAAACCCGGCCCCTTGCCCTTCTCGGCCTCACATGATCAAAACGGACGACAGCAAACTACGCCGAAGCCCTGGAACGGCACAGGACATCTACGAAGTGCCAAAGGAGCGGCTAAGTGCAGACGATGCTTCAGCAATACCGATGCGCTCGTATATTTCCTTTGCTTTCTGCAAGTTGACGATATCTGCCAACGGTACGCCAGCGCGAGCTGCGCAGCGTGCGGCGCCTTCGAGAGCCCGTGCTTCCTCTATTGATCCGAAACGCTTTGGGTTCGGGCTCGTTGACGGTGTGTGAGTGATCTGGTGGGGGACGCGCGGACCTGGTCGCCGGACGCGCAAGAGGCCGTGCGGTTGCTGGCGGTATCCGCGCTGGTGGAGGGCCGGGACCGGGTAGAGGTTGCCGCCTTGTTCAAGGTGTCGGTCAGGGCGGTGGACAACTGGTGGGCGAGGTGGCGGGCCGGCGGACGGGACGCGCTGCTGTCGCGTCCTCGAGGCCGTTGTGCGGGTGAGCATCAGGTCCTGTCCGAGGCCGAGCAGGCCGCCGTGCGGCAGGCTGTCCTCGATCACACTCCCTCCGGCCTGGGGCTTTCCGGTCAGCTGTGGACGCGGGGCCAGATAGGCCGACTGATCTTCAAACTGTACGGGGTCCGCTTCACCGAGCCCGGGGTGGGCAAGTACCTCAAGCGCTGGGGGCTGACCTTCCAGCGACCGGACAAGCGAGCCATCGAGCAGGATGCGGAAGGGGTCCGGACCTGGCAGGAGGAGACCTGGCCGGCGATCCGGGCCCGGGCGAAGGCCGAGAGGGGCGAGATCCTGTTCGCTGACCAGGTCGGGATCCGCTCGGACCAGGTCACCGGCCGCACCTGGGGCGTCAAGGGGCAGACTCCGGTGGTCCGCCGAACCGGGAACCGGTTCTCCGTGAACGCGATGTCCGCGATCAGCACCAAGGGCCGGATGCACTTCATGGTCTTCACCGAGTCGTTCGACGCGACGGTCATGTGCCGCTTCCTCGCCAGGCTCGTCGGGCACTTCGGCCGGAAGGTCCACCTGATCGTCGACCGGCACTCGGCCCACCGTTCGAAGGCCGTCCGGGCCTGGCTCGCCGACCACGAGGAGAAGATCGAGCTGCACTTCCTGCCCTCGTACTCACCCGAGCTGAACCCGGACGAGCTGGTCAACGCCGACCTCAAGCGCAGCCTTCCCCACAGCCACCGGGCCAGGAACCAGACCGAACTCGCCAGCGAAACCCGCAGGTTCTTCCACCGCCGACAACGCCAGCCCCATGTCATCACCGGCTACTTCAAAGCCCCGCACGTCCGCTACATCATCGACGAGTGAACCCCATGAGTTTCTGATCAAATAGGGCGGGCATACTATTCGCTCGAAGAGTATGAAGTGGCGGTCGATCTGTTAGAGCAGGCGAGAGAGCTGTACCGTTCTCTGGGAAATCGGCTCGGCGAAGCAGAAGTACTGAACGCGTTGGGCACACTCCTCGCTGACTCCTCCGAGCACCAGAAGGGGCTCGAGCTGCATACGAGGGCCCTCGAGTTCGCACGTCGGCTGTCTAACCCCTTAATAGGCGGTGAGAATCTCAAGCGCAGCGGCGTGTACGCCCGGTGCGGCGGCGATGTAGCTCTCGCTGGTCAGCTGCCACGGCTTGCCATCGAGGTCAGTGACGATGCCGCCGGCCTCCTGGACCAGCAACACACCGGCCACATGGGAGCGCACGTTGGCGAACTGCCAGTGCAGGTCCATTCGGCCTGCGGCGACTTGGGCGAGCTGGTGGGTCACCGGGACGGAGATCCGTACGTAGATGGCCGCCTTCATCATCGCGGTGAAGGAAGAGCCCATCCGCTCCGCTATTTCGGCGTCCTGGCCGGGCTTGGCCTGGCCGGTGCCGACCAAGGCGCCGTCCAGCGATTTCTTGGCCGAAACCTGGAGCGGTACACCGTTGAGGAACGCCCCGTCTCCCGCCGTGGCCGTGAACGTCTCGTCGAGCAGCGGAAAGTAGACCACTGCCAGCACCGGGCGCCCATCGCGGACGAGGCTTACGCCGATGTTCCAGTCGGTCAGGCCGTGTACCGTGTTGATGTTGCCGCCGACCGGGTCGATGAGCCACCACTCGCCTGTGGCCAGCGGGCCCGATCCGTGTTCGTCGTTGAGCCAGCCTGCGCTCGGCAGAATCTCAGCCAATGCCGGCCGCAGTGTGTCGATGACGGCCGCGTCGTTGTCGCGGACGTCCGCGAGAAGCTCGGCGAGCCCGGACTGGCGTGTTGCGGTGGAATAGCGCTTCATGATCCGGGCGCCGGCGCGGCGGACGGCGGCTGTTGCGGCCGCAAGCAGTTCGTGACCAGGCGCTATCATGACGTCTCCCTGATTAATTGTGATGTAACTGTCTGCGGTAAAGGTTTACTTACGTGCAAGTGGATTTGAATTTGCTGACCTCGCTTGATGCCCTGCTGGAAGAGGGCAGCGTGATGGGCGCGGCTGAGCGGCTGAACGTGTCGTCACCTGCGGTCAGCCGCACGCTCGGTCGGCTCCGCAGGCTGACCGGCGACGACATCCTGGTGCGCACGGGTCACACCATGACCCCCACGCCATATGCGATGGCGGTTCGGGAGGACGTCCGCCGGCTAGTCAGACAGGCTCACGAGGTACTCTCCCCGAGCCGCGAACTGGATCTTGACGAACTGGACCGCACTTTCACGCTCCAGTGCCATGACGCGCTCGCCGCGTCGCTGGTGCCCGTATTGGTCGACAGGATCCAGGAGCAGGCCCCCGGTGTGAAGCTACGGATGCTGGCCGAGACCTCCGCCGACACCGACGACCTGCGGCATGGCCGCATCGACCTGGAACTCGGCGGAGGCCGACCGAGCCTGCCCGAGTTCCGGTCCGAAACCCTCGGCCATGACCCCCTCGTCGTGGCGATGCGTCCTGGTCACCCGTGTGCCGACCGCCTTGATCTGCACTCGTACGCGTCATGGCCGCATGTGCTTGTCTCCCGGCGTGGGCGTCTCACCGCACCGATCGACGACATGCTGGCCACCGAAGGATTGCGCCGCCGCGTGGTCGCGGCTGTGGCGACCGTCCCCATGGCCCTGCGCGTTGCCAGCCACGGTGACGTGCTGGTCACTACCACGGAGATGCTCAGCCGCCCACTCGTCGAAGCGTTCGGGCTGATCACCCGGCCGCTACCAGTCGAGTTCCCGCCGGCAGTAATCCACTGCAACTGGCACCAGCGCTATGACTCCGACATCGCCCACGCCTGGCTTCGTGATCAGGTGCGGGCCGCTCTCGCGGAGATTGTCACCAGCTAGTTGGCCAGCGGCAGGGCAACCGTGCCGGGGAAGCGGGGCTCCTCCGCCTCGGCGAGCATGGCCGCGGCCACGGTCTCACGGGTGACCGTGGCCGCGAGGTCGAACGGAGGCGCGGCCTCCAGACCAACCGTGCGACGTTCCGGGCTTTCCGGTCCGTCGGCGAGTACCCCGGCATGGAAGACCGTGCCCCCGGCCGCGAGCACGGTGTTGTCGGCCGCGATCTTGTCCGGGAGCCGGGCGCCCAGCAGCTTCGGGATAACGCTCGCCGCCTCTCCCGCCACCTCAGCGGATTTGCCTGTGCCGTACGCACCGAGCCAGATGACGCGCCGTGGTCCAGCGGCGACAACCGCCTTGGCGCCGGCGAGGAGAACTCCGGCCTGGTCGGCGCCAAAGGCGGAAAGAACAACGGAATCCGTGTTGACGACGGCCGCGATACTCGCGGGATCGTTTACGTTGCCGACCACTTTATGCAGAGTGGCAGAGCTGGGAAGGGGAATGCGCTCGGGATTGCGCGCGATAGCGGTGACGGTGTGACCGCGTACCAGCGCCTGCCGGGTGATTGCGAGTCCGGTCCTGCCGGAGGCCGCGAGGATGATGAGGTCCATGCGAAAAGGCTAGAGAGCCCACCTCTTCACTTCAAGTGCATGCTTGCTAAGCAATGATTAACCCATACGCAATTCCCCAGCCCTCCTTCCTCAGCGAGTTCCGCGACCGTATGGCCGAGGACGACCGGGCCGATACGCTGTTGGCCCTGGTGGTGGACCGACGAGTCACAGACTGCGGGTGCCGATAAATCATTCGTGCAGTTCACGCCGCGTGCTGGTATTCGTGGAGGGTTCCGCCGAGTCGGTCTCGTCTGTGGACTTCCAGGTGGGCGAGTTGGGCTTGTTGGGTGATGGGCGTGGGTAGCGGGCGGCATGGGGCCGCCTGCTCCAGGGCCCTGTGCGGGCGGTGCTCGTTGTAGAAGGATTCGTACTCGCGCAGGGCGCGGAGAAGGTGGCTCTGGTTCCAGATCAAGGTCCGGTCCAGCAGCTCCCTGCGGCAGGTCTGTATCCAGCGCTCCATGAGCGAGTTCATCCTCGGCATCCGAATGCCGGTGGTGACGACCTTCAGGCCGCATCGGTCATCAAGGCGTCGAAGGCGGCTGTGAACTTTGCGTCGCGGTCGCGGATGAGGAACTTCGCCTTGCTGCCTGCGTCCTCGAGGTCCATGAGGAGGTTGCGTCCGAGCTGCACGATCCACTCCGCGGTGGGGTGCGGGGTGGCGCCGAGGATCCTGATGCGACGGGTGGTGTGCTCGATGACGGCGAAGACGTACAGGCGCGCCCCGGTCAGCGTGCGGACTTCGAAAAGATCGCAAGCGAGTAGAGCTTTGGCCTGGCTGCGGAGGAAGTGGGCCCAGGTGGTGTTCTGCCGTTCGGGTGCGGGTGGGATGCCGTGCTCGCGGAGGATCTCCCCGACGGTGGAGGCGGCGACCTTGATCCCCAGCGCGGTGAGTTCGCCGTGGATCCGGCGATATCCCCACGAGGCATTCTCTCTGGCCAGGCGCAGGACCAGGGCGCGGATCGAGCGGATGGTGCGTGGGCGTCCACGTCGTCTGTGTGCGCGGGTCGCGGCATGGCGCCGCCTGAGAAGGTCGCGATGCCAGCGCAGGACCGTCTCGGGGCGTACCAGGAGCAGAAGGTGTCGCAGTGTGTTTTTGGGGAGGTGGTGGAGCAGGCCGGCGAGGATGGCGCGGTCTGTGTCGGTGAAGGTCGGCTTGCCGACCCGGCGTTGCAGGACCAGCAGTTGGTGCCGGAGTACGAGGATCTCAACGTCCTTCTGTTTGTCGCTCATCGGCAGGAGGCGTAGGAACGCCAGGGCGTTGGTCGCGGCGAGGTAGGCCAGGCGCAGGAGCACGACAGATCATGATGCCGCCAGGGCCCTGCGCAGGTGCAGACCCCGGGCTGAACGTCGAGGAGAACCGGAGATCCGCGGTCAGGCTCCCGACCTGCGTGGATGATTTATCGGCACCCGCAGTGTCCTTGATCCCGTCGCGGTGACAGAGTGCCTGCTCGCGCCTGTAGTGGCAGAGCAAGAGGGCCTGGGGGTTGTCGTAGATCATGGCGTCCTCGTTCGCCAGCAGGCGACGGGCCGTGGTCGCGGTGATGGCAGTGCCGGCGAACCTGCGGGTGCCGATTAATCATCCGTGCAGTTCAGGCGGCGTGCTGGTACTGGTGGAGCGTTCCGTCGAGTCGGTCTCGTCTGCGGACTTCCAGGTGGGTGAGCTGGGCTTGTTGGGTGGTGGGTGTGGGTAGCAGGCGGCATGGGGCGGCTTGTTCCAGGGCTCTGTGCGGGCAGTGCTCGTTGCAGAAGGATTCGTACTTGCGCCGGGCGTGTAGGAGATGGCTCTGGTTCCAGATCAGTGTCCGATCCAGCAGTTCGCGCCGACAGGTCTGCACCCACCGCTCCATGACCGAGTTCATTGTCGGCATCCGAACACCGCTGAGGACAATGTCAATCCCCGCATTGGTAAGGGCGGCATCGAGGGAGGCGGGGAACTTCCCTCCTGGATCAGGAACCGCGCCCGGCAGCCCGCGTCCTCGAGGTCCATGGCCAGGTCCTTGGCGGCCTGCGCTACGCATGAGGAGGTCGGGTGCGCGGTCGCGCCCAGGATCCGGGTGCGTCGGCTGGCGTGCTCGTTCACCGCCAACACGTACAGTCGCGCCCCGGACGAGGTGACTGTTCCAGAAAGTCGCAGGCCGGCAGGGCGTCAGCCTGGGAACGCAAGAAGCCGGTCCACCTGCTGCAGGCCCGCTCGGGTGCCGGGTCGACCCCTGCTTCCTTACGGAGTCACCTGTGGGCGCCTGCGGGTCGCCAGGCTGATGAGGCCGTTCTCGGTCCGGCTCCGCTGGGTTTGCCGTGCTGGATCCGTGCCGGGTGAAGCTGATGGCATGTCGGCTGGATGGGACCGCGCTCGGCGGTGGATCCCGTGCACGCGGGCCCGTGACGGGGCCGAGTGCACGGCAGGCAGACGGTGACGTAGTGGCGGCGTTGCCCGGTGCCAGAAATGCTGACCAAGCAGTCGTTCACGGTGCCGATGGGGATCCCGACGAATCGGACGGGATCGTCGGCAAGGTGTCGCACGGATGAGACGGTATGGAAGAAGCGCCCGAAGCCCGGAACCGCCGCCCTCCTGGGCGATCGCCGACGAAGCAGCGCACAGACGGCCCATCGGCGGCCCGGAAGACCGGACTACCCCGTAACGCCATGCCCGGCTCACCCCCGACGACCACCAGGCCGTCACCGACCTCACGTCGCTTTCCGTCGGCGACCGCTGACACATCAGGCATTGCTCTTCTAGTCGTGTGTTTCCACTCCATGTGTCGCCTGCGGTGACGCATCTCGTGCGTCGGCTGGCGCCGGTTCACGCTCCGCCGTCCGGTCGGCTGATCCGACGGTGGCCAAAGCCCACAAGGGCCACAGCCCGTATGCACCGACGCTGCCTCCCCGGCTCTGCTGGTTGCTCTCCGCTTCGGCACCACGCTCCTCAGCGCCAGGCGACTTTCCGGCAGGACCACAGTCGGCGACAGTGCCATCGATAGGTTCTGACGGATGGCTTTGCCCTCGCCGGGCACGGCCATCCGTCCGGAAAACGTCTACGACTACGCGGCGCAGAAGGCGTTGCCCATGGCCTGATAACTGTCGGTCTGTCCCTTGGTGGGGGACAGCATATGGTATTCGTTGTTCGCGTGGACGACCTGTGTGCTGCCGTCGTCGCTGATCAGCCACTCGCTGAAGTAACCGAGCACGGCACCGTTGTGCCCCCAGGCCCACGTGCCGCAGGGCGTCTTCATGTGGGCGATGCCCAGCCCCCAGGTCTCATCCGCACGCCCCGTCGGTACCGTGGTCTTGAGTTCCTTGAGCTGCTCCGGGGCGAGGAGCTTCCCGGTCATGAGTGCCCGCTGGAACGTGGCCATGTCGTCCAGGGTGGAGACGATGGCCCCGGCGGTGCCGCCGATCTGCACGTTGGAGATGGTGACGTCACGCGTGACGATGGTGAGCGGGTGCACGTAACCGTGCAGGTAGTTCCCCGACATGGCGGAATCGGTGGGGAAACTCGTGTCGTTCAGGCCGAGCGGCTCGATGATGCGCTTCTGGATCTCGTCACCGGGTTCGTTGCCGGTGACCGCCTTGATCACCATGCCGGCCAGGATGTAGTTGGTGTTCGCGTAGCCGAACTTCTCACCCGGTGCGGACTGCGGAGCGTGCTGACGGAGGGCGATGTTCACCAGCTGCTGCGGCGCCCACGCCTTGTCGGGCTCGGTGTTGAGGAAGTAGTCGCTTTCGACCCCGAGGTCGGTGAAGTAATCGGGCAGGCTCGACGTGTGGTTGAGTAGCTCGCGGATGGTGATCTTCGAACCGTCGTAACCGTTCGCGTTGACCGCGTCCGGCAGCCACTTGGCAATCGAGTCGTCCAGCGACAGTTTCCCCTCACCCTCCAACTGGAGAAGCACGGTGGCCGTGAACGCCTTGGTGTTGCTGCCGATCCGGAACTTCGCCTTCGGGTCGGCGTCCGTCTTGGTGCTGACGTTCCCGACGCCTGCGTGTACGTACTCCGTGGAGTCACCGCTGCGGATCAGACCGATCACACCCGGGTAACCGTCGGAGACGCCTTGCTCGGCACCGGCCTGGAGGATGCTCGACGGCGTTTCGTCGTCGGCCTGCGCAGTGTTCAGGGGGACACTTGTCAGCAGCACGCAGCCCAACGCCGCGGCGCCGGAAACCACCGACCACCGACGCGCCGCCAGGGGCCGCCTGTGGCTGCCGTCGGACTGCCCCTCCTTCCCACCCGGAGAGGGAGATCCGGTGGCCTGGAACATACTCAATTTCCTTTTCCCTTCTCGACGCCGGCCAGCCTCGGAGACCACCGGCTGACAAACGGCCGTGCCCTCGTCGGTACGGCCGTCCGTCCGCCCGTTCGTTCCTCAGAAATCGCCTACGCAGCGCAGAATGCCTTCTCCATGGCCTTATGGGTGTCGGTCTGTCCCCGCGTGCCGCTCTGCATGTGGTCCTCGGTGTTCGCGTGGATGACCTCGGTGTTGCCGTCCTCGCTGATCAGCCACTCGCTGTAGTAGCCGAGCACAGCACCGGTATGCCCCCAGGCGACTTTGCCGCAGGACAGTTTGACGCGGCCGATGCCCAGCCCTGCGGTGATGTCCGTACTGCCGTCACTGCTCTCGGGCACCGTGGTCTTGAGTTCCTTGAGCTGCTCCGGGGCGAAGAGCTTCCCGGTCATGAGTGCCCGCTGGAACGTGGCCATGTCGTCCAGGGTGGAGACGATGGCCCCGGCGGTGCTGAAGATCTGCATGTTGGACGCGGTGACGTCGCGCATGCCGGAAAGGATCGAGTACGAGTAACCGTGCAGGTAGTTCCCCGATATGGAGGAATCGGTGGCGAATTTCGTGTCGTTCAGGCCGAGCGGCTCGATGATGCGCTTCTGGATCTCGTCACCGGGTTCGTTGCCGGTGACCGCCTTGATCACCATGCCGGCCAGGATGTAGTTGGTGTTCGCGTAGCCGAACTTCTCACCCGGTGCGGACTGCGGAGCGTGCTGACGGAGGGCGATGTTCACCAGCTGCTGCGGCGCCCACGCCTTATCGGGCTCGGTGTTGTTGTAGTAGGCGCTGCTGAGCTGCGCGTCCGCCGCGTAGTCCGGCAGGCTCGACGTGTGGTTGAGCAGCTCGCGGATGGTGATCTTCGAACCGTCGTAACCGTTCGCGTTGACCGCGTCCGGCAGCCACTTGGCAACCGAGTCGTCCAGCGACAGTTTCCCCTCACCCTCCAACTGGAGAAGCACGGTGGCCGTGAACGCCTTGGTGTTGCTGCCGATCCGGAACTTCGCCTTCGGGTCGGCGTCCGTCTTGGTGCTGACGTTCCCGACGCCTGCGTGTACGTACTCCGTGGAGTCACCGCTGCGGATCAGACCGATCACACCCGGGTAACCGTCGGAGACGCCTTGCTCGGCACCGGCCTGGAGGATGCTCGACGGCGTTTCGTCGTCGGCCTGCGCAGTGTTCAGGGGGACACTTGTCAGCAGCACGCAGCCCAACGCCGCGGCGCCGGAAACCACCGACCACCGACGCGCCGCCAGGGGCCGCCTGTGGCTGCCGTCGGACTGCCCCTCCTTCCCACCCGGAGAGGGAGATCCGGTGGCCTGGAACATACTCAATTTCCTTTTCCCTTCTCGACGCCGGCCAGCCTCGGAGACCACCGGCTACAGGACGATGGCGCCCACGGCCCGCAAGTACTCTCCGCCGCCCCCGGGTTGGGCCGGCCGGGATTCCCACCGTGGTTTCCCGCTGCGGGTTCCCATCGGATGCTCCGCCACGAGTTCCGGCTGAGGGCCGCCTACTTGGCCGCCGTCTTCCGTGCCGGGCAGTCCCCGGGACGGTGATCCCAGTTGGTGACGATGCCATCGATGCTGTTCAGAGCACAGCTCATGGGGCGGTCATATGTGACCGGTCGCCGCTAGGCTTGTCGAACAGTGCGCTTGGCGGGGGAGGAGACTGGCACGTCATGGACAAATCCGGCACGTTGCTCCGTCCGCTGCGGGTCCGCGCCGGGCTGACGCAGGAGGAGCTGTCCGCACGGTCCGGGGTGAGCGTCAGCACCATCCGCCGTCTGGAGACCGGGAAGTCCCGCGACCACCGGCTCAGCACGCTGAACCTGCTGGCGGACGCCCTGGACGTCGGCCCTGGGGACCGCCAGCGGCTGACCGCCGGGCTCGCCAAAGCGGGCGGCGGCGACGCCGCCGGGACCCCCGTGGACTCCGAAACCTCCACGGACCCCAAGACTCCCGTGCACGCCGGGACCTCCGTGCATGTCGAGTCCCCCGGCGTCCGCCCACAGGTGCGGGAGAAGATCATCGCCGCCGCTGACGCACTCGCGAACGAGGTCAGGCGGCGCTGGCGGCAAGAGGTGGAGCAGCGCCGCATCCACGACCCGTTCCCCCTGCCGGTGCGCTGGCACCCCGCGCCCCCGACCCTCACCGACCGTCCGGAGACCGTCCAGCGCCTCCCGCCGGGAGCCCCACCGCGCCCCATGGACCTGACCAGCCGGGAGGGGAGCGTGGCCGAGGTGTACCGGAGGATCCCCTCCGGGCGGCTGGTGATCCTCGGCAGGGCCGGTTCAGGCAAGTCCGTCCTCACGGGCAGGTTCGTCCTGGACCACCTGGCGGCCCGGACCCCCGCGGACCGGGTGCCGGTCGTCTTCAGCGTCGGATCATGGGACCCGACAGCCGTCGCGCTGCGGGACTGGCTGGTCGACCGCCTGGTACGTGACCACCCCCACCTCACCGCAAGCGCGCCCGGCGGGTCGAACCTGGCCGTCGCGCTGATCGACGCAGACCTCATCCTCCCGGTCCTGGACGGCTTCGATGAGATCGCGGAGGGCTTGCGGCGGGTCGCCCTCGAAACGCTCAACACCACCTCGATGCCGCTCATCCTGACCAGCCGCCAGGCCGAGTTCACCGAGGCCGTCCAGGACGTGGGCGCCCCGCTGGTCTGGGCCGCAGGCATCAGACTCGCCGAACTCACGCTCGACGACCTGGCCGCCTACCTGCCCCTGACAGCACGCCCGGCCGCCCGCCGCACCGGCCCGGGCGAGGAGCCCGTCGGTGATGGCCGCACAGCGGACGGATCGGTCTGGGACGGCGTCCTGGCGGAACTCCTCGCCTACCGGGACGCCCACCGCGACCCGGCGCAGGTGCCGCTGGCCGCGGTCCTGCGGACGCCCCTCATGGTGAGTCTGGCCCGGACCATGTACAGCGAGGCGTCCCGCAGGAACCCCGCGGAGCTGCTGGACACCGAGCGCTTCCCCGACGTGAGTGCCCTGGAGGAGCACCTCCTCGCCGGATTCGTCCCGTCCGTCTACCGGCGCCCCGTCGCCGAGCGCGCCCCTGGCCGCCGCAGCCCCGGACAGGGTCCGGCCCCGGAGCACGCCGAACGCTGGCTCGGCTACCTCGCCCACCACCTGGCCCGGCTCGGCCGCGAACAGCAGGACCTCGCCTGGTGGCAGATCGGTGCCTCGCTGCCGCTCGCCACCCGCATCCTGACCGTCGTGGCGGCCTCCGCGCTGTGCGTCTTCGTCCCCGAACTGCTCGTCTGCCTGGTCCTCCTGCCACAGGCGCTCGGGGAGACGCTGCTCCTGGCAGGGTTGACGGGGCCGATCACGGGGCTCGCGTTCGGGTGCGTGTTCTGCATCGTCACCGCCTTCGGCCGCGAACCCCTCGAGCCGGCCCGGGCGCGACTGCGACTTCCCGGCACCGCGAGACGCCCCGGCCGCGGGACGGGGCGCACCTTCGCCGCCCGGTTCGGGACCAGCCTGCTGGGCGGTTTCCTCGTGGGCCCCGGATGCGCCTGCACCCTCACCCTCGACCACTGGCTGTACTACGGACAGCCGATGGCGGACGCCGCGGTGCTGAAGGACACCCTCATCGACATGCTGGCCTTCGGCCTGATCTTCGGGCCCGGCGCCGGACTCGTCTTCGGGATGCTGGCCACCCTGGAGACGCCCCTGGACATCGCCTCCGCCGCCACCCCGTCCCGCCTGCTGGCCTCGAACCGCATGACCGTGGGCCGCCAGATCCTCGTCCTCGCGCCCGCGCTCGCCCTCACCATCGGCGCAGGCGGACAGCTCGTCGTCGACCTGCTCCAGCCCCTCTTCGGCCCGATGGTGTGGGGGGCGGGCAGCGCGCTGACCTACGGCGTCGTCAGCGGAGTGGGCGGCGCGCTGGCCTACGCACTGTCGTTCACCGCTTGGGGGCGGTGGTTGGTCCTGTGCCGCGTCTGGCTGCCGCTGACCGGCAGGCTCCCCTGGAACACTGCCGCGTTCCTGGACGACGCCTACGGCCGCGGTGTGCTGCGCCAGACCGGCGCGGTCTACCAGTTCCGCCACGTCCGGTTGCAGCACCACCTCGACCGCTCCTTCCGCGAACAGCAAGCCCACGACGAGGCAGCCGCCTTCCGCACGCCACCGGTCGAGCAGACCGGCTAGACGGTACGGATGACAGGGGCAGGCTTGATGTCCGGGGCGTCGATGAGGGTGCGGATGTCGTCAGGGTATGAGGTCCAGATGATGGCGCCGAGGCTGGCTGCCATGGTCACGACGGTGGCGTCGACGATGTCGGAGGTACCGTGTGGGGCTCGAATAATCGTCGCTCCTGGTCAAGCGGCATATCTGTACTCGTTGATCACGCCGCCGAGGATGCGGGTGCGCAGGACTCTGTGGCTGGCCGGCTCCAGGACCGGAGGTGGTTGTCCGTGAGCTTGGGGAGGTAGTTGGCATCGGGCCCGGTGGGGGCGGTGCGCGTTGTAGTGCCTCTGGTATGTGGTCAGGACCTGGCGCGCGTGAGCTTCGCCGAGGATGAGTATGTGGTCCAGGACTTCTCGGCGAAGGGTGCCGACCACGCGTTCGCGGTGGGCGTTGGCCTTCGGTGCGTGGACCGGTGTTTTGATGATCTTGATGTCCTCGGTCTGGAACGAGGCGTCAATGGCGTCGGTGTATTTGCTGTCGCGGTCCCGGATGAGGAAGCGCGGCGAGTCCATGCGTGTGCCCAGGTCGGTGGCGAGGTTGCGGGCCTGCTGGGTGGCCCGGGCAGCGGTTGGGTGTGCGGTGACGCCGGCGATGTGCAGGCGCCGGGTGCGGTGCTCGGGAAAGACCAGGGCGTACAGGCGGTGCGGGTTGATGGTGTCGATGTGGAGGTAGTCGCGGGCGATGAGGCCGGTGGTCTGCGTAGAGGGGAACTCGTGCCAGGTTGGGCCAGTGTGGCGGGGTGCGGGGTCGATTCCTGCGGTGTGGAGGATCTGCCAGAGGGTGGAGGCGGCGATCGGGTGTCCGAGCTGGGTCAGTTCACCTTGAATCCGGCGGTGGCCCCATCGGCTGTTCTCGTGGGCGAGGCGCAGTACGAGGTTCTTGACGGCGGCCTGCGTGGGCGGCCTGAAGGGTGTCTCTATTGCCGTACGGCGGATGACCTGGGGCTTTGCGATCGCCCAAGTATGGGCATGATCACTGATCGTGGGTTTGCGACTGCTCTACCTGATCTTCTGCCGACTGCTGGGTTGCTTCCTTTTGCTGGGCCGATCGACCGCCGTGAGCAACGCCGAGATTCTCGCTCTCCGCCACGAGGTCGCGGTGTTGCGTCGGCAGGTCGACCGACCGCAGCTCACATGGGCTGATCGTGCCGTGCTCTCCGCTCTCGTGCGGCACCTGCCATCCGCCTTGCGCCGCTATCGGCTGGTCACCCCGGGCACGCTGCTGACCTGGCACCGGCGTTTGGTGCGCTGGAAGTGGCGTCAGGCGGCGGTAGGACCCGGTCGGCCACCGCTGGCGGAAGAGACTGCGGCGCTCATCCAGCGCCTGGCGCGAGAGAATCCGACCTGGGGGTACGTCAGGATCCAAGGTGAGCTGCGACGGCTTGGTCATCGGGTGGCCGCCGCTACGATCCGGCGCGTTCTGCGCCGTTCTGGTCTACCACCGGCACCGCAGCGAGCAAGCCAGCGGACCTGGCGTTCCTTCCTGCGCTCTCAGGCTCACACGCTGCTCGCTTGCGATTTCATGCACGTGGACACCGTCTTCCTCAAGCGTCTTTATGTCTTCTTCGTCATGGAGATTGCCACCCGGCGTGTTCACGTCCTGGGCGTCACCGCTCACCCGACCGGCGCGTGGGTCACGCAACTCGCCCGCAACCTGCTCATGGATCTTGAGGACAGAGCCGGGTGCTTCCGGTTCCTCATCCGCGACCGGGACAGCAAGTTCACCGCCGCGTTCGACGCCGTCTTTGCCGGCAACGGCACAGCCGTCATCCCGACACCGCCGCAAAGCCCCCGGTTCAACGCGTTCGCCGAACGTTGGATACGCACAGCCCGCACCGAATGCACCGACCGACTCCTCATTACCGGCGAACGACACCTGCGTACTGTCCTCAACCAATACGCCGAGCACTACAACGCGGGACGGGCCCACCGCAGCCTCGACCTACGAGCACCCGACGACGACCCGAACGTCATCCTTCTGCCCACTGCCACGGTCAGACGCCGCCAGATACTTGGCGGACTACTCAACGAGTACCACACCATGCCACCTCGGCTGCCTTACCATCCGCAGGAAACACCCAGCTCAGCAGCCTGATTGGAATATTGACACCCTTCAGGTTCTGGCTCCAGATCAAGGTCCGGTCCAACAGTTCCCTGCGGCAGCTCTGTATCCAGCGCTCCGTGAGGGAGTTCATCCGCGGCATCCGAATGCCGGTGGTGACGACCTTGAGACCGGCATCGGTCATCAGGGTGTCGAAGGCGGCGGTGAACTTGGATTCGCGGTCGCGGATCAGGAACTGTGCCCTGCTGCCCGTGTCCTCGAGGTCCATGAGGAGGTTGCGTCCGAGTTGCACGATCCAGTCCGCGGTGGGGTGTGCGGCGGCGCCGAGGATGCGGATGCGCCCCTGGTGGTGTGCTCGATGACGGCGAAGACGTACAGGCGCGCCCCGGTCGGCGTGCGGACTTCGAAGGCCGCCCCACGCCCCGGCCGGACCAGCTCGCCCAGGGGCGGCGGGGGCAGGCATCCGCCCCCGCCGCAACTGGTGGATCAGGGGGCGGTGTCAAGCAGCTTCAGGCTGTCGGCCGCCTGGCCGGACCGGAATGGCAGGAACACCTGCTGTTTGCCGACTACCTGCTGGCCCTGCTTGCTGAGGATGAAGCGCATCAGCTCCTCCATGACTGGGTCGAGTTGCTTCCCAGGCCGCTTGTTGACATTGAAGTAGGTGACGCGGCTGAGCGGATAGGCGGCTGCGGCGACGTTCTCGTAGGTGGGTGCGTATGCCGGGCCGCCGGTACGCTCGCTGAGCGAAAGGATCTTCACGGCTTGGTCGACATAGGCCATCCCGGTGTAGCCGATCGCGTAGGGGTCGTCCTTGACGTCCTTGGCGATGTTGAAGACGGTCTTCTCCCAGTGCACCGCCGGGTCGGCCGGAGTGGAGCCGTCGGCGGTGCCAGGGCGCCATTCGCCCCGTTTGTCGTCGGCGTTGAGCACCCGCTGGCGTACGAACTCCTCGAAGCCGTTCCACGGCTGGAGACCCACGATGTGGATCGGCTTGTCAGCCCACTTCCCCGTCGCGCCGAGGTCGCCCCAAGTGGTGGCGGCCTTGCCGCCGCGGTTGCGGGTGGTGGACAGTGCCGCGTCGAGTTGTTCGAAGGAGAGCTTGTCGAGGGGATTGTCCTTGTTGACGATGAGGCTCACGGAGTCCAGGAAGCCGTAGTGGCGGTAGCTGCCGCCTGAGATGGGCACACTCAGCGGGTCGTAACCGAAAGCGTCGTGGAAACCCTGGATGTCGGTGGGCTTCAGCTCACGCGAGACGAAGACGCAGTCGAGGTTGCCTTTGATCAGCTCCAGCGCGCCGAGGCTGCCGGCGTAGGGAGGGTCAACCGAGATGTGGACCTTGGGATACTGCTTCTCGAACTCCTTGATCCACTTCTTGGAGAGGTCGGCCAGCACGTCCGAGGCGCCGCATTGGTAGTTGCCATGGAGTGAGTTCTTTGGTTTGGCGTGATAGGGACGCAACTCGGAGTCGAGTGTGGGCTGGAGAAGTTCGGGGGTGGGCAGCGGGCGGCCGTGTGCCTGGTTGTACGCATCCTGCTCATCGGTCTGCGGGGTGACCGATTTCTGTGGGGCGACGGCCCAAGTCGTCAGGTGATCGGCGCTGTTGTCGGAACCGGCCATGCTGGTGACGGTGCCGGTCACCAGCAGTGCGGAGGTGAGGGCGAGCGCGGCCGCCGCGCGGAGTGCAGGTCTCACATTGATCTCCCGGATGATGAACACGCACGGCACGAGACGTCGGGCGGGCCAAGAGGCCCGTCGTCCGTGTTCTGCCGTGATATCGAAGCGAGACACTAGATCCCGGCCATCGGAAGCAGCCAGACACCTACGTGAAAATACGCGTTGATCGCACTTTTGCTCGTTCTGCCCATCGCTGCCTGCGAAGCCTCGAAGGGGCTGTGGGGGATGACGCATTCGGAGCGACGTGGTGGGGGACTCGTTGAGCAGCCCGCCGAGTACCGGCTCACGCCTGACTATGGCGCCAGGTGAGGAGATGACGTTCGGGCCGTCGTCAGGGGCGCGCAGGTCCAGGCCGCGGTGGGATCGTCCAGTGGCGATATCTGGATCTCCCACCCGGTGCTCGCGGTGGCCTCAGAGGACGTCCTGCTTGAAGAAGCGATCGTTCATGGTTTGTGCCATGTTATGACCGTTTCGCCCGTCGCTCGTTTCGCGAGGTTGGAGATCATCGCGAGGCGGATCATGCTCTCGGAGTGCGCCGGTTTGGTCTCGTAGTCGCGGGCGAGGCGGCGGTGCATCATGATCCATCCGAAACTTCGCTCTACTACCCAGCGCCGCGGGATCACGGAGAAGCCTTTGACCTGCTCGTTTCGTGGGACGACGTCGACATCGACACCTAGGGTGGCGCCGTGCTCGATCGCCTTCTTCTTGTAGCCGGTGTCGACCCATGCCTTGCTGATGGCGGGGTGGTCGGCGGCGACGCGGGTGAGGAGCTGGATACCGGCCTCGTTGTCCGAGACGCTGGCCGCGGTCACCATGACCAGCAGTAACAGGCCAAGGGTGTCGACGACGATGCTGCGTTTGCGTCCGACGATCTTCTTGCCGGCGTCGGTGCCCTGGGTGTCGGTGGGCACGCTGATAGCGGTCTTGACGCTCTGGGCGTCGATGACGCAGGCGGTGGGCTCGGCGGTACGCCCTTCCTGCTCACGGACCATCCAGTGCAGGCGGAGGCCGAGTTTCTCGATGGTGCCGTCGGCGGTCCAGGCGCTGAAGTAGCCGAACACGGTGGTGTGCGGCGGAAAGTCGTGGGGCAGGTAGCGCCAGGGGACGCCGGTCCGGTTGAGGAAGAGGATCGCGTTCATGACTTCTCGCAGGTCAGTAACCTTTCCACCGAGGTTGAGGGAGGTCTTCTGCCGCTCGGCCCGCCAGGCCGTCAAGGCCGGTTCCATCAACGCCCAGCGGGCATCGGAGAGATCGCTCGGGTACGGCTCGCGCTGCTGCGAAGAGGTCATGGGACCACTCATGCACGAGGTCCCCAACCGGGCATATCGCTCGATCGAGCGAGGCAAAAGCCAGCTTCAGGGACGTATTCGAACCGGACAGAAGGTATCGGTAGTAACCCGGGTAAAATCTAAGTCCCAGTGCGCTCCAACTGAAGAGACGTACCGCCCGTTCTGCCTGTACGAGGCGAATCCCGGCGCGGCCCGACTGCCCCAAACCGGCGCTTAGATGACGCGAACGTCCTCTCAACGCCCTCTGCCACAGGGCCGATCGTTTGACAGACCTGCACGCGGGTCGGAACGTTCAGGTGCACGTCGGCATGGACCTCCATTGTGTGAGTGCTGCTTTGGCGATGACTAGGTCTTCCCAGGCCATGCCCACGGATCGGAAGACGCGTCGTCGGTCGGTTTGCACTGGGGTTCGTCCGGTCACGATCTCGTGGAGGGGCAGGGGGTTGGTGATGTCGCCGGAAGTGAGTGCGTCGGCGATGTCGGCGGCTTCGCGGGTGGCGGTGTGGACGTCTTCGACGACAACCTGTGCGCCCCGAAGGGTGTGGCTGTCGAGTTCGCGGGCGTCGGGTGTGTGCGAACCCATTGCGATGACGGTCGCATGCTGCGAAAGGTGCCGGCCGTCGAACAGCGGAGTGGTTGAACTGGTACAGCAGGCGACGACATCAGCGTGAAGGAGGTCGTCCGGTCCGGCGACATTGATCCCATGGTCGGCGGCGAACGCACGCGCCTGTTGGAGGGTCCGGCCGCTGACAGCAACAGATTGCAAGTGCCGGACAGCGCGGAGAGCATGAAGGTGTGCCGCTGCTTGTGGCCCGGTGCCAAAGATCAGCAACCGGGTCATATCGCGAGGAGCGAGGAGATCAACCGCGAGCGCGGACAATGCGGCCGTGCGTAGCAGCGTGAGGGCGGGGCCATCGATCGCGATGACGGGCTGCAAGGTATCGGCGTCGAAGAGCAGGTAGGTGCCGGTGATCCGGGGCAGGCCTTTCGCCGGGTTGTCCGGCGCGACCCCGGCGATCTTGACGCCGAACAGATTTCGGTCCGCCGCCGGCATGATGAGGACATGCCCGCCAGGGGCTTCGGCGGCGGTCCGCAGTGGTGCGGTGACGGCAGGCTGTCCGTCCTGGAGGGTGTTTCGCAGCACGCTGATTGCTTGCGGGAACGGCAGCAGCCTGTGCAGAAGGTCAGTGTCGAGGTAGGGCAGCATCGTTGTCCGTTCAGTGGCGCGTGGCACCGAGGAAGCGAGCCAGGTTGGAGCCGGCGATTCCTCGGACCTCGTTCTCATGATGTCCGGCAGTGAGCAGTGCGTGGCTGACGAGTGGAAGCCCCGATGGTCCTTCGAGGCCGGGGACGAGAATTTCGGTGTTGGTGCCCTCGATGATCAGTGGTCGGTCGCAGGTCGGGACCTTCTCCGCGAACAGGTCGGCAACGAAGTCGCTGCCGATTCCCACCTTGGTGGGGCCGGCAAGATCAGTGAGGTGTTCGATGTGCGCGACGACATGGTCGAGCGTCGGAGGTTCGGTGGTGAGGTAACCGGCGTAGAGGTTCACGCAGATGAGGCCGCCCGTGGCAGCGATGCCACGTATGTGATCGTCGGAAAGGTTGCGGTGGTGATCGTGGAGACTGCGGGAAGAGGAGTGGGTCGCGATGACAGGACGGGTCGCCAGTTCGAGCACGTGATCGACTGCGGTGGCTCCGAGATGTGAGACGTCGATTGCCATGCCGAGGGATTCCAGCAGTGCGAGTGCTTCGACGCCGGCGCGGGTCAGGCGACTGCCGGTGAGGTCTTCACCGGATCCGTCGGCCAGCGCGGTCCGGCCGAAATGGGTGAAGGACACGATCCGGACGCCGAGGCGGGCGAAGGTCTGCAGGAGTTCGATGTCGGTGTCGATCTGTGGGCATCCCTCCAGCGCCAGGACCAGTGCCATGCGGCCGGACTCGATGGCCGTGTCGATCTCGGCGCCCGTGCGGCACAGCGCGACCAGGTCTGGGTTGCCCTCGGCGATTCGGTGTGCGGCTTCGACCATCCGGAGACTTTCGCGCAGCGCGCCCTCAGGGGTGAACTCATGGTCGATGAAGATCGGCAGGACCTGCAGATCTACCCCGCCTTTGCGTAGCTGCGGATACCAGATGTCGCGGAAGTATGTTGCCCAGAGCTGCGGTGGTCGGCGGACGACGAGCATGAGCAGGTCGTTGTGGGCATCGGCGACCAGCGCGTCCGTGTGGAGCTGATGGCCTGCTGTGATCGGCGATGTCATCGCGAGACCTCCGCGCGGTGGCCTCCGTGTCCGAGCAGCTGGGCGACTGTGGTTGCGGTCGCCGGGGCGAGGGTCATTCCGAGGGTGCCGTGTCCGGTGGCCGTGATGAGGTTGCGGCCGGTCCTGGCCACCCGCGGCAAGCCATTGGGGGTCATCGGCCGGGCCGCGCGGGTGATGGTGATGGTGCCCTCGCACAGGTCGTGCAGCGCGGGGACGAGCTGTTCAGCGGCCTGCTGGATGGCGGTGGTGGCGGCGTGGTCGTGGCGGTCCTCCGGGGTGCCGCCGATCCGCATGCCGCCGGTGATCCGGATGCGGTCTGGGAGGGGGTTGCACACGACGTGGTCGTCGAGCCCCATCAGTGGGGTGCTGATCGGTGGATGCTTGGCGGGCACGTCGATGCTCCAGCCCCAGCCCGGCTGGACGCCTCGTCCTCCTGGTGGTCCGGCGCCGTTGGCCAGCACGTAGTGGGTGGCGTTGAACTCGCCGAGGTCGGTCTTCACGGCGGTGACTTCGCCGTGCCGGCGGACCAGGCTGATGACGCGTGCGCTGTGGATGATGACGCCGCGGAGTTCGGCGGCCACCAGTGCCGCGCGTGTCGCCGCGGCCGGATCCAGCGAGGAATCACCGGGAAAGAACACCGCACCGGCTAGGTCCGGGCCGAGTTCCGGCTCCCGTGCCCGCAGTTCGGCCTGGGTGAGGACCTCGTGGTCGACACCGTTCTTCGTCAGCGCACGGGCCAAAAGCAGCCTTCGTCGGAGAACGGCCGGACTGCGGGCCACCTGGAGCCACCCGTCGCCGGCCACGCTGAGGTCAATGCCGGTCTCCGCGGCGAGGTTCGCGTATTCGTCTGCGGCGGTGCGTGCCGGGCCGACCAGCCGCGCGGCGCTGCGGCCTGCCCGGCCCGGGCGGGCCGCGACCGCGAATCGGGCCAGCCACGTCAGGACTGCCGGAGACAGCGAGCCAACGGTGAGCAGAGGGTCCCCGCCGGTCATAGCGCGCAAGCCCTCCCACAGAGTTGCGGGATCGGCCATGGGCCTGGTGAAGCTGGGAACAATCATGCCCGCGTTCCCGATTGAGGCACCGCGGCCCGGCTCAGGGTCCAGGAGCACGACCCCGAGCCCCCGCCCGGCGAGTTCCCGGCCGATCAGCGCGCCGATGATGCCCGCACCGATCACAACGACGTCGGTTCCGGGGCGCTCAGCTGACACGACGCAGCATCCGGAGCGCGGTGTGCAGGCGGCCGGCCCGGCCGTGGTCGAAGTCCATGAAGCTCACCTCGGTTTCCAGGGCGCCGAAATCGGCCCAGAAGGAGTCATCTTCTTGGTGGTGCAGGTCGGTTTCCCGGCCGGTGAGGGGGCTGGTAATCAGGAGGCGGCCGTCCCGGGCGGCGCGCACCGTGACGCCAAACGCGGGTGAGGCGTACTCGCCGACGTATCGGTCCGCGTAAGCGGGGCCAGGACCGGTCGGGAGCGCGGGGCGGTGATACCCGAGGGCCTCGCGCAGGACCTCCTCCCCGAAGGCCCAACCCTCCGGAAAGTTGGTCAGCACGGCCAGTGCGACACCCCTGTTGGCCTCGACGTGGATGAACGCGCTCGTCCCGCCGATGTGCTCGACCGACCGGGAGGGTCCCGCGACGGGAAGGGCCCAGCCCAGTCCCCAACCTCGGAAATGCAGCGGCGCGCCGGGGATCGGGGCATGCAGGCGGAGCATCTCGTCGACCATCCACTCGGGTAGCAGTTCGCGTCCGTCCTGGGTACGGCCGGTTGCGCAGGCAAGCACAAGTCGTGCCGTGTCCACGGCGGTCGCGTGCATGGTGGCGCCTGCCGGCCCGAAGAGCGGGCCGACCGGAGGCCACAGGTCGCCGGGCACGAGCGCGCCGTCGTCGCCGAGGACATGCCCGGTTGCCGCGCCTCCCGGTGCGGTGAAGACGGCGGAGGAGATCCCGGCCGGACGCAGGATCGCCCGCTGTGCGGCCTCCATCCAGCTAAGGCCGGTGAGCTTCTCAATGAGCTGGCCGAGTACCACGTACCCGGTATTGCTGTAGGAGAAGCCCTCGCCAGGCGCGGCCGGGGCGGCAGCCCCGTGCGAGGTTCCGAGCAGCTCGGTCAGCGAGGCGGAGCCGTCCCAGGCGTCAGCCAGCCCCGAGGTATGGGACAGCAACATGCGCGCCGTGATCGCGGCACCGCGGGCGCCGAGCGTGTGAAGCTCTGGTACGAGAGAGGCAACGGGAGCATCGAGGGCGAGTTTGCCCTCCGCCACCAGCTGGCAGGCCACGGTGGCCACGACAATCTTGGTCACTGATCCGAGCGGGAACAGTGTGTGCGGGTCGACCGGAGCCGCTGTGCCCACCCGTTTCAGGCCGACCGACGCGCAGTTCGTCGTGCTGTCGATCAGGCAGACCGATGCTCCGGCCACGGTGTGGCCCAGGGTGGCTCGTTCGAGAACGGCGTCGAGGTCCGTGAGGCCGGGGGGCGTCCTCATGCCGGCTCTCCGACCGTAGTGGTGGCGGAGGGCGTGACGCGGGGCATACGGGAGGGCAGCGCGATGCTGAGCAGCACCGCGGCCATACTCACCGCGGCGGCGAGCAAGAAGGCCGACCGGAAGCCGGACCAGGCGGGCAGCTCCGTCTCGGGAGCGGTGGACCGTGCCAGCATGACAGCGCCCAGCTGGGCGCCGAGAGCCCCGCCGACACTCTTGACCACGAAGGCGAGTCCGCTGACGCTGGCCGTCCGGTCTTCGGGTACCGTCGCGACCACGATGTTCATCGCCCCCGTCAGACCGAAGCCGACGGTCAGGCCCGCCAGCGCCGTGGAGATGAGGATCAGCCACGGACGGCCGGGAGCCGCGAGGAGCACGAGCGCGGCGGCGACCATCGCCGTGGTGCCGGTGAGCATCACGCCTCGAGTGCCGATCGCTCGCTCAAGCCGGCCGGTGAGCGGAGCGACGGCCGTACCGACGATGCCCAGCGGCACGAGGTAGAGCCCGGTCGACAGGGCCGAGCCGCCGAGCCCGTAGCCGGTCGTCTTCGGCAGCTCCACCAGCATTGGCACCAGAACGAAGACAGCGAACGTGCCGAAACCGACCACGAACGCCACGGCGCAGGTCAGCAGCACCGCACGCGTGGCCAGCAGGCGCAGGTCTACCAGGGGTTCGCTGGTGCGCAACTCCACCGCGGCGAACACGCCCAGCACCGCCACACTGGCCACAACCAGGCTCAGCACCAGCGGCGATCCCCAGCCCACCTTGGACGAGCGCGAGATCCCAATCAGCAGCAGCGCGAGTCCCAAGGCAAGCAGGACGGCCCCGGCCGAGTCGATCCGGCCACGCCGGGCAGGCGGACAGGAGGGGACGACGGCCCACGCCACCACGAACGCCGCGACGATCACCGCGAAGGGGATCCAGTACAGCCAGGTGTAGGGCAGGACTTCGAGGATCGGACCCGCGACCACGAGTCCGACCGCGGTGCTCGACGCTGCCGTTCCCACGATCAGCCCGTTGCCCGCAGCGATGCGACGGGCGGGCTGGGTATCGCGGATGATGCCCACCGAGAGCGGGACCAGACTCAGCCCCACGCCCTGCAGGACCTGCCCGGCGGTCAGCAGGGCGACGTTCGTGGCGAGGGCGGCGACCAGGGTGCCGAGAGCGACGACCGCCAGCACGCCCAGCAGGACGGTCCGTTTGTCGCGGATATCGCCCAGGCGTCCCACCAGCGGGGTCGAGACCGCCCCGGCCAGCAGCAACCCGGTGAAAACCCAGGCGATCGCCGATGTCGAAGCACCCACCGCATGCTGGATCGCGGGCAGGGCCGGCGACAGCATCGTCTCCAGCGTCGAGTAGGCGAACAGCGCCGCGGTGACGACGCCGAGCGTCGCCGCGATGGCCACACGGCCGGGGGAAGAAGTGGTTGTCATCGGAAGCCTCCGATTGAGGGAAGGCGGACAGCCGCGCCCGCTCATGTACGATCGGTATTTCACATACGGGCCGTATCCGTGATACGAACAGTATATGAATGCGCCTAGTCGTCAAGCCCCTGAGTCGAGCCGGGAGCGGAGGCGCCGCGAGACGCGGGTCGCGCTGCTGCATTCGGCGTACGAAAAGTTTTGCGACGTGGGCTTCGGAGCCGCGTCACTGGAGGCCATCGCCGCAGACGCGGGTTTCACCAAGGGTGCTGTGTACGGCAACTTCAGCAGCAAGGAGGAGCTGTTCCTCGTGCTGGCTGAGCAGCGGGCCGAGTCCCTGCCTGGCGAGTGGCGACACATCGAGCCGGAGCGCATGGGGCGAGACGAGGTAGGCCGGGCCATCGGCTCATGGCTCGCCGGCGCCATCCGCCAGCGCCGCGGATGGTTCCTGGCGAACGTCGAATTCTCCATCGTCGCAGCACGAGACCCGGAGCTGGCCGTACGGCGACTCGCCGCCCTGCGCCGTGCCCATCGCGAACTAGGCGGCCTGCTCCTTCGCTTCTGCGGGCCCACAACGGCAGATCCCACAGCGCTCGGGGTGCTCGCGATGACGCTGATCGACGGCGTCATCATCAACGCGGCGCTCGATCCGGACCTCGATACCGCGACAGTTATCGCAACGGGGCTGCAACGAATACTGCCCGACGGCCCCAGCGATTCCTGACGCCCGGACAGCCGCCCCCTGCGGGCCACTGGACGCGCCGGCCAAGCAGCGGCACACAGCGGATGATGGGAGTGTCTAATCAACGGCGGATCTGATGATCAAGGAGATGGGTCTGATGACGGAGACCGCCGTGGAGAACGAGCAGGCCGAGCAGGTGGTTCAGGCATCGTCGAGTGCGGTGTCGGACGAGCAGCTCGTTGCGATGCTGGTTGACCGAGCCCGGAACGAGGGACTGCAGCTGACCGGCGAGGGCGGGCTGTTGCAGCAGCTGACCAAGCGGGTGCTGGAGTCCGCCCTGGAGGGCGAGATCACCGACCATGTCGGCTACGAGAAGCACGAGCCGACGGGCCGGAACAGCGGCAACAGCCGCAACGGCACCCGGGCCAAGAGCGTACTGACGGACGTCGGCCCGGTAGAGGTGAGGGTGCCTCGCGACACCGCCGGCACCTTCGAGCCGCAGATCGTCAAGAAGCGGCAGCGCCGCCTGACCGGCGTGGACGAGATGGTGCTCTCCCTGTCTGCGAAGGGGCTCACGCACGGGGAGATCTCCGCTCACCTGGCCGAGGTCTACGGCGCGGAGGTGTCCAAGCAGACCATCTCCACCATCACCGACAAGGTCATGGACGGCATGGCCGAATGGCAGAACCGCCCCCTCGACCGCGGGCGGTTTCTATCGGTGGTTGCGAATCACCTGGTCAATGGGCCTGTGAGGCATTCTCGCATGACCTCGGCTGGGGTCTTGTCGCCAAGGACGAGTCGAGGGCGCTGGTTGAGCTGATGCGCGACGCGGAGGTCGCATGCGGTGTGGACGGACAGGTTGGTGCCCTTGGGGAAGTACTGCCGCAGCAGGCCGTTGGTGTTCTCGTTCGTGCCGCGCTGAGATGGAGATCCTCAAAAGTGCGCCACAAGCTCCCCGCACGAACGCGCACTGTGAACGCATCATCGGCAGCATCCGACGCGAAGCCCTCGACCACGTCCTGATCATGAATGAGGCCCACGCGCGCCACGTCCTCGCCGCCTACGAGCGGCACTACAACGAGCACCGACCTCATCAGGCCCGCTGCCAGCTCCCACCCGACGCTCATGAACAACCCGCCGCGGCGTATGACCTCCACATCCATAAAGTCCTGCGCACCCGGATCCTCGGCGGCCTCATCAACGAATACAGACATGCGGCATGACGTGCAGCGATGACTTTTCGAGCGGCACAGGATATGGCATGCGACGCTGCCGCTACCGAGGACAGGGGAAGGCCCACATCCAGCACGTCCTGACGGCCATCGCCGTCAACATCGAGCGCCTCAGCGGACTGCCATCAACCGAAGAAGCCCCCACGCCCCGCCGACCGACTGCCTTCCAGAACTACCTCGACCAGCGCGAGATACCCCGGCCGAAGTCCTGGCGAACCCTGGGCAGCTGACCTTGGCGGCACCAAGATCCCCGACAGAGTCAAGCTCAGAGCAGTAGGCGGTCGAGGCAGAAGTTCAGTCCGGCTTCCAGGTGTTCTGTCGAGCCGGTGGAGAGCAGGACGGTGACACCCCCCTGGATGCTGCCGATGATGGCCGCGGCGGTGCGGTCGGCGTCCAGCCCGGGGTCGGCCTCGCCGGCCGCCTGCGTCGCCTTGACCCCGGCTCGGACACACTCCTGCCAACGCCGCACCAGCTGGGCCGCGATGGCCTGCGAGGCCGGGCTGTGGCGGCCCACGTCGGAGATCAGCACGCCGAGCGGGCAGTACAGCCCCTGGTCGCGGTACTGCCTGACGATGAGGTCGCGCCAAGCCTCCCACGCCGCGCGCGAGGTGAGGTCGTCGAGGTAGGGCTGCTGGCCGTCGAACACCCGGTCCGCTTCGTGTGTGGCGACGGCGAGCAAAAGCTCCTCCCGGCCTTGCGGGAAGTAGTGGAAGATCTGCCCTTTCCCGGTGCCGCTGCGGCTGCCCACGTCGTCGAGTGTGGTGGCGTTCACACCTCGCTCGCGGATCTCGGCCGCCGCGGCTTCGACGATGCGCTGACGGGTTGCCGCGCCCTTCCTCGTGGTCATGCGAGAAGTGTACTTGCAGGTACATTTTTGGCTGTCTAGTTTCGGCCGCATGAGAGCGATAGTTGTCACAGAAGCAGGCGGACCGGACGTGCTGGAGCTGCAGGAACAGCCGGCACCTCGTCCTGGTCCGGGAGAAGTACTGGTGAGCGTCCGGGTGGCCGGCGTGAACTTCTTCGACGTCGGGATCCGCCGGGGGCGGATGGCCGAGGTGCCGGGGATGGAAGGCGCTGGTGTGGTGCTGGAAGCCGGTGAGGGCGTGAGCGGGTTCGCGCCGGGGCAGCGGGTCGCCTGGCTGACGATCGAGACCCACGGCAGTTATGCGGAGCAGATCGTGCTGCCCGTGGACAAGGTCGTCGCGGTGCCCGACGGCATTGATGACGAGACGGCCGCTGCTGTGCTGTTGCAGGGCCTGACCGCGCACCACCACTGCACTGTCTGTCACGCCGTGCAGCCCGGGGAGGCCACGCTCGTGCACGCCGCCGCTGGCGGCGTCGGGCTGCTGCTCACTCAGATGATCAAGGCGCGTGGCGGCAGCGTGATCGGAGTGGTCTCCCGGCCGGAGAAGGTCGAGATCGCCGAGGCGGCCGGCGCGGACCACGTCGTGGTCTCCACCGCGGGTGCGTTCGTCGACCCGGTGCGGGAGCTGACGGGCGGGGAGGGGGTGCACGCGGTGTTCGATGGTGCGGGCGGCCCGACGTTCTCCGCGTCGCTGCAGGTACTGCGCACGCACGGCACGCTGGTGTTCTACGGTCCGCTGATCGGTGACGTGCCGACCATCGCCATGAACGAGATCCCGCGCAGCACCCGCCTCACCTACGGAACTCTCCCCGATCACATCCGTACGCATGAGGAACTCACGGCGCGTGCCGCTGAGCTGTTCGCCATGGTTGAGAAGGGCGAACTCGTCGTCCGGGTCGGCGGCCGTTACCCGCTGGCGCAGGCAGCTCAGGCACACGCCGACCTGGAGTCACGCAAAACTACCGGCAAGCTCCTGCTGATTCCCCGACAGCGCGGCAGGAATACCGCGGGAGCGATCGGTTCGGGGACCGGGTGACCGGTCCCCGAACCGCGGCCGGTCCGGCCCCGCCGCCGTCGGTCAGCCACTCGAGGAGACCGCTTCGATTGCGGCTCCCACACCACGGAAAGGCGCCACAGATGGCGAATGAGCAGCGGATAGCAGTAGTCACGGGCGGCTCGGGCGCGATCGGGTCCGCCATCGTCACAGCGCTCGAAGCTACCGGGCATCGCACGGTCGTCCTGGGCCGCAGATCGGAGATCTCCTGCGATCTGGCGTCGGAGTCGTCGGCGAGGCAAGCGGCAGCCGAGGTCCTGGCACGCTATGGACGCTGCGACGTCCTGGTGCACGGCGCCGCCCTCGTCGATCCGATGCCCTTGTCCGAGTTCGACCTGGACCGCTGGCGCACACTGATGGCGGTGAACGTGGAGTCGGCACTGTGGCTGGCGCGGGCGTTCACCCCGGGGATGGCCTCCCGCGGTTTCGGCCGCATCGTCTTCATTTCCTCGGACGGGCAGTGGACACCGCCGAACGGGGGCTTCCTCCCCTACGTGACCAGCAAGGCCGCAATGCTAGGCGTCATGCGCACCCTCGCCGTCACCTACGGCGGCGAGGGCATCTCCGTAACCGCCGTCGCACCCGGCCTCACAGACACCCCGCTGGCACGCTCTGTCGTCGAGGACGGAGCGATCGAGGCAGTCGTGACCAGACAGGCCATGAAGCGCCCTCTCCTCCCCGAAGACACCGCCAGTACCGTCGCCTTCCTCGCTTCGGACGGCGCACAGGCACTCACCGGGCAGGTCCTCGTCGTTGACGGCGGCATCCACATGCGCTGATCCACTTCCTCCGTCCGGGCAGACGCGCACCCGCTCGACCTCGTTCAGGTGCGAGGCGGCCAGACGAAGCCAGCGCAGGTCGGCGTCGTCCTGCGTCCCCGACCGCCCGCGCGCGCGTGCCGCCGCCGACCGGCTGGGCCGCCTGGTGCGTGAGCGGCGGCCCGCCGCCCTGGGCCCCGGCCGCCTGGACGACTGGCCGGGCCGCGGGAGCGGCGAAAAGGGGGACCTCCAGAAGGAACCGCCCGGCGGGATCTTCGTCGAGCCAGCCGACCATGGCCTTGGACGCTCGCGCGGCGGACTGACCAGTGAAATCCACCTCGCGGTCGAACAGGGGCAGAAGCCCTTATCCGTCGTGATCACGGCCGGCAGCGGGGCGACTCCCCGCAGTTCGAAGCGGTCCGGGAAGCCATCCGAGTTCCGAGGCTGGGGCTCGGCAGGCCGCGCAAGCGCCCGGACCGGGTGCGGGCCGACAAGGCGTACCACTCCCGCGGCAATCGCTCCTACCTGCGCAGACGCGGGATCAAAGCCACCATCCCGGTTCCGGCCGGGTCGGCAACCGCCTCAAGCGCGGCTCGCGCGGCGGGCGGCCGCCGGCGTTCGACAAGGACGACTACAAACAGCGGCACGCGGTCGAGTGCGGGATCAACCGGCTCAAGCGCCACCGGGCCGTCGCCACGAGGGACGACAAACTCGCCGTCCGCTAGCGTCGGGGCACGACCCGGTCAAAGTTGATGGTCCCAGCAACGCAGGTGATGGTTGCCGCATGCATCTTGGCGGCGTGGCAGTTCATTCCCCAGATCGACGGAGCTTCGGAATGGAGATTCCTCGATCCCTGCTTTATCAGCTCGCCAACACACGTATACACGAGCTTGGTGAATCTCCTCCTCGGTCGTGAAGGCACACCCGCGGTCTGGGAGTACCTGCTGCCCACCTTCCTTGCTTCTGTGATTGGACTAGCGATCGCAATGAGTATCGGAGGCATGTTGGGCCTCGTCCTGGGGAGTTTCGACTTCGCCGGTGCAGTGTTCCGGCCCTTCGTCGTTGCACTCAACGCGGTCCCGCGAGTTGCCTTGATCCCAATCGTGGTGGTCATATTCGGCATAGGCCTTCAGAGTTCGATTGTTATCGCCTTCCTTGTGGTCTTCTTTGTGGCACTATTCGACGCATATGAAGGCGCAAGGACAGTCGACGCGCACGTTCGGCACAACGCCCGGCTGCTTGGTGCATCTGGGTGGGATATCATGTGGCGAGTGCGGTTCCCGTATTCCTTGGCGTGGACGCTGTCGAGCCTTCCAATTGCCCTCAGCTTCGCGATCATCTCGGTCGTCACCGGCGAGATTCTCACCGGCACCACTGGAATGGGACGTCTCATCACCACAGCAACCAATGCGGCGGACACAAGCATGGTATTTGCTGTGATCATCGTCCTGTCGGTCTGCGCCTTGCTCATGCTCTGGATAGCAGACAAGTTCAAGGACCGAGTACTTCACTGGTGGATCCAGCAAGACTGAGTTTAAATCGCAATGAACACAGGAGTCGAAGAGTGACGAAACTTGTTCAGGTCGCACTGTGCACATCCGACATGCCCCGCAGCATCAGGGCGTTTGTCGAAGTCCTGGGATTTTTGAATGCGGGTGGCCGACCGCGATGGGGGGCACACGTGTCGCGTCTACAGGAACTGCCAACGGGTGACGACGCACACGTCATGCTGTGGTGGCTTGTCGGGCGCCAAGAGTTCGGTGGGCAGATCGAGCTTTTCCATCACACGAGCCCACCTCAGCGGCCGAGGCGGGATGACTGGCTACCTTCAGATCTGGGTTGGACGCGGTTCGGCATAGTGGTCCCCGACTTCGACCTCACCATGCGGTACCTGAGTCAAGCCGGGTACGTGACGATGACCGAGCCGATGGATTCCAACGGCTATCGCCGCGTCTGCTTCCGCGAGCCCGGCGCGGACACGATCGTGGAGATCATGGAAGAGGATCCGTCTCTGCCGGCGGCGTTGGCAGGGTCGTACAGTCCCCAGCCGGCCTTGTCCTATGCCGCGGTTTCGGTCTCGGACCTCGACCGCGCGCGGATCTATTTTGGTGAAGTCTTCGGCTTCACCGAGATCGAACCGGACGCAATCCATCGGCCGGAGCACGAGAAGTTGTGGGGCCTAGAGGGGGCGCAAAGCGGTTGCGCCGTGTTCATGGCTGGCGACGTTCTGCTGGAGGTGGTGCAGTACGAATCGCCTACCCCGAAGGAACCAGCGCCGGACTATCTCCTCAGCGATCAAGGTATGATGAATGTCGCGATGGGGTACCGGGATCGGTCGGAATTTATCAACCACGTCGCAGCCGCCGAATCTGCCGGGGCCACGAGGACGACGGAGATTCCGGAAGTATCGGGTTCGGTGTATCTGCGAATCGTCGATGGCATTTCTGTGGAACTGTTTCTCGTCCCGGTTGGACTCGACGCATCGTTTGGATTGGTTCCAGAAGAACTGGCACCACCAGGAAACGTGTTCGGGGCGAAAATATCGGGTGCCAAGTAAATGACGGGCGACGACGCGGGGCAAGAGGGATTCCGATGAGTTGGAGAGATCACGCTGCGCTGCGACCGCGCGTCACGTTGGACGTCACTACTACCCGTGCCCCGTGGGAGATCTTGAAGGAGGCCGGCATCGACCCAGCGCCCGAGCGGAACTCCAGTACCTGGGCCAGCTTCCTTCGCGGCCAGGCTGATGCCCTGCTGGCCTGCGACTTCATAGAAACAGTCACCCTGTCGGGGGTACGGATGTACGTGCTCGTGGTGATCGAACACGGCAGTCGCCGGATCCGGATCCTGGGCGCCACCGCGCATCCGAGCGCATCCTGGGTAGCGCAAGCGGCGAAGAACCTCGTCATGGACCTCGAAGACCTCAGCTGCCGGGCACAATTCATGATCCGAGACCGGGACGGGAAGTTCCCCGACCTCTTCGATGCCGTCCTCAAGGACGCAGGGATCGAAGTCGTCCTCAGCGGCATCCAGATGCCAAGGATGAACTCGATCACGGAAAGGTGGATACAGGCCTGCCGCCGCGAGCTCCTGGACCGGACCTTGATCTGGAACCAGCGACATCTCCTCCACACCCTGCGCGAGTTCGAGCAGTTCTACAACGGACACCGACCACACCAAGGCATCGCCAACGCCAGACCGCTACACCCCTTGCCCCCACCGATCGACGACCCGGACACGTTAGCCCACCTCAACGTCGGCAGACACGATCGCCTCGGCGGCATCCTCCACGAATACAAGCATGCCGCGTGACCTGCACGGACGAGGTATTCGGCAAGCACAATGTCGAGGACGACCGGCGGGCGTGTACGGAACTTTGTGTAAGTCCTCGATTTTCACTTGGGGTTGAGCCGGTCCTCGAAGAAGAGTGAGAACTGGTTCAGTGCCTTCTTCCAGTGTGCCGCGACGTGGTTGACATCGCGCGCTCTGGGGGTGACCTGCTCACGGATGGCGAGGTAGAGCACCTTCAACGCGGCCTGCTCGGAGGGGAAGTGTCCGCGGTTGCGGGTGGCTTTCCGCAGCCGCGCGTTGATCGACTCGATCAGGTTCGTCGAGTAGACGACCTTCCTTATCTCCGGCGGGAAGGCGAGGTAGGGGGTGAATTCGCTCCACGCGGCCTGCCAGGTCCGCACGATCGCGGGATACCGCTGGCCCAGCTCGCCTGCGGTGAAGTCGGCGAGGGCCTGCTCGGCGGCCTGCTCGGTCGGGGCGGTGTAGATGGCCTTCAACTCCGTGACCAGCTTTGCGTGGTGCTGTTTGGAGGCGAATCTCAGCGAGGCACGGATCAAGTGGATCACGCATGTCTGAACGGTGGCTTTGGGCCAGGTCGCAGTGACCGCGTCGGGCAGGCCCTTCAGCCCGTCGCAGGCGACGATGCACACGTCCTCGACCCCGCGGTTACGGAGCTCGGACAGCACGGTCATCCAGGTCGTGGCGCCTTCGCCCTCGTCGCCGGCCCACAGGCCGAGCACGTCCTTGCAGCCGTCCATGTCCACCCCGACGGCCAGGTAGACCGGCCGGGAGGCCACGGATCCGGAGCGGATCTTCACCCACAGCGCGTCGATGTAGATGATCGGCCAGACCGCGTCCAGCGGTCTGTTCCGCCATGCGTCGAGCTCATCGGTGACAGCGTCGGTGACCTTGCTGATCAAGTCCGGTGAGACCTCGACGCCGTACATGCCGGCCAGGTGCGAGCGGATGTCGCGCACCGACATGCCGCGTGCGTACAGCGACAGGACCTGCTCGTTGAAGCCCGCGAGCCGCCTGGCGTGCTTGGGCACCAACTGCGGTTCGAACGACCCGTCACGGTCCCTCGGAACGGCCAGTGTGACCGCCCCCGCATCGGTCAGCACCGTCTTGCGCGATGTGCCGTTGCGGCTGTTGCCCGAGCCGTGGCCCGCGGGATCGTGTTTCTCGTATCCGAGGTGGTCGGTCATCTCCGCGTCCAGGGCCCGCTCCAGCACGGCCCGGGTCACCTCGGTCAGCAGCCCGCCTTCACCCAGCAGGGCAGCACCCGAGGCGTCGGCGCGGTCCATCAACCGCTCGACGACCTCATCCACGAGCTCGTCCTCGACCGGTCCGACGGCCAGGATCTCGTTGTCGTTCATGTCCGTCCGTCCCGGCTGGTCAAAGGCCCAGGTCAGAGCCACGGCCAGCCTGCCACATCACGGACTTACACGATCTTTCAGACACGCTCCGACCGGCAGTTCCGGGGCCGGGGTGTCCGGGTCGGTGGCCGTGTACTCGGGCAGGAGGTCGGCGACGGCAGTACGGATCGCACCGCGGCTGACGCCGTGGTCGCGGGCGAGGGCGGCGATCGAGCGGCCTTCCAGGTACGCGGTGCGCACGTCGGCAGTCTTCGTGGCCGCCACGGCGGGGCGGCGCCCGCCCTTCGCGCCCTTGGCCTCGGCGGCGCGCAGCCCGTCATAGGTCAGCTCCCGCTGGAGGTCGCGCTGGAGTTCGCCGGCGGCGGCGAGGGTCTGCACCATGAACTTCACGGTGGACAGCAGCTCGCCGGTACGCGGGTGGCGGGCGGTGAGGTCCATCGCGGAGAACGCGCCGTCGTGGATGCGCAGGGCGAGACGGTCGCGGTGGAGGACGTCGAGCACGTCGAGGATGTGCTGGTTGCCGCGCACGAGGCGGAACATCTCGGAGATGTGCACGGTGTCGCCCGGCCGCGCGTACGTCAGCAGCTCGCCGAACTTCGGCCGCTGAAGAGGGTGGAGGCGGCTGGAGGTGCCCGGGTCCTCCTCGAAGACGACCGGGTCCTCGATCCCGGCCTCCTCCAGGACGAGGTCCTGCCGGGCGGTGGACTGCTGGTCGGTCGAGACCCGCTTGTAGACCAGGTTCGCCACCGAGGGGCTCCTTCCGTACGGAGGATCGGACCCTATCTGTCGTCAAACCCTGTCAGCAATCACCATCGGATCTGATTGGATTCGCGCCGCCGCGAACCCCCGGATTCCATGGGTTCATTGGACGCATCGGCTCCCTGTCGTCAAACGATGGCACCCTCAAGTGATCAACGCACCACCTTCGGATGATCATGTGATCGTGGAGGCACAGGTGCGTGACTACGGGTTTTCACCGGCTCAGCAGGATGAGGTCTGGAGACGCTGGCGCGAGGGGCAGTCGTTCAGCTTGATCGGGCGGGCACTCGGGGCACCGATGCAGCACGCCCGCCGTTTCCTGTACCAGAGCGGCGGCGTCCGCCTCACCCCGCAGAAGCGGTCAGAGCGGCATCTGAGCGGCAGCGAGCGCGAGGAGATATCCCGCGGTATCGCCGCCGGGGAATCGGCCCGGCAACTGGCCAAGCGGCTGGGCCGATCCCCTTCGACCGTCTCCCGCGAGGTCGCCCGCAACGGCGGCCGGGACCGCTACCGAGCCGCCTCGGCCGATGCGGCTGCCTACGAGCGCGGGCGCCGACCCAAGCAGGTCAAGCTCGCCCAACGGCCCGCTCTGCGCGCCCTGGTGGAAACCAAGCTGGCTCTGTGCTGGTCACCCGAGCAGATCGCAGGATGGCTGCGACGGCAGTTTCCTGGTGACGCCTCCATGCAGATCTCGCACGAAGCGATCTACCTCTCGCTCTACGACCCTCGCCGGCGTCAGGCGATCGACCGCAGCCTCACCCAGCGGCTGCGGTCAGGAAGACCCATGCGCCGACCGAAGATCGCCCGCCGGCCCACCGGGCGGGGGATCATCCGCGGCATGGTGTCCATCACGGCCCGCCCCGCCGAAGTCGAGGACCGCAAGGTACCCAGCCATTGGGAGGGCGACCTCGTGATGGGCACCCGGCCCTCTGCGGTCGCCACGCTCGTCGAGCGCACCAGCCGCTACACGGCCATCGTCGCGCTGCCGGACGGCATCAAGGCTGAGCAGGTCACTCCGCACCTCACCAGGAGTCTCCTCGGCATCCCGCCCCAGCTACGGCGGACGCTCACCTGGGACCGGGGCCGGGAGATGGCCGAGCACCAGGCCATCACCGCCGGGACCGGGATGCCGATCTACCTCTGCAAGCCGCGCAGCCCGTGGCAGCGCGGCACCAACGGGAACACCAACCGACTGCTTCGGCAGTACCTGCCCAAGGGCGCGGACCTCCGCACGTTCAGCCAGGCGACCTGGACGCCATCGCCCATGAGCTCAACCATCGCCCACGCAAGACCCACGGGTACCGCACTCCGGCAGAGGTCTACGCTGACCTCCTGAACAGCGGTGATGCGCTGACCGCTTGAGCTCGCCATCGTTTGGCGACAGACAG
The DNA here is from genome assembly GCF_000147815.2 of Streptomyces violaceusniger Tu 4113. NCBI lineage: Bacteria > Bacillati > Actinomycetota > Actinomycetes > Kitasatosporales > Streptomycetaceae > Streptomyces > Streptomyces violaceusniger. The sequence goes on along the minus strand of NC_015957.1, from coordinate 7,364,157 downwards.
GCCCGGGGCGTCATTTTCAGGGCGATCCGGTAGCGATGTAGGAGGCCCCGGTCGGGCGGGAGCGTGCACGCGGTGGACACTGTGCCGTCGATGATTCCGTGTACTGGGCGGCAAGGCTGATCAGCTCATCGAGGCGGTCGCGTGCCCGGGTCAGATCGTGCAGTCGGGCCTGGATGCGGTCCCGTTCCTCCGTGAGCCGCTGCGTCATCTCCGGTGTCGCGACGAGGGTGTCCAGGAACGGCAGGATGTGCAGGATCGCCTTGCTGGGCAGCCCGGCCGCGTAGAGGAGCTGGATGAACTTCACCCGCTCGACGTCCGAATCGGAGTAGTCCCGCTGGCCCCCGGCGCCGCGGGCGGCGACGACGAGCCCTTGCTCCTCGTAGTAGCGCAGCGCGCGGACGCTGACCCCCGCGCGTTCGGCGACCTTTCCGATACGCATCGCCCCTCCTGGCTGTTCCCGATTTGCACCTCACGCCGACGTGAGGTTCTAGCGTACGGGCATGAACATCAACGGAGCGACCGCGCTCGTCACCGGAGCCAACCGCGGCATCGGCCGCCACCTCGCAGCCCAGCTCGCCGAGCGGGGCGCGAAGGTCTACGCAACTGCCCGCCGGCCCGAGTCCATCGATCTCGACGGCGTGGAGGTTCTCGCCCTCGACATCACCGATCCCGATTCCGTCGCAGTCGTCACCCACGAGGCTCGTGACGTTGACCTGCTGGTCAACAATGCCGGCATCGGGGGTGGAACCCTGCTCGGCGATCTCGACAGCGTCCGCGCCACGATGGACGTGAACTTCTGGGGCACCTTGTCCTTGATCCGGTCCTTCGCGCCGGTCCTGGCTGACAACGGTGGAGGCGCGATCCTCAACATCGCCTCGTCCGCGTCATGGTTCGTCTTCCCCGGGGCCAGCGCGTACGCAGTCTCCAAGGCCGCCGTGTGGAGCATGGGCAACGCGCTGCGCCAGGAACTGGCCGGACAGGGAACCCGTCTCACCTCGGTGCACCTCGGGGCTGCCGACACCGACATGACCAAGGGCCTCGATGTACCGAAGATGACCGCGGCGGACGTCGCGCGAGCCGCTCTCGATGGCGTCGAGGCCGAGGTGTTCGAGGTCGTTGTCGATGAGTTCACCGAAATGGTCAAGGCTTCACTGAGCAAGGACCCGAGGGAGTTCGCCAGCCAGTTCCAGCAGTTCCTCATCTCCTGAGCCTGTGATTTACCCGGTGCGACGTGGTTTGGTGCCCGGTTCGACAAGGTGACCAAGGGCAGCGGCATCGCTCCGCGCTCCCCGGCAGCGGTACGCGACGGCCGCGAAGCGGCTGCCCAAGGTCAGGGCTCGCAAGCTCATCACCGCCCTGGTTGGCCACGACTAATCCGACCCGCCCCCGTCGTCGTCCTCGTCCAGCTCCGGCGCGTCAGGGTCGCGCAGCGGGCGCAGGGCGCCGGCGGCCGGAGTGGAGGCCGTGAAGCTGTAGCGGCCGAGCAGGTTCAGGTTGCGGTGCTTGAGCGGGGACAGGCGGGCGATGTCCTCATCACGGATCTCGTGGCCCTCGGCGTGGAGCTGGGCGACGGCGGTGTCGATGTACTTCGTCGTCCAGAGCACGATGGCGTTGAGGACCAGGCCGAGCGCGCCGAGCTGGTCCTCCATGCCGTCGCGGTACGCCTGGTGGATGGTGCCGCGCTTGCCGTGGCACACGTCGCGGGCCAGTTTGTGGCGGGACTCCTGCACGGTGAGCTGCCGGTTCATCTGACGGCGGTAGGTGTCGTCGACCGGGTCGACGACGCGCAGCAGGTGCTCGGTCTTGGCGATCCGCCCGTACTCGGCGAACGCCGCCCCGAGCGGGGTCGGGCGGCCGTCGCGACCGAACATGCGCAGCAGGTCGTAGGCGCGGACCTGGTTGGTGACCAGGGAACCGGCGACCTTCAGCATGTCCGGCCAGTGCGTGATCACCTTGTTCAGGTTCACGCGGTTGCGGGCCAGGTCCTCCACCACGCCGTAGGTGCCGGTCTCGATGCCGGGCATGGTGGCCCGCCAGAACCGCTGGTCGTCCAGGTCGCGGAACCGGGGGCTGAAGTTGTAGCCGAGGATCTTGAACGGGCCGAACACCATGTCGGAGTACGAGGCGTTGTCGGTCGCCACCATCTCCGGCTTCACGCCGCCGTCGAGGTTCAGCAGGGCGTCCAGGATGTGCAGGGAGTCGCGCGGGGTGCCGGGGACGACCATCTGCCCGATGCCCGCGACCTGGTCGTTGACGGCGTTGAGCCAGGTGATGCCGCGCTTGAACCCGAAGTACTTCGGCGACGGGGCGGCGTTGATGGTGCGCACCGGCACCTGGAAGCGCAGCCCGTCCACGGAGGCGAGCAGTCCGTCACCCCAGAACTGCACGATCGGGATGTCGGCCTGGGCGGCGATGAGCCGCGCGTTCGCGGCGGCGATGGTGTCGGCGCGCAGGTAGTACTGGTCGACGTGCACGAGCCGGGCCCGGGTCAGGGCCTCGTAGCCGGGGTTGACCACCGGAGTCAGGCCGATGTTGCACGCCTCGGACACCAGCAGCGCGACCACCGAGGTGGGCAGGTATTTCATCCGGGTGGTGCCGTCGCCGAGGTGGACGAACGCGTCGAGGAACCCGGTCCAGGCGTTCACCTCGAACAAAAGGTCCGGCAGGTCGATCTTCGGGAGCATCTTCTCGACCCGCTGGCGCAGCCAGGTCAGGGATTTCGGTTCGCCGAGTGCGCCGAGCTTGTCGACGTTCAGCTTCACCCGCCCGTCGTCCTGCACTTCGATGGAGACCTTCGCCGCCGGCCCTGCTTCCTCCAGGCGTTCGGCGAGCTGCTTCCATCCGGCGTCCAGGCCGCGCACCAGCTCCGCCAGGTGCTCGGTGACGGGCATGTCCAGGCTCAGGGCCGCCAGGACGTCTTCCTCGACCGCGTCCCAGTCGGGCCCGTCCAGGAGGCGGGCGCGCGGGTTGGACCAGCGGTGCGAGGGTGAGGCGAAGACGTCGCGGTTGTTCAGGGCCCGGTGCAGCTGCTCCAGCACGCACACCACGTACGCGTCCCGGTCCACCGCGCCCTGCGGCAGGTCGGGGTTGGCGTACACCGCCTTGCGCCACGCGGGCGGCACGAGCTTGTCGTCCACCTCGCGCGGCAGCAGCGGCTTGACGCCCACCTTCCGCCGCGCCAGCGCCGGAAGGCCGCGCACCCCGGCCAGGACCCGCTTCCCGGCGCTCGCCGCGTCCAGCGCCTTCGACTCGCCCAGCAACGCGAGGAACGGGCGCACCGTGGCGTACCGGTTGGCGAGCGCGGCCCGCATGGCGACCTCGGCCGAGTTCTCGTCCTCGGGCACCAGGGTCACCACGGTGGCCGCCGCGGTCATCACGGCCGCGCGCGGGGCGACCTCCTCCACCGCCGCCCACAGCGCGGCCACGTCCAGGGCCGCCTCCTGCTCCTCGACCAGCTCCAGCTCCTGAAGCAGCACCTTCGCCGCCCGCGCGAGCACCCGCGACGCCTTCTCCAACTGCGGCAGCGTCGACAGCCGTTCCTTCTCCGACTTGCGCTTCGCCGTGTTCAGCAGGCGGGTGGCTATCAGGACTTGGAACAGGTCCAGGGCCTCGTCGATCGCCTTCGCCTCCAGGTGTCGCATCACCGCGGTGAGCATGGCCGTGCGCTTGGGCTCCGCCGCCCGCTCCGGCAGCGGCGCCTTCGACCCCAGCGCGTACCGGGCCAGCACGGCCATCCGGTTCGGCGGGATCTGCGACAGCCTCAGCCGCCCCAGCCGGTAGGCGCCGATCTCGTCCACCCGCTCCAGCGCGCGGGCGAACGCCGTACCCGTCGTCCGCGTCGGCGGCCGCCGCAGCCGCTCCAGCTCGGAGAACCTGGAGCCCTCCGGCGTCTTCAGCGTCGCCACCAGATCACCAGGCAGCGCCGGGTCCGCGCGGCGGGCAGCACCCGCGACCGTGGGCTTGTCCGCGACCTTCCGCACCTCCGATACCTGCCGGGCCAGCACCGAGACGCCAGCAGCACCCGGTTGCGGCGCAGCCAGCCCACCGCGTGGTCGAACAGCGCCTTCGGGCCCTCGGCGTGCGTCCACGCCCGCCCGTGCAGGAAGGTGCGGAACCGCCGGGACCACTCCGCATCGTCGTACTCGTGGTACTCGTAGGCGTCCCGGATCTCCCACGCGTGCTCGTACGCCGTCTTCGGCCGCTCGGTGTACCGCCGCTTCACCACCGACGGGTCCTCGATGCCGAGCTGCGCGGCCAGGTGCTCGACCACCGGCCACGGCGCCTCCAGCGGGTCGTCCGGGAGGAACCGGCCGATGTAGCGCACCGTGCACATCTGGAGCGCGAACCCGAGCCGGTGATGCTCCGTCCGCCGCAGGGCGATCAGGTCCCGGTCGACGTCGTCCAGGAAGAAGAACCGCTCCAGCTCGGGGCGGGTCGGCTCCTCGGCGAACGTCCCGTACGCCTCGGCCTGCTCATCGCTCAAAAATTCCACCGGCACGAGCCGGACCGTAGCCAGCCCCGGAGCGGGCCCGGAGGCGTTTCACCGAAGCCCAGCGGCGAAGTGGATCACTGTGCTAGACGACCATGATTGTTCTCACCGATAACCGCTGTACCGATGTTCCCCGAGACCGGGGTTGCGCTCGACGTCGTCCGCTTCGGACGTGGGTGCGGTCTGACGGTTTGGGGCGGTTTCCCTGGCTGTCTCCGCTGTTGATGTGGCTCCCTCGTGATCAGTGTCCGTACAGCGTTGAGGGGGTGTCAGGGTGGCCTTGCCGGAGGGGCCCGAGGGGTTCGAGGTCGAGTACGTCGATGCTGATGGTGTACGCCGTCGGGTCGGGCTGGCCGAGTGCTGGGCGGAGCCGTTCGGGCGGCTGCCGCCGGTTCGTACGGTGCGGGCCTATCCGGGGCAGAAGTCGGTGACGCGGCAGTACTGGGCCGCGACGACGCGGGGTCCGCTGCTGGTGGAGTCGCACCTGGAACGGCACCACGCGATGTTGCTGGACTTCGATCCGCAGGTGACGGGGCTGGCCGCCCAGCCGTTCCGGCTGTTCTGGCCCACTCGCCGGGTCGGCATGATGTCCGTCTTCGCCACCCTGCACCACGAGTTCGTACGCGCCGCCACGAACGACGGCCTGGCCGCCGCCCGCTCTCGCGGCAAGACCGGCGGACGGCCGCCACGACTCACCACCGAGCAGATCGAACAGGCACAACAGCTCTACGACTCCGGCACCCCAGTCCCAAAGATCGCCCGCACCTTCAAAGCCGCACCCGCCACCATCTACCGCTACATCACACCCAAAGCAGCAAACTGACGACCGCAAGACAGCCAACACGCCGCGTGACTTTCGCTGAATCGCCCACCAGCCCGACAGCATGCCAACGTCACGGTGTCACGACCTGCGGACGCGCGAACACCGAGTTGTCGATGACAACGTCCATCATCGGCAACGGGTCGACTTCCTGAAGATAGATACGCTCCGCAACCAGATACTTGTTGCGGTGGATCGACTCTGCTTCAGTTCCGGCCCAGTCCTGGTCGCGCTCGGCACCCCGCTGAACGGACAGTTCCGCATCCACCTGCAACCAGACGCGGAAGTCCCAGTACTCATTGATCTCGGGGCGGAAGGCGAAGACACCATCCACGATCAGCACCGCGTCCGCCCCAAGTGGCGTCACTTCAGATGAGTGATCTCGCTGGGTCAGCGGGTCGATGCTGCACAGCGCACAGGCTGTCGCTCCCGATGACCGGCAGGGATCCAGCAGCAGACGCTTGACCGCCTCATAGTCATACGCGTTGCGGTAGTACCCCTCACCAGACTCCCGGTCATAAAGGTGCCGGTCCCTCCACGGCTTCTTGAAGTCGTCGAGAGTCGCCCGGAGCACCGGCCGTCCCGCAGCACTGATCCACCCAGCCAGTTCATGTCCGAAGCTCGTCTTCCCGGCAGCGGTGAAGCCGTCGATCCCCACGAGCAGGCGGCCCTGACCGAGAGCCAGGATGCGCTTGGCGATCTCTTCAACCAGCATGCTGCGCTCGACGGAGGCCGCCGGAGGAGAGGGCTGCCGCCAGGACGAAGCCGAATGATGCACGTCCGCCTGTGGTGATCTCATGGAGGTGAACCTATCGGCTGGTTCAACAGCCAGGAAGATCACCTATCAGCACTCAGAGCGCCGACCCTCCACGGCCAATCCTTCCAGGCCAGCAGACAAGATTAAGTGAGACAGCCGTCGGCATCTGCTCGGCGCGGGCACGATGAGATGAGACACGGGCGTGGTCCCCTCTCACGTCAAAGTACATCCTCGCTGGTCAGAAGGCCCCGCGAAAGCAAGATCCAATGAGACGGGACAGCGGGAACGGCAGACGGACCAGGATGGGATGAGACGTCCTTCCGCTCCCTGAGGCGTCCGCACCGTGCTACGGCGCGCCAGCGAGCCTGCCCATCACGTCGTACATCTGCTGCGGGGTCAGGGGGGCGGCGGAAAGCGGCCCTTGCGCTGTTTCCGTACTCAGTCCGTCAAGCAAGAAGGCGACTTGGCGGCGCCAGGCGTCCGGCGCAGTGTCCGCGACTGCGCGAGCGAGCAGAGCGTTGGTGCCGAAGAAGAGCAGGAGGTCCTCGCCGGTGAAGTCCGGGCGGATAGCGCCGGCCAGCTGGGCTCGCTCGATGATCCGTGTGGCGGCGTCCTGTGCCCGGCCGCAGATGGCCATCAGGCACTCGGCAGCCGGATAGCGTCCGCTGACGACGTCGGCGACCGCGGGATCGGTGGCCTGCAGTTCGCAGACCTTCTCGATGTAGTACGCGAACCCCTCCCCGGCCTGCTCGAAGGACAGGGCGTGCTCGGCGGCTTCGCCGAGACGGTCCGCGGCCAGGCCGGCCACCACTTCGTCGATGAGCGCCTCGCGTGTGCCGAAGAGGTTGTAGAGAGTGCCGTGGCTGACGCCGGCCCGGCGGGCGATTTCTTTCAGGGGCACCTTGAGGCCGCGCTCCTGGAAGAGCTCGGCGGCGGCTGCCCGCAGTTTCTCCGCGTTCCGTTGCGCGTCGGCCCGCATCAGGTCGTTCCTCCCGGCTCTGGCATTGCGGCCTCCATGGTCGCATTCCCCACCAGACTAACTTGACCCCTGGGTCAAGTCGCATGTTACCGTCGACGAGTAAGTTGACTCAGGGGTCAAGAACGCTGGCAAGGAGTAGCCCTATGTCCAAAGTGATCGCCGTTTTCGGTGCCGGTACCGGTCTGGGGGTGTCCGTGGCCCGCCGCTTCGGGCGCGAAGGTTTCCGGGTCGCGCTGGTGGCCCGCCGCAAGGACCGGCTGGACGCCCTCGTCGAGGTGCTCGCCGGTGAAGGCATTGAGGCGGTCGCGTTCTCCGCCGATCTCGCCAAGCCCGCCGAGGTGCCCGCTCTCGTCGAGGCGATCCGTGACCGCTTCGGTCGGATCGACGTGGTCGAGTACGGGCCGATCAGCGGCGACCAGGGCTTCACCCCGGCCGCCGAGCTGGACGCGGCCACCCTGGAGGGCCTGACCCCGCTGCTGCTGTTCACCCCGGTCGAGGTGGTCCGGGCAGTGCTGCCTGAGTGGACCGAGCGCGGCGAGGGTGCTTTCCTGCTGGCTCAGGGCCTCTCGGCGGCGCAGCCGATGCCCCACCTCAGCGGCCTGGGCCCGGTGATGTCCGCCACCCGTAATTACCTGTACTCCCTCAACGCCGAACTGGCTGACACGGGGATCTACGTCGGCGCCCTGACCATCGCGTCACTGATCGCCCGCAGTGAGGTGTCCGCGGCGGCCCAGGCCGCCTTCGAGTCGGCCGACGGTCCGCAATTCCCGGTCGTCGACCCGGACGACCTTGCAGAGCACTACTGGAACATGTACACCAAGCGCGACCGCGTCGAGCAGTTCCACCCCGAATCGCTGACTCCGCAGGCCACGGCGTAGCGCCTGCGACGCTGAGCAGGACGCCCAGCGTCAAGCGCCCGCCCAGGGTGGTGGCGAGTGCCTCGTGCGGGGTTTGACAACCGACGCCTCAGTCGCGTAATTCGGCGAGCACGTCAAGGAGATCCTGGAGCGAGCGGCCGTAGCGGTCCGACGAGGGGCCACCCAGGGCGCCGCAGCTATTTTGGCCCCGTGGGTCAGATAGGAGACCGGGCCCGGAAGACCCGCCGCTCACGCATGTTGCCCGGGACGCTTCAGCGCCCCGGGCAACATCGTCTTCACCCCCTCTCACCACGCCCGGCGCCCGGGTATCACGCAGGCAATGCGGCTGCCTCCTCCTGCGGGGCGCGCGGGCCAGGCACTGCCTCACGGATGGACAGGTCCAGATCGAGGCGGCTGTTCATGTCCAGCTCGAACCGGCCGTACGGATTCACGTGGGTCCAGAACAGCGGTGACAGCGCCCTGCGGTCCGCTTCGGTGAGCTTGTCCGCCCACCTCTCATCGGCCAGGACTGAGGTTCCCCCGAGATGCGGGGAGGGGTGACAGAGGGTCAGATGGGTCTCACGAGAGGAGCCCAGACGATGCCTGCCCCGAGGAAATACCCGCTGGAGTTGCGTGACCGCGCGGTCCGCATGTATCGCGCCGCCGAGCCGAAGCCCGTCATCCGCCGTATGGCAGAGGAACTCGGGGTGCATCACGAGGCTCTGCGCAACTGGATCCGTCAGGCCGAGGCTGATGCCGGTGAGCGAGGCGACATTCTCACCACCGCCGAGCGTGAGGAGCTGGCTGCTCTGCGGAAGGAGAATGCCCAGCTCAAGCGGGCGAACGAGGTCCTGCGGACGGCCTCAGCTTTTTTCGCGGCCCAGCTCGACCCGACCCGGCCCAGGTGACCGCGCTCGTCGATGCGCACCCGCACCTGGGGGTCGAGCCCGTACTCCGGGAACTTTCCATCCCCTCCTCCACCTACTACCGCTGGCGCCAGTAGGCCGAGAAGGAGCCATGCAAGCGACGCCGCCAGGACGCCGAGCTCACCGGGAAGATCCGGCAGGTCCACGCCGACTCCGGCGGGATCTACGGCTCACCCCGCGTGCACGCCGTCCTCCGGCGTGAAGGCATCCACGTCGGCCGCAAACGCATTGAACGGCTCATGCGCCAAGCCGGCCTGGCCGGGATCAGTCCCCGGCGGGGCAAGGGCTTCACCCGACGTGACCCGGACGCGGAACCGGCCCCTGACCTGGTGCAACGCGACTTCACCGCGAACGTGCCGAACCGGCTGTGGGTCACGGACCTGACCATGATCGCGACGGAGGAGGGCCCGCTGTGGCTGTCCGCGATCCGCGACGCGTTCTCCCGCCGGGTGGTGGCCTGGGAAACCTCCGCCCGCGCAGACGCCGATCTGGTCCTGACCACGCTGGAGTATGCCCTGGCCAGCCGCGAAGTCGCCCCCGGTGAGCTCATTCACCATGCCGACCACGGCTGTCAGTACACGTCCGTGAAGCTCACGACACGCCTGGTCAGGGCCGGTATCCAGGCGTCCATGGGCTCGGTCGGCGACTCGTTCGACAATGCCCTGGCGGAGAACCTGTGGATGGTCATCAAGACCGAGTGCATCCGCGGCCGCGTCTTCCCCACCAGAGCCGAAGCGAACCTCACGCTCTTCGAGTACATCGACGGCTTCTATAACCCCCGCCGCATCCAGAAACGGCTCGGCTACCTCAGCCCGATCGAGTACGAGGAGAAGCATTACGCCAGCCAGGCAACGGCCGAACAAGTGAACCTGAAACCACGTCAACCCTCCCTGACCAGCTAGTCAGCCACCCCCGTACAGCGGGGGAACCTCAGACCTCCTGCATGAGCAGCGTGTTGACGTGCACCAGCGCGGACTGGAGCAGGTGCAGTGCGAGCATGCCGACCTCCTGGGACTCCTTGTCCGCATCGGCCAGGTCGCCGCACTTACCGTAGAAGAGGTCCTTGTTCGCTGAGTTCCAGTTCTCCACCACCTGCAACCCCTCGTGGATCTCCCGGCGCATCTCGACGTCGGCGAGGTAGTCGCAGACAAACGAGGTACGCACTGCCCGCCCGAGTTCCTCGATCGCACGGTACGTCGGATGCTTAGGGCCTCCGCGGGTGAACCGGCGCAGGACCTGCTCGGCCTCGGCGGTGCCAAGGCGCAGGGCGGTGGTGTACTTCACGATCTGGTCGTACTGCTGGGCGATCAGATCCCAGTCGATCGTCTTGGTGGAGAGCACCGGGCCCAGGTTCGGCCAGTTGCCGTCCTCCCCGGCCGCCGGCCGGTACAGCTTCGCCGAGCCGATGTTCTTCAGCCTCGGCATCAGCTTGAAGTCGAGCATGTACGCGAAGGCGAACCCGACGATGGAGGCGCCGTGCGTGTCGGTGTACTGCCGGTCCACCTCCATGTCGGTGCAGTGCCGCAGCACGCCCTCGATCATCGAGGCGACCTCGGAGGCCGAACAGCTCTTGAGCTGGGAGTAGATGCAGACCGATTTCCGCTCCACGTGCCAGTAGATCATCACGCCCGGGCCCCGGTAGCGCTGGTGCCACTCGGTCATCAGGTTGCTGGACCAGGCGCCGAACTTGCGGCTGTCGGAGGCGCCCGCGATGCCGGTGCCCCACCACATCTCATCCCGGACGGCGAAGGTGGCGTTCACCAGCTTCCGCAAGGCCGTGCGCATGTTGGCGCGATTGACGAACAGATGCCGCACCCGGCGCAGCGTCGCCTCGCTCTCGCCGTGCTTGCCCGCGCTCGATCACGGTCTTTTCGACACCGAGCAGCCGCGCCCATACCCTTGTAGATGGCCCTGGTGTCCTAGGCCGTGTTTCGAAAATGCTGGTCACAACCATTCGTTGATGGCTGCGACCAGCACGGTCGCCTCGTAGCGGACGGCGAGTTTGTCGTATCTCGTGGCGACGGCGCGGTGTCGCTTGAGGCGATTGATTCCGCACTCCACGGCGTGGCGCTCCTTGTAGTCGGCCTTGTCGAACTTCGGGGGCCGGCCACCATGGGAACCGCGCTTCCGGCGGTTGGCGATCTGGTCACGCTTCTCCGGGATCGTGCAGCGGATACCTCGCTTGCGCAGGTCGTGATCACCAGCGACATCGGCTTCTGGGCCTGCTCAACCGCCAGGTGGAGCTTGGTGGTCAGCCCGCCCCGGGAGCGTCCGAGCCCGTGGTCGTCGGGCTCGGTGAAGACACCACCTGGCGGCTCGATCTGCAGATCCCCTTTTTGCGGGCGCACGCCGCATGCTGGTGGGCGCGGGCGATGGTCGAGTCCACCGAGATGTCCCAGGTGATCAGTCCCTCGGCGTCTGGCCCGGGCCTGCAGTTGCTCGAAGATGCGGTGCCAGGTGCCGTCCCGCTGCCAACGCCGGAACAGTCCGTACACCGTTTCCCATGGGCCGTACCGCTCGGGCACGTCCCGCCAGGGAGCACCGGCGCGGGTGCGCCAGCGTATGCCGTCTATCAGCTGCCGCTTGGTGTGCACCGGCGGCCGTCCGGACTTCTTTCCGGCCGGGAGCAGGGGCTCCAGCTTCGCCCACTGCGCATTCGTCAGATCGTGCCTCCCCATGAAGTGGATCTTGACACATCAAGATCCACTTCTGAAACACGTGCCAGTAGGGAACTCGCACGGTGCCGGCGGCGCCCCGGTAGCCCTTGTCGGCCCAGCATTCCACCCCGGCCCCCGCCAGGGCACCGATGATGCCGTGGGTTCGCGCGGCCTTGATGTCGTGGACAGATCCCGGCAGCGCGGGTGAGGCCCACAGCAACCGTCCCGCCGGGTCGGCGATCACCTCCACGTTCATGCCGTGCTTCTTATGTTTCCCGGAGTAGAAGGGTCGGTCGGCGGCGATCCGGTCGATCGGCAGCAACGTGCCGTCCAGGATCACGAACGCCTTGCCGGAGGCTGTCCTCACCGCCTCGGCGAGGGTTGGAGCCAGAGCGGCCAGGATGTCGACGGCCTCGGCGATGTACCGGTAGGCGGTGGTGGTGCCCACATCGAATCCGGCGGCGAGCTGGGCGTAGGTATGGCCGCATCGTAGATGAGCCAGCACGAGCAGCGCCTGCCGTCCGGCGGCCAGCCGGCGCCATCGTGTCCCTTGCGCAAGACGACGTGCGGTCAACTCACGGGCGAGGAAGCGCAGAGCGGAGGTGGACAGATCGACCCCGGCTGGGTAGACAAGCATGTGGAAAGCTCCTGGCAGGACGGCTCGGACTCGACACGCACCCGTCTAACAGGAGCTTCTCCACGCCCGGACCCCGCCCTCACCCCCAGTGGCCTTGCTCCGCACGCAGGTTGAGGAAACCTCAGTGGGTGTTGGCGTGAGGGAGCGTGCGGAAGAGCTCGGCGCCGATCACGAGCGCGGGACGGTGGTCGAAGCGACACCGATCCATTCGTATCCGCGTCGTGCTCGGCTACCTGCGAGCCGGGCGCGAGCTGGATCCGGTCGAGCTCGCGGCTCAGGGCCGACTCGGACTCCTTCCAGTGTGCTCAGCTGTGTTCAGCGAGGAGCAGTACCGCCCGGGGACTCTGCGCCCAGGAGCGTGAGCAGCCCGGGGAATCTCTTCTCGATGTCCGCGCGTCGTAGTCGGATGCCCTTGCGGTTGCCGTAGTCGATCTCGTCAATGAGACCTGCCTCGCGCAGGACCCGGAAGTGGTGGGTCTGCGTCTGCTTCGAGATCGGAAGATTGAACGAGTTGCAGCCCCGCTCGCTGTCGCTGCGGTCGGCGGCCAACTCCGTCATCACCGAACGACGGTGCTCGTCGGCGAGGGCGCGAAATACCGCACCCAGATCGAGCGCATCGGCCTCTGGGCCGACCAGGTTCATCCCGGCCACGCGGCACTCCCTTCAGGTACGACTTGCATCGTACCTCAAGGATGTGCTCCACTGAGGTACGAAATTGATCGTACCTTGACCCGGTTGCGCTGCCCGGTGCCGCCGCCCCCTGAGACCCGGCCCGGCACTCGCCGGGGACCTGGTCATCGACACTCCGCGAGGTCATCGTCATGAAGAAGCCCGAGGTGCTGATAGTCGGTGCCGGAATCGCAGGGCCCGCACTCGCATACTGGCTCTCCCAGAATGGATACCGGCCGACGGTCGTCGAACATGCCCGGCAGCTGCGCTCCGGTGGTAGCGCGATCGTCGTGAAGGGGCCCGCGATCCCGGTCGCCGACCGCATGGGCATCCTTCCGCAGCTCCGCGGGCTCGCCACCCGCAATCGGTCACTGACCCTGCTCGACCCCGGCGGCAGGCGGATCCTGCAACTCCCGCTCACCTCGGACAAGGCTCCGACGGTCGAGGTGACCCGAGCCGACCTGTCCGAGGTGCTCCACCGGTCGGCGCAGACCGAGGCCGAGTTCTTGTTCGACGACACGGTCACCGCTCTCGACCAGGATGAAGGCGGGGTGGACGTCACCTTCCGGCGGTCCGCGCCACGGCGCTTCGACTTGATAGTCGGTGCCGACGGGATGCACTCCACCGTACGGCGCCTGGTATTCGGACCCGAGCGGCAGTTCGCGAGCGACCTGGGCCTGTACGGCGCGACCGTCCCGTTGGAACCCGACGCCATCGAGGACCCGACCGAGATGACGATGCTGACCGCGCCGAACCGGATGCTGGTCCTCCACCCCTCGCGGACCACTCCGCTCGCGATCTTCACCTTCCGGGCCGCACAGCTAGCGCCCCACGACCGCAAGAACATCGCCCTTCACAAGCAGACCGTGGCCGACACCTACGCCGACGTGCGGTGGCGGGCACCGGAACTCGTGGCGGCGTTCCTCGACCACCCGGCTCCGTTCTTCGACCCCCTGACCACCATCCGGATGCCCTCGTGGTCCCGCGGACGGGTCGTACTGCTCGGGGACGCGGCGGCGGCGACAGCCCTGCTGGGCGACGGGTCCAGCATGGCGATGGCGGGCGCGTACGCCCTCGCAGAGGAGCTCGCCGCCCATCCCGGTGATCACGCCCGCGCCTTCGCCGCCTACGAGTCGCGGCTCCGCCGTGAGGTAGGCCCGCGGCAGCGACGCGTCGGTCTGCTCTCCAGGCTCATGGTGCCCCGCACCCGGCCGGGCCTCGCGGTGCGCAACGCCGTGGGCCGCGCGGTCGGTCGCACGAACCGGATCGCCTCTCGCGAAACCGCGAACCGGTAGACCGGGCCCGCACCGACCGGTCACCGGTCGGTGCGCAGCTCCGCGGTAGCTCTCAGCCGTGTCGGCGCCGCCATGTCCGACGAGCCCGGCTCGGCGTGGCAGGTCATCGCCGACGCGGCAGGTCGGCTGCTGGCGGCCTCACCCACCATTCCGGGCGCTCGCCACAACATGGGTGCTGCCGGTGACTACGCCCCCGCGACGCGGAGGTGAAGTGCTGGGCGGACAAGGCATCTCAAGGCGCCGGCGGCACCACCCGGGCGCCCGTCCGCGGCCGGCGTCTGGGGCTGCGGCAACGTCGGCACAACAGCACGCACGCCGGAATCCGTTGCCTCGGCGAGCAAGCCATGGACGCCCTGAAGGGCTGGCGCCTCCCGCGGAAACTCCGCTGTAGCACCAACCGAGTCACCGCCATCGTGAAGACCATCCCCGCCCTTCGTCACGCCTCAACCTGAGGTTGGAAAAAGCTCAGTGGCTGACGTACTACAACGCCCGCAGGCGCCACAACAGCCTCGGCTACCTCTCACCCATCGAGTTCGAACAGCAGCATCGGGCAGAGCATAGAATCACCCTCGCAGCATGAACCCCCGTGTCCACACTCCGGGGGACGCCTCAGAAGGGTTAGCACCCCTCACCCGCCACCGTCATGCGGATGCTCCGCGAACACGACGAGCAGGGCCGCCATGACGTCGAGCACGTGATCACCCCGCTACTTTGCGGCTGGTGTCTGGGCTAGGACTTCGAGGCCGTCAAGTCGAAGCCGAGCTCCCATACCGCTACGCAGCACGAGTCCTTACCGAACCCGGAACGGTTTATCAAGGGCACTTTTCGTGTTTCTGGTCAACCCCTGGATAGCTGCCTCATGAACGCGTGAGGTCAGTGGGGCGGGTGGATTGCTTCCGTGGGTGAGGTCTGCGGTGCTGTCCAACTGGCGAGGAGTTTGAGGCGGTCCTCCGAGGGGGCGCCGGGCTCGGCCGTGTAGATGATCAGGTCGTGGACGGCCCGTTGAGGCAGGGGCAGGTTCAGGGAGCGGAAGGTCATCTCCAGACGGCCGACTTCGGGATGGTTCAGCCGCTTGACGCCTTCGTGACGGATTCGGACGTCGTGACTGGCCCACATGGTGCGGAAGTCGGGGCTGAGCGTGGACAGTTCACCGACGAGCTCGCGCAGGGCCCGGTCGTGAGGTTCACGTCCGGCTTCGGCGCGGAGCACTGCGACCGTGGCCCTCGCGCCTTCCTCCCAGTCGACGAAGAAGTCGGAGGAGCCGGGGTCGAGGAAGAAGTAACGGGGGAAATTGGCGCAGCCCCGGTCGCCGGTGGTGTCGCTGTCGAACATCGGTGAGTACAGGGCCCTGCACAGCGCGTTGCTCGCGATGATGTCCAAACGGCCGCTGCGTACGAAGGCGGGAGCCATGGTCATGGAGTCCACCATCCACTGGACGGGGGGCGGGATCTTGACGTCCTTGCGGCGGTGCGACCTGCGGCGGGCCGGGCGAGCCGCTCTGGCCAGATCGAGCAGGTAGGTGCGCTCGTCCTCATTGAGGAGCAATGCCTGCGCGACCGCTTCCAGCACGTCCTCGGAGACGCCGCTGATGTGGCCCTTCTCCAGCCGTGTATACCACTCGGTGCTCACGCCGGCGAGGGCCGCGACCTCCTCGCGCCGTAGTCCCGGAACCCGGCGGCGTCGGCTGGTGGGCAGTCCGACCCGCTCCGGGGCGAGCTTGGCGCGTCGGCTGATGAGGAAGTCGCGGATGTCCGAACGGTTGTCGGTGGGATCACCGGTGTGGTTTTCGGACGGAGGTTCCATTCGCCCAGGGTACCCATGGTCCGGCCGATAGAGAGGTTGTGCTTATACCCCCCATAAACGCGACCTTCCCCGCCTCTGACGGCGCCGGTTTCATGGGGTCGGCGGACTTGAACGGCACTCCTTCATCGCGGGCCGCCGTCCGCCGTCCCCCATCCACACCTCAGGAGCATGACCATGGCCAGCAAGACCGTACTGATCACCGGCGCGACCAGCGGTATCGGCGCCCACACCGCGCGGTTGCTCCTCGACCGCGGCCACCGTGTGGCGGTCACCGGCCGCAACGAGAGCAAACTGAAGACTTTCCTCGACGAGGCCGGCCACCCCGACCGGCTGCTGGGCCTGGTCGCGGACGCGGCGGACTGGCAGGCCACCGAGTCGGTCGTGACCCGCACCGTGGAGCATTTCGGTGCCCTTGACGCGGCGGTGGCCAACGCCGGATTCATGTCCGGTGACTCCATCGGGGCCGGCGACCCGACACTGTGGTCGCCCATGATCCTCACCAACGTCCTCGGCCCCGCCCTGCTGGCCCACGCCACCCTGCCCCACCTCGAGGCCACTGGGGGACGGCTGGTGCTCATCGGCAGCGTCGCCGGGCTGAAGAACTCTCCCGCCAATCTCTACTCGGCCACCAAGTGGGCTACCACCGGACTCGCCGAGAACCTGCGCCTGCACGCCACGACCCGCGGCATCGGTGTCACTCTTGTCAACCCCGGCATGATCGACACACCCTTCTGGCAAGGCGCCAGCGTTCCCCCCTTCGCCCTGCCTCCCCAGCCCATCGCCGAGGCCATCTGCTTCGCCCTCGACCAACCGGCAGGCGTCGACCTCAACACCCTGACCATCCGGCCCATGGGCCAGCCCGTCTGACCACGCTCGGTTGTCACACCACGCCGCTCACTCACTCGGAGCTTTCCTTGCGCAAGATGTCCTCCCAGTGCGGCATGGGCGCCATGTTCTTCGCCGTCCTCGCCGTCGGCGCCCAGCTCGACCGCAACTACATCCGGGAGAAGACCCTGGAGGGCCAGCAGACCGCCGCCGCCAAGGGCAACCACGGCGGGCGCCCCAAGGTCATCGACGACGACATGCTCACCTTCGCCGTCGCACTCAAGGACAAGGGCGTCCCAGTCCCCGACATCGCGAATAAGCTCACCATCAAGGTCAGCAAGAACGCGGGCAAGTCGCCCTCGTCGCCTCGCTCTACCGAGCACTCGCCGAAGCCGAGGCCACCGCGGTAGACGACGGTCTGCCCCTGCGGCCCAAGCCCGTCCGCATCCGCCGGCCCGGAGAGCCGCTCACCGCCGAGGAGATCGAGCTGCGCGAACGGCTCCAGGCTCAGCCCCATCCGAACGCCTGACAGGGATGTCCGATCCGCGCTGATCTCCGATTATGGAGCGCTACCCACCACCTGGCCGTAGGAATACGAGCGAACTCATGGACCGTGATCGTTCTCAGCGCCAACCGTTGCACCGATGTTCCTACCGAGATCACCGCCCAGGTCCACCTCGGCCACGCCGAAGGCGACCTGACGCCCGAGGCCCTCGGTGAGCTCAACCGGGCCCTGGACGCCGCGGGGGTCGGCTACACCTCCGAGATCTACCCCGGCACCATCCACGGCTTCACCATGTCCGACACCGACGCCTTCAACCCCGCCGCGCTGCAGCGCCACTGGGACCGCCTGCTGCCCCTCCTCGACCGCACCCTGGCCAACCGCTGAGGCTCCGGCTCGGAAACCAAACCTGAAGTACACGGCTTCGGAGTCCAAGGGGTTCAGAAGTCGGTGTGAGGGCGGGCTGAGCCCGCCCTCACCTCCCCGCTGCACCTGCCGAGGGAAGGACCCCAGGGTGCGGGGGGCCATTGGGCCTTGGCCCACTCCTGGGCCGCATAGCCGCTTTGGCAGACTGCCGCGTCGTGCGCCGACATAGTCGACAGGGCGGCATCGCCGCACTCGTCCGCGACGTTCGAGACGCCGTTGTTGCGCACGACGGTCGTCTCCGCCTCCTCGTGCTTGATCTCCGGCGTTTCCCTGGGCGCATGGCCTGGGTCACACTCCCGGCCATGGTCACGCCGTTGAGCATCTGTCTAACGGCCTGGTTCCGTGGTTACCGAAAAGTGCGTCCTTCCTAAACCGCCGCGGTCGGCGTTGGCTGGAGCACAGAGAAACACGAAAGGGGATCCCTCCATGTCCATCATCGTCACCGGCGCCTCCGGCCAGTTCGGAAGGCTCGCCGTGGAAGCGCTGCTGCGCCGGGGCGTGGCCGCCGCCGACATCGTCGCCACCGCTCGCACCGTCGACCGGGTCAAGGATCTCGCCGACCGGGGCGTCGTCGTCCGCCATGCCGACCTCGCCGACCCGGCGAGCCTTCGGGACGCGTTCGCCGGGGCGGAGAAGCTGCTGCTGGTGTCCACGACGGTGCCCAGCGAGCGGCGCGCCAATCACCGGCGGGCCATCGACGCCGCGCTCGACGCCGGGGTGTCGCTCATCGCCTACACGAGCCAGTTGCGCGCCGACTCCGCGACGACCGTTCTCGGCACGGGCCATCGGCAGACCGAGGAAGACCTGCGTGACAGCAACGCGCCGGCCGCGATCCTCCGCAACGGCTGGTACCTGGAGAACTTCACCGACCAGCTGCCGGTCTACCTGGAGCACCACGCGATCGTCGGGGCGGGCGGCGAAGGGCGGGCGAGCGCCGCCGCCCGCGCCGACTACGCGGACGCCGCCGCGGCGGTGCTGACCACGGAGGGCCACGCGGGCGCCGTGTACGAGCTGGGCGGGGACGCGGCCTTCACGCTCTCGGAACTGGCCGCGGCGGTGTCGTCGGCCACCGGCGAGCAGGTCTCCTACCAGGATGTGTCCGTCGCCCAGTTGGCCGACATCTACCGCGGGGCGGGCGTGCCCGGCGAGATCGCGGAGGCCATCGCCGACGCGGACCGCGGGCTTTCCCAGGGAGAGCTGTACAGCGACAGCGACGACCTGCGGCGCCTGATCGGCCGCCCCGCCACGAGCCTGTCGGATGCGATCGCGGCCGCGCTGAAGCAAGCGAGCTGAGTCCCGGAGGGGTGCTTCGCCCCGGAGGGGTACGGAGGAAGCGAGGAGGGCCCGGCTCGGTGCCGGGCCCCTTCGTCGTACGCGCGCTGGGCGGCGAGCGGGTGGCCGCCGCGGCCGCGGTCCCCCGGACGCCGTCGTCCGGGGGCGGGGGTCAGCGCAGGGGCAGGCTTTCGAGGGTGAACACCGGGCTGGTGAGCGGGTCGCCGTAGAGGTAGGTGTCCATCTGGGAGTTGGTCACCAGCAGCCGGCCGCGGCTGACGGCGACGCCGGTGGTGGTGTCGGCCCCCGGGTAGGTGCGTTCGGAGACGGCGGTGGCCCGGGTCTCGTCGCCGGACAGCCGCAGGACGGTGACCTCGTTGTTCACCGAACGGGCGACGTACAGCGTGTTCCCCAGCCGTGTGATGCCGTCGGCGCTGGGCAGGGCCGGTGCGTCGATCCTGCGGATCTCGCCGGTGGCGAGGGTGAGCCGGTAGAGCGCGCCGCTGTACCAGTAGCCGATGATCAGAGACGTGCCGTCCGGGGAGGCGACGATGCCGTTGCCGTTGGACTGGCCGGCCACGTAGTCCGGCAGGTGGTAGGCCACCTGGAGGGTCCGCCGGGCGCCGGTGGCGGGGGCGTGCACCTGGGCGGCCGGGATCCGGTAGACCACGGCGCGGAAGGAGTCGGTGATGTAGACGTCACCGTTGGCGGCGACGGCCGCGTCGTTGAGGAGGGTCTGCTCGCCCGTGTCGGGCACCCTGTAGGCGGAGACGAGCTTCCCGGCGTCGGTGTAGACGAAGAAGCGTCCGGTGAAGGCGCCGGCGACCAGCAGGCGGTCGCCGGTGGTCTTGACCCCGGTGGCCTGGGTGCGGCCGTCCTGACCGCCCGGCAGGAAGGGTTCGAGCTTCTTGGCCCCGGGGTGTCCGCGGTAGACGGTGCCGTCGCCGATGCTGGTGGCGTAGACGTAGTGGCCGTCGGCCGCGACGCTTTCGGGGAAGGCGCGGCTGCCGTCGAGCGTGATCGCGCGGTCGCCGACCCCGGCGTTCCCGCCGTCATGGGCCGATGCGGCGGTGGCGGGAAGCGTGATGGCGGCCAGGACGGTTGACGTCGCTGTGAGGGTGAGGAGCGCGCGCCGCCAGGTGGCGTGCGCAGTGGTGCGGGCGGACATCGTGGATGACCTTTCCGAGTATCTGCAGGGACGTCGGTAACCCTAAGAAAGCAGGTACCCTTCCGGAAGTACGTACTTTTTCGTAACCTGGGTGCGTGAACGAAACTCAACGGCTCGCCACGGCCCGGACCCTTCTCGCCGCGGACACCTTCGACCAGAACTGCCCGACCCGGGCGGCCCTCGACCAGATCACCACGCGCTGGTCGACGCTGATCCTGGCCGCGCTCACCGACGGGCCGCACCGGTTCTCGGCGCTCCAGTCCCGGATCGGCGGCATCAGCCACAAGATGCTGTCGCAGAACCTCAAGGCGCTGGTGGGCTTCGGCCTCGTGGACCGGACCGTGGCGCCCACCGTCCCGCCCCAGGTCACCTACGAGCTGACCGAGCTGGGCACGGATCTGACCGGTCCGCTGTCCGCCCTCATCCACTGGATGGGCGTCCACGCGGACCAGCTGATGACGAACGCACAGGCCGGAACCGGGGTCCGGGCCGGGACCGCGACCGCCGGCGCGGCGAACTGAGCGGGGTCCCGCTGCTGGCGGCTTACGAGCGCCAGGTCGGACCCGCCGAGACCCGAGCCGCCCGCGGATTCACGCCCGGTAAGGGATCGGAGGGGCTAACTCCGGCCCGGGGTGGGGCTATGCCGGGACCGCTCCGGTGGCCATGAGGCGGTCGAGTGCTTCCAGGTAGGGGGCGATCGTCAGGGGGCCTTTCCCCCTGAGCGTGGACACCTTGAGGGTCCAGTGGAAGAGATGCCACGCATGGTGATGAAGGTGTATTCGGCGGAGTTCAAGGCGGATGCTGTCGCGCTGTACCTGTCGGACCCGAAGAACACGTTCGAGGGCGTCGGCAAAGATCTGGGGATCAGCCGGGAGACGCTGCGGAACTGGGTGCGGGCCGAGCGGGCCCGCAAGGGCCAGGCGGCGGGCACCAGCGGCTCGCCGCGGGCGGCACAGACTGCCGAGGTAGCCTCCGACGATGTGTTGAAAGAAGAGAACAAGCAGCTCAGGGCCCGGATCAGTGAGCTGGAGACGGAGCGGGAGATCCTCCGGAGGGCCGCGAAGTATTTCGCCGGCGAGACCAACTGGTGAGTCGTTTCCAGTTCGTTGAGGATCATCGCGGCGCCTTCGGCGTCAAACGGCTGTGCCAGGTCCTGGAGGTCTCCCGGTCCGGGTTCTATCGGTGGCTGAAGGCCGCCCCGGCCCGCCTGGCGCGAGCCCGGGACGATGCCCGCCTCGCCCGGCGGATCCGGGAGATCCACAAGGAGTCCGACGGCACCTACGGGGTCTTGCGCGTCACGGCCGAACTGAAGGCCGCCGGGCTCGACGTCAACCACAAGCGCGTCGAGCGGGTGATGCGCCGCATCGGCCTCCAGGGCGTGCACCTGCGCAAGAAGGTCCGCACCACGGTCCCGGAACCGGAAGCGGCCCCGGTGCCGGACCTGCTGCGGCGCGACTTCACCGCGACCGAGCCGAACACCAAGTACGTCGGCGACATCACGTATCTCCCCATCGGCGATGGTCAATTCCTCTACCTGGCAACGGTGTTGGACCTGCATTCCAAGCGGCTCGCGGGCTGGTCGATCGCCGACCATATGCGCACCGAGTTGGTCACCGACGCACTCGAAACCGCCGCCCGCACCCGTGGTGGCAGCCTGGACGGAGCGATCTTCCACAGCGACAACGGAGCGCAGTACGCCCCCGGCCGCTCAGCGGGCCGAACCCGCCACCCGGTCGAGGAACCTGAGTTCGCGAAGGTGTGCGGCCGACTAGCGGTGGTTTGTTAAGGCGGGAGTGGGAGGTAGTGGCTGAGTGGTCGGCCGGTACTGACTGCGTTGATCAGGTTCTGTAACTCTGCTGGTGGGGGCGTGCTGGACCAGGCTTTCCACCAGTGTTGCAGCATGATGGTGGGGGTCAGCCAACTGCGGACGGTGCGTAGGGCCTGGGGCCAGCGTGCCGGGTGGTGCGATCGGGTGCCCCCTCTCTGGCCGGGTCGGCCGGTTGGCGGGAGGCGGTGGCAGTCCGGCTTCCCAGCAGAAGGAGAACGCGCAGTTGACCAGGGTCTGGTGGCGGCTGGTGGCAGGGTCGGTGCGGACCTGGAAGTCGGCCCAGCCCAGTTCGTCCTTGACCTGCTTGTAGCTCTGCTCGATCCAGTTGCGGATGCCGTAGATCCGCACGATTTCGGCGAGGTCGGCGGACGGGTGGGGGCTGCCGGTCTCGCGTGGTGAGCCGGGGCGGGGCAGGTTGGTGGCCAGATACCAGGTGGACTGCTCCGGCAGGGTGTCCGGGTCGGTGGTGGCCACTACCAGCCGGGTGGTCCCGTCCGGTCCCCACCAGCCCAGGGACGCCTCGGCGGCCCACCAGGTGGCGGTGTGCCCGTCACGGAAGGTCCGGGTCACCGCCGTCCAGTCGCCCGGCTGGTCGGGGCTGTGCCAGGCCAGTTCGCGGGCGGCGTCGGCCGGGGTGTGGGCGTCGGGGCCGTAGGCCCAGGTGCCGCGGCGCCGTTTGAGGGCCATCACGAGCGGGAGTCCGGCTGCGGCCAGTTCGGCGCGGAAGCCGTCCTGGTCGCCGTGGGCACAGTCGGCCGCTACCGCGCGGAAGTCCACTTCGGCTTCCGCGGCCTGGCGGGCGAGTGCGGCAGCGATCTGCAGTTTCGTGGCGAAGCCCGGATCGCTGCGGCCCTTGGGGAAGTGGTGGGCGGGGGTGTAGGGCACGGCGTGCAGCGGGTAGTACAGCCGCTCGTCCGCCCACAATGTAGTGACCGTGACGACCCCGTTGTCGGTCTTGCCGTATCGGCCCAGCCACTGCCGGCCCACGTTGGCGGTCGCGGTCCCGTCCTTACGGTCACCGGAGTCGTCGATGACCAGCACCCCACCGGCATGCGGAGCGGTGCGCGGATCATCCAGTAACCGCTCAAGACGACGGGCGTTGATCCGCTCGTGCTCCCAGGGGGATTCGGAGAGGAAGAACTGCAGCCGCTGCACTGCGGGGTGCTGGGCTCCCGCTGCCGGCTCGGCCCCGGCCAGGCATGTCAGCGTTTTGTTCCGTTCCCGCGGCGCCAGCAACCCCGTGAGGTACTGACGAAAACCCCGACGCTGAGCCAGCGAGTCGAACAGATCATCGAAGCCGGCGGCGTACTGCTCCAGCGGTCCCGGAGCCGGCGGACACGAACGACGAGCGGTCATCACACACCCCTGCTCATCCTCCTACTGCGATCCCGACCCGACGTCAACAAACCACCGCTAGGAGTGATCCGCTCGCGCGGCGCGGTCGGCACCAGCGCGGACAACGCCGCCGCGGAGAGCTTCAACGCAACCCTGAAAAGAGAGACCCTGCAAGGGAAGAAACGCTGGTCAGGGGCGCGTGAGGCCCGTCTCGCAGTGTTCCGGTGGGTCACCCGCTACAACACGCGGCGCAGGCACTCGGGGCTTGGCTACATCAGCCCGATCGCCTTCGAACAGCTATCAATTACGCTGGCCGCTACCGCATAGCAAACGGTGTCCACGCTTCGGGGGAAGCCCCCTCGACGCCGTGGTGGACACCGTCGGGGGTGACTCCTTGCGCGGCGTCGCCCCGCTGGCGGCGAAGCCGGACGCGCTCGTCTCCGTCGGGGACCTGTCGGTGCCCGAACTCGGCGGCGTGTTCGTCCATCGCCGCCTCGACCGGAGCGGCCTTGAGCGCGTCGCCGCGCTGATGGTCACCGGTCGGCTCGATCCGAACATCACGGCGACCTATCCGCTCGCGCGGGCGGGGGAAGCGCTGGCACTCGTCGAGTCGCACCACGCGTCGGGCAAGCTCGTCATCGACATGAGCCTCTGACCTCACGATGCGCGGTGAAGACCGTGTGCCGTTCAGAAATGCGTCGCTGCAGATCACTGGGGGTGTCTGGCGGGTTCTGCTGGGGTGCTGGGATCCTGCCGAGATGATCGTTTCGCTGGTGTATCGGGTGACGCGGAAGCTGTTGTCGGTCCCGGCAGTGCTGTTGCTCGGCAAGCGGCCAGGGATGCTGAACTGTTGGTGCTCCGTCACGAGAATGCGGTGCTGCGCAGGCAATGTGCGGACCCGGTCCGGTACGAGCCGGCGGACCGGCTCTGGTTCGCGGCGCTGTCCTCGCTGATACCCCGGTGGCGTTGGGCGCAGGTGTTTCCCGTGACACCTGGAACGTTGCTTGGCTGGCACCGAAGGCTTGTCGCGCGCAGATGGGACTACAGCGATCACCGGGGGAAGCCGGGTCGGCCGACGACGGCGACGGCGGTGAAGGAGTTGGTGGTGCGGTTGGCGCGGGAGAACCCGCGCTGGGGTTGCCGCAGGATTCAGGGCGAGCTCGCGCGGCTGGGGTATCGGCTCGGCGCCTCGACGGTCTGGGAGATCTTAACGGCGGCCGGTATCGGTCCGGCTCCCCGCCGTTGCGGACCGACGTGGCGTGAGTTTCTGACGGCGCAGGCCGTGTCCATCATCGCCTGCGACTTCGTGCACATCGATCTGGTGGACCTTCGCCGGGTGTACGCGCTGATCTTCCTGGAGCACGGCACGCGCCGCCTGCACATCTCTGGGGCGACCGCATATCCGACCGCAGCGTGGACGGTGCAGCAGGCCCGCAACCTCGCTGTCGAAATGGGCGTGCGTCTGGAGTCTCTGCGTTTTTTTGATCCGCGACCGGGATGGCAAATACACCGAGTCCTTCGACGCAGTCTTCCAGGCCGAGGACATCGAAACCGTAACGACCGCCCCACGGGCCCCGCGGATGAACGCGCACTGCGAGAGAGTCATCGGGACGCTACGACGCGAGGCCTTCGACCACGTGCTGGTCTGGAACGAGGCCCATGCTCGACACGTTCTTGAGAGCTACGCGCGGCACTACAACGGGCATCGACCACATCAGGCGCGGGCGCAACGCCCTCCTCTCGCCGAACACCAGACTGCACCGCTCTCCGACCTGAACACCACGCGGCGGCTACGCCGGACTCGTGTCCTCGGTGGCCTGATCAACGAGTACAGATACGCGGCCTGACAAGCCGCGATGGGTTTCTGAACGGCACAGGTCGAGTGGCGCTCACGCCCGCCACATCCTCGCGGCCTACGAGGCGTAGTGAGTGCTGGGCCGCTTGGCCCGGCGCTCACTACGGGCGTGCCTCGGACCGGGCCGGCATAGCGGGCAGCCACTATTCGGAGTCAGGGTGCATCTGTACCCACCGGCCGTCGGTGAACTTCATGTCCACGCCATAGTACGGCTGGGGTGAGGGGTTTGGCCGTTTGCCGAGGTGTAGCGCTGTCGGCGGCTTGGGACGGTCGGCGGACTGCGCTTTCGCGGCGCCCGGCTTCATTTTCGCATTGAGCTTCCGCAGCGCTTCGATCCTTTTGAGGAGTTTGGCGCGGCTGATATCTTTCGGTGCCCGGATGAGGCCGGGCGGAGCCGCTGAACGGGTCGCCGAGCGGTCCGTGGGCGATTGGCGGGTACGGTGCACCGGCTGTCCCCCCGTGGCGAAGACGCGTTTCTTCTTGCCCACCGGCTGGCGGCATACGACACAGAGCTTGAGCGCGTGCTTCGACCTGAAAGTGTCGGACACGATCCATAGGCGAGCTGAAGACAGGTTGGGAGAGTTCGGGCAAAATCCGATGCTCCTCCGTGAACCCGCTTCCTCCGGGCAGGTCGGCGGATTCACGCGGGAAACTCGAGACGTCGTCGTTGCCAGCCGGCTCAGCGGGAAGGGCTGAGGATCACCGGTCGTGGGACTGAGGCGAGAGCGAGATCGGCGGGTGTCGGCGAAACCTCAAAAGTGGACCACTGTCGGTCTCCCAAAGTTGGCCCCCTTCGATGGGCTCGTTGAGCCCGTAGGGTTCGAATGGCACAATGTCAGTCGCAGCAGCGCGATCGATTTTCATCTCGCGTGGACCACCGGCCACGCCAGAGTGTCTGCACGAGCGACTGTGGCCGACGACCGTCGGGACTCGGTGCACCCGCTCCGATCCGGGCTGATGGCATGCTCGGCAAGCACGGTTGCATGAACTGCACACCCGAGGCATCGAGCCCACCTGGATCCTCGGCGGCCTCAACAACGGCGCTGGAAGGGGAGCAACGTCATCCGTACCAGGTGATGTTGCAGATATAGATGCAGTGATGGCGTGGTGCTGAGAGGAAGCTGATGAAGCCGCGTCCGCCGAGAATGTCGAATTCTCGGAGTCCGCCTTCTCGGTCGAAGGGCCGCCCCACCTTTGCCGCGTCGACTCCAAGCGCGGCGAGTTCGGTCGCCAGTCGCTCGACCTCTGCTACGACACCTGGCGCAAGTCCGTCGGCGACGTACTCCTCACTCGGGTTGTACTCCCAGGTCCAGTCGGTCACAGCCCCGCCTCGGCCTCCGCGGCCTTACGGATCTGCTGAATTTCATGGATGGCCGTCGTCGGGTCCTGTTCGGCCATATCGACGATCTGCTCGAGTTCACGGAGGCGGGCGGCGCGTTCCGGGTGCCGCTCGATGGCGACGAACACGGCCCATGAGTGGACGAAAGCCCGCAGGGGTGCGAGGCTCTGTGTCTGCTGTGCGTTTGTAGTCGCCTCGAACAGGTGCTGAGTGAGCGCAGGGACTCTGCTGGGAGCGATCCGGGCGACAGCCGTGCGCAGTGCGTCAGGGGTGAGGTCGGGCATGGGGATCAGGGGTCCATACGGGCCGTCTGGCTGCGCACTCACGATGACCTCCTGTGCAGGGTTGCTCGTCGTACCCTACCGTGCGGGCGCGGTAGCCGTGAGAGACTCTTGTCCGCTCCGCAAGCCGTCGCATGGCGTGGCTGTTGCTATGGAGGAGTGGCTGATTGCCGTGTTCTCCGTAGGCGCGCAAGGGCGCGGTACGCTCCTGAACCGAGCGCTACGGTGCGGTACGGATCGTCGCGGAGAGTTGCCGTACCGCTGGGGGTCAAGGGGTCGCAGGTTCAAATCCTGTCGTGCCGACCAGCGTTTTCGCAGGTCGAAGGCCGTTTCCGCGGGTAGCGGAAGCGGCCTTAACCGTTTCCCGGCTGGGAGCAATGGGGAGCCCTCTGGGAGCCCTCGTGCTCCCAACTCGCAGACGTGTCAACGCCGCCCGGTTTGTCCGTCACCCGATCCGGTCGACCTGCAGCGCCGTACTGCGCTCCTATGCGCCGTTGTCAACCACAGGCTACCGAGGTCACCCCACCGCTATGGATGCTCTCGGCATCGAGAGGCATAAGGACCCCTTGTCGGCTCTCGACCCCCTTTCGGGGTGGGAGCACGTCGTCGTGCTCCCCACGCGACAGGAGGGAGCTGTGGGCTGATGACCTTGGTCGGCGTGTTTCCGCAGGCGGCCGACGCTCGGGTGTTCCGGCCACAAGGTGCCTGCTGGGCCAAGGTGAGGCAAAGCCCCTTGATGTCCGCCGGCAGACGGGGCACTCCCAGGGCATGAGCGCCGTATCGGGCTCTGCGGCGCAGTAGCAAGACGGTCGAGTGAGGGTCTCGGGCGCGAAAATAGCGTGCCAAGCGTGAGCTGACGGCTACCCCCGAGGCCGCTATGTCGTGTCAAGCCGCTTGAGAGCGATGTTCCACGATCGGATGGCTCCTGTGTTCGAGAAGCTTGAAGAGCTGTCGGCAGATGGCTCGCTTGAGACAGCGCTGGGCGTCGCGGGAGGTCTTTCCCTCGCTGACGCGGCGGGCGACGTACTCCTTCGTGGCCGGGTCCAGCCGCATCCTGATCAGGGTGATGGTGTGGAAAGCCCGGTTGAGCTGACGGTCACCACTGCGGTTGAGGCGATGCTTGTTCGTGAGGCCGGAGGAGGCCGGGATCGGGGCGACGCCGGCGAAGGAGGCGAAGGCAGCCTCGGAGCGGAACCTCCCAGCATGAGACCAGCCGTGGCAAGATTCTTTCGAAGCCTGGAAATTCTCCCACTCGCCTGGTCAGGCGGCCGCCGCCAAGCTGAGGACAGGACCGGGCCAACCCGCGAGGTGTCTGCTCCCTGAGCCCGCCGCCCTGCAGTCGGTTGCCGACGCCGTCAGGAATTCGCCAGAGGGAGAGCGGCCAGCCTTTCCCAGTGGGTTCACCACCATGAGTACGGGGCCGAGGAAGGACATCACGGGAAATGGCCGATAAGCAGGAACTGCCGAGCAATTGGGGCCGATGGGGCGCGGACGACGAGCTGGGCACGCTCAACCTGATCACCGAGGAAGCCCGGGCCCGGGGCGCCGCGGAGGTCCGTACCGGACGAGCGGTCTCGCTGGCCCGGCCGATCCGCCCGGCACCGCTGGTCAGCGGGCCCTTCGCGCCCACCACCGGTGACATCTCACCGGTCCAGCAGCTCATGCAGTACACCGGTGGCGCGCCCGCGACGGCGGACATGATCCTGGTGACCAACCATCACGTGCACTCGACCCACCTCGACGCCCTGGGGCACCAGATCCGGGACGGCCGGATCTACCCGGGGCGTCCCCTCGAAGAGAGCGTGACACCGGCCGGCGTGCGGCACGGTTCCACGACGGCGTTCGCCGCCGGGATCGCCACCCGGGGTGTCCTGCTCGACCTGGCCTTCGACGGCCCACTGCCCACGGGGCACCCGATCACCCCGGAGGACTTCGAGGCGGCAGAGGCCCGCCAGGGCATACAGCTGGAGTCCGGGGACGCCCTCGTGGTGCGCTGCGGGTGGGCCTACACCATCGACCCCGAGCGGCCGATGCCGGGCATCGGTCTGGACGCGGTGCGCTGGATGCACCGGCGTGGCGTGTCCCTGTACGCAGGCGACCTTGGCGACGCCCACCCGCCGTTTGATCCCGCCGTCCCCGGACCGCTGCACCGCGTCGCCCTTCCGCTGCTGGGCATGCCCCTGATCGACGTCGCGGAGCTGGAGGAACTGGCCGCCGTCTGCGCGGAGTCGCACCGCTACGCCTTCCTGCTCACGGTGGCGCCCCCGCGCATCCACGGATTGACCGGCGTCCCGGTCAATCCGCTGGCGATCTTCTGACAGCCGCGTACCCCACCCCGGGCGTCCCGGCGTGCTGCCATGCGGCGCAGCCCGCTGACGGCGACCACATCCGACTCGACTGAACCGCCTGCTCGGAATCAGGAAGCCAATGAAGGCGCAAGAGGTCGCGGCCGTGAGCGGGACGTCGAGCAGGATCGGTCGCTGGAGGCGGTGTACCGGGACGCCGGCGCCGCCCGCCTGCTGCTCCACAAGCCTACGGGCGAAACCGTCGGCTACGGGCCCGTGGTGCGGGGCCAGGTCGCCGCTGGGCGTGCGGACGAGCGGCGCACGGCAGTGGGGCGTGCCCCAACCAGAGGCCCGTTCGCCAGGGGAGCAACATCCGCGCGGGCCGGCGCGGGGTGATGTGGCTGCGTTCGGCGTCCGCCGTGACCGCCTCGCTCGGAGCAGGGCCTTTATCCTCCGCGCTTCGGGCGTGGCAGGGCGGGCCTCGGCCGATCGTGGTCTACGGCGTTCCCTTCGCGGACAGCTCTCCCGGCGTCGCGGACGCCAGGGCGTCGCCGAGCGCATCGAGCCCTTCGGACAGTCCGGTCCGGCCGAGGCCGATGCGAAGGTGTTCCCCCGCACCGGGTATGACGGAGGACGGAACGACGAAGACACCGTGGCGGGTGGCGAGGGTCTCGGCCGCACACCGGGCGTCGTCGTGCAGGAGCCTCGGGTAGGCAGTGGTCCCCGCCCGGGTGGGCACCCAGTCGAACCAGTCGGAGTGCTGCGCGAGGAAGTCCTCCAGAAGCGCGCGGTTGGCCGTGACGATGCCGCGCGCCCGACCGAGGAGCGTGGCGCGGGCCCGCAGGGCGACGATGGCGAGGATCTCGCTGGGCAGGCTGTTGTTCAACGTGGTCCAGTAGCGGAACTCGCGCAGGCTTTCCCGGTAGTCCACATCGGTACTGGCGACCCAGCCGATCCGCAGGCCGGCGAGTCCGTACACCTTCGAGACCCCGCTGACGGTGACGACGTGCGGGCCGAGCTCGACCCCGGAGGGCGGAGCGGCCTCAGGTGCTTCGAGCCCGCGGTAGACCTCGTCCACCAGCAAGCGCGCGCCCAACGACTCGGCGAGGCCGGCGAGCGCGCGGACCTGATCAGGCGACGGCAGGGCGCCGGTCGGATTGTTGGGCGCGTTGAGGACCAGCAGCCGGGTGCCGGGGCGGCACACGGACCGCACCCGGTCCACATCCAGCGCCCACCCGTCCCGGCCTGTGAGCTCGACGAGGTCGACGTCGGCGCCGACGGCCGCAGGCAGACCGGTCAGCAGCTGGTAGGTCGGGCCGATGACCACGGCGTGGTCGCCAGGGCTCAGGGCCGCGCTGACCGCGGCGAAAACGGCTTCGGTCGTGCCGGCGAAAGCATGGACGTCTTCCGGCTCGACGCCGCGGTAGAGCCCGGCGATCTCGGCGCGCAGCAGCGGATGCCCGAGGGAGTGTGAGTACCCCAGCGTGAGCGAGTTCCACAGCGTCCGGGTTTCCCTGTCGCACAGGGACAGGAGTTCATCAAGAGCGAGTCCCTCGATATCGGAGCTGGCGATGTTGTACCGGCAGTGGGGGCGGTACCGGTCGATCCAGTTCTCCAGCAGGAAGGCCGGCAGGCGCATCGGCGCATCACTCCTTGGTTCCGGGAAGTTCGTACGCCGACTTTGGTCTAATTGGCCTGGCACTGCGAAGGCCATTCGAAAAGGAGTGGCCTGATGGTGGCGTCCGATCGTCTCGTGGGCTGGCTCATGCCTTTCCTGGCGCAGCGGCCCCTGGCACGCGGCTTGGCGGAGGGCCTACGAGCTCTCGTCCTCGACGGGCGGCTCCTGCCGGAGGCGCGGCTGCCGTCGGAGCGGTCACTGGCGGAGAGCCTGGGGCTGTCCCGGGCCACGGTGACCAGTGCGTTCGATGTGCTGCGCGGGGAGGGGCTGCTGCGCAGCCGGCCGGGCGACGGCACCTGGATCGTGCTTCCGTCCCGCCGTCCGTCCGCGGACTCGGACGGTCCCGCGCGTCGAGGGGGTGCCATCGACCTGAGCGCAGCCCTGTTGCCGGCCGAGGGCTCCGTGGACGAGGCCGTACGACACGCCGCCTCACACCTGTTCCCCTTTCTGACCGGCACCGGGATACACCCGTCCGGACTCGACGAGCTGCGCGCGACGATCGCCGACCGCTATACCCGGCGTGGCCTGCCCACCGGCAGTGAGCAGGTGCTGGTCACCTCTGGCTCCCTGCACGGCTGGAACCTGCTGTTGCGTGCCGTGGCCTCCCCCGGCGACAGGATCCTCGTGGAGCAACCGACCTATCCCTCGGTCATCGACGCGGTACTCGCCCATCGTTTGCGCCCCGTCCCGCTGCCGGTCGACGAGGACGGCTGGGACGTCTCACAGCTGAGCGGCGAACGCACCGCCGTGGCGCACCTGACCTTCGACGGCCACAATCCCACCGGACACTGGGCCTCGGACGCCGAACGTGGTGCGGTACTCGCCGCCTTGCCGCACTCGACGCTCGTGGTCTGTGACGAAACCCTGGTGGACTTCCCCCACCAGGCCGTCACCGGTACACCGACTGCGGCACTGACGGGGCGGACAGTGGTGACGCTGGGGTCGACGAGCAAGAGTTTCTGGCCCGGGCTGCGGGTGGGCTGGATCCGCGGGCCGGTCGGTCTCATCAGGCGGATCACGGCGGTCCGCACGAGCCTGGATCTCGGTCCCGCGGTGGTCGACCAGCTCGCCGCTCGGCATCTACTCAACCACGCCGACCGGTTGATGCCCGCGCGGCGGAGGATGGTCGCCACTCGTCGGGACGCGCTACTCGAAGCACTGGATGCAGTCGGCTGGCGGCACCAGAGGCCACGGGGCGGTCTCTCGGTATGGGTGGACCTCGGCGGAATCTCCAGCACCGACCTCGCCAGGCTGGCGCTCGATCTCGGTGTACGCATCGTCGCAGGGCCTCGATTCACCATCACGGGAACGCATGACAGGCAGCTACGGCTGCCCTTCGTCCTCCCCCCCGCCACGCTCGCCGAAGCGGTCCGCCGGCTCGCCGAAGCGGCAGCACGGGCAGGGCGCGCCAAGCAGCCCTCCCGGCAAGCGCCTTACAGTTCACGGGTCCTGTGACCGCGGCCGTGCTCCCGGGACTCACAAGCGGGCATGTGGTGGCTTCCGGTGCGCCGGGCATCCGGGAGCTACCGACTCCTGTGACCCGCGCCCGCCCTGAGCGGCGGATTCACATCGGCGCAGTGCCGACGGCTTCGCACGAGAAGTCGGCACCGCGCCTCCTACGAACCACGAGGAGCCGCTGCGATGCAGCATGCGCGGATACCCCCGCGCCCGGACCAACACTGTTGTCCGAAGGGTGCCACCGCCTCGGTGAACGGCGAAGTCGATGAGGAAGACCACCGGATACTTCAGCAGTTGCCTCGCAGGGGAAGGCGATCCTGGACAGCGGCGCCAAGGGGGACGGTTTCGCCCTACAGATCTGCCCCTGAAGCAGTGGAACTTCGCGAGCCGATGAGAACACGACGATCATGAAAGAACCGCACCGACCCGACGAGCTTGAACACTATCGCGAGTGCGGCGGCCGGGCTGCGGACGCCGCCGGTGACCTTCGAGCGCAGTTTGACCGTGGAGAACGTCGATCGATGGGATTCGAAGAAGTATGGAGTCACGCCCCGAGGATGGTCTGCATCCGGGCCCTGTGGCTGGGCGAGCAGCTTCAGCCACCTGATCGGTTCTCGGAGGCAGCAGCCTACTTGTAGGTCATGGCGGATGCAGGCACGCCAGACTTGAAGACCACGATGAGAGGGGCACGATGCGAACCACTGCTCACCCGGCAACCGAGCGAGACCTGGAGGCCGTCGCCGACGCGCTCACCGCACTACGCGGCAAGGCAGACACCGGAGCCGCACTGCTCAGCCATTTCGACCGGTCGGCGGTCGGCTTCGCCACCGAGCCATGGCAAATCGGGGACCTGGCCAACGAGTGGGTGTGCGCCCCCGGCACGGGTAACGCCGGAGTAGTGCTCTACTTGCACGGCCGAAGGTTTCAACATGACGAACCCGCCGACATCTATGCCGGGCCGCTGTCTGCGGCGAGCGGCCTTCCGGTGCTGCTGACACACTACCGGCTCGCCCCACAGCACCCGTACCCGGCTGCGCTGGACGACGTCCTGTCCGTCTACCGCGCGCTGCTGGCACAAGGCTTTCCGGCGGACCAGATCGCGCTGGTCGGCCACTCGGCGGGCGCCACACTCGCTCTGTCCGCCCTGCAGCGCCTGCGCGAGTCCGGTGACCCCATACCGGCGTGCGCGGTCGCGCTGTGCCCGATCACCGACTTCACCCTCAGCGGCACATCGCTGACCAGCAACGCGGGTACCGACATCGTCAGCATGGAGGAGCTGCACCAGATCCGGGACACGTACCTCGCCGGCGCCCATCCCGCGGGAGCGCCGCAATCGCCGCTGGCCGGCACCACCGAGGGCCTGCCACCGCTGCTGATCGGTTGCGGCGACGCGGAACTGCTACGCGACGACGCAACCCGCTTCGCCGAGAAGGCAGACTCGGCCGGAGTCGATGTCAACCTCGAGATCTACCAGGACATGCCGCACGGCTTTCCGGTAATGGGTCTCGAATCCAGTGCCGACCTGACCCAGCGGGTGAGTGCCTTCATCACGCAACGGTTCAACGGCGGCTCGCCCGACACGCCGGAACGGTCGCTGACCATCCGTCGGCTCGGCTAGGCCTCGTATGAGATCATCACCGAACACGGCACCCGGCTGCTGGTCGATCCCTATCTTTCCGGCAGCGAAGGATTCCACAGCGGTCTCCCGGAAAGCCAGGTCCAACCCGCCGAGTTGGCCGACGCGGACATCATCGCTGTCACTCACGCCGGCTACGACCACCGCGGCCAGGCTCTGGAGATCACGCAGGCCGGAAGGCGATCCTGGTCAGCGGAACGGCGACCTACCAGGCCGCGGTACAAGCCGGCATCCCGGCCGAGCGGCTCGCGCTCACGGTTTCCGGGGTCGAGTTCCACTTCCGGGACGTGACCATCAAGTCTCTGCCCGCCCAGCACGAGTCAAGCATGCGCATCGACGGACAGTTCGTGGCCGACCAGCCCCAGAGCTTCATGGTCACCCACACAAGGTGGGAGCCGGACCCTGTGCGGAGGCGACTTCTCACTGTCCGAACAGGCACGTACTTGGGGCGAGATCTACAAGCCGGATGTGGCGGTATTGGGCATCGGCGGCATCCGGCTCGGACCGGTACGCATAACCGAGCTGCCGCCCGCCGAAGCCGCGATCGCAGCACGCTGGCTGGGCGTGTCCACCGTGATCCCGGTCCACTACACACCGGCCCAACTCGCCGCCGACCTGGGCGACGCCGCGCGAGTAGCCGTGCTCGAATTCGGGAAGACCTGGACGGCGCCGACCCGCAACCAGGATGGCCGGTAGCCCGAGGGCATCTCATCCTCGAACTCCCACAGGTCCATCCTGACAGTGAGCCCCTTCCAACCTGCGGCGTCCACGGAAGTCGGCCTGACAGACGAGTGAAGCCTCTGGTAGACGGGTTCACGACGAAGGTGATCCGTGCCACCAGAGGCTTCACGTGTTTGTTCACCCGTGCGGAGGCGGTCGGCGTGGTGTTGAGCGCGCGCCGGAAGCGCAGCCGCAGGTTGGAAGCGGTGCCCAAGCCCGAGTCCCGGGCCACCATGTCGATCGAGTGGTCAGTGGTCTCCAGCAGTTCGCGTGCCAGCCCGAGTCGTGCGCCCACCAGCCACTGCGTGGTGTCGTGCCCGTCTCCGCGGCGAACCGGCGCATGAAGGAACGCTCGGACATACCGGCGTGTCGGGCCAATTGGGTCACCGTGAGCGCCTCTCCCAGGCGTTCCAGCGCCCAGGCCCGGGTGTCGGCCAGTGCCGTGTCACCGCTGTCCGCGACCGGCGCGGGAACGTACTGGGCCTGGCCCCCTCGCGGTGAGGAGCGGCGACGATGACCCGGGCGATCTGGTTGGCCACCACGGCGCCCAAGTCGCGGCGCACGATGTGCAGGCACAGGTCGATGCCGCAGCACACCCCGGCCGAGGTCAGGATGCCTCCCTCGTCGACGTAGAGCACGTCACGCTCCACGTGTATGGCGGGGTGTTCCCGTTCCAGTGCGTCGGTGTACTGCCAGTGCGTGGTGGCGTGCAGTCCGTCGAGCAGGCCGGTCGCGGCCAGCACGAAGGCGCCGGTGCTGATGGACACCACGGGCCGACCTCGGTCGTGGGCCGTGACCAGCACGTCGAGCACCTCCCGCGGGAACGGCTGCAGGAGTCCTCCCGGGTCGAATCCCGGCACGATCAGCGTATCGGCGGTGTCGACGGCTTCCAGTCCGCTCGTGACGGCCATCGCGAAGCCCCTGGCGGTGGGGACGGGGCTGTCCGGTCCGCACACGGAGATCTCATAGGGGGTCTTCGGGGGCGCGGCGCGAAGATCTGCAGGGGGGTGGCCAGGTCGATGGGAGCCATTCCCTCCAGCGCCAGTACGGCCACTCGGTGAATGGCATGGCAACATCCTAACGAAAGTGGGCACTCTTGCCACTCGTGGCGGCCGGGCGGTGCGGCAACGCTTGAGTCATGACCGGATCCGCTTCACGGCCGACGCCCGCGCCGCCCTCCGACGCGACAGATGACATGACGGACACCGCGTGTTCCGTGACGGAAGGGTCATCGCGACCCGGCGGGAGCGCTGTTCCCACCCCGCGTCCCGGTCTCGGTGGTCTGGTGCTGCTGGGCTCCATCGTCATTTCCCTGCTGGCCGCCTCCAGTGCGCCGACGCCCTTGTACGCCACGTACGCGGACGCCTGGCACTTCTCACCGATCACCACAACCGTCGTCTTCGGCGTCTACGCGATTGCCGTACTAGTGTCCCTGCTCGTGTTCGGACGGGTCTCCGAGCACCTCGGCCGACGGCCAGTGCTACTGGCCGCGCTCGCCCTGCAGATCACCGCAACGGCCATCCTCGCCACCGCGCAGGGCGTGGACGCACTGCTGCTCGGACGAGTACTCCAGGGAATTTCCACCGGCGGCGCCGTCAGCGCGCTGGGCGCGGCGATGATGGACATCGACCGGCACCGCGGTGCCGTCACCAACGCCGCCGCACCGGGCATCGGCACCGGCACCGGCGCTCTGCTGTCCGGATGGCTGGTCCAGTACGCTCCCGCACCCACACACCTGGTGTACCTGGTCCTCATCGGTGTCTTCGTCGTCCAAGGCACAGCCGTGCTGCGGATGCCGGAAACCGTTCACCGCACGCCGGGCCTACGCGCCGCCCTGGTTCCCAGAATGGCCGTGCCGACCGGCCTGTGGGGCCCCGTGCTGGCCGCGGCACCGATCCTGTTCGCCACATGGGCACTCGCCGGCTTCTACGGCTCACTCGGTCCCGCACTCGCCCGACAACTGTCCGGCTCCCACTCCACAGTGGTCGCCGCACTCGGACTCTTCCTGCTGACGGTCGCCGGGACACTGTCAGCCGCCATCCTCGGCCGTACCCCGCCACACAAGGCCGTGATGCTCGGCATCGCCCTGCTCACAGCGGCCACACTCGCCGCGCTGACCGCCATCGACAAGGAGTCAGCACCAGGATTCTTCGGCAGCACCATCATCGCCGGACTGGGCTTCGGCGCCGGATTCCAGGGCGGCCTACGCACCGTCGTCTCCCGCGCGGCACCGCGCGAACGGGCCGGTCTCCTATCCGTCCTCTACATCGTGAGCTACCTCGGCATGGGACTGCCCTCGGTCATCGCCGGAATACTCGTCGTCCACGGCGGAGGGCTCATGCCCACCGCCCACCACTACATGTGGTCCGTCCTCGCGCTCTCAGCCATCGCCCTGGCCGGACTACTCCTCACCAACCGCCGCCCCAGGATCCAACGACACGTCACCCGTGACCGACGCGAACGACCAAACCCGCAGGAACCCAGAACACAGGACCGCACCCACCATGACACGGGCCCCACGTACTCAAAGTGCCACTGAACGGGTCCGGGACTCTCTCCTACTCACTGAACAGCAGAGGCTCGACGCCCAAGAGGGACGCCGTCGCCTCGTAGACGCTGCGCGCGAGGGCCGGATCCCGGGCGAGCCGTGAAGGCGGCGTCACCGGCCCCGATCCGGTGAAGTAGGGCGTGTACGGAACTTTGTGTAAGTCCTCGATTTTCACTTGGGGTTGAGCCGGTCCTCGAAGAAGAGTGAGAACTGGTTCAGTGCCTTCTTCCAGTGTGCCGCGACGTGGTTGACATCGCGCGCTCTGGGGGTGACCTGCTCACGGATGGCGAGGTAGAGCACCTTCAACGCGGCCTGCTCGGAGGGGAAGTGTCCGCGGTTGCGGGTGGCTTTCCGCAGCCGCGCGTTGATCGACTCGATCAGGTTCGTCGAGTAGACGACCTTCCTTATCTCCGGCGGGAAGGCGAGGTAGGGGGTGAATTCGCTCCACGCGGCCTGCCAGGTCCGCACGATCGCGGGATACCGCTGGCCCAGCTCGCCTGCGGTGAAGTCGGCGAGGGCCTGCTCGGCGGCCTGCTCGGTCGGGGCGGTGTAAATGGCCTTCAACTCCGTGACCAGCTTTGCGTGGTGCTGTTTGGAGGCGAATCTCAGCGAGGCACGGATCAAGTGGATCACGCATGTCTGAACGGTGGCTTTGGGCCAGGTCGCAGTGACCGCGTCGGGCAGGCCCTTCAGCCCGTCGCAGGCGACGATGCACACGTCCTCGACCCCGCGGTTACGGAGCTCGGACAGCGCGGTCATCCAGGTCGTGGCGCCTTCGCCCTCGTCGCCGGCCCACAGGCCGAGCACGTCCTTGCAGCCGTCCATGTCCACCCCGACGGCCAGGTAGACCGGCCGGGAGGCCACGGATCCGGAGCGGATCTTCACCCACAGCGCGTCGATGTAGATGATCGGCCAGACCGCGTCCAGCGGTCTGTTCCGCCATGCGTCGAGCTCATCGGTGACAGCGTCGGTGACCTTGCTGATCAAGTCCGGTGAGACCTCGACGCCGTACATGCCGGCCAGGTGCGAGCGGATGTCGCGCACCGACATGCCGCGTGCGTACAGCGACAGGACCTGCTCGTTGAAGCCCGCGAGCCGCCTGGCGTGCTTGGGCACCAACTGCGGTTCGAACGACCCGTCACGGTCCCTCGGAACGGCCAGTGTGACCGCCCCCGCATCGGTCAGCACCGTCTTGCGCGATGTGCCGTTGCGGCTGTTGCCCGAGCCGTGGCCCGCGGGATCGTGTTTCTCGTATCCGAGGTGGTCGGTCATCTCCGCGTCCAGGGCCCGCTCCAGCACGGCCCGGGTCACCTCGGTCAGCAGCCCGCCTTCACCCAGCAGGGCAGCACCCGAGGCGTCGGCGCGGTCCATCAACCGCTCGACGACCTCATCCACGAGCTCGTCCTCGACCGGTCCGACGGCCAGGATCTCGTTGTCGTTCATGTCCGTCCGTCCCGGCTGGTCAAAGGCCCAGGTCAGAGCCACGGCCAGCCTGCCACATCACGGACTTACACGATCTTTCAGACACGCTCGTGAAGTAGCCCCCGTTGGGCTCTGGAGCGGGAGAGGCGGTGGCGAGGGAGCAGGAGGGCCGCACGCCTTCGTCCGGCGTGATCGAGAACGGCCGGAACAGCGGGGCGGTGAGCCGTATCAGTCCGCCGACGTCGGTATTGAAGGCGTTCTTCACCATGCCGGGGTCGGCGTTGTAGGCCTGCATGCCGCCGGGCAGGCGCCAGCCACCAGGTAACGGATGGCGTCGATCATCCAATGCCACGAAGTCAAGAGCCCAGCGGCGGTGTCAAGGCATCAGGGAGAGTGATCTTGTAGGTGTTCGGCGCGGTGCGGATGAGTCGGCCGTTGCGGGCCCAGTAGCAGAGTTGCGCGGTGAGGCTGCTGAGGGGGCGCCCCGAGGTGGGGAGCCCGAGATGTCGCGCGATGTCCCGGGTGTGCATGGCCTGGTTGGAGTTCGCGGCCAAGAGTTGGCAGACCTGGCCCCAGCGGCCGGAGAGGGCCAGGCTCGGGTCCTGCGTGCTGGGCAGGGCTGGTGGGTGCACGGGATCTCCACAGGGCTCGTGCGGTGCTGGCCAGGGTGATGGCGCCGTACGCGCGCATCCACGTTATGCAGACCTGCCGCCCGCAATCGGCCAAGCATTGCACCAGGCCAGGCGGTAGTCGGACCTCTCATCAGCGTCTCCCACGGCACCCCTCGGGCCCGGTGACACCACCCCCCAGGTCATGCCTTCGACAGGGGGGAACAGTCATGCCGGGCCCGGAGGCCAGCGGCCCTCCTGCAGGACCGCGAAGAAGATAACGGGGGAGCTGAGAGAAGTGGTCGGCGAGCTGGCCGAGCTGGCGGGTGATCTCGTCGGCCAGTCTCACCGGGTAGGGGGCGGGGTGGGGCATGCTCCTCCGGGTCAGGAGGACTGTCAGTGGTGGTGGCGGTGGCCGACGCGTTGGGTCTCGGCGAGGACGGCCTCCGGGCGGGCGCCGGCCAGCGGGGAGGCGCGGTCGGGGGCGGTCGGGATGCAGGCGCGCAGGTAGCGGCGGAACAGGGCGGTCGCGAGTCGGGGCTTGAGCCTGTGGCTGATGGGTGGGGGTGTGCGGGGTGCTACGGGTTTCTCCGGGGATTGAGCGCTGTGGCGGGCGGCCCCGGCGGGTGCCGGGGCCGCCGGGGCGGTCTTACGGGGTGCGCCGGGACGGTGCGGGGCGCGAGGGGGAGCTGGCCGGTGCCGGATGCTGCGCGGCGGGGCGGGGTGCTCGGGTGCGGGCGTCGTGCACGGCCTGCCGGTAGGCGGCTTCGTCGAAGACATCGGGCGTGCAGTTGACCTCGTACCCGGCCAGGAGCAGGGCGGGGATGGCGCGGGTCGCCAGGCGCTTCTGCTCGTCGGCACCGAGGTGTTCGGGCACGGTGTGCCAGGTGTAGATCGGTGCGCTCGTGGGGTATTCGTGGCGTTCCAGGCCGAGCTGTTCCAGCAGGTCGTGGAGCTTGGCGGGGGCGCCGGTGGGGGTGTCGGCGTGGATGGTGGTGGTCAGGGCCTTGATGTAGATCTCGACGTCCGTGCCGTATTCGTCGGCCAGGTTGGCCATGTGTTTCTCTCCGGGTTCAAGGGGGGCGGGAGGCCGAGGGCTGGGCGTGGCTCGGCAGCGGTGAAGTGGCCAGCTGTTGCGCAGGGCGTGCGGCGTGGTTGCGGGCGCGGAGGATGACGCGGGCGGCCTGGCTCATGGAGCTGGCGGTGTCCCCGGCCGTGCGATGGGCTCGGTTTCCTCGCCGTGGGCGGCGCTCTGAAAGTCGCTGGCGGCGGTCCAGGCCCGGACGACGACTTCCCTGGTGAGGGGCAGCCCGGGGACGGGGGCGGCCACCTCGGTCGGGACCTCGGCGACCTTACCGCTGGTCTCGGCGGCTGCGACCCGCTCGGTGAGCCGGGTGAGGTAGCGCAGGGCCGCGTCTCGTTCGCCGTTCGGCGTGGCCAGCGTGTTCAGGGCGGGGTCGAGGTGGACGCTGTGACCGGCGCGAGCAGGGCGTGCGAGGCGGTGGTCGCCTTCAGCCTCTGCTGCTCGACGGGCAGGTCGTGGGGAAGCCGGTGGTAGTCCCCGCGTGGTCCTGCAATGGAGAGGAAGCCGCGGGTTCGCTGGAGGATGTCCGGCGCCTGCTCGGTGCCCCTGATGGCGACGCCCAGGTCGGTTCCTTTCTGTACGGCTACTGATTCGTAGGTGTCCGTCCAGGTCAAGTTGCTGCTGCTCAAGTCGGTGCTGGGGCGGTGGCTCGGCGCGACAGGTGTCGTGCACGGAGGTGGTTTCTGTTGGCAGCCGGTGGATCCCCCCGCCCCCCACGCAGGGGCGGGCCGTCGTCGCTCCGCGCCCAGCCCGACGCGAGCTCGCTCACGACATGAGCGGAGCCCGGGATTGCCTTGAAAGGTTCGGCGATTCGGGAGGGGTCCCGTGGCAGGGCCGTACCGTCTGTGACGGAGGTGGGACATGGCCAGACGGGGCTCGACGGAGTGGGGCATGCCGCGAGGGCCGAGAGGCGGTCGGCTGCGGGTGGTGGTGAGCGTCGGGATACTGGTGGCCTTGGCAGGGTGTTCCGGAGCCTCCGACGACTCGGACAAGGAGTCTCCCGAGGAGGCCGCCACGGCTCGGAAATCCCCCGCGACCGCTTCGCGTTCGCCTTCACCTTCTCCGTCCCCGACGCCGAGCGCCGACTCGATCGCCCAGGCATGTGGCGATACGCAGTTCGACGTTGACGATGTCCTTCCCTGGAATCCGGAGGCGCCTGCCTACGCCGGTGGCGGAACGCACAGCGTCACGTTGTTCAAGGGCGGTCCCGACTTCGACGAGTCGGGCACGGAGTCGGATGCCGAAGCCGATGACGAGCCGAAGCTGCCTGACAAATGGGCTTCTTCCAGTGATCCGGAGCTGATCGTCTGCGAATTTCTGGCGAAGGAATCCGTGGGGGGCCAGCTGATCACATGCGAGTACGAGGAGCTGGGTGGTGACGGATCTGTCAGCACCCGCGTGCCTGTGTACTCGGCGGGATACAGCTATCGGGTGCTCGAAGCCAAGACAGGGCGGTTGGTGGATACGTTCAAGCTGAGCGGTTCAGTGAGTGGTTGGGATTCCTGCCCGGTTGAGCAGAGCGACATCGCGTCCAGCGAAGCGGCGTATCAGCACGTTTCCAGCCGTGACTTGACTAAACGGCTGCGTTCCCTGGTCGAGGGGCCCACGGGGGACTGAGGTGAAGGGCAGCCCGGCCCTGGGGCGCGGTCCGCGCCCCAGGGCCGGGCCAAGGCCCGGCGGTCCAGCACTCAGAAGTCGGGCTCCGTGTGCTTCATCGAGCCCTGGTGGCCGGCGTACGGGGGCCGGCCGGGGAGGGCGGCGTGGAGGCTGGGGCGGAGGTGGGCGCGGTCCGGCCTGCGGGGTGCTGGAGGGCGGTGCCGATGGCGAGCGCGTTGAGCTGCGGGCCGATCGCTCGCAGGGCGCGGGCCTGCGCCCTGGTGTCGTCGCCGCTGAGGCGGTAGATGCCGCTCTGCGGGTCCTTGGTGAAGCCGTTGGCGACGAGGATGGCGCCGGCGCGGTCGCCGACGGGGGCGGTGGCGGCGCTGCCATCTGGCTGCCAGGTCAGGACGACCCGGTCCGGCTGGGAGGGCTGGATGCTACTCAGGGCGTTGTGCCGGACCTGGGCGAGTGCGCTGTCGTAGCGGGCGAGCAGGTCGTCGGCGACCTGCTCGGCGCTCAGGAACGAGTCGTCCGCCAGGGCGATGCCGTTGGGCTCGGGGACGGCGCGGTATGCCTCATCGGGCAGGGCCCGCGGGGCGACGGCGGCGATGAGGTATCCGTCGCGTTCGTCGTGCCGGTCCAGGACGATGAGCTGGGCGCCGTCGGGGCGGCTCAGGACGGCTGCCTGCTGGAGCGGGTGTTCGGCGAGGGAGGCGGCGACCAGGTCCAGGTCCCAGATGTGGTCCGCCAGTTCGGTGAGGTCGTCCTTGGCGTTCGGCGGGAGGTGCATGCCGGTCCAGGTGCCGGGGAGTTCGTCGGCGAGGACGTCGGCGTAGGAGGCGAGGCGCTCGGAGGTGTCGGAGGTGTCGTGGTCGTGCATGGTGTCCTTGGGCGAGGTGGGAGTCAGCGGCTCAGTCCGGCGGCGAGCGGTGGCGGCGGGGCCGGGAGCGTGCGCGGCGGGGGCGGCAGGCGCACACGGCGGAGCGCTCGCGTTCGGTGGCGGGAGCCTCCCCGGTGCAGGTGCTGCGGCCGGGGTGCGGGGCGTGCCGGTCGGCGAGCGTGTTGCGGGTGTGGGCGAGGTCGCTGCGGATGACGCGGAGGTGCTCGTCGGCGAGGTAGCGCAGTCGCCGGGCGGTGTAGGGGTCGGACGCCTGGCCGAGTCCGTCGTGGAAGTCAGCGGTGGCGGTGAGGACGTCGTCCAGCGCGGCAAGGATGCCGTCGTGAGCTGCGGTCAGCTCGGTCAGGGCGTCTGCCGCCTCTTGAGTGGTGGTGGCCTGGCGGATCCGCTCGGCGAGGTGGGCGACGGAGGAGCCCAGCGGCAGGTGACTGGCCGGGCGGGCGTCGGTGTCGAATTCCTCGTCGCAGTCGACGTGGTATCCGGCGGCCCGGAGGCGGGCGACGGCGTCGGTGGCGAGAGGGGTCTCGT
Organism: Streptomyces violaceusniger Tu 4113; assembly: GCF_000147815.2. Taxonomy (NCBI): domain Bacteria; kingdom Bacillati; phylum Actinomycetota; class Actinomycetes; order Kitasatosporales; family Streptomycetaceae; genus Streptomyces; species Streptomyces violaceusniger. The sequence continues at coordinate 7,320,973 of NC_015957.1, read as the reverse complement.
CGTCCTGGGTGAGGCCGGTGGGGGCGCGGTGGTAGGTCTCGTGGACGCGGACGACGGCGCTGAACCCCGCGCGCTGCAGGACGCTGTGCGCCTCGGAGTCACCGCCGCGGGCGAGGAGTTCGTCGGAGTGCGGGTCACGGCGGATGTCCAGGAAGCGGTCGGCAAGGGGCAAAGAGACGTTTCTCCTACGGCGATCGGTGGGCGGTATGCCGGGCGGCGGGCGGTACGGCGGCGACCTGGGGCTGGAGCAGGTGGCCTGCGGTGGTGTCCAGGTCCTGCTGGATGGCGTGGAGGCGGCGGGCGATCAGTTCCAGGCGGTGCGCCGTGTCGGTGCCGGCGACTCCCGGTTGGCGGGCGATCCGGTGCGCGGTGTGCTCGACGAGTCCGCGGACCGTGGCCAGCGGGCCGTCCTGCTCGTCGGCGAGCTGCGTGAGGACGCGCGCGAGCTGGGCCACTGCCGTGGGCGCCGTACCGATGGCGGGCCGTGGTCCGGGCAGCGGCGCGAGAGGTGCACGAGGTAGCGGGGGTGGCCGGTGACGTAGGACTGGGCGCCGCCGGTCGCATCACGCAGCCGCCACCCGTCCTCGTCGGTCGGGGTGTGCCACGACGGGGCGACGACGCGCATCGCGTCTCCCCACGGCCCGCTACACTCCAGCCGCCCAGCGAACCTCGCAGGTCAGACAGCGAAATCCTGCTGGAGTACTAGTACTCCAGTGCGGTTTCGTGATCTACCCGGTGGGTTCGCTGGTGGTCCGTCGTCGGTAGTGGCTGCGCCGGGCTGCGGCCTGATGGCGTCTGCGCCAGTTTGACCAGTGCAGCAGCCTGGCTGCGGTCAGGGCCGGGGAGCTGAGGAGGGCGGCGAGCAGGCGGCGGATCTCCGGGACGGTCAGCGTGATCGGATCGCGGCTGCGGGCAAGGTGGTGCGTGCTGGCGAGCCGATCGGGGGCCGCGTCGGCGGCGAGAGCGGTCAGGAAGGCAAGGGCGAGCATGGCGAGCGTGATGTGCCGGTGCCATGAGGTCCAGTGCCTGACCTGGTAGTGGTCGAGTCCGACCTGGCCCTTGGCGGCCTGGAAACACTCCTCGATGCTCCAGCGGACACCGGCGACACGGACGAGCTCGGACAGGGGCACTTCGGTGGGGGACCAGCACAGGTAGAAGGCGAGTTCGCCGGTGGAGCGGTTGCGTCGGACGAGCAGCTGCCGGTGGCTGCCGGTGCCGGTGTGGATCCACGCCCAGTCGTAGTAGCGCGGCCCTTTCGCGCCGTTTCCGGCACTGTGCCGCTGCCAGGCCGCGGCGGGCAGGCGGCCGGCGATGGTGTCCGCGCGGATGAGGGTGCGGCCGTGGTTGATTCTCACCCGGGTCGAGCAGGCGACGGCCAGAACGTAGCCGATGCCGCGCGCCTCAAGAGCGGCGCGCAATTGGGGATCTTGCCCGTAGGCTTCGTCCCCGGTCACCCAGGGGACAGTGACCCCGACGTCCAGCGCGGCCTCGATCGTCTCCTGGGCCAGACGGGGCTTGGTGGCGAAGTGCACGGTCTCGGGTATCCCGGCCGTGTCACGGCGTTCGGGATCATTGGACCAGGAGTGTTCCGGGAGGTAGAGCCGCCGGTCGATCAGGGCCCGTCCCCGGCTGGTGGCCAGGGCGAGGAACACGCCAATCTGCGCGTTCTCGATGCGCCCTGGGGCCCGTATTTCAATAAGTGCTCGGCAGAGGGGTGTTGGTGGGAGTCTGAGATATGACCTCGTGTCTGTCAGGCCGCGTTGCTGCTCGTGCTCTGCGGGCCAAGTTCGATCAGATTCTGCCGCACCTCGATGAGCGCCGCCGTCGGTTGTACCTGGCCAGTGAGGCGACGGTCCTCGGCCGCGGCGGGATCGTCCGGGTCGCCGCCGTCTCCGGCACCAGCACTGCAACCATCGCGCGAGGCATGGCCGAGTTGGCCTCTTGCCCCCCACCGACCCTGCGGGTCCGGGCTCCAGGTGCGGGCCGCAAGCGGCTGACAGACACCGACCCTGGTCTGCTGCCCGCGCTGGAGTCGCTGATCGAGCCGCACACCCGCGGCGACCCCGTCTCCCCGTTGCGGTGGACCACGCTGTCGTTACGGGCCCTGGCCTCGACCCTCACCACACAGGGCCACCCGGTCAGCGCTTCAACCGTCGGACACCTGCTGCATACCCTGGGCTACAGCCTGCAGGGAAGCGCGAAGACAACAGAGGGCATCAGCCATCCAGACCGCGATGCCCAGTTCACCCACCTCAATGCCACCGCCGCCGCGTTCCTCAACGATGCCCAGCCGGTGATCAGGGTCGACACCAAGGCCAAGGAATGGCTCGGCAACCGGGACCGTCCTGGTCGCACCTGGCGCCCGGGCAAGAGCGCGATCAAGGTGGACTGCCACACGTTCACCACCAACGACCAGCCCATGGCGATCCCCTACGGGATCTACGACATTGCCAACAACAGCGGACGGGTCAACCTCGGCACCGACCACGACACCGCCCAGTTCGCGGTGGAGTCCATCCGACGCTGGTGGCAACACCGCGGACGGGCGGACCACCCGAATGCCACCCGGCTCCTGATCACCGCCGACTCCGGCGGCTCCAACGACCCCCGCCGCTGGACCTGGAAAAGCAACCTTGCCACCTTCGCAAGAGAGAGCGGTCTGGAGATCACGGTCTGTCACCTACCGCCGGGGACTTCGAAGTGGAACAAGATAGAGCACCGGATGTTCTGCCACATCACCGCGAACTGGCGGGGGCGGCCGCTGACCAGCTACCAGGTCGTCCTCGAGACCATCGCCGCCACAACCACCAGGACCGGCCTGACCATCGGGGCCGAACTGGACACAGGCAGCTACGACCTCGGCATCAGCGTCACACCCGCCGAGTTCCACGCCCTTGCGATCACACCCAACACCTTCCACGGTGACTGGAACTACACACTGTCTCCCGTTCCACCGCGAGCGCCAGACGCGCCGGCAACGACACACCGGACCGACCCGGCCCTGACCGCGATGCTCACCGACCCGGCCCTGACCGGCATGTCACGAACCGCCTTCGAGCATCTGGTGGCGGTCTCGGAGCCTTTTCTGGGAGGCCTTGGCCGAAGCAGCATTCCAGCGACGCTTCCACCGCCCGCGCAGCTACCGCCACCCACAGACCAGCAGCGTGGACCACACCCACCGGCTCCTGGCAGCCATCCTCCGCCGCCGCAGAGCGGTGACCATGACGTTCCTGGCCCAACTACTGGGCGTCAACCGCACCAACCTGTCCATCCAGTACCAGGACGCAAAACGGCTCCTGGACCTGCACCGGATCCTCATCACGCCGATACCCGGATCGCCAGCCCGCACATTGGAACAGCTACACGCCCGAACACCCCCCGCGGAAACCCGTCGCTGACAGTTATTGAAATACGGGCCCCTGCGGTGCCGGTGTACTGCCTTTGCACGCCGGCCGAAGACCGCCCCTTCTTCAGGAAGCCGGTCTCGTCGACGACGAGGACGCCGCCACCGGTGCCCAGGCGTTCGGCGGCGTAGGCACGTACGTCGTCGCGGACCGCCTCGGCGTCCCAACGGGCGTAGCGCAGAAGGCGCTGCATTGGCCCGGGCCGCGCAAGGCCCGCCTGCTCGGCCAGCTGCCAGCAGTTCTTCCGTTCGACGCCCGACAACAGCCCGAGCAGGTAAGCGCGGGCCGCAGCCCGGGGCTCAACTCGCCTGAACCTGCCCGCGATCCGGGCCATGACCTGGTCGAACATCGCCTGCCAGCGGGCAGGGTCTACGCTATGGCCTGCGGCCACCGCACGATCTTCAGGAGTCCACACAACCCCCGATGATCACGCGGTGGCCGTACCCGTTCCCAGCGGGGTCCGGGGCAAGATCGCAAAATCAGACTGGACGGCTACTCAGGCAGGCCCTCAACGAAGAGGAGTCGCCGGTCGAGTGCCACCTGACGCAGACTCAGTGCCTTTGCGTACTCGGGCGATTCATACCATTTCTTGGCTCGGTCCATGTCAGGGAACTCGACTATCACGAGACGGCGCCCGGGAGACCAGGCTCCTTCAACAGGGTCCGGTTGAGCCCCACGCACAACGTAGCGGCCTCCGTGGCGATGGATCGAAGCCGCGGCCAACCTTTTGTACTCGTCCGCAAGCGTCTGGTTCAGAATCTCCACCTCGGAGATGACATAAGCAGCCATGCGGGTCATGCTTCCACGGACCATGAACGCGCGTCCTTGCGCCTCTACGACCGCCGCTCCAGACACGGCCGAAGCACCCAGATCACGAAGTCACACTGGAGTACTAGTACTCCAGCAGGATTTCGCTGTCTGACCTGCGAGGTTCGCTGGGCGGCTGGAGTGTAGCGGGCCGTGGCCTGGTCAGGGGCGGTCTTATGGAGGCCGCCCCTCGATCGTGCGACAACGTCGCAGGTAATGACAGCGGCGAGGGAAGTCATCCCGTGTGATCACCGAGCATGCTGTCGGGCAGTGGGACCGTGAGCTGGACGACCTCTTCGTCGCTATCGGACATCGGTTCGGGCGAGTGGAACTTCGCCGCAGGATGCGTGATTACGTGCGCGGGCTGCTCGCGCCGGTGGCCCGGAAGAACAGCTGGCAGCTGGCCGAGCAGGCGGGCCACGCCACCCCTAACGGTCTGCAGCACCTGCTTGCCGGCGCGAAGTGGGAACCCGACGACATCCGCGACGACCTGCAGGAATACGTCGGGCACCGACACCATCTCGCCGCCCTCGTCGGCCGGCGGCGTCGACATCAGCACGTCGACCGCCGTGGCGACCTTCTTCGCCGCTTTCCGCAGCGCGGGCAGGGTCTTCAGCTTCGCGTCGTTGCCCAGCCGCTCGGCCTTCGACAGCAGCTTCGTCGCCATCAGCGCGTGCAGCAGGTCCAGCGCGTCATCCACGCTCGCGGACTCCAGATGCCGCACGGTGGCCAGCAGCGTCGCGGTCTGCCGGGTGGTCTCCAGCCGCTTGAGCGTCGGCGCCTTCGACGCCACCCCGTACCGGGCCAACCCCGTCAGCCTGGCCGCCGGCACCCGCGCCGCGTCCACCTGCCCCGCCCCCAGCACTCGGACCTCCCCTCCCGCGAGCGCTCCAGCGCCACCTCCATGGCCTTGCCCGACACCCTCATCGGCCCCGTGCGCAGCCGCTCCAGCTCCGATACCCGGCGCCGCTCGGGCACCTCCAGCAGCCGCAGCAGATCCGTACGCAGCCCGCCTGGCGTCGCCTCGTACAGCGCGGCGCTGACCGCGACGGGCCGCGGCAACGGCCACCAGCTGTACCGGCCGGACAGACGCGGATTGTCCGGGCTGGTCAGGGCGTTGTCCGAATCGTGTCCCGGACAGCCGGGCATGGCGGATTCCGCCGTTGTCCCTCCTGCCGCAGGCGCAGCAAGATGACGTTCATGGGGAACCTGGGGGAGTTGTCGCCGTACGAAGCCCGAGACGCTGCCGGCTTTCTTGAGTCGATGCAGCAGCTCAAGGAGCGTTCAGGGCTTACGTATCGCGAACTGGAGGAGCAGGCCGCCCGAAACGGGGACGTGCTGGCGCGCAGCACGCTGGCCGACATCCTCAGACGGACGAGCCTGCCGCGACCCGATCTGCTGGCCGCGTTCGTCCGCGCCTGCGGGGACGGGCAGCGAGTCGACGCCTGGCTGGACGCCAGAGACCGGATCGCCGCACACCTTGCCGCCGTGCCCGCCACAGCGCCCGGCTCCGAAGCCGGGGCCGAGGCCGGTCCCGAAGTCGAGACTCAACCGCAGACCGATTCCACGGCCCCGCGGCACCGCCGGACCAAGGGACGCACGGTCGCGCTCGCGGCTGCGCTCATGGTCCCGCTGCTCGTTCTGGCCGCCTGGGGGTTACTGCCCGACGACTTCGATGGTCCAGGCGCACCGGCTGCTGCGGCCACCGCCTCCCGGACTCCCGCCGACGGCTGGGTCACCATCCGCCCCGCCCGCACGCCCGACCTCTGCCTGACCGACGGATGCGACCGCGACGGCGCCTACGACAGCGCCTTGGCTCATTCGAGTCGGCCGTTGATGACGCGGGTCGCGGCCTGTTTGAGACGGTTGAGTACCGGAAGAATTTCGACATGGATGACGCCAATCAGGGGACCAACGTCACCGGTCACGTATTGGAACAGTTCCTGCGAGTTATGGCAGGTGACTGCCGCGGTGATGTTCGCCGACCCGGTGATCGCGGCGACCCAGCTGGTCTGGGGGTGACGTGACAGCGCCTCGCCGACGTCGCCGATTCGGCTGGGTGAGACCTGGATGAGAAGGGTCGCCGATGCTGTATGTCCGAAAGACTCCAGCAGCACGTCGACGTCTACATCAACGGACCCGCTGTCGATGAGGCTGCGCAGGTGCGCCGCGACGCGTGAAACCGGCCAGCCGAGTGCGCGGCTCAGGGCAGCGGCCGTGGCACGTCCATCGGCGGCCAGCTCGCGCAGCAGTATCTGGTCCTCGCTGGGTGCGGAGTCGTAGGTGACTGCCCTCGGCTGTGCTTCTCGTCCGTTGAGGAGCCGCCGCTGTTGGGTCTCGGTCAGCGGACGGTCGAAACCCGACCATTCGGCGGGCCCACCCGAATAGGAATGCAGCACCAAGTACGCCGCGAACGAGAGGACCGCTGAAGTGTTCGAAAGCTTCGGCAGAACCCCGGTGCCGCATGCCGCGTTAGCCGGCAGGGTGGTGGTGCACATCAGCTCCGCGCCGCCGGAATGCAGGGCAACCCATGCGACGTCCTCGCGTGCGGCGAGCACGGCCCCGAGCTTGGCAGCCGCGTCGGGACGACACTGCAGCCGGAGCAGCCACAGCCGTTGATTGGCCCGCGCCAAGGTCTCCCGGACCAGCACGCGCAGTACCCCGGCCTGCTCCATTGCCCGGTAACGGCGGGCGGCGGTCTGCTCGGATACGCCGACCACCTCAGCGATGCGTCGCATCGGAGCACGGCCGTCGAGCATGAGACATTGGAGGATCTGCTGGTCTGTGACGTCCATCGCTGAAGTTTATGGCCTATGCGAGACGTACAGGGAAGTTTCAGCAGAGGTGGGTGCGAACGGTGGCACTCCCGCTGCGCGCTGCGGAAACTAGAGGCATGGCACTCCTCAACCACCACATCGTCTGGTCACGGGACGCACAGGCCTCCGCTGACTTCCTCACCGAGATCATGGGTCTCGACCCCGCCGTGAAGCTCGGCCATTTCGTCATGGTCCGCGTGACCCCCGACATCACGTTCGACTTCATGAGCACCGACCGCGAGATCATGGCCCAGCACTACGCCTTCCTGGTCACCGAGGACGAGTTCGACCTGATCTTCACCCGCGTCCAAGAGCGCGGGCTCACCTACTGGTCGGATCCCAGGCACCACGACGAGGGCAATATCAACCGGCTTGATGACGGCCGTGGCGTGTACTTCAACGACCCCAGCGGTCATGAGCTCGAAATCATCACTCGCGCCTACGGCAGCGGCGGGCTCGAGGCAGAACACCCGAACCCGCTGCTCACCGAGGAACTGGCCGAGAGCGGAACTCTGCCAACGCTGTCCTGAGTACCGGGTACCGCCTGGCACGCGCTGCCCGGCAGGACTCAACCGCCTGACGTCTCAGCCAACGCCGACCCTGCACACCGATGACCGACCGCCCGACTGTCAAAGGAACACGTCATGCTGACCAACGACCACCCACACGCAAAACTGTTCGAGCGAATCTACGGCCCGACGAAGGACGGCGAGGGCCCAGCCTTGCTCGAGGAAGCAATCACGGAACCCTTCGTCGCACACACAGCCGGGCACGGACCCATCGGCGGCACCTTCGTCGGCTTGGACGCGTTCAAGGGCCACATCGGGCTTCTACGGCAGCTCAGCGGCGGAACGCTACGACGCACCTCCATCGAATACTGCGCCGACGACCAGTGGGCCGTCGTCGAACAAACGATGACCGCCTCCCGCAACGGCCGGGACCTGGAGATGAAGGTTGCCGGTTTCTGGCGTTTTAGCGGACCGGACCAACTCGCTGAGCACTGGGAGGCGGTGTCCGACGAGGCTACCTGGGAGGCGTTCTGGAACACCCCTGCGTCGTAAAGGGGCTTGGAAGTCCAGGCCCGGCAGCTCAAGAGCTGCTGGCGACCTACCGGGCAGCCTCAATCACGGGAAGATCTCATCGGCGCTGGGTCGGGTAGCCCGGGGCTGAGATGCCCCGGGCTACCCGACCAAAATCGACACCAACATCCATGCGTAAATCAGACTTATGGCATCAAAACGGAACTACGCCGGGACCGTGGCTCGCCGTCCTCGGTCTGGTCCTCAATGCTGTGATGCTGTCTGAATACCCGCTACCTGGGCGCCGCCGTCGCCCAGCTCCGCGGCGAGGGCCACGACATCAAGGACGGGTACGTCGCCCGCCTCTTCCCACTCAAGGACCGGCACATCAACTTCCTGGGTCGCCGCCTGTTCAACGTCAAGGCCGGCGGCCGCGGCCAGGGCCTGCGCCCGCTGTGCGACCCGGACAGCGCCGAGGACGCCGACGACAAGTAGCCGCAAGGCCGGCCTGTGGCTCAGTGCATGGTCAGGTCGCAGTGCGGTCGGCCCCGTCGATCAGGGGGACCATTCGCTCGCGCGGGCCCGAGCCCCGGGCTCCCTTTCCGTGGCGGACGTGGAGCTTGCCGAAGCGGCCCAGGTCCCACTTGATGTCCGCCAGATCGAGCTTGCACGCCTCGCTGACCCGCAGCCCGACCTGGGACATCAGCTTGGAGGCGGTGTAGTTCCGGGCGGTCGGGGCGAACTGTCGGCAGGTCGCCAGCTCGCCGCCCCATACGGCGAACAGCGTCTTGACATCCGGCCCAGACGGCGGAATCCGCAGTGCCACGTCCTTCGACCCGCGCGGCCGGTTCATCTCATCGATCGGGCACTCGATCACCCGGCCGGTTATCCGGTGGATCTCGACCTTGTGCCGCAGCTCCAGGAACAGGAAGTACGTGGTCAGCGCCTGAGAGCGCCCCAGCCGGGTACCGCTCGGCGAGGCCCGCAGCACCTTCCCGAAGTACGCGTCGGCGTCGGGCGGCTCCATCTCCCACAGCGGCCGGCCGAACCATGACCGCATCTGCTCCAGGTGCCCGACGTCCCCGCGGATCGTGCCGTCCGCCAGCCCGGCCGAAGCCCGCGCCAGCACGAACCCCGCCAGCACGTCGGTCTCGAACTGCTCCAGCTCTTCCGCTGTAACCGGTGGCCGGACATCGCGCAGGTCCCGTACGACAGCCAGCGCCAACCCGAGCCCCCTCACCTTCAGCCCGATCGTGAACCGATCGGACATGGTGAGAACGCTTCAGGAATCCCGAAGTTACGTCAGCCCGCGAACCACTGCCGGAGAGAAGACGAACCCCCTGGCCACGAGGTCGAGGACTCAGCGAGGCTCAGAGCAACCCACGGGATGTCGCACACTTCTCGGTGACCGTCATGCGCTGCCCTTGCCGAGAATGTCATCCGTGCAGGTCATGCGGCATGTTGGTACTCGTGGAGGATCCCGCCGAGCCGATCGCGCCGTCGTATGTCGAGACGGCTGATCTGCTCAGGATCGTCGATCGGCGTCGGTAAGGCGTGCAGCGGTCTGGCGTTCCCGATGCCCTGGTGCGGCCGGTGTGCGTTGTAGAACTGCTCGAACTCGCGCAGGACGTGGAGCAAGTGTCGGTGGTTCCAGATCAGGGTGCGGTCCAGGAGTTCCCGTCGGCAGGTCTGCACCCACCGTTCCATGAGCGAGTTCATCCTCGGCATCTGAACACCGCTGAGCACGACCTCGATCCCCGCATCCGCCAGAATGGCATCGAGCAGGCCGGGGAACTTCCCGTCCCTGTCCCTGATCATGTAACGCGCTCTGCAGCCTACGTCCTCAAGATCCATGGCGAGGTTCTTCGCGGCCTGTGCCACCCACGCAGAGGTCGGGTGCGCGGTGGCACCGAGGATTCGGATCCGTCGGCTTGCGTGCTCGATGACAGCGAAGACGTGCATGCGTGCCCCGGATAGGGTGACCGTTTCGAAGAAGTCGCAGGCCAGCAGGGCGTCGGCCTGGGAGCGCAGGAAGTCCGTCCAGGTGCTGGAGGACCGCTCGGGTGCTGGATCGATGCCGGCCTCTTGCAGGATCTCCCAGACGGTGGAAGCGGCCACCTTCACGCCCAGGACGAGCAGTTCGCCGTGCAGGCGGCGATATCCCCAGCCAGGGTTCTCCCGCGCCAGGCGCAGCACCAGGGTCCGCACGGAGTGCACGGTCCGAGGCCGTCCCGAGCGCCTGGGCCGCGAGGCGGCAGCATGGCGGCGTGCGAGAAGGTCGCGATGCCAGCGCAGCACCGTGTCCGGACGCACCAGCAGCCGCACCCCGCGGAGCACGTCCATGGGAAGCCGGTGCAGCAGCGCCGCCAGAAAGGCCTGATCGCTCGGGGCGAACCGCGCCCGCTCCTTGCCGAGTTGGCGCTCCAGCACCACGATCTGATGGCGCAAGGCGAGTATCTCGACAGCCTTGTCTCGATCGCCCATCGGTAGCAGGCGCAGCATGGCGAACGCATTCGTCACGCCCAGGTAGGCCAGTCGCAGCAGCATGGTCGATCATTTTGCCTCTCGCGAGCACCAGCCTCGCGAGAGCGCCCGCCCAGGCGACTGCGCCGGTCGACCTCCCGTACACCGCGCACCGCCTCCCACCAGGCTGGATGGGTTTTTCGGCAGGCGCAGGGTTCTCGCGCCTGCTAGGGCCGCTTGGGGTTCAGGGGGCTTTCCGGGCGCAGGTTGCCTTGGCCGTCGAGGTCGTTCAACACTGCGGGCAGGCCCTTGGTGAGCATCTTGGTGCGGACGACGCCAAGGATCTTGGCCATGAAGAAGCCTCCAGCGCCGGTGAAGCCGGTGTGGTCGTAGGTGAAGCGTGTTCCGCTGCCGTGCGGTTCGAGCCGGTAGGCGACCTGGGTCACCTCGCCACCGCTCTCGTCCTGCCACGAGTACCGCAGCAGCGAAGGCTCGCGGACCTCCAACACCTCGCACACCACGACGCCGCTCCAGCCGGGCTTGGGCTTCGCGACGAACGTGAACGTGGCGCCGACCGTGGTGGCGAAGCCCTCGGGCCGGGCGCCGGCGCCGGTGGCCGTCCACAACGGAATCAGCTCCGGATCGGTGACCGCTCGCCAGACCTTCCGCGGTGGGTGCGGGTAGTCGCGGACGATGTGGATGGCGCTCATGGAGAGCTCCCTTCGCATGCAGGCGTCAAGGCCAACATAAATATTCAGTCACTAGAACTTTACAGTAACAGAATATATTCGAGGGGCTGGACTATGCTTCGGTGATGACCATGCGCACCGTGGATTGGACGGCCCTGCGGCCGCGCGACGAGGAACCCGCCGTCGAGGGACTGCGGGAGCGCAAGAAGCGGCTTCTCCGACGGCAGCTGTCCGACACGGCCACCGAGATGTTCATGGAACGCGGCTTCGACGCCGTACGGGTCGCCGAGATCGCAGAAGCGTGCGGAGTGTCGGAGAAGACGGTGTTCAACTACTTCCCGACCAAGGAATCCCTCGTCCTCGACTTGGGCGAGGCGACGTTGAACTCGCTGCGGACCACCCTGACCGATCCAGACCTATCGCCGGTCGATGCGGCGTTGAAGATCCTTTCCACCGAGCTGGCCAACATCACGTCATGGCTGAGCTCTCAGAACGACCCGACCGAGGCCAAAGCTATGCTCCTGCGCTTCGGCATGCTGATCAGATCCACCCCGTCCCTGCGTGCCTACCAGCGCGACACGGCCGACCAGCAAGTCGCCGTAGCCTCCCAGGCTCTGGCCCAGCGCACCGAGATGAGCCCGGACGACCCCGAACCGCAGATCGCCGCGACCGCCCTGCTCGCGTTGTGGCCGATCCAGTTCCGGGCGCTCCGCAAGCATCTGAATTGCACCCGGACCTTCGAGGAGCTGCACGACGTGGTCAGTGCCGACGTCCAACGCGCAGCCCAACTCATTGACACCGGACTCCACTCCCTCGCCCCCCGCCAGCGCAGTTAGCGAAACAGCTGTCCGGCCCAGGGGCGCGGTGAGCGACAACGCCGCTACCCCAGCTCGTCAGGCGACGGACCCGTCACCAACCTCTGTGGGTAGAACACCTAGTGTCTTGCGCCTGAAATAGTGGGCTTAAGTCTCTCGCTGGTTCTCAGTGGCTGGCGGAGTGACCTTGGTGAGGTAGTCGGCGAGGGAGTTGAGGATCTCGTCGGCGGTCTTGGTCCAGGTGAAGGGCCTGGGGTTCTCGTTCCATCCCTCGATCCAGGCCCTGATGTCTTGCTCCAGTGCCTTCACGGAGGTGTGCACGCCGCGGCGGATGAGCTTGTCCGTCAGCAGGCCGAACCACCGCTCGACCTGGTTCATCCACGAGGAGCCGGTGGGGGTGAAGTGGACGTGGAAGCGGTGGTTTCCGAGCCACGTCTTGATCTCGGCGGTGTTGTGGGTGGCGTAATTGTCGCAGACCAGATGGACGTCGAGGCCGGCGGGCACGGCCTTGTCGATCGTGACAAGGAACTTCTTGAACTCGATGGCCCGATGGCGGCGGTGCAGTTCGGATATGACGCTGCCGTCGGCGATATTGAAGGCGGCGAACAGGCTGGTGATGCCGTGCGCGCACTGCGGGCAAGGTCACCAACTGCCAGGTGGGCGTGTCGCTGCATCTGGCCACCGATCGTGCCTCGGCCGCGATCGGCTGGCGGCTGTTCGTGCCGACCGGCTGGGACCCGGCATCACCAAAGGCCGATGCGGACAAGGTCGCCCGCCGCGACCGCTGCGGCATCCCCGCCCAGGTGGGGCATGTGGAAAAGTGGCAGCTGGCCCTGGACATGATCGACGAGACACGGTCGTGGGACATCGACATTCCCCTGGTCGTCGCGGACGCCGGCTACGGCGACGCCGCCGGCTTCCGCAGCGGCTTGGAAGAGCGCGGCCTGTTCTACGCGGTCGGCGTCTCCGGCCGCCACACTGCCCAGCCCGCCGACGCCCGGCCCGTCCAGCCCGCCTACGCGGGCACCGGCCGGCCGCCCAAAGTGCAGTACCCTGACCCGCCGCGGACCATGAAAGACCTCGTCATCGCGGCTGGCCGGGCGGCCGCGCGGCCGGTGTCCTGGCGGGAAGGATCACGGCCGGGCAAGGGCCAAAGCGGTGTCAAACGCATGTACTCGCGGTTCGTCGCCCTGCGTATTCGTCCCGCCGGACGCGGCATCCGCCGGCCCGGCGGTGATCCGGAACTGCCCCAGCGGTGGCTGCTGGCCGAATGGCCCGCCACCGAGCCCGAGCCGGTGCAGTTCTGGCTCTCGAACCTTGAAGGGTGTCTTTATTGCCGTACGGTGGTTGACCTGGGGCTTTGCGGTCGTCTGCGTGTGGGCACGATCAGTGATTGTGGGTCTGCGACTGCTCTACCTGATCTTCTGTCGACTACTGGGCTGCTTGCTCTTGCTGGGCCGGTCGACCGCCGCGAACAATGCCGAGATCCTCGTGCTTCGTCATGAGGTCGCTGTGCTTCGTCGGCAGGTCGAGCGGCCGCGGTTTTCGTGGGCTGATCGTGCCGTGCTCTCCGCTCTCGCGAGGCACCTGCCATCCGCCTTGTGCCGCTATCGGCTGGTCACCCCGGGCACGCTGCTGACCTGGCACCGGCGTTTGGTGCGCTGGAAGTGGCGCCAGACGGCGGTCGGACCCGGTCGGCCACCGTTGCCGGAAGAGACGGTCGTGCTCATCCAGCGCTTGGCGAGAGAGAACCCGACCTGGGGGTACGTCAGGATTGAAGGTGAGCTGCGGCGGCTCGGTCATCGGGTCGCCGCCGCCACGATCCGGCGCGTCCTGCGCCGCTCCGGTCTACCGCCCGCGCCGCAGCGCGCCTCGCAGCAGACCTGGCGTTCCTTCCTGCGCTCGCAGGCCCACACGCTGCTCGCCTGCGATTTCATGCACGTGGAGACCGTCTTCCTCAAGCGTCTCTATGTCTTCTTCGTCATGGAGATCGCCACCCGGCGTGTCCATGTCCTGGGCGTCACCGCCCATCCGACCGGCGCATGGGTCACCCAACTCGCCCGCAATCTGCTCATGGATCTCGGCGGCAGGGCTGGGTGCTTCCGGTTCCTCATCCGTGACCGGGACAGCAAGTTCGCCACCGCGTGCGACGCCGTCTTCGCCGGCAACGGCACAGCCGTCATCCCGGCACCGCCGCAAAGCCCACGGTCCAACGCATTCGCCGAACGATGGATACGCACAGTCCGTACCGAGTGCACCGACCGCCTCCTGATCACCGGCGAACGGCACCTGCGTACTGTCCTCAACCAGTACGCCGAGCATTACGACGCGGGGCGGGCTCACCGTAGCCTCGGCCTACGTGCCCCTGACGACGACCCGAACGTCATTCCTCTTCCGGCTGCCATGGTCAGGCGCCGCCAGGTACTTGGCGGACTGCTCAACGAGTACCACACCACGTCACCCCGGCTGCCTCACCATCCACGCGAAACGCCCAGCTCAGCAGCCGGATCGGAATATTGACACCCTTCAGGCCTGGACAGGCAGGTGATCCGGGTGGTCGAGCACCGGAGCTTGCGGAGGAGTTGCCAGGACTTGAGGGCGGCCATGGGCTGCTCGACGAGTGCACGGATCTTCGCATAGGACCGGTTCACCACCTGCTGACCGGAGACGGCTCACTGGGCCGAAAAACCATCTACCAGGGGCTTCACCACGTTGTCAGCCCAACTGCCAAGCAACGTCCTCGGATTGGAATGGCTCAGTGGCACCCTGGCCGTCTTCGGCTTCCTGGGCCTCTCGCTCTCACGTGATGCGGCGGAGCCAGTCCTCCACCTGCTCGCCCACCTCGCCGACCGTGGTGACGTCGCCATGCCCCGGGCACACCACCGTCTCGGGGGGCAGGGTGACGAGGCGCTCGCGGATCGAGTGGGTCATCGCCTGGAAGTCGGAGTCCTCCGGCCCGATGGCTCCAGGGCCGCGCGAGAGCAGCATGTCCCCGGTGAAGACGCTGCGGAGCGCCGGATCGTACAGACTTACGGATCCCGGCGTGTGTCCCGGAGTGTGACGCACCGTCAGAACAGTTCCGGCGACATCGATCACCTGGCCGTCGACGAGTTCCTCGTCGGGGACACGGCTGGGAAAGCTGCGGCGCCACAGCTCCAGGTCGTCCGGGTGCAGCATGATCGGAGCCCCGGTGCGGTCGGACAGAGCCACCGCTGCGTCGACGTGTCCGCTGTGTGCGTGGGTGCACGCGATCGCCACCACGCGGCGGTCGCCGAGCGCCGTGGCGATGACGTCCGGCTCGTGTGCGGCGTCGACCACCAGCGCCTGCTCGTCGTCACCGACGATCCACACGTTGTTCTCCATCGGCGTGGTGTCGGGTTCCGGCCCGGCCACGACGCCGGTCGTCACCACGCACTCGACCCGGGCGGTCACGACATCACCGCCGGGAGTGCTCGGCCGCGGGCAGTCACCCGCGTTCTGGGGTCCTTTGTTTGCCGTTCCATGGAACAGCCCCTTTCCGGATGAGGCCCTCTACCCCCAGTGGACCCCGCCGGGCATGCGGCAGCAACCGGCAGGTCATCCCTCACTGGGGCGTATACGCTGACCTGCAGGAACTCATGGCCACTCCGCGACACGGCGGGATCGATGCCGGCCCTGCCCAGTGGCCGAGGCGACAGGTGTGGGTTTGACTGGATCTGTTGGTGATCACGCCGACGGACGGCCTGACGACGACTGGGGCAGGGTCGCATGGAGTACGACGCATTCCTGGCGAAGGCAGCCGAGCGGGCGGGCGTCTCCCTCGACGTTGCGGAGACCCTCACACGCGCCACCTTTGAGGTGCTCGCCGACCGGATCAGCGGCGGAGAGGCCCAGGACCTCGCGGAGCCGCTGCCGGAACCGCTGAAGAGCTGGCTGCGCACGGACGAGGAGATCGCGAAGGGCTACGGGGCCGACTCGTTCGTCCGGCGTGTGGCCGACCGCGCGGACGTGCCCCGCGAACTCGCGGAGGCCGGGATCCGCGCGGTCCTGGCCACCCTGAGGGAAGCGGTCGGCGACCAGGAGTTCCGCAACGCGACCGCCCAACTGCCCAGGGAGTACGACGTCCTGCTCTCCAAACCCGCGGGCCCGGCCGGCGCCAGGTAGCGACCGTTTCGCGAGCCGCTTCGTTGCCGCGATCGGTTGTCAGCGACTGTCGACAGCAAGGCTTTTCCATCATCGAGTGCACGGATCTTCGCATGGGACCGGTCCACCTGCTGACCGGGCTCTAACCGCGCAGTGGCCGTCGGCGAGGCCGACGGACCGCGCGCCGGGCTGGCGGCGCTCGCGACGCTGAACGACTCACTGCCCCCGCCACACCGCCGTGGCGGTGTACGTGCACGAGCGCGACGGCGACCTGGCGACGGCGGCACGGCTGTACGCCGAGGCGGCCCCCAAGGCACCCGACCTCGCCGAGCGCGACCACCTGACGCTCCAGGCCGCCCGGCTCAACGCCCGCCGGTGTCGATGACAGGTCGCGCTCGGTTGTCCCGCCACACGGGTCACCTTCACCGGGCACTTGAGCGGGCCGTCTGTTGAGGCATCATGCCACCCAGGCTGATCCACGAAGAGCCACTGAAGCTGCGCCATCTTGAAGTAGCTGGTCAGGGTGCTGGTGTGACGCCGGTTCGGGGTGCTCGTGCTGGTCGTGGGCGGCAGTCTGGGGTGTAGATTGTCTGGCAGGAGTGGGTTTGCGGATTCCCGTCCGTCGTCGCGGGTCCCGCTCCTACGCTCCGGCCCATGATGGATCCCGAGGTGCTGGAGCGGATCGCCGCGCGGTGTGCGGAGCTGGACGGGCTCGAAGAACAGCTGGTCAAGCAGCTGTCGGAGGTACGAGCTGAGCGCGATGAGTTGGCCGTGGCCGAGCGGGTGTGGCAGCGGATGAGCGAGCAGATCGCCGACGAGCGCACGGAGGCCGGTTCGCCGGTCATCCAGGTGGCAGGTCGGGCGGTGCGGCTGGTCCCGGACCGTGGGCCGGGGGTGGCTGAGTCCGCACTTGTGGGGCTCGAATAATCGTCGCTTCCTGGTCAAGCGGCATATCTGTACTCGTTGATCACGCTGCCGAGGATGCGGGTGCGCAGGACTCGTCGGCTGGTTGGTTTCAGGTCCGGAGGTGGTTGTTGGTGGGCCTGGGGAGGTAGTTGGTGTCGGGCTCGGTGGGGGCGGTGCGCGTTGTAGTGCCTCTGGTATGTGGCCAGGACTTGGCGGGCGTGAGCTTCGTCGAGGATGAGTATGTGGTCGAGGGCTTCTCGGCGGAGGGTGCCGATCACTCGTTCGCAGTGGGCGTTGGCTTTCGGTGCGCGGACCGGTGTCTTGATGATCTCGATGTCCTCGGCTTGGAATACGGCGTCGAAGGCGTCGGTGTACTTGCTGTCGTGGTCTCGGATGAGGAAGCGCAGTGAGTCCATGCGTATGCCGAGGTCGGTGCCGAGGTTGCGGGCTTGCTGGGTGGTCCAGGCCGCGGTCGGGTGTGCGGTGACGCCGCCGATGTGCAGGCGCCGGGTGTGGTGCTCGAGGAAGATCAGGGCGTACAGGCGTTGCAGGCTGATGGTGTCGATGTGGAGGAAGTCGCAGGCGAGCAGACTGGTGGCCTGCGCTGAGAGGAACTCGCGCCAGGTTGGGCCGGTGCGGCGTGGTGCAGGGTCGATTCCTGCGGTGTGGAGGATCTGCCAGACGGTCGAGGCGGCGATCGGGTGTCCGAGCCGGGCCAGTTCACCTTGAATCTCGGGGCCAAGTACCAGATGGGCAGAGTCCTCTCCTGCTGGTGAGTCGGCCGGCTCGGAGAGCAGGACCCGCAGGCTGGCGCGCCCGGCAGGGGCGAAGAGCACTTCCCCTCCGATCGAACCGTCCTCATCGCGCGGGATGGTGGCCGTGGCGTCGACGTCCTGCTCCGCCAGCCAGGTCAGCAGACCCTGCTTGATGTACAGGTGGTCCGCACTGGAGACCCCGGCCGCCTTCCGGGCACAGGTGGAGGTGTGCTCGGGATCCGGCACGTGCGCGAAGTGGCATGCGCGATCGGTGTACAGCTTGGTGACGAGCTGGTGTCCGCAGCCACCAGCCATACGCCGCACCAGTAGATCTGGCCGGCATGACGGCCCCGGAAGTCGTCGAGCTCTATCGCTTCCATCGGAAGGACCACAGGGAACTCGGAATCGGCGTGGCCGATCACCGCGGTCTGCACTCGGCGTTTGTCCAGGGCCATGCACCCTCCAGCAGTACTGCGACGGATCCGCCTCCGGTCGGCGCCCGGCACGATGCTAGGCGCCTGACTGATTGACGGTATCTCCCGCCACCGACAACGGCGGGGCCACTGAGGCACCCGGACGCCACCGCTCGGCATCGGGCCAGAGATAACGGCGATCCGCAGCTGTGCCGCCGTAGATCTCCTCGGCGCCGCCGCTCGAAAGCCCCTGCCGCCTGACGCCCGGACGAGGGCGAGCTCGCGTGTTCCAAAGAGTGGTGGTGGTGGACCCAAGGGACAGGGCGGTGAGTCGCCCGTCGCCGCTACAGCCGACCGCGAGGACTTACGGCATCACCGCCCACTCCTGCGCATGCTGGTGGACGAATTCGGTGAAAGTGCGCGGTGGGCGGCCGGTCAGGCCCAGTACGTCGGTGCTGACCTGGTCTTCCTGACCGGCCCGGACGCTGTCTTCCACGGCCGCGAGGGTATGCGCGAACTCGGAGGGGATGCCTGACGCGCGGTAGTTGGCAGCCTGTTCGTCGGTGTCGATGTGCACCACGCGCACCGGTCGGCCAGAGCCGGTGGTGATGGTCGCCGCCGCGTCCGCGTAGCTCAGCGCCTTCGGTCCGGTGAGCAGGTAGTCGCGGCGGTCGTCGGGCTCGACGGCCGTGTCGGTCAGCAGAGCGGAGGCGGCGGCCGCGATGTCCCGCGCGTCGATCCAGCCCACTCGTCCCTCCCCGGCGGCGGTACGGATCTCGCCGTGCCGACGGATCCGCTCGCCCAGCGGGTGTGGGCGCAGGAAGTTCTGCATGAACCCGGACGCGCGCAGCACGGCCCACCCGGGGTGCGCCCGCACCCGCGCGGCCAAGTCCAGCGCGCTGGGGGCGTTCGGCAGCACGATGGCAGAGCCGAGAAACACCACCCTGCGCACGCCGAGGCGCTGCGCCTCGGTCAGGAACGGTCCCACCAGCGGCAGCGGATCCACACTCTGTACCGGTGGCACCAGGAACACCCGGTCCATTCCGCGCAGTGCGGCGGGATGGGTCCTCGGGTCACTCCAGTCGAATCGGATCGCGCCAGGGTCACTGGGAGCAGGGGTCCGGCTGGCTACCCGGACCGGCACGCCCTGGCCGCGCAGCAGTTCCGCCAGGACACTCCCGGTCTTCCCGGTGCCGCCGGTCACCAGCACGCCCGTCATCGGGCATCCTCCGGGCGCAGCGCGTCGAGCAGTTCGGGCAGCGTGCCGGCCGCCGCCGCAGTGGCCAGCGGGCTCCAGTAGTCCTGGTAGCAGGTGATCAGACCGTCCTGGACGGTGAGTACCACGATGTAGTCCAGCCGATACGGCTCTCCCGTACGTACTGTGGATCCGGTTCCCGTGAACTCCACGACGAGCGTGTCCGGCCGCTGCGTCCTGTACACGGTCATCGAGGGGATCTCCCGTATGTCCATCAGCTCAGGGAGGCGGGCCAGGTAGGCGCGGATCCCGTTCCGCCCGGTCAGTCGGCGCGGTGAGGTTCCCGCGGCGAACGGGAACTCGGCGACGCCGTCGTCCGCCCACAAGTCGGCTGCGGCGTCGGTATCGCCGGCCGTCATCAGGTCCAGCATCCGCCGGATTGTTGCTTCGGGGGTGCTCGTCGCTTCTTCGCGTGTGCTCGGCATGGTGTCCTTCGGTGTTCGACGGGATGCGACCCGTCCAGACTGGGCGCGGGCGCGCGGCCCGGGAACCGACGGCTGAGCCCCGGACTGGCAGTCCGTGGCTAAGCGCGGCAACGGGTGCCACCATGAACGGGTGAGCAGACGGGAATTGGCCGACTTCCTGCGCCGTCGGCGGGAGGCGTTGCATCCGGAACGGTCGCCGGGCACGCACCCGCCGGGCCGACGGGCCCGCCGCACACCCGGATTACGCCGCGAAGAGGTGGCCGCACTGGCCGGGGTGTCGGTCAGCTACTACGAACGGCTCGAGCAGGCCCGCGCCCCGCGCCCGTCCCCGGAGGTACTCACCACGCTCGGTACGGCGCTGCAGCTCAGCACAGCGGAGCGCGAGCACCTGGCGCGGCTGGCCGGGCAGGTGCCGCCCGGCACGGACACCGATCGACGACCGGTTCCCGACGAGGGCCGCCAGCTCCTTGACCGGCTTGCACCGACCCCCGCCTACCTGGTCGACGAGCGGCAGGACATCGTGGCCTGGAATGCCGAGGTGGCCGCGCTGATCCCCGGCTTTGAGCAGATGCACGCAGCGGAGCGCAATACGGTACGGCTGGCCATCCGCCTTGGCGGCACGTTCTGCCGGGCGGCGCAGGGCGCGGAAGGCGAGTTCGCGCGGCAGTTCGCCGCGCAGCTGCGGGCAGCCAGCGTCCGGTACCCGGCCGACCGCATGCTCGGCGAGCTGATCAACGAACTCGCCGCTCACAGCACTGAATTCGCGGCTGGCTGGCGCGATCACGACGTACGACCGGTACCCACACTGCGCAAGGTGGTGCGCCACCCCCAGCTGGGCGACCTGGAGGTGATCTGCCAGACCCTGCTGCTGCCGGGAACCGATCTGCAGCTGGTGATGTACCAGGCTGAACCAGGCAGCCCGAGCGCCGCCGCACTGGCCCGGCTCGGAGCACGCAGTCGATGAAACGGTCAGCCCTGAGCAGACGCACCGTTGACGTCGAGGGCCGTGCGGGTCGCGGGCCGGCCGCTCCGGCCGAACAACAACCTCGTCCTCCGCCTGGGGACGCCCCTCTCCTCGCCCCCTGCAAAGGGTCAAGCTGCCGGGCGGGGTCTTCAGGGCGATCATCGCGGCCACCGTTCAGATCAACGAGACCCACGGCATAGTGCCGGGCAGCACCGCCTCGGTGAAGTGGCCCCAGCAAAGTGGAGTTGTCGCAGCGCCTCTTGGAGCACTTTGTCCAGGGAAAGGCGTCCCCGGCTATGCTCACGGACTGGCTGATGAATTCCCCCAGATCGCGTGCCCCGCGTCTGGTCGAACGAGAGTCCTTGTTGCAGCACTGGACGGAGAACCCGTGACCCACCACGGCGTCAAGCCACCGGCCTCGACACCACAGTCACCAGCCGTCCTCGCCTACGACGGGGACTGCGGCTTCTGTCAGACGTCCGTCGACCGTATCCGGGCCCTCACCGCACCGACACTGGAAGCGGTGCCGTGGCAGTTCCTGCCCGCCGAGTCGACGGCGCTGCACCTCGAGCGCCTGGACCGTGAGGTCCTGCTACTGCGCGGCGGTACGGTCCTCGCGGGCGGGTCGGACGCGCTGTCCCGCTACGTGGGCACCTCGCCGTCGCGTACGTACCGCAAGCTCGCGGCCGTGATCCATCTCCCCGGCGTCCGCGCCTGCGCCCGCGTGGTCTACCGCTGGGTGTCCCGCAACCGCCATCGTCTACCCGGCGGCACGCCCGCATGCGCGGTGCCGCCGCACGGCACATGAGGCCCGGCATGCGCCTCATACCGACCTGCGTGTTCAGCGACGCCGCTCCGCCGGCCCTCAGCGACGGTCACGCCGTCGACCGCTTCGTCCAGATCGCCTCGCTCACCAAGGTCGTCACCGGCACAGCGCTGACCCGCATGGCCGCGTCCGAGGTGCTGGCGCTCGACGACCCCGTCGAACGATGGCTTCCCGCGGCCCCCACGACCGGGATCACGC
Organism: Streptomyces violaceusniger Tu 4113; assembly: GCF_000147815.2. Lineage (NCBI taxonomy): Bacteria > Bacillati > Actinomycetota > Actinomycetes > Kitasatosporales > Streptomycetaceae > Streptomyces > Streptomyces violaceusniger. Next base: position 7,299,096 of record NC_015957.1, on the reverse strand, counting down.
TCCTGCACCTGGCCCGGCACACCTCCGGCCTCCCCCGCCTGCCACCAGGTCGCCTCTCCCGCCGGGACCCGTACGCTGCGTTCGACCGCCCCGCGCTGGACTGCCTGCTGCCCCGGCTCGACACCCTCGCCACGCGACCCCCCGGCCAGCAAGGGGAATACTCCAACCTTGGCTACGCCGTGCTCGGCGCGGCCCTGACCGCAGCCTCCGGGACGACGTACGAGGAGCTGGTAACCGAGTACGTCCTGCGGCCGCTCGACATCACCGAAGTAACCGCGAACCCCGAACCCGGCCGAAGTCTGCCGATCCCCGGGCTCCTCGGCCGGCCCCGCAAGTCCTGGACGATGAACGGCGCGATCCTGCCGGCGGGCGGCTTGTGGGCCACTCCCCGTGCGGCAGCCGACCTGGTGGTACGGATCCTGGTGGAGCGCCGACTGGGGGATCCCGCTCCGAGCTGGCAGACGTCCGGCCCCTTGCGCTGGCACAACGGAGCGACACGCCACGCATCACTCTTCGCCGGAGCGATGGACAACGGCCCCTGGGTGCTGATCCACCGCCTCAACGCGGCGCCGGAGGACACGGACCGGGCGGGCATCGAGACCCTCAAGGCAAGCCGAACCGCTCCCTAGCCCACCCCACTCGTCGATGGTGAAGAGGCCGGCCAGGCCGCCCTGGCTTCGTCTGTGAGTAGTGACAGCACTTGTCGATGAGTTCTGGCAGCGGTTGGCGGCCAGATGCCCGGAAGGGGTCGATGAGTTTTGGCAGCACCGGCGCGTGCTGTGGGGCCAAGGCGACTCCGTGCGCCGTTGGCCTGTTCCCTGACACCACGGGGCGCCATGCAGTCAGTGCAGGTGCAGGTCCTCTACCGACCGCCGTCGCCATCCCTGGGCGCCCCGGAGTCGTCGGGGGCCGGTCCGGTGTGGAAGATCGGCCAGCAGATCTCGGTACGCCACTCGGCCGTGTCCGTGCTCTCGTGGCGTCCGACGGGGTAGTACTCGCGGACCGGGCCGCCCACGGCCAGGGCGTGTTCGGCAACGTAAACGCCCAGCGCTCCGTAGGCCAGGTCGATGTTCGTGTGCGGGCCGCGGTGGACGATCGTGGCCAACTCGACCGGCGGGACCACCAGTGCGGCGACCCGGCCCATCGGGCGTACCGGTCCGGCGCACGGCACGAAGATCGTCGCCGATCCCTGCTCGTGGGTGAACAGGTCGTTACTGAAGATCCCGCCAGCCGGTCCGTCGGCGGCCAGTCCCTGGGCGTCCAGCGTCGCGTAGATCTCACCGAGCGCGCCCTGGTACCAGGTCAGCGCCTCGGCAACGTCTACCGTCTCGGTGATCGCAGCCGCGGGCGTGGCTAGAACACGGCGGCGCCCGATCTCGGCTCGGGCGGCGCCCGGCGGGGGTGTGAGCAGGTCGCGCAGCGAGGCGACGGCGTTCTGGGTGCGGGCCAGCTCCTGTTCCATCTGGTTCAGGTGCGCAGCGATCAGCGCGTTGCGCGTCTCGAGGTCGGGGGCGGCCAGCACCTTGGCCACCTGCTCGATGGGCATGTCCAGGGCGCGGAAGCGGCGGATGATCTGCGCGGTCGGAATCTGCGCGGTGGTGTAGTGCCGATACCCGGTGTGCCGGTCCACCTCGTCCGGCTCCAGCAGGCCCACCCGGTGGTAGTAGCGCAGCGTTTTTACGCTCAGATGTGTGGCCCGGGCGAAGTCCCCGATCGGCAGGGTGGCGTCCATGCCCGTCACTGTGCCACCTCCCCCTAGGGGAGAGTCGCGGGTATGCGCGGGCGTTGCCCCTCTCGCAAGGGCACGTCGGAGGCTTGCTGCCAGGCGGCTAGGACTTGTCCGGGCGATCATGTGCGAAGCCAAATGACCAGCGCGGCTGTGGTGGCTGTGCCGAGGAAGACGTAGCCGCGTTTGTCGTAGCGAGTGGCCACGGCCCGGGACTGCTTCAACCTGTTGATCGCCCGCTCGACCGTGTTGCGCTTCTTGTACCGTTCCTCGTCGAAGCCGGGTGGCCGTCCGCCGCGTGAGCCTTTACGCAGGCGGGCGGCCTGACTGTCGGACTTCTCCGGGATGATGTGCCGGATGCCCCGTCGTCGCAGGTAGTCGCGGCAGGGCCCGTTGCTGTAGGCCTTGTCAGCGGCGAGGCTGTCGGGCTTTGTGCGCGGTCTGCCCGGCCCCGGCCGTGGAACGCGGATCTTCTCCAGCACCGGCTGGAACTGGGTGCAGTCCGCCCGCTGTCCACCGGTGACAATCAGGGACAGCGGGCGGCAGCGGCCGTCGGCGCTCAGGTGGAGCTTGCTCGTGAGTCCGCCGCGCGAGCGGCCCAGTCCCTCACCTCCTGCACCACCTCCACCAGCCGGGCGAGCAGGCTCTGCCACGGAGGCTCGTCCTGGTGTTCTGCTGTTTCGGCCCCCTTTGACGCGGCTGCCGGCGGCGGATCTGTGCGAGCACCGGCCGCGTGCTGATGAGCGCGCACGATGGTCGAGTCGACCGCCAGGTCCCAGTCGATGTCGCCCGCGGCGTCGGCCGCGGCTTGGACCTGCTGCAGCAGGCGTTCCCAGGTGCCGTCGGCCGACCATAGCCGGTGGCGTTCATAGACGGTCTTCCACGGTCCGAACCGTTCGGGCAGATCACGCCACTGCACCCCGGTGCGCACGCGGTGCAGGATCCCGTCGATCACCTGTCGATGATCCCGCCACCTGCCACAACGTCCATTGCTGACCGGCAGGAACGGCCGCAGTCGTTCCCACTCCGCATCCGTCAGATCACCCCGCCCCATGCCACATCAACGATTCAGACACGAGGCAGTCACATGATCGGCCGGACAAGTCCTAACCGGACCGCCGCTTCGAGAGGAGCAAGACCATGACCACGCCCCTGCCGCCCGTCGTCGCCGAGTACCTGGCGGCGGTCAACGCCTTCGACCTCGACCGGATGGTCGCGACCTTCGCCCCGGACGCCTACGTCAACGACGCGCGCCGCGAGATCAACGGTGTGGACGCCATCCGTCGCTGGGCCGAGAAGGAGATGGTCGGAGACCACGTCACGATGGAGGTGCGCGAGGTCGTCGACCACCACGGCGACACCATCGTGCGCTCCCGTTACGACGGCACCTACGACAAGACCAACCTCCCGGCCGAGCTGGTGATGTCGGACCACTTCAGCGTCCGCGACGGCAAGATCGTCAGCCTCGCTGTGATCCGCAATCAGCCCTCGCCGTACTGACAGGCGCCGGCGCCGGAGACCCGGATGAACTCGGTGCAGGCTCGCATCGTCGATGACGTCCCAGGCGTAGGCGTGCTTGCCGAGGTCCTCGACGCAGCCAGCCCTGTCATCGGGTCAGGATTTCCCGACTACTGCGCAGATCCCGGTTCCCTCGGCCCCGGCACCCCGTGTGCCAGGGCCGACCGGCGGCCGCGAGCCGTCCGAGCCTCTACGACAAGACCAACCTGCCGGACGAGATCGTTCTGTCGAACTACGTCAGCGCGCTACGGCCTGATCATCAGCCTGATCGTGGTCAACAACCACAACCCCGAGTACTGAGCGGCCCAGCGCCGAACAGCGCTCCGATCCCACCCGGCCCCGCCACACCCAGTGGCGCACGCAGATCGGTCCGCCGACCTGCGTGCGCCGGCACCACCTCCCGCCGAACTCCGCCCACCCATGGAGAGCGAGAACCACCATGAGCTACACCCTTGACCCGCAGCTGGTCCCGATCCTGGCCGCCCAGGCCGAGCAGGCCGCGGGCCTGCCTGCGCGCGAGCGCGGGGATTGGCGGGCGATGCGGGAGGCCGGAAACCTCGGCCAGGCCGCCATGGCGGCCATGGTCCCCCCGGTCACCGGGATCAAGACCACCACCTACTTCGCCACGGCACGCGACGGGACCCGGATCGAACTGCGCTGGTACACCACCGGCGAGAAGCCCGCGCCCGGCCCGGCCGTGCTCTACGCCCACGGCGGCGGCATGGTCCTGGGCGACCTGGACGCCTACGACACCCTGCTGTCCTGGTACGTCGCCCAGAGCGGGGTGCCGTTTCTGTCCGTCGGCTACCGGCTCGCCCCCGAGGCCACCGGCACCATGCTCGCCGAGGACGTCTTCGCCGGTCTGACCTGGCTGGTCGAGCACGCACACGAGGTGGGCGTGGACGCCACCCGTATCGCGGTGATGGGCGACAGCGGCGGCGGCGCGCCCGCGGCTGCCACCGCGATCCTCGCGCGGGACCGGCAGGTACCACTTGCCCGGCAGATACTGGTCTATCCGATGCTCGACGACCGCAACCAGACTCCCGACCCTGCCCGCGAGCCCTTCCTGACCTGGACCTACGACAGCAACTACACCGCCTGGAACGCGGTACTCGGCGACGCGCTGGGCACCGCGACGGTATCGCCGATCGCCGCACCGGCCCGCCTGCATGACTTCACCGGCCTGGCCCCCGCCTACATCGACACCGGCGACCTGGACATCTTCCGCGACGAGGACATCTCCTACGCAGCGCGCCTCGCAGCCGCAGGCGTCCCGGTCGAACTGCACGTCCACCTCGGCGTCCCGCACGGATGGGACCGTATCGCCCCCCAGTCCCAGGCCGCCCGGCGCGCCTTCGCCGACCGCATCCGCACCCTCGCCGCCCTCTGAACCCGCCCGCGACCCCATCGCGGCGGATTGCCACGTACCACTCGACCTTGGAGTGCGACACCATCGCCGTCCCCTGACAGCGGCACGCACATTCACGCTGCCGCCGCAAGAGCTCAAGCGCTGTCAACACTCATCAATACGCTCGCCGTCCAGCCGAGGGTGCTGTCGCTAGCGATCGACAAATGCTGTCAGATCTCGCCCACAAAGCTACCGGGGTGCTTGCCGCTCTGGACAATCTCCACACGGCGGCCCGGCCGGTCCTGGAGGCCGACATCCGCGAGGTGCGTCCCGACTACATCGCGGCAGTACTCCAGTCTTTCCGCGAGGACTCTGAACCGGATGGGCCGGGCGTCCCGGTGTTCGGATGGCGCACCTTTCACCCCGTCGCTCCGGAGACTACCTGGGAGGACACGATCGACGTTGCCGCCTGGAATAGCTCTTTGATGATGTGCGGCATGCTGGAGAAGTACGACCAGGTACCTGAGCTTCAGCCTGTCCAACTTGCCGATCTACTACGCCACCACGGCATTCCGGCCGTTCTCTGCGCTGCCTGCGGAGCCCCTATCACCAACCGCCACCCGCGGTGGAACGGTGTCTGGATCACCCCGGAGCGCGAATCCGGCCCGCTATGCGAAACTCGCCAGCCCACGCTGGCTGAACCGTCTCCGATGCTCGGGAGGCTCACCGACAACGAATTCGGCGATCCGCACCGCCCTGCTCCCGGCGGGCAAGGGGGGCGTCAGTGACCGTTTCGAGTATGAGATTCACGGAAGCCTCGGGCCCAGAAGACGCAGGCGAATACATGTGGGCGGAGGACCTGGGCCAGCTGGATATGGATCAAGAGAAGTACGAAGAGGACGGCTGCGCAGGCAGAACGCCGAACAGGCGCAGACCATCGAGGTGCTGCGAAAAGCCGCGGTCTTCTTCGCGAAGGAGAGCGATCGATGAACGAGATGTACGCGTTCATCGAGGCGGAGAAGACCACTCACGGTGTCGCTTTCCTGCGCCGGCTGCTGAAGGTGGCCCGCTCCTCCTTCTACGCCTGGCTCGCGGCGGCGAAACCCCGGGCTGCCCGGCAGGCCGCCGACGAGGCCCTGGCCCACGAGATCACCGTCATCCACGTCGCCTCCCCCAACACCTACGGCATCCCGCGGGTCCATGCCGAACTGCGGCGCCTGGGGCGGCCGGTGAACCGCAAGCGGGTCGCCCGTCTGATGCGCGAGAGGGGCATCCAGGGGGCCCATCGCCGCAGGCGGCGCTCGCTGACGCGGCCGGACGCCACCATCCGGCCCGCCCCGGACCTGATCGGCCGCGACTTCCACGCGGACCGTCCCGGCACCAGGCTGGTCGGCGACATCACCTGCCTGCCCACCGCCGAGGGCTGGCTCTACCTCGCCTGCTGGCTGGACCTGGCCACCCGCGAGGTCGTCGGCTACGCCATGGCCGGCCACCACCGCGCCTCCTTGGTCATCGACGCCCTGCGGATGGCACACGGCCGGGCCGGCCTGCAGCCCGGATGCATCACACACTCGGATCGCGGAAGCGAATACACCTCAGCCGAATTCCGACGCGTGATAAGCGATTGAGCCTGCGTCAAAGCTGCGGCCGCACCGGATCACGCTTCGACAATGCCGCCGCGGAGAGCTTCTGGGCCCTGCTCAAAGAAGAGATCGGCACCCGGACATGGCCTGACCGGGCCACCGCTCGCGCCGAGGTCTTCGCCTTCATCGAGACCTTCTATAACCGCCGCCGTCTGCGCAAGCACAAGGTCTTCGGCTACCTCACCCCAGCCGAGACCAGACAGCGACATCAGCACACCCTCACAACATAGAGATCGAGTGTCCAAGACCACGACCCTGCTGGCCAATTCACATGGCGGTTCAGCTGTTCTTCGACGGGGGATCACGGATGCGTAAGTCTGGCGCGGGGAGCCGATGAACGGGGTTCCTCGATGTCTATGTGGCCGCGGTCTGTGCGTGAGGTTCCGGAGTGGACGGCTGTGGTGGCTCGTGCCGCCTTCCCGCGTGGGACGTTCGCGATGCGGGTCCGGGACGCGCTGGGTGAGATCTTCACGGATGCGCAGTTCGCCGATCTGTTTGCGCGACGAGGGCATCCGGCCTTGTCGCCGGGGTTCCTGGGGATGGTAGCGGTTCTGCAGTACGCCGAGGGACTGACCGACCGGCAGGCCGCCGACGCGGTACGCGGCAGGATCGACTGGAAGTACTGTCTGGGGCTGGAGTTGACCGATGCCGGCTTCGACTCTTCCGTGCTCAGCGAGTTCCGTACCCGCCTGGTCGAGCAGGAGTCCGCGGGCCGTCTTCTGGAGCGGACCCTTGAGTTGCTCGCCGAACGGCAGCTGCTCGGGGCCGGGGGTGTGCAGCGCACCGATGCCACGCACGTGGTGGCGAATATCCGGTTGCTTAACCGGCTGGAGCTCGTGGTGGAGACCATGCGGGCCGCGCTGGAGGCCCTGGCGGCAGCCGCGCCTGGGTGGCTGATCCTGCACACCTCGCTCGACTGGTGGGACCGTTACGAGCGGCGGGCCAGCGACTATCGGCTGCCGAGGACCGAGGCCACCCGTGATGCGCTCGCCCGCACGGTCGGCCAGGATGGCCGGCGCCTGCTGGCCGCCGCCTACGCGGCGCATGCGCCGGGCTGGATCCGGGAAGTTCCCGCCGTACAGGTGCTGCGACAGGTCTGGGTCCAGCAGTACCAGTGCGCCGACAACGGGGCCTGCGTGCTGCGGGCAGCCAAGGACCTGCCGCCGGGATCGCTCTCGATCGGCAGCCCGTACGACACCGAGGCCCGCTACAGCATCAAGCGGGGCATGGCCTGGCGCGGCTACAAGGCCCACTTCACCGAGACCGCCACGCCCGACAAGCCCCGCCTGATCGTGCACGTCGAGACCACCGAGGCCAGCCGCGCGGACGTGGAGACCACCGCTGGACGCCACCAGGCCCTCACGGCCGCCGGGCGGGCGCCCAAGGAGGAACTCGTGGACGCCGCCTACGTCAGCGTCGACCACGTCATCACCGCCGCGAACAACGGCATCACTCTGACCGGGCCGCTCCCACCCGACTCGGGCTGGCAGGCCCGCGACCCCGACGCGTTCGACCTGCGCGACTTCACCATCGACTTCGACAACCGGCACGTCACCTGCCCCAACGGCAAACAGAGCCGGTACTGGCGCGAAGCCCACAGCCGCGACGGACTCCCCATCATCCAGGTCACCTTCCGTCTCCCGGACTGCACCACCTGCCCGGACCGATCCCGCTGCACCCGCTCCGAGCGCAACGCGCGCGCCATGACTTTCCGGCCCCGTGAGCAGTTGGAGACACAGCAGCGGATCCGCGCCGAGCAGGCCACCGACGCGTGGAAGGAGCGCTATGCGCTGCGGGCCGGCGTCGAGAGCACCATGGCCCAGGCGTCCAGCCGCTGTGATGTCCACCGGGCCCGTTACCGCGGGCTCGCCCGCACTCATCTCCAGCACATGCTGACTGCGACCGCCCTCAACCTCGTCCGCACCGACGCCTGGCTCGCCGGTATCCCACCCTCCGGAGCCTGGACCTCACGCCTCACGCGCCTCCGCCGCGAACTCGCAGCCGCCATGTGAATTGGCCAGCAGGGTCGACCACGGGGAAACTTCATCGCGTTCTTCGCCGGCATGGCCGAGTCCGAGCGCGAGTACATCCGGGAGAAGTCCCTCGAAGGCCAGGCATCAGCCCGCGAACGCGGCCGACACGGCGGCAGGCCCAAGGTCGTCGACGACGACATGGCCGCCTACGCCCGGTCCTTGCGGGCCAACGGCGTCCCCGTCCCGCAGATCGCCCAGAAGCTCGTCATCACCTCGGGCAAGAACAAGGGCGAACACCCGTCGGTCGCCACCGTCTACCGCATCCTCGCCGAGGAAGCCGACAGCACTGAGTGAGCCCGGATGCCCGTCAGGGCCTCAAGATCAACTCATTGCCCCTTTGACCCGCATCTGGGTCACACCCCTCGATGAGGCGTCCGTCGGCCGGTCAGAATGACCGTTCAGGCCTGCCGAACCGTGCCACGAGCTGATCACTGCTGGTTAGGTGTGCGGTCACGGTGCGTCGTGACCGGCCCCTGTCTGTGGCTCCTGGTCGATGCCTGGCCAGCGGACAAGGCGGAAGAACCCACGCACCTGTTCGACCAGCGACTCCGGCTGCTCCAGCGCGGCGAAATGGCCGCCTCGCGGCAGTTGCTCGAACCAGCGCAGGTCGGTGAACCGCAGTTCGGCCTCCCGCCGGGACGGGCGGGTGATGTCGCGGGGGTAGATCGACAGCCCGGACGGCGCGGTGACCTTGTCCCGGAAGTGGGCGAAGCTTTCCCAGTACAGGCGCGCGGACGAGGTGGCCGACGCGGTGAACCAGTAGACCGAGATTTCGTCGAGGATCTTCTGCCGCGACACCGCGTCCTCGTGGTTGCCGTCGTGGTCCGTCCAGGCCTGAAACTTCTCGGCGATCCAGGCAGCCTGGCCGGCCGGGGAGTCGGTGAGGCCGTAGCCGAGCGTCTGCGGCCGGGTCGCCTGCTGCCCCGAGTACCCCCGGCCGGTGCGCTGGAACTCCTTCTCAGCCTCGAGGTTCGCTCGTTCAGTGGGCGTCGGGTCGTCGAACGTGCCCAGCGCCACGGACCCCATGTTCAGGTGCACGCCGACGACCCGCTCGGGCGCCACCTCGCCGAGCGCGCCGGACACCGCCGAACCCCAGTCACCGCCCTGCGCGCCGTAACGCTCGTAACCCAGCGACACCATCAACGTGTCCCAGGCGCGCGCGATGCGCGTGACACCCCACCCGGTCCTCGTCGGCTTGTCGCTCCAGCCGTACCCGGGCAACGACGGCGCGACCACGTGGAATGCGTCCGCCGGGTCCCCGCCGTGTGCGCGTGGGTCGGTCAGTGGTCCGAGGACACCCAGGAACTCGAGCACCGAACCCGGCCAGCCGTGCGTGAGCACCAGCGGGAACGCGTCTGGCTCCGGCGAGCGGACGTGCAGGAAGTGGATGCCCAGCCCGTCGATGGTGTCGCGGTACTGCGGGAAAACGTTCAGCCGCTCGGCGAACCCGAAGTCGTAGTCCTCGGCCCAGCTGCGGCACAGCTCCTGTGCATAGGCCAGCGGCAACCCTTGTGACCAGTCGTCCACCGGCTCGGGCTCGGGCCACCGCGTTCGTCGCAACCGTTCACGCAGATCCGCGATCTCGGCTTCGGTGATGCTGACCTCAAATGGCTCGGCGGCCACAGCTGGCTCCTGTTCTGTCAGGACTTGCCGGGGTGAAAGGTGACGGGTTGAGAGTTGACGGTGTCGTGAGGTTCCGGTGGATGTCGGGCGCCGGGGCGTCGGGTCACGCTGAGGACGAGTCCGGCCAGAGGGAGGACCGCGAGCACGGCGAGGGCTACCGGCACCGACACGATGCCGGACAGACCCGCGACAGCGGCCGGGCCGATCCCGCCACCCAGGTTGACCATGAAGGTGAGCAGGCCCTGTGCGGTGTCGCGGTCGTGTGCGGTGACCAGTTCCGGTGCAAGGCCCACGAGCACGGTCTGGGCGCCGGCGAACCCGCTCACGGTCAGCGCCACGCCGACGATGACCCTGGTCGGCCCGGTGAACACCCCGACCACGAGCACGCCGATGACGGTGAGTGCCGCAAGCCCGGCCGACACCTGCCACGCGGTGAACCGTGCGGTCACGGTGCCGGCCAGCCGCCCTGCCAGCACCGAGCAGGCGGCGGCCGGGACCAGCAGCGCGCCGGCTTCGAGGGCGCCACCGCCCGTAGCCTGCTCGATCAGGGACGGGGCGAGGAACAGCACCCCGTAGTAGCCGGCGAAGACCGCCCCACCGACGAGCCCGGCAGCCGGGACGCCGCGGGCCGCGATCACCCGCCGAGGCACGAACCCGTCGGGCCTGCGCCGCACGCGCCACCACAGTCCCACCCCGGCGAGCACCCCGGCGGCAGCCACGACGAGCGTGACCGCGGCGGGCAGTCCGACCGAGTGCGCCTGCAACAGTGTGATCAGCGACCCGGCGAGTACCGACAGCACGGCCGCGCCGAGGACGTCGAGTCGCCCGGCCGCGCCGTCCCGCTCACCGCCGCCGATCCGCGTGAACGTAGGCCTGTCTGCCGACGCGGCCAGCAGGAGGGGCAGTGCGAGGACCGGGATCGCGAGTACGGCACGCCACCCCAGCCACGCGGTAACCGCCCCGCCCACCAGGGTCCCGCACGCCGACGCCGTCGCGCTGGCGGCTGCGATGATTCCCAACGCGCGCAGCCGTTGCTGCCCGGGAAGGGCGGTGGCCGCGGCGAAGACGGCGATCACGGTCGCGCCCGCCCCGGCGCCACCGATCAGTCGGCCGATGATCACGACCGGCAACGTCGGGCCGGCCGCCGCGAGCGCGGAGCCCGCGGTGAGTGCTAGAACCCCGGCGACGAGGACCCGCACGGGGCTCCACCGGGCCATCAGCCGACCGGCGACCGGCATCGCCAGTGCCGAGGTCAGCGACCATGCGGCGAGGATCCATGCCGTGGTCCCGAACGGCACTCCGAGCGCGCGGCCGATTGCCGGCAGCGCCACCGACGGGGCGCCCAATGCGACGTACATCGGCAGCACCAGCATCCCCAGGATCAGTCCCAGCCGGCGCCCGTCCGGGGCGTGGGCAGGTCCCCCGCCCAGACGCCCTCCCGACCGGATCGTCTGCGGCATCGTCGTCTCCACCCAGGTAGGTTGTGACATGTGAAAGCTAATACGGGTGTCACGCTACGAACGGTGAGGAGACACGTCAAATGCTAGATGCGTGTTACATCTCATCGGCGGTGGAGGCGGCCGTCGATCTCGCCAACACCTGGAGGCCGATCAAGGGCGAGGACGCGCTGGAGACCGTGGAACAGCTCCAGGACTTCTTCGCCGACCATCCGCCTGCCGGACCGGGCGAGCCGTCGAGCTCGGCCACGGACCGGGGGACCGGTCCCTCGCGGCGTCTCACCCGCGCCGACCTGACGGAGGTCCGCGCACTGCGCGAGACGGTGCGCGGCGTGCTCGAACGATCCAGCACCGACGCGGTCGCAGCTGCGGCCCTGATCAACGACGGTCTGCGCCGCAGTCGCGCCACTCCGGTGCTGCGCCACGATCACGACCGCTGGTGGACCGAGGTCACCGCCGACACCGACCGCTGCGCGGCGCGCCTGGCCGCGACCACGCTCAGCGCGCTGGCTTGCGTGATCGCCACGCTCGGTCCGACTCGTCTCGGCGTATGTGCCGGGCTCCAGTGCCGGGCCACCTACGTGGACCTCTCACGCAACGGCTCAAAGCAGTACTGCACCCGAACCTGCGCGCACCGCGCCAGCGTCGCGGCCTACCGCAGTCGGCACAGCAACAGCTGAGCGTCGGAACATGGCCCTCTCAGGGGCGGCTCCGATGACGTTCGCCAGCCGCCGAGCTGGTGGAGATCTGAGGTTCCCCCGCTGTACGGGGGTGGCTGACTAGCTGGTCAGGGAGGGTTGACGTGGTTTCAGGTTCACTTGTTCGGCCGTTGCCTGGCTGGCGTAATGCTTCTCCTCGTACTCGATCGGGCTGAGGTAGCCGAGCCGTTTCTGGATGCGGCGGGGGTTATAGAAGCCGTCGATGTACTCGAAGAGCGTGAGGTTCGCTTCGGCTCTGGTGGGGAAGACGCGGCCGCGGATGCACTCGGTCTTGATGACCATCCACAGGTTCTCCGCCAGGGCATTGTCGAACGAGTCGCCGACCGAGCCCATGGACGCCTGGATACCGGGCCCTGACCAGGCGTGTCGTGAGCTTCACGGACGTGTACTGACAGCCGTGGTCGGCATGGTGAATGAGCCCACCGGGGGCGACTTCGCGGCTGGCCAGGGCATACTCCAGCGTGGTCAGGACCAGATCGGCGTCTGCGCGGGCGGAGGTTTCCCAGGGCCACCACCCGGCGGGAGAACGCGTCGCGGATCGCGGACAGCCACAGCGGGCCCTCCTCCGTCGCGATCATGGTCAGGTCCGTGACCCACAGCCGGTTCGGCACGTTCGCGGTGAAGTCGCGCTGCACCAGGTCAGGGGCCGGTTCCGCGTCCGGGTCACGTCGGGTGAAGCCCTTGCCCCGCCGGGGGACTGATCCCGGCCAGGCCGGCTTGGCGCATGAGCCGTTCAATGCGTTTGCGGCCGACGTGGATGCCTTCACGCCGGAGGACGGCGTGCACGCGGGGTGAGCCGTAGATCCCGCCGGAGTCGGCGTGGACCTGCCGGATCTTCCCGGTGAGCTCGGCGTCCTGGCGGCGTCGCTTGCATGGCTCCTTCTCGGCCTGGCGCCAGCGGTAGTAGGTGGAGGAGGGGATGGAAAGTTCCCGGAGTACGGGCTCGACCCCCAGGTGCGGGTGCGCATCGACGAGCGCGGTCACCTGGGCCGGGTCGGGTCGAGCTGGGCCGCGAAAAAAGCTGAGGCCGTCCGCAGGACCTCGTTCGCCCGCTTGAGCTGGGCATTCTCCTTCCGCAGAGCAGCCAGCTCCTCACGCTCGGCGGTGGTGAGAATGTCGCCTCGCTCACCGGCATCAGCCTCGGCCTGACGGATCCAGTTGCGCAGAGCCTCGTGATGCACCCCGAGTTCCTCTGCCATACGGCGGATGACGGGCTTCGGCTCGGCGGCGCGACACATGCGGACCGCGCGGTCACGCAACTCCAGCGGGTATTTCCTCGGGGCAGGCATCGTCTGGGCTCCTCTCGTGAGACCCATCTGACCCTCTGTCACCCCTCCCCGCATCTCGGGGGAACCTCAATCCCGCGCGCTCAACTCCAGCGGCGCATCCCGGCCGGTGCCCCGACGGGGTTCGTGCCGACGCGGTGCGGCTACCTCAACACGGCTGTGCACAACCCCCCGAACACCCCACCAGGTATGTCGACGCCTACGGCAGCCTGATCGCAGGATGTCAGACAATGCCGCATTCTCTGACAAGCACGCCGCGATCGTCCCCGACACCGGACCGGCCGACCACGCCGCAGCCTGGACCACGTTTGCGGCTGGTCACAGCGTTCTTACCGGGACCCCTCGTTGGGGTGTCCTGCCTTATCAGCCCATCGAACTGCCAGCTGCTCGGTACCCGTCGGCCGAGAGGTGTGATCAGCTGATGATGCGCAGTACGGCGGTCTTGGGGTGCTCGCGCAGGACCTGGATCGCCTCGCTCATGCCAGACCTGGCGGCATCCTCCATGTGCCCGTGGAAGGCGTCAGCGTTCTCCCAGACCTGGATGGCGTAGAAGGCTGCGGGGTCATCGACGTCCTCTAACGAGCACGCCGCTGAGGCCGCCCGCCTCGGCGGTAGCGACGCCTACCGGGTGCGCATGGTCAACGAGCTGCTCGGGGCTGTCCAGACCGAGGCGGTGCTGGCCGACTCGGTGAAGCTCGACGACGACGCCCGGCACAAGGCGGGGGAGGAGCAGCTGGCCGCCGCCGGCGCCGGGGTCGAGGAGCCGGTCAGGCGGGCGGAATTCATACGCTGGCAGGTGCTGCGGGCCACTACCCCGCTGTGGCTGATGGACCAGAACGAGGAGACCGGCCCGATCCCGTCGCGGCCGCGCACGCCGCGGCCGGGCTGCACACGCTCCTCGGCGTGATCTCCGCCAGTCAGGGCGCGGTGGCCACTGGCGACATCGAGACGCTTGCCGCCCAGGCGGACGAGCTCCGCGCCGCTCGCGAAGCCCTCCAGACGGCGATCGGGAACACCGACATCCTGCTGAACATGCTCAAGTCGGTCGGCCTGTAACCCCGGCGCTCCGCGGGACGCTGTCGGCTGCGGCACGTTTCCGGCGTATTCCGGCTGCCCCCTTCGGTCGCCACCGTCTACCGCATCCTCGCCGAGGAAGCCGACAGCACTGAGTGAGCCCGGATGCCCGTCAGGGCCTCAAGATCAACTCATTGCCCCTTTGACCCTGTAGGTGCCAGGAACTGCGTCCGTGCTGGTCACGCGGCGTGCCGGTACTCGTGTAGGAGGCCGCCGAGGTGATCGCGTCGATGGATGTGGAGATGGGTGAGCTGGTCGGGTTCGGTGATCGGTTCGGGTAGCGGGTGGAGTGGTGCGGCGCTCGCGAGAGTGCGGTGGGGTCTGTGCTCGTTGTAGAACGTCTCGTATTCGCGTAGCGCGTGGAGGAGATGGGTCTGGTTCCAGATCAGGGTGCGGTCGAGGAGCTCGTTTCGGCATGAGCGCACCCAGCGTTCCATGATCGCGTTCATGCGCGGCATGCGGACGCCGGTCTGGATCACCTTGACGCCTTCGGCTTGCAGGACGGTGTCGAAGGATGCCGGGTACCGTCCGTCTCGGTCCCGGATCAGGAACTTCGCATTGATGCCTGCGGCTTGGAGGTCCATGACCATGTTGCGGGCGAGCTGGGTGACCCAGACGGCGGTGGGGTGTGCCGTCGCGCCGAGGATCCGCACGCGGCGGGTGGCGTGCTCGATCACCGCGAGGACATACAGCGTCGCTCCGTTCAGGGTCTTGGTTTCGAAGAAGTCTGCGGTGAGGATTGCCTGGGCCTGGGAGTGCAGGAAGGCGGCCCAGTTGGTGTGGTCGCGTTCGGGTGCTGGGTCTATGCCGTGCTCCTTGAGGATGTTCCACACGGTGCCGGCGGCCACCTTGATCCCGAGGGAGGCGAGTTCGCCATGGATTCGCCGATAGCCCCAGCTGGGATTCTCCCGCGCGAGCCGCAGCACAAGAGCACGGATGGATCGTACGGTGCGGGGCCGTCCCGGCCGTTTGGGGCGGGAAGCCTTTGCGCGGCGGCGGCGCAGCAGCTCACGGTGCCACCGCAGCACCGTGTCAGGCGAGACGATCAGCGGTAGTTGACGAAGGGCGTACCCGGGGGAGGCGATGTAGGAGGGCGGCCAGCAGTGCACGGTCTGGCCAGGTGAGCTTCCGTTTGTCGGTCTGCCGCTGTATTACGGCCAGTTGGTGGCGTAACGCCAGGATCTCGGCGTCCTTGTCGCGGTCACTTATCGGCATGAGCCGTAACAGGGTGAACATGCTCGTCAAGGCCAGGTAGAACAGTCGCAGCAGCACTCCACCAATGCTGGTGTGGGGGAGGGCGAGTCGGCAACGGGCGCGGTGGTTCCACTTCTGCCATGGTTGAGCGGCGGGCCGCTGCAGCGCTCCGGCGTCGTGACCAGCACGGACGAGGTTTCTGGCACCTTCAAGGCCAGCAGCGTGCTCGGTGTGATCGGGAAGACGTTCTCCCAGTGGCGGCGAGGGATCAGGGAGGACAGGGACGCGAATCAATAGGCGGTCCGCGGGTTCGTACCGTACTCGACCTTGTATCTGGCGTCGTAGCACGGCGTTTTCGTGAGGCAGGACGAGAAGCTCAGCCTTCTTCGAGGTGTCCCGCCGCAGAAGCACTGCCGGGACGGAGAGTACAGAAGGGACACGATCACCCCGTCATGGTCGCAGCTCTCTACGCGCCGGGCGGGGCATTTGACCAGCAGCGATGAATAACCGAGCCCCACAGGGTGGTTTGTGGATTCCCGCCCGTCTTGGCGGGCGCCGCTCGTACGCTCCGGCGCATGATGGACCCCGAGGTGCTGGAGCGGATCACCGCGCCACGTGCGGAGGGTACGCTCCCTCAGCCATGGATGCCGTGAAGGCTACTGCTCTTCGTCCCCGGTCGACCGGCGCCGTAACTTCTGCCATATCCGGTGCAGGGACATGCCGAGGGTCGGGTGGTGGAAGTGCACTCCGCCGGAGATGTCGCCGGCCTGGACAGTGGGACCGTGGAAAGTGCCGCCGGAGACGGTGTTCGCGCTGCCTGTCGCCTTGCTCGGCGCTTGTTGTGAAGGCTCCGCCTCCGGTAGTGGCCGGATAACCAGGAGGCGGTATCCCTCGAGCCCGCCGCTTCCCTGATGGGTTTCGGTCTCCGTCGTGCCCATGAGACGTCGTGCCGCCTTCTGGGTGGCGGCTGCGATGCTGTCTTCCGCCTCAATCTGCGACGTGATGCGGTCGAGCTCGTCGCGGACCGCATCGAGCCGGTTGCGCGTGTCGCGTAGTCGGTCGCGCGTGTCGCGCAGTTGTTGGACCTTCGTGTCCCGCTTGGCGCGGGCCTTCTCTTTACGATCCGCGAGTAACCGGATGGCGCTGGTGAGGGGGTCCTCCGTTCTCAAGGACCAGTGGAAGCTCACGCCGAGGGCTTCGTTGGTCGCATCGAGGACCTTGATCACCTTGGTGGACAGGCGGCGCCAGTCGTGCTGGCGGTGCGTGGCGCGCACGTGCCGGGCCATGGCGAGGAGGTGCCGTATGGACTCGTCGACGGTTCCCGACGAGAGCAGCTTGGCCAATCTCGCCCGCCAGTTGCCGACCAGCTCGGGATCGGCGGCGGATACCGTCTCCAGGTGCCTGTCCAAGCCCTCGTACTGGGCGCAGAGTTCGGGGCCCATGCGCTTGTCGAGACGGTCCTTCAACCCGGCCTGGAACTTTTCCAGGCCCTTTGTGCCGTCGTCTTCATAGCCGTCAGCGTCCCGTTCCAGCCACTTCGTTTTCCATTCCAGCTGTTCCGTCTCCCGTTCCAACTGCTTTTTCTCTTTGCGGAGTTCAGCTGCGCGGCGGGAGTGGCCGAGGTCCCCGGCGATCTGTTTGCACAGACGGTAGAGGCTGAAGTCGGGGCGCTCCGGCTCCGGCCAGCGTACGAGTACCGCCGTGTGCTCGATGAAGTCGAGGAACAGGACACCGGGCAGCCATGACTCCGGTACCTCGAAGTACGCGGCACATCGGGACACCGCCTCGGTCCACGCGACATGGTGCTCTTTGGGTGTATGCGGGGCCTCCGCGAAGACATCGCCTGAGACCAGTGTCTTGGGGGCGGAATGGAGGGAATCGACGAACCGCCAGGCGAAGTTGTCCCCGACGTGGCAGAGCGGCAGGACGCTCAAGCCGTACAGGCTCGCCACATCATCCACGTAGCTGTCGCTCACGAGATTGAGCTGGTAGACGTCGGTCAACCGCCGTTCCGGGTCCGGGCAGAGGACGGCGAGGAGCTGCCCGGTGACATCGTGGAGGCTCGTCCAGTCGTCTGTCAGCTCCCAGTGCAGTGTCCGCGCGTCCGCAGTGCGTGCCAGGACGACCACCATGCCGGTGAAGTGCGCGCTCTCCGCGGCGCGGACAACGTGGGGAAGGAGGGCGGGAATCGAGGCGGGCGCCGAGAACATGGAGCCTCCGCTGGACGTGGATGCCCGTGGGTGAACCAGGATCCTACCGAAGTCAAGCACCTGGCCCAGTGGTCCGACCGTCGGGGACACGCTTTAGTGAGGATCCTGAAGGGCGTCTTTATTGCCGTACGGTGGTTGACCTGGGGCTTTGGATCGTCGAAGTGTGGGCATGATCAGTGATCGTGGGTCTGCGACTGCTCTACTTGATCTTCTGCCGACTGCTGGGCTGCTTCCTTTTGCTGGGCCGCTCGACCGCCACGAACAACGCCGAGATCCTTGCCCTTCGTCATGAGGTCGCTGTGCTGCGCCGGCAGGTCGAGCGGCCGCGGCTGTCATGGGCTGATCGTGCCGTGCTCTCTGCTCTCGCGCGGCATCTGCCGTCCGTCTTGCGCTGTCATCGGCTGGTCACCCCGGGCACGCTGCTGAACTGGCACCGGGGTTGGCGTGCTGGAAGTGACGCCAGACGGCGGTCGGACCCGGTCGGCCACCGTTGCCGGAGGAGACAATCGTGCTCATCCAGCGCCTGGCGCGAGAGAACCCGACCTGTGGGGGTACGTCAGGATCCAGGGCGAGCTGCGACGACTTGGCCATAGGGTTGCCGCCGCCACGGTCCGGCGCGTTCTGCGCCGCTCCGGTCTACCGCCCGCACCGCAGCGAGCAAGCCAGCAGACCTGGCGCTCATTCCTCCGATCCCAGGCCCACACGCTGCTCGCCTGCGATTTCATGCACGTGGAGACCTCCTCCTCAATCGTCTCTATGTCTTCTTCGTCATGGAGGTCAAGACCCGGCGCGTCCATGTCCTGGGCGTCACCGCCCACCCGACCGGCGCATGGGTCACCCAGCTCGCCCGCAATCTGCTCATGGACCTCGGCGACCGGGCTGGGTGCTTCATCCCGACTCCGCCGCAAAGCCCCCGGTCCAACGCGTTCGCTGAACGATGGATACGCACAGCCCGCGCCGGATGCACCGACCGACTCCTCATCACCGGCGAACGACACCTCCGTGCCGTCCTCGCCACGTACACCGAGCACTACAACACGGGACGGGCCCACCGCAGCCTCGACCTACGAGCCCCAGACGACGACCCGAACGTCGTTCCCCTTCCCGCTGCCGCGGTCAGGCGCCGCCAGGTACGTGGTGGACTGGTCAACGAGTACTACACCGTGGCACCCCGGCTGCCTCAATATCCACAGGAAACGTCCAGCTCAGCGGCCTGATCAGAATATTGACACCCTTCAGGGCGGGCGTCCGGTGCCACGGCGCGCGGTGTAGTCCCACTTCGCGGCGATGAACCTGCGGTGCCAGGCGAGCACGGTGCCGGGGGCCACAGGGAAGACCTTGAGCCAGTGGCGTCGGGGTATCAGCGCGGACAGGACGGCGAACCAGAACCGGTCGGCGGGCTCAAAGCGGACCGGTCCGGTCAACTGGCGGCGCAGGACCGCGATCTCGTGCCGCAGCACCAACAGTTCCGCGTCCTTCGCCGTCCCACGCCGGAGGAGTACCAATGGAACCGTCAGCAGCTTCCGGGTCACCTTGTACAACAAGGACACGATCATGCAAGGCGTAATCCCAGCGAACTGACCGCACCCCGCTCAGCTGCGGCGATGACTTTTCGAGCGGCACAGGCTCAGTCGGCGATACGCAAGGCGTGAACCGTCTGGTTCTTGCCGTTGTCGTCGCCCCCGGCCACCAGGAACGCGGTGGTGCTATTGGCGGCAAGCACTGTGGGTTTGGGCATGTCGGTGATGGACCAGACCGTCTTGCCGGTGCGGCTGTCGAGCGCCCAGACGCCTCCGTAGGACGCATCGGTGACCAGCACCAGGCCGCCACCAACCGGGCCCCACGTTTCGCCGTACATCTGCTCGTGCGCCCTCCACCGCTGTCTGCCGGTGGCCAGCTCGAGGGCGTACACGGCCTGGTCGGTGTTGCTGCCGCTCGGCTCCGCGCGGTGCGCGCCGCAGAAGTAGACGGTGTCCGCGTCGACGCCGAGGGAGCGCGTGCCGTCCTCGACGAGTGGGGCGCGCCAGCGCTGCTTGCCGGTCGCTGCGTCGAACGCGTAGAAGTACGCGTTGACGTCGGCCCAGCCGACCACGACGGTGTCGCCGGCCACGGCATGGCCGCCGAAGGCGCTAGCGACGTTCAGACGGATGCGCCACAGTTCCTTGCCGGTGTCTGCCGCGAGCGCGAACACGCTCCCATGCGGTGCGCTCGCCGACGGCGCCTGCCCCGAGGTCGCGTACGCGGTCACGAGGACCACCTTCGCGGAGGCCGCCAGGGTGAGCGTCGAGACGGTGCCCTGCGCCAGCAGGGTGGGAAGCGCGGTGCTCCACCGCTGCTTGCCGTCGGCCGCTCCCCGCGCCGCGACCACCGCATGGCTGGAGGCGTCGGCGGTGTACTGCGCGACAGCGGTGACCACGGCGTCGCCCGCGACGGCGAGGCCCATGCCCTCGGAGCCAATGACGGGGTGCCCGACGGGTACGGACCACAGGGTCCGGCCGCCGTGCGCGTCCAGGGCCTTCAGCCGGTCGTCGCCGATGACGAAGACGGCGGTTGCGGAGCGCGTCAGGTGGGCCACCTGGCCCCGGTGTGTCCACCGGGTCTTACCGGTGGCCGTCTCCAGGGCCTGGAGGGGGCCGCTCGGCGGGCCGAGGAGGAGCGTGTCGGCGGTCGCGGTGATCTGCTCCACGCTCTCGCCGCGCAGGGCGTGCGTCCATGTGGTCCGCCCACTCCCGCCGGACTGCCCGGATGTGCCGCGGTCGCGGAGCAGGTACGTCAGCGAGCCACCGAGCGCGCCCGCGGCGAGGGTGGCCCCGCCGATCAGCAGACGGCGGCGCGACGGGCTCACGGCGGGCGCCGTGGGCGACGACAGGGGTGGAGGGGAGATGGGTCGCGGAGGCACGGACGCGGGGGGCGCGGAAGGTGTGGGCACCGCTGTGGCCGTGGGGGCAGCTGCCAGGTCCGCCACGGCCCGGCTCGCCGCGTCCAGGAGAGTGGCCTCGGGGGCCGCGGCGGCCACCGGGACCGGGGCGGGGGCGCCGTCCTCGGGCGTGCCGTCCAGGAACCGGGCGAGCAGTTCCCGGGTGCCGGGGCGCCCCGCCGGGTTCTTCGACAGGCAGGCGGCGATCACGGGGCGCAGCGGCCCGTCGACGCCGGCCAGGTCGGGCTCGGCGTTCAGCACGGCGCTGATGACGGCCGCCACGCTGTCCGCGCCGAACGGCGCCCGGCCGGTGGCCGCGTAGGCCATGGTGACGCCCCACGCAAACATGTCCGTGGCCGGGGTGACCGGCTCGCCGTTCAGCTGCTCCGGCGCCATGTAGGCGGGCGTGCCGATCACCTGGCTGGTGAGGGTGCTGGTGGACTCCAGGACGCGGGCGATGCCGAAGTCGACGACCCGGGGGCCCTCCGGCGGCAACAGGACGTTGGCGGGCTTGAAGTCGCGGTGTACGATCCCGGCGCGGTGCACCGCCACCAGCGCAGCCAAGGTGCCGATCGCCAGCCGGGCCAGCGCCGCGCCGCGCTGCGGTCCGTGCGCCCGGACGTACTCCAGCAGCGAGGGCCCCTCGATGAACTCGCTGACGACATACGGCTGGGTGCCCTCGATGTCTGCGGTCAGCACCTGCGCGGTGCTGTAGGACGCGACGCGCCGGGCGCTCTCGACCTCCCGCGCGAAGCGGGCCCGCGCCCTGGGATCGGCGCCGAACGAGGCGTGCAGCAGCTTAACGGCGACCTTCTGGCCACCGGAGCCGTACCCGAGGTAGACGACGCCCTGGCCGCCCTGGCCGAGCCGGCCCGCAAGGCGGTAGCCGGCGATGGCCCGCGGGTCGCCGGAGTGCAGTGGGGAGACTCCGGGCGCCCCGTCGCCCGCCGGGATCATCGGATGCACCCCGTGCAGTTCTTGAGGCTGTTCACCAGGGAGCGGGCCACGGTCTCGGCCTGTTTCCGCACCGCCGGCTCCGATGTGGGGAGCATCCGCTTACCGGTGTTCGCGCCCGAGCTGTACTTCACCATGATCTCGGCGTTGGCGAGGCGGGCGTCGATCTCGACGACTTCGGGGTCGTAGTGGGCCCCGTCCTTCGCAAGTTCGTGGTGGGAGAGGACGACCGCCTCGTCGCCGATCCCTCTCAGCTCCGTGGTCGGACCGTAGTACATCACGTAGCCGCCGCCGAGGTCATGGGTGCGGTTGGCCTTCGACGCGAAGTCGTGCCGGGTGGAGGTCACATCGGCCGCGGCCCGCCGCACTCCGTCGGTGGGGGCGCCGTCGACCAGGTCCGCGTCCTTCAGGTCGAGCTGGACGGAGACCCCGATGCTCAGCTGCCGCCAGATCGGGGAGGAGTCGCCGGTGCGCTCCCAGGCGCAGCCCGCCCGGAAGTACGTCGCCTTGTTCTCGGGGCCCGCGCCGTCCCGGTCAACCGACGCCTCCGGCACCAGCTTTTGCACGGTCGCCGCCGGGACCATCCGGCAGCCGCTGTCGGTCAGCGACGTGTACTTCTGCTGCCCGCTGCCGCCGCCCAGCCACCAGACGCCGACGCCCGCGAGCACGGCCAGCACGGCCACGGCCCCGGCGGGCACCAGCCACCGCCGGCGCCTGCCACCGCTCTCCGCTACGGCGCCGGTCGGCACCGTGGGCACAACGGCAGGCGGGGGCGGGGCGGGGGGCAGCATGCGGGTGACGGTGGCCGCCGACGGGTCGGCCGCAGCAGCGCTCGCCGGCGGGGCGGCAGGAGCGGTGTCGACGGCGGTGGCCGTCGGTGCGGGCGGCACGCTCGGAGTGCTCTCCGGCGCGTCGCCCGCCGGCTCACCCAGCACCCGGTCGAGCACCTCGCGGATCCCGGGCCGCGCCGTGGGATCCTTCGCCAGGCAGACCGCGACGACACCGGCCAGCGGCGCGGACAGGCCCGACAGGTCCGGCTCCGCGGTCAGAACGCGGGTTATCACGGCGGCGACGGTGTCGTTACCGAACGGCGGGGAGCCGGTAGCCGCGTAGACCATCGTGCAGGCCCAGGCGAAGACGTCCGCCGCCGGGCCGACGGTGCCCCTGCCGAGCTGCTCGGGCGCCATGTAGGCGGGGGTGCCGACGGCGCCCGCGGTGAGGGTGGCCGTGCTGTCCAGGGCGCGGGAGACACCGAAGTCGATCACGCGGGGGCCGTCGGGGCCGAGCAGGACGTTCCCCGGCTTGAAGTCACGGTGCACGACCCCGGCGTGGTGGATCGCGGCGAGCGCCATCGCCGTGCCCACCGCGAGGCGCTCCAGGACGCCGCCGCTGCGTGGCCCCTGTTCGACCACCAGCTTCTGCAGCGAGGGCCCGTCGACGTACTCGCTCACCACGTACGGGCGGTCACCGGTCACGTCGGCGTCCAGCACCTGTGCCGTGCCGAAACCGGCGACCCGTTTGGCGGCGGCCAGCTCCTGCAGGAACCTGCGACGCGCCTCCCGATCGCCGGCCTGCCGGGCGTGCAGCACCTTCACGGCGACCTGATTGCCGGACCGGTCACGGCCGAGGAAGACGACGCCCTGTGCTCCCTCACCGAGCCTGCCCTCCAGCCGGTAGCCGGACAACTCCCTGGGATCCCCCGCCTGCAACGGAGCAGCTTGCAGCATCCCCACCCTCCCGATGGCCGATTCAGCCGGGCAAAGTCTAGGCCTCCCGGCTGGCCACCATCGCCTGGGTGTCCCACAAGGCGTAGTCCAGGTGTCCTTTCGGAGCCCTCCAAGTAGCTGTGCTCTGCGAGTAGTTGGGGACGGTGAAGCGACTCGCGCCGAGGGCGAGCCGTGGGGGGTGCGCGTTGTAGTGCCTCTGCTATGTGGTCAGCACCTGGCGCGCGTGAGCTTCGCCGAGGATGAGTATGTGGTCCAGGACTTCTCGGCGAAGGGTGCTGACCACGCGTTCGCGGTGGGCGTTGGCCTTCGGTGCGCGGACCGGTGTTTTGATGATCTTGATGTCCTCGGCCTGGAACGAGGCGTCAATGGCGTCGGTGTATTTGCTGTCGCGGTCCCGGATGAGGAAGCGCGGCGAGTCCATGCGTGTGCCCAGGTCGGTGGCGAGGTTGCGGGCCTGCTGGGTGGCCCGGGCAGCGGTCGGGTGTGCGGTGACGCCGGCGATGTGCAGGCGCCGGGTGCGGTGCTCGGGAAAGACCAGGGCGTACAGGCGGTGCAGGTTGATGGTGTCGATGTGGAGGTAGTCGCAGGCGATGAGGCCGGTGGTCTGCGTAGAGGGGAACTCGTGCCAGGTTGGGGCAGTGTGGCGGGGTGCGGGGTCGATTCCTGCGGTGTGGAGGATCTGCCAGAGGGTGGAGGCGGCGATCGGGTGTCCGAGCTGGGTCAGTTCACCTTGAATCCGGCGGTGGCCCCATCGGCTGTTCTCGTGGGCGAGGCGCAGTACGAGGTTCTTGACGGCGGCCTGCGTGGGCGGTCGTCCGGGACTGCGGCGTTGTCGGGAGTAGTCCCATCGGCGGGCGACGAGCTTGCGGTGCCAGGCCAATAGCGTGCTGGGCGCGATGGGGGAAACCTTTGGCCCAGCGGGGGCGGGGGATCAGTGAGGACAGGGAGGTGAATCCACAGGCGGTCCGCGGGTTCGTACCGTACTCGTCCTTGTAGTTGGCGTCGTAGCACAGCGTTTTCGTGCCGGAGGACGAGAAGTTCGGCCTCCTTCGAGGTGTCCCGCCGCAGAAGCACCGCCGGGACGGCGAGAAGGCGTCGAGTCACCTGGTACAGAAGCGACACGATCATCGCATCATGGTCGCAGCTCTCTGCACGCTGAGTGGGGCGTTTGACCAGCAGCGATGCATAACCGAGCCCCACAGGAACCAGCGACACCTGCTGCACGTGCTCCGCGAGTTCGAAGCGTTCCACAACAGTCATCGCCCCCACCGAACCCTGGATCAGGCCAGTCCGCTCCGCCCGCTCCCCCAACCGATCACCGAACCAGCTCAGATCAGACGCCTGGAGATCCACTGACAAGATCGGCTCGGTGGCACCCTCCACGCGCACCATGCAGCCTGACCTGGGCGGATGATTATTCGGCACCCGCAGCGTCCTGGGCAGTGAAGTCAGTGGTCCGCTGTGCCTGCCTCCGTGACCCACTTCATGGGCTGGCCTGTTATGGCGGCGATCATGTCGTAGTCCTGGTCGTAGTGCAGCACGGTCACCGCATGTCGTTCGGCTGCTGCGGCGATCAGCAGGTCAGGCATGGACAGTGCGCGGTGGTTGCCTTTGGTGATGGCCTGTCGCTGGATGTCTTTGGCCCGGTCCCACACTTCGTCGGGCATCGGCAGGTAGTCGAAGCCGGACAGGAACCAGTGCAGGCGCTTCGCGTCGTTGTCGTTGCGTGCGGAGTACATCACCTCCATCTCGACCGGTCCACACACAGCCAGTACGCCATCCTCGTGGAGTGGGTCGAGGACCTCGGCCACCTTCGGCTTGCGCCATCGCTGGAGGGCGGAGTTGTCGATCAGGAAGCGCTCACTCACGCCACGTTCCTGCTGTCGGGCTCCGTCCGGCTGTCGTAGGTCAGGTCCAGGTCGCCGGACTTGATCGCGTCGATGCCCTCCTGTCGCAGCCGACGCTTGACAGCTTCCTCCATGGCCATGCGCACAGCCTTGGCCTTCGTCTTCACGCCGTACAGGCGCATGGCGTGTTCCACCATCTCATCGTCGAGATCGATCATGGTGCGCGACATCGAAAACTCCTTTCGTCGGGGACGGTGGCCTTCAAAATGATAGCAGTATGAGGCGTTGAAGTGGTGTCGTTTGAGGGTTGATGGTCGTGCGGGTGTCGCTGCGGCCTTGCGCGCGCGCAAAGCCGCATAGCGGGCTCCGTTTGATGATCAAGGCTGCGGCCTGGGCGTATGAATGGCTGGCACTAACGGTGTTCGTTGAGTGCGCCGCACCCCGTAGATCGTCCAGGGGTTCGGTTTCCTCGACTCCTGCTCCGGGAGCGCGTGGGACGACTCCCGTGAGGCGCTGAGGATGTTGGGCGGGTGTGATTCCAGGCTGGTGATGTCGGAAGAGGAGCGATCGGATTCGGGGCGGCTGTAAGTTCCCCGGGGGCGTTGTGTGGAGTGAAGGTGTGCGGTTCATGACGGCATCCGGGTCGGCGGATGGTCATGGTGTTGGAGTGAAGCGTTGCGGCGGCAGGAGGGACGTGTTCGGGGGTCGGGCGTTGGGAGCGGTGTTCTCTTGCTCTGTACGGCGGTGTACGGCTTCGAGGCGGTCTGCTATAGACCGATACCGATCGTTGCGGAGAGTTGCCGCGCGGCTGGGGGTCAAGGGGTCGCAGGTTCAAATCCTGTCGTCCCGACCAGCATTTTCCCAGGTCGGAGGCCGTTTCCGCGAGTAGCGGAGGCGGCCTTAACCGTTTCCGGGCTGGGAGCAAGTGGGAGCCCTCTGGGAGCCCTCGTGCTCCCAACTCGCAGACGTGTCAACGGTGCCCGATTCGTCCGTCACCCGACCCGGTAGACCTATAGCGCCGTACCGCGCCCCTGCACGTCGTCGTCAAACGTAGGTCCCTGGGGTCACCCCATCGCTTCAGGTGCTCTCTGCGTCGAGAGGTATAAGGACCCCTTGTCGGCTCTTGAGTACCTTTCGCGGTGGGAGCCTGGTGTCGCGCTCCCCGTGCGACGGGAGAGGGGAGGCTGCTGGTGATCTCTCCAGATTGGTTTCCGCAGGCAGGGTGCGTGCGGGTGTCCTGGCCGCCACGGGAGGCCTGTATCAAGGGGCGGTAAAGCCCCTTGGCGTCTGTTGGCAGATAGGGCACTCCCAGGGCGTGAGCGCCGTATCGGGCTGTACGGCGCGGTCGTGAGACGGTCGGCTGGAGGGTCGGCGTGATAAATAGTGTGCCAAGCATCGACCGGTGACTGTGCCCTTGCCGGAAACCTTATCCGTGCAGGTCACGCCGCATGCCGGTATTCGTGGAGGACGCCGCCGAGGCGATCGCGTCGACGTATGGCGAGACGGGCTAACGTGTCCGGATCGTCGATCGGTGGGGGCAGGGGGTGCAGCGGTCTGGCGTTGGCGATGCCCTGGTGTGGTCGGTGTCTGTTGTAGAACTGCTCGAACTCCCGCAGGGTGTGGAGGAGGTGTCGCTGGTTCCAGATCAACGTCCGGTCCAGGAGCTCGCGGCGACAGGTCTGTATCCACCTTTCAATGATCGAGTTCATCCTTGGCATCTGGATGCCGCTGAGCACGACGTCGATCCCCGCGTCCTTGAGGACGGCATCGAACAGTTCGGGGAACTTCCCGTCTCTGTCTCGGATCATGAACCGTGCCCGGCAGCTGAGGTCTTCGAGGTCCATGACGAGGTTCTTCGCCGCTTGCGCTACCCAGGAGGCGGTGGGATGCGTGGTGGCGCCCAAGACGCGGATCCGGCGACTGCCGTGTTCGATCACGACGAGCACGTACATCCGCATCCCCGACAGGGTGACTGTTTCCATGAAGTCGCAGGCCAGCAGGGCATCAGCCTGAGTGCGAAGGAAGGTGGCCCAGGTACTGGAGTTCCGCTCGGGCGCTGGGTCGATGCCGGCATCCTTCAGGATTTCCCAGACGGTGGACGCGCGGGCGCACAGTGCGCGGCCGTCCCGGGCGTTTGGGGCGGCAGGAGGAGGCATGGCGGCGTGCGACGAGGTTGCGGTGCCAACGCAGCACCGTGTCGGGGCGGACGAGTAGCCGTAACTGTCGCAGGACGTGCAGTGGCAGCCGGTGCAACAGCGCCGCCAGGTACGCTCGATCGCTCGGCGTGAACCGGATCTTGCTCTTGCCGAGTTGGTGTTCCAGCACGGTGATCTGGTGGCGCAGGGCGAGTATCTCCGCATCCTTGTCCCGGTCGGTCATCGGCAGCAGGCACAGCATCGCGAACGCGTTCGTCACACCCAGGTAAGCCAGTCGGAGCAGCACGATCGATCATCATGGCGCGCTGACGGCAGCTGCGCGAGAGCGCCAACTCAAGTGACCGCGGCCAGATTTCGGGAAGCGCGATGCACCGGCTCCCACCAGGACGGATGAGGTTTCCGGCAAGGGCAGTGCTGGAAGTGGCGCCAGACGGCGGGGCGGACCCGGTCGGCCACCGTTGCCGGAAGAGACGGTCGTGCTCATCCAGCGCTTGGCGAGAGAGAACCCGACCTGGGGGTACGTCAGGATTGAAGGTGAGCTGCGGCGGCTCGGTCATCGGGTCGCCGCCGCCACGATCCGGCGCGTCCTGCGCCGCTCCGGTCTACCGCCCGCGCCGCAGCGCGCCTCGCAGCAGACCTGGCGTTCCTTCCTGCGCTCGCAGGCCCACACGCTGCTCGCCTGCGATTTCATGCACGTGGAGACCGTCTTCCTCAAGCGTCTCTATGTCTTCTTCGTCATGGAGATCGCCACCCGGCGTGTCCATGTCCTGGGCGTCACCGCCCATCCGACCGGCACATGGGTCACCCAACTCGCCCGCAATCTGCTCATGGATCTCGGCGGCAGGGCTGGGTGCTTCCGGTTCCTCATCCGTGACCGGGACAGCAAGTTCGCCACCGCGTGCGACGCCGTCTTCGCCGGCAGCGGCACAGCCGTCATCCCGGCACCGCCGCAAAGCCCACGGTCCAACGCATTCGCCGAACGATGGATACGCACAGTCCGTACCGAGTGCACCGACCGCCTCCTGATCACCGGCGAACGGCACCTGCGTACTGTCCTCAACCAGTACGCCGAGCATTACGACGCGGGGCGGGCTCACCGTAGCCTCGGCCTACGTGCCCCTGACGACGACCCGAACGTCATTCCTCTTCCGGCTGCCATGGTCAGGCGCCGCCAGGTACTTGGCGGACTGCTCAACGAGTACCACACCACGTCACCCCGGCTGCCTCACCATCCACGCGAAACGCCCAGCTCAGCAGCCGGATCGGAATATTGACACCCTTCACCCGGATCGGTGGGACCGCGTCCAGCAGCGGCAGAAGCTGGGTGACGTCATGCCGGTTGCCGCCGGTGAGCGTGACGGCGAGCGGGGTCCCGTGACGGTCGACGATCACATGGTGTTTCGAGCCGGGGCGGGCCCGGTCGACGGGCGAGGGGCCGACGTGATCCCCCCTTTGAGGGCCCGGACGTGCGAGCCGTCCACGGCGCAGTCGTCCAGGTCCAAGAGGTCGTTGCGGCGCAACTCGCTGAGCAGGGCGGCGTGCAGGCGAGGCCATACACCGGCTTCGGTCCAGTCCCGCAGCCGACGCCAGGCCGTCACCCCGGAGCAGCCCACCGTCTCCGCGGGGACATCGCGCCAGGCGACACCGGTCCGCAGCACGTGCAGGATGCCGGCGAGCGCCGCCCGGTCCGCAACACGCAACCGTCCGGGGTAGCGGTGGCGTCGCTCGGGAGCGGGCGGCAGCAGCGGAGCAACCCGCTCCCACAGGTCGTCAGGAACAAGATCAGCACGCACCCCGGACACACTGCCCGACCAAGATCGACGAGCGCAATGCCCATGTCGACCGAGATCATCACGTTCGCCACCCAACTCATAACGATCCTTGGACTGGAACGGCCAGTGCTCTCGCCGGCACTTTCCGAGCAGGTGGCTCAGGGGCCAGCCTGCGGAACATCATTCTGGAACGATCAGTAAGTGTGAGCACGGCAGATCTGAGGAAGTACAGGCATGCGGGTGAGCGCCTAGGAGCGGGTGGCTTACTGGGTGGGGCGCTGGGTGTTTTGCCCCGGTCCGCGCACCAGAGATTCCGTTAGCTAGCGGGAATCAGGGATGTTGGTCTCGCCTGACCAGCGTCAGAGGCCAGGCGTGAGTGCCGTGAGATCGATGACGGTCTTCCCGCGGCGGGGGCCTGTCCCCGCCGCCGCGTGTGCTTCGGCCGCCTGGCTGGCAGGGAAGACCGCCTGGACCGGTACGTGGAACAGCCCCTTTTCGGCGAGATCCGCAGCGACGGCGAGTCCGTGGCGCCCGTCGGGCTGGCCGCCGAACTGGCCGAGGGAGAGGCGCACCTCACGGCTGGGGCCGGTGAAATCCGCCAGGGTGACCACCGACTGAGGTCCGTTGGTGAGACTGATGAGTTCATCGAGCGAGCCAGCTCCGGCCACGTCGAGCGCGCGGTCGACGCGTGAGATGCCCAGCGCGCGAACCCGCTCGGGCAGGCCAGGCCCGTAGGGCAGGGGGGTCGCGCCGAGACCGGAGAGGAATTCTTCGCTGCCGGGGCGGCCGGTCCCGACGACACGGGCTCCGCGAGCCACGGCCAGCTGCAGGGCGATGCTCCCGACACCACCCGTCGCGCCGTCGATCAGCAATGTCGTGTCCATCTCCTCGCGCACGCCGAGCAGGTCCAGAGCACGGGTCGCCGTCTCCACGCTCGTCCCGGCGGCACCTGCCTCCTCCCAGGACAAAGCGGCCGGCTTCACCGCCCAGAACGCCAGGACGGCGAACTGCGCGCTCGCCCCGCCCAGTCGGGCGACATCGACGGCGCCGAACACTTCGTCCCCGATGGCAAAGCCTTCGACGCCCTCGCCGAGCTCGTCGATCACGCCGGCCGCGTCCACGCCAGGGATGTGGGGCAGGGCAAGGCTGTCGCGTGAGGGTGATTCACCGGCCCGCAGCGCGAGGTCGACCGGCGAAACCGCGCTGGTGCGGACCGCGATGCGCACCTCGCCCGGGCCTGGGTGCGGCTCGGGCGCGGAGCGGACGCCGAGTACGTCGGGAGAACCGAAACGGTCGAACTGTACTGCTTGCATGATCACCTCTCCGGCCCGGAATTTCCGGGCGCTGCCTTACGGTAAACATGGATGTGGAGCAGGTGTTCCGTATCAGGCTGAAGTGAGAATCGCGGAGATCGAAGTGACTCGGAAACCACGCATGGACGCGGAGCTCAACCGTCGCCGTATCATCGCCATCGCCCGCGCCGCCTTCGCCGACGTAGGGCTCGACCTGCCGATGCGGGAGATCGCCCGCCGCGCCGGTCTGGGCATTGCCACGGTCCATCGGCACTTCCCGGCACGCACCGACCTCGTCACGGCGGCGCTCGCTGAGCTTGTCGCGGAATGCCGTGAGGACATGCAGGCATCTCTGGACGAGCCCGATCCCTGGCGCGCGCTCAGCGGCGCCGTACATAGCTTCGCGGAGCACCGGTTGCAGGACCGCGGGCTGAATGAGGCTCTGTTCGGTTCCCACCCGGCGGCGGCAGCCTTCGCTGTCGACCGCCGCGAACAGGCACGGGCAATGGAGCAGCTCGTAGACCGCGCCCGCGAGGCCGGTGCAGTGCGTCCGGACGTCACAGTGGAGGACGTACGCGTATGCCTCGGCGCCATTGCCTCGTTCCGTCTGGCGCATTCCGCCACAGACCTTCAGCGACTCGTCGAACTCCTCCTGATCGGGCTGGCAGCGGACGACAGCACATCCCCCGGGATCAGCGCACGGCTTCACCGCACACATCGACAAGCCATACCGTGAGGGCGGGGTTGATCTGCTGTGCTTGCGTGCCGGCCGAGGCCAGCCGGCATGTGTGGGTGCTGAGGAGCGCGCAGGGATATTCGCTTCTGGGGTGGTTTGATGGGCCGGTATTACCGCCGTCACCTCCGGGCCCGGGGCATCACACCGAAGATCGCCCGCAAGGCCACCGCCCACGGCTCCGGCCTGGGTAAGACTCGCTGGGTCCTCGAGCGCACCTTTGCCCGGTTTCACCAGGTCAAACGGCTACGAACCCATACGCGCCGATCTCCACGACGGCCTGCTCCAACTCGCTTGCAGCATCATCTGCTTGCGACGACTCCGCACCTCATTCTGGAACGATCAGTAAGAGGACGCCGCCCGGGTCCTGGCCGACGACATTCGCGCTGGTCGCGGCGGCGGCCCACCACGGATACCGGCCTCCGAGGTCATCGCCGACTATGACCGCTCCGCTACCGCCACGCCGGTTCCCTGCCCCATTCCTGCTCGCCTCGGGCGTGGCCGCCGCCGCACGGTCGGTGCTGCTCACGGTGTCGCGGTGGGCATCCTGATGCACCTCGTCGAACCTGTCTAGACCATTGACAAGTGGCGGGCGACGCTACAGCCTGTGGGCCCTGAGCGCTCTGCGGGGGCCAGGCCCAGAAGTGTCTTGCCCCAGGCTTGGCACCAGGTAACAGCCGCAACCTGTGAGGAGTGTTATGAAGACCCGAGCGTTATGCACCGGACGCCCGTCGGCGGTGGCAGCCGCGGCCGCGGTCGCTTTCGTCGTCGGAATATCCCCCGCCAGCGCCGCACCACGCGTGGAGAACTGGACTGGCGACTCGCCCTATTTCTCCAGCACGGGAGCCCCAGGCGGCAGCTCGTCCGTGGTCTCCCACCCCGCGGCCGACGACGGGAAGGCCCTGCGCATGCAGCTCGAGCCGCGGCCGACTCCAGGCCCCGGGGGCGCGGTGGAGATCGCCAGTAACGACAAGAGCTACGGTTACGGCACTTACGGCACGCGCATCCGTACAGCGGACTGTACCGGTCAGGGCCGCGTCGGGGTGGTCACGGGAACGTTCACCTACTCCTCGGACCATTCCGACGCCAATGGCAACGGAGTGCCGGACAACGACGAGATCGATGTGGAAGTCCTGTGTGCCCAGCCACATGTCCTGTGGCTGACGATCTGGACCGATTACAGCGACGCCACCGGAGCAGTGCGCAAGATCTCCCGGGCGATAGACATGCGCACCGGGCGCGTCCTCTACAACTGCTACGTCACGCAGCTTGGCGGGGATTGCGCGGACCCGGTGGAGGGCGAGAACACCCCGGCGAGTGTCACGCCGATCGAGGGTTTCAACGCGGCGACCCAGTTCCACGCGTACATGTTCGACTGGCAGCCTGGTTCGGTGACCTTCTGGACGCACAACGACGACGGCAGCAAGAACGTCCTGTGGGACTACCGAGGACCAGCGAACCGAATCCCTCATAAGCCCTCGGCATTCATGCAGAATGTGTGGCACACGGATTCGTGGGACCCGCTGGACGGACCGGCTCACGATCAGCCTCAGGCTGCCACGACCGCTTACATCGACTCGACAACCCTGCCGCGCTAGGAGTTGTTTCCCCTCGCGGATCACGGCGCACGGTCAACAAGCTCACTGCTCAAGTGCCAGACCTGCGGTGCGTCAGCCTGGATCTGATGGGCCGTCTCGGGTCAACAGTTCCAGCCAGACCGTCTTGCCGCGGCCGCTGGGTGAGCTGCCCCACGCCGTGGCGAGGCTGTCGACGATGATGAGACCGCGCCCGTGCTCGGCCTGTGCATTTTCCTCTTCAGTGGCTGAGAGTGAGGAAGGCACCGGAGGTGACACGCCAGAGTCCCTGACTTCCAGGCGTATGTGGTCCGGGTAGTCGCGCAGCCGCAGTTCAACGTCGCTGTCGGCATGGATCAGCGCGTTCGTCACCACCTCTGATGCCATGAGTTCCAGATCGTCCATCATCGCGTCACGGCCCCAAGTGCGCAGATTGTCACGCATGAAATGACGTGTCTCCCGGACTCCTTGCAGATCATGCCGCTGGATCTCCATCCGGCTGATCCGGTGCTGCGGGTCCAGCGTCGCTCTTTTGCAGCGGGCGAGGAGCAGTACGGCGTCGTCATAGCGCTCAGCGGGCCTGGGCGCCGTGGCGATCAGCCCTGCCCTTGCCGGAAATCTCATCCGTGCAGGTCACACGCTGCGTGTCGGGAACACCCCGCGTGCGCCCCTGGCATAGCCAACGTTATAGCGTTTCGTGCACCGTTCGACTTTGTTGCCCGTCGTAGCGACTGACGGGCAACAAGCCGAGGGCACGCACGTGTAAGGAGCAGAAAGTCATGGCACGACCAGAGTCCGGTAAGAGGTTCATTGGCTGGGCCGCCGCGGCCACGTTGCTGGCGGCGGCGCCGCTCATGGCGGCGTGCTCGGGCGGCTCGCAGTCCTCTTCCGTATCGCAAAGCAGCAGCGCCTCTCCATCGGCCGACACATCGAACGACTCCGACGCCTCGTCGGGGGACGGCTCCAGGGCACAGGAGGGCGGCCAGTCCACCGTGCCCTCCGCGGTCGGCGCCTGGGTCAGCGCGGTCATCGAGAAGGACGCGAAGCGGGTGTGCCTGCTCTCCGCGGTGCCGGGCGGCGGCTCGACCCCGAAGGCCGCCACCTCCCAGACGTGCAACGCGTCGATGACGGAGAAGCTGGGCCCCGGTTTGGATGCCATGAGTCAGGCGTTCTCGCCGCAGAACGTCTCCGGCAAGCCGACGGTGAAGGTCGACGCGCCCACCCCCAAGGGCGACGAGGCAGTCGTCCCGGCGTCCAAGATCACCGTCGACGGAAAGCCCCTGCGGGCGATCATGCTGTCCCACTCGAACGGCGACGACCCGAAGTCCTTCAAGTCCAATGTGAAAACCGACAAGATCGATGGGAAGTGGTACATCGGCGACTTCAACATGGGTAACGGTAATCAAACACTTCGGCCTCAAGGGCAGTAGCTGAGGCGTGGCGTGATCTCCCGGCCGTCCAGGAGCGCGTCGGCGTCGGCGTCGCGGCCCGCGGCGGGAGCGGATGGGCGGGATGCCGCCGGCCTCGGTCTGCAGACCACCGGCTGCAGGCCGAGGCCGGCGTGGGTGTTCCCGGCGGAGACCTCCAGCAGAGAGCGGGAATCCGCTGCGGTCGCGGTTTCAGATCATGTCCCACATGGTGAGGCGGAAGTAGCGTTCGTAGCAGCACAGGGCAGCGGCGAGACCGACTGGTGGTCTTCTCGGACAGCGCAGTGATCGCCGGCGCGGCGGTCTTCTTCTGGGGGCTGGGCGCATCACTGGGCTTTCCCGTCGCCTTGTCCGCGGCGGGCGGCTCCGGGCCCGACCAGACAGCACGTGTCGGCCTGGTGTCGACCATCGGGTACGTGGCCTTTCTCGTGGGGCCCCCGAGCCTGGGATTCCTCGGCGACCACTACGGACTGCGCACCGCCATGGTCGCCGTTGTCGCCTGCGTCACCACGGCGGTGTTCGTGGCTCCCGCAGTAGGTGGCGGCGCTGTGCGGTCGACGGATGCCGCCAGTGAGAGCGAGTCCATGCGGGGCTTGAAAACAAGTGACCGACCGACGAAGGCGTGGAGAGAGCGAGTTCCCGCTTCGACGGCTGCTCCCGGGTGTCGTGAACCCGATCCCCGGTGCATCCCGTCCCGCGAGTATCCGGGACTCGCTGCTCGCCGCTGAGTTCGCGCTCGCCGCCGATGGACCCTCCGCCCCCTCAAGTACAGAGTGGCCCTCGCCTTGTACCGTGCGGACCTGAACATCTGAAAGGAAACCGTCGTGAAGACCTTCACCATGCCCGGCACCGACATCCTCGCCCCGAACGTCGTGCTCGGCCTGATGCGTATCGCCGACAAGACCGACGAGGACGTCCGCGAACTCGTCCGCACCGCGCGCGACGCGGGCATCGACTTCGTTGACCACGCCGACATCTACGGCGGCGAGCTGCACGCTTGTGAACGCCGCTTCGCCGACGCGATGGCGCTGAGCCCGTCGCAGCGCGACGAG
Organism: Streptomyces violaceusniger Tu 4113; assembly: GCF_000147815.2. Taxonomy (NCBI): domain Bacteria; kingdom Bacillati; phylum Actinomycetota; class Actinomycetes; order Kitasatosporales; family Streptomycetaceae; genus Streptomyces; species Streptomyces violaceusniger. Next base: position 7,263,814 of record NC_015957.1, on the reverse strand, counting down.
ATCACGATCCAGACCAAGGCGGGAATCGTGACGGACGGGCCGTACTACGACTTCTCTTACGAGCACATCGTCACATCGGTCGAGGGCTCACTCGCGGCCCTGCGGACTGACCGCATCGACATCCTGCTGCTGCACCGCCCCGACGCGCTTGTCGAGCCTGAAGAGGTGGCCCGCGCCTTCGATGAGCTCGAATCCTCGGGCAAGGTGCGCGCCTTCGGTGTCTCGAACCACACCCCACGCCAGATCGACCTGCTGCGCAGGTACGTGCGTCAGCCCATCGTGGCCAACCAGCTTCAGCTCTCGATCACACACGCGCCGATCATCGCTCAAGGGGTCGCTGCGAACATGCTCACGGAGCAGCAGTCGGCCACCCTCGACGGCGGAGGGATCGTCGACTACTGCCGTCTGAACGACATCACCATCCAGGCGTGGTCTCCCTTCCAGGCCGGTTTCTTCACGGGTGTCTTCCTCGGCTCGCCGGACTACCGCGAGCTCAACGCCGTCATTGACCGCCTCGCCGGCCAGTACGACGTCCCCGCCATCGCGATCGCAACTGCCTGGATCGCCCGCCACCCCGCTCAGATGCAGGTCGTGCTCGGCACCACCAACCCGGAGCGCGTCGCGGGCGCCGCCCAGGGCTCCGAACTTCCCCTCACCCGGGCCGAGTGGTACGAACTGTTCCGCGCCGCGGGCCACCTCGTGCCCTGAAATTCCGGATGCGGGTCACCACCTGATCATCTGGAACGGACCCCATTTCAGAGTGGCCCTGTAACTCTGCGCTTGCCGAAAATGTCATCGGCCCTGGTGGGAGGTGGTGCGCGCGGTGTACCGGAGGTCGACCGGCGAAGTCGCCAAAACAGGCGCTCTCGCGAGGCTGGCGCTCACCGCGGCAAGATGATCGACCGTGCTGCTGCGACTGGCTTACCTCGGCGTGACGAACGCGTTCGCGATGCTTCGCCTGCTGCCGATGTCCGACCGGGACAAGTGCGCGGAGATCCTCGCGCTGCGCCACCAGGTCACCGTTTTGGAACGTCAACTCGGCAAGGGGAAGGTCCTGTTCACGCCGAGCGATCGGGCGTTCCTAGCGGCGCTGCTGCACCGGCTGCCACTTCACGTCCTGCGAAGATTACGGCTGCTTGTACGCCCTGACACGGTGCTGCGTTGGCGCCGCACCCTCATCGCGCGCCGCCATGCCGCCTCCTGCCGGCCCAAGCGTCCGGGACGGCCGCGCACGGTGCGCTCGATCCGCGTCCTGGTGCTGCGGCTGGCGAAGGAAAACCCGAGCTGGGGTACAGGCGTCTGCACGGCGAGCTGCTTGTGCTGGGGGTGAAGGTGGGCGCGTCCACCGTCTGGGAGATCTTGAAGGACGCCGGCATCGACCCAGCACCTGAGCGGAACTCCAGTACTTGGGCCACCTTTCTTCGCTCTCAGGCTGATGCCCTGCTGGCCTGCGACTTCCTGGAAACAGTCACTCTGTCGGAGGTACGGATGTACGTGCTCGTGGTGATCGAACACGGCAGTCGCCGGATCCGGTTCCTGGGCGCCACCGCGCATCCGAGCGCATCCTGGGTAGCGCAGGCGGCGAAGAACCTCGTCATGGACCTCGAAGACCTCGGCTGCCGGGCACGGTTCATGATCCGGGACCGGGACGGGAAGTTCCCCGACCTCTTCGATGCCGTCCTCAAGGACGCGGGGATCGACGTCGTGCTCAGCGGCATCCAGATACCCGAGGATGAACTCGATCATGGAGCGCTGGGAACAGACCTGTCGCCGCGAGCTACTGGACCGGACGTTGATCTGGAACCAGCGACACCTTCTCCACGCCCTGCGCGAGTTCGAGCAGTTCTACAACGGACACCGACCACACCAGGGCATCGCGAACGCCAGACCGCTACAGCCCTTGCCCCCGCCGATCGACGACCCGGACACATTAGCCCGCCTCAACATACGTCGACGCGATCGCCTCGGCGGCATCCTCCACGAGTACCGGAATGCGGCTTGACCTCCACGGGTGAGGTTTCCGGCAAGGGCAGTCGTAGGTGAAGGCGTAGTGGGCGCCGTCCGGGTCGGTGCGAGTGGCGGGCTGATCGAAGTGGGTGTGGGTGTAGGTGGTGGTGTGTCCAGCCTGGTCGGTGTGGCGGGCCAGGTTGCCTTCGGTGTCCCATTGCCATACTTCGCGGCCGCCGTCGGGACTCTCGCGCCAGGCAGGTTTGCCTTCGATGGTCCAGCCGTGGCGGGTGGTGTGACCTAGGGGGTCGGTGACGGCCGTGACCTGGCCGTGAGGGCCTCGGCGGAAGTGCGTGGTGTGACCTAGGGGGTCGGTGATGGCGGCTGGGAGGCCAGCAGCGTTGGTGGCGACCTGGGTGGTGTACGCGCACGCGCAGTTCCTGGTCGAGGAGAAGAAGGCCGACTACATCGCGATCGTGAAGGACAACCATCCCAAGCTGCACGGCTTCCTCAAGTCGCTGCCCTGGAACCAGATCTCCCTCGGCCACGCCACCCGCGAGAAGGGGCACGGCCGTGACGAGATCCGCCGCCTCAAAGCCGTCCAGGTCCCACGCCGGCTGCGGCTCCCGCATGCCGCCCAGGCGATCAAGGTCACCCGCCGTCGGCGCGACCTGAACAGCGGGAAGATCCAGATCGAGCACGTCTCTGCCGTCACCTGCCACGATGCGTTCACCCGCAAGCGACGCCCAGCTCTCCCGAGCCGTGCGCGAGCACAGGCACGTCGAGGCCCATCGAGGCCTATCACCACGTCCGGGACACCACCCTCGCCGAGGACGCCTCCAAGATCCGTACTGAGAGCACGCCCCGCGCGATGGCCACTTTCCGCAACCTCGCGATCGCCCTGGCCCGCCTCACCGGCTGGACCAACACCGCCCACGCCACCGACTACTACGAGTCACACCCCGACCACGCATTCGACCTCATCCATCCCGGTAGGTGAGAGCGCAGACACCTCGGGGTGACCAGGGCGCATCGGAATTTTTCTTCAATGCTCCGCTGCCGGCAGGTGGCATCCTGAACGTCGGCAGAAAGCCGCTGAGCACGGTGGAAAAGCATGACAAGGAAAGCCAGCAGCAAGATCGACTACTTCACGTCGGCCGCGAGCGGCGTCGAGTTCCTCCTCGGCCGACTGGACGGGTACCGGTACTCCCCGCACCTGCACGACACCTTTATCGTCGCGGCACTTTCCCACGGCGTCGCTGCGCTCTCGATCGGCGGCCGGCCCTACAGCCCACGGGTGGCACAGTTGATCTTCTGTAACCCCTTCGAGGTCCACGACGGCGCGGCGCGCGGCGGCGGTCTGAGCTACCGAGCGAGCTATCCGTCAGAACCTCTCCTGCACCGCATCGCCGCTGAGAGCGCAGCGGCTCCCCTGCGCGGGGCGGTCCGTTTTACCGAGCCTGTGGTGGACGATCCTGTGGGCTCGGCCATGTTCCTTAAGGCGCACGAGAGTTCACGGCGCGGTGAGTGCACACTCGAGGCAGAGGAAAGCCTCTTCACGACGTACGCATACTGCCTGTCACGCTATGCGGGCGTCCGCTTGGCGGAAGCCGGGCAGGAGGACGGCCCCATCGATCGTGCCGTGACGCTGCTGTGCGACGACTACGCCGCCAAAGTGACGCTTTCGGACTTCATCGATGAGGCAAGAGTCCCACGGCAGCGACTCATCAGCGCGTTCCGCCGCCGGACGGGGCTCACGCCGCATGCTTTTCTCGTCAATCGGCGCATCATCGCCGCGAAGCAGCTCCTACGCAGTGGCGAGCAGGCGTCCGCCGTGGCGGTGAGTACCGGTTTCAGCGATCAAGCCCACCTGATCAGGACGTTCAAAGCGCGCATCGGTGTCACGCCCGGCGCCTATCAGCAGGCCGTTCGGGAACGGTGACGGCCCGCCGCCATCCCCCTCCTTGCTTGCAGCGCCCCTACGGGCCACACTTTTGGGAGTACGCAGCATGTCCAGGCGCCTGCCGGAACCGTTTCGCATCAAGGTCGTCGAACCCATCCGGATGACGACGCGGAGCCACCGCGAGGAGGTACTGCACCGCGCAGGCCTCAACCTCTTCTCCCTCAGCAGCGACGACGTCTACATCGACCTTCTTACCGACAGCGGCACCGGAGCGTTGAGCGATCGGCAGTGGGGCGGCCTTGTCACCGGCGACGAGGCGTATGCGGGCAGCAGGAGCTTCCACCGGCTGCAGGACACCATCTCCCGGATACTCGGTTTTCCCCTGACCATTCCCACCCATCAGGGGCGGGCCGCCGAAAACATCCTCTTCCCCGAACTGGTCGCGCGCTGCGGGTCGCCTTCGCCGGTCTTCATCTCCAACTTCCATTTCGAGACGACCAAAGCGCACGTGGAACTCACCGGTGCGCGGGCCGTCAACACCCTGACCCCCGACGCACTGGACACTGGCACGTACCACCCGTGGAAAGGAAACTTCGACCTTCCGGCGCTCACTTCCGCCATCGAGCAGCATGGCGCTGCGAACGTGGCCGGTGTCATCGCCACCATCACCTGCAACACCTCCGGCGGACAGCCCATGTCGGTCGCCAACCTGCGCGAGGTCTCGTCCCACTGCCGCAACCTGGGCATCCCGGTCATCCTCGACATCGCACGCTTCGCCGAAAACGCCTGGTTCGTCAAGCACCGCGAGGAGGAGTTCAAGGACAGCGCCATATCCCACATCGTGGCGGAGACCATGGCCTGCGGAGACATCGCCGTCGCATCCGCCAAGAAGGACGGCCTGGTGAACATCGGCGGCTTCTGCGCCTTCCGCGAGGACGGCGCGCTGTACCAGAGGGCCCAGCAACGCTGCCTGCTGACAGAAGGCTTCATCACCTACGGAGGGCTGGCAGGCCGCGACATGGAAGCGCTCGCCATCGGCCTGGAGGAGGCGATCGATCCCGACTACCTCAGCTACCGGATCGGACAGGTCGCCTACCTCGGTGAGCGTCTGCGCGCAGCCGGCATCCCGATTCAACACCCCACGGGAGGCCACGCGGTCTTCGTCGATGCTGGGGCCATGCTGCCCCACCTGGCCTACGACCAGTTCCCCGGGCACGCCCTCGCCTGCGCCCTGTACCTGGAAGCGGGCGTCAGATCAGTTGAGATCGGGTCGCTGCTGCTCGGCCGAAACCCGGACACCGGCGTACAAGAGAAGGCGCCACTCGAACTGCTGCGGCTCACCATTCCGCGCCGCGCCTACACCAACGACCACATGGACTATGTGGCCGACGCGCTGATTGAGGTGGCGGCCAGGTCAACCACGATCAGCGGCATCCGCTTCGACTACGAGCCGCCGGTGATGCGCAACTTCACTGGCCGCTACCGCTGGGTCTGACCAGCCCCGCTACGCGAGGCAGCGGCCACGCCAGCATGATCAGAGTAATAGTCAAGACCTGTGGATCGTTGAAGTTATCGCCTGATGCTCCGGCGCCATCGGATCTCGCCTTCGTGCCATTCGTCGGTGGGTGTGAGCCCGGCGGCAGTGGCGACGGCAGCGGATGCCCGATGTTCGGGGTGGATGTGGGCGATGACGGTGTGCACCGGCTGCCGGCCGAGCCAGTCGACGAGTCCTCGGGCTGCTTCGGTGGCGATGCCTCTACCCTGCCACGGGGTCCCCACCACCCAGGCGATCTCGGCGATGGGGCCGTGGTCGGAGGGGCTGACCGTCGCCTGGACTGTGCCCGTCAGGCAGGACTTGTCGCGGAGCCGGATCACCCAGTTCAGCCAGGAGATGGCCGGGTCGGGAGAGCCTGCGGTCATGCGCTGGTAGCGCGAGCGCAGGGCTTGCGGGGTGTCCGGAGTGCCGCCGATGAAGGTGTGCAGGGCCGGATCGGACAGCACCGCGGCCATCTCCTCGGCATGCTCGACATGCAGCGGCAGCAGGTCCATCCGCCTGGTGCTGATGGCCCGGGCCGCGAGGGTACTCACGCCGCGACCACCGATGGGCGTTCGATGAGCTGACCGCGTTCGAAGCGGGCTCCGGCGCGGACGAGGGCGACGAGGTGGGGCGCGTTCACCGCCCGCCATCGCTGCTGGGCGGACTCGACGAGTTTGAAGACCATGGCCAGGGCGGCGGTGCGGGAGCCGGCGCCGCGGGTGACCTTGGTCCGCAGCCGGACGGTGGCGAACCTCGACTCGATCGGGTTTGTGGTCCGCAGATGGATCCAGTGCTCGGCCGGGAAGTCGTAGAACGCCAGGAGTCCGGCCTCGTCGTCGTTGATCTTCTTGACGGCCTTGGGGAACTTCGCGCCGTAGAGCTGGGCGAACGTCTTGATCGCCTTGACCGGGTGGTCGCGGTCTTCGGCGCTGTCGATGTCCTGGATGGCCTTCTTCACGCCCGGCTGCGCGGACGTTGGCATGGAGTCACGCTCATCAACCAACTCGGCTATGCAGGCGTTGACTTCGGCCCCCAGCGCGGCGGCCGGCATCCGCCGTGCGCCTTCCCGGACAACCTCATCCAGCAGCGAACTGCCGCTTGGCGTGGTGCCGTCCTCGTTGACTACCGTAAGCACGGGCGTGCCTTCCCGACCGGCGCTGCAACGTCGGCCTTGCTCGATGACCTATCGATCGATCCATCGGGAAGGTACGCCTCCTTCCGTCAGGAGTGATCCACAGGTACTGAGCATTGCTCGGTCGCCTTCCTCGCAGCCTTCTGCTTCGTCGAACTGCGTACCAGGGAACCACTGGTCGATCTGCGCTTCGTGCTCAGACGTGGCGTGGCCCCCCTGTACGGGGGCGCATTGTTGGTCGGCGTCGCCATGTCGCCAACCAGATCAGCGGCCGGCTCACCCGCGGCGGGCACGGGGTCACGGCGGCCGCCGCGGGCTTCGCCGTCGCCGCCGTTGGATACGGGCTGCTCATCTGCTGGCACGACCATCTCGCACAAGTTGTCACCGGGACCGTGGTCACCGGGCTCGGCTTCGGCCTGATCATCACGGCCCTGCCCGCCCTGGTCGTCGACCGCTCGCCGGCCGGGCAGACCGCGGTGACCAGTGGCTTCTACCAGATCGGACGGAACGTGGGCGGAAGCGTCGGGGGCGCGATCTTCGCTGCGGTCCTTGCCACCAGGACCGAGGCGGGGGAGTCCTACCCCGCGACCGGTGGTTACGTGGCGGTATGGGGCGTCTGTGCTGCCCTGCTCGTGATCGGCGCGGTCCTCAGCCTCCGGGCCGTTGCCGCTCGATCGGACGCCGAAGCGAAGCAGCCGGTGGCGTGACCGCGCCGAAGTCAGGACCTGATCGCTGCCGTACGACGTGGCTTACGCCGACTTCAGTACCGCAGCGACGTGATCGACGGCTGCCTCACCAGCACCGGCCTTGCCCGCACCCCACCATGACGTCACCACGCTTTCAACCTCAGTGGCTGCGTTGAGGACGTGGTGTCACCACGGGTAGCGGCCGGGGACTGCGCGACGCGCGTGATGGCGTCCCGGTCCGAGGACGATGCCTGTGATGCCGGGTCGTCCCCGCAACCAGGCGGGGGACGACCCGGAGTACGGAGCCATGCCGTCGGGCCAGGGTGTCCAGCGTGCGCTCAGCCTGTCGGCGTGGGGCCTGTTTCAGCGGCGGCGGGCTGTGCAGCCCGTGTCTGCAGGCGATCTGGCGCGGGGCCACCGGCTTTCACTGGTGCTTCAGATGGCCAGCGCCACCAGAAAGCGAGAAACCATATTGTAAGCTGCGACCGTGGCGACTGCTTCCACTGTCTTGGCCTCACCGAACAGGCGCTTCAGTTCTTCGATGACCTCAGCATCTACGTCGACCTGCTTAGTGGACTGGTCGGTGAGCGTGATGAGGGCGCGCTCTTCTTCGTTGAAGATTACGCTACCTCCACTCTGTTTCTGCAGGGCATCGCACTTCTCCTCTGTGCCGCCCGCCTGCAAGTATGCCGGGTAATGCACATCCCATTCGAATTCGGCATTGTTCAGCACGGCAACCCGCAGCATGATCAGTTCGCGGTACTCCAGATCCAGGCTGAACTCCGCGCGAACCCGGCCCAGTAGCCCGTTCCAGCCTGTTGCGAGCGGGAAACTCCTCAGAAGTACCCGATCAATGCCGATCAGCTCGCCGTCGGGTCGACGACCCCGCATACCCGCAAGCAAATCAGACGGGGGAGGAGGGAAATCGCCGTCTTGCCACGGGGTGACTCGCACATCGCTCATGCTGCGCTCTTTCATGGAGAATCATTTCGCCACGCAATCGGGCGAGGATAACTGGCAGGGCTGTTACCAGTGCCTTGGTGAGGCTCTGGGGCGGCATACAGAGGGTCGGCACTCCCGCCACCGGGAATCGGTATCCGGTTTCGGGCTTGGTACCGCCGTTCTCACCGCTGTACCGGGCAATGACGGTCGAGACGCATCCGGGGGGCGGGAGCGATGTTCGCAGCCGCCGGTGTCCGGTACGTCAGACGGTGTCGTAGACGCGTACGTCGGGATCCGTCCGCAACAGCGGCGCGAGTTCGCCCACGACGTCCTGGGTGAACAGCTCGCTGTCCAGGTACGCCCTGGCGTCCGTCAGGGTCTGGAAGCAGTGGAGCACCTGCACGTCTTCATCCCGGACGAGGAGTTCCTTGCCGGTGGCGCCGGCGATGGTGTCCAGGAACTGCTGCTTGTACTTCTCGTAGACGGTCGCCGCCGCGGGACGGTTGGCCGGGTCCACGTGCAGTGTGATCTCAAGATAGGCCATGGCTATGGCTGCCTTTCTGGCTGGTCGAGTGTGCTGCGGAACTATCGCAGCACGACGGCCAAGTTAGGCACGCACCATAAGATCCGGTAGAGGCGTTCGCTGAATCACGGCATAAGCGTTGCATATGGCTAACGGGATGCGCCGAGTGCCTGTGCCAGAAGAGTGAGGTCTGTGCGCAGCGCGGAGTCCGGGTTCCACACGGCCTCGAAGGAGATCTACACCTCGCGGCCCTCGTTCAGCAGGGGACGGTGGGGGACATCCGGTGAGGTGAGTTTCGACTGGGGAATCATTGCCGAGCCCAGTCCGAGACCCTGTGCCGTTCAGAAATGCCTGCACATCGCCGGCGTCACCGCACACCCCACCGCGGCCTGGGCCACCGCACCCGTGTCCTCGGTGGCGCGATCAACGAGTACAGATATGCCTCTTGATCAGGAGCGACGTTTATTCGAGCCCCACAGGTTGCCGGCACGGGCCGGCCGACCATGACGACGAGACGGGCCTCACCTGTGACCGTCCTTGGGGCGGTGGAGGTGGCCGCGAGCGACGAGTTCGACGGTGCAGGCGACGGCCACCGCCTGGATCGCCATCAGGGCGACGAGGACGAACAGTTGCACGGCTCCCGCGGCGGTGGGGCTGGCCCCGCCCAGCAGCATGCCGACAAAGGCGCCCGGGAGCGTCACCAGTCCAACGGTGCGCGTCTGGTCGAGACCGGGCAGCAGGGCGTCCGAGGCGGCCGGGCGGGCGATCTCCATCCGTGCGTCCCGGTCCGACAGCCCCAGGGCCAGGCCCGCCTCGAACTCGCCGTGCCGCAGACTCAGTTCGTCCAGCGACCGCCGTCCCGACAGCACGGTCGCGGTCAGCGCTCCGCCGATGAAGATTCCGGTCACCGGAATCAGCACGATGCCCTTCAGGGGCACCAGGCCGGTCAGCAGCAGCAGGCTCACCACCGGCAGCACGCTCAGCGCGATGGGCCACAGTGCCAACCACCACGACCGGTCCGGTGTCAGGCGCCGCCCGGCGGTCCACACCGCCACGCCCAGCATCAAGACCAAGAAGGCCACCGTCGCGAGGCCCGAGACCACCACCTTCGTGATGACCGCGGAAACGGCGGCCAACTGGAGCGTGGCACGCACACCGGCCAGCAGAACCTGCCGGGCCCGGTGGGTGTGTACGTCCGGCGACAGATGGAAGAGGGCAACGGCCGCGATCGCGGCCAGGAGGAGGACGACGAGCAGTACGGCCAGTGTGGTGTTGACCGGCAGAAGGGAGGAGGCTGCGTTCAGGCGCATGGTGCGGGCTACCTTCCGTGACGGCTTCCGCTGTCGTCCGCGCCACGTTGCTGGTGATCGTGGTCGACAACACGGTGCTCACGTGGCGCTCCCCGCGAGCGGAGTGGCGTTCGCCGCGTTCGCGGACGGCCACGAAGCGAGCGGGGGTCGCTACCGCGACCCGGTCCGGTTCTGTGCGATCTGCACATTGAGGTGCAGGTCTTCGACGGCATCCGCCGGGCCGGCCCCCGAGGCCGCCAGACAGCACGGCAGCGCGGCAGCGGGGATGAGCCTCCAGCAACCGACCCGGCCCCCCTGTGCGGTGTCATCGGCATGGACGAGAGCCTTCACACGGCGGGGCACGGCGCCGCCGGTCGCCGCGAGGATCGCTCCGCGGCGGGCGGCCGGGCTCCGCACGGCCGATTCTCTGAACGGGTCGGGTTCGAGGGTACCCACGGTCGGTCGGTCAGGGGCTCGCCTCGCCTTGGGCGACTTCGACGTCATGGTGGAAGGTGAGCACATCGGTCGTCGCGGCGCCCGCCGACAGGAGTGCGCAGACGACGAGGAGCAGCGCCGTCCAGCGCCTGGCCGGGGCCGGCCGTGCCGCGGGCGCCAGGAGCGCGGCGACGCGCTGGGGGACCGGGCCGCCGGTCGCCCCGGAGGCGAAGTCCGGGCGGGCGGAACGGGAGTCGTGGCCGGCCAGCGCGGCGCGGGCGATGGCCCTGGCCGTGAGGTGCCGGTCGCCGACGGCGCCGGCGGCGGCCTCGTCGGCGGCGCGTTCGGCGGCGAACCGGATGTCGGTGCGCAGCCCGCGCAGGGCGGGGTGGCAGTGGGCGGCGATTTCGGCGGCGGCGAGGAAATAGTGGTGGCCGCCCCGGTTGTGGGCGCGTTCGTGGGCGAAGAGGGCCTCGCGCTCGGCCGGGCCGAGGCTGCGCAGCATGCCGGTGGTGACGACGATGCGCTGCGGGCGGCCGGGCAGCGCGTAGGCGTCCGGGTAGGGCGAGTCGATGACGCACAGGTCGCCCACGGCAGGGCGGGCTTCGGCCTGGGTGCGGGCAGCGCGGAAGGCGCCGACCTGGCGAACGGCCGAACGCCCCAGAGCCCACGCGCCGACGGTGAGCGCGCCGGTGGCCAGCGAGGCAGCGGGAAGAATGAGCAGGTCGGAGGGCGTGTGCAGGGGATGGACAAGCTCGCCGAGCGCCGCGAAGAGAGGAAACCTGAACAGTCCGGTCAGCACGAGGGCGCCCAGGGCGGCCACGCACGCACCGGCCAGTACCAGGGCGGAGACGGTCAGCACCCACAGCGCGGTGACCGGGTCCAGGCGGGCGAGGGCGCGCCGGGCCGACGCTGGTGCCGCGAAGGGCAGCAGCAGGGGAACCAGCAGCAGGGGAACCAGCAGCAGGGCGATCACTGCGCGTCCCCCTCCAGCAGCCGCCGCAGCACCTGCTCGTCGTCGGAGCTGAGCTGGGCGACGAACCGGGCCAGAACCGTCTCCCGGTCGGTGTCCCGCGCCAGCTCCCCGTGCATGCGCCGGGCGGTGAGCCCGGGGGCGTCCTGGACGGCGAAGTAGGCGTAGCCGCGGCCCAGCCGCTCCCGACCGACGACGCCCTTGTCGTGCAGGCGGGACAGGATCGTCGTCACCGTCGTACGCGCCAGGCCGACACCGAGCTCGCGCTGCACGCGGCCGGGGGTGAGCGGCGCGTCAGCGGCCCACAGGGCCGCCATGACGGCGGCTTCCAGCTCGCCCGCCGGACGCCGTTCGTCCTTCTCGTCGGTCATGGGAACGTTCCTCACCCCGCCATCGTCTACAGTTCAGCAGACCGTCTACAGGATTGTAGTCAATGGGGTGCCGTCCCGGCCGCACCCCGTCCGTCCATCCAGTATGAGAGGGCTCGCGCCGATGGCCGCACCCCCCTTCGCCGAAGCATCGCAGCTCGCGGTGAACATCCTCAGCGCCCAGTCCCTGCTGTCCGCCTTTGGCGTAGTGGGGGTCGGCGTGGTGCTGTTCGCCGAGACGGGCCTGCTGATCGGCTTCTTCCTGCCAGGTGACTCGCTGCTGTTCACGGCCGGACTGCTGTGCACCGGGACCGCCGACCAGGGTGTGCGGCTCTCCCTCGGCCCACTCCTGATCGCCGCCGCCGTGGGCGCGCTCACCGGTGCGCAGTGGGGGTATCTGCTCGGCCGGAAGGCGGGCGGAGCGCTGCTCGCCCGCAGCCGCTCGCCCCGGCTGCACGAGGGCGCCCAACGGGCCGAGGAGCTGTTGGAGCGGTACGGGTACGCGAAGGCGATCGTGCTGGCCCGTTTCGTGCCGGTGGTGCGCACGGTGCTGAATCCGCTGGCGGGCGCCCTTGGCGTCCCGGCCCGGACGTTCACGGTGTGGCAGATGGCCGGCGGGCTCGTGTGGAGTCTGGGACTGACGCTCGCCGGGTACGGGCTCGGGTCCTCCGTCCCCAGCATCGACACGTACCTGCTCCCGGTGATCGCGCTCATCGTGATCGTGTCACTGATCCCGCTCGCCGCGGAGCTGTACCGCTCCCGCAAGGCCAAGGCGGGCTCCCGCAAGGCCAAGGCGGCGAGGCGATGATCCTCGCTGCCGACGGTTCGCGGCACGCATGGCCGCGGCCCCTGCTGATGCCATGAAGCGCAGAGACCCCGCCGGACTGGCCGGGGGCATCGGCCTGGCCTCGTGGCTGGCGTTCGGCGTGCTGAGCATGGTCGTCATCGGCCACCACGGCGCCCCGCTGCTCATGGACCATGGCCTGCTGGCCTGGTCCGTGGGCCACCGCCCCGAGGTGGCGGTGGCCCTGGCCCGCGGGCTGACCGCGACCGGAACCGGTGTGACCCCGTACGTGCTCGTCGCCGTGGCCGGAGTCCTCGTGGGACGGACGCTGCCGCATCGGCTCCTCGCCGCGGCATCGGGCCTCGCCTGTCTCGGTGCCGGCCAAGCCCTCCGGTACGGCGTGGTGACGTGGATCGCGCGGGCACGCCCGCCGCACACGGACTGGGACACGCACGCCTCGGGCTGGTCGTTCCCCTCCGGCCACGCCACCACGGCGGCTCTCACCGCAGGACTGGTGATCCTCGCGGTATGGGTGCGCGCCCCGCGCGGGAGAACGACGGTCTGCCTGGTGGTCGGCTGCTGGGGCGCGCTGGTGGGACTGACCCGCGTGTACCTGGGGGTGCACTGGTTCACCGATGTGATCGGTGGCTGGTTGTTCGCCGTCGGCTGGCTCGGAGTGTGCCTGTGCGCGGCGATCCGGTGGCCGCCCACATGGTTCGTCACGGAAGCGCACTCGGGGACGAAGGAGTGATGGAGGACCATGGGCCACAGAATCCTGGTCGTCGAGGATGATCACGCCCTGCGTGACGTACTGCTGCGCGGGCTGCGCGAGGAAGGCTTCGGCACGGTGCCGGCCCCGGACGGTGCCACCGCCCTGCGCCTGGCCGCCGGAGACATCGCCGCGGCCGTGCTCGACGTCGGGCTGCCCGACGCGGACGGGCGGGACGTATGCCAGGCGATGCGCGCGGGCGGATTCCTGTTCCCCGTCATCTTCCTGACTGCCCGTCATGGGCTCGCCGACCGGTTGTCCGGGTTCTCCTCCGGGGGCGACGACTATCTGCCCAAGCCGTTCCACCTCGCCGAACTCGCCGCCCGGCTGCGCGCCGCGCTCAAGCGCGCCGGGCCCGACCCCACGACCACCGCCGGGGATCTGGTCCTCGACCCCGTCCGGCACAGCGTCACCGTCGACGAGGCCCAGGTCGACCTGACCCCGACGGAGTTCCGACTGCTGGCCGCCCTCATGGCGGCCTCCGGCGGCGTCGTGCGCCGGCGTGAGCTGGTCCGGGCGGGCTGGCCCGAGGGCGCACAGGTCAGCGACAACACCCTCGACCAGTACGTGACCCGGCTGCGCCGCAAACTGGGCGAAGCCCGCAGTGAGCTGACGATCGGCACCGCCCGCGGGATCGGCCACCGCCTGTCATGACCGCCGTGCTCGCCCGGCTCGCGCCACGCACCCTGCGCGGCCGCCTCTCCCTGGTCGCCCTGACCACCGCCGCGCTGCTGATGACGTTCCTGACCGTGGCGTTGAACACCGTGGTCCGCCACCACCTCCAGCGCCAGGCGGACGAAGAGCTGCGCACCCGGGCGGCCGCCGTGGCCACGACCGTCGACACGAGCGGTCCGACGGTGCGAGTCCAGGAGTCCCCCAACGACGGGCTCCTCGACACCAACGTGTGGATCTACACGGGCACCCGGCTGCTCGAACAGCCGCCGTCCCCCGCCGCTTCGCTGACCCACGCCGCCGATCAGCTCGCCGCCCGCGGCGGGCGGGACTGCACCACCACCTCCGCCACCGGCCACGCGCCCGGACGCATACGGCTATGTGCCCAGCCGCTGCGGAGCGGCGACAACCCGGCCACGGTGGTCACGGCCCTGGACCTGGCCCCCTACCGCAGTTCCGCGGACACCCTGCTTCTGGGGTCACTCGCCCTGGATGCGACGATGCTCGGCTGCACCTACGCCCTCACCCGGCTGGCGGTGGGCCGAGCGCTGCGCCCCGTACGCACCATGACCGACCAGGCCACCCAGCGGAACACCGTCACCTCCGAGGAGCGCTTCGGGACGGTGCGGCGCCCGGTCGAGCTCGCCCGCCTGGGCACCTCCCTGGACACACTTCTGGACCGCATCCGCACGGTACTGCGCCACGAGCGGCAGCTCACCGGCGAACTCTCACACGAACTGCGCACCCCGCTCAGCCGGATCGTCGCCGAGCTGGACTGGTGGCAGGCCCGGCCGCGCTCGACCGCCGAGACCCGCGCCACCCACCAGGTCATCGCCGACGCCACGCGGTCCATGCGGACGATCTGCGACACCCTCCTGGACGACGCCCGCGGCGGCACGCACACCGCGGGCACGGCCGAGGTCCGGCTCGTACTGCGCCGTCTCGTCGAACACCTCGACGTCCCGGACCATGTGACGATGAGCCTCGACGATCACCACACCCGTCAGGCCGACCCCGCCGTACACCTGGAAGCCGGAGTCCCTCCGGCCCTTCTCGAACGCATCGTCAGCCCGCTGCTCGCCAACGCCCTCCGGTACGCCCGGTCCAGCGTCGTCGTTCGTACGGCCCGCGAATCCGGCATCGTACGCGTCGACATCACCGACGACGGGCCCGGCGTACCGAGGCCGTTCGTCGACCAGCTCTTCCAGCCGGGCCGGCGAGCCGATCCCGGTGACGGACACCGCGGAGCGGGCCTCGGACTGCCGCTCGCGCGACGCCTGGCCCGCTCAGCCGGTGGTGAGGTCTCCTATGACCGCGGGCACACGCCCGGGGCGAGGTTCATGGTCAGCCTGCCGCCCGGCTGACCGCGTGGCCCGTCCCTGGGGACCGGCGGTCCGAACGCGTACCGAACGGCTGCCGACCGCTCACGCCGCCCGCTCCTCGAGCCGCTCCCGCTCGATGACGTCCTTCCGTGTCACCGACAGATACACGACCAGGCCGAGGATGACCGCCAGGAACAGCACGCTGGTGACCACGGTGCCAAGGCCCAGGCCGCCGTCCCCGGTCGGCTGGGAGAGGTAGTCGCCCACCGATGCGCCGAGCGGGCGGGTGAGCACGTACGCGATCCAGAAGCTCCACACCGCGTTCAGGTCGAGCGTGAAGTGCGCCACCGCGACGGCGGCGATCGCCAGGGCGAACATCACCGCGGACAGCCAGTAGCCCAGGTCCATGCGCTCGGCCACCAGGTCGCCCGCCGCGGTACCCAGCGCGAAGGTGAACAGCACCGCGAGCCAGTAGAAGGACTCGCGGCTCAGGGAGTCGATGCTGTGGATGGACAGAGTCCGCTCGCGGCGGTACCAGACGATGAACACGATCGCGAGGGCGACCGCGAACACGGTGGTGCTCGTCGTCAGCGGTACGCCCATGTTGTCGGTGAGGTTGTCACTGATCAGAGTGCCGACGATGCTGATCAGGGCCACGGCGAGCCAGTACACGCCCGGCCGGTACGCGGCGGTGCGGAACTGGACGACCAGCACAACCGCCAGCAGCGCGCTCATCAGCAGCGACACACCGGTCAGGCCCAGGCCCAGCTTCTCGTTCAGCATGTCGGCCGCGGTCTCGCCCACCGTCGTGCACAGCACCTTGATCACCCAGAAGTACACGGTGACTTCGGGCACCTTGTTCCAGCGGATGCGGTGACCGGGCGGGGCAGCGGCAGGGCCGCGGGCCGTGGAGGTCTCAGGAGTCTCGGATGTCATGAGGCCCGACCGTGCCACCGAATACCTGAACACATCCTGACTCCGTACGGCGCCTCAACGGGCTCGAAGCCAGACGGTCGGAAGCCGGTAGCCGAGTACCGAGGAAGGCGCCGCGCCGCCACGTGCGCCCGCCAAGGTGAGGGCGTCAGCGCACGCCGCGGATCAGCCGGACGGGGGAACGGCCGGCAGGCGGATCACCAGGAGCGCCCCGCCGAGACCGCCGTCGTCCGGCGCGGGGTCCTGGTCGGCGTAGGCGGTGCCGCCGTGCGCGGTGACGACCTTGCCGACGATGGCGAGGCCGAGGCCCGAACCGCCGGCCTCGCGGGACCGTGCCTCGTCGAGCCGGGTGAAGCGCTCGAAGACCCGCAGCCGGTCCGCGGCCGCGATGCCCGATCCGTCGTCGCTGACGGTGAGTTCGACGGTGCCTCCGCGTTCGCTCAGGGTGACCCGTACCCGCTGGCTGGCGTGGCGGCGGGCGTTGTCCAGCAGGTTGCGTATGACGCAGCGCAGTGCCTCGGTGTCGCCCCGCACCCGCCCGCCCGAGACTCGCCGGGCGTCGATGTCCGCCCGGGCCAGGGAGCGCTGCCGACGGATCTCGGCCAGCACCACCTCGTCCAGGTCGATGACGCGCGCGGCCTGTGACCGCGGCCGGGCGGGGTCCTCGCTGCGGGCCAGCGCCAGCAGCCCCTCGACCAGGTCGTGCAGCCGTACCGTGTCCTCCAGCAAGGCGGCGGCCATCTGCGGGTCGCGGTCGGGGTCGGGGTAGCTGGACATGACCTCGAGCTGGGCCCGCAGGGCCGTCAGCGGGCTGCGCAGTTCGTGCGCGGCGTCGGCGACGAAGCGGCGCTGTGCGACGGAGGCGTCGTCGAGGCGGGCGAGCATGTCGTTGAGGGTGACGCCGAGGGCCTGCACCTCGTCCTGGCAGGCGGGCAGGTCGAGGCGGCGGTGCAGATCGGTCGCGGTGATGTCGGCTGCCTGGCGACGCAGGGTTTCCACCGGGCGCAGGGTGCGGCCGGCGGTGAGCGAGATCGTCCACGCCACCAGCGCGGTCAGCGCGGGCACCCCGATCACCAGGCCGGTGATCAGGCTGGACAGGGTGTGCTCGGCCTGGGCCAGGGACACCCCCACGACGATGGTGGAAGGCCGGCCGTCGATGCGGATCGGCCGGGCCAGCACCCGGAAGTCGCCCCCGTCGCCGACGTTGAGGCCACGGAGGGTGGCCGGATGCCCCGCGAGCACCTGCGGGGGGAGGTCGTTCGGGAAGTCGCTGGGGCTGCCCGGGCGCGTCTCGTAGTCGGAGCTGGCCGCCACCCTCCCGTGGGAGTCGAGCACCTCGACGACATCGGCGTCCCCTCCGTTGGAGGGGATGAGGGAACCCAGCCGGTCGTGCCGGACGAGGGCGGTGACATCGGACAGCCGCTGGCGGCCGGTACTGTCCCGGTCACTCCACATGGAGTGCTGGAGACCGAGCAGCAGTCCGAGGCCGGCCGCGATCATCGCGATCGCGACGACCATCGTGGCCCATATGGTGACCCGGGTCCGCAGGCTCAGTTTCCGGGTCAGCCGCCGCACCCGGCCGAGCACCGGACGCCCGACGTGCAGGCGTCGGGACATTCAGCCGCCCTTCCCGTCCAGCCGGTAGCCGACACCGCGCACAGTGTCGATGGCGGACCGGCCGAAGGGGATGTCGATCTTGCGCCGGAGGTAGCCGACGTAGACCTCGACGATGTTGGGGTCGCCCTCGAACCAGGCGTCCCAGACCTGGGCGAGCAGATCGGTCTTGCTCACCACCGTGTCGGGGTGGCGCAGCAGGAACTCCAGCAGGCCGAACTCGCGCGGCGTCAGGTCCAGGCGCTCGTCGCCACGGCCGCACCGGTGGGCGGCCGGATCCAGCCAGAGATCACCCGCACGGAGTACCGGAGACCGCTGTGGGGCACTGCGGCGCAGCAGCGCGCGGATCCGGGCCAGCAGCACCACGAACGAGAACGGCTTCGTCAGATAGTCGTCCGCACCGAGGTCGAGGGCGTCCGCCTCGTCGTACTCGCCGTCCTTGGCCGTGAGAATCAGTACGGGGGTGGCGATGCCCGCGGCGCGCAGGGTCCGGCAGACGTCGTAGCCGTTGCGGCCCGGGAGCATCAGGTCGAGCACGATCACGGCGTAGTCGTTGTGCCTGATCAGGCCGAGGGCCTTCTCGCCGTTCTCGGCGATGTCCACGCCGAACCCCTCGGCGCGCAGCCCGCGGTCCACGGCGAGCGCGATGTTCTGCTCGTCCTCGACCACCAGCACCTGCACGCGGCATCACCTCATGACCGTACCGACGGGGGTCGCCCGGAAGACTGATCCTCGATTGCGAGTCTAGAGGCCGGACCGCAGGTCGGCCGCGCGTCTCTCAGCGGGCTCTCAGGTTCTCCTCAGCGTTCACTCAGCGCTCTCAGCATGCGCACAGCGCGTACCCGGCACAGTGGAGAGTGCCTGCTTCGCACAGGCGTCGAGTCCAACGGACCCGCACCTTCGACGAAAGGCGCCCATCGTGGCACCGACTTCCGCGCCGTGGCGCACGGACGATCGTCCGTCCCCCACCGCCAGTACCGCGCCGAAGCCCGCCCCGCGCACCACCGAGCCCCGCGTCTCCCGCCCAGCTCCCACCGGACTCTGGGCCCTGATCATCGCCGGGGGGTACGCCGCGGGCCTCGCGGCGGACGCCATCGGCCTTCCCGCCCCCTACCTGCTGTCCTCCCTGCTGGTCGGCGCCGTCCTGGCCCTGTGCGGAGGGATCCGCGACCGGCTCCCCGCGCCGGCCAACCGGGCCTCCCAGGCACTGGTCGGCGCCCTCATGGGCAGCTACCTCACCCCGTCCGCCCTCGTCTCCGCCGCGCCCGTCGCGCTGCCACTGACCGTGGTCACCGCGGCCACCATCGCGCTGAGCGTCGCGATCGCCTGGTTCCTGGCCCGCGGTGGCCGCATCAGCAGGCCCAGCGCCGTCCTCGGCATGGTGCCCGGCGGTTCGGCCGCGATCGTCACCTGCGCCGACGAGCTGAACGCCGATGTGCGGCTCGTCGCCTTCACCCAGTACCTGCGCGTCGGTCTGGTCGCCACCACCGCCCCGCTGGCGGCCCACTGGATGACCTCCGCGTCCTCCGCCGCGGGCGGTCATCCGGCAGCGGGCGGTGCCGCCGGATCCGGCCTCCTCCACCTCGTCGCCGGGTCGGACCAGCTCACCGGCCTGGTCACCCTCGCCGCCATCGCCCTCGTCGGCTCGTGGGCCGGCCGGCGGCTGCGGGTGCCCACGCCGGTGCTGATCGGCCCGATGCTGGTCGCCCTGGTCGCGACGTTCAGTGGCGCCCTGCCCGGCTTCGCGCCGGTCGGGGTGCTCCAGAACGTCGTCTTCGTCCTCGTCGGCCTCGACGTGGGCGTACGGTTCACCCGCCAGACGCTCCTCAGCGTGCGGCGCCTGCTGCCCCCGATCCTGGCCTGCATGGCGGTCGTCTGTCTCGGCTGCGCCGGGCTGGCGTGGGTCTTCGCAGGCGTGACGAGCATCCCGTTCACCGACGCCTACCTCGCCACGACCCCCGGAGGGATCAACGCGGTTCTCGCCACGGCAGTCTCCTCCCATGCGAACGTCGCCCTGGTCTCCACCGTCCAGAGCCTGCGCCTGCTGGTCGTCGTCCTGGTGACCCCGCTGATCACCCGGCGGCTGGCGGCGGGCCGACGACCTGCCCCACTCACCGCATGACCTGCTGACCCAACGCCCAGCCGTCGAAGGGACCGCCTGTGCGGGCCACCGCCCGCATGGGCCGGCGGTGGGTCGCGCTCGTCGATCGCGGAAACGGATACGTCGAGGCATGCGACATCGTGCGGTGGCCGTCCGACGGGGCGGCACTGGTCGGGCCCATATGCGGCACGGGCGACGCGGCCCATGGGGACAAGGGCTGTGTCGCCCGTGCTGACCGTCACCCGGGATTCCTGGCCTACGAGCGCCGGTCACAGGTCGTCGGAGTGCGAACGCCGGCCGGTGCCAACGCCGTCCGCTACGCCCGTTCCACCGTCACCGTGATGGGACGGCCCAGGGTCCGGCGGCGTGGCGATCGACATCACCGCGACGACGGGCCGGGAGTACCGGAGGTGTCCGTCGGAGAGTTCTGCCAACCGGGGCGGCGCGCCGATCCCGGCGACGGTCACCACGGAGCGGGTCTCGGGCTGCCGCTCGCGTGCCGTCTGGCCCGCTCCGCGGGCGGCGAGGTGTTCTGCGCCTGAGCCCGGTATCCAGCCGGAGGCGTACGAGATGTCGACTCCAACCCGCTGCGCAAGCAGGACTTGCCCGCGGCCGGTTTCGGCACGGCCGCCGGTCAATGGGGAGGCGTGTAGGCCGTGAGCCCGGCGCCCGGCAGGGGGTGCGGGGTCCAGGTGCGGGCGTAGCGGGGAGGGCCGGAGTGGGCCCTGGCGAGGATGGCGGCGGGTTCGCGGGCGGCGCGGTGCAGCAGGGCCTGTGCGGTGGTGTTGCGGTTGTTGCCGCCGACGTTGGCGGAGGCGCAGCCGGCGTCGTAGCCGATGGGTGGCGCGTGAGTGCCGCTGACCAGGCAGGGCGGGGTGAGTCCGAGGCGGCGCAGGTCGTGGGCGGCGGTGCGGTAGCGGGCGGCGGTGGCGCGGGCGGTGGCCGTGTTGCGGTCGAGGACCTTGTACTGCGCGGACAGGTGCAGGGCGAGCAGCGCGGCTGCCAGCCCGGCGGCCAGGGCGCGGGTGCGGGGCGGGCGGATGGCGTGCGCGGAGTGTGCGGCCAGGGTGGCGAGCGGAGGGGACAGCAGGGCGTAGACGGGCAGCAGGAAGCGCGGCGCGGAGTAGCCGATGAGCAGCAGGTAGGGGATGCTCAGCGTGGCGGCGCAGGCGATGGGGAGCAGGATGACCGCGTCGCGCCGGGCCCGCCAGGCCAGGACGCAGGCGATGAGGGCGAGGGCGGGCAGGGCCAGCCACCACAGGGTGAGTTCGGGGTGGGTGAGCGGGACGTGGCAGGGGCGGCAGAGCAGGGGGCCGTTGAGGCTGCGCCATGCCATGCCGCCCGCCCAGCGCGCGCCCATGCCGCCCTCGGTGATGCTGGAGAGGCGCAGCCGGGCGCCGACCCCGCCCCAGCGTACGTACGCCTCCGCGATCCACTCGGCGCCACCCACGGCGAACCCGCCGACGACGGCGAGCGCGGGCGCCGGTCGCCGCCAGGCCGGGACGATCGCGCACGCCGCGAGCAGGGGCAGGGCGAGCCAGACGCCGTCGGAGAAGCGGAAGCAGGTGGCGGCCGCGACCATGGCGCCCAGGCCGAGCAGGGTCCGCCGCCCCGCAGGGGGGTGTGCGGCCCGCAGGAAGCAGCCGACGGCCGCCACCGCGGACAGGGCCACCCACAGGTTGGGCATGGCCTGCGGCCCGTAGAGCAGGGTCGTCCACAGGCCGGCGAACAGCAGTGCGGCCAGGGCGGTCCGTCCGGGGCCGAGCATCGGCTGCCAGACGCGGTAGGCCGCGTACAGGGCGGCGGCGGACAGCAGCGCCAGGACGACCCGGAGCACGGTGGTGGAGTCGGTGACGGCGAGCACGGGGGCGGCCAGAAGGCTGATGCCACGCGAGCGCGGGGCGCTGAAGTACGCCGCCGGGCGGTGCGGGTCGACCTGGGAGAGGTACACCGTTTCGTCCCAGCCCAGCCCCAGATGCGGTACCACAAGGGTGAGTTGGGCTACGGCATAGGCGAGGGCTGCCAGCACCAACCACGGGATCCGGCGTGGCGGGCGGATGACCTTACGCGAAGCGATCACGCGGTGAGCGCCCCGCTACCCAGCAGGCCGAACAGCAGCAGGCCGATGGCGATGCGGTAGACGACGAAGGCGTTGAAGGAGTGCTTGGCGATGAACTTCAGCAGCCAGGCGATCGAGGCGTAGGCGACCACGAACGAGACGGCGGTGCCCACCACGAGGGGGACGGTGCCGACCCCGGCGCCGACGGCGTCCTTCAGCTCGTACAGGCCCGCGCCGGTCAGCGCCGGGATGCCGAGGAAGAAGGACAGGCGGGTGGCGGCGACCCGGTCCAGGTCGAGGATGAGCGCGGTGGACATGGTGGCGCCGGAGCGTGAGAAGCCGGGGAAGAGCAGCGCGAGGATCTGCGAGCAGCCGACCAGCATGGCGTCCTTGAAGCCCGTGTCGTCCTCGCCGCGCTTGTGGCGGCCCATCTGGTCGGCCACCCACATCACGCCGGACCCGACGATGAGGGAGCCGGCGACCACCCACAGGGATGCGAGCGGGCCTTCGATGAGCGGTTTGGCGGCCAGGCCCACGATCACGATCGGGATGGTGGCGTAGATGACCCACCAGGCGAACTTGTAGTCGTGGTGGTACCGCTGATCGCGGTGGGCGAGTCCGCGGCCCCAGGCGGAGACGATCCGCACGATGTCGTTGAAGAAGTACACCAGCACCGCGGCGATCGCGCCGACCTGGATGACGGCGGTGAAGCCGACCACGGAGGTGTCGTCGACCGGGATGCCCATCAGTCCTTCGGTGATCTTCAGATGACCGGTGGAGGAGACGGGGAGGAACTCCGTGATGCCTTCGACGATGCCGAGGATGGCCGCTTGGCCGATGCTGATGGCACTCATCTGGATCCGTTTCTGTGGTGGTGGGGTGGAGGTGGATGGAGCGGGCCGTGTTCGCTGGGGAACGGCGCGGCGACCGCGGTCAGCGGAATCGGGGTCAGCGGCGCAGACGGCGCAGGGCCCGGCCCGCGCGGTTGCGCCAGTGGGCCTTGCGGCGCTGCCAGGCACGGGGGGAACGCGTGGCCGCGAGGTCGCCGAACAGTTCCTCGTAGGCGTGGGCCACATGGGCCGGATCGAAGCGGCGGGCCGCGGCGCGGGCGGCCTCGCCCATGCGGCGGCGGCCGGACTCGTCGGCGATCAGGTCGCCCAGCGCGGCGGCCAGCGCCTGCCGGTCGCCCATGGGGACCAGGCGGCCGTCGACGCCCTCGTCGATGATCTCGGCGGGGCCGAGCGGGCAATCGGTGGCGACCACCGGTATGCCACAGCGCATCGCCTCGACCAGCGTCATGCCGAAGGACTCCGCGTCGGAGGCGGAGGCGACGATCGACGCCTTCGCGAACTCGGCCTCGATCGGGGACACCGCGCCCATCAGCACCGCCCGGCCTCCCAGACCCTGCTCCTCGATCAGCCGCTGGAGCCGTTCCTTGTCGGCGCCCGCGCCGTAAACGCGCAGCGACCAGTCGGGGTGCTTGGCGGCGACATCGGTGAATGCCTCGATGAGCAGGTCGAACCGCTTGGCGCGCACCAGCCGTCCGGCCGCGGCGATGACGGGGGCGCTGCCGTCGGTGGGCGGCAGGCCGGGGTCGGGCACGCTGTTGGGTATGGCCAGGATCCGCACGCCCGGCAGCCGCATCCTCGCCCGGTAGACGGCCGCGTCGGCGTCTGTCGTGGTGACCACGGCATCCAGGTCGCGGTACTGGCGGGCGAGTTGGGCGCGCAACTTCTTGGTGTGCGTGTCGTGGGTGAGGTGTTCCTGGGCGATGCGCAGCGCCCGGGGCGGGGCGAAGCGGGCCAGGTACACATTGATGCCCGGCCGGGTGCCGATGATCACGTCCGCGTCGCAGCTCCGCAGGTACTCCCGCGCCCGCTGGTCGGTGAGGCGGCTGTACTGCTTGTACCGCTTCTCGGCGGTGGGGAAGACCTCGGCCGGCCGGTGCAGCAGCGGATCGCCCTCGTCCGCACTGTTCTCCCGTATGTCGACCAGGGGCACCACCGTCACCCGTGGATCGATGACGAACCGCGGGCGGGTGCGGTGGCGGAGCATCGACACGATCGTCACCTCGTGCTGGTCGGCGAGCACGCCGGCGAGATTGAGTGTGGTGCGGATCGTGCCGCCGATCGCGTACACATTGTGGATCAGGAAGGTGATCTTCACTTGGCGCTCCCCACGGTCGGCTCCGCGGCGATGGGGGTCCGGCGGGACCTGAGCGCTTCCAGGGCAAGTGGCAGCAAGGAGACGGCGACGATCACCGCGACCAGAGGGAGCAGGCAGCGGTCGAGGTTCGGGATTCTCGCGCCCAGGGCGTAGCCGCCGACCACCAGGCCCGCCGTCCACACCACGCCTCCGGCCACCTGCCACAGTGCGAAGGTGCGGGCGGGCACCCGGACCATCCCGGCGAGCGGGTTGAGCACGGTCCGCAGGACCGGGATGAACCGGGCGAGCACGATTGCCCTGCCATGGCCGTAGCGGGCGAGCAGCTCCTCCGCACGCCTCACCCCGTCGATCAGGTGCCGGCCGCGGGTACGGACCGGCACGGCCCGCCCGGCGCGGCGGCCGATCAGATGGCCGGTCTGGGCGCCGAACAGCGCCCCGGCCGCGGCAGCGAGCAGCGCACCGGGCAGGGAGAAGCCGATCAGCAGCCCGGTCTCGGCGAACAGCGCCACGAAAACCCCCGCCGTGCCGAACGCTGTCAGCAGTTCGGCGGCATCCAGCGGGTTGAGGGCCAAGGGCACCGCAGGGTCCTTTCCGGCCGTGCCGGCCGAAGGCAGAGTTCTGCCGGGCACGCGTGCATGGCACACTTGGGAGACAACAGCTTTTACACCCGTGTAGGAGTCCTACGCGAGTGTAGGTGATGAGAGAGGGGAGGCCAACCGCATGGGCATCCGCACGCCAGGACACGGGCCCAAGCGGCCCAACGGTGCGCGCGAGGCCGAGATCCTCGAACTGCTGCAGCGGGCCGACGGCGCGCTGACCCCCCGGGAGGTCACCGAACGCCTCGGCGACGAGCTGGCCTACAACAGCGTGGTGACGATCCTCACCCGGATGCATACCAAGCAGTTGCTCACCCGCACCCCGCGCGGCCGGGCCTACGCCTACGCCCCCGTGACCGACGACCCCGGCTTCGCCGCCCGCCGCATGCGCTCGGTCCTGGAAGAGCGGTCCGACCGCCAGGACGTCCTCGCCCGCTTCGCCGACGAGCTGTCCACCACCGACGCGGACCTGCTGCGCCAACTGCTCGACCCCGACCAGTAGGAAGAGGCGGCCCAGATGCGCATCGCCGTCTACATCCCCCTGCTGCTCTCCCTGCTCGCTCCCCTCGGAGTACGCCCCCTGGCGGAGCGATGCGAACCCCGCCTGGCGACCTGGCTGCTCACCGCCTCGGCCTTCGTACTGGGCACGGCGACCACCATCTCACTGGGGCTGCTGGCCATCACCGGGCTGATCCGCTTCCCTGAGCCGGCCGGCCTCGGCCACTGGTCGGCCCACACCGCGCAGCGCGACGATCCCGCCGAACTGTCCGTCGCCCTGGTCGCCGGGCTACTGCTCGGCGCCGCCGTCCTCATGGCCGCCCGCATGCTCTGGCGACGCGCCCGCACTCTGGCCACCGCCGCCCTGGAAGCTGCCTGCATGCCCGCCGAAGACGGCCTGGTCGTGATCGAGGACGAGGCCCCCAACGCCTTCGCGATCCCCGGCCTGCCCGGCCGCGTCGTCGTCTCCACCGGCATGCTGCACACCCTGGACGAAACCGAGCGCCACATCCTGCTCGCCCACGAACGCGCCCACCTGACGGCCCACCATTACGCCTTCGTCGCCCTGACCCAGCTCGGCGCCGCCGCCAACCCCCTGCTACGCCCCCTCGCCACGGCCGTGACGTACACCATCGAACGGTGGGCGGATGAGAACGCGGCCATCGCCACCGGCGACCGCGAGCGGGTCGCCCGCACCGTCGGCAAAGCGGCCCTCGCCGCCCACAACGTCCCCGCCCGCACTCCGGGCGCCGCTCTGGGCATCCTCGGCCGCCGCACCCCACTCGCCGCCGCCGGACCCGTGCCCCGCCGCGTCGCCGCCCTTCTCGCTCCTCCCTTCGGCCGCCACCCCGTCCTCGCCGCCGCGACAGCCACGGTCCTCGCCGCCGTGACCCTGTCCACTGCCGAAGCCGCCCACGACCTCCACGTCCTGCTGGAGACCGTTGGCGCCCGGTGAGCCGGTCGGCTGCCCAAGGTGTGGGGCCGGCGGTCCGGGGGCGTGGGCTCCCGTTGCAAATCATCGGGTTTTGTTCGATGCAGGGCGCCAACTGTTGGACTTGCAGGCCGTTGTCGGTCTCTGTCGGTGCGTTTCCCCGAGGTTCGGGGAGTGCGCCCCGCCCCTCCTGGTGAGCTGGTTCACAGCAGTGTCGAGCAAGTCCGCTGTGAGCGGTCCGCGGACCGCGGTCTTCGGCTCACGGTAGCTGGCCGGTTTCTCCCGCGTAACTGCCGCAGTCAGGGCTCACCGCCCCGCCCGCTCCAGCGCCCCGCGCAGCGCCGCCGCGCTCGCGCAGCCGATCTCGGGGTGCTCCCGCAGCGCCGTGTCGATGACCTCCGCGAGGCGTCGTGGGATGGCCGGGTCGCGGCGGCGGATCGGGATCGCCGGCTCTTGCAGGACGACCTGCCAGGGGTCCTTGGCGCGCGGGAACTCGCGCGGGGGCCTTCCGGTCAGCGTGTGGTAGATGCAGGCGGCCAATGCCCAGACGTCCATGGCGGGGGTGGCCTTGCGGAAGTCGATGACCTGTTGGCGCGGCATGAACATCGGTTTGCCCGCTGTGGTGCCGGTGCGTGTCAGCCCGCTCAGGCCCGCCTGGTCAAAGGCCTTTCCGATACCGAAGTCCGCGATCTTCGCCGTCGTCGAGCCGTCGGTCTCCCTGTGCAGCAGGATGTTGGAGGGGCTCAGGTCGCGGTGGACGACGCCCTGCCGGTGCGCGTGTTCCAGGCCCTTGAGCGCCTGCACCGCGATGGGCACCGCTTCCTCGACCGGGAGTCGCCCGCCACGTTCGGCGACGAGCCGGTCCAGGCTGCCGCCGGTGCAGAACTCGGTGGTCAGATAGAAGGTTCCGTATCCGAAGCCCGCGTCGTGCAGCGCGACGACGTGCGGATGCTTCATTGCCCGGGTGAGCGCCACCTCGCGCAGGAACCGGGCGCGCGCCGTCTCGCTCGCCGCCACCTTCGGCAGCATCACCTTCAGCGCCACCTCGACGCCGGTGGCCTCGTGCCGGGCCAGGTACACCGCGCCCATGCCGCCACGGCCGAGCTCCCGGATCACCGAGTAGCCGCGGATGGCCTTGAGGTCGGCGCGGCCGCCGTGCGCCAGCTCGAGCAGCAGTTTGAGCACGGCGTCGGGCCGGGCCTGACAGGCGGCGCACAACAACTCGCCGGGGCGGCCGCCCGCCTCGTCGCCCAGCTCGCGCTCGCACTTGGCGCAGCGCGCGAGCCTCAGCGTGGCGACCTGCGGCCGCGTGATGTCGACGCGGAACACGGTGTCACCGAGGCGGATCCGGTCGCCGTCCCTGAGGTCGTGCTCGGGGTAGGAATCCGCGACGGCCTCCTCGGGGGTGAGGCCGCGGCGCCGCTGGCCGATCTTCTCGCCGTTGACGTACGTGCCGTTGAGGCTGCCGAAGTCGCGGATGCGGATGTCCGGCGGGTTGATGTCGAGCAGGCAGTGGTGGCGGGAGACGGTCTTGTGGTCGGGGTCGTCGGGCAGTTGTGGCGAACAGTCGGTGGAGCGGCCGAGGACGCGGGTGGTGCGCTCCTCGAAGACGTACGCGCCGGGCTCGACCCGGCCCTCGACGAGGGTGAGCGTGATGGTGGCCGAGGGCGTCACAGAGGATCGTCTCCTTGTGTGTGAGGGGAGGGCTCCGGAGGGCTTCGGGGACGAGACGGTGAACCTGAGCGTGCCGTCTGCGGCGTCGGACCGTACGCATCCCGCTCCGCTCAGTCGGCCACCAGCTCCCAGTCGAGGTCCCAGAGCCGGATGCCGTCGTCTCCCGCCGAGACCAAGTTGCGCAGGTCGGGGGTGAGTTCGAGGTGCCGGATGCGTTGTTGGTGCCCTTCGAGCACGTGCAGGCATCGGCCGGTGGCGACCTCCCACATCCGTACGGTTCTGTCGTGGCCGGCCGAGAAGGCGAACCGGGCGTCGGGTGTGAACCGCACGGCGGAGACCCAGCCCTCGTGCCCTGCGAACTCGCGTACGGACCGCCCGGCGCCGGCGTCCCACAGCCGGATCGGTTCGTCCTTGGCGCCCGAGGACATGACCTGGTGTGTGGACATGGCCAGGCGGCCGTCGGCGCTCAGGCACGCCGACAGGATCGGTTCCCGGGGGCCGGTCCAGGTCCGCAGGCAGGCTCCGGTGTCAAGATCTCGCAGCCGGACCACGCCGTTGCTGTCGCCGACCGCCGCGAGCCGCCCGTCCGCGGATGTGGAGATCACGTTGACCGGGCCGTTCCGGGTGATCGTCGCGATGCAGCGGTCGTCGTCCAGGTCCCATCGGCGCAGGACACCGTCGCCGCTGCCGAACCAGGCGTATCTCCCGTCGCCGGTGAACCTGATGGTCCTCCTCATGTCCCAGTCCGGAGTCAGCCGACGGCACTCGCCGTCCGCCAGCCGCCACCGAATGATCGCGAGTGGCTTGGTGCCCTCGCACAGGACGTGCCGGCCGTCGTCGCTCAACGCCACCCCGCCCACCCTGCCCGGGTGATCGTCGAGGGCGCGCGTGCACGCGCCGCTGTCAAGATCCCACATGCGTACGGTGCCGTCGCTCTGCCCGCTGACGGCGAGCCGGACACCCGCGGCGACACCGATCGCCGTGACGGCGCCGTAGGAGAGGTGGCCGGCGTCCAGTGGCCGCGACCAGGCGGAGCGCAGCCGTACGTGGCGCGCCGAGCGGCCCAGTTCGTGCCAGGCGGCCAGGACCTGGGGCGCGCGCTCGTATCCCGGTATCTCCCGTGCGCGGGTCAACAGGCCGAAGGCTGACCGGTGTCGGCCGTCCGACATCGCCTGGCGTGCTTCGGCGAGCAGTCCCTCGGCCAGTCCGCCGAGCCGGCTGACCTCCGCGTACTCGCGCGGCTTGATCACGTACGGCTCGGCGGCGTATTCGGTATCGGGCAACCGCCAGCGATGCATGGGCAGTTCGGGATGCCCGCCGACGGAGCAGCCGAACCGGTCGTCGCCGTCGGGGAATCCGACGTGGTGCATCCCGTACGCGTGGGCGGTGAAGGTCCGCAGACACCGGCCGCTGCTCAGCTCCCAGATCTGAACGGTGTGGTCGCCGGTGGTTCCGGACAGCAGCAGCCGCCCATTGTCGGCGAAGGCCAGGTGACCGGCCGCGGCGGTCAGCCCCGTCAACGTACGCAACGCACCGGCCTGCCGGCCGTCCCGCACATCCCACAACCGGATCACCCGGTCCTCGCCGGCCACCGCGACCATCCACCCGTCGGGACTGAAGCACAGCGCATGCGTCGCCGAGCCGGCGGCCAGCACCCGGCACCGGCCATCGGCCACGCTCCACAGCCGCGCCCCGTCCTCCTCGGCGGTGAGCACATGGCGCCCGTCGGCGCTCACCTCGTACTGCGAGCCGTCCAGGGCGCCGTCCTCGAGTGCTGCCCCGAGCGACCAGCGGGGGGTCCCGGTCCGCGGTTCCCAGACCTGGACGCGCCCGTCCACGCCCTGCCACACACCGATGCGTCCGTCGGCGCTCAACCTGACCGGGCACCCCGTGGCGCGTGCGGCGGAGCGGATGACGCGGGTACACCTGCCTGCCCCGAGATCCCAGAACTGCACCGTGCCGTCGCGGCTCGTGGACAGTGCGTACGAGCCGTCAGGGGTGAGGTCGACGCCGAGCACCTGCGTGCGGTGGCCCTCGACCGCCAACCGCTGTGCGCAGGTCGCCGTGGACCACAGCCGGAGCACGCCGTCCCAGTGGCCGCTCAGCGCGAGGCGTCCGTCGGGAGTGAACCGGATCGGCAGGTAGCCCATCACCTCGTGCCGGGCGAGCAGTTCCACCGGCGCGAACGGCAGCGCGAACGGCTCGCGGAACTCGCGGGTGCCGGCGTGGCGGGCATCGGCCACGGTTCCGGAGGCCGCCACCCGCAGCGCCGCCCGTACGTCGGTGTCGTCGGGCCGTTCGCGCGCGAGGGCGTCGAGCAGGTCGTGTGCCGCCGCGAGGTCGCCGCGTTCGAGGTGGACCCGGGCCAGAAACAGCCGCACCTGCCAGGAGGACGCGCCGGACCCACGCGGGATCGCCTCCAACCGGGCGACGAGTTCCCCATCCGTGATCGCCCCCGTACGCCACCGGAACAGGCCACCGTTGTACACGGCCCCGACGTGGTGCGGGTCGACCGCGAGCGCCTGGTCGAAGGCCTGCTCGGCGTCGGTGGCCCGGTCCAGGTCGAGGAGCGAGAGGCCACGGTTGTTGAGCTCGTCGGCGCGCAGATCGGCGGCCTGCGACGTGGGACGCGGATACGCCGAGCCGGTCGCCTGCTCGTAGATCCCGGTCAGTACATCCGCGATGTCCGCCATCGAGGCCGGCCGGTGGGCCGGGTGCTGCCGCAGGCAGCGCCGGAGCAGGTGGGCGACCTCCGGCGGCGCCGCGACCGGATTCGAGGGGTCGGCCAGGTATTCCTCCAGCGCGAGACCCGCGACCGAACCAGCCGCCCAATGCACACCGCCGGTGAACATCTCCAGGACCGAGACCGCGAAACTGTAGACATCGCTGCGCCGCCCGACGGGCTCGCCCGCGAGCTGCTCCGGGGACGCGTAGCCGACCGTCATGCCGCCGGACGGCACCAACACGCTGACACCCGGCGCCACTTGGAGGTCGGCCGGGGCCGTGGCGGCCTTGGACCGGGCGAGACCGAAGTCGGTGATCTTCGCGGCGCCCGTGCCGTCGAGCAGAATGTTGGCCGGCTTCACGTCCTGGTGCACCAGGTCTCTGCGATGGGCGTGCTCGAGCCCACGGGCCGCTTGGACTGCCGTGTCGAGAACACGGGCGAGGGCCTGCCGCGCATCCCCGGCGTGGAGGCGCCCGTCGCTGATCCACTCGGCCAGGCTGCCGCCGTCGACGTACTCGGCGAACACGCGGGGGACACCGTCGATCACCCGCACGTAATGGCAGGCGCAGACGTTCGGATGGAGCCCGAGGGACACCCACGCCTCGGCCTCCCTGACGAACAGCTCCTGATCGCCGGGGCTCCGGAACAGCTCGGGCCGCGAACTCTTCACCGCCATGTCGATGCCCCAGGCGAGATGCCGTACCCGGTGCACGACGCCCATCCCGCCCCGGCCAAGCTCGCCGATCACCCGGTACCGGCCGTCGACGGTCTCGCCGGTCACCCAAACGGCCGGCGACGTAGGTGCGTTCACTGCGATTCCTATCGTGATTGCGGCAGAAGTCGCTGTCCTGGAAGGCCCGGACGCAGAAGGCCCCGTTGTCAGATTTCGACGAGGGTCAGTATGTGACGTCGTCGATCCTGGTGTCGATGTTTCAGGCTCACCGCGGGGGCGCGGGAGCGCGCCGTTCAGTCCTTCGCCGAGCTGCCCGCCTGCGGGGGGCCTGAAGGGTGTCACCCCCGCTGGCGCGGGGCCGACGCAGCCCCCGCGAGCGGGCATGGCCGGCGCGAGCTGGGGTATGGCGAGCAAATGCATGCCGCCGACAAGGCTCGCGCCCTACTCGCCGAACGCGGTGGCCTGCGCGGCCGGATTGCCCACAAGGGCGGGGAGGCCCCCATCCAGG
Source organism: Streptomyces violaceusniger Tu 4113 (assembly GCF_000147815.2). Classification (NCBI taxonomy): domain Bacteria; kingdom Bacillati; phylum Actinomycetota; class Actinomycetes; order Kitasatosporales; family Streptomycetaceae; genus Streptomyces; species Streptomyces violaceusniger. The sequence goes on along the minus strand of NC_015957.1, from coordinate 7,232,054 downwards.
CCGGCCAGAGGTGGCACGCAGAGCGCACCCACGCCTGGCAGAACGCCTTCCACCGCCTCGCCCGCTGCTACGAGCGCCGGGCCGTCGTCATCGACGCCTTCTTCGACCTCGCCGGCACGATCATCACTGTACGTAGCCTGATCCGTCAGGCATGGACGACCCACCGCTGGGACGAACGCCCGCATCGTCGACCATAAGCACACGCCAATCCGCGCGACCGTTGAGCTGAGCGCCTCACGACACGCCAGGCAAGCAGCAGTCACGGGAAGAAGCCAGCGGTACGGGAGGGAACCAACCGCATGCCTGTCGAGTTCATTGGCATGATCAGCACCAGGGACCAGTCGGAGACAAGGCTGAACGGCGGCCCGGTCATCGACAAGGACTTAACCGGGAAGTCCGCCCCCGCCCACGAGGACGCCGGGTTCGACCGAGTGCTGACCGGCTGTGCCTCATCGCAGCCCGACGGCCATCAGGCCGCGGCCTACGCCGCCGCGCACACCGAGCGCCTCGGCTTCCTCGTCTACCACGGCCAGTACTACCAGGTCGAGAACCACTACTCCGGCTACTCCGGCGTCAAGTCGGCCCAGCAGCCGAGGATCAGGCTGTACTTCGGCGGCTCGTCCGAGGCGGCCCACCGGGTCGGCGGCAAGCCCGCCGACACCTGCGCCCTGTGGGGCGAGCCCCTGGCGGAGAGCGCGGGAGTGGCGGCATGAGCGCCCAGAAGCGGCAACTCAAGCTGGGCGCGATCACGATGGGCGCCGGCGGCCCCGGCCAGCCCTACCTCTGGCTCGACGAGGACCTTCCGGTCGATGCCAGCGTCAGCATCAACTGGTATACATCGAGCAGGCCCGCCTGGCCGAGGAGGCCAAGTTCGACCTGGTCTTCATGGTCGACGGTCTGTTCATCACCGCGGACTCGGCGCCGCACTACCTCAACCGCCTTGAGCCGCTGACCCTGCTGTCGGCCCTGGCGGTCAGCACCAGCCACCTGGGCCTGGTCGCCACCGTCACCACCTCCTACAACGACCCGTTCAACATCGCCCGCCGCCTCGCCTCCCTGGAGCTCATCTCCGGCGGCCGGTCCGGCTGGAACGTGGTCACCACCGGCGACGCGGGCGCCGCGGGCAATTTCTCCCGCGACGAGCACTACGACTACGACACCCGCTACGCCAGGGGCCTGGAGTTCGTCCAGGTCGCCCAGGGCCTGTGGGACTCCTACGAGCAGGACGCGTTCCCGCGCGACCGTGCCACGCGCACCTTCCTCGACCCGGCCAGGCAGCACGCCCTGAACCACAAGGGCGAGCACTTCCAGGTCGCCGGCCCGCTGAACGTCTCCCGTTCCCCGCAGGGCCGGCCGGTCATCTTCCAGGCAGGCGACTCCGAGCAGGGCCGCGACCTCGGCGCCACGATCGGCGAGGCCATCTTCACCAACGCTTCGTCCATCGAGGCGGGCCAGGCGTTCTACAACGACATCAAGACTCGGGCGGCGAAGAAGGGCCGCGACCCGCGGCACATCGTCGTCATGCCCGGTACCTCGGTATTCGTCGGCGACACGGACGACCAGGCCAGGGAGATCGAGCACGAGATCCAGACCAGGGACAGGGACTTCGACCGATCCCTGGCAGGACTCGGCCGCCCGTTCGGCTGGCACGACTTCCGCCAGTACGACCTGGACGCCCCGTTCCCGCAACAGGCCCTCGCCCACGCGGAGCGCGGCTTCCGTACCAACGCCGAGAAGATCGCCGGCAAGGCGAAGGAAAAGGGCTGGACGCTCCGCCAGACCGTGGAGTTCATCTCGAGCCCGCGCCCGACCCCGTTCGCGGGATCGCCGGAAACGGTGGCCACCCGGCTTCAGGAGTGGTTCGAGGGCCGCGCCCTCGATGGCTTCAACTACCCCATCGGGCACCCCAGCCAGTGGCGGCGTTTCCGTGAGGAGGTCGTTCCGATCCTCCAGGAACGCGGCATCGTCCGCACCGAGTACGAGGCCACCACCCTCCGCGGCAACCTGGGCCTCCCGGTACCGGAAAACCGCTACACGAAAGCCCGCGAGGAGGAGTCCTCCTCGCTGAGAGGCTGAGCGGTCGCGCGGATCGGCGTGTGCTCATGGTCGGCGATGCGGGCGTTCGTCCCACCTCTGGCCGGCCTGGATGGGGGCCTTCCCGCCCTTGTGGGCAATCCGGCCGCGCAGGCCACCGCGTTCGGCGGTAAGGGTCGGAGGCGGGTCGGAGGCGTAGCCCGCGTTGTCGCAGGCGTGGGGCCGACTTGGACGCACCGAGGGTAATGATCACTCCGCTGATCTGGGTTTGTTGCGCTGGTTGGCATTGAAGCGCGCTTTCTTCTGACGATTCCCGCACGTGTTCATGTCACACCATTTGCGGCTGCGACTTTGGCTGGTGTCGAAGAAGGCGGCTTGGCAGGTTGGTGATGCACACAAGGCCAATTTTCCGTCGCGTTCGCCTGCGATGATGCTGATCGCGTCGGCGGCGATCACGCTGAGGGCATCTTCCACGCAGGAAGCCGAGCTGAGCCGCCATTGCCGCTTACCCTCGGGCGTCAGGATAGCCGCGGCCCGACCCTGAGCGCTGCAGTCATTGATGACTTGGACAGCAGACGCAGGGAGAGCGTCCTGGATCGCGGCCGCTGTCGCGGCGGCGTGAATCGACTCCCTCAGTTCCCGGGCGAGGTGGAGCTGGGCAGTGGTGCAGGAGTCCACGGCGAGGCCGTTCACTGCCAGCCAGTCGACGAGTCGGTGTGGCACGGGAATGCGCTCCACAGCGTCGCCATGCCGCTCCGACAGAGTCCCCGTGAAGCTGGTCGCCAGCACGCTACCGAGGCGGAAGTCAGGGAACCGAACACGCATGGAACCACCTTAGGGGGTTGCAGCGTGGCTCGGAGAACTGCTAGAACCGCCTTAGCCGGTTCCGCGATGGCCAGGAGGTCTCATGCCCCGTCCAACCAGCGACGTGCAAGCGTTTGAAGCCCACGCAACTGACGCTGACCTCGACGATCTGCGCGCGCGATTGGCCGCGGCGCGGCTACCGGAGGCCGAGACGGTCTATCGCGCCGCGCCCGACCCTCGCCGATGGGAACAGGGCGTTCCGCTCGCCGACCTCGTCGATGTCGTGGACTACTGGCGCACCGGATACAACTGGCGGTCATTCGAAGAGCGCCTCAACCGCATCGGCCAGTTCCGCACGACTATCGATGATCTGGGAATCCACTTCCTGCACCGCCGATCGGCGCGCGCGGATGCCACTCCGCTGATCATGACGCACGGCTGGCCGGGCAGCATTGCCGAGTTCATCGATGTCGTGGACGAGCTGGCGGATCCGAAAGACGCGGACGCGCCGGCGTTCCACGTCGTGGTCCCGTCGTTGCCGGGCTTTGGTTACAGCGACAAGCCGGCCACCACCGGATGGGGACTCGAAAAGATCGCGGCCGCATGGGTGGAACTGATGGGACGGCTCGGCTACAGCGAGTTCGTAGCCCACGGCGGCGACTGGGGAGGTCCGATCACCACGGTCCTCGGCGGCAGGTTCCCGGAGCACGTTCTCGGCATCCACACCACGACCGCGCAGGCACCGCCCGGGTTGACCACGGACGGGCTGACGGCGGCCGAGCGCAAGTGGACCGAGGAAACGCGCGACTTCTGGGATGGCCCCCGCGCGGCGTTCGCGAAGCAGCAGGCGACCCGACCGCAGACCATCGGCTACTCGCTCGTCGACTCACCGGTCGGGCTTCTCGCCTGGATCCTTGACAAGTTCGCCGCGTGGACAGATACCGAAGACAGTCCGTTCGAGACGATTTCCATGGACAGGGTTCTTGACAACGTCACCCTGTATTGGCTGACGCGGACCGGCGCATCGTCGGCCCGCATTTACTACGAGAGCCACCTCTCACTCGACCCCGAACTTCGCGTCGACGTCCCGTCCGCAATCATTGTGTATCCCTACGACATCGAGAAGTGTCCGCGCGGCTGGGCACAGGAGCGGTACCGACAGATCGTCCGATGGAGGTCCCCAGATTTCGGGGGACATTTCCCGTCGCTGGAGGTTCCCGAGTATTTCGTCAAAGACCTGCGAGAGGGCCTCGCGGCAGTGCTGGCCGCTGATCGGTGAACGCGGCTGGGTGCCCCCGACTACACCCTCAACTGCGAAGAGCCGCCGAACCCCCGCTACACTCCCCACCGCCAGGCCGTTGACCAGGAGAGATACAGAAGTCCCGCTGGATTGCCAAGGTGGTCAGCTCTGCAGTTCCTGGAGCGCGATCACTCGCAGCAGGTCAAGCTTCTGCTCGTCCTCGGAGCCCGGTGCGGTCGTCATTATCACGATCGTCTGGTCACCTGGGCCGCCGGTGAAGGTGTCGCAGTCCACGACGATGTCCCCGACCAGGTCTGTATGCACAGTCTTGCGGCTGCTGCGTAGTTCCCCGACGGTCCCGGCCTTCCAGCGCCGGGCGAAATCGGGGGATGCCCTGATCAAGCGGTCGATCAGCCGTGGGATCTCCGGATCATCCGGATAGCGGCCGGCCGCGGAACGCAGGTGGCCGACGAGGTCCCGCGCGTAGGCTTCATCGTCCTCGAGTGTGTGCGTCACCGGGATGGAGCCCTCGAAGTACCGCCAGGCGACATTACGCTCCAGCCGGGTCTGACTGGACGGGTCACCGAACAGGGCGGCCCAGACGGGATTCCACAGCACCAGTTCGTAGATCGCGGTGTGCACGGCCACGGCCACCGGGGCGTTGCGGAACCGGTCCACCATCCGCCGCGCGCTCGGCGTGACGTGCCTGGGCACGTGTCCGGCAGACGGTATGGCCGCCCCGGCGACGCGGAACAGGTGGTCGCGTTCGGCGTCGGTCAAGCGGAGCGCCCGGGCCAGTGAGGTCAGTAGCTGCGGGGAGGGGTTCCGGGCGCGGCCCTGCTCCAGACGGACAATGTAGTCCACGCTCACCCCGGCGATCAGGGCCAGCTCCTCGCGGCGCAGGCCGGGTGTGCGCCGGTTCAGGCCGGGGGGTAATCCGACATCTTCCGGGCGAGCTCGGTCCCGCCATGCCCGGAGGATCTGCGCGAACTCGTCCATGCCCTCCATGGTGCCCCGGGATCCAGCGAAGCGGGTGGTACTGCCGTTCCCACCGTCGAACAGTGCCTGTCAGCCGGCCCGGCGGCGGCGCAGAGTGGCGGCATGACCACAACCCTGGTGACCGGCGCCAACAAAGGCCTTGGTCTGGAAACCACCCGCCGCCTGATCGCCGCAGGCCACACCGTCTACGCCGGCATACGTGACCTGGCCTCCGGAGGCGCCGCCCGGGAATTCGGCGCGATCCCGGTCCAGCTCGACGTCACCGACCAGGACAGCGTCGACAAGGCGATCGCGGCCCTGCCCGAACTCGACGTGCTGATCAACAATGCGGCCATCGTGGGCACGTCGTGGGGCCTCGACGACCTGGACGTCGAAGCGATGCGCATGGCGTTCGAGACCAACGTCTTCGGCATCGTCCGGGTCACTCAGGCTGCCCTGCCCCTGTTGCGGCGCTCGTCCAATCCAGTGATCGTCAACGTCGCCTCGGGGCTGGGCTTTCCCCGCGCCCTGCTGGACCCGGACGACGACTCCTTCAACGGATACATGGTCCCTTACGCCAGCTCGAAGGCCGCTGTGATCACGCTGACCGTGCAGTACGCCAAGAACCTGCCCAGGATGCGGATCAACGCCTCCGACCCCGGCTACACGGCCACCGACCTCAACCAGCACAGCGGTCACCAGAGCGTCACCGAGGGTACGGACGCCACGGTCGCCTTGGCCCTGCTCGGCCCAGACGGCCCCACCGGCGAATTCCACAGCCGCCGGGGTCACATCACCTACTGAACTCGAACTCGACGAACAACCGTGACGACCAACCTCGCCCGAGACCCAATCATTTTCGCACCCACTAGTTGCATCTATGCGCAGCCGGGCGACCTCGCCCAGGGGGAGAGGAAGAAGGAAGATTCTCGTGACTGACAGCGATCTGCGTAACTGGTATCTGCGGTACATCGCGACGCTCGACGCCCATGAGCTCGACAAGATGGACGAGTTCATCGCCGACGAGGTCATGTTGAACGGCGAGTCGGGGACCAGGGACAACGTCATTGCCGATATGAAGCACAGCATCGATGCCGTTCCGAACCTTCACTGGGAGGTCAAGGAACTGCTGCTCGACCGCGACCGCATCGCTGTGCGCGTCGTCAACACCGGCACCCCGGTGAAGGAATGGCTCGGCGTTGCTCCGACCGGCGCCTCGTTCGAGATCGTCGAGTACGCCATCTACAAGGTCAGCGACGGCCGATTCGCGCAGATGACAAACCTGCATGATTCCGCCGATGTGCCTCGGCAGTTGACCGCCTGACCTTGGGGCGAGGGGCGGCGGATACCCAAGAGGGTGTGTCGTCATGACGCCGCTCGGCCGCCACCTCGGTCGGAACCACCCCCGCTGGCGCGGGGCCGACCCGGAGACGGCCGAGCGGCGGGTGCTCGACACGCTCCGCCTGGCCAAGGCCACGTACCAGGACTTGCCCCGCTACAGCCTCGACGCCCTGATCAAGCACACCGCGCCGGACCTCGCGGCCGCTCCCGCCCAGCGGCACCGTGCCACCTACGACGCCTACGCCACGGCGCAGCTCCTCATTACCACGGGCGGTCACTACGACACCTACCACCACGCGGCGTGAGCCAACGGGAAAATCGGCGGTGCGGTCGACGTACAAGGTGGCGGCAGTGTGCGGTCCGCGTGCCGTGTCGCGGGCCGGTGGTGTCAGGCGTTTTCACGCCCGCCCGGGGGCACGTCATTCGCTCGCGGCGTCCTCGGCCTCCCAGCGCAGCAGGTCGCCCGGCTGGCACTTGAGCACCTCGCAGAGCGCGGCGAGCGTCGCGAAACGCACCGCCTTGGCGCGGCCGTTCTTGAGTACCGCCAGGTTGGCGGGCGTGATCCCTACGCGGTCCGCGAGGTCGCCCACGGACATCTTCCGCCTGGCCAGCATCACATCGATGTCGACGACGATCGGCATCAGATCACCTCGTCCAACTCGGCCTGCATCTGTGCCGCTTCGACATCGCGCGCGACGGCCTGGGCGAGCAGCATCCGCAGCACGAGCACGATGAGCGCGACCCCCAGGATGGCCACGCCGACCCCGCCCATGATGACGGTGACGCCCGGGTCGGCCCGCTGGCCCGGCGCATTGAGGGCCGTGACCGCGAACCACAGGAGGGCAGCCGCCACGATCGCGCCGATCACGGCGTCGACGTACCGGAAGGCGGCGTGGGAGAACACGGTTCCGCGTCGCACCATCGTCACCAGCCGCCATACGCTGACCAGGGCGACCTGGGCCGACCCCATGCCCAGGATCGTGATCACGCGCAGCGGGGTCAGCGGCAGCGACCCGTCCTCCGGGTCGCTCCCGCTGACCAGCACCCACATCATCAATGCCTGCACGAACACGGTGCCGGCGAGCACCACCACGAGCACGGCGCGAAGCGCACGCACTGCCAGCTTTCCCATGTCCCATCCTTCCATCGAGTTGCGATGGGAATCTATCGAGTATCGATAGATGAATCAAGGGTTGAGGCGGAGGGCGGGCGGTGGACCACGCCGAAGCCCTGGTCCGGGATCCCGGACCTCGCATCCTCCTGGCCCGGACCACATCACCCGAGCTTCCTGGCATCCCCACGTCTCAGATGAAGCAGTGCGTCCGGGGGCTGCTCCCAGCCGAGGACAGCGGAGAGGACCCTGTGCGGGGCCTGATCTTGGTGGTTCTGGCGGGGCCGGGTTCAGGCCGCAGTTTCAAAAGGGCGCCCGCCCGGACTGCGGCCGCTGTGAGACCGACCACAGGGTCGGGGCCCGTCGGGTGGCCGCCGCCGGGCCGCGAGCGAGACCGGAAAATTCGGCTCCCGCCAGGCACGATACGAGAGGGACGGCGGTGGTTGGGAACGGCGTGCCACCGTGCCGCGCGGCCACGGGCTCGGGCCACCGACGCCTCGGAAGGCGAGCGGCTCCGGTTAACGCTGGGTAAACTGCCTGTTCGGCGTATGCGGGCGTCGGTTCGACCGGAGGGGGCGGAGCATGCCCGTCCGATCACCGGTGCCCGCGATTCGAGCCGGCCGCTGGACGGCCGAGCCGAGTGGTCGCCCTCGCGGAAACCATCAGCCGCGAGCGGGTGTTCGGGACCCGGCTCAGTGTGGAGCCGGATGGCAGAGGCCGATGGTCCGGGTTGACCGGGCGGTGTCGCCGAACATTCGGTTCACCGACTGCGGAGAGGCCGGATGGCCGTAATAGACGAGTCCCAGGCACTGATCGACGAGTCCCAGGCACTGATCGACCCGCTGCTCGCACCCGCCGGGGAGGAGCCCTCGGCACCGCCCGCCCTGTTCCCCGGGCGCGGCGCCCACGCCGAGCGCACCCTCATGGACGTCCTCGGAGAGACGGCCCGTCGCCACCCGAACGCCCCTGCCGTCGATGACGGTACGGCGGCGCTCAGCTACCGTGCGCTCCTTGCCGAGGTGGAGAGGGTGCGGCTGCGGCTGGTCGAGGCGGGCCTCGGTGTCGGTGACCGGGTGGGCATCCGCGTCCCGTCCGGGACCGCCGATCTGTACGTCGGGATCCTTGCCGTGCTGGCCGCCGGGGCGGCCTATGTGCCGGTGGACGCGGAGGACCCGGACGAGCGGGCCGAGCTGGTCTTCTCCGAGGCCGCGGTGAGCGTGGTCCTCGGCGACGCGCTCGAGATGACGGTGCGCGCCGAGCCGCACGGCGTCCCCGGCCGCCCGGGGCCCGGCGACGACGCGTGGATCATCTTCACCTCCGGATCGACCGGCAAGCCCAAGGGCGTCGCCGTCACCCACCGCAGCGCGGCCGCGTTCGTGGACGCCGAGGCCGGGCTGTTCCTGGCCGATGAGCCCATGGGACCGGGCGACCGGGTGCTGGCCGGCCTGTCGGTGGCCTTCGACGCGTCCTGCGAGGAGATGTGGCTCGCCTGGCGCAGGGGCGCCTGCCTGGTGCCGGCGCCCCGGTCGCTGGTGCGCACGGGCGTCGACCTCGGCCCCTGGCTGGTCGAGCAGGAGATCACCGTGGTCTCCACGGTCCCCACGCTGGCGGCGCTGTGGCCGGTGGAGGCGTTGGACGACGTACGGCTGCTGATCTTCGGCGGCGAGGCGTGCCCGCCGGAACTGGCCGAGCGGATGGCGGTGGAGGGCCGCGAGGTGTGGAACACCTACGGTCCGACCGAGGCCACGGTCGTCGCGTGCGCCGCGCAGCTCACCGGCGAGGGCCCGGTGCGGATCGGGCTGCCGCTCGACGGCTGGGAGCTGGCGGTCGTGAACGCCCGGGGTGAGGCCGTGCCCATGGGCGAGGTCGGGGAGCTGGTGATCGGCGGGGTCGGGCTGGCCCGGTATCTCGACCCGGCGAAGGACGCCGAGAAGTACGCCCCGCTGCCGTCGCTGGGCTGGTCGCGGGCGTACCGCAGCGGTGACCTGGTACGCGCCGAGGAGGCGGGGCTGCTGTTCGTCGGTCGAGCCGACGAACAGATCAAGCTGGGCGGCCGCCGGATCGAGCTGGGGGAGGTGGACGCCGCGCTGCAGGCGCTGCCGGGCGTTGCGGGCGCCGCGGCCGCGGTACGGACGACCAAGGCGGGCCACCAGTTGCTGGTGGGCTATGTCGTGCCCGAGGAGGGCACGGCGGAGGACGGCGGCGAGGACACGGGCACCGGCTTCGACCAGACGGACGCGCTGGAGCGGCTGCGGCAGGCGCTGCCCGCCGCGCTGGTGCCGCTGCTCGCGGTGGTCGGCACGCTGCCCACCCGTACCTCCGGCAAGGTGGACCGGGCGGCGCTGCCCTGGCCGCTGCCGGGGGTCGGCACGGCCGGTCCGGCGGACGAGCTGACCGAGACCGAGAGCTGGCTGGCCGAGCTGTGGGGCGAGGTGCTGGGCACCCCGGCGAGCGGGCCGGATGCCGACTTCTTCGCGGCCGGCGGTGGCAGCCTCGCCGCCGCCCAGCTCGTCTCGCGGATCCGGGACCGCTACCCCAGCGGATCGGTCAGCGACATCTACCAGAACCCGCGGCTGGGCGCGCTCGCCCGGACGCTGGAGGCGTCGGGCGGCGAGACGACGGCCCCGCGCACCGTACGGCCCGTACCCGGGCGTACCGGTGTCGCGCAGACGCTGCTGATGCTGCCGCTGCTGACGGTCGCAGGGCTGCGCTGGGGTGTGGCCGCGGCCGCGGTCTTCAACGTGCTGAACCTTTGCGGTGCCGCCCCTTACGCGCCCACCGTCTCCTGGTGGTGGATCCTGCTCGGCTGGCTGTTCTGCGTCTCGCCGCCCGGCCGGATCGCGATCGCCGCGGGTGGTGCGCGGCTGCTGCTGCGGGGTGTGAAGCCGGGGACGTACCCGCGCGGCGGCGGCGTCCACCTGCGGCTGTGGACGGCCGAGCGGCTGGCCGAGCTGAGCGGTGCCACCGGCCTGTCCGGCAGTTGGCTCACCCACTACGCGAGGGCGCTGGGCGTGCGCGTCGGCGACGACGTCGATCTGCACGCGCTGCCGCCGGTGACCGGGATGCTCAAGCTCGGGAAGGGCAGCGCGGTCGAGCCCGAGGTCGATCTGTCCGGCCACTGGCTGGACGGCGACCGGCTGCGGATCGGCCGGATCCGGATCGGCGCGGGCGCCACGGTCGGCGCCCGCAGCACGCTCTTCCCCGGCGCCCGGATCGGCAAGCGCGCCGAGGTCGCCCCGGGGTCCGGGGTGACCGGTGCGGTGCCCGCGGGGCGCCGCTGGGCGGGCGTGCCGGCGGCCAAGTCCGGTAAGGCGGCGCACCGTCGGCCCGAGGGCCGGCCGGCCCGCACCCGCCGCTGGGCGTTCGTGTACGGGCTCACCTCGCTGGGGCTGACCCTGTTGCCCGCACTGGCGCTGCTGCCCGCGCTCGCCGTCCTCACGCTGTTCGTGCGGGGCACCCGCGACGCGGGCACGGCGCTGCTCCACGCGCTGGCCGCCGTGCCGCTTGCGACGGTGGCCGGAATGGTGTGCTACGCACTGTTTGTCCTGGCCGGGGTGCGGACGCTCGGCCTCGGCCTGCGCGCGGGTCACCATCCCGTCCACGGGCGGATCGCCTGGCAGGCATGGGCCACCGAGCGGTTGATGGACATGGCGCGGGTGCATCTGTTCCCGCTGTACGCCAGCCTGTTCACCCCGGTGTGGCTGCGGGCCCTCGGCATGAAGGTCGGGCGCGGGGTCGAGGCGTCCACCGTGCTGGCCCTGCCGTCGATGACCACCGTCGGCGACGGCGCGTTCCTCGCCGACGACACCATGGTCGCCTCCTACGAACTGGGCGGCGGCCGGCTGCGGATCGCGGAGTCGCGAGTCGGCAAGATGGCGTTCCTCGGCAACTCCGGGATGGCCGTGGGCGGCAGTTCGGTGCCCAAGCGCGGTCTGGTCGGCGTGCTGTCCGCCGCGCCCAGGGGCGCCAAGGCGGGCAGCTCGTGGCTCGGGATGCCGCCGATGAAGCTGCCGCGGGCGGCCGCGGAGGGCGACCAGAGCCGTACCTACCGTCCGGCGCGGCGGCTGAAGTGGGCCCGCGGCGCGGTCGAGCTGTGCCGGATCGTCCCCGTGATGGGTGGTGCGGCGCTCGCGGTGCTGGTGCTGGCCGCCTTCGGGACCCTCGCCGCACGGTGGGGATTCGCCGCGGCCATGGCGGCCGGCGGGGTGCTGCTGCTCGCGGGCGGTCTGCTCGCGTGCGCCGTGGCGGTGCTGGCCAAGTGGCTGCTGATGGGCCGGTTCAGGGCAGCCGAACGCCCGCTGTGGAGCTCGTTCGTGTGGCGCAACGAGCTGGCGGACACCTTCGTGGAGGTGCTGGCCGTCCCGTGGCTGGTCGGGGCCGTGTCCGGTACGCCGCTGATGAACTGGTGGCTGCGGGGCCTCGGCGCGCGCATCGGGCGCGGGGTGTGGTGCGAGACGTACTGGCTGCCGGAGGCCGATCTGGTACGGATCGGCTCGGGCGCGAGCGTGAACCGGGGGTGTGTGGTACAGACCCATCTCTTCCACGATCGGATCATGCGCATGGACCAGGTGGTGCTGGAGGAGGGCGCCACCCTGGGCCCGCACGGCATCGTGCTGCCGGGCGCCACGGTCGGCACATGTGCCACGGTGGGGCCGGCGTCGCTGGTGATGCGCGGCGAGACGCTGCCCGCGGGCACATGGTGGCTCGGCAACCCGATCGCGGCGTGGAAGCCGGAGAAGGCGCAGGACATGCGGAAGACGGAGGGTACGGCGAAGTGAGCAGGGGCAAGAGCGGCCGGGCGCAGGCCGCGCCCGGCGGCGGCGCCGGGGCGGACCGGTCCGGGGACTCCTATCTGCCCGAGCACGGCAACGGCGGCTACCGGGTGACCCATTACGACCTGGAGCTGACCTACCGTCCGAACACCGGCCGGCTCTCGGGCCGCGCGCGGATCTCGGCGGTCGCCGAGCCGGGCGCCGCCGGCGAGCCGCTGTCCGGGTTCAGCCTCGACCTCGGCGCGTTCCGGGTCGACGGGGTGCTGGTCGACGGGGCCCGCGCGGCCCGCTACACCCACCGGGCGGACAAGCTGCGCATCCGCCCCGCGCGCCCGCTGCCCGCCGGGGCCCCGTTCACCGTGGAGGTGCGGTACGTCGGGGTGCCCCGGCCGGTGAAGACCCGGCACTGGGGCGACCTGGGCTGGGAGCAGCTCGAGGACGGGGCGCTGGTGGCGGGCCAGCCGATCGGCGCGCCGTCCTGGTTCCCGTGCAACGACCACCCGGCCGACAAGGCGTCGTACCGGATCGCGGTGACCGCGCCGTCGCCGTACACGGTGGTCGCCGCCGGGACCCTGGACTCGAGCACGGTCAACGCCTCCACCACGACCTGGGTGTACGAGCACCCGGCGCCGATGTCCAGCTATCTCGCCACCGTCCAGATCGGCCTGTACGACCTGGTCGAGCTGACCGATGCGGCCGTGAGCCCGGTGCCCCAGCGGGCGGCGGTACCGCCGCGGCTGCGCGACCGCTTCGACCACGACTTCGCCCGCCAGCCCCGGATGATGGCCGCCTTCGAGGACCTCTTCGGCCCGTACCCGTTCGACGAGTACGCCGTGGTGGTGACGGACGACGAGCTGGAGGTGCCGGTCGAGGCACAGACGCTCGCCATCTTCGGCGCCAACCATGTCGACGGGCACCGCGGCTGTGAGCGGCTGGTCGCCCATGAGCTGGCCCACCAGTGGTTCGGCAACAGTCTGAGCGTCGCCGACTGGGGCCACATCTGGCTGAACGAGGGCTTCGCCAAGTATGCCGAGTGGCTGTGGTCGGAAGCCTCCGGCAGCGTCCCCGCCGCCGTCATCGCGGCCCGCACCAGGGCCAGGCTGGCGGATCAGCCGCAGGACCTGCTGGTCGCGGACCCGGGCATGCCGCGGATGTTCGACGACCGGGTCTACCAGCGGGGCGCACTGACGCTGCACGCGCTCCGGACGGTCCTCGGCGACGACACCTTCTTCGCGGTGCTGCGGGAATGGACGGCCACGTACCGCCACGCCACCGTCACCACCGAGGAGTTCACCGCTCTCGCCCGGCGCCGCGCCGCGGAGCCTCTCGACGCGCTGTTCACCGCCTGGCTCCACACCCCGCGCCTGCCGGAGCTCCCCGGCCCCAGGTGATCGGCCCAGGTGATCGACCCCAGGTGATCGGCTCCCACAGCCCGGGCGCATCGACGAGTCGGCACTCGCCCGCCCCCGTTTCCCGCGCCGGTCGGCGGCAGGGGAGGGGCACGGCAGGGGCGGTGCGGACGGGGCGTGTGCCCGGTGGTGGTGTGCGCTGCGCCTGGCTGTTCGTGTAACAGGGGTGTATCAGGGGGGCGGTTGGGTGGAACGTGCGGCGGGCCGGGCCGCTCCTGCTGATCAGTAACGCTCGCTCGTACCGACGTGTACCGAGCGGCCGGCACCCCCAACCGATACTGAGGAAGAAACGATGCGCGTTCATAAGCTCACCTTCGCCGCCCTGGTCGTTGCCGCGGGTCTCTCGCTGACGGCCTGTCAGAACGACGATGACGGCTCGGGAAAGAGCGACCCGTCGTCCGCGTCGAGTGCGTCTTCCTCGGGCGGCGGTTCGGGCTCGGGCGGTTCGGATCAGGGCGGTGGCAAGGACTCCGGCGGGAAGGACTCCGGCGGGCAGGGCACGGCCGCCGGGACCGGCTCCGACGAGAACGGCAAGGTCGGCAAGTGCCGCACCGACGAGCTGGAGATCACGGCGGCGGACCGCACCATCGACGGCGACGGCGAGGGCACCGTCGCGGTGACGCTGAAGAACGGTGGCGGCCGGGACTGCACGGTCTCCGGGTTCGCGGGCGTCGACCTGAAGACCAGCGAGGGAGCGCTGTCCGCGAAGCGCAGTGGTCAGCCGGCCGACTCGCACATCCTCAAGGACGGGGAGTCGACGTACTTCGGCGTCAACTACCCGATCAACGACTCGGGCGGCTCCGGCGTCCGCGTCACGGGGCTGGTGGTGACTCCGCCGAACGAGACGAAGTCGGTCACCCTCGACTGGCCGGGCGGCGGCACCCTGCCCGTCACGGACGGCGCCGGCTCCCCGGTGAAGGTCGGCCCGATCGGGGGCATCGGCCAGGGCGGCTGACCCGCACGTCCCAGGGGGCTCGGGCCGCACCGCGCCGCGGCCCGAGCACCCGCCAGTACTAGATGAATGAGTCCAAGGGGTGTTGTCACGGTCAGTGGTCATAGGCGATCAGTGATCGCTTGACCGGCTGTCTGGTGAGGTCGTTGTGCCAGACGGCCGCGGTCAGCGCGAGGATCCGGCACAGAACGCGTGCGACCACGCCACGTGGGCTCTTGCCGCCATGCCGTTCCAGATCGAACTGGCCTTTGAGAGTCTGGTTGATCGACTCGATGACCTGGCGAAGGGGCTTGAACAGGTGCGCTCCGGCCCGCTCGGGCTCGCCCTTGCGGGCTGGCCGCAGCAGGACGAGGTGACGCTCCGCGAGGTCGTGCTCGAACTCGTAGCCGTAGTAGTTCTTGTCGGCGATGATCGTCTGTCCGGGGTGGGAGGCGGTCACGTCCGGCGCGGTGTCGAGCATGTCCCTCAGCGTTTCGCGTTCATCGGCCTTGGCGCCGGTCAGCGCGAACAGGACCGGCAGGCCGCCGAGCGTGCACACCAGGTGCAGCCGCAGCCCCCAGAAGTACCGGGAGTGGGATGCGCAGTAGCCGTACTGGGCCCATCCGGCCAGGTCCGAGCGTTTGGCTGTTTCCCGGGAACATCCGCAGCCGACCGGGGTGGAGTCGACCAGCCACACGTCGTCGCTCCACAGCGAGGTGTCCCGGGCCAGAATCCGGATCATGCTGATGAGCAGGGACGACGCGGCACGCAGGCGCTTGTTGTAGCCAGACTGCTGGGGCACACGGGGAAAGAGATGGCGGAAGTCCTGGTCGACACGGCGCAGCCAGCGCCGCTCGGAGGTGTAGCCGAGCACCGCCGACATCACAGCGAGCGTGAGCAGCTCCGCGTCACTGAGCCGGGGAGCGATCCCCACCGCGGGCCGCGCCGGGGCCAGCCACGGCGAAGCCTTCAACTCATCGTCGATCCGGGCGTACAGTGCCGTTGCGAGGGTGTTCAGGTCGTTCGTCACACATCGACATTGGACGCCCTCGCCTCATGTCCGCAGGCCATCCCTTGGACTCATTCATCTAGGCGTCGGCGACGGCTCGCAGGGGGCTGAGGGCGGCAGCAGCCAGGCGATCCGCAGCAGCCGCGGCCCGCGGGCAGCCACGAATTCCTCGAAGCCCTTCGGCCCGCCGGCCCGGCGGGCCGCGCTCGCGGAGCCGATGCCGGGCCGGCCCATCGCCGACGCCTGATCCTTGGTTCCGGGCGCCCTGCTGAAACGAGTGGACGCCCAAGCCCGCCGACACCACGGCACCGCAATCGGATTATGCCGATGCGTGGGTGAGCTCGTGGGCCCGTTGCCACAGCCGGGCAGCGAGATCCGGGTCCGCGGCGGGGGCGCGCAGGGGCTCCGGCTCGAGCCGGTTGTAGAAGACGTTTCTCAGTTCGCCGCGGTCGGTGGTGGCGATCCTGATGATCGGCTCGGCGCCCTCCTCCGGTGACCGCGTCAGGCGCCGCCCGATCCGGCTTGCCTTCGCTGCCGTGATCAGTGCGGAGTTGCGGTCGAGCCCGGAGCGGACGGTGCCGGGGTGGAATGCGACAGCGGTCATGGTGTCCGGTGCCCGGCGGTTGAACTCGGCGGCATGTAGGACACTTGCCAGCTTCGAGGCGTTGTACGAGCGCATCTGTGCGTAACGGCGCCGATTCTGGTCCAGGTCGTCCGGGTCGAGCTTGCCGAACCGGTAGAGATTGGAGCCTGTGTTGATGACAAGGGCGGAGGGGGCCCGCAGGAGCTTCTCCCGGAGAAGCGATGTCAACAGGAAAGGAGAGAGGAAATTGACCTGCACGGTCAATTCATGACCGTCTGGCGTCGTTTGCCGCTTGGGCGCAACGATACCGGCGTTATTGACCAGGATGTCGATCCGCGGAATGCGGGAGATCAGGTGCTGAGCGAGTTCGCGCACTTCGCTGAAGCGCGCGAAGTCCGCGGGAAGGGCGGTGCCGCCGACTTCGTCGGCGACTGCGCGGGTTCTGGTCACCGCGCGGCCCACGACGACGACTGACGCACCCCTCGCGGCCAACTGCCGTGCCGCGGCCGCGCCGACGCCGGAACTGGCGCCGGTGACGACGGCGGTCAGGCCGTCCAGTGTTTCTGTTGCCATGGACCGGACGCTAGGTCCCGCGTCGCGGCTGAGGAAGTGAGCCGTGGCCCTGGTGCTGCGGGCACCAGGGTCCGGGGCTCGTTCCGGATTACTCTTGCCCTCATGAACGACCGCACCGCGAATCTGCTGGGCGATTATCTGCGGGCTCGCCGCGAGGTACTGCGCCCTGCGGATGTCGGCCTTCCCGAGACCGCACGTCGGCGCGTGCCCGGCCTGCGCCGCGAGGAAGTCGCGACGCTCTCCGGTATCAGTGTGGACTACTACCTCGGTCTGGAGCAGGGACGTGACCGGCGGCCGTCCGCGGAGATCCTCCGGGCGCTCGCTCAGGCTTTACAGCTCGACGAGTCGGCGACCACGCACTTGTTCGCGCTCGCCCATTCTGTCCCGGGTTCGCGCGGGCGCGCTCAGCGTCACCGGGTTTCTCCCACCTTGGCTCGGCTGATCGACTCCTGGCCGGTGACGCCCGCGTTCGTGCAGACCCAGACGTTCCTGGTGCTGGCGGCGAATCCGCTGGCCCAGGCCCTCTCGCCCGCGCACACACCGGGAACCAACCTCCTGCGGACCGTGTTCTTGGACCCGGACACCTTCCCGGTCGAACCGGATCCGCGTCCGGACTTCGTGGCCTGCCTGCGCGGGCTGGCCGGCGCGGAGGTCGACGATCCGGACCTGGCGGCGCTGGTAGCCGAATTGTCCACGCGCAGCGAGAGCTTCCGACGTCTTTGGGCCAGACACGATGTCCGGGGCCGCACCAATGGCAGGGCTACGATCGCTCATCCGCGGGTCGGTACCCTCACGCTCGATCTCGAACGGTTTCTCGTGCCCTCCGCGCCGGCCCAGCAACTGGTCGTCTATTCCGCGGAGCCGGACAGCCCGTCATATGAGGCACTGCATCTGCTCGCGGAATCGGCCGACTGAGGGGCGGTGCGCGGAAGCCCGGCGAAAGCCTGCGCGGCCATGGCGTCACTGCCGCGGGTCGCGCCGGTGTGGCCGCTACGGTGTGGCGGCGGAGGGCCTGAGCAGGGCCGGCCACTGCGTGGCCAGCCAGCCGCGGAACCGGGAAACCAGGTGCCCACGGGGGCCAGGACCGTGATGACGCAGCCGTCCTCGCTCTTGGCCCAACTCGGGTCGTCCTGGCTCGGGTTCCCGTCATCGCGGACACGGACCTGGAATGCCCGGCCTTTTTCGATCTTCTCCGGAGGGGCGACGGTGATGCTTGCCGTCTCCGGATTTCGCGAAACTCTGCGCGGGCTTGCCGTCGATCTCGACCGAGTGGGCGGTCAGCGCAAGGTCCATATCGAATCGCGCGAGATCCGCGGTGGCCTCGGCAGCGAGCTCGGTATCTCCTTCCAACTGTGATGACGTCAATTCCCTACGACCGCCATCCCGTCACCATGGTTTTGGCCCGTTTCCTGGCCGGCGGCGATCCCTTTACTTTCCCGCCAAGTGCAGCGCCAAGTGCATCCGCCTTCACCTCCGTCGGCGAGTGAAGTGGCCGCAAGACGGGCGTTGACTTGGAGGTCGGCACCGTGGGACTGGGCTCGCTGTGCGTTCGCTACGGAGAGTGTGTGACCCGGGTGGTGGTTGGGGTGTTGCGCTGGAGAATCGCGTGATCTGCCGCACACTTCGGTGAGTTTATTGCGACGTCTGTGTTTCTGTCACATGACGCATTCATGTAGCGGGCACTCCCGCGTCGTGCGGTGTTTCGGTGAATGCCTCGGGGCGGTATCCCGCGTGCGTAGTTTTCGGTATTCAAAAGGGGATGGTCTGCATGAAAGGGGAGTGAGTGGTCACTCTCAGCGACAGGTTGACCGCTTGTCATGACCCCAGTTGACTACCGATCATCACTCTCCCCCCACAGAGGACTCTCATGCGGACGCTCGCCACCCCTGCGCCGTCGGATGCATCGGTAGACGCCGTCCTCGCGGTCAACCCGCTGCACCGCCCATCGCCCCGCCTCACCGCCGCGGCCGGCCGGGCAGGCGCCCTCGGTGTGCTCGAACTGTCCGAGCGTCGCCGCGATGCCATCGAGGCTCTGCGTCGCACCGCCCGCTGGTCCGGCGGCCGTCCCTTCGGGGTCCGGGTCCGTCCTGGCTGCCCGCTCGGCGTAGCGGACCTCCCCGAGGGCGCCACGACCGTGCTGCTCGCCGACCCCGCACGGACCGCCGCCGACTTCCCCGGGCGCCGCGTGCTCGTCGAGGTCACCAGCCTCGCCGGGGCCGCCGACGCCGTGCACGCCGGCGCTGCCGGGCTGTTGCTGCGCGGCAGCGAGTGCGGCGGCCGGGCCGGTGAGCTGAGCACGTTCGTCCTGCTGCAAGGGGTTCTCGCCGATCCGGGGATCGCCGTGCCGGTCTGGGCGTGGGGCGGCATCGGCCCGCGCACAGCCGCCGCGGCGGTCGCCGGTGGAGCGGCGGGCGTGGTGCTCGACGTCCAACTCGCGCTGCTCGACGAGGCCGAACCGGATGCCGAGGCCGTCGAGGCACTCGGCTCGCTGGACGGTTCCGAGAGCGTCCTCGTCGACGGGGTGCGTTTCCTGCGCCGCCGCGGGCCGCGGGCCCCCGAGCAGCCCACCGACAGCGCCACCGCCGAGCGCGCCTTCGCCGCCACCGATTCCCTGCGGCGCCTCCTGCCGGTCGGTCAGGACGGCTACCTCGCCGCCTCCTTCGCCGCCCGCTCCGCCACCGTCGCCGAGGCGGTCCGAAGGGTCCGCGACGCGATCGGCCGGGCCACCGTCGGCGAGCGGGCCGCCGCCGCGCTGGCCGAGGGTTCCGCCGGGGCCCGCGCGCTCGGCACCCGCCTGCCCGTCGCCCAGGGCCCGATGACCCGGGTCAGCGACGAGCCCGCGTTCGCCGCCGCCGTGGCAGCCGACGGCGCCCTGCCCTTCCTCGCCCTCGCCCTCGCCGACGCCGCGCGCACCCGGGCCATGCTGGAGCACACCCGGGACTCGCTGCCCGAGGGCGCCTCCTGGGGCGTGGGCATCCTGGGCTTCGCCGACGAGCAGGTCAAGGAGGCCCAGCTCGCCGTCGTCCGGGAGCTGAAACCCACGCACGCCGTCATCGCGGGCGGCCGTCCCGCACAGGCCGCCGCACTGGAGGCGGAGGGCATATCGGCCTTCCTGCATGTGCCCTCGCCGGGGCTGCTGCGGCAGTTCCTCGCGGCGGGTGCCCGCAAGTTCATCTTCGAGGGCGCCGAGTGCGGCGGTCACATCGGGCCCCGTAACAGCTTCCCGCTGTGGGAGGCGCAGACCGAGGTGCTGCGCGCGTTCCTCGCCGAGCAGGGCCCCGCGGCGGCCACGGAGCTGACCGTGCTCTTCGCCGGCGGCATCCACGACGCCCGGTCGGCGGCCATGGCCGCGACCGTCGCCGCCCCGCTGACCGAGGCGGGCGCCGCCTTCGGTGTGCTGATGGGCACCGCCTACCTGGTCACCGCCGAGGCGGTCGGCGCGGGCGCCATCCGGCCGCTCTTCCAGCGGCGGGTCCTCGCCGCCGACCGCACCGACCTGCTGGAGACCGCGCCGGGCCACGCCACCCGGTGCGCGGCCAGCGAGGTCACCCGCGACTTCGCCGCGCTGCGGGACGAACTCACCGCCCAGGGCGTGCCGGACCGCGAGGTCTGGGAGCGCCTGGAGCGGTTCAACGTCGGCCGGCTGCGCATCGCCTCCAAGGGCGTCGAGCGGATCGGGGACGAACTGCGCGCGGTGGACGAGGAGCGCCAGGGCGCCGAGGGCATGTTCATGGCCGGTGAGGTCAGCGTGCTGCGCGCCGAGGTCACCACCATCGCGGATCTGCACCGGGAGGTGACCGAGGGCGCCACCGCCTGGCTCGCCGAGCGCGCCGCCACCGTCCCCGCCCCGGCCGCCGAGGAGGCACCCGCGCCGCTGCGTGTCGCCGTGGTCGGCATGGCCGCGATGTTTCCCGGCGCCCGCGACCTGGGCGAGTTCTGGGCCAATGTGGTGTCCGGCACCGACAGCATCACCGAGGTGCCCGCCGAACGCTGGGACCCCGAGCTGTACTACGCGCCGGACGGTGACGGCGAACGCACCCCCTCCCGCTGGGGCGGCTTCCTGCCCCGGATCCCCTTCGACCCGCTGAGCTACGGCATCCCGCCCGCCTCGCTGCCCAGCATCGAACCCGTGCAACTGCTCGCCCTGGAGGCCGCCCGGCGCGCACTCGCCGACGCCGGCTACGAGGGGCCGGAGGCCGACCACCGCCGCACCTCGGTGATCTTCGGCGCCGAGGCGGGCAGCGACCTGGCCAACGCCTCCACCCTGCGCACCGTGCTGCCCGCCTACGTCGGCACGCTGCCGCCCGGTCTGGAGGAGCAACTGCCGAAGCTGACCGAGGATTCGTTCCCCGGCATGCTCGCCAACGTCATCGCGGGGCGCATCGCCAACCGGCTCGACCTCGGCGGTGCCAACTACACCGTCGACGCGGCCTGCGCCTCCTCGCTCACCGCCGTCGACGCCGCCTGCAAGGAACTCGTCACCGGCACCAGCGACCTGGTTCTGTGCGGCGGCGCCGACCTGCACAACGGCATCAACGACTACCTGCTCTTCTCCTCCGTGCACGCGCTGTCGCCCTCCGGCCGCTCGGCCACCTTCGACGCGAGCGCGGACGGCATCGCCCTCGGCGAGGGCGTCGCCTGTGTGGCCCTCAAGCGCCTCGCCGACGCCGAACGCGACGGCGACCGGATCTACGCGGTGATCGACGGTGTCGGCAGCGCCAGCGACGGCCGTGGCCTCGGCCTGACCGCGCCCCGCCCCGAAGGCCAGCGCGCCGCCCTGACCCGCGCCTACGCCAACGCCCGGATCTCCCCGGCCGAGGTCGGCCTGATCGAGGCGCACGGCACCGGCACCGTCGTCGGCGACCGCACCGAACTCGCCACCCTGACCGAGGTGTTCCGGGAGTACGGGGCCGAACCCGGCTCCTGCGCCATCGGCTCGGTCAAGTCGCAGATCGGGCACACCAAGTGCGCCGCCGGACTGGCCGGACTGATCAAGACCACCCTCGCGCTCTACCACGGCGTCAAGCCGCCCACCCTGCACCTCGGCAACCCCAATCCGGCTTGGGAGGCGGACACCAGCCCCTTCGCCTTCCACACCTCCACCGCCCCCTGGGCCGTCGAACCGGCCGACCGGATCGCGGGCGTCAGCGCCTTCGGCTTCGGCGGCACCAACTTCCACGTCGTCCTGCGCGCCCACGACCAGGCGCCCGCCGCACACGCCCTGGACGCCTGGCCGGCCGAGCTGTTCACCTTCCGCGGCCGCGAGGAGCAGGCCGCCGTCAAGGCGGTCCGCGCCCTGCTCGCCCTGATCGACCAGGACGGCGGCCACAGCCGCCTGCGCGACCTCGCGCGCCACGCCGCCCACCGCAGCGACCAGGCCGCCGTGCGCGGCGAACCCGTACAGATCGCGGTGGTCGCCCGCTCGTCGGCCGAACTGCCAGAGTTGCTGCGCCGGGCCGCCGAGGGCGAACACGCCCCCGCCGACGGCATCCACCTCGCCCGCGCCGTGCCGCGGGAGGTCGCGGAGGGCCGGCTCGCGCTGCTCTTCCCGGGCCAGGGCAGCCAGCGACCCGGGATGCTCGCGCCGCTCTTCGCGGCCTTCCCCGGACTCCACCGCCACCTGCACCTCGGCGCCCGCTGGGCCGACGCGCTCTTCCCGCCGGCCGCGCTCGACGCCGAGGCCGCGGCCCGCACCCAGGCCCGGATCACCGACACGGCGGTGGCCCAGCCCGCCCTCGGCATCACCGCGCTCGCCGCCACCGAACTGCTCAGCTCTCTCGGGGTGCGCCCCGCGATGGCCGGCGGCCACAGCTACGGCGAACTCGCCGCGCTCGCCGCCGCCGGAGTGTTCACCCCCGACGAACTGCTCGCCGCCAGCGTCGCCCGCGCCGAGGCCATCCTCGGCCGGGTCCCGGAGGGCGACGCGGGGACCATGGCCGCGGTCGGTGCCTCCGCCGACCAGGTCGAGGAGGTGCTGCGCCTCGCGGACCTGGCCGGCGACGTGGTGGCCGCCAACCACAACTCGCCCACCCAGACGGTCATCTCGGGCCCGAGCGAGGCGGTCGCCGCCGCCATCGCCCAACTGAAGGACGCCGGATACAGCGCCAAGCCGCTGAGTGTGGCCTGCGCCTTCCACAGCCCGCTGCTCGACGGCGCGGGTGAGGACTTCGGCACCCACCTCGCGGGGCTGGACCTGCCGGCCCCGGCCTTCCCGGTCTGGGCCAACCGCACCGCGGCGCGCTACCCCGACGACGCCGAGGGCATCCGCGCCGAACTGACCGCCCAGCTCGGCTCCCCGGTCCGCTTCGCCGAACAGATCGAGGCGATGTACGAGGCAGGGGCCAGGGTCTTCGTCGAGGCCGGGCCCGGCCGGGTGCTCAGCCGCCTGGTGGCGGACGTGCTCGGGGACCGCCCGCACCGCACCGTGCCGCTGGAGGGCGGCCGCGACGGCGGACTGCCCGCCTTCCTGACCGCGCTCGCCCGACTCGCCGTCAGCGGCACGGAGCTGCGCACCCGGCCGCTGTTCACCGGCCGCGACACCGTCGACCCCGCTACCGCCAAAGCCGTCCGGCGGGCCGGTTTCACCGTCGACGGCCACCTGCTGCGCCGCGCCGACGGCGCCTTCCCGCCGCACGCCCTGCTCCCCGCCCGACCCGTGACGGAGTTCACCGTGTCCGACCCGCGTCACCTCCCCGCGCCGGCCGCCGGTCCCGAAGCGCTGATCGCGGAGTTCCTCCGCAGCAGCCGGGAGATGGTCTCCGCCCAGCGCGACGTCCTGCTCTCCTACCTGGGAGCACCCGAACTCCCGCCCGGGACGACGCGGTCGACCGCGCAGGCTGTACCCGCGGCACACATCGTCCCGGCCGTCACGGCATCGTCGGCCGTCGCCACGTCGTCGGCCGTCGCTCCGGGGCCCGTCGCGGCGCCCGCCGCCGCGCCGGGTGCCTCGGTCCTGGACACCGTTCTCGACGTGGTCGCGGGGCTCACCGGCTACCCGGTGGACATGCTGGAGCCGGATCTCGATCTGGAGGCCGATCTCAGCATCGACTCCATCAAGCGGGCCGAGATCGCCGGTGAACTGGCCGCCCGGCTGGGCGTCGCCGCCCAGGGAGGCGAGCAGCTTGAGGAGCTGAGCGGCGTCCGCACCGCCGAGGGCATGGCCTCGCTCCTCGCCGCCCGGCTCGGCACCCCCGCCGCCGTCCCGTCCGCCGCGCCCGCCTCCGCCGCGGCCGGCGCCCCGGCCCGTGATGTGCCGGTCCTGGACACCGTTCTCGAGGTGGTCGCGGGGCTCACCGGCTACCCGGTGGACATGCTGGAGCCGGATCTCGATCTGGAGGCCGATCTCAGCATCGACTCCATCAAGCGCACCGAGATCGTCGGCGAACTCGGTGGCCGCCTCGCCCTGGACACCGCCGGGGCGGACCTCGAAGCGCTCAGCGGCGCCCGTACCGTCGCCGCGCTCAGCGCACTCCTGGAGGCAGCCCTCGGCTCCGTTCCGGCGCCCGCCGAGACCTCCACCTCCACTCTCGCCGTCGACGGACCGCGCCCGGAGATCACCGCCCCGCAGCGGCTGCTGTTCACCGAACACGTCCTCGAACCGGTCACCGCCCGCCCGGAGCCCGGCCGCCGGGTACAGCTCCTCGGCGGCGGCGAGACCGCCGCCGAACTGTCCGCGCTGCTGGCCGAGGCCGGCGTCGAGACCGAGCTGGTCCCCGACGGCGAACTGCCCGCCGCGGGCGAGGAGACGGTGGTGCACCTGACGCCGCTGGACGCCGAAGGGCCCGTGCTGCCCGAAGCCTTCGCCCTCTACCAGCGGGTCCTCGCCGCCGGGCCGCGTCGCCTGCTCGCCGCCGACCGGCGGGGCGCCGGGGCGCCCAGCGGGCTGCGCGGCTTCTTCCGCACGGTGGCCCGCGAGTACCCCGAGACCCGCGCCACGCTGGCCGAGGTCCCCGACGGGGCGAGCGCCGCCGAGGCCGCCCGCGCCCTCTTCGCCGAACTCGCCGCCCCCGAGCACGAGCCGGTGGTGCTGCTGGACCAGGGCGGCGGTCGCCGCGCCCTGCGCCTGGCGCTCACCCCGCTCGGCTCGATCGCCACCAGCGGCGCCGGACCGGCGGGCGACGGCGCCGCCGAGGCCGAGGCCGTCGGGCTCGACCGTGAGTCGGTGGTCCTCCTGGTCGGCGGCGCCCGGGGCATCACCGCCCGCTTCGCCCGCACCCTCGCCGCCGCGGCCCGCTGCCGCCTGGTCCTCTTCGGCCGCACCCCGGAACCCGCGGCCGCCGAGGACCCGGATACGGCCGGCGCCACCGACCGTGCCTCGCTGCGCGGCGCCCTGCTCGCCGCGAAACTCACCACCACCCCCGCCGACACCGAACGCCGGGTCTCGGCGATCCTCGCCGAGCGCGAGGTACGCACCACCCTGGCCGCCCTGCGAGAGCTGGGCGGTGAGGTCGAGTACCAGCGGGTGGACGTGACGGACACGGAGGCCGCCGGAGCCGCGGTCAAGGAGGTGTACGCCCAGTACGGACGGCTCGACGGGCTGGTCTACGCCGCCGGGCTCATCGAGGACAAGCTGATCTCGGAGAAGACCCCGGAGTCCTTCGCCCGGGTCTTCACCACCAAGGCCGACGGCGCCGCCACCGTCCTGGACGCGGTGGACCGGCTGCCGGTGAGCCCACGCTTCGCCGTCCTCTTCGGCTCCATCGCCGCCGCCCTCGGCAACCGCGGCCAGAGCGACTACGCCGGCGCCAACGACGCCCTGGAGGAACTGGGCCGCCGCTGGTCCGGTGCCGAGCGGCGCGGTCTGACCGTGCACTGGGGCCCCTGGGCCGCGTCCGAGACCGGCGGCGGCATGGTCGGCCCGGAGCTGATGCGCTCCTACGCGGCCCGCGGCATCAAACTGATCGACCTGGAGGAAGGCCCGCTCAGCCTGTTGCGCGAACTCGCCTACGGCGCCCCGGACGAGCACACCGTCGTCTACACCGCCTCCGGCTGGTGAACGCGATGCCCACCCCCGTACCCCTCGGCGGGCCCGAGGCGCAGGGTGAGCCGGTCGCCGTCGTCGGCATGGAGGTCTTCCTCCCCGGTGCCCCCGATCTGGCCGCCTACTGGCACAACATCGCCGCCGGTGTGGACGCGATCACCGAGGTGCCCGCCGACCGCTGGGACCCGCTCTTCTACGACCCGACCGCGGCGAGGGACCCGGCCGCCGGGCGGCGCAGTGACCGCTTCTACTGCCGTCGCGGCGGATTCGTCGACAGCGGCGCCGAGTTCGACCCGACGCGCTTCGGGATCATGCCGAAGTCGGTGCCCGCCACCGACCCGGACCAGCTCATCGCGCTCGACGTGGCGTACCGCTCCCTTCAGGACGCGGGCGGCGAGTCCGTCCTGCCCGCACGCCGCGAACGCGCCGGGATCGTACTCGGCCGCGGCGGTTACCTCACGCCGGGCCTGGTCCGCCTGGACCAGCGGGTCCGCACCGCCAACCAGCTCGTGCACACCCTGCGCGAGCTGGCCCCGCAACTCGACGAAGCCCAACTGGAATCGGTGCGCGCCGGGTTCTGCGAACGGCTCGGACCCGAGGAGCCGGAGTCCGCGATCGGCCTGGTGCCCAATCTGGTCGCCTCCCGCGTCGCCAACCGGCTCGATCTGCGCGGACCCGCCTACACCGTGGACGCCGCCTGCGCCTCCTCGCTGGTCGCCGTGGACCACGCGGTACGCGAACTCACCTCCCGGCGGTGCGACGTGATGCTCGCGGGCGGGGTGCACCACTGCCACGACCTCACCCTGTGGAGCGTCTTCAGCCAGCTCGGCGCGCTGTCCCCGAGCGAGCGCATCCGCCCGCTGCACCGGGACGCCGACGGCGTCCTGATCGGCGAGGGCACCGGCGTGGTCGTCCTCAAGCGGCTGGCGGACGCGCGGCGCGACGGGGACCGGATCTACGCGGTGATCCGCGGCACCGGAGTGGCCAGCGACGGCCGCTCGGGGAGCCTGTTCAACCCCGACCCGGGCGGTCAGGCCCGTGCCGTCCGCCAGGCGTGGGAGGCCGCCGGGCTCGACCCGCGCGCCGCCGACGCGCTCCAGCTCCTCGAGGCGCACGGCACCGCGACGGCCGCCGGGGACGGGGCCGAACTTCGGACGGTGGCCGAGGTGTTCGGCCCCGCGACCGCCGGGCGCGCCGTCATCGGCTCGGTGAAGTCGCAGATCGGGCACACCATGCCGGCCGCCGGCGTGGCCGGTCTGATCAAGGCGGCGCTCGCCCTGCACCACGAGACGCTGCCGCCCACCCTGCACTGCGACGACCCCAACCCCGCCCTCGAAGCCACCCGGTTCACCACGCTCGCCACCGCCCGCCCCTGGGACGAGGTCGCGGGCGGCGCCCCGCGTCGGGCCGCGGTCAACGCCTTCGGCTTCGGAGGCATCAACGCGCACGTGATACTCGAACAGCCCGCCGCGGTCCGTGGCCGCCGCCCCCGGGTGACCGTCGGTGAGCCGGAGCGCGTGCTGCGGCTGGCCGCCCGGACCCCCGAGGAACTGGCCGCCCGGCTCGACGCCGAGGACGGCGCGGTGCTCGCCGCGAGCCTGCCCGAGACGGGCTCGCCCGCCGCGGGCCCGGTGCGGCTCGGCATCGTCGACCCCACGGCACGCCGCCTGAAAATGGCACGCCGGGCGGTCGGCAAGGGCGAGCCCTGGCGCGGGCGTGGCGATGTGTGGTTCACCCCGCGCCCGGTGCTCGGCCCGGCCGGTGGGCGCACCGCCTTCGTCTTCCCGGGCCTGGAAGCCGAGTTCACCCCCAAGGTCGACGAACTCGCCGCCCGGCTCGGCCTGGACTGGTCCTACGACGAGGAGGCCGAGGTCGGCGACGTGGGCCGGCACGGCGCCGCCGTCTTCCAACTGGGCCGGCTGCTCGACACCGCGCTGCGCCGCCTGGACGTGGCGCCCGACGCCGTGGCCGGGCACAGCGTGGGGGAGTGGACCGCGATGGCGGCGGCCGGGGTGCACACCTCCGAGGAGGTGGACGCCTTCCTGGCCGGCTTCGACCCGGACGCGCTGCGGGTGCCCGGCCTGGCCTTCGCCGTCCTCGGCACCGCCGCCGACCGGGTACTCGACCGGCTCGACGGCCGCGAGGACGTGGTCCTCAGCCACGACAACGCCCCCAACCAGTCGATGATCTGCGGACCAGAGGAGGCCGTCGCCGACCTGGTGGCCGACTTCCGCACGCAGGGCGTCATCGCGCAGGTGCTGCCCTTCCGCTCCGGCTTCCACACCCCGATGCTCGCCCCCTACCTGGACCCGATCCGCACGGCGGCCGAGCGGTACACCCTGCACCCGCCGCACACCGCCCTGTGGTCCGCGACCGTTGCCGCCCCCTTCCCGGCCCAACCGGAGGCGGTCCGCGAGCTGTTCGTACGCCATCTGCTCGAACCGGTCCGCTTCCGCGAACTCGTCCTGCGGATGTACGAGGCGGGGTTCCGGGCCTTCCTGACCCTGGGCGCGGGCCAGCTCGGCTCCCTCATCGACGACACCCTCGCGGGCCGTGATCGCCTGGTGGTGCCCGCGCACTCCACCTCCCGCGACAGCCTCGCCCAGCTCCGCCGGGTGACGACCGCGCTGTGGACGGAGGGCGCCGACCCGGACGTCACCCCGCTCAACCCGCCTGCCGGCCGGGCGAGTTCGAGCGTCCGCCCGGTACGCCGCGCCGGGATGAAGCTCGACCTCGGCGGCGCCCTGGTCTCCCTTCCCGCGGCCGGGCACGGTCTCCTCGTCGCGACACCGGACCCCACCGCGCGGCCCCTGCGCCCGGCTGTCCCGGCCGCCCGGACCGAGACCCACGCCGACGCGCTCGACCGGCCCGGCCGCGCCGGCGGACACCACCCGGTGGCCGCCGAGTTCTCCGCGCTGCTCACCGACACCACCGCCGTCGCCGCGGAACTCCTCGACGCGCTGGGGCAGCGCCGCGGCCCCCGTGTCCCGGCGCGTCACCGGCCGCCGACCCCGCGATCCGCTGCCGTCGCACCGCCACCGGCCGCACCGCGGGCCCTGGGCCACGCGGTCGGCCCGGACGGGTCCGGCCGTCCGAATGGCTTGGGCACCCCGAGCGGTTCCGGCACCCCGAACCGCTCCAGCGGCGCCGACGGCCTCGCGACCGTCCCCGCCACCCTGCGGATCGACGTGGACCGGATGCCGTACCTCCGCGACCACTGCTTCTTCCGTCAACGGCCCGGCTGGCCCGACGAGGCCGACCGGTGGCCGATCGTGCCCGCGACCACCGTCATCGACCACCTCGTCCGTATCGCGGAAGAGGCGATGCCCAGAGAGCGGGGACGGCGGGAACAGCGGGTGGTGGCCGTGCACAACGTGCGGCTCCAGAAGTGGATCGAGGCCATGCCCGCCCGTGACGTGCCCGTCGCGGTGCGCCGCTCGGCCCCGGACCGGGTCGAGGTCGGGCTCACCGGCTTCGCGGGCGCCGAGGTCCAGTTCGCCTCGGGCCCCGGGACCCCGCCCGCCGTGTGGCCGGCGGACCCGGCCTGCGAACGGGTCCCCGAACTGGCCGCCGAACAGCTCTACACCGAGCGGTGGATGTTCCACGGCCCCGCCTTCCAGGGCGTCACCGAACTCACCGCGATCGGTGAACGGCATGTGCGCGGCGTCCTCACCGCGCCCGGACCACCCGGCGCGCTCCTCGACAACGTCGGCCAGCTCCTCGGCTACTGGATCATGGCCACCCTCACCGAACGCACCACGGTCTTCCCGGTCGGCATGGCCCGGATCGACTTCCACGGCCCCGAACCGGCCGCCGGCACCGCCCTGGACTGCCATATCCGTATCCGAGAGGTCACCCCCACCACCCTCACCGCCGATATGCAGCTCGTCCACGCGGGCCGCGTCTGGGCCGAATGCACGGGCTGGACCGACCGGCGCTTCGACACCGACCCCGGCCTGCGGCTGATGGACCGCTTTCCCGGCCGGAACACGCTCTCCGAGGAGCGCACCGGGGGATGGAGCCTGGCCCACGAGCGCTGGCCCGATCTCGCCACCCGCGACCTGATCATGCGCAATGTGCTCGGCGGCGCCGAACGCGACCGCTACGCCGGCCAGCCCCCGACCCGTAAGCGCCGCCACCTGCTCGGCCGGATCGCCGCCAAGGACGCGGTCCGCAGGCTGCTCTGGGCGGAGGGCGCGGGCGACATCTACCCGGCCGAGATCGCCCTGCACAACGACGCGGCCGGCCGGCCCGTGGTGACCGGTGTGCACGGCCGTGCCATCGGTCCGCGCCTGACGGTCTCCCTCGCGCACAGCGCCGAGGCGGCGGTCGCCCTGGCCCGCCGCGGACCCTGCGGCATCGACCTCGAAGAGGTCACCGCCCGGCCCGCCGCCACCGTCGCGGCGGCCTGCGGCCCCGAGGAGCGCGCACTCCTCGCCCGTACCGTCGCCGCGGGCGACGAGAGCGAAGACCTGTGGTTCACCCGTTTCTGGGCGGCGAAGGAAGCCGTCGCGAAGGAGCGCGGTACGGGGCTGCGCGGACGACCTCAGGAGTACCGGGTCACCGCCGCCCGTCCCGACCTGCTGCGGGTGGAACACGCGGGCCGCGCCTGGGAAGTGCGCTGCGATCAGGTGGCGGCCCCCGCGGGGCTGCCCGAACGGAACTATGTCGTCGCCTGGACCACGGGCGGCGCCGAGCCAGTCAGTCAGGAGAGCCAGCATGACCAGTGAGGCGGCCACCCCCACGGCCCTCAGCATCGACGAGGACACCGTCCTCGCACAGATCGCCGCGACGCTGCGCGAGCTGCCCGACGCCGGTCTGGAGGACGCCGAGATCAGCCGCGAGACGCTTTTCCACGACGACCTGGAGCTGGAGAGCATCGACCTGGTCACCCTCGCCGGCCTCCTGCGCGAGCAGTACGGCGAGCGCGTCAACCTCGCCCTGTTCATCGCGGACCTGGAACTCGACGAGATCATCGCGCTGACCGTGGGTCAGCTCGCCGACTACGTCACCGCCTCGCTCCGCGCCACCGAGGAGAGCTGACCGGATGGCGAAGACACCCACCGGCGACATCACCACCCATGTGCAGGAGCTGCGAGCGGGCGCGGCCGGCGAGGGCGAGCCCCCGGTGGTCGTCCTCGTGCACGGTCTGCTCACGGACTCGCTCGCCAGCTACTACTTCACCCTCGGCCCGGCGCTGTCCGCGGCGGGCATGGACACCGTGATGTACGACCTGCGCGGGCACGGCCGCACCGACCGGCCGCCCACCGGCTACCGCCTGGAGCACTTCGTCGAGGACCTGGCACTGCTCCTGGACGCCCTGGGCGAGCACCGCCCGGTGCACCTGGTCGGCAACTCCTTCGGCGGCACCGTCGCCGCGGGGTTCGCCGCCTGGCATCCGGACCGCACCGCCACCCTCACCATGATCGAGTCCGAGCCGCCGGTGGCCACCTGGGCCACCCACATCGCGGACGGCCTGGCGCACGCCCGCCGTGACCTGGTCCACGACCAGGCCATTGAGTGGATCAAGGAGCGCTACGGGGCGCACACCGCCCGGCTCTCCCGCACGGCCGCGCGCATTCTGCAGACCACCACGCTGGCCGAGGACGTCCCGGCCGGGCGGCTCATCGACGACGACCTGTCCGCGCTGCGCTGCCCGCTGCTCGCCGTCTTCGGCGCCGACTCCGGGCTCAGCGCCCAGGTGCCGGAGCTGGAGGCCAAGGTCGCACAGTGCCGCACCGTGGTCCTCCCGGACCAGGGCCACTCGGTCCTGGTCGAACAGCCCGGCCGCACCCGTGACCTGGTCCTGGACTGGGTGCGCGAGCACCACGCGCGCCGGTCGGGCGCCTGGGCCGGAGCCGTCGGATGAGCCGCTTCCTCCTGGTCGCACCGCCACTGACCGGGCACATCAACCCGCTCGTCGCGGTGGCGGCCGAACTGACCGCCCGCGGCCACGAGGTCGCGTGGTGCGGCTACGCCGACCGCATCCGCGACGCGGCCGGACCCGCCGCCGCCGTCCACGAATGCGCTCTCCCCGAAGCCGGCGAACTGGTCCGCCCGCCGACCCTGACCGGACCGGCCGCCTTCCGCTTCCTCTGGGAGGTCTTCTTCATCCCGCTCGCCGAGGCGATGGCGCCCGCCGTGGCGAGCGCGATGCACGCCTTTCGCCCGGACGCGGTCGTCACCGACCAGCACGCGGTGGCCGGCGCCCTGGTGTGCGAACGCCTCGGCGTCCCGTACTTCACCTCGGCCAGTACCTCGGCCGAACTCATCGACCCGCTGGCCGATCTGCCCAAGGTGGCCGCCTGGCTGACCGGTCGGCTGGACGCACTGCGGGAGGCGATCGGCGACCCGGCCGCCACCCACGACCCACGCTTCTCCCCGTACGGCGTCCTCGCCTTCACCGGCCGGGAACTCGTCGGCGACGGCACCCTGCCCTGGGAGCGGGTCCACCTGGTCGGCCCGGCCATCGCCGACCGGCCCGGCGACCCGGACTTCCCCTGGCAGGCCCTCGACCCCTCCCGTGACCTGGTCTTCGTCTCGCTCGGTACCGCCAACACCGACGCCGGCGCGCGCTTCCTCCACGAGGCCGCCGGAGCGCTGGACCTGCTCGCCGACCGGGTGCAGGGCGTCGTCGCGGACCCCGGCGGCCAACTCACCGACCCGCCGCCCGGCATCCTGGTGCGCCCCTACGTCCCCCAGCTCGAACTGCTCGGCCGGGCCAGGGCGGTCGTCAGCCACGGCGGCCACAACACCGTCTGCGAGGCCCTCTGGCACGGGCTGCCGCTGGTGGTCGCCCCGATCCGGGACGACCAGCCGATCGTGGCGCGCCAGGTGGCCGAGGCGGGCGCCGGTATCAGGGTGCGCTTCGGACGGGTGGACGCGCCGAAGCTCGCCGAGGCGCTGCGCACGGTCCTGGACGACACCGGCGGGCACCGCACCGCGGCGGCGGCCATCGGCAGGTCGATGCGCGTCGCGGGCGGCCGGCGCGCCGCGGCCGACCACCTCGAACAGCTCGTCACGGCGCACCCGGTGGCATCCGCAGGCCGCTGAACGCATCCCCCATCCCGGAGCACCCCATGACCACAGCCCATCCGATGCCTCCGCCGCAGGCGCCGAGCCCCGCGTCCGACGAGCCGCCGGCCCCCGGTATCCGCCCGCTGCGGGCCCTGCTCCAGCAGGCCCGCCCGTACCGGTTCGTCCTCCTCGGCTCGCTCCTGCTCGCCCTGGCCGCCAGCGGCTGCGGGCTCGTCCAGCCGCTGGTGGCGCGGTCGGTCCTGGACGCCCTGGCCGACGACACGGTGGTCACCGGGTCGCTCATTGTGCTCAGCGTCCTGGTGGTGGCGGGCGCCGTCCTGACCGGACTCCAGTCCTGGTGGCAGCAGCGCACCTCGGAGCAGGTCGTCCGCTCCATCCGCCGCGACCTCGTCTTCCGCCTCATCCGGCTGAAGATCCCCGAGCTGGACCGCCGTCCACCCGGCGATCTGGTCGCCCGGGTCACCTCCGACAGCGCCCTGGTGCAGAACGCCGCCACCCAGGGCCTGGTCATGATCACCAATGGGCTGCTCACCGTCGTCGGCGCCATCGTCCTGATGGGCACGGTCCACCTCGGCCTGCTCGGCGTCACCCTCGCGGTCCTGCTCGGCACCGGAGCACTCCTCGGACTGATCCTGCCCCGCATCCGCGAGGCCGTCGCCCGCGCCCAGAGCTCCGTCGGCGCCATCGGTGCAGCCCTGGACCGCTCACTCGGCGCCGCCCGCACCGTCAAGGCCAACGGCGCCGAAACCCGGGAGACCGCCCGCGCCGAGGCCGCCGTCCAGGAGGCGTACCAGGCGGGTCTGACCGGCGCCAAGTATGTCGCCCTGGTCCAGGTCCTCTCCGGCGTCGCCATCCAGGCGGCCTTCCTGGCGGTGCTCGGCGTCGGCGGCGCCCTGGTGGCCTCCGGGGACCTCGACGCCTCCCAGCTCATCGCCTTCCTGCTCTACGTCTTCTACCTGGCCAGCCCGATCGCCTCGCTCCTCGGCGGCCTCGGCATGCTCCAGCAGGGCCTCGGCGCCATCGTCCGCATCGAGCAGGTCAAGCACCTGCCGGCCGAGGACGACGTGGACCTGCCCGAGCGGGCGGCCCCGCACACCGCGCGGTCGACACCGGCGCCACCGGTCGAGTTCGACGGCGTCCACTTCGCCTACCCGGGGCGCGGGCCGGCCCTGCGCGGCATCAGCTTCACCGTGCCCGGCGCCACCCGTACCGCACTGGTCGGCCTCTCCGGCGCCGGCAAGACCACGATGTTCGCGCTGCTCCAGCGCTTCTACGAACCGCGGGCGGGCGCCATCCGGATCGGCGGCCAGGACATCGCCCTCATGTCCCGCGCCGAGGTCCGCCAACGCATCGCCTACGTCGAGCAGGAGTCCCCGGTGATGGCGGGCACCCTCGGCGACAACCTCCGCTACGCCGCGACCGGCGCCGGCGACGAGGACATCGCCGAGGTACTGCGCCTGACCCGGCTCGACTCCCTGATCGCCAGGCTGCCCGACGGCCTGGACACCGAGGTCGGCAACCGCGGCGTCACCCTCTCCGGCGGGGAGCGCCAGCGCCTCGCCATCGCGCGTGCCCTGCTGCGCAGGCCCGAGGTACTGCTGCTCGACGAGGCCACCGCCCAGCTCGACGCCAGCAACGAACAGGCCCTGCGGGAAGCGGTGGACCAGGCCGCGCGCCGCTGCACCGTCATCCTGATCGCCCACCGCCTGTCCACGGTCACCGACGCGGAGCAGATCATCGTCCTGGAGGACGGCGGGATTCGCGCCGCGGGCTCCCACGACGACCTGGTCGGCGCCGACACCCTCTACCGCGAACTCGCCGCCTCCCAGATGCTCGTACCCGCCGTGGACGACCGGCCGCCGGGCCCGGACGCGCAACTGACGCTGTGAACGAGCGCTCCGGGCCCGGGAAGTGACGGTGGCCGGGGCCCGGAAGTGAGGGTGGCCCGGGGCCCGGAAGAGACGAGCCGGCCCGGGGCCCGGAACGGACGAGGCGCCCCGGGGCCCGGAACGGACGAGGCGCCCCGGGGCCGTATGCGAACGGTGGCCGGATCCGTCGGATCCAGCCACCGTCTCCCGGTCCGTCCGTGCCCTGACGGGCCCGTCGATCCCTACCGTCAGCCCGTGATGTCGTTCAGGGCGGGCAGGTAGCCGTCGCGGTGCCCGGCCTGGTTCGGGTGGTACGACTCGTTCAGCTTGTCCCACTCAAGGCTCGTCACCCAGGTGGTGTTCCCCGAGCAGATGGTGTGCGGGTCGAAGGCCGGCCGCGGGTCGAGGAAGGTGAAGCCCGCGTTCGCGGCCTGCTGGGCGAGGACGGTGTCGAGGACGTCGGCCGCCGAGTTCAGCGCGCTGCGCTCCGTGTCGCTCAGCCCGAGGATGCCGCAGCTTCCGCCGATCTTGTACAGCCGGGGATACCCCACCACGACCACCCTGGCGCCCGGGGCTGCCCCCTTGATGGCCGCGTAGGTGTCGGCCAGCGTGCCCGGCAGGACACCGGTCGCCGCCGCCTTCGCGGCATCCACCCCGGCGACGCAGTCCTTGTCGTCCAGGGTGAGGATGCAGTTCTGCAGAACGTTGACGAAGCCCACGTCGTTCCCGCCGGCCTGCACCGTCACCAGCGTCGCGTCCGCGCTGAGCTGAGGCACCTGCCGGCTCTTGACCTCCGCGGCGGTCGCCCCGGAGCAGGACGCCTCCACGAAGGAGTACGAGGTGTGCTGCGCCGCCCACAGCCGGGGGTAGGACAGCGGTCCGCGCCGGCAGGCGTCGTTCGGGTCGTCATAGGTTCGGGTGCCGGGCGCGACGGCGTACGAGTCGCCGAGCGCGATGTACTTTCCGGCCGCCTCCGCCCCGGTCGGAACAGCCTGCGCGGCGGGGGCCGCGGTGACGGCGAGGCAGACCGCCGCCATCGCGGTGAGAAGAGACGTCAGTGGTCTGCGTGCGCGGATAGGGCGCATGCGAACTCCCGTGAGAGTGGGGGAAGTTTGACTCCACTGAAGTAGCATTTCAAGGATTCGGAATTGATAACTCCACGGAACGGCAAGGGTGTTCCGCAAACAGCGGAAGACACCTTCAGTCAGGGTCGGACACCGACCCATGCGAGGGGAGACCGGTCAACGATGTTCAGTCTGGTACGGAGCAGAGTAAGGACGGCCGCGTTCGCGCTCACGGCCGTCGCGGCCTTAGCCTTCGGCGGGACCGCCGCGACCGCCGCGACCGGCACGGCAGCGGCCCCCGCTCCCGCTCCCGCGAAACAGGGGCCGACCTCGGTGGCGTACGTCGAGGTGAACAACAACAGCATGCGGAACGTGGGCAAGTACACCCTCGCCAACGGCGGCGGCAACGTCTTCGACGTCGCCGTGATCTTCGCGGCGAACATCAACTACGACACGGGGACGAAGTCGGCGTACCTGCACTTCAACGAGAACGTGCAGCGCGTCCTCGACAACGCCGCCACGGAGATACGGCCGTTGCAGCAGAAGGGCATCAAGGTCGTCCTCTCGGTGCTCGGCAACCATGAGGGCGCGGGCTTCGCCAACTTCCCGTCCCAGCAAGCGGCTTCGGGGTTCGCCAAAACACTGTCGGACACCGTGGCCAAGTACGGCCTCGACGGCATCGACTTCGATGACGAGTACGCCGACTACGGCAACAACGGCACAGGCCAGCCCAACGACAGCTCGTTCGTGCACCTGGTGACGGCGCTGCGCGCGAACATGCCGGACAAGATCATCAGCCTTTACAACATCGGCCCGGCCGCGTCGCGCCTGTCCTACGGCGGCGTCGACATCTCGTCCAAGTTCGACTACGCCTGGAACCCGTACTACGGCTCCTGGCAGGTCCCCGGCGTGGCACTGCCCAAGTCGAAGCTGTCCCCGGCGGCTGTCGAGATCGGCCGGACCTCACAGAGCACGGCCGCAAGCCTCGCCCGCCGCACCGTCAGCGAGGGCTACGGCGTCTATCTGACGTACAACCTCGACGGCGCCAATCGCGGCGCCGATGTCTCCGCGTTCACCAGGGAGCTGTACGGCAGCGACGCCGTCTACACGCCGTAAGGCAACCGCACACCCCTGCGCGCGGTCACTCAGCGCTCTCGGCGTGCGCACAGCCCGTACCCTTTCGTCGCCACCACCGCCCCGCCGCCGGCCCACTGGATGACCTTCGCGTCCTCCGCCGCAGGCGGCCATCCGGCAGCGGGCGGTGGTGCCGGCTGCGCATGGGCTGATCCTCGTCGCGGTGCGTCGGATGAGAGACGGCCGGCCCATGCAGTGCGGAACGGGCACTCGCCCGGGGCTCAACCGGGCCGAACAGTCCCGCGATCCGGGCCATCGTTACGTGTTTGTCCTTGGCGCGCCGTTTCCTAGACTCGCGGCATGAACAACTACACGTGCACCCATTGCGGCAACGTCGGACTGGCAGAAGGTTTCATCGAAGACGCCGGTGAGCACTCGCGCGGATACGCGCGCTGGATCGAGGGCGCGATGGAGCGGGGATTTTTCGGGGGTGCCAAGCGGACGGGCCGTCCCCGGCGGAAGATAGTGGCGTTCCGCTGTCCTGAGTGCGGGCACCTCGAGCTGTTCGCCACCGAGGAGGTGTAGTCGGCCCTCGTCGTCCCGGGCCTGGGCCAGTCCCGCCTCGAACTCACCGTGCCGCAGGCCGAGTTCGTCCAGCGCTCGCCGTCCCGACAGCGCGGTCGCGGTCAGCGCGCCGCCGATGACGATCCCGGTCACCGGAATCAGCCTGGTGCCCTTCAAGGGCACCAGGCCGGTCAGCAGCAGGCTCACCACCGGCAGCACGCTCAGCGCGATGGGCCACAGTGC
This sequence comes from Streptomyces violaceusniger Tu 4113, assembly GCF_000147815.2. Taxonomy (NCBI): domain Bacteria; kingdom Bacillati; phylum Actinomycetota; class Actinomycetes; order Kitasatosporales; family Streptomycetaceae; genus Streptomyces; species Streptomyces violaceusniger. The sequence continues at coordinate 7,194,438 of NC_015957.1, read as the reverse complement.
CAACCACCACGACCGGTCCGGTTCTGTGCCGCGCGGGAGTAGCTTCTAGCGGTCGGTGAGCGATCGGCGCTTTCGGCTCTGCCTACGCCGGCGGCTGTTCGCCGAGCCGCCGGTGGCCTGCCCGCGACCGGTGAGGAGAACCGTGAGGGCCGCGGCCGCCATCACCGCGGACATCGTGGTGAAGCCGGTGGAGAAGGTGGCCGTTTGGGCTGCCAGGCCCAGCATGAGGGAGCCGAGCCCGGTGCCCGCGTCATAGCCGATGTTCCACGCGACTGATGTCGTATGCCGGTTCTCCGCGCCCGCGTAGGTGAACGCCTGCACCAGCGTGAGGCTCTGCAGTCCTCCGTACGCCGCTCCCAGCACGACCACTCCGGCCGGCAGGACGAGGACGGGGGCGCTCCCCGATCCCAGGGCCAGGGCGATCAGCGCCAGGCCCGCACACGCGGCCGAGGCGAGGACGCCGCTGATCGGCCGCAGAGCGATCCGGTCGGCCAGTACTCCGCAGCCCCAACGGGACACCGCGGCGGTGGCGGTGAGGGCGAGAAGGGCCGTGGCGGCCTGCGTCGGGGTGGCGGTGAACTGCGGGGCGAAGGTGAGGACCGCACCCCCCGCGGCCGTGACCAGGAGCAGCACGGTGAGCGGGAGCAGAATGCGCCGGAGCACCGTGGCCATGGGGGCGGGGTGCCGCGGGTGGCTGTCCTGTGGCGCGGGGCCGCCGATGCGGGCCTCGACGACGCGGCCGAGGGCTCGTGTCCAGGGCAGTGCCAGGACGGGGAGAGCGCCGCACGCGATGATCGCGGGGAGGGCGAAGGTGCCCACCAGCCAGGGCGCCGCCGGGGTGAGGGCGACTTGGGGGAGCGCGACCGCGAAGCCGTAGAGGCCGATGGCCGCGCCCTGGCGCCCGCGTGGGGCCAGTGCGGCCGCCGCGGTGGATCCACAGACGGTGACGATGCCGAAGCCCGCTCCGCGGAGGGCCGTGGTCAGCAGGATGGGCAACAGGTGGTCACTGAGGGCCTGCAGCGTGGCGGGCAGGCCGAGCAGGAGGGCACCGATGGCGAGGGTGCGGGTCCATCCGAGCACGCGCAGCGCCGTTTTGACGCATAGCTGGGCCAGGACGGTGGCGGCCATCAGGACGGCGGTGACGAGCCCGGCACCGAACTCATCCGCTCCTCCGCTGACGGCCCATGCCGGGGAGACGGGCAGCAGCAGGGCGAATCCGGAGAAGCAGCAGAGCACTACCATCAGCAGGTGCGGTATGCCCGGGGCCCGTATGACGGATTCTTTCGCACGCTCGGACATGAACCTCCTGCTGTCCTTGATCTTCGAGGCGGGTGGCGGACGGAACGGGATCGGACGGGTCGACGTGGTCAGGCGGGGCCGGGTGGCAGGTGGACGGTCATGATCAGATGGCAGGTCCCGTCGCCGTCGCCGCGGTAGGTGTGGGGGGCGTCGCCGTTGAAGGTGGCGGTCTGCCCGGCCTCGACGGGATGCTCGACGCCGTCGACGACCAGGACCATCCGGCCGGCCGTGACACTGAGGGTCTCGACGACACCGGCCTGGTGGGGGTGGCTGGGGTACTCCTCGCCGGGCTGGAGTGTCCAGCGCCAGACCTCGACCGTGGTCGGCCCGGAGGTCGTCAGCATCAGCCGGGCCTCGCTGCCGTGCGGGCCCGCCCACAGCGGCATCACGGCGTCGGCGGACACGACCCGGACGCGCTCCTGGGCCGCCCCCTCCATCAGGGCGGACACCGAGACGCCGAGGGTGTCGGCCAGCCGGACCAGGGTGGCGAAGTTCGGATTTCCCTGGGCCTTCTCCAGGGCGAACAGTGAGCCTTTGCTGACCTTGGCGCGTCGGCCGAGTTCGTCCAAGGACAGCCCCGCGCGTGTGCGAGCGGTTCTGACGTTGTACGCCAGCGTCCGCAGAGCCGCCTCGGCCTCCGCCATCAGTGCGCCCCCTCTCCACTCTCTACGTGCTCTCTACGTCTCTCTACGTGCTCTCTACGTCGTTCAGTCTGCCGTACCGCGCGGTCGTTCAGTTGACATCGCGCGGTCGGTACGTTGTACGCTCCGGTCGTTCTATTGATGGTAAAGGATGGACTGTGCTCGCTCTGCTGCTGGCCCTGGGCAGCTCCCTGGCCTATGGCTGCGCCGACTTCCTCGGCGGTCTCGGCGCCCGCAAGGCCCATGTACTGCGCACCGTGATGATCGCCGCGCCGGCCTCGCTCACCGTCGAGCTGCTGCTGTGGCCCTTTCTCGGTGCCTCCTTCGCTCCGGCGACCTTGGCCTGGGGCGCCGCCTCCGGCATCGCGTCGGCCGCCGCTTTCGCCCTGCTCTACCGCACGCTCGCGATCGGCCCGATGAATGTGCTCTCCCCGCTCACCGCGCTGGTCTCGGCCATGCTGCCGGTCGGTGTGGGGCTGCTCCAGGGCGAGCACCTGGGCCCGGCCGGGCTGGTCGGCCTGCCGCTGGCCCTGGCGGCGGTGGTACTGGTCAGCGCCGGGCACGGCGCGAAGTCGGCCCGCCCCTCGCGCGCCGCGATCCTGCTGGCCTTCGGCGCGGGCGCCGCCATCGCCCTGCAGCTGATCTTCCTGCATCAGGCGCCGTCCGACAGCGGCGTCGGCCCGCTGATCATCGGCCGTGCCGTCTCCTCCGCCGTCACGCTGGCCGCGGCCGGGGTGATGTACCGCAGGCTCGGCTCGACGAAGCCCGCCTACGCCATGTCGGCCACCGCCGGAGTGCTGGACTCGCTGGCGAATCTGCTGTTCCTGCTGGCTGCCCGCAGCGGCGACCTGGCCGTCGTCGCCGTGATCACCGCCCTGTATCCGGCCGGTACCGTACTGCTCGCCCGTGGCGTCCTGGCCGAACGCATCCACCGCGGACAACTGGTCGGCCTCGGGACCGCCGCCGTCGCCGTCAGCCTCCTCGCCCTCACCTGACCGTCTCTCCTGGTGGCCGGTCTTCGCCATGAACCCGACACGCGGTACGTCGGTGCGATATCGACGACGGCAAGACGGAAGCCGGTGGGAATCCGGCACGGTCGCGCCACTGTGAACGAGGGGTCCCGGACGGGATGTCTTGTGAGTCAGACCCGTAGCCGTCGTCCTGTGCTCCACCGACATGGGACGCGAACTCCCTTGAGGAGTGCAGTCCGGCCACTGCCATGCCACGCTTCGCGATCAGGACCTGGGCCCGTGTCGCCCCGGGCCGGGGAACGCCCCCAACAACCTCCGGTGAGCGCGGCCACAGTCCCGCGCCCGTTCCGGTGCCGCACCGTACTCGGTGATCAGGAGCTGAACCGCCTCAGCGGCGGGCAGCAGGTCGAACCAGCGCAGCCCGAGCGTGGCGAGGCCGGCGGGAGTGGGCGCGCCGAAAGGCTGGAGCCGGGCCAGGCCACCGTCGGGGTAGATGTCGAGCTTGACGTGGCTGACCGGGCGGGAGGCGTCGATACGGAAGCGGTGCCGGGTATCCCGCTGCAGTCGGGTGCGCGGCAGCAGGTCGAACCAGGCCCCGGGATCGTCCGGGTCCGCCACCGTGGCGTCGATGCCGCGCAGCCGTGCCGAACCAGGGGCGTTTCCGATGAAGTACGAGGTGTCGAGGGCCACTTGGGTGAGGTGTCCGGGCACGGCGAGTTCGACGAACATCCAGTCGTTGCCGCCACCGCGGCGCCGGCGGGTCTCCCGGACGCGGCGGCCGGACGCTCCGGGAGCGGCAGCTCGGTGAAGAGGATCGACAGATTGACCGTGTGGGGAAGTCGGTTGTTCATCAGTTCTCCCGGCCGAGGCTCTTCAGGTACGGACGCCATCCACCGAAGTCGCTGATCTCCTTGTGAACGCCCCTCTCCAGCTCGCCGCGGCGAAGGAGCATCGAGAAGGACGAGGAACCGTCCTGGAGCCGGATGATCCCGAACTCCAGCTCCGGCGGTTCGGTGGGCAACAGGTGGTCGCGCAGCACCTCGTCGGGGACGTCGTAGACCTCGCCCTCCACCGCGGTGCCGACACCGGGGTCGGGCAGCAGCCCGGGGCAGACGTCCCGGATCGAGAACAAGCGGTAGCCGGGGGCGGTGCGGGTCCGGGCCGCGAGGGGGGGGCTCCGCGCAGGTGGTGTTGGAAGGGACCGCCCGATGGCAGACTCATCGGCGCGGGTGGCGACGTCCGGGCGGACGGGCGGCGCGGGGGACGTGAAAAGCCTTGACAGGCCCTCGCGGCGGACCTATACATCTGCCATCGAAAAATAAATTCCGCATGGCGAAATGCACTTCGGCCCCGTCCCACCTGCCGCCGTGGCCTTGGTCGGCAGCTCTGGTCAGCGGCCCTGGTCAGTGGCCTTGGTCAGCAGTAGGCGATCCGCCGAGGCGCCGCCTCTTCTGCGCCATGCGCGGCGTCCCGACGGCCCCGTCCCCACCGCACCGCGTGGGACGTGCCACCCACCCCAGACGGCGTCGACCCACCCGTGGAGTACGGCCCGTCCCAGGAGGTTCTCGACGTGAAACCCATCCATCTGCTCGGCGTGATCCCGTTCCTCGGGATCCTCGGGGGAATCTTCATCGCGAACCGGGTGACGCCCTACGTCCTCGGTATGCCGTTCAACCTCTTCTGGCTGGTCATGTGGGTCGTGCTGATCTCGGCGACCATGGCCGTCATCTACCACCTGGACCCGGCGAACCGGGAGGAGCAGAGCTCATGATCGCCCTCGCCGTCATCTTCGCCTTCCTGCTCGCCGCCCTGGGCCTGGGACTGCGCGCCCGCCGTGGCAGGTCCATGGATCTCGAACAGTGGTCGGTGGGCGGCCGCGGCTTCGGGACGGTCTTCGTCTTCCTGCTGCTGGCCGGCGAGATCTATACGACCTTCACCTTCCTGGGTGCCTCGGGATGGGCCTACGGCAAGGGCGCGCCCGCGTACTACATCCTCTGTTACGCCTCACTGGCCTACGTCCTGTCGTACTGGCTGCTCCCGGCCGTGTGGCGCTACGCCAAGCAGCACCGGCTGATCTCGCAGTCCGACTTCTTCGTCGCCAAATTCGACAGCCCGCTGCTCGGCGCGCTGGTGGCCCTCGTCGGAGTCGTCGCGATGGTGCCCTACCTCGTCCTGCAGCTCAAAGGGATGGGGATCATCGTGTCCGTCGCCTCCAACGGCCGTATCTCCTCCCACTGGGCCATCGCGATCGGCACAGTGGCACTGACCCTCTATGTGACGATCTCGGGCATCCACGGCTCGGCCTGGACGTCGGTGCTCAAAGACGTCGCCATCCTCGCGGTCGTCCTCATCCTGGGCATCTACCTGCCGATGCACTACTTCGGCGGCGTCGGGGAGATGTTCCACGCGGTGGACAAGGCCCACCCCCAGCTCCTCACCCTGCCCTCCAGCGGCATGAGCGCCTCGTGGTTCGCCTCCACCGTGCTGCTCTCGGCGGTCGGCTTCTACATGTGGCCGCACACCTTCAGCGCCGCCTACAGCGCCCAGAACGAACGCGTCTTCCGCCGCAACGCCATCTTCATGCCGCTCTACCAGCTCATCCTGCTCTTCGTCTTCTTCGCCGGCTTCACCGCCATCCTGGTCGTGCCCGGCCTCAAGGGCGCCGACGCGGACCTGTCCCTGCTGCGCATCACCACCGCCACTTTTCCCTCCTGGTTCGTCGGCATCGTCGGTGGCGCCGGGCTGCTCACCGCGCTGGTCCCCGGATCCCTGCTGCTCATGACCTCCGCGACCTGCCTGTCGAAGAACGTCTACCGCCTCGCCCGGCCGCACACCAGCGAGCAGCACATCGGCCGCCTGGCGCAGTTGCTCGTCCCCGCCCTCGCCCTGATCTCCCTCTACTTCACCTTCAACGGCGGCAGCTCGATCGTCTCGCTGCTGCTCATGGGCTACGCACTGGTCACCCAGCTCTTCCCCGCACTGCTGGCGAGCCTCGCGCAACGGCAGTTCGTCACCAAACAGGGAGCGGCGGCGGGCATCGTCGTCGGAGTCACCACGGTCGCCGTCGTCACCCTCTCCGACGTCACGGTGGGCAGCCTCCTGCCGGGGCTCCCGCAGGCGGTGAAGGACCTCAACGTCGGCATCATCGCCCTCGTCCTCAATATCGTGGTCATGGTGGCCGTCTCCGCCGTCACCCGCACCGGGAGCCCCGCCCCCGCCACCACCGCCGCCCTGCGACCCGAACCCGAAGCCACGGCCGGCACCGGCTGACCCGCCCCCCGGGCCGGAGCCTCACACGGGGCTCCCGGCCCAGGGCCGCACTCGCTACTCGGCGGCGTCTTCCAGTAGTTGTTACGCCGGGTCGATGCGGGAGACGCTGCCACCTATGGCGAGCACGTACAGCTCGCCACTGCCGCCCTGCACGAACGAGATGACCTCGCCGCCGTTGACTCCGAGGTCGTTCACGCCGGTCACCTTGCCGTTCTCCATCTGCAGAGAGCGGACGGTGCCGTCGCAGTAGTCGCTGAACACGTACTGACCCTTGAGGTCCGGGATCGCGTTGCCTCGGTAGACGTAGCCGCCGGTCACCGAGCAGCCCAGATTGGTGCGGTCGTACTCGTGGACCGGCGGCACGTGGTTCGCGGGTTCCGTGCCGCCACGGAAGGGATGGGTGCCCTCCATCTGGGACCAGCCGTAGTTCTCGCCGCCCTTGCTGTTCCCCGGGGCCCAGTCGATCTCCTCCCAGTCGTTCTGGCCGACGTCACCGATCAGCAGGTCGCCCGTGTCCGCGTCGAAGGAGAACCGCCACGGATTGCGCAGCCCGTACGCCCAGATTTCGTCCTTCGCGTTCGGGTCGTCCACGAACGGGTTGTCCGGCGGGATCGCGTACGGCTCGCCGCCGCTCGGGTCGATCCGCAGGAGCTTGCCGAGCAGCGTGTCGAGGTTCTGCCCGTTGCCGTGCGGGTCGCCGCCCGCGCCCCCGTCGCCCAATGCGATGTAGAGGTAGCCGTCGGGGCCGAACTTGATGTCGCCGCCGTTGTGGTTCGAGTACGGCTGCGTCTGGGTGAGGACGGTGCGCCGGGTGTCCGGCTGGATCTTGCCGTCCCGCATGGCGAACTCGTCCACGGTGCTGGTGCCTTCGAGGTTCGTGAACGAGATGTAGAAGTGCGCGAATTCCTTGTCGAACGCGATGCCCAGCAGACCGCGTTCGCCGTCGGTGGTGGTCTCGGCGGAGATGTCGAGGACGGGTTCGCCCAGTCCCTGATCGTCCAAAACCCTTACGGTGCCGGGGCGTTCGGCGATCCAGACCGTGCCTCCGGGACCGGCGGCGCCGGCGGTCGGATTCTGGGCCGTGGCCACATTCTTGAGCGCGACCTTCGCTGCTGCCTGCCGTGGGGCGGCGGGCTGGTCGGCGGACGCCGTGGTCAAGGCGAGGGAAGCGACGAGGCAGATGGTGCCGATGATCGCCGAACTCCTGGTGCGAACTTTCACCGTGATCCTCCTGGATGCGGTGAATCGGGAGGTCACCTGGCTGCTTGGGCAGGTTCAGGGGGTGTCGCCCGCGCCAGCACGCAACCTGGGTGGGGGATGGTGTGCTACTGGCCAGGATGAGGATACTGGGACGGACGCGCTTGGTATAGACCAAAACCTGGCTTTCTGGCTCGTCGATTGTGCTGCGGTACGACCGCAGGACACCCTGCCCGTATCGGCTCGCGCGACCGCGCATGTGACACGCTGGCGGCATGACGTGGAACGGTGACGAGTACCAGTCGCGGTTCGACCGCATCGCCACCGAAGGAGGGGACATCCACGGTGAAGCCGCGCTGGTCCGCTCCTTCCGGCCGACCACGGTCCTCGATGCGGGCTGCGGCACCGGCCGGGTGGCCATAGAGCTGGCCCGTCACGGGATCGACGTGGCGGGCGTGGACGCCGACGCGTCGATGCTCGCCACCGCCCGGCGGCTGGCCCCGGAGATCCGCTGGCATCGGCGGGATCTGGTCGACCTCGACCTGGGGTTGTCCTTCGATGTCGTGGTGCTGGCGGGCAATGTCCCCCTGTTCACCCCACCGGGAACGGAACCGGCCCTGGTGGCCGGGGCGGCGGCCCATGTGCGTCCGGCCGGTCGTCTCGTCGCGGGTTTCGCCCTGGACCGCGGTTACCCGCTGGACGACTACGACGCGCACTGCCGTGCGGCGGGACTCACCCTCGAAGCCAGGTACGCGACGTGGTCCCGCGACCCTTACACCGACGGGAAGTACGCCGTTTCCGTGCATGGCAAGCCCTGAACGCCCACCACCGGGCCGACGTTCTGGGCTGTGCGGACCGGACCGGTGTGCTGCCGTCGGCTAACCGCGGTGCATACCGTCTCGTAGCGCAGAGGCGATGCGTACGGCGGCTTCCCGTCCCTCGGCGATCGCGTGCGCGACACGTCGCGGAACCACGGCGTCGCCGACTGTCAGTACCAGGGGGTTGGTGCAGTCCGGGGCGGTGCGTGGGCGGCGTTCCCCCACGACGACGACCTGGTCCGCGGGCATGGTGGTCATCCCTCCGGAGGTGTGGTGAGCGACGGCGACGCCCTCGGGGCCGATGCCGGTTGCCGTGCACAGCGGCATGATGTCCAGTTCGCAGGCGCCCGACCCGTGCTCGCAGTGGCTCGACCGCCTCCGGACGATGGAGCTGAAGGATGTTTCCCTGCCGGGGCGCGGACTCCGGCGCCACCGTCGTACCGCCGCAGATCAGCAGCGCCGCGCCACCGGCCGCCAGACGGCCCCAGTACTCGGCGTCGCCGCTGAGCGGCAGCCCGTCCCGGACGAGACCGCTGGCGTGGGCGGTGGCGACCAGCCGGTTGCGCAGGGTCAGCGAACCGACGGTCAGCGGTGCGGCGGCTGCCGGAAGGTGTGATGCGATCAAGGCGCCTCACTTCCGCGGAAGGGCCATGCGAGCACGCTCCGTGAAGGGCGCATGGCTGAACCTAAGCGAGTTCAAAGCTAAATATGGCCCCGGGGTGCCGTCAATCACAAGTCATGGGCTGGGGGTCTGATTGACGATCCGACGCACCGCACCTAACGTTCAAACTGAAGTCGATTCAATCACTGCTGCGGCGACCGGCTCGCCCTCGCGATGCCCCGGCGGTGCGGGATCACTCGCGCCGCTTCTGTGCTTCTCTTCACACCCTCCCTGCCTCCAGTAATTTACTAGGACGTCCTACTATCTCTTCAGTCAGTGCCCTGACCCGTCTGGGAAGGCCCTCATGAGCGATCTGCACCGTCCTGCGCACCCCGTCCGCCTGGTCACCGCTTCGGCGCTGTTCGACGGGCACGACGCGTCGATCAACATCATGCGACGGATCTTCCAGTCCCAGGGCGCGGAGGTGATCCACCTCGGTCACAACCGGTCGGTGCGGGAGGTCGTGGACGCGGCGCTGGAGGAGGACGCACACGGTGTCGCGGTCTCGTCCTACCAGGGCGGTCACGTGGAGTACTTCGAGTACCTGGTGGAGTCGCTGCGTGCGCAGGGAGCGGAGCACGTCCGAGTGGTGGGCGGGGGTGGCGGCGTCATCGTGCCCGAGGAGATCGACCGGCTGCGCGGCAGCGGAGTGACCATCTTCTCCCCGGAGGACGGGCAGCGGATGGGCCTCGCCGGGATGATCAACTCGGTGATAAGGGACTGCGACTTCGACCTGTGGGACGGCAGGCAGGCCGACGCCGCCGCCGTACTCGCCGGCGACCGGTTCGCGATCGCCCGCGCCATCACCGGCGCCGAACTCGGCAAGCTGTCCCCGGACTTCCTGGAACAGCTCCGTGCCGCCGCGGCGGCACGGGTCACGCCGGTGCTCGGCATCACCGGCACCGGCGGCTCGGGCAAATCCTCGCTCACCGACGAGTTGGTGCGCCGTATCCGCGTCGACCAGCAGGACAAGCTGCGGGTCGCGGTGATCGCGGTCGACCCGACCCGCCGTCGTGGTGGCGGTGCGCTGCTCGGTGACCGGATCCGGATGAACTCCCTGGACGGGAACCGGGTGTTCTTCCGGAGCCTGGCCACGCGCAACAGCCGTGAGCTGCCGGAGCACCTGGCGGACGTGATCGACGTGGTGAAGGCCGCCGGGTTCGACCTGGTGATCGTGGAGACGCCGGGCATCGGTCAGGGCGACGCGGCGATCGTGCCGTTCGTCGACACCTCGATGTATGTGATGACACCCGAGTTCGGCGCCGCCTCGCAGCTCGAGAAGATCGACATGCTCGACTTCGCCGACGTGGTGGCGATCAACAAGTTCGAGCGGCGCGGCGCCAAGGACGCGCTGCGCGACGTGGGCCGCCAACTGGTCCGCAACCGCGAGGCGTTCGGCATGCGGCCCGAGGACATGCCGGTGTACGGCTCCTCGGCGGCCACGTTCAACGACGACGGTGTCACCGCGCTGTACCAGCACCTGAAGGGCACCCTGGCCGAGAAGGGGCTGCCGCTGTCCGAGGGCAGGCTGGCGCCCGTCGACGTGCGCCACTCCTCCGGTATCCGGCAGGTGGTTCCCGCGGAGCGGGTGCGCTACCTCGCCGAGATCAGCGAGCTGGTCCGCGGGTACCACGCCGAGACCGACCGGCTGGCCGAGTCGGCCCGGCGGGTGCAGCGCCTGGAGGCGGTCGAGGGCGAGCTCGTCCAGGTCGGCTCCGACGCCGGGAATGTGCGGTCGCTGCTCGAGGACGCCCGCCGGAAACTCCCGCACGAGGTCACGGAACACATCGAGAACTGGCCCGCCGTCGTGGCTTCCTACTCCGGCGACGAGCAGATCGTGAAGATACGGGACCGGGAGATCCGCACCACGCTCACCCGCGAGTCCCTGTCCGGCAACAAGATCCCCCGGGTCGCCCTGCCCCGCTTCACCGACCACGGGGAACTGGTGCGGTTCTGGCGCCGGGAGAACCTGCCCGGCCACTTCCCGTTCACCGCCGGGGTGTTCCCCTTCAAGCGCGACGGCGAGGACCCGGCGCGGATGTTCGCGGGCGAGGGCGACCCGTTCCGCACCAACCGGCGCTTCAAGCTGCTGTCCGAGGGCCAGCCGGCCACCCGGCTGTCCACTGCCTTCGACTCCGTCACCCTCTACGGCCGTGACCCGGACGAACGCCCCGACAACTACGGCAAGGTCGGCACCTCCGGAGTGTCGGTGGCGACCCTGGAGGACATGAAGGCGCTCTTCGACGGCTTCGACCTGGTGGCGCAGACGACCTCGGTCTCCATGACGATCAACGGACCGGCGCCGGCCATCCTGGCGTTCTTCCTCAACACCACGATCGACCAGCAGATCGAGAGGTTCCGTACCGCCGAGGGCCGCGACCCGTCGCCCGAGGAGACGGCCGAACTGCGTGCGCACGCGCTGGGAAGCGTGCGCGGCACGGTGCAGGCCGACATCCTCAAGGAGGACCAGGGCCAGAACACCTGCCTGTTCTCCACCGAGTTCTCCCTGCGGATGATGGCGGACATCCAGGAGTGGTTCATCGCCAACAAGGTCCGCAACTTCTACTCGGTGTCCATCTCCGGCTATCACATCGCCGAAGCCGGCGCGAATCCCATCAGCCAGCTCGCCTTCACTCTGGCCAACGGCTTCACCTACGTCGAGTCCTACCTCGCCCGGGGCATGCACATCGACGACTTCTCCCCGAACCTGTCGTTCTTCTTCTCCAACGGCATGGACCCCGAGTACTCCGTCCTCGGCCGGGTCGCCCGCCGCATCTGGGCAGTGGCGATGAAGGAGAAGTACGGCGCGAACGAGCGCAGCCAGAAGCTGAAGTACCACGTCCAGACCTCCGGCCGCTCGCTACACGCCCAGGAGATGGACTTCAACGACATCCGCACCACCCTCCAGGCGCTCATCGCGATCTACGACAACTGCAACAGCCTGCACACCAACGCCTACGACGAGGCGGTCACCACCCCCACCGAGGACTCGGTCCGCCGGGCCCTCGCCATCCAGCTCATCATCAACCGCGAGTGGGGTCTGGCGATGAACGAGAACCCCCTCCAGGGGTCCTTCATCATCGACGAGCTCACCGACCTGGTGGAGGACGCCGTCCTCGAGGAGTTCGAGCGGATCAGCGAGCGCGGCGGCGTCCTCGGGGCGATGGAGACCGGCTACCAGCGCGGCCGTATCCAGGACGAGTCGATGCTGTACGAGCAGCGCAAGCACGACGGCACCCTGCCGATCATCGGCGTCAACACCTTCCGCAACCCGCACGCGGACACCGCCGAGCCCGACGCCATCGAACTGGCCCGCGCCACCGAGGAGGAGAAGCAGTCCCAGCTTGCGCGGGTGCGGGAATTCCAGGCCGGCCACCATGAGACGGCCCACGCCGCACTGGACGCCCTCAAGGACGCGGCGGTGAGCGACCGCAACGTCTTCGCCGTCCTCATGGACGCCGCCCGGGTCTGCTCGCTGCAGCAGATCACCGACGCCTTCTTCGAGGTCGGCGGCCAGTACCGCCGCAACGTCTGACCACCCCCGGCACACCCCCCAACTCACCGGAGCGAACCTCAGATGGATCCCGTTACCCGTCTCGGCGTCGTCGGCTGCGGCCTCATGGGCTCCGGCGTCGCCGAAGTCGCCGCCCGCCACGGCATCGATGTCCGTGTCGCCGAAGCCACCCCGGACGCCGCCGAGGCGGGCCGCCGTCGTCTGACCGCCTCCCTCGAGCGGGGCGTACGGCGTGGCAAGCTCAGCCAGGAGCAGCGAGACCAGGCGCTCGCCCGGCTCTCCTTCACCCACGACCTCGGTGACCTGTCCGACCGCCAGTTCGTCATCGAGGCCGTCGCCGAGAACCGCGACATCAAGACCGACGTCCTGCGCGCCCTGGACAAGGTCGTGGAAGACCCGGCGGCGATCCTGGCCACCAACACCTCCTCGATTCCCATCGTCGACCTCGCGGTGGCCACGGAACGGCCCGCCCAGGTCATCGGCATGCACTTCTTCAACCCCGTGCCCGTGCAAAAACTGGTCGAGGTCATCCCCGCTCTCACCAGCAGCCAGGAGACAGTGCGGCGCACCCACGACATCGCCGAGCAGCTCGGCAAGCAGGCCATCCAGGCACCCGACCGCTCCGGTTTCGTCGTCAACGCCCTCCTTGTGCCCTACCTGCTCAGCGCGGTGCGCATGGTGGAATCGGGCTCCGCCAGCCCGGACGACATCGACCAGGGCATGGAACTCGGCTGCGCCCACCCCATGGGACCGCTCCGCCTGCTCGACCTCATCGGCCTCGAGACCATCCAGGCGGTGGCCGAGTCGATGTACGAGGAGTTCAAGGAGCCCCTGTACGCACCGCCCGCCCTGCTGCGCCGCATGGTCGCGGCAGGTCACCTCGGCCGTAAGAGCGGTCGTGGCTTCTACACCTACGGTGACTGACCCCTGGTTGACGCGGAGTCGGCCCTCCCACGGAAGCTGTACGTCGTGGCCGGTCCGCACCACGACGCGCACCGGCCTCCGGGCCTCCCGGCTGTACGCGCCGACCCCACGGCGCTGAAGGCGCCCCGCGATGCGATTGACTGGCACCGGCCAGGATCGAACGACGGGGACTTCATGGGGGCCACGCAGTGAAAAGCAACGACACTCCGCTCATACCGGACGCGGTGTGGCTGGAGCAGCGACTGGGTGAAGGCTCGCTCTGGCGACCGGACGAGGCCGGTCTGCCGGTCGAGCTGACCGATGCCGAGTCGAGGGAGTTCCTGCTCACGGTCGGTTTTCCGGCCGTCCGTCTCGACGTCGTACGGATCGACACACGGCACCTGCGGGACGAGGACGGGCTGGAACCCTTCGACGCAGACGAGATCTACGGGAACCGCTACCCGGACGACGACTCTCCGCCGAAGAACTTCTGCTTCACCGTGGCCACGCGGTACGACCAGCACCTGATGCTCGAAGCGGCGGACGGGGGCATCACCCACTACGACCCCAACGGATGGGACCACGGAGACGGGTGGCAGGGACCGGCCGCCGATTCGCTCCCTCGGCTGGCCGTGCTCCTCGGGCTGATCGCCGAATCGAGCGACGCCCTCGAATCGGCCGACGACGCCGTACGGGCGGCCGCCATCGCCGATCTGCGTGAGCGCCTGATCGACCTGGACCCGGATGTGGAGGAATCCGGGTTCTGGGGCGAGATCTTCGAGGGTCTGCGCTAGGAGCGGGTCGGTCGGGCGGTCGGCTTGGACCTGGCACAGACAGTGCGTCCCGTGCCCTTGGGGTTGCCGCTGTGCTGCATGCTGTGGAGGCTGAGGTTGAAGGGACCCCCAGCCGGTCGAGGACGGTCTGGCCGCTGCCTCGGCCCCCGGCCCGGCCGGCCCGACACCAGGATGGAGTACGCCCTGTGATTCTCACCGATCTCTACCCCGCCGACCGTCTGGAGCGCGCCCGGGAGGCCGCCGCCGGCGCGGGCCTGGACGCGCTGCTGATCAGTCCTGGCGCCGACCTGCGCTATCTGACGGGTTACCACGCCCTGCCCCTGGAGCGGCTCACCTGCCTCGTGCTCCCCGTGGACGGCGAACCCTTCCTCCTGGTACCGGAGTTGGAGCGGCCCGCCGCGCTCGCGTCCCCGGCCGGGAACCTCGGCATCGAGATCACCGGATGGGCCGAGACCGAGGACCCATATGCCCTCATCGCGGCCAGGCTGCCCGCCGGTATGGCCCGGGTCGGCGTCGACAACCACATGTGGGCCGAGAAGACGATCGCCTTCCGGGCCGTGCTGCCCGACACCGACCAGGCACTCGCCGGAGAGGTGCTCGGCCGGCTGCGGATCCGCAAGACCCGGGCCGAGGTCGAGGCGTTGCGCCGGGCGGGGGCGGCCATCGACCGGGTGCACGCCCGCATGGGCGAGTGGCTGCGCGCCGGGCGCACCGAACGCGAGGTCGGCCGGGACATCGCGGAAGCCATCACGACCGAAGGCCATGTGCGGACCGACTTCGTCATCGTCGGCTCCGGACCCCACGGCGCCAGTCCCCACCACGAGCTTTCGGACCGGGTGATCCTGCCCGGTGACCCCGTGGTGGTCGACATCGGGGGGACCACCGAAGACGGCTACTGCTCCGACTCCACCCGCGATTACGTCGTCGGCGAGCCCCCGGCGGAGTACCGACGGCTGTACGAGGTGCTGTTGACCGCCCAGCGCGCCCAGACCGATGCGGTCCGGCCCGGTATCACCGCCGAGCAACTGGACGCGATCGGCCGGGATGTCATCACGGACGCGGGCTTCGGGCCGTACTTCATCCACCGCACCGGCCACGGCATCGGGCTGGAAACCCACGAGGAGCCCTACATCGTGGCGGGCTCCGCCCTGCCGCTGGAGCCCGGCATGGCCTTCTCCGTCGAGCCGGGCATCTATCTTCCCGACCGGTTCGGAGCCCGCATCGAGGACATCGTCATCTGCACCGACGACGGCGGTGAACGGCTCAACCGCACCAGCCGTGAGCTGGTCGTACTGCCATGACCGTCCTGTTCGGTCTTCAGCCGCTTCCACGGTGAGCGGACGCGACTCGGACGCCGCCGGGCCGCGTGCGCGTCGCATGTCCGCTCCGCCGCCGCAGTGGCCATGCACACATCCTGCAGAGCGCGGCCGAGGAGGCCGTGAGCTGATGTTTTCTCATGGGTGGAAGCACTGCTCCGCGCTGGAATGGAGTTCAAGTTCGAACCGGTCGCACTCGCGCCATTCCCGCTCTGAGCGGGATCCGTTTGCAGACGGACCTACTGGACCGTGTCGAAAATGGCCTCCAAGTGCCGCTCCCCGTCGCGGGTTTGCGCACCTGCGGCCAGTACGGCCTTGGTGAGACGGGCCGCGGCGGGCCCGCCGAGGAGCCGGCCGAGAAGTTCGTTCCCCCTTTCCAGGCCGTGGGCGATCGAGTCCGACGCGGCGTCGACCGCTTCGACCGCGGCGCGAGCGACACCGGGTTGTAAGGCGGCGATTCGGGCGGCGAGGGTGTCGACGACGTGGTCGAGCTCGGCGTTCGGCACGGCCCGGTTCACCCATCCGTACCGTTCCGCGGTCGCCGCATCGATCAACCGCGTACCGAGGATGATCTCCAGGGCGCGTGCGCGGCCCACGAGACCGGGCAGGTACGCGGTGCCTCCCGCGCCCGGGATGATCCCACCCGCAGCCTCGGGCTGCGCCAGACCGGCGTGCTCGAGGGAGGCGAACCGCATGTCCATTGCCGACAGCAGTTCCGCACCGCCACCGCGTGCCAGCCCGCGCACCTTGGCGATCGTGATCTGCGGCAGCGATCTGAGGCGTTCGTGGAGCCGCATCATCGGGTTCAAGGACTGGTCTGCCTCGGGGGCGATCGGGAGTGCCGAGAACGCCGCGGCATCGTCGGCGAACGTCATGTCGCCATGCGCGATGAAGAAGTCCGGGTCCGCGCTGTCGAAGACGATCACCCGGACGTCGTCGTTGCCGGACATCGAGGCCGCGAACCGGTCCAGGTCGAGCATGAGGGTGGCGTCCAGCAAGTTGAGCGGAGGGTGGTCGATGACGACTTGCGCCACACCGCCGTTGATGGAGACCTGGATAGCCGAGTATTCGCCGGTCATGGATCCTGCCTTCACTGGTCGAGCAAGGAAGTATCTTCTGTATACCTAGTAGGCGCGATATACTTCAACGAAACCAGGTATCGCGAAGGAGACCGGCGTGTGTGGACTGGACTTCGACAGCGAGGGTCGTCGTCTGCTCGACCAGCTCTTCGACAAGTGGTCCCTGCTGGTGTTGGAGGCACTGTGCGACCGCCCCCGGCGCTTCAATGAGCTTCGCCAGCACCTGCCTGCCATCACGCCGAAGTCACTGACCACATGCCTGCGGCGGCTCGAGCGCAACGGTGTGATCGAACGGCTGGTCGTGTCCACGGACCCGGTGGCGATCGAATACCGCATCACTGACCTGGGCCGGAGCCTTGAGGCACCCTTGCAAGCGATGTTGAGATGGGTCGTCGATCACCTGGAAGTGGTGGAAGCCGCCCGATCCGACTATGACGAGCGACGTACGCGCAGCGAACAGACCCGCCTCGCATCGTGACACGGGCCGGCGTTGGGGCCACCAGTCGTACGGCCGATGAGCGCCAACAAGGTGGTCATCGCCTACGAGAACCCGAGGACGGTACGGCACGTCTTCATGGGTGCCCCTGCGAGGCGGACTCTGGCTGCGTCGGGGCACCTCCGGCTCCTCACTACAGCCTCCTCGGGGCTACCCCTGGCGGCGGATTGCGCGGCTCATGGCCTTGGAATTCCGCGGTGTCTCCTTCCGGTACAACCGGAAGACGACCGTGCTCGACGGCTTCGACCTTCGCGTCAGCAGTCCGGCGACGGTTCTGCTCGGCCCGAACGGGGCGGGGAAGTCCACGCTGATGGCGCTGGCCGCTTCCCAGCTCAAGCCTCTGGACGGCGCTGTCACCTGGAAGGGCCGCAGCCCCACCGCCCGTAGGGATGTGACGGCGTACCGGAAGGCGGTGGCGTGGCTGCCGCAGCACATCACGCCCGTGCCGGGGCTGACCGTACGGGAGCAAGTCGCCTACGCCGGCTGGCTCAAGGGCATGAACCGCATGGATGCCTGGAAGGCATCGGCCGTCACGCTCGGCCGTGTCGGCCTGGACAAGCTCGCCGACCGCCGCAGCCACCAGGTATCCGGCGGACAACTGCGCCGGATGGGCATCGCCGGAGCCCTCACCCACCACAGCGAGCTCATCCTCATGGATGAACCCACCGCGGGCCTGGACCCCACCCAGCGCAAGGTCTTCCGGTCCTTACTCGAGCAACTCGCCGACGACGTCCACATCCTCGTCTCCACCCACCAGACCGAAGATCTGGCCGACCTCTACCAGCACGTGGTCGTCCTGGACCGGGGCACGGTCCGCTTCCACGGCACCACCGCCGAATTCCACGCCATGGCCGACAGCGCTCAGGGCCCCCGCGAACGCGCGGAAGCCGCCTACACCCAGCTCGTAGGCGAGGAGATCTGACCGTGCTGCTGCGCACCATCGTCCGCGTCTCGTCGGGCACCCGACTTCTGCCGCTTCTGGTCGGCTTCGTCGTCGTCGCCCTCAGCGACAACTTGTCCGAGTGGGTCACGCCCCACTACTGGCTCTCCGCCACCGGCACCGCGACCCTCGCGCTGTCCTTCGTGGGCCCCGCGTGTGCCGGAGCCGGGGCCTGGGAGGGAAGCCGGCTCAGGCGCGCGCGCATCTCCGACCAGAACGCGGTCCGCTCGCCTCTGGCCATCGCCTTCCCCCTCCTGCTGCCGGTGTTGGTGATGGGCGTGGTCGGCATGACGGTGGCCCTGCTGGTCTCTGCGGCCGCCGCCGACGTCGGCCTCGGCATGCCCGATCTCGGCATCCTTGGGGTGGAAGTGGTGCTGCTCGCGGCCAACACCCTGGTCGGCTTCGTCCTGGGCCGTCTGTGGGCTCCGATCATCGCGGTGCCGGTCACGTTGATCGCGAGCTTCGTCGCCAACGCCTACCCGGTCTCCTGGAGCGCTGTGTGGATCCGGTACCTCGTGGGCGGAGGACTGCAGGACTGCTGTGCGCTCGACCAGAGCCTGGACGTATGGGCGCTGGTGAGCGCGGGAGTGTTCGGTACGGCGGTCTGTCTGTCCGCCGCCGTGCTGATCCACTACCGGAGGACCGTCCCCGCCGTCGTCGCCGCGGTCGCGCTGCTGGCCGGAGGGTTCGGGGGTGGTGCTGCCTCCGCCCACGGCATGGGGGCGGACCCGGTGACCTCCCGTCCGGTCGGTGACCTGGTGTGCGATCACGGTCAGCCCCGTATCTGCCTGTGGCCCGAGATGGACGACCGAGCCGGGATGGTCCGCGCCGAGTCACGTAAGGCCGTCGAGAGGCTCCGCCGGGCGGGCGTCGTGGTGCCCGCCACGCTGACCATGGCGGACCGGCCCCGCTCTGACGAGACCAAGCTGGCCATTGGCCCCGGCATCAGCGCCGTCGGTGTGCCCACCGGCGTGGCGGCAGGGCTGCTTCCGCAATCTCCTTCCTGCGCGGACAACGGAGAGCGCTACCCGGGCTCCGACGCTTACGGCCCCGTCGGAGCGTGGCTTTCCCTCACCGCCGGCGCCTCGCCCCGGAGCCTCGCCAACCGGGTCGCACCGCCGGAACTGGCCCTCGCCCAGCATGTCCTGAAACAGTCCCGGAAGGCCCAGCTCGCCTGGTACGAGCGCAACAACCGCGCCATGCGGGCCTGTGACGTGCGCCCCCAGTTGGGTATCGACGGGAGCCGCGGATGATCTGGTGGTGGAAGGCCCGTGCCGTGCCCGTGTTGAGCGCGTCCGTCGTCGGGACCAATGTGGTGGGCCTCCTCATGGGCAACGCCGAACTCCCTGTGCCCGTGCTGACCGGCCAGTCCGGACACTTCCTGGTCGGCCACCTCATCACGCTGCTGCCCGCGGTGATGCTGCTCTACGGCATGGGGCGCGGCGACCTGCGCACCGAAAGCGTCGCCTGCCGGCCCGTGCGGAGATGGGACGCCGCACTCGGTTCGGCGGTCGCCGCCACCGGGGCGGGGATGGCGGCCCTCTGCTACGCGCTGGGGGCTGACGGCATCGCCTTGGTGCTGGGGCGCAACATCGCCGGCTACGTCGGCCTGGCGCTGCTGCTGTTTCCCTTCCTCGGCCATCGCATCGCGGCCGTCACCGTCGCCATCGTGCCGCTTGTGTGCGCGGCGGCCGGCTGGAGCGGCGGTCGCCCCGAGCCGTGGGCCTGGATCCTGTATCCCGCAAACTCCCTGGTCGCGCTAGCCATCACGGCAGCGATCGTCCTCGTAGGCATTCTCGTCTGCCTCACCCGACAGGACCCGTTGCGGCCCGCTCACTGAGGAAGCTGTCAATGCCGATCGATGGTGACGGGCCTGACGTCGCTCTCAGCCTCAGGGCTCTCCTGCCGGTGTCATGGCTCGTTCTACTGTTTCAAGGTGAAGAACAACATTCCTCGGCAGTGCGGTTCGTCTCGTCCCGTTATCCACCGAGCACGCTGACGCGCTCTTCCCCTCCGCGTCCGACCCCGAGGTGTGGCGATGGATGCCGCGGCCACGTCCTGAGACCGTGACGCAGCTGCGCACGATGCTGAGCGAGATGATCGCGGATCCTGTCCGGCGGTGCTTCGCGGTGCAACGTCGTGACGACGACGCTGTGATCGGTTCGACCAGCTTGTACGACCTCGACCTGGAGGAGAGCCGGGCCGAAGTCGGCGCGACCTGGTTCGACCGGTCTTGCTGGGGAGGTCCGTACAATCCCGAGTCCAAGCTGTTGCTGTTCAGCCATGCCTTCGATGACCTGCGCCTCGTCAGGCTCGCTCTGCGCACCGACCATCTCAATGTGCGTTCTCAACAGGCGCTGGCCCGTCTTGGCCTGGTCTACGAAGGCACCCTGCGCAGCCATATGCGGCGCCAGGACGGCACCCGCCGCGACTCGCTCTACTACAGCCTGCTCGCGGATGAGTGGCCCACCGTTCGTGACACGCTGCGGGCCAGAATCGCTGCCAAGAGGACCGCATGAGGGCTGGGGCCATGTCCATGGTTTGCGCTGTTCCCGCTGGTCAGGTCAGGCGCTCGTGGAGGTCGGGTGCCGGCTGGTCCTGGGTGGCGGCCCAGGTGGACAGGAGGCGGAGGGCGTCGGCGCTGGGGGTGTGGGGGACGGCGGTGTAGATCACGACGGCCCAGCGGTTGCGGAAGATCTCGCTGCGGGTGGACAGCTCCCCGATGAGGTCGGTGAGGTCCTTGTCGTAGGGGTTACGGCCGGCCTCGCCGCGGAGCATCGCGGCGACGTCGTCGGCGCCCTTGTCCCAGTCGGGGAGAAACGCGCGGGCGGCCGGGTCGAGGTAGATGAAGCGGGCGGCCGGCGCCACACCGGCCCAGGTCGCCCTGGCCTGGCTGCCGGCCAAGGGCGAGCACATCGTCCCGATCCCCGGCACCAAGCGGGCCGCCCGCGTGGAGGAGAACACCGCCGCCGACACGGTCGAGCTGACCGCTGAGCAACTGGCCAAGCTCGACAGCCTGCCCCCGGCCGCCGGCCATGACGAAAACGAGGAGGTGCGGCGGCGCATCGAGCGCTGACGTTACATGACCGTGATGCAGGGCGTTGTGGGAGCCGCCCGCCACCGACCCGGAGCCGGTGGCGGGCGGCTCCCACGACGCTGCCCAGCTAACCCGCTGCCCCCGCCGCGCCGAGGCGCACCCGCACCGCGACGCTGCCCAGGCGGGGGATGTCCACGAGGATGTCGTCGCCGTCGAGGGTGGCGGGGCCGTCGGGGTCGCCGAGGTAGGTGGCGCGTTCCGCGCCCGCGACGGGGAAGCCGCACCTGAGGCGGACCGTGCGGGGCTCCGTGGCGAAGGACTGGAGCCTCACCAGCAGGTCGACGCCGTCGTCACCCGGCACCGGGGCCGCGTCGCGGACCGTGATGCGCGCGTCGTCCACGGAGAGCAGTGCGCGTTCGGCCGGGCGGTGCGCGTCGGGGGCGCCGTGCGCCGGGACGCCGATCAGCGGGTGGTCGACCTCGTAGGCGGTGCGCAGTGCCAGGGCTTCGGCGTCGATGCTCTCGCCGCTGCGGCGGACGCCCACCGCGTAGCGGAAGGTGGTGTGGAATGCCTGCTGGGATGGGAAGTTGGTGTCCCAGAGGTTGTTGTGCACCCAGGAGTAGACCGTGCCGGGCCGGCGCGGTGAGGTCAAGTCGGGGAAGGGTGCGTAGGGCAGGGCGATGGTCTCCGGCTCGACCAGCGGCGCGTCCCTGGTGATCCAGGCGACGGGGCCGCCGTCGTCCGCCAGGGAGACGAACGACCTGACGGCACGCATGTGCTGGGGTGCGCCGGGCACATGGGCGAGGCCGGTGCCGGTCAGGGCCCCGGTGATCTCGTAGTGCACCGTGGGCCGTGTCAGCGCGAAGGGGAACGCGAGGTAGGCGCTCTCCTTCGTCATGGTGGCGGGCTTGTCGAAGCGGTTGTCGATCACCAGGTGGGCGTCGTCACGGCCGAGGCTGAGCGTGGTGCGGGCCCGGCGGACGCCGTCCGCCGCGTACTCGTAGGTGAGGCGCCGGCCGAGGGCGTCGTCGACGCGTTCGAGGAGTACGGCGGGGCGGGCCAGGGTCCGGGAGCCGAGGAGTTCCAGTTCCTCGCTCACGGTGGTCTTGTTGGCCTGGTGGTTGTAGCCGCCCGCGGTGGTGTAGGTGTCGTAGACGTAGCCGTTGAAGCCGACGACGGCGTCCTGGTCGACGAGTTCGCGACCGGTGGCCTTCTCGACGAGGCTCGCCACACAGGCCGTGGTCAGGTCGACGCGGACGCGCAGATGGTCGTTCTCCAGGATCAGGTCGTCGGCGGTGGGCAGGGGGACGGCGCGGTCCCCGCGCTTCTCGCCCTCCTCGCCCGCCTCGTCCCCGTCGAGGCGGAGGGCGGTGGGGGAGGCCACCACCTTGCCGCCGTCGGTGCCGGTCACCGTCACGTCCAGCCGTACGAGGCCGAACGGCGGCACATCGGGGACCTGGATGTGCAGCCACCGCCCGGCGTCCCGGTGGACCGGGTTGGTCTGCGCCTCCTGGACCAGCGGCAGTTCCGCGCCGGTGCGGCCGTCGGCCACCGACACCGTGCTCGTGAGCGGGACACGGCTCTCGCGCAGGAACACCGTCACGACCGAGGTGCGGGCCGCCGCCGTGGTGTTGACGGCCCAGTACGTCACGTCGGCGTCGGCCGCGGCGGGCAGCAGGGCGCCGAGTGCGGCCGAGGCGTGGTCGAGGAAGGTGTCGGCGTCGTTGTCGCCGTGCAGCGCGTACCCGTACTTCCAGTGCCACTGCTGCTCGCCCGACTCGCCGCCCGCGTCACCGTGGGTCCACGGGTCGGAGGCGCCCCAGGTGTGCTCGTTGAACAGGGACACCGACCGGTACACCTGGTCGGCGCCGCCGCGGGCGGCCGCGGCCAGGTCGGCGGTGGGCGCCGCGGGGGAGGCCAGGGCGGCCATGCCGTACAGGGTGGTGGCGTCGGTGACGGTGGACTGGGCGCGGCGCACCATGGCCTGGGGCCGGGCGCCCGAGCCGACGCCCTCGACCCACCAGTCGCCCCAGTCGCCCTCGAAGGCGGGGATGGCGTCGCCGAGCCGGGCCTCGGCGTCGGTGAAGAAGTCGGTGTTGGTGGACAGCCGCAGCCTGGGGCTGTCCCATGTCTCGTTCCAGCGTCGTACGGTCTCGGCGAGGATCAGCCGCGGCGGCGCGTTGTCCCCGAAGTGGCCCTGCACCCTCAGATGCAGCACGTCCCACGGGTAGGGCTCGCGCTCGCCCGGCGCGGGGGACGGTGAGCCGAGGAGCTCGGGCGGGATCGGGTAGGGGTTGGTCGCGAGCGACGTCAGGTAGGCGGGCAGCAGGTCGTCCACCATGGCGTAGGAGGTGTCGAAGCCCAGCACGGGCCCTTCCATGTAGGCCAGGCCGTGGGGGCTGTCGGTCATCCATACCAGCACCTCCTTGCCCGACGGGGCGCGCCACCGGAACAGGCGCGGCAGCCGTGCCCCGCCGTTGGTGGTGGGCACCGAGCGCCCGGCCCAGTTGTGCGCCACCGACAGGTAGCGCACGCCCAGCGGGGACAGGGCGTCCGGCAGCCCGGCGACGGAGCCGGGTACATCGGTCTGCATGGCCGAGTGGAAATCGATCCCGTAGGTGTCCCTCACCCGGCGGGCCAGCCGCAGCAGTTCGTGCAGTTCGTCGGTGGAGCAGGTGTCGCTGTGGAGGTTGTACGGCATGGCCGTCAGCTCGATCTGGCCGGCCCGGACCCGCTCGACGAACTCCGCCACCCGCTCCGGCGGCCGGACGGCGGCCCACTGCTCGAACGACCACAGCGACTCCACGGCCCACCGGAACCTGGCGTCGTCGGGCCAGCCGTCGGTGGTACGGGTCAGATCGAGGCAGGAGTCGAGGAAGGCGACATGTTCGCCGAGGACGGTGCCCTGGGGATCGGTGTAGCCGATGTCCAGGTGCGAGTGGTGGACCAGGTGGATCGTCCACTCCCGCGGCGGTTCCAGCGCGAAGGCGAGCACCGCCGACACGTCGCCGTTGCGGGCCTGGATCCGCACATCGCGGCGGTCGCTCTCCAGGGGGAGCATCAGGCGTGGGCCGCCGGGCGCGGGCAGCACCTCGACGGGCACCCGGCCACGGCCGGCGACCTCCACCTCGAATGTCCACTCGCCGTGGTCCGGAGCGTCGTGGCCCGGAGCGTCGTGGTCGGGAGCGTCGTGGTCGGGAGCGTCGTGGCCCGGAGCGCTGTGGTCGGGAGTGCCGTGATCCCGAGCGCCGTGGCCCGGCGAGTCGCCGGAGACGAGGATGCGCACACCGCGCCGGGCGCCGGCGTCGTCGCGGCGTACGAGGTGTTCCGGCAGGGCCCGCAGTTCCATGCCGCCGGCCCGCGCGGTGGCGGCGACGGCGAGGCCGATCATGCTCGTCCGGGCCTTGTCGGTGGACCAGCGGCGGTCGCGTACGAGGGCGCGCGTCGTCATATGTCTTCTCTCCCAGGGTGGTTCGGTTCAGGCCGTGAGCCGCAGGCTGTTGACGAAGAAGCGCTGGAACACGAAGAAGAGGACCACGGTCGGCAGCGACGCCACGAGCGCGCCGGCGAGCACGACGGGCGGCCCCACCGTGGAGCAATTGCCGCCGAGGTCGGCCAGTGTGGCCGTCACCGGCCGCACGTTCGGGCTGAGCGACAGGGTGATGCCGAACAGCAGGTCGTTCCAGATCCAGGTGAACTGGAAGATGAAGGCGGCCAGCAGCGCGTTCCTGGCCAGCGGCAGATGGATCCGCAGGAACATCGACAGCCAGTTCACGCCGTCGAGCTGGGCCGCCTCGGAGATCTCCCTCGGCACGGTGAGCATGAAGTTGCGGTTGACGAAGAACGCGAAGGGGATGGTCAGCGCCACATAGACCAGCAGCATGCCGTACTGGGTGTCGTAGAGGCCGGTGGCGGCGTACCCGGTGAACAGGGGGGACAGAAACGTCTGGAGGGGCAGCACGGTGCCGGTGAAGATGAACCAGAACCAGAATGCGGGCCGCCGCACCGGCATCACGGTGACGGCGAACGAGGCGAGTGCCGCGATCACCACCGCCACCGCCGCGCCGATCACCGCGTATGTCAGGGTGTTGAGCAGTCCCCGCCCGACGTCGGCGCTGTCGAACGCGGCGCGGATGTTCGCGAACAGCCCCGGGGAGGCGAACCACCACCGTGGCGATCCGGTGTACTGCTTGGCCGGGGTGAACGCGTTGACGACGACCAGCCAGGTCGGCACCAGCCACAGCACGGAGACCAGGACGACCAGGGCGCCACGTACCGTCCTGCCCGTCATACGCCCTCCCCCGTCCGTTGCCCCACCTGTCGCCGCAGGTAGAGCCAGGAGGCGGCGATGACGACGACCGTCAGCACGACGGAGACGGCCGCGCCGTAGCCGTACCGGTTGAGGGTGAAGGTCTGCCGGTACATCGTCAGCGCGAGCGTCTCGGAGGCCGTTCCGGGGCCGCCCTGGGTGAGCAGCCACACGATGTCGAAGGTCTTGAGGCTGTTGACGATGGACATGCCCACCACCACGACGGTCATCGGCCGCAACTGCGGCACGATCACACGCAGGAAGAGCTGGAGGCCCTGCGCGCCATCGATCCGGGCGGCCTCGATGGTGTCCGAGGGAATGGTCTGGAGCCCGATCAGGAACAGGATCAGCGAGGCCCCGGTCGCCTGCCACGTCGTCGCCACGATCATGACGAGGGTGTTCATCGGCCAGTGCAGCAGCCACTCCTGCTGCCAGCCGCCGAGCCCCACCGCGCTCAGCGTCTGGTTGACCGCCCCATCGCTCTTCAGCAGGAACGTCCACAGCAGCGCCGTCGCCGAGCCGGAGAGCGCGTACGGGATGACCACGGCGGTGCGGGCCACCGCGCCCCAGCGCACCGAATGGGTCAGCACCGCGAGGAGCAGGCCCAGCAGTACGGGAAGGACCAGCGTGCCCACCACCCAGAGCACGGTGTTCAGCAGCGACCGGCCGAAGTCGGGGTCGGAGAAGAGCGCGGTGTAGTTGGACAGGCCGACGAAGCGTGCGGTGATGCCGTTGTCGTCGAAGAGGCTGCGCCATGCGGTGACCAGGAAGGGCACGACCAGGAGCAGCAGGACCAGCGCCACGGCGGGGGTGAGGAACGCGCCCACCCAGACGGCGGCGCGGTGGCGATCGGCGCGCGGGCCGGGCGCGGGGGCCTCGGGGCGGCGTGGCCCCGTGCGGCCGGCCGCCTCGTCGGCAGTGGTCAGGACGTCCACATCTTCCACTCCTTGTCGGCTCGGTGCTGCATGTTCGTCAGGGTCTTCGTCGCCTGCGCCGACGTGGGGTCGATCATGAAGGCGCTCAAGTCCTGGACGTTCCCTTCGATCAGTACGGGGGGCGACGCCTCCCAGTAGCGGATGGCCTGTGCCGGCCGTTCCCGTCGCACCTGGGCGGCGACCTGGCGCACCGTGTCCACCTTCGGCACGACGCCCGGGTCGGCGGAGGTGTCCCGCAGGAATCCCGTCCACGCCGTCTGGACCGCCGGGTCGAGCCAGGCGCGTGCCACGGCGAGGGCGGCGTCGCGCTTGTGGGCGTTCGCCGACACCGCCAGCACACCGCTCTCCACGAGGACCGAGGGGGCGCCGCCGGGCGGCGGTGGCAGCAGAAACGCGCCGAGGTCGGCCTCCTTGACCCCGGTGTCGAGGAACGTCCCGGTGTTCCAGGTGCCGTAGAGGCACATGGCGGTGCTGCCCCGCGCGAACTGGCCCGGTACGTCCGTGGACGAGGCATCGGGCGAGGAGAACGCGCCCCGCCGGTACAGATCGCTCCACAGGGCCATCGCGCGCCGGCACACCTCATCCGTGTACGAGGCCCGGCCCGCCGCGAGGTCGAGGTAGAAGCGGTGGTCGAGCCCGTTGACGAGCTGCTGGAACCAGATCGAGGACTCCCAGGTGGTCGCCCCGCCGGAGGAGATCGGCGTGATGCCCTCGGAGTGGGCGGCGTCCACCACATCGAGGAACTGCTGCCATGTCCTGGGCACTTCCACCCCGAGCCGCTTGAAGACGGACCGGCTGTGGAAGACCACGTAGTACGACTTGTAGAGCGGGACGCCGTACTGCCGTCCCTCGTGGCTGAAGGTCTCGCGCAACGCGGTGTCGTCGCTCCAGCCGCGCCGGGCCGCCTCGTCCCAGGCGTCGGTGACATCGGCGAGGATCCCGGCGCGGGCGATGTCGCGCAGCCGGTACCCGTTCCACCACTTGAGGAGATCGGCCGTGGAGTCGGTCTGCGCCGACATCCGCACGATCTGCTGGTAGTTGCTGACGTTGGGAACCGCCCGCGGCGCGAGCCGGAAGCCGGACAGCGGCCGCAACTGGCTGCCCGCCGCCCGGAAACCCGGCGCCCAGGTGGGGTTGTCGTTGAACACCGAGACCACGTCGGCCGGTGCGGGCCGGCTCATCGAACCTCGTGCACATGCGCTGAGCGCGAGACCGGAGACGGCTGCGAAGGAGGAGGCCAACACCCGGCGGCGGCTGGTCCCCTGTGGCATGTCGATCGGCCCCATCTGAGACCCCCTCGTCACGGAATCACCGACCTGGTAAGTTATCGGTAACGTACAGGCGTGCAGGTGGTTTGAAAAGACGCGCGTTAACGTATCTCACGGGATTGGTGACATGGGCGAGGCTCCGCAGGTCAACGCGAAGGCACCGCAGAAGGCACCGCAGTACGATCCGACACCGTGCTATCCCGTCCTCGCCGACACGGTCGCCGCCGGCTGGGCCGACGCGGCCGGGACGCTCCCGAAGGGGACCCGGGTCCTCGCCGTGGACGGCCCCGCCGTACTGGACTGGGCCGCCGTCGCCGCCGGGCTGCGCGCGGCGTTCGACGATCGGCGCACCCCGGTGGAGTTCGCGGACGTCCGCACGGCGGTGCGCGACTGGGAGACGGTACGGCGGCTCACGGACTCCGAAGAGCTGCGGGGCGACCCCGACTTCGCGAGGCTGGCCGGTGGCGACCTGTCAGACCTGATGGACCCGCAGGCCCTGGCGGCGCTCGCCGATCCGGGCGAATCCGGCCCGGGCGAGGACAACCCGGGCGAGGACGGCGCGGGTGAATCCGGCCTGGGGGAGGGCGGCGCGGGTGAATCCGGCCCGGGCGAGGGCGCCGCGCTGCGCGTGCTGCTCGGGCCCGGCGCCGCGCTCGCGGACGCCGACGTCCTGTGGTGGGCCGACCTGCCGAAGCGGTACGCGGAGGCGGCGGTCAAGCACGGCCGGGGCCGCAACCTCGCGGCGCCCGAGGGTCAGCCGCCGACCCTGCGGCGGCTGCTCTACATCGACTGGCCGCTGCTCGACCGTCATCGCGACGACATGGCGGGGCGGATCGACCGCTGGATTGACGTTACCGATACCGTCGCCCCGACGTCGATCGGCGGGCAGACGCTGCGCGAGACCTGCCGGTCGCTCGCCGCCCGCCCCTTCCGCACCCGGCCGACCTTCAACTCGACGCCGTGGGGCGGGCACTGGGGACAGGAGACGCTCGGTCACAACCCGGACGCGGAGAACACCGCCCTCGGCTACGAGCTGATCGCGCCGGAGAGCGGTGTCCTGCTCGGCGACGACGCCTCCAGATGTGTGGAGGTGCCGTTCCAGCTCGTCGTCGCGCTCTCCCCGGTGGATGTGCTCGGCCCCGCCGTGCACGAGATGTTCGGCACGTCGTTCCCCGTGCGCTTCGACTACCTCGACACCGTCGGCGGCGGCAACCTCTCCGTCCACTGCCATCCCAGGCCGGACGATATGCGCGACGTCTTCGGCTGGCCGTACACCCAGCACGAGACCTACTACCTGATGCGCGCCGGGGACCACAGCAAGGTCTTCCTCGGACTGCGCGAGGGCGCCGACGTCGAGGCGTTCCACCACAGCGCGCACGCCGCCGACGCACACGGCACACCGTTCGACGTCGAGCGGTACGTGCAGGTGTTTCCCGCCGAGGCCGGGCAGCTCTACCTGGTCCCGGCCGGTACGCCGCACGGCAGCGGCGAGGGCAATGTCGTCCTCGAAGTCAGCGCCACCCCCTACCTGTACTCCCTGCGGTTCTACGACTGGCTGCGGCGGGACGCGGCGGACCGGCAGCGTGCCGTGCACGTGGAGCATGCCTTCCGCAACCTCGACCCGGCGCGGTCGGGCGACGCGGTCGCCCGCGAACTGGTCCAGCGGCCCCGGCCGCTGTTTGCCGGCGACGGCTGGACGGAGGAGTTGCTCGGCGCACTGCCGGCGATGTTCTTCCAGGTGCACCGGATCGCCGTCGAGCCGGGCCGGACCGCCGAGCAGGAGACCGACGGCCGCTTCCATGTGCTGACCGTGGTCGACGGGCAGGGCGCGGTCATCACCACCGCCGCCGGGCACCGGCACTCCGTACACTATGCCGAGACTCTCGCAGTCCCGGCGTCCGTCACCTCCTACCGCGTGCACAATCAGGGGCCGGAGCCGGTCCGTCTGGTGAAGGCACAGGTGGTATGAGCGCACACTCGGGTTCCGAACCGGCCCTCACCATGCGGGACGTGGCCGCACGGCTCGGCGTCAGCCCGATGACCGTCTCCCGCGCGCTGCGCGGTCAGCGCGGCATCGGCGAGGCCACCCGCCGGCGGGTGCTCGCCGAGGTGGAGGCCCTCGGCTACCGCCCCAACAAGCGTGCCCGGGAGCTGCGTTCGGGCGGTCCGAACGAGCTCATCGGGCTGGTCGTGACCAACCTGGCGAACCCGTTCTACTCCCAACTCGCCGTGGGCCTCGAGCAGATCTGTGTGGGCTACGGCGCACGGGTCATGCTCGGCAGCACCGGGGAGGACCCGGCCGCCGAACGCGAGGTGGTGGCCGACCTGGTGGACCGCGGCGTGGACGGCCTGGTCGTCGTCCCGGCCGGTCATGACCACAGCCACCTCGCCGGGACACGGCTGCGCGACCTCCCGGTGGTGCTCGCCGCCAGCCCGCCGATGGGCATCGACGTGGACTGCGTCCTCGTCGACGACTTCGGCGGCACCCGGGACGCCTGCCGGCGGCTCGTCGCCCGCGGCCACCGGCGCGTCGGCTTCCTCGGTCTGCCGCCGTCGCTGTGGACGGGGTCCGAGCGCTTCCGGGGCTATGCGGTGGCGCTGGAGGAGGCGGGCATCGCGCTCGACGAGCGGTACGTCAGCCGGCACCGGAGCGACAGCGCGCTCGCGGAGCAGGCGGCGCGCGCCATGCTCGCCCTGCCGGACCCGCCGACCGCGCTGCTGACCGCCAACAACCGGAACACGGTCGGCGCGCTGCGCGCCCTGCGGGACCGCGCGCGGGACCAGGAGCCGGTCGCCCTCGCGGGCTTCGACGACATCGAACTCGCCGACATGCTGCACCTGCCGCTCACCGTCGTCTCCTACGACCCGGTCGAAATCGGCCGGGCCGCCGCGACGCTGCTCTTCGAGCGCCAGGCGAGCACCGCCCCGCAGCCGCCGCGGCGCGTGACGATCGCGACCACACTTGTCGACCATCCGGCGCCGCGGTAGGCGCCGATGACGGTTTCCGGAGGTCCCGTGCCGCCCAGCGTTGTGCCGTCCAGCGTCGTGCCGCCTCCCCTCGTGCCCGTCCTCGAAGTGGGCGGTTCCCATGTCACCGCGGCGGCCGTCGACCTCGATCGGGCCCGGATCGCCGACGGCACCCGGCGCCGCCTGCCGCTGGCGCCCGGCATCGGCCCCGAGGACTTCCTCGTCGCGCTCGCCGAGACCGCCAACGGCGTGCTCTCGGCGCCCGCCCTCGGCGCGCGTGCGGTCCGCGACACCTGGGGCATCGCGGTCCCGGGGCCGTTCGACTACGCGCGCGGCATCGCCCGCTACCACGGCGTCGGCAAGTTCGCCTCGCTGAACGGCCTCGCCGTCGGCGAACTCCTGACGCCCCGGCTGAACCCCCGCCCGGCCGGGCTGCGGTTCCTCAACGACGCCTCCGCCTTCGCGCTCGGCGCCCGGCACACGGTGCACACCGGGAGCGGACGCCTCGTGGCGGTCACGCTCGGCACGGGGATCGGCTCCGCGTTCCTGGACCGGGGGACGATCGTCGAGGACGACCCGCGCGTACCGCCCGAGGGCCGCGTCGACCTGCTCACCGTGGACAGCCGCCCGCTGGAGGACACGGTCTCCACCCGGGCGATGACCACCCGCTACACGGACCGCACCGGCCGCCCCGTCGACGGGCTGCGGGAGCTGACCTCCCTCGCCGCGGCCGACATCACCGCCCGCGACGTCATCACCTCGGCCCTGCGCGCCCTCGGCAA
The DNA here is from genome assembly GCF_000147815.2 of Streptomyces violaceusniger Tu 4113. NCBI lineage: Bacteria > Bacillati > Actinomycetota > Actinomycetes > Kitasatosporales > Streptomycetaceae > Streptomyces > Streptomyces violaceusniger. The sequence goes on along the minus strand of NC_015957.1, from coordinate 7,163,241 downwards.
GACCCTCGCCCCGTGGCTGACCGCCTTCGAGGCCGACACGGTGGTCTTCGGCGGCTCCATCACGGCCGCATGGCCCCTGATAGGCCCGCCCCTCTACGCCGGCCTGACCCACCACGACCCGCGGCTCGCGCGACTGGCCCTGTCGGTACGCGACGACAGCGAGGACCAGGCCCTGCTGGGCGCGGCGGTATTCGCGGCCCGCGCCGCGTAGCGCCCGCCCACCCGACCCGCACATGGATCGCGGACCTTGAGCGGAGTGTCAGGGGCGGGTCCGGCACAGTTCCTGGTCCACGAGTGTGCTCATGGACTGCTGGGTGTCGTCGCCGCCGTCGCTGGTGACGTACACCACGGCGGTCCGGGTGCCGTCTCGGGTGACGCCACCCCAGGTGTGATAGCCGAGCAGTTCGCCCGGGTGGCCGAAGTAGCTGCCGCCACAGGACAACGGGATCTCGCCCAGACCGAGTCCGTACCTCACGCCCAGCTCGGGCGCGGGCTTGGTGGTCGTCATCTCGTCGAGCTGTGCGGGAGCAAGCAGACGGCCGCCGAGCAGTGCGGTGTAGAACCGGTTCAGGTCGTGCGTGGTGCTGATGATCGAGCCGGAGCCGGCGGCCATACTCGGATTGAGCGCCGTGACGTCGATGCTGGTGTCGGTGCCGAACGCGGCGTAGCTGTGGGCGTGCGGGCCCCGGATGGACGGGGAGGCGCCGGGGGCGCTGGTGTCCCTCAGGCCCAGCGGGCGGATGATCCGGTCGTTCACCTCCTGTGCCCAGCTCCGGCCGGTGACCTCGTGGATGATCATCGCGGCGAGAACGTAGTTGGTGTTGGAGTACGACCAGCCGTCGCCCGGCGGGAAGTTGGGCCGGTGCTTCATCGCCGGCCCCACCAACTCCTCGGGGGTGTACGTGCGGAACCGCTCGGCGCGATAGCCCTCCGCGCTGTTCAACGCGGGTATCTCCGGCAGGACGTCATGGATGCCGCTGGTGTGCTGCAGCAACTGCCGTACGGTGATCCGGCTGCCGTCGTTGTCGTTGCCGTGGACCACTCCCGGTAACCACTGCTCGACGGTGTCCTCCAGGGACATGCGCCCCTCGCCGACGAGTTGCAGCACGACGGTGGCGGTGAAGGTCTTGGTGGCGCTGCCGATCCGGAACCCGCCGTTCCGTGGCATCGGCCTCCCGGTGCCCACCTTGGCCGTCCCGGCGCGCGCGCTGTCACGTCTGTCCGGTGACGTCGCCTCGGCGAGCACACCGACGGCCCCGGTGCCGTGGACCGCGTCCACCTGCTGTTGGAGCGGATCGGCCGGCCGCGGCTTCGCCGCCGCCGGTCCGGTCGAGGCGGCGAGGAGGACCGTGGCCAGGCCGGTCAGGACGAGCCGGCCCCGCCGGCGCCTTCCCAGCCCATGCATGGTGATCCCTTTCTGGTCGGGGTTGCCCGCGCGTTTCGGGGACCGCCCAGGCTGTGGCCCGCGGCTGTTTCGCCCCCGGAGCCGGTGGTCTGCGACCATCCCACCAGCGGAGAGGGGATCGGCCCATCCGGCCGTCCCCCTGACCTGCCGATGCGCTGCCCTCAGGGCAGTGGCTGGGGTTACCCCCCCCGTAGACATGCCCAAGGCTTCTCCCAGAGGGCATCGAGGAAGGCCTTCGCTCGTCCGGACGACATGCCCCGCCACGGGCGGGCGCGGCGTGCCACGTCACCCGGGTGAGTCCGCGCCTCGTGCTTAAGGTGACGCCCGGAGGTGGAGCATGCGAGTGGGAGTGCACGCGCTCGGTATCGGTGACGGTGCCCGTCCCGAGGTGATCCGTGCGGTGGCCACAGCCGCCGAGACGCATGGCTTCGCGAGGCTCTGGTGTGGCGAGCACGTGGTGCTCGTGGACGCGCCCGACTCTCGCTACCCCTACTCCGCGGACGGCCGGATCGCCGTGCCCGCGGACGCGGACTGGCTGGACCCGCTGCTCGCCCTGACCTTCGCGGCGGCGGTCACCAGCCGGATCGAGCTCGCCACCGGCGTACTCCTGCTGCCTGAGCACAATCCGGTCCTGGTCGCCAAGCAGGCCGCCACACTCGATGTGCTCTCCGCCGGGCGGTTCAGCCTCGGGGTCGGAGTCGGCTGGTCGGCCGAGGAATTCGCGGCGCTCGGAGTCCCGTTCGCGGGGCGCGGGCGGCGCGCCGAGGAGTACCTTGCCGCGATGCGCGCTCTCTGGGCGGCGGATCCGGCCTCCTACGCGGGGGAGTTCACCCGCTTCGAGGCGATCCGGGTCAACCCGAAGCCGCTGCGTGGCCGACGGCTGCCGGTCGTGGTCGGTGGCAACAGCGACGCCGCCTTGCGCCGGGCGGTGACGCTCGCCGACGGCTGGTACGGCTTCAACGTCCCGGTGGCCGACGTCCCGGCGCGTATCGCCGTTCTCGCCGACGAGTGCGCCCGCCACGGCCGCGCTTTTGACGAGCTCACGGTCGCCGTCGCGCTGAGCGACGGCTCCCCGGAGCACCTCCCCGCACTCGGCGCGGCGGGCGTCACCGAACTCGTCGTCGTCGGCGCTCCTCCGCCCGCTCCCGACGCGGCGGCCACCTGGGTCGCGGAACTCGCCCGGAGCTGGCTCCGCCCGGCGGAATAGCCAGGGTCGCAAGGGCGCCGGAGTCAGGTCTGTGCCGGCTCTGGGATGCCCAGTCGGCCGGCCACGGCGGTGAGGGCCGTTCCCAGCGGGAGGGCGACCCGGGTGACGGCGTGCTGGTCGCCCCGGGTCGGGGCCAGGTTGACGATCAGCACCGGCTTCCCGGCCTTGGCCGCCTGGCGGACGAACCGGAGCCCGGACATCACCGTCAGTGAGGAGCCCAGGACCAGCAGTGAAGTGGCCTCACGGACCAGCTCGCGGCAGTGCACGACCCGCCGCGGCGGAACGGCCTCGCCGAAGAACACCACGTCCGGTTTGAGGATGCCGCCGCAGACCGTACAGGGCACCACGCGGAAGTCCCCGACCTGCTCGTCGGTGAGGTCGGCGTCACCGTCCGGATTGATTCCGGCGGCCACCGGCGCGAAGCCCACATTGGCCTCCTCCAGCCGCCGGGCGAGTTCGCGGCGCGGGCTGACGGCGCCGCACCCAAGGCAGACGACCCGGTCCAGGCTTCCGTGGAGTTCCACGACACCCTCGCTGCCGGCGGACTGGTGCAGACCGTCGACGTTCTGGGTGATCACGCCCGAGAGCAGGCCGTGCCGCGCGAACGTGGCCACGGCCCGGTGCCCGGCGTTGGGACGGGCCCGGCCGAAGGTGCGCCAGCCGAGGTGGCTGCGGGCCCAGTACCGGCGCCGGGCCTGCGCGCCGCCGGTGAAGTCCTGGTAGGTCATCGGGGTGTGCCGGCTCAGGCTCCCGCCCTCGCCCCGGTAGTCGGGGATGCCCGACTCCGTGGAGATGCCCGCCCCGCTGAGCACCAGCACCCCGCCGGTGCTCAGGGCGTCGGCGACCGGCGCCAGGTCCGTGGTGCCCGGCGGCAGGTCCTCGACGGGGGTCCAGCTCAAAGTGGGGCGCATGCGCATGCCGCCAGGGTACGGAACAGGCCGCCACCACCCACGTCCGCCGTCGATTCCCGAGCAGCGCGGCGGAACGCCCGGTGGCCCACGGTACGACCGCGGCGATCCCCGGAGACGGTGGGATGCTTCAGCCGCGTATGGTCACGCCGTGGCGCGTACGCAGTCGGTGCAGTTCCCACAGGGAGAGCCCGGTCACCGAGAGCGGGCCGCCGAACAGGGAGCAGAACTGGGCCCACATCGGACCGTTCGGCATGCCGCTCCCGGTCGCGTTGAGGATGGCGACGATCCAGACCATCACCACGGTGAGCACGGCCGGCAGCGCGGCATGCACATAGGCGGTGTTGAAGGCGGAGCGGGCGACGTAGGCCGAGGCCACGAAGAAGAACGGCAGCCCCCACAGCACGAACGCGAGCGCGGGGACGGCGGCCACGAATAGCCACACCCCGTGCAGCCCGTGCAGCAGCGTGGTGCCCGAGATCACCCACGCCGTGCCGAGGAGGCCGGCCACGACCAGGATGTACCAGCCGACGGTCTTGGCCGGGACGCCGAGCCGGGAGCGCAGCAGCCGCCGCCGCTCCGCGGGCGCGTAGCGGATGAAGGCGGTGATCACCACCGGTCCGGCGATGATGAGCAGGACCGGGGTCAGCAGGAGCTGGGCGACACCCTCGCCGGCCTGGTCCCCCAGGCCGTTGTCCGCCCCGTACATGTAGTAGAGCGCGAGCGTCGCGAGGATGCCGAGCACCGTGCGGATGACCTGGACGCGGGTGACCACGGGATCGTGGACACGCCCGCCGCCGTCCTGGTCGAACACCCTGCGCGCGGCCCGGTGCACCGAGCGGAGCAGGGGGACGATCAGGACGAGGAAGGGCACCCGCCGGTACCGGCGCCGGTTCCTGGGCGCCGGGCGGTAGGGCCCGGGCGGCGGGGTCCCGTAGGGGTTCGGTGGCGGCCCGTACGGATCCGGTGCCGGTGGCGGCCCGTACGGATCCGGTGTCGGCGTGGGCCCGTACGGACCGGGTGCCGGCGGCGGCCCCCAGTGATTGCCGCCCTGCCCGGGGCCGTTCGGCGGACCCCATCCCCCCGTTGCCATCGCGATTCCTCCTCGCCCCTGCGGCCCATGCGTTCGACCGCTCATTTTTCGCCAGTGGCCGGGGAATTGTAAGGCACGCGGTTCGGTGTCCTGCCGGGCCTCGGGAAGTGGTCACGTATGACAGGGCAGGGGGTCATCGCATGGCCAGCGCCGCCAGCACGGTGGCGGCCAGCGCCGCACGGATGACCATGCCCTGCACCGACGTGTTCTCCGAGCGGGCGTGTGCGCCCGAGCCCACCGCGCCGATACCGTCCAGGACCGGCGTGCCCTCGGCCACGACGAAGTTGCCGTCGCTGGCTCCGCCGACCGACGCCTCGGGCAGGTCGTGTCCGAGCAGTGCGGCGCACCGGCGCGCCAGCTCGGCGAGTGCGGCGACCCCTTCCGTGCGCTCGAAGACCGGGCGGTTCCAGCCTCCGGTGACCTCCACGCAGGTCCGTGGGTCGACGGGACGCACCGCGGCGAGGGCGTCTCCGAGGCGCTGTTGTTCGGCGGCGGTGGCGACGCGGACGTCGATACGGCCGACGGCGTGCCCCGCCGTGACGTTGCTGCGGGTGCCTCCCGCCACCACGCCCACGTTCAGCGAGGTGCCCGCGTCCGGGGCGCGCAGGTCCGTCAGACGCAGGATCTGGTGGGCGAGTTCGTCCACGGCGCTGGCTCCGGCGGTGGGGTCCAGACCGGCGTGGGCCTCGATGCCGGTGACCGTGACGGTGAAGAGTCCGACGCCCTTGCGGGCTGTCTTGATCGCGCCGTCGGCGGCGGCCTCGAAGACCATGGCGAGGCGGCTGTCGCGTGCCTCGTCGACGATGGCGTCGCGGGAGGCGAGACTGCCGGTTTCCTCGTCGCCGTTGAGCATCAAGGTGCAGGCCGGGCGCGGCAGGTCGAGTGAGTCGAGGGCGCGCAGTGCCCACACCGCCTGGACGAGGCCGGCCTTCATGTCGAAGACGCCGGGGCCGCTGATGTGGTCGCCGTCCCGCCGGAAGGGCCAGGTGTCCAGGGTGCCGGTCGGCCAGACGGTGTCGTAGTGCCCGAGGAGAAGGACGGGGCGGTTGTCCTCGGTGGTGGTGTCCCGGGCGGGGTAGCGGCGGACGAGGATGTCCCCGGCCTCCTCGCGCGCGAGGGTCTCCTCGGCGTCCGGTGCGCCGAGGCGCCGGTCGAGCCAGTCGCGCAGCCAGCCGAGGCAACTGTCCAGGGCGTCCGGGTCGTCGCTGGCGCTGCCCTGGGAGGTGTAGGCGGCGAGGTCGGCGACCATGTCCTCGCGGTGGGCGTCGAGCCATTGCCGCACCGCTTCGGCCTGTTCGGAGCCGAGCGGGAGCGAGGGCGCGGGGGGCTGGGCCAGGCGGTCCAGTTCGTCCAGCCGCGACTCCGACATGTCCTGCGCGGCACCCTCCAGTTGGCGCAGGCCGGTCACGACCGTGTGCAGCAGAGTGGTGGGCAGGCCTTCGCGCGCCGCGTGGTGGAAGACCTCGGTGTAGTGCGTGGGGGCTTCCACGGGCCGGTGGCGCACGGCGAGGTCGCGCCAGATACCGCTGCGGTCCTTCGTCTGGGTGCGCAGCCATGCGGTGAGACGGTCGAAGGCGGCGTTCTGGGCGGCCGGGTCCGTCCCGTGCCGGAAGGGGTGCGGCTCGAAGGCGTCGAACGCTTCCAGTGTGACGCCGAGGCGGTCGGATACGGCGAAGATCTCGCCGGTGAGCGCGGCCATGGCGGGGCGGTGCCGGTCGATGAGGTCGGCCATGGGGGCGTCCGCGAGGGCGGTGGCGGCGAGCATGGCGCCGAACCCGGCCTTGGCCCACAGGTATCCCTCGACGTTGTCGCTGGCCACGGCCGGGCCCCAACTGTGCAGATGGGCCACCAGGTCCCGGACCCTCGGGCTGACCGGCGCGCCGTCGGGCTCGCCGATGACGAGGGCTCCGGCGCCGCCGTCCAGGATGACGCCCGGTTCGATGACGTCGGCGAAGATGTTCACGAAGGCCGCGACGGTGCGGGCGGCCCCCAGACGCTCGGCGATCAGGGACTCGTTGAAGCCGTTCTGCAGGGAGACGACGTAGCCGTCCGGGGCCAGGCGGGGCGCGATCCAGTCCAGCGCGGTGCCGGTGGCCTGCGCCTTCACGGCCAGCAGGACGCGAGTGAGGCCACCGGTGAACTCCTCCGGGGTCGTGGCGGTGACCGGCACGCTCTCGCGGGTGCCGCCGCGGGCGACGACGAGTCCGCGGGTGCGGATGGCGTCCACATGGGCGCGGTCGGTGTCCACGACGGTGACCGGGTGGCCGGCCCGGGCGAGGGCGAAGGCGAGGGTGCCGCCGATCGCTCCCGCGCCGACGACGGTGTATCCGGGCCTGACCGGCTGGGCGTCGTTCATCGGGTGGTTCGTCCTTCTTCCGTGGTCGTGGCTGCGGTGCTCGCGGTCGCGGTGGTCGTGGCGGTCGTGGCCGCGGTGGTCGCGGTCGCGGTGGTCGTGGCCGCGGTGGTCGCGGTCGCCGGCACCGGGGCGGGCGCAGTGGCGCGGGTGTCGTCGGGCTGCCAGATCCGGGGCAGGTGCAGGGCGCCCGTGCTGGATCCGCCGTCCACCCGCACCACCTCGCCGGTGATCCAGGAGGCGTCGGGGCCGGTGAGCCAGCGCACCGCCCGGGCGATGTCCTGTGGTGTTCCCGGGCGGCCCAGTGGGTTGGTGCCGATGGCCTCGGCGTACTGGGCGGAGACGGGGTTGCAGTCGCTGTCCACCGGGATGAAACCGGGGCTGACCGCGTTGACGCGGATGCCGTGTGTGCCCAGTTCCAGCGCGGTGGCGCGGGTGGCCATCTCCAGGGCGGCCTTCGAGCTCGCGTACGGGCCTCCGCCGGGGCGGGCGCGCAGCGCGGAGCCGGAGGAGATGTTGACGACCGCACCGGGCCGCCCATGGCGGATGGCGAGCCGGGCGAACGCGGCGGTGGCCAGGACCGGGGCGCGCAGGTTGACGGCGAACAGCCGGTCCCAGGCCGACGCGTCCACGTCGGCCATGTCGAGGGAGGGGTAGACGCCCGCGGCGTTGACGAGGATGTCGATGGGGCCGTGCTCCGCCCAGGCCGCCTCGACGAGGGCGGCGGGCGCGTCGGGGTCGGTCAGGTCCGCGGCCCGTGCGGCGGTACGGCTTCCCTGCTGTGCCCCGGTCCGCTGGAGCGGGGCGAGGTCGCGGTCGACGAGGGTGAGGAACGCGCCCTGGGCGGCGAACTCCTCGGCGATCGCCCCGCCGATGCCGCCCGCGGCGCCGGTGACGAGGACGTGGGTCATCAGTTGAACTCCTTGTCCTTGGTCTCCGGCATCGTGAGGTAGACCACGAGGGAGATCAGTGAGGCCGCCGATACGTAGATCCACAGCAGGTCGCTGTGGCCGCTCTCGTGCATCCACGTCGTCAGATAGGGCGCGGTGCCGCCGAAGAGCGCGACGGCCAGGGCGTACGGCAGGGCGATACCGGTGGCACGCACCTCCGGGGGGAACTGCTCGGCCATGATGACGGCGCAGTTGGCGGAGTAGCCGAGGATCAGCAGCATGCCGACGAGCTGGACCAGGAACAGGCTGAGGAAACTGTTGCTCAGCAGGTGCAGCAGGGGCCAGGCCAGGATGACGAAGCCGCCCGCGAACCCCGCCATGGTCGGCTTGCGTCCCAGCCGGTCCGAGACCACGCCCACAAGTGGCAGCGCGATGACGAAGACGACCAGGCACAGCGTCTGGGACAGCAGCGCGGTCTTCAGCGGGATGCCGGTGGTCAGATTCGCGTACGTGGGAAGGTAGTTGACCCAGATGTAGTAGGTGAGGGTGCCCGCCACCGTGATGCCGGCGACGCGCAGGGCGGCCCCGGGGTGCTCCACGAACATGGCCTTGACGGGATTGGTGCGGGTGCGGCCGGAGCCCCGCACCTGGGCGAAGGAGTCGGTGTCCGCCACCGAGACCCGCAGCCAGAGGCCGACCAGTCCGAGCAGGCCGCCGACGATGAACGCCACCCGCCAGCCCCAGGCGTGCAGGGCGTCCTCGCTCAGTGCCGAGGTGGCGAGTGTGCCCAGGAGGGAGGCGACGAGCACGCCGCCGGCGACCGACACCTGCTGCCAGGACCCGGCGAAGGCGCGCCTGCCACGGGCCGCCGACTCGACGAGGAACGCGGAGGACGAGCCGAACTCGCCACCGGCGGAGAAGCCCTGCACCAGCCGGGCGACCAGCAGAAGCAGCGGCGAGCCGATGCCGATGGTCTCGTAGGAGGGGGTGATCGCGATGACGAAACCGGCGGCCGCCATCAGGCCGACCGTGAGGGTCATGCCCTTCTTACGTCCGTGGCGGTCGGCGTAGGCGCCGAGAACGGCGGCACCGACCGGGCGCATCACGAACCCGACGGCGAAGACGGCGAGCGTGGACAGCAGGGCCACCGGGCCGTCGCTCTTCGGGAAGAACTCATCGGCGATGATCTTGGCGAAGATGGAGTACAGGGCCCAGTCGACCCATTCGACGGTGTTGCCGATGGTGCCGGCGACGATGGCCTTGCGCTGGGCGCCGCTGAGCCGGGTCGTGGCGGGGGCGGCGCCGTCCTGGCGCAGGGGGCCGGTGGGCGTGGCGGATCCGGTGTTCATGGTGTGTGCTCCGGAGTGTCGGCGGCGGAGCCGGCTGTGGTCCGGCCGTGCAGCACGTCGCGGGCCGTGTCGGCGAGCTGGGCGTGCGTGGCGTACCAGACGCCGGGGTGAGCGGCGATGTGGTCGAGAAGCTCCCGCAGCGCCACCAGGCGCGAGCGGTGGCCGATGACGTGCGGGTGCAGGGTGAGCTGGAAGACGCCGCCGTCCCGGTAGGCGGCGTCGAACTCGTCGGTCCAGATCTCCCGTACGTCGCGCGGACGGCTGTGGGGGCGGGCGGAGCCGTAGCGGTCCATGGTGAAGTACGGGGCGTCGTCCCGGATCCAGTCGACGGGGATCTCCACCAGGCCGGTGGGCCGGCCGTCGGCGACGATCTCGTACGGCTCGTCGTCGGCCATGAGCGAGGAGTCGTAGGCGAAGCCCAGCTCGATCATGATGTCGAGGGTCGAGTCCGAGAAGTCCCAGGACGGGGTGCGGATGCCGACCGGGCGCCGGCCGGTCAGCGTGGTGAGGGTGTCCAGGGCCCGCGCCGTGAGGTCCCGCTCGTCGTCGCGGCCCAGCAGCATGTTGCGCTCGTGGATCCAGCCGTGGACGGCAAGTTCATGCCCGTCACGGGTGTAGGCGCGGGCCTCCTCGGGGTGGACGAGGGCGGAGACGGCCGGCATGAAGAAGGTCGCGGGGACGCCGTAGCGGGCGAGGAGGTCCAGGATCCGCGGGGAGCCGGCGCGGGCCCCGTACTCGCCCTGGGCGAGCAGGCCGGGGCTGGTCCCGCCGTCGCGCAGCGGGATCGTCTCGTGGTCGGCGTCGAAGGAGAGGGCGACCGCGACGCGGGCACCGCCGGGCCACCGGTCGGGGACCAGCCGCCGCCCGGCGCGGACCGCGTCGACGTGGCCGCGCCAGGTGTGTTCGGGCCAGCGCCAGCTCTCCGAGGGCAGGCCGAAGTCGTCTGTGGGCATGGTGATCTCCACAAGGATCGGAGCGGAAGAGGGCGGAAGAGGGCGGAAGAGGGCGGAAGGGGGCGGAAGGGGGCGGAAGGGGGCGGATGAGGGTATGGCCGGGCCGCTATCGCGCGGTGTGCCCGGCGGCCGGCCGGGGGCTCAGACGGTGCGGACCATCCGGTGCCAGGAGTACTTGAGGGTGGCGAGGTGCAACGTCACATCGGAGGCGATCAGCCCGGGCAGCGTCCCGATGACCTCACTGGTGTAGCGGAGCAGATCGGTGCGACGGGGCAGAACCATGTGTCCGACGAGGTTGAAACGCCCGGTCGCCGCGCACAGGAACTTGGTTCCCGGATGGCGCGCGAGCTGCCGCCCCGCGGCTTCGAGCCGGTCGGGCTCGATCGACAGCCACACCATGAACTCGGCGTCGTACCCGAGCAGGCCCGGTTCGACCAGAGTCCGGAACTGCAGGATGCCACGGGATATGAGACGTTCCATGGCCCGTGCGACGCCCGCCTCGGTGTGGCCCAGGCGCCGGGCCAGGGCGCTGATCTGGGCCCGGCCATCTTCCTTGAGAGCCGCCGCGACCTCCTGCTCCAGACCGGTCAGCGCTTTTGGCGCCTCGTCCCAGTCGTCGCGGTCGCACGACGACGCGAGGGAAGCGGGCCGCAGGTCCGCGGCCGCCTCGGCGGGCAGCAGCCCGGTGTCCCACATCGACGCGGAGGTGAACGCACGGATGACGGCGACCGCCTCGGTGCTGCTGATCAGGTCGGCCCCGGGCAGGTCGGTGAAGAGCATCCGCATCATCTCCTCGTTGTCACGGGCAACGAAATCGACGATGAGATCGGCCGCGCCGGTGACGACGGCCAGGAAGCGCACATCCGGGCTGACGGCGAGCTGGTCCGCGAGGTCCAGCCCGCGACCGGGCCTGGCCTGCACCCGGACGAGCATGGACGAGCCCTCCCGGGTGCGGTCCAGCTCCAGCGTGCCGACGACCCGCAGCAGTCCCCGCTCGCGCAGAGCCTTGTAGCGCCGCTGGGCGGTCGTCTCGCTCGTACCCACCCAACGGGCCACCGCGCACCACGGCGCACGACCATTGAGCTGGAGCGCCGCGATCACGCAACGGTCCAGGTCATCAATGGTGTCCACGAGTGCTTGGTGGGTCATGAGGCGGACGCTAATGAGCGCTTTTCCACTCGTCAATGATGGAATCCTGCATTGCTCCAGGTCACAGCCGGGCGATCCGGCACCCCGCAGATCACGAAGGCGTAACACCCGCAGATCTGGCGCGCATGAACGGACGAGGTGCGGCGTGACGGATTACGTCACGCGGATATCCAAAAAAGTTCACCCTCGCCCGCCGCGGCGCGCACGGGCGTGATTCCTTCACCTCCCCAGGTGGGGCGGCCAGTGCATCGGCAGCAACCGCGTGACGGCCGCGGTGATGGTTTGTGCGGCGTGGGTGAGGACGGTGATCTCGCCGGCTCGGCGGCGGGTGACGGCCATGATGCGGCGGGCCGGGGCCGCCCTGTATCTGCTGTTCCGATCGCGCTCGCCCTGCTGGCCGCCTACCGCCTCGCGACCGGACATGGCCCCTTCTCGCGCGCGGGGGAACAGACACCCGCGGCCACCCTGCTCTACCGAGTGGTCCACGAGGAACCCGACCAGGAACCCGACCTCGAAGGCGTCCCCCCGGAGCTGGAGCCACTGCTCACCGCGCGTCCGGCCAAGGACCCGGCCGGGCGCCCGACGGCGGCCCGGCTGAGCGGATGGCTGGAGGAGAGGGCGGCCGGACCGGGCGCCGGCCCGAGGAATGCCCCACGGTTCTCGCCGGAACACTGACCGAGGCCGAGCACGCGGCGCGCACCATGGTCGACCTCGCACACCACTCCACCGCGGCCCCCGCCGGTCCGGAATCGGCCCCGACGGCGGCCAGGCCCGACACCGTCCTCGTCACCCCCGCCGAGCCCGCCCGGCGCCGTCCGCCCGCCTGGCTGCTGACCACGGCCATCGCGATCGTCACCGCCACGACGACATATGTACAAGACCGACGGTCGGCGGCCCACGCACCATCCCCGCATGAGCGAACACAGCGTTGAGCTCTCGCGCGGGATGCATGTGGTCCACGACGGCCCTCGGCAGGCACCGCCCCTGTTGCTCATCCACGGATCGGGGGCCTCGGGCGGCTTCTGGGGCCCGGTGGTCCCGGCGCTCGCCCGCCACCATCACGTCGTTCGGGTCGACCTTCCGGGCTGCGGCCAGTCCCCGCCCGCGGCGTCCTATGACGTGCCCGCGCAGGCGGGTCAGGTGGCGGCGCTGTTCGACGGCCTCGGCCTCCGTTCCGTGGCCGTGGCCGGGCACTCCAGCGGCGGCTACGTGGCCACCGCGCTTGCCGAACACCGCCCCGACCTGGTGAGATCGCTCACGCTGATCAGCAGCGGCCCGAGTCTCGACGCCCTCCTGCCGCAGCCGCTCCTCCTTCGGGTGCTGTTGGCCCCGCCCCTCGGCCCGCTGCTGTGGCCGAGGCGTTCGGACGCGACGATCCGCAGGGGAATCGGGGCGGCGTGCGCTCGCCCGGTGGAGGTGCCGGACGACGTGGTCGCCGACATACGGAGGATCACCTACCCGGCGCTCAGGACCGTGCTGCGCCGGAACGCCGCGTACATCACCGAGCGGAGTGTGCCCGAGCGTCTCGCCGCCATCGACCTCCCCGTACTGGTGGTCTTCGGTACTGCCGACCCCCGCTGGGAGCCCTCATCGGCGCACCAGTACGACGCGGTGCCGAACGCGCGGGTCGAGCTGCTGCCCGGCGTCGGGCATGTGCCCATGATCGAGGAGCCCGAGGCGACCGGCACCCTGCTGCTGGGCTTCGCGGCGACGGGCGTTGACACCCCGCCCGTGACGCCCTGAGACCTGGACTGGTCGCGTGATGTCGGCGGGGACACCATTCGACTGGTCAGCGGTGGGCGTCGCGGTCCCGCGTCCGTCCGGTCGGCTGCCGGGGGGCAGCATGGCCGGGTTCCGCCAACGTGTCCCCGCGGCGGTGGACAATCGCCATGGTGGCGCACCCGTCCGTCACCCTGCTGCTCGACCTGAGCGAGGGCGAGGGCCTCGTCTACGACGCACACGGCCGGCATGGGCGCGGCAGTGTCGTCGTCGGGCTCCACCCCGGCGAGCTGCGGGCAGGCGGCCGGGTGGGCGAGTGCCTCCAGATCCGGCTGGAGCCGGTCGCGGCGGCCGCGGTGTTCCGCCCGTCGGCCGAGCTCAGCGGGACGGTGGAATCCCTCGATGATGTCTGGGGCCCCGACGCCGAGCGAGCCGAGGACAGGCTGTGTGCCGCCACGTCGTGGGACGAGCGGTGCGCGATCGCGGTGGACATCCTCGGCCGATGGCTGGGCAGGCGCCCACCCGTCGCCCCGGAGGTCGCCCACGCCTGGCGGCGGACGCTCACCGGCCGGGGGCGGGTGCGGGTCGAGCGCCTGGCGGAGGAGGTCGGCTGGAGCCGCAAGCGCCTGTCCGCCCGCTTCCGCTCCCAGCTCGGCATCACACCCAAACGCGCCGCTCGACTGGTGCGGTTCAACCACGCGGCCCACCTTCTCGCGGCGGGTCACGCCGCCGCCGACGTTGCCACCGAGAGCGGCTACGTCGACCAGTCCCATCTCCACCGCGAGGTCAAGGCGTTCACCGGGCTCACCCCCACGGCCGTGGCCGTGGCGCCGTGGCTCGCGATCGACGACGTGGCGTGGCCGGTTTCCTCGACGCCCCGGAGGCCGCCTGCCGTGATCGCGCAGGCGCAACCCACCTCATGAGAGGGCACCCCGGGGTTCGGAGAGCAGCCCGTTGAGTTCCGGGAAGGGGATCGCGCCGAGGAGGGAGCCGTAGTCACCGGTGTCGAAGAGTTCCCGCGCCGCGCGGCGAGCGGCAGCGTACGCGGCCTGCGCCACGCCGGAGCCCAGGCTGACGCGGGCCACGCCGAGGGTGCCCAGCTCGGCGACGGTCGGGGCGCCGGGGCCGGCCATGACGTTCAGCGGTCCCGAGATGTCTTTGGCCAGCGCCGCGATGGTGGTGGTGTCGGTGACACCGGGGACGAAGATGCCGTCCGCACCGGCGTCGACATACATGTGCGCCCGGGACAGGGTCTCCTCAAGTCGGGTGTCCGGGTTCCCGAGCCCCAACAGGTACGTGTCGATACGGGCGTTGAGGAAGAGGTCCGCCCCCGCCCGGTCAGCGGTCCGCCGGGCGACCGCCAGCCGCGTGGCGAGCTCGCCCGGGGGCCTGGTGCCGTCTTCGATGTTGACGCCGACGGCGCCCGCCGCGAGCACCCCGGTGATGGTCCCGGCGACGTCGGCCGCGTCCTGCCCGTACCCGCCCTCGATGTCGGCGGTGACCGGAACCGCGACCGCTGCGGTGATGCGGGAGATCGTCTCCAGTGCCTGGTCGCGGACGAGCGCGTCGCCGTCCGGGGAGCCCAGCGACCAGGCGACGCCGGCGCTGGTGGTGGCGATCGCGGGGGCGCCCGCGGATTCGATGACGCGAGCGCTTGCGACGTCCCAGGCGTTGGCGAGCGTGAGGGGCCCGGCGAGGGTGTGCAGGGAGCGGAAGAGGCGGGCTTTGGCCTGCTGCGTGGCGGTCATGCGGGTAGCCAAACACTGCCGGGTGGCCCTTTCCGGCAGGAATCCGACATCGACGTCGACCTTGCCGAATCTCGGCCCACCCACCGGTCGCTGGTAGTAGGTCCCGCGCCTCATGCGCACGGTGAGCCCGCTGGCTAGGGTCGGCTCCCATGCGGACCACGGGAAGCGTTCGCCGCCAGGCGGCGGAGCGACGGCGCGACACACTGGACCGGCTCGTCGCCGAGCGGGATGTATGGGTGTCGACGGGGCATCCTGAGCGCGGACCGCACCAGGTGCCGCTGTGGTTCCTGTGGGATGGGCAGGCCGTTTGGATGTGCACCAGCGCCACTTCGGTGACGGCGCGGAACGTCCGCGAGGAGCCGCGCGTACGCCTGGCACTGCCGGACACCTTCGATGTGGTGCTTCTCCAAGGGGAGGCGGAGTGCTTCCCGGATCAGGAGGTCCCCGCAGACGCGGCCGAGGCGTTCACCGCCAAGTTCGGGTGGGATCCTCGCACGGAGGAGGGCCCCTTTCTGTACGTCCGCGTGGTGCCGAAGACGGTGCTCGCCTGGCGCGGCGAGCAGGAGCTGCGCGGGAGAACCATCATGCGCGACGGGACGTGGCAGGAGTAGTCGCCGCCTCCGGGGAAGACGCGGCGCTCACCAACCGAGGCACTCAGTGGCCAACTGAAGCGCTCCGTCGCCAAGTACTGCGGTGTACCAGGCCGTTGACAAAGTCGATGGGCAGTAGAAATCTGTCGTCACGGCACTGCAAAAGATAGACGAAATTACTCAACTCTTGCACTGCGGCTGGCTCGGCTTCTTCACCGCGACATCGTCCGGGCCCGCTGAACACCGTCATCGTCCACCAGGCGCACCGCTCCCTCATGCCTGCGTGCTCCCTGCCCCGAGAAATCCTGCGCGTCGGTGGGCGGCGGGTGGCGGGGCCGGTTGCGAGCGCTCAGGGGAAGAGATCGAGAGGGCCTCATGAGAAGAAGACATCACGGTCGGCGGTTAGCCGCCGGGCTTGTGACGGCGGGTCTGCTCACGGTCGGGCTGCTGCCCGTGGCAGCCCATGCCGCAGAGGGAACGAACCTGGCGCTGGGCAGGCCGGTGACGGCCAGTGGGGCACACGGCTCCTACCCGGCGAGCAATGTCACCGACGGCAGCCAGTCCTCCTACTGGGAGGGCCCCGCGGGCTCGTTCCCGCAGTGGGTGCAGGTCGACCTCGGGAGCAAGGCGGATATCGACGAGGTGGTACTGAAACTCCCCGCGTCGTGGGAGTCCCGCACCGAGGGCGTGAGAGTCCAGGCCAGCGCCGACGGCCAGAACTTCACCACCGTGGCCGCCGACGCGCGCGAGGACTTCTCGCCGTCGTCCGGCAACACCGTGGCGCTCGATGTCACGGCCGACGCGCGGTACGTGCGCGTCCAGGTGACCGGCAACACGGGCTGGAACGCCGTCCAGCTCTCCGAGGTGGAGGTGCGCGGGAAGGCCGGCGGGGAGAACCCCGAGGACCCGCCCGCGGGCACCAACCTGGCCCTGCGCAAGCCGATCGAGGCGTCGTCGACCACCCAGAACTACATCGCGAGCAACGCCAACGACGGCAGCACCGCCACCTACTGGGAGGCGAGCGGCCAGTCCGCGACGCTCACCGCGAAGCTCGGCGCCGACGCCGATCTGACCGGCGTCGTCGTCAAGCTGAACCCCGATCCGGTGTGGAGCACCCGGTCGCAGAGCATTCAGGTGCTGGGACGGCCGGCCGGGGAGTCCGGTTTCACCTTGCTGAAGGATCGGGCCGACTACACCTTCAGCCCGTCGCAGAACAAGAACACGGTGACCATCCCGGTCACGGGCCGGTACGCGGACGTACGGCTGCAGTTCTCCGGAAACACCGGCGCCGGCGGCGGACAGGTCGCCGAGTTCGAGGTCGTCGGCGCGGCCGCACCCGCCCCCGACCTGACCGTCACCGATCTCTCCTGGTCGCCCCAGTCGCCCTCCGAGACGGACGCGGTCACCGTCGAGGCGACGGTCCGCAACGCCGGGACGGTCGCCGCGCCCGCGACCACGGTGAACGTCAGCCTCGAGGGCACGGTCGCCGGCAGCGGCGCCGTCGACGCTCTCGCCGCGGGCGCGTCGTTGAAGGTGCCGGTCAAGGTCGGCAAGCGGGCCATGGGCAGCTACACCGTCTCCGCCGTCGTCGATCCGACCGACACGGTCCCTGAGCTCGACAACACCAACAACAGCCGCAACGCCGCCTCGAAGCTGGTCGTCGGCCAGGCCCCCGGACCGGACCTGGAGGTCACCGGCATCACCACCAACCCCTCCAGCCCGGCCGTGGGCGCCAAGGTCACCTTCACCGTCGCGGTGCACAACAGGGGCACGAGCGCGGTGCCCGCCGGATCGGTCACCCGGCTCACCGTCGGCGAGACCACGCTGAACGGCACGGCGGGCACCGTCCCGGCCGGTGGTACGGCCACCGTGGCCATCGGCGGCGACTGGACCGCCACCAACGGGGGAGCGACGCTCGCCGCGACGGCCGACGCCACCGGCACCGTCGCCGAGACCAACGAGGACAACAACACCTTCGCCCGCTCCCTCGTCGTCGGACGTGGCGCCGCCGTGCCGTACACCGAGTACGAGGCGGAGGACGGCCGGTACGACGGGACCCTGCTGAAGGCGGACGCCAAGCGCACCTTCGGGCACACCAACTTCGCCACCGAGTCCTCCGGGCGTGCATCGGTCCGGCTCGACACCACCGGTCAGTACGTGGAGTTCACCTCCACCACACCGTCCAACTCGATCGTCGTCCGCAACTCCATCCCGGACGCGGCAGCCGGTGGCGGCAAGGAGGCGACCATCAGCCTCTACGCGGACGGGAAGTTCGTCCGCAAACTCACCCTGTCCTCCAAGCACAGTTGGCTCTACGGCACGACCGACGACCCCGAGGGCCTGACCAATCGGCCCGGCGGCGACGCCCGGCGGCTGTTCGACGAGTCCCACGCGCTGCTCACCGACTCCTACCCGGTGGGTACCAAGTTCCGGCTCCAGCGGGATACCGGTGACGACGCGGCCTTCTACATCATCGACCTGGTCGACCTGGAGCAGGTGGCGGCACCGGCCACCAAGCCCGCCGACTGCGTCTCCATCACCGACTACGGGGCCGTGCCCAACGACGGCATCGACGACGCGGACGCCATCCAGCGCGCCGTCACGGCGGACCAGGAAGGTCAGATCCCCTGCGTGTGGATCCCCGCGGGCCAGTGGCGCCAGGAGAAGAAGATCCTGACCGACGACCCGCAGGATCACGGCCAGTACAACCAGATGGGCATCCGGGACGTCACCATCCGCGGTGCCGGGATGTGGCACTCGCAGCTCTACTCGCTCATCCCGCCCCAGGAAGCGGGCGGCATCAACCACCCCCACGAGGGCAACTTCGGCTTCGACATCGACGACAACACCAAGATCTCCGACATCGCCGTCTTCGGCTCCGGCACCATCCGCGGCGGCGACGGCGGCGCCGAGGGCGGTGTCGGGCTCAATGGCCGCTTCGGCAAGAACACCAAGATCACCAACGTGTGGCTCGAGCACGCCAACGTCGGCGCCTGGGTCGGCCGCGACTACTCCAACATCCCCGAGCTGTGGGGGCCCGGTGACGGCCTCGAATTCAGCGGCGTACGGATCCGCAACACCTACGCCGACGGCGTCAACTTCACCAACGGCACCCGCAATTCGACCGTATACAACTCCTCCTTCCGCAACACCGGCGACGACTCGCTCGCCGTCTGGGCCAACAAGTACGTGAAGGACACCTCGACGGACATCGGCCACGACAACCACTTCCGCAACAACACCATCCAACTGCCCTGGCGGGCCAACGGCATCGCGGTCTACGGCGGCTACGGCAACACGATCGAGAACAACCTGATCTCCGACACCATGAACTACCCGGGGATCATGCTGGCCACGGACCACGACCCGCTGCCCTTCTCGGGCCAGACGCTCATCGCCAACAACGGCCTGTACCGCACGGGCGGCGCGTTCTGGGGCGAGGCCCAGGAGTTCGGCGCGATCACCCTGTTCGCCCAAGGGCAGGACATCCCGGGGGTCACGATCCGCGACACCGACATCCACGACTCCACCTACGACGGCATCCAGTTCAAGACGGGCGGCGGCGCGATGCCCGGCGTCCGGATCGAGAACGTCACCGTCGACAAGTCCAACAACGGGTCCGGGATCCTCGCGATGAGCGGGGCGCGCGGCAGCGCCACGCTGACGAACGTGACGATCACCAACTCGGCCGAGGGCGACGTGATGAAGGAGCCCGGCTCGCAGTTCGTGATCAACGGCTCCGCGAACCGGTCCGCCGCATCGGCATCGCGCGACTGAGCGCTGTTCCACAGGGTGCACCGGCATCGGCCCGTGACCAGCGGATCTTCCGATCCGCCGGTCACGGGCTTGACCTTGACACGGTGATAACGTGTGTCCTGGGTGCAGGAGGTGGCCCCGATCAACACAACCATCGGAACCCCGCAGAACACCCGCGTGGCCAACGCCCTGAGCGCCGACGACTCGTCGGTCCGGCTTCAGGCGGCCCTGGCGGTCGGCTCGAACCCCGACCCCGGTTTCCTGGAGCCGCTCGTCGAGCGGTGCGCGGTCGAGCCGGACTTCTTCGTACGGGACATGCTGTCCTGGGCGCTGACCCGCCTCTCGCCGGAGATCACCCTGCCCCGGATCCGCCTGGAACTCCACGCTGAGCGCACTCAGGCCCGCAGCCAGGCGTTGCACACGCTCTCCAAGATCGGCGACAAGGGCGCATGGGCCTGGATCACCCGCGACCTGCTGCGCGACACCGACGACGAGATCGCGCGGACCGCGTGGCGCGTCGCGGTCGTCCTCGTACCCGAGGACGAGAAGGAGGACCTGGCCGACGAACTGGCCACGCAGCTCGGCCGCGGCGACCGCGAGGTGCGGCTGAGCCTGAGCCGGGCCCTGGTCGACCTCGGCGATGTGACAGACCGCGCCCTGGAGCGGGCCGCGGCGGACGAAGACCCGGCGGTGGCCACGCACGCCCGCGCCACCGAGCTGCTCCGGCAGAACCCGGAAACCGGCTTCGACGCGGCCATCGACGAGGCGAAGCGAGTCGTCACACTCGGCCCGGAACGAGCCGCTGCCGCGGAGGCTACGGCGTCCGCGAAGACTGCGGAGATCGCGGATTGCTGATCGGCGAGGTGGCCCGTCACTCGGGGGTGAGCGCCCGGATGCTCCGGCACTACGACGCCCTCGGGCTGGTGCGCCCGACCGGTCGCACCGTCGGCGGCTACCGCGAGTACTCCGCCGAGGACGTCCGCAGGATCTTCCACGTGGAGAGCCTGCGGTCCCTAGGGCTCTCGCTCAAGCAGATCGGGCGCGCGCTGGACGACCCGGCCTTCATCCCGTCCGCCCTGGTCAGCGACCTCATCCAATGGACGGAAGACCGCTTGGCACGGGAAGCGGAGCTGCTCGAACGGCTCCGCGCGATCGATGCGTCGGCGCCCACCGGCTGGCAGGACGTCCTGCGCATCGTCGAACTCATGCAGGGGCTCAAGTCGACCAGCGCCGCGCGCAGGCAGCAGGCGGTCCTGGCCCGGCCGGGGGACGTGCCGGTCCCCGCCGAACTGCTGGCCGGAGCGGTCCTGGCCGAATCCGACCCCGTTGTCGCCGGCGCCCTGCGCTGGGCGCTCGCCCGATCCGGCGGCGACGGCGTGGCGACGCTGGCCGCCGGCGTGCACTCGGAGGACGTCGACATCCGGCGGCGCGCGGTACTGACGATCGCCGAGATCTCCGAGGCCCCGGGCGCGACCGCGGTGCTTGCGGACGCGCTCGGGGACCCGGACCCGGCGGTGCGCAGACACGCCGCTCTGGCGTCGGGCAAGCGTGGCGTGACCGCGGCCGTGCCGACCCTCGTCGGCATGGTGGTCGAGGGCTCCAACGACGTCGACGCGGCGGAGGTCCTGGGAACGCTGTCCCAGGACCCCGGGTGCGGGGCCCGGATCCTGACCGCACTGGCCGACGAACTCGCCGCCCCCACCGCGGACTCCGCGACCCGGATACGCCTGGCCCAGGCCCTGGTCGAGCTGTCGGGGACCGCCGTGCGGGAGGTCCTGCGCCAACTGACCCACGACGACGACCGCGCTGTCGCCCTCGTCGCCTCGTCCTTCGTCGGACTTCTCGAAGAGCGGAGGCGGGGCTGTCACAAACAGGGAGGCCGTCTTGTCCTTTCTATGGACAGTCCCTGTTTGGAGGAACACATGAGTGCTGAGCACGCACACCTGCCACATGGCGTTGAGGTGATCATGACCCTGCCGGGGGCGGCGGACCGGATCCCGGCCGGCGCCGAGGCCAGGACCGTCCGGGTCACCCTGGCGCCAGGTGACCCCGGCGCGCCGCCGCACCGGCACCCCGGACCGCTGTACGGCATCGTGACCGAGGGCGAGATCCTCTTCGAGCTGGAGGGGGAGGCGCCCCGGGTGCTCAAGGCCGGTGACGCCCTGTTCGAGCCCGGGGGAGATGTGATCCATTACCAGGGTGCCAACAACCTTCCGGACGCGCAGTCGCAGCTTGTGGTGACCATGTTCGCGCCGCCCGGTACCCCGGTTCTGACCGTGGTCAGCCCGGAGGAACTGGCCGAACGACGGCACCTACGGGTGGCCAACTGAAAAGCGTGGCCGACTGAAAGCTCAGTTACACGTGTGCGGGGTAGCCGGAGCACATAGCCGTGAACCGGCTACCCCTCGCCCTCGACGGACAGTCGGTAGGACGCCCTAATTCGGTGCCTGGAAGCCGCCGATCTTCTCTTCGAGCAGTTCGGCCAGCCGCAGCGGGGTGCGGTCCTCGAACATCGGGCCGATGAGCTGCACTCCCACCGGCAGGCCCTCGGGGGACCGGCCCGCCGGTATGGCGGTGGCGGGCAGGCCGGGCATGGTGGCCAGACCTGCCCAGACGAGCTGGTCGAAGTACGGGTAGTCGACGCCGTCGATGTCGATCCGGCGTTCCAGCGGATTGGGGTCGTGGTCGTGCGGGAACGCGGGAGTGGGCGTGATCGGGCACACCACGGCATCGAACTCGGCGAACAGTTGCCGCCAGCCGTGGCGGTGCAGTTCGCGGCGGTTGTTCGCCTGGAGCCAGTCGGGGTGGCTGAACACCATGGCGCGCAGCCGTGCCGCGTCGAGACTCTGGTCGTCCGCGCTCAGTCCGGCGGCGCGGGACCGCAGCCGATCGTACGGTTCGATGGGAAAACGTGCGACGGAGCCCGAAACCAGCAACTGGCTGTAGAGCGTCCCGGCCTCGGCCAGATCGGGTAGCAGCGGACTGTGCCGTTCGACGTGGGCGCCGCCGTCGACAAGCGCGTCGGCGACTCGGTTCACGCCCGCCCGCACCGCCGACCCGGTTGGAATGAGCGGATGTTCGTCGAGGATCAAGACCCGGAAGTCGCGGAGCCGTTCGTGGCGCGTGGGCGGCAACCTCAAGTGGTGCGCCACGCCGAGCGTCAACGGATCCGGTCCGGCCATGATGTCGAGCAGGAGTGTGAGGTCGCGGGCGGTGCGGGCCATCGGACCGACGACGGCGAGGTCGAGGTCGACCGGCAAGGCCGGTGCGGACGGCGGGACCATACCGCGGTTGGCCGCCAGCCCGAGTGTCGGCTTGTGTGCGTAGACACCGCAGAAATGCGCGGGGGTGCGCAATGAACCGGCGATGTCGGAGCCGATGGACAGCGCGCCGAATCCGGACGCCAGGGCCGCCGCCGATCCGCCGGAGGATCCGCCCGGCGTGCGGCCGTGGTCCCACGGGTTGTTGGTGGTGCCGTAGATCTCGTTGAAGCTCTGGATATCTTGCAGCCCCAAGGGCACATTGGTCTTACCGAGCACCACCGCGCCCGCGTCCTTGAGCCGCGACACCTGCACCGCGTCCTCGGCCGGCATGAAGTCGCGGTGTGGCGGCATGCCCCAGGTCGTGGGCAGCCCGGCGATGTTGTAGGACTCCTTGACCGTCACCGGAATGCCGAGCAGCGGCCGGTCCTCGCCACGGGCGCGCGCCTGGTCGGCATCGCGCGCGGCGGCCCGTGCCCGGTCGAAGTCCGGCACACAGATCGCGTTGATCGCCTTGTCGTCCCGCTCGATACGGGCGATCGCCTGGTCGGTCAGTTCCGCCGAGGTCACTTCACCGGCACGCAAAGCGGCCGCGAGCCTTTCGGCCGTCTGAAAATTCCACTCCATAAATCCGACCGTAACGGCCGCTGGAGCAGGCCATGAAACGCTTCTCAGCGCAACGGGACGAATGCCTGAATACGCATCAAGTTCCTCTTACCTCCGCTCCAGCGCGGCCAGTCGCAGCTCGAGCTGGTCAACTCGGTGCCGTAGCAGGGTGACCTGGGCCTCCAGGCTGACTTCCCGTTCCGCCCGGCGTTGAATGCGCGGTGACGCGGCGGCGCGCTCGATCACCGCGTCCAGTTGGACCAGGCGCTGCGGCCCGTTCGGGCCGTCCACGAGGCGGGACCGGATCTCGCCGTTGCGGTACCAGGACCGCAGGGCGGAGCGGGAAACGCCGGTCTCGGCCTCCGCCTTGGCCAGTGTGACCCAGGGTGTCTCGTCCAGCCGCTCGAACAGCTCCAGCTCATTCTGCCAGCGCGCGAGCCGGTCCTCCCAGTCCGACGGTGTCTCCATCACACCTTCCCTTCGCCACGGTGACCCTATCAATAACAGTGTATTGACAGGGGTTGCGACCATGGAGACATGCCATTTGAAAGGTTCACGGTGGAAGCCCGCAAGGTGGTCGTCACGGCTCAGGAGGAGGCGAGGCTGCTCAAGCACCACTACATCGGCACGGAGCACATCCTGTTGGGGCTGCTCGACGCGCCGGACAGCACGGCGGCGAAGGTTCTGCACCGGCTCGGGTACGACAAGGAGACGGCGCGGGCCGATATCGCCGCGGTGGTCAAGCCCGGCGCGCAGGAGCTGAGCGGCCATATCCCGTTCGCGCCGCGCGCGAAGAAGACGCTGGACCTCGCCGTGCGCGAGGCGCAGCAGCTCCACCACACCTACATCGGTACGGAACACATCCTGCTCGCCCTGGTCAGCGAAGGTGAGGGCGTCGGCGCGAAGGCGCTTGCCGAGCGGATCAGTCCGATCAGCAAGATCCGTGCCGCGGTGCTGGCCTCAGCGGAGGGATCGCCGGACGCCGCGGCAGGCCCATGGCCGGCCGGCACACCTGCCACGGAGGACACCGTGTCCGCCGCCGGCGCGCTGGCCGGTGGCGCACCGGTCGGCAGCCATCACCTTCTAGAGGCGATGCTGCGGGCGGAGAACAGCATGGCGGCCAGGGTGTTGCGCGAACTCGGAGTCGACCCGGACGCGGTCGCCGCCAAGATCGACGAACTGGACCCGGAGACGACCACGGACGCGAACCCGGAGGAAGCCGCCGCGCGCAGGATGGAAATCCGGCTGGTCGACGAAGAGGTGCACCTGATCCTGCGGGACCCGGCAACGGTCACGATCGCCAAGAACGTCACCGAGCTGTCCGGCGGCCCGATCCATGGCGTCGGGCCGGTCGCCGGGATGTTCGTCCCGCTCTGGCGGTCGACCAACCAACTGCTGCTGCAGATCCAGCGCGTGCTGGAACCGGAACCCGAGGAGGCGGACGGATCCGCCGCGAGCAAGGTGGCCAAGGCCGTGCGTACGGTGCTCGCGCCCCGGCTCCGCCGGTGAATCGGAGGCAACCATGACCATCGGCATCGTTGGAGCCGGCTTGGGCGGCCTGGCCCTTGCCCGTGTGCTGCACGTGAACGGCATCGACGCCATCGTGTACGAACGCGAACCGTCGCGCGACGCCCGCGGTCAGGGCGGCATGCTCGACCTGCACACCGAGACCGGTCAACGGGCGATACACGAGGCCGGTCTGATCGACCAGTTCCGCGCGATGGCCCGTCGCGAAGGCCAGGACCTGCGCCTTCTGGAGCCGGACGGCACCCTCCTGCTGCAGGAGGACACGCCCGAGGACGCCCCGCTCGACCGACCCGAGGTCGACCGTGCCGATCTGCGTCATCTGCTGCTGGATTCGCTGCCCGAGCACGCGGTGCGTTGGGGGCACGCCTTCGAGCACGCCGGTGACGGCCTGCTGCACTTCGCCGACGGCAGCAGCACGACGTATGACCTGTTGGTCGGCGCCGACGGCGCGGACTCCCGGGTCCGCGCCCTGCTCACCGACGCCCGACCAACGCACACCGGCCAAAACGTCGTTGAGCTCGGGATTCCCGAGATCGACCGCACCCATCCCGATCTCGCGGCGATGGTTGGGCGCGGCAATTACTGGGCGCTCGGCAACGGACAATCCCTCTCGGCACAGCGCAACGGCGACGGCCGCGTACGCATCTACCTCAGCTTCTACACCGCCGAGGACTGGTTCGGCCGTAGTGGCATCCCGTTCGACGACCCCGCCGCCGCCCGGGCGCGGCTGATCGACCTGTTCACCGGCTGGGACGCACGGTTCACCGCGCTGATCGCCGCCTGCGACGACACGGTCCTGCCACGGTCGATCACCACGCTTCCGGTCGGTCTGACCTGGCCGTCGACACCGGACATCACGCTGCTCGGCGACGCCGCGCACCTGATGCCGCCGGTGGGGCAGGGCGCCAACATGGCACTGCTCGACGGCGCCTTGCTCGGCCTCGCGCTGGCCGCGCACCCGGACGACTTTCCCGCCGCCGTGGGGGAATACGAACGCGAGATGTTCGAACGCACCAGCACTGCCGGTCGGCAGTCCGCGAGCGTCCAGGAAATCCTGATGTCGCCGGACGCCGGCCGGAAGATGCTCGCGTTCTTCCAGCCGCGCTGATGCGATCGAGAGGACCGGTGGCATGGCCACAGGGGCGGTCGGTCGGAACCGTGTGTGAGGGCACCGTCGGGTGCCTACCGGGCCGGGCGACGGGCTTGCGTCCGGCGGACTGATCAGGCAGCGGCCTTGAGCATGCGGTCGATAGTCGACCGATCGGCTAAAGATTAGTAGACCAGTCGTCTAATTGCCACCAGCGGCATGGACCAAGGGGGACCGGCCGACCCCCGGGCGTCCGGCGGGACGCCCGGGGGCTGCGGATTCTCGGTATAGACGATCGGTCGTACACTTACCGCCATGGGACGCACCAGTGATGCGAAGGAGAAGATCCTCAACGCCGCGCACTCGCTCATCGAGCTGCGTGGCTACTCGGCGCTGGGTGTCGCCGAGATCTGCAAGGCGGCCGACGTTCCCAAGGGCAGCTTCTACTACTTCTTCGAGTCGAAGGAGGCTCTTGCCCTGGCCGTCCTCGACGAGCACTGGCAGGCGCAGCGCGGCGACTGGGCCCGGGCCCTGCAGGACGACGGGGAGCCGCTCTCGCGGCTGCGCCGGCTGTTCGAGCAGACCCAGGCCGGTCTGCGCGCGGGCCAGCAGAGCTGTGGAACGGTCTCCGGATGCATGTTCGGCAACCTCACCCTGGAACTGAGCAATCAGACCGAGCCCATCCGCGCCCGCCTTCAGCAGATCTTCGACGCCCAGGTGGAGATGGTCGATACGGTCATCGCCGAAGCCCGGGAGCGCGGGGAGGTCACCGTCGGCGACACCCATGCCGCTGCCCGGTCGGTCGTCGCTCAGCTCGAGGGCCAGGTGCTGTTCGCCAAGCTCTACAACAACACGCAGCACCTCGAAGCCCTGTGGGACAACTGCCTGGCGCTGCTCTCCGCACGCCCGACGGGCATGGCGGCCGTCGGCTCCTGACCAGTCCGGGAGCGACCGCCCGGGGCCGTCGGTCGGCGAACAGCTTGGTGCGGGCGTAGTACCCCACCGCGCCCACGACCAGCCCGACGAGCCAGGACAGGTCGGCGCCGCCGAGGGATCGCACCAGCGGGCCGACGTAGCTGCTGCTGTTGATGAACGGCAGTTCGGCGGCGATCGACACCAGGTGGACGAGCACCGCCCACAGGTGAAGGTGCCGTACCGTCCGTTCTTCGTCAGCAGTTCGGGAATGTCGTAGTGGCCGTGGCGGGCGAAGTAGTAGTCGGTGAGGTTGATCGCGGTCCACGGCACCGCATGGCGAACCGGGCCGGGATCCCCGGGCGGGCCGAGCTGCTCGGTCGTGCTGCGCGTCCGTGGCGGGGTGGCAGGCGGCGTCCCACCGGCCTCAGCGGGGGATGAAGCGGTCGATCAGGAGGGCGAGGCGCTGGGGGACCTGGTCGGCGGGCATGCGTCCGGCACGGGTGAGGGTGACCAGTCCGTGCAGCGCGGCCCAGAACGTCTCGACGAACAACCCCGGGGCATCGGAGCCCGCGTGGTCCTGGAGAGGGTCCAGCAGGGCCTGGTACCCCTCGCGCAGGGGGGCGGGCGTGGCCTCGTCGGCGAAGGGCAGGCCGTTGTCGAGGCTGAACATCGCGTCGTACAAGGCGTGGTTGCGCTCGGCGAAGTCCGTGTAGGCGTGGGCCAGGGCGGTCACCGCCTCCCGGTCGGCCGGCCCCTCCGGCACCGCGGCCCGCAACGCGGCCGTCAGCTCGGCGAACCCCTCCATTGCGACCGCTCCCACGATCTCGTTCCTGCTCCGGAAGTGGCTGTAGAGCACGGGCTGGCTGTACTCGATCCGCTCGGCGAGCCGACGTGTGGTGACCGCGTCCCAGCCGTGGGTCTCGGCGAGTTCGCGGGCCGTTGAGACGATCAGCTGGTGGCGGTTGGCCCGCTCGCGTGCCTTGCGTTCGTGTACTGACATGACCTCGATCCTAGCATCGCTAGACAATAGTGCGTCGGCAGGTCTATCGTCGCACCAGATTCTAGCGATGCTAGGAATCGGTGCCGGGAAAACTTTGGAGGGGACATGCAGGACGTATTGGCAGTCGTCACGGTCGTCGTGGTCGGAGTGATGGTGGGCGTGGAGTTCGCGGTGGCGGTGTTCGTCAACCCGATCCTCGACCGGCTCCCGAACGACGGCGGACTCGACGCTCGCAGCGACGGGGCGCGCGTCCTGGGCAGGGTCATGCCGTTCTGGTACGTCGGCTCGGTCGTCCTCGGCGCGGTCTGGGCCGCGGTGACGTGGGGTGCCGCGGGCGCGTCGTTCATCACCGCGGGCACGCTCCTGCTCGTGCTGAGCGTGGTGATGTCGATCCTCCTGCTCGTGCCCATCAATTCGCGCGTCGCGGCCTGGTCGCGCGAGGGCGTGCCCGCGGACTGGAAGCATCAGGTGGGGCGGTGGGACCGGTTTCACTACGTGCGCGTGGGCGTCATCGTGCTCGCCTTCACGCTGTTCGCCGTCGCCCTCGTCCGGGGCGTATGACCAAGGTGCTGTCTCAGGTCCGTAGGGCTGTCTCAGGTCCGTAGGTAGGACGCGCCGTTGAGGTCGAGCACGGCTCCGGAGGACCACGCGGCCTCCGGTGAGGCCAGGTGGAGCACGGCGGCGGCCACCTCCTCGGGCGTCCCGACCCGCCCGAACGGGCTCTGGCCCCGTAGCTCGTCCCCGGTGGGACCGGCCATCTTGGGGGCCTGCCGTTCGGTCGCGACGAACCCGGGGGCCACGGAGGCCACCGCGATCGCGTGCGGCGCCAGCGCGACGGCCATCGACTGCCCGAAAGCGTGCAGCGCGGCCTTGCTCGCGCCGTACGCGGGGAAGTCGGGCTCGCCCCGGAAGGCGCCGCGGGAACCGATGTTGACGATGCTCCCGGTCGCGCCGCGGTCGATGAGATGCCGGGCGACGCAGTAGGTCATGTTCGACGCACCGAGCAGATTGACGTCGATCATGCGGTGCCAGATCCGCTGCCAGTCCGCGTAGGACACGTCGGCCACGGAGTGGCGGTTCTCGGCGGACGGCGCGATGGCGGCGTTGTTGACCAGCACATCGACCCCGCCCAGCGTCCGCACGGCCGTCTCGGCGATGTCCTGCGCCGCTTGTGGATCACCGAGATCGCCGCCGAGCAGACAATGGCCGGAGCCTGGCAAGCCTCGCAAGGTGTCCTCGGCATCCGCGAGGCCCGTCGCGTAGTGCACCCCCACGCGGTCGCCCCGCTCGGCGAACGCGTGGGCCACGGCACGGCCGATGCCCCGCGACGCTCCTGTGACCAGCACCCGCCTCATCGCACGAACACCTTCGACTCGTCACGGAACGCCTTGAACTCCAGCGCGTTGCCGGCCGGATCGTGGAGGAACATCGTCCACTGCTCCGCCGGCTCGCCCCGGAACCGAAGGCAGGGGTCGATGACGAAGTCGGCGCCCGCCGCGCGGAGCCGGTCGGCGAGCCCGTGGAAGTCCCCGGTCGACAGCAGCAGTCCGAAGTGGGGGATCGGAACCGCCTGCCCGTCGACCGAGCTGGTCCCGGTGGACACGGGGCCACCGGGGACCACATGTGTCACCAGTTGATGGCCGTGCAGATCCCAATCGACCCATTGGCCGGTGGAACGTCCCTCGGCAAGCCCGAGGACCCCTCCGTAGAACCGGCGCGCGGCATCCAGGTCATCCACGGGTATGGCCAGATGCACGGCAGGACGCACAGACATGGAGCGGCTCCCTTGGCTCGGATGGCTTCAGACCTTGCAGCACCGCACATCCGAATGTCAACATTCGACATGCCCATCGCACCGCTCCCCAGAGCCAGCCGCCGCGGACTGGCACAAGAGGCCGCCGACCTCATCCGCGAGGCGATCTTCACCGGCCACTTCCCGCCCGGATCGCCGCTGCGCGAGGTCGAACTCGCCGCCTCATTGGGGGTCAGCCGCGGATCGGTACGCGAAGGACTCGCCTTCCTCGAACGCGAAGGGCTGGTCCGGAGCGCCTGGCATCGCGGCACCACCGTCATCGACGTCACCGAGCAGGACGTCGAGGAGGTCTACGCCGTGCGCGCCGCGCTCGACCGCCTCGCGGCGACGAGCGCGCAGGGCAACGCGACCGCCGATCAGCTGACCGAGCTGGACACCCTGGTCCAGGCGATGGCGGAAGAGACCGGCGGCGAGGCGTCCGGCACGAGGCTGCTCGCGCTCGACATCGCCTTCCACGACCTGATCTACGCGGCCTCCGACAACGGCAGACTCGGCGCGGCATGGCACGCCATACGCTCACAGATCTATCTCTTCCAGCTCCGCCGTATCGCCCTCGGCTACGAGCACTACCGTGCCCGGGTGGTGGACGAACACCACGAACTGGCGAGGCTCCTGCGCTCCGGCGACCGCGAGACGCTGGCCCGGCGCGCCGAAGAACACGTCGACTCCGCTCGCCGCAGTCTCCTGACCGGACTGCACCCCTGAGCGGCTCGGATCGTGAACCGCCGGGCAGGAGCGGGAGAGACTCCTTCTAGGACCCGGTCTCGGGTGCGATCAGTGAGCGGGCCACCGTGAGCGCCGCTGCGTGGCGTTCCGCTTGTCGGCCGCCCAGTTCGCGTCCGCGTGCCGCGGCCATGACGACGGCGGACAGGGCCAGCCGTCCGCGCATCATGCCCTCGGGCCCTTCGCCGGTGGCCAGTGCGCGGGTCAGGTCGCCCAGTCGTTGCTGGAGTGTGCGCGCGGCGGCCAGGCCCCGCAGGGCGTGCTCGTTGACCTGGGCGCACACCAGCGAGGCACCGTGCTCGCCGCGGACCAGGGTGTCGAATTCCTCAACGGCTCGCATGCGGGTCGCGGCGGACGGCGGGTGGGCGCGTGCGGACTCGATGACGGCGTCGAGCGCCGGGAGCAGTTCTTCGTAGGAGCTGGTGAGCAGCTCCTCCTTGTTCGCGAAGTGGTGCAGGACGGCCTGCCTGGTGACCCCCGCCTGCTTGGCGACCTGAGTCAACGAGGTCAGCTCGTAGCCCTGCTCGGTGAACATCTTCAGCGCGATGGCCCGCACGCGCCGACGGGTGTCGGTACGCCTTCGATCGGCTTGCTCCGGCATATTCAACTGCCTTACTGGTAAGTCAGGTATTCTGGGCGCATGAATGGCACAGAGAGCAACCTACCCGCTGGTGGGAGCGGAATCGACGCATCCTCGCCGATCCTCGACGAAGGGCTTGCGGGGCGGCGCGCGCTGGTCACGGGCGGGAGCCGCGGGCTCGGCGCGGCGATCGTGCGGCGACTCGCCGCGGCGGGCGCGACCGTGTTCGCGGCAGCCAGATCGGCGCCGCCCGAGGGTTCGCTGCCGGCGCGGTTCTTCACCGCGGACCTCGCGGACCCCGACGGAGCACGGCAGTTGGCGGAGCGGGTGCGCGACGCCGCCGGCGGGGTGGACATCCTCGTCGACAACGCCGGTGCCGGCAGCGCCCCGGAGTCCACGCTGACCCGGCCGCCGGCAACCTGGCAGTCGGACCTCGAGAGCAATCTGCTGTCCGCGGTCCGGCTGGACCAGGAACTGGTCCCGGGCATGGTGGAGCGCGGCTCGGGGGTCGTGGTGCATGTCTCGTCCATCGCGAGCCATCTGCCGCAGCCGGGCCAGGCGGCCTACGCGGCGGCCAAGGCCGCGCTGAACAGCTACAGCCGCTCGCTCGCGGCCGAGGTCGGCCCGGCCGGGGTGCGGGTGGTCTGTGTCCTGCCGGGCTTCATCGCCACCCCGGGGGCGATCGCGCACCATCAGAAGATCGCCGACAGCCAGGGGGTTTCGCTGGAGGAGGCGCAGCGCGGCCTCGCGGCGCGGCTGAACGTGCCGATGAACCGCCCCGGAACCCCTGAGGACGCCGCCGAGTTGGTCGCGTTCCTGGTGTCGGAGCGGGCGCGCTGGCTCACCGGATCACAGTTCCGCGTCGACGGAGGCATCCTCGCCCAGGTGTAGCCCGATCGGCGCCACGGCCGCTCCGCGCTCAGGGGGGCGCTCAGGAGGGGGCGCTCAAGGACATTTCCACCATAAGTGTCCTTGTCCGGTGGTTCACTTGGCTCAGGCGTGCCCGCGGGGGGCACAGTCCGAGGGGGGAACACCGATATGGCCACGCCCATCGTCACCGCACTGGCGGTGTATGAAGCCGGCAAGAAGGCGTACGAGGCATACCAGGGCATCGTCGCCTTCGTCAGCCTCGGCAGTCACACCCCCACTCCCGAAGAGCAGATCCTGGCCCGGCTGGAGGTGCTGCACCAGGATTTCGTCGCCCTCCAGGGGCGGTTCGACGAGGTGCTCGAGGCCGTGAAACAGGCGGTCAGGGTCGAGCAGCAGGCGTATGTCCTCAATCTGCGGCGCGATCTGGAGGGGCTGCGCGGGCGGGCCCGCACGGCCATGGACGAGCTCAGCGCCTGGGTCGCCGACGGGCGCAAGGACCCCCTGCTGCGGTCCAACGCGGACAACAACTCACGGCTGGCGGCGAATACGCTGCTGGAGGGCGACTCGTACTTCTACCGCCCGGATCCGAATGCGCCGGAAAGCGTCTTCGATCACCGGCTGGCGTATATCGCCTACGTCTATGTGCTGACCGTCCGGTTCGGCGTGATCGCCGGTCTCAATCCGCAGTACCGCGAGGACCGGCTGGCCCGCGAGGAGCTGACCCGGCACGCGGCGCGGCTGGACTGGGTGTTCCAACACGCCGACCAGGCCATCGAACCGTATACCGGGGGCGGTCCTGACAACCGCGGCAGCTACTTCCTGGCCCACCAGTGCGTGGACCACATCACCGGCTACGACACGGGGCACACCGAAGTCGGGTGGCGTCCGGGAGGGCAGGCCGAGTATGACGACGCCCGCGCCTACTACGCCGATCTGCTGCGTGCCGATATGCGGGTCAGGACGGGTCTGGCCAAACTCATGGGCCTCCACGACACCGTGGCCCACTGGGCCAAGGACCCGCGCACACCCGGATGGTCCCCCTGGACCCCGGTGGAGGTGCCGGACAGCATCGTGACCCTGGCCGCGGCATCGGACCGGCCGGGGCACACCGTGCTGGTGTGGCGGGACCCGGACAAGGACCAGCTCCGCACCACGTCCTACGACGCCACCGCCGCCGCACCGGCCTGGAAGCCGTCGGTGGCCATCAGCGCGGAGAACACGGTGCGAAAGGAACCCACGCCGTGCGCCGTGTCGTCGGGGCCGGGTCTGATCACCGTGGTGATGCGGGGCAAGCAGGGCGGCATCTACGCCACGCGCACCGACCCCACCCGGCCGACCGGATGGCTGGACGCCCCGGTCGAGGTGAGCGGCGGCACCACCGATGTCTCGTTCGGCGAGGCCGCCGCCTCACCGGGCTCGGTCGTCGTGATGTGGCAGGACAATGGCACCGGCACGCTGATGGCCGCGTTCCAGGACGCCAAGGGGGCATGGGGGCCACCGCAGGCGGCGACCCCGGCAGGCGCCATTTCGCTGAACTCGGACCTCGCGGTGGCCTGTCCGGCGCCCGGGGTGGTGCTGGCGGTGTGGACCATGAACGAGCGCACGGTGCACAGCGTCACCTACGATTCCCACGCGCCCGTCCCCGCGTGGAGCGCACCCGCCCAGATCGC
Organism: Streptomyces violaceusniger Tu 4113; assembly: GCF_000147815.2. NCBI lineage: Bacteria > Bacillati > Actinomycetota > Actinomycetes > Kitasatosporales > Streptomycetaceae > Streptomyces > Streptomyces violaceusniger. Next base: position 7,130,070 of record NC_015957.1, on the reverse strand, counting down.
CGAATTCCCCGGGAAAGACTTCGCGTCGTCCATCCACGCCATGGGCACCGGCGACGGAAAGGCCGATGTGGTCTGGCAGGGCGCCTTCGGAGCCATGTGGAACATCCACTACGACGGCGGCTGGAGCGCCCCGGCCGAGATCACCCCGCAGCACCTCACCAATTGGGGCGAGCCCTACACGATCGTCCCCGCGGTGACCGGGGACCGGCGGCTCAACTGGTTCTGGCAGGGCCGGGACAGCCGCGTTCAGACCATCTACCGGGATCCCCAGCAGCCCCAGTGGTCGGCACCGCAGCGGCTCGGACAGCCCTGGTGGTCGTACGCCGAACTGGCGGCCGCGGCGCCGTCGACGGCTGGGAGCGTATCGCTCTACCGGGTCGACTTCGGCAGCGAGATCGGTGAGGTGCCAAGGCTCCAGACGTGTTTCTACGACACGGCCACGCCGACGGCGTCGGCCCGCATCGCGGACGCCCGAGCGCTGGTGGCGCGGGCCCAGACCCTCTGGAACCTGCCGGGCCCGGTGCGCGAGGAGGCCAATGCCCGGGCGGCCGACGCGATCGCCGTTGCCCGCGAGGTCGTGGCCCTGGACTCCGGCTTCCGGGCGACGCTCGCGCAGTGGCTGGTGTTCCCGGCGGGCACGTACCTGATGGGCAGTGGCCACCACGATGAGGCCATCGCCCGTATGCAGGAGGCCCTCGGCCTCTACGACGCACTGATCCATGAGCAACCCGGAGCTGAGGAGCTGCTCTACCGAAAGGCGTGGACGCTGGTCAACCTGGCCCAGGCTCTGTGGGGCAAACCCGACCATGCCCAAGGCGCACAGCGTGCGGTCGAGGCCACCGACCTGCTCCGCCAACTCGCCACCAGGACACCCACCTACCGGCCCGGGCTCGCTCAGTGGCTGGTGTTCCCGGCGGGCACGTATCTGATGGGCAGTGGCCGCCACGACGAGGCCATCGCTCGCATGCAGGAGGCCCTCGGCCTCTACGACAAGCTGATCGGTGAACAGCCCGGATCTGATGACCTCCGCTACCGAAAGGCCTGGACGCTGATCAACCTGGCCCAGGCTCTGTGGGGCAAACCCGACCACAGCCAAGGCGCACAGCGTGCCGTCGAGGCCACCGACCTGCTCCGCCAACTCGCCACCGAGAACCCCGGGAGGTATCGCGGAGGGCTGGGCGACTGGCTGATGTATCCGACGATCCCCTACCTGCGGCAGTCCGGCCGGAAGGACCAGGCGCTCGCGCGGGCGCAGGAAGCCGTGGAGATCTTCACCGCGCTCAACGCGACGGATCCCGCGGCCTACGGGCCGAAGCTGGCGGCGGCGAAGAAGCTCGTCGCCGACATCCAGGCCGAAACGCAGCCCGGCGATGTCCGGTCCGGCGATGTCCAGCCCGGCGATGTCCAGTCCGGCTGACGCGCCCGGGGCCGCGCCGGGCGTCAGCCCCGGTCGCGGCTGCCCGTGGCGTCGGGGCTCCGGTACGCCGTCGGCGGTTGGCCGAGGAGTTTTTTGAACGCGGCCGTGTAGGCGGCGGGGTTGTCGTAGCCGAGCTGGGCCGCGATGCGTGTGACGGGCATGCCCGCGGTGAGGTGCTGAAGGGAGTGCAGGACGCATGCGCGTTGCCGCCATTGCGAGAAGCTCAGGCCGGTGCCGCGCTGGAACAGGCGGGCCAGGGTGCGTTCGCTGATGCTGAGGGCAGCGCACCAACGGGCGGGCGGGTCATGGATGTCCGGCTTCCGCAGGAACACCTCGCACAGGTCGCGCAGCCGCGGATCGGAGGGCAGCGGCACATCGAGCGGCAGCGGGGTGAGGTTCCTGAGCTCGTGGAGGATGAGGGCCGCCACCGCCGCGTCGCGGCTGTGCTCGGGGTAGCGCGGCTCCATCTCCACGGCCTCCAGGATCAGCGCCCGCAGCAGCACGGAGACGTCGACGGCCTGACAGCGGGCGGGAAACCACGGCACGGCGGCGGGCTCGACGTAGAGGCTGCGGGTGCTGACGTCCGTCATCGTGACCTGATGCCCGGTCGCCGGCGGGATCAGCACGGCGCGGGCGGTGGGTATCGTCCAACTGCCGTCCGCCGTCTCGACCCGCATCACACCGGTGGCCGCGTACAGCACCTGGGCGCGGCGGTGCTCGTGCCAGACGAGCAGATGATCCTGGGGGTAGTCGGTGCCGATGGCCAGCACGGCACGATCGAGGTCGTCCACCTCCGCGACCCGGATGTTGCGCATACCGCGAGGCTACGCGGGACCGCGCGCCGCTGTCTGCTGCGCGTAGGAACATGGCAATCCGTCGATTGCCCGCCACGCCTGCTGGTATCTAGCGTCTGACCAGTGCTGACCTCGTTTTCCACTCTTCTGTTCCTCGGGTGCCTGACCGGCATCACGACGGTGCTCTTCGGCTTCGGCGGCGGTTTCATCACGGTCCCCGTCGTCTACGGCGTTCTGACCGTGACGGCGTCTCCGGGAAGAGACGCGGACGCCATGCACATCGCCGTGGCGACCTCGGCGGCGGTCATGGTCGTCAATGCCGCCGCGGCGGCGCTGGCCCAGTGGCGACAGGGCCGACTGCGCCGCGCGTACGTCTGGCCGCTGGCGGCGTTCATCGCGGTCGGCGCCGTCGTCGGATCCTTCGCGGCCACCTTCATCGGCGGTACGGCGCTGCGCCTGCTGTTCGCCGCCTACCTGCTGGTGACGATCGCGGACAGCCTGCTGAGGAAGGGCTTCCTCTCCGTGGCGCATCAGACGCGCCCGGAACCCCTGGGGCGGCGCACCACCACCCTCGGCGGAATAGGCATCGGCCTGGTGGCCGCGGGCCTGGGGGTGGGCGGCAGCGTCATGACGGTTCCGCTGCTGCGCCGCAGGGGTCTTCCCATGGCCGAGGCGACCGCCATGGCCAACCCCCTCAGCGTCCCCGTCGCCCTGGCCGGAACCCTCGTCTACGCCCTCGCCCCCGCCACATCCGCCGGCCCGGGACAGCTTGGCTACGTCGATCTCACCGCGGGCGCCGCCCTGCTCATCGGATCACTGCCCACCATCGCCGTGGCGAGGCGCGTCACCGGCCGGGTCCCGGACCGGGTCCACTCCGTCGCCTACATCGTCCTGCTCCTGATCGTGCTGGTCGTGATGGTGACCCTGGGAGTCTGACGCGTCTGACGCGCCGGTCTCCCGGACAGGCTCTCCCGGACACGCCTCGTCGGCGCGAGGCGCGGCGGCTCAGCCCGCGTTCCGCGCGCCGAAACGCAGGCCGTCGAAGAGGATCGCCGTGATCTGCACGGCTTCGTCCTGCCAGCCCTCCGTGGTGTGCATTCCGCAGATGCCCCCCAGCGCGCGCAGCAGTGTGCGTCCGCTGACGCCGCCGCGGATGGTGCCGGCCGTTGTGCCCGCTTCGAGCAGTTGCTGGAGAGCCTGTGCCATCCGCGTGCGGGCGTCATCGAAGATCGGTGAGTCCGTGGCCATGATGCTCTCCAGCGCGACGGCCATTCCCTTGCCCACGGCCGCGTGCTCCACGAGCAGCAGCAGGAACTGGCGCAGGGCCTCGTCCGGGGCATGCAGGCCAAGGAGTTCCGCAGGGGCTGCGCACAGCTCGTCGACCTCCTGGCGGTAGACCTCCTCGACGAGGGCCTCGCGTGTCTCGAAGTGGCGGTAGAGCGTCCCGACCGCCACTCCGGCCCGCCGGGCGATCTCTTCCACATGAGCGTCGGCCTCGCCGGTGAGGAACGCCTCCCGCGCCGTGGCCAGGAGTGCCTCGCGGTTGCGGCGCGCATCGGCGCGCATCGGACGTGACGACGGCAACAGTGCCTCCGTAAGGTGAGTCGGGTTCCGTTTATGTATAGTTTCCGGAGTCGGGTTCACCTTACTGGAGGGGCACTCCCATGACAGTTCCGGAGGAGGGGCTCAGCGGCCTTCGTGTGCTGGTCACCGGTGGCAGCCGTGGTCTGGGCGAAGCGACCGCCCGTCGATTCGCCGCCGCGGGCGCGACGGTGCTGACCGCCTCGCGCGGCGCGCCTCCGGAGGATCTGCCGGTCACCTTCATCCCCGCGGACCTCGCGACGGAGCAAGGAGCGGCGGAGCTCGGCCGACGGGTCATCGACAGCGTGGGCGGGGTGGATGTCCTGGTCAACAACGCGGCCGCCGCGAGCGCCCCGATGCCGACCCTGACGCGGTCCGACGCGTCGTGGCGTGCGGACCTCGAGATGAACCTGCTCAGTGCCGTCCGGCTCGACCGGGCCCTGGTCCCGGGGATGGTCGAGCGGGGTTCCGGCGTCGTCGTGCACGTCTCGTCGATCGCGAGCCGTCTGCCGCAGCGCACCGAAGCGTCCTACGCGGCGGCCAAGGCGGCGCTCAACGCCTACAGCCGCGAGCTGGCGACCGAAGTGGGAGAGCACGGAGTGCGGGTGGTGTGTGTCCTGCCGGGCTTCGTGGCCACCGAGGGCGCCGTCCAGCACCTCCAGCGCATCGCCGACCGGCAGGGCGTTGGCGTGGCGGAGGTCCAGCAGCAGATCGTGGATCACCTCAATGTGCCGATGGGCCGGCCCGGCGATCCCGAGGACGTGGCGGAGATGATCGCTTTCCTCGCATCCGGCCGCGCGAAGTGGCTCACGGGAGCCCAGTTCCGGGTCGACGGCGGCATCATCCCCGTGGCGTAGCGCCCAGGGCCAGGCTGTCTCCGGTCGGCCCGAGCCGCGCCCGGCCCGTCGTCCTCGTCCACGCCGGATCCCTGACCGGCGGTTCGGGCAGCGGCCTGAGCAACCGGGCTCCCGGTGAAGGCCAGCGCCTGGCCGGCGTGGTGATGGCGGCGGTGCGCGTGATGCGTGGGTTCATGACGGAGAGCCGCCCTTCGTGGCGGCGTTCCTGAGTGGTCTGTGAGGCTTCGTCATGCCTCAGCACACTCCCGTTTCCCGGACGGTCCCGACAATCCGGCCCGCCCCGGGGGATAGCCCCCGGGGGAGTGCGCCGGGCCCGGCGGCCAGGAACCCCGTTTCAGGGGCGCGGACGGTCGCCCACGCACACGCCGGGTGGGTCACATGAGCTTGTCGTCGATGCCGAGCGAGCCGACGATGGACCGCAAGCTCGCGATGAGCGGCGCGATGGAACCGTCGCCGGCCTCGGCGCGGCTGATCGCGCAGATCCGGACACTGTCGGAGGCATCGGCGATCAGCCCGGGGTGGACGATGGCTTCGGCGACCGGCGGTTGATCAGTCCCTCGCCTTGGACCGAGTATGGCGTCACATCATCCGATCACCGCGACCGGGATCGATGATTCCGTCGCGGCGCCGTAGCCCGAGGGAGACAGTGTGACCGAGACCGGTGGGCGGCGGCCGGGACGGGCCTGGATCGCGCGGCTGGGCCCGCGGGGTGCGGTCGACCTGGACCGAGCGGCGAGCCCGCGCCCGATCGTCGAGGACGCCGTCGCGCGCGTCGGCGCGGACCCGGTGCGCTGGGTGATCGAGCTGAACTCCGTGGTCGTGCGGCGGATCGTCGGCGAGGTGCCGGACCTCGGCGGTAGTCCGGCCGCGGTCGAGCTGCTCCGCCGAGGCAATGAAGCGACTACTCTGCGGGCGCTGTTCACTCTGGTGGACGGCCCGGCAGTGGCCCCGCCCACCGATGACGCGATCCTGGAGGGCATCCACGAGTTCGTTCACCGGGCCGTACCGCTCGAGCGGGTGTTGCACGGCGTCCGGATCGGGCATGCGGCGACGACCGAGGCGTTCCTGCGGGCCTGTGCCGAGCTGGTCGACCCGGAGGCGGCGGTCGATGAGGTCACGGCGATCTCCCGCGAGCTGTTCTCCTACGTCGACGACCTCTCCGACACCATGATCCGCGCCTACCTCGTGGAGCACGAGGTGTGGAGCACCAGCGCGGCCGCGGCACGGGCCGACATCGTGCGTTCCCTGCTGAGTGATGCCACGGCCACGGCCACGGATGTCGGTGAGGCGTCGCGTGCCCTCGGCTACGACCTGCGCCGGACCCACGAGGCGGTGGTGGTGTGGTCGGACGTGCCGAACGGCAGCTCCACGCTGCAGGCGGTGGCCACCGAGGCGCTCCGGGCCCGGGGCGCCACCACGACGCTGGTCGTCCCCGTGGCCTCGGGGCGGTTGTGGGCGTGGGGCACGGTGCCTTCGGACGGCACGGTGACTTCGGACGGTACGCGCCGGACCGGTTCGTGGGAGACCATCGCGGAGGCGCTGGCCCGGCAGCGGACGCAGGCGGCCTTCGGGACCCCGGGCGGCGGCGTCGAGGGCTTCCGTCGCTCCCACCGCGAGGCCCGGCGCGGGGAGCGGGTCGAGCGACTGCGGCGCGAGGCCGGGCGGGTGCCGAGGCATGCGACCGCCTACGCCGACGTGGCCGCCATCGCGCTGTTGGCCACCGATCTCGACGCGGCCGGTGACTTCGTACGACGTGAACTCGGCGGGCTCGCAGCCCGCAGCGCGTCGATGGAGGCGCTGCGGACCACGCTGTACCACTACATCGGCGCCGAGCGCAGCCTCGCGGATGTCGCCCGACGCCTGCACGTGGCCAGGGGGACCGTGACCTACCGCGTGAAGCGGGCCCAGGAGGTGCTGGGACACGGCCTGGACGACCGCCGCTTCGCCCTCCACACGGCGCTGGCGCTCACCGAGGAACTGGGGGACGCGGTCCTCCTGCCCCGCGACGTGAATGAGCGGTGAGCCCGGAGTGCCGGTCGCAGTCCGGACCGGTGCGGCGGACCAACGGACCCGTGCGCCAGACCAACAGACCGGTGTGGCAGACCAACCGACCGGTGTGGCAGACCAACAAACAGGTGTGGCAGCTCAACAGGCGGCCGGAATCCTGAGCCGACAGACCAAGCGCCCGCCCCGGCAGCCGGAGTTCACTGTGTGATGTCGGACGCGGGGCCACACAACACCACGCATCCCGACAGACGAACCCATACACCTACGGGAGGCGCACGATGATCAACCGAGAGACCTTCGTCGAGCTGATGAGCGGGGTGTGCTCGCCGGTCACCGTGGTGACGGCGACGACCGCCGACGGACGACCGCGCGGCACCACCGTCTCGAGCCTTGCCTCGCTCTCACTCGACCCTCCGCTCGTGAGCTTCGCCCTGGACCGCTCCTCGCGGCTGCTGCCCCACCTCCAGCCGGGGGACCGGGTGGGAGTGAACATCCTCGGCGCCCACCAGCGGGAACTGGCGTCGGCATTCGCCCGCCGGAGGGGTTCGGGCTCGAAGTTCGACGGCGTCACCTGGACCCTCCGCGCCGGACTGCCCTACCTGCCCGAGTCCGCCGGCTGGACGGCGGGACGCGTCGAACGCCACGTGGACGGCGGTGACCACATCCTGCTCGTCGTCGGCGTCGAGGAGGCCGAGCCGACCCCTGCGGCCCCGCTGACCTACGCACGCCGGGTCTTCGGCACCCACACCCCTCTCGCCGTCGCGAGCTGAGCCGTCCGACCCGTCCGACCCGTCCCACCCGTACGACCCGTACCCGCCTGATCCCCGACACCGAAATGACGACGATGACCATCACCCTGGACGTTCCCCGCACCACCGACACCGCGCGCGCCCTGCGGTCCGAGCTCGTCGAGCGCGCCGCCACCCTGCGACCGCTGATCGCCGCGGGCGCCGATCGGACCGACCGCGAGCGCATGGTCCCCGCCGAGAACATCGGCGCCCTGGCCGAGGCCGGCCTGCTCTCGCTGATGCAACCCGCCCGCTACGGCGGTCTGCAGACCGACTACCGCACCCTGCTGGAGGTCAGCCGCGAGGTCGGGCGGGCCTGTGGCTCCACCTCCTGGCTGACCTCCCTGCTCAACGCCAGTGCGTGGTTCGTCGGGCTCTTCCCGGCCCGGGCCCAGGACGACGTCTGGGCCCACACTCCCCACGCCCGAGTCGCCGGTGTCGTGACCCCCTCGGGCACCGCGCGCGTGGTCGAGGGCGGGTACCGGGTGAGCGGGCGCTGGGCCCCCGCCTCCGGGTGCGCCCACGCCGACTGGGCGGTCCTCGGGGTCACCCGGCCGGACGCCGAGGGCACATCGGACGCCGTCGGCATCGTGTTGGCGCCGATGTCGGAGCTGACCATCGAGGACACCTGGTTCGTGGCGGGCATGCGCGGGACCGCGTCGAACACGCTCGTCGGCGAGGACCTCTTCGTGCCCGCACACCGCTTCCACTCCGTCCCCGACGCCGTCGAGGGCCGCTACGCCACACCCTTCACCGACGAGGCGCTCTACCGGGCACCGTTCGTGCCGACCGCCGCGCTCGTGTTGACCGGGCCCCAGCTCGGGCTGGCCGCCGCCGCTGTCGATCTCCTGCTGGAGAAGGCCCCGCGGCGAGCTCTGACCTTGACGAGCTACGCCTCTCAGGCCGAGGCACCCACCATCCAACTCGCCGCCGCGAAGGCGGCGTCGCTCGCCGACTCCGCCCAACTGCACGCCTTCCGCGCGGCCGCCGACATCGACGAGGCCGCGCGGGCCGGGGTGTTCCCCGATTACGACGCGCGGGCACGGATACGGATGGACGCGGGAATGGCGGCGGTCCACGCGCGTGAGGCGGTCCGCATCGTGTGCTCTGCCCAGGGCGCTTCGAGCTTCGGCGAGTCCAACCCGCTGCAGCGCATCTGGCGGGACATCGAGACCGGGAGCCGGCACGCCGTCCTCAACCCCGAAGTGGCCGCCGAGATCTACGGGAAGTCGCTGTTCGGCATCCGGGGCACGGTGTCCGTGATGGTGTAGGAAGACGCTGAGCCGATCGACACCCCCGTCCGATCGACACCCCGTTCTCCCCGCGTACGCCATGCGCCGAACCGGAGTTGGGATCGGCCGCCGCGCCCGAACACGCACCGCCCCGAATCCTGATCAAGGAGCCAACGTGGCCATCCGCCTCTATCGCAACGCTTGCCTGCTCACCATGGATGAGTCGTTGGGGGACTTCGACAACGGCGATCTCTTGATCGAGGGAGACCGCATCGTCCGGATCGGTACCGTGCTGGAGGCGCCGGCCGGCGCCGAGGTCGTCGACGCCACCGGCCGCATCATCGTCCCGGGCTTCGTGGACACTCATCGCCACATGTGGCAGGCCATCCTGCGGGGTATTGCCCCTGCCCACACCCTTCGGCAATCCATGGACAACATCCTCGGCGAGTTCGGCCCCGCCATGACGCCGCACGACCTGTACACCGGCGATCTCCTCAGCGCCCGCGCCGCGCTCGCCTCCGGCGTCACCACCATCCAGGACGTCTCCGATATCCAGAACACGCCAGAGCACAGCGACGCTCTGGTCACCGCTCTGCGGGAGTCGGGAATCCGCGCCGTGTTCGCCTACGGCAAGAGCCTTCCGCAGATCTTCGCGCACGGGGCCGTTCTGCCCGACGACGCACGTCGCGTCCGCGGCCAGTTGCCGGCGGACTCGGATGCGCTGGTCACCATGGCGCTGGTGACGGAGGGCGGCAGCGATGAGGACGAGCTGGCCAACGCCGCTCTGGCACGAGACCTGGATGTGCCGGTCGCACGGCACTTCTCCCCCCGCCTGTCAGCGGCCCATCTGCAGAAGATCGGTGCCCTGTTGCCCGGCACCACCTTCATTCACGCCAACGGCCTCAGCACCGAGGAACTGGCCGTCATCGCCGACAGCGGCGGCAGCATCTCCGTCTCGCCCGCCACCGAGATGATCATGGGGCTCGGTTACCCCGTGATCGCTCCCGCCCATGCTCAGCCGAACCTGACGGTCACCCTGAGCGTGGACTTCGAAGCCACCGTCGCCGCCGACATGTTCACCCAGCTTCGCGCCGCCTACCAGGCCGGCCGCCACGCCCACCACACGGCCGGCACTGCCAGTGGCATCACCGTGCGCGACGTGCTGCGCATGGCCACCCTGGACGGGGCCCGTTCTCTCGGCCTGGCCGACCGTACGGGCTCGCTCACGCCCGGCAAGCAGGCCGACCTCCTCGTCCTGCGCGCCGACCGGGTCGACGTCGCCCCCGTCCACGATCCCTACAGCACGGTCGTCCTGCAGCTGGACCGCTCCCACATCGACACCGTCACCGTTGCCGGACGCGACCACGTCAGGGCCGGCCGCCTCCTCGCGGACAGCCGACACCTTCTGGAGGACGCCGCCGCCACCGCGCGTCGCCTGCTCGAAGCCGGTATCACCGCGGCACACAAGTAGCAGCCCCGCCCACGGCCATGGGCGGACTCGGCGATGTCAACCGGGTCGGTGACCTCCGTGGTGCAGCCGGTAGTGCTGGGCGAGGAGGTCACGTCCGTAGTTGTTGCCGTTGGGCGCCCGCACGATGGTGTGGACGTGGTAGCGGGCGGGCTCGGGATGGGTGAGGAAGACACCTGGATGGTTGTCGTACTCGACCAGGAGCACGGGGGAGTGGATCCGGTAGTAGAAGGCGCACTCGTCGTCGCGGCCGCCGCGCCAGGCGAACCGTGTCTGGTCGAAGTGTGCACGGACGAGCGCCAGGGTGCGCTCGGCCTGTGGCGGCGGGAGGCGGTCGAGATAGACCCGGATCAGCTCCACCAGACCGTCACGCTGGTCGGCCGGCAGGCTTGCCGCGACGATCCCCTCGGGAGGCAGGACGAGGTTGTCACTGCCCGCGCCGGCGAGATGCCGTCCATTCCACGGGCCGGTGAGCTCGGGCGGCAGGTCCTCCGCGCGCAGCGACGGCCCCATCAGGAACTCGTCCCCCCGGTTGGGGTCCAGAGTGCGGCGGAACGCCAGGGCGTCAGGGCGTCGGACGAGGGTCACCCTCCATCGAGTTCTTGGCGCACGGTGGCGGCGATGCGGGTGAGTGCGGCGCTGAGGTGGCGGCGTTGGGCGGCGCTGAGCGGATCGAACACGAGTCGCTTCACCTGCGCGACGTGTTCCGGTGCGCTCGCGACGACCTTCTGCCGGCCGGCGTCGGTCAGTGTGGCGAGGGTGTATCGGCCGTCGGTGGGGTCGGGTCGGCGGACGACCCAGTCGCGGGCTTCGAAGCGGTCCATCACCTTCGACAGGCGAGGCTGCGTGCTGTTGCAGTCCCGGGCCAGGTCGCTGAGTCGCATCGTGGCCTCGTCGGTCATGGACAGCCGGGCCAGAACGCCGTACTCGAAGTTGGAGATGCCCGCATCTCGTTGCAGTTGACGGTCGAGGGCCGCCGGAAGTGCGATGACGACGGTGAGCAGGGCCTGCCATAGCTCTTGCTGGTTGTCGTCGAGCCAGGGTGACGAAGTGTCCATACCCCACATCCTACTTGCCTGGGCAACTTAGATGACTTGCCCAGGCAACTCAATCGCGGTTACCTTTGACTTGCCTGGGCAAGTCAAAGGGTGCCGAGGTCGCCTACCCGACGGCCGAGCACTTCGTTCCGCTGCTGCTCACCGTTGGCGCCGCCTCCGATCCCGGGAGCGCCGTGAGTGCCATCGACCGCATGGTGATGGGCAACTCCACGCGGTCGGTGCAGATGGATTGAGGACGGCGGCGCTTGCCTCGCCCATGAACGAGCAACGCCCCGCACCTGCATGGGCTGAAGGCGCCGGCCACTTGACCACCGACACGCACAAAAACACACCGACACACCGACACACCGACACACCGACACACACAAGGGGAAATGCCATGAAGGCAGTGCGATACCACGGCTTCGGCAGCAGCGAGGTCCTGCGCTACGAGGACATCGAGCGTCCGGTACCCGACACCGGGCAGGTGCTGGTGCGGGCGGCGGCCACGTCGTTCAACCCGGTCGACGACCACATCCGCGCCGGAGCCCTGAACGCGATGCTCCCCATCGCTCTCCCGCATGTGCCCGGGATCGACTTGGCGGGCACCGTCGCCGAACTCGGCGCCGAGGTGTCGGGCGTGGCGGTCGGCGACCGGGTCGTGGCCATGCTGCCCCTCGACGCCGTGGGCGCGGCCGCCGAATACGTGCTCGCCCCGGCCGAGGCCCTGGCCGCGGCGCCCCGGTCGATCGACCTGGTCGACGCCGCGGCGCTGCCCCTTACCGGCCTGTCGGCCTGGCAGGTGTTGTTCGAGCTCGCCGAACTGAAGCCCGGGCAGACCGTCCTGGTCAACGGGGCAGGGGGTGCGGTGGGCAGTCTCGCGGTCCAGCTCGCCGTCGAGGCGGGGGCGCATGTGACCGCGGCGGCCAGTCCGCGGCACGCCGAGCGCCTTGAGGGCTACGGCGCCCGGGTCGTCGGCCGTCTCGATCTCGCCGCCGGTCCCGCCGCGGTGGGTGGCCCCTTCGAGGTTCTGCTGAACCATGTGCGCGGCACCGAGGAGGAGGCCGCGCAACTGTCGCGCTACGTCGCCGACGGCGGCGTAGCAGCCAGTACAGCGGGCCCGATACCGGAGGACCCCGCCCGCTCGGTACGCAGCGCCAGCTTGTGGGTCCGCAGCGACGCCACCCAGTTGACCGAGCTGGTGGCCAGGGTCGACGACGGTCGGCTCCGCATCCACATCGCCGACCGCCGCCCGGCGGCCGATTCGCGTGCGGTGCACGAGGATTCGGCGGCCGGGCGACTGCCCGGCAAGACCGTCCTGATCGCTCCCTGATCGCACACCGGCCGGGACGCCCGCCGTTCGCTCTCCGGCCGACCGGCGTCCCGGCCCTCATATCGACCGAATTTCCGCTGAGATCGGCTCAATGAGTGGCTATCCCGGACCGGACCGGCGCGCTGCGGCAACGTCCCGAACCAGCCCTGTATCCCTTTGGGCGTTACCTGAGGCGAGGGAAAGGCTGGAGACAATGGTTGGGCGAAGGAATTTCCTCATGGCCGGCGCCATGGGGAGTGCGGCCATGATTCCGCAGGGTGTTCTGGGGGCGCGGGCGTATGCGTCGCCGGCTCATGGGACAGGGTCTGCGGACACCCCGGTGACGCAGACCCCTCCGCTGGAGAAGTACGTTGACCCGCTGCCCACGCCGCTGACGGCCATCCCGGACCCTTCCGTCTATCCGGGCGCCGACTACTACGAAATCACGATGCGGCAGGGCTCGTGGCGCTTCCACCGGGATCTCGGGCCCGCGACCGTGTGGGGTTATTGGGCCAAGAATCCGCACCATCCGCACAGGGCGATCGGCATGGGCTATCTCGGGCCGACGATCAGCGTGATCAAGGATCACCCGACGGTCGTCAAGTACCGCAACGAGCTGCCGACCACCCACCTGTTCCAGTTCGTGATCGACGCCATTCGCAGCGGGGATCCCCAGCTCACCCCGATCGCTCCGCCTCCCTACAAGAGCAAACCGCCTTTTCCCCCGCATATCAACGTGTGGAACGTCGTGCACCAGCACGGCGGTTTCACAGCGCCGCAGTCCGACGGAATGCCGCTGCAGTCGTTCAGCCCGGACGGCTTCCACGCGGAGTCCTACTCCACCCTGGACCCGAGCCGGGTCAAGGCCAACGAAGCGATCTCCGGCTACACCAATCACGAGCGTTCGGCCATGCTCTGGTATCACGACCACGGCATGGGGATGACCAGCGTCAACGTCTATGCGGGCCTTGCCGGTCTCTACCTCGTTCGTGACCCCGCCGACGAGCGGCTCGGGCTGCCGCAAGGCGAATTCGAGGTCCCCCTCATCCTGCAGGACCGGACCTTCGGCCGGGACGGCTCGCTCGCCTACACCATGACCCAGCGGGAAGGCGAGGACACTCCGGTCGTCAATGGAAAGGCGTACCCCTTCCTGGCCGTCGAGCCGCGACGCTACCGGCTGCGCATTCTCAACGCTTCGAACGCGCGCTTCTGGCGGCTGAAGTTCGACGTTCTCAGGGACGTACTGCCCCAGCCCACACTGCCGTTCTGGCTGATCGGCACCGACGGCGGCTTCCGTCCTCCATTGCCCATGCTGAACTTCCTGATCTCGCCGGCCGAGCGGTACGACCTGATCGTCGACTTCAGCCAGATGCCCATGGGCACGAACGTGACGCTGACGAACTACAACGCGCCGGTCCACTTCCCCGGCGGCGATGGACCGGAGATCTCGGAAATCATGCAATTCCAGGTCACCAAGCGATTGTCCGGAGGCGGAGACAAGACGACGCCGCCCAAGAAGCTCAAGCTGCCGGAGATCGCCCCCATCGAGCTGAAGCCGCACACCCGTCGACGCGAATGGGTGCTGTACCAGCACAAGCTCTTCGGCACCATGACGCTCAACGCGGTGCCATTCATGGAACCGTCCCAGGACTTCATCAAGGCGGGCTCGGCCGAGATCTGGGAGTACATCAATCCCAACCACGACGCACACCCGATGCATGTCCACCTCGTCAACTTCCAGGTGCTGAACAGGCAGCCGATCGACGCGGCCGGCTACCAGGCGGATTACGAAAAGTGGATCGACGGTGGCCGCAAACCGGAGGACCGACCGGTGTTGGTGAACTACCTCACCGGCCCACCGATTCCGGCGGACCCGGATGAGGCACGGTCCTACAAGGACACCGTCAAGTCCTATCCGGAGACGGTGACCAGAATCCTCATCGAGGAATTCACCCCGCCGACGGGCACGATCGCGTCGATTCCGGACAGTGGCACCGAGCTCCCGGCGACGTACGTCCACCACTGCCACATTCTCGAACACGAAGACGACGACCTGATGCGCCCATGGACGATCGTCGACCACGACGACCACGGCGGTGCCGATCACGGCGGTGGCGGCCACAGTGGCGGCCACGGCCACTGACGGGATCGATCGACCCGCGGGGGCCGGTCCCCGACACGCTGACCCCGGCGGCATCGGACCACCAGGTACGGCCGCCGAGGTCTCCGGCGCAGGACGGCCGCCGGGTGTGCCGGGACTACTTCCGGTCGACGAGGTTGCGGCAGCGCGTCGCGACGGTGGTGTCCTCGTCGGCACCGGGCTGGTCAATGATGGCGAGGTCGATGTCCTGGTTGTTGGTGGCGGCGCACCCGTTGTCCTGGCCCAAGGTCTCGTCGTGCAGCCGGCCCTTGTTGGACACCTGGTTGTCGCAGTCGACACGCGTGGTGAGGTCGGCGCTCGCCCCCGGGGAATTGTTGAGGCTGTTACCGAAGAGACCGTTGTTGGAGCTGTCGCAGGTGTCGTTCTGGGTCAGGTCGACGCGCTCCATGCGGCCGTCGTTGGCCACGTCGTTGCGGCATTGGGCCGCCACATCCAGGTCCGTCGAGGAGCCCGGGGAGGTGATGTTGAAGCCGGTGTCGACGGCACCGTTGTTGGCGGCGTCACAGTCGCCCTGCTGGCCGATGTCGCTGTGCTCCACCGCCCCGGCATTGGTGACCTTGTTGTCGCACTGGCCGGAGACCTGGGTCTCGGAGGTGGCTCCGGGCGAGAGGGGCCCCACGTCGGAGTTGATGTCCCCGTTGTTGGCGGTGTCGCACTCCTCCCGCTGGCCGAAGGTGCTGTCGTGGACCGTGCCCTGGTTGGCCAGCGTGTTGCCGCACCGGGCCTCGATCGTGGTGTCGACCGAACCGCCTGGAGAGTTCAACACCTCGGGGGCGTCGAGAGCGCCGGTGTTGGTCGCGTCGCACTCCGCGGACTGATCGACGGCGCTGTCGGTCAGGCGTCCCTCGTTGCGCAGGTCGTTGTCGCAGCGGACCGTGTACGTGGCGTCCACCGAGCCTCCTGGGGAGCCGCTGACGCCGCCGCCGAAGAGACCACTGTTGGAGCTGTCGCAGGCGTCGCTCTGGCCCAGGGTGACACGGTCCATCCGGCCGTCGTTGGCCACATCGTTATGGCAGCGGGCCGCCACGTCCAGGTCCGTCGAGGAGCCCGGGGAGTCGTCGTTGAAGCCGGTGTTGACCTCGCCGGCGTTGAGCGCGTCGCAGTCGCCCCGCTGGCCGATGTCGCTGTGCTCCACGGTCCCGGTGTTGGCGACCGTGTTGTCGCAGCGGCCGACGATCCGGGTGTCGAGCGTGCCGCCGGGCGAGGAGTCCCCCAGGTCGGGGTTGAGCATGCCGGTGTTGGCGGCGTCGCATTCGCCCTGCTGGCCGATGGTGCTGTCGTGGACCGTGCCGTGGTTGGTCAGGTCGTTGCCACACCGTGTCGCGACCGTGGTGTCCGCCGAACCGCCCGGAGACAGGTCCACACCGGGGTCATCGAGGGCGCCGGTGTTGGTCGCGTCGCAGTCCGCGGACTGATCGACGGCGCTGTCGGTCAGTTTCCCGTTGTTGCGCAGGTCGTTGTCGCAGCGGGCCGAGAACGTGGCGTCCGCCGAGCCTCCCGGGGAACCGGTGATCTCGGGGTTGATCAGTCCACTGTTGGTCGCGTCGCACTTCGCCGACTGACCGACGGCGCTGTTGGTCAGCTCCCCCTTGTTGCGCAGGTCGTTGCCGCAGTCGGCCGAGAAGGTGGAGTCCGCCGAGGCACCCGGGGAATCCTCGATGAGGGGGTTGATCAATCCACTGTTGGCCGCTTCGCACTGCGCGGACTGATCGACGGCATTGCCGGACATCTTCCCCTTGTTGCGTACGGAGTTGCCGCAGCGGGCCGAGAGGTCGACGTCGGCCGAGGCGCCAGGGGAGTCGGAGACGACTGGATTGATCGGCCCGCTGTTGGTGGAGGGACAGTCCGTGGCCTGCCGGACCGTGTTGCCGTCGCCCCCGGGACCCGCCGCGAGGGCGCCGTTGGCGGAGGCCAGTACCACCGCACACACCCCCGGAACCATCAGCCACATCTTCTGCTTCATCGTGATCCGTCTCCATTGCCGTGCGGGGCCCGGCCCCTGACCCCGGACATCATCCGGGCGCGGCGGAACCGACCTGGCCCCGCCGTCACCGGGATGGCTCAACGCACCCGTCCGAGGCCACCCCTTCGGCTCAACCACGCGGCGGGCGAGGTCGCGAGGCATATGGACTTACGAGGCGACGGCGGCCGGCCGCGGCCATGGATGAGCGCCCCGGGAATGGTGCTATTCTGCGCCAAATCGGATATTGGGGATCGTGTGGCGGATACAGAAGTGATGGTGCGTCAGTGGCAGGCCCACACCCAGGCCGAGTTCGTGACTCGGGACGTGGATGCCACCATGCGGACCATGAGTGACAACCCCGCCGTTCTGCATGTGCCCACGGGCATGGGCGGTACGGGCTTCGAGGGTGTCCGGTCCTTCTACCGAACGTGGTTCGTGGGACGCAACGCGGCCGACCTGAACATCGAGTCGGTCAGCCGGACGGTCGGCGATATGACCGTCGTGGACGAGTTGCTGCTCTCGTTCACACACGACATCGAGGTCCCCTGGATCCTCCCCGGCGTGGCCGCGACGGGGAGGAAGGTCGACATCCCGGTGATCGCTGTCGTGGGATTCGAGGGCACCGCGGTCGCGTACGAGCACGTCTACTGGGACCAAGCCGCCGTGCTCGCCCAGGTCGGCCTGCTGGACCGCGCGACCGTGGAGCGGCTGCCCATCGTCACGACTCCGCGCGCTCTTCTGGACGGATCCCAATCCCTGAACCAACTCGCCCGGGCCAACTGACACTTGGCAGCCGGAGCCTCAGCCGGTGGCCGGCGTACGGTCCAGGAGAGCGAGCAGGCGGTTCCAGTGGCGCTTCAGCCCGGCGGCGCTGAAAGCATCGGTGTCGGACATCGTGAAGCCGTGGAGGGTCTCGGGGTAGATCTCGCAGGTGTGGCCGACACCCCCGGCATCCAGGGCCTGGTAGAGCTCACTGATGACCTCGGGCGACAAGTCGCCTTCGGCGAGGCCGAGATGGACTTCGGCGGTGAGCTCGGGCACGAGGCGGTGTGGGCTGTCGGGCGCGTCGGTGACCACGAAACCGGGGTGGAATCCGGCGACGGCGGCCACTTGGCCGGGGTGGGCCGCCGCGGTGCGCAGCGCCAAGAGGGTGCCGATGCAGTAGCCGGTCACGGCGACCGGTCCGGCGCTGACCTCGGGCTGGGTGGTGAGGAAGGTGAGGTAGGCGTCGGCGTCGCGCAGGACACGTTCGGTGGTGATGTGTGCCTCGAGCAAGGGCATCAGTTGGCCGATGACCGCGGGCCGGGTCTCCTCTCCGATGTGCTCGGGAAGTTCGATCACCGGTGCCGGGCCGTGCCGGTAGTAGAAGTTGGGGACGAGTACGTAGTACCCGTGCCCGGCCAGCTCGCGGGCCATCTCCTGCAGTGCGGGCCGCACTCCGAAGGCGTCCGAGTACATCAGCACCCCCGGGTGCCGCCCGCCCCGGTCGGGGAAGGCGGCGAAAGCGTCGGCCTGGCCGTCCGCGGTGGGAATCAGCAGCGTCTTGGTGGGCATGAACTCTCCTGTCGTGGTTGATGTGTGGAACCTGTGATCAACACGACGGAGGCGGAGCCCGCGCGGCAGGGCAAGATCCTTGATCGAAGAGCGGGCCCGCACCGGCCCGTACGGCGCTCAGCGGAGCACCGGGTCACCAATCCGTGCGTGGCGCGACGCCGTCCCGGGATTCATGCCCACAACGTAGTCCACGGAACGAAGCGGACGCCAGCGCCCCCAGCCCACTCCGCGGTTCGCGAGAATGATCTCGGCCGACGCGTAGGATCCCGACCCCGCAAGCGCTCCCTCGCTCTCGTGGTCTTATCCGCCGCCTTCGCAGGCATCGCCGCCACCGTGCCCAGCGCGTCGGCAGCCGCCAACAGCGCCTGTTCGTGTTCCAGAACACCGGGTCCCGCGCCGTCGACGTGGAGTACACCTCCTACCTGGACAACGGCACCACCCCGGTGGACGGCACGGTGGTGCGTCACGAGGGACAAGGCGAGTAAGCAGTTCTTCTGCAACCCGACGACCGTGCACAAGGTCACGTGGCGGGCCGACAATACGTGCTGACATGGCCGCATGGCGCGTGCTTCCCGATGGGAAGCGCCCGCTTTCCGTCAGCCCCGGTCGAAGGGGTCAGAGGACGTCGTAGGTCAGGTGTGTCACGGTCGATGTCGAGGTCACGCTCCGCTGCACCAGTGTGCGTGGCGCTCCGCCGGTGAACAGTGGCGTTCCGGTGCCCAGTACGACGGGCGCGAGGTGCAGCGTCAGCTCGTCCACCAGACCAGCGGCGAGCGCCGAGCGGATCGTGGCGCCGCCGCCCATGAGGAAGGCGTCGAGGTCCTTGCCGCTCTCGGACGATGCCGCCTCGGCGCGTTCGCGTGCGGCGTTGACGGCGTCGGGCAGGCCGGTGGTGACGAACGTCCAGTCGAGGTCGGTGAGGCGCACCGACTCCGGCGGCGAGCTCGTCACGACGATGAACGCGGGCTTGCCGACCTCGCCGGCGCCGTAGCCGGTCGTGTCGTCCCAGCCGTTCGGCCCGTCCACGATATCGAAGAGCCGGCGGCCGAGGACGACGGCGCCCGAGCGGGCGGTGGCCTCGCGCAGGATCCGGCGGTCGTCGGGGGCCTCGGAGAACGCCCAGGTGTGCAGGGCCTCGCCGCCGGTGCCCAGACCGTTGTCCGGGCCGGGGTCGGGCCCGGTGACGAAGCCGTCGAGGGAAACCGAGATGTCAGCGATGATTCGAGTCATGTCAGGGCAGACTCGATCGGCCACCAGAACTCATCGCTCTTGCCGTGGTGCCTCCTCTCTCGGGCCGCTTGCGGGGCGCGTGGTGAGGCCGGCGGCTACGGGGCGGGGTGCCGGAGTCGGGCATTCTTGGCTCGGCTTCTCTCGGCGCCACTGACGATCACTCTGCGATCCTGGCGACCGCGACCGCGACCGCGACCGCAACCGATTCGTCGCTCGGGAGACGCCAACACATGAATACGCCACCATCGCCGCCTGGAGCGGAGCCGACTGACGGGTCAGCCGTCCAGATCGGCGCACTCGTTCCGCTCACTCGGCCTGGCTGGGTCGAGGCAGGCCAACATCTGCTCGCCGGGCTTGAGTTGGCCGTTCGCGAGGTCAATGACGCCGGCGGGATTGCTGGAAGACCACTCGAGCTGGTGGTCCGGGACACCGCGGCTGATCCGCAGAGGGCCGCGGCGGCCGTCGACGAATTGGCTCGCCTGGGCGTGGCCGCGGTGGCGGGAGAGTACCACAGCGTCGTCGCTCGCGCCGCTGCCGCCAGGGCCGACGCCCTCGGCCTGCCGTTCCTCTGTTCGTCAGCGGTGCTCGACGCGCTCACCGAACAGCCGACGGAATGGGTCGCGCGCCTCGCCCCGGCACAGTCCCACGGCTGGCAGATCTACGCGGACTTCCTTCTCGGCGCGGGCCACAGCCGCATCGCCGTAGCGGCCCAGCCGAGTGTCTACTGGGCATCCGGGACCCGCATTCTGCGGGACCACCTCGCGCCACGCGGCGGCACCGTCATCGAACTCGACATGAGTGCGCTCACCTCCACGGCGGTGTGCGACGAACTCGCCGACCATCGCGCGTCGGCACTCCTTCTTCTGGTCGGTCACCCGGAGCCGGCAGTGTCGATCGTCAAGGCTGTCCGCCGCGACGAGCGGCTCGCCAACGTGATGATGGGTGCTCCGGCCGGGCAACCGGAGTTCGCCGAATGGGCGAAATTGCTGGGCGACGACAGCGCCGCGATCCCGTTCCTGCGCTACCTGCCCGAGCGCCTCAGCCCACTCGGTGCACGCGTCGAGACGGCTCTTAGCGAGCGGCTGGCCGAAGCGCCCTCCTTCGTCGCCTTCGAGGGCTACGACACGGTCGCCGTCCTCGCCGAGGTGCTGCGTTCGCACGGCGTGGACCGGGCGCGCACGGCCGAAGCCTGGCCGCGCGTCGCAGTCGAGGGCACCCGCGGGCAGATCCAGTTCTCCCGTACGCCGGGCATCAGCGTGTGGCAATGGGCTTGGGCGCCCGTCCAGGTCGTTGATCGGGATCCGGCGGACCCCGATCGCTTCAGGGTCCTCCACGCAGGCTGAGAGGCCACGGAGGCCCGACTGACCTGTTGCCCAGGTGATATTCGGACGATCTGGCAGGCGGGGCGGGATCGGACACCGCCACCGACGCCCACGGCACCCTGCGCATCGCCCAACCCGCCTGCGGCACGTCGAGTTGCACACCTCCTACGGCGCCATCGAGATCCGTATCGCGCATCCACGGCCACCTCGACGTCAACTCCGCACAGGAACAGGCGCGCAACACGCTCACCGCGCCCGAGTCCCGGAAGAGGTCACCGGCCGTCAGTCCTCGTGGACAGCGGCGGTGTGGCCTCCCGTCGAGGGTGCGCCTGGACAGCGGCAATGGCCATGGGGTACGGGTGGCCTCATGCCTCCCACGTTGAGTTCAGCGAAAACCCGCGTCGCGCTCCGCCAATCGGCGCGTGTCTCCCTTGAGTTGCTTCTGGTCCTCCTTATGACCACGGTGGTCCTGTGGGGCCTGGGCCAGATGTGGTCGGTGGTCTGGCCACTCGTCGTCGGCCTGCTCCTGACGACGCTGACCTGGCCCCTGGCCCGCGTTCTGCGGGGGCTCGGGTGGCCGCCCGCGCTGGCCGCCTCGGCCGTGACCGTGTTGTTCCTCCTGGTCGTCACGGGCATCGTGGCGCTGATCGCGGTACCGGTGGCGTCCCAGTCCGGCGAACTGACCGACCGTGTGACCGAAGGCATCCAACAGGTGCGTGAATGGGCCTCCGGGCCGCCGCTGAACATCAGCGATGCCCAGATCACCAAGGCCACCGACACCGCGGCCGACCGGCTGCAGAGCAGTGCCGGCAGCTTGGTCACCACTATCGTCACGGGGGTGAGCACGGTGATCGATGGTGTGGTCACCGCCGTCCTCGCGCTCTTCTTGATGTTCTTCTTCCTCAAGGACGGTCCGCGGTTCCTGCCGTGGCTCACCCGCCAACTGCCCGGTCGGCTCGCCACCGACATCCCCGTGGTGGCCGCGCGCGGTTGGGACACCCTGGGTGCCTTCGTGCGTTCCCAGGCGTTGGTCGGCCTGCTCGACGCCGTGTTCATCGGACTCGGTCTGTGGGCCTTGGGAGTACCGCTGGTGCTGCCGCTGGCGGTCCTGACCTTCATCTGCGCGTTCGTGCCCATTGTGGGGGCCTTGTTCGCGGGTGGGGTCGCGGTGCTCATCGCGTTGGTGTCCAACGGCTCGACGGACGCGCTGATCGCGCTGGCGATCATCGTCGTGGTGCAGCAACTGGAGGGCAATGTGTTCCAGCCCATGATCCAAAGCCGCGGGCTCGGCCTGCACGCGGCAGTCATCCTGCTGGCGGTGACGTTGGGCAGCAGCCTGGCCGGGATCGTGGGCAGTCTGCTCGCCGTACCGGTTGCCGCGCTGATCGCGGTGGTCTGGAACTACCTGCGCGAGCAGCTCAGCCATCCGCCGGAGGAGTTGGAGAACAACGAGCAACACGCCGGTGGCGCTGTCGTGTCGTAGACCCTCGGTGTCGGCGCCGGCCGACAGCACCCGACGCCGAAAACGCATCGGTGCTGTCGGCCGGGCCGTGGCGCATGCGATCGGGCGGGCGGGGTACTCGGCGGGCACACTTCGTATGGAGGAGTACTTCGCCATGATTTTCGGCATTGTTGGCATCTGCGTCCTACTGGCCGTGCTGGCCTTCCTGGTCCCGCGCCTGTCCCGGCACCCCGAACGGGGCACCCAGCGCACCCTGGGCGCCGGATCACGCGCCGGCGGCAAGGCCCCCGGCATCCTGGGGCGGATCCTCAGCAAGCCCTTCCGCAGCAGCTCCAAGGCGGTCGGCCGCAGCGGCTCCGCCGGACGGCGGGCCCGAGGCCGCATGCCGTTCTAGACAGGCGTCACGGGGGCGGGAAGCCACGCGGTCCCGATGGCTCAGTGTCCGCGGAACGCCTCTTCCAGCCACCAGGCCCCGTGATCGCCGACCACCTTGGCATCGATGAGGAGTGGCGCGGATCGTGGTCCGGCGACCCAGTCCTCGACGGCCTTGAGGTCCGCGGGTGTGCGTACGGTCACCGCCTCGAAGCCGTACCCTCGCGCCACGGCGGCGATGTCCGTCGGCGGGAACTCGACCGTGTCGAGCGGATACCCGTCGGGCTTGAAGTGGTGCACCTCCGCTCCGTAGGCGTCGTCGTTGTAGACGACGACCACCATCGGCAGCCCGAGACGGCGTACGGTGTCGAGTTCGGCAGCGCTCATCAGCGCGCCACCGTCGCCGAGCGCGGCCACGGGCAGCCGGTCCGGCCGCGCCAGTGCCGCGCCGATGGCCGTGGCAAGGCCCAGGCCGATCGACTGGAACGCCTGGGTGAAGCACAGGCCGTCGTGGTCCGGCACGGACAGGTACATGGTCGGGTAGCCCATGAAGTTTCCGGAGTCCACGCCCATCACCCGCTCGGCGGGGAGGATGTCGTCGAGCGCGATGCTCAGCGTCCTCGGGTCGATCCGTTCACGGCTGCTCTCGTCCTCGTACGGCACATCCCGCCACCGCACCCGTGCGGCGATGGCCGCCCCGATGCCGGCGGTCCGGTAACCCTCCCGTTGCCGTCCGGGCGTATCGAGCACCTGCCGTGCCGTGAGTTCCACATCGCCGGTGACGCCGAGGTGCACCTCCCGGTGCACACCGAGTGCCGAGGCCTCGTCGTCGACCTGTGCGACGGTGGCGTCCGGACCGATCAGCCGACCGTGCCGCATCGTCCACATATTCAGCGCGCAGCCCCAGCCCACGATCAGGTCCGCCCCCTGGATCAGCTCCGCCGTAAGGGGGGACGAGAAGCCGCCGGACACATCGAGCGACCACGGGTCGTCGTGGAACAGTCCGCGGGCGACGGCCGACGTGGCGAGCAGCGCACCGTGGCGCTCGGCGAGTGCCACGAGGGCATCCCGGGCGCCGGGCGCGCGCGATCCCCGGCCGGCCACGAAGACCGGACGTCGTGACCGGTCGAGCACCTGCGCCAGCGCCGCCACGTCGTCCGGCACCGGCTCGACCGCGGTCCGTTCGGGCGGCGGCGCGGCCAGGGCCGGTGCGTCGTCGGGTGCGTCCAGGGCCTGCACGTCCAACGGGAGGTTGAGCAGCACGGTGCGCCGTTCGTGCAGGGCGCGTCGCACCGCGGTGCAGGCTTGCTCGACCGCGTCCTCCGCCGACGTCACACGCGCCGTGACCGCGCCCACGGCGTGTGCCAGCGCCTCTTGGTCGACGGAGAAGTTGGACCTCGGCTCGGTGGCCTCGGCCGCCAGCACGAGGAGCGGCGTACGGCTCTTGGCCGCCTCGCCGATACCGGTGATGGCGTTGGTCAGGCCGCACCCCTGATGCACGGTCAGCGCGGCCACTGTGCCGCTCATCCGCGCGTAGGCATCCGCCATCGTGGCCGCGCCGCCCTCATGGCGTGCGGCGACGAACCGGGTACCCGCCGCCACCATGGCATTGGTCAGATGGAAGTTGCCCGAGCCGACCACGCCGAACACGTGGTCGACACCTGCCGCGGACAGCGCCCGGCCAACGGCTTCCGCGACCTTCATGACCGCTCCACCAGCGCGAGCACCCGTGCGGGAGCCCCGGATCCGGTGACGATGGGCAACGGCCCCGCGATGATGACGGCGCCGGTCGGTGGCAGCGCCGAGAGATTCTGCAACTGCGTCAGCCCGTACTTGTCACTGCCCATGAGATAGGAGTGACACGGGAAGGCCGGGTCGAACGAAGGCGCCTGCCCGGCGTCGGTGCCCACCGTTTCGACACCGAGGCCGATCACCGGCGACTCCTCCGCCACCCACCGAGCGCATTCCGGCGACAGGCCAGGGGTGTGCGGGCCGCTCGCGTCGGCGTTGAGGAACGGCTCCTGCGCGTGCGAACGGGCGTCCCACCCGGTACGCACCAGCAGCCAGCCACCCTCGGGCAGCGGCCCGTTCTCGGCCTCCCATGCCTTCACATGCTCCACCTCGACCAGGAAGTCGGGGTCCGCCTCCACCTCGGCGGAGAAGTCCAGCACGGCCGCCGGTGCGATCAGCCGGCCTGCCGGAACCGACGCCACGTCGGTGAGGTCCTTCCCGGTGACCCAGTGGTTCGGTGCGTCGAAGTGCGTGCCCGTGTGCTCACCACTGCGGAAGTTGTTCCAGTACCAGGCCGGTCCCCGGTTGTCGTACCTGCTGATCTCCTCCAGTTCGAACACCGCGGTCTGGCCGAACTCGGAGGGCAACTGGATTACCGGTGTGGAGGACGACAGCGGTGAGGTGAGGTCGACGACTTCGATGGCACCACTTCGCAACCCGGTGGTCAGGGCGGCGAGGACGGATTGGGGGGACATGACGGCCTCCTGCGCATGAGGGCTGATCGTGTGCCGTTCATCAATGCGTCACTGCAGGTCGTAGGGGCCTGGCGGGGTCCGCAGGTGTGCAGGGACTCTACCCGAGTGATCATCACAGGGGTATCAGGTGACGCGGAAGCCGCCCCCGGTTCCCGTGGCGCTGCCGTACGCGGTTACGCGATGAGCAGGAGCACGCTGATCGCCAGCATCACCACCGCTGTGCTCACGTGGATGCCGTAAACGGCGGCCTTTGGCCCGTTGCTGCGCAGCACGATCAGCGCATCGCCGACGAAGGTGGCCGCCCCGGATTTCCGGGGCGGCCTGGGCGGGGGTGGGCGGGAGTCGGGCTCCCGGGGTGTCCCCGTGGGTTCTCGGTGGTGTGGGGGCTACTTGTGCGTCATGGGCGTCCGGGCGGAGTCGGGGGTGGAGGGGGCCGGTGACTGGGAGCCGTTCGTGCCACCGAGCCACTTCAGGCCGTCGAGGAGGAAGCGGTTCTGTGTCTGGCTCGCGAAGGTGGACGACAGGGGGGTGTTGGTGTCGTAGTCCATCGCGTTGTGGCCGAAGTTCGCGTACAGCATCTTGTACTTGCTGTTCGTCCACAGGATCGGGTAATAGCCGCTGTACCAGGTCTGGTTGGGGTCGGTGCCGAGCGGGAAGCTGCTCGGGTCGACGGAGGCCAGGATCTTGATGTCCGGGTTCTGCCGCAGGTCGTTCGACCAGCTATACCACTCGCTGACCGATGAGGTGAAGGTGGCGGGCAGGGCCTTGGTGGACGGGTGGGTCCGGTCCTCGACCTTCAGGGTGGCCGTGGTCGGCCCCCAGGTGTTGGACTTGAAGTTGCCGCTGCCGAGGAACTCGTTGTGATACCAGGGCCAGCTCTGCGCCTCGGTGGTGAAGGCCGCTACGTGGAACCCCATCCAGGCGCCGCCCGCGCGCATATAGCGCTCGAACCCGGCACGTTGGGCGGAGGTCTGCGGCAGGTCGTCGAGGAACAGCACCACCTTGTAGTCGTCGACTCCGCCGTCGGCGAGCAGGTTCCAGTTGTTGCTCGCCGTGTAGGTGAAGCCGTTCTGGGCCGCCTGCTGGGGGAACCACTCGTTCGCTTCATGGACGAAGTTGATGTGGGCGGCGTCCCACGTACCGTTGTACAAGGCCAGGACCTTGAACGGCGCGTCCGCGCTGCGCGCCGTCGCGTGGACGGGGGCGACCGCCAGGCCCAGCAGCGTGGCCAACAGCACCAGCAGCCGTATGGCCACGGACGTCGTCCTGGGCGATCCGATGTCTCTGCTCTCCTGCATGTGCGCTCCTCGCTGTGCGGATGTTGCCGCTGTCACGGGTGGGGGATCTGGACACCGACGGCCAACGCCGACACAGCTGCGGAGCGGGTGGTCCACCATCGCAGAGGCACGGCTTTTCGCAGACGGGCGATGGGTGAAATTAAAGGTCTGAACCAGACACGTCAAGAGATGAAGCAAGAAGAGCACCACGGCGAGGTTCGCCTGAAGAAGTCGAACGCGCCCTATGTCGCTCCGTGGACCTTCTGTCGCCGCCCGGCCGGGATCCGCGCTCAGCGCCCCAGGATCCGGTCGATGTCGGTCATCTGACCGGCGGTGAGCGGCCCCTTCGCCAGCGCGCCCGCGTTCTCCTCGGCTTGGGCGACCGTACGGAAGCCGGGGATCGGGATCGTCCGCGAGCTGCGGGCCCAGATCCAGGCGAGGGCGCCCTGGGCGAGGGTGCGGCCGTCGCTGGTGAGGATGGACCGCAGGGCGTCGACCCGCTGGAGCCAGGCCGGGTCCGCGCCCGTGTTCGCGATGAAGCCCGGCAGCCAGGCGGGGGGCGCGTTGCGGATGTCCGCGCTGTCCAGGGCGCGCCCGGCGGTGTGTTTGCCGGTGAGCAGTCCCATGGCGAGGGGGCTGCGGTTGACGCTGGCGAGGTTCGACTCCGCGCAGAGGGCAAGGAGTTCGGGCGCGTCCTGGAGGATGTTCAGGCGGTGCTGGACGGCCGCGCAGTGCGGACCCTGGGCGAAGACGGCAGCCCGGGCGGGGTCGTCCGTACTCCAGGCGTACGCGCGGATCAGCCCCTCGCGCACCAACTCCTCGCAGGCGTCGCGAAGTTGGGCGGCGCGCTCGGGGTCGGCGTCGGAGATATGGAGTTGGTACAGGTCGACGTGGTCGCTGTTCAGGCGCCGCAGTGAGGCGGTCAGGGCGCGGCGCAGGTGTTCCGGGGAGTCGTCCTGCCCGTCGCAGGTGCGGGTCCGCTCGTCGAAGAGGTTGCCCCATTTCGTCGCGATGACGACGTCGGTGCGGTGCTTGCCGAGGGCGCGGCCGAGCAGGCGTTCGCTGTGGCCGGTGCCGTACGCGTCGGCGGTGTCGAAGAAGGTGACGCCGAGGTCGAGTGCGCGCTGAATCGCCCGTACGGACTCCTCGTCGTCGACCTTGCCCCACCCCAGGGGCTGCCCGTCGGCGGACTGCCACTCACCGCCGATGGCCCAGCAGCCGAAGCCGAGAGCGCTCACCTCGATGCCGCTGCGGCCCAGTGTTCTGTTGTGCGCCGTGGTCTCCATGCCCGGGGACAGTAGGAGTTGGAGCGCACGCGAAGGCAAGCCCAAGCCCTGACGGGATTGCCTTCGCGTGCAGGAGGTTGCCTTCGTGTGCGCCGTCGTGTGTGTCTTCGGATGCGCTTTCGGGTGCGTCGCGGTGTGCGCCGTCTTGTGCGCCGCGGGTCAGATGACTCCCTGGGCCATCATCGCGTCCGCGACGTGGCGGAAGCCCGCGGTGTTCGCGCCGAGCACATAGTCCTCGGCGTCACCTCCGTAGATCTCGGCGGAGGCGCGGCACTGGGCGTGGACCTGCCGCATGATGCCGGCGAGCTGGTCCTCCGTGCGCTCGAAGGTCCAGCGGTCGCGGGAGGCGTTCTGCTGCATCTCCAGCGCGGAGGTGGCGACCCCGCCCGCGTTGGCCGCCTTGCCCGGGCCGAAGAGGACTCCCGCGCCGCGGAACACCTCGACCGCCTCGGGTGTGCACGGCATGTTCGCGCCCTCGGCCACGGCGAGCACACCGTTCTTCACCAGCGCGCCGGCGTCCTGCTGGTGCAGCTCGTTCTGGGTCGCGCACGGCAGGGCGATCTCGCACGGGACGTCGAACACCGACCCCCGGTCGGAGAACCGCGCGCTCGGCTTCGCCTCGGCGTAGGCGGAGAGCCGGGCGCGGCGCACCTCCTTGATCTCCTTCAGCAGGGCCAGGTCGATGCCGTTCTCGTCGACCAGGTAGCCGGAGGAGTCGGAGCAGGCCACCACGAGACCGCCCAGGGCGTGGACCTTCTCGATGGCGTAGAGGGCGACATTTCCCGACCCGGAGACCACGACCCGCCGCCCGTCGAAGCCCTGACCGCGGGTGGCGAGCATTTCGTGGGCGAAGAAGACCGTGCCGTAGCCGGTGGCCTCGGTACGGGCGTGTGAACCGCCCCAGCCGACCGGCTTGCCGGTCAGCACCCCGGCCTCGAAGCGATTGGTGATCCGCTTGTACTGGCCGAAGAGGTAGCCGATCTCACGGCCGCCCACTCCGATGTCCCCGGCGGGCACATCGGTGTGCTCGCCGAGGTGGCGGTACAGCTCGGTCATGAAGGACTGGCAGAACCGCATCACCTCGGCTTCCGAGCGGCCCTTGGGGTCGAAGTCCGACCCGCCCTTGCCGCCGCCGATGGACAATCCGGTCAGCGCGTTCTTGAAGATCTGCTCGAAGCCGAGGAACTTCACGATGCCCAGATTGACGCTCGGGTGGAACCGCAGGCCGCCCTTGTACGGTCCCAGGGCGCTGTTGAACTCCACCCGGAAACCGCGGTTGACCTGCACCGTTCCCTGATCGTCCACCCATGGGACCCGGAACATGAGCTGTCGTTCCGGTTCGCACAGCCGCTCCACGATCCGGGCGTCCGCGTACTCCGGGTGCGCCTTGAGCACGGGGCCTATGGCGTGCAGGACTTCGTGGGCCGCCTGGTGGAACTCCGCTTCCCCGGGGTTCCGGCGGCGGAGGGTGTCGTAGACGGCTTCGATCTGGGCACTGACGTCCATGTGGTGTCTCTCTGCTCAGGTGAGGGCGAGCCGGGCGTGGATCCGTGGGTCGTGCGGTTGCCGCGCCCAGATTAGGGGCTGGGGGCGGACCAGCCGATCAGGGCGCCGCGCAGGGCGGCCACGAGGCGGGTGGCCGCCTCGTCCTCGGTACGTCCACTCTTGATGAGGTCGAGGATGTCCCGCGGATCGAACAGCGCGTTCCACAAATACAGGGCCTCGTCCCCGAGATCCCCTAGACCGAGTTCCTCGGTGGTCTGCCGCAGCGGTTCGGTGAGCGCCTCCGCCTGCGGGGTGAGATAGCCGGTGCCCTCACTCAGCCGTTCGAGATAGCCGCGGTGCGACCGCATCTGTGCCATCGCACCGCCGTGTTCCAGGACGAGGGACACCCAGTACCGCGACACCGCTTCGAGCCTCACCATGCCTCGTGTGGTCTGCCGGCCGCTGAAGTCCCGTAGCTCGGAGCCCACCTGGGCCCGGAACGCGTGCAGGATCTCCTCGACGGAGGAGAAGTGCCGGTAGGCCGTCGCGGTGGACACCTCGGCGTGCTTGGCGATCTCGGCCAGGCTGACCGGTGTCGGCGAGTTCTCGAAAAGCAGCGCGGCGGCCTTGATGAGGTGCCTGCGGTTGCGCTCGGTGTCACTGCGCATGGGTCGACTCCTCGTCGGGTGGGGGACGGCGCTCACCGCAGGGCCGACAGGCCCTCGGCCAGTCGGCGTACGCCCTCGGTGATGGCCTGCGCGCTGGCAGCGTACGACAGCCGGAGGTGCCCCTCGCCCTGGGCGCCGAACTCGCTTCCGGGCCGGACGGCGACGCCGTGGGCGCGGAGTGCCGCGACGACCTCCACCGAGGGCAAGTCCAGGTCGTAGCACGGGAATTGGTAGAACGCGCCCTCGGGCGAGCTGAGCGTGAGGCCCGGGATCGCGGCGAGTTCCGTACGCATGATGTCGCGCCGCTGCTCGTACGCCTCGCGCATGCGGGCCACGTCCTCGTCGCAGCTTCGCACCGCGGCGAGCGCGGCGTCCTGGACGAAGGTGTTCACCGAGCCGTTGAAGGTGTTGTGGATGCGTGCCGACGCCTGGATGAGCGCCGACGGGCCCCACAGGTAGCCGACGCGCCAGCCGGTCATGGCGTAGCTCTTGGAGAAGGTCTGGCAGTACACGGTGCGGTCGCGCAGGCCGTCGAGCGAGATCGCCGAGGTGAACGGGCGGCCGGTGTAGTCGAGGTCGGAGTACGCCTCGTCGGAGATGACGATGGTCGAGGTGGCGTCGAGCAGCTCGGCGAGCGCTTCGAGCTCCTCGCGGCTGTGCACGATGCCGGTCGGGTTGCCGGGGTTGCAGAAGACGAAGAGCCGGGCGCCGGTGAGGGCGTCGGCGAGCCGGTCGAGGTCCCAGTGCAGGTCCGGCGCGAGCGGGACGGGCACGACGGTGGCTCCGGCCATGCTGACCAGATCGGCGTAGAGGGAGTAGGTGGGGTCGGGGATGACCACCTTGTCGCCGGGGTTGACGATGCCGAGGATCGAGGCGGCGAGGCCCGCGGTCCCGCCCTGGGTGATCAGGATGTCCGCGGCGCTGACCGCTGTCCCGGCCAGGCCGGTGAGCTTCTCGGCGAGCGCCTCGCGCAGTGCCGGTTCGCCGAGCAGCGGTGAGTAGTGGGTGCGTCCGGCGCGCAGCGAGGCGTGGGCCGCCTCGGTCACGGGGCGGGGGGTGTCGAAGTCGGGTTCGCCCATGGCGAGGGAGACCAGGTCGGCCCGGGACTGCGGCTGCTGCGTCCGGCGGGAGGCGGCCGCGATGCGGGCGACGGCCTCGGCGGTGGCGAACGGGGGCGGCTGCGTGGTGATGGTGGGCGGCATGCGCTCCTCCTGGTGGCGGGTGTTCAGGGCTGCGGTGTGGCGCCGGCGGGTGCGCCCGCCCAGCGGCTGATCTCGAGGTCGGCGGAGGTGTCGCGCTGCCGGGTGGGGGCGACGACGATCTCCTGGAGGACGACGCGCTGGGGGAGGGTGACGGCGAGGCGGATGGCCTGGGCCACGTCCGCGGGCCGTACCATCTCGGCGCGCTCCTCCGGGGCCGGAGGGCGGGCGCGGTTGTCGAGGATGGGGGTGTCCGCTTCACCGGGGAGCACGGTGATCGCGCGCAGCCCCTGGTTGCGGAAGGTGTTGTGCAGGAAGGTCATGAAGTTGCGGACCCCGGCCTTGGCCGCGCCGTAGGCGGCGCCGCCGAGCAGATTGGGGTTGACGGCGGCGAGCGAGGAGACGGTGACGATCGTCCCGCCGCCACGGCCGAGCATGTCGGGCAGCACGGCCTGGGTGAGCTGGAAGACCGCGGTGAGGTTCACTTCCAGGACGTGACGCCACTCGTCGTGCGGGAGCCACTGCGGGTTGAGCACCGTCGAGGAGCTGCCCGCGTTGTTGACCAGGACGTCTACGGGGCCGAGTTCGGCGTGGACCCGGTCGAGGACCTGTGTCACATCGTCGGCACTGGTGATATCGGCGGCGAGGGCGAGTGCCGTGCCGCCCTCGTCGCGGATGGTGGCCGCGACGGCGTCGAGCGCCTCCTGTCTGCGCCCGAGCAGCACGACGGTGGCGCCGTCCTGGGCGAGCAGCCGCGCGGTCTCCAGGCCCATCCCACTGCCCGCTCCTGTGATGAGAGCGGTCCTGCCGGACAACGTCGTCACCGTTCCTCCTCTACCACACAAATGAGATTCCGATTTCAAGTGAGAATATCTTCTCGTTTATTGCGGGACAAGGGTTCCCCGAAACCGAGGGCGCCGAACGCCTCGGCGGCCGCCTGCCCCAGTGCGCACACCTCCGCCTCGCGCCGCGCGAAGCGGCGCAGCGAGACCTCGCGGTCGGCCCAGCGGAACCGCAACTCCCGCCCCGGACCGGCCTGTCCGAGCAGGGGCAGCGACGCCCGCGAGGCGACACCGACGATCGGATAGCCCGCCGTCAGGCTCCGGTAGCGGCCGAGCACGATCAGCTCGTCGGCATGCGGGATCTGGAGCGCCCCGATGGGCACTCCGTGCGACACGATCTCGGTGTCGGAGTCCGGATGCAGCACCGGCCCGTCGAGCCGCAGCCCCACATGGTTGGAGCGCGGGGTGACGACGTACGCCGACTCCGCGATCAGCTCACGGATGCCGGGGATCGTGCGCACGCCGTGGCTCGCGACGACGTCGACGACCCAGGGCCCGTCGTCGAAGCGCGGAACGGGGACGGGCAGCCGGAACAACGGCGAGGCGAACAGCCGATGGCCGAATCCCCGGAACTCCGTGCCCAGCAGCACCCGTTCACCCGGGGCGATGACCTGCCCGAATCCCATCCTG
Source organism: Streptomyces violaceusniger Tu 4113 (assembly GCF_000147815.2). Classification (NCBI taxonomy): domain Bacteria; kingdom Bacillati; phylum Actinomycetota; class Actinomycetes; order Kitasatosporales; family Streptomycetaceae; genus Streptomyces; species Streptomyces violaceusniger. The sequence continues at coordinate 7,097,640 of NC_015957.1, read as the reverse complement.
GCGTCCGGGGCCGCGCTCCCCAGCAGGGTCTTCGCGGCGAGTGTGCCGTTCACGGCCAGATAGGTACGGATCCCCCGGCTCATGTCCCCGCGGACGCGTAGCTCCTGGCCCGCCGGTACCACCAGCGGCGACCAGGTGTCGACGGGCGCGCCGCCGACGGTGACCCGGGCGGGTGCGCCGGTCACCGCCAGCAGGACGTCGGCGTCGGGGACCAGGCCCAGTTCGCCGCCGAAGTTCTCGATCAGTGTCGCGCCCCGGGCGTTGCCCACCAGGCGGTTCGCCACGGCCGCCGAGTGCTGGTCGGCCGCGCCACCGGTGGGGACACCGCGCCGCTCCGTATCGCGGCGGCCGAGATCCTGGAACGTGGTGACCCATCCGGTGCTCGTGATGTCCAGCGCCACGGTCGTCATACGGCCTCCTCCACCGGCAGCAGGAAACCGGCATCCCGCACCGGGGCCTCGTCCCGGGGCACGGGGACGAAGCGCACGATGTCGCCGGTGCCGAACGAGACGGGGTCCGGCCGGGAGATGTCGACGATGGTGTACGGGGTGCGCCCGACGACACGCCATCCGGTCGGACCGGGGAACGGCTGGATGATCGCGTTGGTCCCGGCGATCATGATCGCTCCGGGGGCGACGTCCGTCCGCGGTTCGGCCCGCCGGCGCACCGGTCTGGGCACCTTGAGCCCGTCCATCATCGGGGCCATCGCCGCGCCGAGGAGGGAGATCGTGAAGGTGGACTCCGCGATGGCCTCGATGACCTCGGCGGGGGCCAGGCCCAGTTCCTCGGCGACGGACCTCAGATCCGGGCCGGTCTCCTCGTCGAAGACGACGGGGACGGTGAACGCGCGCACCGCCCGCGGGCGGGCCGTACCCGTACCCTCCGACGGCGAAGGCGCCCACCGCGCCACCAGACGGGCCGCGTACTCCACATGCTCGAGCGCGGTCCGCAGCGGGTCGAACTCGATGAGCAGGGACTCCAGACCGGAGACGACATCGAGCACGCCGTGCGGGCGGTGGGCCAGGAACCGGTCGCGGAAGGCGACGATCCCGGCCCTTCGGATGGCCTGGTCGGGGTGGGGGATGGTCACCATCACCGCCGAGTCCCCGAAGGGCTCGACGGTGAGGGCGCCGTACTGTGCTGTGGTCATCGCCTGGTGCGCTCGGCCGTCAGCCGGCGAGCGCGACCTCCGCCTTTTCCGCCAGGACCTCGCGCAGCCCGGCGACGCGGATGCCCGCGGCGCCGAGCGCGCCGCGCAGCGCGGTGCCGTTCGCGAGGACGGACGGGTGGTCGCCGTGCAGCAGCAGCACATCGGCGTCGTGGCCGAGCGGGACCACATTGCCGTTGACCGAGCGCACGGTGCCCTCCCGCACCACCTGGGCCGAGCGCTGCCCGATCAGCTCGGGGTCGTGGATGAGGCCGCCTTCCTGTGAGCGGGGGACGGGCATGCCGTCGTCGCCGTAGCCGCGGTCGGCGAGGAACACATAGCCGACCTCCAGCCCGCGCTTGCGCGACTCCTCGGCGAGCAGACCGCGTTGGCAGATGACGATGTAGTCGGTGTTGTATGCGGCGATCGCGTCGGTGATGGCCCGCGCGTGCTTGGCGTCGGTCTGCGCGATCGAGCCCATCCGCCCGTGCGGGGCGACATGGCTGATGGTGCCGCCGTGCACCCGCGCGAAGGCGTCCAGCGCGCCGAGCTGGTAGAGCACATCGGTACGGATCTCCTCTTCGGACGCCTCGATGAGACGACGGCCGAAGCCGACGAGGTCGGGGTAGCCGGGGTGGGCGCCCAGCTCGATGCCGCGCGCGACGCAGCCCGCGACGGTCCGGTCCATGATGCGCGGGTCACCGGCGTGGAAGCCGCAGGCGATGTTCGACGAGGTGACGAGGGTGAGCAGGGCTCCGTCGTCCCCGATGGTGTAGTTGCCGAAGCTCTCGCCGAGGTCGGCGACGACGGCTACGGAGTTGATTCCCATGGTGTCTCCTTGTGCCGGGGTGGGTGGTTCAGCGGGCGGTGAGGGGCCGGCCCTTGGTCTCGCGCAGGAAAGCGATGGCGATCAGGGTGATCACGGCGGTGATGATGGAGGCGAAGGCGGGGACGAGCGCGGAGCCGGTCGACTCGATCAGCTCGGTCATCACCAGCGGGGCGCTGCCGCCGAAGATGATCGTCGAGATGCTGAACCCGATGCTGTAGGCGGAGTAGCGCACCGTGGTCGGGAACATCTCGGCGAGCGCGGTGTGGACGACCGCGGCGTGGCCGGAGAAGGCGATCGCCAGCACGATGGTGCCGATGCAGGCGAGCCCGAACTCGCCCGTGGTGATGAGCCGGAACATCGGGTACGAGACGGCGGCCATGGCCACGGCGGAGCCGGTGAGGACGGGCTTGCGGCCGATCCGGTCGGACAAGCGGGCCATGAGCGGGATACAGAGGGAGATGGCCACCAGGCTGAACGCCGTGACGGTGAGCGACCGCAGCATCGAGAAGTTGTGCTCGCCGAGCGAGGACCTCAAGTAGGTCGGCATATACACGAACAGCAGGTAGTAGCCGGGGCCGTTGAGCGCCGGGAGGAAGATCGTGAGGGCGATCGCCTTCAGATGGCGCGGGGAGGTCAATGCCTCCCGCAGCGGGTTGCGCGCGACGGTGTTCTGCTCCCGCAGCGCCTCGAAGTGCGGGGTCTCCTCCAGCCGGCGGCGGATGTAGAAGCCGACGTAGCCGAGCGGGACGGCCAGGAGGAAGGGCACCCGCCAGGCCCAGGAGGTCATCGCGTCATCGCCGAGCGTCGTGATGAGAAGGGCGGAGAGGGCGCTGCCGAACATCAGGGCCACGAACGAGCCGACCGCGATGAAGCTCATCATGTAGTTGCGGCGGGTGTCGGGCGCGTACTCGCCGACGAAGGACATGGCACCGGCCACCTCACCACCCGCCGAGAAGCCCTGGAGCACACGGAGCAGGACCAGCAGCGCGGGCGCGGCGACACCGATGACACCGGACGACGGTATGAGGCCGATGGCCGCGGTCGCGGCGGAGATGAGGACCAGCAGGGTGGCGAGAAGGCCCTTGCGCCCGAGCCGGTCACCCAGATATCCGCAGATGACGCTGCCGAACGGGCGGGCGACGAAGCTGATCAGGAAACCGATGTTGGTGAGGAAGAGTCCCCCGGCCTCGGCCTCCCCCATGATGTTGATCGCGAGGTAGGTGACCAGCAGGCCGTACACGCCGTAGTCGTACCACTCGACGAAGGACCCGATGGCGCCCGCGAAGGTGGCCTTGCGGACGACCTTGCCGTCAGCGGAGACGATGTCGACCGGTGCCGCGTTGGGCGTGTCCGACGCGGCGTCGTGACGATCTGAAGTGGTGTCGAGCCGATCTGACGTAGTCATACGCGATTACTTTCGGTGTCGCGGACTCCTGGAACGGTGTCCTGAAGGATCATGCGCTGAACGGGGTCGCTGTCAGCGGTCGCTCCTGGGCCGGGGCGCACCTGGACGTTTCGTGGTCTACGGGTTCTATGGGAAGGCGATGACGGCGCTCGGGCCGTGCTCGCTCGCCTGAGTGAGGCCAGAGGTGAGGCAGGACGGAAGGGTCGCGGAGCGGCGTCAGAGCCAAGTTGCGACGTGAACCGCGAATGAGAATAGATTCGCATTCTGGGGTGGTCAAGGATGTGTGTTGCCCCCTCGTTAACCTTTCGCTTCCATCGCGCTTCCGCCTTGGACTCCAGGGTTCGCCCGGCGATTTGAGGGTGCTTTCGATGGTGGTGTCGGGGTACGACCTGTCCCGAAGGGGCTGATCTCGCGGGCTGGGCACCTCTTGTCTTGCGTCACGGATGGATGCAGACTGACTCTCGCGAAACGCGAAACCTTTCGCACTTTCTCGTTTGGGGCGTGGTGATCCCACGACGCCCGCACCGCCACCGCCCCGCCCGGCGGAACCGGACCCGGTGAAGGAGCCTGCGATGACCCAGGACAACGTGCGCGTGAGCAGCGCGTGGGAACGCGTCGAGGGACAGGTGCTGGATCAGTTCCGCGCCCACTCCGTGGCCAACCTCGGGGATGCCCTCGACCGGCTGAACATCGTCGACGGTGGCATCGCGCCCATCTGGAACGGGGCCAAAGCCGTCGGCACGGCGCTTCCCATTCTCACCGTCGCGGGAGACAACAAGGCCGTGATCGCGGCGCTCGAGCACATCCGCCCCGGTGACATCCTGGTCATCAACGCCTTCGGCCACGACGGCCGCGCCATCATCGGCGACAACCTCGCCCAGCGCTTCGCCGTCTACGGTGCCGCCGGGGCGGTGGTCGACGGATATGTGCGCGACGCCGCGATCATCGGAGAGCTCGGGGTCCCGGTCTTCGCCCGCGGGCTCACCCCCGCCGGTCCGTTCAAGAACGGCCCGGGCACGATCGGCGAACCGGTCGCCATCGGCGGTGTCGTGGTGAACCCCGGAGACATCGTCGCCGCCGACGGGGACGGCGTCATCGTCATCCCGCCGCACCGGGCCGATGAGGCGCTGAGGGCGGTCGAGGAGATCGTCGCCCGCGAGGCGGCGCTGGACGCGGAGGTCGAAACGCTGCGGAACCAGGTCAAGGCCGTCCGATGAGCGGCCGGGACGAGACGACGGGGCAGGATCGGCTGACCGCCCGGGACCAGATGACCGCCCGGGACCAGATGACCGCCCGGGACCAGATGACCGCCCGGGACCAGATGACCGGCTGGGGCCGCGTGGCGGACCGCCTCCGCGTGGCGGTCGCCGCCCCGCTGTCCGAGGAGAACTGCGCCCGCATCCGGGAGTTGGAGCCGCGGATCGACCTCGTCGTCGACCACTCCCTCCTCCCGCCGATGCGCTGGCCCGCCGACTTCGCCGGCGACCCGGCCTGGCGGCGCGGCCCCCAGCAGCAGCGCGCCTACGAGGCGGCGATCGACTCGGCCGACGCCCTGTACGGCATCCCCGACCTGGACCCGGCCGCCCTGGCGCGGGCGGTCCGGGCCAACCCGCGGCTGCGCTGGGTGCACACGATGGCCGCGGGCGGCGGTGGCCAGGTCAAGACGGCCGGGCTGAGCGCCGAAGAGCTCGACCGGGTCCTGTTCACCACCTCGGCCGGTGTGCACGGGCGCCCGCTCGCCGAGTTCGCCGTCTTCGGCGTGCTCGCGGGTGCCAAGGACCTTCCCCGACTGCGGCGCCGGCAGGACGACCGGGAGTGGACCGGCCGCTGGACAATGGGGCAGGTGAACCAGCAGACGGTGCTGGTCCTCGGCCTCGGCGGGATCGGCCGGGTCGTCGCCGAGACCCTCCACGCGCTGGGGGCCACGGTCATCGGCACGAGCAGGAGGGACGTCACCGTCACCGGCGTCTCCACCGTGGTGCACCCCGACCACATCACCGAAGTGGCTCCCACCGTGGACGCCGTCGTGAACACCCTCCCCGGCACCGAGGCCACCGAGCACCTCCTCGGCGAACGGTTCTTCGGCGCCCTTCGGCCCGGCGCCTGTCTCGTGAACGTCGGCCGCGGAAGCGTCGTCGACGAGGCCGCGCTGATCGGCGCGCTCGACTCCGGCCGGGTCGGCTTCGCCGCGCTGGACGTCTTCGAGACCGAACCGCTGCCCGCGCACAGTCCGCTGTGGGACCACGACCGGGTGCTGGTGAGCCCGCACACCGCCGCGCTCGACGCGGCGGAGGACCGCCGCATCGCCGAACTCTTCGCCACCAACACCACCCGGCTCCTCGACGGGCACGAGTTGCTCAACCGCGTGAACACCGTCGAGTTCTATTGACCGGGGCGGCGGCGCACTCGAAGAGGTTGTCGCGGAGGTCAGAACGCGTAGCGGCGCACGGTCTCCGGGTGGATGACGAGACGGACCCAGTCCTCGGCCAGGATCCCGGCGAGGTCGTCGGCGCGGGCCGGGTCGTCGTCGAGGTCCCAGTAGCGCGCGGCCAGCCGGGCGGCCAGGTCGTGTGCTCCGTCGGTTTCCACCGTGGTGCGGCCGGCCACCCACAGCCAGCGCTCGCGTTCGCCCACCGGGGCGGCGACCACGATCGAGGCGCGGGGGTCGCGGCGCAGGCGCCGCACTTTGAGCGTGTCCGGGCCCGTGAAGAGCTGGATCGTGCCCTCGGCGGTGGCCTCGAACCACACCGGCCGGGGCTGTGGCGGAAGCGGCCCCCCGGCCACGGACAGGAACCCGTACAGGGGGCGCCGGAGGAACTCGAGGTCCTGGGTGGTCAGCGAAGTGGCGTCGGTGCTCATCACGGCCCTTCCGATGGGTGAGGGGGAATGGTTTCGAGGTCGTTGAACGAGGCGTCGGCTCGTTCTGATCGTGTGATCCCAGGGCGATGGCCAGGCAGCTCGGCCGCCGCCGGGCGGTCATCGCCCCCAGGCTCCCGCCGCCGCGGCCCGCACGACGTAGTCCTCAAAGGTCCGGGGCGCCCGTCCCAGGACGGTGGCGAGGTCATCCGTCGTCCCGGCCAGCAGCCCGCGTTCCATCAGTACGAACATCTCGGCCACGTGGTGGGCGTCCTCCTCGCCCACGCCCTCCTCGACCAGCGCCGCGGTGTACTCGGCGGGGGAGACCTGCCGGTAGGCGATGGGCCGCCCGGACGCCCGGGAGATCAGCCGGACGGCCTCGCCGAAGGTGAGCGCACGCGGTCCGGTCAGCTCGTAGATCCGTCCGGCGTGCCGGTCGGTCTCGGTCAACACCGCGGCCGCGGCGTCGGCGACGTCCTCCGCGTCGATGAACGGCTCGGGAACCTTGCCGGCCGGGAGCGCCAGCTCCCCGGCGATCAGCGGGGCGTGGAAGACGTCCTCGTCGAAGTTCTGGGCGAAGTTCGACGGCCGCAGGACGGTCCACTCCAGCGCCGAGCCGCGTACGGCATCCTCGGCCGAGCGCATGTCAAGGCCGAACGTGGAGTCGCCCCAGGTGTCGGAGCCGCGCCCGGAGAGCAGGACCAGCCGCCGCACTCCGGCGGCCTCGGCCCGGGCCACGAACTCGTGCACCGGGCCCGGCACGCGCGGGGCCACCAGATAGGCGACGGCGATGCCCCGCAGGGCCGCGTCCCAGCCGCCGGGGTCGGACCAGTCGAACCGGGTCCGGCTCGATCGGGAGGCGGCCCGCACCGGTGTGCCGTGCAGCCGCAACCGGGCGAGGATCCGCCGACCCGTCTTGCCGGTCGCGCCGAGGACGAGAGTGGTGTCGTTGCTCATGAGACCGATTGAACATGGCCGACTCGGACGAACCCATAGGCAAAAAGCTGGACCACCTGTGTATGCGTCTAAAATCGCTGAGGTGGACGCCTTCAGTGACCTGATCCGCGGGGTGCGAGCCCATGGCTCGTTGTTCGGCAGCTCGACCCTGTCCCCGCCCTGGGCACTGCACTTCGTGGACGGCGCGCCGCTCACCCTGTGCACCGTCCTCACCGGGGCGGGCTGGATCGTGCCGGAGCACGGTCCGCCCGAGCCGCTGCGCGCCCGCGAGACGGTCGTCGTGCGCGGCCCCGCCACGTTCACCTTCGTCGACGAGGTCGGCACCCGGGCCGAACCGATCGCATGCGGCGAGCACTGCGCGACGCCCGAGCAGGGCGGGACCCGGCACCGGCGCGGCTGGAACGACTCCGGCGGGGACACCGGTCACGGCCCCGGCGGGGACACCGGTCACGGCCGTGCTGCCACGACCCTGATCGTCGGCGCCTATCCCGTGCGCGGCGAGATCAGCCGCCGACTGCTGGACGCGCTGCCCGTCGTGCTGCGTGTGGACGCGGGGGGCACGGGCGACCCCGTGCTGGACCACCTCGCCGCCGAGGTCGCCGTCGACACACCGGGCCAGCAGGTCGTACTCGACCGGCTGCTGGACTGGATGATGGTCTGCACGCTGCGCGAGTGGTTCGACCGGCCCGGCGGCGAGCCCCCGGCCTGGTGGGCCGCCCAGCGGGACCCGGTGGTCGGCGGCGCGCTGCGCCTGCTGCACGCCGAACCGGCGGCACCATGGACGGTCGCCGCCCTGGCCGAGCACATCGGGGTGTCGCGTTCGACGCTGGCCAAGCGGTTCGCCGACCTGGTCGGCGAACCCCCGCTGACCTACCTCACCCGCTGGCGCATGACGCTCGCCGCAGACCTCCTGGTCGAGCGGAAGGCCGCGACCATCGCGGACATCGCCCGCACCGTCGGCTACTCCGACCCGTTCGGATTCAGCGCGGCGTTCAAACGCGTCCGAGGCGCCAACCCCAGCGAATTCCGGCGCGCCGCGACCACGTCATAGCGCCGCGACCACGTCATAGCGCCGCGACCACGTCATAGCGCCGCGACGTCCAGTACCAGCTTGCCCGTGGTCGCCCCCGCCTCGATCCGGCGGTGCGCTTCGGCGACTCGCTCCAGCGGCAGAGCCTCAACCTGTACCCGCAGCTCTCCCTTGGCCACCGCCTCCACCGCACGGCGCAGCGCCCGGCCCGCCTCGTCGGGGTGGGCGGCGGCGAAGGCGGCCAGATTGAAGCCGGAGACCGTCCTGTTGGTGAACCACAGTTCGTTGGCCGGGACGCCGACGTCCTGGGCGCCCGAGGCATTGCCCATGATCACCAGGCGGCCCATGGAGGCCAGCCGGTCCAGGCTCGCTCGGCGGGTGGAGCCGCCGACCATGTCGACGACGATGTCGAACCGGCCGGCGTCGGCGAGCCGGTCACGGAGGATCACCTCGTCGTAGCCGAAGCCCTTGGCGGTGTCGATCTTGGAGGCGCTTCCGACCGTGCCGACCACGCGGCCCGCGCCCAGCAGACGGGCGGCCTGGCCGAGTTGGCTCCCTACGCCGCCGGCGGCGGCGTGCACCAGGACGCTCTCGCCGGGAGCGATGCGGGCGACCCGGTCGAGCACCAGGAAGGCGGTGGTGCTGTTGGACGGCAGAGCCGCGGCCGTGCCCATTCCGATATCCAGGCCGTCCAGCGGGGCGACCAGGTCCGCCGAGGTGACCGCCACCTCGGCGTAGCCGCCGGAATCGACGATCGTCAAGGCGGCCACCGGCCGACCGGGCCACAGATCCTCGACGCCCTCGCCAACGGCGCGGACGTATCCGGCGACCTCGATGCCCGGTACGAAGGGCAGCGGCACATCGACCACGCCGCGCCGGTAGAGGACCTCGGCGAAGTTCGCACCCGCGTAGGCCACGTCGATGGCGACCTGGCCCGGCCCCGGGACAGGGATCGGCACCGTGTCGGCGCGGAGCACCCCGGCGTCGCCGAACTCGGGGATGGTCACTGCCTTCATCTGTGTGTCATCGCTGTTCATGGCAGTGATGCTGCCGCTTGGTCAGGGGGCCGGGCAGTGTCCGTTCATCCTGGGTGTGCCACCACCAGGCTGCGCCGCCGCATCAGCTCCTCCAGCCGCTGCCGGGTGTCGGTGCCCGGGCGGGGGTTGTGCAGGATCAGATGGTGCCCGGGGTGCTCGGGCAGCGGCAGCAGCGTGGCGTCGAAGACCAGGGTCCCGGCCGTGGCGTGGTCGACCGCCTTCACCGCACTGGTGTGCTCGGCCACGTCGTGGCGCGCCCACAGCTCCGCGAACTCCGGACTGACCGCGGCCAGGTCGCCGGCGATGCGATCGAATTCCGGATCGTCCGGATAGTGTGCCGCATCGGCCCGGAAGCCGGCGGCCACCTGGGGCGCGGTCTCGGCCCAGTGCCGGTGCAGCGTCCGGTAGCGGGCGTTGGTGAAGAACGAGACCAGGCAGTTGTGGTCGGTCTCGCCGTAGCCGAACACCTCCCGGGCCATGTCGTTGACCGCGGTGAAATTCCAGTGGCGGTCGCGGACATAGCCGGGCCGTGGCAGCCAGGAGTCGAGCAGCCGTCGCAGCTCGGGCGAGGTGGGCACGGCGGGCGCGGGCGCGTCCCGCGGCGGGTTGAGCCCGGCCAGCCGGTACAGGTGCCCGCGTTCGGCCGCGTTCAGCAGCAGCGCGCGGGCGATGGCGTCGATGACCTCCTCGGACACCGTGATGTCGCGCCCCTGCTCCAGCCACGTGTACCACGACACCCCGACCCCGGAGAGCACCGCGACCTCCTCGCGCCGCAGCCCCGGGGTGCGCCGCCGACCGCCTTCCGGCATACCGACATCGGCCGGTGAGACCCGCGCCCTGCGGCTGCGCAGGAACTCCCGCATTTCGGCGCGGCGGCGGTCACGGGACAAGGAGGAGCGAGCACTGGCCATGAGACAAACCCTAAGGCTGCTTCTCCGCCGGATGGGCGTGCGTCCGGGTACTCGACGATTAGGAAAAGCGCCCAGGACGGACGAGGCGCCGCCGCACATCGTCCGGCGACACCACCCTGTACCCGCTGCGCGGCCCCCTTTTCCATGTGCGCGACCACGGCAAGGCCATGCCGCGGATCACCAGCGCGCACGCGATGGCGTTCGACGCCTCGCGTGGCGACCAGAACATGGTCTTCGTCGTCCCGCGCGGCGACCACTGCGTGGTGCTGGGCGGCCTCGTACAGGCCAACGAGTGGCCGACGCATCTGCCCTTCCGCCATGCGCCGGTGCAGGACATGGTGCGGCGCTGCCAGGAGTTCCTGCCCGCGCTGCGCACGGCCGTGCCACAACTGGCGCCGGTACGGGTGGGGTTGCGGCCCGCACGGCGCGGAAACGTCTGCCTGGAGGCCGGGACCGGCACCCGCCTGGTGCACAACTACGGGCACGGCGGCTCGGGATTCACCCTGTCCTGGGGCTGTGCGCGGGAAGCGGCGCGACTGGCCGCCGAGGTGGCGCGGGCCTGGAGATGTGCTGCGCGGGTGGGGGAGCGGGCCGCCGGGATGCACCCGGCGGCCCGCTCCCCCACCCGCTCCAGGCGTCAGGAGCAGGTCTTGCGCAGCTCGCGCTTGGAAACCTTGCCGGTGGGGCCGAGGGGCAGGGCGGTCATGAAGACCACCTTGCGCGGGTACTTGTGCCCGCCGAGCCGTTCCCGGGACCAGGCGATGACCTCCTCGGCGGACGGGACGCGCAGGTCGGCCCGCAGCACCACCGCGGCGCACACCTCCTCGCCCTTGACGTCGTCGGGCACTCCGACGACCGACACCTCGGCGATGGCCGGGTGCCGGGCCAGCCGGATGTCGCCCTCGACGATCGCGAGGCGGTGCGGATGGCGACGGGCGGAATCGCCGAGGATGGCGGCGACACTCAGCATGGCGTCTCCCCTGAGGCCGAGCGGTGGATGCCGTGGCTTACGACGGGCCCAGAATCAGACATCGCCGCTGGTCCCGACCATGTGCGGGTGCCACCCTTGGCGGTCGCGAGGTGGGCACGGGCCCTCGCCGGCGAGGCGCCGTGCGTACGGGCCACGGTTGGTCGCCCTCCTGTGCCTCGGCACGGCCCCGGGCATCCCGCCTCAGCGCACGGTGATGACCAGCTTGCCCGTGGTGCGACCCGTCTCCCCCTGGACATGGGCCCGGGCGCCCTCGGCGAGCGGGAAGGTGCCGGAGACATGGGCGCGGAGCCTGCCCCGGTCGACGAGCTCGGCGATGGCGCGCATCCCGGCCTGGTCGTGCTCGACGAGCAGGGAGACGGCGCGGACCTGTGCCTTCTCCGCCGCGGCCCGGGTGTCCTGGGCGCCCGGCAGCAGGGAGACGAGGACGCCGCCGGGGCGGAGCACGCTCACCGAACGGGTGGCGGTCTCCCCGCCGAGGGCGTCGAGGACGACGTCGTAGCGCTCCTCGGCGCCGGTGAAGTCCTCGGAGCGGTGGTCGACGCAGGCATCCGCGCCGAGTTCGCGCAGGAAGTCGTGTTTGGGGGCGCTCGCCGTCCCGGTGACATGCGCGCCGCGCTCCTTGGCGAGCTGTACGGCGAGATGGCCGACACCGCCGGCCGCGGCGTGGATCAGCACCCGCTGCCCGGCCCGCAGGTCCGCGGTCTCGACGAGGGCCTGCCAGGCGGTGAGCGCGGCCAGCGGCAGAGCCGCCGCCTGGACGTGGTCGATCCCGGCGGGCTTGGCGGCGAAGGCGCGGGTGGGGCCGGTCACGTACTCGGCGTGGGAGCCCGCCCCGTACGGGTAGGGCAGCATGCCGAACACCTCGTCACCGGGCTGGAAGAGGGTGACGCCGAAACCGGTCTCCACCACGGTGCCGGAGACGTCCCAGCCGAGGGTCAGCGGCGGGGGCGGCAGGAAGATGCTCAGGGCGCGGTGCTTGAAGTCCGTGGGATTGAGCCCGGCGGCGTGTACGGCGACGAGGATCTCGCCGGGGCCGGGCGCGGGCCGCGGCAGCTCGGTCAGCCGCAGGACCTCGGGGCCGCCGAGGGCCGTCTGGTGCAGGGCGAGCATCACGGGGGCGCCGCCTGGGGCGGCGGGGTGCGGGGAGTCCGTGGCGGCTGCCGGGGCCGGGGAGTCGGGGTTCTCGGGGGTGTCAGCCGAAGGGGTGTCCGTTGAAGGGGTGTCCCTCGAAGTCATGGCTCGATCCTGGCCGTACGGTCCGGGCCGGGGCGATGGCCAGAAGGTCAGCCTCCGATACATTCCTGCCATGACCGTCGACCCTGCCGCCCACCGCATTCCCGGCACCCGCACCACTCCGACCGCCCGCACCACTCCGACCGCCCGCCCCGCGTCCGCCGCGCCCTCCCGGGCCCGTGAGCTCGCCGACCGCGCGGCCGAACTGGACCGACAGATGCGCCCGGAGCCGCGGCCCGGCGCCCACAAGGTCGTCGTCCTTGCCCTCGACGGCGTCTATCCCTTCGAACTCGGCATTCCGCACCGGGTCCTGGGCTCCGCCGGCGGCCGCTACGAGGTGCTGTCCGCGAGCGTGGACGGGCGGCCCGTGCGTACCGACTCGGATCTGACCGTCACCCCCGGGCACGGTCCCGAGGTGCTGGCCGAGGCGGACACCGTGGTCATCCCTCCGTACGCGATCACCCGGGCCTCGGCCGCCGCCCCGGACCCGCAGGTCCTGGCCGCGCTCTCCCGCGTCCGCCCCGGCACCCGGCTGGTGTCCATCTGCACCGGTGCCTTCCTGCTGGCCGCCGCCGGTCTCCTGGACGGGCGCCGGGCCACCACCCACTGGGCGCTCACCGACCACTTCCAGGAGCTGTTCCCCCGGGTCGAGCTGGACGCAGGTGTGCTCTTCGTCGACCACGGTGATGTGCTGACCTCCGCGGGGGCGGCGAGCGGTGTCGACGTCTGCCTGCATCTGGTGCGCCAGGACCACGGCAGCGAGGTGGCCAACCACGTCGCCCGTTGCTGCGTCGTGCCGCCGTACCGGGACGGCGGGCAGGCGCAGTACATCGAGCGGCCGCTGCCGCCGGCGAGCGAAACCGGCACCGGGCCCACCCGCGACTGGGCGCTGCGGCGGCTGGAACTGCCTTTGTCGCTGGACGAACTGGCCGCGCACGCGGCGATGAGTACCCGTACCTTCGCCCGGCGCTTCCGGGAGGAGACCGGTCTGAGCCCCGGCCGCTGGCTGACCCAGCAGCGGCTGCGGCGGGCACGGCATCTGCTGGAATCCAGCGATCTGCCGGTGGAACGGGTCGCCCACGAGGTCGGCTTCGCCACCGCAACCTCGCTGCGGCGGCACCTGGCGGCGGAGGCGGGGGTCGCCCCGTCGGCGTACCGGCGCACTTTCCGCGCCTCGGGTCCGGCCGCGGGCGGCGTCAGGGAGGAGTCACGGGCCGGGGGCTGAGTGGCCGTCGTCTCCTGATGCGCGCTACGTACTCGGCAGCAGGTCCAGCGTGAGCAGCCCGAGATGGCCGGCCAGGAGGAAGCGGTGGTCCTCCAGCGAGCTGCCGCTGAGCTGCTCGATGCGGCGCAGCCGGTTGAGGATGGTATTGCGGTGGGAGTACAGCACGCCGGCGGCACGCGCGGCGGAGCGGCCGCTCCGGTACCAGATCGTCAGCGTCTTGAGCAGCACCTCCCGCTCGTCGTCCGGCAGGTCGAGCACCGCGCCCAGGGCGCGCCTGGTCAGCCGCTCGGCGAGGGCCGGGCTGGAGATGACCAGGGCCTCGGGCAGGCGTTCGGCGATCCACGCCACCTCGTCGCCCTCGTGCCGCACGGTCTGCAGGGCGACATCGGCCGAACGGTGGGCCTCGGGCAGTTCGTGCATCGCGTCGAAGGGGTCGGAGACGCCGATCCGGCCGGACGGGTTGCGGTTGAGCGCCCTGATCAGCCGGGGCACGCTGGAGTGACCGAGTGCCACCAGGCCGATCTCGCGGTCGCCGCGGATGCGCCAGGCGGCTGGGAAGGAGTAGGCGTCGCAGGCGTCGCGGGCGGCACTGAAGGTGTGGTGGGCGGCGATGTCGAAGGTCGCCACGGCCACGGCGTACGGGCCGGTGGCCGGCAGGCCGAGGATCTCCAGTGCCTCGGCGGCCAGTTGGGGGTCGCCGCCGCGGCCTTCCAGAAGGGCGTCGAAGGTGGCCTGCCGGCGCTGAGCGTCCCGGCGCTGCAGTTCGGCCTCGGTGGTGCGGTAGCCCTGGACGACGGCCTCGGAGTGACGGTCCATGACGTTCATCACGGCCGTGGTGACTTGGAGGAATTCCGTCAGTTCGGTGTGGGAGCGGCCCTCGACCTCGGCCAGCAGCGAATTGAGCACCAGCTCGGTGGCGAGCCGGTAGGCGCGTAACACCGCCTCCAGCGGCACCCCTTGCTGGGCCCGGCGGCGTCCGGTGGTGCGCCCCACCGCCAGTTCCTCCTCCGGCGGGCGCTCGACTCCCGCCAGGGACTCCAGGATCGCCCGCAGGTTCTCCTGCACCGATGCGGCGAGGATCTCCAGCGGTACGGCGCCGATCGACTGGTACATCGGCTCCTGCGCGACGATCTGCCCCACGATGCGGCGGCTGAGTTCCGGGACCTGGCTGAGCATGCGATGGGCCACCGCCGTAAAGGCGGTGCGGGAATCTGCCGACATGTGTCGGGAGGGTAGCGAGGGATTTCCACTGCGTGAACAGCCCGTGGCCGTCGGCTTGAGAACACCTGGACTCAAGTGAGAACGGGGGTTGAACGGCAGGCGAACGCGCCCTGCACAATCAGCCCCGCCAGAGGCTGTGCACCGGAACAGAGCGGCAGCTCGGGCCCACACATACCGTGAGCCAACCGAGATCCCCGCCGTTCACGGACCCGACGCGTTCGCGTCACGGGTATCCGCTCAGGGAGGCGAATGCGATGCAGGAGATGCAGTACCGCGCACCGGACGGCGAGCACGAGGGGTGGCTCGAACCCGCCGAGCACAAGGGGTGGTTCGAACCGGGACACCGGCACGCGCCCCAGACGAAGCAGGGCGCCGTGGTGACCAGCACGATGCCGCTGCCCCGCTCCGAGCCCCTCGTGGCGCACCAGGACCAGCCCCAGCCGCGCAGCGCGCCCGCCCACCACACCGACCAGCGGCCGACGGTCACCCAGCGGCACACCGAGCGGCACACCGAGCGGCTCCACCGCAGGTACGCCGAGATCCTTCAGGAGGTGCGCATCGCCCAGTGCGGCATTCAGATCCTCTTCGCGTCCCTGCTGACCCTCGGGGTGACCCCGAAGTTCGCGCAGCCGACCGCGTTTCAGCAGTGGACCTACTGTGCCGCGCTCGGCTGCGCGCTCGGCGCGGCCGGTACGCTGCTCGCGCCCGCCGCCCTGCACCGGCTCGTCCGGGGCGACCACGCCAGGGACGCCCTGGTCGATTCCGCCCATCGCTGCCTGATAGCGGGGATGGCGTTTCTCGCCCTGGCGCTCAGCACCGCCATGACGCTGATCATGGATATGGCGATCGGCACCATTCCCGCTCTCATCAGCGGCGCCGCCGCGCTGTTCTGGTTTCTCCTGCTGTGGCTGCTCGGGCCGATGCACATCCGCAGACGTATACGGCCGGTCGGGCCGAAGGGTGTGCACACCGCCGCGACATCCGTGTCGGCCGGACAGGCTGCCCCGCCCGCTGACATGACGGGACAGCCGGCGGCGGTCAGAACTGGTTCTCGCCCCCGTCGACGTACAGGTTGGCGCCGAGGATGAAGCTGCTCTGCTCGGAGGCGAGGAAGGCCACCGCGTTGGCCACCTCGTCCGCGCGCCCGATCCGGCCGAGCGGGACACCCGCCGCGAATTGCGACTTGGTGACGGGCGCGTCCGCCGTGGCGACCACGCCATCGAGCCCAGGAGTGTCGATGGTGCCCGGGGAGACCGCGTTGACCCGGATGTTCCGGTCCTTGAGCTCGTTGGCCCAGGTCCGGGAGAAGGACCGGAGCGCTGCCTTGGAGGCCGCATAGGTGCCGAACGCCGTGACACCGTCATCGGCGCGCACCGAGGAGTTGAGGATCACCGAGGCGCCGTCGTTGAGCAGCGGCAGTGCCTTCTGCACGGTGAACAGCGTGCCCCGCACATTGACGTCGAAGGTCTGGTCGAAGTGCTCCTCGGTGATCTGCTCCAGCGTCGCGAACGACGCGGCGGCGGCGTTGGCGAACAGTACGTCCAAACCCCGGCCCCAGGCGCGGACCGTGTCGTACAGCCGGTCCAGGTCGGCGAGGTTCGAGATGTCGCCCGCCACCGCGGTGGCCCTCGCCGAGCCGATGGTCTCCACGGCCGCGTCCAACTGGGTCTTGCGCCGGCCGGTGATGAACACGTGCGCGCCCTCGTCGGCCAGCCGTACGGCGGTGGCCAGGCCGATGCCGGTGCCGCCTCCGGTCACGACGGCGGTCTTGCCCTCGAGCTGTCCCATGCGAATGACCTCCCCAAAACTTCAGTACCGATCGGTACTGAATAAGACCATAGCACTTCCGTACCGATCGGTGCGGAAGAGATAGACTGGGGGACATGGATACGCACGAGAAGGCGTCGATCGGCCGACCGAGGGGATTCGACGCCGACGAGGCCCTCGAACGGGCCATGCGGGTCTTCTGGGAACAGGGCTACGAAGGTGCCAGCCTCACCGACCTGACCAGCGCCATGGGCATCACCCGCACCAGCATGTACGCGGCCTTCGGCAACAAGGAGGATCTGTTCCGCAGGGCGCTGGAGCGCTATACCGAAGGCCCCGCGTCGTATGCGGCCCGGGCCATGCGGGAGCCGACCGCCCGGCAGGTGGCCACCGCGTTCCTGGGCGGCTCCGTCCGGGCCACCACCCGCCCCGGCTGCCCCACCGGATGCCTCGGCGTCCAGGGCTCCCTCGCCGCCGGCGCCCCTGGGCGCAACGCCCGCGACGCCCTCGTCGCCTGGCGCGACGAGGCCATCTCGGACCTCCGCGACCGGTTCCAACGGGCCGTCGACGAAGGCGACCTGCCCCCGGACACCGATCCCGGACTGCTCGCCCGCTACCTCATGACCGTGGCGAACGGCATCGCCGTCCAGGCCGTCGGCGGCGCCACCCGCGACGACCTGCAGCAGGTGGCCGACATGGCCCTGCGAACCTGGCCGCCCGCCTGACGCAACCGCTGGGCCGGCCGGCCGTGGCGGCCTGCCCGGCGGCGTGTCTCAGCTCTGTTCGGTGGGGCGGAGGAGGAGCTGGTTGAGGGCGACGTGGCGGGGGCGGGTGACGATGTAGGCGACGGCGTCGGCCACGTCGTCGGGCTGGAGGGTCTCCATGGAGGCGTACCAGTCCTGGTTCATCTCGCGGATGCCGTCGCGGATGTGGTCGGTGAGCTCGGTCGCCACGGCGCCGGGCTCGACGGAGCTGACGCGCACGTGCTGCTGGGTGAGTTCCTGGCGCAGTGCCTCGCTGAACGCGGTGACGGCGAATTTGGTGGCGGAGTAGACGGAGGCGCCGCCGATGGCCTGGCGTCCGGCGACGGAGCTGATGTTGACCAGGTCGGCCACGCCGCGCGGGGAGTCCTGTGCGGCCGCGGTCAGATGCGGCAGGGCGGCATGGGTGAGCTGGAGGAGGGCGGAGACGTTGAGGTCGACGTTGCGCTGCCACTCGCTGAGCGGGGCGTCGGCGGCGGGGCCGACGAGCATGATGCCGGCCGCGTTGACCAGCGTGTCGAGGCGTCCCAACTGTGTGGTGACGCGCTCGGTGAGTGCGGCGGCTTCCCCCTCGGCGGTGATGTCGGCGGGGAAGGGGTGGGCCGCGCCCCCGGCGGCGCGGATGTCGGCGGCGATGGCGTCCAGGCGGTCCGCGCGGCGGGCGGCCAGGGCGACGGTGGCCCCATGACCGGCCAGGGTGCGGGCGGTGGCCTCGCCTATTCCGCTGCTGGCGCCGGTGACGAGGGCGACGGTACCGGACAGGCGATTGATGGAAATGCTCACTTGCGGTGCTCCTGCGTAGGGATCGGGGGCGGACACGTGGCCGTGTGTCCCACGGAGGCGGTGGGGCGCTCTCGGGGCGGATCGTGGCGGGCTTGGTCAACTTCACGAGAAACGAACTGGTTCGTTTTTCTCGGGAACCGTAACGCGTCGCATGCGGCACCGCAAACAAACTGGTTCGTTTAGGATGGGGAGCATGGACAAGGCACAAGCCAGTAGGCGGCGGCTCCTGGACGCGGCCGCCGCCGAGTTCGCGGCTCACGGCATCGCCGGGGCGCGCGTCGACCGCATCTCGGCCGACGCCAAGGTGAGCAAGGCGCAGATGTACGCCTACCACGGCAGCAAGGAAGACCTGTTCGACGCGGTCCTGACCGACCAGGTCGACTCCATCCTCGACACCGTGCCCCTGACCCCGGATGACCTGCCCGGCTACGCGGTGCGGCTGTACGACGCCTACCTGGCCGGCCCCCAACTGGTCCGTCTCGCCATCTGGGCACGCCTGGAGCGCACGCCCTCCGGCCACCTGTTCAGCGCCTCCGATGAGGAGCCGAAGATCCAGGCGATCAGCCGCGCCCAGGAAGCCGGGCAGGTGACCCGCGACCTCCCGGCGGAGGACATCCACTCCATGGTCATCGCCCTGGCCATGACCTGGTCACCGGCCAGCCTCACCTACGCCGCGACAACGGCCGATCCCGCCGCCGACCGGCAGCGCCACCGCGACAGCCTGGCCGCCACCGTGCGCCGCGCGTTCGTACCCTGACGACACCGACGGACGGGACAACGCGCGTACCCTGCCCGATGCGGGACCCCGCACCGACCACGCGAGAGGACACCCACCGTTGTCCGAGATCCACGACCGGCCCGGGGAGCGGGGGCCGCGTCCGCCCGAGCCCCCGGAAGCGAAGGCGGCGGCCGTCGCGGACGGCATCGTGCCCGGCTTCGGCATCGACACCATTCACGAGGCGGCGCGGCGCCTGTCCGGTCATGTGGTCCGGACACCTCTGCTCACCTCTCCGATGCTGGACGAGCTCGTCGGCGCCCGCGTCCTGGTCAAGGCCGAATGCCTCCAGCTCACCGGCTCGTTCAAGGTGCGCGGGGCGCTCAACGCCCTGCTCACCCTGGACGAGGAGGCGCGCCGCGCCGGGATCGTGGCCTACTCCGCAGGCAACCACGGACAGGGCGTGGCCGCGGCGGCACGGCTCGCCGGTTGCCCCGCGGTCATCGTCATGCCGCATGACGCCCCGCGCATCAAGGTCGACAACTGCCGCTGGTGGGGCGCCGAGACGGTCCTGTACGACCCGCGGACCGAGGACCGGGAAGAGGTCGCCCGGAAGATCCTTCAGGACCGCGGCATGACGCTGATCCCGCCCTTCGACGACGTCAGGGTCATGGCCGGGCAGGGCACCGTCGGCCTGGAGGTCGCCGAGCAGGCGCGCGGGCTGGGCCTGCCTCCGGACGCGGTCCTGGTGAACTGCAGTGGCGGCGGGCTGGCCTCCGGTGTGATCACCGCGCTCGACCACGCGTTCCCCGGCATGACGCACCACATCGTCGAACCGGCGGGCTTCGACAAGATGGCGCGGTCCCTGGCGACCGGCCGCGTATGCGCCAACCCCCACCCGCCCGGTGGCCTCATGGACGCCATCTCCGGCCCGGTGGCCGGTGCGCGCCCCCTGGCCGTCCTCCGCCACCACGACGTGACCGGCCTGACCGTCACCGACGAGGAGGTCCTGGCCGCCATGGGCACGGCCCACCGGCTCCTCAAGATCGTGGTGGAGCCGGGGGCCGCCGCGTCCCTGGCGGCACTGCTGTCCGGGAAGGTGGACGTACGGGGCAGGACCGTGGCGCTCGTGGCGTCGGGCGGCAACGTCGATCCAGCGGTCTACCGCCGGGCCCTGGCGGACTGAACCGCCCCGCCGAGGACTACTACATCCCCTCGGCGGGGAACACCTGTGGCCGATGTGACGCCCAGGGGCGCTCCGCCTCCAACTGCGCGGCCACGCACACCAGCAGGTCCTCCCGTCCGTAAGCCGCCGCGAGCTGGATGCCGATGGGCTCGCCGGACTCGGTCAGCGTCGCCGGTACCGCGATCGCGGGCTGGCCGGTGGTGTTGAACGGTGCGGTGAAGGTGAGCACGTCCACAGACTTCTGGAGGCCGTCCGGTTCCCGCCACGGCCACCCCACCGGCTTGGGCGGTGTGGCGAACACCGGACTCAGCAGCAGGTCGAACTCCTGCCACCAGTGGGCCATGGCGGCCCGGAGCCCGTTCTGCCAGGCCAGGGCGTCGGCGAGCTCCAGCCCGGAGATCTCCCGCCCGCGCCGCACCCAGAGCCAGGTGACGGGGTCGAGGTCGTCGGGGCCGGGCTCCTCGCCGAGTTCCCTGGTCAGCGCCTCCACGCTCTGCACCGCGGTGACACTCAGCGCGTCGAAGAACGCGGTGAGGCACCGGGGTTCCAGCATGCGTGCCGGATACGCCTCCTCGACCTCGTGGCCGAGCCGCTCGAGTATCCGGGCCGTGTCGAGAACGGCGTCCCGCACCTCATCCGCCACCTGGGGCGCGTGGTCGGGCGCATGGGCGAGGACACCGACCCGCAGCCGCCCCGGATCACGGCCGACCACCGCGGCCAGGCCGCCCGGCGGAAGCGGCGCGGGGCCGCCCAGGTCTCCGGGCGCGCCACCGCTCACCGCGTCGAGCACCGCCGCCGTGTCGCGCACGGTCCGGGTGACAACGGCCGGGACGCTATGCCCCCACCTGCTGGACTTGCCCGGACCCGCGCTGACGCGCCCCACGCTGGGCTTCAGGCCGACCAGGTGGCAGAACGCGGCCGGCATCCGGATCGAGCCGCCGCCGTCGCCGCCCTGCGCCACCGGCACCATGCCCGCGGCGACCGAGGCCGACGCGCCACCTGATGAACCACCCGGGGTGATATCGGTACGCCACGGGTTCCGCGTCACACCGTGCACTCGGCTCTCACTGACCGAGAGCAGGCCGAACTCCGGCGCCGAGGTCTGGCCGACGACGACGAAGCCCGCCTCCTTCAGCCGCCGGTTGACCACGGCGTCCTCCCGCGCCACGCGACCGTGCCCGGCCACCCACGCGCACCCGAAGTTGGCCGGGTCGCCTTCGCTTTCGTTGAGGGCCTTCGTCAGCGTGGGCACTCCCGCGAACGGGGTGTCCCGGCGCACCCGGTCCGCCTCCGCGAGCGCCCGCTCGTACCGCCGGTGTGTGATCGCGTTGATCTGGGGGTCGGTTGCCTCGATGCGTTCGATGGCAGCCTCGACGAGTTCTCGCGGGGAGACCTCGCCCCGCCGTACCAGGTCCGCCTGGTCCAGTGCGTCCATCGTGGCCAGCGTGGTCATTCAGTTCTCTCCTGATCTGTGGGGGGCAGCGGAACGTGCGCCGGCCGGTCCGCTGAGCGGTCCGGATCCGTGACAGTCGGGGCGAGATGGCCGTAGCATCCCAGCCCGACCGATGACGGAGGCGCCATGCTTCCCACCGAGCCGTGCTTGGCGGGGGAAGGGGCGTGGGGGTGACCGGCCACGCGCAATGGAGTGTCCCGAGGGCCGACCGTGTCGCGGAGTCGCGTGCGCGGTCACTTCATGCCGATGTGCGCACCGGGCCCCAGGGGCAGACCGAACCCGTAGAAGACGCCCAGGATCGCCAGCCACACCACCAGGAACGGCACGGCGAAGACCGCGAGGCGGGCGATGAGAGTGCCGAGCCGGGCCTCGGGTTCGTACTGGCGGAGCATGCCGAGGATCAGGAAGAGGTACGGGTTCATCGGCGTGAGGATGCCGGTGGCGGAGTCCCCGATGCGGAAGGCCGCCTGGCTGAGCGCGGGACTCATCCCGAGCAGCATGAACGCCGGGACGAAGATGGGGCCGGCCAGGGACCACAGGGCGGAGCCGGAGACGATGAAGAGGTTGAGGCAGGCGGTCAGCAGGACGAATGCCACGATGACCCAGAAGCCCGTGAGCCCGATGGAGTTGAGGGACGCGGCGGCCTTCACGGCCAGCAGGATGCCGACGTTGGACCAGTTGAAGAGCGCGATGACCTGCGCCGCCACGAACATCATCACGAGGTAGCCGGACATGGTCTTCAGCGAGTCGGAGACGGCCGTGATCATTTCTCCGGCGCTGGTGAGGGTCCTGGCCGCCATGGCATAGGTGACGGCCGCCAGGAGGAAGCCGCAGAACACGATCGGGACCATTCCGGTGAGGACCGGGGACGGCAGCAAGGCTCCGCCCTCGCCGCGCAGTGGGGCTCCGGAGGGCAGCCACAGGGCGAGGACCGCCGCCAGGTAGGCGGCGATGACGAGCCCGGTGTACAGCAGGCCCCGGCGCTGGGCGGGGGTGAGGGTCAGGTCCTCGGGCTCGGGCTCGCCCTCGGCCACCTGGTAGGGCCCGAGGCGCGGTTCGATCACACGGCTGATGAGGAAGCCGCCGAGCAGGCCGAGCACGATGCTGCTGGCCGCGGTGAAGAAGTAGTTGATGAGCAGATGGATGTGCAGCCCGTCGCCGCCGGGGAGTGCCGAGGCCGCCTGCTGGGTGATGCCGACGTAGGTGGCGTCGAGCGAGCCGACGGTGAATCCGGCGGCGTACCCCGCGCTGACACAGGCGAAGGCGCCGATGAGACCTGCCACGGGGTGGCGGCCCGCGCTCTTGAAGACCATGGCCGCCAGCGGCGGGAAGACGAGCGCGGCGACATCGGTCATCACATGCGCCTGGCAGGCGAAGAGCGCCAGCGCGTATGGCAGTACGGCCTTGGGGGCGCGGGCCAGTGTGGCCCGCATCAGGGTGTTCAGCAGGCCGGTCTTCTCCGCCAGACCGACGACCATGAACAGTGTCAGAACCGTGCCGATGGGCGGGAAGGTGGCGAAGTTGAGGACCAGGTTCTCCAGCAGCCAGCGCAGTCCTTCGCCGGTGAGCAGACCGGTGATGTGCTTGGTCTCCGCCGTGCCCGGCACCGTGGCGGACACGTCGGCGAGGTCGAGCACGGTGGAGATGACGGCCAGCAGGGCGAAGAGCGCGGCGAACAGGACGACGGGGTTGGGCAGCGTGTTGCCCGCCCGCTCGATCAGCGAGAGCAGCCGGTCGAGCCCGGTGGGCCGCGGGTCCTGCGGGGTCTTCCCGTCCGCGGCCTGACTGCCCGGGGTCTGATGGTCCGGGGTGGGGAGGCTGTGCAATGAGGACATCATGGCTGCCTTACGGCCGGGGCGGCTGGGGTGGCCGGGGTGCCGGCCGGGGACAGCAGGTCCTTGCGGACCACACCGTCCTGGACGACGCAGACGACGTGGGCGGGGTCGCCGAGGATGCCGATGTCCGTGAGCGGATCGCCGTCACAGATGATCAGGTCGGCGGTGCGGCCGGGGACAAGGGTGCCGAGCCGGTCGGCCAGGCCGAGGAGTTCGGCGGACGTACGGGTACCGGCCACGATGGCCGCCATGGGGTCCATGCCGAGGTTCACCAGGTGGCCGAGCTCTTTGAGGTTCACACCGTGCGGGGCGATGGCCGCGTCCGTGCCGAGCGCGACGCGGGCGCCGCGCTCAATGGCACGGGAGATGTTCTCCTTGGTGATACCGGCCCAGCGGGTCTTCTTCTGGTACTGGTACTCCGGCATCGTGTTCTTGTCGATGCTCGTGAACGCGGCGGACAGCGTCGGTACGACGAAGACGCCGCGCTCACCCGCCATCTCCAGCGCCCGCTCGTCCAGCCCGTAGCCGTGCTCGATGCTGGTGACACCGCCGCGGATGGCGTTGATGATGCCCGCGGTGCCCTGGGCGTGGGCGGCGACCGGCGTGCCGCCGTGCCGCCGCGCCTCGTCCACGACGGCGCGGATCTCCTCTTCCAGAAGTCCCTCGTCCTCGGGCTGGTCGTACGGGCTCGCCATACCGCCGGTGGCGCAGATTTTGATCACGTCGGCGCCCGCGCGCAGCACTTTGCGTACGGCCAGGCGGGCCTCGTCCACGGTGTCGGCGAGGTCGGCCATCTCACCGCCGGTGAGGTCGGTGCCGTCGAGCAGCCGGAAGTCGGCGTGGCCGCCGGTGTGGCCGATGATCCGCACGGCCGTGTGCAGCCGCGGGCCCACGATGCGTCCGGTCTCCACCGCCGTTCGGTAGCCCGCGGACAGCCCGCCCAGGTCACGGGCGGTGGTGATGCCCGCGTCGAGGGTCTGCCGCAGCCGCGTGGCCGTGTCGTAGGTGACCAGCACCGGATCGAGTTCGCCATGGCGTCCGGGGTGGGCCCGGTGGGCGTACGCGAGATGGACATGGCAGTCGAAGAAGCCGGGCAGCACGGTCCGGCCGCCCGCGTCGACGTCCCGGACCGGGGACGCGCCCTCGGGCCCCGAAGGCGCGGTCGCGGCGGGTCCGGCGTAGGTGATGGTTCCCTCGGCGTCGACGGTGACGACGGCGTCGTCCACGGGGGAGGCACCCGTGCCGTCGATGAGCCTGGCATGGTGTACGCGCAGTGCGGTCCTGGCGGTCTCGTGCGTCGTGGCATCCGTCATGGCGGGCGGAATCACTCCTCGAATCTCAGGAACAGTGAATGGAGTGTGGAATGCTGAGGAAAGGCCCACGTCGCGATGCAACTTTGAGCCGCGATTCCCGGGAAACCCGCAGGAACGCGCCTCCTCAAACCGCGCAGGATCGCGCCGCGCCGGAACTGGACGAACTCGACCGCGGCATCGTGCACGCCCTCCAGATCCACCCCCGAGCCCCCTGGACGCTCGTCGGTGAGGTGCTCGGAGTCGACCCGGTGACGGCGGCGCGGCGCTGGCAGCGCCTGGAGGACGCGGGGCTCGCCTGGGTGACCGCACATCCGCGGCTGGCCAATTCGCGGCTCGTGGCGACCGGCGTCATCGAGGTCGACACGGACCCCGGCGCCGCGGCGAACATCGCCCGGGCCCTGGCGGCGGACCACGCGGTGGTCAACGTCAAGCTCACGGCGGGCGGCCGCGATGTGATCGCCGAGGTGCAGGTCCGGGACCTGAACGAACTGCTCCGCCTCACCACACGGCTGTTCCAGGGGACACCCGGGGTACGGGCGACCCGAGCACACATATCCACCGGCATGCCGACAGAGGGCAGCCGATGGCGGCTCCGCAGCCTGGACAGCGACCAGTGCGCCCGCATCGACGCGGCCCTGCCCCCGTCGGCCCGGCCGGCGGACGATACCGCCGTGGGCTGGGACGCCCTGGACACGCGGCTCCTGGAACTGCTCAGCGCCGACGGCCGCATGTCGATGCGCAAGCTGGCGGCGGCCGCCGACGTGGGCCTCACCACGGTGCGGCGCAGACTCCAGTCGCTGCTTCCGTCGCAGGTGAGCCTGCGCTGCGACCTCGCCCGCTCGCCGTTCGGATGGCCGCAGTCCGCGGTGTACTTCGCGTCCGTACCGGCCCAGCACCTGGAGGAGACGAGCCGTGTGCTGTCCGGCTTCCGCGAGGTCCGCGCGTGCGCGATCATCGCGGGCCCGCACAATCTGGTGGTCGACGTCTGGCTGCGCGGCCTGAGCGATGTGCACGCCTTCGAGGCTCACCTCTCCCGGCGGCTGCCCCGTCTGACCATCGACGACCGTTCGCTGGTCCTGCGCACGGTCAAGCACATGGGCCGGTTGCTGGACGAGGACGGCCGCTCGGTGGGCGTCGTCCCGCTGCTGCACCCGCACGGCCCGCGCTCATCCGACGCCGGCAACGCCGACCTGGCCGACACGAGCCCGGCCGCGGGTCTCGACCTCCATACGGTCTAGGCCACCATCGCCGCGAGCGCCGCCCGGCCATCGCGGCGCCGCCGATCAGGCCACCGAGGTCGAGGCGCACCGTCGGTGCACGTAGGCTCGGTGGATGGCGAAGTATTTCGATGTGCATCCCGATAACCCTCAGCAGCGCACCATCAGCAATGTGGCGGACAGGATCCGCTCCGGCGGGCTGGTCGCCTATCCGACGGACTCCTGCTTCGCGCTGGGATGCCAGATGGGCAATCGCGACGGAATTAATCAAATCCGGTCGATTCGCAAGCTCGACGACCGTCACCACTTCACCCTGATGTGCCAGAACTTCGCGCAGCTCGGCCAGTTCGTGCACATCGACAAGGATGTGTTCCGCGCGATCAAAGCGGCGACGCCCGGCAGTTACACCTTCATCCTCCCGGCGACGAAGGACGTACCGCGTCAGCTTCCGCATCCGAAGAAGAAGACGGTCGGCGTCCGGATCCCCGACCATGTCGTCACCCAGGCACTGCTCGCCGAGCTCGGTGAGCCACTGCTCTCCAGCACCCTGCTGCTGCCCGACGAGGACGAGCCGATGACGCAGGGCTGGGAGATCAAGGAACGGCTCGACCATGTGGTGGACGCCGTCGTCGACTCGGGGGACTGCGGCACCGAGCCGACCACGGTCATCGACTTCTCCAGCGGCGAGGCCGAGATCGTACGCCGGGGGGCGGGCGACACGGCACGGTTCGAGTAGCCGCGCCGCCGGCCCCGACCGCGCGCCGATCAGGGGTGTGGCAGGGGTGGCATCTCCTGGCCGTTGACGATGACCCGCCGGAAGGTCAGGTCGTCGGTGCAGGCGATGCTGTCGGGGTTGAGGATGCCGGTGAAGGTGGAGCGGGAGAGGCGCACACCGCGCAGATGGTCGGTGTCCAGGCCGACCAGCCGCAGCACGGTCTGGGCGCCGTCGATAGCCATACGGTCCATATGGATGTTTCGCACGGACACCGGCAGGGTCCCGTCCTCGCCGCCGTTGTAGGCCATGGTCACGAACGCGATGTCGCGCTCCACGTCCTGTCCGGTGAAGTTCCGGATGTGCACACCGTCGATGAAGCCGCCGCGCTTCTTGTTCGCCTTGACGTACAGCGCGTGCTTGACGGGGTAGCGGCCGGGGAAGTCCGGTGGGTTGATCTCGCAGTTCTCGGCGAAGATGTCGCGCACCCCGCCGGACATCTCGCTGCCGACGGTCATCCCGCCCCAGCGGCCGGAGAACTGGCAGTCGCGCACGACGATGTTCCTGCTCGGCACGCCGACGCGGTGGCCGTCCTCGTCCCGGCCGGACTTGACGGCCACGCAGTCGTCGTTGGTGTTGAAGCGGCAGCCGGTGATGAGCACATCCGAGCAGCACTCCGGGTCGCAGCCATCGGTGTTGTAGAGCGTGCTGTCCACGGTGACACCGCGCACGGTGACGTTGCTGGAGAGCACCGGATGCACGGTCCACATCGGCGGGTCGACGATGGTCAGGTCGCTGACCAGGACGTTGCGGCAGCGGTAGAACTGCACCATCTTCGGCCGCAGACAGTGGCCGTCACCGAAGACGCGCCTGGCCACCGGCGCTCCCGTGGAGCCCATCTCACGCAGCAGCTTCTGATCGGCCCCCTGCGGTCCGCTGTCGCGGTACCAGCTCTCCCACGGGCCGAGCCGCGCCTGCCCGTCGAGGGTGCCGGGCCCGGTGACCGCGACGTCCCGCGCGCCGTACGCGTAGATGAAGGGCGAGTAGTTGTAGCACTCGGTGCCCTCCCAGCGGGTGAGCACCACCGGCAGGAAGTCGCGTGGATCCGGGCTGAAGGCGATGGTGGCGCCCGCGGTGACATGCAGGTTCACCCGGCTGCGCAGATGGATCGCGCCGGTGAGGAAACGGCCCTCGGGGACGACGACCTGGCCGCCGCCCGCCCGGTGGCA
Organism: Streptomyces violaceusniger Tu 4113; assembly: GCF_000147815.2. Taxonomy (NCBI): domain Bacteria; kingdom Bacillati; phylum Actinomycetota; class Actinomycetes; order Kitasatosporales; family Streptomycetaceae; genus Streptomyces; species Streptomyces violaceusniger. Next base: position 7,069,827 of record NC_015957.1, on the reverse strand, counting down.
GGCGGCGATGGTGGCCCGGAACGCCGCGGTGTTCATCGTCCGCCCGTCGCCGACCGCGCCGTAGTCGGTGATCCGGAAGCTCCGGCGGGGGAAGGCGGGCGGCCTGATCCGGTCCAGGATCCCCGGCACCGCGCGCCACGCCCCGGTGTAGTCGGTGGCCGCGCCGGTGTGCGACGTGGCCGCGTACGCCTGCCCGGCGGGCAACTGGGGGAGCAGCGCGCCTGCCGCCAGCAGACCGCCGGTGCGCAGCGCCGAGCGGCGGGAAGGTCTCGGATGCATCGCCTGGCTCCTCAGGTGGTCCGGCCGAGGGAGAGCCGGTCGAGGTCGGGGGCGGACTCGGTGTCGTTGGAGATCTTGATGGTGTTGGCGCCGGATTTGAGGGTGACCGGGATGGAGGCCGTGCGCGGGGTGGTGTTCCCGGTGTCGGTCACGGTCACCTTGGTCGCCGGGCCGCCGTTGACGCTCACCTGGAACGAGCGGGTGCCGTTGACCGTGTAGTCGAGGTGGAGCGTGTGCTGCCCGCCGTCGGGGACGACGACATCGGGGAAGACCATGGCCGCCTGCTCGCTGCCGCCGATGTTGCGCACCTTCTCGGCCCCGGAGCAGGGCCCGCAGTTGGTGAGGCCCGTGCTGCCGAACTGGTTGGCCGAGTCCTCCGCCTCGCGTGCCCAGATCCGGTCGGCGGGCAGTGGCCGCACCTTGACCTGGTCCGAGGCCGACTTCTGCCGGCCGAGCAGCCCGAAGTCCGCCGTGACGGGGATATCGGCCGAACCCGCGTCCTGGCCGGGCGGGGAGGTCAGCGTCCAGGTGCCCCGCACCGTTTGGCCGAGCCGCAGCGACCGGGCCGTGACCGGGCCGCCGTCCGCGGTCCAGCCGGCCGGCAGCCGGGGAGCGAGGCTGATGCCGTCGAGCTGCTCGTCGGCGTCGAGCCGGAGAGCCGCCGTGACGGTGAGGGACCGCTGGCCGGGCCCGACCCACTGCAGACCGTGGGGCTGGACGGTGAGCGTGGTCTTGGGCGTGTACGAGGCCGGGGGCAGCGGGGCGACCGCGATCCGGTCCAGCCCGGGGCCGCGGCGCCCGGTGCTGAAGACCTTCACCGTGTTGGCGCCCGCCTTGAGCGGCGCGGACACCGCCGTGCTCTCCGGCACCTCGGGGCTGCCCGCGACGACGGGGACCTCGACCGGTGCCGCGCCGTTGACGCTCACGGACAGTGAGGAGGCGGCCTTCGCGGTGTGGTCCAACTGGAGCCGGTAGTCGCCGCTTTCGGGGGCGCGGACGTCACGGTACGTCACGGAGTTGCGGGCCCCGCCACCGAGGCCGTCCACCCGCCGGCCGCCCGAGCAGGCGCCGCATGCCACGGAGTGGACCGCGCCCGACGACGCGTTCTGCCGGGCCTCGGCCTCCAGCGGCAGCTCGGTGCGGGTGGTCTTCGAGCGGCCGTAGGCCACCTGGATCTCGTCGATGCGCAACTGGTTGGAGAACTCCGGCGCCTGCGGGCCGCCCCACAGGCTGCGCACCTCCAGCTTCAGATAGCGGGCGTCCCGGCCACCGATGTCGATGGTCCGCACCCCGCGGGCGCTGGGCAGGGTGCCGGAGCGCACCTGCGTCCAGCGCTTGCCGTCGCCGCTGGCGTAGACGCGGTAGTCCTTGATGCGTGCGGAGTCCTCGGGGCGCCCGAAGGACGACCGGGCGTGCGTCGGCGACCACTCGCGCTGGTTCACCGCCAGCGCCGTGGTGTGCTTGCGCGCGCCGAGGTCGAGGGTGACGGAGACGGGCAGCTTGCCGTCACTGTCCCAGTAGGTCTCGTAGTCGCCGTCGGCCAGGCCGGCCGCCGGGTGGCCGGTCCGCGCGGAGGTGGCGGTGGCGCCGATACCGGACTGCGGATAGAAGGGCCGGCGGCCGTCGGTCTCGACCCTGAAGACGGTGTCGTACGGATCCCAGTCGTGGGCGCCGAGGATGGACAGATGGCCGCCGGACTGGCTGAAGCGCATCTTCTCGCCGGTGCGGAGGTTGGTGACCCGGCGCACCGTGTAGCCGTTGTCGCCCAGCCGCACCATGTCGGTGCGGGGCGGGGTGACCACGTGGACGTACTGGGTCCGGTCGCCGTTCTCGCCCCGGCCCACGGTGACCACGCCGTGGGCGCCGTCGTTCCAGAACCCGGGTTGCATGCCGCCGTACATATAGCCGCCGCCCTCGACGCCGTGCACCGACTCCTTGATGGGCTCGACCCAGTTCCCCATGACATCGTTGAACTCCTCCTGCTGGCTCGGGAGTTTGCCGTTCACCATGGGCGTCTCGGCCATGAGCGACTTGATGGAGGAGCCCGCGTTCGTGATGTAACGGCCGGTGCTGAGCCGGGCGTCGACCTCGTGGTCACCGCCGTCGTACCACCAGTCGCCGGTGGTCGGCAGCTTGTAGTCGGCCTCGGTCAGCCGGGGCATGGGAACGCTCACGGCGGCGGGGTAGTCGTACGCCGGGGTCATGCCGGTCTTCTGCTCATTGCTGACCGTGTCCATGATCGGCGTGTCTTCGTTGTTGTTGCTCAGCAGCCAGTCGGGCCGGCGCTCGCGGATCTTCTCGTAGAGGCCGTGCTCCTCCCAGTACTCGTTGTCGTTGTCGATCCAGAACCCCGACAGGTCCGGGTACTTCTCCATGGCCTCGAGGAACAGGTCGTAGCTGTACCTGCCAAAGCCTTGGCGCGTGGTGAGGTCGATCTGCTCGCCCTTGTACGCCGAGTAGGCGGCCGAATCCAGCGCTTCGACGCCGTCCGCGTTGTGCCACTGCGGGTCGTCGGTCATATAGAGGACGATGTGCACGCCCTTGGCCTTACCGGCGGCCACCAATTCGCCGAGCAGATCGCGCTCGGTGGCACAGCTTCCCGGAATCTTCGACGGCCAGGGGCGGGCGTAGCCCAGCCTGCTGTGGAAGGTCGCCAGCACGATGTACGAGGCGCCGAGCTTGCGCGCCTCGTCCACCCAGTAGTCGGCGCTCCAGCCGCCCTTGGTGACATCGCGCTCCCACTCGGCGCAGTCGCGGTGCCGGGGGTGGGTGAACATGCCCCAGTGCAGGAAGAGCCCGGCGGTGGACTGGCGCAGCCACTCCTGCCGGGGGTGCTGGACCTCGGCCTTGGCGGGGGCGGCGAGGAGACCGATGGCCAGGGCGAGTACGACCGCCGCGCACACAGCGCGCCACCGCGAGCGGGTGGCGCGGACGGCATGTGTGGTGCGGGCGGCAGAGATGCGGAAGGGGCGGAGCGGGATCCTCGGCGTGGGCATATCCTGTCCTCCGTGAACGTTCCCGTGAGCGCTCACGGAGCACTGTCCGGCCCACCCGGCCGCCGTGTCAATATGCGTGCGGCGGTGGGGTGTTAGGCGGTGGCGATCCGTTGACGTCCAGGGGCGCCGCGGTGATTATCAAGGCGGGAGTGGATCGGGGACCGCATCCATGAGCGCGCCCGAGTGCCACGTCCGCGGGTGCGGAGAGGGGTGGGGACCATGCCCGCGAACGGCAGGTCGCGCCGTATCACCATCGACGACGTGGCTCGCTCGGCCGGGGTGTCCCGGCAGACCGTGTCCCGCGCGGTCAACGACAAACCGGAGATCGATCCCGCCACCCGGCAGCGGGTGCTCCTGGTGGCCCAGTCCATGGGCTACCGGCCCAGCCGGTTCGCCCGTGGCATGGTCGGCCCGGGGCTCACCACGCTGGGGCTGGTCATCGCGGATGTGCTCAACCCCTTCTTTCCCGAGGTGGTCTCCGGCGTGCTGGCGGCGGCCGACGAGCGCGGCTGGCAGGTTGCCGTCTACAGCACCGGATCCGCCCTGGAACGCGAGACCGCGGTGGCGGAGACCGTGGTGAACCACGTGGACGCGTGTATCGCCTTTCTGCTGGATCCCGGCGCCATCGAGCTCATCCGGCGCTCCGGAATGCCCTTCGTACTGCTGGACAACGAGCACCGGCCACCGGCGGTGAGCGGGGGGCGGATCGACTTCGCCAGCGGAATGCGCCAGGTGGTCGGCCACCTCGCCGAGCGCGGCCACCGCCGGATCGCGATGCTCGACGACCGCGGGCGCCCCGACGCGGGCGACCGCGGCACCCGGCACTCGCTCTTCCTCGGGACCGCGGCCGAACTGGGGCTGCCCGCGGACGAGAGCTGGGTGTTCCCGGCGGCCAACTCCCTCGACGGCGGGGCGGCGGCCATGGACGATGTGCTGGACACCGGCTTCGGCGCGACGGCCGTGCTCGCGTACAACGACCTGATCGCCATCGGTGCCATGCGCCGCGCCCGCGACCGCGGGGTGCGGGTGCCGGAGGACTGCGCGTTCGTCGGCTGCGACGGGCTGACGCTGAGCCGGCTCGTGGACCCACCGCTGACCACCCTGACGGTCGACAAGGAACTCCTCGGCCGGGCCGCCGTGCGGCAGGTCGCCGCGCAGATGACCGGCGCCGGAACGGGCGAGACGGTGATCGAGCCACGCCTCGTGGTCCGCGCGTCCTCCTGACCGCCCGCCGCCGCCGTTGGCGTTCCCGGCGGTTCCCGGCGGTTCCCGGCGGTTCCCGGCGGTTCCCCGCGGTTTCCGGCGGTTTCCGGCGAACAATATGAACGCAATGATCGACGGGATGGCGCTCGCCCCCGGCGGTTCTTAGCATCCCCGTGCGCAGCGCAGCTTCGCGCGGAGCACGATAGGAGCCACTCCTTGAACACATCTGACGCGCCCACGCATGTCTCCTGGTGGGCTTCACACCGCCGACGCCGTCCAGCGGTACTGGCGGCCGTGCTCGCGGCCGTGTCCCTCGGCATGCTCGGCAACGCACCCGCCGGCCACGCCCAGACCCCCCGGCCCGCGGCCGCCACCTGCCCGGCCAAGCTGGCCGGGAAGGCGAAGTGCTACACCGGCCAGGACACCAACGGGGCGTACTACGCGATCGCGGTGCCCACGCACTGGAACGGATCCCTCGTCGTGCACGCACACGGCGGACCCGACCTCGGCGACTCCTCCGATCCGTCCCGCAGCACCGACGACCTGGAGCGCTGGGCGGTGATGGTCGACCAGGGATACGCCTGGGCCGGCTCCTCCTACCGCCGTGGTGGCTACGGAACCCGGATGGCCGCCGCCGACACCGAGAACGTACGCCGCCTGTTCCTCGCCCGGTTCGGCAAGCCGAAGCGGACCTATGTCCACGGCCAGTCCTGGGGCGGCGACGTCGCCGCGAAGGTCGCGGAAACCTACGGCGCACAGCCCGGGGCCTACGACGGGGCGCTGCTGACCAGCGGTGTCCTCGGCGGTGGCTCGCGCGGCTACGACTACCGCGTCGACCTGCGGGTGGTCTACCAGTACTACTGCCGCAACCACCCCCGGCCGACCGAGCCGCAATACCCCCTGTGGCAGGGGCTGCGCCCGGACTCCACCCTGACGAACGCCGGGCTCCGCGCCCGTCTGCAGGAGTGCACCGGCTACGCGTCCGACCCCGCGGACCGGACCGCGACGCAGCAGCGCAACCTCGACGACATCCTCGCCGTCACCCGCATCCCGGAGCGCTCACTCGAATCGCATCTGCAGTTCTCGACCTTCACCTTCCGGGACATCGTGTGGAACCGGCTCGGCGGCCGTAACCCGTTCGGCAACCGGGGTGTGTGGTATTCGGGTTCACACGACGACAAGGCGCTCAACGCAGGGGTCGAGCGGTTCTCGGCCGATCCCACCGCCCGCCGTGACCTCTCCTACGACAGCGATCTCACCGGCAGGGTCTCCCTTCCGGTCCTCACCCTGCACGCGATCGACGACCCGACGGCCTTCGTGGAGCACGAGGCGGCCTACCGCGCCACTCTCCGGGGTGCCGGCCGGGGCGGAAACCTCGTCCAGACGTTCACGAAGGAGACCGAGCACAGTGCGCTGAGCGACTCTGAGTACGCCAACTCCATCTCCGCGCTGGACACTTGGGTGCGCTCCGGCCGTAAGCCGACCCCGTCCTCGATCGCGGCATCCTGCGGCGCCTTCGACGACATCTACGGCAGCGGTTGCTTCTACGACTCCGCCTTCCACCCCTCGCCCTACGCCTCGCGGGTCCGTCCCCGACCGGGCGGGTTCGGCTGGCCCGCCATGACCGCGGCGCAGGAGCGGGCGTGGAGCCGGATCGACGGTGTGGGGATCGCCCCCTGACGGGCCCCGGCCGCCGGGGTCGGCTTCCTGCGGCCGGCCCCGGTCCCGACGCCGGTCAGGTGCTTCGGGGAGCCGCAGCTCGGGGGCGGGGAGGGCCGGGCTCCCCGCCGTGGTTACCGTGGCCCCAGCACCCCACCGAACCGCCCCCTGGAGGACCCCGTGCCCGTACTCCTGGTTCGGCGGCCGTGATCAAGTCCGGGTGACCTATGTGATCCAGCCCGAACGGATCAGCAGCTCCCGCGGCTAGGCGGGTCCGCTGGGCCGTGGTCGCCCGACCCCCGCGGGAAGAGCAACCCGCACAGACGAGCGATGTCGTCACTCGATCGTGAGTTTTTCCCTTCATATGCCCGGTGCGCTGCCACGCTGGCCAGCACGGCGTATGACCGGCGCCGCCCGGACGTGCTGAGGGTGGGGGATGGGATGGCGCAAGACGCGGGACGACGCGGGGGACTGGACGAGCGGGCGGTGCTGCTGGCCGCCGGGCTGGCCGATCTGGCGGTGAGCACGCTGGGTTCGGTGCTGGCGACGGCGCGGGGGTTGCTGCGCCGCTCGGACGGCGCGGAGCTGGCGGCGGAGGCCGAGCACGATCTGATGGCACGCGGGCGCCTGGCGCTGGACCGGCGTACCGCGGCCGTCCCCCCGGCCCACCTGGAGATTCTCGCCCGGCAGGCGCTGGCTCGGCGGGCCACCGGCGATGTCTGACCGGCAGGGGTCCGACCAGTGGGGGCCGGCCGCGTTCAAGACCCGCGTGGACGAGGTGCTGCACCGCTTCATCGGCCTGGAGGCCGAGCAGTTGTCGGCGATCGACCCGGCCCTGGGCCCGGTGGCCGGGCAGTTGGAGGCGGCGGTCGCGGACGGCAAGCGGCTGCGGGCGGCGTTCTGCTACTGGGGCTGGCGCGCGGTGGGGCAGCCGGACAGCGACGCGCTCGTGCGGGCTGCGGCCTCGATGGAGCTGGTGCATGCCGCCGCGGTGGTGCATGACGATCTCATCGACGACAGTCCGCTGCGGCATGGCAGGCCCACGGCGCATATCGCCCTGCGCGCTGCCGTGCGCCGTCGGCCGCGTGCCGTCGCCGCCGCCAGGTCGTTGGCGATGCTGGTGGGCGATCTGCTGATGTCGCTGGCCGGGCAGATGTTCGCCACCAGCGGTCTGCCCGCCGCGTACCTCGCACGGGCCCGCCCGCTGTGGTCGCTGCTGGCCCGCGAGCTGATCGCGGGGGAGTGCCTGGAGATCCTGCGCACGGGGGCCGATCCGGACACCACGGCGTCGCTGAAGGTGATCCGGTACAAGACCGCCAAGTACACCGTCGAGCAGCCCCTGTTGATCGGCGGAGCCCTCGCCGGGGCCGGGCAGCGGCTGCGCGAGGGCTACTCCGCGTACGGGCTGCCGCTGGGCGAGGCGTTCCAGCTCCGGGACGACCTGCTCGGCCTGTTCGGCGACCCGGAACGCACGGGCAAGGCCAACGCCGACGATGTGCGCGGCCACCGGCCCACGGCCCTGCTGGCGGAGACCTGGCGCATCGCCGGCGACGGCGAGCGCGAGCAGTTGAGCGCCCTCCTCGGCCGACGTGATCTGGACGCGGATGGCCTGGACGCGGTCCGCGAGGTGATGTGCCGGCTGAAGGCCCCGGACCGTATCGAGGCCATGATCACCGCGCGGGTCGAGGAGGCCCTCGACGCTCTGCACGAGCTGGACACACCCCCGCACGCCGCCGCTGCCCTGACCGCGCTGGCGCGTTCGGCGGCGCTCCGCCTGTCCTGACCCCCGCACAGGCGGGAGTTACGTGCCGTCCCGGCCACCGCCCCCGCCTGTCGTGGACGACCCGTCAATGACAAGGAGTCCTGTCATGACCTACACCGAGGCATCGATGGACGCCCTGCGGCAGGCCGGTGACGAACTCGCCGACGCCACCGTCGCCGCCCTCTTCGAGCGCGGGGAGGTGGGCACGTTCAACACCCTGATGCGTTATGTCTCCACCGTCGGCGCTCCCTTGCCGGACGGGCTGCCCGACGTCGCCCGGGAGTACCTTCGGGCCACCAGCGCCCCGCCCTCCTGGGTGGACTGGGGGGAGATGGAGAAGGCCCGGCTGTTCTTCATCGACAACAACGTGCACATCTCCACCGCGCTGTCCTTCGTCTCCATGCCCGCGTGCTACGTCGTCCCGCGGGTGGCGAAGCTGCTGTCGGCCACCCACGGGCTGAAGTACCCCTCCAAACGGATGGCGGAGACCGGCCAGTTCACCGTCTACCTGATGCAGCCCGGCGCCTTCGAGGCCGGCAGCCGCTTCATCCCCGCCGCCCAGAAGGTGCGCCTCCTGCATGCCTCCATCCGCCACCACCTGAAGCGGGAGAACCGCTGGGACACCGACGCGCTCGGGACGCCGATCTGCCAGGAGGACATGATCGGCGGGCAGATGTTCTTCTCCCTGCTGGTCCTGGACAGCCTGCACCGCCTCGGCATCCACATGTCGACGGACGGCGCGGAGGCGTACTACTACGCCTGGCGCGTGGTCGGTGCCATGCTCGGCGTCGACCAGGACGCCGTCCCCACGACCCTTGACGACGCCCGCCGGTTCCTCGACCTGTACATGGTCCGGCACATGGGGCCGTCCGAGGAAGGCGCGCAGCTCACCCGGCAGCTCATCGACCTCTACGAGGAGGTCGTGCCCGGGACCTTCTTCGACCCGATCGTCTCCGCACTCATCCGCCACCTCGTCGGGGACACCTGCGCCGACTGGCTCCAGGTGCCGCGCACCCCATGGGACACCGTCGTCAAGGCCGTGCCCCACCTCCTCGGCGTACTGGAGACCATCGAGGACCGCTCCCCGCTCGGGGCCTGGGCGCTGGACCGCCTCGGCCACCTCACCACCATCCTCGAACTGTCCTCCCTCACCCGCGGACGCGTGATGCACTACGCCATCCCCGAACAGCTCAGGAAGGACTACGGCATCCCCGGCACGGTGCCCCGCACTCACCGGTGGACCCCGCCTGCCGCCACCGTCTCCCAGTGACCCCCGCACGCCATCTTCGACGGCACAGCGAGAAGGCAACGGGGGAGCCGTATCAGGCCACCGGGCTGCCGAACCATGGGACCGCGGCCCGCTCGAACGCCGCACGGTCGGGGTGGCGATCACCTGCCCAGGCAACGACGCCGTCTGGCCGGACGAGCACGGCGCCTGACCCGAGGTCGTTTCTCGCCGGCCCGGCCACGTACCGCAGCCGGCTCTCCCAGCCCATCGCTGAGCCGTGCAGGCATCGGTCGACGGTGAAATCGAGCACGACGCCTTGTCCGTCCCGCATCAGGTCGCCGAGACGTGTGCCGTCCTGAAGGCGGAGGTCCGGGGCGTTGCGGCCGACGAGTGGATGCTCGCTGCCGAGGTCGTAGCGGACCGACGATCCCGACACCTTCTGGAACACATAGGTCGTTCCGTCACGGGTCCCGAGCAGGTCGCGGACCACCGCTTGGATCGCCTGGCCATGCGGGTCCGGCCGCATGGCCGCCACCTGGGCGCGCGACCAGTCGAGCACCGCCGCGCCGATCGGATGGCGCTCGTGGGTGTAGGTGTCGAGCAGCCCGTCCGGCGCGTGCCCGTGCACGGTCGCCGCGAGCTTCCATCCCAGATTCATGGCGTCGCCGAGGCCGGTGTTGAGCCCCTGCCCGCCGAGGGGGGAGTGGATATGAGCGGCGTCGCCCGCGAGCAGGACGCGGCCCGCCCGGTAGGTCGTCGTCTGCATCGCCCGATCGGTGAAAGTCGAGGCGAGATGGATGGCGCTCAGTGTCACGTCGGTGCCGGACACTCGGCGCAGAACGGTCTGGAGATGGTCGCGCGTCGGCGGCTGCGAGCGGTCGAAGGCGCCACCGTCGAAGTCCGTCATGCCGATGTGCCCTTCCGCGGGCATCCGGATGTACATGCCGGTCGGCGTCAGGTTGAACCCGGGGCGCAGCTTCTCGGGATCGGCGATGGCGGCGTGCAGGGTGTAGCCGGTGAACTGCGGCTCGGTGCCGACGAATGCGAAGCCCGCGAGCCCGCGCACCGCACTGCGTCCGCCATCGCAGCCGACGAGCCAGCGCGCCGGATACTCATGCTCGCCCGCTTGCGCGACCACGCTCTCCTCGTCCTGGGCGATGGCTGAGACCGTGACGCCGCGCCTGATGTCCACGCCGAGCTTGGACGCCCGCTCGGACAGCACCGCCTCGACCGCTTCGAGGTGCGTCAGCACGCCCTCCGGTGCCGGGCTGGGAAGCCGGAACGGCAGGGCGGCGACGTCGATCTTGGCCGGATCGAGCACCATCCCGGCGAAGTGGCCCGCGGCGCGCGGGGGTGACGGCTCGTCGGTGTCGGCGTCCGCGCCGGGATCGTCGTGGACGCCCGAGGCCGTCAGCAGCGGGTGCAGCATCCCGCGGCGGTAGAACGCCTCGACCGAAGCGGCGGACAGGCCCCGCATCCCGAGCGGCTCCGCCCGCCACGGGGAGCCGGGCTCCGGCTCCCGTTCGAGCACCAGGACCGAGCAGCCCGCGAGGCCGAGCTCGCAGGCGAGGAACAGACCGACCGGGCCGGCGCCCACGATCACTACGTCATGCACGACAGAACTCACCTTCCGAAGCCTGTGGTCTTCAGGCACGGGAAGACTGACGCGGGCCGCTCACACGGGGCACACACGGCGCTGACACGGGGGCACGTGGCGCTGACACTGCCGTCCCGCACGGTCCCGCACCGTCTCGGCGCCGCGTTCACGTATCCGGTGCGGGCGTGGACGGCGAACGTCGGGCGCTGGCCTGATGTAGGCGCCGCCCTGATGCGGGCACTGCCCTGATGCGGGGATCCGAGGGCGCGTGCGCGAAGATCGGGGGATGGACGGGAGTGCGCTTCGCGTCACGCTGCTCGGCGCCTTTCGGGTGTCGCGCGGTGGCGCCGCCCTGCCCGTTCCTGGTGCCCGGTCGCGGGGTCTGGTCGTACGGCTGGCGCTCGCCGGTGGGCGCGCGGTCGAGCAGGGCGTCCTGATCGACGCGATCTGGGCCGAGGACCTGCCGGCCGGCCCCGCCCACGCCCTGCAGACCCTCGTCTCGCGGCTGCGCCGGACCCTCGGCTCGGCCGACGCCGTCGCGCAGGTCGCGGGTGGCTACCGGCTGGACGTGGACGCGGCCGACGTGGACGCGCTGCGGTTCGAGCAACTCGCCGCCGACGGCCGTGCCCGCCTGCGGGCCGGCGACCCGAATGCCGCGGCGGCCGTGCTCGGCGAGGCCGTGGCGCTATGGGACGACCACCCCGGAGCCGAGCCCACGGCCGTCGCCGCGGTCGCGCCCGCCGCCGCGACCCGGTTGGCCCACGCCTCGGTCGAGGCCGTCGCCGACCTCGCCGAGGCCGAGCTCTCCCTGGGTCATGCCGACGAGGCCGCCGCCCGCCTGACCGCCTTGCTCGCCGAGCACCCCGTTCACGAACGGGCGGCCGCGCTGCTCATGGACGCGCTCGCCGCCCAGGGCCGCCAGGCCGAGGCCCTGGCCCGGTACGAGCGGATCCGCGCAACCCTGGCCGACGTCCTCGGCACCGACCCCGGCGCTGCCCTGCAGGAGCGCCATCTGCGCCTGCTGCGCGCCGAGCGGCCCGCCCCGGCCGCCGACACCGCGCCGACCAGTCCGGCCGAGCGGACGAGCCCCGCCAAGCAGACCAGTCCGGCCAACCTGCCCGCGCCGCTGACCAGTTTCATCGGGCGTGACGACGACCTCGCCCGGATCGACACGCTGCTCGCCGCCGGGCGCCTGGTCACCGTGCTCGGTCCCGGCGGCGCCGGTAAGACGCGCCTCGCCATCGAGGCTGCCCGCCGTCGCCGCCACGCGTACCGCGACGGCACCTGGTTGATCGACCTCGCCTCGGTCACCGAGCCGGCCAAGGTGGGCGCGGCGCTGCTGGCCGCGATCGGGCTGCGCGGCGGCGCGATGTTCGAGGCCCGGATGAGGGTCGAGGGCGAGGAGTCGGACGTACTCGTCGACCAGCTCGCCGGCCGGGAGAGCCTGCTGCTGGTCGACAACTGCGAGCATCTGATCGACGCCGTGGCGCACCTGATCTCGGCGCTGCTGGCCCGCTGCGCCGGGCTGCGGGTGCTGGCCACTAGCCGGGAGCCGCTGGCGATCGACGGCGAGGGGCTGGTCCCGCTCGGCCCGCTCACCCTGCCCGAGCCCGACGCGGACGTCGGGCAGGCTCGTCGTACGGCGTCGGTGCGCCTGTTCACCGAGCGGGCGGCGGCCGTGCGGCCCGGGTTCGACGTCGACGCGTCCAACCTCGGCGAGGTGCTGCGCATCGTCCGCGGCCTGGACGGCATGCCGCTCGCGCTCGAACTGGCCGCGGCCCGCCTGCGAACGCTCGCGCTGGCCGATCTGGCCGCCGGGCTGTCCAACCGGTTCCGCCTGCTCACCACCGGCAATCGGACCGCCTTCCCGCGCCACCGCACGCTGCGGGCGGTCATCGCGTGGAGCTGGGACCTGCTCGACGCGGACGCGCGTACGGTCGCGGAGCGGATCGCGGTGCTGCCCGGCGGCGTCACGCCGGCCTCGGCCACCGCGGTCTGTGCCGGTACCGCGGTGCCGGCCGACGAGATCCGGGAGCTGCTCGCGGGCCTGGTCGACCGGTCGTTGCTGCAACTCGCGCCGGACACCGGCCGGTACCGGATGCTGGAGACGATCCGCGAGTACGGCCTGGAGAGCCTGGCCGAGCGGGGCACCCTGACCGGCGTGCGGGACCTGGCGGCCCGCCACTTCGCCGAGCTGGTCGCCCGCCAGGACCCGCTGTTGCGCGGTCCTGGGCAGCTGGACGCGCTCCATGTGCTGCGCGCCGAGTACGACAACGTGCTCGCCGCCCTGCGCCGCCTCTGCGATAGGGGCGACTCCGGCGGCGCCGACGGCGCGATCGGGCTCGCGGTGAACCTGATCTGGTACTGGCAGATGCTCGGCCGCCACTCCGACGCGGTCTACTGGCTCGGCGAGGCGGTCGCGTTGCCGGCCGAGCGGCCGAGTGCGGAGCGCGACATCGCCGAGGGGATGCTGCTGCTCCACACCATCGCCATCCCGGGCGCGCCGGCCCTCGGTTCGATCAGGGAGCGGCGCGAGGAGCTGTGGGCGCTCACCGAGCGGCTGCTGAGCCGGCCGGAGTCGCCGGGCTTCGGCGGCTTTGGTGGCTTTGGCGGCACCGGCGGCATTGGCGGCATTGGCGGCGCTGTGACCGCGGCCGGGCTGGCCTCCCTGGAGGAGATCGGAGCGTCGCCGACGATCATCCAGCGGCTGGTCGACGGACCGGACGTGTGGCTGGCCGGACTGGCCCACATGTTCCGGGCCCAGTCCGCCGAGGCCGAGGGCCGCCTCGATCCGGTCCGCGGCGATGTGACCGCCGCCCTGGAGTGCTTCGCCCGGGCGGGCGACCGCTGGGGCCTGGCCAGGGCGCTGCCGCTGCGCGCGCTGCTGCGGCAGTACGACGGCGATCTCGACGGCGCGCTGGCCGACCTGACCGAGGCGAAACGGCTGGCCCGCGAGTTCGGGTCGCTCAGCCTCAGCGACGAGATCTTCATCGACCTGCGATGGATCGATCTGCAGGTGCGGTTCGGCGAGACCGCACGGGCGACCGAGATGATCGCCGCGACCCGGGAGCGCGCGCTGCGCTCGGCGTCGCCCGAGATGGCGATTCTCCTCGACGCGCGGGAGGCCGGCCTGTGGGTAGGGATCGGGGACTTGGATCGGGCGCGTGAGCTGGTCGAGTCGGCCGAGGCCGAGCTGTCCGTGCGGTTCCCGTTCGGCGGCGGCCACGGGCAGGGGTTGGTCGGCGCGGTGCGGGGCGCGCTCTGTCTCGAACTCGGCGACGGGCCGGGCGCCGAGGAGGCGCTGGGCCGGGCGTACGCGGCGGCGGTCGACAGCAAGGACATGCCGGTCGTGGCGATGGTCGCGGTGCTCGTGGCCGGCCTTGCCGCGCTGTACGGGCGCTACCTCGACGTGGCCGTTCTGCTCGGCGCGGCGGCCCGCCTGCGGGGTGCCCACGACCGTACCGATCCGCAGGTCCGCACGCTGACCAGCCGCGGCCGGGCCGCGCTCGGAGACGAGCGCTTCGCCGAGGCGTACGAGACCGGCCGGCAGCTGGCCGCGCCGACGGCCCTGACCCGGGCCGACCCGGCACGACTGCGCCATGCGGCGCCGCCCGCGGCGGACGGCGCCGGACCTTCCGGCTTTCACTCGCGGTGAGTCGGCCGGCCGACGGCGTCGAACACGGCGACCGAGTCGAGGTAGCCGCGCGCTGACCGCTTGACCGTGGACCGCGTATTCGAGGACGACGATCACGCTTCACGGTCCCGGTGGACCGCCAGTTCGTCGGAGCCGTGCAGGACCATCGTTTCCCCATAGCCGCGGTAGAGCTCCGCGACGGCTTCCCGGCCCACGATGCGCCGTGGGTAGCTGGGGACGGAGATGACGTACTCGAAGACGGTGTCCTCGGCCAGCGTGTTGCAGAAGTCCTCGCCGTCGACCAGCCCGCTCAGCCCCTCCGCGACGATCCGGAAGAAGGGAGCCAGGGCCTCGAAACCCGGGCGGGCGGTCATGAGTTCACCGCCGGGAGGGCCCAGGTGTGGGCATTCCTGCGGGCGACGTCCGCGAAGCCGGCCGACGGGGCTCCGGTGACCTTGAGGACATGGCCGTTGGGCCGCGGGCGGCCCAGAATCGCGCCCTTGCCGGGAAACCCTGGGCGTCGGCCTATATGAGCTACGGCGACCGTCTACGCGGCGTGCCACCGCTTCGGGGAGAAGCCTGTCGCTTCCCATGGACGGCAAAGGCAAAGGCAAAGGCAAGGAGAAACAATCTCTCCTTGCCACTTTCAACGTATAGCGCGCCGGGGGGCTTGCCGCAAGCCCCGGGTCACGGCGCAGAATCGTCGGCCGATGCCACAACCTGCGGAAATGGGGGCACGACGTACGTGTGTTGTTGTCGACGTATGGGGGACGCGATGACGTCGAACCAGTGGTGGGACCGGCCCGCGGTGCAACGGAGCACGGCTGCCTCGGAGGTCTCGGTGGTCTCGGTGGTCTCGGCGGTCTCGGCGGTCTCGCGATGAGTGAGCAGTATGTCTTGGATCTTCAAGAGGTTGCCGAGACGCAGGTCACGATCGTCGGCGGCAAGGGCGCGCACCTGGGCGGGCTGTCGCGGATCGAAGGTATCCGGGTGCCGGGTGGCTTTTGCGTGACGACGGACGCCTTCCGGCGGATCATGGCGGAAGCGCCGTCGATCGACGATCACCTCGATCAGTTGTCGCGCGTGGACCCGGACGACCGGGAGGCGATCCGCACGCTCAGCGCGCGGATTCGCCGGACCGTCGAAGGGATCGCCATCCCGGGCGATCTCGCGGCGGAGATCACCCGCGCGGTCGGCCGGCTCGGCGAACAAGCCGCCTGCGCCGTCCGATCCAGCGCGACGGCGGAGGACCTGCCGACGGCCTCCTTCGCCGGTCAGCAGGACACATACCTGAACGTCGTGGGGCCGACGGCGATCCTCCAGCACATCAGCCGGTGCTGGGCCTCGCTGTTCACCGAGCGGGCCGTGACCTACCGTCACCGGAACGGCATCGACCACCGTACGGTCCACATGGCCGTGGTCGTGCAGCAGATGGTCTTCCCGCATGCGGCCGGCATCCTGTTCACGGCCGACCCCGTCACGGGCAACCGGAAGGTGGCCACCGTGGACGCCGGCTTCGGGCTCGGCGAGGCCCTGGTCTCCGGCCTGGTGAACCCGGACGTCTTCACGGTGCGACACGGCGAAGTCGTCGCCAGGACGATCTCCGCCAAGCAGCGTGCCGTTCAGCCCCTGCCCGCCGGCGGTACGCGGGAAGTGCCGATCGACTCGCGGCGGCAGGAGCAGCCGGCGCTGACGGATGCGCAGGCCGTACGGCTCGTGGAGCTCGGGCGGCGGATCGAAGCACACTTCGGCCGCCCGCAGGACATCGAATGGTGTCTGGCCGACGATGGCTTCCAGATCGTGCAGAGCCGGCCGATCACGACCCTCTTCCCCATCCCCGAGACCGGCGACCAGGAGAATCACGTCTACCTCTCCGTGGGCCATCAGCAGATGATGACCGACCCCATGCGGCCTCTGGGGATCTCCGTGTGGCAGCTCACGGCCATGGCGCCGATGCACGAGGCCGGCGGAAGGCTGTTCGTCGACGCCACCCGGCGCCTGGCCTCGCCCGCGAGCCGCGCCGCCCTCCTGGACGTCGTGGGGAGAGGCGATCCGCTGATCAGGGACGCTCTGGAGACCGTCCTCGACCGCGACGATTTCGTCCGGTCGCTCCCGGACGCGGGTCTCGGAGGGCCCCCGGCGCGTGGCGCGTCCGCCCCGATCGAGACCGATCCGGCCATCGTCACCGAGCTGATCGAGCGCAGCCGGACGTCCATCGCCGCCCTGGAGCGCGATATCCGGACGAGGACCGGACCGGCGCTGTTCGACTTCCTGCTGGAGACCTTCGAGGAGCACAAGCGCGTCCTCAGCGATCCGCTGAGCATGCAGGCGATCATGGCGGGGATGGAGGCCACCTGGTGGCTCAATGACACGCTGCGGGAGTGGCTGGGCGAGAAGAACGCGGCTGACACGCTCACGCTGTCCGCCCCCGACAATGTCACGTCGGAAATGGGACTGGCGCTGCTCGATGTGGCGGATGTGATCCGCCCGCATCCGGAGGTGGTGGCGTTCCTGCGGGGCGTGGAGTGCGTCGAGGACGATGCCTTCCTGGACGAGCTGGCGAAGCTCGTGGGCGGGGCCGAGGCGCGCGACGCCATCGAGTCCTACCTCGACCGGTACGGCATGCGCTGTGTCGGCGAGATCGACATCACGCGGCCACGGTGGCGCGAGCGCCCCACCACGCTCGTGCCCGTGATCCTCGACAACGTCAGGAACTTCGAGCCGGGCGCCGCCGAGCGGCGCTTCGAGCAAGGGCGGCAGAAGGCGGAGAAGAAGGAACAGGACGTGCTGTCCCGCTTGCGGGCCCTGCCGGACGGGGACCGGAAAGCGGACGAGACCAAGCGGATGATCGACCGGGTCCGAACCTTCATCGGGTACCGGGAGTACCCGAAGTACGGCATCATCAGCCGCTACTTCGTCTACAAGCGAGCCTTGCTGGCGGAGGCCGAGCGCCTCGTGCGGGCAGGCGTGCTCCCTGAGCAGGAGGACATCTTCTACCTCACGTTCCAGGAACTCCACGACGTCGTGCGCTCGCACCGGGTGGATGACCGGCTCATCCAGCAGCGCAAGGACGCGTTCCGGTCGTACCACGCGCTCACCCCGCCCCGGGTGCTCACCTCGGATGGTGAGGCCGTCACCGGGGCGTACCGGCGCGACGACGCGCCGGTAGGCGCCCTGATCGGGCTGCCGGTTTCCGCCGGGACCATCGAAGGACGGGCCCGCGTCATCCTTGACATGGCGGAGGCCGATCTCGAAGCGGGCGACATCCTGGTCACGGCCTTCACGGACCCGAGCTGGTCGCCGCTGTTCGTCGGAATCGCGGGCCTGGTGACGGAGGTGGGCGGCCTGATGACCCATGGCGCGGTGATCGCCCGGGAGTACGGCTTGCCGGCCGTCGTGGGCGTGGAGCGGGCCACCCGGCTGATCCGGGACGGACAGCGGATCCGCGTGCACGGAACCGACGGGTACGTCCAGATCCTGCCCTGACCGGCCACACCGGGCAGCCCCGACGGCACATCCATCGGCCGGGAGGCGTCGAGCGGGACAGCCTCCCGGCCCTTGGCCGGGGTGCCGAGCTCGCCATCGGGACATGGGTAGTCGCCGAACAGGCCGATGCGAAGTCCGGTGGTGAACGAGGCCATCGCGTTGCTGAACTGCTGCGAGCGGTCCGGGCTCTCGTTCACCCAGTCGAAGAAGGGCTTGCCGAGGTGGTGCGTCGCGGCGGGCTCGCCCGTCCGCAGCGTGTGGAGCAGGTCGCTGAACGGCGCGTAGTGGGTCTCCAGCCACATGACCGTCCCCGTACAGCGAATTGGGGGCGCGGCGGGACAACGTCGCTCCTATGGGCGCCAGGGAGACTCGATCGCCGTCGAGGGCGACGGATTGAGCGAAGAGCCATTCTTTATGGCAGGTGGCCAGTCAAACGTGGACGTAACCATCAGCGGCCACAAGGCGATGGGGGCCGGATTTATTCGATTCCGGCTCGGATTTATTTCCACCGGCCGGTAACGGGACGCAGCCGGTGGCGGGAGCCGCGTTGCCGGGTGTGCTCGCGCCGCTCATTACCTCCGGCGTAATCGACGGACGGGAGCTGCTGGACGAGAGTTGCCGCAACGCAACGACACCTCGTCGCCCAGGAAAGCCCAGGAAGGATCCGCCCACCATGCCGCATTTCGAGGGTTCCGACGGAACGAGCCTGTTCTACACCGACTGGGGACAGGGCAAGCCGGTGGTCTTCGTCGCCGGGGCCTGGCTCAGCAGCAGCTCATGGGAGTTCCAGATGCTCCCGCTGTCCGGGGCGGGCCTGCGCTGTGTCGCCTTCGACAAGCGGGGGCACGGCCGCTCGGACTGGGTCGGCCACGGCTTCGACTACGACACCCTCGCCGATGATCTCGCGGCGCTGCTCGAACGCCTCGACCTCCGCGAAGTGACCCTGGTGGCGCACTCGATGGGCGGTGGGGAGGTGATCCGCTACCTGACGCGCCACGGCTATGCGCGGGTGAGCCGGGTGGTGCTGATGTCGGTCACCGCGCCGTTGATGGCCTGGGCACCGGACCACCAGGACGGGATCGACCAGGACGCCTTCGACGCCCTGCTGGCGGGGCGGTCCAAGGACCGCCCGCAGTGGATGGCCCAGAACGCACAAGCGTTCTTCGCGACGCATCTGGGCAACACGATCTCCACCGAGCTCATGGAGTGGACGGTGCGGAGATGCCTTGACTGCTCGGCCAAGGCGGCCATCGAGGTGGTCAGGACAGGGTTCACCACCGATCTGCGCGAGGAGGCCGCCGCGCTCCAGGTCCCGGCCCTGATCATCCACG
The DNA here is from genome assembly GCF_000147815.2 of Streptomyces violaceusniger Tu 4113. Classification (NCBI taxonomy): domain Bacteria; kingdom Bacillati; phylum Actinomycetota; class Actinomycetes; order Kitasatosporales; family Streptomycetaceae; genus Streptomyces; species Streptomyces violaceusniger. The sequence goes on along the minus strand of NC_015957.1, from coordinate 7,050,652 downwards.
GCGACGCCGATGCCTCCGCTCCCATCGGACTCTGCGGCCGACGGATGGCGAAGCTGGTGCCGGACAACGTCTACAAGGAGTACCCCCGAGCGGGACACGGCCTCTTCATGACCCACGCCGATGACGTCAACCAGGACTTGCTCGACTTCATCGGCGCCACCTCGACCCTCGACGGGACCAATTATTCCGACTAGGGAACGCATTAGTCCGGTCCCCTCTCTCTTGTGCTCGCTTCCGCTTCTGTGAATGCTTGACGCGGCACTCTATGGCAAGAAAGGCATGTCCTTGTGTGTGAGCACGGGATCGTGTCCTTGTTGAATATCAGTACCCCGCAGCTCCGCGAAATGCGATATCGGCCATCTCCGGGTCTGATTTCAAGGTGGTGTGTGAAGGTTCCCCGAACGGGGAGTCGTCGGCTGGGTGATACCGCCTGGCGCTGTGGCCGACGTCAAGTCATTCGCCGAGGAAGGGTGGTCGGTGGTGGACGTGCAAGGAAGCTGTGACGCGCGATTCACGCCCGTGCGAGAGGCGCTCGCCGAGCAGATTCGGTCCGGTAACGAGTTGGGCGCCGGCCTGGTGGTGGATATCGACGGGCACACCGTCGTCGACATCTGGGGTGGCTGGTGCGATCCGGGGCACCGTACGCTCTGGGGCCGCGACACCATCACCAATGTGTGGTCGACGACCAAGACCGTGTGCAACCTCGCGGCCCTGATGCTGGTCGACCGGGGGCAGCTCGATCCCTACGCCCCGGTCGCGAAGTACTGGCCGGACTTCGCCGCGAACGGCAAGGAGCACATCGAGGTCTGCCACCTCCTCAGTCACACCTCCGGCGTCTCCGGTTGGGAGACGCCGTTCACCACCGAGGACACCTACGACTGGGACTTCGCCACCCGGCGGCTCGCCACCCAGGCGCCGTGGTGGGAACCGGGAACCGCGTCGGGATACCACGCACAGAACCAGGGCCACCTCGTCGGCGAACTGGTGCGCCGGGTGACCGGTAAGCCCATGAAGGCATTCGTCGCCGACGAGATCGCCGGACCACTCGGCGCCGACTTCCAGATCGGAGCCAGCGAGGCGGACTGGAGTCGGATCGCACCGATCATCCCACCGCCCCCACTCTCGTTCGACGTGGCGGCTCTGGACCGTGAGGGCCCGAGGTTCAAGACCCTCGTCGGACCGCTGTCCAATGCCGAATCCGCGAACACCCCGGCCTGGCGCCACGCCGACCTGCCCGCGCTCAACGGCCACGGGAACGCACGGTCCGTGGCCCGAATCCTCAAGGCTCTCGCGCTGGGCGGCACCGTCGACGGCGTTCGGTTGCTGTCGCCCGACACGATCGGGGTCATCTTCGACGAGCAGAGCCACGGAACCGATCTCATCCTCGACATCCCCCTGCGATGGGGTATCGGCTTCGCCCTTCCCGAGAGCGAGTCAGTGCCGTATGTGCCTCAGGGGCGGGCCTGTTACTGGGGAGGATGGGGCGGCTCGCTGATCGTCATGGACCTCGACACCCGCACCACCATCAGCTACATGATGAACAAGATGGCACCGGGCATCATCGGTTCCGACCGGTCCGAGAACTATGTCCGCGCGATACAGAGTTGCCTGACCTGACCTGACCTGACCTGACCTGACCTGACCTCCTCGCCCTGACCCGGGACGGTGGGTTCAGAGCCGCTTTCGCAGCCAGCGCAGGGAGGCGAGGCCCAACGCGGTCATCATGGCCACGATATGGGGATCGGCGTCAGGTCCGGCCGCGGCAGCGGTCCGCAGGAGAAACCCGGCGTGCAAGGCGAGCGCAGCGCCTCCAGGTTGAGCGAGTACGGCAGTACACTGGATGCCACCGCCACCACCGCGGCCACCCACAGCACACGGGGGTCCAGGAGGGCGCTCCCGGCGTGGGCGAGGCCGTACGGAGCGCTCAGCAACGCTGCCCACAGCACCGCCAGGGCCAGGCCATGACCGCCGCTGAGGCGTCGCGCCATGCGGGAGGAGACGAGGATGCTGCGGCTACCAGCTCACCGGCAGTTCGTAGACGCCGTAGACCACGCCGTCGTCCTTGAACGGAATCCGCTCCAGTGCGGTCACCCGGAGCAGGGTCGGGACGCGGCGGAAGAGGGTGCGGTAGACGACCTGGAGCTCCAGGCGGGCCAGGGGCTGGCCCAGGCGCTGGTGGACGCCGAAGCCGAACGTCATATGGCGGCGGGCGTCGCGGCGGACGTCGAGCCGGTCCGGGTCGGGGAAGACGTCGTGTTCCCCATTGCCGGTGGCGCCGGGGATGATGACGCCTTCCCCGGCCCGGATGACCTGGCCGCCGATCTCGATGTCATCGAGCGCGAGGCGGCGCTGGCCGTTGTGGACGATGGTCAGGTAGCGCAGCATCGCCTCCACCGCGCCCGCGACGATCTTCGGGTCGTCGGTGTCGCGGACGACAGCGGGTGACGAGCCAGGGCGTGCTGCCGTCCCGCAGGCGGACCCTGGAGAGCGGCCGCGCGGCGTGCAGCCGCATCATCTCCGGGGGCGGGGCGAACGGGCACCCGGCCGCCCGGGGGCATCGGAAACTCGGGAATGGTCTCGTCCGGGGTGCCGGGATGGGCGTTGATCACGGTCGGTCCGATCTCCGCTGTGAGTTTAAATCAATGAGTTGATTTAAACTCAAGGAGGAGTGGGTATCAAGGCGGAGGCGCCGAGGGGTCCGGCCCGCGCGGCGCCGCAGGTCGTCCACGACGTGCCGTTGCGTAGGCTTCCGGTGTTTGACCTCGCCGGTTCGGGCGAGGACCCGCGGCGGCATCTGGGGCCAGCCGTCGCGGAGTGTGTGAGGTCCCGATGGGGCGGTGGCGATGGCAGACAGAATGAGGCAGGACGAGCGGGTCGCCGCGACGCGGGAGGCGTTGCTGAGCGCGGCGGAGCGGCTGTTCGCCGAGCGTGGGGTGTACGCGGTGGCCAACCGCCAGATCAGCGAGGCCGCCGGGCAGGGCAACAATGCGGCGGTCAGCTACCACTTCGGCACCAAGGTCGACCTGGTGCGCGCGCTTGTTCGCCGTCATGCCGAGCAGATCGAGGGGATCCGGGCGCGGCTGCTGGCCGAAATCGGCGATTCCGCCGATCTGCGGGACTGGGTGGCCTGTGCGGTCCGTCCGACCACCGAGCATCTCGAAGCCCTGGGCCACCCGAGCTGGTACGCGCGGTTCATCGCCCAGGTCACGGCCGACCCCGCGCTCTACGCGATCGTGACCGAGGAATTCTCCGTCGCCGCTCCATCGATGCGGGTGTTGCAGGACGGCCTGAACCGTTGCCTGCCGGACCTGCCCGCCGAGGTGTACGCCGAGCGCTCGGCCATGACGCGTCACTTGATCACGCAGATGTCCGTCGAGAGGGAGCGCGCCCTCGCCGACAACGCTCCTACCTCCCGTGCGACATGGCATGACGCCGCCACCGGCCTCATCGACGCGATCGTCGCGTTGTGGCATGCGCCGGTCACGCGCGTGCCGTGACCGGCGGTCGGGGCCCCAAGGATTAAAGCACTCGCTTGGCTTTTTTAAATCGTCGGGTTTACTTGCTCCGAGAGGCGATGCGGCGCGCACTCACGGCCGCGTCTCCAGCCGATGAATCGACGAAGGAGCATCAGCGATGAAGGTCACCGTGGACGAACACAAGTGCTGTGCCGCGGGCACCTGCGTGCTGATCGCCCCGGAGGTGTTCGACGAGCGCGAGGACGACGGCGTCGTGATCCTGCTCGACGCTGCCCCCGCCGAGAGCCTCCGCGCCGCGGTGCGCGAATGCGCCACCGTATGCCCCGCGGGTGCGATCCACATGAGCGAGGGCGCACGAGCGCTCCCGCCGATGTTCTGGTGGTCGGAGCCTCCGCGGCCGGGCTCTCCACCGCGGAAGCCCTGCGGCGCAAGGGATTCCAGGCGGCCTGACCGTCCTGGGCGCCGAGCCGCATCTGCCCTACGACCGGCCACCGCTGTCCAAGCAGGTCCTCTCCGGCACCTGGGAACCGGACCGGGCCTTCCTCCGCCGACCTGCCGAACTCTCCGCGCTGGACGCCGAGTTCATCCTCGGCGATCCGGCCGTCGGCCTTGACGCGGAGGTGCGCACCGTCCACACCGCATCGGGCCGTGTGCTGCGGGCGGACGCGATCGTCGTGGCGACGGGTCTGCGGCCCCGTGTCTTCGCCGGACAGGACGGCCTCGCCGGGGCCCATGTGCTGCGCACACTCGACGACGCGTTGGCACTGCTGGCCGGCATGGTGTGCTGTCGGCCGATGCCGAGGTGACCGTCGTGGACGGGGACATGGCGCAGGGCCGGTTCGTCGCGCTGTACGACCGGAATGGCGCCACCGTCGGCGTGCTCGGCTGGCGCATGCCCAAGCAGACCCGGCTGCGTCGGCAGGAGGTCGTCGACGCGTTCACGTCATGACGGGCGCGGTCAGGTCTCGTGGACGAGGCGTCCGGACGCGAAGAGGGCGACCTCGGGCCGCCATCCGTCACAGTAGTCAGGCTCACCGGCGAAGCGCAGCGCCAGCGCCCGGACGGGCAGGCAGGGCCACGCGGGGACGGTGATGCGGCCATAGGAGGGGAAGAGCGTGTACGGGGGAATCCGCGAGCATGCGGCGCAGCCGGTGAACCTCATGACCCGCGTCTCCGCGCGACCGCCACCCCCTTCGAAGTAGGCGGCTGAGATCCGCCGTGGTTCATGGGTGACGAGGTGCTCGAGATCGCTCTCGTCATCCAGCCGTGTCAGCAGGAAGCCGAGCAGTTCCTCGGTGAAGCGGTCGTAGCGGGGCACTCCTTGAGCCTGCCATGGCGCGCCTGACGCGGTGATTCTGCGTGACGTGGTGATTCTGCGTTGGTCCTTCTCGTTCGTGCCTGGGTTCCGGGCCCGGCAGATGCATTCGTGAGTGAGCCGTGGACCAAACACGGTGGGGTGATTGCCCACCTTATTGAGTGACTTATACGGGTGTTCTGCCCGTGCCCGAGCCGTGGCTGGGACGGTTGACCATCGTCGATCACGGAGGGCTTTTGATGATCCGTAAGTTCGCCCGGGTGTGCAGCGTTCTGGCCTTGGGCACCGCGATGCTGGCCGGCGCGGTTGCGCCGGCGGTCGCATCGGCCGCATCGGCTTCGGCATCCGAGCAGCGCCAGGTTCGTTCCCTGCCCCCGCAGCAGAACGTCCCCAGCCTCGACGCCGGCGGGCCTGCCGGCACCGTCGCCTATCCGCCGGACGGGCAGCGGCACTTCGGGCCCGGCAGCATCAGCGTCCAGGCGCCGCCCCACACCCGCATCACCGGCCTGGATCTGGCGTGCACCGGGATGGCCTGCCCCGTGAGCATCGCCGCCGACGGCAAGTCGGCCACGGCCCAGCTCACGGGAAGCGTCTGGGACTTCATCCGGCCGTTCATCGTCAACGTCGTCGCCGACATCGACGCCCCGCTGGCCGGAGGAACGTTCAGCGGCACCTTCACGCTGGACGGCGTGACACAGCCGCTCACCGTGAACATCACCCCCGGCATCCAGGGCATCATCGCGGCCAACCTCAGGAACACCAGTCCCGCCGGTGGCGGAGTGCGCGTGCTCGGCGTCGACCCGGGCAGCAACACCGACGCCGCGGGTCTGCTGCCCGGTGACGTCATCGTCGAGGTCGCGGGAACACTCACCCCCACCGTCAACGACCTCGACACCGTCCTGAGCGGTAAGCGGTCCGGCGCCACCTACCCCGTGACCGTCAGGCGCGGCGGCGCTCTCGTCACCCTGCAGATTCCGCTGGACCCGGAGCCGTAACCCCAAGCCCCCCGTCAAGGATCACAACACCCGGACACGTGCGGCCCGTTCCCCTCCAGGGAGCGGGCCCCGCGGTGTTTCAGTCGGCGAAGGTACGGCGGTATCGCGACGGGCTGGTCCGGGTCAGCGCGGTGAAGTGCACGCGCAGCGACTCCGCGGAGCCGAAGCCGCATCGGTGTGCGATGTCGTCGACGCCAAGGCGAGTGGTTTCGAGGAGGACGCGGGCCCGGGCCACACGTTGCCCAGCCACCCAGTTCATGACGCTCGTGCCGGTCGCGGCCCGGAATCTGCGGCGCAGGGTCCGCGTGCTCATATGGCTGTGCCGGCCGACCGACTCCAGAGTGAGCGGCTCGTCGAGATGCTGCAGAATCCAGGTGATCACGGCGGTGATGTCCGAGTCGCCGCCGGGCGGGACGGACTCGATGAACTGAGCCTGTCCGCCTTCGCGATGCGGCGGGCTGACCAGAAACCGGGCCATCGCGTTCGCGGTCGCCCGCTCGGCGCGCCGCCGGACGCCATCGGGGGGTGGCCGCGGACGTCGGCCACCGAGGCCGCTGTCGCCTTCGCCGCCGAGCATTGCCCCGCCTACCTGCTCAACCACTGCATCCGCAGCTTCTTCTACGCTCGCAGCATCGCCGCCACCAGAAACCTCGTCGCCGGGACGGACTACGACGACGAGACGCTCTTTCTCGCCACGGTGCTGCACGACATCGGCCTGACCGACGAGGGACACGGCCCGAACCGGTTCGAAGCGGACGGCGCGTTCCGAGCCGCCCGCTTCGCCCGCGACCACGGCCTGTCCGATGCCGCCGTCGACCTGCTCTGGGACGCGGTGGCGCTGCACACCTCCACCGGCATCGCGGTCCACAAGCAGCCGGTCGTCGCCCTCACACACCTCGGCATCGGCGCCGACATCTTCGGCTTCGGCGCCGAGGAAGTGGACCGGGCCGTGCTCGACGCCGCCCACTCGGCGTTCCCCTGGCTGGATCTGCGTGAGCGGATCCTCGAGACGGTGGTCCACCAGATCGACGAGCAGCCGTCGAAGTGGGCGCCCGTGTCATTCGTCGACGCCGCGTACCGCAGGCTCCGGCCGGACAATCCGTTTCCCGGGCTGGACGAGCTCTGTGCCGCCCCGGCGGTTCCGGACTGACGGGGCGGCAGCGCGCGGGTCCGCCCGGAGGCGGACCCTCACGCCTCCGGGCCGTAGAGCGCGGCGATGTCCTCGGACCCGGCCCAGCGGCTGTAGGTGGGTGCCTGTGGCCAGCCGTCGGGGGAGTCCTGCCACTCCTCCTGCCGCCCGTACGGCAACAGATCGATCAGCGCGAAGGAGTGGCTGAGCTGCTCGGTGCCACGGCCGTTGGTGTGCCAGGTGCGGTAGACGGCGTCGCCGTCGCGCAGGAACACGTTGACCGCGAATCCTCCGCCGGGCGGTGCGCCGACGTCGGCACCGAACGGGCTGTTCGCCGTGGAATACCAGGCCATCGTGTTCCCGACCCGCCGCTTGTAGGCGAGTGCCTCGTCGATCGGGCCCTGGGTGACGATGACGAACCGGGCGTCGTAGTTGTCCAGGAACTCCAGCCGGGTGTACTGCGAGGTGAACCCCGTACAGCCCGGGCACTGCCACTTCTCGCCCGGGAACCACATGTGGTTGTAGACGATCAGTTGCCTCTTGCCGTCGAAAAGGTCCGCCAGCCGAACCGGTCCGTCCGCGCCCTCCAGGGTGTAGTCGGGCATCTCGACCATCGGCAGGCGGCGGCGCTCGGCGGCGATCGCGTCGAGCTCCCGGGTCGCGGCCTTCTCCCGAACGCGCAGCGCTTCGAGCTGACGCCGCCAGGTATCGGCGTCGACGACGGACGGTAGTGCGTTGGGGCTCATGGTCCGCTCCCTGATCATGTGTGTGGCCTGCTGTGTCTATGTGTAGACCTCGCTCGGTCGTCGAACTCATCGGTGCCGGCCATGTCACCGCTTGGTTCCCCGCCCCGACCGGTGAGGCGGAGGCCCGTTCTAGGATCTTCGGCATGGCGAAGCGCGCGGTACATCGGCGGGCCCGGAAGCTCCTGGGCGAGGAGCCCGTGGCCCTGGTCTGGTGCGAGATCCACAAGCCCATTCCCACACCGCCCAAAGAGGTGCACCGCGCCGCGGGCAAGGGACGGCTGAAGCCGGGCCGCCACTGGCTGCTGTACGTCGGCGCCGTCGTGTTCTTCTTCGTCGTCATCCCGATGATGCTGATCGACAAGCTGGGTGGCCGACTCGACCGGCTGTCCCAGCCACGACGCAACCGCGGACCGCGGGCCGGGGAGCCGCAGACTCCGCCGGACGCCCGCCGCTCCGCATCCGGCCGCGACCCTGCCCGCGATCGCCGGCAGGACCCGACCCACGGCATCTTCGACGGCGACTGGAACCTGACCGCGGGCCAGCTACTGCTGCGCTGGTACGGGCACTCGCCCAACCCCAAGCGCCTGGTCATGCTGGCCCGCGATCGCGTCTGCGTCGCCACGTCCCCTCGCCGTCGGCTGTCGCCCACCAAGGCCGACGACTTCCAGACCTTCGCGGAGTTTCCCCTCGATCAGGTCCGTGTCGAGGGCGAGGCGGGCCAGCCACGCGGATTCGCCACGTTCCGGCTCCGCTTCACCGACGGCTCCTGGCTGGAGGTAGGACGGCTGGGTGAACCCGAGGACGCAGACCACTTCTTTCGCACCGTCAACAACTGACGGTGGTGTTACCAGCTGATGGCGTCGTCCATCGACTGCTGCCAGTACGTGACCTTGAGGGAGTCGTCGATGTAGGCGCCCTTGGCGGGCAGTGACGGGTGGGCGGCCGAGGGGACGTCCTCGTCGGCGGTGCGGCCCTGGAAGTAGACGGCCAGGGACTTCTCGGTGTGGCCGTTGGTGCCGCTGCCGTCGGCGGCCGACAGGTTCACGGAGGAGTAGCCGGACTCGCCCGGGGCGAGCGTGACGACGGCCTGCGGCTTCGAGTCCTCGATCACCGGCGGCACCGACTGGGCCTCGCCGAAGCGGACGGCCGGGTAGCCGTAGAGGTAGCAGGTGCTGTCGCCGGTGTTGGTGACCGTGAGCAGCATGTGGTTCACGGGGCGGTTCAGGGGAGCCGCGACCGTCTTGGTGTTGGAGCCCTGGCAGGTGACGCCCTTCCTTCCGCTCGTGCCGGACTTGCCGGTGTTGGTCTTGCCGTTCCCCGATGCCGCGGGCACGTCCGTGGCCGACTTCGAACCGGTGGTGCCTGTCTTCGCGTCCTCCTGGGAGGACGAGCCGGAGGCCGACGCGGTCGAGGAGGCGCCCGCCGACGAGCCCTCATTGCGGACGCCCTCTCCGTCGTTGCACGCCGTCAGGGAGAAGGCGGCGACCGCGACGGTAGCGGCGGCGGTCAGGAGGCGGATGCGGGAGGTACGGATGCTGGACATGTGGGTGAGCCCTTTCGGTGGTGCGGTGGGTGTGGTGCTTGGATGACCGGAGCTTGTGGGGCGGTCCGTCCCAGCCGCCACGAAAGCCGGGCAGTCGGAGACGCTGGAACGCAGAAACGGGCTTTGACCAGGGGGAACGTAAGGGACCTGGGACGCGGGAATGGGACGCGCCGGGCCACAGGGGAAGGGGAGTAACGGTGTCAGCGACGACAGGGGCCGCGGGAGCGACGGGGGCCGCCGGGGACGCGGAGGCGTTCGCGGAGCAGTTGCGGGGGCTCAAGGAACGCTCGGGGCTGAGCTACGGGACGCTCGCCAAGCGGCTGCATATGAGCACGTCCACGCTGCATCGTTACTGCAACGGCACGGTGGTACCGGCCGATTACGCGTCGGTCGAGCGGGTCGCCCGGGTGTGCCGGGCGACCCCCGAGGAACTGGTCGAGCTGCACCGGCGGTGGATTCTGGCGCATGCGGCACGGGGGCCTAAGGAGCAGGGGCCGGACGGGGCGGCGCGCGGCGCGGGGGCCGGGGCGGGGGTCGGGGAGGGCGTCGGGGCCGGGGAGCAGGAGGGCGCGCCGACGCCTGGTGGTTCGGCGCCCGGCGCCGGGGGCCGCGGAGGGCCCAAGGCGGCGACGCGCCCTGCCGATTCGGGTGCTGTGCTGCCCGAGGCGACGGCTGGAACGGAGTCGGCGTCCGAGGGCGGTCGGCTCCGCGAACCCGATGGGACGGACGAACCGGTTGGCGGCGGCACCGTCCCACCCGCTCCCGTACGGCCCCGGCGGCGGCGCCGCACCGCGCTCATCGCGTCCGTCGTCGTGGCCGCGGTGCTGGGAGCCGTCGCGTTCGCCGTGAATCTGCCGTCCTCCGGAGACGACGGCGGTGGCGAGAAGGCCGCGGGGGCGGGGGCCGCCACGCCGACCACCGGCCCCGGCACCGCCACCGGCCGAGCGAACGACAAGCGGCCGTCCGCATCGGCCTCCCCCTCCCCGTCTTCCCCGTCCCGGGGCGCGAAGACCGGCAAATCCTCCGCCCCGGCGTCGGAGCCCGCCGCCCACAACGGCGGGAGCGCCGCCGAACGCCCCGGCGGCGCACCGGTCAACATCGCCACCCGCCCCTTCGTCTACGACAGCCCCTGCAGCCAGCACTTCCTCGTCGACAGCGAGCCCGAACAGGTCGGCCCGCCCGCCGCCGAGCCGGATGCGCCCCGCTGGGCCGCCGCGTACGGCGCGGTCTCCTCGGGGGAGCAGCGCGTCGCCCTCACCGTGCCGGGCACCGGGAAGGACACCGTCGTCCTGGAGGCGCTGCACGTACGCGTCGTCGCGAAGAGCGCCCCGCTCGCCTGGAACGACTACTCGATGGGCGTCGGCTGCGGCGGCGACGTCGAAACCAAGTCGTTCGACGTCGACCTCGACAACGGCAGCCCGACCGCCACCGTCAAGAACGGCCAGCGCGACTTCCCGTACAAGGTCAGCGAGTCCGACCCGGAGGTCTTCTACGTCACCGCCCACACCAGGGCGCATGACGTCCGCTGGGACCTCGCCCTGGACTGGTCCAGCGGCGACCGCCACGGCACCGTGCACCTCGACAACAGCGGCACCCCCTTCCGCACCAGCGCCGCCGCCGGCCGCCCCGGCTACGACTACCCGCTGGGCAGCAGCGAGTGGGCCAAGCGCGAGGAGTAGCCACGGATGCCGAACGCGGCTGTCCCCCCACAGGCGCGCCAACGACCTGTTAGCCATCGGTTAGTCGATCATCAGCGGCGGCGGCCAGGGTTGCTTCCAGGACGCGGAACACGCACCACAGGGAAACCCACCCCGTCCCGGACGCACTTCAACCACCCCCGGGGGATTCCATGCCGCGCAAGACCGCTCTCCGCCGCACCCGCACCGTCGCCGCGGCCTCGCTGATCGCCGCTGCCGCCCTCTCGCTCACCGCCTGCCAGGGCGGCGGCTCCGACTCCGACGCCAAGGGAAGCTCGTCCTCGGCCACCTCGAAGGCCACATCCGGAGGTTCCTCCGACGCTTCCGACGCTTCCGACGCTTCCGACGCTTCCGACGCCTCCGGCGACGCCGTCGACACCAAGGGGGGCAGCGCCGCCGGCGGCTCCTCGTCGGCGAGCCGCTGCACCAGCGACCAGCTGGACGCCGCGTGGTCGAACTGCGAGGGCGGCCCGGACATGGACTACGACGGACAGCAGACCGCCCGGGTGGTGCTGAAGAACACCGGCACGGCCGACTGCACCATGGTCGGCTTCCCGGGCGTCCAGCTCCAGACCGCCCACGGCGACACCTGGGACCTGCCGCGCACCAACGCGAAGCCGAAGCCCGTCCGGCTCAGCGAGGGCGAGCGGGTCGGCTTCGATATCACGCTCCTGGCGTCGACCCACGACGACGACCGGAAGTTCGAGCCGAACCAGGTCGTCATCACCCCGCCGAACGAGCGGCGGAACCTCGTACTGGACTGGCCGTACGGCGGCGCCCCGCTGGACCAGTCGGGCGCCACCCACCCGGGGACCTTCGTGGGCCCGGTCAGCGCGGCGGAGTGAGCCCTGGGGCGGACATCAGTCGGGCGGGCGGTACGACAACGGGCCCCGCGAGCCGCACAGAGCAAGCCGTGACGTTCTTCGTCCGGATCGTCGACTCACCTCAACTCTTGACGGCCTCCGCGATCTGCAGGGCGGCCTGGGCGGGCGTGAGGTGCGTGGTGTCGACGACCTCGGCCTCGTCATGTAGCCACGTGCGGGCCGCTTCGGCGTAGGGCTTGAGGTATTGGAGACGGAACGGGGAGTTGGGGCCAAGAACAGTGTCGCCCGCGATGCGCCCGCGGAGGGTGTCCTGGTCGGCGTGGAGGACGAAGTGCCGTACCGGAATGGCATGTTGGGCGAGGCCGGTGCTGATCTCGCGCCAGTACTCCTCGACCAGGACAGTCATGGGCACGACCAGAGTGCCGCCGGTGTAGTCGAGTACGCGGCGGGCGGTCTCGACTACGAGCGGCCGCCACGGCGGCCAGTGCTGGAAGTTGTCCGTCGCGGGCAGCGCCGGCGTGATGTCCATGAGTGTCTCGCCGACCTTCTCGGCGTCGAACACCCGTGAATCCGGGATCAGCTGCTGCACGAGTGCACTCGTCGTCGTCTTGCCTGCGCCGTGAGTGCCGTTGAGCCATACGATCATGGGACCGACGCTAGCGCTGTGCGGGTCACGGGAACGGGAACAGCAGAAATCCGGTATGGCTTCGGCACCCGTGAGAGATGCGGCTCCCCGCCGTTGGCGTTGCTCACGGCGTCGCGGCAGGCCGCCGCCCGCTAGCGCCGTAGCTCCCGCCCGGGCGTAGCCTCGCCCGGGCCGAGGTCGTTGTCGAGGGGCCGTTCGGCGGTCCGCGGGAGATTGTGCTCACGTCGGCAGTGACCAAGCCCACGGGCTTCCGGCGGCGTTGGCGCGGGCATGGCCATTACAGTCGGCGCCGTGGACTTCCTCACCGACATCCTGGGCGAGCCCTACCAGTCGATCGACCTGCCGCTCGCGGCCGACCACGAGGGCGATGTCGTCGCGACCCTGGTCCGCCGCCGGTCCGCGGATCCTGGCGCCGCGGCGGGAGGCTCCCGCCGAGCGGTGCTCTATGTGCACGGCTTCGTCGACTACTTCTTCCAGACCCACCTGGCCGACTTCTACGCCGAGCGCGGCTACGACTTCTACGCGCTGGACCTGCGCAAGTACGGCCGCTCACTGCGCCCGCACCACTCGCCGAACTACATCCACGACCTCGACGCCTACGACGAGGAACTCGACGAGGCCGTCCGCATCATCCGCGAGGTCGACGGACACGACACCCTGCTGCTCAATGGCCACTCAACGGGCGGCCTGATCAGCGCCCTGTACGCCGACCGGCGGGCCGGGCAGGGGACGATCGACGCGCTCTTCCTCAACAGCCCGTTCCTGTCCCTGCCCGCTCCCTTGCTGATCCGCACGCTGGGCGCCCCCGTCGTCGATCTCCTCGGACGGCTGGTGGCCACCCGCAAGCTCCCGGCCCCGCTCAACCCGCACTACGTGCACAGTCTCCACCGTGACTTCCGGGGCAGTTGGGAGTTCGACCTGACCCTCAAACCGGCCGGGGGCTTCCCCCTCTACGCCGGGTGGCTGGCCGCGATCCAACGGGGTCAGCGGCGGGTGCGCCGCGGATTGGGCATCGACTGTCCGGTCCTGGTGATGGCTTCGACCGCCAGTACCGCCACCACCGAGTGGGACGACGCCCTGCTCCGCACCGACGGCGTACTGCGCGCCGACGACATCGCCCGCCTCGCACCCCGGCTGGGTCCCCGGGTCACCACCGTGCGCATCCGGGACGGGGTGCACGACCTGGTGCTGTCGATGCCCGAGGTGCGCGAGCGCATCTTCGCCGAGCTCGATCTCTGGCTCCGCGCCTATCTGCCGGAGCGGGCCGGGTAGTTCGCGGACCATCCTGGCGCTGAGCCGCACGCCCAAGGCGACCCGCTCGGCGGGGTCGGCGATGCCCTCCAGCCGTTCGTCGATCGCCCTGCCGGCCTGGCTGGAATTCGAGAAGCCCGACCTGGACCGCGCCGAGCTCTTCGCCCGTGACGTCGGCTTCGGCATCGTCGCCCGCCACGAACGGGAGCTGTGGCTGCGCGGCACCTTCGCCGGTCCTCCCTGCATGGTGATCCGTAAGGGGCGTACCTCCCGGTTCATCGGCCCGGCGTTCCGCGCGGCCGAGCGGGCCGACCTCGACCGGCTGGCCCGCGCGACCGGCTCCGCCGTACGGGACGCGAACGTGCCGGGCGGCGGAAAGGCCGTCGATCTGCTCGACCCCTCCGGCTTCCCGGTGCGGGTCGTGCACTGCGCCGAACGGGCTGCCCGCACTGCCCGAGCAGCGGCCCCCGCGGTGGGCGCTGGGCGGCGTTCGTACGACGGTGGTCCGTGCCGAAGTTCAGCGGGGACGGTCGTCGACGTCCGCACCGATCTGGGAGGCACAAAAAAGGACGGTGCCGGGCGTCCCCTCCCAGCACCGTCCAGGGCCGTGCGCCGCTCGAGGCACGGCCCGTCCGGGGTCAGCCGACCTCCGCGGGCTCCTTCACGTCCTCTTCCGTCCGCTCCTGGCCGTGCTGGGGCGCGGCGGCCTTGCGGCCGGGCAGGACGGCCAGGACGATCAGGGCGCCGGCGGCCATGATGATGCCGCCGATGAGGCTCGTGTGCGCGACGCCGTGGGCGAAGGACTCGTGCACCGCGTCCACCAGCGCCTGGGCCTTCTGGGGGCCGCCGCTCGGGCTCTTCGCGATCTGCTCGGCCACCGCGAGGCCACCGCCCACCGACTCCTTGGCGGCGTCCATGGCGTTGTGCGGGAGCTGGTTGCCCACCAGGTCACCCAGCTTGTCCTGGTAGGACGTGCTGAGCAGGGAACCCAGGAGGGCGATGCCGAGGGAGCCGCCGAGCTCCAGCGAGGTGTCGTTGGCGCCGCCGCCGACGCCCAGTTCGGACTCGGGGAACGAGTCCATGATCGTGTCGGTCGCCGGGGACACGCTCAGGCCGATCGCGAAGCCGAGCAGCAGCAGCGACGGCAGGAAGTCGGTGTAGTCCGAGCCCTTGTCGATCTGCGTGAGCAGGAACACGCCCACGGCACCGATGACCATGCCGGGCACGACCATGGCCTTCACCCCGAGCTTCGGGGCCAGCTTCCCGGTGACCGCGGCGCCGACGAACACGCCACCGGCCAGCGGCAGCAGACGAACGCCGGTCTCCAGGGCGTCGTAGCCGAGCACGAACTGCAGGAACTGCGTGGCGTAGTAGATCGAGCCGAAGGTGCCGAAGAAGAAGAACAGCACCGCGAGCATGGAGCCGCCGAAGGCACGCAGCTTGAACTTCCGGACGTCCAGCATGGGGTGGGGGTGCTTGAGCTCCCACAGGGTGAAGGCCAGGAAGCCCACGCCCGCGACCACGGCCGCGGTGACCGGGCCGGCGCCCCAGCCGAAGTGCGGGCCCTCGATGATCGCGTAGACGAGCGAGCCGACGGAGACGATCGAGAGCAGACCGCCGATGTAGTCGATCCGGCCCTTGTCCTTCGCCTTGGACGGCGGCACCAGGAGGAGTGCGCCGATGACGCCGACGACCGCGATGGGCACGTTGATCAGGAAGGTGGAACCCCAGGCGTGGTCCCGCATCAGCCAGCCGGCGACCACGGGGCCGACGGCGATGGCGAGGCCGGAGGTCGCGGTCCAGGCCGTGATGGCCCGTGCCCGCTCACGCTTCGGGAAGATCGCCACCAGTAGGGACAGCGTGGCCGGCATGACCACGGCGGCGCCCACGCCCATGATCGCCCGGGCGGTGATGACCAGGTTGGTCTCGTCCACCTGGCTGCCCATCACCGAGCCGCCCGCGAAGATCAGCAGGCCCGTGACGAGGGCGCCGCGGCGGCTGTACTTGTCGCCCATCGCGCCGAGCACCAGCATCAGCGCGGCGTAGGGGACGGTGTAGCCGTCGACGACCCACTGCAGGTCGCTGCTGCTGAGGTGCAGGTCCGTGGTCATATCGGGCGCGGCGACGATCAGGGATGTGTTGGCCATGACCACGATCAGCAGGCTCAGGCACAACACGATCAGTGCCCACCAGCGCCGTGGGTACGGCCCGGTCATCTTCTCGACCGGGGTGTTCGCGACGAGCGGCATCGGAAGCTCCTAGGGGGCGAAGCGGTCGGCTTCGGGGGTCGGCAGGAGCGGTGCGGGCTGCTGCCTTGCACCGAGGACAGTTACTTGCCCATGGATGTGCAGACTAGTTTATTGCCCATCGGTGTGCAAATATTGCTTGCCCGTCGATGGGCAAGCAGCGGGACCCCGCGAAGCGGCCCTGGTGAAGGAGGTGCCGCCGTGCCCAACCCGCGAGCCCTGCCTGCCCCCGGGCGCCGCCGGACGCGCACCACGCGGACCCGCATCCTCGAAGCGGCCCGCCGGGAACTGGACCGTGATCCCGACAGCAGCCTGGGCGACATCGCCGAGGCCGCCGGGGTGTCGCGCCGTACCGTCTACAGCCACTTCGCCGGGCGGTCCGCGCTGGTCGAGGGGCTCGTGGACGACGCCGCGGAGGCCCTTCGGGCGGCGCTCACCGAGGTCGCGCTCCCGGCCCCCGACGCCGCCACCGCCCTGGCACGCTTCGTCCTCACCCTGTGGCCGGTCGGCGACCGCTACCGCGTGCTGCTCCGGCTCGCCCCCCAGGACCTGGGCACCGAACGGGCCGACGTCCTCGCCCCCGCCCGCGACATGGCCACGGCGATCATCACCGAAGGCCGGCGGCAGGGCGTCTTCCACACCAGCCTTCCGCCGCCCGTGCTCAGCCGCGCCGTCGAGGCATACGTTCTGACGCTCCTCGAATGTGTGAACACCGGCACCTGGACCGACGACGGCACACGCACGGCCGCCGCCGCCCTCATCGCCGTGGGGGTCGACGGCGACCTCGCCCGGTGCGGTGGTGGTCCGCATGCCGCAAGCGATCCCGGATCGCGAGGAATGCCCCGTGTCAGAATGGACCTGCCGCTCCTGTCCGCCGTACCGCCCTCGAGGTTGTCCGTGACCAAGCCCGCTGCCCGCGTCCCGCAGCGACGCAACGCGCGCTCCAACCGGGCGCGCATCCTGGCCACGGCCCGCAAGGAACTCGGCCGGAACCCGGACATCACACTGGAGGAGCTGGCGCGCGCCGCCGGTGTCGTACGGCGCACCCTCTTCGGCCACTTCCCCGGACGGGTCGCGCTGCTCGAAGCGCTGGCCGAGGAAGCCTCCGAGGCCCTCCGGGACGCGGCGGTGGCCGGAGTGCAGTCCAAGGGCCCTGCCGAGCGGGCGCTCGCGCACTTCGCGTTGTCGATGTGGCCCGTGGGCGACCGCTACCGGATGCTCCTGGCGCTGGCCCGGCACGACCTGGGCGCGGAACGCGTCGCCGAGATCATCAAGCCCGCGCGTGACGACGTCACGTCCATCCTGGAGCGCGGACAGCGGGACGGCGTCTTCCACACCCATCTGCCCCCCGCGGTGCTCAGCGCGGGCCTGGAAGCGCTCACGGTCGCTCTGCTGGAGCAGGTCAACACGGGGGCACTGGAGGACGACGGCACCCGAAGCGCCGTTGCCATGCTCATCGCGGCCGGTGTGCCCGAGAAGCAGGCATGTGCCGTGGTCGAGGACGTCGCCGCCACGGTCACCGCGGAGGCCACGGAGGCCGCGGAGTCCACCGCCGACTGAGCCGTCGCACGGCGACGTGGACGACGGGCCCGGTGCTGGGGCCGGCGAGGTTCATGCCGGATCCGACGGCCGGCCGGGGCCCACGCCGGTCGTGTCGCCGAGCAGCCGTTGCATGAAGGCGAGATCTTCGTCCGCCAGGTCGCGACGTACCCGTGTGTCTCGGCGCTCCGGCCCCTCGCCATCGAGCTGCCGCGCTGCGGCCGGATGGCTAGCATTGACCACATGGTGTGTCCGGTATGGGGGTGATCGTCCGGTGCCGCGATGAGAGGGAGGTAGCGACGATGGCCAGCGATCCGAAACCCGTGCCCGACCGCGTGTCCTGCGCGTCGCTGGTCGACGCCATGGGCCGGGTCCACGGTCACCGGGCGCATATCGTCGGCCTCGTCAGCCCCGCGCCACGCAAGCTGTTCGGCCCGGCCGCCACGATTGCCTATGTGCCCTACCGCGACGACGTGCCGCACGCCGAGTTCGGCGATCTCTTCGGCCAGGCGGTCGGCGACCGTCCGGCGGGCACCGTGCTGGTGCTGTCCAGCGGAGGCTATTCCGACGTATCCCACGGCGGTGGAACGAAGCTCTCCAGGCTCGAACACACCCATGCCGCCGGAGTCCTGGCGGACGGGCGGCTGCGCGACTTCGACCAACTGGGCGCCTACGGCTTCGCGACCTGGTGCCGAGGGGAGGCGAGTCGCTGGGGCGGCGACATCGCCATGCCCTATGCCGCCAACGTCGCCGTGGAAGTGGGCGGCGTATGCGTGGTCCCCGGGGACTACGTCTACGCCGACGCCAGTGGCGCGGTCGTGATCCCGAGCGGAAGCCTGCGGCAGGTGATCGACGAAGCGCTGAAGATCGAGGCCGAGGATGCCCGCGCCGCGGAGGAGATCCTCGGCGAGTACCGGGCGCCCTCGTGAGGCACCGATTCTCGTCGAGAGGCCGGGCCGGTGGGCGGCCCTCTCGCAGAGATCCTCGGCAACCTCAGCGGTAGTCGGGGTTGGGGTAGTCGAAGCGGCAGCCCGCTTCCCACTCGGAGCGCTGGTTGCCGTGGGCGGGGATGCCGTCGGCACGCTTGAGCATGGCCCCCAGATGCATCAGGTTCCAGGTCATGAAGGCGGTGTTGCGGTTGGTGAAGTCGTTCTCCGGGCCGCCCGAGTCCGGGTCCAGGTACGACGGTCCCGGTCCCGCCGCGCCGATCCAGCCCGCGTCGGCCTGCGGCGGGATGGTGTAGCCGAGGTGCTGGAGGCTGTAGAGGACGTTCATCGCACAGTGCTTCACACCGTCCTCGTTGCCGGTGATCAGACAGCCGCCGATGCGTCCGTAAAAGGCGTACTGGCCCTTGTCGTTGAGCAGACTCGAGCAGGCGTAGAGACGTTCGATCACCCGCTTGGTCACCGAGCTGTTGTCGCCGAGCCAGATCGGCCCCGCCAGCACCAGGATGTCCGCCGCCATCACCCGCTCGTACAGCGTGGGCCAGGCGTCGGTGGCGAAGCCGTGTTCGGTCATGTCCGGGTAGATGCCCGTCGCGATGTCGTGGTCGACGGCCCGGAACTCGTCCGTGGTGACCCCGTGCGCATCCATGGTCGCGCGACTTCTGTCGATCAGCCCCTGGGTGTTGCTCTGCTGCGGAGACGGCTTGAGTGTGCAGTTGATGTACAGGGCGGTCAGGTCGTCGAAGCGGTACGCGTCATCGGTCGGGGTGGCGGTGGATGGCGACGCTGCCATGGGGGCTCCTCATACGGGACTGCTGATCCGGCGGGCCGGGCCAGGCTCAGCAGCATCTCGCGAAGATCGCCGCTTGCTATGGAGCGACACCAGGGGAGAGCAGGAGGGATGCGGGGCCCCGGGGGCACCGGCGCCACGGTTGCCAACGGCGTCGCCGAACCGATGAGTTCTGTCGCCCAGGCTGGTCTGCACTCTCGACACCTTGAACACCTTGAACACCTTGAACACCTTGAACACCTTGACCACGCGACATCGACCGACAAGGAGCAGTGACCGTGCGGAAGATCATCGAGCAGGCGGTAATCACCTTGGACGGCCAGATCAGCACCCCCCAGAACTGGCTCCCCACACGGTGGGCCGGCGAGTTCGAGCAACTGTCCAGGGACCTGCTCTTCTCCGTCGACGCGCTGCTCTACGGGCGGGTCAGCTACGAGAACCACGCCGAGGTGTGGCCGACCATGGAGGAGGCGTTCGGCGACTACGCGGTCCGGATGAACACCATCCCCAAGCACGTGGCGTCGCGCACCCTCACCGAGGTGAAGTGGAACGCCACCCTGCTCGGGGACGACGTCGTCGACGCCGTACGCAAGCTGAAGGAACAGCCGGGCGGCGACATCCTCAAGGTCGGCACCGGCGGCTCGTTCAGCCGGACACTGCTCGAGCACGGCCTGGTCGACGAGTATCTGTTCTGGCTGTTCCCGGTCATCGCCGGCAGCGGCGAACGGCTCTACGACGGGATCGACACCACGGACTTCGACCTGATCGACGTCAAGCGGCTCACCAACGGCGTCCTCGGCCTCACCTACGTTCCGAACGCCCGCTGACACCACCGTGCCCCGCCGTGCAACGGCACCAGTGTCCTGTGGACGGAAGCTTCAGCCCTCCCACCGGCGAACCGGCGCATCGGGATCATCGCGCAACCACGCGGATGCCGCCTAGAGGGGGCGGCCAGAGGCTGAGCGATCTCCCGCGGGCGCCGTACGCGAACGGCCCGCCGTAGCCCTCGCCCTCGGCGGCGCTTTCCCGAACGCGGCGGCGCGTACCGTGGCAGCGTGGCAAACGAAGACCTCGGGCGGACCCTGCGCCGCTTGCGCCGTCCGGCCTCCCTGACGCAAGAAGAGCTGGCCGAGCGCTCCGGCGTGTCCGTCGATGTGATCCGTCAACTCGAACAGGGGCGGAAACACTCGGCACGCCTCCCCACGTTGCACGCGTTGGCGAACGGTCTTGGTGTGGAGCTGACCACGCTTCTGGGCGACCCGCCTGCCGTCTCCTCCACCGGCGAGAACGACGGACCCCGCTTCGTAGCGGTGCGCCGCGCCATCATGCCCGCGCTCTGGGGACCGGAGCCGGAGCCACCAGGACCTGGCTTCTCGTCGGACCGTCTGCGCGAGCAGATCGCGGACGGCTGGACGCAGTACCACTCCGCCGAGTTCGACACGGTGATGAAGGCCCTGCCGGACTTGATCTCGGACGCGCGCACCGCTACGGCCTCGGCCAACGACGACGACCGCAGGACGGGTTTCGCGGCGCTGGGCAAAGCGCTTCAGCTCGCCGGACACGTCGCCGTGCGCATGGGCAAGACCGATCTCGCCCTCATCAGCCTGGAGCGTGCGATAGAGGCTGCGGGCCAGTCCTCCGATCCACTGCTTCCGCCGATGATCGTCAACTCCACGGCGTGGACCTACCAGCGGCAAGGCCGTCTGGAAGACGCGTTGAGCATTGCCCTCCGTGTCGCCGACGACATGTTGAACGCGGGCCGTACCGACACGGCCGACGGCCTGAAGGTGTGGGGCGCGCTGACCATGAGCGCCGCCACGTCGGCCGCGCGAAGCGGCGACTATGAGCGCGCGGCGGCGATGATGGAGACGGCGGAGAAGGAAGCCGCCCGGGTCTCGAAGCTGCCCGACGGCGGCGACAACCGTATGGTCAGCGTCTTCAGCCCGTCGTCGGTCCGCATCGAACGCGTCCGGCTCGCAGTCCAGTACGGGCACCCGAAGGACGCCTTGGCACTGGCCAAGGGGATACGGCTGAGCAAGGACACCCCGCCGTCCTGGCGGACGTGGCTGCTGCTGGACGTGGCCCGGGCCCACACGGACATCGGCGACGCGGCCGGGGCGGTGAAGACCCTGGAGTCCCTGCGCCGGGTGGCGCCGACGTGGATGCGGCACCACACCTTGGCCCTGGCCATCGTCCGCGACCTGTGGGCACTCCCCAACCACCCGCCGGGGCTACGGCCGTTGGCGGAGTTCCTGGGGGTCAGCGAATAGCGTGCTGAAAGTGGGACGTTGTGCCCCTGTCGGCGTTTCCCGGCATGTCGCTTACATAAGGCGACAGCGCCCCGGCGGCCGTGCGACCAGCCCGGGGGTTGGCCGATCCGAGGAAGCAGACCGACATGCCGCAACCTACAACGCGTGCCCGCCCGACCGGGCGTCCCGGGTACAGCGAGACTCTGCCGCGCGAGCCCGAGAGCGCCGCCACCGCCCGGCGCCTGGTGCGCGTCGCCTTATCCGTCTGGGGCCTGGACGACTTGGCCGAGGACGGAACCCTGATCATCTCCGAGTTGGTGACCGACGCCGTCCGGCACGCGCGGAGAGAAACCATCCGGGTCGTCATCGACCGCCCCGGGGCGGCACGGGTGCGGATCGGCGTCGTGGACTTCTCGAAGGTGCGCCCTGTGCGCAGGGAGCCGAACATCGGAGACGAGAACGGGCGCGGCTTGGCACTCGTGGGGACACTGGCAAGGGACTGGGGCACCGAGCCGCTGCCGTGGGGAAACGGGTATGGGCAGAGCTGGGCGGGGAGGTACGAGGATGAGTACGTGCGCAGTGATCCGGCACGAGACGTGGACCCTGCAGCCCGACCGCGAGCCGGACGCCGAGCCGACGACGTACGCGATGGAGTGCGCGGTCTGCGGGGAGGCGCCTGAAGCCTCCGGGGACTTCGCCGATGCCGGCGGTCGGGGTGTCCGGCGCGAGGGCGAGCGGGAACGGGGTGCCGCGCCGCCCCGACCGGCCGGTGCCGGCGATGGCCGGTACCGCCGCGATCGGGGCGGTTGTGCGTCTGCCGGCCACCGCTCATTGAAGAGGGCCGGGGCCTGTTCTCGATGAGCGGCATGCCGGTCGACATCAGCTACTGTCTGCTGCCGGTCTGACGCCCCGGCCTCACTTCAGATGTCGGGTGAAGAACTGGGCCGCGACGTCTCCCGCGAACTGCGGGACGCCGGTGTGCCCGCCCATGTTGGCGTGCAGGGACTTCTCCTTGGAGCTGAAGGCGTCGAACAGGTCCAGGGCCGCCTGCCGGTCGTTCCCTTCGTCGTCCCACTGCAGCAGGACGTGCAGGGGAATGGTGACCTGCCGGGACTCCTCGAACATGGCGCGAGGCACGAAACTCCCGGCGAAGAATGCGGCGGCCACGATGCGCGGCTCGACTACCGACAGCCGGATGCCGATGGAGATCACTCCCCCCGAGTACCCGACCGGGCCGCCGATCTCGGGCAGTGAAAGGAGGGCGTCCAGGGCGGCCTGCCATTCCGGAACTGCCTTTTCGACCAGCGGGAGGACGAGGGCGTCGACGATCTCGTCGCTGACCGGCTCGCCGGCGTCCATCGCCCGGCGCAGGTCGGCGCGGGCCTGCTCGGCGGCGGGCCAACGGGGCCGGTCGCCGCTTCCGGGGAGCTCGATGGTGGCCGTGGCGAAGCCCTCCGCCGCGGAGTGCCGGGCCCGGGCCACCAGCCGGGGGTACATCTTGCGCAGCCCGAGGGGAGGGTGGCCGAGCAGGATCAGCGGCACCGGTGTGGATGTGGATGTGGATGTGGATGCGGGTGTCCACAGGATGCCGGGGATCTCGCCGAGGGAGAATTCGCGCTCGAGGACGGCGTCGTCGAGACGCTGTTCGGAAGTGAATCGCATGGTCGTGCCTTTCGGGAGGGCTCTCAAACGGCGCTCCCGGACGACCTATCGCCCGACCGTGACCCCGGAGGGGAGCACCCATGTCGATACTGCGTTCACGGGTACCACCTCCTCGTTCTCTCGCACGGCCTCCGGAAAAGTAGCAGTGGTCGCTGTGTGCCGCCAACGGGTTTCTGCCCAACCCGCCCGGCCCGGCCGCTCTCGTGGTGCGGCGGGCCGGTGCGGGTGCCACCCGGCGCGGCGGGGTTCAGGCAGTCGTGGTGGTCGAGGCCGTGTCCGTACGGGGCTGCCGGCCGGTCGTCGTGTCCAGGGCCGGGGGCTCGTCACCCCGTTCCTCGGGCAGCTTCAGCAGGAGCGTCAGCACGAAGGCGACCAGGTAGAGGGCGAGGAAGATCAGGGTGACTCCGCCGGCGCCGACGAGGGGGAAGAAGAGGCTGGCGAGTGCCGGGCCGACGAAGGCCGCGCCGCCCGCGCCCAGGTTGAGCAGGGCCATCGAGCCGCCCTTGTTCTCCGGCGCCATCGACGGGATGAGCGCCGAGATGGGGACGAATCCCGCGAGGGTGGCGCCGTAGAACATGCCCGCGAGCACCGCGACCCAGTAGTAGTCCGCGCCGAGCCAGGTCGGCACGAAGTACAGCGTGGTGACGCTGATCGCGCAGCCCAGGGCGCCGAAGCCCGCGATGGTCGTGCGCCAGCCGATGCGGTCGGAGAGGACGCCGAAGATGAGGTTGAAGAAGATGTTGGTGCCGTAGATGATCGCCAGCAACTGGAGCCACTTGTCCTCGCCGAAGCCGACGTCGTCGGAGAAGATCCGCGGCAGGTACACCAGCATGCCGAACTCCGGGGCCGTGTTGATGACCCGGACCAGGCAGCCCACCAGCACGCGCGGATGGGTCCAGATGATGGAGACGGAGTTGAGCAGGCTCTGGCCGGTGGTGACCTCCGGCGGCGCCATCCGGTCACCGCCGGGCCTCCTGCGCGCGCCGACCAGAGCGATGGCGCCGCCGAGGAGGATCAGGGCGAGTGCCGACCACAGCGTGCCCAAGCGGCCGAACGAGGGGATCGTCAGGCTCGACCACAGCGAGCCGAGGGTGGGCAGGCCGCCGGTGAAGGCGAAGTAGAACCAGCCCACCGCGGTGCCCAGCCGGGCCTTCGGCGCCGTGTTGGTGATCCATACGAGGAAACCGAACGCGAAGAGCGGGTAGCCGAACCCCCGGAGGCCGTAGAAGAGCAACATCAGCGGGTAGTTCTCGGTGCCCAACGCGAAGAGCAGGTACGCGGCGTCGAAGACGGCCCAGATCACCAGGCCCGTCCACATCACCCGGCGCGGCCCCCACACCTGGCAGAGCGCACCGGAGAACCACGACGCCAGCATGACGGCGATGCCGTACACCGTGATGACGTACCCGGCTCGTACGTCCGTCGCCGCGCCGTGGTCGGCCATGTACGGGGCGATGAATCCGGCTTCGACACCATCGCCGATCATGAACAGGAGTACGCCCAGATAGCCCAGGATCAAGGGTTTCGGCATCGCTCGACCTCCACTCTGCGGTGATGTAAGGAGTACGACCGCAGATACTCAAGCGCGCCGAGAGAAATATCAAGAGTCTTGGTAAAGATAACGGGATCGAGTGGTAACTACTCCGTCTCGACGACCCGCACATCCGTCAGCTCCCGCATCTCCCGTACCAGCTCCTCGTCCACCGGACCGGTCAGCAGAACATGGTCGAAGGAGTCCACGCCCTCGAGCTGGTGCAGCGCGCGACGGCCCACCTTGCTGTGGTCCATGAGCAGCACGCTTCTCGCGCCCGCCTGCCGGGTGGCCCGCTTGATGCTGACGATCTCCTGCTCCTGGTGGAACGTCATGCCCGCGGTCATCGCGGAGGTGGAGAGCACGCTCAGATCGACGGAGATGCCACCGATCATGTCCATCGCCGGCAGGCCGATCCATGAGTCATGGGTGCGCGAGTACTCGCCGCCCACGCAGATCAGCCGGATGCCCTCGGCGCCCCTCAACTCCTCGGTGATCAGACGGTAGTTGGTCACCACGGTCAGCGGCCCCACCTCGGGCAACAGCCGGGCCAGAGCCAGCGCCGAGGTCGAGTCGTCCAGCATCACCGACGTCCCCGGGGCCACGAACGGCAGGGCGGCGTGGGCCAGTGCCCGCTTCTCGTCGGCGTGCGCGTGCAGCCGGAAGTCGGAACTGGACTCGAAGACCATCGAGGGCTGCGCGGAGACGCCGCCGTGGTACTTGCGCAGAATGCCGCGGTCCGCCAGCTCGGCGATGTCCCGGTGGACCGTCATCAGGCTGACGCCGGTCAGCTCGACCAGTTCGGCGACGGTGGCGTCCCCGCGGGCCAGAACGTGGTCGACGATCACTTGGTGCCGCTGCTGCCGCGCGCCGCGCGACGACGGGGGAGTAGTCATGCCCCCATCCTGCCGTGTTCATTTCTCACATAGAACCAGTGACAACTCACGCAGCCGATGTTAATTTCGCTGTGCCGGACACCGCCGGGTGCAACGGGCACCGCCCGGTGCGACGGACACCGCCGGGTGCGACGGACACCTCCCGGTGCCACGGACACCGCACGGTGCTCCGGCACAGCCGGAAATCATCAGCCAGGAGATCAGGGGTACGCATGGCCGACGCAGTGGTCTTCGACATGGACGGCGTACTGGTGGAGAGCGAGCATCTGTGGGAAGAGCTGTGGGCCGCGTACGCCGCCGAACGCGGCCGCGCGTGGGGCCCGGATCAAACGCGGGACGTCCAGGGGATGAGCGCCCCCGAGTGGGCCGCCTACCTCACCCGGTTCTGCGGGGCGGGTGACTCCGCGGCAAGCACCGAGGAGGTCGTGGTCGACGGCATGGTCCAGGCGCTGGCCGACGGCCGCATCGGCCTGCTGCCCGGAGCACGCGAGATGATCTCCGCCACCGCCGAGCTCGCACCCGTCGCGCTCGCCTCCTCCGCGCCGCGCCGGGTCATCGACGCCGTCCTCGTCCACCATGGTGTCGACCACCACTTCAAGGCGACCGTCTCCAGCGCCGAGGTGGAGCGCGGCAAGCCGAGCCCGGACGTCTATCTGGCCGCCGCCCGCGCCCTCGGCGTGGCCCCGGAGCGCTGTCTGGCGGTGGAGGATTCCAGCAACGGACTGCGCGCCGCCGCGGCCGCCGGGATGACGGTGGTGGCCATCCCCAATCCGCAGTACCCACCCGCCGACGACGCCCTCGCGGCCGCCGCCTACCGTTCTGCGGACCACCATGCCGTACGTGACTTCCTGCTCAGCAGGCTCGACACCCGAGGGGAGTGACCCGACATGACCGCGGTCCTGGCATCCGGCGACGACTTCATCGCCCCCGAACTCTTCGCCGACGCTCTGAGCGAGAGCCTGCCCTCCGCCGGGCTGAGCTTCCGCACGCTGCGCACCCGCTGGCCGAACGAACCCTTCGGCCCGGTGGGCGCCGACGGGCAGGGGAACGGGGGTGTGAAGGAGGCCAGCGGCACCGAGGAACAGGTGCTGGAGGCGCTCGGTGACGCGAGTGTCGCCCTGACCCAGATGGCTCCGTTCACCTCCCGTGTCATCCGCGAGTCGCCCCATCTGAAGTTCATCGGCGTGGCCCGTGGCGGCCCGGTCAACGTGGACCTGGCCGCCGCCACCGCCGCCGGGATACCCGTCACCTTCACGCCGGGCCGCAACGCCGCCGCTGCCGCCGAATTCACCATCGGCCTGATCCTCGCCGCCATGCGCCACCTCACCTTCGCCGACGCGGCCCTCAAGGAGGGCACGTGGCGCGGGGACTACTACGCCTACGAGAACGCGGGGCTGGAGCTCGACGGCGCCACCGTCGGCCTCGTCGGGTACGGAGCCATCGGCTCCATCGTGGCCCGGGTGCTGCGCGCCTTCGGCGCACACGTCCTCGTCTCCGATCCGTACACGGATCCGGCCCGGGCACAGGCCGACGGTGTCGAGCTCACCACCCTGGACGACCTGCTGCGGCGCAGCTCCGTCGTGAGCCTGCACGCCCGCGTCACCCCCGAGACCCGGCATCTGCTGAACGCCGGCAACCTCGCGCTCCTGCCCGAGGGCGCCGTCCTCGTCAACTCGGCCCGCGGCGAGCTGCTCGACTACGCCCCGCTGCCCGGCCTGCTGGAGTCCGGCCGGCTCGGCGCACTCGCCCTGGACGTCTACGACATCGAGCCGCCCCCGGCCGACTGGCCGCTGCACAAGGCCCCCCATGTCATCACCACGCCTCATCTGGCGGGATCCACCCGGCAGACCGCCGACCGGGCCGCCCTGATCACCGCCGCCGAGGCCGCCCGCTTCCTGCGCGGTGAACCGCTGCGGCACGTGGCCAATCCGGAGGTGCTGACCGGGGGCCGGCCATGATCGTCGGAGTCGACATCGGCACCTCGGTCACCAAGGCCCAGCTCATCTCCCGCGACGGCCGGACCACCCCCGCCCACGAGGCCCGCAGCACCGTCTACACCCTGCCCGGACACCGCGTCGAGCAGGACCTGGACGATGTCGTGGGCACCGTGGAGACCGTCGTACGGGCGGCACTCGCCGACGCCGCGCAACTGGGCGAGGAACCGGCCGAGGCCCTGGCCCTCACCGGGCAGGGCGACGGCCTGTGGCTGCGCGACGCCACCGGCGCCCCCGTCGGCCGCGCGCTGTCCTGGATGGACGGCCGGGCCGCGGACCGGCTCGACCGGTGGACCGCCGACGGCACCCTGCACGCCCTGCACCGGCGCACCGGCGTCGGCCTCTTCCCCGGCTCCGCGGCACCCCTGCTGGCGCATCTGGCCGAACACGAGCCGGAGCGGCTGGGGGCGGCCCACGTCGCCGGATACTGCGTGGACGCCGTCGTGCAGCGGCTGACCGGTGCCGTGACCGTCGATGTCTCCGACGCCTCGCAGCCGTTCCTCGACGTCGCCACCCGCACCTACGACGAGACCGCGCTCGAGCTGTGCGGACTGTCCGCACACCGCCGGCTGCTGCCGGATCCGGCGCCGCCCGGCACCCTGCACCGGCTGCTGCCCGACGCCGCCCGGCGGCTGGGCCTGCCCGCCGGGCTGCCGGTCTCGGCCGGTCCGTTCGACATTCCGGCCTGCGCCTTCGGCTCGGGAGTGGCCGAACCGGGCGAGGGCAACCTCATCATCGGCACCACCCTCGCCGCCCAGGTCCTCGACACCGAGCCGCGCCCGGCCATCGCCGAGGACCCGGCCGGGATGCTGCTGGCGACCCCGTACGAGGGCCGCTATCTGCGGGTCATGCCCGCCATGATCGGCACCGCGGGCCTGGACTGGCTGCTGAAACTTCTCGACGTCAAGATCGAGGCGCTGGACGCGCTGCTCGTCCAGTCCCCGCCCGGCGCCTCGGGCGTCACCGCGCTGCCGTTCCTGTCCGCCAGCGGCGAGCGCGCACCATTCGTCGACCCGCGGGCCCGTGGCCGCTTGGACGGTCTCTCCCCGCTGGCCGGCCGCGCCGACCTGGTACGGGCGCTGTGCGAGGCCGTCGCCTACTCGGCCCGGCACTGCATGGAAACCCTCGGCGTCACCCGCACCGTCACCGCCTGCGGCGGCGGCGCGCGCTCCGGCGAGTGGGCGCGCATCTTCGCCGGTGTCCTCGGCGGTGACCTGGACGTCTGCGACGACGCCGTGGGCATCCGCGGTGCGGCCCACGTCGCCTGGCGCTCCCTGGGCACGCCGGTCGACCCCGTCGCCTGGCGCGCCCGCCTGCGTACCGTGACCGCCGAGCGCGGGCTGATCGACCACTACGCCGAGGGCTACACCGCCTACCGCCAGGCCCTCGACATCGCACGCGAAGGCTGGAGCACCCGATGACCAGGCTCTTCAACGACCCCGCCCGGTTCACCGACGACATGATCACCGGGTTCGCCGCCGCCCATCCGGAACACGTACGGGCCGTGCCCGGCGGTGTGGTGCGCGCCCGCCCCACCCGTACGGGGAAGGTGGCCGTCCTCACCGGCGGCGGCTCCGGCCACTACCCGGCCTTCTGCGGTGTCGTCGGCCCCGGATTCGCCGACGGTTCGGTCATCGGCGATGTGTTCACCTCCCCGTCGGCCGCCCGCGCCCGCTCGGTCGCCGAGGCGGCGGAGGCGGGCGGCGGTGTCCTCTTCCTCTTCGGCAACTACGCCGGAGACGTGATGAACTTCGGCCTCGCGGCACGGCAGTTGGCGGACGACGGCACTCCCGCCCGCTGCTTCGCCGTCACCGATGACATCGCCTCCGCCCCCGCCGACCAGACGGCGCGGCGGCGGGGCATCGCGGGCGGCTTCGTCGTCTTCAAGACCGCGTCGGCGGCGGCCGAGGAAGGCGCGCCGCTGGACGAGGTCGTCCGCGTGGCCGAGCACACCAACGCCCGTACCCGCACGCTCGGAGTGGCTTTCGACGGCTGCACCCTGCCGGGCTCCGACGCGCCCCTGTTCACCGTTCCCGAGGGCCGCCTGGGCCTCGGTCTCGGCATCCACGGCGAACCGGGGGTGAGTGAGGACACCCTGGGCACCGCCGAGGACCTGGCCCGCGCCCTGGTGACGGGGCTGCTGGCGGACCGGCCTGCGGACACGGACGGCGAGGGCCGGGTCGCGGTCGTCCTCAACGGCCTCGGCGCCACGAAGTACGAGGAGCTGTACGTGCTGTGGGGCGCCGTGGCCCGGCTGCTGGACGAGGCGGGGCTCACACCCGTACGCCCCGAGGTCGGCGAACTCGTCACCAGTCTCGACATGGCCGGTTGCTCCCTCACTCTGAGCTGGCTGGACGACGAGCTGGAACGCCTGTGGCGCGCACCGGCCGACACCCCGGCCTTCCGCCGGGGGACACCGCAGGAAGTCCCGGTGGACGCCGCCGCCGCACGGCCCGCCGCCGCCCCGCGCCGCCCCGAGCGGTCCGCCGCCACGGCATCCGGCGCGGCGGTCGAGGTCGCGGAGCTGTCCGTCCACGCACTGCGCGCCGCCCACGACGTACTGCACCGGGACGCGGAGGCCCTGGGCAGGCTGGACGCAGTGGCGGGCGACGGCGATCACGGCCGTGGCATGTGCAAGGGCGTCGACGCGGCACTGGTGGCCGCCGAGAAGGCACACGCCGAACGGCTCGCCCCGGCGGCGGTGCTCGCCGCCGCCGGAGATGCCTGGGCGGCGGAGGCCGGAGGCACCTCGGGTGCGCTGTGGGGCGTGGCGCTGCGCGCCATCGGCGCCGCACTGCCGGCCGACCGGGCGCCGGGACGCGAGGAGTTGGCGTCCGCCGCCACGGCCGCGCTCACCGCCGTCACCTCGCTCGGCGGGGCCGAGGTGGGCGACAAAACCCTGGTCGACGCTCTCGCGCCGTTCGCCACCGCCTTCGCGGCGCGGCTGCGGACCGGAGACCCGGTGGCCGAGGCGTACGCGTCCGCCGTGGCCGAAGCCCGTACGGCCGCCGAGGACACCGCCGCCCTGCGCCCCCGCCTCGGCCGCGCCCGCCCCCTCGCCGAGCGCAGCGTGGGCACCCCCGACCCCGGAGCCACCTCACTCGCCGCGGTACTGACCGCGGTGGCCACCCTCCACACGACGACAGGAAGCGATCCCGTATGACCACCGCGAACGCGTTCCGGATCGTCGTCGGCTGTGACGACGCCGGCTACGACTACAAGGAAGTCCTCAAGCGGGATCTGCTGGCCGACCCCCGGGTCGCCGAGGTCATCGACGTCGGCGTGGGCAGCGACGAGCACACCGCCTACCCGCATGTCGCGGTGGAAGCGGCCCGCCGCGTCGCCGAGGGCACCGCAGACCGCGCCCTCCTGGTGTGCGGCACCGGCCTCGGCGTGGCCATCAGCGCCAACAAGGTCCCCGGCATCCGCGCGGTCACCGCCCACGACAGCTACTCCGTGCGCCGCTCGGTCCTCAGCAACAACGCCCAGGTGCTCTGCTTCGGCCAGCGCGTCATCGGGCTGGAACTCGCCCGTTCGCTCACCGACGACTGGCTGGCGCAGAGCTTCGACGAGACCTCTCCGTCGGCGGAGAAGGTTGCCGCGATCCGGAGCTACGAGGGCTAGGACAGACCGACAACGTCGGGCTCCACGACCACAACCGGATCGTGGAGCCCGACGTACGGGGAGCCGTGTCGTCGTTACTGGCTCACCTTGACGGAGAACGAGTCCACGCTCATCCCCTCACCGGAGGTGGTGTCCGCCGCCGGCGAGGTGCAGCCGCAGACCTTGTTCGGGTAGGAGCCGCCGACCGCGACATTGAAGATGGCGAAGAACCCGTGGTCGACCGCCTTCTTCCAGGTCTCGGCGGACACCTGGTTCTGCTTCACCGTGAAGGTTTCCTTGCCGTCGCGGTAGAAGCGCAGTTGCTCGGCGGAGGTGTCGGTGCGATCCACGATCACGGAGTACGTGTGGTAGTCGGTCTGGCAGCCGTCGCACGGCAGCAGATCGCTGGTGATCCCGTCCGGGTCGTGGCACTCACCGGCCCACTCCCCGCAGTGGAAGGTGTTCGAGTGCTTGCTCAGCCCGTTGACGTTCTCCATGATGTCCAGCTCGCCGATGCTCGGCCAGTTGGTGGCGCCGGTCGGACGGGCGTCGGCGCCCATGGCCCAGAAGGCGGGCCAGATTCCGAGGGCCTTCTCCGGGTTGGGCTGCTTGAGGGAAGCACTGATCTCCAACTGCCCACCGGCCGGGGCCTCGAAGTCGGTGCGCTGGGTCTCCACCCGGCCGGACGTCCACTTCCCGGAACCGTCGCGGATCGGCTTGATCACCATGTGACCCTCGCCGTCGTGGTAGACGTTCTCGGTCGAGTCCGTGACCGACTCGACCTCCCCGGTGCCCCAGTTCGGGGCGCCGCCCGGGTAGCCGGTGCCGATGTCGTACAGCCAGTCGTTCTTGTTCAGGCCGGTGCCCGCCGCGCCGTCGAAGTCGTCCTGGAAGACGGTGGTCCACTCGGCCGCGGCGGCGGGTTCGCCGGCGGCGGCGGTGTTGGAGGACACGGTCAGAGCCAGCAGTCCGGTCAGCGGAAGCGACAGGGCGGCCACGAAGGCCAGTACGCGTCGTCGGCGGCGGGGCTTGGCCTCCGCCGTCGTACGGGAGGTGATCCTGAACATGTGGGGGGCTGCTTTCGTCCGAAGGAACGTCGGTCACGGGGTGTGCGAGCCCCCGTAGCCCGCTCCTGGCGTGGGGTGTGGTGGAGGCTGGACTACGGGGACTCGGGCACAGGGACAGCGCGAGCGCCATCGGGTCGAGAGAGCGCTCACACAGAACGACTGTCTTGGACCCTGCCCTTGCCGGTCAAGAGCCGCGCCGAGTTCACCAGTTGAACGTAAGCCCGTCGCATGGCCGCGACCTCGCGGAAGTATCGCTCGCCCCACTTCAGAATTGGAGACATACGCGGGGTGCCGGCATCCGCGCGTGCCAACTCTTGACGGCACCCCGGGGTGGGCCGAATGAGTGTGAGGAGGCCCCGTCGGCTGCCGGAACTGCCGCGAGGGCGGCCTCGACCACGGCCGCGGTCGACCGGAAC
This sequence comes from Streptomyces violaceusniger Tu 4113, assembly GCF_000147815.2. Taxonomy (NCBI): domain Bacteria; kingdom Bacillati; phylum Actinomycetota; class Actinomycetes; order Kitasatosporales; family Streptomycetaceae; genus Streptomyces; species Streptomyces violaceusniger. The sequence goes on along the minus strand of NC_015957.1, from coordinate 7,018,093 downwards.
GCCGACCATGCCGCCGATCTCCTGGCCCGGCACATCGACCGCACCGCCGAGGGGGCTGAGGCACGTCTCCGAGAGCGGCGAGCCGGACGCCGAGCAGGCCGGTGGCGGTGTCCCGGACCCCCGGACTACTCCGTCCCGGGTTCGAAGTCCTCCACGAAGTAGCTGTCGTGCCGGATGCGAAACCGCTTGAGTTCCTCGCCGCCACGCTGGGTCATCTCCGCGACCCTCTCGAAGTACTCCTCGCGCGGGGCGCCCGGGGCGAACAGCAGGAGCATGGACACGGGCTCGTCCGCCACGTTCTTGAACGCGTGCAGGCCACCGACCGGTACGTACAGGAAATCGCCCTCGCGGCCCGTGATCCACTTCTCGCCGTTGTAGAGCTCCAGCTTGCCCGAGAGGATGTAGAAGGACTCGGAGATGGCCTTGTGGAAATGGGTCTTGGGTCCGCCGGACCGTGGACCCATCTCCAGCTTGTACAGGCCGAATTCGCCGCCGGTCGACTCGCTGGTGGCGAGGTAGTGGGTCGAGCCGCCGGGTGAGGAGAGGTCCGGCGGGGTGCCGGCCGGGCGGAAGGTCGCGTTCACTTCGCCCCTGTCGCCGTGGTAGCGGGGCTCCGGGTACTCGAGGTCTTCCGGGTAGGACATGATGTGCTCCTTTCGGCAGGTCTCCACTGGCATGATGGCTCCGCCCCGGGAAGGCTGCATCGGGCTTCCGGATGACCTTGGTGGTCGTTGAACGGGGCCGGAGACCTAAGCCCCTGTCGTCAGTCGGAATCCTGGCCGGAGAGCGCCCCGCGCAGGCGTGCCACCGCGCCGGTGGCGAGTTCGCGGATCAGTCCGCGGCCGGTTCGATCCTGGTCACGGCGCCGACCGACTCGCCCGCGTAGAGCGGCATCGCGTCCACCTGCCCGGTCGTGGTCCGGGTCGGGCAGAACGGACTGGATGCCGGGACGGGCACGGTGGCACCGGCCAACACGATCTCGCCCGCCACGTCCGTGTCGAGGCCGCGCGCGCGGTCGACGCAGGCCGAGAGGACCCGGTGCGGTGCGTCGGGCCACATGGCCGAGAACTGCGTGGTGAGCACGGTGTCGGCGGCGTCGGCCCGGATCAGGGCCTGCTGATACTCCGGGTGCGCGTCGGCTTCCGTAGTGGCGACGAACCGGGTCCCGATACGAGCGGCATCGGCCCCGGCCGCGAGGACCGCCGCCACGGATCTCGCCGTGGCGATGCCGCCTGCCGCGACGACCGGGATGTCGACGTGCTCCACCACTTCACAGAGCAGCGGCAGCATGGCCCGGGATCCGCGGACGTGGCCGCCCGCCTCCGCTCCCTGGACGACGACGAAGTCGCATCCCGCGTCGGCCGCCTCCCGTGCCTCCGCCACCGAGCCGACCTGCCACGCGGCGAGCGCCCCGCCCGCCTTGCCCCGAGCGACCAGCCGAGGGGAGGGGGCCGCCCAGAAGAACTCGACGACGGACATCCGCTCCGCGGCGATGTCGATGCACGCCTGGTCCTGGAGGACGGGGAGGATGAAATTGATCCCGACCGGACGGGTGGTTCGCCGCCGTACGTCCTCCAGCAGCCCGGTGAGGGCTTCCGGTGTCGCCATCGGGAAGGCGACCATGCCGAGGCCGCCGGCCTCGGAGACCGCGGCCGCGAGGTCCACGCCACTCACCCAGCCCATCCCGGCCTGCTGGACGGGCACCGTGCAGCCGACGAGTTCCGTGAAGCGGGTGCGCGGGGCCGGTGGTGTGGTTGCCATGGTCCGATGGAACAGGCCCGCCGCCGGACGAGGCGGCTCCGACGCGGCCGCTCCGGTGTGCGTCACGCACAAGGCGTAGCACGGCCTCGCGGCCCACCCTCCCAGCGGGACTCGACATGTGCTGGGCCCGCCCGCTCCCCTCCCGCTCCCGTCCGCGGTGCAGGCCGGGAGTGGCTGCATGACCCGCGGGGCGGGGGTTACCCGGTTGGTGGCCCGACCAGTGCCCTGCTGCACGTGGCCTGAGACCAGGGGCCCTAAGGGTTTCCCCCTCCCCGGCCTCCATGTAATTGCGCGATCTCCGTGTTGCTGTGCGCTTGTGCCACGAGCATCAGGACCTCGTGCTCACGGGCCGTCAGCCGCCTGAGGGCGGTGGAGGACGCGGGCGGGGCGATGCTGCCGGCGAAACGCGAGATGAGACGGCGGGTGCCGCATCCATCACGAAGGGCCGATGACCACCCATGCGCTCCTCACGTTCACCGCTCCCCCTCACCGTGGCCACCGCCTCCCGGCGTATGCGGGACCACGCACGCCGACTGGTCCTGGCAGCGGCCGCCGCACTCGCGCCGGCGGTGGTGTCGACCGACGCTCATCTGATCCTCGCCGGAGCCGGACCGGTTCTCAGGCACAGGCGGCCGGTGGTTCCGCGACGCCGATGAACTTCCCGGCCACCAGCCGGATATGGGCCGACCAGCCCAGCGCCGTGAGGTCGGCGGCGAGTGAGGAGGGGGCGTGGAACACCTTCACGATGCGGTACCGGCTGCCGTCGTCGAGTCGGCGCAGGGCCACCGGGACCGGCTGGCCGGAGAGCACGGTCTCCTCGGCGGCCGCGGCGGGACCGTCATCGATGAAGACCGCTCTGCCACCCGGTGCGAGTGCGGAGGCGACGCTGTTCCAGAAGCCGGGCAACCGCGCCGGTGGCACGTGGGAGAGCCAGAAGGCGAAGAACACCGTGTCGTAGCAGCGCGACGGCTGCCACTCGAACAGGTCGGCCTCAACGAACCGGACGGTGGCGGGCGCGGTACGCGCACGAGCGAGGGCCAGCGCTTCAGCCGCCGCGTCGACGGCCGTCACCGAACGCGCCCGCGTGGCGAGCAACGAGGTCCACTGCCCCGTCCCGCACGCCAGCTCCAGCACATCCCCGGCAATCGGGAGGTCATCGACGGCAGCCAGCAACTCCCGCAGGTCTTCGCGCTCCGCGTAGGGCCGGTCGTATTCCGCCGCCCCCGCCCTGTAGTAGGCCATCTGCTCGGTCAGAAGAGCGTCGTCATCCACTGCGGGTTCCTCCCGGTTCGGCCGCAGCCGAGCACCCTCGGCTCGGGAGCCCGGTCGCCACCGGCACCCTCGACCTTGACCTTCGGGCAAGGTCAAGCGTCAGGCCGGCCGCGGCCCGCAGGGTCGGCCAAGGACATCCTTGGCCATCAGCTCAAGCCGCCCGGCGAACTCGGTGAGCCCGGCCCGGTCCACGTTGCCGAAGCTGACCCGGAAGACCTGGCGGTCGTCGGGCAGGAAGGCGGTGCCCGGAATGACGAGCGTGTCGTAGCGGGTGATGAGGTCGCGCACGACGTCGTCGGTGCCGCGGTCGGCGAACGGGTGGCGGACCCAGCCGAAGAACCCTCCGCAGCTCAGCAGCTCGAAACCGCCCGGCAGCTCGGCCAGCACGGTCTCCAGCCAACGCCGCTTCTCCGTGGCCTCGTTCGCACGCGCACGCCGCCACTCCTGGGCCGAGGTCAGCCCGGCCCAGGCGGCCTCCTGCCCGACGCGCGGAGGGCAGATCGCCACGCAGTCGAGCAACTTCATCACCTCGCGGTTCAGCTCGGGCGAGGCGACCACCGGCGCCCACCCGGTAGCCGGGAATCGCGAGGTCCTTGGAGAAGCTGTGCAGGCTCACCAGGGTCCGCGCCCAGTCCGGGTCGGCGAACAGGTCGTGCGCCGGTCGCACGGTGTCGCGGAACGAGCGGTAGGTCTCGTCCACGATCAGCGCGATATCGTGCCGCTTCGCCACCGCGTAGAAGTCCGCGAGCACATCCGGCGGAATGGTGACACCGCTCGGGTTGCCCGGGGTGACCAGCACGATCGCCCTGGTACGCGGGGTGATGAGCGCTTCGGCCGCTTCCGGGTCGGGCACGAGATCGGGCCCGGGCTCCAGGTAGCGCGGCACGACGCCGTTCATGCGCAGCCACATGTCGTAGTTGAAGTAGTACGGCAGGACTTCGATGACCTCGTCGCCCGGCTCGGTGAGCGCCTGCGCGACCAGGCAGAACGCCTGGTTGCAACCAGCGGTGACGACCATCTGGTCAGCCCCCACCGGGCTCTGGTAGCCGCGGCTGAGGTCGGCGGCGAAGGCATCCCGCAGCCGGGGCAGTCCGGGGCTCGGCACATAGGCGGCGCCGTTCGGCTCGTGCGCGACCTTGGCGACGTGCTCGATCAGCTCGGGCGCGGGCGGGTAGCTCGGCGCGGCCTGGGCCAGATCGAGCAGCGGCCGCTCGCCGCTGCGGCCCGCCAGCAGGGCATACGTCGCGCCCATCGGCGAATCGATCTCCTGCACGGTGCGCGGGCTGAGTCGCACGTCGGCGCTCCTTCACGGGGGGCTGGCCGCTGTCGGTTCACCGCGATGCTACCGACCTCCCCCGCGCGCCGACCGGGCCACGGCAGCGGGGACGCGCGCGAGGGAGGCGGAGGAGAGCACTCACCACCTGCACAAGCTGGCGTCCAGAGACGGGTGGGTCAGCAGTTGTCGCCCACCGCGTCGATCTTCGAGCCGAACCGGCCGCTGTAGTTGCTGGCGTAGTCGCCCTTGCGGACCGAGTGGCACTCCTTGCCCGAGGCCCAGTCGATGAAGGCACCGGTCCTGTTGGCCCGGAAGGAACCCACGTGGTCCGTGAACCGGCTGGGCAGGTCCACATAGCCGCCCCGCCAGGTGTAGAGCTCGCCCGTACCGTCCTGGAACCGCCACAGGCAGATCGCGTTGCTCGCGCAGGCGGGCAGCGCCTGGGCCTGTACGGAGGGGCCCAGCGTGGTCACCACAACGGTCCCGGCAACGAGCGCGAAGCGTGTGAAACGTGCGTTCATTCCGTCCTCCTTGACGCGGAAGCCAACGCCACGATTGTTCAACTCGGGACGGACGGCGGATAGACAGCTCCTGTGTTCGACGGTGGCCCACATCGATCATTCAAAGATAATCGATTATCGTCTGGATCATCTATGATGGCGGCATGGCTCAGACGACCCACACGTCGACCTCCTCGGGGAAGCAGATGCTCTCCGAGCAGGTCTACGCACACCTGCGGGACGCGATCATGCGTGGGGACCACGCCCCCGGTGACGCCCTCAAACCGCAGGACCTCGCCAAGGAACGGGGCGTGAGCCTGGCCGTCGTGCGCGAGGCGCTCGTACGGCTGGTCGGCGAGGGCCTCGCGGACCGGCTGCACAACCGAGGCTTCGCCGTCCCTGCCCACTCCGACCGCCGCTGGCAGGAGATCGCGGAGGCCCGCCGGACCATCGAACCGGTCGTGCTGCGCATGTCCATCGAGCGCGGCGACGTCGACTGGGAGTCCCGCGTACGCGCCGCCCACCACCGGCTGACCCGGACCCAGGCGTACGTACCGGGGGAGGGCGAGTACTACAGCGCCGCATGGGCCGAGGCCCACCGGGTCTTCCACCGCGCACTGCTGGAGGGCTGCGGCAACCCCGTCCTGCTGGAGACCTTCGACCGGATGTGGACCGCGAGCGAGCTGGCCCGCCGCTGGTCGGCACACCGCAACCCAGGCCGGGACGGCGTCCGTGAGCACCGCCTGCTGGAGGAGGCGGCGCTGGCCCGCGACGCCGACACGGCGGCCGAGGTACTGGTCCAGCACCTCACCATGACCGCGGCCGTACTGACCGGCCGCACCCACCACGACCCCGCGAAGGAAGCCTGATGCGCCTCGCCGACCTGACCACATTCGAGCCGAGCGCGGGCCGCCGCTGCCACAGCGTCGTCAATCCCCTGCACTCATGCGTGTACTTCGCGCCCGAGCGGCAGGACGAGTTCGCGGCGCTCGGGCTGGAGCGCGGGGCCATGGCCTACTTCGCGGACCGCGCGGCCCCGCTCGGGGCGGTCGGCGCGGGCACCGTCTCGGCGACGTTCTACAACTTCAACCACGAGCATGTGGAGCGGTTCATCCCCGCCGCGTGGGCCATCGCCACGCCGGAGGCGGTGCTCGCGGCGCGGCTGCGCGGCGCGAACAAGGTGCTGCGGCGGCTGCTCGGGGAGACGGCCCTGACGTCGAAGGAGATGGCCGAGGCCGCCGAGCTGGCGCTGCGCGCCACCGAGGCGTGCCACCGGGAGGCGCGGCCGCTGTACGCCGCGAACGCGGGGCTCCCGGTGCCCGAGGAACCGCATCTGGCCCTGTGGTACGCCGCGACGCTGCTGCGCGAGCACCGGGGCGACGGTCACCTCTTCGCCCTGGCCATCGCGGGGCTGTCCGGGATCGAGGCGCTGGTCCTGCACAACGCCACCGGCACCGCGCCGACGTCGGCGACGTTCATGCGGACCCGCGGGTGGTCCGCCGAGCAGTGGGCCGCCGCCCGGGACCGGTTGCGCGAGCGCGGACTGCTGGACGAGGCGGGGGATCTCACGGAGTCGGGCGCGGCCCTGCGCGGTGACGCCGAGGCGCTCACCGACCGCCTCGACACCGCCCCGTACGACCACCTCGGCCCGGCCGCCACCGCGCGCCTCACCGAGCTGGCCGGTGGCTTCACCGAAGCCCTCAGGGCGGCGGGCGCCTTCCCGGCGGTGCACTTCGGCAAGGGCTAGTCGCCACCAAGCCGCCAGCTAGTCGCGCATGACGTCGGGTTCGTGCCGGCGCAGCAGACGTGCCACGGCGAAGCCGCAGACCAGCCCGATCGCCACGAGCACGCCGAGGTCGATGCCCCACTGGGAGACGGTGTGCGCCCACAGCGGGTCGACTTCGTTCGGCTTGTCGAGATTCCAGGGCGGCATGGTGTGCCCGAGGTCGAGTGTGGTCCCGGCGCCCGCGACCGCCCAGCGGGCGGGCATCAGCCAGCCGACCTGTTCGATGCCCGGAGAGCTGAACAGCTTGAAGAGGACGCCCGTGAAGACCACCTGGACGATGGCGAACATCACCAGCAGCGGCATGGTCTTCTCGGCCGTCCGCACCAGCGCGGAGATGACCAGGCCGAACATCATGGAGGTGAAGCCCAGCGCACTGATCACCACGCAGACCTCGACGGCCGTGGGCATGAGCAGCCCCTGGGCGGGCAGTTGGCGGACGGAGAAGCCGATCGCGCAGAGGACGGCACCCTGCATCGCGGTGATCAGACCGAGGACGATCACCTTCGACATCAGATACGCGGACCGGGACAGACCCGTGGCTCTCTCCCGTTCGTAGATCACCCGTTCCTTGATCAATTCGCGTACGGAGTTGGCCGCGCCGGAGAAGCTCATGCCGATGACGAGCACCAGCAGAATGGTTCCGGACTCCTGGTTGTAGCGGAAACCACTGTCGGGCGGTGGCGGGACGAGTCCGTACTTCGCCGGAACCAGACAGCTGACCCCGCCCAGCACCGCCGGGAGGAGCAGCATCAGCGCCATGAAGCCCTTGTCGGAGGCGATGACCGACAGATAGCGGCGGATCAGGGTCCACAACTGGGCCACCCAGTACCGCCGTTTGGGCTGCAGGGCTCGCGCGGGCGGCTGCGCCGGAAGGGTGCCCGGCTGCTGCGGCGGTACGGCCGAGCCGACCTCCGCGACACGCCGGACGTGCTGCGGGGAAGCCCGCCAGCGCCCGCCCCAGTCGTCCTCGCGATGGTTCTCGAAGGCGGAGAAGACATCGGCCCAGCTCTCGTGTCCGAAAAACTCCAGGGCCTCGCCCGGGACGCCGAAGTAGGCCACGGAGCCGCCGGGCGCCATGACCAACACCCGGTCGCACAGCGCCAGTTCGGCGACGGAGTGGGTGACCACCAGCACGGTGCGGCCGTCGTCGGCGAGCCCCCGCAGCAACTTCATGACATCGCGGTCCAGGCCCGGATCCAGCCCGGAGGTGGGCTCGTCGAGGAAGAGCAGGGAGGGCTTGGTCAGCAGCTCCAGGGCGACGGACACCCGCTTGCGCTGACCGCCGGAGAGCGAGGAGACCTTCTTGTCCCGGTGCACGTCGAGCTTCAGCTCCTGGAGCACCTCGTCGATACGGGCCTTGCGCTCGGCGGCCTTGGTGTCACCGGGGAAGCGCAGCCTGGCGGCGTACTTCAGCGCGGTGTCGACGGTCAGCTCCTTGTGCAGGATGTCGTCCTGCGGAACGAGGCCGATACGGTGGCGCAACTCGGCGAACTGCGTGTAGAGATCGCGGTGGTCGTAGAGGACATGGCCGCGGTCGGCGGGCCGGTAGCCGGTGAGGGCGCGCAGGAGGGTGGACTTCCCGGAGCCCGACGGCCCGACTACCGCCACCAGGGACTTCTCCGGGACGCCGAAGGAGACGTCGTCCAGGATGGTCTTGCCGCGCCCGACGGTCACCGTCAGGTTCCGGGCGGCGAAGGAGACTTCACCGGTGTCGGCGAACTCCTCCAGCCGGTCCCCGGCGAGGCGGAAGGTGGAGTGGCCGACACCGACGATGTCGTGCGGACCGATGAGCTGACGGTCCACGGGCTGCCCGTTGACAAAGGTGCCGTTGTGGCTGCCGAGGTCGACGATCTCGAAGCGGCCACCGGGCAGGGGCCGGAACTCCGCGTGGTGGCGGGAGACATGCGGGCCCTCCACCACGAGTTCGTTGTCCTGCGCCCGGCCGATGCGCATCGGCCGCCCCTGGACGAGCCGGTGAACACCCGACGGGCTCCGGTCAATGAAGTGGGTTGCGGCGGCTCCGTGGGGCCCGTCCCCGTCTGTGGCGGCGGCGGGCCGGTGCGGGTCTCCGGCGGCGGGCCGGTGCGCGTCCCGGGCGACGCTCGGGCCTGCGGTACTGGTCGGGGCCGCCGCCGCTTGCCCCACTGAGGCTGCCGCCGCCGACGCCGCGCCCGCCGCGCCCGCCGACGCCGCCGCGCCCGCCGACGCCGCCGCGCCCGCCGGGGCCGCCGCGCCCGCCGGGGCCGCCGGACCCTCCCCCGCCCGGGGGTGGGGCGCCACCGGGGGTGCACCGGCGGCTGCCGCCGTGCCCCAACCCGTATCACCTCGCGCCCCGCGAGGGGGCTGGGGATGGGCCTCGGGACGGTGCTGGGGATGAGCTTCAGGACGGGGCTGGGGATGAGCCTCGGGACGGGGCTGGGGACGAGCTTCAGGACGGGGCTGGGGATGAGCCTGGGGACGTGCCTCGCCCTGGGGTGCCGCCGCGCGGTCCTGCGCCGCAGCGGGCGCCTGGTCGCCACTCGCCGCCGCCGCTGGCGCCGCCGCCGGCGCGGCCTCGGTGAAGTCCAGCCGCATGCCGCTGGAGAAGTGCCCCAGCCGGACGATCGAACCGTGGCCGATCTCGATCCGCTGGACACGGTGTCCGTCCACGAACGTGCCATTCGCGCTGCCGAGGTCCTCGATGACCCACGTCCCGCCGACGCAGCGGATCGTGATGTGCCGCCGGGAGACGCGGCGGTCGATGGTCGGGATGTCGGCCTGCTGATCGCGCCCCACGGTGTAGCTCCGGGACGCGTCCAGGGTCCAGGTGCGTCCATTGGCATGCAGTACAAGTTCCGGCACGTCTGCCCCAAGTCGGTCGTGTGCACCGAGGCCGTCTGCGTGAGGATAGTCGACGGCTCGGACGGGTCCTGCGGGTCCTGCGGTTCCGCCGTGTGCCCGGACGGCCCGGGAACCGGCGGGCGTCATGCGGTCTGCGGCGCGAGGCGGCCGAAGTGGTCGTCGGGTGTCACGGCGGTGTGTCCTCGTGGGGTCGGTCAGTCGGTGTGCGGCCCGGACCGGGCACGCCGACGCGTACGGCCATAGCCGGTTTGGAAGAGGGCGCGGGGCATGCGGAGGTTGCGTGTCATGGCGCGGGGTCCAAACTTACCTTCCCGGCAGCGGTGGTTCGCCTGCGTCCCCGCGATGGCCCCCGGCGCACCGTGCGTGGTCGATGAGGGCGCCGGCCGCGTTCTCCTGGTCCAGGATGTGCTCCGGGGTGTCGCCGCGTGCCTCGGACATGGAGACCGCGGCGCTGCGCCTGCCGTCGTCGGTGACGCCGTTGAGGGTGATGTAGCCGCCGTCCCCGCCCTCGTGGCTCCAGTACGTTCCTCCGCAGCTCAGCGGGCGTTCGACCAGGCCGAGCCCGTATCGGCCGCCGGGCCAGAGCTGTTGGAACTCCTCGCTCACGGGGACGGTCCGCTTCATCTCGGCCAGTTGCCGCGTCGGTAGCAGGCGGCCCGCGAGCAGCGCGCGGAAGAAGTCGTTCTCGTCCCGCGTGGTCGTGACCCACGAAAGGTTCTCGTGGTCCACCGGTATCTGGTCGGTGACGTCCACCCGGGAACCGGGGCCGAAGAGCTGGTAGGCCGTGGCGTGCGGCCGGGGGAGGGTGGGCGAGGTGCCCAGCCACCGGGTCCGGTCGAGGCCGAGCGGGCGCAGGACGCGGTCTTCGATCTCCTGGTGGGCGGGGTGACCGGTGGCCTTGTTGATGACCATGTCGAGCAGGACGTAGCCGGTGTTGGAGTACGCCCAGCCCTCGCCGGGCGGGAAGTCCGGCGCGTGGGCCATGGCGCGGGCGAAGAGCTGCTCGGGGCCGTAGACGTCGTGGCGCTGCTGGTAGTACTCCTCCGGCGTGGTGTATCCGGGCAGGTCGTCGTGGATGCCGCTGGTGTGCTGGAGCAGTTGGCGGATGGTGATCCGGCTGCCGTCGTCGCCGTTGCCCCGCACCACTCGGGCAGCCAGTGGTCGACCGTGTCGTCCAGGGAGAGCCTGCCCTCGGCCTCCAGTTGGAGGACCACGGTGGCGACCAGCGTCTTTGACGTGCTGGCCATGCGCAAGTAGCCGTCGGCGGCAACGGGGCGGCCGGTGTTCAGGTCGGCGGTGCCGCTGGTGGCGACCGAATGCCGACCGTCCGGCGCGACCACGCGGGCCTGCACACCGCTGACACCGAGGGCGTGGATCGCCTCGGTGTCCTGGCGCAGCCGCTCCACAGGGGAGGGACCTGCGGGCTGGGCGACGGCGGTGGCCACCTCGGTGGCGAGCAGCGTAGCGACACCGAGGGCCAGGGCGAGATGTTTTCGCGGAGTCGGAGGCATGGCTGAACGCTGGATTCGCCCCCAGCGGGGCGCCATCCGGTGCACCCCAGGACCGGTATGGGGGGTATCCCCCGCGGGCCGTCACCAGTCGTGCGGCCGTCCTCCACGGCGGTTTCTGTCCATACATATGGTCCATACCAAGCCCTTGACAGGATTTTCCTTCACTTCTTAAATCACGTAGTGAACTAAGTACCTCTCGGATCGCTCATCGCACCCCGGTCGGCGCCGTAACCACTTGGTTCCACCTGTTGGTTTCGCATGCGCCTCACGTCTCTCCGTACCTGTCATGCACATGTTTCTGGAAGGGAGAGTCATGGACTCCCCGCGCTTACCCCGGCGACTGCTGCTCTCCGTCGTCTCGTTCCTCGCCCTCGCGTCCCTGTCCACCGGACTGGCGCAGGGTGCGCCCGCCTCCGCGGCGCAATCCGCCGCGCCACCGGCCGTGGCCGCCGAGGCCGCCGCCGTCACCTTCTCCGACGAGTTCGACGGGCCCGCGGGCTCCGCCGTCGACGGTGGCAAGTGGCAGGTCGAGACGGGCGACAACGTCAACAACCATGAGCGGCAGTACTACACGGCGGGCAACCGCAACGCCGCCCTCGACGGACAGGGTCATCTGGCCATCACCGCCCGCCGCGAGAACCCGAGCAACTACCAGTGCTGGTACGGAAGGTGTGAGTACACCTCCGCCCGGCTGAACACGGCCGGTAAGTTCACCACCACCTACGGCCGGGTGGAAGCCCGGATGAAGATTCCGCGCGGGCAGGGCATGTGGCCGGCGTTCTGGATGCTGGGCAATGACATCGGACAGGTCGGCTGGCCCAACTCGGGCGAGATCGACATCATGGAGAACGTGGGCTTCGAGCCGTCCACGGTCCACGGCACCCTCCACGGCCCCGGCTACTCGGGGTCCGGCGGCATCGGCGCCGGGTACTCCCTGCCCGGCGGCCAGGCGTTCGCCGACGCGTTCCACACCTTCGCCGTCGACTGGAGCCCCAACGCGATCACCTGGTCCGTCGACGGCACCGTGTATCAGCGGCGCACCCCCGCCGACCTCGGTGGCCGGCAATGGGCGTTCAACAAGCCCTTCTTCGTGATCCTCAACCTCGCGGTCGGCGGCTACTGGCCCGGAGACCCCAACGGCAGCACGGTCTTCCCCCAGCAACTCCTCGTCGACTACGTCCGGGTCAGCACCGACAGCGGACAGCCGGGCGGCGGCGCCATCACCGGTGTCGGCGGCAAGTGCATGGACGTGGCGGGCGCCGACAACGCCAACGGCACACCCATCCAGCTCTACGACTGCAATGGATCCGCCGCGCAGCAGTGGACCGTTGGTGGCGATGGGACGATCCGTGTGCTGGGGAAGTGCCTGGACGTGGCGTCGGGTGGCACGGCCGACGGCAGCCAGGTCCAGCTCTACGACTGCAACGGCAGCGCGGCGCAGCAATGGGCCGTTCCCGCGGCCCGCGACATCGTCAATCCGCAGGCCAACAAGTGCCTGGATGCCGCCGGTGGCAGTTCGGCCAACGGTACCCGGCTGCAGATATGGACCTGCACCGGCGCCGCCAACCAGAAGTGGACGGTGACCAGATGAATATGAGACTCCTGCGCAGACCCGCGGTGCGCGGCATCCTGGGCGCAGCGGCCGCCGCCGCCCTGCTCACCGGCCTGACCGGCATTCCCGCGAGTGGTGCCGTGGCGGCCACCGGACAGATCACCGGTGTCGGCGGCAAGTGTGTGGACGTGGCGGGTGCCAACAGCGCGAATGGCACACCCATCCAGCTCTACGACTGCAATGGATCCGCCGCGCAGCAGTGGACTGTTGGTGGCGATGGCACGATCCGTGCGCTGGGAAAGTGTCTGGACGTGGTGTCGGGTGGCACGGTGGACGGCAGTCCGGTCCAGCTCTACGACTGCAACGGCAGCGCGGCCCAGCAGTGGTCCCTCCCGGCGGCCCGCGACATCGTCAATCCGCAGGCCAACAAGTGCCTGGATGCCGCCGGTGGCAGTTCGGCCAACGGTACCCGGCTGCAGATATGGACCTGCACCGGCGCCGCCAACCAGAAGTGGACTGCGCCGGACGGTGGCAGCACTCCGCCGACCGGGCCGGGAGCCATGGCCGTGGCCCCGTACCTCTACAATGGCTGGGGCAGCCCGCCGAGCCCCACCACCGTGATGAACGCGACCGGCGTCAAGTGGTTCACGCTCGCCTTCGTGCTCAGCAACGGCTATTGCAACCCGCAGTGGGACGGTGGCCGTCCGCTCACCGGAGGCGTCGACCAGCAGACCATCAACACCGTGCGGTCCGCCGGTGGCGATGTCATCCCGTCCTTCGGCGGCTGGAGCGGCAACAAGCTGGAGAGCTCCTGCGGCAGCGCGGGCGAGCTGGCCGCCGCGTATCAGAAGGTCATCAACGCCTACGGTCTCAAGGCGATCGACATCGACATCGAGGCCGCCGCGTACGACAGCCCGACCGTCCAGCAGCGCACGGTCGACGCGCTGAAGACGGTCAAGGCCAACAACCCCGGCATCAAGGTGTACGTCACCTTCGGCACCGGCCAGAACGGCCCCGACAACAGCCTGATCAGCAAGGCCGCCGCCGCCGGTCTGACCGTGGACAGCTGGACCATCATGCCGTTCAACTTCGGGGGAGCCGGCCAGAACATGGGCCAGCTCACCCTCCGCGCCGCCGAGGGGCTCAAGAACGCGGTCAAGAGCGCCTACGGGTACACGGACGACCAGGCGTACCGGCACACCGGCATCTCCTCGATGAACGGCATCACCGACAACGGCGAGACCGTGACCGTGAACGACTTCCGCACCATCCTGGGCTACGCCCAGCAGCGGCACCTCGCGCGGCTGACCTTCTGGTCGGTCAACCGTGACCGGCCCTGCACCGGTGGCGGAGCGGACACCTGCTCGGGCGTCTCCCAGCAGCCGTGGGACTTCACCCGGGTCTTCGCCCAGTACGCCGGCTGATCCAATTCAGGACACGCGTTTCCTATAGGAATCTGCGAGACGAGATCCGGCACCCGATCCACAGGGGTGCCGGATCTCGTGTTTGTCCGGGGCCTTGACGGGGCGGCTCGACTGGCACACCATCGCGGCATCAATTTCCTATTTGATTCGTGGGGGTGCGGAGGTGGGTCTCCGGACTGGATCTGTACTGCCGGGAGTGGTGGCCGTCGCGTTGCTGGCCGCGGGTTCGGCGGCTTGCACGCTCAAGAACTCGGGTGAGCCGACGGGCGGCCAGGGCCCCGCGTCCGCGCGGGCGGGTGGCGGCTCGGCCGTGCTCGCGGACGGGTCGGCCACCAAGGTGGCGCTCGTGCCCGGCGGCGCCCACCCCTACTTCCAGCCCTGGAAGTCCGCGGGCACCGAGGCGAAGAAGACGTACCGGCTCGGGGGCGTGACGTTCGACGAGACGGCGGAGTGGGACCAGCAGAAGCAGAACAATCTGCTGTCCACGCTCGCCGCGCGCGGCTACAACGCGTTCGGCGTCTTCGGGGTCTCGCCGACCGACATCAACACCACATTCGCCGACCTGAAGTCGCAGGGCCTCGCCGTGGCCTCGCTCGGCTCCTGCCCGGCGGGCAGGAACGAGGCCGACTTCTGCCTCTCCACGGATGTCGAACTCGCCGCGTACAAGGCGGCCAAGGCCGCCATCGACGCGATGGGCGGCAAGGGCACGATCGTCCATCTGACGGGCAACAACGTGGACGCCAACACCCAGTTGCGGATCAAGGGCGTCGCCAGGGCCGTGAAGGAGTCGGGCGGCAAGGCGAAGCTGCTGCAGACCGTCACCGACATCGACAAGGACCTGCAGACCGCGCAGAAGGCGGTGTCCGACCTGCTGACGGCCAAAGGCAAGCAGATCCAGGGCATCGTCTCCACCGCCTACAACCCGGCCGTCGCCGCCGCCGACGCGGTCAGGAGCTCCGGTTCGCGGGCGAAGGTCGTCGCCATCGACGACGACGCGAAGATCCTCAGCTCCATCAAGCAGGGCACGGTCACCGCCACCGTCGTGCAGAACCCGGTGGGACAGGCGAAGGTCGGGGCGTGGGCGCTCGCGCTGCTGCAGACGAAGCAGTGCGCCATGCGCACGCCCGGTCAGTCCGTCGACTCCGGCTCGTTCGTCGTCACCAAGCAGAACGTCGCGACCTACGACCGTGCGCGGAAGGCGAAGACCGATCGGCTGAAGAAGCAGTTCGCCGACGACGTCCTCGCGTGCGGCTGATCCCCGCCGTCCCCGTACTACGGAACGCTCTACAGAAAACGGGCATCACGAGATGAGCATCATCACGACCGCCACGGCCAAGCTGGCCGACATCGCCGTGGAGACGGACCGCACCGACGCGGTGCAGTCCTTCGTCAAGCAGGAGACGGTCCTGGTCGACATCACCACGGTGGACGGCAGCACGGGGACCGGCTACGCCTACACCATCGGCACCGGCGGAACCTCCGTACTGGCCCTGCTGCGGGACCATCTGCTGCCCGCCCTCATCGGGCAGGACGCGCGCAACATCGAGGCGCTGTGGCAGCGGCTGTTCGCCCTGACCCGCGCCACCACCACCGGAGCCATCACCTCGCTCGCGCTCGCCGCCGTCGACACCGCGCTGTGGGATGTGCGCTGCAAGCGCGCGGGCGAGCCGCTGGGGCGGCTGGCCGGCGGCCACCGCCAGGACGTTCCGGTCTACGACACCGAGGGCGGCTGGCTCCATCTGACCGCGGACGACCTGGTGAAGGGGGCGCTCCAGGCCAGGAAGGCCGGGTGGGACGGCGTCAAGATCAAGGTGGGCAAGCCGCATGCCGCCGAGGACGCGGAGCGCCTGCGCGCCGTACGAGAGGCCGTCGGCCCCTCGCTGCACATCATGACGGACGCCAACCAGTCGCAGACGATGTCCTCGGCCCTCCAACTGGCGGCCGCGCTGGAGCCCTACGACCCGTACTGGATCGAGGAGCCCCTGCCGGCGGACGACATCAGCGGCCATGCCCGGCTGGCGCGTGCGACACGGATTCCCGTCGCTGTCGGCGAGTCCCTGTACTCGCCCGCGCAGTTCCGCACCTACCTCGAGACGGGCGCCGCTTCCATCGTGCAGGTCGACGCCGCCCGCATCGGCGGGATCACCCCCTGGCTCAAGGTCGCCCACACGGCGGAGAGCCACAACGTCATGGTGTGTCCGCACTTCCTGATGGAGCTGCATGTCAGCCTCGTGGCCGCGGTGCCCAACGGCAGGTTCGTCGAGTACATCCCGCAGTTGCGGGCCGTCACCCGCAGCGAGTTGACGATCCGCGACGGGCGGGCCCTGGCGCCGGATGTTCCGGGGATCGGCATCGACTGGGACATGGACGCCATCGACGACCGGAGGGTGTCATGACAACGCCCGTCCTCCCGCCGGGCACCGACACCGGCCCCGCCGGGGCCACGCCGCCGCGTCCGGTGCACCGGCTGCCGTTCTGGGTCAACCAGCGGCTCGGCCTGCTGGTGCTCGTCATCGGCCTCAGCGCCCTGTTCGGCGTGGCGCAGCCGGCGTTCCTCGATGAACGGCTCGTGCTGTTCCCGCTGGTGCGGGACGTCTCGACGCTGACAGTGGTGGCGCTCGCCCAGATGGTCGTCCTCTCGGTGGGGCATATGAACCTGGCCGTCGGGCGGATGGCCGCCTTCGGAGCCCTGTTCGCGGGATTCGGCTACGACCGGCTGGACCTGCCCCTGCCACTGGGCCTGCTGCTGTGCCTGCTGGCCGGGGCCGCCATCGGCGCGCTGACCGGCTGGATCATCACCCGTACCGGGGTCAGTTCCTTCGTGGTGACCCTGGCGATGGACTTCGCGCTGCTGGGACTCGTCTCCCTGCTCTACTCGGCCCTGACCGAGAACGCCGCCTTCACCAGCAAGCCGTCCGGGCTCGCGGAACTGCGCTCGTACTCGCTGGCCGACATCTGCGTCGGGCCCGTGTGCGGATCCCCGGTCATCCCGCAGTTGGCGCAGTTCACCGTCCTGGCACTGGCCGGCCTCGGTTTCCTGTACGCCCGCACCCGCATCGGCCGGGAGCTGCTGCTCACCGGGGCGAACCCCGCGGCGGCCGAGCTGTCCGGCATTCCCACCGGCCGCCGCCTCATCCTGGCGCACACGCTCTCGGGGCTGCTCGCCGCGCTCGCCGGATTCATGGCCGCCGTCGGCACCGGAACGTTCCGCGCCTCCATCGGGGATGACTTCATGCTGCCCTCCTTCCTCGGCTCGGTGCTCGGCGGCACCCTGCTCACCGGCGGCGTCGTCTCCGTACTGGGCGCTCTGCTGGGCACGTCCCTGGTCGGCGTCATCCGCAAAGGGCTCGATCTGCTCGGTGTCGGTCTCGAAAGCCTGAACATCTACCTCGGCTGCGTACTCCTGCTGGCCCTCTCGGCCGACCGGGTGCGCACCGTGGTGGCCCATCGCAAGGTGGTGCGCTCCACATGAACACGATCCACGATCGGCGAGAGCGGGGCGCCGCGGTCCTGCGCCGCTTCTCCCGCTCCACGACGATGACCCTGCTGTGCGTGGTGCTCGCCGGCTACCTCGCCCTGGGCGTGGCCTCCTCCGGCTCGTTCCTCGAGGGCCCATCGATACGGACCTTCCTGCGGTATCTGGCCACCCCTGTCCTCATCGGGCTGGCCCAGATGGTGGCGCTGTGCGTCGGACAGCTCAACCTCGCGGTCGGCGCGCTCGGTGGCTTCACCGCCTGCCTGATGGGCGTCCTCATGGCGGACCAGGGCGTGCCCGCCGGGGTCGCGGTGGCGGCCGGTGTGCTGGCGGCGACAGCCATCGGGCTGGTGACGGGCCTGTGCATCGTGGCGACGAAGATCAACGGCTTTATCGTCACACTCGGGACGATGACGATCCTCCAGGGGGCGCAGTACTGGCTGGTGGGCACGCGCACCGTCGACGGATACTCCGCGGGCCTGAAGGAGCTCGGCAGGGCGGCCCCGCTGAACGTCCCGCTGGTGTTCCTCACCGCTCTGGCCGCCGCGGCCCTGCTCGCCGCCTTCCTGTACCGCGGCACCGCCGGCCGGCGGCTCCTGGCGGCGGGCGGCAACCCGCTGGCGGCCAGGCTGTCGGGCATCTCCACGGACCGGCAGATCGTGCTCGCCCACACCCTGTCCGGACTCTTGATCGGCGTGGCAGCCCTGACCGCGACGGCGTCGCTGCCCGGAGTCAACCGCAGTGTCGGCGGCGACTGGTTGCTGCCCAGCTTCGCGGCACCCATCATCGGCGGCGTGGCGCTCACCGGAGGGTCGGTCGCCGTGCTCGGCACGGTGCTCGCGGCCTTCGTGATGCGGCTCATCGACGCCGCACGCGCGCAGTTCTCGCTCGACCCGAGCTGGGTGAACTTCCTCATCGGCGTGGTCGTGCTCGGCACGGTGGTCGGCGGCCGTATCCACCAGACCCACCTGGAAAAGCGGGGCGGTTCGCGCGGCAGCGTACCGCCCGCACCACCGCCGAGTGACGCGCGACCGACCGCCGTCCTGCCGCACACGGGAGGTTCCGGATGAGCAACGTCCTTCTCGAATGCCACGCCATCGTCAAGGTCTTTCCCGGCGTACGGGCCCTGGACGGCGTCGGACTGCGGCTGACCGAGGGGTCCATCCACGCGCTGCTCGGCGAGAACGGCGCGGGAAAGTCCACCCTCATCAAGGTCCTGACCGGGGTGCACACGCCCAACGGCGGCCGCCTGACCTGGTGCGGCGGCGAGGTCCACCTGCGCTCACCACAGGAGGCCACCCGTACCGGTATCGGCGTGGTGCACCAGGAGCGCAATCTGATTCCGGGCTTCTCGGTGGCCGAGAACATCACGTTGCAGAGCCCTCCCTCGCACCGCGGTCTGATCGACCGCGCGGCGATGACCGCGCCCGCTCTGAGGTGCCTCGGTGAGCTGGGTCTGGACCTCGACCCGGACCAGCCGGTCCGTGAACTGTCCGTGGCACAACAGCAGTTGGTGGAGATCGCGAAGGCCCTGTACACCGAGAGCCGGGTGCTGCTCCTGGACGAGCCGACCGCTTCCCTCTCCCCGCAGGAGGCGGAGCGCCTGTTCGAGGTCGTCCGGCGGCTGAAGGCCCGGGGGACGTGTGTCGTCTTCGTCAGTCACAAACTGGAGGAAGTGTTCGCCATCTGCGACACCGTCACCGTGCTGCGTGACGGCAGGTCCGTGCTCGAGTCCTCGCCGCTCGCCGACCACACCCACGACGATGTGGTCGGTCTCATGGTCGGCCGTGCCCACTCGGCCACCGAGATGCGTCCGCGGGAGGTGGACACGTCCGCGGCGCCGGTGCTCTCGTTCGACGATGTCTCCACCGCCGCCGGGCACCGGGACATCAGCCTGGACGTCCGGCCCGGGGAGATCGTCGGTCTGTACGGCCTGGTCGGCGCGGGGCGCAGCGAACTGGTCAAGGCCATGCTCGGCCTCGACCGCGTCACCGGCGGGGAGATCCGGGTGCACGGCGAGCCGGTGCGCATCACCTCTCCCCGGCAGGCCCTGCACCGCTTCGGCATCGGCTATCTCACCGAGAACCGTAAGGAGGAAGGGGTGTTCCTGGAGCAGCCCATCGCCCGGAACATCACGGTGACGGTATGGAAGAGGCTGGCGAAGGCGTTCGGCTTCGTCTCCGCGCGCGAGGAGCAGGCCGTGGCCCACGACCTCGTCGAACGTCTCGGCATCCGCATCTCCGGGCTGGGGCAGAACGCCGGTGAGCTGTCCGGTGGCAACCAGCAGAAGGTGAGCCTGGCGAAGTGGCTGGCGGCCGACACACGGCTGCTCATCGTCGACGAGCCGACCGTCGGTGTCGATGTGCGCACCAAGCACGCCTTCCACGAACTCATCTGGGAGCTGGCCCGCGATGGCCTGCCCATCCTGCTGATCAGCAGCGACCTCGCGGAGATGATCACGCTCGCGGACCGGGTGGCCGTGATGGCCGACCACCGGATCCGCGGTGAGGTGGACAACGACCGCGACTACGAGCGGATGAGCGGCCGGATCATCCGCATCATCCACGACCGCGCGACCCCGGCCGTGCGCCCGCGAGCGGTGGAGGCATGACCGGGCCGGGCTGACCCCGCCCCGGCCGCGCCGATACAGGACGCCGCGCGGTCAGGACTCCTTGTCCTGGCTGAGCTGGCGCCGGAGGCTGCGGGCGAGGTGCTCGGCCATTGCCTCGGCCGCGCGGTCGGGGTTGCGGCGCAGTATCGCGTGCAGCACGCGCTGGTGCTCGGCGAGGGTCGGGTCCTCGGCGTCGAGCACGCTGCTGAGCCTGAAGATGTGCAGATGGGAATGGAGCCGCTCCACCGCGTCCGCGAGCAGCGGCCGCCCGGACGCCTGCGCGATCGCGTCGTGGAAGCGCTGGTCGAGGGCGGCGAAGTCGCGGTAGGCCGCATAGCGCCCGGCGGTCCCCGAATGGGACTGCATCTCCTCCGCGATCCGCTCGATGCCGTCGAGCTGAGCCTCACTGGCGTTGCCCGCGGCGAGCGCCGCCGCCCTCGGCTCCAGCAACTGCCGCATCTCGAAGAGCTCCTCGAGCCCCTGGCGGGTCAGCAGCTCGGTGGTGCGGTACCCCGAGAGCGGTCTCTTCACCACCAGGCCGTCGGACTCCAGCCTGGCCAGCGCCTCCCGGATGGGGGTCGGTGAGACGCTCAGGGCGCGGGCCAGGGCCTCGATGCTGACACGCGCGCCGGGAGTGATCTCATGGTCCATGACCATGGCCTTGATGTTCTCGTAGACGCTGTCCGACAGGGCCTGACGGGCGGGGGACAGATCCCGGCCGTGCCCTTCGCGCGGTGCCCCGAGCGCGGAGGTGTCGTGCGCGGAGGTGTCGTGCGGTGGCATCCGGCCTCCTGGTGCTGTTCGGGGCTTGTCGGGGCAGCAACAGTTTACCCAGGTGAGGGACGCGGTTCAGGGGTGAGCCGGGTCCGCCCCACCCTGTGCTGAGCTGCGGCGAAGTGGAACCCGATATAGTCGTTATGGGTCATATTCACCTGCTTGGGGGAAGTCGGGAAAAGGAACCTCGTCCGATTTCCACTACGAGCGCGATGGCTCCTGGACTACGAGCGCGATGGCTCCTGGAAGGACGAGGACCTGCTGGTCCAGGCCGAGTACGAGATCCGGGTCACCGACCGCAAGTGGCTGGAGCCGCTGAGCGTGGACGACGGCTGGGGGTCGGCGGCCTTTCCGCTCAACGGCGACAGGGCGGCGGGAGCCGGTGAACCCGCGCCCGGTCAGTGATCGACCGCGCGCCCCGGCGGCGGTCCACCACCGACCCAGATGCTGTCGGCGAGGGACGCTCACTCAGGGCGCAGCACCGGCCGCAGCGTGTCCAGCACCGACGGGTCCTCGATCGTCGACGGCACCGGCTCGTCGCGGCCGTCGGCGATTCCGCGCATCGTCTTGCGCAGGATCTTTCCCGACCGGGTCTTGGGCAGCGCCTCCACGACCGAGACGGCCCGGAACGCGGCCACCGGGCCGATCTCCCGGCGTACCGCCGCGATCAGCTCCTCGCGGAGGTCTTCGTCGCTGATCTCGGCGCCCGCCTTGAGCACCACGAAACCCCGGGGCAACTGGCCCTTGAGCTTGTCGCGCACCCCGATCACCGCACACTCGGCCACTGCCGGGTGCGCCGCGAGCACCGCTTCCATCGCACCGGTGGACAATCGGTGCCCCGCGACGTTGATCACGTCGTCGGTGCGGCCCATGACGAACAGATAGCCGTCCGCGTCGCGGTACCCGGAGTCACCGGTCAGGTAGTAGCCGTCGTACTGGGACAGATACGCCTCGATGAACCGCTGGTCGTCACCCCACAGCGTGGGAAGCGCGCCGGGAGGCAGCGGAAGCCGGATCGCGATCACGCCCTCCTGGCCCGCGGGCAGTTCGG
The DNA here is from genome assembly GCF_000147815.2 of Streptomyces violaceusniger Tu 4113. Classification (NCBI taxonomy): domain Bacteria; kingdom Bacillati; phylum Actinomycetota; class Actinomycetes; order Kitasatosporales; family Streptomycetaceae; genus Streptomyces; species Streptomyces violaceusniger. The sequence continues at coordinate 6,996,259 of NC_015957.1, read as the reverse complement.
TACCGCCCGGGTCCAGGACGCGCACATCCCAGCCGGGAACCGGGACCGTGGCCGACCCGGGCTTGACCGGCATCGGCTCCAGCCCGTGGAGGTTCGCCGCGATCGGCCAGCCGGTCTCGGTCTGCCACCAATGGTCGATGACCGGTGTGCCGAGGTGCCGGTGCGCCCAGCGGTAGGTCTCGGGGTCGAGCCGCTCCCCGGCCAGGAAGAGGGTGCGGAACGCCGACAGGTCGTACTTCTTCAGCTCGGCGGCCTCCGAGTCGAGCCTTTTGATCGCCCGCAACGCCGTAGGAGCGGTGAACAGCGCCTTCACCCCGTGGTCGCTGATCACCCGCCAGAACGCGCCGGCATCCGGGGTGCCCACCGGCTTGCCCTCGTACAGCACGGTGGTCGCACCGATCAGCAGCGGCGCGTAGACGATGTAGGAGTGACCGACCACCCAGCCGACGTCGGACGCGGTCCACCAGACGTCGCCCGGCCCGATGTCGTAGATCGCAGCCATCGACCACGCCAGCGCCACCGCATGGCCGCCGTTGTCGCGGACGACGCCCTTCGGCCTGCCGGTGGTACCGGAGGTGTACAGCACATACAGCGGGTCGGTCGCCGCCACCGTGACCGGGCCGACCGGCTCGGCGCGGGCGACGAGATCCGCCCAGTCCACGTAACGCCCGCCGAGCTCCGCTCGCGCCCGGTCGCGCTGCAGGATGACGACCTTGTCCGGCTGATGGGCGGTCAGACCGAGCGCCGCCTCGACGATCGGCTGATACTCCACGACCCGCGTCGGCTCGATCCCGCAGGACGCCGCGACGATCACGGCCGGTTCGGCGTCCTCGATCCGGGCGGCCAACTCCTTGGGCGCGAAGCCGCCGAAGACCACCGAGTGCACCGCCCCGATCCTGGCGCAGGCCAGCATGGCGATGACCGCCTCGGGCACCATCGGCATGTAGACGATGACCCGGTCGCCCTTGCCCACCCCCAGCGAGCGCAGCGCCCCGGCGAAGAGCGCGACCTCGTCACGGAGCTCGGCGTAGCTGAAGCGCCGGACCGCACCGGTCACCGGGGAGTCGTAGATCAGCGCGGTCCGGTCGCCGTGGCCGTTCTCGATGTGCCGGTCCAACGCGTTGTAGGAGGTGTTGAGTTCACCGTCGGGGAACCACCGCAGGAGCGGCGCACGGGAGTCGTCCAGGGCCTGGGTCGGCGGCCGGATCCAGTCGATCGCCGCCGCCGCGTCCAGCCAGAACCCTTCGACGTCCTCGAGGCTGCGGTGGTAAGTCTCGTCGTACGCGCCCATCAGCGCTCCTTGCATTGCTCGGCCTTGGAAAACTGTGAGCAGTGTGGCCCATCGGCCGGACGGCGGCCAGCCCCGTCAGGGTGGTGCCTTTCACGTCGGCACGACGTCCGCGCGCGTCCCGACGCGGTACCCAAGGCGGCCGCCCATGTCGAGATACGTGAGCGCGCGTAAAGGAATCCGTGATCAGAACTCGTGCGGGACGGGGCGTTTTTGCTAGCTTTCGCTAGATCGATTTAGCGAGCCGAGTCGCCGGAGTCTGTGCGGTGGCCTACCTCTGCCGTTCACTAAAACGATTTAGCTCAACGAAGCGGGCAGCGACGAGAAGAAGGAGCCGTGATGGCAACCCCCTCCCTCCAGGACGGCATCGACAAGGCCGGCTCGCCGATCAGGCTGTTGTGGCAGCCGGATGCCGAGCCGTGGACCCCCGAGGTCGTCGAGCGCGAATACGCGGGCTGGCGTCAGGAGCAGGCCGCGTGGCACGAGGGCGTGGCCCTGCTCAACCTCTCGCATCACATGTCCGACATGTGGATCGAGGGCCCGGACGCCACCAGGGTGCTGGCCGACCACGGAGCCAACAACTTCGAGAAGTTCGCCATCGGACAGGCCAAGCAGTACGTGCCGGTCACCGGGGCCGGCCACCTCGTCACCGATGGGATCCTCGCCCGGGAGGCCGAGAACACGTACGTGCTCAGCGGGGTCCCGGCCGCGCAGCACTGGGTGCGGTACCACGCGGAGAAGGGCGGCTACGACGTCGGCTTTGTCACCGACCCCTCCTCCGCCTTCCGGCCCGGCGGCGGTGATCCGAAGCTGTTCCGCTACCAGATCCAGGGCCCGCTGGCGGCGGAACTGGTCGAGCGGGTTTTCGGCGGGCCGCTGCCGGAGACCAAGTTCTTCCACTCCACCGCGGTCACTCTGGCCGGGCGTCCCCTGCGCGCCCTGCGCCACGGCATGGCCGGTCAGGCCGGCTTCGAGTTCATCGGCCCCTGGGGCCACGCCGCGTATGTGCACGAAGCGTTCCTGGCGGCGGGTGAGCCGCTCGGCCTGATCCAGGTCGGGGCGCTGGCGTACACCACGCCGAGCGTGGAGAGCGGCTGGATCCCCTCGCCCGTGCCCGGCATCTACACCGACCCGGACCTGCTGGAATACCGAACGTACCTGCCCCTGTTCGGCATCGAGGGCAAGCGCCCGCTGAACGGCAGCTTCTTCTCGGAGGACATCGAGGACTACTACGTCTCCCCGTACGAGCTGGGCTACGGGAAGATGATCTCCTTCAACCACGACTTCCTGGGCCGGGACGCCCTGGAGAAGGCCAAGGGCGAGGTGCGCCGCACCAAGGCCACCCTCGTCCTCGACGCCGACGACGTGCGCACGGTCATGGGCGAGGGCCAGGACCCCGGCTTCGTGCTCACCTACGCCCGCCACCGCGTGGAGAACGCCGCCGGTCTGGTCGGTGTGACGATGCAGAGCGCGTCGATCGACCCCGTGGGCACCGTGCTGGCGCAAACCCTGATCGACGCCGAACACGCCGCACCGGGCACCGAGGTGACGGTGGTCTGGGGGGAGCACCCCGGTCCCGGCACCGACCCCGAGGCCGACCTCGGCTTCCCCCGCATCCGCGCCACCGTCCAGCCGTCCCCGTTCAACGAGCACGCGCGCGCCCTCTACCGCCGTGATCGCTGACGCCGGTTCAGAAAGCGAGACACCCGACGATGAATCCCCCGAGCTCGGTACGAACAGCGGTCGGTACCTCGCTGCTTGAGGACTTCTCCCTGGAGATGACCGGGAAGGACGTCCCCGAACTGGAGGAAGCCCGCGACACCATCCCCCAGGGAACCCGGATCAACATCACCTTTCTCGGCAACGAGGACCTGCGGATGCGGCTGGACGCTGCCCGGGAGGTCAAGCGGCTCGGCTTCGTTCCCGTACCGCACATATCCGCCCGCCGCCTGGGGTCACGCGACGACTTCGAGCGGTTTCTGGCCGGTCTGCACGCCGACGGCACATCCGACAACGTGTTCGTCGTCGGCGGTGACCCGGCCCGCCCCGAGGGCCCCTATGCTGATTCCCTGTCCCTGATCGGCACGGGGCTGCTGCAGGAGTACGGCGTTCGCCACGTCGGTATCAGCGGGTACCCGGAAGGGCACCCCGCGATCGACGCCGATGCGCTGTGGTCCGCGCTGCGGGACAAACACGCGGCCCTCGCCGACCAGCCGCTGGAGGGCTGCATCATCACGCAGTTCGGGTTCGCCGTGGACCCGGTGCTGGCCTGGGTGGAAGAGGTCCGCCGCCGCGGCATCGACCTTCCGATCAGGATCGGGGTGCCCGGGCCCGCCGGAGTGCGTCGGCTCCTGTCGTACGCGGCCCGTTTCGGCGTCGGCACCAGCGCCTCCGTGGTGAGGAAATACGGGTTCTCCCTGACCAACCTCATGGGTACGGCAGGGCCGGATCGCTTCCTGCGCGACCTCACCGCGGCCCACGACCCCGGCCACCACGGCGAGTTGAAGATTCACTTCTATACGTTCGGCGGGCTCGGGGCCACCTCCGACTGGGCCGCCCGTATCCGGAAGGAAAGCCCGGCATGATCCTCACGCACGACGCCCCGGCCGGGTCATCGGCGACGGCAACCACACCATCGTCCTCGCGTAGGCCGGCCCCACCGCTCAATCGTCCCAGAGCTCGGCTCACACCGCTTTCGGTGAGGCCGCTGGTCGGGCGGGCGCGCCCGGTCCGATGGAGAAGGAGTGTGCCGACATGGGGCGTTCCGGTCGGGTGACGTTGAGCGACGTGGCCAAAGCGGCCGACGTGTCGCAGGCGACGGTGAGCTTCGTACTGAACGACGACCCGCGGCAGACGATCTCCGTGGCGACCCGGGAACGGGTCCTGGAAGCCGCCCACGAGTTGGGGTACGTCCCGCACGGGATCGCCCGCGCGTTGCGCGAGGGTTCTTCGCGCATCGTCGTGCTCAACGTCGACCAGGGCCTGGAGGGCAACTTCTCCCGGAGCTACGTCCGGGGCCTGGACGAGGAGCTGGCCGAGCATGACCACGTTCTTCTTGTCCGGCACGGGCACGGGGCGCCCGAGGCCACGCGGAAGGTCCTCGACGCCATCGTGCCGCGCGCGGTCCTCCGGCTGGGCGAGGTCTACATGCAGGCAGACGTGCCCATCGAAGAGGACTGGGAGAGCGGGTTCGCCGCCAATGCCGCCCTGCAGATCGACTACCTGGCCGAACGCGGGCACACCCACGTCGCCATGGCCATGCCGGACCACGACTTCCCGCTGACCGAGGCCCGCCTCGGATTCGCCCGGGAGGTCGCCCGGCGACTGGACCTTCCGCCCCTGGAGCGCTTCGTCGTCGCGCGGCCACGGGAGGCCGGCGCTGCCGCCGTCGAGGCGTTACTGGCGGAGCATCCGGACGTCACCGCTCTGGCCGCCTTCGACGACGACATCGCGCTGCGCAGCCTCACGGCCCTGCGCGACATCGGGCGGCGCGTGCCCGAGGACGTGGCCGTGATCGGCTTCGACGAGACCGAGTACGGCGCTCTGTCGACGCCCGCGCTCACCACCGTCCACATCGATGCCGAGGTCCTCGGGCGGCTCGCCGCCCGAGGCGCCCTCGGCATCGACACAGCGGGACTGGCTCCGGTGCCCGGACGGATCGTGGTCCGCGCGTCGGCGTGACGGCCGAGCAGCCGATACAGATGATTTCCCCTGCTCCGCACCCTCAGGCCGGTGCGTTTCCCGCACCTGGAGACCTCCGAGGGCACCGGCCGGGTGCTGGCCGCCTACGGCGCGAGCTTCACCGACGCGCCGCACACCTGCGCCCTCGTCGGTGGCATCGGCCTGCTGGTGGCCGCCGTTGTCGCCCTCGCCCTGATCGGTGTTCGTGCCCGGCCGGGGTACGGCGCCAGTGGGGCGGCCACGGTGAAACACTCCACCGGGGCGGCGGCCGGTGACGTGAGCTGAGACGCGCGGGGCGCGACTGGGGCGCAGTGCCGGCTTCGCCGCAGGTGGCGTCTTGGCCCTTCGTCAGGCGGTGGCGGCGGGGGTGTGGAAGTAGTGGCCCTTGTCGAGGTCTTCGAGGAGGCCGGGGCGGGTCGGCTGCCAGTCGAGCAGTTCGCGAGTCAGGGTGTTCGACGCCGGGGAGTCCATGCCCAGGAAGGCGCCCAGCCAGGTGAAGTGCTCGGCCGCGGCCTCGGGCGCCACGGAGGTGACCGGGACGTCGAGATGGCGGCCGATCACCTCGGCGATGTCCCGGATGGTGACGCTCTCCTCCGCGGTGCCGTGCAGCACCGATCCCGCCGGGGCCTTCTCGACCGCAAGGCGGAACAGCCGTGCGGCGTCGAGCCGGTGGACGGCCGGCCAGCGGTGGGCGCCGTCGTCGATATAGCCGGAGACGCCCTTGGCCCGGGCAGTGGCGACCAGAATCGCCATGAAGCCCTGGTCTCCTTCACCGTGACAGGTCGGGGCGAGCCGTACCACGGAGGAGCGCACGCCGCGTGGGGCGAGGGCGAGCACCGCCTGGGCGGTGGCCGATCGGATCGAGGTCGGCGAACCGTCGATCGTGGGGATGGTCCGCTCGGTCGCCACCCGTCCGGGCGCGAGCCCTGCCAGGCCGCCGGCGAGGACGAAGGGGCGGTCGGTGCCGGCCAGCGCGTCGCCGAAGGTGTCGACGGCGCGGCGATCGGCCTCGGCGGCGCCCTGGAAGTCGCCGGTGAAGGCGATGTCGTGCTTGAAGGCGAGGTGGATCACCCCGTCCGAGGCGATGGCCGCGTCCCGCAGGACGTCGAGGTCGTCGACGGTGCCGCGGACGACCTCCGCCCCGGCCGTGGTGAGCGCGGCGGCGGAGGTGTCGGAGCGGGCGAGGCCGAGGACCTGGTGTCCCGCGTCGAGGAGATCGGGGACGAGAGCGGAGCCGAGCCAGCCGGACGCGCCGGTCACAAAGATGCGCATGGGAAACCTCAGACCGTGTCGATGTCAGTTACTGTCATCGACACTACAGCTGATGACACGGACTGTCATCGCGTAAGATCCGCGTATGGGTAGGTGGCAGCCGGACGCGCGGGGACGCATGGCGAAGGCGGCGCTGGAGCTGTACAGCGAGCGCGGCTACGAGCAGACCACCGTGGCGGAGATCGCCAGACGGGCGGGGCTCACGGAGCGGACCTTCTTCCGGCACTACGCGGACAAGCGCGAGGTGCTGTTCGCCGGCTCCGGTGAGCTGGAGGAACGGTTCGTGCGGGCGGTCGCCGAAGCCCCGGAGCCAGCGGCGCCGATCGACGCGCTGGGGGTGGGTCTGGACGCGGTCTCCGAGCTGTTCGAAGACCGCCGCGAGTTCGCGCGCAAGCGCCAGGCAGTGATCACGGCGAACGCGGAACTCCTGGAGCGCGAGCTGATCAAACTCGCCTCGCTGTCGGCCGCGCTCGCCGACACCCTGCGCCGACGCGGCGTCGCCGAGCCGGCCGCGAGCCTGGCCGCGGAGGCGGGGCTCGCCGTCTTCAAGGTCGGCTTCGAGCGCTGGGTCCTGGGGTCCGAGGAACGCGGGATGTCACAGGTGATGCGCGAATCGCTGGACGAGCTCAAGGCCGTGACCGCGGGCGCCTGAACGGCGCACCGGCGGCCCCGGCGGATTGGAGAGCGAGCGATGAGGTGGTCGGCGAGGGGGCGGGGTCAGACCGTGGACAGGTCGATGGCCCGGTCGATGTCGTCGGGCCGCAGCACCCGCAGGATGCCTTCGAGCAGGTAGTAGTCGGCGTACGGGAGCGAGATCTCGATGCCGTCCTCGCTCGGCCGATTGCGGGTGCAGCGCGCCACGACCGCATCCGCGCGGGTCGACTTCCTGGTCAGACAGGTCTCCGACAGCGCGGTGAGCAGCTTCAGCGCCTCCTCGCGGTAGCGCGGTTCGCCGGTTGCCCGCGACAGGTCGAGCAGGCCGCAGGCCATGACCGCCCCCGCGGAGGCGTCCTTGATGTCGTGGGGCGCTTGCGGCGCGAGATAGTCCCACACCGGCACGTGGTCCGGGCTCAGCGCGCCCAGGGCGAAGTCGGCGAGTTTCCGTGCGGTGGTGAGGAATTCCCGCTGGCCGGTCCGGCGGTAGATCGTGGTGAATCCGTAGATCCCCCATGCCTGCCCGCGTGACCAGCAGGAGGACGGGCTGTAGCCCTGTACGGTGCCCGGGCCGAGGGGAGCGCCGGAGGCCGGGTCGAAGTCGTAGACATGCAGGGTCGACCCGTCCGGGCGGGGGAAGTTCCGCTGGGTGGTTCTCGCGTGCTCGACGGCGATGTCGAGGTACTTGCCGTCCCCGGTCTGGCTGCTCGCGAAGGCCAGCAGATCGAGGTTCATCATCGTGTCCATGATGACCCGGCCCGCGTTCGCCGGATCGTTCAGCGCTCCCCAGGCCCGGATGAAACGGCCCTGCGGGTTGTACCGCCGGATCAGCGAGGAGGCCGCCCGGATCGCGCCCGCCCGCCACGTGTCGTCGCCGGTGAGCCGCCACGCGGTGACCCACGAGGGGGAGAAGAGGAATCCGAGGTCGTGGGTGCCGGTGTCGTTCTGGCGCGGGGCGAGCTTCTCCGCGGAGGCGAGGGCCAGGGTGCGGAACCGCTCCTCGCCGCTGTGGAGCCAGGCCATCCACAGGGTGCCGGGCCAGAACCCGCCGACCCAGTCGCCGTTTTGGGAGTACGTCCACTTCTCGAACTTCGTGCCGACCGGAAAGCCACTCACCCCCGGTGCGACCGCGCGCAGTTTGGCCACCGCGTAGTCCGCCGCCGCGTCGAGCGTGGCGGCATGGCCGGGAGCCTTCCGCGCGGCCTGCGCCGGGGGAGCGATCGAGGTGGCCGCCACCGCCGTACCGGCCGCGGTGGTCAGCAGGGCTCGCCGGGAAACGCTCATCAGTGCCCTTTCACGAAGGGGAATCCGACAACGACATGCGGTCCGTGCGTGTGCTCAGCCGCCTGCGGGGCGCGGGCGAGGTACCCGCGCCCCACAGCCGAACTGGTGGAACTGGTGGAGCTGGTCGAGTGCGTCAGGGAAGCCGGGGGATCAGGGGTACTCGGTCACGTTCGCGACGTTGCTGCCCGCATCCGAGGGGCCTCCCGTGCCATTGATGACATGGTTGATCGTGCCGGTGCCGCCGAGCGAGACGGTGACCATGTCGTGGAACCTCACATCCGGGGTCTGGGGGACCTCGAAGGCGTGCTCGGCGGTGACGGACTTGTTGGTGCTGAAGAAGCAGTAACTGCCCAGGCCCCACGCCTCATGGCGCTTGACCGAGTCGGCCACCTTGTAGGCGGCGTATCCCTTGGTGGAGCCGTTCATCCAGGCGTCCTGGTTCGGCGGGTCGTAGGGCATCTCGTTCTGGTAGAAGTACGTGCGGCCGCCCTCGCCGTTCCAGGTGGTCTGGTGCTTCTGGTAGTGCTCCACGAACAGGCCGTACATGGTCACGTCGTCGCCGTTGACGACGAGCCCCTGGTCGGCCGTGTTGGAGTCCCAGCCGACGCCGTCACCGTGGTCGGCGCGCCAGATCCACGTGTGGTCGCCGATCACGTTCGAGCTGTTGACCACCAGGCTCGTGGACGCCTTGCCCACGCCCGCGCCGCCGACCCGGAAGAACACATCGTGCAGCGAGGTGGGGTTGTCGGCGTGGCTCGCGGACGAGTCCTTGGGGCCGACCTCCATCAGCGTCTCGGAGTTCTCGGTGCCCGCGTCGATGAGCAGGCCCGCGAGCTTGACGCCGTCGACGTCGGCCACCGTCATCGCCGAGACCCCGTTGTCCGGAATCAGCGTGGCCAGCCCCAGGCCCAGCACGACGGTGTCGGGACGGGTCACCTTCAGCGGCGCGTCCAGGTGGTAGACCCCCGGGGTGACGAGCAGGTGCTTGCCCGCATCCAGCGCCGCGTTCATCTCCTCGGCCGTGTCACCCGGCTTGACGATGAAGAAGTCGTCCAGCGGGATCGAGGTGCCCTTCGGCGCGCCGGAGGACCAGGACGTGCCCGTCGAGTCCTTGCGCACGTCCGGCGCGAACACCTTGTACGCGCCGTCGTCGTCGACGTACAGGAACGGCTTCTCACGGGACACGGGTGTCTTGTCGACCCGCGTGTACGGCGGGTTGGGGAAGTCCCCGGCCGGGGCGTTCTGCGCGCCGACGAACACCATGTTCCAGTTGGAGCCGGTCCAGCCGCCCCATTCGGTGTTGCGGGAGAGCCACTGCTGCTGCGAGCCGGACTTCACCTGCCCGTCGACCTTGGTGTCGGCCAGCAGACCGCCGCTGGACCAGCCGCCGTCGTCGAGCTGCAGATCGCCCTTCAGATGCATGCGGCGGTACGGGGCGGCCTGCGATACGGCCCAACGGTCCGCGCCACCGTCCGGGTTGACGGCGAGGTTCTCCGCGTCGCGCCAGAAGTTCTGCGTGGCGTTGCCGTCGAACCAGTCGGCCTCGGCGTGCACCTGGCCGTTGATGGTGGTGTCGTCGGGCGACAGGCCCAGGCCCGCCACCTGGGTGTAGAAGCCGACGTTGGCCTTGACGTCGTAGGAGCCGGGCTTGAACAGCAGGGCGTGCCGGGCCTGGCCGAACTGGTTCTTCTCCTGCTCGCCGAAGACCGAGTCGAGCTTGCCCTGGATGTCCTGGGCGGACATGGACGGGTCGAAGATCTGCACGTTGGGACCGAGGTCCGGTTCGGCGTCCGCGCCGTGCGCCGCCGGTACGGTCAGCGCCGCCGCTGCGGCGCCGGCCAGCGCGGCGAACGCGGCGGTCCAGCCGGCGATGCGGCGGCGTCCGCGACGCCCGCGCCCCGTGGTGTCGTTCGTCATGGTGGTGTGTCTCCCTCAGCCCTGGTACCGGGCGAATATTCCGGTGAACTGCCGGGGCTCCTGGGCGACTCCGGAGCAGGTGTCGTCGTTCGGGTAGGCGCCGGGGCAGGGGCGGTCCCGGTTGACGGACCAGAAGGAGAGCCGCGACAGGTGGTGCTGGGAGGCGTAGTCCAGGATCGTCTCGAAGTCGTCGGTGGAGACGGTCTCGTTGACGTCGGTGATGCCGTTCATCGAGGACAGGCCGCTGTGCCGGTAGGCGTCGTCGTCGCTGTAGCCGTAGGCGCCCTTGACGGCGTTCTTCAGACCGTCGGTGGCCTGCTTGGTCAGCTCGCCCATGTTCTGGCCCGCGCCGCCGAAGTCGAACGGCATGATGGTCCAGCTATCGGCCGCGAAATCGGATTCGGCGGCCCGGCGGATCATGCTGTCGTCGGGGCCGTTCTGATCGCTGGGGAAGGTGACGTAGGTGAGCAGCCCCGGGTTGTCGGCCTTCACCTGCTTCAGGGCGTCGATGGTCTTCTGCTGGACGGCCGGGTCGTTGTAGGCGTCGCCTTCGATGTCGATGTCGATGGCCTTGAGACCGTAGGCGTCGATGACCTTCTGGTAGGCCCCGGCGAGTGCCTTCGCGTCGCCACAGGACTGCTCCAGCTTGGCGCCGCTCGCGCCGCCGAAGGACGGCACGACATCGCCGCCCTTGGCCCGTATGGCCTTCACGGTCTGCTCGTCGGCCCCGCCGGTCAGCGGGCGGCTGCCGTCCCACTGCGGGGAGCAGTTGCCCGAGTCGAGGACGAAGGCGAGGGTGAACCAACTGACGCCGGTGGCGTCCATCACTTCGCCCGGGTCCGGCGGGTTGCCCCATCCGTTGTACAGGTAGGGGGCCACGGCGGCGGGTGCGGCGGATGCCGCGCTGGGAGCTTGACCGGGGCTTTCGGCCCAGGCGGCCGCGGTCGTGCTCGCGACGGCGGCCACGGCGGCCACGGCCAGGGCGGTCCGCCGCCGGCGGCGGTGCGCGCGGTCCTGGGCGGTGAATTCTTCGCGGTGGTTCATGTGGGGGGATGCCTTCCTCAGACGCGGACGGGCCCCGGCAGTGGGCATGTCCGTCGGACAGGCGCCGCCGCAGCCCGCGACATGCGGTTTTCGGCCGGAAGGTCACGGCCGGACTCTCGGCCCATATATTTCGGGAGTTGAACGCGTCCCGTCAATAGGTCCGCACCAATGAAGTGACGTGCCTTCAAGGAGCGAACTCACACGTCGCGTTGCGTCGGCGAATCCCTCAGCTCTCGGCCGAACGCGGGGTGTCCACGGGTGCGGCAATCCGGCTGTGAATGTCGGGAGCCACGGCGGAGTCGCCGTACGCGGAGCACTCGACGCGAGTCTGACGCCGCCGGACCGCACCCCGCTGTGCCCCGTCCACCCTGTGGGAGGGGGCACAGGCGTTCACGGGCAGCGCGGCGCCGCGCACTGACCGGGGAGAACTGACCAGGAGACCAGGGAGAACCGGCCGGGGAGAACTCCCGCCCCCGGTCGGGAGGATGGCGTCTCAGATGGCCGCGCGGATGGCCCGTTCGAAACCCTCGACGTGGTTGCCGGCGAGCTGCGCCGCCTTGTCGGGGTCACCGGCGACGATCGCGTCGATCAGCGGTCCGTGCTCTTCGACATGGCCGGCCACGTCGGACAGGCGGTCGATGAACAGGCACCAGATGCGCGTGGCCAGATTGTCGTGGCGGACGAGGGTGTCCTCCAAGTACGGGTTGTGCGTGGCGGCGTAGATGGCGCGGTGGACCTGAAGGTCCAGGTGCATGAGGTCGGCGGCGGCGTGCCCGCGCGGATCCACGCTCTCCAGCTCCCGCCGTAGGGCCGTCAGCGTGGCACGGTCGGTGGCGGTGGCGCGCCGCGCGGCCCGGGCGGCGGCCAGGGGCTCCAGCTCCTGGCGCACCTCCGAGATATAGGCCAGGTCGGTGATGTTGACCTCGGTGGCGAAGGTGCCGCGCCGGGGGTAGGTGGTGATGAGGCGCTCGTACTGGAGCCGCTTGAGCGCCTCGCGCACCGGCGTCCGCCCGACGCCGAGGGACTGTGCCAACTGGTCCTCGTTGATCGGCGCGCCCGGTCGGATCTCGAGCATGACCAGACGGTCCCGGATGGCGCGGTAGGCGCGCTCGGCGAGGGACAGCTCCTCGCCGTCCCCGGGCTCGGTCGCCACGTTCCGCATGAGGCCCCCTTGACCTGTCCGGCGAGCTCCCATACCTTACCGCACAGGCTGATATATCAGTTGCCGATCAGTGGTCCAGTAGTTCGCCTCCCAGGATGGTGCGCACATGGCAGCGAACCCGCCCACCGAGGTCACCACCCCTCTCTCCCTCCCGCTCAGCGAGCTCGACCCGGAGGTCGCCGCCGCGGTCGACGCCGAGCTGCACCGGCAGCGGTCGACCCTCGAGATGATCGCCTCGGAGAACTTCGCCCCGGCCGCCGTCATGGAGGCCCAGGGCTCGGTCCTGACCAACAAGTACGCCGAGGGCTACCCGGGCCGCCGCTACTACGGCGGCTGTGAACACGTCGACGTCATCGAGCGGTTGGCCATCGCCCGGGTGAAGGAACTCTTCGGCGCCGAGGCCGCGAACGTGCAGCCGCATTCGGGCGCCCAGGCCAACGCCGCCGCGATGTTCGCGCTGCTGCAGCCCGGCGACACGATCCTCGGCCTCGACCTCGCGCACGGCGGGCATCTGACCCACGGCATGCGCATCAACTACTCCGGCAAGCTGTACAACGTCGTGCCGTACCACGTGCGCGAATCCGGTCTGCGCATCGACATGGACGAGGTCGAGCGGCTCGCGCTCGCCCACCGGCCCAAGATGATCGTCGCCGGCTGGTCGGCCTACCCCCGCCGGCTGGACTTCGCCGCGTTCCGGCGGATCGCCGACGAGGTGGGCGCGTATCTGATGGTGGACATGGCGCACTTCGCCGGGCTGGTGGCCGCGGGCCTCCACCCGAGCCCGGTGCCGTACGCCGATGTCGTGACGACCACCACGCACAAGACCCTCGGCGGCCCGCGCGGCGGGGTGATCCTCAGCCGTGCCGACCTGGCCAAGAAGATCAACTCCGCGGTCTTCCCGGGGCAGCAGGGCGGCCCGTTGGAGCATGTCATCGCGGCCAAGGCGGTGGCCTTCAAGGTGGCGGCGGGCGAGGAGTTCGCCGAGCGCCAGCGGCGCACCCTGGACGGCGCCCGCATCCTCGCCGGACGGCTGCTGGCCGACGATGTGGCCGAGGCCGGGATCACGGTGCTGACCGGCGGCACCGAGGTCCATCTGGTCCTGGTCGACCTGCGCGCCTCGGCCCTCGACGGGCAGCAGGCCGAGGACCGGCTGCACCGCGTCGGTATCACCGTCAACCGCAACGCGGTGCCGTTCGACCCCCGTCCGCCGATGGTCTCCTCCGGGCTGCGGATCGGCACCCCGGCCCTGGCCACCCGGGGTTTCGGCACGGCGGAGTTCCGGGAGGTCGCCGACATCATCGCGCAGGCCTTGATGGACGAGCGGCTGGGCGACGAGCGCACCGGTCTGCTGCGTGACCGGGTGGAAAAGCTCGCCACCGCCTTCCCCCTCTATCCCCGGCTGTCTCACCCGACTCACCCGACTCACCAGCCCCGCCCGAACGGAGACGCGGCATGACCGCCACGCCGCTGCCGGAGCACCCGGACTTCCTCTGGCGCACCCCCGAGCCGCGCTCCTCGTACGACGTGGTCATCGTCGGCGCGGGAGGCCACGGCCTGGCCACCGCCTACTACCTCGCCCGGAACCACGGCATCACCAATGTCGCCGTCCTGGAGAAGGGCTGGCTGGCCGGTGGCAACATGGCACGCAACACCACGATCATCCGCTCGAACTACCTGTGGGATGAGAGCGCGGCGATGTACGAGCACGCGCTGGGGCTGTGGGAGCGGCTCCCGGAGGAGCTGGACTACGACTTCCTGTTCAGCCAGCGTGGCGTCCTCAACCTCGCACACACCCTCCAGGACGTCCGCGAGGGCGTGCGCCGCGTCAACGCCAATCGCCTCAACGGAGTCGACGCCCAGTGGCTGGAGCCGGACGAGGTCGCCAAGGTCTGCCCCATCCTCAATGTCTCGCCCCGTACCCGCTATCCGGTCCTCGGCGCCACCTTCCAGCCGCGGGCCGGTATCGCCAAGCACGACCATGTCGCCTGGGCGCTGGCCCGCCGGGCGGACGAGATGGGCGTGGATCTGATCCAGGGGTGCGAGGTCACCGGCTTCCTCAAGGACGGCGACCGGGTGGTGGGCGTCGAGACCAGCCGCGGCCGCATCCTCGCCGGCCGGGTCGGTCTCGCGGCCGCCGGGCACAGCAGCGTGCTGGCCGAGCGGGCAGGCGTGCGGCTGCCGGTGCAGTCCCATCCGCTCCAGGCGCTCGTCTCCGAACTGCACGAACCGGTGCACCCCACCGTGGTGATGTCCAACCATGTGCACGTGTACGTCTCCCAGGCGCACAAGGGCGAGCTGGTGATGGGCGCGGGCGTCGACGCCTACAACGGCTACGGACAGCGCGGCTCCTTCCATGTGATCGAGCGGCAGATGGCCGCCGCCGTCGAGCTGTTCCCCGTCTTCGCCCGTGCGCATGTGCTGCGGACCTGGGGTGGCATCGTCGATGTCACACCGGACGCCTCCCCGATCATCGGCACCACCCCCGTCGAGAACCTCTACGTCAACTGCGGCTGGGGCACCGGCGGGTTCAAGGCCACCCCGGCCGCCGGGTGGACCTTCGCCCACACCATCGCCACCGGCGAGCCGCATCCGCTGAACGCCCCCTTCGCCCTCGAACGCTTTACGACGGGCGCGTTGATCGACGAACACGGCGCCGCGGCCGTGGCCCACTGAGGAGGACATCGTGCTGCTGATCAGTTGCCCATGGTGCGGTCCTCGCGACGAGACCGAGTACCACTACGGGGGACAGGCCCACGTCCCCTACCCCGGAAACCCCGCGGACCTCACCGACGAGGAGTGGGCCGCGTACGTCTTCTACCGCGACAACCCCAAGGGGCCCTTCGCCGAGCGGTGGATGCACGGCACCGGCTGCCGCCGCTGGTTCAACGTCCTGCGCGACACCGTGAGTTACGAGGTGCTGGCCGCCTACCGGCTCGACGAGCCCCGCCCCGAACTGCCCGGCCGGGCGGATGTCCACCAGCCCGCCGAACCGGCCGGAGGCAACCGATGACCGACCAACGATTCCGGCTCCCGCACGGGGGCCGCGTCGACCGCGGCACCGTGCTGCGGTTCACCGTCGACGGCCGGGAGATGACCGGGCACCCCGGAGACACCGTCGCCTCGGCGATGCTGGCGAACGGGCGCGTCGAGGCCGCCCCGTCGATCTACCGCGGCCGACCGCGCGGCATCGTCGCCGCGGGTGTCGAGGAGCCCAGCGCCCTGTTGCAGATCGACGGCCCGTGCTCCGAGGGCATGCTGCCGGCCACGACGGCGGAGCTGTACGACGGGCTGTCCGCCACGACGCTGTCCGGGATGGGGCGGCTCGACCCGAGTCCCGACCCCGCCGGCTATGACAAGAAGTACGTCCACACCGATGTCCTGGTGGTCGGCGCCGGACCGGCCGGGCTCGCGGCCGCCGCCGCTGCCGCGGACTCAGGGGCCCGGGTGATCCTCCTCGACGACCAGCCCGAGCCCGGCGGTTCGCTGCTCTCGGGGCGCACCGAGCGGGTCGGCGGGCAGACCGCCCTGGAGTGGGTCGCCGAAGTGCGCGCGGCCCTCGACACCGCCCCCGAGGTCGTCGTCCTGCGGCGCACCACGGCGTTCGGCAGTTACGACGACAACTACGTACTGGCCCTGGAGCGGCGCACCGACCACCTCGGCGCCGACGCTCCCGAGCCGTCCACAGGCGTCTCGCGGCAGCGGCTGTGGCACATCCGGGCCCGCCAGGTGGTCCTGGCGACCGGCGCCCACGAGCGGCCGCTGGTCTTCGCGGGCAACGACCGGCCCGGGGTGATGCTCGCCGGGGCCGTGCGCTCGTACCTGAACCGGTATGCGGTGGCGCCGGGTTCGCGGGCGGTGGTGAGCACGACGAATGACAGCGCCTATGACACGGTGGCCGATCTCCACGCCGCCGGAATCGACATCGCCGCCGTCGTGGACGCGCGGCCCGAGCTGTCCCGCCGGGCCGCCGAGGTCGCCGTGGCGAGTGGGGTGCGGGTGCTGACGGGCAGTGCGGTGGTCGACACCGCGGGCGGGAACCGGCTCACCGGTGTCACCGTCCAGCCCCTCGACGCCGAGGGTCAACTCACCGGTGAGACAGAGTGGTTCGACTGCGACCTGCTCGCCGTCTCGGGCGGCTGGAGCCCGGTGGTGCACCTGCACAGCCAGCGCCAGGGCACGCTGCGCTGGGACGAGGACCTGGTCGCCTTCGTCTCCGACGGCACCGTACGGGACCAGCGCATCGTCGGCGCGGCCCGGGGGACGTACGACCTCGACGGCTGCCTCGCCGAAGGGGCGCGGGCCGGTGCGGGGGCCGCGACGGACGCCGGGTTCCCGGTGGCCTCGCCCGAACCGCCGTCCGGCGACGCGCGGCCCCGCGCCGCGGCGGGCCCGGTGCGCGCACTGTGGCTGGTGCCCGCACCCGGCACCGGCACCGGCCCCGAGGGAGAACCCGCCATCTGGGACACCCACTTCGTCGACCTGCAGCGCGATGTCACCGTCGCCGACGTGTGGCGGTCCACCGGTGCCGGTATGCGCAGTGTCGAGCACATCAAGCGCTACACCTCGCTCGGCACGGCGGGCGACCAGGGCAAGACCTCCAACGTCAACGCGATCGGCGTGATCGCCGAGGCGCTCGGCGCGGGCGCGTCACCCGGGCAGATCGGCACCACGGGCTACCGGGCGCCGTACACGCCGGTGGCCTTCGCGGCCATCGCCGGGCGTGAGCGCGGCGAGCTGTTCGATCCGGAGCGCACGACCTCCATCCACCCCTGGCACGTCGCCCACGGGGCGGTGTTCGAGGACGTCGGGCAGTGGAAGCGGCCCCGGTACTACCCCCGGCCCGGTGAGGACATGGACACGGCCGTGGCCCGCGAGTGCCGGGCGGCCCGTGAGGGGGTGGCGTTCATGGACGCCTCCACCCTCGGCAAGATCGAGATCTGGGGCGCGGACGCCGGTGAGTTCCTCAACCGCGTCTACACCAACGCCTTCAAGAAGCTGAAGCCCGGTATGGCCCGCTACGGCGTGATGTGCAAGCCCGACGGGATGATCTTCGACGACGGTGTGACGCTGCGTCTCGAGGAGACCCGCTACTTCACGACCACCACGACCGGTGGCGCCGCCGCCGTCCTGGACTGGCTGGAGGAGTGGCTGCAGACCGAATGGCCCGGCCTCGACGTCCACTGCACCTCGGTGACCGAGCAGTGGGCGACGATCGCGGTCGTCGGCCCGCAGTCGCGCGAGGTCGTGGCCCATCTCGCGCCCGAGATCGACCTGTCGAACGAGACCTTCCCGTTCATGGCCTTCCGCGAGACCACCCTGGCCTCCGGCATCCCCGCCCGCATCTGCCGCATCTCCTTCTCCGGCGAACTCGCCTACGAGATCAACGTATCCGCGTGGTACGGCCCGGCGGTCTGGGAGGAGGTGTACGCGATCGGCCGGCCGTACGACATCACCCCGTACGGCACCGAGACCATGCACGTCCTGCGGGCCGAGAAGGGGTACATCATCGTCGGCCAGGACACCGACGGCACCGTCACCCCGCAGGACGCGGGCATGTCCTGGGTGGTCTCCAAGCGCAAGGACTTCATCGGCAACCGCTCGTACTCCCGCGCCGGCACCTCCCGCACCGACCGCAAGCAGTTGGTCGGCCTGCTGCCGAGCGATCAGCGGACCCGGCTGCCCGAGGGCACCCAGCTCATCGCGCCGAACGTGCCCCTCACCCCTGAGGCCGGGCCGGTGCCGATGCTCGGCCACGTCACCTCCAGCTACCACAGCCCGGCCCTCGGCCGCCCCTTCGCCCTCGCGCTCGTCGCCGACGGGCGAGCACGGATCGGCGAGACCCTCCTCGCCCCGGTGGGCGAGGACCTGGTGCCCGTCCTGGTGGCCGACACCGTCCTCTACGACCCCGAAGGGACCAGGCGAGATGGCTGAGCCGACGAATGCCGCAGGCGCAGGCGCAGGCGCAGGCGCAGACGCTGGCGCGGGCCCGGTGGCGCTGCGCACCAGCCCCCTGGCACATCTGACGGAGCGGATGCACACCGCCACCGTCACCGGCCCGCGCGGAGTCACGCTGACCGAGTGGCCGTTCAGCACGATGGTGAACCTGCGCGTCGACCCCGCCTCCGAAGCGGCCGACCGCATCGAGAAGTCCCTGGGGGCGCCACTTCCACGGCAGTGCGGCCACACCACCGCCTCGGCTTCCCACACGGTTCTCTGGCTCGGACCCGACGAGTGGCTCGTGCTCTCTCAGGCTGACGGGACCGCCGTGGTCGCCGAGTTGCGGGCGGCACTCGGAGCGGATCCGGGCTCGGTCGTGGACGTTTCGGCGAACCGCACCACGCTGGAGCTGAGCGGCCCCGCCGCTCGGCAGGTGCTGGAGAAGGGCTGCCCGCTGGACCTGCACCCCCGGGCCTTCGGCCCCGGCCACGCGGTGTCGACCACGGTGGGGCCCGTCGCGGCGCTGCTCTGGCAGGTCGACGGTGCCCCGACGTACCGGCTGTTCCCCCGGTCCTCGTTCGCCGACTATCTGGCGCGCTGGCTCATCGACGCGATGAGCGAGTACCGCGGCCCGGAGCTGCCCTGATGGGGCGCCCGGATGGGGTGGGCCGCGCTCGATGTACGTCCCGTGGTCACCGCGCATCCGGGTGTACGGGCGAGAGCCGGTAGGTGTTCTCGTGGGTGATCACACGGCCGGCGGTGGGCGGCGGGAAGTGGGTGCCGAGCAGGAGCGTGTCCGTACCGGCGAGGGAGCCGAGGAGTTCGCGGCGGGTGGCCTCGGACTGCTCGGGGGCGATGTCGACGCATGAGCCGATGGTGGGATGGGCGAGCTGGACGGGGTGGTGGATGCAGTCGCCGGTGATCAGCGCCGTCTGGTCGCGGCTGGTGAGCTGGAGGGCGATATGGCCGGGGGTGTGGCCGGGCGTGGGGATCAGCCGCAGCCCGGGGGCGACCTCGGTGCCCTCGGCCAGGACGTCGACCAGATCGAGCAGTCCTGCCTCCTCGATCGGGGTCACGGAGTCACGGAACATCTGCGCGCGCGGTTCGTCCATGTCGTAGCCCGCCCAGAAGTCCCGTTCGGCGCGGGAGGTGAGGTAGCGCGCATGGGGGAAGGTGGGCACCCATGCGCCGTCCACCTCGTGGGTGTTCCAGCCGACGTGGTCGGTGTGCAGATGGGTGAGGATCACCAAGTCGATGGATTCCGGGGGGAATCCGGCGGCGGCCAGCCGCTCCGGGTAGTCGGTGTGCAGGTCGTGCCAGGCGGGGTTGGCCCGCGTCTTGCCGTTGCCGATGCCGGTGTCGACGAGCACCTTCAGCCCGCTCACCTCGAAGGCGAAGCTGTGGCTGTCGATGCGCAGGATGCCCTCCTGGTCGGCGAAGTCCGGGCGCAGCCAGTCCTCTCGCGTGACCACGTCCGTGGTGGCGTCGGGCAGCAGCCACGGCCCGGTCTGCGGCGGCAGGAGCACCTCGTCGATGCGGTGGACGGCGATGTCGCCCACGGTCCAGAAGGGGATGTCGATGCTGTGTGCTGTGCGCATGGTCCGTCGTTTCCTTGATCTCTGGCGGGCGGGCTTGATCTCTAGCGGTGGAGGGCGCTGGTGGTCCGGGGCGCGGCGTGGCGCCGTGACGCGGTGAGTGCCGCCACCGCCGCGGCGGCGAGGACGGCGGCGCCGATGGCGTAGGCGTAGGCGGCGGTGCGGAGCCCGTAGTGCTGGGTGGCGGCGCCCGCGGCGATGGCGGGCAGGCTCATCGCCAGATAGCTCAGGACGTAGTAGGCGGCCACGGTGGTGGCCCGGTCCCGCTCGTCGAGCGAGCCGAGCATCATCCGCAGCGCCCCCTGGGAGACGGCGCCGAAGGCGATGCCCGCCAGGGCCGCGCCGCCGAACAGGGCGAGCGGCCCGGCGCCGTGCAGAGCGACCAGGCTCAGGGCGGCGGAGGGGATGACGGCCAGGGATCCGCCGGTGGCGGCGGTGGTCGGCGCCGTACGCCGCAGTGTCCATACGGTGAGCGCGGCGGCGGCGCTGACGGTGAAGAACACCATGCCGCCCGCCGGACGGGGAGTGCCGGGGGCCACGAGGCGTACGAGCGCGGGCCCCAGGGAGGAGTAGAGACCGCCGAGCGCCCAGACGGCGACGACACCCGTGCCGACGGTCAGCAGCGCGCGGCGGGCCGAGGGCGGGACGCCGAGCCGCGGGAGCAGCGACCGCAGCGCGCCGGGGCGCCGCCGCCCGGTCTCCGCGGTGAAGGTGACCGCGGCCGCCTGCGCCACGAACAGCGCGGCCAGCAGCAGGTAGACGGTGACCGTGGGGGCGGGGGAGAGGGGGATGAGGAGGGTCGAGACGAGCACGCCGCCGGCCATGCCGGCCACCGGGGTGATGCTGTTGGTCAGGGCCGATCTGCCGGGGCGCAGCGGGTCGTCGAGGTCGAGGAGCGCCGCGCCCGAGGCGCTGGTGGCCGCGCCGGTGGCCGCACCTTGCAGGACCCGGGCGGCGATCAGCGGTCCGGCGCCGTCCGCCGTGGCCAGCAGCACCATGGACGCGGCCGCCAGGACCAGCGCGCCCACCAGGACGGGGCGCCGTCCCAGGTGGTCGGAGAGGGCTCCGACGGTGAGCAGGGCCAGCAGCAGGGTCAGGGAGTAGGCGCTGAAGACCACCGTGATGGTGAGCGCCGACAGGCCCCACTGGTCCTGGTAGAGCGGGTACAGCGGGGTGGGGGCGCTGGACGCGGCCAGGAGGGTGGTGAGGACCGACGCGTAGAGGACGAGGGGCGCGGTGCGGTTGGCCGTGGTCTCGCGGAGGGGGACGGTGCGGTTGGCCGTGGTCTCGCGGACGAGGGCGACTGTGTAGGGGCACTGCGCGGGGGCGCCGGAGGTGGCGCTGGACATGGGACTCCTTCCCGTTAAAAGCGACGCATTTGCTTTAAGGGACTGTAGGTCCTACAGTCTGCTAACGCAAGCCGTTAGCTTTTGTTCGGGGTTGCCGAGGATCGCCGGGGTCACGCCTCCCGGGGTCGCTCCGCCTCTCCGGCCCATGAGGGAGACACCATGTCCGCTGCTGAACTCACCCCTCCGGAAGCGGCCCGCTGGGCCGCCCGGGCCGGGCTCCCACTGCCGCCCGAGCGCCACGCCGCGGCGGCGGCCACCGCCAATCACATCCACTCGGTCGTCGCCGTCCTGCGCGAACTCGACTTCGGCGACACCCCGCCCGCCCCCGCCTACCGGGCGCGAGAGGAGCAGCACGATGCAGCCGTATGAACTGTCCCTCACCGCGGCCGCCGCCGCGATCCGGGCCGGAGAGCTGTCCCCGGTCGAGCTGGTGGACTCCGTCCTGGAACGCGTCGAGCGGCTGGAACCCCACCTGAACGCCTACGCCACGGTGACCGCCGAGCAGGCGCGCCACGCGGCACGCAAGGCCGCGGACGACCTCGCCGCCGGCCGCTCGCGCGGCCCGCTGCACGGCATCCCCATGGGGCTGAAGGACCTGATCGACGTCGCCGGCGTGGCCACCACCGCCAGCTCCCGGGTCCGCGCCGACCACCGCGCTCAGGCGGACAGCACGGTCGCCGCGCGCCTCGGCGCGGCCGGCGCGGTCCTGGTCGGCAAGACCCACACCCATGAGTTCGCCTACGGGCTGACCACCCCGCAGACCCGCAACGCCTGGGACGCCGGCCGGGTCGCAGGCGGCTCCAGCGGCGGATCCGCCGTGGCCGTCGCCGCGGGCGCCGCGACCTTCGCGCTGGGCACCGACACCGGCGGATCCATCCGCGTCCCCGCCGCGCTCAACGGGGTCGTCGGCCTCAAGCCGACCTATGGCCTCGTCCCCCGCCACGGCGTCACCTCCCTGTCCTGGTCGCTGGACCACGTCGGCCCCCTGACCCGCACCGTCGAGGACCAGGCCCTGGTCCTGGCGGCCCTGGCCGGACACGACCCCCGCGACCCCGCCTCCCTGGCCGCCCCCGCGCAGGACTACCGGCCCGGCGCGGGCGAGGACCTGACCGGACTGCGCGTCGGCGTGCCGCGCAACCACTACTTCGAGCACGTCGATACGGAGGTGGAAGCGGCGGTCCGGCAGGCCGTCGACCGGCTTCAGGCCCTCGGCGCAACGCTGGTCGAGGTCGAGATCCCCATGACCCGCTATATCCAGGCCACTCAGTGGGGCCTGATGGTGCCGGAGGCCACCGCCTACCACGAGCGCACCCTGCGCGCGGTGCCCGAGCTGTACCAGGTGGACGTGCGCACCCTGCTCGAAGCCGGGGAACTGATGCCCGCCGGGGACTATCTGCGCGCCCAGCGCTCCCGGACACTGATGCGCCAGGAGTGGGCGCGCGTGCTGGCCGACGTCGACGTCATCGCCGCCCCGACGGTCCCGGCGACCGCGGCGAAGGCCGACCAGGAGACGATCACCTGGGCGGACGGCACCGTCGAAGCCGTCTCCGACGCCTACGTACGCCTCTCGGCCCCCGCCAACCTCACCGGAGTGCCGTCACTGTCCGTCCCGGTCGGCCACGACGCGGCGGGCCTGCCGATCGGCATGCAGCTGCTGGGGCGGCCCCTCGGGGAGAACATGCTCCTGCGGGTCGGCCACGCCTACGAGCAGTCCCAGCCGGCCCGCGTGCTCGCACCCGCGGCCTGACGACGGCCTGGGGCGCGCGGCCCGGGGCGCACCGCTGTCTAGAAGCAAGGAATTTGCTTTAAGGTGGAGGGATGAGCAGGCAGATGGTGCGCCCCGGCGGGCGCAGCGCCCGGGTCCAGGCATCGGTGCACACCGCCGTACGCGAACTCGAAGCGGAGGTGGGCCGCGACGCCCTGACCGTGCCGCTGGTCGCCCAGCGCGCCGGGGTCACCCCCTCCACGATCTACCGCCGCTGGGGAGACCTCACGGAACTGCTCTCGGACGTGGCGGTCGAGCGGCTGCGGCCCGACACCGCACCCAAGGACCACGGCGCCCTGGCGTCCGACCTGGCGGCCTGGGCCGAGCAGTTCCTCGACGAGATGGCCTCCCCCGCCGGCCGTGCCTACATCCGCGACGCCCTGCTCGGCGACCCCGACGGCACCAACGCCGGCCAGTGCTCGGCCTACGCCGCCGACCAGGTCGACCTCATCCTGGCCCGCGCGACCGAACGCGGGGACGACATCCCCGAGGTCGAGACGGTCATCGACCGTGTCGTCGCCCCGCTGATGTACCGCATTCTCTTCCGCCCCGCCGGACTCGACGCCGCCTACGCCCGCGAACTCGTGGCGGGGCTCCTCGGCCCGGTGGGCCAGGACGACCGTTGACCGGGCGACCGCGCGGGCGGGCGCCCGTCGTGCTGGTCGCAGCCCGCAACACGTAGTGTGACCGGCACGCTCCCAAGAGGCTCTAGTCGGCCGTGCCTTCGGGCGGGAGCTGTGCGGGGTAGGGCTCGCCGAAGTCGGCCGAGCGGCTGACCTGCTCCCAGGCGGTCGCCTCGGCGAGTTGGTGCTGGGAGTAGTCCCGCGCCATGGTCGTCGCGTTCACGCCCAGCGGGAGATGGCTCGGGACCTGGTCGCGGTGGACGGTGCGCACGATGATCTCGGCGGCGCGCCGAGGGTCCCCGGCCGCTCCTGTTGTGCTCTGCCGCACCAGCCGGTTCATCGCCCCGACGGTCTCGTCGTAGGCGTCGGGGATGGGGTGGACCGTCATGGAGGAACCGGCCCAGTCGGTGGCGAAGCCGCTCGGTTCGACGACCATGACGCGCACGCCGAACGGTGCGGTCTCCACGGCGAGGGTCCGGCTGAAGCCGTCGACCGCGAACTTGGCCGCCTGGTAGGAGGCGATGCCCGGCGATCCGCCGACCCGCCCGCCGATCGAGGAGATCTGCACGACGGTGCCGGCTCCCTGTCGGCGCAGAGTGGGGAGCGCGGCCTTGGTGACGTTGTAGACGCCCCAGAAGTTCGTCTCGAACTGGGCGCGGAAGTCGTCGTCGTCCGATGTCTCGATGGGTGACACATTCGCGTATCCCGCGTTGTTCACGAGTACGTCGATGCGGCCGAAGCGGGCGAGCGCCGCCTCGACGGCCTCCTGCGCCGCTTCCGGACGCGTGACGTCCAGCGCGACGGGATGGACGCGGTCGCCGTACTCGCTGAATGCCTCCGCGAGGGCCTTGGGGTCGCGGGCGGTGGCCACGACGTGATCGCCGGCCTCGAGGGCGGCGGTGACCAGGGCGCGGCCGAGGCCGCGGGATGAACCGGTGATGAACCAGACCTGTTGCTTCATGCCGTTAGTACAACACCGTTCTCTTAATAATGCAACGCCGTTGCCTTACGGGTTCCTATGATGTGAGGCATGACGACGCCTGCCTTCCAACGTGCCCGCAGTACCCAGGCCAAGCAGGCGCGGGAAGAGGCGATCCTGGACGCGGCCCGTACGCTCGGCCGCCGGCGCGGGGTCCGGGACGTCACCCTCACCGACATCGCCGCGGCCGTCGGGATGCACAAGTCGGCCCTGCTCCGCTACTTCGAGACGAGGGAGCAGATCTTCCTGCTGCTCACCGCGGAAGGCTGGCGGCAGTGGTCCGCCGACCTGCGCGGCGATCTCGAACGGAGGGCACACGCCACGCCCACGGAGGTCGCCGAGGTGGTCGCCGCCACGCTGGCGGCTCGCCCGATGTTCTGCGACCTGCTGGCACAGGCGCCATTGAACCTTGAGCGCAATGTCTCGATCGACTCGGTGCGCGCCTTCAAGCTGGGGACGTTCAAGGAGATCGAGCTGATCGACGGTGAACTGCGACGACTGCTCGGGCTGACCGAGTCGCAGACCGTCGACCTGATCGCCGCGGCGACCAGCATGGCCGGGGCCCTGTGGCAGATGGCCACCCCCGGCCCGCGCCTGCGGGAGCTCTACGAGACCGACCCCCGGCTCGGCCACGCCGTCGTCGAGGTGGAACCCCGCCTGCGCCGCGTCCTCGCCGCCTTCCTCACCGGACTCGACGCGGGCCCCTCCACGACGGCCTCGGTCGACACCCCGTAGCCAACCTGCGGCTCTCTGCGAGGCGCTCAGGCTCCGGGTCCGAGGGGCCCGTCGCCCCCGCCCCGGCCCCATGCCACCGTCGTGGTGATCCGGGTGACGCTGGGCCTCCGGGGCACCGAACCGAACCCGAAGCGCACCGGGGGTTCGACGGGCGCCGGCGCGCCGAGGTCGGCGCCCTCGAAGACCGCCGACACCGCGTCGATCGGCCTCAGATCCCGCGCGCCGTACCACTCACGGCGACCGCCCCCGGCGCTGCCGCGAGTCCGCACACCGGACAGCAGCAGGCGGGCGGGGAAGTCCAGCAGCGCGCTCCAGGCCGGACGGCGGGCGAGTGCGCCGGGCACGGCACGCAGCAGAAGTCCCAGGGGCCCTCGTCGGCCCATGGTGAAGCGCATGTCCAGTGGCCCGGCCGTGACGGTCCAGGTGTCCGCCTCGACGCGCACGCGGACCGGCACGATGCGCACCGCGTCGAAGGTGTAGGTGAGGGCGATGAAGTCCGCGGTCTCCGGTGTGGGAGCGAGCAGCAGCCGTTCGCCGTCGGCTCGATCGAGCATCACATCGCTGAACGGCCCGAACGGCGACCGCTCCCAGTGACCCAGCACGATGCGCGTCCCGGAGGAGGTGCCGGTGCCCGCGATCCATCCGTCGAAGCGCAGCCGCGTGGGGCTGGTGGCCTTGCCGCGTTCTCGGCTCACACCGGGTGGGTCCCCGCCCATGGCCTGCGGAAACACGCGTCTCACGGACATGCCCCGCAACCGGTGTGGGGCGCGGGGCCGATCCCGGCGGCCCCATGCCCCACACCGTGAAGTGTCGGATACGGCTTCAGCCGCCGTAGTAGGCGTCGAAGTTCTTCGCGAACTCGCCGCCGTTGAAGCTGTCCCAGTTGATCGACCAGGCCATCAGCCCGCGCAGGGCGGGCCAGCTCCCATGGGGCTGGTAGCCGCCGCAGTCGGTCTTCTTCGTCAGGCAGTTCAGGGTCTTGGTCACTTCGCTGGGCTGGGTGTGGCCGTTGCCCGCGTTCGGGCTCGCGGGCAGGCCGATCGCCACTTGGGACGGGTCCAGCGGCGGGAACACGTTGTTGGTGTCGCCCGCGACGGGGAAGCCGGTGAGCAGCATGTCGGTCATCGCGATGTGGAAGTCGGCGCTGCCCATGGTGTGGAACTGGTTGTCGAGCCCCATGATCGGTCCGGAGTTGTAGTCCTGGACGTGCAGCAGGGTGAGGTCGTCCCGCAGTGCGTGAATGACCGGGAGATACGCCCCGGCGCGCGGGTCCTGGCCGCCGAAGGGGCCCGACCCGTAGAACTGGTAGCCGAGCTGCACGAAGAACGTTTCCGGGGCCATGGTGAGGGTGAAGTCGGATCCGTACTTCGCCTTGAGCGACTTCACGGCCGAGATCAGATTGACGATCGCGGGGGTCTTCGGGTTCTTGAAGTCGGTGTCGCCGTCGTCCAGCGACAGCGAGTGGCCCTCGAAGTCGATGTCCAGGCCGTCCAGTCCGTACTTGTCGATGATCGCGCCGACCGACTCGACGAACTTGTCACGGGCGGCGGTGGTGGTGAGCTGCACCTGGCCGTTCTGCCCGCCGATGGATATCAGCACCTTCTTGCCTGCGGCCTGCTTGGCCTTGATGGCGGCCTTGAACTCGTCCTCCGACTCGACGTTCGAGCACTCGGTCTGCGGGCAGAGGCTGAAGCGGATGTCGCCGGAGGTGGTGGAGGTGGGTTCGCCGAAGGCCAGGTCGATGATGTCCCAGCTGTCGGGGACATCGGCCATTCGGGTGTATCCGGAGCCGTTGGCGAAGCTCGAGTGCAGATAGCCCACGAGCGCGTGCTCGGGGAGTGCCGCCTTCGCGGTGGCGGAGGTGGTACCCGCGTCGGCGGTCGTCGCCGTGACCGTGGCGAGCAGTCCGGCCGTGGCGACAGAGACGCACATGCCGGTCAGAACCCTCTTGCTCAAGGGGAAACGGAGGCTCATGGGGACCGCTCCTTGGTGTGGGGGGAAGGCGGAGCCGAACCGAGGTGGGACGGGATGATCGGACGGCGTGGGGGGAGGCTGCGCGCCCACGAGAAAACAGGACTAGACCAGTGAGTGTCAATGGTACGGTCCAATTTCGAGGTCCCGCACCAGGTCGCCGCGGTCGGTTCCCGCCCGCGTGAGGCGCCTGGTTGCTTTTGACTGCCGGGGATCTCACCGATAATTTCGCATCCATGTCTGATACTCCGCGCCTTCCTGGGCTGAAGCTGGCCGATGCGGATGGGTTGGTACAAGCCGCGTTGGCGGTCGGTGCGGAGCGAGGTTTCCCTCCGCTGGCCGTGGCCGTTGTCGACGTTGCCGGAGAGGTGATCGCCCTGCGGCGAGCCGATGGCGGTATGCCGATGACCAGCCGCATTGCCGTGTCCAAGGCGCGTACCGCGTTGCTCGCGCTGAAGTCCTCCGGCCGGATCGACCTCCCCGGGAGCATCGTCGACAGCATCCAGCACCTCTACGGCGGCGACTTCGTCCCGTGGGCCGGCGGTGTTCTGGTCACCGACGGTGAGTTGATTCTCGGTGCCGCGGGCGCGTCCGGTGCCCATGCCGTCGAAGACGAAGAGGCCGTGCACACGGCGGTGCAGCGGTGGCAGGAGAGCCGTTTGGTGGACGGCCAGGACTGATGCCGGGCGCGGTGATGCCAAGCCGCCTTCGCGAGGCACGAGTTGGGCGGCCCGCGGCACACAGGGCCACTCCGGACCGGGGCTACTCCAGACGCCACAGGTGGATCGTCTTGTCCTGGAAGCCGAGGGTGGCCAGCGTGCGGCCGTCGGGGCTGAAGGCGAGTTGGGCGATGGACGTGGCTCCGGGGACGGAGATGGTGGCTCGGCGTTTGCGGGTGGCGGCGTCCCACACGTGCAGGCCCGAGTAGTCGGCGGTGAGGACGCTCTTGCCGTCCGTGGCATAGGCCAGACCGGTGACGGAGCCGACGTGGCTGTCGAGGGGCCCGCCGCGCTCCTTGCCGGTGAGCGGGTCGAAGAAGCGGACGTCGTTGGAGCTGCCTGCGACGGCCAGGGTGGTGCTGTCCGGGCTGAAGGCCATGTGGTTGGAGCCGCCGAAGAAGTCGTTCGGCGGTTTCGGGCGTTGCGTGCGGGTGGCCACATCCCATAGCCGCACGCCGTCCATGCCGGACTCGTCCACGCCGGCGAGGGTCTTCCCGTCCGGGCTGAACACCAGCTTGTCGGCGCCTTTCGACTCCAGGGGCGTGGCCTTCTGCCGATGGGTGGCCGCGTCGTAGAACCGGATCTCCTGGTCGATGAAGCCGCTGGTGGCAAAGATCGTGCCGTCCGGACTGAAGGCGATCGTCTCGAAGGACAGGAAGGGGTCCTCGTGTTTCGCGATCTCCTTGCCGCGCGGGCGCAGGGTGGTGGCGTCCCAGAACTGGGCCCTGCTCTCGTGGCCGGTCGCCACCGTCCGGCCGTCCGGGCTGAAGGCCACGCCCTTGAAGACGACGAGCGAGGAGAGTAGGGCTTTCGCCCGCTGCTTGCGGGTGGCCACGTCCCACAGCCGCAGCACACCGTCGTGGGCTTCGCTGGAGGCGAGGGTCTTCCCATCCGGGCTGAAGCGCAGCGTGCCGATGTCGCCCCGGTGTCCCTTGAGCGTCGCCAGCGGGCGCAGCCCGGGATCGGCGGGGATGGCGACGGGCGGGGGTGTCCGCGCGGGCGTGGGGGACGGGTCGCCGGAGGTGTGCGTGCCGGGCTTGGCGCGGGCGGTGTCCTTCGCGTCGTCCGTGTCGTCGTCGAGGAGCGCGATGGCGGTGGGTACGGCCACGGCGGCCATCACGACGGCCGCGCCCGCGCCGACGAGCAGACGGCGCCGTGAGGGTGGCGGGGCGTCCGCCTCCTGGAGCGGCGCGTCGGGAGTGGCGGGGAAGTGGGGCGGGGGCTCCGGCGGGATCCTCGGTGGGTGCGAGGGCGGTCCGTTCAGCTCGTGGCGGAGGCGTTCGCGTTCGGCCAGCAAATGGTCGCGTTCGGCGCGGAGTTGGCTGAGTTCCTCGGCGTCGGCGTTCGCTTCCGTCGTCCCGTCCGGCCCGGTTCGCCCCGTACTGGATGCGGCGCCGCGTCCGTCCTCCGGCGAGGGTTCTCGCTCGTCCATGCCCGCTACCGCCATTCCCTGTTCCACTCCCTGTGATGTGCTTGCCGCGAGACCGCGAGACCGCGAGACCGCGAGACCGCGAGACCGCGAGACCGGGCGACCGGCGTCTACTCGATCCGCCAGAGCCGGATGCCATGGTCCTCATAGCTGCCGGTGGCCAGGGTCAGACCATCCGCCGTGAAGGCCGTGGGCTGGGACAGGCGGGCGAGCTCCAGGGGCTTCGCGCGTTCCTTGTGCGTGGCCGCGTCCCAGAAACGCAAGGTGAGCCCGCTGTAGAAGCCGAGCGTGACGATGGTTTTGCCGTCCCCGCTGTAGGCCAGCGCGCTGACACCGACGGTGCGGGCGCGCAGCGGCTCGCCGCGCGGGGTGCCGGTGGCCGTGTCCCACAGCCGTACGAGGCCATCGGCGCCCACACTCGCGCTCACCACCAGCGTCGTGCTGTCCGGGCTGAACACCATGGCGCCGACACCACCCTGGTGTCCGGTCAGTGTCTCGCCGCGTCGTCTGTGGGACGCCACGTCCCACAACCGCACGACCCCGTCGCCGACATGGCTGCTCACGGCCAGGGTCGCGCCGTCCGGACTGAACAACAGGCCATCGACACCGCCCTCGTGTCCGGTCAGCACCTTGCCCCGCTGTCTGCGCGACGCCACGTCCCACAGCCACAGGTCCTCGCCGTCCGTGCCACCCGTGGCCAGCGTCCTGCCGTCCGGGCTGAGGGCGACCACCTCGAACGGCCGTAGCGTGTGGTCCGACAGCTCCAGTGACCTGCCGCTTTGGCGGAGGGACGGTAGCTGCCAGAACTGCGCCCTGTCCGCACCGCCGGTGACGAGCGTCCCGCCGTCCGGGCTGATCGCCGCGGACTGGAAGGCGGCGAGGGCCGAGGTCAGCGGCGCGTGGATCCGCCGGTGAGTACGGACGTCCCACAACTGGAGGTTCCCCACGTCGGCCTCGCTGGAGGCCAGAGTCTGCCCGTCCGGGCTGAACCACAACCCGCCGACGGTGCCGGTGTGGCCCCTGAGGGTGGCGATGCGGCGGATCGTGGGGTGGGCGGGAATGCTCGTCACGGGCCGGGGGCGGGCGCGGGGGGAGGAGGAAGAGCCGTCGTCAAGAGCCAGGAGCGCGGCGGTGGTTGTGCCCGCGGCGACCACGGCGGCCCCACCGGCGATGAGCAGGCCGCGGCGGGAAATCCCCGTACCGCGCGGCTGCGCGGAGGGAGGGGCCGAACCCGGAGGGGCGGACGGGGCGTACGGAGCGGCCAGGGTTGGCGGCTGCTGGGGTACGCGGGCGGCGAGTACGCCATCCGCTGCTTTCCCCGCACCCCCGGCCACCGCCTCCTCAGGGGCGGGGCCGGGCAAGTCGGCTCCGGCGGCGGCCCGTTGCTCCTCCACTTGGAGCCTGAGCTGGGCGACCTCCTCCCGGAGGCGATCGCGCTCGGCCCGTAGCCACTCGCCCTCATGCTCCCCGGAGCCGGAGCCGGAGCCGGAGCCGGAGCCGTCGCCGGAGCCCGAACCGGCGCCGGAGGGGACGTTCTCGCCCGGAGGGTGGGCCGTCCGCTCGTCCATGTCGCCACTCTTCCCGTCAAGGCCGTCGGTCGTGCCGACGACCGGTACCGCCGCGGTCGCTGCACGCGCCACCGCTGATCAGCCGAGCCGCTCCTCGATCTTCGAGAGCTGCAGCGTGGGCCACTTCTTCACCATCGCGTCCTCGTCCTCCTTGCTCACCTGGTCGCTCCCGTCCCAGACGATGGCCTCCACGACGACCGTCTCGATCCGGATCGCCAGGACCGTAACGCCCGGGGCCTCGAAGGACCGGCCCGCATCCCCCAGATCGGACGAGTGCTCCTTGGCGGCTGGGATCTTGTCGATCGCGTCGCGGTTGGCAGCCACCAGTCCGTTCCAGGCTGCCTTCGCCGCGTCCTCGTCGTCGTAGGCGAGGACATCGGACTTGACCCGGAAGAACACGTTCTCCGACCGCTCGAGCACGACCATGCCCGCCCCGTGGAGGTGTCGGCACGCCCAGCCGCCCCCTTCCTTGCGCCACTTCCGGCACTGCTTCTCCAGGTCGGCGCCGGCCAGCACGGATCTGCCGTCCTTGTTGCCGGTCGGCACCGACAGGGACCCGGTGAGCCCGTCGTGCGGGATGAACCCGGGCAGGTCACGCTTGGTCGGCAGCACCGCGTCAACGTCGCCGGCGTCAAGAGTGGGGGCGGGCCACAACAGATACGCGCCGAAACCGGCCAGCGCCAGCACCAAGGCCGCCACACCGACCAGCACGCCGCGGCGCGTCATTCGAACCATGCCGCCACCGTAAGGACCCGCGTCGGGACCGGTCCCGACCCCAGCGGTAGGGGACCTCGCCCCCGCCGGACGAGCGGGCGGTACTGCGCTCACGCTCCCGCTTGACCTTCACACTGATGTGAGGGCCTGAGACTCGCAGGGCGCGGCTGGAACGCAGCCGCAGTTCACGTGTTCTGAGGAGGATCAGTCATGGTCTCGATCGATGTCCCCGCCTTCTACCAGGAGTGGGCGATCCGCAGCGGTGGCATCTTCGACGCGGCAGCCGGGAAGGGGCCCGCGGTGGTGGCAGAGTGACCGGACGGCCGGAACCTGTTCTCCTTCCCGGGAAGGCTGGGTGGACCGTCACCGTCCTGGCTCGCTGACGCCGCCTCACGACAGATAGTGGTCCCAAGGTCTGACTCCCGCCTTCGCCCGTGCGCCCCGAGACGTACGCCGTCGCGTTCTCCGGATGGATGTGGCCGTGGGACGGTGCGTGGCAATCTCCGGGGTGTCGGACCAAGCGCGCACACGGGAGCCGCCGTCATGTCCATCAGCCTGTCGCCACCCGCCC
This sequence comes from Streptomyces violaceusniger Tu 4113, assembly GCF_000147815.2. Classification (NCBI taxonomy): domain Bacteria; kingdom Bacillati; phylum Actinomycetota; class Actinomycetes; order Kitasatosporales; family Streptomycetaceae; genus Streptomyces; species Streptomyces violaceusniger. The sequence continues at coordinate 6,964,002 of NC_015957.1, read as the reverse complement.
CCTCGCACCTCATGACCGCCGCGCCTGTCCCCTCGTGGGCCAGGCGCGTGGCGGCCGCGGCCTTATGGGCATCCGCGCCGTCCGCGCTCTGGCGGCTCGCCGTGGTGCTCGGCGTTCCGCTGGGGCTCGCCGAGTCCGAGTACGACTCGATGCTCATCCCCGGCTGGGGGTATCTCGTCGTGCCGTTGCTGTCCGCCTTCCAGGAAGCCCTGGCCTTTCTGACGCTGGGGCTGGTGCGGCCATGGGGCGAGGTGTGGCCGGGCTGGATCCCGGGTCTGCGAGGCCGCCGTATCCCCGTATACGCCGCAGTCGTGCCCGCGGCGCTGGGGGCACTCGCCTGCACGATCTACGGTGTGCTGTTCATGTGGACCACGCTGCACGCCGACATGGAGATCACGCGGTGGGGGGAGTGGCTGATGAACGTCTGCTACGTGCCGTTGGTGGCGTGGGGGCCGCTGCTGGCCGTCGTCACCGTGCACTACTACCGGCGGCGCACACACGGCTGAGCCGCGTGTGCTCGACCACTTCAGCTCACCCGATCCAGCACCTTGACGATTGCTCCGCAGGGAGTGTCGCCACGCCATAGCCGTCAGCCGTCAGCCGTCAGCCGTCAGCCGTCAGCCGTCAGCCGTCGGGGCGCGGGAGGGATGTTCAGGTGGTTGAGGGCTCTGCGGATGGTGGATGTTCATAGTGACGCGCGCGCCCGACTACTGGCGGCCGAGACCGCCGATTGGGAGTGACCATGGAAGACGCCACACCACCGCCGCATCAGCCCCGCACGGAAGGTATGCCCGTCGCCGCCTGGGTGCCCCGTGAGGAGTGGGTCAAGACTCAGCCCCAGGCACTCATCGCCTCCTGCGTCGTACTTCTCGACCGCCAGGGCGGGGTTCTCCTGTTGCGCTACGGCCCCGGCCAGCCGAATGCCGGAGACTGGTGGCTGCCGGGCGGAATGCTTGAGCACGGCGAAGACCCGTGGACGGCGGCATGGCGGGAGACGCATGAGGAGACCGGCGTCGAACTGAGCCCCATCCCGAGGCTGATCGGCATCGACCACCGAGCGGACGTCGGAGGCACCGGACCGGTCCTCGACTGCTTCTTCTACGGTGGAACCCTCTCAGACGGAACCTCGATCAGCCTGAGTCCTGAGCACGATCGGTACGCCGTCTTCAGCCTGAACGAGCTGGCGGACACGCCACTCGCCGGGCATGCGGGCAGCCTTGAAGCGCTCCACACCGCCGCCGCATCGGGGACAGTCGTCTGCTTCCGCGAAGGACAACCGGTGTAGTGGGTCGGCCGGATCCAAGGGCTCCACCTCACAGTGATCCGCTCTTCTGGGCCTGATCTGCGCGAGTGTGAGTGCGCCATGTGAACCGCGAGTCCCGTACGACGGAAACCGGCAGGCCACGGCAGCCGGCTGGCTGGGAACTCTCAGAAAACTCACAGAAAGCGGCCACCGGCACCCTGCGGAGTCGCTTGCCCTCAACCGCGGTTGAGCCAGCACGCTGATCGCGTCGTCACCGCATTCACTCGGAGCGAGAGATGCGATCGCGCCCCGCACGGGCCACACCGGAATGCCCAGCCGAATCCGTACCCGAATTTCCATCTGCGGCACCCACCGGCGCCCGTCCCCGCGCGGTCCTGGCCATGGCCTGCTCCGGATCGTTTGGCCCCTGGCGGTACGGATCGGAGCCCGCCGCGCCGCCATGCTGTGCTGTGCGCTGGGCGCCGTGGCTTCGCCGGGGTGGCCGCGGGCACGGGTCTGCACGCCTCGTACACGGTCTCGGTTCTGATCCCGGGCGCTGTCTTCGGGTTCGGGACGGCCGCGGCGTTCACACCGATCACGGTGGCGGCCACCGGCGGCCTGCCGCCCGACCGCAGCGGCCTGGCCGCCGGGCTCCTGAACACCGTACGGCAGACCAGCGGGGCACTCGGGCCGGCCGTGCTGAGCACGCTGGCACTGGCCGCCGGTTACACCGCCGCGTTCGCCGTGTCGGCCGGTTGCCTGGCGGCCGCGGCGGCCGCCGCGCCGCTCCTGATCCCGCGCGGGTTCTGACCCTCCACGCGGTCGCCGACCGCACCACCGCTGGAGGCGGCATCGCCCGGCGGGGAGTCCTCGCCGGGCAGGCTGACGAGGGCGCGGAATCCCGGGCAGCGCTCGGGGCCACCCTCTACCGGCAGGCGTGCAGACGGTTCAGATAGTCGAGCGCCTCGTCCAGCTCCGCCCGCCGCCGCTCGCACTCGGCGATCAGCTCGGGCACGGCCTCCCGCCGACCCGGCCCGTCGCCGAGCATCTCGGCGATGTGCTCCACGCCGATCAGCCCGGTCGTACGCCACTGCTTGATCAGCGCCACCCGGTAGAGCTGCTCGGTGTCGTACCACCGCTGCCCCGCCCGCCGGGTCGGCGCGACCAACTCCCGCCGCTCCCAGTAGTGGAGCGTCGAGAGCGGCAGGCCGAAGTGGTCGGCCACGTCACGGATCGGCGTCAGCCCGTCGTTCCCGCTGCCCATGAGACCTCCATCGAACCCGACACGCATCGAAGTCAGGTAACCCTAACCATGTATCCGTGTCCGCTTTCGGGATCGGTCCGCCGAGGGCTCAGTCGCCTGCTGCGGGGCGGCTCTTGGCGCTCCCGTGAGCGTGGCCATGGTCATGGCCGTGTGCATGCGAGTGCCCGTGAGAGTGGCCGTGCCCGGCCCCCTCGGAGGGAGCGGATGGTGTGTCGCCCGCGCGCAGCGGGGCTCCCTCGTATCTGCCTTCGTGAGCGACGATCGGCCGCCGGTCGCCGGCGAGTTCGGGGTACTTGTCCTCCAGCTTCTGCCGGGATTCGGCCGTGCGCCGCAGGTCGGTGACGTAGTCACGGTCGCCGCGATACGTTCCCTTCCAGGTCTGCGGCATCCGCTCCGGCGGCGGTGGCACGGTGGCGGCGCCACCCAGGGCGAAGCTGCTGGGTATCTTGCGGGTGGCGCCGCCGCACTCCGGGCAGCTCGGCAGCGGTGCGGTGTACGACTGGATCACCTCGAAGCGGTGTCCGGTCTCGCAGGCGAGTTCATAGATGGCCATGGGGTCCCTCACATCACCAGAGCGTCAGAGAGCGGTCGAGGATGCCGGCCACGTCGTCCTCGGTGACCGTGCGCGGGGCGGTGGACAGCAGTCGCTGCTGCTTCATGGCGCCTTCCACCAGCGCCGGGATGTCTCCCTCGCCGTAGCCGACACCGCCGATGCCGTTGGGCATGCCGATGTCGCGCATCAACTGCTCGATCGCGGTGGGCAGATACTCGGCGGGGTCGGCGGGGCGTTCCATCCCCGGGGCGAGGAGTTCCGCGGCCCGCAGATGCCGCTCGGGCCGGGCGGAGAAGGTGAAGCGGAACGCCTCCGGCGCGGTGAGCGAGACCGCCATGCCGTGGGGCACCATCGGCTCGTGTGCGGGGTAGCCGGCGGGGTGGAAGTCCTTCACCCGTCCGGCGATCGGGTAGGCGTTGGCGTGGGGGATGTGGACGCCCGCGTTGCCGAATCCGAGGCCGGCGAAGGTTGCCGCCAGCGCCATGTCGGAACGCGCCTGGGGATTGTCGCCGTCGCGGACCGCGGTGCGGAAGGACTGCGCGAGCAGGTGCAGCGCCCGTTCCGACCACGCGTCGGAGATGGGATTGGCGCCGCAGTACGGCACGCGCTGCTCGGGGCGCTTGTGCGGGTAGGTGTCGTACGGGCGGGCCGTGTAGCTCTCCAGCGCGTGGCACAGGATGTCCATGCCGCTGGCGGCGGTCACCCCGGCGGGCTGGGTGAAGGTCAGGTCCGGGTCGATGACCGCGAGCGTGGGCCGCAGGCGGGCGTGGCTGATGCCGGTCTTGACCTTCAGTTCCAGGACGTCGAGCACACAGATGGTGGTGCTCTCCGCGCCGGTTCCGGTGGTGGTGGGAACCGCGACCAGCGGCCCCAGCGGGTTCGCGGGCGCCAGCGCCCTGCCCACCGGCGCGTTGATGTAGTCCATCAGCTCGCCGGGGTTGGTGCTCAGCAGGTTGACGGCCTTGGCGGTGTCGATGCTGGAGCCGCCGCCCACCGCGACGAAGGCGTCCCACGGGCCCGACGCCAGCGCGTGGTCCACGGCCTGCCGCAGGCTGACGTCGGTGGGCTCCACGTGGACGCCGTCGAAGACGTGGGCTTCGATGCCGAACGCGGTCATCCGCTCGGCGATGCGGTGCGGCGCGCCGGTGGCGGCCACCCCCGCGTCGGTGATCACGAGGACCCGGCGGGCCCCGTGCTGGGCGAGGTCGTAGCCGATCTCGTCGGATGCTCCCGGCCCGAACTTCAGCGCCGGGGCGCCGTAGGTGAAAACGGACTCGGGTCCGGCCGGAGCGGTGGTGCTCATACGCGTCCCTCCTGGGGATCGGTTGGGTCCCAGCGGCGCGGCGAACGGTACCGGAGCGCCGGCCGGGACCCGGACGATCAGGCGTAGAAGCCGCTGGGGGCGAGCCGCATCGAGCGCAACTGCTCGGCGTCGTGGCCGAAGACGACGGTGGCGTCCGACTGCTCGGCGATGCCGCGGAGCTTCTCCACCGAGCCGTACCAGGCGGACAGATCGTTGACGATGGCGGCGGGGGTGGCCGGCGGCCCGTAGGAGTCACCCATATAGACGGCGTCCGAGGTGAAGAGCATGGTCCCGGTCTCCGGCAGTTCGACCTTCATCGCCATGGTGCCGGGGGTGTGCCCGGGGGCCTCGATGAGGGTGACGCCGGGCAGGATCTCGGTGTCGCCGCTGACGGTGTCGAAATCACACGCCGCGTAGTCCGCCTTGAGATGGGCACCGTTGAAGGCGCCGTCGAAGCCGAAGGCGAACTCCTTCTCCCTCTCGTGGCACACCAGCTTCGCGCCGGTGCCGGTGAACATGCCGATGTTCCCGGCGTGGTCGAAGTGCAGATGGGACAGGACCAGGTAGTCGATGTCCTGCGGTTGGACGCCGAGCTGGCCGAGCCGCGCGTCGAGATACTCCTCGTCGCTCACCCGGTCGTAGGGGAAGTACTCCTGCAGACCGGTCGGGGCCCAGCGGGTCTCCCAGTCGCGGGGACAGCTTGTGTCCCACAGCAGGGTGCCCCCGGGGGTTTCCACGAGGACGCAGTGGGTGGTGCAGGAGTACCACTCGGGCGGCCGCTGGTGCTCGGTGCGCGTCCGCATCGTACGGCCGGCCTTGAGCAGCAGCCACGTCAGATCGCAGCTCATCGCTCCGCAGCTCAGTACGTGGACTTTGTTGGCGGTCATGGAGCTTCACCTCCGGTCGGGGGACATACGGGTCGGTCGGTGTGAGTTGGGCAGGGCAGTGGGCGGGCGGGGGAGGGGATTCCCCGGCTCAGGTGTCGTGGTGGGGGTGCAGATCGCGGCCCCGGGATTCCCGGACGATCAGCGCGCAGACCAGCCCGATCAGTGCCGCTCCCGCCCAGATGGCGGCGATCGGCCACGAGGCGCCGTCGGCCGCGTTGACGAGTGCGCCCGCCACGAGCGGCACGAACCCGGCCACGACACCGCCGAGTTGATAGCCGATCGACGTACCGGTGTACCGGACGTTCGCGGGGAACAGTTCCGCGTACAGCGCCGCGGTGGGCGCGTACATCCCCGCGTGCGCCACGGCGAGCGCGAGCAGCATGGCCAGCCAGGCGAGCCCCGTCTGCCCGGTCGCCAGCAGCCAGAAGAACGGGAAGGCGAGAACGGCCGTGAACGCGGCGGCGCTCAGGAACACGGGCCGCCGGCCCCATCGGTCCGACAGCGCGCCGAAGCAGGGCACCGTCAGCGCCTCGGCCACCGCCGCGATGAGCATCCCGGTCAGCAGCACACTCCGCGAGAGACCAAGGTGGGATGAGCCGTAGGACAGCACGAAAACCGAGACGATGTAGAAGGGGACACCGGCCGAGACATACATGCCGACGGTGAGGGCGATCGCCTTCCCGTGGTGGCGGAACGCCTCCATGGCCGGCATCTTGCGCGCCCGCCCCGACGCCTTCACCTGGACGAACGTCTGTGTCTCGGTGATGCGCGAACGGAGGAACAGTCCGACCGCGATCAGCACGATGCTGAGCAGGAAGGGGATGCGCCAGCCCCAGGCGAGGAGGTCGTCATCGGGCAGCGTGGAGACCGCCGCGAACACGGTCGACGAGAGCACCAGCCCCAGCGGCACACCCATCTGCGGCAGGCTCCCGTAGAAGCCGCGCCGGTCCCGTGGCGAGGACTCCACGACCATGGTCACCGCGCCGCCCCACTCACCGCCGACCGCGAAGCCCTGGAGGAAGCGCAGCGTGACCAGCAGGATGGGCGCCCAGATGCCGATGGTCTGGAAGCCCGGCAGCAGGCCGACGATGACGGTCGCCGCGCCCATCAGGAACAGCGTGAGCATGAGCGCGTTCTTGCGCCCCACGCGGTCCCCGAAGTGACCGAAGATCACTCCGCCGAGCGGGCGGGCGATGAAGCCGACCGCGAAGGTGGCGAACGCGGCCAGCGTGCCGGCCGCCGGTGAGAAGTCGGGAAAGAACTCCGTGCCGAAGACCAGTGCCGCGGCGAGGCCGTAGATGTAGAAGTCGTACCACTCGATCGTGGTGCCGATCATGCCCGCCAGGGCCGTTCGGCGGATGGCGGAGGCGGCCCGGGGAGCCACGGGGGACTGGCCGGCTCTGGCGTCGGTTGCTGTGTCGGTGACGGGAATATGGCTCATGCGGCTGCGCTGCTCTCGTCTGGGGGAGTCGGGTGAACTTGTCGACCGCGTCAGAGAGTTGGCACCATGCCGCCGTCACACCGCAGGGCACTGCCCGTGACGTACGCGGCCTGGGTGCTGCACAGAAACGCGGCGACGGCGCCGAACTCAGCGGGGTCGCCGTAGCGCCCGGCCGGGATCGTGGCCTTGGACGCGGCCTCGACCTCGTCCAGTGACTGGCCGGTGCGCTGGGCGGCGGCCTCGTCGATCTGCCGGGCGCGCGGGGTGGCGATGCGCCCGGGAAGCAGGGAGTTGACCGTCACGCCGTGGGCGGCGACTTCGGCGGCGAGGGTTTTGAGGTATCCGGCGAGCGCGGCCCGCCCGAGGTTGGACAGCGAAAGGTTCGGCAGGGGCGCCTGCACGCTCGTCGAGCTGATGCTCAGGATGCGGCCCCACCCCTTCTCGACCATGGCGGGCAGGGTGCCCCGCACCAGGATCTGCTGGGGTGTCACCAGCGTGGCGATGGCCTGCTCGACCCCGGCGGTGTCGATGGCGCGGGCGGGTCCGGGCGTTGGCCCCGGCCCGTTCAGTACGAGGATGTCGAGGTCGCCGACGGCCTCGCGGGCCGCCGTGAGGAGCCGCTCCGCGCCGCCGTCCGCGACCAGGTCGCAGCCCACGCCGACCGCGTTGGGCAGCTCGCCCGCCACCTCCTTGGCCCGTTCGCCCGAGCGGCCCGTGACCACGACGGTGACGCCTTCCTCCGCCAGGGCCCGGGCGGTCGCCCGGCCGAGACCGGAGGTGGACGCACAGATGAGGGCGGTTTTGCCTGCCAGACCGAGTTGCATGGCACCTTCCTATGTCTGAAATATAAGACGCTGTCTCATATACAAACCAGATGGTGCCCACGTGTGCGGCGCACGTCAAGGCTTGACGCCCGCCGAAACGACGAGCGAGACTCCGATTTCTCAGACAGCGTCTGATATCTCGTCGTTCGTCGAACGGCCTTCGACACCCGCACACCGAGAGGCATGACAGTGACCGGCACCCAGCCCCAAGCGGCATCCGCAGCCCCCAAGCGGCCTCGTGTGGCGCGGCAGCGACCCCGGTGGACCGAGCTCCGGGAGGTTCTGCAACTGCGCCGGCCGACCCTCAATCCGGTCGAGCGGCGGCTCGGGGCCGCGCTGACCATCGGCGATCTGCGCGCGGTGGCGGTGCGCACGACCCCGCGTGCGGTGTTCGACTACGTCGACGGCGCGGCCGACGCGGAGCTGACCGCGCGGCGCAGCAGGGCGGCGTTCGCGGCGGTCGAACTCGTGCCGGAGTACCTGTCGCCGGTCGACCATCCGGACCTGTCCACGCGGCTGTTCGGCCGCGAGATCGCGATGCCGCTGATCTTCGCGCCGACCGGTTACACCCGGATGATGCACCACGAGGGTGAGGCGGCGGTCGCGCGCGTGGCCGCCCGCCACGGCCTGCCCTACGCCCTGTCCACCGTGGGCACCTCGACCGTCGAGGACGTCGCCGCGGCGGCTCCCGGCGGCGAACACTGGTTCCAGCTCTACCTGACCCGGAACGAGCGCCTCAACGCGGAGCTTCTCGACCGCGCGCTCGCGGCCGGGTTCACCACCGTGGTCCTCACCGTCGACACACCGGTGGCGGGCCGGCACCCGAAGGACATGCGCAACGGCCTCACGATCCCGCCCTCGCTCACCCTGCGGACGCTGTTCGGGATGGCCCGCTACCCCTCCTGGGCGCTGAACAAGCTGACCACAGCCCCGATCACGTTCGCGTCGCTGAGTGGCATGGGTGGCGGTGTGAGTGGCGTGAGCGGCGACACGATCGACGCCGTGCGGGTCGCCGACGTCGTCTTCGAACCGACGCTGAGCTACGAGCACCTGGCATGGCTGCGCGCCCACTGGCCGTACCGGTTGCTGGTCAAGGGGGTCCTCAGCCCGCGCGACGCGCGCCGCGTCGTCGAGGGGGGCGCGGACGGCGTGATCGTGTCCAACCACGGCGGGCGGCAGCTCGACCGCACACCGGCCACCCTCACGGTGCTGCCCGGGATACGCGAGGAGCTCGGCCCTGACGCCACGGTCATCCTCGACAGCGGTGTCACACACGGTCAGGACATCCTCGCCGCGCGGGCACTCGGGGCGGACGCGGTCATGATCGGCCGGGCCTATCTGTACGGCCTGATGGCCGGTGGCGAGCGGGGCGTGGAGCGTGCCGTCACGATCCTGCGCGAGGAGTACGCACGCAGCCTGCAACTGCTCGGCCTGAAGGCGAGCGATGCCATCGCGCGGCATCACCTCCGCATGCCTTGAGCGGTCGTATGCCGTGAACGGTTCGGGTACGGAAGGGGCCCGCCGGGGGAAGCGGGCCCTTTCCCGTGCGCACGGCCCCTTGGCCGCGTGCGCTGCGGCCCGGCCTCAGGAGGCCCGTTGGGGGATCCCGAGCGGGTTGGCGTCGCGCAGGGCGGGCGGCAGCAGGTGCTGCGGCACGCCCTGATAGGCGACCGGCCGCAGGAACCGGGAGATGGCCTCGGTCCCTACCGAAGTCGTACCCGGCGCGGTGGTGGCCGGGTAGGGGCCGCCGTGCTGCTGGGCATAGGTGACCGACACGCCCGTGGGCCACTGGTTCCAGAGCACACGTCCGGCCTTGGCGGCCAGGAGCCTGATCAACTCCGCTGCGATGGTGTCGTCGTCCTCGCCCTGGATGGACGCGGTCAGTTGTCCGTCGATGACCTTCGCCACGTCGAGCAGTTCGCTCTCCTCCGCGTACTCGACGACCAGCGCGGCCGGTCCGAACACCTCGCGTATGAGCGCCTCGGGGTCACCGAGGAGTTCGGCCGAGGTCGTGCACAGCACCGTCGGCGACGGATCGGCGGCGGCGTGGTCGCCACTCACCACGACCCGCACCCCGGCCGTATCGCGCAACTCCCGCACCGCACTCGCATAGGAGGTCCGGATGCGATCGTTGAGCAACGCCAACGCCTCGCCCGGAACCGCGCCGGGAAGCCGGTCCACCAGCTTGGCCGCGGCCGGGACCAGCAGGATGCCGGGCTTGGTGCAGAACTGTCCGGCGCCGAGCGTGAACGAGCCGGCGAACTCCGAGACGATCTCGGGCCCGCGCCGCTCGGCGGCGGCCTCCGTCACGAACACCGGGTTGACGCTGCCGAGTTCGCCGAAGAACGGTATGGGCTCCGGACGGCCCGTGGCGAGGTCGAAAAGCGTCCGGCCCGCCTCGATCGATCCGGTGAACGCGCCCGCCTTCACCCGCGAGTCCACGATGGCGGCCCGGCCCGCCTCCGTACCGAAGACCACGTCGAAGAGCCCATCGGGTGCGCCCGCGGACCGCAGTGCGTGGTGCACCACCTCCGCCGTGGCGGCCGAGAGCCTGGGGTGGCCGGAGTGGGCCTTGACCACGACCGGGCAGCCCGCCGCGAGCGCCGAGGCGGTGTCCCCGCCCGCCACGCTGAACGCGAACGGGAAGTTGCTCGCGGCGAAGACGACCACGGGACCGAGTGGTTCGAGCACCCGGCGCAGATCGGGCCGCGGGCCCATCGGCCACGCGGGGTCGGCGCGGTCGATCGCGGCCCCGAGGTATTCCCCCCGCGTCACCACCTCGGCGAAGAGCCGTAGCTGGAACACCGTACGGACCATTTCGTTCCGCAGCCGGGGCTGCCCGAGGGACGTCTCCTCGTCCGCGATCGTCACGAGCTTCGGCGCGGCCTCTTCGAGTGCGGAGGCGATGGCCTCGAGAAACGGGGCCCGGTCGGCCGACTGGAGGCGGCTCCACTGCTCGAACGCGTCTGCTGCGGCGTCGAGTTTATGCGCCAGGACCTGTGCATTGGTCGCATCGGTCATCAAGCACGCTCCCTCAATTCGTCTTAAATATGAGACGCAGTCTCAATCTCAAGACACAGTTGCATGCGTCGGCGCACTCGTCAACGCGCTTGACGGCGGCTGAGACGGGCTCACATACTCAACCCGCAAGACAACCCGTAAGACGGCGTCTGAAGTTTCGTACACGGTGATCCGTACACAGTGAGGCGTGGCTCAATGAAGGCAGCAGTACTGCACCGGCCCGGTGCGCCGTTGACCGTCGAGGACGTCGATCTCGACGACCCCGGACCGGGCGAGGTCACCCTCCGCGTGCTCGCCGCCGGCGTGTGCCACAGCGATCTGCACTACATGAACGGCGACCTCAACGTCCGCCTGCCCGCGGTGCTCGGGCATGAAGGGACCGGCATCGTCGAGCGGGTGGGGGAGGGGGTGACCCGGGTCCGCCCCGGCGACACCGTCATCACCTTGTGGCGCCCGCGGTGCGGCGACTGCGAGTTCTGTACGACCGGCCGCCCCGCCCTGTGCGCGCTCGGCCGGGTGCAGGCGGCCTCGGGCGGCCTGCTCGACGGGACCCAGCGGCTGAACCTGAACGGCGAGAAGGTCCACCACCTCATGGGGGTCTCCTGCTTCGCCGAGCAATGCGTCGTCTCGGAACGGTCGGTCCTCACGATCGACCCGGACATCCCTCCGGAGATCGCGGCGATCGCCGGATGCGCCGTGGTGACCGGGGCCGGTGCGGCGCTGAACGTCATGAAGGACGCCACCGGAGAGGGCGTCGTGGTCATCGGCGCCGGTGGCGTCGGGCTCAGTGCGGTGATGGGGCTGCGCCTCGTCGGCGCCGATCCGATCGTCGCGGTCGACACGGTGGACGCCAAGCTGGAGAAGGCACTTGAGCTGGGCGCCAGCCATGCGGTCAACGCCCGTACGCACCGCCTCGCAGAGGAACTCACCAGGATCTCGCCGAAACCGATGGCCTGGTCGCTGGACGCGGTCGGCACGCCTCAGACGCTCGCCCAGGCGGTCGAGGTCGTGGGCACCGGCGGCACCGCCGTCGCCGTCGGCCTCGGCAAGGCGGGCGCCACCGCGGCTGTACCGATCAACCCCCTGGTACAGCAGGAGAAGCGGCTGATCGGCAGCCTCTACGGCTCGGCCAACACACCGGTCGACATCCCCAAGCTCGTCGAACTGTTCAAGACCGGCCGCCTGCCCCTCGACAAGCTGCTCGGGGAACAATACGAACTGTCGGCGATCAACGAGGCTTACGCCGCGCTGTCGCAGGGCGCCACCGGCCGTGCTGTGATCATCCCTGGTCACCAGCGCTCGTAGGGAGAGACCGATGAGGAAGAACCTGACCGCGGACCTGGGCCGACGGCTGTGGCAAGCCGGTAACGAGGCCACCGCGGACGACTCCACCGCGGTCGACGCCGCCGCGGCCGATCAGCTCGATGACCTCGAAATGGCCTACGCCGTCGAGAGCGCGACCCGCGAGCTGGCGATCGCGGCCGGTGGTCGGGTGATCGGCTACAAGGTCGGCCTCACGGCACAGCCCGTGCGGGACACCTTCGGCGCCGACGAGCCCGCCGCGGGCCACCTGCTCGCCGACCGGCTGCTGGGGGACGGCGAACCCCTCGCCACGGCCGGGCTGTTCGCTCCCATGGCGGAGGTGGAGATCGCGTTCATCCTGGGCGAGGCGCTGCCCGGCCCGCAGGTCACCGCGGAGGACGTCCGCAACGCCACCGCCGCGGTCGCACCGGCCTTCGAGATCGTCGACAGCAGGTGGCGCGGCGGCGCGCGAACGCTCCCCATGCTCGTGGCCGACAACACCAACGCCGCTCGCGCGCTGCTGGGGTCCCCGGTCGCCCCACCGGCGTCTGCGGACCTGGTGAAAATCACCGCCACGCTGTCGATCGGCTCCCGGACGGTGCCGGGGAGCGCGACCGCCGTCATGGGCGACCCCGCCGAGGCGGTCGCGTGGCTGGCCCAACACCTGCTGCGCGGCGGACGGCGACTGGAAGCCGGGGACATCGTCCTGAGCGGCACTCTGTGCGCCCCGACGGCGATCAGCGCGGGTGACCGCCTGGTCGCCGACCTCGGCGAGCTGGGCCGGATCGCCCTCGACGTCATCTGACCAACACTGCTTGGGCGGATGGCCGGTACGTCCGGGCCGTCATCCGGCCGTCTCCAGGAGGTGTCCGGCGGACCGTGCCGCCTGCGGCGGGCTGTTCTCCTCCCCGCCCCTTCCCGAACCGGGGCTCTGCCCCGGACCCCGGAGCCCCCGGTATCCGGCAGAGGCGTGCGGGCTGCCCGCTTCGCCGCCCCGTCCGGCGGCATTGATATGCGGCTCCGCCGCCGCCCCAGGCTCCGGGGTCGAGGGGCGAGGCCCCTGGCAACGGGTGCGTGCGGGCTGCCCGCTTCCCCGTCGCGTCCGGCGGCACCGATATGCGGCTCCGCCGCGTGGTGGGGCTCTGTCCCAGGCCCCGACGGGGGGCGAAGCCCCTGCTAATGGGTGCGGGCAGGCGGGCTGTTCCCCCCCCGCCCCTCCTCGCCCCTTCCCGCAACTGGGGTTCTGCCCCAGGCCCCGGGTCCGGGGGCGAAGCCTCTGGCTCGTCTCCCCGCGCCTTCTCGCAGCATCGGTGTGCGGCTCCGCTGCGTGGCGAGGCTCTGCCCCAGACCGGGGGCCCAGGGGGAGGCTCCTGGTATCGGGCAGAGGCGGGCAGGTTGCTCTCCTCCCCGCCCTTTCCCGCGGCATCGATTCGCTGCTCCGCCCCTGGACCCCGGGGTCCAGGGGCGGAGCCCCTGGTATCGGGAAGGGGCGGGGTGGGGAAAGATCCGCCGGACACCCCGTAGCACCCTGGAGCCGACCGGTCTGTGCGCTTGCGCGCCGTCGGCGCCCACAGCCGGGGCCAGGGTCAGCGCATCGCGCGGTCGGCAGGGAGGACGCGGGGCGTCTCGGCCAGCAGGGCGCGCAGTTGGTGCGCGGACAGCGGGGTGCCCGGGTCCTTGGGGGGCAGGGTCTGCATCGGGCGGCCCGCCCTGATCTCCTCGCTCATCGTGGCCACGAATTCCTTCAACGCGTCGGTGTCGGCGTAATAAGGCGCCACGTAAGCCGCGGTCTCCGGCTCGAAGCGCCAGCTCTCGGCCAGGGGGCCCGCGTCGACGGTGTCGAAGCCCAGCCGGTCGATGAGGGCGGCGGCGCTCGCCTTCGCCTCCGGGTCGTCGCCGGCGATCGGCAGCGCGGAGCGGTCGGCGGCTCCCGCGGGGCGGGCGAGCGCCGGGATGTGCCCGTCGGCGATGTTGTTGAACGCCTTGACGAGCTTCGCGCCGGTCAGGTGCTTCTGGATGAGTTCGCTCGTGGTGGTCTCGCCCGAGTCGAGCACCTCGAAGTCCCCGTCGCGGAACGGGTAGTAGTTGATCGTGTCGAGCACGACCTTGCCCGCCAGCGCGGCCGCCGGAAGCTGCTGGTAGGGGGTCAGCGGGATGCTCACCACGACCCAGTCGCCCGCTCGGGCCGCCTCCTCGGGCGTCGCGGCCCGGGCGCGCTCCCCGAGCTCCGCGACCGTCTCGGTCAGGGTCTGGGGCCCGCGGGAATTGGACAGGACGACGTCGATCCCCGCCGCGATCGCGAGCCGGGCGATCTTCGTGCCGATGCGACCGCTGCCGATGAAGCCAAGTGTTGCCATGGAAGGAGGTCTCCTCATCTGACGGACCGGTGGTCCGCCGGCGGTTCTGTCTGGGAGCCGGGCTCGGGCGGGAGCAGGCGTGCGGAGGTCTGGGCCTCTCGCGCCACCAAACCGGAGCGAGTGCTCCCCTTGAAGGTAACACAACCGGAGCGAGCGCTCCGCAAAGGCCGCTTGTACGCTGAATGCCGTGACCAGCGCCGACCAGTCCACGCCCACGCAACCCCCGGCAACGCAGCCCCCGGCCAAGCGCGCCCGCCGGGCGGACGCCGAGCGCAACCGCGCCGCGATCATCGAGGCGGCCGGGGTGGTCTTCGCCGAACGGGGCGGCACGGTCGACGTCCGCGAGATCGCCCGGCGCAGCGGCGTCGGCATGGGCACGCTCTACCGCCACTTCCCGACCAAGGACGACCTGCTCGCCACCGTCCTGGAGCGGGAGTTCACCTGCTGGCTCACCGCCGCCCACGAGGCGGCGGAGGCGACCGAAGACCCCTGGGAGGCCCTGACCGGCTTCTTCGAGCAGACCCTCACGCATCAGGCCCGCAACCGCGCCATGGTCGAGAGCTACGCCGCCACCGGCGCCCCCTCGCGCGCGTGTGCCCAGTACCGCGACGCCTTCATCGACGAACTGCGCACCCGCTGCCTGAACGCCGGCCTCCTGCGCGCCGGTGTCACCACCGCCGACCTGGTCCTGCTCAGCGCATCCCTGAGTCAGATCGTCCAGGCGACCGGAGACAGCCACCCCGGCCAGTGGCGCCGCCTGCTCCGTATCTCCCTCGACGGCCTCCGTGCCCGCAACGCCGAGCCACTGCCCGAGCCCGAGTCCGATCCGGCACCCCACGGGGACGCACCCGCGAACGACTGACCGGCCACCTTGTCTCGCACACCTCGGCGTCTGATATTTTGGACGTCGTCTGTTGGTAGGTGTGCTGGGAGGACATCGTGGCGCGACTCACCGCTCCGGCCCTGCGCCGGGGCCTGGACATCCTGGAGCTGCTCGTCGACCAGGACGAGGGGCTGCGGGTTCCGGAAATCACCCAGCACCTCGGCCTGCCCCGTGCCACCACGCACGAGCTCGTCAACACGCTGGCCGACCGGGGCTATGTGACCGTCTCCAAGGAGACCGGACGCGTCGCGATAGGGCTCAACGCCCTGCGGCTCGGCGCCGGTTACGAGCGCGGGCTCGACCTCGCCACGGTGGGCCGGGAGTGTGCCGGCGAGGTGGCGCGGGCATGCGGCGAAACGGTCCAGGTGGTCGTACGGGACGGCAAATATGCGGTGTTCATCGTGCGCATCGACAGCAAGTACTCGGTCCGGTTGGTGTCGCAGGTGGGCAGCCGGCTGCTCGCGTCCTGCACCGCGGGCGGAAAGGCGCTGCTGAGCGCCCTGCCGGCCCGGGAGCTCGATGAGCTGTTCCCGAACGGCAAGGCGCTGCAGCAGATGACGTCGAACAGCATCTCCACGCGGAAGCGGCTGCTGGCCGAGGTCGAAGAGGCCCGCGAGCGCGGCTGGACCGAGGAGTACTGCGAGTCCAATGACCACGCGGCCTGTGTCGCCGCGCCGGTGTACGACCGGCTCGGCAACTGCGTGGCGGCCATGAGCATCTCGGTACCGACCCCGCGGTGGGGCGACGCGGAGAAGGAGCACTACGTCGAGTTGGTCCTCGATGGGGCACGGGCGATGGCCCAACGCCTCGGAGCGAGCGTGCCGTCGTAAATCCCCCCGAGGTGGCGCGGTACCGACTCGTCACCCGGGGCGGTCGCCCGGGTGAGGTCTCAGCGTTCCAGCATCCGCATACCGGCCTCGGTGTGGGTGTCTCCGACGGCCGGGGGCAGGCTGGAGAGCCTGGCCAGGACCTCCGGGGTCAGCCGGAGGCGATCGGCGGCGGTGTTCTCCGCCACGCGGGACACGCGCTTGGTGCCGGGGATGGGCGCGATGTCGTCGCCCTGGGCGAGCAGCCAGGCGAGGGCGACCTGGGCCGGTGTGGCGCCCGCCTCGGCGGCGATGGCCTGGACCTCGTCGGCGAGACGCAGATTGCGCTGGAAGTTCTCGCCGGTGAAGCGGGGGTTGCCGCGCCGGAAGTCGCCTTCCTCGAAGTCGGCCTCGTCGCGGACGGTGCCGGTGAGGAAGCCGTGCCCCAGCGGTGAGAACGGGACCAGGCCGATGCCCAGCTCACGCAGCACCGGCAGGACGCGCTCTTCCAGTCCCCGGGTCCACAGCGAGTACTCGGACTGCACCGCGGTGATGGGGTGGACGGCGTGGGCGCGACGGATCGTGTCCGGCCCCGCCTCGGACAGGCCAATATGCCGCACCTTGCCCTCGGCGACCAGCTCGGCCACGGCCCCGACGGTCTCCTCGATGGGGGTGTCGGGGTCGACCCGGTGCTGGTAGTACAGGTCGATGTGGTCGGTGCCCAGCCGTTTCAGCGACCCTTCGACGGCGGTGCGGATGTTGGCCGGGCTGGAGTCGAGATTCCACGGACCCGCCCCGGAGTGGGCGATCATGCCGAACTTGGTGGCCAGCACCACCTGATCGCGTCGGCCCTTCAGGGCCTGGCCGAGGAGCTCCTCGTTGATGTAGGGGCCGTAGATCTCCGCGGTGTCGATGAGGGTGACGCCCAGCTCCAGCGCCCGGTGGACGGTGCGGATGGACTCCGCGTCGTCCGTTCCGGCGCCGGTGAGGCCGTGGGACATGCCCATCGCTCCCAGACCGATACGGGAAACCTCCAGGTCACCCAGGTTGATGTACTTCATCGGTGGTCACTTCTCCTGATACGTGTCGTCGGATCGGCCGGACGCCCGCGGCCGAGCGTTGTGTCGCGTGGCACCCGCCGGGCGTGGCCGCGCGTCGTGTGGCGCCCGCCGGGCGTGGCCGCGCGTCGTGTGGCGCCCGCCG
This sequence comes from Streptomyces violaceusniger Tu 4113, assembly GCF_000147815.2. Classification (NCBI taxonomy): domain Bacteria; kingdom Bacillati; phylum Actinomycetota; class Actinomycetes; order Kitasatosporales; family Streptomycetaceae; genus Streptomyces; species Streptomyces violaceusniger. Next base: position 6,946,915 of record NC_015957.1, on the reverse strand, counting down.
GGCGTGGCTGCCGCCCTCGGCAGGCGGGCGCCCGCGAGGAGCGCCGGGAGGGTCACGGGCGGATGAGGACCTTCAGGGCCTCGCGGTCGTTCATCGCCCGGTAGCCGTCGGCGACGTCCTCCAGGCTCAGCGTGCGGTCGAAGACCCGGCCGGGCCGGATCGAGCCGTCGAGGATGTGCGGCATCAGCTCCTCGATGTAGGCGCGGGCCGGGGCGACGCCACCGGTGAGGGTGATGTTGCGCATGAAGTCGCCGAACCCGAACGCGACATCGCTGTACTGCGGTGCTCCGACACGGCTGATCGTGCCGCCGTCGCGGACCACGCCGAAGCTCTGCACCAGCGCGTCCCTCAGGCCCACGCATTCCAGGACCTTACGGGTGCCCTCGCCGCCGGTCAGGTCACGCACCCGGGCGATGCCCTCCTCGCCGCGCTCGGCCACCACATCGGTGGCTCCGAAGTCACGGCCCAGATCGGTGCGCCGGGTGTGCCGGCCCATCAGGATGATCTGCTCGGCGCCCCGCAGCCTGGCGGCGATCACGGCCGCCAGGCCCACGGCGCCGTCGCCGACGACGGTGACGCTGTCGCCGCGCTCGACACCGGCGGTACGGGTCGCGTGGTAGCCGGTGCACAGGATGTCGGACAGGGTCAGCAGATCCGGCAGCAGCTCGGAGTCCTCACCGACCGGCAGCTTCACCAGGGTGCCGTCGGCGTACGGGACCCGCGCGATCTCCCCCTGGCCGCCGTCGACACCGTTCACGCCCCACTGCCCGCCGTGCACACAGGAGGTCTGCAAACCGTCGCGGCAGTACCCGCAGGTGTTGTCGGCCCACATGAACGGGGCCACCACCAGGTCACCGGGGACGAGGCCGCGCACCTCGGAGCCGGTCTCCTCGACGACGCCCAGGAACTCATGGCCCATGTGGCGGGGGGTGTCGGTGTGCGGCAGCGACTTGAAGGGCCACAGGTCGCTGCCGCAGATGCAGGACAGCACGATCCGCACGACCGCGTCGGTGGGGTTCTGGATCTTCGGGTCGGCGACGTCCTCGACGCGTACGTCGTCGGCCGCGTACAGCAGGGTGGCGCGCATGGGCGCAGCTCCTCGATATGTGGGCGGGATGGTGGAAGGGAGCCGCCAGTGGCGGCGCCGGACCGCTCGACCGTCTTCCGGGCCCAGGAGGCCGGTCGGCGCGACACCATCGAGCCTGCCGCCTCGCGCCCGCTTCAGGCAGGCCGAGGTATGCGGGGGAGCGGCCAGCGGGGGTGTGACAGGACCCCCCTCACCGGGCGTGTTCCGGTGGAGGCGGGGAGACACTGGCCCTATGGCACCCGAGCAGCACAGCGGCGGCGAGGAACTGGGGCGCTTCCTGCGCGCCCGCCGCACCCAGACCAGCCCCCAGGCCGCCGGCCTCACCCCGGGGCCCGGTATCCGCCGCACCCCCGGCCTGCGCCGCGAGGAGCTGGCCACCCTCGCCGGGGTCAGCATCGACTACTACACCCGTCTGGAACGCGGCAAGGAAACCCGCCCCAGCCCCGCCGTGGTCGATGCCCTCGGGCGCGCCCTGCAGCTCGACGACGCCGAGCACCAGCACCTGCGCGAGCTGGCCGTCCGCGCCGCCCGCTACGCACCCAAGCCCGCCCCGGCCCCCAGCCGCACCGTGCGCCCCCACCTGAAGCTGCTGCTGGAAACGGTGCGCCCGAACCCCGCGTACATCCTCAGCCGCAGTATGGACATCCTCGCCCACAACCCCGGCGGCCTCGCCCTCTACGCCGGCATCGCCGACTGGCCCGTCAAGCAGCGCAACCTCGCCCGCTACCTCTTCCTCCACCCCGCGGCCCATGAGGTCTTCCCCGACTGGGAGAACCAGATCCGCGGCTGCGTCGCCCGCCTGCGCGCCCTGGCCGGCACCGACCCCGACGCCCCTGACCTCACCACGCTCGTCGGCGAACTGCTCCTCAAGAGCCCCGACTTCGCGGGCCTGTGGGAGCGTTACGAGGTCACCGGCCGCAAGCACACCGCCAAGACCTTCCAGCACCCCCACGTCGGCAAGATCACCCTCGTCTTTCAGGGCATGGCACTCGAAGGCACTCCCGGCCACCGCATGGGCGTCTACACGGCCGAACCCGGTACCCCGGACCACGACGCCATGCTCCTGCTCGACATGACCGCCACGCCCGCCGAGCCACGGCCCTCCGCCTCCGAACAGAAGCGCTGACCGGCCGATGCGGATGGCGGCACTGAGGGTGACGCGGTGAGATTCGCCGGCGTTCGCCGGACTTTCCGGCCAGTTCGCTGGCGCATCTGGACGCCTGTACGTTGCTCGACGGCAAGGCGCTGGAGAAGGTGGCCGGGATCGACGCCCGGGAGCCGGACGTCGGATTCGGCCGCTGGGACTGCCAGTGGAAGAGCATCACCAACGAGTTCGAAGTGGACTTGCGCTTCGACCAGGGCGACCTGCCGCGCGACAAGAACGCCCGGTCGACCAAGCTCGGCGACAATCACCAGGCCATCGTTCTGCCGGAGGACGAGGGCCCCGGGAGCTGCCGCGTCGAGGTGGTCCATCGTGACTACACCGGCCTGGACCGGGTGAAGGGGACCGAGCGGGTGGCCCTGGTCATCAAGGGTGCGGGCCCCAAGGGCCGGCCCTGCGAACTGGCCACCGACCTCGCCGGCTCGGCCGCCGCCGCGCTACCGCCCGCCTGAATCGCGACCGTCGACGGCCTGAAGCGTGATCGTCGACAACCGGATCGGTCGCCGTGGACAGCAGGAACGGCCGCTGTGCGTCCGCGACGGGGGTCAGCAGCAGGTGGAGGCCGCCTTGGGGAGACGGGCGCGCCAGGTGAGCGATGTCTTCTCCACCCTCCCGGCCAGCCTCTTCGCGGCCGGATCGGCGCCGGCCGAGCGCTGCGAGTGGGCGATTTTCGCCGCCTGGTCGAGGTGTTCGCGCATGGCCGCGTGGAAGAGCGTGTCGAAGGCGGCGCCCTTGGTGCCCTTGATGGTGCGCAGTTCGTCCTCGGTCACCGTGCCGGGCATGTCGTGCCCCTGGTGCGGATTGGTGTCGGGGACCCCCGCTCGGGCGAGCAGTTTCCGTAGCTGGACGAGTTCGTCGCGGTAGGCGGTGGCCACCGGTTTCGCCCACTTCTGCACCCTGGCGTCGGAAGCGTGGTCCGGGACCAGGTCCAGCAGGAGGGTCGCCTGGTCGTCCATCGCGATCATTAGCTGGATCCAGCCGATATCGGTGGAGTTGAAGGTCCCCGACGTCGCCTGCCCGCTCGGGGACCGCGTGGCGGGGTGCCGCGCGGCCGACGTCGACCGCGGCTCGCGCGGCGGTGTCCCGCTGCCGTCGCCGCATCCAGCGGTGAGCAGCGTGGCGGCGGCGAGCAGGACCGCTACGGACGCCGCGCGCCGTGTGACGGTTGCCGTTGTCATGTCGACTCCCCTCGTCCGACATGGGCGGAGCCCCGGGTGACGGGACTCCGCCCACAGGCACGGCGGTGTCGCCCTGCCGGGCCACGTGGCCTGCCTTCCGCTGCTCCGTCAGGGACGGCCGTCGGCACCGCACTTGACGATCACGTTGATGCAGTCACGCACCCGCCGGGCCATCTCGTCCTCGGGCCAGGCGTTGAAGAAGTCACCGTGCATGGTGTATCCGGCACCCGACGCCAGCGTGAAGCGTGAGGGGTCGCCGCTGACCGGGTAGCGGAGCACCTGGCGCAGCTTCGGCACGGCGACCGGGTGGGTGGCCGGGCACTGGCCGCCGACCGGGTAGGCCATGTGGCTCTTGTGGTCGGGGGAGTCCAAGTCCTTGCCGTTCCAGCACTGGGGGAAGTCGAGGTAGGACTCCAGCATCGAGCCGGCTGGGCAGTTCACGAAGTCCTTGGAGGGATTGACCTCTCCGTGGTGCAGGCAGGACCAGCGTGCGATGGACGTGGGGTCGCCGACCCCGGTTGCCTTTGCGTTGCCCGCCACGATCCGCAGCCCGAGGGGGAGCGGCTTGATGGTGGCGATCACATCGTCGCGCACACCTTCACCGAGGTAATAGAAGGTGGTGCCGGTGGGTTCGACCTCTTTGCCGTTGTCGTAGAGGGTCGGGGTCCAGTACGACGACAGGTCGACGGTCGGACTGCAACTGGTCCTGCCCCTCTGCAGGGCGGCCAGATCGGTGCGCGCGTTGGTCGAGTCGTTCCCGAAGAAGCTATGCATATGGGACGCGCCGGGGAGCCCCGGGAACACGATCGGGTCGTCCGGCAGCCGGTGGGTGAACGGGCACTCGGCGACGAACTCCGCTACGCGCACCGGTGCGTTGGCGCTCCGCGGGCTCGACACCGCGCCCGCCTTGTCGGTGGCGCGCAGATCGGCACGCGCACTGGCCGGGCCGATGGAGAGCAGGGACAGGACGAGACCGAGGGCGGCGAGGACGACGCCCGGACCTCGCCAGCGGCCGAGGACACGCCGTAAGGGCGGGAAGCGCCGGGGGGTAGGGGACATGACTCTCCTTTCCGTGCACGCACGGAAGAGCGAAAAGAGCGGGAGAGAGCCCAGCGGTGTGGTCACACGGGGCTGCCGAGAGAGCGCTCTCTCGGAGCGATGCTGCGGACGCTAGAGGTGGCCCACGTCACTGTCAAGCGTCCGCGGCAAGGAGGGTCAAGAGCCCGCTATTAAGGAGGGTCGTCAAGAGCCTGCGGCAGCGTGGAGACTGCCGCCGTCTTCGGCGTCCGCTCGGTCAGTCCTCGGAGCCCGGATCGGTGCGCTCGGCAGAGGCCGAGGGCAGCAGATGAATGAGCAGCAGAACGATCCCGGAGATCATGAACACGCGCGTGGCGGCCTCCAGGCCATTCCACTTCTCCGACTGCCACATGGCGAACCATTCGCCGCCGATGCCGATGAACCCGGCGCCGAACAGCAGCATCAGCATCAACAGCCCCACGGTGCCGGCCTGACGGGCGCGGCGGACACGGTCTCCGGGCGGACCCGCGAACCACATGGCCGTCGCGGCGAGGAGGACAAGAGCGGCGAGGGTCTCCCAGGCGATGATGGCGACATAGGCGGTGTCCTGGAGCGCGGTGGAGTCGATGGCCCGCCACATCAGGTCTTCGTCCTTGAACGTGGTGTCCATCGCCAGGACATGCCGCACGAACTGCTGGTTGCTGTCGAAGTCGGTGATGTTCCCGAAGGCGACGAGCGTGACGTACAACGCGATCGTCCCGGTGAGCACCCCCGAGGTCATCGAGTAGATACGGGGTGAACGTATTCTGCCGGTTCGCTCTGCCACGATGACCTCTGTCTCCCGTTGGATCCCGCTGACCATGAAGCGTGCGGGAGCCGTAGCGTACAACTGACTGGATCAGGGCGAGTGGTGGACGCCGTACGGCTGCCGAGCCGAGCCGACGGCGGGGAGACGCGGGTCACATGCGTCCATGTCACAGGGGGTCGGGCTACCACGTCTCGGGGGTGTAGCCACTGAACGACCACAGAGGAGCACACCATGGACGCGCGACTGAACTACTCCGCCAGCCAGACCGCCGGGAAGGTCCTGAGGCCCGTCATGGCGGCGGGCAGGGCGGTCAAGGAATCGCCGCTGCCCGCGGCGACGCAGGAGCTGGTGGCGATTCGTGTGAGTCAGATCAACGGCTGCGCCGTCTGCATCGACATGCACACCAAGGAAGCGGCCGCGGCCGGTGAGACCCCGGTGCGGCTGAACCTGGTAGCGGTATGGCGGGAGGCCACCGTCTTCACCGATGCCGAGCGGGCCGCGCTGGCGCTGGCGGAGGAGGGGACCCGGGCCGCGGACGCGGCCCGTGGGGTCGGCGACGAGGTGTGGGCGAATGCCGCCGAACACTATGACGAGGAGCAGCTCACCGCCCTGGTGATCCTGGTCTCCTTCATGAATATGGTGAACCGGCTGAACGTCATCACCCAGCAGCCCGCGGCCGGTGACTACGAGGCCGGGCAGTTCCACTGACCGGCAACGGCAACGGCAACGGCAACGGCAACGGGCCCAGGGGAAAGGGGGAATCGGCGTGAGCAAGGTTGAGGAGTTCGAGGAGCTGCGGCCGCTGCTGTTCTCGATCGCCTATCGGATCCTGGGCAGTGTGAGTGAGGCCGAGGACGCGGTGCAGGAGACCTGGCTGCGCTTCGACGGCTCGGCGACCCGGCCCACGTCGACCAAGGCATATCTGTCGGCCACGGTGACGCGCATCTCGATCGATGTGCTGCGCTCCGCGCGCGTGCGACGTGAGGAGTACGTGGGCCCGTGGTTCCCCGAGCCGCTGCTCAGCGATCCGTATCAGGATCCGGCCCGGGCGGTGGAGCTGGCCGACTCGGTGTCCATGGCCGCGCTGTTGCTGCTGGAGCGGCTCAGCCCGTTGGAGCGGGCGGTGTTCGTGCTGCGGGAGGTGTTCGCCTTCGGGTTCGACGAGGTCGCCACGGCGGTGGGGCGGTCGGAGGCTGCGTGCAGGCAGTTGCTGGTGCGGGCGCGGCGGCACATGCAGGCCGGGCGGCCGCGGTTCGAGGCGGACCGGCAGGAACGGCAGGAGCTGGCCACGCGGTTCTTCGACGCGCTGAAGGACGGCGATGTGGGCGCGTTGCGGAATCTGCTCGCCGCCGATGTGCAACTGGTCGGGGACGGCGGCGGCAAGGCCCCGCGGCTGGCCAAGGCCGTCATGGGCGCGGAGAACGTGGCCCGGCTGCTGGGCACGGTCTTCCCCTGGCTGCTGCGGATCGACGTGACGTTCGAGCTTCATGCGGTCAACGGCCAGCCCGGCGCGGTCTTCCGGGAGCGGGACGGCAAGGTGCTCCAGACCCTGGTCCTCGATGTGCTCGACGGGCAGATTCAGGCCATCCGCGCGGTGATCAATCCCGACAAGCTCGGCCACCTCGGGCCGGTCGGCGACGCCTGGGCCGTCGACCGCGAGGTGCGGCAGGCCCGTCGGCGCTCGAACTGACCTCGATGCGTGGTTTCCCACCCCGTGACCGGTCCGACACCCTGATCGTTCGACCATCTTGATAGTCTCGGGGAGCCAGTCGTGCCACATCCGAGGCCAGGGAATCCGGTGTGAATCCGGAGCTGACGCGCAGCGGTGAGGGGGACGGGCGGGGCATGTGACACCACTGGGAGGAGTCCGCGACGGCCGCGAAGCCGCCGCGGACGAGCACCGGGAAGGGGCCCCGTCCGGACGAGCCCGAGTCCGAAGACCTGCTGGTATCTCCGCGCCCCGTGCGGGGAGTACGTCCGTAGGCCAGGCTCCGCGTTCGAGCCCCGACAACCGAGGCATGCCCGTGCTCTGCTCTGCCCGCCGTACCGCGGCCCTTCTGCTCGCCCCCGCCCTCCTGCTCACCGCGTGCGGTGGCTCGGGCCAGGACGGCGCGGACGCCACAAAGCCTGCCGGTGCGGGCTATCCGCGCACCATCGACAACTGCGGCCACAAGGTCACGGTGAAGTCCGCCCCGAAGCGGGCCCTCTCGCTCAACCAGGGCACCACGGAGATCCTGCTCTCCCTCGGCCTCGCCGACCGCATGGCGGGCACCGCCACCTGGACCGACCCGGTGATGAAGGGCCTGGAGAAGGCGAATGCGACGGTGCCGCGCCTGGCGGACAACGCGCCGTCCTTCGAGAAGGCCCTGGACGCCGAACCCGACCTCGTCACCGCCTCGTTCGTCTCCACCCTCGGCAAGGGCGGCGTGGCCACCCGCGAGCAGTTCGAGAAGCTGGGCGTGCCCACCTACGTCTCGCCGTCCGACTGCTCGGCGGGCCGGGACCCCGACAGCGGTGGCGATGGCTCCCGCAGCAAACCACTCACCCTGGACACCGTCTACGGCGAGATACGCGACCTGGCCCACGCGTTCGGCGTCGACGAGCGCGGCGAGAAGCTCGTCGCGCGGTTGAAGCAGCGCGTGCGTACGGCCACCGAGGGCGTGGACGCCTCCGGCGTCTCCCTCATGTACTGGTTCGCCAACTCCCAGTCGCCCTACCTCGCCGGCTGCTGCGGCGCCCCGGGCGCCATCACCCGGGCCGTCGGAGCGAAGAACGCCTTCTCCGACACCCACGACGAGTGGCCGCAGATCAACTGGGAGACCGTGGCCGACCGCGACCCGGACGTCATCGTCCTCGGCGATCTCACCCGCAAGCAGCAGACCGCGGAGACCGCCAAGGCCAAGATGCGTTTCCTGGAGACCAACGCCGCCACCCGCAATCTCACCGCCGTGAAGAAGAAGCGGTACGTCCTGCTCAGCGGGCAGGCCATGAACCCGTCCATCCGTACGGTCGAAGGGGTCGAGCAGGTCGCCGCCGGGCTGCGCGACTTCGGACTCGCCAAGTGACCACCCGCCTCCTGCTGCTGATCGCGGGAGGGCTGGCCGCGCTGGTCGCGTCGATCGCCGTCGCCGTGACCATCGGCCCCGCCGACATCTCCACGTCCGACGTCTGGGCAGCGGTCACCGCCCATCTCGGCCTGGGCGAGAGCACGTTGCCACCGCTGCGCGACGGCATCGTGTGGAACCTGCGCATGCCCCGCACCCTGCTCGCCGCGGTGTGCGGGGCGGGGCTGGCCCTCTGCGGGGCCGTGATGCAGTCCCTGCTGCGCAATCCGCTGGCCGACCCCTTCGTCCTCGGAGTGTCCTCCGGCGCCTCCACAGGCGCCGTCGCCGTGGTCGTCCTCGGCGTGGGCGGCGGGGCCGTGTCGCTGTCGGCGGGCGCGTTCATCGGCGCGCTGCTCTCCTTCGGCCTGGTCCTGATGCTCAGCCACAGCCTCGGCGGCAGCACCGACCGTGTGGTGCTCTCCGGGGTGGCCGCCATGCAACTGTTCTCCGCGCTGACCTCGTTCACCGTCCTCACCTCCGCGGACGCCGACACCACCCGCGCCGTGCTGTTCTGGCTCCTCGGCTCGCTCACCGGCGCGGGCTGGACCGATGTGCTGCTGTGCGCCGTCGTCCTGGCCGCCGTCCTCCTGGTCTGTCTCGGACACGCCCGCACCCTCGACGCGTTCGCCTTCGGCGAGGAGGCCGCGGCAGCGCTCGGCGTCCGCGTGGCCCGCACTCGCCTCGTCCTGCTGTGCGCGACCGCGCTGCTCACCGCGACCCTGGTCAGCTCCGCCGGGGCCATCGGCTTCGTCGGTCTGGTCCTCCCGCACGCCACCCGCGCCCTCACCGGGTCCGGCCACGCCCGCCTCCTGCCGGTCACCGCACTGGCCGGAGCCATCTTCCTGGTGTGGGCGGACACCGCCGCCCGCACCGTGATCGACCCCCAGGAGGTCCCGGTGGGCGTGGTGACGTCCCTCATCGGCGTGCCGGCCTTCGTCGCCGTGCTCCACCGCGGCCGGAGGAAGACATGAACGACTCCCTTCCACCCGCCACCTCGGATGCGGCACCCGGACTCCGCGCGGACCGCGTCAGCCGCCGCGCCGACGGCCGGCTCATCGTCGACGGCATCACCCTCACCCTGCTCCCCGGCGAGACGCTGGGCCTCCTCGGCCCCAACGGCTCCGGGAAATCCACCCTGCTGCGGCTGCTCGCCGGGATCCTCGCCCCCTCCGCCGGAGTCGTCACCCTGGACGGCCGCGCACTGCCGCGGGTCGGCCGCCGCGCCACGGCCCGCCGTATCGCCACCGTCGAACAGCACGCCCACACCCAGACCGAACTGACCGTCCGCGAGGTCGTGGCCCTTGGCCGCATCCCGCACCGGCGCGCCTGGTCGTCGTCCACCGCCGCGGACACCCGGGCCGTCGACGCGGCCCTGGAGCGCACCGCACTGACCGACCGGGCGGGTCAGTCGTGGCACACCCTCTCCGGTGGCGAGCGCCAGCGCGCCCAGATCGCCCGGGCCCTCGCCCAGGAACCGTACGAGCTGCTGCTCGACGAGCCGACCAACCACCTCGACATCCAGCACCAGCTCGACCTGCTCGACCTCGTCGTCGGTCTGCCGATCGCCACCGTGATCGCCCTCCACGACCTCAACCTCGCGGCGATGTACTGCGACCGCCTGCTCGTCCTCCGCGAGGGACACGTCGTGGCCGAGGGCACCCCCAGCCAGGTGCTGACCCCGTCCTTGATCAAGCAGGTCTACGACGTCCAGGCCGATGTCACCCACGATCCGGGCCACCCGGTCATCCGCTTTCTGCGCCGCACACCGAAGCCGTGAGCCGGTGGACGGTATCCTGCCGAGCGGTTGCATGAACGACGGCGGCTGGACGGTTCTGGCGCGCTTTACCACTAGGCGGCTCTGGAAGGATCCACCACGTGAGCGATGCCGCGGACACACCGCCCCCCGAAGACGCCCCAATCCGGGTGCTGATCGCGGATGACCAGGCGATGGTGCGCACCGGGTTCCGGCTGATTCTCGACTCCCAGCCCGGAATCGAGGTGGTGGGCGAGGCCGCCGATGGCTCCGAATGCGTGGAGCTGGCCCGGCGGCACCGCCCCGATGTGTGCCTGGTCGACATCCGGATGCCGAAACTGGACGGTCTGGAGGCGACCCGGCTGCTGGCCGGGCCCGGAGTGGCGGATCCGCTGCGGGTCGTCGTGGTCACCACCTTCGACCAGGACGATTACGTGCACACCGCGATACGCAACGGCGCCTGTGGCTTCCTGCTCAAGGACGCCGGTCCCGAACTCCTGGTGGAGGCGGTGCGGTCGGCCGCGCGCGGTGGCGCGCTGGTGTCTCCCGCGATCACCGTGCGTCTGCTGCGGCAGTGGGCGAGCCGGCCCGGCGCCGCCACCGGGGCGAACCCCCTGACCGGCAGGGAGCTGGACGTCGCCCGGCTGGTGGCGGTGGGCCGGACCAATCAGGAGATCTGCGCCGAACTGCACCTGTCCCTGTCCACGGTGAAAACCCACCTCAGCAACATCCAGACCAAGCTCGCCGTCCGCAACCGCGTGGAGATCGCGGCCTGGGCCTGGGACACCGGAGCGGTACGCAACCGCTAGTCCCGGCGAACGGCGCGGCCCGAGTCCGGCAGGATGTGTGCCCGACGGGGCGTGTGCCGTTCAGAGTGTGTGCCGTCAGCAGGTCCGCCCGTCATGACGTGTGCCAGTCGGGGTGGCCGGGCATGGCCGGGAGCTTCGTGGAGTACAGCCAGGAGCGCAGGAAGGGCCCCAGATCGCGGCCGGCGACGCGGCTCGCCAGGCGGATGAAGTCCGCGGTCCCCGCCGTGCTGTCGCGGTGCTCCGCCACCCAGGCGCGCTCGATGCGCCGGAACGTGGCCTCGTCGACCTTCTGCCGCAGCGCGTACAACACCAGAGCACCACCCTGGTAGGCGCCCCAGCCGTAGGGAGCCCTGTCCTTGGGTGTGAAGGCGCCGAGGCGGGGATCGGCGACCGGCCCCTGCTTGCGCAGTTGGGCGGTGGCGTCCCGGTACGCGCTCTTCATGGCGTCGGCCGGATCGGTGCCGCGCGCCTCCTGGTTCCACAGGCCCTCGTAGTAGACGGCGTGGCCCTCGTTGAGCCACAGATCGCTCCACCGGCGGGGAGAGACGCTGTTGCCGAAGTACTCGTGAGAGATCTCGTGCGCGACGATCGCGTCCGAGCCGTTGGTCTCCATACCGTCCTTGGTGAGCTCCTCCGTGGCGAGCAGGGTCAGGGACTGCGTCTCGAGTTCACCGCCCATCGGGGTGGCGTAGATGCCGTACGTCCGCAGCGGGAACGGGCCCAGCCGTCGGGTCAGGAAGCGCAGTGCCTTGGGCACGACCGTGTCGAGCTGCGGCATGAGGTCATTGACGTGGCCGGTGGGCAGGGCGTGGCGCAGCTTGATCCCGTCCGGTCCCCGCCGCTCGACCACAGTGAAGTGGCCGACGCCGATCTGGATGAGTTCGGGCGCGAGCTTTTGGCGGCTCTCGAAGCGGCGGACGGTATACGCCCCTTCGCGCCGGGTGGCGGTGAGTTCGCCGTTCGCGATGGCGTTCACCCGCGAGGGTGCGGCGATGGTGATGGTGGTCGGCGCCTTCTGGTCCGGGTGGTCGGCGAACGCCGCGATCCGATGCGCGCCCGAGGGCTGGTTGATGGTCTGGACGACCCCCTTCGCCCGCACCATCCCGATCGCCGTGGTGCCGAGCTTCTGGGCCTCCTCAGGGCCCGCCACGGGCGCGTGCACCGTGACCGCCACCGAGAACCCCCGGCCGCTGGGCACCGGGCCCGCGGGAGTCACGCGCAGCTCCTGGCCGGAGCGGGTCCAGGTCGTCTTGTGGCCGTCGACCGTCACCGAACGGACCGTGGTCCCGGTCAGGTCGAGGTCGAAACGGGACAGGGCGTGGGTGGCCCGGCCGCGCAGTGTGGTGGTCGCGGTGTACGTCTTGAGGTCCTCGGCGAAGCGCAGCGCCAGGTCGGTATGGCGCACCGTGTAGCCCCCGTTGCCGAGCCCGGGGTGCAGCGTGTCCCCGATTCCGGCGGCTCCGGGCGCGGGTGTGGTACGGGTGCCGCTCTGCGCGGACGTCGCGTCGGGGGTACAGCCGGCCGCGCCCGTCAGAGCGGTGGCCAGCGCCGTGACGAGCCACGGCGTGAGGGTCGAGTGTCGTGTGTGACGAGCCATGAGCCGAGGGTCGCCCGCGAGGCAACTGCTCCGGATCCACCGGATAGCGGGTTCATGGCCATCGGCATCGGCCGAAAGAACGACCGGCGCGGAAGACGCTGACACGGCATCGAGAGCTTCGACGAGTACGTCGCCACGTTCCCGTTGGCCTGATCCACGGTGGCGCCGCGGGCGCGCGGAGGGCACCGTACCGCGAGGTAGATTTAGGGTGTGGACATGCTGCACCTGCGCTATTTCGTGGCCGTCGCGGAAGAACTCAACTTCTCGCGGGCGGCGCGCAGGCTCCATATGGCGCCCCCACCGGATTCCCGCTGTCGATGACCAGGGGGACACCGCGCGGTGCCCACCCGGGACGGACTCGCCTGTGTGATGCCGTACAACCCGCGCAACTTCCGGGACTTCTTCGCCGCCGCGGGCCGCCCCGATCTCGCCGAGGACCCGCGGGTGAACGGCGACACCATCCACGACGCCGACATCGACCCGCTGGTGGAACTCATCGAGGAGTGCGCGCCGAGCCTGACCACCGCCGAGTGGGAGCGGGTCTGCGCCAAGCACAGCATCCCCATGGCGGCGGTGCTGGAACTGGACCGGGCCGCCGAGGACCCGTACGTCCGCGAGGGGCATCTGCTCGATGTGGTGGACCACCCCAGCGAGGGTGCGACCCGCTCGATCGGCATCCCGGTGCGCTTCGCCGCCACTCCCGCCTCCGTACGGAGGCTCGCCCCGCTGCCCGGCGAGCACACGGACGAGGTCCTGCGCGAGCTCGCCGACCGGGCCTGAACGCGCCGCGTCGCCCGCCATCGGACACCACGCGCGCACACCCCATCGCGCCCGCGCACCCCATCGCACACCGCACAAGGACATCCACCATGGACAACACCCGTCCCCAGGTGCGGACCGAGAGAATCGGTTCGACCCTGCTCATCACCATCGACCGGCCCACGGCACGCAACGCCGTCAACGCCGCCGTCGCCGCCGGACTCGCCGCCGCCCTCGACACGCTGGAGGACGGGAGCGATCTGCGCGCCGGGGTGCTGACCGGCGCCGAAGGCACCTTCAGCGTCGGAATGGACCTCAAGGCCGGACTGGCCGGTGAGTCGCCCGAGGTGCCGGGGCGTGGCTTCGGCGGGCTGACCCAGGCCGCGACCAGCAAGCCCCTGATCGCCGCCGTGGAGGGCTGGGCGCTGGGCGGTGGCTTCGAGCTCGCGCTCGGCTGCGACCTCATCGTGGCGGCCGAGGACGCCGCCTTCGGCCTGCCGGAGGTCACCCGGGGCCTGGTCGCGGCCGGTGGCGGTGTGATCCGACTGTGCAAGCGGATCCCGTACCACCTGGCCATGGAGCTGCTGCTGACCGGGGAGACCATCTCCGGTGAGCGGGCCGGGGCACTCGGCATCGCCAACCGGGTGGTGCCCGCGGGCACGGCAGTCCACACCGCCGTACAGCTCGCCGAGCGGCTCGCCGCGAACGCCCCGCTCGCGCTCGCCGCCGTCAAGCGCATCACCCGCGCCGCCGACGGTGTCCCCGAGCCGGACGCCTTCCGTGCGCAGGAGTGGGAGATGGCGGCCCTGAAGTCGTCCGCCGATGTGCGGGAGGGCATGACGGCCTTCGCCGAGCGCCGCGCCCCGCGCTGGCAGGGCAAGTAGTAGAGCCCGGAGAGAGGTCATGAACTGGCGCTGGCGTACGCCACCGAGCGCCGCCAGTTCGGGCGGCCGGTCGCCGGCTTCCAACTGGTCCAGGCTCTCCTGGTGAAGAGCCTCAGCAACATCACCGCCTGCTGGGGCACGCTGGTACAGCTCGCCCGCCAGCAGGACGCCGAGATCTTCCGCGATGAACACTCCGCGCTCGCGAAGGCGTTCGTCACCTCACGGATGCGCGAGGTCGTGGCCTGGTGCCGGGAGATCTTCGGTGGCAACGGCATCGTGCTGGACTACGACATCGCGCGGTTCTTCGCCGATGCCGAGGCGATCTACTCCTTCGAGGGAACCCGCGAGTTGACTTCCTCCTCCGCTTAAAGGCGGGGGATTCCAGCGGTCGCCCGCTGGGGTTCCTGCTTCATCGACGACCGCCCCGTCCGGGAGGACTCCCGTTGAGGTCTTACACCGTCTCCACAGGCAGACACCGCCAGCCCGGCGGCCAGGATATTGCGCGCCGCGTTCACATCGCGGTCATGCACAGTGCCGCAGACACACGTCCACTCACGGACGTTCAGCGGCAGCTTCCCGCGGACCGTGCCGCAGGCTCCGCACAGCTTCGAGCTGGGGAACCAGCGGTCGACCGTGACAAGTTCACGCCCGTACCAGGCGCACTTGTACTCCAGCATCATGCGCAGATCCGTCCACGCCGCATCCGAGATGGCGCGCGCCAGGCGGCCGTTCTTCAGCAGGTTACGGACGGTGAGGTCCTCGATCACGACCGTTTGGTTCTCACGGACGAGACGAGTCGACAGCTTGTGCAGGAAGTCGCGGCGCCGGTCGGCGATCCGCGCGTGCACGCGGGCGACCTTCCGGCGGGCCTTTTCCCGGTTCGCGGACCCCTTGGCCTTGCGGGACAGCTCCCGTTGCGCCTTCGCCAGGCGGGCCCGGTCGCGCCGTTCGTGCCGGGGGTTGGCGATCTTCTCCCCGGTGGAGAGGGTCACCAGGGAGGTGACCCCGGCGTCGATACCGACCGCCGTACTCGTGGCGGGGGCCGGGGTGATGGTGTCCTCGACGAGCAGGGAGACGAACCAGCGTCCGGCGGCGTCGCGGGACGCCGTCACCGTCGTGGGCTCGGCAGCCTCCGGGAGGGGACGGGACCAGCGGATGTCCAGCGGCCCGGCCGTCTTCGCCAGGGTCAGGCGCCCGTCACGCCACGTGAAGGCGCTGCGGGTGTACTCGGCCGAGGCCCGGGACGTCTTCCGCGACGTGTAGCGCGGGTACTTGGCCCGCTGGGCGAAGAAGTTCCCGAACGCCGTCTGAAGATGGCGCAGCGCCTGCTGGAGGGGGACCGAGGACACCTCCGCCAGGAAGGCGAGTTCCTCGTTCTTCTTCCACTGCGTCAGCGCGGCGGAGGACTGCACGTAGGAGATGCGGCGCTGCTCGCCGTACCAGGCCCGCGTGCGCTCCTCCAACGCCTTGTTGTACACGAGGCGGACACAGCCGAACGTGCGCGACAGCTCAGCCGCCTGCTCGTCCGAGGGGTAAAAGCGGTACTTGAACGCCCGCTTGACCTGCTGCGCCATACCTCACACTCTATCAGCTCCCGTGTGAGGGATGGGTGTCGGCCGGTGACCGCAGACACCGAATCACCCTGGCGGCGATTCGCCTTTCCTGCCCTGCTCCGCAGGAGCTTGGTTTCCTCCCCGGACTGAAGGCCGGGGTATCCACGAAGGAGTCCCGATGAACACGCTCATCGTCGGCAAGGCCATCACCGGGCAGAGCGCCTTCGTGTGATCCGGGGCCGAGCCCGCGACGAGCCACCGCACGCGCCGGACCTCTCGGCAGGGGCCCGGCGCGGCGCGCTCCCCGCACCAGGCTCCGCCGTCGGCCCGGTCTCGTGTGCTCCGCATCACGGAAACACCCCCTGTGCTGCGGACAGTTCACGGTATGACGCACACTCCCACGGCCGCCCGCCCCCAGCGGGACACGGCGCCGGGCCACCGGGTCACGGGGCTGGCGCAGCGCCTGTGCGGCCACCACGTATCCCGCTCCGGCGGCCGTACGCCGAAGGCCGCCCTCCGGCGCGACATCCAGGGGCTGCGCGGGCTGGCCGTCACCCTGGTCGTGCTCGCGCACGCGGGAGTCCCGTACGCCCCCGGGGGATACGCCGGGGTCGATGTCTTCTTCGTGATCTCCGGATTCCTGATCACAGCGGGCCTGCTCAAGGAGGCCGAGCACACCGGATCGCTCTCCCTGCGGCGCTTCTACGCCCGGCGCGCGGTGCGCATCCTCCCGCTCGCGACCCTGGTCGCGCTGGTCACCATGGCGGGCTGCCGGCTCTTCGCCTCGAAGATCCGCTACACCGAGTTCATGCACGACGCGCTGGCCGGCGCCCTGTACGTCATGAACATCGACCTGGCGGTCTCGGGCGCCGACTATCTGAACGAGGACACCGCGCCGTCGCCCTTCCAGCACTTCTGGTCGCTGTCCGTGGAGGAGCAGTTCTACCTCCTGTGGCCCGTCCTCCTGCTCGCAAGCTGGAAACTCATCCGGCGACCGGCGCTGCGGGCGCTGCCGCTGGGTGCCCTGTGCCTGGTGTCGTACGTCCAGGGTGTCCAGGTGGCCGAGACCTCGCCCTCATGGGCGTACTTCGGCCCGCACACACGGCTGTGGGAACTGGGCGCCGGAAGCCTGCTGGCCTTCGGCGCCGGGGCGCCGGCACGGCTTCCCCGCGGCGTGTCCGCCGCTGGCACCTGGCTGGGGCTGTCCGGCATCGCCGCGTCGGCGGTGCTGTACGACGACGACACCCCGTTCCCCGGACACTTCGCGCTGCTGCCCGTGCTGGGCGCGGCCCTGGTGATCGCGGGCGGGTGCCGCACGTCTCCGTCCGCCGCCTCCCGGCTGCTCGCCGTGCGCCCCGCGGCATGGGTGGGCGACCTGTCGTACGGCTGGTATCTGTGGCACTGGCCGCTGCTGATGATCGGCCCCACGGCGCTGGGACGGCCCGCCGGGACCTGGCTGAACCTCGCGCTGTGCGCCGTTGCCCTGCTGCTGGCACGGGTGAGCCTGCACCTGGTGGAGAACCCGGTCCGGTTCCGTGGCCCGCTGCGCCGAAAGCCCACGGCCGCGGTGGCCTTCGGCCTCTGCCTGTCCGCCACCGTCGTGTCCGCCGCCCTCGTCGCGGCGTCCTTCCCGCCGCCGATCAGCTCCGCCGTCCGCGCTCCCGGGCTGAACGAGGCCCTCACCACCGCACAGGACCCGCGGTACCGGCTCACCGGCCTCATCGCCACGGCCGCCACCGGGCTGCCACGCAACCTGACACCGCCGCTCACCGACATCAAGAAGAAGCGGTCGGCCGTCTACCGCGACGGCTGCCACGTGAACTACACCGCCACCCGGTCGCCCGACTGCGTGTACGGGGACCGGACCTCCGACAAGGTCGTCGTCCTCTATGGGGACTCCCACGCCGCGCAGTGGTTCCCGGCGCTGGAGAAGCTGAGCCGCCGGTACGGCTGGAAGCTGGTGTCGCTGACCAAGTCGTCCTGCAAAACCGCCGACATCACCATCGTCAACGGCCACCGGCCGTACGAGGCGTGCGACACCTGGCGCAAGGAGGCGCTGAAGCGGATCGAGCGGCTGCACCCGATGCTGGTCGTGGCCTCCTCCTCCGAAGCGGGCACATCGGTGCGGCCCCTGCGGGACCCGCTGCGGGAGTGGGCCGCGGGATACGAACGCGTCTACCGGCAACTGGCCCGCGCCGCGGACCATGTGGCCGTACTGCTCGACAACCCATGGCCGAAGGACGATCCCGTCGAGTGCGCGGCGAGCCGACCCCTGCGGCTGCGGGGCTGCGAGCCGGACCAGCGCGACGCCGTCAAGGATCCCACCCGCCGGGAGGCCAACCGGCAGGGCGCCCGCCGCGCCGGTGCCGCCGTGGTCGATCCGAAGCCGTGGCTGTGCCCCCGGTCGGGCGGGTGCCCCGTGGCCGTGGGCGACACCTTCGTCTACCGCGACGAGAGCCACCTGGCCGAGACCTACGTCGAGGCGCTGGCTCCGGTGCTGCGGCAGGAGTTGCGGAAACCGGGGTTGACCGGCGACTAGGTGCCCAGCGTGTCGGCGGAGAGGCGTGGCGCGGCTTGTAGGGTACGTGCCATGCCGGATGCCGCGCCCCGCCCCGAGCCGTTCACCCCGCAGACCGCACCCGCGGCGCTCGAGGACCTCCGGGCGCGGCTGCGCGCGACCCGCTGGCCGGACGCGCCCGAGGACGCCGGGTGGTCGCTGGGGACCGACCTCGACTACCTCCGCGAACTCGTCGCCTACTGGGCGGAGGAGTTCGACTGGCCGGCGCAGGAGGCGGCGCTCGCCCGGCTGCCCCGCTTCCGCGTCCGGCTCGGCGGCCTCGGGATCCACTTCGCCCACGTCCGGGCCGCCGCCCCGGCCGGGCCCGCCCTGCCGCTGGTCCTCAGCCACGGCTGGCCGGACTCGTTCTGGCGCTATGCGAAGGTCATCCCGCTCCTCACCGACCCCGGCGCGCACGGCGCCGACCCCGCCGACGCGTTCGACGTGGTCGTGCCCGACGTGCCGGGCTACGGCTACTCCGACCGGCCCACCGGCCCGCCGCTGAACTCCATCGCCGTCGCCGGGCTGTGGGCGGAGCTGATGGACGTCCTCGGCTATGAGCGGTTCGGCGCGGCGGGCGGGGACATCGGCAGCCATGTGAGCCGCTACCTCGGGCTCGACCACCCCGACCGGGTCGTGGCCGTGCACCGCATGGACGGCGGCCTGCCCGTCTTCACCGGCGACCCGGCGGACCTCACGCCCGAGGAGCGTGCCTGGTTCGAAGAGGTCACCGCCTGGGGCGCGGCCGAGGGCGCCTACGCCGCCATGCACCGCACCAAGCCGCAGACCGCCGCCTTCGGGCTGACCGACTCACCGGTCGGGCTCGCCGCGTGGATCGTCGAGAAGCTCCGTTCGTGGAGCGACTGCGACGGTGACATCGAGCGGTGCTTCACCAAGGACGAGATCCTCACGAACGTCACGCTGTACTGGCTCACGGGCACGATCGGCTCGTCGATGCGCATGTACCACGCCAACGCCGCGATCCCGCCCGAGCAGCACGCCCGCCGGGTCGAGGTGCCGTCCGGTTTCTCGCTCTTCCGCGGCGACATCGTGCGCCCGCCGCGGAAGTGGCTGGAGCGCGTGGCGAACGTCGTGCGGGTGACCGAGCCCGCGCGCGGCGGACACTTCGCGCCGTTCGAGGAGCCCGAGCTCTACGCGGAGGAGCTGCGCGCCTTCTTCCGCCCCTACCGGGCGGTGGCGACGGACTGAGCCCGGATTCCGCCGCCGCGCCCGGCCACACCGCACGTCAGGAAACGGGCGCGGGTGCCGGGGCCGGGGCCGGGGTCCAGCGCAGATGAACGGCCTGGTCGGCGGGGTCGGACCGGAGCAGGGACAGCCGGGGCCGTACGGCGTCGGTGCGCGCGGCCGGGGGCTTGCGGCGGCCCGCGCCGAACGGCACCGGCCACTCGGCGCCCGGGCCCCGGTACTCCTGTTCGGCCGCCGCGTGCAGCGTCCAGTGCGGGTCGTACAGATGGGTGCGCCCCACGGCGCACAGATCGGCGCGGCCCGCCAGCAGCAGGGAGTTGACGTCGTCGTACGAGGCGATCGCGCCGACCGCGATGACGGCGGTGCCGGTCGCGGCGGCGACCTCATGGCGGATGCGGTCGGCGAACGGGGTCTGGTAGGAGCGGCCGAAGGCGGGGCGCTCGTCCTTGGTGACCTGCCCGGAGGACACGTCGATGGCGTCCGCCCCGTGTGCGATGAAAGCGCGGGCGATCTCGACGGCGTCATGCTCGGTGTTGCCGTCCGGCACCCAGTCGGTGGCGGAGATGCGCACGATCACCGGCCGCTCCGCGGGCCACGCCTCCCGCACGGCGTCGAAGACCTCCAGGGGGAAACGCAGCCGGTTCTCCAGCGGGCCGCCGTACGCGTCGGTGCGGTGGTTGGCGACCGGTGAGAGGAAGGAGGACAGCAAGTAGCCGTGGGCGCAGTGCAGTTCGAGCAGGTCGAACCCGGCCTCGGCACCCCGGCGGGCGGCGGCGACGAAGTCCGCGGCGATCCGGTCCATATCCGCGCGGGTGACCTCGCGCGGAACCGCGCAGCCGGGGCCGTACGGCAGCGCGGACGGGCCGACGGTGTCCCAGTTGCCCTCCGGCAGCGGTTCGTCCATGCCCTCCCACATCAGCCGGGTCGAGCCCTTGCGGCCCGAGTGGCCGAGCTGGAGGCCGATGCGGGCGGTGCTCCGCTCATGGACGTAGGACACGATCCGCCGCCAGGAATCGCGCTGCTCGCCGTTCCACAGGCCCGTGCAGCCGGGTGTGATGCGGCCCTCGGGCGAGACGCACACCATCTCGGTCATCACCAGTCCGGCGCCGCCCATGGCCTTGGAGCCGAGGTGGACGAGGTGGAAGTCGCCGGGTACGCCGTCGACCGCGGAGTACATGTCCATCGGCGAGACGATCACCCGGTTCTTCAGCTCCAGCCGCCCCAGCCGGTACGGCTGGAACATCGCCGGTGCCACCGTGTCGAGGCCCTGCGCGGCGGCGAAGGCGGTGTCGACCTGGTCGGCGAAGTCGGGGTCGCGGGTGCGCAGGTTGTCGTAGGTGATGCGGCGGGAGCGGGTCAGCAGGTTGAAGCAGAACTGGGTCGGCTCCTGGCGGGCGTACATCCCGATGTTCTCGAACCACTCCAGCGAGCCCTGCGCCGCCCGCTGGGTGGACTCCACGACCGGGCGCCGCTCGGCCTCATAAGCGGTCAACGCCCGCTCGGCGACCGGGTGTTCGTGCAGACAGGCCGCGAGGGCGAGCGCGTCCTCCATCGCCAGCTTGGTGCCCGAGCCGATGGAGAAGTGCGCGCTGTGGGCGGCGTCCCCGATGAGCACGAGGTTGCCGTGGTGCCAGCGCTCGTTGCGTACGGTCGTGAAGTTCAGCCACTTGGAGTTGTTGGCGAACAGCCGGTGGCCGTCGAGCGCGTCGGCGAAAAGCTCGCGGACGCGCGCGACGGCCCGCTCGTCGGAGGCGCCCGGTGCGCCGTCGGCCCGGTCGGTGGCGTCGAAACCGGCCCGCCGCCAGACGTCCTCGTGCATCTCGACGATGAAGGTGGAGCCGGTGTCGGAGTAGGGGTAGCCGTGCACCTGCACGACCCCCCATTCGGTCTGCTCGACGAAGAACTGGAACGCCTCGAAGACCCGGTCCGTGCCGAGCCACATGTACTTGCTGTGCCGGCGGTCCAGGGTGGGGCGGAAGACGTCCGCGTGGGCCGCCCGCACCGAGGAGTTGACCCCGTCGGCCCCCACCACCAGGTCGTACGACGCGCGCAGCCACTCGGTGTCCGGCGCGACGGTCGAGAAGCGCAGGGTGACGCCGAGGTCACGGCAGCGCTCCTGGAGCAGGCGGAGCAGCTCCTTGCGGCTCATGGCGGCGAAGCCCTGGCCGCCGACGGTGTGGCTCTCGCCCCGGTAGTGGATGTCGATGTCGGTCCAGCGGGCGAAGCGCCGGGCCATGGCCTCGGCGATGGTGGTGTCGGCGTTCTCGATGCCGCCGAGCGTCTCGTCGGAGAACACGACGCCGAAGCCGAACGTGTCGTCGGGGGCGTTGCGTTCCCAGACGGTGATCTCGTGGGCGGGGTCGAGCTGTTTCATCAGGGCCGCGAAGTACAGCCCGCCGGGACCGCCGCCGATGATCGCGATGTTCACGGGGTTCCTCTCAACTCTCGGCGACGGCCTCGGTGGCCCGCTCGTCGTCATGGGCCTGGCGCACCTCGCGCAGCAGCTTGAAACGCTGCAGTTTGCCACTGGTGTTGCGCGGCAGGGCGTCCTGGAACCGCACATCGCTCGGGTACTTGTAGGGCGCCAGGAGCTGCTTGACGTGGTCCTGTATCTCCTTCACCTTGGCCGCGTCGCCGGGCACGCCGTCCCGCAGCACCACGAAGGCGCATACGACCGAGCCGCGCTCCGGGTCGGGGCGGGCCACGACGGCGGATTCCACGACGTCCGGGTGGGTGTCGATGGCGGATTCGACCTCGGGGCCGCCGATGTTGTACCCGGAGGAGACGATCATGCTGTCGCTGCGGGCGTGGTAGTGGAAGTAGCCGTCCTCGTCCCGGTGGAAGATGTCACCGGTGATGTTCCAGCCCTCCAGGACGTAGTCCCGCTGTCGTTCGCCACCCAGGTAGCGGCAGCCGACCGGGCCGATGACACCGAGTCTGCCCGGCTCTCCGGGGCCGAGTTCCGTGCCGTCGGTGCCGAGGATCGCGGCGCGGAAGCCGGGGACCGCCTGTCCCGTGGCGCCGGGCCGGATGGCGTCCCCGGCGGCGGAGATGAAGATGTGCAGCAGCTCGGTGGCGCCGATGCCGTCGACCACCTTCAGGCCGATGCGATCCCGCAGCTCCTCCCAGGTGGTGCGGGGTATGTGCTCGCCCGCCGAAACCCCGATCCGCACCCCGGCGAGCTGCTGTTCCCGCCCCTCGCGCAGGATCGCCCGGTAGGCGGTGGGCGCGGTCGCCAGGACGGTGACGCCGTGCCGCCGCACGATCTCCGCGAGCTGCGGAGGGGTGGCGGACTCCGTCAGCAGGGCGCAGGCACCGGCCCGCAGCGGGAAGACGACCAGCATGCCGAGGCCGAAGGTGAAGGCCAGGGGAGCGGTGCAGGCCACCAGATCGTCCGATACCAGGCCCAGGGTATGGCGGCCGAAGGTGTTGTCGCTGGACAGGATGTCGCGGTGGAAGTGCATGGTGATCTTGGGGGTGCCGGTGGATCCCGAGGTGGGGCCGAGGAGCGCGACATCGTCGGCGGCGGTGTCCACGTTGGTGAACTCGCCGGACTTGCCCGTGGCCCTGGCCACCAGATCCTCCGGGCCGCCACCGCCGTACCCGACCACCGTCAGCCCGGGCAGCACGGTGTCCCGGACCGTGCGGACCTCCTCGGTGAACCGGTGGTCCACCAGGGCGATCGACGGCCGGGTGCGTTCGGCGATCGGGGTGAGCTCCCGGGCGCGCAGGGCGGCCATCGTGGTCACCACGACGCCACCGGCCTTGAGGACGCCGAGCCAGGCCGCGACGGTCCACGGGTTGTTGGGCGAGCGCAGCAGGACGCGCTGCCCCGGCACCAGGCCGAGGTCCTCGGTGAGCACCTGGGCGACCTGATTGGCGCGGGTGCGCAGTTCGCCGTATGTGCACACTCCGCCGGCCGGGGTGCGCAGGGCGGGACGGCCGGGGCCGAACAGCGCGGTGGGGGTGTCGATGAGCTCGGTCGCCGCGTTGAGCCGGTCCGGATAGCGCAGTTCCGGCGTCGTGAACTCGATCGTCGGCCACAGGTGCGCGGGCGGCAGCCGGTCGCGCGTGAAGGTGTCGATGTGTGCGGAGGGTGAGAGGGGGAGCGGAAGAGTCACGGAAGAGTCCTTCCGGGAGCCCGCCGGGAAGCGCGGCGGGTCAGGCGGGGCGGATCAGGCCCTCCTGGACGACGGTTGCCAGGTGGCGGTGATCGCGGGTGAAGAAGCGGCCCGTGCCCAGGCCGCGGCCCGCGTCGGCGGCGACGGCTTCCTGGACGTAGAGCAGCCAGTCGCCCAGCGGCCCCGGACGGTGGAACCACATCGCGTGGTCGAGGCTGGCGGTGACCAGCCCGGGCCTGGCCCAGGGCAGGTCGAGCACGCGCAGCACGGGTTCGAGGATCGTGTAGTCGCAGACGTACGCCAGGGCGGCCAGGTCCCGTTGGGCGTCGGTCAGCCCGTCGACCGGGCGGAGCGGGTCGAAGGGCCTCAGCCAGACCGCCTGGTGCGGCAGGCGTTCTCCCTCGACGGTGAGATAGACCGGGCCGGGGACATGCCGCATGTCGAAGCCGCGACCGCCGGACCAGTACGCCTTGGACTCCTTGGTCATGGACCCGCCGTCGCGCTCCGCGAGGTACTCCGCCGAGCCGGGCAGGGTCTCCGGATCGGGCACATCGTCGGCGAACGCGGTGTGGAAGGCCGCGCCGGCCTCGCCCGCCGCGAAGCCGGCCAGGCACACATACAGCGTTCTACCGTTCTGATAGCCGCGCACCTGCCGGGTGCTGTAGCCGCGCCCGTCGCGCACCACCTCCACCTCGTAGCGCACCTCGGCCCCGATGTCGGCGGGCCGCAGGAAGTAACTGTGCATCGAGTGCAGCGACTTGCCGTCGGTCACCGACCGCATGGCCGCGGCCGCGGCCTGGGCGACCAGATCGCCGCCGTATGCCTTGGGCCAGGGGCAGGGCTGGGTCGTGGCGGTGAAGGCGAGGTCGAAATGCTCGGGCTGGGCGGGCTTCAGGGTGACGGCGGCGGTGAAGACGGCCGAGGTGGGGGGCGTCCCGGACATCAGCGGTCCAGCCAGTCGCGCAGCTCGGCGTCGGCGACGTCGGGCAGATTGACCACGATGTTCTCCGGCGTCCGGGTGGTCATCCAGGTCAGCGGCTTGGTGCGGGAGAGGTTGCACTCCACGTGCGGCAGATACGGCGGCACGAAGACCCAGTCGCCCTCCTCCATGTCGGCATAGTCCTCGAACCGCTCGCCGAAGTAGATGCGGGCCCGGCCGGAGAGGACATAGCCGCCGGTCTCGGCCTCGCCGTGGTGGTGGGTCACCGAGCGGTAGCCGGGTTCATTGCTGACCTTGCCGAACCAGAGGCGGGTGGCCGGGGTGTGCTGGATGCTCACGCCCGAGACGCGGACGGCACCGCCCGAGTCTGCGGTGCTTCCGCTCTCCAGGCCGCCGCGCGTCACCACGGGGGCGACGATGCCACTGGGCAGCCGGTACATCGAATTGTCGCCTTCGAGGCGGTACTTGCTCAGGTCGGGCTCCATGGGGTCGGCTCCGTTCAGTCGGGGACCAGGATCCGATGTCTCGTGTTTCTCACGGTCGTCAATTAAAGTCAATACACCTGGATGGACCTGCCCGACCGTGGGACAGGACGCAACGCAACCGAGCCGGAGGCCCCATGACCCCCGTCCCCATGACCCCCGTCCCCGTGAACCCGACCACCCTGCCGACACCCAGCGGCTACTCGCACGGAACACTCGCCGGAAACACGCTCCACCTGGGGGGACAGACCGCCCTCGACGCCCACATGAAGATCGTTCCGGGCGGCATCGTCGAACAGTTCCGGCAGGCGTTCGGCAACCTGCTCACCACGCTGCGCGAGGTCGGCGGACAGCCCGAAGACCTGGTGAGCGTGACCATCCACCTCACCGACATCCCCGACTACCAGGCGCACGGCAAGGAGATCGGCAAGGTCTGGCGCGAGCTCGCCGGGCCGGTCTACCCGGCCATGGCGGGCATCGGCTGCACGGCGCTGTGGCAGCCCGAGGCCATGATCGAGATCCTTGGTGTGGCCGTGATCCCGGAGGAGCGACTCGTGGCGCCGCACACCGGGGGGTGAGGCGGACCCGTCGCACCAGGGGGTGAGGCGGTCGCGACTGGTACGGCCCCGGCGGGCCGGTCGCGCGGTGCGGCGGCGCACCGGGCCTGGTCCGGGAGCAGGTGATCACTCCGCCGCGCCAGGCGTTAGGGTGCCGGTACATGACCGCGCAGACGACAACGGCCACCACCGCGGCGGGCGAGCGGGAGTCCCGCCACGCCCCGCTCATCCTCACGGTCTTCGGCCTCTACGCCCGGGGCGAGCACAACTGGCTCTCGGTCGCCTCGGTGATCAGCCTCATGGCGGACCTCGGCGTGGAGAGCCGGGCCGTGCGGTCCTCGGTCTCCCGGATGAAACGCCGCGATGTGCTGCGCGGCGAGCGCCACGAGGGTCTCGCCGGCTACTCCCTCGCCGACTCCACCCTGCAGACCCTCGCCGAGGGGGACGTACGCATCTTCCGGCAGGCCAGGGCGTCCCGCGAGGACGGCTGGGTCCTCGTCGTGTTCTCCGTGCCCGAGTCCGAGCGCGAGAAGCGGCACGCACTGCGGACGACCCTGACCCGGCTGGGCTTCGGCACCGCCGCGGCGGGCGTCTGGATCGCCCCCGGGCACCTGGCGGCCGAGACCCGGCGCACCCTGGAACGCCGGGAACTGTCCGCGTACGTCGACATCTTCACCGGTGACCACTTCGCCTTCGGGGGCCTGCGGGAGAAGGTCCGCTCCTGGTGGGACCTGGACGAACTCACCGCCCTGTACGCGGACTTCCTGGATCGGTACCGCCCCGTCCTGGACGCGGTGACACGGCGCGAACCACCGCCGCTGGAGGCGTTCCGCACTTATGCGCCGATGCTGACCCAGTGGCGCCGCATGCCCTACCGCGACCCGGGACTTCCCCTGGAACTCCTTCCGGAGGAGTGGAACGGCGTGGCCGCGGGCGAACTCTTCCACCGGCTCCACGACCTGCTGAGCGCCCGGGCGGCGGCGCACGCCGCGGAGGTCTTCCACGCGGGGTCCTGAGGCGGTGCGCCTCGGGAATTGGACATCGGACCTTTTACCCGCACTTGATGTGGACGCGTCATCCCTTGAGCGGTAGCTTCTGACGAAAGTCCAGACCTGAGTCAAGGCTCCCGAGAGGATTGATCGGATGTCAAGGAGACGGGTCTGCAAGCGGATCCACCTGTTATGCGTCACCGGGGCGCTGGTCGCCGGCCTCGCCCTGAGCGGCGGCTCCGCGGAAGCCGGAACCCGCCGCGACGCGGGCGTCCAGGCCCTGCCCGCCGGGGTCCACTTCCAGGACGAGGGCACCGTCCAAGGGTGGTCCAACTACCCGCAGAAGCCGCAGAAACAAGGCGTCATACGCAACGTCACCACCCCCGCCTACAAGGGCGGCAATGCCATCGAGGCCAAGCAGACCTATATCAACGAGGGCGGCGGCTACCACTCCGAGACCGTGCAGGCGTCCACCCAGGCCGTGGGCCAGGACCGCTATTACGGCCAGGCCGTCCACATCGCCCCCAACTGGCAGTTCCACAACCAGAACGTCACCTTCCAGCAGTGGTCGCCCGAAGATCCCGAGGGCCCCTGGGAGCTGATGTTCATCCAGAACGACGACCTGAGCATCGGCGGATCCGGCGGCTTCAGCGCGAACGTCGCCAAGGTGACCGATCTGCGCGGCACCTGGATCCGGATCGTCACGCGCCTGAAGTTCCACGCGACCAACGGCGCCATCGAGATCTGGGTCAACGGAGTGAAGAAGTACAGCAGGACCGGGATCACCGTGCTGCCCAAGACGTCGAACACGGTGCGCTGGTCGTCCGGGATCTACTGCACCGGCTGGCGCGAGAACCTGCCCGCCGGTCCTCGGGAGCTCTCCGTCTTCCATGACCACGCACGCATCGCGGACTCCTACAGCCTCGCCGAGCCCGCGAACTGGTGACACGAGGCGATCCCGCCGCGTGGGACGGGGCTTCCCGCCGGGCAGGCGGGAAGCCCCATCGGGGTCAGCGGGCGTGGCCGGTGAGGTGGTACGTCCGCCCCGGCGCCGTCCGGAACGAGACGACCCCGTCCCGCGTGGTGGTGGCCACGCGTCGGCCACGGTCGTCGACCACGGTGACCCGGTCGCCGCCCCAGGGGCTGGCCAGTGCGAAGCGGTTGCCCTTCTCGCTGGTCACGTCCAGGGACCGGACGCTGCCGTCCTTTCGCTCGGCGGACAGGGTGAAGGCGCTCTTGGCGCGCAGCCGTACGAACTTCGCATCGCGGTCCTCGGGCCACGCGGGGAACACCCGGGTCACTCCCCGGTAGGTCTGCAGCATCATCGAGTCGACCGTCTCGATGGCACCGGACGTCTCCTGCCCGCCACCGGACTGCCCGACCGTGAGGTTCGGCCGCCACAGCCGCTCGACCACCGTGGTGAACTTGCCGATCAGGTCTTGCGGGTCCCAGCCCGCGCGGGTCGCGATGGTGAAACGTCTCGGGAAACCCGTTGATGGACGAGCCGCGCGAGCCCGGCAGGAACGGGTCCACCCACTGGAGGCGGTTGCGCACCAGCCGCAGCAGCCGCGGGTCGCCGCCGATCGCCAGGTTGTGGCTGGGATGGACGACCCCCTCCAGATTGATGGGCTGGTCGTTCTTGTTGAGCAGCGCGTTGCCCTTGATCGGATTGTTGATCTCGTCGGCGAGCAGGATGACGTCGTCCCCGCCTTCGTTGGCCGGCCAAGCGCTATCGGTCCCCGGCCTCATCCAGCAGAGCGTCGACGGCATCGGTGTCCTGAGCCTGCGCGAGGCGGACGCGGGTGGCCACAGGGCCGGGCCAGCCCGCTCGCAGCCGGTCGGCGGACAACCGCACGGACCGCGGGCCCTTCTTCGCTGCACGCTTGGCCACGGACAACCCCCTGACGTCGGTGAGACCGGTAAGCCTCTGCGGACCGAGCGTGGCGGGAGCCGATATAGCCACACAAGAACCGGGTTTCAGCCGACAGCGGCCGCCCCGGCCACGGCGGCCGCGAAGCTCAGCACCGCCAGGAAAGCCAGTACCCAGCAGCCGGTGCCGATGCGGTCCAGGCGCGAAGAGGCAGATCAGCGGGGCCGCGCGCGACCGGCTGGCCGCATGCCTGAAGCGTCGTTACGACGCTGGCGCCTCCATCCGGGGCTTGCCGAGCTGACCGGGCGCTCCTACGGCTTCGTGCACCGCATGTTGAGCGAGGTCGGCGCCGACATTCGAGGCCGAGGCGGTGCCGCCCAGGGGAACCGGACAACTGATTCGCGGTCCGGCTGATCGGTGGTGCAGGTTATGCGGCCAGGGTGGTGGCGACGCGTTCGCGGAAGTCCCGTACTGCTGGGACGTCTGTTCGTTCGCGCATGCTGGTGGCCAGGTTGCGCAGGGGGCCAGCGGCGCGGTGGGAGCTGATTTCCTCGGTGAGGTCGAGGGCCTGGCGGACACCGGCTCCGTCCTGGAACTGCGCTCGGGGTTCGGCCAGGGCGCGCTGACCGCCCTGGTGCGGATCGAGGGCCGCCCGATGGGCCTGCTGGCCAACAATCCGCCGTCACCTGGGCGGGGCGATCGACCGCGACGCGGCGGACAAGGCGGCCCGTTTCCTCCAGCTCTGCGACGCCTTCGCACTGCCGGTCGTGTCCCTGTGTGACACCCCCGGCTTCATGGTCGGCCCGGACGCGGAACGCACCGCGACCGTCCGGCACTTCTCCCGGCTCTTCGTGACCGGTGCGAACCTGTCCGTGCCCGTGGTCGCCCTGATCCTGCGCAAGGCGCACGGCCTGGGCGCCATGGCCATGCTCGGCGGCAGCACCCACGCTCCGGCCACCGCGGCGTGGCCCAGCGGGGAGCTCGGCGCGATGGGCCTGGAGGGCGCGGTACGGCTGGGCTACCGCAAAGAGCTGGCGGCCATCGCCGACCCGGGCGAGCGTGACCGGGAGTACGAGCGGCTCCTGGCCGAGCTCTATGACCGCGGCAAGGCCGTCAACGCCGCGGCCGCGCCGGAGGTCGACGACGTGATCGACCCGGCCGACTCGCGCCGCTGGATCACCGCGGCCCTCGATGACCGGCATACGGAGCCGATCCCGGCCGGCCCCAAGCGCCGCCCGTTCATCGACACCTGGTAATCGCCATCCGGGGGCCCGCTTCTGCCCACCTCGCCGTCCCGGGACCTCAGTGGAGGCGCGGGAGAGGGAAAGCGACCACGCCTCCACCATGTCGGACGAGGTACGGCGCCGTCTGCCGCGTACGGACGCGGCCCTTGCCGATCCCCGTCCGGCCGCGGCCGCGGACCGGCTGGGCGCGGGCTCGTGAAGGCGGTAGTGGCCGGGGCGGCTGAGCGGGCGCGGGCCGGTGAGATCCCTCCCCATGAGGTGACCGAGCAGGCGGTGGCCGCGCTGCCCGCAACGGCGTCCTCGCTGCGGCCGGTGATCAACGCGACCGGAGGGTAGCTCCACACCAAGGCCTGCGGTCCCGGCGGGGCCGGCCGGGAAGTCCTCGCTGGGGGCCGTGCCGCGCGTGGCCGTGAGCCCGGTGACCGGTGCCGGACTGGACGACCCGCGCACCGCTTTGACCCGGCCGGCCCTCGCGCTGCCCGCATCCACCTGCTCCTTCGTGCGGTGGCGCCTTGCTTCGGTCGGTACGCCGTGGCCATCGGTCCGCACGTTCAGTGGACCGTCAGAAGCCGGCACCCACCGCAGGCGAAGGTGAATCGGACGGCGGATAAGGGGGACTCACGGACTGATCGAGGACGGGAGAAGCCCGATGAGACGTGTCCGAACGGCTGTGATCGGAGCCGCGACGGCGGCCCTGGGGACGGGGATCTGGTGGTGTTGTCGCAGGTCATCGCGGGGGGCCGGGTCCCGTGGCGGCCGATGGCTGACGGTGACCATCTACCGTGCGCCCGGCGAGGTGCAGGTGCCGACGTTGCCGGAACCGCTGGAGCGCTGTGGAGACCGGCTGGAGATCCGGGTTCGTCCCGCGCCGGGCAATCGTGGAACGGAAGTGGCGGCGCGGCCCAAGGAACCGGTTCCGAAGCTCGCCTCCTCGCTGCCGGGCAGGCTGGCCGGTCAGGATCCGCGCCAGGAGGCGCGGACGGCCCTGCGCGAGGCCAAGTCCTTGCTCGAGGCGGGAGAGGTCCTGCTTCCCGACGCTCCGCCGACGACACATGAGTCCCCGGGCGGCAAGGTCATCGGCCTGCTGACCCGGCGGTCCGGTGGGGAGGGAGTGCTGTGAAGGCTCTGTGCTGGGAAGGTGTGAACAAGCTCGCGGTCGAGCGGGTCCCCGACCCCGAGCTGCGGAACGAGCAGGACATCATCGTGCGGCTCATCGCCGGTACCACCTGTGGGTCGGATCTCCATCTGATCGGGGGCTACATCCCCGCGATGCGAGCCGGTGACGTCATCGGCCATGAGTTCCTCGGCGAGGTCGTCGAAAGGGGCCCCAGGGTGCGCCGCCACGCCGTTGGCGATCGTGTGGTGGTCTGCTCGTTCGTCGGCTGCGGCCGCTGCTGGTACTGCGCCAACGACCTGTGGTCCCTGTGCGACAACAGCAACACCAACCCAGGTCTCGGCCAGGCCCTCTTCGGCCACGACACGGGCGGTATCTTCGGCTACTCGCACATCATGGGCGGGCTGCGCGGAAGCCATGCCGAGTACGTACGGGTGCCCTTCGCCGACTACGGGGCCTTTCCGGTCCCCGAGGGGATCGACGACACCAGTGCCCTGTTCGCCTCCGACTCGGCACCGACCGGATGGATGGGAGCTCATCTCGGGGGCGTCGGTCCAGGAGATGTGGTGGCGGTGTGGGGGTCCGGAGCCGTGGGACAGATGGCGGCGCGTGCCGCGATGTTGCTCGGCGCCGAGCGGGTGATCTGCATCGACCGCATCCCCGAGCGGCTCGCCATGACCGAGCGGCACATCGGCTGCGAAACCCTCGACTACACCGCGACGGACATCGGGCCGGAGCTGCGGGAGCGGACCGGCGGACGCGGTCCTGACGTATGCATCGAGGCGGTCGGGATGGAGGCGGACAGCGTCGGCCTTTCCCGGCTGTACGACCGGGCCAAGCAGCAGTTGCGGCTGCAGACGGACCGGCCGACCGCGGTACGGCAGGCCATTCATGCCTGCCGTAAGGGCGGCACGGTGTTCGTGCTCGGCGTATTCGGCGGCCTGGTCGACAAGTTCCCCCTGGGAGCCGCGATGAACAAGGGCCTGACCGTGCGCGGCGCCCAGCAGCACGGACAGCGCTACATCCCGATGCTGCTGAGCCGCATAGCGGCCGGAGAGCTCAAGACCTCCCACCTGGCCACCCACACGGTGACCCTGGACCAGGGGCCGAAGGGTTACGCCATGTTCAAGCACAAGACGGAGGGCTGTGTGCGCGTGGTGATCCGGCCCGGTGAGTGAGCCAACGAGGAGCCTCGTCATATCCTCTGCTGGTGGCCCGGGCTCAGGGGCTGTTCAACCTGGTCGGAACGGGCCACCGGGTGCCGTGTCCTCGGCCCTCTGCTCGCTTATGTATGACGCGGACCACGGTACTGATGTGACCGGTTCGCTGGAAACCTTCCTGAAGCGACGTCGGTCATGGCAGCGGACAGCTGCCGTACTGAACGTCCACAAGCAGACAGTGATGTACCGGAGGCCCGCCCGGACACCGGATCGGTCAGTCCACCGACATCAGGCCACCGGGGCCGGGTAGGTCGGGTACTCCACCCCGGAGACGTACCTACTGGACGACGCGGGTGACCTGGCACTGCCGGTTCGCGCTCGACCGCCTGGGTCTGTGGCCGGTCGGCGCCGCCTACGCCGGCCTCGTGGCTTCGTTCACTTCAAGCGGTTCTGGCTCAACTTCTGTGGTGTGGGCACGCTGAGCGATGACTGCCTACTCGAGATCGCCCCGAGAAGTTACTCGACGAGGCCGTTACGGCACCGACGCGATGCCTCCGTCGACGCGCAGGTTGATGCCGTTGATGTAGCCGGCCAGCGGGCTGACGAGAAACGCGATCGCTGCCGCGATATCTTCCGCAGTGCCGAGCCTGCCCGTCGGGTTCGGGGCGTACTCAGCCACCACCAGCGGTTCCAACTCCGTCCATTGTCCTGGCCAGCCTCGTGCAGCCGCTCCGTCTTCGAACATCTGCCGCATGCCGTCCGTAACGATGACACCGGGGCTCACCGTGTTCGCGGTGATACCGGATCCGGCCAGATGCTGGGCCAGGCTGGTCGTCATGTTGACCACCGCCGCCTTCGCCGCCGAATACTCGACCATGTTCGGCAACGGAGTCGTCGCGGCCCGGCTTCCCACATTGACCACCCGCCCCCACCCGCGCTCACGCATCCGAGGCACCAGGGCCTGGATTATCCGCACGGCGGACACGACGTTCCCGTTGATCGCGTCCAACCATGCCGCCGGCTCCGCCGTTTCCCAGTCATGCTCGGCGAATGGGCCGGCATTGTTGACCAATATCTCCACGCCCCACGCGAGGGCCTGCTCAGCCACCGTGCCGGCGGCATCATCATCAGCAAGGTCCCCCAGCACGACGTCCACTACACCGTCAGCAGCATGAAGCCGTGCTGCGACCCTGCCGACACGCTCAGGGTCGCGACCGTGCACCAAAACGGCGCACCCTTCATCGACCAGCCGCTGGGCCACTGCAGCGCCGATGCCTCCGCTGCTCCCCGTCACCATCGCCCGTCGTCCCACCAGGTCTAGGTTCATACTTCGGGAGGCTAGACCAGGCCTGTGACAGCTGGTGCCGACCAGCGATCCTTTGATGGCCAAGAGGGCGGAAAGCAGTTCCTGCTGGGCGCATGCCGCACTGAGACGAAAGCAGTAACGCAGCGTGCGGCTCGGGTACCGACCATGTCCGCAGTTCCCGGAGTACGGGCTCGACCCCCAGGTGTGGGTGCTCGTCGATGAGCGCTCTTACCTGGGCCGGGTCGGGTCGAGCTGCGCGGCGGGAAAGCCGAGGCTGTCCGCAGGACCTCGTTCGCCCGCTTGAGCTGGGCGTTCTCCTTGCGCAAGGCCACCAGCTCCTCGCGCTCGGCGGTGGTGAGCAGGTCCTCCCGCTCGCCGGCGTCGGCCTCGGCCTGACGGATCCAGTTGCGCAGGGCCTCGTGATGCACGCCGAGTTCCTCGGCGAGGCGGCGGATGACGGGCTTCGGTTCCGACGCGCGGTACATCCGCACCGCACGTTCACGCAACTCCAGCGGGTATTTCCTGGGGGCAGGCATCGTCAGATCTCCTCTCACGCGATCCATCTGACCTGCTGTCACCCCTCCTCGCATCTCGGGGGAACCTCATGCAGGTGACAGGTAGCGCGCCGACCTGGTGACAAGCAGTGTGCTTTGCGCGATCGAAACAGCAGGGGGCTGGTCGGTTGCTATGCCTGGTTCGCTGCCTGCTTGACGGTCCTGATCACTGGCGCCGTTTCGAGGTGTGTGATGGCTGGGAGTGCGGCGACCCGGGTGGTCAGGTACCGGTACAGCTCCCGTTGGTTCGTGCACACCACGCTCGCGTACAGGTTGGTCGGGCCGGTTGTGGCGGCGGCGAACGCGATCTCCGGATGCCCGGCCAGCGCCTGACCGGCCTCCTCCAGGTGTGCGGGGGCGACCGAGAGCCAGAGCAGGGTTCGGGCGTTCACGCCGAACATGCGCCAGTCGACGTCGATGTCGAGATAGAGCAGTCCGTGTTCGCGCAGCTCCGTCATCCTGCGCCGGACTGTCGTCGGCGACCAGCCGGTCGCCGCGGCCAACTGCTCGAACCCGGCCCGGCCGTCGGTGGCGAGCAGGGCGAGGAGCTTGCGGTCACCGTCGTCGAGCCGCACGGGTCCCCGTCGATGCGGCATCGGAGGCGGGCGCAGTCGCTCGATCGCCTCCGCGTCCAGCGACCCGAGTTTTCCGACCAGGTTGTCCGGGCCGCCGTAGAAGGCGTGTAGCACGGAGTGCGCGGTCACGCCCTCCACGCGAGGGGTGCGGGGGAGTTTGGCCAGCAGCAGTGCCTCGCTGTCCGCCTCGCTCTCGGTACGGACCACGCAGGTGATCTCGGTGCCGCCGGAGCTGAGGCTCACCCAGGACGTGTCGGGGCGTCTGGCCAGCGCCTCGGCGACCGGGAACGACGCGGCGGGTGCACATCGCACCCGCAGGAACCACAGGATGGCGCCCAGCACGGTTGGGTCGACCCCGCCCAGCACCCGTACCGCCCCGGCCGATCGCAACCGGGCGTACCGGCGGGCGATGGTGCGATCCGACACGCCGAGAACCTCGGCGATGGTGCTGAACGGGGCACGGCCGTCGATCTGCAGGGCGTGCACAAGCCGACGATCCAGCTCGTCGTAGTCGGATTCCACCGAGTCGAGGTTAGGCGGTGTCAGATACCGACGCAATCGAGCCGGTTTCTGGATCGGGCAGCTCGGCCGGCGGAGCGTTGCTTCTGTCCTGATCGACACAGCCTGAGGAGAGTCCATGGACACCGATGTGCTCATCGTCGGCGCCGGCCCGACCGGAATGACGCTGGCCAACGAGTTGCTGATGGCGGGGGTGTCGACCGTGCTGGTCGACAAGCTGTCGCAGCGCAGCGACCTGTCCAAGGCAGGCGGCGTGCAGTCCCGCACACTGGAGGCGCTCGACCAACGAGGGCTGCTGGAGCCCTTGCTGGCCACCGGAGACCACCCCGTCACCATTGGCCACTTCGCCGGTATCCCACTCCCACTCCACTCCAACCGGGACCGTCTGCCATGGCGGTCCGTGCCCCAGGTGGTGATCGAGGGATTCTTCGAGCAGCACCTCGCCGCACACGGCCTCCACGCCCGGAGGGACCAAGAACTGGTCGGCCTCGCCCAGGACGACAACGGGGTCACCGCGACCTTCGCCCACGGCGCCACCCTCCGCTCCCGTTACCTCGTCGCCGCCGACGGAGCCCACAGCACCGTACGGTCGCTACTGCGGGCCGGGTTCCCCGGTCAGCCCGGCACGTTGACGACCACCGCCGCCGACGTGCGGCTGAGCGGCGTCGATCCGTCCACGTCGCACACCTGGAACGAGGACGGGCACTGGGCGGCACTGTTCCCGCTCGGCACCGATGCGCAGGGCAGGCAGCTGCGCCGACTGGTCCTCGGCGGGCCGGGCCAGTCACTGCCGAGGGAGATCCCGGTCACCGAGGACGAAATCCGTCACGGCCTGAGCACCGTGTTCGGAACGCGTGTGCACCTGCTCGAACTGCGCTACGCCCGCCGCATCACCAACGCGTCACGGCAGGTCGGGCAATACCGGCACGGGCGGGTGTTCCTGGCGGGCGATGCCGCCCATGTCCACCTTCCGCTCGGCGCGCAGGGCATGAACACCGGGATGCAGGACGCGCACAACCTCGGTTGGAAGCTCGGCGCCGCCGTGCACGGCTGGGCACCAAAGAACCTGCTCGACACGTATCACGCGGAACGGCATCCGGCCGGGGCCGCCGTATTGAGCAACGTCCGGGCACAGAGCCTGCTGATGGACTGTGCCGGCACCCGCGATCCGGACGTGCTGGCCGCCCGGGAGATCTTCACGGCCATGGCCCAACTGCCGGACGTCCAGCACTATCTCGCCGACCTGATGTCCGGGATGGCCATCCGCTACCCGATGCCGGGCACCGAAGCCCATGCGCTTGTCGGCCGGCCTGCACCGGACCTGGACCTCGGCTCGGCCCGGGTGCACGAACTGCTGCGGTCCGGGCACGGCATCCTGCTGGACCCGGCCGACACGTTCGCCAAGGTCGCCGACCCCTGGTCGGGCCGGGTGGACCGGGTGGGCCAGGGCGCCGACACCGAGCCGATGCTCATCCGGCCGGACGGCTACGTGTGCTGGGCCGGCGCGGATGACCTGGAACCGGCGCTCGACCGCTGGTTCGGCGAGCCCCGCTGAGCCGACGTTCAGGAAGCCGGCCGTCGTGGAGAGGCTGGTGGTCATCAGTGGGCGCCGAGTGCAGGAGACAACCGGAAAACGGGGTGATCTCGATGACGACGTCCCCCCGCCGTTCGCGCACATACGCCTCGGCCTGGGCCTGCCAGGCCCGGTAGTCGGCGCGGATCCGTGCGGAGGCCGTACGCGGCTCCTCGCGCAGCAGCTGCAGGTAGTCCGGGTGGGCAACTTTGAAGTCGTCGCCCGTGATGTGAGCCGGGCCATCGCGCAGAGTGCGGCGGACCATCCGGGCGGCCCGGGGCTTGCCCGCGCCGGGCTGGCCCACCACATACACAGCGACCGGTTTCTCCTGCGGCGTGATACGCCCCAGGGACGGCACGATCAACTCATCGAAGACGAAGCGGTGTTCCTCCGCCGAGAGCCGGTGATAGTCCACCCCGGGCGGCTCCCGGCGCGGCTGGGCGGTGCGCCGGACCGGCTCGGCCAAGGCGGCGGCGCGCTCGGCGTCGCGGCGCACCGCCAGCGCCCAGTCCTCCGGCAGCCCCGGATCGTTGAGACGCCGGTCGGCCTCGGCGAGCTGACGGCGGAACCGGCCCGTCTCCCTCGCGTCCCACGGGCGCCCCCGCTCGGCGAGCACCGCACCTGCCGCACCAGCCGGGCGGCGCCAGTCCCCATTCCCGGCGGAGTCGAGCTCGTTGTCGTACACGGCCTCCAGCGCCGACCCGGCGGGGCGCCGCACGACAAAGACCCGGTCCGCAGGTGCGCGGCCTCCACCATGGCGAGGGTGTCGAGCAGCGCGGCCGCGCACGTGTCGTGGTTGTCCCAGGAGACGCACCGGGCGCGGCCCTCCTCGGCGAGGCGCAGGTACCGGTCCAGAATGCCGAGCTGGCTCGGGTTTCTGCGCGGACCGCAGTCGGCCGGCACCGCGCTCCACCGGGAGCGGGGCTTCCGCGAGATGCTCGGCGAACTGGGGCACCCGCTGGCGCCGGAGCTGGTACGGCCGGGGGACTTCTCCCACGACACGGCGCGCGCAGCGATGCGCGAACTGCTCGACCGCCCGCATCCCTCCTCCGCCGTCTTCTGCGCCAACGACCTCACCGCCCTCGGCGCCGTCGACGGCGCGATCTCCCTGGGCGTGCGGGTCCCCGAGGACGTCTGGGTGGTCGGGTACGACGACATCGCGATGGCCGCGTGGGAGGCGTACGGCCTGACCACCGTGCGGCAGCCGATCACCGACATGGCGCGGATGGCCGTGCGCATGCTGATCGAGCCGATCGAGGACCGCACACTGCCCGCCCGGCGCCGGGAGTTCCCGGCCGAGCTGGTGGTCCGGCGGTCCACCGCCCATACGCCCGCGTCCTGACGCCGGTTGTTGCCCCCGCTTGGACGCGGTATGCGGACCCCGCTCTCGGACCCCGCTCGCGTACGCCGCTCTCGGACCCCGCTCGCGTACGCCGCTCTCGGACCCCGCTCGCGTACGCCGCTCTCGGACTCCGCTCGCGTACGCCGCCGCCCGGGTGCGTGGTGCTCCCGGGCGGGCGGTCTCCGAGGCGTTCGGCTCGGCGGGCCGTCAGGCGTTTCCACGTGGCGGCCCGTCAGGAGCCGCAGCCCTCCAGGGTGTTCTGCAGGGCGGCGAGGCCGTCCGCGTAGATGCCGTGGAAGAGCGCGACCGCTTCGTCCTCGCTGACGCCGGTGGGGGTGAACGTCCCGGACCACTCGACATGCGAGGCGCCGGACCGGCCGGGGACCTCGCGCACGGTCAGGGTGGACAGGTAGTCGGTCACCGGGAACGGCGCGTCGAGGATGGCGTAGCTGTACGAGCGCGCCGCGTCGTCGAAGGCCACGAGCCGCTCGACGATCACACCGCCGTCCTCGTTGCGCAGATGGCGGACGCGGCCGCCCTCGGCGGGGACGCTCTCGGAGATGTACGGCAGCCAGTCGGGCAGTGAGTCGAAGCCGCCGATGAGCTGCCACACCTGCTCGGGCGGCACGGGCAGGTCGAGGGAGGCGGTGGTGGAGGCCATGGAAATGCTCCTGTCGGGGTGGGAGACGGGAGGGTGGATCAGTCGGTGGGCAGAGGGGCCAGCGGGGAGACCAGTCCGGCGTCGCGCAGCTCGGTCCAGAACGCCGCGGGGACGGTCTCGTCGAGGGCCGCGACGTCCTCGGCGATGCGGCTGGGCCGGGTCGCACCCGGGATCACGGCGGCGGTCGCCGGATGGGCGAGGGCGAACTGCAGGGCAGCCGCCTTGACGCTGATGCCGTGCCGCTCGGCGAGCTCCTTGATGCGCGTGACCTTCTCGACGATGTGCGCGGGCGCGTCCTGGTATTCGAAGTGGGTGCCGCCCGCGAGGATGCCCGAGCTGTACGGGCCGCCGACGACGAGGTCGACGCCCTGGTCGACCGCCGTGGGGAGCAGCCGCTGCAGGGCGCGGTCGTGGTCCAGCAGGGTGTAGCGCCCGGCGAGCAGGAAGGCGTCCGGCTTCGGCTCGTCCAGGTCGAGGGTGAGCTCAATGGGCTCGACGCGGTTGACACCGAGCCCCCATGCCTTGATCACGCCCTCGTCGCGCAGCCGCTGCAGGACGCGGAAGGCGCCGGTGCGGGCGGTCTCGTAGACGGCGAGCCAGTCGTCCCCGTGGAAGTCCTGGGCGATGTCGTGGACCCAGACGATGTCGAGCCGGTCGGTGCGCAGACGCCGCAGGCTGTCCTCGATCGACCGCAGGGTGGCGTCGGCCGTCCACTCGTGCACGATCTTGTTGGGACGGCCGTGTTCGAACAGGCCGCCCTTCTCGCCGAAGTCACGGGCGGCGGGGTCCTCCACCTCGTCGAGGATGACGCGACCCACCTTCGTGCTGAGCACGTACTGGTCGCGGGGGCGCCCGGCGAGCGCGTCGCCGAGACGTATCTCCGCCAGGCCGGCGCCGTAGAAGGGGGCGGTGTCGTAGTAACGGATGCCGTGCTCCCAGGCGGCGTCGACGGTGGCGGCGGCCTCCTCGGTGGAGACGTCGCGGAACATGCTGCCCAGCGGTGCGGTGCCGAAGCCGAGGCGACCGGGGAGCAGGGACTTGATGGTCATGAAGGGTCCTTGCGAAGAGGGGGAGGGGGCGGACTCATGGCTTTCGGCCGGTCCGCCGTTCTTGCGTCTTCGACAGTAGGATCGGTACTTCAGACTGTCCAAGACTCTCTTGGACAGAGTTGAGTCCTCGGAGGTCTTACGTGCTTGACCTGCGCCAACTGCGCTACTTCATCGCCGTGGCCGAGACCGAACACGTCGGCCGCGCCGCCGAGCAACTCCACATCTCGCAGTCTCCTCTCAGCCGGCAGATCGCCCAACTGGAGAAGAACCTCGGCCTCACCCTGTTCGAGCGCAGCCAGCAGCGCATCCGGCTCACCCGCGATGGCGCGACCTTCCTCAGCGAGGCCCGGGCCCTGCTGCGCCACGCCGACCGGCTGGAGAACCTGGGCCGCCGGCTGGGCAGAGGCGAGGAGGGCGGCCTGTGCATCGGCTATGTCGCCGACGCCATGCACACGGGTGTGCTGCCGGGGGCGCTGCGCCGGCTGCAGGAGGAGAGCCCCGGCATCCATGTCGCGCTGTACAGCATGCCCGCGGCCGAGCAGTTCGAGGGACTGCGCCAGCGCAGCCTCGACATCGCCCTGGTGCGGGAGCCACCGGACCGCGACGACCCCGTGCTCCGGGCCGCGCCGCTGCTGGAGGATCCGTTGCTGCTCGTCCTGCCGGCGGGCCACCCGCTGGCCGCTCTCGAGACCATCCCGGCGCCGGAGCTCGACGGTCAGCCGTGGATCGCGGTCGAGGAGCCGGGCGACCCGGTATGGCGGGACACCTTCGTCGCCGCGTGTGTCGCCTCGGGCTTCACGCCCGACATCCGGCTCGACGCAGCGGACCCGCTGACGGCACTCGGCCTGGTGGCCTCCGGCCTCGGGCTGGCGCTGGTGCAGAAGAGCATGGTGCGCGGGGCGACGGACGCCGTGGCCGTGCGCACACTGCCCTGGCACGAGGCGTCCGTTCACCTGTGGGCGGTCTGGCACCACATCGATCTGCGGCCGGTCGTCGCCTCGTTCCGCGAGACGGTGCTGTCGGACGAACGGGAGACGGGCGCGGGGCCACTGGCCGGTGGGCTCGCCCCCG
This sequence comes from Streptomyces violaceusniger Tu 4113, assembly GCF_000147815.2. Classification (NCBI taxonomy): domain Bacteria; kingdom Bacillati; phylum Actinomycetota; class Actinomycetes; order Kitasatosporales; family Streptomycetaceae; genus Streptomyces; species Streptomyces violaceusniger. The sequence goes on along the minus strand of NC_015957.1, from coordinate 6,906,314 downwards.
GCGTGTGAGGTCAGCCGGGGAGCCCACACCCCGGAATCCGGAGTGACGAAGCGTCAAGGGGCGATGCCTCCAACGACGCCACGGCCGCGACCAGGGTGGTGAGCCTCGGGTCCCGGCCCGCCAGGTCGAGCGCTTCGCGCAGGGCGCCTTCGTATGTCGGCCGGGCCTGGCGGAGCAGTACCAGACCGGCCTCGGTGACATTGGTGTAAATCCCGCGCCGGTCGGTCGGACACAGGTAGCGGGAGAGGAGTTCGCGGTCCTCGAGCCGGGTGACCAGGCGGGTGGTGGCGCTCTGGCTGAGGGCGACGGCGTCGGCGACCTGCTTCATCTGCAGATGGCCGTTCTCCCCGTCGTGCTGTCGGCTCAGCACGTCCAGCACCGCGTACTCGCGGGCGCTGAGCCCGTGGCGGGTGTGAAGGGCCCCCTCGAGATGCGTCTCGATCCTGCTGTGCAGCAGTGACAGGGCGCACCAGCTCTGGGCGAGGGGAGTGGCGGCGAGGTCCGACGTGGTCATGGGTGCCTCCTTGGTGGAGCGAGGTGGGTCGGGGCCTGGGCCCCGCGGCGGTGACGGTGACGTGATACACAGCCTGAGCAATATAGCGCGCTTGCAATTAGTGTGTATGCAAGTATCGTGGGCGCTCGTTAAGGGCGGTAGCAATCACTTGGAGTGAACTTTCATGCCCATCGCACTGCTGGCCCTCGCCATCGGGGCCTTCGGGATCGGAACCACCGAGTTCGTGATCATGGGGCTGCTGCCCGAGGTCGCCGGGGACTTCGGCGTGTCCATCCCCACCGCCGGCTTCCTGGTGACCGGCTACGCGCTCGGCGTCGTGGCCGGCGCACCGCTGATGACCGCGCTCGGTACGAAGATCTCCCGCAAGCACATGCTGATGCTGCTGATGGGGCTGTTCGTGGTGGGCAATCTGCTCTCCGCGCTCGCCCCCGCCTTCGGCGTGATGGCCGCGGGACGGATCGTCGCCTCCTTCGCGCACGGCGCGTTCTTCGGCATCGGCTCCGTCGTCGCGGCCGACCTGGTCGCGCCCGAGAAGAAGGCCGGTGCCATCTCGATGATGTTCACCGGCCTGACCGTCGCCAACGTCGTCGGCGTGCCGCTGGGCACCTCGATCGGCCAGTCGCTGGGGTGGCGGACCACCTTCTTCCTCGTCGCGGCGCTCGGCGTGGTGGGCCTGGCGGGCATCGCCAAGCTCATTCCCGACATCCCCAAGCCGGAGGGTGTGCACCTGGTCCATGAGCTGGCCGCCTTCCGCAACGCACAGGTGCTGCTGGCCATGGCGATGACCGTGCTCGGCTTCGGCGGTGTCTTCGCCGCGATCACCTACATCGCGCCGATGATGGCCGAGGTCGCCGGCTTCGCGGACTCCTCCGTCACCTGGCTGCTGGTCCTCTTCGGGCTCGGCATGGTCGGCGGCAACCTCCTCGGGGGCCGGTTCGCCGACCGGGCGCTGATGCCGATGCTGTACGTGTCGCTGGGCGCGCTCGCGCTGGTCCTGGCCGCGTTCACCTTCACCGCCCACAACAAGATCGCGGCCGCGATCACCATCGCTCTCGTCGGCGCCCTGGGCTTCGCGACCGTGCCCCCGCTGCAGAAGCGGGTGCTGGACCACGCGGCGGGCGCCCCCACCCTCGCCTCCGCCGTCAACATCGGCGCCTTCAACCTGGGCAACGCGCTCTCGGCCTGGCTCGGCGGCCTGGTGATCTCGGCCGGACTCGGCTACACCGCCCCCAACTGGGTCGGCGCCATCCTCGCCGGATCCGCCCTGGCCCTCGCCGTCCTCTCCGCCGCCCTGGAGCGTCGCGACACCCGCCACGTCCACGACGGCGCCACCACCGAGCCGGCCCGGGTTTCCACCGCCCGGCACTGAGCCACCCCGTCACCCAACAGCACCACCACCATCGAGGAGACCCACCCGCCATGAGCACCACCGAGACCGCCGTCGCCCCGCTCACCACTCAGGACGCCGAGGCCCTCCTCCAGGCCGCCCGCGCCGCCGCCGAGGCGGCCGGGGTGACGGCCGCGATCAGCGTCCTCGACGCCGGTGGCCACCTCCTGGCCTTCCGGCGCGACGACCGGGCCGTACTGATCGCCGGGGAGACCAGCACCCGCAAGGCGTTCACCGCGCTCCAGCTCGACGCCCCCACCGCGGACCTGGTCGACGCGGTCCAGCCCGGAGGCGTCTTCCACACCCTGCCCACCGCCCTCGACCGCCCGCTGCTGTTCCTCGCCGGTGGCGTCCCGGTCCACCGCGACGGCCGGCTGATCGGCGCGATCGGCGTGGGCGGCGGCGCGCCCGAACAGGACCACGGGATCGCCACCACCGCGCTCGCGACGCTCGGCTGACCCCCGAACCACCACACATACCCGCAGGCACAAACCAACCGACGAAGGACACCATGACCTCCATACCCCACCTCACCCTCCACACCGGCCTCGAGATCCCGCAGCTTGGCTTCGGCGTCTTCCAGGTGGAGGACGAGCAGACCACCGGCGCGGTGCTCTCCGCCATCGAGGCCGGCTACCGCAGCATCGACACCGCGGCCATCTACGGCAACGAGGCCGGGGTCGGCCGTGCCCTGGCCACCTCCGGCGTCCCCCGCGAGGAGCTGTTCCTCACCACCAAGCTGTGGAACGCCGACCAGGGATACGACTCCACCCTCGCGGCCTTCGACGCCAGCGTGGCCAAGCTGGGCACCGACTATGTGGACCTCTACCTGATCCACTGGCCCACCCCCGCCCGCGACCGCTACCTGGACACGTGGCGCGCCCTGGAGAAGCTGCTGGCGGACGGCCGCACCCGCGCCATCGGCGTGTCCAACTTCCAGCCCGCCCATCTGCAGCGGCTGCTCGACCACAGCGGTGTGGTCCCGGTCGTCAACCAGGTCGAGCTGCACCCCTACCTCCAGCAGGGACAACTGCGGGACTTCCACGCCCAGCACAAGATCGCCACCGAGGCGTGGAGCCCGCTCGCCCAGGGCGCCCTTCTCCAGGACCCCGCCCTCGCCGCGATAGCGCAGCGGCACGGCAGGACGCCCGCGCAGGTGGTCCTGCGCTGGCATCTGCAGCTCGGGAACGTCGTGATCCCCAAGTCCGTGACCCCCGCCCGCATCCGGGAGAACATCGACGTCTTCGACTTCGCCCTCACCCCCGAGGACATCGAGGCGATCAACGCTCTCGACCGTGGCCGGCGCACCGGGCCCGACCCCGACACCCTCAACTGATCCGCGCCACTCCGCTCGACCGCGCCGCTGTGGCCGTGCTCATCAGCCGGCCGCGGCGGCGCGGCCCGTTCCCGCCCCTGTTCCCCTTCCTCCCCACCCCTGATTCCCCTCTCCTGGAAGCCGTCTTCGCGTCATGTCCACTGCCCTGAGCCGCCTGACACACCCCCACGGCGGACGCCTCACCCTCGGCCTGGCCAGCGGTGACCGTCCCGTTCCTGAGCAGTGAGTGGGAGTGATCGCGCGCACTGGCACGCCCCGAACGGTTTTGGGCGTACTGGTCCCCGGCGTACTCGACCCCGGCGGCGGCGATACGGATGCCGTCCGTGGTCCGGGCCCGGGAGGCCGGCTCCCTGTGCCACCGGTCACCGTCGACGGTCCCGCGGCGGCGTAGCCGTACCTGAGCCGGTGCCCCGCCGTCGGTGCCGGTGCTTGCCAACGGCGGGGAGGCGGTGCGGAGTGCCGAACCCGGCTGCCCCGATGACTCGAATGAAATTCCTTCCTGGGACCGAAGAGGCGGGCATCCGCCACTCCCGCTCCCCCGGCAGCCCGCCGACGGAGAGCTCACCGCCTCTAGCCGGTCACTCCAACACGATGTGGCCGGTCCTACGACACGATGTGCAGGATCGCCGTGCCGTCCTCGCCGGCCGCCATCTGGATCACCACGGCGCCGGGCTGAGCGGCCGGCCGCATGGTGCCCACCCGTCCGCACGAGTTGCTGCTGCCGTGGTCGCGCAGCACGGTGATGCACCCCTGGCCCGGACCGCTCGCCCCGCCCTGGGACCGGCCATTGCCCGACTTCACCGTGTACTCGACCTTGTTCGGTCCGACCTCGGTCACCGTCAGCGTCGCCGGGCCGGCCGGGCTCGTGAACCGGACCGTCACCGGAGCGGACACCGCGATCTCGCAGTTGCCGTCCGCGCAGGCGGCGACATCGCGCCCGTCCGCCGCCGACACGGAGGGCTTCGCCGAGGGGCTTGGAGCGCCGGACGGGCTTTTCGAGGGCGGCGCGGAACGGGACGCCGACGGCTGGTCATCGCGCGAGGGCGCCCCGTCGGTCTCGTCCGAGCCACCGCAGCCGGCCACGGCCACAGCGGTCAGCACCGCCAGCCCAAGACCACATGCCTGCTGACGCGCTCGTAGCCTTCGCGCCGTGCGTACCGTTGTCGTCGCGGCCATGATGTCCCCCGTGTTCCAGTCGGTGCGGGCCAAGGTACCTGCCGCTCGCGCGATCGCCCTGGCAGGACGCCGATCCGGGTCGCGCGCCGCCTCGTATGCCGTAGTCTGCGGACCTGTCCGCCGATCGCTCAGGTGGCCCGCAGCGTGGCGGTGGCGATTTCCAGGAAGTCGCGCAGCACCTTCTCCCGCCGGTCCGCGAGGACGGCCAGGCAGGTCTCGACCGACGGGGCGTCCGTGACGGGGAGGTGGACGAGGTCTGGGCGGGAGTAGGACCGCGCGACGCTCAGCGGGACCAGCGCGATGCCCTGTCCGGAGGCGATGAGCTCGAACTTCTCTTCGAGCGACGACGTCCGTCGCGTCGGCGCGTCGAGCATCCGCTCACCGTCGAGGTCCGCGGAGGTGAGCTCCTGACGGAAGGCCAGCGGATGCGTCGCGGGCATACAGGCGACCCTGGTCTCGTGGCCGATGGGGATGATGCGCAAGTCCGAGTGGTCGAACGGCCGCCGCAGGTAGGCGACTTGGGCCCGGCCGTCCCGGAGCGGCGCGTCCTGTTCCCACCAGCGCACCGGGACGACATCGGTCTCGACGTCCGGGTGGCGAGATGAGAACGCCCGGATCGCCTCCGACACATGCAGCCCGGAGCAGAAGGCCACCACGAGCCGCTGGACGCCCCGATCCACGTCGTGCACGCTCCGCACCGCCGAGGCGACGGTCGCGAGGATCCGCTGCGCCTCCTCGTAGAGCCGCTTCCCGGCATCGGTCAGCTCCACGCTGCGGGTGGACCGGATGAGCAGAGGGCACTCCATCTCCTGCTCGAAGGCCCTGATCTGGCGGCTGAGGACCGGCTGGGCGATGAAGAGCTGTTCCGCCGCCCGGCCGAAGTGCCGTTGCTCGGCCACCGCGACGAAGTAGCGAAGCTTGCGCAGATCGAGATCCATGCCCTGAAGGTATCAATTGCCGGGAAGGGTATTGGACGCCCGCAGGTGGCCGCCCCGAGACTCAAAGCATGATCGTCATCACCACTCCCACCGGCCAGATCGGCGGCCGGCTGCTGGACATCCTGCTCAACGAGGCCCCCGATCGCGGCGAAGAGCTGCGGGTCATCGTGCGCGACCCCGGGAAACTCCCCGACGCGGTCCGCGCCCGCGTCGACGTCGTCACCGGCTCGCACGGCGACGCCGAGGTCGTCGACCGGGCCTTCGCCGGCGCGGACGCCGTCTTCTGGCTGGTCCCGCCGGACCCGCGGGCACCGAGCCTGGACACCGCGTACTCCGGGTTCACCCACGCCGCCGCGAAGGCGATCACGGCCCACGGAATCGGACACGTCGTCGGCGTCTCGGCGCTCGGCCGCGGCACCCCCGTCGCCGGCCGCGCCGGCCATGTGACGGCGTCGCTGGCCATGGACGACCTCATCGCGGGTACCGGCGTGGCCTACCGGGCGCTCGCCTGCCCGTCCTTCATGGACAACCTGCTGCGGCAACTGGCCTCGATCCGCGACGACGGTGTGTACACCGACACCGCCGCCCCCGACCGCACGGCACCGACGGCCGCCACCCGGGACATCGCCGCGGTCGCCGCCGGCCTGCTGCTCGACCGCTCCTGGACGGGGACGGGCGAGGTCCCGGTGCTGGGCCCCGAGGACCTTTCGGCGAACGACATGGCGCGCATCATGTCCGACGTGCTCGGCCGTCCGGTCCGCTACGAGCCCCGGTCGCTGGAGGACTTCCGCGCCGGATTCGCCGGACGCGGCCTCGGGGACGCGCTCGTGGAGGGCTACGTCAATATGGCGTACGCCAAGAACAACGGCCTCGACGACGGCGTGCCGCGCACCCCTCGAATCACTGGGCCGACGACCTTCCGCGAGTGGTGCGAGCAGGTCCTCAGGCCGGAGGTGCAGGCATGAGCGCCAAGACCGCTCTCATCGTCGGGGCGTCCCGCACCCTCGGACTCGCCCTCGCCACCGAGTACGCGCACCGCGGCTGGAACGTCATCGGGACCGTCCGGGGCGATCGGCGCACCGGCCTCCACGACCTGGCCGAGGCGTCCGGCGGGCGGGTCACCGTCGAATCGCTGGACATGACGGCGCCGGAGCAGATCGCCGCGCTGCGCGAGCGCCTCGCGGAGCGCACGCTCGACCTGCTGTTCGTCAACGCCGGCATCACCAGGGGCAACATTCCGATCGGGGACGTGCCGACCGAGATGTTCGTCGAGGTCATGGTCACCAACGCGCTCAGCCCGATGCGTGTGGTCGAGTCCCTCCGCTCGCTGGTCGCGCCGACCGGGACCATCGGCGTCATGTCCTCGCGCCAGGGCAGCGTCGGCTTCAACACCAGGGGCGGTCAGGACGTCTACCGCGCCAGCAAGTCCGCCCTGAACCAGCTCATGCGCAGCTACGCCGCCCGCTACGCCGACGCCGCGCACACGCTGCTGCTCATGTGCCCCGGCCATGTCCGCACCGAACTCGGCGGACCGGAGGCGCCGCTGACCATCGACCAGTCCATCCCGGGCGTGGTGGACACGATCGACCGCCACAGCGGCGAACCGGGCCTGCGGTACCTCAACTACCAGGGTCAGACCGTGCCCTGGTAGTTGAGGCCGGGGCTGGTCAGTGGGCGAGCTGGCGGCTGATGATCAGCCGCTGGATCTGGTTGGTGCCCTCGAAGATCTGCATGATCTTCGCTTCGCGCATATAGCGCTCCACGGGGAAGTCGCGGGTGTATCCATAGCCGCCGAATACCTGGACGGCGTCCGTGGTGACCTTCATGGCGGCGTCGGTCGCCGTCAGCTTGGCGACGCTCGCCTGGCGGGTGTACGGGCGTCCGTGGTCACGGCGGCGGGCGGCGTCCACGTAGGTGGCGCGGGCGGAGTCGACGGCGGCGGCCATGTCGGCCAGCAGGAAGCCGAGCCCCTGGTGGTCGATGATCCTGCGGCCGAAGGTGGTGCGTTCGTGGGCGTAGGCGGTCGCGGCGTCCAGGGCGGCCTGGGCCAGTCCGGTGGCGCAGGCGGCGACGCCCAGCCGGCCGGAATCCAGGGCACTGAAGGCGATCTGGAGCCCCTCGCCCTCGGCGCCGATGAGCCGGTCGGTGGCGAGGAGTGCGTCGTCCCAGAAGGCCGAGGTGGTGGGGATGGCGTGCAGGCCCATCTTGTCCTCGGGCCGGCCGAAGGTGAGACCGTCGGTGTGTCCGGGCGCGAAGAAGCAGGAGATGCCGTCACTGCCCGGACCGGTGCGGGCGAACAGGGCGTAGAAGTCCGCCTTGCCGCCGTGGGTGATCCACGCCTTGGCGCCGGTGATCCGATAGCCGTCGGGGGCCTTGTCGGCGCGGCAGGTCAGGGCCGCCGCGTCGGACCCGGCCTGCGGCTCGGAGAGGCTGTAGCCACCGATGAGACGGCCGCTGAGGATGTCCTCCGCCCAGCGCCCGCGCTGGGCGGAGGTGCCGAACGTCAGGAGGGGGAAGGCGGCGAGGGTGTGGACGCTGGTCGCGATGGCGACGGCGGCCCAGCGTGCGGCCAGCTCTTCGAGGACCTGCAGATAGACCTCGTAGGGCTGGCCGCCTCCGCCGGACTCCTCCGGGTAGGGCAGGCCCAGCAGCCCGGTCTCGCCCAGCAGGCGGAACAGCCCCGCGGGATAGCTCTCGGCGCGCTCGTGCTCCTCGACGCGGGGGGCCAGCTCCTTGTCGGCGATCTCGCGGACGAGGTCGAGCAGATCCTCCGCCTCGCGGGTGGGAAGCAGACGGTCGACAGGCATGAAGGGCGCTCCTGGGGTACGAACGGGGCGAGGTCTTCGGCGTTCATGGGTCCGGGCCTAGGACAGCAACACCCTCCGGCGAGCACAAGTAAGTTGCGGTTGATCGCCAAGAAGACGCAAACTGAAGCGGCGATTGGCCGGGTGGACGAAAAGAATTTGCGCGGATGTGCGGTGCACGCGGGTCGCGGAACGGAGTGGCGATGCCCGAGTTCGACGACGTGGACCGCCAGTTGCTGCGGATGCTGCGCGAGGATGGCCGGCGCACCTTCTCCGAGATGGCACCCGAGGTGGGGCTGTCGGTGGCCGCGGTCAAACGCCGCGTGGACCGGCTCAAGGACAGCGGGGTGATCAAGGGCTTCACCGTGCAGATCGACCACACCAAGCTCGGCTGGGGCATCGAGGCGTTCGTGGAGCTGTCCTACACCGGTACGACACCGGTCGGGGAGATCGTCCGTACCGCCTACACGGTCCCCGAGGTGCAGGCCGTCTTCACCATCGCCGGCGACCCCGACGCCCTGGTGAACGTCCGGGTGCGGGATATCGAGCATCTGCAGCAGGTCATCGATTCCCTGCGCCGCGTCGGACAGGTCACCGGAACCAGGACGCTGATGGTGCTGGGCTCCTGGACACGCAATGACTGACCCTAGGCGTCGGGGGAGCCCTCCTCGCCCGGGGCGAGGTTCTTCTCGACCTTGGAGAGGAGCCTGGCGAAGGCTTCGCGCTCCGCGTCATCCAGCCCGTCCAGGATGTGCTCCTCCAGTTGCCCCCAGACTTCCGCGACCTTGGGCCGCAGGGCGTAGCTCTCCTCCGAGGCCCGGACCAGCATGACGCGCCGGTCATGCGGATCGCGTGCGCGGATGACATACCCGCCCTGCTCCAGTCGCCGCAGCGTCAGGGTCACGGTCGACGGATCCAGGTCGAGCGCCCTCGCCAGCTCCGACTGACGGACCGGTCCGGCATCCCACAGGGCCATCATCAGGAATTCCTGGCCGGAGCAGAGGCCGGTCGGGCGCAGCAGCCTGCCACCGGCGAGGCGGTGCAGGCGGGAAACGCGCGCCAGGGTCTGGCTGACGGTGCCGCCGTATCCGCCCTCCGTCGCCTCGGTGTGCGGGAGCTCTGTGGTCATGGGGGCAAGACTATCGTGGCCGGCCAATCATTGGTCGGCCAACGAATGGATTATGGTGGCTCTCCGGCGGAATCGTTGGTCGACCAATGATCTCGTTGTCTGCCGTCATGTCCATACAACCCGCGGGAGCCGTCGTGACCACACCCTTCGATCCGATCGACCTTGCCGGACTGCGCCTCCGCAACCGCCTGGTCATGCCCGCCATGGGGCGTGCCCGTGCCTTCGGGCCCGGCGGTACGGCCACCGACTCGATGGCGACGTACTACGCGCAGCGCGCCACCGCCGGCCTGATCGTCACGGAGGGGTCGTGGCCGTCGGCGGTCGGCCAGGGCTTCCCCCACACTCCGGGGCTGCACAGTGCCGAGCAGATTGCCGCCTGGCGCCGCGTCACCGACGCGGTGCACGCCGCGGGCGGCACGGTCTTCGCCCAGCTCGCGCACGTCGGCAGGATCGGCGACCCCGATCTTCTGCCCGAGGGACTGATCCATGTCGCCCCGTCGGCCATCGCCGCACCCGGCCAGTTGTTCACCGTCCACGGAATGCAGGACTTCAGCACCCCGCGCGAGCTGACCTCCCAGCAGGTGCGGGAGACGATCGCGGATTTCGCCCGGGCCGCGCGCAACGCCGTGGAGGCAGGGTTCGACGGGGTCGAAGTGCACGCCGCGTACGGCTACTTGATCCACCAGTTCCTGGCTCCCAGCTCCAATCTGCGCACCGATGAGTGGGGCGGCTCGGTCGAAGGCCGGGTCCGGTTCGCGGCGGAGGTGGTCGCGGCCGTGTCAGCGGCCATCGGGGCACAGCGCACGGGGATACGCGTCTCGCCCGGCGTTCGCTACAACGGAATCGAGGAGCCCGACCTCGAGCCCACGTACGCCCATCTCGTCCGCCGGCTGAACGAGACCGGCCCCGCCTATCTGCACCTCGTCGAAACCTCCCGCGATCTGACCGACCTCCTCCGCAAGGAGTTCTCCGGAACCTTCATCCTCAACCCCGCGACAGACGGTTTCACCAGCGCGGCGGACCTGACGCTCATCGAGGACGGCACGGCCGACATGCTGTCCTTCGGCGCGCTCTTCCTCGCCAACCCCGACCTGCCCGCCCGGCTGCGAGCGGGCGGCCCGTACAACACGCCCGATACGACGACCTACTACGGCGGCACCGACGAGGGATTCATCGACTACCCCTCCCTGGACGCCTGAGGGACGGAACGCCGGAATGCCCTGTCCGCACCAGCCATCGGTATGCTCGATGTGGTGTGCGACGCTCCGGACTTCGACCTCGAGCCGTATACCGGATTCGACGCGAACCCGTATGTCGAGCGGACGTTCAGTAGCTGGGACGGCCTGGGCTGGCGGTCGCTGCTGCTGCAGCGGTTCCATCACACCGCGCGCGTGGAGCGGATGGCACTGCCCGCCACCGAGGATCTGCATCTGGTGCTGACGGTCGCGGGCGACGCGTCGATGGAGACCCACATCGGTGGGCGCTGGCAGCGGCGGCATTGGATGCCCGGGCAGGTCGATATGGCCCTTCCGGGCGTGGCGTCGGCGCGCCGCTACCGGTCCGTGGTCCCCTTGCGGACCCTTCAGGTGCACATTCCACACGTCACCGTCGCCCGTACGGTCGAGCAACTGGGCGGGGCGGGCATCGACTATGAGCGGATGGCCGACGCGGTGGCCTCGGGGGATCCGCTCGTCGAACACACCATGCGGTCGTTGGGCGCGGCCGGTGAAGCCGAGAACCTGTACGCGGAGTCCGCGGCGACGTTTCTCGCCGTGCATCTGCTCAGCGGCGGCGTCCGGCCACCGAAGGCGAGCCGGGCGAGCGCCGACGGGCCCTGGGTGCACAAGGCCGTGGCGATGATGCGGGACCGGCTCGGCAGCCCGTTGACGGTGGCGGACTTGGCCTCCGAGGCAGGCTTCAGCGTCTATCACTTCATCCGGGTGTTCAAGGAGGCCACGGGCCAGACACCGCACCGCTATCTCACCCGGCTACGGGTCGAGGAGGCGCAGCGGCTGCTCGCCGCCGGTGGGCTGTCCGTCGCCCAGGTCGCCACGCGGTGCGGATTCGGCAGCCCCGGCTCACTGTCCACGGCGTTCCTGCGGCACACGGGGGTCCGGCCGTCGGCCTACCGCAATCGATGATCCGTGTACGGCAATCGCGCGCATTCCCGTGGCCCTGGGCCGGTTCTAGCGTTCGTGGCGTGTGGACTTACCCCGCGGGCGGAGTGACGCCCGACATCGAACCCTTCGCCATCTCCGTTCCCGACGCCGATCTCGACGATCTGCGCTCCCGGCTGGACCGGGTCCGCCTGCCCGAACCGGAGACCGTGGCGGACGCGTCCCAGGGTGTGCCGCTGGACCACATGCGGGCGCTCCTCGCGGCGTTGCGCGAGGTGGACTGGCGAGCACGCGAGAAGACCTGGAACGCGATCGGTCACTTCCGTACGGTCATCGTCGGCCTGGAGCTGGCCTTCTGGCATGTGCGGTCGCCGGAGCCCGAGGCGCTGCCGCTGTTGCTGACGCACGGCTGGCCGGGGTCGATCCTGGAGTTCGAGCAGGTCATCGGCCCGCTCACCGATCCGGTCGCCCATGGCGGCGACCGGGCCGACGCGTTCGACGTCGTCGTTCCGTCGTTGCCCGGGTTCGGCTTCAGCGGCCGTCCCGCGCGGACAGGGTGGAATCCGGCCCGGACGGCCGATGCCTGGGGGACGCTGATGAGCCGGCTGGGGTACGACCGCTTCGGTGCGCACGGCGGCGACTGGGGCGCGTTCATCAGCACCGAGCTGGCCCGCCGGTTTCCCTCGCGGGTGATCGGCCTGCACTTGACGATGCCGGTGGCCTCACCGCTCCCGCAGGACCGGGACACCGCCACCCCGGCCGAGGCGCGCATGATCGAACGGCGTGATCTGCACCTGGCCGACGGCTACGGCTTCGGGATCCAGATGGGCACCCGGCCCCAGACCCTCGGCTACGCCCTGGTCGACTCGCCCGCCGGGCTGGCCGCCTGGCTGGGCGAGAAGTTCGCCGCCTACGCCGACACCCGGGCCGAGGCCGGGGGAGGAGTGAGCCTCGACCGGCAGGCCGAAGGCATCGCGTTGTACTGGCTCACCGGGACCGGCGCATCCACCTCCCGCTGGTACTGGGAGACGCTGCGCTGGACGCCGCGCAGCGCCGAAGAGGAGAACGCCCGGCCCGTGACCGTGCCGACCGCGTGCTCGCTGTTCCCGGCCGAGCCATGGCCCACGGCCAGGCGCTGGGCCGAGCGGCGCTATACGGATCTGCGCTCCTGGCGCGCATTGGACCGAGGCGGTCATTTTCCGGGGTTGGAGCAGCCCGACGTGCTGGTGGAGGAGGTGCGGAACGCCTTCCGCGGTCTACGGTGACGGACCGCACTCCGATCCCGCCGGCGCAAGGGAGCGACGATGTCCGCTCGAGCTCGTGCCACCCCGTTGCTGTTTCTGCACGGCAATTGGCATGGGGCCTGGTGCTGGACCGAGGTGATCGCCGCTCTGGCGGGGTCCGGCCGCTCGGCTGTCGCGGTGGACATGGCGGGGCATGGGCTGCGCGCACGCCGGCCCGCCTGCCTCACCGGCCGCCCCTTCGACGCCGAGGCACTGGCCACCGAGGTCTCGCCGGTGGCGGACGTGGATCTCGACCAGGCGGGTGACCTCCTGGTTTCGCAGATCAAGCGGGTCGGCCGGGGCGGCCCGGTCACGGTGATCGCCCACAGCATGGGCGGCACCGTGCTGACGCGGGCCGCGGAGCAGGCACCCGAGGCGGTGGCCCACGCGGTGTATCTGAGCGGGCTCATGCCCGCCTCGGACGTTCCGGCCCTCGCCTACCTGCGGATGCCCGAGAACGCGGGCGCCCTCGTCCAGTCCTGCGTCCGGGCCGATCCCGCCGCGATCGGGGCGTTGCGGCTGGATCTGGTCTCGGGCGACGCTGCGTATCGCCGGCAATTGCTGGACGCGTTCTACGGCGATGTCGACCGGGCCGTCGCCGAGGCCGCCTTCGGACTGCTGACGCCCGACGCACCGATCGGCATCGTGCGCGGCACCACCACCCTCACCCGCCGCGGCTGGGGCTCGGTCCCCCGTACGTACGTCACCTGCGCACGGGACATGGCGGTGCGCCCGGCCCTCCAGAACAAGTTCATCAGCGACGCCACGGTGGCCTTCCCGGACAACCCGACCGCGGTCGCGGCGCTCGACTCCTCCCACTCGCCGTTCTTGTCCATGCCCGGGCAGGTGGCGGATCTCATCGCGGAGTTGGGCTGATCCGGTCGGGACCCGGTTTCCGCGGAATGCCCATACGTCCAGTGGTCAGGCCGCGTGCGCCACGGTGCACCGTTCGACGGCGTCCCAGAGGTCGCGCTCGCGCAGCGGGTCGTAGGACTCCTGCGACGACCGTGCCACCCGGGCGCGGTCCACGTAGGAGCCGGTCGGCGCGGCGGTCGTGCCAGGACGACATCGGCGAGGTGGCGGCCCGCGGTGGCCCGGCCGGTGGCGAACGGCGTGAGGGTCATCACCGGCAGGACGCGCCGCATGGCGAACCGGGAGACGGGACCCGCGTTGCGGGCGAGGCCGGTGCCGGGGACGAAGCCCGGGTTGTAGGCGATGGCGTCGATCCCGGCCGGAAGCCGGCGCGCGTACTCGTGCACGAGGTGGATCGCGGCCAGCTTGCTCGTCGAGTACGCGGTGCGGCCACCGGCCGTACCGCCCGGCCCGGGGAAGGCGCCCGGATCGGCGAGGACGTCGGGGGACTGCCAGCCAGGGCCGGGCACCATGCCCAGGTTGTGCTTGAGGTCGCCGAAGTGGGTGTCGCTGACGGTGATCACGATCCGGGCGGGAGCGGCGAAGTGGTCCTGGAGCAGCCGGACGAAGAGGTGGTTGGCGAGCACGTTGATGGCGAAGGTGGCCTCGACCCTCTCGGGGGACTCGGTCAGCGCGTTGGTGTACTGCATGCCCGCGTTGCCCACGAACCCGCCCAGCGGTGGCAGATCACCGCGCTCCGGCCGGTCACGGATCTCGACGGCGGCGGAGCGGACACTCCACAGCGAGGCGAGGTCCGCCGGGACGTGCGAGACCGTGTGCCCGCCCATGGCGAGTTCCTCGGCGAGCCGGGCGCCGGAGGACGCACGGGCCACGAGGACGAGGTGCGCATGGGGCGACCGGCGCATGGTCACCTACACGGCGGCGACCGGAAGCAGCGACGCGGGCAAGCTCGACCGCCTTCGCGTCACCGGCGCCCGCACCACCGTTCCGCGCCCGTGACCCGCGCCTTTGTGGCCGTACGTGTTCAGCGGCCGCAGGCGGTCAGTGGCTGATGACGACCTTGCCGAAGCGTGGCCCCTTCTCGAAGTGGGCGAACGCCTCCGGCGCCTGGTCGAACGGGACGACACGGTCGATGACGGGCCGCAGCCCGTGCCGGCCGATGACCTTGTTCATCCGCTCGAAGTCGCTCCGGCTGCCGACGCTGATCGACCTGAGCGTGGCGGCGCGGCGGAAGAATCGCGTCACATCCATCCCGCTGCCCGACGCGAGATTGCCGACGAGGGCGATCTGCCCGCCGTGGGCGACGGCGTCGATGGACTGAGTGAGCGTTCCGGCGCCGCCGATCTCGACGACGCGGTCGGCGCCGCCGCCGGTGAGCGCCTGTACCCGTGCGCCCCACTCCGGTGTGCTGACGTAGTTGACGACATCGGACGCGCCGAGCGTGCCGAGCCGTCGGGCCTTTTCATCGCTGGATGTCGTGGCGAGCACGCGTGCGCCCGCCAGGCGGGCGAACTGCAACGCGAAGACCGACACCCCGCCCGAGCCCTGGACCAGGAGCGCGTCGCCCGGGCCGACTCCGCTCACCGCCGACCATGCGGTGAGCGCGGCACACGGAAGCGTGGCCGCTTCCTCGAAGGACAGATGGTCCGGCACGGCGACCAGGCTCTGCTCGTCGAGGGCGATGTATTCGGTGAGCCATCCATCGCGCTGCGTCCCGTGCAACTCCCCCCACTCGGGGAACCGACCGTACAGCCAGGTCGGATGGAAGGTGCTCACGACGCGATCCCCCACCCGGAACCGCGAAACCCCGTCCCCGACCGCCTCCACGACCCCCGCGCCGTCGGAGAGCGGGATGCGCCCCGGCGGCACCTCGATGGAATACCGGCCGGAGACGATGAGCAGGTCGCGCGCGTTGATGGAGCTGGCTTTCACGCGGACGAGCACTTCGCCCGCCGACGGAGTCGGCACCGGACGCGTGGCCGGGGCGACCGGGCCGCTGCCCGCCTCTACCTGGAATGTTCTCATTTCCCCTCCTTTGTTCTTGGATCACCTCCACGATAGGGCGGCCCGGCTGGACGATATGTATCCTGGCGTCCACGGTTTGGCGCAGATCGTCCAGGAGGGTGGAGATGGATCCCATTGACGACCTTCTCGCCACGATGAAGATCGAGGACGCGCGGTATGTGCGGGTGGACGCCCATGCGCCGTGGGGCATCTCGTTCCCTCCCCGGGACCTCGCCCGGCTTGTCCTGATCTCCAGTGGTTCGTGCCGGCTCGTCGCGGACACGCTCGCCGGGCCGCAGCGGCTGGAGGCGAACGACTGCTTCCTGGTCCGCGCGGGCGTGAGATTCACCCTTCAGGACACCACGGGCAGCGAGGTCGTCGACTGCGACGGACTGGTCTCCCAGGCTCCCGGCAACGCGGCGCGGGTCGGGGGTGACGGTGAGCTGACGCAGATCGTGTCCAGCCGGTTCGCCTTCGACGCCGTGGCGGCCGAACCGCTCTTCGCGCTGCTGCCGCCGTTGTTCCGGCTGAACCTGGACCACACCGCCGGCCACCTCCTGCGCACCACGTTCGACCTCATCGCGAGGGAGAGCGCGGCAGGCGGGCTCGGTGGTGGCTTCATCATGAGCCGGCTGTCCGACGTGCTCTTCGTCCAGGCACTACGGACCTGTTGCGCCGATGTCGGGGGCGGCACCGTCGGCTGGATCGCCGCACTGCGAGACCCCCGACTGGCCGTCGCCATGCGGGAGTTGCACACGGACCTGGCCCATCCCTGGACGGTCGACGAACTCGCCCGCAAGGCGGGGATGTCACGCTCGGCGTTCGCCGCCTCGTTCAAGGAGAAAACGGGGGACACCCCGCTGGGCTACCTCACCTCATGGCGCATGTACCGGGTGAAGGTGCTGCTCCGGGAGACGCCGCTGAGTGTCCAGGAGATCGCGGTCAGGGTCGGCTACGACACCGGGAGCGCGTTGAGCCGCGCCTTTTCGGCCAGGGAAGGCGTCACGCCCGGGGCCTGGCGGAAGGACGAGGCGCACCGTCGGCGTCCCCTGTCCGGCGCGACAGCCGCCTGACCACGTCCGGCGTCGGGCATTCGGCATTCGGCACCGGGGCCGGAGCGCGACGTGGCACTCCGGCCCCGGCCGGTCGTCCGGGTCAGGACGCGGGCAGCTCGCCGCGGACCGTACGGGCCGCCGCGACCAGGTTCCGCAGTGAGGAGCGGGTCTCGGGCCAGCCGCGGGTCTTCAGGCCGCAGTCGGGGTTGACCCACAGCCGCTCGGCGGGGATGGCCTTCAGGCCGGTGCGCAGCAGCTCGGCCGCCTCCAGCGCGCCGGGCACACGCGGGGAATGGATGTCGTACACACCGGGCCCGGCCTCGCGCGGATAGCCATGGGCGGCGAGCTCGCGGGCCACCTGCATATGGGAGCGGGCCGCCTCCAGGCTGATGACATCGGCGTCGAGGTCGTCGATCGCCTGGACGATGTCGCCGAACTCGGCGTAGCACATATGGGTGTGGATCTGGGTGCCGGGCCGTACGCCACCCGTGGTGAGGCGGAAGGCCTCGGTCGCCCAGGACAGATAGGCGGGCCGGTCCTCGGCGCGCAGCGGAAGGGTCTCGCGCAGGGCGGGTTCGTCCACCTGGATGACCGAGGTCCCGGCCGCCTCCAGGTCGCCCACCTCGTCGCGCAGGGCGAGGGCGACCTGACGGGCGGTGTCGCCGAGGGGCTGGTCGTCGCGGACGAAGGACCAGGCGAGCATGGTGACCGGGCCCGTGAGCATGCCCTTGACCGGGCGGTCGGTGAGGGACTGGGCGTAGGCCGTCCAGCGCACCGTCATCGGCTCGGGGCGCGAGATGTCACCGGCCAGGATCGGCGGGCGGACGTAGCGGGTGCCGTAGGACTGCACCCAGCCGTGCTGCGTGGCGAGATAGCCGGTGAGCTGCTCGGCGAAGTACTGGACCATGTCGTTGCGCTCGGCCTCGCCGTGCACCAGCACATCCAGGCCGGTCTTCTCCTGGAACGAGATCACCTCCTGGATCTCGGCCTTGATGTGCTCCTCGTACCCGGCCGTGTCGATCCGGCCCCCGCGCAGGTCGGCGCGGGCGGCGCGCAGTTCGCCGGTCTGCGGGAAGGAGCCGATGGTGGTGGTCGGCAGCAGCGGCAGGCGGAGGTGGGCGCGCTGGGCCGCGGCGCGCTCGGCGTACGGCTGGGAGCGGCGGGCGTCGGCCTCGGTGACCGCGCCGGTGCGGGCGCGGACGGCCGGGTCGCGGGTGATGGGGGAGTTGGCGCGGGAGGCGAGGGCGGCCCGGTTCGCGGCCAGTTCGGCGGGGATCGTGTCGGTGCCGCGGGCCAGGCCCTTGGCGAGGGTGACGATCTCCGTGGTCTTCTGCCGGGCGAAGGCCAGCCAGCGCAGGATCTGCGGTTCGATGTCCCGCTCGGCCGCCGCGTCGAGGGGGACATGCAGCAGCGAGCAGGAGGCGGCCACATCGACCCGGTCGGCCAGCCCCAGCAGGGTGCCGAGCCTGGCCAGGGACTTCTCCAGATCGTTGACCCAGATGTTGCGGCCGGCCACGACACCGGCGATCAGCCGCTTGCGGGGCAGCCCGCCGACGGCGGCCAGCGCGTCCAGATTCGCGGCGGCGGCCTCCGTGAAGTCCAGCGCCAGCCCCTCGACCGGGGCCTTGGCCAGCACGGGCAGGGCCTCGCCGAGGCGGTCGAAGTACGAGGCGATCAGCAGCTTCGGGCGGTCGGTGAGGGCGCCGAGATCGCGGTAGGCGCGGGTGGCGGCGTTCAGCTCGGCCGGCGTGCGGTCCTGGACCAGGGCGGGCTCATCGAGCTGCACCCACTCGGCACCGGCCGCCCGCAGATCGGCCAGCACCTCGGCGTACACCGGAAGCAGACGGTCCAGGAGGGTGAGCGGCTCGAAGTCCGCGGGTGCGCCCGGGGCGGGCTTGGCGAGCAGGAGGTAGGTGACGGGCCCGACCAGGACCGGCCGCGCCGCCAGACCGAGGCCGAGGGCTTCCGTCAGCTCCGCGACCGGCTTGGCGGAGTCGGCCGCGAACACCGTGTCCGGACCCAGCTCCGGAACCAGGTAGTGGTAGTTGGTGTCGAACCACTTGGTCATCTCCAGCGGCGCGACGTCCTTTGTGCCCCGCGCCATCGCGAAGTAGCCGTCGAGCGGGTCGGCGGCGACGGCGTCCCGGTGGCGGTCGGGGATCGCGCCGACCATGACGGTGGTGTCCAGCACGTGGTCGTAGTACGAGAAGTCACCCGTGGGAACTTCGTCGATACCCGCCCCGGCCAACTGCCGCCAGGTGGTGCTGCGCAGTTCGGCGGCGGTGGCCCTGAGCGCGTCGGCGGTGACGCGGCCCTTCCAGTAGCCCTCGATCGCCTTCTTCAGTTCCCGGTTCGGGCCCTGGCGGGGGTAGCCGTACACGGTGGCCCGTGCTGCCGCGGCTGCGGACTTCGGTGTCACGGAGATCTCCTTCGCGAGATGAATCCCTGAGATCCCGGCGACGGGAGGAGAGCGCGAAGGGTGACGTACCGGGCTTTCGGCCTCGCGCGGCAAAAGCGTGGCGACCTGCCCGGTATGTACGCCGACCCGCCCTCGAGGTCACCGAGATGTCCGCGCACGAGTCGTCCGTACGCGGGCAGATGGCAGGTCTTCGGACTCACGGGCGCGTCCTCCTGGGGGAGGACACCTAGTGGCCGTCGCTTCCCAGGCCCGCTCACCGGACCCAGTGCGTATGACGGCGGTCGTTCCCGCTCACCGCTGCGGGGCAGTCCCGGATTCCCACCGGGTTCCCTCTTACGACGCATCCCGCCTGGCGGACGGGGCGAACCAACTACACCGGCCAGCCTACGGGGCCGTCCGGCGGTGTGCAGGGGGCGGTCCGGAATTCGGGACGGTGAATGGGAACACGCGATGGCCGAGGGTACGGCCGGTGCCGCCCGGGCCGTGCACCGGCCGCACCCCGTCCATCAGCGAGTTCAGGGGGTCAGCACGCGCCGGAGTCCGACCCGCCCGCCAGATTGACCGGCACGGTGACGAAGGAGAACTGGTTGCTGGCGCACACGCCGGGGAAGGCCGTGCTGCTGGAGTTGTTGACGGTGACATCGGGCGCGTCGTCCGCGATGGCGCCGCCCGCGCCGACGGCGAGGGACGCGGCGGTGAGGGCGAGCGTGGACAGGGCGGTCCGGATACGCATGGGAACTCCTTGCTGGGAATCTGCCGCCGGATATGACCGGCTTCGCATGCATGGTGCCCCTTTGGCAGGGCACTCGCGGCCCACCGTCCCCCCAATGGCGGAAGCCGCCCCCGCAGCCGTCCGGCCGGCCCAAGACGCGCGTCCGGTCATCCGCCGCCGCGCCGACCGTCGTCCGCCGGTGCGGAGGGCGGAATCGTCGGTGGGCGGCTGGGGTCGGGGACGCGGTCGGTGAAGCCGCCGGGGACCGAGCGGCACTGCTGCTCGCGGAAGTGGACCGGTGCCGTGCCCACTCGGCGGGCGAACAGTCTGCTGAAGTAGGCCGGATCGTCGTAGCCGACGCGGCGGGCGATGGCGGCCACCGGCAGTTCGGTGCCGACGAGGAGTTCCTTGGCGCGGCCCAGCCGGATTCCGAGGAGGTAGTCCTTGGGGCTGCACCCCGCGCCGCGGCGTACCGCGGTGCGCAGTTCGGCCGGTGTCATGCCGTGCCGGGCGGCGTGTTCGGTCACCGAGAGCGGCTGGAAGGCGTCCCGGGCCAGGGCCTGGAGCACCGGATGCCCGTCGGCGCCGGTGTCGGCGCGGGCGCGGCGGAGGGCGACGAGGAGTTCATGGACGGCGGCTGCGGTCTCGACCTCCAGGAACGGGTTGCCCTGGCGCGCGGCGCGGGCGATCCGGCCGATGGCCGTACGGGCGGTGGCGGTGTCGGTGAGTGCGACCACGGGGCCGTCCGCGTCGAGATAGCCCAGGTCGGCGTAGGCGGCGGTGGCCGGTCCTGTGAAGTCGACGAACGCCTCGTCCCATCCGGTGTCCGGGTCCGGGGCGTAGTGGTGGGTGACACCGGGGGTGAGCCAGAGCAGCGCGGGCGCGGTGACGGTGCGGCGGCGGCCGTCCGCGCCGCGGAACCATCCGCGGCCCGCGCTGATGACCACCGCCACATGGTGGTCCAGGACGCGCGGGCCGACGACGGGCAGGGCGCCGTGCTGGAGGCCGACGCCCAGACACACCAGGCCGAGGCGGTGATGGGCCGGGCTGGGCGTGAAGTACCGCATCCAGGTGTGATACATCCGCGGTCCCCTCCGGTCGGCTGCTCCCATCACTCGCCGATCTTTGTCCACGGACTGCCTGGCCGCCAAGGGGAGGGGGGTCCTGGCGGAGGCTTACCAGAGGTGGGGGTGGCGGAGGGAGCCGGGCTGTGGATGTCTTCGTGCTGCCCCGCTCCCTCCGCCGTGTCAGTCCAGTTCCTCCACGGTGAAGGAGTCGAGTGTGAACTCCGCGGTTCCGCTGTCACCGGTCTTGCGCAGCCCCACCCACATCTCGCCGTCCGCGGGCGCGGTGACGGTGTAGCTGTGGGTGGCCCGCCCGGTGGCGGCGGGCAGGGGGGTGCGCTGAAGCTCGCGCGGTTCGGGTTCGTCCACGGCCGTGATCCAGGCGTACTGACCGGCCGCCTCGTTGGCGTACGTCAGGCTCACCCGGTAGCGCCGCCCCGGGCGGAAGCGGGCGGTGTGCGGCACGGTGCGGTAGACGAGGCCCGCGTTCTCGCCGCGTGACTTGAGGGACTGGCCGCCTTCGAGCACATCGTCGATCACCTTGCCGTTCCATCCGGCCTGGGTGAACGGGGCGTGCCGCTGGGCGATATGGGTGCGGGGGTCGGTCACCCCGCCCGCGTCGCCCTTGACGAACGGGCCCCAGCCCTGTGGCACCCGCTCGAAGTCCTCGTACACCAGGGTGCCCGGCTTCGTCGTGCGCCGGGCCCGCACCACTCGCAGCCGGTCGAAGCGGACCCGGGCGCTGCCCTCGGCCACCGCCAGGGTGAGGGTGACCGGCCCGCCGCCGTCGGGGACGGTGAAGGAGGTGAACATCCGCTGGAAACGGGTGCCGTGTTTGCGGTCGGCGGCCAGGTGGTTGACGGCGGTCGAGGTCTCGGTCCAGTTCTCCGCGGTGACGCCGTCGGCGGTGTGCACCCGCAGCGCGGCCCGCCGCCGCTCACCGGCCTTCGCGCCCACTTCCACCTGTACGGAGGCCACATAGCCGCCGGGGGCCAGCCGGTCGAGTCGCTGGCCGACGGTGGCGGCCGCGCCCTCGCCGAAGACCAGCTCGTAGTCGCCGAGCGTGCTGCGTTCGACGGTGGCCGGGCCGGTGGTCTGCCACCCGCGCAGCGATCCGGAGTGGAAACCGGGGTCGTACAGCGGGGTGCCCTCGCCCCAGCCGGGGGCCTCCTGGGCACGGGCCCGGGAGCGCAGCACCACGTACGGGGCGTCGGGGTCGGCGGTGATGCTGACGTGGCCGTCGCGCACCGGCAGGGTGACCGGCTCGGCGCGCCCCTGGTCGGTGAGGCGGTACAGCACCACGGACCGCTGCCCCGACCAGCCGCGCGGCAGCCGCCAACGGCTGGTGCCACCCGCCGGGTTGTAGTGGTAGAGCTTGGCCGGGTCGGTGGCCTCGCGCGGCTCCCAGGGCAGCAGATAGCCGCCGCCGTCGTAGACCAGCCGCTCGTCGGTGGTGATGCGGCGGACGCCCCCGGTGTCGGTGACCGAGGTGTGGCCGGGCCCCTCGAAGGTGATCTCGTGGTCGTCCCAGGTGCGGATGGGGTGCGCCTGGAGGTATTTGGCGGGCAGGCTGTGGGTCCAGATGAGCCGGTAGAAGGCGGTCCAGTCGGTTTTGCCGGTCCAGCCCTCGAAGTTGCCCATCCGGGGGATGCCCAGCAGGGTGGGCCACTTGTCGGCGAAGACGTCCTTCTGGTGGTTGCGGATGAAGCGGAGGAGCCGGGAGTTGATACCGCGCGAGGTGTCCGGGCCGTAGTCGGTCTCGGTGGCCCAGTGCGACCACAGCGAGGAGCGCTCCAGCCCGTGGCCCCATTCGGTGGTCAGGCGCCAGCCCTGGTCGCGCAGGGCCCGCTGGAGCCGGTCGGAGTTCCAGCCGGACTCGCGGAAGACGTCGATGTAGAGCGCGGCGAGGGCCGGGTCGGTGTCGTTCCGCAGATCCTGGAAGCGCCGGATGATCTCGCCGGAGACCAGGTCGCGGCGGGGGTCGATGCGGTAGGACTGGTCCAGCCAGTCCCACTGCTTGTCGTATCTGTCGACCAGTGTCTCGGAGAAGGCGTTGGCCACCGGATAGGACTCGGTGGCGTTGACGTGCACCGCGAAGTCGCTGTTCCAGTGGCGCCCGGAGCGCAGCAGGGTGTTGAGGTCGGCCAGGCCACCGGCGCGGGTGTTGTAGTTGCCCGCGTAGTCGGGGTGGGCGGAGTCATGGCCTTCCGACTGGTAGCCCTTGAGCAGGGTGTACTGCCGCAGTCCGTCGGTGGCCAGCGCGATCCGCTTGACGTTGTCGAGGGGTGTCGAGGAAGGGGTTGGTGGCCTGGCTGGCGAAGTTGAACGGGATGTGCGGGACGACCCGCAGATGCTGTTCGTCGGCGCCGAGCGGGTTGACCATGATGTCGCGGAAGGCGATGGCGGCGTCCTGCCAGTCGACCACGCCGTCGCCGTTGCGGTCCCGGGTGAGGACCACGGTGGCCCAGGGCAGCGGTTCGGTGGCGCCGACGGCCGCGGTGGCGGCCCGGTGGGTCCACTCACCGCAGGTGAGCCGGGCGGTGATCTGGCCGTCCTCCCGTACGGTCTGCCGCCACAGCCGTCCGTTGTCCCAGGTGGTGCCCGCGGCGGAGGAGGGCTTGTCCCAGACCGTGTTGGTCTCGACGGCGGCCCCGAGCCGGTCGGTGCTGACGACGGCGTAGGCGCAGCCGATGGGTGCGCCGTCGGTGGGGGTGTCGGCCGTGGGCCGGACGGCGGTGTCACCGCTTTTGGCCTGGTCGAGGTCGATCCGGGCGGCCAGCAGGGTGGCGCCCGGCTGGTCGGCGCGGACGCTGAGGAACGCCAGCCCCGGGATGCGCAGGGTGCCCACGCGCAGCGCGTCGGTGTCGGCGATCCGGGTGACCCGCCAGTCGACCTGCCATTCGCTGACCCGGATCCGGATGTCGATCTCGGCGTCCGCACCGGAGGCGGATGCGTTGGCGGTGTCCGTGCCGGGGGTGTCCGCCCCCGAGGTGGCCGTGGTCGCGCCGAAGGCGAGGGTGTAGCTGATGTGGTCCGGGCCGCTGGTGACGGCGGTGGTGCGCGGGGTGCGTTCGACGCCGTCGATGAGCACCGAACGGACCGGCTCCCGCTGTCCGTGCAGCACCGCGCCGGTCTCGCGGTCGAAGTACGCGACGATGCGCGGGAACTCCAGGTCCACCCGGACCTCCAGCCGCTTCGACCGCAGCGTGCGCTCGGTGGCGCGGGCGTGTGCGGCGGCACGGCCGGGTGCCGTGTCACGGGCGTGCGCGGTGCCACCGCCCGTGCCGATGGCCGTTCCGATTCCGGCCAGTGTGGCGGTGGCCACGACCGCTCTGCGGCCGGGCCATCCCTCCCTCGGCCGCCCGTCCTCTGCGTAGGTCAACGCGCCGGCTCCTCCCTAGCTGGTGAGAATGGTGCTCCACCTTGGGACGGCGGCGGGGCGGGCGCCCATGGACAAGTGCGCGGGGGTGTTGGACTAACGGGCCGTTGCGCGGGCGCCCGTCGTCACCACAGGCGGTCGATCTCGCCGAGGTACAGCCCGATCCGGGCGGCGAGGAAGCCGGCGCGGTGGCGCCGGGCCGTGGCGGAGAAGAAATGCGCCATCGTGACCTTGTCGAAGGAGGGCTGGTCGCTCGGGAAGGGGGCGTCCGGGGTGCCTCCGACGAGCACCGTGCCGGGCAGCGGCTGCCATCCCGCGCCCGTGTAGAAGTCCCGCAGCGGCCGGTCGCAGGTGAACAGGCCCAGGTCGAGACCGGAGTCGGCCATCGCCCGGTGGGCGGCGGCGACAAGGCGCGCGCCGTGCCCCCGGCCGCGTACCGCCCGCCGGGTGACCACGGTGCTCAGCCCCCCGGCCCGGTAGGACCGGCCCGCGTGGGTGAGGGTCGTGGTGAGGATGTCCAGGGCGGCCAGCACGGTGCCTTCGCCGTGGCCGTGGCCGTGGCCGTCGTCCACGAGCAGCATCGACACCGGGCGCAGCGCGGGGTCATGGGTGGGCCCGGGTTCGCCAGCGGTGCCGGGATCCGTCGGGGGCCACGCGTCCTGCTGCAACTCCCACACCTGGGCGCGGAGCGGGGCCGGTGTCTCGGCTTCGGGGTAGGACAGGATCCGCACCCGCCCATGGTGGCCGATGCCGTTAAGAGTGTTCTAAGAGCGTGTTCTGCCAGGGTGGGGACTGACCTGTGCCCATCCGAAAGGCCCGTGATGTCCGCTGCCGCGTCCTCCCCGTCCGGCCGGGGAAAGCCCACCGACCCCCGGACGGCGGCCGTGCTGGTGGTGGACGACGATCCGGAGGTCCGCGCCGCCCTGGTGGACGGGCTGGCCGTGGAGGGGTACGAGGTGCGGGTGGCCGGGGACGGGCTGGCGGCTCTCAGCGCGGTCGCCGCCGGACCGCCGGACGCCATCGTGCTGGACCTGGCCATGCCGGTGATGGACGGGCTGGCGGTGTGCCGCCGGCTGCGCGGCCTCGGCGACCGTACGCCCGTCCTGGTGCTCACCGCCCGGGACGAGATCAGCGAGCGGGTGGCGGGGCTGGACGCGGGGGCCGACGACTACCTGGTCAAGCCGTTCGCGCTGGACGAGCTGCTGGCCCGGCTGCGCGCGCTGCTGCGGCGTGCCGCGCCCGTCGAGGCGCTCGACGAGAACGTGTCCGGTGTGCTCTCCTTCGCCGATCTGACCGTCGATCCGGAGAGCCGCACCGGAATGCGCGGCGGACGGCGGATGGAGTTCACCCGCACCGAGTTCGCGCTGCTGGAGGTGTTCCTGCGCCATCCCGGTCAGGTGCTGCCGCGGGAGCTGATCCAGGAGCTGGTGTGGGGCACCGAGTTCGCCTCGGACTCCAACTCGCTGGCGGTGTACATCGGGTATCTGCGCCGCAAACTGGAGGCGGAAGGCGCTCCGCGGCTGGTCCATACGGTGCACGGCATCGGTTACGAACTGGGCGAGCGATGAGCGCCGCCCGTCGGTCTGGAGAAGGCCCAGCGGGCGACCGTCGATCCGGAGAGCGCCGAGCCGGGAGCCGCCTGGCGGGCCGTCTGCCGCTGCGCACCCGGATGGCGCTGATCACCTCGGCCGCGGTGGCGCTGGTCACGGTCGGGGTGTGCGTCGCCGCGTACGTGGTCATCCGCTACGAACTGGTGCGTCAGCTCGACCTCCAGCTCACCCAGCAGGCCACCCTGCTCGCCCAGGAGCGGCGTGACGAGGGCACCGGGACGCTGTACGGCGAATGCCGCTGGCTGGCCGCCCCGGCCTGCGCGCAGGTCGTCACCCCCCGGACGGGCACACCGGGGCACCCGGCGGGCAAGGACCTGCTGATCCCGGTCACCGACGCCACCCGCCAGGTGGCCGCGGGCACCCGCGGCGCGTACTACAGCGTGGTCACCGTGCGCGGACACCGGATGCGCACGCTGACCACCCCGCTGCGGGGCCCTCGCGCGCTCCAGCTCGCCGTGCGTTCCGACACCGTCGAGCAGGGCGAACGCCAGGCCGCGCGGCTGCTCGCCGCCATCGGCGCTGCGGGGGCGCTGCTCGCCGCCGGGCTCGGCTATATCGCCTCCCGTCGCGCGTTGGCGCCGGTCACCCGGCTCACCGCCACCGCCGAACGGATCGCCGCCACCCGCGATCCGGCCCATCGCATCGAGCTGCCGCCGGAGGAGGGGCGGCGCGGGGACGAGATCTCCCGGCTGGCCGGGAGCTTCAACACCATGCTCGGCGAACTGGAGGAGTCGGTGGCCGCCCAGCGCCGTCTGGTGGCCGACGCCTCCCATGAGCTGCGCACCCCGCTGACCGCGCTACGCACCAACGCCGAGTTGCTGGCCCGTGCCGACCGGCTGTCCCCCGCCCAGCGGGACCGGGCCGCGTCGGCGCTCGGCGGCCAGTTGCGCGAGGTGACCGGCCTGGTCAACGACCTGATCGAGCTGGCGCGGGACGAGGAGCCGCTGCCGCTGGTGGAGCCGGTGCGACTGGATCTGCTGGCCGCGCGCTGTGTCGAGGAGGCCCGCTCGCACTGGGCGCACACCGCCTTCACCGCGGAACTGGCCGAGGTCACGGTGGACGGGGTGCCCGCGCGGCTGGCCCGGCTGCTGACCAATCTGCTGGACAACGCCGCGAAGTTCAGCCCGCCCGGCGCCGAGGTGGAGGTCCGGCTCACCTCTGGGGAACCCGCCATCGACCTCACCGTCCGTGACCACGGGCCCGGTATCGCCGCCGAGGACCTGCCGTACGTCTTCGACCGCTTCTACCGCTCCCGGCAGGCACGCGCGCTACCCGGTTCCGGGCTGGGGCTGGCCATGGCCCGGCAGATCGCCCGGGCGCACGGCTCCGCGCTCAGCGCGGAGGCGGCCGACGGTGGAGGTGCGCTCTTCCGGCTGCGCATCCCGCGCCACCGGTCCGGCGCTCCGGGTCCGGAGGCGTAAGCCCTCCGATGCCCCGGTCCTCCGGGCCCACTTCTTAGTGGTCGGTTTGTGAGTTTTTGAGTGGATCTGTTGTCGCCTGATGGTGTGGCGGCAGGCGGATTCTGCCGATCCGCGGTTGCTGATCTGGTGATGTGACTGGGTGAGTGAACGCAAGCCGTACCCGAGTGACTTATCGGACGAGCAGTGGGCTCTGATTGAGCCGGTGATCACCGCATGGAAGGACCGGCACCGCTCGGTCAGCGGTCATCAGGGCGCCTATGACATGCGGGAGATCGTGAACGCGATCCTCTACCAGGGGCGGACCGGTTGCCAGTGGGCCTATCTCCCGCACGACCTGCCGCAGAAGAGCGCGACCTACTACTACTTCGCCGCCTGGCGGGACGACGGAACCGACCAGGTCATCCATGAACTCCTGCGCTGCCAGGTCCGTGAACGCGCCCGACGATTAGAGGACCCGACCCTGGTGGTCCTGGACACCCAGAGTGTCCATGTGGCCGCCGGGGTCCCCGCCGCCACGAGTGGCCACGATCCGGCCAAGCGGGTGCCCGGCCGCAAACGCGGACTGGCCGTGGACGTCCTCGGCCTGGTCATCGCAGTCGTCGTCCTGGCCGCGAACACCCACGACAACGCCGCGGGCGTCCTCCTGCTGGACCAGGTCGCCGAGCACGCCGGCCGAACCGTCCGCAAAGCCCTGGTCGACCAGGGCTTCAAGAACCAGGTCGTCATGCACGGCGCCAGCCTGGGAATTGACGTCGAGATCGTCGCACGCAACCCACAGGACAAGGGGTTCGTGCCGCAGCCGAAGCGGTGGAGGGTCGAGCAGACCTACGGGATCCTGATACTGCACCGGCACCTGGTCCGCGACTACGAGCACCGCCCCTCCTCCTCCGCCTCCCGCGTCTACTGGGCGATGACCCACGTCATGACCCGACGCCTCACCGGGGCGAACGCCCCCACCTGGCGCGCGGCGCAGGCGGTGGCAGCGTGAACATCCGGCCTCTGCTCGACGCCCTGGACCTCCAGGAAGACGCCGCCCGGGCCCTGGCCGACGACCTCCGCGCACAGATCGAGAACCTGCAGACCCGGTTGCGGGAGGCCGAGATGCACCTGGAGCACCTCACGATCACCCGCAAGACCGTCACCGGCCTCGCCGACCGGCTCCCCGCCGTCGCGCCGGACCTGCCCGATCACTCGGACTACCCCCGCATCCTCGCCGCCTTCAACCACGCGACCGGGCCACTACGGGCCAAGGACGTCTGTGAAGCCCTCGGCCACGAACTGCTGTCGAAGAACGTCGAAGGCACCCGCGCCAAGCTGAAACGCCTGGTCAAACTCGGGATCCTCACCGAGGCCGAAACCGGCAACTTCGCCAGGAAGCAATAGCCGACAGAACCTCCACCAGCGTCCTTGCTCCCACCTCAGCCAGAAACGGACATCACCTCACGGACCGCCCACTTAGAGGTCATCTCATTTGGAGTGTTGGATAGGCTCGTGGTGTGGGGATCGTTGAGCGGGCTGGTGCCGGACGAGTTGTGGCAGTTGTTCCAGCGGGTGGTGTCGAAGGCGCCGAGTCGTCCGCAGGGTGGCGGCCGGCGCCGTCACGGTGACCGGGAAGTGCTGGCCGCGATCGTGTTCGTGGCCACGTCGGGCTGCACGTGGCAGCAGCTACCGTCTGCGTCGTTCGGTCCGTCGGGAGCGACCGCCCACCGGCGATTCACCGAGTGGTCGAAGGCGCGGGTATGGGCGAAGCTGCACCGCCTGGTACTCGACGAACTCGGCTCCCGCGGCGAGCTGGACTGGTCGCGCTGCGCGATCG
This sequence comes from Streptomyces violaceusniger Tu 4113, assembly GCF_000147815.2. NCBI lineage: Bacteria > Bacillati > Actinomycetota > Actinomycetes > Kitasatosporales > Streptomycetaceae > Streptomyces > Streptomyces violaceusniger. The sequence goes on along the minus strand of NC_015957.1, from coordinate 6,877,277 downwards.
ACTCGGTGAACATGCGGGCCCTGAAAACAATGCCGCGTAGTTAAGCCCCGTGCGGGTTCGTCAATGACGTTGGCGCTGGTGGTTGGGGCCGGTCGTGGTGGATCCATGAGGCTGCGAGCGTGTAAGTGCCGTGATCCGGTTTATGGAGGAGACCCTCGCGGGCCCACCGGCTCAACTGGGCGCAAAGGCTATGGAAGTTGGGATATTGAAGGGCGTTGGCGATCTCGCGCACGCGCCAGGTCCGGTGGGGGTCAGTGCGCAAGAGTTGGAGCGTGCGGTCTTTGGTGCCGGTTCTGGCCAGCGCGGCGCTGGGGACCTGCGGAGCCGGGCCCCCGTCTCCGGGTGCGCTGTGGGTGTCGTGGGGGCGGTGGATGTTGATGGCCAGGTGCGTGATGGTCTTGCTGTTCAACGGCCGACTTTCGGTTGGACTGAGTGGGTATCGAGACATCGGGCACTTCACCCTGCGGGCGCTCATGCGTGGGCGGCGCCTGGGGAGCAATGCGGTCAGGACGGCCCGCGCGAGGACGCCGGCGGTGTCGGCAGTCTCGTCAGCGGGGAGCACGCCGACGGCAGTGATCACCTGATCGCGGGCGGCTTGGAGGGCAACAGTGAAGCTTGCGCGGTCCGGGTCCGTGCCCGGGGCAGATTCCGTGGCGTCCACCATGGCCCTGCGCAGGCAGTAGCGGCGCAGCGCGATGTCGAAGGCGGGCAGCGGGCGGCCGAGCTCGGCGAGTGAGAGCCGCAGGGTGAGGACGATCTGCTCGAAGTCGGTGCCGGCCGAGCGGGCGAGGTCGATCCGCACCGGCACCATCCGCTCGCCCGACCAGGTGGGCCGGCCCCATTGGGCGGGACGGTGCCCGGCGTCGGTGAGGGCGGCCCCTGGTAGAGCGTGAGGAGTGCCCAGACCTCCTGTTCGAGTCCGGATGGGTCGCAAGAACGCAGTACTCGGCCGGTCAGAAGGGTGTGGCGTAGCGCGTAGAAGGCCGATTCGACTTCCCAGCGCTCGTGATACAGACGCGCGATGGCCTCAGCCGGGTCGGTGCGGTGGTCGAGCAGGGTGGTGGCCAGCCAGTAGTGGTCACCGATGCGCTGTCCGTCGTTGGTCGTGACGGTGATGCGGGCTTCGATGATGCGGAGCTTGAGTCCGCCGAATCGGGTGAGGAAGGACCCGTCAGGCAAGGTGGCCAGCACGGCTGGACGGCGGCGGGGGTTGAGACGGACCAGCAGTTGGGCGCCGGTGTGGGATACAGAGGCGAGGAACGCGTCGGCATCGAAGCCGCGGTCGGCCAGCAACAGCATCTTGGGCGTCAGCAGCGGCATCAGCCGCGTGGCGTAAGCCATCTCGCCTGTAACAGCAGGGCCGAACACCGCGCCGAGCAGTGCGCTTGCCGAAAATATCATCCGCGCTGGTGGGAGGCGGTGTGCGCGGTGTACGGGGGGTCGACTGGCGTAGTCGCCCGGGCGGGCGCTCTCGCCAGGCTGGCGCTCGCGGCGGCAAGATGATCGACCGTGCTGCTGCGACTGGTCTACTTGGGCGTGACGAATGCGTTCGCCATGCTGCGCCTGCTCCCGATGGGCGATCGAGACAAGGCTGTCGAGATACTCGCCTTGCGCCATCAGATCGTGGTGCTGGAGCGCCAACTCGGTAAGGAGCGGGTGCGGTTCACTCCGAGCGATCGGGCCTTTCTGGCGGCGCTGCTGCACCGGCTTCCCACGGACGTGCTCCGCGGGGTGCGGCTGCTGGTGCGTCCGGACACGGTGCTGCGCTGGCATCGCGACCTTCTCGCACGCCGCCATGCTGCCGCCTCGCGGCCCAGGCGCTCGGGACGGCCTCGGACCGTGCACTCTGTGCGGGCTCTGGTGCTGCGCCTGGCGCGGGAGAATCCTGGCTGAGGGTATCGGCGCCTGCACGGTGAACTGCTCGTCCTGGGCGTGAAGGTGGCCGCTTCCACCGTCTGGGAGATCTTGCAGGAGGCTGGCGTCGATCCGGCACCCGAGCGGTCCTCCAGCACGTGGGCGGACTTTCTGCGCTCCCAGGCCGATGCCCTGCTGGCCTGTGACTTCTTCGAAACGGTCACCCTGTCCGGGGCTCGGATGTACGTGCTTGCCGTCATCGAGCATGCCAGCCGACGGATCCGGGTGCTGGGTGCCACCGCGCACCCCACTTCAGCGTGGGTGGCGCAGGCTGCGAAGAACCTCGCCATGGATCTTGAGGACGTGGGCTGCCGGGCGCGTTACATGATCAGGGACCGGGACGGGAAGTTCCCCGACCTGTTCGATGCCGTCCTGGCGGATGCGGGGATCGAGGTCGTGCTCAGCGGCGTTCGGATGCCGAGAATGAACTCGATCATGGAACTGGGTGCAGACCTGCAGATGGGAACTCCTGGACCGCACCTTGATCTGGAACCACCGGCACCTGCTCCACGCCCTACGAGAGTTCGAGCAGTTCTACAACGGACACCGACCACACCAGGGCATCGCCAACGCCCGCCCACTGCACCCATTACCTGCGCCGATCGACGACCCGGACATATTAGCCCGCCTCGACATACGACGACGTGATCGCCTCGGCGGCCTCCTCCACGAATACCAGCGTGCCGCATGACCTGCACGGATGAAGTTATCGGCAAGCACAGGGTCAGCGATGCCCGGCCAGTGCGCCGGTGCACCCCTTGCAGGCCGGCCTCGCGCATCAGACGGGCCACGCGTCTGCGACCGACCGGCAGGCCGTCGATCTCGCGCAGGTCGGCGCGGATACGCGGGGCACCATAGGTGCCGTGGGACCGCTCATGATGGGCCTTGATCTTCTCGGTCAGTACCGCGTCCTCGGCCTGACGGCGGGAGGGGCCGCGTCTCTTCCACGCGTAGTAGCCCTGCCGCGACACACCCAGCAGCCGGGCCATGAGGGAGACGTCGTGGTGTGCCGTGTTCTCGTCGATCAGCCGGTGGCACGTCACCGGCCGGTCTCCCGGACGAAGAAAACCGTGGCCTTGCGGCGGATCTCCTTCTCCTCCCGCAGCTGCTTGACCTCACGACGCAGCTGGGCGAGTTCCTCCTTCTCGTCGCTGGTCAGGCCGGGGCGCTCTCCGGCGTCCACCCGGTCCTGGCCGGCCCAGGCACGGATGGTCTGCGCGGACGGCTCGAACTCCTTGGCCAGCTCCTCCGGCGTGCGGCCGGCCCTGACCAGCTCCACGATCTGGCGACGAAACTCCGGCGGGTAGGCCGGGCGTGTTCTCGGCACGATGGACTCCTCCTTGCGGGGACCAGTGTCCCCAAACGGATGGTTGTCCACCAAACCGGCGCAACTTCACTCCTGACCTGCGACAGCGCACGAGACGTGGACCGGGGTGCCGCACACGAGGTCGTGCGCGGCACCCCGGTCGGCAGATCAGTGCTGGCTGGTGTACTGCGGGGTTGGGTCCTTGTCCTGGAGGTCTTCGTCCGGTGTTCGGCGGGCGAGCTTTTCGCCTTCGATATCGACGTTGGGCAGGATGCGGTCGATCCAGGCGGGCAGGGTCCAGGCGCGTTCGCCGAGGAGGGCGAGGGCGGCGGGCACGATCGTCATGCGGACGACGAAAGCGTCGAATGCCACGGCGATCGCGAGGCCGAAGCCCAGTGCCTTGATCATGGTTTCGTCGCCACCGACGAAGCCGGCGAAGACGGAGATCATGATGAGGGCGGCAGCCGTGACGACCTTGGCGCTGTGTTTGAAGCCAGTTTCGATCGCGGTGCGGGCGTCGGCGCCGCGGACGTATGCCTCGCGCATGCGTGTCACAAGGAACACCTGGTAGTCCATGGCGAGGCCGAACACGATGCCCACGAGCAGGATCGGCATGAGGCTCATGATCGGGCCGGCCTGTTCGAGGCCGACCAGGTCCTTGAGCCAGCCCCACTGGAAGACCGCGACGAGTGCGCCGAGGGAGGCGAGGACCGACAGGAGGAAGCCGAGTGCGGCCTTGACCGGGACCAGGATGGAGCGGAAGACCAGGATCAGGACGAGGAAAGCCAGTCCCACCACGAGGGCCAGGTAGGGCATGATGGCCGCGCTGAACTTGTCGGAGATGTCGATGTTGAGCGCGGTGGTGCCGGTCACCATGGATCGGGCGCCGGTGGCCGATCCGGTATCGGCAGCAAGCGACCGGATGTCGCCGACGAGTTCCTTGGTGGCGTCGCCGCTCGGCCCGCTCTTGGGGATGACGGTGATGATGGCGGTGTCGCTAGCCTGGTTGAAGGCAGCGGGTGACACGGACGCCACGTCCGGGAGGTCGGCGATGGCTTTGGCCATGTCGGCGGCGGCGGTGCGGGCGGTCTTGGGTGTTTGATCGTCGACGGTCACGGTCAGCGGACCGTTGAATCCGGGGCCGAAGGAGTCGGACAGGGTATCGTACGCCTTGCGCTGCGTGGAGGAGGCGGGTTTGGAACCGTCGTCGGGCAGCCCGAGCTTGAGCTGTGTGGCGGGCACGGCGATGACGCCGAGAGCTACGACTGCGAGCACGAGGACCTTCACCGGCTTGCGCAGTACGTAGGTGATCCATCGCTTGCCGATGGTCGCCTTGGCTGTCTCGGCGTCTGTCGGCGTGTGGGTGGCCTTCTTCCGTGCCTTGCCCAGGACCCGCTCGCTGGCGAATCCCAGCAGTGCGGGCACCAGGGTGACTGCCACGAGCACGGCGACGACGACTGCTCCGGCTGCTGCCAGACCCATGGCGGTGAGCATGGGCAGGTTGACGACGGCCAGGCCGGCGAGGGCGATGACGACAGTCATCCCCGCGAAGACGACAGCTGAGCCGGCGGTGCCGTTGGCTCGTGCTGCGGCCTCTTTCGCGTCATGTCCCTCCGCCCGTTCCGAGCGGTAGCGGGAGACGATGAAGAGCGCGTAGTCGATCCCGACGGCGATGCCAAGCATGGATGCGAGCGCGGACGTGTTGCTGTTGAGATCGAAGGTCGAGCTCAGTGCGGTGATTGCTGCGATGCTCATGCCAACACCGACCACTGCGGTGATCAGTGGAAGGCCCGCGGCGATCAGGGACCCGAAAGTCATGGCCATGATGACGGCGGCGAGAGCGAATCCGATGAGTTCCGCGGAGTGGCTCCCTTCCGGGGGAGCCAGCGCGTCACCGGATGCTTCGACCGTCAGCCCCTGGTCACGGCCCGCGTCCAGCGCGTCGTCGATCCTGGTGTGGTCGGCATCGGTCAGGTCGGCGCCCGCAACGGTGTAGGTGACCTGTGCGTAGGCGGTGGTGCCGTCCGCACTGAGCGTCTTGGTTGCGAAGGGGTCGCTGACCTGGCCGACGTGTGAGGAGGAGTCCTTGAGGTCCTTCAAGGTCGACTGGACCGCGGTGAGGTTGCCAGGGCTGCTGATCTTCTGGCCTTCGGGGGCCCGCAGCACGACACGAGCGCTGGCGCCTTCGGCGTTGGCGGCCGGGAACTTCTCACCGAGGAGGTCGAAAGCGCGCTGGGACTCGGTGCCGGGCAGGGTGAGGCTCGGACTTACCGAGCCCGAGCTGCTGGCTGCGCCGGCGCCGAGGGCGCCGAGGACGACGGCCCACAGGAGAACGACTAGCCAGCGTCGCCGGAAGGCGAATTGGCCGATCCTGTGCAGGAAGGTTGCCATGAGGGTGTGACTCCTCCGTAATGAAGGTGCTTGGTTGAAGGGCGTGCGCGGCTGGACCCTTGCGCGAAAAGAGGCAAAAAAAGGACCCGATGAGGCGAGGCGCGCACTCGCGGAAGGGCCGTCCTGGCCCTCTGTGCTGGCCTAGTGCGGGCTGGGTGACTACTGCGCGTCCTTTGCCCAGGGATCTGTCGTCACCGTGGTGACGCCGCCGTCGACAAGGAGATCGGTGCCTGTGATGAACTGGGCGGCAGGGCTGAGTAAGAAGTCCACCGCGGCGGCAATATCTTCCGGCGTGCCCAGGCGCGGCACGGGGGAGATTTGGCTGGCGGCCCGTATGGCGGCGCCTGACGCGCCGTTGAGTTCGGCCTGGCCCAGGGGAGTGGAGATGAGGTCCGCCTCCAAGCGCTCGGCGGTCGCTTGCAGGATGTACCCGTCGTGGTCGGCGAGCAGCAGGTGCCGCCCGGTTCCGATGCGGCGGGCCACAGCCTGCCCCATGCCGCCGGCGCCTATCACCACGACCACGTCGTCACTCATAGCTCAGCACTTCCGTTCCTGGATCCAAAGTGAGGGGTGCCGCGGCGCCCCGCCGAGTGTGAGCAGCGGGGGCCGCGACGCGTACCGGCCTCCGTCCCCACGGGACGCGGTACGCCGTCCGGCTCCGCCGCTACGTGTGACGGACCCGGACGCTCAGCGGCGCCTTGCGGCCTACCTGATCGGCCCGGCTGCAGCAGCGCCGCTGGCTGTGTGCGCCGTCAGCGCTGACGGCTCGGATACCGGCGGGCAGCCTCGGGGAAGGACCGGCCATCGGTGATTCCATGGTGGTCTGCGAATATGCTGTGCCGTGTCGGCCGTAGGTACCCTTTCGGCACGGGCCTGTCGGCTATTCGGCCGACACGGCAATCCGTATCTGTCCACCTACGCTGGCAAGCGTGGACTTGCACCTTCCGTTTACGCCCGCAGTCAAACGCCTCATTACTGGCTTCGGGCTGCTCGCGCTTGCCCTGACGTGGCTGGCGGACATCGCCCTGCTGACCATGGCACCCGACCCGTGGCACCCCGCCACGAACTGGCTTCCTGTCCTGGTAACCGGCCCGGTCACGATGCTTGCTGTCAGCGACACGCGCTTCTCGCCCCGGTTGTTGCCGCGCGTCTGGGCGATGGTGACTATGTCACTGGTCCTGAGCGGAATCTGTTTCGCGTTGCCCCAAACCGGATCCTCCTGGGGTGCGCTGGAATCTGCCGGATTGATCGTCCTGCTCCTCCGCACCACCGCACAGACCTCGCGCCCCGCGACTGCAGCCGCATCAGCTGCCACCCTGAGCCTCGCCGTCCTGGCACTGCCTGCCCGCACCGGCTCGTGGTCCAACATCGTGGCCGGCGACTACATCCTGACGGTAGTACTCGCCATCATCATCACACTCGGCTGTGCTATCCGCGCCCTGGAAGTCCGCCGCCAGCGGGCCATCACCTACGTCCGCCAGGCTGAACGTCTCGCGCTCGCCCGAGACCTGCACGACCTGATCGCCCATCACATGACGGGAATCATCGTCCAGGCCCATGCAGCGACAGCTATTTACCCCACCGCACCCGACAGGGTTGAACCGATCCTGCGAAACATCGCCCAGGCCGGCACTGAGACACTGGAGTCCATGCGCCGCCTGGTCCGCGTGCTGAGGGAGGACAATCACACCGCGCTACGCCCGGGAGATCTACTGACCGAACTCGCCGAGCTGGCCGCGAGCTACTCGGCGCCTGCGGCCGTGGGCGCCGTGCCCGCCACCGCGCGCCTGGAAGCCACCGTCGCCGCACGCACCGCCCACGTCAGCCCCGAAGTGGAAATCTCCGTCTACCGCGTGGCCCAGGAAGCACTCACCAATGTGCGCCGTCACGCTCCCGGCGCCCAAGCCGACGTTCGCCTCGACGCCGACAGCACCTGGCTACAGATCAGCATCACCAACACCAGAGGAACTAACCGCGCCCCTGTGCCGGCCGGCGGCCAGGGCGGCTTTGGCCTCATCGGACTGCGCGAACGGGTCGAAGCACTCGACGGAGCCTTCCACGCCGGTCCCTTGCCCAACAGTGGGTGGGAAGTGCGAGCCACCTTCCTGCTTCACGCACCAGGCTCTCCTCAGGGTGCCACTGCGCTCGCCAGCCCCCCACCTGTGGCCTGACCAGGAAACTCATCTACCCGGCCGCACCGCCCCGTGCTCCCACGCCCACGCCGCGATCTCCACCCGGTTACGGGCCGCGATCTTGGACTGGACCCGCCCCAGGTATGTCTTAACCGTCGACAACGACAGAAACAGCTCGTCGCAGATCTCCTGGTTGGTGCGGCCTACCGCGATCAACCGCACAATGTCCAGCTCCCGCGCGCTCAGCCCGACCGCTTCCAGACCAGCGGAAACCGCGCCGAGCTCGGCCTGCTCCAGGCGCTTCAGCAGCCGCACCGTCACCGCAGGCGACACCAGAGCACCCCCCCGGGCGGCCGCATGCACCGCCTCCACCAGCAGGGCCGGCGTGGCGTCCTTCAACAAGAACCCGCACGCGCCGTTGCGTAGCGCGGTGCGCACGTAGTTGTCTTGATCGAAGGTCGTAATCACCACGACGTTCAATGGCTCAGCCACCCCCGGGCCAGCCAGCTGCCGGGTCACCTCCAACCCGTCCAGCCGCGGCATACGGATATCGACCAACACCACCTGGGGGCGCAAGCGGCTCGCCAGCTCCACGCACTCGACCCCGTCTGCCGCTTCGCCGACCACCTCAATGCCCGACTGCGCATCCAAGATCATACGGAAACCGGCACGCACCAGTTCCTGGTCGTCGGCAACCACTACCTCAATATTCATTCCAGGCACGCGCCCGTTCCTATCACGGCCACCGCAGCACACAGGGTGCTCCCTGGGTCAGAGGGTGATCAGGTGCCGAGGCGACTGGAGCGCCAGCGGCGTGCGGTGCGGCGGGCGAGCCCGCCGACGACGGGCACTCCGCAGTCGTTCGCGTCGTCAAGCCCGTAACCGCCGCCAGCGCCGCCGCCGGGCTTCACCTGAACCGGCGATACCACCACACCTGTTGCAAATGCAAGCGTTAACGAAACTGGCGCTGAGCTGCATGAAACCCTCCAGCTTGCCTCGCGCCACAGCCGCTCCCCCCCCAGAGAAGAGCTGGTGTGCGGGATCCTGTACGTGCTGCACACCGGTATCCAATGGAAATACCTGCCCAAGGAGTTGGGCTTCGGCTCGGGCATGACCTGCTGGCGGCGACTGCGGGACTGGAACGAGGCGGGCGTGTGGCAGCAACTGCATGAGGTGCTGCTGGCCGAGCGGAATGCGGCTGTGCCGCTCGAAAAGTCATCGCCGCAGGTGAGCGGGGTGTGGTCGGGCCGCTGGGATCATACGTAGGTGATCGTGTCTTTGCTGTACAAGGTAACCCGGAAGCTGCTGACGGTTCCATCGGTGCTCCTCCGGCGTGGGACGGCGAAGGACGCGGAACTGTTGGTGCTGCGGCACGAGAACGCGGTCCTGCGCCGCCAGTTGACCGGACCGGTCCGCTATGAGCGTGCTGACCGGTTCTGGTTCGCAGCCCTGTCCGCACTGATACCCCGACGCCACTGGCTCAAGGTCTTCCCTGTCACGCCCGGCACCCTGCTCGCCTGGCATCGTCGGTTCATCGCCGCGAAGTGGGACTACACCGCGCGCCGACGCACCGGACGCCCACCCACCCCGGCAGCGATCAAGACATTCGTTGTGCGGTTGGCCCGGGAGAATCCGCAGTGGGGGCACAGGCGGATCCAAGGTGAACTGAGCCGACTCGGGTATCGGATCGCAGCTTCGACGGTCTGGGAGATCCTCAACGCGGCCGGCATCGACCCCGCGCCGCGTCGCTCAGGTCCCACCTGGCGCGAGTTCCTGACCGCGCAAGCCGAGGGCATCATCGCGGCAGACTTCTTCCACATCGACACCGCCCTCGGCAGGCGGTTGTACGCATTGGCGTTCCTCGAGCACGGCACCCGGCGGCTGCACATCACCGGGGTCACCGCCCGCCCAACACGGGACTGGGCAGTGCAGCAAGCCAGGAACCTCACATCCGACCTGGGCGTACGCATCGAGAACCTGCGCTTCTTGCTGCGCGACCGCGACGGCAAGTACGGCGAGGCGTTCGACGCCATCTTCCAGTCCGAGGAGATGGAGATCCTCGAAAGTGCGCCACAAGCTCCCCGCACGAACGCGCACTGTGAACGCATCATCGGCAGCATCCGACGCGAAGCCCTCGACCACGTCCTGATCATGAATGAGGCCCACGCGCGCCACGTCCTCGCCGCCTACGAGCGGCACTACAACGAGCACCGACCTCATCAGGCCCGCTGCCAGCTCCCACCCGACGCTCATGAACAACCCGCCGCGGCGTATGACCTCCACATCCATAAAGTCCTGCGCACCCGGATCCTCGGCGGCCTCATCAACGAATACAGACATGCGGCATGACGTGCAGCGATGACTTTTCGAGCGGCACAGGCTTGCTTCTACGAGTAAGCCATCACCGTCGCAGAAATCGTCCAGATAAGAACCTGCTGGGCCGCTACTCCTTCCAGCTCCCCGACCTGCCCGGTGGCCTGCGGCCCCTGCGCTCCACGGACGCGACCGACGACGAATGACCGGGCGCCGAGGCGGTCCGCGGATGGCGGAAATCGTGGCGGGGCGTGTACGGAACTTTGTGTAAGTCCTCGATTTTCACTTGGGGTTGAGCCGGTCCTCGAAGAAGAGTGAGAACTGGTTCAGTGCCTTCTTCCAGTGTGCCGCGACGTGGTTGACATCGCGCGCTCTGGGGGTGACCTGCTCACGGATGGCGAGGTAGAGCACCTTCAACGCGGCCTGCTCGGAGGGGAAGTGTCCGCGGTTGCGGGTGGCTTTCCGCAGCCGCGCGTTGATCGACTCGATCAGGTTCGTCGAGTAGACGACCTTCCTTATCTCCGGCGGGAAGGCGAGGTAGGGGGTGAATTCGCTCCACGCGGCCTGCCAGGTTCGCACGATCGCGGGATAGCGCTGGCCCAGCTCGCCTGCGGTGAAGTCGGCGAGGGCCTGCTCGGCGGCCTGCTCGGTCGGGGCGGTGTAGATGGCCTTCAACTCCGTGACCAGCTTTGCGTGGTGCTGTTTGGAGGCGAATCTCAGCGAGGCACGGATCAAGTGGATCACGCATGTCTGAACGGTGGCTTTGGGCCAGGTCGCAGTGACCGCGTCGGGCAGGCCCTTCAGCCCGTCGCAGGCGACGATGCACACGTCCTCGACCCCGCGGTTACGGAGCTCGGACAGCACGGTCATCCAGGTCGTGGCGCCTTCGCCCTCGTCGCCGGCCCACAGGCCGAGCACGTCCTTGCAGCCGTCCATGTCCACCCCGACGGCCAGGTAGACCGGCCGGGAGGCCACGGATCCGGAGCGGATCTTCACCCACAGCGCGTCGATGTAGATGATCGGCCAGACCGCGTCCAGCGGTCTGTTCCGCCATGCGTCGAGCTCATCGGTGACAGCGTCGGTGACCTTGCTGATCAAGTCCGGTGAGACCTCGACGCCGTACATGCCGGCCAGGTGCGAGCGGATGTCGCGCACCGACATGCCGCGTGCGTACAGCGACAGGACCTGCTCGTTGAAGCCCGCGAGCCGCCTGGCGTGCTTGGGCACCAACTGCGGTTCGAACGACCCGTCACGGTCCCTCGGAACGGCCAGTGTGACCGCCCCCGCATCGGTCAGCACCGTCTTGCGCGATGTGCCGTTGCGGCTGTTGCCCGAGCCGTGGCCCGCGGGATCGTGTTTCTCGTATCCGAGGTGGTCGGTCATCTCCGCGTCCAGGGCCCGCTCCAGCACGGCCCGGGTCACCTCGGTCAGCAGCCCGCCTGCACCCAGCAGGGCAGCACCCGAGGCGTCGGCGCGGTCCATCAACCGCTCGACGACCTCATCCACGAGCTCGTCCTCGACCGGTCCGACGGCCAGGATCTCGTTGTCGTTCATGTCCGTCCGTCCCGGCTGGTCAAAGGCCCAGGTCAGAGCCACGGCCAGCCTGCCACATCACGGACTTACACGATCTTTCAGACACGCTCTCGCTGTCCGGGCTGAAGCCCTCCCTCTCCCTGCCATCTGAGGAACGGCCTTCTCCAGTCAGTCATGCTCGCGGTTCTCTGATGGCGTGTAGCAACGCCGGATGTTCTGTGCGATCCCTCTCAGGAAGGGATTGCTTCGCTGAGCTCAACTGTACCGGCGGCGGTTTTTGGGGCGGTGGCCGAGTAGAAGACGGACCGCTGCTGCTTGGTGCGGTGTGCTTGGCCCTTGGCGACGAGTGACTCCAGGGTGCTGCGCACGACAGTGGCTTTGATCTCCCGGTCTGGAAAAGCCTGAGCGAGGGCGGCGGTGACCTCGATTGCCGAGCGTGGTTCGCCGTGCTGGGCGAGGTCGTCACGGATGAGGGCCCGGAGCGTGGGTACACCCGTTTTTCGTGCCCGCTGAGGGTGGTTCCTGGCCGACTCTGCCTCCTTCCGCTTGCCGGTGGTCGTGCTGGTGTTCTTCTTCGGCTTGCGTCCTGCTGGCAGCGATGCAGACGTTCGTACAGCGGACGAGCCATTCTCAGAGCTGCTGATGTCGGTGTTCTCGGAAACGTCACCGGGGGCTTCGTCACCGAGGGTGTGCCGCATGCTGAGCAGGAGCGTCCGGTTGTTTTCCAGCGCCGACAGTTGCTGCTGCAGTGCTGTGATTTCGGAGCTGAGGCGTTCGTGTTCGGCGGAGTTACGTTCGAGGTCGGCGGTGATCTGTGCCGCATATTGAGACTTCAGATTGGTGTTGCTGGCGGAGGTATCCACCACGAGCTCCCTCGTCTGGGCTGTTTTCATGTTGGTGGTGGATGGTACCTCTGCGCGACGGCTAGGAGGCCATTGGCTTCAGCGGGCAGGTGTGTAGGTGATCCGGGCGCCCTGCCAGCCAGCCGTGAAACCGACGAGAGCGGTCGGTTCGTCCGGGGTTGACGACAGTCCCCAGCGGGATTCCACCGCGGTTCGCTCCTCGATGTGTCGGCAACGGACCTCTGGTCGGAGGGAAGCCACTTGCCGAGCGGTCATCGGGCTCGGGCTGTGGCCGCAGCGGCACAGGAGACGGACGCGCCCTTGGCCTGGGCGGATAAAGTCCTAAGAGATCATCTCAATTGGCAGATGAGCTCATTGGTATAGATGTGCCAGGTCCCCTTCGTTGACGGGGTAAGGACGTTCACGGGGCAAAAGTTGCCGTGCGGCGTCCAGGTCTCCGCCCTGAACATGCGCGTGGATGGTGTGAGCGAGGGACGTGATGTCGGTGATGGAGACGGTCCACTCATCGGCGTAGAGACGGGCGGCCTCGCCAGTAAGGCCGAGCTGGAGCGACCGGTGGGCAAGTGGCTGAAGGTGCAGGTCGCGTTCGGGGTCCCATTGCACCCGGGCCGGAGCCCGCTTCAATTGGCGCTTCCACGTGGCACGGTCGGCGTGGAGGCCATGCTCGTAGTGGGACAGGCAAGCGTGCTCCAGTGCCCACTCGAAGCCTTCCCGGGAGATCTCGGCAGCGAGAACGGTCTCCTGGCCTTCTTTGGTGCCCCACCCGCAGCGGTACATCATCCACAGGAACGACGGCTTGATCCAGGTCATCCGGTCCCGCTGCCACACCGCCGGGTAACGGCCCTCCCGAGCCGCTGGCAGGCCAATCTCCGGGGCGTACGCCTGGTAGACGGTGACCGTGGACTCCGTGTGCAGGGCTCGGATCTGGTATTTGGGTTCTGCCACGGGACCAGGGTGGGCACACTGACTCGCGCGCGCCATCAAATAACCGCGGTGCCAGGCCGCCGAGCCTGCGATAGCAGATGAGGGTGGCGGCGATGCCGACGAAGGCGAGGAAGTGCGCGGCCTTGCGCTCGTAGCGGCGGTGCAGGCGGCGGCATCCGGCAAGCCAGGCCACCGTTCTCTCCACAGTCCAGCGGTGACGGCCCAGCCGCTGGGAGGACTCGACGCCCTTGCGGGCGATGCGCGGCGTGATGTTCCGCGAGCGGAGCCATCGACGCAGGTGGTCGTAGTCATATCCTTTATCGCCGTGTAGCTTGGCTGGCCTTCGCCGACGAGGCCCGCGCCTGGAGCGGATGGGAGGTATGCCCCGCACCAGCGGTTCCAGCCCCTGGCTGTCGTGGGTGTTGGCAGCGGAGATGCCGATCGAGAGGGGCAGACCGGTCCGCTCGGTGATCAAATGGATCTTTGAGCCTTTCTTGCCCCGGTCTACAGGATTCGGGCCCGTCAGATCCCCCCTTTCACTGCGCGCATGCTCACCGAGTCGATTGCGCATCGCGACCAATCCAGTTCCCCGCGTGCGCCGAGCTCGTCCAGGACCAGGCGGTGAAGCTTGCCCCAGACCCGGGCCCTGCTCCACTCGGTGAACCGGCGGTGCGCGGTCGGGCCAGACGGGCCGAAGACCGGCGGCAACTGCTGCCACGTGCACCCCGTTGTGGCTACGAACACGATCGCGGCCAGCACCTCCCGATCGCCGTGACGCCGCCGGCCCCCTCCCTGTGCGCGCACAGGTGCTGGGGGCACCACCCGCTGGAACAACTCCCACAACCCACCCGGAACCAGGCGCTCTACCATCGTCAGCACGACGATGAGACTAACGTCAAGCCAATTGAGATGGTCTCTTAGAAGCCCTCTTATATCGGCTCGCTATCAACGTCCCATGAAACGTAACCACTTCACCTCGCCGCGGGTGATCGCCGCGGTGGCGCTGGCGGGCGCGGTGTCCTGCCTCGCCCTCGCCTCGACCACTCTCGCCTCCACCACCCACTCCGGCACCACCCACTCCGGCACCGCCCGGTCCGGCACCACCCGGTCCGGGGACGCACCCCGGCCGATCGTGGTCGGTGGCCACCGTGTGGAGGTCCCGGTGTCGGGCGGCACCGCCACCGTCGACACCACCTCGCTGCGGGTCACCGCCCGTACGGATCAGGGGACCGTGGAGCTCTCCGCGCCCGCCGCCACCGCTCCCGGGAAACCCGGCTCGGTGACCACCTCCCCGGGCACCGCCCACTGGAGCTATCCGGACACCGGACTGGACGTCACTGCCCGCGCCGGTGACAACGGCCGCCTGGTGCTCTCGGTGAGGGCCGCCGAAAAGGCCACCAGCAAAGCCACCGGAAAGGCCGCAGGCGAGACCGCCCGCACCCTGTCGTGGCCGGTCACCGGCACCGACCGGCGCGCCACCGCCGTACAGCTCCCGCGCGGCGAGGGGCTGTCGCTGCCGGTGGCCGACCGCTTCTGGAACTCCTCCCGGGCCGATCTGGTCGACACCGACATGGCCATGGAGTCGGATCTGTCGATGCCGCTGTGGGGCTACACGCTCGGCGACCGCCAGGGCGTGAGCTATCTCGTGCCCAGCGACATCGGCACATCGCTGCGCGTCACCTCCGACGCGGGCAAGCTGCGCACCGCCGCCACCCACCGGTTCTCGCGCGCCGACGGCACCACGCGGTACACCGTGGCCTTCTCCCTCACCGACGGCTCCCCGGTGGCCGCCGCCCGCGACTACCGCGCCTGGCTCGGCGAGCACGGGCAACTGAAGAGCCTGCGGGAGAAGATCCGGGAGACACCGGCCACCAGGAAGCTGCTCGGCGCGTTCCACGCCTATCTGTGGGGCGACGCCCGCAAGGCCGACTTCATGGGCAGGCTGCGTGGCCTCGGCGTGGACCGCATGTGGCTCGGCTACGACGCCGACGACCGGCCGATGGACGCCGCGGCCACCGTGGCCGCGAAGAAGGCGGGCTATCTCGTCGGCCCGTACGACTCGTTCGCCAACGGCCAGGACCCGGCCACCTCCGACGCGCCGACGTCCGCCTGGCCCGGCACGGTGTACCCGGACTTCTGCGTCCGGGACGGCGACGGCAAGCCCGTCCCCGGTTTCCACGACCGCGGCTGCTACCTCTCCTCCGAGGCGTTCGAGAAGGCCGAGCCGCGCCACCACTACCTTGCCGACCGCACCCGCGAGATGACCAAGGCGGGCGCCGACAGCTACTTCCTCGATGTGGACGCGGCCGGTGAGCTGTTCCGCGACCACAGCCCCGCTCACCCCATGACCAAGGCGCAGGACCGCGCCAACCGGCTGGCCCGGATGACGCGGCTGTCCGACCGCGGGCTGGTGCTGGGCTCGGAGTCCGCCGGGGCCTGGGCCAACCGGGACCTCGCCTTCGACCATGGCTCGGGGACTCCGGTGGCGGGCGGTCTGTGGACGGCGCAGCGCGACAAGGAGACCTGGGGCGGCTACGCCCCCGCCGACGCGCCGGGCGTCTTCTTCAAGCCCGCGGAGCTGCCCGCCGATGTGGCGAAGGCCATGTACGACCCGGTGTACCGCGTGCCGTTGTACGAGACCGTGCTCCATGACTCCGTGGTGAACACCGAGCGCTGGGAGCTGTCGTACGACAAGCTGCCACGGCAGAAGACCGACCGCGCGCTGCTCGGCATGCTGTACAACACCCCGCTCAACTTCGTGCTCACCGGCGACTCGCTGGAGCGGAACGGCCGCGAACTCGCCACCCTGCAGAAGTACTTCGCGCCCCTGCACAAGGCGGCCGGTACCGAGCCGCTGACCGACTTCCGGGCGCTGACCGCCGATCGCACCGTGCAGCGCACCGTCTTCGGCGACGGCACCCTCACCGTCACCGCCAACTTCGGCAGTACACCCCACAAGGGCCTGCCCGGTGGCTGTGTGGACGCCGAGCTCCGCGACGACACCGCGCCGCGCCGACTGTGCCCGGCCACGATGAACGGAACCGCCGGGTAATCGCGCGGCGCCTTCGGTGTGGAAGCCGATGTTGTCGGGTCCGCGGGCAACGGCACGGCGCGGAGGGCCGCCGGACGGCCGGACCTGTACATGGTCTATCGACAATAGAAAATTACATGTCGATGGTCGCGTGTGCTATAACGTAAGCGTCTAAATTCGGAAGACGATTACGTCGATGCCCAGCACACCCTGCCCGCGGGCCGGGCCCCTTTCCCCCGCGGGCCGGGCCCCTTTCCAGAGAACGGGATGCCCCATGACCACCACCTACCCCGCCTTGACCGAGACCGACGCCGCCGCCCTCGTGGCGCGGCTGCGCGAGACCCATCGCAGTGGCCGCACCAAGTCTCTCGCCTGGCGCCGCGAGCAGCTCACCCGGCTGCGCGCGCTGCTGACCGACAACCGCGCGGCCATCGCCGACGCCCTCTGGGCCGACCTGCGCAAGAACCCTGCCGAGGTGGACCGCGCGGAGATCGACATCACGGTCCTCGAGATCGACGACTACCTCGAGCACCTGGAGGAGTGGCTCGCCCCGCAGCCCGCGGAGGTCACCGTCTCCCACCTGCCGGAGGGGACCACGGCCCGCACCGAGCTCGACCCCCTCGGTGTCGCCCTGGTCCTCTCGGCCTGGAACTATCCGATCTATTTGCTGCTGACCCCCGTCGCCGCCGCGCTGGCGGCCGGCAACGCGGTGGTCATCAAGCCCTCCGAGCTCGCCGAGCAGACCTCCGCGCTGCTGGCCCGGCTCCTTCCGGACTACCTCGACACCGAGGCCACCGCCGTGGTCGAGGGCGGCGTCGCCCAGACGACATCGCTGCTGGCCCAGCGCTTCGACCACGTCTTCTACACCGGCAACGGCACCGTGGGCCGGATCGTGATGCGCGCGGCCGCCGAGCATCTGACCCCCGTCACCCTCGAACTCGGCGGCAAGTCGCCGGTCTTCGTCGACCGCGACGCCGACCTCACCGCGGTTGCCGCCCGCATCGCGGCCACCAAGTTCTCCAACGCCGGACAGACCTGCGTCGCCCCCGACTACGTCCTCACCGACCCGGACACCGCCGAGGCGCTGGCGGCCGCCCTGACCCAGGCGATCGAGCAGCAGTACGGCAGCGACCCGCGCGCCGCCGACCACTACGGACGCATCGTCAACGAGCGCCACTTCGACCGTCTGTCCGCGCTGCTCGGCTCCGGCCGCACCGTGACCGGCGGACAGAGCGACCGCGCCGAGAAGTACATCGCGCCGACCGTGCTGGTGGATGTGAAGCCCGACGAGCCGGTGATGCAGGAGGAGATCTTCGGCCCCATCCTGCCGATCCTGACCGTCGCCGACCTCACCGAGGCCATCGCCTTCATCAACGACCGCGACAAGCCACTCGCGCTCTACGCCTTCACCGAGAACGACACCACCCGGGCCCGGCTGATCGCCGAAACCTCCTCGGGTGCCGTCAACTTCGGCTTCCCGATCTTCCATCTGACCGTGCCGACGCTGCCGTTCGGCGGTGTCGGGGAGAGCGGCATGGGCAGCTACCACGGCCGCTACTCGCTGGAGACGTTCAGTCACCGCAAGGCGGTCCTCGACGTCCCGCTGACCTGACCCACCCCCTCATCTACGTTTCGCAAGAGGGCGAGGACATGAGCGAGATCAAGACCCGGTTCCGGCGGATCGACGGACTGTCCATCCGGTACGCCGAGAGCGACGTGCCTTCGTGACCGCGAGGCGCTGCTGCTGAGCCCGTGGCCGGAGAGCCTGTACGCCTACGACGCGACCTGGTCGCGGCTGGCCGCCCATGCTCACCTGGTCGCCGTGGACCTGCCGGGGTTCGGGCAGTCCGAGCTGCGGGAGGACCTGCTGTCCCCCCAGGCGATGGGCGAGTTCATCGTGCGGATCGCCGACGCGTTCAAGGCGGTCACCGGCTGGTGGCGGGCGAACTGACCTTCTTCGGCTAGCTGGCCTTCCCTGTAAGGGAGTTGGCGAGAGGGCCCGGCCCGGTGTCAGCTTCCGGGCCGGGCCTTCTTCCGGGCTCGGTACGCGGCCACGTTGCTCTTGTTGCCGCAGACCTCGTACGAGTGCCAGCGCTGGGTGCGGCTGCGCGTGGTGTCGTAGAACACGTGGCTGCAGTGCTCGTTGGCGCAGATGCGGAGACGGGGCCAGGTGCCGTCGGAGACGAGCTCCGCCACTGCCAGGGTGATGCCACCCACCACGGGGTCGCCGCCCACCTGCCGCAGCCGCACCGCCCCGGACTCCGAGAAATCCTGCCGCAGCGTGACAGCGGACGCCCACTCGGCGAGCTGTGCCCAGCCGGGTGCCGCCCCGGCGCTGTCCGGCGCGGAGGCGATGTCCATCAGGGTCGTGCGCAGCCCGCGGATCTCGGCGATGCGCTGCGGTGATGGCGCCTCCGCCGCGGGCTGGCCGAACGGGCGCAGGACGGCGCTCGCCGTCTCCGGGGTCTGGAGCGTGTCCGGGAAACCGGGACCGTGCGGCCGGGAGTTGAGCAGGTCCACCATCGCCGCCGCGGTCGCGGGAATCCGCCGCGCTGAGTCCGATTCTTCTCTGGCCACCCAGCCATCATAGCACATGGTCTATTGGTAAATGGGGCTTACATCCTGGCGGTCGGGCATGCTATAAGTAAGCGTCTAAAGAAAAACACCCCATTACAAGGTCATCTTGCGAGATCAACCTCGAGGACACAGCTCGTGATTGCCAAGAACGGCTCGGACCTCCGGCCGGAGCGGGGCCAGGGCCCGCCGATCCTGTCCGGCTCCGCCGCTTCGGCCGGACCCGCGCCGTACGCGGCTCCCGCCTCCCATGGCTCGCGGAGCGCGCGCATCAGCCTGCTGGCGATCTCGCTGGGCTCCGCGGGGCTGGGCGGGGCCTGGCAGGCGGCGACCTCCGTCGCCTCGGCGTGGATCCAGATCAGCGATGTGCTGTTCGTGATCAGCGGACTGGTCTGGGTCGTACTCCTGGCCGCATACGTGCGGCACGGCGGAGCCCGGTGGCGCAACCTGCGCGAGGATCTGCGCCACCCGGGCCAGGGGTTCGCCCTCGCGTACGTCCCCATCATCGGCATGCTGATCACCGGTCACTTCTCGCGCTTCGGCGAGGAGGGCGCCCGCTGGGCCTACGCCGTCTTCGTCGTGGCGGCCGCGCTGGTCGCCGCCCGGCTGCTCGCCCACTGGTTCACCGGCGGGCTCGGCGACCTGGTCGCCTTCATGCTTCCGACCCTCCGCGAGCGGTCTTTCCACACCGGGCTGTGGATCTACAGCTTTCCGGTGGCCGCCACCACGAACTTCCTGGTGCGCTGGACATCCGCGGCGGAGGTGCCGGGCCGGGAGACAGTCGTCTGGACGCTGCTGGCGGTGGCGAGTGGTGGCTTCCTCCTCCTGGGCGTCGCGACGCTTGTCCACGGTGGCCGGCACTGGCGCCTGCGGACCGGGAGGCCGGAGCTCGGGTGAATCGAGCGCTACGCCGCAGATGCAAGGGGAAAGCCTCCTTTCACCTCGCATCAGCCGGATCTTGGATCCTTCAGCATGGCATGTGCGTTTGCGTGGGACGGGGGGTCGGGTAACGGTCCTCCAGGAGGTGGTAGCCCGTGAGTGACTCCCTCGTAGCTGCCGGCGCGGCCGCCGGTCCGGTGGCGGAGCTCGCCCTCACCGGCGATGTGACCCGTCCGGCCCGGCTGACGGTGTCCGAACTGCTCTCCTGGCCCCAGCACCGGGCGCAGGTCAGCTTCGACTGCTCCACCAGCGGCATCCAGCAGCACCGCTTCACCGGACCGTACCTGCACGACGTCCTGGTCTCCGCCGGGCCCGCCTTCGACCCCGCCCGGCGCAAGGACCGGCTGCGCTTCCTGATCGCCGTACGCGGCGCGGACGGCCACCGCGCGCTGCTGTCCTGGGCCGAGATCGACCCGGACTTCGGCCGTGCCCCCGTCCTCCTCGCGGTCACCATCGACGACACCCCGCTCGACCGCGCGGGCCCGCAGCTCGTCCTGCCCCAGGACCGCTGCGGCGCCCGTTACATCAGCGGCATCGAGACGATCCGCGTGGACGGCGGATACACCGTCTGGACCTGACGGCGCTGAGCGGAGCGCGGTGGGCCGGGGGCGTCAGACCAGCGGACGGTAGGCGGTGAGCGTGACGGACAGCGTCACGTCACAGGGCTCGGGCAGCAGTGCGACGCGCTCCTTCAGCCGCTCGCCCTGCTGGTGCCAGGCGTTGGGCCCCATCCCCACCAGCCGTGGCACGGCCTGGTGGTCCAGCGTCATGGTGCTCCGCGAACGCTCCCGGGCCACCTCGGTGAAATGCGCCGAGAACCGGTCCGCCAGCCGCTCGTCCTTCTGTTCGTCCACCCGCAGCAGCCCCAGGGCCTCCACCAGCTCCCGTAGATGATCCGGCCGGGGCGTCACCACCAGCAGCACACCCTCAGGGCGCAGCATCCGCCGCAGCTCGGCCGGATTGCGCGGTGCGAAGACGTTGAGGACCACCGACGCGGCCCCATCGGCGAACGGCAGCGCGTCCCAGGCGTCGGCCACCACCGCGCTGGTACGGGGATGCGCCCGCGCGGCCCGGCGGGCGGCGAACTTGGAGATGTCCAGCAGGACGCCCTCGGAACCCGGGAACTCCGACATCACCCGGGCGAGGTGGTAGCCCGTGCCGCCGCCGATGTCCACGACGCAGCCGGGGTCCCCGCCCGTCGGCGCCGGTGCCGTCTCACGCGCCAGCGCGGCCAGTGCCGCGGCGATCGGCGCGAAGTGACCGGCGGCCAGGAAGTCCGCCCGGGCCGCCACCATCTCGGCGGTGTCCGCGCTGAACTTGGCGGCCCCGCGCAGCAGATTCACATACCCCTGCTTCGCCACGTCGAAGCTGTGCCCCTGGGAACACCGCAGCGCGCCGTCGGTCATCGTCAAACCGCCGGAACAGTAGGGGCACCGAAGGTACCGAACCGCCTCTTTCCGCATCGTGTCCCTCGTGCCGCTGTTGTCCTGCGTGCCGCTGTTGTCCTGACAGGAGCTCAGCCTATGCACATCTCGGCGGTGCGGTGCGGCCGGGTCTCAGTCGGCCGGTGACGCCGACAGGTGCTGGTCGGCGGCCCAGGAGGCGAGGATGCGCAGTCCGTCGTGGGTGGACGTGCCGACTTCCGCGGTCCAGATGACCAACTGCTGGTCGGGATCGGTGCTGGCGGTCAGCGTGTCCCAGTCCAGAGCGAGCTCCCCGGCGAGCGGATGGTGGAGGACCTTGGTGCCCACGCTGAGCGTGGCGACCTGGTGGGAAGCCCACCAGGTGCGGAAATCCGCGTCCTGAACGGACAGTTCCCCGACGAGTACGGACAGCCGCGGGTCGTCGGGATATTTCGCGGCCTCCATACGCAACTGGGCGACACAGGTACGGGCGACGGTCTTCCAGTCGGCGTACAGGGTCCGCATGGCGGGGTCCGTGAAGAGAATGCGGACATATTGATCAGAAACTCATGGGGTTCACTCGTCGATGATGTAGCGGACGTGCGGGGCTTTGAAGTAGCCGGTGATGACATGGGGCTGGCGTTGTCGGCGGTGGAAGAACCTGCGGGTTTCGCTGGCGAGTTCGGTCTGGTTCCTGGCCCGGTGGCTGTGGGGAAGGCTGCGCTTGAGGTCGGCGTTGACCAGCTCGTCCGGGTTCAGCTCGGGTGAGTACGAGGGCAGGAAGTGCAGCTCGATCTTCTCCTCGTGGTCGGCGAGCCAGGCCCGGACGGCCTTCGAACGGTGGGCCGAGTGCCGGTCGACGATCAGGTGGACCTTCCGGCCGAAGTGCCCGACGAGCCTGGCGAGGAAGCGGCACATGACCGTCGCGTCGAACGACTCGGTGAAGACCATGAAGTGCATCCGGCCCTTGGTGCTGATCGCGGACATCGCGTTCACGGAGAACCGGTTCCCGGTTCGGCGGACCACCGGAGTCTGCCCCTTGACGCCCCAGGTACGGCCGGTGACCTGGTCCGAGCGGATCCCGACCTGGTCAGCGAACAGGATCTCGCCCCTCTCGGCCTTCGCCCGGGCCCGGATCGCCGGCCAGGTCTCCTCCTGCCAGGTCCGGACCCCTTCCGCATCCTGCTCGATGGCTCGCTTGTCCGGTCGCTGGAAGGTCAGCCCCCAGCGCTTGAGGTACTTGCCCACCCCGGGCTCGGTGAAGCGGACCCCGTACAGTTTGAAGATCAGTCGGCCTATCTGGCCCCGCGTCCACAGCTGACCGGAAAGCCCCAGGCCGGAGGGAGTGTGATCGAGGACAGCCTGCCGCACGGCGGCCTGCTCGGCCTCGGACAGGACCTGATGCTCACCCGCACAACGGCCTCGAGGACGCGACAGCAGCGCGTCCCGTCCGCCGGCCCGCCACCTCGCCCACCAGTTGTCCACCGCCCTGACCGACACCTTGAACAAGGCGGCAACCTCTACCCGGTCCCGGCCCTCCACCAGCGCGGATACCGCCAGCAACCGCACGGCCTCTTGCGCGTCCGGCGACCAGGTCCGCGCGTCCCCCACCAGATCACTCACACACCGTCAACGAGCCCGAACCCAAAGCGTTTCGGATCAATAGTTCCGGTGCTTTTCCGGAACCTGCCCGAAGTCGGTAATGAGTGCGGCGGCGAGGGAATTCCACGCGATGACGTCCATGCGCCGCCCCATGACGACGGCGGGGGTGGCGGTGAGGTCGTCCAGCAGCCGCCGCAATTGCGGCTGGACTTTCTGCCGCGCCCGGCGCCGGGGGCGGGCGATTTCCTTTCCGGCGAGTCCGAAGAGATAGCCGCGCTGGTCGTCGTCGAGGTGCAGGGCCTGGGCGAGGGCCTCCAGCACGGGTGCGGAGGCGTGGATGCGGCCCTGCTCCAAGCGGGTGTAGTAGTCGGGGGAGATGGCCGCGAGCTGGGCGACCTCTTCCCGGCGCAGACCTGCCACCCGACGCGGGCCCGCGCTGTCGGGCAGTCCGACGGTGCGGGGACTGAGCTCGGCCCGGCGGGCCTTGAGGAATTCGCCCAGTTGGTTGAGGTGTGCGTCGGGACTCATGGTTCCCAGTGTGGCACCGGCCGGTGGCCCGCTGAGGGGGAGAGTTTTGTCCCAGGATGTTTCTCTCCCAGGAGGAAACCCTCCTCTGCGCGAGTCTGCGCGCAGGTGCGAGCCTGGAAGCCACGCCACGGAAAAGACACCGAAGCGACACCGAAGAAAGTCACGGGAAGAAGGAAAACCGTTGAAGTTCGTCACGCCCCAGCCCACCACGAAGGCCCCCGCGGACTGGTTCACCGGCGATGTGTGGTTCGACGTCATCTGCATCGGCCAGGATCCCTCCCGGATGCGCGTCAACATGGTGCGCTTCTCTCCGGGCGCGCACACCGCCTGGCACCGCCACGCGGTGGGCCAGACCCTGCACGTGGTGGAGGGCATCGCCCTGATCGGCACCCGCGACGGCACGGTCTTCGAGGCCCACCCCGGCGAGACCGTGACCTGCCCGCCCGACGAGGAGCACTGGCACGGCGCCACGCCGGATCGGTTTATGCAGCACCTGGCGATGTGGGAAGGCACGTTCGACGACACCCCCGAGACCACCTGGCTGGAGAAGGTCAGGGACGAGCAGTACGGCGGCACCCGCACCCGCGGCCACTGACGACCGCCGGTCCTCGATCCTTGATCGCCGAATGAGGGAATGGCGCATAAACGACGAAATGCGCGTCCGCCTGAATTCGGCTAACCGTCCATTAAATTGCGGAATCGTGAACGCGTGATTACGCTCCGCCGCAGCGAGCACCCCCACTCAAGCCGCTCACTGCCGGAAAGGCAGGCCCTCATGGGTATTTCACGCCGCCATCTCATCGGTTCCGCGCTCGGCGCCACGGCGCTCGGTGCCCTGGGCGCCGCCCAGCTGACGACGGGCACCGCCACCGCGGCCAGCCCGCCCGGTGACGTCGTCGGCAAGGTTACCGTCGGCTATCAGGGCTGGTTCGCCTGCGCGGGGGACGGCGCCCCGATCAACGGCTGGTGGCACTGGGCCGCCAACATGTCCCAGCCGCCGTCGCCGGGCAACACGGGCATTCAGAGCTGGCCGGATATGCGCGAGTACACCAAGGGCTACCGGACCAACTACAGCAACCTCAACAACGGCCAGCCGGCCACCTTGTTCTCCTCCTACGACCAGCAGACCGTGGACACCCACTTCCGCTGGATGCAGCAGTACAACATCGACACCGCCGCCCTCCAGCGCTTCAACCCCTTCAGCCCCGAGGGGCCGACGCGCGACGCCATGGCCACCAAGGTCCGCTCGGCGGCGGAGAAGTACGGCCGGAAGTTCTACATCATGTACGACGCCACCGGCTGGCTCGACATGAAGAACCAGATGAAGCAGGACTGGACGGACAAGATGAAGGCCCATACGTCGTCCTCCGCCTACGCCAGACAGAACGGCAAGCCGGTGGTGGGCATCTGGGGGTTCGGCTTCAACGAGGCCAACAAGCCCTGGTCGGCCGCGGACTGCCTGGACGTCATCAACTGGTTCAAGGCCCAGGGCTGTTACGTGATGGGTGGGGTCCCCACCCACTGGCGGTCCGGCAACGAGGACTCACGCCCCGGCTACATCGGCGTCTACCACGCCTTCCACATGCTCTCGCCGTGGATGGTGGGACGCATCGGCAACATCGCCGACACCGACCGTTTCTTCTCCGGCGTCAACACCCCGGACCAGGCCGACTGCAACGCCAACGGGATCGACTACCAGCCCTGTGTGCTCCCCGGGGACACCCAGTCGCGGCAGCGCGCACACGGCGACTTCATGTGGCGGCAGTTCTACAACATGGTGCGGGTGGGCGCGCAAGGCATCTACATCTCCATGTTCGACGAGTACAACGAGGGCAACCAGATAGCCAAGACGGCCGAGAACGCGTCGATGGTCCCTGCCGGTTCCGGGATCTGGGCGCTCGACGAGGACGGCACCGCCTGTTCCTCGGACTACTACCTCCGCCTCACCGGAGACGGGGGCCGGATGCTCAAGAAGCAGATCGCGCTGACCCCCAACCGGCCCACGAAACCCGTCGTCTAGCGCGGTTCGCCGGGACCCCGGCCGGGGCCCCGGCACACCACGCCTCAGCGGCGGCGAGCCGCTTCGAACCGGGCCACCCAGTAGGCGGTGCGGTCGAGATACGCCGTCTCGGCCGCGGCGCCCGTCCTCCCGTACGCCCCGCTGTAGGTCCGGTAGCTCTGCGCGGTGGGCGGGGCGGACGCCGCGGGCTCGATCTGGCTGCCCTCGTGCCACTCGTTGAACGAGGTGATCGAGACCCAGGTGGGCGGGCCCCCGTTGGCCGGGGAGAGGGCGTTGTTCCACTCCAGGTCGTAGGTGGCGCCGTCGGCGCGCTCCAGGGTGGGCGTGGTGTTCCCGGGCACGGCGCGGTCGTCGATGTAGCCGGGGCCGATGGACGGTGCCCAGACCATGCCGTGGTCGCGGCAGTACGCGGCCGGGCCGGCCCACTGCGGGTTGTTGCCGGCGGCGATGGCGTCATAGGTGTACATGCCGCCGAAGTGCGCGACCTTCGACACATCCGTGGTCTGGGCCAGCACGATGGCGCGGTCGGCCACTTGGTCGAGCGGGGCCCAGTCGACGATCCGCAGGGACTCGAAGACGTAGTACGCGCCGCGGTCGCCGTGTGCCGCGTCCCGGTAGAAGGCCGGGTGGCCGCCGTACCGCTGGATGAGATAGCCGATGTCGTCCACCACGGACTGCGCGGTGCGCCCGGCGTAGGGCTCGATGTGCCAGGCCACCTTCAGCCCGCGCGAGGCCGCCGCGTCCAGGAGCAGTGGCACCCGCTGGTCCTCGTAACCGCCCTGCCCCCACCAGCTGGTGACGAGCACACCGGTTCCGGCCTGGGCCAGCCACCCCATATGGCGGTCGACCACGGCGCGGTCGCCGGAGTCGTAGGCCCCGGCCGCCGGGTAGAAGTCGGAGCCGATCCCGTCGGGCGGGGTGAGGCCGCCCTGTGGCCAGTGGCGCCAGGAGCCGTTGACCTCCGGGCTGCCGTACCAGGGGTAGTAGAAGATGTGCACGTTTGGCGAGGGGGCGAGACGGGTCGCGGCGGCGGGTCTGGGGTCGTCGGCGGGTGCGGCGGCCGCCGCCCGGCCTCCCGACACGGCGAGCGCGCCGGCGCCCAGGGCGCCCGCGGCCGCGGCCGTCAGAAAGGTCCGGCGACGGGTGCCGGGGCTGTGTGCCATCTCATGTTCCTTCCGTGGGGGAGGAGCAGTGGGGACCCTCGGCGACGGCGTCAGCGGTACGCCAGCCGTGGGCGGGGGCGAAGCCCAGCAGCCGGGTGCAGCGCGAGGTGTCGTACAGGCCCGCGAAGCGGGACAGCGGCGCCACGATCCTGGCGGTGGGGTGGTAGCGGGCGAGCAGGTCGGCCGTGGGGATGTCCGAGGAGGTGTCGGGGGCCGCCACGTACAGCACATGGCTGCCGCGCGCCTCGGCGCCGAGCGCGGCTCGTACCGCCGCGGCGGCGTCGCGGGTGTCCAGCCACCCCCACAGGTCGCCGGCGTGGTGTCCGGGATCCGCGCGCACGGCGGCGAGCTGGCGCGTCAGCCGTGGGCCGGTGCCGGTGAAGGGGAAGCGCAGACACACGGTGTCGGTGCCCCAGCGCCGGTGGGTGCCCTCGGCGACCTGCTCGAGGACCAGCTTGGAGAGTCCGTACGGGTCCTCGGCGAGCGTGGCGTGTGACTCGTCGACCGGTACATAGCCGGGTGAGCGCCGGTGGGTCGACCACGCCAGCCCCAGCGCGCCGATGCTGGAGGCGGCCACCACACGGCGCACTCCGGCGCGCCCGGCCTCGTCCAGCGTCAGGTAGGCGGTGTGGCAGTTGGCGGTGAACTGGCTTGCCGGATCCCGGGTGTCGGGGTGCGGGATCGCCGCGAGGTGGACGAGCGCCTCCATCCCGCGCAGCGCCTCCCGCACCAGCTCGCGGTCGCGCAGGTCCCCGGCGAGGCTCCGCTCCAGGCGCGGGTCGTGGACGGGCTTCCGGTCGGTCGCGGTCACGCGGTAGCCGTGGTTCAGAAGATCCTCGACCACATGGCGCCCGATGTGGCCCGCGGCGCCGGTCACCAGGACGCGGGTCATCCCTTCACCGCCCCGACGAGCCCGTTCACGAAGTACCGCTGCAGCGCGAGGAAGAGCAGGATCACCGGGATCACCACGATCAGCGCACCGGCCATCAGGCTGTTGTACTGCGGCACGTTCTGCGCGGAGAGCTGCTGGAGATGCGACTGCTTGAACGTCCACATCGTCACGGCCGCGGAACCCGCCCCCGACGCGCTGCCGCAGCCGCTCAAGCCCGAGGCCGACAGTACGGCGGCGAGGCCCAGCGCCGCGAGGCGGGCGCGTCGTGGCGGTGAGAAACGTCCCGAGGGAGGAGAAAGCGGATATCTGGCATGCATACGAGACCCTGCCTCATGCCGATGCGTTCAGAAGACCGAATGACGTTGGAGTAACGGAACATAGGCTTGCCGTGATATAGCGTCAAGACAAGCTGCGTAAGGTGTCGGCAACCGGGGCCAGCGGGGCGCCGGGCCGGGGAGCGGAGGCTGGCGTGGAATCGGTGTCGGGAGCAGCGCGGGTCCGGCGTCACGAGGACGTCAAGTCCGCGGCGCGCGTCCTGGAAGTGCTCGAACTCCTGGGTGCCGAGGGCGCCCGGCTCTCACTCGCCGACATGGCGAGCACCCTGGCCGTGCCCAAGAGCAGCCTGCACGCCGTACTGCGCACCATGGAGTCCCGCCGCTGGGTGGAGACGGACCCGTCGGGAACGCTGTACAGCCTCGGTCTCAAGGCGCTGCTGACCGGGACCGCCTATCTGGAGAGCGACGACCTCGCCGGGATCGCCGGGCCCGTGCTCGACCTGCTCGCCGAGGAGACCGGCGAGGCCGTCCACCTCGGCCGGCTGGACGATACGGACGTCGTCTACCTGGCCAAACGCGAATCCCGCCATGCCCTGCGGATGTACTCGGCGGTCGGTCGCCGGCTGCCCGCGCACGCCACCGCGCTCGGCAAGGCGATCCTGTCCCAGTACGACGCGGCCGAGATCCAGCGCCGGCTCAACTGGCCGTTGCCGGCGCTGACTCCGAGCACCGTCACCGACCCGGACGAGCTGCTCGCCCAGCTCGCCGACGCCCGCAAGCGCGGCTGGGCGGAGGACGAGGGCGAGAGTTCGGTGGACATCCGCTGTGTGGCGGTCCCGCTCGGTACCGGGCACGGCGGCGGCGACGCGATCGGCTGCTCGGCGCCGCGCAGCCGGATGGACGACGCCCGGCTGAGCGAAATCGCCACCCATGTCACCGAGGCGGCCCACTCGTTGCGGACCCTGCTCAAGCGCCTCGGCGAGCACTGAGCCCCGCACACCGCCGCACGCCCCGGACCTGACCGTATCCCGGTACGGTCATTGACACCGCTCCTGAACCCTCTTTACGTTCGAATGGACGATTGCCATTCGGATACCGGAATGGGAGCGCATGTCCGCACCCCATGAGCCGCACCTCCCGCTCGCCCAGGCCCCCTGGGTGGAGGAGCGCGGCGACAAGCTCCGCATCACCGCCGTACGCACGTTCCTGACGGCCCCACAGGGCTGCCCGTACCTCATCGTGCGGATCGAGACCAACGACCCCGGGCTGTACGGCCTCGGATGCGCCAGCGACCCTCAGCGCACCCTGGCCGTCCGCAGCGTGATCGACGACTACCTCGCGCCGCTGCTGCGCGGCCGCGACCCCGGCGACATCGAGGACCTGCACCGCCTGGTCCTCAACAGCGCCTACTGGCGCGGCGGTTCGATCACCGGAAACGCCCTCGGCGGCGTCGACGTCGCCCTGTGGGACCTGAAGGCCAAGCGGCTCGGTGCCCCGCTGTACGCCCTCCTCGGCGGCCGCTTCCGGCACCGCGCCGCCGCCTACACCCACGTGGACGGCCGGGACGCCGAGGAGCTCGCCGACAAGGTCGCCGCCGCGCGCGAACGGGGCTTCGGGCACGTCCGCGTCCAGACCGCCGTCCCCGGCTCCGACACCTACGGCGCCGCGCCCGCCGGCGCCGAGGAGGCGCGGGCCCGCCACTACCGCTCCGGCCGATGGGACAGCGCCGCCTATCTGCGCGCGGTGCCCCCGGTGCTGCGCCGTACCCGCGAACTGGTCGGCGACGGCGTCGAGTTGCTGCACGACGCACACGAGCGCCTCGACCCGCGCCAGGCCGTGGAGTTCCTGCGCCGGGTGGCCGACGCCGGGCTGTACTTCGTGGAGGATGTGCTCGCCCCGGAGGACGCCGCGCACTTCGCGCGGCTGCGCGCCGCGTCCCCGGTCTCCCTCGCGATGGGCGAGCTGTTCAGCGACCTCACCCAGTTCCTGCCACTGCTGGCCGGGCCGGTGATCGACTTCGCGCGGATCCGGATCCCCACGCTCGGCGGCCTCACCCCGGCCCGTAAGCTCGCCGCCGCCTGCGAACTGCACGGCGTCCGGCTCGCTCCGCACGGGCCGGGCGACGTCAGCCCGCTCGCGCAGGCGGCCACCGTCGCCCTCGACATCTCCAGCCCCGCCTTCGGCGTCCAGGAGGCGGCGACCTTCCGCGAGGCGGTTCTGGAGGTCTTCCCCGGGACGATCGTGCCGCGTCTGGGGGCGATGGAGCCCCGGGAGGCCCCGGGGCTCGGAGTCGACTTCGACGAGAGCGCCGCGCGCCGGTATCCGGCGCCCGAGCCCCTGGCCCACGACCGCTGGGCCCTGCTGCGGACCACCGATGGGAGCGTGCAGAGGCCGTGAGACCGAACGCGACGAGCGCCACCCCGCCCGAGGTGCGGGCGCTGACCGAGAGGGGACCGGTGTGGGCGAGCCGCTGAGGATAGGGCTGGTCGGGGCGGCAAAGATCAGCCGGGCCTATCTGGACACGCTGCCGCGCCTGCCGGGACTGCGCCTGACCGCCGTGACCGACGTGAACCGGACCCGTGCCGAGGCCGCCGCGAAGAGCGCCGAGGCCGCTGCCCGTGGCGCCGAGTCCGCCGCCAAGAGCGCCAAGTCCGCCGCCCACAGCGCGCAGTGCGTCGCCGTCGCCACGTCGGCCGATGAGCTGGTGGCGCGCGAGGACGTCGATGCCGTACGGAACCTGACCATCCCGGCGGCGCACGCCGAAGTGGCGCCGGCCGCGCTCGCCGCGGGCAGGCATGTGTACGGCGAGAAGCCGCTGTCCGGCACCCGCGAGGAGGCCGACGCCATCATGGGCGCGGCACAGCGAACCGGACTGCGGGTCGGCTGCGCCCCGGACATGGTGCTCGGCCCGGGCACCCAGACCGCGCGCAAGACCGTGGACGACGGGCTCATCGGCACACCGGTCGCGGCCACCGCCTTCATGACCACCGCCGGGCACGAGGCGTGGCACCCGGACCCGGAGTTCTACTACCGGCCCGGCGGCGGGCCGCTGCTGGACATGGGCCCGTACTATCTGTCCGCCCTGGTGCACCTGCTGGGCCCGGTGGTCCGGGTCACCGGAGCGGCGTCCCGGCCGCGCGGCCAGCGGGAGATCGGCAGCGGGCCACGCGCGGGCGAGCGCTTCGCCGTCGAGGTGGACACCCATATCACCGGCGTCCTGGAGCATCGGGGCGGCGCGCTCACCACCCTGCTGATGAGCTTCGATGTGCACGCGGCCCGGCTGCCGCGCATCGAAGTGCACAGCAGCGAGGGCTCGTTGTCGGTGCCGGATCCCCACACGTTCGACGGTCCGGTGGAGCTCTGGCGCGGTGGCGCCTGGGAGCCGCCGGCGCCGTCGGCCGGATACGCGGGTTCCGCCCGGGGATACGGCCTGGCCGACCTGGCGCCGGCGCTGGAGGCGGGCCGCCCGCACCGGGCCTCCGCCGAGCTCGCCCGGCATGTCCTGGACGTCATGCTCACCCTGCTCGACGCCGCCCGGGAGCGGACCTCGCTCCCGGTCGGCACCACATGTTCCCGTCCCGAGCCCGTGCCCTTCGTGGGCGAGCTGTCCGCGTCGGCGGGCCACGGCTAGGGCGGTGTCGAGTACGGGCACAAGGGTCCCCTCCACCCTGCCGAAGGCCCGTACCGCGGCGCGACGGCGCGCGCCTGTGCTCAGCACTTCCGCGAGTATCCCCACTCCATACGGAGGACCTTCGTGCACAGGAAACGCCACGGACTGCGCAGATCCCTCGCGCTGTTCGCCGGAACACTGCTCACCGGAGCCACTCTGACGCTCACCGCCCCGGCGGCGGACGCGGGGCCCGACCCCGACCGGACGGCCGCCGCCCCCGCCGCCCCCGTGTTCCAGCAGGTCACCCTCGCCAAGGGGGTGGCCGAGACGGGTGAGCCGATGTCGCTGGCCGTGTTGCCCGACCGCTCGGTGCTGCACACCTCGCGTGATGGCACCCTGCGGCTCACCGACGCGGCAGGCACCACCAAGGTCGCCGGCACCCTGCCGGTGTACAGCCATGACGAGGAGGGGCTGCAGGGCGTCGGGGTCGACCCGGGCTTCAGCGCCAACCGCTTCATCTACCTCTACTACGCGCCGCCGCTGAACACCCCGGGCGGTGACGCCCCGGAGAACGGCACGGCCGCGGACTTCACCAAGTTCGACGGCGTCAACCGGCTCTCCCGCTTCGTGCTCAAGACCGACGGCACCCTGGACCGGGCCAGCGAGAAGACCGTGCTGGAGGTCAAGACCTCCCGTGGCATGTGCTGCCACGTCGGCGGCGACATCGACTTCGACGCACAGGGCAATCTGTATCTGTCGACCGGTGACGACTCCAACCCCTTCGCCTCCGACGGCTACACACCCATCGACGAGCGGGCGAGCCGCAACCCGGCCTTCGACGCCCAGCGCAGCGCGGGGAACACCAACGACCTGCGCGGCAAGATCCTGCGCATCAAGGTCAAGGCCGACGGCTCGTACGACATCCCGGCGGGCAACCTCTTCGCCCCCGGCACCGCCAAGGCCCGCCCCGAGATCTACGCGATGGGATTCCGCAACCCGTTCCGGATGAGCGTCGACAAGCCCACCGGCGTGGTCTACGTGGGCGACTACGGGCCCGACGCGGGCAACGCCAGCTCCACCCGCGGTCCGCAGGGCATGGTGGAGTTCGCCCGGGTCACCAAGGCGGGCAACTTCGGCTGGCCCTACTGCGTCGGCAAGAACCAGCCGTACATCGACTACGACTTCGCCACCGGCACCTCCGGCTCGGCCTTCAACTGCGCCGCGCCGAAGAACGCCTCGCCGAACAACACCGGCCTCACCGACCTGCCCCCGGCCCAGGCTGCCTGGATTCCCTACGACGGCGGGTCGGTGCCCGAGTTCGGCTCCGGCTCGGAATCCCCGATGGCCGGACCGGTCTACCGCTATGACGCCAACCTCAACTCGCCGGTGAAGTTCCCGCAGGAGTACGACGGCGACTTCTTCGCGGGGGAGTTCGGCCGCAAGTGGATCAAGCGGATCGACCAGGGCGCGGACGGCACGGTCGGCTCCATCAACGCCTTCCCCTGGACCGGTACCCAGGTGATGGACATGGCCTTCGGCCCGGACGGCGCGCTGTACGTCCTGGACTACGGCACCGGATGGGGCGCGGGCGACGCCAACTCGGCGCTGTACCGCATCGAGAACGTCGTCGGAGGCCGGGCACCGGTCGCCCAGGCGGCGGGCGACAAGACCTCGGGCAAGGCCCCGCTCCAAGTGAAGTTCTCCTCGTCCGGCAGCATCGATCCCGACGGCGACGCCATCAGCTATAGCTGGGACTTCGGCGACGGCGGGAAGTCCACCGAGGCCAACCCGGCGCACACCTACACCGCCAACGGCACCTACACCGCCACCCTGACCGCCCGGGACCCCGGCGGCCTGACCGGCACGGCGAGCGTCCACATCACCGTCGGCAACACCGCGCCGACGGTCACCCTGGAACTGCCGGGCGACGGCCAGTTGTTCACCTTCGGCGACAAGGTGCCCTTCCGTATCAAGGTCAGCGACCCGGAGGACGGCACCATCGACTGCGCCAAGGTGAAGATCACCCACCTGCTCGGGCACGACAGCCACGCCCACCCCATCACCTCGGCCACCGGCTGTGAGGGCACCCTGCAGACGCTGGCGGACGGCGAACACGACGAGAACGCCAATATCTTCGGGGTCTTCGACGCCGAATACACCGACAAGGGAGCGGGCGGCCAGCCCGCGCTGACCACCCACACCCAGCATGTCGCTCAGCCCAAGCACCGCCAGGCCGAGCACTACACCGCGTTCCAGGGCATCGAGCAGGCGAGCCACTCCACCGCACACGGTGGCAAGACGGTCGGCTTCACCGACAACGGCGACTGGATCTCCTTCAAGCCGTACCTCCTGAACAACGCCACCAAGCTGACGGCCCGCGTCTCCTCCGGCGGACCCGGCGGCACCATCGAGGTCCGCGCGGGCAGCCCCACCGGGACGCTGCTGGGAACCGCGACCGTGCCCGCCACCGGCGGCTGGGAGAACTTCCAGGACGTGAGCGCCACGCTCGCCGGCGCCCCCTCCGGGACGACGACGCTCTACTTCGTCTTCAAGGGCGTCACCGGCCAGGGGAACCTCTTCGATCTGGACGACTTCACCTTCACCACCGGCTGAGCCGGGACCGAGCTGGGTCGCGCCGGAGGTCCCGAGGGGAACCGCCGGACGGCCCACGCGGCGGGGAGGAGAACGCCGACTCCTCCCCGCCGCATTTCTGTGCCCGGTGTCAATTCTCTTATCTGACACAGTCGATGCCAGGCCGCTTATTTTCCTCCTGACAGGGCGTCGAATCGCTGCTTTTGCCGGGTAAATCCGCAGGTCAGAGGCGCAGTTCAGGCTAGCGGGACGGTAATTGGGCCGAAGCGTTGACGTGATAACACACATGGTTTTACATAGGCGTCACGCGCACTTTCCCGGGGGCAGGCAGGAGGAAGGGCCGACGATGCACGACGACCGCCACGCCGTGGAAGAGCGCATCGCGAAGTTCATCGCCGAGCGCCTGCGCCCGGCGCTGTACGGCGACCGCGTCCCGCTGGAGGTCGCCGCCTGGCACCTCCCGGGGGAGCCGGTGCCGGTGGCGGACGCGCTGCGCGCCGAGTACCGGCCGTTCGTCACCGGTGGAAGCTGGGGCGGCCCGTGGTCGACCACCTGGTTCCGCGCCACCGCCACGGTCCCCGAACGGTGGGCGGGCCGCCGGGTGGAGGCACTGTTCGACCTCGGCTTCGATCTCTCCCGCGGCCCCGGAGGCCAGGCCGAGGGCCTGGTCCACGACGCCGACGGCACCCCGCTGCAGGGCCTGCACCCCCACAACCGCTCGGTGCCGCTGACCCCCCGCGCCATCGGCGGTGAGAGCGTGTGCCTGCTCGTGGAGGCCGCCGCCAATCCGCCCATCGTCGGCAGCGCGGGCATCGGCACCCACTACGGCCACCGGCTCACCGCGGGCGAGGAGGACCTGTACCAGTTGCGCCGTGCCGACCTCGTGGTCCGCGAGGAGGACGTCTGGCAGCTCATCCACGACATGGAGGTGCTGGACGAGCTGATGCGCGAACTGCCCCTCGGACTGCCGCGCCGCCACGAGATCCTGCGCGCGCTCCAGCGGGCCGTGGACAGCGTGCCCCCGCGCCGCGTCGCCGCGGGCGCCACGGCGGCCCGCGCGATCCTGCGCCCGGTCCTGGACCGGCGCGCCCACGACACCGCGCACACCGTCGCCGCCGTGGGACACGCCCATATCGACTCCGCCTGGCTGTGGCCGCTGCGCGAGACCGTGCGCAAATGCGCCCGGACGTTCTCCACCATGGCCGGGCTGGCCGAGGAGTACCCGGAGCTGGTCTTCGCCTGCTCCTCCGCCCAGAGTTACGCCTGGATGCGTGACCACCAGCCGTACGTCTTCGAGCGGATCAAGAAGGCGGTGGCCGACGGCAACTGGGCGCCGGTCGGCGGCATGTGGGTCGAGGCCGACGGCAATCTGCCCGGCGGAGAGGCCCTGGCGCGCCAGCTCGTCCACGGCCGCCGCTTCTTCGCCCAGGAGCTCGGCGTGGAGACCGACGGCGTCTGGCTGCCCGACTCCTTCGGCTACACCGCCGCCTACCCGCAGCTCGCCGCGCTCGCGGGCGCCCGCTGGTTCCTCACCCAGAAGCTGTCCTGGAACGAGACCAACAAGCTGCCCCACCACACCTTCTGGTGGGAGGGGATCGACGGCACCCGGATCTTCACCCATTTCCCGCCCGTGGACACCTGCAACGCCACGCTGTCCGGCGCCGAGCTGGCCCACGCCGTCGCCACGTACGCCGAGAAGGGCGCGGGCACCCGCTCCCTGGCCCCCTTCGGCTACGGCGACGGCGGGGGCGGGCCGACCCGCGAGATGCTGGAGAAGGCCCGGCGCCTGGCCGATCTCGAAGGCTCCCCGCGGGTCAGCGTCCAGTCGCCGTCGGACTTCTTCCGTGAGGCCCGCGAGGAGTACCCCGACGCGCCCGTGTGGCGCGGCGAGCTGTATCTGGAGACCCACCGCGGCACCTACACCAGCCAGGCCCGCACCAAGCGCGGCAACCGGCGCAGCGAGGCCCTGTTGCGCGAGGCCGAGCTGTGGGCGGCGACTGCCGCCGTGCGCACCGGCGAGCCCTATCCGTACGAGACGCTCGACGCGCTGTGGAAGCAGGTGCTGCTGCACCAGTTCCACGGCATCCTGCCCGGCACCTCCATCTCCTGGGTCCACCAGCAGGCCGAGCAGACCTACCGCGCCGTCCACCGCGGCCTGGAGCGCATCGTGGCCCGCGCCGCGGGCACCCCGGACACCACGGAACCACTCGCCGTCCTCAACGCCGCTCCCCACGCGCGGCGCGAGGTGGTCCGCCTGGATGCGCCGCCCGCCGCCGGCGGCCCGGTGCAGAAGCTGTCCGACGGCCGGTACGCCGTACTCGCCCAGGCCCCCGCGCTCGGCGCCGCCGTCCTCGGCACCGGCACCGCCCACCAGGCGCGGGTCACCGCCCGTCCCGCCGACGCGGGCGGATATGTCCTGGACAACGGCGCGCTGACGGTCCATATCGACGGCGACGGGCTGGTCAGGTCCGCGTACGACCACGACCGCCGCAGGGAGGCCATCGCGCCCGGTGGCGCCGGGAACCTGCTGCAGCTCCACCCCGACGATCCGGTGCGCTGGAGCGCCTGGAACCTGGACGCCCAGTACCGCAACGTCCACCGCGACCTGGACACCGCGACCGCCGTCCGGCTCGACGACGAGGGCCCGCTGCTGGCCTGTGTCCGCGTGGAGCGCACCACCGGCCGGTCCGTCGTCGTGCAGCGCCTCAGCCTGGCCGCGGACAGCCGGATCCTGGAGGTCGACACGGACATCGACTGGCGGGAGGAGGACACCGTCCTCAAGGCCGCCTGGCCGCTGGACGTGCATGCCGAACGCGTCGCGTCCGAGATCCAGTTCGGCCATGTCGAGCGGCCCACCCACGAGAACACGAGCTGGGACGCCGCCCGCTTCGAGGCGTGGGCGCACCGCTGGGTCCACATCGGCGAACACGGCTGGGGCGCGGCCCTGCTCACCGACTCCACCTACGGGCACGACGTCGCCCGCCTCACCCGCGAGGACGGCGGAACGACCACGACCCTCCGGCTCACCCTGCTGCGCGGCCCGCACAGCCCCGACCCCCATGCCGACCGGGGGCGGCACCGCTTCCGCTACGCGCTGTACCCCGGCGCCGACCTCGGCGACGCCGTGGCCGCGGGATACGCCTTCAGCCTCCCGCTGCGCCCCGCCGCGCCGCGGCTCACCGGACCGCCGCTGGTCGCGGTGGGCGATCCGGGCGTCGTGGTGGAGGCGGTCAAGCTCGCCGACGACCGCTCCGGCGACGTCGTGGTCCGGCTCTACGAGTCGCGAGGCGGCCGGGTCCGCACCACCCTGGCCGCCGGATTCGCCGTCGACCGCGTCCAGGTCACCGACCTCCTGGAGCACCCCACGGCCGAACTGGCGCACACTCAGGGCGTGTTGGACCTGACCTTGCGCCCGTTCCAGATCCTGACCCTCCGGCTGGCGCGCGGGGCGTCGTGAACCCGCCGTACCAGGACGCCCCGGGACTGCCCGAGGAGGACCGCAGGCTGCTGCGGCACTGGGTGGCGGAGGGCGGTTCGCGCGCCGTCCGCGCCGCCGTCGTCCTGCTCGCCGCCCAGGGGCTGCGCAACGCCGAGATCGCCCGGCGGCTCGAGGTCTCCCGGCAGACGGTGGGAAATTGGCGGCAGCGCTTCGACGCCTCCGGTGTGGCGGGCCTGCGGGAGCGTCCACGGCCCGGGCGGCCCAGCATCATCGACGAGGCCGAGGTCATCACCCGTACGGTGCTGGCGCCCGACGGCAGCGGGGCCTCCCGCGCGGTCGCCCGCGAACTCGGCTACAGCCACGCGGCCGTCGCCGCGATCCGCCAGCGCTGGCGGGTCACGCCCGGCAACGCCACCGTCCCCGCCGTGCCCACCCGCCCCCCGCTCCCGCAGGCCGAGGTGTGGGTGCTCGGCCTGTATCTGGACACCCACCGGGCGCTGCTGCTCGTCGGCACCCGCCCGGCCGCCCCCGAGCAACACCACGCCGCCTCGCCGGGCGCCTCCCCCGGTGCCGATGTCATCGCCGCGGTCGACGCGGCGGTGGAGGCCGCGCTGAAGGTCCCGCCGTCCCCGGTGCCGGGGGAGCGGCGTGGCCAGGACCGGCCGGCCGGATACCTGGCCGAGGCCCGGCGCCGCCACCCGGGCGCCTCCCTGCACGCCATCACCCTGTGGGACACGGGGGAGGGCGGGCCGTCGGCCCAGCGGTGGGCCCGGGGCGGGGTGGTCCACCACGCCCTTCCGGTGCGCACCACCTGGCGCACCTTCCTGCGGGCCATGGTCGGCCTGGACTGCACCCGGCACCCGGAGTCCTCGCACCGCGTCTACCTCGACCTGGCCGCCGCCCTCACGCGCTACGCGGACCGGCCCGCCACGGCCCGCGAGCGGCAGCCCGTGCGCTGGCTCCGGGAACCCATCGCCACCCACTTCGCCGCGGCCTCCCGGGGCGGTGGCGAGCAGCGCCGGGAGTCCTGGGGCGGCGCGAACCAGATCG
The DNA here is from genome assembly GCF_000147815.2 of Streptomyces violaceusniger Tu 4113. Taxonomy (NCBI): domain Bacteria; kingdom Bacillati; phylum Actinomycetota; class Actinomycetes; order Kitasatosporales; family Streptomycetaceae; genus Streptomyces; species Streptomyces violaceusniger. Next base: position 6,838,783 of record NC_015957.1, on the reverse strand, counting down.
ACCTCGGCTCCTTCAACGAGTGCGTGGTCATCGAGGCGGTACGGCTGGCCGGGACCATCACCCGCGGCGAGATCTCGCACCGCACCGGCCTCACCCAGCAGTCGGTCTCCCGGATCTCCCGCTCGCTGCTGCACCGCGGCATCCTGGTCGAGGACGACCGGCGGCAGGCCACCTCCGGCAAGCCGCGCACCCCGGTGCGGCTGCGCGGTGACGCCGGGCACGCGCTGGGCATCCATGTCGACCCCGAGGTGCTGACGGCGGTCGTGGTCGACCTCGACGGCGCCATCGTGCGCAGCCGTACGGAACCCGTCGCGCAGACCGCCAGCCCGGACCAGCTCGTCGACCATATCGCCCGGCTGGGCCGCGGGGTCCTGTCCGCCGCCGGCGGCGCGGTGCGGCCCGGGGGATTCCTCGGCATCGGCGTGGCCACCCCCGGCCCCGTCGACGTGGCCTCCGGCACCGTCCTCGACCCGCCGCTGCTGTCGGTGTGGCGGGATGTGCCGCTGCTGTACATGCTCAAGGACCGCTTCCCCTGCCCCATCGTCATGGAGAAGGACTCCTCGGCCGCGGCCATCGGGGAGCGGTGGATCGGGCGCGACCGGCGCGCCCGCGACTTCGTGTATCTGTACCTCGGTACGGGGGTCGGCGCCGGGCTGTTCCTGGGCGGCGACATCCACCGCGGAGTCAGCGCCAACGCGGGGGAGTTCGGCCAGTTGTGCGCCGTCGCCCTGGAACGGGTCGACGCGGACGGCAGACCGGAGATCCTGCCCGAATGCAATCCGCCGGTGTCCATCCCGGAGACGGCCGCCCGGCTCGGCATGGTCCTCGGCCCGCGCGCCGCGCACGACCCGCGAGAGGCCCACCGGGTGGTGAGCGCGGCGGCCGGGGCCGGCGACCCGGTCGCCGAGAAGGCCGTGCGCCAGGTCGCCGGGGCGATCGGCAGGGGCGCCCTGTCCCTGGTGGACCTGCTGGACATCGACCTGGTCGTGCTCGGCGGGCCGTTCTTCACCGACGGGGTCGCCGACCTCTACACGGCCGAGATCTCCCGTATCGTCAACGACTTCCCGACCGCCAGACGGTTGCGCCGGGTCGATGTCGAGCGGTCCGTGCTCAGCCGCGAGGCCGCCGCCGTCGGCGCCGCGTCGACCATCTTCCACGCCACGTTCACACCACGGCTGGCGGGCCGTCCCGCGCCCACGAGGCGGTGACCGGATGGCCGGCCAGAGCTTTTTGTCAACGGGCTTTGCAAAGTGGGGCCGACTCGGTACGGTCCCCTTACGCCCACGGAGGCAGCCCCTCCCCTCACCGAGGCTCGCAGCCGTGTGGCGCCCTGGGCGCGACGGCGCGCGCCTGTGCCCAACCCCCTTTGAGAATCACACTTCTCCCCGGAGGTTCCCCGTGCACAGGAAACGTCCCGATCTGCCCGCCCCCACCCAGCGCCGCACCGTGATCAAGGCCGCGGCCGGTGCCGTGCTGCTCACCGGCGCGGCGACCGCGCCCGCCTGGGCCACGTCCGCCCGCAGGCGGCCGAGGGCGGGCCGGGTGCTGGTGTTCTCCAAGACGGCGGGCTTCCGCCACGACTCCATCCCCGACGGCGTCGCCGCCATCACGAACCTGGGCGCGCAGGGCGGTTTCGCCGTCGACGCCACCGAGGACGCCGCCGCCTTCACCCCCGGCAACCTCGCCCGCTACGCCGCGGTGGTCTTCCTGTCCACCACCGGCGACGTCCTCGACTCAGGTCAACAGACGGCCTTCGAAGGCTATGTCGCGGCGGGCGGCGGTTACGCGGGCGTGCACGCCGCCGCCGACACCGAGTACGACTGGCCGTTCTACGGCGGGCTGTGCGGTGCGTGGTTCCAGTCCCATCCGGCGATCCAGCAGGCCACGGTGAAGGTCGAGGACCACGCCCACCCGGCGACGGGCCACCTCGGGGACACCTGGGTGCGCACCGACGAGTGGTACAACTACCGCACCAATCCGCGCGATACGGCCACCGTGCATGTGCTCGCCGCGCTGGACGAGTCCTCGTACACCGGCGGCACCATGAACGGGGACCACCCCATTAGCTGGTACCAGAAGTACAAGGGCGGCCGGGCCTTCTACACCGGCCTCGGCCACACCAAGGAGTCCTACGCCGAGCCCGCCTTCCGGCAGCACCTCCTCGGTGGCATCACGTACGCCATGGGCGTGGCCACGACCGGTCACGGCCGCTGACCCGGACCCGGACCCGGACCCGGGCCGCGGCAGAGCGGCCCGCCGGGACGGCCGGACGGAGCCCGGGTCGAGGCAGATCCCGGGTCGAGGCAGATCCCGGGTCGAGACAGATCCCGGATCGAGGCAGACCCCCACTCACCCCTTCCTGGAGTCGCAGTGACCCCTGATGTCCCGCGCCGACAGTTCATGGCGCTGGCCGCCACGACCACCACGGGCCTCGCGGCCGCCGGCCTGCCCGCCGGGACGGCCCACGCCGCTGCGCCCGCCGGGCGCGAGAAGGCGGACCGGCCGCTGGCGCTGTGGTATCGCGAGCCCGCCGCCGACTGGCTGAGCGCCCTGCCACTGGGCAACGGGCGGCTCGGCGCGATGGTGTTCGGGGCCACGGAGACCGAGCGGCTGCAGCTCAACGCGGACACCCTCTGGGCGGGCGGGCCGCACAGTTACGACAACCACAAGGGCCTGGCCGCCCTGCCCCGCATCCGGCAGCTCGTCTTCGACGGAAAGTGGCCCGAGGCCGAGACGCTGATCAACTCCGACTTCCTCGGGGTGCCCGGCGGCCAGGCGCAGTACCAGACCGTCGGCAGCCTCCTGCTGAGCCTGCCGACGGGCGGCGCGGTGACCGGCTACCGGCGGGAGCTGGACCTGGACTCGGCGGTGGCCACCACCACGTACACCCGCGACGGCGTGACCTTCACCCGTGAGGCGTTCGCCAGCGCTCCCGACCGCGTCATCGTCGTCCGGCTGTCCGCGTCGAAGAAGGGCGCGCTGTCCTTCGGCGCCACGTTCGAAAGCCCGCTGCGCACCTCCCTGTCCTCGCCCGACCCGCTCACCGCCGCGCTCGACGGAACGGGGGACGCCACGGGCGGGGTGGACGGCGCGGTGGGGTTCCGCGCGCTGGTGCGGGTGCTCGCCGAGGGCGGCACCACCACCAGCGCGGGCGGGACCGTCACCGTCCGGGGAGCCGACGCGGCGACCGTCCTGGTCGCCATCGGCACCACCTATGTGAACTGGGAGAACGCCAACGGTGACGCGGCGGGCCAGGCGGCCGCAGACCTCAACCCGGCGGCGAACCGCCCGTACGGACAACTGCGCAGCCGCCATGTCGACGATCACCGCGCGCTGTTCCGCCGTACCTCGCTGGACGTGGGCAGCGGCGACGCGGCGGCCCTGCCCACCGACGAGCGCGTCTCCCGCTTCGCCTCCGGCGGCGATCCGCAACTGGTCGAACTGCACTTCCAGTACGGCCGCTATCTGCTCATCGCCGCATCCCGCCCCGGCACCCAGCCGGCCACCCTCCAGGGCATCTGGAACGACCTGACGAGCCCGCCCTGGGGCTCGAAGTACACCATCAACATCAATACGGAGATGAACTACTGGCCGGCCGCCCCCGCCAACCTTCTGGAGTGCTGGGAACCGGTCTTCGCCCTGCTCGACGAGCTGGCTGTGGCCGGGCGCTCGACGGCGCGCACCCAGTACGGCGCGGACGGCTGGGTCACCCACCACAACACCGACGTCTGGCGCGGCACGGCCCCCGTCGACGGCGCCTTCTGGGGCATGTGGCCCATGGGCGGTGCCTGGATGTCCATGGCCATCTGGGAGCACTACCGGTACACGCGCGACACGGAGAAACTGCGGGCGCGCTACCCCGTCCTCAAGGGCGCGGCCCAGTTCTTCCTCGACGCGCTGGTGACCGACCCGGCCACGGGCGCGCTGGTCACCTGCCCCTCCGTCTCCCCGGAGAACGCCCACCACAGCGGAGGCGGCGGCTCGCTGTGCGCCGGGCCGACGATGGACATGCAGTTGCTGCGCGACCTGTTCGGCGCCGTGGCCTCGGCCGCCGACACCCTCGGCACCGACGCCGCCCTCCGGGACCAGGTGCTGGCCGCGCGCGGACGGCTCGCCCCCATGAAGATCGGCGCGCAGGGCCGGCTCCAGGAGTGGCAGCAGGACTGGGACGCGGGCGCCCCCGAGCAGGAGCACCGCCATGTCTCCCATCTGTACGGGCTGCATCCGAGCAACCAGATCAGCCGGACAGGCACCCCGGACCTCTTCACCGCGGCGCGCACCACGTTGGTGCGGCGCGGTGACGCGGGCACCGGGTGGTCGCTCGCCTGGAAGGTCAACTTCTGGGCGCGGCTTGAGGAGGGCGACCGTTCGTACAAGCTGCTCGCCGATCTGCTCACCCCCGAACGCACCGCCCCCAACCTCTTCGACCTGCACCCGCCGTTCCAGATCGACGGCAACTTCGGCGCCTGCGCCGGAGTGACCGAATGGCTGCTGCAGAGCCAGCACGACGAGCTGCATCTGCTGCCCGCCCTCCCGTCGCAACTGCCGGACGGGAGCGTACGGGGCCTGCTGGCGAGGGGCGGTTTCGAGGTGGACATGAGCTGGCGGGGCGGCGCGCTGAACGAGGCGCGGCTGACGGCCCGGGCGGGCGGGCCGGCGCGGCTGCGCACGGCGAAGGACGTGCGGGTGACCTCCGGGGACGCGTCCGTCCCCACGACCCGGCCGGAGCCGGGTGTCACGGCCTTCACCGCCGACGCGGGCGCTGTGTACGTGGTACGTGCCGCCTGAGCCGGGGGTCAGTTGTCGGTGGCCGACTTCCAGGCGTCGATGTACGAGGGGAGGTTCTTCTGGATGTCGTTCCAGTCGGGCTGGAAGACCTCCACGCCGTCCATCAGCTTGCTGAGCGCGGTGGCGTTGGCGTCGGTGGCCTTGATGTCCTTACGGGCCGTGAAGCCGCCACCGACCTCGCTGACCTGGTTCTGGGCCGTGCGGCTCAGCATGTAGTCCAGGAGCTTCTTGCCGTTCGCGGTGTGCGGGGCCTTGGTGACCAGACCGGCCGCGTACGGCAGGGCGAAGGTGGTGGGCTTGCCGCTGCGGCGGGCCGGGAACCAGATGCCGAGGTTCGGCATGGACTTCGACTGGGCGTAGTTCATCTGGACGTCGCCGTTGGCGACGAGCAGTTCGCCCTTGTCGACCTTGGGCGCCAGCTTGCCGGTGGAGGCGGCCGGGCCGACGTTGTTCTTCTGGAGCTTGGCCAGGTACTCCATGGCGGGCTTCTCGCCGCCGAAGTCGTGCCTGGCCTTGATGAGCACGGCCGTGCCGTCCCCGGCGACGCCCGGGGTGGAGTACTGGTCGGACTCCAGGATGGCCTTGCCGTAGACGAGCATCGGCAGGGTCGTGACGCCCTTGGCGCCGGTGAAGAGCACGATGCCGAACTCGTTGAGACACAGCACCAGGACCAGGCTGCCGCCCGCCGCGAGGGCGGGCAGCGCCTCGGGCAGGATGATCTGCCGGATGATCCGGGGCGCCCGGGCGCCGAGCGAACTGGCCGCCTCCAGTTGCGCGGTGTCCAGTTGGGAGAACGCGGCGAGCAGCGGACGCATCACGAACGGAGTGAAGTACGTGATCTCGGCGAGCAGTACGCCCCAGGGCGTGGTGAGGAACTGGAAGGGCCCCTCGCCGGCACCGGTGACATCCGTCCACAGACCGTTGGCCATGCCGGTCGAGCCGTAGACGAACAGCAGCGCGAGGGTGATCAGGAAGGACGGGAAGGACAGGAAGACATCGATGAAGCGTGCGGCCACCCGCGCCCCCGGGAAGGGCACGAACGCGATGATCAGCGCCAGCACGAAGCCGAGCACCAGACATCCGGCGGTCGAGGCCGCCGCCAGCCATACGGTGGTCCACAGCGCCTCGCGGAACGCCTCCGAGGCGAAGACGTCGGCGTACGGCTGGACGGAGGTGCCACCGGTGTCGGGCCGGACGGACTGCTGGACGACGAGGGCCAGCGGATAGAGGAAGACCAGGGCGAGGAGGCCGACGGGCGGCAGCGCCCACGCCCAGGCCCAGGCCGCCGCGCGGGGCCGGGCCTTGGCCCCAGTGCTCAGGGTCGCGCTAGCCATGGCCGCTCACCCCGGCGGTCAGCAGCACGGCGTCCTCGGGTGCGAAGTGCACGGTCACGGGGTCGCCATGGGCCGGTGGCTCGCGCAGCTCCCGTACGTCGGCCATCACCCGGTGCCCTGCCACGTCCACGTACAGCCGGTGGGTGGCGCCCCGCCATTGGATCTCCGCCACCGTGCCGGTGAGCCGGTTGGGGCCCGCCCCGATGCCGACCAGATGGGGGCGTACGCACAGGGTGGCGGTCGCGCCCGGTACGGCCCCCGCCGTGTCGACCGCGATCTCGGCGTCGGCGAATGACACGCCCGCGGAACCGACCGTCACCGGCAGCAGATTGGCGTTGCCGACGAAGGAGGCGGTGAACGCGTCGGCCGGAGCCCGGTACAGCTCCCGCGGGGTGCCGCAGGCCTGGAGCCGGGCCTTGTCCATCACCGCGATCCGGTCGGCGAGGGTGAGCGCCTCGACCTGGTCATGGGTGACGTACAGGATCGACACCTCGGGCAACTCCCGGTGCAGCCGGGCGAGTTCGGCCAGCATGCCGGAGCGCAACTGGGCGTCGAGCGCGGACAGCGGCTCGTCGAGGAGGAGGACGTCCGGGCGGATGGCGAGCGCGCGGGCGGTGGCCACGCGCTGCTGCTGGCCACCGGACAGCTCGCGCGGGTGGCGGCGGGCGTACGCGGCCATGCCGGTCATCTCCAGCGCCACGGCGACCCGGGCCCGGATCTCGGCCTTGGGCACCTTGCGGGCCTTGAGGCCGAACGCGACGTTGTCCTCGACCCGCAGATGCGGGAAGAGCGCGTAACTCTGGACGACCATCCCGATGCCCCGCCGGTGCGGCGGCAGATCGGTGACGTCGCGGTCGCCGAGGAAGACCCGCCCGGAGGCGGGCCGTACGAACCCGGCGACCGCCCGCAGCGCGGTGGTCTTGCCGGATCCGGACGGCCCGAGCAGCGCCATGACCTGCCGGGTGCCACCGTGAGGTCGAGGGCGTCCAGGACGACGTTCCCGTCGTAGGCGACGGTGACCGCGTCGAAGCGGATGCCCATCAGCCGACTCCCCGCAGCAGGGCGGGCAGATCGGCGACCGAGTCCAGTACGTGGGTCGCCCCGGCCGCGCGGAACGCCTCGTCGCCGTGGGCCCCGGTGCGCACCCCGGCGACCAGCCCCGCCCCGGCCCTGACGCCGCTGAGCATGTCGTAGGAGGTGTCGCCGACGACGGCCACCTGGGCCACGTCCTCGGCGGCCCTGGTCCGCAGGAACGCCTCCAGCACCATGTCCGGGTACGGCCGCCCGCGCCCGCCCGCGTCGGCGGGACACAGGGTGAGCGGCACCAGGCCGCGCCAGCCGAGCGCGTCCAGGATGGCGTCCTGGGTGACACGGGCGAAGCCGGTGGTGAGGACGACGGTACGGCCGTCGGCGGCCAGCTCCTCGATGGCCTCGCGGGCGCCGGGCACGGGGGCGATCAGACCGCCGTCGACGAGTTCGCCGTACGCCCGCTCGAAGGCGGCGTTGGCGCGCTGCGCAGGCTCCTCGGCGCCGAACAGCCGGCGGAAGACGGAGATCTTGGACTCGCCCATGGTGGCGCGCACATAGGCGAGCTTCTCGGCGTGGTCGGGGGTGCCGGGCCGGGCGCCCAGCTCACCGGAGGCGGCGTCGAAAGCGCGCTCGACCAGACCGCCGTCGGCGACGGTGGTGCCGGCCATGTCGAGGGCCACCAGGCGGATGGTGGTGTCGGTCGGGGTGGTCATGTGCGTCACCAGCCCAGTTCGTTCGCGGTGGTTTCGGCTATCGCGGGCGAGCAGGTCATGCCGCGCCCGCCGGGCCCGGTGACCAGCCAGACGCTTTTCCGCACCCGCTGGCGGTGCACGACCCGGCTGGTGTCGGTGCACTGTGCGTACACCCCTGCCCAGCGGCGCCGGATCTTCGGCAGCGGGCGGCCGAGGAGGGACTCCACGACGCCGGTGAGGTGGTCGTAGGGGTCCTCGAGGGTGTCGAAGGCGAAGGGATGCTCGTACTCGTGGGTGTCGCCGATGGTCAGTCCGCCGTCGGCGCGCTGCACCATCAGAAGCTGCATACGGTGCTCCTCGGCCGTATCGGCCTGCGGCCGGCGCGCGTTCAGCTCCTCCAGGGCGGGGGAGGCGTACGCCGGGTAGTAACGGAAGCTGTCGGCGTCGGCGACCGAGGTGGTCAGCGACTCGCCCAGGGGGTCGGTCTGCATCATCTGGAGCCGGACGCGGCGCACCGGCAGATCGGGACCGGCCAGCTCACGGACCAGGCCGCCGAGCCAGGCGCCGGTGCACAGGACGACGGCGTCACCGGTGTGCACCTCGCCGTGGTCGTCGCGGACGGCGCGCTCGCCGATCACCTCCCGGACCTCGCGGCCGGGCAGGAAGGTGTACCGCGGGGAGTTCAGCAACTCGGCGCGCAGGGCGAGCTGGGCGGTGCGCGGCTCGACGGCCGCGTCCCGCTCGCAGTACAGGGCGGCGTCGAACGCCCCGCGCAGGGCGGGGTTGAGGGCCCGTGCCTCGCCCGCGGTCAGCAGCTTGTAGCCGCGCGCGGCGGCGTCCGTGCGGGCGACCGCGGCCTCGGCGACGGCCAGCTCCAGCTCGCCGCGGACCGGGGTCAGGGAGCCGTTCGGACGGAAGCCCAGCGCCGGAACGCGGCTGCCGATGTCCTCCCACAGCTCCCGGGCCCGCAGCGCGGTGTCCAGCTCCTCGCCGCCCGCTCGGCCGCTCACCCAGATCTGGCCGAAATTGCGTAGCGAGGCGCCGCGAGCCTCCGTCTCGCGCTCGATCTGTACGACCTCATGGCCGCGTTCCACTGCGTGCCAGGCGTGCATGGTGCCCACCACGCCGGCTCCGACGACTATCACTCTCACGTCCGTCACGCTCCATGCGTCTGGGGAACCGGAGGAATCCGGCTGTCAACGAGAGCGTGAACCGGGCATCACATTTGGGCTAGACCCGTTATCTTTTTGTGATGCGACAAGCGGGGGCAAAGGGGCATTTCTCAGCCGCTCAGATGTGTCGTGAAGGAGAACCGGTCACCCCGGTAAAGCGTCCGGACCCGCTCCAGCGGACGGCCCGCGGTGTCCCGCGAAACACGGTGGATGAGCAGCATCGGCAGGGCCGGCGGGGTGCCGATGAGCAGGGCCTCGCGCGGCGTGGCCAGTACGGTCTCGATCCGCTCGTCGGCGTCGCCGAAGACGATGTCCCGGTCGGCGAGGTAGGCGTAGAAGGAGGAGTCCGGATCGAAGGCGGTGTCCAGATCGGGCACGCGGGCCTCGGCCACGTAGGTGCTCTCCAGACCGACCCGCTCGTCATCCGCGAGCAGGACCCGTTCCAGATGCCAGACGGGCTCGCCACGGGTCAGGCCGGTCTCGGCGGCGAGCGCGTCGGGGCAGGGGAAGCGGTCGAGGGTGACCAGCGCACGGCCCGGGGTGCGCCCCTGGCGCCGTACGCCCTCGGTGTAGCTGGCCAGCGACAGCGGCTGTGCCAGCTTGGGCCCCGCGACCACCGTGCCGCGGCCCTGCCGCCGCAGCTTGCCCTCCAGCACCAGCTCGCGCAGCGCCTGGCGCACCGTCTCCCGGGCGACCTCGAACCGCTCGGAGAGGTCACGCTCGGTGGGGATGGGGGAGCCCTCCCCCAACTCGTCGATGAGCCGGTCGATCTGGGCCTTGACGGCGTAGTACTTGGGCACGCGGCCGTGCTCCGGGATGCCGGAGCGGACGGGGGCGCCGGGGGCCTGGTCGTTCGGGTAGTCCACGCAGAGATCGTCGCAGACGGGGTTTCTACCGGGCCTGCGAGGTGCCGGACTCCAGCAGCCGGCCGCCGTCCCAGACCACGCCCACCTGGCGGTAGTACGCGGCGATCGGCTCGTGGACCTCCAGCCGGGCCAGCTCCTCGGTGGGCGCCTCGAACAGCTCCAGCTCGGCATCGCCGACCCATGGCCGCCCGCCCTCGAAGGAGGCGGCGCCGGACTCGACCAGCTCGTCGAGGGCGAGCCCCTTGCCGTTCTCGATCGAGGGCAGCCAGCGGTGGTGGGCCATGGGGTGCCCGTTGACGAAGCCGCCGGTCTCCGACGGCTCGCGCAGGGTCACCACGGCCTGGGCGAGCCGCCGGTCGGCCGCGGCGAGGGTCGCGCCGAACCGGGCTCCCGCCTCGACGCGCGGGGCGGGCCCATACGGATGGGGGCGGGTCTGATGGATGGAGCCGAGCTTCTTCGGATAGCCCTGATGCAGTCCGCGGGCGATCGCGAAGTCCTTGTCGACCCAGATGTAGACACAGCGGGAGTACGTCCGGCCCCGGTAGGCGCAGCGGACGACCGCGAAGGTCTCCTTGTACTGGGAGCGCACCGGGTCCAGCAGCTCCCGGCCGCCGGTCGCACACGACTGCCAGTCGGCCCAGATCAGCGCGACCGCTCCCGGATCCTCGGCGGCCGGCTCCAACGGCTCGGGCAGCAGCTCGCGTACGCGAGCCGGGTCGGTGCGGTACTCGATGGTGAGCAGGTCGCCGGAGTAGTGCCACGGCGGGGAGGGGATGAGGGACGAGGCGCCGGTGGCGGTCTTGGGCGGGAAGTAGCCGTGGACGCTGGTCATGCCGTCACGCTCCTGCTGGTGGATGAGCTGGGGGCAGGGCGGCCGTCAGCCATGCGCGAGCCGCTCCAGGCGGGCGTGGAGCTGGTCGACGTAGCTCTCGGACTCCGGCTTCATCAGCACACTGCGCAGGACGCGCGCACCGTCCGCGTCCCGGATGAGCTTCGGATGGAGGGCCGTCAGGCGATCGGCGCCGAGGCGGAGCGTGCTCACGAAGACGGGGTCGCCGTCCGTCATCCCCTCCTGCAGAATCCGGGCGCTGGACGCGTCGATCTGCGACAGCGTGGCGGCCTCGGTCACCGGGAAGTAGCTGACGATGTCCAGTTCCGGGGCCTGGTACAGCTCCAAGTACTCGGAGTCCTCGATGAGTTCGGCCCAGCGCAGGGCCGCGCGCCGACCCGCCGCGAGCGACTGCCCCAGCCCCTCGCGCGTGGGCGGTATCAACTGGAAGGTGAGCCACAGGGCGGCGGCCGCCGCGCCCGCGCGGGAACACTCCAGGCTGATCTCCCCGAGGTGCAGTCCCTCGGAGGTGAAGTACGTGTACGGCGAATCGTGCAGATAGAACCGGCCGACCGAGGGATCACGGAACAGGACGGCGCCGCAGCCGTACGGCTGGAGGCCGTGTTTATGCGGGTCCACGACGATGGAATCGGCTTCGGCGATGGCCCGCCACGGCTCCTCGGGCAGGCCCTCGGGGCCCTCCGCCCCGGCCAGCAGGGTGAAGAAACCGCCGTAGGCGGCGTCGACGTGGATGCGCACTCCGTAGCGCTCGCGCAGCGCCAGCGCCTCGTGGATCGGCTCGACGGCGCCGAGCCCGGTGGTCCCGGCGGTGAGCACGACGGTGCCGACGGTGCCGGTCCGCAGCAGACTCTCCAGCGCGTCGAGATCGATCCGGCCGAGGTCGTCGACCGGGACCGGGTGGCCCTCCACGCCCAGGACACGGCACATCCGCCCGTGGGTGTAATGAGCCTCGGTGCTGTAGGCGACGCCCTTGCCGGGGTGCAGTTCGCGCGCCACGAAGAGCGCCTCGAGGTTGGCGATGGTGCCGCTGGTGGTCAGATGCCCGAGGTGGGTGTCGTAGCCGAACATCGTGGCGAGCTGCTGGACGGCTTCCCGCTCCATGTCGGCGGTGGCGGGGCCGCCGTCCAGGGCGTGGTTGTTGGGGTTGATCAGCATCGCCGTGAGGTAGCCCACGACCGCCGCCGGATGCGGTGGCTTCAGCATCTGGCCCGCGTAACGCGGGTGGAAGAAGGGGTAGTTGTCCCTGAGCCGGTCGGTGAAGGCCTCGAACGCGGCGGCGAACCGGTCGTCGTCCACCGCCAGCGCCGGATGGGCCTGGTAGGGGCCGAAGGTCTTCGCCCAATCGGCGTTCGACGCCAGGGCCGCGGCGAGCCAGCCGTTCAGATCCATATGGTCCACTCCTTGGTCACGACGCGCTTTTGTTCAGGGCCGCTTGGGCGGGCGGACGCCGCGGAACTCCCAGTCGCCGCCGAGGGCGGTGGACCGGACCTCCTCCGACTCGGTGGGCTGCGCGCCGACGTCGGTGCGGATGGGGGCCGGGCCGGTGACGATGTGGTTGGTGAGCCGGCCCAGGCCCTCCACCTCCACCTCCACGACGTCGCCGGGCTGTACGGGGCGGGAGTTGGCGGGCGTCCCGGAGAGCAGGACGTCGCCAGGGTAGAGCGTGATGGTGCGGGCGATGTCGGCGACGAGGTAGTGCATGTCCCACTTCATCTCGTCGGTGGAGCCGTCCTGCGCCAGCCTGCCGTTGACGTAGGTGCGCAGGTACTTGCCGTGGAAGTCCCAGTCGGTGACCAGCCCCGGACCCAGCGGGCACAGGGTGTCGGACCCCTTGACGCGGAGCATCGAACCGGCGTCGGTGTCCCGGAAGTCGTGCAGGCCGAAGTCATTGGCGATCGTGTAACCGGCGATGTGCTCCGCCGCCTGCTCGGGCGCGATGTTCCGGGTGGTCTTCCCGATGACGATGGCGACCTCGCCCTCGTAGTTGAGCCACTCGCAACCCTCGGGGCGGACGACGGCGCCCTGGTGGGAGTTGAGCGCCGAGGTCGGCTTGTGGAAGTACGTGGGGGCCGCGGGGAGCCGGCTCTGGAACTCGGCCACGCGGCTGAGGTGGTTGAGGTGGACGGCGATCACCTTGGAGGGGACCACGGGCGGCAGATGCCGGGCTTCCCAGGCCGTGACGCGGCGACCGTCGCCGGTCACGAGTGTGTCGCCCTCGCGGACGGTCTCCACCACGGCGCCGTCGAGGAGGATGCGGCGGTATTCGGGCATGTCGGCTCTCCTCAGACGGGGCTGTGCGGGGCGGGCACGGTGGCGGAGGCGGCCGGGCCGGTGCCGGTCCAGCCGTCGGCCGGGCGGTCGAACCAGAGGTGGGCCTGACCGGTGCCGACGGCGTTCTCGTACGCGCCGTACTGGCGGGCCCGGGCGACGCACGCCCGCTCGCCGAGGGCACCGGCCATCATCAGGTAGTGGAAGAACTTCGCCTCGGGCCGGTACGTCCAGAACGTGTCCATGGTGTTCAGCACCTTGTCGTGGCGGCCCTCCTTGAACCAGGCGATGCGCTCCTCGTCCGCCGCCCTCGCCTCGGGGGTGAAGACATGGCGCGGGTCGCTGGACTCGTGGTCCCGGATCTCGCGCAGCGGCCAGAAGGTGTGCGAGAGGGCGCCGGAGGCGATCAGGAGGACGCGGCGGCCGGGTGTGGCGGCGATGCCGTCGGCGAGCGCCCGGCCCAGCCGGAAGTGGTCCTCCATGTCGCCGGTCTGGCAGACCCCGATCGTCATCCACCGCTTGCCGGGCAGGCCCTCGCCCAGGAACTTCCACAGGTTGACGGTGGCGTACTGGATCGGCAGACAGGCGTCGTCGATCGCGGTGATGAAGGTGGCATGTGCGTCGGCGAAGTGCGTGATGGCGTGGGCGAGTTCGGGGTCGCCGGGGAAGTCGTACGGCATCCGGCACATGCCGCGCGGCAGCTCCTCGGAGGTGTACAGCCCGGCACGCCGCGGCTGGGCCGTCACGACGAACTCGACCGTGGTGGCCCAGTGGGAGTCCAGGACGACGACGGTGTCGTAGTCGTCGCGCGCGAAGACGTCCTCGCGGAGCCGGCGGAGGCCGGTGACGAGGGTGATCTCCTTGCCGTCGTTGAGCTCGCGCCGGGTCTCCTCCGGGAGCACGATGGTGGGGACATGGGCGAGCAGACCCGCCCCGACGATCTCACCCATGGTCGTGGAATCCCTTCGGGGCCATCACGCGGTTCTTCAGGTCGCAGTAGAAGTCGAAGCTCCAGGTGCCGCCCTCGCGGCCGACGCCGGAGAGGCGGGAGCCGCCGAAGGGCGCCCGCAGGTCCCGTACGAAGAAGCAGTTGACCCAGACCGTGCCCGCCACCAACTGGTCGGTGACGCGCTCGGCACGCCGGTGGTCGCCGGTGGCGAGGGTGGCGGCCAGCCCGAAGCGGGTGTCATTGGCGAGGTGGACCGCCTCCGCCTCGTCCACGAAGGTCTGCAGGGTCAGGACCGGGCCGAAGACCTCCTCCTGGACGACCTCCGAGTCCTGGGCGACATCGGTGAGGAGCGTGGGCCGGTAGTACAGACCGCCGAGCCGGGCGTGGGAGCCGCCGCCGAAGACCACGCGGGCACCGGACGCGACCGCCCGCCGGACGAAGCCGTCGATCCGCTCGATCTGGCGGGGGTGGATGGTGGGCCCGATGTCGGTGGCCTCCTCGCGCGGATCGCCCTGCCGCAACCGGGAGACCTTCGCCACGAAGCGCTCGGTGAACTCGTCCGCGATCGACTCCTCGACGAGGAGGCGGGTGGCGGCCAGACACACCTGCCCGGCGTTGTCGAACTGCTCCACGGCCAGGTCGACGGCCAGCTCCGGATCCGCGTCCGCGAAGACCAACAGCGGTGATTTGCCGCCGAGTTCCAGGCTCAGCGGGGTCAGGTTCCGTGCGGCCGAGGCGGCGATGCGCCGGGCGGTGGCCACCGAGCCGGTGAAACTGATCCGGCGGACGTCCGGGTGGGAGGTGAGGTCGTCGCCGATCTCGGCCCCGTGGCCCTGGACGACATTGAGCACACCGGGTGGCAGCCCCGCCTCGGCCGCGATGTCCGCGAGCAGCGAGGCGGTCAGCGGGGACCACTCCGCGGGCTTGAGGACCACCGTGTTCCCGGCGGCCAGGGCCGGGGCCACCTTCCACGTGGCCAGCATCAGCGGAGCGTTCCACGGGGTGATCAGCACACAGGGGCCCGCCGGGTCCCGGCTGACGTGGTTGGTGTGGCCGGGCGCGGCGGGGCCGCCGGTGTGCGTGGTGAAGTCCTCATGGCCCAGCGTCAGCAGCCAGTCCGCGAAGAAGCGGAAGTTGTGGGCGACGCGCGGCATCACACCCCGTCGGTGCGAGCGCAGCAGCGCGCCGTTGTCGGTGGTCTCGACGATCGCCAGCTCTTCGAGCCGCTTTTCCACCCCGTCGGCGATGGCGTGGAGGATGCGGGCGCGCTCGGCCCAGGGAGTGGCGGCCCAGCCGGGGAAGGCGGCCTTCGCGGCGGCCACGGCGGCTTCGGCCTCGGCGGGGCCGCCGCGGGCGATGCGGGCGAGGGTGCTGCCGTCGATCGGCGAGACGTCGGGGAAGGTGTCGGCGGACGCCACGCGCCGGCCGCCGATCCAGTGTCGGGTGTCGACGGCGACGCCGGCGATCCGCGCCTCGTGCACAGCGGTGTCCGGCTGTTGGGGCATGTCCCGAACCTCCAGCTTGTTTGGCCCCAAACAAGCTAACTCTGCCACGAGGCCGGGTCAAGGTTGCCGCCTTCGGCGACCCGGGACTGCGCCGGGCCGGGCGTGGTCACTGGCGGGAGCGGCGGCCCGAACGGCGCGGGGCCAGATCCCTTCCGTCGAGGAGCTGCCGTCGGCGCTCTTCGCCGTGCTCCTCCAACTGGGCCACGATGGCGCGCAGCCCGTTGGCGAGTCGCAGGCAGTCCTCGGCGCTGAGCGGGGTGGCGACGAACGCCTCCTCGGCGTTGAAGGAGGGAAAGAGGCGCTCCATGAGTTCCTCGCCCTCGGGGGTCAGCGAGAGCAGGACACGCCGGCCGTCGTCGGGATGGGATGCGCGGGCCACCAGACGGCGTGACTCGAGAGTGCGCGCGATCCCCGTCAGTGTCCCCTTGGAAACGCCCGCCTCCTCCGCGACCGACCAGGTCTCGGCCTCGCCCCAGATCCACAGCACCCACAGCACCACGAAGCCGGTCCAGGTCAGATCGTGCGGGCGCAGCACGGAGTTCTCCAGGTGCTGGCGGACGGCCGCGGCGGCGCGGTGGATATTGGCGACGGCGGCCATCTGTTCGCGCTGCAACTCGAAGCCGCCGAGCCGTTCCTGGACGGCCTGTTCGGTCTCGGTGATGGATCGGCGGCGCCCGGGCACGATGGCATCCTCCTCGGCTGCGGGCGGCAAGGACCGCCGTGTCATTCGTTCGCGATCAAATGTAGCCCCGGGTGCGCCGGTCGCCGGGGCGTTCGCGCCCTGGCCGCATCGTGGCGATCCCTTGTGGACGGCCCGGCCGCCTCGTATCGTGTGGGCCCTCCCGTTTGGCATCAAATAACTTTTGCGGAGCGACCATTGAGCGCCGAGACAGCCGACCGCGTCCGCCAACGGACCGAGGCACTCGCCGCCGAGGGCATCGACGTCGTACGGGTCGCCTATCCCGACATGATGGGCTCCGACCGCAGTCGGGATATCCTGCTGCACCACCTGCCCCATGCGGTCGGCCATGGACTCGCCTTCAGTCGCGCCGTCTATCACACGGGCGCATTGGGCGATCACTCGCACATCCCGGGTGGTCTCGAGGCCGGTATGCCGGACATCCTCGTACGCCCCGACCTCACCACGCTCGTCGCGCTGCCCTGGGAACCGGGTGTGGCCGGGTGCATCGGCGACGTCCGGGACCCGGCCACCGGACTGCCCGTGCCCGAATCGCCACGGGATCTGCTGCGTCAGGTCATCGGCCTGCTGATCGACGAGGACCTGACCGCGGTGGTGGGCCCGGAGCTGGAGTACGTCCTGCTCGACCCCGACCCGGCCTCGCCCGTCGGCTGGCGGCGCTACGCCCCCGCCCCGGGCCACGTCTATACGACCGGCCGCAAGGGCGACCCGGACGGGCACCTTCTGCGGACCGTCCGGGCGCTGCACGCCCTCGGGCTCGACGTCAGTGGCGGCAACCGGGAGTTCGACAGCGGCCAGTTCGAGATCAACCTCAGCCACTGCGAGGCGCTGGACGCCGCCGACCGGGCCTTTCGCTTCAAGGCCGCTGTCAAGGAACTCGCCCATAGGGAGGGCAGGTTGGCCACGTTCATGGCCAAGCCGTTCAACGACGGAGGCGGCTCGGGTTTCCACCTGCACCTCTCCCTCGTCGACGCGGACGGCCGGAACGTGTTCGACGCGCCCCGGGGCGCCTACGGCCTGTCCGCCACGGCTCGCCACGCCATGGCCGGAGTGCTCGCCCACGCCCCCGCGCTCTCCGCGCTCCTCAACCCCACCGTCAACTCGTACAAGCGCTTCGGCCCGGACACGACGGCCCCCTGGCTGATCAACTGGGGCCTGGACAACCGCAACGCCCTGGTGCGCATCCCGCCCGAGCGCGGCGGCGCCACCCGTCTGGAAGTGCGCCTCGGCGATGCCACCGCCAACCCCTACCTCGCCATCGCCGGTGTGCTCGCCGCGGCCCATCTGGGTATCGCCGCCGCCGAGGAGCCCCCGGCGCCGATGACCGGCCAAGGCCACGACCTGGGCACCACCGCCGCGCTGCCGACCGGCCTCGGCCGGGCACTCGACGCGCTCGAAGCCGACGACCGGCTCACCGATGTGCTCGGCAAGCCCTTCGTGGACGCCTTTCTCACCTTCAAGCGCGATGAGCTGGCCAGGTTCCAGCGATACGTCACCGACTGGGAGTTCCGCGAATACGCCCGGATCACCTGAGCCCCCCGGCACAGCCGCGCCGCGATCGGCGTGGCTGTGCCGGGGGCACCATCAGCCGAGGTGCCGGACGAAGAACCGCAGCGCGCCGTCCAGCTCGAAGGCCGGGACGTCCCCGTGCCCGCCCGGGTTGGCGTGCAACGTCTTCTCGGCCGAGGCCAGGGCGTCGAACAGCGCCAAACTCTCGGCCCGCGGCACTCGTTCATCGTCCCACTGCACCAGGAACTCCACCGGGACGGTGATCCGCGCGGCGTCCCCGGCCGAGGCCAAGGCCCCACCCAGCCCCAGCACCGCCGCGCGGACCCGGGGTTCGGCGGAGACGAACGGAACGCCGAGTCCGCACCCCAGTGAGACTCCCCAGTAGCCCACCGGCCCGGCGCCGACGTGTTCGAGTCGCTGGACCGCGTCCAGCACCGCCCGCCATTCCGGGACGGTCCGGCGGGCCACCCGCGCCTGGAACTCGGCGATGAGCGGGGCCAGTTCTTCTCCGGCCGCCACCCGAGCCTGGTTCTCGGCCGCGATCCGGTCGTACTCCTCGACCACCGGACGGTCGCCATGCGCGGGCACGTCGACCGCCACCACCGCGAAACCGCAATCGGCCACATAGCGGCGCGCCCCGGCCAGGATGTCGGGGGCCTTCTTGTGCCGACCGCCACCGTGCCCCATCAGGATCAGGGGACGCGTACCGGCAGCACCTTCCGGTGTCCACAGCACACCGGGAATCTCACCAAGGGTGAAAAGTTGTTCGCGGACACCGTCGGACGATGTCTCAGAGGCGAAGCGCATGGCGTTTCAAGCCTTTCGGGATGCCTTCCGCGGGCACTCCCTGGACCATGCGGGGGAGGGAGGCCCGACCTGTCACAGCGTTGATCGGTCTCACCTCCTCGGTTCGCGGCAGCGCACGGCAGCCCGAAAATATCACGCACCGAAGCCACCTTGTTCCCGGCCGGGACGCAGGTGCGGTGCGGACAGGGCCGGGAGTTCGGGGTGGTCGCGCAGCGCCGCGACCACCGCGTGCACCGCCGCGCGCTGCGTTGTGCCGCGGCGCACCGCGATGGCGATGTTGCGGTGCACCGGTGTGCTGAGCTCCCGGGTGGTGACGGCGTGGTCCGGTGTGATGGCGAGGGCGGGCAGCAGGGTGATCGACCGGCCCGACTCGACGTGTTGCAGCAGCATCAGATAGTTGCTGAACCGGCAGGCCACCCGGGGTTCGAAGCCCGACTCGCGGCACAGCCGTACGGTCAGATCCGCCATATACGACTGCGGCCGGTCACACGCCCATGTCTCCTCCGCGCATGCCGCGAGGCTCACCGTCGTGCGGCCGGTGAGGGGGTGGTCAGGTGGCAGCACCAGCACGATCGGGTCGGTTCCCAGAGGAAGGATCTCGAGGTCCGCGCCCCATGAGAGGCCGACGTAGTCGGTGGTGGTGACGATGACGTCCGCCTCCCCCGAGCGGAGGGCCGGTCCGCTCTCGTGCGGCTCCAGCTCGATCAGCTCCAGGTGCAGCCGCGGGTGGGTGGTGGCCAGGCGGGTCGCCGCCGGGACCGCGAGGGTGTAGATGGCGCTCTGGAACGCCCCGAGCCGTAC
This sequence comes from Streptomyces violaceusniger Tu 4113, assembly GCF_000147815.2. Lineage (NCBI taxonomy): Bacteria > Bacillati > Actinomycetota > Actinomycetes > Kitasatosporales > Streptomycetaceae > Streptomyces > Streptomyces violaceusniger. The sequence goes on along the minus strand of NC_015957.1, from coordinate 6,819,513 downwards.
GGTGCCGATGGGCTCGTCGTTCAGGGCGTGCAACTCGGCCTCGGCCTCGGCCATCTGGTCCAGGATCTCCCGGCCGCGACGGGCCAGCAGCAGACCGGCGGGAGTCAGCCGCACCTTCCGCCCCGTCCGCTCCAGCAGCCGGCACCGGGTCTCGGTCTCGAGGACCGCCAGTTGCTGGGACACCGTCGAGGCGCTCAGATGCAGCGTCTCGGCGACCGCGCGGACGGTACCCAGGGTTTCCAGCAGGCTGAGCAGCCGCAGCCGCCCCGAGTTGAGCATGCGACCGATTGTAGGTTCGGCCGTACGATCTCGCTGTACGGTTCCGCCTGACAGAGCGGTCGGATCTGTGCGATGGACACGCGCAGCGGCGCATCCCTACCGTCGTTCATATGCCTTCCGAGACTGCCGGTGCCGCCCCGGAGCGCCACCTCATCCGCTACAGCGGCCATGCCCCGTTCACCTCCGAGATCATCGCCCGCGCCGCGGGCACATCGGTGTTCACCGAGAGCGGTCGCGAGCTGCTCGATTTCACCTCCGGCCAGATGAGCGCGATCCTCGGCCACTCCCACCCGGCGATCGTCGCGACCGTTCGCGAGCAGGTCGCCCTCCTCGATCATCTGCACAGCGGCATGCTCAGCCGCCCGGTCGTCGACCTCACTCGCCGGCTCGCCGAGACCCTGCCCGAGCCGCTGGAGAAGGTGCTGCTCCTGACCACCGGGGCGGAGGCGAACGAGGCCGCGGTGCGGATGGCGAAACTCGTCACCGGCCGCCATGAGGTCGTCTCGTTCGCCCGCTCCTGGCACGGGATGACCCAGGCGGCCGCGAACGCCACCTACAGCGCCGGGCGCAAGGGCTACGGACCCGCCGCGCCGGGCAACTTCGCGCTGCCGGTCCCGGACCGCTTCCACCCCGACTTCGTGGACGCCGAGGGCGTGCTCGACTGGCGCCGCCAGCTCGACCTGGGGTTCGACCTGATCGACGCCCAGTCGGTCGGCAGCCTCGCCGCCTGCCTGGTCGAACCGATCCTCAGCTCCGGCGGCGTCATCGAACTCCCGCCGGGCTATCTCGCCGCCCTGGCACAAAAGTGCCGGGAGCGGGACATGCTGTTGATCCTCGACGAGGCGCAGACCGGGCTGTGCCGCACCGGCGACTGGTACGCCTTCGAGCACGAGGGTGTCGTCCCGGACATCCTCACGCTGTCCAAGACGCTCGGCGCGGGGCTGCCGCTGGCCGCCGTGGTGACCAGCCCGGAGATCGAGCAGCGGGCGCATGAGCGGGGGTTCTTGTTCTTCACCACCCATGTCAGCGACCCGCTGCCGGCCGCCGTCGGCAACACCGTCCTCGAGGTGCTGGTCCGCGACCGCCTCGATGAGCGTGCGCGCGGGCTGGGCACGGCACTGCGCGGTCATCTCGACGAGCTCGCCACCCGCCACGACGCCGTCGGCGATGTCCGCGGCCGTGGCCTGCTGCTGGGAATGGAACTGGCCGGCGACCAGACCCTGGGCGCCGGTGGCGCCGACCGGCTGGGCGCGGCCGTCACCCGGCGCTGCTTCGAACTCGGGCTGCACATGAACATCGTCCAGTTGCCCGGCATGGGAGGCACCTTCCGGATCGCGCCCCCGCTGACCGCGAGCGACAACGAGATCGCCCACGGCGCCGCCATCCTCGACCAGGCGCTCACCGACGCCGTCAAAGACCTCTGACGGTATCTCCGGTGACGTATCTCCAGGGTTCGCATGACAGATGTCAGATGGACGCATGACAGACCGCACTGCCACCGGGCCCGTCGCGCCGGGAGTCTGGAATGCATGGACACTGTGATCGAAACCGCCGACCTACGGCGGCACTATCGGGGCTTCGAGGCCGTGCGCGGCATCGACCTCACGGTCGCCCGCGGTGAGCTCTTCGCGCTGCTGGGGACCAACGGGGCCGGTAAGACCTCCACCCTCGAGGTCTTGGAGGGGCAGGCCACTCCCACCGCCGGAACCGTCCGGGTGCTCGGCCGCGACCCGTACCGCGAACGCGCCGCCGTCCGCCCCCGTATCGGCGTGATGCTCCAGGAGGGCGGCTTCCCGACGGAGCTGACGGTCACGGAGACCGCGCGCATGTGGGCGGGCTGCACCAGCGGCGCCCGCCCCGTGGCCGAGGCCCTGGAGCTGACCAGGCTCTCCAAGCGGGGCGCGGTGCGGGTCAAGCAGCTCTCCGGTGGCGAGCGCCGGCGCCTCGATCTCGCGCTGGCCCTGCTGGGACGGCCCGAGGTGCTGTTCCTCGACGAGCCGACGACCGGCCTGGACGCGCAGTCCCGCCGCGAGACCTGGGAGCTGATCCGGGAGTTGAAGCAGCAGGGCACGACGGTGCTGCTCACCACCCACTATCTGGAAGAGGCCGAGCAACTGGCCGACCGGCTGGCCATCATGCACGCGGGGCGGATCGCCACTTCGGGGCGGGTTGCCGACGTGGTCGCCGAGCGGCCCTCGCGGATGAGCTTCGAGCTGCCCCGGGACCATTTCCTGGGCGATGTGCCGCCGCTCGCACCGCTGGGGGTGACCAGCTACGAGGAGACCGGGGGGACGGTCCGGCTGGAGACCGCCGATCTGCAGCGCACGGCCACGGCGCTGTTGTTGTGGGCCCGGGACAGGGATGTGGAGTTGCGTGGTCTCGACGTCCGGTCGGCCACGCTGGAGGAGGCGTTCATGGAGATCGCCAAGGGCCTGGACAGCGAGGAGGCACGATGACGACGTCAGCAGCCCGTACGGCACGTACGTCCGTGGCCACGGCCACCCGGCGCACCGCCGCCGACCGCATGACCGCCCTCGGCCGCGCCGAGCTGACGCTGCTGCTGCGCAGCAAGGCGTCCCTGGTCACCGCGGTGATCCTGCCCAGCACGATGGCCTTCGCGATGCGTGGCACGGTCGAGGAGCTGGACCTGGGCGGCACCGGCCTGTCGGTGGCCACCGTCATGCTGCCCGCCGCGCTGGCCATGGCACTGCTCTTCTCCGTCTACACGTATCTGGTCGGTGTGTACGTGGTGCGTCGCGAGGGCCTGGTGCTCAAGCGGCTGCGCAGTGGCGAGGTACGCGACTGGGAGATCCTCGTCGGCAGCGCGCTCCCGGCGTTCCTGCTGGCGGTCGTGCAGTCCCTGCTGCTGGCGGTAGGGATGACCGCGTTCCTCGACGCGGACGCACCGGCCGCGCCGCACCTGGCGGTGCTCGGTCTGCTCGGTGGTGTGGCGATGCTGGTCGCCGGGGCGGCGCTGACGGCGGCGTTCACCCGGACATCGGAGAGTGCTCAGATGACGTTCCTGCCGTTCTTGCTGGTGACCATGGCCGGCTCCGGGGTCTTCGCGCCGCGTGAGGTGATGCCGGACACGATGGCCGACGTCGCCGCCTGGCTGCCGTTCTCGCCGGTGATGGACCTGCTGCGGGGCGGCTGGACGGATGACCTGGCCGCTGTGGATCAGCTCCGGGCGGTGATCCTCGCGCTGGCATGGACGGGCCTGGCGGTGTTTGCTGTGCGTCGGCGGTTCCGCTGGGGACCGCGGAGTTGAGAAGGGCGGGAGCCCGAGGTGGCGGAGCCCGAGGTGATGGAGTCAGAGGTGGCGGAGCCCGAGGTGGCGGAGGCCGTGATGACAGGGCCCGAGGTGGCGCGGCCCGAGGTGTCGCGGCCCGCGGTTACGGGGCCGGGGAGCATGAGCGTGGAGACCTGGGTGGAGCGGCTCGGGGGCCCGGACGGCCCCGAGCGCTACCGCCGCTACACCCTCGGCTCCCTCGCCTTCTTCGCCGCCACCGAGGCCGCGCTGTGGGCGTTCTGGGTCAAGACGTCGGACGCCGGCGCGCTCGGGTCGGCCCTGGTGGCGGCGGTGGGCGCGGCACACGTCGGCGCCCAGCTGCTGCTCTCCCGCGCGGCCCTGCGCCGCTACCTCGGTGCCGGACCCCGTCCGGTCGGGCTGGTCGCGCTGTACGTCGCCGCCACCGCGGCCATGGCCGCGCTGGGCTGCGCGCTGCTGGTGACCGGCCGCATCGGGGACCGGGACCTGGCCCCCTACCTGTTCTGGCTGCTGATGTTCTACGCCGGCCCGCCGATGCTGGCGCTGCCGCGCCGCGCCGGGGTGGCGCTGGTGGGGGCGGTGCCGGTGGCGGCGCTCGGCGCGGCGGTGGTGAGCGGGCTGTCGGGGGAGCCGCTGGCCTTCGCCGTCGGCGCGATCCTGTTCATGGTGCCGTTCATGGCCACGGCGATGCGGGTCACCGGCTGGAGCGTGCGGCTGATCGAGGAGCTCGCCAAGGCGCGGGCGACACAGGCGCGGCTGGCCGTCGCGGAGGAGCGGCTGCGCTTCGGCCGCGACCTGCACGATGTGCTCGGCCGCAACCTCGCGGTGGTGGCGCTGAAGAGCGAGCTCGCGGTGCAACTGGCGCGGCGGGGCCGGGAAGAGGCGGTGGCCCAGATGGAGGAGGTGCAGCACATCGCGCAGGAGTCACAGCGGGAGATCCGCGCGGTGGTCCGCGGCTACCGCACCGCCGACCTGCTCACCGAGCTGGCCGGGGCCCGATCCGTACTGGAGGCGGCCGGGATCGACTGCCGGATCGAGAACGGTCCGGCGGCGCGGCTGCCCGCGCACACGCAGGCGGCGCTCGGCTGGGTGGTCCGCGAGGGCACGACGAACATGCTCCGCCATGCGCAGGGCGCTTCGCGCTGCGAGGTGTCGGTGCGCGCGACGGTCTCGGGCTGGGTGGCGCTCGTGATGGAGAACGACGGTGCAGGTACGGGCCCCCGGCCCGGCACCGGCAGCGGCCTGCCGGGGCTGCGCGAGCGCCTGGTCGAGGTGGACGGCACGCTGACCACCGAACGGCGCTCGGGCGGGATCTTCCGCCTGACCGCGACAATTCCCTGGGAGACGCCCGAATGATCAGGGTTCTGCTCGCGGACGACGAACACCTCATCCGGGGCGCCCTCGCCTCCCTCCTCGCGCTGGAGGACGACATCACCGTGGTGGCGGAGGCCGGAACCGGCGACGAGGCGCTGGCCATGGCCCGGGCACACCGCCCCGACGTGGCCGTCCTGGATCTGCGGATGCCCGGATGCGACGGGGTGTCGGTGGCGGCGACGCTGCGGGAGGTGGTGCCGGAGTGCACGTCGATGATCGTCACCAGCCACGCCCGGGGCGGGGCGCTGAAAGAAGCGCTGGGCGCGGGCGTGCGCGGTTTCGTGCCGAAGACGGTGTCCGCGCGGCGACTGGCGGAGATCATCCGTACGGTGCACACGGACGGCCGCTACGTCGACCACGAGCTGGCGGCGGACGCCATCGCCGCGGGCGAGTCGCCACTCACTCCCCGCGAGGCGGAAATGCTGTCGCTGGCCGAGGACGGGGCACCGGTGGCGGAGATCGCGTCCCGCGCCGCGCTGTCCCCCGGGACGGTGCGCAACTATCTGTCGGCCGCCGCGGCCGAACTCGGCGCGGAAAACCGCCACGTGGCGGCTCGCGTCGCCCGCCGGCACGGCTGGCTGTAGCCGCCCTGGCCAGCAGATGCCGCCCTGGCCAGCAGATGCCGCCCTGCCCAGCGGATGCCGCCCTCCCTGCGCGAAGAACACGACGGCGCGAGCCGGCCTTCGTCAGCGCGACCGCCGACGTCGGCGGCGGCCGAGGACAAGGGCCCCACCGCCCAGCAGAAGGGCCGCCGCGCCCCCGGTCACCCACGCGGCGGCCGTGTCGGCGGGCCGGGACTCCGCCCCGGCGCGGGAGTCGGAAGGCTTGGCGGCGGGCGACGGCCGGGCCGAGCCGGTGGCCGTGGCGGCCTTGATGATGAGGTCGGTGACCTCCTGCGGGTGGGCGATCATGGCCACGTGGGAGGAGTTGATCTCCACGGTGTGGGAGTGGGCGCGCTTGGCCTGGAAGCGCTCCTGCCGGGGGTTGATGGTCTTGTCCTGCTTGGCCACGAGGACCCAGGACGGGATCTGCCGCCACGCGGCCACCTTGGCCTTCTCCGAGAACGCGGCCGTAGTGGCGGGCCGTTGGGTCGCCGCCAGCAGCCTCGCCGTACTGGCCGGGAGGTCCGCGGCGAAGACCCGGTGGAGCTTGTCCCGCTTGAGGTACAGGTCCTTGCCCCGCACGCTGCCACCGGCCCGGTAGGGGACCGTCCTCATGGCGGTGGAGAGCTCGCTGGGGAACCGGGCGCCCAGCGACTGGCCGCTCTCGCCCTTGTCGGGCATCAGGGAGGACACGTACACCAGCGACTTCACCCGGGGGTGGCCCGCCGCGGCCGAGCTGATGACCGCGCCGCCGTAGGAGTGGCCCACCAGCACGATCGGGCCCTTGATGCTGTCCAGGACGGAGGCGATGTAGGTGGAGTCGGTGTACAGACCGCGCAGCGGGTTGGCGGGGGCGATGACGGGGTAGCCGTGGCGCTCCAGGCGCTGGATGACACCGTTCCAGCTCGAGCCGTCCGCGAACGCGCCGTGGATCAGCACCACCGTGGGTTTTCCGCCGGACGTGTCGTCCCGCGCGGCGGCCGGGGCCGCCACGGTCGCGCACACCGCCACGGCGCACCCGGCCGCCGCGACGCGTGCGCGGGCCAGTCCGCGTCCGGGGCCGAGAGCCGGAGTCGCCACCATCATGTTCCCGCTTCCCTTGAGGTGTTCTGAGGGATTCGCCTGAGATCTTCGCATTGGCTTCCCTCTTGAGGGCTATGCCTCCTCAACGTTCGCGGGACCCGTGGCGCCCGGCCGCGCGGCAGGGTCCGACCGGGTGAGAGCGGCAGGGTCCGACCGGGTGAGAGGGGTCTCATCCACCGCGGTGACACCGCGCTGACAACGATGCCCACGACCTGCGCGCGTCGTTCTTGTACTGCCTTTGCCGCGAGTTCGCCGAGCATTGTCCTGAGCTTGTTTGCATGCAGGAATGGACCACATCACCTTCTTGGTGGCGGTCGTCATCGTCACGGCCCTCGCCTTCGACTTCACCAACGGCTTCCACGACACGGCCAACGCGATGGCCACCTCCATCGCCACCGGCGCGCTCACCCCCAGAACCGCGGTTCTGGTGAGCGGGATCCTCAACATCGTCGGCGCCTTCCTCTCCACCGAGGTCGCCAAGACCATCTCCGGTGGCATCGTCGACGACACCTTGGTCACCCCAGGCATGATCTTCGCGGGGCTGGTCGGGGCGATCCTCTGGAATCTGCTGACCTGGCTGGTCGGGCTGCCGTCGAGTTCGTCGCACGCGCTGTTCGGCGGTCTCATCGGGGCCGTGTGGGTCGGTGCGGGCTCGCACGGCGTGCACTTCGACAAGGTCGTCGAGAAGGTGCTGATACCCGCGGTGGCCTCGCCGATCGTGGCCGGTGTCGCCGCGCTGCTGGCCACCTACCTCGCGTACCGGCTCACCGACCGCGCCCGCAAGAAGTCGGTGACCAAGGGCTTCCGGATCGGTCAGATCGCCTCGGCCTCGCTCGTCTCCCTCGCGCACGGCACGAACGATGCGCAGAAGACCATGGGTGTCATCACGCTGACCCTGATCTCGGCGGGCTCTCTCGGCCACGACGCCGGTCCGCCGCTGTGGGTGATCGCCTCCGCGGGGCTCGCCATCGGCCTCGGCACCTACCTGGGCGGCTGGCGGATCATCCGCACCATGGGCAAGGGCCTGACCGAGATCCAGTCGCCGCAGGGCTTCGCCGCGGAGACCGCCTCCACCACCGTCATCCTCACCTCCGCGCACCTGGGCTTCGCCCTGTCCACCACGCAGGTCGCCTCCGGCAGCATCCTGGGTGCCGGGCTCGGCCGACGGCTGGCGGAGGTGCGCTGGGGTGTCGCGGGCCGCATGGTGATCGCCTGGATGGTCACGCTGCCCGCCGCCGCGCTGGTCGGCGGCGTCTCCGCGAGCGTGGTCACCAACGGCGGCAACATCGGCGCGGCGGTCGTCGCCCTGGTCGGTGCGGCCCTCGCCGGGGGCATCGTGCTCCTCTCGCGCCGGAACCCGGTGGACGCGAAGAACGTCAACGACGCCCACGAGGTCACCATCCGCACCGAGCCGCCGGCCAACGTCGGCACGGCCGCGTAAGTCCGCCTGAATCACGGAGAGTTGAAAGCGATGCATCTCGACTGGAGTGCACTCGGCCAGGTCGCCGCGGTGAGCATCGGCGTCACCATTGCCGTGGTCACCGTCTTCGCCCTCGGCGTCCTGGGCCTCGCCCGTATGGAGGCAGCCCGTGAGGAGAACGGCACCGGCTCCACCGTCGGCCTCACCCAGGCCGGCCTGTGCTTTGTGGCGTGCGCCGCGGTGGTGGCGTACGGAATTTATCTGATTGTGCCGCAGTTCCGCTGAGAGCCGAAAGGAAGGACTGGATGACAACGCCGCCCTTGCTGTCCGAGCTGTCCGACCTGCGGGTCGACTACAGCGACCACGACGACCCCGTGCTCATCCGGCCGGACGGAAGCCCGGTCGACACCTGGCGGGAGAACTACCCGTACCCGCAGCGCATGGAGCGCAAGGAGTACGAGTGGCACAAGCGCCTGCAGCAGATAGAACTGCTGAAGCTGCAGAGCTGGATCAAGGAGACCGGACGCCGGCTCGTCATCGTCTTCGAGGGTCGGGACGCGGCAGGCAAGGGCGGAACGATCAAGCGCTTCACCGAACACCTCAACCCGCGCGGCGCACGGGTCGTCGCGCTGGAGAAGCCCACCGAGCGCGAACGTGGCCAGTGGTATTTCCAGCGGTACGTGGAGCATCTGCCGACCGCGGGTGAGATCGTGCTCTTCGACCGGTCCTGGTACAACCGGGCCGGCGTCGAGCGGGTCATGGGCTTCTGCTCGCAGGACGAGTACCAGCGCTTCACCCGGCAGGCGCCGCTGTTCGAGCGGATGCTCGTGGACGACGGCGTCGACCTGGTGAAGTTCTGGTTCTCGGTGTCCCAGAGCGAGCAGCGCACCCGCTTCACCATCCGCCAGGTGGATCCCGTACGGCAGTGGAAGCTCAGCCCGATGGACCTGGCCGCTCTGGACCGCTGGGACGACTACACCGCCGCGAAGGTGGCCATGTTCCGGGAGACGGACACGGAGTACGCGCCGTGGACGGTGGTCAAGAGCAACGACAAGAAGCGGGCCCGCGTCGAGGCCATGCGCAGCGTGCTCGCCCGCTTCGACTACACCGACAAGGACGAGGAGGTCGTCGCCGTCGCCGACCCCCGCATCGTGGGCGCTGCGGCGGGCCTGCTGGAGGCGGGCGAGGCCGACACCAACGACACGAACGACGCCACCAACGCCACCAACGCCACCAACGACACGAACGACGCCACCACCGACGCCACCGACGACAGCGGCGACGTCGGCCGGCGCTGACGCGTACAAAGCGAAACCAGGCAACCCGGGGGTCCGGCACGACGGTGCCGGACCCCCGGGTTGTCCGGTCAAGCCACCCGTTGTCTCCCGCACCGTTCAGACAGCCGTAACCGACGGCGAGGGGCGTGCACACCTGTTCTCCGCAAGGTGGGCGTTATCGCCGGTGCCCTCAGCTCCCCGAGAGGCCCGAATCGCCCCACCGCTCGAAGGACGACCCATGCCTCGCCACCTCCGCCTTCCCCTCGCCGCCGCGCTGCTGCCGCTCGTGCTCACGGCCTGCGGCGCCAGTGCCTCGGACAACGGCTCCACGTCGGAAGGACGGGATCCCGACTCTCTGGTGGTCGCGGCGATCCCGTCCGAGAACTCCACCTCCCTCGCCCAGCAGTACGCCCCGCTCGTCAAGCTGCTGGAGGCCGAGACCGGCAAGAAGGTCCAGATGCAGAAGGCGACCAGCTACGCCGCCGTCATCGAGGCGCAGCGGGCGCACAAGGCGGACGTCGCGCTCTACGGGCCGCTCTCCTACGTCGTCGCCAAGGACAGCGGAGTGGGTGTGAAGCTGGCCGGCGCGCTGGTCACCGCCAAGGGTGCGAAGCCCGGCTACAAGTCGTACGGCATCACCCGCAGCGGCTCCAAGGACATCAACAGCCTCGCCGATTTCAAGGGCCACAAGGTCTGCTTCGTGGACCCGACCTCGACGTCCGGCTATCTCTATCCGCAGGCCGGTCTGCTGAAGGCGGGCGTGCAGGCCGCCGACTACACCAAGGTCATGGCGGGCGGTCACGACGCTTCGGCGCTGTCGGTCGCCTCCGGCGACTGCGACGCGGGTTTCGCCTTCGACACCATGGTGGACAGCGACCTGATCAAGCAGGGCAAGCTCAAGAAGGGCCGGCTCAAGACGGTCTGGAAGTCCTCCGAGATCCCCGGCTCGCCCGCCGCGGTCTCCACCGACCTCACCGCGAGCCTGCAGAAGAAGATCATCGACGCGTTCCTGACCAAGGGCAACGCCGACTACATGGAGTCCAAGGGCTACTGCTCCGGCGACGGCTGCAAGATCGACGACAACTGGGGCTTCGCCGCGGTGAACGACTCCGACTACGACAGCGTCCGCGCGGTCTGCGACGCGACCAAGGACGCGCAGTGCAAGGACCGCTCGTGACGGCCCCGGCCCCCACCGCCACCGCGGCCACTGCCACCGGCTCCCCGGTCACCGCCGGGGAGCCGGTGATCCGGCTGGACGGTCTGACGAAGCGGTTCGGCACCGGCGCCGACTCGCTGCTCGCCGTGGACGATGTGTCGTTCGAGGTGCGGCCCGGCGAGGTCGTGGCGCTGCTGGGGCTCTCCGGCTCCGGCAAGTCGACGTTGCTCTCGCTGCTCGACGGCCTCCAGGCGCCGACCTCCGGTGACGGCACCGTCCTCGGCACCGCGCTGGCCCGGGCCGGCCGGTCCGAGCTGCGTGCGCTGCGCCGCCGGATCGGCTTCGTCTTCCAGCAGTTCCACCTGGTCGGGCGGCTCAGCGTGCTGGAGAACGTGTGCACCGGCGCCCTCGGGTCGCTGCGCGGACCCCGGCTGGGGCTGCTCAGCTACCCGCGTGCGGTGCGGGAACGCGCACTGGACGGGCTGGAACAGGTGGGCCTGGCCGCACACGCCTTCCAGCGGGCGGACACCCTGTCCGGCGGCCAGCAGCAGCGCGTCGCCGTGGCCCGCGCCCTGATGCAGGAACCGGGCCTGCTGCTCGCCGACGAGCCGGTCGCCTCCCTCGACCCCGAGTCCTCGGCGCAGGTCATGCGGCTGCTGGCGCGCGTCGCCCAGGAGCGGGAACTGACCGTGCTGTGCAGCCTGCACCAGGTCGATCTGGCCCTGTCCTGGGCGCACCGGATCATCGGCCTGCGGTCGGGCCGGGTCGTCATGGACGTGGCCACGGAGGGCATCGACCGCGGGACGGTGATGCGGTTGTACGAGGAGGTGGCCGCCGGGAGCGCCGAGGGCGTGGCCGCCGCCGTCGCGGCCGGTTCGGCCGTCCCTCCCCGCCCCGCTGCCCCTCCCGGATCCGTCCCCGCCCCGGTGGCCGCGTCGGCGGCTTTCACGAAGGGGGACTGAGTGTCCGTAGTCGACCATCATCCCCCGACCGCGCCCCCCGCCGCCCCCGGTCCCGGCCCCGGCGCCACGCGCCCGCACCGGCGGACCCTGGCCCGCCCCACCGCGGCCGGGCTCAGCGCGGCCACGGCCCTGCTGCTGTGTGTGATCGGCGGGGTGTGGGCGTTCATCGCGCTCCGGCTCAACATCGCCACGCTCGCCGACAGCGCAGACAACGCGGTGGCCTTCCTGCCGCGGACGTTGCCACTGGACTTCCCGCCGGCCGGTGAACTGTTCTCGCTGATCTGGCAGACGCTGGCCATCGTGGTCTCCGCCACCGTGCTCTCGGTGGTGCTCAGCGTGCCGCTGGCCCTGCTGGCGGCCCGCAACACCACTCCGGGGACAGCCGCCCGTCTCGCCTCGCGCGGCGTGATCGTGCTCTGCCGCGCGGTTCCCGAGGTGGTCTTCGCCATCGCCGCCTTCCGCGTCTTCGGACTGGGCGGGATGACGGGTGTGGTGGCGCTCGGCGTCCACTCCGTCGGCATGGTGGGCAAGCTGTACGCCGACGCCGTCGAGCAGACCGACGAGGGCCCGCGCACCGCACTGCGCGCCACCGGCGCCGGCCGGCTGCAGCAGATCACCGCCGCGGTGCTGCCGCAGGCGCTGCCGTCCCTGGTGGCGACCGCGCTGCACCGCCTGGACATCAACCTGCGCGCCTCGGCCGTGCTCGGCTTCGTCGGCGTCAACGGTCTGGGGTACGCGCTGTCCACGGCGATCACCACCCTCGACTACCAGCGGGCGATGGCCATCGCCCTGGTCCTGCTGCTGCTCTGCTTCGTGGCCGAGTCGATCTCCGGTGCCATCCGGCGCACGCTGCTCCAGGACGTCACCGCCGCGCGGCGGCCCCGGCGCCGGCGGCCGGAGCGCCAGGGGGCGCGCCGCGTCGAGCGGCCGGGCGACACGGCTCCGTCCCGCCCGTCCTCCGGCGCCCCCGCGGCCACCACCGCTATCGCCATCGCGGTGTCCCCGGCAGACGGCGGCACGGCCGTACGCCGCAGCCTGCCGCGCTGGGACGCCCGCCGGATCCGCCGCACCACCTGGCTGGTGCTCACCGTCGCCCTGGTCGTGGCCTCGGCCGTGCGCTCCGGTCTGTCCTGGAACACGTTGCGGCGCGGCGCCGAGTCGTTCTTCCCGACGGTGGGCGACTTCCTGCCGCCCGGCACCGGTGGGATCGGCGACCAGCTCTGGGCCGATCTGTGGGTCACCCTGCAGATCGCGCTCGCGGGCACCCTCATCGGGCTGGTCCTGGCACTGCCGCTGGGCACCCTCGCGGCGCGGAACGTGGTGGGGTCGCCCCGGGCGGCCCGGTTCTTCCGCACGGTCATCCTCCTGGTGCGGGCCATCCCGGAACTCGTCCTGGCGATCGTCTTCGTCGTCGTGACCGGCCTGGGCGCGGTCTCCGGCGCGCTCGCCCTCGGCGTCGGTTCGGTCGGCCTGCTCGGCAAACTGGTGGCCGACTCCCTGGAGGAGACCGCCCCCGGCCCGGCCCGGGCCCTGGTCGCCACCGGTGCCCGCAGGCACCAGGTGTTCTTCGGATCCGTCCTGCCCCGGGCCTGGCCGGCGGTGGTGGGACACCTGCTGTACCAGTTGGACGTGAATCTGCGCTCGGCGACCCTGCTCGGCATCGTCGGCGCCGGTGGCATCGGCTACGACCTGCTGAACGCGGCCCGGGTCCTGCAGTTCCCGGTGGTCACCACCATCGTCCTGATGGTGCTGGCGCTGGTGCTGCTCATCGAGGGGCTGGCCGTCTGGGTACGCAAGGTGTACGCCTGACGCCCGGCACCGGGCGCCCGGCACCGGTACCGCGCACCACCGCTCACGCAAGGCCGCCGCCAACTCTTGCAGGGCGGATCGGGCGGCCGCCCGGCTGACGCCGAAGCGGGCGGCGATCTGGTGCTCGCCGGCGACCCGGAGTCCCGCCCCGACAGCGTCCGGATCATCGTCGAGCTCGAGGGCCCGGTCACCCCCTGACCCGAGCCCGCTTCCGGCGCTGGACATAGAGGCGGTTGCCCTCGGGGCCGGTCCATTCCAGCCGCACGACACCGGGGACGGCGGCGTCGGCGATGCGCGACGGGTGCGACCAGTAGCCGAAGTTCGGGTTGCGGAAGAACGTCGCCCACAGCTGGCCGCCGTGATCCACGAAGAAGTTGTTGTGGCCCGCCCCGACACCCGCGGTCCAGCGCTGGGAGTACGGCCCCTCGAAGGTGTCCGAGACGGCCACGACGGCGTCGTACTGGTACTGCACACGGCCGGGGCCCGGTGGGTCGTAGGCGTAGCGCGTGCTGCCGTCGGAATCGATCGACGTACGGTCCCACGCGGCCTGGACGAGGTAGTACTTGCCCCGGTACTTGAACACGTACGCGCCCTCGAGATACGGCTCGGGGGAGTACGGCATCTGCTGGAACGTGGGGAGCTTGGTCGTCGGGTCGATGTCCTCCATGTCGTTCCGGAACGGCGCGTACAGGTCGTTGTGGAGCACGAGCCACGCGTCGTCGCCCTCGGTGTAGAGGCTGCCGTCGATGTGGTGGTAGGCGCCGGGCTCGATGAAATCCGGCCCTCCGATGAACGATTCCCCGAAGGGCTTGTCGAGGTTGCCCTCGATGAGCCGGTACGGGCCCTCCACCCCGCCCTCGCTCACCAGCAGGAACGAACCCACCTTCCGGGAGTGGTCGCCCATGCACGCGACGAGGTACCAGGTGCCGCGGAAGTAGTGCAGCTCCGGGGCCCAGACCTGGCCGCGCTTGCCGAACCGGTCGTCGTACCAGTACTCCTGCCACGGAGCGACGACCGTGCGCCCGGGCCGGTTCTCGCCGACGAACTCGGGCGACCACACCTTGCCCCGCTCGGCGCCGGGCCGGATGCCGGTCGTGTCCACCAGCCGCCATGGCCCGCGAAGCGATGGGGAGACCCACACGAAGATGCCGTCGTTCCACGGGCCGGCCGCGCTGAGCCCGGGCACGCGGGTGGTGCCGGTGGCCACGTAGATCGGGCGGCCGTCCACGACAAAGCAGTTGACGTAGGTGTCCCGCATCCAGACCAGGCCGCGCTCCCGGTCGCGGGGGCGCCGTTCGAGGGGGAGGACGAAGGAGTTGTCCTGACGCGGCCACAGGTCAGGCCGGGTGTCCGCGAGGCCGTAGGGCTCGAGTTGGGGCCAGTTCGACGGGTGTCGCCGCATCGGCGCGAGCTCCGTGGGTGACGCCTGGGCCGCGGTCGCGGGCAGTCCCGCCGCGACTCCCAGGGACCCGGCGACTCCGGTCAGCAACGTCCGTCTGTCGATGTGCAACCTGTTCTCGGAGTTGGTCGGCATGGAGCACAGCATGCGAACGCCCGCCGATTTTCGTCAAGAGTCAGTACAAAAATGATCCGGAGGGGGCCGGATCGCAAAGAGGCGGCTGCCGACCGCGCATCCGCAGCGCCCGGCCGTCACCCTGGCCGCCGGCGATGGGTGCAGTATGGGGGTAGCTGACGGGAACCCGCTGGGGGGCGCCCGGAGGGCCCGGACGCTCCGCCCCGAAAGGCGGTGGATCTATGGATCTGCCCCGTGCTCGTGCGCACGGCACCGTGACGCAGCGGCTGATCGGCGATCACCTGTTGTCCGGCCGCATGGAGCCGGGGGAGGAGATCGCGCTGCGCGTGGACCAGACGCTGACGCAGGATGCCACCGGCACGCTGGTGATGCAGGAGCTGGAAGCGCTGGCCCTGGACCGGGTCCGGACCGAGGCCAGCGTGCAGTACGTGGACCACAACATCCTGCAGGCCGACGAGCGCAACGCCGAGGACCATCTCTTCCTGCGCTCGGCCGCCCGCCGCTTCGGCCTGTGGTTCTCCAAGCCCGGCAACGGCGTCTCACACCCCACACACATGCACCACTTCGGCGCTCCCGGCAAAACCCTCGCCGGTTCGGACTCGCATACCTGCGCCGGCGGCTCTCTGGGCATGCTGGCGATCGGCACCGGCGGCCTGGAAGTGGCACTCGCCATCGCCGGACGGCCCCTCCACCTCACCATGCCCAAGGTCTGGGGCATTCGGCTGACCGGGGAACTTCCTCCCTGGGTGAGCGCCAAGGACGTGATCCTGGAGCTGCTGCGCCGTCACGGGGTGCAAGGAGGCGTCCAACGTGTCCTGGAGTACCACGGACCCGGTCTGGCCTCCCTCACCGCGATGGACCGGCACGTCATCGCGAACATGGGGGCCGAACTCGGCGCCACCACCACCGTCTTCCCCTCGGACGAGGCGGTGCGCGGCTTCCTCGACGGGGTGGGGCGTGGCGATGACTTCGTCGAGATCACCGCGGAACAGGACGCGTCCTATGACCTCGACGAGGAGATCGACCTGTCGTCCCTGGAGCCGCTCATCGCACGGCCCACGTCTCCGGGAAACGTCGTGCCGGTCAGGGAGGTGGCCGGAGAGCCCATCGCCCAGGTCGTCATCGGCTCCTCCGCCAACCCCGGATTCCGCGACTTCGCCGTCCCGGCCGCCATGGTGGCCCGGCGGCAGGTCCCGGCCGGGGTGAGCTTCGACATCAACCCGACATCCCGCGAGATCCTCCAGGACCTGACGCGCCGCGGCGCGACGTTCGACCTGGTCGCCGCCGGTGCCCGGATCCACCAGTCGGGCTGTCTGGGCTGCATCGGTATGGGACAGGCACCCGCCTCGGGACGCAATTCCCTGCGCACCTTCCCGCGCAACTTCCCCGGCCGCTCCGGCACCGAGGACGACGCGGTGTGGCTGTGCTCACCGGAGACCGCCACGGCCTCCGCGCTGACCGGCGTCATCACGGATCCGCGCGACTGGGCCGACCGCCTCTCGGCGGCTCCTCCCGCGCCGGACCTACCCGACCCGCCCGCGAACAACGACGCCATGCTGGAGCCGCCGCTGCCACCGGACGAGGCCGCGCGCGTATCGCTGGAACGCGGCCCCAACATCTCCGCACTGCCGGAGCTGGATCCGCTGCCGGACAGCCTGCACGGCCCTGTCCTCCTCAAGGCCGGTGACGATGTCTCGACCGACGAGATCTCCCCGGCCGGGGCGGCCGCCCTGCCCTACCGCTCCAACATCCCCAAGCTGGCGGGATTCACCCTCACCCGGCTGGACCCCGACTACCCGCGGCGCGCCGAGGCGGTCCGGGAGGACGGCGGGCATCTCATCGTCGCCGGTGCGAACTACGGACAGGGCTCTTCCCGCGAACACGCCGCCATCACGCCGCGCTACCTCGGGCTGCGAGCCGTCATCGCCAAGTCCTACGCCCGCATCCACTGGCAGAACCTCGCCAACTTCGGTGTGCTGCCACTGGAATTCGAGGATCCCGCCGACTACGAGCGCATCGAGACCGACGACCGGATGCATCTGTCCGGGCTGCGCGAGGCCCTCTCCCCGGCCGGTGCCCCGACACTTCGCGTCCGCAACGCGACCCGGGACGAGGAGTACGCCGTCCGCCACCGTCTCTCCCCCCGGCAGCGGGAAGCGGTTCTCGCCGGTGGCGTCATCCCCGCCATGACACCGCCTTCCGGAGCGGGACCGCCGGCGTCACACCGGCCCGGCGCCTGAGCGGTCGTCGGCGTCGGCGGCCAGGCCGGGCAGCGCACTGCGAGCGCGCCCTGACGTCGCCACTGGACGTACCGGAACACCTACCGGGAAAGCCCCTGGTCGTCGCGTACGGTGAGTGCTGTGACACTGAGTGAGGGAAGCCATCGCCTCGGACCGCCGGGCGGACGACTGCTGATCAAGACCAGCCGTACCGGGCTCGGCCGGAGGGCGGGGCACGATCTGACGATCGAGGCCACCCGATGGTCCGGGGAGGCGACGGTGGTCGACCGTGCCCCCGAGAAGTCGTCGGTGACCGTGACGGTCGAGGCGGACTCGTTGCGCGTCCGGGAGGCGACCGGCGGGCTGAAGCCGCTCTCCGAGGGCGACCGGGCCGAGATCGAACGGACCCTGAAGGGCGAGGGTCTGCTGCACACCGCGGAGTACCCCACGATCACCTTCCGCTCCACCCACATCACCGGAACGCCCGAGTCCTTCGAGATCACGGGCGATCTCACCATCAAGGGCCGGACCCACCCGGTGACGGTGCACGGGAGATGCGATCCCGAGGGGACACTGCGCGGCTGGGCGTCCGTCACCCAATCCACCTGGGGCATCAAGCCGTACAGCGCGTTCCTGGGTGCGTTGAAGCTGTCCGACGAGGTCCGCGTCGAGTTCGAAGTGACCGGGTCGGAACCGGCACCCGGCCCCGGATAGTCGCCGGGGCCGGGTGCCGCGGGCGCCGTTAGGTCTGCGTCCGGGACGCGGCTTGGCAGCTTTCCGCGCCCTTGCACCGCTGGAGGGCGGTGAGGGTGTGGTGCAGGGCGGCCCGTTGTGCGGCCGAGAGCGACGCCGCCCGGTTGGTGAGCTGGTCGGGGTCGGAGCCCAGCGCATAGAACTCGCGCTCCCCATCGGCGTATTCGACGTAGAGGGAGTCGTCGGTCCGCATCGCCGCGTAGGTCGGCGGGTCGCCGCTGTCCTTGGGCGCCGCGTCGGGGTCACCCTCCTTGGACACCGCGTGATGGTGCTCGACCAGGGCGGCCTGGCGCCACTCGTCCTCCGTCCGGCCGTGCATCAGGTCGCTGAGGCTGCGCCCGTCCACGGTCGACGGCGGCTCCACGCCGGCGAGGTCCAGGAAGGTCGGGTTGATGTCGACGTTCTCCGCGAGCTGGGACACCTCCTCACCGGCCGGAACGCCGGGGCCGGTGACCATCATCGGCACCTTGACGTCGGTGTCGTAGGCGGTCTGCTTTCCCGGGCGGAGCCGGTGTTCGCCCATGTGGAAGCCGTTGTCGGAGCCGAACACGAGGTAGGTGTCGTCCGCCAGGCCCTTCTCCTCGAGTGTCTTCTCAAGCTGACCGATCATGGCGTCGACCGCCTGGACGGAGCGCACCCGCTTGGCGAACTTCTGGTCGGTCTCCTCCTTCTCCTTCGCCGTCAGCGGCGACAACGCACGCTGCCACTTCGGCGCGTTGCGGGTCGCCTTGTCGTAGGCGTCGGTCCGGGGCGCCTTGAGCCCGGGGAACTTGTCCTTGTCGCGCGGCGCGGGCGTGGAGGGGCCGTGCGGCGCGAACGTGGCCACCTCCAGCATGAACGGCTTCTTCGCATCCGCCGAGGAGCCGATGAAGGAGGTCGCCTTCTTCGACAGCACGTCCGTCAGATAGTCCTGGGGGGCCTTCCCATAGGGCACGACCTTGCCGTTCTCGTTCAGGTCGTACTTGTACTCCTTGTAGCCGTCCCCGGCGACATCCCACTCGTCCCAGCCGGAGGGGACATACGGCTTGGAGGTGCCGTTCCTGTCGGCCGGCTGGTACCCGTTGAGGTACTTGCCCATGAACCCGGTGCGGTAGCCGGCGCGCTGCAGCGCGGGCCCGAAGGTCTTTTCCTCGTTGCGGTTCTTCATGAACGCGCCGTAGCCGCCGTCGTCGCCGGTATTGGTGAAGACCCCGGTGTTGTGCGCGTACTGACCGGTGAGGAGGGACGTACGCGACGGACAGCACAGCGAGTCCGTGGCGAAGAAGTTCGTGAAGGTGGTGCCCTTCTTCTGCATCTGCCGCATATGCGGCATGTATTCCACGAGGTTCCACGCCAGGTCGTCCGTGAGGACGTACACGATGTTGGGCTTCTTGCCCGAGCTCGAGCTGTCGGCCGCGGGCGAGTCACCTTCGGTGGCCGCGCTCACCACTCTCGCGCACGAGGCCAGCAAGGCGATGGCCAGAGCCGCACACAAGGCGGCGAGGACACGTGGACGGCGACTGCCGAACATGGCGCAACCTCCTACGAGTTGGGCGTCTTCGTCGCTCCGACCGTAGGAGAGGGCCTTGTGTGATTCTTGTGAGGCACGCGCCGGGCCCAGGGGCGGCCCGGCGTGCCTGTCGTGGATATGCGGTCAGTGCTGCGGCGTCGTGGCCGACGGCGCGGCGGCGTGTTCCTTGACGAGTTCGTACGAGCGCAGGCGGGCCGCCAGCGCGTAGACCGGCGTGACCAGCATCAGCTCGTCCGCCCCGGTCGCGTCCGCCACTTCCGCCAGCCGCCGCACGACGGCCGCGGGCGTGCCGTAGGCCTGCTGGGACCGGAAGGCCGCCAGCGCCTGCCGATCCTCCGCGGTGAACGGGTGCACGGACGCCTCTTCGGGCGAGGGGAACGGAACCTCGCTGTGCCCCTTGAGGAGCCCGGCCTTGACCACGTCCATCGGGCCGGACAGCCGCGCCGCCTCCTCTCGGGTCTCGGCGCAGATCGTTTCCACGCACACCAGCACCCGGGGGCTCGCGCACCACGGGGACGGTGCGAAGTGCGCACGGTAGTGACCGAGCGCGGCGAGGGTGTTGTCGGGGCGGATGTGATGGGCGAAGGCGAGCGGCAGGCCGAGCTGCGCGGCGAGCGCGGCACCGGCGGTGCTGGAGGCCAGCAGCCACGGCTCCGGCAGCGGGCCGAGCGCGACCTCCTCGACCAGGAAGCGCAGCGTCGCCGCCACGTCGTCCCGGTACTCGTCGTCCGTCGTCGGCCCGGCGCCGCGCCGCAGCGCCCGGGCCGTGGACTCGTCGAAGGTGCCGGGGCCGCGGCCGATGCCCAGGTCGATCCGGTCGGGGTGCAGCGCGGCGAGGGTGCCGAACTGCTCCGCCAGCATGATGGGGGCGTGGTTGGGGGCGAGTACACCTCCGGAGCCCAGGCGGATGGCCGATGTCGACGCGGCCGCGTGGGCGGTCAGGACCACGGGCGGGAAGGCGCCGATGGCGGGGGAGTGGTGGTGCTCGGCATACCAGAGTCGGTGGTAGCCGAGGGCGTCGAGACGCTGCGCGAAGGCCGTGGTGTCACGCAGCGTGTCCACGGCTCGCGTACCAGTCTGGACCATGGCGACTTCCAGCGCGGAGAGCGGCACATCGATCATGCGGTGAGCATACGGAGTGCCGGTAGCCTCAGGCAGCCGTTCGCCCAACGGCCGGTGACCGGGTCGGCCACGCCGGGGGCGCGGGACCCGGAAGCCGGGCCCCGGCACGTCGGGCGGAACCCGGATCCCGGGCGCGGAGAGGTCACACCGGGCCCACCGCGCCGAGCTGCCGCTCCAAGTCCTCCACCAGCGCGGGTAGTTCGCCGACCCGGTCGGCGAGGCCGAAGAGGTAGAAGTCCGGACGCACCAGCGCCGCCACCGCTCCCAGCCCGGTCAGGTAGGGCAGATACCGGCCCTCCACATCCACCACATCCCGCGGCTCCACGTCACCTGCGGGCGTGTCCGCGGGCACGATACGCACCACCCGGGCCCCGATGCTGTCGAGGAACTTCAGCCGCCGCGTGCCCAGCACCGGCACCACGTCCTGACCACAGAGCAGGGCGAAGCCCGTGCCCACCACGTCGTCGAACAGCCCCGTGCGGTCGTGGTGGCCCACCCGCCACTGCGGTGCGGCCTCCCCGGCGTACGGCGCCGGCCGGCCTTGCCCGTCCCGCCGCAGCACCCCGTCGGCGAGCGGCTTCACCACGGAGCGGCCCGAACCGCTCGGCCCGATGTTCCGCTTCCGCGCCGCCAGCATCGCCGCGTCCCGGTCCGCGGCCGCCTCACGGTCCGTCACACACACCACCCGGCCCAGGCCCACCGACATCTTCACCGCGTGCTGCACATGGTCGCGCCGCTCGGTGGTGTAGGTGTCCAGCAGCGTCGGCGCCGCCTGACCGCCCAGCACCAGGTCCAGCTTCCAGGCCAGGTTCATCGCGTCCCGGAACCCCGAACACATGCCCTGACCGGCGAACGGCGGCATCACATGCGCCGCGTCCCCGGCCAGGAACAACCGCCCCGACCGCCACCGATGCGCCCAGCGAGCCTGGAACGTGTACACCGCGTGCCGGTCCAGGACACTGTTGCCGGGGGTCACGTCGAACAGCTTCAGCAGCTCCCAGGCGTGCTCCTCGGTGCCGAAGCGGTCCGGCCCGTCCGCGGGCACCCGCATGAACTCGTACCGCCGGTGTCCCGGACCGGCCGACACCGCCGTGCGCGGGCGTGCCGGGTCGCAGATCTGCAGGTTGTTCGGCCGGAACTCGCGCTGCTCGTGCAGCCGTACGTCACAGACCAGCCAGTCGTGGGAGAACCCCAGATCGGTCATGGTGGTCCCGGTGCGCTGCCGCACCAGGCTGTTGGCCCCGTCGCAGCCGACCACCCAGCGGCCGGTGAGGGTCGTCCGCACCCCGTCCGGTCCGACCACGGCCAGGCGTACGTGGTCGCCGCCGTCGGTGAGCTCGACGGCCTCGTACCCGCGCAGGATCCGCAGGGCCGGCAGCGTCTCCCCGCGCTCGATCAGCCCCGTCTCCAGAGCGGGCTGGAAGGCCGACAGCGCCTCCGGCCAGGTGCAGTGACCCTGGTCGGCCACCTCGAACTCGATCAGCGTCTCGCCCTTCGCGCTGCGCCAGGCGTAGTCCCGCGACGGCTCGCCGAACTCCCGGAGCTGGTCGCCGATCCCGGCCGAGGCCAGGATGCGCGCGGCCTCGCTGTCGAAACCGACCGCGCGCGGGAGGTTGAACGGCTTCGGCCAGCGCTCCACCACCGTCACCTGCCGGCCGCGCTGCGCCAGCAGCACCGACAGCAGTTGCCCCACCGGCCCGTACCCGACCACAAGCACATCGGCCACCGGCGCATCGCCCTGCCCGGTGTCCGCCTCGTGCGCCACCGCCATGGCCGCCTCCTTCCCGCTCATGCCCCGGCCAGGATCGAATCGACCACGCTCTGGTACTCGTCCGCCTTCACCAGCACCCTGATGCTTTCCACGCCGTCCTCGACGGTCAGATAGCGCTTGCCGATGAGCACCATCTGCCCGCCGTCGGTGGCCCGGCCGCGAAAGGTGGTCCCGGCGAGCACGGAGTCCGCGGCATAGTCGTCCAGGCCGTCCAGCCGCACCAGGTCCCACCCGGCGGGATCCGCCCGTTCGGGCCGGAACCGGTAGACCGGCTGCCAGTCGCCGCCCTTGAGCCGCCGGTCCAGCACCCGGTGGCTGCCACGGCGGGCCACGCGATAGGAGCAGCCGTGCTGATGCTGTTCCTCATCCGACAGGCGCACCGGTTCCAGATACGACGGACCGATGAAGCCGACGTCCACGAGATACGTCCGCCCGTCGAGGACGACCAGGTTGAAGGAGTGCTCGTCCTCCGGGCCGAAGCTGCCGTTCGCCAGCCGGACCGCTGCCGTGACCGTGCGCGCGTCGAAGCCGAGTTCCGTCAGCAGGGCGTGGAACAGCCGGTTGAGCTCGTAGCACACCCCGCCGTTGCCCCTGGTCACCACATGGTCGAAGACCTCGTCCAGGGGGACACCCGCCAGCCGTCGCGAGGCGGGCAGCCGGTCGGCGGCCGTCGCATTGTCATAGGGGACGGCCATCAGATGCCGCTTGTGCAGGGTCCGGAGGGTGTCAAGGGTCGGCGCACTCTTCCCCTCGGCCCCGATGCGCTGCAGGTACGTCGTCGCGTCGAACATGGTCGTGTCACTTCTCCGTACGTGTGGTCGTCGGCCAGAAGAAACCCGTCGTCGTCGCTAGTGATTCTTATGCGGTGAGCACATGGGCCGCTCCCCTAACCAACCCCCTTACCTCCCCTGACCGCGGCCGCCGCCCGGGGAACGGCGGGGCCGTCACAGGAGCACCGCCGGAGCAGGGGGGATGAGGGGGCTGGTTAGGGGAACCGCCGAATGCCACCCGGGCAAGAATCCATGCAGGCCAAGGAAGCGAGGAAGCGATGACGGGCATGGATACGCCGGACGAGCATCAGGCCGAGATCGCGGAGTTTCCGATGCGCAGGGCGGCGGGCTGCCCGTTCGATCCGCCTCCGGACCTACGGGCCATGCAGCGGCAGGGACCACTGACGAAGGTGCGGCTGTGGAACGGCAGCACACCGTGGCTGGTGACCCGGCAGGCCGACCAGCGGGCGCTGCTGCGCGACCGGAGGCTCAGCGCCGACTTCACCAAGCCCGGCTACCCGAGCCCCATCCCGATCGACAAGGACGCCACGTTCATCGCCAGCTTCCCGCTCATGGACGACCCCGAACACGCCCGGCTGCGACGGATGGTGCAGGGGCCGTTCGCCGTCAAGCGGGTGGAGGCCATGCGGCCCGCGGTGCAGCGGATCGTGGACGAGGCGATCGACACCATGCTGGCCGGTCCCAACCCGGTCGACCTGGTGACGGCGTTCGCACTGCCCGTGCCCTCCCTGGTGATCTGCGAGCTGCTCGGCGTGCCGTACGACGACCACGCCTTCTTCGAGACGAACAGCGCGGTCATGATCCGGCAGGACGTGACCCCCGAAGAACGGGCGGGGGCCAGCGAGCGGCTGCTGGAGTATCTGCGGGTGCTGCTGCGCGCGAAGACCGCCGCCCCCGCGAACGACCTGCTCTCCGCGCTGGCCGCCCAGGTCGAAGCGGGTGAGCTGAGCAGCGAGGAGGCGGTCCAGATGAGCGTGCTGGTCCTCTCCGGCGGACACGAGACCACGGCGAACATGATCGCGCTCGGCACGGTCGCCCTCCTCCAACACCCTGACCAGCTCGACCTGTTGCGCGCCACCGACGATCCCGGACTCATCGCCTCGGCGGTGGAGGAACTGCTGCGCTACCTGAACATCTCCCACACCGGAATGCGCCGGGCGGTACTGGCGGACGTCGAGGTCGCCGGGCAGGTCATCCGCGCCGGCGAGGGCGTCATCATGGCCAACGACATCGGCAGCCGGGACCCCGACGCCTTCAGCGGCGACCCCGAGCGGCTGGACCTCCGGCGCGACGCCCGCCGCCACCTGGCCTTCAGCTTCGGAGTGCACCAGTGCCTGGGCCAAACCCTCGCCCGTATGGAGCTCCAGGTCATCTACAGCACCCTCTACCGGCGCATTCCCACACTGAAACTGGCGACCGAACTGGAGAAGGTCCCGTTCAAGCACGACGGGATCGTCTACGGCGTCTACGAGCTTCCCGTGGCCTGGTGATGTCCCTCGGACATGCACGTCCGAGCCGCGGGTGGACCAGACAGAGGATCCATCGATCAGGAAGGCAGTGCCCATGCCCGAGTCCACCCTGCCCGTGCCGGTGCCGGAAGCGGTCGGCAAGCTCTACGACGAGATCCTCCACGAAGAGCTGAGCTACGGCTTCGTCAACCGCCAGCTCCACATCGGCTTCTGGGACGACCCGGAGTCCGACACCCCGTACGAGGAAGCGGCCGTACGGTTCACCGACGTCGTCATCGAGCGCCTCAAGGTGGACGCGAACGCCCATGTCCTGGACCTCGGGTGCGGGGTGGGCGGGCCGGGCCTGCAGATCGTGGAGCGCACCGGCGCCAGGGTCACCGGCATCAGCATCAGCGAGGAGCAGATCAAGGCCGCGAACAAGAACGCCGCCGACGCGGGGTTCGCCGACCGCGCCCTCTTCCGCCACGCCAACGCGATGCAACTCCCGTTCGAGGACGAGAGCTTCGACGCGGTGATGGCGCTGGAGTCGATGGTCCACATGCCCGACCGTGAGCAGGTGCTCAGCGAGGTCTACCGGGTGCTGCGCCCCAGCGGCCGGCTCGTCCTCACCGAGTTCTTCGAGCGTGGCCCGCGCAAGGCCGAGCGCAACCCGGCCATCGACGGCTTCTGCCGGGTCTCCATGGTGACCCTGCCCGACGTCGACGACTACGTGCCGATGATGCACCGCACCGGACTGCGGCTGCGAGAGCTGCTGGACATCACCGAGAACACCATGCAGCGCACCTTCCGGGAAATGTCCAACGCCCTCACCGAGATCGACCGCCCCGTCCGCTTCCAGCTCTCCGACCTGCTCGGGGTGGACGAGTTCGGCTGCCTCCTGGCCGTGGCCGGGCGTCCCTGATCAGTCCTCCCCAGCACGACTGAACCTCACCGGCCGACGCCGAGGCAGGGCGCCCCCGCCTCGGCGTCGGCCGGCGTGTGTTTGTTCGCGGTCGGAGCGGCGGGCAGTTCGGAACCCTGGTGGCCGGGTATGCGTTGGACCGCTTGAACGCTGAGTGAGGAGCGGAACCGCATGGCTGCCACCCTGGACGAGATCACACGCGCTTGGCTTCAGGAACCCAGGTTCTGGCAAGTGGCCACCCTGAACCCGGACGGGTCGCCGCAGTTGACCCCGATGTGGGCCGACCTGGAGGACGGCCTGGTGGTGATCAACACCTCGGCGGGCCGCATCAAGGAGGAGAACCTTCGGCGTGATCCCCGGGTGTCACTGTGCTGTATGGACACCGAGGATCCGTATCACCGGGTGGAGATCCGGGGCCGCGCCGTCCGCTTCGTTGAGGGAGAGCCGGGCGTACACGTCATGGACCGTCTCGCACAGAAGTACCTCGGCACGGAGACGTTCCCCTGGCTGGCCCCCGGCGAGGTGCGCGTGGCGGTGTACATCGAGCCGCACCATGTGCACCGCGTCGTCGGTGTCGAGAAGTTCCGGCCCGGAGTGCTGCCGGACGCCTGAGCACCCCCCCGCGGGGTCGTTCGGGTGCTACAGCCCTTTTCCGCCCCGTGGGAGGCTGGTCGTCAGCGGGTGCGTGTCCGGGCACCGGGGGGAGTGCGGCATGGAGGACGAGCAACGGCGCCACGACGACGGCGAGGACGGTGCGCGGGTGCTGCGAGCGTGGGCCGCCATCGCCGCCCGCCAATCCAGCGAGGTGTTGCGCGGAACGGGGGACGACCCGGGGCGGACCGTCGCGCTGGCCCATCTGATCGAGCATGTTGCCGCCATCGAGCACCTGATGTCCGCGGACGATCCGCTCCGGAATGGTTTCGTCCCCTTGCTGGGCGTGCTGATGGGCGTTCGGATCGTCAGCCGTGAAGCGAGCGACCAGTCCGACGCCGCCTGTCGCGAACGCGCATACGGGCTGCGCCATCTGCGCTGGGCCGACCGCACCAGACCGCTGACCCATCCGCTCGCGGCGAACGCCCGGAGAGCGCTGCTCCGGCTGCTCGTCCCCGCGCACTACGCGCGGGCCGTGCGGGCGGAGCAGCAAGGCCCCCGCCAGGAGCCGCAGCCGTTGACCGCGTCTCTGCGGGACGACTTGACGGAGGCCAGGGAGGTCATCGAGCGCCTGGCCGGTGGCCCGGACGATCCGGAGCTGCGTCGGGTCCTCGGGTTTCTCATGTCGGAGATCGAGCTGACGCTGTCGTCCGCCCCCGGCATATCGGCCCTGTCCGGGGAGAGTTCCCCGGCCGTCGTGGAGGAGTCCGATGTGGCGCCGCCGCAGGAGGAGGGCACGCCGGAGCCGACGGGCACAGCCCCTCTCGCGGAAATCGGGGAAGCCGAGGGGAGCGGGGAAGCCGGGGAACGCGCCGACGACCCGCTGGCCGACGCCGTCCAGACCGTGCTGGGCTGGGCCTCCGACGATCTGGCGCGGTTCTCGGAGCTACTCGCGTGGCTGTGCAGGACCGCGGTCCACCTCACCATCTCCCCCGAGGAGGCCGACGGGGAAGTGGCGGCCCTGGGCCTGGACCGATCGGTCTTCGCGCCACTGCGCGCGCTGCTGATCGGGCTCAGGTCGGGTGAGGGCGACCCCCAAGCGCTGGCCCCGTGTGTCCGTCACGGAGCGAACGTCGCCCGGCGGGCCCTGGGAGAGCTGTCGGCGCACACACCCGAACGTGCCCGTATCGCCAGGCTGCATGCCGTCCTGCTGGTGCACGCCAACCTCCTGGTGCCCGGCACGATGGACTTCGACGAGGTGGACGAGGCCATGTCGGAGCCGGGGCCGGACCCCGACGACCGTCCCGGCGGCCCGGGGTACTTCGGCCTGGAGCAGCAGATGGCCGCTCTGGTCGATGGCGTACGGGTGTCCCAGACCGGCGATCTGGCACACCTGGAGACAAGCGCCGCCCGGCTTCGGGAGATGATGGACATCTCGCCGGGGGACGGTGAGAGGGCCACGGCCGCCCGCCATACCCTGGCCATCGGCCTGGCCGGGAAGCTCCGTGCGGCGGCGGCACTCGGGGGCAGCCTTCGGGCCGCCGACGCCGCCCGGACGATGGCCAGGGAATTGCGCGCCGCTCACGAGCGCGAGGGCTCACCGCCGTCCACGGACACGCTCACCTCGATGGTGTTCGCCGCCCAGAACGAGCTGGCTCTGGCCCGCCGCAGCGGGGATCCCACCGTGCTGCCCCGCCTGGTCGAGGAGCTGACCGGCCTGTACGCCACCCTGCCGCCCGACCAGGAGAACCGCTTCGCGCTCGCCGCCACTCTGGCCGAGGTGCATCAGGAACAGGCCGCCCGCAACCAGGATCCTGAGGAACTCCGCGCCGCGGCCTGGTACATGCGGGAGGTCGTGGGGGCCGACTCACGGCGGATCGCCCCCATGCTCAGACCGTACTTCCCGGCCGTGCGCACCTTCGCGCTGATCCAGCTGATCAGGATCGAGCCCAGCCGGGACGCCGCCGACGCGGCCATCGCGGAGGTCCACCGGATCCTCGACGGACCGCAGCCCACCCCTCACGAGGAACTCCGGCTGCGGTATCAGCTCGGCCGGGCCCTGCTGCACGCGGCCCGCCACCTCGATGACCCGGACCTGCTCGACGTGTGCATCACCGAGCTGTCCCAGGTCCGCGAGATGTTCGCCCGGGGACACGGCTTGCCGCACTCCGCCGACACCCTGACCCAGCTCTCCGAAGCCCACTGGCTGCGCCGTCAGCGCGGCGGTCCGAGCGCCGACGAGGACCGGGAGGCCGCCCTGGCCGCCAGAAGCGAGGCGCTGGTCAGGCTGTCCGCCGACGTTCTCCTCCAACTCGGCTCCGAACACGGCCTGACCGTCGCCCGCTTCGGGTCGGCACAGGCGCTGTGGCTGGCCTACTGGACCACCGTGTGCGGCCGCCCGGCCGATGCGGTGCACGCGCTGGAACTGGGCCGGGCCCTGGTGCTGCGGGCCGCGGCCGCGTCCCGTGGCATTCCCGAACTCCTCGAAGCCCGAGGACACCCGGACCTGGCCCGGCAGTGGCGCGCCGAGGTCGCCGCGGACGCGCCCCGGCCCGACACCGCGGACCCGCTCCGGCCCGGCACCCCGGCCACGCCGAGTGGTCAGTCCACCGGGCCGCAGATCCCGGGCACGCTGCGGCGCAGGGCACTGGAAGCGCTGGGTGCGGGCAGCGGCGCGGACGCCTGGAAACTGCTCGGCCCCCCGGACCTGCCATCACTGACGGCCGGTCTCACCGCCGCCGGCGCCGACGCACTCGTCTACCTCGTCCCCGGGCAGCACCCCGGCATGCCCGGCCTCGCTCTGATCCTCCGCCCCGGCACCGGCGACGCGCGACCCACCGTCCTGAAGCTGCCGCTGCTGACCCCCGGCAGCCCGCCACTGGAGCGCTACCTCGACGCCACCGCCCGGCGCTCCCGGGCAGCCGCCGACGCCCAAGCCGACGCGGGCCCGCGGATGGAGCGGGACGGGCAGTGGGAAGCGGCGCTGCGCGACCTGTGCGACTGGGCCTGGCCCGCCGGGATGGGCCCCGTCCTGGCAGCCGTGGGCCCGCTCCACCAGCCGCCGCGGATCGTGCTGGTGCCCTGCGGGCCACTCGGCGCGGTCGCCTGGCACGCGGCCCGCACCCCGTACGGGACCGACGGGCGCGAGCACCGGTACGCCTGCGAGGACGCGGTGCTCAGCTACGCGCCCTCCGGCGGCGAGTTCCTGCGGGCCGCGACCCGGGACCGGCTGCCCACCACTGCCGGGCAGGTGCTGGTCGCCGACCCCGAACTCAGCCTCGTATGGGCCGAGATCGAGGCGGAGGCGCTGCGCGCGGCCTGCTATCCCGAGGGCCTTCGCTACGGCGAGTTCCCCACGGCCACCGCCATCGACGCACCGGGCACCCCCGAGGACATTCTCGCTGTCCTGCCCGGCGGCGGCTCCCCGGTCGCCGTCCTGCACATCTCCTGCCACGCCCTGGCCGGCCCGGATCCCACGCGTTCGGCACTGTGGCTCGCCGCCCCACCGGCCGGTCCCGAGGACGCCGGACGCCTGACCGTGGCCCGCATCCTGGACGGCGCCGCCACCGGGCAGCCGGCCGCCGCGGGCCCGCTGGTAGTGCTCAGCGCCTGCGAGACGGACCTGAGCACCCGCGACCACGACGAGGCCCTGACCCTGTCCACCGCCCTGATCGCCCGCGGTGCGGCCGATGTCATCGGCTCGCGCTGGGCCGTCCATGACGCCACGACGGCCCTGATGATGGCCGTCTTCCACGACTTCGTCACCAGCCAGGGCCTCGCCCCGGTGGACGCCCTGCGCGCGGCCCAGCTCTGGATGCTCGACCCGCGGCGCGAGCCACCGCCCACCCTCCACGGCGAGCTGTGCGACGAAGCCGCCCGTACCGACCTCGACCGCATCCACCTCTGGGCCGCCTTCACCCACCAGGGCAACCCGGCGGCCCGGCGCGCGGTATGACGCGGATGGCAGGGGGCCACGACGGAGGTCGGCGGCTTACCCGAGGAAGACCGGGAATTTCGCGGCCAGTTCGCCCAGTTCGCCCAGTTCGGCCTGCTCCGCATCGGTTGCGGCTCGTCGGCCGGTGCCGACCAGCAGTGCGTCCGTGTCGGACCACGACGCGGGGAACGCCGCCCCGGCGATCCGCTCCAGCATCACGCGTGCCCCGGCGAGGCTCTCGGCGGGCGGTTCCGCCGCACCCGGCAGGTGTGCGATCAGGTCGAGGTGGTGCAGGGTCCACTCCAGCACGTACACGGAGAGGTAGTCGCCCGCGGTGAACACCTCGTCGCGGGTGCTGACCCACAGGCCCGGGTCGGCGAGCTCGCCCGCGCGCCCGGCGGCGGAGCCGACGTCGTCGAGGTGGAACTTCAGCAGCCACGGCTCCTCGTACGCGGCGGCCATCCGGACGGTCAGCGCGTCGAGCGGGTCGTCGCCGGTCGGCGGCGTTCCGGCAACCTCCCAGTAGGTCACCGCGGTGCGCGTCGGTTCCGTCTCGGCGGGCGTCACGAGGGTGATCAGGACGTCCTGGGCGTCGATGATCAGGTGGCACACCAGGTCCCGTACGAGCCAGCCGGCACAGCCGGACGGCCGGGCGAAGTCCTCGTCCGGGAGCTCGGCGACCGCAGTGCGCAACGCCGTCCACGAGCGTGAGAAGAGATCCACGGCCGCAAGCTAGCAGCGCGCGGCCCGCCCGGCGAGCGAATTTCCCCCCGGCCACGAACGCTGAGTCCGGGCCCGCGAACGGGACATCAGCGGGGCGTCGGTGAGTTCCGCCGGGCGGACTACGGCGGCGGCCTCCCCAGTCCGACACCGGCTCCGGTGGTCCGCCACCAGGTGGTCCGCGGGAGGGGTCGTCGCAGGCGTGGGCTCGCCTTCCGCACCCCGCCGCGCCGCGTCGGGCGATGCGGTGTCGTCGTACTGCGGGGCAGGGGTCATGAGGAGTGCCGCCGGGGAGAGCCAATCCGTACCGGGCTGAACTGCCCCGCCCCGCCCCTGCGGGCGGGGCACCGTCGGTGAACTCGGTGCCCTGGACGGACGGCGGGACCAGCGAGGCGTCGAGCCCGTCAGCCCCCGGCGGTCATGTGTCGTAGTGGCGGACGTCGTCGAGGTATTCGCGGGCCCGTGCCTGGACCAGCGGGGGCAGTTCACCGGCGGCCAGATCCGCGAAGGTGGTCTTCTCCAGGACCTGCCGCAGACTCGCCCGCACCGCGCGCCACACATCCGGGAGCACCGCCGCCGCTCCCGGGTACTCCAGACCGCTGAGGCCCACATCCCGTACGTTGGCCAGCGGGCCGTCCATGGCGCGGATCGCGTCGGCGAGGGTGATCTCCTTCGCCGGGCGCGCCAGGAGATATCCCCCTTCAGGGCCCCGCACACTGCGCACCAGATGGGCCAGGCGCAGCTCCCGCAGGATGCCGAAGAGGAAACGCAGTGGAATGTCCTGCCGGGTCGCCACCTGCTCGGCGGTCAGGGGTGAGCCCTCCGCGGCCGCCAGTTCGGCCATCGCCCGGACGGCATAGTCCGACTTGGCTGTGATCCGCACCTGGGCAAGTTATCACGCACGTCCGTTTCATGGGCCGAGGCACCATACCGCCGGCTTGGGCACCGGCCTCCAGCCAAGGACTCACCGCCGTTCTGCCATCAGTTCACCAAGTTCATTGAATTGGTGCACTTAGCTGGCTACGGTACCGGTTGCGTGAGCGGGGCACCGGTTCTGCTCGGCCGCCGGTTCCCGGGAAGCAGGAGGTATCACATGGCATCGCCAGAGCCGTGTACGACGTCAGGGCCGTGTACGAGGACCGTCGCCATCGTGGGCGCGGGCGCCGCCGGTGCGCTCGTGGCGATCCAGCTCTGCGAGACCGCGGCACGCCGCCGCACCCCGTTCGAACTCCTGCTGATCGACCCGGCCCCGGAGGCCGGGCGCGGCATCGCCTATTCCACTCTTGACCCGCGCCACCGCCTCAATGTGCCGGCGGGCAAGATGAGCTGCTACCCCGACGACCCGGGACACTTCGTGCGGTGGCTGTGCCACCACGGTGAACCGGGCGTGCGCGGCGGCGACTTCGCGGAGCGCTACCGCTACGGCGCCTACCTCGCCGACACCCTCGGGCGAGCGATCATGGCGGCGCAGGGTGTCGTCACCGTCCGCCGGCTGCGCACCCGGGCCACCGGCTGCCGCTGGACCACCCTCCCCGGCGGGGACCCGACGGCCCGGCTGGAGCTCGCCGACGGACGCACCGTCGACGCGCACCGCGTGGTGCTGGCCACCGGGCCGTCCCGCGCCAACGCCGAATGGGCGCCGGAGGCCCTGCGCGGCAACGACCGCTTCATCGCCGACCCTTGGGCGCCGGGCGCCCTGGACGCCGCCCTCGGCCAGGGCGACAAGGAGGATGTCCTCCTCGTCGGCACCGGGCTGACCTCGGTGGACATCGCCATGACGCTCGACCGCCCCGGCCGCACGGTGCACGCCGTCTCCCGTGGCGGAAGGCTGCCGCAGGCGCATGCGGTGGACCCGCTGCCCGCCGCCGCGTGTGCCACACCACTGCGCGGCCTGCCCCTGCCCGCGCTGCGCGCCGCGGTACGTCAGCACATCGGCCGCGTCATGCAAACCCACGGCGACTGGCGGCCCGCGGTGGACGGGCTGCGCCCGGTCACGGCCGAGATCTGGGCATCGATGTCCACCGAGGAGCGAGCCGAGTTCGTGGCACAGTACGGCTCCCTGTGGAACACCCACCGCCACCGGATGCCCCCGGCCACCGCGGAGGCGGTGGGGCGCATGCGCCGCACCCGGCGGATGCGGACGTACCAGGGGCGGCTCGCTTCCACTGCGGCGCGGCCCGACGGCTCCCTGACGGTCTCCCTCACCACCGGAGACGGCCCGCGGACACTGCCCGTGGGCTGGGTGGTGGACTGTACGGGGCCGGGCCTGCGGCTGTCGGACACGGCCGACCCGCTGTGGCGGAGCCTGCTCGACCAGGGCGCCGCGATGCCCGGCCCGCTGAGCATGGGCGTGGCCACCGACGACGGACGGTTGCACGGCGCCGACGGCAGCACCACACGTGCGCTGTGGACCCTCGGCGCTCCCCGCCGTGGCGAGTTGTGGGAGACGACCGCCATCCCGGAGATCCGCGCCCAGGCCGCCACCATCGCCGAGGCGGTCCTCGACCCGTGGACGGCTTCCGCCCTCCCCGCCGGTGGCGGCCCCGCCCGGCGCCGGACACGTCGGCCCACGGACGCATCGGGCTTTCCTCTCAGTACGCACGCGGCCGCCGCCACCGCCTACCGCCTCGGCGTGGACCGGCTGCTGAAGGTCCGGGCCGGGGCCCCGCAGGCGCTCCGCCGCTCCGTGGCGCTCGACCCCGGATTCGCCCTCGCCCACGCCGCGCTCGCACTCATCGGCCATGAGTGCGGGGCCGATGTGGACGTTTCCCGTGCCCTGGCCGATGCCCGGCGCGCGGTGCGCGAGCGGGCCGACGACTACGAGCGCTCCATCGTGGACGTCGTCTCCCGCCGTGTCCTGCACACGCCCGCGGACGGCGACGCCGCCCTCCTGCGCCACCTGGAGGAGTACCCGGGCGATGCGCTGGCGCTCGCCGTCGCGGTGCCCACCATCGCGTTCTCCGGTCTGCGTGATCTCGACGGCACCGCCGCGCTGCGCGTGGTCGAGCGGACCGCCCCGGCGCACGGGGGAAGCTGGTTCCACACGTCCCTGCTCGCCTTCATGCGCCAGGAGGAGGGGCGTTACGACGAGGCCGGAGCCCTGGCCGAGCAGGCGCTGGCCGCCGAGCCCGCCTCCGGACACGCGATGCACGCCCTGGCCCATGTGCACTACGAGCGCGGCGACCACGAGGCGGGCCGTGAGCGACTCGGACGATGGCTGGCCCACCAGGGCCGGGGCGGCACCCACCGCGCCCACTTCTCCTGGCACGCCGCCCTGCATGAACTCGCCCTCGAGGACACGGCGGCGGTCCGCCGCCGGTGGGCGGAGCAACTGTCCCCCGGGAAGGTGGACGGGGTCCGCGCGCTGGTCGACTCCGGTTCGCTGCTGTGGCGAGCCCGGCTGGCGGGCGCGTGGCAGGGGCCGTTCCCGATCGGCGACGTCCTGGACACGGCTCCCGTGGACGTCCTGGAGCGTCCGGCCACCGCGTTCGTCGCCCTGCACGCCGCCATCGCCCTCACCGCCGCCGGCGACCTGCCGGGGCTGCGGCGGCTGCGGGCCCACGCCCTGCGCGCCGATGAGGTGCAGCGGAGTGTCATCGCCCCGCTGTGCGCGGCGTTCGAGGACATCCTCGAGGAGCGCTGGACCGAGGCGGCACGCGGTTTGGAGCGGCTGCTGCCACGGCTCCCCGGTGTCGGTGGCAGCGCGGCGCAGCGCGAGATTGTCGAGGAGGCGCTGTTGTTCGCGCTCGTGTCCGCAGGGCGGTGCGACGCGGCCCGGGGCCGTCTGGAAGAGCGGCTGGACCGCCGATCCTCTCCCCATGACCGGCGACGGCTGACCGCCCTCTCGTCCTGAACTCCCTCGTGTCCTGACCCTCTTCTTGTTCTGACCGCCCTCGCGTCCGGCCGTCGTCGTGTCCTGACCGTCGGGCGCCGCGGCGCGGGCCCGGCTGGTGAGAGCGGTGACGTCGGCGGGGATGACAGTGGACCAGACCACATCTGTCCGATGTCTTGACCGTGAACAGACAGACGGTATGGTCTAGACCTAGTGCGGAGCGGCTTCGTGGCCGCCTTGGCGATCCGTGAAGCGTTCCGTCACAGCCACCCCCCACATCCCCCCACATCCCCACCTTCGGCAAGGGCTTTCCGTCCGGCGTGGGGCCCTCGCCGTGAAGGAGTTGGCATGAACATGAAACGCAAGTTGACCGTTGTGCTCGGTGCGGGGATAGCCCCCCTGATCGCGCTGAGCCTCCCCGCGAGCGAGGCGAGCGCGCACGGCTACATCTCGACCCCGCCGAGCCGCCAGGCCCAGTGTGCGGCCGGGACCGTGCCCTGCGGCGACATCAAGTACGAGCCGCAGAGCGTCGAAGGCCCCAAGGGGCTGAAGAGCTGCAGCGGTGGCAATGGGCAGTTCGCCGAGCTCGACGACGACAACAAGGGCTGGGCCGTCACGCCCGTCCCGTCCAAGGCCAGCTTCACCTGGAAGCTGACGGCGCGTCACTCGACCAGCACCTGGCAGTACTTCGTCGGCGACTCGAAGATCGCGGAGGTCGACGACCACGGGGCGCAGCCGGGCGAGACCGTCACCCATCAGGTCGACTTCGGCGGCCTGAAGGGCAAGCAGAAGGTTCTCGCGGTCTGGAACATCGCGGACACCGCCAACGCCTTCTACGTCTGCATCGATGTGAACGTCGGCGGCTGAACGCGGAGAGCTGAACGCAAGAGGTTCAACGCAGGAGGCTGAACGTCGGGCCGGTCGTCGCCGAGGCGGCCGGCCTTCGCCGTGCGCGCGGCGCAGGCGCGGGGCCGGTGACGGGCGGCTCAGGGGCGCGGCCGGATGGTGGCGTGGGCGTCGGCGAAGTCCCAGACCACCGGCAGCAGTTGCCCGGGCGTCTCGGACTGGGGCATATGGCCGGTGCCGGGCAGCAGCCGGAACTCCGCGTCCGGGACGGCCTGGGCGTACGCGCGTCCGTAGTCGGCGTCCACGACCTGGTCGCTCGCGCCCCATGCCACCAGGGTCGGGTGGGCGACCTTGGTCAGGCGCTCGGCCAGGGTGGGATCGGCCATGGCATGTGGGCTCGAATACACCTGGAGCGTGGCGCGGTTGGTGGCCATGACCGCGCGCTGCGCCTCGGAGAGCGCGCTGGGGTCGAAGCGGAACTTCGAGGGGTCGTGGAAGGAGAGGCGGGACAGCTCGACGGGCGTCAGGCCGAAAGTGTCGGCGATCGGGTGGCCGGGGACGTGGATCCCGACCGCGTCGACGAGGGTGACACTGCTGATCCGGTCGCTGCCCAGCGCCGCCAGTTCGGCGGCGATCCAGCCGCCGATGGAGTTGCCGACGACGGCCACGTCCCGCAGATCGAATGCGTCGAGCAGTTGCGCGTAGACCTGCGCCAGGGTGGTGACGTCGGTCAGCCAGTCGGGGCGGGCGGTGCCGTCGAAGCCGGGGTGGACGGGGGAGAACACCCTGGCCGCGCGCTGCTCGGCGAGGAGGCCGGCGAACGGGGCGACGGTCTGCGGACCGCCGCCTCCGTGCAGGAGCAGGAAGGGGCGCCCCTGCCGGCCGTGGAGGTCGACCGTGACATCGAGGGGGCCCTGGTCGAGTATGAGGGTGTGAATGCTGCGGGTCATGTGGGTGCTCCTCAAGTAGGCTGTGTCCTGGGGGAGTTGGCCGGGCCCGGCCGTCAGGCGAAGTCGGTCGCGGGGACCGTGGCGTAGTGGCTCATGGCCTCGACGGTTGCCTCCGGGGTCAGTTCCCCGCCGTCGGCGATCATGTTCCGCAGGTCGCGGAAGTACTGCACATACAGGTCGGGCGTGAAGGTGTTGAGCACCACCGCCTGGTCGTCGCCATGGTTGGCGAAGGTGTGCGGGGCGCCGGGCGGGATCATCACGAGCGTGCCGGCCGGGGCCACATGGGTCGTCTCTCCGACGGTGAAGTGCACGGTGCCGGAGATGACGTAGAAGCCCTCGTCGTGTTCGGCGTGGCGGTGCTGGGGCGGCCCCTCGGTGTGCGGGGCGATGGTGATCTCGCCGATTCCGAGGCGGTGCCCGGTGGTGCTGCCGTCCTCGAGGATGCGCATTCGCGTGGGGCCGAGCTGGATCGACTCGCCGCCATCCGGGCCGACCACGGAAACCCTGTTCATCGCTGCCTCCATCGTGAGAGCTGACTCTCATGAGGGTAGAGAGGGCAAGCCTCGTTATGCAAGTCCGCTCTCGCGATGAGAGTGTGTTGCTACGATGGAGGCTGGAGCGAACAGGAGAAGGGGTTCTGCGATGACTGCGCAGGCGGGCACCGGCCGCATCAACCAAAAACAGCGCACCCGCGCGGCGATCGTGGCTGCGGCCCGCGAACTCATCGGCACGGGCGCCGAGGTGACCATGCCACTGGTGGCCCGCGCGGCGCTGGTCTCCGAGGCCACCGCCTACCGGTACTTCCCCGACCTCCACTCGCTGATCAGCGAGGCGTTGGCGGGCGTCTGGCCCCCTCCCGCCGAGGCGCTCGCGCCGGTCGCGGACTCCGCCGACCCCGTCGAGCGCACCGCCTTCGCCTGCGAGTTCCTGCTGCGCGGCGTGCTCGCCCGCGAGGGGGCGGTGCGGGCGATGATCGCGGCCACCATCACCAAGCCCGCCACCGCGACCGCGCGGCCCGGAATCCGTTTCGGGCTGATCGACCATGCGCTCCGGCCGCTCGACGGCACCCTCGGGGCGACGGATCCGGAAGCGTTCGCCCAGCTCAAACGGGATCTCGCGGTGGTCGTGAGCGCCGAGGCGCTCTTCACCCTCATGGATCTGTGCGGGCTCGATCCGCAGTCCGCCGTGGCCAGCGCTGTGCGCACCGCGACCACCTTGACGCAGGCCGCGGTGCGCACGGTCGAGTAGCGGTTCGGGGCGCCACCAAGCGCCACCGAGCGGCTACCGGGGTCCGTACGTAAGCCTCCGCAACACCTTCTCGGCGGGCCCCGGAAGCGAGCGCCGCTGCAGGAGATAGGCCCCGGCCACCGTGGCGAGCCAGACCAGGACCGCGCTCAGGCATGCGGTGAGCGTCGGGCTGCCGGTCCGCTCTCCGAGCGCGAGGGCGAAGGGGGAGAGCAGCAGCACCCATGCGAGCGACTGGAACAGATAGCCGCTCAGCGACCGCTGGCCCAGGGCCGCAAGCGCCGCCACGGGAAGCTTCGGCCGCCCGTCGGAGCGGGCCTTCGACAGCCGCAGGGCGAGGAGCCCGAAGAGCGCCACGTATCCGGGGCCGCCGAACTGACCGCTGACTTCGTACAGCGTCAGGAACGCGTCCGCGGTGGCGCCGTCGACATGCACGAACCCCGCGCTGACGAGGCCGATCGGCGCCCCGCCCGCGAAGGCGATGCCGAGTGCGATCACGGCGGTGCGGATCAGCAGGCGCCGGTGCCGGGCCGGGTCCTCCAGTACGCCCCGGCGCGCGGCCCACGCGCCCAGCCAGACGATCACGATGAACGGCAGGACGGTCAGCGTGTGGATCGGCCACTCGCCGAGCCGGTCGGCCACGGACGCGGCGTAGTCGGGGGCCGAGAGCGAATCGACACCGTCCGTCGGCACGGCGGCGGATCCTGATGTGCTGTTCGTGGCGTGGTGCACGGCGATGGCCGCGACAACGGCGACGTAGACCACCATCCAGCCCCACAGCCACAGCACGACGCGCTGTACCCGCTCGCCGCGGCGCAGGAGCAACAGGGTGAAGAGGATGCCGACGATGCCGTAGGCCCCGAGGAAGTCACCGAAGTTGAGCAGCGCGGCGTGGACGAGGCCGAAGGCGACGAGCCACGCGTTGCGCCTCAGCAGCACCGAGCGCGCCGCGCCGGGCCCGGCGCCCTGTGCGTCCTGCCTGCGGGTGAGCTGCACCAGCCCGTAGCCGAACATCACGGCGAACATTGGATAGGCGCGAGCGTGCACGAAGACGAACATGACGAGGTTGAACCCGCGCTCCCAGCCGTGCGGGGACGCCTCGGCGCCGGGCTGGTTGCCGAAGGTGAACACCGCGGAGTTCGCGAGCGCGATGAACAACAGCATGGTGCCCCGGGCCAGGTCGGGCGCCAGGGCCCGTTCGGTCCGGCGCACAGGGCCCCGGGCGGGGCCCGGGGCATGGGACTGCGTTATGGCTGTCACCTGGAACTCTCTCCGTCCTGACATGAGGGCCCATGAGGCAACGGGACATGAGCGAGCCCTCGGCACCGGCTTAGTATAAGCGATAATCTATATGTAGAAAACTAAGTAGCCGTGCGTCATGATGTACCTGGTGAGCAACCGAGGTACGAGAAGGAGAAGCGCCATGTCGGCCGACCAGGAGGAGGCGCCCGCCGAGCTGGCCCGCCTGTGGAGGCTCCCGGTATCGACCTCGGGCCTCGGCCGGCCCGCCGCGCTCGACACCGAGCGCGTGGTGCGTACGGGGGTGGAACTGGCGGACCGCGACGGGCTGGCGGGCGCGACGCTACCGAAGATCGCGAAGGAGCTGGGCGTCTCCCCGATGTCCCTCTACCGCCATGTCGGATCCAAGGACGAGCTCCTCGTCCTCATGCGGGACCTGGCGCTCGGCGCTCCGCCCGAGGTCGAGACCGCTCCCGGCCGCTGGCGTGCGGGGCTACGGCAGTGGGCCGTCGCCCAGCGCCTGGTCAACCACGACCGCCCCTGGCTTCCCCGGCTCCCCATCGCGGGGCCGCCGATGGGACCTCATGAGATCGCCTGGATGGAAGCGGGCCTGAGCGCGCTGAGCGGCACGGAACTCGACTGGGCCGCCAAGGTCGGCGCTCTGACCCTGCTCAGCGGCTATGTGCGCCACGCCTCCCTGCTCGCCCAGGAACACGCACAGGGCAGGAGCGAGACGGGCCTGAGTCAGGAGGAGACCGAACGGGCCTACGGCAGGACCCTGGCGCGGCTCATCACCCCGGACCGCTTTCCGCAGGTGGCGCTGCTTTTCTCCTCGGGCCTGTTCGCGGCGGCGCCCGATGGCGCGTACGACGACCCGGCGACCGACCATGACTTCGTCTTCGGCCTCGAACGCGTCCTCGACGGGATCGCCGTGGCCGTCGACCGTGCGCAGGCGCCGACGGGGGAGGGGGCGGCGACGGGGACGGGGGAGGGGGCGACGCCGTAACGCGGGGGCTTGTGCAGCTCCCCGGCTCGGGCCCGGCGGCCCGGACGGAGCCTCGTCAGGTGGTTTGCGGAGCAGGTCAACTCGGTGTCGGGGCAGCGGCATGCCCCCTCGCCCGCCCTCGCCGGGCGACGATCGCGTTCACGGTCTTGCCGCCCGGCTCCTCGTTGACGGCCGTGGCGGTGGCCATATCGCAGATCATGGCCCAGCCGAATCCGCCGCCCTCTCCGCGGACATCCGGAGTGCGCCGTTGGGGCGGTACGCGGCTGGCGTCACCGACGGCGATGGCGATGGCGTCGGGCTGGGCCGACAGGCGCAGCGAGCAGAACCGGCCGCCCGAGTGCCGTACGGCATTGGTGACCAGCTCCGAGACGACCAGCACCACCGCCTCGGCGGCGCCCTGATCGGGCGCCGGATCCAGGCTTTCCAGGAAGGTGCCGGTGAGATGCCGTGCGTGCGAGGCCGCTTCGGGTCGGCACTCCAGGGTCGCCCGCAGCGCGGACGGCGGGGTAGCCGTCCGCTGGGCCGTGGCGGTGTGCATGACGCTCACCTCGTTTCATCGGGTGTGTTTCGCGTAATTGACGATGCAGACGCGCCTACCCGATGGAACGCTTCCGAAAAGGGGCGTCTTCAGGATCCCTTTCCATAGGTGCGCGGTGCGGAGGTGGACGGCGGCAGATCGCCGTTGAAGCGGGTGTCCACGTAATCGGCGAACTGGAAGCGGCGCGGGGTGAGCTTCAGCTTCGCGAAGGTATCCGCGATCTCCTGCTCCGAGGCGACGGCGGGCTTGTCGACCGCGACGTACACCCGGGTGCCGTTGGTCCGCTTCACGGAGTCCAGCGCCACCTGGTACGGCAGCCCGGTCTCCTTGCCCCACACCTTGGCCCACTCCTCGGGGTGCTGGTAGACCCAGTCCTGGGCCCGGCGCAGCCGCCCAAGATAGTCCTTGATGACCTTCGCCTTCTTCGCGTCCTCGAGGGAGGAGGGGTTGGCGACCTGGAAATTGAGGCCGTTGACCACCCCCTTGCCCGTGGTGAGGACCCGCCCGTCCGACTGGCGCAGCGCCTGGGAGGTGTACGGGTCCCAGACGGCCCAGGCGTCCACCTTGCCGCGGGTGAAGGCGGCCAGGGCGTCGGCGGGCTGCAGGAACTTGACCTGCACGTCCTTGATCGAGAGCCCGGCCTTGGCGAGCGATGCCACCAGTTGGTAGTGGGCCGAGCTGCCCTGCGCGACCGCGACCGACTTGCCCTTGAGGTCGGTGGCCCTCTTCAGCGGCGAACCCTTCTTGACCAGGATCGCCTCACCGTCGGCCGTGCCGTGCTTGGCGGCTACGACCTTGATGTCCGACTTGGCTGCCGCGGCGAAGACGGGCGGGGTGTTGCCGACCCCGCCGATGTCCACGGCCTTGGCGCTCACGGCCTCCAGGATCGGCGGGCCGGAGGTGAACGTGGACCACTTGATCTTGTAGGGGAGGTTGTCGAGCTGCCCGGCGGCGCGCAGCACCGCCTCGTCGTTGCCCTTCTGGTCCCCGACATTGAGGGTCATATCGCCCTTGCCGTCGGTGTTGCCGGAGGAGCCGGAGCCGTTGTGCGGCGACGAGCTGACGCATGCGGACAGCAGCAGGGCGAGGGGGAGGGACAGGGCGGGGAGGATGCGCCGTCTCATGTCAGCGGGGTCCGTTCGGGAAGGTCGGGAAGTGCGGGTAGGACGAGAAATTCGGGGAGATCGCGAGAGGGCGCGATCGGTTGAAGACGTGCGGGCCAGTACGGGAGGAACCGAGCAGCCCTCAGGCGACCTTGTGGACGGCCGGTTCGGGCGCCTGCACACCCAGCCGGTCCAGAAGCTCGGTGCGCAGCGCGGCGAGGAGCGGATCGGCGATATCGCGCGGCCGGTCCCGGTCCACCCGGACCTGATGCGCGATGACGCCCCCGTCCATCACCAGGACGCGATCGGCGAGCAGCAGCGCCTCCTCCACGTCATGCGTGACCAGCAGCACCGCGCAGCCGCGTCGCTGCCACAACTCGGCGACCAACTGCTGGGCCGTGATCCGGGTGAGCGCGTCCAGCGCGCCGAACGGCTCGTCCAGCAGCAGCAGATCGGGCTCGCGCACCAGGGCTCGGGCGAGCGAGGCGCGCTGGGCCTCACCGCCGGAGAGTGTCTTGGGCCAGGCGTCGAGGCGGTGGCCGAGACCGACCTCCGTCAGCGCCTGCTCGGCCACGGCCCGCCCCGGGCGGCCGGGCAGCCCGAGCAGCACATTGCGCCAGACCCGTTTCCAGGGCATCAGCCGTGGCGCCTGGAAGGCGACGGCCTTGCGGCGTGGCACCAGCACCTCGCCCTCGATCTCCCGGTCGAGCCCGGCGAGCACCCGTAGCAGCGTGGACTTGCCGCAGCCGCTGCGGCCGAGCAGCGCCACGAACTCGCCCGGTTTGACGTCGAGTTGGAGGTCGTCGATGACCGGGCGGCCGTCGAACGAGCGGGTCAGCGAGCGAACCCGCACCGCCACCTCGCCGCTCTCGCCCCCGGCCTTCCCCTTCTCCAACTCCCCCGCCAGGGAGTTCACTTGCCGGTGAAGTTCGGTCGCCATTGCAGCAGCAGCCTCTCCAGAGTGCGGACGATGAAATCGGCGAGCAGGCCGAGGGCGGCGTAGACGATCAGGCAGACCACGATCACGTCGGTCTGGAAGAACTCCCGCGCGCGGTTGAGCAGAAAGCCGATCCCGTCATCGGCGTTGATGGTCTCGCCGAAGACCAGCGCCAGCCAGGCGGTGGCGAGCGAGTAGCGCAGCCCGGTCATCGCGCCGGGGAGCGCCCCGGGCAGCACCACATGGCGGATCAGCCCCCAGCGGCCGAGCCCCAGGGCGGTTCCGGCCTCGATGAGCTGGGCGTCCACGCCGCGGATGCCCGCGTAGACGTTCAGATAGAGATGGAAGGTGACGCCCAGTGCGATGAGCGCGATCTTCGGGGCCTCGCCGATGCCCATCCAGATGATGAACAGCGGGATCATGCCGACCCAGGGGATGCTGCGCAGCATCTGCACACTCGCGTCGACGAGGTCCTCGCCGAGCCGGGAGAGTCCGGAGATCAGCGCGAGCGCGACACCGACCACCCCGCCGATCACCAGCCCGATCAGCACCCGCTGCACCGACACCAGCATGGCGTGCGGGAGGGTGCCGTCCTTGAGCAGGTCGGAGGCGGTACCGGCGATGGTGCCGGGCGAGGCCAGGATGTCGGAGGGCAACACACCGGTGGCGCTGGAGACTTGCCAGAGCACCAGCAGCAGCAGGGGTCCGGTCGTGCGGCGCAGCCAGCGCGGCACGGGGCGGCGGCGCGCGGAGAGCGGCACGACCGGTTCGAGAACCGGGGACATGGGGGCTCCACAAAAGGGGTACGCCTCGATGCCCGTACGCCACGACGGTCAGCGTGGGACGGCGGAACGGGACAGAGGCGAGCGGGAGGAGTGGGGAGGGAGAAGAAAGGTCAGCGGAGGCCGGGACACGCGGCGGACGCCACCCGCAGCAGGTCGATATGACCGCGCGTGGTGAGCAGGGCTGACGTAGACATGCCCTTGAAGTTAGCGACGGGTCCGGAACTGGTCAACGGTGTCTTGCCCCTCGGACCTTTGTTGCGGGAGTTTTACGCGGTGGCGTACCAGGATGGTGCCATGAGCACATTCCGTACCCACACCATCAACGTCACCACCGGCTCCACCGAGACCGTCGCCGACCTCACCGCCGACTGCGAGGCGTATCTACGGGAGGTGGCGGGCGGCGGCGACGGCCTGCTCAACATCTTCGTCCCGCATGCCACGGCCGGGATCGCGATCCTGGAGACGGGCGCCGGCAGCGACACCGATCTGCTCCTCGCACTGCGCGATCTGCTCCCCGCCGACGACCGCTGGCGCCACCGCCACGGCAGCCCCGGCCACGGCCGCGACCACGTCCTCCCCGCCCTCGTACCCCCACACGCCACCCTCCCGGTCATCGGCGGCGGGCTGGCGCTGGGCACCTGGCAGTCGGTGTGCCTGGTCGACACGAACGTCGACAACCCGGACCGCCAGGTCCGGCTGAGCTTCCTGGGCTAGGCGGCCCCGTCCGGATGCCGCCTCGGCGGGATGAAGGGGCCCGCGGATGACCGGGATAGTGTGGGCCCGTCAGCGAAGATCGCACATAGGCGGAGCACATGACAGACATCATGGAGACGGCGGCGCGCAAGGTGTTCGAGCGCTACGACCTCGACGGGGACGGTCTGGTCACCGCGGACGAATACCGGAAGGTCGTGGCGGAGCTGGAGGGCTCGGAGATCTCCGCTTCGGAGGCCCAGGCGCTGATCGACTCGCTCGACACCAACGGCGACCGCCAGATGTCCTTCGAGGAGTTCTGGACGGCCATGAACCGCTGACACTGCTGCCTCCGGCACGTGTGAGCGTGCCGGAGGCAACGGGGGTCGGGCAGCGACCCGAGCGGTACGCCCCGTAGGGCCCGGGGCTACGGCTCCGTAGGGGCCGGGGCTACGCCCAGCAGCCGTTGACCGTGGCGGCGAGGCCGTCCAGGGTGTCCTTGGTGGCGGCCGGGTCGGCGGAGGACTGGTTCTCGATGAAGGAGAAGACCTTCCACCGGCCGTCCGCCGCCTTCGTCAGGCCGCTCAGCGCGAT
The DNA here is from genome assembly GCF_000147815.2 of Streptomyces violaceusniger Tu 4113. Classification (NCBI taxonomy): domain Bacteria; kingdom Bacillati; phylum Actinomycetota; class Actinomycetes; order Kitasatosporales; family Streptomycetaceae; genus Streptomyces; species Streptomyces violaceusniger. Next base: position 6,775,203 of record NC_015957.1, on the reverse strand, counting down.
GGCGCCGGTCAGGGTGCCCGTCTTGGCCTTGACCTGGCCGACGGCGCACTGGGAGTCCGCGGTGTCGAAGCGGCCCCACTCGGGCCCCAGGGTGCTGCCCGCCTCGCCCGCCACCGGCAGGCCCTCGTCGATGGAGCGCAGCCGGCCGCTGTAGCGCGGGTCGGTGAGCAGATCGAGGATGTCCGCGACGGTGCGGGCCGGGATGCGGTCCGCGCGGGAGAGCCCGCTGCCGTCGTAGATCTCGAAGTTCTCCATCGAGACGCCGTAGTGCCGGCTGAGGACGTCCCGCACCACGGCCGTGCCGTCCTCGAAGGTGGCGGGCTTGCCGGCGGCGATCGCGGTCATGCGCAGCATCGTTTCGGCGATCTCGTTGTCGCTCGTCTTGAGCATCTTCTTGACCGTCTCGGCCAGCGTCGGGGACAGATGCTGTCCCACCGGCACGTCCGTGGCCGACGCCGCGCCACGGGTGACTTCACCGTCGACGGTGACACCCTGGTCGGCGAGCTGCTTGGCGAAGACCTTCCCCGCGTCGATGGAGGTGTCCGCGGACAGCTTTCCGTCCACCACCAGGGAGCGCACCGGCGAGACCTGGTCGTCGTAGTACGAGTCGTTCCAGCCGTTGGCCAGGGACGGCTCGGCGAAGAGGCTGTCGTCGATACGGATCTTCACCGGGCCCAGGCCCGCGCTCTTGACCCCGGCGGCGGCGGACTTGGCGAGCTCGGTGACGTCGGCGGTGGTCAGCAGCCGGTCACCGCCGCCTATGAGGGTGAGCGTGCCATCGCCGTAGACCACCTTGGTGGTGAACCGGTGCTCGGGGCCGAGCACCGTCAGCGCCGCTGTGGCGGTGGCCAGCTTGGCGTTGGACGCGGGCATCAGCGCGGTGTCGGCGTCATGCCCCCAGATCACCTTGTCGGACGCGGAGTCCAGCACGATGCCGCTGAAGGTGTCGCCGAGGTTCGGGCTCTGGGCGCGGGTGTTGAGGTTGTCCGCGATCTTCTGCTCGGCGGGGTCGAGCCCGTTATCGGCCACGGACTGGGCGGTCGTCGCGGTGGTGGGCTTGGTGCTCTTGTCGGCGGCGAGCGCCGAGGGAGCGGACAGCAACGCACCGGTGACCGGGACGGCGGCGATGATGAACGCGCGGCGGACCGCGAGGCTCATGGGCTTGGCTTTGCGATGACGCCCACTGGACGAGTTCGCGCTGGACATGTGGGGGGCTCCGCGGGCGCGTAGAAGGAGTAACGGGGGTACAGCGAAGTAAACACTTTAACCGCAACTGATCAGCTTCCTGCCGCCGGGCGGTGGACATGTGGTGAAGCCACTAGGGAGATCCGTCGGTACACCGACTCCTCCGGCTATTTACGAGATGTTGCGACCACCGTTGAGAACGATCGCCTCGCTGTCCGTATCCATCGGCGTCGCGCTGTGCCCTCCGCCCCCGGGACGGGGGTGATGGGGGGCGCGGCCCGATGTGGCCGAGGGCAAGACGTCCCCGGCGTATGAAGACTGCCGATGAGGGGCGAAGGATGAGGAACAAGAAGAGACACAAGCGATCCAGGGTCATCGGGCTGACCGTGGTCGGAGTGACCGCACTGGCCGTGGGCGGCGGGGCGCTCCTGATGACCGACAACGACGCTTCCGCCGCCCGCCGATCGGCCGGGCAGCAGGCGCCGGCGCGGGCGGCGATGACCGTCAAGTGTCCTGATGCCGCGACCCGGCTGTCGAGCGTGCCGCAGCAGGCGCGGCCCACCGTGGACAAGGAACTGGCGACCATGGACAGCCAGGTCGCCGACGCCTACCAGCAGTTGGCCGCGCGCGGCGCGAGCGCCGACCAGGACTGGGTGCGCACCCGGGTGCTGGAGCCGCTGAGCGCCCAGCGGCGTGGCGCGCTGAACCGCATCGGGAACGAGATCGGCCGCGTGGCGAGCCGCCCGTCCGGCCTGGACACGCTGGCGTCCTGCACCGTGCAGCAAGCGGCCCCGGCCGCCGCACCGGCAGGCGCCACCGCCGCACCGGCAGGCGCCACCTCCGCACCGGCGGGCGCCACCCCCGCCGCGGGAACGGCCGCCCCCGCCGCTCCGCAGGCGGGTGGCCAGGCACAGTCCGGCCCGGTGAAGGCGGACTTCGTGGACATCCGCAGGGTGCGGCCGAACGTCAAGAACCCCCGTACGCGGGGCAACGCCTCCCGAGGCACCTTCTCATCGCGCTGCGGCCGCAATGAGAACAAGCACTTCAACTCGGACAACGTGATCGTCGCCCCCGGTGTGAGCAACGGCGCCCACCATATGCACGACTACGTCGGCAACCGCGACACCGACGCCTTCTCCACCAACGACGGCCTCGCCGCCGCCGGGACCACCTGCACCAACGGTGACCGCTCCACCCACTACTGGCCGGTCCTGCGGCAGCAGGACGGGACGAAGGAGGCCGACGCCGACCAGCCCGGCGGCGGCACCGAGGGCAATGTGGGCCGGATTCTGCGCCCGGAGACCGCGTCGATCAGCTTCCGTGGCAGCGCGGTGTCCAAGGTCGTCGAGATGCCCAAGTTCCTGCGCATCATCACCGGTGACGCCAAGGCGTTCACCAACGGCACGGCCAATGCCAACGCCTCGTGGAGCTGCACCGGATTCGAGAACCGGCAGCTCAAGGACAAGTACCCGCTGTGCCCGAAGGGCAGCAAGGTGGTCCGTACCTTCAAGTTCCAGAGCTGCTGGGACGGCAAGAACGCCGACAGCGCGAACCACCGCACCCATGTGGCCTTCGCGGACGCCAAGGGCGCGTGTGCCAAGGGGTTCAAGGCCATCCCGCAGCTGATCCAGCGGATCACCTACAAGGTGGCGCCCGGCTCGCTCTTCGCGGTCGACAGCTTCCCCGAGCAACTGCACAAGCCGGTGACCGACCACGGCGACTTCATCAACGTGATGTCCAACTCGCTGATGAAGAAGGCCGTGAAGTGCATCAACACCGGGCGTAAGTGCGGCTGACCGTCGCCCTACGGCCCGGTGCCCCGGCCGGATGGCCATCCGGCCGGGGCACCGCCCGCGTGGAAAGCGGGCCGTGGATCACTCTTGCGATCTGTCCTGGAATCAGTCCTGCGATCAGTCCTGCGGTGTGCCCTTGGGTAGCTGGCGCCAGGTCACCTTGGTGTGGGACCGGAAGGCCCAGTCGAGCATCTTCTTCGCGTCCGGGTAGCGCTTGGGGGCGTTGAGGATCACGCCCACGACGGTGCGTCCGTCACGCTTCGCGGCGAAGACGAGACACCTGCCGGGCGCGGTGCCGGTGCCCGTCTTGATGCCGATCGCGCCGCTGTACGAGCCCAGCAGTCTGTTGGTGTTGTTCCAGTAGTACGTCCTGGTCCTGCCGTTGGCGGCCGGGGCCTTCTGGATGGTGTCGACCGACTTGACGACCGTGCCGAGGGTGGAGTTGCCCAGCGCGTGCCTGGCCAGCTTGGCCATGTCGCGGGGCGTGGTGTAGTTCTGTCCGCCCTCCGAGATGCCGTCGAAGGTGTCGTAGTGGGATTTGGTCATCCCCAGCGCGGACGCCTTCTTGTTCATCTGCGCGATGAAAGACTTGGTGCGCTTGGCGGTGGTGTCACCGGTGCCGAACGTGTCCGCGAGCGCCATGGCCGCGTCGCAGCCGGACGGCAGCAGCAGGCCGTACAGCAACTGCTTGACGGTGAGCTTGTCCCCCTTCTGCAGGTCCGCCTTGCTACCGCCGACGCGGGCGGTGTAGTCGATGTACGACTGCTTGACGGTGACCTTCTTGCCGAGTTCGAGCCCCCGGGTGTCCAGCACCACGACCGCCGTCATGAGCTTGGTGGTGCTCGCCATCGGCCGCTTGGTGTCGGCCGCCTTGGCCCACAGCTCCTTGTTGGTGTTGTTGTCCAGCAGATACGCGCCCTTGGCACTGACCTCCGTCGGGCCGCTCCTGGCCTCGGTGGCCTGGGCCGCGTTCGCCGGTACGGCGACCGTCAAGGCCGCCGCCGAGGCGATGACCGCCGTCCCCCAACGGCGGATCGCCATACCCCCACGTCTTTCCATACGCCCTCCGTCTCTCCTACGACATGCCCATGAATATCCGGGCATGCGACGCATGGTCTCACGGCCTCAACCGTGGGCCGCGACCCACTCGTAGGCCCGCTCGGCGTCGAACTCCGGCTGCCCGCCCCGGAAGAGCAGCCCGGCGGAGGCGAACGGCTCACCGTCCGGCGACGGCCCGGCCACGTACGGAACGGCGATACAGCCCATCCCGGCCCGCCGTGCCGCCTCCACCCCGGGGCCGGCGTCCTCGACCACCACACACCGCCCCGGATCGACGGACAGCAGTCGCGCGGCAGCCAGAAACACATCCGGCTCCGGCTTACCGCGGCCCACATCCTCCGCGGACACATAGACGGGCAGCAGCGCGTCCAGCCCCGTGGCCTTGAGCGCGGTCTCGATCGCCGAACGGGACGAACCGGAGGCCACGACCAACGGATGCCCGGCGGCCCTCAGCCGCTCCACGAACGCGCGCATCGCGGGAAACGCCTCGGTCGCCGCGGCCAGCTCCAGATAGTGCCGGCTCTTGACGGCGAGCAGCTCCTCCACGGGCGCCTCGATGCGATACCGGTCGCGCAGCGTCTCCAAGGTCTCCCTGGTGCCGATCCCGATGAACTGCGCGTGCTCCTCCCAGCCGAAGCCGCTGATCCCATACCGCTCGAGGGTCCGCCGCCCCGCCTCGTAGTAGAGGGGCTCGCTGTCCACGAGAGTGCCGTCCAGGTCGAAGATCACGGCGGGCATGGTGTTCATGGGGACAGCATGCCAAGAGTCCGGCCCGCGGTGCTCGCGGGGGAGCCTCCGGGGCCCGGCGCGAGCGAGAGATGACGGCGTGTTGGTCTAGACCGCTCTGTTACCGTCGGCGCCGAGCGGGTAACGGAACCGGAGTCGGCGGAAGGGTAGTGCGGTGGGCGTGAGTGGGAACGGGCTGCGGGCGTATATCGGGTCCTTCACTGTGGCGGGCGGTGCCGGGGTCACCGTCGCGGATGTCGACGACGAGACGGGTGCGCTGCGGATCCGGAGCTCCACGGATGCGGTCGTCAACCCGTCCTATCTGGTGCTCGCCCCCGGCGGGCGCGTGCTGTACGCCGTGAGCGAGACCGAGGAGGGGGCGGCCGCCGCGCTGGATGTCACGCAGGATCCGCCCGCGCTGCTCGGTGAGCCCGTGCCGGTGCGGGGCGCGGGGCCCACCCATCTCGCGCTCGCCGGCGGGCGGCTGCTGACGGCCAACTACGGTTCCGGCAGCGTCAGCGCGCTGCCGGTGCTGGAGGACGGCCGGCTCGGGGAGCCGGTGGCCGTGTTGCGGCACGAGGGCAGTGGACCGCATCCGGAGCGGCAGGAGGGACCGCATGCCCATGCGGTGGCGCCCGATCCGTCGGGTGGCTGGCTGCTCGCCGTCGACCTGGGGATCGACGCGGTCCAGGTGTACGCGCTGCCCGGGCCGAGTCCGCATCACGAGGTCCGGCTGCGCCCGGGGAGCGGTCCGCGCCATCTGGCGTTCCATCCGCGTGGCGACCGCGTGTATGTCATCAACGAGCTCGATCCGACGATCACGGCCTGCCGCTGGGACGCGGCGTCCGGCGTTCTCGAACCGCTGGGCGAGACCCGGCTGGTCCCCGACGGTACGGACGTCGAGACCTACCCCGCCGAGCTCGTGGTCTCCGGTGACGGCCGCTTCGTATGGGCCGTCAACCGCGGTCACGACAGCATCGCGACGCTCGCCCTCGACGCGCCCGGCGACCGCATGGAGCTGGTCACCACCACTCCCTGTGGCGGCCACTGGCCCCGCGATCTGACGCTCGACCCGTCGGGACGCCGGCTCTATGTGTCCAATGAGCGCTCGGGCGATGTCACCTGGTTCGACATCGACCCCTCGACGAGGGTGCCGCGTCGAGGCGGTTCGGTCCCGGCCCCGGCGGCGTCCTGCGTGGTCTTCGGCTGACGTTCGCCGGGCGGACAGGACACGAGCGGGGCGGTGACCTTGACGGTCACCGCCCCCGCTTTCTCGTGCCTTGCTCCGTAGTGCCTTGCTCCGTCGTGCGTTGGTTCGTCGTGCGTTGTGTCAGCGCATCGCCGGTGACGCCTGCTGCAGCGTGATGCCCAGCGCCGCCGCGTACTTCGCCATCACCAGCTTGCCCACGGCCGGGTAGTCGCCCAGCGCCTCGGCCGCCGCGCAGCCCGCCTCCTCGGCGGCCGCCGAGATCAGCTCGGCGGAGACCTCCGGGCCGATGAGGTACGGCGCGAGGGCGAGCCGGGCGGAGCCGGCCGAGCGCAGCTGCTCGGCGACGCGGAGGACGGCCCCGTCCACGTCCAGCGCGGCCGCCATCACCGGCACCGCGAGGCGCGCGGAGAGCAGCATGCCGGTGATGCCACCGGCCTGGGCCGCCTCCTCGCCGCCGACCGTGGCGAGGATGATGCCGTCCGCGGCGGTCGCGACCGTGAAGAGACGGGCGCGGTCGGCGCGGGCCAGGCCCGCCTCCGACAGACGCACGTGCAGGGCCTCGGCGAGCAGCGGATGGGGGCCGAGGACGTCGGTGAGTTCGGCCGCCGAGCCGCTGCTCATCACGGCCTGGCGTATCCGGCGCAGCTGTGCGCTGTCCGGGCCCGCGAGCAACGGGACCACGACGGCCGCCGGACCGTCCGTAGGGACCCTGGGGACGGGCGGGACCTCGTCGACGACCTCGCCCGCGGCCTCGGCCGCGGCGATCGCCTCCGCCGCCTCGTCGGCGAGGGCCTTGGCGGCCTCGGCCGCCTGTCGCAGACGCTCGGGGTTCTCCTGGGCAGCGCGGGTGAGCACGGGCTCGAGCTGCGGGTACTCCTGTCCGTCCCCGTCCAGGAAACCGATCTGAGCGTCGAGCCCCGGCATCTCGGAGCGGGCGATGCTCACCAGGTCCTCGGCAAGGCGTCGGGCACCGTCACTCGGGGCACCCGGGATGGCCAGCACCAGCGGAGGCGCGCCGAGAGGCGCGGCGGCGGCCTCCGGTCGGCGGTGCCGTCCGGACTGGCGGGGACGCGGCATTCGTACAGGCAGGCCGGACGCGGGCCCTGTGGGGGAACTCATGGCGCCGCATGTTAGTCGCTCGATGGGTTCGGCTGTTCGGGAGGGTGTGACTGGGAGTATCTGTCCCACTTTGTCGACTGGTGTTGTGTGGTGATGTGCGCTCAGCGGCCATACTTGCTCGAAGAATCGACCATGTGTCCGGAATTGCCGGTCATGGAATCCCATACCGGGCGCCCCTGCTGAGCGCCCATATGGGACACCCGTGGCTACGGGTTGGGGCCCTGCATCGGAGGCCCTGCGTCGTGCCTGCCCGGGGCGTCGCTCAGACGATGCTGAGCAGCGCCGGGTCCCGGGGCAGCCGCAGTCGGTCCGCCGCCAGCGCCGCCGCGACGCACAGCGCCCCGTCCAGCGGATCCCCGGCCGCCTCCGTGACCCGGACCCGGGGCAGCCGCGCCGCCAGCTCCTCGCGCACGGGCGTCAGCAGCGGCGCCCCCATGCGGAACAGCCCGCCGGTGAGCGCCACCTCGCTCGACTCCAGCCGGGGGCAGACCGCCTCCGCGGCCTCGGCGATATGGCGGGCGGCCGCCCGCAGAATCGCCTCCGCGACCGGATCCTCACCGGCGCACCGGCCCACCTCGGGGGCGAACGAGGCCAGGACGGCGGGGCGGTCCGGGCGCGGGTACAGCCGTCCCGGCAGCCCGGTCGCGGGGCCGAACACGGCTTCCAGGCGGGCCAGCAGCGGCTTCGAGCCGCCCTCGCGTCCGTCGTACGCGCGCATGGCCGCCTCCAGGCCCGCCCGGCCGATCCACGCACCGCCGCCGCAGTCTCCCAGCAGATGACCCCAGCCGTCGGCGCGCCGCCAGCCGCCGGTGGCCCGGCGGGTGTCGCCGTCCGTGGCCGTGGCGTCCGTGGCCGTGGCGTCCGTACCGGATACGCCGTACGCATCGCGCAGGCCGCCCGTACGGGACACGCCGTCCGCGGCAGACTCGCCGTCCGTACCGCCCAGCCCACCGACGAAGCCCTCGGGCACCGCGCCCAGCGCGATCAGGCCCGTCCCCGCCGCGACCACCGCGCCGGGACGCTGTCCCAAGGCCCCGGCGTACGCGGTCACCGCGTCGGCCGCCAGGGCGAGTCGCCGTACGCCGAAGACGTCGGCCAGCGCGTCCGGAAGCCTGGCGCGCAGATCGTCGCCGAGTGTGGCCATGCCCGCCGCGCCGACACAGACCGCGCCGAGGCGCCGGGCCCCGGCCTCGCGCAGCAGCTCCCGGGCGGCGGGCAGGACCCGCGCCAGCAGGCTCTCCGCGTCGATGCCCCGGTCGCCGACGGCGGCGGGCGTGGACGAGGACCAGGTCAGTGGTGAAAACCAAGCCGGTGGCGAGGACCAGGCCGGTGGCTGCTCCGCGGAGCCGCCGGGAGCGTCTGCGCGGGCCCCCGCACCCCGTACGCCGGGAGCGTCCGCGCGTGCCACCGCCACCCGTACGCCGGAACCGCCCGAATCGATCCCGAGCACATGCGTCACCGCATCGTCGGGCACCGTGTCGCCCACCGGCTCAGCCCAATCCGCGCGAGTCCTGCTTGAGCGCGGTGTCCACGGTCAGGGCCGTGGCGATCACCAGGCTCAGCAGCGGATCGGGGAGCTGGCGGTGGATCTGCAGTACGTAGTTGTCCGCCGTCGTGAACATCGTCTTCGCCAGGCCCTCGAAGGTCTTGGTGATCCGGGCGACCTCGCTGTCCGTGTGGTCGACGATGGCGAAGTTCCAGGCCCGCCAGTTCTCCGCCTTGATGGCCCCGACCTGCTGGCCGTTGACCAGCATGCCGAAGTTGATCTTGCCGATGACGTTCTGCTGGACGATCTCGCCGACCGGCTGCCCGTCCGGGCGGGTCACCACCACTTTGGACTTGATGAACTTCGCGGGCCGGGTGAGCACCAGATGCGGCTGCCCGTTGGCGTCGCGGATCTCCAGCTTGTGCGTCATGAACTGGTCGAGGCTCGAGACGAACCGCGCGACCTTCTTCAGCGTGCTCTGGCCGACCTGGACCACCGAACCGAGAGTGCGCCCCTGCTGGTCGAAGACGCTGTACTCATTGGTGAGCTCGATCAGCTTGGCCTTCTGGTTCACCACCAGCACCGGTTCGGTGAACAGCGTGCCGCTGCCGCCCATCGTGGGCCCCACATGCGCCTGCCGCTGCACCTGGTGCTGGACCCTGGCGGGGTTGGGGTTGGGCGGGGCGGCCTGCGTCGGAGGGGCCTGGCCGGGCTGGCCCTGGTGCGTATGCGCGGTCCACTGGGCACCGTCCCACCAGCGGAGCTGGTTCGGGGTGCCCTGGGGGTCCGCGTACCAGCCCGCAGGGGTGTTCGGATGTGATGTCATGGCGGGCAGACTACCCCTCGCCCACCTGGAACGATGGGGTCAGGGAAGGCGCCAGTCCACGGGTTGGGCCCCCTGCTGTACGAGCAGGTCGTTGGCGCGGCTGAACGGACGTGAGCCGAAAAACCCCCGGTCGGCGGACATGGGGGAGGGGTGCGCGGACTCGACCGCCGGAAGGGCGCCCAGCAGCGGCCGTACGTTGCGGGCGTCGCGGCCCCACAGGATGGAGACCAGGGGGCGGCCGCGCCCGGCCAGCGCCCGGATGGCCTGCTCGGTGACGTCCTCCCAGCCCTTGCCGCGGTGGGCGGCGGGCCGGCGCGGAGCCGTGGTGAGCGCCTTGTTGAGCAGCAGGACGCCCTGCTGGGTCCAGGGCGTCAGATCGCCGTTGGACGGGCGCGGCAGGCCGAGGTCGGTGTGCAGCTCGCGGTAGATGTTCTCCAGGCTGCCGGGAAGCGGCCGGACCTCGGGCGCCACCGAGAAGCTGAGGCCCACCGCGTGTCCGGGTGTCGGATACGGGTCCTGACCCACGATCAGCACCTTCACCTCGTCGAAGGGCTGCTGGAAGGCGCGCAGCACATTCGGCCCGGCGGGCAGATAGGTACGGCCTGCCGCGATCTCGGCCCGCAGGAAGTCGCCCATCGCCGCGATGCGTTCCTCGACGGGCTCAAGTGCCTTGGCCCAGCCCGCTTCCACAATTTCATTCAAGGGTCGTGCTGCCACACCGCGTCACTCTAGTGGCTCAGCGCGTGGCCGTGTGCCGCCTCGCGATCACTCTCAGCCGATCCCGCTCGCGATCACTCTCAGCCGATCCCGCTCGCGATCGCTCTCAGCCGATCACGGCGGCCCGGACGCACAGCACATCGGGGAGATGGCGGGCGATCTGCCGCCAGCTCTCGCCCTCGTCGGCGCTCGCGTACACCTCGCCGTTGCGATTGCCGAGGTAGACCCCGACCGGGTCGGCGTCATCGGTGCGCAGCGCGTCCCTCAGCACCACCCCGTAGTGCAGCTCGTCCGGCATCCCGGCGGAGCGCTCCTCCCAGGTGGCGCCCGCGTCCTCGGTGCGGAACACCCGGCAGCGGTAGCCCGGGGGATAGCGGTCCGAGCCGTCGCTGACCGGGAAGACGTACGCGACGCCGCTGCGGCGCGGATGGACGGCGACCGCGAAGCCGAAGTCCGCCGGGAGGTCCTTGCCGATCTCGGCCCAGTGCGCCCCGCCGTCGTCGCTGCGGTACACCCCGCCGTGGTTCTGCAGATAGAGCCGGTCGAGGTCGACCGGGTCCCGGGCGACCTTGTGGACGCACTGGCCGAACTCCGGGTACTGATCCGGCAGGAAATCCGCCTTGAGTCCGCTGTTGGACGGTGCCCAGCTCTCCCCGCCGTCCGCGGAGCGGTACACCCCGCCGGAGGACACGGCGACCATGAGCGCCCGCGGGTCCCTCGGATCGGGGACGACCGTATGCACGGCCTGCCCGCCGAACCCCTCGCCCCACTCCGGCCGCTGCGGGTGGTCCCACAAACCGCGCACGAACGCGAAGGTCTCCCCGCCGTCCTCGGAGCGGAACAGCGCGCCCGGCTGGGTGCCCGCGTAGACCACCCCCGGCTCGTCGGGCCCGGCGGGCTGGAGCTGCCACACCCGCTCCAGCGAGGTGTCGGTGCCCTCGGGGAACTTCACCGCGGGCTTGGCGGGCTCGTGCCAGCTACCCCCGAGGTCGTCGGAGCGGAAGACCGAGGGGCCCCAGTGCGAGCTGTCCGCACCGGCCAGCAGCCGGGGGCGGTCGCCCCGGGTGTCGATGCCGACGGAGTACACCGCCTGCATGGGGAAGTGGGGGCCGGTGAAATCCCAGCCCCCTTGGCCGCCGGGGCGGCCGAGGAAGAGACCCTTGCGGGTGCCGACGGCGAGCAGGACATCGTTCATGACGGCTCACTCCTTGGACTGCGGGTGCGGGTGCGGGTGGGGGTGCGGGTGCGGGTGCGGGGAGGACGGCGGAACGAACGGCGAAGGAATCGGGGAGCGGATCAGAAGGAAGCGGCGAGCGGATCAGTGGAGGGGAAGGCGATGTGTCCGGCATCACAGAGTCTGCACCCGACCACTGACAACCGGAGGGAGCGCGTCCGCATTTATCTGAGGGCGTCCGCGTCGCCGCAGGTCATGGGTGTGCGTGCCGCCGGAGTCAGGGGTGCTCGTACGAGGGGCTTCGTAATTTGACGATCGTCGTACTACGGTGGTTACCGTACTACCGCGCGGTCCGGCCGGGCCCCGCGAGGAGAAACGGAGACGTTGATGAGTGCCCTCTTCGAGCCCTTCACCCTGCGGTCGCTGACCATCCCCAACCGCCTCTGGATGTCGCCCATGTGCCAGTACAGCGCGGATGGGGACGAGGGCGCCGGGGTGCCGCACGACTGGCACTTCGTCCACTACGGCGCCCGCGCCACCGGTGGCACCGGGCTGATTCTGGTCGAGGCGACGGCCGTCTCCCCCGAGGGCCGCATCACCCCCGGAGACCTCGGCATCTGGAACGACACGCAGGTCGAGGCGTTCCGCAAGCTCGTCGGCTTCCTCAAGGGACAGGGCACCGTCCCGGGCATCCAGCTCGCCCATGCCGGCCGTAAGGCGTCCACCGACGCCCCCTGGAGGGGCGGTGCGCCGCTCGATGCCGACCAGGGGAGCTGGCGGACGCTGGCGCCGAGCCCGATTCCGTTCGACGAGGGTCACCCGGTGCCGGACGAGCTGTCCGTGGAGCGGATCGGCGAGATCATCCGCCAGTTCGCGGACGCCGCCCGGCGCGCGCTCGCGGCCGGTTTCGAGGTGGCCGAGGTCCATGGCGCCCATGGCTACCTCATCGGCGAGTTCCTCTCCCCGCACAGCAACCACCGCACCGACGGCTATGGCGGCTCCTTCGAGAACCGCGTCCGCTTCGCCCTGGAGGTCGTCGACGCGGTCCGCGCGGTCTGGCCGGAGGACCTGCCGCTGTTCTTCCGTATCTCGGCCACCGACTGGCTGGAGGAGAACGGCTGGACCCCGGAGGACACCGTCCGGCTCGCCGCCCTGCTGAAGGACCATGGAGTGGACCTTCTCGACGTCTCCAGCGGTGGCAACGCCGCCGGTGTGCGCATTCCGACGGGGCCGGGCTACCAGGTGCGGTTCGCCGAGCGGGTGCGCCGGGAGACCGGGCTGCCGGTGGCCGCGGTCGGGCTGATCACCGAGGCGGAGCAGGCCGAGAAGATCGTCACCAACGGTGAGGCGGACGCCGTCCTGCTGGGCCGCGAGCTGCTCCGGGACCCCTACTTCGCCCGCCGCGCGGCGACCGAACTGGGCGGTCAGGTGCGCAACCCGGACCAGTACCACCGCGCGGTCCGGTAGAGCCGGATCGCCCCCGTTCCTGTTGGCCTGGAGTAGTACGGCGATCGTCAAACTACACTGGGGTCACGGAACGAGGCGATGAGGAGCAGCCGTGCAGACGCAGACCACGTCGACCGGGCCCCAGCCACAGGCGACGGGGCGCTCGCTGGAGCACCCACGGCGCGAGGCGATCCGCCTCGAGGATGTGCTGCACGCGCTCTCCGACCCCATGCGGATGCGGGTGGTGCGGACGCTCGCCGAGGAGTCCGCCGAGCTGACCTGCTCGGTCATCGACCTGCCGGTCAGCAAGTCCACCACCACCCACCACTTCCGGGTGCTGCGCGAATCCGGGGTGATCCACCAGATCTACCGGGGCACCGCCAAGATGAACGCGCTGCGCCGGGAGGACCTAGACGCGCTGTTCCCTGGTCTGCTCGACAGCGTCCTCGCCGCCGCGGCCCTCCAGGAGGGGCGCCTCGGCGGCGACCGGGGCTGAAGCCCGCCCGCCCGGCAGGTGGTTGAAGAGCAGATTGAGCGCGATCGCGGTGACGCACCCGGCGCTGATCCCGCTGTCCATCACCGTCTGGAACCAGTTCGGGAACTCCTTGTAGATCCCCGGTACGCCGACCGGCAGCAGCCCCACGGCGACCGACACCGCGACCATGGTGAGGTTGTGGTTGTCCCGGAAGTCCACCCCGGCCAGCGTGCGCAGCCCGCTCGCCGCGACCGTACCGAACATCACCAGACCCGCCCCGCCCAGCACCGGGGCCGGGATCGCGGCCACCACCGCGCCCAGCTTCGGGGCCAGCCCGAGCAGCACCAGCATGCCGCCCGCGGCCGCCACCACCCAGCGGCTGCGCACCCGGGTCATCCCCACCAGGCCGACGTTCTGTGCGAAGGCGGTGTACGGGAAGGTGTTGAAGACCCCGCCGAGCACGGTCGCGGTGCCGTCCGCGCGCAGTCCGTCCGCCAGCCGCCGCCGGTCGACCGGGCGCCCGGTCATCTCGCCCACCGCGATGAAGTCGCCCGTGGTCTCGGCCATCGTCACCAGCGCGACGACCAGCATGGACGCAACGGCGGGCGTCTCGAACGTGGGGGAGCCGAAATGGAACGGGGTGGAGACGCCGACCCAGTCGGCATCGCCCACCCCGGAGAAGTCGGTGAAGCCCAGCGGTATCGCGGCCGCCGTCCCGGCCACGATCCCCACCAGCACCGCGACCCGGCTCAGGAAGCCGGGCGCGAAGCGCTGGACGGCCAGGACCACGACCAGCACCCCGGCGGCCAGGCCCAGGTTCTTCGGCGCGCCGAAGTCCGCCGCGCCCTGGCCGCCCGCCGCCCAGTTGCCCGCGACCGGCAGCAGCGACAGGCCGATGATCAGTATCACCGTGCCGGTCACCAGCGGCGGGAAGAACCGCAGCAGCCGCCCGAAGACCGGCGCCAGCAGGATCATCGCCACCCCGGCCACGATCACCGAACCGTAGATCGCGCGCAGCCCGCCGCCCTCGGTGCCGATCAGCACCATCGGGGTGACCGCCGCGAAGGTGCAGCCCTGCATGATCGGCAGCCGGACGCCGAACCGCCACAGCCCCACGCACTGCAGGACCGTGGCGATACCGCACAGCAGCAGATCGGCGTTGATGAGATACGCCAGATCGGCGGGGGACAGCTTCATCGTGCCACCGACGATCAGCGGCACGGCCACCGCGCCCGCGTACATGGCCAGCACATGCTGCAGTCCGAAGGCGGCGAGCCGGCCGGGCGGCGGCACCTCGTCCACGGGATGGCGTATGGACACGGGAGGACGTACGGACGTCATGGCGGCTCCTCGCGCGGCGACAGGATGAGCGACGGGATGGGCGTCGGATCAAGGTGACGCAACCGTAGAAGGCTTCAACAATCTGTTGATTTCAGGGGCGTTGCCGCCGTGTGTCAACCCCTCTGACAGCGCCGACCCGGGGACCGCAGGCAGGGCCCGACCAGCACCCCGCCCGGTTCACTCCTGCTCGCGCGCCGCGCCCAGCAGCCCCATCCAGTCCGGAATCTTCACCTTCGTACGCCCCAGCGCCGCCCCGAGCGCCTCCTCGGCCGCCTCGATCCGCAGCCAGCCGGTCCACTCCACCGGCTCCACCCCCGCCTCGCGCAGCGCCCGCAGCGGATCCGCCGCCACCGGGCGGGCCGCGAGCGCCTCCGCGTCGGCCAGCAGCGAGGCCACGGTCTCCTTCGCACACGGCCGGTTGGTGCCGATCACTCCGGTCGGCCCGCGCTTGATCCACCCCGCCACGTACTCCCCGGACGAGGGCTCGCCGCCGCGCAGCACCCGCCCCGCCGCGTTGGGGACCGTGCCGCGCTCCTCGTCGAACGGCAGCCCCGGCAGCGGCACACCCCGATAGCCCACCGACCGCAGCACCAGCGGCGCCTCGATGTCCTCGAAAACCCCGGTGCCCGCCACCCCGCCGCGCCCGTCCGGCGCGGTCCGCTCGAAGCGCACCGCACGCACCGCGCCCTCGCCAAGCAGCGCCACCGGCCGCAGGAAGAACCGCAGATGGATCCGGCGCGGCCGGCCCACGGGCGGGCGCCGCGCCCAGTCGCGCAGCACCTCGACATTGCGCCGGTTGACCGCCGGCAGCCCCGAGGGGTCCTCGTACCCCGGGTCCAGCGCCAGCTCCTCGGGGCGCACCAGCACCTCCGCGCCGGTCAGCGAGCCCAGTTCACGCAGCTCCTTGGTGGTGAACTTCGCCTGCGACGGCCCGCGCCTGCCGACCATATGGATGTCCGAGACCCGGCTCTCGGACAGCGCGCCGAGGGCGGCGTGCGGCACATCGGTGGGCCGCAGCTCCTCCGCTCCGCGGGCCAGGATGCGCGCCACGTCCACCGCGACATTGCCCACCCCGACGACGACGGCGGAGTCCGCCCCGAGTGCGAAGGCGTCGCCGGTCGCGTCGGGATGGGCGCTGTACCAGGAGACGAAGTCGGTCGCGGAGAAGCTGCCCGCCATCTCCTCGCCGGGAACGCCGAGCCGCCGGTCGGTCGCCGCCCCCACGCAGTAGACCACCGCGTGGTAGAGCTCCAGCAGCCGCTCGGGCACCAGCGGGGGCGGGCCCACATGCACATGGCCGAGAAAGCTGACCCGCGGATGCTCCAGGACCGCGCGCAGCGTGTGCTGCAGCGACTTGATCTTCTCGTGGTCGGGCGCGACACCGTAGCGCACCAGCCCGTACGGACAGGGCAGCCGGTCCAGCACATGCACCGACACCTCGGGGACAGCCTGCTGCTGGACGAGCGCTTGGGCGGCGTACACCCCACTCGGCCCGGATCCGACGACCGCGACGCGAAGCACGAAGGAGCCCCTTCCGCAGGATGTCTCCAGCATCCCACCCGGCGGGGCGCCGTGTCCGGTACTACGCGCCGGGGGACCGGCCCGGATGACGCCTCCCGGCCACCGGTCCACGGGCCCGCGACCGCGCCGCGAGCCCGGCTCGACGAGACCCGGCCCGACGGCCCCGTACGCCCCTGTACGTCCCTTTACATCCCTGTACGGGAGCCGCCTACGAATATCTGCCTACTGCTATCCGCCTACGACATCTGCAGCATCCGCCGGATCTCGCTGCTCTGCTGCGCGATCACATCGCCCGCCATCTCCTCCACCCGGATGTTGTTCCCCTGGGCCAGCACATCCGTGGCCATGGAGACCGCGCCCCGGTGATGGGCGATCATCAGCTTGAGGAAGAGCGCGTCGAAGTCGGCGCCCTCGGCGTCGCGCAGCCGCTCGAGCTCGGCAGCGGTGGCCATTCCCGGCATCTTCGCGTCATGGCCCTCATGGGCGCTGTCGTCGCCCTTCGGAGCGCCGCCGTTGGTCTTCTGCCAGCCGCGCATCGCCTCGATCTCCGGCTTCTGCCCGGCCGCGATGCGCTCCGCGAGCCGCTTGACCTTCGCCGACCCGGCCCGGTCGGTGGCGAGGTCGGTCATCACCAGGGCCTGCGCATGGTGCTCGATCATCATGCGGACGTAGGAGCGGTCGGCCGTGTTGGGGGAGTCGTCGTCCCCCGCCTTCGCCGCCTCCTCGGCCGACAGCTTCTTCGCCGCCTCGCCGGGCTTGCCCGGCGCGATCACCGCGGGCTTCCCGTCCTGGCCCTTTCCGGCGTCGGCCCCGCCGCCGCTCTGCGCGTCACAGCCGGTCAGGACGAGTGCCAGGGCCGCCGCCACGGCGGCCGCGAGGGATGCGGTGTGAAGCGTCGTACGGCGGTTCAACACCGTGGCCTCCTGGGGCGATTGGGATCCGCAGACCGTCTTAGCACGTCAGCGGCGGGACCGATCCGGGTGCGTTGGGAAATTCTCTTTACGAACATGTTGCTACCTGTTGTGGCGTACATGGATAGAGCGATACTTCCCCCGGTCCGTCAACCGTTCAACTCCGAACGGGGGCGGCGACAAAGGGAGGACGCAGTGAAGCCGTGGGAAAGACCTCCGCAGCGGCGCAGATATCTCGGCGCGGCCGCGGCCGCCTTCGGTCTGGTGGCCACCTTGCTGGCCGCGGGCCCGGCGGCCGCGACGCCCGACCCCGGTGACGCCCCGCACAAGGAGCGGGTGACGCAGGGTCAGCAGTCGGAAGCCAGGGCCGCAATCGAGAACGGCGACATCCCCGGCGTGGACCAGGTGGTCCACAGCGACAATGTCAGCCACCTCATCAACATCCCCAAGCAGGACCTCAAGGGCATCAACACCGACCTGGCCTTCCAGGGCAAGTACGCCTTCGCGGGCAACTACGACGGCTTTGTCATCTACGACATCAGCCGGCCGAAGAGCCCGAAGATGGTGAGCCAGGTGCTCTGCCCGGGCTCGCAGAACGATGTGTCGGTCTCAGGAGACCTGCTCTTCCTCTCCACCGACTCCTCGCGCAGCGACAACTCCTGCACCAGCACCACCCAGCCCGCGACCGAGAAGTCCTCCTGGGAGGGCATGAAGGTCTTCGACATCAGCGACAAGCGGAACCCGCAGTACGTCGCCGCCGTCGAGACCTCCTGTGGGTCGCACACCCACACCCTGGTGCCCGAGCGCAAGGACGTGTACATCTACGTCTCCTCGTACGCGCCCAGCGCCACCTTCCCGGACTGCCAGCCCCCGCATGACGGCATCTCCGTCATCAAGGTGCCCCGTAAGGCGCCCGAGAAGGCCGCGGTCATCGACTTCCCCGTGCTCTTCCCGGACGGCGGAAACCCCGGCGGGCCTGCCAACCCCGGCGTCTCGCAGACCACCGGCTGCCATGACCTCACCACGTTCCCCAAGCTGAAGCTGGCGGCGGGCGCGTGCATGGGCGACGGCGTCCTGCTCGACATTGCCGACCCCGCGAAGCCGAGGGTCATCGACCGGGTCGAGGACAACGTCAACTTCGCCTTCTGGCACTCGGCGACCTTCAACGAGCGCGGTACCAAGGTCGTGTTCACCGATGAGCTGGGCGGCGGCGTCGCCGCGACCTGCAACACCGAGGTGGGCCAGGACCGCGGCGCCGACGGCATCTACGACATCGTCGGCAAGGGCGACAAGCGCAAGCTGGTCTTCCGGAGCTACTACAAGATCCCGCGCCACCAGGCCGACACCGAGAACTGCGTCGCCCACAACGGCTCGCTGATCCCGGCCAAGGGCCGCGACATCATGGTCCAGGCGTGGTACCAGGGCGGCGTCTCCGTCTGGGACTTCACCGACTCCGACAGGCCCAAGGAGATCGGCTACTTCGAGCGCGGGCCGCTCTCCAGCGACACGCTCGTCACCGGCGGCTCCTGGTCCGCGTACTACTACAACGGCTACATCTACTCCAACGACATCGAGAAGGGCTTCGATGTCCTGAAGATCCAGGACCGGCGCACCGACAGCGCCGCGTCGGTCCGGCTGCGCGAGCTGAACACGCAGACGCAGCCCGACTACCGCTGAGTGCCCGTCCGTTCACTCCAGCGTGCTCATCCGGCTCCCGTCGGGCGGCTCCTCGCCCGGCGGGAGCCCGAGCTCCCAGTCCAGTCCGTAGCGGTGGAACAGCTCCGCCCGCAGCCGCTCGGGCGGCATCGGCGCGCCCGGCAGCAGCACCGCGACCACCGCGCCCATCAGCAGGGCGCGCAGCAGCCGGTAGTCGGTCTCGGGGTCCTCGGAGCCGTACCGCGTGACGGTGTCCCGCAGCAGACCGGCCAGCCGCTGCTGCTCGGGGCACTGGATGAAGCCCTCGGCCGTGAGGATCCCGGCCATATGCGTCCGCATCAGCCGCGGCCGGTCCCGGGCCAGCCCCAGGATCGCGTCGATCGCCCGCGCCATCACCTCCCGCCCGGTCTCCTCGCCCTCCGGACGCGGCTCCCGCTCGAGCCCCCGGGCCAGCTCCATGTGCATCAGCCGGTGGACGGCCGTCTGCAGTAGCTGCCGCTTGCCCGGGAAGTAGTACGAGATCAGACCGCGGGCCGCTCCGGCCCGGTCGGCGATATGAGCGAGGGTGGTCGCCTCGTAGCCGTGCTCGTCGATCAGCTCGACCGTCGCTTGTAGCAGACGGGCTCGGGATCGGCGGCGCAACTCCTCATTGACCGACGGACTTCGGGGAACCATGCTGAAACTCCTGCGTTGGCTGGCTGTCAGCCAATATACTCAGGCGACGTTCGGTTGTCCGCCGATCCTTCGAGGGCGGCCGTATGTCTCCGCCGGTTCGGGCGGCATGGGGGGATCGCCCGAACCGGTGGGTTCGCCCGGTGGGATCCCTTTCGGGCTTCGTCCCGCGGGGACTAGGGGGCCGTGGCGGCGTCCGGCAGCAGGCCGAGAACCGCGCGCAGGGCGTCCGGACGCCGGTCCACCGGGAGATGGTCCACCAGGTGGACCCGGCAGCCCAGGGCCGCCGCTCCCGCGTCCGCCCGGCGGTCGTCGCCCACCATCACCGCGTCGCCCGGGGCCACGCCCAGCGCGTCGCACGCGGCCTGGAACAGCCTCGGGTCCGGCTTCTGCACCCCGTGCTCGTACGAGAGCGCGTAGGCGTCCACCAGCGGGTCCAGGCCGTGGGCGCGGAAGACCGGGCGCAGGTCCCAGCCGATGTTGCTGACCACCGCGATCCGCACCCCGCGCCGGCGCAGCTCGCCCAGCACCTCGGGGGCGTCGAGGTAGGGCCGCCAGGCCGCGGGCTCCATATGGCGGTCATAGAGGGCGTCGTAGAGCTCGGGGCGGGGCAGCGGCACCTCGCGGGCCATACCGGTGAAGGCGGCCCGATGCAGCTCGGCGCCGCGGTCCCGGACAGCCCACACCTCCTCCAGGTGCGGCGGCACCGCTCGCGGCGGGGCGCCGCCGGGCAGCGCACCGGCCTCCTCCAGGCTCCGCGCGTACCGTACGACCTCCTCGTCCGGGACCGCGGTCGCGCTCCGCTCCAGCACGGTACGGAGCCAGGACTCGGCGGACTCGATTCGGAACAGCGTCCCGGAGAAGTCGAACAACGCGCCCTTGACGGTCATAGCTCACGCTCCCTCGTCTCTGATGCGGCCAGGAGTCAGGACTTCCGGCATCGTATGCCGCGGGTGCGGCCCCGGGGTCGGTCCATGGCGCACCCGTTTCGGCCGTTTTGCAGGCAGATAAATCCCGGCCAAATCACGGCGAAGAGTTTAGGGGAATCATGGGGTGGCGGCCGTTTATGGTCGCGCTGTCGCGGTGATCATATAGGGGTCAATCCCCGTATCTCCGCGAGGAGTCGGGGCAGACATTATCTGCTGAGGGGCGAGGAGGTTGCCGGGAATGGTACGCGACATGATTTTGAGGCAACCGGGGGATGGCCGCAGGTGGGGCACTTGCCGCTCCGGAGCCCGCTGGGACGGGCGCGGAGCGGCGACCGGCCGGGGCGGCTGCTGGTAAACCACCAGCTTTGCGCAGGGGTAGGAATACCGCCGGGTCCATAACCGGTTCAGAGTCTGAGGTGCATTCGCGTCGGCATGCCGCACATCGCCTTTCTCCCGCGCGTCGGCACCGGCGGCGTCCCGCCCTTCTCGGGGTGCGTGGACGAGGCCGCCCGCTCAGTCAGGCACGTTCGCACGGGGGTCGGAAACCGTGCTCATCATGATCGGTGGAAGGTTTCGCTCCGGTTGTGACTCTGCTTGTATGAACGTCAAGAACATGGGCTCCCACCGGAGGTGATCCAGATCAGGGAATCAGCCGCCGTCGGCGCAGCGGTCATCTGTCTCGTCAGAGAAGCCTTCTTCCGCAGGGTGGGATGACTGCGGAGATCAACTCATCGCTCAGACGCACACCCCCACAGCGAGGACTGATGAGTATGGGACTGACAGATCATCAATTCGAGCTTCGCGACGTCCTCGACACGGCAGCGCGGGGCAACGGCGGGCTTCTCCAAGTGACCGGCGGGCCCGGTGTCGGAAAGACCTCCTTATTGGGAAGTCTGAAGGAACAGGCGGCCGAGTCGGGTGCGGTCTGCCTTATGGCGTCCGGATTCGCGGACGACACCGCCGTCCCGTTCAACATAGTGGAACAGCTTATCTGGTCGTCCGCGTTCACGGGTGAATTGGACGTCGTGGCGCGCTGGAGGTCTGCCGGAGAGCGGTATTCGGAAGCCGAACCCGGCATGCTGAGAAGCCTGGTCCGTGAAATATCCGATGTGCTGCACCGTATCGCGGGCGGCAAGCAACTGATCATCGCGGTTGACGATGCCGAGCATGCCGACTACCCCTCCCTCATGTGCCTTCTGCATATCGCCAGGCATGCCTCCCGCACCCGCACGCTCGTCGTGATGACCAGCGGGCAGACGCATCAGTTGTGTGCCGGGACGCACAGCTTCCCCGAGCTCTACAAGATCAAGATCGATCCACTTCCGGAATCCGGGGTCGGGCACCTGCTGGAGCGGCACAGCGACGCCGACCTGGCCGACCGGATCCGCGCCTCCTGCCACGCCGTCAGCGGTGGCAATCCACGGCTGGTCAAGGCCCTGCTGTGGGACCATCTCCAAGCCGCTCCGGGCGGGTCGGAGACAACTGTCACCGTCGCCGCGGAGTTCCAGGAGACCTATCGCGGGTGCCTGTTATCCCATCCGGCGTTGCTCCAGGTGGCACAGGCCCTCGCGGTGCTGGACCGGTACGGCAGCCCGTGGCGGGTGGCCCATCTGCTCGCATGCGGCCAGGAACGCGCGGCCCGGGCCATCACCGTCATGAACTCCGCGGGACTGCTGGAGGACGGACGTTTCCGGCACCCCGCGGCGCGGTACGTCACGCTGGAGACGCTGCGGGCGGAGGACCGGGCCCGCCTCAGCGCGAAAGCGGCCGAACTTCTGTATGCCGACGGGGCCGACCCGATCGCGGTGGCGGAACTCCTGGTCATCGCCGATAAAACGCCCGACCAAAAAGGCGTCACCGTGCTCTGGCACGCGGCCCAGAAGAATCTCGACCACGGCCGTACGGAGGAAGCGATCGCCGGCCTGCGGCTCGCCGCCCGTGCGGACCTCGGCCGGCGGGAGCACCTGGACATTCTCATGGCGCTGGTCGGCGCGTTATGGTCCAGCAACCCGGCGACCGCCGAACCCGAACTCGACCGCCTGATGGACGCGATACGGGAGGAATTCCCCGCGGACATCCCCGAGCAATATCTGTGCTTCCTGCTCTTCATGGTGCTCTGGTTCGGCCGGTTCAGCGACGGGGAAGAAGCCTTCAAGTGGCTGTCGGGCGGTGGTGACACCGATAATGCGTCCAGCATGGCCGCTCTGCGGGTGACCCGACAGTGGGCCACCTTCCTCAAACCCACCTTGATTCATGACTTCCCCGACCAGGCTCCCTCGGACGGGGAAGTCGATGGACTGTGGGCGGCCAACCTGGAGCACGGTCTGCAGCTCTCCGTCGGCGAACTGGGCATGGAAATCGGGCATTTCCAGGATCCCCGGCAGGTGGCGGACTTCTCTCCCGATGCCATGCATCTGTTGTCGCCTTCCAACCACTTCTGGTTCGCGTACGCATACGCCTGCCGGATGGTCTGGGCACTGGCCGCACGAGGAGAAGCGGAAACGGCGGACCGGCTGTGCGGCGCGCTTTTCACCGCGGCCGACAAGCTGAACATGAAGACGCCCGGCGCCGTCGCCCTCTCCATGCGCGCCTACATCAGATGCCGCCATGGGGACTTCACCTCGGCCATCGAACTCGCCGGCACCGCGCTGAAGTCCATCCCCCCGCGCGGCTGGGGCGTCGCCATCGGATTACCGCTCTCCGTTCTGGTGGCGGCCCACACCGCCATCGGAAAACTCGATGAGGCCCAGCGATATCTGCATTACTGGGTGCCGAAGGAAATGTTCGACAGCGTTGTGGGATTGGAGTACCTCCGGGCTCGCGGACAGTACTGCCTGGCCACCAACCGCCCCTACGCCGCACTGAACGATTTCATGGTGAGCGGGATGCTGATGGACCAGTGGCCCGTCGACTTCGGCGACCTGGCGCCCTGGCGCATCGACGCCGCCGAGGCGTATCTGCATGTCCAGGAGCCGGCGGAGGCCAAAAGACTCGCCCTGGAAGAACTCAAGCTCTCGCCCGACCGCCCCTTGAGCACCCGTGGCCGAGCGCTGCGCGTTCTGGCCATGGCCGAGGACCCGGACAAGCGCAGGCTGCTCCTCTACCAGTCCGCCAAGTGTCTGCGCCAGCACGGCGACCGTTTCGAACTCGCCCGTACGCTCGCCGAGCTCAGCCAGGACTTCCTCAGCACCGGGGAAACCCAACAGGCGCGCGGCACCTGGCATGAGGTGCAGAAGCTGATGGACGAGTGCGGGATCAGCGCCCAGCACGAGAGCCGCAGGGACCTCGTCGTGGACGGCGCCGAGAGCCCCGCGGACGCTCGGCAGTCGGAAGCTGCCCGGGACGCCGGGGAGCCCGAGGAGCGAGACCCCGGCGCATCGGCCGAAGGGGCGGAGCAGCCCGTTCTCTCGGAGGCAGAGTGGCGCGTGGCGACACTGGCCGCGTCGGGGATGTCGAACCGGCAGATCGCCAAGAGCCTCTACATCACGGTCAGCACCGTGGAGCAGCATCTGACCCGCATCTACCGCAAGCTCTCCGTCGGAAATCGGCAGGAGCTGTCGCGTCGCCTGTGGCAGCTCATCGGAGCCACCGGATCGTCCTCCTGCTGAGCGTCCTGCCGCCGAGGCGCGGGGGATACCTGCCCCCAAGCCAAGGGGGCATAGGGGAGTGGTTAGGGGAGTGGGGACCCGGTGCGCGGACCAGACTTGTCCATCCGTAGGGCGGCGCAGTGGTGGCGACGAAGCGACTGACGGGACGGACAGGCATGGACGAGATACGCGACTACCCCGAATTGCGGGCTGCTGCATGCCCGTTCTCACCCCCGCCGGGATACGAGGAGCTGCGCGAGCGGTCCGCCGTCACGCGGGTGCGGATGTGGGACGGCAGCACCCCGTTTCTCGTCACCGGCTATCACGAGGCGCGGGCCGCGCTCGGCGACAGCAGGTTCAGCGCCGACGGCACGCACAAGGCGATGCCCCGCTTCGTGAAGTTCGAGGTGCCGGCCGAGGTGTTCAACCTCGGGAGGATGGACGATCCGGAGCACGCCCGGATCCGCCGCATGCTCACCGCGAACTTCACCATCCGGCGCACCGAGGCGATGCGGCCGATGATCCAGGGCATCGTCGACGGCCTCCTGGACCGGCTGATCGCCCAGGGCCCGCCGGCCGATCTGGTGGCCGACTTCGCCTTCCCCCTGCCGTCCCAGGTGATCGGCGTGATGCTGGGGGTCTCGGACGCCGACTTCGCGGAGTTCCAGCAGGCGTCGCAGGGCGTCATGGACTTCACCGCGTCGGCCGAGGAGATGGGCACCGCGCTCGGCGTCATGGTGGACTACGTCAGCCGGATGTGCGCGGCCAAGCGCGCCGACCCGGGAGACGACCTCCTCAGCCGGCTCATCGTCGACCAGGAGCCGACGGGCGGGCTCACCCAGCAGCAGGTGGTCGCCACCGCCCTGGTGCTGCTGCTGGCCGGACACGAGACCACCGCCAACATGATCGCCCTGTCCACCGTCCTGTTGCTGAGCCACCCCGACCAGCTCGCCCGGCTGCGGGCGGATGCCGGGCTGATGGGCAACGCGGTGGACGAACTGCTCCGGTACATCACGATCGTCCAGGAAGGCACCGGACGGGTGGCCGTCGAGGACGTCGAGGTCGGCGGCGTGCTCATCCCGGCCGGTGAAGGGGTGATCATCAATCTGCCCAGCGCCAACCGCGACCCCCACTTCGCGGACGCCCACGAACTGGACCTGAGCCGGTCCAACGCCCGCGAGCATGTCGCGTTCGGCTTTGGCGTGCACCAGTGCCTGGGGCAGACCCTCGCCCGGGTCGAGCTCCAGATCGCTCTGGAGACCCTGCTGCGCCGACTGCCCACGCTGCGCCTGGAGGCCCCGTTCGACGACCTGGCGTTTCTGTACGAGTCGATGAACTTCGGCGTCGCCCGTGTGCCCGTCGCCTGGTGACCGCGGAACGGATGACAGAAGGATGATGAGGGGAACACGATGGTGAAGGTCTCGGTGGATCAGGGGAAGTGCTGCGCGGCCGGGCATTGCGCGCTGGCGGCGCCGGAGGTTTTCGACCAGCGGGAGGAGGACGGGACCGTGGTCCTGCTGGATGCGCGGCCGCCACTCGCGCTGCGCGACAGCGTCGCCGAAGCGTCGTTCCTGTGCCCCGCCGCCGCGATCGCGGTCGAGGACTGAAAGGGCTCCGCACCCGATTCCGGCCCCGGCGAGACGGGTTCTCGCCGGGGCCGCGTCAGCGATGGGAAGGCAGTCTTGACCACGTCGACTTCCACTCCGGCCGCCCACTCCGCTTCCCCTGCCCGGCAGGTCACCGTCGGGCTGGCCGACCGCTCCTACACCGTTCACATCGGCCACGGTGTGCAGCGGCTGCTCCCACAGGTGGTGGCCGCCCTCGGCGCGCGCAGGGCGGTGGTGGTCACCGCGCGGCCCGCCGAGCAGACCCCCGACCCAGGAGTGCCCTCGCTCGTCGTACCCGCCCGCGACGGGGAGGAGGCCAAGGACCTGGCCGCCGTGACGGACCTGTGCCGCCGGTTCGTCGGATTCCGACTGACCCGCTCGGATGTGGTGGTGTCCTGCGGCGGCGGCACCACGACCGACACGGTGGGCCTGGCCGCCGCCCTCTACCACCGCGGCACACCGGTCGTACACGTGCCGACCTCGCTGCTCGCCCAGGTGGACGCGAGCGTCGGCGGAAAGACCGCGGTGAATCTGCCCGAGGGCAAGAACCTGGTCGGCGCCTACTGGCAACCCGCGGCCGTGCTCTGCGACCTCGAGCACCTGAAAACCCTGCCCGAACGGGAGTGGCGCAACGGCCTCGGTGAGATCGCCCGCTGCCACTTCATCGGCGCGCCCGATCTCGACGGGCTGCCGCTGCTCGACCAGATCTCGGCCAGTGTGACGCTCAAGGCGGGCATCGTCGCCGCGGACGAACGCGACTCGGGCCTGCGCCACCTCCTCAACTACGGACACACCTTGGGGCATGCGCTGGAACGTGCCACCGGGTTCGCGCTGCGGCACGGCGAGGGCGTGGCCATCGGCACGGTCTTCGCCGGCCGGCTCGCGGGCGCGCTGGGGCGCATCGGCCCGGAACGGGCCGCCGAGCACCATGACGTCGTCGCCCGCTACGGCCTGCCGACCGGACTGCCCCCGGATGTCTGCGTGTCCGAGCTGGTGGAGCTGATGCGCCTGGACAAGAAGGCCACCGACGGGCTGACGTTCGTCCTGGACGGCCCCGAGGGGCCCGGACTGGCACGCGGGATACCCGAGGACACCGTCAGCGCCACCCTCGCGGCGATGCCCCGCAAGCCCGCGTGGTGATACGCCACGGTATCCGAGCCACCGGGACGTTTCAGATGTTTCTCCGCATACGTTTTAGGGGCGCACGGAGTCGATAGGGGGTTGACCGTGCGGCGCCCGCCACGGATAACTGAACGGCGCGAAGAAGAGAACGAGATGTGGTGGGGCGGGTTAGGGGGCGGAGGTTCCGGTAGGGGTTGAGGCCGGCAGGGGCGTGCTGATGGAATCGTGTCCCGATCAACAATTTGGTCTGACTCAAGGGCCGCGAGTCCGCATTCCGTCGACCTCGATCGGGGACCATCACCATGCCCTACAGCTATGCCATGCCGGTGAATAGCGAGCCGAATTCCCGTCCGCTGGGCGGGGTATTGAATACCGCGGTGCACCTCGGACATCCATTCGGTGACTCTTTGGTGCGGCCCGGGCAGGCTCTTCTCGTGGACGGACCGCTGGCATGCGGGAAGACGACCCTGCTCCGGTCGTTCGCCGAGCGAGCCTCGGAGGCCGGCTATCTCGCCGTCACGGCGACGTGTTCCCCCAGCGAGCGGGACCTTCCCTTCGGCGTCGTCTCGCAATTGGCCCGCGGCGCCTGGAAGTCACCGGGCGGGCCGCCCGAGGTACCGGGGCTGCCGGACATCCTCCACGGGGCCGGCGATCCGGTGGACCAGGCCGAGATCGCCCGGCTGTGCCACCGGCTGTGCACCTCGCTGATCGACCACGCGGAACACACGCCGCTGCTCCTCGCCGTGGACGACGTGCGGCACAGCGACCCGGCCTCCGCCCACTTCCTCCTGCAACTGGTACGGCGCCTGGACTCGACGCGCATCGCGGCCGTATTCACCGACGATTTGAGCCTGCCCTCGTCCCTGCCGCTCCGCTACGAACTGCTGCGCGCCCAGCACCTGCGCCGCATCGGCCTGGGCCCGCTTGCCCCCGGCCAGGTGGCCGAAGTGGTCGTGGCGGAGCTGGGGGAGACCGCGCGCCGCCACGTCGGCGACATCTGCGCCGCCACCGGTGGCAACCGGCTGCTGCTGCACACTCTGCTGTCCGACTACCGCGAGCACGGCGAGGCCCGCCAGACCGGCTACGGCCAGTCCTTCCTGAGCTGCCTGCACCGCAATGAGCCGATCTTCCTGGACGTGGTGCGCGCGCTGGCCGTGGTGGGCTCCGCCCTGCCCGCCGCCGACCTCGCCTGGATGACCGGACACGAGCCCGAGCCCATCAGCCAGGTGCTTGCGGCGCTGACCGGCGCCGGGCTGATGGACGAGGGCGAGTTCCGGCAGGAGGCGGCCCGGTTGAGCGTGCTCAACGACATGCCGGCGCAGGCGCGCAGGACCCTGCACCAGCGGGCCGCGCGGCTGCTGCACGACCAGGGCAGGCCAGCCACCACGATCGCCCGTCATCTGGTGCGGGCCGGGCAGATCCCCGACTCGTGGTCGGCGGAGGTGCTTCTGGAGGTGGCCGAGCAGGTGGCGGTGGGCGAAGAGGCGTCCATCGCCGTCGACTTACTGGAGCAGTCCTTCGAGCAATGCCCGCACGAAGAGCGCCGCGCCGTCTTGCAGGCGAAGCTCGCCGAGGCGGAATGGAAGATCAATCCGTCCACCGCCACTCGGCACCACGCACCGCTGTACGGCGCCGTCCGCGCCGGCCGGCTCGGCCTCCCCGACAGCGTCACCCTGCTCATGCAGCTCCTGTGGAAGGGAGGGCTGAGCGAGGTGGAGGGGCTGCTCGCCCACCTGCGCGAGGACCCCGCGGCCACGGACCAGCTCCATGCCATCGAGGCGGCACTCACCTGCACTTATCCCTGGCTGGCGGAGCGGCGGGTGGCCCCGGCCCACCACGGTGGCTCCGCGGCGACACGGGCGGCGGTGTGGCCCCGGGCCGGCACGGTTCTGGCCGACGTGCTCACCGGCGGGCAGAGCCATCACACCGTCCGCCGGGCCGAGGAGGTGCTGCGCGAACTGCAGCTCGGACACGACCCGGCATGCCACGAACAGGCGGGGCTGTTCGCCCTGCTCGCCCTGGTCTACGGCGGCCGGAACGACCTGGCGTCCGCCTGGTGCGAGGGTGCGCTCGGCGAGACCGGTGGGGGACCGCACGTCCCGATGCGGCAGGCGGTGCTGTCGGCGGCCAGGTCGGAGATCGCGCTGCGCCGCGGTGACCTCGCCGAGGCCGCGGAGCAGTCCCGCGCCGCCCTCACCCACGCCTCCCCCGGGGCTTGGGGCGTCGCGATCGGGCTGCCGCTCGGCGCCCTCATCCTGGCGTGTACGCGGATGGGGCGGCACGAGGAGGCGGGGTTCCATGTCGCGCAGACCGTACCCAACGCCATGTTCAAAAGCTCCTACGGGCTCCACTACCTGTACGCGCGCGGCCACTACTTCCTGGCGGCGGGCCGGCACCAGGCCGCGCTCGCGGACTTCCTGCTGTGCGGCGAACTGCTCACCGACTGGGGGCTGAGCAGCGGCTGCGACCCGGTGCCGTGGCGGATCGGGGCGGCGGAGGCATGGCTCGCGCAGGGCAACCACGACCAGGCCCGGATCCTGGTGTATCAGCAGCTCAGCCGTCCGCACACGGACGGCGCCCGGGCCCGCGGGCAGTCGTTGCGTCTTCTGGCGGCCACCAGTTCGGCGAAGCGGCGGCCGCAGTTGCTCAACGAGGCGGTGGGCCTGTTCACCGAGCAGGAGGACAAGTACGAGCTGGCCCGCACGCTGTGGGACCTCAGCCAGGCGTACCACGCGCTCGGCGAGAAGAAGCAGGCCCGCCGGACCATGCGCCGGGCCTGGCATGTGGCGAAGATGTGCGACGCGGCGTCGCTGTACGAGGAGTGGCTGCCGGCCGACAACCAGCACGATGCCACCGCACCAACGCCGAAGTCGGACACCGCGATCGAGCGGCTGACGCACTCCGAACGGCGTGTCGCGTCGCTGGCCGCCATGGGCTACACCAACCGGGAGATCGCCGGGAAGCTGTACGTCACGGCCAGCACGGTGGAGCAGCATCTGACCCGGGTGTTCCGCAAGCTGGACATCAAGCACCGGGAGCAACTGCCCACCGAACTGTACGTCGACCGGATGGAGTTGGCGTGACGGCGGCGCCGCGCGCCTGACAGCGGAGCCGCGCGCGGACGGCCATGTCCCGGGAGGGCCCCGGAACATGGCCGTCAGACGTTCAGACGTTCAGCCGCGCAGACCCTCAGACGTTCAGCCGCTCAGTCGCGGAGTCAGCGCTTGACCGCGAGCGTGATGCCGTCTCCCACGGTGAGCATGCTGATCTCGACGCGGCCATCCTCCCGGAGCAGCTTGTTGACCTCGCGCAGGGCGGCCGTGTCGGCGTCCTGCGCGGCGGGGTCGGTCACCCGGCCGAAGAAGAGGGTGTTGTCCAGGACGATGAGCCCGCCACGCCGGAGCATCGCCAGCGACTCCTCGTAATAGTGCGCATAACCGGTCTTGTCCGCGTCGATGAAGACCAGGTCGAACTCCCGGCCCTCCCGCCGCAGTCCGGCCAGTGTCTCCTTCGCGTCACCGATGCGCACGTCGATGCGGTCCGCCACGTCGGCGCGCTCCCAGAACGGGCGGCCGAGCCCCGGCCACTTCGCCGTGATGTCGCAGGTCACCAGCGTGCCGTCGGCCGGCAGGGCCCGCGCCATGCACAGCGTGCTGTAACCGGTGAAGGTGCCGATCTCCAACACCGAACGGGCGCCGACGAGCCTCACCAGCAGCCCGAGGAGCTGGCCCTCCTCGGGCATCACCTGCATGGCCTGGGCGGCGGGCAGACCCGCGGTCTCCGCCCGCAGCCCGGCCAGAATCTCGTCATCGCGCAGGGACAGTTCCCGGACATATCCGAGAATTTCTTCGGTCACGTCGACTTGCTGAGCCATCGGATTTCCGCACCCCGCAAAGCTGAAAAGGGAAGGTTCAGGGAAAGGCAATGCGGCCCATGCTAAGAATCCGTCGACGCGCCGCGCAATGGCGTCTTTCAGAATGCTGGTACTCATATTCCGGCTGAGGGGGGTATAGGGGGGATCCTTAGGGGATTTGTGTGACCGCCCGGAGAATACCGTGAACGCGGAAGCGCGTGTCATGGTCGGCACGTTGTTCACAACGCGCTGCGGAGGCGATTGATGAGCGGAGATGCGGAAGCGCCGCGGCTCACGGTGCTGGGCGCAGGAACGATGGGACTGGGAATCACCTCTCTCGCCGTCGGGCATGGAATCCCGGTGACGGTCGTCGAGGTGGACGAGGCCAAGGCCGGCCGAACACGGGCCGCGGTCACCGAACGGCTCCGCATGGCCCAGCTCATGGGAGCCCTGCCGGCCGGCCGCCCGCAGGGCGAGCTGACGGTCACCGCGTCCCTGGCCGACGGCCGGAACGCCACCGCCGTGGTGGAGGCCGTCACCGAGGACACCCCCACCAAGGCCAAGGTGCTCGAAGCGGTCGCCGGGCTCACCGGAGCGCGGGTGCCGCTGATCTCGAACACCTCCTCCATCCCGATCGACGAACTGGCCGGTCATATCGCCGATCCGGCACGGCTGGTCGGCACCCACTTCATGAACCCGCCGTATCTGATCCCCACGGTGGAGGTGATCCGCGGCCCCCGTACCGGGGAAGCGGTGATGACCGCCGTGACGGATCTGCTGCGTGCGCTGGAGCGCAAGCCGGTCGTCGTCGGCGACGGGCCGGGGTTCGTCACCAGCCGGGTGCTGCACCCGATGATCAACGACGCGATCCGGGTGGTGCAGGAGGGCACGGCGACGGTGGAGGCCGTGGACGTACTCATGCGGGACTGTCTGGGCCACCGCACCGGGCCGCTGCGCACCGCGGACCTGATCGGCCTGGACAACCTCGCCGACTCGCTGCGCGTGCTGCAGATACGCACCGGCGACTCGCGGTGCGCGCCATGCGAACTGCTGCTGAAGAAGGTCCGCGACGGCCACCTGGGCCGCAAGTCGGGCCGCGGGTTCTACGCATACGGGAAGGAACTGGCGTGACCATCTCATCCGAGCCGGGCAGCCACACCGCCGAGACGGTGGCGCAGGAGGTGCAGCAGTTCCTCGAACAGCGCACCAAGCAGACCTGGGACCCGGACACCGACCTGTTCAGCACCGGCGCCGTGTCCTCGATGTTCGCCATGGAGCTGGTCGTGCACCTGGAGTCGACCTTCGACGTGGTGATCACCGGCCCCGACCTGGCGCTGGACAACTTCCGCACGGTCAACGCGATGACCGCGATGGTCCTGCGACTGCGCGGGGCACAGCCGTGACCGACGCCGCCACCAGCCATACGGAGCTGGTCAGCGGGTTGATCGGGGACCGGGCCGACGCCTGGGACCTGGCCGGGGAGCTGCCCCGCGACCTCCTGGTCAAACTCGGCGCCTCCGGTGTGCTGTGCGCACAGGTCGGCGCCGAGCACGGCGGCACCGGACTGGACAGCCGTGCCAACGGGGAGCTCACCGCGGCGGTCGGCGCCCGCTGCAGCTCGCTGCGCAGCGTGATGACGTCCCAGGGCATGGCGGCATGGACCGTACGGCGGCTGGGCGGCGCGGAGCAGTGGGGCACCTTTCTGCCCCGGCTGACCTCCGGTGACCTGGCGGCGGTCGGATTCAGCGAGCCCGGGGCGGGCAGCGACCTGGCGGCGATGGAGACCGAGATCGCCGACGACGGCACACACGTGGTCGTCACCGGGCGCAAGGTGTGGATCACCGCCGCGCACTACGCCGATCTGCTGGTGGTGTTCGGGAAGTACCGTGGCGGCGCCGCGGCCGTGGTCGTGCCCGCCCAGGCCCCCGGAGTCAGCGTCACGCGGGTGCCGGACCCGCTGGGCTGCCGCGCCGCCGGCCACGCGGACATCACCCTGAACGCGGTCCGCGTACCCGCCGGCCACGTACTCGGTGGCACCGGACTGCCGCTGCCCCTGGCGACCACCGCGGCGCTCACCTACGGGCGCATGTCCGTGGCGTGGGGGTGCGTCGGCATCCTGCGCGCCTGCCTGGACGCCGCCGCCACGCACACCGCCACCCGGGAACAGTCCGGCCGCAGACTCGCCGAGCACCAGCTCGTGGCCCGGCACCTGGCCGAGCTGTACGTCGCGGAGCGGCACGCCACCCGGGCCTGCGAACACGCCAGCGCCTCCTGGGACACCGGCTCGCCCGACATGGCGGTCGACGCGGTGCACGCGAAGTACGTCGCGTCCCGCGAGGCGGCCGAGGGCGCGGCACGCGCCGTACAGCTCCTGGCGTCGGCCGCGGCCTCCGACGGCCATGTGGTGGCCCGGGCCTACCGCGACGCGAAGCTGATGGAAGTCATCGAGGGCACCAGCGAGATCTGCCAGCTCGTCCTCGCCCAGCACATGCGGAAGAAGGCGCAAGCATGACGGAGGGGAAGCCCGTGAGCGAGCCGCCGACGGCCGTCAAATGTCTCGTCTGGGACCTGGACAACACACTGTGGCGCGGCACCCTGCTCGAAGACGGCGAGGTGCTGCCGTTCGAGTGGGTGCGCGATGTCATCACCACCCTCGACGAACGCGGCATTCTCCAGTCGATCGCCAGCAAGAACGACCACGACCACGCCTGGGGGCGCCTGGAGGCGCTGGGCCTCGCCGAGTACTTCGTACTGCCGCACATCGGCTGGGGCCCCAAGTCCGCATCGGTACGCGCCATCGCCGATCGGCTGAACTTCGCCGACCGCGCCATGGCGTTCGTCGACGACCAGCCCGCCGAACGGGCCGAGGTCACCTACCGGCTCCCCGAGGTGCGCTGCTACGCGGCCGAGGACCTGGCCGGGCTCACCGGGCTGCCCGAGTTCAGCCCCGCCGTGGTCACCGTGGACTCGCGGCAGCGCCGGAACATGTACCAGTCCGGGTTCCGCCGTGACGCCGAGCGGGCCGAGTTCAGCGGCCCCGACGAGGACTTCCTGCGCACCCTGGACATACGGATGGGCATCTCCCGCGCCACGGAGCGGGAGCTGTCCCGGGTCGAGGAACTGACCCTGCGCACCAGCCAGATGAACGCCACCGGTGTGCACTACGCCGACTCCGTACTGCGCGGACTGCTCACCGACCCCTCACACGAGGTGCTGGTCATCACGATGGCCGACCGGTTCGGCCCGCACGGCGCCGTCGGCATCGTGCTGCTGGAACGGCACCCCGCGGTGTGGCATCTGAAACTGCTCGCCACCTCCTGCCGGGTGGTCTCCTACGGCGCCGGGTCCACCCTGCTGAACTGGCTGGCCGATCAGGCGGCGCGGGCCGGGGTGCACCTGGCCGCCGATTTCCGGCGGACCGATCGCAACCGGATGATGGAGGTCGCCTACCGCTTCGCCGGGTTCGCCGACACCACCTGCGCGTGCACCGCCGCCCTCGCGGTCCCCGACGAGGAGGGGGTCGAACGCCTCCACCTCATCCCCACGTTCCAGCCGGCCCCGACGACGCTGCGGCTGACGGCGCCTGAGCTCGCCGACGCGGCGCTGCCGCGCTCCCGGTGACCGGCGGGCGTCTTCCGCCCCGCATCCTCGCGTTCGCCTCCGACTGGTTTGGGTGATCACTGTGCTTGTGCTCGGGCTCAACGGCAACTTCTCCGCCGCGGACACCGATGTGGTGCCGCAGCTCGGCGAGGTGTTCTTTCACGACTCGGCGGCTTCTTTGATCCGCGACGGCGAACTCGTGGCCGCCGTGGAGGAGGAGCGGCTCAACCGGATCAAGAAGACAACCAAATTTCCCCTCAACGCGGTGCGTGAGTGCCTGGCGCTGGCCGGTGCGCGGCCCGAGGACGTCGACGCGGTGGGCTACTACTTTCCCGAGAACCACATCGACACCGTCCTCAACCACCTCTACACCGAATATCCGCGGGCACCCCTGCGCTACTCCCGGGAGCTGATCCGGCAGCGGCTGAAGGAGGGCCTGGGCTGGGACCTGCCGGACGAGAAGCTGGTGTACGTGCCGCACCACGAGGCGCACGCGTACTCCTCGTATCTGCACTCCGGCATGGACTCCGCACTGGTCCTGGTGCTGGACGGCCGTGGCGAACTGCACTCCGGCACCGTCTACCACGCCGAGGGCACGCAATTGGAGAAGCTGGCCGACTACCCGGTCCCCAAGTCGCTCGGCGGGCTCTACCTGAACGCCACCTATCTGCTCGGCTACGGCTTCGGCGACGAGTACAAGGTGATGGGCCTGGCCCCCTGGGGCAACCCGGAGACCTACCGCGACACCTTCGCCAAGCTCTACACCCTCCAGGACAACGGCGAGTACGAGCTGCACGGCAACATCATGGTGCCGAACCTGGTCAGCCCGCTGTTCTACGCCGAGGGCTTCCGGCCGCGCCGCAAGGGCGAGCCGTTCACCCAAGCGCACCGCGACTTCGCCGCCGCGCTCCAGGAGACGGTCGAGAAGATCGTGCTGCACATCCTCGAATACTGGGCGAAGACCAGCGGCCACTCCCGCCTGTGCTTCGGCGGTGGCGTCGCCCACAACTCCAGCCTCAACGGGCTGATCCTGGGGTCCGGGCTCTTCGACGAGGTGTTCGTGCACCCCGCCTCGCACGACGCGGGCGCGGGCGAGGGCGCCGCCTACGCCGCGGCGGCCAGCCTTGGCACGCTGGAGCGGCCGAGGAAGCGGCTGCTCAGCGCGAGCCTCGGCCCGGCAATGGGCGGCCGGGAGCAGATCAGGGCACGGCTGGCCGACTGGGCGCCACTGATCGATGTGAAGTTCCCGGACGACGCCGTGGAGACCGCGGCCGGACTCCTCGCCGAGGGACAGGTGCTCGGCTGGGCGTACGGCCGCTCCGAGTTCGGCCCCCGTGCCCTGGGCCACCGCAGCATCGTCGCGGACGCACGCCCCGAGGAGAACCGGACCCGCATCAACGCGATGGTGAAGAAGCGCGAGGGCTTCCGGCCGTTCGCCCCGGTGGTCACCGCCGAAGCCGCCCGCGACTACTTCGACCTCGCCGGCGCGGACGGCAACCACGAGTTCATGTCCTTCGTGGTGCCGGTGCTGCCGGAGCGGCGCACGGAACTCGGCGCGGTCACCCACGTGGACGGCACCGCCCGGGTACAGGTCGTCTCCACCGAGTCGGGCGAGCGGTTCCACCGCCTGGTGCGGCGGTTCGGCGAACTGACCGGCACCCCCGTGCTTCTCAACACCTCCTTCAACAACAACGCCGAACCCATCGTGCAGAGCCTCGACGACGTGGTCACCAGCTTCCTGACCACCGACCTGGACGTTCTGGTGGTGGAGGACTGCCTGGTACGCGGCAAACCCTCACCCGACCTGGGCGTTCTGGTGCCGCGCTTCCGCCCGGTGACCCGGCTGGTCGAGCGCAGGACGGCCGGTCCGGACGCCTCGGCGGGAGCGAAGACCCACGAGATCCACCTCGACTACGACGGCGGCCCGTCCGCGAAGGTCTCGCCCGAGCTGTACGAACTGCTCGGCGCGGTCGACGGCACCACCACCCTCGGCGATCTGGCCAAGACCGTGGGCGGGCTGTCGGAGGCACTGGCCACCGAGGTGTTCGCCCTGTGGGAGCAGCGGTTCCTCACTCTGGCCCCGGCCGGGGACCTCCCGACGGGCCACGGGCCCGCGGACGACGGTGCGCGGGGGCGTTGACCCGATGGCGGCGGAGCCGAGGGTGGCCGGCCCGATGGTGGGGGCCCCGACAGCGGTGGACCCGACAGCGGTGAACCCGACGGTGGCTGATCCGATCAGCGAAGCGCATCGGGAGATCACCCGGCTGCTGACGGAGCTGGGCCGGGCCGGCGGGCGGCCGGACGCCCTCGTGGAGGCGTGCGTCGCCTGCCTGGAGGCCGCACAGTCCACCTCGGCCGCCGCCACCGGACAGGAACAGCCGGACACCGCGGCCCAGGAGGCGCTGCACGCGGTCAACGCGGCGGCACTGGCCATCAGGTACGCCCTGATCAAGGCGGGCGACGAGCGCCGCCGCGCGGCCCGGACCGGGGAGAGCGTCACCTCGGACACGTAACGAGCGACGGCCGCCGGGCCGTAAAGCCGGTCAATGCAACTGGTCCCTTCTCCCAAAGAAAGCGGGGGAAGGGACCAGTCATGTTGCACGGCGTACGGTGGCGGCCTGGTGAGGAGGGCGGGGGAGCGCACTGCGGCCGCGTCCCCGGCCGCCACGGCGGCCGGGGACGTTCGTTGTCCGTCTCAGGCGGCGTGGTTCCGCGCGAGCTGTTCCTGGAGGTGCTCGGCGGCCATCGCCGGGGTGGGGTGGTCGAACAGCAACGCCGCCGGGAGCTGCAGGCCCGTGGCCGCGTTGAGGCGGTTGCGCAGTTCCACCGCGGTCAGGGAGTCGAACCCGATCTCGAAGAGCGGATCGTCCGGCCCCACCGCGTCCGGAGTGGCGTGTCCGAGGACGGCCGCGGCTTCGGCCCGGACGAATGCGGTGAGGTGCTGGAGTCGCTGGCCCGGGTCGAGGGAGGCGAGTTGTTCGGGGAGGGGCGGGGCGGTGGCGGTCCGGGGGGTGGTGTGGGCGGTGGGGCGGTGGTGGCTTTGCGCCAGGGTGCGCAGCAGGGGCGGGAGGGTGTGGGGAGCGGCGTTGTTCTGGAGGGCGGTGCGATCGAGCTTGAGGGGGATGAGGTGGGGCTGGTGGGTGGCGAGCGCGGTGTCGAGGAGGCGCATGCCCTCGGCGTCGGTCAGGGGGATGACGCCGCTGTGGCGGGTGCGCTGCTGATGGGTGGTGGACATCCCGGCAGTGAGGGCGCTGGTGGTTTCCCATAGGCCCCAGGCGAGGGAGGTGGCGGGGAGCCCGGCGGCGTGGCGCTGCTGGGCGAGCGCGTCGGCGTAGGTGTTGGCGGCGGCGTAGTTGGCCTGACCGGGGGTGCCGAGCGCGCCGGTGGCGGAGGAGTAGACGACGAAGGCCGCGAGGTCGTGGTCGCGGGTGAGGTCGTGGAGATGGGTGAGGGCGTCGACCTTGGGGCGGAAGACGGTGCCCAGGCGTTCCGGGGTGAGGTCGGTGAGCAGGGCGTCGTCGAGGGCGCCGGCGGTGTGGATGACGGCGGTGAGGGGCTGGTCGGCAGGGATGTCGGCGAGGAGGGCGGCGAGTTGGTCGCGGTCGGCGACGTCGCAGGAGGCGATGCGGATGTGGGCGCCGAGCTGGGTCAGCTCCTCGCCGAGCCGGGCCGCGCCGGGGCCGTCGGGTCCCTGGCGGCTGACCAGAAGGAGGTTGCGTGCCTTGTGGTGGGTGACGAGGTGGCGGGCGGTGAGGGTGCCGAGGGTGCCGGTGCCGCCGGTGATGAGGACGGTTCCCTCGGGGGCGAGGGTGAGGGGCTCGGGTGTCGGGGTGGGCGCGGGGGTCAGGTGGGGGGTGTAGGCGGTGGCGTCGCGGAGGGCGAGTTGCGGTTGGTCGGTGGCATTGAGGGCCGTGGGCAGGGTGCGGTGGGAGTGCTCGTCGATGTCGATGAGCTGGATCCGGCCGGGGTGTTCGGACTGGGCCGAGCGGACGAGGCCCCAGACCGCGGCGGCGGCCGGATCCGTGACCTCGGCGGTGTCGTGGACCGCCATGGCACCGCGGGTGAGAATCACCAGTCGGGTGTCCGTCAGCTCGGGCCGGTCCACCCATTGCCGCAGCAGATCGAGAACCTGGGCACAGAGCGCGTGGGTGCGGTCGATGGGCGACCCGGTGTTTTCGGGAGCCCAGGCGGACACGTCGGCGACGAGTGCCGTGGGCGGCGCTCCCGTCTCCACGACCTGGGAAACATCGGCATAGTGCGGCGGGGAATCCGGGAGTTGATTCTCTCCGAGTGTGGCCCACTGTGTTTCCGTCGTGCCGTCGAGCCCGCATTCGGCCCATTCGACCGCCCACAGGCCATTGCCACCTGAGGCGGCGGAGAGGGACTGCAACTGCTCGGGCGTGGTCTCCCGGAGCTGGAGCGAGCCGATGGTGGCGACCGGCAGTCCGTGCGGATCGGTGATCTGCACGCACAGCCCGTCCGCGCCGGACGCCGTCGCCCGCACCCGTACAGCGGTGGCGCCCACGGCGTGGAGCCGCACATCGGTCCAGGCGAACGGCAGCATCGTGGGCCGGTCGCCGCCGGACTCGAAGCAGAAGTTCCCGGCGTGCAGAGTGGCGTCCAGCAACGCCGGATGGATGCCGAACCGGCCGGCGACCGCGGTCTGGTCCTCCGGCACGGCCACCTCGGCGAACACCTCGTCGTCCCGCTTCCACACCGCGCTCAGGCCGCGGAACGCCGGGCCGTACTCGTACCCCGCCTCGGCCAGTTGCCCGTAGAACCCATCGAGGTCGACCGGTTCCGCCCCCTCGGGCGGCCACGGATGCGCTGCCGTGGCCGCTGGGGTGGCGGTTCCCCCGGTCAGCAGTGTGCCGGTGGCGTGTTCGGTCCACTGCCGTGTGCCCTCGGGGCGGGAGTAGACGCCGACCTTGCGGCGCCCGCCTTCCTCGCCACCGACCAGTACCTGGACGTGCAGTGTTCCCTCGTCCGGCACCGCCATCGGCCGACTGATGACCAACTCCTCCAGTACGCGGGCCTCCGCCTCGTCTCCGGCCCGCACCGCCAGCTCCACCATCGCCGTACCGGGAAGCAAGACGGTGCCGGAGACGGCATGGTCGGCCAGCCAGGGGTGGGTGCGCAGGGAGAGCCGTCCGGTGAGCAGCACACCGTCGGTGTCGGGCACGCTCACCACGGCCCCGACCAGTGGATGGCCGGTGTCCTCCAGGCCGACGGCACGGACATCGCCCGGGCCGTTGCGGTCCAGCCAGAACGTCTCCTGCTGGAAGGGGTAGGTGGGGAGGGGGACGCGGGTGGGTTGGGTGCCCGTGAAGAGGGTGGTCCAGTCCAGGGGTGTTCCCCTGGTGGATAGTTCGGCGAGGTTGGTGAGGAAGCGGGTGGGGGTGTCGTCGTCGCGGCGGAGGGTGCCGGTGATGGTGGTGTTGGGGGTGTTGGTGTTTTCGAGGGTTTCTTGGATGGCGGTGGTGAGGACGGGGTGGGGGCTGATTTCGATGTAGGTGCGGTAGCCCTGGTCGGCGAGGGTGGTGATGGCGGTGTGGAACTGCACGGTCTGGCGGAGGTTGCGGTACCAGTAGCCGCTGTCGATCGTGTTGGGTTCGATCCACTCCCCGTCGACGGTGGAGAGCCAGGGGATGGTGCCGGGCTCGGTGGTGGTGTGGGCCAGGGTCTGGTGGAGTTCGTTCTTGATGGTGTCGACGTGTCCGGTGTGGGAGGCGTAGTCGACGGGGATGATGCGGGCTCTGATGCCTTGGTCGGTGTAGTGGGTGTGGAGTTCGTGGAGGGCGTCGGTGTCGCCTGCGATGACGGTGGCGTTGGGGCTGTTGTGTGCGGCGATCCAGAGTTTGCCGTGCCAGTTGGTGAGGTCGAGGGTGTCGGCGGGGGTGGCGAGGGACATCATGCCGCCGTGTCCGGCGAGGTGGTGGGCGATGGTCTGGCTGCGGAGGGCGACGATTTTGGCGGCGTTGGTGAGGGTGAGGTGTCCGGCGGCGCAGGCGGCGGCGATTTCGCCTTGGGAGTGGCCGATGACGGCGTCGGGGTGGATGCCGGTGGATTGCCAGAGTGTGGCGAGGGAGACGACGACGGCGAAGGTGGCGGGCTGTACGACGTCGACGCGGTCGAGCGAAGGGGCGTCGGGCGCACCGGTGATGACATCGATCAGCGACCAGTCGGTATACGGGGCCAGGGCATCAGCGCACTCGCGCAGGCGAGCCGCGAAGACTGGGGAAGTGTTGAGGAGCCGTGCCCCCATCCCCACCCACTGCGACCCCTGCCCCGGGAAAACGAACACGGTCTTGCCCTGGGTGGTGGCGTGGCCGGTGGTGAGGCGGGGATGCGGTTGTCCGGTCGCGAGGGCGGTGAGGGCGGACGTAGCCTCACCGCCCTCGGCGCTGGTGCCGGTGAGGATGATGGCGCGGTGGTCGTGGAGGGTGCGGGTGGTGGCCAGGGACCAGCCGATGTCGAGGGGGCGGCCGTTCACCCCGGATTCGAGGTGGTCCAGAAGCCGTTGGGCCTGAGCCCGCAGGGCCGTGGGGGTCTTGGCCGACAGGACCCAGGGCGCGATCCCGCCGGTGGCGACCAGACCAGGGGTGTCGCTGGCCTCGTCCACCTGCGGTGCGGCGCCTTCCGTAGCCTGCTCCAGGATCACGTGTGCGTTCGTCCCGCTGACGCCGAAGGAGGAGATCCCGGCGCGGCGTAGATGTCCTGTCTCCGGCCAGGGCCGCGCCTCGGTCAGCAGGG
Organism: Streptomyces violaceusniger Tu 4113; assembly: GCF_000147815.2. Classification (NCBI taxonomy): domain Bacteria; kingdom Bacillati; phylum Actinomycetota; class Actinomycetes; order Kitasatosporales; family Streptomycetaceae; genus Streptomyces; species Streptomyces violaceusniger. The sequence goes on along the minus strand of NC_015957.1, from coordinate 6,734,435 downwards.
ACACCGCGCCCGACGTCCAGTCCACCTGCGTGGTGGGGTCGTCGGCGTGCAGGGACCGGGGAAGCGTGCCCTGCCGCATCGCCAGCACCATCTTGATGACGCTGGATATGCCTGCGGCTGCTTGGGTGTGGCCGATGTTGGACTTCAGCGAACCGAGCCACACGGGCTCGTCCCCCGGCCGGTCCTGACCGTAGGTGGCCAGGAGTGCCTGGGCCTCGATGGGGTCGCCGAGGGCGGTGCCGGTGCCGTGTGCCTCGACCGCGTCCACATCGGCCGCCGTCAGCCCGGCGTTCACCAGCGCCTGCCGTATCACCCGCTGCTGGGACGGCCCGTTCGGCGCGGTGAGGCCGTTGCTCGCCCCGTCCTGGTTCACCGCCGTGCCCCGGATCACGGCCAGTACCTCGTGGCCGTTGCGGCGGGCGTCGGAGAGCCGTTCCAGCAGCACAAGACCCGCACCTTCGGACCAGTTGGTGCCATCTGCGCCCTCACCGAAGGACTTGCAGCGGCCGTCGGACGCGAGACCGCGCTGGCGCGAGAACTCGACGAAGGCACCAGGCTGGCCCATGACGGCGACACCGCCGGCGAGTGCCATCGTGCATTCGCCGGAGCGCAGGGCTTGTGCGGCGAGGTGGAGGGCCACCAGCGAGGAGGAGCACGCCGTGTCCACCGTGACCGCCGGACCGGTCAGGCCGAAGGTGTACGACACCCGGCCCGACGCCACGCTCGTCGCACCCCCTACCCCGAGATAGCCCTCCAAGCCTTCCGGCGCCGCGCCCGGACCGGTGCCGTACCCCTGGCCGCTGGCCCCGACGAAGACCCCGACCTCCTGTCCGCGCAGTGACGTGGGAACGATCCCGGAGCGTTCCAGGGTCTCCCACGCGGTCTCCAGCAGAACGCGCTGTTGCGGGTCCATCGACAGGGCCTCGCGCGGGGAGATGCCGAAGAAGGTGGCGTCGAAGCCGCCGGCGTCGGTGAGGAATCCGCCCTCGCGTACGTAGGACTTGCCCTGGGCGTCCGGGTCGGAGTCGAACAGCCCGGCCAGATCCCAGCCCCGGTCCTGCGGGAACGGGCCGATCGCGTCTGTTCCGGCGGCGACCAGCCGCCACAGGTCCTCGGGGGTGCGGACGTCGCCGGGCAGGCGGCAGCCCATGCCGACCACGACGACCGGATCCTCGGCCCCGTCCGGAGCGGACCGGTCGCGCCGGGCCGGGCCGGGCGTGGCCTCGACCGCGCGCCCGCCCAGTTGATCGCGCAGGAACTCGGCGATGGCCAAGGGGGTCGGGTGATCGAAGACCAGCGTCGCGGGCAGCCGTAGCCCGGTGGCCGTGTTGAGGCGGTTGCGCAGCTCCACCGCGGTCAGCGAGTCGAACCCCATGTCGCGGAACGCCTGCTCCGGCCCGATCGGGTCGACGGTCGGGAACCCGAGCACCGAAGCGGCCTCTTCGCGGATCAACTCGGTGAGTAGACGCTCCTGTTCGGACGCCGACAGCCCGGCCAGCCGTTCGGCGAGGCCGCCCTCACCGGCCTTCGGCACCGGCCGGGCCGTACGCCGGGTTGGCCGGACCAGACCCCGCAGCAGCGGCGGCGGTTCCGCGGCCTCCGCACCGAGGGCGGCGAGGTCGAACCGCAACGGCACCAGCAGGGACAGCCCGGACGCCACCGACCGGTCGAACAGGTCCAGCGCCTCCGCCGTGGACAGCCCGACGATGCCGCCACGCCGCACCCGGTGCAGATCGCCGGAGCCGAGCCCGGCCGTCATGCCACTGGTCTGCGCCCACATGCCCCACGCCAGCGAGGTGGCGGGGAGCCCGTGCGCACGCCGCCACTGTGCGAGGCCGTCCAGATAGGCGTTGGCGGCGGAGTAGTTGCCCTGGCCGGGCCCGCCGAGGACTCCCGCGGCCGACGAGTACACCACGAACGCCGCCAGGTCCTGGTGGCGGGTGAGGTCGTGGAGGTGGGTGACGGCGTCGACCTTGGGGCGGAAGACGGTGTCGAGTCGGTCCGGGGTGAGTGCGGTGAGGATGCCGTCGTCGAGCGTCCCGGCCGTGTGGACCACGGCGGTGAGCGGATGGTCGGCCGGGATGTCGGCGAGGACGGTGGCGAGTTGGTCGCGGTCGGCGGTGTCGCAGGCGATGATGCGAACGGTGGCGCCGAGTTCGGTGAGTTCGGTGGTGAGGTCTGTGGCGCCGGGCGCGTCCGGTCCCCGTCGGCCGACCAGCAGCAGATGGCGTGCGTCGTGCTGGGTGACGAGGTGGCGGGCGGCGGTGGCGCCGAGGGTGCCCGTGCCACCGGTGACCAGGACGGTGCCGGCCGGATCCAGGGCGCGGGGGAGGGTGAGCACGATCTTGCCGGTGTGCCGCCCCTGGCTCATCCAGCGGAACGCCTCGGGGGCGCGGGTGATGTCCCACTGCCGCACCGGCAGCGGCTCGATCCGGCCCGCCTCGAACAGCTCCACCAACTGGTGCAGCAACTCCCGCACCCGCTTCGCGGGGGCCTCCCCGCCGAGGTCGAACGCCCGGTAGGTGACCTCCGGATGCCGCGCCCCGACCTCGCCGGGCTCCCGCAGGTCGGTCTTGCCCATCTCCAGGAACCGGCCGCCGGGGTTGAGAAGTCCGAGAGAGGCGTCGATGTGCTCCCCGGTGAGGGAGTTGAGGACGACGTCGGCGGTGGGGAAGGTGTCGGCGTAGCCGAGGTCGCGGCTGGAGGCGAGCCGTTCGGCGGGCACGCCCAGCCGGTGGAGTGCGTGGTGCTTGGAGGGGTGGGCGGTGCCCAGGACGGTGGCGCCGAAGTGCTGTGCGAGCTGGACGGCGGCCATGCCCACACCGCCCGCGGCGGCGTGCACCAGGACCGTCTCGCCCGGCTGGACCCTCCCGAGGTCCTGCAACGCGTACAGCGCCGTCAGATAGGCCACCGGCACCCCGGCCGCCGTGCCGAACGACCAGCCCTCCGGCATCCGGACCACCGTATGCGCGTCGGCGGTGGCCAGCGGCCCGAACGAGCCGGAGAACAGCCCCATCACCCGGTCGCCCACAACCAGGCCCGCGACGCCCGGACCGACCTCGGTCACCACACCGGCGCCCTCCGTGCCGATCACCGACCGGCCCGGATACATGCCGAGAGCCACCAGGACATCCCGGAAGTTGAGCCCGGCGGCGCGGACCTCGATCCGCACCTGACCGGCCTCCAGCGGTGCGGGCTCGGCCTCGTCGGGCAGCAGCGCCAGATGCTCCAGGGTGCCGTACTCGGCCGAGTCCAGATGCCACGACGGCTGCGCGGGCACGCGCAGCCCGGGCTCGACCCGGGCCAGGCGTGGCACCCACACGGCGCCACCGCGCACCGCCAGTTGGGGCTCGTCCCCGGACCACACCCCGGCGGGCAGCTCCTCGCAGGCACCGTCGGCATCCACCAGGGCCACCCGCCCCGGGTGTTCGGCCTGGGCCGAGCGGACCAGGCCCCAGACCGCGGTGGCGGCCGGGTCGGTGACCTCGGCGTCGTCGTGCACCGCGACCGCGCCGCGCGTGACCACGGCCAGCCGCGTCCCCGCCATCGCGTCGTCCGCGACCCACCGCTGGATCTCCGCCAGCAGGCGGCCGGTGAGCTCCCGGGCCCGCGCGGGTCGCGGCCCGGTGAGGTCTTCGGCCCAGGCGCGCGTATCGGCCACGAGGACGTCGGGAAGCGCGCCCCCTGCGCCTCCGATGTCCCCTGCGCCTCCGGTATCCCTCATGGCCCCGGCGCCACCGGGGGCCGGATCGCCGAGCGGGGCCCAGGAGACCGCGTCGTCCGGCAGGGAGGTCTCGCTCCAGCGGACCGTCCACAGCGCGTCATCGGCCGTGCCGATCTCAAGGTGGGCCGGGTCCACCGCCCGCAGGGTGAGCGAGTCCACGGAGGCCACCGTCTGGCCCGAGCCGTCGGTCAGACGTACCGAGAAGGCGTCGTCGCCGACCGGGCGGACATGCACCCGGACCGCGGACGCGCCGCCCGCGTGCAGACGCACGTTGTTCCAGGCGAACGGCAGCAGGGTCACCTGCCGCGCCGGGTCGGAGGGGAGACAGAAGCTGCCCGCGTGCAGCGCGGCGTCCAGCAGCGCCGGGTGGATGCCGAACCGTTCGGCCTCCGCCACGGACGCCTCCGGCAGCGCCACATCGCCGAAGATCTCACCGTCCCGGCGCCACGCGGCGACGAGCCCGCGGAACGCCGGTCCGTACGCGTAACCGGCGTCGACGAGCGAGCGGTAGAAGTCCTCCACCGGGATCGGCTCGGCTTCCGCGGGCGGCCACTCGACGCCGACCCCGTCCGCTGACACGTCCGCGGCCCTGTCCAGCGGTGCCGGGCCCTGGGCCGCGAGGGTGCCGGTGGCGTGTTCGGTCCAGTCGGTGCCCCCGGCGGTACGGGAGTAGATCCGGACCGTACGCCGCCCGCCCTCGTCCGTGCCCACGACGACCTGGACGCTCAGGGCGGTGTCGCCGGGCAGCACCATCGGCTGCCCGATCACCAGTTCCTCCAGCGCCGGGGTGCCGGTCTCGTCCCCGGCGCGGACGGCCAGTTCCACCATGGCCGTGCCGGGCACCAGCACCGCCCCGGAGATGACGTGTTCGCCCAGCCAGGGCTGGGACCGTACCGACAGCCGCCCGCTGAGCTGCACACCGCCCGTCTCCGGGAGCTGCACCACCGCGCCCAGCAGCGGATGGCCCGCCTCCCCGAGCCCCACCGCGCCCACGTCGCCGGATCCGGCGGCCCGCTCCAGCCAGTAGTGCTCGTGCTGGAAGGCGTACGTGGGAAGGGCGACGGGCCGGGCGCCGGACCCGGCGAACATCGCGTCCCAGTCCACCCGCACACCCCGTACGTACAGGCCGGCGAGCCCGGCCAGCACCGCGTGGGGCTCCTGGACGCCCGGACGCAGGGACGGCACGAACGCCGCGTCCGCCTCGGGCAGACAGTCCTGCCCCATCGCGGTCAGCACCCCGTCCGGGCCGAGTTCCAGATGGGTGCGCACGCCCTCGTCGGCCAGTGTGCGGACACCGTCGAGGAACCGCACCGCGCCACGCGCATGCCGTACCCAGTACTCGGGGGAACACAGCTCCTCGGGATCGGCCACCGCGCCGGTGAGGTTCGACACCACGGGCATCCGGGGCGGCGCGTAGGCCAGCCGGGACGCCACCTCGCGGAACGCGTCCAGCATCCCGTCCATGTGGGGGGAGTGGAAGGCGTGCGAAACCACGAGCCGCTTGGTCTTGCGGCCCTGCCGCGCCAGCGTCTCCGCCACCGCCGTGACCACGTCCTCGTCACCGGAGACGACCACGGAGGCCGGGCCGTTGACCGCGGCGATGGAGACCTGGTGCTCCTTCCCCGCGAGCAGCGGCGCCACCTCGTCCTCGGCCGCCTCCACTGCGACCATCGCCCCGGTCGCGGTGAGTTGCTGCATCAGCCGCCCGCGCGCCCGTACCAATGTGCAGGCGTCCGGCAGGGACAGGACCCCGGCCACATGGGCCGCGGCCACTTCGCCGATCGAGTGGCCCAGCACATACGCGGGCCGCACTCCCCACGACTCCACGAGCCGGAACAGCGCCACCTCCAGCGCGAACAGCGCGGGCTGGGTGAACTCGGTCCGGTCCAGCAGCGCTGCCGTCGCCGACCCCTCCTCGGCGAAGACCACCTCGGCGAGCGAGACCTTGTCGTCCCCGTCGCGCAGATCGCCGAACTGGGCGCACACGGCGTCGAAGGCCCGCGTGAACACCGGGTAGTCGCCGTGCAGTTCGCGGCCCATTCCGGCTCGCTGACTGCCCTGCCCGGTGAACAGCACCGCCACCTTTGCGGAGGCCACGGACCCGGTGACCGCCGACCGGGCGGACGTGCCCGAGGCCACCGCCGCCAGCCCCGCGACGGCCTGCTCGGCATCGGCGCACAGCACGACCGCGCGGTGGTCCAGCCGGGTCCGGGTGGTGGCCAGTGACCAGCCCACGTCCCGCAGGTTGTCGGCGGGCGTCTCCCGCACCTGGGTCAGCAGCCGGGCGGCCTGGGCACGCAGCGCCTCCTGTGTATGGCCCGAGAGCAGCCACGGCACCACGTGGCCGGTGGCGACCGGACCGGGGCCGGCGGACTCCGCCGAGCGTACGGGCGGTTCCTGATCGCCGGTGTTCTCCCCGGTCGCCTCGGCTTCCTCAGGGGCCTGTTCCAGGATGACGTGGGCGTTCGTCCCGCTGACTCCGAAGGAGGAGATCCCGGCGCGGCGGGCGTGTCCGGTCTCCGGCCACGCCCGCGCCTCGGTGAGCAGGGACACCGCGCCCGCGGTCCAGTTCACCTGGGAGGTGGGCTGTTCGGCGTGGAGGGTCTTCGGCAGCCGGCCGTGGCGTAAGGCCATGACGGTCTTGATGACACTGGCGATGCCGGCGGCGGCCTGTGCGTGGCCGATGTTGGACTTGAGGGAGCCGAGCCACAGCGGCCGGTCCTCCGGGCGGTTCCGGCCGTAGGTGGCGAGAACGGCCTGGGCTTCGATGGGGTCGCCGAGGGCGGTGCCGGTGCCGTGTGCCTCGACCGCGTCCACGTCGGCCACCGTCAGCCCGGCGTTGGACAGGGCCTGGCGGATCACCCGCTCCTGGGAGGGGCCGTTGGGCGCGGTGAGTCCGTTGGAGGCGCCGTCCTGGTTGACCGCGGTGCCACGGATCACGGCCAGCACTTCGTGGCCGTTGCGGCGGGCGTCCGACAGCCGCTCCAGCAGTACGAGCCCGACACCTTCGGACCAGGTGGTGCCGTCGGCGCCCTCGCCGAAGGACTTGCAGCGCCCGTCGGGCGCCAGGCCACGCTGCCGGGAGAACTCGACGAAGGCGGTGGGCCGGCCCATCACGGCGACACCACCGGCCAGCGCCATGGAACATTCGCCGGACCGCAGCGCCTGCACGGCGAGATGGGCGGCCACCAGCGAGGACGAGCAGGCGGTGTCCACGGTCACGGCGGGCCCGGTCAGCCCGAGCGTGTACGACACGCGCCCGGAGATGACACTGCCGGACGCGCCGACCCCCAGATAGCCCTCCAGGCCCTTGGGCGCGTCACCCGGACCGCCGCCGTACCCCTGGCCGCTGCCCCCGGCGAACACCGCGATGTCCCGGCCCTCCACCGACCGCGGATCCATCCCCGCCCGCTCGAAGGTCTCCCACGCGGTCTCCAGCAGCAGCCGCTGCTGCGGGTCCAGCGACAGGGCCTCGCGCGGCGAGATGCCGAAGAACGCGGCGTCGAACCCGCCCGCCCCCTCCAGGAATCCCGCCTCGCGTACGTAGGACTTGCCCACGGCGTCCGGATCGGCGTCGAACAGCGTCTCCAGGTCCCAGCCGCGGTCCGTGGGGAACGGCCCTATCGCGTCCCGCCCCTCGTCCACCAGCTCCCACAGCGACTCCGGGTCGGTCACCCCACCCGGCAGCCGGCACGCCATCGCCACGATCGCCACCGGTTCGGTGGACTCGGCGATCAGCCGGTCGTTCTCCCGCTTCAGCCGCTCGGCGTCCATCAGCGAGGTACGCAGCGCCTTGACCAGGTCTTCCCGGGACGCAGCCATGTGTACTCCTCTCCGCAACCGCGGCGTCAGTCGTTTCCGAAGGTCGTGCCGCGCATCGCCCGGCTCACCAGCTCGTCGGCATCCAGCTCCGCGAGCGCGGAGGTCTCCGCCTCCGTGCCGGTGCCCAGAGCGCTCAGGTCGCTCAGACCGCGCAGGTCGTCGGCCGCGGAGTCCGCGAGGCGCACCAGCGCGTCCAGCACCCCCAGTTCGTGGAAGCGGCGCAGCGGCACCGAAGCCAGCACCCGCCGGATCTCCCGCTCGCGGCCCTCCGCGCCGGCGGCCCCGGCGTCCGCGGTCCCGTCCACGCCCCCGTTCGCGTCCCCGTCCCCGTTCACGGCGGGGACCAACTCCGTACGCAGCCTCCTCGCCAGTGTGGTCGGCTTCGGATAGTCGAACACCACCGTGGCGGAGAGCTGTAGCCCGGTGGCCGCGTTGATCCGGTTGCGCAGCTCCACGGCGGTCAACGAGTCGAACCCGGTGTCCTTGAACGCACGCTCCGGCTCCACCGCGTCCCCGTCGGCATGCCCGAGCACGGCCGCCGCCTCACGCCGCACCAGGTCGGTCAGGAACATCTCCTGCTCCGGGCCGGTCAGCCCGGCCAGGCTGCCCAGAAGCACCTCCCGCTGCGATGCGCCCCCGCCCTGCGTGTCCGCCGCCAGGATCTCGGCGACCTCGGGCAACTGCCGCAGCAGCGGCCGCTCCCGGGCCATGGTGTAGCCCGGTACGAACCGCGCCCAGTCGACGTCCGCGACGATCACACTCGGCAGACCACCGCCCACGGCCCGCGCCATCGCACGCAGTGCGGGCGCCGGATCCATCGGCAGGATGCCGATACGGCGCCACTGGTCGCCGCCGTCGGCGTCGATCATGCCGAGCCCGCCGCCCCAGCCGCCCCACGCCACCGACGTGGCCGCCAGCCCGCGCGCCCGCCGCCGGGCCGCCAGCCCGTCCAGGAGGGCATTGCCCGCCGAGTACGGGGCCTGCCCGCCGCTGCCCCAGACACCGGCGCCGGAGGAGAACAGCACGAACGCGTCGAGTTCCCGGTCGCCGACGAGCTCGTCCAGCACCAGCGCGCCGCGCACCTTCGCCCCCGTCACGGCGGCGAACTCCTCGGCGGTCACCTCGGTGACCGGAGCCGAGGGCAGCCCGGCACCGGCGGTGTGCACCACCGCGGTCAGCGGATGGGTTCGCTCCGCCTCCGCCAGCACCGCGGCCACGGCGTCCCGGTCGGTCACATCGCACGCGGCGAGCGTGACCTCCACCCCCGCCAGGTCCGCCACCAGTTCCGCCGCGCCCGGCGCGTCACCACCCTGCCTGCTGAGCAGCACCACATGGTCCGCCCCGCTCGTGGCGAGCCAGCGCGCCACATGCGAACCGAGCCCGCCGGTGCCGCCCGTGACCAGCACGGTGCCGCGCGGCTTCCAGGGACTGCCGGAGCCGTCCCGGTCGCGCACCATCCGGCGTGCGAACAGCCCGTCGGCGCGCACCGCGAGCTGGTCCTCCCCCTCCGGGGACGACAGCGCCGCGAACAGCCCGTCCGGCAACGCCTCCTCGTCACCCTCCCCTTCGGCCGGCAGGTCGATCAGGCCGCCGAAGGTGTCCGGGTGGTCGAGCCCGAGCACGGCGCCGAAGCCCCACACCGCCGACTGCACCGGGTCGGCCGCCTCACCGGCCACCGCGACCCCGCCACTGGTGACGCACCACAGCGGGGCGGTGACGCCGTGGTCCCGCAACGCCTGCGCCGCCGCGAGCGTCGCCGCGGTGCCCGTGGACACGGTGCCGTACTCGGTGTCGGCGCGGTCGTCCCACGAGAGCAGGGACACCACTCCGGCACCGCCGTCCGCCGACTTGACCTGGTCGCCCAGCGCCTCCCGGCCGGATTCGGAGACCTCGGCGGCCACCACCTCGGCGCCCCGCGCGGCCAGCCCGTCCAGCACCGCACGGACCCGCGCCGAGCCCGCCCGCACGGCCGGGACCAGCACCAGCCACCGGCCCGACAACTGCGGATCGGCCGCGGCCACCCGGGTCCAGCCGATCCGGTACCGCCATGCGTCCGTGAGGGAATCCTCCCGGCTGCGCCGACGCCAGGAGGCCAGCGCGGGCAGCACCGTGCCGAGGGCCGCCGCGTCCACCTCGAGATCCCGCGCGAGGGTCTGCGTGTCTCCGTCCTCGATGGCCGCCCACAGGGAGCCGTCGGCCGTCTCGGCCCGCGTCGGTGTCCTGGCGGGCTCCAGCCAGTAGTGCCGGTGCTGGAAGGCGTACGTGGGCAGCGGCACCCGGCGGGCCCCGGTACCGGCGAACAGAGCGCCCCAGTCCACCGGCACCCCGGCCGCGAACAGCCCTCCCAGCCCCGTGAGGACGCGGTCGGGGCCGCCGTCGTCGCGGCGGAGGGTGCCGGTGATGATGGTGGGTGTGTCGGGGATGGTCTCGGTGGTGTCCTGGATGGCGGTGGTCAGGACGGGGTGGGTGCTGACTTCGATGAAGACGCGGTGGCCCTGTGCGAGGAGGGCTCGGGTGGCTTCTTCGAAGCGGACGGTGTCGCGGAGGTTGCGGTACCAGTAGTGGGGGTCGATGTGTGTGGGGTCGGCCCAGTCGGCGTCGACGGTGGACATCCAGGCGGTGTGGCCCAGGGAGGCGGTGACGCCGTCGAGCACCTGGTGTAGTTGGTTTTTGATGGTGTTGACGTGTCCGGAGTGTCCGGCGAAGTCGACGCCGGGCAACTGCCAGCGGTGGACCTTGGCTTTGGAGAGGGTGATGCCGAATGCGGCGAGGGCGTCGGGGTCTCCGGATACGGATACGGAGGCGGGGCCGTTGACGGCGGCGATCCATAGGTGTCCGTGCCAGGGGGCGAGTGCTTTTTGGACCCAGGTGTGGGGGGCGAGGACGGACATCATGGCGCCGTGTCCGGTGAGGTGGTGGGCGATGGTCTGGCTGCGGAGGGTGACGATTTTGGCGGCGTTGGTGAGGGTGAGGTGTCCGGCGATGTGGGCGGCGGCGATTTCGCCTTGGGAGTGGCCGATGACGGCGTCGGGGTGGATGCCGTTGGCCTGCCAGAGGGCGGCGAGGGAGATCATGATGGCGAAGGTGGTGGGCTGCAGGACGTCGACGCGGTCGAGCGAAGGGGCGTGGGGTGCGCCGGTGATGACGTCGATCAGTGACCAGTCGGTGTAGGGGGCCAGGGCGTCGGCGCATTCGTGGAGGCGGGTGGCGAAGACGGGGCTGGTGTCGAGGAGTTGGGCTCCCATGCCTGTCCATTGGGCGCCCTGGCCGGGGAAGACGAAGACCGTCTTGCCGTCGCTGCCGGTCTCCCCGGTGACCAGGCTGGGGTGCGGTTGCCCTTCGCTGAGGGCGGTGAGGGCGGCGGTCGCCTGGTCGAGATCGGTGGCGAGGACGACCGCGCGGTGTTCCAGGGCGGTGCGGCTGGTGGCCAGTGACCAGCCCAGGTCCACCGGGTCGGTCTCGGGGTGGGCGTGAAGGTGGGTGATCAGGCGTTCGGCCTGCGCCCGCAGCGCCGTGGGGCTCTTGGCGGACAGCACCCACGGCACCGCGCCGCCCGTGGCCACCAGCCCGGGAGCCTCCGGTTCCGTGATTTCTGGTGGGGCGGCCGTGTCTTCCGGGGCCTGTTCGAGGATGAGGTGGGCGTTGGTGCCGCTGACGCCGAAGGAGGAGATTCCGGCGCGGCGTGGGTGGCCGGTCTCCGGCCAGGGGCGGGCCTCGGTCAGCAGGGAGACCGCGCCCGACGTCCAGTCCACCTTGCTGGTGGGCTCGTCGGCGTGGAGTGTCCTGGGCAGCATGCCGTGCCGCATGGCCTGGATCATCTTGATGACACCCGCGATGCCCGCGGCGGCCTGGGTGTGGCCGATGTTGGACTTCAGCGAGCCCAGCCAGAGGGGCTGGTCGGCGGGGCGGTCCTGGCCGTAGGTGGCCAGGAGGGCCTGGGCTTCGATGGGGTCGCCGAGGGCGGTGCCGGTGCCGTGGGCTTCGACGGCGTCGATGTCGGTGGCCGACAGTCCGGCGTTCGCCAGTGCCTGCCGGATCACGCGCTGCTGGGAGGGGCCGTTGGGGGCGGTGAGGCCGTTGCTGGCGCCGTCCTGGTTGACCGCCGTACCGCGGATGACGGCCAGCACCTCGTGGCCGTTGCGGCGGGCGTCCGAGAGCCGTTCCAGCAGCAGTACCCCGACGCCCTCGCTGAAGGTGGTGCCGTCGGCGCCCTCGCCGAAGGACTTGCTGCGGCCGTCGGGGGCGAGACCGCGCTGGTGCGAGAAGCTCACGAACCCGTCCGGGGTCGACATCACCGTCACACCCCCGGCCAGGGCCATCGAGCACTCGCCCTCACGCACCGCCTTGGCCGCCCAGTGGATGGCCACCAGCGAGGAGGAGCACGCCGTGTCGACCGTCACCGCGGGACCGGTCAGGCCCAGTGCGTAGGCCACCCGTCCGGACACCACGCTCCCCGATTTGCCCGTGCTCAGATAGGTCTCGGAGCCCTCGGGCAGCTCACCGGCGTTCGTCCCGTAGTCGTGGTAGATGGCCCCGGCGAACACACCGGTGTCACTGCCCTGCACCGACCGCGGGGCGATACCGGCCTGCTCGAAGGTCTCCCACGCGGTCTCCAGCAGCAGCCGTTGCTGCGGGTCCATCGCCACGGCCTCACGCGGGGAGATGCCGAAGAAGTCCGCGTCGAACTCGGTGGCACCCGCCACGAACCCGCCCTCGCGGACGTAGGTCGCGCCCACCCGGTCCGGGTCCGGGTCGAACAGCGTGTCCAGATCCCAACCGCGGTCGGTGGGAAACGCCCCGATGCCGTCCTCCCCGTCGGCCACCAGCCGCCACAACCCGTCCGGGTCGGTCACCCGTCCGGGGAGCCGGCAGGCCATGCCGACGACGACCACGGGGTCGTCCGCGTCGGCCCCCGGCCCGGTGACGGCGGCCGGGGCCGCCTCCGTCGAGCCGAACAGCTCGTCCCGCAGATACCCGGCGGTGATCGCCGAGGTCGGGTAGTCGAACACCACGGTCGCGGGGAGCCGCAGTCCCGTGGCCGTATTGAGGCGGTTGCGCAGTTCCACCGCCGTGAGGGAGTCGAACCCGACGTCACGGAAGGGCTGGTCCGGTCCGATGCTGTCGATCGTCGTGTGTCCGAGCACGGCGGCCGCCTCGGTGCGGACGAGCTCGGTGAGGTGCCGTAGCCGTTCGCCCTGGTCGAGGGCGGTGAGCCGTTGGGTGAGCGACAGGGTGTCGGCGGGGGCCGGTGTGTGGGCCGTGCGGCGCGTGGGGCGCCGTACGAGGTGGCGGAGGAGCGGGGGAACGGGCTGCGCCGTGTCATCGGCCCGAAGGGAGGCCGGGCTGATCTTGATCGGGACGAGGTGGGGGTGGTGGGTGGCGGTGAGGGCCGTGTCGAGGAGGGCGAGCCCCTCGTCGTCGGTGAGGGGGGCGACACCGCCGCGGTGGGTGCGCCGGTGGTCCTCGGTGTTCATGGTGGCGGTGAGGGCGCTGGTGGTTTCCCATAGGCCCCAGGCGAGGGAGGTGGCGGGAAGCCCGGCGGCGTGGCGTTGGTGGACGAGGGCGTCGGCGTAGGTGTTGGCGGCGGCGTAGTTGGCCTGACCGGGGGTGCCGAGAGTGCCGGTGGCGGAGGAGTAGACGACGAAGGCGGCCAGGTCGTGGTCGCGGGTGAGGTCGTGGAGGTGGGTGAGGGCGTCGACCTTGGGGCGGAAGACGGTGTCGAGGCGGTGCGGGGTGAGTGCGGTGAGGGTGCCGTCGTCGAGGGTTCCGGCGGTGTGGATGACGGCGGTGAGGGGGTGGTCGGCCGGGATGTCGGCGAGGGTGGTGGTGAGTTGGTCGCGGTCGGCGGTGTCGCAGGCGGTGATGCGGACGTGTGCGCCGAGTTCGGTGAGTTCGGTGGTGAGTTCGGTGGCGCCGGGGGCCTCGGGACCCTGGCGGCTGGTGAGCAGCAGGTGCCGGGCGCCGTGGTGGGTGATGAGGTGGCGGGCGGTGAGGGCGCCGAGGGTGCCGGTGCCGCCGGTGATGAGAACGGTGCCCTCGGGATTGAGGGGGAGTGGCTGGGCGGGTGTGCCGACGGGTGCTGCGGCGGTGAGCCGCGGTGCCCAGAGGGTGTTGTCGCGGAGGGCAAGCTGGGGCTGGTCGGGGGTGAGTGCGGTGGGCAGTGCGCTGCGCAGTGCGTGGTCCGAGCGGCCATCGGTGTCGATGAGATGGACGCGGCCGGGGTGTTCGGACTGGGCCGAGCGGACCAGACCCCAGATCGCCGCCGCGGCGGGATCGGTGACGTCGGCCGAGTCGTGTACGGCCATCGCACCGCGCGTGAGGACCGCCAGCCGTGTTTCCGACAGCTCAGGCAGCGTCACCCACCGCTGCAACAGGTCCAGCGCCCGCGTGGCCAGCTCGCGCGCCCGCGTGCCGGGGTCGGCGTCCCGCGACTCCCACGCGGTGGTGTCGGCGACGATCAGCGCGGGCCGGTCCTCGGCCCCGGTGATCTCCGTGACTATCTCGGTGGCGGGCGCCGTGGCGATCTCTGTGACATCGGCGAAGGCCGGGGCTTCGGCGGCGGCGAGGACGGGTGAGACGTCCCCGACGGTGCCCCACCGGATCTCGTCCGTGGTGGCGGTGTGTTCCGTCCAAGTGACCGTCCAGAGTGCGTCGTTCACCGACGTGGAGGTCAGCGCTTCGAGCTGCGCCGCGTCGACCTCCCGCAGAACCAGCGAACCGATCGACGCGACCAGCCCTCGGGCCGCGTCGACCAGGACCACGGAGAGCCCGCCGTCCTCGGTGTAACGGGCGTGCACGCGCACCGACGTGGCACCGGTGGCGTGCAGGCGTATGTCGTTCCACGCGAACGGCAGCAGCATGCGGCTGCCGGGCTCCCCGGGCAGGCAGTAGTTGCTCGCGTGCAACGCGGCGTCCAGCAGCGCCGGGTGGATACCGAACCGGCCGGCGGCCTCCGTCTGCTCCTCCGGCAGCGCGGCCTCCGCGAACACCTCGCCCACTTCGCCGTCGCGGGTCCATACCGCCTTCAGGCCCTGGAACGTCGGCCCGTAGTCGTAGCCCCCCTCGGCCATCTGCTCGTACAGGCCCTCTACCGCCACCGGATCGGCGCCCGCGGGTGGCCATTCGGCCGTGGCGGGCGCACGAGGAGCCGTGGTGTCCTGGGCCAGCGTGCCGGTGGCGTGCTCCGTCCACTGCGCCGATTCTTCTTCGGCGCGGGAGTAGATACGTACGTCCCGACGCCCGGACTCGTCAGGGCCGCCCACGACCACCCGGATGTCCACGAAGCCACTGTCCGGCAGCGCCAGTGGCTGCTCGATGACCAGCTCTTCCAGGGTGGGGGTGTCGGTCTCGTCTCCGGCGCGGATGGCGAGTTCTGCCATCGCGGCGCCGGGGAGGAGGACGGCGCCGGACACGGTGTGGTCGGCCAGCCAGGGGTGGGTGGTCAGGGAGAGCCGCCCGGTGAGAACCGTGCCACCGGTGTCGGGGAGGTGGACGGCGGCGGTGAGCAGCGGGTGCCCGGGGTCGTGGAGACCGGCCGAGGCGATGTCGCCTGCGTTGGTGTTGCGGGGGAGCCAGTAGTGGTGGTGTTGGAAGGGGTAGGTGGGGAGGGGGATGCGGGTGGGGTGGGTGCCTGTGAAGAGGGTGGTCCAGTTGACTGGTGTTGCGTTGGTGGTGAGGTGGGCGAGGTTGGTGAGGAAGCGGGTGGGGGTGTCGTCGTCGCGGCGGAGGGTGCCGGTGACGATGGCGTTGGGGGTGTTGGTGTTTTCGAGGGTTTCTTGGATGGCGGTGGTGAGGACGGGTGGGGGCTGATTTCTATGAAGGTGCGGTAGCCCTGGTCGGCGAGGGTGGTGATGGTGGTGTGGAACTGCACGGTCTGGCGGAGGTTGCGGTACCAGTAGCCGCTGTCGACGGTGTCGGGTTCGATCCACTGTCCGGTGACGGTGGAGAGCCAGGGGGTGGTGCCGGGCTCGAAGGTGAGGTCGTCGAGTGCGTGTTGTAGCTGGTCTTTGATGGTGTCGACGTGTCCGGTGTGGGAGGCGTAGTCGACGGGGATGATGCGGGTCCTGATGCCTTGGTCGGTGTAGTGGGTGTGGAGTTCGTGGAGGGCGTCGGTGTCGCCTGCGATGACGGTGGCGTTGGGGCTGTTGTGTGCGGCGATCCAGAGTTTGCCCTGCCACGGGGTGAGGGCTTCCTCGACCTGTTCCCGCGAGGTGAGGACGGACATCATGCCGCCGTGTCCGGCGAGGTGGTGGGCGATGGTCTGGCTGCGGAGGGCGACGATTTTGGCGGCGTTGGTGAGGGTGAGGTGTCCGGCGGCGCAGGCGGCGGCGATTTCGCCTTGGGAGTGGCCGATGACGGCGTCGGGGTGGATGCCGGTGGATTGCCAGAGTGTGGCGAGGGAGACGACGACGGCGAAGGTGGCGGGCTGTACGACGTCGACGCGGTCGAGCGAAGGGGCGTCGGGAGCGCCGGTGATGACGTCCATCAGCGACCAGTCGGTATACGGAGCCAGGGCATCAGCGCACTCGCGCAGGCGAGCCGCGAAGACGGGTGAGGTGTCGAGGAGCCGTGCCCCCATGCCTACCCACTGGGCTCCCTGGCCGGGGAAGACGAAGACGGTTTTGCCGTCCGTCCCGGTCTGCCCGGTGACCAGGAGCGGGTCAGGTCGTCCCGCTGCCAGAGCCTGGGCGGTGGCGATGCCGTCTTCGGTGTCGGTGGCGAGGATGACCGCGCGGTGATCGAGGGCGGCCCGGGTGGTGGCCAGCGTCCAGCCCACGTCCACCGCACGCGGAGCGTCCCCCGATTGCAGGTGGCTGACCAGACGTTCCGCCTGAGCGCGCAGTGCCGCAGGAGTCTTGGCGGACAGCACCCACGGCACCACGCTGCCCGTGGCCACGAGCCCAGGGGCGCCCGCCTCGCCTGCCTCTGCTTCGGGCACAGCCGCGTCCGGCGGTGCTTGCTCCAGGACCACGTGGGCGTTCGTCCCACTGACGCCGAAGGAGGAGATTCCGGCGCGGCGGGGGTGTCCCGTCTCCGGCCAGGGCCGGGCCTCGGACAGCAGCGACACCGCACCCGACGTCCAGTCGACCTTGCTGGTGGGCTCGTCGGCGTGGAGCGTTTTGGGCAGCACGCCGTGCCGCATGGCCTGGACCATCTTGATGACGCCCGCGACACCCGCGGCGGCCTGGGTATGGCCGATGTTGGACTTGATGGAGCCCAGCCACAGCGGCTGATCCTCCGGGCGATGCTGACCGTAGGTGGCCAGCAGCGCCTGGGCCTCAATGGGGTCGCCGAGGCTCGTTCCCGTGCCGTGGGCCTCCACCGCGTCCACATCGGCCAGCGACAGCCCGGCGTTCGCCAGTGCCTGCCGGATCACCCGTTCCTGGGAGGGGCCGTTGGGCGCGGTGATGCCGTTGGAGGCGCCGTCCTGGTTGACGGCGGTGCCACGGACGACGGCAAGCACCTCATGCCCATTGCGGCGGGCGTCGGACAGCCGCTCCAGCAGCACAAGGCCGACGCCCTCGGACCAGTTGGTGCCGTCCGCGCCCTCACCGAAGGACTTGCAGCGCCCGTCGCGCGCCAGCCCCCGTTGCCGGGAGAATCCGACGAAGCCGCCGGGGGTGGCCATCACCATCACCCCACCGGCGACCGCCATGGAGCACTCCCCGGACCGGAGGGCGTAACTGGCCAAGTGCATCGCCACGAGGGACGAGGAGCACCCGGTGTCCAGAGTGACCGCCGGGCCGAGCAGACCGAGCGAGTACGAGATACGGCCGGACGCGATGCTGCCCGCGCCACCAAGGCCCAGATACCCCTCGAACCCTTCCGGCACCCGGTCCACGGTCAGCGCGTAGTCGCCGTTGGCCAGGCCGGTGAACACGCCGACGTCGCTGTCCTCCAGCGAACTCGGGTCGATTCCCGCGTGCTCGAGGGTCTCCCACGCGGTCTCCAGCAGCAGCCGCTGTTGTGGGTCGGTGGCCAGCGCCTCACGCGGGGAGATGCCGAAGAACTCGGCGTCGAACTTCGCCGCGTCGGTGAGGAAACCGCCCTCGCGCACATAGGAGGTGCCGACGGAGTCAGGGTCGGCGTCGAAGAGGTTCTCCAGGTTCCAGCCGCGGTCCTCCGGAAATCCGGAGATCGCGTCCCGGCCGTCGGCCACCAGGTCCCACAGCCCGTCCGGGGTGGTCACGCCGCCCGGGAAGCGGCACCCCATGCCGACGATGGCGATCGGCTCCTCCGTCGCCGCCTCGGCCTTGCGCAACCGTTCCCGCGTCTGGTGCAGATCGGCGGTAACCCGCTTGAGGTAGTTGAGGAGCTTTTCGTCATTCGCCATCTGGACCTCGCCAAGAGCCTCGTGGGTGAAATCGGTGAGCGGAGACGAGACGGGGAATCAGTCCACGCCGAACTCCTGGTCGATGAAGGCGAACACGTCGTCGGCGTCCGCCGTGTCGAGTCGTTCGGTGACGGTTTCGCCGCCCGCGCCGACGGCCTCGATCTCGGCGACCTTGGTGGTCATCCGCTGTAGCCGCGAGGTGATCCGGGCGCGTTCGATCTTCTCCTTCGGCAGCGTCGCCAAATGTGCTTCCAGCCGCTCCAGCTCGGCCAGCACCGAGTCCACCGACGAGGTGTCGGTCTGGCCGAGTTCGGTGCGGATACGGCGTGCCAGCGCACTGGGCCGTGGGTGGTCGAACACCATCGTCGCGGGCAGCCTCAGTCCCGTGGTGGCATTGAGGCGGTTGCGCAGCTCCACCGCCGTCAGCGAGTCGAATCCGATCTCGCTGAACGGACGGTCCCCGGTGGCGTCGGCGCTCACGTGTCCGAGTACGGCCGCGGCCTCGGCCTGCACCAGCTCGGTGAGCAGCCGCTCCTGATCCTCGGGGCTCAGCCCCGCCAGCCGCGCGATCAGCTCCGTCTGTCCCGCGCCGTCCTCGTGTGTGTCCTCGGCCAGCAGGTCGATGACATCGGGCAGTCCCCGCAGCAGGGGCCGGAACCGGGCCATGGTGTAACCGGGAGCGAACCGTTCCCAGTCGATGTCGGCCACCACACCGTGGACGGTGCCACTGCCCACAGTGTGTGCCATCGCCAGCGCCGCCAACCGCGGGGCCATGGTCATCAGACCCGTACGGCGCCACTGCGCGCCCATCATCTCGTCGATCGTGCCAAGGCCACCGCCCCAGGCGCCCCACGCCACCGACGTGGCCGCCAGCCCCCGTGCACGGCGGCGCTGCGCCAGCCCGTCGAGGTAGGCGTTGCCGGCGGCGTAGGCGCTCTGGCCGCCGCTGCCCCAGGCCGCCGCTCCGGACGAGAACAGGACGAAGGCGTCCAACTCCCGTTCCCCCAACAGGTCGTCGAGGTGCCGTGCACCGGCGATCTTCGCCCGGCCGATGTCGGCGAACTCGGCGAGCGTCATCTTCGACAGCGGCTTCTCCGGCAGCGCCAGCCCCGCGGCGTGGACCACGGCCGACAGCGGCGCGTCATCAGGGATCTCCGCCAGCACGGCGGTGAGCTGGTCCCGGTCGGTCACATCACACGCCGCGATGGTCACGTCCGCGCCCAGTGCTGTCAGCTCGGCCTCCAGCTCCGCCGCGCCCGGCGCCTGCGCACCCTGCCGGCTGAGCAGCACCACATGCCGGGCGCCGTGGCCCGCGGCCCAACGGCCTACGTACGAACCGAGCCCGCCGGTGCCGCCGGTGATCAGCACCGTGTCCCGTGGCTGCCACACCGGTGCGGACGTCACCGATTCGCGCCGCATCCGCCGGGCGAACACCCCCGACGCGCGCACCGCGACCTGATCCTCTCCGTCCACTCCGGCAAGCACCGAGCACAACCGGGCAAGGGTCGTCTCGTCCGGCGTCTGCGGCAGATCCACGATCCCGCCCCAGGTGGACGGCTGATCCAGCCCCTGCACCACGCCCATTCCCCAGGCCAGCGGCTGGAACTCGCTGGTCACCTCGGAGGGTTCACGCACGGCGACCGCGCCACGCGTCAGGCACCACAGGGGAGCGGCGAGCCCGATCTCCTCCACGGCCTGCATCAGCGCCACCGTGGCCGCCACGCCCCGGGAGAAGGTGCCGGGTTCGTAGCTCCGCTCATCCCACGCCAGCAGGGACACCACTCCGGCGTACTCGTCATCGGAACTGGAGATCCGCTCCCGCAGGCGCGCGGTCACCTCCGCCTGTTCCACCGTGGCCACCTCGACCACCACGGGATCGGCGCCGTGCTCGGCCAGTGCGGCGACCACGTCCGTCACTGCGGCGTCGCTCGCCTGCGGTGAGGCCACGGCCACCAGCCAGGCTCCTGGCAGTACGGGCGGCTCGCCGGTCGCCACCGGATCCCAGGCGATGCGATACGACCAGGTGTCCACGGTGGACTGGTCCTGGTTGCGGCGCCGCCACGAGGTCAACCCCGGCAGCACGGGCTCCAGCGCCTTCTCCTCGACGCCGAGTGAATCGGCCAGGGAGGACAGGTCACCCCGCTCCACGGCATCCCAGAACACGCCGTCGGCCACCGCCTCCGGCACCTCGGAGGGTGTGAGCCAGTAGTGGTGGTGTTGGAAGGCGTAGGTGGGGAGGGGGATGCGGGTGGGGTGGGTGCCTGTGAAGAGGGTGGTCCAGTTGACTGGTGTTGCGTTGGTGGTGAGGTGGGCGAGGTTGGTGAGGAAGCGGGTGGGGGTGTCGTCGTCGCGGCGGAGGGTGCCGGTGATGGTGGTGTTGGGGGTGTTGGTGTTTTCGAGGGTTTCTTGGATGGCGGTGGTGAGGACGGGGTGGGGGCTGATTTCGATGTAGGTGCGGTAGCCCTGGTCGGCGAGGGTGGTGATGGTGGTGTGGAACTGCACGGTCTGGCGGAGGTTGCGGTACCAGTAGCCGCTGTCGATCGTGTTGGGTTCGATCCACTTCCCGTCGACTGTGGAGAGCCAGGGGATGGTGCCGGGCTCGGTCGTGATGTCGGCCAGGGTCTGGTGGAGTTCGTTCTTGATGGTGTCGACGTGTCCGGTGTGGGAGGCGTAGTCGACGGGGATGATGCGGGCTCTGATGCCTTGGTCGGTGTAGTGGGTGTGGAGTTCGTGGAGGGCGTCGGTGTCGCCTGCGATGACGGTGGCGTTGGGGCTGTTGTGTGCGGCGATCCAGAGTTTGCCCTGCCACGGGGTGAGGGCTTCCTCGACCTGTTCCCGCGAGGTGAGGACGGACATCATGCCGCCGTGTCCGGCGAGGTGGTGGGCGATGGTCTGGCTGCGGAGGGCGACGATTTTGGCGGCGTTGGTGAGGGTGAGGTGTCCGGCGGCGCAGGCGGCGGCGATTTCGCCTTGGGAGTGGCCGATGACGGCGTCGGGGTGGATGCCGGTGGATTGCCAGAGTGTGGCGAGGGAGACGACGACGGCGAAGGTGGCGGGCTGTACGACGTCGACGCGGTCGAGCGAAGGGGCGTCGGGCGCACCGGTGATGACATCGATCAGCGACCAGTCGGTATACGGGGCCAGGGCATCAGCGCACTCGCGCAGGCGAGCCGCGAAGACTGGGGAAGTGTTGAGGAGTTGTGCTCCCATGCCTACCCACTGGGCTCCCTGGCCGGGGAAGACGAAGACGGTTTTGCCGTCCGTCCCGGTCTGCCCGGTGACCAGGAGCGGGTCAGGTCGTCCCGCTGCCAGGGCGCGGGCGGTGGCGATGCCGTCTTCGGTGTCGGTGGCGAGGATGACCGCGCGGTGATCGAGGGCGGCCCGGGTGGTGGCCAGCGTCCAGCCCACGTCCACCGCACGCGGAGCGTCCCCGGATTCCAGGTGGCTGACCAGACGCTCGGCTTGAGCGCGCAGTGCCGCAGGGCTCTTGGCGGACAGCACCCACGGCACCACGCCGCCCGTGGCCACCAACCCAGGAGCACCCGCGCCGCCCGCCTCCGTTGCGGGCACAGCCACCTCCGGCCCCTGCTCCAGGATCACGTGTGCGTTCGTCCCGCTGATGCCGAAGGAGGAGATTCCGGCGCGGCGGGGGTGTCCCGTCTCCGGCCAGGGCCGGGCCTCGGACAGCAGGGACACCGCGCCCGACGTCCAGTCGACCTTGGTGGTGGGTTCGCCGGCGTGCAGGGACCGCGGAAGCGTGCCATGCCGCATCGCCAGCACCATCTTGATGAGGCCCGCGATGCCCGCCGCGGCCTGGGTGTGACCGAGGTTGGACTTCAGCGAACCGAGCCACAGCGGCTCGTCCCCCGGCCGGTCCTGACCGTACGTGGCCAGGAGCGCCTGGGCCTCGATGGGGTCGCCGAGGGCGGTGCCGGTGCCGTGTGCCTCGACCGCGTCCACATCGGCCGCCGTCAGCCCGGCGTTCACCAGCGCCTGCCGTATCACCCGCTGCTGAGACGGCCCGTTCGGCGCGGTGAGGCCGTTGCTCGCCCCGTCCTGGTTCACCGCCGTGCCACGGATCACGGCCAGTACCTCGTGGCCGTTGCGGCGGGCGTCGGAGAGCCGTTCCAGCAACACCAGACCGATGCCCTCGCTGAAGGTGGTGCCGTCGGCGCCCTCGCTGAAGGACTTGCTGCGGCCATCGGGCGCGAGCCCGCGCTGGCGGGAGAAGCTGATGAAACCGCCGGGCTTGGCGATCACCGTCACACCACCGGTGATGGCCATCGAGCACTCGCCCGCCCGCAGCGCCTGTACGGCCAGATGCAGCGCCACCAGCGACGACGAGCACGCCGTGTCCACCGTCACCGCGGGACCTTCGAGGCCCAGCAGGTAGGCCACTCGACCGGAGGCCACACTCGTGGTGCTGCCGGTCATCAGGTACCCCTCCAACTCCGGCGGAGGTGCCTCGGAGTGGGCGATGTACCCCTGGTCGATGACCCCGGCGAACACCCCGATGGCCTGTCCGCGCACGGACATCGGGTCGATGCCCGCCTGCTCGAACAGCTCCCATGAGGTCTCGGCGAGCAGTCGCTGCTGCGGATCCATCGCCAGCGCCTCGCGCGGCGAGATGCCGAAGAACTCGGCGTCGAAGTCACCGGCGCCGGTGAGGAAACCGCCCTCGCGGACGTAGGACTTGCCCACCGCGTCCGGATCGAGGTCGAACAGCGTCTCCACGTCCCAGCCGCGGTCCGTGGGGAACGGGCCGATCGCGTCCCGGCCCTGGGACACCAGATCCCACAGCTCCCCGGGGCCGGTGACCTTGCCGGGCAGCCGGCAGTTCATCGACACGATGGCCACCGGGTCGTCCGCCGGGGCCACCGCCGAAGCGGGCGCCACCGGCGACGTCGAGGGGGAGGCAGCGGCGGCCGTGTCTCCGGCCACCACGGTCCGCAGATGCCCGGCCATCGCCTCCGGTGTCGCGTAGTCGAACACGACCGTCGCGGGCAGGCGCAGTCCGGTCGCGCCGGCGAGCCGGTTGCGCAGTTCCACCGCGATGAGCGAGTCGACCCCGATCTCGCTGAACGCGCGCCTGGCGTCCACGGCGTCCTTCCCGGCGTGCCCGAGCACGGTCGCCGTATGGTCCCGTACCAGGTCCAGCAGCAGCCGGTGCCGGTCGGCCTCGGACAGCGCCGCCACCCGGGCCGTGAGACCGCCTTCGCCGGATTGGCCCGCCGTGGCCCGCAGGGTGCGCCGGGCCGGCCGGACGAGGCCGGTGAGCAGCGGCGACACAGCTCCCGCGGCGGACTCGTGCGCGCCCGGGTCCAGCTTCGCCGGTACCACCAGGGACAGCCCCAGGCCGAGGGCGCTGTCGAAGAGGCTCAGGGCGTGCTCGGTGCTCATCGGGCGGACGACACCGTGTTGGGTGCGATCCCGGTTGGCCGTGATCAGCGCGGCCGACAGGTCGCTGGTCTCCGCCCACAGGCCCCAGGCCAGTGACAGCCCGGCCAGCCCCGCCGCGCGCCGCTGCTGTACGAAGGCGTCGAGGAAGGTGTTGGCGGCGGCGTAGTTGGCCTGGCCCGCGTTCCCGAGGATTCCGGCGGCGGAGGAGTACACGGCGAAGAGGGCCAGGTCCTGGTCGCGGGTGAGGTCGTGCAGGTGGGTGACCGCGTCCGCCTTGGGGCGGAAGACGGTGTCGATGCGGTCGGGGTCGAGTGTGGTGAGGGTGCCGTCGGCGAGGGCGCCGGCGGTGTGCACGATGCCGGTGAGGGGGTGGTCGGACGGGATGTCGGCGAGGAGCGCGGCGAGTTGGCCGCGGTCGGCGATATCGCAGGCGGTGATCCGTACCTGCGCGCCCAGGGCGGTCAGTTCGTCGTGGAGGTCGGCCGCACCGGGGGCGTTCGGCCCCTGGCGGCTGGCGAGGACCAGGTTGCGTACGCCGTGGTGGGTGACGAGGTGGCGGGTGATGGCGGTGCCGAGGGTGCCGGTGCCACCGGTGATCAGCACGGTGCCCTCGGGGTCGGGGGTGCGGGGGAGGGTGAGCACGATCTTGCCGGTGTGGCGGCCCTGGCTCATCCAGCGGAACGCGTCGGGGGCGCGGGTGATCTCCCACGGCCGGGTGGGCAGCGGAGGGATCAGACCCTGCTCGAACAGGTCCACCAGCTCGACCAGCAGCTCCTGAATGCGATCCGGCCCCGCGTCCGCGCCCAGGTCGAACGCGCGATACGTCCGGTCCGGATGGGACGCGCGCACCTCGTTCACGTCCCGAATGTCGGTGCGTCCCATCTCGATGAACCGGCCGCCGGGGGCCAGCAGCCTGAGGGAAGCGTCGATGTGTTCGCCCGTGAGGGAGTTGAGGACGATGTCGGCGGTCGGGAAGGTGCGGGCGTAGGCGATGTCGCGGCTGGAGGCGCGTCGTTCCGTGGGCACCCCGAGCTGTTCCAGGCTGTGGTGTTTGGCCGGGTGGGCGGTGGCGAGGACGGTGGCGCCGAAGTGGTGGGCGAGGTGTACGGCGGCCATGCCGACACCACCGGCGGCGGCGTGCACCAGCACCGTCTCACCCGGCTGGACGTCGCCCAGGTCCCGCAACGCGTACAGCGCGGTCAGATAGGCCACCGGCACCCCGGCAGCCGCCGTGAACGACCAGCCGCGCGGTATCCGCACCACCGTCCGCCGGTCCGCCACCACCAGCGGCCCGAACGAACCGGGCAACATGCCCATCACGCGGTCGCCCACGGCCAGATCCGCGACACCTGGGCCGACCTCGGTCACCACGCCCGCACCCTCGGTGCCGATCTCCGCCTCGTACATGCCGAGGGCGATCAGCACATCGCGGAAGTTCTGGCCGGCGGCGCGCACCGCGATCCGCACCTGGCCCGCCTCCAGTGGCGCCTCCGCCCGAGGGCGCGACACCAGGGCGAGGTTCTCCAGCGTGCCGTGTTCGGTGACGTCCAGATGCCATGCCGGGGCCGCCGGGACCGCCAGCCCCGGGCGCGCTCGCACCAGGCGGGGCACCCACGCTGTTCCGCCACGCAGCGCGAGTTGGGGGTCCTCCGTGGCCAGCGCGGCGGGCAGGGCCTCGGCCGACCGGTCGTCGGTGTCGATCACGCACACCCGGCCCGGGTGCTCGGCCTGCGCGGCGCGCACCAGGCCCCACACCGCGGCGGCGGCCGGGTCGGTGACCTCGGTGTCGTCATGCACCGCCATGCCACCCCGGGTGAGCAGCACCAGGCGGCTGTCGGCAAGTCCGTCGTCGCTGATCAGACGCTGTATCGCGGCCAGTGCCCGGCCGGTCAGCGCACGGGCGCGCTCCGGCAGTCCGCCGTTCTCCGCGGCGTATGTCTGGGTGTCGGCGACGACCACCGGCGGCCACGTATCGTCGTCGTGCACGGCGTCCAGCGCCGCCCACGCCACCTCGTGCCGGGCCAGGGGATGTTCGGTCCACTCCACGGTGAACTGGGAGTCCGCGGTGGACGAGGCCGATGTGGTGCGGAGCTGCTCCGCGTTGGTCTCCCTGAGCACCAGCGACCCGACGGTCACCACGGGCACCCCGTGCGGATCGGTCGCGTGCAGGGACAGATTGTCCGGCCCGGTGGAGGTGACCCGCACCCGCAGGGCGGTGGCGCCGTCGGCGTGCAACTGCACGCCGTTCCAGGAGAACGGCAGATACGTCCCGCCGCCGGGCGCGTTGTCCGGGCAGAAGTTGCTCGCGTGCAGCGCCGCGTCCAGCAACGCCGGATGGATGCCGAAGCGGCCCGCGAGGTCGTGCTGCTCCTCGCCGAGGGTGATCTCGGCGAACACATCACCGTCGCGCGTCCACGCTGCGGTGAGCCCGCGGAACACCGGACCGTACTCGTAGCCTGCCTGGGCCAGGCGGTCGTAGAAGCCCTCCAGGACAACGGGCTCCGCCCCGGCAGGCGGCCACTGCCGCTCCACCTCCACAGGAGCGACTGCTTGCGCGGACAGGATGCCGGAGGCGTGCTCGGCCCAGGGCTCGGACTCGTCGCCGCGGGAGTAGACCCGCACCGCACGGCGCTCATCGTCCTCGGCCGCGCCGACCAGGACCTGCACCTGAAGCGAGCCGTCCTCGGGGAGAAGCATCGGCTGGCCGAGGACCAGCTCCTCCAGCACCGGGGTACCGGTCTCGTCCCCGGCCCGTACGGCCAGTTCCACGATCGCCGTACCCGGCACCAGGGCCACGCCGGACAGCATGTGGTCGGCCAGCCAGGACTGCGCCGACGGTGCCAGCCGCCCGGTGAGCAGCACCCCTCCGGTGTCCGGCACGCTGACCACGGCCCCCAGCAGCGGGTGCGCCGCGTCGCGCAGTCCCACGGAGCCGACATCCGCGTGGTGGCCGGTGGCGGCCAGCCAGTAGTGCTGGTGCTGGAAGGGGTACGTGGGCAGGGGGACTTGGGAGGGTGTGGTTCCGGCGTACGCGGTGGGCCAGTGGACCGGAATTCCGGCGGTGGAGAGCTCCGCGAGGCTCGTGAGGACGCGGTCGGGGCCGCCGTCGTCGCGGCGGAGGGTGCCGGTGATGATGGTGGGTGTGTCGGGGATGGTCTCGGTGGTGTCCTGGATGGCGGTGGTCAGGATGGGGTGGGTGCTGACTTCGATGAAGGTGCGGTGGCCGTGGGTGAGGAGGGCTCGGGTGGCTTCTTCGAAGCGGACGGTGTCGCGGAGGTTGCGGTACCAGTAGTGGGGGTCGATGTGTGTGGGGTCGGCCCAGTCGGCGTCGACGGTGGACATCCAGGCGATGTGGCCCAGGGAGGCGGTGACGCCGTCGAGCACCTGGTGTAGTTGGTCTTTGATGGTGTTGACGTGTCCGGAGTGTCCGGCGAAGTCGACGCCGGGCAACTGCCAGCGGTGGACCTTGGCTTTGGAGAGGGTGATGCCGAATTCGGCGAGGGCGTCGGGGTCTCCGGATACGGATACGGAGGCGGGGCCGTTGACGGCTGCGATCCATAGGTGTCCGTGCCAGGGGGCGAGTGCTTTTTGGACCCAGGTGTGGGGGGCGAGGACGGACATCATGGCGCCGTGTCCGGTGAGGTGGTGGGCGATGGTCTGGCTGCGGAGGGTGACGATTTTGGCGGCGTTGGTGAGGGTGAGGTGTCCGGCGATGTGGGCGGCGGCGATTTCGCCTTGGGAGTGGCCGATGACGGCGTCGGGGTGGATGCCGTTGGCCTGCCAGAGGGCGGCGAGGGAGATCATGATGGCGAAGGTGGTGGGCTGCAGGACGTCGACGCGGTCGAGGCTGGGTGCGTGGGGTGCGCCGGTGATGACGTCGATCAGTGACCAGTCGGTGTAGGGGGCCAGGGCGTCGGCGCATTCGTGGAGGCGGGTGGCGAAGACGGGGCTGGTGTCGAGGAGTTGGGCTCCCATGCCTGTCCATTGGGCGCCCTGGCCGGGGAAGACGAAGACCGTCTTGCCATGGGTGGTGGCGTGACCGGTGGTGAGGCGGGGGTGTGGCTGTCCGGTGGCGAGGGCGGTGAGGGCGGCTGTGGCGTCACCGCCCTCGGTGTCGGTGAGGATGACGGCGCGGTGGTCGTGGAGAGTGCGGGTGGTGGCCAGGGACCAGCCGATGTCGAGGGGGCGATCGTTCACCCCGGATTCCAGGTGGTCCAGGAGCCGTTGAGCCTGAGCCCGTAGGGCTGTGGCGCTCTTGGCGGACAGCACCCAGGGCACGCTCCCGCCGGTCGCCACGAGCCCTGGGGTGGCCATGCCGTCGTCCGCCTTCGGCGCGGCTTCGGGCTCGGGCTCGGGCGCGGTCTCGGGCTGAGGTGCCTGCTCCAGGATGAGGTGGGCGTTGGTGCCGCTGATACCGAAGGAGGAGATCCCGGCGCGCCGTGGGCGGCTGGTCTCCGGCCAGGGCCGCGCCTCGGTGAGCAGGGACACCGCGCCCTGGGACCAATCCACTTCCGGCGTGGGCTCGTCGGCGTACAGGGAGCGCGGAAGCGTGCCGTTGCGCATCGCCAGCACCATCTTGATGACGCTGGACACGCCTGCCGCGGCCAGCGTGTGCCCGGTGTTCGACTTCAGCGAGCCGAGCCATACGGGCTCGTCCCCCGGCCGGTCCTGGCCGTAGGTGGCCAGGAGGGCCTGGGCTTCGATGGGGTCGCCGAGGGCGGTGCCGGTGCCGTGGGCTTCGACGGCGTCGATGTCGGTGGCCGACAGCCCGGCGTTCGCCAGTGCCTGCCGGATCACGCGCTGCTGGGAGGGGCCGTTGGGGGCGGTGAGGCCGTTGCTGGCGCCGTCCTGGTTGACCGCCGTACCGCGGATCACGGCCAGCACCTCGTGGCCGTTGCGGCGGGCGTCCGAGAGCCGTTCCAGCAGCAGCACCCCGACGCCCTCGCTGAAGGTGGTGCCGTCCGCACCCGCGCCGAACGCCTTGCACAGGCCGTCCGGCGCCAGGCCGCGCTGGCGCGAGAACTCCACGAACGCCGACGGCCGCCCCATCACCGTGGCGCCCCCGGCCAGCGCCATCGAGCACTCGCCCTGTCGCAGCGCCTGTACGGCCCAGTGCATGGCCACCAGTGAGGAGGAGCACGCCGTGTCCACCGTGACCGCCGGGCCCTCCAGACCCAGCACATAGGCCACCCGCCCGGAGGCGACACTCGTCGCCGAGCCGGTGAGCATATAGCCCTCGAGGTCCTCGGGAGCGGGCCCGCTCCGCACGCCGTAGTCCTGGTTGATGACGCCGGCGAACACGCCGATGTCGCCGCCTCCCACCGTCGTCGGGTCCATGCCCGCCCGCTCGAACACCTCCCAGCAGGCTTCCAGGAACAGCCGTTGCTGCGGGTCCATCGCCAGCGCCTCACGTGGCGAGATGCCGAAGAAGTCCGCGTCGAAACCGGCCGCGTCCTCGAGGAATCCGCCGCGCAGCACATAGGAGGTGCCACTCCGGTCCGGGTCGGCGTCGAACAGCGCCTCCAGATCCCAGCCCCGGTCGCGGGGAAAGTCGGTGATGCCGTCGCGCTCTCCGAGCAGCAGGTTCCACAGCCCGTCCGGGTCGGTCACCCCGCCCGGTAGACGGCAGCTCATCGCCACCACGGCGATCGGCTCGTCAGCCGCGGCGCGCACGGTCACCGGGGCCGCCGCGGCGGGCGCCGGGCCACCGCCCAGCTCGGTGTGGAACAGCTCGGCGAGAAGAGCCGGAGTCGGGTGGTCGAAGAGCAACGTGGCGGGGAGCCGCAGCCCGGTCGCCGCATTCAGCCGGTTGCGCAGTTCGACCGCCGTCAGCGAGTCGAAACCCATCTCCTTGAACGCCACGGTCGGCTCGATCGCCTCAGGACCGGTGTGGCCGAGGACCACCGCGGCCTCCGCCCGCACCAGGTTGAGCAGGAACTCCTGCTGCCCGGCGGCGGACAGCCCGGCCAACTGCCCCGACAGACCACCGGCCGCCGGGGCCGCGGTGCGCGCGGTGCGGCGCGCCGGACGGGCAAGACCGCGCAGCAGCGGCGACAACTCGGCGTCCGGTGCGCGCAGGGCGGTGAGGTCGATCTTCGCGGCCATCAGCGCGGGCCGCCCGGACCGCAGGCCGGTGTCGAACACCCGCAGCGCCTCGGCGTTGTCCATGCCCAGCACCCCCGCCCGCCGTGTGCGGCGTACGTCGGTGGCGTCCATCGTCGCGGTGAGCGTGCTGGTGTCGCTCCACAGCCCCCACGCCAGCGAGGTGGCGGGCCGGTGGCGGGCGTGCCGCCACTGGGCGAAGGCGTCGAGGAAGGCGTTGGCGGCGGCGTAGTTGGCCTGGCCCGCGTTGCCGAGCGTTCCGGCGGCGGACGAGTAGATGACGAACGCCGCCAGGTCGTGGTCGCGGGTGAGGTCGTGGAGGTGGGTGACGGCGTCGACCTTGGGGCGGAAGACGGTGACGAGTCGGTCCGGAGTGAGCGCGGTCAGGACACCGTCGTCCAGGGCTCCGGCGGTGTGGACGACGGCGGTGAGGGGGTGGTCGGCCGGGATGTCGGCGAGGGTGGTGGCGAGTTGGTCGCGGTCGGCGGTGTCGCAGGCGGTGATGCGGACATGTGCGCCGAGTTCGGTGAGTTCGGTGGTGAGACCGGTGGCGCCGGGGGCCTCGGGACCCTGGCGGCTGATGAGGAGCAGGCGGCGTGCGCCGTGGTGGGTGACGAGGTGGCGGGCGATGGTGGCGCCGAGGGTGCCCGTGCCACCGGTGACCAGGACGGTGCCGTCCGGGCTCAGGACACGGGGGAGGGTGAGCACGATCTTGCCGGTGTGCCGCCCCTGGCTCATCCACCGGAAGGCCGTCGGCGCCTGGGTGACGTCCCAGTGCCGTATCGGAAGCGGCTCGATCCGGCCCGCCTCGAACAGTGCCACCAGCTCCGCGAGCAACTCCCGGATCCGGTCCGGCCCCGCGTCACCTCCCAGGTCGAACGCCTGATAGCCCACACCGGGATGTGCTGCGGCGACCGAGGCGGGATCGCGGATGTCGTTCTTGCCCATCTCCACGAACCGGCCACCCGTGCCGAGCAGCCCCAGCGAGGCGTCCACATACTCGCCGGTGAGGGAGTTCAGCACCACGTCCAGCGCGGGAAACGCCGAGGCGAAACCGAGGTCGCGGCTGGACGCCAGATGCCCCTCCGGCACCCCCAACGCGGTCAGCACATGGTGCTTCGACGGGTGGGCGGTGGCATACACGGTGGCGCCGAAGTGCTGCGCCAACTGGACGGCGGCCATGCCCACACCACCCGCGGCGGCGTGCACCAACACCGTCTCACCCGGCTGTACGGCGCCCAGGTCCCGCAGCCCGTACAGCGCCGTCAGATAGGCCACCGGCACCCCGGCGGCCGTGGCGTACGACCACCCCTCGGGGATCGGCGCGACCGTGCGCGCATCCGCGGTGGCCAGCGGCCCGAACGAGCGCGGGAACAGGCCCATCACCCGGTCACCCACGGCCAGCCCCTCGACCCCGGGCCCGACTTCGGTCACCACACCG
This sequence comes from Streptomyces violaceusniger Tu 4113, assembly GCF_000147815.2. Classification (NCBI taxonomy): domain Bacteria; kingdom Bacillati; phylum Actinomycetota; class Actinomycetes; order Kitasatosporales; family Streptomycetaceae; genus Streptomyces; species Streptomyces violaceusniger. The sequence goes on along the minus strand of NC_015957.1, from coordinate 6,703,613 downwards.
GCACCCTCGCCGCCAAGACCCTCCTGACCCGCCACGCCGCCGAGCGCGACGAGCACGTCCCGGAAGTTCTGACCGGCGGCGCGGACCTCGATCCGGACCTGACCGGTGGCCAGCGGCGCGGTGGCCTCCGGATCCGGCCGCAGCACCAGGTTCTCCAGGCTGCCCTTCTCCGAGACGTCGAGGTACCAGTGCTCGTGCGCGGGTACGGCGAGACCCTGCGGCGACCGCACCAGACGCGGCACCCACAGCAGCCCACGGCGCAGCGCCACCTGCGGTTCGCCGGACGCCACCGCCTCGGGCAGCGCCTCTCGCGACACGTGGTCGGTGTCCACCAGGGCGATCCGGCCGGGGTGTTCGGACTGGGCGGAGCGGACCAGGCCCCAGATCGCGGCGGCGGCCGGATCGGTGACCTCGGCGGTGTCGTGCACGGACACCGCCCCACGGGTGAGCAACACCAGCCGGACGTCGGCGAGTTCGGGCCGGGCGACCCACCGCTGCACCAGGTCCAGCGCGCGGGTGGCCAGGTCCCGGGCTCGCGCGGGCAGTTCGGTGTCCCCGGCGGCCCAGGCCGCGGTGTCGGCGACCACGGCCCCGGGGCGGTCCTCTTCCGCGATGAGCGCGTCCACGTGGGCGTCCACGTCGGTGGGGGCGTCGGCGTGGGTGGGGGCGTCGGCGTGGGTGTCGCCGAGGGTGGTCCAGGAGACCTCGGTCCCCAGGGCGGTGGGGTGCTCGGTCCAGTCCAGCGTGAACAGTGCATCAGCGGACCGATCGGCGTTGCCGGAAGCGGCGGCGAGCTGTTCGGGACTGATCGACCGGAGCACCAGGGAGTCCACCGAGGCAACGGGGGAGCCGGTGCTGTCGTACAGGCTGATGGCGAACGAATCCGGGCCGGTGGCGCGGGCGCGCACACGGACGGCCGTCGCTCCCGCCGCCAGCAGCCGTACGTCGTTCCACACAAAGGGGAGCAGCGTCTGGCCCGGGGCCGGGGGCACACAGAAGTTGCTCGCGTGCAACGCGGCGTCCAGCAACGCCGGGTGAATACCGAACCGGCCGGCGACCTCCGTCTGCTCCTCCGGCAGCGCGGCCTCCGCGAACACCTCGCCATCGCGCTTCCAGACCGCCTTCAGTCCGCGGAACGCGGGGCCGTACTCGTACCCGGCCTGGGCGAGCTCGTCATAGAAGTCATCCAGAGCGATCGGTTCGGCACCGGGCGGCGGCCATTCGGCAAGGCCGTCTTCCATGCCGCCCTCGGCCGAACCGTCCGGCTGCGTGGCGAGCGTGCCCGAGGCGTGCTCCAGCCATTCCTGTTCCTGGGCCGCGTCGGGGCGGGAGTAGATGCGCACCCCTCGGCGCCCGTCCTCCTCGCCGCCGACCAGCACCTGGACATGCAGCGCACCGTCTTCGGGCAGTGTCATCGGCTGGCCGATGACCAGCTCTTCCAGGGTGGGGGTATCGGTCTCGTCTCCGGCGCGGATGGCGAGTTCGGCCATCGCGGTGCCCGGCAGCAGCACCGTTCCGGAGACGGCGTGGTCGGCCAGCCAGGGGTGGGTGGCCACCGACAACTGCCCGGTGAGCAGCACACCGCCGGTGTCCGGCACGCTCACCACGGCCCCGACCAGCGGGTGGCCCGTGCCCTGGAGGCCCACGGCACTCACATCGCCTGCGTTGGTGTTGCGGGGGAGCCAGTAGTGGTGGTGTTGGAAGGGGTAGGTGGGGAGGGGGATGCGGGTGGGGTGGGTGCCTGTGAAGAGGGTGGTCCAGTTGACTGGTGTTGCGTTGGTGGTGAGGTGGGCGAGGTTGGTGAGGAAGCGGGTGGGGGTGTCGTCGTCGCGGCGGAGGGTGCCGGTGACGATGGCGTTGGGGGTGTTGGTGTTTTCGAGGGTTTCTTGGATGGCGGTGGTGAGGACGGGGTGGGGGCTGATTTCTATGAAGGTGCGGTAGCCCTGGTCGGCGAGGGTGGTGATGGTGGTGTGGAACTGCACGGTCTGGCGGAGGTTGCGGTACCAGTAGCCGCTGTCGACGGTGTCGGGTTCGATCCACTGTCCGGTGACGGTGGAGAGCCAGGGGGTGGTGCCGGGCTCGAAGGTGAGGTCGTCGAGTGCGTGTTGTAGCTGGTCTTTGATGGTGTCGACGTGTCCGGTGTGGGAGGCGTAGTCGACGGGGATGATGCGGGTCCTGATGCCTTGGTCGGTGTAGTGGGTGTGGAGTTCGTGGAGGGCGTCGGTGTCGCCTGCGATGACGGTGGCGTTGGGGCTGTTGTGTGCGGCGATCCAGAGTTTGCCGTGCCAGTTGGTGAGGTCGATGGTGTCGGCGGGGGTGGCGAGGGACATCATGCCGCCGTGTCCGGCGAGGTGGTGGGCGATGGTCTGGCTGCGGAGGGCGACGATTTTGGCGGCGTTGGTGAGGGTGAGGTGTCCGGCGGCGCAGGCGGCGGCGATTTCGCCTTGGGAGTGGCCGATGACGGCGTCGGGGTGGATGCCGGTGGATTGCCAGAGTGTGGCGAGGGAGACGACGACGGCGAAGGTGGCGGGCTGTACGACGTCGACGCGGTCGAGCGAAGGGGCGTCGGGCGCGCCGGTGATGACATCGATCAGCGACCAGTCGGTATACGGGGCCAGGGCATCAGCGCACTCGCGCAGGCGAGCCGCGAAGACTGGGGAAGTGTCGAGGAGTTGTGCTCCCATGCCTACCCACTGGGCTCCCTGGCCGGGGAAGACGAAGACGGTTTTGCCGTCCGTCCCGGTCTGCCCGGTGACCAGGAGCGGGTCAGGACGTCCCTCCGCCAGAGCCTGGGCGGTGGCGATGCCGTCTTCGGTGTCGGTGGCGAGGATGACCGCGCGGTGATCGAGGGCGGCCCGGGTGGTGGCCAGTGACCAGCCCACGTCCACCGCACGCGGAGCGTCCCCCGATTGCAGGTGGCTGACCAGACGTTCCGCCTGAGCGCGCAGTGCCGCAGGAGTCTTGGCGGACAGCACCCACGGCACCACGCCGCCCGTGGCCACGAGCCCAGGAGCGCCCGCCTCGCCTGCCTCTGCTTCGGGCACAGCCGCGTCCGGCGGCGCCTGCTCCAGGACCACATGCGCATTCGTCCCACTGACGCCGAAGGAAGAGATTCCGGCGCGGCGGGGGTGTCCCGTCTCCGGCCAGGGCCGGGCCTCGGACAGCAGCGACACCGCACCCTGCGACCAGTCCACCTGTGTAGTGGGCCGCTCCACGTGCAGCGATTTCGGCAGCGTGTTGTGCCGCATGGCCAGCACCATCTTGATGACACCGGCCACGCCTGCCGCCGCCTGCGCATGCCCGATGTTCGACTTCAACGACCCCAGCCACAGCGGCTTTTCGGACGACCGCTCCTGCCCGTAGGTGGCCAGGAGTGCCTGGGCCTCGATCGGGTCGCCGAGGCTCGTCCCGGTGCCGTGTGCCTCGACCGCGTCCACATCGGACACCGTCAGCCCGGCGTTCGCCAGTGCCTGCCGGATCACCCGTTCCTGGGAGGGGCCGTTGGGCGCGGTCAGGCCGTTGCTGGCGCCGTCCTGGTTCACGGCGGTGCCACGGACGATGGCGAGCACCTCATGCCCATTGCGGCGGGCATCGGACAGCCGCTCCAGCAACACCAACCCGACGCCCTCGGACCAGTTGGTGCCGTCGGCGCCCTCCGCGAAGGACTTGCAGCGGCCGTCGGGGGCGAGGCCACGCTGGCGGGAGAACTCGATGAACGACGTCGGCCTGCTCATCACCGCGACACCTCCGGCGAGCGCCAACGAGCACTCGCCCGTGCGCACCGCCTGAACCGCCAGGTGCAGCGCCACCAGGGAGGACGAGCAGGCGGTGTCCACGGTCACCGCGGGCCCGGTCAGGCCCAGCGCGTAGGCCACGCGCCCGGAGACGACGCTCCCCGCGCTGCCCACGCCGAGATGCCCCTCCAGGCCCTCCGCCGCCGCCCCGGCGTCGGCCCCGTAATCGTGGTACATCACTCCGCTGAACACGCCGACGTCGGTGCCGTGCAGCGAACCCGGGTCGATTCCGGCGTTCTCGAAGGTCTCCCACGCGGTCTCCAGCAGCAGCCGCTGCTGCGGGTCCATCGCCAGCGCCTCACGGGGCGAGATGCCGAAGAAGGCGGCGTCGAATCCACCCGCGCCGGTGAGGAAACCGCCCTCGCGCACATAGGACTTGCCCACGGCGTCCGGGTCGGAGTCGAAGAGCCCGGCCAGGTCCCAGCCCCGGTCTTCCGGGAACCCGGCGATCGCGTCCCGCCCGTCGGCCACCAGCCGCCACAGGTCCTCGGGCGTCGCGACCTCGCCCGGGAGGTGGCAGCCCATCGCCACGATCGCCACCGGCTCGTCGGACACCCCGCGCGCCAGTACCGGCGCCTGCACGCTTCGCCTTCCGGTGATCTCCCGCACCAGATGCCGCGCCAGCCCGGCGGGGGTCGGATGGTCGAAGACCACCGTGGCGGCGAGCCGTGCCCCGGTGGCCGCGTTCAGCCGGTTCCTCAGCGCGACCGCGGTCAGTGAGGTGAAGCCGAACGCGCTGAACGCCTGACCGGCCTCGACCGGGTCGGCCGAGGCCAGCCCCAGCGCCGCCGCGGCGTGCTCGCGCACCAGCGCCAGCGCCATGCGCTGTCGGCCGGACTCGCTCTCGGCGGCCAGCCGCCGCCGGAACTCCGCGGCGGCGGGTTCGTCCGACGCCGGTACGCCGGACGGCGCGTCCACCAGGTGACGCAGCACCGCGGGCACCGGCTCGCCACCCGCCGGCCCCGAGGTGCTCGGCTTGAGCAGCACCAGCGGTCCCTGACCGGCAGTCAGCGCCGCGTCGAACAGCGCCAGCGCCTCGGGCAGGGGTACGGCACCGGCCACCGGCGCCGTACCATGCTCGCCCGGCAGCGGGCCCCAAGCCAGAGCCAGCCCGCCAAGGCCGAGCGCCCGGCGCCGCCGCACCAGGGCTTCGCCGAACTGGTCGGCGGCCGCCCGGTCCGGGCGGCCCGGCGAGCCCAGCACCCCGGCGGCGGAGGTGACGACGACGAACAGCGCCGGGTCGGCCGTCCGCGTCCGTTCCTCCAGGTGTGTCATGCCGCGCAGCGACGTGTCGAGCGACCGTTCCGGGCCCGGCTCCTCGATGTGTACGGCAGCGGTCACCGGCCGGTCCTGTGCGTCCAGCACCGAGTGCAGGGCCGTCCGGTCGGCCGGGTCGCATACGGCCATCGAGACCTGGGCCCCGTCCCGCGCCAACTCGGCCCGCAACGCGGCCGCCGCCTCTTCCGGCAGGCCGTTCGCGCTGAGCAGCAGCAGGTTACGGGCGCCGTACGCGGTCGCAAGATGGCGGGCCAGCGCGGTGCCGCGGGTGGTGTCGCCACCGGTGATCACGACCAGTCCGTCCGGGTCCAGGGCCGGGGCGGGCTCCGGCTCCGCCGGGACCGAGATCCGCGTCAGGCGCGGGACCAGCAGTACTCCGCCACGGATCGCCCCCTGGTCGTGCCCGCCCTGGACGGCCCGCAACAGGGCGGCCTCCCGACCGTCCTCCCCGTCCCCGTCCCCAGCGCCGTCCACGTCCACCAGCGTCAGGCGGCCGGGGTAGGCGGCCTGCAGCGAGCGCACCACACCCCACAGCGCGGCCGACAGCGGCTCCGGCGCGTCCTCCTCGGCGCCGGTGGCCACCGAGCCCGTGGTGGCCACCACGAACGCCGTCCCGGCCAGCCGGTCGTCGGCCAGGCAGGCGCCAAGGCGGGCCGCCAGCCGGTCGGCGCCCTCGCCGGCCGTGACCCCGGCCTCATCGAGGACCCCCGCTTCATCGGGGAGGCCCGCCACCGTAGGCGCCACCACGACCACATCCGGGACCGCACCGTCATCTCCGGCGAGACCGGCCACGAGATCGGCCACGGAGCCTGCCGCAAGACCGGCCACGGAGTCGGCCACCGGCTCGTCCACCACCCGCGCGTCCACTCCGGCCGCCCGCAGCCCCACCGCGAGCCCGAGCACGTCGGCGTCCGCCAGCGCCCAGGTACCGGCCCCGGCCGGGGCGTCCGGCAGCGCGGACTGCGGCACCCAATCCAGCCGCAGCAGCGAGTCGTACTGGCCGGCCCCGGCGGCCCGCAGCCGTGCGGGCCGCTCCAGCAGTACGTGCCGGGTGATCTTCCCCGAGGCGGTGCGCGGCACCCGCGCGATCTCGTAGATCTCCTCCGGGACCTTGAAGTACGACAGCCGCTCGCGACACGTGGCCAGCAGCGCCGACGGGTCGAAGCCGTCCGGGCCGGGCACCACGAAGGCCACCGGGACCTCGCCGAGCACCGCGTGCGGCTTGCCCACTACGGCCGCGTCCGCCACACCGGGCACGGTGCGCAGCACGGCCTCGACCTCACCGGGGTGGATGTTCTCGCCGGCCCGGATGACGAGTTCCTTGATCCGGCCGGTTACCGTGCAGAATCCGGCCTCGTCGCGGCGGCCGAGGTCCCCGGTGCGGTACCACCCGTCGCGCAGCGCCGCGCCCGTCGCCTCCGGCTGATTGTGATACCCGGCCATGATGTTCGGCCCGGACACCCAGAACTCGCCTTCCCGCCCGGCCGGAACGTCGACACCGGTGTCCGGGTCGACCAGCCGCACCGTCAGCCCCGGCACCGGCAGCCCGCACGACCCCTCGACGCGCGGGCCGGTGGGCCAGTTCACCGCGATGGCGCCACAGGTTTCGGTGGAGCCGTAGGCGTCGACGAGCGGCACTCCGAAGGTGGACTCGAACGACCTGACCAGGTCCGCCGTGGCCACCGCCCCGCCCACGAGCGCGATCCGCAGCTCGGGCGTGGCGAAGTCGCGTTCGCGGGCCGCCTCGATCAGGTGGTGGTAGAGCGTCGGCACTCCGGCGATGAAGGTCGACCGCTCCTCGCGCAGCGCGTCCAGCACATCGGCCGTCGACACTCCGTCCACGATCCGGGTGCTGGCCCCGACGGCGGTGGCCGCCAGCAGACACACGATGTGCGAAAGGCTGTGGAACAGCGGCAGCGGCCACAGCACGCGGTCCTCGGCCGTCAGCCCCGTCACGGGTACGTAGCAGGCGGCCAGGGACCACAGGCAGTTCCGCTGTGTGGACAGCACGCCTTTCGGCAGGCCCGTGGTGCCCGAGGTATAGAGCATCCAGGCGATTTCGTCCAGACCCAGGTCGTCGCGGGCTGCCAGCTCCGGCTCCGTGTCCGGCAGCGGCTCGAACGCGATGAAACCCTTCGGCAGCGGGCCGTCCCCGCTGACCACCACCCTCAGCTCCGGGAACTGTTCCCGCAGCCGGTCGAACTGGTCGGCGTGGGCGACATCGGTGAGCACCAGCCGGGCGCCGCTGTCGGCGAGCAGATAGGAGAGTTCCGCATCGGTCGAACGCGGGTTGACCGGCACCGCCACGCCGTTCGCCCGCAGGACGCCGAAGTAACTCTCCACCATCTCGACGCGGTTGCCCAGGCAGATCATGGCGCGGTCGCCGGGATGCAGCCGCAGCCCGGCGAGATGACCGGCCAGCCGCCGGGTACGGCGTTCGAGTTCGGCATGGCTGACCGTGCGGTGTCCGTCGGAACAGGCCGGCTTGTCACCGAAGCGATCCGCGTTGGCCCGGAGCAGTTCGGGCACCGGCCGGATCAGGTCAGTCCGTAGCATGCCGCCACACCTCTCGGTTCGAAGCAGGGCGCGCGGGAGGAGCGACCGACCCGCGCGGGATCGCCCCTTGCGCGGGACAGCCGCGCTCCGGTTGCGCGGCCCAGGGGAAAGAAGGCCCGGGAGAGAAAGCTCGAACGAGCTTGAGGAAGCTCGCTGCTGTTGTTGTGATTCTTGTTCCGGCGGCGAGCGGGCCGTCCCCTAAACATCCCCCTCATTCCCCCTGACCACGGCGGCGGCAGCGGCTGACAGGCGGGAATGAGGGGTCTTCGGCCGCTCCGGCCGCCCGATGGCGTGCGGCGGCCGTGCCGTCCCGTCCGGCGGACTTACGGTGGATCGGGCGCACGATCTCGGTGTAGGGCGACCCGCTCGCACCGGCACGGGAACCGGCGCTGTACATGGCCGGTGCGGCGAGACCGGCCGCGACCGAGGGAAGCACGCATGCCGGATCTGGACTTGCGTATCGGCACGTTCCGGTACGACACGACCCAGGCGCTGTTCGACGGGACCGCCGAGATTCCCGGGGTCTCGAATGTGGAGATGGCGACGGGGGCGACGCTGCCGGAGGTGTTCCGGCTCCTCCTCGACGGCGAGGTGGATATCGCGGAGTTCGGCATGACCTTCTATCTGCGCGCGCTGGAGCGCGAGGCCGACGTCATCGCTCTCCCGGTGTTCCCCAACCGGGTGTTCAGGCATTCGTGCGTCTTCGTGAACCGGGACAGTGGCATCAGCGGCCCGGCCGATCTGGTGGGCAGGACAATCGGCGAGTTCGGTGTCTACGGTCAGGACTCGGGGGTGTGGGCCAAGGGCATCCTGATGGACGAATACGGCTTCCGCCCCGAGGAGAACCGCTGGGTCATCGGCGGTCTCGACACACCTGCGCCACCGTTCGACTTCGTCCCGCAGGTGTGGCCGGACGGCATCGACATCAGCGCGGCACCGGAGGGCAGGGCGCTGGGCCCGATGCTCGACTCGGGGGAGCTCGACGTCCTGTTCACCGCGAATGTGCCGCAGACCGTACTCGATGGATCGCCCCACATCACACGGCTGTTCCCGGACTTCGAAACCCGCGAGCGGGACTACTACCGGCGCACCGGGATCTTCCCGATGATGCACACCGTCGTCGTCAGGCGGGACCTGCTCACGCGGCATCCCGGGGTGGCCCGCGCCGTCTACGAGGGCTTCCTGGCGGCGAAGGAGGCAGGAGCCCGGCGGTACCGGCAGGGACGGCGACTGTACGAGGCGACGTTCATGGTGCCCTGGCTGAACGCGCTGTACGAGGAGAACGCGGAGCTGATGACCGAGGACTGGTGGCCCTACGGCGTGGCCGCCAACCGCGTGGCCCTCGACACACTGCTGCGCTACCACCACGAACAGGGCCTGACCGCACACCGCTGGACGATTGAAGAGATCTTCACCCCCGACCTGCTGGAGACATGACCGGCCGGGGTCGGCTCACCCCTGGCCGTTGCCCAACTGCCCTCCATGAGTCCCCCGGTGCGCACCCGGGAGCACCTACTCTCCCTACTCCATGGGCGGCCCCTACGACGGGGATTTCCGCCGGGGCCCGGACGGCTGGCTCCTGGTCCGCCAACGGCTCGGCGTCTGGTGGACCGACGGCGAGGACACTCTGAGGGCCTTCGCGTAGACGTCCTCCTTGTCACCCGGCTCAGCGCACACTCGCGAGGTCGCCGGTGAGCGCGGCCGGCAGGGTGTCGCCGCAGGCGGCGGAGGTGTCCGTAGCCCAGCAGACATAGCCGTCGGGACGGATGAGCAGGGCGGCGGCGCCCATATCGTCGGCGCATGTGGCGCGGACGAGGTCGACTCGTGGCGGGAGCGGGAGGTCGGCCGGGACGGCTCCGGCCAGGTCGAGCAGGACGGCGTGCCCGGAGCCGAACAGCGTCGACAGCCGGGTGGTGCCCGTTTCGGTCACCAGGTCGGCGTCCGGCATGCGCTGTCCGGTGAGCGGGTGATCCCCGGGCAGGTCGTAGCGCAGCGAGAGGCCGGACATCAGCCCCGCGAGATGGCGGTTGGTGTCGGGCAGGCGCAGCAGGTCGGTGAAGATGTCGCGCAGGGCGGCCACGTCCTCGCTCGGGTTCGGAATCGCCAGGACGCGCTGCGCCGACGTGTGATGCAGGACCTGTGCCGCGACCGGATGCCGTTCGGCGTGGTAACTGTCCAGCAAGCCGCTCGGCGCCCGGTCCTGGAGGACCGCGGCCAGTTTCCACCCGAGGTTCAGCGCGTCCTGTACGCCGAGGTTGAGGCCCTGGGCGCCCAGTGGGGGGTGGATATGCGCGGCGTCCCCGGCGAACAGGACACGGCCCGTGCGATAGTGCTCCAGTTGTCGCGTGGCGTCGGAGAACCGCGAGGAGTTGTCCACGGCGCCGAGGGTGGTCTCAGGGCCGTACACGGCCTCCAGCGCGGTCGCGATCTCCTCGTGGGTGACGGAGGTGTCGCGGGCGGTGTCCGCCTGGTCCATGTGCCCGAAGGTGAACCGGTACCGGTCGCCGCCGAGCGGGACCAGCATGGACCAGTAGCCGCGCGCATGGCGGGTCAGGGTGCTCATCAGTCCCATCTGCCGCGGCACCAGCGAGGAAACGGCGGACAGACGGATATCGGCCAGCACCGCCGGATGCGTTCCGGCCCTGCCGGGAAACGGCAGCCCGAGCAGTTTGCGCACCGTACTGTGGCCGCCGTCGCACGCCACCAGGTAGTGAGCCCGCGCCCGCAGGCCGTCCGCCGTGACGACCACACCGGCGTCGTCCTGTGCGACCCCTGAGACGGCGGTGCCGCGCAGCACCCGCGCGCCGGCGGCGGTCGCCCGCTCTTCGAGCACCTCCTCGATCTCCCACTGAGGGACCCCGATCGGGAAGGGGTGCTCGGTCCGCCACGGGGCGCAGTCCAAGGGCACGGGCAGGGCCCCGAAACTGCCGCCCACCGGATCGCGCGCAATGGCCCGCCGCAGCAGCGGCTCCAGCAGGCCGCGGGACTCCAGCAGCTCGGCGGTGCGGGGCTGAATCGAGCCGCCCTTCACCTGCTCGATCCGCTGGGGCAGCTTCTCCAGCACCAGGGTCTCGACCCCGGCCAGCGCCAGTTCGTAGGCCAGCATCAGTCCGGTCGGGCCCGCGCCCGCGACAACGACCTCGGTCGTGTTCTCCGTCAACACCGTCAACTCCATCTCATCTCACCGCTCCCGCTCAGCTCACTCGGAGTAAATATATACCAAGTGCAGAAATTCACCAGGGGCAGTTTTCTGTTAGGGTGGACCTCGTGGACGGCAAGCCAGGGCTACGGGAGCGAAAGAAGCAGCGGACCCACGCGGCGATCTCCGACGCGGCGATCACGCTGTTTCTCGAACACGGCTTCAACCAGGTCTCGGTGGCCCAGGTGGCCGAGGCGGCCGAGGTGTCCAAGCGGACCCTCTTCGCCTACTTCCCGACGAAGGAAGACCTCGTGGTGCACCGCCTGGCCGACCACGAGACCGAATCCGCACGCGTCGTACGGGCCCGCCCGCCCGGCACCGCCCCGCTGACCGCACTGCGCGAGCACTTCCTCAAGGGGCTGCGCGACCGGGATCCGATCACCGGGCTCAACGACCATCCCGCGGCGCGCAGGCTCCACCGCATGATCCTCGACGCGCCCTCGCTGGTAGCCCGGATGGCACGGTTCAAGACCGGCGCCGAGCACGCACTGACCGAGGCACTGCGGGAAACGGCGGACACTCCGGAAGTCACCGCGCGGCTCGCCGCCGTCCAAATCGTCGCGGTCCACTGGGCGTTGGCGCAGGACAACGCCGAGCGCCTGGCGTACGGGGAGCCGGCCGACGAGCGCTACGCGGGTGCGGTGGCCGACACGGAACACGCCTTCGCCCTGCTGGAGAACGGACTGCGGCACCTGCCCCCGCAACAGTGAACCTGCCCCCGCAGCAGTGACTCTCCAGGCCCCGGGCGCTGAGGGCGAGTCAGACGCCGCGTGTGCCGACGGTGCTGTATGCGGCGCGCCACGCGGCGGGGGGCACGCCGGTCTGGCGCCGGAAGAACGTGGTGAAGTTGCCGACGTCCCGGAAGCCGAGGCGTCGGGCGCAGCCGCTCACCGGCAGGTCGGTGTGGGCGAGGAGCCGTTTCGCCTCCAGCAGGATGCGCTGGTCGAGGAAGGTCTTGGCGCCCGTGCCAGTGGCGGCACGCGTTGTCCGGGTGAGGGTGCGTACGTCGTAGCCCAATGCCCGCGCGTAGTCGGCCACATGGTGCCAGTCGGTGAAGCGCTCTTCGACAGCGGCCCGATAGGCACGGAACACTTCGGCAGGTCGGCTGCCGGGGCTTGCCGCGCCGGCTGAGGGCGGTGTGTCGGGGAGCGCGCGCAGGATCAGCGCCGCCAGCAGGTGGGACAGCAGGGCGGGGGATGCCAGGCGTGGTGTGTGCACTGCCGTGCTGTGCTCGTGGCCGAGATGTTCGGCCGCGAGCAGGGCGAGGGACAGACGCTGCTGGTCCAGGTGCCAGCACGCCGGCGCCGTGGCCTCCGACGCTGTGAAGCCGGAAAGGAAACCGGGCCGGAAGAGGATCAGCGGGCCGTCACAGGCGTCGATATCGCTCCAGCGGTGCACCATGCCCGGCCGGATCCACACGGCGCTGCCTTCCCCCAGCCGGTAGTTGTGGAAGTCCGCTTCATGGCTGCCGGTTCCGGAGCCGACCAGAGCGAACACATGGAAGTCGGGGCGTTGCGGCTGGGTACGACGGCGCTGGGTGTCCATCGAACGCAGCGCCGCGAAATCGAGGACCTCCACCCCGTACGCCGATCCCACGGCAGGCAGGTAGCGCAGTTGCCGCACCGCACTGTGTCCGTTTTCCACAATGAACGTGTTCCTTTCCGCCAAGGAGTGGACACCTCCTCGCCTACGGTCGACTCCGAGCCTGATCGGCAGGTCAGGTTACTGGTTCAGAGCTGCGGCAGGACGACGGAGTCGCCTTCCGTGGCCGACAGGAAAGGCGCGAAGATGATGGAAATGACAATGAGAGTTCCCGTGGCGGGCGGGTCGCTCGATGTGCGAGTCGGGGGCGATGCCGGTCCGGCGCTGGTGTTCGCCCACTACTGGGGCGGCTCCGCCGACACCTGGAACGGTGTGATCGGCCACCTGCCGCCCGGGCAGGCTACGGTCCGCTTCGACCAGCGCGGCTGGGGCACCTCGCGGGCGCTGCCCGGCCCTTATCACCTCGACCAGCTCGCCGAAGATCTCGTCCGTGTGATCGAGGCGCGCGTGTCGGGGCCGTTCGTCCTCGTCGGCCACTCGATGGGCGGCAAGGCGAGCCAGCTCGTCGCGGCCCGCCGACCGGCCGGCCTGGCCGGTCTGGTGCTCGTCGCGCCCGCGCCGCCCCAGCCGCCGGCCATGCTGACCGAGGAGTACCGGCAGGGCCTGTCACACGCCTACGACTCGGCCGAGACGGTGGCGCACGCACTCGACCATGTCCTGACCGCCACACCGCTGCCCGAGACGGTGCGGGCCACCGCGGAGCGCGACAGCCTCGCCTCCGGTACCGAGGCCCGGCAGGAGTGGCCCCTGCACGGCATCGCGCGGGACATCACCGATGCCGCACGGCGTATCGAGGTCCGGGTGACGGTGCTGGCCGCGGAGAACGACGTGGTCGAGCCGCCGCACATCCTGCGCGAACACCTCCTGCCTCACATCCCGCACGCGACCCTGACGACCGTCCCGGACGCCGGCCACCTGCTCCCCGCGGAAGCCCCCGGCGCCGTCGCGCGAGCCCTCGGCGACTTCCTCACGGCCATTCAGCGCTGACCGGGGCCCGAGTGGGCCGTGGAAGCCGGGCCGCTCGATGTTCTTCGGTGATGTTCTTCGCCGCCCAGCCCGTCCGCCGCACCGCGCCCGGCCCGCCCGGGCGCGGTGCCTATTGTGGAGCGATCTTGTGAGACTCGGACGCGTTCGTGAACCTCACCTGCCTCCGGCTCGTCATCCAGGGTCGGAGCACCCGGATGTCTTCGCAACGGAGCGCAGGCACCGCGTGTCCAACTGCCCCACGAACGAATGGACAAGCCCACCATGGGTCGACACCGACGAATAACCCAGCCTTCCCGTAGCACCCTGGCGACAAAAGCGGCGCTGGCCGCCGGGGTGCTCGTGCCGACGATCGCCTCGGTGGGGTCGGCTCACGCGGCCACCCCGCAGGCGGCGATCTGCACCTCGGACCGGCCGGAACTCGCCGACAAGCTCTCCGAGGACATCAACTCGGCACTGGACGGCTCCGCCGCCACCACGGCGATCAGCCTCCACGACCGCACCACGAACACCACCTGCACTCTGGATGCGGACCGGCACTTCGACTCCGCGAGCACGGTCAAGGTGACCGTGCTCAGCACCCTGCTGTGGGACGCGCAGAAGGACGATCGCGCCCTGACGCAGGAGGAGAAGGATCACGCCACCGCCATGATCACGGAGTCCGACAACGACGCCACCACCGCGCTGTGGAAGCAGCTCGGGGCCGACAAGATCAACGGGTTCCTGCAGGCCGCGGGAATGGCCAACACCACCCTCGACAGCGAGGGTCACTGGGGGCTCACCCAGATCACCGCGAACGACGAGGAAAAGCTCCTCCAACTGGTGACCCACACCAACCCGGTGCTCAGCGATGACTCCCGTGCCTACATCCTGAAGCTGACGGGCGAGGTCATCCCCTCGCAGCGCTGGGGCACCCCGGCCGGCGCGCCGAGCGACGCCCAGGTGCATGTGAAGAACGGCTGGCTGGAGCGGGCCACGAACGGCTGGCGGGTGCACAGCCTCGGCGCCTTCACCGGCGGCGACCACGACTACACGATCACGGTGCTCTCGCAGGACAACGCCACGATGGACGATGGCATCGCCAACATCGAGGGCATTGCCCGCGCGGTCCACGAGAACCTCAACGCGCCCGCGTCCAGCGCTCGGTCGTAAGCAGCTTCGTTCGGGTCATCGTCACTAGCCGGACCCGCCTCGAAGGTCGTCCGATTCACCGGCCGGGGCCCCTTTTTACGGGTCCCGGCCGCGTGCTGGTGAGGGACTCCGAACTCCCCACTCGTCGACCACCTCGCGCACACCCGCGGGCCTGTCCGATGCTGTACGTCGGCACACCCGCACCCAGGGACGCGTTGTGGAGGTCACGCATGCAGCTGCGCCAACTGGAGTACCTGGTCGCCCTCGCCCGCGAGCGCCACTTCGTCCGCGCGGCGGCCGCCTGCTATGTCTCCCAGCCGTCGCTGTCCGCCGCCATCCGCCGCCTTGAACACGAACTGGGTGTACCGATCGTGCGCAGGGGACGACGGTACGAGGGGCTCACCCCGGAGGGCGAGGTGGTGCTGGCGTGGGCACACCGCATCCTCGCCGAACGGGACGGGCTGCGGCAGGAACTCTCTGCGCTGGGCGACGGCCTGACCGGGACGCTCCGCCTGGGAGTGATCCCTACCGCGATGCCCGCCGCCTCCCTCCTCACCAGCCCCTTCTGCGAGAGCCACCCGAGGGCCCGGGCGAGCATCGAGTCACTGTCCTCGGTCGACATCACGCATGGGCTGGCCGAGTTCGAACTGGACGCGGCGATGACCTACCTCGACGACGACTCCCTGGGCGGCCTGCGCCGGCTCCCGCTGTACGAGGAGCGGTACGTCCTCCTCACACCCGTCGACGGCTTGCTCGCCACCGCGGCCACGGCCCGCTGGGCGCAGGCGGCCGACCTTCCCCTGTGCCTGCTCGGCCCGCGGATGCGCAACCGCCGCATCATGGACGAGTGCTTCGCCGCCGACGGCGCCACCGTCACGCCCGCCATCGAGTCGGACAGCGTCGCCGGGCTGTACGCCCACCTGCCCGGCGGCCGCTGGTCCAGCGTGATCTCGCATGCGTGGCTGCACCTGTTCGGCGTACCGGAGGGCATGCGGGTGGTGCCCCTGGAGGGGCCCGTACACGGGCCGCGAGTCGGGCTGGTCACCGGCCCCGACGACCCGCCCTCCGTCCTCGCCGGGGCGCTGCTGACGGTGGCCCGGGAGGCCGACGTACGGCAGGCGCTGGACGAGCGCCTGCACACCTACCTCAACGGACACGAGCGATAGCCGCCGACTATACGAGCATAGCGAGATTCGCTTTGACCAGGGCGTTCGGCCACGAGGATCGTGAACCGCACCTGCCCACACCGCAGTTGAGGAGCCGCGACATGGCCAAGGTGCTCTGCGTCCTGTACGACGACCCCACCGACGGAAACCCCACCACGTACGCTCGCGACGACCTTCCGACGATCGACCACTACCCCGGGGGCCAGACCACCCCGACCCCCGAAGCCGTCGACTTCGCACCGGGCCGGTTGCTCGGCAGCGTCTCCGGCGAACTCGGCCTGCGCGGCTTCCTGGAGAAGGCCGGGCACACCCTCGTCGTCACCTCCGACAAGGACGGCGACGGCTCTGTGTTCGACCGCGAGCTGCCCGATGCGGACGTCGTCATCTCGCAGCCGTTCTGGCCGGCGTACCTGACGCCCGAGCGCATCGCCGTCGCCGAGAACCTGAAGCTCGCGATCACCGCGGGAATCGGCTCCGACCACGTCGACCTCGACGCGGCGATCGCGCACGGGGTGACGGTCGCCGAGGTGACGTACTCCAACAGCATCAGCGTCGCCGAGCACGTGGTGATGATGACCCTGTCCCTGGTGCGGAACTACCTGCCCTCCCACCAGGTGGTCCTGGACGGCGGGTGGAACATCGCGGACTGCGTGGCCCGTTCGTACGACCTGGAAGGCATGCACGTCGGCACGGTCGCCGCCGGCCGCATCGGGCTGGCCGTACTGCGCCGCCTCGCCCCCTTCGACGTCAGGTTGCACTACACCGACCGGCGGCGGCTGCCCCGGGAGATCGAGGAGGAGCTGGGCCTGACCTTTCACAAGAGCGCGGCCGACATGGCACCGCACTGCGACGTCGTCACCATCAACGCGCCGCTGCACCCCGAGACGGAGGGCCTGTTCGGGGACGAACTGCTCGCCACGATGAAGCGCGGCGCCTACCTGATCAACACGGCCCGGGCCCGCATCGTGGACCGGGACGCCGTCGACCGTGCCCTGCGCAGCGGCCAACTGGCGGGCTACGCGGGCGACGTCTGGTACCCGCAGCCGGCCCCCGCCGACCACCCCTGGCGCACCATGCCGCACCATGGCATGACCCCGCACATCTCCGGCTCCACCCTGTCCGCGCAGGCCCGTTACGCGGCCGGCACCCGCGAGATCCTGGAGTCCTGGCTCGCGGGACGGCCCATCCGCGACGAATACCTGATCGTCGACGGGGGAGCACTCGCCGGAACCGGCGCGCACTCCTACTCCGTGACCAAGTAAAGGAGGGGCCACTGTCCGCAGGTGCCTGAGGCTGGAGCGGACGTTCCGCCATCTGCTTGGATGTCCCCTGGACGGAGCGATTCAGGAGGTGGCGGACACGTGGTGTCCACGGAGAGTGTTCTCACGTTCGCGGCGATGTCGCTCTTGGTGATCGTGATCCCGGGGCCGAGTGTGCTGTTCGTGGTCGGCAGGGCCCTCGCACACGGCCGCCGCACGGCGCTCGCGACGGTCCTCGGCAATGTGATCGGCTGCTACGCCCTGGTGATCGCCGTCGCGTGGGGCCTCGGCGCGCTGGTGGAGAGCTCGGTGGCGCTGTTCATGGGCGTGAAGCTGGCAGGAGCGGCGTATCTCGTCTACCTGGGTGTGCAGGCGTTCCGGCACCGCAGGGAGATGCGGGCGGCGAACATGGACGCTCCGGCCCATGAGCGGCGTGGTGATCTGCGTTCGATTCTGGACGGCATTTTGGTGGGCGTCACCAACCCGAAGGGCATCGTCTTCTTCGCGGCGGTGCTACCGCAGTTCGTCGACCACTCGGTGGGTCATGTTCCCGTTCAGATGATGGTGCTGGGCCTGGTCCCGATCACCATTGGCCTGGTCACGGACACCCTGTGGGGTCTGGGCGCCTCGGCGGCCCGCTCCTGGTTCGCCCGCTCGGACCGCCGCCTCTCGATGATCGGCGGGGCGGGCGGCCTCGCGATGATCGGCCTGGGCCTGACGGTGGCGGCGACCGGCCGCGCCGACTGAGGACCGCCCAATTCGGTTGCCGGGAAACGATCTGGCAGCCTAGCGTCGGGCCCATGGCAGACGACGAACCCACGCGCGCGGAACGGCTGCTGGATGCCCAGGCGAAGGCCGTACGGCTCTTCGCGGAGATCGAGGGGCGCGGGCTGGTGGCGCCGGGCGAGGGGGAGCGGGCGGTCAGCGACCGGATCCGGGACCTGGCGAACGAGATGTTCGGGACGACCCGGCACTGGCACAAGCGGATCGTGCGCTCGGGGCCGAACACGCTCCTGCCGTACCGGGAGAATCCGCCGGACCGTGTGATCGGCACGGACGACATCGTGTTCGCCGACCTCGGGCCGATCTTCGAAGAGTACGAGGCCGACTTCGGCCGGACCTTCGTCCTCGGCGAGGACCCGGTCAAGCGGCGGCTGCGGGACGATCTGCCCAAGGTCTTCGACGCGGGCAAGCGGTTCTTCGAGAGCGACCCGGAGATCACCGGGCAGCGGTTGCACGCCGAGGTGGAGCGGCTGGCCGCCGAGGCCGGCTGGGAGCTGGGCGGCTGGCACGCCGGCCACCTGGTCGGGGAGTTCCCGCACGAGACGATCGACGGCGCGCGCGTGGAGTCGTACATCACGCCCGACAACGACACCCCGCTGCGGCGCACCGACAAGGCCGGACGACGCTGCCACTGGATCCTGGAGATCCACCTCGTCGACCGGGAACGGGAGTTCGGCGGCTTCTACGAGGAACTGCTCACCCTGGGCTGAGTCGGGCGGCGGGGCAGCAGTGTCACCGCGAGGGCCGGTACGGCGGCGAGGACGAGCCAGGGGGCGGCGGGCGGGAGGCCCAGGTCGAGCAGGGAGCCGGTGGCCGAGCTGCCGATGAGGACGATCAGGCCGGAGACGGAGGACAGCGCGCCGGTGTAGAGGCCGAGCCGCCCGCTCTCGGCGAGGTCGGGCACCCAGGCGCGGGCGGCCGGGACGACCAGCATCTGGCCGAGGGTGAGCAGCACGACGTAGCCCGCGGCGGGCAGCAGTCCGACCGTGCCCGTCCAGGCGGCGGGGCGCGCGGCGGCCACGACCGCGAAACCGGCGGCGATGAGGAGCAGCCCGATGGTCATCGAGCGGCGCAGATCGAGCCGGTTGCCCGCCCAGTGGGTGACCGGGAGCTGGGCGAAGACGACCAGCAGCGAGGACAGGGCGAACAGCCACGACAGCGGCACCTGGGAGCCCGCCGCCCGCTCCACTTCGGCCGGCAGGGCCAGGTAGAGCTGGTTGTAGGCGAGCAGATAGGTGCCGTATGCGCAGCACAGGGCGAGGAATCGCCGGTTGCGCACCATCGCGCGGACGCCACCCCGCTCCCGGTTACGGACCCGGCCGGGGATGTGCTGCGGCATCAGCCAGGCGTGCCCGGCGAGGACGAAGACGAAGACCCCGGCTCCGGCGAGGCACGCGGCGCGGAAGTCCACGCCGAGCAGCAGTCCGCCGAGGAGCGGGCCGACGAAGGTACCGGCCTGGCCGGAGACGGTGAACAGGGCCAGGACCCGGGTGCGCGAACCGCGGCCTTCCTCCTCCCAGGCCACCGCCTGCCGGGCCACTTCGGATTCCACCGCGGGGGAGAACAGCGCGGCGGCGAAGCCGATCAGCAGCACCGCGCCGATCACCGCCCAGGTCCGCTCCGCGTACCCGAGCCAGACGAAGCCCGCGATCCGCGCGACACAGCCGGTCAGGACCACCGGGCGCACGCCGTAACGGTCCACCAGCCAGCCGCCGACCACGAACAGGCCCTGCTGGCTGAAGGTCCTGAGACCGAGGACGAATCCGACCATCCATCCCGCCATGCCGATCGCGGTGCCCAGGTGCTCGGCGAGGAAGGGCAGGACCGCGAAGAAGCCGATATTGAAGGCGAGTTGGGTCAGGATCAGCAGCCGCAGAAGCGGAGACAGGTGCTTCCAGATGCGCTCGCGCGGGGACTTCGCGGTCGGCGTGCCCCGAGTGGCTCGGGCGGTCAGGGCGCGGCGGATCAGGTCCGTCATGGGGTGTCGTCCGGGAGGGAGCCAAGACCGGTGCGCATCTCATGCATCAGCACATCGTATGCAAGAAGCATTGAGCACTTGCCGTGGCTCTTCGATGGACGGACCCGCGTCACCGGCCGGGCGCGCCCGGGAACAGGCCTGCCTCGTCCGCCGTGACCGCCGTCCCGGCCCGTACGCCGTGGAGGACGTGGGCCAGTACCTCCGCTCCGCGCACCACGCGGGGGCCGGGGCGGTTGAAGTAGGCGGGCCCGTCCAGCACCCAGACCCGCCCGTCCCGTACGGCGGGCAGGTCCGTCCAGCCCGGGAGGCGGGTGAGGAGTTCCGTTTCCCGCAGGGTCCGTTCGGGTGGGAAGCCGCACGGCAGGACGAGCACCACCTCCGGCCGGGCGGCGCGCACCGCTTCCCAGGTCATCGGCTTGGTGTGCTCGCCGGACGTGGCGAGCAGCGGTTCGCCGCCGGCGGCGGTGATCTGGTCGGGGACCCAGTGCCCGGCGGGCCACAGTGGGTCGAGCCATTCGATCGCCACGACCCGGGGCCGGGCGCGGCCCGTGACCGACCGGCGGATCCGTTCGAGGCGGTCGCGCAGGTCGGCCCGGCGCTGCTCGGCGCGCTCGCGCACGCCGAGCAGCTCACCGACGGTGACCAGGCAGTCCAGTACGTCGTCGAGTGTGCGTGGCTCCAGGCTGAGGACGCGGGTGTCGGCGTCGAGCAGCCGGACGGCCCGGCTGACCTTCTCGTACGAGACGGCGCACACCTCGCACAGGTCCTGGGTGAGCACCACGTCGGGGCTCAGGGCCGCGAGTGCTTCGGTGTCGAGGGTGTAGAGGGACGACCCGGAGTGTGTGGATCCGCCGACCGCGTCGGAGATCTCCCGGCTGGTGCGGGTGTTCTGGTCGAGGTCGGCTCCGGTGACCACAGGAACGGATGCCACCTCTTCCGGTGGCCAGTCGCATTCGTGTGTCCGGCCGACCAGGTGCTCGGCGAGTCCGAGTTCGGCGACGATGTCGGTCGCGGCGGGCAGCAGGGAGACGATGCGCATGCCGCGACCTTAGGGCCTGCCCGGGGGCACGCCCCGGCTCCCGCACCGTCCTCAGGCACCCCAGTGCAGCGTCTCGCCTGGTGGGCGGTCTTGGCCATGAACCCGACACGCGGTACGGTCGGTGCGATATCGACGACGGTAAGACGGAAGCCGGTGGGAAACCGGCACGGTCGCGCCACTGTGAACGAGGGGTCCCGGACGGGATGTCTTGTGAGTCAGACCCGTAACCGTCGTCCTGTGCTCCACCGAGATGGGACGCGAACTCCCTTAAGGAGGCCTGGCCATGGCGCAGCACGTCGCGCAGCCCACAGCCACCACCCCCGAACTGCCCGCCACGCTGCCGCTGAAGGCGATAGCTCCGTGGGCGGTTTTCTTCGGCATTCTGATGCTGGTCCTGCTGTACTTCGTCGGCGCCGAGCAGGGCGCCACCGCCGTTGTTTCCGGTGAGAACGTCCATGAGTGGGTGCATGACGCCCGTCATCTGCTCGGCTTCCCCTGCCACTGACGCGAGGGGCGCCGCACAGTCATGAACTCCGCAATGGTGAGAAATCTGCTCGTCCGGGGCATGCTGGCCGGTCTGGGGGCCGGTGTGCTGGCCCTGGTCGCCGCCTACTTCCTCGGTGAGCCGAGCGTCGATCGCGCGATCAGTTTCGAGGGGGCCCACGCTCCCGCGCATGAGCACGAGGTCGAGCTGGTCTCGCGTGGTGTGCAGTCCACGGCCGGGCTGGCCACCGGTGTCCTGGTCTACGGGATCGCCTTCGGCGGTATCGCGGCCCTCGCGTACTGCGTCGCCCTGGGCCGTGTCGGCCGTTTCACCCCGCGGGCGACCGCGCTGCTGCTGTCGGGGGGTGCGCTGCTGGCGGTCTATGTGGTGCCGTTTCTGAAGTACCCGGCCAATCCGCCGGCGGTCGGCAACGGCGACACGATCGGCAAGCGCACGACGCTGTATTTCCTGATGATGCTGCTCAGTGTGCTTCTCGCGGTCGCCGCGACCATTCTGGGCAAGCGGTTGGCTCCGAGGCTGGGCACCTGGTACGCGACCGTGGCGGCGGTGGCTGCTTTTGCCGTGGTGATCGGGCTGGCGTATGCCTTCCTTCCTGTGGTCAACGAGGTGCCGGGGGACTTCCCCGCCACTGTGCTGTGGCGGTTCCGGCTGTCCGCGCTGGCCATGCAGGTCATCTTGTGGGGCGGTTTCGGTCTACTCTTCGGTGAGCTTGCCGAGCGGTTGCTGAATCCCAAGCCTACGACGGCCGATGAGGGCCGGTCGGTGGCGACCGCCACGCACTGACGATGCCTCAGGCGTACGAGGGCCCACGGAACCATCCGGGGGCCCTCTCGCGTTCCAGGACATCCGACGGCGGCGCAGCCGGCAGGTGTACAGGCTGGTCGGCGTCTCCGCGATGAGGCAGGGCCGGCGGCCGGCGAGCGCGAACATGCGCCTGAGCTCGACGCCGCTGCCGAGCACGCCCGGCTGCCGTCCCGCGGCGCGGCACCTTCGTCAAGCCGACGGACCTCGGCGACCTCCAGGACACCTACCGCCTGCGACGGCTCCTCGAACCGGAAGCGGCCGTCCTCGCCTCGCGGCGGACCAGCGCCGAAGATCTGGACCGGCTGGACGCCTCCGCTGGCGCCCTCGTGGTATCCGGACCTCGGTGCCACCCTGGTCAACGCCCTCTGCGCCGTGGGGGTGTGGCTCGTGCTGTGGCGGTGGGGCTGGCTGCGTGTCTCCGCGGTGGCTGTACTCGGCCGTCCACGACGCTGGTGGCTCCGCCCCAGTCCCAGCCCCAGCCCCAGTCCCAGCCCTGACGAGCGTCCCGACGGGCGTGGGCCTGAAATCCGTTCGCCACTGCTCGCCTCGCCCGGTACGGTCCCCAGAGTCCGCACTGCGGGGAGCCTCTGAGATCCGCGCGCGGCCACCCCGGCAGTTCCCGCGCTGAGAGTAGGTTTCGTCGATGGCATGTCGTATCAGTGAACTCGTGCTCGGTTGCCGCGACCCCGAGGTGCTGGCGCGGTTCTGGTGCGAGGTCCTGGACTTCGTGGTGCTCGATCGCGAGGACGACGGAACCCTGGAGATCGGGCCGCGCGAAGGGTTCGGCGGTCCGCAGCCGACGATCATCCTCAGCCGCAGAGACGAGCCGGAGCCCGGGAAATCCCGGCTGCACATCGACGTCAACGCCACCGACCGCGATCAGGACGCCGAGCTCGAACGCCTCCTGAAGCTCGGTGCGCGCCGGGCCGACATCGGCCAGACCGGGGAGGAGCAGTGGCACGTCCTCGCCGATCCCGAAGGCAATGAGTTCTGCCTGCTCAAGGCCCGTCTCGCGGCACTCTGACGGGGAGCCTGGCCCTTCCATCTGCGGGCGGCGCGCGGCCTGCGACACTCGGCGGCGACCATGGACACCCTGGTGTCACTGGGTGTCGCGGCCTCCTTCGCCTGGTCCTCCTACGCGCTGTTCTTCGGCGGGGCCGGGGATCCCGGCATGCGGATGCCCTTCAGCCTGGTGCCCACCGCCTCGGACGGCGTCGCCCATATCTATCTGGAAGCCGCCGTCGGCGTACCGCTGTTCGTCCTCGCCGGCCGCTTCCTGGAAACACGGGCCCGGCGGGGGACCGGCGCGGCACTGCGCGCCCTGGCCCGGCTGGCCGCGAAAGAGGTGTCGGTACGCGACGGCGAGGGCGAGCGCCTGATCCCGATCCAGGAACTGCGGGTCGGCCAGGTCTTCGTCGCCCGGCCCGGGGAGCGCATGGCCACCGACGGCACGGTGGTGGAGGGCAGCTCGGCCGTCGATCTCTCCCTGGTCACCGGGGAGAGCGAGCCGGTGGAAGTCGGCCCCGGCACGCCCGTGATCGGCGGTGCCATCAACGCGGGGGGCCTGCTCCTGGTGCGGGCCACCGCGGTGGGCGCCGATACCCAACTGTCCCGGATCACCCGGCTGGTGACCGATGCCCAGGCGGGCAAGGCACGGGCGCAGCGGCTCGCCGACAAGGCCGCGGGCGTCTTCGTCCCGGTCGTGCTCACCCTGGCCGTCACGGTCCTCGGATTCTGGCTCGGGGCCGGTGCCGAGCCGCAGGCCGCGATCACCGCGAGCGTGGCCGTCCTGGTCGTGGCGTGCCCCTGCGCGCTGGGCCTGGCGACCCCCACCGCGCTGATGGCGGCGACCGGCCGGGGCGCCCAACTGGGCGTCCTGGTCAGCGGACCGCAGGCGCTGGAGGGGCTGCGGCACCTCGACGCCGTCGTGCTGGACAAGACCGGCACCCTCACCTCCGGGCATATGAGTGTCGCCCGGGTCACCGCCGTGCCGGGCGGACTCGGCGAGAAGGAACTGGTCCGGCTGGCGGGCGCGGTCGAACAGGGATCGGAACACCCGCTGGGGCGTGCCCTCACCGCCCACGCCCGGCGCACCGATCCCGGAGAGTCCCTCCCGGCCGTCGCCGACTTCATCGCGCTGCCGGGCAAGGGCGTGCGCGGGCGGGTGGCGGGCCGACTGATCGAAGTCCTGGCCCCGGACGACGAGTTGCCCCCGACACTGGCTCAAGCACTGTCGGCCTCCGAGACCGCCGCCCGTACACCGGTCGTGGTCCGCGTCGACGGCGCGACCGAGGCACTGATCGAGGTCGGAGATGTGCTGCGACCGGGAAGCTACCGGGCCGTGGAGCGGCTCCGCCGCCTGGGCGTGCGCCCGGTACTCGCCACCGGCGACCGCGAGGCGCCCGCCCGCGCCGTCGCCGCCGATCTCCGTATCGAGGAGGTGCACGCCCGTTGCACCCCGGAGGACAAGGCCGCCCTCGTCCGCGAGCTGCGGGAGCAGGGCTACCGGGTCGCCGTCGTCGGTGACGGGGTCAACGACGCGGCCGCGCTGGCCGGCGCCGACCTCGGCATCGCCATGGGCACGGGCACGGATGTGGCGATCGGGGCGGCCGACGTGACGCTGGTACGCGGTGACATCGAGACCTTGGCGGACGCGGTCCGCCTCGCCCGCAGTGCGCTCGGCACGATCCGCGTCAATCTGCTCTGGGCGTTCGGCTACAACGTCGTGACCGTACCGCTGGCCATGGTCGGCCTGCTCAACCCCATGCTCGCCGCGGCCGCGATGTCGGTCAGCTCGCTGCTCGTGGTCGGCAACAGCCTGCGGCTGCGCGCCTGGCAACCGTCGCCGACCGGCCCACGCCCCTCCCGGCCCGCCGCGCCTGCCGCCCGGAAGCCCCTGTGACGCCCATGTACGCCGCCGCTGGTGGCCTGCCCGCCCGCAGCGGCGACCCGACACCGAGGTGGAGACCCGCTCGATGACGACCCCCTCCTGGACGCCCACCCGCCGTCGCCTCACGGACTCCCTGCTGGCCGCGGCCGCTCCGTTCTGGGCCTGTGTCCTCGCACTGGGCGGCCTCGCCACATGGACCGCCTCGGGCAACGCGGGCAGGCCCCCACGTATCGGTATCACCGACGCACAGCTCTTCCTCCCCGCCCCGGGAGTGCCCCGGACCGCCGCGTTCTTCCGCATCACCAACACAGGCGGCGGGCAGGACCGGTTGGTCGAGGTGACCTCCTCCGCCGTCGCGGAGGGGATCTCGCTCAGCCGCCACCGGATGACCGGGCGGGGCGCCGCCTCCCGGCAGGTCGCGGACTCCCTGCCGGTTCCGGCGGGTGGCACGCTCGACATGTCACCGTTCACCAGCGATGTGACCGTCCCGGCCACGGCCCGCTGGCGGGCCGGAGACCTGGTGCCCTTCACTCTCCGCTTCGAACACAGTGGACGTGTCGAGACCATCGCCGTCGTCGTGCGCCCCGGCGACAGGTGATCACGCCCGGGCGGCACCCGGCTCGGCACGTGTGAGCTCGACGGCCGGCTGCACTGGGCGTCGACCGAGGCGGCGAGCGGGCACGCCGGACACATCGAAGGCGCCCTCGCCGCCGCGGAACGCGCGGCCCACGACGTCCTGGCCGCGACGCCGGGCACCACCGGCCGCCGCAGCGCGAGCGCTACGAGCTGACCGGGGTGCGGAACCCGCGGAACGTCACCGGCTTACGGGTCTCGAAGCCCAGCCGTTCGTAGAGCGCGATGGCAGCCGTGTTGGTGTCGGCCACGTGCAGGAAGGGACGCTCGTTCCGGGCCACGATGCGCGCGGCGAGCGCGCTGACCAGGCGGGCGGCGTAGCCTCGCCCGCGGGCTTCGGGGGCGGTGCAGACCGCGCTGATCTCGGTCCATCCCGGGGGCCGCAGCCGTTCCCCCGCCATCGCCACCAGCGTGCCGTTGTCGCGGATGCCGAGGTAGGTGCCGAGTTCGAGGGTGCGCGCCCAGAACGGCCCCGGCTGGGTCCGCCCGGCCAGGTCGAGCATCCCGGGCACATCGTCCGGGCCCAGTTCGACCATGCCAGTGCCGGCCTCGGCCTGGGAAGGGACCCCCGAGCCGGGGCCCGGCCAGATCATCTGGCGCCCTTCGAGAACGAAGACAGATTCCCAGTGCGACGGCGGGATCGACGGGCAGTCGAACATGTCCGCGAACTCGCCTTGCCCCAGCAGCCGGGTGAGATCGGCCCACTCCGCCGCTCCCGGCTCGGCGGGCACCGCGGAGAAGGTCGCGACTCCCGGCAGGTAGGTGACGGCCCGGCCGCGTCCGCGAGCGAGGTGCGCGTGGTGGCCACGGAGTGACGCGCCCACCGGATCGTCGAGTACGACAGCGTTGCCGCCCGCCATGGTGCAGTGCCCTTCGTGTTGAACGTGAGGTGGCGCCCTGCCGTGCGCTGCGACCTCCGGGTGTCGCGGCCGGTGCGACGGAGCCTCGCCGATCACCTGTCCGCGATCGGACTCTAGTAGGGCCGGGCAGCACGCCTGGAATCTGGGGTCGGCCTTCGGACGACAGCGCCGGGTCGACGTGGCGGACGGCGGGTCACCCGCGTATCAGCGATTCGAGGATGTCGATCGCGACCGCACCTTCAGGTGGCCCGGGGTCTCGACTACTCGCCGGGGTGAGCGAGTTCGATGTCGTGGCCGTCGTAGCCACTGCCCTGCACGGTGAGGTGCGTGGCCACCGGCGGGTAGCCGGTCGCTATCACCGTGTATTCGCCGCCGTCCAGGTCGGTGAAGGCGTACGCGCCGTCGTCACCGGTGGTCGAGGTCGCGACCATGTTGCCCGCGGCGTCGATCAGCGTGACCCGGGCGTCGTTCAACGCCTTGCCCGAGGCCCGTACGGTGCCCTGCACCTGGGAGCCGGAGTTCAGCTCGATCTCGACGCGGGTGACACCCGTGCCGCCGACCTCGACCGGCAGCGCCACCGGACGGTGTCCGGCCGTGTTCACCGCGACGGTCACCGGACCGGGCACCAGCTCGGCGAACATGAACTCGCCCTCCTCGCCGGAGAGCCCGGTGGCGAGCACGTCACCGCGCACGTCCGTCACGATCACCATGGCACCGACGACGGGCGCCTTGTTCTCGGCGGCCTTCACCACACCGCTGAGGCCACTGGTGCCGCTGAGCAGGATGTCGTACGTGACCGGGCCCTCGCCGACGACCACCGTGGAGGCCTGCGGCTGGTAGCCGTCGGCCGAGGCGATCAGGACGTAGGAGCCGGCGCCGGGGGCGTCGACACCGTACGAGCCGTCGCCCTGGGCGACCGCGCGGCCCAACTGCCGTCCCCCGAGGGAGATCAGCGTGACCGCGGCCCGGGCGACCGGGGCGGACTCGGCGCCGCGCACGAAACCGCGCAGCGGGCTCCCGCCACCGGCGGACCGCGGCCTGTCAGCACCGGCGACCGACGCGACGGCCGTCAGACGCCGGGTCTGGTTGTCGCCGACCGGCTGGCCCATGCCCACCAGGCTCGGCACTTTCTCCGTCTCGACGACGGGAGCGGCGGGAGCGGGGACCGTGACGGCCGCGGACTCGGCCGAAGCCATGTCCGGGACCTGCCGCGCCGCCCGACCCCGGTGGAGCAGGAGGGCGATGACCGCACCGGCGCCGAAGAGGCCCGCCGACCACCAGAACGCGGTGGTATAGCTCTCGATCGTGGCCTGCGCCTGAGTCGGCTGGTTCGCCGGGCTGTGGTCCGCGAGGTAGTCGGTCGCGGCGCTGGCGGCGAGGGTGCTGAGCAGCGCGGTGCCGATCGAACCGCCCACCTGCTGCATGGTGTTGACGGTGGCGGAGGCCACGCCCGCGTCCTCGGCGGCGATCCCGCTGGTGGCCAGAGACATGGCGGGCGGCATCACGGCGCCCAGGCCCGCGCC
This sequence comes from Streptomyces violaceusniger Tu 4113, assembly GCF_000147815.2. Classification (NCBI taxonomy): domain Bacteria; kingdom Bacillati; phylum Actinomycetota; class Actinomycetes; order Kitasatosporales; family Streptomycetaceae; genus Streptomyces; species Streptomyces violaceusniger. Next base: position 6,675,629 of record NC_015957.1, on the reverse strand, counting down.
GATGAGCAGTAGCTGCGGCAGCACGTCGCTGGAGAAGCTGGAATCAAGGCCGATCTCGGTCAGCCAGGCCATGCCGACGGCGGCGACGGCGAACCCGGCGGGGATGACGATCTTCGGTCCGATCCGCGGTACAAGGATGGTCGTGGAGATCTGCGCCATGACCATCAGGGTGGCCATCATCGGCAGGAACGCGACGCCGGTCCTGGTGGGGCTGAAGCCGAGGTTGAGCTGCAGGTAGTACGTGAGGAACAGGAACACGCCGAACATGCCCGCGCCGGTGATCAGCACGCTGATGAAGGACGCGGCGCGGTCACGGTCGAGCAGCACGCGCATCGGCAGCAGCGGGTGCTTGGCCCGTACCTGCCAGGCGACGAACAGCACCAGCAGCACCCCACCAGCGGCGAGGAAGCCCCAGGTCTGCGGGGAGTCCCAGTCGTGTGTCTCGGCGTTGGAGAACCCGTAGACGAGCGAGAACAGACCGGCCGAGACCAGGAGCGTGCCGGGCAGGTCGAGCTTGGCGCCCGCGGCGTCGCGCTGGTTGCCGAGCAGCGCCCAGCCGCCGATGAAGGCGATGACGGCGAAGACGACGTTCACGTACAGCGTCCAGCGCCAATCGAACGCGTCGGTCAGGACACCCCCGAGCAGCAGCCCGACCGCGCCGCCCGCACCCGCGATGGCACCGTAGACGCTGAACGCCTTCGCACGCTGCTTGGCGTCGGTGAACGTGGTGTTGAGCAGCGACAGGGCGGCCGGTGCGAGCAGCGCGCCGAGCACACCCTGCAGGGCGCGGGCCACCACCAGCATCGTGAAGCCGTTGGACGCGCCGCCCAGGACCGAGGCGCCCGCGAAGCCGGCGACACCGATGAGGAATGCCGGCTTTCGCCCGAAGAGGTCGGCAATGCGTCCGCCGAGCAGGAGCAGGGAGGCGAAGGCCAGCGCGTAGGCGGTGACGATCCACTGGCGGTTGTCGTCGGAGAAGCCCAGGTCCTGCTGGGCGGAGGGCAGCGCGATGTTCACGATGGTGGCGTCGAGCACGACCATTAGCTGGGCGATGCCGATGATGCCGAGGATCCACCAGCGCTTACTGGAGGCGTGGCGCGCCTCCCGGGCGGGCGGGGCCGTGGAACTGGCACCCTCGGCCATCGAGGTCTGAGACATGAAACCAATCCAGGGGGGTGGCTGACACAGGCAAACGAAACCGTTTCGTTTCGATACTTGAATGAGCGTAAGGCCTGTGAAGCGAAACGGCAACGTTTCGCAATTGGAGTGGTCGAGGGCGCGGTGCCGGAACGCGTCGGCGCCCAGCGCTCAAGTCAGCTCACTCGCGCACCCCGACGGATGGGCGCTGATCGGGGGAGGTGATGATCCCGCCGGCGCCGTGGAACACCAGATTGTTGCCGGTGACACCGGGGCGGGCCAGGAGCTGGGCGAGGGAGGCGGTGAGCAGTTCGCTGACGTCGTCGCAGTCGAGCAGGGTCTCGGACAGCGCGCCGTGCGCCAGCCACAGGGGGTGGTACTCCTTGCGGGTGTCCAGGTCGAAGTCCCGGTTGAAGTCGGTGCCCGCGGTGTCTCTTCTGGTGTCTGACCAAAGCTGCCCGCAGATGACGAAACATGCGACTCATGCAGGACGCTCACGGTGCTTCCGAGCGTGTTCGCATTCGTGCAATAGGCAAGCCGGGCGGATCGGGTGCGCCGATGGCCGCCCCGCCCCCAGCTTCGGCCGCTCGCCCGGCTGTGCTCGGCCTACTCCCTGAATGGACAGTTCAGCGCACTCGACCCCGGGGTTTCAGCGGCACAGGAGGCAGCTCCGGAGCGTCCAGTCGGTCTCCGTCGTACCCCTTCACTTCCCCAAATCTCGGCCCGGCCATCCAATCCTCACGGGCTTGAGCGATATCGTCCTGCGACCTGCCGATGAAGTTCCACCACATCACGATCTTCTCCTCGAAGGGCTCCCCGCCCAGCAGCATGAACGCGCTGTCCACATCGGCGCGCAGCGGCAGTTCGGTGCGCCCGCAGCCGAGGTAGAGGAGGGAGCCGGGGGCGAGGCGGACCCCGTCGACCTCGGCCTCGCCGGACATGGTGAGCGCCGCGTACTCGAAGTCGGGGCGCACCGGCAGCCGGGTGTCGGTGCCGGCCGCGAGGGCGATGTCCGCGCCCATCAGCGGGGTGAACGTGGTGCCGGGCGAGGCCGCGCCGTCCAGTTCGCCGAGGATGACCGTGGCCCGCAGCCCTCCGCCGCCGGTCACCCGGGGCGGCTCGGCGTGGTGCTCCCACATGGGGGCGATATGGCGGTCGCCGTCGGGCAGCGCGACCCAGAGCTGGGCCCCGTGCAGCAGGCGGGCGTGCTCGCGCGGGGACTCCTCGGAGTGCGCGATGGCCCGGCCCGAGGTCATCAGCCCCAACTCGCCGGGGCGCACCGTCTGCAGACTGCCGACGCTGTCGCGGTGCAGCACCTCGCCGTCGTGCAGCCAACTGACCGTCTGCAGCCCCATATGCGGATGCGGAGGGACCTGCATGCCCGGCTCCTGGGCGATGTCGTCCGGGCCGTAGTGGTCGATGAAGCACCAGGCGCCGACCATGCGCCGCCCGAGGCTGGGCAGCAGCCGGCGCACCACCGTGGATTCGCCCAGCGGGACCTGCTTGGCGGCCAGCAGCTCGCGCACCGGCTGGGCGGTGACGTCATCGCGGCCGCCGCATACGGTCGCCGAGGGCCTCACATCGAGATTGCTCATGACCGCACTCTCCCATCAGGGGACGACTCGTGCTCACTCGTATGGCTCTGGGCGTAGCCGTACGCGGTGATCGCCCCGTACACCAGCGCCGCGCCCAGCAGCCAGCCGCCCAGCACATCGCTGGGCCAGTGGACGCCCAGATACAGGCGGGTGAAGCCGACGCCCAGCACGGACACGGCAGCGACGGCGGCCATGAGCCGCAGCCACTTCGCCGGGGCGCCGTGCAGGGTCATCAGCCACAGCAGCAGCCCGAAGGCGACGGTCACGGTCAGGGCGTGGCCGGAGGGGAACGCCGCGTAGTGTGCCGAGTCCACTGGATCCGGCCACCGGGGGCGCTCCCGGTCGACGGCGGCCTTCACCGCCTGTTGCAGCGCCGTGCCCGCCGCCGCCGTGCCGACGACCCAGAGCGCGAGCCGCCGCTCCCGCCGCCACAGCAGCCACCCCACGGCCACGGCCAGCAGCGCACGCATCGCCCAGGGATCCCAGATCCAGTCCGTGAGCACTCTGTTGGTCCGGGTCCAGCCGTGGTGCTCCACGGCGGAGCGGTGCAGGGCGACGACGATCTCCCGGTCGACGCTCCCCAGGGGCCCCCAATGGGCGGCCACCAGGGCGAGTAGCACCAGGAAGAGCGCGGTGAGCACGGCCGCGGTGCGGGCGGCTCGGCGGTGGAGGGTTGCCGGCTGCATGGGTCGATGATCGCCCACGGGCGGGTCTCGGAGCCAGGAGGCCCCGGTGGCGGCTCCGGGGCCAGGAGGCTCTTGTGACGGCTCCGGGTCAGGAGGCCCGCGGCACGGCGGGAGGCAAGAGGCCCTTTTGACCGCCGGAGCCAGGAGCCGTGTGCCGCGAACGGCTACCCCAGCACCCGCAGCGCCGGGACGAGGGTGACCAGGAGCGGGACGGCCGGGACGAGTGCCGCGGTGGCCGTAAGGCGCCAGCGGCGCCCCACCGAGAGGCGGGAGGCCGGGGCCAGTAGCCGGTCCACCCGCTGCGGGACCTGGGCGAGCGCGCTGGGGCCGGGGCCGAACACCCCGCGGTCCTCGTTGAGTTCGACCAGCGCGAGCGCGGTGGTCGTCCGCCCGAAGCGCCGGGACGCGGAGTCGTCGGCGGCCAGCTCGACCAGCCGGTGCACCTCGTCGCGGAACGCCGCGAACATGGTCACCTGCGGAAAGCCGGTGGCCAGCGCGCCCGAGCAGTGCAGCAGCCAGTGGTGGCGGGCGCGGGCGTGGCCCTGCTCATGGGCGATGACGGCGTCCAGCCGACGGCCCTTGAGGCGGCGCAGCGCCGCCGTGGTGATGACGAGCTGGGGCGTGGTGCCCGGCAGCAACCAGGCGTCCGGCTTGTCGCCCTCCAGGACGACCAGACGCTCCCCGCTGGGCTCCTCACCGGGCAAGACGGGGGAGCGGACGAGGAGTTCGGCCCGGTGCTGCCTGCGCCAGGCGCGGGCGCGGCCGATCTCGCGGGTGAGCATCACCGCGCTCCAGACGGCCCCGAGGGCGAGCACGAGAGCGATGGGCGCGGCCAGCGGCCCGTAGCCGGAGAGCGCGTACGCCTCCACCACGCCCTTGGGCGCGGGGGCGAAGACATTGCCGCGCACGGCCTCCCAGGCGGCCGCGGCGGTGAGCGCCATGGTCAGCGCGCAGCACAACAGCACCCCGACGACCACGCACTGCCACACCCACAGGGCGAGGACAGGTTCGCGGTCGATCCAGTCGGAGCGGGACAGCAGGCGCGGCGCCATTGCCGCCGCCAGTGCGCCGAGGCCCATCAGCGCGAACGGGACCAACATGGCGGTCACCCTATGATCGCGAAGCTCGGACCGGGTACGTTCACGACGGGGAAGTGACGCATACCACGGTGCGGCTACGGGCGCGGCTACGGCCCGGCCCGCCGCCCGGTCACACGGTCAGAAGCATGGCGCACATCCCTATCCCCATCGACAGCCGGCAGGCATGCCGCAGCTCGGGCCGCCGTGACCAGCCGATACGGGGCGGGCCTGCCGCCGCGCCGAGCCCGGCACCGGCCCCCGCATCGTCCACGGTTCCGGCCCCGGCGCCGTCCAGCGCGCCGTCCGTCATCGGTACGAGCCGCAGCCCGGACCGTACGACGTAGACCGCGAAGTACACGAGCAGCACCCCGGTCAGCAGCGGCACCCCGCCCGCCATCCGGCCCGGTGCCATCTGGCCGGTGTGATGGTGGCCGCCCGTGGTGCCCGTCGTCATCGCGAGCGCCATATAGACCATCGCGAGCGCCCCGATGGCGTGATGCAGCCGGTGCCCGGGAAGCCCCGCGCCGCGCACCATCGGCAGCAGAGCCCTTACGGCGGCCACGGCGAAGACCGCCGCGAACGCGGGCGGACCCCATGGCCGCGTGTCCAGCACGGTGGGGGGCACCGCCATCGCCGCCATCCCCCACCCCATCAGTGCCTCGGCGCCCGCTGTTCGCCGCCCCGGCCCGGGCGGCTCACCGCGCATCTGAAGCAGACAGTAGGCACCCGTGGCCGCGCACAGCGCGACCAGCAGCCAGCCGACGAGCGGAGCTCCGTGCACGGCACACCTCCCGAAGGGGGACGTAATACCAGGAGACATCCCCTGCCGCGGCGCCACACATGGGAGCGCATGGACGCAGTGGGGGAGCGCGCGGCGCGCGGAGTCGCAAGGGGCGCGAGGCGCGGTATGGCACCGTGAGAGGTGCGGCCCGTGGATCAAGCAGCCCTCCGCCGCACCACGGGACGTGAACAGCCGTTCTACGAGGAGGAGAGCCCGTGTCGAATCCACCGCTTCCCGAGGCCGCGGTCGCCATGCTCAAGAAGCCCAACCCGGCCGTGATCGCGACGATCCGGTCCGACGGCCAGCCGGTGTCCACCGCCACCTGGTACCTCTGGGACGACGGCCGGGTCCTGGTCAACATGGACGAGGGCCGCAAGCGGCTCAGCCATATCCGCAACGACCCCAGGGTCTCGCTCACCGTGCTCGACGAGGCGAACTGGTACAACCACATCAGCCTCATCGGCCGGGTCGTCGAGCTCCAGGATGACGAGGACCTGTCCGGAATCGATCGGCTGTCCCGGCAATACCTCGGCAAGGACTACCCGCAACGGGACCGCCGCCGGGTCAGCGCCTGGATCGAGATCGACCGCTGGCACGGCTGGGGCGAGCAGAAGGAGAACAGCCAGCCCGGCTGATTTCCCGGAACCGCCCGCCGTCTGCCCCACCCCGCCCGGCCACCGCGAGCCGGGGCGGGCGGGCGGACGGCGCCGGGGCGGCCGAGCGGCGGCAGGGCGTCCGGCCGCTGTCGGGCGATGTGTACGTAAAGACTCCAGGAACGGGTCAGGAAGGCGTCAGGGCCGGTAGCGCATCGATGGTCCTCGGGGACCGCCACGACCGCGATACGCACGCCGACCGGATCCGCGATCCGCTGCTAGATCCCTGGCCGGTAGCGAATCGGATGATCCTCTGGCACCTCGACGATAACGATTTTGAGTCCGTCCGGATCCGCGATCCACATCTCCACCAGCCCCCACGGCTCCTTCTGCGGCGGGCGCAGCACCTCGACGCCCTGCGCGGTGAGCTCCTTGTGCGCTGCCGCCGCGTCCGCGACCTGGAGCCAGAGCTGGGGGCCCGGGGCGGGCGGGGTGTCGGAGCGGCCGGAGACCTCCAGGAAGCCCCCGCCGAGGAAGTAGACCGTGCCCCGCTCGGGGCCCGTCCCGAACTCCCGGAAGACCGCGAGACCCAGCGCCTCGCCGTAGAACGCCCGGGAGCGCTCGGGGTCCGTCGGCCGCAGCAGAATGCGGCTGCTCAGTACGTGAACCATGCCGCGACCTTACGCAACCCGACCCGCTTGGGGCAGGTTAAGGTCACTTTGCCGCCACCACCGCCGACCGCCCTCCGCCCCCCCGACCCCACTTCCGCCTCCGAAGGGACCCTTCCGACGCCATGGACACCGCGGACGCCACCGTGCGAGCCACCGCCCCACTCGCCTTCCGCCCGGCCACCGAGGCCGATGTGGAGGCGCTGGTGCCCCTGATCGAGTCGGCCTACCGCGGGGACGCCAGCCGCGCCGGATGGACCACGGAGGCGGATCTCCTGGCCGGGCGGCGCACCGACCCGGAGGGCGTCGCGACCGTCGTTCGGGACGAGAACAGCCGCATGGTGATCGTCGAGCGCGGCGGTGAGCTGATCGCCTGCTGCCAGCTCGAGCACCGCGGCGATCACGCCTACTTCGGCATGTTCGCGGTCCGGCCCGCGCTGCAGGGCGAGGGCCTGGGCAAGGCGATCCTCGCCGAGGCCGAGCGGTTCGCGCGGGCGGAGTGGGGTGCGACGGAGATGCATATGACGGTGATCACCGCCCGTGAGGAGCTGATCGCCTGGTACGAGCGGCGCGGCTACGCCCGTACCGGCGAGCGGACCCCGTTCCCGTACGGCAATGAGCGGGTCGGCGTGCCGCGCCGCACCGACCTCGAGTTCGAGCTGCTGGTCAAGCCCCTCGACTGAGCGCCGCTTACGCCGTACGGGTGAAGGTGGCCCGCGAGGGCGTCACGCCGTGAAGCGGGCCGCCCGCCGGATCTCCGGGAAGTCGGTGGTGGCGCCGTCCAGGCGGAGGCCGCGGACCAGCTTCAGTTGGTCGGGGGTGTTCACGGTCCAGCCGATCACCCTGAGGCCGGCGGCGTGCGCCCGCTCCACCAGTTCCAGGGTCACCCTGCGGATGTTGAGCACCAGCATCCCGGCGTCGACGGCGTGCGCCCGGTCGATCACATCGAGGCCGTAGCGGCTGGCCACGAGGGCGGTGCGGGCGGTCGGAAGCAGGGTGCGGATCTCGGCGAGCGCCTCGTCGTGGAAGGACAGGACGTCCACCCGGTCCAGCAGATCGCGGCCGGCCAGCACCTCCGCCAGCGCCCGGGCGGCCGCCGTGTCCTTGATCTCGGCCTGGAGCGGCGCCTTGACGGCGTCCACGACCTCCTCGAAGACCGGGATCCGCTCACCCTCCCCGGCGTCCAGCTCACGCAGCTCCGCGAGGGTGAAGTCGCTGATCGGGCCCTTCCCGTCGGTGGTGCGGTCGACGTCCGCGTCGTGCATCACCACGAGCGCGCCGTCCTTGCTGAGGTGCAGGTCCAGTTCGATGACGTCCATGCCCTCGTGCTCGGCGCGGACAAAGGATCGGAGGGTGTTCTCCGGCTCGACGCCCATCACTCCGCGGTGTCCGATGGTGAGAAAAGTCAACGCTGTCTCGCTCTTCTGACGGCCCTTGACGGCCGTCGTCGGGTCGTCTCGTCGGGTCGGGGGGAGGCAGTGGGGAGGCAGATTCGTCGGCTCTCGGCGGGCGGGCCGCCGGACCGGCGCACACCATACCGGCCGCTCATGACAGGACTGCTCAAGCGGGGCCGTGGCATGAGCCGGGCCCATGGGGGCAGGAAAAACTGCGGTGGTACGGGGGTGGCGCAGGACGATTTCCCGTACCGTCGCTTGAGCGAAGGAGTGTCCGATGGATACGGTGGACGTACGCAAGTTTCTCCGGTGAAGGAGTCGTCATGACGGAAATTCTTTCGTCCCCGATAGCTGAAGGTGGCGTTCTGTCAGCAGAGCGTGTGGTCGAACATCCGGCCTGGCCGACCCTCAAGGACGCTGTCGAAACGTTTCGCCCGTGGCAGTCCAAGGACGGCTCCATCGACTTCGACGCCGAGGGCGCACCCACCCGCGAGACCGCCGCGGCGACCATCGCCCGGGTGATCGAGGCCATCGAGAAGCTCGCCCCGCTGCTGCCGCACGACGCCGACTACCACCGGGCACTCGTCGCGGATCTGCGCCGCTGGGCCGAGGGCGGCTTCGGCGTCCCGGACTTCCTCGACTCGCTGCTCGCCTTCCAGCCCGCCCGCACGCGCGCCGACGGCCTCCAGCACCTCGTGGTCTTCCCCATGTACACGCAGAACGGCAACCCGGACCGCAATCTGGAAGCCGTGGTGCTGCGCATGGTCTGGCCGGACTGGCTGGCCGAGCTGGAGCGCACCCGCTATGACAACTCGCTCTACTGCGGCCTGGCCTTCGAGGACTTCACCTCCGGCTACGACACCAACTCCGCGGTGCTCTTCCCGGAGACCATCGCCGTCCGCGAGGCCCCCGAGCGGTTCACCTGGGGCGGCATCTTCTGCGACCGTGAGGCGGCCCGCTTCCGCCGGGTCAGCGATGCCGCCGTCCGGACGCTCGGGCTCGAACTCCCCGAGGACATCCGGGACATGCTCGCCGACCAGCGCCGCTGCCAGGAGGCATTCGCCCTGTGGGACATGGTCCACGACCGCACCCACAGCCATGGCGACCTGCCGTTCGACCCCTTCATGATCAAGCAGCGGCAGCCGTTCTGGATGTACGGGCTGGAGGAGCTGCGCTGCGACCTCACGGCCTTCAAGGAGGCCGTGAAGCTGGAGGCCGAGGGGGTCGCCCAGGGCCGCGACGTCCAGTACGCCGTGATCTTCGACCGGATGTTCCGGTTCCCCGTCACCGGCGCGCGGGTCCGCAACTACGACGGGCTCGGCGGCCAGTTGCTCTTCGCCTTCCTCCACCAGCACGACGTCGTACGCTGGACGGACAACACCCTGCATATCGACTGGTCCCGCGCCTCGCAGGTCACCAACCAGCTCTGCGGCGAGATCGAGAAGCTCTACCGCGACGGCATCGACCGCCCCAAACTGGTCCACTGGTTCAAGGCGTACGAGCTGGTGTCGACGTATCTCGCACCTCACCCCGGCTCGGTCTGGGCCAAGGGCCCGGAAGCCCTGGACCTGACCCAGCCGCCGCGCAAGCTCGTCGATGACGTGCTCCCCGACGAGTTTCCGCTGAGCATGTTCTACGAGGCGCTTGCGAAGAAGCTGCGTGACGTGGTCGTCTCCACCAAGGGGATCACGGCCGGCAGCGACCTACCGGCGGCGGCATGAGCCCCGCGACGGCGGACAGCCGCCGAGCGGGGAAGGACGAGGAGGCAGCGAGCATGACCACACCGACGTCGAGCCCCAGCCCGAACGAACCGGGCGAGCGGCCGCTGGACGGTGCGGTGGTGGCGGTGGCCGGCGCGGCCGGCCCCGCGGGCCGGGCCACGCTGCTCCGCCTCGCCGAGGCCGGCGCCACCGTCGTCGCCTCCGACTCCGACCCGGCGCGGCTGGCCGAGGCCGTGGACGCGGCGCGCTACGCCCACGGCGGCGCCAGCGTCACCGGCGAGACGGTCGACCTGCTCGACCTCGACGCCGCCCGCGCGTGGGCCGACCGCACCGAGAAGGAGTTCGGCCGGGTCGACGGGCTGATCCACCTGGTCGGCGGCTGGCGCGGCAGCAAGACCTTCGCCGACGCCCCGCTCGCCGACTGGGACACCCTGCACAATCTGCTGATCCGGACCGCCCAGCACACCTCCCTCGCCTTCCACGACGCCCTGCTGCGCAGCGGCAAGGGACGCTTTGTGCTGATCAGCGCGGGGGGCGCGGCCAAGCCCACCGCGGGCAACGCCGCGTACGCCGCCGCCAAGGCCGCCGCCGAGGCATGGACGCTCGCGCTCGCCGACTCCTTCCGCAAACTGGGGGGCGAGGGCGACCCCTCGGCGGCCGCTGCCATCCTGGTGGTCAAGGCGCTGGTGCACGACGCCATGCGGGCGGAGCGCCCCAACGCGAAGTTCGCGGGCTTCACGGACGTCAAGGAGCTGGCCGAGGCCATCACCGGACTCTGGGACCAGCCCGCCCAGGAAGTGAACGGAACCCGCCTGTGGCTGACCCCCAAGCCGTGAGGACCGACGCCCGTCGCCACCACGACCCCGAGGTGAGCGGCTTCGCCAGCGACAACTACGCCGGCGCCCACCCGGAGATCCTCGCCGCCCTCGCGCTCGCCAACGGAGGCCATCAGGTCTCCTACGGCGAGGACGACTACACCGCGCATCTGCAGTTCGTCATGCGCAGCCACTTCGGCCCGCACGCACAGGCGTTCCCGGTCTTCAACGGAACCGGCGCCAATGTCGTCGCCCTGCAGGCGCTCACCGACCGATGGGGCGCGGTCATCTGCGCCGACACCGCCCATATCAACGTCGACGAGTGCGGGGCGCCCGAGCGCGTCGGAGGGCTCAAGCTGCTCACCGTCCCCACCGAGGACGGCAAACTCACCCCCGAGCTCATCGACCGCCAGGCATGGGGCTGGGACGATGAGCACCGGGCGATGCCGCAGGTCGTCTCGATCGCCCAGAACACCGAGCTCGGCACCGTCTACACGGTGGACGAGATCCGCGCCATCTGTGATCACGCCCACGAGCGCGGGATGAAGGTCCACCTCGACGGCGCCCGGATAGCCAACGCGGCCGCGTCCCTGGACGTGCCGATGCGCTCGTTCACCAATGCGGCGGGCGTCGACATCCTGTCCTTCGGCGGCACCAAGAACGGGATGCTCTTCGGCGAGGCCGTCGTCGTCCTCGACCCGGACGCGATGGGTGCCATGAAGCATCTGCGCAAGCTGTCCATGCAACTGGCGTCCAAGATGCGGTTCATCTCCGTCCAGCTCGAGGCCCTGCTCGCCCGCGACCTGTGGCTGCGCAACGCCCGTCACGCCAACACCATGGCCCAGCGGCTGGCCGACGGGGTGCGCGCGGTGGACGGAGTGAAGATCCTCCACCCGGTCCAGGCCAACGCGGTCTTCGCCCGCCTCCCGCACGAGGTGAGCGAGCGCCTCCAGAAGCGCTACCGCTTCTACTTCTGGGACGAGGCCGCGGGCGATGTGCGCTGGATGTGCTCCTTCGACACCACGGAGGAGGACGTGGACGGCTTCATCACCGCCGTCAAGGAGGAAATGGGCCGCTAGGGTCTGTCGTTTGGATCAGGCCGGGCTCGCGGGGTCTGGCACGCGCATCTGCGGCGTTGTCGTCACTCGCCGACGCTCCGCGTCGACTCCCTCCTCCGCCTTGCAGCTGCACGCACCAGACCCCGCTCCCTGATCCGGCCTGATCCAAACGACAGACCCTAGGGCCCGGTGCGGTACGGGCCCAGGACCCGGGTGCGGTACGGGCGGGCCGCCGGGGCCCGCCCGCGCAGGTTTTCGTCACCGGCTCCGGTCCAGGGCCAGCGCCTCGGCCGGGGTGGGTGCGGTGCCGCCCAGATGGGCCGGGACCCACCAGGTGTCGTCCGGGCCCTTGGGCCGCACCGGATACGCCCGCTGCGCCGCCTCCAGCAGCTCCTGCACCCGGCCGCGCAGCCGCTCCGTCAGGGTGTCCGAGGGCTCGGTCGGGTCGGCCTCCATCGGCTCGCCGACCCGCATCGTGATCGGGAAGTGGTGGCGGCCCAGCGCCCGCTTCTGCCCCTTGGTCCACAGCCGCTGCGTGCCCCACAGCGCCATCGGCAGCAGCGGGACGCCCGCCTCCTGCGCCAGCCGGGCCGCGCCGGACTTGAAGTTCTTGAGGGCGAACGACCGAGAGATCGTCGCCTCCGGGAAGACCCCGATGATCTCGCCGGAGCGCAGCGCCTTCAGCGCGTGCTTGTACGCGTCCATGCCCGCCGCGCGGTCCACCGGAATGTGCTTCATCGCGCGCATCAACGGCCCGGAGACCTTGTGCCGGAAGACCGACTCCTTGGCCATGAACCGCACCAGCCGCTTCGCCGGAAGGGCGGTCAGCCCGCAGAAGACGAAGTCGAGATAGCCGATATGGTTGCTCACCAGAACCGCGCCGCCCGCCTGCGGGACATTCTCCGTGCCCTTGATGTCGAAGCGCAGATCGAGCGCCTTGAACATGGTGCGGGCCATGCCGATCACCGGCGGGTAGACGAGCTCTGCCATTGAGGACCCTTCGTCGTATGCCCTGGGAGGGTTCTCCCGGCGGAAGTTACGCGGCCGTAGGTTTCCGGCTTCTGGGAGATGGTGCCCGATGTCGTCTCGATGTGCTACCGGACGGCGCCGCCCGGCCGGGAGATCCTCATCACGTCGGCGGCCTCCGGGGAATCTCCGGGCCGCTCGTAACGCTGCACGGGGGAGGTCCGATCGGGAGGAGACAGGTGCGAGACGGCGACGGAGGCCGGCGGCTGGGCGCCGCCGAGCTGGGCGCGGAGCTGGGGGAGCGGGCGACGCTGCTCCAGTTCTCCAGCGCTTTCTGCCAGCCCTGCCGGGCCACCCGGCGGACGCTGTCCGAGGTGGTCGCGATGGTCGACGGGGTGGCGCACATCGAGATCGATGCCGAGGCGCGGCTGGAGCTCGTCAGGGCCTTGGGCATCGCCCGTACCCCCACCGTGCTGGTGCTCGACGCGGCCGGGCGGATCGTGCGGCGGGCCTCCGGGCAGCCGCGCCGGGCCGATGTCATCGCCGCTCTGGGTGATGCCGTGTGAGCCACCGCGCCCCGGACCCACTTGACGGTCCGCACCCGACGTGGCCAGGGTGAACATCATGTGGCCTGGACTCCTTCTCTGCGGACGTCGGCACGAGAACCCGGTGCGGACCGCCGGCGCACGGTGTCCGGGCGGGTGAGCGAACGACGACAAGCACCGCCCCCCGCCCGTACCTCCGGCAGAAGGACAACTCCATGACGGCAACGCACGACCTCGGTACGTCCTCGCTCGCGACGTCCGACCTCTTCCGCTCCGTCTTCCGCCGGCACGCCTCCGGCGTCGCCGTGATCACCGCCCAGGACACCCGCCCCGTCGGCTTCACCGCCACCTCCCTGGCCTCCGTCGCCGCCGAGCCGCCGCTGCTCTCCTTCGGCGTGGGCAGCGGCTCCTCGAGCTGGCCGGTGCTCTCCGAGGCCGAGCACGTCGGTGTCCACATCCTGGGCGAGCACCAACGGGAGCTGGCCGCGACCTTCGCGCGCAGCGGTGCCGACCGCTTCGGACCGGCCACCGACTGGCGCTCGGGACCCGAGGGCGTACCAGTGCTCGACGGGGTGCTGGCGTGGCTGGTGTGCCGGGTGGTGGCCCGCATACCCGCCGGGGACCACCGGGTGGTGATCGGCGAGGTGACCACGGGCACCGCGGCAGGGGCAGGCCGTCCGCTGCTGTACCACCAGGGGCGCTTCAACGCGCTGCGCGACTGAGCCGCGCCCTCCCGCCGGCGTGCGCTCCTTCCGCTGATCGCGGCGTTGGCAAGGTCACAGTTCACGCGGCTTGCATCCGGGGAATGAGCTGGGTGTACTGACGAGTAATATTTTGCTGCGGTGCATGGGCCGCCCCGGCAGGAAACCGCCCGCGGTACCGCCCGGGTCCCGCCCCCGAAGGCGCCTATGCTGCCAGCAACAAGGCAGCTCGGTAGAGACGATGCAGTAGGAGAGCCGGCGTGAGCTTGAGGATCGTTGTCTGTGTGAAGTACGTGCCCGACGCCACCGGCGACCGGCACTTCGCCGAGGACCTGACCGTCGATCGCGACGACGTGGACGGCCTGCTGTCGGAGCTGGACGAGTACGCCGTTGAGCAGGCCCTCCAGATCGCCGGCGAAGCCGATGACGCCGAGATCACCGTGATGACGGTCGGTCCGGAGGATGCCAAGGACGCGCTGCGCAAGGCGCTGTCGATGGGGGCGGACAAGGCCGTGCATGTCGAGGACGACGATCTGCACGGCACGGACGCGCTGGGTACCTCGCTGGTGCTGGCCAAGGCTGTGGAGAAGGCCGGCTATGACCTGGTGGTCTGTGGCATGGCCTCCACCGACGGCACGATGGGTGTGCTTCCGGCGATGCTGGCGGAGCGGCTGGGTGTGCCGCAGGTGTCGCTGTTGTCGGAGGTGTCGGTCGAGGACGGCACAGTGAAGGGGCGCCGGGATGGTGACACCGCGACGGAGTTGCTGGAGGCGCGGCTTCCGGCGGTGGTGTCGGTGACGGACCAGTCGGGTGAGGCGCGTTACCCGTCGTTCAAGGGCATCATGGCGGCGAAGAAGAAGCCGGTGGAGTCCTGGGACCTGGAGGACCTGGAGATCGAGTCGGACGAGGTCGGTCTCGAGGGTGCCTGGACCGCGGTGGACGGTGCCACGGAGCGTCCGGCCCGTACCGCGGGCACGATCGTCAAGGACGAGGGCGAGGGCGGCAAGCAGCTCGCCGAGTTCCTCGCGGGTCAGAAGTTCATCTGAGGCCGCCTCGCGGGTCAGAAGTTCATCTGACTGGTTCCGCCGCCCTTACCGTCCATTTCTTTCGCATGTCGCAGGAGAGCGATTCCCATGGCTGAAGTCCTTGTCTACGTCGACCACGTGGACGGTGCCGTCCGCAAGCCCACTCTGGAGCTGCTGACCCTGGCCCGCCGTATCGGCGAGCCCGTCGCCGTCGCCCTGGGCGCGGGTGCCGGGGACACGGCGTCCGCCCTTGCCGAGCATGGTGCGGTGAAGGTGCTGACCGCTGACGCGCCCGAGTTCGCCGACTACCTCGTGGTCCCGAAGGTCGACGCGCTCCAGGCCGCGTATGAGGCGGTGTCCCCGGCCGCCGTGCTGTTCCCCTCCTCCGCGGAGGGCAAGGAGATCGCGGCCCGTCTCGCGGTCCGCGTCGGGTCGGGGATCATCACCGACGCGGTGGACCTGGAGGCCGGTGAGGAGGGTCCGGTGGCCACGCAGTCGGTGTTCGCCGCCGCGTTCACGACCAAGTCCCGTGTGTCCAAGGGCACGCCGGTGATCACGGTGAAGCCGAATTCGGCGGCTGTGGAGGCCGCTCCGGCCGCGGGTGCGGTCGAGGCGCTGTCGGTGTCGTTCTCGGAGCAGGCGACGGGGACGAAGGTGGTCTCGCGTACGCCGCGTGAGTCGACGGGGCGTCCGGAGCTGACCGAGGCGGCGATCGTGGTCTCCGGTGGCCGTGGTGTGGGCGGTGCGGAGAACTTCCCCGTCGTCGAGGCGCTGGCCGACTCCCTGGGTGCGGCTGTCGGCGCCTCTCGTGCGGCGGTGGACGCGGGCTGGTATCCGCACACCAATCAGGTCGGTCAGACCGGTAAGACGGTCTCGCCGCAGCTGTACGTGGCGGCGGGTATCTCGGGTGCGATCCAGCACCGGGCCGGTATGCAGACCTCGAAGACGATCGTGGCGGTCAACAAGGACGCCGAGGCTCCGATCTTCGATCTGGTCGACTACGGCGTGGTCGGTGACCTCTTCGAGGTCGTCCCGCAGCTGACCGAAGAGGTCAAGACCCGCAAGGGCTGATCCTCCGCGATCCCCGCAGGACGTTCCGTGAGGCCTCGTACGCGATGCGCGTACGAGGCCTCAGGTCTGCCGAAGGGGGTGTTGACCAGCCGTCGAGCGCCCGGATAACTTCGCGCTACGGATCATCGTTTCCGTAACGTGGAAACAAGCTGGATGCGGCGGGAAGGACGGAGGAGCGGACATGAAGCCTCAGGAGACCGTGCCGACCAGCCTGCCCGGTGCCGTAAGGGCGTCCATCGCCGACTCACTCGCCACCGTCGACGCCGAACTCGCCCGCCGCTACCCCGGCGACCCGGGCACCCGCCAGCCCGTTCACACCGTCTACGTGCCCGGCGACCTCCTCACCGCCACCACCGCGCGCGACTGGGGCGACCAGGCGCTGGCGGCCCTCGACCAGCACGCCCCCGACGCCGACTCCTTCGCCGCCGTCCTCGGCCTCCCCGAGGACCTCGCCGAACCCGTCCACACCCGGGTGCGGGCCAAGCTGGAGCGCGAGCCCGTGGAGGATCTGCGCATCGACTTCGAGGACGGCTACGGCCCGCGCCCCGACGCCGAGGAGGACGCCGCGGCCGCCCGCGCCGCCTCGCTTCTCGCGGCCGCCTGCGCCGAGGGCGGCGCGCCGCCCTGTGCGGGCATCCGCATGAAGTGCATGGAGGCCGCCGTACGCGACCGGGGCATCCGCACCCTCGACATCTTCCTTACCGGGCTCATGGCGGCCGGCGGACTGCCGGACGGCCTGGTGCTCACTCTGCCCAAGGTGACGTACGCGGAGCAGGTCACCGCGATGGTCCGGCTGTGCGAGGAGTTCGAGAAGGCGCGCGGGCTCGCCCCGGGCCGCATCGGCTTCGAGATCCAGATCGAGACCACCCAGGCCATCCTCGGCTCCGACGGCCGGGCCACCGTCGCCCGAATGATCGACGCCGCGGAGGGGCGCGCCACCGGACTGCACTACGGCACCTTCGACTACAGCGCCTCCTGCGGGGTCGGCGCCGCCCACCAGTCCATGGACCACCCCGTCGCCGACCACGCCAAGGCGGTGATGCAGGTCGCCGCCGCCGGTACCGGAGTACGGCTCTCGGACGGCTCGACCAACGTCCTGCCCATCGGCCCCACCGAGCGGGTCCACGACGCCTGGCGGCTCCACCACGGCCTGGTCCGGCGGTCATTGGCGCGCGCGTACTACCAGGGCTGGGACATGCACCCCGGCCACCTCCCCACCCGCTACGCCGCCGTCTACGCGTTCTACCGCGAGGGCCTGGAGGCCGCGGCGGAGCGGCTCGCCGCGTATGTGGACCGTACGGCCCAAGGCACCGGCATCGCCGACGAACCGGCCACCGCCAAGGCGCTCAGCGGCCATCTGGTGCGCGGGCTGGACTGCCGGGCCCTCGACGGCGCCGAGGTCGAGCGGCTGACCGGCCTGGGCCGCGCCGAACTCGACGCGCTGGCGGGGCGGGCCCCGGCCGTCTCCTGACCTCGGCAGTCGGCGGGTCCGCCGGGGCCTGCTGATCGGCGGGAGCCTGCTGATCTGCCGGAGCCTGCGGGTCTGTTGGAGCCCGCGGATCGGTGGGCACTTGTCGACTCGCAGGAGCCCATGGGCCCGACTGAGCCCGCCCGTCCGCTGGAGACCGTCGCGCCGGAGCCCACAGTTGCACCCGGGCCGCCGGGCCCGCTGATCCGCTTGGCCATATCCGCTCACCCGCACGTGTCACCCGGGATGCGGCCCCGCCGGGGAAGGCGGGAGATGGGTTCATGGCCAGAAGCGCCGTGTCGGCCCTGCTGATCCTGCTCGGTTGCCTGCTCGTACCGGTGTCCGTGCTGACGGTGTGGGTCCACGACATCGTCCTGGACACCGACCGCTACGTGGCGACGGTCGCCCCGTTGGCGAAGGACCCGGCGATCCAGGACACCGCCGTGGACCAGGTCAGCGAGGCCGTCGACATCCGCCACAACAGCCGCGAGGTCACCGCCGACATCGCTTCCTGGCTGCGCGCCCACGGCCTCCCGGAACAGGCCGCCGACACCATCGAAGGGCTGGCCCCGCAGTTGGACTCGGCCCTGGACCAGGCGGTGCGGAAGGTGGCGGCCCATATCGTGCGCAGTGAGCAGTTCCCCGCCGTGTGGACCGGCGCCAACCGGGCCGCCCACACCGCCGTCGTGGGCGCCCTCACCGGCAAGGGCGGCGGGCCGGTCGGCGTCGAGGGGCACACCGTCACCCTCAACGTCGGCGCCGCCGTGGAGCGGGTCAGACAGCAACTGGTGGACGCCGGGCTCCCCGCGGTGACCGGCATCCCCGACATCCACCAGCGGCTCGTCCTCTTCCACTCCGACCGGCTCGACACCATCAGACGGTCGGCGCGCTTCCTCGACCTGGCGGGCAACTGGCTGCCCGCGCTGACGGTGACCCTCGGCGGCACCGGAGTGCTGCTCGCCCACCGGCGCCGCCGGGCGCTCGCCCGCGCGGCCCTGGGCACCGCGCTCGCCTCCCTCGCCCTGGCGCTGGCCCTCGCGGTGGGCCGGGGCTACTACCTCGACCATGTGCCGGTGAGCGTGCTGTCCAGGGAGGCCGCCTCGGTCCTCTTCGACACGGTGGTGCGCTTTCTGCGGGTCACCGTGCTCACCGTGCTGGTGCTCGGCGTCGTGGTCGCGCTCGGCGCCTATCTGGTCGGCCCGGGGCGGCTGCCGAGCACGGTACGCGGCACGGCGGAGGTCCTCGCCGACAGCGCGGCCCGCTGGGGCGCGTCCCACGGGATGCGTACCGGCCAGGCCGGTATCTGGACCGCGGACCACCGGCGGGGACTGACGACGGCGGCCCTGCTGGTGCCGGTCGCGGTGTTCGCCCTGTGGAACCACCCCACCGTGCTGACGGTGCTCTTCCTGGTGCTGATCCTGCTGGCCGCCCTCGCGGTGATCGCCCTCCTGGCCGCCATGGGCCGCACGGGGGCGCACGGCAGGAGCCGTTAGGGGCCTCAGGCCGCCAAGGGGGCAGAGGGCCAGGCCGTCAGGGGGTCAGGATGAGCACGATGAAGATCAGGCATGCGGCGGCATTGACCACCCAGCTATGGGTGGCGAGCCACTCCCGGAGCCGGGGCATCGCGCGCCGCGCCCGGTCGCCGAGGAGGAGGTAGCCCAGCAGCGGCAGCGCCGCGATCAGTACGGTGGCGGCGATGAACGGCAGCGCCGCCGCCAACCCCGCCCGGTGCTGCTCCAGATTGGCTCCTACGGTCAGCATGACCACGATGTCGGACGGCATGAGCAGGATGATCAGCAAGCCGGTCGTGAGCGCCTTACGGGGACCGGCTTCCATCAGCGCGCCCAGCCACTTCGGCGGCTCGACCGTCCGCCGCTTCACCACGTTCTTGACAGCGACCAGTGCCAACAGCCCCACCAGCACGAGCTGTACGACCGACGCGGCCGATCCCCGGTCGGCCGGGCTGCCCGGCGAGACCACCTGCCCCAGCAGCCCGCACAGCCCCCGGGCGAGGGCGACCCCCGCCGCGGTCGCGACCGCCACCCCGAGCAGAAACGCCAGGGACACCCGCACCGGACGCGCGGTGGTCACCAGGATGACCGCGGCCACGATCTGAGGGCCGGCCATCATGGTGACGGCCAAGGGAAGAATCTGGAGATCCACGACCGCCTGCCCTTCCAGCCCTCGTCGCCCGATCACCCTCCCGACTCCCCTTTCTACGCACCGCCCGCCGCCACGGCATCCGGCGCTGCGCCGACCGTGGCGCCGTAAGCTGAAGGAGTGGGGCCCGGCGGGGTGCTCACGGCCGCGCCGGGCGTGGCCGACGGGAGGCTGACGATGGACTACCCACTGCTGAATGTTTTCCTGACCACGATGTGGGTCTTTCTCTGGATCCTCTGGCTGGCGCTTCTGTTCCGTGTCTTCACCGACCTCTTCCGTGACGACTCGCTGAGCGGCTGGGCCAAGGCGGGCTGGACCGTCTTCGCCCTCCTGCTGCCCTTCCTCGGCGTCATCGTGTACCTGGTGGCACGGGGGCGGGGGATGGGCATGCGCGAGATGAAGCGTGCGGAGCAGGCGGAGAAGGACTTCCGGGAGTTCGTGCGCACGACCGGTACCACCGGCCGGGCGGAGGAGCTCGAGCACCTCGTGGAGCTCAAGAACCACGGCGACCTCACGCCCGAGGAGTACGAACGGGCCAAGGCCAAGGTCCTGGCCGCTTGAACGAACCATCGGCACCGCGGTGATCAGTACCGCACCGCGGTGCCCACCTGCGCCGTGATGTGGCCGGTGAGCTTGCGGTGGCTGTGGGCCGTGGCCTTGGTGGGCTGGTGCGGGGGCACCTTGGACAGGTGCAGGACGACGGCGTCGACCAAGTCCCCGTCCGCGTCGCGGAAGTTGACCTCAATGGCGTAGTTGGCCGTGTGCTTGCCCCGGTTGGTCACGGTCAGCGGTGCCACGGACCGTCCCGCGCCGTCGCGGGACACCCGGCCGGCCTTCACCTCGCGCTTGGCCTGGGAGCCGCCCTTGATCTTGCCCAGCTCGGCCTGGGCCGACGACCTCGCGGAGGCGATGGCGGCGGAGGCCCGGGACACTTCGGACGACGGGGTGCCCCCGCCGTCCGAACAGCCGACGGCGGCCGGCGCCAGCACGGCCATGAGGCTCACCGCGCAGATCGTCCGCGTTCGGCGCCTGCTCATCGCGTCTCCCTCGTTCCGCCGGCCGGGGTCCCGGGCCGTCCGCATCCACCCTCGGGGCGGTGGGGGGCCGGGGCAACCGGAGCGGGGCCGTTCAGGCGTTCGGGGGAAACGCGCCGTTCGGGGAACGGCCCAGCCGCTGGGGTCAGGGTGTGGACGTCGCGGGCGGGGGCAGTTCGCCGGAGCCGCGCGGGATCAGCCGGGTCGGCAGCACGACCCGCTGGGGGTCCCCACTCGCGCCGTCGAGGCGACGGAAGAGCAGATCGGCGGCGGTGCGGCCGAGCTGGGCCGAGTCCTGGGCTATGACGGTGATCCCGGGGGAGAGCAGATCGGCGAGCTCGAAGTCGTCGAAGCCGACGAGGGCCACCGGCGCGGCGGGCGCGGGGCGCTCGGCCAGGACCCGTACGACCGTGACCGTGACCCGGTTGTTGCCCGCGAAGAGCGCGGTGACCGGCTCGGTGGCGTTCAGCATCGCGGTGGCCGCGGCCCGGACCCGCTCCGGATCGGTGGGGCCGGGCGAGACCCAGGCGTCATGGACCGGCAGTCCGGCGTCGCTCATCGCCGCGTGGTAGCCGCGCAGCCGCTCGGCGGCGGTGTGGATGCCCGGCAGGTCGCCGAGGAACCCGATCCGGCGGTGGCCGTGGGCGATCAGATGGGCGACGGCGTCGCGGGAACCGCCGAAGCTGTCGGAGAGGACGGCGTCGGCGTCGACACGGCCCGCGGGGCGGTCGACGAAGACGGTGGCGACCCCGGCCGCCATCTCGGGGGCCAGATAGCGGTGGTCACGGCCGGCCGGGATGATGACGAGGCCGTCGACCCGGCGCGCGCACAGGGCGAGCACCAGCTCCTGCTCGCGCTCGGGGTCCTCCGCGCTGGATCCGTTGATCAGCAGTGCGCCATGGGCCCGGGCGATCTCCTCGACGGCGCGGCTCAGCGGACCGTAGAAGGGGTCGGCCAGATCCTCCAGGACCAGTCCGATGCTCGCCGTACGGCCCTTGCGCAGAATGCGGGCGCTGTCGTTGCGGCGGAAGCCGAGTGCGGTGATGGCCTCCTGGACGCGGCGCTCGGTGTCGGGGGTGACGCCCGGTTCGCCGTTGACCACTCTGGAGACGGTTTTGAGGCCGACTCCGGCCCGTGCGGCGACGTCCTTCATAGTGGGCCGGGTGCCGTAACGGCGTGTGGCGGTGCTCGGGGCGGTGTCGGTCACAGTGCGCTCGTCCCGTCGCTGGTCGTCGTGGGGGAGGGAGTGACGAGCATAGCCCCTGGACAACGTTGTCAGCGGCGGGAAGACTGTTGTCGCACACCGAACACGTCCATGCCCACCAGCATGCCCACCAGGAGAGTCGACACCTATGCCACGTGACCTCATCGCCGCACTGGACATCGGCGGGACCAAGATCGCGGGCGCTCTGGTGGACGGGAGCGGAAAACTGGTCGCACGGGCCCGCCGCGCCACCCGTGCCCAGGAAGACGGCGCGACGGTCATGCGGCAGGTCACCGCCGTGCTCAAGGAGCTCGCGGCCACCGCGCACTGGTCGCGGGTCGCCGCCGTCGGCATCGGCAGCGCGGGCCCGGTGGACGCCTCCGTGGGCACCGTCAGCCCCGTCAACATCCCCGGCTGGCGTGACTTCCCGCTGGTCGCCGGGGTCCGGGAGACCACCGGCGCACTGCCGCTGACGCTGGTCGGCGACGGGCCGGCGATGACGGCCGCCGAGCACTGGCAGGGCGCGGCGCGCGGCCGTAAGAGCGCGCTGTGCATGGTGGTCTCCACCGGCGTGGGCGGCGGGCTGGTCCTGGGCGGCCTGCTGCACCCGGGCCCGACCGGCAATGCCGGGCACATCGGCCACATCAGCGTGCACCTGAACGGGGACCTGTGCCCCTGTGGCGGACGCGGCTGCGTGGAGCGGATCGCCAGCGGTCCCAACATCGCCCGCCGCGCTCTGGACGGGGGCTGGCGCCCGGGTCCGGACGGCGACACCAGCGCCCAGGCCGTCGCCGCCTCGGCGCGGGACGGCGACCCGGTGGCGCGGGCCTCCTTCGAACGGGCGGCCCAGGCCCTGGCCGCCGGAATCGCCGCGACCGCCGCGCTCGTCGAGATCGAGGTGGCGGTCATCGGCGGCGGGGTGGCGGGCGCCGGGGACGTGCTCTTCACGCCCCTGCGGCGCGCCCTGCGCGACTACGCGACCCTGTCGTTCGTCCAGGGACTGGAGGTCGTCCCGGCACAGATGGGCACCGACGCGGGGCTGGTGGGCGCGGCCGCCGCGGCGGCGCAGGAGGCGCGGCTGGAGGGGTTCGGCCCGGCGGCGGGGCATCCGACCGGCGATTGAGTCCCGCTGTCACCCTCTCCCCCTAAGCTGTTCGCCCTCAGCCCGAAGCCCTGAAGCCCGGCAGCGGCCAGGCGGGGCCGAGGAGAGCGCGAGGGGGAGCGGAGCGGTGGCACCGGTGGACATGGGCGGCGATCTGTCCGGCAGGCTCCTGGGCGGGCGGTACCGGGTGACGGGCCGGCTCGGCCGGGGCGGCATGGGCGTGGTCTGCAGGGCCGTGGACGCGGTGCTCGGTCGGGAGGTCGCGGTCAAGGTGCTGCGCGCCCATACCGACGCGTCCAGTGCCGAACTGGCCGATCTGCGCACCCGGATGCAGCGGGAGGCGCGGGCGGCGGCCCGGATCCGGCACCCCGGGGTGATCACGGTCCACGATGTGGCCGAGGAGGACGGGCTGCCGCTCATCGTCATGGAGCTGATCGACGGGCCCTCGCTCGACGATGTGATCGACGAACGCGGCACCATCGACCCCCGGGAGGCCGCGGGGCTCGGCGCCGAGGTCGCGGACGCGCTCGGCGCGGCCCATGACGCCGGGGTGCTGCACCGGGATGTGAAGCCCGGCAATGTGCTGCTGGACCGCGCGGGCCGTGTCGTCCTTACGGACTTCGGCATCGCCAGCCTGGAGGCGCCCGAGGACGGCGCGACCACCAAGCTGCCCGCAGCGGCGAGCTGATCGGCTCCCTGGACTATCTCGCACCGGAGCGCGCCCAGGGGCAGGACCCGAGCCCGGCCTCGGACATCTGGGCGCTGGGGATGACGCTGTACGCGGCGGTGGAGGGCTCGTCGCCGTTCCGCCGCACCTCCGTATGGTCGACCCTCACCGCGATCGTCACCGAACCGCTGCCCGAGCCGCGGCTGGCCGGGCCGCTGGCGCCCGTGTTGCACGCGCTGATGGACAAGGATCCGCGGGGGCGGCCGTCCGCCGCCGAGGCGCGCCGGATGCTGGCGGACGTGGCCGCCGGGCGGACGCCGCAGGGCCTGCGGCCCCCGTCCGCACCGGACGCTGCGGCCGTCCCGCCGCCGGGCCTCGGCCCGCCGCCCGCGCCGCCGAGCGCTCATCGCGGCCGCCGCCGCCACCGTCGTGCTCATCGCCGGCGGGGTGACGTACGCGCTGGTCGCAGGCGATGACCACAGCACGGCGTCGGGGCCGACGAAGGATTCGGCGTCGGAGCGGACCAAGGACGCGCCGAGCGAGCCGGCGGGGCCTGGGGAGACCGCCTCACCGGGCGGCGGAGGGGCGAGCGGCACGGCCGGGCAGGATGGCGCCGAGCCGGGTGACACGGCCTCACCGTCCGCGTCCCGCACCCCGGACGGCGGCAATGGCGACCAAGGCGGCCCGGCGGGCTCATCGGCCCCGCCCTCGGGGGCCGCGCCCGTCTGCCACGGCAGCGGCGGCGGTCGGTACGACTGCGAGGTGTGGCGGGACGCCACCTCGTACACCCAGGGTGGTGAGCCGGTCGGCACCCTCAAGCATGGCGTGAACTACTTCTTCTGCCAGGAGAGCCTGGGCCGCCGGGAGACCTACGGCACGTGGTCGAACGTGTGGTGGGCCAGGACCGACGACGACAACGGTCATCGCGATGTCTATGTGAGCGTCGTCTACGTCAAGGGCGGGAACAACGACGAGCCCCTCCCCGGGCTGCCCGAGTGCTGAGCCCGGGCGGCCGCGGGAAGGGGCGGATCTCCGTGAGGTGGAGAGTCAGCGTGGGGTGGAGAGGTCTCAGCAGGTGAAGGACGCGTCGGCCCAGTCCCCGTGGTCGCTGGTGACCCCGTCCCCGCCGTCGGTGACGACGAGCCTGACCGTGTTCGCCTTGCCGATGGCGGCGTCAAGGGCGGTGGCCGGATCGGCGTTGGTCAGTGTCTTGGACGACGCCACCTTGGTGTCGTCCGCCCAGACCTCGAAGGCGACCGATCCCTCGGTGCCCTCCTCGTCGTCCACGCCGACCTGCGCGGTGAAGCGCGAGCACCGGCCCCCGGTGTAGTAGGTGACCTCGCTGGGGGCGTGCACGCCCAGGCCCTTGTCGTACGTGGTGCCGCCGAGGGTGAGCGGGTGGCCGTCACCCGCCCCGCTCTCGCCGACGCTGGTGTTCTTCTCCACCGGGCCCCAGCCGTTGAGCGCGCTCAGCCAGGACAGATCGCTCGCGTACGAGCTGCCCGAGGGCGGTGCGACCACCACATGGACCGCCGAGACCAGCCGCGCGGCGGCCTTGGCGCCCTTCGGTGAGCGGTAGTCGGCGGCGACCGTCAGATCGTACGCACCGGGTGCGGACCCGGCGGGCGCGGTGACCTGCCAGCGCGTGGCCAGCTTCGAGCCGGTGGGCAGCGAGGCGGCCCGGGTCGGGGAGGTGGCCTTGATCCGCCAGCCGTCGGGGCCGGTGAGGCGGACCGAGACCTGATGGGCCGGGGTGCGGCCGAGGTCGGTGAGGGTGGTGACGACCTGGGCGGTGTCCCCGGCCTCGGTCAGCGCGGTGCCGTCGATGCCGAGTTCGGCGAGGGGCGGGTAGGAGGCCCAGCGCGCGTCGGCCGAGGCCCGGTAGAGCACGGTGCCATGGGCCGGGACGGTAGCCGAAATGGCTCCGGCGGTGTTGTAGTCCTTGTGCGACCACAGGTCGCGCAGCCGGTACGCGGTCGCCTTCGGCAGCCCGACCCCGGTCGCCGTGGTGGCGATGTGCTGCGGCCGGTCGGTTTCGTTGAACAGGGCGACGGCGCGGCTGCCGTCTGCCATCTCCTTGGCGATGACCCAGCGACCGCCCTCGGAGGAGACCACGGTGCCCTGCTTGCCGAGCGGGTCCTGATCGACGCCGATGACCTCGCGATTGCCGAGGATCTCATAGGTCTCGTCGGTGGCCTTGCGCAGATCGGTGCCGATCAGCAGGGGTGCGGCCATGATCGACCACAGCGAGAAGTGGCTGCGGTACTCGGTGTCCGTCATCCCGCCGTTGCCGACCTCCAGCATGTCGGGGTCGTTCCAGTGGCCGGGTCCGGCGTACTGCGCGAGCGGCAGGTTCTGCTTGGCGATCGACAGCATGCTGCCCCAGCTGTCGCTGATGTCGCCCGTCGTCCGCCACAGTTGGCCGAATTCACCGGCCCACTCCCATGGCTTGTTCTCGCCCCATTCGCAGATGCTGTAGACGATGGGGTGGCCGGTGGACTCGGACGCCGCCTTCAGCGCGTCGCGCATGGCGCGGTAGCGCTGCTTGGCGTCGACACCCTGGTTATTGCAGTTGTCGTACTTGAGGTAGTCGATGCCCCAGTCGGCGAACTGCTGGGCGTCGGACTTCTCATGGCCGAGGGCCCCGGGGAAGCCGGCGGTATTGCAGGTCTTGGTGCCCGCGCTGGTGTAGATGCCGATCTTCAGTCCCTTGGAGTGGGCATAGTCGGCGACGGCCTTGATGCCGTTCGGAAAGCGGACCGGGTCGGGGACCAGCTTGCCGTCCGCGTCGCGCTGCGGCAGCGCCCAGCAGTCGTCGAGGTTGACGTATTGGTATCCGGCGTCCTTCAGCCCCTTCGCCACGAAGATATCGGCGATGCCCTTGACCATCGCCTCGTTGAACTCGGCGCGGCAATGGGTGGAGTTCCAGTTGTTGAAGCCCATCGGAGGGGTGAGGGCGAGCCCGTCACCGGGCGCGGCGCTCGGCGCGGAGGCCGGTGTGGTGACCTCGGCGGGGTGCGACGGCTGGGCGACGGCCGGGAGGGCCAGGCCGGCCGTTGCCAGCAGGCCGGCGCTCAATGCTCCGATGACTCTTCGCTTCGAGGGGCGAAAACAGCGGTGGCGCACGATGCGGGTCCTCCGTTCCCAACGGGGGTGACGCAGTGTCATGGCTGCGCCACATGCGAGCGTTTACGGTAGACCCTGTTGGAGTCTGTTGGAAGAGATGCGATAACAGTTGTTCGATACCTCGTCAAAACCCTTGACGTTTTGCCTGGGCGCCGGGTGAGATCCCCTCACTCGCGTTCGATTGTGTTTGATTGGACCTCTGTGGAGGGGCACATGGCACCGTCATTGTCAGGACATCGGATCTCCCGCCGTGCGCTGCTACGAGGTACCGCGGCCGGAGCCGGCGCGGTCGCCCTCCCGACGCTGCTGACCGCCTGCGGTGGTCCGGGCAACGAAGTGAAGATCGGCTCCAACGCCTCCGACGCAGTGCCCCGGAAGGCGTTCGCCGAGGTGTTCGACGCGTACGAGAAGAAGTCGGACAAGAAGGTCAAGGTCAACACCGTCAACCACGAAGCCTTTCAGGAAGGCATCAACCGCTACCTGAAGGGCACCCCCGACGACGTCTTCATGTGGTTCGCCGGGTACCGCATGCAGTTCTTCGCCGAACAGGGCCAGCTCGCCGAGATCAGTGATCTGTGGAAGGGCTTCGACGGCTTCTCCGACGCGCTCAAGGCACAGTCCACCGGCAAGGACGGCAAGCAGTACCTCGTGCCGTACTACTACTACCCCTGGGCGGTCTTCTACCGGAAGAGCGTCTTCGCCCAGCGCGGCTATGAGATCCCGAAGACCTTCGACGAGTTCCGGGCCCTCGCCAAGCGCATGGACAAGGACGGTCTCGACGCCATCGCCTTCGGTGACAAGGACGGCTGGCCCGCCATGGGGACCTTCGACTATCTCAATATGCGGGCCAACGGCTACGACTTCCATATCTCCCTGATGGGCGGCAAGGAGTCCTGGACCGATCCCCGGGTCAAGAAGGTCTTCGACCTGTGGCGCGGGCTGATGCCGTATCACCAGAAGGGCGGCAACGGACGGACCTGGCAGGAGGCCGCCCAGAGCCTGGCGCAGAAGAAGTCCGGTATGGCGGTCTTCGGACTGCCCCACCCCGGCCAGCAGTTCTCCGCCGCCGACCGCGACGATCTGGACTTCTTCGCCTTCCCCGAGATCGACTCCGCCTATGGCCAGGACGCGGTCGAGGCGCCGATCGACGGCTTTCTGCTGGCGAAGAAGTCCAAGCGGCAGAAGGAGGGCAAGGAGCTGCTGAAGTACCTCGCCACACCTGCCGCCGAGGAGATCTACCTGAAGCGGGACCCGAACAACATCGCGGTCAACGACGGCGCGTCCACCTCCTCGTACAACGCGCTGCAGAAGAAGGCCGCCGAACTCATCTCGAACGCCAAGCAGATATCCCAGTTCATGGACCGCGACACCCGGCCGGACTTCGCGTCCCAGGTGATGATCCGGGCCATTCAGCAGTTCATCAACAAGCCGGACGACATCGACTCCCTGACCAAGGACATCGAATCCCAGAAGAAGACCATCTTCGCCGGCAACTAGGAGATTCGCGCCGTGCCGCTCATCAACGCGCGGCGTGCCAAACGGCGGGGCCCCCGGAGGTTCACCTCCCGCGACCTCGCCGTTATCGGCGTGCTGCTGGGTATACCCATTCTGCTCGACCTGGCCCTGATCTGGGGCCCGACCCTCGCCTCCATCGGTCTGTCCTTCACCAACTGGGACGGGATCGGCGATATCCATTGGGTCGGCATCGACAACTACAAGACCCTCTTCACCGACTATCCGCCGTTCTGGCCCGCCGTCCGCAACAATCTGCTCTGGGTGGCCTTCCTCGGCCTTGTCGCGACCCCCTTCGGGCTGCTGCTGGCCGTACTGCTGGACAAGGGCGTCCGGTTCAGCCGGTTCTACCAGTCCACCCTCTATATGCCGGTGGTGCTCTCCCTCGCCATCGTCGGCTTCATCGCGCAGCTGATCTTCTCCCGTGACCAGGGTGCGCTGAACGCGATTCTGGCCAACAAGGACAATCCGGTGGACTGGCTGGGAGACCCGGAGCTCAATATCTGGATGGTGCTGCTGGCAGCCGCCTGGCGGCACACCGGGTATGTGATGATCCTCTATCTGGCCGGGCTGAAATCGGTCGATCCCTCGCTCAAGGAAGCGGCCGCGATCGACGGCGCCAGCGAGACCCAGGCCTTCTTCCGGGTCGTGCTGCCCACTCTGCGGCCGGTCAATGTCATCGTCGGTGTCATCACCGTGATCGAGGCATTGCGCGCGTTCGACATCGTCTACGCCATCAACCATGGCCGTAACGGGCTCGAACTGCTCTCGGTGCTGGTCACCGACAACATCATCGGCGAGGCCAGCCGGATCGGCTTCGGCTCCGCGATCGCCGTCGTCCTGCTGGCCGTGTCCATGGGATTCATCGTGACCTATCTGGTGCAGGAGCTACGAGGGGGGAAGAAGGGATGACCATCACCCGGACCGCCCCCGTACGGACCGTGACGCCGGTGACCGGCACCGGCAAGCGCCGGGTGAGCCGCGGACGGCTCGGGCTGCACGCGTTTTTGATGACCGTGTCGCTCGCCTTTCTCGCCCCGCTGCTGCTCGCCATCTACGCCTCGCTGCGGCCCTACGAGGAGACCGCCCAATACGGCTATTTCTCGCTGCCGCGCCATCTGTCGTTCGACTACTACGCGCAGGCGTTCAACGACTCCGGAATGGGCAAGTACTTCATCAACTCGCTCATCATCGCGGTTCCCGGAGTGCTGTTGACGCTGTTTCTCGCCTCTTTCGTCGCCTTCTGTGTGACCCGGCTGAGAATGCGCGGCGGACTCGTGCTGCTGATGGTGTTCACGGCGGGCAATCTGCTGCCGCAGCAGGTCATCGTCACCCCGCTGTATGTGCTCTTCACCAAGATCAATCTGCCCTATTGGATGTCGGACTCGATGACGATGTACGACTCCTACTGGGCCGTGCTCGCCGTCCAGGTCGCCTTCCAGGTGGGTTTCTGCGTCTTCGTCCTCGCCAACTTCATGCGCACCCTTCCCGAGGAGATCACGGAAGCGGCGCGGGTGGATGGCGCGGGGGTGTGGACGCAGTACTGGAACATCACGCTTCCGCTGTGCCGGCCGGCGCTCGCCGCGCTCGCCACATTGCAATTCACCTGGATGTACAACGACTTCCTGTGGGCGCTCGTCTTCATCTCCGACGGCGACAAGCTGCCCATCACCTCCGCGCTCAACAATCTGCGCGGCCAGTTCTTCACCGACTACAACCTGCTCGCGGCGGGCTCGGTGATCGTGGCGCTGCCCACGGTGCTGGTCTTCCTGCTGTTGCAGCGCCACTTCATCGCCGGACTCACCCTCGGCGCCAGCAAGGGGTGATGCGACAGGGGTCACCGTGATCCATGTGGCCGCGGTGACCCCTGTGGCACAAGGGCCCCACGACCCCCTACTCCGCCCCACCGCACCGCCCCGCGTCATGCGCCCATCCGGTCCGGAGCGGCGCGATCCGTCACTCGGTCGTCTTCGGGCGTTTCCGTGGCAGGGTGATGCGGGCAACTGTCAGGAGGCGATGGAATAGGGGGAAATGTGATCGTCTGGCTGAACGGTGCGTTCGGTGCGGGTAAAACCGCCACGGCCCGTGAATTGGTGGACTTCATGCCCGGCAGCACGTTCTACGACCCGGAGCTGGTCGGTAACGGTCTGCGGATGATGCTTCCGCGTAAACGTCTTGAACAGGTGTCCGACTACCAGGATCTGCCTTCCTGGCGTCGGCTGGTCGTGGACACCGGAGCGGCACTGATCGCGGAGGTCGGCGGTCCGCTCGTGGTGGCGATGACGGTCCTCAGACAGGAGTACCGGGATGAGATCTTCGGTCATTTCGCGGCCCGTCGCATCCCCGTGCGGCATGTTCTGCTCCACACCGATGAAACGATCCTTCGCGAGCGGATAGCCGGGCGCGAGGAGATACCCGGGGACCCGGAGGCGAACGAGTCCGTACGCCAGTGGTGCCTGGCCCATCTCGCCCCCTACCGGGCGGCCCTGCCCTGGCTGACCGCCGATGCCCATGTCGTGGACACCACCGGCATCACCCCGCGCCAGACCGCCCAGCACATCGCCGACGCGGTCCGCGAGGGCGCCGGGAGCTGCGACATCGTGCAGACGCCGGAGCCGACGGCGGAGACGCTGGCCGCCGGGGTGCTGCTCTTCGACGAGGAGGACCGCGTGCTGCTCGTCGACCCCACCTACAAACCCGGCTGGGAGTTCCCCGGCGGCGTCGTCGAACCGGGCGAACCCCCGATGTGCGCCGGGGTGCGCGAGGTCACCGAGGAGCTGGGCGTACGGCTCGACGAACCGCTGCGGCTGCTGGTCGCCGACTGGGAACGCCCCCAGCCGCCTGGCTACGGGGGCCTGCGGCTGCTCTTCGACGGCGGCAAGCTCTCCAGCGCGGCTGCCCGGGAAGTACTGCTGCCCGGCTCCGAACTGCGCGGCTGGCGCTTCGTCACCGAGAGCGAGGCGGCCGCGCTGCTGCCACCGGTGCGGCTGAGCCGACTGCGCTGGGCGCTGCGCGCCCGCGAGCAGGGCCGCCCGCTCTACCTCGAAGCGGGCGTCCCGACCGGCTGACCCACCGGCCCGCTCGTACCTCGTCCGCCCACCCGTGCCCCACCGGCCTGCCGCGTCCCCCAGCGGGACGAGGCCGTCGCCCCACGGTCCGGAACCGGCCGCGGGGCGACGGCAGGAGAGGGAAGCTCAGCCCTTGCCCTCCGCGTACATCCCCAGGAACAGCGCCTCGGTCAGCGAGAGCTTCTCCAACTCCTGCGGCGAGACGCTCTCGTTGACCGCGTGGATCTGTGCCTCCGGCTCGCTCAGCCCGATCAGCAGGATCTCCGCCTCCGGGTAGAGCGAGGCCAGCGTGTTGCACAGCGGGATCGAGCCGCCCTGCCCGGCGATCGCCATCTCCTGGCCGTCGTACGCCAGGCGCATCGCCTCCCGCATCGCCGCGTACGCCGGGCTCGTGGTGTCCGCGCGGAACGGCTGGCCCTGGCCGACCTGCTCCAGCGAGAGCCGCGCGCCCCACGGCACCGAGGAGCGGAGGTGCTCCGCGAGCAGCCGGTTGGCCTCGCCCGCGTCCACGCCCGGCGGCACCCGCAGGCTGATCAGCGCCCGCGCGCTCGACTGGACGGACGGAGTGGCGCCGACCACCGGCGGGCAGTCGATGCCGATCACGGTGACCGCGGGGCGCGCCCAGATGCGGTCGGCGACCGTACCGGAGCCGACCAGCCCGACCCCGTCGAGCACCTTGGCGTCCTTGCGGAACGCCTCCTCCGGATACTGCAGCCCGTCCCACTCCGCGTCCGCCTCGAGGCCCTTGACGGTGGTCGAGCCGTCCTCGGCGCGCAGCGAGTCCAGGACGCGGATCAGCGCGGCGAGCGCGTCCGGGGCCGCCCCGCCGAACTGGCCCGAGTGCAGATTGCCCTCCAGGGTCTCCACCGAGACCCGCAGCAGCGTCATACCGCGCAGCGTGGCCGTGACCGTCGGCAGCCCGACCCGGAAGTTGCCCGCGTCGCCGATCACGATCGTGTCGGCGGTCAGCAGCTCCGGATGGGCCTCGGCATAGCGCTCCAGGCCGCCCGTGCCCTGCTCCTCCGAACCCTCCACGATCATCTTGACGTTGACCGGGACCCCGCCCCGCTCCTTGAGCGCACGCAGGGCGGTGAGATGCATGATCAAGCCACCCTTGCAGTCCGCGGCGCCCCGCCCGTACCAGCGGCCGTCGCGCTCGGTCAGCTCGAAGGGCGGGGTGTGCCAGGCGGCCTCGTCCAACGGGGGCTGCACGTCGTAATGCGCGTAGAGCAGCACGGTCGGGGCGCCGGCCGGACCGGGCAGAAAGCCGTAGACGGACTGGGTGCCGTCGGGGGTGTCCAGCAGCGCCACGTCCTCGAACCCCTCGGCGCGCAGGGCGTCGGCTACCCACCGGGCGGCCGCCTCGCATTCGTCGCGCGGGAACTGCGCCGGGTCCGCGACCGATTTGAAGGCCACCAGCTCGGCCAGCTCGGCCCTCGCGCGCGGCTGCAGGGCGGCTACGGTGGCGGCGAGAGGTGCCTTCTCCATGGGGGTCACTCCTGGGGTGCGACGGACAGGCGGCGGGATGCGCTGCCATGGGCACGTATGTACGGCTTGATGCCGCGTGGCCGATCATCCCACAGCGGGGTCATCCGTCGGGGAGCCGTAGGATGCCGGGAAGGCGCATCAGGTCGGTCGATTGGGAGCGGATCCACACGTGAGCAGCGACAACGCAGCCCCGGACAATGAGACGGTATGGGACGTCGTCGTGGTGGGCGCGGGCCCCGCGGGTGCCTCCGCGGCCCATGCCGCCGCCTGCGCCGGACGCCGGGTGCTGATGTTGGAGAAGGCCGAACTGCCGCGCTACAAGACGTGCGGCGGCGGCATCATCGGTCCCTCGCGCGACGCGCTCCCGCCGGGCTTCGAACTGCCGCTGCGGGAGCGGGTGCACGCGGTGACCTTCTCGCTCAACGGCAAGCTGGCCCGCACCCGCCGCTCCAAGCACGCGCTCTTCGGGCTGATCAACCGGCCGGAGTTCGACGCGGCCCTGGTCGAGGCCGCCAAGGACGCGGGCGCCGAGGTCCGTACGGGCGTCGCGGTCACCCGCGTCGAACAGCACGGCCCGGCCGTGCCCGACCGGCGCACGGTCGCCGTGGTGCTCGCCGACGGTGAGACGGTGCTGGCGCGGGCCGTGGTCGGCGCGGACGGCAGCGCGAGCCGCATAGGCGCGCATGTCGGCGTGAAGCTGGACCAGGTGGATCTCGGCCTGGAGGCGGAAATTCCCGTTCCGGAGACCGTCGCGGAGGACTGGGCGGGCCGGGTGCTCATCGACTGGGGCCCGATGCCGGGGAGTTACGGCTGGGTCTTCCCCAAGGGCGACACCCTGACCGTCGGCGTCATCTCGGCGCGCGGCGAGGGCGCCGGGACCAAGCGCTATCTGGAGGACTTCATCGCCCGGCTCGGCCTCGCCGGATTCGAGCCGAGCATCTCCTCCGGCCATCTGACCCGCTGCCGCGCCGACGACTCGCCGCTGTCGCGCGGCCGGGTCCTGGTCTGCGGGGACGCGGCCGGGCTGCTGGAGCCGTGGACGCGCGAGGGCATCTCCTACGCGCTGCGCTCGGGCCGGCTCGCGGGGGAGTGGGCGGTGCGCGTCGCCGAGGCGCACGACGCGGTGGACGCCCGCCGCCAGGCCCTCAACTACGCCTTCGCGATCAAGGCGGGGCTCGGTGTGGAGATGGGCGTCGGCCGCCGTCTGTACACGATCTTCGCCCGCCGCCCCGGGATGTTCCACGCGGCGCTCACCGGCTTCCGCCCGGCGTGGCGCACCTTTACGAAGATCACCCGTGGCACCACCAGCCTGGGCGACCTCATCCGCACCCACCCGGCCGCCCGCCGGGCCCTGGCGGCGATGGACCGGGGTTAGCCGCCTTCGCTCGGGCGCCGCGCGGCTTCGCTCGGGCGCCGCGCGGCGGTGATGCGTCATACGACGGTGATGTGTCGCGCGGCGGCCCCGCGGCCTCGCCAGTGACGCGGAAGACCGGGCGCATCCCGGCGATCCGGGCTCGGCCGGTGCGGCGTACTCCGCCGGGAGTACGTGCGGGCACCGCGCAAGGGGGACGCCGGGCCCGCCCGGCCGGTTTAGCGTTGCCGTATGCACGGATTCACGGGGGAGCCCGGCCCCTGGTACCGGCCGGGCGGACGCCGGCGCGAGATGCCCTTCGGCCCACCGCGCTCGGCCGTACCCTGGCCCTCCTCGCTCGCCATCGCCGTCGTCCAGCTCATGGGCACCGGGTTCGCCGCGCATGACCAGCCCGCCCGGGTCGGCCTCGGGCCCGGGGCCGGTGCGCTGCTGCTCGCCGGGCCCGCGCTGCTGCTCCTGCGCCATCGCCACCCCGGGACCGTCGTGGTCGGCACGGCGGCGGTGACGGTGGTCTACATCGCCGCCGGATATCCGTACGGGCCCGTCTTCCTCAGCGTCGTCGTCGCGTGTGTGGCGGCCGTCGCCGCCGGGCGGCGGATCGCCGCGTGGAGCGCGCTCGGGCTGCTGTGGGGCAGCCATCTGCTCATCGGCCACTGGCTCTACCGCTGGCTGCCGCCGGGCGGTGACGGGCCCGTCGGATGGGGGCAGGAACTGGGGATCACCGCCTGGGCGCTGGCGATCGTCGCCGCGTCCGAGCTCGTTCGCGTACGGCGTGAGCGGTGGGTCCGCGAACGGGCCGAACGGGAGGCGGCAGCGCGGCGCCGGGCCGATGAGGAGCGGCTGCGGATCGCCCGCGAACTGCATGACGTCCTGGCCCACAGCATCTCGGTCATCAACGTCCAGGCGGGCGTCGGCCTCGCCCTCCTCGACCAGGACCCCGAGCAGGCCCGCACCGCGCTGACCACCATCAAGGCGGCCAGCAAGGAGGCGCTGGGCGAGGTCCGGCAGGTCCTCGACACCCTGCGGACCTCCGGCTCGTCCGGCGCCGCGCCGCGCTCGCCCGCCCCCGGCCTGGACCGCCTTGAGGAGCTGACCGGGCAGGCGGCGGACGCGGGGCTCGCGGTGCGGGTGGAGGTGGAGGGCGTACGGACGGCCCTGCCGCCCGGCGCCGACCTCGCGGCGTTCCGTATCGTGCAGGAGGCCCTGACCAACATCGTCCGCCACTCCGGCTCCCGGAACGCCCATGTCCTGTTGTGCTACGCCCCCGGTGAGTTGGAGCTGCGGGTGGACGACGACGGTCCGGCGGCCGGGGGCGAGGTGACGGGCGGCGGCAACGGCCTGGTGGGCATGCGCGAGCGGGCCGCCGCGCTCGGCGGCACGGTGGCGGCGGGCCCCCGCCCGGACGGCGGCTTCCGCGTCCGGGCCCGGATCCCGTTCAGGGGCGGGAGGGAGACACCATGAGTGAGGGGGACGGGGATGACGCCGTGATCCGTGTCGCGCTCGCCGATGACCAGATCCTCGTCCGCGCGGGCTTCCGCGCCCTGCTGGCCGCGCAGCCGGATATCGAGGTGGTCGGCGAGGCGGCCGACGGGGAGCAGGCGCTGGCGCTCGTGCGGGAGCAACACCCCGATGTCGTCCTCATGGACATCCGCATGCCGGTGCTCGACGGCCTCGCCGCCACCCGCCGGATCACCGGGGACCCGGCCCTCGGCGAGGTGAAGGTGGTCATGCTGACCACCTTCGAACTCGACGAGTACGTCTTCGAGGCGATCCGCTCCGGCGCCTCCGGCTTCCTGGTCAAGGACACCGAACCGGAAGAGCTGCTGCGGGCGGTGCGCGCGGTCGTCGGCGGCGACGCGCTGCTGTCGCCAGGGGTGACCCGCCGCCTCATCGCCGAGTTCGCGGCCCGTTCCAGGGAACCCGCGCCCGCGGCGGCGCTGGCGGAGTTGACCGAGCGGGAGCGGGAGGTGATGGCCCTGGTCGGCATGGGGCTGTCGAACCAGGAGATCGCCCGGCGGCTGGTGGTCAGCCCGCTCACCGCCAAGACTCATGTGAGCCGCACGATGGTCAAACTGGGCGTCCGGGACCGCGCCCAACTCGTCGTGCTCGCCTACGAGTCGGGCCTGGTCCGGCCCGGCTGGCTGGGCTGAGGAAGGTCCTGGGCTCGGGGAGAGGTGGCGAGGGTGCCAGGTGCTCAGGGTGTTCTCGGAATCCTTCGTTCAGAACAGCCCCTCCGGGGCCTCCGCTTCCCGCTCCCGCGCCGCCACCGGCGCCGTCGTCGGGGCGTCCGCCGCGGCCGCCGCCGGCGGCCAGCCCGCCAGTTGGCGGGTGTCCAGCAGCAGGATCCGGCCGTCCGTCGTGGTCAGGTGGATGTCCGGGCCCGCCACGGCGTCGATCCGACCGGCGACAGTGGCCTCGGGGACGAGCTGGATCAGCCCCAGCGCGGGGCGCACCCGATCCAGATGGAACGCCGCGTCATGGTGCACCGGCTCGAACGGCGCCAGAGCCAGCGACTCCGGCAGACCGGCCAGGTCGCGCGCCCGCTGGTGGAGCGCGGCGAGGTCGGCGGCCCGCCGCTCCGGGGGCGGCGCGGTCTCGCGGGCGGTGCGCTTGGCGGCGTAGGGGAAGCGGTCCGGGACGCCGAGCGCTGTGCCCAGCACGGCCTCGGCGCGGCGCGCGGCCATCAGCGGGCCACGGCCCAGCAGGCAGTACGAGAGCGCGGCCTGCTCCAGCAGCCGTGCCCCCTCCCGTTCGGCCGCGGTGATTCCGACCTTGATCAGATCCGGACCGAACCAGGCGAGATAGACGTCGTAAGGCCGCGGGTCGTCCGTACGGGTGTCGGCGGCCACGGAGTACGAGCGGTCCAGCCGGGCGCAGTCCGGGCACTGCGCCGATACGGCGGCGGCCGGGACCTCGGCCCCGGTCGGACACGGGGTGTGCCGGGCGCCCCTGCGGACGCCGACGCAGTCGCGCCGCGGCCCGGTGGTGAAGGAGAGCGGGCGGTCCGGCGTCAGCGGGGAGAGCCGTTCCCCATGGGCCGGATGGCGCCAGACGAGCGCGGGCCCGCGGTGGCCCCAGCGCGATCCCGCGCACTGCCACCGTGCCGGCCGCGGGCCCTGGTCCATCAGCGCCGCTGCCGGGAGAAGAGCCACAGCGCCCGCACCAGGCGGACGGCGAATCCGACGGTGGCCACCACGAAGGCGACGCCCTTCCAGGCCGTCTCCCGGGCCCGGCCCAGATCGCCGAAGAGCGCGGGGCTCGCGACCGCGACATAGAGCACCGCCGCCAGCAGACTGGCCGTGACCAGGGCGAACACGATCTCGACGGTGAGCGTGTCGCGCTCGTCCTGGGGACGGGGTCCGGTCATCTCGAATCAGCCTTCCGTCTGCTGTCCGGTGGCTGCCGCCGAGTCGGTCCTCCCCGGCTCGCGCTGTCCGTCACGCTGCTTGCGGCGCACATGGAGCTGCTTGCGTACGCGTGCCACGACCGTACCGTCCGCGGCGACCACATCGTTCTCGAACCACGGCAGCGCCTTGCCGCCGTCCGCCGTGGCCTCGCGGATCTCCTCCAGCCGCTCCTCGGTGAGCTTGAAGTCGGCGAACACGTCCCCGCGGCCGGGCGAGAGGAAGTCGATCTCGCCGGCCTTGTCCCAGACGATGTAGTCCCGGCCGAGACGGTTCATCACCAGCAGCATCCAGAACGGGTCGCTCATCGCGAACAGCGAACCGCCGAAATGGGTCCCCACGTAGTTGGAGTTGAAGCGGTGCAGCCGCAGCCTGACCCGGACACTGCTCCAGTCCTCCGCGAGGTGGACCACCCGCACCCCGGCGAAGAGATAGGGCGGCCACCAGTTCATCGCGCGGCGCAGGCGGCGCGCGGACATCGATCGACGTGACATGTCAGGAAGTTAGCATGTGATATTACTCGCCGGTAACCCAATGGTTCGGTGGATCAGATGCCCGAGTGCTCCCGCCACAGCTCGGCCAGCTTCTCGTCCCCCTCCGTATGCAGCGCGGTGATCGGCAGCCGGTTCCAGAGCGCGAGATAGAGGTCGCCGGCCGGGCCGCTCAGCTCGCAGTCGGCCGCCCCCTCGCCGTCGCGCACGGTCCGCGGAACGTCCTGTGACAGGTGTATCGTCCACACCGCGTCATGGTCCGTGGCCCTCACCCGGAGCGTGCGCGGGGCGTCTGTGCGCACCCGGGACCGGTCCAGGCCGTGGAAACCGACCACCAGCTCATCGACCCCGTCGGCCGCGAACTCCGGGGTGAACGGGGAGAGGGCCCCGCCCCGCGCCGACTCCGCGTCGACCCGGTGGATGGCCGTCTCATGAGCCTGGCGCCGGGCCCAGAAGCCCAGCGGGTACTCCGTGGGCAGGAAGGTGAAGCACTTCAGCTCGGGGTCGGCATCGGTGAGGGTGCCGACCATCCGTCCATGGACCTCGCGGTACCAGGACAGCAGCTCGGCGTCGGCCGGCGCCGGCTGGAGCGTCGGCCGGACCGGGTCCGTCAGGCCCTCGCCGACGATCCGGGCGGCCCAGCCGTGCACCTGGCCGATGTGGGACAACAGGTCACGGACGCGCCAGTCGGGGCAGGTGGGCACCGGGGCGTCCACTCCGGCCTCGGCCGCGGCGTCGGCCAGCAACTGGCCCTCGCGGTTCGCTATTTCGATCAACTCGGCAGTATCCATGGCGGAATCATGCCAGCCGCCTCCGACATCCGCCGGGGCCGGAACGGCGAGGGCGTCAGTTTCCGGCCGGGCGCACGGCGTTCCGTGTGCCGTACGCGACCACCGCCGCCACGGCCGCCAGCGCCGCGACCGTGGTGAGCGCGATCGGCAGCGAGTACCAGTCGGCGAGGAAGCCGATCGTGGGCGGGCCCAGCAGCATGCCGCCGTAGCCGAGCGTGGAGGCTGCGGCGACCCCGCCCGGCCCCGTCAGCGCGCCCGCCCGCGCGATGGCGACGGGGAAGAGGTTGGCCAGCCCCAGCCCGGTGACCGCGAAGCCCAGGAGTGCGAGCCAGACCGTGGGCGCGAGCGAGCCCAGCAGCATTCCGGCCGCGGCCGTGGCGCCGCCCGCGATCAACGTCCTGGTCTGGCCGAGCCGTTCGAGCAGCGCGGTGCCGCTCAGCCGGCCGACGGCCATCATCAGCGCGAAGACGGAGTAGCCCGCGGCGGCGAGTCCGGCGGACGCGTCGAGGTCCTGGTGCAGATGGAGGGCTGCCCAGTCGGCCATCGCGCCCTCGCCGTACGCCGTGCAGAGCGCGATCAGGCCGAAGACGCCGACGAGCCACCGGGCGCGGCCCGGCCGCTCCGTGCCGGGGGACGGCTCGGGGGCGGCGGCCTTCTCGGAATCGGCCACGGGCCCGGCGCCGTCCCGCGGCGCGGGCACCGGCAGCGAGATCAGCGTCCGGCCGGCGGCCGCTGCGAGCAGCAGCCCGAAGACCGCGAGCAGCGACAGATGGCGGGTGGGGGAGAGGTGGTCGGCGATCAGCCCGCCCAGCCCGGCCCCGGCCATCCCGCCCAGACTGAAGGCGGCGTGGAAACCCGGCATGACCGGGCGGCGCAGGGCGGCGATGAGGTCGACCGCCGCGCTGTTCATGGCCACGTTGAGCGCACCGAACCCGGTGCCGAAGACCAGCAGCACCAGGCCGAGGGCGAGCGCGGAGTGGGTCAGCGGCGGCAGCGCGACGGAGCCCGCGAACAGCACACCGGCGGCCACCGTCGTCGGGTGGTTGCCGAAGCGGCGGCACAGCCGTCCGGTGGCCATCATCGTGGCCGTCCCGCCAGCGGACACGCCGAGCAGGGCCAGCCCCAGCGCGCCCTCCGAGGCGCTCGTCCGGTCCTTGATCGCGGGGATCCGGGCGACCCATCCGGCGAACACGAAGCCGTCGAGGAAGAAGAACGCGGTGATGGCGGCGCGGAGTCGGGCGAGGTCGCGATCCGCGGTGACGGAGCGGCGCGCGCCCAGGATGGCCGTCCGTGTTTTGTTTGGAGTCGGCACAAAGTGAGAATAGAGGCGTGACCCAGACACGGACAAGGCTCGAGCGCGGCCGAAGCGCTCTTGGCCCGGCACTGGCACTCGTCCACACCGGCCGCGCGCCCACCCGCGCCGTGCTCACGGCCGAGCTCGGGGTGACCCGCGCGACCGCGGGCGCCGTCGCCGCCGAGCTGGAGGCGCTCGGCCTGATCCAGGTCGACTCGCGGCCGCTCGGGGCCGCCGGGGCGCAGGGCCGTCCCTCGCACCGGCTGTCGATCGCCCCCCGAGGGCCGGTCGCGCTCGCCGCCCAGGTGCACGCCGACGGGTTCCGCGCGGCGCTCGTCGGGCTCGGCGGCCGGACCGTGGCCACCGCCCCGGGCTGTATGACCGTGCCCGCGGACCCGGCGCATGTCATCGACGCGGTCGTGGAGGCCGGTGCCCGGCTGCTACGGGAGACCGGCCGCCGCTGTGTCGGCGCGGGGCTCGCCGTCCCGTCCGCGGTCGCCGAACCGGAGGGCACCGCCCTGAACCCGCTGCACGTCGCCTGGCCCGCGGGCGCTCCGGTGCGCGAGCTGTTCAACCGCAGCCTGGCCGCGGCCGGTATCCGGGGCGACGACGGGGAGCCGGTCACCGGCTTCGCGGGCAATGACGTCAACCTGGCCGCGCTCGCCGAGCACCGCCATGGCGCGGGCGGCGGCGCCCAGCATCTGCTCTGTGTCGCCACCGGGCACCGGGGCGTCGGTGGCGCGCTGGTGCTCGACGGAAGGCTGCACACGGGCAGCGCGGGGCTCGCCCTCGAGGTGGGCCATCTGACCGTCAACCCCGAGGGCCCGCCCTGCCACTGCGGCAGCCGCGGCTGTCTGGACATCGAGGCCGATCCGCTCGCCTTCCTCACGGCGGCCGGGCGCGACCCGGGCCCGGAGGTGTCCCTGCTGCAGCAGGCCCGCGATCTGCTCCGCGAGGAGTACGCCACGGAGCCGTCCGTACGGGCTGCCACCTGCCAGCTCATCGACCGCCTCGGCCTCGGGCTCGCCGGTCTGGTCAACATCCTCAACCCGGACCGCATCATCCTCGGCGGGCTGCACCGCGAACTCCTGGAGGCCGACCCGGAGCGGCTGCGCGCGGTGGTGGCGGAGCGGAGCCTATGGGGCCGGAGCGGGGGCGTGCCGATTCTGCCGTGCACGCTGGACCACAACAGCCTGGTGGGTGCGGCGGAGTTGGCGTGGCAGCCGGTGCTGGACGACCCCTTGGCGGCCCTGGGCGTGGGCTGACCATCGCGCGCTCCTTACGGCGGTCACCACTGGCGGCCCCGGGGGAGCGCGGCCAGGTCCGGGGTCGACAGATGGAGCACCTGGTAGCGGTCGCCGGGCTCCCAGGGCGGTGCGGAGTCCTCCCAGAGCGTGAAGTGGATCAGCTCCCAGCCGCGCGGGTCGATGCCGAGGGCCGTCGTGTGGACGCCGTCCGTACGGGCGCGCTCGGCCAGCCGCGCCAGTGCGTCCTCGACAACGGAGGCGGGATCGACGGCGGCCGGGACCGGCGCGGCGTGGCGGGTGGCGGCGCGCGGCACGGCGCCCGCGGCCGGGCCGCGTTCGAAGGCGAGCCCCTGCCAGTGCTCGACCGCGGGCCTGCCGAAGTCCCGGACGATGCCCTGGAATCCGGGGCCCCACAGAAAGCGGTTCATGGCCTCGGGCGCGGTCCACAGATAGAACGGGGCGTACTGATGGACCGGCGAGCCGTCCACCCCCCGCTCCCGGATGCCGTACGCCTTGAGGCCCAGCCCGGAGAAGTCGTCGAGCAGCGGCCCCTTCGTCGCCACCCGGTCCCGGATGATCCTCATGTCGTAGTCGGCGGGCAGGGTGATCCGGTACTGCGTGACGAGCATCGGTGAACTCCTGTCGGCGGGGCGTGCGTTCGTGTCCGTTCGCTGCTTCGATTCGATCGTACACACTAGTAGGTACAGAGCGGGTCGCCCCGGCGCGCGTACTCCCCAGGAGGTACCGGGAGTGTCGTCGGCCGTACGACGACCGGGGCACCGTAAGGGAGTGATCCTCGAAGTGGCCATGAGGAAGGGCCATGAAAGTGGCCATGAGAAGTGGCCATGGGACCACCACTCCCGAGGAGCGCGATCATCATGAACACCCTGGCGCACGGCTTCGCCGACGGCGACGGCCCCGGACCGTGGATTCTGCTCTTCCCGCTGATGTCGGCGCTGGTCGTCGGCGGCGCGGTCTTCCTGCTGAGGCGTGCCGGGTGGCGCGGACGCGCCCCCTGGCGGCAGGGGCCCGTGGACTTCGGCGAGCGATCGCCGATCGCGGTGCTGGGCCGTCGCTTCGCGGCCGGTGAGATCGACGAGGACGAGTACTGGCGCCGACTGTCCGTCCTGGACGAGCAGTTCGGACGCCATGTGAAGGGCGGTGCCCTCTGACCGCTGACGGTGTGGGGGCGCTGACGCGGGGCGCTCAGGCCGTCCGGGCCGTCAGGGTGGTTGGGGCTGCCCCGACTGTCGGGGCGGTCGCGGCTGCCGGGGCGGTCGGGCTGTCCGGACCGTCCCGCCTCGGGAGGCGGGACGCCTGCGTGCTCAGCGGGAGGCTGCCGACCGGGCGGCCGCGGGAGCCCGCTCGCGCACCGCAGGCGCCGGGGCTGCGGCAGCGGCCGGTGCCGGGGCCGCGGCGACGGGTGCGGGGGTCGGAGCCGGGGCGACGGGTGCGGGGGTGGGCGCCGGTGCGACGGGCGCCGGTGCCGGGGCGACCGGTGTCGGGGCGGTGGCGGGTCCGGGGGTGGGCGCGGGGCCGGTGATGGGCGTGGTGGGCACCGGAGCCGGGCGGGAGGCGTCCGTGCGATGGGGCGGTGCGGTACGGCCCGCTCCATGCGCCGTGAGCGGCGACTTGGCGGAGGCGGTGGCCCGCGGCACGGCCAGCGTGAACCAGACGACCTTCCCGCTGCCGTCGTCCCGCGCGTGCATCCCCCAGCTCTGGCTGACGGCCGCGACCAGTGCGAGCCCCCTGCCATGCGTGGCGACGGGATCGCAGGCCCGAAGGCGGGGCAGTCGCGGATCCTGGTCGCGGACCGAAACGGTCAACCGGTCCAGCATGAGAACGATCTCCACCGTGCACTGCTTGTCCGGCTCGGCGTGCCGATGCACATTGGTGAGCAGTTCGGTGACGCCGAGCGCCGCCGGGTCGATGAGCGGATCCAGATGCCAGTAGCGCAACTGCGCCGACACGATTCTGCGGACCTGTCCGATCCGCGACGGCAGGGCCTGCAGCTCCACCGTGCACTGCCTGCTAGGACGACTGATCACGGCTGCGACTCCCTGAAGAAGTTGGGGCTAGCCTGATTCAGATGCGGGCGACGAACACGTTCAGCAGTGGTGGCTGCTGGGCGCGACCGGTGGGACGGTTCTCAGCGTCACCGCTTGTTGACCCTCAGTGATACTGATACTCGTCCAGGGTCGGTCCCACCGCGCGCATGCGCAACTCGGCCACTTCACCGCTTCTGGGAGCGCCCCCGAGCGGACCGGACGGCGTCGAGGAAGCGGCCGGCGGCCCCCGAGCCGGACTTGGCCGAGGTGGACTTGGTGTCCTGCGAGCCGAGGGTGAGACGGTAACGGGTGCCGTTCACGGTGGCCATGGCCTGGTCCCCGTCGACGAACCAGGGCTTGCTGGCGCGCACCGACTGCACCGGCGCGCTGTCGATCTCGCGACCGTAGCTGGTGAGCAACTCCAGCCTGCCGTCCTTGATCAAGACCTGTCCGGCGCGGGTGACCGAGCGCAGGAACCGCTCGATCCGCACTCCCCTGGCGTTGAACTCGTTATCGGCCATCACAACCGCCTCCCCGATGGCTCCGACTGGCGCTTCTGCCGCCGTCTCTCATTTTCCCTGCTGCGCAGTGTGCCCGGGACCGGCCCCGGGCACCAGGGCGCACTGGGGGACAATGAGGATCGAAACGGCACGAGTATGCCACTTGGGCTGGGCATGGGCACGAGCAGGAGGAGTGGGCGTTGGACGGCACGGCGCGCGGGATCATCAAGACGATCGACGTGGACCGCAGCGACCACGGCTATCGCGGGTGGCTGAAGGAGGCCGTCCGAAAGGTGCAGGCGGACGCCCAGCGGTCCGCGGACACCCATCTGCTGAGCTTCCCGCTGCCCGAGCGCTGGGGGATCGACCTTTACCTCAAGGACGAGTCCACCCACCCCACAGGGAGTCTCAAGCACCGTCTGGCGCGCTCGCTGTTCCTCTATGGGCTGTGCAACGGCTGGATCCGGCCGGGCAAGCCCGTGATCGAGGCGTCCAGCGGCTCGACCGCCGTATCCGAGGCGTACTTCGCCAAGCTGATCGGGGTGCCCTTCATCGCGGTGATGCCCCGCACGACCAGCCGGGAGAAGTGCCGCCTGATCGAATTCCATGGCGGCCAGTGCCATTTCGTGGACGACCCGCGGACCATGTACGCGGAGTCCGCCGCCCTCGCGGCGGAGTCCGGGGGTCACTACATGGACCAGTTCACCTACGCCGAGCGGGCCACGGACTGGCGCGGCAACAACAACATCGCCGAGTCGATCTATCAGCAGATGCGTCTGGAGCGCTATCCCGAACCGGCATGGGTCGTCGCCACGGCGGGCACCGGAGGCACCTCGGCGACCCTCGCCCGCTATGTCCACTACATGCAGTACGACACCCGCGTGTGCGTCGCCGACCCGGAGAACTCCTGCTTCTTCGACGGCTGGGTCCACCATGACGACGACGCCTCCAGCGACCACGGTTCACGCATCGAGGGCATCGGCCGCCCCCGGATGGAGCCCAGCTTCGTACCGGGCGCGATCGACCGGATGATGAAGGTCCCGGACGCGGCGAGCATCGCGGCCGTGCGCGCCCTGGAGCGGGCCATCGGCCGTAAGGCGGGCGG
Source organism: Streptomyces violaceusniger Tu 4113 (assembly GCF_000147815.2). Taxonomy (NCBI): domain Bacteria; kingdom Bacillati; phylum Actinomycetota; class Actinomycetes; order Kitasatosporales; family Streptomycetaceae; genus Streptomyces; species Streptomyces violaceusniger. Next base: position 6,630,713 of record NC_015957.1, on the reverse strand, counting down.
CTCCACCGGGACGGGGCTGTGGAGCGCGCTGCGGATCGTCGCGGAGATGGTCGCCGCGGGGCGGACCGGGAGCGTGGTGACGCTGCTGTGCGATCCGGGGGAGCGGTATCTGGACAAGTACTACTCGGACGCGTGGCTCGAGGAGCAGGGGCTGGACATCGACCCGTATGTGAAGACGCTCGACATCTTCCTCACCACGGGCAACTGGACCGACTGACGGCGCTCACGGCCGGACCGGCCGGCCTCCGTTCGTACGGCCCTCAGGCCGCCGCCACCATCCGGTCCAGGTTCCGCACCGCCTGGTGGAACGCGCGCCGTAGCCCCGGCCGCATCGCCCGCACGACAGCGCGCAGCAGTACCGTGCCGTCCACCGCGAACACATAGCGCACCACGGTCCCGCCGCCGTCCGTGGGCCGCAGCGTCCACTCCTCCAACAGCGCCCGCAGCCCCGGGGCGTTGGTCTCGTCGACGCGGTAGGCATAGCGCTCGTGCGGATCGACCGCCATGACCGTCTCGCGGAAGCGGCCGCCGCCCACGAGGCGGATCGCCCTGCCCTTGCCGCCGTCCGTGGAGCGGGCTTCCTTCACCGACGTGAACCACCGCGGCCAGCCCTCGACATCGGTGAACGCCTCGAACACCGCCTCGGGAGAGGCCGAGATCTCGGCGACGAAGACGAGCCGCAACGGTGCGGTCTCGACGTACTCCAGTCCGACGGCACGCAACCGGTGTGTCATGGACACACGATAACTGCCGGGGTGTCAGATGTCTGCGGTGCGGGACGGCTCGCCCGCCACCACCAGCTCCGGCAGATACTCGGAGATCTCCGCCCGCGCCTCCTCCGGCAGCCCCGGGTCCGTGACCAGCGCGTTCACCTGGTCCAGCGAGGCGAAGGAACTCAGCCCCACCGTGCCCCACTTGGTGTGGTCCGCGACCACCACGACCCGCCGCGCGGCCCTGACGAAGTGGCGGTTGGTCTCCGCCTCCGCGAGATTCGGCGTCGACAGACCCGCCTCCACCGATATGCCGTGCACTCCGAGGAAGAGCACATCGAAATGGAGCGAGCGCACCGCCGCGTCCGCGACCGGCCCCACCAAAGTGTCCGACGGCGTGCGCACCCCGCCGGTGAGCACGACGGTGGCCGCCCCCGGGCGCGGGCCCACCCCGCCGAGCGCCGCCGACCGCTGGGCGTTGTAGAACACATCGGCCACCCGGACCGAGTTCGTCACCACGGTCAGATCCGGCACCTCCAGCAACTGCTGGGCCAGCGCGAAGGCCGTGGTGCCCCCGGCCAGACCGATCGCGGTGCCCGGCGTGGCCATCGCGGCCGCCGCCTTCGCGATGTCCTCCTTGGCGCTCAGCTCGAGGCCCGATTTGGCCTCGAACCCGGGCTCGTACGTGCTCGCCTCGGCCACCGGCACGGCCCCGCCGTGCACTTTCTCCACCACGCCCAGCCGGGCCAGCGCGTCCAGATCGCGACGAACCGTCATGTCCGAGACATTGAGCTTGCGCGTCAGCTCGTTGACCCGCACCCCGCCGCGCCGCCTGACCTCGTCGAGGATCAGGGCGCGCCGCTGCTCCGCGAGGAGGTTCTGGTTGTCGCTCACCCTGCCTCGTCTCCCTCCGGTCGGCCCTCGTCGCCCGCGCGTTCATCTTCGCATGAGGCGAGGACAGCCGGTCGCCGCAGCACCCGGGGTTACGATTTCGCCACGCCCGCCCTGTCAGGGTCGGGGAAGGTGGCCGATGGGCACAATCCTGGAGCAGAACGACCGCACCACACCGGAATCGGGGGACACGGTGCCAGCGACCATGCCTACGGACACGCCGGCCGACGGGGCGCAACGGGCGACGGCAGCCCGTAAGGGCGGAGCGCCGCCGCCCGATCTCGAACTCCTCGTCCACGGAGTGGGCGGCACCACTCCCGAGGAGATGCTCCGCGATCCGCGCACCTGCCGGGTCACCGGCGACGAGACCGCGGCGGTCTACCGCAGGGCGGACGAGGTCGACGCCGAGCAGCGCCCGCCGGAGGACCGGGAGGGTCCGGACCGTGAGGGCCCGATCCGCGAGGCGTATGTATGGTGCAACCTCACCTCGGGCAACAGCTCACGCGCCCTGTGGCTGCTCTTACTGCCGTTCATGGTCGCCAACCTCGCCCACTGGATGCGGCCCCCGGCCGACCGGCGCGAGCGGACCGTGCGCACCTATGGCCTGTTCGTCCGGCTCGTCGCGCTCACCTTGACCGTGCTGCTGATCGCCGGGGCCTGCGAGGTGGCCCTGGACCTGATCGCCTGGCAGTGTGCCGGTTCGGCCGACTGCGCCGGGGGCAAGTCCTGGCTCGGCTTCCTGTCCCCGGAGAACCACGGCTGGTGGAGCCAGCCCGGCCGCAGGCTCGCGCTCGCCGCCGTGCTGCCCGGCGCGCTCACCGGACTGCTGTGGTACCTGTCCAACCGCACCTGGAGCGCGTACGAGTCCTCCCCGCCGCTGGAGCGCCCGGTCGACGAGTCCGCCCCCGAGGCGGGCAACCGCCCCGCGCTGTGCCTGCCCGGCTTCTGGTACGGCCGCAGGATCGTCGCCCGGCTGCGCGCCGCGCACACCGCCGCCGGCTTCCTCACCATCGCGGCGGGCCTGACCCTGCCCACCACCACCTATGACCGCAGTGGCGGCGGGTTGCAGGACGCCGCGGGCTGGGCGCTGCTGACGCTGCTCGTCGTGGGCGCGGTCGCGGTGGTGGCCGTGGTGTGCTACCGCGGCCGCAGCGAGACCAAGGTCGACGGGGAGCTGGACCGCATCACCATCACCGCGCTGCCCGGCGCGGCCCTCGCGGTGCTGGCGCTCTCCGTGCTGTATGCCGGGTGGTCCCGCCCCGGCTGGGCCTCCACCGGCAAGCTGCCGGGCAACCAGGCGTTCTGCGCCATCGCCATAGGGGAGGGCGCGCTGATCGTGACCATGGCGGTGTGCGCCCTGGTCCTGCACCGCTCCGCTCCCGGCCGCACCCCGCTGTACGGGCTCGCCGGGCCCGCCGTCGCCGTGCTCGCCTGCGGGCTCGGCGCGGTGCTCGCGGGCGGTATCGCCCAGCGCTTCGCCGACTGGCTGGACGGCGGCGCCACCCCCGGTGAGGGGCCGGGCATCGCCCCGCCGGTGCTGCTGACCTGGCTGGCCACGGCCATCCCCGCGCTGCTGCTCGCCCTGGTCGTACTGCTGCTGATCTTCACCGTAAGAGTGTGGCGGGTGCGCAACCAGTTGCTGCCGAGCATCATGGACGGCTATCCGGGGGAGCGGCCCGATCCGGTGCGCACCCGGCGGATCGCGCGCACGATCGCCCGCGCCGGCCTGACCGACTCCGCCCCGTGGATCGTCGGCCCCGTAGCGCTGCTGACCCTGCTGTTCGGCGCCGCCGCCCTCACCGGGGCCTGGGTCACGGACCAGGTGCCGGGGCGGGCCGCCGACGACGCGCCCGGGGCCGTGGACGCCGCCGCCCAGACCGCGCAGGCGCTGGGCTCCTGGCTGATGGGGCTGGCCTTCCTGATGCTGGTCACCTGGGCCCGCCGCGCCTACCGCAGCCCCTCCGCCCGCCGCACCATCGGCATCCTGTGGGACGTGGGCACCTTCTGGCCGCGCGCCGCCCACCCCTTCGCGCCCCCGTGCTACGCCGAGCGGGCGGTGCCCGATCTGACCTGGCGGATGGAGACCTGGACCCGCCGGTACGGCGGCCGGCTGGTCATCTCCGGCCACTCCCAGGGCAGTGTGCTGGCCGCCGCGTCGGTCTGGCAGCTCGACCACCGCACCCGCGGCCAGGTCGCGCTGCTCACCTACGGCTCACCGCTGGAGCGGCTCTACGGGCGCTGGTTCCCCGCCTACTTCGGCCCCACGCAGCTCCTCTCGCTCCACGGCGAGGTGCGCTACTGGCGCAATCTGTGGCGCTACACCGACCCGATCGGCGGCCCCATCAGGCTGCCCGACGGCAGCGGGCCCGAGGTCGACTGCGACGCGCTCAAGGACCCGCTGGTCTATGGCCGTACGCCCGAACACCCGCTGCCCGCGCCGATCCTGGGGCATGGGGACTACCAGGCCGACCCCGTCTTCGACCGGGAGCGGGCCGGGCTGCTGGCCCGGCTCCCGGAGCAGACGCCGCCGCCTCCGCAGGAGGGGGCCGCCGGTCAGATGAGCTCCGGCAGATCCCCGGGATAGAGCAGCGTGAGGTCGTCCGTGGTCGGGTCGCTCAGCTGGGCGACCCGGCCCGCATGCCGCTCCACCATCGCCTCGAAGGTCTGCCGGGCGGTGCGCCCGTTGCCGAACGCCGGGCCCTTGGGAAGCACCGTGAAGTACTTCAGCAGCGCCTCCGCCGCCCCCTCGCCGATCCGGTATTCATGCTCCTCGGCCTGCTGCTCCACGATCCGCAGCAGCTCCTCCGGGGCGTAGTCGCCGAAGGTGATGGTGCGCGAGAAGCGGGAGGCCACACCGGGGTTGACGGACAGAAAGCGCTCCATCTCGGCGGTGTATCCCGCGACGATGACCACGACCGCTTCCCGGTGGTCCTCCATCAGCTTGACCAGGGTGTCTATCGCCTCCCGGCCGAAGTCCCGGCCGGAGTCCTCCGGCGAGAGGGCGTACGCCTCGTCGATGAACAGCACCCCGCCGCGCGCCCGGTCGAACGCCTCCTGAGTGCGTATGGCCGTGGAGCCGATGTGCTCACCCACCAGGTCCACCCGGGAGACCTCCACCAGATGGCCGCGCTCCAGCACCCCGAGGGAGGCCAGGATCTCCCCGTAGAGCCGGGCGACCGTCGTCTTACCGGTGCCCGGGGAGCCGGTGAAGACCAGATGGCGGCGGACGGAGGCGGCCTTGAGCCCGGCCTCCTGACGCCGTCGGCCCACCTCGATCATGTCGGTAAGAGCGCGCACCTCGCGCTTGACGCTCTCCAGCCCGACCAGTGTGTCGAGTTCGCCCAGCACCGCCGAGGACGGCCGGACGGAAACCGGGGGCTCGACGGCGGGCGCGGAGGCCTGGACGGACCGCTGCGACGGGACGCCGCCCAGCAGCCCGCCCGTCGAGGCGGCGGTCTCCACGGCGGGCGCGGTGAGCGGCGGCCGGCCGGGCGTGGTCGGGGAGCCCAGCGCCGTGGTGGCGCTCTCGTCGCTGGTGCAGTCCTCGACGAGCGGCCCCGCCTCGGAGAACTCGTACCCGCCGCGCGCACACCGCTCCGTACGGCACCGGGTCAAGGTGGAGCGGCAGCCGTCGATGATGTGGAAGCCGTAGCCCCCGCTGCCGGTCACCCGGCAACCCGTGAACGTGCCCCGGCCCTCGGCGGACACATAGAACCCGGCCTCCGTCGGTCCGGAGACCGTGGTGCGCTCGACCGTCGGATCGGCGCCCTTGGTGACGATCACTCCGGTGGCGGCCCCGTCTATCGTGCAGTTGGCGAGCGTGCCGCCGCTGCCGTGGTCGCGGAACCACGCCCCGGTGGCCGCCTCCCGGATGCGGCAGTCGTCGAGCTGGACGATGGCCCCGTCGCTGACCGAGACCGCGGTGGAGCGCACCTGCGACAGATCGCTGTCGACCACGTCGACCCGCGACCCGCGGTCCAGGACGAACAGCGCGTCCGGCACCTCGCGCACCCGGCACGAGTCGAGCACGGCGGTCGCCCCGTCGCTCACCCACACCGCCGGATAGTCGCCGGTGCTCTCGTGCAGCTCGCACTGGTTGGCGTCCACCCGGGTGCCCGGGTCCCACACCGACAGGCCGTTGCGCCCGAACCGGCGCACCGTGGAGCGGGTCAGCGTCAGCACCGAACGCGACCTCAGGTCGATCGCGTTCTCCGGGATGTCGTGGATCTCGCAGTCGGCGAGCGTGAGCACCGCGTCCGTGTCCAGGTTGACCCCGTCGGACGTCGTACGGTGCACCCGGCAGTCGGTGAGATGCCCGGTCGCGCGCCCGGAGACCTGCACCCCGGCGCCCCTGATCTCGTACACCTCGCAGCCGACGGCCTCCAGCGAGGAGCCCTCGCCGGTCAGCGAGAACCCCGCCCCGGACGCATGGTGGACCCGGCAGCGGTCCAGGCGCGGACGGGCGCCGCCGCGCACCGCCACTCCGGACTGCCCGGCGGCCACCACCTCGCACTCCTCGAACACCCCGCCCGCGCCGTCCAGCACGCTGAGCCCGACGCCCGCGGGATTGTCCACGGTGCAGCGCCGCACGGTCGGACGGGCGCCGCCGCGCACCTCGATGCCGACCGCCGAGCGCGTGGCGACCCGTACGTCCGACACCTCCGGGGTGGCGTCCTCGATCAGCAGCGCGGGGGCGGCCGAGTCCTGACCCTCGACATGCAGATCCTGCACCACGGCGGAGGCACGTATCGTCAGCGCGACTCCGTCCACCGGCGCGATGCGCACCGAACCGCGTGCCGAGCCCTCGGGGCCGCGCAGTGTGACGGCCCGGCCCACCACCAGATTCTCGCGGTAGGTGCCGGGCGAGATGGAGAGCACATCACCGTCCCCGGCGGCCTCCAGGGCCGCCATGAGGGAGGCGTACTCTCCGGTGCGGCGCCGCCACCGCGACGTGCCGCTGTGCGTCACCTGGACGACCGAGCCCTGTGCCATGGTGCTGCTGTGCCCCCACCTCGTGCGTTGCCGGTGTGCGCGCCCGACTGCCGCTGCCGACTGCCGCTGCGCATATGGAATGCCCCACCGTAGCGTGCGCACGGCGCCATGAGATGACCTGCCTGTGGAGCACGGGCGGAGTTGGCGTTCATATGACAACTCCCGCCCGTGCACTGCCCACTCGCAGGGGCCAACGGCCCACTCGAAGGGGCTAGCTGTCGGCGTCCGCCCGGCCCCAGTCCTGGCCGGCTCGCTCCCAGGCGATGTCCCACTGTGTATAGCGCCGTCGCATGAGCCGCCATACGACCAGCCGCCGGGCGCCGTCCACCAGGACCGCCGTCGCCCCGGCCGCGCCGATCCCGGCCAGCACGGCGTGGGTGGCGGCCGTCGCGGTGTCCAACGGCCGGCCCACCGGGCGGCCGTGGTCGTCGGTCCAGATCCGGAACCGCTCACCGGGGTCGGCGCCGGGGTGGGCCCCGAGCGTGCCCTGGTGTCTGCTGCCGTCCGGCCCCGTCCAGCGCGCGAGGACGCGGCGGTGCGCGTCTCTCGCGGAAGCGGTCTCGGGATCGGAGTCGATGGGCGGATGCGGCAGCACCTTCAGCACGGTGGCCGAGAGCGGATGGCGCTCGGCCCGCTGTTCGTGCGCGGCCCTCACCAGCGCCCCGTGCGCCAAGGACCCCGATGCCCAGCCGGCGGCGGGGGCGACGAGCAGGATGAGCGCCGCGGCGATCATCGCCGCGCACGCCTCCACGATGTCGGTCTTACGGCGCAGCGGATTACGCCGCCAGCGCCACAGCCCCCAGATCATTCGCATGGATCACATACCCCCTTCCCCACTCGTGGGTACCGCATGGCGGGCCGGATATGCGCGGATTCGGTGAAGAGAGAGCAATATCACGGGGCCAGCCCTTTCGCCGTTCCGGCGGGCCGTCGGCGGTTCAGAGGGACACACCAGACCAGCCGGGTGCCGCCCGCCTCGGGCGCCTCGATGTCCAATGTGCCGCCCAGGAGTTGGGCCCTTGACCGCATGTTGACCAGCCCCCCGCTGGGGGCGGCGCCCCCGATGCCCACCCCGTTGTCCGCGACCACCAAGGTGATGTCGGCGCCGACGGTCAGCCGCACCTCCACCCGCTGGGCATGGGCGTGCCGCACGGTGTTGCTGAGCGCCTCGGCGAGCACCGCCAGCACATGGTCGCCGGTCGTGTCCGGCACATCGGTGTCCACCGGGCCGTCCATCAGCAGCGACGGTGCGAAGCCCAGGGTGTCGGAGGCCGACCGGACGGCCTTGACCAGCCGGCGCCGCAGCGTGGCGGGTTCGCCGCCGTCGTCCCCGACCGTGCGCAGGGCGAAGATGGTGGAACGGATGATCTTGATGGTCTCGTCCAGGTCGTCCACAGCCCGCCCCACCCGTTCGGCCGCCTCCGGGCGTTCGATCAGCCGGCCCGCGCTCTGCAGGGTGAGACCGGTCGCGAAGAGCCGCTGAATGGCCAGATCATGGAGGTCCCGGGCGATCCGGTCACGGTCCTGGAGCAGCGCCATGTGCTCGGACTCGGCGCGGTGCCGGGCCAGTTCCAGCGCGAGCGCCGCCTGCGCCGCGAACCCCGAGAGCAGCTCCACCTCATGGTCGTCGAAGGGCTGCCGCCCGGCGAGCCGGCACAGCCGCAGCGCACCGGACGCCCGCGCGCCCGCGACCAGCGGGACGGCCACCACCGGCCCGAACTCGCTCTCCGGAGCCGACAGCGGCCAGGACCGTGCCCGGGAGTCCACCCGTACGTCCGATGCCACCGCGGGGCGTCCGGTGCGGGCGGCGAGCCCGGCCAGCGAGCCGTCGGACGGCACCATGAGCCCGCCGATGGCCTCCGCGTCATGCCCCTCGGCCACCTCGACCATCAGGGAGTCGGTGCCCGTGGCCGGGAGCAGGATCGCCGCCGAGTCGGCGAGGGCCACCTGCAGGGCGAGCCGGGCGATCAGGCTCAGCGCCTCGCCCGCCGCGGTGCCCGCCAGCAGCGTACGGGTGATGACGCCGAGCGCCTCCAGCCACTGCTCGCGGCGCCGGCTCTCGTGGTACAGCCGGGCGTTGTCGATGGCCACCCCGGCGGCGACCGACAGGGTGGTCAGCACCGCCTCGTCATCGGCGTCGAACTGGGCGCCGCCGCGCTTCTCGGTCAGATAGAGATTTCCGAAGACCTCGTCACGGACCCGGATCGGCACGCCAAGGAACGAGCGCATCGGCGGATGGTGCTCGGGGAAGCCGTAGCTCGCCGGATGCTCCGACAGATCGGTGAGCCGCAGCGACTGGGGGTGGCGGATCAGCTCGCCGAGCAGTCCGTGACCACTGGGCAACGGGCCGATGCGGTGCGCCCGTTCCTCGGATATGCCCACCGGCAGGAACTGCGAGAGCCGATGCCGGTCGATCACGCCCAGCGCGCCGTATTCCGCGTCGGCCAGCACCACCGCGGACTCCACGATCCGGCGCAGCACCTGCTCCAGATCCAGCTCGCGGCCCACGCTGAGCACGGCCTCCAGGAGGTTGTGCATCCGGTCCTGGGTGGACCGGGCGGCGTCCAGCCGCGCCTGGAGCTCATCGAGAAGCTGGTCGAGCCGGAGTTGGGGGAGGGCCGGATGGCGTCCCTGATCCGCACTGCCCGACACCTGGCCACCGCCCCCCATGAGCCTCTCACCAGCAGGGTAGCCGGGGCGGGGGCCGGTGGTGGCGGGGATGGAAGGAACTCGGCCAGGGTCAGGAGCCGCTGAGGGACGGGAGCCTAGGAAACCGGCACCACGGCCACCGGGCACTTGGCGTGATGCAGTACGGCGTGGTTGACAAGCCCGAGCTGCATGCCGAAATGCCCCTGCCGCCGCCGGGCCCCCACCACCAGCAGATCGGCGTGGGCGGAGGCGTCCAGCAGCGCCTTGCGCGCCGAGCCCTCGACCGGGCGGTGCGCCACCGGCACCGGCGGCAGTCCGGCCGCCGTGGCGCCGCCCAGCGTCTCGTCCAGGAGCTCGGCGGCGCGCCGCGCGTGATCCTCGCGCGCTCCGTGGTTCTCGTGTCCTCCGTGGTTCTCGCGTGTCCTGTGGTTCTCGTGTGCTCCATGGGTCTCGCGCGTTCCGTGGTCATCGGGGCCCGCGCAGCGCCATGCGTGCACCGCCTCCAGTTCCCCGCCGCGCAGCCGCGCCTCGCGCAGCGCGAACGCGACGGCGGCCGACGGCGGCGCGGGCTCCCGCTCGCTCGGGCGCTCGCGCTCGGCGATCCCCACCACCACCCGGTTCATCCCGCCGTGCACGTTCTCCGGGCGGCCGCGCACCACGACCACCGGGCACTGGGCGCGGGCCGCGATGCCCAGTCCGACCGAGCCGAGCAGCAGGGAGGCGAACTCACCGCGGCCGCGCGAGCCGACCACCAGCGCCTCGGCGCTCTGCCCGGCGCGCAGCAGGGCGGTGACCGCGTCGTCGGCCGCCAGGTCGGTCATCACCTTCAGGGCGGGCACCCGCCGCCCGGCCCGCTCGGCCGCGGTGGCCAGCACCGCCTCGCTGTGGAGCCGCTCGGCGGGGCGGTCGGCGGCCGTTCCGGCGACGTAGCCCTCGTACCGCTCCCACAGAGAGGCATGGACGACGCGCAGCGGCAGCCCGCGGCGCCCGGCCAGCTCGGCCGCCCAGTCCAGGGCATCCGAGGCGGCGTCCGAACCGTCGACCCCGACGACCACGGGAAGCTTCACCGTGCCCACCGCCTCTCCTGCCGGCACATGGGTGTGACCCCTCCTATTGTCCCGCCGAAGCGGTCGCCGAGGGAGTCCGGCGGCTCACTCAGCGCAGCCGCATGGTCAGCGTCACCACGGCGCCCACCGCCCCCGCGCTGATCACCAGCCGGTCGGTGACCAGCTGGGTGAGCCACAGCCCGCGGCCGCTGGTGGCGCCGTCCAGCCCCGGCAGGATCCGGGGGATGACGTCCTCGGAGAAGCCGGGCCCGGAGTCGCTGATCCGGCACTCCAACTCGTCGCCGACCCGCCGCAGCAGCAGGGAGCCGGTGCCGCCCGCATGCTCGATGGCGTTGTTGGCGATCTCGTCCACGGCCAGCACGAAGTCCCCGCGGCGGGCCTCGCAGAGCCCGGCCCAGGCCGCGCACTCCTCGATCTGCACCCGCAGCCGGGGCAGCTCGTCGGCGGTGAAATGGCGGTGGAGCAGGTGTTCTCCGGCTCGATCGGCGGACCGACGAGGGTCGGCTAGCACCAGTGCCTCCCGTTTGGTGACGAGTACGAGCGACATCGCAGGGTCGGTGAAACAGCCGAGGGTACGGGGAGTGGGGCCTCATCGGTCATCACGACCACGAATGACGTGTCATATCGGAAACGTGACCGGAAATGGGTAAGGGTTAAGCGATACCCGATCGTCGGCGTATCGCTTTGGATCGCTGCCTCTCGTCGTCTCGTGAGCACAGTGACCGCCGAGGGGCGAGGGGGAGAGGAAACGGCAGAGTGAGGTCATGATGGGACTTCTGAGCGCGCTGAAGACCGAACATCGTGAGCGGGTGATGGCGCTTGCCCACGATGTGTCCTTCCCCGCGGGTGGCCGCATCTTCGAGGAGGGCCGTAAGGCCGATCGCTTCTGGATCATCCGCACCGGCGCGGTCACCCTCGATCTGCATGTCCCGGGGCGGCGGCCCGCGGTGATCGAGACCCTCGGCCCCGGAGAGCTCATCGGCTGGTCCTGGCTCTTCCCGCCGGACACCTGGCATCTGGGCGCGGAGGCGCTCAGCCCGGTGCGCGCACACGAGTTCAACGCGGAGGCGGTGCGCCGGCTGTGCGACGAGGACCCGGAGCTCGGCTATGCCCTCGCGCTGGCCTGCGCCCAGGTGATCGGGGGCCGGCTGCAGAGCGCCCGCACCCGGCTGCTGGATCTGTACGGGCCGTACGCGGGCGGGATCTCGCCATGATCGGGCCGGAGGGCGCGGAGAGCGGCCCGGGGGCCGAATGGCCCCTTACGCCGCCCTGCGGCAGAACGTAAAGCTGGGCAGCCGGATCGCGACCGGCGACCCGTGCGCCATGGATGGAGAGGCCGTGCCCCAGACAGCCGACCCCGACGGCCCCATCAGGGTCTTTCTGCTCGACGACCACGAGGTGGTGCGGCGCGGACTGCGTGACCTGCTCGACGCCGAATCCGACCTGAAGGTGGTCGGCGAGGCGGCCAACGCCCGCGAGGCCATCGCCCGCGCCCCCGCCGTACGGCCACGGGTCGCGGTGCTCGACGTACGGCTCGGCTCCTCGGGCGACGGCGGGGACCACGAAGGGATCGAGGTCTGCCGGGAGTTGCGGGCCCGGCTTCCCGACCTCGCCTGTCTGATGCTGACGTCCTTCGACGACGACGAGGCGCTGTTCGACGCCATCATGGCCGGGGCCGCGGGCTATGTGCTCAAGCAGATCAACGGGTCCGACCTGGTGTCGGCGGTGCGTACCGTGGCCGGCGGCCGCTCCATGCTCGACCCCGGCGCCACCGCCCGGGTGATGGCCCGGCTGCGCGGTCCCGCGCCCAGCGGGCCCGTGGAGCTGGAGAACCTGTCACCGCGGGAGCGGGAGATCCTCCAGCTCATCGGCGACGGGCTGACCAACCGGCAGATCGCCGAGCGGCTGTTCCTGGCCGAGAAGACCGTCAAGAACCGCATCTCCGCGATCCTGTCCAAGCTGGGTGTGGGGCGGCGCATTCAGGCCGCGGTGATCGCCGAGCGGATCAAGGAGCGCGAAACGGGTCAGTGAGCCCGTGAGCGGTACGGCCAGGAGCCGATGACGTCCTTACGGTGGTCCTGGTGACGTCCTTACGGTGGGCCGGATGACGTCCTTACGGTGGCCGGGCGCGCGTTTCGCATGGAGCGCGAGACCGGCTCCCCTGCCGGCCCCGCGCCCCACACCGAACGAGGCGGACCGGCCGAGATGCCCTTCACCGCAGTGGAGTGAGAGCCCGGTCCGCCCCCGTGATGGAGATGGCTCGCGGAATTGCTCGGTCCAGCATCGCGACGCGTTCCGCCGCCGGGGAGGGGCCGAACGGCCCCCTCGAGAGACAGGACCGTCCCGGCCCCCGGAAATCCAGAGGCCGGACGGCCCGCGCAAAAATCAGGGGCCGGACGGGGATGCCCCATCCGGCCCGATCCTTCCCGCGACCGGGCGCCGGCCCGGTCGCATCACCTCCCGACGCGTGTCAGTAGCCGCCTCCCGGCTGCGGCGACCGGCCGCCCGGGTACTGCTGACGCCCGTAAGGGTCCTCGTAGGGAGACGGCGCGGGGGCCGCCGGACGCGGCGCGGCCGGACGCGTCATGGCCGGGCGCATCGCCTCGTACCCCATCGGCGCGGCCGGGCCGGGGCGCTGCATCTGCGGCTGCTGAGCGCCCGGGTAGCCCCGCGGGCCGGTCGGCTGCGGCGGGATGTAGGGCGCGTGCGCCTGCTGCAGCCCGGTGGGCTGCGGCTGCTGCTGGTAGCCCTGGTACATGGGCTGCGGCGAGGGCGCGGCCGGCAGTGCGGGAAGCGCTGAGGGCAGGGCCGGAAGATGACTTCCGGTGTCGTAGGCGGACGGCACCCTGATGGGTGCGATCTGTGGTGTGCCCCGCTCGGCGACAAGGCTGTCGTAGATGGGGGTGTCCGGGAAGGACGGCGAGGAGTAGTAGCCGCCACCGTAAGTGCTGCGGGGGGAGGTCATAGACCATAAGTTAAGCCCACCATGTGCTGATTGGGGAGTCCGGTAGGAGGGTTGTTTTGAGTGTTCGGAGTGGCCGTGGATCCCCAATCCGAGCGAACCCGGGAAAATCGGTCGTCAAGGTACGTTGAGATCGTGTAAAGAGCGCGTTTTCAGCAGGTAGCCACCGGTGGTCCGCGGTATGTGGCGGCCGAGCGGCCCGGTGACCGAGCGAACAGAGAGGCAGGGGGACGGAAATGGCGATGCGCAAGGGCGGTAACACGCCAGTACCGGCAAGCGCGGTGCGGATCGAGCTCGGCTGGCGCGCCGGACCGGGGGCACCGGACGTGGACGCCTCGGCGTTGCTGCTGATGTCCGGAAAGGTCAGGTCCGACGGGGACTTCGTGTTCTACAACCAGGCGGCGCACTCCTCCGGCGCGGTGCGCCACGAGGGGAAGCGGACCACGGGTGACACCGTGACCGACACCCTTTCGGTGGACCTCGCCCGCGTGGAGCCCACCATCGACACCGTGGTCCTCGTGGCCTCGGCCGATGGCGGAACGTTCGGTCAGGTCCCCGGTCTGCACATCCGGGTGCTGGACGTGGCGGGCGGCGCGGAGATCGCCCGCTTCGACAGCGAGGACGCCACCGTCGAGACCGCCTTCGTCCTCGGCGAGCTGTACCGCAGGCAGGGCGCCTGGAAGTTCCGCGCGGTGGGCCAGGGGTACGGGAGCGGGCTGGCGGGGCTCGCCGCGGACTTCGGTATCAGCGTCGACGAACCGCAGCAGACGCCGGCTCAGCCCGCCGCCCCCGTTCCCGCCCCCGCCGCCCCGCCGAACGCCGGGCAGGACCCGTACGCGGCGCAGACCCCGCACGCGGCCGCGCAGAACCCGTACGCCGCCCCCGCGCCGCCGTCCGGCCCTCCGGCCGGGGCGTACCCGCCTCCGCCGCCCACCGTCGCCTCCACGCCCCTTCCGCCGCCCCCGCCCACCGCACCGGCCACCCCGGCCCCCGCGCCCGCCACGGCGCCGGTGAGCCTCAGCAAGGTCACCCTGACCAAGGAGGCGCCCGCGGTCTCGCTCACCAAGCAGGGCGGCACCTCCGGCACCATGCGGGTCAACCTCAACTGGCAGGTGCACAAGCAGTTCTCGGGGTGGGCCTCCAAGCTGGGCAAGGCCATGGCCATGCACAACGAGCTCGATCTCGACCTGGGGGCGCTGTTCGAACTCTCCGACGGCAGCAAGGGCGTGGTCCAGGCGCTCGGCAACTCGTTCGGCTCGCTGCACCAGCCGCCCTTCATCCACCTGGACGCCGACGACCGGACCGGTGCCCGCGCGGCCGGTGAGAACCTCACCGTCAACCTCGACCACCTGCGGTCGTTCCGCCGGATCCTGGTCTTCGTGACCATCTACGAGGGCGCCCGCAGCTTCGCCAATCTCCACGCGACGGTCACCCTGCAGCCGCAGTTCGGCGCCCCGATCGACTTCTCGCTCGACGAGTGCACCGTCCCCTCCCCGGTCTGCGCGCTCGCGCTCATCACCAACACCGGCAGCGATCTCGTCGTACAGCGCGAGGCCCGCTATCTGGTGCCGCAGCGCGGCGTCAGCCCGCAGCGCACCCTCGACCACGCCTACGGCTGGGGCATGAACTGGACCCCCGGCCGCAAGTGAAGACCCGGTGCACGGGGCGCGGCCGTCAGGGCGCGGCGCTGGGGCGGGCGTAGGTGCGCCCCTTCCAGGCCGCGCCCTGTCCGAGGTGGTGCCGCACCGCCGAGTCCACGGTCATCAGGAGGTAGAGAAGGGCCGTCAGGGGCAGCAGCGGCGCCAGCCACAGGGTCTGCCGGTAGTAGCGCAGCATCGGGATGTAGCTGCCCGTCATCAGGGCCCAGGCGGCGGCGCCCAGCGACAGTAGCGCGGGAAGCTCCGTCAGCACCCCGGCGACCACGGCCGCGGGCGGCACGAGATACACCACCGCCAGCCCCGCGACCGTCATCAGCAACAGCACCGGATTGTGTCGGAGCTGGGTGTACGCGCTGCGCGAGACCATCCGCCACAGCTCGCCCAGCCGCGGATACGGCCGCACGCTGTCGACCCGGTCGGCCAGCCCCAGCCAGATCCGCCCGCCGGACCGTTTCACCGTGCGGGCCAGCGCCACGTCGTCGATGACCGACTGCCGGATCGTCTCCGGGATCCCGGCCCGCTCGGCCGCCTCCCGGCGCAGCAGCACACAGCCGCCCGCGGCCGCCGCGGTGCGCCCCCGGGGCCGGTTGACCCACCGAAAGGGGTACAGCTGGGCGAAGAAGTAGACGAAGGCGGGCACGATCAGCCGCTCCCAGCAGGTCGCCACCCGCAGCCGCGCCATCTGGGAGACCAGATCCAGTCCGTTCGCCTCGGCCGCGCGCACCAACTCCCGCAGGGAGTCCGGTTCATGCGCGATATCCGCGTCCGTCAGCAGCAGGTAGTCGACGCCGACGTCGTCCTTACGGTCGCCCTCGTCCTTACGGTCGCCGTCGCCCTCACGGTCCGCGGCGATACGGGTCGTCGCAAGCGCCATGCCGTGCCGCACCGCCCACAGCTTGCCGGTCCAGCCGGGGCCGGGTTCGCCGGGGGAGTCGACGGTCAGCGGCAGCCCGCCGTACTCCTCGGCCAGTTCACGGGCGAGCTTTCCGGTGCCGTCCGAGCTGCCGTCGTCGATCAGGAAGATCTCCGCCGGCCCCGGATAGTCCTGGGCGAGCAGCGAGGGCAGGCTGGCCGGAAGCACGGCGGACTCGTCCCGGGCGGGCACCACGACGGCCACCGAGGGCCATGCCGCGGGCTCCGGAGGCCCGGAGCCGTCCTGACCCCTCCGGGGCAGCCGGACGTCCGTACGCCAGAAGAAGCCCTGGCCCAGCAGCAGCCACAGCCATGCGGCCAACGACCCGGCGGCGATCCACATCAGCGCGCTCACCCGCCGAAGTCTGCCCGAAGGTGTGCCCGGCCGTCGGGCGCACCGGACCGATCCATTAAAGTGACCGGGTGAAGATCGCGCTTATGGACTCCGGAATCGGGCTCTTGCCCACCGCCGCCGCGATGCGCCGACTGCGGCCGGACGCCGATCTCCTTCTCTCCTCCGACCCCGCCACCATGCCGTGGGGTCCGCGCACTCCCGAGGATGTCACCGAGCTCGCCCTGGGCTGCGCCCGGGCCGCCGCCGCGCACCGCCCCGACGCGCTGATCGTCGCGTGCAACACCGCCTCCGTCCACGCCCTGCCCGCGCTGCGGGCCGAGCTGGAGCCCGTGCTGCCGGTCGTCGGGACCGTGCCCGCCATCAAGCCCGCGGCGGCCGGGGGAGGGCCGATCGCGATCTGGGCCACCCCGGCCACCACCGGCAGCCCGTACCAGCGCGGACTGATCCGCGACTTCGCGGACGGCGTCGAGGTGACCGAGGTGCCGTGCCCGGGGCTCGCGGACGCGGTGCAGCACGCCGACGACGAGGGGATCGACGCCGCGGTGGCCGCCGCGGCGGCCCGCACTCCGCGCGAGGTAACGACCGTCGTCCTGGGCTGCACCCATTACGAACTGGTCGCCGACCGCATCCGGGCCGCCGTGCAGCAGCCGGCCGCGCCGCCGATCGCCCTCCATGGCTCGGCCGGGGCCGTCGCCGCCCAGGCCCTGCGCCGGATCGGCGCCGACCCCTTCCCGCCGGACGGCCTGGTCGCCCCCGGGGGGCTGACCGTCATCCTCAGCGGGCACGAGGCCCTCTTGCCGGAGGTCGCCCTGACCTATGCCGAAGGAGTGCTGCTGGCACCCGTCGCCCCGGTGCGCGGTTGACAGCGGCGCCTCGTGTGGTGAGCTGACCGCAACGCTCTTCACCAGCGGAATCACTCTCCCCGCTGCCGTGTGGCCGGAACCTGAGTACGCTGCCAACCATGAGGCACCACGACCACGGAACGCCGAGCGCCCCCGGGCAGCCGCCCGCGGTCTGGACCGGACGAGCCCACAACCGTGTGCAGTGGGTGCTGGCCGTGGCGGGCGCCGCGTGCCTGGCGCTCGGTGTCGACCTCGCCGTCGACTCACCATGGGGCTCGGGCCTCGCCCCGCTGCTGATGTCCGTCATCGGCTGTGTCACCGCCGGGCTGCTGATGCTCTTCGGCACCCTCGCCTTCGTCCATGTGGCGGTGCGGGTCGACGACGAGGCGCTGGAGATCCGCTGCGGCCATATGGGGCTCCCGCGCCGCCGCATCCCGCTCAGCGACGTGGTCCACGCCGATGTGGCCCGCAAGGTCACCCCCTGCCAGTGGGGCGGCTGGGGCTACCGCTGGCGCCCCGACAAGGGCACGGCGGTGGTGGTGCGCCGAGGCGAGGGCGTGGTGGTCCGCCTCGGGGACGGGCGCGTCTTCACGGTCACGGTGGACGACGCGGAGGCGGCGGTCCGGGTCATCCGCGACCGGCTGCGGCTGATCGCGGCGCGCACCTCCCAGGTCTAGCCGAGCCCCGTCCCCCTCTTTCGGGGGACGTGGATGTCTTTCGGGGGACGCGTTGTCCGCCGCGGCCATCAGGGGCCCGCATTCTCTGCCGTCGGACGCCTCTGAGGGCGCGTTCTCTCCCGCCGTGCCGGGTCTCATGGCACCGCTCCCGGGTCGTCGTTCAGGCGGGCGGTCGCCAGCCCGGCGAGGAGGCCCGCTCCCGCGGTGATCTGGGAGAAGCTCAGAGCGTTGCCCAGACAGGACACGACGGCCAGGGCCGTGAGCGTCGCGGCCGCCGTAAGGACCACCGGAGTCGGGCGCGGGGAGCGCCACAGGGCGTGGAGCATCCAGGCGAAGGCGGCGCCCAGCAGGACCACCCCCGGCAGCCCCTGACCGGCCGCCTGCTGCAGCGGCGCCGAATGGGGCTTGGCCTCCGGGCCCTGTGGCTGGGCCGCCGCGGGGCTCAGCTCGCCGAAGCGGTCCGGGCCCGCACCGCGCAGCGGGTCCGTCTCCCCGATGCGGGCCGCGTCCTGCCACAGCCGGATCCGGTGCTCGGTGAGATGGGCACGCAGGGCGGGCGGGAGCCCGCCCGGGACCGCGTCCTTGGCCACCGCCCAGGTGCCGCCGACCGCGACCGCCGCGATCAGCGCGCACGCGGCGAGCGCCGGCAGCCGGTGCCGGTGCCGGGCGGCGGTGAGCGAGCACACCAGGACGGCGCCGCTGGCGACCGAGCCCGCCGTCGAGCCGGCCACCAAGGCCGTCAGCGTGATCGCCGTCGACAGCAGCCACAGCGCCGGGCGGAGGGCCCGCGGGGCGGCCCAGGCCGCACAGCAGACCGCGCCCGTGGCCAGGGTGAGCTGGCCCGCGCCCGCCCCCTCATGGCCGGTGAGCCCGTACGGCGAGGCGCAGGCCAGGCCGAACCCCGCGAGCCCGGCGGCCGCCGTCGCGGCGACCGGCAGCAGCGATCCGGCGATCCGGCCGCAGGCGTAACCGGCGGCCACCGCCAGCACCGCCAGCAGCACCCCCTCGGGGCGGGCCGGCCGCCCCATGGCCGCGATCAGGGCCCAGACGGCGCAGCCGGCCAGGATCAGGACCCCCGCGAAATCGGACGCGCCGGCGCATCCGTCGGCCGGTCTGCCGTGGTCCTGCACGACAGGCTCCACCACTGATGACGTCATCCCGTCGACCCCCCGTCGTGACGGGCACCGCACCGACACGCCTTACGGCCGTCGTGCGAGCCATGACACCCGAAACCGTAGCGCTTGTCGTAAGGAATGTGTATATGGTGCGCAGAAACGATGAGTCGGTCGTGAAACGTCCGCCGCGGAGGGCGCCGTTCGGCCGCCGTGCGCGCCCCCTTTTCCGCCCGATACCCTCGGCCCATGCCGACCCCCGACTTCATCCGTGACCTCAGGGCCTCCATCGGCCACCAACTGCTCTATCTGCCGGGCGTGAGCGCCGTGGTCTTCGACGACCAGGGGCGGGTGCTGCTGGGCCGCCGGGCCGACAACGGCCGCTGGACGATCATCTGCGGCATCCCCGAACCCGGTGAGCAGCCGGCCACGGCCGTGGTCCGCGAGGTGGAGGAGGAGACCGCGGTGCGCTGTGTCCCCGAACGCATCGTGCTTGTACGGACCCTGGCGCCGGTGACCTACCCCAACGACGACCGGTGCCAGTTCGTGGACGTCTGCTTCCGGTGCCGCGCGGTGGGCGGCGAGGCGCGGGTGAACGACGACGAGTCGCTGGACGTCGCCTGGTTCCCGCTCGACGCGCTGCCCGAGATGGAGGACTTCTCCCTGTCCCGGATCAAGCAGGCGCTCGAGGACGGCCCGACATGGTTCGAGCCCACCGTCGCGGAGTGAAGTATGTGCCGCCCCCACATCGGACCGGGCGCGGCGGCTGCCTAATGTGCCCCTCATGAGCGCGTCCACCACACCAGGCCCGGGCCCCCGGCTGTCCGACGGCCTCGATCTGTCCCGCCGTACCGCACTCGTCACGGGCGCCGCCGGGGGCATCGGCCGGGCCTGTACGCTGCGGCTGGCCGCCGCCGGGGCGCGGGTGCGGGCCGTCGATCTGGACGCCGAGGGCCTCACCGACCTGGTCGCGGCGGCCTGCGGACTGCCCGGCCCGGTCGAGGCCCACCCCCTCGACCTCACCGACCTGGACGCCGCGGAACGGGCCGCCGCCGGCATCGACATCCTGGTCAACAACGCCGGGCTCCAACTTGTCCGGCCCATCGAGGACTTTCCGCCCGAGGTCTTCTCCCGGGTGCTCACCGTGATGCTCGAGGCCCCGTTCCGGCTGGTGCGCGGCGCGCTGCCGCATATGTATGCGCAGGGCTGGGGCCGGATCGTCAACATCTCCTCGGTGCACGGGCTGCGCGCCTCCCCGTACAAGTCGGCCTATGTGGCCGCCAAACACGGTCTGGAGGGGCTCTCCAAGGTCGCCGCCCTGGAGGGCGCGGCGCACGGGGTGACCTCCAACTGCGTCAACCCCGGATATGTGCGCACCCCGCTCGTCGAACGGCAGATCGCCGACCAGGCCGAGGCCCACGGGATCTCGCCGGAGCGGGTCGTCGCCGAGGTGATGCTGGCCGATACCGCGGTCAAGCGACTGGTCGAACCCGAAGAGGTCGCCGAGGCCGTCGCCTATCTCTGCGGTCCGCACACGTCCTTCGTCACCGGTGCCTCGCTCAGCATGGACGGCGGATGGACCGCGCACTGAGCGGCTCATCGGATCGGTCACCGGGCGACGAAGGCCGATTGGCTCAGCCACCGGGCCACGAAAACGGATTGGCTCAGCCACTGGCGGACGGTGGCCCATTGGCTCAGCCATCGGCGGACGGTGGCCCATTGGCTCAGCCACTGGACCGCGTATTGCCCGGCCGCCCCGTCGAAGGGGTACCGGGCCGCCTTACGGCTGGCGCCGCCGGGCCCGGCGGGAGTATGCCTGTGCCCATGTCCGACGACCGGCCGGAGGCCCCCTACCTGGAACTGCTCGTACGCGGCGCGCCCACCGAGGCGTACGAGCGCCCGGTGCTGCGCGCCCGCGCCGA
The DNA here is from genome assembly GCF_000147815.2 of Streptomyces violaceusniger Tu 4113. Taxonomy (NCBI): domain Bacteria; kingdom Bacillati; phylum Actinomycetota; class Actinomycetes; order Kitasatosporales; family Streptomycetaceae; genus Streptomyces; species Streptomyces violaceusniger. Next base: position 6,609,964 of record NC_015957.1, on the reverse strand, counting down.
CAAGGCCCCGGCCGACCGGCTGGCGGCCCTGGAGCGCGCCAAGCTGCTCGCCCTGCGGGTGCGCGGCGAACTGGAGGGGCGACGGCGGCGCGAGGCCGAGCTGTCCGCCCTCTACGAGACCGCCCACGACCTGGCGGGGCTGCGCGATCTGGACGCGGTGCTCCAGGCCATCGTGCAGCGCGCCCGCTCCCTGCTGGGCACCGAGGTCGCCTATCTGACGCTGAACGATCCGACGGCCGGTGACACCTATATGAGGGTCACCGACGGTTCGGTCTCGGCCCGTTTCCAGCAGCTTCGGCTCGGCATGGGAGAGGGGCTCGGCGGTCTGGTGGCCCAGACCGCCCGCCCCTATGTGACCGAGGACTACTTCCACGATCCGCGGTTCCAGCACACCCACACCATCGACGCGGGCGTCAGGGACGAGGGACTGGTCGCCATCCTCGGAGTGCCGCTGCTGCTCGGCAGCGGTGTCATCGGCGTGCTGTTCGCGGCCGACCGCCGGGCCCGGGTGTTCGAACGCGAGCAGACAGCCCTGCTCGGTTCGTTCGCCGCCCACGCGGCCGTGGCCATCGACACCGCCCATCTGCTCGCCGAGACCCGTACGGCGCTCGCCGAGCTGGAGGCCGCCAACGAGATCATCCGGGACCGCAGCCGGGTCATCGAGCGCGCCTCCGAGGTCCACGACCGGCTCACCGAGCTGGTGCTGCGCGGTGGCGGGGTGCACGATGTGGCCGACGCCGTGGCCGAGGTGCTCAGTGGTTCCGTGGAGTTCCTCGAGGTCGACGAGGCGCCCGCGGCGGCCGTCGACCGGTCCCGGGCGGACGGCCACGCGGTGCGCGACGGCGAGGAGGACTGGGTCGCCGCCGTCTCGGCGGGTGGCGAGCTGCTCGGCGCGCTCGTGCTGCGCGGCCACCCCCGGCTCGACCCCATGGACCAGCGCACCCTGGAGCGTGCCGCGATGGTCACCTCCCTGCTGCAGCTCGCCCGCCGCTCGGCGGGTGAGGCCGAACAGCGGGTGCGCGGTGAGCTCCTGGACGACCTCCTCGACGCCCCCGACCGCGAGCCCCGGCTGCTGCGCGAGCGCGCCGCGCGGCTGCGGGCGGCGGACCTGGACACGCCCCATGTGGTGCTCGCCGCGGGCATCGAGGCCCCGCACACCGGCACCCCCGCCGCCGGTCCCGGAGGCGTACCCGGAAGCGGCCCCGGCGGCACACCCGGAAGCAGATCAGGCAGCACACACGGCAGCACACACGGCGGCGCACCCGGCGGCGGTCCCGGTGGCGCGCCCGCCGAGGACGCCGAGGGCCGTCGGCGGCTATGGTCCGCCGCGTCCCATCTGGCGGTCACCCGGCACGGTCTGGCCGCCGCCCGCGACGGCGGCACGGTTCTGCTGCTGCCGCTGGCCGACGGCGACACCGCCGACGCCCTGGCCCGTCGCACCGCCCGGCAGCTGGGCACCGCCGTACACGCCGCGGTCACCGTGGGCGCCTCCGCACCCGTCCCCGCGCCCGCAGCACGGCCCGGGGAGGTCGCCGCGGGCTATGCCGAGGCGCGGCGCTGTCTGGCCGCCCTGCGGGTGCTGGGCCGGGCCGGACAGGGCGCGGCCGCCGAGGACTTCGGCTTTCTCGGTCTGCTGCTGGCCGGCACCCGCGAGGGCGCCCCGGACGGCACCGGCGTGCAGGACTTCGTGACGCGCACCGTGGGCGCGGTCGTCGACTACGACGAGCGGCGCGGCACCGAACTGATCCGCACCCTCGACGCGTACTTCGCGGGCGGGATGAGCCCGGCCCGTACGAAGGACGCCCTCCACGTGCACGTCAACACGGTGGCGCAGCGGCTGGAGCGGGTCGGGCGGCTGCTCGGCCCCGACTGGCAGTCGCCCGCCCGCTCCCTGGAGATCCAGCTCGCCCTGCGGCTGCACCGCCTGGCCTCGGCCGTGGGCTACTGAGCCGAGGCCGAACGGGCCGTGCGCTCCGCCGCGTCCGATGCCGGCCGCGGGGACGGGGCCGAGGTCGGTTCGATGGCGGCCAGATCGCGGTCCCGGGTCTCCTTGGCGACGCCCACGGCCACCAGGGTGAGCAGGGCCGCCGCGATCACATAGAGCGCGATCGGGGTGGCGCTGTCGTAGTCGGCCAGGAGCGCGGTGGCGATCAGCGGGGCGGGCGCACCGGCCGCGACGGATGAGAACTGCGCGCCGATCGACGCCCCCGAATACCGCATCCGGGTCGCGAACATCTCGGAGAAGAAGGCCGCCTGGGGCGCGTACATCGCCCCGTGGAAGATCAGCCCGACCGTCACGGCGAGCAGCAGCGCCGGGAAGCCCTTGGTGTCGATGAGGAGGAAGAAGGGGAAGGCCCACGCGCCCACGCCGACCGCGCCCAGGAGATACACCGGGCGGCGGCCGATCCGGTCCGACAGCGCGCCCCATGCCGGGATGACCGCGAAGTGCACGGCCGAGGCGATCAGTACGGCGTTGAGCGCGGTCTGCTTGCCGAGGTCCACATGGTCGGAGGTCGCGTAGACCAGGACGAAGGCGGTGATGACGTAGTAGCTGATGTTCTCGGCCATCCGCGCGCCCATGGCGATCAGCACATCCCGCCAGTGGTGGCGCAGGACCGCCACCAGAGGCATCTTCTCGGTGGTTGCCTCGCCCGCGGCCGCCTTACGGGCCTCGGCCCGGGCCTGCGCCGCCTTGAACACCGGCGATTCATCGACAGAGAGACGAATCCACAAGCCCACCAGTACCAGCACCCCCGAGAGCAGGAACGGCACCCGCCACCCCCACGCCTCGAAGGCGTTGTCGGAGAGCAGGGCGGTGAGCGCGGAGAGCACGCCCGTGGCCAGCAACTGCCCGGCGGGGGCGCCGGTCTGCGGCCAGGACGCCCAGAACCCGCGCCGCCGCGGGTCCCCGTGCTCCGACACCAGCAGCACCGCTCCGCCCCATTCGCCGCCGAGGGCGAACCCCTGGATCAGACGCAGCGCGGTGAGCAGTACGGGGGCCGCCGAACCGACCGTGGCGTGGGTGGGCAGCAGCCCGATCGCGCAGGTCGCGCCGCCCATCAGCAGCAGACTCAGGATCAGCAGCTTCTTACGGCCGAGCCGGTCGCCGTAGTGGCCGAAGACCAGGGCGCCGACCGGCCGGGCGGCGAAGCCGACCGCGTAGGTCAGGAACGACAGCAGCGTGCCGACGAGCGGATCGGAGTCCGGGAAGAAGAGCTTGTTGAAGACGAGCGCGGCGGCCGAGCCGTAGAGGAAGAAGTCGTACCACTCGATGGTGGTGCCGATAAGGCTCGCGGCGACGATGCGGCGCAGCGAGCCGGGTGGGGCCGGGGGAGCGGAGGCCGGAGAATCCGGGGTGGTCATGGGTCACCACTTCCGAGCGGGGTGCGGGGACGATTTTGTGTTGCCACACCGTAGAAATGCGCAGTTCGGCTCGGATATGTAGGCGGGCGACACACTTCGCCCGGCCACTGTGGTGACGCGCCCCGCCCAGGACGCCCCGAGCCGGCGCGGCCCCGTCCAACATGCCCCGGGTCGGCGCCTCCCGCCCCGAATGCCCCCTAGTCGGCCCGCCCCGTACGCGGCCGTCGCACCTTGCCGAGCTGGAGCATGGCGGCGCCGAGCTGGTCGCCGGTGAGTGAGGGGGCCGGGAGCGGGTGGGACCCCTCGGGGCGCAGTCCGTCGAGCAGCAGGGCCAGATAGCGGCGCCAGGCCATCGGTGCGGCGACGGTCGAGCCCGGGACCGCGCGGCCGAGCGCGGCCAGCAGGAACAGCAGGTCCTCCGCCGTGGTGTCCTTCCGGGCCGCGCCCTGTTCCTGGGCGCGGCTCAGAAGGACGTGGAGCGTCTTGTGGTTTTCCTTACGGAGCGCGTCGAGCGAGGGGACGCCCTGGATGCCGGTGGTCATCAGGTCGTTGGTGCCCCGGTCGGCGGCGAGCAGTCCGAATATGCGCTCCAGATAGGCTGTCAGGCCGACCCAGGCGTCCGGCGCCGAGCGGGCTTCTTCGGCGGCCCGCAGGATTTCCCGCAGGGAATCGCCGAATACCGCCTCGATGAGTTCCGCCCGGCCGGCGAACCGCCGGTAGAGAGTGGCGCTGCCGACTCCGGCCCGACGGGCGATGTCGTCGAGCGGGGCGTCCACACCCTGATCCGTGTAGATCTCCCGGGCGGCAGTTATCAGCATCTCGCGGTTGCGCCGTGCGTCTCGGCGCAACGGTGTCTCTTTCTCCACACGGCTGCCCATGGCCCGCAACCCTAACACTAACCGGGGGAATCTCTCCGGTTAGGTGTTCAGATCATCGAAGAAACGGGGAACTGTCCCCTATTCGACTGCGCCGGCCGCCGGTACGATTCACCCCACTCCTGACACCTGAATCACGGGGCCCGAGAGCCAGGACGTTCAGCGCGGTTCCGGAATCATGCGCAGCGGACCGGCGGTGAGGCTCATCTGCGGCCTCGGCCGGATCTTCGTCCCCGGAATCGGGCGCATCCGCCAGCGGCCCGCGATCGCGGCCAGGGCCAGCGTCGCCTCCGTCATGCCGAAGACATCGCCGATGCACTTCCGGCTGCCACCGCCGAACGGCAGATAAGCGCCGCGCGCCACGTCCTTGGCCCGCTCGGGGAGCCAGCGGTCGGGGTCGAAGGACTCCGGGTCGGGGAAGAGGGCCGGATCGCGGTGCAGCACATACGGGCTGATCAGCACGTCCGACGCCGGGGGCAGCCGCCGCCCGCCGAGCTCGGTGGCCTCGGTGGTGGTCCGGGTGAACAGCCACGCGGGCGGGAAGAGCCGCAGCGCCTCGCTGAACACCCGCTGGGTGTAGGCGAGCCGGGGGACATCGGCGTAGCGCGGGGCCCGTCCGCCCAGCACCTCGTCGACCTCGGCGTGCAGCGCGGCCTCGGCCCGGGGATTGCGGCCGAGCAGGAACCAGGCCCAGGTCAGCGCGGAGGCGGTGGTCTCGATCCCGGCCAGCAGCAGGGTCATGACCTGGTCGTGGATCTCCTGGTCCGACATCGTGCCGCCGGTCTCGTCGTCCTGCGCGGCGAAGAGGGCGGACAGCACATCGCCGCGGTCGCCGTCGTCCGCCGCCTTGTAGTCGTCGATCATGCGGTCGATGAGCTGGTTGAGCCGGGTGAGCGCGTCGTCGAAGCGCCGGTTCGCCGCGAGCGGGAGCTTGGCCAGCAGCCCGGTGGGGTCGATCGCCTGCCGGTAGGCGCCCTCCACGACGATGGGCAGACAGTGCTGGATCTCGGCCACGGCATGCGGCGCCATATCGGTCGAGAAGAGCGCACGGGCCGTCACCCGCGCGGTGAGCGCGAGCATCTCATGGCTGACGTCGATGGGTCTGCGGGCCGTCCACGCCGTCGACTCGGCCTCGCACTCCCGCTCCATCACCTCGGCGTACGTGGCGATCCGGGCGGCCTGGAAGGCGGGCTGCACCAGCCGGCGCTGCCGTCTGTGGTCCGCCCAGTCGGAGGTGATCAGGCCGTTGCCCAGGATGGGCTTCGCCTTCTCCTTGACCGGTCCGCCGGTGTCGTAGATCCGCGCGTTCACCAGCACCTGCTGGACCAGCTCCGGATGACAGGGCAGAAAGACGGGCCGAGGCCCCAGCCGGAGCTCGACCAGATCGCCGTAGGCGGGCAGGGAGGCCAGGAACTGAAGCGGCTTGCGGCCCATCAGCAGGGCATGGCCGGCCAGCGGAAGCCCGCCGGGGGCGAGGGCGTGCCGCCAGTGGCGCGTCGCCGGTTGCTGCGCGGTCCTCATGCGGAAGATGTCCTTCGCTCGCGAGGTGGGGTATGGAAGGTACGGGGCGTCCGGTCCGGGCGGACCCCGGACCGGACGTCGTCAGCGCGGCTCGCACACCATCGGCAGCGGGCCGGGTTCGAGCGTCGCCTTCGGCTCGGGGCGCAACGTCGTCCCGGGCACCGGGCGAAGACGCCACCGGCTCGCGATCGTCGCCACGATGAGGGCGGTCTCGGTCAGCGCCAGGACGTCCCCGATGCACTTGTGGCTGCCCGCGCCGAACGGGAGCAGCGCCCCGCGCGGCACGTCCTTGGCACGGTCGGGGAACCAGCGCTCCGGGTCGAACCGCTCGGGGTCGGGGAACAGTCCGGGGTTGTGGTGCAGTGCCTGGGCGCTGTACAGGATCATCGTGCCCGCCGGGATGGTGCGGCCACCGAGGTCCGTCTCGGCCGCCGTGACCCGCATCGCCATCCAGGACGGCGGATACAGCCGCAGCGACTCGGTGATGACCCCCCGGGTGTACTCCAGGGACGGCAGGTCCTCGAAGGTGGGCGAACGGCCCTTCAGGGCCTCGTCGATCTCGGCGTGCACCCGCTTCTCCACCTCCGGGTGCGCGCCCAGGAGATGGAAGACGAAGGCGAGCGTCGAGGCGGTGGTCTCGCTCCCGGCGACCAGGAAGGTGACCACCTGGTCGAGGACCTCGCCGTCGTCCAGCCCCTCGCCGGTCTCGGGGTGTTCTGCGCGCAGCAGCGTGGAGAGCAGATCGCCGTGGTCGGCGCCGGAGCGCCGGCGGTCGCGGATCATCTCGTCCACGATCTGCCGCAGCCGGGCGTTGGCCCGGTCATAGCGGCGGTTGCCCGGGGTGGGGAGCTTCTCCATGATCCCCAAAGGCGCCATGGTGCGTTTGTAGATGCCGTGCGAGACGATGCGCAGACAGTGGCGCGCCTCGTCGATCGTCGCCTCGTCGATCCCGGTGGAGAACAGCGTCCGCGCGGCGACCCGCATCAGCAGGGCGTGCATGGTGTCGCTGAGGTCCAGGGTCCGCCCCGGCTCCCAGGAGCCGATCGCGGCGCGGGTGTCGTCGGCGACCGCGGCGGTGTAGTCGGCGATCTTCGGGGTGTGGAACGCGGGCTGGATCATCCGCCGCTGAGTGCGGTGATCCTCGCCCCGGGAGACCGAGAGGCTGTTCCCGAGTAGCTGCCGCGCCTTGTCGAAGACCCCGCCCTTGTCGAACACACGGGGATTGAGCAGCACCTGGCGGACCAGTTCGGGATGGCAGGCCAGATAGGCGCGGCTGGGCCCCAGCCTGACCTCCACCAGATCGCCGTGGGCGGGCAGGGAGGCCAGGAACTGCAGCGGACGGCGCCAGAGCGCCAGCGTGTGCCCCAGCAGCGGCACCGAGCCGGGCGCCGTGCCGGTGGTCCAGGAGCGCTCCGGCTGTGCGGAGCTCTTCGTGGAAGTCACGGTTCCCCGTTCCCTTACTGAATGCGAGAGTTGACGTCGTTGACGGCCGTCTTGTAGCGCTTGTTGCTGATGGTCCAGACGAAGTTGCCGTAGATCAGATCGAGGAAGACGTCCTGCGTCAGCCGGTCGAACACCTTGATGCACTCGATGTCCTCGATCATGTCATCGAGCCGGGCCTGGAAGAACTCCTTGAACGTTGTCTCATCACTCACATCGCAGAGCCGGAAACAGTTGGTGATCTGGCCCAGCGAGACCTCGCGGTCATAGGAGTAGAAGTCGTTGACGATGGTGAGTCCGCGGGTGGTCATCCGTGCGGCCAGGCTTGTCCTGGCGTGTTCGGTGAACTCCGGATGCCGGTAGATCGGGTACGACATCTTCATCCAGAAGTCGACGCCGATGTCCGTGACCCGGAAACGGAAATACTGCTCCGGGGACGTGGTGCACAGCGCCGCCTTGATGGGAGAGTTGCGGAACATGTGATCGCTGGTGACGAAGGCGCGCGCGGCCTCGTACGCGACCTCCGCGTCCTCGGGACTGTAGTACTTCTCGCAGATCGCGCGCAGCCGCGGCAGGAAGAGATCGAAGTCGTGCAGTGCGGGATCCATGTCGTCCCACACGAACGTCACGCAGTTCAGGACGCAGACGGCCTTGAACGCCTCCATGTCCTTGATATGGCGGGGGCTCTGGGACCAGAGCACCACCCCCATATAGGAGATCCAGCGCTCATCGGAAACCGATTTTCCGAGGGGGGACACCGCGGCGTTGCAGTCGTCTATGACCTCGCGCAGTTCGGCGTCGGTCAATTCGACCTTGGTGGGCCGGGTGACGACATAGCGGTCGAACATCTCCTGGAAGCGGCCGGTGCACTCCTCCAGGTACGGACGGACGCTGCTCCGGCTGATGTCCTGGGCCCCGGCCGTGGAAAGTCCTGTCGTCATGAGTTCCTCACAGTGGCCATGCGGGCGATCAGCTTCAGCGCGTTGACCGCGTCCGCGGTGAATGGGGCGTCGTCGAGGGCCCGCAGGGCCTGTGTCCGGCGGTCGTCGATCATCCGCTCGACGGCCTCCCGGGCGGTGGTCGCGGCGAAGATCTCCTGGATGGTCACGGCGTCCGACTCGTCGAGCAGCGGATTGCCGATGAGGCTGCGCAACCGCGCGGCCTGGGCGCTGTCGGAGCCGCGCAGGGCGAGCGCGATCAGGGTGGTGTTCTTCCCGGCCCGCAGATCGTCCAACTGGGACTTGCCGGTGGACTCCGGATCGCCGTACACGCCCAGCAGATCGTCGCGGAGCTGGAACGCCTCGCCGAGCGGCAGGGCGTAGGCGGTGAACGCCTCCATGGCCTCCGGGGCGGCGCCCGCGATGGCGGCTCCGACGTGCAGCGGACGTTCGATGGTGTACTTGGCGGTCTTGTACCGGTTGACGGTGAGGGTGGCCTCGACGTCGTCCGTCAGCTCCCCGGTGGCCTGCAGATCGAGGTACTGGCCCAGCATCACCTCGGTGCGCATCTCCGACAGCAGCGGCAGCACGGCGTCGAACTGGGCGGGGGTGAGGCCGGCCGAGTGCAGCAGCTCGTCCGACCAGGTGAGCGCGAGGTCGCCGAGCAGCACCGCCCCGCTGACCCCGAACCGCTCGATCTGATCCGGCCTGCGGTCGGCGGCGCACAGCGCGGCCAGGGTGCGGTGGATGGTCGGCCGGCCCCGGCGGGTGTCGCTGTCGTCCATGACGTCGTCGTGGATCAGCGCGAAGGCGTGGAACATCTCCAGGCAGGCGGCCACCCGGAACACCGCGTCGGTGTCCTCACCGCCGCCGACGGCCTGCCAGCCGGTGACACACAACAGGGGCCGTATGCGCTTTCCGCCGGACAGGAAATCCTTGAGCAGTCCGGAGAGATACGGCAGATGGTGTTGCGGAGTGGTGCGGGCCTTGGCCGTCAGAAAGTCTTCGAGTACGACGTCCACCGACTCGCGGACGGTATCCGCATCCAAGCGGCCGGGGCTGAGCGTGGGTGTGGTCATGCGACTGACTCCTCCACGTCGAAATGTCGAAATCCGTTGATTAAGGAGAAGAAAACAGGCACGCGGAAACCCTTGCTTCTCTGGGAATATGGATTGCCGTGTGCGCTGTGTACGGCACCATGAAGGCAGAAGCGGGATGTGACCGCTGCCCCATGGTCGATAGGTCGAACGCGCCGGTCCATGGGTCGAACGCGCCGCGACGGGCGCGAAGATCAGACGCTCAGGGGACTATGAGATCGGCGCGGTCGGGTCATTTCCGCGCGTGGAATCCAAGCCAGCCCGCAATGGGGCCCCGGCCGGTGCGACACCCGCGTCGGCATCATCGGTTCGATGGATGCCAGGTGTGCGCGGGCACACTCAATCACGCCCATTTATTCCCCCTGAGTGCCGCCGGTCCCCCCACTCGGACATCAGCAGTCTAGACGCAAGATCGACGGATTCGGAAGCCCGTTCTGGTATCGCGCCTATCACTTGACGGCCGGGGGTCGGGGAGGTCTCGTCGCGCCGGGTGCCGTCCGAAACGGGCAACTCGCCCCGTACGCGGCGAGTATCAGGGGAATAGGTGGCGCGCAATATTGCGACGGCGGGCTCGTTGAAGATTGAACGGGGCCCCGCCTCCCCGGGCGGAGCCCCGTTCAATAGCCTTGCGGTGTCCGATCTTGCGGTGTCCGATCTTGTGGTGCCGGACCTCGCGGTGTCAGACCTTGCGGTAGTCGTACGCCTCCGAGGCCGCCTGGAGCACCCCGTCCACATCCGCCCCGGTGGAGGCGGTGACGAGCGCGGCGACCGCCCCCTCCACGAGCGGCGCGTCCACCAATCGGGTGCCCTCCGGCAGCTCATCGCCCTCGGCCAGCAGCGCCTTGACGGCCAGGACCGCGCTGCCCAGGTCCACCAGGACCGCCACTCCGGCGCCCCGGTCGACCTCGTGGGCCGCCTCCGCTATGAGCTCCGGACTGGTGCCGAACCCGCCGTCCGCGGTGCCGCCCGCCGCGCGGACCGGTGCCGCGCCACCGCCGGACAGCCCCTTCGCCATCTCGGCCACCGAGTCCGCCACCGCCGCACTGTGCGACACCAGCACTATGCCGACCAGCTTCTTCTCGCCCTCGTCGGTCATCGGGCCGCCTCCGCCAGTGCCGCGATGAGCAGCGCCGACGAGGTGGCGCCCGGGTCCTGGTGGCCGATGCTGCGCTCACCCAGATAGCTGGCCCTGCCCTTGCGGGCCAGCATGGGCACGGTGGCCAGCGCGCCCTTCTCGGCGGCCTCGCCCGCGGCCGCGAACGACCCGGTGGCCCCGCCCAGCGCCTCGACCGCCGGGAGCAGCGCGTCCAGCATCGTCTTGTCGCCGGGCGCGGCGCCGCCGAGCTGCGCCACCGCGTCCACCCCGGCCCGCAGCGCGTCCGCAAGTTGCTGCGGGGTGATCTGCTCGGCGTCGCCGAGCGCCTTGCCGGCCCGCCGCAGCAGCGTTCCGTACAGCGGTCCGGAGGCGCCGCCCACCTTGGAGATCAGCTGGCGCCCGGCCAGGATGAGCGTGGCCCCGGGCGAGCCCGGCGGCTCCTTCTCCAGCGCCTCGGCCACGGCGGCGAAGCCGCGCTGCATATTGGTGCCGTGGTCGGCGTCGCCGATCGCGGAGTCCAGGTCGGTGAGACGGGCCGCCTCATGGCTCACGGATGTGGCCGCGGCGGTGAGCCATCGGAGGAAGAAAGGGGTGTCGAGCGTGTTATCGACGGCGGGTTCACTGCTGGACACAGGTGCCTCCTCGGTCGTAGCCAACGGCGACAGCGTACGTATCGGGGGCCGGCCGGCCTCAGGCACCCCAGCGCAGCCCGGCGGTCCGCACGGGCGCGTCCCACAGCCGCAGGAGGTCCTCGTCGACCTGGCACAGCGTGATCGAAGCGCCCGCCATGTCGAGTGACGTGACGTAGTTGCCGACGAGCGTACGCGCCACCGCCACCTGCCGCTCGCCGAGCGCCCGGTGCACCTCGGCGGCGAAGCCGTACAGCTCGAGCTGCGGGGTCGCCCCCATGCCGTTGACCAGGAGCAGCACCGGGCTCTCCGGGCGCAGGTCCTCGACCACCACCTGCACGGCGTAGTCGGCGATCTCGCGGGAGGTCATCATCGCCCGCCGCTCACGCCCCGGCTCGCCGTGGATGCCCACGCCCAACTCCAGCTCCCCGGCGGGCAGTTCGAAGGTGGGGCCGCCCTTGGACGGGGTGGAACAGGGGCTGAGCGCGACGCCGAAGCTCCGCGAGAGCTCGTTCACCCGCCGGGCGATCGACTCCACCCGCTCCAGTGGCGCGCCCTCGGCGGCCGCCGCACCCGCGATCTTCTCCACGAACAGAGTGGCCCCGGTGCCGCGACGGCCCGCCGTGTAGAGGCTGTCGGTCACCGCCACATCGTCGTTGACCAGGACCTTCGCGACCTGGATGCCCTCGTCCTCGGCGAGCTCGGCGGCCATGTCGAAGTTGAGCACATCGCCCGTGTAGTTCTTGATGATGAACAGCACGCCCTGGCCGCTGTCCACCGCCGCCGCGGCGCGCACCATCTGATCGGGCACGGGGGAGGTGAACACCTCGCCGGGGCAGGCGGCGTCGAGCATGCCGCTCCCCACGAAACCGCCGTGCAGCGGCTCGTGTCCGGATCCGCCGCCGGAGACCAGCCCCACCTTGCCCTCGACCGGCGCGTCCCGCCGGACGATCACCCGGTTCTCGACGTCGACGATCAGTTCGGGGTGGCAGGCGGCCATTCCGCGCAGCGCGTCGGCGACCACCGTCTCGGGGACGTTGATGAGCATCTTCATGGTGTGTCCGTCCTCCGCCGGATGGGGGCTGTGCACCGCTGCAACAGCCTACGGATCCGTCGCGTCCATGGCACCCCTTGGACACTGAGCCGGATGGCCTAATAGGACGAAAAAGGTACATAGACATCATATGGTGCGCGCATGGAGAATACTGCCGCACCGGCGGCCGCCGTCCTGCCCCCGCGCCCCCAGCCACGCCAGCCGCGGCGGTACCGTCGCCCGGCCCCCTGGCTCGGGCTGGTGGCCATCGGATACGCCGTTGTCCAGCTCGCCATGGTGATCCCGCACACCGGCCACGCGCTGGGCTGGGACGAGTCCGTGTACGTCTCCCAGGTCGATCCGCGCACCCCGCCCGCGTACTTCAGCGCACCCCGCTCGCGCGGCGTCAGTCTCCTGGTCGCGCCCCTCGTCGCCGCGACCGACTCGATTCCGGCGCTGCGGATCCTGCTCATGCTGGTCTCCGCGGGCGCGCTCTACGGCGCCTTCCGGGTCTGGACCCGGCTGCTGCCCCCGGCCCAGGTCGCCCTGGCCGCGCTGCTCTTCTCCGGACTGTGGATCACCCAGATCAGCGGACCCGCGGTGATGCCCAACCTCTGGGTGGCGATCGGCGCCGTCGCCGCCGTCGGCTGGTTCCTCCGCGCGCCGCACGAGACCAACGCCCGCTGGTGGCTGGCCGCCGTCCTCGCGGGCGTCACCCTGGTGCGCACCCCCGACGGGGGATGGCTCGCCCTGCCGCTGCTGATCGGCGCGATCGGCGTGCGCACCTGGCGGCCCGCCCTGCCCGCGCTGATCGGCGGACCGCTGCTCGGCGCCGCCCAGTGGATCGGCGAGGCGTACGACCGCTTCGGCGGCATCGGCGAGCGGCTGAACGTCTCCAGCGACGTCGAGGGCGGCATGGGCCTCCACTTCAGCGTGGGGGCCGCGCTGCGCAGCCTCAACGGACCTCAGCTATGCCGCCCCTGTGAGGTGCCGCTGCGCCACCCGGAGCTGACCGTATGGTGGCTGGCGCTGCCCGTGCTGACCCTCCTGTGCGTACACGCCGCGCTGCGCGACCGCCAAGAGCTGCGCCGGGTGCGGGTGGGGCTGGGCAGACCGGCCGCCCGGCTCCCCGCCGTACCGCTGACCGTGCTGCCCATCGCCTGCGCGGCCACCCTCGCCCTGCCCTATCTGCTGCTCATCGGCTACTCCGCACCGCGCTTCCTGATGCCCTCCTACGCGCTGCTGGCGCTGCCGATCGCCGGGCTGGTGTTCCGTGCCGTACGGGCCGCGCGCTCACCGCAGCACCTGGCGGTCGCCCTTGGGGTGGTCATCACCCTCCATCTGGCCAGCCAGTTCGTCATCCTCAACCATGCCGCCGAGCAGTCCGACCACACCACGGGGCGCTATCGCACCGCCGCGCAGGGGCTGCAGCGGCTGGGGCTGCGGCCGCCCTGTCTGGTGACCGGCGACCGGGCCCTGCCCGTCGCCTACCACGCGGGCTGCTCCTCCGCGCAGACCAGCGGCAACAACCGGTCCACCACCCTGCCCACGCTGCTGCGCCGCGCCGCCCGTGAACCCACCGCGCTGCTGCTGCGGCGCGGCCGGACCCGGCCGCCGTCCTACGCCCGGACCTGGGTCGGCTATCCGCTGCCGGGCACCGAGTGGAACGCGTATCTGCCACCGGACCAGGCGCGGGAGTCGGAAGCCGGGAAATCCCGACAGGAGACGTCCGGAAACGGCCCGAGCATGGGCGCCATGACGATGACCTACCCGACCACCAGCTGGGCCGGATTCGCGGCGGCCGAACCCGCCTTCGCCGACTACGCCCAGGACCGCTTCGACCGCTACCGCCACCATGTGCTGGCCACCCTGCGCCAGGACGGCTCCCCGCGGGTGACCCCGCTCGAAGTCAACTTCCTCTCCGGCGAGTTGTGGCTGGGCATGATGCCCGACTCGCGCAAGGCGCTGGACCTGCGCCGCGATCCGCGGTTCTCGGTACAGGCCAACCCGGGCCCCGGCGAGGGGCTGACCGAGGGCGATGTCCGGGTGAGCGGCCGGGCGGTCGAGGTGACCGACCCCGAAACCGTCGCCCGTTTCGCCCAGGAGGCCAGGCCGCCCGAGCCCTTCCACCTCTACCGCGCCGAGCTGACCGAGGTGGTGCACACCGCCCTGGAGAACGGGCAGATGGTGCTGCGCACCTGGCGCCCTGGCCAGCCGGTTCAGGTCGTACGGCGCGGCGGCGACGACAGCCCGCCCCGGGTGGAGGGCTGAGGCCCGGGCCGTGGACCGGGTCGACGGGCCCGGTCCACGGCCCTTCCGTATTGTTGGAACACGTTCTACCGTGCCCCTCGATCCCAGGACGCTCCCAGACCGCCGTCACGGCGCACGCGAGACTCCAGGAGGGGCCGTGGACCTCGAATACACCCCTGATCAGCGGCGGTTGCGCGATGAGCTGCGCGCGTACTTCGCCCAACTGGTCCCCGACGACGCCTACGCCCGCTACGCCGACTCCACCGGGCAGAAGCGGTTCTACCGCGAGACCATCCGCCGGCTCGGCACCGACGGCTGGCTGGGGGTCGGCTGGCCCCACGAGTACGGCGGGCGCGGGCTCGGCCCGGCCGAGCAGTTCATCTTCTTCGACGAGGCGGCCCAGGCCGGCGTGCCGCTGCCGCTGATGGCGCTCAACACGGTCGGGCCCACGATCATGCGGTTCGGCACCGAGGAGCAGAAGGCGTACTTCCTGCCCAAGGTCCTCTCCGGCGAGATCGACTTCGCGATCGGCTACAGCGAGCCCGACGCCGGTACCGACCTCGCCTCCCTCAAGACCCGCGCGGTGCGCGACGGCGACGAGTACATCGTGAACGGCCAGAAGACCTGGACGACCAACGGCGACACCGCCGACTGGGTCTGGCTCGCGGTCCGCACCGACCCCGACGCCAAACCCCACAAGGGCATCAGCATCCTGCTGGTCCCGACCGACGACCCCGGCTACTCCGCCACCCTCATCAAGACCCTCGCCTCCCACGACACCACCGCCAGCTACTACGAGAACATCCGCGTCCCGGCCACCCGCCGCGTCGGCCCCGAGAACGAGGGCTGGCGCATGATCACCACGCAGCTCAACTACGAACGGGTCACCCTCGCCGCCCACGGCACCATGGCCATCCGCGCCCTGCGCGGCGTCCGCCAGTGGGCCGCCGACACCAAGCTCCCCGACGGCCGCCGGGTGATCGACCTCGCCTGGGTGCGCGGCCGGCTGGCCCGTACGCACGCCCGGCTGGACGCCATGAAGCTGCTCAACTGGCAGATGGTGGACGCCCTCCGGCGCGACACCCTCACCCCGCAGGACGCCTCCGCCGTCAAGGTGTACGGCTCCGAGGCGCGCCGCGACGCCTACGCCTGGCTGATGGAGATCGTCGGCGCCGCCGGTCCACTCAAGGAGGGCTCGGCGGGCGAGGTCCTCCACGGAGAGCTGGAGCGCGGCTACCGCAGCAGCGTCGTCTTCACCTTCGGCGGCGGCAACAACGAGATCCAGCGGGAGATCATCTCCTGGATCGGCCTGGGGATGCCACGGGTGCGCCGCTGAGCCGCTGTCCTTAACTTCCCTGGTGGGACCTCGTGTCGCAGACACACCGCACCCACCCCGCGCCCGCTCAGCGCCCGTCCCAGCCCCTGGCTGAGTACGGGATGCCTGGGCGTGCGCATGGACGTCTGGACACCGCGCCCGAGGAGACGGCCAAGGGGGCCTGACCGGACGCCGTCCGTCACGGCCCCGCCCCGGTGGCCCCGGGAAGACCCGGGGTGCGCCAGACCTCACCCGTCGCGGTGATCCCCAGAGCCTCGTGGCCGTCGAGCGCCTCGACCCAGTCACGGGCCCCGGCGCCCATGGCGAGCGCGGCCGTGGCGTAGGCGTCGGTCCTGGTGAGGTGACGACCGGTCAGGGTGAGCGAGAGCAGGGCGATCGCGGGCCGGCCGGTGTGCGGGTCCAGTACATGCGCGCCGCGCTCGGCCGTCCCCGAGGTGGCGATGGCCAGATCACGTCCGGTGACCACGGCGGCCAGCTCCCCGGGGCGGGCGGGGTGGGCGATGCCGATGCGCCAGGGCGTGCCGGGGGCGGCTTCGCCACGCAACTGGATGTCGCCGCCGCCATTGACGCAGGTATTGTGCCCGCCCACCGCGTACAGCATCTGCGAGACCCGTTCAACCGCCCAGCCCTTGACCATCCCGGAGGGGTCGAGTCGGCCGCCGGGGGTGTGGCTGAACCAGCCGCCGGTGGTGTGCGCCGCTTCCTCGCACAGCGCGAACACCTCGGCCACCTCTGGCCCGTACCGCTCCGGGACCGGCTCGCCTCGGCCCAGGCGGCTGATCACGCTGCCGGGGCGGTAGGTCGAGAAGACCTCGTCCACATGGTGCAACCAGGCCACGGCCTCCTCCAGCGCCCGGTGGACGGGCCGGGTGACCGGGTCACGGAGGTCAAAGGAGAACACCGTGCCCATGGCATGCTCGACGCGACGCAGCCCGCGCGCGGGGGTGGACACATCAGACACCGGCTTTGTCCAGTGCGCTCTGCAGGGACCGCGTGTACCCCTCGCTGGTATAGGTGGCGCCGGAGACCGCGTCGATGTGGGCGCTCTGGGCGTTCAGCGCCTCCTGGGTCAGTCGCGGTACGGCGTAGGAGGCGATCTGCTGGGAGCGGGGGCGGTCGGACGGTGTCCGGAGCGCCTTGACGGCGGTGATCCTGCCGTGCGAGAGCGTGACGGCCACCTGGACCGGTCCATACGCGGTGTCGCTCACGTCGCCGGTGTACGAGCCGGTGGCGCCGCCTGAGGACGTGTGCCCGGTCGGTGCGGGGGACGAGGCTCCCGACGGGCCGGTGCCGGGCGACGGAGACGACGCTTCGGATGCCCCGGAGGGCGGCGGCGTCTCCATGGCCGTGGCGGCGTCCCGGTGCGGTTTGAGCGAGAGCAGCAGGACGATGCCCGCCACGGTCGAGACGGCGGTGACGGCGGCCTTGCGCACGGGTGGGTCTCCTTCGGGTGCGGCGAGGATCGGACTCAGAACGTGAACGACTCGTGGTGGACGCGGCGGCGCGGCACCCCCGCGTCGTGCAGGGCACGCAGCGCGGCCTCCGTCATGCCCGGCGGGCCGCACAGGTAGACGTCGCGTTCGGCGAGGTCGGGCACCAGGCCGCGCAGTGCCCGGGCGGTCAGAGGAGAGGAGTAGGCGGCCGGCTCGCCGACGACGTAGTGGACGATCGCCCCGCGCGCGGCGGCCACACCGTCCAGCTCGGTGCGGAGTGCCAGGTCCTCGGGGCGTCGGGCCCGGTAGATGAGGATCACCTCGCCGGGCAGCGTCTCGAAGAGGGTCCGCAGCGGGGTGATCCCGACGCCGCCGCCCAGAAGGAGGGTCTTACGGCTGCGGCGGCGGCGCGCGGTGAGGGCGCCGTACGGGCCTTCGGCGAGCACCCGGGTGCCGGGTTGGAGATGGGCGAGGGCCGCGCTGTGGCCGCCGGACGCCTTGACGGTGATCCGCAGGTACGCGGGGTGCGGAGCGGCTGACAGGGAGTAGGGGTTGGCGGCCCACCACAGGCCACGGGTCAGGAACCGCCACCGGAAGAACTGGCCCGGCTCGGCGCGCAGCTCCTCCAGCCTGCTGCCCGACAGGTACACCGATACGACGCCCGGAGCCTCGGGCCGGACCTCCGCGACGTACAGCCGGTGGCGCAGCACCCGGAGTACCGGGACGGCGAACCGGTACCAGGCCAGCAGGGCCGCCGCTCCGATGTAGAGGGTGTACCAGGCCAGCCGGGCGGGGCGGTCGCCGACGAAGTCGGCCCCGTCGGAGAGCTGGTGCCCGAAGGCCAGGAAGACCGCGAGATAGGTCGCGAAGTGCAGAAAGTGCCAGGTCTCGTACGGCATGCGGCGGCGCACGGCGCGCGCGGACACGATTGCGGTGAGGAGGAACAGCAGGAAGCCGATCGTGCCCTTGAGCAGGTCCGGGTAGTGGAGGACCAGGGTGGCGGTCTGGCCCACCACGCCGGTGTGCGACTCCAGCGAGTATCCCCAGATGATCAGCAGGACATGAGCACAGGCCAGCGAGATCGTGTAACGGCCGCCCATGGCGTGCCAGCGGGCCAGTCGGTCGGTGCCGACGGCACGGTCCAGCAGCGGTACGCGCGCCATCAGCAGCAGGAGGCTCGCGCATGCGTAACCGGCGAGCAGCCCGGTGATCCGCCCCGCGCCGGTCAGCCAGCCGACGGGGCCGACGACCGAGGGGGTGTCGCTCCACCACAGCGCCAGGACGGCGGCGGCCCCGCCCCAGATCGTCAGGTGCGCGAGCACCGGGACGGGGCTGAGCCGGCGCGGTGCGGACCGGGACCGGCGGGTCATGGCCGGGGCCGGTGGCATCGTGCTGGGCATGGGGGTCCTCTCGGTGATGTGCCCGGTCAGCGTCACCGGTGAAGCTCTGAGGACCCTCTGAACCCGGGCGGAAACGTTCGGACTCAGAGGAAACTCAGAGAAAGGGCGGGCCTCGGCACGGCACACCGCGAGGGATGCTGGACGCATCATGGATACGCACACCACCAGCCGTTTTCTGCAGAGGCCCGACGGTGCCCGGGTCCGCGTCCTCGTCGTCGACGACGAGCCCGATCTGACCGAGGTGCTGTCGGGGGCGCTGCGTTACGAGGGCTGGGAGGTCCGCACCGCCGCCGACGGTGCGTCCGCGCTGGACGTCGCGCGGGCGTTCCGTCCGGACGCGGTGGTGCTCGACTGGATGCTGCCGGACACCGACGGGCTCGCGGTGCTGCGCGCAGTGCGGGCCGAGCTGCCGGATGTGTGCGTGCTCTTTCTCACCGCGCGCGACGCGGTGGAGGACCGGATCGCAGGGCTAACCGCGGGCGGCGACGACTACGTGACCAAGCCGTTCAGCCTGGAGGAGGTGCTGGCCCGGCTGCGCGGGCTGCTGCGCCGGGCCGGGATGGCGCGGGAGCCGGGCGATGACCGGCTGGTGGTCGCGGATCTGGTGATGGACGAGCAGGCGCGGGAGGTGACCCGCGGGGGTGTGGCCGTGGAGCTGTCCCGCACCGAGTTCGAACTGCTGCGGTTCCTGATGCGCAACCCCCGACGGGTGCTGTCCAAGGCGCAGATCCTGGACCGGGTGTGGAGCTACGACTTCGGCGGCCAGGCCCATGTGGTCGAGCTGTACATCAGCTATCTGCGCAAGAAGATCGATGCGGGGAGGGCGCCACTGATCCACACGGTGCGCGGGGTCGGCTACGTGCTGAAGGCGGAGGCTTCATGAGGCGCCGGCTGCCCGGGGGGCTGCCCCGCACGCTGCGTGCCCGGCTGACCGCCGGGCTGGTGGTGCTGCTGGCGGTGGCGAGTCTGGCGGTGGGGCTGACCACGGTGTTCGCGCTGGAGGGGTTCCTGGTGCGCCGACTGGACCAGCAGCTGACGGCGGCCGGAGGCCGGTTCCCGGCCAGCCTGGAACACGGCGAACGGCGCCCGGACGCCGACAACCGGCCCGACACCCGCGGCCAGTCGGACCGCACGTTCGGCGCCCGGCTGCTGCGGGATACGACAACCGACGCGGCGGTGGTGCGCGACCAGACGGACGCCGCCGTACCGCTGACCGGCGCCGACCGGCGGGTCCTGGCGGGGCTGCCGGTGGACGGCGACGGCCACAGCATGCGTCTGTCCGCGCTCGGCGACTACCGCGTGGTCGCCGTCCACGGGGACGACGGCGATGTCCTGGTCACCGGGCTGCCGCTGCGTCCGGTGGGGGAGACCGTGCACCGGCTGGAGATCGTGGAGAGCGTGGTCTTCGGCAGCGCACTGCTGGTCACTGGGGTGGCCGGGGCACTGTGGGTACGTCTGTCGCTGCGGCCGCTCCGGCGGGTGACCACGACCGCCGCCGGGGTGGCCGAGCTGCCGCTGGCCAGCGGTGAGGTGGCCATGCCGCCGCCGGTGCCGGACACCGATCCGCGCACCGAGGTGGGCCAGGTGGGCATCGCCCTCAACCGGATGCTCGGCCACGTCGGGGACGCGCTGGCCCGCCGGCAGGCGAGCGAGGAGCGGCTGCGGCACTTCGCCGCCGACGCCAGCCATGAACTGCGCACCCCGGTGGCTTCCGTCCGCGGCCACGCCGAGCTGGCGCTGCGCCATCCGGGCCCGGTGCCGGATGAGGTGCGGCACGCGCTGGGGCGTATCCAGGCCGAGTCGGAGCGGATGTCCACGCTCGTGGACGATCTGCTGCTGCTCGCCCGACTCGACGCGGGCCGGCCGCTGGCCCGCCGACCAGTCGATCTGACCCGGCTGGTGCTGGACGCGACGGGCGACGCACGCGCCGCGGGGCCGGGCCACCGCTGGACGCTGGAGCTGGCCGAGGAGCCGGTGACGGTGCTCGGCGACGAGCACCGTCTCCAACAGGTTGTGGGCAACCTGCTGGCCAACGCCCGTACCCACACCCCGCCCGGCACCCGGGTCACGGTCAGGCTGGCATCGGTCGGCGGGGACTGGGTGGAGTTCAGCGTGGCGGACGACGGGCCGGGGGTTCCCGAGGCGCTCCAGGACGAGGTGTTCGAGCGGTTCGCCCGCGCCGACCCGGGGCGGGCCCGGACCGCCGGCGGCTCCGGGCTGGGGCTGGCGATCGTCCGGGCCGTCATCGCGGCGCACGGCGGCACGGTCACGCTGGCCAGCGTGCCGGGTGACACCGCGTTCCACACCCGGCTTCCCCTCCGTACCGCGGCGCCCGATCCAGGCTGACCCGACGCCGCGAAAACTTCCTGCTTCAGGCCGCAGACGACGAGAAGTGGTTGGCATCTGTGCAGGTCAGGAACTGGGGTCAGGGCCGCGTAGACGGTGGCCGGGATGCCGTGGACGTGCAGGACGCGGGCGAGCGTGAGCCCGCCGAGTCCGGCACCGATGATCGTGACGTGAGTGGGCCTGCTGATTCCTCGCCTGTCGCACGCCTGCCGGTTGGGGCACCCGGGCTCTCCGGCAGGGCTCCGGCCCTCCGCCGACCAAGCATCGGCATCGGACCGACAGCCCCGGAATATCACCGACGCCGCGGCTCCGGCGGCCCTCGTGGCACGCGCCGGCCACCTCGGTCAGGCGCCGACGTACTCCGCGAGGTGTTCGCCGGTGAGGGTGGAGCGCTCGGCGACGAGGTCGGCGGGGGTGCCCTCGAAGACGATGCGGCCACCGTCGTGACCGGCACCCGGACCGAGGTCGATGATCCAGTCGGCGTGTGCCATGACCGCCTGGTGGTGCTCGATGACGATGACCGACTTGCCGGAGTCGACGAGCCGGTCGAGCAGGCCGAGCAGTTGCTCGACGTCGGCGAGGTGCAGACCGGTGGTCGGCTCGTCGAGGACGTAGACGCCGCCCTTGTCGGCCATGTGGACGGCCAGCTTGAGCCGCTGCCGCTCACCGCCGGAGAGCGTGGTGAGCGGCTGGCCGAGGGTGAGGTAGCCGAGTCCGACGTCCGACATCCGCTGGAGGATCTTGTGGGCCGCCGGTGTGCGCGCCTCGCCGCTGCCGAAGAACTCCTCGGCCTCGGCCACCGACATCGCGAGCACCTCGCTGATGTCACGGCCGCCGAGGTGGTACTCCAGCACCGATGCCTCGAACCGCTTCCCCTCGCACTCCTCGCAGGTGGTGGCAACGCTCTGCATGATCGCCAGGTCGGTGTAGAGCACGCCGGCGCCGTTGCAGGTCGGGCAGGCGCCCTCGGAGTTGGCGCTGAACATCGCCGGCTTGACGCCGTTGACCTTCGCGAACGCCTTGCGGATCGGGTCGAGCAGTCCGGTGTACGTCGCCGGGTTGCTCCGGCGCGAGCCGCGGATCGGGGTCTGGTCCACCGAGACCACACCCTCCGGGGCCGGAAGGGAACCGTGGAGGAGCGAGCTCTTGCCGGAGCCGGCGACACCGGTGACGACGCAGAGCACGCCGAGCGGGACGTCGACGTCGACGTCCCGCAGGTTGTTCGCCGTCGCGCCACGGATCTCCAGGGCGCCGTTGGCCTTGCGGACCGTCTCCTTGAGCCCGGCCCGGTCGTCGAGATGGCGGCCGGTGACGGTCTCGCTCGCCCGCAGCCCCTCGACGGTGCCCTCGAAGCAGACGGTGCCGCCCGCCGTGCCGGCGCCGGGGCCGAGGTCCACGACATGGTCGGCGATGGCGATCGTCTCCGGCTTGTGCTCCACCACGAGCACCGTGTTGCCCTTGTCCCGCAGCCGCAGCAGCAGGTCGTTCATCCGCTGGATGTCGTGCGGGTGGAGGCCGATGGTGGGCTCGTCGAAGACGTAGGTGACATCGGTGAGCGAGGAGCCGAGGTGGCGGATCATCTTGATGCGCTGCGCCTCGCCGCCGGAGAGCGTGCCCGAGGCGCGGTCGAGCGAGAGGTAGCCGAGGCCGATCTCCACGAACGAGTCGAGGGTGTGTCGCAACTTGGCGAGCAGCGGGGCCACCGACGGCTCGTCCAGTCGGCGGGCCCATTCGGCCAGGTCGCGGATCTCCATCGCACATGCGTCGGCGATGTTGACCTTGCCGATCCGGGAGGAGCGGGCCAGCTCGCTGAGCCTGCTGCCGCCGCATTCGGAACACTCGGCGAAGGTGACCGCCCGGTCCACGAACGCCCGGATATGCGGCTGCATCGACTCGCGGTCCTTGGCGAGGAACGACTTCTGGATCTTCGGGATCAGCCCCTCGTAGGTGAGGTTGACGCCGTTGATCTTCACCTTGGTGGACTCGCGGTAGAGGAAGTCGTGCCGCTCCTTCTTGGTGTACTCCCGGATCGGCTTGTCCTTGTCGAAGAAGCCCGACTCGGTGATGACCCGCACGACCCAGCCGCCACCGGTGTAGGTGGGGATGGTGAACGGGTCCTCGGCGAGCGACTTGGAGTCGTCGTACAGCTGGGTGAGATCGATGTCCGAGACCGAGCCCCGGCCCTCGCAGTGCGTGCACATGCCGCCGGTGCGGCTGAAGCTCACCTTCTCGGTCCTGCTCTTCTCGGCACCGCGATCGACCGTGAACCCACCGCTCGCCGAGACCGAGGCGACGTTGAAGGAGTACGCGCCGGGCGGGCCGATATGCGGCTCGCCGAGCCGGCTGAAGAGGATGCGCAGCATCGCGTTGGCGTCGGTGGCGGTGCCGACGGTGGAGCGGGGGTCGGATCCCATCCGCTGCTGGTCGACGATGATCGCGCTGGTCAGCCCGTCGAGTACGTCGACCTCGGGCCGCGCCGGCGTCGGCATGAAGCCCTGTACGAAGGTGCTGTAGGTCTCGTTGATCAGCCGCTGCGACTCCGCGGCGATCGTGGTGAACACCAGCGAGCTCTTGCCCGAGCCCGAGACGCCGGTGAACACCGTCAGCCGGCGCTTCGGGATCTCGATGCTGACGTCCTTGAGGTTGTTCTCGCGCGCGCCGTGGACCCGGATCAGATCGTGGCTGTCGGCGGCGTGGGGCACAGGCGACCGCTGGTCCGTGTCCGGGGCCATGCTCATCGTGTCTCCATCTGTTCGGGCGGGGCCGCCTTCGCGGTATCCAGCGGGGTCGCCTGGCTCGATCCGACCAGGTTCGAACAATACGTCCGGTTCGCAGGCCGTGGCTGCCGGGGCCGGACGGCTCAGCGCAGCTCGTTGATGCGGATCATGTTGCCCGCGGGATCGCGGAAGGCGCAGTCGCGGATCCCGTACGGCTGCTCGGTCGGCTCCTGGACGACCTCGGCGCCGCTGGTCCGCACCCGTGCGAAGACGCCGTCGAGGTCGGCGGTGGCCAGGGTGATGCGGGCGTAGCTGCCCTTGGCCATCATCTCGACGACGGTGCGGCGCTCGTCGTCGGTGATGCCGGGGCCGAGGGCCGGGGGCTCCAGGACGATGGAGGTTCCGGGCTGCCCGGCGGGGCCGACCGTGATCCAGCGCATCCCGTCGTATCCGACGTCCTTGCGGATCTCGAAGCCGAGGGTGTCGCGGTAGAAGGCCAGGGAGGCGTCCGGGTCGTCATGCGGGAGGAAGGTCCAGTGAATGGTGAGGTCCATGGCGATGACGCTAGCCGCGCCCGCGTGACCGGGGCTTCTCCATTCCTGACCGGTCCGGCCGGCCGTTTCTCCCGGCCGGCCGTTTCCGGTCGTTCCTCATCCCCAGCCCCCGGTGCTGTGGGAAACTGAGCCGGTGAAACGGCAGGATCTCGATGACCTCGTCCGGCTGCGGCGGGCCCGCGACCGGATGGACCGCGACTACGCCGAGCCGCTCGACGTCCCGGCGCTGGCGCATGGCGCCCTGATGTCGCCGGGCCATTTCTCCCGCAGCTTTCGCGCCGCCTTCGGCGAGACGCCGTACAGCTACCTGATGACCCGCCGCATCGAGCGGGCCAAGGCGCTGCTGCGGCGCGGCGACCTCACGGTGACCGAGGTCTGCATCGCGGTCGGCTGTACGTCGCTCGGGTCGTTCAGCTCGCGCTTCACACGGCTGGTCGGCGAGAGCCCGAGCAGCTACCGGGCCCGGAGCCATGACCACGGCGCCACCATCCCGGCCTGCATGGCCAAGATCCACACGCGACCGGTCAGGAACGGAGAAGCGAGCCCCGCCGCCCGGCCGTAGCGTGAGCCTCATGGACATCACACTTTCCAGTTGCTTCATCGCCGTCGACGACCACGACAAGGCGCTCACCTTCTACCGCGATGCCCTCGGCCTCGAGGTCCGCAATGATGTCGGGTTCGAGGGAATGCGCTGGGTGACCGTCGGGGCGCCCTCGCAGCCGGACGTGAACATCGTCCTGGAACCGCCGCTCGCCGACCCCAATGCCTCGCCCGACGACAGACAGGTCATGGCGGAGCTGATGGCCAAGGGCCTGTTGCGCGGTGTCATCTTCGCGACGGACGACTGCGACGCCACCTTCGAGCGCGTCAGCGCCGCGGGCGGCGAGGTGCTGCAGGAGCCCATGGAGCAGCCTTACGGCGTCCGCGACTGCGCGTTCCGCGACCCCTCCGGCAACATGTTGCGCTTCACCCAGCCTCTGAAGAAGTGAGCCCTTCGCGGGTCCCGCCCAGGGGTCCGGCGCCGCCTAGGCTGGCCGTCGGGAGGTGGTGGCCATGGCGGCGGCCATACGGCAGGGCGGATCGGACGCCGACCCGGGGCTCTACGGCCCCAGGTCGGTCACCTGGCAGCTGCACGGCGACCCGGTGATGTGGATCGCTGGGGTGCGCGCCCTGTACCTGCAAGCCCTGCATCCGCTCGCGGTGCGCGGCGTCACCCAGAACTCCGACTTCCGCAAGGACGCCTGGGGGAGGCTGCTGCGCACCGCGCGGTTCGTCGCCACCATCACCTACGGCACCACCGAGGCCGCCGAGCGGGCGGGCGCCAAGGTCCGGGGCATCCACCGCAGGCTCTCCCTCACCGACCCCGTCACCGGCGTCCGGCACGGTGTCGACGAGCCCGAGCTGCTGCTGTGGGTGCACTGCGCCGAGATCGACTCGTACCTCCATGTGATGCGGCGCTCGGGCTATCCGCTCACCGACGCCCAGGCGGACGCCTATGTCGCCGAGAACGTGGTGTCCGCCCGGCTGGTCGGCCTCGACCCCGCCGACATACCGGCCGATACGGCGGCGCTCGCCGCGTACTTCGCCAAGGTGCGCCCCCAACTCGCCAACACCCCCGAGGCCCGCGAGGTGGACGCCTTTCTGCGGCGGCCTCCGGTCCATGCCCTGCTCGTCCCGGCGCGTGAGGCGCTCTGGGGGCGCTTCGCCGCGCTCGCCTACGGGTCCCTGCCCCCGTACGCCCACGAACTGTACGGCCGCCCCGCACCCCCGCCCCCCGTGGTCACCCGTCGATTGCGGGCGATGGGCAGGGCGCTGCGCTGCATCCCGCCCACGGTCCGCTGGCAGCTTCCGCCGAAGCACATCATGCGGGCGGTCGAGCGACTCGGACCGGGCAGCCGCCCCTCGCCCTACAAACTGCGCAAAAACGCGGCCATACTGGACAGCGGGGATGCGACGGGGGTTCGGCCGCATGCGGCCGGTCTCCACGGGGGCGGCGGGAGCTGACTTCCGCCAAGGCAGGGGGAGCATGGCGGACATCAGGCTGATCCAGGGCCGGTACCGGCTGCTGGACCGGATCGGGCGCGGGGGAATGGGCGAGGTATGGCGGGCGCGCGACGAGTCGCTCGGCCGGCGCGTCGCCGTCAAATGCCTCAAACCGCTGGGGTCGCGCCACGACCCCTCGTTCACCGGTGTGGTGCGGGAGCGCTTCCGCCGGGAGGCGCGGGTGGCCGCCGCGCTGCAGCACCGCGGGGTCACGGTGGTGCATGACTTCGGCGAGTACGAGGGCGCGCTGTACCTGGTCATGGAGCTGCTGGAGGGCCGTAACCTCAGCCAGTTGCTCAAGGACAACGAGCGCCGCCCGCTGCCGGTCCCCGAGGTGCTGGACATCGCGGAGCAGGTCGCCGCGGCCCTCGCCTACACCCATGACCAGGGCGTGGTGCACCGCGATCTGAAGCCGGCCAACATCATGCGGCTCACCGACGGCACCGTGAAGCTCTGCGACTTCGGCATCGCCCGCCTCGGCCATGACGTCGGCTTCACCTCCCGGCTCACCGGCACCGGCGTCGCCATGGGCACCCCGCACTACATGTCGCCCGAGCAGATCGCGGGCGGCCCGGTCGACCACCGCAGCGATCTGTACTCCCTGGGCTGTGTGCTCTACGAACTGGCCACGGGGGCGCCGCCGTTCGCCCTCGACGACGCCTGGGCGGTCCTCGTCGGCCACCGCCACACCCCGCCCGCCCCGCCGCGCGGCCACCGGCCCGAACTCCCCGAGCGGTTCGAGCGCGCCGTCCTCGATCTGCTGGCCAAGACCCCGGAGGGCCGTCCACACGACGCCGCCGAGCTCGCCCGGCGGATCGGCCCGGCCCGCGCGTCCCGGTGGCCGACGGCTCCGCCGCTCCCCGCTCCGCCGCTCCCCGCTCCGCCGCTCCCCGCTCCGCCGCTCCCCGCTCCGCCGCTCCCCGCTCCGCCGCTCCCCGCTCCGCGCGGCGCACTTCCGGCCGCTGGACCACAGGCTCCCCGACTTCCGGCCTGGGCCCGCGGCATGGCCACCGGGTCCAAGGCGCACACCGGCGGCGTGGGACTGCTGTCCGCGACCCCGCCCGACGCGACGGCCGCGCTCACCGGTGCCTGGACCGGACGCCACGTCAGCGCGCAGCCCACACCGCCGCCCCCGCCCGGGGTCCGCGCCCGGCTCGCCGACCGGCACCGCGCCGCGCTGGACCTGGGGCGGCTGGGCCGCTGGGAGGAGGCCGTGGCCACACATCGCGCGGTGGCCACCGAGCGCGAGCGCGCGCTGGGTGCCGACCACCCCGACACCCTCGCCAGCCGCTACGAGACGGCCTTCGCCCTCGGGATCCTGGGCCGCCCCGGCGACGCGCTGCGCGAGTACGAGCGGGTCGCGGCGGGCCGCGGGCGCGTCCTGGGCCCCGACCACGCGGAGACCCTCGCCGCCCGCCAGGAGACCGCGTTCACCCTGGGCCGCCTCGGCCGCTTCACCGAGGCCCAGCACGTCTACACGGCCGTACTCGCCGCCCGCGAGCGCACCACGGGCGCCGACCACCCCGACACCCTGCGCTGCCGCCACAACCTCGCCTTCAACCTGGGCTGTCTGGGGCGCCTGGAGGAGGCGTACCGCATGGCGGAAGGGGTGGCCGCCGACCGCGCCCGGGTGCTCGGCCCCGACCACCCCGACACGCTGGTCACCCGCTACGAGGTGGCGTACGCCCTCGGCCGCCTCGACCGCTGGCGGGAGGCCCTGGGCATCTTCCGCGAGGTGGCCACCGACCGCGCCCGCACCCTCGGCCCCGACCATCCCGACACCCTCGCCGCCCGCTATGAGATCGGCGTCGGCCTGGGACGGCTGGACCGGGGCGCGGAGGCCCTCACGGTCTACCGTTCCCTCGTCGAGGACCGCACCCGCGCGCACGGCCCGGCCGATCCGGAGACCCTGCGCGCCCGGCACGGCCTCGGCGTCAGCCTCGGCCGGCTGGGCCGCTGGGAGGAGGCGCTCGCCGAGGCGCGGGAGGTCTGCGACCTCCGCGAGCGCGCCCTGGGCCCCGACCATCCGGACACCCTGGTCAGCCGCCGTGAGGTGGCCGTCGCCCTGGGCTGGCTCGGCCGCTGGGCCGACGCGCTGGACGGCTACCGCCGGGTGACCCGCGCCCGCGCCCGTGTCCTGGGTCCCGGCCACCCCGACACCCTCGTCAGCCGCGGCGACGAGGCCCACTGCCTGGAGCGGCTGGGCAGGCGAGCCGAGACGGCCGAGGAGGCTTAGGCGGCCGAGCGGGCTTAGGCGGCCGAGCGGGCTTAGGCGGCCAAGAGGGCCTAGGCGGCCAAGAGGGCCTAGGCGGCCGAGAGGGCCTAAACCCGGCCTAGAGGCGGCGGCCACGGCCCAGGCGTCGGGGCGGTGGGCGCGGCGCGGATGACCTGCGGCGCCCTGGCCCCGGCGATCAGCGCGTGCTAACCAGAGGGCATGTCTCACAGCGATGCGTACGACGTCGTCATCGTCGGCGGCGGTCACAACGGTCTGGTCGCCGCCGCGTATCTCGCCCGCGCCGGGCGGAGCGTGCTGGTGCTCGAGCGCCTCGGCCACACCGGTGGCGCCGCCGTGTCCACCCGGCCCTATCCCGGCGTGGACGCACGGCTCTCGCGCTACTCCTACCTGGTCAGCCTGTTGCCGCGGCGGATTGTCGACGACCTCGGACTGCGCTTCGCGGTGCGCAAGCGCGCGGTGTCCTCGTACACGCCCGAGGTCCGCGGCGGGCGCCACACCGGGCTGCTGGTGGACGCTGGTGCCTCCGCCCGGACGCGCGCCGCGTTCGCGCGGCTGACCGGCTCGGAGCGGGAGTACGAGTCCTGGCAGCGCTTCTACGGCATGACCCAGCGCGTCGCCGAGCGCGTCTTCCCCACGCTGACCGAGCCGCTGCCCACCCGGGAGGAGCTGCGGACGCGGATCGGGGACGACGCGGCGTGGCAGGCGCTGTTCGAGCGGCCGCTGGGGGAGGCGGTCGAGGCGGCGTTCGACGACGACCTCATCCGGGGCGTGGTCCTCACCGACGCGCTCATCGGCACCTTCGCCCGGGCCCACGACCCGTCGCTGCGCCAGAACCGCTGCTTCCTCTACCACGTGATCGGCGGCGGCACCGGCGACTGGGACGTCCCCGTAGGCGGCATGGGCGCCCTCACCGATGCCCTGGCCGACGCCGCCCGCGCGGCGGGCGCCCGGATCGCGACCGAGTGCGAGGTCACCGCGATCGCCACCGACGGCACCTCGGCCGAGGTGCGGTACGAGGGCGAGGCGGGGGAGTCCACCGTGGCCGCCCGGTATGTGCTCGTCGGGGCCGCGCCGCGCGAGCTGGCCCGGCTGCTGGGCGAGGAGCCGCCCGCCCCGCCCGCGGAAGGTGCGCAGCTCAAGGTGAACATGCTGCTGCGCAGGCTGCCCGCGCTGCGCGACCGCGAGGTCGACCCGCGCGAGGCGTTCTCCGGGACGTTCCACATCGCCGAGGGGTACGGCGCCCTGGAGGACGCGTACCGTCAGGCGGACGCGGGGGAGCTGCCGCACCGGCCGCCGTCGGAGATCTACTGCCATTCGCTGACCGATCCGTCGATCCTCGGCCCGGAGCTGGCACGCGAGGGCTATCAGACCCTGACCCTGTTCGGACTGCACACCCCCGCCCGGCTGTTCACCGAGGACAACGACGCGGCGCGTACCGCGCTGCTGCGCGCCACCCTCGCGGAGCTGGACGCGCATCTCGCCGAGCCGGTCACCGACTGTCTCGCCCATGACGCCGACGGCCGGCCGTGCATCGAGGCCAAGACCCCGCTGGACCTGGACGCCGAGCTGCGGCTGCCCGGCGGCAACATCTTCCACCGGGACCTGGCCTTCCCGTACGCCCAGGAGGGCACCGGCCGCTGGGGCGTGGAGACGCGCCACGCCAATGTGCTGCTGTGCGGCGCGGGGGCGGTACGCGGCGGCGGGGTGAGCGGAATCCCGGGGCACAACGCGGCCATGGCGGTGCTGGGGGAGTGACGCCCGAAAGCCTTCGGAGAGTCCGGCGGGCGGCCCGGGGAGCGTTTTTCTTCCCTTGGATCTGACGTAGCGTCAGAAAAACTCTTCCCTCGTCCGCCGCCCTGCGGCATCCTGCCGACCATGCAGACGGAGCTGAGCACAAGGCTGGGTGTCGAGCACGCCGTCTTCGGCTTCACGCCGTTCCCCGCCGTGGCCGCGGCGATCACCCGGGCCGGCGGCTTCGGCGTGCTCGGCGCGGTCCGCTACGGCGCGGGCGAGGAGCTGGCCCGCGACCTCGACTGGATGGAGGAGCACGCCGACGGCAAGCCCTACGGCCTGGACGTCGTGATGCCCGCGAAGAAGGTGGAGGGGGTCACCGAGGCCGATATCGAGGCGATGATCCCCGAAGGCCACCGCGCGTTCGTCCGGGACACTCTCGCCAAGCACGGCGTACCCGAGCTCGCCGAGGGCGAGGCGTCCGGCTGGCGGATCACCGGCTGGCTCGAGGAGGTGGCCCGCAGCCAGCTCGACGTCGCCTTCGACTACCCCGTGAAACTCCTGGCCAACGCCCTGGGCTCACCCCCGGCCGATGTCGTCGCCCGCGCCCATGACCACGGCATCCTCGTGGCCGCCCTCGCGGGCAGCGCCCGCCACGCCCTTCACCACAAGGAGGCGGGGCTCGATGTCGTCGTCGCCCAGGGGTACGAGGCGGGCGGCCACACCGGCGAGATCGCCTCCATGGTGCTCACTCCCGAGGTGGTGCGGGCCGTGGACCCGCTGCCCGTGCTCGCCGCGGGCGGCATCGGCAGCGGTGAGCAGATCGCCGCCGGGCTGGCGCTGGGCGCCCAGGGCGTCTGGATCGGCTCCCTCTGGCTCACCACCGAGGAGGCCGAACTGCATTCGGCGGCCCTCATCCGCAAGCTGCTGGCGGCCGGATCCGGGGACACCGTGCGCTCGCGCGCCCTGACCGGCAAACCCGCCCGCCAGCTACGCACCGAGTGGACCGACGCCTGGGAGGACCCGGACGGCCCGGACCCGCTGCCCATGCCGCTCCAGGGGCTGCTGGTCGCCGAGGCCGTCTCCCGCATCCAGAGGCACGAGGTGGAACCGCTGCTCGGCACGCCGGTCGGCCAGATCGTCGGCCGGATGGACGAGGTCCGTCCGGTCCAGGCCGTCTTCGACGATCTGACCCGGGGCTTCGAGCGCGCCATCGACCGCGTCATCCGCATCGCCAAGGGCGCCTGACCGCGCCCGCCGAACCCGCCTGACCTCGCCTGAACCCCCGCGCCACCTCGCCTGAACCCCCGCGCCACCTCGTCTGATCTCGTCACACACCGCCTGACACCGCCGTCAGAAGGAGGACCGGACCGCCATGTCCCCTACACCCAACGGCTTCTGGGCCCAGGCCGTGCTCGAGCCCGACCGCACCGTGTTCATCGCCCCGGACGGTGAGGAGTGGACCGCCGGGCGGCTGCACAGTGCGTGCAATCGGCTCGTCGCCGGGCTGCGCGCCGCCGGGCTGCGACGCGGCGACGCCCTGGCGGTCGTCCTGCCCAATGGGGTGGAGTTCTTCGTCGCCGCCCTCGCCGCCACCCAGGCCGGGCTCTATCTGGTGCCGGTCAACCACCATCTGGTCGGCCCCGAGATCGCCTGGATCGTCTCCGACTCCGGCGCCAAGGTGCTGATCGCGCATGAGCGCTACGGCGGGCAGGCGGCCGCGGCCGCCGACGAGGCGGGGCTGCCCGCGACCCACCGCTATGCGGTCGGCGCCCTCGACGGCTTCCGCCCGTACGCCGAACTCGTCGAGGGGCAGCCGGAGGAGCCGCCCGCCGACCGCGAGCTGGGCTGGGTGATGAACTACACCTCCGGCACCACGGGCCGTCCGCGCGGCATCCGCCGTGCGCTGACCGGGAAGCTCCCCGAGGAGAGCCACCTCGGCGGCTTTCTGCGCTTCTTCGGCATCACACCGCGCTCCGAGGAGCCCGACCACGTCCATCTGGTGTGCTCACCCCTCTACCACACCGCCGTACTGCAGTTCGCGAGCTCGTCGCTGCACATCGGCCATCCCCTGGTGCTCATGGACAAGTGGACGCCCCAGGAGATGCTGCGCCTCATCGACACCTACCGCTGTACGCACACCCATATGGTGCCGACCCAGTTCCACCGGCTGCTCGCCCTCCCCGACGAGGTCAAGCGGTCCTACGACGTCTCCTCGATGCGCCATGCCATCCATGGCGCCGCACCCTGCCCCGACCATGTCAAACGCGCGATGATCGAGTGGTGGGGCGGCTGTGTCGAGGAGTACTACGCGGCCAGCGAGGGCGGCGGCGCCTTCGCCACGGCAGAGGACTGGCTGAAGAAGCCGGGGACCGTCGGCCGCCCCTGGCCCATCAGCGAGCTGGCCATCTTCGATGACGAGGGCACCCGGCTCCCGGCCGGTGAACTCGGCACCGTCTACATGAAGATGAGCACCGGGGGCTTCGCCTACCACAAGGACAAGAGCAAGACCGAGAAGAACCGCATCGGCGACTTCTTCACCGTCGGCGACCTCGGCCTTCTGGACGACGACGGCTATCTCTACCTCCGCGACCGCAAGATCGACCTGATCATCTCGGGCGGGGTCAACATCTACCCCGCCGAGATCGAGGCCGCGCTGCTCACCCATCCGGCCGTCGCCGACGCCGCAGCCTTCGGGATCCCCCACGAGGACTGGGGCGAGCAGGTCATCGCGGTCGTGGAACCGGCCGAGGGGCATGCGCCGGGCCTCGGCCTGGCCGCCGAGATCCTCGCCCACTGCACCACCCGGCTGGCGGGCTACAAATGCCCCAAGTCGGTGGACTTCATTGTGGAGATGCCGCGCGACCCCAACGGCAAGCTCTACAAGCGGCGGCTGCGGGCGCCGTACTGGGAGGGTGCGGGATCGCAGTGAGCCTGTGGCCGGGACGGCCCGTTGAATGCGAGTAGTGCCAAGTAGCGCCAGTGCCGCCTGATCCGGCCATCGCGCCACGGGGCCGGTCCCGCTTCCCGTGGGACCGGCCCCGTGGCGTGCCGAGGGTGCGGCGTCCTATCGTTCCTGAACCCGTCGGGCGCCTCGGGTCAACGGGGCGACGCCTCGGGCCGCCCGTCCCGCCGAGAGAGGAACCCCCCCATGCGACCGCATCTGTCCCCGCGTCATGCGCTGATCGCCGCGCTGGCCACCGCCGCGCTGGCCACGGGGGCCACCGCCGCCTTCGCCGCTCCGGCGGGTCCGGCACCTGTCCACGGCACCCTGCGGCCGCTGGTCGAGCTGTCCGCGCAGCGGGTCCTGGTGGCCGATGAGGTCGCCGCCGCGAAGTGGGGCACGGACAGCCCGATCGACGACCCCGCGCGGGAGCGGGAGGTGCTGGACGCGGTGGCGCGGCAGGCCGAGGAGCTGGGCGCCGACCCCGTGGCGACGTCCAGGATCTTCCGCGACCAGATCGAGGCCAGCAAGGTCGTCCAGCGCGGCCTCTACCGGCGCTGGGACGCCGACCCCGCACAGGCGCCCACCGAACGCCCCGACCTCGGGCGGATCCGGTTGGAGATCAACCGGATCAACGGGGAGCTCGTGCGCGCCATCGCGGACTCGGCGGCCGTGCGGGAGGCTCCCTCCTGCGTGGGACGGCTCACGGTGGGGGCCGCGGCGGTGATCCATGGGCGGCACCTGGACGCGCTGCACGGTGTGGCGCTGGGCCGGTCGCTGCCCTCGGTGTGCGATCGGGCGGCGCGGTAAGCCTGTGGTGCGGGTCGGGCGCTCGGTCAGCCTTGCGGGGTGTCCGGCGGATCTTTCGCCTACCCGCCCCTGCCCGCAGCATCGATATGCGGCTCCGCCGCGTGGGGGGCCCGGCCCCTGCCCCCCGGCCGGGGCTCCGCCCCAGGACCCCGCTCCTCGGAGCCTGTTCCTGATGCGGCCATGCCATGACGGCATCGGTGGATCCTGGGTTCGTTGCGCGGGGTCCGTCAGTCGTGCTTGGCTCGCCCGATGAACTTTCTGTTGACGGCGAGTGGCCTGCGCAACGAGACGCTGCGGGATGCGCTGCGGGACATGCTGGGAAAGCCGTTCGGGTCGGCCAACGTCGTGTACGTTCCCACGGCGTCCGTTGCCGAGCCCGGGGACCACGGGTGGTTCGTCGCGGACATGAACCTGCTGCACGGCCTCGGCTGGCGGGAGTTCGACGTCCTGGAGCTGAACGGCCTGCCCCGGCAGATGGTGCTCGACCGGCTGCTTCACGCCGACGTCATCTATGTCGAGGGCGGCAGCCACTACCACCTCGCGCGCAGCATCACCGGCAACGGCCTGGCCGACGGCTTCCTTCAGGCGCTGGAGAACCGGGTCTACGTGGGGGTGAGCGCCGGATCAATGATCTTCAGCCGGAATCTCACCGGACACTCCGCCGACGTCATCGGGGACGCCACGGACCTCCACGTGCTCGGCGCGACGACCGTGGAGCCGCCGTTCGGCCTCTTCGACTGGTATCTCAAGCCCCACCTGTACTCGCCGGATTTCCCCGAGCGGGACGACGCCTGGGCTGATCGCATCGCTGCGCGGGCGGACTTCCCGATCTACTTCATCGACGACGAGACGGCCGTTCGCGTCAGGGACGGCAAGGTGGATGTCATTTCCGAAGGCCGGTGGCGGTTCCATCCGTGACTCAACGCGTGGTGGGGAGCCCCGGACAGGGCAGTGCCGCACCCAGGGGCGCGCTGATGCGGAGCTGCCGGGGTGAGCACCTGCGTCAGGCGGCTTGTGCGAGGTAGTACGGGCTGACGTCGCGCCGTTCGGCAGGCCGGGTCGTGCGGCGGGTCAGACGCCGCCCAGGCCACGGGTCCAGATGACGGGCGGCCGGCTACGTTCGGCGCACATAACGGGCACTCGGGCGCCGGAGGGGCTGGATTGGCTCCCCGCCCCTTCCCGTGACCAGGGGCTTCGCCCCTGGACACCGGGGTTTGGGGCGAAGCGCCGGTTTCGGGAAGGCGCACCCTGGACCCCGGGGCCTGGTGCGAGCCTCGGTTTCGGGAAGGCCCGTTGGGCCCTGGGGTGTGGGGCGGAGCCCCACCACGCGGCGGAGCCGCATATCGAGGCTGCGGGAAGGGGCGGGGTGGGGAGCAGCCCGCCGCAGGCGTCACCATCCGTCGGACAGGCCCTGGCCGCCGTGCGCAACGGTTCAGCCGCCGTGCGGGGTGTCCCGGTCCGCCTCCTGCGCGACCGCTCGCGCCCAGCGGTAGTCCGCCTTGCCGCTGGGGGAGCGCTGGATGCGGTCGGTGAAGACGACCGTACGTGGGATCTTGTAGCCCGCGAGCCGCTCCCGGCAGTGGTCGCGGATCGCGTCGGCGGTGAGCCCGGACGTCTGTGTCCGGGGCTGGACGACGGCCGCGACGCGATGGCCCCAGCGGGGGTCGGGGACGCCCGCCACCAGCGCGTCGTATACGTCCGGATGGGCCTTCAGGGCCTGTTCGACCTCTTCGGGATAGACCTTCTCGCCGCCGGTGTTGATGCACTGCGAACCGCGCCCGAGAACGGTGATCACGCCCTGCTCGTCGACGGTGGCCATGTCGCCGAGCAGCACCCAGCGCTCCCCGTCCGCCTCGAAGAACGTCTCGGCGGTCTTCTTCGCGTCGTTGTAGTAGCCGAGCGGCACATGTCCGCGCTGGGCGATCCGGCCGGGCTCGCCGGGCGCCACGGGGGCGAGGGTCGCCGGGTCCACCACCGTCGTACGGGCGTTGACGCGCAGCCGGAAGCCCTTCTCGGGGCCGGAGTCGTCGGTGGCCGTGCCGTTGAACCCGGACTCCGAGGAGCCGAAGTTGTTCAGCAGCAGGGTGTGCGGGGCGAGTTCGGCGAACTGGGCGCGTACGGTCTCCGACAGGATCGCGCCCGAGCTGCTGACGCTGAGCAGCGAGGAGAGGTCGGTGCCCTTGAGGGGGCCGGTCAGGGCGTCCACCAGGGGTCGCAGCATCGCGTCGCCGACCAGCGAGACGGTGGTGACCTTCTCCTTCTCGACCGTCCTCAGCACATCCTGGGGCACGAACTTTCGGTGCAGCACCACCTTCTGACCGAAGTTGAACCCGATGAAGGCGGTAAGGGTGGAGGTGCCGTGCATCAGCGGCGGGGTGGGGAAGAAGACCAGCCCCTCGCCGCCCGCGGCCACCCGCTCGGCCAGCTCCTCCGGGCGCCCGACGGGCCGGCCGGTCGGAGCGCCGCCGCCCAGTCCGGAGAAGAAGAGGTCCTCCTGCCGCCACATCACGCCTTTGGGCATACCGGTGGTGCCGCCGGTGTAGATGATGAAGCGGTCGTCGGCGGACCGCGCCGGGAAGCCGCGCTCGGGCGACCCGGACGCCTCGGCGTCGGTGAACGCCACGGACGTACGGGGGCCGTCCCCGGTGCCGACCCGCACCAGATGGCGCAGGCTGTCGGTGTGCGGCAGCGCGGCGGCCACCCGCTCGCCGAACTCGGCGTCGTAGACCAGCGCGGCCAGGTCCGCGTCGCGGTAGAGATAGACCAACTCCTCTTCCACGTAGCGGTAGTTGACGTTCACCGGCACCGCCCGGATCTTCACGCAGGCCAGGGCGGTCTGGAGGTACTCGACACCGTTGCACAGATGCAGCCCGACATGCTCGCCCGGGGCGATGCCGCTGTCCCGCAGATGGTGGGCGAGCCGGTTGGCGGCGGCGTCGAGCTGGGCGTAGGTGAGCCGCCGCTCGGCTCCGGTGCCGGGGTGGTCCAGGTACACCAGCGCCTCTCTGCCTGGCACCGTGTCGACGATCGACTCGAACAGGTCGGCAAGGTTGTACTCCATGGCTCCTCCTGACCCCTCGATCCGGCGGCTCGGCGCTCATTAGAGCCGCGCGGGGATGAGGTGGGAAGGCCCCCGGTCGAAGAAATCTGACTGAGCATCAGATTTCTCTTGAAGTCGGCCTTCCCCTGCTGCAACCTGTTCTAGGTCTCGAGACGGGAGGACGTCGTGACAAGCGGGACCGAACACCTCATCGTCGAGCGCGTCGGCGCGACCCTGGTGCTCACCTTGAACCGGCCAGAGGCCAGGAACGCGCTGTCGCTGCCGATGCTGGTCGGGCTGTACGACGGCTGGGCCGAGGCCGACGAGGACGATGCCGTGCGCTCCGTGGTGCTCACCGGCGCCGGCGGGGCCTTCTGCGCGGGAATGGACCTCAAGGCGCTCGCGGGCGGCGGCCGGATGGACGGACAGCACGTCCGCGACCGCCTCGCGGCCGACCCCGATCTGCACTGGAAGGCGATGCTCCGCCACCATCGGCCGCGCAAGCCGGTGATCGCCGCCGTGGAGGGCCCCTGTGTCGCGGGCGGCACCGAGATCCTGCAGGGCACCGACATCCGGGTCGCGGGCCGCGGCGCCACCTTCGGGCTCTTCGAGGTCCGGCGCGGGCTGTTCCCCATCGGCGGCTCCACCGTACGGCTGGCCCGCCAACTGCCCCGCACCCATGCCCTGGAGATGCTGCTGACCGGGCGCCCCTACCCGGCCGAGGAGGCGGCGCGGATCGGGCTGATCGGCCATGTCGTCCCGGACGGCACGGCGCTGGGGAAGGCCCTGGAGATCGCCGAACTCATCAACGCCAACGGTCCGCTCGCCGTCGAGGCGGTCAAGGCGTCCGTCTACGAGACCGCCGAGATGACCGAATCCGACGGCCTGAAGTCCGAACTCGAACGCGGCTGGCCGGTCTTCGACACCGCCGACGCCAAGGAGGGTTCGAAAGCCTTCACGGAGAAGCGGCCGCCGGTCTACCGCCGGGCGTGATCCCCCAACACCTCAGGCCGCCGCCCCACGCCGGCCGCGCGGAAGGAGACGCACCCCCCATGACCCCGGCTCCCTCACCCGAGGTGCTCCAGGCGCCTTTGGTCGTCGAGTTCCCCTTCACCCGCTCCCTCGGACCGGTGCAGAGCGCCTTCCTCACCGGACTGCGCGAACGCACCGTGCTCGGCGTACGCACCACCGACGGCCGGGTGCTGATGCCGCCCGTCGAATACGACCCGGTCACCGCCGACGAGCTGTCCGACCTGGTCGAGGTCGCCCCCACCGGCACCGTCACCACCTGGGCCTGGAACCCCGCGCCGCGCCGCGGCCAGCCCCTGGACACCCCCTTCGCCTGGGTGCTGGTGCGGCTGGACGGCGCGGACACCGCCCTCCTCCACGCCGTCGACGCACCCGGCCCCGACGCGGTGCGCACCGGTATGCGGGTGCGGATCCGCTGGGCCGGGGAGCGCGTGGGCGCCATCACCGACATCGCCTGCTTCGAGCCGTACGACGGCGCCGAGGGCGGCGAAGCCGTGCCGCACAACGGGGAGTTCACCGACCCCGTCACCGGCATCGTGGCCCCCGCCCGCCTCGACTACACCTACGCACCCGGCCGCGCCCAGTCGCGCTATCTGAAGGCCCTCGCCGGCCGCACCACCCAAGGGGAGCGCTGCCCGTCCTGCCGCAAGGTGTACGTCCCGCCCCGGGGCGCCTGCCCCACCTGCGGGGTCGCCACCGACGAGCAGGTGGAGGTCGGCCCGCGCGGCACGGTCACCACCTTCTGCATCGTGAACATCAAGGCCCGCAACCTCGATATCGAAGTGCCGTACGTCTACGCCCATATCGCCCTGGACGGCGCCGGTCTGGCCCTCCACGGGCGCGTCGGCGGCATCCCCTACGACCAGGTGCGCATGGGGCTGCGCGTGGAGCCCGTATGGAGCGAGGCCAGCCGCTACCCCGACCACTACCGCCCCACCGGCGAACCCGACGCCGACTACGACACCTACAAGGAGCTGTTGTAGATGCGAGAGGTTGCCATCGTCGCCTTCGGCCAGAGCGATCACCGACGCGACAGCGCGGAGGTCTCCGAGGTCGAGATGCTGATGCCCGTCCTCCATGAGGTGCTCGACGCGGTCGGACTCCAGGCGGGCGAGATCGACTTCACCTGCTCCGGCTCCTCCGACTATCTGGCGGGCCGGGCCTTCTCCTTCACCATGGCCCTCGACGGCGTCGGCGCCTGGCCGCCGATCTCGGAGTCCCATGTGGAGATGGACGGCGCCTGGGCGCTGTACGAGGCATGGACGAGGCTGCTGACGGGGGAGGCGGAGACCGCGCTCGTCTACTCCTACGGCAAGTCCTCACCCGGTGATCTCCGGGAGGTCCTGACCCGCCAGCTCGACCCGTACTACGTGGCGCCCCTGTGGCCGGACTCGGTCTCCCTCGCCGCCCTCCAGGCCCGGGCGCTGCTCGACGCGGAGGACAGCGGCGCCGACGAGCGGGCGCTGGCCGCGGTCGCCGCGCGCAGCCGGACCGCGGCCGAGGACAATCCGCATGCGCAGGTGACCGGTTCACCGCCGCCCGAGGCTCTCCTGGACGACCCGTATCTGGTGCGGCCGCTGCGCCGCCACGACTGCCCGCCGGTCGGCGACGGCGCGGCCGCCGTCGTGCTCGCCGCCGGGGACACCGCGCGCCGGCTCTGCCACCGCCCGGCCTGGATCCGCGGCATGGACCACCGGACCGAGGCGCACAGCCTCGGCGTACGGGACCTCACCCGCTCCCCGTCCACCCGGCTCGCCGCCGAGCGCGCGGGCGCCTTCGAGGCTCCCGCCGACCTGGCCGAGCTGCATGCGCCGTTCACCTCGCAGGAGCTGATCCTCCGCCGCGAGCTGGGGCCGGGGCTGGGGGAGGGCGTACGCGTCAATCCGTCCGGCGGAGCGCTGGCCGCCAACCCCATGATGGCCGCCGGGCTGATCCGCCTCGGCGAGGCCGCCGCCGCCATCCACCGCGGCGCCGCCGACCGGGCCCTCGCCCATGCCACCTCGGGCCCGTGTCTGCAGCAGAACCTGGTGGCGGTCCTGGAAGGGGATGTCCTGTGACCAAGGAGCCGGTGGCCGTCGTCGGGATCGGCCAGACCAAGCACACCGCCGCACGCCGGGACGTCTCCCTCGCCGGGCTGGTCCGGGAGGCCGCCGTACGGGCCCTGGAGGACGCCGAGCTGACCTGGGCGGACATCGACGCCGTCGTCATCGGCAAGGCGCCCGATTTCTTCGAGGGCGTCATGATGCCCGAGCTGTACCTCGCCGACGCGCTCGGCGCGGTGGGCAAGCCGATGCTGCGCGTGCACACCGCCGGCTCGGTCGGCGGCTCCACCGCGCTGGTGGCCTCGGGCCTGATCGCGGCCCGTGTCCACCGGAC
Source organism: Streptomyces violaceusniger Tu 4113 (assembly GCF_000147815.2). NCBI lineage: Bacteria > Bacillati > Actinomycetota > Actinomycetes > Kitasatosporales > Streptomycetaceae > Streptomyces > Streptomyces violaceusniger. The sequence continues at coordinate 6,569,727 of NC_015957.1, read as the reverse complement.
CGTGCTCACCCTCGCCTTCGAGAAGCAGTCGGAGTCGAACGCCATGTGGGGGCTGTCCCTGCCCATCCCCTTCCAGCAGCCGCTGCTGGCCGGGGCGGGCGGCTTCTTCGCCCCGCACGTACGGGCGTACATGCGGCGCACCGGCGCGCCCTCCGGTATCGGCGCCCTCGTGGCCTACAAGGATCGCCGCAACGCCCTGCGCAACCCCTACGCGCATCTGCATGAGCACGATCTGACGCTGGAGAAGGTGCGGTCGTCCCCGATGCTGTGGGACCCCATCCGCTACTCGGAGACCTGCCCCTCCTCGGACGGCGCCTGCGCCATGGTGCTCACCGACCGGGCCGGCGCGGACCGCGCCCCGTATCCGCCCGCCTGGATGCACGGCGGCGCGATGCGCAGCGAGCCGACGCTCTTCGCGGGGAAGGACTGCGTCTCGCCGAGAGCGGGCCGGGACTGCGCGGCCGACGTCTACCGCCAGGCCGGGATCACCGATCCGCGCCGGGAGATCGACGCGGTGGAGATGTATGTGCCCTTCAGCTGGTACGAACCCATGTGGCTGGAGAACCTGGGCTTCGCGGGCGAGGGCGAGGGCTGGAAGCTCACCGAGTCGGGGGTGACCGAGATCGACGGCGAGCTTCCGGTCAACCCCTCGGGCGGGGTGCTGTCCACCAACCCCATCGGCGCGTCCGGGATGCTGCGGTTCGCCGAGGCCGCGCTCCAGGTGCGCGGACGGGCGGGCGAACACCAGGTCGACGGAGCCCGTAAGGCGCTCGGCCACGCCTATGGCGGGGGCTCGCAGTTCTTCTCGATGTGGGTGGTCGCGGACACGCCGCCCGCCGATTGAGTCTCCTCCTTAGTCCTTCTTTCGTGGCCTGTGCGGCACCGGTCACGATCGCTAGGGTGGGGCGCGGACGACGATCCGGGAGGATGAGCTGACGTGGCCGACACCACCACCACCGCACAGCCACTGACAGGAAGCGCAGAGAAGCCCGATCTCGATCTCTCGGGCGCCCAGTGGCAGTCGAGTAGCCAGGGTGTGGGCGATGTGGAGATCGCCTTCGTCGAGGGCTTCATCGCGATGCGCCACGGCCGTCGTCCCGAGGGCCCGGCGCTGGTCTTCACCCCGGCCGAGTGGCGTGCGTTCGTCCTGGGCGCGCGTGAGGGCGAGTTCGACCTCACCTGAACCGGGATCGCCGATCAGCGGCGGGCAGGTCCGGCCGGACCCGCCCGCCCCTGGCATGTCGCCCCTCGGAGGAGCACGCCGTGGCCCCGGCCCCGCGGCGCCCGGCCCACGGCGGTGCGTGCGTTATCGGCCAGAATCAGGACGCGGAACGCCCGGGTGGATCCGCGCGTCGCCGGACACGCCGACGGAGTCTGATTTCCCAAGCGTTCATCGAAGGTTCACGACCTCATCACTTTCCGTGTGGAAACGTGAGGGTGACTCACGGTAACACCGGCAGGTCGCACCAGGCCTCCGCGGGCGGGAACAGAATCGTCCACCGCTCTATGCAGCCCCGGCCCCGGCCGGTAGTTTTCCCTCCCACTTCCCCGTTGCGCGGGGCGGCAAGTCGGCCGAAAACAGGGGGTGTCGTGCGCGAATTCAGTCTCCCTCACACGGTGGAACCGCTGCGCGCGGGCGGGCTCGCGGACTCGGTCTACGAACTGGCGGACCGCGAACCGGACAGGGCCCAGCTCGCCCGGCGCGACGCCGCCGACCGCGGCCGGTGGACTCCGGTGACCGCCGGGACCTTCCGGGACGAGGTCCTGGCGCTGGCGAAGGGCCTGCTGGCCGAGGGCGTGCGGTTCGGGGACCGGGTGGCACTGATGGCGCGGACGCGGTACGAATGGACGCTGTTCAGCTATGCCCTGTGGTCGGTCGGCGCCCAGGTGGTGACCGTCTACCCCACCTCCTCGGCGGAACAGGTGCGCTGGATCCTGGCCCAGACGCGGGCCGTGGCCGTGGTGGTCGAGGGCGAGGACCATGCCATGACGGTCGGCGCCGTCTGCGACGCCCTCCCCTGGCTGCGCTCCATCTGGCAGATGGACCAGGGGTGCGTGGCGGAGCTGTGGCGGCGGGGCGCCGACGTCCACGAGGAACTGGTCACCGAGCGGCGGTGGCTCGTGGAACCGCGCTGCACGGCGGTCATCTGCTACACCTCGGGCACCACCGGACAGCCCCTGGGATGCCTGATCACCCACGCCAATCTCGCCGCCGAATGCGACACCCTGTTCGCGGGCTGGAGCGGGCTGTTCGCCGAGCCCGGGGTGCAGCCCGCCATCCTCGCCTTCCTCCCGCTGGCGCATATCTACGGACTGATGGTCCAGGTGCTCTGTGTGCGGGGCGGCATCCTCATGGGGCATGAACCCGAGCTCACCCCGTCCGCCCTGCTGCCGTCCTTCCAGAGCTTCCGCCCGACCTGCGTCTTCGCGGTGCCCTACATCTTCGAGAAGATCCTGGGAGCCGCGCGGACCGCCGCCCAGGACGCGGGCCGGGGCGTGGTCTTCCACAAGGCCATGGCCACGGCGGTGCGTTACGCCGCGGCCGTCGAGCAGCAGTCACAGGGTGGCGGGAAGGGACCGGGCCCGGGGCGCAGGGCCACGCACGCCGTCTTCGACCGGACGGTCTACCGGCGCTTGAGAGCCGTCCTGGGCGGCCGGGTGCGCTACGCGGTCACCGGTGGCTCACCGTTCAGCCGGGAGCTGGGGCTGACGTTCGCCGGCGCCGGGATCACCGTCTACAACGGCTACGGCCTCACCGAGACCACGGCGGCGATCACCGCACAGCCGCCCGGCCGTCCCCGGCACGGCACGGTGGGCCGCCCGATGCCGGGCACGACGGTGCGCATCGCCCCGGACGGCGAGATATGGGTGCGCGGCGGCACCGTCTTCGGGGGCTATCTGGACGATCCAAAGGCCACCGGGGCCGCGCTGCGCGACGGCTGGCTGCACACCGGAGACCTCGGCTTCCTCGACGGCGAGGGCTATCTCACCATCACCGGCCGTAAGAAGGACATCATCATCACCAGCGGTGGTAAGAGCGTCTCCCCCCTGCCCCTGGAGGAGCGGCTGCGGGCGCATCCGCTGATCTCGCAGTGCGTCCTGGTGGGCGACAACCGGCCCTTCGTGGGGGCGCTGATCACCCTGGACGCCGAGATGCTGGCACGCTGGCACCAGGTCGTCGGCGCGCGGCTTCCGGTCGGCCGGGAGCACGCGTCGGCGAACAAGGCGCTGCACGCGGAGATCCAGCAGGCGGTCTCCACGGCGAACCTCTCGGTGTCCAGGGCGGAGTCGATCAGGGCCTTCCGTATCCTCCCGAAGGAATTCACCGTGGAGGACGGGCTGTTGACGCCCTCGCTCAAACTGCGGCGCGACGCGATCTACAAGATGTGCGCCGCGCAGATCGAGCAGCTCTACGCGAGCTGAGCGCTCCATACGAGGTGGGCGCCCCGCCCGAGCTGAGCGCCCCACGCGAGCTGAGAGCGCTCCGAACGCGTCGGCTTCCGCGCACCGGTCACCGGGAGCCCGAGCCGCTGCCCAGCGGTGGCAGCGGCGCGCCCCGCCCCGCGCGGATCAGCTCCTCCGCGCCGGTCAACTGGGCCCAGGGCCGCTGCCGTCCCCCGCTGACCGCCTCGGTGCCCCGCTCGTCGTAGCGTGCCGTCCGCACCGACCAGCCCAGATTGCCGGTCATCACATGCCGCATGCCGTCCACATAGCGCCCCACGGCGTGGTGGGTGCCCGGGTCCGCCCCCGCCTCGGTGAGCAGCGCCGGCAGCCTGGCCGCGGTCTCCTCGAACCAGCGGTAGCGTGCGTTGGCGAGGTCGGCGATATGGCGTACCGCGTCCTCCAGTTCACCACCCGCGCGCTCCCACTGGACGATGACGCTGTTGTGGACATCGCCCACGGCCAGTTCCTTGTCCAGGGAAGCGATGTCATTGGTGAAGACCACCACATCGTCCGTAGCCTCCCGCATCCGCGCCATCGGGAAGCCGCCGTGCAGCGCGGGCGGCAGGGTGTAGCCGCCGAACGGCTCGTTCAGGTCGAGACAGGGCTGTACGCCTATCGAGTGACGCCGCAGCGCCAGCACGGCCTCCACCGAGCGCGGTGCGTCCCCGCCGGCTCCGGGCAGGGCGCCGGTCCGCTCCAGGGCCTCGCGGTGGTAGGAGTGCAGGTACTCCAGCCAGTGGTGGCGGAAGCGGTCCCGCCACACCTGCGGCCGCCCGGAGCTGATCCGGCGCCACAGGTCGCGGAAGCTCTCCAGGAGCGGCCCTTCGCCGTCCTGTGCCCTGCCGTGGGCCGTGTCCTCCTCGGTGATCCGGATGACGTCCGCCACCAGCCGGGCCACGGCCTCCGGACGGGAGCCCAGCTCCCCGTCGAACTGATCGTCGAAGACGAAGTACCAGCCCACGAGGTCACTGCCCAGGTTCAGGTCGGCGCCGGTCGCCCGGGGGTAGAACAGGCCCGCCAGCACGTCGAAGCGGAGCGCGTCGTACTCCGCGACGGACTCATGGCCCTCGAAGACGCCGAACCGCGAAAGCCATTGGATGGTGTGGTGCCTGGCCGCCTCGGTGCCGGGACTGAGGTCGGCGGAGGCCGGAAAGTCGAACAGGGCCGCCCGTCGCAGCAGTGTCGTCTGCCGGGCCTGTGGTCGCGAAGCGTGCGCGTGCATCGTCGTGTCCGCCCCCTTCGTTGGTCGGGCGGCCGAGCCCGCTTTACCACAGGCTTGCGCGGCGTCTGGCCAACCCGGTGAATCCGGTCATCCTCGCGTGCGGAACGTGGCATCGATAGAGGAGGCAGTGAATTGGCGTGTGCCACTGGCAATACCCGGCGGAAATACCCCCATTGAGGGGCTACGGAGCGTGCCATCCGCGCTACGCTCGGCGTCACCTGCCGGAGGGGAAGAACGTGGCGGAGGACATGAGCCAACAGGACCGGACGCGCCGGACACTGCTGGAGCGGGATCGGGAGCTGCGCGCGCTGGACGCTGCGCTGACCGAGCTGTGCGGGACGGAACCCGCCGATCGGGCCGAGACCGGCGGCGGCGCAGTGATCGCCTTCGAGGGCCCCGGCGGCGTCGGCAAGACCGCGCTGCTCGGCGAGGCGCGCCGGAGGGCCGGCGCACGCGGCTGCACCGTGCTCCGGGCCCGTGGCGGTGAACATGAACAGGGCGCGGCCTTCCATGTGGTGCGTCAGCTCTTCCAGCCGGTGCTCGCGGCGACCGGCGAGGACGAGCACCGCAGGATCCTCGGCGCCTGGTACGACATCGTCGCGCCCGCGGTCGGCCTGGTGGTCTCGGGCAACGGCGGCGCACCCGATCCGCAGGGCGTCCGCGACGGCCTCGACTGGCTGGTGACCCGCTTCGCCGTGGAACACGCCCCGGTCGTCATGATCCTCGACGATGTCCACTGGGCCGACCCCGAATCGCTGGACTGGCTGACCCGGTTCGCCTCCCGCACCGCGGACCTGCCCCTGCTGCTCGCCGTCGGCTACCGCCCGGAGGGCCTGACCGCCGACGTCGCCGTGATACGGGCGCTTGTCGAGCGCCAGGGATCACGTCCCCATGTGCTGGCTCCGCTGACCCCGAGCGGAGTCGGGCGGATCGTCCGGGAGGTCCTCGGGGACCACGCCGACGAGGCGTTCTGCCGCGAGTGCTGGGCGATGACCGGCGGCAACCCCTGGGAGATCACCGAGCTCACCGCCAAGATCCGCGACCGCCGGCTGAAACCGCAGTCGGAGAACCTGCCCGCGCTGCGCGAACTGGTCTCCTCGGCCAAGGACAGCGGGCTCAACGACCGGCTGACCCGCCTCGGCACCGCCGCCGTCCGCCTCGCCTGGGCCGTCGCCGTCCTCGGCATCGAGGCCACCCCGGCGCTGACCGCCAATGTCGCCGGGCTCAGCGAGACCGAGGCCGCCGATGTGGTGGCGCGGCTCGTCGACGCGCGGATCCTGGCCCCGCCGCGCCCCGGAAACGCCACCCGGCCCCTCGAATACCTCCACCCGCTCATCGCCACCGCCGTCTACCAGGCCATCCCCGGCGCCCTGCGGGTGGCCATGCACGGCCAGGCCGCCACCGTGGTGCTCGGCGCGGGCCTGGGCTCCGCGGCCGCCGGCCGGCATCTGCTGGAAATGCACCCCGAAGGTGATCCCTGGGTGGTGCACCATCTGCGGGCCGCCGCCCGGGAGTATCTGCGCGCCGGAGCCCCCGACGCCGGGCGCCGCTGTCTGGCCCGGGCGCTGCGCGAACCACCCGCCCTGGAGGAGCGCCCCGCCGTGCTGTACGAGCTGGGCTGCGCCGCCCAGCTCACCGAGCCCGACGTCACCGTCAACCATCTGCGGGCCGCGCTCGAGGAGCCCGCGCTCGGCCCCGACCTGCGCGAGGCGATCACCTACCGGCTCGCCCAGGCATACGGCCACAGCGGCCATATGGAGGAGGCCGCCCAGGTCGTCGCCGCCGAGATCGGGCGGGCCACCAGCGCCCGCACCCGGCTGCGGATGCAGACCGAGCAGCTGATGTGGAACATGTTCCGCGCCGACGAGAAGGAGTCGCCCGCCCGTTCCCGGCGGCTCGCCCGGCTCGCGGACCATCTCACCGGCCGCGGCATGGCCGAGCGCTATCTGCTGGGACTGCGCGCCTGGGACGCGATGACGCGCGGAGAGCCGGTCGCCACCGCACTGCACTACGCGGAGGAGGCCCTCGGCGACGGCCTCAGCTGGACCGATGACGACTGGGGCTTCGAGGTGCCGATCCTGGTCGCCCTGGTCTTCCTCCACTGCGACCAGCCCGGGCGCGCCGAGGAGCTGTTCAACAAGGGCATCGCCGAATGCGAGCGCAAGGGCTGGCGCGGCTCCCATCTGGCGTTCGGCTTCACTCTTCTCGGCTACGCCCGTCTGCGCCGCGGCGCGCTCGGCGAGGCGGAGGAACTGGCCCGGGAGGGGATGCGGATCGCCGATCTGGTGGGCTCCTCGACCCCCGCGCACTGGACCGCGGTCGGCACCCTCATCGGAACGCTGATCTGCCAGGGCCGGGTCCGCGAGGCGCAGGAGTTCGCGGCCGGGCACCGTGGCGAGACCCTTCCGCAGGCCACGCTCTGCCCCGACGTACCGGCGGTCCGCGGTGAGCTGCTGCTGGCCGCCAATCTCCACCGCGAGGCCCGGCACCAGCTCACCGAGGTCGGCCGCCGCATGGACGGGCGCGGGATGCGCAACCCCGCCTGGTGCCCCTGGCAGCCCCACCTCGCCCAGGCCCTCGCGCTGACCGATCCCCCGCAGGCCGTCGAGGTCGCCGACGACGCGGTGCGCCGCGCCCGTCAGTTCGGCACCCACTCCGCGATCGGTAAGTCGCTGCACACCGCGGCCACCGTGACCCAGGGCCCGGACCGGATCAAACTGCTGGCCGAGGCCGTCAGCCATCTGATGCGGTCACCGGCCGCCTACGACCTGGCCGTGGCGCTGGTCGACCACGGCGCCGCGCTGCGCCGTATCGGCCTGCCCCAGGAGGCCGGCGACCGGCTCTACCGCGGTCTGGAGGGGGCGGTGCGCTGCGGGGCCGACGCGCTCGCGGCCCGGGCCCGCGACGAGCTGTCCGCGGCCGGACTGCGCCCCATGCAACTGCGGGTCGCTCACACCAGCCCGCTGACCTCGCAGGAGCAGGCCGTCGCCGAGCGGGCCGCCGAGGGCTGGCCGGACGCCCGGATCGGCGAGGCGACGGGGCTGGAGGAGCGTGAGGTGGCCCGGCTGCTCTCCGATGTCTACCGTAAGGTCGGCACCGACCGGGCCGGGCTGGCGAAGCGGCTGATCACCCCCACCGTCGGCCTTCCCCAGCGCCCGGCGCCCGACCCCGGATGAGGGGTGCGGCCCGCCCGCTCCCCGGCACGGTAACCGGCACGCGGCCACGTACCATGTCCGCATGTCCTTCCTCCGCCGCCGCAGCGCCGCCACGCCCACCGGGCCGGACTTCGATGTCCTCGCCATGGACCCGGGCGACTGGCCCGGCGACCTCGGGGCGGGGCTGCTGCCCGCTCCGGACGGCACCTGCCAGGGCGTCTTCCTGCGCTACGACCTGTTCGGCGGCCGCGGCCCGGCGATGATCATCGGCAATCTGCCCGAGGGATCCCCGGCCCGGGAGGTCGCGGAGGGCCAGCCGCCGTTCGAAGTCACCCAGCTTCTGGCGGCCCTCGGGAACGACGAGCCGGTGCATGTGGTGGACACCGAGGACAGCCCGGTCATGCATGAGGACAACCTCCTCATCGTCCGCCGGATCAAGCTCTCCGAGGGCCGGATCTCCTGCGCCCAGTTCGACCGCAGCGACGGTGTGCTCGTCACCATCGCCAGTTGGGACCGGCCGATCACCGACGATCTGTACCGGCTGCTCAAGCCGCTGCCCGCGGAGATGTTCCAGCAGCGCTGAGGAGTCCCGCCGAGGGGCCGTGACCCGCCCGTACGGCACACGGCCGACACGGTCGCTCACGGCCCCCGGATGGCCCCTCTACCACTCTCCCGCTGCGGACTGACGGCCCGCCAGGCTCACTTCCCCGAGCGCCGGACCGTCACATCGGCGGCCCGGACGAACGCCACCCGGTGCCCGAACTGGATCTGGTAGTACACGTCCTGGCCGCGCACCACCTTGTGACCGGCCGGATCGAAGGTGGGCGCCCACAGATACTCGCCCCGCGTCCGCAGCCCCAGCGGATAGGACTGCCCGGCGAGCAGCTTGTACGGCAGCGGCGAAACCGCCTGCACCGGCACACCCTCCGGATACGCCCCCTCCTCCGGATAGGCGCGGCCGTACACCGGAACCTCCTTCGCCCCGGCCTTGGGCGTCACCACAAGCCCCTTGGCGCTCACCGCCGTCGGCCGCCGCTCGGGGTCCTGGAACCAGGCCCGCTGGCCGAGGTACCAGATCGCCGTCCAGTCGCCCTCACGGCCCGCGACCGCGAACTGCTGCCCGGTGGTGGCGCGGGCGCCGGTGTCATTGACCCCGGTCGTCGAGTCGGAGCCGTCGGGACGCAGCCCGATGTCCTTGACCAGCGGGGCGTCCGCACGCGGCGCGGTGTGCAGCCGCACCGCGGCCGAGCCGTGCGGGGCACACGCCTGGCCCGCCGTCTCACAGCCGGTGTAGACGGGCCGGTTGGTGTCGTAGTCGGGGCGGATGGTGACCAGGCCGCCGGAGGAGCCCGCGGTGCGCCGGAAGGGCGCGCCGAGCAGGGTGAAGTAGTGCGCCCAGTCCCAGTAGGGGCCGGGGTCGGTGTGCATGCCCGCGATGGTGGCGGTGGTGGTGCCGGGCACATTGTCATGGCCCAGGATGTGCTGGCGGTCCAGCGGAATGTCGAACCGCTTGGCGAGATAGCGCACCAGCCGCGCCGAGGAGCGGTACATCGCCTCCGTGTACCAGGCGTCCGGAGCGGTCAGGAATCCCTCGTGCTCCAGGCCGATGGACTTGGCGTTGACGTACCAGTTGCCCGCGTGCCAGGCCACGTCCTTGAGCGGCACATGCTGGGCGATGTGCCCGTCGGAGGAGCGCAGGGTGTACTGCCAGGACACATAGGTGGGGTCCTGGACCAGCTTGATGGTGGTGTCCCAGGAGCCCTCGGTGTCATGGATGACGATGTAGTCGATGGACTGCGAGGTGGGACGGTCGCCCAGGTCGTGGTTGCCGTAGTCGTTCTCCCCGAACTCCTCGTAGGGCGCCGGGATCCACTCGCAGGACACATCCTTGGGGGCCTCGACATGCGGATCCCGGGCACGGGACGGCAGACCGAGCGTCCGCAACTGCCGGGTGTCCGGCGCGAGAGCGGGCGCCGCGTCGAGGGAGACCCGCTCACCGTCGGCGGTCGTCCGTGTGGCACCGCCGCGGATCACCTTGTACACCTCGTCGGCGAAGGCGGCCGCGGCCGTGGCGTCATCGGCGCCGGAGTAGGCCGCCACCGCCGCGTACCAGCCGGCCGGGTCCTCGCTCGGCGGCAGCCCCAGCCGCTTCTGCGTGGCGGCCAGCAGGGCCGCGCCACCGCGCACATTGGCGCTCTCATCGCCGCGCAGCGCCTCCGCGGACAGCCCGGTGAGCTCCGCGGCCCGGCCGAGGGTGCGCAGCCGGGCGGGTAGCTGCCGGGGCTCGGGAACGGTGGCCTTGGGGACCCTCAGGGGCCGGGCGAGATCGCCGCGCGCGTCCTCGGTGCCCTGGCTGTGGTGCGGGGCGGTGAGCAGGGCGGTGTGGGCGTCGGTGAGATGCATGGGCCCGTAGCCGCCGGTGACGCTGGGCGCGCCTCGGTGGCCGTCCCAGCGCGACTGGAGATACGAGACGCCGAGGAGCACGCTGAGCGGAACGCCGTATTCGGCGGCCGCGGCAGTGAAGGCGCGCTGCAGGGCGCCGCCGTCGGCAGGAGGACCGTCGGCCCGTGGCTGGTCGGCATGGGCGGCGGGTGTCGCCGAGACCAGCGGGAGCAGAAGGGCGGCGGACGCCGCGGCTCCCGCGGTCCGCAGTGTGGTTCTCCGGGTGGGGCCGGACGGGGTTCTGTTCGCGTCGTGGGCGCTGTCCTGTGCGGATTCTGGCATTGCAGCCTCCTCAAGCGGGCCGGGCCGAGCCACTTAGAGATATGCGCTGCCAGGCGTGACGTCAATCGCCGTCACCCAGACGCGTGTTCGCATGTCAGCCCGACTGCGGCGCGTCACCGGTCCAGACCGGTGACGCGCCCCTGCCGCCATCCGCCTCCGCTCAGCGGGTGCCGACCGCCGCCCGCACCGCGCGCCGAGCCAGCGCGCAGTCGTCATGCAGCCGGCGCAGCAACAGCCGCTGCTCCTCACCGGCCGGGACCGCGCCCGGCACCACGGGGGCGGGATCGTGCATGGTGCGCTGCACCGCGGTCTCGTACTGGCGGATCTCCCGCGTCAGCACCAGCATCAGATTCACCAGGAAGGAGTCCCGCGCGGCCGGGCCCGCCGCCTGCGCCAACTGGCTGATCTGGCGGCGGGTGACAGGGGCGTCGCCCAGCACCGTCCACAGCGTGGCCAGGTCATAGCCGGGCAGATACCAGCCCGCGTGGTCCCAGTCGAGGAGCACCGGGCCCGCGGGGGACAGCAGGACATTGTTCAACAGGGCGTCGCCATGGCAGAACTGTGCCGGGGTCTGCCGCCCCCAGGCGTGCGAGACGCCGCGCAGCAGCTTCTGCAGATCGCCCATGTCCCGGTCGGTGAGCAGCCCGAGCTCGTGATAGCGGGTCAGCCGGGCGGCGTAGTCGATGGGGGCGTCGAACAGATTGGCGGGCGGCCGCCACTGGTTGACCCTGCGGATCGCGCCCAGCACCGCCCCCAGATCGGCGCGCGGCGGGGGCTCGGTGGGGTGGCGCTGCGCGGCCGCGATCCGCCCGGGCATCCGCTCGATGACCAGCGCGCAGTTGTCCGGGTCGGCGGCGATCAGCCGGGGCACCCGCACCGGCGGACGCTGGCGGACGAACGTGCGGTACATCGCTATTTCCCGGCGGAACCGCTCGGCCCACGCGGGGGAGTGGTCCAGCAGGCACTTGGCCACCGCGGTGCTGCGCCCGGTCGCCCCGATCAGGAGCACGGACCGTCCGCTGCGCCGCAGCACCTGCACCGGGTTGAACTCCGGACAGATGCGATGGACCGAGGTGATCGCGGTGCGGAGCTGCGCACCCTGTGGACCGGACAAGTCGAGTCTCCCGCGAGGCGGCACCGTGCCGGGGGCGGCGGTCCGCCGGGCCCGGCCGCCGTGGGCGGGATCGAGGTACGGCCCAGAGCCGGGCAGCGGGCGCCGGTACGGCCGGGGCGGGGCGGACACGGAGGACGACGCTGCGTACATGGGCGATACAGATCCCTTCGTGTGCCGACGAGTTGCGTACGCACCCGGCCCCCAGGCGGGGCCGCACCCTGGGGAATGCGGTCGGTTCAGCTCGATCCGCCACGGGGCCGGGTAACGCACTCCTACATCACACCCCTGTGCGGGTGGCACACCATCTGGCGGACCCTGGCGAACCCTGGCGAATAGTCGCACGGCTCGTGACGGGACCGTTACTGTCAAGTCAGCCGAGGAACCTGGGGGCTTGACGTGACGAGGGAACCCAACACCCGTCTTGCGGACCTGTTCGGCCTCGCCGGATGGTCCAAGGGGGAGCTCGCGAGGCTCGTGAACCGGAAGGCGGCGGCCATGGGCCATCCGCAACTGGCGACCGACACCTCGCGGGTGCGGCGTTGGATCGACACCGGCGAGACGCCGCGCGATCCCGTGCCCAAGGTGCTGGCGGCCCTGTTCACCGAGCGTCTCGGTCGAGTCGTGACCACTGAGGACCTCGGGTTCGGACGAGGGGGGCGCTCGGGAAAGGGACAGCCCGCCGACGGGCTGCTCTGGCCGCCCGAGTCCACGGCCGCGGTCCTCACCGAATTCACGGGAATGGACCTTATGTTCAACCGACGCGGCTTGGTGGGTGCGGGCGCCGCGCTCGCCGCAGGATCCGCCATCACCGGAGCCATGAGCGAGTTTCTGCTCTCCGACCCCACCCTCGCCACCGACGCGCCCCGTACCGACAATCCCCTGTCCCTCGACCCCGTGGGCTTCGACCGCTATGAGGCCGCCCCCGTGGGCTCCCAGGAGATCGACGCCCTGGAGACCTCGGTCGAGGTCTTCCGCGCCTGGGACGCGGCCCGCGGCGGCGGGCTCCAGCGCAAGGCCGTGGTCGGCCAGCTCAACGAGGTGGGCGGGATGCTCGCCTATCGCCACCCCGAGCATCTGCAGCGCAGGCTGTGGGGGGTGGCGGCCAATCTGGCGGTGCTCGCCGGCTGGATGTCCCATGACGTCGGCCTGGAGCCCACCGCCCAGAAGTACTTCGTCATCGCCGCCCACGCGGCCCGCGAGGGCGGCGACCGCCCCCGGGCCGGCGAGGCACTCTCCCGGGCCGCCCGGCAGATGGTCCACCTGGGCCGCCCGGACGACGCCCTGGATCTGATGAAGCTGGCCAAGACCGGTGCGGGCGAGGCGGCGCTGCCGTGCACCCGGGCCATGTTCTGCACCATCGAGGCATGGGCGCAGGCGTCCAAGGGCCACGGCCAGGCGGTGCGCCGCGCCCTGGGCGAGGCGGAGGAGCTGTTCATCTCGGACCGGGACGAAGGACCGGCGCCGAGCTGGATGCAGCTCTTCAACGAGGCGGATCTGTACGGGATGCAGGGGCTGGTCTACCGCACCCTCGCCGAGCACGAGCCGGGGGCGGCGGGCATCGCCGAGAGCCATGCCAAGAAGGCGCTGCGGATGCGGGAGGGCGGGCGCCAGCGGTCCCAGATCTTCGACCACATCTCCATCGCCTCGGCCTGTTTCATCGGCGACGATCCCGAGCAGGCCGAGCGCTATGCCCGGCTGGCCCTGCTGACGATCGAGCAGAACTCCTCGCATCGCACCTGGGACCGGCTGCGCGAGATGTACCGGCTCACCGGGCGGTACAGCACGACACCGGCCATCCGGGAGCTGCGTGAGGAGATCCAGCAGGTGATGCCGAAGAGTGGCGCGGGGAAGGGCGGCGCGGGGCTGAAAGGATCCGGCTCCATCGCCAGGAGCGCGGCCGTCTAGCGGCCGGGCCACGGCTCATAGGCCCTGACGAGCCCCACAAGGGGCCCGACGAGGGGCAACGCCTTACGACGAGTCAACTGTCACGAAACAAGTCACCCGTACGGGAAGCCAACGCCTTACGAGGGTCGATCACCGCGCCACGCCGACGCGTGAAGCCGCGTCATGCGCGGGCACCGGTGACCCTGGCGATCAGCACACAGGCGTCGTTCTCGCGCGGCTCGTCGCCGAACGTCTCGGCCACGGTCCGTACGCACTCCTGTGCGCCATGGGCGGCGGTCAGCCGTGGCGCGAGTGCGAGCAGCCGCTCGGTGGCGCCCTCGGCGTCCCGGGCGAGCCGTCCGGTGTGCAGCACCAGCAGATCGCCCGGCTCCAGCCGCTCCTCGGACTGGGTATACGCGGCGCCCGTCGTGGCGCCGAGCAGCACGCCGTCGCAAGAGCGCAGCGGGCGCCCCGTCCCGTCGCGGAAGAGCAGCGGGGCGGGGTGTCCGGCCTGCGCCCACACCAGGGTGCGGGTGCGCGGGTCGTACTGCCCGCAGGCGGCGCCGACCAGCGCGGGCTGGGAGGAGACGGCGAGCAACTGGTTGAGCCGCCCCATCAGCGGGCCCGGCTCGATCCCGGCCACCGCCATGCCGCGCACCGCGCCGAGCAGCATGGCCATGCCGCAGGTCGCGGTCACACCATGGCCGGTGAGGCCGCCGACGCTCAGCAGGGTCCGTCCGTCCGGCAGTTCGAGCGCGTCGTACCAGTCGCCGCCGATCTGGGCGCTGGACTCGGAGGGGAGGTAGTGGGCGGCGAGGTCGAGGGCGGCGCCGTCGGCCACCGGTCCGGCGCCCGGAAGGCCGTCGCCGGCCGGAAGCCGGAGGGAGCCGCGCCACGGCGGCAGCACGGCCTCCTGCACCTCCACCGCCAGCCGGCGCTCGGTCCGCGCGATCCGCCGCTGGTGGCTGAGGGTGTCCCGGCTTTCGCGCACCGCCCGTTCGCTACGCCGCAGCTCGCTCACGTCCCGGAGCACGGCCCACATGGAGGCGGTGCTGCCGTCGGTGTCGAGCACCGGCTCGCCCGCCATATGGATGGTGCGCACCACCTCGTCCGCGCGCACGACGCGGAACTCGCCGTCGATCGGCTTTCCGTCCACCAGGCAGTCCGTGACCATCGCGGTCAGGATCGGCTGGTCCTCGGAGAAGACCCAGGAGGGCAGCTCGTCGAGGGTGAGCCCGCCGTCACCGGGGTCGCGGCCGAAGATCCGGCACAGCTCGTCGGACCAGGTGACCCCGTCGGAGAGGAGGTTCCACTCGGCGCTGCCGACCCGGCTCAGCAGCGAACCGCGGCCGGTGGCAGCGCTCCCGGCCGGGGCCTCGGCCGTCCCCGTCGGGTCGGCTTCCGTCCCCCCGGCCGTCCCCGTCGGGTCGGCTTCCGTCCCCCCGTCCGTCCCCGTCGCGTCGGCTTCGGTCCCCTCGTCCGTCCTGGGGGGATCGGCGAGCAGTCCCTCGCGCAGCTCGCCCAGATGCCGGCCCAGATCGTCCAGCTGGTGGACGGCGAGCTCGCACAGTGCTCGCTGCCAGCGCACCTGCGCGTCGTCCGTACCGCCCAGATCCGCGACGGTGTCGCGGCGGACGGCGTCGAGCCCGCCGCGGAGCCGCTGGGTCTGCGAGATGAGGGCGTCGACCGTGTCACGCTGGGGAGGTGGAACGGCGGGATGGTCCGCGGAGCGGGGGGACGGCATGACGTTCTCCGATACGGGCGCGGCGCGGCCGGGTCTTGAGGGGGGAGGGACCGGTAACGACTCTTGCACAGGCTGCGACATCCCGTAAGCGGTTTGGCAATACCCGATCCGGTGGTGCTTGCGGCATATGCCGATGGCCTTCCGGGGGCATATCGGGCGGGAATCGGCGGAGGGCGCGATTCCGGGTAGGCTGCGGCGCTCGGGAGTCCCTCAGTCCCACGCCGTTCATCAGGCATACGGCGCCAGGACATCGGCAAGAATGCCGATCGACGGAAATCCCGTTGCCAGCGAACCTCCCGCACCGGATGCTGACCTCATGTTCGATCCAGACATAGCGCCCAGCGGCACCCTGCTCGGCCTCCTTCAGCGAGGCCGCGGCGACGGGACCCTGCATGCCCTCGCCGCGCCGCGGGCCGAGGCGCTCGCGGCACTGCACCACTGTGTGCTGCGCGACCCCCGCCGTGACTGGCAGGTCGAGAACCGCTCGCTCTATTACGCCAGGCTCTGCCTGGACCTCGACGCCGAGCTCGACGAAATCGAACAGCATCTGTTCCACCCCGACGACCTGGTCAACGACGACGAGGCGCGCACCGGGCTCGCCCTCTCCGTCCTCGGCCACCTCGCCGCCTACGGCAGGGCGGACGCCCTGCGGCTGCTGCGCCGCTACACCGCGGCCGGCAGCAATTGGCAATGGGCCCTCGACGAGCTGGCCCTGCGCGACGACGACCCCGGGCTGCGCGGCCTGGCCCCCGCGGTCCTCGCCCGCTTCCCCGAGACCTCCGAGGGCGACGCCGAGCTGGCCGCCGTCGTACGCGGCGCCTACGAGCCCCGGCCCTGGCGGCTGTGGGCCGGCGACCCGCACCACGGACCGCGGGTGCGCGCGGCGGCGGAGCAGGGCGCCTTCGACCGGTGGCAGCGCCAGATGCGGCCCTCGGGACCGCGCCCCGGATGGAGCGTCCACGACATCCTGCTGTGGGCCCAGCGGGAGCACGATCTGAAGCCGGACGCCCGCCGCCCCGACGCGGCGGCCCGCTGCCTGGCCGCCGTCGCCGGACCCGAGGACCGGCCCGAACTCCTCGCCGCCGCCGCGTCGGCCCCCGACGCCGCCCGCACCGCCGCGCTGCGGCATCTCGCGGAGATCGGCGACCCCGAGGTGCTCGACCTGATCGAGGCGGCCGTGACCGAGCCGGACGCCTCGGAGCTGGTCTCCCAGGCGGCCCTTTCCGCCTTCGAACGCATGCGCAGCATCTCCGCCCTCGACCGGGCCCGCGTCTGGGCCCACCGCCCCGACGCCCTCGGCGACGCGGCGGCCGCGATGCTCTCCTGCCGCGGCGGACAGTACGACACCCCGCTCGTGCTCGCCGCCCTCCGCCGCACGGTCCGGGCCGAGGGCCCGGACGCCCAGATCCTGTGGACGCTCGTCGACGGCGCCGGGCGCCTGACGATCACCTGCGCCGCGCCCGTACTGCGCCATGTCTACCGCGAGACGGCCTCCTCGCACCTGCGCGGCCGCGCCGCCCGCGCGCTGGCCGCCACCGATCCGTCCTTCGCGGCGGGCTTCGCCGTCGAATGCCTCTGGGACTGCGAGGAGAGCACCCGCGAACTCGCCGCCCGGCACGCCGCCACCGCCGACACCCGCGTCGTCGAACAGCTCCGCCGGCTGGCCGCCGACCCGGCGGAGGAGGCCGAGGTCCAGACGGCCGTCCGCAGCCGCATCGGGCCCGAAACCCCGGACTTCTGATCCGGCCGGCCGCCCCGCAGCGCGATCTCGCGCCGGGGCGCGCAACCTCGGAGGCGGCAGAGGCGTCTTCCCCGGGAGGGTGAAGGGATCGTCACCCTCCGTACCTCCGCGTCACCCGAACAGGGTGTTCACCCGGGCGACAGTTTCGCGCCGAGTGACCGGTCGGCCATTGAGGCGGGTTTATGCGGGTTTGATGTGATCTCGCCGGGGTGCTGAGGAGGACCCGGGGAGCGCGAAGGCCAACGCTCATGGGACGTTCTACGGCGCGAAACGTGCACGATGCCGGAGCCACCCTTCGTACGCCGACAACACCGGTATGCGTGTCGCCATCGTGACTGAATCCTTCCCACCCGACATCAACGGCGTCGCTCACTGCACGCTGCAGACGGCCGACCATCTCCACCGCCGTGGTCATCACCCCTTGGTCATCGCACCGGCGGGTCCCCCCGGAGGCCCACCGCCCGCCACGGCCGGCGGGCCACCCGAGAGCCAAGGGGAGCTCGACCGGTCGCATCCGTACCCCGTCGTCCGTATCCCCTCCCTGCCCCTGCCCGGCTATCCGCAGGTCCGGGTCGCACTGCCCAGCCGTAAGCTCGCCGCCGCCATCACCTCCCACCACAGCGACGTCGTCCACCTCGCCAGCCCCTTCGTGCTGGGCGCGCGCGGGATGACCGCCGCGCTCCGGCTGCGGATACCGGCGCTGGCCGTTTACCAGACCGACCTCGGCTCCTACGCCCGCACCTACCTCGGCGCGGGCGAGAACGCGGCCTGGCGGCGCATCCGCGCCGTGCACACCGCCGCCGACCGCACCCTGGCTCCTTCCACCGCCTCCGCCCGCGACCTCGAGGAGCACGGGGTGCCGCGGATCCGGCTGTGGCCGCGCGGGGTCGACACCGAGCGCTTCCACCCCTCGCGCCGCGACCCGGAGCTGCGCCGCTCCCTCGCCCCCGGCGGTGAGCTGATCGTCGGATACATCGGCCGCCTCGCCCCGGAGAAGAACGTCGAGCTGCTCGCGCCGCTGAGCCAGCTTCCCGGCGTCCAGGTGGTCGTGGTCGGGGACGGGCCGAGCGAGCCCGCGCTGCGGGCGGCCATGCCGAGGGCCCGCTTCCTCGGCCGCCGCACCGGCAACGACCTGGCCCGCGTCTTCGCCTCCCTGGACGTCTTCGCCCACACAGGGCCCCAGGAGACCTTCTGCCAGACCGTGCAGGAGGCCCAGGCCAGCGGCGTCCCGGTGGTTGCCCCCGCGGCGGGCGGCCCGCTCGACCTCATCGACCACGGGCGTACGGGACTGCTGGTGCCGCCCGGGGACGCGACCGAGGTGACCGACGCCGTATCGCTGCTCTCGGCCGACGCGAAGCTGCGCGCGGCACTGGGGCACGCCGGCCGGGAGGCGGTCGAGGGCCGCACCTGGGCGGCGATCGGCGACCAGCTGATCGACCACTACACCGAGGTGCTTGCGGCCCGTACGGCGGTGGCGGCATGAGCGTCGTACGCGCGGCCGCCGGGCCGCAGGTGGTCGCGATGCCCGCGCTTCTGCGCCGCGTGGGCGGAGAAGCGAATGAAAGGCACACAGCGTGAGTTCCATGGGAGGAGAGAGCAGCATGAGCGACGGCAAGGGCCTGCGCATCGTCCGGCTGGCCAACTTCGTCACCCCCGCCTCCGGCGGCCTCCGCACCGCGCTGCGCGAGCTCGGGGCCGGTTATCAGGCGGCCGGGCACGAGGCCGTCCTGGTGGTGCCGGGCGAGCGGGTCTCGGACGAGCAGACCCGGCAGGGGCGGGTGATCACGCTGCCCGGGCCGACCATCCCCGGCACCGGCGGCTATCGCGTCCTGACCGACCGGCGCCGGCTGACCCGGCTGCTCGACTGCCTGGCACCGGATCGGCTCGAGGTGTCGGACCGCACCACCCTCCGCTGGACGGGGGAGTGGGCGCGGCGCGTCCGCGTACCGGCCGTGATGGTCTCCCACGAGAGCGCGGACGCCGTGCTGCGCACCTGGGGTGTGCCGGACGGGTTCGCCCAGGGCGCCGCGGACCGGCTCAACCTCCGTACCGCGCGGGCGTACTCGCGGATCGTCTGTACCACCGAGTGGGCGGCGCGCGAGTTTGTACGGATCGGCGCGCGGAATGTCGTACGCGCCCCTCTGGGCGTGGATCTCGGCCACTTCCACCCCTCCCACCACGACGCCGCGCTGCGGGATCACCACCGCGGCGAGGCGGCCGTTCTCCTCGCCATGTGCTCGCGGCTCTCGCCCGAGAAGCGGCCGGGCCGGGCGCTCGACGCGCTCGCCGAGCTGCGGCGGCGGGGCGTCTCCGCGGCGCTCGTGGTCGCCGGGGACGGGCCGCTGCGGCCGCGCCTGGAGGCCCGCGCCCACGCCGAGGGGCTTCCGGCCGTCTTCCTCGGCCATGTGGCGGAGCGGGCGGGGCTCGCCGCCATCCAGGCGAGCGCCGATGTCGTGCTGGCGCCGGGCCCGGCGGAGACCTTCGGCCTCGCGGCGCTGGAGGCGCTGGCGTGCGGTTCGCCCGTCGTCGTCAGCGCGCTCTCCGCGCTGCCCGACATCGTCGGCGCCGCGGGCGACACCGCCGCGGACAACGGAACGGCCTTCGCGGACGCCGTGGAGCGCGTTCTGGCCCGTTCGGAGCCCCTCCGCCGGGCGGCGGCCCGGGCACGCGCCGAGCGCTACGGCTGGCCCGCCGCGGTCGCCTCCTTCCTGACCGCCCACGAGGCGTCCACCGAGGGCGTCCGGTGCGCCGACGGCGGCCGGGTCCCGGCCGCAGCGCTTCCGGCCGCCACGGCGGTCTCCGAGCACCGGGCAATCGGCGGTGTGCGGTGAGCGCAGCCGGCGCTCACACGGGGGACCGCGCTGGTACGGAACCGTCTCGTACGGAGAACGTCCTTACGGAGGCCGTCGTCAGGGACACCGTCCTTACGGAGGCCGGCCTCAGGAAGACGGAGACGGAGGGTGCGGGGCAGGGTTCCACCACTGCCCCGCACTCGGCGGCCGGGCGGACGCCCGGCCCCACGCCGGGCCCGGGCGACGGCGCGGAGCCGCGCAGGCTGCGGTTCGCCGCCCTCGGCGACTCGCTCACCGAGGGGCTCGGCGACCCGGCGCCCGGCGGCGGATGGCGTGGCTGGGCCGCGCTGCTGGCGGCCGCCACCGGGCCGCACCCCGACGAGCCCGTGGAGTTCGTCAATGTGTCCCGCAGCGGGGCACTGGCCGCCGATGTCGCCGATGAACAACTGGTCGAAGCCCGCCGCGCCCGCCCGCATCTGGCCTCGGTCGTGGTCGGCGGGAACGACACGCTGCGCGACTCGTTCGACATCCACCGGGTCGCCGAGGCCCTCGACCGCACGATCGGCGCGCTGCGCGCCGACGGCGCCGTGGTGCTCACCGCCTGCCTGCCCGACCCCGGGCGGATGCTGGGGCTGCCCTCCGCGCTCGCGCGCCCGCTGGGGCGCCGGATGCGCGCGGTGAACACCGTGGTGCACGCGCTGTCCCAGCGGTACGAGGCGGTCCATGTGGAGCTCGGCGACCATAGCTGGGTGGCCGAGCGGCGGGCGTGGAGCGTGGACCGGCTGCATCCGAGCGAGCTCGGGCACCGGCTGCTGGCCAGGGAGTTCCACAGCGCCCTGGGCGCCCGGTCCGTCGCGACCGGCGCCCCGCCGTCCCTGGAGCTCGATGGCATCGCGCCCTCGCGCGCCGCCTCCGCGTGGTGGATGGCGACCCGCGGCACCCGGTGGATCGCGGACCGCTGCACCGACCTTCTGCCCGGCCTGGTCGCGCTGGCGGCCCTGGAGTGGAGGCACCGCCTCCGGGGCACCGCACATCTGCTGGAGGAGCGCGACCGGCGGGCGACTCTCGCCGCGCTCACCGCGGTGACCAGCGGCCCGGCGCCCGCCCTGCTCCCTCACCCGCCCGCCGGCTCCCTCACCGAGCGGCCCACGCCCTCGTCCGCCGACCCGCTCGCCCAGCAGCCCGCACCCGCGCCCGCCGCCCCGCTGTCCCACCCGCCCGCCGATCCGCTCATCGCCGACACACCGCCGCCCGCTGCGACAATGGCGGGGTGACGGGTCGCTGGGAATTCTGGATCGACCGGGGCGGAACCTTCACGGACGTCGTCGGCAAGCGTCCGGACGGCCGCCTGGTCACCCGCAAGCTGCTCTCCCACCACCCCGAGCGCTATACCGACGCCGCTGTCGCCGGGATCCGGCAGACGCTGGGGCTCGGCCCCGGTGAACCGGTCCCGGCCGACATGATCGACGTCGTCAAGATGGGCACCACGGTCGCCACCAACGCCCTGCTGGAGCGCAAGGGCGAGCCGACCGTCCTCGTCGTCACCGAAGGCTTCCGGGACGCGCTGCGCATCGCGTACCAGAACCGCCCCCGCCTCTTCGACCGCCGGATCCTGCTCCCCGAGGCGCTGTACGACCGGGTGGTGGAGATCCCCGAGCGGGTGGACGCCCACGGCGAGGTCGTCCGCTCCCTGGACCTCGACGCCGCCGCCGAGGCGTTGCGCACCGCCCACCGCGACGGCTTCCGCAGCGCCGCCGTCGTCCTGCTGCACGGCTATCGGCACGCCGCCCACGAACAGGCCCTCGCCGCGGTGGCGCGGGACCTCGGCTTTGCGCAGGTGAGCTGCTCCCATGAGGTCAGCCCGCTGATGAAACTGGTGTCACGCGGCGACACCACCGTGGTCGACGCGTATCTCTCGCCCATCCTGCGCCGCTATGTGGAGGACGTGGCCGTCGAACTGCGCGGTATCCGGCTGATGTTCATGCAGTCCAACGGAGGGTTGCGGGAGGCCGCGCACTTCCGGGGCAAGGACGCGGTGCTGTCCGGACCGGCGGGCGGTGTGGTGGGCATGGCGCGCTCCTCCGGCGAGGCCGGACACGACCGCGTCATCGGCTTCGACATGGGCGGCACCTCGACCGATGTCTCGCACTACGCGGGCGAGTTCGAGCGCGTTTTCGGCACCGAGGTCGCCGGGGTGCGGATGCGCGCCCCGATGATGAACATCCACACCGTGGCGGCGGGCGGCGGTTCGGTGCTCCACTTCGACGGCCGGCGCTACCGGGTGGGGCCGGACTCGGCCGGGGCCGTCCCCGGCCCCGCCTGCTACCGGCGCGGCGGCCCGCTGACCGTGACCGACGCGAATGTGATGCTCGGCCGGATCCAGCCGGACCACTTCCCGGCGGTCTTCGGCCCGCACGCCGATCAGCCGCTGGACGCGGGAGCGGTCGGGGAGCGCTTCGGCGCGCTCGCCGAGGAGATCGCGGAGGCGACCGGCGACCGGCGCGGACCGGAGGAGGCCGCGGTGGGCTTCCTGGACATCGCGGTGCTCAACATGGCCAACGCGGTCAAGAAGATCTCCGTGCAGCGCGGCCGTGACGTGACCCGCTACGCGCTCACCAGCTTCGGCGGCGCGGGCGGCCAGCACGCCTGCGCGGTCGCCGACGCGCTCGGCATCGGCACGGTGATCGTGCCGCCGCTCGCGGGGGTGCTCTCCGCGTACGGCATCGGGGTGGCCGACGCCACCGCCATGCGCGAGCAGGCCGTCGAGGCGGAGCTGGGCGAGCAGACGCTGCCGCGCGTGCGCGAGCTGTGTGCGCGGCTGGCCGGCCAGACCCGGGACGAACTGCTCGCGGACGGTGTCCCCGAGGACACCCTGGACACCGTCGTTCGCGTCCATCTGCGGTACGCGGGCACCGACTCCAGCATCCCCGTCCCGCTGGGCTCTGTCACCGCGATGACCGAGGAGTTCGTCCGGGCACACCGCGCGCGCTACGCGTTCACCATGGACAAGCCACTGGTCGTGGAGGCGGTGTCGGTCGAGGCGGTCGGCGCGTCCGGGCCCACCGGCGGCCATGCCGTTCAGCGGCCGCCCAGGGAGGGCGAACTGGCGCCCGTGACGACCGTAAGGATGTTCGCGGAAGGGCGATGGCAGCGGACCGTTCTGCATGAACGCGACCGTATGCGCCCGTCGGACCGGGTCACCGGGCCCGCGATCATCGCCGAGGAGGACGCCACCACTGTGGTCGACCCCGGCTGGCAGGCCACCGCGGGCGAAGGCGGCCATCTGCTGCTCACCCGGGTCCGGCCGCGGCCGAGCACCACCGCGGTCGGCACCGAGGTGGACCCCGTGATGCTGGAGGTCTTCAACAGCCTCTTCATGGCCATCGCCGAACAGATGGGCGTGCGCCTGGAGCACACCGCCCACTCCGTCAACATCAAGGAGCGGCTCGACTTCTCCTGCGCCCTCTTCGACGCCGAGGGCAATCTCATCGCCAACGCCCCCCACATCCCGGTGCACTTGGGCTCCATGGGCGAGTCCATCAAGGAGGTGCTGCGGCGCAACGGGGACACGATGCGGCCCGGCGATGTGTACGCGATCAACGACCCGTACCACGGAGGCACCCACCTGCCGGATGTCACCGTGGTCAGCCCGGTCTTCGACGAGGCGGGAGACGAACTGCTCTTCCTCGTCGCCTCGCGCGGCCACCACGCCGAGATCGGCGGCATCACCCCCGGTTCCATGCCCGCCTTCAGCCGCACCATCCAGGAGGAGGGCGTCCTCTTCGACAACTGGCTGCTGGTACGGGACGGGGCGCTGCGCGAGCGGGAGACCCGTGAACTGCTGACCGGCGGGCCGTATCCGTCCCGCGCCCCGGACGCCAACCTCGCCGATCTGCGCGCCCAGATCGCCGCCAACGAGAAGGGCATCCAGGAACTGCGCCGGATGATCGGGCAGTTCGGCCTCGATGTCGTGCACGCCTATATGGGGCACGTCCAGGACAACGCCGAGGAGTCGGTGCGCCGCCTCGTGACCGGCCTCGGCGACGGCTCGTACCGCTACGAGACCGACAGCGGGGCCGTCATCCACGTCACCCTTACGGTGGACCGCACGGCGCGCGGCGCCCTTCTGGACTTCACCGGCACCTCGCCTCAGCGGCCGGGCAATGACAACGCGCCCAGTTCGGTGGTCATGGCGGCCGTGCTCTATGTCTTCCGGACGCTGGTCGCCGAGGACATCCCGCTCAACAGCGGCTGCCTCAAGCCCATCGAGGTCCGCATCCCCGAGGGCTCGATGCTGGCGCCCGTCTTCCCGGCCGCCACGGTCGCCGGGAACGTCGAGACCTCCCAGGCCGTCACGGGCGCCCTGTACGCGGCCCTGGGCGTCCAGGCCGAGGGTTCCGGCACGATGAACAACGTCACCTTCGGCAATGACCGCGTCCAGTACTACGAGACGGTCGCCAGCGGCTCGGGTGCGGGAGACGGCTTCGACGGCGCGGACGCCGTACAGACCCATATGACCAACTCCCGGCTGACCGACCCCGAGGTGCTGGAGTGGCGCTATCCGGTGCGGGTGGAGAGCTTCGCGATCCGCCGGGACAGCGGCGGCCGCGGCCACTGGCGCGGCGGCCACGGCGTCACCCGCCGCATCCGCTTCCTGGAGCCGATGACCATCGCCCTCCTCACCGGCCACCGCCGGGTGCCCCCGTACGGCATGGGCGGTGGCGAACCGGGCGCGCTGGGCGCGAATCTGATCGAGCGCGCCAACGGTTCGGTGGACCGCCTGGCGGGCCGCGACGCGGCGGACGTCGGGGTGGGGGACATCCTCGTCGTCCACACGCCGGGCGGCGGCGGTTACGGCCCGGCGGAGGAGGCCGGGGACTGATCGCCGGTGGCCGGTGGCCGGTGGCTGATGCCGGATTGGACGCATGACCGCTCACCGTCGCGTGGCGGGGCTGACGCCCCCGGGGACGGGCCGAGGCCGTCCCGGCGCTCACCGAGGAAGTCCGGTGTGAGCCATGGCGCGTTTGGATCCGTTTGCCGCCGCCACGATCGGAAACCCGACCCTTATCGAAGCCCGCTAGGACGCGCCCGCATGATTCCCGGGCGGCGCCCGCTCGCGAACCATGCGTGTGAGTCCGACGGCGGGCGCTTACAGCACCGTCGTTCACGGAAGGGGCAGCCATGGCCTGGTGGCAGAAGGCCGAATGCACGCACAAGGACCCGGAGCTGTTCTTCCCGGTGGGAGTGGCGGGCCCGGCCGCCCAGCAGCAGGAGGCGCGGGCCAAGGAGGTCTGCCACCGCTGTCCGGTGATCCAGGAATGCCTGGAGTACGCGCTGGAGACCGGGATGACCCACGGGGTCTGGGGCGGCGTCGGTGAGGAGGAGCGCCGCTCCCTGCGCCGCAAGGCACAGCGCAGGGAGCGGGTCGGCGCACGGCGGGCCCGCTAGGGGCTGCCGGGGCTGGGTCCTGTCCGGGCCAGGGCGGGTTACGGGGTGTCCGACGGACCACGCGGCGGGGCCGCATATCGACGCTTTCCCCTCCCCGCCCCTTCCCGCAGCATCGATATGCGGCTCCGCCGCGTGGGGCCCGGCCCCCGGCCGCCGCCGGGGCTCCGCCCCAGGACCCCGCTCCTCGGACGCCGGAGGGGCTGGATCGCATCGATATGCGGCTCCGCCGCGTGGCAGCGGCTCCGCCCTGGACCCCGGGGCCTGGGGCGGAGCCCCAGTTGAGGGAAGGGGCGGGGCGGGGAGCGGCCCGCCGCAGGCGTCAAGATCCGTCGGACACCTGCTGGCGCAAGGGCCTGTTAATAGCCGAGCCCGTCCGCGACGTTGCGCCGCGCAGGCGGTCCCCAGGAGGCCCGGCCCAGCGGGGTGAAGCGCACCGGGGTGCCGGGGACGGCCTGCGCGGCGGCGGCCAGATACGGCTCCGGCACGACGCCCACGACCGGGTAGCCGCCGGTCGTCGGATGGTCGGCGAGGAAGAGCACCGGCCGTCCGTCCGGCGGGACTTGGAGCGCGCCGAGCGCCATCCCCTCACTGGCCAGCTCACCGTCCTTCGCCCGTTCCAGCGAGGGGCCCTCGGTCCGCAGGCCGATCCGGTTGCTCGCGGCCGAGACCCGGAACTCCCCGGTGGTGAGGGTGCGCAGCCCCGCCGGGGTGAACCAGTCGTCGCGCGGGCCGAGCACCACGGGAAGCACCAGCTCCGGTGCGACGCCCCGATGCGGTACCCCGTCCACACCGGGCGCGGGCCCGCCCGGTGGCCCGAGCCGCAGCACCGCGCCGTCCACGAGCGGCGCCGGGCCCAGCCCGGAGAGCACATCCGTGGCCCGGCTGCCGAGCACCGGCTCGGCCTCGACACCACCGTCGAACGCCACATAGCTGCGCACCCCGTGGGCGGCGGCCCCGGCCTCCAGGAGCGCGCCCGCCGGCACCCGTACGGCCGCTCCCCACGCGGCGGGCCGGCCGTCGACCGTGACCGGGCAGGGCGCGCCGGTGACCGCGACCGTGGCCGGGCGGCGCAGCCGCACCGCACAGCCGGTCAGCGCGGTCTCCAGGGTGGCGGCCCCTTCGGCGTTGCCCACCAGGCGGTTGGCGAGCCGGTGGGCGGGCTGGTCGAGCGCACCCGAGCGGGGCACCCCGAGATGGGCATGGCCGACGCGGCCCAGGTCCTGGACGGTGGTCAGGGCTCCCGGGCGTACGACGACGAAGGCGCTGTCGGTCATGGCGCCGTCCCTCCCGGGGTGGGGTCCGGCGCCGGGTCCGCCGTAGCCCGTACCGGGATGAAACGGACGCGGGTGCCGGGAGTGAAGAGCGCCGCCGGTTTCCGCGCGGTGTCCCACAGCACGGCGTCCGTGGTGCCGATGAGCTGCCAGCCGCCGGGGGACGAGCGCGGATAGACGCCCGTGTACCCGCCCGCGAGGGCCACCGAGCCGACCGGCACCCGGGTCCTGGGCGTCGCGTGGCGCGGCACATGGAACCGCTCGGGCAGCCCCGTCAGATAGCCGAAGCCGGGCGCGAAGCCGCAGAAGGCAATCCGGAACTCGGTCCCGGAGTGGATCCTTACGGCTTCCTCGGGCGTCACCCCCCACCGCTTCGCGACCTCGGCCAGATCGGGCCCGTCGTAGCGCACGGACACCTCGACGATCTCGCTGTCGCCGCGGTCCAGCGGCGGTATCCGCCAGCCGGGCAGCTCGGCGGCGAGCCGCCCGGGGTCGGCGAGCCCGTCGAGGAACACGGTGCGGGCGGCGGGCACGATCTCGCGTACGGCCGGGAGCTCCCGCGCGGCGGCGCGGCGCAGCAGCTCGGCGTGGAGCGCCTCGGCCGCCTCGCCGCTGTCGACCTCGATGAGCAGCCCGTGCTCGCCGACGGGCAGGGACCGCAGGGTCATATGAACGCCGCCACGCGCACTCCGGCGGCCGTCAGCTCGCCCCGCACCCGGCGGGCGAGGTCGGCGGCGCCGGGGGTGTCCCCGTGAACGCACAGCGAGCGCACGTCCACCTCGATGCGCTCTCCGTCGATCGAGGTCACCGCGCGGTCCCGGGCGAAGCCGAGGGCGCGCTTGACCACCGTGTCCGGGTCGGAGACCACGGCGCCGGGCTCGCCGCGCGGTACGAGGGTCCCGGCGGCGGTGTAGGCGCGGTCGGCGAACGCCTCGGCGATCACCGGCAGCCCGGTCGCGCGGGCCGCCTCGTGCAGCCGGGATCCGGGCAGCCCCAGCACCGGCAGCGGACCGCCGGCCGCCAGTCGGACGCCCTCGACCACGGCGGCGGCCTGCGCCTCGTCGTGCACGCTGCGGTTGTAGAGCGCGCCATGCGGCTTGACGTAGTGCACCCGCGCCCCGGCGGCGCGGGCGAAGATCTCCAGTGCGCCGATCTGATAGGCGATCTCGTCGGTCAGCTCCCGTGGCGGGACGTCCATGCTGCGCCGGCCGAAACCGGCCAGGTCACGGTAGGAGACCTGGGCCCCGATGCGCACCCCGTGCTCGGCGGCCAGCTCGCACACCCGGCGCATGGTCGAGGGGTCCCCGGCGTGGAAGCCACAGGCGACATTGGCGCTGGTGACGATGGACAGCAGGGCCTCGTCGTCGGTGAGCTCCCAGCGGCCGAACCCCTCGCCGAGGTCGGCGTTGAGGTCGATGGACAGGTTCGCCAAGGATGCGGTCATATCCGTCCGTTCGGGGCGTGGGGGATACGTGAGGGGCTGTGGATGGCACCACAAGGTAAGCGATCGTTGAACGATCCGACAAGATGGTTGTTGTCCGGTGACGGTTTCTGGGCTTGACTTCTCGCTATACGGGACGAACGAGACATCGAACTGGGGCTGATGTGGCGAACGGGACAAAAGGCGTAAATCGCCGGTCCGGCGAGTCGTCGGAGGAATCGTCGGACGAGTCGCCGGAGATGCCGGAGGCGGCGGAGGCGGCCGGGTACCCCCAGGTCTCCGGTCTCGCCGCCGGGCTCGAGGCCGACCGGGCCCTGCTGGGGCGCACCAGCACGGCGGAGCGCGTCGCCGACATCCTGCGCGACCGCATCGCCGAGGGGTTCTTCCCGCCCGGCACCCGGCTGTCCGAGGACAGCGTGGGCGGCGCGCTCGGCGTCTCGCGCAACACCCTCCGTGAGGCGTTCCGCCTGCTGACCCATGAGCGGCTGCTGGTGCACGAGCTGAACCGCGGGGTGTTCGTCCGCGTCGTCACGGTGGACGACCTCAATGACATCTACCGCGTGCGCCGGCTCGTCGAATGCGCGACGGTGCGCGGTCTGGGCGAGCCGCCCTACGCGGTCCAGGCGGTCGAGGCGGCGGTCCTGGCGGGCGAGCGCGCCGCGCGGGACCGGGCCTGGGAGGAGCTGTCCACCGCCAATATCCGCTTCCATCAGGCGATCGTCTCCCTCGCCGGAAGTCCCCGCGCGGACGAACTCATGCGCGGGGTGCTGGCCGAGCTCCGGCTGGTCTTCCACGTCATGGCCGACCCCCGCCGCTTTTACGCCCCCTATCTGGTGCGCAACCGCCAGATCCTCGAGGTGCTGCAGAGCGGCGACGCGGTGGAGGCGGAGCGGCTGCTCGCCTCCTATCTGGACGATTCCCAGGGGCAGTTGGCTGATGCCTACGGGCGGAAGATGTCCCGGCGATAGAGGTTTCCCAGCGGTAAACGATCCGACGGAGCCGGAACAAGTTCGTTTCAGGCTCTTGTCGGATCGTTGAACGAACGCCTAGCCTCCGGTGCACTCTCCTCACGCCCCCGTGAGGTCCTTCTGCGCGGAAGGCTGGACGCATGATCGTTCTCCTTGGCGTCCTCGTGGTGATCCTCGGATTCGCCACACGACGCAACCCGTTGCTGGTGGTGGGGGTCGCCGGCATCGCCACCGGACTGCTGGCCAAGCTCTCGCCCCAGGAGATCCTGGCGGCCTTCGGCGACGGCTTCGCCTCCAGCCGCTCGGTGACGATCTTCGTCATCACCCTGCCCGTGATCGGCCTCCTGGAGCGCAACGGCCTCCAGGAGCAGGCCCGGACCCTCATCGGGCGGCTCGGCAAGCTCACCACCGGCCGGTTCCTCGCCCTCTACCTGGCGCTGCGCCAGCTCACCGCCGCGCTCGGCCTCACCAGCATCGGCGGCCCCGCCCAGAGCGTGCGGCCCATGGTCGCGCCGATGGCCGAGGGCGCCGCGGAACGCCGCCACGGCCCGCTGCCCGAGCGGGTCCGCGAGCGCGTCCGTTCGTACTCCGCCAGCGCCGACACGGTCGGGCTGTTCTTCGGCGAGGACTGCTTCCTGGCCATCGGCTCGATCCTGCTGATCACCGGATTCGTCAACACCACGTACCACACCCATCTGGAGCCGCTGCAGCTTGCGCTGTGGGCCATCCCCACCGCCGTCTGCGCGTTCCTCATCCATGGCTTCCGGCTGCTGCGCCTGGACCGCTCCCTGGACCACGACCTCGCCGCCGCCGGCGGCCGATCCGCTGCCAAGGGCAGCCGCACCGCGGAGGAAGCCAAGTGATCAAGGCGGAGTGGTTCTACTGGCTCGTCGGCGCCGTCTTCCTCGCCATGGCCGCCCAGATGGCCGTCGACCGCAGCAACCCCAAGCGCCTTGGCTCGGCCGCCTTCTGGGGGCTGCTCGGCGGCTGCTTCTTCTACAGCAGCTGGGTGGTGGAGAAGAAGGCCCCGGCCGAACCGCTGGGCGTCGCCGTCCTCGCCATGGTCTGCCTCGGCGGCTTCCAGCTCACCGGGCGCGGCGTGCCGAACACCACCACCCCCGAGCAGCGCACCGCCACGGCCGCCCGGCTCGGCAGCAAACTGTTCGTCCCGGCGCTCACCATCCCGCTGGTCGCCGTCGTCTGCGCCTCGGCCGTCAAGCACTGGCACATCGGTGGCGAACCCGTCCTGGAGGAGGGCAGCGAGACCATCCTCGGCCTCGGCTTCGGCGCGATCGCCGGGCTGCTGGTCGCCATGGTCGTGGTGCGCGAGCGGCGGCCCTCGGTGCCCCTGCACGCCGGCCGGAGCCTGCTGGAGTCCATGGGCTGGGCGCTGCTGCTGCCCCAACTGCTCGCCGTGCTCGGCTCCATCTTCCAGGTGGCCGGGGTCGGCACCCAGGTCGGCAAGATCACCGAGCAGTTGCTGCCGGACGGCCAGAAGTACATCGCCGTGGCCGTCTACTGCATCGGAATGGCCCTGTTCACCATCATCATGGGCAACGCCTTCGCCGCCTTCCCGGTGATGACCGCCGCCATCGGCTGGCCCGTGCTCATCCAGCAGATGCACGGGGATCCGCCCGTCGTCCTCGCCGTCGGCATGCTGGCCGGTTTCTGCGGCACGCTCGTGACCCCCATGGCCGCCAACTTCAACCTGGTGCCCGCCGCGCTGCTGGAACTCAAGGACCAGTACGGGCCCATCAAGGCGCAGATCCCCACCGCCGGGGCGCTGCTGGTCTGCAACATCGCCATCATCTCGCTCTTCGCCTTCTGAGGGGGCCGCTGTGACCCGAGTTCTTCTCACCGGCTTCGAGCCCTTCGCGGGCTCGGACGTCAACCCGTCGTGGCAGGCCGTCTCCCTCGTCGCCGCCGCTCCGCCGCCCGGGACCGAGGTCACGGCCGTACAGCTCGCATGCGTCTTCGGCACCGCGCTCGAGGAGCTGGCCGCAGCCGTGGAGGAGGCCGACCCCGACCTGGTGCTGTGCGTGGGCCAGGCCGGCGGCCGTCCCGGTGTCACCGTCGAGCGGGTCGCGATCAACGTGGACGACGCCCGCATACCCGACAACGCCGGACGGCGGCCCATCGACGAACCGGTTGTCGAGGGCGGCCCTGCCGCCTACTTCGCCTCCCTGCCCGTCAAGGCGTGTGTCGCGGCCGTCCGCGAGGCCGGGATTCCGGCCGCCGTCTCGCAGACGGCCGGAACCTTCGTGTGCAACCACGTCTTCTACGGCCTGGCCCATCTCATCGCCACCGAGCGGCCCGCGCTGCGCGGCGGCTTCGTCCACCTCCCGTACGCGCCGGAACAGGTCGTGGACCGCGCCGAACCCGCCCTGCCCGCCGCGATGTCCGCCGACGCGCTGCGGGCGATCATCGGGGCGGCCGTGCGCACCCGGACCGACCTGCGCATCGCCGAGGGAGCAACGCATTGAACGAGCCGCACGAGCCGCACGAGCCGCACGAGCCGCACGAGCCGCACGAGCCGCACGAGCCGAACGAGCCGAACGAGTCCAACGAATTCGACGGGCCGGACGAGAGGGGGAGCGAACTCGGCCGGTACGCGGCCCGGTTCGCCGCCCTCGCCACCGCCAACGTCACCCGGGCCTACCCCAACGCCCCGGCGCATCTGCTGCGCGGACCCGAGGACTTGGTGGAGCCGCGCCGGCACCACCCCGCCTTCTACGGCTCCTACGACTGGCACTCCGCGGTCCATATGCACTGGCTGCTGGTCCGGCTGCTGCGCCGCTGCCCGGACCTCATCCGCGCCGACGAGGTCACCGCCGTACTGGACGGGCACCTTACGGTCGATGCCCTGGCCGCCGAGGCGGGCTATCTCCGTGCCCATCCCTCCTTCGAGCGCCCTTACGGATGGGCCTGGCTGCTCGCGCTGACCGCCGAGTGCCGAAGCCTCCCGGGACCCGCGGGCGAGCGCTGGGCGAAGGCCCTGGAACCGGCCGCCGACGCCGTCAGCGCACTGCTGAGCGGATGGCTGGCACGCGCCACCTACCCGGTGCGGCACGGCGTCCACACCAACAGCGCCTTCGCCCTCGGCCTGGTCCTGGACAGCGCGGCCGCCGCCGGTGTCGAGACGATCGTCGAACCGGTCACCGAGGCCGTCCTCGGCTGGTTCGCCGACGACCACGACGCCCCCGTCCACTGGGAGCCCTCCGGGCAGGACTTCCTCTCGCCCGCGCTCACCGAGGCCGAGGCGATGAGCCGGGTGCTGAAGGAAGAGGGGTTCGCGCGCTGGCTGGAACGCTTCCTGCCCGGCGTCGAATGGGGTGAGCCCGTCACCGTGCTCACCCCGCCCGTCGTCTCCGACCCGGCCGATCCGCAGATCGGTCATCTCCTCGGCCTCATCCTCAGCCGGGCCGCCGCGCTCCGCCGCCTGGCCGCCGCCCTGCCGCACGGCGATCCGCGGGCGGATGTGCTGCGGACGGCGGCCCGTGACCATCTGGCCGCCGGGCTCCCGGCCACCGACTCCGGGGACTTCACCGGCGACCACTGGCTGGCCACCTTCGCGGTGCTCGCCCTGGACGGACCACCGGCCGGTGAGCCGTAGACTGACGGATCGGTGAGGTGCGGGGGACGCGCCGGTGTACACGCGTCCACGCCAGGGGGATCTGGTGCCTCATACCGGGATCTCCGTGCCGTTTCGTACGTTGTCGGTGCGACCGCCTACTCTGTGCGACGTGACATCTCCACCCCCGGGGGCCGCCGCGCCCCAGCTCAACACCGCTGAAGGGGCTGCCCGGCCGGCCCCGGGCCCGGCCGCCGACGAGGGCCTGGCCCGGCGGCTGCGCGCGCTTGCCTGCACCGCGCCGCTGCACGACCTCGACGCGCGCAAGGCCAACCTGGCGGGGGAGTACGGGGTGTACGCGATGGCGGAGGTCGCCCTCGCGGCCATCGACCTCGTCACGCTCCACATGGACTTCGACACCGGCGCCGACCACGAGCAGATAGTGGCCAGGCTGCTGCCCCGCGTCGCGGCCCAGGCCCCCGGGCGCCCCGCCGCCGAGCACGACCGGGTCGCCCGCTGGGTGCTGGAGAACCTGATCAACGTCGGCAGTGTGGACCGCGGCTTCCGCGCCGTTTACGGCACCTTCGGGCCCGATGGGGTGTATGTCCGCAGGGACTATGACTTCAAGCTGATCGAAGAGGTGCCCGGCCCCGGCGGCAGCGTCTATCTCCGCGCCACCGACGAGGCGGTCAACGTCCTGGTCGGCGCCCTCGACACGGATGTCACCAGCGCCCAGATCGCCGCCGAGGTCAAGCTGGAGGTCCTCATCAGCCGGGGCCGGCTCGCCGACGCCCAACTCGCCGCCGAGCAGGCCCGCTACCGCACCGTGCAGTACTCGGAGACGCTGCGCCGCACCCTCGACGCCACCCGGCGCAACGTCCGAGCCGTCGACTGGCTGAGCACCGTCCCCGAGCTGATCAGCGAGGCGCTCGACCACGTCGCCGACCGCTACCGCCATGAGAACGCGATCCTCACCAACATCCGTAAGGCGCGCGACGAGGCGGAGAGCGCCGAGCACAAGCGGCGCGCCGCCGAGCTCGTCGACATCGTCAAGGACTGCATCCGGCGCCACACCCAGCTCCAGTCCCGGCTGCTGGAGGCCGGTCCGCTGTTCCGCGCCGAGCAGGACCGCCAAGCCTTCGCACCCCCCGCCCCACGCTCCGGATACGACCTGTACGGACAGCTACTGGCCCCGGTCCTCCCGCTCCCCCTCGACCGCGCGGGCCGGGTCACCGACGCGTTCTTCGCCCGCGGCACCGGCCTGCGCACCCCGACCTCGGTGCGCATGGGCGACCTGGTCGAGATGCTGCTCACCCCGCCCGTGGAGCGCGAGCACCTCGGCGCCGAGATGCCCGAGCCGGACCTCATCGTCACCCCCGACGACAGCCGCTTCAGCGAGGAGCAGCTCGCGGTGGCCATGGAGCTGCTCGAGCTGCCCGCCGACGCCCCCCGCCGGCTGTCCGGGCTGCTCGCCGACGCCCGCCGCCGCGACCCCGAACTGCCGTATCTGATCGCCCTCCTCGCCGTCCACGCCGCCAGCCCCCCGGTCGGCACCGCCTACCGCCAGGGCGAGCAGCGGCTGCTGTTCGCCGTGGACGACGGCACCGAGCTGGACGATCCCGAGTTCGGCGGCGCCGACCTGATAGTAGGTACCGCCCTGCTGGACGCGGCCGGTATGGCGGCCGACCGGGCGGAGGTGGCCTGATGGCCGCTATGACCAGCGAATACGCCCCGCGCGAGGAGGTTCAGCCGTGACCGAGTACGACATCGACGACATGACACCGCCGGACGCGGCACCCGCCCCGGCGGCGCCCGGGATCACGCCCGCCGACGCGGCCGACGCCGCACGGCTGGTGGCCTTCGGACTCCAGCCCAAGCTGCTGCCCGCACGGGACGTCGAATACGCTGAGCTGCTGCGCCGCCACCGCGACGAACCGGCGTTCGCGCGCCTCGCCGACGCCGTCGCCGCCGGGCTCGGGCTCATCGTGCTGGAGGTCTCGACCCGCGCCGGAATGGCCGTGACCGCCGCCGAGGACTCCGTCTTCGCCGTCCGCATGGGCGACTACGCCCGCCGGGCCGCCACCGACTCCGCCGACCGCTTTCTGCACGGCCTCGCCCATCTCGCCGTCGCCGCCCTGGCGTTCCCCCGCCCCGAGGACCTCGCCGACGACGGCTATATCGGCCGGGTCACCGTCAACGGCGTCGACGCCTTCGTCCGCCAGGCGTGCCGGCGACTGGAGGAGCGCGCCGAGGAGCAGGGGGAGAACACCGACCCCGCCACCGGTGCGCCCGGGCTGGAATCCGCCTGGCGGGTGTACGCCCGGCGCAGCGCGACCGGCGCCACCAAGGACGCGCGCAGGCTCGCCGGTTCCACCACCGGCATTGTCGGCAAGGCCCTCGCCTTCCTTGTCGACTCCGGCTTTCTGCAGCGCACCGGGGACGAGTCCGGTGGCACCTACCGCACAACCGCCCGCTATCAGCTCCAGGTGCGCGACATGGCGGCCACCGCCGCCATGGCCGAGCTGCTGGAGCTCGGTGTCGTCCCCGTCAGCGACGGCAGCGCGACCCTGCTGCCCCCCGACGAGGGCGACGACCTCGATCTGGTGGCCGACGCCGGTCTCCCCTTCCACTCCTGAACCCTGCCCCTGCCCCGTCGTCGCCCGCCCGATATCACCACCCCTTCCGACAACGAGAGTCCGCCGCCATGTACGAGCTGTCCCGGATCCGCCTCTACTCCATCGGACCGGCCGGTGCGCGTTACGCCGACACCGTGCTGGACCTGCGCGGAGTCGGCGAGCCGGTGCCCAGCCCCGCGCCCACCCAGGCGGAGTTCTTCGAGGAGGAGCCGGTCGGCCCGCCGCGCCGCCCCGCCCCCGCCGGTGTGCTCTTCCTGGAGAACGGCGGCGGCAAGTCCGTCCTGCTCAAGCTGATCTTCTCGGTGATGCTGCCCGGCCATCGCAACACCCTGGGCGGCGCCAGCTCCGGTGTGCTGCGCAAGTTCCTGCTCGCAGACGACTGCGGCCATGTCGCGCTGGAGTGGCAGCACACCGTCACCGGTGAGACCGTCGTCGTCGGCAAGGTCAGCGAATGGCGCGGCCGCCAGGTCTCCAACGACCCGCGGAAGTTCGCCGAGGCGTGGTACTCCTTCCGGCCCGGCCCCGGGATGAGCCTGGACTCGCTGCCGGTCGCCGAATCCGCGGCGGTGCGGCCCGCCGTCGAGGGCGCCTCCACCGCACGCGGCCGCCGCCGCACCATGAAGGGCTTCCGTGACGCCCTAACGGAGGCCGCCAAGGCGTATCCGCATCTCGACGTGGTCTGGGTGGAGATCCACGAGCGCTGGAACGAACACCTCGGCGAGCTCGGCCTCGACCCCGAACTCTTCCGCTACCAGCGGGAGATGAACGCCGACGAGGGTGAGGCCGCCGGGCTCTTCGCGGTCAAGAACGACTCCGACTTCACCGATCTCCTGCTGCGCGCGGTCACCGACACCCGCGACACCGACGGGCTCGCCGACCTCGTCCACGGCTTCGCCCACAAGCTGGGCCGCCGCGCCGAGCTGACCGCCGAGCGCGACTTCACCGCCGGTTCGCTCGATCTGCTCCAGCGCATCGCGGAGGCCGCGGAGCGGCGCGAGCAGGCCCGCGGCGTGCACGCGGGCGCCGAGCGCCGCACCCGTAGGCTCGCCCGGCGGCTGTCCGCACGCGGCGCGGAGGAACGGGCGCGCGCCGCCGAACTCGCCGAGCGTGTCGGCTCCGCCGCCCAGGCCGTCACCGACGCCGAGGCAGCGCGCAGCCGCAGCGACCTCGTCGCCGCCGAACTCGCCTACCGCCACGCCTCCTTGGCGCTGGCCGCCGCCGAGAAGGGCGCCGCGGCGCAGCGCCGCGAGCTCAACGACGCCCGCACTCTGCACTCCGCATGGCAGGCCGCCGAGACCGTGCTGCGCCACCGGGCCGCCGCCGACCGCTCCGTGCGCGTGGCCGCCGCCATCCGCGAGGCCGAGCGGGACGCCGCCCCCGCGCTCGCCGCCCGAGCCAAGGCCGCCGGCGACCTCGTTCGCACCCTGCACGCGGCGGCTGCCGACGGAGAGCGGGTCGCGGGCGAGGAGGAGGAGCGCTCCGCCGCCCTCCAGGAGGCCGGCGAGGCCGCCCACCGCGACGCCACCTCCGCCGCCACGGCGGCCCAGCGCGCCCGCAGCGACGCCGAGCATCTGCGCCAGCGGCTCGCCGAGGTCGAGCAGGAGACCGCCGAGGCCGTCCGCGCAGGCTGGCTCGACGACTCCGCCCCAGACGCCGACCCGGCCCGCGCCGCCCTCGCCGCGAGCGACGCCGAGAAGACCACGGTCGCCGCCTTCGACGAGGCCCGCGAGACCGCTCGGCGCACCGCCGACCACGCGAAGTCGGCCGCCGCCGAGGAGGCCCGCGCCGACCTGGCCGCGGCGCGAGCGGTGGACGCGGCGCGGGCCGCGGAGTCCGCGTACGACGCGGAGCGGCGCGCCGCGGAGGCGCTGGGCGCGGAGCAGCGCCTGGTCGAACTGCTGGGCCTGCCGCAGCCTTCCGTCCCCGCCCCGCGCGGTAGCGCCGCCCGCCCCTCGGCCGCGGACGCGCGCGCGGCGGGCGGGGTGACGGTGCGCATTCCGGACGCGGGCGCCGTGCGTCGGCGGGGCGCCCGCGCCCTGCCGACCGACTCCGACCGGGCCGGGTGGATCACGGTCCGCGTGGACGAGGAGGACGCGGACGACATCGGCCTCTCCCAACTCCCGGCCGCCTTCCGCGCCTCCACCCGCACCATCCCCCTGGACGACGAGCCCGCACCCGCCGACCACGCCTACGCCTTTGAGGAGCCACCCGGCGGCACCCGCGAACATCTCCCGGGCGAGGAGGGCTACGAGCCGGGTGCCTACCCGGCGTACGCCACGGACGAGTTGACCGCCACCCCGGAGAACGAGGCCGCCGCTCTGGGCTCGGCCGCGACCGGCCCGGCGGCCCGGTGGACGGACGGCGTCGCGGGCGCGGCGGACGCTGCCGCAGGCGTCGAGTATGGACAGCCGCCCGTCGGCCCGGCGCACGAGGCGCGCCCGGGTATGAGCGCGAAAGACGCCCCCGCCTCAGGGAGCGACGGGCTCTCGGGCACCGGCCCGGTGGGCGAGGCAGGCCCGGCCGAGCGCATGGGCGATGCCGCTTCCGTGGGCGACCGGCCGGCGGGTGGCGACCCGGCGCGCGGAGATGGCTTTTCCGGCCCGCGTACGGTCGGTGAGCCGCGCCATTGGGGCCAGGTGACGAGTGGCGTTGAAGAGGCGGGGGGCTCCCCCGCCGCCACGGGCGACGGGCTCTCGGGCACCGGCCGGGTGGGCGAGGCAGGCACCGCCCAGCACATGGCCGGCGATGCTGCTTCCGTTGGCGGCCGGCTACCGGACGCCGGACCGGTGGGTGAGGCGGAGGAGACGCGCTCCGCTTGGCAGGGAGCGGCTCCTCCCGAGGACGCGGAGGCGGGGCCGGGGCAGGCCCATCGGCGTCGTCCGCTCGCGGCGGAGTCGCGGCCCGCGGGGCGGGTGACGGTGCGGATCGACCAGAAGGAGGACGCCCTGCTGGGCGACGGCGGCCCATGCCAGGATGGCCCGCGCGACGGCGCCCGGGCCGTGGCGGCCGACTCCCGGCCGCCCGGGGAGGTATCGGCTCGAGTCGGGGACGGCGACGAGGGCCGGGCCGAGTCGCGGGCTGCCGCCGATGCCGACCATGGCGGTCGGGCCGGGACGGAGGCTGCTGCTGATGCCGCCCGGGGTGCTCGGGCCGGGACGGAGGCTGCTGCCGATGCCGCCCACAGCGGTCGGGCCGAGTCGGAGGCTGCCCCCGACGTCGTCCACGCCAACGTCACCCACGCCGACACCGACACCGACACCGGCCCCGACGACGCCGACGACCCCGACGCCACCAACACCGACCCCACCGACCCCACCGACCTCACCGACCCCACCGACCTCACCGACGACTCCGATTGCTGGACCCCCGAGCCCGGTGGTGCACCCGGCCGGGACCGCAGCGACCGCGCCCGCCCCGCCCAGCGGCCCCTCGGTGACGGGCCGCTGACCGCCGAGGAGTTGGACCGCAACGCCGAGGCGCTGCGTGAGCTCCTCGAGGAGAGCGTGGCCTCCGCCGAGCGGCAGCTCTTCGAGCTGCGGACCGCCGCCGCCGAGGACGCGCGGATCCTGGGCGCGCTCGGTGACGGGGGGCTGCTGCCGCCCAGCCCCGATGTGCTGGCGGCCGTCGAATACCTCGGCGAGCACGGCATCCCCGCCCTCCCCGGCTGGCGTTACCTCGCCCAGGCCGTGGACCCCGTCGACCACGCCGCCGTGCTCGCGGCCCGCCCCGAGCTGGTGGACGGCGTCGTCATCACCGACCCCGACACCCACGCCCGCGCCCGTGCGGTGCTCGCGCAGGCGTCGCTGCTGCCGCGGTCCGCCGTGGCCGTCGGGACGTCCGCCGCGCTGCTCGCGCCGACGCCCGCACCCGGTACCGAGGACAGCGGGGTCTTCCTCGTGCCGCCGAACCCGGCGATGCACGACGAGCGCGCCGCCGACGACGAGCGGCGCGAGCTGCGGGCCCGCGCCACCGAGCGGGACGCGGAGATCAGGGCGCTCGCCGCCCGGCTGGCCGGGGACCGGGCGCTGTCCGCGCGGCTCGCCTCCTTTCGCACCGGCTGCCCGCCCGGGCGGCTCGCGGAGCTCGCGGCGGCGGCGGAGACCGGCCGGGAGACCGCCGACACCGCGCAGCGCGAGTTGGTGGAGGCGCGTACGGCACGGGCGGAGGCCGACGAGGCCGCCACCGAGGCCGCCCGCGTCCGGGACGAGCGCCAGGAGACGGCGCAGCGGGCCCGACGGGTGGCGGACGCGCTGGCCGGTCTGGCGTACCGGCTGCGGGAGCGCGCCACCTGGCAGACCCGGCTGCGCGAACTGGCCGAGGAGGCCGCCGAGTACGAGGAGCGCGCCGCGGGCTGCGTGGACCGGGCCCGCTCCGCCGACGAGGACCGGCGCGCCGCCCAGCGCGCGGCCGACGACGCGCACCGTACCGCCCGCGCCCTGCGCGCCGAGCGCGCGGAGATCGCGGGCGCCCCCGACGACCTCGGCGAGGACACCGAGCCGCCCAGCACCTCGCTGCCCGCGCTCCGCGAGGCGTACCGCGCCGCCTCCCAGGTCTACGAGAAGGTCGGCGTCGGCGCCGATCTGCGCGCCGAACAGGCCCGCGCCGAAAGCGACGAGAGCGCCGCGCTCGCCTCCCTCGACCGGCTCACCAACAAGGTCCGCACCCGCGCCGCCCAGCTTCTGGAGGGCACCGACGGCGCCGACGGACCCTCCCGGCAGGCCGCCGCCGCCCGCGCCGAATCGCTGGTCCAGATGCTGGAGGGCCGTGCGTCGGCGGCGAGCGAGCAGCTCGGGCGGCTGCGTGGCGAGGCCGAGCGGCTCGCCCCCGCCGACGGCGACGCCCACACGGAGCTGCCGGAGGAGACGGTCCCGGCCGACGCCGAGCAGGCGAAGGAGCTGCTGCGCACCGCCAATGGCGAACTGGCCGCCCGTACGGACGCCCTGGACACCGCCCGTACCGCCCACGCCGACCTGGTGCGCGCCCACCGCTCCGCCGAGGACGGGGCGGGCGGCTTCGACGAGACCGCCGCCCTGCTGCGGGATCTGCTGCGCGAGGGCCCCGGCGCGGAGGACGACGGCGAGCGGCCCGAGCCGTACGCCGGAGGTCTCGCCGAGGCCCGTCAGGCCGCCGCCGAGACCCGCCGCTCACTGCGCGGCTGCGCCGCCGATCTGTCGGGGGCCGAGTCGGCGGTGCGGGAGGCCGGCGATGTGCTGGTGCGGCACGCCAACTCCACCCGCTACGAGCAGGTGCGCACCCCCGCCCGCCAGCAGATCCGCGAACTCCCGGCGGCCGCGCTGCCCGAGCACGCCGCCGCCTGGGCCGACGCGTTCGCGCCCCGGCTGCGCGTGCTCACCGACGAGCTGGAGCAGCTCGAGCGCAACCGCGACTCCATCGTGGACCGGCTGCGCGGCCTGGTCGAGTCCTGCCTGGCCACCCTGCGCTCGGCGCAGCGGCTCTCCCGGCTCCCGGAGGGGCTCGGCGAGTGGTCGGGGCAGGAGTTCCTGCGGATCCGCTTCGAGGACCCCGACCAGGCCACGCTCGCCGAGCGGCTCGGCGAGGTCATCGACGAGGCCACCCGCTCCGCCGTCCGGAAGAACTCCGATCTGCGGCGGGACGGCATGTCGCTGCTGCTGCGCGGGGTCCAGGCCGCGCTCCAGCCGCGCGGGGTGGCCGTCGAGATCCTCAAACCGGACGCGGTGCTGCGGGCCGAGCGGGTGCCGGTGGGACAGATGGGCGATGTGTTCTCCGGCGGCCAGTTGCTCACCGCCGCCATCGCGCTGTACTGCACGATGGCGGCCCTGCGCAGCAACGACCGGGGCCGCGACAAGCACCGCCACGCGGGCACCCTCTTCCTCGACAACCCCATCGGCCGCGCC
This sequence comes from Streptomyces violaceusniger Tu 4113, assembly GCF_000147815.2. Lineage (NCBI taxonomy): Bacteria > Bacillati > Actinomycetota > Actinomycetes > Kitasatosporales > Streptomycetaceae > Streptomyces > Streptomyces violaceusniger. Next base: position 6,528,696 of record NC_015957.1, on the reverse strand, counting down.
AACGCCACCTATCTGCTGGAGCTTCAGCGGGCGGTCGCGGACGCGCTCGGGGTCCAGCTCCTTTATACGACGGGGCTGTTCGACACCACGGCTCTGGCCGAGTTCCCGCTGGTGATCCGGTTGCGCAATGACGCGGATCTGCGGGCCGGGCTGAAGTACATCAGTGTCGAGGAGCATCTGCGGCCCGGCCTGCCGGTCCGGGAGCCGGCGGAGGAGCAGCAGGTCCACGGCCAGATCACCGCGACACGGATGTACCGCCGCCCCGAAGCGGGCGGGGATGCGCCCGTCGAGGCGGCGGACCGGCCGTGAGCCCCGCGGGCTACCCCTGACCGGTGACCACCGTCTGTGTGGTGGTCGCCGAGGAGGTCGCGTAGTTGACGTCGCCGTTGTAGTTGGCGGTGACGGTGTGCGTCCCCTTCTGCAGCGGGTTGAACGTCGCGGAGGCGGTGCCGTTCACCAGTGTCACCACTTGGGGGGTGCGCTCGGTGATGGCCAGGGTGACGGTCCCGGTGGGCGTCCCCGTGCCGGGGGCGACGGGGGACACGGTCGCGGTGACGGTCACCGGATCGCTCACCGTCGAGGGGTTCGGGGAGGAGACCACGGATGTCGTGGTGGCCGTCTTGTTGACAGTCTGGGTGTCGGTGCCGCTGGAGGTGGCGAAGTTGTCGTTCCCGTTGTAGGTGGCCGTGATGGTGAACGGGCTCCCGGTGGTGGTCGTGTAGGTGTGGGTGACGGTCGCGATACCGCTGAGCAGGATTCCCACGGCGGTGTTGGTGCCGTCACCGAAGGAGAAGGTGACGGCCCCGGCCGGGGTACCGGTCGCGGACGAGACCGTCGCCTTGATGGTCACCGGCTGACCCACCACCGAGGGGTCGGGGATCGATGTCACCGTGGTGGCGGTCGCGATCTTGGTGCCGATGGTCTGGGTGTCGGAGCCGCTGGAGGCGCTGAAGTTGGTATCCCCGTTGTAGGTGGCCGTGATGGGGAAGGGGCTGCCGGTCTTGGTGGTGTAGGTGTGGGTGACGGTCGCGACGCCGCCGGAGAGGGTCGCGGTGCTGTTGTTCGTACCGTCGCCGAACGAGAAGGTGACGGTGCCGGTCGGGGTTCCGACGCCCGGGGAGACGGATACCACGGTGGCGGTGAGGGTCACGGACTGCCCGGTCGCCGAGGGGTCCGGGGCGGAGACCACGGCCGTGGTGGTGGCCGCCCGGCCCACGGTCTGGGTGTCGGTGCCGGTGGACGTCGTGTAGTTGGCGTCCCCGTTGTAGGTGGCGGTGACCGTGAAGGGGCTGCCGGTCCGGGTGGTGTAGGCATGGCTGGTGGTGGCCGTGCCACCGGACAGGGGCGCGGTGACGGTCGGGGTGCCGTCGCCGAAGGAGAAGGTGACCGTCCCGGTCGGGATTCCGGCGCCGGGCAGAAGGGACGCCACCGTGGCGGTGAGCGTGACAGCCTGGCCCGTGACACTGGGGTCGGGCGAGGAGGCGACCGTCGTGGTGGTGGCCGCCCTGTTGACCGTCTGGGTGTCGGTGCCGGTGGACGTCGTATAGCCGGTGTCCCCGTTGTAGGTGGCGGTGACGGCATAGGGGCTGCCCGAGGTCCCCGCGTAGACGTGGGTCACGGTGGCCACACCCCCGGCGACCGGCACCGTGGCGGCCGGTGTGCCGTCGCCGTAGGTGAAGGTGACGGTGCCGGTCGGGGTTCCGGCGCCGGGCCCGACCGCGGTGACGGTGGCGGTGAGGGTCACGGTCTGGCCGGCGACGGTGGGGTCGGGCGAGGAGGTGACGGTCGTGGTGGTGGCCGCCCGGCCCACGGTCTGGGTGTCGGTGCCGGTGGAGGCGGTGTAGCCGGTGTCGCCGTTGTAGGTGGCGCTGACGGCGTAGGGACTGCCGACGGCGCTGGTGTACGCGTGGGTGGCGGTGGCCGTGCCACCGGACAGGGTCGCGATGATGGCCGGTGTGCCGTCGCCGGGGTTGAAGGTGACGGTGCCGGTGGGTGTCCCGGTGCCCGGGGCGAGCGCGGAGACCGTCGCGGTGAGGGTGACGGTCTGCCCGGTGACGCTGGGATCGGGGGAGGAGGTCACCGCCGTCGTGGTGGCCGCCCTGTTGACCATCTGGACATTGGTGCCGGTGGAGGCGGTGAAGTCGGCATCCCCGTTGTAGGTGGCCGTGACCGTGTACGGGCCGCCGGCGGCACCCGTGAAGGAGTGGTTGACGGACGCGAGGCCGTCGGAGAGCGGAGCGGTGACGGTCGGTGTGCCGTCGCCGAAGGAGAAGGTGACCGTCCCGGTCGGCACCCCCGCCCCCGGGATGATCGGCACCACCGTCGCCGTGAGGGTGACGGGCTGACCGCTGACCGTGGGGTTCGGCGAGGAGACCAGCGCCGTGGCGGTGGCCGCCTGGTGCACGGTCTGGGTGTCGGTGCCGGTGGACGAGGTGTAGCTGGTGTCACCGGCGTAGGTCGCGGTCACCGTGAAGCCGTCGGCGCTCGCATAGGCGTGGTTGATCGTGGCCACCCCGCCGGTCAGCGACGCCGACGCGACCGGAGAGCCGTCGCCGAAGTCGAAGATGACGGTGCCGGTGGGCACGCCCGCGCCCGGGGCGACGGGAGCCACGGCCGCCGTGAGGGCCACCGGTTGGCCGACCACGGAGGGATCCGGTGCGGAGGCCACCGCCGTGGTCGTCGCCGCCGGGGTGACCGTATGGGTGTCCGTGCCCGCGGAGGTGCTGAAGTTGACGTCCCCGCTGTAGCCGGCGGTGACCGTGTACGGGCTGCCCGCCGCGGTCGAGTAGGCGTGGACGACGGTCGCCACGCCGCCGGACAGCGACGCCGTGGCGGGCGCCGAGCCGTCGCCGAAGTCGAAGGTGACGGTGCCGGTGGGCACTCCGGCGCCGGGCGGGGTCGGTGCCACGGTCGCGGTGAAGGTCACCGGCAGGCCCGTCACCGAGGGGTCCGGGGAAGAGGTCACGGTGGTCGATGTGGTGGCGGCGCTCACCAGCACCGTATGTGTCCCGGTGGCGGTGGACGGGGCGAAGTCGGGGTCTCCGCTGTAGGCGGCGGTGACCGTGAAGGGGCTGCCGACCGAGGTGGCGTAGGCATGGGTGGCGGTCGCCAACCCGCCGGTGACCGGTGCGGTGACGGTCGGCGTGCCGTCGCCGAAGTCGAAGGTGACGGTGCCGGTGGGGGAGCCCGCCCCCGGAGCCACGGCCGAGACCCTGGCGGTGAGGGTGACCACTTCACCCGCCACGGACGGGTCCGGAGAGGTGACCACGGCGGTGGCGGTGTCCGCCTGACCGACCGTCTGGGTGTCCGTGCCGGTGGAGGCGGTGAAGTCCGCGTCGCCGCTGTAGGCGGCGGTGATGGTGCAGGGGCTTCCGGAGGTGCCGGTGTAGGTGTGGGTGATGCTCGCCGACCCCGCGGTGAGCGGTGCGGTGACCGGCGGGGTGCCGTCGCCGGGATCGAAGATGACGCTCCCGGTGGGGATTCCGCTTCCGGGCGCGGCCGGTGCGACGGTGGCGCCGATGGTCACCTGCTGACCCGGCACCGACGGGTCGGGGGCCGAGGTCACCGTGGTGTCGGTCGCGGCCGGGGCGACGCTCTGGGTGGCGGTGCCGCTGGACGCGGCGAAGTCGGCGTCGCCGCTGTAGTCCGCCGTGATGGTGTACGGACTGTTGAGGGCGGTGGGATAGCCATGGCTGATGGTGGCCGTCCCGCCGGTGACCGGTGCGGTGACGGTCGGCGTGCCGTCACCGAAGTCGAAGGTGACGGTCCCGGTGGGGGTTCCGGCCCCCGGGGCGATGGCCGAGAGGGTCGCGGTGACGGTCACCGGCTGGCCCGTGACCGACGGATTCGGTGACGAATCGACGGTCGTGGTCGACGACGCCTGCTCGACGAAGTGCGTTTCCGCGTCCACGGAGCCGATGAAGTGGTCGTCCCCGCCGTAGGCGGCGATGACCGTGTACGGGCCGCCCGCCGCGGTCGCGTACGTGTGCACGGCGGTCGCCACACCGTCCGACACCGGGACGTCGACCCGCGCGGTTCCGTCGCCGAAGTCGTAGGTCACCGTGCCCGTGGGCGAGCCCTCGCCCGGGGCGACCGGCACCACCCGCGCCTGGAACGTCACCGGCTGGCCCGTGAACGACGGCTCCGGCAGGCCGCTGACGGTGGTGGTGGTCGCGGCGAGGCCGACGTTCTGGGAGTCGGTGCGGCTGGAGGCGGTGAAGTCGGCGTCGCCGCTGTAGGTGGCCGTGATGGTGAACGGGCTGCCGGAGGCCTCGGTGTAGGCGTGGGTGACGGTCGCCACGCCTCCGGTCAGGGAGGCGGTGACGGGGGCCGTGCCGTCGCCGGGGTCGACGAGGACGGTGCCGGTGGGGGTTCCGGCTCCCGGGGCGACGGCGGAGACGGCCGCGGTGATGGTCACCGGCTCGCCCGTCACCGATGGATCGGGGGAGGACACCACATCGGTGTGGGTGTCGGCCGGGGCGACGGTGTGGGTGACGGTGCCGCTGGAGGCGGTGAAGTCGCCGTCGCTGCTGTAGTCCGCCGTGATGGTGTACGGGCTGCCCGAGGTGTCGGCCCAGGTGTGCGTGGCCGACGCCACCCCGGCCGTGGCCGGTGCGGTGACGATCGGTGTGCCGTCGCCGAAGTCGAAGGTGACGGTGCCGGTGGGGGTTCCGGCTCCCGGGGCGACGACCGAGAGGGTCGCGGTGACGGTCACCGGCTGGCCCGTCACCGACGGATCCGGTGTCGAGGTCACCGCCATCGCGGTCGGGGCCCGGCCGACGGAGTGGGCGACGGTGTCACCGGAGGCCGTGAAGTCGGGATCGCCGCCGTAGGCGGCGGTGACGGGGTACGGGCTGCCCGCCGCACTCGTATAGGCGTACACGGCCGTCGCCAGGCCGTTGACGACCGGGACCGCGGCCGGGGCGCTGCCGTCACCGAAGTCGAAGGTCACCGTTCCGGTCGGCGAGCCCCCGCCCGGTGCCACCGGCGCCACGGTCGCCGTGAAGGTGACCGGCCGGCCCACGACGGAGGGCTGCGGCGCGGAGCTCATCGTGGTGGTCGTCGCGGCCTGCAGGACCGTATGGGTCTCGGTGTTCACCGAGGACCTGAAGCCGTCGCTGCCGTCATACGTCGTGGTGATCGTGTACGGGCTGCCGAGGCTGCTCGGGTACGCGTGCGCGAGGATGGCGGCCCCTCCGGCCAGCGGCACGGTGACCGGTGCCGTGCCGTCGCCGAAGTCGAAGGTGACCGTGCCGGTCGGCACCCCGGCCCCCGGTGGCAGTGGTGCGACCGTCGCGGTGACCGTGATCTGCTCGCCCACCACCGACGGGTCGGGATCGGCGGTCACCGTGGTGGTGGTCGAGGCCGGCTGCACGGGGTGGACGTCGGTGCCGGTGGAGGAGGCGAAGCCGCCGTCGTCGTCGTACGTGGCGGTGATGGTGTACGGGCTGCCGGACGTCCCCGTGTAGGCATGGGTGACTGTCGCCACTCCGGCCACGCTGGTGGCGGTGACCGTCGGAGTGCCGTCGCCGAAGTCGAAGACGACCGTGCCGTCGGGTGTGCCCGACCCCGGGGCGAGGACCGTGACATTGGCGGTGACGGTCACCGGCTGGCCCGACTGGGACGGGTCCGGCGAGGAGAAGACGGCGGTGGAGGTGGCCGCCGGGGCCACGGTCCGGGTGCCGGTGTCCGTGGATCCGGTGAAGCTCGCGTCCCCGCTGTAGGTGGCGGTGACGTCGAACGGGCTGCCCGCGGTGGAGGGGTAGGCGTGGACGGCGATGGCCGTCCCGTCGGTCATGGGCGCCCTGACCGACGGGCTGCCGTCGCCGAAGTCGAACGTCACCGTGCCGGTCGGGGTACCCGCACCCGCCTGGCCCGGGGTGACGGTCGCGGTGAAGGTGACCGGCTGGCCAGTCACGGAGGGGTCCGGAGCGGAGCTCATCGCCGTGGACGACGAGGACGGGGTGACCGTCTGGGTGTCGAGCCCGGTCGACCCGGTGAAGTCGCCGTCGCCGCTGTATTCGGCGCTGATCGTGTAGGGGCTTCCCGCGGTGGAGGTGTAGACATGGCTGGTCGTCGCCGTGTCGCCGGTGAGCGGGACGGTGACGGCCGGGCTGTCGTCGCCGAAGTGGAACGTCACCGTCCCGGTGGCGGTGCCCGCGGCGGGCGGGAGGACCGCGACCGTCGCGGAGACGGTGACCGACTCGCCCGCGACGGACGGGTCCGGAGCGGAGCTCACCGTCGTCGAGGTGGCGGACACGCTCATCTCCACCTGGTGGACGGCGGTGCCGGTGGAGGCGGCGAAGTTGGCGTCCCCGCTGTAGGTGGCGGTGACCGTGTACGGGCTGCCCACGGTGGAGGTGAAGGCGTGTGACGTCGTGGCCACACCGCCCGCCACCTGCGCGGTGGCGGGCGCGCTGCCGTCGCCGAAGTCGAAGGTGATGGTGCCGGTCGGCGCGCCCGCGCCCGGCGGCACCGGCGCCACCCGCGCGATCAGCGTCACGCTCTGGCCCACCGCCGACGGACTCGGCGACGAGTTCACGACGGTGGTGGTCGAGGCCGGTGCGACGGCGTGCTCGAGGGTGTTCTCGGACGGGGCGAAGTCGGTGTCGCCGCCGTACTCGGCCGAGACGGTGTAGGGGCTGCCGGCCGTGCTGGTGTAGGCGTGGATGACCGACGCGGAGCCGGCCACCAGCTCGGCGGTGACCGGCGGGGTGCCGTCGCCGAAGTCGATGGTGACCGGCCCGGTCGGGGTGCCCGCGCCGGGCCCGGTGGGGGCCACGGTGACCGTGACCAGCTCGCCCGTGACGGTGGGGTCGGGCGTGGCGGTGATCGTGGTGCTGGTCGCGGCCGGGTCGACGGGGTGGAGGCCGGTGCCTACGGATGGCACGAAGTTGGCGTCGCCGTCGTAGCTGACGGTGACCGTGTACGGGCTGCCGGCCGCGGTGGTGTAGGCGTGATCGGTGGTCGCCGTACCGCCGGTGAGGGGGAGGACGACGGGCGCGGTGCCGTCGCCGAAGTCGAAGGCGACCGTGCCGGTCGGGGTGCCGGAGGCGGGTGGGGCGGCCGAGACGGTCGCGGTGAAGGTCACCGGCTCGCCGGTCACCGAGGGGGACGGCGAGTCGGTCACCACCGTGGTCGATACGGCCTGGACGACCTGATGGGTGCCCGCCGCCGAGGACGGTTGGAAGTTCTGGTCGCCGCTGTAGGTGGCGGCGACCGTGTACGGCGTCGCCGTCTCCGGGTTGGTGTGGACGACCGTGGCCGTGCCGCCGGTGACGGGCGCCGTGACGGGTGGGGTGTTGTCGCTGAACTCGAACGTCACCGTGCCCGTCGGCGAACCGGCCGCCGGAGTCCCGGGGGTGATCTTCGCGACGAACGTCGTCGCCTGGCCCACGGTGGAGGGGGCGGGCACCGAGGCGATGGCGGTGGCGGTGGCGGCCGGTTCGACGGTCTGGGTGTCGGTGCCGCTGGAGGCGGTGAAGTCGATGTCGCCGTTGTAGGTGGCGGTGGCCGTGTACGGGCTGCCGGCGGTGTCGGTGTAGGCGTAGGTGGCGGTGGCCGTGGCGCCGATGAGGGTCGCGGTGATGGGCGGGGTGCCGTCCCCGGGGGCGAAGGTGACCGTGCCGGTGGGGGCGCCCGCGCCGGGCGGAACGGCCGTGACCGTGGCGGTGAAGGTCACCGGATCGCCCACCGTCGAGGGGTCGGGCGCGGTGGTCACGGCCGTCGCGGTGGCGGCCGGCTGGACGGTCTGCGAGTCGGTGCCGAGAGACGTCCGGAAGTCCGCGTCCCCGCTGTAGGTGGCGGAGATGGGGTACGGACTGCCCGCGGCGGAGGTGTAGGTGTGCGTGGCCGTCGCCTGGCCCCCGGACACGGGCGCGGTGACGGGTGGGGTGCCGTCGCCGAAGTCGAGGGTGACGGTGCCCGTCGGTGTTCCCGCCCCCGGGGAGATCGCCGTGACCGTGGCGGTGACGGTGGCCGGCTCGCCCGCCGCCGAGGGGTCGGGGGCGGAGGCCACGGCGGTCGTGGTCGAGGCCTGCCCCACCGACTGACGGTCGGTCGCCGTGGAGGGCGAGAAGTTGCTGTCGCCGCTGTAGGCGGCGGTGATGCTGTACGGGCTGCCGGTGGCGCCGGTGTAGGTGTGGGTGGCGGTCACCGTGCCGCCGGTGAGGGGTGGCGTCACGGGTGGGGTGCCGTCGCCGAAGTCGAGGGTGACGGTGCCCGTCGGTGTTCCCGCTCCCGGGGAGATCGCCGTGACCGTGGCGGTGACGGTGACCGGCTCGCCCACCGCCGAGGGGTCCGGCGCGGAGGTCACGGAGGTGGCCGTCCCGGCCTGCTCGACGGTATGGCTGTCGGTTCCCACGGAGGAGGTGAAGTTCGTGTCGCCGTTGTAGGTGGCGGTGACCGCGTACGGGCTCCCGGCGACGTCCGGGTAGGCATGGGCCACCGTCGCCGCCCCGTTCGCCAGCGGGAGGGTGACGGTCTGGGTGCCGTCGCCGAAGTCGAACGTCACCGTCCCGGTCGGCGCACCGGCCCCCGGCGGCGCGGGGGCCACCTGGGCCACGAAGGTGACGGACTGTCCGGGCACGGACGGATCGGGGGTGGAGACCACCGTGGTGGTGGTCGCCGCCGCCTCGACGGTCTGGGTGTCCGTCCCGGCGGAGGGCGTGAAGTACGGATCGCCGCTGTACTCGGCGGTGACGGCGTACTGAGTGACCGACGGCGCGGCGTAGACATGGCTGACGGTGGCCGTGCCACCGGTGAGGGACACGTTCACACTCGGGCTGCCGTCGCCGAAGTCGACGGTGACGGTGCCGGTGGGGGTGCCCGCCGTGGGCGGGATGCCCGTCACCACGGCGGTGAGGGTCACCGGCTGGCCGACGATGGAGGGATCGGGCACGGAGGTGACCGCCGTCGTGGTCGACGCCGTGTAGGTGAAGCCGCCCGGCACCGTCACACTGCCCCCGGCGGTGGTGACGGTGATGTCGGCGGGGCCGGGGACGCCCGGGGGCGTCACCACGGCGAGCAGGGTGTCGGAGTACGACTCGAAGGACGCCGCGGGGACTCCGCCGATGGTGACGCCGGTGACAAAGGTGAGCCCGGTGCCCGTCAGGACGATGGTCTCGCCGCCCGCGACCGACCCGGTGGACGGGCTGACATCGGTGACGACCGGCACGGGCGCGTAGGTGTAGAGCAGCCGGTTGCTCACTCCGCCCACGCTGATGACGTACAGCGAGACGGTGCCGGGCCCCGAGGCCGGGGGAGCGGTCACGAGCAGATGCTGGTCGGAGACGGCCGTGGGGGAGGCGATGGCAGTGCCGAAACGCACCAGCCGCGCGGTGCTCAGATTGACGCCGGTGAGCTCGACGATATTGCCCCCGCCGATCGGGCCGGCGATGGGCAGGAGCCCGGTCAGGGTGGGCCAGGCGACGTAGTAGAAGTAGCCGATGGGGGCCGTACCGCCCGGAGTGGTGACCTTGACCGGGACCGCTCCGGTCCCCGAGGGGGTCACCGCGATGATGGTCTGGTCGTCGAGAACGGAGAAGGTCGCCGCCCGGCGGGAGCCGAAGAACACGGCGGTGGCGCCCGAGAAGTGGCTGCCGATGATGGTCACCAAGGTCCCGCCGCTGTAGGGGCCCTGGTCGGGAAAGATCCCGGAGAACTGGTTAAAGATTTCGAACGTGCCCAGGGAACGGGCGATTTCGATGCCGGGCCACTCACCCGGCCCCACCCCGGTAAGTGCCGGGGCGTCCGGGCCGCCGGGGAGGGTGTCCAGCAGGGTGCCGCGGTGGAAGGCCGCCAGCGCGTCGAGGCCGTCGAGCGCGGTGTGCACCACCAGGCGGTCGGGCATGCACCGCGCCGGGAGCGGGATCGGTGCGCTGAGCGTCGGGACGAGCCTGCGGGACTCAGGGTCGACCACGGCGATGCAGTTCTCACCGGGATCGGTGACAAGGATGAGTCCATGCGGGCGACAGGGCATGACGGCTCCGATCTGGCAAGGCGTCTTCCACTCCACCGGAAAGGATGGGCAGCCCACCGGAATCGGACGGATTCAGTAACCCATTCCGGTGGGGTGCGGGCAATGTCCTTGACCGGAGCTCACCCGAATGGCGCAGCGCGGCCCTCGCCGTGCCGCCGCCTCGCCGTGCCGCCGCCTCGTCGTGCCGCCGCCTCGTCGTGCAGCCGTCTCGCCGTGCCGCCCCGGGCCCGGGCGGATGCCCCGTCAGGCGAACCAGCCCTGCGGACGCGGCCGCGTATTGCGCCAGATGTGCTTGGCCTCCCGGTACTCCGCGAGCCCGCAGGGCCCCAACTCCCGTCCGCTCCCCGACTGTTTGAACCCGCCCCACTCCGCCTGCGGCAGATAGGGGTGGTAGTCGTTGATCCATACGGTGCCCAGCCGCAGCAGGGAGGCCACCCGCTGCGCCCGCCCCTCGTCGCCGGACCATACGGCCCCGGCGAGCCCGTACACGGTGTCGTTGGCCAGCCGTACCGCCTCGTCCTCGCCGACGAAACGTTCCACCGTGAGCACCGGCCCGAAGGACTCGTCGGCCAGTACCGACATACCGTTGTGGCAGCGGTCGAGGACGGTCGGCAGAAAGTAGTAGCCGTCGGCCAGGGCCGGATCGTCGGGGCGGCCGCCGCCGCAGCGCAGCCGGGCGCCCTCCGCGAGCCCCGTCGCCACATACGCCTCGACCTTGGCCCGGTGCGCGGCGGAGATCAGCGGGCCGGTCTGGGCCCGCTCGTCGAACGGCCCGCCCAGCCGGATCCCGCGGGCGCGGCGCACGACCTCCTCGACGAAGGCGTCGTGCACGGGGTCCTCCACCAACAGCCGGGCCCCGGCCGAGCAGACCTGCCCGGAGTGGAGGAAGACCGCGGTGAGCGCGTAGTCCACGGCGGTTTCGAAGTCCGCGTCGGCGAAGACGATATTGGGGTTCTTGCCGCCCAGTTCCAGCGAGGTCCGCTTGACCGTGCCCGAGGCGGCGGCCATGATCCGGCGCCCGGTGCGCAGGCCCCCGGTGAAGGACACCATGTCCACATCGGGGTTGTCGGTGAGCGGGGCCCCGGCCTCGGCGCCCGGGCCGAGCACCAGATTGGCCACCCCGCCCGGCAGCCCGGCCTCCGCCAGCAGCCGCATCAGGGCGATCGCCGTGCTGGGGGTCAGCTCACTGGGCTTCAGTACGAAGGTGTTGCCCGCGGCGAGCGCGGGGGCGACCTTCCACGAGGTCTGCAGCAGCGGATAGTTCCACGGGGTGATCAGCGCGCAGACCCCGACCGGTTCATAGACCACCCGGCTGACGGTGTGCTCGGTGCCGGTGTCCACGACCCGGTCCGCCTCGGTGCGCACGAGCTCTCCGTAGTAGCGGAAGCACGCCACCACACCGTCGATGTCCAGCTCGCTCTCGGCCAGTCGCTTCCCGGTGTCCAGCGATTCAGCCCGGGCGAGCCCGGCCTTGTCGCGCTCCACCAGACCGGCGACGCGCAGCAGCAGATCGCCGCGCGCCCCGACCGGGGTTCGGGGCCAGGGCCCCTGGTCGAACGCCTGCCGGGCGGCGGCCACCGCCTCGGCCGCGTCCTTGCCGCCGCCCTCGTCGACGACCGCCACCAGCGATCCGTCGGCGGGGCAGCGGATCTCACGGGTGCGTTCGTCGATCGCTTCGGTCCACTGGCCACCGATGAAGAGGTCCGTCACGGGCATTCCTCCGCGTCGGGGGTCGGGACATGGTCGGTCACCCATCGATGAAAGGCGCCGATGTGGTGTTCGCTGGGGACGAGTACCCCGCCGTCGCGGTAGGCGCGGGAGTCCATGGCGGGCTGGGTGCGCTCACAGGCGTCGAAGTCCTGGGCGTTGACCCGGTGGAACAGCTCCACCGACTTCGACAGATCCCGCTCGGACGCCACCACCTCGGGTGCGTAGAGCCAGTCGCATTCGACCAGTGTGCGATCGGGGGCGAGCGGAAACATCCGGTGCATGATCACGTGGTCGGGGACCAGGTTGAGGAAGACCTGCGGCCGTACCGTGATCGCGTAGTAGCGGCGGTCCTGTTCCTCGGCGATCCCTGCGATGCGGCGGAACCCTTCGCTGCCGTCCACCGTGAACCCCTGGGCCTCCTCGGCGAACTCGGCGCCGTGCCCGACGAAATACTGCGCCGCGAGGCCGTCGGCGAACTCCGGCAGCACCTCGGTGAGTTCGGGATGGATCGTCGCGCAGTGGTAGCACTCCATGAAGTTCTCGACGATCAGCTTCCAGTTGGCCCGGACGTCATAGGAGATCCGGCGGCCCAGCGCCAGCCCCGCCACGCCGTAGCGCTCCACGGATGCCGCGTCGCCGAGCCGGTCGGCCACCGCCCCGACGACCGTCTCCTCGAACGATGGTGGATCCTCGGCCAGGCAGACCCAGACATAGCCGAGCCATTCGCGAAGCCGCACCGGCACCAGTCCGCGCTCGACCCGGTCGATATCGGGCATCTTCTGAAGGTTGGGGGCGGCGGTGAGCCTGCCGTCCAGATCGTAGGTCCAGGCGTGGTACGGGCACTGCAGCGAGCGCCGCACCGTCCCGGACTCCTCGGTGCACAGCCGGGCGCCGCGGTGACGGCAGATGTTGAGGAACGCCCGCAGCTCACCCTGTCGGTTGCGGGTGATCAGCACGCTCTCCCGGCCGACCTGCACGGTGCGGAACGCACCCGGCCGGTCCACATCGGCCCCGCGCACCGCGCAGAACCACATGGCCTCGAACAGGTGCTCCTGCTCCCGCCGGAAGATCCCGGGAGCGGTGTACCAGTGGCCGGGGAGAGTGGCGAGCAGACTGGGGGTCGTGGCGGCGGGGGACTCGGGAGCCACAGTCATGGGGTTCTCCTCAGGCGGGCGCGGCGAACAGCCGTCGGGGGGCGAAGAGTTCGAGGGGGTGGGCGGCGGCACGGCCCATGCCGCCGGGGCCCGGGACGATCACAGCGTGAGTGGGGGCCATCAGGGGTCCTCCAAGCGGTCGATTCCCGCGCTCGCGGACGCTCGCGGCACGCGCTCTCGGCACGCGCTCGCGTCAGCGGCGGATACGCTCCATGCGCGGGTCGAAGAGGGGCTCGGCGGCGACGGTCGCGGGGACCTTCTCGCCGAAGTACTCGATGTGGACCGCGGTGCCCGGCACGGCGGCCGCGGCGGGCAGCCAGGCGTAGGCCACGGTCCGCCCGATGGTGTAGCCGTAGGACGCGCTGGTCACATAGCCGGCCGGGACGCCATCGGCGTACACCGGCTCCTTGCCCATGACGACCGCGGCCGGGTCGTCCAGAGTGAGACAGGTCAGCTTGCGCGCCGCCGTCCGCTCGCCGCGGCCCTTAAGCGCCGCACGCCCGATGAAGTCGCCCTTGTCCATCCGGACGGCGAAGCCGACTCCGGCCTCGTAGGGATCGTGCTCGGTGGTCATGTCATGGCCCCAGGCGCGATAGCCCTTCTCCAGCCGCAGGCTGTTGAAGGCCGAGCGCCCGGCGGCGATCACCCCGTGGCGCCGGCCCGCCTCCCACAGGGTGTCCCACAGCCGCAGCCCCATGTCGGCGGTGGTGTACAGCTCCCAGCCGAGCTCGCCGACGTAGGACAGCCGCATCGCGGTCACCGGGACATGGCCGATATACGTCTGCCGGGCCTTGAAGTAGCCGAACGCCTCATGCGAGAAGTCGTCGCGGGTCAGCGGCTGGACCAGATCCCGGGCCAGCGGGCCCCAGACGCCGATGCAGCAGGTGCCCGGCGTGATGTCGGCGATATGGACTCCCCCAGTCTTCGACCGGGAGGTGCCCCCTTCCGGCGCGTGGCGCAGCAGCCAGTCCAGGTCCAGTCCGCCGTTGGCGCCGACCTGGAAGTGGCGCTCCGACAGCCGGGCGACGGTGAGGTCGCTGCGGATGCCTCCGGCCTCGTCCAGCAGCAGGGTATAGGTGACCGCACCGGGCTTCTTCGCCAGTTGATTGGTCGTCATGCGCTGCAGGAAGTCCAGCGCACCGGGCCCGGTGACCGTCAGCCGCTTGAGCGGGGTCATGTCGTACAGCGCGACCCGCTCCCGGGTGACCCTGGCCTCGGCGGCGGCGATGGGCGACCAGTAGCGGGCCGACCAGGCGTCGCGCGGGGGCAGGTCGATCGACTCGGCGAGCGGGGCGTTCGCCTCGTACCAGTGCGGCCGCTCCCAGCCCGCGGCCTCCAGGAAGTACCCGCCCAGCTCCCGCTGCCGGACGTGGAAGGGGCTGACCCGCAGCGGACGGGGCTGCTCCATCGGCTGCAGCGGATGGATGACGTCATAGACCTCGACGAAGTTCCGGGCCCCGCGCTCGGCGACATAGGCGGGGGAGGCTTGCGCGTCCTCGAAGCGGTACAGATCGCATTCATGGACGTCCATGCCCGGCCGCCCGTCCGTCATCCACTCGGCCACGGCCCGGGCGACGCCCGCGGAGTGGGTCACCCACACCGCCTCGGCCAGCCAGAAGCCGCGCAGCTCGCGGGACTCGCCGATGACCGGCATACCGTCGGGGGTGAAGGAGAAGACGCCGTTGAAGCCCTCCTCGACCCGGCTCGCCGCGAGCGCGGGGAGCAGTCCGACGCTGTCCTGCCAGCTCGGGGCGAAGTCCTCGGCGGTGAACGGCAGCGAGGACGGCATCACCGGGGCCTCGTCGTACGCGGGCAGCCGCGCCGGGTCGACGGGGAGCGGGCGGTGGGCGTAGCTGCCGATGCCGATGCGGTCGGTGTGCTCGCGGAAGTAGAGGTCGCGGTCCTGGAAGCGCAGGATCGGCCGGCTCGCCTCCGTACGCGGGTCGTTGACCCCCGCGAGCTCGGGCAGCGGCCCGGTCCTGGCGTACTGGTGGGCCAGTGGCTGCAGAGGGACGGGGACCCCCGCCATCGCGCCGATCAGCGGGCCCCAGAACCCGGCGGCGGAGACCACGATGTCGGCGGGGAAGGTGCCCCGGTCGGTGACGACGGCGGTGACCCGGCCGTCCGCCCGCTCGATGCCGGTGACGGTGTGCCGGTCCAGGAAGCGGGCGCCGTGCGCGGTGGCCCGCTCCATCTGGGCGCGGGCGGCGAGCAGCGCCCGGGCCAGCCCGTCGTCCGGGGTGTGAAAACCGCCCAGGATCCGGTCCGGGTCCAGCAGCGGCCACAGTTCGGCGCATCGGGCCGGGCCGAGCAGTTCGCCCCGTACGCCCCAGGAGGCCGCCAGCCCGGCCTTGCGGTGCAGCTCGGCCCAGCGCTCCTCGCTGGTGGCGATCTCCAGACCGCCCACCGGGTTGAAGCAGGACAGCCCGTCGACCTCGAGGGAGGAGAACTTCTCGACGGTGTAGACGGCGAAGTCGGTCAGGGTCTTGGAGGGGCTGGTCCGGAAGACCAGGCCGGGGGCGTGCGAGGTCGAGCCGCCGGGGGCGAGCAGCGGGCCCTGCTCCACGACGGTGACATCCCGCCAGCCGCGGGCGGTCAGCTCATCGGCGAGGGAACAGCCGACGATCCCGGCACCGACGATGACGACGCGCTTGTCCGGGCCGTATGCCTGGGCGTGAATGTCGGTAGTCACAGGACCACCACCGACCGCAGCACCTCGCCGCGCTGCATCTTGGCGAACGCGGTCTCGACCTCGTCCAGCGTGATCGTCTCGCTGACGAACGCGTCCAGATCCAGCTTGCGGCTGAGGTGGAGGTCGACCAGGACCGGGAAGTCGCGGCTTGGCAGGCAGTCGCCGTACCAGGACGACTTGAGCGCACCGCCCCTCGAGAACAGATCGATCAGCGGCAGATCGATGCGCATCTCCGGATCCGGCACCCCGACCTGCACCAGCACCCCGGCCAGGTCGCGCATGTAGAAGCCCTGGGAGTAGGTCTCGGGTCGGCCCACCGCGTCGATGACCACATTGGCGCCGAAGCCCCCGGTCAGCTCGCGCACCGCCTCGACCGGGTCCGTACCACGCGAGTTGACGGTGTCGGTGGCGCCGAAGCGGGTGGCCGCGTCCAGCTTGGCGTCGTCGATGTCCACGGCGATCACCCGGCGCGCGCCGGACAGCGAGGCCCCGGCGATCGCGGCGTTGCCGACGCCGCCGCAGCCGATGACCGCGACCGTATCGCCGTTGGACACCCCGCCGGTGTGCACGGCCGCGCCGTAGCCGGCCATCACCCCACAGCCGATCAGGCCCGCCGCCTCGGGGCGGGCCGAGGGGTCGATCTTCACCGCCTGCCCCGCCGCGACCAGCGTCTTCTCGGCGAACGCGCCGATGCCCAGCGCCGGGTTGAGCGGGGTGCCGTCGGTCAGGGTCATCGGCTGGGCGGCATTGCGGCTGTCGAAGCAGTACCACGGGCGGCCCCGGCGGCAGGAGCGGCAGCCGCCGCACGGCGCCCGCCAGGCCAGGACCACATAGTCACCGGGTGCGAGTCCGGTGACGCCGGGGCCCACGGCCTCGACCATTCCGGCCGCCTCGTGCCCGAGCAGATACGGAAATTCGTCACCGATCGCGCCGTCCCGGTAGTGCAGGTCGGTGTGGCACACGCCGCACGCCTGGACTCCCACCAGCACCTCACCGGGGCCGGGTTCGGGCACGAGAACGGGCAGCACCTCCACGGGGGCGCCCTTTTTGACCGCGACGACGGCGCGGGCTTCTTGTGGCATGGCTCACTCCTCTGTTCTCCTGCGATCGCAGGGACCGGTGCACGGGAGCTGGCATGACTGCCTCGATGGAGGGTGAGGCCGAGGCCGTTTCAACGGTCGTCGGTTACCACCCAGTTGCGTATAGCGCGGCATGTTGCGCGATGAGAGACATCCTGAAAGTCGCCGCCCCGTGCGGTCAAGGGGTTCGCGAAAACCGCCTGTAAACCGGCGCTGACTGGGGGTTTCGCGTCGGTCACACGCTCCTCGGCGCCCCTGGCCACAGACGCGACGAGGGGGCCGGAGTCGTCCGGCCCCCTCGTCGGGTGGGTGGGGTGATGTGGCGGCTCAGCCGGGGAAGCCCATCCGCCGGGACAGCTCCTCGGCGGTCTTCACGGCGTACTCGGCCAGATCGGGCAGCCGGCTCTGCGCCATCCGGTATGCCGGGCCCGAGACGCCGATCGCCCCGATGAGCGCGCCGTCGTGGCCGCGCACCGGAGCCGCCACCGCGTTCAGCCCGATCTCCAACTCCTCGCATGAATAGGCGTAGCCGCGCTCGGCCGCCGTCTCGAGCTGCTGCCGCAGCTCGGCGGAGGTGGTGATGGTGTGCTCGGTGAACCGCGGCAGCTTTCGCGTCACCAGCCGCTCCCGGCGTTCGCCCGACAGATGTGCGAGCAGCACCTTGCCGCTCGCGGTCGCGTGCAGCGCGGTGCGCCGCCCCAGCCAGTTGAAGGCGGTCACCGCCGCGGCGCCGCGCGCCTGCATGATGTTGACCGCCGCGTCCCCGTCCAGGACGGCGATATTGGCCGTCTCACCGGTCTCGTCGGCCAGTGCCCGGCACACCGGGGCGCCCTCCTGCGAGATGTCCAGGCGGATGGCGGCGGCGCCGGCGAGTCTGAGCACCCCGGCGCCCAGGTAGTACTTCCCCCGGTCGCGTTCCTGCCCGACGAGTCCGCGGTTCTCCAGAACGCCGAGCAGCCGGAAGGCGGTCGACTTGTGGACCCCCAGCTCGTCGGCGATCTCGGTCACTCCGGCCTCGCCGAGCCTGGCAAGGATCTCCAGGACGCTCACCGCCCTGTCCACCGACTGCACTGCCCCGGAGGCCCCCCGCTTTTCCTCGGCCCGATCCTCGGTCGTGTTCGTCATGGTTCTGATCTCACCATCCGGTGGCTCTGCGTGGGGCCCCTCGGTCCGGGGAACTCTTGACGGCTGCCTTCCCGATCTGGATTCTGTTGCGCATCGCGCTTTTCAGTGCACTATCCACAACGCATGATACCGATCAACGTGAGGGGGGCCAATGATTCCCGTCTGCCGTATCGAGGACTTGCCGGAGGGTGAGTCGCTGCGTGTCGAGGCCGGCGACGCCACCGCGACGATCGCGGTGTTCCACACCGACGGAGCGTTCTACGCCATCGATGACACCTGCAGCCACCAGGACGCCTCCCTCTCCGAAGGGTGGCTGGAAGGCTGCTACGTCGAATGCCCGCTGCACGCCGCGCTGTTCGATCTGCGGTCCGGCGAGCCGACCTGTCTGCCCGCCCGCAAGCCCGTACGGACCCACGCTGTCACGGTCGTGGACGGAATGCTGTATGTCCACCCCGCGGTGCGCACCGTTACCGGCGAGCCCGTGCACGCGGCACCGGAAGAAGCCGTGGCATGACGACGCTCACCACGGTCACGGTGGTCGGGGCCTCGCTCGCGGGACTGCACGCGGCGCGGGGCCTGCGCTCCCTGGGATACGACGGGCGGCTGGTCGTCGTCGGGGAGGAGCGCCACCGCCCCTACGACCGCCCGCCGCTGTCCAAGGAGTTCCTGACCGGGGACGGCGACCCGGACGAGGGACCGGGCCGCCTCGCCCTGACCGATCCCGAGGAGGAGGCCGAACTCGACGCCGAATGGCTGCTCGGCGCCCGGGCCGAGGCACTGGACACCGCCGCCGGGGAGATCCGCCTCACCGGCGGCCGCACCCTGCGCACCGACGGCGTCGTCATCGCCACCGGGGCCACGCCCAGAACGCTGCCCCTTCCGCGGCTGGACGGGGTGCACACCCTGCGCACCCTCGACGACGCGACCCGGCTCCGCGCCGCGCTGCGCGCGGGTGCCGCACGGGTGGTGGTGATCGGCGCGGGCTTCATCGGCGCCGAAGTGGCCTCCTCCTGTGCCGCCCTCGGGCTCGATGTCACCGTCGTGGAGGCCGCGCCGCTGCCGCTGGTGCCCCAACTGGGCGAGGAGATGGCCCGGGTGTGCGCCGGGCTGCACGCGCGGGGCGGGGCCACCCTGCTGTGCGGCACCGGCGTCGAGGGCTTGCGCGGCAGCGGCCGGGTCACCGGTGTGGAGCTCACCGACGGGCGGGTGCTGCCCGCCGATGTGGTGGTCGTCGGCGTCGGGGTGCGTCCCGTCACCGGGTGGCTGGAAGGCTCCGGTCTGGCCCTGGACGACGGGGTGCGGTGCGATACGGGCTGTGTCACCGCGCTGCCCAATGTCGTGGCCGTCGGCGACGTGGCCCGGCTGGCCCAGCCGGGCACCGCGCGCACCGTCCGGGCCGAGCACTGGACCAGCGGAATGCTGCAGGGCGCCGTCGCCGCCCGCAATCTGCTCGCCGGGTCCACCGTCGAACCCTTCGAGGCGCTGCCCTACTTCTGGTCCGACCAGTACGGCGCCCGTATCCAGTACGCCGGGCGGCGCGCACCCGGTGACACCGTCCGGATCGCCGAGGGGGACCCGGCCGACGGCGGCGGCTTCCTCGCCGTCTACGAACGTGGCGGGATCTCCACCGCCGCCCTCGGCGTCGACCGGCCCCGGCCCTTTATGCGGCTGCGCCGCGAGCTGGCCCGCGCTCCGCAGCCGGCCGGGAGGTGACCGGCTCCGCCTCACCGGCCCGGCGGCGCTGCCGGCGCATCTCCCGGGCCGTGCTGCTGGGCCGGGACACCACTCCGTACCGCTGGCGCCAGACCTGCCGGGTCACCCATACGTCCAGCACGCCCCAGGTCGCCACCACCGTGCTCGCCACCGTGGCGAGCACGGTGGGGAAGGCGGACCATGAGCCCGCCAGGGTGCACAGGAGCGCGACCATCGTCTGAACCAGCGTCACGGCGATGATGATGACCGCCCGCACCGCCGCGGCGCGGACCGGATCGGGCAGCCGCCGCCTGCGCGCCGGCTCCTCGGTCCACAACGGCCGGGCCCCGAGTGCCGGGATGTCGCGATCCTTGTCCATCGCGTCCATGACGCTCCCACCCCTTTCCAAGGCTGCCCCGGTGCGGCCGAGTCAGATAGCGGGACTTGGGTTGTATGCCCCCCTAGTGTGCTCCTTTGGATCACGAATGGCACCGACCGGAGGTTCCCCGGGGGAGGGGAAAACCAGCCAACCGCGGCCGAATGGCCGCATGCGGTGCCCGGGAGAAGAGCCCCGAGCGCGGGGGGTAAGTCGGGGAATCGCCCGACAACTCCTGATCACGCAGTGTAAGGAGTTCCCTGCATCAAGTGGACATGCCTTCGATATGTCCAACTGGCAGTAGTAGGCTCGCGCCGCTCGTTGTCGGAACTCGGAACACCGCCCCCGGAATTCGGGGTTGACGTTAGGGAGGCCATGCGCTTTCGCGGTAAGTCCATCCGCAGGAAGATCGTGGCGCTGTTGCTGGTGCCGCTCGTGTCGCTGACGGCGATATGGGCCTTCGCCACGGTGATCACCGGTCGCGAGGCGATCCAACTGCTGGACGCGGCCGACATCATCGACAAGGCGGGCCGGCCGGCCGAGGACGCGGTGCACGCCGTCCAGAAGGAACGCCGGCAGACGCTCATCCTGCTGGCCGATCCGCGGCAGTCGGATGCCCTGCCCGTGCTCCACTCCCTGCAGCGCAAAACCGACCAGGCCGTCGACAAGCTACGGGCCGCCGAGTCGGACGGCACTGTGAACGGCAAGATGAACGACGACTCCGAGGAACAGCTCGACAACATCCTCAAGGCCGCCGACGGGCTGGACAGCCTGCGCCGCAAGGTCGAGGACGACGGCATTTCCTCGACCCAGGCATATGAGTATTACAACAAGCTCGTCGACCTCTGCTATACCTTCCGCAGCTCCCTCCACGCGGTGCCCGACACCGACCTCGACAAACAGGGCCGCGCGCTGGTCGCCATGATCCGCGCCCGGGAGGCGCTCTCCCGCGAGGACGCGCTGTATGTCTCGGCGCTGACGGCGCGCAAGATGACGATGGCGGACCTCCAGGCGATGTCCGACCTCATCGCCGAGCGCACCCTGCTCTACGAGATCAACCTGCCGATCCTCCCCGACTCCGAGCAGAAGGTCTTCGCCGACTACCGGCGCACCAACGCCGCTCCCGCCGCCCTCCGCGTGGCCGAGGGCAAGGTCCTCTCCTCGATGGACCCCGCCACGGCCATCAGGGCGCTGGACCAGGAGCACTGGGAGGCCGCGGCCCACCCGGTCCTCAGCGACTACGACCGGCTGGGCGACGAGGCCACCGACCGGCTCAAGAAGCGCATCGACCCGGTGGCCAGCAGCGTGTTGCTCAAGGCGGGGATCGCCGGCGTCCTCGGCCTGATCGCGCTCATCGTCTCCATCTTCGTCTCGTTCCGGATCGGCCGCAGCCTGGTCCGCGATCTGTCCCGGCTGCGCAGGGACGCCCAGGAGGTCTCCAGCGTCCGGCTGCCGAGCGTGATGCGCCGCCTCGGCGCGGGCGAGCAGATCGACGTGGAGACCGAGGCGCCCCGGCTGGACTACGGCCCCGATGAGATGGGCCAGGTGGGCCTGGCCCTCAACACCCTCCAGCGGGCCGCCGTCGAGGCCGCGGTCAAGCAGGCCGAGCTCCGCCAGGGCGTCTCCGAGGTCTTCGTCAATCTCGCCCGCCGCAGCCAGGTGCTGCTGCACCGTCAGCTCACCCTCCTCGACACCATGGAGCGGCGCACCGAGGACACCGACGAGCTCGCCGACCTTTTCCGCCTGGACCATATGACCACCCGTATGCGGCGGCACGCCGAGGGCCTGGTCATCCTCTCCGGGGCCGCCCCCTCCCGGCAGTGGCGCAAGCCGATCCAGTTGATGGACGTCGTGCGCGCCGCCGTCGCCGAGGTGGAGGACTACGAGCGGATCGAGATCCGCCGGCTGCCCCGGATCGCGGCCGTCGGCCCGGCCGTCGGCGACCTCACCCACCTGATCGCCGAACTCCTGGAGAACGCGACCGTCTTCTCGCCGCCGCACACCGCCGTCCAGGTGCACGGCGAACGGGTCGCCAAGGGCTTCACCCTGGAGATCCACGACCGGGGCCTCGGCATGACGCCGGACGCGCTGCTGGAGGCCAACCTCCGGCTCGCCGAGACCCCCGAGTTCCAGCTCTCCGACACCGACCGGCTCGGACTGTTCGTGGTCAGCCGGCTCGCCCAGCGGCAGGGGGCGCGGGTCTCGCTGCAGCCCTCCCCGTACGGCGGCACCACGGCCATCGTGCTCATCCCCGCCAACCTGCTCACCGACGAGGGCGGGCGGGGGGAGACCGACGACCGCGACAGCGACGACCGGGACACCGGTGGTCGCTTCGCCGAGACAGCGCGGCGGGGCGTGGGCGACGTCCGGCTCGGGCCCGTGGATGAGGCCGCGCGGGCCTCGCAGCTCGCGTCCCTGGTCTCATCCCTCGCACATGAGGGTCAGGAGGGCGCCGACGAGGACGAGGAAGTGGGCGGGATCTTCCGGGCCCGCGGCCTGAAGGCGCGTCAGTCCGCACGCACCGGGCCCGCCCCGTCCACCGTGGAGCAGCATCAGCAGACTCCGGACGGCCCGGACCCGGCACCGGGCGGCGGCCCCGCGCCGCTGCCCCGCCGTGTCCCGCCGGTACTGGTCGCCGACCACGGCCGACCGGTCGAGGGCACGTCCGGCGGACGGCAGACCCGTTCGCAGGGCCCGGGACAGCCGTCCTGGGCCGACCGCTCCGAACGCCAGGGCCAGGACCAGGCCCAGGGCCAGAGCCCGCGGCGTACGGGGCCGGAGCGCAAAGGCCCGGAGCAGAGCCCGGTGCCCACCCAGCGGGCGGCCTCCGGCCTCCCCAAGCGGGTACGGCAGGCCAGCCTGGCCCCGCAGTTGAAGAACGACCCCGCACCCCCGGACGAGGCGGACCGGACCGCTGCCGAGATCGATCCCGAGCGCGAAGCCGAGCAGGCGAGGGCCACCATGGCCTCGCTCCAACGGGGTTGGCAGCGCGGTCGGCGGCAGTCGGCCACCGGATCCGGCGGTGCGGACGTAAGCCCTGGAACGACACATGAGGGGGACGGTCGATGACCGCATCGAACGCCGCAGCATCCAACGGCTCGCCGAACGGATCGGGCGAACTCAACTGGCTGCTCGATGAACTGGTCGGCAGAGTGGGCAGCATCCGCAAGGCGCTGGTGCTCTCCGGGGACGGGCTCGCCACCGGCGGCTCACGCGATCTGTCCCGGGAGGACGGTGAGCATCTGGCCGCCGTGGCCTCCGGCTTCCACAGCCTGGCCAAGGGCGTCGGCCGCCACTTCGACGTCGGCCGGGTCCGTCAGACCATCGTCGAACTCGACGACGCCTTCCTGTTCGTCACCGCGGCGGGCGACGGTAGCTGTCTTGCCGTCCTCGCCGACGCCGACTCCGATGTGGGCCAGGTAGCATACGAGATGACGCTGCTGGTCAAGCGGGTCGGCGTGCATCTGGGCTCGGCTCCGCGCTCCAGCGGGTGATGGAGGCCGGGGGAAGATGAGCGGAGACCCGGAAGGCGTCGCCCGGTGGTTCGACGACGCGGCGGGACCGGTGGTCAGACCTTATGCGATGACGCGGGGACGAACCCGCAGCGCCGCGGAGGAGAAGCTGGATCTGATCGCGGTCGTCGTCGCCGACAGCGCGAACCACCGGACCGTCGCCGACCAGATGTTGTCCCCGGAGCACATCGACATCGTCGAGCTGAGCCGGGACAGTCCGCAGTCCGTCGCCGAACTGGCGGCGGAGCTCGACCTTCCGATCGGCGTGATCCGTGTGCTCATCGGCGATCTGCTCCACGCCGCACTCGTCCGAGTGTCGCGGCCCGTACCTCCGGCGGAACTGCCGGACGAGAGGATTCTGCGCGAGGTGATCAATGGGCTACGGGCACTCTGACCTGGTCCGCCCGCATATCGTCGAACCGGTCACGCTGAAGATACTGGTGGCGGGCGGCTTCGGGGTGGGCAAGACGACCCTGGTGGGGGCGGTCAGCGAGATCAGGCCGCTGCGCACCGAGGAACTGCTCACCGAGGCGGGCCGCCCGGTCGACGACATCGCGGGGGTGGAGTCCAAGACGACCACCACCGTCGCCATGGACTTCGGGCGCATCACGCTCCGCGAGGACCTGGTGCTGTATCTCTTCGGCACACCGGGACAGGACCGCTTCTGGTTCCTGTGGGACGAGCTGGCCAACGGCGCGCTGGGCGCGGTGGTGCTGGCCGACACCCGCCGTCTCGAGGACTGCTTCGCCGCCATCGACTACTTCGAGCGGCGGGACATCGCCTTCACCGTGGCGGTCAACTGCTTCCAGGACGCCGACCGCTATCCGGAGGACTCGGTGCGCGACGCGCTGGACCTCGACCCGGGCATCCCGGTCGTCCTGTGCGACGCCCGGGAGCGCGAGTCGGTCAAGCATGTGCTGATCTCGGTCGTCGAGCACGCGATGCTGGCCACCGCACCCCGGGCCTGACCGCGCGGCACGGCCCGTACCCCGCCGTCCGGGGTACGGGCCGCCGTTCGCGAGCGATGGCACCGTACGCGGCTCAGGAGCCCTCGGCCCGCTGCTCTTCCTTGTGCCACCCGAAGCTGCGCTCCACCGCCATGCGCCAGTTGCCGTACTCGCGCGTCCTCTCCTCCTCGGACATCCCCGGGGTCCACTCGGTGTCCCGCTTCCAGTGGGCCCGCAGCTCGTCGAGGTCCTGCCAGGCGCCGGTGGCCAGCCCCGCCGCGTACGCCGCGCCCAGGCAGGTGGTCTCGGCGACCACCGGGCGGATCACCGGGACGCCCAGCACATCGGCCTGATGCTGCATCAGCAGACTGTTGGCCGTCATTCCGCCGTCGACCTTGAGCGAGCTGATCCGCACCCCGGAGTCCTGGTACATCGCGTCGACCACCTCGCGCGTCTGCCAGCTGGTCGCCTCCAGGACGGCACGGGCCAGATGCCCCTTGGTGACATAGCGGGTGAGGCCGGTGATCACGCCACGGGCGTCCGAGCGCCAGTACGGGGCGAACAGACCCGAGAAGGCCGGGACGATGTAGGCCCCGCCGTTGTCGTCCACGCTCGCGGCGAGCGGCTCGATCTCGTCGGCGGAGCGGATGATGCCGAGCTGATCGCGGAACCACTGCACCAGCGCGCCGGTGATCGCGATCGATCCCTCCAGGCAGTAGACGGGCCGCTCACCGCCGAGTTGGTAGCCCATCGTGGTCAGCAGCCCGCTCTTGGACGGCACCGGGCGGTCACCGGTGTTCAACAGCAGGAAGCTGCCGGTGCCATACGTGTTCTTGGCCTCGCCGACGCCGTAGCAGGTCTGGCCGAAGACGGCGGCCTGCTGATCGCCGAGCGCGGAGGCCACCGGCACACCGGCCAGTTGCCCGACCGCCGCGCCGTACACCTCGGCGGAGGAGCGGATCTCCGGGAGCATCGCCTCGGGCAGGCCCATGGCGGCCAGGATCGAGGTGTCCCACTGGAGGGTCCGCAGATCCATCAGCAGTGTGCGTCCGGCGTTGGTCACATCGGTGACGTGCACTCCGCCGTCGGTGCCGCCGGTGAGGTTCCAGATCAGCCAGGAGTCGATGGTGCCGAAGGCGATCTCGCCCAGCTCGGCACGGTGGCGCAGCCCGGGGACGTGTTCCAGCAGCCAGGCGGCCTTGGGCCCGGAGAAGTAGCTGGCGAGCGGCAGTCCGGTGGTGTCCCGGAAACGGTCCTGTCCCACCTCGCCGCCGAGTTCGTCGCACAGGCCGGAGGTGCGGGTGTCCTGCCAGACGATCGCGTTGTGCACCGGCTTGCCGGTGCGGCGGTCCCACAGGACCGTCGTCTCGCGCTGGTTGGTGATGCCCAGCGCGGTGAGCTGGTCGGCCCGCAGCCCCGCCTTGGCCCGCGCACCGGCCACCACGGCCTGCACCTTGGCCCAGATCTCGGTGGCGTCGTGCTCGACCCAGCCGGGTTTGGGAAAGATCTGACGGTGCTCGCGCTGGTCGACGGCGACGATGGCGCCGTCGTGGTCGAAGATGATGCAGCGGCTGGAGGTGGTGCCCTGGTCGATCGCGGCGACGTAGGTGTCCGTCGGCTGCGGCATGGCGTCTCCTTCGGTCAGAAGGCTGCGTTGAAGACGAGACCCGCCAGCACGGCCCCGATCAGCGGGCCCACCACCGGCACCCAGGCATAACCCCAGTCCGAGGTCCCCTTGTTGGGGATGGGCAGCAGGGCGTGGGCGAGGCGTGGCCCGAGGTCGCGCGCCGGGTTGATGGCGTAGCCGGTGGGCCCGCCCAGGGAGAGGCCGATGCCGACCACCAGGAACGCGACGAGCAGGACGGAGATGCCCGAGCCGAGGACCACGGTGCCGCCGCCGTCGGCGACCGGGCCGATCCCGATGCCGTCGACCTTGCCGAACGCGAGCAGCGGCAGCACCAGCGCGGCCGTCGCGATGATCTCGGTGACGAGGTTGGCCACCGGATTCCGGATCTCCGGAACGGTGGCGAAGACCCCGAGCGTGGGCAGGGCGTTCTTCTCGTCCGCGTTGGCGGCGAACTGCGCGTAGTACAGCGCCCAGGCCAGCACCGCGCCGATCACGGCGCCGATGAGCTGCCCGAGGATGTAGAGCGGCACCTTGTCCCAGTCGCCGGTGTCCACGGCGACGCCCACGGTCACCGCCGGATTCAGATGAGCTCCGGACAGCGGGGCGGCGGTGTACGCACCGGCCATGACGCCGAAGCCCCAGCCAAAGGCGATGACGATCCACCCCGAGTCCTTGGCCTTGGAGTGGTTCAGCGTGACGGCGGCGCACACGCCCGCCCCGAAGAGAATCAGTATCGCGGTGCCGATGACCTCACCGGTGAAGATGTCCCCATTGCTCATGTCGGCTCCTAGGACCTCGCCCGGGGCGGGTGGCCCCGGTCCTCCGTGCTGGGTCGTTTCGAGCGTGCGGGTGCATCGGAATCGCCCATGGGGGGTGAACGTCAAGAGAGCCTGCGCGCGGCGACGCCGACTGACACCGCAGCAGTGTTCACCGGTGGTCAGGGGGCGTCAAGGTGATGGACGGCAACGGTGTTCGTGACAACCGTAAGGACGTCGGCCTGGCACCGCCGCACGCTCGGGCACCTCTCAGCGGACCGCGACGACCGACGAGCCGTGCCCGAACAGCCCCTGGTTCACGGTGATTCCGGCGCTCGCCGCCGCCACCTGCCGCTCGCCCGCCTGGCCCCGCAACTGCTGGGTCAGCTCGCATACTTGCGCGATGGCCTGCGCCGGAACCGCCTCCCCGAAGGACGCCAGCCCCCCGCTCGGATTGACCGGGATCCGCCCGCCCAGTGCCGTCGCCCCCTCGCGCAGCAGCTTCGCGCCCTCCCCGGGACCGCACAGCCCGAGGTCCTCGTACCACTCCAGCTCCAGGGCGGTGGACAGGTCGTACACCTCGGCCAGCGACAGATCCTCCGGCCCCAGCCCCGCCTCCTCGTACGCCGCCCGGGCGATGGAGGGCCGGAACAAATCGGAGGCGGGGGAGCCCGGCGGGGCCGAGTCGGTGGCGATGTCCGGCAGATCCAGCGCGGTGCGCGGATGGCTGGGCGAGATCGACGAGACCGCACGGATCCGCACCGGGCGGCTCATCCCGAGCCGTCGCGCCGTCTCCATGCTGCCGAGCACCAGCGCCGCCGCCCCGTCGGAGGTCGCGCAGATGTCCAGCAGCCGCAGCGGATCGGCGACCACCGGGGACGCGGCGACCTCCTCGGCGGTGACGGGGGAGCGGTAGCGGGCGTACGGATTGGCGGCGCCGGCGGCCGCGTTCTTCACCTTCACCCGCGCGAAGTCCTCCGCCGTATCGCCGTACATCGCCATCCGGCGGCGGGCCCAGAGCGCGAAATAGGCGGGGTTGGTGGCGCCCAGCACCCGGAAGCGCAGCCAGTCCGGATCGTCCGGCCGCTCACCGCCCGCCGGGGCGAAGAAGCCCTTCGGCGCCGCGTCGGAGCCCACCACCAAAACCGTGTCCGCCATGCCGGACAGGATCTGGGCGCGGGCGGTGTCGATGGCCCGCGCGCCGGACGCACAGGCCGCGTACACGCTGGTGACCCGGGCGCCCTGCCAGCCCAGCGCCCGGGCGAAGGTCGCGCCCGCGACCTGCCCGGGATAGCCGCAGCGCACGGTGTTGGCACCCACCACGGACTGGATCGCGGACCACTCGAGCCCGGCGTCCGCGAGCGCGGCCCGCGCCGCCTTCGTGCCGTACTCCACGAAGCTGCGGCCCCACTTCCCCCACGGGTGCATCCCGGCGCCGAGCACCGCCACCTCACCGGTCATGACGCCTCCCCGGAGACGGGCCGCCAGTGCCAGGTGGTCAGGGTGCGCCCGCCCTCCTCGCCCAGCACCCCGGGCACCACCTCGACCTCCATCCCGACGGCCAGATCGGCCACGGTCACCCCGGGGGCGCCCTGCCCCAGCACCACCATCCGCTCGGCGGCCAGTTCCACGGCGATCAGTGTGTACGGCCGCCATTCGCCCTCGGGGCCGGACGGGTAGGGGGCGGGCGGCCGGTAGCGGCCGTCGGTGTAGGACCACACCCGGCCGCGCCGGGACAGCGGCACCTCCGCCAGCTCGGTGCCCGCGCAGCCCGGGGCGCGGCAGAAGACGTCCTCCCGCGGGAAATACACCGCCCCGCAGCCCCGGCAACACGTTCCCAGCAGCCGGAACTCCCCGCCCTCGGAGCTGAACCACCCGTCGACCACGGGCACACGCGTGGGGGACACGGCCCCTCCCGATACCTGGTAACTGACGATGTGTCAGAAGTGTGGCAGGGGGACCGCAGCGCGCGTAACCCCGGTACAGTGACCGCGATCACGGTCCTGATCAGCCGAAGGGCGAGGGGAACGGTCGGTGGCGGAGACGCAGACGCAGACGCAGGCCCGGGCCACGACGCGGACCGGCACGGCCGTCCGGCTCGAGGCCGTCACCAAGGACTTCGGGACGGTGCGCGCGGTGGACGCCGTCGACCTGACCGTCCATGAGGGCGAGTTCTTCACCCTGCTCGGCCCCTCCGGCTCGGGGAAGACCACTCTGCTGCGCCTGGTCGCGGGGTTCGAACAGCCCACCGGCGGCCGTATCGAACTCGCCGGAGACGACGTCACCGCGACCCCGCCCAACCGCCGCGATGTGCACACCGTCTTCCAGGACTACGCGCTCTTCCCGCAGATGAGCGTCGAGCAGAACGTGGCCTACGCCCTGACCGTGCGCGGCGTCCGCAAGGCCGAGCGGCTCGCCCGCGCCCGCGAGGCGCTGACCACCGTACGGCTGGACGGCTTCGCCTCCCGCCGCTCCGCCGAGCTCTCCGGCGGCCAGCGCCAGCGCGTGGCCCTCGCCCGCGCCCTCGTCGACCGGCCCGCCGTGCTGCTGCTCGACGAACCGCTCGGCGCGCTCGACCTGGCGCTCCGGCAGGAGATGCAGACCGAGCTGAAGGAGCTGCAGCGCACCACCGGCATCACCTTCCTCCTGGTCACCCATGACCAGGACGAGGCGCTGACCATGAGCGACCGCATCGCCGTGGTCCGCGACGGCCGCATCGAACAGACCGGTCCGCCGGTCGAGGTGTACGAACGCCCCGCCACCGCCTTCGTCGCGGGCTTCGTCGGCACCACCAATCTGCTGCGCGGCGAGGCCGCGGTCCGCGTGGTGGGCCGCCCCGGTACCTACTCCATCCGGCCCGAGCGGATCCTGCTCACCGACCCCGCCGAACCCTCCGCCCGGCAGTCCGCCGCAGCGTCCCCCCAGCCGTCCGCCGAAGCCTGCGCCGCAGCGTCCGCCGACGGCCGGCGGACCGTCACGGGGCGCATCACCGATATCGTGCACGCCGGGGCGCACACCCGCTTCACCATCGTGCTTCCGCACGGCGACCGGCTCACCGTGCTCCGCCAGAACCTCACCGGACTCCCCGATTCCGCCCGCCCGGACGGCGAGATCGGGCTCTCCTGGGACGAACGGGACGCCTTCCCCGTACCGAGTTGACCTTGTCATTGCCGACGGCCCCCTGGCGGGGGCATACCGCCCGCCCGATACTGGCCGAGCCTCAAGTGCCAAGCGGGACGAGGAGGACCAGATGCGGAAACGGAAGATGTCTGCGTGGAGGTCCGCGGCCGCCATCTGCGCGCTGCTGCTGACCGCCGCCGGATGCGGTTCCGGAAACGACGACGACAAGGGCGGCCACGCACCCGACAAGCTCGGTAAGGGCGAAGGCAAGGTCAACATCATCGCCTGGGCCGGCTACGCCGAGGACGGCTCCAGCGACCCCAAGGTCGACTGGGTCCACCCGTTCGAGAAGAAGACCGGCTGCCAGGTGAACACCAAGACGGCCGGCACCTCCGACGAGATGGTCTCGCTGATGAAGACCGGGCAGTACGACACGGTCTCCGCCTCCGGCGACGCCACTCTCCGCCTCATCGCCTCCGGCGACGCGGCCCCCGTCAACACCAAGCTGGTCCCGAACTACAAGGACATCTTCCCGGCCCTCAAACAGCAGCCGTTCAACTCCAAGGACGGCCGGATGTACGGCATTCCGCACGGCCGGGGCGCCAACCTCCTCATGTACCGCACCGACAAGGTCACCTCCGCGCCCGACTCCTGGCGCGCCGTCTTCGACGACGCCGCGCGGTACGACGGCCATGTCACCGCCTACGACTCGCCCATCTACATCGCCGACGCCGCGCTCTATCTGATGCGCGCCAAGCCCTCGCTCGGCATCAAGAACCCCTACGCGCTCGATCAGAAGCAACTCGACGCCGCCGTCGCCCTGCTGAAGAAGCAGCACCAGGCGGTGGGGGAGTACTGGAGCGACTACCAGAAGGAGATCACCGCCTTCAAGGGCGGCGACAGCGTCATCGGCACCACCTGGCAGGTCATCGCCAACCTCACCAAGGCCGAGAAGGCCCCGGTCAAGGCGGTGCTCCCGAAGGAGGGCGCCACCGGCTGGTCCGACACCTGGATGGTCTCCGCCAAGGCCGAGCACCCCAACTGCGCCTACAAGTGGCTCGACTGGATCGTCTCGCCCAAGGTCAACGCCCAGGTCGCCGAGTACTTCGGCGAGGCTCCGTCCAACCGTAAGGCGTGCGCCGAGACCGCCGCCCCCGACCACTGCGCGATCTTCCACGCGGAGGACGAGAAGTACTTCCAGCGCGTCCACTTCTGGACCACGCCCATCAAACAGTGCCTTGACGGCCGTAAGGACGCCGACTGCACCGACTACGCCCAGTGGACCAGGGCCTGGACGGAGGTCAAGGGCTGAGATGCCCGCCGCGCCCACCCCAGGCTCGCGGCTGCGGCTGACCGCGCTCCTCGCCCCGCCCCTGCTCTGGCTGACCCTGGCCTATCTGGGCTCGCTCGCCATCCTGCTGCTGTCGGCCTTCTGGGCCACCGACTCCTTCACCTCCGATGTCGTCCACACCTGGAACACCGACAACTTCCATGAGCTGCTGACCACCCCCGTCTACCGCACCATCGCCCTGCGCACCCTGTCCATCGCGGCCGCCGTCACCGTCGTCGACGCGCTCCTCGCCCTGCCCATGGCCTTCTTCATGGCGCGGGTGGCGGGCCGACGCTGGCGGCGGCCGCTGCTGGTCGCCGTCCTCACCCCGCTGTGGGCCGGCTATCTGGTCAAGGCGTACGCCTGGCGAGTCATGCTCGGCGAGAACGGCGTGGTGGGCGCCGCCCTTGCCCCGTTCGGGCTGCACGGGCCCGGCTACGGCACCACCGCCGTCGTCATCGTGCTCGCCTACCTCTGGCTGCCCTACATGATCCTGCCGGTGTACGCGGCCCTCGAACGGCTCCCCGAGCGGATGCTGGAAGCCTCCGCCGACCTCGGCGCCGGCGCCTGGCGCACCCTGCGCTCCGTCGTCCTGCCCGCCGTACGCCCCGCCGTGCTCGCCGGATCGGTCTTCACCTTCTCGCTCAGCCTGGGCGATTACCTCACCGTGCAGATCGTCGGCGGCAAGACCCAGTTGCTGGGCAACGTCATCGCCTCGCAGGTCACGCTGGACCTGCCGATGGCCGCCGCGCTCTCCGCCGTACCCGTGGTCCTCATCGTCTGCTATCTGGCCGCCGTACGCCGCGCGGGTGCCCTCGACTCGCTTTAGTCGCTCCAGTCGCTCCAGGAGGTGGACCCATGCGCATCTCGCGCACCGCCCGCGTGGCCCTCGGCTGTCTCACCGCGGCCGGCCTCGCGATCGTCTACGTCCCGCTGCTGCTGGTACTGCTCAACTCCGTCAACACCGACCGCTCCTTCGGCTGGCCGCCCAGCGGCCTCACCGGCCGCTGGTGGCGGGCCGCCCTGCACAGCGAGGGCGCCCGCCAGGCCCTGCTCACCTCGCTCAAGGCCGGTTTCGCCGCCACCGCGATCGCCCTGGTGCTCGGCACCCTGGCCGCGTACGCCGTCCACCGCCACCGCTTCTTCGGACGGCGGACCGTGTCCTTCCTGCTCGTCCTGCCGATCGCACTGCCCGGCATCGTCAGCGGCATCGCCCTCAACGCCGCCTTCCGCACCGTCCTCGACCCGATCGGCATCGGCTTCGGCCTGTTCACGGTGGTTGTCGGGCACGCCACCTTCTGCGTCGTCATCGTCTTCAACAACATCGGCGCCCGGCTGCGCCGTATCGCGCCCTCCCTGGCCGAGGCGTCCGCGGACCTCGGGGCGCGCCCCTGGCAGACCTTCCGGTACGTCACCTTCCCCGCCATGCGCTCGGCGCTCTTCGCGGGCGGGCTGCTGGCCTTCGCGCTCTCCTTCGACGAGATCGTCGTCACGACGTTCACCGCCGGGCCCGGTACCCGCACCCTGCCCATCTGGATCTACGAGAACCTGGCCCGCCCCCACCAGGCCCCCGTCGTCAACGTCGTCGCCGCGCTCCTCATCCTGGCGTCCGTGGTACCCGTGTACATCGCCCAGCGGCTGTCCTCGGACACCGCGGGGGGACGGCTGTGAGGCTCAGCCGGTCAGCGAGCGCCGCGAGACCGGAAAGTCGAAGTAGGTGTCCGGGAACAGCTCCGGCTTGTATGTGTAGTGCCACCACTCCTCGGCCAGATTGACGAAACCGAGCTTCTCCAACGTCCCCTTGAGCAGCAGCCGGTTGGCCCGCTGCGCGCCCTTGATCCGCGGATCGAGCGTGTGCGAGAGCGTGTCGAAACAGTCGTATCCGGTCCCCATGTCCACCGAGTTGTCCGGGAAGCGGTCCTTCTTGGCCGCGTAGCACGGCATCAGCTTCTCGCCCGGCACATAGGGCCGGGTGGGCAGCGCGGGCAGCCGCACGATCGTCAGATCCATGGTGCTGCCCCGGCTGTGCCCCGACTTCTCCGCGATATAGCCGTCCTCGAACAGCCGGGTCTTGTCGACCTCCGGATAGAACTCGCCCTTCATCCGCTGATCGCTCAGGTCCTTGGCCCACTCGACGAAGTCGTTCACCGCACGCTGCGGCCGATAGCAGTCGTACACCTTCAACGTATAGCCACGCCGCAGGAGTTGCCGCTGCGCCCGGTGCAGTCCCTCGGCGGCCGGGCGGGTCAGGAGGCACATCGGCCGGCGGTAGCCATCCACCGGATCGCCGGTGAAGTTGTGCGGCGTGAAGTAGCGGATCTCCTGCAGGATCGTCGGATCGACGTCACCGAGGGCCACAAACTCCTTAGGAGCCTTTGGCTCCGGCTTCCCCTGCGCCGGAGCGGACGGAGCGACGGCCAGCAGAGCGGCAACGGGCAGAGCGAGCGCACGCAGCGCGACGGCGAGTCTTGGCATGCCCATCACTTATCCCGCCCTCCAGAGCCGGAAACAAGCCACCGCCCGCAACTCCCCGCCCTGTCACAGGCATGAGCAACTCGGGTTGACTAACCTCATTAGTCAACTACAGTTGCTTGCATGCCCGCCGCCAAGAATCCCCTGCCTCAAGAGCCCGCTGACAGCCTGGCGGCTGTTGTGGCGTTGCGGCGTCTTGCCGATCAACTGGAGGACGCCGCCGTCGAGCAGGCCATGCGAGCGGGCTGGAGCTGGCCGCAGGTCTCCGAGGCACTCGGTGTCACCCGCCAAGCCGTTCACAAGAAGCACGCCAAGCGGCTGATCGCCGCCGGAGTCAGGCTGAGGAGGCGCGGCGATGAGCGCGTTTGACAAGTACCTGCACGCGGTCATCGTGCGGGCGACGCACGAAGTCCACGAGGACGGGTCGGCGACGATCGACGCGCACCATCTCCTGTTGTCGCTCGCCGCAGATCAGGGGTCCACCGCACAGCGGGTCCTGGCCTCGGCCGGGTTCGATCACGCTGCTGTCCGCGAGGCACTGGACCGAGAGTTCGAGCACAGCCTGAGCATGATTGGTGTGTCTCCGGGCGCCTATGACCTCCCCAGGCCGAGTCACGTTCCCCGGCAGCCCAAGTTGGGGGCGTCCGCCAGACTCGCACTGGAGCGGAGCTTCGCCTCCGCCCGCAAGAAGGATCTGGGGTCAGCGCATCTGCTGCTCGGGATCCTGCAGGCTCACATCGGTACCGTGCCGCGCGCTCTCGCCTTGGCCGGTATCGACCAGGCCGAACTGGCGGACCGCGTACGGCAGACGCTCAGCGCCCGACCGGACGCCGAATCAGCCAAGGCCGCCGGCGCCCTATCCGAGTCCGCGCCGGACTCAAGAGCCGAGGGCTACGAGGCGATTCAGCGATTACTTCAGCAAGCCGTGACTCAAGGCGGCCTTCCCGGCATTCTTGCTGAGGTCCACGACGGCGACCGGCAGTGGTTCGCGACCGCGGGAGTGGCCGACACCCGAACCGGCCGCGAGCGCTCACAGCAGGACCGGTTCCGTATCGGCAGCATCAGCAAGACGTTCGTGGCCACCGTCGTGCTGCAGTTGGCGGCCGAAGGCAGGCTGAGCCTGGATGACACCGCCGAACAGTGGCTGCCCAGCGTGGTCCACGGTCACCACCACGACGGCTCCGGCGTGAACATCCGGATGCTGCTCAACCACACCAGCGGGATCTTCAACTACACCGATGATCAGGAAGCGCTGAACCGTTCCGAGACACACACCCCCGAGTCACTGGTGCGGATCGCCGTAGCCCATCCGCCCACCTTCACACCGAGTTCGGGCTGGGCGTACTCCAACACCAACTACGTCCTCGCAGGCATGATCGTCGAACGGGCCACCGGCCGCGCGCTTGCCGAGGAGATCACAGAACGGATCTCCCGCCCACTCGGCCTGACGGGCACCTACCTGCCGCACGGCAGCGACCCGACGATCCACGGGCCACACTCCCGGCACTACACAAAGCTGTTCCAGACCGACCCCGGCGCGCCGGTCCACGACGCGACCGAGCTCGATCCATCCATGTTCTGGGCAGCCGGCGGCATGATCTCCACCGCCGGGGACCTCAACCGGTTCTTCGGCGCCCTGCTGGGGGGCCGGATACTGCCACCGGACCAGCAACACGACATGTTCACCACCGTGCCCACCCGCGACTGGATCTCCGACGCCGCCTACGGCCTCGGCGTTTCCTCAGTGCGACTGCCCTGCGGGGAAACGGTCTGGGGCATGGGGGGTGCGCTCTTCGGATCGTGGTCCTACAGCTATGGCGCTCGCGGTGGCGCACAGATGGTCACTGCCAACGTCAACGGCGACTGGGCCAATGGCGGTTGGGACGACCCCATCGGTATCTTCACCGATCTGCTCCAGGCGAAGTTCTGCGGCCGGAGCGGTACCTGAACACCGGCCGCAGCAAGGCGACCCGCGACGCGGGCCCCCTCAACTCGTGCGACGCGGCGGCTTGCTCTCCTCCAGCGGTGCCTCGCCCCGTATCCGCACCGGATATCCCACCTCGCCACCGCCCTCCCGCTCTACCGTCAGCGC
Organism: Streptomyces violaceusniger Tu 4113; assembly: GCF_000147815.2. Lineage (NCBI taxonomy): Bacteria > Bacillati > Actinomycetota > Actinomycetes > Kitasatosporales > Streptomycetaceae > Streptomyces > Streptomyces violaceusniger. Next base: position 6,493,034 of record NC_015957.1, on the reverse strand, counting down.
ACCGTCCCGCAGCCGGGTGGCGAACCGCAGCAGTTCCGGCTTCTCCCAGCCGTCGCCCGTCTCCACGGCCAGCGTGCCCGCCCCCGAGCCCTTACGGCCCTGGCACGGTGTCCATACCTCCAGCTCCACCCCGCCGTCCGGCCCCGTCACCGGAACCACCGAACCGGCCCGGGCCAGTACCGGGATGCCCGACAGCGGGGCGTCCAGCACCACCTTGCCCGGGCCGTCGTACGCCCGGCCGGTCACCGTGTCGTACCAGCGGCCGCGCGGCAGTCGCACCGGCCGCCGGCGGGTGCCCTCCTCCAGGACCGGCGCCACCAGCAGCGCGTCGCCCAGCAGAAAGGCGTCCTCGCAGTCGCGCAGCGCGCGGTCCTTGGGCGTCCGCCACCATACGGGGCGGACATACGGGGCGCCGGTGCGGGCAGCCAGCTGCGCCAGTGTCGTGAAGTAGGGCATGAGCCGCTGCCGTTCGCGCAGCGCCGCCGCCGCGTGCTCCAGCACCTCCGAGCCGAACTCCCACGGCTCCCGCCGCCCCGCCGAGATCGCCGAATGAGTGCGGAACAGCGGCAGATACGCGCCCAGTTGGAACCAGCGCAGATACAGCTCCGGGGACGGAAAGCCGGTGAAGCCGCCGATGTCGGGCCCCGAATACGGCACCCCGGACAGGCCGAGCCCGATCACCAGCGACAGCGAGGCCCGCAGCCCCGCCCAGCCCGTGGCCACATCGCCGGACCAGCTCCCCCCGTACCGCTGCAGCCCCGCCCACCCCGAGCGCGAGAAGAGAAACGGCCGTTCGTCGGGGCGCAGTTCGCACAGCCCCTCGTAGCCGGCCCGCGCCATCGCCAGCGCGTAGACGTTGTGCGCCTCGCGGTGGTCGCCGCCCCGGCCCTCCAGGGCGTGCCGGGCCGAGCGCGGCAGGGTGGTCTCCCCGAAGGCGGCGAACGACACCGGCTCGTTCATGTCGTGCCACACCCCGGAGAAGCCCTGCGCCAGCCGCTCCGCGTACAGCCCGCCCCACCACTTGCGCACCCGCGGATCGGTGAAGTCGGGGAACACCGATTCGCCCGGCCACACCACTCCGCGCACCTCATGGCCCCGGGTGTCGCGCACGAAGACGTTCTCCGCCGCCCCGCTCGCGTACACCGCGTCGCCCGGCTCCGCCTTCACCGCGGGGTCGACGATCGACACCAGCCGCACCCCGTCCTCGAGCAGCTCGGCGGCGAGCCCCGGCAGATCGGGAAAGTGCGCCCCGTCCACCGTGAACACCCGGTGGTCGGCGTAGTGGTCGATGTCCAGATGCAGCGCGGACAGCGGCAGATCCCGCTCCCGGTAGCCCGCCACCACCCGCCGGACCTCCGCCGCGTCGCCGAACCCCCAGCGCGCGTGGTGATGGCCGAGGGCCCACTGCGGCGGGACGGCCGGGGCGCCCGTCAGCGCCGCCCAGCCGTGCAGCACCCGCGCCGGGGTGCCCACGATCACCCAGTAGCGCAGCGGGCCGCCGTCCATCCGCGTCCGGCAACTGCCGGGCCGGTCGTGGCCCGAGCCGGCGCCCTCCTCGCCCTCCCGCAGGGTGACCGAGCCGTCCCAGGAGTTGTCGTGGAACACCAGATGGGTGCCCGCGTCGGCCACCACCAGTTGCACCGGCATGGTCAGATACAGCGGATCGTCCCCCGGCTCGAAGCTGCCGCCCGGATCGGTGTTCCACAGCCGGTACACCCCGTCCCGCAGCCGCGGCCCCGACGCCCGTCCGCCGAGCCCGAAGAACCGTGCGTCCGCCGCCACTTCGGACCGCTGCATCCAGCGCGCGCCCTCCCCGCCCACCCCCGCTCCCGGCTCCGCGGGCCCGGGCGCCCCGGCCGGTTCCCACCAGCGCGGCGGCAGATCCCGCCGCAGCACCACCCCGCCCGGGGTGCGCACCTCCACCCTGCCGGTCCGCGACACCATCACCGTGACCCGCTCGGAGACCACCCGCCAGCCGCCGCCGGTGTCCGGCTCCAGCTCCGCCCGCTCGTCCGCCTCCGGACAGGGCCCGTCCAGCGCGTACGACGGCTCCGGCTCGGCCCCGTCCCAGCCGCAGAACACCGCGCCACCCGTGGTCACCCGCACCCGCAGCGAGGACCTGGCGAACCGCACCACCCCGCCCCCCGGCTCCGGATCGGCCCCCTCCACCTCACCCGGCACCCGGGCCAGCTCGGTGCCCCGGCGGGGCAGCCCCACCGCGTCGGAACGCCGACGCCGCCAGGCCGAGCGCAGTGACCGCAGCCCCTGCGCCGTGCAGATCACCTTCACCGACCGCACCAGCTTTTCCGACCGCACCAGGTCACGCGCATCCATACTGATCAGCCTGCCATTGCCGACGCCCGGCAGAGATATGGTTCAACTGCCGTTCACCTGTGGTCCTCCCACATGATCCCGCCCTGTGATGTGGAGTGGCGCCCCTGGTGTGGGAGTCGATCACATGGCATCGTCCTGACCGGACGCATACGAGGCGGATGCACCACCCACGGACACATCCGACGCGGACAGCCCGGGAGCCGACACCCATGACCACCGCAGCGCACTCCGACCATCGGCCACAGCCCCTGTGGCAGCCCGGCGCGGACCGGATCGACCGGTCCCGGCTGACCGCCTTCCACGCCTGGGCGGCCGAGCGTCACGGCGCGCCCGCGCCCACCGAGGACGACCCGGCCGCGAGCTACGCCGCGCTGCACCGCTGGTCGGTGGGGGAGCTGGAGACCTTCTGGCAGGCGGTCGCCGAATGGTTCGAGGTGCGCTTCACCACCCCGTACGAACGGGTGCTCGCCGACGCCACCATGCCCGGCGCCCGCTGGTTCCCCGGCGCCACCCTCAACTACGCCGAGCACGCCCTGCGCGCCGCCGAGGACCCCGCCCGCGCCGACGAGCCCGCACTGCTCCACGTCGACGAGACCAATGACCCGCGCCCGGTGAGCTGGGCCGAACTGCGCGGCCAGGTCGGCGCCGTCGCCGCCGAGCTGCGCCGCCTCGGCGTCCGCCCCGGCGACCGGGTCAGCGGCTATGTCCCCAACATCCCCCAGGCCACCGTCGCGCTCCTGGCCACCGCCGCCGTCGGCGCCGTATGGACCTCCTGCGCCCCCGACTTCGGCGCCCGCAGCGTCCTGGACCGCTTCCAGCAGGTCGAACCGGTGGTGCTCTTCACCATCGACGGCTACCGCTACGGCGGAAAGACCCACGACCGCACCAAGACCGTGGCCGAGCTCCGCGCCGAGCTGCCCACCCTGCGCGCCGTCGTCCACATCCCGCTGCTGGGCACCCCCGCCCCCGAGGGCGCGCTCGTCTGGGACGACGTCGTCCGCGAGCCGGCGGAGCCGGTCTTCGAGCCGCTGCCCTTCGACCACCCCCTGTGGGTGCTCTACTCCTCCGGCACCACCGGCCTGCCCAAGGCGATCGTCCAGTCCCAGGGCGGCATCCTGCTCGAACACCTCAAGCAACTCGGCCTCCACTGCGACCTCGGCCCCGGCGACCGCTTCTTCTGGTACACCTCCACCGGCTGGATGATGTGGAACTTCCTGGTGTCCGGGCTGCTGGTCGGCGCCACCGTGGTCCTCTACGACGGCAGCCCCGGCCATCCGGACACCGCCGCCCAGTGGCGCGTCGCCGAGCGCACCGGGACCACGCTCTACGGCACCTCCGCCGCGTACGTCATGGCCTGCCGCAAGGCCGATGTCCACCCGGGCCGCGACTTCGACCTCTCCCGCATCAAATGCGTCGCCACCACCGGCTCCCCACTGCCGCCCGACGGCTTCCGGTGGATCCACGACGAGGTGGCCGAGGACATGTGGATCGCCTCCGTCAGCGGCGGCACCGATGTGTGCAGCTGCTTCGCGGGCGCCGTGCCCACCCTCCCCGTCTACATCGGCGAACTGCAGGCCCCCGGCCTCGGCACCGACCTCCAGGCCTGGGACCCACAGGGCGAACCGGTGGTCGACGAGGTCGGCGAGCTCATCGTCGCCCGCCCCATGCCGTCGATGCCGGTCCGCTTCTGGAACGACCCCGACGGCAGCCGCTACCGCGACAGCTACTTCGAGATGTTCCCCGGCGCGTGGCGCCACGGCGACTGGATCACCCTGACCTCGCGCGGCACCGTGGTCATCCACGGCCGCTCGGACTCCACCCTCAACCGGCAGGGCGTCCGAATGGGCTCCGCCGACATCTACGAGGCGGTCGAACGGCTCCCGGAGATCCGCGAATCCCTCGTCATCGGCGTCGAACAACCCGACGGCGGCTACTGGATGCCACTCTTCGTCCACCTCGTCCCCGGCGCCACGCTGGACGAGGAACTCCTGAGCCGCATCAAGACCACCATCCGCACCCAGCTCTCCCCACGCCACGTCCCGGACGAGATCATCGAGGTCCCCGGCGTCCCGCACACCCTGACCGGCAAACGCATCGAGGTCCCGGTCAAGCGCCTCCTCCAGGGCACCTCCCTGGACAAGGCGGTCAACCCGGGCTCGGTGGACGACGTGGAGCTCCTGCGGTACTACGAACGCCTGGCGGAGGAGAAGCGCGGCTCGGCTGGAGCTTGAGAGGAAGGTCGCCCGGGGCGGACCCGCACCCCAGCTCCCCCGGACCCTCAGCCCCCTCCGGACCCTCAGCCCCCTCCGGACCCTCAGCCCCCTTCGGGCCCTGCGAACCCTCCGGACCCTCAGCCCCCTCCGAACCCTCTCCCGACCCCAACTCCCCATCCCCCTCCGGACCTCACCCCTCCATCCCCCTCCGGACCCCAGCGTCCCAGCTCGTCCGGCCCCCCAGCCCCTCCGGCGTTTGAGGAGCGGGGTCCAGGGGCGGAGCCCCGGCGGGGGTCCGGGGGCGGAGCCCCCGAAACGGGGTCTGGGGCGCAGCCCCAGCGGGGCCCGGGGCAGCGCCCCGGTTCGGGAAGGGGCGGGGTGGGGAAAACCCCCGCCTACGCCCCATACGTGGCCTGCGCCTCCCCCAACACCCCCACCAAATCCCCCGCCAACACCCCCGCATCCCCTTCCCCCAGCCCCGCCGTCGTGATCCGCACCCCCGCCCCGGCACCCAGCCGAAACCTCGCACCGGCCGCCACCCACCACCCCCGCGTCCGCAACCCGTTCACGACCGCCGCCTCGTCCCGCACCGGCACCCACACATTCATCCCGCTCGCCCCATGCGCGGCGCCCCCCCCGAGCCGACAGTTCGGCCAGCAAGGCCTCACGCCGCCGCGCGGAGGCGGACCGCGCCGCGGCCACCAGGCCCTGGGTCTCCGGGTCGGTCATCAGCCGGGTCACCGTCTCCTGCAGCACATGGCTGACCCAGCCCGAGGTCAGCACCATCCGGCCGTCATGCCGCGCCAGCCTCGTACGGTCGCAGGCGAGCGCACCCCACCGCAGGTCCGTTCCCAGGTGCTTGGAGACCGTGCGCACCTGCGCCCAGCGCGCCAGGCCGCCCGTGGCGAGGCTGTGCAGCGGCACTCCCGCGATGTCCGCGGCGTGGTCGTCCTCGATCACCAGCACTTCGGACGGCGCCGCGCCCAGCACCTCCAGCAGCGCCTCCCGGCGTCCCGCCGAGAACCAGCCGCCGTAAGGGTTCTGCGCACGCGGGCTGCAGACCAGCGCACGCGCCCCGGACCGCAGCGCCGCCCGCAGCACGTCCGGCCGGATCCCCTCGTCGTCCACAGGCCGTCCAGCGCAGCGCGGGGCCACTCGCGGTGACGGCGGTGATCGCGGCGGGCCCTCTCGGCTGGCTCGGCCTCGGCGCCGGGCTCGCCGCGATGTGCGGCGCCCAGCACCACCTGGTACGGGACCGCGGTGCCGGAGCGTTGTCAGTGGCCCCGGTTACGGTGAGTGAGTACTGAACATCCGCGCTGAGGGGGAGTCATGGCGCACACCGGACAGCGGAGCGAGGACTGGAGCCGCCCCGGCAGGCACCGGGGCAAGCACGGAAAGCCGAAGCCACGTCCGAAGACAGCGAAGCCGAAGACAACGAAGCCGAAGACAGCGAAGGCGAATACGAGGACGCGGCACCGGACGAGGAGCCAGACCGCCCGCCGCGCCCTGCGCAGAGAGGTGCCCAGCACGGTGGCCCTGCTCGCCGACGAGCGGGACTTCGCGGCCATGCGGCACTACGCATCGTTCGCCTTCGACGACCACGGTGTGTATCTACGGCAGATGGAAGGGCTGCTGAAGGCGCTCGCGGCCAAGGGCGTCCACACCACCGTCGCCCTCTTCGACCCCGTCGCCTACGAGGAGTTCTGCGCGGACACCCGGCTCGACCCGGACACCCCTGCGAGCCGCACTCGCTATACGGCGGAGCTGGCCGCCGCGGGCGGCACCGTCGTCTATGAGGGCCAGCCGATCGACCGCCTGGTCCCACGGCTCATCGGCGTCGCTGACGAGCAGGCCACCTGGGAGTACGCCACGGCGCTGCTCTCCCGCGCCGGCCACCGCGGGGAGTGCCGCGACGAGACCACCGCCCGCGCCGCGTTCGACCGCGCCGGGGCCGCGTTGCGCAAGGTCGTCGAGGCGGCCGGGCCAGGCGTCCACCATCTGGTCTGCAGCGTCCCGGCGGACGGCACCTCGCTGGTCGCCGTGCTGCACGCCGACGCCCGGGAAGCGGGCCCGCCGAAGCTGCCCGAGCCCTCGGGGCTGGTCTTCCGCACCGTCCTGGCCTGCGGCTTCGCCCTGCGCAGCCCCGGCGGCCTGGTGCTGCGCACCATCGTGGCGGACACCCCCGAGACGGTCCGCGGCTGGGCGCTGCACGATGGCTGGCTGCGTCCCCTGAGCGAGGCGGAGGTGTTCACCGCGTACTGCACCGACGCCGAGACCGGTGAACCCATCCCCCCGGAGCACGGCGTCGAATACCGGGCGGGAATCCCGCTCGGCAGCCCGGAATGACCGAAGGCGTCCCGCCGCACGGCGGGACGCCTTCACCCAAAAGCTCACCGGCTCACGGTCACGAGCTCACCGGCTCATTCGCCGGACAGCACCGCCTGCGCCGCCCGGCGGGCATCCTCGGCGGTGTCCGCCGCGCGCGCCGCGGAGGCGGCCCGCTCGCACTGCGCGAGCGTGTGCTTGGCCAGCGTCGCGCGCACATACGGAATGGAGGCCGCACCCATGGAGAGGCTGGTGACCCCCAGACCGGCCAGCACACACGCCAGCAGCGGATCGGAGGCGGCCTCACCGCAGACACCACAGCTCTTGCCCTCGGCCTGCGCGGCCTCCGCCGACGCCGCCACCAGGTCGAGCAGCGCGGGCTGCCACGGGTCCTGCAGCCGCGAGACCGCGCCCACCTGACGGTCGGCCGCGAAGGTGTACTGCGCCAGGTCGTTGGTGCCCAGCGACAGGAACTCGACCTCCTGAAGGATCGAGCGCGCCCGCAGCGCGGCGGACGGAATCTCCACCATCGCGCCGAACTTGGCCCGCAGCCCCGCCGCACGGCACGCGTCCGCGAACGCCTTGGCGTCCAGCCGGTCGGCCACCATCGGGGCCATGACCTCGAGATAGACCGGCAGCCCCTCCGACGCCTTGGCCAGCGCCGTGAGCTGCGTCCGCAGCACCTCGGGGTGGTCGAGCAGGGTACGCAGACCGCGGACACCCAGCGCCGGGTTGGGCTCATCGGCCGGGGTGAGGAAGTCCAGCGGCTTGTCCGCGCCCGCGTCCAGGACCCGCACCACCACCCGGCCCTCGGGGAACGCCTCCAGCACCTGGCGGTACGCCTCGACCTGCTTCTCCTCCGACGGCGCCTGGGTGCTGTCGTCGAGGAAGAGGAACTCGGTGCGGAACAGCCCCACACCCTCGGCGCCCGCCTCGACCGCCGCCGGCACATCGGCCGGTCCGCCGACGTTCGCCAGCAGCGGCACCTTGTGCCCGTCCGACGTCGCACCCGGACCGGAGGAGGCGGCCAGCGCGGCCCGGCGCTCCTCGGCGGCCCGCGTCAGCTCGGCCCGCTTCTCCTCGCTCGGGGACACGAAGATCTCACCCGTGCTGCCGTCCACGGCGATCAGGGTTCCCTCGACCAGATCCCCGGCACCGGGCAGCGCGACCACGGCCGGCACCCCCAGGGCACGGGCGAGGATCGCGCTGTGGCTCGTCGGCCCGCCCTCCTCGGTCACGAACCCCAGCACCAGCGTCGGGTCGAGCAGCGCGGTGTCGGCGGGAGCGAGGTCCCGCGCGATCAGCACATACGGCTCATCACTGTCCGGCACACCCGGCATCGGCACACCCAGCAGCCGCGCCACGATCCGGTTCCGCACATCATCGAGGTCGGCCACCCGGCCCGCCAGATAGTCCCCGGCCCCCGCGAGCAGCGCCCGGTAGGCGGCGAAGGCGTCGTACACCGCGCGCTCGGCGGTGCTGCCCACGGCGATACGCCGCTCGACATCGGCCATCAGCTCCGGGTCCTGCGCCATCATGGCCTGCGCCTCGAGCACGGCCTGGGCCTCGCCGCCCGCCAGATTGCCGCGCGCGACCAGATCGGCCGCCACGGCCTCCACGGCCTGGCGCGCCCGCCCCTGCTCACGTGGCGCCTCATCGGCCGGAATCTGCCTCGTCGGCGGCTCCAGGACCGCCGTCCCCATATGGCGTACCTCGCCGATGGCCACCCCGTGGCTCACGCCGACGCCTCGCAGCGTTGTCTCCATGTCACCCGTCCCCGGTCGATACGGCGGAACCCCGCCATGGTGGATGTCGTACCAGCAGTGCGCGCCGCCCGGCCCCGGTCCCACCGGCCGCCGAGCGTACGCGCGGCTCACCAGTTGAAGAGCGTGTCGCCCGGCTTCACGTCGACGTCTTCCTTGATGTCGGACAGGGCATCGGCCGTGGCCTCGAGCGCCACGATCGGACAGATCGGCGATTTGCCCGCGGCCACGGCGGTGGCCGGATCCCAGCGCACGATCGCGTCGCCCCGCTTGACGGTGTCCCCCTTGTTGATGAGCACCTCGAAGCCCTCACCGTTCAATTGCACGGTGTCGATGCCGAGGTGGGTGAGGACACCGTGCCCCTCCCCGTCCACGACGACGAACGCGTGCGGGTGCAGAGAGACGACGATGCCGTCGACCGGAGCCACGGCCACAACGGGCTCGAGTACCGGGTCGATCGCCGTGCCCGGACCGACCATGGCGCCGGAGAACACCGGATCGGGAACCGCTTCGAGTCCGATCACGCGGCCGGTGACCGGTGAGGTCACGCTGGTCATGGGGGCCTCCCGGGGGTGAAGAATCATCACGCGCCGTCACTGTCTGTCCCGGACGGCGCACTGCCCAGAAGAGTAAGTCATAGGAACTTCGGATTCCGCACACGTGGCGCTGGCAGAGTGGACGCTCGGGCCTGGAATCGATTTGCCATGGCCGCGCGAGGCGCTGTACTGTCGTACCCCTGCCCACCGGATGAAGCACTGCGGTCATCTGCGTGTACATCCAGGTTCAGGGCGGCGCCATCAGCTACTTGATCCAAATCTCGGATCCGCTTTCGCATGCCTTGCGAAAGACACCGGTTCGGAGAGCAGGAAATGGTCTGATAGCGTGTGAAACACCGAAGGGAAGCGCCCGGAGAGACCGGTGAAACGGTTTCAAAGGAAGCGTCCGTTCCTTGAGAACTCAACAGCGTGCCAAAAGTCAACGCCAGATATGTTGATACCCCGTCCATCTCGGACGAGGTTCCTTTGGAAAAATACACAGCGAGGACGCTGTGGGCGGACTGGATTATTCCTCCGGTCTGCTCCGCTCTCGTGACTGTGTGACCGGGATATCCCGGAAGCATTCACGGAGAGTTTGATCCTGGCTCAGGACGAACGCTGGCGGCGTGCTTAACACATGCAAGTCGAACGATGAACCGGTTTCGGCCGGGGATTAGTGGCGAACGGGTGAGTAACACGTGGGCAATCTGCCCTGCACTCTGGGACAAGCCCTGGAAACGGGGTCTAATACCGGATATGACACGCTCCCGCATGGGATGCGTGTGGAAAGCTCCGGCGGTGCAGGATGAGCCCGCGGCCTATCAGCTTGTTGGTGGGGTGATGGCCTACCAAGGCGACGACGGGTAGCCGGCCTGAGAGGGCGACCGGCCACACTGGGACTGAGACACGGCCCAGACTCCTACGGGAGGCAGCAGTGGGGAATATTGCACAATGGGCGAAAGCCTGATGCAGCGACGCCGCGTGAGGGATGACGGCCTTCGGGTTGTAAACCTCTTTCAGCAGGGAAGAAGCGAGAGTGACGGTACCTGCAGAAGAAGCGCCGGCTAACTACGTGCCAGCAGCCGCGGTAATACGTAGGGCGCAAGCGTTGTCCGGAATTATTGGGCGTAAAGAGCTCGTAGGCGGCTTGTCACGTCGGATGTGAAAGCCCGGGGCTTAACTCCGGGTCTGCATTCGATACGGGCAGGCTAGAGTTCGGTAGGGGAGATCGGAATTCCTGGTGTAGCGGTGAAATGCGCAGATATCAGGAGGAACACCGGTGGCGAAGGCGGATCTCTGGGCCGATACTGACGCTGAGGAGCGAAAGCGTGGGGAGCGAACAGGATTAGATACCCTGGTAGTCCACGCCGTAAACGTTGGGAACTAGGTGTGGGCGACATTCCACGTCGTCCGCGCCGCAGCTAACGCATTAAGTTCCCCGCCTGGGGAGTACGGCCGCAAGGCTAAAACTCAAAGGAATTGACGGGGGCCCGCACAAGCGGCGGAGCATGTGGCTTAATTCGACGCAACGCGAAGAACCTTACCAAGGCTTGACATACACCGGAAACCTCTGGAGACAGGGGCCCCCTTGTGGTCGGTGTACAGGTGGTGCATGGCTGTCGTCAGCTCGTGTCGTGAGATGTTGGGTTAAGTCCCGCAACGAGCGCAACCCTTGTTCTGTGTTGCCAGCATGCCTTTCGGGGTGATGGGGACTCACAGGAGACTGCCGGGGTCAACTCGGAGGAAGGTGGGGACGACGTCAAGTCATCATGCCCCTTATGTCTTGGGCTGCACACGTGCTACAATGGCCGGTACAATGAGCTGCGAAGCCGTGAGGTGGAGCGAATCTCAAAAAGCCGGTCTCAGTTCGGATTGGGGTCTGCAACTCGACCCCATGAAGTCGGAGTCGCTAGTAATCGCAGATCAGCATTGCTGCGGTGAATACGTTCCCGGGCCTTGTACACACCGCCCGTCACGTCACGAAAGTCGGTAACACCCGAAGCCGGTGGCCCAACCCTTGTGGGGGGGAGCCGTCGAAGGTGGGACTGGCGATTGGGACGAAGTCGTAACAAGGTAGCCGTACCGGAAGGTGCGGCTGGATCACCTCCTTTCTAAGGAGCACATAGCCGACTGCGAGCGCATGTCTCGCACGGTTTGCTCATGGGTGGAACGTTGACTATTCGGCACGGTCCTTCATGTGAAGACCGCTAGTACTGCCCTCCGGGGCGTGGAACGCGGATCGGATCAGAGGACGGTGCCGGGCACGCTGTTGGGTGTCTGAGGGTACGGGCAAATTTTTGCTTGTTCCTTCGGCCGGTCCCGGTGAACCACATCAATGGGTGTGGGTGACGGGGTACGGGTCGTTGTTTGAGAACTGCACAGTGGACGCGAGCATCTGTGGCCAAGTTTTTAAGGGCGCACGGTGGATGCCTTGGTACCAGGAACCGATGAAGGACGTGGGAGGCCGCGATAGGCCCCGGGGAGCTGTCAACCGAGCTTTGATCCGGGGGTGTCCGAATGGGGAAACCCGGCAGTCGTCATGGGCTGTCACCCATACCTGAACACATAGGGTATGTGGAGGGAACGCGGGGAAGTGAAACATCTCAGTACCCGCAGGAAGAGAAAACAACCGTGATTCCGGGAGTAGTGGCGAGCGAAACCGGATGAGGCTAAACCGTATGTGTGTGATACCCGGCAGGGGTTGCGCATGCGGGGTTGTGGGAATGAGCTTCAGTCGTCTGCCGGCGACTGGGCGAGTTAGAAACCATTGCGATAGGCGAAGGACATGCGAAAGGTCCGGCTTAGAGGGTAAGACCCCCGTAGCTGAAATTGTGATGGCTTGCTTGCTCATCTCCCAAGTAGCACGGGGCCCGAGAAATCCCGTGTGAATCTGGCGGGACCACCCGCTAAGCCTAAATATTCCCTGGTGACCGATAGCGGATAGTACCGTGAGGGAATGGTGAAAAGTACCGCGGGAGCGGAGTGAAATAGTACCTGAAACCGTGTGCCTACAAGCCGTGGGAGCGTCGCGCAGGGATTCGTCTCTGCGTCGTGACTGCGTGCCTTTTGAAGAATGAGCCTGCGAGTTTGCGGTGTGTTGCGAGGTTAACCCGTGTGGGGAAGCCGTAGCGAAAGCGAGTCCGAATAGGGCGACATAGTAGCGCGCTCAAGACCCGAAGCGGAGTGATCTAGCCATGGGCAGGTTGAAGCGGAGGTAAGACTTCGTGGAGGACCGAACCCACCAGGGTTGAAAACCTGGGGGATGACCTGTGGTTAGGGGTGAAAGGCCAATCAAACTCCGTGATAGCTGGTTCTCCCCGAAATGCATTTAGGTGCAGCGTCGTGTGTTTCTTGCCGGAGGTAGAGCACTGGATAGGCGATGGGCCCTACCGGGTTACTGACCTTAGCCAAACTCCGAATGCCGGTAAGTGAGAGCGCGGCAGTGAGACTGTGGGGGATAAGCTCCATGGTCGAGAGGGAAACAGCCCAGAGCATCGACTAAGGCCCCTAAGCGTACGCTAAGTGGGAAAGGATGTGGAGTCGCAGAGACAACCAGGAGGTTGGCTTAGAAGCAGCCATCCTTGAAAGAGTGCGTAATAGCTCACTGGTCAAGTGATTCCGCGCCGACAATGTAGCGGGGCTCAAGCGTACCGCCGAAGTCGTGTCATTGCAGCATTACCCCCAACGGGGGCTGTGATGGGTAGGGGAGCGTCGTGTGCCGGGTGAAGCAGCCGTGTAAGCGAGTTGTGGATGGTTCACGAGTGAGAATGCAGGCATGAGTAGCGATACACACGTGGGAAACGTGTGCGCCGATTGACTAAGGGTTCCTGGGTCAAGCTGATCTGCCCAGGGTAAGTCGGGACCTAAGGCGAGGCCGACAGGCGTAGTCGATGGACAACCGGTTGATATTCCGGTACCCGCTTTGAAGCGTCAACGTCGAACCAGGCGATGCTAAGTCCGTGAAGCCGCCCTGGAGCCTTCGGGCAAAGGGGAGTGGTGGAGCCGACGGTCCAGACCTGTAGTAGGTGAGTGATGGGGTGACGCAGGAAGGTAGTCCAGCCCGGGCGGTGGTTGTCCCGGGGTAAGGGTGTAGCCCGAGGGGTAGGTAAATCCGTCCCTCATGTGGGTGAGACCTGATGCCGAGCCGATTGTGGTGAAGTGGATGATCCTATGCTGTCGAGAAAAGCCTCTAGCGAGTTTCATGGCGGCCCGTACCCTAAACCGACTCAGGTGGTCAGGTAGAGAATACCGAGGCGTTCGGGTGAACTATGGTTAAGGAACTCGGCAAAATGCCCCCGTAACTTCGGGAGAAGGGGGGCCATTGTTGGTGATCACCCTTGCGGTGTGAGCCGGTGGTGGCCGCAGAGACCAGCGAGAAGCGACTGTTTACTAAAAACACAGGTCCGTGCGAAGCCGTAAGGCGATGTATACGGACTGACGCCTGCCCGGTGCTGGAACGTTAAGGGGACCGGTTAGTCACATTTCGGTGTGGCGAAGCTGAGAACTTAAGCGCCAGTAAACGGCGGTGGTAACTATAACCATCCTAAGGTAGCGAAATTCCTTGTCGGGTAAGTTCCGACCTGCACGAATGGCGTAACGACTTCTCGACTGTCTCAACCATAGGCCCGGTGAAATTGCACTACGAGTAAAGATGCTCGTTTCGCGCAGCAGGACGGAAAGACCCCGGGACCTTTACTATAGCTTGATATTGGTGTTCGGTTCGGCTTGTGTAGGATAGGTGGGAGACTGTGAACTCTGGACGCCAGTTCAGGGGGAGTCATTGTTGAAATACCACTCTGGTCGTGCTGGATGTCTAACCTGGGTCCGTGATCCGGATCAGGGACAGTGTCTGGTGGGTAGTTTAACTGGGGCGGTTGCCTCCTAAAGGGTAACGGAGGCGCCCAAAGGTTCCCTCAGCCTGGTTGGCAATCAGGTGTTGAGTGTAAGTGCACAAGGGAGCTTGACTGTGAGACCGACGGGTCGAGCAGGGACGAAAGTCGGGACTAGTGATCCGGCGGTGGCTTGTGGAAGCGCCGTCGCTCAACGGATAAAAGGTACCCCGGGGATAACAGGCTGATCTTCCCCAAGAGTCCATATCGACGGGATGGTTTGGCACCTCGATGTCGGCTCGTCGCATCCTGGGGCTGGAGTCGGTCCCAAGGGTTGGGCTGTTCGCCCATTAAAGCGGTACGCGAGCTGGGTTTAGAACGTCGTGAGACAGTTCGGTCCCTATCCGCTGTGCGCGTAGGAGTCTTGAGAAGGGCTGTCCCTAGTACGAGAGGACCGGGACGGACGAACCTCTGGTGTGCCAGTTGTCCTGCCAAGGGCATGGCTGGTTGGCTACGTTCGGGAGGGATAACCGCTGAAAGCATCTAAGCGGGAAGCCTGCTTCGAGATGAGGACTCCCACCCACTTGATGGGTTAAGGCTCCCAGTAGACGACTGGGTTGATAGGCCAGATATGGAAGCCGGGTAACCGGTGGAGTTGACTGGTACTAATAGGCCGAGGGCTTGTCCTCAGGTGCTCGCGTCCACTGTGTTGGTTCTGAAGCAACGAACCGTATTGAACCCCCCTCTTGTTTGGGGTGTGGTTCCGGTTCAGCTTTATAGTGTTTCGGTGGTCATAGCGTTAGGGAAACGCCCGGTTACATTTCGAACCCGGAAGCTAAGCCTTTCAGCGCCGATGGTACTGCAGGGGGGACCCTGTGGGAGAGTAGGACACCGCCGAACAATTCTTCAAAAAGACCCCGATGGGAATCTACTTCCCTCGGGGTCTTTTTTATGTCCATGTCCAGTACGCCCCGGTGCGGGACCCATGCGGGCCTACCGGTAGAGTCATGGGGCATCATCGGCCTGTTTCTCACGGGAGGCTCCCGGGTGGAGGTACAGGAGACACGAGTTCAGACGGACCGTGTGCTCACCATCCCGAACATCCTCAGCGCTGCGCGCCTCGTCGGCGTGCCGCTTTTCCTGTGGTTGATCCTCCGGCCCGAGTTCGGCGGGCCCAACAGCGACGGCTGGGCACTGCTGGTGCTGGCGTTCAGCGGTGTCAGCGACTATCTCGACGGGAAGCTGGCCCGCCGCTGGAACCAGATCAGCAGCCTCGGCCGGCTTCTCGACCCGGCCGCCGACCGGCTCTACATACTGTCGACGCTTGTCGGTCTCACCTGGCGCGAGATCCTGCCCCTCTGGCTGACCGCGGTCCTTCTCGCACGAGAGCTGGTCCTGCTGGTGATGGTGGGCATCCTCAGGCGCCACGGCTATCCGCCGCCCCAGGTGAACTTCCTCGGCAAGGCGGCGACCTTCAACCTGATGTATGCCTTCCCCTTGCTCCTTCTGAGTGAGGGAAGTGGCTGGCTTCACACGACCGCCGCAATTTTCGGATGGGCGTTCGCCGGATGGGGTACAACACTCTATTGGTGGGCAGGAGTCCTCTACGTGGTTCAGGTCCGCCGACTTGTCAGGGCGGACACCGCGGCCGACTGAGCTCGCCGTAGCGGCGTCGATAGCGGCCGAGGCCCATAGCGCGGTAAGTGTAAGGGCCATCGGGCGTGCACGGTCGGCATGACCGTCGTCTCTTCAAGGAGGACGCTTCCGACATGAAGGCCGTCGTGATGGCAGGGGGCGAGGGAACTCGTCTGCGCCCGATGACCTCGACCATGCCCAAACCGCTGCTGCCCGTGGCCAACCGGCCGATCATGGAGCATGTGCTGCGGCTGCTCAAGCGGCATGGGCTCAGCGAGACCGTGGTGACAGTCCAGTTCCTCGCATCCCTGGTCAAGAACTACTTCGGTGACGGCGAGGAGCTCGGTATGGAGCTCACGTACGCGAATGAGGAGAAGCCACTCGGCACCGCCGGCAGCGTCAAGAACGCGGAGGAAGCGCTCAAGGACGACACCTTCCTTGTGATCTCGGGTGATGCCCTGACGGATTTCGACCTTACGGATCTGATCAATTTCCATAAGGAAAACAAAGCCCTTGTCACCGTCTGCCTGACGCGCGTCCCCAATCCCCTCGAGTTCGGCATCACCATCGTCGACGAGGCCGGAAAGGTCGAGCGCTTCCTGGAGAAGCCCACCTGGGGCCAGGTCTTCTCCGACACCGTCAACACCGGCATCTATGTCATGGAGCCGGAGGTCTTCGACTATGTCGAGCCCGATGTTCCGGTGGACTGGTCCGGAGATGTCTTCCCCCAGTTGATGAAGGAAGGCAAGCCCATCTTCGGGTATGTCGCCGAGGGCTATTGGGAGGACGTGGGCACCCATGAGAGCTATGTGAAGGCCCAGGCCGACGTTCTCGAGGGCAAGGTCGACGTCGAACTCGACGGATTCGAGATCTCACCCGGCGTATGGGTCGCCGAAGGAGCGGATGTGGATCCGGAGGCCGTGCTCCGCGGTCCGCTCTATATCGGCGACTACGCCAAGGTGGAGGCCGGTACCGAGATCCGTGAGCACACCGTCGTCGGCTCCAATGTCGTGGTGAAGAGCGGCGCCTTTCTTCACAAGGCGGTGGTGCACGACAACGTGTATGTCGGCCAGCAGAGCAATCTGCGCGGCTGTGTCATCGGCAAGAACACCGACATCATGCGCGCCGCCCGTATCGAGGACGGGGCCGTCATCGGCGATGAGTGCCTGATCGGCGAGGAGTCGATCGTCCAGGGCAATGTCCGGGTCTATCCGTTCAAGACCATCGAGGCGGGCGCGTTCGTCAACACCTCGGTGATCTGGGAGTCCCGAGGGCAGGCCCATCTGTTCGGCGCCCGCGGCGTCTCCGGCATCCTCAATGTGGAGATCACCCCGGAGCTCGCCGTGCGGCTCGCCGGAGCGTATGCGACGACCCTCAAGAAGGGCTCCACGGTCACCACGGCGCGTGACCACTCCAGGGGCGCGCGGGCGCTCAAACGGGCGATGATCTCCGCCCTGCAGACCAGCGCCATCGACGTACGGGACCTGGAGAACGTACCGCTGCCGGTGGCCCGGCAGCAGACCGCGCGTGGCAGTGCAGGCGGCTTCATGATCCGGACCTCGCCCGGGGTGCCGGACTCGGTGGACATCATGTTCTTCGACGAGCGGGGCGCCGATCTGTCCGCGGCCGGTCAGCGGAAGCTGGACCGGGTGTACGCCCGCCAGGAGTACCGCCGGGCCTTCCCGGGCGAGATCGGTGACCTCAGCTTCCCGTCGAGCGTCTTCGACTCGTACACGGGCTCGCTGCTGCGCGCCGTGGACATCAGCGGCATCGCCGAAGCCGGTCTCAAGGTCGTCGTGGACGCCGCCAACGGAAGCGCCGGGCTGGTGCTCCCGAGCCTGCTGGGACGGCTCGGGGTGGACGCGCTGACCATCAACCCCGGCCTGAACGAGGCGCGTCCGACGGAGACCGCCGACGCCCGCCGGTCGGGGCTGGCGCGGCTCGGCGAGATCGTGGCCTCGGCGCGTGCCGCGTTCGGAGTGCGGTTCGACCCGGTCGGTGAGCGGTTCTCACTCGTCGACGAGCGGGGCCGCATCGTCGAGGACGACCGGACGCTGCTGGTGATGCTGGACCTGGTGGCCGCGGAGCGGCGCAGCGGGCGGGTGGCGCTTCCGGTGACCACGACCCGTATCGCCGAGCAGGTGGCGGCGTATCACGGCACGCAGGTGGAGTGGACGACCACCGCGGCGGACGATCTGACCCGGGTCGCCCGGTCGGAGACCACCATCTTCGGCGGTGACGGGCGCGGCGGATTCATCATCCCCGAGTTCA
Organism: Streptomyces violaceusniger Tu 4113; assembly: GCF_000147815.2. Taxonomy (NCBI): domain Bacteria; kingdom Bacillati; phylum Actinomycetota; class Actinomycetes; order Kitasatosporales; family Streptomycetaceae; genus Streptomyces; species Streptomyces violaceusniger. Next base: position 6,475,128 of record NC_015957.1, on the reverse strand, counting down.
GCAGCGTCTTCGACGGTACGGCCGCCTTCGTCCGGCTGATCGGGCTGGTGGCGCGCACTCAGTTGACGCTGAGTCAGATCGATGCGCGGATCCCGCGGGCGCATGTCCAGCGGCGCGATCTGGCCACCCCCTGGGCGGTCAAGGGCCTGGTCATGCGGCATGTGGTGGAGGCCGCGGGCGACCGCAGCGTGGACACCACCGACGGGGTGCGGGTCGTGGAGGCCGACGGGCGGTGGGTCATGGTGCTGCCCGACCCGGCCGAGGCGGTCACCCATCTGTGGGCGGAGGGCCCGGACGACGCGTCCGCGCAGGCCCTGCTGGACGAGTGGTCGAGCGTCGTGGACAGCGCGGGGCGCTGATCCCGAGGCCGTCTCCGCACGTCTGAGCGCGTGGGGGCCGCCGCCCCGAGGTCCCCGATCCGGCACGCCGGAGGGGCCATTCGGTGGCGGCGGCCCCCACGTGCGACGATGTGCGGCATGTCGCAGCCGCCCCCCGTTCGGAGCACAGCATCGCCGCGCCCTCGCCCGCGCCTCGACGCGTCCATGTCGCTGCTGACCAATGTGATGGACCACAGCCTCGACGACGGTTACGCCGAGGCCGCAGCGCGGCGCGGTGAGACCGGTCGCTCGGGCCTGCCGCGCACCATGCGGGCCAAACTGGGGCTGGCTCTCGGTCTTGTCCTGGTCGCGGTGGTCATCACCGTCGGCGCCGCCGAGGCGCGGATATCGGCGCCCACGCTGGCCAAGGAGCGGGGAGAACTGATCGACCGTATCGAGACGGGGAACTCGAACGCGGACGAGCTCGCCAAGAGCGTGGACAAGCTCCGTGGCGAAGTCGGGGAGAAGCAGCGGCAGGCACTGGAGAAGCACGGCGGAGCCAAGGCCGATCTGGTGGCGCTGCTCTCGGGGGCCAACGAGGTGACGGGCCGCGGGGTGAAGCTGGTGGTCGACGACGCCAAGGGCGCGGCCGGCGGCGGCGGGGGACCACGGGAGAGCGCCGACTTCTCCGATACCGGCCGGGTGCGCGACCACGACATGCAGCGCGTCGTCAACGGCCTGTGGGAGTCGGGCGCGGAGGCCATCTCGATCAACGGACAGCGGCTGACGGCGCTCTCGGCGATCAGGGCGGCGGGAGACGCCATACTGGTCGACAACAAGCCGCTGGCGCCGCCGTATACGGTGCTCGCGGTGGGGGACGGGCAGCGGCTGAGCACCGCCTTCCAGAACAGCGCGGACGGCCAGTATCTGCATGTGCTGCAGCAGAACTATGACATCCGCACGAGCATTTCCGCCCAGGACTCGCTGCGGCTTCCGGCCGCGCCGAGCCTGATCGTACGCACCGCGGAACCGATAGCCGGTGGCTCCGGCAAGGGTGACGCCGACACAGGGAAGGGCACATCGTGATCGCCGTATTGGGGCTCATCGTGGGAGTCGTGGTCGGGCTTGTGGTCCGACCCGTGGTGCCGACGGTGGTCGAGCCCTATCTGCCGATCGCCGTCGTGGCAGCACTCGACGCGGTCTTCGGGGGCTTCCGGGCGATGCTGGACGGGATCTTCGACGACAAGGTCTTCGTCGTATCGTTCCTGTCCAATGTGGTGGTGGCCGCACTGATCGTCTTCCTCGGTGACAAGCTGGGCGTCGGTGCCCAGCTGTCGACGGGAGTCGTGGTCGTGCTCGGTATCCGGATCTTCTCCAACGCGGCCGCGATCCGCCGCCATGTCTTCCGGGCGTGAGGCCGATGACGACCGACGACACCCCTGAGAAGCCCGAGCGGCCAGAGTCGGCCGAAAACCGACGGTCGGCCGAAACGCCGCGACTGGTCGAGAGGGACGCGAAGCCCGAGAGGCCCGAGCAGGCGGCGAAGGCCGAAAAGGCCGAACCGGGGGCTGAGCAGCCGCGGCGGTCGCCCGAGCCGCCGCGACGGCCGGAGACGGCCGAGGGGGCCGCGCCCTCCGGGGAGCCGCGCGAGCGGGCGCGGCCGGAGCGGCCGTCCGCGGCCGAAACGCCGCGGTCGGGCACCCCGTCGCCCGCCCGGAAGCCCGAGCACCGTGACGTACGGCAGCAGCCGGGCAGGCCGCCCACGCCCCCTCGGGGTGAGCCGGGCAGGCCCCCCGCGCCTCCGCGAGGTGAGCCGGGCAGAGCTGCCGGGCCCCCGCCGGGCGGGCTCAAGGACGTCGCTCTCAGGACGCCCCTGCCCAAGGCGGTTCTGCCCGAGGCCCTGCCGCCGCAGGCCCAGGGCCGGCCCGTCAAGGCGGGCGACACGCCCACGCCGCCCGCCGAGGGCACCAGGCCCCCCGGTGGGCCCGGAAGTGGCCCCGGAGAGCGTGTGGGGCCCGCCCCCGGCCCCGGAGCCGGGCAAGGCGGCCCTGGGGCTGGGCAGAGGCCGGAAGAGGCCCAGACCGGCCGCCAGCGGCTGCTGAAGGGCGTATGGCCGCCGCGGCTGACCCGTGCGCAGCTCATCGTCGCCCTGCTGCTCTTCGGCCTCGGCCTGGGCCTCGCCATCCAGGTGCGCTCGACCAACGAGAACAGCGTGCTGCGCGGCGCCCGGCAGGAGGACCTGGTCCGGATCCTCGACGAGCTGGACTCCCGCACCCAGCGGCTCCAGGACGAGAAGCGCAGACTGGAGAACCAGCGCACCGAGCTGGAGAACAGCTCCGACCAGGCCGAGGAGGCCCGCAAGCAGACGCTCCAGAAGGAGCAGCAGCTGGGCGTGCTCGCGGGTACGGTGGCAGCACAGGGTCCCGGCATCACGATCACGATCGACGACTCCCGGGGCTCCGTGGAGTCGGACATGCTGCTCGACACGGTGCAGGAGCTGCGCGCGGCGGGCGCCGAGGCGATCCAGATCGGCAAGGTGCGGGTGGTCGCCGGCACCTACTTCGCGGACAGCGGTGGCGCGATCCAGATCGATGGACAGAAAGTGACGCAACCGTATGTTGTGAAGGTGATCGGCAAGCCGGAGGATCTGGAGCCGGCGCTGAACATTCCCGGCGGGGTGGTGCAGAGCCTGGAGAAGGAGCAGGCCACTGTGTCCGTGCGGCGGGAGAAGAAGATCGTTGTGGATGCCTTGCGATCGGCGAAGCGGCCTGACTACGCTCGGTCGTCATCACGGTGAGGCGGTTCGAAATGAGGGTCTCTCGGGGAGACCATGTGGACGCGGGGGGTCAACGCACCAGAAGATCCGCGCGTGATGGAAACTGTCTGGTGGTCACGGACGTTGTGAGGATGTCCGGACCGTCTGGTGTGTGCATCGAGGGTTTGTCCTGCCCCACGGGCGGGTCTGTTTCAGTCAAGGGGAATCGCCCGTGAAGTTGTTCGGGAAGTTGTTCGGCAAGAGTGCCCGCCAGGATGGCGGCAGCAGCACCGCTCGCCACCGCGCCTCGCGTGCCGCGGAGGAGAGCGGAGGGGGGACCGAGGAGCGCCCGCTGTTCCGGGACCAGGTCGGCGCGCAGGGCGCGTCTGTCGACCCCTCCGCGACCGGCCCCATAGGTTTCCAGGAGCCATCGGCCGCTCACAGTGGTGGAGGGTTCGGCTTGCCTGTCTGTCAGCGGTGCGGCCACCGGAACGCGGAGGCCAGCCGGTTCTGTTCCAATTGCGGCGCCCCGCTGCGGGGCGGCGCGCCCTCCGAGCGTGCCTCGGAGACCACCTCCACCATTTCGATCTCGGGTCTCGAGGCGTACGACTCCGAGGTGACCGGGCAGACGCCGCTGCCGTCGCTCAGCCCGGAGGCGCAAGCCGCCGTCGAGGCGCTGCCGATGGGATCGGCGCTGCTGGTGGTCCGCCGCGGGCCGAACTCGGGCAGCCGCTTCCTGCTGGACAGTGATGTCACCACGGCGGGCCGTCACCCGCAGAGCGACATCTTCCTGGACGATGTGACGGTCTCCCGCCGCCATGTGGAGTTCCGGCGCGGCCAGGACGGCAGCTTCACCGTCTCGGACGTCGGCAGCCTCAACGGGACGTATCTCAATCGGGAGCAGATCGACGCGCCGGTGGTGCTGACCAGTGGCGACGAGGTGCAGATCGGTAAGTACCGGCTGGTCTTCTACCCGAGCCAGCGGGGCGTCGGCATCTGACCCGTCAGGGGAGGTCCATGCTTCAGACACCGTCGGGCGGTGCCGGTACCGGCACCGCCCCCACGGGCAGCCGGTCGATGAGCATCGGCACCGTGCTGAATCTGTTGCGGGACGAGTTCCCCGAGGTCACTATCTCCAAGATCCGCTTCTTGGAGTCGGAAGGTCTGGTCGAGCCGCGCCGGACGCCGTCCGGCTATCGCAAATTCAGCCGGCGGGATGTGGAGCGGCTCGGCCATATCCTCCGGATGCAGCGTGACCACTACCTGCCGCTCAAGGTCATCCGGGAGCATCTGGACGCCCTGGAGCGGGGCGAGCCGTTGCAGCTTCCTGCCGTTTCGCAGGGAGCGCGGCAGCCCGGTGTGCTCGACGGCGGTATCGGGGCGGTCGCGGACGGCCCCGCGGTCGCCCGGCTGGGCCGTGTCGAGCTGCTGGCAACAGCCGAGGTCAGCGAGGCGCAGCTGGCCGAATGGGAGTCGTACGGGCTGCTCGCGCCGAGCGCGGACGGCGGGTACGACATCGAGGCGGTGACCGTCGCCCGGCTCATCGCCGAACTCGGTCGTTTCGGCCTGGAACCACGTCATCTGCGAATCATGAAAGCCTCCGCCGAGCGCGAGGCCGGAATGGTCGAGCAGGTGGTCGCTCCGTTGCGGTTGCATAGAAACCCGCAGACCAGAGCGCATGCGGAGGCCAGTGTGCGAGAGCTCGCCACGCTCTCCGTAGAGCTGCACGCGGCCCTGGTGCGGTCGGCTCTGAGGGTCCAGGAGCGGTGACCGATCGGGCCCCGACTATCCAAACCGGCCGGGCACGTCCTAGGGTTGCTGTGTGAACGAGCTCGACGTCGTGGGTGTCCGGGTGGAAATGCCCTCCAACCAACCGATCGTGCTCCTGCGTGAAGTGGGAGGCGACCGGTACCTCCCCATCTGGATCGGACCAGGTGAGGCGACCGCGATCGCCTTCGCTCAGCAGGGCATGGCTCCGGCGCGCCCGCTGACCCATGACCTTTTCAAAGACGTACTCGAAGCGGTCGGCCAGCAGCTCACGGAGGTCCGGATCACGGATCTGCGCGAGGGGGTCTTCTACGCGGAGCTGGTCTTCGCCAGCGGCGTGGAGGTCAGTGCCCGGCCGTCCGACGCCATAGCGCTCGCGCTGCGCACCGGTACGCCGATCTACGGCAGCGACGGCGTGCTGGACGACGCCGGTATCGCGATCCCGGACGAGCAGGAGGACGAGGTGGAGAAGTTCCGCGAGTTCCTCGACCAGATCTCGCCCGAGGACTTCGGAACCAGCAGCCAGTGAACGGTATGCCGGTCCTCGCTCGCGCATTCGAGTAGCCTTTCCCAGACGAGGGACACGGGAAACCACCCTTAGGGTGATTATCACTCGGCGTGCCGAGTGTGGCGATCGTTGACGCACCCCGGGTGACTGCCTACCTTCAAGATGGCAGGTCGAGGACGGAGGTCGGCGTGAGAAGCACCGGCGACGGCACGGCAGCCGGCGGTCCGTATACGCTCCAGGGGAGCGCACCGGCCGATCCGGCGTTGAAGGCTCGGGTCGCGGCACAGGCAGCACCGCCGCGTGAGCCCGCCGCGGGGGATACGGAGCGGGTCGGGTACCGCGGACCGACCGCATGCGCGGCCGCGGGCATCACCTACCGCCAGCTCGACTACTGGGCCCGCACCGGGCTGGTGGAGCCGAGCGTCCGGCCCGCGTACGGCTCGGGCAGCCAGCGGCTCTACAGCTTCCGGGACGTGGTCGTCCTCAAGATCGTGAAGCGGCTGCTGGACACCGGCGTATCGCTGCAGAACATCCGGGCGGCGGTGATCCATCTGCGCGCCCGGGAGCTCGACGACCTGGCCCAGATGACGCTGATGAGCGATGGCGCGACCGTCTACGAGTGCACCTCGCCCGATGAGGTCGTGGACCTCCTCCAAGGCGGTCAGGGCGTCTTCGGGATCGCCGTGGGCGTCGTCTGGCGGGATGTCGAGAGCGCGCTGTCCCAGCTCCACGGCGAGCGGGTGGACACCGGGGAGACGCTGCTCCGGCACAACCCCACCGATGAGCTCGCGGCGCGTCGCAACCGGGCCGGTTGAGCGCTCGCCCTTTTGTCAGGCGTCTTTCGTGAGGCGCCTTTCGTGAGGCGCCGCCCCGGACGCGAGCGGAGCGGCGCCCCCGGCCCGCCTTCGGACCGTCGTGCCGCCCATTGTCAGTGGTGTGCGGCAGCATCGTAGGTGTGAGGGGTGCGCCGACGATTCTCCATCTGGACATGGATGCCTTCTACGCCTCGGCGGAGCAGGCATCCAAGCCCAGCCTGCGCGGTAAGCCGGTGATCGTGGGGGGTCTGGGGCCGCGTGGCGTGGTCGCCACGGCCTCCTACGAGGCCCGGGTGTTCGGGGTGCACTCGGCCATGGCGATGGCCCAGGCCCGCCGCCTGTGTCCGAACGCGGCGTTCCTCATCCCCCGCTTCACCCTCTACCGCGCCGTGAGCGACGTGGTCATGACCCTGCTGCACACGCTCTCGCCCCTGGTGGAGCCGCTCAGTCTGGACGAGGCGTTCGTCGATCTGGAGGCGGGCGGCACCGAGCCCACCGCGGGGGCGGCGCGCGCCGTGGGGGAGCGGCTGCGGACCGACATCAGGGCGGTCACCGGGCTGACCGGGTCGGTGGGGCTCGCCGGATCCAAGATGCTCGCCAAGATCGCTTCGGAGCAGGCCAAGCCCGACGGCCTGCTGGTCATCGACCCGGGGACGGAGCGCGAGTTGCTCGGCCCCATGTCGGTGCGGACGCTCCCCGGCGTCGGCCCCGCCACGGCGGAGACGCTGCGCCGGGCCGGGATCCACACCGTGGCCGAGACGCGGGAGGCGGGCGAGGCCGAGCTGGTGCGGCTGCTGGGCCGGGCCCACGGCGCGTCGCTGTTCCTGATGGCCGAGGGCCGGGACGAGCGGCCCGTCGTCGCCGAGCGGGACGCCAAGTCCATCTCGGTGGAGGACACCTTCGACGTCGACCTCACCGACCGCGTCCGGGTGCAGTTGGAGATCGCGCGGCTCGCCGACCGCTGTGTGCGGCGGCTGCGCGAGGCGGGCCGCTCGGGGCGGACGGTCGTGATCAAGGTGCGGCGGTACGACTTCTCCACGCTGACCCGTTCGGAGACCCTGCGCGGGCCGACCGACGATCCGGGGGTGGTGCGGGAGGCCGCCGCGCGGCTGATCGACGGGGTGGAAACCACGGCGGGTGTGCGGCTGCTGGGGGTCGGGGTCAGCGGTCTGGCGGACTACACCCAGGAGGACCTCTTCGCGCAGGCCGCACAGGCGGCCCAGGCCGCCCAAGTGGCCCATGAGGCCCTGGGGGACGCTCGGCGCGTGCCGGGCCCCGAGAGGCCGGAGTCTGTGGGGGAGGGCGCGGGAGAGGCTCCTGAGGACGCTGGGAGGCCGCGGCGCTGGCTGCCGGGCTCCGATGTGCGGCACGCCGAGTACGGGGCGGGCTGGGTGCAGGGGAGCGGGGTGGGCCGGGTGACCGTGCGCTTCGAGGAACCGTGGTCGCGGCCGGGGCGAGTGCGGACGTTCACCGTGGACGACCCGGCACTGGAGCCGACCGAACCGCTGCCCCTGCTGCGCCCGGACGCGGATGCGGCTCCGGGCCTGGACGCGGCCCCGGAGGACGCCGCGAGCCCGAACGCGGACGTGGCTCCGGACGTGGCCCCGGGCCCGGAGGAGGTCGTGAACCCGGACCCCGACGCGAACCCGGCCGCGGGGGAGGGCGCAGGCTCGGTCCAGGAGGACGGCGCGAGCCCATGCTCGGACGTGGCCGGGGAGCCGGTCACGAACTCGGATCTGGGTCTGGACCTCGGTCCGGGGAAGGTCTCGGAGGATGGCGCGAGCCTGTGCCTGGACGTGGCCTCGGAGGCGGTCGCGAACCCGGACCTGAGCCCGGAGAAGGTCCTTGAGGATGCCGCGGGTCCGCGCCCCGATGTGGTTCGGGGGGCGGTCACGGACCTGGGCGTGGAACCGGCCGCGGGGGAGGTCCCGGGCTCGGTCCTTGAGGATGCCGCGGGTCCGGGCGCCGATGTGGCCCCGGAGGCGGTTTCGGACCTGGCCCCGGGCGGTGCTACGGGCCGGGAGGGGACCACGGGCATGAACCCGGGGGAGCCCATAGCCCCGGACCCAGAGCAGATCGGCGGCCCGGATGACCTGGCCGCGGGACCAGGCGGCCTGGCCGCGGGCCGGGATGGGCCGGCGCCGGGACCGGGCGGCGGACCCGAGCCGGGGAGGGCTCTGGGCCACGAGCAGGGCCAGTCCTCAGGCCACATGCAGGGCCACGCCCCGGGCCATGAGCAGGCCCCGGGCCATGAGCAGCTCCCGGGCCACGGCGAGGCCCCGGGCCATGAGCAGGCCCCGGGCCACGAGCAGCTCCCGGGCCACGGCGAGGCCCCGGGCCATATGCAGGCCCCGGCTCCAGGCCACCAGCAGGGGCGGCCCCAGGGCCAAGGTCAGCCGGTGACGTCCAGTCCGTAGTGGTGGTAGAGCTGCAACTCCTGCTCGGGGGAGAGGTGGCGGCCGACTCCGAAGTCCGGGGCGTCCTTGATCAGCGCCCGGTCGTACGGCACCCGCAGGGTGTCGCCGACGACCTCGCTCGGTTCGAGCGGTACGAAGACGTCCCGGCTGAACAGCCCGGTGCGTACCGCTGCCCATTCGGGCTCGCCGGTCGCGTCGTCGAGATAGACCTCGTCCACGGTGCCGATCTTGGAGCCCTCGCGGTCGAATGCCTTGCGGCCGATCAGGGTCCGCGGGTCGATATCGGTCTGCACGCTCTCTCCCACAGGTGGCAAGTGGCCATTGATACCTACAAAAAGCCACATCGCCGCGCTCGGCCACTCGAACGCCGGCGACCGTCCCCCACGGTAGAACCGCTGGTACGCTGACTGTGGCTGTAAACCCCGTGCGGGAGAGTCCTCCGCCGACGCTGTCGGAGGCGCCGAAGGAGCAAACCCTCCCCGGAATCTCTCAGGCACACGTACCGTGCGGGTGAGGTCACTCTGGAAAGCAGGGCGGGCCACGGGCGAGCAGAGCTCCGGAACCCCTCCTCACCGACGGTGAAAACCGGTCAGGCGCTATGTGGACCGGTGAAGCTCTCAGGTTGAGATGACAGAGGGGGAGGCCGTCCGGGCACCCGCGCCGCGGTGCCCCTCGCCGGTCGTTACAGACCAGGAGGCCCCCGCAGATGACCGCCAATCGCATCGCACTCTCCGACTTGGAACGCGGTACTCCGTTCGAGCAGCGCCATATCGGCCCCGACGGCGAGGCGCAGGCCAAGATGCTCGCCCACGTCGGCTTCGGCTCGCTGGACGAGCTCACCGAGGCCGCCGTACCGGAGGTCATAAAGAGCACCGAGGCGCTGCATGTCCTGCCCCCGGCCCGCAGCGAGCCGGAGGTCATCGCCGAGCTGCGCGGGCTCGCCGACCGCAACCAGGTGCTGCCGTCGATGATCGGCCTCGGCTACTACGGCACCCACACCCCGCCGGTGATCCTGCGCAATGTGCTGGAGAACCCCGCCTGGTACACCGCGTACACGCCCTACCAGCCGGAGATCTCCCAGGGCCGGCTCGAGGCCCTGCTCAACTTCCAGACGGTCGTCGCCGATCTGACCGGGCTGCCCACGGCCGGTTCCTCGCTGCTGGACGAGGCCACCGCGGCCGCCGAGGCGATGGCGCTGTCGCGGCGCGTCGGCAAGGTCAAGGAGGGCGTCTTCCTGGTGGACGCCGACTGTCTGCCGCAGACCGTCGCGGTCCTGCGGACCCGCGCCGAGCCGACCGGTGTCGAGGTCGTCGTCGCCGATCTGGCCGAGGGCATTCCGGACGAGATCGCCGAGCGCGGGGTCTTCGGTGTGCTGCTGCAGTACCCGGGCGCCTCCGGCGTGGTGCGCGATCCGCGCCCGGTCATCGAGCGCGCCCATGAGCTGGGCGCCGTCGTCACCGTCGCCGCCGATCTGCTCGCGCTCACCCTGCTCACCTCACCCGGTGAGCTGGGCGCGGACATCGCGGTGGGCAACAGCCAGCGATTCGGCGTCCCGATGGGCTTCGGCGGACCGCACGCCGGCTTCATGGCGGTGCGCGACGCCTACGCCCGCAACCTTCCCGGCCGGCTGGTCGGGGTCTCCGTGGACGCCGACGGCGACAAGGCGTACCGGCTGGCGCTGCAGACCCGTGAGCAGCACATCCGCCGGGAGAAGGCCACCAGCAACATCTGCACCGCCCAGGTGCTGCTGGCCGTGATGGCCGGCATGTACGCCGTCTACCACGGCCCGGACGGGCTCGCCGCGATCGCCCGCCGCACCCACCGCTACGCCTCCGTGCTCGCCGAGGGGCTGCGGGCCGGCGGTGTCGAGGTGGTGCACGGCGCGTTCTTCGACACCCTCACCGCGCGGGTGCCGGGCCGGGCCGCCGAGGTCGTCGCCGCGGGCCGGGAGGCCGGGGTCAACCTTCGGCTGACCGACGCCGACCACGTCGGCATCGCCTGCGACGAGACCACCGCCCGTGCGCAGCTTGCCGCCGTGTGGTCCGCCTTCGGGGTGGACGGCGGAAGCGGCGACGCCGCCAGGATCCCCGGCGTCGACGAGCTGGACGCCGCGGCGCCGGACGCGCTGCCCGCGGCCCTGCTGCGCCACGACGGCTATCTGGCCCACCCGGTCTTCCACCAGCACCGCTCCGAGACCGCGATGCTGCGCTATCTGCGGCGGCTGGCCGACCGGGACTACGCCCTGGACCGGGGCATGATCCCGCTCGGCTCCTGCACCATGAAGCTCAACGCGACCACCGAGATGGAGCCGGTCACCTGGCCCGAGTTCGGTGCGCTGCACCCCTTCGCACCGGCCGAGCAGGCCCAGGGCTATCTGACCCTGATCCGTGAGCTGGAGGAGCGGCTGGCCGAGGTCACCGGCTACGACAAGGTCTCCCTGCAGCCGAACGCCGGATCCCAGGGCGAGCTCGCCGGGCTGCTCGCGGTGCGCGCCTACCACCGGGCCAACGGGGACACCCGGCGCACCGTCTGTCTGATCCCGTCCTCCGCGCACGGCACCAACGCCGCCAGCGCTGTGATGGCCGGCATGAAGGTCGTCGTGGTCAAGACCGGTGAGGACGGCGAGATCGACACCGGCGACCTGCGCGCCAAGATCGAGAAGCACGGCGCCGAACTGGCCGTGCTGATGGTCACCTACCCCTCCACCCACGGTGTGTTCGAGGGGCACATCACCGAGGTCTGCGCGGCCGTGCACGACGCGGGCGGCCAGGTCTACGTGGACGGCGCCAACCTCAACGCGCTGGTCGGGCTCGCCGAGCCGGGCCGGTTCGGCGGCGATGTCTCGCATCTGAACCTGCACAAGACCTTCTGCATCCCGCACGGCGGCGGCGGCCCCGGTGTCGGCCCGGTCGCGGTGCGCGAGCACCTGGCGCCCTACCTCCCCAACCATCCGCTGCAGCCCGCCGCAGGCCCGGCCACCGGCGTCGGCCCGGTCTCGGCCGCGCCGTGGGGCTCGGCGGGGATCCTGCCGATCTCCTGGGCGTACATCCGGCTGATGGGCGCCGAGGGGCTGCGCCGCGCGACCCAGGTCGCGGTGCTCGGCGCCAACTATGTCGCCAAGCGTCTGGAGCCGCACTACCCGGTGCTCTACACCGGTCCCGGCGGTCTGGTGGCCCATGAGTGCATCGTGGATCTGCGGCCGCTGACGAAGGCCACCGGCGTGACGGTCGACGATGTGGCCAAGCGCTTGATCGACTACGGCTTCCACGCGCCGACGATGTCGTTCCCCGTCGCGGGGACGCTGATGATCGAGCCGACCGAGAGCGAGGATCTGGCGGAGCTGGACCGGTTCTGCCAGGCGATGATCGCCATTCGGGCCGAGATCGAGAAGGTCGGCTCCGGCGAGTGGGCCAAGGAGGACAACCCGCTGCGGAACGCCCCGCATACGGCGGCGTCGCTGACCGGGGAGTGGGACCGCCCGTACTCCCGGGAGGAAGCGGTCTTCCCGGCCGGGGTCTCGGCGGCCGACAAGTACTGGCCGCCGGTGCGGCGGATCGACGGGGCCTACGGGGACCGTAACCTCGTCTGCTCCTGCCCGCCGCTGGAGTCCTACGAGGGCTGAGGGTTTTCCCCTCGATAAGCGCGGCAAACGCGTCAATGGGGCCGGTGCGGCGGATGCGCCGGGCCGGCCCCTGCGGGTACGTGCCGTCTACGGCGGGTCAGACCGTGATGACGGCGTGGGCGGCCGTCAGGCCGCGGTGACGATGTGCTCGGAACCCCGCGGCCGGCACGGTGCGATGACGCGCCCGTCCGGCAGCAGCTCACCGGTGTCCTCGAAGAGCAGGACGCCGTTGCACAGCAGGCTCCATCCCTGCTCCGGGTGGTGCGCCACCAGATGGGCGGCCTCCCGGTCGGCGGAGTCGGCTGACGGGCAGGGTGGTTGATGCTGGCACATGACAGGGTTCTTTCGCTGCGGAGTGGTGAATGTCCTGCGGCTCGCTGCGGCGTTCATGGCCGCCCCCCGTGGTTTGAGTCGGTCGATTGCTCCAGTGTTGCCCTACGGCCTGGAATCCGCAGGGATTTAGCGGTACCGGTCTCGCTAGATAATGACGCATCACCCGTCCGGACGGTTCATCGCCGCAGGACTGTTACGAGGATGCTGCGGAGCGCCCCGTGACCCGGCGGTCACGGGGCGCTCCCAATCTGATGGAGGCCCAGGTCAGGCGGGTGAGCCAAGCAAGGGAGCCCGGGTGAGCCGGTGGGTGAGAACCGGTAGCAGATCGGTTGCGCGATGCGCCCGGTGGGGCGCGATCCCCGGCGGGGCCGGGGCGAGCGGCACCAACAGGTCGCCCGCGCCGAGGCCGCCTTCGGCGCCGTCCGCCGTCAGGTCGCCGTGCAGCCAGAGCGTGACCATGTAGAGCTCGGGGATGGACAGCAGCCGCGGCTGGTACGCCGAGGGCAGCGACTCGGCCTGGCTCAGGGCGAGTTCGGCCGAGCTGACATAGGGACCCTCGGAGAAGTGTGAGAAGGCCCAGCCGTCGGCGGTGAGCATCGCCTCGGCGGCGGCCACCGTACGGTCCCCGTCGCGGATCAGGAAGCGCCAGCCGGTGAGCCGGGTGCTTGGCGGGCCGTCGGCGGTGGTGATGTCGTCCAGGACATGGACGGGGAGCGGGAGTTCGGGTTCGAAGGGGCCGGTGAGCGTGGAGAGTACCGGAGTGCGGGCCTCGCGGACGGCGGTGGGGGAGTCAAGGGCCGTGAGGACGCTGCGCAGGGCGGGCGCGGGGGCCTGGGGCACATGCAGCGGCATGGTGGGTCGCCTCTCGCTTGGAGACACGGTGAAGCGATAGCGGGCCGGGTTTGGGCGGCGCTGTCGGTGGAACACGGGTCAGAGGGGAACCGGAACAGACCGTTCGGGCCTTATCTCTCTGCCTCGTTAGCCGAGTTTATACGACAAGTGTTCCCGTTGTGTTTCATCTAGCCGCTGCCCGCATTGCCCACAAGACGTTATCCAGACCGTGCGAAGGCGGGGATTTTCCCCGATTCTGTGCTAGATGAACGGATATGACCTGGCATTTTGGGGCCGGCGCGGTAGGCTGGAACTCGCCGGTCCAATTTTCCGGCGCAATAAGCAGTTCCAGAGAGCCTACTGGCTGGGTGGGGATCGCGGGGCGTTATCGATCACATTGGTGGGCATCATCGAGCGTGGTGTGCAGACGGCTGGCACCGATGATCCACTCGAGGAGGGACGCTTCGATGGGGGACAAGCTCATAGCCGGTGAGTTCGACCCGTCCGGCCGGCGACGGCAGCGCGTCCGGTTGCGGCAGTGCCTCGACGGGCTGGGCCGGCTCCTGGCCGACAAGCGATTCGACCGCCCGAAGAATCTGATGGGGCTGGAGATCGAGCTGAATCTCGCCGGGGCCGACGGACTGCCGAGGATGATGAACGCGGAGGTTCTGGAGCGCATCGGGAGTCATGATTTCCAGACCGAACTCGGACAGTGCAACCTTGAAGTAAACATCGTGCCCCACCGATTGCGCGGACGCGTTCTCGATCAGCTCTCGGAAGAGCTCCGAACCGGTTTGTCATATGCCGATCGCAAGGCGCGGGAAGTGTCCTCCGAGATCGTGATGATCGGAATTCTGCCGACCCTCGCCGCGGACGATCTGGGATCCACGAGCCTCTCCTATGACGACCGTTACAAACTCCTCAACGAGCAGATGCTGGCCGCCCGCGGCGAGGATTTCCTCATCGACATCGAGGGCCGTGAGCGGTTCACCTACGCCAGCGCCTCCATCGCCCCCGAGGCGGCCTGCACTTCCGTCCAGCTCCATCTTCAGGTCACCCCGGGGCGCTTCGCGGACGCGTGGAACGCGGCGCAGGCGGTGGCCGCCGTGCAGATCGCCGTGGGTGCCAACTCCCCCTTCGTCTTCGGCCATGAGGCATGGCGCGAATCCCGGCCGCCACTGTTCCTGCAGGCCACCGATGTGCGCCCGCCGGAGATCGCCGCCCAGGGGGCGCGCCCGCGCACCTGGTTCGGCGAGCGCTGGATCGATTCCGCCTACGAGCTGTTCGAGGAGAACCTGCGCTATTTTCCGCCGCTGCTCTCCACCGGCGAGGACGAGGACCCGCTGCGGGTGCTGGACCAGGGCGGGGTGCCCGAGCTCCAGGAACTGGCGCTGCACAACGGCACGATCTACCGTTGGAACCGGCCCGTCTACGACGTCGTAGACGGTGTGCCGCATCTGCGCGTGGAGAACCGCGTGCTCCCGGCGGGGCCCACCGTCACCGATGTCATCGCGAACGCGGCCTTCTACTACGGACTGGTCAGGGCGCTCGCCGAGGAGTCCCGCCCGGTGTGGACCCGGCTGCCGTTCGCGGCCGCCGCCGCCAACTTCGACGCGGCCTGCCGGCACGGCATCGACGCGGTCCTGCAGTGGCCCAAATCCGGCCGCTCGGCCTCCCTGGCCCGCACCTCCGCCGTACGGCTGGTCCGCGAGGAGCTGCTGCCGCTCGCCGCCTCCGGCCTCGACTCCTGGGGCGTGGAGCCCGCCGACCGCGACCGCTACCTCGGCGTGATCGAGGAGCGCTGCAAGCTGCGGGTCAACGGCGCCTCCTGGCAGACGGCCACCTACCACCGCGCGCTGGCCGGCGGGCTGGACCGGGACGCCGCACTCGCGGCCATGACCCGCCGCTACTGCGCCCTGATGCGGACCGACGCACCGGTGCACACCTGGCCCACCGATCTCTCCGGGTGACGCCCACACCGTCGACCATGACACCGTATTGTCCGGTGAGCGGGGCGGGTGCACCCGATGAGGCGGACAAGCGGAAGTGGGGACAGGAGTGCGGTCACAGGCGCGGGGCGCGGAGCTGCCCGTGGTCGAGGACGGGCTCTCGCGGCGGATGCTGCGCAATGAGACGCTGCTCGTGCTGGCGCTGTCCCTCGGCGCGAGCGGGCTGTCCGCACTGATCAGCTTTATCGGCTCGGTGACCAAACCGGGCGGGCTCAAGGACCAGGCGGCCCATCTCAACTCCTCCGCCGCGCCGGGGCGGCCCTGGCTGGATCTCGCCTGGCAGCTCTTCGGCATCTCGACCGCGCTGGTGCCGGTCGTGCTCGTGGCCCATCTGCTGCTGCGCGAGGGCGCCGGGCTGCGGGTGATCGGTTTCGACCGCGACCGCCCGCGGTTCGACCTGGCGTGGGGAGCCGCGGTCGCGGCCGCGATCGGCGGCACGGGGCTGCTGCTGTATCTGGGGGCGCGGGCCGCCGGGGGCAATCTGACGGTGGTGCCCGAGTCGCTGCCCGAGGTGTGGTGGAAGATCCCCGTACTGATCGCCTCCGCCGTGCAGAACGCGGTGCTGGAGGAGGTGATCGTGGTCGGCTATCTGCTGCGCAGGCTCGGGCAGTTGGGCTGGACCCCGATGGCCGCCCTGCTGGCCAGCTCGGTGCTGCGCGGTTCGTACCACCTCTACCAGGGGATCGGCGGCTTCTTCGGCAACCTGGCGATGGGCGTGATCTTCGTGCTGCTCTACCGCCGCTGGGGGCGGGTCGGGCCGCTGGTCGCCGCGCATGCGCTGATCGACATCGTGGCCTTCGTCGGATACGCCCTGCTGGCGGGCCGGGTGGACTGGCTGCCCACGGCCTGACCCGCCGTCCGCGGTGACCGATGGGTCTCAGGCCAGCAACTCGCCGTCGATGACGGTGACGGCGCCGCCCGTCAGCAGCGTACGGTCGCCGCGCAGCACGGTGCGGACCAAGCCGGAGCGCGCGGACACCTGCAGCCCGGTCAGCTCGTCGCGGCCGAACCGGGCCGACCAGTAGGGCGCGAGCGCGGTGTGGGCGCTGCCGGTGACCGGGTCCTCGTCGATGCCGACGGCCGGGGCGAACATCCGCGAGACGAAGTCGTAGCCGCGCGTGGGGTCCTCGGCGGCCGCGGTCACGATGACGCCCCGGTGGCTGATCCGCTTGAGCGCGGCGAGGTCGGGGGCCAGGGCGCGCACGGTCTTCTCGTCGGCCAGCTCGATCAGCAGATCGTCGATATGCGGGCCCGCGTGATGGGCGGACACGATCTCGGCGCCGAGCGCTCCGGCGACCTCGGCCGTCTGCTGGGGGACCGGCAGCGCGGTCAGTGCGGCCGTGGGGAAGTCCAGCGTGATCGAGCCGCCGTCGTCGGCCGTTGCCGACAGGACCCCGCTGAGGGTGGCGAAGCGGACCGTGCCGGTCGCGGCCCCTGTGGTCTTCAGGACATGGGTGGTGGCGAGCGTGGCATGGCCGCACATGGGCGCCTCGGTGACCGGGGTGAACCAGCGCAGCGCCCAGTCCGCCTCCGCGGCCTCGGGGAGTGGGTGGGCGAAGGCGGTCTCGGCGAGATTGACCTCGGAGGCGACCCGCTGCAGCCAGCCGTCGTCCGGGAAGGTGTCGGTGTCGAGGATGACGACCCCGGCCGGGTTGCCGGCGAAGGGGCGCTCGGTGAACGCGTCGACGATACGTATCCGCATACCGCCGACCGTAGGCGGCGGGCGGCGGGGCGGCCATGGCCAATCCCCCGGGCGTGGCACCTCCCGGGGGAGCGGGGTGGGGCCGGTGGTGCGGGCCGGGACCCGTGGTGCGGGGAGGGGCGGTCGGGGTCGGCGGAGGAGGGTGCGGGGCGGTGTCGGCGAGCCAAAGGGGTTGGCATCCGATCGGTTCCGATATATCGTTGAAGTGTCGTGATGGATCGACGATAGAAAGGAGCGTCACGATGCGTTCCCAAGGACATGGACGTGAACACTGCGGACCCGGCCACCGCGGCCGGGGTGAAGGTGAGGGGCGGCGCGCGGCGTTCGGCCCGTTCGGCCCCGGTTTCGAAGGCCCGCCCTTCGGTGGGCCCCCGTTCGGCGGCCGTGGCCGCGGCGGACCCGGCGGCCGCGGGCCGCGTGGGCGGGCGCGGCGCGGCGATGTGCGCGCCTCGATCCTGGCCCTGCTGAAGGACCGCCCGATGCACGGCTACGAGATGATCCAGGAGATCGCCGAGCGCAGCGGGGGAGCCTGGCGGCCCAGCCCCGGCTCGGTGTACCCCACGCTTCAGCTCCTCGAGGACGAGGGGCTGATCGGCAGCGAGAGCGAGGGCGGCAAGAAGCTGTTCGCGCTCACCGACACCGGCCGCACCGAGGCCGAGGCGGGGCCCGCGGCCCCGTGGGAGGAGGCCGGTCGCGGTATCGACTGGGAGGCCATGCACGAGGTCCGCCAGGCGGGCTTCGGGCTGATGGAGGCGTTCTCCCAGGTCTGGCGCACCGGCAGCGCGGAGCAGCGGCAGAAGGCTGTCTCCGTCATCAATGAGTCGCGCAAGCGGCTGTATCTCATCCTCGCCGAGCAGGACGAGGAGAAGGGCGGCACCGAGCGGGGCGGCGAGAGCTGACCCCGATCGGACGGGGGAACGGCCGCACGGGGGTGGCGGGGCGGGACGCGGGACCAGGCGCCTGTCCGGCGCTAGACGACCAGCGCGCTGAGCTTGCGCAGCGACTCATTGAGCGCGCTGGTCGCCGAGTCCTTCAGCTTCCCGGCCATCAAGGAAACCGCCGCCCCCGTGAACTCCCCGTCCACGCGCACCGTCGTGGCATCGCCGTCCGGTGTGAGCGAATAGCGCATGGCGAGATTCACGCCCATCGGGCCCTTGCCCCGGGTGGCCAGCAGCCGGGCGGGTTCGCACTCCTCGACGGTCCAGGTCACCTCGGCCGGAAAGCCCATCAGTTTCATGTTCTCCTCATAGGTCGCCGCCACTTCCAGCGTGGCCGGGCCGCCCCGCGGAAAGCTGGTGTGGGTGGCGTTCCAGTCGCCGTAGGTGGAGAAGTCCGTCAGCCGGGCCCAGACCTTCTCGGCCGGTGCCTCGATGCGTATCTGCGCGCTGACCTCGGCCATGGGGGAGTCCCTTCGGCGGGTTCCTGCGGTGTGTGGTGCGACGGTGCCGGGCAACGTAGCCCCGGGGTCCGGAACATTCAATACTGACGGGTCGTCAGTTCTGGTGTTGCCCCTTCCCCTCCTCCCCGAGGATGAGAACCGGTCATCCGCGCACAACCATGGTGGGATGCGCACATGCTTCCCGGCGAGGATGCTCCGGCCTCGAGGGGCTGATGGGGTGAGAGTGTGCGAAATCGTACCCTTTCCGCCGGCCCCGACGACGCCGGATGCGAGGACCGGGTCAGCGAAGTGGTGGCCGCCGTGATCGCGGGGGCTCGCCGGCGCGCCGTACGCGATGGTGACGCGCAGCTCGACACCGCCCATCTGCTGCACGGCCTTCTGGAGTCCGACCCGGAGGTACGGGAGGTGTTTCCCGGCGGACCGCCCCAGGTGATACGGCTGCTGGGGTATCTGGTGCAGCGCGTCATCGGCTACGGGCTCCGGTGGAGCGGCACCGCCGAGGTCTCGGGGGCGGCGCCCTCGGCGGGGAGCGGGATGGCCGGATGGTCGCCCGCCGCGACGGCCGCCCTCGATGCGGCGGTCCGCCGCGCCGCCTCCCGTGGCGGGTCCCGCGCCGGTGGCCTCGATCTCCTCGCCGCGTTCGTCCGCGACCAGGAGTGTCGTGCCATGGAGGTGCTGCGGCGCGCGGGTGTCTGTGTCGAACCGCTGGTCACCGCCCTGGCCGTGGAGACCTGCCAGCAGTCAACGGGATGACGGTACTGACGTGAGCTGACATGATGGCCCGGTGCAGGTATCCGGAGGCCACTCACAGCAAAGGAAGGTCGGCCTGGGGCTCGCCCTGGTGTCGGCGCTCACGTTCGGCGGCTCGGGCGTCGCCGCCAAACCGCTGATCGAGGCGGGGCTCGCGCCGCTCGAGGTCACCTGGCTGCGGGTGACCGGCGCGGCCCTGGTCCTGCTGCCCCTGGCGTGGCGCCATCGCGGGCTGCTGACCCGCCGCCCCGCCCTGCTGGTGGGGTTCGGTCTGCTGGCCGTCGCGGGGGTGCAGGCGTGCTACTTCGCGGCGCTCTCCCGGATCCCCGTCGGTGTCGCGCTGCTCGTCGAATACCTGGCGCCCGCGCTGGTGCTGGGGTGGGTGCGGTTCGTCCAGCGCCGACCGGTGAGCCGCGCCGCGGCGATCGGCGTCGTCCTGGCCGTCGGCGGGCTCGCGTGTGTGGTGGAGGTCTGGTCCGGGCTGAGCTTCAACCCCTTCGGACTGCTGCTCGCCTTCGGTGCGGCCTTCTGCCAGGTGGGCTACTTCGTCCT
The DNA here is from genome assembly GCF_000147815.2 of Streptomyces violaceusniger Tu 4113. NCBI lineage: Bacteria > Bacillati > Actinomycetota > Actinomycetes > Kitasatosporales > Streptomycetaceae > Streptomyces > Streptomyces violaceusniger. The sequence continues at coordinate 6,455,351 of NC_015957.1, read as the reverse complement.
CTCCGACCACGGCAGCGACGGCCAGGACCCGGCGGATCCGCTCGGCGTCATCGCCTACGGACTGCTGATCGGAGCCGTGGCGCTGACCGTGGTCGGCCGCCCCTGGGGAATGGACTGGACGGTCCTCACCGGCGGCGCCGACCTGGCGGGCGCCCGTGTTCCCGCTCTGGTGCTGCTCGCCTGGATCGTGCTGGTGGCGACGGTGATCGCGTATCTCACCGGGGTGCTGTCGGTGCGCCGGCTCTCACCGCAGGTGGCCGGGGTGCTCGCCTGTCTGGAGGCGGTCATCGCGACCGTTCTGGCGTGGGTGCTGCTGGATGAGCACCTGGGCGTGGCGCAGGTCGTCGGCGGTGTGGTGGTGCTGACGGGCGCCCTGATCGCCCAGACCTCCACCCCGAAGGCCGCCGCCGCCGAGCCGGTGGCGGCCTCGGCGCCGGTGGAGGGGGAGCGGGAGTACACGGCGGGAGGCTGACTGCCCCCCGCCCCCGGTGTGCGACGACCCGGCGTGCGGCGGGGCGTCCCTGGTCCGAGCCGGGGCGGGGGTCCCTGGTCAGAGCCGGGTGAGGTAGCCGGGCACCGGCGTGTCGGGCGCGAGGTCGTCGGCGGCGACCGGCGCGCCGTACGCGCGGGCGACGGGCACCACGCCGCTCCAGTGGGGGAGTCCCAGATCCTCGGCGTCGTCGTTGGGCCCGCCGGTGCGGATCTTCGCGGAGACCTCTTCGAGGTCGAGGCTGAGCACGGCGGTGGCGGCCAGCTCCTTGGCGTTGCCGGGCCGGGAGTCGGCGGCACGGCCCGGCACCACATGGTCCACCAGGGTGTCCAGGGCCGCGGTGCGCTCGGCCGGATCGGTCACCGGGCGGGCGATGCCGTGCACCACCACCGAGCGGTAGTTGATGGAGTGGTGGAACGCTGCGCGGGCCAGGACCAGCCCGTCGAGATGGGTGACGGTGAGACACACCGGCAGCCCCGGCTCCTCGCCGCCCGGCGCGCCCGCCATGCGCAGGGGGCGCGCGCCCGTCGAGCCGTGGAGGTACAGCCGCTCCCCGACCCGGCCGTAGAGGGTCGGCAGGACGACGGGGGCGCCATCGCGTATGAAGCCCAGATGGCAGACGTAGCCCTCGTCGAGGATCGCGTGCACCACCTCCCGGTCGTACGACGCGCGCTCGCGGGAGCGGGTGGGCACGGTGCGGTCGGTCGGTGTGTAGGCGTTGTCGGGCGCGTTGGTCGCGGCGGTGGCGTCCGGGGCGGGCATTTGCGTCCTCCATTGCATTAGTGCAAAATGGCGTTTGTGCTAGGAGAATATCCGATCGTCGGCCGAGGCGCAGCCGAGATCGCGGCCAGTGTGGAGCGCGCGGTCGGCGCCGGTGAGCTGCCGCCGGGCCAACTGCTGCCGCCTCTAAGGGAGTTGGCGCAGCGGCTGGGCGTGAATCCGAATACGGTCGCGGCCGCCTATCGCGTGCTGCGCGAACGGGGCGTGATCGAGACGGCGGGGCGCCGGGGGAGCCGGGTGCGCTCCCGCCCCTCCAGCACGCCCCGCGAGTGGATCGGGGTCGACGCCGGCGGCGCGCGCGACCTGTCGAGCGGCAACCCCGACCCCGCGCTGCTGCCCCAGCTCGGCCCGCCGCTCGCGGCGGCCGCGGCCCGCGCGGCGGAGCGCCCCACGCTGTACGGCGCGCCGGACGTCGTGCCCGAGGTCGCCGCGCTCGCCCGGGCCGCCCTCGACGCGGACGGGGTGCCGGCCGGGCCGGTCGCCGTCACCTCGGGCGCGCTCGACGCGATCGAGCGAGTACTGGCCGCGCATCTGCGCCCCGGTGACCCGGTCGCGGTCGAGGACCCCGGCTGGGGCAGTCTGCTCGACCTGATCCCGGCGCTCGGACTGCGCGCCGTCCCGGTCGGGGTCGACGACGACGGACCGCTGCCCGAGCGGGTGGAGCAGGCGCTGGCCCAGGGGGCGCGGGCGCTGGTGGTCACCGACCGGGCGCAGAACCCGACCGGCGCGGTGGTGAGCGCGACACGCGCCCGCGAGCTGCGAACCGTGCTCGCCGCCCACCCTTCCGTGCTGCTGATCGAGGACGACCACGGGCACGGCATCGTGGACCTCCCGCTGCGCCCCCTGGCCGGGGGTACGGACCACTGGGCGCTGGTCCGCTCCACCGCCAAGGCGTACGGCCCCGATCTGCGGCTCGCCGTGCTCACCGGCGACCCCGTCACCCTGGACCGGGTGCGCGGCCGCCAGCGGCTGGGGCCGGGCTGGGTCAGCCATCTGCTGCAGGACGCGGTCGGTGGGCTGTGGCGGACGGGCGCGGTCGACGTGGCGGCGGTGGCGGCGTCGTACGACACGCGGCGCGCCGCGCTGGTGCGGGCGTTGCGGGAGCGGGGGATCGCCGCGCACGGGCGGAGCGGGATGAATGTGTGGGTGCCGGTCCCGGACGAGACCGGTGCGGTCGCCCGGCTGCTGGCGTCGGGCTGGGCCGTCGCCCCGGGGGCGCGCTTCCGCGTGGCCTCGCCACCTGGGGTCCGGCTGACGGTCTCGCCGCTGGCCGCCGACGAGATCGAGACGGTCGCCGCCGCGGTGGCCGCGGCGGCGGGGGCGACGGTCTCGGGACGGCTGGACTAGTGTCCGTGATTCCGTACGCCGACCACGGAGGGCACGGGCTCAACGCCAACCGGCACATGCGTCCGCGACCTGCCGCCGGCGCACGACGAGCTGATGTGGCGGAAGGCACTCGATCGGCTAACGGGGCAGCGGGGCGGCTATCGCGCGGTGGAGCGCCGTTGGGTCAGGGCCGCGCCGATGAGGACGACTGCCGCGCCCACCGGTGTGTTCCAGGTGAGGTGTTCCCCGAGGATCGCCACGCCCGCGGTGGTGGCGATCACCGGGACGAAGTAGGTGACCATCATCGCCGTCGTCGGGCCGACCTCGTCGACGAGCCCGTACTGGACCAGGAACGCCACCCCGGTGCCCAGCGCGCCCAGAGCGAGCACGGAGAGCAGGGGCAGGAGGGGGAAGGAGGTGGGCGTCGTCGCGAACACCGGCGCGACGAGGGCGAGTTGCACCGTGCCGAGCAGCAGCTGACCGCCGGACATCGACAGATGGGAGTGGCCCGTATCGCTCAGCGTGTGCCGGACGTACTGCCAGCCGACCGCGTAGCTGGCCGAGGCGATCAGCGCCAGCACCGTGCCCAGCGGGTCCTGGCCGGAGAAGCCCTGCCAGGCGCCCAGCACGATCAACACGCCGATGAAGCCGAGCCCGAGACCCGCGACACGCTGACGGCTCGGCCGGTCGTCGGAGACCACGACCACCGCGAGCAGCATCCCCCACAGCGGCGAGGCGGCGTTGCAGATCCCGGCCAGGGTCGAGGGGATGGTCAGTTCGGCGTAGGCGAACAGCGAGAACGGCAGCGCGTTGAGGAAGAACGCGGCCACCGCCAGATGGCCCCAGACCCGCGCCCCGCGCGGCAGCCGCTCCCGCTTCACCACCAGCGTCACGAGCAGTACGGCGGTACCGAACAGCATCCGCCCGAGCGTGACGTACAAGGGGGCGAACGCCTCATTGCCCACCTTGATGAGGAGAAAGCTGAAACCCCAGATCAGGGACAGCACGCCGAAGCGGATCCGCCAGTCGAGGAGCGGTCGGCGGGCGGGGGAGGAGGAGGTCTCCGCCGTGGTGGCGGCAGGGGGCGCCGAGGCGGTCGCTGAGGTCATGCCTTTACGATGTGGGCTACAACCTCTTAGGACAAGCGAGATTTCGTTCGCGGTATCGCGTAGGATTCCTTATATGTTGAACCTGGATCGCCTACGGACCTTGCACGCCGTGGCCCGCCACGGCTCCGTGAGCGGCGCCGCCGAGGGGCTGCATGTCACCACCTCCGCCGTCTCCCAGCAACTCGCCAAGCTGGAGCGGGAGACCGGTCAGCAGCTGCTCGCCAAGAACGGGCGCGGGATCCGCCTCACCGACGCCGGACGGCTGCTCTCCGACCATGCGGCGCGCATCCTCTCCCAGGTGGAGCTGGCCCAGGCGGATCTGGAGGCGCAGCGTGGCCATGCCGTCGGCGAGCTGCTGCTGGGCGCGTTCCCGACCGCCGTCCGCGGTCTCTTCCCGGACGCGCTGGGCCGGTTGCGCACCGAGCATCCGCAGCTCAACGTGCGGCTGCAGGAGATGGAGCCCGATGAGTCGGTGCCCTCGGTGGTGCGCGGCGACATCGATCTGGCCGTGGTCCTGGACTGGTACAACAAGCCCCTGCCGATGCCCGGCGGGCTGGTGAAGGCCGCCCTGCTGGACGACCCGGTGGATGTGGCGATGCCCGCGGACCACCCCCTCGCCGACCGTCACGCGGTCGAGCCGGAGGACTTCGTGGACGACGAGTGGGTCTCCTGGCCCAGGGGCGGGTTCTGCTACGACTGGCTGATGGTGACCCTGCGCGGCAAGGGCATCGAGCCGAGGATCCGGCACACCGCGCATGAGCACCACACCCAGCTCTCGCTGATCGCCGCCGGGCTGGGCATCGCGGTGGTGCCCCGGCTGGGCCGCGGCCCGGTGCCCGAGGGGGTGCGGATGGTGCCCGTCAGCCAGCCCACGATGCGGCGGCACATCTACGCGATCTGGCGCGCGGACGCCGATCGCCGGCCCTCGATCCGCGCGGCGGTCGAGGTGCTGCGGTCCGTCGGCGAGAAGATCACCGACTGACCGGCGACTGACCGGCGAGCCCGGCCCGGGCCCCGCTCCCGGGGCGGGGTCAGCCCTGCGGCATCTTGCGGAAGTCCCAGGAGCGGATCGCCTCGGGGTCCAGGCGCAGCCAGGCGTGGCGCCCGTCGCGCGGCATGGCGTCCAGGCCGAAGTACTTCGCCGCGAACATCCGCTCCGGCGTGTCGAGTTCGGGGCACGACACGCCGGTGCGCGGCGCCTCGCCGATCAGGACCGCCTCGCCGGAGAGCTCCACCCCGCGCAGTTCGCCGTAGTCGTGCCCGTCGTCGACCACCACCGCGATCCGCGGATCGCGGCGCACCTCGGCCCAGCGGCGGCTGCGGGTCAGGGAGTACAGCCACAGGGCGGCGCCGTCCCAGCAGAACCACAGCGGGCTGACATGCGGCCGCCCATCCGCGGCCACGGTCGCCACCCGGCAGGTGCGCTGTTCGGCGAGGAAGGCGTCCAGCTCGTCCTGGGCCATCATGATGCGGCGTCCCCGCCGCTGGGTGACGGTCATCCGACCCCGTACCTCCCGGTAACTGGATATGCGGCACAGGATGATGGCTCTTCCTTGATGACGCAAGGGGCGCTACTCTCCCGCGCCGTGACCCCGAGCCCCCGCGAAGACCTGGTGGAACTGCTCCGGCCGGAAGGCTGCGCCCTGCTGACCGTCGAATGTCAGCGCGGCGTGGTGGGACCGGACAGCGCGCTGCCCGAACTGGCCGCCGTCGCCCAGGAGTCCGGTGCGCTCGGGCGTGTCGCCCAGTTGGTGGCCGCCGCCCACGACACGGGCGTCCAGGTGCTGCACGCGGTGGCCGAGCGGCGCGCCGACGGACGCGGCGCGAACCGCAACGCCCCGCTGTTCCGGGCCGTCGAGCGGCTGCCGGTCCGGCAGCTCACCGGAAGCGCGGCGGTGGAGATCGCCGCACCGGTTCCGGTGGCCGCCGAGGACCTGGTCGTACGGCGGCTGCACGGCCTCTCGCCGATCGCCGGGACCGAGGTGGACGCGCTGCTGCGCAATCTGGGCTGCCGCACGCTGGTCATCACCGGCGTGTCGGCCAATGTGGCGATCCCGGCCGCCGTCTTCGACGCCGTCAACCTCGGCTATACGGCCGTGGTGCCCGAGGACGCGATCGCCGGGGTGCCCGCCTCGTACACCCCGGCGATGGTCCGCCACACCCTCACCCTGGTGGCCGCAGTCACCACGGCCGACGAGGTGGTCGCCTGCTGGCGGAGGACGGCCCTCACGCCATCCAGATCGAGCTTCCCTGCACCTTGATCTGCGCGCCCGGCAGCGGCCTCTGCGCCGGTCCGCCCTTCACACTGCCGTCGGTGATGTCGAACTTGCTCTGATGGCACGGGCAGTTGATGGTGCCGCCGGTCACATCGCCGACCGAGCAGCCCTGGTGCGTACAGATCGACGAGAACGCCTTGAACTCACCCGCCTTGGGCTGGGTCACCACGACCTTGTGGTCCTTGAAGACCATCCCGCCGCCCTCGGGGATCTGGGAGGCCTTGGCCAGTTCCATGCCGTCCCCGCCGGCCGACTGGCCGCCCTCCGCGCTCCGCGAGGGCTGCGAACCCCCGGACGGCTGCGAACCTCCGGACGGCTGCGAACCCCCGGCGTCCTGGGCGCTGCCCGCGCTGCCGCTGTCCGAATCGCCGCTGTCGTCCTTGCCGCATGCGGCAAGCGTGGCGGCCAGCCCGGCCACTCCCGCCGCGGTGACGACGGCGCGGCGGGTGGTGCCCTGCCCGTTGATTGCCGACTGCGTCATGGTGGGGCCTCCTGATCAGGGGACGTTTCTCTGCCATACGGATGGCGGGGTCCCCGCGTTCAGCCACCTGCGGGCATCCTCGGGCCCGGTCCGGGAAAACGCTTTGCCGACAGGGCGGCCGGGCCGTGAGAATGCCGGACCATGGGACATCTGGAGGCCGCGCACCTCGCCTATTTCCTGCCCGACGGACGGCTGCTGCTCGGCGATGTGTCGTTCCGCGTCGCGGAGGGCACGGTGGCCGCCCTGGTCGGGCCCAACGGGGCGGGCAAGACCACGCTGCTGCGGCTGGTCTCCGGCGAGATGGAGCCGCACGGCGGCACGGTCACGGTCAGCGGCTCGCTCGGGGTGATGCCGCAGTTCATCGGCTCCGTACGCGATAAGCGGACAGTGCGCGACCTGCTGGTGTCGGTCGCCCAGCCCCGGGTCCGCGAGGCCGCCCGCGCGGTCGACGAGGCCGAGCTGGCGATCATGGAGCGGGACGACGAGGCCGCCCAGATGGCCTACGCCCAGAGCCTGAGCGACTGGGCCGAGGCGCGTGGCTACGAGGCCGAGACGGTATGGGACATGTGCACCACGGCGGCGCTCGGAGTGCCGTACGAACGGGCGCAGTGGCGCCAGGTGCGCACCCTCAGCGGGGGCGAGCAGAAGCGGCTGGTGCTGGAGGCGCTGCTGCGCGGGCCCGACGATGTGCTGCTGCTGGACGAGCCGGACAACTATCTCGACGTGCCGGGCAAGCAGTGGCTGGAGGAGCGGCTGCGCGAGACCCGTAAGACCGTGCTGTTCATCAGCCACGACCGGGAACTGCTGGCCCGCGCGGCCGACCGGATCGTCAGCGTCGAGCCGAGCCCGGCGGGCAGCGATGTGTGGGTGCACGGCGGCGGTTTCGCCACTTACCACGACGCCCGCGAGGAGCGGTTCGAGCGCTTCGAGGAGCTCCGGCGGCGCTGGGACGAGAAACATGCCCAGCTCAAACGGCTGGTGCTGGACATGCAGCGGTACGCCGCCCGCAGCGACGAGATGGCCTCCCGCTACCAGGCCGCCAAGACCCGGCTGCGGAAGTTCGAGGAGGCCGGGCCGCCACCGGAGCCCCCGCGCAAACAGGACATCACCATGCGGCTGGCGGGGGGACGCACCGGGGTGCGGGCGCTGACCTGCCGGGCGCTGGAGCTGGAGGGGCTGATGCGCCCCTTCGACCTGGAGGTCTTCTACGGCGAGCGGGTGGCCGTGCTGGGCTCCAACGGCTCGGGCAAGTCCCACTTCCTGCGGCTCCTGGCGGGCCAGAGCGTCGATCACCGGGGGGAGTGGAAGCTGGGCGCGCGGGTCGTGCCCGGTCACTTCGCCCAGACCCACGCCCATCCCGAGCTCCTCGGGCGCACGCTGGTCGACATCCTGTGGACCGAGCACGCCCGGGACCGGGGACGCGCGATGAGCGCCCTACGGCGCTATGAGCTCGACCGCCAGGGCGACCAGACCTTCGACCGGCTCTCGGGCGGTCAGCAGGCCCGGTTCCAGATCCTGCTGCTCGAACTGGCCGGGACGACCGCGCTGCTGCTGGACGAGCCCACGGACAACCTGGACCTGGAGTCGGCCGAAGCGCTGCAGGACGGGCTCGGGGCCTATGACGGGACGGTGCTGGCGGTCACCCATGACCGCTGGTTCGCGCGGTCCTTCGACCGCTTCCTGGTCTTCGGTTCGGACGGTGTCGTCCGCGAGACGGCGGAGCCGGTCTGGGACGAGCGCCGCGTCGACCGGGTCCGCTAGCGGGGCGGCGTTCCGCCGGGTCCGCTGGATCTGCCGGATCTCCTGGAACGCCGCGGATCAACGGTGGGCGCCGTTGACCGGCACGATCTTCTTGAGCTGCTGGACCGGGTGGAGGGCGGGCGAGCGCTGGATGACCACCATGGCGGCGTCATCGCCCAGCCGCCCGCCGACATGGTTGAGCAGATCGCGGCGGAGGTGGTGCAGCAGCCCTTCGGGACCGGACCACCTCCACTGCCCGACCCGTTGGGCCAGCGGATAGAAGGATCCGTCGGGGGCGCGGGCCTCGATCACCCCGTCCGTGTAGAGCAGCAGCGTGTCGCCGTCCTCGAAGGCGAAGGTGTCGGGCGTGCCGGAGGAGCTCGAACCGTTCGGGAGTCCGCACAGGCCCAGCGGCGGGGCGGGCTGGGACGCGGACAGGGTGGTCACCTCGCCCCGCTCGTGCAGCAGCAGGGGCGGCGGATGCCCGCAGTTGGTCATGTGCGCCACCGTGTCGTCGTCGGGGATGTCGACCAGCAGGGCGGTGATGAAGTGCTCGCTGAGCTCCGCCTCCGCAGCGGCCCGCTCGGCGGCACCGCCGCGCTCGCCGTGCGCGATGGTGGTGTGCTCGGCCAGATGCCGGCAGACACTGCGCTCCAGGACATCGGCGAGCTCCAGCAGGCCGGGGCTGAAATGGGCGGCCTCCCGGAAGGCGCCCATCAGCACCGACGCGTCGCTGATGGAGGTCAGCCCCTTGCCCCGGACATCCCCGATGATCATCCGGGTGGAGTCCTTGACCCGGGTCGCCGCGTACAGATCCCCGCCGATCTGCGCCTCGTCCTCGGCCGCCATGTACAGCGAGGCGACCCGCAGCGGGCCCAGCCGGTGCGGCAACGGCCGCAGGACGACCCGCTGCGTGGCCTCGGACACCGACCGCACCCGGGCCAGCTCACGGTGGCGCCGCCGCTGCTCCTGGGCGTAGGCCACGATGAGCAGCGAGATCACCGCGACGGCCGCGATCTGCACCTGGTGGTTGACGGTGAAGCCACCGCGCAGCGCCGCGATGACCACCTGGGCGGCCACCGCCAGCGCGCCGATCAGCGCGGTGACCCGGGGTCCGGCGAACGACGGGGTGAGGGCCGGGGCGACCACCAGCAGGGGGCCCAGGTGGACCTGGGTCGGGGTCAGGAGGTCCACACAGGTGATCAGCAGAATCAGCCCGACGGGAATCGCCACCAAGGCGTGTCCCCATTGCCATGGCCTCATCAGATCCGTCAGCCGCCGACGAAACCCCATGTCTTCCACTGTGCACCCGCCGATCCCTCTCCCGAGGGATGGCCGTCAGGCCGTGCTCTCCAGGTGCATCGCCCGCAGCTCGCCCGTCGCGGCCGGAAGATCGCACCATTCGGGAGAGGTGAGGGCATCGTCCCAGTGGGCGTACACCTGGCCGGATCGAGTCCAGGCCAGGAGATCGACGATCTGCGTGAAGGTCGACGGAGCGTACGGCGGGATCAGACCCTCGTCCTCGTCGTCGAGGTATCTCGTCGTACGCAGCTTCCGCCCCGCCAGCAGGCGCAGCCACGCCGCCGCCGCGTTGGCCGACTGCGACACGACATGTAGCTCCGGGTCCTGGTCCTCGGAATAGCGCACACCCACTTCGGTCAGTTGCTCATGGACCGCGTCGACGTCGGTCGGCTCGCCTGCGGCGGCCTTGGGATTCCCCGCACCGCGTCCGGGGTCGAGAGCACGGGCTCATCGCTCAGCTCCTCGTCCTCGTGCTCAACCCGGTCGAGCAGGGCAGCGATCAGGCCGTAAAGGCAGGCCACCTGCTCATGCCGGTCCAGACATCGAGATGGCTCGGCCCGGCGGGCCGGTGCCGCCCGGATCCGGATGAGGGGCGTGACGCCCACGGCGGCGGGCCTCGCGTGGAGGTCAGTCCGCCTGGGCCCTCGCGGTGTCGACGGCCGTGGCCGGTCCGCCCGGTACGGGTTCCGAGCGTGCGACCGGGGGGTCGGGTGTGGGCATGTGATGGGGGAAGCCGATCCGGAGGAGGGCTGCCGCGACGGCGGACGCCAGGACGACGACGGCCGCGAGGATCAGGGCCTGGTGGTACCCGTGGCGCAGCAGAGGGGTGGCGACCAGCGGGCCGAGGATCTGGCCCACCGAGTACCCGGCCGTCAGCAGGGCGACCGCGCGCGGGAAGCGCAGATGCGCGCCGGTCGCGAGCGCGAGCGTGGTCACGCCGATGAACGTGGCGCCGAAGAGCACCGCGGAGATCAGCGCCGGGGCGACTCCACCGATCAGCGCGGGCAGGGCGATGCCGACGGACTGGACGGCCAGGGCGGTCAGCAGGAGGCCCGGGCGGGACCAGCGCCGGCCCAGCCCCGCCCACAGCGCGGAGGACGGGATGGCCGCCAGGCCGACCAGCACCCAGGCACCACTGCCGATCCAGCCGGGAGAACTCTGCTCGATCGCGGCCACCAGGAAGGTGCCCGCGATGATGTAGCCGATGCCCTCCAGCGTGTAGGACGCGAAGAGCGCGGTGAACCACCGATGGGTGCGCGGGCCGGTCGCCCGCCGCTCCGCTCCGGGCGTGGCGGACACCGACGGGGGCGCGGGTTCCGGCCGCAGGAACCACGCGGGAAGGGCGAGCAGCGCGGTCAGCCCGGCGGAGGCCCACCACGTGGCCTGCCAGTCGGCGATGCTGCGCAGGGCGAGGACGAGCAGGCCGGACAGGGCGATACCGGCCCCGACTCCTCCGAAGGCCCACCCGGGCAAATGGGCGGGGTGGTCGCGCAGATGGCTGAGCAGGGAGCCGGCGGCGATGACGAAGATCAGCGCACTGGCCACGCCCGCACACAGCCGCAGCAGCAGCCATACACCGGGGGAGTGGGTCAATGGCATCGCGGCCAGGGACACCGCCAGCACCACCAGGCAACTCCGCAGCACGGCCGGGGAGCGCACCAGCCGAGGCAGGAAGGTTCCGGCGAGCGCGCCGAGCAGATAGCCGGCGTAGTTGGCGGTGGCGAGATTCGCCCCCGTCGCGGCGGACAGCCCGACCTGAGCGTGCATCAGGGGAAGAATCGGGGTGTAGACGAAACGGCCCACACCCATGCCCGCCCCCAGCGCGGCGGCGGCCTGTACGACATGGGCCCAGGGTGAGTGGCGTACGCCTCGGGAGTCGGTGACGTGCTGCTGCATGGCCTCAGACTGCGCCCGCCACCAGGGAGAATGCCAGGATCGGCTTCCTCCCTGCTGGTAGGCCCAGCCTCTTACGGGCACCGCCGCCTCAGTGATCGGTGACGATGCGGGAGACGTGGTACTGACGGATCCGCCAACGGCCGCCCTCGCGCTGAAGGACCAACGACAGATGCACCGCGGCCTCCCAGCCCGTCGGATCCCGGAAGGTGACGTCGGCGAAGCCACCGGCCACGTGTTCGCCGATCCGGTAGCCGTGGACATTCCCCAGATGGGCCCTGCGGTAGTCCGGAACGGCCGCGTAGTAGCTGCGCACCGCGTCCCGGCCGGAGATCGTCTCGGGCCCGAACCCCTGGAAGAGGGCGTCGGGCGTGAACAGGTCGGCCATCGCGTCCGTCTGGTGGCCGTCGAAAGCGGCCTGCCAGCGGCTCAGCACCTCGTGCAGGGGGTCGTTCAGGACGTCAGTACTCATGGTGTCAGCTCCGACAGGGGGTGAGGCGTCGCCCGCCTGCCTGAGAGCCGACGCCTGAGGATCACGGTTTGGGGAAGGGTGTGCCCGGGCGGCGGGTGCGGCGCCCGGGCGGTGTGTCCGGGGGTCAGTGGCCGGCGCTCTGGCCGCCGTCGACATGGAGGATCTCGCCGGTCACGAAGGGGGCGTTCTCCAGGTAGGTGACGGCGTCGACGATGTCGCCGATCTCTCCCATCCGGCCGACCGGGTGGAGCGCGGCGAGGGTGTCGTGGTAGTCCGCCGGGTGCATCGGTGTCTTGATGATGCCGAGCGACACGGCGTTGCTGCGCACCCCGCGGGTCGCGTATTCGATGGCCAGGGCCTTGGTCGCCGACTGGAGTCCGCCCTTGGTCAGGGAGGCCAGGACGGAGGCGACCGCCGAGTTGGCGTGGTCGACCAGGCTGGTGGTGATCTGGACGACGTGCCCGCCGCCCTGACGGAGCATCTGCTCGACCGCGAGCTGGGTGATGCGGAAGAAGCCGCTCAGGTTGATGCCGGTGACCGTGTCGTAGTCCTGCCGCGTGTACTCCGTGAATGGCTTGGCGACGAAGATGCCGGCGTTGTTGACCAGCGTGTCGATGCGGCCGAAGCGCTCTGTCGCGGCGCCGGCCACCCGCTCGGCGGTGGCGGGGTCGGCGATGTCGCCCTGGACGGTGAGGAGCTGCGGCTCCGTTGAGGGAGCGATCCCGCGCGAGGTCGCGACGACGGCGTAGCCGAGCTTCCGGTAGGCCTCGACCAGGCCCGCGCCGATGCCCTGGGACGCGCCGGTGATGATGGCGACCTTCTGGTCAGGAGTGCTCATGGTGACTGTCTCCAGTGGGGGTTGTCCGGACCGGTGTTCATGACCGGCTCCCCATGAACGTAGACGACCGGTCGACAAAATACCAAGAGGGGCAAGAGCCTCCCACCCGCCCCGGCACCGCTGTGACCTGCGGTGGGAGGCAGCGCCTACCAGAAGGGAGGAAGCCGGTCGCACGGATGCCCCCGATACGAGACCGCCCCGACCGTGCGTCGAGGCCACTGAGCGGGCGTGGACGGATGGGGGGGCGAGGCCGCCGAGGGCGGGACCGGCCGGGGCCCCGGCCGCAGGTAGCATTGCGGGCGTGGAGCTGCGCCAGTTGCGGTATTTCGTCGCTGTGGCCGAGGAGCTGAACTTCGGCCGGGCCGCGGAGCGGCTCCTGATCGCCGGCCCCTCGCTGTCCCAGCAGATCAAGTCGCTGGAACGGGATCTCGGCGTCCGGCTCTTCGACCGCGACCGCCGTTCGGTGGCCCTCACTCCGGCCGGAGCGGCCCTGCTCCCGCACACCCGGGCCCTGCTCGAACGTGCCGACGATCTCCGCAACCGCGCCGCCAGGATCGCGGGCTCGGAACCGGTCCGGCTCGGCTACGTCAACTGGCTGCCCCCGGAACTGACCGCCCGCGTCGCGTCCGTGGCGCGCCTGCACATCGACGCATGGGTCGCGCCCTCCCACGCCCAGGCCGCCCGCGTCGCGGACGGCGGCCTCGACCTCGCGGTGTGCTGGATCCGCACCGACGACCTGGAAAAGCTCGGACTCAGCGCCAGACTGATCGGCGCGGAGCGGCTCTACGCCGTCTCGGCCGGGCAGGACACCGGCGAGGTCCGCGCCCAGGACACCGACGTTCTGCTGGACGACGACACCACCACCTGGCTGTCCTGGAACGACTACGCGAGGCGATTGGCCGAGGAGGCCGGCGTCCCCGCGGTGCGCATCACGGACGGCGGCATCACCGGTCCCGTGTTCTTCGATCATGTGCGTCGGAGCAGGCGGCCCATCCTCAACTCGCCCAAGGGTCAGACCACTTCACTGCCGCCCGATCTGGCCGCACGCCCCGTGGCCGGGCCGAAGGTCTACTGGACCTGGTCTCTCGTCTGGCGCCGGGACGAACTCCGCCCGGCCGTACTGAGCACCGTGGACGCCCTGACGGAAGGCGCCCGCGACTTCGGCATCCACGCGCCGGACGCATGGCTCCCTGACGGGGATCCGTACAAGCGGTAGACCCGGTCGGATCCTGGTGGGAGTGGCAAGCCTGGACGGCCCCTCTCCCACCAGGAGTCCTTCACCTTCCGGGCGAACCGCCCACCGACCGGGCGCGCGGGCGCCGCACGCCCTTGCCGACGCCGTCGGCGAAGGCGTGTCAGCAGTGGTGGCCGTTTCGGCCGAGGGTCTCCACGGGGGCCGCGCCGGGGCGGGTCCACTGCGGCACGGGGCGACTGGTCGGGCCCCAGGTGGCGTTCCCGTCCGCGTCCGTGCGCCAGGACCAGCACGGGCCGCGCCCCTCGGGCCAGCCCTCGGGGTCGTCCTCCCACGCCTCGCGGCGGCCGTAGGGCGTCATGTCGAGCAGGCCGAGGGACCCGTTGACCCGCTCGTTGCCACGGCCCGTCGTGGAGTAGGTGAGGAACACGCGGTCGCCGTCGCGCAGGAAGGAGGTGAGGTACCCCATGTCCCCGCCGACCGGCGCGGCCACCTCGCGCACCGAATACCAGGGCTGGGTGTATCCCATGAACTCGACGTAGGGGGCCACCTCGTCCCACCGGCCCGTGGTCAGGATGGCGAACGAGACGCCGCAGGCGTTGAGGTAGGCGGCGTCCTGCAGGTGCCAGGCCGTGGTGGTGCAGCCCTCGCACTGCCCCTGGTGCGGCGCGCCGTCGTGCCACATGTGCTGGTAGACCACGAGCTCGTCGCGGCCCTGGAACAGGTCCAGGAACGGGACCGGGCCGTCCGGTCCGACGACCTCGACCGTCCCGTCGAACTCCACCATCGGCAGCCGGCGGCGGGCCCCGGCGATGGCGTCGCCCTCGCGGGTGTGGGCCTTCTCGCGGACCAGCAGCTCGTCACGGGCGGCCTGCCAGGTGGCCAGGTCGACGATGGGCGGGCGGCCGGGCAGCGCGGTGGTCGGGTCGTCCGGGGCGGTCGTCATGGTGTCCTCCGTGGTGTCTCGTGCCGGGCGGCGTCGTACGGCCTCCTACGACGGTCACCAGAACAGACTCGCGTCCCGGCCGGAACTCATCGCGGCAGCGGGCGCACTCGGCCGAGCCCGTACCGGCCGGCCACGTCGGGCATCACCGCCGCCCGCCGAACTCCCAGTCATGGACCTCGATGGCGGCATACCGGTCCCGGGTCAGGACGGCGCGTGCCGTGTCCGGGTCCGGGGCCCGCAGCAGCACCGCCGTACCCAGCCAGCCGGTGCCGTCGTCGGACAGCAGCGGCCCGTACGCGATCAGCTCGTCCCGGCCCGGCGGGACGACGAGGTCGGCGGCTTCCCCCGAGCCGAGGCCGAGCACCAGGTACCGATGGCCACCGGTCCGGCCGCCGGGGAAATCCCACATCGTGCGCCCCAGCACATTGCGCCACCGTCGCAGCAGCACGTCCCGGTACGCGCCGGCCTGGTAGTTCGGCTCGTCGAAGGCGAACGCACGGGCGGCGGCGGGATCCGGCAGGCCGAGGATGTGCACGCTGCCGGTGGGCGTATCGCCGTCGTCGGCGAAGGTCGGGCCGCGAGCGATCATCTCCGCCGCGTACCGGTCCATGTACGACCAGTGCTCTTCCGACAGTTCCTTGCGCAAGGTGAGGGAGCCGGGCCGATCGCGGTGATAGCAGAAGAACTCCATGCCACCGACCCTCCCCGACATACGGCGGCGCCTCAACGGAATTTGGCGCCGATGACGGCACGCTCCGCACGCGGCAGCGCCCCGTGGGACGGTGGCACTCCGTCGGACGGTGGCCGCGCCCAGTGCCGCGGGAAGCGTCCGGGCGCGGCTCGTCAGCCACGCCGAAGGGCGTTGAGCCGGGCGGCCTGGCGGGTCAGGTGGTCGCGCTCGGCGAGGTTGGATGCCTGGTGGGCCGCCTCGGCGTACAGCCGTGCCGCCGTCGCCAGGTCGCCGTCCCGCTCGTGGAGGTACGCCGCCACCGCGGTGTGGCGGGGCATGGGGTGCCCCCTGCTCGAAGTGGTCGCGGACGAGTCGTTCAGCTCCGCGAGCGCGGCCAAACCGGCGCGCGGGCCGTCGGCCTCGCCGACGGCCACCGCGCGGTTGAGCCGGACGACCGGGCTGTCGGTCAGGCGCACGAGTTCGTCGTACCACTCCGGGATCTGCACCCAGTCGGTCTCCTCGACGGTGGGCGCGTCGGCGTGGAGTGCCGCGATGGCGGCCTGGGTCTGGAATTCGCCCAGTCGGTCGCGGGCGAGGGCCGCCTGAAGGATCTCGATGCCCTCCGCGATCGACGCGGTGTCCCACCGGCCGCGGTCCTGCTCGGCGAGCGGCACCAGGCTGCCGTCCGGCGCGGTCCGGGTGGCGCGCCGGGCGTGGTGGAGCAGCATGAGGGCGAGCAGCCCCGCCACTTCGGGGTGGTCGATCCGGGCCGCGAGCTGCCGGGTGAGCCGGATGGCCTCGGCGGAGAGGTCGACGTCGCCGGAGTAGCCCTCGTTGAAGACCAGGTAGAGGACGCGCAGCACGGTGGCGACGTCGCCGGGCTGGTCGAATCGCACGTCGGAGACGGTGCGTTTGGCCCGGCTGATGCGCTGCGCCATGGTCGCCTCGGGCACCAGGTACGCCTGGGCGATCTGGCGGGTGGTCAGCCCGCCCACGGCGCGCAGGGTGAGCGCGACCGCGGACGACGGCGTCAGCGACGGGTGGGCGCACAGGAAATAGAGCTGGAGCGTGTCGTCCACGGCAGGCGCGGGCCCGGGCGCCGGCTCCTCGTCGACGCGGTCCTCACGCCGGCGGCGGGCGGCATCCGAGCGGGTGGCGTCGAGGAACTTGCGCCAGGCCACGGTGACCAGCCAGCCCTTCGCATCCCGCGGAGGGTCGGCCGGCCAGCCGCGGACCGCCTCGACCAGTGCGTCCTGTACGGCGTCCTCGGCCGCCGCGAAGTCGGCTCCGCGGCGGACGAGGACGGCGAGCACGCTCGGCGTGAGGCTCCGGATCAGGGCCTCGTTCATCGATGAGGGCACTCCGTGACGGTGGGCTGCTCGGTCAGGAACGGGCGGAGCTCGAGCCACTCGTGGATCGGCTTGCCGCCCGCCCCGGGGGCGGCCGACAGCTCCCCGGCCAGCTCGACGGCGCGCTCGTAGCTGTCGACGTCGATCACCATCCAGCCCGCGATGAGGTCCTTGGTCTCGGCGAACGGGCCGTCGGTGACCGGCGGGCGCCCCTCACCGTCGTACCGCACCCATGTCCCCTCGGGGGCGAGTGCCTGGCCGCCGACGAACTCGCCGGTCCCCTCCAGCCGCGCCGCGAAGTCGTTCATGTACCGCAGATGCGCCGAGACCTCCTCCGGCGCCCACTGGTCCATGGGCACGTCGTTGACCGCGGCCGGAGCGCCACGATAGTGCTTGAGCAGCAAGTACTTGGCCATGGTGTTTCTCCTCGGTGCTGATGCGACCCATTGTGGTCGCCCTCACCTCGGGGACGGAGCCGGTCGCGGGTTCTCGACATCGCCGCGAGAAATTTTTTCGGCGCTCGTGCACGCGGACTGAGCGGTGCCCGCTCCCGGGGCCGGGTTGGCGTGTGCCGGTCCGCGTCAGTTGACGACATCCCGACGGCGATCAAGGACATCGGACGCACACTCGCGCGGGAACCCGAAATAGCCTTCGCCGCGGCCGTCTCCGGGCCCTACAACCTCCATGCCGTCGCGCACTGCCGCGACCTCGACGAACTGTTCGAATCCACCTCGGACCGCATCGGGTCGCTCTCCGGTCTCCAGAGCATGGAGGTCTCTCCTCTGCTTCAGCAGGTCAAGCAGGCCGGCACGCTCGTGTCCGGCGACCGTCTCGTCCCACCGCACAGCACTCGAGCGCGACGCTGAAGGCGCGGGCCCGGCGAGCCGGGCGATGGCTGCGTCAGCCGACGACCGATTGCGGGTGGAGCAGCAGCAGGGCGATGTCATCGCTGTGGGGATCGGTGTGCGGGTCGTGGTGGATGAGGGTGTCGGCGAGGGTGTCCATGGGCTGGCCGCGGGCCTGTGTGAGCTGGTCGGCGAGGTGCGTGGTCGCGTCGTCGAGATCGACGTCGGGACGCTCGACGAGGCCGTCGGTGTAGAGGGCCAGCACGGCGCCGGGCGGCAGTTGGATCTCGGTGGCCGGGTAGTCGGCGCCGGGATCGATGCCCAGCAGCAGGCCGGGTGGCAGGTGGAGGACCTCGGTGTGTCCGTCGGGGTGGCGCAGGAGCGGGGGCGGGTGGCCGGCCGTGGCCAGGTGGGCAACGTGGCGTGCCAGGTCGATGTGGGCGTACAGGCAACTGGTGAACAAGCCGGGGTCGAGGTCGGTGAGCAGGCGGTTGGTGCGGGCGAGGACTTCCCCGGGATGTGCCCCGGCGGTGGCGTGGACGGCGGTGCGGACCTGTCCCATGAGGGCGGCGGCGTTCACGCTGTGGCCTTGGACGTCGCCGATGGCCGCGGCGACGGTGGTGGCGTCGCAGCGGATGAGGTCGTAGAAGTCGCCGCCGATGTCCATGCCGCGAGCCGTGGGCAGATAGCGGGCCGCCACCTCCAGTCCGGGCACCGTCGGGAGAGCGGCGGGGAGCAGACCGCTCTGCAGACCGTGGGCAAGCTGATGTTCGGCGTCGTAGAGCCGGGCGCGGTCGAGGGCCTGGGTGATCAGTCCGGCGAGAGAGGTCAGGACGGCGCGTTCGTCAGGGGTGAAGTCGTGGGGCCGGTCGTAGGAGACCACGCAGCAGCCGACCGGGCGACCGGAGGCCAGCAGCGGCAGGAACGCCCAGGCCGCCCTCTTGGTCAGCCGCGGGATGCCGGGAGCGAGCTGATTCATCTCGTGCGGGGACGCGAAGAACAGGGGTGCTCCCGTGGTCACGGCGCGCACGGTGGGGGCCGTGTCGTCCCGGAACGCAGGGATGTCGAGGCGGTTGATGACCTCGGATGGGTATCCACGGTGGCCGACGACACGCAGCCGGTCCCCCTCCGCCACGGACAGGACGAAGCCCTGGGCGCCGAAGGCGGGCAGGATCAGGTCGGCGGTCAGCTCGACCACGTCCTGAACGCTGACGGCTTCGGTGAGCGCGCCCGCCAGGTGCATCAGGTCGTACAGCCTGCCGGACCGGGTCGGTGTGGCGATGTCCGCCCCGCGCCCCGGGTGGTCGATCGGGGCGGTGTCGTCGGTGGGGGAGACGCGCACACTGACACCGGAGGCATCCGGGCAGAGCTGGAAGGACAGCCACCGGTCCGGCGGGCGCAGAGCGGTGAAGGACGTGGGCCGGCGGCCGAGCACCGCGGCCCGGTAGCGGTCGTCGAAGACAGGGTCGTCCAGCCACGGCAGCGCCTCCCACAGCGGTGCGCCGAGCAGATCCGGGACGCTCCCGCCGACCAGATCGGCGGCGGTGGCGTTGATGAAAGTGATCCGGCCCGCCACATCGAGCGCGCAACAGCCCTCCGGGAGACGGTCGGCGAAGTCCACCGCGGCCTGTGCCTGGACCGGCCCGGCGGTCCAGACCCGCGGCGGGGGCGCCACGTGCGGCTCTTCGGGTGTTATCGGGTGCCCGTCCGCGGCGGCATGCCGCAGGAACGCCCCCAGCCGGTCGCAGGTGGAGCCGATCACGGCGCGCTCATGGGCGCTCGGGTGCGGCCGGCGCGGACCGGGCCACAACAGCACCAGTCCGCCCCAAGCAGTGGTGCCGGATGTGATCGGTGCGGCGGCAAGCGCCACCGGGTAGGGCCATACCAGTGCTGCCCTCGGGTAGCGGCGCGCCAGCTCCGCCTGGCTGGCGAGCCACACCAGGCGCCGCTCACGCACCGCGTCCGCCACCGGACCCGAAGCCGGAAGCCGCAACCGTTCCCAGAGCTCGGCGACCTTCGGCGGCATCCCGGTCATCATGGCCAGCCGCAGCACCTGCCCGCCGGGCGGCAGCAGATACACCAGGCCCGTGGACGCGCCTGCTTCCTTTACCGCCGTGCACAGGAACGCATCCAGCAGCTCCATACCGGAGCCGGCGGCAGGCGTGGCATCGTCCCGCGTCCCCTGCCCCTCCTCCGCGACGTGCCGCACACGCCCGAAGCGGCGCCTGGCCGCCTCGGCGCTGATCCCCAGGGCGGCACCGATCCGCGCCCAGCCGGCCCCGGCCTGCCGATCGGCCAGCACCGCATACCGCACCAACCGCTCGGCCAGCCCGGGCACCTCCGCCACCGCGGCACAGCGGCAGCCCACCGCGGCTTCCCGCGCCGGGGACAGCTCACCCGCCTGCTGCGCTGCCGCCTGAACCCGGTCCAGCAGATCCGCGCCCGCGAGCACCATCGCCTGTCGCGACTCGGCCGCGGCCGGCCATCGACACCGCGCCCGCCAGGCCGCCTGCCGGTGTGCCGGACTGCAATACCGCCGGTTGTGGCCGGCCTGATTCGGTAGCGGCGCATCGCACCAACCGCACCGAGCATCACCCATATGCACACATTACGCCCGCCAGGGGTGACGGCGGCGTCGGTACGCACATGCTCTTTGCCGGTGGCTGTCGGTCGCGTTGTCGGTGGCGTGTCGGCGGGGTCTGGAACTTTTCAGGAGATCCTGCCGGATGCCCATCCGGCAGGCGTGCGACAGCAAGGAACCAGCATGACCACTGACGTCACGATCATCGGTGCCGGACTCGGCGGCCTGACGCTCGCCCGCGTGCTGCACCTCCACGGCATCCCGGCCACGGTCTACGAGGCGGAGATCTCTCCGACGGCGCGTGCGCAGGGCGGGATGCTCGACATCCACGAGGACAGCGGACAGCCCGCATTGCGGGCGGTCGGCCTGATGAACGAGTTCCGTAGCCTCATCCTGGAGGGCCGCCAGGCGATACGGGTTCTCGACCTGGACGGGACCGTCCTGTTCGACCATGACGACGACGGCACTCGTGGCAACCCCGAGGTACTGCGCGGCGAGCTGCGGCAGATGCTCCTCGACTCGCTCCCGGCCGGCACCGTCCGATGGGGCCACAAGGTCAGCGGTACCCGTGCCCTCGGCGAGGGCCGCCACGAGGTGACCTTCGCGGACGGCACCACCGTCACCACCGGCCTGCTGGTCGGCGCCGACGGCGCGTGGTCCCGAGTCCGGCCACTGCTCTCCAGCGCGGCACCCGAGTACATCGGCATGTCGTACGTCGAGACCTACCTGTTCGACGCCGACACCCGGCATCCGGCCAGCGCGAAAGCGGTCGGCAGCGGGTCGCTGTTCGCGCTCGCGCCGGGCAGGGCATTCCTGGCTCACCGGGAGCGGGCCGGCACCCTGCACGCCTACATGATGCTCGCCCGGCCGCAGGACTGGTTCGCGGATATCGACTTCACCGATTCCGCCGCGGCCACCGCACGGATCGCAAAGGAGTTCGACGGCTGGGCGCCGGAACTCACCGCGCTGATCGCCGACGGTGACACCGCACCGGTCCTGCGGCCCCTCTACGCCCTGCCCATCGAGCACCGGTGGGAGCGGCAGCCGGGGGTGACCCTGCTCGGCGACGCCGCCCACCTCTCGCTCCCGAACGGCGAGGGCGCCAACCTGGCCATGTACGACGGCGCCCAACTGGGCAAGGCCCTCGCCGCGCACCCCGAGGACGTCGAGGCCGCGCTCACCGAGTACGAGCAGGCCATGTTCCCCCGCAGCGCCGCGGCCGCCACCGAAGGAATCCAGGTCCACGAGATGTTCTACGGAGCGGGCGCACCCCACAGCCTGATCAACATGCTCACCGGGCACGGGCAGACCCCGTGAGACACCGGCCGAGGGCACCCAGGGTGGCCGCATCGGCCCCTGGTCAGGGGTGTTGGAGCCGGGCGTGCAGGAGGCAGAACACGTTGCCTTCCGGGTCGGCCAGGACGTGCCAGTTCTCGGTGCCGGTCCGGCCGACGTCGGCGGGCCTGGCGCCGAGAGCGAGCAGCCGCTCCAGCTCGGCGTCCTGGTCGCGGTCGGTGGCGTTGACGTCGATGTGCAGGGGGAGCTTCCCGGTCCGCGGGTCGCTGCTGGGGCTGAGGACGAGGGTGGGCTGCAGACCGCCGAAACCGGTGTCGGGCGGCCCGATCTCGATGCTTCCGTCGTCCTCCCGGTCGAGCTCGACGTAGCCGAGGACCTCGCTCCAGAACGTGGCGAGCCGCTCGGCGTCGGCGCAATCGAGGACCAGTTCACTGATGCGGCACGCCATGCCCGTCAGTGTACGTAGCCAACCCGAGAGCCGGCCGGCAGCACGTCGCCCCGCCACATGGCGACGGGGCGATGTGTCAGGAGGTGGTCAGACGCGGTCGGCCGCGATCAGGAGGTACTGGAAGGAGCCGTCCTTGTAGGAGTTGATGAACGCCTCCTCAATGCCGGTGACCAGTGAGGACGTGGCCCGGAGCTCCCAGTACGGCAGGGTCGCGGCGGTGAGGTCGATGACGGCCTGCGGTACGAGGCGGTTGTCGGCCATGGCGCGCAGATACTCCCGGCGGGAGTGGATGTTGCACTCGAAGTGCGCGTTGATCTGGGAGACCCACTTCGAGGGCTGGCCGTAACGGGGGTTCCAGCAGCCGGTGATGGTCACGTAGCGACCGCCGGCCGCGAGGATGCGGGAGTGCTCGGCGAAAAGGTCGTGCAGGTCGACGTACATGCTCGACTCGTTGTTCCACGAGGCCGCGATCTGCCCGGTCCCGAAGGGCGTACCGAGCATGTTGCAGACGCGGGCGTGGACGTGGTCCTCGATGCCGAGCTCGCGGGCACGCTGGTTGGCGAAGTCCGCCTGCTTGGCCGACAGGGTGACGCCCTCGACCTTGCACCCGAAGCGCTGGTGGGCCATGACCATCGAGCCGCCACGGCCGCAGCCGGCGTCCACGAGCGTGTCGTCGCGCTCCATGGGGCCGAGGTGGTCCAGGAGGAGTTCGGCCTGCGCCGATTCCAGGCGGTGGAGTTCGGCGATCAGCTTCTTCTCGGATGCGCCGTCGTCGGCGTCGCCGAGGGCGGTGCGATCGACGGAGCCGATGCCGTAGTGATGGTGGTAAAGGCCGTCGACATCGCCGAGACGCAGGTTCACCGGCCTGGCCTCGCCGTCCCAGTAGCGGGCGATGTCCCCCTGGTAGGGCGTCACCGGGGCGGGGATGAACACGGAGGCGGCGCTGGTGGAGAGGGCGGCGTCGGTGGTGAGGTCGGTGCTGGTCACAGATAAGTCCATTCTTCTTACCAGAAGTCGGGCAGGCTGTAGCGATAGGTGTTGGTCTGGTGCCAGTAGTGGTTGCCGTCGACCCACGCGGCCACGCCCCGCAGAAAGCGCTGCACGCTCGGGACGGGGCAGGCGGCGGCCAGGGCCGCGGCCGCGGCTTCGAAGTCGTGCATGAGGTCGTTGTGGACGTCGACCGACTTCAGATAGGCCTCGCGGTCGGAGATGCCCGCACGTTCGGCGATCACCACGGGCAGGTTCAGGTGATGCCCGGGGGAGGCGAGTTCCTTGGTGTAGGAGTACAGGTCGTTCACGATGGTGGTGGCGTTCCCGGCGAGCGCGATGACGCGCTGCATGGCGGGCGTGGCGTGCAGGTCCGCCGGCAGCTCGTAGCCGCCGACGGTGTCCGTAATGGTGGGGCAGGGGCGGAAGTTGTTGAACTGGCGCATCGCCAGGTATTCCCACACCTCGGGCACGTGGTGCGTCTGGGCCCAGGCGGCCTCCGCGAGGTACCCCATGTGCAGACGGGCCATGTCGTGCCGGTACCGGTCCGCCTGGGAGGCGCCGGCCGCTTGGACGAAGTACTCCATGGCGGAGCGGTACGCGCGCCGGGGCGCGTCCGAATGGAGCGACTCCGCCCACCGCGGCTGGTACTCCTTCGTCGTGTGCAAGGGGTCGAGGGCGGTGTGCGCCAGCAGCAGCCGTCCGCCGAGGCCGATGGGCGATCCTCCGTGGTCCTCGCAGTAGCAGTCGTCCACCGCGTTCTCGGCGACCATCAGGCGCGTGGCGAGCATCAGATGGTCGACGGTGGGAGCGTCCGGATGGCAGGCGACCATATAGCGGCCCACGGAGAAGCCGTCGAACTGGTCTTCCCAGTCCTCCGGGTACAGATCGACCTCGTCCAGCGCCCAGGTCTTGATCCTGCGGCTGACCTCCGCCACCCGCACCGGGTCGGGCTCCGGCACCGGATGGTGGTAGAGGCCCGGAACCGGCGTGCCTTCCGCCGGAGCCGTGGGCGGCTCCACCTGCTCCACCGGCGCCGACGCGCCCTCACACCGGGCCAGGTGCAGGCCCACCGTGCCCAGGCCACTGGGGCCACGCAGGATCCGACCCAGGTCGGCGCCCGCTGTCCGCGCCCCGGTGGCAGGGGCGTCGGCGGGAGGCGGGGCGGGCAAGGACGGCGCGAGAGATCTGCCGCCACCGAAGGCGGCCCTGATGTCGCGGGCGCGGGCGGCGGCCTCAGCGAGGACAAACGCCCCGGAGGGGGAACCAGCCCCGGGCGGGCTCGGCTGCGGAGGGGAAGGTTCAGACGCGGGCATCCATAGCTCCTCGATGGGGTGGGTGGCTGTCCCGGATCACGGGCATGCTCGGGCGGCTCGGAGCGTCGGGCTCTCGTGGCCGCCGGGCAGGGCAGGACCTCTAGTCGCGGCTGCGGGCGATCTGCACGTTCTCCAACACACCGAGCGCATCCGGCACCAGGATGGCGGCGGAGTAGTACGTGGTGACGAGGTAGGAGATGATCGCCCTGTCGTCGATGCCCATGAAGCGCACCGACAGACCCGGTTCGTACTCCTCCGGCAGACCGGTATGGCGCAGACCGATGACGCCCTGGTTGTCCTCGCCGGTGCGCATGACGAGGACCGAGCTGGTGTTCTCCTTCGTGATGGGGATCTTGTTGCAGGGCAGGATCGGGACGCCGCGCCAGGCCGGGACCTGCTGCCCGCCCAGGTCTACGTGGGTCGGGTAGAGCCCGCGGGAGTTGAACTCCCGTCCGATCGCCGCGATCGTCCTGGGGTGCGCGAGGAAGAACGCGGAGCCGCGGCGGCGGCACAGCAGCTCGTCGAGGTCGTCCGGGGTGGGCGGGCCCGAGTGGGGCTGGATGCGCTGCTTGAAGTCGGCGTTGTGGAGCAGACCGAACTCCCGGTTGTTGATCAGCTCGTGCTCCTGGCGCTCACGCAGCGCCTCGATGGTGAGCCTGAGCTGCTCCTCGGTCTGGTCCATCGGCTCGTTGTAGAGGTCGGCGACCCGCGTGTGGATCCGCAGAATGGTCTGTGCGACGGAGAGTTCGTACTCGCGCGGCTTCAGTTCGTAGTCGACGAACGTGCCGGGCAGCGCGGGTTCGCCGGTGTGACCGGCCGCCATGGCGATCTCGGCCTCGCCGCGATGGTTCTGCGCATGGCCGCGCAGGGAACTGAACTCCCGGATGTGCGCCTGGAGGCTCGGCGCCGCGGACAGCACCGCGGCGAAGTCGGCGCGGGACAGGGTGAGCAGGGTGCCGGAGGTCTCGGCGGTGGCGGTGTAGTCCCACCGGGCCTCCGCGTTCAGCAGAGCGCCCTCACCAAAGCGGTCGCCATCGGCCAGTACGGCGACCGCGGTCTCGTCGCCGTACGGACCGACGGAGGTCCGGCTGACGCGGCCGTGGGCGATCAGGTGGAACTCCCCGGCGGGCCTGCCGCGCTCCACCAGCGTTTCGCCCGCGCGGAAGTCGCGCTGGACGCAGCGGTCGGCGATGGCGGTCAGCACCTCCACGTCCTCGAAGCCACGCAGCAAGGCCAGTTCGCCGAGTTCGCGGGGGATCACCCGGACGTCGGCACCGTCCTGGACGAACTCGACGCGCCCGTCGCCGACGGTGTAGCTCAGCCTGCGGTTCACCCGGTAGGTGCCGCCCTTGACCTCCACCCAGGGGAGTGACCGCAGCAGCCAGCGGGAGGTGATCCCCTGCATCTGCGGGGCGGACTTGGTCGTGGTGGCGAGGTTGCGGGCGGCCGCCGTGCCCAGGCTGGACTGCCGAGGTGGCTCCAGAGGCGCTTCCGAGCTGGTACCCACAGTCATCGGGCGAGCTCTCCTTCGTGAGGGCGATGGCTGGCGTGCGTGCGCGTCACCGGCAAAGAGGAAAGAAAGGGGCAAACATCCGGGAATCCGTCCAGACCCGGGGAACAGTAGCGGCCGGTGCACCCACTCGGCCTCGGAGAGCCGCTGGCATTAACTCGATAAGATGATCGTGCCCCGCCTGGGGTTTGCCCCGGTGGCCGACGGTATTCGGACGCGGTCACGGCACGTGGGCGTCGAGGCGGGCGTGAGCGTCGGCACGGGATGCGCCGCCATCGTGCGGGATCCTGCCCGCTTTCTCTCCCCGCCCCGGTAATCGGTCCACCCTGTCGTGGCTGGCTGTTTTCCACCGGGCGGGCAGCCGCTGGGATGAAGCTTCCCTGGACATGCGGGACGCCCGAAAACCGGTGCGGCGGTGCGCAGGCAAGACTGACCGCCCGCCCTACGTAAGCGTGGCCACGAACGGCCCGGGCCGGGCGATCCCCTCGCGGAGTTCGTCTGCCGACGCCGCGTACGAGAGGCGGACGTGGCTGTCCGCCGTGTGGACGCCGAAATCCCTGCCCGGAGTGAGGGCGGACGGCCGCCTGACGATCACCGAGCTGGCCGCCCGCGTGGGGCTGAGCGTTTCGCCCTGCCACCGTCGCTTGCGGGACCTCGAACGCGAGGGCGCCATCCGCGGCTACCGCGCCGTCGTCGACCCGACCGCCGTCGGCCTGGACTTCGAGGCCGTGGTCTTCGCCACCCTGCGCTGGGAGGACGCCGACACCGTCACCACCTTCGAGGAGGCCGTGGCCGCCATCCCGCACGTCATCCAGGCCCAGCGGCTCTTCGGCGAACCCGACTACCTGCTGCGCGTCGCCACCACCGACCTGTCCGCCTACCAGCAGCTCTACGACCAGCGGCTGGCCAAACTCCCGGGCGTCCAGCGCCTGAACTCCACCCTCGTCATGAAGAACGTCGTCCACGACCGCCCCCTGCCCCAGTAGCCGCTTGTCCCCGAAGCCCGTTGCCAGGACAGGACAGGACAGGACAGGACAGGACGCGGCAGGACAGGGTCACAGCACACCAACTGGCCCTAAAATGTGTTGGCTTGGGGCCAACGGGGGAGGGTGACGAGCGTGGAGTTGGCACCGAAGCTAGTTGTGATCGCCGCCTTGCTCTGCTGGTTGATCTACGCCCTGTTCGTATGGATCCGCGGAATCGTGCATCGGCGGCGGCTGCCGGAGCCGTCGGTCACCCCGGGCCAGTTGGAGACGTATCAGGGGCAGGCATTCCGCGAGATCTGCCGGCGGGCGGCGAACCCGGGTCGGCGCGTGATGATGACCGACTACTTCGCCCAGCGAGGATGGAATCGGGCGGACGCCATGCGCATCCTGGCCGAGCCGCTCAAGCACAAGCTGATCGATGTGGAGGGTTGGCGGTTCGGCAGTTACAGCGTGACGCACAAGGGCTGGACCGAGTACGAGGGCAAGTTCATCTGGACGGGAGGCGAAGGGGTGAACATCTCCACTGGACCGGGCGGCTTCGTCGTGGCGAACGTCAACAGCCATCATTCGGTGGTCCACGGCGGCTATGGCAACCGGGCGAACGCGCCTGACATCCCCCATCAGCAACTGATCGACGCCCTGCGTGCGGACGCGGACACCGCGACGTCCGATGAGGCGGTAAGGGCGCGGGAGTACGCCGACGACCTGGCCGCGGCGGTCGACGCGCAGGATGCCGACAGGACGGCTCGCATCCTCGGAAGGATCAACGCCCTCCTGTCCACCGCCACGGCTGCCTTCACCCTGGCCCGCGGACTCCTGCCACCCGGCGCGTAGCGCAACGGTTCTGGACCAGCGTCGAGGTGTTCCCGCCGTCGGCCGCGCCGCCTGCCGGCAGCAGTTCCGCCAGGGCCGTCCGCTCATGCCGCACCGAGCGCCCCGTGCGGCTGGTGGTGAGGAGAACGGCGGCGCGCAGGGCCGAGGCATGGGCGGAGGCCGTCGCGGCGCTGACGCCGATACGGCGGGCCGGCCCCGTGGTCGTACGGGCTTCGTCCAAGGAGCGCAGCAGGGCGAGCCGGGTGCGCCGGAGGACTCCCGCGAGGCGCTCGTCCGGCGCGTCGCTCCCATCCGGGAGTAGCGGCAGCTCCCGGCCCGCCGGCTAGGCGAACGGCACCGGATGGTCCGGCAGGTCCTGGATGAGCGGGCCGCTGTGCTGCCCAGGGGCCGCGCCTACACCACGGCGCAGCTCAACCTGCGCATGGTGCGCCCGGTCTTCGCCCCCACGCGCGCGATCCTCACACCCTCGAACAGGAGCCCGGAGCACAGCGCCTCCTGAACCGCCCCGGGCCCGTCGGCGCGCGCGAGGAAGTGCTGGCCAAGTACCGCGCCCATCTGCTCGGCCGACCGGCACCACTCGCAGGTGTCCAAATCTGAAAATCAGATCGCCTACAGCGGAAACATCTGTTGGACAGCACTACGGCCATGCCCAAGGATCCCTCGTGCGGTAGCACCCACAGCACAGTCGACGCGACACCGGGATGCGCTACCGCCTGAGTGGAGGCTGAAAGTTGAGTGAAGAGACTGAGGTAGTCGTCGTCGGCGCGGGCCAGGCGGGCGTGGCGATGAGCGAGCACCTGGGAGCCCACGGTGTGCCGCATATCGTCCTGGAGCGGCACCGTATCGCCGAGCGGTGGCGCTCGGAGCGGTGGGATTCACTGGTGGCGAACGGGCCCGCGTGGCACGACCGGTTCCCGGGGCTGGAGTTCTCCGATGTCGACCCCGACGTCCACCCCGATGCCTTCGCCTCGAAGGAGCAGATCGCCGACTACTTCGTCACCTACGCCGAGAAGATAGGCGCCCCGATCCGGTGCGGTGTCGAGGTGACCTCGGTACGGAAGCGGACCGGACGGCCCGGCTTCCGAGTCGAGACCTCGCGGGGCCCCATCGACGCGCGCTTCGTCGTGGCCGCGACCGGGCCGTTCCAGCGGCCCGTGATCCCGCCCATCGTCCCGGACGGCGCCGTCCCCGTGCAGCTCCACTCCAGCGGGTACCGTAATCCGGAGCGGCTCCCCGAGGGCGCGGTGCTCGTGGTCGGGGCCGGCTCCTCGGGGGTCCAGATCGCCGATGAGCTGCGCCGGTCCGGCCGCCGGGTCTTCCTCTCCGTCGGTCCGCACGACCGTCCCGCCCGCCAGTACCGCGGACGTGACTTCTGCTGGTGGCTCGGTGTGCTCGGGCGGTGGGACGCGGAGACGCCTCCGCAGGGTGCCGAACACGTCACCATCGCGGTGAGCGGCGCCCGCGGCGGCCACACCGTGGACTTCCGTGCCCTGGCCGCCGACGGCGTCGAGCTCGTCGGCCTGACCGCGTCCTACGACGACGGTGTGCTGCGCTTCGCGCCGGATCTCGCCACGAACGTCGCGCTCGGCGACGCGAAGTACCTCGAACTCCTCCGGGCGGCCGACGCGTATGTCGAGCGCAATGGGCTCGACCTCCCCGAGGAGCCGCAGGCCCACGACCTCGGGCCGGACCCGGAAGGCATGGCCGACCCCCGGCTGGAACTCGACCTGGCCGCGGCCGGTGTCACCTCGATCGTCTGGGCGACGGGCTTTGCCACCGACTACGGCTGGCTCGAGGTCGACGCGTTCGACGAGCACGGCCGGCCCGACCAGCGGCGCGGTGTGTCCTCCGAGCCCGGCGTGTACTTCCTGGGCCTGCCCTGGCTGTCCCGCCGCGGATCGAGCTTCATCTGGGGCGTCTGGCACGACGCCGGATACGTCGCCGATCACATCACGACCCAGCGGGGCTATCTCGCGTACGGCACCACCGACCGGCCCGGCGCCGCGCCGGCGGCCTGGAAGAACTGAGGAGCAGAGGATGACCTCCACGAGCGAAGGCCGCCGGGCGAACGCCGTCAAGGCACCGGTCGTTGCCGGCGGGCACACCCGGATCCGTCCGTTCAACGCCCGCGACACCTATCCCGAGCAGAACCTCGACAACGACCTCTGCCAGGCGGTAGTCGCCGGCGACACCGTGTACGTCCGGGGCCAGATCGGCCAGGACCTCGACACCAGCGAGTCCGTGGGCATCGGCGACGCCGAGGCGCAGGCCGAACAGGCCATGGCGAACATCAAGATGCTGCTCGAAGAGGCGGGCAGCCGGATGGAGCACCTGGTCAAGCTGACCATCTATCTGATCGACCCGCGCTACCGCGAGGCGGTGTACCGCACCGTGGGCCGCTGGACCAAGGGCGTCCACCCCATCTCCACCGGCCTGGTGGTGTCGGCCCTGGCCCGTCCGGAGTGGCTGTGCGAGATCGACGCCGTCGCCGTGATCCCCGAGGAGGCGCGGGCATGACATTCTCCCTGGTGGTCCGCGACGGCGAGCGGTTCGCCATCGCGGTCAGCTCGTCGAGTCCGGCGGTCGCCGCCCGGGTCGCCCATCTGCGGCCCGGGGTCGGCGCGGCGGCGTCCCAGAACGTCACCGATCCCACGCTCGGCACCAGCCTGCTGGCGGAACTGGCCGACCACGGTGACGCGGAACGCGCCCTGGCCGGTGTCACCGGCGCGGCGCGGAACGCGAAGTCCATCGCCCACCGCCAGTTGACCGTGCTGGGCCGCTCGGGGCCCGGCTTCGTCTACAGCGGCGCGCACACCCTGGGCAAGCACGCCTCGGCCACCGCCGAGGGCGCGGTGGCGGCCGGCAACATGCTGCGCGGCGAGCACATCCCCGGCGTTCTCCTCGACGCGTACTCCGCCGCCCCGGGGGAGCTGGAGGAGCGGCTGGTCACCGCCCTGAAGGCCGCGGTCGAGGCCGGTGGCGAGGAGGGGCCGGTGCACTCCGCGGGCCTCGCGGTCGTCGCGGACGTGGACTGGCGGGTGACCGACCTGCGGGTGGACTGGGCCGACGACCCCGTCGACCGGCTCGCCGAACTCCTCGCCGTCTGGCTGCCGCAGCGGGACGACTACGTGTGCCGTGGACTCGACCCCGCCTCCGCCCCCTCCTACGGCGTCCCGGGCGACCGGTGATGGGGACGATGGGGACCACGGGGACGCCGGGGACGTTGGGCACGTTCAAAGAGGCCGCCCGGCGCGAGGTCGACCGGCACGCCGAAGAGCTGATCCGGCTGTCCGAGCGGCTGCACGCCGACCCGGAGACGGCCTGGGAGGAACACCGGGCGGCGGCCGCCGTACCCGAGCCGCTGGACCGCGCCGGATTCGACATCACCACGTCCTACCTGGGCCTGGAGACCGCCTTCCACGCCCGGTTCGGCAGCGGGCCGGTCCGGATCGCGCTGTGCGCCGAGTACGACGCGCTGCCCGGCCTCGGCCACGCGTGCGGGCACAACCTCATCGCGGCGAGCTCGGTCGGCGCCGCGCTCGGCCTCGCCGCCGTCGCCGACGACGCCGGGCTCACCGTCGAGGTCTACGGCACCCCGGCGGAGGAGGGCGGCGGCGGCAAGATCGAGATGCTCGACCGGGGCGCCTTCGCCGGGGTGGACCTGGCGATGATGGTGCACCCGGCGCCGGTCGACGTAGCCGAGGCCCGTCCGTTCGCGGTCAGCCACTCCAAGATCTCCTACACCGGTAGATCCGCACACGCCGCGGCCTACCCCGAGGCCGGGATCAACGCGGCCGACGCCTTCACCGTGGCCCAGGTCGCGACCGGGCTGCTCCGCCAGCAACTGCCCACCTCCGCCCGGGTGCATGGCGTGGTGACCCACGCCGGGGACGCCCCGAACGCCATCCCGGACCGGGCCACCGGCCGCTGGTACGTCAGGGCGGAGACCCTCGCCGAACTGGCCGAGCTGGAACCACGGGTCATGCGTGCCTTCGAGGCGGGTGCCCTCGCCACCGGGTGCGAGCTGGAGATCGAGCCGGAGAGCAAGCCGTACGCGGAGTTCCGCACGGACGAGACCGCTCTTGCCCACTACCGCGCGAACGCCCTCGCCCTGGGACGGGAGTTCGCGCCGCCGGGACAGGCCGCCCGGATGAACCGCGCCTCCACCGACATGGGCAACGTCTCGCAGACGGTGCCCGCCATCCACCCGTACATCGGTATCGGCTCGCTGCCCGCCACCAACCACCAGCACGAGTTCGCCGCGTACTGCGTGGGCGCAAACGCCCAACGGGCCCTGCTCGACGGGGCGGTGGCGCTGGCCTGGACCGGTGTGGACCGGAGCCTGAGCCGATACGCGAGCGCGGACTCCTGACCGAGGCGGCCCCCGCACAGGCTCCTGACCGAGGCGGCCCCCGCACACGGCACCCGCACAGCTCCGGCTTCTTCCACCCCATCCCTAAAGGAGGCGCGCATGCCCACCACTCACACCGACGTCACCACGGCCGAGGTCGAGGTGGCCACCGACGTCGTCGCACTGCGCAGAAGCGTTGCCGCGGGAGCCGTCGGCGTGTTCGTCCACTGGTTCGACTGGGCCGCCTACGCCTATCTCGCCGGCACCGTCGCGACCGTGTTCTTCCCGGACGAGAACAGCACCACCGGACTGCTCGCGGTGTTCGGCGTGTTCGCCGTGTCCTTCGGCATCCGGCCCATCGGCGCCCTGGTGTTCGGACCGCTCGGCGACCGGATCGGCCGCAAGCGCACGCTGTCGCTGGTCATCTTCATGATGTCCGGCGCGACCCTGACGATCGGTCTGCTGCCCGGCTACGCGGCGATCGGGGTCGCCGCCCCGGTGCTCCTGGTGATCCTGCGCCTGATCCAGGGATTCGCGGCGGGCGGCGAGTTCGGCAGCGCGGCGAGCTTCCTCGCCGAGAGCGCCCCCCGGCGCCGTCGCGGATTCGGGGTGAGCTGGCTGGAGGTCGGCTCCCTGCTGGGCTTCCTCGCCGGTTCGTTCGTCTATCTGCTGCTGTCGACGGGGCTCGACGAGGACCAGCTCACTGCCTGGGGCTGGCGCGTCCCCTTCCTCATCTCCGCGCCGCTCGGCGTCATCGGCTTCATCATCCGCAACAAGATCGAGGACACCCCCGAGTACCGGACGCTCGAAGCCAACGACACCGTGCCGTGCACCCCCGTACGGGAGTTGCTCCGCCGCCACAAGCGGCATCTGTTCCAGGCCGCGGGTCTGATGGCCGCCATGCACGTGCCCTTCTACCTGGTGCTGACGTACCTGGTCACCTACGAGACCGACCACCTGGGACACTCGGCCGGCAGCGCCGCCCTGCTGTCCACGGCGATCTCACTGCTGGGGCTGGTGCTGGTCCCGGTGTTCGGGCTGCTGTCCGACCGCGTGGGACGCAAACCGGTCTTCGTCGGGGCCACCGCGGGCCTCCTGGTCCTCTCCACTCCAGCGTTCCTCCTCATGCGGACCGGGCTCGCCGGGACCTGGATCGCCGGTTTGCTGCTCGGCGTGATCCTCGCCGCGATCCTCGGCACCTACGCGGTGTGGTCGGCGGAGATCTTCCCCACCCGCATCCGCCAGAGCGGCCTGTCCATCGCCTACAACCTCACCGCCGCCCTGTTCGCCGGCACGGTGCCGTACCTGATGACCGTGCTCATCTCGGCGACCGGCAGCACCCTGCTGCCCGGCCCCTACCTGATGGTGTTCGCCGTCGGCGGTCTCATCGCCGCCCTGTCCCTCAAGGAGACCGCCGGTTCCGCCCTGCTGCGCCCCGAGGACGTCTCGGACGCGCCCGCGGAGGTCCACCAGGCACCGCCCGCATAGGGTCCGGCCGCCGCATAGGGTCGGCATCGGCACGGACACCGATCACCAGGCGCGAGGGTCACGCATGACGTCACCGGTGGGTTTCACCCTCCTCCAGCTCCGCTACTTCCTCGTCGCCGCCGAGCGCGGTTCGATGACGGAGGCGTCGGGGGCGCTCCACATCGCACAGTCCGCCGTGTCCGCGGCCATCCACAACCTGGAGCGCGACCTGCGGGTGCAGTTGTTCATCCGCCGCAGGGGCCGGGGACTGACCCTGACGCCCGCGGGGGAGAGGCTTCAGCAGCAGGCGCGGGAGCTGCTGGCCCGTGCGCGCGAGATCGAGCGGGAGGCCCGGGGAGACGGCGAGACGATCTCCGGGCCGGTGGCCGTCGGCTGCTTCGTGACGCTGGCCCCGTACTATCTGCCGCCCCTGTTCAGCGAATGCACCGACCGCTACCCGGGCATCGAGATCGACGTGGTGGAGGGAGAGACGGACCAGCTCGTCCAGGCCCTGGGCGCGGGGCGCATCGACTTCGCCCTCACCTACGACCTCGGGCTGACGGCCGAGATGGACCTGCGCAGCGAGACGATCGCGCGGGCCCCGGCCTATGTCATCGTCGCGGCCGACCA
Organism: Streptomyces violaceusniger Tu 4113; assembly: GCF_000147815.2. Lineage (NCBI taxonomy): Bacteria > Bacillati > Actinomycetota > Actinomycetes > Kitasatosporales > Streptomycetaceae > Streptomyces > Streptomyces violaceusniger. Next base: position 6,421,236 of record NC_015957.1, on the reverse strand, counting down.
CCCGCTGGCCCGGCAGGGCTCCGTGGAGCTGGCCGAACTCTCCGCGGAACCCCTCGTCCTGCTCGACCTGCCCCACAGCCGTGACTACTTCCGCTCGCTGGTCGCCGCCACCGGCACCGCGCCCGATGTCCGCTACCGCACCCGGAGCTATGAAACCGTACGTTCCCTGGTGGCCCGGGGGCTCGGATACTCCGTGCTGAACCAGCGGCCGGCGACCGGCCAGACCTACGGCGGCGGCGAGATCGCCGAACTGGAGCTGCGGGACGGAAGCCCCCCGCTCGAAGTCCAGATTGCCTCGGTGAAGGGCATGACCCAGACCGCCCGCGCCCGGGCGGTGATGGAGTTGCTGCGGGAGATCGCGCCCCGCCCCGCCGGGGCCTGAGGAACACGGAACCGGACCGGGCCTCTGGGGCCGGGTCGGTGGTCAGGCGCTCGGGACGGTGATGACCGGACAGCGTGCGTGCTGCGTCACGCCCTGGCTGACGGAGCCCAGCAGCAGGCCGGTGAAACCGCCGTGTCCGCGTGTGCCCACGACCAGGCCGAGGGCGTGTTCGGAGGCCTCGGTCAGGACCTGCACCGGGTGGCCCGGCACGACCTCCTGGCGCAGTTCCACCTCCGGATGGTCGGCGGTACGCCCGGCGACGGTCTCCGACAGCAGCCGACGGCACTCCTGGACGGCGGCCTCCTCGTCCGGGGTTCCGAACCGTGGAGGTTGCCACACGTAGAGGGCGCGCAGGGCCGAGCCGTGCAAGGCGGCCTCGTCGAAGGCGAAGTCGACGGCGGCCGCGGAATGACGGCTGCCGTCGACCCCGACCACGAAATGCCGCTGCCGCTCGGGGACGTGCTCCGGCTCGGGGGCGTGTTCCGTCTCGGGGACCTGCTCCGGTTCCGGCACGACCACCACGGGGCAGGGCGCGTGGGCGATGAGCGGCAGGGCGACGGCGGCGGAGGTGAAGACCTCCTGAAGAGCGCTCAGACGCCAGGACCCGACCACCACCACCGTGGCGTTCCGCGCCTGCTCACGCAGCACCCACGCCGGATGCCCCTCGGCCAGCAGCCCGGATACCCGCACCTGCGGATGCCGGGACTCGACGAAGGCCACCGCCTCCTTCAGCATGCGATCCCCCGACGTGTGCAGCGACTCGTTCCACTCCTCCCAGGACGGCCGCCCGCCCGTCGGCCGGTACCCGGGGGTCGGCACGTTCTGCGCGAGGACCAGCAGCAGCGGCAGGCGGCGCCGGTCCGCCTCGTCGGCGGCCCAGCCGAGTGCCGCGCGTCTGCCCGGATCGGGGTCAAGGCCGACCACGATCGGTTCATCTCCGTGTGCGTGCGCCATCGCCGACCTCCTATGGCTCCTCCGACCGGCACATCGCGCCGGAGCGTCCCCCGGCGTCCACGCCCCTCGGCCGCACGGCCTCGGCCCGGGTCGCGGCCGTTGCTTCCAGTGGGCTCAACCAGTCATGGCCTGTCACCTCGCGAAAATGACGGCAGTCGGCCACTTCCATGCTGCGCGCACCCACGCCACCCTGCGAATCGGAGAATCGGACACCGAACGCTCGCAGCGGGGCCGGCTGTGGCCGCCGCGCGGCAGCTCAGGCGGAGCGCCGCGCCAGACCCTCCAGGACGGCCACCGCCCGATCGGCGTGCTCGTACGGGACGAACAGGTGGTCGTGGTGGAACGCGGCGACGACGTTGCAGCTCAGCCGGCGTCGGCGAGCTCCCGGGAGGCCGCGGCAGTCAGCCCGACCGCCTCGAGCGCGGAATGGATACGCAAAGTGATCCAGCCGGCCACATAGTCGTATGCCAGCCCGGCCGCACCCGCCTCTTCACGAGGGATTACCAGGGTCAAGCCCTCATCCTCGGCGACTGTGACCACAGGGGTGACGCCGGAGGGGATACCACCCTCGGCCGGCTGCCCCGGCTCGGCCCAGGGGATCCCGCGAGTCGCGATGAGTCCTGCGGCGTTCGGCGGTCGTACTGTCGAACCCGTATCGAGGAGGACTTCTGATGCGCAGCGTGACCTATTCGATGGCCGTCTCACTTGACGGCTACATCGTCGGGCCGGACGGCGGCTTCGACTGGACGGCGCCCAGCGAGGACGTCTTTCGTTTCTCCATCGACGAGATCCGCGAGGTCGGCGTCCACCTGATGGGACGCCGACTGTACGAGACGATGCTGTACTGGGAGACCGCCGACCAGGATCCATCGCTCGACGACGACATGCTCGAGTGGGCCGCGCTCTGGAAGCCGCTCCCCAAGGTGGTGTTCTCCACCACGCTGTCGGCGGTGCAGGGCCATGCCCGCCTGGTCTCCGGCGGCCTGGCGGAGGAGATCGAGCGGTTGCGAGCCGAGCCGGGGGAGGGCGATATCGCGATCGGCGGCGCGGCTCTCGCCGCCGAGGCGGCCGCGTTGGGGCTGATCGACGAGTACCGGGCCAGGGTCTGCCCGGTGCTGGTCGGCGGTGGCATTCCGTTCTTTCCCCAGCGCGAGCGCCGGGTGGATCTCGAACTCGTGGAGACCCGCACCTTCAGCTCGAGAGTCGTCTACCTCCGCTACCGGGTGGCTCGCTAGCCGGTTCGTCCGCCGAATCTGGAAATGATCGTCGCTGAGCAGACGTCAGTGGGCCCTCTTCATGCGTGCCTGTTTTCGAAGCCCTGGCAGGTCTAGGCTTGGCTGATGACCTTGGAATGGCGAAATGTAATCGTTCACTCCGCAGATCCGATGGCCCTGGGGCAGTGGTGGGCCGAGGCTCTTGATTGGGTTGTGGTCCACTCCTCTGATGTGGAGTTCGCGATCCGCCCGGAGCCGGATCGCGTGCCGGGCTTGGAGTTCGTCCTGCTTGATGAGCCCAAGAAGGCCAAGAGCCGACTGCATCTCGACTTCGTGCCTGATGACCAGGACGCCGAGGTGGCTCGCCTCGAGGCTCATGGCGCACAGCGTGTCGATATTGGTCAGGGTGACCAGTCGTGGGTTGTCATGGCAGACCCCGAAGGCAATGAGTTCTGTGTCCTCGGCCGGCGGCGTGAGTAAGTAACTGAGCGTCGGCTCCGTCAGCGTGCCGGCGGAGCCGACGCTCAGGTGCCCGTGCGGCGATCGCAGCGCCCGAAGGCCGTGGGAATGAATGAGAGTCCGCTCCCACCGGGGCTCCGCGTATGGCGTGTTGGGTTCAGTCGGTGATGAACCAATCGTTCTTGAGGTACGGAGAAGGCGGCGGAGGCCCCGACCGCTTCGGCCGCCATCTCGATCTTGTCGGGCGTGACTGACAGCAGCCCAGCCCGCCGCTGCGGCAGCCGACCCGTGCGGCTTCTTCGCACGGACCGGAACCGCCTACTACAACCACCGCGCCGGGGACACCGGCACCTGGGTCGAGATCCGGATCGACATCCCCAACTGGCCCGACGACTACCGGTGTGTGGGCCCCGGCACGACCAAGCTCGGATCCACGCTGTCGATCCGCAACGCCTGGTGCAACGGCCGGCGTTGCCCCGTCGGCGGGGACTGGCCCAGCGCCTCACGGTCGGTACGAACACGAGGCAGCCCCGCCTCCCCTGGGTTGGGGGACGGGGCTGCTCGACGTCCTGCCCGTTGTAGGCCGGGCAGGCAGTCGACAGCAGTTCTTCCTCGGCACGCACGACGTCCTTCTGACCCTCGGAGCGCCGGCCCGGTTCGTCCGCGGCTGCCGTCACAGGCTCAGCAGCAGGTCCCGGACCGCTTCAGGCTGGGACAGGAACGGGTGGTGGCCGGCCTCGAGTTCGACGACGCTGTCGGCCCGGCGGGCGAACTCCCGCTGCAGCCGCGGCGGGGTGCCCCGGTCCTGGGCGCAGACGAGGTACGTCGAGGGCAACTGCTGCCATGCGGCCGCCCCGACCGGCTGCCCGGTCACCCGCACGCTCTGCCGGGCGAGGTGGGCCGCCGCCTGCGCCCGGATCTCCGGGTCGCAGTCCTGCAGGAACGTGTCCACGAGCAGTTCGGGGCGGACTCCGAACGTGCCGGCGTCGGGGTCGACGTCGAGGAACGGGGCGGGGCCGCCGTCCCCGAAATCCGACAGGCTCTGCCCCACCTCGGGCAGGTAGCTGGAGACCAGCAGCAGGTGGCGCACCGCCCCGACTCCCGCGGCGGCTTCCGCGGTGACGATGCCCCCGTAGCTGTGGCCGACCACGACGGTCGGCTCGTCGCCGGCCTGCAGCACCTGCCGCACCGCGGCGACATCCTCCGGCAGCCCCGGACCGCCGACACCGCCGGGCAGGCCCGCCTCGCCGCAGCTCGGCAGCGCCGGTGCCACGCTCGACACCCCCCGCTCCTGCAGCAGCTCGGCGGTGCGGTGCCACCACCACGACCCGTCCCGCACGCACGCCCCATGCACGAACACCACTCTCATCGCCATCTCCACGTCGGCCTCGACTGCCCCCTGCCGAATATAGACGTAGTAGCCGTTACGTGAAAAAGTAGAACCGTGGGTAGACGACCGCAACCGCAGATCAAGGAGAGGCTGCTCGACGCCTGCGCCGATCACGCCCTCGCGCACGGCCTCCCCGACCGGCTCGAGCCGCTGGCCACCGCCACCGGCACCTCAGCCCGCATGCTGATCTATCACTTCGGCACCCGCGACGCCCTGCTGCGGGCCGTTCTCGGGCGTGCGCGGCAACGTCAGCTCGACACATTCGGCGACCTGCTGCGGGCGCGACCCGACGAGCCGTACACGGCCACCCTGAACCGCGCCTGGATCTCCATCACCGGCCCGGACGGGCAGCCCTACCTGCGGATGTTCGGTCAGCTGCGCGAGAGCGCGGAGCAGCAGTTGTGGCCCAACTTCCGGCGCACCGCGACGACCGACTGGCTCGGGCCGCTCGAGGACGGCCTGCGCAGCATCGGCCGGCCGGATCTCGCGACGCTCGTTCTCGCCGTCATCCGTGGTCTCCTCATGGACCTCGACGCCACCGGCGACACCACCCGCACCGATCGGGCCTTCCGCGACTTCCGCGCCTTCCTCGACTTCCTCGAAGCAGTCGAGCACCCGTCCAGCGGCCACCGCTCAACCGCTGGCCGTTCCCAGGAACACGTCAGCGGCGATAGGACCAGCACCGACACGGCGTCGGGCACATAGCGCTGCGTCGCCCACCTGTCTCCGAAGGCCAAGACGGGCTTTGCGCGGAAGCCGACCCCTGCCGCCGACGATCACCCGCAGGAACGCCCGGGCCTCCTCCGACTGCGGTGTGGTCTCCGGGCATACCGTGGCGTCAGCTTCCCCAGGTGCGGTACCAGGATGCCTTCGAGCAGCCCTTGACGGTGTCGCAGACTTCGAAGTAGATGTACGCGGGCTTGCCGTTGATCGACTCGTAGAGGTTGTGGGAGACCGTCTGGTGCCCGTCCACGACGTGTCCGACCCTCTTCCATGAGTCGTTCACGCCCTTGTAGTTGTAGGCGACCCACGTCGCGCTCGCATCGTGGACGTTGTCCCAGATCTCGAACTGGTCTCCGTGCGGGTGGAATACCACCCCCGCCGAGTTGCCCGACGTCCGGGCCCAGTTCTGGTTGGGGTAGCCGGCGGCGCCGGCGGCCGGAGCGAGCGCGAGGGCGCTGCCGAGCAGGGTCGCGGAGAGAGCGGTAGTGATGAGGTGCTTCCGGGTGTTCACGGGTCCCCCTGTCAGTCTGTGCACTAGCCATGTCTGGTGACGGCGCGCGGTAGGCGGCCGGTCGGGCGTGCGGCTTCAGCGTGCCGTCACCGTGAGGCCCCTGTCCTGAGCAGTCAGCGCATTCGACTTGGCGTGCAGCGCACTTCCTTTACTTCTGCGCCGCGGCGAAGCTGGTATGCGCTGCGGAAATCCCGCGGCTCGAGGCGCGCTCTATCCAACGCATCCGCAGCAAGCGGAACATGCCGGGGAACGTCATGCTGACCACTGTGCTGAACACCGCCCACCTGCCACCCGCCGACCGAGAGATGGCCTGGGCGGAGACGACGGGGCAGGCCCTGATGGCCACCCGCATCAGCTTCCTGGAGCCCGACCGGATCGAAGCCCGGATCCAGACCATGCCCCTTGGGCCGGTTCAGCTGACGGTGATGTCCTACACACCGCTGTCATCCCGGCGCACGCCCCGGCTCATACGGCAGTCCGATCCGGAGATGTACCAGATCGCGCTGACCATCGCGGGACAGCAGAGCATCGAACAGGCCCGGATGTACGCGTCGATTGGTCCCGGTGACCTGCTTCTGTACGACAGCTCGCGGCCGTTCACCGCCATTGCGGGCCCGAATCCCCCAGGAGCCCGGGCGATGCTGTTGCAGTTCCCCCGGCGCCTCCTGCCACTGCCGGAGAAGGCCGTGGCTCCGCTGTGTGGAACGGTGCTTCCCGGACGAGCGGGTGTCGGGCGGCTCCTGTGCCAGATGCTGACCGGCCTCGCCGATACGCACGCCGATCTCACCTCCGCTGACAGCACCCGGCTGGGCACCACCGCGGTCGATCTCGCGGCGGCCCTGCTCGCTCACCACACCGACCGGCAGACCCTGATTCCAGCCGGGTCACGGCAGCGTGCACTGTTCGAGCAGATCAGTTCCTACATCACCACCCACCTGCACGATCCCGGCCTCACGCCAGGCGCCATAGCCGCGACACACTTCATTTCCACGCGCTACCTGCACCGCATCTTCCAACAGCACGGTGCCACGGTCGGCGACGTCATCCGGCAGCAGCGCCTCGCCCGCTGCCGACGGGACCTGGCCGACCCTTCCCAGCACAGCGTCCCCATCGCCGCCATCGCCATGCGCTGGGGATACCCCAGGCCATCCGACTTCACCCGCGCCTTCCGCGCCGCTAGCGGCATGACTCCGAGCGAGTACCGCTCCGCCGGCGGCGAAGCCGAATCATCAAGATCGACATCGTAAAACTTAATTTATTCGGATTGACTCCTTAAAAATTTCAAGGTAGACATGAAGTGTGAAGAGGTCGCCGAGAGTAAGGAGTCGAGGATGGACTGGCAGGACCTGACGGACCTGACGCGCGGTCGGCCGTTCGTGGTCGAGCGGGTCCGCCTCGCCGACAGCGGCGTCGCGATCGAGGGGCAGTTCGAGCCGCCGCAGCTGGCCCAACTCGGCATCGACGACCAGATCTTCGTCGCCGCGTTCGTCCGGGCGCACGGATCCATCAAGGAGATGGAGCGGATCTTCGGGGTGAGCTACCCGACCATCAAGTCCCGACTGAAGCGGATCGCCGAGCACCTCGACTTCGTCGACGTCGACCCAGCACCCACCAGCGCCGCCGACGTCGTCGACCGCCTGCGCCGGGGAGAGATCACCACCGAGGACGCCCTGGCCGAACTGGAGCGGGACCGATGATCCCGCAGTTGGTGACGGTGCGCGTGCGCCGTTCCAACGGCCGCCGGGTGCGGGTGTACATCCCCGTGGTGCCGGTGGTGCTGGTGCTGTCGCCGCTGCTGCTGCTCGCCGTGCTGGGCGGGGTGGTCGCCTGCCTCATCTTCCGGATGAGCCCGGGAGGCGCGCTGCGTGGTGCCGGACAGGTGCTGTGGGCGCTGCCCGGCACCCGGTTCGAGATGGAGCAGGGCCGTACAGCCCTGCTGGCCAGCGTGAGATAACTCAGAGAAACGGGAGCACACGCATGAACGAGCAGCGCCGCCAGATCCTGGAGATGCTGGCCGAAGGAAAGATCACCGCGGACGAGGCCGAGCGGCTGATCGAAGCGCTCCAGCGCGAGCAGCCCGAGACGCCACCGGGAACGACGTCCCGCCCGAAGGCCCGTGCCAAGTACCTCCGCGTGGTCATGGACGCCGAGGACGACACCGGCGGCGGCCCCACCCGGCTCAACGTCCGTATCCCGCTGCAACTGCTGCGTGCCGGCGTCCGGCTCACCACCCTGCTCCCACCGGCGGCCATCGCCAAGGTCAACGCGGAGCTGGACAGGGCCGGGGTTCCGATCGACCTCGCCGAGCTCAAGCCGCAGCACCTCGATGACCTCATCGACCATCTCGACGACGTCATCGTCGACCTCGACGACCCCGGCTCCAAGATGCAGGTCTACTGCGAGTGATACGGCCCTGGCTCGCACCGACACCGGCGGTTCCGGCACCCCCGTGGTCTACCTCAACGCCAGCTCGCCACGCAGGGGTACTTGCGGCGAGTCATCGGCGACCTGGGCACGGGGTGGCGGCACATCACCTACGACGAGCGGGCCCGCGGCAGGAAGTCACAACGTTCGGCGGACTACTCCTTCGATGCCGCCGTCCGGTGGGGGCTCGTGGAGTGCTGCTCGGTCCAGCCGGTGGCGGCCACCACTTCGCGCGCGATGTCCGCGACAGCCCGCCCGTCCGTTGCCACCCGCACTGCGTCCGCAGGGGTCCGCTGGTCCAGCAACCGCGCCTTACGACTACTGCTCTCCCATTCCGTCTCCAGCTCCGAGCCGATTTCCCGGTGCTCCAGCCGTTCCCGCGTGGTCGTGTCGGTGGCCGTGAGAAGGACCCGCACGATCCGCACTCCGCTGCCCATGGCCCGCTCGAACATGCCGGTCGTCTCGGCCACCACGCTCAGCGTGTTCGTATAGATCAGACACCGGTAGCCGCGGCGTGCGTAGTTCGTCCACACCGCAGTCAGATTGCTTTCAGTGATCTCCGCACGGCGCGGATCTCCTTCCGGAGCCGGATGCACCTGCCCCATGAAGTCACCGTCGATGAGCGCGTGAGGGACCGCCGCACCTCGCAGCAACGCCGAAACCTCCCACCCCACCGTCGTCTTGCCGACCCCGGCCCGCCCTCCGATGAGCAGCACTTCCGCGTGATCCATGAACGCAGCCTGGCAGCCCACCTCCGTCGCACGCGATCGAATATCGAAGTGCCCTGCAGAAGCGGGCGGTCAGTGCACACGCGGTGCGCTGGCAACACTGGTCGTACCGCTTCGCATGCGGCCCGGGTCTTTCCGGCCGTGGAGTCGCCCACCACCGCGAAGTCGGAGGCGGGGTCACGTCCGCACAGTGAGTCGCATCGACAGTCGTTCGGCGTGCTGCAGCACGAGATTGCCGAACTCCTCCACCCTGGGTCAGCGGCCGCTACATCAAGGAGAACATGAACCCCTACACGGGCACTGCGGGACACTGACCCGGAGCAGGATGAACACCCGCACCGCCCCGCTACTTCGCCGGACCGAAGCCGTACCCCCGACACTCCGACACTCCTGCCACTGAACCCGATCGGCCAGGCCGGCCGGGATGGAGACGAACTCGACATGCAATCACCGAAGAAGCCCTCCGGAGAACCGGGAAACGGCTCGGCGGCGGACACCGCACACATCATCCCGATGGCCACGCTCGAACCACAGGGGTGGGCCAACGGACGAGGCTGGACCCGCGAGATCCACCGTGAGCCCGCCGCGGGTTCCCCGGAGGCGGTCACGTGGCGGCTGAGCCTCGCGGACATCGAGGACACCGGCCCCTTCTCACCCTTTCCCGGGATGCAGCGCCATCTGCTGTCGGCCGCCCCCGTGCCCCTTCAACTGTCCATCGACGGCGTCGTCCACGATCTGCGTTACACCCAGATCGTCACGTTCGGCGGGACCGCCGAAGTGGCCACGACCGCCGTTCACGGCAGGGCGCGGGCGCTCAACCTCATGGTGCGCAGCGGCATCCGCGGCAGCCTCGACCTCCTCGGGGGCGACGCGCAGTTGTCGGTCTCGGCCGCGTGCGCCACCGCTCTGGTGGTCCTCGACGGCATCGTCGTGTTCGGCGGCCGACGGCTGGAGCGTTTCGACACCATCCTTCCTGGCGCCGAAGAGACACCACTCACTCTCCAGGACGCGACCGTGGCCGGGGTGCGCGTCGAGACGTCGGCGACGGATGCCGCGCCCGCCCCCGCCTAGCACCGCCCGAACGCACACCTGACCGCTGACCTGTCCGCTCGCCTGTCCGGCCACCCTGGCATCAGGAGTTCACGACCATCAGTTCGTCGAAGTACCTCGTGATCGGAGCCGGTCTGGCCGGTGCGGCCACGGTCTGGCAGCCCGCCCGCCGCGGCCATGAGGTCACCCTCGTGGAGCGATCGCACCCGGCCGCCGAGGACGGCAGTTCCGATGGCTCGGCCCGCATCTTCCGCTACGCCTACCCGGACCCGTTCTACGCGGATCTCGTTGTCAAGTCGCGGCAGGGAGTTCAACGGCGGCAAGATCCTTCCCTCCGCGGCCGACCAGGACGGCCTGATGGATGCGGCCAACCGCGCCCGGGTGGTGGCCTACGTCAAGCGCTACCTTCCCGGACTGGCCCCAGTCCCGTACGCCGAGACGACCTGCCTGTTCACCAATCCCCCCACCGAGGACTTCCTCGTCGACAGCGCCGCGGGCATCACCCTGGTCTCACCCTGCTCGGGGCACGGCGCCAAGTTCGCACCACTCATCGGCGAGATCGCCGCCGACGTGGCAACGCGATCCTCACCGCCCCCGGAGCAGTTCAGGGTGCCCTCGCGCCTGGGACGGCCCAGGCGCGGTGATGACCAGACGAGCTGTCCCGAATGGTGACGGTGCGCGCAGGAGGGGGAGGAAACGCGCCGCGCCACCGCGACGGTGGTTGATGCGACCTTCGGCAGTGTTCAGGTCGGGCGCGCGGATGTAGCGTTGTGATCATGGACTTCCTGACCGGCACCACCACCGACCAGGCGCCGGCCGATCCGGCTGCCACCGACGACATGCTGGCCAGTCAGCCCATCGGCTACTGGAGTGGTCAGGTTCACGCGGTCGTTACCCGGCATCTGCGTGACGCCATGGCTGGGATCGACGTCACGCAGCCGCAGTACTGGGTACTCAACAGCGTCAAGTACTCGCCTGCGGCGCCGAGCCGCGACGAGATAGCCGCCCAGCTATTGCCCCTCGCGGACGGGCAACACGAGATCCCCCGTGTCGTCGCCCAGTTGCTGCACCGCGGCTGGCTGCGGACCGACGCCGGACATCGTCTGTACCTCACCGAGGCAGGCGAAGCCGCCAGGATGCGGCTGCGCGAGCTGGTAACCGAACTTCGTGCTGTGGTCCACGACGGCATCAGCGATGAGGAGTACGTGGCGGCGCTCAAGGTGCTGCGCCGGATGATCTTCAACGTCGAGGGCGCCAGGAACCCGTAGGTCGCCCCAAGATCGTTCTGTGGCGAGCGACTTGGACACCCTGCTCACCGTGCTTTACCTCCCCACCCCGACCGACCGACCGACGAGGACCAGCCGCGGCTCGGGGTGCACCGCATCGCCATGACCCACCCCACCAGGGGCCCACTAAGCTCACGCACCATGCCGTCGCCGCACACGCCCTCTCCCGCCCCGAACGCCACGGTCATACGCATCGGCCGCCGCAGCGCCAAACAGAAGGGAGAGGCCACCGTCACCGGGATCGTGGGACTCGCGTTCGCGGTGGGCGGCCGGTGGTCGAGACGGTTCAGCGGTACGTCCCGCAGATCTGGCTCGGCGAGTCCCACGCGCGGCGGGCCACATCGGACGCCCCGACAGCAGGGGACACCGGCGACGCATACGAGGCCGTACGTCGTGAACGACGAACCCGCTCGTGACGTAGGAGGCGTTGCGGCCGATCAGCCCGGCTGCGTTCGACGCAGTACGAGGTTCGGGCGGCTGACTGGCACGAGCTCAAGCGGGCGGCGTGACCGGGGACCACACGCCCATCCACTGTTCGGCGCCCCACGCCTCGTACCTGTGCACCTCGGTGAACCCCAGCTTCGCCGCGAGGCGCATCGAGCGGTCGTTGGCGGTCTGGGTGCAGAGCACCACCGGCTCGCCGGGAAGCGCTTCGGCGAACCAGTCGAGTGCCGCCGCGCACGCCTCGGCGGCGTACCCGTGTCCCCATGCCTCCGGCAGGAGCAGGTAGCCGAGTTCGGCCTCCCCGGCATCCGGACGGACATGACTCCGACGCTCCGCGTCGCGCCGGTTCAGCTCGATGGTGCCGATCATCGCTCCGTCGAACTCGATCACGAAAAGGCCGGGGCGCCTCTCGGGCGTCTCGGGCAACGCACGCTCGCACTCATCACGCGGTCGAGGGCCCCCCAGGTAGGTGCCCACCTCCGGCGAGGTGAACAGCTCGATGAACGCCGCACGGTCCCGGGACTCGGACTCGCGGAGCACCAGCCGCTCGGTCTTGATCGGGGCAGGTGGCCAGGCGACGGATCCTGGTTCAGTCATGGCGGGGAATCTATCGCACGCTCGCCGAGCATCACGGGCTCTCACATCTCACGAACAAGGCCACGACTCTTCAAGGCATGAGAGATATCGAGGGGCCAGGAAGAAGCACTGGGCCCCTCGGCAACTGCCGGCGGTGGGCCGGATCGCGAGCGGGCCGAACTCGCCGAAGGCGAAGACCCGGTCCGGGAAACAGCCCAGGATCCCCTTGATCCGGTTCAGCTTCACCTCGCGCTCGGGGTCCAGAGACGCGGAAGATGTTGCGCAGGTGGGCGTCAACGGCGACCTCGTTCGAGGTGGCACCCGAGGCCACCAGGCGTGCGACGGCAACCTCCTGCATGGTCAGCTTCTCGTAGGTTTGCCCGGGCCGGGCTGGACCTTCTCGCCGGTGGCGCGCAGTTCGCCGGCGGCCCGCCGGGCAAAGGCCTCCGCCCCGCCCTGGAAAGCAGCTCGTGGGCGGTGCGCACGTGCTCGCGGCAGTCACGCCGACGGCCTTCGCGCCGCAGCCATTCGCCGTACAAGAGGTGCGCCCGGGCCAGGTAGGGGAGGAGTGGACCCTCGGCGAGCAGGTCGATGGCTTCCCGGTAGTGATCCTCGACGCCAGTCACAAGTCCTCGTGAGTAGGCCGCGACTCCCCGGCCGGTGACGGTTCCGCCGGCCTCTGTGCGCTCGGTGAAGGAGTCCACTGCCTGCGCTGCGGTGATGTGGTCGCCACAACGGACCCACAACGGACCGCAGCTTCGATCAGTTCCGGCAGGGCCGCTCCGGCGAGGAACAGATCACCGTGCTCGGTGGCCTCGCGAGCCGCGGCCGGCGCGGTCGGGTAGTCGGCCAGTCCGTTGTTCAGTATGGCTGTTGTCCAGTGCAGGTTCGTGACCTGTCCCTGATCTCCGGTGGTCGGCGCCGCGGTGGCCGCCTCGCGCAGGCGGAGAACCTCGTCGCGGCGGCCGCGCAGCGCGGCAAGATGTAGCCGGTGGTGGAGCAGCGGGGGTGTGCCGGTCGCGCCGGCGATCGCTGCCTCCTCCGCGGTGGTGGCGATCGCCTGCCCGATGTCACCGATCAGGGTGGCGTCGACCGCCTTCTGCGCGAGGCCGAGCCTGAGCAGCAGCGGCGAGCCGTCCCAGGGCCGCCAGACCGATGCGGAACGGGTCCGGTGTGCCCTCGGCCAACCCGAAGGCCACCCGCAGGGCGTCAGCATGCCGGTCCGGCAGCTCGGTGGGGTGCTTCAGCATCCTTCCCCCACCCTTGCGCTGCAGCGCGCGGGTGATCCGGTCCGCCCTTTCCTTATGGAGTGGTTTCGACTCCTTGTGCCGATTGTTGGTTAGGATGACGTCGGACACGACGGGGGGCTCGCGTTGGATCGCCTGGCTGGAGCGGACCTGGAATTCGGCCCGGCCCAGTTCGTGCTTGCGGGATTCAATCGCCGCCACGCAGGGGGTTGCGGCGCGGTCGGGTTCGACGATGAAGTGCGGGCTTGCGCCGGGGCGGTAGAAGCAATCGGCGACCGGTGCCCGCAACGCGGTGCCCTTGGCGCGGTCCCGCTGCGCGGGCAGGGCGGCGGCGTCATCGCGCAACGCCCGACGCTGCGCACGGCAGACAAGAAGGCCACTACCGCAGGCCGACCGGACGCGGTGGGCGTGTGACCGGCCGGTCGGCGCCTGCGGTGCTGCCCCCATCGCTGCGCGTGTGGCTCGGGCCGATCGCGGCTCTCGCCGCGCTGGTGGTCGTCGTGCTCGGGGTCCGGTTTGCCGGTGACAGCAAGCCCGGCATGGTGGACGCGCGGATCTGGGCGGCGGTGGACGGTATGGGGTCGCCGTGGCGGCACGTCGCTCTGGCCACGGACTTCTTGGGGGAGCCAGTGGGAGCGGCGACGCTGGTCGTGGCCACCGTGACGGGTTGCCTGCTGCTTCGGCGTCCTCGCGCGGCGGTGCTCGTCGTTGTCGGCGCCGGCATGACCGTGGGGACCGCGACCCTGCTCAAGTCCCTGGTGGGACGCACCATCCACGGCGCCGACAACCTTTCCTACCCGAGCGGGCACACCGCCTTCCTCACCGCGCTCGCCCTCGTGGTGGCGCTGCTCGCGACCGGTCGGCTCGGCCTCGGCAGGACGGCCGGCACGTCACTCGTGCTCGCCGCGGCGCTGGTTGCCGGCGCCGCCATGGGCTGGGCGCAGGTGGCCCTGGGCGCGCACTACCCGACCGACGTCCTCGGCGGCTGGTGCACCGCGCTGGCGGTGATTCCGGCGACCGCGTGGCTGGTCGACCGGATGGCTGACCGGGTCGATCGGATGGCCGACGCCGGTCGGTGGGAGCGTCGCTGACGTTACGTTACGTCACGCCAAGCGGCGGAATACGGGTTTCACCGGTCGTCCGGCCAGCCAGGGAGTGGGGTCAGCGGCCTCCAGTGCCTTCCGGTATACCGCACACGCCTCGGCCACCACATCGACGGTGTGATCGATGTCGGCGTCGCCGAGCGCGCTGCTCACCACGAACGACGGGGCCAGCACCCCGCCGGCGAGGAGCCGGCGCAGGAACAGGGTGCGGTACTGCTGCGACGGCTGCCGGTTCTCGTCGAGGGTGGCGAAGACCAGGTTGCTGGCTCGGCCCCGGATGACGAGGTGGTCGCCGACGCCCATACTCGCCGCGGCCTCCCGGACACCCGCCGCCAACCGCGCCCCGAGGGCGTGCAGTTGGGCGGTGACGCCTTCCTCGGCATAGGTGGTCTGGACGGCCATCGCGGCGGCCAGCGAGTGGGTTTCCGCGCCATGCGTGGTGGACAGCAGGAACACCCGGTCGCCGGAGTGACGCAGCCCACCCAGCTCCATCAGTTCGCGGCGCCCGGCCAGCGCGGAGACGGCGAATCCGTTGCCCAACGCCTTGCCGAACGTGGAGAGGTCGGGGACGACGCCGTACAGGCCCTGGGCGCCCGCCTCGGACCAGCGGAAGCCGGTGATCATCTCATCGAAGATCAGTACGCAGCCGTGCCGGTCGGCCAGCTCGCGCAGTCCGGCGAGGTACCCCAGTGGCGGCTCGCTATGGGTGGCGGGTTCGAGGATCAGGCAGGCGACCTCGTCCTGGTACCGGGTGAGCAGCTCCTCCGCGGCGGCCAGGTCCCCGTAAGGGAAGGCCACGGTGAGCTCGTTGGTCGCCGCCGGAACGCCAACGGACATCGGCGTGGTGCCGATGAACCAATCGTCGACGGAGAAGAACGGATGGTCGGCGCAGATGGCCACCCGCGGGCGCCCGGTGGCGGCGCGGGCGAGGCGCACCGCGGCGGTGGTGGCGTCGGAGCCGTTCTTCGCGAACTTCACCATCTCGGCGGTCGGCACCGTGGCCAGGAAGCGTTCCGCGGCCTCGACCTCCACGATGGACGGCCGGACGAAGTTGCTGCCGCGGTCGAGTTCCCGCCGCACCGCCTCGTTCACACGTGGGTGGGCGTGGCCGAGGCTGACCGACCGCAGGCCGGAGCCGTACTCGAGGTAGCGGTTGCCGTCGATGTCCCACACGTGGGCACCGCGGCCGTGGCTGATGACCGGGGCCAGGTTCTCGGGGTACTGGTCGTCGCCCTTGGCGTAGGTGTGCGCGCCCCCGGGGATCATGGCGTGCAGCCGCTCGTTGGCGGTCCGCGACAGCGGCAGGTGAAGCGCTTCGGTGTCCACGGGGACCTCAACTTCCTCTGTGCTTCAGGACCTCGGCGAGGCTCGGCGCCTCCCGGTCCCGCTGGGACATCGATGTGATCGGCAGCGGCCAGGGAATGGCGAGCTCCGGGTCGTCGAAGGCGATCGTCACGTCCTCGGCCGGATCGTGCGGGCGATCGATCCGGTAGGAGGTGTCGGCGGTTTCGGTCAGTGCCTGGAAACCGTGCGCGCACCCCGCCGGGATGTACAGGGTCCTCTGCGTCTCGCCGGACAGCTCGAAGAAGGCCCGGCCCAGGTAGGTCGGCGAGTCCGTCCGCAGGTCCGCGACGACGTCGAAGATCCTCCCGTACGAGCACCGCACCAGCTTGGCCTCACCGGCTCCGGAGCGCAGATGCAGGCCGCGCAGCACGCCCCGGACCGAGCGGGACAGGCTGTCCTGGACGAAGGCGTCCGGGTCGAGGCCCACCGAGCGGACCACATCGGCGTCGAAGGTGCGGCAGAAGAAGCCACGTTCGTCGGCGTACGGCGTCGGCTCGAACAGGTACGCACCCGTGATCGCCGGGACTTCGATCGCTTTCATGGAGCCTCCTGGCGGGCGCGGGCGCGGGCGCGGGCGTGGTCGTGGTCGTGGTCGTGGTCGGTCGCCGGGAACAGGGCCGCGGTCAAGGCGGCGAATTGCTGCCCGAGTTGCCGGGCGGCGGCCAGGTTCCGCTCGGTGAGGGTCTGCCGCAGCTCGGCCGATCGCTTCTCCAACGCCCGGAACTGCTCGAGCAGCCGGTCGGCGTCGACCTCGCGCGCCGGGTGGCAGTACGCGCCGAGGCCCATCCGATCCATGAGCGCGTCGCTCTTCGCCGCGTAGCTGAGGGCGAGCACCGGCGTGCCGGTCTTCAGCGCGCAGATCAGGTTGTGGTACCGGATCGCCACCACGGTGTCGGCAGCCACCATCTCGTTCATCAGGTCGGCCAGTGAGGACGGCTCGGCAGCGGTGACCAGCGGTGAGTCAACCGCGTCGAGGATCGCGGCGACCACCGACGCATCGCACTCGTCGCCGGTGAGCAGCCGGACCGGCCTGCCCTCCTCGACCAGCGCACGGACGAACCGGATCGTCCCGTCGAGGTAGCGCCGGTATATCTCATCGGCCCGGGCACGGTCGTCGTTGCCGCCGTGGAAGTCCATGACACCGACGCAGACCGGGCCCGGCGAGCCCGAGGGCGCTTCTCCAAGCTCTCCGCCAGGCTCCGAGCAGGGGATACCCCATTCCCGCGGCGTCGGCAGGGCGAATGCCAGGTCCGGGTAGACCTCGTCGCGCGCGGTGTCCACGCCCATCGCCCGCATCGCGTCGCGGGACCGGGCGTCCCGGTACGACCGGTACGCGGCCAGCCGCGCCGACCAGCGCACCAGCGCCCGGGTGGGCCGGTTGCCGATCTCGGCGGCGCCGACGCTGACCAGCGCGACCCGGGTGTGGAGCAGCCGCCCACTCGCGCAGAGCAGGAACAGCGAGTACGGGAAGCCCCAGGGCCGCAGCGGCAGTGTGGCCTCCAGGACGCCCATGCCCGGCACGATCACCACGTCGTGCCGACGCACCCAGGCGGCGGTGCGGAA
This sequence comes from Streptomyces violaceusniger Tu 4113, assembly GCF_000147815.2. Classification (NCBI taxonomy): domain Bacteria; kingdom Bacillati; phylum Actinomycetota; class Actinomycetes; order Kitasatosporales; family Streptomycetaceae; genus Streptomyces; species Streptomyces violaceusniger. The sequence goes on along the minus strand of NC_015957.1, from coordinate 6,403,838 downwards.
GACGTCGACGAGTTTGCCCAGGCCCTTCCCCGCGATCGCGCCCGCACGTGACGCGGTCCGGTACTCCCCGCGGTACCAGTGCAGCCGCGTCGCGGGGATCTGGAACCGGGTCGTCACGGCCTCGGGTCCGCCGCACAGCGCGTCCACGACCGCCTCCGGGTGCTCGGCGCGGAGGTACCCGAGGACGGCCTCCAGCGAACCGTCGTTGCCGAGGTTGCCGGAGCCGAGCAGGCCGAACACCCCGACGCGCACCGGAGTTTCGTCCGCGGACGTCATGTCTGCCTCCCCTCGCGGCCGGCGACGAGGGCGTCGACGGAGACCGTGAGCAGGGCCGGGTCGACCGGGGTGCGGTCCTCGACCCGCTCGCCGGCGCCCGGCCGGACCCGGCTGGTCATCCATGCGGCCAGGTGGCGGTAGCACGCGCGCCGGCCGGCCGGGGACAACGGCGCCCGCCGGATCGCGGAGGCGAAGCCCCAGATGTACTCGGCGAGCAGCCGGGGCGTCGGGTGCAGCTTGCCCGCCCGGCGCGGGTCCAGGTTGACGCACCGGGAGCGCTTGGACGGGTTCGCCCGCTCGGCGCGGGTGGGGTGGTCGCGGCGGAAGTACAGCAGCTCCGGCACCTGGTGGAAGGGCCCGTGCAGGGTGATCTCGGCGACGAACGTGCGGTCCGCGTGGTGGTAGCTGTCCATCGGCTTCACCCGGCGCAGCATCTCGGCCCGCATCACCCCGTAGAAGTCGTCGCCACCCGGCTCGAACAGCAGACTCCGGAAGCGCTCCGGCGGGTGCGGCGAGTCGGTGGCGAGCGTGTACTCATAGGGGACCTTCACCTGGCCGTCGCCGTCGATGACCGCCTGGTCGGCGTGGGCGAGGATGACCTCCGGCCGCTCGTCCAGCGCCTCCACACAGCGCCGCAGCAGGTCCCGGCCGTACAGGTCGTCGTGCGAGGCCCACTTGAACAGCTCGCCGCGGGACTGGGCGAACACATGGTTGTGGTTCGGCGTGGCGCCGATGTTCCGGGGCAGCCGGAGATACCGGATGCGTGAGTCCTTCGCGGCGTACGCGCGGCAGATGTCCTGGGTCCCGTCGGTCGAGGCGTTGTCGGAGATGACCAGCTCGAAGTCCTCGTAGGTCTGGCCGAGCAGGGCGTCGAGCGACTCGGCCAGGTACTCCTCGCCGTTGTACACGGGCAGGCCGATGCTCAGCCTGGGGTGGGCGGTCATGATGTCCTCACTTCGGGGATGGGATCGCGGTGGCGCTCGCGCAGGGCGGACCGAAGCTGCTGCCACCACACGGCGGAGCCGCTGATGGTCGCGGCGGCGACGCCCCAGGCCGAGCCGACCGTGCCGGCGACGGCGGCCCCGCCGAGCCCGCCGCCGACGTAGCAGGCGGAGGCGAACAACTGGCAGCGCAGGCTGCGCCGGGCCGCGCCGAGCGCGCGCAGCCCGGCCGCCGCGCCGGTACCGAGGCCCGCGCCCGCGACGCCGAGGGTGATCGGCACGATGAGTTCCGAGGCGGAGTGCCAGACGTCGCCGAGCGCCAGCTCGCCGAGCCGGCCGGGCATCAGCAGCAGCGCTGTGCCCCAGAGCAGCGCGCCGACGGCCTGCCCGCCGCCGAGCAGGAGGCAGAACCTGCCCAGTTGATGCGGGGCCTGCCGCAGCACCCGTGCCGCCTCCGGGACGGTGACCAGCGAAAGCCCCATGAGCACGGCGAGGAACGGGCCGAGCAGGAGCTCGGCGCCCCGCACCGCACCCACCGCGCCGACCCCGACGATCGCGCCGAGCCCGTACGCCCGCAGCTGGCTCGCGCCACTGAGGCTGACGTTCTCGACCAGGTACCGGTAGCCGAGATCGCGCTGCTCGCGAAGCCACCCGCGCGCCTCGGTCATCCGGGGCCGGATGCCGGACTGGAGGTAGCCGTACCCCGCCGCCACCGTGGCGGACGCGCCCCAGGCGAGCAGATAAGCGGCCACGCTGCCCACACGGGCCGCCACCACCATGGCCGGGACGAGCGCGACACCCCACACGACGTCGTTGACGAATGCCTTCCGCCCACTGCCGGCGGCGAAGAACGAGAACCGCCAGGCGTCCTGGAGCAGCAGCCCCGGCAACATGACACCAAGGGCCGCGAACGCGGGCCCCACGCGGCCGCCGACGCCGAGCCCGGCCACCAGACACGCCGCGCCGATGGCCGCGCCGGCACCGAGTGCGGTACCCGTCGACCGGGTCACCGCCCCGCGCCAGGACGCCTCCGACACGCCGCTGAAGCGCACCACGAGCGGGTCGGTGGCAAGGCCGCGGGAGACGTTGAGCACCACGCCGTAGGTCACCCAGGCGAGGCTGAACACGCCGAACGCGGTCACCCCCAGCGAGCGGGCCACGTAGATGCCCACCACGAAGTTGGACATGCTGGAGGCCGCCTGGTCGGCCAGTCCCCAGGACAGCCGGCCGACGAGGGCCCGCCGGGCGGACCGGGCCGGTGGCGCCGTTTTCTGCGGATTCTCCTCCTCGGTGGTCATCGGCGTCATGCCTTGATCAGCCCGGCGCCGTGCAGGGCGCCGGCCGCGAGGGCGACGGTGTCGAACGGCAGCCCGGACCGCTCGGCGACGTCCAGCAGACTGTGCTCGCCGTCGGAGAGGCTGAGCACCCAGAGCATGGCCATCTGGGACTGCTTCGCGTCGCTGCGGCCGCCGAGCGAGTCGTACAACCCGCGTCGGCCCAGTTGTGGCTCGCCATAGGGGCTGAGGTTGACGTACCGCCGGTTGCGGTCGAGGACGGCGAACGCCTCGCGGCAGACGGCGAGGGTGTCCGCCATCGCCTCGGGGGAGACGAAGTCCGGGTTGTCCGCCGAGGTGTGGTACTCGGGGTACCCGGCGTACGGGGTCCGGCTGAGGGAGCCCACCCCGAGATCGAACCCGGGTGAGCAGTACTGCCGCTCGTCGTAGCCGTACGGAGTGAACTCCGCTACGCGGTGCGGGCGTTCGGAGGCGGTCAGCACATGCCGCAGCACCCGGTCGATCTCCGCGTCGCCGCGCCTGCTCTGCTTGTACGTCAGTTGGCCCGAGTCGCCGGCGCAGGCCAGCACCAGCCCGTGCCTGACGCTTCCCCCAGCTCTCGGCTCCGCTCGAGCAGGGGATACCCCATTGATTCGCTCCGCGTTGCGGGCCAGCCAGGTGATCGCCCCGATGGTGCCGGGCGCGTAGATGAACCGGTAGGTGTAGTAGGGCGTTTCCTGCGCCAGCGCCCGGGCCAGGAACGTCGCCACCGCGATGCCGGCCAGGTTGTCGTTGGCCAGCGACGGGTGGCAGACATGGCAGGAGACGATCACCTCGTCGGAGACCTGCCCGGGAACCACGTGCTCGGCGTAGGTGAGATGGCCGTCTTCGAGCGTGGAGTCGATGCGCACCTCGTAGTCGCCGTCCGGCAGCGCGTCCAAGGTCTCCTGGGCCAGGCAGAACCCCCATTCCGGCTGGTAGTAGCTGGTGCGGTACGGCACCCAACTCGGGTGGTCCGGAAGGGTGTGCAGATGCGCGCGGAGCTCGGCCAGCGGCATGGTCGCCGACACCGGCACGCTGTAGCCGAGCGCGTGCAGGCTGGACGCGGCGAAGTCGACGACCCGGTGGCCGGTGGAGTCGGCGATATACGCGTCCCGGATGTTCCACTCCTGCGGCACCGTCCAGTCGAGGACCTGAGTCCCGGTCGGCACCTCGTACACCTGGAGCGGGATGTACTCGCGGACGATGTCCAGGGTGGCGCGCACACCGTCGCCGGTGATGCTCCGGCAGAGCGGGTACAGCCGCTCCACCAGCGTATGCATCTCTTCGCCGACCGCGGTCACCGGCGCCACCGCAGGGTGTTGTCGACGGCGCCGGCGTCGGACGCCGCGCGCAGCACGGCAAGCCGGGTGAAACGTTGCTCGAAGTCCTCCCGGGTCAGCCCGAACTTCCGGTAGGCATCGGCGAGTTCCAGCGCGCCCCGCTTCACCGTCCACTCGCAGTCGAAGCCGGGTATCGCGGCGCGGAACCGGGAGAAGTCCACCCGGTACGACCGCGGATCGGCACCGGTCTCCCCGGTGATCACCACCTTCGCGCCGGACACCGCCTCGGCGACCTGTTCGGCGATCTCGGCGACCGTGACGTTGTTGGTCTCGCTGCCGATGTTGAACGCCCGGTCGTGCACCGCTTCCCGCGGCGCGGTCAGCGCGGCCGCGAAGGCCCGTGCGATGTCGGCGGCGTGCACCAGCGGGCGCCAGGGAGTGCCGTCGGAGAGCACGAGCACCTCGCCGGACAGGAGGGCGTGGCCCACCAGGTTGTTCAGCACGATGTCGGCGCGCAGCCGGGGCGAGTAGCCGAAGGCGGTGGCGTTGCGCATGAACACCGGGGTGAAGTCGTCGTCGGCCAGCGTGTGCAGGTCGTCCTCCACCCGTACCTTGGACTCCGCGTACGGCGTCACCGGGCGCAGCGGGGCGTCCTCGGCCACCAGGCCGTCGCCGCCTGTGGCGCCGTAGACCGAGCAGGTGGACGCGTACAGGAAGCGCCGCACTCCGGTGTCGCGGGCCAGCCGGGCAAGGCGTACGGACGCGTGGTGGTTGATGTCGTAGGTGAGTTCCGGCGCGAGCGATCCCAGCGGGTCGTTGGAGAGCGCGGCCAGGTGGATCACGGCGTCCACCCCGGCCACGTGTGCGGCCGTGACGTCGCGCAGGTCCACCCGGTGCCCCGGCGGGTCCGCGGGCGGCTCGCCCAGGACGCAGTCGGCGAACAGGCCGGCGTCAAGGCCGACGACCTCGTGCCCGGCGGCCGCGAGGACCGGGGCCATCACGGTGCCCAGATAGCCCTGGTGTCCGGTCAGCAGTACGCGCAAGGTTCAACCCCCCAGGTTGAGCGTGAGTTTGGTGACGGCGAACGCCTCGGCATAGCGGGCGTGGCATTCGATGCCGCGGATCCGGGCAAGGCCGAGGAAGGCCTCCCGGTCGTACCAGGGCCGGTGCCGCTGCGAGGGGTAGTGCTCCTGCAGCAGCCGCACCTTCTGTTCGGCGATCTCCGGCGACAGCGGCTGGTACGCCGCCGGACGGCCGAGATCGCCGTCCCACTTGACGATCTCGTAGCCGAGCACGAGGTGGTCGCGGAACGCGGTGGGCAGCAGCTCCGCCAGGCCGCGGTGATCCTGGTGCGCGTCATCGGTACGCGGGGCGAGGACCAGGTCCGGTTCGGTCCGCGCGCGCAGCTCCTCGACCGCGGCCTTGGCCTCCTCCCAGTGCGCGGGCATCCGCCCGTCCGGCAGCTTGAGCACGGTCAGCCGCAGGTCGGCGCCCGGGCAGAAGGCGGCGAGTGCGGCCTGCTCCTCCTGCTCCCGGTCGGTGCCGCCGCCGGAGAGCACCAGCGCGTCGACGCGGCTGCCCCGCCGCGCGCCGCACAGCGTCAGCAGCGTGCCGCCGGCGCCGATGGCGATGTCGTCGCAGTGCGCGCCCACCGCGACGATCCGGTCCAGGTGGCGCCCGGCCCCGAGCCGGATCACGCGCTCACCCCCGCGCCGTCGCGCTCCCACACGGCCCACGGGCGCTCGCCCCGGGCGTACGCCTCGTCGAGCGCGGCCCGCTCCTTCACCGTGTCGGTCGGCTTCCAGAAGCCGCGGTGCTGGTGCGCCACCAGCCGTCCCTGCTTGGCCAGTTGGGCGCATCCGTCGGCGACCAGGTCCCCGTTCTCCGGTATGTGGTCGAAGACCTCCTGGCGGAGTACGAAGTAGCCGCCGTTCTCCCACAGCGGCATGTCGCTCACCGCGGTGATGCCTCCCACCAGGCCGTCCTCACCCAGGTCCACGCAGTGGAACGAGGACTGCGGCGGTACCACCATCATCGAGGCACCGGCGTCGCGCCGGGCGAAGTTCTCGATCATCTCCGGCAGCGGGGCGTCGGTGAGCACGTCGGCGTAGTTGGCGAGGAACATCTCGTCCCTGTCCAGGTGGTGCCGCACCCGGCGCAGCCGCTCCCCGATCGGCGACTCGATGCCGGTCTGCGCGAATGTGATCGTCCACTGGGCTATGTCGGTGGACAGCAGCTCGGTCCGCCCGCCCCGCAGCACGAAGTCGTTGGACGTCGCCTCCTCGTAGTTGAGGAAGAAGTTCTTGATGTGGTGGGCCCCGTAGCCGAGGCACAGGATGAACTCCGTGTGCCCGAAGTGCGCGTAGTAGCGCATGACATGCCAGATCAGCGGTCGCGGCCCGACCATCGCCATCGGCTTGGGCACGTCGTCTGCAGCACCGCTGCGCATGCGCATCCCGTAACCGCCGCAGAACAGAACGACCTTCATGCTGGGACCTCTTTCAAGATGCGACCTCGACAATGCTCAGATCCGGGATGGGAAAGACGAGCCGGCCGCCCCAGTCGTGCACGAAGGACAACTGCTCGACCAGCTCGGCCCGCAGGTTCCACGGGAGGACGAGGACGTAGTCCGGCTTGTCGGCGGCTATCTGCTCGGGCGGCAGGATCGGGATACGGGTGCCCGGGGTGAACCTGCCGTGCTTGTAGGGGTTGCGGTCGACCGTGTACGGGAGCAGGTCGGGCCGGATGCCGCAGTGGTTGAGCAGGGTGTTGCCCTTGCCCGGGGCGCCGTAGCCGACCACCGTCTCGCCGCGCTCGGCCGCCTCGACGAGGAACCGCAGCAGGTCCCGGCGTACCTTGGCCACCCGGACGGAGAACTCGGTGTATCCGGACAGCTCCTGCAGCCCGGCGGCCTTCTCCCGGGCCAGCACGTCGGCCACCTGCCGGGTGGGCTCGCCGGCCGCTTCGGCCGGCCGGGCCCACAGCCGGATGGAGCCGCCGTGCGTGGGCAGCAACTCGACGTCCACGAGCGCGAGTCCGCCACTCGCAAGGGCCCGCATCGCGGACGCGACCGTGTAGTACTGGAAGTGCTCGTGGTAGATCGTGTCGTACTGGTTCTCCTCGATCAGGGTCAGCAGGTGCTGCACCTCGATGGAGACCCAGCCGTCGTCGGCCACCAGGGCGCGCAATCCCCGGGTGAACCCGACCACGTCGGGGATGTGCGCGTACACGTTGTTGGCCACGACCAGGTCCGCCGGGCCGTGGTCGGCGCGGACGCCCGAGCCGGTGGCCGGGTCCAGGAACTCCGTGAGCGTGGGCACCCCCGCCTCCCGCGCCGCGGCGCCGACGTTCACCGACGGCTCGATGCCGAGGCAGCGGATCCCGCGGGCCACCACGTGCCTCAGCAGGTACCCGTCGTTGCTCGCCACCTCGACCACGAAGGCGTCGGGGCCGAGCGGAAGCCGCTGTACGGCGTCGGCGACGAACGTGCGCGCGTGCTCCACCCAGGAGGTCGAGTAGGAGGAGAAGTACGCATACTCCTTGAACGTCTCCTCCGGCGTGATCAGCGGTGGGATCTGCGCCAGCCAGCAGTCGGTGCAGACCCGCAGGTGCAGCGGGTACGCCGGCTCCGGTTGATCCAGTTGGTCCGCGGCGAGAAAGCTCTCACATGGTGGCGTCGCCCCGAGGTCGACGACGCTCGCCATCGCTTCCGAGCCGCAGAGTCGGCATCGTGTCATCTACTGTCCCCATCCCCCCTGCTCGCGCGGGTGTCCCCGCCGCGAGCCAGTGCTGACCGACCCGCGATCGCGGTGCGGTACCCCTCCACCAGGCGCTCCAGCCCGACGGCCGGGCTGAAACCCTGCTCGTAACGGCGCCGGGCCGCCTGGCCCATCTCCCGGTTGCGGGCCGGCTCGGTCGTGATCCGGCGTATCCGGGACGCGAGCGAGGCGGACTCGCCCGGCCGGTGCAGCAGCCCGGTCACCCCGTCCTCGACGAGTTCGACGAAGGCGCCGTGACCGGCGGCGACGGTCGGGACCCCCGCCGCCATCGCCTCCACGACCACCAGGCCGAACGCCTCCAGCCACGTCGAGGGAGCCACCACGGCGACCGACCGCGCGATGGCCGTTCGGCACTCCGCCGGGTCCAATAGGCCGACGTAGCGCACATCGTCCCGGCCCGCCGCCCAGGCGGTCACCTCTCGCTCCAGTGGTCCCGTGCCGGCGATCGCGAGCGGGACGCCCACACCGCCGCTCGCCGCGATCTCGTCCCACGCGGCCATCAGCAGCCGCACGCCCTTGGCCTCCGCGAGCCGGCCGAGATAGAGCAGATGCTCTCCCTCGCCCACTCGGCAAGTGCCCGGCTCCGGAACGAAGTTGTGCTTCACCGCCAGCCGGTCGGCCGGCATGCCGGACCGCACCAGGACGTCGCGCTGCGCCGCGGAGATGCAGAAGAACCGCTCCACACCGGACCACCACCGCCGCCGGTTGACCGACAGGCTGACCGCTAGCGGCACCGTCGCCAGGCGGGAGTTCCGGTAGCAGCCGTGCCGGACGGCGGGCAGCGGCGCCGATCCGACGCACTCGGTGCACGCTCGGCCGTCCCGCTGCAGCGTGCCGGGCGGGCAGACCTGGGTGTAGTTGTGCAGCGTGGCGACGGCGGGCACGCCGACGTCGGCGCAGGCGGCAAGCACCGCGGGCGACAGGAGCGGGAAGACGTTGTGGACGTGCACCACGTCCGGCCGCTCGGCGCGCAGCCGGGCGGCGAGCTCCGCGCGGACCGCCGGATTCCACGGCACCAGCAGCGGCACCGCGGCCTTGCCGAGGAGGGACCGGGCGGCGATGTCGTCGCTGCGCCGCTCGAACACCTCGACCCGGTGGCCGGCCTCGCGCAGCAGCGCCACCTCCTGGTCGACGACCTTGTTCTCCCCGCTCGGCTGCGCCGAGGCGTAGCGGTTGTGTATCACGAGGACCTGCATGCTCAAGGAACCTCCGATCTACGGGCCCAGCGGGGGATGTGTCGTCGGGGGAGTTCGGGCGTCGAGAGGGGAGTCGCCGCGGCGGGTGCCGCCAACAGCGAGGCGGCCAGGGCCAGATGCAGCAGATACGGCGAGGCGTCGCCCAGCCCGGCCTCGGTGTACGACGCGATGGCGCAGTAGCTGATCAGGAAGATCGCGCAGGCCCTCTGCAGCGATGGTGGCCGCAGCAACGCGACGCCGCCCAGCACGATGATGATCGCCGAGACGAGGGTGACGCCGATCAGACCCTGCTCGTGGTAAACGGCCAGCCAGCTGTTGTCGATCGGCAGCCCGCCGAACGACTTGTCGCCCAGGCCCACGCCGAACAACTTCTCCGAGGTCGACCGGGGCGCGGCCAGCAGGGCGTCCCAGACCTTGGCCCGACCGGTGAGGTTGGAGAAGTTCTCCTTGCTCTGTCCGCGCAGGAACCACGCTTGCAGCGCGGAGGCGAACGCCACCGCGGCCACCGCGGCGCACAGCACCGCCCAGGCGAAGAACCGGCGGGCGGCGGCGCTGGTCAGGATGAGCGAGCCGATCGCCAACGCCAACCCGATGAACAGGCCGAGCGTGGCCGTCCGGGTATGGGTCAACGCGAGCAGGACGAGTGACGGCACGATGACCACCGTGGCGCCGGCCTTGTCGGTCCGGCGGCCCAGCACGAGCAGCACGGTGAGCCCGATGATCACCGCGGCGTACTGTCCGATCTGCGGCGGGGTGAGCGGCCACAACGCGCCGACCAGCCGCCCGCCGTAGAGCTCGGGCATGGCCGCGCCCGGTGAGACGACCAGGCCGGCGGCCACCGACCCGAGCACCGCGAAGTACATCCGGATGTGGTGTCGGACGAACGTCAGGCCGCCGTCCCACCAGCGGCTGAGCAGCCACAGCGTGCCGATGAAGAGAGCCAGCCGGGCGCAGCGGAACAGCGCACCGAACCCGGACTCCAGGTCCGCGCTGGAGATCACGCTCGGCACCAGCAGCAGGGTGAGCAGGAACAAGCAGGCGCTGGCTCGGATGCGCAGCCGGAGATTGACTGCGAGCGCCAGCGCGAACGCGGCGACCAGCGCACCCATGGTGACCATCTGGATGAGGGAGCGGGGCAGCGGGATGATGGTCTTCGCCCCGGCGGAGCCGAGCGTGTTGAGGACCAGCAGCCCCCAGACCGTCCCGACGACCTTCGAGGTGTGCGACGCGTGGTCGGTGCTCATCTCAGCCACCGTCCCGTGCGCGGAAGGTGCTGCCCGCGTCCTGCTGGTACGGCGTGCCCTGCCACTGCCAGGAGTCGAGTATCCGGCTCGGGTCGTGGGCGACGAATTTCCATGGTCCGAGGTAGACGTTGTCGTGCCAGCGGTTGTGCTGCTTGCGGGTGATCGCCTCGGCCACCCGCTCACCCTGGTACGGCGACCAGTCCGGATAGGTGCCGTAGTTGGCCAGTACCGCCATTCGGTCGCACTTCCCCGTGCAGTCGACGACGGACTTGTCCAGCACGAAGCGGTTCTTGTGGATGTCCACCCGCTGGGTCTTCCACCGGCAGTCGGCGTAGAGCGGTGCGGTGGCGATCGCCGGCTGTGCGCAGCGGTCGGTGTTCTTCACCAGCAGCGTGCAGTCACCGGAGGAGGTGTTGGCCGGGCTGTTGCAGAACCGGTCGGCGTTTTCCCACAGAGTGATCCCCGACCAGTTGTTCTCCAGCACGTTCCGGTAGATCTCGATCTTGTCCGTGCGGGCTCGGATCCGTGGTTCGCCGCCGGACTCGGACAGGTAGACGGTCGGATACGGGAAGGTGTCGCCGCGGTCGGCGTACCTGCGGCCCTCGACCCAGTTGTTCCGCCGGATCGTGTTCTTCCGGATGACCGCGTTGTAGCTGGTCTCGTAGATCAGCGCGGCACCGTCGTTGGCCTCGAGCACGTTGTTCTCGATGCGGAAGTCGTTGTTGTTGGTGTCCGCCCACAACCCTGTTCCGCGGTTGTCGTGTACCCAGTTGCCGCGTATGTCGGCGCCGTTGACGGCCCAGAACTTGATGCCTCCGGTGCAGCCGCAGCCCTCCCGCCGCCGCTCCCAGTCGCCGGTGTTGTTGCCCACGATCTCGTTGCCCTCGACCACCAGGCCGCTGATACGGCCTTTGGCCTTGTACGCGTTCATGCCGTACTGACCGTTGTCGCGCAGGCAGCTCGCGCGGACCTGCTGGCGGGCACCGGCCATCAGCCCGGCACCTGAGTTGTTCCGGATCGTCGCGTGCTCGATCACCCACCCGTCGGCCGAGTCATGGTTGACCACGCCCTCGTCGTGCGGCGCGACGAAACCCCGCACGGTCAGGTAGCGGATGGTGACGTTGCGGGCAGTACCGCCGAACGCGTACTGGTTCTTCTTCCGGCCGTCGAGCACCGCGCCCGGCGCACCGAGGTAGCGGTCCCCCTCCTTGGGGATGACCTGGGCGTAGCGGTCGGGCTCGAGCCTGTGCTTGCCCGGTCGAAGCCAGAACGTGGTGTTCCGGGGGCTGCCCTTGGTCTTCGCGGCCAGGTCACCGGCCACCGCGGGGTCGACCGTCACCGCGCCCGCCGGCGCCCTCGCCGGCCCGGCCGCGGGCTTGGCGCACACCCGCGCCACGGACGTGGATGGCACAGCGGTCGGCTTCGCCCGGGCGCCCGGCGTGCTCTCACAGCCGGTCGCCGCCAGCAGGGCCAGCGCCAGCGGTGCCGCCAACGCCCAGTGCCGCCTCTTGATCCCCACTCGCCCCCCTAGCCGCGGAACCTGAGCACGGTGGTGAACTCCCCCAACAGCGCAGTGCCGTCGGCGAAGCCGGTGCCGACCAGCGTGGTGGCAGGTTCCTTGCGCCCGAATCCGGCGGAGTACCAGCCCAGCGGCGGGTCGGTCTCGCCGCGATGCGCCCGCCAGGACAGTTGCCCGGGCAGGTCGAGCACCGCGGAACGCCCCTCGCCGTCCCGGGTCCAGGTGAGCACTGCCCGGTTCCCCACCAGGTCCGCGGCGATCGCCGGGCCGAGGTGGAACGCCAGGCGTACGTCCCGGCGCGGACCGCGCACCTTGTCGACCACCCTCAACTCCTGACTCGCGGTCGCCAGTTCCACCCGGCGGCGGTGCACGGACTGCTGGTAACCGTCGTGCTCGGCACACCAGCGGGCCGTCCCCCCGTCGGAGGTGTCCGATGTGTCCGCGGTCAGGACACGGCTGCGGGCATGCCGGGTCCACAGGAACGGGCCGCCGGAGACGGACTGGTCACCGCCATCCAATTGCAGGGTGTTGTGGCCGAGGGTCGACCGGAAGTACTGCCGCCACTCGGGTTGCCCGTGGTAGCAGAACGTCCCCGGGTCGGCGAGCACGTCGACCCCGTCGTGCCGGACCTCCACGGACAGCGCGTCCGCGTGGGCATGTGCGGCGATGGACAGGAAACCGTGCGGACCACCGTCGCAGCGGCACCAGATCTCTCCCGGACCGCGCAGGACGGTGAGCCCCGCGTCGGCGAAGTGGCCCGGTCGGCTTGGCGGGCGGGTCACGACCGGTGCGGCCGCGATCTTCGAGTACGGCCGGATGAGCGCGGCCAGCAGCGGGGTACGCACATCGGTACCGGTCACTTCCGGCCACCAGGCGAGCCGGCTGAACACGGCGTCCCCGGTGGCCAGCAGCGAGGCCCAGCGGTCGGTGCCCGCGCCGTCCACGACCAGACCGTGCCCGTCGTCCGCGTCCCCCTGGCGCGGCGGACGTAACCGGCTGTCCACGACGGCCGCGAGCGCGTCGGTCATCCGCAGCAGCAGCAGCCGGATGGACGCGGGGACCGGCACGCGGGCGGCATCCGCCTCGGCCACCGCGGCCAGGCCGAGCTCCAGTACCAGTCCGTGATACTCGGTGGCCAGCTCGCGGTTGAGGCCGGAGTCGAAGGTGTTGCCGCGCAGATGCCGCTCCAGCGACCGCAGCGCGCCGGCCCGCCAGCGCGCCGAGGCGGGAAACCAGCCGAACGCGCAGGCCGCGGCGAACTGCCCAGCGGCCTCGGCGATGACGTGGTTGTTCGCCGAGGATCCCCGGCTGGGGAAGGCGGCCAGCCAGCGCTGGTGGTGCCAGATCTGGTTCAGCGCCACCGGGTTTCCCTCGAACAGCCCAGCCGCGCCCGGCCAGCCGTCGAGCAGTCGGCGGATCCACACCCAGGACAGCAACCGGATCCCCAGCTCGATGCCGCTGATCCAGTGCACGCCGCGCAGCGGTGGGTTGGCCGCCCACCACGACCGCAGGTGCGCGGCCACGCGCTCGGCGTACCGCTCGTCCCCAGTGATCGCGTAGGCGGCGGCGAGCACGGTGAGGTACTGATGCCGGGACAGCTCCCAGATCTGCTTGATGTCGCCGACCGCGTCCTCGTTCCGGTACGGCAGGTTGAAGGAGTAGCCCCACGGAGCCCGGCGCCCGGTCTTCGGGTCGCACCACCAGTCCGGGTCGGCCAGATCGTCGCGGACCACCCCGAAGTACTCGGCGTGCCCGTACATCAGCCGGTCCGCCTCGGCGATGAGGCGTTTCGCGGCGTCCGGTGGCACCGCGGCGATCGTCCCGGCGGGCAGTACCGCGGTGAACCGGGCACCGGTCACGCTCGGGCAGTCCGGCCGCGCCGACCGCCACCGCCGCCTGCGCACCGCGTCGCCCGCCCGGCCCGCGACCTCCTGCGGCCCCATCCGGGACAGCCGCCGCAGGTACCAGCCCAAACTCCCCGAGTTCACCGTCATCGCGCCCTCGCCAACGTCACCGGCGCACCGCCGGCCAGGCCGGTCCGCACGGCGAGGGTGGCCGCCGTGGTGGCGACCAGCGACTCCAGCGGCACCGGCATCGGCCCGCCGGTCCGCACGGCCTTGATGAACGCGGCCAGCTCGGCGGACTGGCCCTTGTCCCGGGCCTTGGGCAGCCGCGAACTGATCCACCGCTTGCGGCCGCCATCGTAAACAGCGGCACGGACGAAGTCGTCGAGCCGCAGCGCCTTGCCATCGGCGACCAGGTCCAGCGTCTCCTTGGGGAAGCCGGCCGGGCCGGTGGTGACGTAGCTGATGGTGGCGGCGGACCCGTCCGGGTAGCGCAGCACGATCTGCAGGTCCTCGTTGCCGGAGGTGGCGACCGCGTACACCGAGACCGGGTCGGAATCGAGCAGCCAGCTCGCCGTGTCGATGAAGTGTCCGCCCTCGCCGGCGAACCGCGAGCCCTCGGTGCCTTGCTGGAGGTACCAACTGCCGTGCGCGAGGCGGCCCGCGTTGACCAGGTAGCGGAGGTTCGCCGGACCGGTCCGGGCGCCGAACCGCTTCCTGGCCTCCTGCAGCAGCGGCGCGAACCGGCGATTGAAGCCCACCTGCAGCCGGTCGTTGCCGGACTCCTCCACCGCCGCGAGCACGCCGGTCAGTTCGTCCTCGGTGAGGGCCAGGGGCTTCTCCACGAACACGGGCTTGCCGGCCAGCAGTGCCCTTCGGGTCAGTTCGGCGTGTGAGCTGTGCCGGGTGACCACGAACACCGCGTCGATGGACGGGTCGCCGAGCACGGCGTCGAGATCGGTCGTCGCCTCGGCGAAGCCGAACTTCCGCTGCGCGTTGGCCGCGGACAGCGCCGTCGTGGTGACGACGGTCGACAACACGACTCCGTCGCGCGGTGCCAGATGCGGCAGCAGCATCGACGTCGCATAGTTTCCCGCGCCGACGAAAGCGAGGCGCACCGGCGTCGGGAGGGCCCGGGCCGGGCTGGACGCTCCACCGCCGCGTGGCTTCACCGCGGGCACGGCCACCGCCGGGGCCGCCGCTTCCCCCGTTTCCTGCGCGGGTTCGGGATACCGGAACAGCACGGCCACGGCCTTCAGGTCGCCGTCCTTCAGGCGCTGGTACGTCTCGACGGCGTCGTCGAAGTCGGCGATGTGGGAGACCAACGGCTCCACGTCGACATTGCCGTGGGCGAGGAGATCGAGGAAGCACGCCAGGTTGCGGCGCTCGGTCCAGCGCACGTAGCCGATCGGGTAGTCCCGCCCCTCCAGCTCGTACTCCGGGTCGTAGCGACCGGGGCCGTAACTGCGGGAGAACCGGACGTCGAGCTCTTTCTCGTAGTACGCGTTCCACGGCAGGTCCAGGCGGCACTTGCCGATGTCGACGACCCGGCCGCGGTCCCGGCAGAGCCGGGCGGCCAGCTCGACGGGCTGGTTGCTGCCGCCGCCGGCGGCCAGATACACCTGGTCCACGCCGTGGCCGCCGGTGAGCTCGGCGACGGCAGTCTCCACGGCCGCGGACGCGGGATCGCCGCAGGCCACAGCACCCAGGCGCTCCGCGAGGTCGCAGCGCACCGGGTCGGGGTCGGCCCCGACGACACGGACCCCCGAGGCGGTGAGGAGCTGCACCACCAGTTGCCCGATCAGCCCGAGGCCGATGACCAGCGCCACCTCGCCGAGCCGAGACTCGCCCTGGCGGACGCCCTGCATCGCGATCGACCCGACGGTGCCGAAGGCCGCGTGCCGCGGCGCGAGGCCGTCCGGCACCCGGGCGTAGAGGTTCTTCGGCACCCAGTTCAGCTCGGCGTGCAGCGCGTGCTCATTGCCGGCGCAGGCCACCAGATCGCCGACCTTCACATCGTCGATCCCGGCGCCGACCTGCTCGACCACCCCGCACAGCGAGTAGCCCAGCGGCGTGTAGGAGTCCAGCTTGCCCATCAGCTTGCGGTAGGTGGCGGGCACCCCGTTGGTGGCCACGCTCTGCATGACCTTGGCCACCTGGTCGGGCCGGGAGCGGGCCTTGCCCAGCATCGACATGCCGGCCTCGGACACCTTCATGAGCTCGGTCCCGGTGGAGATCAGCGAGTAGGCGCTGCGGACCAGCACACCGCCCGGCTTGCACCCCGGCACCGGCACGTCGAGCACCGCCAGCTCGCCGCTCTTGTAGTTCTGCACAACCTGTTTCACCCGAACTCCTCCGCATTCCTAAGCCGTTAACCGAGTGCTCTGGCCGGACCCAGAGGTCGCGTCGCGATACCAGTACTCGAGGGTCAGCACATGCCACAGATGTTTGGAGAAGTCCCGCTGTCCGGCGGCGTCCTCGGCGACCATCCGCGCCAGCGCGTCGCGGCGCAGGAACCCGGAACGGACGAGCACGCCGTCGCCCACCACCTCGCGCACCAGCGGTGCCAGATCCCGGCTCATCCAGGCCCGCAGCGGGGCGCTGAACAGGCCCTTGGGCCGGTACACGATCTCCCGGGGCAGGATCGAGGCGGCCGCCTCCTTGAGTACGGCCTTGCCCTGCCGTCCGACGATCTTGCGATCGCCGGGCACGGCGAACGCCGCCTTGACCACCTCGACGTCCACGTACGGCACCCGCACCTCGGTCGACGCGGCCATGCTGGAGCGGTCCGTGTACGTGAGGTTCAGGCCCGGCAGGAACATCCGGGCGTCGCCCAGACACATGCGGTTGACGAAGTCGTCGAGGTCATTGTCCTGGTAGATGTCCGCATGTTCGGTCAGCACGTCCTCGACCGTCCCGGCCAGGTCCGGGTCGATCAGGGCGAGCAGCTCGTCCTGGTCGTACATGGTGTAGCTGCGCCGGAACGCGGTCTCCTCCGGCAGATCGGCGAAGGAGAGGAACCGCTTCGCGAAGCGCACCGACCGGTACCCCCGGCGGGACGTGGCGACCGGCAGCCGGTCCACGGCCGCGGACACCCCGCGCCGCAGGGGCCGCGGGACGCGCTGGTAGCGCAGCGCAAGCAGATTGGCCAGGTGCTTGCGGTAGCCGGCGAACAGCTCGTCGGCACCCATCCCCGAGAGCATCACCTTGACCCCGGCCTCCCGGGCGGCCGAGCAGATCAGGAAGGTGTTGATCGCGGCGGGATCGCCGATCGGCTCGTCCAGGTGGTACGTCATCTGCGGCAGCAGGTCGAGCACGTTCGGAGCGATCTCGATCTCATGCAGGTCGACGCCGAACTGCTCGGCCACCCGCCGGGCATGGCGCAGGTCGTCCGGCATCGCCTCGAACCTGGCGTCCTCGGCGCGGAACCCGATCGTGTACGCGGAGATCCCGGGTCGGTCGCGGGCCGCCAGCGCGGTCAGGTAGCTGGAGTCAAGACCGCCGGAGAGGAAGGTCGCCACGGGTACGTCGGAGAGCAGGTGGCGCCGAGTCGACTCCTCGACGATGGCACCGACATCCGGCTGCTCGCCGGCCAGGGCCCGCTCCCGCCCCTCGGCGGCGACGGCCTTCAGGTCCCAGAACCGGCCGCGCTCCACCCGGCCGTCGGCCCGGAATCGCAGCCAGTTCCCCGGCGGCAGCTTCTCCGCCTCGCGGAACGCGCACCGTGAGTCCGGCACCCAGTAGTACAGCAGCGAGGCCACCAGCGCCGCATGGTCCACCTCCAGCGACCCGCCGGTGGCGGCGGCGAGTGCCTTGAGCTCGGAGGCGAACACCAGGCCCGCACCGCGCCGGAGCAGGAACAGCGGCTTGATGCCGAGCTGGTCGCGGGCGAGTACCAGGTCACCGGTGCGCTCGTCGAAGATCCCGAACGCGAACATGCCGCGCAGCCGGGGCAGGCAGTCCGTGCCCCAGCGCCGCCAGGCCTCGAGCAGCACCTCGGTGTCGGAAGTACCGCGGAAGCGCACCCCGGCGGCCGCCAGCTCGGCACGCAGCTCGGGCGCGTTGTACAGCTCGCCGTTGTACGTCAGGGCGAGGCCGTCCGAGACCATCGGCTGGGCGCCGGTCCCGGACAGGTCGATGATGGCCAGCCGGCGGTGCCCGAGGTGTACTTCGCCGTCACCGGCGCGGTGGCTGTACCGGCCCGCCCCGTCCGGACCGCGGTGGGCGAGGGTGTCGGTGAGCCGGTCGGTCACGACCTTCCCGTCCGGCCATCGGTACGTGCCTGCGATGCCACACATGTCCTACTGCACCTCCTGGTCGCTGTCCGGGACCCGTGCGGCCCACATCGGCAGCCGCTCCGTCCGTGGCCGGCCCTGCACGTTCTGCCGGGCCGGCCGCTCGCCATGGCCCCGCAGCGCGATGTGCGGCCCGTCCCACAACGTGCCGTCGGTCCGGTCACGCGGATCGGGGTCGATCAACACCACACCGATCACCGGAATGCGCTGGTCCGCGAGCTGCCGCGCCACGGTGTGCAGCCATGCGGCGCTGCCGTGCCCGGCACGCACGACGAGCACGGTCTCGGTGCCGAGGTACCGGAGGTCGGTCCACGCCGTGCCGGGCGCGACCGAGCCGACTCCGAGCCGGCGCTCCCGATCCGGCACGGCCGCGGCACGCTCGCCGCCGACCACGGTCGGGTCGCCTGGCTTCGGGCGGCGGCCTGCGAGCTGCGGGCCGGGCAGCCCATCGACGATGACCACTGGGCCGTCCGCCGCCAGTGCCCTGGCGACGTCCAGGGCGATCTCGCTCGTGCTGCGCGCACAGCCCAGTTCCAGCAGCGACACCGGTTCCGCGGAGTCGCGCACGGTGCGGGCCAGGGACGCGGTGAGCCTTGTCCGTGCCGCCCGGGTGCGTCGGCGCTGCCACCGCCTGCCCGACCGGCGCGGCAGCTCCGCGATGACGGAGGCGCCGAGGTTCGCCGCGATCTCCCGGCGCAGCACGGGGCGGTCCGCCACCACCGTGCCGACCGCGGCCAGCGCGAGCCCGAGGACGAGCCCGAGGACGAGCCCGATCGCGGCGTCGGTGACGGCGGCCTTGGGCAGGGAGTACCGCACCGCGCGCGGGTCGTCCACGATCTGCGTGCCAGAGACGACCTTGGGCGTGCCGGTGCGCGCCTCCGCGGCGCGCTGGTCGAATTCGGCGATCCGCGAGTTGAGCTCGGCGCGGCGGGCGAAGAGCGACTCGATGCCCGCCGACGCTTTCGGATCGCTCTCCGGCGATCGCTCTCCGATCTCCTTGTTGACCTGGACGAGTTCGTCCCGCATACGGTCACGCTGGTCGAGCAGGGCCTTGGACTCGGCCTTCGCGGTGTCCCGCATCCGCCGCATATGGTCCGCGACGAACGCGTCGGCCAGCGCCTTGGCGCGGGCCACCGCCTGCGCGTCGCTGTCGCCGGTCACAGTGATCTGCAGCAGGTTGTTGGTCAAGCCGGTACCCCGGTAGTCCTGCATGAAGTCTTCAGGTTTTTCCGGGGACTTGAGGGACTGCAGGGCCTTGTCGGCGATCCGCGTGGTGTGCAGCAGTGCCACGTCGGTGCGGATCAGCGTTCCGGTGTCGTTCGGCTGGTCCTCCTTGTGCGCGACCAGCACCTTGGTCACCGCGGTCGGCGGCGGCGGCAGCAGGACCGCCAACGCCGCGCCGACCAGCAGCCCCAGCAGCGCCAAGGAGCACCACAGGCGGCGGCGCCTGCGCACCGCCACCACCAGCGCCTGCAGGTCCAGCAGCGGAACGGAGGCCGACGACTCCGAAGTCTTGCTCGTCGTCACACTGAACCTCCCGGCGCGTGGCCGCGAACCGTGAGCGCAGGCGTGACGGCATCCCGAGGAGGGCCGGCAGACCGTGTCGGACGGGCCCGGACCGTGTCGGCGACGACGATGCCGACGACCTCATGCCCCGCGTCCGCACACGCCTCGGCGACGTCGGCGAGCTCCTCCGCGGTCCGACTGCCCGCGCTGAGCACGACCAGGGCACCGGACTCGGTGTCGCGGTCCGGCACCATCGGCTGGGACACCGATACCCCCACCACCCGCAGCATCGGGTATCCCCTGCTCGAAGAGGTCGGGGAAGGATCGCTCTCGGCCTCGGCGACGAGCTGCCCGGCGGCGCGGAGGGCGACCTCGTCGCCGTCCGGGACGACAACCAGCAGCCGCCGGGGGGCCGGTAGCTGGTCCCGGAGGCGGGCGCACACCCGCCGGTAGCGGAGCTGCCTGCCGGCCTCGTCGCCGGACGTCCGCGGGGTCGGTATGTCCCACCGGATGTCGACGCCCAGCAGCCGGCGGATCCGGGCCCGCGGGCCACGGCCTTCCGGCCGGTGCGCGGACCGTTCACCAGGTACCTCGACGGTACCCAGCAGCGGGGAGCCCAGCGCCGCGGCGATCTCCGGCGCGGTGCGCAGTCGGCGACTCATCCGAGCGGCGGCGAGATGGCCGATGACCGCGAGCAGGAAGAACAGCAGCGCCCCGGCGACGATGAACTGCGTCCTCGTCGGCGCTGCCTCGCCGGTCGGCCGGGCCGCCGGCCCCATGACGACCATGTTGGCCCGGTTGGTCGTCGGGTCGGCCTCGTCCAGCTTTTTCACGGCCTCCTGCAGCGCGGTACGCAGCTTCGCGAGCTCGGTGCGAGCCTGCACGCTCTCCACGGTCTGCCCCGGATCTGCCGCCTCGGCCAGGTCGGTGATGCGGCGGTTGGTCTGCACCACCATCTTCCGCAAGTCCTCGGGCCCGGCCGCCGATTCGGGGTCGGTGTTGTCGCCCGCGAGCCGCGCGGCGAAGGTGATGAATTGCTGGGCCACCTGGTCGCAGAGCCGCCGCGCACGCTCCGGGGTGTCGGCCGTACCCGAGATCTTGATGATGTTCCCGTCGGCGGCCTCGGCGCTCACCCGATCCCGCAGCTCGCGGCCGCTGACCCCGGGCCGGCCGAGCGTGGCAGCCGCGCGGTCGACCACCACCGAACTGGTCGCGATCTCCGCCTGAGTCAGCAGCTCGCGCTCCTCCCACTGCCCCGGCAGCAGTACCGATGCCGACGTCGTGTACCGCGGCGGAA
Source organism: Streptomyces violaceusniger Tu 4113 (assembly GCF_000147815.2). NCBI lineage: Bacteria > Bacillati > Actinomycetota > Actinomycetes > Kitasatosporales > Streptomycetaceae > Streptomyces > Streptomyces violaceusniger. The sequence continues at coordinate 6,383,345 of NC_015957.1, read as the reverse complement.
ACAGCGAAGAGGTGCCGTAGCCGACGAGCGCACCCAGCACGGCGAGGACGGTGAGAAGCCGCCAGCGCCGACGGAGCATCCGCCCGATCGTGACCAGGCGTATCGTGTCATCGCTCAACGGTGCGGCCTCTTCCCTGGCCGCACCGGGTCGCCCGCCGACACCGGAGTGTGGTCGCGGCAGGCAGCGGCGTAGGCGGCGAGCAGCGACGCTTGCGAGTTCCGCCAGGAGAGCGGCCCGCCGATCCGCTCCTGGCCGATCTTGCCCATCCGGGCCCGCTTCTCCGGATCGTCAAGGAGCAGCGCGATGAGCCCCGCGAATTCGGCCTCGTCGTTGGCGGGTGCGTAGACGGCGGCGTCACCGGCGGAGACGCGCGCCTCCCGGAGGTCGAACGAGACGATCGGCCGGCCCATCGCCATGTACTCCAGGACCTTGTTCATGGTCGACACATCGTTGAGCGGATTGCGCGGGTCGGGGGAGAGGCACACGTCCGCGGTGGACAGGTAGCGCACCAGGTCGGCGTCCGGGATGCGTCCGGTGAACTGCACCTGCTCGGAGAGCCCGAGCCGCCGGGACAGGTCCACCATCGCGTCGAAGGCGTCGCCGGCGCCGACGAACACCGCATGCCAGTCGGTCCGTCCGAGCTCGTCGCGCAGCTTCGCGAGGGCCCGCAGGGCGTAGTCGACGCCGTCCTGAGGGCCCATGACGCCGAGGTAGCACAGCAGATGAGGCTTGCCGCGCTTCAACTCCAACTCGGGCGGCACCGGTTGGAACCGGTCGGTCTGGGGCGCGCTGCGCACCACGAAAACGTCCTCCGGCCTCCGGCCGCCACGGCGCAGCGCGACGTCCCGGTAGCTCTCGTTCGTGGCGAGCACGATGTCCGCGGCCCGGTAGGTCAGCCATTCCAGCGCGCATACGGCGCGGTAGAGCCGGTCTTCGCCGCGGTCGAACCGGGAGAGGTACAGCTCGGGTACCAGGTCGTGCTGGTCGAAGACGAACCGCGCGCCGCGCCGCTTCAGCCACCGTGCCGGCAGGAACAGCAGGTCGGGCGGGTTGCAGGCATGGACCACGTCGACCGGGCCGACCTTGCGGGCCAGCCGGACCGTGTGCCACAGCGCCGATCCGTACTCCCGCAGGTACCCGGCCGGTCCTCCGGTGGCCGCGCGCAACGGGTAGCGGTGGATCCGCACCCCGTCGATCTCCGCCTCGGGCTCCGTGTCCCGCTTTTCCCCCCGGGGACTGATGACGTGCACCTCCCAGCCCGCGTCGCGCAGCGTCGTGCACTCCTGCCACACCCGCCGGTCGAACGGCACCGACAGGTTCTCCACCAGGATCAGCGCGCGCCGGGCCGGCCGGGCGCCGCCGGCTGTGTCATCAAACGACGTGTCACCAAGCAAGGCCCACGTACCCCGGTTCGGCCCGGCGCGCATCGGCGTCGGGAAGGTGGATGAGGTCGACGATCACCGGGCCGTCGCCATGTGGCAGCGCCGACAGCACGGCCGGATCCCTGGTTCCGACCAGGCACACCTCGGCATGCTCGAGCACCTCGTCGACGGAGTCCGCGAGTAGCTGCGCGAGGTGCGGCAGCCGGGACTCGATGTACTCGCGGTTCGCGCCGATCAGCCGGGAGAGGCTCACATTGGCGTCGTGGATCCGCAGGTCGTACCCCTTGCCGAAGAGCCGCTCGGCCAGCTCGACGAGCGGGCTCTCGCGGAGGTCGTCGGTGCCGGGTTTGAAGGACAGCCCGAACAGGCCCACCCGGCGCTTGCCGGTGCGCTCCACCAGCTCCACCGCGCGCTGCAGATGGTCGGAGTTGGAGGGCAGCACGTGGGCGAGGATGGGCACCGAGACGTCGGCCCGCCGCGCCGCGTAAACCAGGCTGCGCAGGTCCTTGGGCAGACAGGAGCCACCGAAGGCGAAGCCGGGCCGCAGGTAGGCGGGGCTGATGTTCAGCTTGCGGTCGGCCAGGAACACGTCCATCACCTGGTGCGAGTCCACCCCGAGCGCCCGGCACACCGCGCCCAGCTCGTTCGCGAAGCCGATCTTGAGGCCGTGGAACGCGTTGTCCGCGTATTTGATCGCCTCGGCTGTCGGGACCGGCACCCGGAACACCTCGCCGGGCAAGCCGTCGTACAGCGCCGTCACCGCGTCGCCGCTCGCCGGGTCGAGCTCGCCGATGACGGTCTTGGGCGGGTCGAAGAAGTCCCGCACACTCGTGCCCTCGCGCAGGAACTCCGGGTTGACCGCGACCCCGAAGTCCACCCCGGCCGTGCCGCCGACGGTCTTCTCCAGGATCGGCACCAGCAGGTTCAGGCAGGTGCCCGGGAGCATGGTGCTGCGGAACACGACGGTCTGCCGGCCCCCCTGCTCGGCCCCCTCGGCCAGTGCGGCGCCGATCTGCTCGGTGACCCGCTCCAGATATGTGGTGCACAGGCTGCCGTTGGGCTCCGACGGCGTGCCCACGCAGACCAGCGACACCTCGCTGTCCATGATCGCCTCGCGGACGTCGCCGGTGGCGCGTAACGCTCCGGTCCGCACGGCCTCGGCGATGAGCTCGCCGATCCGCTCCTCGACCACCGGGGCCTTGCCGTCGTTGACCAGGTCGACCTTCACCTGGTTGACGTCCACCCCGATGACCTGGTGCCCCATGCCGGCCAGGCACGCGGCCGACACGCAGCCCACGTAGCCGAGCCCGAAAACGCTGACTCTCATGACCCGTTTCTCCCCCCAGGCAGGCCCTTTCGGCCTGCGGTCCGCGCGACGGTCGGACGACCTCCGCGCATCAGTAGGCCCCCTGCCCGTGGAGCACCGCACGCAGCGTCTTCCACAAGATCACTGTGTCCAGGGCGAGCGACCAGTCCTCCACGTACCGCAGGTCGAGGCGGACCGCCTCCTCCCACGGCAGGTCGCTGCGTCCGCTGATCTGCCACAGGCCGGTGAGTCCGGGCTTGACCAGCAGCCGCCGCCGGATGTCCGGGCCGTACGCGGCGGACTCCTCCGGTAGCGGAGGCCGCGGTCCGACGAGCGACATCGATCCGGTGAGCACGTTGAAGAGCTGCGGGAGCTCGTCGAGCGAGTACCGGCGCAGCACCGCTCCCACCCGGGTCACCCGCGGATCCCGGCGGAGCTTGAACAGCAGGCCCGCGCCCTCGTTGCGGTCGGCCAGCTCCGCACGTGCCCCGTGGGCCCCGGCGGCCATGGTGCGGAACTTGAGAATGGTGAACTCGCGGCCGTCCTTGCCGACCCTGCGCTGGCGGTAGAACGCCCCACCCCGACTGTCCACCAGCACGAGCAGTCCGACGAGCACCATCAGCGGCGCGAACAGCACCAGCAGGACCGCCGCGCCCACCCGGTCGACAACCCCCTTGATCGCCCGGCGGCCCCCGGTGAAGGTCGGCATGCTGACCCGCAGCAGCGGGATCCCGAGCACCGCGTCGACGTGCAGCCGCGGGCCGGCCACCTCCATCAGCACGGGGGCCACGACCATCTCGGCATCGCTGCCTTCGAGGTTCCAGGCCAGCCGCTGCAGCCGGTCCGGTGACCAGTGCGGGTCCGGTGTGACCGCGACGACACGGTAGCCGTCGTGGCGGACGTGCTTGGCGACGTCCGTCAGTCGGCCGACGACCCGCACGCCGTCCAGTTGGTCACTGTCGAGCCCGCGACCGTCCGTCGTGCACACCGCCTCCACCCGCCAGCCGAGGTGCGGGAACCTGCGGGTTCGGGTGATCAGGTCGCGCACGGTGGCCGGGCTCCCGGCAGCGAGTACCGGTCTCAGGCACCGTCCTTCCTTGCGCTGTTTGTGCAGCCAGAGGCGGAGCAGATACCGCGCGGTCATGGTGATGAGCGCGATCGCGGGGATCGCGACGAAGATCCAGAGCTTGATGTTGCGCGAGGTCAGGGCGATCCCGCCGAGCGCCAGGACGACGGTCGCCGCGAACAGTGAGCGTCCGAGCCGGCGGAATTCCTCGGCGCCCTGGCCGAGCACGGCCGGAGCCCATGACCGGCTCACCGCAAGCGCCCCCAGCACCAGCAGCTCGGTGCCGAATGCGAGAATTCCCCACTTCTCGTGCCAGTTGGCCGCGTCCCGGGCCCCGAAGAAGTTGCCGATCGCCGCCACCACGAAGGCGGTGGCCACGGTATCGCTGGTGATCACGGTACGGCGGTACCGCTGCTCCCAGCTGTTCGCGGGCCGGCTGACTGCCCCGTTCGCCAGACGCCCGCGCTCTGACGAAAACGGGCTGACTAATCCCCCTCGCCGCACAGAACCCCCCCAGGTCCCCAGTGGTTCGACGTGTTCGCCTCACACTGTTCCTCCCCCTCGGGAGGCGCCCCCGCCTCCCGCACTGTTCCTCCCCTCGGGAGGCCCCCGCCCCCCGTCGCGCCGTTCCTCCGCCGGGAGGCCCCCACCCCCCGCGAATGACATCCCGGATATCGCAGCGCTACTTGGACACCCCACCCGGACGGGTGCGGACTCGCATGTCCTGCCAGACTCTCGAGGTGCGTCGGAACCCGTCGAAACCTCGGGTTCTCCCCACACCCAAGGCAGCCCCTCTCGGGCTCCGAGAATTGATCAACCCCACGTCCGGCGCCGGGGACGCGCCTGCTGGCCGCCCGTAGCGCCGGACCTGTAGATCATTATTTGTCGCTCGTGTCCAAACATGTGAAGCACGGGTCAATGTAGAACATCGGGGCCCGTCTGAAGAAGAGTTGTGTGCAACTTGTGCTCAAACTTTGAAGCCGGATCCACCGAACGGTCACTGCCCGCAGAGGGTTTGACGACGAAGACGTGCCGTGTGACCTGTGATGGCGGGAGTTCTCCGGGCTACCGGCACGGGCGGTGCGGGACTCGGCACCGGGCCGCACGAGGAGCGATTTCAGGGCGTCTGCCGCACCTGCCCTTGCCGGAAATCGATGCTCTGGGGTGGCGGGCGTGCGTGGTAGAACTGCTCGAACTCGCGCAGGACACAGGCGCGGCATGGCGAACGCATTCGTCACGCCCGAGCAGGCCGGTCGCAGCGGCACGGTCGATCATGTTGCCGCGGTACCCCTTCAGGGGGTCACTTGAGGAAATCGGCCGCCCGCTCGCCCCATGTGCGGAGGTCGGCGCGGGTCTCGGACACGTGCAGGGTCGAGCCGGGGATCGTGGCGGCGAGCGTCTCCGACACGGACACCGGGTGGCCCGGGTCGCCGGCCCAGGCGAGGATCAGCGTCGGCCGGGTGTGTACGGCGTGGTGAGTGGTGGGGCGGCTGGAGCGGTCGTGCAGGCCCGCTGCCCCGTGCTGGCGGTAGCGGTGGGCCCAGCGGGCGGCGGTGGTGTGGCTGACCTGGAAGCGTTCGGCGGCCCGCCGCAGCGGCCATCTGTCGTCGACGGTGCACCGGGCCAGGCGCAGCCTGCCGGTCGGAGTCAGCGGGGCGTTACGGTGGATCAACGAGGGCCTCCTGGTGCCGGTGGTGGATGCCGCAATCCACACCGAAACCAGAGGCCCTCGCCTCGTTCAAACCCCCCTCACGGCGCGTCGCCCGTCACCAACGTGCCGGGACAGCACACCTGGAGCCTTCGCCGGATGAACCCTGCCTGCTCCACGGGGCCTGGTGCATGCAGCCACCAGGCCCCCCATCGGGACCGCCCTGAGCCCTGACAGGGCTGAGTCCCGGTCGGCGGTCACGGCGCCTTTGCAGCCCCTTCGGTCCGCTGGTGACGGCTGCCTCGGAAGATTGCCTCAGGCGAGGAGGGTCCACCTGCCGGTGTGCTCTCCGTTGGTCTGCAGGAGCGAGTCCATCTGGTACGTCACGGCCGTGATCTTCGCGTCCTGCGGCACGTTGAAGACCACCCAGCCGGTGGTCTTATCGCCCGGCTGGAGGATCATGGTGAGGTCCAGGGAGTCACCGGCGGTGGGGATACCGGGCTTGCCGGGGTACACCTTTCCGGTCGAGTCGATGACCTTCGCCCCCAGGTTGCCGGGGTCGTCGTAGGTGGCGTCGCCGGTGCTGAGGATCGTGAACTCCGCCGCGACCAGGCGCTGCCCGTCGGGGGCCGCGAAGGCCTCCAGCGACGGTTTGGCGTGGTCCTCGTACTTGGTCAGCGTGATGTCGGCCTGGACGTTGTTGCCCGTGGCACCCATACCGGGCAATCCCTCCAGCGAGAGGGTGTCACCGACCTTGGCGCTACTCGGCGTTGTGCTGCCGGGCGTGGCGTCCGGCGTCTGCTGACCGCCGGACGTCGTGGCGCCGCTGGAACCGGCGCTCTTGGTGGCTGCGGCCTTGTTGCTGTCCCCGTCCGAACCCCCGCACGCCACAAGGGCGGCGGCGAGCACGACGGCTGCGGCGGTGGACGCGATGGAGCGGTGCATGGAATTCCCCCGTAGTTGCCAGTGCGTCTGGCAGGTGTGGCGACAGAGGAATTCTGATGGCTATGTGTGGGCGTAGGGTGTCTTTCCTGTCACCAAACGGCATCAGAGGGCTGCGGCAGGCGAGGCAATCGTGGATTGCGAGGTCAGTACGTCCGATAGCCTGGGAAAGTGTTGACCGAAGTCACCGCGATCCGCTATGTCACGCCGTTGCGTGAAGGCGGTTCGCTGCCGGGCAACGTCGAGGCGGACGATCTGGGCACCTATGTCATGGAGTTGTCCAGCCGGGGCGTGGACCTGCGGCGATGCGGCCACGCCTGCGGCTGACTGCGCAGATGAGCTTTCAGCGTCTTTCAGGAGGGTGCCGCGTTATGCGGTCGATTCTCCCCAGGCGCTCCCCAGCGGGCGGTTACTCCCCAGATCCTCCCCAGGAGTTACCCCTGCCAAGGGCGCCAGCGAGACGCAGGCCGGCAGCGCAGTGGGCACGCTGAGTGACTGCTGCGGCCGCGTATGGCCAGGCCAGTTGAGGACAGAAGCGGCTGTCCGGCACGTCGATGCTCAGGTCCGTCGCGGCAACTCTCTCGCCGTTGTGAAACGACGGGCCGTAGCCCCCCAGCAGGTTCTTCGTCTGCTGGTGGTACAGGCGTCACGCGTCGCTGACCTGCGTAGAACGTGGCCACGTATGGCTCGTTGGAGCCGTCGGCCCGGGAATGGTCCGGAGCTTGTCCTCAGCGAGACGGGCCTGGTCATCTGTCGACGCCGCATCCTCGGCTCGTGGACTGCTCCAAGCGGTTGTGTCGGCCCGTCGAGTGCTATGTCGAGGTGGGCAGGTGCGGGGAGCGGAGCACGAGCAGGGTGATCTCGCTGGGGGCGAAGACGCGGAACGGCGGGCCCCAGAAGCCGGTGCCGCGGCTGGTGTAGAGGAGGGTGCGGGGGCCGTGGTGGCTGAGGCCGGCGAGGGCGGGCTGGTCGATGCGGACGAGGTGGTGGAAGGGCCAGATCTGGCCGCCGTGGGTGTGGCCGGAGAGTTGGAGGTCGATGCCGGCGGCTGCTGCCCGGTCGATGAACTTGGGCTGGTGTGCCAGGAGCAGGACGGGTAGGTCGGGGTCGGCGCCGTTCAAGGCTCCGGTGAGGTGGGCGCGGTGGCCTGCCAGGCCGGAGGACTCGGCGGTGACGTCATCCACGCCGGCGACCACGAGGGTGTCGCCTCCGCGTTCGAGCAGCAGATGGCGGTTGCGCAGCGGCTCCCAGCCCAGCTCGTCCATCAGGTCGACCCAGCCCTGGGCCTCGCTGTGGTACTCGTGGTTGCCGGTGACGTATACACGGGCCCGGGTGGCCCGCACGGTACCGAGTGGGGCGGCCTGGGCGCGGCGGCGTTCGGCCGTGCCGTCCGCGATGTCGCCGGTGTGGCAGACCAGGTCGGCTTCCAGAGTGTTCACCGTCTCGCATACCCGCGCCGACCAGCGAGTGCGATCGAGCGGGCCGTAGTGGGTGTCGGTGATGAGGGCGACACGGATGCCGTCCAACCCGGCACCCAGCCGTGGGAGTTGCACGTCGAGTCGGCGCACGCGTGGCACGCGGCGGGCCTCGGCGTACCCCCAGCCGAGCAGTACGGCGGTGATGCCGAGGACGGCCCAGGTGACGATTCGGGCCCGGTCCTGGCTCTCGCCGACGCCGGCCACGGTCAGGGCGAGCCGCAAGAGGACGCCGAGCAGAACGGACCAGGTGAACAGAATCCAGCTGGTGCCCAGCAGGGTGTCGCCGATGATCGCCGCCCGGTCCTGCTGGCGCCGGCCGTGGCCGCGCACCATCGCGAGCGGCATGCCGATGAGACCGAGGGCGAACAGGGCGGTGCCGACCAGCGTGACGGGCAGCGGCCAGTGCTGGCTGGTGTGCAGGAGCACCCAGCAGGGCACAGCCCACAGCAGGACGGGGGCGAACAGGGGGATGTAGCGCATCAGGCGGCGCAGTCGGCTCTGCCGCGGCGCTTGCGCTTCACCCTCGGCGGGCCGGGTGTTGCTGGTGTCGGTCATGCTTCCCCTCCCTGACCAGGCTGCCGTCTCGCGCACTGTATCCGGTCGCCTTGGGCCGGCCGGACCGGCGTCCATGGGCGCGGCCCCTTGGGGCGGGGCCGGTCCACGGCGGGCGGATTGACTCCCTGGGGATCGACGAGAACGGGGCTCCCATGATCGTCGAGTACAAGCGCGGCACCGACGCAGGGGTGATCCATCAGAGATTGTTCTACCTCGCGTGGCTGATGGACCACCGGGCCGAGTTCGAGCACCTGGTCCGCGACCGCTAGGGGGCACGGCCGCAGCCCAGGTGCTGTGGAGCCGACCGAGGCTGATCTGCATCGCCGGCGACTTCATGCGCTACGACATCTACGCCGTGCGTGAGCACTGGCGCAGCATCGACCTGGTCCGCCACCGACTGTTCGGCAGCGACCTGCTCGGCCTTGAGACGGTGGCCTCCGTCAGCGGCCGGGCACCGGCCGTTCGGCGGATTCACCGTCAGACGTCGGTGCGCGGAGTTGGGCAGCGGCAGAGCGGGGTACTGGCCGACCTTGCAGAGGCGGTCGACGAGGCGCCGTTGGGCCTGGGAGAGGGCGTCGACCTGACCATCCCCGCAGGCACCGTCTACGCCCTGCTCGGACCCAACGGGGCCGGCAAGACCACCACAGTCCGGATCCTGTCCACATTGCTGCCCGCAGACGCCTGTTATTCCTGCCGTGTGACCGCGTGCAGGTATGCCTCGGTGAAGAGTTCGCAGACCTCGTTCATGGGTGGGAGGTCAAGGCTCTGTATGGGTTCGAGGAGCGGTCGCGTGAGGATGTGGGTGATCATCGGACCCAGCAGGAGTTGGGCCAGGATCGGGAGTGGCAGTGGTCGTATCCGGCCCGTCTCCACGTGCGGCAGCAGGAGCCGGGCGAGGCTGTCGAATAGGCGCGGGAGGTACGCCCGCATCGCTCGCGCGGCGGGCCCGTCGGGTCGGCTGAAGAGGTCCGCGAAGATCGCCGGGAGCACGCGCGGCTCGCGGTCGAACGCCATGATCACGGCCCGGTAGAGCGCCTGCACAGTGTCCTCCAGGCGCTCCGGCGGGTCGGCGGTGAGGGCTTCCAAGTCGGGTAGCGGGCCGTAGAGTTCGTAGACGGCGCCGAGTAGGCCGTCGCGGCCGTCGAAGACCGTGTGCAAGCTGGGAAGCGAGCACACGGCCCGCTCCGCGACGGCGTCTAGGGTCATCGCGCCGAGGCCCCGCTCGGCGACGAGCTGCGCCGCCGCCTCGATCGCGCGCTCGCGGACCGGCCGCCGACCGCCGGGGTCTACGCCCGCCCGCCGGATCGCCTCGTCCAGCGCGCCCCGTGAGCCGCCCAGCCGGCGCAGCAGTGTGCTGCGGGAGACGCCAGCCGCCGCAGCGATCGCTGTCAGCGGGACGTCCGCGACGTCCCGGCCGCGTTCCTTCGCCGCCGCCAGGGCGGCGGCCACTAGATCCCGCATCTGCTCATCGTCCTGCATGTGCAACATGATACGACTTGACATCTGAGACCGTACCAAAGGTACTCTATACAAGAGTTCCACTCGGAATGAGGGGGGAGTGCCATGAGCGTCGTCATCTCCGGGGGCGGGCCGGCAGGCATGATGCTGGGCCTGCTGCTGGCGCGGGCCGGAATCGAGGTGACCGTGCTGGAGAAGCACGGCGACTTCCTGCGCGACTTCCGCGGTGACACCGTCCACGCGTCCACCGTGCGACTGATGGACGAGCTGGGCCTGGGCCGGAAGTTCGCCTCGCTGCCGCAGACCAAGCTCAGCGACATGGTGGTGCCCACGCAGGACGGCGGCCGTATGCGGCTGACCGCCTTCGCGGCCCTGCCGGCGCCGTACAACTACATCGCGATGATCCCGCAGTGGGACCTGCTCAACCTGCTTGCCCAGGAGGCCCGGCGCGAACCGTCGTTCACCCTGCGGATGAGTACCGTGGCGACCGGGCTGATCCGGGAGGGCGGCAAGGTCGTCGGCGTCCGCTACCGCACCCAGGACGGCGAGGAGGGCGAGATCCGCGCCACCCTCACCGTCGCGGCCGACGGCCGCCACTCCGCGCTGCGCCAGGACGCCGGTCTGGTGCCGCAGGAGTTCCCGGTCCCGTTCGACACCTGGTGGTTCCGGCTGCCCAGGTATGCCGCGGAGCAGGCCCAGGAGCCCCGGCAGGTTGCCGCGTTCCGCGCCGGCGAGTTCGCCCTGAGCCTCACCAGGAACGACTACTTCCAGATCGCCTACTTCACCACGAAGGGATCCGATGCCCGTCTGCGCACCGAAGGCATCGAACGCTTCCGGGCGCGGATCGCCGACCTGATGCCGCAGTACGCGGACCGCGTCGACCAGCTCCCGAGCATGGACGACGTCCACCTGCTCGACGTCCGGCTCAACCGGCTTCCGCACTGGTACGCCGACGGCCTCCTGATGATCGGCGACGCCGCCCACGCGATGTCCCCGGCCGGCGGAATGGGGATCAACCTCGCCATCCAGGACGCGGTCGCGGCGGCCACGCTGCTCGTCGAACCGCTGCGCCGGGACCGGCTGACCACCGCCGGCTTAGCAAAGGTCCAGCGGCGGCGGTGGCGGCCCACAGTGATCATGCAGCGCGTGCAGCTGATGCTGCACGACGGGTTCTTCGCCCCGGTCCTCACCGGCCGCCGAGTCGGCCCGCCCACCTCGATTGTCCTGGCCACCCGGTACCTGCCCGGGTTCCGCCAACTCCCCTCCCGCCTGGTCGCGTTTGGCCCGCGCCCGGAGCACGCCCCGGCCTTCGCCCGGCGCCCCATGGCGGAGCCGGCTAGCTACTTGCCCCTGAAAAAGCGCTTCCCCAGCTGACCACACCGCCCGCTTCCGTCTCGTGCCCCAGCTCGCAGCGTGCCGACCCCTGCCGTACGCAAGCCGACGGCGGTGTGGACCGAGCTGCCCCGGCCCGCGAGCGCCAGAATGTTGAGTGCGGTCAGGCCGAGTTGCTGGCTGGCGGCACCAACGGTCTGCGTGAGGAGGACCGCGATGGTCATGGGGCCGACGCCGCCTGGCACGAGGGTGATGAGGCTCCAAGCCGAGACCCGTCGTCGGCGTGCCACCCCGAAGTCGGCATCGAACAGACGTGATAACCCCAGGAGATAATCCAATAGGATTCCACTCAATCAGGACGCGGCCGCCTCCACGATCTGCTCGCCGAACTCTCGGGGAACGTCAAGCCACGCCGCCCCGTTGGACCAACGCCTGCCACCTGCGGGCGTTCCGGCTGACACTGCTGCCGGGGCTCGCGGGCGTCACCGGGAAGGAATGCCGACGCATCGTCGACGCCGTGGTCGCGGTCCATCCGAGGGCCACGACCGCCATGCGGACCCACCTGTGGGCGGCCCCGGCCGCCCGATCCCTGTCGCCCCTCTTGACTTGCCGCCACCAGGGGAAAATCCTATAGGAAATTCACGTGAGATTGGGACGCTCGTGAAACATTCCTTGAAGATGGCGCTGGCCTGTGCGCTCACCGCGCTGAGCCTTCTGAGCACGGCTGTCGCGGGCGGCACCGCCATGGCCCACACCCCCGCGCCACCGCCCGGCAGCGAACCACGGGACTACGCGTTCGGCGCCACCACCAGCCAGAGCAGCACCGACTTCGGCGGCACCGCCGACCGGGCGGTGGACGCCAACACGGACGGCCGGTACGAGAACAAGTCCGTCTCCCACACCACCGAGGAGTTCCAGCCCTGGTGGCAGGCCGACCTCGGCACCTCGCGGAAACTCGGCTCGATCGTGGTGTGGAACCGTACCGACTGCTGCGCCGACCGGCTCTCCGACGCCTGGGTCCTGGCGTCCGACCAGCCCATCACCGCCACCAACGTGGACGAGGCCAGGAAGCAGCCCGGCGTCAGCTCCTGGCATATCAACACCCTCGACGGGCCTTCCACCCGGATCGCCCTCAACCGCTCCGCCCGCTATCTACGCGTCCAGCTTCAAGGCACCGGCTACCTGTCCCTCGCCGAGGTCCAGGCGTTCGGCGACGCCGTCATCACGCCGTCCCCCGTTGCGCAACGGTGGGTGAAGGACAACCCCTTCGGCATGTTCCTGCACTACAACATGTCGACGTACACCAATGAGCAGTGGGCCGACCCGAACGCACACCCGGCCGCCTTCAACCCCAGCGGCCTCGACCCCGACCAGTGGGCGAAGGCCATGAAATCCGCCGGCATGACGTTCGGCGTGCTGACCGCCAAACACCACGACGGCTTCGCCCTGTGGCCCACCCACTACTCGGACCATGACATCGCCGCCGCGCCCTACGAGAACGGCGAGGGCGACATCATCCGCGCCTACGTCAAGGCCATGCACGCCAACCACCTCAAGGTCGGCCTCTACTTCTCCATCTGGGACCGCCATAACGGCGACAGCCTGGCGCTCGTCAAGGACCAGCTGCGCGAACTCCTCACCCGCTACGGCACGATCGACTACCTCTGGTTCGACGGCTGGGGCTGGTCCGTACCGTATTCCACGATCCCCTACCAGCCGGTCCGCGACATGATCCGCAAGGTCTCCCCTCGCACGGTCGTCGCCAACAACGACCATCTCGGCACCCTGCAGACCACCGACGTCATCGTCTACGAGGTCCCGGTCCAGGGTATGCCGCCCGCCGACAGCCCCCGCCCGACCGACGGCAGCGACACGCTCGACCAGAATCGGACCTGGTTCCACACCACCGAGACCGGCACCCCCCGCCCCGCCGCCGAGATCATCGACAACCTCCACAAGGCCAAGGCCGGCAACGCGCTGTACCTACTGAACGTCGGTCCCGACCGCAACGGCCGCATCCCCCAGGACTACCTTGATCGGCTGAAAGAGATCGGTTCCCTGCAGTGATCCTCGCGCCCGCCGTAAGGCGGACGACGACCGGCCGCGATGGGCGGTACGACTGTGGCGGACCCTGCGGGCGCGTGCCGCACACAGGTCGGCAGCCGCGGCCACTACGCCGTCCGAACCCGCACCGCCGACTGAATATCAGCTCTTCGCGGCCGCTTGCAGAGCCTGCTGATCGCGTCCGGATGGGTCACGAGCGACAGGCGGCCCGCGTCGACCTCGATGGTCCTGGCGTTCATCCGCTGAGCACGACCTCAATCCCCGCATCAGCAAAGATGCCGTCCGGCGCGGCGGCCGCGTGGCCAACCCACAGCATGCCTCCCCTCAATGGCCCGGCGCAGGAAGCGTGATGACGACCTCCCTAACGACTCCTGACAAAAGGAGGTTTCTGGACCTCCGGGAATGACGGTGTGTCAGTTCTCGTTGATGCTGGCCGAAGGGGTGCGAGCCAGTCGAGACGAGGAAGACCGCTGCCCGAGCGTGGGAGATCGACGACAAGTTGTGGGCGCGCATCGAGCCGCTGCTGCCGGTCGTCCCGCGTAATCCGCGGCGTCCAGGTCGTAAGCGTCTGGATAGTCGCAAGTGCGCTATGCGGGATCCTGTTCGTGCTGTACACCGGGATCCGCTGGGAGTTTCTGCCCCAGAAGTTGGGCTTCGGCTCGGGGATGACCTGCTGGCGGGCTGCGGGACTGGAACGAGGCCGGGGTCTGGCAGCGCCTGCACGAGCTGTCGCTCTCCGAGCTGCGGGCCGCAGACCTGCTGGACTTCTCCCGCGCCGCGGTCGACTCCAGCTACATCCGCGCTGAAGGGGGGCCGGCCACCGGTCCGTCCCCGGGGGACCGGGGCAAGGCCGGCAGCAAGCACCACCTGATCGTCGAGGCGCACGGCATCCCGCTCGCGGCAATCACCACCGGCGGTAACCGCAACGACGTCACCCAACTGATCCCGCTGATCCAGGCCGTCCCGCCGATCCGCGGCAAGCGCGGCCGGCCACTGGGCCGCCCCAAGTATCTGTACGCCGACCGCGGCTATGACCACGAGGTCTACCGGGACAAGGTCCGCCGGTTCCAGATCACCCCGCGCATCGCCCGGCGCGGCACCGGGCACGGCTCCGGCCTGGGCGGGTACCGCTGGGTCGTGGAAGGAGCGATCGCGCTGCTGCACTGGTTCCGCCGCCTGCGCATCCGCTGGGAGATCCGCGACGACATCCACCGCGCGTTCGTCACCCTCGGTTGCGCCGTCATCTGCCGGCGACGACTTCGCGCCGCACTTTGTTGAGAGCAAGGGCAGGCGATGCGCCCCAGGGGATGGCCTGCTCGATGCGTCAGGACGCACTTGCAGCAGTCGGGGCTCGCGCAGCCTCACATCCGGGATCTCAGCACGTCGACCTCACAGCCCGGCGCGGACGGGTCGAAGCCGTGCTCGACCAGCCAGCGAACCCCCAGCAGGCTTCGCAACGACCACCACGCGCGGATCACGTCGAGGTCGACGTCGGTGCCATAACCGGCGATGACGTCGTCGAGGTGCTCCTCGTGTCCGAGCGTCAAGGTGGCGAGGTCGAACAGGGCATCACCCCGGCCCGCCTCGGACCAGTCGATGATGCCGGTGACCTCGCCGCCGTCGACAAAGACGTGCTCGATCTGCAGGTCGCCGTGCGTGAACACCGGAGTCCACGGCCGGATCGCGGCCTCGGCGACCTGGCGGTTGCGGGTGACCAGGTCGGCGGGCAGGACGCCGTTCGTCACGAGCAACTCGCACTCGCCGTCGAGTTCCGCCACCAACTCGTCGGGACCCCGGCGGCGCCGGCCGGGCCAGGGCGGCAACGGCGCCTCGTGCAGCTTCCGGATGGCGGCACCCGCCGCGGCCCACGCCGCCGGCGACCCGGTCGACGGCTCACCGAGACGGCCGAGCGCCGTCCCCGGGACGGCGGCGATCGCGAGCACGGGCGGCTTGCGCCACAGGATCTCCGGGGTTGGGACCGGCACCAAGGCCATCGCCTCGACCTCGACGTCGATGCGCGCCTGATCGGTGTCCACCTTCAGGAACACGTCGCCGACGCGCAGGGTCGCGCGCTCGGAATGGGCGACGACGACTTTGACCTCATCCATGGGCGACCACTATCCCGGGGATGATCGCCGATGTCGCCGGGATTATCGCGTGCGATTACGCGGCTGACCGCCTCCCGCTACCCGGCTGCCTCGTGTGCGACACCAACCTCCGACCAGGTCAAGCCTCTGACCCGGTCAAGCCCACCAGTTTTGTTAGGAGTCCTAAGTTCAGGACGCGAACGCCGTCGTACGGCCCGTCGGCCGTCAGGCGCGTGCCGTCTCCTCGACAACCCAGGACAAGTACGCTTCCGACCCACCGGTCACGGGCAGCGTGATCCACTGGGGGACGTCGTACGGGTGCTGCTCGTGTAGCCACGCCTCCAGCGCCGGAAGACGGTCTGTCGTAGTCATGTACGAGATCCGCCACTCCCGCGCCGTCTCGACCTTGCTCTTCCACCAGTAGAAGGCGGTGATCGGCGCATCGATGTGAACGCCCGCTGCCAGCTTGCTCTCGACCGCGCCCCTGGCCAGCGCCTTTGCCTGATCCTCGTCGTCGCTGGTCGTCTGCGCGATCACCATGTCGTTGGCCATGCAAACACCTCTCCAGCTCGGGTACCGCGACCCTACCCAGCCGTATGGGGCGGCGCTCTTGCGGGCTCCCCGTGCCCACTGACCTCGATCTCGACCCAGGCCCCGGCGCCACGCAGCCCCCAGGGTCAGCGACCGTAGTGCGCCAGCTCGCTGGGGACGAGTCCTGGCCGACTGTTGTCCGGCACCCGTAGCTGACTGATCGTCTGCCCGTCGCTGGTCATCGCGGCCAGCAGATGTGCGGACGGGACGTGGCCGTTGCCGGAGCCGCGGGCACTCTTGCCGTCCACCGCGAGTGTGGTGGCCCCGGCCGGATCGCCACCGGCCAAGTCGGCCAGCCCACCTGGGGCAAACCCGCTCCAGCACCCGGCGGATGGTCGCGGCACTGGGCGCGATACGCACCGCGAAGGCGCCGACGACCCGTGTACCCAGCCGGGCCAGGATGGTCTGCGGGGCCGCAGCGGCCCATTGCCCGATCGCCGTGTACGAGCGGGCGCCGGCCACCACCGCGGACGCCGCGATCAGCACCACACTCACGAACGGATGACGTACTCCCCGCCTACGACGCGGGTCCGGCAACCTGACCAGCCGTTCCGTCAGCGACATGCCCGCCACCCGGTGCGGCGGCAGGGTCTTGACGAGACACGGCGTGGCAGACTGACGGCACATTCAAGCTCCGTTGCAGGCAGACGACTTGGGAAGGTCATCTGCATCAACGGTGCTTCGTTGCGTCAGGCACGGCCATCCGGCCTGCGACGGTACGAGATCACGCGACTCCGCAACGGCCCTGAGCCGGGAACTGTCATGCTGAGCACGTTCGATTCCATCCGCACACCTTGGAGGTCTTGATGCGCACGGGCGTCATTGTCGCCGCGCACCCCGGTGTGGAGGACCTCGCCGTGCGGGCCGAGGAGATGGGCTTGCACAGCTTCTGGGTCCACGACACCCCGATGGTCCACGGTGACCCCTTCGTCGCCTTGACCCTGTGTGCGAAGGCCACCAGCCGCATCAGACTCGGCATCGGCGTGACCTCACCGGCGCTGCGCTCGGCCCCGGCCGCCGCGAGCGGGCTGGCCAGCCTCAACGCCCTGGCACCGGGCCGGATCATCTGCGGGGTCGGCACCGGAAACACCGCCCGGCGCACCCTGGGCATGCGTCCGACCACTGCGGCCAGGCTGGAGAACTTCACCGCCGCACTGCAGGACCTGTGCGCCGGAAGGTCGACGGAGTATCGCGAAGGTGACCGGGTCCGCGACATCCGGTTCCTGCACACCGGGGCGCATGTGAACACCGCCGACCCGATCGAGTTCGTCGTGGCCGCGCTGCTCGGACCGAAGGCCGCCGCCGTCGCCGGCCGCCGCGGAACCGGCCTCATCTCCTTCGGCCTGCTGGACCCCACCGCCTGGCACGCGCTTCACGACGCCCGCCGCCACGCCGCCCAGGCCACACCCCATGACCCCGACCCCCACACGGACTCCCGGGCGGACTCCTACGTGGTCACCTCGCTCCACCTCCTCGACGAGGACGAGGACCCCCACGGCGACCCGGCCCGGGACGCCACAGGCCACCTCGTCATGTCGCTACTGGCCTTCGCCGCCGACACACCCGCCTTCGCCGAGCAACTCGGCCCTGAGGAAGTTGAGGCGGTGCGGCGGCTCCTTGACCGGCGCGGCACCACCTCCACCGCACCGGACCGGTACACCAAGCTCTACCCCAACTACCTCGGACGCATTGCACCGCAGGACCGCGACCTGGTCCTGCCCTCGTTGATGAACACCCTGGCCCTGGTCGGCACCCGCGACGACATCCTCACCCGCATCACCGCCCTGGAACAGGCCGGCATCGACGAACTCCTCATGCAGCCGGTGATCGACCCGCCCGCCGAGATGGCCCAGCTCGCGAAACTCCTCACCTGAGTGGACCCGCCCGCCGCACGTCCATGACGTGCACACCTACAAGATCACCAAGACTTTGCAATCGCCCTGGCCCGCGAGCGGAGTACAAGGAGCAGCTGCACCGTGCGGCCGAGGAGTAGAAGGCCGAGCGGGAAGCGCGCCGTCCGGTGTGCGCCGACTGCAGGCGGAGGTTCACCGACGAACGGTGGAAGGCGATCGACCGCACCGGCTGGAGCGCGCGGCCATTCAACGCGGGCAGGCGTGCGGCCGTGGTTGATCTGCACCCTGGCCGAGCAGGCGCCTTACCGCATCAGGTCCCATACGGGTGCTCGTTGGGTATCCGGCCGGGATGGTGTTCGCAGGGCGTTGACGCGTCGTTTTGCGGGCGGGAGACGTTCGCTGCCGGACTTCGGATGTGCCTCGTGCCAGCGGTGGGACTGTGCGATGCGGTCGCGCGGTATTCCGCTGCATACCCGGGCAGTCATTGGAATTTCATGGATTGCAAGGCCAGTAGGTCGGATAACCTGGGAAAATGTTGACCGAAGTCACCGCGATCCGCTATGTCACGCCATTGCGTGAAGGCGGATCGCTGCCGGGCATCGTCGAGGCGGACGATCTGGGCACCTATGTCATGAAGTTCACCGGCGCCGGGCAGGGTCGCAAGACCCTCGTCGCCGAGGTCGTCTGCGGTCGGCTGGGCCGTCGTCTGGGGCTGCGGGTCCCGGATCTGGTGCGGATCCAGCTCGACCCGGTGATCGGTCTGAGCGAGCCCGACCAGGAGGTGCAGGAGCTGCTCAAGGCCAGCGGCGGGCTCAACCTGGGCATGGACTACCTCCCCGGTTCGCTCGGCTTCGACCCGCTCGCCTTCGAGGTGGGCGCGGAGGAGGCCGGCCGGGTCGTCTGGTTCGACGCGCTCATCGGCAATGTGGACCGCTCCTGGCGCAACCCCAACATGCTGGTCTGGCACGGGCAGTTGTGGCTCATCGACCACGGCGCCACGATGATCTGGCACCACGGCTGGCGCGGCCTGGACAAGGCCGCCGGCAAGCCGTACGACGCCTCCGAGCACGTTCTCGCGCCGTTCGCACCGGATGTCGCCGCGGCGGCCGAGGCCCTGGCGCCGCTGATCACCGAGGAGCTGCTCACCGAGGTGGTGGCGGACGTCCCCGACGAGTGGCTGACCGACGAGCCGGGCTTCGACGGCCCGGACGCGGTGCGCCGCGCCTATGTCGAGGTGCTGCTGGAGCGGGCGGCCACGGTCGGAGCGAGGGTCACGCTCGGCGAGCGCGCCGGTGAGGAGCCGTCCAAGGCCCCGGAGTGGCTGCGGGTGTGGGTCGATGGAAAGGCGTCGAAGTGAGCGGGTTCCACAACGGCCGGGATGTCTTCGAATACGCCGTGCTGCGGGTCGTCCCCCGGGTCGAGCGCGGTGAGCAGATCAACGCGGGCGTCGTCGTCTACTGCCGCGCCACGTCCTTCGTAGCGGCCCGGGTCCATCTGGACGAGGACCGGCTGCGCGCCCTCGACCCCTCGGCGGACGTGCGGGCGGTACGGGCCGCGCTGCGCGCGGTGGAGTGCGTCTGCTGCGGGGGAGAGCGGGCCGGTCAGGCGGCGGAGGACGACCCGGGACGGCGCTTCCGCTGGCTGGTCGCGCCGCGCTCCACGGTCGTCCAGCCGGGGCCGGTGCACACGGGGCTGACGGCGGACGCGGAGGCGGAGGTCGAGCGGTTGCTCGATTTGCTGGTGCGGTGACACACCGGGTGAAAGCGCCCGGAGGTGAGCGAGTACATAAGGGCGGTCGTTGACAGGCGGTGGCGGGCCTCATAGCGTCTCGTGCGCAGGAGAGACTAAGCGGTTGCTCACTCCCGGGGCCGGGACGGTGAGCCGCCATCGATGCGAGGGAGAACCCGCATGTCCACCACCGAGCAGCGCGTTGCCATCGTGACGGGCGCGGCCCGCGGCATCGGCGCGGCGACCGCCGTGCGCCTGGCCGAGGAGGGTCGCGTCGTCGCCGTGCTCGACCTCGACGAGGGGTCCTGCGCGGACACCGTGGCGAAGATCACCGAGGCGGGTGGCAAGGCCATCGCCGTGGGCTGCGATGTGTCGGACGCCGAGCAGGTCGAGGCCGCCGTCGCGCGTGTCGCCGAGGAGCTCGGCGCGCCGACGATCCTGATCAACAACGCGGGCGTGCTCCGCGACAATCTGCTCTTCAAGATGAGCGAGTCCGACTGGGACACCGTGATGAACGTGCATCTGCGGGGCGCGTTCCTGATGTCGCGCGCCTGCCAGAAGCACATGGTGGACGCCGGCTTCGGCCGGATCGTCAACCTCTCCAGCAGCTCCGCGCTGGGCAACCGCGGCCAGGTCAACTACTCCGCGGCCAAGGCCGGAATGCAGGGCTTCACCAAGACCCTCGCCATCGAGCTCGGCAAGTTCGGCGTCACCGCCAACGCCGTGGCCCCCGGTTTCATCGCCACCGACATGACCGCCGCGACCGCCCAGCGCGTCGGCATGGGCTTCGACGACTTCCAGAAGGCCGCCGCGAGCCAGATCCCGGTGCAGCGGGTCGGCGTGCCCGGCGACATCGCCAACGCGGTCGCCTTCTTCACCGGCGAGGCGGCCGGTTTCGTCTCCGGCCAGGTCCTGTACGTGGCCGGCGGCCCGCTCAACTGATCAGGAGTCACCACCAGATGACCGCGCAGATACAGGACAGCGGCAAGGCCGCGCTCATCACCGGGGCGAGCCGGGGGATCGGCTACGCCATCGCCGAGGCGATGGTGGCCCGCGGCGACCGGGTGTGCATCACCGGGCGCAACGAGGGCGCGCTCAAGGAGGCCGTGGAGCGGCTCGGGCCCGACCGTGCGATCTACGCCGCCGGGAAGGCCCATGACCAGGCGCACCAGGCGGCCGCCGTCGAGCGGACGATGGAGGCGTTCGGGAGGATCGACCACCTGGTCAACAACGCCGGCACCAACCCGGTCTACTCGCCCATCGCCGATCTCGACCTCGATGTGATCCGTAAGGTCTTCGAGACCAACGTCGTCTCGGCACTGGGCTTCGCCCAGCGGACCTGGAAGGCATGGCAGCAGGAGAACGGCGGCACGATCGTCAATATCGCCTCGCTCGCCGGGATGTCGTCCTCGCCGTTCATCGCGGCGTACGGCGTCAGCAAGGCCGCCATGATCAACCTCACGGTGCAGCTCGCCCAGGAGTTCGCCCCACAGGTCCGCGTCAACGCCATCGCGCCGGCGGTGGTGAAGACCAAGTTCGCCACCGCCCTGTACGAGGGGCGGGAGGAGGAGGCCGCCGCGGCCTATCCGCTGAAGCGGCTCGGCGCGCCGGAGGACATCGGGGGCGCGGCCGCGTTCCTCACCTCCGACCAGGCGGCGTGGGTCACCGGCCAGACGCTCGTCGTGGACGGCGGCATCCTCCTGGGTGCCGGGATCGGCTGACCGGCTGGGCGCCGGGATCGGCTGACCGGCGCTCGGTCCGACTCCGCGCCATGGGCACCGCAGGCCGGTGCCCGGTCGACATGAGGCGTTGTCAGCGGCCGCCGGTAGGTTCTGTGCCGTAGACGGAACACGACCGGAGGTTTGTAGACGTGCCCTATGTGCTGCCCGAGTCCTGGCGCGGGGTCCTCGGCGAGGAGCTGGAGAAGCCCTATTTCAAGGAGCTCACCGAGTTCGTCGAGGAGGAGCGGGACAAGGGGCCGGTGTACCCGCCGCGCGAGGAGGTGTTCGCCGCTCTGGAGGCCACGCCGTTCGACCAGGTGAAGGTGCTCGTCCTCGGGCAGGACCCGTACCACGGCGAGGGTCAGGGCCACGGTCTGTGCTTCTCGGTGCGGCCGGGCGTCAAGACCCCGCCGTCCCTGCGGAACATCTTCAAGGAGATGAAGGAGGAGCTCGGCCACCCGGTGCCCGACAACGGCTATCTGATGCCGTGGGCGCGGCAGGGTGTGCTGCTGCTCAACGCGGTGCTGACGGTCCGGGGCGGCGAGGCCAACTCCCACAAGAGCAAGGGGTGGGAGAAGTTCACCGACGCGGTGATCCGCGCGGTGGCCTCGCGTCCCGATCCGGCCGTCTTCGTGCTCTGGGGGAACTACGCCCAGAAGAAACTGCCGCTGATCGACGCGTCGCGGCATGCGGTGGTGAAGGGGGCGCACCCGTCCCCGCTGTCGGCGAAGAAGTTCTTCGGCTCGCGCCCCTTCACTCATATCGACGAGGCGGTCAAGGCCCAGGGACACACTGCGATCGACTGGCGGATCCCGGACCTCGGCGCCTGACCGGACGACACGGCTAGAGGGTGTAGTCGAAGCTGTAGGGGATCTCGGTCTCCCCGCGTACGGCGGCGAAGGTGCCCGATCCGGTGAGCCCGGCCAGCTCGCCGGTGCCGGATCCGGGCACCACCTCGAAGGTGCAGTGGACGGTGGCGTCCTCGCCCCAGCTACCGTGCTGCAGTACGACGAAGCTGCCCGCGCGCCCGTCGAGGGTGCCGGTCAGCAGCTCGTAGCCGCAGCAGACGCCGGTCTTGTCGGACAGATAGGTGATCGCGTAATTGCAGGTCGTCCGGGGTGCCTCGATGCCGCCCGAGAAGGCGTTCGTCACCACGGCCTGGGCCAGCTTCGCGCCGCCGTCCTCGGCCTCTTCGAGGGCGGTCTCCTTCCAGTCGGCGTAGGTGAAGTGCCCGGTGGTGTGCGTGGTCATGGCGGGTCCTTTCAGGGGCCGTCAGGGGCTGATCAGGGGCCGGATCGGCTGTCGACCGGCTGTGGAAGCCACTCTGGCCGCCGTACCTGACATCTTTTGTCAGGTACGGCGGCCACAATGGACCGCATGCGCGCCGACCGCCTTCTTTCGCTGCTTCTGCTGCTGCAGAACCGGGGCCGGATGACCGCGCCCGAGCTCGCCGCCGAGCTGGAGGTCTCGGTACGCACCGTCTACCGCGATGTGGAGGCGCTGAGCGCGTCCGGTGTGCCGGTGTATGCCGACCGCGGCCCGGCCGGGGGCTACCGGCTGCTCGACGGTTACCGCACCCGGCTGACCGGGCTCACCGGTGACGAGGCCGACTCGCTCTTCCTCGCCGGGATGCCGGGCCCGGCCGCCGAGCTGGGCCTGGGCGCCGACCTCGCCACGGCCCAGCTCAAGCTGCGGGCCGCGCTCCCAGCCGAGCTGGGGGAGCGCTCCCGCCGCATCCAGGAGCGCTTCCACCTCGACGCGCCGGGCTGGTTCCGGGACGCCGAGCCGGTGCCCCATCTGGCGGCGGCCGCCGAGGCCGTATGGGAGCTGCGGGTCCTGCGGGTGCACTACCGCCGCTGGCGCGGCGAGGTGCGGCGGGAGCTGTGCCCGCTGGGCCTCATCCTCAAGGGCGGCATCTGGTACCTGGTGGCGAGGGTCGAGGACACCGTGCGCAGCTACCGGGTCTCCCGGATCCTCGCCGCCGAGGTGCTGGAGGACGTCTTCGAACGGCCCGCCGGGTTCGACCTCGCCGCCTACTGGGAGGAGTCGTCCCGCCGCCTGGAGTCCTCGCGGTTCCAGGGCGAGGCCGAACTCCTGCTCTCCGAACGCGGGGTGAAGCTGGTCCCGATGCAGTTCGGGGCGGTGGGCGCGGAGGCGGTGGCCGCGGCGGGTCCGCCCGACGACCGGGGGCGCCGGCGTGTCGTCCTCCCCGTGGAGTCGCTGCCGGTCGCGGTCCACGACATGCTGCGGCTGGGCACCGATGCCGAGGTGCTGGGGCCGCCCGAGCTGCGGTCGGCCGTCGCCTGCGCCGTCGCCGAACTGGCCCGCCGCTACGGCGCGCCGAAGGACGACACCCCCGGAACCCCGCCGAACCACGACACGCCGAACGGGGCCGGACGAACGGTGCATGATCCGCAGGAGACCCCCTAGCTCCGCTCGAAGGACGGGAGGCCGCGATGACGGAAGCGCAGCGGGAGGCGCCCAAGGGCGATGCCGTACTGACCAGGATCGGGCAGGCGGTCATGCTGCACCGGGGCGGTGACCGGGAGGAGGCGCGCAATCGCCTCGCCGCGCTGTGGCAGGAGATCGAACGGGACGGCGTCCCCTTCCACCGCTGCGCCCTGGCCCACTATCTGGCCGACACCCAGGACGATCCGCTCGACGAGCTGATCTGGAACCTGCGGGCGCTCGCCGCCGCCGACGGGCTCACCGGGGCCCTGGCGCCGCGTGCGTTCTTCCCCTCTCTCCACCTCAATGTGGCCAGCGGCTATCTGAAGCTGGGCCAGGAGGAGGCGGCCCGGGGCCAGTTGGCGCTGGCGCGGGCGGCCGCCGGTGCGCTCGGCGAGGACCCGTACGGCGACGGGGTACGAGCCGCCATCCTGCGGCTGACGCTGGCTCTGGAGGGCGCCGTCGAGGACTAGAGGCCGACCAGAGACCGGAGGCTCCGGCCGCTGCCGCTGCCGCTGCCGCTGCCGCTGCCGCTGCCGCTGCCGCTGCTGCCGTGGCGACGGCTACTCGGCCGCTCCGTCGCGGGTGCGCTGGTAGTGGCGCCTGGCCTTCATCCTGTTGCCGCAGACCGCCATCGAGCACCAGCGGGCCTTGTTGGTCTTGCTGCGGTCGAGGAGGAAGCGCCGGCACTCCGGGTTGGCGCACGGCCGCAGCCGCCCGGACATCGTCTCCCGCAGCGCGCTCCAGGCCAGCACCGCCTCCACCGCCATCCGGCGCTCCTCCGAAGCGTCGAGCTCCCAGGACACCCCCTCGGAGGAGACCCCCGGGCGGGAGGTGACCCCGTCGAGGAGCGGAGCCAGTGAAGCGGCCGGCCGGCCGCCGCGCACCACGTCCTGCAGCGCGTCCCGCGCCCGCAGGAGCCAGGCGTGTTCCTCTGGGGTGCCGCTGCCGCCGTGCGCCTGCTGCCAGGGCCTCGCCGTTTCCGGATCCGCCAACTGGTCCTGGACGACCCCGCGGACCACCGGTGTGCTGTTGAGGAGTTCCAGCAGCGTGTCCTGCTGCTCCTTCGTGGTCACCATGACACGTCCTAACCGTTTTGCCTCATGTGACAGGTTAGCGCAGCGTGCGAGCGGGTGTGCCGGGTCTCGGGTCCCTGTGCCGGGCGGCCATGCGGTGGTGGCGCCTCGGTGCCGACCGCACTGGCCGACGGCCGCGGGCGGGCGGAGGCTTGAATCAGGGCCCCGCCGTACGGAGACGGTGGCCCCGGATTCAACTCAGGATTCAATCTAACCCTCTAAGTCATCTTGACTGGTTAGCTTCGGCGTGCTCGACTGGGTCGTGTAACCACTGAAGTCGCGTAGAAAGGTTAGAGTGATGACTACCGTAGTCCACCACCGCACCGCCACCGTCGATGGCCTTGAGGTCTTCTACCGGGAGGCCGGTGACCCCCAGGCGCCCGTCGTGGTGCTGCTGCACGGCTTTCCGACCAGCTCGCACATGTTCCGCCACCTGATCCCGGCACTCGCCGACCGGTACCGCGTCATCGCCCCCGACCACATCGGGTTCGGCCAGTCGGCGATGCCCTCCCTGCAGGACTTCCCCTACACCTTCGACGCCCTCACCCAGGTCACCTCGGGTCTGCTGCAGAGCCTGGGTGTCGACCGGTTCGCGATGTACGTACAGGACTACGGCGCCCCCATCGGCTGGCGGCTCGCGCTGCGCGACCCGGACCGCATCACCGCGATCATCACCCAGAACGGAAACGCCTACGTCGACGGCTTCGTCAAGTCGTTCTGGGACGGCGTGTTCGCCTACGCCGAGGCGCCCGGACCGGAGACCGAGGCCCCCATGCGCGGCGCCCTGACCGCCGAGAGTATTCGCTGGCAGTATCTGAACGGAGTCGCCGACCCCACCCTGGTCAGCCCCGACAACTGGGTGCACGACGAGGCGCTCCTGGACCGGCCCGGCAACGACGAGATCCAGCTCAAGCTCTTCCGCGACTACCCCACCAACGTGAACCTCTACCCGCGGGTCCAGCAGTACTTCCGCGACTCCCGGGTCCCGCTGCTGGCGGTCTGGGGCGCCAACGACGAGATCTTCGGCCCGGCGGGCGCGGAGGCGTTCGGCCAGGATCTGCCCGACGCCGAGATCCACCTGCTCGACTCCGGGCACTTCGCCCTCGAAAGCCATCTGCGGCCCATCACCGAGTACATCCGCGACTTCCTCGGCCGCGCCCTGGTCTGAGCCGCCCAGGTGCCGGGATCGCAGCGTTCGGGTGCGGTCCCGGGGCCTTCGCGGCGCCGTCATCGCGGCCCGGATGACACCCGGCGCATACGATTCGGGCCCATAGTCCCGCTATGTGGTCATGTGGGGAGGCGTGCCATGGACGGCATCGCTGATATGGGCGGCACCCCGGGATGGGGTCCCGTTCATCCGCCGAGGCGCGATGAACCGGTCTTCGAGGAGCCCTGGCAGGGCCGGGCCTTCGCGCTGGCCGGCATCTCCAGCCGTATCGCCTTCGGCGGCGTCAACCTGGACGCCTTCCGGCACGGGCTCGAGCGCCTGGACCGCGCCGCCTACCTGGACGACGGCTACTACGGGCGCTGGCTCAACGGCGCGGAGCTGATGCTCACCGAGAGTGCCGTCCTCGCGCCGGGCGCGATCCGCGCCCGCGCCCGCAACCTGCGGGGCGAGGGCGTGGAGGAGCCGCCGATCCCCGAGCCCGCCGTGCCCGACTACGCGCCCACGGCCGAGGGCTCGCTGCGCCCGGTGGACACCGCGCCCGCCTTCGCTGTCGGCGAGCGGGTACGGGCCAAGGCGGTGTCGGTGCCCGGGCACACCCGGCTGCCGGGCTACGCACGGGGACACACCGGAGTCGTCGAGGCCGTCCGGCCCGCCTTCGTACTGCCGGACACCAATGCTCACTTCCAGGGCGAGAACCCGCAGTACGTCTACTCGGTGCGCTTCGACTCACGCGACCTGTGGGGCGCCGACGCCGAGCCCTTCGCGGTCACCGCCGAGCTGTTCGAGAACTATCTGGAGGCCACCTCATGACCACCACCGATGGCGGACCGGATGAGGCCCCTCCCGTGGCCCTGCGCACCGAGGCGCTCGAGCAACTGCTCACCGAGCGGGGCCTGATCGACCCGAAGGTGCTGAACGAGATCATCACCACCTACGAGACCAACGTGGGCCCGCTCAACGGCGCCAAGGTCGTCGCCAGGGCGTGGACCGACCCGGAGTACCGGCGGCGGCTGCTCCAGGACGGCACGGCGGCCATCGAGGAACTCGGCTTCTCGGGGCCGCAGGGCGAGCACATCGTCGTCGTGGAGAACACCGCGACCACCCACCATGTGGTGGTGTGCACGCTGTGCTCCTGCTACCCGTGGCCGGTGCTCGGCCTGCCGCCGAGCTGGTACAAGGACCCGGCCTACCGCGCACGCGTGGTCAAGGAGCCCCGCACGGTGCTGTCCGAGATGGGCCTCGAACTCGGCGGCGACGTAGGGATCACCGTCCACGACTCCACCAGCGAGGTGCGCTGGCTGGTGCTGCCCGAGCGTCCGGCCGGCACCGAGCACCTCTCCGAGGCACAGCTCGTGCCGCTGGTGACCCGGGAGGCAATGGTCGGCGTGGCCAAGGTGGCGGCGCCATGACCGCGCCGCTGGACATCGAGGGCCCGGCCGCACCGCCGCGCTCCAATGGCGAGTTGGTGTTCGCCGAGCCCTGGGAGAGCCGTGCCTTCGGCATGGCCGTGAGCCTGTACGAGGCGGGCGCGTTCACCTGGCCGGAGTTCCAGGCCGCGCTGATCGCCCGGATCGCGGCCTGGGAGGCCGCGGCGGCACCCGGCGAGCCGTATCATTACTACCGGCTCTGGCTGGCCGCCCTTGAGGACACGCTCGCCGGCCGGTGCGCCGTGGCCGCGGACGAAGTCACCGCCCGCACCCTCGCCCTGGCGCAACGCCCCCCGGGCCACGACCACCGCGACGGCCACGGCCACGGCCACGATCACGAGCACCACCACGCCCACTGACCCCGGGGCGCCCTCGATATGCGCCTATTCGCCGGTGACGCCGTCGATCCGTTCGCGTATGAGGTCGGCGTGGCCGTTGTGGCGGGCGTACTCCTCGATCATGTGCAGGTAGATCCAGCGCAGGTTGTAGTCCCCACGGCCGGGACGGGTGACGACATCGTCCAGGGAGTGGCCCGCGGCGGCCTCCTTGGCCTTGGCGATCTCGTCCCGCCAGATGGCGAAGGCACTCTCCGCGGTGTCCCCGTCGGTGATGTGGAACTCCCCGTCCGGGTCCTCCTCGCTGTACCAGATCGGCGGCGTGTCCTGGTGGGCGAACACCCGCCGGAACCAGCTCCGCTCGACCTCGGCCATATGCCGTACGAGGCCGAGCAGGGTCAGTTCGGACGGTGGTGCCGACGCCTCGCGCAGTTGCTTGTCGTCCAGCCCCTCGCATTTGAGGGCGAGGGTCGCGCGGTGGAAGTCCAGCCACCCCTCCAGGCTGGTGCGTTCATCGGCGGTCCGGGGCGCTTCATGGCGTTCTGTGCTCGTCATGGCGGTCATGATGGCGGTCCGGTCGCCCGGCCCGCCACGCGTTATTCGTTCAGCATCCCGCGCAGCAGCTCCGTGAAGCCGGTGCGCAGTGTCGCGCGGTCGGGTACGGCGTCGTGGTCGGCGCCCGCGGCGGAGCTGAACATCAGCCCCTCGCACCAGGCGACCAGCGACCGCGCGTGCCGCCGGGGCTCGGTGGAGCCCAGCGCCGTCATCATCGCCTCGAGCGGCTCCCGGAAGCCGCGCCCCGTCGCGTCGTAGAACTCCCGCAGTTCGGGGCGGCGGGTCGCCTCCAGGGCGAGTTCGTAGCGGGCGATCAGCAGCTCGCGTTGGGCGGTGAGTGAGCGGTGCAGGGCGAGCGAGAGCGCGTCGGCCAGCTCGGCGACCGGATCGGCGCCGTCCGGCGCCGCCTCGGCGGAGCGCGGCATCTCCTCCGGCGTCAGTACCTCCGCCTCCCGCTGGGCCAGCCGCCGGACCGCCGCCTTGAGCAGGGCGGCGCGGGTCCGGGCGTGGTTGGAGGTCGAGCCGAGCGGCAGCCCGGCCGCCTCGTCCACCGCACGGTGCGTCAGCCCCCGCATCCCGCGCTCGGCCAGCAGCCCCAGGGCGGTGTCGGCGATCAGCTCGGCACGCGAGGCGGCGGACGCGGCCGGTGCGGCGACGGATGCGGCCGATGCGGAGGCGGCGGTTCGATCAGCGGTCATGGGGCCAACCTAAGCCCATCCGCCGCTCGCACTACAAATGTAGTAACGTGATGAGTACTACACCTGTAGTTGCCTTGGAGGAGTCATGCAGCAGCCCCGTGCCGTCGTCATCGGTGCCGGAGTCGGCGGGCTCACCGCCGCCGCGGCCCTGCCCCGCCGCGGCTGGTCCCTCACCGTCCTGGAGCGGGCCGCCCGCCTGGAGCCGGTCGGCGCCGGCATCTCGCTCGCCCCCAACGCCCAGCGCGCCCTGGATGCCATCGACCTCGGCGACGACGTTCGCGCGCTCGCCGCCTGGCGGGGCGGCGGCGGACTGCGCACCCCCGGCGGGCGCTGGCTCTCCCGGATGGACAGCGCGGCGACGGCCGAGCGCTTCGGCGGCCCGCTGGTCCTCCTCCACCGGGCCACCCTCGTCGACCTGCTCGTCTCCCGGCTCCCCGAGGGCGTGGTCCGCACCGGGGCCCCCGCCCGGCTGGCCGACCCCGGCGGCGCCGGCCGCCCGGCCCGGGTCACCACCGAGGACGGCGCGTACGAGGCGGACCTCGTCATCGGCGCCGACGGCATCGACTCGGCCGTCCGCCGCGCGCTCTTCCCCGACCACCCCGGGCCCCGCTACGCCGGATTCACCACCTGGCGTGTCGTCATCCCCGCGCCCGACCGGCCGTTCGAGCCCCATGAGACCTGGGGGAGGGGCCGGATCTGGGGCACCCAGCCACTTGAGGACGGCCGGGTCTACGCCTACGCGGCGGCCGTCGCCCCGCCCGGCGGCCGCGCCCCCGACGACGAGAGGTCCGAACTGCTGCGGCTCTACGGCGACTGGCACCGGCCGGTCCCCGACGTACTGGCCGCCGCCGCGCCTCAGGACGTGCTGCGCCATGACATCCGGTACATGGCCGAGCCCCTGCCCGGCTACCACCGGGGCCGGGTCGCCCTCCTCGGCGACGCCGCCCACGCGATGGCCCCCACGATGGGGCAGGGCGGCAACCAGGCCATCGAGGACGCCGTCGTCCTCGCCCACCATCTGACCCCCGACACCGCCGACCCCTCCGCCGCCCTGGCCGCCTACACCCGCGACCGGCTGCCCCGCACGATGGACGTGGTACGCCGCTCGGCGCGCACCGCCCGCATGGTCACCCTCACCAGCGCCCCGGCCGTCGCCCTCCGCGATACCGCGATCGCCGCCGTCGGCCGCCTCGTCCCCGGTCTGGCCCTCCGCTCCTTCGACGGCATCGCCGACTGGTCTCCGCCCACCCGCACGTATCCTTCCGGAGGCACGGCTCCTTCGGGGGCGCAGCGGAAGGCATGACCGAGGATTGCGGGGAGCACAGATGAGGGTCGGCTGCGTCGGGCTCGGCGACATCGCGCAGAAGGCGTATCTGCCCGTGCTCATGGCCCGCCCCGGCCTGGAGCCGCATCTGTCCACGCGCACCCCCGCCACCCTCCAGCGGGTCGCCGACACCTATCGCGTCCCGGACGCCCAGCGCCACGCCGACCTCGACTCGCTGCTCGCGGCCGGGCTCGACGCCGCCTTCGTGCACGCCCCGACCGACGCCCACGCCGACCTCGTCACCCGGCTGATCGAGGCCGGGGTGCCCACCTACGTCGACAAGCCGCTCGCGTACCACCTCGCCGACAGCGAGCGGATCGTGCGGCTCGCCGAGGAGCGCGGGGTGAGCCTGATGGTCGGCTTCAACCGGCGTTACGCGCCCGGCTACGCGCAGTGCCTGGACCATCCGCGCGATCTGATCCTGCTGCAGAAGAACCGCGTCGGCCTCGCCGAGGACCCGCGCACCCTGGTGCTGGACGACTTCATCCACGTCGTCGACACGCTGCGCTTCCTCGCGCCCGGGCCGGTCGACCACATCGATGTGCGCGCCAGGATCCGCGACGGGCTGATACACCATGTGCTGCTGCAACTGTCCGGGGACGGATTCACCGCGCTCGGCGTGATGAACCGGATGAGCGGCTCCACCGAGGAGGTCCTGGAGGTCTCCGGCCAGGACACCAAGCGGCAGGTGCTCAACCTCGCCGAGGTCATCGACCACAAGGGCCAGCCGAGAGTGCGCCGCCGGGGCGACTGGGTGCCGGTGGCGCGGCAGCGCGGGATCGAGCAGATCACCGACGCCTTCCTGGAGGCGGTGCGCTCCGGGCGGCGGATCGGCGCCGAGGACGCGCTGCGCACCCATGAGCTGTGCGAACGGGTCGTCAGGGGCGCGCTGGAGTCGGCTGGTCTGTCCGCTGGTCCGACGAACGGTCCGTCCCCTGATCCGACGGCCGGCCCGTCCGCCGTCTGAGCGCCCGGCCCCCCTCGGCCGCGCAGAAGACGGCGAGCGCCGCCATCGCCCCGTACACCGGCCAGGGCCCGATCCGCACATACGGGCTCGTGCCCTGCCCCAGCGGCACCGTGTAGACGGTGGCCGCGCCGGCATTGGTGGACATCCGCTGCCCCACCGGCTCGCCGCGCGGCCCGAACACCGCGCTCTCCCCGGTCAGCGTGGCATGCACCATCGGCCGCCAGGTCTCGGCGGCGCGCAGCGCGGCCAGCGAGGCATGCTGCTCGGGCGCCCAGCTCCCCTGGAAGGTCGAGGTCGAGGACTGGACGACGAGCACCTGCGCCCCGTCCCGCGCCAGGTTCCGGCTCATGTCCGGGAACGCCGACTCGAAGCACACCAGCGGCCCGATCCGCAGGGCATCCGGGAGCTTCATCACCACCGGCTCGGTGCCCCGGTGGCGGTCCTCACCGGCCGCCTTGCCCACCGAGGTGGCCCAGCCCAGCAGCGGCCGGGCCGGGATGTACTCCCCGAAGGGGACCAGCCGCATCTTGTCGTAGCGCTGCCCCGTCGGGCCGTTCGGCCCGATCAGCACCGAGCTCTTGTAGATCCCGGGCATATCGCCGCGCCGCGCGTCCACGTTGACCAGCAGATCCGCGCCGACCGTCCGGGACAGCCCGGCCAGCCGCCGGCCCAACTCCGGATGGGTGGTCAGATCCTGGGCCACGCTGCTCTCGCCCCACACCACCAGATCGACATGGCGGTCGGCCAACTGCCGGGTCAGCTCCGCGCTGCGCTCGAAGCGCGGCCCCGGCCCCTGGATGCCCCCCGGCTGCACCACCGCGATCCGTACCGTCCCGGGCACCTTGGCCTGCGGCACCCAGGCCCACGCCCCGGCCGCCGCCGCGCCGCACGCCGTGAGCCCGGCCAGCGCCACCGTACGGGCCCGGGCCACCGCGATCAGCACGGCCACCGCGACATTCACCACGACCAGCAGAAAGCCGAGCAGCCATACCCCGCCCACCGAGGCCAGCCGCAGCGCGGGCGCCACCTGCCACTGGCTCGCGCCCAGCAGCCCCCAGGGCCCGCCGAGGTACTGCCAGGACCGGACCAGCTCGGCCATCAGCCATACGGACGGCAGCAGCACCAGCGCCGCCGCCACCCGCCCGGGGCCCGGGCGGCCGTGCAGCAGCCGGTGTGTCAGCCACCCCCAGGGCACCCACAACAGCCCCAGCAGCAGCGCCAGTATCACGATGAACACATGCAGGCTCGGCATCAGCCAGTGGTGCACCGCGAGCAGGAACCCGGCGCCGCCGAGCCAGCCGTCCAGCATCGCGCGGCGTGCGGTGGGCGCCGCGCGCACCAGCAGCAGCCAGGGCACCAGCGCGACATACGCCCACCACCACAGCGAGGGCTCGGGAAAGGCCAGTGCGGGCAGCGCGCCCGCCAGCAGCGCCATCGCGCCGCGCCACCACGGGGAGGCGAGCCGCCGCCCCCACAGATCCCCGCCGCCGACCGGCCTCCGCACCTCGGGCGCCCCCCTCCTGTTGGCACAGGGCCAGTGTGCGGGAGTCAGCCGATCATGAACAGGGCGGGGGTGCGCCGGAGCGTGCTTCATGCCGGTTCCGGGAGGTCTTGTTCGGCCCAGATGAGCTTGCCGCCCTCGGTGTAGCGGGTCCCCCAGCGGCGGGTCAGCTGGGCGACGAGGAACAGCCCGCGGCCGCCCTCGTCGGTGGTGCGGGCGTGGCGCAGCCGCGGTGAGGTGCTGCTGGTGTCGGCGACCTCGCAGATCAGCACGTCGTGCCGGATCAGCCGTAGCCGGATGGGGCCGATGCCATGGCGGATGGCGTTGGTGACCAGTTCGCTGACGATCAGTTCCGTGGTCGTCATCACCTCCTCCAGACCCCATTCGGCGAGCTGGCGCATGGCCAGGGAGCGGGCGCTGGCGACGACGGCCGGATCGCAGGGCAGGTCCCAGGAGACGACATGTCCGGTGCCCAGAGCGCGCGTACGGGCCAGCAGCAGGGCCACATCGTCGGTCTGCGGCGAGGTCAGCAGGGCGTCGATCACCGTGGAGCAGAGCTCCTCCAGCGGCAGCGCGGCCTGGCCGAGGGCGTTGCTCAGCCGGCCGAGACCGACGTCGATGTCCTGGTTGCAGGTCACGATGAGCCCGTCGGTGTAGAGGGCGATCAGACTTCCGGCGGGCAGCGCCAGCTCCGCCGACTCGAACGGCAGCGACCCGAGGCCCAGCGGGGGACCGGCGGGCAGCGCGGGGAAGGAGACCTCGCCCGAGGGGTCCACGATCGCGGGGGTCGGGTGTCCCGCCCGCGCCATCGTGCACCGCTGGGTGACCGGGTCGTAGATCGCGTACAGACACGTGGCACCCAGCACCGCGGCCGCCACGCCCTCCTGCCCGCTCTCCTCCTCGGTGAGCCGGATGACCAGGTCGTCGAGGTGGGCCAGCAACTCCTCGGGCGGCAGGTCCATATCGGCGAGCGTGTGCACGGCGGTGCGCAATCGCCCCATGGTGGCCGCGGCGTTGATGCCGTGCCCGACCACATCGCCGACCACCAGCGCCACCCGGGCACCGGACAGCGGGATCACATCGAACCAGTCGCCGCCGACTCCGTTGCGCGCGTCCGTGGGGAGATAGCGCGAGGCCACCTCGACGGCCTGGCCGCCGCTCAGGGCGTGCGGCAGCAGACTGCGCTGCAGGGCCAGCGCGGCGGCGTGCTCACGGCTGTAGCGGCGGGCGTTGTCGAGGTTCAGCGCGGCCCGCGCGACCAGCTCCTCGGCGAGCAGCAGATCGTCCTCCTCGAACGGGTCAGGATGGCGGGAGCGCACGAACGAGGCCACGCCCAGGATGGCGCCGCGCGCCCCGATCGGCGCCACCATCAGCGACCGCATCCCGAACTCGCGCACCTTCGCCGTCCGCGCCGGATCGTCCCCGGACCAGGCGCTGATGGAGCTGTCCATCACGGGGTCGAGCAGGGCCTCCCCGGAGAAGAAACAGCAGGCGAAGGGGGACGTGGGGGAGACGGCGACCGCGTCCCCGGGCCGCGCGATGGACTCCGGGCAGCCCTCCCGGATCGATGCCTGACCGGCGCGGCGGAAGGCGGGCAGGGTGTCGCCGGGGGCCTCCAGGGGCTCCTCGCCGCGCAGTACGGAGTCCAGCAGATCGACGGTGACGAAGTCGGCGAGCCGCGGCACCGCGAAGTCGGCCAGCTCCTCGGCGGTGCGCATCACGTCCAGGGTGCTGCCGATATGTGCGCCGGCCTCGTTGAGCAGGGCCAGCCGCTCCCGGGCCCGCCAGCGGTCGGTGACGTCGATGACCATGTGGCACACGGCCACCGGACGGCCCTCGGCGTTGTCCAGGCGGAAGAAGGAGGTCGAGTACGCGTGCTCGCGGTGGGGCTGGGCCACAGTCCAGCCCCGGTACTCGTAGTCGATCACCGGCCTGCCGGTCTCCAGCACCTGCCGAA
Source organism: Streptomyces violaceusniger Tu 4113 (assembly GCF_000147815.2). Taxonomy (NCBI): domain Bacteria; kingdom Bacillati; phylum Actinomycetota; class Actinomycetes; order Kitasatosporales; family Streptomycetaceae; genus Streptomyces; species Streptomyces violaceusniger. Next base: position 6,348,677 of record NC_015957.1, on the reverse strand, counting down.
GCTGCGCTTCGAGCGCCTCGGTGTTCAGCCCCGGCAGGCAGTCCGCCATCCGGCGCCCTATCCGCTCCTCGCGGGGCAACCCGCCGTAGCGCTCCAGCGTGTCGTTGATCCACACATACCGCAGATCCGGGCTGAGCACGGCCATCCCGACCGGCGACCGGGTGAGGAACGCCTGGAGCAGCGAGCCGCTCAGCGCCCAGGTCGGGATGGAGCCCACATCGATCCCGGAGACCAGCCAGGAGACATCGCCGCCCGGATTGCGCATCGCGGAGATCCGCAGCCCCACCTCGATCCGGTGGCCGTCCCGGTGCCGGAGCCGCCCCAGGCCGCCCCAGCCGTCGTGCGCCTGGCACCATGAGCCGATCGCCTCGGCCTGCGCCGCGTCCTCGGGTGTCGCCAGGAGCATCCTGGCCGGCTGCTTCATCGCGTCGGCCGCCGGATAGCCGAGAAGTCTCTCCGCCGCCGGGGTCCAGCCGATGATGATCCCCGTGGCGTCGATCAGCGCCGAGGCCGCATCCGCCATGTCGAACGGGACATGCGTCTCGGTCGGCACGATTCCCTCGGGGATGGCCATCGCACCCGTCCCATCTGCGGATACATTTCCCTTAATACTATGACTTTCGCGCCTCCCTGGTGGTGAGCCGTGCGACGACGAGTGCGCTGATCCCGCGCGCCTCGGCCGGCGGGGGCGGCTCCTCGGTCATACCTGGTTGCCCCACAGGGAGCGGTTGTCGACATTGGCCCGGGTCACCAGCGGGGCGGGGAGCTGATCCTCCAGATTGCCGCCGGGCAGCCGGACGATGGTGCTGTCGTGGCGGGTCGGCCCCGGCTTGAAGGGCTTCTCGGCCATGGCCTGCTTGATGTAGCGCATGGCGTAGACGGCGTAGAGGTTCGCCGGCTGGGAGACGGTGGCGTCAATGAGACCCTTGCGGATCGCGGCCAGCTCCTGCGGGATACCGTCGTTGGAGACGATGGTGATGTGGCCCCGGCGGCCCACCGGGGCCAGGGCGTGGTGGCTCTGGAGGGTGTGCAGGGTGGGCGCCAGATAGACACCGCCGGCCTGGAGGTAGATGCCCTTGATGCCGGGGTGGGCGCTGTAGAGGGCCTCCAGACCGGCCGCCGCCCGTTCCGCCTGCCAGGCCGCGGGGATGTCCAGGACCTTGATGTCCGGGTAGTGCCGCGCCATGCAGCGGTCGAAGGCGGCCGTGCGGTCCCGGCCGTTGACCGAGGCCAGATCGCCCTGGATCTGCACCACCGTGCCCCGCCGCACGGCCCGGCCGAGGCTCCGGCAGGCCTTGACGCCGAACGCCCGGTTGTCGGCCCGTACCACGATGGCGACCTTGCCCCGGTCGGGGGCCACATCGACGGCGACGACCGGCACATGGGCGCGCCGGGCGGCGTTCAGCCCGGGGCCGACGGCGGCGGAGTCGACCGGGGAGACGACCAGGCCCTTGACCTCCTGGGCCAGCAGATTGTCGATATCGGTGATCTGTTTGCCCGGTTGGTTATTGGAGTTGACCGTCGGCAGGATCCGCACGCCCGCCTTGGCGGCCTGCTTCGGGATGTCGTCGTTGTACGCCTCCCAGAAGGGCGAGGTCAGCAGCGGCAGCACCACGCCGACCCGGTCCGGGTCCGCCTCGCCCCCGCAGCCCGCGGCGGCCGGGCCGCACAGCAGGAGAAGGGTCGCGGTGGCGGTGGTGAGGCGGTGGCGCATGGTGCTCTCGGCTCCTGAATCCGGCTCGGTGGAACGGTCCCGGACGCCGCGCCTTGGCCGTCGGCCGCGGGCTCAACGGTCTTCGACGTTCGGGATGAATGCCCCATATCAACACAGAACGGTCGGCGAGGAGGGGAAAGTCGACCCTTGACAACCCTCCGGTGTACGCCTGAGGATCACCGCGTGAACTTGTCAGACAGCCAGACAGGTGGTTCAGGATTCGACTTCCCTCGCCGCATCAGCGCGATGGAAGCGGTTCTCACCCATCTCCGCGAGGCGATCGAGCGCGGCGACTACGCGGTGGGGGACAAACTCCCCTCCGAGGCGGAGCTGTGCCGTCGTCTGGAGGTCAGCCGACCGGTGCTCCGCGAGGCCCTGCGGGCCCTGCAGACCATGGGGCTGACCGCCTCACGCACCGGCAAGGGAACCTTCGTCATCTCCAGCGGGCCGGTGGAGGATCCCACCTTCGGCGACTACGCCGCAAGTGACCTCCTGGAGGTGCGCCGGCACGTCGAGATCCCGGTGGCGGGCTACGCGGCATTGCGCCGCTCCGCCGAGGACCTCGACCACCTGTCCCATCTGCTGGATCGGATGGAGCGGGAGACCGACACCACCGCATGGGTGGCGATGGACACGCTGTTCCATCTCGCCGTCGCCCAGGCGGCCCGGAATCCGGTCTTCCGTCGGGTCATCGAGGAGATCCGCGATGCCCTGGCCCGGCAGTCGGCATTTCTCAACGAGCTCGGCGGCCGCCGAGAGCAGTCCAACCGAGAACACCGGGCGATCGTCGAGGCGCTCGCCGACGGGTCCGAGCACGACGCGGTGGAAGCGATGACCCACCACCTCGAACGCGTGGAGACCACCCTGACCTCCATCGTGCGGCCCGCCACGGCGGACGACCGGACGACAGTACCGACGGAAGGCGGACAGCAGGCGTGAGCGAGCAGTCCCTCCGGCAAGAAGACCGCGAACAGCAGCAGGCCGGGCACCCCGTGCATGTGGACGCGGGCGACGCCGGTTACAGCAAGTCCCTCAAGGCCCGGCATGTCAACATGATCGCCATCGGCGGCGCGATCGGCACCGGCCTCTTCCTCGGCGCCGGCGGGCGGCTCAAGGACGCCGGGCCGTCACTGGCCGTGGCGTACGCGGTCTGCGGCATCTTCGCCTTCCTGGTGGTGCGCGCCCTGGGCGAGCTGGTGCTGCACCGGCCGTCCTCCGGGGCGTTCGTCTCCTACGCCCGTGAGTTCCTCGGCGAGAAGGGCGCCTTCGTCGCGGGCTGGATGTACTTCCTGAACTGGGCCACCACCGGCGTCGCCGACATCACGGCCGTGGCGACCTACACCCACTACTGGGGGATGTTCACCGAGATCCCGCAGTGGGTGATCGCCCTGATCGCGCTCGCCGTGGTGCTCACGGTCAACCTGATCTCGGTGAAGATCTTCGGCGAGATGGAGTTCTGGTTCGCGATCATCAAGGTCGGCGCGCTTGTCGTCTTCATGGCGATCGGCATCTTCCTGCTGGTCACCCGTGAGCAGGTGGCCGGCAACAGCACCGGCCCCAGCCTGATCACCGACCACGGCGGCGTCTTCCCGCACGGTGCGCTGCCGATGCTGCTGGTCATCCAGGGCGTCGTCTTCGCCTACGCCTCCGTGGAACTGGTCGGCGTGGCCGCCGGTGAGACCGAGAACCCCGAGAAGATCATGCCCAAGGCGATCAACTCCATCATGTGGCGCGTGGGCCTGTTCTACGTCGGCTCCGTGGTGCTGCTCTCGATGCTGCTGCCCTCCGACTCCTACTCGGGCGACCAGAGCCCCTTCGTCACCGTGCTGTCCAAGATCGGTGTCCCGGCGGCCGGCGGCGTGATGAACCTCGTCGTGCTCACCGCCGCGATGTCCAGCCTCAACTCCGGTCTCTACTCCACCGGCCGGATCCTGCGCTCGATGGCGATGTCCGGCTCCGCGCCCAAGTTCACCGGCGTCATGAGCCGTACCCAGGTGCCCTACGGAGGCATCCTCCTCACCGCCTTCTTCTGTGTGCTGGGCGTGGGCCTGAACTATGTGATGCCGGACAAGGCGTTCGAGATCGTGCTCAACTTCGCCGCGATCGGCATCCTCTCGACCTGGGCCGTGATCATGCTCTGTCATCTGCTGTTCTGGCGGCGCGCCCAGGCCGGCCAGCTCACCCGCCCCGGCTACCGGCTCCCCGGCTCCCCGTACACCGAGATCGTCACCCTGGGCTTCCTGGCCTCCGTCCTCGTCCTGATGTGGGCGGACGGCGGACCCAGCCGACTCACTGTGATGGCGCTTCCGGCGATCCTGGCGGCGCTGGTCATCGGCTGGTTCGCGTCCCGCGGCCGGATGAAGGACCCCCGGTGAGCCCACACCGGTGAGCCCCCGCCGGTGAACTCACACCGGTGAACTCACACCGGTGAACTCACACTGAGGAATCGTTTCTCCGCGCGGCCGAGGCCACCCCTCGGCCGCCCTGCCCCTCCACCACCTCCTGGAGGAATCCCACCCCGTGAACACCCCCGACCACGAGAGCACCACCATGAACACCCCCCTCGGACGGACCCTCGACGCGACCCGCCGCACCCCGGCCGAGCCCCCCGCCCGCCGCGAACCCCGCCATGTGCCGCTCGCCCATGTCGTACGCGGCGGGGTCATCGAGGGCGTCCACCACGGCTCGGTCGTCGTCCTGGCCGCCGACGGCCGGGGCGAGTTCCAGGCCGGCGACATCGACGTGGCCTTCTACCCGCGCTCCGCGCTCAAGCCCGTCCAGGCCGTCGCCCTGCTGCGGGCCGGGCTGCCGCTGGACGGGGAACTGCTGTCGCTCACCGCCGCCAGCCACTCCGGCCTGCGGCGCCATCTGGACGGAGCGCGCCGCATCCTCGACCAGGCCGGGCTCACCGAGGCCGATCTGCGCAACGTCCCCGACCTGCCGTACGGCGCCGCCGAGCGCGACGCCTGGCTGCGGGATGGCGGCGAGCCCACCCGGCTCGCCCAGAACTGCTCCGGCAAGCACGCCGCGATGCTGCTCACGGCCCGGCTGCGCGGCTGGCCGCTTGAGAACTACCTGGACCCGGCCCATCCGCTGCAGCGGATGATCGCCGAGACCGTGGAGGACCTCACCGGACAGCGCGTCGCCCAGGTCTCGGTCGACGGCTGCGGCGCGCCGCTGTTCTCCGTCTCCCTGCGCGGGCTCGCCACGGCCGCCGCCCGGATCGCCTCGGGCGCCATGGACACCCCCGAGGGCCGGGTCGCGGCCGCCCTGCGCGCCCACCCGGACATGGCGTCCGGCCCCGACCGCGACGTGGCCCGGCTGATGCGCGCCGTACCGGGCCTGATCGCCAAGGACGGCTTCGAGGGCGTACAGATCGCGGCGCTGCCCGACGGCCGCGCCGTCGCCGTGAAGATCGCCGACGGTGCGGACCGCGCCCGGATGCCGGTGACCGCCGCGGCCCTCGCCCACTGCGGGATCGACCCCGGTGTCCTCACCGAATTCGCCACCACGCCGGTGTACGGCGGCGGAGTCACCGTCGGCGGTGTGCACCCCACCGACGCCCTCGCCCCGCCCGCCGCCTGACCCTCCCACCCTCCCCGAGGAACCAAGGAAGACCGCACGCCATGACTGCCACCGGCTATCGCCGCGAACACGATCTGCTCGGCGACCGCGACGTCCCCGCCGACGCCTACTGGGGCATCCACACCCTGCGCGCCGGCGAGAACTTCCCCATCACCGGCACCTCCATCTCCGCCTATCCGCACCTGATCAGCGCCATGGCCGCCGTCAAGGAGGCCGCCGCCCGCGCCAATGAGGACCTCGGGCTGCTCACCTCCGCCAAGGCCGACGCCATCGCCGCCGCCTGCCAGGAGATACGCCGGGGCGCCCTGCACGACCAGTTCACCGTCGATGTGATCCAGGGCGGCGCCGGGACCTCGACCAACATGAACGCCAACGAGGTGATCGCCAACCGGGCGCTGGAACTCCTCGGCCAGGAGAAGGGCGACTACGCCCACCTCCACCCCAACGAGGACGTCAACCTCAGCCAGTCCACCAACGACGTCTACCCGACCGCCGTCAACGTCTCCACGATCATCGCCGTCCGTGAGCTCCATACGGCCATGGAGACGCTGCGTCAGGCGTTCGCCGCCAAGGCCGAGGAGTTCCGCGACGTCCTCAAGATGGGGCGCACCCAGCTCCAGGACGCGGTGCCCATGACGCTGGGCCAGGAGTTCTCGGCGTACGCCGTGATGCTGGAGGAGGACCAGAGCCGGCTGCTGGAAGCCGCCACTTTGGTGCATGAGATCAACCTCGGCGCGACCGCCATCGGCACCGGCCTCAACGCCCCCAAGGGCTACGCCGAGGCCGCCCGCCGCCACCTCGAGGCCATCACCGGACTGCCACTGGTCACCGCCGCCAACCTGGTCGAGGCCACGCAGGACTGCGGCGCCTTCGTCCATCTGTCGGGCGTCCTCAAACGCATCGCCGTCAAGCTCTCCAAGAGCTGCAACGACCTGCGGCTGCTCTCCTCCGGCCCGCGGGCCGGGCTCAATGAGATCAACCTGCCCCCGGTGCAGGCCGGTTCCAGCATCATGCCCGGCAAGGTCAACCCGGTGATTCCCGAGGTGGTCAATCAGGTCGCCTTCGAGGTGATCGGCAACGACGTCGCCATCACGATGGCCGCCGAGGCCGGACAGCTTCAGCTCAACGCCTTCGAGCCGATCATCCTGCACTCGCTCTCGGAGAGCGTCACCCATCTGCGCGCCGCCTGCCTGGTGCTGGCCGAGCGGTGCGTCGCGGGCATCACCGCCAACACCGAGCGGCTGCGCACCTCCGTGGAGAACTCCATCGGCCTGGTCACCGCGCTCAACCCGTACATCGGCTACAGCGCGGCCACCAGCATCGCCAAGGAGGCGCTCGCCACGGGGCGCGGCGTGGCCGAACTGGTCCTGGAGAAGGGCCTGCTGCCCGCCGACCGGCTGGCCCAGGTGCTCCGCCCGGAGGAGATCGCGGGAAGCCCCTCTATTTGAGGCTCGGTGCGCCTCCGGGCGCTTGGGCTGACCGGCCGGGGGCACCTCCCAGCGGTAGCTGGGGGCGAGCCGAAGGGGCGCGTCGCTGTCGAAAGGGAGAGCGCGCGCAGGGAGCGAGGGCTGCGATCGATTTGCGGCTACGCCGCGTGGGCGACCGAGCACGGTCGACCGTCGACAGGGGGCACCTCCCAGCGGTAGCTGGCGGAGACGAGGCGCTCCGGAGGCGAACCGAGCCTCATAAAGAGGGGCGGCGTAGCCGCGCGATGGCCGGGGCCGAGCTGAAGGGGAGCAGTTCGGCGGGGTGGTCCGGGCTTGCCACGTCGATGCGGACGCTGTCGGCGATGCGGTAGGGGCGGTGCGCCAGCACCGCCCCGATGCGCCCGCGCAGCCGGGACATCGCGGCCCGTACGGTCACCGTCCGCGTCGGGTCCCCGAACAGGTCCTCGGCCAGTTGTGCGGCCGTCCGCCCCTCGGGGTGCGCGGCGAGCAGCAGCAGCACCTCGGCCTGGCGGGCGCTGAGTTCATGCGTCCAGGCGCCCGACGGGCCCGAGAAGGTCAGGGTCCAGCGGTGCGGATGACGTACGTCCAGCAGCAGATCGCCCCAGCCGGCCGTACCGCCCCCCTCGGCGGGCTCGCCGTCCAGCACCCGCAGCAGATGGCCGCCGGGCAGCGGTTCCACCGCGCACGCGCCGAGCGCCGGCAGCCAGACCGGCCCCTCGTACGGCGCCTTCGGCAGCAACAGCCGGCGCTCGCCCGGGGTCACCCCGGTGACGCCGGCGATCCAGCCGTGGTGATCGACCACGACGGCCTTGCCGCGGATCCGCGCCAGGAGCGGGGCGGCGACGGCGCGCAGGCCCTCCAGATCCCGGCTGTGGGCGAGGCGCAGTTCGCCCTCGGCCCACCGGGCGGTCGCGGTGACCAGGGAGAGCACCGTCGGATGGGCGGTCCCGGCGGGGCCGCTGACGTCGATGACGCCCAGCAGCCGTCCGTCCCGCGGGTCGTGGACGGGGGCGGCCGCGCAGCTCCACGTGTGGAAGGCGCTCACGAAATGCTCCGCGGAATGCACCCTTACGGGGGACTTCACGGCCAGCGCGGTGCCGATTCCGCTGGTCCCGGCGACGTCCTCGGCCCAATGCGAACCCTCCACGAGCGCGATGCCGTCGGCCTGCCGGCGGACGCCCCGATGGCCGTCGAGCCACAGGATCCGGCCCTCCGCATCGGCGATGATCATGATGTGGCCGGCCGCCTCCGCCGCCTCCAGCAGCCCGTTGTGCAGGGTGGGCAGCACCTCGGCCAGCCGGGTCTGCCGCCTCCGCAGCTCCAGCTCGTCCAGGCCCAGCGGCCGCGGGGCGCGGCCGCGATCCGGGTCGAGGCCCAGGCGCAGCATCCGGTCCCAGGAGGCGCCGATCACGGGGCGGGCGGGCAGCGGAAGCCGTCCCCGGCTCAGCGCCGCCTCGCGGATCACCGCCATGAGACGGGCCGATTCGGCGGGGCTCAGCGCGGCCAGGGGGCCGGTGTCGCGTGGGTGCTGGGAACGCATGGATGGCAGCCTTCAGCCTCTGCTGAGCGGGGCTTCGTTGCTCCGCGATTGTAGTGAAGCCGTGCGGCGGGAGCTGCTGCCGTGAAGCCGTCCGGTGGCGCTCGCCGTCGTGAAGCCTCGCGCCATGGGCCCCCTGAAGAACCTCCGTCACGACGCTCCTACAGCGTCGGCACGGCCAGCTCGGCCCAGATGGTCTTGCCCGTGGCGGTCTGCCGGGTGCCCCAGCTCTCGGTGAGCTGGGCCACCAGCAGCAGTCCGCGGCCGCCTTCGTCGAAGGTGCGGGCCCGGCGCAGATGCGGTGAGGTACCGCTGCCGTCGGAGACCTCGCAGATCAGCGCCCGGTCGTGGATCAGGCGCAGTTTGATGGGCGGCGTGGCATGCCGGATGGCGTTGGTGACCAGCTCGCTGACCACCAACTCCCCGGTGAACGCGGCCTCTTCGAAACCCCACGCGGTCAGCCGTTCCACGGCGTCCCGGCGGGCTCGGGCCACCACGGCCGGGTCGTTCGGCAGCTCCCAGGTGGCTACGTGGTCCGTGCTCAGTCCCCGGGTGCGGGCCAGGAGCAGGGCGACGTCGTCGGTGGGGTGGCCGGGAAGCAGCTTGGCCAGCACCGTCCGGCACAGGCAGTCCAGCGAGTCGGCGGGCCGGGCGAGCGTGCGGCGCAGGGTGTCGATCGCCTCGTCGACGTCCTGGCCGCGGGCCTCGATCAGACCGTCGGTGTACAGGGCCAGCAGGCTGCCCTCCGGCAGTTCGAGGTCGACCGCCTCGAACGGCAGGCTCCCCAGCCCCAGCGGCGGTCCGCTGGGCAGGTCGAGGAGGGTGGCGGTGCCGTCGGGCGTGACCAGCACGGGCGGTGGATGCCCGGCTCGGGCCAGGGAGCAGCGGCGGGAGACCGGGTCGTAGACCGCGTACAGACAGGTGGCGCCGAGCTGTGCGTAGGCCGCCTCCGGATCGCCGGCGCCGCTCTCCGACTCGGCGGTGAGATGGTTGATCAGGTCGTCCAGATGAGTGAGCAGCTCATCGGGGGGCAGATCGACGTCGGCGAGGGTGCGCACCGCCGTCCGCAGCCGCCCCATGGCCGCCGACGCCTGGACGCCATGGCCCACCACATCGCCGACGACCAGGGCGACCCGTGCGCCCGCCAGCCGGATGACGTCGAACCAGTCGCCGCCCACCCCGGACCGGGAGTCGGCCGGCCGATAGCTGGACGCCAGCCCCACCGCGGCGCTCGGGGGCAGGGTGCGCGGCAGCAGACTGCGCTGCAGGGCCAGCGCGGTGTGCCGCTCATGGGTGTACCGCCGGGCGTTGTCGACGCAGACGGCGGCCCTGGCCGTCATCTCCTCGGCGAGCAGCAGATCGTCCTGCTCGAACGGCTCGGGGCGGCGGTGCCGGGAGAAGGTGGCCACGCCGAGGGTGACACCGCGCGCCCGCATCGGAACGGCCATCGTCGAATGGAACCCGAACCGGCGGGTCATGGCGGCCCGGTCCGGGTCCTCGTCGGCCCACCGGGCGACGGCGGGGTCGGTGACCCGGTGCAGCATCCCCCGCTCGGCCTTCAGGCATTCGGCCGCGGGGGAGAAGTCGGGGTAGGCGGCCACCTGCCCCGGCCGCAGCACGGCCTCCGGGCAGCCCGCGAAGACCGACTGGGCGGCGACTCGGCGCAGCAGCACATGGCCGCCCGGCGGGCCGGGGCGCGGTTCGTCCCCGTCGTGCACGGTGGGCAGCAGATCGACGGTCACGAAGTCGGCGAGCGCCGGGACGGCCACATCGGCCAGCTCCTGCGCGGTCCGGTCGATGTCCAGCGTGCTGCCGATCCGGACGCTGGCCTCGTTGAGCAGCGTCAGCCGCTGCCGGGCGGTCCGCGGGCCGGTCATGTCATGAGCGGACAGGATCACGCCCGCCACCCGGCCCTCGTCGTCGAGCAGCGGGGCGAAGTCGTTGGACCAGGCGAGGGGGCGGGGGTGGCCGGGTATGGGTGTGGTCAGATCCAGATCCCGCTGCTCGCCCGTCTCCAGCACCCGGCGCATCGTCCGCTCGGCCGCCTCGGATTCGGGGCCGGGCAGGAGCTCCGGCAGCCGCAGCCCGCGCATCTCCTCCTGGTCCAGGCCCATCACCCGCTCCAGGTCGTGATTGGCCCAGCGCAGCCGCAGCCCGGGGTCGTAGACCGCCATCGTGCAGGGCCCCTGGAGGAAGGCGCGCCGCACCAGTTCCTCGTCGTCGACGGTGTGCACGGGGCGCGGCAGGGCGGAGACGACCAGCCACTCGGGGGCCCCGGCGGCCGAGGTGCGGCGGTGCGCCAGCAGCCCCAGCTCCACGGCGGAGCCATCGCGGCGCAGCAGGGTGGCCCGCCCGTTCAGCCGGGCGGGCGGGGAGGGGGAGCGCAGCGCGGCCAGCACCTCGGCGCGGGTGGGCGAGGTGTCGTGGAGCAGATCGGCCGCGGCCCTGCCCACGATCTCGGCGGGGCGGTAGCCGAGCAGCCCTCGGGCCGCCTCGTTCCACTGGGTGACGATGCCGTGCCCGTCGACCGTGGCCTTGGCGGTGGCCCCGTTGCCGGGGAGATCGCCCGACCGGACGGACCGCTCGTCCCGCGGGGTGTCCGGTCGCGTCATGGTGTCATCTCAACCCTTGCCCCGGATCTTCCGCCATGGGCGCATGAAGGGGGTGACGATCCACCGTGGCGCCCTTGGCGGAGAGTGAACCAATGGTCGCGCCTTCAAGTATGCCCACGGTAAGAGGGGTCGGCACACGCTGCGCGGGGATCCGGACCCGGACCCGGAGCCGGATGCCGAGCACCCTGACCCCTACCCCTCTCACCTCGTCGCCAACAACCCCGCCACCCGGCTGCACAGCCAACTCGACCACGGTGAGCTGAGCGCGTCGTCGAAGGTCGCGGGCCGCGAGCCGGTCCGGCTGCACCCGCGGGACGCCGCGACGCTGAGGCTGCGGGACGGCGACGCGCTGATCCGCAGCGCCGTCGGCAGTTGCCTGGCCGGAGTGGTGATCAGCGACGCGGTACGGCCCGGAGTGGTCCAGCTCGCCACGGGCGCCTGGTGGGCCCCCTCCGCCCTCGAGGTGGCCACCTGCGTCCACGGCAACCCCAACGCCGCCGGCCATGGCATCGGCACCTCGCGGCTCGCCCAGGGGTGCACCGGCCAACTCACCCGCGTCGCCCTCGAACGCCACGACGGCCCCTTGCCCCCGGTCCACGCCCACGGGTAGCTGTCGCCCACCGCTGGTACTGTCCCGGATCACAGAGAAACGAACAGAAGTTCTGCAAGGGGTGGGATATATGGCCATGGGCGTATATGGGGGACATGGCAGAGGCACTCGCGCGGCCGGTGCCATGCTCGCCGCCGTGCTGCTCTGCGGCTGTGCGGTCGGCTGCGGTTCGTCCGGGGCGGACGGGAAGCCGGAGGGCAAGGCGGGGGAGAAGTCCTCGGAGCAGGTGCGGATGGCCCCGGCGGCGGCCGTGCGGGCGGCCGCGAAGAAGAGCGAGAAGCTCACCTCGTTCCGCTACCGGATGACCGGGCGCACCCCCGAGGACGGGCGGATCGAGGGCGAGGCGGCGATGAGCACCAAGCCCGTCGCGGTCCGGATGACGATGCGCGCGGTGGGCCAGGGCACCGACGCGGCGGTGGAGATCCGGATGGTCGACGGGGCGATGTACCTCGACGGGGGCAAGGAGGCCGCCGGCGAGCTGAACGGGAAGAGCTGGCTCAAGCTGGACCTCTCGGCCCTGGGCGAGAAGGCGACCGGCGCGCTGGGCGGCGGTTCGTTCTCCCGCCAGGCCGACAAGAACCCGGCCGACGACTCGGCCTTCCTCTCCGGCGCCGACGATGTGAAGCGGGTTGGCGAGGAGACCATCGACGGGGTGCGCACGACGCACTACCGGGGCACCATCACCGTCCCCCAGATGCGCGAGAGCCTCGAGGGCGAGGACGCGGCGACCCGCAAGCGCCGCGAGAAGAGCCTCAAGGCGTACGAGGAGATGGGGGTCGACCGGCTGTCCATGGACATGTGGATCGACCCGGACGGCCACACCAAGCGGTTCCGGATGCGCGGCGAGGGGAACAAGGGCCCGCTCGACATGACCATCACCTTCTCCGGCCTCAATGAGCCGGTCACGGTGAAGGCGCCGCCCGCCAACCAGACCATGGACCTCGCCGAGCTGGCTCAGGGGATCGAGGGCTGATCCGGCGGCGGCGCCTCCACCGTGGGTGGCGCGGCGGGCTTCAGCCGCCCGATGTGCCCGCCCCGGCCGTGAGGGCCGAGTCGTCCTCCACGCGGGCGCCGGGCAGCCGGTGCCGGGCGGCGATGAGGGCGGCGTCCACATCCCGCGTCCCGGTGGAGACGCACAGGGTGTAGGCGAGGTCGTCCATCCGCTGTCGTACCTCGGTGCCGCCCGATTCGGCGTGCAGCATCCGCAGCGTCTCGTACTGCTCGATGAGGTTCTGAAGTACGACCGGGTGGGCCATCAGCACGGCAGTGGTCCTTTCTCAGCCGGAGAGGTGACGCCAACGCATGTACCCCCATGGCCCGAGGCCATGTGCGTTTCTCGTCAGAGGTCGCCGGGCGGATGCCGCGGGGGGCAGGCGTCGCGGGGATCAGCGGGGGCAGGCGTCGCGGGGATCAGAGGTCGCGCTGCTCCAGGGGCCGGTTGGCCGGGCCCTGGAGCACCCGGCCGTCGGTTCCGAAGCGGGAGCCGTGGCAGGGGCACTCCCAGGCCCGCTCGGCGGCGTTGAACGCGACGAGGCAGCCCAGATGAGTGCAGCGGGCCGAGACCGTGTGGGCCGTGCCGTCCTCGTCCCGGTACACGGCGCAGTGCCGCCCGTTCACACGGACCAGGGCCCCGGTGCCCGGGGCGATCCGGTCGACCGAGCCGGCCTGCGGGGCGCTCAGCCGGTCGCCGATGAAATGCCGCCCGACCTGGGCCTGGTGGCCGAGCAGCGCCGGGGCCTCGCGCAGCACGGCCCGCAGTCGCCGCGGGTCGTACAGCCCGGCCCACGGCGGCCGTTCACCGCAGATGAGCGCCGTGAGCAGCCGGCCCGCCATGATGCCGCCGCTCAGGCCCCACCCGGCGAAGCCCGTCGCGACATAGGTGTGGCGCGCGCCGGGGTGGAAGGGGCCGACCATCGGCACGCTGTCGGTGGGGTCGTTGTCCTGGGCGGCCCAGCGGTGGGTGATCTCCACGCCGGGGAAGCGCTCCCGGGTCCAGCCGGCCAGCCGCTCGAAGCGCTCGTGGGTGTCCCCGGTGCCGGGTGTGAAGGACTCCCCGGTCACGATCAGCAGCCGCTTCCCGTCGCCGTACGGCGCGGTGCGCACCGATCGGGTGTGATTCTCCGGCGTGATGTACGCGCCCCGGGGGTCCCGCTCGGCGGGGAGAGGCGCGGCCACGACGAGTTCGCGGCGCGGCGAGAGCCGGGTGAACAGCAGCGCCCGGTCGAACACCGGATAGTGGGTGGCGATCACCACGTCCCCGGCCGTCACCACCGCCCCGCTCTGCGTGGTGACGCGGCAGGGGGCGCCCTCCACCAGGCCGGTGGCGCGGGTGTGCTCGTGGATCCGCCCGCCGTGGGCGCGCAGATCCTCGGCGAGCGCGAGGAGGTAGCCGCGCGGATGGAACTGCGCCCCTCCCTCGACCCGGATCGCGCCCGCGACCGGGTAGGGCAGCCCGGTCTCCGTCACATACGAGGCGGGCAGCCCCGCCTCATAGGCGGCGTCCACCTCGGCGCGGATGGTGTCCGTGCGCGCCGGGTCCTCGGTGTACGTGTAGGCCGGGACGTGCTCCAGATCGCAGTCGATACCGAGTTCGGCCGTGATCGCCACCGCCCGCTCGACGGCGTCGGACTGCGACCGCGCGTACATCCGTGCGCCCTCCGGGCCACGGGTGCGGCGCAGCCGGTCGTAGATGAGCCCATGCAGCGCCGTGAGCTTGGCGGTGGTGTGGCCGGTGACACCCGCGGCGATCCGGTCCGCCTCCAGCACCGCCACCCGGTGCCCGGCGCGGGTCAGCTCCCATGCGGTGCTCAGCCCCGCGATGCCCGCGCCGACCACGGCGACATCGACCTCCAGGTCCGAGGTCAGGGCCGGGTGGGGGGTGCCGGGCGGCGCGGTGTCCAGCCAGTACGACTCGGGCACACCTGGAAGGTCACTCACCCCTCCCGAGTGCCCGCCGGCGACCGACCGAAGCGGATGGGCCTGACGTGGCCTACGCCGGGTCGTCGGCCGAGATCAGCGCCGAGGCGGCCCGGGAGTGCAGCGAGTCCAGGGCCGTGAGCTGCTGACCGGACCGCTCCAGCAGCTCGGCGAGGCGGCCCGTCTGCAGCCGCGTGTCATGAACGGCCACGGCGAGCAGCGAGCGCCACAGCAGCGCCTTGCCCTCCACGCCCACCCGGAGCGCCTCCAGCCCCACCAGCGTGTTCACCCCCGAACGCCGCCGCGGCCGGCCGCCCGGCGTCAGCCGTGCGGCGCGCTCGGCCGCCCGCGCCGCACGCACCTTGCCGCGGCGGACGGAGACGTCGAGCGAGGCCATGCACCACAGCAGTGACCTGCGGTCCTGGACGAACTCCGCCGTGAGCCTCGCCAGTTCGCCACCGTAGGCCGAGCGCCGGTGCCTGCGGGTCATCCGGCGGGCCAGCCCGACCGCCGCGGTGGCGGCGGCCAGGTGGTCGTTGAGGTAGATCCCCAGCCATGGCGGCGCGTGGCTGCCGCCGGAGCGGGGCGCGGCCGGTACAGCCATGGTCGTCCTCCCGACGCCGGGCCCCGAGCAGCGGTGTCACGACCCTGCCGGGTACCCCCTGGGCGGACTCCCAAGAGACGACCGCCGGGGCGCCGCTTCCCGGGCCGATCGTCAGGGAGCCGCTTCGGGGTCCGGCTGCCGAGGGGCCGCTTCGGGGCCCGACGCCCCGGGAGCCGGTTCGGGGTCCGCGCCCTGGGCGCGCTGATGCAGATCTTCGAGCGCGTCCAGCACGACGGTGCGCTCATGCCACTCCAGCCACAGCCCCGCCCGGGTGGCCAACTGGTGGAGTATCCCGGCCTCGGCGTTGGTCAGGCTGCGCCCCGCCTGGGAGACGTGGACCGAGAACACCCCGACGACCCGCCGGGAGGCGCCGGTCATGGGGATGCTGTGCGCGGTACGGGAGCCGGTCGCCAGGATGACCTCGCGGGCGGTGTCGGAGAAGACGGGGTCGGTGGCGATGTCCGCCGTCACCGGCCGGGCGCGGGCCGCCGCCGTCGCACACGAGGTCTCGCCCTCGCCGACATGGGCGAAGAAGTCGAGGAACTCCCTGCCGAACCCGTGGTGCTGTTCCATCCGCAGCCCGCTCACCGGGTCCGCCAGTTGCACATCGCCCATCTCGGAGCCCACCACCTCCAGGGCTCGGCTCAGCACCCTCTTCACCACCGTGCCGCGGTTGACCTTGCCGGGCCGCACACCCGGCAGGAACGGCAGCGCGGGGGCCTCCTCGGGGGCGCGCTCCGGAAACCACAGCGGACTGTCCGGATCGGGCCGGTCCACGCGCAGCAGCGCGGCCGCCAGGGTCCGCAGTTTGACGTTGTGCGTCTGTGAACTGCGCTGGAGCAGGGTGAACGCCGTCTGCGGATCGGGCAGCCGGTAGCGCTCCCGCAGTACGCCCTGCGCCTGTGCGATCAGCGGGTGCGAGCGCAGTCTGGCGCGCAGATCGACGGTCTCCCGGCGCAGCCGTATCACCTCGGGCACCGCCGTCCGGCCGCCGTCCCGCGCGGCGGCGTCCGCCCTCGCCGCCGCCGCGCCGCAGGCGGCGACGGCCGCCTCGACGGTGTCGTGGAACCGGATCGTGCCGTCCACCAGCGCCAGCCGCAGCAGCCGCGCCACGGGTTCGTCGGTCCCGGCGAGGAGCAGCGCGGCACCGGCTTCGGCCAGGGCCCGCGCGCAGTGCAGCAGCCCCCGTACCCCGTCCGCCGAGATCTCCCGGACCTGTGAGAGGTCCACGATCACGGCGGCGGTGGGTCTGTCCCGGCCGACCTGCCATGCGCCGGTGAACAGGGGATGGTCCGGCCGGTCGAGGCCCCCGTCGGGGCGCAGCACCCACACCGCGCCCGCGGATCCCTCACCCGCCGCCGGGTGCGCCCGCCCGCCCGGCGTATCCCTCTGTACGCCCTGGCACTCGGCCCTGCCAGTCGCATCGATCTCGCGCATCTCAGCCTCGTTCCGCACTCCGCCCGCAAGGGGGCCTTGGTCCATCCCCGGGGGCTGCCCCGGACCAGGGCCCCACCCTTTACAGAAGGGCGGAACGCGTCAACGCGGCCCGGGCGCGCGCATGGCGTGCAGCGGGGCCCGGTGCAACGGAACCGTGCGCCACCGTGCGGTGAAGACGCGGTCCGGGAGGGAGCAGGTGACCACCAGGTGATGGGGGGTCTCCAGGAACGCCACGTCCACGGTCAGGGTGTCCGGGTCCGTCCAGCCCCCGCTCACCGCCGTGGGGACGGGCGCCCGCGGCCCCTCGTCGACCCGCCACCCCGCGCCGTCGAACCCCAGGTCCAGCCGGGACGCCTCCTCGGCCAGCGAGACGGTCCACCCACCGGAGCCGTCCTCGGCGACGGTGACCCCCGTCAGGGTCGGCTGATCCGCGCAGGCGCCGCCTTCGGGGGCGAACTCCGCGCCCGACCAGGCGTCGGGGTCCGCGAGCGGCGCGGGCTTCGCCGCGAGGGGCGGCAGGGCGAGCCGGGACAGCCGCCGCTCCAGCGCGGCGTCCTCGTCCTCGCGGCCGGTGAGCGGCGCCTCGCCGAACGCGGGCAGCAGATGCTCCCACACCGCGTCCAGAACGGCCTGCATCCGCTCCGTCTCCGCCGTCGTGGCGATCACCACGTCATGCTCGGGCAGCACCAGGCAGAACTGCCCGAACGCCCCGTCGCCCCGGTACCCGTGCCGGGACATCCAGAACTGGAATCCGTACCCCCGCCGCCAGTCCGGCCCCGAGCCATTGACCATGGCCTCCTCGGTCGCGATGTGCTCCCGCGTCGCCTCGGCGATCCAGGAGGCCGGAAGCAGCCGCTCGCCCTCCCACTCGCCGCCCCGCAGATACAGCAGCCCCAGCCGGGCGATCGCGTCGGTGGCGGCGAACAGCCCGCTGAAGCCGAGGTCACGCCCGGCCGGCACCTGCAGCCAGGCCGTCTCGCCGATGCCCAGCGGATCGAAGAGGCGTGGCCGCAGATACTCCGTCAGCGACTGCCCGGTCACCCGCTGGACGATCGCGGCGAGCGTGTACGTGGCGGGCTGGTTGTAGGCGAAGGCGGTCCCGGGCGCGTGATCCGGCGGAATCCGCAGGAAGCCGCGCACGGGTTCCTCCGGGTCCCCGCCGAACGCCCGCTCCACGGTCTCCTCGGCATGTCCGCTGGCCATGGACGCGACATGGCGGACGAGCATGGCCCGGCTGCCCGGGTCGGTGATCTCCGCCTCGAACTCGGGGAAGTACGAGATCACGGGATCGTCGAGGTTCAGCAGCCCCTCGGCGGCGGCCAGCCCCGCCGCCGTGGAGGTGAAGCTCTTGCTGAGGGAGTAGAGCAGATGCGGCCGCTCGGCGGTGTACGGCGCCCACCAGCCGGAGGCGATGAGCCGGCCGTGGCGCAGGATCATCAGACTGTGCGGCTCGATGTCCGGCGCGCCCTCGACGGCGTCGAGGAAGGCGTGGATGCCCCGCGCGTCCACGCCCTCGGCGGCGGGGGTGCTGGTGGGCAGCGGATGAGCAGTCATCAGACGGGTCCTCGGGGGTCAGTGATGGGCCGCGCCCACCCTTCCCGGCGGGGCGGCGCGTGTCCAGAGCGTTTTGTGCCGCGGCTCGCGGTGCGGAAGCGGGGATCAGCCGCGGCCGGTGTCGATGACGCAGAAGCGGTTTCCGTCCGGGTCGGCCAGGACGATGAAATCGGCGTCCGGCGGATACAGCTCCCAGCGGACCCGCCGGGCGCCGAGCGACACCAGCCGCTCGACCTCGGCGGCCTGATCGGCCGCGTCCCCCGCGTAGAGATCCAGATGGACGCGTGGGCGCCCCTGGACCGGGGTCTCGCTGCGGCCGAGCGACAGATGGGCCCCGGTGCGCCCGTCCGCGGGGACCAGCACCACCCAGTCGTCCTCGATCTCCCCGCGCGGGACGTATCCCAGGGCCCGCGCCCAGAACGCCGCCGCGCGCCGGACGTCCGAGACCCCCAGCACCACGGAACCGATCGAGAGCATGTGCCCAGTCAAGCAGAGGCGCGGCTGTCCGGGGCAGATGGCCCGTTGAGAGGATCGGCGGTGACGGATCGGTGGTGATCCGCGAACGCACAGACGCCGGAAGGACCGAACACCCCGTGACCGACTCCGTGACCGACCGCGTGACCGACTCCGTGACCGACTCCGCGATCGACGACGACGCCGTGCTGACGCGCACCGAGGGCCGCGCCGGACATCTCACCCTCAACCGCCCCCGCGCCCTCAACGCCCTCACCCCTCCGATGGTGACCCGGATCGCCGAGGCCCTCACCGACTGGGAGCGGGACCCGGCCGTCCAGGCCGTGGTGATCGGCGGGGCGGGGGAGCGCGGGCTGTGCGCCGGCGGCGACATCCGCATGATCCATCGGGATGTGACCTCGGGCGGGGGCGCGGCCTCGATGGCGTTCTGGCGCGACGAGTACACGCTCAACGCCCGGATCGCCCGCTACCCCAAGCCGTATGTGGCCCTGATGGACGGCATCGTGATGGGCGGGGGCGTCGGGGTCTCGGCCCATGGCAGCGTGCGGATCGTCACCGAGCGCTCCCGGGTGGCCATGCCCGAGACCACGATCGGCTTCGTACCGGACGTCGGCGGCACCTATCTGCTGTCCCGCGCACCGGGCGAACTGGGGACGCATCTGGCGCTCACGGGAGCGTGGGTGGGCGCCGCCGACGCGCTGCGGTGCGGGCTGGCCGACCATGTCGTCCCCTCCGAACTGCTGCCCGCGCTGACCCGGGACCTGGCCGCGGACCCGATGCCGGACGTCCTTCCCCGGTACGCGGTGGAGGCCCCGGCCGGGGCCCTGGACGGCCAGCGGGAGTGGATCGACCACTGCTACGCGGCGGACACCGTCGAGGAGATCGTGGACCGGCTGATGGCCGTCGGGGAACCGGCCGCCAAGGAGACGGCCGAGACCCTTCTCGCCAAGTCCCCCACGGCGCTGAAGGTCACGCTGGCCGCCGTGCGCGGGGCCCGGGCGCTCGATTCGCTGGAGCGCGTCCTGGAGCAGGAGTACCGCGTCTCGTGCGCGGCCCTGTCCCGCCCGGACTTCGTCGAGGGCGTCCGCGCCCAGGTGATCGACAAGGACCGCCGCCCCCGCTGGACCCCGGCCGCTCTGACCGAGGTCACCGACGCGGAGGTGGCCGGCTTCTTCGCACCGCCCGCCGACGGCGACCTCCGCCTCGCCGACACCCCGTAGCCGGACGCCCTGTCGGCGTCGATGGGCGAGAGCCGTCGACGCCGATGGGCGGACCGTCGGCGTCGGCACAGGATAAATAGTGTGCCAAGCGGCACAGCTCGTCTTCCGTGACCGGTCGGCCGACTTCGTCTTCCTCACCCGCTCCACCGCCACCAGCGACAAGTCCGTGGAGTGGCAGGACGGCAACACCTATCCGGTCATCGATGTGGAGATCTCCTCGGCGAGCCACCCCTTCTACACCGGCAACCAGCGCGTCGTGGACACCGCGGGCCGCGTCGAGCGGTTCGAGCGGCGTTACGGACGCGGACGGGGGGACCGGTGAGCGTGGCGGAGGGGCGGCTGCCCGTCGCCGTCGTCGGCGGGCTGCACGCCGACGCGCGCCGGGCGGCCGTCGAGGAGATCCTGCGCACGGTGCCCGGCTCCGTGGCGCTGCACCACGACCTGTCGTCCGCCACCGACCGCGCCGTGCGCCGCACCGTGCGCGATGCCTCGGGACTACTGGGCAGTGGCGAGGCGCCGCTGGTGAACGACTGCGCGTGCTGTGCGCTGCGCGAGGACATGGTGCCCGAACTGCTGCGCCTGGCCACCGGGGGCGGCCACCGGCTCGCGGTCGTCGAGCTGTGGCAGTCGGTCGAACCCGCTGGACAAGGCGGGGAGCACCTATATCGACTACAAGGACACCGAGCTGCTGCGGAAGTTCATCTCCGACCGTGGCAAGATACGCGGCCGCCGGGTGACCAGGGTGAGCGCGCAGCAGCAGCGCCAACTGGCCCGCGCCATCAAGAACGCGCGGGAGATGGCGCTGTTGCCCTACGGGTCGCGCTAGGAGCTCACGGGTTCACCGGATCGGTGCCGTCGGCCACGGTGTTCAGATCGCGGTCGAGGGTCTCCGGGGCCATCCGGGCGGCGACGAGGCTGACCGCCGTGACCACGGTCATGTAGATGGCGACCGGTATCCAGGATCCGGAGAACGCGGTGACGAGCGCGCTGCAGATCAGTGGTGCGACCCCGCCTCCGATCACCGAGGAGAACTCCCGGCCCAGCGTGACGCCCGCATAACGGTAGCGCTTGCCGAACAGCTCGGGGAAGTAGCTCATCTGGACGCCGACCGAGCCGTGGCAGGCCAGGATGAAGCCGATGATGATGGCCACGGTGATCGCCACATGCGATCCGGTGTTCAGCGCGATGAAGGTCGGGGCGGGCAGCAGCACCAGCGCGGCGGCGATCGTGGAGTACACCGGGCGCCGCCCGAGGCGGTCGGAGAGCGTGCCGAAGCAGATGGCCGCGAGACCGCCGCAAAGGGCCCCGATCAGCAGCACCTGGGGGATGAAGTCCTTGTCGACGCCGACGCTGGACACCAGATAGGAGGCCATGAACACCTGGTAGGTGTAGGACTGGGTGCTGATGCCGAAGTTCATGAACAGCACCAGGAGCATGGGCTTCCGGCCGTGCTGGAAGACCTCCTTGACCGGTGATGCGGGCCGCTCCTGCTGTTCTTTGAGCTCGGTGAAGACCGGGCTCTCGTTCAGCTTGCGGCGCAGGATCATGGCGATCACGGTCACGATGAGACTGCTGCCGAAGATCAGCCGCCAGCCCCAGCTCATCAGGGCGTCGTCGGGCAGGCGTTGGGCGAGGATCCAGGCCACCGCGCCCAGGGCGGTGCCCAGCGCCGCGCCCGTCATGACGAGGGAGGACAGTCTGCCGCGGCGTCCGGTGGCGGCCGTCTCGGTGAGCAGGGTGGCGCCGCCGGACTGCTCGGCCCCGGCTCCGAAGCCCTGCCCCATACGGCAGATCAGTAGCAGGATCGGGGCGAGCAGCCCCACCTCGTTGTAGGTCGGCAGCAGTCCGATGGCGAGGGTGGAGCCGCCCATCATGAGCAGGGTCGCCACCAGCACCCACTTGCGGCCCAGGCGGTCGCCGTAGCGGGAGAAGAAGAGCCCGCCGAGCGGGCGGGCGGCGAAGCCCACCGCGTAGGTGCTGAAGCTGGCCAGGATGCCCACGGACGGTGAGGCGTTGGGAAAGAACAGATCGCTGAAGATCAGTGCCGAGGCGGTGCCGTAGATGACGAAGTCGTACTGTTCGAGCGCGGTGCCGATGAGACCGGCCCAGGCGGTGCGGCGCACTGCGCGGGGGTCGGCGGGTGGTTCGGAGGGGGAGGTGGCGGGCGACGGGGGACGTGTCGTGGCGTGGGTGGGATTGCTGTCCATGATCCATGCCTCCTTGAACGGATCGATGCAGCGGAGCGGTGGAGGGAAGGGGAGAAGGGGGATGGGGGAACGGGGAGAAGGGAGACGGGGGTAGGGCGTACGGGGCCGGTGTCCGGGGAGGGTCAGCGGTGTGCGGGGACCCGGCGGGTCCCGGCGGCGTCGGCGGCCGCGGCGGCCGGCCCGTGGCGGACGATGAGGTCGATCAGCTCGGAGACCCGGGTGGCGAAGTCCGGGTGGTCCGTCAGTCCGTCGCCGAGCAGCCCGCTGTCCAGGACGGCTTCGACGAAGGACGGCCCGGATGAGGTGGCGCCGCGGCCGGCGATCGTGGCGAGGGTCTCACGGGCGGGGTCCGCCATCGCGGTGGCGTGGGGACCGGGGGAGAAGCCGGGGAGCGGTGCCACGCAGCACAGATAGGCGGCGACGGTGAGCGCCAGATGGTGGGGCATGCGGCCGGCTCGCAGGTGGAACAGGGCGGGTTCGGGGATCCGTTGGCGCAGTTTGACCGAGCCGTCCGAGCCGACCTGCCGGGTGCGGTGGCCCAGGGCGGTGTTGGCCCAGCGTTCGAAGAGCTGCCCTGCGTAGTGGTCGAGGTCGATGTCGGCGGGCACGGTAAGGGTCGGCAGATACTCGTCGTGGAGCACCGCGCGCGCGGCTTCGGCGATGAATGGCTGTGCGGTCGCGTCCGGGATGGTCTCCTGTCCGTCCAGCGCGCCGAGGTAGGCGATGAGGGAGTGGGTGCCGTTGAGCAGGCGAACCTTGAGCAGCTCGTAGGGTTCGACGTCGTCGGTGAAGAGCGCCCCGCCCGTCTCCCAGCGCGGGCGCCCGGTGGCGAAGCGGTCCTCCATCACCCACATGCTGAAGGGTTCGGCCGGCACCGGGACGGTGTCCTGTACGCCGAGGTGGGTGGCGACGGCCTCGCGGTAGGTGTCGGTGGTGGCGGGGACGATCCGGTCGACCATGGAGTTGGGGAAGGTCACCGCGGACTCCAGCCAGGGCGCGAGGTCGTCGCGTTCGGCCGCCGGGAGGGCCTGGGTGAACTCATGGACCAGCCGCCTGGTCTGCGCTCCGTTGCCCACGAGGTTGTCGCAGCTGAGCACGGTGACGGGTCGGGAGTGGGCCAGCGTGCGGCGCTGGAGGCCGCGGACGATCTGTCCGATGGTGGTCCGTGGTGGCGCGTCGCCCCGCAGGTCGGCCTGGACGGCGGGGGCATCGAGGTCGAGGCCGCCGGTGCGTGGGGAGAAGGTGTAGCCGTGTTCGGTGACGGTCAGGGTGATGACGGCCGTGGCGGGTGCCGCGAGGGCGTCGAGGACGTCGTCGGGCTGCTCGGTGGCCAGCAGGGCGCCGGTGTGTACGGCGGGGATGGTGACGCGGGTGTCGTCGGGGGAGATCTCCAGGACCGCGTAGGCCATCTCCTGGTCCCGCATCGCCCGCACCACGGTGGCGGAGCGGCTGGCGACACCGAGGATGCCCCAGGGGCCCTCGGTGTGGCGCAGTGCCGCCGCGGTGTGGACGGCCTGATGGGCGCGGTGGAAGTTGCCGAGGCCCAGGTGCACGATGCCGGTCTCGGCGGGCGGGTGCGGGAGGGTGAGGGCGGCAGCGGGGGCGGTGGCGCGGCGGAGGCGGGGGAGGTTGTGCGGCATCGGTGTCACCAGTCCGTCATCGAGCCGTCGAGCCGTCGCGCGACCGGCAGATAGGCGGGTTCGTAGGGATGGCGGGCGGCGAGTTCCTCGTCGATCTCGACGCCGATTCCGGGTGCGTCGCCGGGGTGGAGGTGTCCGTCGGCGTAGGACCAGGCGTGCCGGAACACCTCGTGGACCAAGGGTTCGTAGCCCATGTACTCCTGGATGGCGAAGTTGGGGGTGGCCAGGCCCAGGTGGAGTGAGGCGCCCAGGGCGACGGGGGAGATGTCCGAGGGGCCGTGCGGTCCCAGCCGCACCTGCCAGAGGTCGGCGAGGGTGGCGATCCGCCGCAGATGGCTGATGCCGCCCGCGTGGCTCACACAGGTCCGGATGAAGTCGACCAGTTGCTCGGTGATCAGCGTCTGGCACTCCCAGACGGTGTTGAACACCTCGCCGATCGCCAGTGGGACGGTGGTGTGGTGCCGGATGTGCCGCAGCACCTCCTGGTTCTCGGCGGGGGTGACGTCCTCCAGCCAGAAGAGGTCCGCCGGTTCCAAGGCTCGGCCGAGGCGGGCGGCTTGGCCGGGGGTGAGCCGGTGGTGCGCGTCGTGGAGCAGTTTCAGCTCGGGGCCCACGTGTTCGCGGACCGCCGTGAGGATGCGGGGGACGTGGCGGAGGTAGGCGTCGGTGTCCCAGGTCTCTTCGACGGGGGCGGCGCCCCGGCCGGCCGGTTCGTATCCGGTGCCGCTTCTGCTGACCCCGTAGACCATCTCCAGGCCGGGGACGCCGCTTTGGGCCCGTACGGCACAAAAGCCCCGGTCCCGCTGTGCCTCGATGGATTCCAGCAGCTGGGGGAGGTCCCAGCCGGTGGCGTGGGTGTAGGTGAGGATCCGGTCGCGGACCGCGCCGCCCAGCAGCTGGTAGACGGGCTGCCCGGTGGTCCTGCCCTTGATGTCCCACAGCGCGGTGTCCACCGCGCCGATGGCGGTCATGGTCACCGGTCCGCGGCGCCAGTAGGCCCCGCGGTAGAGGTACTGCCAGGTGTCCTCGATCCGTGCCGGGTCGCGGCCGATGAGGAGGGGGGCGAGGTGGTCGCGCAGATAGGAGGCGACGGCGAGTTCGCGCCCGTTGAGGGTGGCGTCGCCCCAGCCGGTGACCCCGTCCGCGGTGGTGATCTTCAGGAGGACGAAGTTGCGGCCGGGGCTGGTGACCAGCACATCGACGGCGGTGATGGTGTCGGTCCTCACGGGGCCACCGCCACCACGTTGTGGAGCGGTTCGCCCGCGGCGAGCCGGCGGATGTTGGCGGTGATGTCGGCGGTGCGGTGGGCGAAGGTCTGGCGGGTGAGGCCCGAGGAGTGGGGGGTCATCAAGACGTTGTCCAGCGTGTCGAAGGGGTGCTTGCTGGGGGCGCCGGTGTGCCCGTCGGCCGGGTACCGGTACCAGACGTCGATCGCGGCGCCGCCGATGGCGCGGTCGCTCAGCGCCTGGTAGAGCGCGTCCTCGTCCACGACGGGGCCACGGCCTGCGTTGACGAGGACGGCGGCCGGGCGCATCCGGGACAGTTCGGCCGCACCGATCAGCCCGGTGGTGTCGTCGGTGAGCGGCACGGACACCACCACGGCGTCGGAGCTTTCCAGCAGGGTGCCGAGGTTCTCAACGGTCCCGGACCACAGGAGTCCGTGGGCGGCCGCGTCCACGTTCCCGCCGCGGGTGACGGCGATGCCCCGCGCGCCGAACGCCTGGAAGAGCTGCCAGCAGCGGGCTCCGATGTGTCCGAAGCCGATGAACCCGACGGTGGCGGCGGTCAGGTCCTCGGCCCAGGGAGCCCGTGGGTCATGGGCGGGGGTGTCCCAGTGCGCCTCGCGGCGCAGTGCGGTGTGCTGGCGCAGGAAGCCGCGGCGCATAACGATCGTGGCGGACACCGCGTATTCGGCGATGGCGTTCTCGTGGTGGTAGGTGTTGGCCACTTGGGTGCCCGGCGGCAGTGCGGCGATGCCGATGTTGTCCGTCCCGGCTCCGGCGGCGTGGACCAGCCGGAGCCGGGTGGCGACCGTGGCCATGGTGGCGGTGCACCGGCCCGACACCAGGACGTCCGCGCTTTTCATGGCGGCTTCGACCGCCTCGGTGTGCCGGGGGTCGGGCCAGTGGACGACCGTGCCGTGGGGGAGGGCGGCCTCGAACTCGGCTCGCAGCGGGGTGAGATTGGGGTCGGCGACCACCACGGTCAGGGAGGCGGTGGTCATGAGGCGTCCTTGGTGGCGGGCGTGGCGGGCGTGGCGGGCGTGGCGGGCTCGTGCCGGGGGGCGCGGGTGGCGGGGCCGGTGGAGTCGCGCACGATGAGCTGGGTGGGCAGCCGGTGCGTACGGGGGATCCGCCGTTCGCCCGCGAGGACCTGTCCCAGCATCTGCAGGCTGAGCGCCCCGGCGCGGGCCATCGGCACGGAGATGCTCGTCAGGGACGGCTGTGACACCTCGGTGAAGGGGATGTCATCGACCCCCACGACGCTGAGGTCCTCGGGCACGCCCAGCCCCAGCGCCCGGGCGCCGGTCAGCACGCCGAACGCCATCAGGTCGTTGTGGGTGATGACGGCGGAGGCGCCCGAGGCCATGACGCTCGCGGCGGCGGCGGTGCCGCCCGCCACCGTCTCGGACTGCCATCCGAGCAACTCCAGGTCCAGCCCGGCTCGTTCGGCCTCGGTGCGGATGAGGCCGACGCGGTGGGCGTTGGACCAGGAGCGTCGCATGCCCTGGACGTAGGCGATCCGTCGGTGCCCGAGGGCGGTCAGGTATTCCACGGCCTGGCGCATCCCGTGGGCGGCGTCGGCGATCACACAGTCGGTGCCGGCCGTTTCGCGGTTGACCAAGACGGCGGGGGTGCGTCCGCAGATGTCGAGCACATCGTCCGCGTCGAGCCGGGGAGAGCACACGACCAGGCCGTCCGCCCGGTCCCTCATCTGCGCGATGACCTCGCGCTCACGGTCCGGGTCGAGGTCGGTGTCGGCGAGGACGACGGTCTGCTTGCGGTGTCGGCACTCGCCCTGTGCGGCCTTGACGAAGGCCCCGAAGACGGGGTTGGCGATATCCGGGACGACGAGCGCGACGGTGGCGGTCTCGGCTCCGGCCGCAGTGGCGGTCTCGGTGGCATGCGCCACGGGCGGTTCGTATCCCAGCTGCTGCGCGACGGTCAGCACCTTGCGCAGGGTCTGGGGGCCGAGTCGGCCGGGGTCGCTGAACGCCCGGGACGCCGTGGACAGTGCGACATTGGCGCCCTTGGCGACATCGGTCAGAGTGGGGGCCATGGCAGCCCGCTACCGGTGCGACGACGTGGGGTGGATGAACGGCATGTTGCATGGTCTTCACCGTTGCGCAACCTTGTCAATGCTTGCCGAAACATTGGCAAGCCCGGTCGGGTGCGGAAGCATGATGTGATCCGGGGGGCTTTCCGTGAGCCCAATGGGTGCACATGTGCATTTCTATGCACATAATGGCGTCATGGAGTCCCGTCATCATCACGGACGCTGGTCCCATCGGCGGCACCAGCTCGCGCATCTGCTGAAACCGCACTCCCACGAGTCGGCGCAGAAGGTCGACTCCGCGCTGGAGTCATCGGCCGAGGGCATGCGTGCCCTGTGGCTCTCCCTCGCCGTCCTGGGCGCTACGGCGCTGCTCCAAGCCGGGGTCGTCCTGCTGTGCGGCTCGGTGGCGCTGCTGGGCGATACCGTCCACAACGCCGCCGACGCGCTGACCGCGGTGCCGCTCGGCGTGGCGTTCGTCCTGGGGCGCCGCGCGGCGAACCGACGGTTCACCTACGGCTACGGCCGGGCCGAGGACCTGGCCGGGATCGTCATCGTCCTGACCATCGCCGCCTCGGCGGCCCTGGCCGCCTACGAGGCCGTGGACCGGCTCCTGCATCCGCGCGACATCTCCCATCCGGGCGTCGTCGCGGTCGCGGCGGTCCTCGGCTTCCTCGGCAACGAATGGGTGGCCCGCCACCGGATCCGGGTCGGGCGGCGGATCGGCTCGGCGGCCCTGGTCGCCGATGGACTGCATGCTCGCACCGACGGATTCACCTCGCTGGCCGTGCTGGTGGGCGCGGGCGGCGTGGCGCTCGGCTGGCAGCAGGCCGATCCGCTCGTAGGCCTGGCCATCACCGCCGCGATCCTGCTCGTCCTCAAGGACGCGGCCCGTGAGGTGTTCCGGCGGCTGATGGACTCCGTCGACCCGGCGGTGGTCGACGCGGGCGAGGCCGCCCTGCGCGCGGTCCCCGGCGTGCTGCGCGTGGCCGAACTCCGGATGCGCTGGATCGGCCACCGGCTGCGCGCCGAGGTCACGGTCGAGGTGGACGGCGGCCTGGATCTGCGCGCGGCGCACGAGGTGGCGGTCGAGGCCGAACACGCCCTCCTCCACACGGTGCCCCGGCTGACCGCCGCCCTGGTGCACACCGATCCGGCCCCTGGGCCGGGCGCGCAGGACCCGCATCACCTGCTGGCCCATCACACCGTCTGAGGAGTTCCGGCGGCGCCGGGGAGCCGGTGCGCCGGTGTCCACCGCGCCCCGGCGCTCAGTCGTGCGGCGGGGCCCCGGTGACCATGTGGTCCGCGTGGTTGACGGCCTCGGTGACCAGTCGGCGCAGATGGCCGTCGTGAAGGGAGTACACCGAGCGACGGCCCTCCTTGCGCACCTGGACCAGCCCGGCCAGCCGGAGCTTGGCCAGATGCTGGCTCACCGCCGGGCGGGCCGCCCCGCTGGCCTCGGTCAGGGTGTTGACATCGGCCTCGCCCCGGGCGAGGGACCACACCAGATGCAGCCGGGTCGGGTCGGAGAGCAGCGAGAAGACATTGGCGGCCGTGGAGAACTGCGCCGCGCCGCTGTGATGCGCATGCGAACGGGTCGCAGTTGAGGAGGGTTCGCTGACCGGCATGTCCCCATCGTAGAGCGGCGGGCCGAGAGGAGACCCCGCTCGGCCCGCACGGGCCTCAGCTCCCGGCGGCCCGGCGGCGGGCCCGCACCGCGCCCGGCCAGGCGGAGGTGCGCAGCAGCCGCAGACCGTTGAGGCCCACCAGGACGGTGGAGCCCTCATGGCCCGCCACGCCGAGCGGCAGCGGCAGATGGCCGAACAGATCCCACACCACCAGCGCGCCGATGCACACACACGCGATGAGCAGGTTCTGCGCCACCAGGCGGCGGGCGCGCCGCGACAGGGTCACGAGCGAGGGCACGGCCGCCAGTTCGTCGCGGACGACCACGGCGTCGGCGGTCTCCAGCGTCAGCGCGGAACTGGCCCGCCCCATGGCGACACCGGTGTGCGCGGCCGCCAGTGCCGGGGCGTCGTTGACCCCGTCGCCGACCATCAGCACCCGCTCCCCGGCGTCCTCCCACCCCCGTACGGTCGCGACCTTGTCCTGCGGCAGCAGCCCGGCCCGTACGTCGGCGATGCCGACCTCCTCGCCCAGCCGGGCGGCGGCACGCTTGTTGTCGCCGGTCAGCAACACCGGTGGCGTGCCGGTGAGTCGGCCCAGCGCGGCGACGGCTTCGGCGGCCCCGGCGCGCAGCGGAGCGGCGATGGCGAGGACGGCGACGGGGCGGCCGTCGACGAGGACGGCGACGGCGGTGGCACCGCTGTCCTCGACCTCCGCGACGGCCGCACGGACCGGGGCGTCCCCGATCTCGGTACGGACCGGGGCGTCCCCGCCGGTGAGCGGTGCCGGGTCGCCGGGGCCCTCCAGATGCGCCGCCGCGCCGTCCAGCAGTGCCGTGGGGCTGCCCACCTGGACGGTGTGGCCCGTGACCACCGCCCGTACGCCCCGCCCCGGTGCCGAGGCGAAGTCGGCCGCGGGCTCCAGGTGCAGACCGCGTTCCCGCGCGGCGGCGACCACCGCACGGGCCAGCGGATGCTCGCTGGGCCGCTCGGCCGCGGCGGCCAGGGCCAGGGCCTCGTACTCGGTGAGGCCACTGCCCGGGAGGACCTGGATCCCGCGGACGCGCGCCGACTCCTCGGTGAGCGTTCCGGTCTTGTCCAGCGCCACCCGCGTGACGGCTCCCAGGCGCTCCATGGCCGCGGCGGACTTGACCAGCACGCCGTGGCGTCCGCAGGTGGCGATGGCGGACAGCAGTGGCGGCATGGTGGCGAGCACCACCGCACACGGCGATGCCACGATCATGAAGGTCATGGCCCGCAGCAGGGTTTCGGTGAGGTCCGCGCCGAAGGCGGGCGGTACCGCGAACAGCGCGAGCGTGGCGGCCACCACGCCGATGGCATAGCGCTGCTCGATCCTCTCGATGAACAGTTGGCCGGGGGCCTTGCGCTCGCTCGCCTCCTCGACCATGGCCACGATCCGGGCGATGACCGACGCGGAGGCGTCCCGGTTCACCGTGACGCGCAGCGCGCCCGTCCCGTTCAGTGTGCCTGCGAACACCTCGTCCCCGGGCCCCTTGTCCACCGGCAGCGGCTCGCCGGTGATGCCGGCCTGCTGGACGTCGCTCGTCCCCTCGCGCACGGTGCCGTCGGCGGGCAGCCGCTCACCGGGCCGGACGAGCACGGTGTCGCCGACGCGCAGCGCGCTGACGGCCACCCGCTCCTCGGCGCCGCCGGGGGTGATCCGCGCGGCGGTGTCGGGTGCCAGATCCAGCAGTCCGCGTACGGAGTCGGCGGTGCGCCGGGTGGCGAACGCCTCCAGCGCGCCCGAGACCGCGAAGATGACGATCAGCAGGGCGCCGTCGAGGTACTGCCCGATCGCCGCCGCCCCGATCGCGGCCACGACCATCAGCAGATCGACGTCCAGGGCTCGTTCCCTGAGGGCGCGCAGCCCCGCCAGGCCCGGCTCCCAGCCCCCGGCGACGTAGCAGACCGCGTAGAGCGGGCCCCACAGCCACGCCGGGGCGCCCGCCAGGTCGAGCGGGAAGGCGGGCAGGAACGCGGCGGTGGCCAGCGCGGCCCACCGCACCTCGGGCAGCTCGCGGACGCGGGTCCGGCGCGGCCGTACGGGCGGTGGAGCGTCGGCGGGCGGCTGTTCCTCGATGAGCTCGGCGGACACCGGGGCACACCTCTTCCTCGGGCGGTGGGGCGATGGTCGAACCCCGCCACCATACTGGAACACATGAAGAGCTCTTCAAGTGTCGTTGTGGATACGATGACGCCATGGGACACGGAGCCGACAGTCAGACCACCCCGGCAGCGCATCTGGA
The DNA here is from genome assembly GCF_000147815.2 of Streptomyces violaceusniger Tu 4113. Classification (NCBI taxonomy): domain Bacteria; kingdom Bacillati; phylum Actinomycetota; class Actinomycetes; order Kitasatosporales; family Streptomycetaceae; genus Streptomyces; species Streptomyces violaceusniger. Next base: position 6,317,954 of record NC_015957.1, on the reverse strand, counting down.
CGCGGACTCCGCCGCCACCATCGCCGCCACCCTCCAGGCCCTGGCCACGCCCTCGAGGCTGATGATCCTCACCCGCCTCCGCCAGGCCCCCTGCGCGGTCACCGAGCTGGCCGAGGCGGTCGGCATGGAGCAGTCCGCGGTCTCCCACCAACTCCGGCTGCTGCGCGCCCTCGGGCTGGTCACCGGCTCACGGCAGGGCCGCCGGATCGTCTACAGCCTCTACGACAACCACGTCGCCCAGCTTCTCGACGAGGCCGTCTACCACATCGAGCATCTGCGGCTCGGCGCACGCGATCTGCCTGCGCCGGTGAAGACCGATCTCGACACGGACCGGGGCTGAGCGGTGGGCGATACGGCGAACACCCCGGCCGGGCCGGGGGAGTTGCGGCGCCGCCTGGGGGTCTTCGACGCGGTCGTGGTCGGCCTGGGGTCGATGATCGGCGCGGGCATCTTCGGGGCGCTGGCGCCCGCGGCGCGGGAGGCGGGGTCGGGGCTGCTGCTCGGCCTGGTGGCCGCCGGAGTGGTGGCGTACTGCAACGCCACCTCCTCCGCGCGGCTGGCCGCCCGCTATCCGCGCTCGGGCGGCACCTATGTCTACGGCCGTGAGCGGCTGGGCGACTTCTGGGGGTATCTGGCCGGCTGGGGGTTCGTGGTCGGCAAGACCGCCTCCTGCGCGGCGATGGCCCTGACCGTCGGCACCTATGTCTGGCCCGATCAGGCACATGCGGTGGCGGTGGCGGCCGTGGTGGCGCTGACGGCCGTCAACTACGTGGGGGTGCACAAGGCCGCCTGGCTGACGCGGGCCGTCGTGGCCGTCGTGCTCGCGGTCCTGGCCGCCGTGGTCGTCGCCCTCCTCACCTCCGGGGAGGCGGACGCGGCACGGCTGGAGATCGGCCGGGACGCCACCCTCGGCGGGGTACTGCGCGCGGGCGGCCTGCCGTTCTTCGCCTTCGCCGGATACGCCCGTATCGCCACCCTCGGCGCGGAGGTCCGCGACCCGGCACGCACCATTCCCCGTGCCATCCCGCTCGCGCTCGGCATCACCCTGGCCGTCTACGCGGCGGTCGCGATCGCCGCGCTGACCGTGCTGGGCAGCGGCGGGCTGGCCGCCGCGGGCGCCCCGCTGGCCGAGGCCGTGCGCGCCGCCGGGCTCGCGTGGCCGGCGCCGGTGGTGCGGGTGGGCGCCGCGGTGGCCGCGCTCGGCTCGCTGCTCGCGCTGATCCTGGGCGTCTCCCGGACCACATTGGCCATGGCCCGTGACCGGCACCTCCCGCCCGCGCTGGCCGCCGTGCACCCCCGGTTCGCGGTGCCGCACCGCGCCGAGCTGGCCGTGGGCGCGGTGGTGGCGGTTCTGGCGGCGACGGCGGATCTGCGCGGTGCGATCGGGTTCTCCTCGTTCGGGGTGTTGGCCTACTACGCCGTCGCCAACGCCGCCGCCTGGACCCTCACCCCGGCCGAGGGCCGCCCACCGCGGATCGTGCCGGGGCTCGGCCTGGCCGGCTGTCTGCTGCTGGCCTTCGCCCTGCCGGTCTCCTCGGTGGTCTCCGGCGCGGCGGTGCTGGCCTTGGGCGCCGCGGCCTACGGCGTGCGGCGCTTGGCCACCAGGTAGGCGGCTTCGCCGCCGGTGTCCCGCTGGTCGGCCGCCCGTGTCCCCGGTCCGCTGTCGGTGACGAGCACGATGGCGCGTACGCCGTCGTTGCGGGCGAGCGCCCCGTGGTCGTCCCCCTGGGCGAGGACCCGCACGTGGGGGTACCGTTCGGCGATCATGGCCCGGGTGCGGTCCGCCGAGCCGTTGTCCACGACGACGACCGGTGGCCGCTCCGGCAGGGCGGTGAGGTGTTCCAGAGTCGTGGCGAGCCGCTCCGCGCGGTCGCGGGTGGCGACGACCACGCCGACGGCGGGGCCTGGGGCGTTCATGGGCCCCGGGTACCCGGCCAACCAGCCACTATGCGGTGCGCGGCCGGCGTCGCAGGGGCTCGGCGCGCCGACGTACGGCGTGATCTGTGTCATGTTGGAGCCCGTCAACGTGATCTACGTCATGTTAGACACCGCCGTCCCGAGGGTACGGTGCTGACACTGATCGCGTACGAGGAGCGGCTTCGTTTGTCCCTGGACCTGGCATCCGTCATAGCGGCGACCACGCGGTGGCTAGTCAGGGCCTATCCGGCGGCCGACGGAGCGACGAACGCGGCGCTCGCCGAGGCCCAGGCGCGGCAGGCCGTGACGGTGGCCGCCTGGCTGCGCTACCCGACCTCCACCGACGCCGGCCTGTTGGCCTTGGCCGGACCGGGCGGTTCCTTCCGGCTGGACTGGCTCGCTGATGCGGAGCCGTACGAGATCAACGGCCCCGATGGCATCTGGCGCACCTATGTGGACGAGGTCGTGGCGAGCTGGGCGGCGGCCCTGCTCACCTGCTCCACGCTGGCGTCCCAGGCCGTGGCGGCGCTCGATGACTGTGAGCACGGCGCCGGGACCCCCGGGGAGTTCCGGCGGCTCACGGCGCCCGACGCGCATGACTGCCGGGCCGCACCGCTGCTGCGCCATCCGGATCTGCTGGCGCTCGTCGTGGACCTGCACCGCCCGCAGTTGGTGGAACGTCTGCGGCGGCTGCACAGCGACGACCAGACGCCCACCAGCGCGGTCTGACCGCGACTGACGGCGACTGACCGCGACTGACCGCGACTTTCACGGTGTCGCAAGCACCCCTCGCGGGCCTTCACTGTGCCGCGAGCACCCCTTGCGCGTTCACCGTGACGCGCTCCCCGCGGCCGCAGTGGACCACCGTGGACGGGAAGTCCGGGTGCCGGCTCTCCTCCAGGAACGCGGAGAGCGGGCTGCTGAAGGCGGCGTAGTCGTCGTAGTGCACCGGCAGTACCCGTTCTGGCCGTACGGCCTTGACCAGACCGGCCCCCTGGAGCGCGTCCATGGTCACGATGAGCCCGCCCGGAAGCCGGGTGCCGCCCAGGTGGACCACCGCGAGATGCACCTCCGGGTAGCGCCGGGCGATCTCATGGATGCCCGGGAACATCAGCGTGTCGCCGGTGATGTACACCCGCAGCCGAGGAGGATGCCCCGGCGCGCCGAAGTCCAGCAGGCTTCCCATCACCGGTGGCAGCAGCTTCTGCCACGGGCCGGGGGCGTGTCTGCCCGGCAGCGCGGTGACCCGCACCTGGCTGTGATCCTTCACCAGGACCTGATCGTGCCAGGTGGGCAGTCCGGTCGCCCGGCTGAACCCATGGACGCCCTGCAGCCGCCGGGAGGCGTGCGGGGTGGTGATGATGGGCAGTGAGCGGTCCAGCCGCCGGCGCGCCACCCGGTCCCAATGGTCGCCGTGCAGATGCGAGAGCACCACGGCGTCCAGGTCGGACGGTATGTCGGAGGCGGCCAGGGCGGGCTCGGTCAGCCGCCGGGACATCAGCCCCTTGCCCAGATAGGCGTACTGGCCCCGGTGCAGGAAGTTCGGGTCGGTGAGCAGCGTCAGCGCGCCGTAGCGGATGAGCAGCGTGGCATTGCCGACGAAGAGGAACTCGGCGGCGCCGTCCGGCGGAGGCGTCATGTCCCGACCACCGCCTCCCGCGACTCCGCCCGATCGGGGGTGAGCAACGTGCCGGCCGCGGTGTCGTGCAGCGACTCCAGCACCGCGCCCTGCCGCCGGGCCCGGTTCAGCAGCTCGGTGAGCCGATCGGGGTCCAGCCGGGTGTCCTGGCCGGTCGCGGCCAGCAGCGACTGCCACAGCAGCGCCTTGCCCTCCACCCCGATCCGCAGCGACTCCAGTTCGACGACCGTACTGAGCCCGGAACGGCGCCGCAGATTGCCGTTGGGCTTCAGTCGCCCGGCCTTCTCGCCCAGCCAGCCCCCGTAGATCTTGTAACGGCGTACGGGCACCTCGAGGTCGGCCATGACGGACAGCAGCGCCGCACGGTCCTCCATGATCTGTACGGCGAGGTCCTCCAGCTCGCCGCCGAAGGGCGACCGCCGGTGCTCGCGGGCCGTGCGGCGGGCCAGCTCCACTCCGGCCGTCGCTCCGGCCAGGTGGTCATTGAGGTAGATGCCGAGCATGCGGTGGGATGTCCTGGGCTCGCTCATGATCGTCCTTCCGGATGTTCCGGGAGTTCCGGATGCGGCAAGGTCGTATCAGGCCACGCGCCCCACAAAGTGCCCAGCCCCGGCCGCCTCAACCAGCTCCCGGGGCCGCGCGGTCCCAGCTCTCCGGGACCACCTGCCGGCAGTAGTGCGGGCACCGGGTGAGGTCGTCGTGCTCGCAGCCGAGGGCGCATTCGACAAGCGCCAGCGAGTCCCGCGCGGCGGCGATGCGGGAACGCAGCGTCTCGGCCTCGTGCCGCAGGATGTCGCGGCGGGCGGCCGGCCCGGTGGCCGCGGTCAGGGCGCGGATGGTGTCCAGGCCGAGCCCGGCTTCCTTGGCGCGCAGGACGACGGCCACCCGGACGAGGTCGGCCTCGCCGTAGCGGCGGCGCCCGGCGCTGTCGCGCGCGGGGCGCAGCAGGCCCACGGTCTCCCAGTGCCGCAGCACATGGGTGGCCAGTCCGAACCGCTCCGCGACCTCACCGATGGCCATGGCGCCGCTTGACTTAATGTCGACATCAAGTCGCATTCTCGCGGTCATGTCCAAGGAGAAGCACGACGAGCGGGAAACACGGGAACACGCCACCGACGGCCTCATCGCGCGGCTCGACCGCGCCGAGCGGTCCCCCGGGGCGGAGAGGTTGCGCACCAGGACCTACGAGCTCCTCGCGGCCGAGCCGGGCGCCCCGGTGGTCGACGTGGGCTGCGGCGCCGGGCGGGCCGTCGCCGAACTGGCCGAGCGCGGGGCGCGGGTGACGGGTGTGGACGCCGACGTGCGGATGGTCGCCGTGGCCCGCGAGCGGTGGCCCGGCGCCGACTTCCGGGTCGCGGACGTGGGTCGGTTGCCGTTCGGCGACGGCACGGTGCACGGCTATCGGGCTGACAAGGCGCTCCATGAACTCCCCGACCCCGCAGCCGCGTTGGCCGAGGCCCGCCGGGTGCTGGCACCGGGCGGGCGGGTGGTGCTGGTGGGACAGGACTGGGAGGCGCTGGTCCTCGACGCCGCCGACGCGGCCCTGACGCGCACCATCGTGCACGCCCGCGCGAGCCTCATCCCCTCGCCCCGCGCCGCCCGCCGCCAGCGCGGTCTGCTGCTGGACGCCGGGCTGAGCGCGGTCACCGCGGAGGCGCACACCACGGTGCTCACCGGGCCCGAGGCGCTGCCGTTGCTCACCGGCCTGGCCGAGAGGGCGTGCGCGGCCGGTGCGATCACCGGGGACCAGGCCGGGGCGTGGTGCGCCGAACAGCGTGAACGCGCCCGCACCGACCGGCTCTTCCTCGCCGTGCCCATGTTCCTTGCGGCCGGAACGGCGGGATGAGCCAGGGGCCGATGGACCGCCTTCCCCCCGGCAACCGGCCACCTGGGGCGCGCGTTCCTCCTTCGCCGTCTCGAGCGAGGGGCTCAGGCCCCCACGACCCCGTCCACGCCCTCGCGCAGGAAGTCCGCGTGCCCGTTGTGGCGGCCGTACTCCAGCAGCACATGCACCAGCGCCATCCGCAGCGACACCTCCTCATCCCACCGCGGCTGGTAGCCCACCAGGGCGAGCGATTCCGCCTCCCGTTCGATCCGGCGGGAGGTCTCGATCTCCGCCTCCCAGGCCGCGAACGCCTCGGCCCTGGTCGAGTCGCTCGCGTCGTACGCCGCCTGGAAGTCGATCGTCGGAGACCAGACCATCGGCGCGTCGTGGTCCTCGAACACCCGCCGGAACCAGGCCCGTTCGACCTCGGCCATGTGCCGCACCAGGCCCAGCAGCGTCAGCGTCGAGGGCGGCATCGAGCGCTGCCGCAACTCCTCGTCGGTGAGCCCCTCGCACTTCATGGCGAGCGTCGCCCGCTGGTAGTCGAGGAAGGCGCGCAGGGTTGCGCGTTCGTCGCCGAGGTGGGGCGGCTCCGGGCGGCTGTCGGCGGTCATGGTGGTTCGTCCTCCTCGGCGGCAGGTCCGGTCGCCGGCCGGCGACGTGGCCCCATAGGACCACGGCAGTTGGGCCGCGACCGCGCCGGGGAGGCCCAAACGCCGGGAAAGGGACGGGAGTTCCCCGGCCCGGGGACCACCCCGGGCCGGGCGAGGCGGTCAGCCCTCGTCCTCCTCGTCCTCGAAGGCGTCGCCGATCTCGTCGACGACCTCCGCGGCCACCATTCCGCCGACGACGCCGACCGCAACACCCGCCGCGACGCCACCGACGATCGCCGCGGTGCTCGGGCCGGAGCGCCGCCCGCCGTCATGGTGGTGGTCCGCATGGCCGTGACCGTCGTGGTGGCCGTGGCCGGGCGCGCCGTACTCGCCGTGGCCATAGGAGTCGTAGGAGCCGTACGAGCCATGGGCGGCGCGCCGCTCGACGAGGTGGTGGATCCAGGCGTCGACCTCGGTGTTCCAGTCGCGGCGCTCGACGCCGTCATGGCCGACGGTGAAGAGCGTGAGGGCGTCGTCCCCCGAGGAGAAGAGCCCGCCGCGCTTGTCGGCCTCCAGGACGACGTCCATGCCGCCCGGGCTCGCCAGGAAGGTCACCTCGAGCTCGTTGATGGCGTGGGCGTACTGGGGGGCCGGGGTGAGCTCGATCTCCTGGTAGAACGGCAGCCGCTGCCCGGTGCCGCCCACATGGCCCAGCTCCAGATCGGCGGACTTGAAGCCGAAGCCGAGCTGTCCCAGCGCCTCCAGAACGGCCTCCTGGACCGGCAGCGGATCCACGGTCAGCTGGTCGAGGTCGCCCTTGTCCTTCGCGCCCGCGATTTCCAGCCCGGTGCGGACCCCGAGGATGATGCCCAGCGGCTGCCCGTACAGCTCGGTGATCGGCGTCTCCCACGGGAGGTGGGCCGTGAACGGGAGGCTGCGCTGCTCGCCCTCGGCGAGCCGGAAGCCGCCGCCGACGGTGAAGCGGTCGAAGAGGGCGACGCCTTCCCGCTCCTCCTCGCCGTGCTCGTCCTCCACCCGGGCCACCAGCTCCAGCGTGATCTGCTCGATCTCGAAGTCCGCCGTGCCGCCACGGAGATGGACCTGGCCGGTCAGCGGCCCGCCGGGGCGTACCGGGCCGGGGTCCAGCACCGTGTCCACGGTGGGTCCGCCGACACCGAGCGAGCCGAGCAGTCGTTTGAACACCATCGTGGCGTTCACTCCTTCGCTTTGCCTACTGCACGCGTGAGCGTGGGGGGTTACGGGCGCGTGCGGGGGAGGGCGGCGGTCGCGCGACAACGTGCCATGGGCCGCGGATCGTTCGCGGCCCATGGCACGTTCACCGTGCGTCCGCCCTCTGTGCTTCTACACGCATGTAGAAGGATAAGGGTGTGCGCCTCCTTGAGATGGCCATCTCCGTGCGTTGGCGGCGGAAGTCCGAAAATGATCACTCGGCGGGCCGGGCGGAGTGCCGTTCGGCGGGGGCGTCTTCGTTCAGGGTGTGGGCCACGCGTTCTACCTCTGATCTTGGCCAGTGCTCCGCCCTTCAGGGCGGGGGTGAAGGCCATCCTTGGGCCGTAGGCGCGGAGCGCCGGAGGGCTCTGTGCCTGCGTGGTGACGGTCAGACGGGGCGCTGCTGGTCCTCGATGTACTGCTTGACAACGGTCAGGGGTGCCCCGCCGCACGATCCGGCGAAGTAGGAACCGGACCAGAAGTGTCCGCCCCACAGGTACCGGCGGACATGGCTGTCGTACTCCTGGCGGAGCCGCCGGGAGCTGACGCCCTTGAGGGAGTTGACCAGCTTGGAAAGCTGCACCTTCGGCGGGTAGTGCACGAGCAGGTGCACATGGTCCTGTTCTCCGTTGAACTGTTTCAGCTCGGCTTCGAAGTCGGCGCAGACCTCCCGCATGATCTCTTCGGTGCGGGTCAGCATGGCGTCGCTGAACGCCTTCCGCCTGTACTTAGTGACGAAAACCAAGTGAACGTGCAGGTTGTAGACAACATGGCGACCGGTTCTGACATCGGGATGAGGGTTCCAACGCGGTGACATAAACCAATGCTAGGTTCTCGATTGTGAGTCAAGGCACCCTGGTCAAGCGGCAGTTCGTGCACCGTGCCCGGCTTGCGCTGTCATCTGCCGGGGTGTTGGAGACCGATGGCCAGGCGCACGCGGCCCGCACCATGTGGAACCTGCTACATGCCTGGTGGCAGATGATGCCGAAGGAAAAACGGACTCTCGCCAACGCGGACGCCGCGATCCGGCAGGCTCGCGAGGACATCGGCTTTCTCGCCGTTCTGCCCGCGCAGGCCGCGCAAGCGGTACTCAAGACGTACTTCCAGGCGTGGAAGAACTGCTGGGACGGCCGCGCCGGCGCCCCCAACTTCAAGGGCCGGTTCCGCACGGTGATGTCCGTGGACATCCCGCAGGGCCGGGACCTGAACATCGTCCGCGTGCACCGCCGCTGGGGCATGGCCAACATTCCCAAGGTGGGCCGGGTCCGATTCCGGTGGACCAAGGACCTGCCCGTGGGCAAGCACGCAGGCGCGGAGAAGCGGATCACCGGGGCCCGGCTGATCAAGGACGCCCTCGGCTGGCACATCGCCTTCCGCGTCCAGACCCTTCAGGGCAAGCCCGAGCCCCACCAAGGGCCGGACATCGGCATCGACGTGGGCGTCAGTGTGCCCATCGCCCTCTCAGACGGTGAGAGGTACGAGCACAGCGAGTGGCTGACCGGCAACGAGAAGGGCAGGCTCCTGCACTTGGAGCAGCGCGCCGCGCGGCGTAAGCAGTGCCGCAAGCCCGGCGAGCCAACCAGCCGCCGACTGCACCACACCTACGGCCAGATCGCAGGACTCCGCGCGAAAGCCAAGCGTAGGGCCTTGGACTGGCAGCATCAGACGACCACCGCCATTGCCCGCACATACGGCACGGTCGTGGTCGAAGCACTCACCATCACGAACATGATCAAGTCCGCCAAGGGAACGGTCGAAGAGCCGGGGAAGAACGTTGCCCAGAAATCTGGGCTGAACCGCTCCATCAGCGGGGAAGCATGGGGCCGCACGGTCGCCATGCTGGCGTACAAGACCGCCCAGCACGGCGGCACCCTGGTCAAGGTCCCCGCCCCCGGCACCTCCCGGCGCTGCTCCGCCTGCGGCCACACCACGCCCGGCAGCCGGGAGTCCCAGGCCGTGTTCGTCTGCAAGAACCCGGACTGCGGCTGGTCAGGCAACGCCGACTACAACGCAGCCCGCAACGTCTTGCACCTGTACCGGATGGGCCGCGCGCTCATCCCGGCTGCCGGGAGGGCAGTCGTCAGGCGCGCGAAGCGCGTCAAGCCCGCTGCCGCAAGGTAAGCAGGAATCTCCCGGCTTCAACCGGGAGAGCACTTCAAGGAACCGACGGCTTTCCCGTCACCCTGCTGCCCCTCGGGCGTCGCGGCGAATGCTCAGCCGACCGGCCTGGCTGGACGGGCGCGCGGTCCTCGCGCCGTCGCCCCTCGCCCGCGACTGAAGACCTTGCCCACGGCTGAGGGCCTCGTACGCGACTGAGGAACTTGCCCAGGACTGAGGGCCTCGCGCACGGCTGACGCCCTGGTCACCAGGCGTACGGCCCGCGGGCGCGGGTGTGATAACGCCCGGAGGGTGGGACCGCAAAACGGCGCGCCGCACCGTTCACCTTTTCGGCTCGTTCTCGTCGTCCGAGCGCTCCGGCCGGAATTTTGTGATCACGAATTGCCGGGAGCGTTCGCGCACGGTAATAGCTTGGTCAACTTTGTGGAGACCACAAAACGATCTAGTAATTCGCCGTGAAAGAGATGACCGGATCAATGCCTTGACCGGAATCATGCCGGGCGCGGAGACTCAAAGCGCACTCACGCATCAGGAGCCGCAAGCGACGTTCCGAATCCTGCGATACCGGTTTCGCGGGGGCGTGCGACCGGGGGAAGTGTAAGGAGATAGTGTGCGCACGGCGGAAAATCCGTGCGCGTGACCTTCACTTCCCCTCCTCATCTCTTGATGCGCGAAGAGAATGGAGGGGGAATGCCGACGCCCGCGGGCTATCCCGGTGTCTACATCGAAGAGCTTCCGAGCAGCGTCCGTACCATCGTCTCGGTCACCACCTCGGTGACCGCGTTCGTGGGCCACACCCGGCGGGGCCCGCTGAACACCCCGGTGCGCATCACCAGTTTCGCCGACTTCGAGCGCCGTTTCGGGGGGCTGACCTCGCAGAGCGCGGTCGGCTACGCGGTGCACCAGTTCTTCGGCAACGGCGGCACCGTGGCGGTCGTCGTCCGCGTGACCAAGGCCGGCACCGGCAAGGCCGCCTGTGTCACCCTCGACTCCACCGAGGGCCACAGCGAATGCCCGGTGCTGGAGGTGCACGCCAAGGAGCCCGGCCACTGGGGCTCGGGCCTGCGGCTGGCCGTCGACTACGACACGCCGTGCCCGGAGGAGACCTTCAACCTCCATGTGCTCGACGCCCGGGGCACCTCCCGGGAGTCCTTCGCCAACCTGTCCATGGACCCCGCCCACGGCCGCCACGCCGAGACCGTGATCAACGCCGGGTCGGCGCTGATCCGGGTCAAGGCCGTCGGCGAGGGCCGGCCGGACCCGTCCGGCACGGTCTCCAAGCCGTTCGCGGGCGAACTCCCCGATCTGGCCGTCGAGCTGACGGTCAAGATCGGCGAGGTGGAGCGGTCGTTCACCCTGTACGACCCGGACTGCGACGGCGAGGCTCCGTGCGACGTCACCGAGCTGGCCCTGCTCCTGGAGCGCAAGCTGCGCGCCCTTCCCGACGCGCCCGGTAAGCACGCCTTCGCGGGCACCGAGGTCACCGCCTTCGGCCGCCGCCTCCAGGTCGTCGCCGGCTCCATCGACCCCGACGACGTGGTGCGCTTCCTGGGCGAATGTGCCAATGACCTCGGCCTGGAGGCATCGGTCAACCCGCCCGTCTTCCCGCTGTCCGGCGGCGAGGACGGCGCCCCGCCCGGCCCCCGCGACCTCATCGGCAGCGAGGCGGACAAGACCGGCCTGCAGGCGCTGCGCGACATCGAGGACGTCAACCTGCTGTCGCTGCCCGAGCTCGCCGGGTACGAGTCCGTCGGCGACATGGTCACCGTGCTGTCGGCGGCCGACCGGCTGTGCCGGGAGCGGCGGATCTTCCTGCTCGTCGACGCGCCCTCCGCCTGGGGCAGCGTGGACGCGGCTCGCGCCGGGATCGGCGCCTTCGAGCCGGTCCGCAGCGACCACGCCGCGCTGTACTTCCCGCAGTTGCGGCTCACCGACCCGCTCACCGGGCGGCTGCGCGCTTTCCCGCCCTCCGGGGCACTCGCGGGCGTCATCGCCCGCACGGATGGCGAGCGCGGCGTGTGGAAGGCACCGGCCGGGACCGAGGCGCGGCTGGCCGGGGTGTACTCGCTCGGCGTCCAGCTCACCGACCGCGAGAACGGACTGCTCAACCCGCTGGGCATCAACTGCCTGCGCACCTTCCCGGTGGTGGGCCCGCTGGTCTGGGGCGCCCGTACGCTGCGGGGCGCCGACGCGCTCGACAGCGAATGGAAGTACGTCCCGGTACGGCGGCTGGCGCTGCATATCGAGGAGAGCCTGCGCCGCGGACTGCAATGGGTCGTTTTCGAACCCAATACCGAGCAGTTGTGGCAGCAGATCCGGCTGAACGCCTCCGGCTATCTGCACACGCTGTTCGAGAAGGGCGCGTTCAAGGGCGGCACTCCGCGTCAGGCGTACTTCGTCAAGTGCGACAAGGACACGACGACGGACGAGGACATCGCCAACGGCATCGTGAATGTCGTGGTCGGTATTGCGCCGGTCAAGCCCGCGGAGTTCGTGATCGTCAAGATCCAGCAGATGGCCGGACAGTTCGAGATTTAGGAATGTGATGGCTGAGTTCCAGGTCAACGCCCATCGCTTCGACCCGTACAAGAACTTTAAGTTTCTGGTCCTCTGGGACGGTCGTACGGTCGCGGGCATCAGCAAAATCAGTCCGCTGAAGCGCACCACCGAGGTCGTCAAGCACCGCAACGGCGGCGACCCCAGCTCGCCCCGCAAGTCCCCGGGCCGGTCCGAGTTCGAGGGGATCACCCTGGAGCGCGGCGTCACCCACGACCCCGAGTTCGACCGCTGGGCCAACAAGGTCTGGCAGGTCGGCGCGGGGCTCGGCGCCGAGGTCTCGCTCGCCGACTTCCGCAAGGACATCGTCATCCAGGTCCTCAACGAGGCGGGCCAGGTCGCCGTCTCGCACAAGCTCTACCGGACCTGGCCGAGCGAGTACCAGGTGCTCGGCGAGCTGGACGCCAACGCCAACGCGGTCGCGATCCAGAGCCTGAAGCTGGAGTGCGAGGGCTGGGAGCGGGACTACGAGGTGCCGGAGCCGGAAGAGCCCTCGTTCACCCACCCCGCGTAGGCGGGAAGCGGACGGCCTGAGAGATGGGGAACACGGGGCCCGCGGAGCTGCTGGCCATCTGGGAGGCGGGGCTGGCGCACCACGGCCCCGGCCGCGCCCTGCTGCTGCACCGGGCGGCCCGCCCGGAGTCCGCCGCGGACGAACTGCGGTCGCTGCCGGTGGGCGAGCGCGAGGCGGACCTGTACGCCCTGCGGCGCGCGCTGTTCGGCGAGCGGATGCAGATCCGGGCCGAATGCGGTGCGTGCGGCGAGGCCATGGAGTTCGACCTCGACGCCCGCGACCTGGGGGTGCGCCCGCGGGAGCGGGACGGGCCGCTCCGGGTGGAGGAGGGCGAGTGGACGGTCGAGTTCCGGCTGCCCACCGTCGCCGACCTCGAAGCGGCCGCGCATGCGGTGGCCGGAGCGGGCGGTCGTGCGGTGGGCGACTGGGGCGGGCCCGGGGACGGACTCCCGGGTGAGGACATGGACGGGGGCGGGCCCGTGGGCGCGGACGGTGGCGACGCCGCCGAGGCGTCCACGGCCGCGGCCCGCGCCCGGCGGGCCCTGCTCGCCCGTTGCCTTGTCTCCGTACACCGTGCGGGACAGCCCGTCCCGGCCGACCGCCTCCCGGTGGCCGCACTGCCCGAGCCGGTGCAACGGAAGCTCGCCGAGGCCGCCGAACACGCCGACCCGGCGGCCGATGTGACACTCAACGCCGCCTGCCCCGAATGCGGTGAGGCCACCCGGGCCGAGCTGGATATCGCCTCCTACCTGTGGGCCGAACTCGACCACTGGGCACGGGACCTGCTCCTCGATGTCCACCTGCTGGCCACCGCATACGGCTGGACCGAGCCTCAGATCCTGGCGCTCAGCCCGCTGCGGCGCCGTTACTACCTGGAGCTGTGCGCAGATGGCTGACTTCTTCGACCGGCTGCTCGCGCGGCATGCCCCCGTGCCCGCGCCCGGGCCGGCGGCGGGCGGCGGTGCCGGCGACCGCCCGGTCCGGGCCCGGCCGCGGCTGCCCGGCCCCTACGAGCGGATCGAGGCGCTGGGGGGAGAACAGCCGCTGCCGGAGGAGCCCGCACCCGCTCGGTTGGCCCCGCCACCCGCGGCCGACCGCCACCAGGAGGTGATCCGGCACGAGCGCGAGGTCAGGACCGACCGGCACACCGTCGTCCGCGCCGAGCCCACTCCGTACGAAGACGTGGAGCGGTACGCCGAACTCCCGTCCCCGGCACCGCTGTTGCTCCCCAGCACCCAGATCACCGTCAGGCCGCAACCGGCCGCCCCCGACACCCCGGCCACCCGGCGGGGCGACACGGCGTCCCCGGCACCCGACGCCGCACCGGCCGCCGCCGGGCCCCGGCCCGGCCCGCCGTCCGGCGGCGTGTGGCCCGCGGTGGCCGCCGCGCCACTGCCGCCCCGCGCGGCCGACGCCGCCATGGGCCGGGATGCCGCGCGGCTCCCCGCCGGGCGGCGCCGCGGCCGAACCGCCCAGCGCACGGTGCATGTCCAGATCGGGCGGCTGGAGGTCACCGCCACCGCCCCGCCCGGCGCCGACCGCGCCGCTGCCGCCCGCCCAGGACCAGCGGGACGGCGCGCACCCTCGCTGAGCCTGGACGACTACCTGGCACGCGGCGAGAGGAGGGACTGACACCATGAGCAACGGACTCGCGTTCGCGACCGTCACCCAGGCCCTCGCGCTGCTGATCGCGAACAATCTGCGGCCCGAGATCGACATCGCGGTCACGGTGGACACCCGCAGGCCCCCGACGGAGCCGCCCACCGAACCGACCATCAACATCTTCCTCTACCAGGTCACCCCGAACGCCTCCATGCGCGCCACCGACCTGCCCACCCGGGCCTCGGACGGCACGCTGCTCAAGCGACCGGCCGCGGCGATGGATCTGCACTACCTGATCAGCGCGTACGGGGAGGAATCCGAGCTGGTCGGGCAGCGCCTGATCGGCAGCGTGGTGCGCACCCTGCACGAGATACCGATGCTGCCGAAGGACGTGATCGAGGAGGCCGCCCGGCGCCCGTATCTGGCGGGCAGCGACCTGGCCGAGTCGGTGCAGCGGGTGCGCTTCACACCGACGCAGATGGACGTGGACGAGACCTCCAAGCTCTGGGGGATGCTCTACCAGACCCCGTATGTGCTGTCGGTCTGCTACCAGGGCTCGTTGGTCCTGATCGAGGGGCGCGAGCAGCCGGTCCCGGCGAAGCCGGTGGAACGGCCCACGGTGCGGGTGCTGCCCTTCGGCGCGCCGGGAGCGCCGGAACCACCCACTCTGCCGGGGGAGGAGCCGGAGCGGTCCGAGGAGCCCGCCCGGGCGGAGGCGACGGCGGAGAACGAGACGGCGGCCTCCGCGCAGCCCGCCAAGAAGCGTCCCGCCGCCGCGAAGACAGCCGCCGCCAAGACCGCTGCCGCCAAGACCGCCAAAGCCGCCGCCACCAAGTCGGCCGCGAGCAAAACCACCAAGACCGCCGCCGCCAAGTCGGCCGCCTCGCCCGCCCGTACGCGCAAGGCCACGCCCCGGCGCCGCGGTGGGCGCTCCGAGGACACGGAGAGCTAAGGCACGTGATGGGGGAGAAGGGGGTGGACGACAGCATGGGTACGCGGGACGGCCACGCATCGGCGGCCGCCGATGCCGTCGCGGACGGGGACTCCGTCGCGGACGGGGACTCCATCGAGGCGGAGGACGGTCAGGCCCTGGCCGCCGCCGTTCAGGCCGTGCTGGCCCGCGTCGACGCCCACGCGCGCCGCGCCACCTCCAACGGCTCCCGGCCCGGCGCCTCCCGCTCCGGCGGCGCCGCAACCCGCGATGCCGCCACCACCGACGAGCCCACCAACCCCGCCGATGACGGCCATACGCCTCAACGGACCAGGTCCCAGGCGACGACCACGGGGCCCGCACCCGACAAGGCCCGTTCCGACGGGCACCGTACGCACAGCCCCTCCGCGGCCTTGGACGACGCCACTGCCCCCGCCACCGCCGCCCAGCCGCCCCCCACAGGAGCCCGCGAGCAGCACACCGCCCCCCACCCCGCCCCCGCCCGGAGGGCGATCTCCGGCCCCGCCACCCTCGACGCGCTCGTGGCCTGCTTCGGCCTCAGCACCTTCGAGCGCCAGCTCGTCCTGCTGGCGGCGGCCGCCGAACTGGACCCCACCGCCGCCGCCCGGTGCGCCGCCGCCAGCGGCGACCCGACGCGTACGTACCCCACCTTCTCGCTCGCCCTCGCCGCGCTCGACGAGCCGCACTGGAGCGCGCTCACCCCCGTGTCCCCGCTCCGCCGCTGGCGGTTGACGGAGCTGGACGACGAGACCCGGCTCACCACCTCCCGGCTGCGGATCGACGAGCGCATCCTGCACTTCCTGGCCGGATCGCCCTACCTCGACGCCCGGTTGCACGGGCTGCTGCGCCGTGCGCAGGCCCCGCGGACGCTGCCCGCCTCGTACGGCCGGGCGGCGGACCGGGTGGCCGCGGGCTGGAACGAGTCCCGCCCGGAGGCCCCGCTGCGCGTGGAACTCGTCGGCGGTGACCTCACCACCCGTACCGACATCGCCGCCACGGCCGCCCGCCGCACCGGACTCGCCCTGTACGCCATGGCCTCGGACGACGTCCCCACCGACGCGGCCGAACGCGACCGCCTCGCCCGCCTCTGGCAGCGCGAGGCCGTCCTGCTGCCCGCGGCGCTCCTGCTGGAGGTCGGCGAGATGGACCGGGAACAGACGGCCGCCACCGACGCGTTCATCGACGCCGCCGCCGTGCCCCTCGTCGTCTCCAGCCCGGACCCGCGCCCGACCGGCCGCCCGCGCGGTGAGCGCGTCACCGTGCCCGGGCTGGGCGACACCGAACAACTCGCCCTCTGGGCGGACGCTTTCGCCGACATCCCGCGGATCCAGGAGGGCCACCTGCGGTCGCTGGTCGCCCAGTTCCAGCTCCCGCCCCATGTCATCCGCTCGGCGGCCGCCGCCGTACGCCGTGACCTCCCCGACGCGGACACGGGCGCTGACACGGACGCGCTCGACCCCACCGAACTCGCCTGGCGCGCCGGGCTCATCGAGGCGCGCATCGGCCTGGACGAGCTGGGCCGGCGGATCGAACCCGAGGCCGCCTGGGACGATCTGGTGCTCGCCGGCCACCAGTCGCGGATCCTGCGCGAGGTCGTCGCCCATGTGCGGCAGCGCGCCACCGTCCACCAGGAGTGGGGCTTCGCCGCGACACTCCGCCGGGGCCTCGGCGTCACCGCCCTGTTCGCGGGCGGCTCCGGCACCGGCAAGACCCTCGCCGCCGAGGTGATGGCCAAGGAGCTGGGCCTGGACCTCTTCCTCATCGACCTCTCCCAGGTGGTCAGCAAATACATCGGCGAGACCGAGAAGAACCTGCGCAAGGTCTTCGACGCCGCCGAGCGCGGTGGCGCACTGCTTCTCTTCGACGAGGCGGACGCGCTGTTCGGCAAGCGCAGCGAGGTCAAGGACAGCCACGACCGGTACGCCAACCTGGAGGTCAGCTATCTGCTGATGCGCATGGAGGCGTACCGGGGCCTGGCCATCCTCACCACCAACATGAAGAAGGCCCTCGACCCGGCCTTCATGCGCCGGATCCGCTTCGTCGTCGACTTCCCCTTCCCCGGTGAGAGCGAGCGCGCCGAGATCTGGCGCCGGGTGCTCCCCGCCCAGGCTCCGATGAAGGACATCGACCCCCAGCGCCTCGCCCAACTCACCGTGGCGGGCGGCTCGATCCGCAACATCGCGCTCTCGGGCGCCTTCCTCGCCGCCGAGGAGGGCGACCGCCTTCAGATGCGCCACATGCTGGCGGCGGCGCGCACCGAGTACCAGAAGCTGGACCGTTCGCTCACGCCCTCGGAGGTCCACGGATGGGTCTGAACGATCAACCGCGTGCGGTCCGTGTGGACATCGGCGAGCTGGCGCTGTCCGGCTTCGGCGCCGGGATCGACCCGGACCGGGTCTCGGTCGCGTTCCAGACGGAGCTGGCCCGGCTGGTGCGGGAGCGCGGCGTACCCCTGGCTGCGGCCGGGGACGGCACGGCGATCGAGACCCTGTCCGACCTGCCCCCGCTCCCCGCCACCACCTCCCCGGCCCGGCTGGGCGAGGCCCTGGCCCGGGCCGTGCACGCGGGCCTGTCCGGAAGGGGGCGGGAGGGGGCATGAGCAACACACCGTCCGCCGCCCAGGACGACCGCGCGTCCCAGTCCGCCAAGCGCCGCAAGCGCAAGGAGCGGACCGGCAAGGCCCGTGCGCCCGAGCCGAAGGACATCGTCAGCGGTGCGGGACAGCCCCTGGACCCGAGCGTCCGGCGCGACCTCGAGGAACAGCTCGGCCACGACCTCGGCCAGGTCCGCCTGCACACCGACCGCGACGCCGGCCATCTCACCGAACTGCTGGGCGCGGACGCGGTGGCGGTCGGCCAGGACATCTTCTTCCGCGAGCACACCTACCGCCCCGGCACGACGGAAGGCCGGCGCCTCCTCGCCCACGAACTGCTGCACACCGTCCAGAACCCCCATGGCCTCGGCACCTTGCGCGCGGGCCGCGACCTGGGCGCGGTGAGCCTCCCGCAGGACGCGATGGAGCGCGAGGCGGAGGGCACGGCGCAGGAACTGGTCCGCGGCGGGCAACCGGAAGCGGGCGTGGCGTCGGAGAAGTCCGCGACCCCGGGCTGGCTCCGCTACGCCACGGTCGACGCCGACCGCAACCGCATGGAGAAGCTCGACCCGGCGACGCTGGTCGACCGCCTTGCCAACGGCGTGATCCGCTCCCTGCGCGGCGACCCCGAGGACCGCTCCAAGCGCACCCGTATGCAACTGGCGCGGATGCCGGACGAGGTGCAGGACGCCGTCCTCGACCGCCTGGAGACCAGGCTGCTCAGCTCGGAGCACGAGCGGGTGCTCGACTTCGTCGACGAGATCGAGGCGGACGACGACCTGGAGCGGGAGTCGCTGGCCGCTCCGGACGTCGAGCCGGACCCGGTCGAGGAGCTGCTGTTCGAGCGCGAGACGGGGCGGCGGAGGGCGGAAGAGCGGCGCGAGGAGGAGCAGCGCCCCGCGCCTGCGCCGGGCCCGGAGAAGGACCAGCCCGCCGCGGAGGGCGCTCCCGGCAGTACGCCGCAGAACGGCGGGGGCGCTTCCGGGAAAGAGGGCCAGGGCGGGAGCCAGGCGCAGAGGCCGGGCGCCGACGCGGGGCGCGAGGGCGGAAGCCCCGCGTCGGGTGGGAAGTCCGGCGATTCGGCCTCGGCCGCCGCGCCCCAGTCCCAGGCCCAGCAGCCGCCGTCGTCCTCTTCCTCGTCCTCGGGTGGGAAGTCCGAGGGCTCCGAGAAGGGCAAGGACGCCAAGGACGGCAAGGCAGGGGGCGAGGGGAAGGAAGGGCAGGACCAGCAGGGTGCCGCGACGCCGAGCAAGGAGGAGTCGGCGGCCAAGAACCGTCCGGGCGCGGCCGATGCGCTCGTGGCGGGCCAGCAGTTGAAGCAGCAGGACAAGCGGGGCGCGGACAAACCCACGGGTTCGCCGACGGTGTCCGGCAAGGACACCCAGTCGCCCGGCGCGTTCTCCACCCTCGACGGCGTCCGCGCCCAGGACGTCGACGGCCCGGAGGAGCGGGCCGAGGAGGATCCGTTCGGCTCGGGCAGTGAGTCGGAGGTCGAGGTCGGGGGCGCGGAGAAGAGCGCCTGGGACGTCAAGCTCCAGCCGGAGGACTTCCTGCCGGAGCAGGACCTCGATGTGTCCGGCGTACCGACCGCGGACACGCTCGACCCTGCCTCGTCCGCCACCCCTCCCGTCCCGTCGTTCCCCGCCCCACCGGTGACCAAGGCCGACAAGGTGCAGGCCGAACGGGACGCGGAGGACGCCGAGGACGAGGCGGCGGACGCCGAACCCGAGGAGGACGCCGCCGACTCGGCCGCCGATACCGAGCCGTCGGCGGAGGCGGACGACGGCGCGGCGGCGGCAGGCGGCGGGCTTGGCGATCTCGACGGTCTGGCCGTGGAGCAGGCCGCCGAGAGCCGACCGGGACCGGCCGCGAGCCGGGACCCGAAGAGCGGCGCCGACCCCAAGGACGGGCCCGTCGTCGCCCAGACGACGGTGCAGGAGGCAGCGGGCAGGTCGGAGGACGGCAGCGAAGCCACGGAACAGGCCGCAAAGGAGGAGAAGGGCACACCCGCGGCGGGTGACACCTCCGGCGGTGCGCAGGAGAAGGCGTCCCAGCAGGCGGTGGGCGGTCAGGCGGCGCAGGAGCCCGCGGCCAAGGCGGAACAGAAGAAGGCGGACGCGGAGCCGGCGGCCAAGAGCGAACCCACGGCGGACGCCAATTCCCCCTCACCCGCACGGGACACCCAGGTCACGGGCGGATCCAACGCGGATACGCCCGGCGGGGCGAGCAGCGGGGCGCAGAGCGAGCAGAGCGGGCCGGCGGAGCGTACGGAGGCCCCGGCGGCGGAGGCCGCACCGCCCGCCCCGGAACCCAAGAAGACCGCCGAGCCCGAGCAGACCGCCGAGCCCACGGCCGCGCCCCCGAAGGAGACACCGGCGCCCAAGGCCGCCCCGGGGGCAAAGTCCTCGGCGCCCAAGTCGGCACCGTCCGCCAACACACCAGGCGGCGGCGGTGGCGGCGGATCCCGAGCCGGTGGCGGGGGAGGTGGCGGCGGCAAGGCGTCCGCCCCGGCCAAGGGCAAGAAGAAGGACTCCGGCCCGGCCCCGAACCTCTCCCAGGTGTCCCCGGAAGCGGGCCTGTCCACCGCCTCGAAGCTCAAGCCCCATGTGGCGCTGCAGGCCATGCCCGGTGTGAGCGGCTCGGTGGACCGTACCGTCGGCGACGAACACAAGGCGCTCGCCGCCTCCCCGCCCTCGATGCAACGCCCGGCGGGCGCCCCGCAGACCCTCCAGGGCAAGCCGGCAACCGACGCCCCGGCCCAGTACTCGCAGGATCCGGCCCAGAAGTCCGAGGCGCCGGAGAAGGAAGACGCCGAGGTCACGGGCGCCAAGGAGCCCGAGGGGCAGATCGAGGCGGAGAAGGCCGAGGAGCCCGGCGGCTGGGACACCTTCAAGATGGCCCTGGGCTTCATCGGCGGCAAGATCGTGAACGGAGTGGCGAGCCTCTTCGGCGCGGACGAACCCGTAGTGGACCCGCAGGAGTTGGCCGCGAAGTTCGCCGGGCTGCCGACCAAGGACGAAGCGCTCAAGCAGGCCCAGGCGGGCAACGCGCCGGGCGTGCAGATGCAGGGCGACGCCGACCAGACGGCCGGTGAGCAGGGCTCCGCCGTCGACACCAAGGGCCAGGAGACCGTCGCGACGGGCCGCGACGACGCGGGCCGCGGGATGGGCGAGGACCAGGTCTATCCCGACGCGCCCAAGGAGCAGATGGCGGCCAAGGTCCCCGGGCAGGGGGGCGGCGGGGGCGGCGGTGCGCCCGGCGGCGGCGCGACGACGGGAGCCGTCCCTCCCGAGGCCGCGTCGGAAGTGGCCGAGCATGAACGCGGACCGCAGTTCCAGGCGGCGTTCACCGACGGCCAGAAGGGCATGTCCGAGGGGCGGCAGACCAAGGACCGCGACTTCCGGGACGGTCAGCAGAAGCACAAGAAGCAGGTCGACGCCGAGGTCGCGGGCAATACGAAGAGCCAGGCGAGCGAGCGCGAGAAGGCGATGACGGAGGTCACCGCCAAGCGCGCGGACTGGCGCACGGAGCAGGACAAGGAGCTCCAGTCGCTCGGCGACAAGAAGACCGAGCGCCACGAGAAGGTCCGCAAGGACGTCAAGGACAAGGAAGAGCAGACCGACAAGGACGTCGGCAAGGAGAAGGACGACAGCGACAAGAAGATCCAGGACAAGGGCGACCAGGCCGAACGGGACGCCGAGAAGAAGCGCGACGACAGCGCCCAGGAGTCGGGCAACTGGATCTCGAAAGCCTTCGAATGGATCAAGAACAAGGTCATCGAGATCAAGAACGCGATCGTCCGCGTCATCCGGGAGGCGCGGGACGCGGTCGTCAACTTCATCAAGAACTTCAAGGAGACCGTCGAGCGCTGGATCAACGACGCCCGCAAGGCGATCGTCGACGCGATCAAGAACTTCATCAATGACCTGATCGAGTTCGCCAAGGCGATGGTGCGCGCCGTCATCGACCTGGCGAAGCGCATCCGCAACTTCATCACCGGCCTGATCAACGCCGCGATCGCCCTGGTCAACAAGCTCGCCACCATGCTCAAGCAGGCCATCACCGACCTGCTGAACGCCCTTGGCAAGCTGCTGAGCAGCATCCTCGACGTCCTGAAGAAGATGCTGATGGACGTCGTCAAGGCCGTCGTGGACGCGGTCAAGGCGGTCCTGGACTTCGCCTCCAAACTGCTCGGCGCGCTCGGCGACTTCATGCTCATCGCTGTCGACTTCCTCACCGACCCGGGCGGGTGGCTGAGCGGCGCCAAGAACTCCGCGGTGGACGGCGCGAAGAACCACCTCTTCCGCGAGGTCAAGTCGGCCGTCAAGGACTGGTTCCAGTCCAAGATCGAGGAAATCATCGGCGTCCCGAAGGCGATCCTGGACAAGCTGTTCAAGGGCGGCTTCACCCTGGAGCAGATCGTCAAGGAGACGTGGGACGCGATCGTCCCTCAACTCCCCTTCATCATCGGTGAGATCGTCATCACCAAGGTCATCGCCAAGCTGATCCCGGGAGCGGGCTGGGTGATGGCCGTCATCGACGCCATCCGCACGGCCATCGGCTCGCTCGGCGCGATCCTGCGCGCGATGGGCGCGGTCCTCGACTGGCTGAAGGTCGTCCGCATGGGCGGTGCGGGCATCCTCTTCGCGAAGGCGGTCGCGGCGGGCATCGTGGCGCTCCTCGAATTGGCCTACCAGGCGCTGCTGTCGGGGATCGGCAAGTACGTCGCGAAGGTGGGCCGGCGCTTCAAGGCCATCGCGGCGAAGCTGGGCCGGGGCAAGGGTGGGAAGGGCGGAGCGGGTGGCAAGGGCGGTGCGGACGGGGAGGGCTCGGACGGCCGGGGCGGCAAGCCGAAGCCCGACGAGGAGCCCGAACAACCGACCTCACCGAAAGCAACGACGCGCCCGACGCCAACGGCCACGAAGCCGAAACCGGGTGCCGAACCGACGTCTAAGAAGCCGACTACGCAGCCGCAGTCCAAACCAACGAAGGCCGGAACCCCCGGCAAACCCGAGCCCACACCCGACGCCAAGACTCCGGCCCCCACGACGAAGGACAAGAACGGCAAGCCCAAGCCTGAGGAAGACCGCCCGGACACCCGCCCGACCCCATCCCCGAAACCCAAACCCAAGCCGGAACCCCCGGCAAAGCCGAAGCCCGAGCCGCAGACCAAGCCCAACCCCAAGGACGACAAAACCCCGGGCACCCCCAAGGACGACAAAGGCCCGGAGGATCGGCCGAAGAACGACGACAAGCCCTCAACCAAGGACCCCAAGGACCAGGACCCCACCAAGCCCAAGCCCGACAAGGACGACCCGAAGAAGCCCAAGCCGGACAAGGACGGCGACAAGCCAGGCCCCCGAAAGCCCAAACCCGACAAGGACGGCCCCGGCAGGCGACCGAACAAAAAGGGCCCCAAGGGCGACAACAAGGCCAGGCCCAAGCATGACAAGAACGACCACGAGCCCGGCAGGCCGAAGGGGACCAAGGCGAAGGAGGACAGGGAAAAGGAGGAGGACTCGAAGGACGCAAAGGAGGAACGTCTTGCACTGATAGTGGCGAAGATTCGAGAAATCCTTAAGGAACGCCTCGATCCCGGAATCGAATTCAGCACTCATAAAGCTCTTCTGGCCAGCCTGAGGAGGCATTACAGGCTGACCTCCCTCTATAAGCAGGGAGGGAAGGAGTTCACCGTTATTGCGGAGCTCAATCCTTCCCTGCCGGTGATACCGGGATACAGTACGTACGACACAGAGATCGACCACAGTAAGCCGGATCCTCCGCTGCCCAAGCCATACGCCCCGCCGAAACAGAACAACGTACTGGCTACCAACTTCACTGCCGAGGCGATCAACGAGTCATGGGCAGAACGTCGCGGAGAGAAGGCAGACAAGGCTAAAAAAGACCAACCCATCGGGTTCCGTTACATCGATAAGCATGATCTCAATTCAAACCCGAGCAACCTCTGGGTTCGACAGCATCTACTGACGCAACTTTTGGGTGGAACCGCTGATGGGCGAAACCTTGTTCCGGCGCGAAACACGGTCAACCAGAGCTTTAAGAATGAGGTTGAAAAACCGGCCGAGCAGTGGATTCGCTCCGGAAAAAACAAGATTGCCTGGTACGACGTCCAGGTGAGCTACCACTCTGGAAAACCTGAGGGGTTCCCGTCATTCCTCCGAACGGAATGGGGAGCCTACTATCCCGACTATGCGAAGAATGTCTGGGTTAAGGAAAAACAAGGGCGCGACTACAACGAGAAGTCAGGGTCGGAGCTCGAAATTCCTCCCCCCGGGGACAAGGTGTATGTTAATTACGACTCGGCGGCCCGAATGCGGAATATGTTGAACATCCCGAAGGGGATAGCCGAGGATATCGAGGACGTTGCCGAAGCCCACAATGAAAACATACCGGGAATGTCTGTCCTGCTCGAAGACCTAAAAACGATCAGGAGGATCAAGAGGCGCCGTAAGAAGGGTTGGGACAGGCATATTCGCAAGCTCATCCGGGCTGCTGCGGAAGGGCACCTCACTTTCGACAAGAAGTCCTAGCCCGCCACACCCGTGACCAGATAAGGGACCTGAGAAGTGCGCGAATATTCAGCGATCGAGTCGAACCTTTATGACTCCTTCGACAAACTGCTGAAATCCGATGTTCTGGAAATCGACTTCGAAAACGTCGGAACCTTCACAGATCCATCGACAGGGAAGTCATCGGAATTTGAAGTGCGACCCGAGTGGAAGGACGTGATTCTCGACCCTCGTCTCGACGAAGCCACCCCGTGGATTACCGAGCTGGCGTGTCGATGGCGATCAGTCGCCCGTAAGAAGACACCTGAGATTCACGGTGAGTTCCGTATTCGTAACATCTACGACGCGCTTCTGAGGCGCGCGCCCGATCTCGCTTGGGAAAAGGCATCTCGCGAAGAGAAGCAATTGGTCGCGGAGTTCCGCACGATCGATGACACACCCCGCTCGGGCGCGGGACTAATTACCGCAATCAGAGTGCAACCTCATGTTAATCCCCTTGAGGTCTGGTACTACGACAAGGATCTGAGTCGCTACCCGGGGCACCAGATTGATTATGTTCGCCTGGATATCGACTACGTGGAGTACATGAAGGTTCTTCCCATCACCAAGGGAACTTTCGGATGGCAGTACTTGTTCTCCGATATCTCCTTGAGCA
This sequence comes from Streptomyces violaceusniger Tu 4113, assembly GCF_000147815.2. Lineage (NCBI taxonomy): Bacteria > Bacillati > Actinomycetota > Actinomycetes > Kitasatosporales > Streptomycetaceae > Streptomyces > Streptomyces violaceusniger. The sequence continues at coordinate 6,293,230 of NC_015957.1, read as the reverse complement.
GCCTTGGCACGCATGTCGCCACGAACCTTGAAGCCATGCTTGAGGTGTTCCCCACCACATTTCCTGAGTATGACTACACGCCTCTGCGTGAACGTTGGGAGGCCCGTCTATGACCCGCTACGCCGACATCCCCAAACCCATCCGCTCCGGAATAGTCCTGGTCGACCCCGACCGCGGCACCCCCCAACGCATCATCATCCTCCAGTTCAACCCCGACACCCTCGAACGCTCACTCTCACCCCAATCCGCCGGCGACCAAGCCGACAGCGGCGGAGGCGGCAGCGGAAGTGGGGACAAGAACGAGGCGCTCCGCCTCAAGGGGCCTGCCCAGGAGACGTGGAAGTTCACGGCGGAGATCGACGCGACCGATCAGTTCGAGGTGGCCGCGCCCGACGGGATACACCCGCAGCTCGCGACGCTCGAAATGCTCGTGCAGCCGACGACCGCCAAATTGCGTGAGGCCATGCGGCTGTCCAAGAAGGGGACCATCGAGATCAGCCCGATCGAGATGCCGTTGACCCTCTTCACCTGGGGCAGCAAGCGCGTCATGCCGGTCCGCATCACGGAACTCTCCATCAATGAATCGGCATTCGACGTCAACCTCAACCCCATCCGCGCCTCCCTCAGCATCGGGCTGAAGGTGCTCACCGTCAGCGACCTCCCCGTCGGCCACCGCGGGGCCGAGCTCTATCTCGCGCATCTCGCGCAGAAGGAGCGGCTCGCCGCGGCGGCGCGTGGGGGAGCGCTCAGCGCGTTGGGGTTGAACAGCGGGGACATCGGGCTGGGGAGGGTGTAGCAGATGACAGAGCCACAGCCGTACGAGAGCGCGCTGGACGCGATTCCGGGGGCGCACCCTTATCCCCGCTCCAGCCGCTACCACGACGCCGAGATCGGGATCCACACCCAGCCCGACGGCACCGCCGTCCGGTACGTCAAGCGGCGGCTGCTGCCGCCCCTCAGTGAATCCCCCGAGGACGCCGAGACCGCCCACACCGTCAGCAGCGGCGAGCGCCCCGACCACCTCGGTCAGCGCTACTTCGGCGACCCCGCCGCCTGGTGGCGGATCGCCGATGCCAACCCCGTTCTCGACCCTCGCGAGCTGACCGCCGAGCCGGGCGAGGAGATAGAGATCCCGAACGGATTCCCGAGCGGGTTCCCGGGAAGCGGGCCAGGGGGTGGGAGGCGTGGCTGATGAGCCCGTCGGGCAGGGGCCCATTCACCTCGAATTACGGATGGGGCCCAAGCTCACCCGCCCCGTGCCCCCCGAGGTCACCGAGGCGCTGCTGTCCGCGCAGATCACTACGACCGCGGGCGAACGCAGCGGCTTCCAGATGGCGTTCGACCTCACCAAAAAGGGCGCGATCATCGACCGGCTGCTCCCCGAGGGGTTCTTCGACCCCCGCACCCGCGTGGTCGTCACGGCCGCCGTCAAGGGCACGCCGATCGTCCTCCTCGACGGGCTCATCGTGCGCCACGAGGTGGGGGCCAGCAATCAGCCGGGGCAGACCACCCTCACCGTCACCGGCGAAGACCTCACCCTCCTCATGGACCTCGAAGAGCGGACCGATCGCTATCCCAACCTCCCGCCCTTCAAGCGCGTCACCCGCATCCTCTCGAAGTACACCGACTACGGGATCGAGGCCGACGTCATCGAGGAGAAGATCCTCCAACCGCCCAACGCACAGCGCCATGTGGACTACCAGACCGGCACCGACCTCCAGTACGTCACCGATCTCGCCCAGGCCAACGGCTACGTCTTCTATCTCATCCCCGGGCCCGTCCCCGGGGTCTCCGCCGCCTACTGGGGCCCCGAAAAGCGCATAGGCACACCTCAGCACGCCCTCACCGTCAACATGGACGTCAACTCCACGGTCGACCAGTTGACGTTCGCCTACGACGGGACCGCCCGCGAAGAGCCGCAGGCCCGCGTGCAGGACCCGGCCACCCGCACCTCCACCCTTCTCGCCCAGCCCGATATCAGTCCCCTCCGCCCGCCCCTCGGCAAGCGCGCCACCCCGGCCCTCAAGCGCAAGACGCTCTCCGGCACCGCCAAGAAGGACCGGGCGCAGGCCCAGGCGGAGGCGCTTGCGCGGGCCGCCACCTCCGCCGACGCGATTTCCGGTTCGGGCTCACTCGACGTCAATCGGCACGGGTACATCCTCCAGCCGCGCCAACTCGTCGGCGTCCGGGGCGCCGGGGTCACCTACGACGGGGACTATTACGTCAAATCCGTCACCCACAATCTCCGGCCCGGCTCCTTCCAGCAGAACTTCACGCTCACCCGCGAAGGGCTGATCGCGCGGAGCGGCATCGTCCGACCGTAGGTCACACAGGCAGACAGGAGTAGGAGCGCCCTATGGCGGCAACGCCCAACAACCGCTACCTCGGGAAATTCCGGGGCCGGGTGCGGGACAACCAGGACCCGCTCGGAATAGGCCGGATCACCGTCGAGGTGCCCGATGTCCTCGGCGATGAGCCGTCGACCTGGGCCATGCCCTGCTTTCCCTTCACGGGGGATCAGCAGCGGCCCGCCGGGCAATATGTCGTGCCCTCCGTCGGGGCCGGGGTGTGGGTGGAGTTCGAGCAGGGGGACCCCAGCTTCCCGATCTGGACGGGGTGCTGGTTCGGGGCCAGGGAGCAGCTCCCGGAGGACGCGCGGACCGATCCGGCGACCGCGCACCCCGTGGTGATCCAGACACCGGGGAAGCACAAGATCGTGATGTCCGACGTGCCGGCCGAAGGCATTCTGCTGCAGGCGCCCGGCGGCGCGTTCGTAAAGATCGACGCGACCGGAGTGCATATGGACAACGGCCAGGGGGCGTCCGTTTCTCTGGTGGGAGATCAGGTCGACCTCAACCGGGGGCGGTTGACCGTGCCCAAGAAGCGATAACCAGCCAGAGCACGAGAACGGGGAGGGACAAGGGACGTGTCCGGGAATTCCGGCAATCTCGTCAGCCATACCGCCGTGATCAATTGCCCGCACGGCGGACGCGTACGGGCGGCATCCGTTCCGTCGTCCGGTGTGCGGCTCGACGGGCAGCCCATGCCATCCGCCGACGACGTCTTCACGGTCGTCGGCTGCCCGCACACCGTCGACCGCGTCCCGCTGCCGTGCACCACCGTCCGGTGGACTCCGGACCGCGATGCGGTGCTGATCGACGGCGTGCCCGTACTGCTCGACACCTCCTCGGCACAGTGCTTCAGCGCGGGGCTCGTGCCACAGGGGCCACCCGTCGTCTCCGCCGCGCGGCAAGGGGTGAGGTGCGGATGAGGCCACGAACCGGCAGGACCCGCGCGGTACGGACCGATATCGCCTTTCCGTTCCGGATCGACCGGCGCGGGCGCACCGCGCACGCGGACCACGACGACCACATACGCGATCTGATCGAGCAGTTGCTCTTCACCAGCCCCGGCGAGCGCGTCATGCGGCCCGACTTCGGATGCGGCCTCCTCGACCTCGTCTTCACGCCCAACAGCCCCGAACTGGCCTCCGCCGTCGAGCTGTCCGTCCAGGCGTCGCTGCAGCGCTGGTTCGGCGAGCTGATCGAAGTGGAGTCCCTGGACGTGGTCAGCGAGGAGAACGTCGTGCGTGTCCATCTGCGGTATGCGGTGCGCGCCACCGCCAGTCTGCGCGACGAGGTGTTCGAGGGGAGGGGGTCCGCATGAGCGTGTCTTGGCGCGCTGCGCGGGCTGGACTGAGGAGCCGCGCAGCGACGAAGGAGCGAGCAGTGACGAGGGAAGCCCGCGCGCAGGAGCGCGCCGAGATTGAGCGGGGGGAGGGGCGCGTGTCTTGGCGCGCTGCGCGGGCTGGACTGAGGAGCCGCGCAGTGACGAAGGAGCGAGCAGTGACGAGGGAAGCCCGCGCGCAGGAGCGCGCCAGGACTGAGCGGGAGGGAGGGGCATGAGCCAGCAGACCGCCGGGTCTCGGCGCGACCTCATCAGGGCCGCCCATCTCAACGGGGTCGACGCCGTCGAGGTCGGGGACAGCACGGAACAGGGCACCACCCTCACCGTCACCTTCCTCGGCAAGGCCCCGCACGGCCTGTGCCCGGAGAACGTACGCATCGACGGTGGCCGCCGGATCACCGGTATCGAGGTCCTCGAGATCTCCGTCGAGCGCGAGGAGGACCCGGAGCTCGACGACAGGCTGTACGCCACCGTGGACCGGGCCGGGGACACCTCCGCGTACCGGCTCTCCATCGTGGACACCGATCCCTACGGGCGGCCCGGCACCGAGCCCTTCCCCGGCTTCGACCAGCGGTATTTCTCCGCCGAGTTCACCTTCCGGCCCGACTGCCCCACCCCCTTCGACTGCAAGGAAGAGGGCGACGGCCTCCCCGCCACCTTCCGGACCGCGCCCGCCCCCGTCATCGACTACACCGCCCGCGACTACGACACCCTCCGCCAGGTCGTCCTGGACCGGCTCCGCCTCACCACCCCCGACTGGGTCGAGCGCAACGCCGCCGACCTCGGCACCACCCTGGTCGAGCTGCTCGCGTACACCGCCGACCAGATCAGCTACCAGCAGGACGCGGTCGCCACCGAGGCGTATCTCGACACCGCCCGCCGCCGGGTATCCGTACGCCGCCACGTACGGCTCATCGACTACGCGATGCACGACGGCTGCAACGCCCGCGCCTTCGTCACCGTGGAGACGGTCGAGCCGCTGACCCTGGACCCGGGGGAGTACCGCTTCGCCGCCGTCGACGTCCGTACGCTCGGCCCGCTGGACCGGCCGGACATCGGGGCGGTGCTGGACGACCGGGAGCTGGCCGTGCTCGATGAGCGCGGGTCGGTGGAGGTGTTCGAGCCCGTCGTCACCGATCACCCCCTCCACCTGCGGCCGGAACACCACCGCATCCGCCTGTGGACCTGGGGCGGTGAGGTCTGCTCGCTGCCCGCGGGCGCCACCTCCGCCACGCTGCGCGACGCGTGGGCCGACGAGGAGTGCGCGACCCGCACGATCGACCTGCGTCCGGGCGATCTGCTGCTCTTCGAGGAGGTGCGGGGGCCGCGCTCCGGGACGCTCGGCGACGCCGACCCGTCGCACCGGCAGGCCGTGCGCCTCACCTCCGTCACCCCCGCCGTCGACCGGCTCGCCGAACAGCCGGTGCTGGAGGTCACCTGGGCCCGGGAGGACGCGCTGGCCTTCCCGCTGTGCCTGGCCACCCGCGGCGGTACGGACTGCGCACCCGTCGAGGACGTCAGCGTGGCGCGCGGCAATGTGGTGCTCGTCGACCACGGCCGCTCGCTGACCTTCTGCTGCGGCACACCGGAGACCTTCACCGTGCCGCCCGTCCCCGCCGTCGTCGGCTCCTGTGAGCCGCCCGCCTTCGGCTGCTTCGACAAGGACGCCGGGAACGCGCCCGCACGGCTCGTCGACTCCCTGCTGGACCGGGCCCGCCATGGGCGGCCGCTCACCACCGATGACGTACGGGAGCTGTTCACCACCGTCGGTCTCGAGGCGACCGGCCGGGCCGGGATCGGCCTGGAGTCGGCCGGGCAGCGGCGCGAGAAGGTCGTGCCCGGGACCGCGTACGCCCAGGCCGAGGCCCTGCGGACGCTTCTTGCCCAGTCCGTCTACCCGGGGATCGTGCCGCGGTTGCGGCCCGTACTGCACCAGGCGCCCGTCACCCAGGCCGTGCCCTTCCCCGATCCGCGCCATATCGCCGCCGGACAGGCCGAGCATCTGGCCGCCATCCCGGGACGGGTGCGGCAGCGGCTCACCGAGCTGTGGCGCAGCGCCCGCGACCGCGACGGGCTCTCGGACGAGGAGATCGCCGAGCTCACCGTCCTGTTCGGGCTGCGTGTCCTGGACCGTCTCCAACTGGCCCGCCACCCCGTCCGGGCGCTGCGCGAGCTGCTGCACCGCTGCGACCAACTGCTCGACACCAAGCTGAGGCGCCTTCGCGCACTGACCGCCAGGGCCCGGGCGGGCACCGTCCTGGACGGGCGCATCGCCTGGGAGATCGCGCACAGTTGGGGCCGGGGGTACGCGGCCGGGCTGCGCCCCCAGGACCCGGTGCTGCACGGGCCGGCCGCCGCCCTCGTCCCAGATCCACGGGCCGCGCTCCCCGCCGTACGGATCGAAGCCGACGGCGAGACCTGGACACCGCGCCGCGATCTGCTGGGCTCCCGCCCCCGGGACCGCCACTTCGTCGGGGAGCTGGAGGACGACGGCCGCATCGCGCTGCGCTTCGGCGACGGCCGGTACGGCGCCGAACCGCCGCCCGGGGCGCGGCTCGCAGTCCACTACCGGGTCGGCGGCGGCACGGCGGGCAACGTCGGCCCCGAGGCCATCAACCACCTGGTGCTGTGCCGGGATCCGGAGGCGGCGGACACCGGCCGGCCCATGCCCGTGGCCGGGGTGCGCAATCCGCTGCCCGCCGTCGGCGGCACCGAGCCCGAACCGGTCGAGCAGGTCCGCCAGCTCGCCCCGCTCGACCTGAAGCGCACCCGGCACCGGGCCATCACCGCCGAGGACTACGCGGCGCTCGCCTCCGGGCTGCCCGGTGTGCAGCGTGCGGCGGCGGAGATCCGCTGGACCGGCAGTGTGCAGGAGGCGCACATCGCCATCGACGGGTACGGCACCGGGGCACCGCCCCCCGACCTCCTCGACTCGGTCGCCCACGCCCTGGAGGCCTACCGCCGGATCGGACACGACCTGGTGGTCGGCCCGGCCCGCGCCGTGCCGTTGGACATCGCGCTCGCGGTGTGCGCCGCGCCCGGGCATCAGCACGGGCAGATCCTCGCCGAGCTGTACCGGGCGCTGGGCAGCCGCCGGTTCGCCGGCGGGCGGCTCGGCTTCTTCCACTCCGACGCCCTGACGTTCGGCGAACCGGTGCGGCTCAGCCGGCTGGTGGCCGTCGCCGCGGCGGTGCCGGGAGTGCTGAGCGTCGAGGTCACCCGGCTGCGACGGCTGTGGCACGAGGGGTTGGAGGGACCGAAGGGGCCCGATGACGGCACCTCGTACGAGACATCGCACGGCGAGGCGCTGGGGGACGGCATCCTGCGCCTCGGCCCCCTGGAGATCGCCCAATGCGACAACGACCCCGACCGGCCCGAGAACGGCCGCCTGGTCATCGAGCTGAAGGGGGCCCGATGAGCGACCACCCCGACCACGTCAATTCCGCTGGCTGCGGCTGCGGTTGCGGCGGCCACGACGAGCGCCGGGCTCCCGGCGCCCCGCACAACCCGCCCGGCCGCACCGCCCTGGACTATCGCGTCGGCGACTACGGCTCCTTCCTGGCCGCCATGCTCGACCGGCTCGCCTCGCCCGCCTACCCCGCGCTGCGCGGCCTGACGGTGCGTACCCCGGACGACCCGGCCATCGGGCTGCTGGACGCCTGGGCGGTCCTGGGTGACCTGCTGACCTTCCACTCCGAGCGGATCGCCGACGAGGGCTATCTGCGCACCGCCCACGACCACCGCTCGCTCGCCCTCCTGGGACGGCTGGTCGGACATGTGCCACGGCCTGGCGTGGCCGCCGACACCCACCTCGCGTACACCCTGGACCGGGATCCGCGCGCCGAGGACGTCGTGGTGACGATTCCGCGCGGGGCCATCAGCCACAGCGTTCCGGCGGCCTCCGACGAGGAGTCGCAGACCTTCGAGACGAGTGAGGACCTGGCCGCCCGCTGGGCCTGGAACGAACTGGCGGTGCGCCGCCGCCGACCGGCCCTGATCGGCCCCGACGACCTGCGGCGCCGGTCGGAACTGCTGGTCTCGGGGACCTCGCTCGGGCTGAGCGTCGGCGACAAGCTGCTCTTCGTCTTCGGCGGGACGGCGGAGTCCGGGAGTGGCGGTCAGCGGTTGCTGCTGCCGGTCGCGCGTGTGAGCGTCGACCGCGAGGAGGACGTGACGGCGATCGGGCTGCCGGAGTCCGCCCCGCCGTCCCTCAAGGAGCTGGTGGACGAGGCACGCCGGTGGATCACCGACCCGGAGGCGGACGAGGACCCGGACGACCGGGGGGACGCCGAGCCCGCGCCGGACCACCCCAACCCGCGTCCCGTCAGCCGCCTGATCGAGAAGTTCGACACGCAGGTCCTGGCGCCGCTGCGAACCGACCTGGACGGGATCACCACACCGTCGCAGCTCGCCCGGCGGCTCGCCGAACCGCATGACCGGCTGGCGGAGGCGCAGGTGCTGGCCGCGCCGTACGAGGAGGTCGCCGCCTGGTTCGAGCGTCTGGAGGCGGTGATCGGCCAACTGCGGGAGCGGTCGGAGGAGTTGGAGTCCTCCGGTCCCGGCGGCGAGGTGCGGCTGAGGTCTCAGCTCGCCGAGGACCGGCCCGCAGCCGACAGCGACACCGGGACCCCCGGCTTCGTCCCCGGGAGCGACGGCTCCGGCGCCAAGACCTACGCCACCGGGGCCGTCCACGGCTCCGCCGCCGTCCGCGCGCTCGGCGCCGTCCTCCCCGCCCTGCGCACCCGCGTCGTACGGCCCCCGTCCGGCGCCCGCTCCACGGCGGCGCACGATCCGCGGCGGCTCTTCGGGCCGGGCTCCGACCTGGCCGCCGGGCTGCTCTCCGCCCTCGACCCGAGGGTGGCGAGCGGGATGTACGCGGCGTGGCGCCGGGCCGCCCCGGCCGCCACCGCCCCGCCGGGGACCGTCCCGCTCCTGCGCGAGCTGCTGGCGATGCGGGTGACGGCCGCGCCGTTCGGGGTGATGGCGCCGCTCAAGCCGGTGCAGGACGACCGGGGCCGGGTCATCCGGCAGACCGACTGGCCGCTGACCGGCGGTGAGCTGACCGCCGTACGGATCGTGTACGACACGGCGGCCAAGGTGCCGGTGAAGGCGGAGTTCCAGCACATCGAGACCGGGACGTCGTGGCAGCGCACCGAGAACCTGCCGCAGAGCGCCGAGTTCGATCTCGGCCCCGGAAAGGTCCAGCTCTCCACCCGCCTCGGCCAGGACCATGACCTGGGCTGGCTCAGAAGCCGTCCCACCGACTCGCAGGAGCCCGGTGTCACCGCCACCCTGCTGCCCGGACTGCCCCCGTTCACCCTGTTCGTGTCCCGGCCCGCCGAGGACGGCCGGGTGCATGTGGTCGTGGACAACGGGGAGACCCAGCAGTGGATGCTGAGCCGTGGCGAACCCCCGAAGCAGATCACCTACGGGGCCTACGAACTGACGCTGCGGTTCACCCCGGGCAGCGAGCCCCCGGCTGTCGAGATCGGCATCGCGACCGTGCCGGAGCCCGCCAACCGCTATGTCCTGCCGCTGGATTCGGTCCAGAATTCCGTCACCGTCGGGAGCTGGGTGGCCATCGAGCGCCCCCGCAAAGGCTCCGGTGAGCCGGACGGCATCCCGGGCGACAAGAACCTCGCCTTCGTCACCACCCGCGTCGTCGCCCTGCGCACCGCCGCGTACACCAACTACGGCATCACCGGCCGCGGCACCCAGCTCACGCTCGCCGACCCGTGGCTCGACGAACACGATGTGGTGCTCTCCGCGATCCGCGACACCACCGTGCACACGGGAGGTGAGCCGCTGCGCCCGGCGGACGAGCCGCTGGGCGAGGATGTGCACGGCAACGAGATCGAGCTCGCCGAGCTGTACGACGGGCTGCGACCGGGCCGCCGGATCGTCGTATCCGGCGAGCGCACCGACATCCCGGGTCCGGCCGGGCCGAGCGGCCCGACGGGGGTCCGGGGCACGGAGCTGGCGGTGATCGCCGCCGTGGACCAGCGCGTCGACCCCGAACTGCCCGGCGACCACGTCCACACCACCCTCACCCTCACCGCCGACCTGGCCTACCGCTACCGCCGTGAGACGGTCCGCGTCCAGGGCAACGTGGTGCCCGCCACGCACGGCGAGAGCCGTGACGAGCCCATCGGCAGCGGCGATCCCGCCCTGGCCAACCAGACCTTCGCGCTGTGGCAGTCGCCACTGACCTGGCTCCCCGCGGACAACCCGCTGGGCGCCACCCCCGCCCTCGACATACGGGTCGACGGGCTGCTGTGGCACCGGGTGGACAGCCTCTCCGGACGCGGACCGTACGAGCGTGTCTACGTCACCGGGACCACCGGCGACGGGCGGACCACGGCGACGTTCGGCGACGGGGTGCACGGCGCCCGGCTGCCCAGCGGCCACGAGAACGTACGGGCCCGCTACCGCTTCGGCACCGGCAAGGCCGCCAACGTCCCCGCGGACCGCGTCACCCAGGCCCTGACCCGGCCGCTGGGCGTCACCGCCGTCACCAATCCGCAGCCCGCCACCGGTGGCGCGGACGGCGACGGCCCGGGGATGACCCGGCGCACCATCCCGCTCGCGGTCTCCGCGCTCGACCGGCTGGTCTCCCTCCAGGACTACGAGGACTTCGCCCGATCCCGCGCGGGCATCGGCCGGGCCCTGGCCCGCGAACTGTTCGACGGGCGGCGCAAGGTGCTTCATGTCACCGTGGCCGGGGTGGACGACGCGCCGATCGACGAGGACGCGGAGGTGCTGCGCGCCCTGCGCACCTCGCTGGCCGCCTACGGGGACACCCGGCTGCCGGTCCGGGTGGAGGTGCGCGAGCTCGTGCTGCTGGTGCTGGTGGCGCGGGTGAAGGTGGCGCCGGACCACTCCTGGGAACTGGTCGAACCCCGGCTGCGCCAGGCCCTGCTGCGCGAACTCGGTTATCCAGGGCGCGAGTTGGGGCAGGCCGCAGTGCTCTCCGAGGTTCTGGCCACCGCGCAGTCGGTGCCCGGTGTGGACTATGCGGACGTGGACGCCTTCACCGGTGTCCCGGCCTCCAGCACCCCGCAGGAGCTGGCCGATCTGGCCGGCCGGCTCACCGAGCCCAGCGCGGTGGTCCCCGCCCGGCCCGCCGCGTACGCGGAGGACACCTACCGGGTCACCGCCACGGACGGCGAGACGCTCACCGATATCGCCGCGCGCCACGGCATCCCGCTCGCCGGACTGCTGCGCCTCAACCCCGACATCACCGACACCCGCCGGCTCGCCAAGGGCCGCTCGGTGTCCGTCTTCCGTGGCATCCGCCCGGCGCGGCTCGCGCTGCTGTCACCCGATGTCCCGGACACGCTGATCCTTACGGAGGTCACCTCATGAGCAGGGAGCCGGACGGGCTCGCCGAGCTGCTGCCGCAGTGGCATCGCCTCAGGGACGCCGAGGCGGGCGAGCCCCTGCGCGCCCTGCTCGCCGTGATCGCCGAGCAGGTCGATCGGGTACGCGACGGGGCCGAGCGAAGTTACGACGACTGGTTCGTGGAGACCGCCACCGCATGGGTGCTGCCCTACCTCGGCGATCTGGTGGGCTACCGCCCGCTGCCCGGCTACGAGCGGGTCCTGGCCACCGGACTGCGCGACGGCGGGCCGCCGGACGCGTCCCGGGCGCGGCTGGCCGAGGCACTGGCGCCGCGCCGCGACGTCGCCGCCACCGTGGCCAACCGGCGGCGCAAGGGCACGCTCGCGCTGCTGGAGGAGCTCTCCGCGTCGGTTGCCGGATGGCCCGCCCGCGCCGTGGAGTTCTCCCGGCTCACCGCGCACCAGCAGCCGGTCAAGCTGTACGGCGGGACGGGTGGCGCGGCGGCGGACCTGCGCAGGCTCTCCCGGGGCCGGCTCGCCGATCTGCGGGACGGTGCGGCGCTGGACCTGGCGGGCGGGCCGTTCGGGACGGTGGCGCGCTCGGTGGACGTACGGCGCGCGGGCTCCCGCCGCAGGCAGGGCGGTCACACCCCGGCCGGGGTCGGGCTGTTCGTCTGGCGGCTGAAGCCGTACCAGGTGACCAGGGCGCCCGCGTACTGCATCGACCGGGCCCGCAACCTCTACACCTTCTCGATCCTCGGCAATGACACCCCGCTGGTGACCCGGCCCGAACCCGAGCCGTCCGCCGCGCACATCGCCGACTTCGACAATGTGCCCGCATACATCGGCCGCCGGCAGCTCGCGGACCATCTCCTCGACTCCTACGGACCCGGCAAGAGCTTCACCATCTGGCGGGACGGCCATGACGAGCCCGTACCGCCCTCGGACATCGTGGTGGCCGATCTGACGGACTGGCGCTACCGGGCCAAGCGCGGCCAGGTGGTCATCGACCCCGAGCGCGGCCGGATCGCCTTCGGCTCGCGCGCGGCGCCGCGCCACGGCGTCTGGGTCACCTACCACTACGCGTACGCCGACGACATGGGCGGCGGGGAGTACGAGCGGGACGACCGCGAGACCTCCCCGGCCGCGGAGGTCTACCGGGTCGGGCCGGGCTGCGCCCATCAGCGGATCATGGACGCCTACCGGCAGTGGCAGCACGACCGGCGGGGCGGGCGGTGCGGCCCCGAGGGCATCATCGAGATCACTCACAGCGGCGCCTACCAGGAGCAGCTCGACTTCGACCTGGACCCGGGCGACCGCCTCGAACTGCGCGCCGCCGAGGGCACCCGGCCGGTGATCCGGCTGCTGGACTGGTACAGCAACCGCCCCGACGCGCTCAACATCCGGGCGCGGGAGGAACCCGAGCACCCCGGTGGCCAGGCGCCACGCATCGTGCTGGACGGGCTGCTGATCGCGGGGCGCGGCCTCAACGTCACCGGGCCGGTCGGTGCCGTCGTGCTGCGCCACTGCACCCTCGTCCCCGGCTGGTCCCTGGAGCCGGAGTGCGAGCCGCGCTCGCCCGACGAGCCCAGCCTGGTCCTGGAGCGCACCACCGCGTGCGTCCAGATCGAGCGCAGCATCCTCGGCACCATCGAGGTCATCGGCGATGAGGTGCACACCGACCCGCTCGCCCTCCACATCCGCGACTCCATCCTGGACGCCACCGGACACGACCGCCCGGCGCTGTGCGCTCCGGACTGCCGCCACGCCCACGCGGTGCTGCACGCCCACCGCACCACCGTCATCGGCGAAGTGCACACCCACGCCGTCCAGATCGGCGAGAACAGCCTCTTCACCGGGCGGATGCACGTGGCCCGGCGCGGTGTCGGATGTCTGCGGTTCAGCTATGTGCCGCCGGGTTCGCGCACCCCGCGCCGCTACCGCTGCCAGCCGGATCTGGTGGGGGCCGAGGAGGTGTGGCGGGTGCGGCCGCTGTTCAGCGGCGAGCGGTACGGCACACCGGTGTACGGGCAGTTGGCGGCCGGATGCGCGGAGGAGATCCGCCGGGGCGCCGAGGACGGCGCCGAGATGGGCGCCTTCCACGACCTGTACCAGCCGCAGCGCGAGGACAGCCTGCGGGCGCGGCTCGCGGAGTACGCCCCGGCGGGCACGGACGCGGGAGTCATCGCCGTGACATGACCCGACGTGATCCGACACCCCGGCCCGCTCGTCCGGGCCCCCGCCCGCCAGACTTCCGAACCTTCCGAGGGGGACCCCTTCCATGCACGCCGATCTCTCCCGTCTCACCTTCCGGTCCGACCGGCGCTACTCCGCCGTCGTCGCCCAGCAGGGCCGCGTACAGCTCGACGCCGACGCCAACGAGCAGACCGCGATCCAGCTCCACCAGGCCCGCACGCTGGCCGCCGACCTGATCGGGCAGCACGGCGGCCCGTCCGCGGACGCCGGATTCCACATCACCTTCAAGGGCGGCAGCCGCGATCTGGACGACCTGATCATCGAGGGCGGCCGCTACTACGTCGACGGCATCCTGTGCGAGGCGACCCGGCCGCTGCCCGGTGTGCCGGTCGACGACGAGGCGACGGACGGGGCCTCCGCCAAGGAGGGCGAGGCCGACGCGCCCGAGCCGGACGAGCCGCCCGCCACCTGGACCTACTGGGACCAGCCCGACGCCTACCGGGACCCGGAGCGGCCGGGCGACCGGCTGCCGGAGCAGCGGCCGTTCCTGGTCTGCCTCAAGGTGTGGGAGCGGTCGGTCACCGCGGCCGAGGACCCGGCACTGCGCGAGGTGGCCCTCGGCTCGGCGATGCCGGACACCACGGCGCGGGTCAAGGTGGTCTGGCAGGTGCTGCCGCTGGCGGGCTCGGCCCTGGAGCTGGAGAACCCGGGAGGGGCGAGCAAGGACCAGGTCGGCAAGGCGTTCGAGGCGTGGGCGCGGAAGGCGTCGGCGCCCGGGTCCCGGCTGGCGGCCCGCGCCGAGCGGCCGGAACACGCGGATGAGGACCCCTGCCTGGTGCGGCCGGACGCCCGCTACCGGGGGCCGGAGAACCAGCTCTACCGGGTGGAGATCCACGAGGGCGGTACGGCGAAGGAGGCGACCTTCAAATGGTCCCGGGAGAACGGCTCGGTGGTCTTCCCGGTCGATGAACTCGACGGCACCTGGGTGAAGTTGGCGTCGCTGGGCGGCGACGACAAGCTGGATCTGGGCGTCGGGGACCTGGTGGAGTTCGTGGACACGGCCTACACCAGCCGGGGGGAGCCGCTGTCGCTGCTGCGGGTGGAGGAGGTCGACCTGCCGGGGCGGCGGGTGCGGCTGTCCGGTGAGCCGGAGCCGGGCGTCGGACGCCGCCCGGAGCTGCGGCCGTTCCTGCGCCGCTGGGACCACCGGGAGAGCGCCCGGCGCCCGCGCAAGGGCGCGGCGGCGCGGCAGAGGCGCGGTGCGCTCAAGGTCGAGGAGGGCCGCTGGCTGCCGCTGGAGGACGGCGTCGAGGTGTACTTCGCCGCCGACGGCGCCTACCGCTCCGGGGACCACTGGCTGATCCCGGCCCGCACCGCCACCGGCACCGTGGAGTGGCCGGTGAACGCGCCCCGCACACCGCTGCTCCGGGCCCCGGCCGGGATCCAGGTGCACTACGCGCCGCTGGCGTGGGTGACGGCCGAACAGGCGGAGCTGGATCTGCGGATGGTGTTCGGGCCGCTGGCCACGCCCGCCCCGGCCGCGGACGCGCGGGCGCTCGCGGCGGAGGCCGAAGCGGAGGCCGGGACCAGGGCCGGGGAGGACGCCGAGCCGCAAGCGTAGGCCCGGTCCGGAGCCCATTGAGATCCGTGACCGTGGCATCCGTACATCACCATGCCGAATCCCTAAGGAGCATATCCATGGCCACGCCGCTCACCGCCGACCGTCTGCTCAAGGCGCTTCGCGACGAGGGACTGGAAGTTCATGAGTACCGCGACTGGCGCACTCACAACCGCAACTCCAAGGGCCCCTGGGGCCCGGTCAACGGGGTGATGATCCATCACACCGTCACCAAGGGCACCGACTCCTCCGTGGAGCTGTGCTACGACGGACACTCCGCGCTGCCGGGGCCGCTGTGCCACGGCGTCATCGACAAGGCCGGCGCGGTCCACATGGTCGGCCACGGCCGCGCCAACCACGCGGGTCTCGGCGACAGTGACGTGCTCAGAGCCGTCGTCGACGAATCCGCGCTGCCGCCCGACAACGAGGCGGACACCGACGGCAACCGCCACTTCTACGGCTTCGAGTGCATCAACCTCGGCGATGGCGAGGACCCCTGGCCGGAGGCGCAGAAGCTGGCGATCGAGAAGGTGTCCGCGGCCATCTGCCGCGCCCACGGCTGGACCCAGCGGTCGGTGATCGGCCATCTGGAGTGGCAGCCGGGCAAGATCGACCCGCGTGGTTTCACGATGGACTCCATGCGCGGCCGCATCGGCAAGCGGCTCGGCGCCAAGCCGGACGGCCCGGCCCCCAAGCCACCCGCGACCTATGAGCCCTTCCCGGGCGCCGACTTCTTCCGCTCCGGCCGCCAAAGCAAGATCATCACGGCGATGGGCAAGCGGCTGGTGGCCGAGGGCTGCGGACGCTACGAGGAGGGCCCGAGCCCCGAGTGGACCGAGGCGGACCGCAAGTCCTACGCGGCCTGGCAGCACAAACTGGGCTACTCCGGCGATGGCGCGGACGGCGTCCCCGGCAAGGCCAGCTGGGACAAGCTGCGCGTGCCGAACGTCTAGCCGCGGCGCAGGTTTTACCTGCCCCGGGGGCGGAGCGAGGAGAGGGTCAGCGGTCCTCGCTTCCGCGCCCGGGGCAGTCCGCGTCCAGCAGCGGATCGATACCGGCCCGCAGGAAGCGCAGCAGGGTGTCGTCCGGCGTGGCGGCCAGCGCCGGTGAGCGGATGGCCAGCCGCAGCAGGGTGATGCCCATCAGCCACGCGGCCAGCAACTCGGCCCGCAACTCGGCGTCCTCGCCCTCCAGACGCCGCGCGAACCCTTGCGAGAACACCTCGGTGATCTCCTCGCGCAGCCGCCCCACGGTCTCCTCCCGGCTGGACGAGCGGAGCTTGGTCAGCAGCGGATGCGGGGCCTCTTCCTCGGTGGGCCCCATCGAGACGACATCGCAGATCCACGCCGACACCTCGTCCAGCGGCAGATGGCGCAGCGGCTCGAACAGGCCGGTGCTGGTCGACACGGCGTCGAACAGCGCCTCCTTTGAGCCGAAATAGCGGTAGACCAGGGCGGCGTCCACGCCTGCGTCCTTGGCGATATCGCGCACGCTGCAGCGGTCGTAGCCGTACCTGGCGAAACGCAGCGCGGCGGCCCCCAGCAGTGCGCTGCGCGTGCCCGCCGCGTCGTATCTGCGGGCCCTCGGGGGGAGATCGTCGCACCCTCGCGGGTCGCTTGCCCGATTCACCTGTCGTACCTCCGCCTGGACCGTGCCGTACATGCTGCCGGTTCAGCCTCGCATGTCCAGAAGTCATCCACTGTTGTCATCGCTTGTTGACCAAGATCGGGGTCAACGCGTTATGTTTTGTCAACGCGTGGTGACTTTGGTCGCCGGCTCGCGCGGTCCCGGCCGGACGAGGGTGTCCGGCCTGCTCGTCTCCCGAGCGGGCGGCCGCCGGGCCGGCCCATGCCACGTGCCCGCATCTGACCCCCAGCAGAAGTGGTGAACCCCTGTGCAGATACGACGCGTGGCCGTGGTGGGCACCGGATACGTCGGACTGACCACCGGCGCCTGTCTGGCCACCCTCGGCCATCGAGTGGTGTGCGCGGACACCGACCGCCACAAGGTGGAGCGGCTCCGGCGGGGCGAGGTCGACATCCTCGAGCCTCGCCTGCCCGAACTCGTCCGCGAGGGACTGGACTTGGGGCGGCTGGAGTTCGTCCGGGACACCCGGGCCGCGGTCGCCGACGCCGACGTGGTGTTCCTGTGCCTGCCGACCCCGATGGGCGTCGGCGGCGCCGCCGACCTGGCCGCCGTCGAGGCCGTGGCGGACCAGATCCGCGACGAGCTGCCGCACGGCAGCGTGGTGGTCAACAAGTCCACCGTGCCCGTCGGCACCGCCGAGCGCGTCGCCGCACTGCTGGACCGTCCGGACGTGGCCGTGGTCAGCAACCCGGAGTTCCTCCGGGAGGGTTACGCGGTGCGCGACTTCCTCCACCCCGACCGCATCGTGGTCGGCGCCGCGGACCAGGACGCTGCGCGACGGGTGGCCGGCCTGTACGCCGGGCTGGATGCCCCGCTGGTGCTCACCGACGCCGCGGGCGCCGAACTCGCCAAGTACGCCGCCAACTTCTTCCTGGCCATGAAGCTCTCCTTCGCCAACAACCTCGCCACGCTGTGCGAACACTTCGGCGCCGACGTGGACGATGTGCTCGCGGGCATCGGCCACGACCCCCGCATCGGCTCGGCGTTCCTCCGGCCGGGCCCCGGCTGGGGCGGCTCCTGCCTGCCCAAGGACACCCACGCCCTGCTGACGATCTGTCAGGAGTCGGGCGTGGACTTCCCGCTGCTGGGCGCCACCATCGAGACCAACGTCGAACACCAGCGGCGACTCGTCGAGCGCGTGGTCGCCGGGTGCACACCGGGCGACGGCTCGCTGCACGGCGTACGGCTGGCCGTGCTGGGCCTGGCCTTCAAGGCGGGCACCTCCGACCTGCGCGACTCACCCGCCCTGGCCATCGCCCGGCTGCTCAAGGAGCGGGGCGCCGAGCTCCACGCCTACGACCCCGCCCTCAGCGAGACCCGCCCCGACCTCAGCGATCTGCTCACCCTCGCCGACACCCCCGAGGAGGCCCTGACGGGAGCGCGCGCCTGTCTCGTCCTCACCGAGTGGCCGGAGTTCCGCGACCTCGACTGGGAGCACATCGCCGGACTGCTCGGATCCCCGCACGTCTACGACTTCCGCAATCTGCTCGACCCGGACCGGCTCCGCCGCGCCGGGCTGACCTGCGAGGGCATCGGCCGCACGCTTGCGATGGCGCGCTGACCGCCCCACCAACCCCCTCTCGCCGTACGAGACCCTTCCCACAGAAAGGCCCCTGCGTTGCGGGTTATGTTCACCACGCTCGGCAGCCCCTCCCACGGCCGGGCCCAGCTTCCCCTCGCCCGGTCCCTCGCGGCCGCCGGCCATGAGGTGCTGGTCGTCACCACCCCGGCCCTCGCCTTCGTCTTCGAACGGGAGGAGGTGCGGGTGACGACCGCCATCGGCGACTTCAGCCCGTCCGCCTTCCTCGGCACCGTACTGGCCGAGGAGAACCCCCAGGGCGGTCCGCCGGAGATGGACGGCAAGGAGCTGCAGGCGCACATGCTGCGCCTCATGACCAAGGCAATCTCCGGCCCGATGGCCACGATGCTGCTGGACACCCTGCTCCCCGTGGCACACGACTTCCGCCCCGACCTCATCCTGCGCGACGGCATGGACCTCGCCTCCTGCGTCATCGCCGAGGCGCTCGGCATACCCCAGCTCTCCACCCCCTCCGGGGCCTCCAACACCTTCGACCCGGCCGGAATACTGCCGGGCCTCAACGCCCTGCGGAAGCGCCAGGGGCTGGCCACCTTCGAGGACCCGCTGTCGCTCATCCCGCATGGGCGCATCGACTACGTACCCCCGGCCTTCTCCTTCGCCCGGCATCTGCCGGCCTCCTGGTCCTACCGGCAGACAGTGGACGTGGACCGCGGCGCAGCGCTGCCGCGCTGGGTCGCCGAACTGCCCACCGACCGGCCCCTGGTGTTCGCCGCCATCGGCACCGCGATCCCCATGTTCCACGGCAACAATGAGGGGGACGTCCCCGCGTCGCCCCTGCCGGTGCCGGATCCGGTGGACACGTTGCACGCCATGATCCAGGGGCTGTCGGGGCTGCAGGAGTGCACCGTCGTCCTCGCCACCTCCGGCATCCCCGTGGACACCGACGGGTTGCCGGCGCATGTGCACATCACCAAGCGGCTGCCACAGCCCCTGCTGCTGGAATCCGTGGACCTCTTCCTCACCCACGGCGGCTTCAACAGCATCCGCGAATCGATGCGCACCGCGACACCGATGGCCGTGCTGCCGCAGTTCGGCGATCAGCCCGGCAACGCACAGCGGGTCGAGGAGCTCGGCCTCGGCCGGCACATCACCGACCCCACGCCGGACGGCATCACCACCGTCTGCCGTGAGCTGCTGGCCGACGACGACTGCCGCGCCGTGGCCCGCCGGGCGCGGCTGGAGATGCTGGCGCTGCCGGAGATCGACAGTGCCGTCGCCGACCTGGAGAAGATCGCCGGATAACACCCGGCTCCCGGAGTCCGGGCCGCGCGCCCGGGCTCCGGGCCCCGCTCTTCCCCGGCCTCCGGCCTCCGCACCTCCCCGGCCTCCGGATCAGAGTCCCGGCATTCCCCGGCCCCCCACGCGCGGCAGAGAAGGTTCGCAGGTACGTAATGTCGTCCTCATCCACCACCACCGGGCCCACCGAGCCCCAGAGCCCCGCCCGGCTGTCCCACCGCCAGATCGTGACCGTGCTGTCCGGGCTGATGCTCGGCATGTTCCTCGCCGCGCTCGACCAGACCGTGGTGTCCTCGGCGCTGCGCACCATCGCCGACGATCTGCACGGCCTCACCGCCCAGGCGTGGGTGACCACCGCCTATCTCGTCACCGGCACCATCGTCACCCCGCTGTACGGGAAGCTCTCCGACATCTACGGCCGCCGGCCGGTCTATCTGACCGCCATCGTGCTGTTCACCTTCGGGTCGCTGCTGTGCGGATTCGCCACGTCCATCCACCAGCTCGCGGCCTTCCGGGCGGTCCAGGGCCTCGGCGGTGGCGGACTGATGTCCCTGGCCATGACGATCATCGCCGACATCACCTCGCCACGGGAGCGCGGCCGCTACCAGGGCTACATCACGGCGGTGTTCGCCGGCTCCAGCGTCGTCGGCCCCCTGGTGGGCGGAGTGTTCGCCGGGCGCGCCACTCTGCTGGGGCTCGACGGATGGCGCTGGATCTTCCTGGTCAACATCCCGCTGGCGGCCCTCGCCATCGTGGTGATCCTGCGGGTGCTGCACGTGCCCCACCAGCCCGTACGGCACCGCCTTGACTACGGCGGGGCGCTGACGCTGGCGGTCGGGATCGTGCCCCTGCTCATCGTCGCCGAACAGGGGCGGAGCTGGGGCTGGGGTTCTCCCCGGGCGCTGGTGATGTACGCGGTGGGGGTGGTCGGGCTGGTCTCCTTCGTGCTGCTGGAGCGGCGGATGGCGGACGCCGCGCTGCTGCCGGTCAAACTGTTCCGTATCCGCGCGTTCCGGCTGGGCACCGTGCTGCACTTCACCGTGGGCATCACCATGTTCGGCGCCATGACCACGCTTCCGCTCTATCTGCAGCTCGCCAAGGGCATGAGCCCGATGAAGGCGGGCCTGGCCACGCTGCCCACCGTGGCGGCGAATGTGACGGTGACCCTGCTGGTGGGCCGGCTGATGTCACGGACGGGCCGGTTCAAGGTCCATCTGGTGGCGGGCGTCGGCTCCCTCACCGTCGCCATGCTGGTGTTCGCCACGCTGAGGGACGACACCCCGCTGTGGTACGTCGCCATCGGCATGGTGTTCATGGGGGCGGGCCTGGGCGCGGCGATGCAGACGATCACCACGCTCGCCCAGTCCGAGGTGCCCGGGCGGGACATGGGAGCGGCCACCGCGTCGGTGAACTTCTTCCGCTCCAACGGCGGCACGGTGGGTGCCGCCGTCTTCCTGTCCATCCTCTTCTCCTTGGCCGGTTCGCGGATCAGCGAGCGCCTGGCGGTGGCCTCCGAGGACGCGTCGTTCCGCCGGCTGGCCGGGGAACCGGCGAACGCGGAGGCGCTGAAGGGCGTCCTGCGGCCCGACGGCGGGGTGAATCTGGAGGACTCGGCCTTCCTCCGGCACCTCGATCCGGGCGTGGCGCAGCCGTTCCTGGAGGGCTATGTCAGCGCCCTGCGCGTGGTGTTCCTCACCGGAGCCGCGGTGGGCCTGATCGCCTTGGTGATCGCCGCCTGGCGAGTGCCGAACACCCAGCTCTCCGCCGACTGATCCAGTCGGCGGGAGCGGGCGGACACCGAGGCGACGGGCGGGGGCGTCAGGCCCGTGCGGACCCGGGGGCTGCCAGGGCGCCGGAGTGGTCTACCAGGGTGCCGGTGTGCCGTCCCAGGAGAAGAACCCGCCGGTGGGCCCGGTGTCCGGCAGGAGGGCGAGCCGGACCGCGCCCGCCGCGGCCTCGGCCGGATCCCCGTCGCTCTCGGCGGCGCGGGCGTTCAGATCGGTCCTGCGCAGCCCGGGGGCCAGTGCGTTGACCTTGAAGCCCTCGGACGCCAGGGCCTGTGCGGTGTAGAGGGTCAGGGCGTTCAGGGCCGTCTTGGAGGAGCGATAGGCCGCCCCCGATCCGGCGGAGGAGGCGAACTGATGCTCCGGGTCCGCGCTCCAGGTCAGCGAACCGGTACCGCTGGAGATATTCACGATCCGGGGCGCGGGCGAGCGGCGCAGGGCCGGAAGAAAGGCGTTGGTGACGGCGAGGACACCGAAGACGTTGGTCTCATACGTCCGGCGGAAGCCCTCGAGATCCGCCTCGGGCGCCGTGGCGCCGTCCACCATGATGCCCGCGTTGTTGACCAGGATGTCCAGCCGGTCCAGTTGCGCGGCGGCCGTGGCGATGCTGCCGGGGTCGGTCACGTCGAGCACCATCAGCCGGGCGCCGCCGCCGATCTCCTCGACGGTCCGCCGCCCCCGCTCGGCGTCGCGCGAGCCCACGTGCACGGTGAGCCCCTCGGCGGCGAGCTGATGTGCGATGTCCCTGCCGATGCCCTTGTTGGCACCGGTGACCAGTGCTGTGCGATTGTTCATGACGTCAAGGGTTCCCCGGCCACGGCCACCCTGCCAGGGACAACCTGTACCAGGCAGCAGAAGGAGGCAGCATGGCGAGGCACGAACTGGCCCGCTTCCTGCGGGACCGCCGCGAGGGGCTGCGCCCCCAGGACATCGGTCTGCCCGCCGACCCCCACCGCCGTACGCCGGGTCTGCGGCGGGAGGAGGTGGCGGAGCTGGCCCATATCTCGGTCGACTACTACACCCGCCTGGAGCAGGCCCGGGGCCCTCGGCCCTCGCCGCGCGTCCTGGACGGGCTGGCGGGGGCGCTGCGGCTCGCGCCCGCCGAGCGCAGCCATCTGTTCCGGCTCGCGGGGACGAGCGCGCCCCCGGGTGTGCGCGCGGTGCGGCGGGTCCGCCCGCATATCGCCCAGATGCTGCGGCGGCTGCCCGACACCGGGGCGATCGTCACCGACGCGGCCTACGACGTGGTCGCCTGGAACCCGCTGGCGCAGGCCCTGCTCGGCGAGGACCTCTGTCGGCACAGCAACCTCGCACGCCGCCGTTTCCTGGCCCGGGGCCATGCGTACGAGAGCTCCAGCGCCGAGGAGTTCGGCCACATCGTGGTCGCACGGCTGCGCCGGGCCGCCGACCGTTACCCCCGTGACACGGCGCTCACCGCGCTGCTGGGCGAACTGCGCACCGGCAGCGAGGAGTTCCGGCAGATCTGGGACGAGCGTCCGGTCCATGCGCCCGGCCACCGGACCAAGACCATCGACCACCCCACGGCCGGAACGCTCAAGCTGAACTGCGATGTCCTGCTGGTACCCGAGGACGACCAGGAGGTGGTCCTGATCACGGCCGACCCCGGGTCCCGCTCCGCCCGTACGGTCCGCCGGCTCGCGGGCGCGGCGGCGTCCTGAGGCGTGGCCTGCGCGCCGTCAGTTCCGTGAATTGCCGAACAGCAGGCGGTACAGGACGAGGAGAACGAACGCGCCGCCGATCGCCGCGCCCCAGGTGGCGGGGTCGAAGAACTCCTTCTGGACCTCCCGGTCGAAGAACTGCGCGGAGATCCAGCCGCCCACGAAGGCGCCCGCGATGCCGATGATCGTGGTGCCGACCAGCCCGCCCGGGTCACGCCCGGGGAGAATGATCTTGGCGATGACTCCGGCCAGCAGGCCGAGGATGATCCAGCTCACGATACCCACGTTGTCGTCCCCTTCGTTGTGCTCTGGTGCGGTCGTGCCGTGCCGGGGTGAGCGGCTTGATCTCCGGATGCCCAGGGGAGCGGGCGCCATGCCTGAACAGCGCGTGAAGAACGCCGGTCAGCCATAGGACAGATTGGAGCAGGGGTCGTCGTCGGCGGAGCGGGCGTCCTCGGCCACCTTCGAGGGCAGCGCGGAGGGTGTGGAGGGCGTGGAGGCGCCGGGAGAGGGCGCGGTGAGATACGTCTGCCCCAGGGTGACGCTGATACCCGGGGTGGTGGCGGGCCGCAGTCCCGCGCCGGGGAAGAGCTGGGCCACGGTCCGGGCCTTGTCCCGCTCGCCGGGGCCGTAGCCGATCACGGTGGTGGCGTGGTCCTGGCTGTCGGCGTTCGTGGCGCCGGCCACGGTGAAGCCATGTGTCGTGAGGGTGTCCGCAGCGCGTGCGGCGAGCCCGGGGGTGGTGGTGCCGTTGTACACGGTGACGCTGATGCCCGCGCCCGCCACGGTGGACGTGGCGCTCGGGGTGGCCGAGGCCCGATGCCCGTCCTTCTTCCCACCGGCCGCCTTCCCGTCGATGGTGCGGTCGGCCCTGATATCGGCCCACAGCGCATCGGCGTCGGGCTGGACCACGGCCACGCGTTCGCCCTGGTAGCGCCAGGGAATGGTGAGGAACTTGGTGTTGTGCAGATCGATGTCCTTCAGCGACATGGCGAAGGACATCAGCTTCTTGGCGGACCCGAGCCCCGGGTCCACGGTCATGGACTTGGTGGCCGCGTCCGCCAGCGGATACAGCGTGGTCGGGTCGAACCCCTGGCCCTTCACCTTCTTGAACAGACTGGAGATGAAGGCCTGCTGCCGTTGTATGCGCCCGATGTCGGAGCCGTCGCCGATGCCGTGGCGGATGCGGACGTAGTCCAGCGCCTTCTGCCCGGAGACCGTCTGCACCCCCTTGCTGAAGATGCGCTTGCCGCGGGTGCCGCGGTTGGGGCTCAGATCGCGTTCATAGACGTCCTGGGGCACACACACCTGCACCCCGCCGACCGCGGAGGTCATCCGCGCGAAGCCCTCGAAGTCGATGACGACGGTGTGGTCCATGCGCAGCCCGGTCAGCTTCTCGACGGTGTTCTGGGTGCAGGCCGGGTTGCCCTGCGCCGTCTCGCCCACGGAGAACGCCGAGTTGAACATGGTGTTGCGCTGCGTCCTGGTCCATTTGCCGTCGGGCTGCCGGCACGGCGGGATGTCGACCAGGGTGTCGCGGGGTATCGACACCCCGACCGCGTGCTTGCCATCGGAGTAGACATGCAGCACGAGGGCGGTGTCCGAACGGCCCACGTCCCCGGTGCCGCCGCCCAGCTTGCTGTTGTCGCCCGACCGGGTGTCCGATCCGATGACCAGCACGTTCTGGCCGGCGGCGTTGCCCTCGGGCCGATTGTCCGAGAGGCCGTCCGCCCCGAAGGTGGTGATGTTGCCGTTCAGCTTGAAGTAGACCCAGCCCACCCCGCCGCCGAGCAGCACCAGGAACGACACCACGATCAGCAGAGCGATCCGCAGCGGGCGGCGCCCCTTGCGCTGCCCGCCCGGGTCGGCCGGCCCCGTGGTGGGGCTTCCCGTCGTCTCCCCGTCTCTGCCTGTCATGCGCGTCCTTCGTCCGGCGGCTGTTCGAAGGAGAAGACGAACAATGTTGGCTTCGGGTTCTGCGGTTGGTGCGCGGAGGTTCAGCGGGCCAGGGAGACGGCGAACGGCCGGAACCCCTGGCGGCGCAGCACATGGGGCACGAGCAGGACGAGGGCCTCGGTGGCGCGTGCGGTGGTGATGTCGCCGAGGTCCTCGATCCACTCGGGTTTCCAGCCGAGGTCGGCGAGGAAGTCCGTGGCGATGGCCTTGGCGTCGGCGTCGTCGCCGGACAGGTAGGCGGTGGGCGGGGTGGACAGGTCGGCGGGGGCGGTCATGACGGGGAAGAGCATGGTGTTGAGGGTCTTGACCACCCGGGTCGCGGGCAGGGCCTCCTGAAGCTGCTCGGCCAGGCTGCCGCCGGGATAGCACAGGTCGGAGGGAAGCCCGTCCCGTCGGAGGTGTGCCGGGTGGCGGTGGAGACATCGATGAGGATCTTGCCCGCCAGCTCGGTGTGCAGGGCGGAGAGGCGTTCCAGGGCGGTGTCACCAGGGGTGGCGTTGATGACGATCTCGGTGGTGGCGGCGGTGGTGCGCTGGTCGGCGTGGTGGATCGCCGGGACGGTGGTGCCGGGCTCGTCGGCCGCGGTCTCCTGGGGCGGCTGCCGGTGGCCGAGGGTGATCTGGTGTCCGGCGGTGGCCAGGGCGCGGGCGAGACCGCTGCCGACGCGTCCGGTGCCGAGGATGCCGATGCTGGTCATGCGGATGTGCTCCTTGCTGGGTGCGGGTGGTCGGGCGATGCGCGACAGGACCTGCTGGGTGCGGGTGGTCAGGCGCAAGGCGACAGGACGGCGACGGCCGCGGTGTGGATACCGGGGGCGGTGGCCAGGAAGTCACGGCTGGCCAGGTCCCATGGATTGCCCTGGCTGTCGGTGACCGTGCCCCCGGCCTCGGCGACCAGCAGGGCCCCGGCCACCAGACCCGAGCGCACATCGGAGAACTGCCAGAACGCGTCCATGCGTCCGGCGGCGACATGGATCAGCTGCAGGGTGGCGGGCACGGAGACACGGACGACCAGGCCGTGGATCAGCATCTGCGTGACCGAGGCGCCGATCCGGTGGAACGTGCGCTCGTCCTCGCCGGGCCGGGCCTGGCCCGTGCCGACGAGGGCCGCGCCCAGCTCCGTCTTGGCCGACACCCGCAGCGGCGCCCCGTTCAGATGGGCGCCCTGACCGGCCACCGCGGTGTACCAGTCGCCGGTCGGCGGAAGGTGGACGACGGTGAGGACCGGGTGGTTGTCGCGGACGAGGGTGGCGGTCACGGCCCAGTCGTCCATGCCGTGCACATGGTTGATATTGCCCTCGGCGGGGTCGACGATCCACCACTCGCCCGGAGGCAGCGCACCGCCTTCCAACTCGTCCTCGGCCCAGCGCGCGCCGGGCCTCGCGGCCATCAGTGGCGCCTTCAGGACGTCGAGTACGGCGTCGTCATTGGCGTGGATCTCCGTGACGATCTCGTCGAGGGCCACACCGCGGGCCTGTGGGGTGTGGCGCTTCCGCAGCAGTTCGCCGGCGGTGCGTAGGGCGGCGGTGACCGGGTTGAGCAAGGTGGCGTCGAGGCCGGTGTCGGGGGTGGTGCCGGTGGCAGTGGACATGAGGTGCTCCCGCGAGTGGTGAAGAGAGGGGAGGCTTGGCGCGCGCTTCGCCGTCTGCGCCTCGACGGTAGGCAACCTCATCGATGAACGGCAATTGCACATCTGGCATTGCTGGTGTTACCCGCGTGCAAGGGAAGGTGGAGGGCCGGCGAGCACACGCCCGGGCCGAAGCGAACGCTTCCGGCCCGGGCGGATCGCCACGTGGCGGTGGGGCCGGCTGATGGCGGGGACGGGTTCGCCCACCGCGTCCTGCTCGACCGGCGCGATCGACGCGGGCGGGCGAGTGGTGCCGGATCTCCGCTCCGGCTCATGACGGGCTCTCAGAGCGCGGAGATCACCCGCCTGCGGTCCTCAACGGCGCGGCGGGCAAGCCGGGAGGCGGGGGCGAGGCGGTCGTACTCGTGGATGGCCCCGCTGTGGACATGCAGTTCGGTGGAGACATCGGCCTCGGCGAGCCGCTGTGCGTAGGTGACGGCCTCGGCGCGGAAGATGTCGAGCTCTCCGACCTCGACATAGGCGGGTGCCAGGCCCGCGAGGGTGGCGACGCGCGCGGGCGCCGCCTCCGGCGGCACGGCGTCGGTGCCGAAAGCCGTGCCCAGCAGGGCGTGCCAACCGGTCCAGTTGTCGTCCCAGGTCCAGGCGACATACGGGCTCAGCCGTGGATCCGGGGTGAGAGTGCGGTCGTCCAGCATGGGATACAGAAGCGCCTGGCGAGCGAGGGGAACTCCCCGCTCACGGGCGAGGATCGCCGTGCCCGCGGCGAGCCCGCCCCCGGCGCTGTCGCCCATGACGGCGATGCGGCGGGGGTCGACCCTCAGCTCGGCCGCCTGGCCGCCCAACCAGGCCAGCGCGGCGAACACGTCCTCGACGGGGCCGGTGCCGGTGGCCGCGTCGGGGGCCAGGCGGTAGTCGACGGACAGGAACGGCACCCCGGTCGTCTGGACGTACCCGGCGACGACGGAGTCGTAGAGGTCGACGCTGCCGGCGATCATCCCACCGCCATGGGCGTAGACGACCGCGGAACCCGGCGCGGAGTCGGCCTTCTCGTACCAGCGGACGAGGATCTCCGCCCCGTCCGCGGACCGCACCTTGTGCGAATCCGCCTTCACCAGGGGAAAGCCGGAGGGGTAGGCCGGGAGCAGGGAGGCCAGCCACCGCATCGAGGCCGTGCCCCTGGCGCGCAGCGTCCGCCAGTCGTCGCGTGCGGGCGGGGGAGTGGGGCCACTCTGCTCGGCGAGGGCCTGCAGCACCGCGGCGAGCTCAGGGTCGAGGGTGAAGGCCATGGTCGACTCCGTTCGAGGACGGCGGGGCGGCGGGGCGGCTACCCCAACTGTCCTCAAAGAGTGCTGTGTTGCGCTTGAGCGCCGGTACAGAAGCTCAGCGGTGGCAGCGGAAGCCCAGCGTGGCACGGCGGGAACCCCCGGGGCGGGCGCCCCTTTCCTTCGGTGCGCCCGCCCCTGACCCTCGGCTCTCCCGACCAGCGCCTTCCCCGCGTCCGCTCCCGTACTCCAAGGAAACCCGAGGGCGCGGGCGCGCCCAAGCACCGGTGCCCCGGCTGGAACGAGTCCGGCCGGGGCACCGTGCTGTCGCCTTTGCGGGGCTTGTGGATCAGTCCCGCTGGGCGCCCTTGGGAAGCTGGCGCCACTTCACCTCGGTGGTGGTGTCGTACGTCCAGTCGAGCATCTTCTTCGCGTCCGGGTAGCGGTCCGCGTCGTTGAGCACGACTCCCACGACCTCCTTGTCACCGCGCTTGGCGGCGAACACCAGACAGGGTCCGGCGGGGGTGGTGGTCCCGGTCTTGACGCCGATCGCGCCCTGGTACGAGCCCAGCAACTGGTTGGTGTTGTCCCAGGAGTAGTACCGGGTGTGGCCGTTGGCCGCCGGTGCCTCCTGCTTGGTGGACACCGACTTGACGACCGTGTCGAACGTCGCGTTGTCCATGGCGCGGCGGGTGAGCTGCGCCACGTCACGGGGCGTCGAGTAGTTGTCGCTGTCGGCCGAGACACCGTCGAAGGAGTCGTAGTTGGTGTTGGCCAGCCCCAGGTCCTTCGCCTTCGCGTTCATCTTGGAGATGAAGGACTTGGTGCGCTCGGCGGTGGTGTCGCCGGTGCCGAAGGTGTCGGCCAGCGCCATCGCGGCGTCACAGCCGGACGGCAGCATCAACGCGTACAGCAACTGGTTGACGGTGAGTTTGTCACCGGTCTGCAGGTCCGCCGTGCTGGCGCCCGCCTTGGTGACATAGTCGCGGTATTCCTGCTTGACGGTGACCTGCTGGTTGAGGTCCAGACCTCGGGTCTCGAGCACCACGAGGGCAGTCATGATCTTGGTGGTGCTCGCCATCGGACGCTTGGTGTTGGCGTCCTTGGCCATCAGCTCCTTGTTGGAACCGGTGTCGAGCAGGTAGGCGCCCTGGGCGCTGACCTCCGGTGGTGGCTCGGCCGAAGCCTGGGCCATCGCCACCGGAACCGCGATCGCTACGGCCACCGTGGACGCGACCGCCGCGACTCTCCAGCGGGGGGTCACGATTCCACGACGTTTATGCATTCGCGCTCCTTTTCGATTGTTGAAGATTGGGCGACCGCATCGTCTCACCGGGCGAAACGTGGCCAGGCTTCGGGGTATCGGCCAAGCGATGGCATCGGGGAGACAACTACTGCCCGGGCCAGCACGGTTGATCCGCCACGGCCGTGCGGTCCGGTGCGTGCGCCCGTCGGTCTGCGACACTCATCCGGTGAGCCGGACACTCGATCACGATGCACTGCGCGGACGTGTCGCCGTCGTCGCCGGGGCGACCCGCGGCGCCGGGCGCGGGATCGCGGCCGCGCTGGGCGAGGCCGGCGCCACCGTCGTCTGCACCGGACGCAGCAGCGTGTCGGGCAGGGAGGGGTCGGACTACGACCGGCCCGAGACGATCGAGGAGACGGCCGAGTTCGTCACGCGGCTCGGTGGCACCGGCATCGCCATCCGCACCGACCATCTCGACTCCGGGCAGGTCGGGCGGCTGGCCCGGCGCATCCGCCACGAGCACGGCGGCATCGACGTCCTGGTCAACGACATCTGGGGCGCCGAGCGGCTCAAGGGCGGGCCCGCCGACTGGAACACCCCGATCTGGGAACACAGCCTCGACGACGGGCTGCGCATTCTCCGGCTCGGCCTCGACACCCACCTGATCACCTCGCACCACCTGCTGCCGCTGCTGATCGGCACGCCGGGTGGTCTGCTCGTCGAGATGACCGACGGCACCGCCGCGTACAACGCCGACCGGTATCGCATCTCGGTCTTCTACGACCTGGTGAAGACCGCGGTGAACCGGCTGGCCTTCTCCCAGGGCCACGAGCTGGCGCCGTACGGGGCGACGGCGGTCGCCCTCACACCGGGCTGGCTGCGCTCGGAGATGATGCTCGACGCCTACGGAGTCGGCGAGGACAACTGGCGTGACGCCTTGCTGCCGGACAGGGGCGAGGGCCGCCCGACCGCCCCCGGAGGCTTCGCGTCCTCCGAGTCCCCTCGCTACGTCGGCCGTGCCGTCGCCGCGCTGGCCGCCGATCCCGACCGGGCCAGGTGGAACCAGCGGTCGGTGAGCTCCGCCCAGCTCGCCAGGGAGTACGGATTCACCGACACCGACGGGTTACGGCCCGAGAGCTGGACCGCGACCTGACAGGGGTCCCGTCAGCGCCGATCAACGCGTCACGCACGTGGCGCCGGGTGTTCTGGCCGCTCTGCCACCGCCCGGGGCGGCTCGGCGCCATGTCGCGGCTCGGCGCCACGCCGTCGCGCGACCCGTCGGCACACCGCGAAACCGGCAATGGCCAGCAGCAGATAGGCGGGGACGAGCAGCACCGCGTCCGGTGTCGTCTGCTCGGAGTGCCAGCCCGCACCGCGCCGGTCGCCCTCCAGTGCGATCCGGTTGACGGTCAGGAAGGTCAGATGGGTGCCGATGGCGGCCCACAGCGGAGCCCGGCCCACGGCCGTCCGGGCCGCCACGAGCGTCAGTCCGAACACGGTCAGGAGGATGAGGTAGTCGACGGGGTTCTGCCCGTCCGGCGCGAACCCGATCGGTTCCGGATCGCCGCCGACCAGTTGCGCGGTCGCTGCCCCGACCACGGTCGATGCCCCCGGCACCAGCAGGAACACCGCCGTCGTGCCGAGGGCCGACACGGCAGCGCCGAACCGTGTGCGCAGTGAGGTCCAGGCGTAGCCGCGCAGGGTCGTCTCCTCCGGCAGGGCTTCGAGCAGGAAGGCGACCACCCCGTTCGAGAGGATGAACCCGGCGAGGGCGGCGGGCTCGATACGCGACCAGCGCAGCATGCCCGCGGCGGTACCCGCACCGAGCACGAGGGCGGCCGCGGCGGCCGTCACCCCCACTCCGGTCAGCAGCGCACGCAGGCTCGCGCCCGCCCCGCCGAACCCGAGCCACGCGGGGGGCCGACGCCCCCGGCGTAGGAGGAGGAGTACGAGTGGCACGGCCAGCGCCGTGACCAGCGCGCCCGGGAGCACCCGGGCCGCGAAGCCGGTGAGGCCGAGGGCGTCGGCGCCGACCGGACCCAGGGCCGTGCCGACGCCGAGCGCCGTGGCCATCACCAGACCACCGGTCAGCGCCCGGAGCAGGGCGGCGGCGGTCGAGGGGGCGGGCGTACCGGTGTGCGGCTCGGTCATGGGGAGATCCTCCGGGTGGCGCGGTGACTCCAGCCATCCTCACGTCCCACATCGCCACGAAGCTCGTAGCTACTGATGAAACCGCCCATACATCCTTCGACGTACCGCGCGTCCGTGGTCTGAGCCCATCGGCCGGGGCGGACCGGCCATGAAACGACCGTCCGCGCACCGGTGCCATTTGGCGCCGCGCCGGTCAGCGGGGGCGGGCGGTCGCGCAGCGTACGCAGGTGTCCGCCGCCGGGCGCACCTCCAGGCGTTCCGCCGGGATCGGCTCGCCGCACACCGCGCACCGCCCGTAGTCGTCGCGGTCCAGCCGCTCCAGCGCCTCGTCCAGCGCGGTCAGATGATCGCGTGCCCGGGCCAGCAAGGCGGCGACATGGGCTCGCTCGAAGGCGGTGCTCGACCCCTCCGGGTCGTGCTCGTCGTCGACCGCCACCAGGGCGTTCGACGCGACGATCCCCTCGAATTCACGGTTCAGGGCCGCGATCTGCTCCCTGGTGCCGGCGTGCTCGGCCACCAGCCGTTCACGGACGGACGCGCGCTCGGCCGGAGACAGAGCGGCATTACGGGATGAATCGCTCATGCCCTCATAACCTCCGCGTCCCCGTCCGCATTCCGGTTCGCACCGGAAGCCTTGACGTCTCCGGGGCGCGATGCAATGGATGGGAGCGCTCCCAAATTCGCTGTGCGGATGCCATCACGCGCCCACTCCTTGGAGTCATGATGAGACAGAAGAGATCTCTGGCCGCCTTACTGGCCTTATTGGTCAGCCTTCTCGGGATCGCGGGTCTCGGCCGGACCGCCCATGCCGAGCCGGCCCGCCCGCAGACCCCCCTGGCCCCCCTGGCCACGGGGCTGCACATCGGCGACGGCCGCCTGCTGGAGGGCAACGGCAACGACTTCGTCATGCGCGGTGTCAACCACGCCCACACCTGGTACCCGGGCGAGACGCGGTCGCTGGCCGACATCAAGGCCCTGGGCGCCAACACCGTCCGGGTCGTCCTCTCCAACGGCCACCGCTGGGCCAAGAACAGCCCCGAGGACGTGGCCGCCATCGTCGCCCAGTGCAAGGCCAACCGGCTCATCTGCGTACTGGAAGTGCACGACACCACCGGTTACGGCGAGGATGCCGCGGCCGCTTCGCTCGACCAGGCGGCCGACTACTGGATCGGCCTCAAGAGCGTGCTCACCGGCCAGGAGAACTACGTCATCATCAACATCGGCAACGAACCCTGGGGCAACACCGACCCGGCCGGCTGGACCGCCCCCACCGTCGCCGCCGTCCAGAAGCTGCGCAACGCCGGGTTCCAGCACACCATCATGGTGGACGCGCCCAACTGGGGACAGGACCTGCAGAACGTGATGCGCACCAACGCGCGGACCGTCTATGACGCCGACTCCACCGGCAACCTGATCTTCTCGATCCACATGTACAGCGTCTATGACACGGCGCAGGAGATCACCGACTATCTGAACGCCTTCGTGGCCGCCAGGCTGCCCATCCTCATCGGCGAGTTCGGCGGACCCGCCGACCAGTGGGGCGATCCGGACGAGAACACCATGATGGCCACCGCCGAGCGGCTGAAGCTGGGCTATCTGGCCTGGTCCTGGAGCGGCAACACCGATCCCATCCTGGACCTGGCCACCGACTTCGACCCCACCAAGCTCACCGACTGGGGCAAGCGCGTCTTCAACGGCCCCGACGGCATCGCCGAGACCTCCCGCGAAGCCACCGTCTACGGCGGCGCCGGCGCCACCGGCTAGTACCAAGGCCGTGAAGTTACGGGTCGGGCGGGGTTGTCCAGGGTCTCTGAGCTGTGGATTCGCCGGACGTGAGGAGCGGAGCCCCGGTAGAACTGGCAGTCGACCAAGACAAGCCGTTCACAAAGACCGGAGGCTCCGCTGTCCGATCAGTCTGCCATCACCCGTGCCGTCACGGTGGCTGGAGGGCGGTTTGCGCTGTCGTAGCGAGTGGCCTCGGCCCGGTAATGCTTCAACTTGTTGATGGCCCGTTCGACGGGGTTGCGATTTTGTGCCGCTCCTTGTGGAAGCCAGGTGGCCGTCCGCCGCGTGTTCCCTTGTGCAGACGGGCGCCTGGCCGGCCGCGATACCCCAGCCGGGTCTCACCTGGGCATCCGCCGCGACCTCGGACCTGATACGGCGTTCGGCCGGAGAGAACCTAGATGTCCTGGAACTCGTTCGGCAACTGATCCATGACGTCCTGGAACTCCTTGCCCGGAACTGCCTGCTGCAGCGTCATGAACACCGCCCGAACCGCGCGGCGCGCCACCGTCTCGTCGGTGTTCGCACGTTCGCTCACACGCCGCACGAATTCGTCCACGCCAAATTTCTGAGCCACGTCCTCCGGCGGGACCAGCGGCGGGGCGACTTCCGGAGGAAGGACTGCTGCCAGATCACGTGCTTCGCCGCCCGTAATCCTCTCCGCGAGCGTCAGCATCGTGGCACGGGTCAGCGGCGCCGCCTGATCCTCCGGCACGTGGGCCCGCTGAGCGACGAGCCGGATGAACTCGTCATACTCCATGGCGACTCCTCATCGAAACGTTGCTTGAGTACCCGCGGCGTACTTCCCGAGCGGATACATAAGTCGACAGATCGTAACGATCAGGCAGGCCCTGTCGTCCGTGCGCCCACCGGCCATCCGGGTGATTTCGGGGCAGGAGCCGCGGAGCGAGGACGGACGCGCCTGGCGCTGTGGTGTTCCTCGCCGCCGCGCCAGGCGGCAACCGTACGTGGGCGTCACAGACGCTGGTCAGCGGACGGCACCTGGGCCGTCCAGACCGGCGCCGACGCGGAAGCCCGCCTCGGCTGGAGCGACAAGGCACCCCGGACGCTCCCGGCGGGCTGACCTGGCGAGGTCCACCTCGTCGGGGAAGACGGACGCCGCCCGCTAGCCCCAAGGCCGTGAAGTTACGGCTCGGGTGGGGTTGTCAAGGAGCTTGGGGCGCGAGGATGTCGATGCTGGCGGTGGCTTTGTAGCTGGTCCGGTCGATGCGGGGGCCTCGTGCCTGGTACTTGGACATGGCGCGTTTGACGATCCGGGGGCTGACGCGTAACCGACGCTGGGGCAGGAGGTTGGCCAGGACGTGTCGGGCCGATGGTGCCGACCAGGTCGATGACGGTGCCGCAGATGACGCCCGCGGCCAGGATGACCTGGTCGCGGGCGGCCTGCCAGGCGATGCTGAAGCCGGCCCGGTCCGGCCCGGTGCCGGGCCGGGTGCTGGTGGCGTCCGCCATAGCGGTCCGCAGCAGCTGGTAGACCACGAGAAGTGCGTAGATCTCCTGGGTGATGCCTTCGGGAGTGCGGGCACGCAGGACCCGGCTGCCCAAAATAATCGACTTCAGCTCCAGGTAGGCGGTTTCGACCTCCCAGCGCTGGTGGTAGAGCGTGGCCAGCTCGCCCGCCGGGTAGCGGTGGTGGTCGAGCAGGGTGGTGGCCAGCCGGTAGAGGCCGGTGTGCTTCCCGGCGGTGGTGGTGATGGTGATCTCGCAGTCGATGACACGGACGGTTACCGGGCCGAGCGTGGAGAGGTAGGAGCCGTCGGGGTAGCGGGCCAGGACCGGCATCCTGCGGCCGTTCTTCAGCCGGACCAGGACTTCGCTGCCGGTGGCGGTGATGTCGGACAGCAGCCCTTGGGCGGCGAAGTTGCGGTCGGCCAGCAGGATCATCCCCGGCCGGAGGCTGGGCAGCAGTCGCGGAGCGTAGGTGGTCTCGCCGGTGGTGGTGGGGCCGAGCACGGCGTCGATGAGGGTGCGGGTGCCGCAGGCGACCAGAGCCAGCAGGCGGACCTGCGGGTAGCCGGTGCCACCGTGGTTGCCCGCCTGCTTGGTGAACCTGGTCAGGACAGCGGGGCTGTCGGGCACGGTCAAGGTGGTGCCGTCGAGCGCGACCACCAGCAGACCACGCCAGCGGACCGCTGGCCCGTACGGGGTTGCGGCCGGGCCGCGCAGCAGGTCGAACAGCCACCGCAGCGGTTTGCTGCCGACACGTCGGCGGGCCTGGGCCAGCGCGCTGGCTGTCGGTGCGGCTACCGGTAAGCCGGCCAGTGCCCCCGTGAGCTTGCGCCACACGCCGGGGTATCCCACCTCGGGGAACAGACACGCGGCCAGGATCAGGTAGATCACGACTCGGGAGGGCAGGTCCCGCAGCCGCGACTGCACGGCCCTGGCCGCCCTCAGGGCCTCATCAACCATCTCGAACGGAACGAGCTGGGTGAGTTCACCGAGATGACCGGGCGCAAACCGCCCTCCAGCCACCGTGACGGCACGGGTGATGGCAGACCGATCGGACAGCGGAGCCTCCGGTCTTTGTGAACGGCTTGTCTTGGTCGACTGCCAGTTCTACCGGGGCTCCGCTCCTCACGTCCGGCGAATCCACAGCTCAGAGACCCTGGACAACCCCGCCCGACCCGTAACTTCACGGCCATGCGGCTAGTACCGGGAATGCGGGGCGGTGGTGAAATGTTAAACTACCCGCACACCCCGTGCTCGGCGCCGGCCGGACTCCCCCGTGCCGGCCGGCGCCGATTCCCTCCCCGCCGGGTCATCCGGGCGGGGTCTCGGCTCAGTGCAGGGACGCCACCGAGTCCTGGCTGAACGGAATGAGCTCGCTCATCCGGTCGTTCAGGACCTTGTCGGCCCATTGAGGGTCGGCGAGCAGTGCGCGTCCGACGGCGACGAGGTCGAACTCGTCCCGCTCCAGACGGTCGAGGAGCCGCTCGATGGTGTCCACGGCCGCGTTCGCACCGGAGAGGGAGCCGGGTTCGAAGACGGTGTCCAGGCCGACCGAGCCGACGGTGATGACCGGCTTGCCGGTGACCTTCTTCGCCCATCCGGCGATGTTCAGCTCCGATCCCGTGTCGGGGAATTCGGCCTGCCAGTGGCGGCGTCCGGAGGCGTGGAACGCGTCGACCCCGGCCTCCGCCAGCGGGGTGAGCACGGCTTCCAGCTCCTTGGGGTTCTCGGCGAGCCGGGCGTCGTAGTTTTCGGACTTCCACTGGGAGAACCGGAGCACGATGGGGAAGCCGGGCGCGACCTGTTCGCGGATGGCGGCCACCAGGTCGGCGGCGAACGTGGTACGCGAGGCCAGGTCGCCACCGTAGCCGTCGGTGCGCCGGTTGGTGCGCTCCCAGAGGAACTGGTCGATGAGATAGCCGTGCGCGCCGTGCAGTTCCACGCCGTCGAAACCGATCCGCTCGGCCTCCCGTGCGGCCTTGGTGAAGGCGCCGATGACGTCGTCGATGTCGGCGAGGGTCATCGTCCCGCCCGCTCCGGGCCTGCCGTCCAGCGCGATCCCGGACGGTCCCACGGACGGGGCGTCGGGGAACGGCGGGGCTCCTGCGGGCCGCTGTATTCCCACGTGCCAGAGCTGGGGCATGATCGCGCCACCGTGGGTGTGCACGGCGTCAACGACCTTTTGCCATCCGGCGAGTTGCGCCTCGCCGTGGAACCGGGGGACGCCGTCGAGAAAACCGGCGGACCGGTGGTCGACGGTGGTGCCCTCGGTGATGATCAGGCCGGTCCCCGCCGCGGCCCGGCGTGCGTAGTAGGCGGCGACGCCCTCGCCGGGAATGCCATCGGGGGATTGTCCGCGGGTCATGGGTGCCATGACGATCCTGTTCGGCAGCTTGGCCGAACCCAGTGCGAACGGGCGGGACAGTGCCGTGGCCACGCGGGTGTTCACCGTGTCGCTCTCCTGCCGTGTTGTTCCGGGGTGGTCTCCCCGGAGTTCGAAAGTGTGAATCTGAAAGGTACAGTTTTCATGGCGTAAACTGCAACTGCTTCGATTGCACTTTAGGGAAACGGCGGAACGGCACCCTCGAGTAGGCTGTGCCACGATCTGCGCGCGGAGGTGGAGACCTTGTTGGACATCCGGTTCTCCCGTGCGCTGCAGCTGATGCTCCTCCTCGCGGTCGCCGCCGAGGACGACGGCGCACCGCTGAGCTCCGCCGAGTTGGCCCGCATGCTGAACACCAACCCGAGCCTGGTCCGCAAGCTTCTCGTCCCGCTGGCGGAGGAGGGGCTGGTCGTCTGCGTCAAGGGCCGCACCGGTGGGGCCATGCTGGGGCGGCCGACCGACCGGATCACCCTGGCGGAGATCTACCGCTGCGCCGTCGGCGACAAGCCCCTGTGGGCCTGCTCGCCCGGGGTGGAGCCGGTGTGCCAGGTGACCGCACACGCCGGTGAGTACTTCGCCGCGCTCACCGCGGAGGCCGAGGAAGCGGTGCTCGACTCGCTGGGCGACCGCACCCTCGCGGACAGTGTGCGTGAACTGCGCCGCCTCGATACGGGACGCGCGCGACAGCGCTGATTCGCCGCCCCGGGCCCCGCGTTCACATCGCCGGAACGCCAGTGCCGCCCCCTTCCGGCTCGGACACGGCCGCCTGGCGCAGGTGTTCGGCGAGTGCCGCGGTGGCGGTGGACGAGGTCCGCGACGCCTTCTCGCCCCAGGCCAGCAGATGGGTGCGGCGTGACCAGGGATCCTGGAGCTCGCACACATCGAGTGGCCGGCCGGGGGTGATGGCGCGGCGTGGCACGACCGCGAGTCCCACACCGGCGGCCGCGAGGGAGACAAGGGTGGGGAGGTGGGCGACGGTGGTGCGGTACCGCACCGCTGGAGCGTGCGGACCGAGGTGCTTCTCGATCGAGCGCCGCAGCGAGGAGCCCGCGTCGAGCCCCACCAGCGGATGCTCGGCGACCTCGCGATAGGCCACCGCGGTGCGCTCCGCGAGGATCCCGCCGGACTGGCCGATCACCACGAGGGAGTCATCGCAGAGGGGTTCCATGGTGAGACCGCAGTCGCGGGCCTCGGTGTCGAGAACGACACCCAGGTCCGCCTCGCCGTCCGCGAGCAACCGCACGGTCCGTGGGGTGCGGCTCTCGGACGCCGTCACATCGACGTCCGGGTGCGCGCGGAGGAACGAGACCAGGGCCCTCGGCACGAGGTGATGCATCGCCGAGCCGCCGCCCAGCAGGGTCAGTGGCGCGGTCGGGGGCCGGGCGTAGCTCGCCACGGCACTTTCGAGGCGCGCCGTCTGGGCGAGCACATCCCGTGCGTGGCGGGCCAGCGCCGTCCCTGCCGGGGTGGGGCGCACTCCCCGGCGGCCACGGATCAGCAGGGCCACGCCCGCGTGGTGTTCGAGCGAGCGCACCCTGGCGCTGGCCGACGGGAGGCTCAGATGCATCCGGCGAGCGCCCGCCGTGATCGAGCCCTCCGCCACGATGTGAAGGAAGAGCCGCAGGTCGTCCAGGTCATAACGCACCCTGACGAGCCTATGGCACAGCCTTGCGCAGGCTACGTGGATCACGCATTGTGCGCCCACGGGCCGTGGGGCGATGCTCGGCGGATGTCCGAGATGGTGATTGTTCTGCTGGCGGGCGTGGCCGCCGGGGCGTTGAACGCCGTCGGCGGCGGGGGCACGTTCGTGGCGCTCCCCGCCCTGGTCGCGGCCGGTCTGTCCCCCGTGACGGCGAACGCCTCCTCGACCGTGGCCCTCGTACCCGGGACCGTGGCGAGCGCGTGGGTCTACCGGCGCGACCTCGCCCCCGTCGGGGGCACGTCCACGCGGGCGCTGACCGTGGTCAGTGTGATCGGCGGCGGGCTCGGTGCCGGTCTGCTGCTGACGCTGCCCGCGGTGTCGTTCGACGCGGCGGTGCCCTGGCTGCTCGCCTTCGCCACGGTGATCCTGGCCTTCGGACGCCATGTCTCCCGTGTGGTGAGCGACGCGAAGGGCCGTGCGGTCGGCATGAGCCCCCGGGCCGTCCTGATCGGCCAGTTCCTCCTCGCCGTGTACGGCGGCTACTTCGGCGGTGCCGTCGGCATCATGATGCTGGCCGTGTGGAGCATCGGCCTCGGCCTCGACACCTCGGCCGGCAACCCGATGCGGGTCGCCCAGCTCGCGGCCATCTATCTCAGCGCGACCGGGCTGTTCCTCATCGCCTCGGACGCGCTGAGCGCACCGTCTGTGCTCATCACCATGCTGGTCGGCGCGGTGGCAGGCGGGGTGGCCGGAGCACACGTCGCCCGTCGTCTCCCCGCGTGGCTGCTGCGGAGCGTCGTTCTGACCACCGCCGTCACCATGACCGTCCTGTACTTCCTTGGGGGCTGAGCAGGGGGCTCAGCCCCGCAGGGGAGCGGATGAGCAGGGGAGGGGTGCTACGACAGCGTGTCGGCCACGACATGCGCCGCGTCCGCGATCAGCTTGTCGTCGGACGTGGCGTCCTTGTCACCGCGGTTCGACATGATCGCCACGACGATGGGAGCGGAGTCGGGCGGCCACACCACCGCGATGTCATTGCGGCCACCGTAGTAGCTGCCGCTTCCGGTCTTGTCGCCGACCTGCCAGTCCTTGGGCACCCCGGCCCTGATGAGCGCGTCCCCGGTGGTGTTGGTCCGCAGCCACTTCGTGAGCTGTGCGCGCTCTCCGTCGCCGAGGACATCGCCGAGCACGAACGCACGCAGATCCTTGGCCATCGCCCGCGGGGTGCTCGTGTCCCGTGTGGAACCGGGGACCCAACGACTCAACTCTGGCTCGCGGCGCTCCATCTGGATGACGTCGTCGCCCATCTTTTCCAGCGTGGCGTCGAGGCCCTTGGGCCCGCCGAGCTCGTCGAAGAGCAGGTTGGCCGCCGTGTTGTCGCTGTAGCGGACGGCGGCGTCACACAGCGCGCCCAGGCTCATCCCGGTGTCGACGTGCTTCTCGGTCACGGGGGAGTTGTCGATGAGGTCGTCCTCGGAGTACTTGATCACCCGGTCCAGCCCGCCCAGTTTGACCTTCTGCAGCACGGCACCGGCCTCCAGCGCCTTGAACGTGGAGGCGTAGCCGAACCGCTCGCCGTCGCGATAGGCCACCTCGTGTCCGGTGCCGGTGTCGATGGCGTAGACACCCAGCCGCGCGTCGTACGAGCGCTCCAGCTTCTTGAACTCGCCGGTGGACGACGCCGGGTCCGTGCCCGCCTTCGCCGCCAGATCCGTGGACGTGGACGACGCGCGCGATGCGCTCGACGACCCCGATGAGTCCGAGGATCCGTCCTGGCCGCAGGCCGTCAGCGGGACGAGAAGCGTGAGCGCGGTGAGCGCGCCGAGGGCGGTGTGCCGGGCACGGGGGAATCGCATGATCCTGACCTCCGGTTGGGCCCCCGTCACGCAGGGGGCACAGGGGATGGAACGACCGGGCCCCTCGCCGGGGCGCGGCCGTGGGCATCGGGATCACCTTCGCCGTCGGGCGGCTATGCGGTCCAATACGCTCCTGCGCTCTTTCATGCTGATCCGGCATAGAGTGCGGATGTGGATTTGGTGGGAGCGTGCCGAGCGTTCGTCAGCGTGAGCGAGCGTGGCAGCTTCACCGTCGGGGCGGCCGCCGCCCGGATGTCCCAGTCGGTGGCCAGCCGTCGCGTGGCCGCTCTGGAGGAGCGCTTCGGCGAGCAGCTCTTCGAGCGCACCTCACGGCGGGCCGTACTCACCCCCTTCGGGCGGGAGATGCTGCCGGTGGCCAGACAGCTCGTACAGTCGGCCGATGTGCTGCTGCACGAGGCCGAGGCCGCCAAACGCAAACCGTGGCGGCTCGCGGTGCCCGGCATCTGCTCCACGGCCGGTCTCGCCCGCCTCGTCGCCGACGCACGCGGGCACGGGATCACGCTCGATCTGCGCGTGGCGGCGCCGGCGCAGCGCCTGGAGCTCATCCACGCGCAGCAGGTGCGGGCCGCCCTGCTCGCGGTGCCCGCGGACGAGGCCACGTGGTCCGTGCCGCTCGGGCTGGCCGGAGTCCAGGATCCCGGTGTGCGGCGGGTCTATCTCGAGACGCTGCGGGTCGGCCGGGCCGCTCCGGGCCCGGCCCGCCGTATCTGGATCCAGCCGGAGGACGATGTGCCGCATATCCGCGACCCGCTGACCCGGCTGCGCGACGCGGTCGGTCTGCGGCCCGCCCAGCTCGTGGCCGCCACCGACCTGACGACCGCCGCCGCCGAAGTCCTCAGCACCCACGACCTGTTGCTGTGCTCTCCCGCGCAGGCGGCGGAACTCGCCCTGAAGTGGCGGCCCATCGGCGAGATCACGCTCGGCCGGGGGTTCGCTCTCGCCGCCGCCGCGGACGGCAATCCGCAGCCCATCGAAGGGCGCTTGGGCGGCGCCATCGCCCGCTGCCTCGGCGCGGACACCCGGGCGGACACCGAGGAAGGAACGCAGGCGTGAGCACCGAGACACTGCTGCGCGATCTGCGTGAGCAGTTGCGTGACGGCGGCCTGCACGGCTGCCTGCTCGTGAGGGATCTCCACACGGGGGACGAGCTGGGAATCGACCCGGACACCCAGTTGCCATCCGCCTCCCTGGTCAAGGTCCCGCTCGCGCTGGCGACGGCGGAGCGCATCCGGCGCGGCGAACTCGACGGAGCGACGATGCTCGACGTACCCCCGGGGCGGATCACCACGCCCGGCCCCACCGGGCTGAGCCGGTTCCGCCACCCCGCCCGGATCGCGATCGAGGATCTCCTCTACCTGAGCACGTGTGTGAGCGACGGAACGGCGGCCGACGCGCTGTTCGCCCTCACCCCGCCCGCCCAGGTCGCCGAGATCCTGCAGAAACTCGGGCTGCGTGGCATCACCGTCCGGCACGGCATGCGCGAACTGACCGAAACCCCCGTGGAGCGCTTCGACGCCGAGCAGGTGCATCTCGCCCACGCCCTCGCCATCGACGCGGGCACCAGCGGCCGCGGCCACCGGGTGCCGCAACTCGACACCACCCGCGCCAACACCGGCAGCGCACGCGCCTGGGTGGACCTGCTCCAAGCGCTGTCGACACCGTCGAAAATCCACCCCGACGTGGCGCTGCACGTGCGCGACCTCATGGCCCACAACGTGCTGCGGCACCGGCTCGCCCCGGACTTCAGCTCCGACGCCACCACCTGGTCCTCCAAGACCGGCACCCTTCTCAACCTCCGCCATGAGATAGGCATCGTCGAGCACTCCGACGGCCAGGCGTTCGCCATCGCCGTGCTCACCGAGTCACTCGTGCCCGCGAGCACCCAGCCCGGCGCCGACGCCCTCATGGCGCAGGTGGCCCGCACCCTGCGTGACCACCTCCGGCAGCTCTAGACCCTGTCGCCGGAGGGTGGTGACCAGCCCGGGCGGCCGGTCACCAGCCATGGCCGACCACGGTCAGAGGGTGCGGCCGAAGAGGTCGAGCAGTGCCTCCCAGTGGCGTTCGGCGGCCTCGGCGTTGTAGGAGACGGTGTCGGCCTGGGTGTAGCCGTGCCGCGCGCCCGTGTAGACCTCGGCGCGGTGGCGGACACCGGCCTCGGTAAGGGCCTTGTCCAGGCGCTCCATCTGCTCGGGCGGAAGGGAGTGGTCCTGGTCCGCGTGTCCGAAGTACAGCTCGGCGGTGACCTGCCCGGCCACCGTGTGCGGGCTGTCCGGTGCCTCGGTGGCCAGGTTGCCACCGTGGAAACCGGCCGCCGCGGCGACCCGGTCGGGGTAGCTTCCGGCGGTACGCAGGGCCAGC
Organism: Streptomyces violaceusniger Tu 4113; assembly: GCF_000147815.2. Classification (NCBI taxonomy): domain Bacteria; kingdom Bacillati; phylum Actinomycetota; class Actinomycetes; order Kitasatosporales; family Streptomycetaceae; genus Streptomyces; species Streptomyces violaceusniger. The sequence continues at coordinate 6,250,729 of NC_015957.1, read as the reverse complement.
CCGGCGCCCAGGCAGTAGCCGGTGATGCCCACGGGCCCGTCGGTGGCCTGCGGGCAGGAGGCCAGCCAGTCCAGATAGGTGCCGGCGTCGCTCATCGCGCGCTCGGGGGTGAGCTCCTGTGCGATCGGGAGGATGTCCTGGAAGATCTCCGGACGCGCCGCGAAGTCGATGAAGTCGGGCAACTCCACCACGGGAGCACGCCCGTGGCGGTAGAAGACGTTGGGCGCCAGCACGGTGTAACCGGCCGCGGCCAGACGGTCGGCCATCCCCCGCAGGTGGGGCCGGAGGCCGAAGGCGTCCATGTACAGCAGAACGGCGGGGTGGCGGTCGGTGTCGTCGGGATGGACCAGATAGGCATCGGCGATGCCGTCCCGGGTGGGGATGTCGACGGCTGTTCCGCGCACTGCGGTCATAAGGGGGTTCCTTTCCTACATACCGGACGACGCGCATGAGCGCCGCCGACAAGATCTCCGGGCCATCGTGCCGCTCGCCGACAGCGCGTCGGACGACACGCTCGCGATGGCCGATTCGCTCCACCGCTAGAGCCATCCCTCGGGCAGGGCGGCCCCACCGGCGAATACGTGTCTGATCGCCGCGGCGATCGAATAGCAGTCGAAGAGCGCTGAATGCTCCCTGCCGGCCACGGGTTTGGGCAGGTTGAGTGCTTCCCATAGCCGACCGGAGTTGGCCGATGCCGTTATCGGTGCGACGGTATTCAGCCATGGGCGGATATTCAGGAAGCCGGCGGTGAGAAAGCCGTTCTTGATCTCCTCCCCGCGCGCCCGGGCCCATCCCACGTTCTCCCCGAGGACGACCATGTCGTTGCCGTAGGAGAGCACGGACTGGCCTCGACAGAACGCCAGGAAGTCACTGAGCGCCTCGGCGGGGGCGACTCCCTCGCGGTCCACGGTCTGCTGGTCGATGCCCGTGAGGTCGGTGAAGAACGGGGACAGTCGCGGGTTGACCACCGGCCTGACCAGCGCTTCGTATTCCTCGACAACGGAGTAGGCGTCAACGGAAGAGTCGGTGCTGATGCGCAGCGCGCCGATCTGGACGATTTCGCGAAGCTGCCCCGGTTCCGACCAGTCCTGCTCGAGCGCTCCCGACCATGTGGTGAACTCAAGGTCGAACACGACAAACATCGACAAACGGTCTCTCCTCGTTGTGGTGTGGGGCGAACGAACCGTACGAGCCGCTGCGCAGGAGACTACTCCTCTCCGAATGCCTTCCCGGGCCGGGATCCCGGTGGGCCGCTGAGCGATGTCGAGGCCGAAGACCGCGACGGGATTGCCGCCCAACGGCGTCCGAACGCCGGATGGCATGGCCGTGCGGAAACTGCCCCGCCGTCCCGTGCCGGGAGCGGTCAAGTCGTCCATGGCCATTGACGCCGACGGTCGCCGGTCCTACCGTCAAGTTCGATTTCACGGTCAACGTACGAAATCTCGAACCAGGTCGATGACATGCACCTGACACTCGGCACAAGGGAAGGACACCACCATGAAGGTTCCTTCAGGTCTCACGCGCCTCACGAGGGTGAGAAAAGCGCTGCTGTCGGCGGGTACGACAGCAGCCCTCGTCTTCGGGCTGCTGGCCGGCGGAGCGGGCGCCTCCCAGGCCGCGGCGTCCCTGCCGTGCGACATCTACGCCTCGGCCGGTACGCCCTGCGTGGCCGCGCACAGCACCACACGCGCCCTCTACGCTTCCTTCAACGGCCCGCTCTACCAGCTGAAACGCACCTCCGACGGCGGCGTGACCGACGTGGGAACGCTGACGGCGGGCGGATACGCCGACGCCGCCCGGCAGGACTCCTTCTGCGCCGGAACGACCTGCGTCATCAATGTCATCTATGACCAGTCACCGCGCCACAACCACATGCCCATCGAACCGGCCGGCACCGCGGGTCCCGCCAACTCCGGTGTGCCCGCCGACGCGTTACCGGTGACCGCGGGCGGCCACCAGGTCTACGGCGCGTCCTTCTCCGGCCGCATGGGCTACCGGCACACCGCGGCCTCCGGTGTCGCCGTCAACGGCCGGCCCGAGGGTATGTACATGGTCACGTCCGGCACCCATGTCAATGGACTGTGCTGTTTCGACTACGGCAACGCCGAGGTGCAGATCGCCGACACCGGCAACGGCCACATGGACGCCATCAACTTCGGCACGGAGTGCTGGTTCCCGCCGTGCAGCGGATCCGGGCCCTGGGTGCAGGCGGACCTGGAGAACGGCCTGTTCCAGTCGGACAGCGGCTACAGCGAGAACCCCTCGAACACCGGCAACTCGGCGCCCTTCGTCACCGCCCTGCTGAAGAACAACGGGCAGAACCACTTCGCCCTCAGGGACGGCAACGCCCAGTCCGGCAAGCTCACCACCCAGTACGCGGGGCCGGAGCCGTCCAGGCCCGGCTACTCGCCGATGCACCAGGAGGGCTCCATCGTCCTCGGGACCGGCGGCGACAACAGCAACGGGTCCATCGGGTCCTTCTTCGAAGGCGTGATGACCAGCGGTGTCCCGACCGACGCGGCCGACGACGCGGTGCAGGCCAACATCGTCTCCGTGGGCTACGGCGCGCCCAGCCCGGTCGCGGGCGGCACCCTCAACGCGGGCTCGACGATGTCCCTGCGGGCCACCACCCCCGGCTACACCGACCGCTACATCCGCCACCAGGCCAACAGCGCCGTCACCTCCGTGGTGTCCGCCGGCAGCTCCGCACTCGACAAGGGCGACGCGTCCTGGATCGTGCGGCGCGGCCTCGCCAACGCCTCGTGCGTGTCGTTCGAGTCGCGCAACTACCCCGGTGACTTCCTGCGGCACTCCAACTACCAACTGCTCCGGCAACCGATGGACGGCACCGCCGTTTTCCGGGCCGACGCGACGTTCTGCCCCCAGACCGGCAAGAACGGCCAGGGCACCTCGTTCGCTTCGTACAACTACCCCGACCGGTTCATCCGCCACTACGAGAACAAGGCGTACATCGCCTCCAACGGAGGATCCAACGCCTTCGACAGCGCCACGTCGTGGGCCGATGACGTGAGCTGGCGGGTGTCCGCACCCTGGTCGCCGTAGGCCGCCGCAGAGCGCCGTGGCCGGTGAGGGGCCCGGGCGGGGAGTCTTCTCAGTCGCGCAGGCTCATGCCGCCACAGACCGACCACACCTGGCCGTTGACCCATTCGGCGTCGTCCGAGAGGAGAAAGGCCACGGTGCCGGCCACGTCCGCGGGCTCGCCCAGCCGCGGACTACGGGCGATCTTCAGCGCCATGGCCTGCAGCCGCTGGTCGTCCCGCTGCTTCTGGGTGTCGCCCATGACCAGCCCGGGCGCCACGGCGTTGCAGCGGATGCCCTCCTTGCCCCACCGGGAGGCGATATGGCGGGTCAGCGCGTTGATCCCGGCCTTGGAGGCGGCATACGCGGGACGCCGGGGCTCCCCTCCCCAGGCCGCGCCGGAGGAGGTGTTGACGATGACGCCACCGCCCTGGGCCAGCAGGCGCGGGATGACGGCCCGGCAGGTGAGGGCGTAGCCGAGCAGGTTCACCTCGTGGGTGCGGCGCCACAGTGCCGGGTCCATCTCCAGCAGGTCGGTGTCCCGGCCCAGGTGGTCGTCCGAGAGATCGGCGCCGACGTTGTAGAGCCCGTCGACCCCGCCGAACTCGGCGGCGGCCCGGTCGACCAGCGCACCGATGGACTCCTCGTCGGCGAGGTCGAACTCGACGGCGACCGCGGTGCCGCCGGCCTCGGCGATGCGCTGGGAGGTGGCCTTCGCGCCCACGAGGTTGATGTCGCCGACGACGATCGAGGCGCCCTCCTCGGCGAGCCGCTCGGCCGTGGCGGCGCCGATCCCGGTGGCGCCGCCCGCGACGACGATCCTCTTGCCCTGAAGTCCTCGCATGCCGCTCTCCCGCTCACAGAGGTCTGGAACCGAAGAATCACCGTGAATCAGCATTCCTAGCATGGAACCCGGTGTCACAACAGGGCTCGGATCTCATGGCTGCGATCGTGGTTCAGCCCGGCGGTAGAATCGCGGGGTAACGGAACGGCGCGTACGAGCACGAGAGACATCGCGCGAGCGGCCATCCGGGCCGAACTGGCCGAGGTGGCGTCCGGTCTGTTCCGGAGCAAGGGCTTCGAGAAGGTCACCATCAACGACCTGGCCGCGGCCGCCGGTGTCTCGCGCAGCACCTTCCTGCGCTACGTCGGCAGCAAGGAAGAGGCCGTTCTCAGCGCCTTCGATGCCCACGGCGAGCGGGCCGCCGACGCCCTGCGGGCCAGGCCCGCCGACGAGGACGACTGGACGGCACTGCGGCGCGCGCTGGACGTCGTCATCGCGTACCACCGCCGGGACCCGGTCAGCGCCCTCGCGACGACCCGTCTGGTCCGGAACACCCCCGCCCTTCGTGCCCGGCTGCTGGAGAAGCAGAACGGCTGGCGGCCCGAGCTGGCGCAGGCCCTCGCCGAGCGGCCCGGCGACGATCCGCGTCCCACGCCCCTGGCCCTGTCGGTGAAGGCCGCCGCCGCTCTGGGCTGCCTGAACATCGCCCTCGACCACTGGACCGCTTCCGACGGCCGCCCCGACCTCACCGCCCTCCTGGACGAGGCGTTCGCCGCCCTCGCCGGGTGACCTCCCGCTCGGCATACTGTTCGATGGGGCATCGTTCGCCGGCCGCCGGGGGACGGATTTCTCCCTGGTTGCTTTCCTCCCGAGATGGAATTCTCCCCTTTCGGTTACTCGTGAAGGAGGCAGACGATGACGACATGGACCAGCGACGAACTCAACCGGATCGCGACGACGGACGAGCTGGAAATGGCGCCGCTGCAAGGCGACGGCACACCGCGTACGGCGGTGCCGATCTGGGTCGTCCGTGACGGCGACGACCTCTACGTCCGGTCCTACCGGGGCACCGGCGGCTCCTGGTGGCGCACGGCACATGGAAGTCACGAGGGCCACATCCGCTCCGGCGGCGTGGACCGGGACGTCACCTTGATCGAGGAGGGCGACCCCGGTGTCAACGACCGGGTCGACAACGCGTACCGCTCCAAGTACGGCCGCTACAGCGGCACCTATGTCGAGCCAATGGTCGCGGACACGGCGCGCGCCACGACGCTGAGGCTCGTGCCCCGGTGACGGCTAGCGAGCCGGCCACCGACGACCGCCTTCACCACACCCCGCCACCGCGACACCCCGGCCCCTGAGGCGCCCGAGCACCCGGAGAACTCATGACCACCCTTGCCATCATCGGAGCCGGCCCCGGTCTCGGCGCCGCCGTCGCGCGGCGCTTCGGCCGTGAGGGCTACGACACCGCCCTCATCTCCCGCGACCAGGACCGGCTCGACGACCTGGCCGCCGGCCTCACCGGCGAGGGCGTGACCGCGCGCGGCTTCGCCGCCGACGTACGCGATCCGAAGGCCCTCACCGCCGCCCTGGACGCCGCGGCCGCGGCCCTGGGGCCGATCGAGGTTCTGCAGTACAGCCCGGTGCCGCAGCGGGAATTCATGCTGCCGGTCCTGGACACCACCGCCGACGACCTCGCGGGCCCGATCGAGTTCTCCGTGTACGGCCCCGTCACCGCCGTACGGCAGGTGCTCCCCGGTATGCGCGCCCTGGGCCGCGGCACGGTGCTCTTCGTCAACGGAGGCACCGCCGTGGTGCCACACCCCGAGCGCGCGGGCACCTCCATCGCCTTCGCCGCCGAGAGCGCGTACGGCCGGCTGCTGCACGACACCCTCGCAGACGAGGGCATCCACGTGGCACAACTGATCATCCCGGGTGCGATCGTTCCCGGGCACGACAAGAAGGACCCGGCCGTGCTGGCGGACACCCTGTGGACCCTGCACCAGGATCGGCACGGCTTCCGCCACTTCGCCGACGACCTGGAGTCCTGACCCGGTCCAGGTCAGGTGTGTGCGGGGCGGCCCGGTGGCCGCCCCGCGCGGTGTCTCAAGGAGAAGCGGTGGCTCAGGAGAAGGTGTCGGGCCCCACCTGGTCGGGGTCGGGACCGCCGCGCGCTCCGGTGTCGAGCGCGTCGATGGCGGCCACCTCGTGGGGGGTGAGGGAGAAGTCGAAGATCGCGATGTTCTCCGCGATGCGGTGTGGTTTGACGGACTTCGGGATCGCGCACAGGTCGTGCTCGACGTGCCAGCGGAGGATGATCTGGGCCGGGGACTTGCCGTATTTCTCGGCGAGACCGGTGATGGTGGGCTCCTGGAGCGGGTCCCTGACCTTGTCCGGGCTCTCGCCCCCGTAGCGGTTCACTCCGCCGATGGGTGACCAGGACTGGGTGATGATGCCCTGGCGGACGTCGAAGGCGCGCAGCTCCGGCTGGGTGAAGAACGGATGCAGTTCCACCTGGTTCACCGCGGGCACGACGTCGGTGCGCGCCATGAGATCGGTCAGGTGTGCGGGAGTGTGGTTGCACACGCCGATGGCCCGCACCCGGCCGTCGGCCAGCAGCTTCTCGGCCGCCTTGTACGAGGCCACGGTGGTGTCGAACGCGGACGGGGCCGGCCAGTGCAGCAGATACAGGTCGAGCTGGTCCAGGCCCAGCTTGGCGAGGCTGGTGTCGAAGGCGCGGAGGGTGGCGTCGTAGCCGTAGTCGGTCATCCATAGCTTGGTGATGACGAAGATGTCCTCGCGGCCGATGCCCGAGCGGGCGATGCCCTCACCGACCTCCTTCTCGTTGCCGTAGGCGGCCGCGGTGTCGATGAGGCGGTAGCCGTTCTCGATCGCGGTCGTCACCGCGGGGATGGTCTCGTCGGGCGGGCTCTGGTAGACGCCGAGGCCCAGAGTGGGCATCCGCACGCCGTTGTTCAGGGTCAGAAGAGGGGCTGGTCCATTCATACGGGATCCTTGTGTGCGTCGGAGACCGGCGGGCCCGCCCGGTGCCGTGCCCCGGCACGGGATAGAGCCCGCTCGTACTGCGACAGGGTTCCCGGTGACTGGGCGTGTGCTCGCTCCGTACCTCGAACGTCACCACGTTGGCGCGATCAGGGCGCCGTGCCCGGACCCGGAGGCCGCCGCCCGGGCGCCGTATGACAGGGGATCACGGTGAGGTGCTGTTCTCGTCGGCCGTCATGTCCTGTGTGCCGATGACCGAGAGAAGTTCGAGCTGGGCGGCGCCTTCGGTGCCGGGCGGGGCGCTGAACCACAGCAGGCGCTGGTGGCCGTCCTCGCTGAACAGGGAGTGGCAGTCCAGCTCGATGACGCCCAGCGCGGGGTGGACGATGCGCTTGTGGTCGGTCCGCCGGAGGGCGACGTCGTGGGTGTCCCAGAGGGTGGCGAACTCCTCGCTGTGGCGTCGCAGCGCGGCCACCATCCGCCGTAGCTCGGTGTCGCCGCCACGCCGGGCGGCAACGGCCTGCAGGTCGGCGACGAAGACCCGGGAGTGGTGGGGGTGGTCCTCGGGCGGGTAGAGCGCACGGGCGTCCGGATCGGTGAACCAGCGGTGGACGAGGCTGGCCGCGGGCCCGCGGACCGCCGGGGGACGGCCGACCAGCGCGGCGGCCAGCTCGTTCTGCACCAGGGTCTGGTGCAGGTCGGTGATGACCTGGGCGGGGGTGGTGGCCAGCCGGTCCAGCAGGCCGAGCAGGGCCGGCTGGACCTGCGCGGCCGGGCCGTGCGTCACCGGGGGAACGGGGCGGTCGGCGAGGTGGAACAGATGGTCGCGCTCGTCGCCGTTCAGCCGCAGCGCCCGGGCGAGGGCGGTCAGCACCTGGGCCGAGGGCTGAGCGCCGCGTCCGCGCTCCAGCTCGGTGTAGTAGTCCGCGGACAGCCCGGCAAGCTGGGCGACCTCCTCGCGCCGCAGCCCGGGCACCCGGCGCCGCGGACCGGTGGGCAGGCCCACGTCGGCCGGGCGGATGCGGTCGCGCCGGGATTTGAGGAACGCGGCGAATTCGGAATGGTTCACGCCCCCATGGTCGCCTGTGCCGGTGGGCCGAGCCAGGGGCTGACAACCCCTGGGTGGAGACAGCCCTGGCTGGCGCGGAGGCCCCGGCCCAGAGTGGAGACACCGACGGGGCGTCGGCGGCGACACCGCCGACGCCCCGGGCCACGGCCACACCATGTGGCATCCGCCAGCCAGCACCCTGTTCCAGGAGTCCCCATGTCACCCCAGGCAACCGCGCCCCAGCACCCCACCGACCGGCCCCGCGTCGCCATCGTCACCGGCGGCTCCCGCGGTATCGGCCAGGAGGCGGTGAAGCGGCTGGCCGCCGACGGATACGCCGTCGTGGTCGGATACGCGGGCCACCGGGAGCCGGCCGAAACCGCCGCCCATGACATCGCCGCCGCCGGTGGCCGGGCCGTCGCCGTCCGGGCCGACGTGGCCGACGAGCAGCAGGTGGCCGCGCTCTTCGACACCGCGGAGTCCGAGTACGGCGGGGTCGACGTCGTCGTCCACGCGGCCGGCCGGCTGTATCTGACCCCCATCGCCGAGCTGGACCTGGCGGAGCTGGACGCGCTGCACCGCACCAACATCCGCGGAACCTTCGTCGTCGCCCAGCAGGCCGCCCGCAGGATCCGCGGCGGCGGGGCGCTCATCACCTTCTCCACGTCCATCGTGGGCCTGGCCCTGCCCGCCTACGGCGCCTACAGCGCCAGCAAGGGAGCGACCGAGGCACTCACGATGATCCTGGCCCGCGAGCTGCGCGGCCGGGACGTCACCGTCAACACCGTCGCCCCCGGCCCCACCGCCACCGACCTGTTCCTCGAGGGCAAGGACGAGGAGACCATCGCCCGGATGGCGGCCCAGCCCCCGCTGGAGCGCCTCGGCACCCCCACCGACATCGCCGAGGTCGTCGCCTTCCTCGCCTCCCCGGCCGGCCACTGGGTCAACGGCCAGGTCATCCGCGCGAACGGCGGCATCGTCTGACCGCCACGGCGCCCCCGCACTACTGCCTTCCACCCCGTTTCCCCGCCAGGAGAGAGAACGACCATGCCCTTCGCGAACTTCAAGGTCCCCGCCGGATCCCTCGACGAGAAGCAGAAGCAGGAGATCGTCACCCGCACCACCGAGCTGTACGTCGAGATCTACGGTGAGCGCGCCCGCGCCAACACCCTGGTCGTGGTCGAGGAGGTCACCGACGGCGGCTGGGGCATCGGCGGCAACGTTCTGACCCTCGCCATGCTCCAGCAGCCGCCCGGCCACTGACACCGGCGGACCCCCCCCGGCCCCCGGCGCCGCTCGGCGCCGGGGGAGTCCCGGGTACTAGCCCGCGGTGACCGCCGTGGGGCTGAAGGTGACGGGCAGCGATTCCAGGCAGCGGTACCAGAAGGAGTCCACCCACTTCAGCTCCTCGGGCGCGACCGCCAGCGTCAGGTCCGGGACGCGGTCCAGCAGCACCTCGATCGCCGTCTCCGCGATGATCCTGGCCGTCTCGGGGCCGCCCACCGGGCAGCCGTAGTCACCGCCGCTGAAGCTGACATGCGAGTGGTTCCCGCCGTGGCCGACGGGGGTGTCGGGCCACAGCAGCGGATCGGCGTTGGCGGCGGCCAGGCCGAGGACGATGAGGTCGCCGGTGTGGATGCGCCGGCCCCCGAGAGCGGTGTCCCGGGTGGCGTACCGCCCGATGAGGTTCTGCAGCGGGGAGTCCGCCCACAGCACCTCGCTCATGGCCTCGCCGATGCTGCGGCGGTTGCCCGAGAGGGTCATGGCGAAGCGCTCGTCGGTGAGCATCAGCCGCAGGGTGTTGCCGATCCAGTACGAGGTGAGCGGCAGCGCGGCCGCCATCAGCACCATCAGGTCGGCGGTCTGCTGCTCCTCGGTGAGGTCCGGGGTGTTCAGGATGAACTGGGAGGTGAGGTCGGGGCCCGGCGCCTCGCGCTTGGCCTTCACCAGCTCCGCCACATACGCGGCGACCTGCTGCTGGCTGGCGATGGCTTCCTCGTTGGAGAGGAACGAGACGGCCAGCCCTCCCGCCAGGGCCCCCAGCCCGGCCTCGTCGTCGGACAGGCCGAACAGCTCGGCCGTGGCGAGAGTGGGCACCGAGTAGATGTAGTCGTACACCAGGTCAGCCTTGCCGCTCACGGCGAACTTGTCGATGAGCTGGTCGGCGAAGCGCTCGCAGTGCCCGCGCAGCACGAAGGGGTCGACCGTGGCGAGGGCCTCGCTGGCGGCCGTCGCACGCTGCCGGTGCTCCTCGCCCTCCGTGAAGGTCATCATCGGGCTGTACGCCACCCACGGCATGAGCGGCCAGTCCGGCGGCACGCTGTCCCAGCCGTTCCAGCGGCGCGGGTCCCGGCCGAAGGTCTCGACGTCGGACAGCACCTGGCGCGTCTCGCGGTAGCCGAGGACGAACCAGGCGTCGATGTCGCCCTCGAGCAGGACGGGCGCGACCTGCCCGCTGTCGTGCCGTATCCGCTGGTAGGTCTCGGTCGGCCGGCGTCGGAAATCCGGCCCGTACAGCCGTGCGGCGTGGGCGGGGCAGCCCGGGGGTGGTGCCTCCGGTGTGGGGTGCGGGGCCTGCGTGTCCTGGTCGTCCTGGGGGTTCGTCACTGCATTGTCTTCCTCGGGAGCGGCGGATCTGCGGGGCTGCCGGGAGGCTAACGAAGTGATCGCGTCAGGCCAACTTCCCTGCGGTGACGATTGCTCGGCGGATCCCCGTGGTGCGCCGGGCGAGTCGTGGACGAGATGGGGCGGCGGGCGGTCCGTCGTGCTCCCGTATCCGCTGCGGTGGGCGGTGCATATCGCACTGCGCGGGGCTGCTGTGCCTACATGAATGGCCCCTCCATGAATTCGTCCGGAGAAATGCGAATGCGGATTCCGGACACTGTGGGAGTGGGGCGGACGTCGCCACAGAGACGGTGGTGGGACGTGTCGTGCGTTGACGCGCGTCGACGCCTCGGAATTCCTCGTTCAATGCGGTACAAGACCCATTCCACTTTTGCCGGGCAGGGCAGCCCAGAAGCCGGGAAGCGATTTTCCGTACCGCCCGGGCTGTAATGCCTGGCCGGATACCGTTCTCGCCACCCGCAGTCCCTTGCCGTGCGCACTTCACCGCGCGATACGGTGCGGCCGGGATTTCACCGGGGGCATCCGCTCCCTGTCCCGATCAAAATTTGGGGGGACTGGTGCAGATACGCAAGGTCGTTTTAGCGGCGAGCGGAGTGGTTTTCGCGTTCGCCCTGACGATTCCGGCGGCCGCGTCCGCCGACTCGCACAGCACCGTCACACGTACCGCGGATTCCGCGGTGTCCACACACAAGAGTGCGGCGTCCCGCTCGTCCGTTGAGTCCGTCGAGAATTACTGGACTCCGCAGCGCATGCGCAGAGCCGTCGAAGCCGACACGCCCGCCGACGCCAAGGCGTCCCGGAAGGCGGCCATCGACGCGGCGGCCAAACCCTCTCAGCTCGCGAAACCGCAGAAGGCGACCACTTCGAAGAAGGCCCGCGGGGTCCGCATCGCGACCTCGATCGTGCAGGGGAAGGTCTTCTTCCACAACCCGACCAACGGCGGCGACTACGCCTGCTCCGCCGCGGCGGTCAACAATCCGACGAAGAACATGGTGTTCACCGCCGGGCACTGCGTCCACGGTGGCGCCGGCGGCACCTGGGCGACCAACTGGGTGTTCGTACCCGCCTACTACAACGGCTCACGGCCGTACGGAACCTGGTCCGCCAAGACGCTGACCTCGTTCAACGGCTGGATCAACAACAGTGACCTGAACTACGACATCGGCGTGGCCAACGTCTGGGACAACGGCACCAGCAAGCTGGTCAACACCGTCGGCGGCATGGGGCTCGGCTACAACTACGGGTACGTCAACACCGTGACCGTCTGGGGCTACCCGGCCGCCTTCGGCTACGACGGCGAGGTGCCCTACGTCTGCCAGAACATCGGCACGTGGCAGGACGGCTCCCGGGTGCAGAACGGGTGCACCATGGTCGAGGGCGCCAGCGGCGGCCCCTGGCTGCGGGACTACAACGAGACCACGGGCCTGGGGACCGAGATCGGGGTCACCAGCACCCGGACCGATCCGCCCGCCTACATCGACAGCCCCTACTTCGACAACAAGATCCAAACGATCTACAACAACACCGCGAACGGCTGAGCACCACACCGCACTCGGCCGGGGCCCCGCATCCAGGGGTCCCGGCCTCCGGCATCGGGAGACAACGCCATGCGCCCGCTCACTGCAGCCCTCCTCACCGCGGCGATCGCGGCAACCGGCATCGTCGCGGCCCTCGCCGTCGCCGCCCGGGGCCAGGACACCGGCGATCCCCCCGCCCCGGACACCCCACGGAGCCACCGGGCGGATCCGCCGGACCCCTCGTACTGGACACCGGAGCGGGTGCGCGACGCCCGGCCCGCGCCCATGCCCACCGACCCGCACGCGGGAGGCGGGCGGCAATCGCCGCCGTAGGTGCGTAGGGTGGCGCGGGTGCGAATAGCTGTGTCCTCCGGCCGGCGCGCCGGTTACCGAAGCTGGCCGGGGCGGATCCTGATCTCGGCGCTGGCGCTGTTGTTCCTCTTCTCCGTCTATGAGGACATGACGGAGCGGATCGTCTTCGACCCGGCCTTCGACACGGAGGCCTTCGTCGGGGACTGGGTGCCGGTCTGCTCCGGAGCCCTGGCAGGGGCGATGGCCGTGCTGGCCGCGGTGCGCGATTCCCGATGGGTCCCGCGGGCCGCGCTGGTGGCCTGCGCCGGCACCTTCGTGGCCACGGTGGCCTACCACCTGCTGCCGGTGAACATGGTGACCAGCGAGAGCAGCGGCAGCGAACTCATGGGCCAACTGGTCCTCCTCGCCGTGGCGGTGCGCCGCTGCACGCCCCGGTGGGCCCCGGTGGTCGTGGCGGCGGTGGGCGTCAGCGTGTTCTCCGTCCCGGTGCTGCGGGACTCGGATCCCGGCCACTTCTCCGGCAGCACCGTGCTGGCACTGGCCCTGGCCTTCGTCTGCGGCCTGGTGCTGCGCCTCTACGACGTCCAACAGGAACGCACCGGACAACTGGTCCGGCAGGAGGAACGGCTCGCGCTCGCCCGCGACCTGCACGACACCGTGGCCCATCAGGTGACCGCGATCGTGGTGCAACTGCAGGCCGTGCGCCATGTCACCGGCCGGGGCACCCCCGACCCGCGGATGCTGAACGAGATGCTCGAGGCCGTCGAGCACGCGGGCGGCGAGGCGCTGACGTCGATGCGGCGCCTGGTCGGTTCGATGCGCGGTGACGAGACCCCGCGGCATCCGGAGAACCTCGGCGAGGTGCTGACCCGGATCGTGGACGAGGCACGGGCGACGGGGCTGCCGATCCGGCTGGACCTCGGACGGGACCTGCCGGAGGACGTCCCCACGGAGGTCACCGGCGGGCTGAGCCGCGTCCTGCAGGAAGCCCTGACCAATGCCCAGCGCTATGCGCGCGGAGCGCGGTCGGTGGACGTGTCCGCCCGGGTCGCGGCGCGCCACGCCGAACTGGTCGTCGAGGACGACGGACAAGGCTCCCCGTCCGGACACCGCGGCAGCCTCGGCCGGCTCGGCGGCGGCTTCGGCATCATGGGCATGCGGGAGCGGATCGAGCTGCTCGGCGGCGCCTTCGAGGCGGGGCACCGCCCCGAGGGCGGGTGGCGGGTCCACGCCTCCGTACCGCTGCACCCCGACGAGGCTTCACGGAACGCCCGTGCACGCGGGCGGCGCACCGTACGATCCGGGTTGCGGCTACGGGAGGGCAGGACGGCATGACCATACGCATCCTGGTCGCGGACGATCAGCATCTGGTGCGGGCCGGGTTCCGCATGGTGCTGTCGGCCGAGTCCGACATGGAGGTGGTGGCCGAGGCCGCCGACGGGGCCTCGGCCCTCTCGCTGGCCCGCGAGACACGGCCGGACGTGTGCCTCGTGGACATCCGGATGCCCCCGCCCGACGGTCTGGAGGTCACCCGCCGACTCGCCGGCGGCGGTCATCCCGGAGCGCCGAAAGTGGTCGTGGTCACCACCTTCGACCTCGACGAATATGTGTATACGGCGCTGTCGAACGGAGCGTCGGGCTTCCTCCTCAAGGACGCCGGCCCGGCGCTGCTGACCGAGGCCGTCCGGGCGGCCGTCCGCGGGGACGCCATGGTCGCCCCGCAGATCACCCTCCGCCTGCTGCAGCACTTCACCAAGGCGCGGCGACGCGGCGCATCCGAGCCGGCCGAGCCGCTGACCGACCGCGAGGAGGAGGTCATCCAGGGCATCGCCCGTGGACTGACCAACCCGGAGATCGCCGCCGAGCTGTACATCGCGCCCAGCACCGTCAAGACGCATCTGGGGTCGGTCCAGGCGAAGCTGGGCCTGCGCAACAGGGTCGAGGTCGCGGCCTGGGCCTTCCGCTCGGGGCGTGCCGAATAGCGGTCCGGCCGGAATAGCGATCCCGCCGGAATAGCGATCCGGCCGTGATTGCGGTCGGGCCGGAATGGCGGTCCCGCGGCGATCTCCCCCGATCGGGGGATGCGGTGCCGGATGTTCGGGGGATCCGCCGGCGGGTGGCTGAGCGGGAGGCTCATGGACGTCGCCATCAGCGGCGACACCCTCTGCCACGAGGGGCAATCCACCGAGCGTCCACCGAGGATCGGCATGCACGCAAACCTGCCCCCTTCCGCCCCGGAGATCTACGCGGCCCACGCCACCGACCTGACGAAGGTGTACGGCACGGGGGACACCCGTGTGGTGGCCCTCGACACGGTCACGGTCGGCTTCGTCCGGAGCCAGTTCACCGCGATCATGGGTCCCTCAGGGTCGGGGAAGTCCACCCTGATGCACTGCGTGGCCGGGCTCGACTCGCTGTCCTTCGGATCGGTCCGCCTCGGCGACACGGAGATCGGCTCCCTGAACGACCGTCAGCTCACCCGGCTGCGCCGCGACCGCATCGGCTTCGTGTTCCAGGCGTTCAACCTGCTGCCCACCCTGAGCGCCGTGGAGAACATCACCCTCCCCATGGACATCGCGGGTCGCAAGCCGGAACAGGCCTGGCTGGAGAGCATCATCCGGACCGTCGGCCTGGCCGACCGGCTCGACCACCGGCCCGGCCAGCTCTCCGGCGGCCAGCAGCAGCGCGTCGCCGTCGCCCGCGCGCTGGCCGGGCGGCCCGACATCGTCTTCGCCGACGAGCCCACCGGCAACCTGGACTCCCGCAGCGGGGCCGAGATCCTCGAGTTCCTGCGCGGCTCCACGAGCGCGCTGGGCCAGACCGTCGTCATGGTCACCCACGACCCCGTCGCCGCCTCCTACGCGGACCGTGTCGTCTTCCTCGCCGACGGGCGCATCGTCGACGAACTCCACGCGCCCACCGCCGAGGCCGTCCTGGAGCGCATGGGACACCTGACGCCCGCGCAACGGGCCTGACGCCTACGCGCCAGGTCTGACGCCTACGCGCCACGTCCAACGCGTGTCCCGCTCCCCGAGCACCCCTCACCCGGCACCCTCCCGGAAGGCCGCCCGTGTTCCGCACCGCCTTGCGCAACGTCCTCGCGCACAAAGCCCGCCTGCTGATGACCATGCTCGCCGTTCTGCTCGGCGTCGCCTTCGTCGTGGGCACCCTCGTCTTCACCGACACCGTCGGCAACGCCTACAAGGAGCGCTCCCTCACCGCCCTGCGCAATGTCTCGGTCCAGGCCACCCCGCCGTTCGACGAGAAGGCCGGCGAGCCCGGAACCGTGGGGGAGGACACGCTGCGGCGTCTGCAACGGCTGCCCGGAGTGGCGTCCGTGACCGGTTCCGTCGAAGGGTTCGCCGCCGTGGCCGCGAAGGACGGCCACCCCCTCGGCGAGGACGACGTGAGCATTGCGGGCAACTACTTCCCCCAGGCCGACGGCGAGGACAACCGCCACCCGCTGACCGCCGGACGCGCCCCCACCGGACCCGACGAGGTGCTGGTGGACACCAGCACCGCCGACCAGGGCGGCTACAAGGTCGGCGACACCGTCCGGCTGGCCGTCGACGGACCGGTGCTGCACAAGAAACTCGTCGGCATCGTCCGCACCGACGACACCTCCGGCTCCGGCGGCACCTTGGTGCTCTTCGACGACGCGGCCGCGCAGAAGCTGTTGCTGAAGCCCGGCCAGTACGACGGTGTCTCCCTCGTGGCCGACCGCGGCACCTCCGAGCAGCGGCTCGCGGCCGAGGCGCGCGACCTGCTGCCCGATGACTCCGAGATCAGCACGGGGGCGCAGTTGCGCGAGCAGCAGCAGGCCGAGGCCGCCCAGGGGGCGGATGGGCTCAACCAGGTGCTGCTCGTCTTCGCGGCCATCGCCCTGTTCGTCGGCATCTTCGTCATCGGCAACACCTTCACCATGCTGGTCACCCAGCGTTCCCAGGAGATGGCCCTGATGCGGGCCGTCGGCGCCGAGCGCCGCCAGGTGACCCGCTCCGTCCTCATCGAGGCCGCCCTGCTGGGGCTGTGCGCAGGGGCCGCGGGGTTCCTCCTCGGTATCGGCGTGGCCATGGGCATCCGGCAGTTGTTCGCGTCCACCGGATCCGGCTTCCCCGACGGGCCGTTGGTCGTCGCCCCGGGCACCGTACTGGTCTCGTTCCTGGTGGGCGTCGTCGTCACCATGCTCGCCGCCTATCTGCCGGCCCGCCGCGCCGCCGCCGTGCCTCCCGTGGCCGCCATGTCCGCGCTCCACACACCCCCGCCGGTCCGCAGCCTCCGCAGGCGCAACACCATCGGTGTCGCCCTGATCGTGATCGGTGTGCTCGGCGTGGTGTACACGGCGTCCAGCGGCGAGCAGGGCCGGACCACCGTCCTCTTCCCGTCCGTCCTGCTGCTCATCGGCATCATCGTGGTGACCCCGGCGCTCTCCGGCCCGGCCATCGCCCTGGCCGGGCCCCTCCTGCGCCGCTTCGGTGTCCCGGGCACGCTGGCCCCGCGCAACGCCCGGCGCAACCCCCGGCGCACCGCCTCCACGGCCTCGGCCCTGATGATCGGGCTGTCCATGGTCACCGGCCTCACGGTGGTCGCGGTGTCCGCCACGACATCGCTGCGCGAGCGGGCGGAGAACACCGTCACGGCCGACTTCGAGATCTCGTCGAGGAGCAGCGGCCACCTGCCCGCGTCGGTCCAGGACACCCTGGCCAAGTCCACGGCCGTGACCTCCTCGAGCCCGCAGCGCCAGAGCGCCGTCCGGATCGGCGGCGACGAGGTGCACCTGACCGGTGTGGACGCCCCGAGCATCGGCCACCTCCTCGATCCGAGCTTCGTATCGGGGTCGCTCGCGGCACTGGGCGCGGACGGCGGCAAGAACCTGCTGATCGACACCTCTACGGCCGACATCTACGGATGGACCATGGGACAGCGGGTGCCGGTGGTCTACGGCGACGGCAGCAGGGGCACCCTGCGGATCGGCGGCATCTACCGCAACGACGAGTTCCTCCCGGCCACCATGATGCCGCTGGCCACCCTCGAGCCCCATCTGAAGGAGATCGAGGACACCTCGGTCCTGGTGCACACCAAGGACGGTGACGGCGAGACGGTACGTCGGTCCCTGCAGCGCGCCCTCGACCAGAACCCCCTCATCCGGCTTCGGAACACCGACGACCTGGCCGAGTCCGCCGGCGGCGACGCCATCACCCTGCTCCTCAACATCCTGTACGGGCTGCTGGCCATGGCCGTGGTGATCGCCGTCCTGGGAGTCGTCAACACCCTCGCGATGTCCGTGTTCGAGCGCACCCGTGAGATCGGGATGCTGCGCGCGGTGGGACTCCAGCCCGAGCAGACCAAGCGGATGATCCACCTGGAGTCCGTCCTCATCTCGCTCTTCGGAGCCCTTCTGGGCATCGGCGCGGGCATCTTCCTCGGCTGGGCCGCGGGCAGGCTCGCCTCCGACAGCATCCAGGGGTACGAGATGGTCATCCCCTGGGGCCGCATCGCCGTGGCCCTGGCAGGCGCCGCACTCGTCGGCGTGGTGGCGGGACTCTGGCCCGCCCGCCGGGCGGCCCGGCTGAACGTCCTCACCGCCCTCAAGGCGGACTGAGGCGCGCGGGGTACGGCTTGGACGCGGGCGGCGGTCGGACTGGTTCCACCGCCGCCACGCGTGCCACCCGGCGCATTCCCCCGAACGCTCCGGGGCTCCCCACCCGAGCGCTCAGGGATTGCCGTAGGCGGCCACCATGATGTTCCGCGCCACCTCGTTCATCTCCTGGCCCTTGGCATCCGTGGAGTTGACGCTGTAGACCAGGGTGCGCGAGCCGTCGCGGGTGGAGGCGACGCCGGTGTTGTAGCCCCAGCGGCTGCCCGTCTTGCCCCACACCTCACGGCCGCCCAGCTTTTTCATCGAGAGGCCGGCCGAGTACGCGGCCGGGTCGCCGGTTCCCCAGTCCGCCACCTTCGGCAGGGTGAACATCTCGCGCAGCAGCGGGCCGCGCACCACGTGTCCCTGGAACAGGGCCTTGGTGAACCGCTCCAGGTCCGCCGTGGTCGAGATGATGTCACCGGCCGCCCAGCCGTCCGTCGGCCCCCACACCGACACATCACGCGGACCGGTCGTGCCGTCGTCCAGCCGCATCGTCTGGTAGCCGTGGTTGTGCGGGCCGAGGATGTGTGGATCGGCCCCCGGGAGATAGGTGTCGCGCAGCCCCAGCGGCTTCAGGATCCGGCGGGCCACCTGGTGTTCGTACGAGTGGCCCGAGACCCGCTCGATGACCAGAGCGGCGATGGTGTAGCCGATGTTCAGATAGTGCTGCTTCTGGCCGGGCGGGAACTCGCGGTTCTTCGAGGTCGCCGAGCGGACCATGTCCTCGGGGTCATGGATCCGGAAGCGGTCGGCGTACCGCTCCTCGACCGTGTCCCCGGGGAAGTCAGGGGCCGGGATGCCGTGCGTGTGATGGAGCAACTGCCGGACGGTGACCTTCCCGTACGCTGCCGGGATCAGCTCCGGCAGATACGAACGAGCGCTGCGGTCCAGGTCGAGCGTGCCCTCGGTGGCCAGTTGCAGGGCGACCGCGGCCGTGAAGACCTTGGTCACGGAACCGGCGCGGAAGCGGCCCGCCGGATCGGCCGGCCGGTTGGTCCTCAGGTCGTGCACACCCGAACTGCCTCTCCAGACGCCCTCGGAGCCCCCGGCCCGTACCAGCGCGGCCGTCGCGTCCCGCGTCGGCAGACCCGCGATGGCGGCTTCCAGCGCCGGAATCCCGGACCGCGTGGGGACCGCCGCGGACGAGGTGGCCGCGAGGGCCGGCGGCACCGCCGGGCCCGCCACGACGCCCAGGACGAGCGCCGCGGCCAGCAGCGTGCGTCTGGTGCTCTGCATGGTCAACTCCAGTGCTATGGGCGCGATATGGGCGCCGTATGAGCCATTGCTCCCGATGGCTCCATCCTGGTGACCGGCGGTCTGTCGCGGATCGCCCGCGCGAGCGTGTTCGGGGGGTCAGTTCCTCGCCGACGCGGGGGAGGAGCCGGGCCGGGACGCTCCCCCGGGCGGGGGATCCCCGACCGTGATCAGGCCCGTCTCGTATGCGCAGATCACCGCCTGGATCCGGTCCCGCAGTCCCAGCTTGGCGAGCACGTTGCCGACATGCGTCTTGACGGTGTGATCGCTGACCACCAGCTCCGCCGCGATCTCGGCGTTCGACAGGCCGCGCGCGAGCAGCAGCAGTGTCTCCCGCTCCCGTGCGGTCAGCATGTCCAGGCGGGGATCGGGCCGCCGTGGCCGGGCGGTCGCCCGGGTGTACTGCTCCACCAGACGCCGGGCCACCGACGGCGCGAGCAGCGAGTCGCCCCGCGCCACCACCCGTACCGCGTGCACCAGATCGTCCCTGCGCACATCCTTCAGCAGGAAGCCGCTCGCGCCCGCGTGCAGCGCTTCGTACACATACTCGTCGGAGTCGAAGGTCGTCAGCATCACCGTCCGGCAGGCGCCGTCCGCGCCGATCGCTCGGCATGCCTCGATACCGTCCATACCCGGCATCCGGATGTCGAGCAGCGCCACATCGGGCGCGTGCCGCCGCACCGCCTCGACGGCCTCGGCCCCGTCGCCCGCCTCCGCGATCACCTCGATGTCCGGCTGGGCGTCAAGGATCATGGAGAAGCCGCTGCGCACCAGCTCCTGGTCGTCGGCCACCACCACCCGGATCGTCAACGCGCCACCTCCGCCGAGGAGAGTACGGGGAGGCGGACCCGTACCTCGAAGCCCCGGCCGTCCGGGCCCGGCCCGGTGACCGCCGTACCGCCGTGCGCCGCGGCCCGCTCACGGACCCCGATCAGACCGTGGCCCCCGCCGGAACCGGACTGCGGTCCGCGCCCGTCGTCCAGCACCCGGATGTCCACGGCGCCCTCACCATAGATGAGTTGAACGGAGACGGTACGGGCTCCCGCGTGCTTGACCACGTTGGTCAGCGCCTCCTGGACGATCCGGACGACGGTCGCCCCGGTGGCGTCCGGCAGCGGTCGCACGGCCCCCGCCGACTCGTACGCGACCTCGAGGCCACTCGCCCGTACCCGGTCGAGAAGACCGGACAGACCGGCCAGGCCCGGCTGCGGCTCCCGCGGGGCGCGGTCCGGCTCGTCGCCCGTGCGCAGCACTCCCAGCATCCGGCGCAGTTGGACCATCGCCTCCCGGCCCGTCGTGGAGATGGCGTCGAAGGCGGCCTCGGCCCGCTCCGGAGCCGTCCGCACCGCCACCGGACCGGCCTCCGCCTGCACGATCATCAGGCTTACCGCATGGGAGAGGATGTCGTGCATCTCCCGTGCGATCCTGGCCCGTTCGCGGGCGGCGGCCCGCTCCGCCTCGATCCGGTTCGCCCGCTGCCGGGCATCGGTCAGCCGCCCGAAGACATAGGCCGCCGCGAACACGAAGAGGGAGAAGGTGAGCTCGCGCGCCGTCCGGGTGTTCAGCCACACCGACACCGGCACGGCGACCGCCAGCAGCCCCCCGGTGACCAGCCGCTTCCACGGCGGTGACAGGACGGCGACCGTGTAGACGATGACGAGCCCGGTGTAGGGCAGCGGCTGTCCGGGGCCTTCCACGGCCAGCTTGTACAGCGCGCTCGTCGCGATGATGGCGGTCAGCACGGCGAGGGGAGCGCGCCGACGCCAGATCAGGGGGACGACGGTGAGTGTGGTCAGCCCGTACGCGGGCCAGGTCGCCGGTTCCAGATCGGGTGGCCGCGGCACCACGAACGGCATCGTCATGGCCGCCTGGACCAGGAGCGCGATCCCCAGGTCAACGGCCTGAGGATGGGCTGCTCCCAGCGCCCGGCCCCGCTCCCACCACCCCCGCACAAGACAGGATGGTATCCGTTATGCCGCCGCCAGCAGCAGGCGCGCGGCCTCTTTCGCCCGGTGCGCGGGTTCGGCGCTGCCGGTGATCGCCGCGGTGGCGATGGCGCCTTCGGCGAGGAGGCCCACGTGCTCGGCCAGTGAAGGCGGTTTGCCCGCGGCCGCCGTCAGCTCGGCGAGGTACCCGAAGAACGCCTCCTTATGGGCGCGTGCCGTCTCGGCCACGGGCGAGGAGGTGGCGCCGAGTTCCCCGAAGGAGTTGCTGAAGGCGCAACCCCGGAAGTCCGGCTCGCCGAACCACTCGTGGAGCCAGTCGAAGACCGCCAGGATGCGTTCCTCGTGGGTGTCCTTGGCATCGGCGTACGCGGCCAGCCTCTGACGCCAGCGGATGTCGCGCCGCCGCAGATACGCCTGTATGAGCTCCCCTTTGGACGGGAAGAGCTGGTAGAGCCGTTTGAGGGAGACGCCGGAGGCGGAGCGGATCTCGTCCATGCCCACCGCCTGGAGCCCCCGTCCGTAGAACAGGGTCTCGGCCGCGTCGAGGATCCGGAGCTCCGCGGTCTCGGGACTGATCATTTCGCCGTTCTCCTGGTGCCGGTCGGTCAGAGGCCGAGGTCGCTCAGCCCGGGGTGGTCGTCGGGGCGGCGCCCGAGCGGCCAGTGGTAGCGACGCTCCGACTCCTTGATGGGGAGGTCGTTGATGCACGCGTAGCGCAGGCGCATCAGACCGGCGTCGTCGAATTCCCAGTTCTCGTTGCCGTAGGAGCGGAACCAGTTGCCGGAGTCGTCGTGGCATTCGTAGGCGAAGCGCACGGCGATGCGGTTGCCGTCGAAGGCCCACAGCTCCTTGATGAGCCGGTAGTCCAGCTCGCGCGCCCATTTGCGGGTGAGGAAGGCGATGATCTCGTCGCGGCCGGTGACGAACTCCGCGCGGTTCCGCCAGCGCGAGTCGACGGTGTAGGCCAGGGCGACCTTCTCCGGGTCGCGGGAGTTCCAGCCGTCTTCCGCCAGCCGGACCTTCTGGACGGCGGTCTCCCGCGTGAACGGGGGGAACGGCGGGCGTGGAGCGTCGGTCACAGCGTCTCCTTGTGAGCGGTGGAGCGGGGCGGGGAAGGGGAGAACGAGCATTCTCCTCTTCGGGTGCGAGCATAGGAGAACGATGGTTCTCGCGCAAGGACCGGCCCGCGGCCGTCCTGGTGGCGGGGGCGGTGAGCGCGGCTTGTCGGTGCGGTGGGTACCGTGCGAGCGGAATGACCGTGCTCGACGACAAGGCAGGGGACCGGGCGTGTTGATCGATGATCTGCGGCAGGAGCTGCCGGACGGCCGGATGGTCGAGGACCCCGGCGTCGCCGCCGGATTCGTCCACGACGAGGCGGAGTGGGCGCCGCACGGCACGCCCCTCGTGGTGGTGCGGCCACGCACGGCGCTGGAAGTGCGTTCCGTGGTGCGGGCCTGTGTACGGCACGGCGTTCCGCTGGTCACCCGGGGGGCGGGCACCGGTCTCTCCGGTGGCGCCAACGCCGTCGAGGGCTGTGTGATGCTCTCCACCGAGGCCATGGACACCATCCACGAGATCGACCCCGTGGAGCGCCTCGCGGTCGTCGGACCGGGTGTGGTCAACGACGATCTGCGGGCCGCCTGCGCCGAGCAGGGCCTCTGGTACCCGCCGGATCCGGCGAGCGCACCCTGGTCCACCATCGGCGGCAATGTGGCGACCAACGCGGGCGGGCTGTGCTGTGTGAAGTACGGCGTCACCCGCGACTATGTGCTCGGCCTGGAGGTGGTGACCGGCACCGGTGAGCTCGTGCGGCTCGGCCGCAGGACCGCCAAGGGGGTCGCCGGGTACGACCTGGCGGGGCTGATGGTCGGCTCCGAAGGCACCCTGGGAGTGATCACCGAGGTCACGGTGCGGCTGCGGCCGCGGCGTGAGGCCGAGCGCACGGTCGCCGGATACTTCTCCTCGGTCGTGGCGGCGGGACGCGCGGTCGCCGCGATCGGGGCCGCAGGCCTCACCCCGTCCGCGCTGGAGCTGATCGACCGGCACTGCCTGGCGGCGGTCGACAAGTGGAAGAACATGGGCCTGTCCGTCGACGCGGACGTGGTGCTCCTCGGCCGTACGGACGCCCCGGGCCCGGCCGGTGCGCAGGAAGCAGAGCGCATGCTCGCCTGTTTCGAGGAGGCGGGAGCGACCTGGGCCGCGCAGTCCACGGACCAGGAGGAGGCCGACGCGCTGTTCTCGGCCAGGCGGCTCGCCTATCCGGCGCTGGAGCGGCTGGGCCCGGTGCTCACCGAGGACGTCTGCGTGCCCAAGGCGGCCGTACCGGAGATGCTGGCGCGGATCGAGCGCGCCGCCACCCGCCATGACACGCTCATCGCCAACATCGCCCACGCCGGTGACGGCAACCTCCACCCGCTGCTGATCACCCAGCCCGGCGACACGGCGGCCCGGGAGCGGGCCCAGGCCGCCTTCCACGACATCATCGCGGACGCCATCGACCTCGGCGGCACGGTCACCGGTGAACACGGGGTGGGCCTGCTGAAGCGGGACGGTCTGGAACGGGAGCTCACATCGGCCGTTCTGGAGATGCACCGTGCCGTCAAGGCGGCGCTCGACCCGCATGGGATTCTCAACCCGGGCAAGGTCATCGCAGGCGGCTGAGCGCGCGGCAGGCGAGCGGACGTCACTCCAGCCCGCCTCACTCCAGCCCGCCTCACTCCCCTCCACCTCACTCCAGTCCGCCACGCTTGACGAGCTGCGCCGCGATCACATTGCGCTGGATCTCATTGGTGCCCTCACCGACGATCATCAGGGGCGCGTCGCGAAAGTAGCGCTCCACGTCGAACTCGGTGGAATAGCCGTAACCACCGTGGATGCGGACGGCGTTGAGCGCGATCTCCATGGCGGTCTCGGAGGCGAACAGCTTCGCCATGCCCGCCTCCATGTCCACGCGCCGCCCCGCGTCGGCCGCCCGCGCGGCATACAGGGTGAGCTGACGGGCCGCGGTCAGCGAGGTGGCCATGTCGGCGAGGTAGTTGCCGATCGACTGGTGTTGCCAGATCGGCTTGCCGAACGACTCGCGTTCCTGGGCGTAGGCCAGCGCGTCCTCCAGCGCCGCCCGGCCGACGCCGAGCGCACGGGAGGCGACCTGCAGCCGGCCGGTCTCCAGCCCCTTCATCATCTGGGCGAAGCCCTTGCCCTCCACACCGCCCAGAACGGCGTCGGCCGGGGCACGGTAGCCGTCGAACGACAACTCGCAGCTCTCGACGCCCTTGTAGCCGAGCTTGGGCAGATCGCGGGAGACCGTCAGACCGGGCCCGTGCTCGACCAGCAGGATGGAGATGCCCTGGTGCGCGGGGGTGGCGTCGGGGTCGGTCTTGCAGAGCAGGGCGATCAGTTGGGAGCGCCGGGAGTTGGTGATCCAGGTCTTGGAGCCGTCCACCACATAGCCGTCCGCGTCCTTACGGGCCACGGTGCGCATGGCCTGGAGGTCGGAGCCGCCGCCCGGTTCGGTCAGCGCCAGGGTGGCCCGGATCTCGCCGGTGGCCATCCTCGGCAGATAGCGGCGCTTCTGTTCCTCGGTGCCGAAGCGCAGCAGGAGGGTGGCGACCACGGTGTGGCCGCCCATCGCACCGGCCAGGCTCATCCAGCCGCGGGCCAGTTCCTCGGTGATCAGGACATAACACGGGGTGGAGACGGGGGTGCCGCCGTACTCCTCCGGGATGGCGAGCCCGAAGACACCGAGCTGTTTCATCCGCTCGATCAGGGCCTCGGGGTAGGTGTTGGTGTGCTCCAGCTCCTGGACGACCGGTTTGACGTCGTTGTCCACGAAGTCGCGCACCGTCCTGACGATGAACCGCTCGTCCTCGGACACGATGTCGAGGGTGCTCATGCTCTGACACTCCTGCGGGGCGGGAAGACGGGGGAGGCGGGATTGGCTTCCGAGCTCAGTGTCATCATGGACACTCATGGACGTGCCAGTGAAATAGCAATACGTGATACGTCCATGCCGGGCGCGGATGGCTGGAGAGCGAGCGTTGGACGTCAAACAACTCAAGGCACTCGTCACGGTCGCCGAGGTCGGCAGCGTCACCCGGGCCGCGGAGTTGCTCCATCTGGTCCAGCCCGCGGTCACCCGGCAGATCCGCACCCTGGAGCAGGAGCTGGGCGTCCTCCTTTTCGAGCGGACCCGGCAGGGCATGCGGCCCACCGAGGCCGGCGCGATCATGGCCGACCGCGCTCGCCGCGCCCTGAACGAGCTGGAGCGCGCCCGTGCCGAGGTCCAGCCGACCCCGGGCGTGGTGACCGGCATCGTCACCGTGGGCCTGCTGGAGAGCACCACCGATCTGCTGGCGGAGCCGCTGGTGTCCGCGCTCGCCCGGGACCACCCCGGGATCGAGCTGCGCCTGATGACGGCGTACTCCGGGCACCTCCAGCAATGGCTGGACGACGGCGACCTGGACCTCACGCTGCTCTACAACCTGGCCGGCGCACCGTCGCTGAACCTCCGTCCCCTGGTGCGCGAGCGGCTGTGGGCGGTCGCGCCACCGTCCGAGGGGCTGCGTGGCGATCAGCCCGTCCCCTTCGCGCGGGCCGCCGAGCATCCGCTGGTCATGCCCGCGGCCGGGCACGCCCTGCGCAGCCTGATCGACGGGGCCGCCGGACGGGCGGCGGTCGAGATGGACGTCGTCGTGCAGACCAACTCCATGCGGGTGCAGAAGCAACTCGTCCGGGCCGGGCACGGCTGGACGATCCTGCCGGGGCTGGGCATCGCCGAGGACGTGGCCGATGGCACACTCAGCGCGGCACCGCTCAGCGCACCCGCCGTATGGCGTTCGATCGTCCTCGCGACGTCGAGAGCCGGGCGGACACCACCAGCGGTGGAGGCCGTCGCCCGGGAACTGCTCCACCAGATCACCTCGGCCGTGGACCAGGAGCGGTGGCCCTCCGCCCGGCTGCACACGCGGGCCGCACCCACCGAAGACACCTGAAGCCCGGATCCCCGAAAAACGACCCGTGAAGCCCGAAAGGCGAGAGACACCCATGGCAAGCACCGACGTCCATCAGCAGGTCAGCGGCCACGCCCGCGCGCTGGACGGCACCCTCCTCGCCTATCAGCACCACGGCACCGGACGGCCCCCGCTGGTGCTGCTGGCGGGCCAGGCCAACAACCACCACTGGTGGGACGGCATACGGGCGGACTTCCACGCCACCCACACCACCCTCACCATGGACTGGCGTGGCACGGGAGAAAGCGAAAAGCCCGACCACCCCTACTCGACGCCGGGCTTCGCCGACGATGTGATCGCCGTCCTCGACCACCTGGGCATCGAGCGCGCCGATCTGTACGGGACCTCCATGGGAGGGCGGGTCGCCCAGTGGGTCGCCGCCCGCCATCCGCACCGGATCCGGCGGCTCGTCCTCGGCTGCACCTCGCCCGGCGGTCCCCACGCGACGGAGCGCGACATGGCGGTGCGGCGCTCCCTGGCCCAGACCGACGCGCGGGCGGCGAACGAAGCGCTGATCGACCTGATGTACACCCCGGCCTGGCGGTCCGCACACCCCGGGCCCTATACGACCCTCGGCGCCCCCGGCATGCCCCCGCACGCCCGGCGGGGCCACCTGGTGGCCAGCAATCGACACGACGCCTGGGACGTCCTCCCACTGATCACCGCGCCCACGTTGATCCTGCACGGCGCGGACGACCGGCTCACCCCGGCGGCCAACGTACCGCTGCTCGCCTCGCGCATCCCCCAGGCGCGTACGCACATCTTCGAGGGCGCGCGGCACGGCTATTTCCAGGAGTGCCGCCCGGCGGCGGCGACGATCGTGTCGTCGTTCCTGGCGGAGGAGCCCTTCCCGGTCTGACCACCTGCTCACGCATGAGGAGGGACAGAAGAACCATGCGACCCACCCCGCCCCCGCTCAGCTCGTACGTCGCGTCCTGGGCCCCGGGACCGGTCACGGCCGAGGACGCCCTGCCCGTCGGCCCCGTCGCGGCCCTGTCGGCGGTCCTCGACCTGCCCGAGGCCGTGGCGAAGGACGGTGAGCCCCTGCCACCGCTGTGGCACTGGCTCCACTTCCTGCACTGGCCCGCCCAGCGGGAGCTCGGAACCGACGGACACCCCCGGGACGGCCACTTCGTGCCGCCCATCCCGCACCGGCAGCGGATGATCGCCGGAGGACGGTGCGAGATCACCGAACCGCTGCGCCTCGGCGAGCCGGCCGAGCGCATCAGCAGCCTGGGCACGGTGACGGCCAAACACGGGAGCACGGGGGAGCTGCTGTTCGTCACCGAGCGCCGGGAACTCCGCCAGCGTGGCCGGACCTGCCTCGTCGAGGAGCAGGACATCGTCTACCGGTCGGGGCGCGGCTCCGTGCGCCACCACCCGGCCGCCCTCGACGAAGCAGCCGCCCCCGACCCCGACGGGACGTGGCAACTCCCGCTGCACCCGGACCCGACCCTGCTGTTCCGGTTCAGCGCGCTCACCGCCAACGCCCACCGCATCCACTACGACACGCCGTACGCGCAAGGGGAGGAGGGCTACCCGGGTCCGGTCGTCCACGGCCCGCTGCTGGCCCTGCTCATGCTCGAACTCGTCCGCCGCCACGCCCCGGCACGGCGGGTGGCCTCGCTGTCCTATCGACTGCGGCGGCCGCTGTTCGCCGGGGAACACCTCCTGGCGTCCGGCACACCCTCCGGCAGCGGCGCCGACCTGCGCATCGCCACCCACCGGGAGGCCCGGCACGCCACGGCGGAGGTGACGTTCGCGTGAGGGCGTGCCGGGACCGTACGGCCGGATGTCGCTCAGGGGGTGTCCGCCGTCTGGAGTGACGCGGAGTGGGTTTCGGCGGTGCGCTGCTCATGGCGTATCGCCGTGGAGACGCCGCGCGGCGCGATCCGGGCCCGCAGGGATACCACCGTCAGCAGGGCCAGCGCCGTGCCGACAAGCGGCACCGTGAAGGCGGCGCTCGCGCCGTAACCGTCCGCCAGCTGTCCGGCCGCCGTCACCGCCGCGGCCTGCCCCAGCGCGACCGAACCGGTCAGCCAGGTGAACGCCTCGGTCCGGGACGTGGCCGGGACCAGGGCCTCCACCAGGCTGTACCCGGTGATCAGCGCCGGTGCGATGCACAGGCCCGCCAGCAGTCCCAGCCCGCCCAGCGGCAGCGGCGCGGACACCGCCCACAGCGTTGAGCAGATCAGCGTCAGCGCGGCGTAGGAGGTCAGCAGCCGCCGCCGGGGGGAGGTGCGCCAGGCGATGGCGCCACAGGCCACGCCCGCGAGCATGTTGCCCGCCGCGAAGACGCCGTACAGCACACCATTCAGGGCCGGTTGGCCGTGTTCCTGGGCGAAGGCGGTCAGGGCGACCTGCATCCCGCCGAAGACCGAGCCGACGCCCAGGAAGGCCACGGCCAGGACCCGTACGCCCGGTACGGACAGCGCCGAGGCGGGCCGCTCGCGGGTGTCCGCCCGCGCCGCGCTCAGCGGCGGCGCGGTACGGCGCTGGGCCGCGAAGAGCAGTCCGCCCACCAGCGTCAGCGCCGCCTCCGCGATCAGGCCGGACGCCGGGTGCACACCGGTGCTCAAACCGGTGGCGAGCACGGGGCCGATGACGAACGTCAGCTCGTCCGTCACGGACTCGAACGCGGCGGCGGTCGCCAGCAGCGGATGGCGCCCCGCACGCGGCCCGGATCCGCCCGGGGCGCCGTCCCCGAGAGCGCCGTCCCCGAGGGCGGCCGCCCAGCGGGCCCGCACCATGGGCCCGACCTGCGGGACGGAAGCGCCCGTCGGCACCGCGGCGGCGATCAGCGCCCACAGTGGCGCGTGGGCCAGGGCGAGCGCCGTCAGCAGGGCGGCGGCCGCCGCGTGGAGCAGCACACCCGGCACCAGGACCGCGCTCTGCCCGTGGCGGTCGGCCAGCTTGCCGCTCTGGGGCGCGAACAGCGCCATGGACACGCCGGTGACGGCCGCGACCGCACCGGCGAGCCCGTACGACCCGGTGGTGTGGCGCAGCAGCAGCACGATGCTGATCGTCAGCATCGCGAACGGCTGCCGGGCGGCGAAGCCGGGCAGCAGGAAGGTCCATGCGCCCGGTGTGCGCAGCAGGTGCCGGTAGCCGGCGCGCTGTGCGGGAGGAGGGGTGGTGCTGGAGACCGCGGATGCCACGGCCGACGCCTTTCCGCCGCCTGGTAGCGCACCCGGGCCGGCATGCCGGAGTGCGCCGAGAGCTGTCCTCTCGCGCTGGACCGGGGTAGATACCGGGTCCGCGCCGATGAGGAGGCAGAAGACCGCGGCCGCCGAGCGGTCGCGCCAGCTCTGCGTCAGGCAGAGTGGTTCGTTGCTTGCCGCGTCATCGTACAGGGAGGGCCGCCACCTCGCCGGTGGCGGCATGTGTCGCACGAGGTCAGGCGCCGGGCAGGGGGCGGACGGTGAGGATCTGCTGGGCGTGTCCGATCGGACCGCGCAGGTCGTGCAGCACGGTGCTGGTGATGCCCTGGCCGGTGGGACCGAAGGTGACCGTGGTGTCCAGCCCGGCCCAGCCGCCCTCGGGCTGGCGGTGGAGGTGGAGGGTCAGGTCGACGTTGGGGAACATCCAGGCGGTGGGCGGCTGTCGTACGGCGATCCCGTTGGCGGTGTCGACGAGCGTGACGTACGAGGCCAGCGGGGTGCTGGTCTGCCCGGCCACGAGGGCGAGCGGGGTGGAGACCCAGACGGTCGCCCGGCCCGGCCGGGGTGGCGCGAGCGGACGGGAGTCCAGGGAGGCGATGTACCCGCCGGGCCACAGGGAGGACATCGACCAGGGGGCGAGCTTCTCGGGAGGGGTGAGCCGGTCCTCGGCGCCACCGGCGACGGCCGCGGTGTCCACGGCGGCGAGGAGCCACGCACGGGCCCGGACCACGGGGCGGTCGGCGATGAGCACGACGGCCTCGATGAGTTCGATGGTGCGGCCGGGCCGGACGGTCTCCACCCGGATCTCGCACTCGTCGAGGGCGAGGCGCCCGAGGATGTCGAAGCTGATCCGGCTGAGCAGCAGCCCGGTGTGCGGCCGGGTGGCGAGATGGCGGTCGATGGCGTGGACGATGAGCCCGCCGAGCGGGCTGAAGTGCTGTTCGTCGGTGCTCCAGGCGCCACTGACGTGTGCGGTGGGCTTGTAGCGGTGCTCGTCGATCGGCTCGTAGTAGCTGTCGGTCGTCAACGGGGACTTCTCCTCGGGCGGGAACATCGTCGTGATCAGTGGGCGTTGACCAGGATGACGTATTCAGCCGTGTGGACGCCGCCCCGCGTCGAGCGCGGGCGTCCTCGCGCGGGCCGCTGACGGGCCCGCTCGGAGGGCACCTGTAGGTAGTTACTCAAGATCCTTGAGTAACTCCTCTTGATCAAGGGTTGCGTCACCCCCTAAGTTGAAAGTAACAACGGGTGGCATGAACCTGTTCAGCCGCAGTACCTCTCGTCGTGCGGTCGCCAAGGCGGCATCGGCGGTCCCCCCTGCCCGGGCGGCGTCCGGCGCCGTCGCCGTGCCGGATACCGGCCTCGCGGCTCTCACCGGAGAGTGGATCGTCGATCCGGCCCACAGCCGGATCGGTTTCTCCGTCCGGCACGCCATGGTGAGCACGGTACGTGGCGCCTTCACGGAATTCGAAAGCCGCCTCTACTTCGACGGCCGCGACCCGCGCCGTTCCCGGGCCGAGATCCTGCTGTCCACCGTCAGTGTCCAGACCGGTGTCGAGCAGCGCGACGACCACTTGATGGGCCGGGACTTCCTGGACGCCAGAACCTACCCCCACATCCGGTTCGCGAGTACCGCCGTGGAGGTCGCGGGCCCGGACGTCTACCGCATGATCGGGGACCTCACGATCAGAGACATCACCCGCCCCGTCGTCCTGGAGCTCACCTACATCGGGTACGTCACGGACCCCTTCGGCTACCAGCGGGCGGGCTTCGACGGCACCACCACCATCAACCGCTCCGAATGGGGCCTGACCTACAACGCCCGACTGGCCGAGGGCGGCGCGCTGGTGAGTGAGAAGGTCCGCCTCCAGTTCGACATCGCCGCGATCCGCACCGTCCCCGCCGCCTGAGGAGCCCCGGACCCGGAAAGGGCGCTCTCCGTCCGCCGTCTGTGGAGGAGGGTGCTGAGGGGGGGGGCGGGCGGCGTCGGAAGGGGACCGGCGCCGTCACATCGGCTTCGCGGGCGCGGTGGTGAGATCCAGGTTGTCCTCGACCCACAGGCGCAGGTTCCTGAGCGGGACGGACGCGCTGTGGCCCAGGGGAGAGAGTTCGTACTCCACGTGGAGCGGGACGGCGGGGTAGACCGTCCGCTCGATGAGACCGGCGTCTTCGAGGCGGCGCAGCGTCTGGGTGAGCACCTTGGGGCTGATCCCCTGAAGGCGGCGCTGCAGAGCGCCGAACCGGAGCGGGCCGTCCTCCAGAGCCCCGATGGCAAGCGCCGACCACTTGTTCGCGAGCAGATCGAGCATGGCACGGCACGGGCATTGGGCCTCGTACACATCATGATGGTCGTGCTGGCCTGTGTGGCATCGCGTGCTCATGGAGGGACCTTCCGGGCGCTGGTACTACCCAAAAGGTAGCAGTGTCCCTTGTGGGTAACCAGGTCCCTGCGGTTAGCGTGCGAGCGCGCCCGGAAGAGCGGGCGTGACGAGAACGATGAGCTCAGGAGGCACACGTGGCCAGGTCCATGATGCGTGCGGTGGTGCAGGACGCGCTCGGCGGCCCGGAGGTGCTGCGCGTCGCGGAGGTCCCGCGGCCGGAGCCGCTGCCCACCGAGGTGCTGGTGCGGGTGCGCGCCGCCGGTATCAACCCGGTCGACTGGAAGACCCGTCAGGGCGGCGGCATGGCGGGTGTGCTCGGCGAGCCGCCGTTCACCCTGGGCTGGGATGTCTCCGGTGTGGTCGAGGAAGTCGGGTTCGGGGTGACCACGCTGGCCCCCGGCGACGAGGTGTACGGCATGCCGTGGTTTCCCCGTCAGGCCGGTGGCTACGCCGAGTTCGTCACGGCTCCGGCCCGCCAGTTCGCCCGTAAGCCGGCCACGTCGAGCCATGAGGAGGCGGCCGCCGTGCCGCTGGCGGCGCTGACGGCCTGGCAGATCGTGGTGGACACCGCGCAGGTGACGGCCGGGCAGCGGGTTCTGGTGCACGCCGCCGCCGGTGGCGTCGGGCACTTCGCCGTCCAGTTCGCACGGCACCTGGGGGCGCGGGTGGTGGGGACCGCCCGGGAGAGCCGGCACGCATGGCTCGGCCGGCTCGGGGCGGCGGAGCTGGTCGACTACACCGAGCAGCGCTTCGAGGACACGGTCGAGGACGTCGATGTGGTGATCGACCTTCTGGGCGAGGACCACGACGCCACTAGCACCCGTTCCCTGAAGGTGCTCAGGAAGGGCGGACTGCTGGTGGCCGTCCCCGGTGGCGTCGCCCCCGAGGTGCGGCAGGCCGCCGACGCCCTCGGGATGCGCACCAGCGCCTTCCTCGTCGAGCCGGACGGTGCCGCCCTCACCACGATCGCCGCACTGATCGACAAGGGTGAGGTCGCGGTCGAGGTCGAGGAGGTCTTCCCGCTGGAGGAGGTCGCTCGTGCCCACCGCCACGGGGAGGACGGCCACACCCGCGGCAAGCTGGTCCTCCGCGTCGGCGCCTGACCCGCTCCGCGCCGACGGCGGACGCCCGAGGCCCTCTCGCACCACCCATCACAGCAGCTCGAAGGAGACACGTATGTTCTACGAGATCCGCCGCTACCAGATCAGGCCCGGCCGCCGGGAGGAATGGGTCAGCTTCATCGAAGAGGTGATCATCCCCTTCCAGGAGTCGAAGGGGGTGAACGTCATCGCCTCGTTCATCGACGAGGAGGATCCCGACGGCTACGTGTGGATGCGGCGCTTCGCCGACGAGGCGGAGCGGGAGCGGCTGTACGCGGCGGTCTACCAGAGCGAGCGGTGGCAGCAGGAGATCGGCCCCCGGGTCGAGACACTGATGTTCCGAGAGAAGATCCAGGTCACGCGTGCCGTGCCCACGTCGGCATCCGGGCTTCGCTGACCGCGTCGGCCCCACCGATGAGCGCGCTGTGACGGCCAGGGCCACGACCGTCCGCCGCTGAGGCTCCACGGTCCAGTACCGCCCGGAACCACACGGTTCCGGGCGGGCGCGCCGGGGTCACCCGGAGACGGTCCGTGCGGGGACCGGGGCGGCGGCCTCGGCGCCGCCCTGGCCGCTGCCGCGGCGCAGGAAGTACACGCCGACGGTGGCGAGCAGCGAGGCCGCGGAGAGCGCGTAGAGGCCGCCGTTGGTGCTGCCCGTCGTCTCCTCCAGATAGCCGAAGAGGGTCGGGGAGACGAACCCCCCGAGGTTGCCGAGGGAGTTGACGACGGCGAGCCCCGCGGCCGTGACCCTGAGGTCGAGCGTGGACTGGGCCAGCGGCCAGAAGAGGTTGGCGGCGCATTTGCTGCCGACGGCGGCCAGGGTGACGGCCGCGAGGCCGAACCACGGGGAGCCGAGGGTGGCGAGGAACGTGCCGATGGCGGACAGCACCAGGACGATGGCGAGGTAGGGCCGCCGGTCCGGCAGGCGGTCGGTGTAGCGGCTCATCGTGTACATCGCGATGACCGCGCAGATCCACGGGACGGCCGTGAGCAGCCCGATCTGGAAGGAGGAGAGCCCGCCGATGTCGTCGACCAGGCTCGGCAGCCAGAACGTGATCGCGTATCCGGTCAGCGCCATGGCGAAGAACACGCCGGTCAGCAGCGCCACCTGGGGGTGGACCACCAGGCGCAGCCGGGACACCTGCGGCTCGCCGCTGCGCGCCTCGCGGTCCCGGTCGACCGCCGCGCCGAGGGCGGCCTTCTCCTCGCCGGTCAGCCAGCGGGCGTCCTGGATCCGCGAGACGAGGAAGAAGGCGGCGACGATGCCCACGGTGATCGAGATGGCGCCTTCCAGCGCGAACATCCAGCGCCAGCCGGCGAATCCGCCCAGGCCGTGCATTTCCAGCAGCGCGCCGCTGATGGGGCCGGTGACGATGTAGGCGGTCGCGGAGCCGCCGAGGAAGAGGGCGCTGGCCCGGCCGCGGGTGGAGTCCGGCAGCCAGGTGGTGAGGTAGTACATGACACCGGGGAAGAACCCCGCCTCCGCGATGCCCAGCAGGAACCGCAGGACGTAGAAGGAGGTGGCCCCGGACATGAAGCACATGGCGAGGGTCACCGCGCCCCAACTGATCATGATGCGGGTGAGCCAGACGCGGGCACCGAAGCGCTCCATCAGCATGTTGCTGGGGACTTCCAGCAGGGCGTAGCCGATGAAGAACAGCCCGGCGCCGAGTCCGTAGGCCGCGCTTCCGATGCCGATGTCGGCCTTGAGGTCGTCCTGGACGAAGCCGACGTTGGTGCGGTCCATCTGGTTGACCACCAGCATGAGGACCAAGATGGGCATCACACGCCGCAGAAACTTGGTCACGGCCCGTTCGACGAGCTCCGAGGAGGCGGCCGGATCAGGGTCGGGGGCGGGGGGATTCACCATGCCGGCTCTCCTCGCATCGTTCATACACTTGAACACTGATGAAGTGTGTGCAGACTTTACGAGCACCCGTTCTCGCGGGTCAATGACTCCGGAAGCAACAATTCCGCGGGATTACGCATGAGTTATGGCTGGTGGTTTGCCTTCTCCTGGTCCGGGCATGCCCCTTGGTAGGGTTCACACACCTACCA
This sequence comes from Streptomyces violaceusniger Tu 4113, assembly GCF_000147815.2. NCBI lineage: Bacteria > Bacillati > Actinomycetota > Actinomycetes > Kitasatosporales > Streptomycetaceae > Streptomyces > Streptomyces violaceusniger. The sequence continues at coordinate 6,215,851 of NC_015957.1, read as the reverse complement.
TCTGTTCAACTATATGAATGGACGTCGATGTTTGACGGAGCACCCCTGCGCATCACGGATGTCACCATCACCCCCGTCGCCTTCCGCGACCCGGCCCTGCTCAACTCCGTCGGCGTCCACGAGCCCTTCGCGCTCCGCTCGATCGTGCAGATCCACACCGACGCGGGCCTGACCGGGCTCGGCGAGACCTACGCGGACGAGCTCCATCTGGAGCGCCTCGCGGCCGTCGGGCACGAGATCGTCGGGCTCGACGCCTTCGCCACCGAGGAGCTGCACCAGCGCGTCCAGCGGGTCATCGAGCGCGTGGGCGGCGCCGGTGGCTCCGGGCTCACCGGCATGATCACCACCAGCAGCACCGTCGACCGGGTCGCCTCCCCGTTCGAGGTGGCGCTCCTGGACATCCAGGGCAAGGCCGTCGGGCGCCCGGTCAGCGACCTGCTCGGCGGCGCCGTGCGCTCCGCGGTCCCGTTCAGCGCCTACCTCTTCTACAAGTGGGCCGCCCACCCCGGCCAGGAGCCGGACTCCTGGGGCGAGGCCCTCGACCCCGACGCCATCGTGGCGCAGGCCCGGCGGATGGTGGACGACTACGGCTTCACCGCGATCAAGCTGAAGGGCGGCGTCAGGCCCCCGGAGGAGGAGATCGAGGCGATACGGGCGCTGCGCCGCGCCTTCCCCGGCCATCCGCTGCGCCTGGACCCCAATGCCGTCTGGACGACACAGACGTCGGTGAAGGTCGGGCGCGCCCTCGACGGCGTGCTGGAGTATCTGGAGGATCCCACCCCCGGGATCGACGGCATGGCCGCGGTCGCCCGCGAGGTCCCCATGCCGCTGGCCACCAACATGTGCGTGGTCGCCTTCGACGAGCTGGCCCCGGCGGTGGCCGCCGACGCCGTCCAGGTCGTCCTCTCCGACCATCACTACTGGGGCGGCCTGCGCCGTTCCAAGCTGCTCTCCGGTATCTGCGACACCTTCGGCATGGGCCTGTCCATGCACTCGAACTCGCATCTGGGGATCAGCCTGGCCGCGATGACCCACCTGGCCGCGGCCACCCCGAACCTCACCTACGCCTGCGACACCCACTGGCCCTGGAAGACCGAGGACGTGATCGTGGACGGCGCGCTGACGTTCACCGACGGCTCGGTGCCCGTGCCGACCGCCCCCGGCCTCGGCGTGGAACTGGACCCCGACGCCCTGGCGCGGCTGCACGAGCAGTACGTCCGCTGCGGACAGCGCAACCGTGATGACACCGGGTACATGCGGCGCTTCGACCCGTCCTTCCAGGCCGATCTCGCCCGCTGGTAGGCACCCCGCCGGTGGCCCGCCGCCACCCGGGCCCACCTGCCGGAATACCTCGATTGAAGGAGGCCGGCCTCGGTCACCTGGTGTACCCGGATTTCGGCTAAGCGTACGAAGCTGCAGGCCAGGACGTTTCCTTAGCCTCTGAGGGACGGAAAAGACGCCGAAACCCTCGGAAGTGCTGAGACTTGTCTTCTGCTCCTCGCGTACGTACCGCCCCCGATCGGACCGATCGCCGCCGCCGGCGCATGCTCGGCGCGGCGATCGCGGCCGGCCTTGCCGTCGGCGCCCTGACCGCACCCGCGGCAGGCGCCGTGGGCCACCACGCACGGCACGGCGCCGAGACGGCCGCCCCCAAGGCCGACACCGGCTCGCCGGTGCGGGTGAACCAGGTCGGCTATCTGACCCACGGCCCCAAGAAGGGCACCGTCGTCACCCCTGCCACCAAGCCGCTGACCTGGACGCTCCGGGCCGCCGACGGCACCAAGCGGGCGAGCGGGACCACTCACCCCGCGGGCGTCGACCCGAGCTCCCGGCAGAACGTCCAGACCTTCGACTTCAGCAAGGTCACCGACGCGGGTGAGGGGTACACCGTCACCATCGACGGGCAGAAGAGCGAGCCGTTCAGCATCGGTGACCACCTCTACCGCTCGCTGCGGAGCGACGCGCTGGCGTACTTCTACCACAACCGCAGCGGCATCAAGATCGACGCGGACCTCGTGGGCCCGAAGTACGCCCGTCCCGCGGGCCATGACAAGGCGGCCCCGCACCGGGGCGACACCGATGTCCCCTGCCGGAAGGGCGAGTGCGACTACCGCCGGAATGTCTCCGGTGGCTGGTACGACGCCGGTGACCAGGGCAAGTACGTCGTCAACGGCGGTATCTCAGTGGCCCAGCTCATGTCCGCGTACGAGCGCACCCACACCACCAAGGGCGTCGACCCCGCGTCGCTCGGTGACGGCCGGCTCCGGGTGCCCGAGCGTGGCAACGGCGTGCCGGACGTCCTGGACGAGGCCCGCTGGGAGATGGAATTCCTGCTGCGCATGCAGGTGCCCCAGGGCAAGCCGCTCGCCGGGATGGCGTTCCACAAGGTGCACGACAAGCAGTGGACCGGGTTCCCGACCCGTCCCGACCAGGACAAGCAGCAGCGTGAGCTGCACAAGCCGTCCACCGCGGCCACGCTCAACCTGGCGGCCTCCGCCGCGCAGAGCGCCCGCGTCTTCAAGTCCTACGACCCGGAGTTCGCCGCCCGCTGCCTGCACGCGGCCCGGACCGCGTGGGACGCGGCCAAGGCACATCCGAAGATCTTCGCCAGCGACAAGGACTCCACGGGTGGCGGTGCCTACGGCGACCGGTACGTGGGCGACGAGCTCTACTGGGCCGCGGCCGAGCTGTTCCTCAGCACCGGTGATCACACCTATGCCAAGGCGGTGCTCGGCTCGCCGCTGCATCGCGACGTCGACGCGCTCTTCCCGCGCGGCGGCGGCATGTCGTGGGCCTCGACCGCAGGCCTCGGCGCGCTCGACCTGGCCACCGTCCCCAACAAGCTCACCGCGCAGCAGCGCGCCGAGGTGCGCACGATGGTGACGAAGGCCGCCGACCGCTACGCCGCGGACTCCGCGAAGTCGGCCTACGGCGTTCCGTACGCGCCGAAGGACGGCAAGTACGAGTGGGGCTCCAACAGCCAGGTGCTGAACAACATGATCGTGCTCGCCACCGCACACGACCTGACGGGCAAGCCCCGCTACCTCGACGCGGTGCTCCGTGGCATGGACTACGTGCTGGGCGGAAATCCGCTCAACCAGTCCTATGTCACCGGCTACGGCGAACGGAACTCGCACAACCAGCACCACCGCTTCTGGGCGCACCAGCGTGACCACAAGCTGCCGCATCCGGCACCCGGTTCGCTGGCCGGCGGCCCGAACTCCGGGCTGCAGGACGTGGTCGCCAAGAAGAAGCTGAAGGGCTGCGCCCCGGCGATGTGCTACACCGACAGCCTGATGGCGTACTCCACCAACGAGATCACCATCAACTGGAACGCCCCGCTGGCCTGGATCGCCTCGTACGTCGATGGCCTGGGCGGCGGTGCGGCGGGCAAGCCCGTGGGCTGACCCGGCCCGCGCCCGGCCCCTCCGGCGGCGCGGCACCCCCCGAGCGGGGGTGCCGCGCCGCTTGGCGTCTGCGGGAGTGGTCAGCAGGTGGCGTTCGTCTGGGTGAGCAGTCCCAGCCGCCAGGGGAGTTGCGAGTAGTCCCCGCCGGCCGAGGGGTTCATGCCCTGGTAGAGGAATTGCTGCCGACACGGGTTGATGGTCATCGTCTGGTCGTTTCCGGTCCGGATGAGCTCACCGTGGCTGATGTCGCGGGTCCAGGCCCCGGCCGGGAAGGACACGTTGTTGCTGCGCGCGAAGGGGTTGGACTCGGTGGCCGCCAGGGGCTGCCACTGGCCGGTCAGCCCCTGGGCGGTGAACGAGCGGTAGTAGCGCCTGCCGTCGCTGCCGATGGCCTCCATCATCAGCAGATAGGTGTTGGTCCCCTGCACGCGGTAGACGGCCTCGCCCTCGAACAGGGCGAACTTGGAGTCCTGCAGGACGAGTTGGGTGTTGCGGAAGCCGCCCGGGAACTCGCCGACGGTGGTCTCCGAGCGGAAGAGGTGGCCGTTGTCGTCCGAGGAGAACAGATAGCACTTGGCGTCGTCGCAGATGATCCAGTAGTCGAGCGCATTGGCGCCCGCCGCATTGTCGAAGGTTTTGGGCGCCGACCAGCTCCGGGGGTTACCGGGGTCGGTGCTGGTGGAGTAGGACGGCGGGCCGGTCTGGTACACGAGGTACCACAGGCGTTTGGGCGCGAAGTAGAACACCTGGGGAGCGGCGGCGTACCGGGTGCCGATGTTCGGGTTGGTGTCCAGGTAGGTCAGCGGGGCCGAGCCCGCCTGCGACCAGTCGGTGAAGCTGGTGTAGGCCATGCTCCAGGCGCCCGAGGTGTTCGCGGTCGTCATGAAGACATGCCACTTGCCGTCCGCCTGGATCACGGTCGGGTCCTTGACGGAGACCACGGGGTGGCTCGCGTCGGGTTTGGGGGCGATCAGCTGGCCGCTGGAGGACCACTGGAAGCTGCCGGGTAGCTGGGCGGTGGTTCTCTCGGTGGCCGGTGCGCTCGCGTCCTGGGCGGCGGCCGGCCCCAGGGGGAGGGCGAACAGCGACATCGCCAGACCTAACAGGAACACCACCGCCGCATGGCAGGGGCGCGGATGAGGACGTCGTCCTGGTGGAAGCATGCGGGGCTCCAAGGGGTGGTCGGAGACCCGCCGCACGAGCACCGCGGGCGCCTTCGTGGATCCGGCACGGTGGCGCGTGGGGAGGGCCTTACCGGAACGGATGGTGCGGGGTGCGGGTGCTGTCGTGCTGGGCGCGTACGGCGCGTGCGTTCGGTATGTCGAATGCTGGCCGGTCTTACGGACGCCCTGGATGATAGAGGACTCACCCGGGGCGTCAATACCTCTCGTGCCGCCAGGGATAGCGCACGGCCAGGACGCCCCGTCGAGGGGTGCCCTGGCCGTTGTCGCGCGCGGTGGAGCGAAGACCTAGTCGGCGCCGAACTCCATCGCGGCGCGGTCGAGCAGCGTGTCCTGCCCGGACCCGTGTCCGTCCGAGGCGATCGCCTCGGAGGCGCCTTGGGGCATCGCGCCGATCAGCCCGGTCGAGGCCGCCTGCGCGGCGCCGATCAGCGCCGGATGCGCGTTGCCGACCATGCCCAGCCCGGCGTACTGCTCCAGCTTGGCGCGCGAGTCGGCGATGTCGAGATTGCGCATGGTGAGCTGGCCGATCCGGTCCACCGGCCCGAAGGCGGAGTCCTCGGTCCGCTCCATGGAGAGCTTGTCGGGGTGGTAGCTGAACGCCGGTCCGGAGGTGTCGAGGATGGAGTAGTCCTCACCGCGTCGCAGCCGCAGGGTCACCTCGCCGGTGATCGCCGCACCGACCCAGCGCTGCAGCGACTCGCGCACCATCAGCGCCTGCGGGTCCAGCCAGCGGCCCTCGTACATCAGCCGGCCGAGGCGCCGTCCCTCGCTGTGGTAGGTGGCGACGGTGTCCTCGTTGTGGATCGCGTTGACCAGCCGCTCGTACGCCGCGTGCAGCAGCGCCATGCCCGGTGCCTCGTAGATGCCCCGGCTCTTGGCCTCGATGACGCGGTTCTCGATCTGGTCGGACATGCCCATGCCGTGCCGACCGCCGACGGCGTTGGCCTCCAGTACCAGGTCGACGGCGGAGGCGAACTCCTTGCCGTTGATCGTCACCGGCCGGCCCTGCTCGAAGCCGATCGTGACGTCCTCGGCCGCTATCTCGACCGTCGGGTCCCAGAACCGCACGCCCATGATCGGCTCGACGAGTTCGATGCCCGTGTCGAGGTGCTCGAGCGACTTGGCCTCGTGGGTCGCGCCCCAGATGTTGGCGTCGGTGGAGTAGGCCTTCTCGGTGCTGTCCCGGTAGGGCAGGTCATGGGCGACCAGCCACTCCGACATCTCCTTGCGGCCGCCGAGCTCGCTGACGAAGTCGGCGTCCAGCCAGGGCTTGTAGATCCGCAGGGAGGGATTGGCCAGCAGGCCGTAGCGGTAGAACCGCTCGATGTCATTGCCCTTGAAGGTGGAGCCGTCGCCCCAGATCTGCACATTGTCCTCGAGCATGGCGCGCACCAGCAGAGTGCCGGTGACCGCCCGCCCGAGCGGGGTGGTGTTGAAGTAGCTGCGGCCGCCGGAGCGGATGTGGAACGCCCCGCAGGCAAGGGCCGCGAGCCCCTCCTCCACCAGGGCCGCCCGGCAGTCGACCAGCCGGGCGACCTCCGCGCCGTACGTGGTGGCGCGCCCGGGGACCGAGGCGATGTCGGGCTCGTCGTACTGGCCGATGTCGGCGGTATAGGTGCAGGGCACCGCGCCCTTGTCGCGCATCCACGCGACCGCTACCGAGGTGTCGAGGCCGCCGGAGAAGGCGATCCCGACGCGTTCGCCGACAGGGAGGGAGGTGAGAACTTTGGACACAGCAGGAGTATGCAGTCTTATGCATGATCATGCAAGCGCTCCTGGTAATGCTCGTGTACCAGCGCCTTGTCCCGCGCTTCGCCGGGCCGGGAACCGGGGCGGCCGCGTGGCTCAGGGCGGCCCCGGGGGCTCCGGGCGGCGAAGCGCGGGGGCGAGGGTCACGAGGTCAGATACGCCTCCACCTCACTGAGCTGGGCCGCCGGCCAGCCCGTGTTGCCGGTGACATCGAGCTTCAGGTAGCGCGCCTGCGTGGCGCCGGGCAGGTCGACGGTGACCTTGTTGCCGCTCGCCGGGTCGAAGCGGTAGCCCTGCGATGCCACCACCGTCGAGTACGCGGAGCCATCCGCGCTGCCCAGCACGGACAGGGTCTGGGTACGGGCGCCCCACGCGGAGGAGGGCGGCAGCTTCAGCACCAGCCGGCGGACGGCCTGGCCGGAGCCCAGGTCCACGGTCAGGGCCTGCGGAAAGGCGTTGTTGGTCGACTCCCAGTAGGTGCCGGCGTCGCCGTCGACCGCCTTGCCGGGGGTGTAGACGTCCTGGGAGCCGCTCGCGGTGGCCGGGCGGCCCTTGGCGAGATTGCGGCCCGGGTCGGGGTCCGGGTTGCCCTGGCCCGGCTGGGGCCAGGTGGAGCAGTCCGACCAGGTGCTGCTCCAGCCGGAGTTGCCCCCGCCGTCGGCGACCTCGAAGGTGCCCGAACCGGCCGGGAACGGGCAGTTGTAGACGCCCGCCACGCCGACGCTGGAGGCGCTGACATTGCCGAATTTCGCCGCTCCCTGCGCCTCCGCCTGGACCACGACCGTTCCGGGGTTGGTCACGGTCGCGCCGGTCACATTGACGTTCTTGACCGCGTAGCCCCTGCCGCCGCCGGAGACGAACTCGAAGGCGCTGTACGGGCTGTCCGTGATGGTCGTGTTGGTGATGTTGACGGTGGCGTCGATGGCGCTGTCGTAGGAGTCGACGCGCAGGGCGCCCATCGGGTGGTTCCAGTTGGGGTTCATGGCGCCCGCGCGCACCAGCGTGTTGCCGTCGACCGTGATCGTGCCGGCCAGCGGATGGAACGGGTCCAGGAACTTCTGGTTGGAGATGGCGATGCCGCTGCCCAGCGCGTTGGTGTCGGAGATCAGGTTGTTCTTGACCGTGATGTCCCTGCCGCCGTAGATCGCGATGCCATTGGCCAGGTTCGGCTGCGAGATGGTGTTGTTCTCGAAGCTGCTGCTCACGTCGGGGGAGTTCAGCGACCACATGGCGAGCGAGTCGTCGCCCTGGTTGCGCAGGAAGTTGTCGCGGACCCGAACGTCCTTGGCGCTGCCGTTGAGATTGAGGCCGTCGGCGGTCGTGTCGAGGATGCGGTTGTTCTCGACCACGAGGTTGTCGTTGTTGCCGGTCAGCCAGAGACCGACCTTCAGATGCTGGAGCCACATGCCCGACACGCTGGAGCCCGGGCCGAGCGAGCCGTTGACGAAGTTGTCCGGGTTGGAATCGACGCGCTCGGTGACCTCGCCGATGACCGCGAAGTCCTTGATGTGGACCTTGCCGGAGGAGCTGGTCTGGTCGATGAACCGCGAGCTGTGCACGACGGAGTGCCAGCCACCGGCGCCCTGCAGGGTGACGTTCTGGACACCGCTCAGGGAGGAGGTCAGCTTGTAGTCACCCGGCGGGATCCAGACCACGCCGCCCTGCGCGGCGGCGATGGCGTCCCGGAACGCCTGGGTCGAGTCGCCCTGCCCACTGGGGTCGGCGCCCTTGGAGGTGACCGAGACCGATCCGGCGGGCTGGCTCGCCGCCGCCGCGACCTGCTCGAAGTCGGCCACATCGACGGTGACCTGGGCGTTCGCCGCCTCGAAGGCGATCTTGTCACCGGCCTGGACGTTCTGCCCGAGCAGCAGCCGGGCGTTGTCGTAGAGGTGGTGGGTCTTCGTGCCCATGATCCAGCCGGTGTCCACATACGAGTACTTGGACGTGACCGTGAGGGTCTTGGCCAGCTTGGTGCCGTTGACATAGACATTGAGCGCGCCCGACTGGCCGTCGGGCACGCTGTAGGAGACGTTCACCGCGTTGGCGGCGCGCGGTGCGGTGAACTCGACGCGCTGGCCGGTGGCGAGACGCACGGCCTGGCGCCCGGACGCCTCGGAGGCGAGCGTGCCCTGGGTGAAGTCGGGGCCGATCTTCGTACCCGTGGTGGTGGCCGACTCGGCCTCGACCGAGGTGAAGGGCAGGGAGGCGCCCGCCGCCGCGTGTGCGGCCGTGGGGGTCAGGGTGACGAGCATGCCGGCCGCCAGGGCGACGGCCACGCCGATCGCCGACAAGCGCCTGGCGGATGCCGATGCGATGCTGCTGCTGTGCATGTGCTGATCCCTTCGTGGTGGGGGTGGGGATAGCGCGGTGTGGTGGGGGTGGCTCAGGCGAGCAGCCAGGCCGCCGTGTCCTGCGGAAGGCGGCCCTGGTCGTCCAGCGGGCCGCTGCTGAGCAGCAGCCGGGAGGTGCCGTCCAGCTCGGCGGGGGTGTCCGCGAGGTTGACCACGCAGACCAGACCGTTGTCACGGGCGAAGGCCAGGACACCGTCGGCCGAGGGGAGCCAGGTCAGCGGCCCGTCGCCGAAACCGGGGGTGGCGCGGCGGATGCGCATCCCCTCGCGGTAGAGGGCGAGCATCGAGCCCGGGTCCGCCTCCTGCGCATCGGCCGCGTACGCAGGCCAGTGCGCGGGCTGCGGCAGCCACGGCTCCTGGTGCGACCCGAAACCGGCGTACGGCGCCTCGGCCCCCCACGGCAGCGGCACCCGGCAGCCGTCGCGGCCCGGGTCGGTGCCGCCGGAGCGGAAGTGCATCGGGTCCTGGATGCGGTCGCGGGGGATGTCGGCCTCGGGCAGGCCCAGTTCCTCCCCCTGGTAGACGTAGACGGCGCCGGGCAGGGCCAGCGACAGCAGGGCGGCGGCCCGCGCCCGCCGGGTGCCGAGGGCGAGGTCGGTGGGGGTGCCGAAGACCTTGGTGGCAAAGTCGAAGCCGGTGTCCTCGCGCCCGTAGCGGGTGACCGTGCGGGTCACATCGTGGTTGCACAGCACCCAGGTGGCGGGCGCGCCCACCGGAGCGTGTTCGGCGAGCGTCTCGTCGATCGACGCCCGCAGCAGCCGGGGCTCCCAAGGGCACGCCAGGAAGGAGAAGTTGAAGGCGGTGTGCAGCTCGTCGGGGCGCAGATAGCGGGCGAAGCGCTCGCTGTCCGGCAGCCACACCTCGCCGACGAACACACCTCCGTGCTCGTCGGCCACCCCGCGCCAGGAGCGGTAGATGTCATGGAGTTCGTCGCGGTCGACGTACGGATGCGGATCGCGGCCCTCGACGAAGTCGGGCAGCCGGGGATCCTTGGCCAGAAGGGCGGCCGAGTCGATGCGGACGCCCGCGACACCCCGCTCGAACCAGAAGCGCAGGATGTCCTCGTGTTCCTGGCGTACGGCAGGGTGCGCCCAGTTGAGGTCCGGCTGCTCGGGGGCGAACAGATGCAGATACCAGTGGCCGTCGGGCAGCCGGGTCCACGCCGGGCCGCCGAACTCCGACTTCCAGTCGTTGGGCGGCAGTTCACCGTGGTCGCCACGGCCCGGGCGGAAGTGGAAGAGCTCGCGCTCAGGGCCGCCGGCGAGGGCGGCACGCCACCAGGGGTGCTGGTCGGAGACGTGGTTCGGCACGATGTCGACGATCGTGCGGATGCCCAGCTCCCGGGCCTCGGCGATGAGCTTCTCCGCCTCGGCCAGGGTGCCGAACGCCGGGTCGATGGCGCGGTAGTCGGCGACGTCATAGCCGCCGTCCTTCATGGGCGACTGGTACCAGGGACTGAACCACAGCGCGTCGACGCCGAGTCCGGCGAGGTACGGCAGCCTGGCGCGGACGCCCGCGAGGTCGCCGGTGCCATCGCCGTCCCCGTCGGCGAAGCTGCGCACATACACCTGGTAGATGACGGCGGAGCGCCACCAGTCGTGGGGCGTCCGGGCAGGGGTGGGCTGGGCCACGGTGGATGCCTTTCTGTCGAGGGGGCGATATCAGCCCTTCGTGCTGCCCGCGCTGATCCCGGCGATGATGTGCCGCTGGAAGACGAGGAACAGCGCGACCATCGGGATGCTGGCGATGACCATCGCGGCGATGAGCACGGTCAGCTGGATGTTCTGGGACAGCTGGACGAGTGCGACGCTGATCGGCTGCTTGCCGGCGTCGGAGAAGACCATCAGCGGCCACAGGAAGTCCTGCCACACCGCGACCAGCGCGAAGATCGACACGACGCCGAGCACCGGACGCGACATGGGCAGCACGATCGACCACAGGCTGCGCAGCTTTCCGGCGCCGTCGATCTCGGCGGCCTCCAGGACATCGCGCGGGATCTGGTCGAAGAACCGCTTGAGGAGATAGAGGTTGAAGGCATTGGCCACGGCCGGCAGCCAGATCGCGAGCGGGTCGTTGAGCAGGCTGGTGTGGATCAGCGGCAGATCGGCGACGGTCAGATACTTCGGCACGACCAGCGCCTGGGCCGGGACCATCAGCGTGGCCAGGATGCCGCCGAGGAGCACCTTGCCGAAGGCGGGCTTCAGCTTGGACAGGGCGTAGGCAGCGGCCGTACAGAAGACCAGTTGGAACAGCCAGGCACCGGCCGCCTGGACCACCGTGTTCCACAGATGCTGCGGAAGCTGCATCAGGTCCCAGGCGTCGGTGTAGCCGCTGGAGTGCCACTGCTTCGGGACGAGGCTGGGCGGGGTCTGCGTCACCTCGTCCGGCGACTTCATCGCACCGGTCACCATCCAGTAGACGGGGAAGAGGAAGGCGATCGCGAACAGCACCACCACGGCCGTGAAGACCGTCCAGTAGACGGCCCGGCCGCGGGGGCGGGCCAGGGCGGCGGGGGAGACGAGGGTCCGGGTACTCACGCTTCGTCCTCCCCGGAGCGGGTCAGCCACAGATAGAGGGCGGAGAAAACGCCCAGCAGCACCAGCAGCATCACGCTCAACGCGCACGCGCCACCGAAGTCGTTGTAGAGGAAGGCGTACTTGTAGATGAGGTAGAGAACGGTGACCGTGGCGTTCTCCGGGCCACCCCCGGTGATCACGAAGGGCTCGGTGAAGACCTGCATCGTCGCGATGATCTGCAGCAGCATCAGCATCAGGATGACGAACCGCGTCTGGGGGATCGTGACGTGGCGGACGCGTTGCAGCAGGCTCGCACCGTCCAGCTCGGCCGCCTCGTACAGTTCACCGGGGATGGACTGCAGCGCCGCCAGATAGATCAGGACGGTGCCGCCCATATTGGCCCAGGTGGCGACGATGACGAGGGAGACCAGTGCGGTGTCGGCGCCGTTGGACCAGTTCGAGGTGGGCAGATGCGCGAAGCGCAGCGCCTCGTTGGCCAGCCCGGCGCCGGGGTCGTAGAACCACTTCCACAGCAGGGCGCTGACCACCGGCGGGATCATCACCGGCAGATAGACCACGACCCGGAAGAACGCCTTGGCGTGCCGGAGTTCATTGAGGACGAGGGCGAGCAGGAACGGGATCGCGAAGCCGATGACCAGCGCCAGCAGGGTGAAGGTGAGGGTGTTCCGCCACGCCGCGGTGAACTCCGGATCGTGCAGAACCCGGGTGAAGTTGGCGGTGCCCACCCACTCGGGGGACGAGCCGGGCGTGTACTTCTGGAAGGCGATCACGACCGCGCGGATCGCCGGATACCAGGAGAACAACGCGAAGCAGACGAGACCGCCGAGGAGGAATCCGTAGGCGCGGGCCTGGTCGGCGAGGCGGCGCCGCCCCCGACCCCCCGCCGGGGGCGGCGCCTGTACCGGGTGGACGGCGATCGCCTCGGCGGGCGGCCGCGCAGCGGTCCTGGTCATCGGGTCAGCCCCGGGCCAGGATGCTGTCGATCTTTCCGGAAGCGTCCTCGATGAGCTGGTCGATGTCGGCGTCCTTCTTGGTCAGGACGGCGGAGACGGCCCCGTCGAGCACGGAGTAGATCTGCTGGGCGTGCGGCGGCTCGATCTTCATCCGCAGCTTCTGATTGCCGTCCAGAAAGGTCTGGTAGTTGTCCACGGGGACATTGGCGTTGGCCTTCTTGACCTGCTGGTCCTTGGCGTCGGCGGCGCCGGTGAACAGCCGCGGCTCGGGCAGGCCCACCGGGGCGTCGTTCTTCTCGGCGCGGACGTAGTCGCCGAGGAAACCCTTGCCCGGGGTGAGGAACATATGGTCGAGCCACTTGAGGCCGGCCCGGATCTGGGCGGGCGTGTCCTTCTTCTGGAACATATAGCCGTCGCCGCCGATGAGTGTGCCCTTGCCACCGGGCATGGGGGCGATGGCGAGGTCCTTGTAGTTGCCGCCCTTCTCCTTCACCAGGATCGGGATGTTGTCGGGTGCGGCGAGGTACATGCCCAGCTTGCCCGAGCCCATCATCTGCTGGGCGTCGTTGATGACGAGGAGCTGCTTGCTGCCCATCGAGTCGTCCACCCAGCGCATGTCGTGCAGATTCCGCAGGACGGCGCGCGCCTGGGGGGTGTCGATGGTGGCCTTCTTGCCGTCGGCGCTGATGACGTCGCCGCCCTGCGCGTACAGCTCCGCGGTGAAGTGCCAGCCGCCCTGGTTCTGTGCGCTGTAGTCCGCGTAGCCGACCGTGCCATCGCTCAGCGCGGCGATCTTCTTGGCGTCGGCGCGGACCTCTTCCCAGGTCATCGGCGGCTTGTCGGGGTCGAGTCCGGCCTTCTCGAAGAGTTTGCGGTTGTAGATCAGGCCCATCGAGTAGCCGGTGCGCGGGATGCCGTAGACCTTGCCGTCGACCGTGTAGATGTCGCGTAGCTGCTTGTGGAGAGTGGGGTAGCTCTTCAACTCCTTGACGTACGGAGTGAGATCGGCCGCCTGGTTGATGTCGACGACATGCCGGGCGTCGGTGAAGTACGTGTAGAAGACGTTCTCCATCTGGCCGCCGGCCAGCTTGGCGTCGAACGTCTTCGGGTCCTGGCAGGGGAACGCGTCATGCGCGACGACATCGATGTCCGGGTTCTGCTTCTCGAAGGAGGCGATGTCCTCCTCGAAGAACGAGCGGTCGACCTTGGCGCTCTTGGGCGGCATGCAGTTGACGGTGATACGCGTCTTTCCGCCCGCCGAGTCGTCGTTCGACCCTCCGCAGGCGGTGAGGGCGAGGGAGCAGGCGCTGAGCGCGATGAGCGTACGGCGGAACCCGGTGCTTCTCATGGGTGGACCCCTCTGTACAGGAGCAGGGAAGCCCCACGGCCGCGAGCGGGGCGCACACAACCGTGAGTGCGCCGCACACTCAAGCACCGTCGACAACGGGCCGCAAGATGTCGCGTAGATTCTGTAATTATTCAACTGGACTGTGGATCAGGCGAATTGAGCCCGCCGCGCGCCTGATGACCCTCTGCCGCCTCCTGTCGACCGCCTGCCGAGCGCCCTGACGACCGCATCCCGACGGGCCCCGCGCTCACTCCCGTGGCGCCTGCGCGGTGGAGCCGCGCACCACCAGCTCCGGCTCGAACAACAGCTCCTCGGACGGGACGGCCGCGCCGCCGATCTGCGCGTTCAGCAGCTCCACGGCCGCCCTGCCCATGGCCTCGATGGGCTGGCGGACGGTGGTCAGCGGCGGTTCGGTGCAGTTCATGAACGCGGAGTCGTCGTAGCCGACCACGGACACCTGCGACGGCACGCCGAACCCCTTGCGGCGCGCCGCCCGGATCGCCCCCAGCGCCAGCGGGTCACTGGCGCAGATGATGCCCGTGACCCCCCGGTCGATCAGTCGGGAGGCCGCGGCGTGGCCGCCCTCGATCGAGAAGATCGCCCGGGCCACGAACTCGTCCGGCAGCCGGCCGGCGACCGCGTGCGCGGCGGCCAGCTTGCGCGCCGACGGCATATGGTCACCCGGCCCGAGCACGAGCCCGATCCGCTCGTGGCCGAGGGAGGCCAGATGCCGCCACGCCTGCTCCACGGCCACGGCGTCGTCGCAGGAGACGCCGGGGAAGCCGAGATGCTCGATGGCCGCGTTGATCAGCACCACCGGGATGTTGCGCTCGGCGAGCAGCCGGTAGTGGTCATGCGGCGCGTCGGCCTGCGCGAACAGCCCGCCCGCGAACACCACTCCGGAGACCTGCTGCTGCAGCAGCAGGTCCACGTAATCGGCCTCGGAAACCCCGCCCTTGGTCTGGGTGCACAGCACCGGAGTCAGCCCCAGTTGCGCCAGCGCCCCGCCGATGACCTCGGCGAACGCCGGGAAGATGGGGTTCTGCAGCTCGGGCAGGACCAGCCCGACCAGCCGGGCCCGGTCGCCTCGTAGCTGGGTGGGCCGCTCGTAGCCGAGGACGTCCAGCGCGGACAGCACCGCCTGCCGGGTGGCTTCGGAGACCCCGGGCTTGCCATTGAGCACCCGGCTGACCGTGGCCTCGCTGACACCGACCTTCTTCGCCACTTCAGCAAGTCGTCGCGTCATACACGCAAGCGTAGCGCAAGAATTGCAAGTCGCTTGCGTAATGGGGGAGTAGATCGCGCGACCCGGGTGGTGGCCCGGCTCATGGCGCCCGGGTGACGGCCACCGCCGCTTTGAGATCCGCCCAGAACTCGGGCCGGATGCCGATACGGTAGCCCAGCCGGTAGACGGTGGTCCTGGTCCGGCCACGCACCCGCAGATGTACCTCGGTCGGTCCCGGGTGGGCCTGGAGGATCTCTTTGAGCTGCTGGACGGAGCGCGGTGTCATGTGCGCTTCGAGCATCTCCAGGCGCAGCGGGGCATGGCGGGCGCTCAGGTCGGGGACCGCCAGTTCCATCGCCACCAGCCGGGGCACGTCCTCGCGTCTGTCGAGGCGGCCCTTGACGAACACCACTGTGTCCTCGACGAGTTGGGCCGACACCAGTTGACAGGTGGCCGGGAAGAACATGCACTCGATGGAGCCGGCGAGGTCCTCCACGGTGGCGATGGCCCAGGCGTTGCCCTGTTTGGTCATCTTGCGCTGCAGACCGGAGATGATCCCGCCGACCGTGACGATTGCACCGTCCGCGAAGTCACCGCCGGTGAGCTGCGCGACGGTGGCGTCCGCCGTGCCGGCCAGCAACTGCTCCAGACCGAGCAGCGGGTGGTCGGAGACATACAGGCCCAGCATCTCCCGCTCCTGGGCGAGCAGATAGGTCTTCTCCCATTCGACGTCCGAGAACTCGACGTCGAGGCCGAAGCCCGGCCCCTCGCCGTCCCCGCCGTCCCCGGCCATGCCGCCGAAGAGGTCGAACTGCCCCTCGGCCTCCTTGCGCTTGACCGCGACCACATTGTCGATCAGCGCCTCGTAGTGCGCCGTGAGCCCCTTACGGGTGTGGCCCATCTCGTCGAACGCGCCCGCCTTGATCAGCGATTCCGTGGTGCGCTTGTTGCACACCACCGCCTCGGCCTTGTCCAGGTAGTCCGGGAACGAGGCGTACTTCCCTTTGGCCTTACGGCCGCGGATGATCGCTTCCACCACGTTCTGACCGACGTTCCGGACCGCCGTGAGACCGAAGAGGATCACATCATCACCCTGAGCGGTGAAATTGGCCTCGGACTCATTGACGTTCGGCGGCAGCACCTTGATGCCCATACGACGGCACTCGTTCAGATAGACCGCCGACTTGTCCTTGTCGTCACGCACCGAGGTGAGCAGCGCCGCCATGTACTCGGCGGGGTAGTTGGCCTTGAGATACGCGGTCCAGTACGAGACGAGCGCGTAGGCGGCCGCATGCGCCTTGTTGTAGGCGTAGCCCGCGAAGGGCAAGGTGCGACATGCCCATCTCCTGGCAGGCCGCGAAGAGATCCTTCAGCCGGGCCGCGCCGTCCAGGAGCGAGTACTGGGTGTGCACATGCAGATGGGTGAAAGGCGGTGCCACTCCTGCACCCGGATCAGGCATCGGACTCGAGGGCCTGGGCGATCCTCCGCAGGCCCGTGGCCACCTCCCGCGCCGAGGGCGCGCGCTCGGGATCGACCAGCCACTGCTGGGTGAGACCGGCGACCAGGGCCATGTGCACCGACCCGACCGCACGGGCCACCTCGCCCTCCTCCGCGTCCTCGATGCCGTGCAGCTCGGCCGCCAGCGCCGTACGGGACCGTTCGAACGCCTCGGCGAGCTGCTGCCGGACCTCGGCGGAACGTTCGGCCTGGGCGAACGCTTCGGCGCCGGCCACCAGCAGCGGCCGGTCCGTGGTCTCGGACTCGATGATCCGGGCCCACATCGACTCCGCTCGCGTTCCGGCATCGGAGTCCGGAGCGGCCTCCGCCGACCCGGACCGCACCTTCTCGCTCCACTCGTCGAGCGATTCCAGCAGCGCCGCGTTGAGCAACTGCTCCTTCGAGCCGTAGTGGTAATTGATCGTGCCGAGCGGTGCGTTGGCGGCGGCGGCGATGTCACGCGAGGTCGTACGGGCGAATCCCCGCTCCTCCAGGCACCGCTTCGCCCCGGCCATCAACTGTTCCCGATGTCCCATGCCGGCCACCCTACCCCAATCTTGAACGTCCGTTCAGAACGGTCGTTCAGGACGCATGTTCAGATTGGTCATGCAGACCGCGGATCAGGTGTGGCTCGGCGCCGGTTCCTGCTCGGATCGGGACGCGTCGTGCTCGTGCCGGGGGAGGAGGAGCGGGGTCGCCAGGCTGAGGAGTCCGGCTATGGCGATCGCGATCCGGGGGCCGGTGACAGCGGCCAGCAGACCCCACAGGGCGGTCAGGGTCGCGACGGTGGCCTTGCTGGAGACCGACCACGCGGAGAGGGTACGGGCGACCCGGTCCGCCGGGGTCCGGTCGAGCCGATAGGTGGCGTACAGCGGGGTGAACACGCCCATGCAGGAGATCAGCCCCAGCTCGACCACCATGACCAGCACCAGTCCCGCCGTACCGGGGCGGACGAAGGCCAACCCCGGCAACCAGCACGCCCGCAGCGCCCCCGAGATCAGCATGACCCGGTGCCGCCCGAACCGTTCCGACAGCCGGGGAGCCAGCCGGGAGCCGATCAGACCCCCGATGCAGGGCAGTGTGAAGGCCATGGCGTACTGCCAGGGCGCGAACCCCAGGCTGCTCAGCATGAGGACGGCGAGCAGCGGCGCGGTCGCCATGATCAGCCCGCCCACCAGGACCTGGTTGAAGAACAGCGGGCGCAGCGTCGGGTGGGTCAGAATGCACCGCCAGCCCTCCAGCAGCTCACCGGCCCGGAGCCGTGGCGGCGGGCCGGTGCGCGCGGGGCGTGGCTCCGTGTCGCCGATCGCCCGGATCCCCGCCGCGGAGAGCAGAAAGCTGACCGCATTGGCCGCCACGGTCATCACCGGACCGAAGAGCCCGATCGCGGCCCCGCCGATCTGTGGTCCGAGCATGGTGGCGGTCCAGGCCGTGGACTCGAACCGCGCGTTCGCCACCAGCAGGTCCTCCCGCGGCACCAGCCCCTTCAGACACGCCCCACTGGCCGTGGTGAAGGCGATGTCGGCCGCGGAGACGACGACCGACACGACCACGAGCTGGGCGAAGGTGAGCCGGCCGAGCAGGAACAGGACGGGGACGGTCGTCAGGGCCGCGAACCGGACCACATCCATCGCGATCATCACCGGCCGCTTGCGGCGGAACTCCATCCACGGCCCGAGCGGCAGCGCCACCGCCGCGCCCACCGCGAGTCCCGCGGCCGCCAGCAGCGACACCTGGGCCGCCCCGGCATGGAGCACCATGATCGCGATCATCGGGAACGCGTCGAACGCGAGCCAGGTGCCGAACGCGCTGACCGCGTACGCCCCCCAGAGCCATCCGAACTGCCGCCCCAGCTTCCGCCTCGACCCCATGTGCAGCGCACTCCTCCTCGCCGTCCCGCCCGAAGAACCTCACATAGAACGGGCGATATCCAAGCGAGCCGCGGCGGGCGGTTCAAACAACGCCCTCGACATGCCACAACCAGGAGTTGTGCGGCTAAGGTGGCCGACGTGGACCTCAAGGCCGTGCGCACCTTCGTCGCCGTCGCGGACGCGGGCCAATTCCAGGAGGCGGCCGCCGAGCTGTCCATCACCCAGCAGGCCGTCTCCAAGCGCATCGCCGCGCTGGAGAAGGAGCTCGGTGTGCGGCTGTTCACCCGTACCGCGCGCGGAGCCCGGCTCACCATCGACGGGCAGGCGTTCCTGCCCCACGCCCGGGAGCTTCTGCGGGCCGAGGAGCGGGCCGCCGCCTCCGTACGCCCCGGCCGCCGCGCGCTGCGCGTCGATGTGATCGGGCGGCGGCTCGCACCGGCCGATCTGCTCCGCGGATTCCACCAGGCGCACCCCGAGGTCGAACTCGATGTGGTGACCCTCTTCGACGCCGACGCGGCCATCGCCGCCGTGCGCACCGGCACGATCGACGCGTCGTTCCGGGCGGTGACCGTGCCCGCCCGGCGGCTCCCCGGCGGCATCGAGGCCACCCGGGTCCACGACGAGCCCATCCAGCTCCTCACCGGACCGTCCCATGAGCTCGCCGCCGCCCGCGAGGTCACCCCCGCCGAGCTCGCCGGACACCGGATCTGGATGCCGGGCATCGTCCCCGGTACCGAATGGGCCGCCTACTACGACGACCTCGCCGCCGCGTTCGGGATCACCATCGACGCGATCGGCCCGTACTTCGGGCCCGAGCCGCTCCTCGACACGATCGCCGACTCCTCGACGCTGGCGACCTTCGTCGGCGAACTGACCCGCCTTGTCTGGCCCGCCGACTACGGGCTGCGGCGCATCGCGGTGCGCCACCCGACCCCGGTCTATCCGCATTCGCTGATCCGGCACCGCGACAACCCGCATCCCGCCCTCACCGTGCTCCGCGACCACCTCGCCGCCGCGCCGCCCGGCCACCGCGACACCGGCGCCTGGACGCCGAAATGGGCGTGGTGACCGAAATCACCGCGTCACCGCCGACCGGCGGATCATGCGGCCCGGTGAGTTCGCGCAGGTCGGCAACTCCCGCTATTTATCGCCGAAAAGGTGCGGGTTGACAGCGGATCAGCCAACGATCTAGGTTCACCTCAGGGGACTCGCTGGACGGCGAACGGGGGCTGTGGTGAGTGTTTTGGCGTTGCGCGCATCCGATATCACCAGGATCGCGCGGCTGGTAGCGCGTGATGTCTTAATGGACCGATTGACCGATCGGTCGACCTCAGGAAATGCTGTCTTGGATCGCGAGGAAAGCGACATCTCGCCGCAGCGTGGCGGATTTCGCGGAAATCCCCTGCCCGGCCCTGGCGTCACCGCATGGCTGCCGCCTTACGAATCCGGTAAGAGCCTGGTGGGCACCGGTGCGCAGGCTGTCGCTCAACCGCCCGCCCGCTCCGAAGAGTTCGAGGTGCGCCGGATGCTCGCGTCGGATATCGACGCCGCTCACCCGGCGAGTTTCAGCCGACGGGCCTGCTTCCCCGCACTCCGTATCTCGATGTGCCGCACGTCGAAATACCGGCGCGGGCCCGGGCGATGGTGCACCGGTGCCGACTTGTGCACCGTGCTGACTTCCCTTTAAACGGCGTCCGCGCCACAACTGTGCAAGCATCAGTCGCAGTATCAGCGAAATAAACGCGCAAAACCATTTCCATCAGTCGTCGGGGAAGGCTGTGTTGTGGGGCAATCAGGCGCGCCCAAATCCCAAGGCCTCAGCGCGGCCATGAGCAATCTCTTCGAGCGCACCAGGCGAAAGGAATCCACGGGTGTGGTGCCGGTCTCCAGGGACCGGGAGCTGAGGGCGTCATTCGCGCAGCGACGACTGTGGTTTCTGGACCAGCTTGAGCCCGGCAACGCCTCGTACAACCTCCCGTTCGCGGTGCGGGTGCGCGGCCGCCTGGACGTCGCTCATCTCTCCCGGGCCCTTTCGCTGGTGGTCGCCCGGCACGAGGCGCTGCGCACCACCTTCACCGAGACCGGCGGCCAACCGGTGCAGTCGATCCAGCCCCCCGCCCCCGTCCCGGTGCGGATCGAATCGGTGCCCGACGGCCCGGAGGAGGAGCGGCTCGCCGCGGTCCGGCAGCTCGCCGGAGCGGAGATCACCGAGCCCTTCGACCTGAGCACCGGCCCCTTGCTGCGGGCCAAGGTGCTGCGGCTGGACGACCACGACCACGTCCTGCTGCTGACGGTGCACCATGTGGCCACGGACGCCTGGTCACAGGGCATTGTGGTGGGCGAGCTGTCCGCCGCGTACGAGGCGCTCGAGGCCGGGCGGGAGCCCGTACTGCCGCCGCTGCCCGTGCAGTACGCCGACTACGCGGAGTGGGAGCGCGACTGGCTGTCCGGTCCGACCCTGCGCCGCCAGCTCGACTACTGGACGAAGCGGCTCGACGGTATGGCGCCCGCGCTGGAGCTGCCCACCGACCGGCCCCGGCCCTCGGTCGCCCGCCAGGAAGGCGACGCGGTGCGCTGGGAGCTGCCCGCCGAACTGATCCAGGCCGCCCGCCGGCTGGGCGCCGGTGAGAACGCGACCCTCTACATGACCTTGCTGGCCGCCTTCCAACTGGTCCTGGGCCGGTATGTGGACAGCGACGACATCACGGTGGGCACTCCCGTGGCCAACCGGGGCCGCGCCGAAGTCGAGGGCCTCATCGGGTTCTTCGTCAATACCGTGGTGCTGCGGACCGACCTGTCCGGCGACCCCACCTTCCGCCAACTGCTGGCACGGGTCCGGGACATGGCGGCCGGCGCCTTCGCCCATGGCGATCTGCCCTTCGAGTATCTGGTGGAGCAGGTGCACCCGGAGCGGGACCTGTCCCGGAACCCGCTGGTGCAGGTGCTCTTCCAGATGATCAACGTGCCGGGGGAGCGGCTCGCCCTGCCCGGCGCGGAGACCGAGCCCTACGACCACGGCCGGATCCTCACGCGCATGGACCTGGAGGTCCATCTCGTCGAGACCGAGGACGGAGTGCTCGGTCATGTCGTCTTCAGCAAGGCCCTGTTCGACAGGAGCACCGTCGAACGGCTGCTGCACCATGTCACCGTCGTCCTGCGAGGTGTTCTGGCCGAGCCGGACCGGCCCATCTCGGAGATCTCCCCGCTCGACGACGCCGAGCGCGGAGAGGTCCTGGAGGAGTTCAACCACACCACGGGCCCCGTACCGGCCGGATCGCTGCCCGCGCTCTTCACCGCCCAGGCCGAGCGCCGCCCCCACGTGGTGGCCGTGATCAGCGGCGGCGACCGCATCACCTACGCCGAGCTGGACCAGCGGTCGAACCAGCTCGCCCACCTGCTGGAGAGCCGGGGGATCGGCCCCGAGACCCTGGTCGGACTCTGTGTCGACCGCGGCGCCGAGATGATCGTGGCGATCCTCGCGATCCTCAAGCTCGGAGCGGCCTATGTGCCGATCGACCCGAACCACCCCCGGGACCGCATCCAGTTCGTACTGGCCGACGCCGGGGTGACCGTCGCCGTCACCCAACAGCGCTTCAGCAGCCTGCTCGAAAAGCCCTCCGAAACGGAGGCCGGGACGGCCGGGATCCGGCTCATCCTGCTCGACGCCGAGCGCGAATCGCTCACCGGGCGGCCCCTGACCCCGCCCACGGCACGGCCCAGCGCCCAGAACCTCGCCTATGTCATCTACACCTCCGGCTCCACCGGAGTCCCCAAGGGCATCCTCATGCCCGCCTCCTGTGTGCTCAACCTGGTGGCCTGGCAGAAGCAGGCCCTGCCGATCGGCCCCGATGCCAAGACGGCCCAGTTCGCCACGCTGACCTTCGACATCTCGCTGCAGGAGATCTTCTCGGCGCTGCTGTACGGCGAGACGATCGTCGTCCCCGGCGAAGAACTGCGCATGGACCCCGTGGAGTTCGCCCGATGGATCCACGCCCACCAGATCGACCAGCTCTTCGTCCCGAACGTGATGCTGCGGGCGATCTCCGAGGAGGTGGATCCGCACGGCACCGAGCTGGCCGCGCTGCGCCATCTCTCACAGGCCGGTGAACCCCTCTCCCTCCACCACGACCTGCGCGAGCTGTGCGCCCGCCGCCCCGAGCTGCGGCTGCACAACCACTACGGTCCCAGCGAAGCCCATGTGGTGACCTCCTACTCGCTCCCCGCCGAGGTGGCCGAGTGGCCGCTCACCGCCCCCATCGGCCGCCCGATCGGCAACACCCGGGTGTATGTCGTCGACCGGCGGCTCCGACCCGTCCCCGTGGGGGTGCCCGGTGAGCTGTGCGTGGCCGGAGCGGGCCTGGCCAGGGGCTATCTCGGCCGCCCGGATCTGACCGCCTCCCGGTTCGTGGCGAACCCGTTCCATGGCGATGGATCGCGGATGTACCGCTCCGGCGACCTGGTGCGCTGGCTGCCCGACGGAAACCTGGAATACCTCGGCCGGATCGACGACCAGGTGAAGATCCGTGGCTTCCGGATCGAACCGGGCGAGATCGAGGCCATCCTCGCCAGGCACCAGGATGTGCTGCACACGGCCGTGATGGTGCGTGAGGACACCCCGGGCGACAAGCGGCTGGTGGCCTATGTGGTGGCCGATGCCACCGCCGCGGACCGGCACGACCGGCTGACCGAAACCCTGCGCCGGCATGTCGAGTCCGCGGTGCCCGAATACATGGTGCCCTCCGCATTCGTCCTGCTGGACACCATGCCCCTGACCTCCGGCGGCAAGATCGACCGGAAGGCGCTGCCCGCCCCCGACCTGCGCACCGTGCTCGAGGTCGGCTACGTCGCCCCCCGCACCCCCGGGGAAGAGGCCGTCTGCCGGGTCTACGCGGATCTGCTCGGCGCCACCAGGGTCGGAATCGACGACGACTTCTTCGCACTGGGCGGCCACTCCCTTATCGCCACCAGGGTGGTCGCCAGGCTCCGGACCGCCCTTGGCATCGACGTACCGCTGAAGACCGTTTTCCAGCAGCGCACCCCCAGGGAACTGGCGGCCACGCTCACCGCCGCGGCCCGGTCCGTTCCCGAACCCGAGCTGCCGCCGCTGGTCCCCACACGGCGCGATCAGGCCGTTCCCCTCACCTTCGCACAGCAGCAGACGGACCTCTTCTTCGGCGATGTCCTCGACGCCGGGCACTGGAACATCCCCATGGCCGTGCGGGTGTCGGGCGAACTGGACCTCGACTGCCTGCGGCGGGCGATGGACCTGCTGATCGACCGGCACGAGGCCCTGCGCACCACCTTCGTCAGGGAAGCCGGCGGATACCTCCAGGTGGTCCGGCCGAATGTGCCGGTCCAGGTGGAGGTGGCCGAGGCGGACGACGAGGCCGAAGCCTCCGTACTGGCCGGACAGGAGGCGGCACGGCCCTTCGACCTCACGAGCGGCCCACTGGCGAGGCTGCGCGTGCTGCGCCTGGCCGAGCTCGACCATGTGCTGGTGCTCACCCTGCACCATCTGGTCACCGACGGCTGGTCCCAAGGTGTGCTGGTCCGCGATCTGTCCATCGTGTACTCGGCCCTGCTGCGCGGCGCCGAACCCGATCTGCCACCCGTGCCCGTCCAGTACGCCGATGTCGCGAACTGGGAGCGCGAGTGGTTGCGCGGGGATCTGCTGCGACGCCAACTCGACTACTGGCAGCGGCACTTCGACGGAATGACACCTGCCGAACTGCCCACCGACCGGCCCCGCGCCACGTCGGCCCGGTACGAGAGCGGCATCTACCACTGGCGACTGCCGAAGGACGCCGTGGAGGCGGCCCGGCGGCTGGGCGAATCGTGCAGCGCCACCTTGTACATGACGCTGCTGACCGCGCTGAAGGTGGTCATGTCCGCCCGCTCGGACAACCAGGACGTCCTCGTCGGCGTGCCCATGGCCAACCGTGGCCGGGACGAACTGGAGAACGTGGTGGGCCTCGTCTCCAAGATGCTGGCGCTGCGCACCGAGGTCTCCGGCGCCACGGACTTCGGCACACTGCTGGCCACGGTGCGTGATGCGATGTCCGACGCCTTTACCCACCAGGACGTGCCGTTCGTCTCCGTACTCAAGCACTCGGACGCACCCACCGGCGGCCACGCCGGGACGCGGTTCTCGGACGATCCGCCGGTAAAGGTGATCTTCCAGATCGTCAACACCCCACAGCGGCCCCTCATGCTCACCGGGCTGACCGCCGAGCCGTTCCTGATGACCCACCCACCGGTGACGGTCAACGTGGACATGGAGATCGACCTGTACGAGAGCGCGGAGGACGGCGGCCTCGCCGGCACCGTGCTGTTCAGCACCTCCCTCTTCGACCGTGCCACGATCGAGCGGTTCTGCGACGACGTGGTGGCGGTGGTCTCCACGGCCGCCGCGGACCCCGGACGGTCGGTCTCGCAGGTGTGGCAGGTCCGAGGTCGCGATCAGTGAACGACGACCCCGCAACCGGATCCGCGAGCGACCCCGCAGGTGAGAGCGGTCCCGCAGGTGATCCGGCGAACGGTCCGGCAGACCGTCCCGCAGACGATTCCGCCCCGAGGAACAGCATGGAACCGGACGAGGCCATCGCCGTTGTCGGAATGTCCTGCCGCTTTCCGCAGGCATCCGACCCCGAGGCGTTCTGGCGGCTGCTGAGCGAGGGCGTCTCGGCGGTCAGCGAGGTGCCCGCCGGGCGGTGGACGGACGACCCGTCCATGCCGCCCGCCATCCGCCACGGCGGCTTCATCGACGACGTCGACCGTTTCGACCCCGCGTTCTTCGGCATCTCGCCACGCGAAGCCGTGACGATGGACCCCCAGCAGCGGCTGATACTGGAGCTGGGATGGGAAGGGCTGGAGGACGCGGGCATCGTGCCCGCCACCCTGCGGGGAGCCACCGTCGGCGCGTTCATCGGCGCCGGGTCCGCCGACTACGCCTCGCTGATCAGCGCCCGCGGCCGCTCGCACCACACGCTGACCGGCACCCAGCGCGCCATGATCGCGAACCGGCTCTCCCATGTGCTCGGCCTGAGCGGTCCGAGCGTGACCGTCGACGCGGCCCAGGCATCCTCCCTGGTCGCGGTACATATGGCCGTGGAAAGCCTGCGTCGCGGCGAGTCGTGGCTCGCGCTGGCGGGCGGGGTGAACCTGAACCTCTCCGCGGAAACCGCCGCCGATATCGCCGCGTTCGGCGCGCTCTCCCCGGACGGCCGCTGCTTCACCTTCGACGCCCGCGCCAATGGCTATGTGCGGGGCGAGGGCGGTGGCATCGTCGTCCTGAAACCGCTGTCCGACGCCCTCGCCGACGGCGACACCGTCTACTGCGTGATCGAGGGGAGCGCGGTCAACAACGACGGCGGCGGTACGTCGCTCACCGCCCCCGACCCCCGCGGTCAGCAAGAGGTGCTCCGGCTGGCCCAGCGGCGGGCCGCGGTCTCACCCGGCTCCGTGCAGTACGTGGAACTGCACGGCACCGGAACGGCGCTCGGCGACCCGGTCGAGGCGGCGGCCCTGGGTGCCGTCTTCGGCCGGACCGGGACGGGGCCGGTGCAGCTTGGTTCGGTGAAGACCAACATCGGCCACCTTGAAGCCGCCGCCGGTATCGCCGGACTGCTGAAGACGGCACTGGCCATCCACCACCGTCAGCTACCGGCCAGTCTCCATCACCGCACGCCCAATCCCCGCATCCCCCTGGGCGAGCTCAACCTGGAAATGCGCCTCGCACCGGGGGAGTGGCCGAAGGCGGACAAGCGCCTGATCGCCGGCGTCAGCTCGTTCGGGATGGGCGGCACCAACTGCCATGTGGTGCTTGCCGAACCACCCGCCGAGGTCCCCTCCCACGCCTCCGCACACCCGGAGCCCGGGGCCCTCCCGCGCCCGATCCCGGCCCCGGCCCCGCTTCCTGTCTGCATCCCGGTCCCGCTTGCGCTGTCGGCGACGACCGCGGCCGCGCTCCGGGGCCAGGCGAGGCGGCTACGGCCGTATCTGGAGCGGTCGCCGAACCTCACCGACCTCGCCTTCTCTCTCGCCACGATCCGGACCACCTTCGAACACCGCGCGGTGCTCATCGCCGGGGCGGCCACCGACGCGGCACCCGGCCTGGACACCCTCGCCGAAGGCGGCACGGCGCCGGGCCTGGTGACCGGCACGGCGAGGGCGGGAAGGCTCGCCTTCGCCTTCGCCGGCCAGGGATCCCAGCGTCTCGGCATGGGACGCGAACTCAGCGCCGCCTTCCCCGTGTTCGCCGACGCTCTCGACGCCGTGTGCACGGCGCTGGACGCACACCTGGACCGGCCCCTTCGGGACGTCATCCACGGCGACGACGCCGAGCTGCTCGACCAGACGGTGTACGCCCAGGCCGGACTCTTCGCGGTGGAGGTGGCGCTGTTCCGGCTGCTCGAGGACTTCGGGCTGGTACCGGACGTGCTGATCGGCCACTCCCTCGGCGAAGTGAGCGCCGCCCATGTCGCCGGTGTGCTGTCGCTGGCGGACGCCGCCGCCTTCGTCGCCGCCCGCGGCCGGCTGATGCAGGCCGTGACGGAACCGGGCGCCATGGTCCTGCTCGAAGCGAGCGAGGACGAGGTCACCCGGACGCTCATGACGGGCGAGGCGTCGGACGACAGCGCTCGGATCTGTGTGGCCGCGGTCAACGGACCGGCCGCCACGGTGATCTCGGGGGATGAGCGGGCCGTACTCCACCTCGCGACGGAGTGGAGCCACCGCGGACGCAGAACCAAGCGGCTCCGGACCAGTCACGCCTTCCATTCGCCGCATCTGGACCCCGTCCTCGACGAGCTTCGGCATATCGCCGAGAGCCTCACGTACCGGCCGCCGCGAATACCGCTCATATCGAATGTGACCGGCAGCCGTGCCACGGCGGAAGAGCTGTGTTCCCCGGAGTACTGGGTACGGCATGTCCGCCGGACCGTACGGTTCCTGGACGGCATCCGCGCTCTGGAAGGCGAAGGCGTCACCACCATCGTGGAGCTGGGCCCGGACAAGGCGCTCACCACCCTGGCCCGCGACTGCCTGACCAGGCCCGGGACGCTGGTGGGCACCCTCCGCCGCGACCGGTCCGAGCCACTGGCCCTGGTCACCGCGCTGGCCGAGCTGTATGTCTCGGGCGCCGAGGTGGTGTGGGACCCGCTGGTGTCCGGGGGGCGGCGGATTCCGCTGCCCACGTACGCCTTCCAGCGGCAGTCGTACTGGATTTCCCCCTCCGGCCCCGAGAGCCGCCGGGCCACGCCCGGACCTGCGGTCATCTCCGAGCCTGAGGACACTTCAGGGCCTGAGGCCACCTCCGGGCCTGAGGGTTCGGACCTGGGCCGGAGCGGTGGCGAGGTGCTCGGCATGGTCCGGGCGCACGCGGCCGTCGTACTCGGGTACGAGTCGGTGGCGGCCATCGGCGCCGAGCGAACCTTCAAGCAACTGGGATTCGACTCGATCACCGCCGTCGAGCTGTGCGAACGGCTCGGCGAGGCGACCGACCTCCCTCTGCCCAGCACCTTGTTGTTCGACTATCCGACGCCCGCCGCACTCGCCGAGCATCTGCACCGCAGGCTCCACGGCGGGGTGGATGAGCGGACCGTGCCCGCCACGGAGCCGACGCCCGACAGTGGCGATCCGGTGGTGATCGTGGGGATGGGCTGTCGGTTCCCCGGCCGGGTGCACTCGCCGGAGGATCTCTGGCGAGTGGTGGCCGACGGCGAAGACGCCATCTCCGGCTTTCCGTCCGACCGGGGTTGGGACCTCGATGGCCTCTACCATCCCGACCCCGACCACCCCGGTACCTCGTACGCACGCGACGGCGGATTCCTGTACGACGCGGCCGAGTTCGACGCCGGGTTCTTCGGCATATCCCCGCGCGAGGCCGCGGCGATGGACCCGCAGCAGCGGCTGCTGCTGGAGACGGCGTGGGAGGCGTTGGAACAGGCGGGGATTCCCGCGGGGCACCTCAAGGGCAGTGGCACAGGTGTGTTCATCGGAGCCTCGTCGGCCGGCTACGCGGCGGATGCCGGAGACGCGGCCGAGGGCTATCGGCTGACCGGCACCGCGGCGAGCGTGGCCTCGGGCCGGGTGTCCTACACCCTGGGCCTCGAAGGTCCGGCGGTCACCGTGGATACGGCATGCTCGTCGTCGCTGGTGGCATTGCATCTGGCAGCGCAGTCGCTGAGGGCGGGCGAGTGCTCGCTGGCCTTGGCGGGTGGAGTGACGGTGATGGCCACACCGGCGATGTTCGTGGAGTTCTCCCGACAGCGGGGGTTGGCGGCGGACGGGCGGTGCAAGGCGTTCGCGGCGGCGGCGGACGGCACAGGGTGGGCCGAAGGCGTCGGGATGCTGGTGGTCGAGCGGCTGTCGGACGCCGAGCGCAATGGGCATCGGGTGTTGGCTGTGGTGCGGGGTTCGGCGGTGAATCAGGATGGTGCGTCGAATGGGTTGACGGCGCCGAATGGCCCGTCGCAGCAGCGGGTGATCCGGCAGGCGCTGGCCGGCGCGGGGCTTTTGGCGTCGGATGTGGACGCCGTGGAGGCGCATGGCACGGGGACGACGTTGGGTGACCCGATCGAGGCGCAGGCGTTGCTGGCCGCCTATGGTCAGGATCGGGATCCGGGTCGGCCGTTGTGGTTGGGGTCGGTGAAGTCGAATATCGGTCATACGCAGGCTGCGGCGGGTGTGGCCGGTGTGATCAAGATGGTGATGGCGATCCGGCATGCCGCCTTGCCCAAGACGCTGCATGTGGATGCGCCGTCGCCACATGTCGACTGGTCCGGCGGCCGGGTCGAGTTGCTCACGGAGGCAATGCCGTGGCCCACGACCGGTGGTCTGCGCCGAGCGGGCGTCTCGTCGTTCGGAGTGAGTGGCACCAACGCGCACGTCATCCTGGAGCAAGCCCCGGAGGCCGCTCAGCCGACCGATCCCATCGGGGAAGGTGGCCCCGAAGCCGCTACGGTCGCCTGGGTGTTGTCGGGTCAGGGCGAGGCGGGGCTACGGGCGCAGGCCGAGCGGCTCCGCGCCTTCCTGGCACGTGGTCCCCGTCCCACCCCGGCAGAGGTGGGATGGTCGCTGGCATCGACACGTACAACGTTGTCGCACCGCGCGGTGGTCGTGGGCGCTGACTGCGACGAGTTGCTGCGCGGTGTGGACGCGGTGGCCGAGGGGATACCCGCGCCCGGAGTGGTACGGGGCACCGGAGCATCCGGAGACGTGGTGTTCGTCTTCCCGGGTCAGGGGTCGCAGTGGGTCGGGATGGCGTTGGAGTTGTTGGAGTCCTCGTCGGTGTTCGCGGGGCGGATGGCTGAGTGCGCCGATGTGCTGGCTCCGTTGGTGGACTGGTCGCTGTTCGATGTGCTGGCGGATGAGCGGGCGCTGGGCCGTGTCGATGTGGTGCAGCCGGTGTTGTGGGCGGTGATGGTGTCGTTGGCGGAGTTGTGGCGTTCGTTTGGTGTGGTGCCGTCGGCGGTGGTGGGTCATTCGCAGGGTGAGATTGCGGCGGCGTGTGTGGCGGGTGGTTTGTCGCTGGTGGATGGTGCGCGGGTGGTGGTGCTGCGGAGTAAGGCGTTGCTGGCCTTGTCGGGTCGGGGTGGGATGGTGTCGGTCCCGGTGTCCGCCGACCGGCTGCGGGACCGTCCGGGGTTGTCGGTGGCGGCGGTGAACGGTCCGGCGTCGACGGTGGTGTCCGGTGCGGATGAGGTCCTGGATGCGGTGCTTGCGGAGTTCCCGGAGGCCAAGCGGATTCCGGTGGATTACGCGTCGCATTCGGTGCAGGTGGAGGAGATCCGGGAAGAGCTGGCGGAGGCTCTGGCGGGTGTGGAGCCGCGGGGCGGGCAGGTTCCGTTCTATTCGACGGTGACCGGGCGGCTCATGGACACGGCGGAGCTGGATGCCGGGTACTGGTATCGGAACCTGCGCGAGACCGTGGAGTTCCAGGGCACCGTTGAGACCCTCATACGCCAGGGTCACACGGTGTTTGTCGAGGCCAGCCCGCATCCGGTGCTGACCATCGGCATTCAGGACACCGCCGACGCCACCGACACTGATACCGCCATCGACACCGTCGTCGTGGGGTCCCTCCGTCGTGACGATGGCACGATCCAGCGGCTTCTGAGCCACCTGGCCGAGCTCCATGTGCGCGGTGTCCGGATCGACTGGCGACCGCTCCTCGCCGGTGTCTCGCCCGTCGAGCTGCCGACGTACGCCTTCCAGCGGGAACGGTTCTGGCTTGGAGCGGGCACTGCCGAGTCGGCCGAGTCGGCGTGGCGATACCGGATCGCCTGGAGGCCACTGCCCGGGATGGACACCCCGACGCTGCGGGGCACGTGGCTGGTGGTGGTCCCCGAAGGAGACGAGCGGGCCATGGCCGGCTCCCGGGCGCTGGCCGAGCAGGGTGGCGCGCGAGTCCGTACCCTCCAGGTGCCGTATGACGCGGAGCGTCAGGGCCTGACCGGGCTGCTGACGGATGTGGTGGGATCCGATGACATCTCCGGTGTCGTCTCGTTCCTGGCCCTCGACGAGCGTCCGCATCCGACCCATGCGGCCCTGTCCCTGGGGATGGCGCACACTGTCGAGCTGCTGTGTGCGCTCACCGCCGCCGAGGTCGAGGCTCCGCTGTGGTGTGTCACCCGGTCAGCCGTCGCGGCCCTGCCGGGGGATTCGGAACCCAACCCCGCCCAGGCGGCGGTATGGGGATTCGGACGGGTGGCCGGGCTGGAGCGATCCGGGCACTGGGGCGGGCTGATCGACCTGCCCACACAGTGGGACGCACAGGTGTTGCGGAGGTTCGTCGCGGTGCTCGCCGAGACGGTCGGCGAGGACCAGGTCGCGGTCCGGCCTTCCGCGACCCTGGGCCGACGGCTGGAACCGGCGGCCACGACCGGACCGGCCGACGCATGGCGCCCGCACGGCACGGTTCTGATCACCGGAGGTACCGGTGCGCTGGGCGCACACGTGGCACGATGGCTGGCCCAAGCCGGCGCGGAGCACCTGGTGCTGCTCGGCCGTCGCGGCCCGCAGGCCCCGGGGGCGGCCGCGCTGGAAGACGAACTGACCGCGCTCGGCATACGAGTGACCACGACGGCCTGCGATGTGACCGACCGGGCCGCTCTCGCCGAAGTGCTGGCGTCGGTACCGGACCTCACCGCCGTGGTCCATCTCGCGGGAACCGTACGGTTCGGCGGTTCGATCGGGGCGGCTCTCGACGAGTACGCCGCCGTCTTCGACGCCAAGGTCACCGGCGCTCTGCACCTGGACGAGCTGCTCGACCACGCGTCGCTGGAGGCGTTCGTCCTCTTCTCCTCGGCAGCGGCGGTCTGGGGCGGCGCCGGCCAGGCCGGTTACGCGGCGGCGAACGCCCTGCTCGACGGTTTGGCACAGCGGCGCCGGGCACGCGGCCTACCGGCCACTTCGATCGGATGGGGCACCTGGGGCGGCAGCCTCGCGCCCGAGGACGAGGAGCGGCTGAACCGCATCGGCCTGCGCCCGATGCGGCCGGAGTCGGCCGTCGCCGCGCTGCGCCACGTCGTCGGATCGGACGAGCCCTGCCCGGTCATCGCGGACGTCGGCTGGGAGACCTTCGGCCCGGCCTTCATGGCCGGTCGGCCCAGCCCCCTGCTGAGCGAACTGCCAAAGCTGCGCAAGAACTCCGGTGCCCCGGCGGTGGCGGGTGACCGCGCCGGATTGCGGAGGCGACTGGCCGGGGTGCCCGCGGCCGATCAGGACCGGATGCTGGTGGATCTGGTACGGGAGCAAGCGGCCGAACTCCTGGGCCATCGCCACCCGGCGGCCATCGACCCGACGGTGCCCTTCCGGCAACTGGGCTTCGACTCGCTGACGGCGGTCGAGCTGCGGACCCGGCTGAACACGAGTACGGGATTGCGCCTCCCGGCCACCTTGTTGTTCGACCACCCGAGCTGTCGGGCGGTGGCCGACCTGCTGTGCTCGGAACTGCTCGGCGACCGGTCGGGCTCCCTCGCGGTGCCCTCCGCCGAGGAGGCTGCGCCCGTCGGCTCGGTGGCCTTCGACGAGCCGATCGCCATCATCGCGATGAGCTGCCGCTTCCCGGGAGACATCCAATCCCCCGAGGACTTGTGGCGAGTCGTCAGCGAGGGCCGGGAAGTGCTCTGCGACTTCCCCGACGACCGCGGCTGGGACGCGGACGCGCTGTACGACCCGGATCCGGACCGGTCCGGCACCAGCTATGCGCGTACCGGCGGATTCCTCTACGACGCCGCGGAGTTCGACCCGGAGCTCTTCGGTATCTCGCCGCGTGAGGCGCTGGCGATGGACCCTCAGCAGCGACTGCTGCTGGAGTCGGCGTGGCAGGTCCTCGAGCGCGCCAGGATGGCGCCGACCTCCCTGCGATCCAGCAGGACCGGTGTGTTCATCGGCGGCTGGGCGCAGGGCTATCCATCGGCATCGGACGAGGGGTATGCCCTGACCGGTGCCGCGACCAGCGTGATGTCCGGTCGTATCGCCTACGCGCTGGGTCTGGAGGGCCCCGCTCTGACAGTGGACACGGCGTGTTCATCCTCGCTGGTGGCATTGCATCTGGCGAGTGAGGCGCTGCGGCGGGGCGAGTGTTCGCTGGCGCTCGCGGGTGGCGTGACGGTGATGGCGACGCCCAGCACTTTTGTGGAGTTCTCGCGCCAGCGTGGGCTGGCGCCGGACGGGCGGTGCAAGGCGTTCGCCGGGGCGGCGGACGGCACGGGGTGGGGCGAGGGCGTGGGCATGCTGCTGATGGAGCGGCTGTCTGATGCTGAGCGCAATGGGCATCGGGTGTTGGCGGTGGTGCGGGGTTCGGCGGTGAATCAGGATGGTGCGTCGAATGGGTTGACGGCGCCGAATGGTCCGTCGCAGCAGCGGGTGATTCGGCAGGCGTTGGCGAATGCTCGTTTGTCGGCGGTGGATGTGGATGCGGTGGAGGCGCACGGTACGGGAACGACGCTGGGTGATCCGATCGAGGCGCAGGCGTTGCTGGCCGCCTACGGTCAGGATCGGGATCCGGGTCGGCCGTTGTGGTTGGGTTCGGTGAAGTCGAATATCGGTCATACGCAGGCGGCTGCTGGTGTGGCCGGTGTGATCAAGATGGTGATGGCGCTGCGGCACGGGGTGCTGCCGCGGACGTTGCATGTGGATGAGCCGACCCCGCATGTGGATTGGTCCACCGGCGCGGTGGAGTTGCTCACGGAGTCGGCCGAGTGGCCGTGGGAAGACCGACCGCGTCGCGCCGGGGTGTCGGCGTTCGGAGTGAGCGGCACCAACGCCCACGTCATCCTGGAGCAGGCACCGGAGGCGCCTGCCGAGAGCGGCCAGGATCGCGTGGCGCCGGTGGCGGTGCCCTGGGTGCTCTCGGGCGCGAGCGAGGCGGGTCTGCGGGCGCAGATCGAACAATTGCGGACCTTCGTCGACGACAATCCCGCCCTCGACTTGGCCGACGTGGGCTGGTCGCTGGCGTCTACGCGTGCGCTGCTGCCATATCGCACCGTCGTCGTGGGCACGGACCTCGCCGCACTGCGACGTGGGTTGGACGCGGTGGAGGTCACGGGCGCGGTCGGGGCCGACCGTGGCGTGGTGTTCGTCTTCCCGGGTCAGGGGTCGCAGTGGGTCGGGATGGCGTTGGAGTTGGCTGAGTCTTCGGCGGTGTTCGCGGGGCGGTTGGGTGAGTGCGCCGATGTGCTGGCTCCGTTGGTGGAGTGGTCGCTGTGGGATGTGCTGAGCGATGAGGCGGCGCTGGGTCGGGTGGATGTGGTGCAGCCGGTGTTGTGGGCGGTGATGGTGTCGTTGGCGGAGTTGTGGCGGTCGTTTGGTGTGGTGCCGTCGGCGGTGGTGGGTCATTCGCAGGGTGAGATTGCGGCGGCGTGTGTGGCGGGTGGTCTGTCGCTGGAGGATGGGGCGCGGGTGGTGGTGCTGCGGAGTAAGGCGCTGCTCGCCTTGTCGGGCCGGGGTGGGATGGTGTCGGTTCCGGTGTCGGCTGATCGGTTGCGGGATCGTCCGGGGTTGTCGGTGGCGGCGGTGAATGGTCCGGCGTCCACAGTGGTGTCCGGTGCGGTCGACGTGCTGGACGCGGTGCTGGCGGAGTTTCCGGATGCCAAGCGGATTCCGGTGGATTACGCCTCGCATTCGGTGCAGGTGGAGGAGATCCGGGAAGAGCTGGCCGAGGCTCTGGCGGGTGTGGAGCCGTGTAGTGGGCGGGTGCCGTTCTATTCGGCGGTGACCGGGCGGCTGATGGACACCACGGAGTTGGATGCCAGGTATTGGTACCGGAATCTGCGCGAGACCGTGGAGTTCCAGTCCACGGTCGAGGGGCTGCTGGAGCTTGGGCACACGGTGTTCGTCGAGGCCAGTCCGCATCCGGTGCTGACCATCGGCATCCAGGACACCGCCGACGCCGTCGACACCGACATCGTGTTGACCGGATCGCTGCGCCGCGACGACGGCGGCCTGGTCTCCTTCCTCACCGCGCTGGCCCGGTTGCATGTCAGGGGCGTCGCGGTGGAGTGGCGGGCGGCGTTCGCCGGGCTGGACGCGCACGCCATCGACCTGCCGACCTACGCCTTCCAGCGTCGGCGCTTCTGGGCCGCTCCCCTCCGGTCGACACCCGGTTCGGCCGAGGTCGACCACCCGCTCGTGGGTGCGGTGGTTCCGTTGCCCGATTCCGGAGGTGCTCTGCTCACCGGCGTGCTCTCGCTGGCCGGTCAGCCGTGGCTGGCCGAACACTCGGTATCCGGTGTGGTCCTGTTCCCGGGGACGGGGTTTGTGGAGTTGGTGTTGCAGGCGGGGTTGGGTCTGGGGTGTGGGGTGGTTGAGGAGTTGACGTTGGAGGGGCCGTTGGTGCTTCCGGAGCGGGGTGAGGTCGAGGTTCAGGTTTCGGTGGGCGGTGCCGGTGAGGGTGGTCGTCGGTCGGTGTCGGTGTTTTCGTGTCGGGAGGGTGAGTGGGTCCGGCATGCGGTGGGTGTGTTGGGGGTGGCGGATGGTGAGGTGTCGGGTGTGGAGGTGTGGCCGCCGGTGGGTGCGGAGCGGGTTGGGGTGGAGGGGGTTTATGCGGCGTTGGCGGAGCGGGGGTATGCGTATGGGCCGGTGTTCCGGGGGCTGCGGGATGCCTGGCGCCGGGGAGACGAGGTCTTCGTCGAGGCGGTGGTACCGGAGGAGGCGAGAGGTGATGCGGCTCGCTGCGCGATACATCCGGCTCTGCTCGACGCCGGGCTGCACGGCGTCGGACTGGGCGGCCTGATCACCGACGACGGCGGGGCGTATCTCCCGTTCTCCTGGAGCGGAGTCAGGCTGCACGCGGTCGGCGCGTCCGCCGTCCGGATGGCGCTGGCGCCCGTCGGGCCGGACGCGGTGTCGCTGAGGGTGACCGATGAGGCGGGTGAGGCGGTCCTGTCGGTGGACTCCCTGGTACTCCGACCCGTTCCGGAGGCACAGCTCGCTGACGCCGGGGTCGGCAGCCGCGATGCGTTGTATCGGGTGGAGTGGGTGGATGTGGGTGTGTGTGGGGTGGGGTCGTTTGTGGAGTGGGGTGAGGTTGCTTTGGGTGGGGTGGTGCCGGGGTGTGTGGTGTTGTCGGGGGTTGATGTGGTGGGTGTGTTGGAGGTTTTGCGGTTGTGGGTGGGGGATGAGCGGTTTGGGGGTTCGCGGTTGGTGGTGGTGACGCGGGGTGCGGTGTCTGTGGGTGGGGAGGGTGTGGTGGATGTGGGTGGTGGTGCGGTGTGGGGGTTGGTGCGGTCGGCGCAGTCGGAGCATCCGGGTCGGTTTGTGCTGGTGGATGTGGGTGAGGGTGTGGGTGTTGGTGGGGTTGGGGGTGTGGTTCCGGATGTGGTGGGGCTGGGGGAGTCGGAGGTTGCGGTGCGTGGGGGTCGGGTGTGGGTGCCGCGTTTGGTGGGTGTGGGTGGTGGTGTTGTGGGCGGTGGCGCTGTGTTGGGTGGTGTGGCGTTGGTGACGGGTGGGACGGGGTTGTTGGGTGGTTTGGTGGCGCGTCATTTGGTGTCGGTGTATGGGGTGGGTGAGGTGGTGTTGGTGGGTCGTCGGGGGTGGGGTGCGCCGGGTGTTGGGGGTTTGGTTGGGGAGTTGGAGGGGTTGGGTGCGCGGGTTCGGGTGGTGGCGTGTGATGTGGGGGATCGGGGTGCGGTGGCGGAGTTGGTGGGGTCGGTTGAGGGGTTGAGTGTGGTGGTGCATGCGGCGGGTGTGGTGGATGACGGGGTGGTTGGTTCTTTGGATGGGGGGCGGTTGGTTGGGGTGTTGGGGCCGAAGGCGTTGGGGGCTTGGTATTTGCATGAGTTGACGTGTGGGTTGGATCTGTCGGCGTTTGTGTTGTTCTCGTCGGCGGCGGGTGTGTTGGGGAATGCGGGTCAGGGGAGTTATGCGGCGGCGAATGGGTTCCTGGATGCGTTGGCTGCTCATCGGCGGGCACAGGGGTTGCCGGGGGTGTCGATCGCGTGGGGGTTCTGGGAAGAACGCAGCGAACTGACCATCGATCTGGCCGAGGTGCAACTGTCGAGGATCTCCCGGTCCGTGGGGACGAGCATCAGCAGCGAACAAGGACTGGCCCTGTTCGACGCGGCGCTCGTCGCCGATGAGGCGATGGTGCTGGCCACGCCTCTGAACATGCCGGCGTTGCGGGAACAGGCTGCCGCGGGCACATTGCCGTCGATCCTGAGCGGCCTGGTCACCGCCCCCGTCCGTAGGGCAGCCGGGACCGGAGGTACCCCGGCCGGACTGCGGCACCAACTCGCCGGAGCAACGGAGGCCGAAAGGGAACACCGGGTCGTCGGCCTGGTGCAGGAACACGTGGCCGGTGTCCTCGGCCACGTCTCCGCGGAATCCATCGACACCTCGAGGACCTTCCAGGAAATCGGCTTCGACTCGCTCACCGCGGTGGAATTGCGCAACCGGATCAGCGCGGCCACCGGCGTACGGCTGCCGGCCACCGCCGTCTTCGATCACCCCACCCCCCGGCTGCTGGCCGAGCGTGTGCTGGCGGAGGTATGGGGCTCTCTGCCCGCCGTCGCCCCGACCGCGCCGCTGCCGGTCGTCGACGACGACGATCCGATTGTGATCGTGGGTATGAGCTGCCGCTTCCCCGGGGGTGTCGAGTCTCCTGAGGATCTGTGGCGCCTGGTCGACTCGGCCACTGACGCGGTCTCCGCGCTGCCCACGGACCGGGGTTGGGATCTGGCGACCTTGGCCGCCGGAGCCAAGGACGGCGCCGGTGCCTCGTACGCCCGAGACGGCGGATTTCTCTATGACGCCGCTGAGTTCGACGCCGGGTTCTTCGGTATCTCGCCGCGTGAGGCGCTGGCGATGGATCCCCAGCAGCGGCTGCTGCTGGAGGCGGCCTGGGAGGTGTTCGAGCGGGCCGGAATCGCCCCCGACACGCTCAAAGGCAGCCGGACCGGGGTCTTCACGGGCGTGATGTACCACGACTACGGCTCGTGGCTCGCCGATGTCCCGGAGGACATCGAGGGCTATCGGGGCACGGGCATCGCGGGCAGCGTGGCGTCGGGGCGGCTGGCCTACACGTTCGGTCTGGAGGGGCCTGCCCTGACGGTGGACACGGCGTGTTCGTCGTCGCTGGTGGCGCTGCATCTGGCAAGCGAGTCGCTACGGCGCGGGGAGTGCTCGCTGGCGCTCGCGGGCGGAGTCACCGTACTGGCGACTCCGCAGGTTTTTGTGGAGTTCTCGCGCCAGGGCGGGCTGGCTGCCGATGGCCGGTGCAAGTCCTTCGCTGCTGGTGCGGATGGGACGGGTTGGTCCGAGGGTGTGGGGCTGTTGTTGGTGGAGCGGTTGTCTGATGCTGAGCGCAATGGGCATCGGGTGTTGGCTGTGGTGCGGGGTTCGGCGGTGAATCAGGATGGTGCGTCGAATGGGTTGACGGCGCCGAATGGTCCGTCGCAGCAGCGGGTGATCCGGCAGGCGTTGGCGAATGCCCGTTTGTCGGCGGTGGATGTGGATGCGGTGGAGGCGCACGGTACGGGGACGACGCTGGGTGATCCGATTGAGGCGCAGGCTCTGTTGGCCACGTACGGTCAGGATCGGGATCCGGGTCGGCCGTTGTGGTTGGGTTCGGTGAAGTCGAACATTGGTCATACGCAGGCGGCGGCGGGTGTGGCCGGTGTGATCAAGATGG
Source organism: Streptomyces violaceusniger Tu 4113 (assembly GCF_000147815.2). NCBI lineage: Bacteria > Bacillati > Actinomycetota > Actinomycetes > Kitasatosporales > Streptomycetaceae > Streptomyces > Streptomyces violaceusniger. The sequence continues at coordinate 6,177,594 of NC_015957.1, read as the reverse complement.
TGATGGCGATGCGCCACGGTGTGCTGCCGCAGAGCCTCCACATCGATGAGCCCACTCCCCATGTGGACTGGTCCATCGGCGCGGTCCGGCTCCTGGGCGAGCAGACGGCGTGGCCGGAGGCCGGACGGCCCCGCCGCGCCGGAGTCTCATCCTTTGGGGCGAGCGGTACCAACGCCCATGTGATTTTGGAGCAGGCCTCCGACCCGACGGGCGAACCTGAGCCAGGGCCGGAGCGGATCGAACTCCCGGCGATTCCTTGGGTGTTGTCGGCCCGGGACGAGGCGGGTGTGCAGGCGCAGGCCGTACGGCTATGGGCCTTCGCGGAGCGGAATCCCGATCTGGATCCGGTGGATGTGGGGTGGTCATTGGCCTCTGCTCGTTCTGCGTTGTCGCATCGTGCGGTGGTGGTGGGTGCGGATCGTGCGGGGTTGCTCGGGGCTTTGGAGGGTTCGGTGGTTGTGGGGGTTCCGGTTGGTGGTGGGTTGGGTGTGGTGTTTGCGGGTCAGGGGTCGCAGCGGTTGGGGATGGGGCGTGGGTTGTATGAGGCGTATCCGGTGTTCGCGGGGGTGTGGGATGAGGTGTGTGGGGAGCTGGACCGGTATTTGGAGCGGCCTTTGGGTGAGGTGGTGTGGGGTGATGACGCGGGGTTGATCGGGGAGACGGCGTATACGCAGGCGGGTTTGTTTGCGCTTGAGGTGTCGTTGTTCGCGTTGGTGTCGTCCTGGGGTGTGAAGCCGGATTACCTGTTGGGTCATTCGATTGGTGAGTTGGCTGCGGCGTGTGTGGCGGGTGTGTGGTCGTTGGAGGATGCGGCGCGGGTGGTGGCTGCTCGGGGTCGTTTGATGCAGGCGTTGCCGTCGGGTGGGGCGATGGTTTCGGTGGCGGCTTCGGAGGGTGAGGTGCGGCCGCTGTTGACCGGGGGTGTGGCTGTTGCGGCGGTGAATGGTCCTGAGTCGGTGGTGATCTCGGGGGATAAGGATGAGGTCGCTGAGATCGCGGGTGTGTTGGCTGGCCGGGGGGTGCGGACGCGGTGGTTGCGGGTGAGTCATGCGTTTCATTCGTCGTGTATGGACGGGATGCTGGCGGAGTTCGGCGAGGTGCTTGGGTCGGTGGAGTTCCGGACCCCGAACTTGCCGGTGGTGTCGAACGTATCCGGTGTGGTGGCGGGCGAGGAGCTGTGCTCCCCGGAGTACTGGGTGCGTCATGTGCGGGAGACCGTCCGGTTCGCTGACGGGCTCGACACACTCCGTGCGCTGGGCGTCGGTTCCTTCCTGGAGCTGGGGCCCGATGGCACGCTGACCGCACTGGCCGATGGCGACGGACTGCCCGTACTCCGTCCGGATCGTCCGGAGCCCCTTACCGCGATGGCCGCTTTGGGTGGGCTGTATGTCCGGGGCGTCCAGATCGATTGGGCGGCGGTGTTTCCGGGTGCTCGGCGTGTTGATTTGCCGACGTATGCGTTCCAGCGTGAGCGGTTCTGGCTGGAGCCGTCCTCGGCTGAGCCTGCGACGAGCGCGGTGGACGCGGCGTTCTGGGATGCCGTCGAGCGCGGGGATCTCGGTTCGTTCGGTATCGACGCCGGGCAGCCGCTCAGCGCGGCTCTGCCCGCTCTGGCGGCATGGCGAAGGGTGCGGCAGGAGCAATCGGTCATCGACGGCTGGCGGTATCGGCTCGGGTGGGCGCCGATTCCGGGGGTCTCCGAGGAGTCCGTCCTCACCGGCACATGGCTGCTGGTGGTCGAGCCGGGCGGCGGCGCCGATGACCTGATGGGTGCGATGCGCGCGGCGGGGGCCGAGGCACGGATGGTGACGGTGGCAGAGGCCGCGGAACTCGCAGAGGTCGCGGCGCCGGACACCGTCCCGGCCGCGGCGGGTGTGGTGTCGCTGCTGCCTGTCGAGGAGACCGTCCTCTTGTTGCAGACGCTGCGTACGACTGCGCCGCTGTGGTGTGTCACTCGGGGTGCGGTCTCGGTGGTCGACGGGGATGTGGTCGATTCGGATCAGGCGGGCGTGTGGGGGCTTGGTCGGGTGATCGGCTTGGAGCATCCGGATCGTTGGGGTGGGTTGATCGATCTGCCGCCGGTCGTGGATGAGGGTGTCGGGTCCTGGTTGTGTCGGGTCCTGAGTGGAGGGACAGGGGAGGACCAGGTGGCGGTCCGTGCCGCTGGGGCGTGGGGTGCCCGGCTGACCCGGCTGGCACCGGCGGCGGACACGTCCGCCGAGTGGCGTGGTCGTGGGGCTGCTTTGGTCACCGGGGGCACGGGTGCGCTGGGCGGTCATGTGGCGCGTTGGCTGGCGGGAGCTGGCGTGCAGCGGATTGTGTTGGCGAGTCGTCGGGGGGCCGAGGCGCCCGGCGTCGCGGAGTTGGTGGCGGGGTTGGAGGAGCTGGGTGCGGTGGTGTCGGTGGTGGGGTGTGATGTGGCTGATCGGGGCGAGGTCGCGGCGTTGGTGGCGGGGATTGCGGATTTGCGTGTGGTGGTTCATACGGCGGGTGTGCTGGACGACGGCGTGTTGGAGTCGTTGACGTCTGAGCGGATCCGGGAGGTGATGCGGGTCAAGGTCGCGGGGGCGCGGTATCTGGATGAGCTGACGCGGGGTCGGGACCTGGATGCCTTTGTGTTGTTCTCGTCGGCTGCGGGGACGATGGGTAACGCGGGCCAGGGGAGCTATGCGGCGGCCAACGCCGTTCTGGACGGACTGGCCCAGCGGCGCCGGGCTGAGGGGCTGGTGGCCACGTCTCTGGCCTGGGGAGCCTGGGCCGACAGCGGCATGGGGGCGGCTCAGCGACAGCTCCCCGGAATGCCCCCGGATCTGGCGATCGCCGCGCTGCAGCAGTCACTGGTCGCGGACGAGACCACGATGATGATCGCGGATGTGGAGTGGTCGAGCTTTGGCTCCCGGTTCACCGCCGTACGGCCGAGCCCGCTGCTGAGCGAACTGCTGACGATCGCCACTCCTCCCATGGAACCGGTCGAGGAATTCGCCACCCGGCTGCGGGGCATGTCGCGGATCGAGCGCGATCGGGCGGTGCTGGAACTGGTCCGTACCCACGTGGCGGTTGTGCTGGGACATGCGAAGCCCGCCTCTGTCGACCCCTCGCGGACCTTCCAGGAGGTGGGCTTCGACTCGCTCACCGCGGTGGAGCTGCGGAACCGGCTGGCCACCGCCACCGGCGTCCCGTTCCCGGCGTCGGTCATCTTCGACTATCCGACCACCGCGGCGCTCGCCGGCCATGTCCGGGCCCAACTCGTCCAGGGCGAGACCGAGGACGACACGACGCCCGCGCTCGACGAGCTGAACAGGCTCGAAGCGGTGTTGTCCGACCTGTCCCCGAGCGACGTGGCCGGCGCCGAGGTCGCCGCGAAGATCAAGAGCCTGCTGGCCCACTGGGGCGCGGCCACCGACCGTGACATTGAACTGGATTCCGCGACGGACGAGGAGATGTTCGATCTCCTCGGCAAGGAATTCGGTATCTCGTGAACCTGCCGTCGAGTTCGACTCCGAGTGAGTCCAGCACCGCGTTGAGAGGGCTGTCCTGTGGAGAATGAAGAGAAACTTCGTCATTACCTCAAAGAGGTCACGAAGGATCTGCGGCAGACCCGCCAGCGCCTGCAGGACATCGAGGCGAAGAGCCACGAACCCATTGCGATCATCGGCATGAGCTGCCGTTTCCCCGGTGGCATCGCAACGCCGGAAGCGTTGTGGGACCTGGTGCGCGACGGTGGCGACGCGGTGTCGGAATTCCCGGTCGACCGTGGCTGGGACACGGAAGGTCTCTACGACCCCGAGGGCGGGGCCGGGAAGTCGGTCACCCGCTACGGCGGATTCCTCCACGGCATCGCCGATTTCGACGCGGCGCTCTTCGGGATATCCCCCCGGGAGGCCATCGCGATGGACCCGCAGCAGCGGTTGATGCTGGAGACTTCCTGGGAAGCGTTCGAAGGGGCCGGCGTCAACCGCGACGCCGTGCGGGGCAGCCTGACCGGAGTGTTCATCGGCACCAACGGCCAGGACTACGCGACGCTGCTCAGCGCGGCGCGGGACGATGTGCAAGGGCACCTCGGCACCGGCAGCGCGGCGAGCGTCCTCTCGGGACGGGTGGCCTACGCCTTCGGTCTCGAAGGACCGACGGTCACCGTGGACACCGCCTGCTCGTCCTCTCTGATCGCCCTGCATCTGGCCGTCCGGGCGCTGCGCAACGGGGAGTGCGAGCTCGCGCTGGCGGGCGGCGTCACGGTGATGACGACGACGAACACCTTCGTCGAGCTGTCCAAGCAGGGCGGGCTGGCGCCGGACGGCCGGTCCAAGGCGTTCGCCGCTGGCGCGGACGGCACCGGCTGGGGTGAGGGCGCCGGGATGCTGCTGGTGGAGCGGCTGTCCGACGCTGAACGGCACGGCCACCCGGTGCTGGCGGTGGTACGTGGTACCGCCGCCAACCAGGACGGCGCGTCGAACGGGCTGACCGCTCCCAACGGGCCCTCCCAGCGCCGGGTCATCCGCGCGGCACTGTCCGACGCCCAGTTGTCCACGGGCGATGTCGACGTGGTGGAGGCGCACGGCACCGGCACCAGGCTCGGGGACCCCATCGAGGCACAGGCCCTGCTGGACACCTACGGTCAGGATCGGGACCTGCCGTTGTGGCTCGGATCGGTCAAGTCGAACCTGGGCCACACCCAGGCCGCCGCGGGCGTCGCCGGGGTCATCAAGATGGTGCTCGCCATGCGCCACGGTGTGCTGCCGCGCACCCTGCACGTGGACGAGCCGACCCCGCATGTGGACTGGTCCGCCGGAGCGGTGCGCCTGCTCACGGAGCGCACTCCCTGGCCGGAGAACGACCGGCCGCGCAGGGCGGGAGTCTCCGCCTTCGGCGTGAGCGGCACCAACGCCCACGCGATCCTGGAGCAGGCGCCGGAAGCCGAGCTCACTGATCCGCCCCGGACCGAACCGGTGGCGGTGCCCTGGGTGCTCTCGGGCCAGGGCGAGGCCGGTCTGCGCGCGTTCGCGGCCCGGCTCGCCACCGTGGCCACGGAAGCGGACCCCACCGACCTCGGGTGGACCCTTGCCACCACCCGCTCGGCGCTGTCACACCGCGCGGTGGTGATCGGATCCACCCCGCGGGAACTGCTCAACGGTCTTGCCGCGGTGGCCGCCGGAGAGCCGGCCCCGAACGTGGTGGAGGGAGCGGCCGGTCCCGACACCGGCGTGGTGTTCGTCTTTCCGGGACAGGGCTCGCAGTGGGCCGGTATGGCCGTGGAACTGCTGGACTCCTCCCCGGCCTTCGCCCGCCCGTTCGCCCAGTGCGCCCGTGCACTGGAGACGCATCTCGACTGGTCCATCGAGGACGTGGTGCGATCCGCGCCCGGTGCGCCCTCGCTCGACCTCATCGAGGTCGTCCAGCCGGTTCTGTTCACCGTGATGGTGTCCCTCGCCGAGCTGTGGTCCTCCTACGGGGTCACCCCCTCCGCCGTGGTCGGCCACTCCCAGGGCGAGATCGCGGCCGCCTGCGTGGCCGGGGCGCTGTCGCTGGAGGACGCGGCCAAGGTGGTGGTGTTGCGCAGCCGCCTTTTCGCCGAAACGCTGGTGGGCAACGGCGCGATCGCCTCGGTCGCCCTGCCGGCGGAACAACTGGCCACCCGGATCGAGCCGTGGGGCGAACGCCTCGCGGTGGCCGGGGTGAACGGGCCCGCGGCGGCCACGGTGGCGGGCGACCCGCAAAGTCTCCAGGAGTTCGTGGCCGCATGCGAGACGGACGGCGTACGCGCCCGTATCGTGCCGGCCACCGTGGCGTCGCACGGCCCTCAGGTGGAACCGCTGCGCGAACGACTGCTCGACCTGCTGGCCGACGTGGCGCCCCGCCAGTCCACCGTGCCGTTCTACTCCACGGTGACCGGCGGACTCTTGGACACCACCGAACTCGACGCGGATTACTGGTTCTGGAACGCCCGCAAGCCCATCGACTTCCTGGGCGCGCTCCAGGCGCTGTTCTCCGACGGCCACCGCGTCTTCGTGGAATCGAGCACCCACCCCGCCCTGACCATGGGCATCCAGGACACGGCGGACGCCTCCGGCGAGTCCGTGGTGGTCACCGGCTCGCTGCGCCGTGGCCAGGGCGGGCTCGCCCAGTTCTTCTCGGCCATGGCGCGGCTGCAGGTGCACGGCATACGGGTGGACTGGCCCGCGGCCTTCGGCGAGGCGCGACGGGTGGAACTGCCGACCTACCCGTTCCAGCGGGAGCGTTACTGGCTGACGCCCAGGCCCGGCCACGGTGACGCCTCCGCGCTGGGACTGGGCGCGCTCGACCACCCCCTCCTCGGGGCCACGGTCGCGCTGCCCGAGTCCGGCGGCTGCCTGCTCACCGGTCGGCTGTCCCTGGCCACCCACTCCTGGCTGGCTGATCACGCCCTCTCCGGTGTGGTGTTGCTGCCGGGGACGGGGTTTGTGGAGTTGGTGTTGCAGGCGGGGTTGGGTCTGGGGTGTGGGGTGGTTGAGGAGTTGACGTTGGAGGGGCCGTTGGTGCTTCCGGAGCGGGGTGAGGTCGAGGTTCAGGTTTCGGTGGGCGGTGCCGGTGAGGGTGGTCGTCGGTCGGTGTCGGTGTTTTCGTGTCGGGAGGGTGAGTGGGTCCGGCATGCGGTGGGTGTGTTGGGGGTGGCGGATGGTGAGGTGTCGGGTGTGGAGGTGTGGCCGCCGGTGGGTGCGGAGCGGGTTGGGGTGGAGGGGGTTTATGCGGCGTTGGCGGAGCGGGGGTATGCGTATGGGCCGGTGTTCCGGGGGTTGCGGGATGCCTGGCGGCGGGGAGACGAGGTCTTCGTCGAGGCGGTGGTACCGGAGGAGGCGAGAGGTGATGCGGCTCGCTGCGCGATACATCCGGCACTGCTCGATGCCGCGCTCCACGGGGTGCGATTCGGCGACTTCGTCACCGACGACGGCCAGGCTTATGTGCCGTTCTCCTGGAGTGGCGTCACGTTGCACGCGGTCGGTGCGACGGTCCTGCGCGTCACCCTGACCCCGGCCGGCCGCGACGCGATCGCCCTCCGGGCCACGGACGTCACCGGTGCGCCCGTCCTGTCGGCACGCTCACTGGCTCTGCGGCCGGTCTCCGCCCAGCAGTTGAACGACGGGCGGGGGAACAGGACCGATGCGTTGTATCGGGTGGAGTGGGTGGATGTGGGTGTGTGTGGGGTGGGGTCGTTTGTGGAGTGGGGTGAGGTTGCTTTGGGTGGGGTGGTGCCGGGGTGTGTGGTGTTGTCGGGGGTTGATGTGGTGGGTGTGTTGGAGGTTTTGCGGTTGTGGGTGGGGGATGAGCGGTTTGGGGGTTCGCGGTTGGTGGTGGTGACGCGGGGTGCGGTGTCTGTGGGTGGGGAGGGTGTGGTGGATGTGGGTGGTGGTGCGGTGTGGGGGTTGGTGCGGTCGGCGCAGTCGGAGCATCCGGGTCGGTTTGTGCTGGTGGATGTGGGTGAGGGCGAGGGTGAGGGTGAGGGTGTGGGTGTTGGTGGGGTTGGGGGTGTGGGTGTGGTTCCGGATGTGGTGGGGCTGGGGGAGTCGGAGGTTGCGGTGCGTGGGGGTCGGGTGTGGGTGCCGCGTTTGGTGGGTGTGGGTGGTGGGGTTGTGAGCGGTGGCGCTGTGTTGGGTGGTGTGGCGTTGGTGACGGGTGGGACGGGGTTGTTGGGTGGTTTGGTGGCGCGTCATTTGGTGTCGGTGTATGGGGTGGGTGAGGTGGTGTTGGTGGGTCGTCGGGGGCGGGGTGCGCCGGGTGTTGGGGGTTTGGTTGGGGAGTTGGAGGGGTTGGGTGCGCGGGTTCGGGTGGTGGCGTGTGATGTGGGGGATCGGGGTGCGGTGGCGGAGTTGGTGGGGTCGGTTGAGGGGTTGAGTGTGGTGGTGCATGCGGCGGGTGTGGTGGATGACGGGGTGGTTGGTTCTTTGGATGGGGGGCGGTTGGTTGGGGTGTTGGGGCCGAAGGCGTTGGGGGCTTGGTATTTGCATGAGTTGACGTGTGGGTTGGATCTGTCGGCGTTTGTGTTGTTCTCGTCGGCGGCGGGTGTGTTGGGGAATGCGGGTCAGGGGAGTTATGCGGCGGCGAATGGGTTCCTGGATGCGTTGGCTGCTCATCGGCGGGCACAGGGGTTGCCGGGGGTGTCGATCGCGTGGGGGTTCTGGGAAGAACGCAGCGAGCAGACCGAGCACCTGTCGGTCGACGATCTGGCGCGTTCCCACGCGGTGCCGATGCCCACCTCTCAGGCACTGGAACTGTTCGACGCGGCGCTCGTCGCCGATGAGGCGATGGTGCTGGCCGCACCGCTGGACCCCCAGGCATGGGCGGGCACCGACAACCTGCCCGCCGTCCTGCGCGACCTGGTCCGCCCGCGGATCCGGCGCGCTGCCCAGGCAGTCGACGCCCCTGACTCGGCCTCCGCGCTCGGACACCGGCTGGCCGCCATGGACCGCGCCGAGTGGGATCAGGCCGTACTCGACCTCGTGCGCAATCACATAGCGGCCGTACTGCGCCACGCGTCCACGGAATCGGTCGACACCGCGCGGACCTTCCAGGAAATCGGCTTCGACTCGCTGACCGCGGTGGAACTGCGCAACCGGATCAGTGCGGCCACCGGCGTACGGCTGCCCGCCACCGCCGTGTTCGACTATCCGACACCGCGTGCGCTCGCCGAGCATCTGCTGGCCGAAGTCCTCGGCACGGACAGCGGCACCGCCGTCACACCGGCCGGGGGCTCGCTCGTCGCCGACGATCCGATCGTGATCGTCGGAATGAGCTGCCGCTACCCCGGCGGGATCGCTTCACCGGAAGCGCTGTGGGACCTGGTGCGCTCGGGCGGCGACGCGATATCGGTCCTGCCGACCGACCGCGGCTGGGACCTGGACGGTCTCTACGATCCGGACCCGGATCGCCCCGGTACGTCGTACGCCCGCAGTGGTGGATTCGTCTACGACGCGGCCGAGTTCGACGCCGGGTTCTTCGGGATCTCGCCGCGCGAGGCCGCGGCCATGGACCCGCAGCAGCGGCTGCTCCTGGAGACATCATGGGAGGTATTCGAGCGCGCGGGTATCCCCGCCACCTCCGTCAAGGGTGAGCGGATCGGCGTGTTCACCGGCGTGATGCACCACGACTACCTCACCCGCCTGTCGACCACTCCGGATGGCGTCGAGGGATATCTGGGCACGGGTGCGGCGGCCGGTGTCGCCTCGGGTCGCGTGGCCTACACCTTCGGGCTCGAGGGCCCGGCGGTCACCGTGGACACCGCCTGCTCGTCGTCGCTGGTGGCACTGCACCTCGCCATACAGGCGCTGCGCCTCGGTGAATGCTCGCTCGCGCTGGCCGGTGGCGTGACGGTGATGTCCACCCCCACCGTCTTCGTGGAATTCTCCCGTCAGCGCGGCCTCGCACCGGACGGCACCTGCAAGGCGTTCGCGGGAGCGGCGGACGGCACCGGCTTCGCAGAAGGCATCGGCATGCTGCTGGTGGAACGGCTGTCGGACGCGCGGCGCAACGGGCACCCCATCCTGGCGGTGGTGCGGGGGTCGGCGGTGAATCAGGACGGCGCGTCGAATGGGTTGACTGCGCCGAATGGTCCGTCGCAGCAGCGGGTGATCCGGCAGGCGTTGGCGAATGCCCGTTTGTCGGCGGTGGATGTTGATGCGGTGGAGGCGCACGGTACGGGGACGACGCTGGGTGATCCGATTGAGGCGCAGGCGCTGTTGGCCACGTACGGTCAGGATCGGGATCCGGAGCGGCCGTTGTGGTTGGGTTCGGTGAAGTCGAACATTGGTCATACGCAGGCGGCGGCGGGTGTGGCCGGTGTGATCAAGATGGTGATGGCGATGCGCCACGGTGTGCTGCCGCAGAGCCTCCACATCGATGAGCCCACTCCCCATGTGGACTGGTCCATCGGCGCGGTCCGGCTCCTGGGCGAGCAGACGGCGTGGCCCGAGGCCGGACGGCCCCGCCGCGCCGGAGTGTCCTCGTTCGGCATCAGCGGAACGAACGCACACCTGATTATCGAACAGGCGCCGATGCCGACGCCCGTGGAGCGGCCCGACGACGCCGAACCAGGCGCGGCGGTCCCGTGGATCATCTCGGGCCGGGACCGGCGCGCCATTCGGGCACAGGCGGAACGACTGCGCGCACACCTGATGAGCCACCCCGACGGGAGCGTGGCGGACATCGGCTTCTCGCTGTTCACCAGCCGCGCGATGCTGGAACATCGGGCGGTGGTGCTCGGCGGCGATCACACCGCACTGCTGGCCGGGCTGACGGCCCTGGCACAGGACGAACCGGCACCGGGCGTGGTGGAGGCAGCGGATGCGGCCGAGCCGGGACGCTCGGTGGTGTTCGTCTTCCCGGGGCAGGGGTCGCAGTGGGCCGGGATGGCGTTGGAGCTGATGGAGTCCTCTCCGGTGTTCGCGCGGCGGATGGGCGAGTGCGCCGATGCGTTGGCTCCGTTGGTGGAGTGGTCGCTGTCGGATGTCTTGGCGGATGAGCGGGCGCTGGCTCGTGTCGACGTGGTGCAGCCGGTGTTGTGGGCGGTGATGGTGTCGTTGGCCGAGTTGTGGCGTTCGTTTGGTGTGGTGCCGTCGGCGGTGGTGGGTCATTCGCAGGGTGAGATCGCGGCGGCGTGTGTGGCGGGTGGTCTGTCGCTGGCGGATGGGGCGCGGGTGGTGGTGCTGCGCAGCAAGGCGCTGCTCGCCTTGTCGGGCTGCGGCGGAATGGTGTCCGTCCCGATGCCCGCCGACCAGTTGCGGGACCGCCCGGGGTTGTCGGTGGCAGCGGTGAACGGCCCGGCGACGACGGTGGTGTCCGGCGCGGATGAGGTGCTGGACGCGGTGCTCGCGGAGTTCCCGGAGGCCAAGCGGATCCCGGTGGACTACGCCTCCCACTCGCCCCAGATCGACGGGATCCGTGATGAACTGCTGAAGGCGCTGGCGTCCATCGAGCCGCGCACCGGAACGACCCCCTTCCACTCCACGGTGACCGGGCGGCCCATCGACACCGCGCAATTGGACGCGGACTACTGGTATCGCAATCTGCGCGAAACCGTGGAGCTCGAGCAGGTCACCCGTGCGGCGCTGGAGGGTGGCCAGCACACGTTCATCGAGATCAGCCCCCACCCGGTCCTGGCGACGGGCCTGCGCGAAACGCTCGACGACGCGGGCGCGAGCAGCGGACTCGTACTGGCCTCACTGCGCCGGGACGACGGTGGCCTCGTCCGCTTCCTCAGCGCGTTGGCCGAGGCGTACGCACATGGCGTCGAGGTCGACTGGCGGCCGCTGTTCCCCGGCGCCCGCCGGGTGGACCTGCCGACGTACGCCTTCCAGCGGGCGCGCTACTGGCTGGACGCCACGCCGCCCGAGCCCTCCACCGGCACGGTCGACACCGACTTCTGGGACACCGTCGAGCGTGAGGACCTCGAGTCGCTCGCCGGGGCGCTGCGCGTCGACGGGCAGTCGCTGCGCGAAGTGGTGCCCGCCCTGTCCCAGTGGCGGCGCGAACGCCGTGACGTCTCCACGATCGACTCATGGCGGTACAAGATCCGCTGGAAGCCGCTCACCGCGCCCGCCACGTCGCCGACCGGCACCTGGCTCGTGGTGGTCTCCCATGCGGAGGCCGAGCACGAGTGGGTCGCCGGGGTGACCGGTGCGCTGATCCGGCACGGTGCCGAGCCCCTCATGGTCGTTCTCGGCGAGCCCGAACTGGACCGTGCCACGCTGGCCGACCGGCTGGCCGCCGTCCTGGCCGACAGCCCCCGGATCAGCGGTGTGGTGTCGCTGACCGCGTTGGACGAAAGCCCGCACTCCGCGTACCCCTCGGTCCCCCAGGGATACGCGATGACGCTGTTGCTTACGCAGGCGCTCGGAGACGCCGGTCTGGAGGCGCCGATGTGGTGCCTCACCCAGCGTGGCGTCTCGCTCGGCCACGGCGACGGCTACGGCGTCGGTGGCGATGCCAATACCGGTGGCGAAGGAGACCTGACCGTCCGCCGAAAGCAGGCCCTGACGTGGGGTCTCGGCAAGGTGATCGCCCTGGAACAGCCGCTCCGCTGGGGCGGTTTGATCGACCTGCCGGAGGGCGTGGACCCGCGTACTCAGGACTACCTGGCCGGTGTGCTGACCGGCACCTCGGGCGAGGATCAGGTGGCGATCCGCCCGAGTGGGCTCTTCGGCCGGAGGCTGGCGCATGCGCCGGCCCGCGAACGCGGCGGGGCCTGGAAACCTCGCGGCACCGTACTGGTCACCGGCGGCACCGGAGCGTTGGGTGGCCATGTCGCCCGGTGGCTGGCCGGCCGGGGTGCCGAACATGTGGTGCTGACCAGTCGCCGGGGCATGGCCGCGCCGGGCGCCGAGCGGCTGGCCGGAGAACTGGAGGCGCTCGGCGCCCGGGTGACGGTGGCGGCGTGTGACGTCGGGGACCGGGAAGCCCTGGCCGCGTTGCTGGCCGACGTCGGACCGCTGACCGCGGTGGTGCACACCGCGGCGGTGCTCGATGACGGCACCCTGAACTCGCTCACCACCGAGCAACTGCAACGAGTGCTGCGCGTCAAGACCGACGGCGCGGTGCATCTGCACGAACTGACCCGCGACATGGACCTGTCCGCCTTCGTCCTCTTCTCCTCGCTTTCGGGCACGCTGGGCGCACCCGGACAGGGCAACTACGCACCCGGCCACGTCTTCGTCGACACGCTGGCCGAGCAGCGCCGGGCCGAGGGCCTGGTCGCCACCTCCATCGCCTGGGGTCTGTGGGCCGGTGACGGCATGGGCGAGGGCGGGGTCGGCGAGGTGGCCCGCCGCCACGGCGTACCGGAGATGGCGCCGGAGATGGCGGTCGCGGCCATGGCACGCGCCGTCGAGCAGGACGACACCGTCGTCACGGTCGCCGAGATCGACTGGGACCGGCACTATGTCGCCTTCACCGCGACCCGCCCCAGCCCGCTGCTGTCCGAACTCCCCGAGGCGCGGGCGCTGATCGACGCCGGCGTCGGTCAGGAGAGCGCCGAGCCGGGCCACGAGCGCTCGGAATTCGCGGAGCGGATCGCCGGGATGGCCGACGCCGACCGGGGTCGCGCGGTGCTGGATCTCGTACGGCGTCATGTCGCGGTCGTACTCGGGCACACCGGCCCGGACGCGATCGACCCCGGCCGGGCCTTCCAGGAGAGCGGCTTCGACTCGGTCACCGCGGTCGAACTGCGCAACCGGCTCAACCGGGCCACCGGCCTCCGGCTGCCGGCCACCCTGACGTATGACCAGCCCACCCCGCTGGCGATGGCGGAGTACCTCCGCGGCGAACTGCTGGACGGTGGCCAGGACCGCTCGGCCCCGGCCGTCCCGGTCCAGGCGGTCGGCGCGGTGGACGACGAGCCCATCGCGATCGTGGGGATGAGCTGCCGCTTCCCGGGGGACGTCATGTCTCCCGAGGATCTGTGGCGCCTGCTCGCCGACGGCTCCGACGCCATCGGCCCGTTCCCCGAGAACCGGGGCTGGGACACCGCGAACCTGTTCCATCCGGACCCCGACCACCGGGGCACCTCCTCCACCCGAGCGGCCGCGTTCGTCGCCGGAGCCGGTGAGTTCGATGCCGGATTCTTCGGGATCTCCCCGCGTGAAGCGGTGGCGATGGACCCGCAACAGCGGCTGCTGCTCGAGGTGTCGTGGGAGGCGCTGGAGCGGGCAGGCATCGACCCCACGGCGCTGCGGGGCAGCGAGACCGGCGTGTTCACGGGAACGAACGGCCAGGACTACGCGGCCCTGCTGAAGGCGGACGAGACGGGCGACTTCGAGGGCCGGGTGGGCACGGGCAACTCGGCATCGGTCATGTCCGGCCGGGTCTCCTACGTCCTCGGTCTCGAAGGCCCCGCGCTGACCGTGGATACGGCGTGTTCGTCGGCGCTGGTGGCCTTGCACCTGGCGGTACGGGCCCTGCGGTCCGGAGAGTGCTCGCTGGCCCTGGCGGGTGGCGCGAGCGTCATGACGACCGCCGGTATCTTCGTGGAATTCTCCCGCCAGCGTGCGCTGGCGGCCGATGGACGCTGCAAGGCGTTCGCGGCGGCGGCGGACGGCACCGGCTGGGGTGAGGGTGCCGGAATGCTGGTGGTGGAGCGGCTGTCCGATGCCGAACGCCATGGGCATCCCATCCTTGCGGTGGTGCGGGGTTCGGCGGTGAATCAGGACGGTGCGTCGAATGGGTTGACGGCGCCGAATGGTCCGTCGCAGCAGCGGGTGATCCGGCAGGCGTTGGCGAACGCCGGTTTGTCCACGGTGGATGTGGACGCGGTGGAGGCTCACGGTACGGGGACGACGCTGGGCGATCCGATCGAGGCGCAGGCCCTGTTGGCCACCTACGGTCAGGGCCGGGATCCGGAGCGGCCGGTGCTCCTGGGGTCGATCAAGTCGAACATCGGTCATACGCAGGCGGCGGCCGGTGTGGCCGGTGTGATCAAGATGGTGATGGCGATGCGCCACGGCGTGCTGCCGCAGAGCCTCCATATCGATGAGCCGACGCCCCATGTGGACTGGTCCACCGGCGCGGTGGAACTCCTGAGCGCGCGGACGGCATGGCCGGAGACCGCACGGCCCCGCCGCGCCGGAGTGTCCGCCTTCGGAGTGAGCGGCACGAACGCGCATGTGATTCTGGAGCAGGCCCCCGAGCCGGTCGCCGAGCCGGTCGCCGAGCCGGTCGCCGAGCCCGAGCTCTCGCCGGAACGCGACGACTCTGGGGTCGTGCCGTGGGTAGTGTCGGGTGCCGGCGAGTCCGGTGTCCGCGCACAAGCAGAGCGCCTCATGGCCTTTGTCGGCGACCGGCCGGACCTGAGTCCGGTGGATGTCGGCTGGTCGCTGACGTCGACCCGCGCCGCCCTGCCACACCGTGCCGTGGTCGTCGGCGCTGACCGCGATGACCTCCTCCGTGAGCTGGCGGCCGTGGCCAATGGCAGCTCCGCGATCGGCGAGGCCCGAACGCACTCCGGAGTGGTGTTCGTCTTCCCGGGGCAGGGGTCGCAGTGGGCCGGGATGGCGTTGGAGCTGATGGAGTCCTCGCCGGTGTTCGCGCGGCGGATGGGCGAATGCGCCGATGCGTTGGCTCCGTTGGTGGAGTGGTCGCTTTCGGATGTGTTGGCGGATGAGCGGGCGCTGGCTCGTGTCGATGTGGTGCAGCCGGTGTTGTGGGCGGTGATGGTGTCGTTGGCGGAGTTGTGGCGTTCGTTTGGTGTGGTGCCGTCGGCGGTGGTGGGTCATTCGCAGGGTGAGATCGCGGCGGCGTGTGTGGCGGGTGGTCTGTCGCTGGTGGATGGGGCGCGGGTGGTGGTGCTGCGGAGCAAGGCGTTGCTGGTCTTGTCGGGTCGGGGTGGGATGGTGTCGGTCCCGGTGCCTGCCGACCGGCTGCGGGACCGTCCGGGGTTGTCGGTGGCGGCGGTGAATGGTCCGGCGTCCACAGTGGTGTCCGGTGCTGTCGAGGTGCTGGACGCGGTGCTCGCGGAGTTTCCAGAGGCCAAGCGGATTCCGGTGGATTACGCGTCGCATTCGGTGCAGGTGGAGGAGATCCGGGAAGAGCTGGCGGAGGCTCTGGCGGGTGTGGAGCCGCGGGGCGGGCAGGTTCCGTTCTATTCGACGGTGACCGGGCGGCTCATGGACACCGCGGAGCTGGACGCCGGGTACTGGTACCGGAACCTGCGCGAGACCGTGGAGTTCCAGTCCACGATCGAGGGACTGCTGGAGCTCGGACATACGGCGTTCGTGGAGGCCAGCCCGCATCCGGTGCTGACCGTCGGCATCCACGACACCGCCGACGCCACCGACACCCCCATCATCACCACCGGATCGCTGCGCCGCGACGACGGTGGCCTGGTCTCCTTCCTCAGCACCGTCGGTCGGCTGTTCACCGAGGGTGTGCCGGTGGACTGGCAGCCGCTGTTCGCCGAGGCCGGGGCGCGGAGGGTCGATCTGCCGACCTATGCATTCCAGCATGAGTGGTTCTGGCTGGATCCGGTGCGCGGCGCGAGCGATGTCGGAGGCGCGGGCCTCGTCGGTCTCGATCACCCCTTGCTGAGCGCGGTGTTGCCACTTCCCGAATCCGGCGGCTGTGTGCTGACCGGCTCGCTCTCCACGGCCACCCACCCCTGGCTGCGCGATCACGCCGTGCTGGGCAAGGTGTTGCTGCCGGGCACCGGATTCGTTGAACTGGCCGTGCAAGCGGGGCTGCACGTGGACTGTCGCACGCTGGACGAGCTGACCCTGCAGGCGCCGCTCGTGCTGCCCGCACACGGAGACGTACAGACCCAGGTGGCGGTCGGCGGACCGGACGAGAGCGGTCGCCGGTCGGTCGCGGTGTACTCCAGGCCGGGCCGGGACCGGGCCTGGATACGGCACGCCACCGGCAGCGTCAGCCCCGGTGGCGACACGGCCACCGTGGACCGGACGGTGTGGCCGCCGGAGGGCGCCACACGGGTCGACCTCACCGATGTCTACGCCGAGATGAGCGCCCGCGGTTACGCGTACGGGCCCGTCTTCCAGGGGCTGCATACCGCATGGCGGCGCGGCGACGAGGTGTTCGCCGAGGTGGCCTTGGACGAGATGGCCGCGCGCGACGCGGGCCGCTTCGGTGTTCATCCCGCCCTGCTGGACGCCGCCCTGCACGGCGCCGGACTGGGCGCGTTCGTGACCGAACCAGGCCGACCGCACCTTCCGTTCGCCTGGACCGGCGTCACCCTGCACGCTGTCGGTGCCACCACCTTGCGGGTCGCACTGTCACCGGCCGGCCCGGACGCCATCTCGCTCCTGGCCATGGACGGCACGGGGGCACCGGTGCTGTCGGCCGAGTCTCTGGTCCTGCGCCCGGTATCCGAGGGCGGGCTCGGCGATGCCCACCACGATTCGCTGTTCCGGGTCGACTGGACCGAACTCACCCTGCCCGGCTCGCCCGACGCCTCGGCTGAAGAGGACTTCCCCGTCATCGAGTCCGCGGCCCAACTGGCCGAACCGGCGGCGGTCCAGCCGGAAGCCGGGGCGGTGGTGTTCAGGCTTTCTCCCGCCGAGGAGAGCCCGGAGGGCGTGTACGCGCTCAGCAGCCGCGTCCTCGAGGTCGCGCAGGCGTGGCTGGCGGACGACCGGTTCGGGGACGCCCGCCTCGTCGTGATGACGCGGGGCGCGGTCGCGACCATGGCCGGTGAGAATCCGGAGAGCCTCGCCGCTGCCGCGGTCTGGGGCCTCATACGTACCGCGCAGACCGAGAACCCCGGCCGTTTCGTGCTCGTGGACACGGCGGACGAGGATCCGTCCACATGGTCCGCGCTCCCGGCATTGCTCACCACCGACGAACCGCAGGTGGCCATCCGGGCCGGGAAGGCGCTGGTGCCCAGGCTGGTACGGGCCACCTCGCCGGCGTTGCCGATCCCGGCGGAAACGGACACCTGGCGGCTGGCGGCCGCCGGCGAGGGCACATTGGAGCAGCTTGTCCTCGCGCCCTGCGCGGAGGTGTCCAGGCCACTGGGAGCGGGCGAGGTCCGGGTGGCCGTGCACGCGGCCGGGGTCAACTTCCGTGACGTCCTCCTGGCCTTGGGGATGTACCCGGACAAGGCCGGTCTGCTGGGCAGCGAAGGCGCCGGAACGGTGCTGGAGATCGGCTCCGGAGTAGCCGGAATGGCACCCGGAGACCGGGTGATGGGTCTGTTCTCCGGAGCCTTCGGACCGGTGGCGATCACCGATCACCGGCTGGTGGCCCCGATCCCGGCCGGCTGGTCCTTCCCGCAGGCCGCCGCCACCCCGATCGCCTTCCTCACCGCGATGTACGCGTTGGTCGACCTGGCCGATGTGCGCAGCGGCGAGTCGGTGCTGGTGCACGCGGCGGCCGGTGGCGTCGGGATGGCGGCAGTGCAGGTGGCCCAGTGGCTGGGCGCCGAGGTGTTCGCCACCGCGAGCCCGGCCAAATGGGATGCGGTGCGCGAATGCGGTGTCGCCCCGCAGCGGATCGCGTCCTCCCGCTCGACGGAGTTCGCGGAACGCTTCCGCGCGGGCGCACCGGACGGGTTGGATGTCGTACTCAATTCGCTGACCGGCGAACTCCTCGACTGCTCACTCGGACTGCTGCGCCCCGGCGGGCGGCTGATCGAGATGGGCAGGACCGATCTCCGCGACGCCGAGGAAGTGATGGCGCGCCACGGCGTGTCGTACCGGGCCTTTGAACTCCTCGACGCCGGCCCCGACCGGATCCACCGACTACTCACCGAACTGCTCTCCCTGTTCCACCAGGGCGTGTTCACCCCGCTGCCGCTGCGGATCCAGGACGTACGTCAGGCCGATGACGCCTTCCGCCATCTCTCCCAGGCGCGGCACATCGGCAAGCTGGCCCTCACCATCCCGCGACCGCTCTCCGGCGGCACCGTACTGATCACCGGCGGCACCGGGACTCTGGGCGGGCTGGTGGCTCGCCATCTGGTGCGCGAGCACGGAGTGACGGAGCTGGTGCTGGCCGGCCGTCGGGGGAACACCGCTCCGGACGTGGCGGAGCTGGTCGCCGAGCTGGAGGCCGCCGGGGCGCGCGTACGCGTGGCCGCATGCGATGTGTCGGACCGGGACGCCACCGCCGCGTTGGTCGACTCGCTACCGAATCTGCGGGGCGTGGTGCACACGGCCGGTGTCCTCGACGACGCCGTGATCGGGTCGCTCACCCCGGAGCGGCTGCGGACGGTGCTGCGCCCCAAGGCGGACGCCGCATGGCATCTGCACGAACTGACCCGGGACCGGGACCTGGCCGAGTTCGTGTTGTTCTCGTCCGCGGCCGGGGTGCTCGGTGGCCCCGGACAGGGCAATTACGCGGCGGCCAACGCCTTCCTGGACGCGCTGGCCGCGCGCCGCCGGGCACAGGGACTGCCCGCGACCTCTCTGGCCTGGGGCTTCTGGGAGCAGCGCAGCGGGCTGACCGAACACCTGACCTCCGACCGGCTCGCCCGGTCCGGCGTCCGCCCGCTGTCCACTGATGAGGGGCTGGCCCTCTTCGACGCCGCCCGGGCGACCGGCGACACCCTGCTGGTGCCGATGCGGTACGAACCGTCCTCACCGGCCGCTGAACCGGTGCCCGCCCTGCTGCGCGGCCTCGTACGCGCTCCGCTCGCAGCTTCCCTCGCCCGCGCCCTTCCGGGCCCGGCCGACGCGGTGGACAACGGTGGGTACGACGGTCTCGCGGGGCTGGCGGAGGACGAACGCCTCGGCGCTCTGCTCGACCTGGTCCGCCGACAGTCGGCGGCCGTGCTCGGCCACGGCGGTCCGGAATCGGTGACCCCGCAACGGCCGTTCAAGGAACTCGGCTTCGACTCGCTCTCTGCCGTGGAACTGCGCAACAGGCTGCGCACGGCGACCGGGCGGCGGTTGCAGGCCACCTTGATCTTCGACCATCCCACTCCGGCCGCGCTCGCCCGCCATCTCGACATTGAGCTGTTCGGCTCCACTGATGTGTCGGTGTCCGTACCGGCACCCGTGGTTGCGCACCCGGCGGACGAACCGATCGCCATCGTCGGCATGAGCTGTCGGCTCCCGGGCGGTGTCGACTCCCCGGAGTCGCTGTGGCGGCTGCTGGAGAACGGCGCGGACGCGATATCCGAGCTCCCGACCGACCGCGGCTGGGACCTTGACGCGCTCTACGACCAGGACCGGAGCCGACCCGGCACGACATACGCCAGGACCGGCGGCTTCCTTCAGAACGCGGCGGACTTCGACGCGGGATTCTTCACCATCTCCCCCCGAGAGGCGCTGGCCGCCGATCCCCAGCAACGGCTGTGGCTCGAGGCGTGCTGGGAAGCCTTCGAACGCGCCGGTATCGATCCCCTCGCCCTGAAGGGCACCCGCACCGGGGTGTTCGCGGGCGCCGCTTCGACGACGTACGGCGCGGGCCAGGCCGCCACTCCGGACGGCTCCGAAGGGTACCTGCTCACCGGGAACTCCACCTCCGTGATCTCCGGCCGCGTGGCCTACACCCTCGGACTCGAGGGCCCCGCCGTCACCGTGGACACCGCGTGCTCCTCCTCGCTGGTCAGCGTGCACTGGGCCTGCGAATCCCTGCGCCGGGGCGAAAGCACACTGGCGCTGGCGGGTGGCGTGGCGGTGATGACGACACCGGACCTGCTGGTCGAGTTCTCCCGCCAGCGCGGGCTCGCACCGGACGGGCGGTGCAAGGCATTCGCCGCCGCCGCGGACGGCACCGGGTTCTCCGAAGGCGCCGGGGTGCTCGTCCTGGAGCGGCTGTCCGATGCCGAGCGGAATGGCCACCGGGTGCTGGCGGTGGTGCGGGGATCGGCCGTCAACCAGGACGGTGCCTCCAACGGCCTGACGGCGCCGAACGGCCCGTCGCAGCAGCGTGTGATCCGGCAGGCGTTGGCGAGCGCCGGGCTTGCTGCTCGTGATGTGGATGCGGTCGAGGCGCACGGCACGGGCACCACGCTGGGTGATCCGATCGAGGCGCAGGCCCTGTTGGCCACCTACGGTCAGGATCGTGATCCGGAGCGGCCGCTGCTGCTGGGCTCGGTGAAGTCCAACATCGGACACACCCAGGCGGCCGCGGGTGCCGCCGGACTCATCAAGATGGTTCTGGCCCTGAGCAACGGGGTGCTGCCACGAACCCTGCACGTCGATGAGCCCTCCCCGCACGTCGACTGGAATGCCGGGGCCATCGAGCTGCTGACCGAGCAGACCATGTGGCCTGACCAGGGCCGACCACGCCGCGCCGGGGTGTCCGCGTTCGGAGTGAGCGGCACCAACGCCCATGTGATTCTCGAACAGGTACCGGAGCTGGACGCGAGCGGTGAGCCGGACACCGGCCGGGCGGGGCTGCCCGTGGTGCCATGGGTGCTGTCGGGTGCTGGGGCGGCCGGGCTACGGGCGCAGGCCCAGCGGTTGGCATCGTTCGTGCGGCAGAACCCCGAGCTCCACCCCGTGGATGTGGGATGGTCCCTGGTCGCGACCCGCGCGGCCCTGTCGCACCGGGCCGTCGTCGTGGGCGCGAACCGCGCGGAACTGCTGCGCGAGCTGGACGCCATCGAGACGGGCGGTGCTGCCCAGTCCGGTCGCGAGGTGGTGTTGGTCTTCCCAGGGCAGGGGTCGCAGTGGGTCGGGATGGCGTTGGAGTTGATGGAGTCCTCGTCGGTGTTCGCGGGGCGGATGCGTGAGTGTGCTGATGTGTTGGCTCCGTTCGCTGAGTGGTCGCTGTTCGATGTGCTGGGCGATGAGGCGGCACTGGGCCGGGTGGATGTGGTGCAGCCGGTGTTGTGGGCGGTGATGGTGTCGCTGGCCGAGCTGTGGCGTTCGTACGGTGTCCTGCCGTCGGCGGTGGTGGGTCACTCACAAGGTGAGATTGCGGCGGCGTGTGTGGCGGGTGGTTTGTCGCTGTCGGATGGGGCGCGGGTGGTGGCCTTGCGCAGCAAGGCGCTGCTGGCTCTCTCGGGTCGGGGTGGGATGGTGTCGGTCCCGGTGCCTGCCGACCGGCTGCGGGACCGTCCGGGGTTGTCGGTGGCGGCGGTGAACGGTCCGGCGTCCACGGTGGTGTCCGGTGCGGATGAGGTCCTGGATGCGGTGCTTGTGGAGTTCCCGGAGGCCAAGCGGATCCCGGTGGATTACGCCTCGCATTCGGTGCAGGTGGAGGAGATCCGGGAAGAGCTGGCGGAGGCTCTGGCGGGCGTGGAGCCTCGGGGTGGTCAGGTGCCGTTCTATTCGACGGTGACCGGACGGCTCATGGACACCACGGAGCTGGATGCCGGGTACTGGTATCGGAACCTGCGCGAGACCGTGGAGTTCCAGGGAACCGTTGAGACCCTCATACGCCAGGGTCACACGATGTTCGTCGAGGCCAGCCCGCACCCGGTGCTGACCATCGGCATCCAGGACACCGCAGACGCGATGGGCACTCCCATCGTGGCCGCCGGTTCCCTCCGCCGTGACGAGGGAGGCGTGGAACGGTTCCTGACGTCACTGGCCGAGGTGTCCGTCCACGGTGCCGAGGTCAACTGGCAGACGGTCTTCGCCGGAAGCGGTGCTCGATGCGTCGACTTGCCCACGTATGCCTTCCAGCGTGAGCGGTTCTGGCTGACGCCATCCACGCGCACCGGCGACGCATCCGGATTGGGCCTGGGAGCCGTTGACCATCCGCTGCTGGGCGCGGCGGTGCCGCTCCCGGACGCGGACGGCTGTGTGCTGACCGGAGCGCTGTCGTCGGCCGGGCAGCCGTGGCTGGCCGACCATGCCGTCCTGGGCATGGTGCTTCTTCCGGGCACCGCGTTCGTAGAGCTCGCGCTCCAGGCGGGGGCGCGGCTCGGCTGCGACACACTGGAAGAGCTGACGCTGCACGAACCGCTCGTCGTGCCCGACCAGGAGACCGTGCAGCTCCAGGTGTCGGTCGGAGGCCCGGACCACCTCGGAAACCGCCCCCTGACGGTGTTCTCCCGCCGCGAGGGCGACTGGATACGCCACGCCGGCGGCACGCTGCGCGCGGGCGAGCATGGCGATCCGCCCGCGAACCTGTCGGCCTGGCCACCTGCCGGTGCTCAGCCGGTCGACGTCACCGAGCTGTACTCGGCGATGGCCGAGCGGGGATATCAGTACGGCCCCGCCTTCCACGGTCTGCGGGCGGCATGGATCCATGACAGCGAGGTGTTCCTGGACGTCGCGTTGCCCGAGCAGGTAGCGGGCGACGCCGCCCGATGCGGAGTGCATCCCGCGTTGCTGGACGCGGCCCTGCAGGGCATCGGCCTGGGCGCCTTCGTGAGCGAGCCGGGTCAGGCCCATCTGCCCTTCTCCTGGAGCGGGGTGACCCTGCACGCGGTGGGTGCGACCACCCTCCGGGTGGCGATCAGCCCGGCGGGTCCGGATACGGTGGCCATTCGGATGGCGGACACCACCGGGGCTCCCGTGCTGTCCATCGACACGCTGGCGATGCGTCCGGTGGCGGAGAGCCGGCTGCTCGAAGTGGCCGGTGGCAGCCGGAGCGATGCGCTGTTCCGGCTGGACTGGAAGGAGCTTCCCCTCCCCACGGGGACCGTCGGCTCGCAGCCTCTGTCCTGGGCACTGCTGGGCGGCCACGACGAGCCGCGGCTGACCGCCGCGCTGACCGCGGCCGGTGTCCCGCCACAACGCCATCGGGACCTCGCCTCCGTCGGCCAGGTGCCGGATGTGCTGGTCCTGCCGTGTCTGCCCGAGGCGGATGACGGTCCGGCCCCGGAAGCGATCTCGTCCACCCTGCGCCGAGTGCTGGAGGTGGTGCGGGATTGGCTCGCGGACGCGCGATTCACCGAGACCCGCCTGATGGTGCTCACCCGCCGCGCGGTGGCCACATCCAGCGGAGACGACGTGGAGGATCTGGCGGCAGCCTCCGTACGAGGGCTCCTGCGCACCGCACAGCAGGAGAACCCCGACCGGCTCGTCGTGATCGACCACGACGATTCGGACCTCGGGGTGCTGCCCGCCGTGCTCGCGACAGGGGAACCCGAAGCGGCCATCCGGACGGGGACGCTACTGGTGCCCAGGCTGGTCAAGGCGCCCGTACCGGACGGGAAGGCCCCCGCCTGGGACACCGGCACCGTACTGATCACCGGCGGGACGGGGACCCTCGGCGGTCTGGTCGCACGCCACCTGGTGACCGCCCATGGCGCGACTGACCTGGTGTTGGCGGGCCGCGGCGGTGCCACCGCGGCCGGTGCCGCGGACCTGGCCGCAGAACTGGAGGCCCTCGGCGCCCGAATCCGCATCGCCGCCTGTGATGTGGCCGATCGCGCCCAGCTGACCGCGCTGCTTGCCACCATTCCGGCGTTGCGCGCCGTCATTCACACCGCCGGGGTGCTGGACGACGGTGTCATCGGCTCGATGACCGCCGAACGCGTGGACACCGTCCTACGGCCGAAGGCGAACGCGGCCTGGCACCTGCACGAGCTGACACGTCGGCTGGACCTGGACGCGTTCGTGCTGTTCTCCTCCGCCACCGGAGTGCTGGGCAGCGCCGGACAGGGCAACTACGCCGCGGCCAACGCCTTCCTCGATGCGCTGGCCACTCACCGGCGGGCCCACGGACTCGCCGCGGTGTCGGTGGCGTGGGGCCTGTGGCAGCAGCGCAGCGGCCTGACCGCACACCTGTCGGAGGAGGATGTGGCCCGCATGGCCCGCACGGGCGCCGTTCCCTTGTCCGACGAGCGTGGTCTCGAGCTGTTCGACGCCGCGTGCCGGAGCGGCGAAGCCACGCTCGTGGCCACCCCGCTGCACCTGCGGGCGGTGGTGGCCACCGGAACGGTGCCGCCCGTGCTGAGCGCGCTGGCACCGATCCCGCCGCGCCGGGCCGCCGAGGCCGGTGACGGTGGGGTGGCACTGCGGCAGAGCCTGGCCGAGATGGCGGACGCGGAACGGAGCCAGACCGTAGTGGAGCTGGTACGCGGGCAGGTCGCCGCGGTGCTGCGGCACCCGGACGCGTCGGCGATCGATCCGGCGCGGACCTTCCAGGAGATCGGCTTCGACTCGCTGACCGCGGTGGAGCTGCGCAACCGGCTGGGTGCCACCACCGGAATCGGGCTGGCCGCGACCGCGATCTTCGACTATCCGACCCCGGTGGCGCTGGCGAAGCATGTGCTCGCCGAGATTGCGCCGGAGACCGCCGACCCGGTCGCGGCCCGGCTCAGGGAGCTGGACAAGGTCGCCGCCATGATTTCGGTGATGGCGGAGGACGACACCATGCGCGAGCAGTTGTCCTCGCGGATGGAGACCATCGTTTCGATGTGGGCTGACCTGCACCGTTCGGAGCGGTCGAGCAACGTTGAGGGAGACCTGGAATCGGCCTCGCTCGACGACATGTTCGGAATCATCGACCAGGAACTCGATGGGTCATGAGCAGCGAGAACGTCCGACCGGGGATCGAGGGGACTGGCACGGGGATGTCGAACGACGAAAAGGTACTCGAGTACCTCAAGAAGCTCACCGCCGACCTGCGCCAGACGCGTCAGCGTCTGGCAGATGTCGAGGCCAAGAGCCGTGAGCCGATCGCGATCGTTGGCATGAGCTGTCGTTTTCCGGGTGGAGTCAGCTCGCCGGAAGACTTGTGGCGGCTGACGGAGTCGGCGGTGGACGCGGTCTCCGGTTTCCCCACCGACCGCGGCTGGGATCCGGACGGCCTGTACGATCCGGATCCGGACCGCGCGGGCCGGTCGTACGCCCGAGAGGGTGCGTTTCTCCCCGACGCCGGCCACTTCGACCCCGGCCTGTTCGGTATCTCGCCGCGTGAGGCGCTGGCGATGGATCCCCAGCAGCGGCTGCTGCTGGAGGCATCGTGGGAGGCTCTGGAGCGGGCGGGTATTCCGACCGACTCCCTGAAGGGCAGCCGGACCGGGGTGTTCGCCGGACTGATGTCTTCCGACTATGTATCGCGGCTGTCGGCCGTCCCGGACGAGCTCGAGGGATACGTCGGAATCGGCAGCGCGGCGAGCGTCGCGTCCGGCCGGGTGTCATACACCCTGGGGCTCGAGGGGCCGGCGGTGACGGTGGATACGGCGTGTTCGTCGTCGCTGGTGGCGTTGCATCTGGCGGTACAGGCGCTGCGGAACGGTGAGTGTTCGCTGGCGCTTGCGGGCGGTGTCACGGTGATGGCGACACCCGGCACCTTTGTCCAGTTCTCCCGTCAGCGCGGCCTGGCCGCCGATGGTCGGTGCAAGGCGTTCGCGGCGGCGGCGGACGGCACCGGCTGGGGCGAGGGCGTGGGGATGCTGGTGGTGGAGCGGTTGTCTGATGCTGAGCGTCTTGGGCATCGGGTGTTGGCGGTGGTGCGGGGTTCGGCGGTGAATCAGGATGGTGCGTCGAATGGGTTGACGGCGCCGAATGGTCCGTCGCAGCAGCGGGTGATTCGGCAGGCGTTGGCGAATGCTCGTTTGTCGGCGGTGGATGTGGATGCGGTGGAGGCGCACGGTACGGGAACGACGCTGGGTGATCCGATTGAGGCGCAGGCGTTGTTGGCCACGTATGGCCAGGATCGGGATCCGGGTCGGCCGTTGTGGTTGGGTTCGGTGAAGTCGAATATCGGTCATACGCAGGCGGCGGCGGGTGTGGCCGGTGTGATCAAGATGGTGATGGCGCTGCGGCACGGTGTGTTGCCGCGAACGCTGCATGTGGATGAGCCGTCGCCGCATGTGGATTGGTCGGTTGGTGGGGTGGAGTTGCTGACTGAGCAGGTGGTGTGGCCGGATGTGGATCGGCCGCGTCGGGTGGGTGTGTCGGCGTTCGGGGTGAGCGGGACGAATGCGCACGTGATTGTGGAGCAGGCGTCTCTCGTGGTGGAGGAGGCTGGGGGCGAGCGTGTGGGGCTGCCTGCTGTGCCGTGGGTGGTTTCGGGTGTGGGTGAGGCGGCGGTGCGGGCGCAGGCGGAGCGGTTGCGGGAGTTTGTGGCGGGCGATCCTGGGTTGGATCCGGTGGATGTGGGGTGGTCGTTGGTGGCTGCTCGTTCTGCGTTGTCGCATCGTGCGGTGGTGGTGGGTGCGGGTCGTGATGAGTTGTTGGGTGGGTTGGGTTCGGTGGTTGTGGGGGTTCCGGTTGGTGGTGGGTTGGGTGTGGTGTTTGCGGGTCAGGGGTCGCAGCGGTTGGGGATGGGGCGTGGGTTGTATGAGGCGTATCCGGTGTTCGCGGGGGTGTGGGATGAGGTGTGTGGGGAGCTGGACCGGTATTTGGAGCGGCCTTTGGGTGAGGTGGTGTGGGGTGATGACGCGGGGTTGATCGGGGAGACGGCGTATACGCAGGCGGGTTTGTTCGCGCTTGAGGTGTCGCTGTATCGGCTGATCGTCTCTTGGGGTGTGAAGCCGGATTACCTGTTGGGTCATTCGATTGGTGAGTTGGCTGCGGCGTGTGTGGCGGGTGTGTGGTCGTTGGAGGATGCGGCGCGGGTGGTGGCTGCTCGGGGTCGTTTGATGCAGGCGTTGCCGTCTGGTGGGGCGATGGTTTCGGTGGCGGTGTCGGAGGGTGAGGTGCGGCCGCTGTTGACCGGGGGTGTGGCTGTTGCGGCGGTGAATGGTCCTGAGTCGGTGGTGATCTCGGGGGATAAGGATGAGGTCGCTGAGATCGCGGGTGTGTTGGCTGGCCGGGGGGTGCGGACGCGGTGGTTGCGGGTGAGTCATGCGTTTCATTCGTCGCGTATGGACGGGATGCTGGCGGAGTTCGGTGAGGTGCTTGGGTCGGTGGAGTTCCGGACCCCGAACTTGCCGGTGGTGTCGAACGTATCCGGTGTGGTGGCGGGCGAGGAGCTGTGCTCGCCGGAGTACTGGGTGCGTCATGTGCGGGAGACGGTGCGGTTCGCCGATGGGCTGGAGACGCTTCGTGGGCTGGGTGTCGGTTCCTTCCTGGAGCTGGGGCCCGATGGCACGCTGACCGGACTGGCCGATGGCGACGGTCTGCCCGTACTCCGTCCGGATCGTCCGGAGCCCCTTACCGTGATGGCCGCTTTGGGTGGGCTGTTTGTCCGGGGTGTGGAGGTGGATTGGGCGGCGGTGTTTCCGGGTGCTCGGCGTGTTGATTTGCCGACGTATGCGTTCCAGCGTGAGCGGTTCTGGCTGGAGTCGGCGGCGGTTGAGCCCGCGTCCAGCGCCGTTGACGCGGCGTTCTGGGACGCCGTCGAGCGCGGTGATGCGGAGATTCTGGGGGTCGATGCTGACCAGCCGTTGAGTGCCGCGTTGCCTGCCTTGGCGTCCTGGCGGCGGGCGCGCCGGGAAGAGTCGGTGGTCGACGCCTGGCGGTATCGGGTGACCTGGACCCCCGTTGTGCGTCCCTCTTCGCAACTCTCTGGGCTGTGGTTGGTGGTCATCGAGCCCGACGCAGCGGAGACGGACGTTGTCGCCGCGCTGCGGGCCGCCGGCGCCGAGGTGCGTGTTGTCACGGTCGAGGAGCTGGACGCGGCCCCGGTCGCGGGTGTGGTGTCGCTCCTGTCGGTCGAGGCGACGGTGTCGCTGGTGCAGGCCCTCGGGGTGGCTGGGATCGATGCGCCGTTGTGGTGTGTCACCCGGGGCGCGGTCTCCGTGGCGGACGGGGATGTCGTGGATCCGTACGCGTCGGCGGTCTGGGGGCTGGGGCGTGTCATCGGTCTGGAGCATCCGGAGCGTTGGGGCGGGCTGGTCGACCTGCCCGCCTCATGGGATGAGCGGACCTCCGGTCTGTTGTGCTCGGTGCTTTCAGGCGCCACGCGCGAGGATCACACAGCGATCCGTGGCAGCGACGTCTTCGGCAGTCGCCTGAGCCGTGTGACGGTGTCGGGTCGGGGACAGTCCGCTGTCTGGGAAGCGTCGGGGGCCGCACTGATCACCGGTGGAACGGGGGCCCTGGGGAGCCATGCCGCCCGATGGCTCGCAGGTACCGGCGTCGCGGAGATCGTGCTGACGAGTCGGCGAGGCTCGGACGCTCCCGGAGCCGGGGAACTGGTCGCCGAACTATCGGCCATGGGTGTGTCGGCCCGGATCGTGGCGTGTGATGTGGCCGATCGGGACGCGGTTGCGGAACTGCTCGGGACAATCCCGGACCTTCGCGTGGTCGTCCATGCTGCGGGAGTACCAAGCTGGGGCCCGTTGAGAGCCCTTACCGCCGAGGACCTTGAGGCCGGGATGCGGCCGAAGGTCATGGGAGCCATCCACCTGGATGAGCTGACGCGCCACATGTCCTTGGATGCCTTTGTTCTGTTCTCGTCGGTTGCGGGGGTGTGGGGGAGCGGTCGGCAGGGGGCGTATGCGGCGGCGAATGCGTTTTTGGATGGGTTGGCGTGGCGGCGTCGTGGTGTTGGGTTGGTGGCGACGTCGGTGGCGTGGGGTATGTGGGATGGGGGTGGTATGGCTGTTGGGGGTGAGGAGTTTCTGGTTGAGCGTGGTGTGTCGGGGATGGCGCCGGGGGCGGCGGTGGTGGCGTTGCGGCGGGCGTTGTGTGATGACGAGACGGCCATCGTGGTGGCGGATGTGGACTGGGAGCGGTTCGGGGCGAGGTTCACGGCCCTGCGTCCGAGTCCACTGCTGAGCGAGCTGATAGCCGACACCGTCGAATCAAGGACTGGAGCGGGCGAATTCGCGGCCCGCCTGCACACCATGTCCGAGGGCGAGCGTATGCGCGCGGCCGTCGAGTTGGTGCGGGTCTCTGCCGCGGCGGTGCTGGGGCACCCGGGCCCAGAGGCGATCAACCCCGGCAGGACGTTCCAGGAGATCGGCTTCGACTCGTTGACCGCGGTGGAGCTGCGCGATCGGATTGCCACGGCCACCGGCATCCGACCGCCGGCCACGATGATCTTCGACTATCCGACTCCCGCGGCCCTCGCCGAATATCTGAACGTGGAATTGCTCGGCGCGCCGCAGGAAAGTGTGCCACCGATGCCGGTGGTCGCACCGGATGACCAAGATCCCATCGTCATTGTCGGCATGAGTTGCCGCTTCCCCGGGGATGTGGAGTCTCCGGAGGACCTGTGGCGGCTGGTCGATTCCGACGGCGATGCCATAACGGCCTTCCCGGCGGACCGTGGGTGGGATCTGACCGGCCTCTTCGACGCGGCTGCGGGGGAGTCGGGTACGTCGTATGCGCGTGCCGGTGGGTTCGTTCACGATGCGGGCGAGTTCGATCCGGGCCTCTTCGGTATCTCGCCGCGTGAGGCGCTGGCGATGGACCCCCAGCAGCGGCTGCTGCTGCACGCGGCATGGGAGGCGTTCGAACGGGCAGGTGTCCCGGTCGACTCGGTCCGAGGCAGTCGGACGGGAGTGTTCGTGGGAGCCTCCCCGCAGGGCTATGGCGCCGCCGACGCATCCGGAGGCTACTTCCTCACCGGCAGTTCGGGCAGCGTGATTTCGGGTCGGGTGTCGTACACGCTGGGGCTCGAGGGGCCGGCGGTGACGGTGGATACGGCGTGTTCGTCGTCGCTGGTGGCGTTGCATCTGGCGGTGCAGGCGCTGCGGAACGGTGAGTGTTCGCTGGCGCTTGCGGGCGGTGTCACGGTGATGGCGACCCCCACTGCTTTCGTGGAGTTCTCGCGTCAGCGCGGGCTGGCTGCCGATGGGCGGTGTAAGTCCTTCGCCGCTGGTGCGGATGGGACGGGTTGGTCGGAGGGGGTGGGGCTGCTGTTGGTGGAGCGGCTGTCTGATGCTGAGCGCAATGGGCATCGGGTGTTGGCTGTGGTGCGGGGTTCGGCGGTGAATCAGGATGGTGCGTCGAATGGGTTGACGGCGCCGAATGGTCCGTCGCAGCAGCGGGTGATCCGGCAGGCGCTGGCGAGCGCCGGGCTCGCTGCTCGGGATGTTGATGCGGTGGAGGCGCATGGTACGGGGACGACGCTGGGTGATCCGATCGAGGCGCAGGCCCTGTTGGCCGCCTACGGTCAGGATCGGGATCCGGGTCGGCCGTTGTGGTTGGGTTCGGTGAAGTCGAATATCGGTCATACGCAGGCGGCGGCGGGTGTGGCCGGTGTGATCAAGATGGTGATGGCGATGCGCCACGGCGTGCTGCCCCGGACCCTGCACCTGGACGAGCCGTCTACTCATGTGGATTGGTCGGCCGGTGCGGTGGAGCTGCTGACTGAGCAGGTGGTGTGGCCGGATGTGGATCGGCCGCGTCGGGTGGGTGTGTCGGCGTTCGGGGTGAGCGGGACGAATGCCCATGTGATTGTCGAGCAGGCGCCCAGGGTGGTGGAGGCTGAGGACGAGCGCGTGGGGCTGCCCGCCGTGCCGTGGGTGGTGTCCGGTCAGAGCGAGGCCGCGGTGTACGCGCAGGTGCAGCGGTTGCGCGGGGCTGTGGCGGACAACCTCGAATGGGATCTGGCGGATGTGGGGTGGTCGTTGGTGGCTGCTCGTTCTGCGTTGTCGCATCGTGCGGTGGTGGTGGGTGCGGGTCGTGATGAGTTGTTGGGTGGGTTGGGTTCGGTGGTTGTGGGGGTTCCGGTTGGTGGTGGGTTGGGTGTGGTGTTTGCGGGTCAGGGGTCGCAGCGGTTGGGGATGGGGCGTGGGTTGTATGAGGCGTATCCGGTGTTCGCGGGGGTGTGGGATGAGGTGTGTGGGGAGCTGGACCGGTATTTGGAGCGGCCTTTGGGTGAGGTGGTGTGGGGTGATGACGCGGGGTTGATCGGGGAGACGGCGTATACGCAGGCGGGCTTGTTTGCGCTTGAGGTGTCGCTGTATCGGCTGATCGTCTCTTGGGGTGTGAAGCCGGATTACCTGTTGGGTCATTCGATTGGTGAGTTGGCTGCGGCGTGTGTGGCGGGTGTGTGGTCGTTGGAGGATGCGGCGCGGGTGGTGGCTGCTCGGGGTCGTTTGATGCAGGCGTTGCCGTCGGGTGGGGCGATGGTTTCGGTGGCGGCTTCGGAGGGTGAGGTGCGGCCGCTGTTGACCGGGGGTGTGGCTGTTGCGGCGGTGAATGGTCCTGAGTCGGTGGTGATCTCGGGCGATAAGGATGAGGTCGCTGAGATCGCGGGTGTATTGGCTGGTCGGGAGGTGCGGACCCGGTGGTTGCGGGTGAGTCATGCGTTTCATTCGTCGCGTATGGACGGGATGCTGGCGGAGTTTGGTGAGGTGCTGCGAGGGGTGGAGTTCCGGGCCCCGAGCTTGCCAGTGGTGTCGAACGTGTCGGGTGTGGTGGCGGGTGAGGAGTTGTGCTCGCCGGAGTACTGGGTGCGTCATGTGCGGGAGACCGTGCGCTTTGCTGACGGGCTGGAGACGCTTCGTGGATTGGATGTCGGTTCTTTCCTGGAGCTGGGACCTGACGGCACGCTGACCGCATTGGCCGGTGGCGATGGTGTGTCGGTGCTGCGTCCGGATCGTCTGGAGCCGACCGTAGCCATGGAGGCTCTGGGCGGGCTGTTTGCCCGGGGTGTGGAGGTGGATTGGCGGGCGGTGTTTCCGGGTGCTCGGCCTGTTGATTTGCCGACGTATGCGTTCCAGCGTGAGCGGTTCTGGCTGGAGCCGTCCTCGGCCCAGCCCGCGACCAGCGCCGTTGACGCGGCGTTCTGGGATGCGGTCGAGCGTGGAGATTTCGGTTCGTTCGGTATCGACGCCGGGCAGCCGCTCAGTGCGGCTCTGCCCGCCCTGGCGGCATGGCGCCACCGTCACCAGGAGAGGTCACTCGTCGAATCGTGGCGGTACCGCCTCGACTGGTCCCCGATCGGGGATGTTCCTGAGCAGCCGCGTCTGCGTGGCACGTGGCTGGTGGTGGGCGCTGCTGGAGACGAGGTGGCCGCCGTGCTGCGGGCCGCTGGGGCTGATACGCGGGTCGTGACGGCGGTGGACCTGGGCGAGGTCCCCGTCGCGGGTGTGGTGTCGACGCTGTCGGTCGAGGCGACGGTGTCGCTGCTGCAGGACCTCGTGGCCGCCGGGGTCGACGCGCCGTTGTGGTGCGTCACCCGGGGCGCGGTCTCCGTGGCGGACGGAGACGTGGTGGATCCTGACCAGGCCGGAGTCTGGGGGCTGGGCCGCGTGATCGGCCTGGAGCATCCGGAGCGTTGGGGCGGGCTGATCGATCTGCCGGCGGTCATGGACGATCATGCGGGGGCAGCACTGGTCGGCGTCCTCGCGGGTGACACCGGTGAGGATCAGATCGCGATCCGTGTCACCGGTACGTGGGCTGCCCGTCTGACGCGGGCGGAACCCTCCGGTGTGGCGTCTGCCGCATGGCGCGGTCGTGGTACCGCGCTGGTGACGGGCGGTACGGGAGCGCTGGGCCGTCATGTGGCGCGCTGGTTGGCGGATACCGGCCTGGAGCAAATCGTGCTGACGAGCCGCCGTGGGGCCGAGGCGCCCGGCGTCGCGGAGTTGGTGGCCGAGCTGGGCGACCGGGTGCGCGTGGTGGCGTGCGACGTCGCCGATCGCGAGGCGCTCGCCGCTCTCCTGGGGACGATTCCGGATCTGCGTACCGTGGTGCATGCGGCGGGTGTCCTCGACGACGGTGTGCTCGAATCGCTGACCCCGGAGCGGATCCGCGAGGTGATGCGGGCCAAGGTGGCAGGGGCGCGGTATCTGGATGAGCTGACGCGAGGCCGGGATCTGGATGCCTTTGTGTTGTTCTCGTCGGCCGCGGCGACGGTGGGCAATGCGGGTCAGGGAAGTTATGCGGCGGCCAATGCGGTGTTGGACGGGTTGGCTTGGCGGCGTCGGGCGGAGGGGTTGGTAGCCACGTCCGTGGCCTGGGGTGCCTGGGCCGACAGCGGCATGGGGGCCGGGCACGCACGGGCCATGGCGCCACCACTGGCGCTGGCCGCCCTTCAGGGGGCTTTGGACGACGACGAGACCGCACTGATGGTCGCGGACATCGATTGGGAGCACTTCGCCTCGCGGCTCGTCGGGGCGCGGCCCAACCCGCTGCTTGGTGCGTTGCTGGGTGGCGCCGGTCGCCGCGCGCTTGCGGCGGACGAGTTCGCCGACCGACTGCGGGGCCTCCCCCCGGTCGAGCGGGAACGGGCGGTCCTTGAGCTCGTACGTGGCCAGGTGGCCGCCGTTCTGGGGCATGCCACCCCGGTGGCAATCGACCCTACGGCCACATTCCAGTCAGCCGGTTTCGACTCTCTGACCGCGATTGAACTCCGCAATCGGCTCATGGCGGCCACCGGCGTACAGACACCTGCCTCGGTCGTGTTCGACTACCCGACGCCGGAACTCCTCGCCGGCCACCTGCGGGAGCAGTTGCTGGGGGTGGGATCGGCAGCTCTCTCGGCGACAGTCGCCACCGCTCTGGTGGATGACGACCCGATTGCGATCATCGGCATGAGCTGCCGGTTCCCCGGTGGGGTCGACTCGCCCGAAGGACTGTGGCGGCTCCTGGAATCGGGGACCGACGCCATATCCGCCTTTCCGCTGGATCGGGGCTGGGACCTCGTCGGCGGAACCGATGGTGTCCCGGTCGGGGCGGGCGGTTTCCTCTACACGGCTGCCGACTTCGATCCCGCCTTCTTCGGGATCTCGCCGCGTGAGGCCGTCGCGATGGATCCGCAGCAGCGGCTGTTGCTGGAGGTCTCGTGGGAGGTCTTCGAGCGGGCCGGGATCGCTGTGGACGCGTTGCGGGGGAGCTCCACCGGAGTGTTTGTCGGCACCAACGGTCAGGACTACGCCGCCCTCGTCGGTAACGCGCCACAGCGTACGGACGGCCATCTGGCCACCGGCAGCGCGGCGAGCGTGGCGTCCGGCCGGCTGTCCTACACCTTCGGGCTCGAGGGCCCGGCCGTCACCGTGGACACCGCGTGTTCGTCGTCGTTGGTCGCCATGCACCTGGCCGCGCAGGCGCTGCGCGCGGGCGAATGCGGTATGGCACTCGCGGGCGGCGCGACGGTGATGGCCACGTCCACCGCGTTCGCCGAGTTCTCCCGCCAGGGGGCGTTGGCTTCCGATGGCCGGTGCAAGGCGTTCGCGGCGGCGGCGGACGGCACCGGCTGGGGCGAAGGCGTGGGCATCCTTCTGCTGGAGCGGCTGTCCGACGCCGAGCGGAACGGCCACCGGGTGCTGGCAGTCATGCGTGGTTCCGCCGTCAACCAGGACGGTGCCTCCAACGGGCTGACTGCGCCGAATGGTCCGTCGCAGCAGCGGGTGATCCGGCAGGCGTTGGCGAATGCCCGATTGTCGGCGGTGGATGTTGATGCGGTGGAGGCGCACGGTACGGGGACGACGCTGGGTGATCCGATTGAGGCGCAGGCGCTGTTGGCCACGTACGGTCAGGATCGGGATCCGGAGCGGCCGCTGTTGCTGGGTTCGGTGAAGTCGAACATTGGTCATACGCAGGCGGCGGCGGGTGTGGCCGGTGTGATCAAGATGGTGATGGCGATGCGCCACGGTGTGCTGCCGCAAAGCCTCCACATCGACGAGCCCACTCCCCACGTGGACTGGACGGCCGGACGGATCGCACTGCTCACGGAACCTTCCATCTGGCCTCAGAGGGGAGTGCCGCGACGGGCCGGGGTCTCCTCCTTCGGCGTAAGTGGCACCAACGCGCATGTCATCCTCGAACAGGCATCCGTGGCGGCCGAACCCGAGACGGTGCGAACGACCGAACCGTCAGCCGTTCCGTGGGTGCTGTCGGCGCGGAGCGAGGCCGGGTTGCGGGCCCATGCTGCCAGGCTTCGGTCCTTCGTGAGCGCCGATGGTGCAGTGCATCCGGCCGATGCGGGCTGGTCGCTGGCATCGACCCGAGCGATGCTGTCTCACCGTGCGGTGGTTGTGGGGGCCGACCGCGCTGAGCTGCTGCGTGGTCTGGAGGCGGTGGCGAACGGAACTCCCGACCAAGGAGTGGTGACCGGCGAGGCCGGATCGCCTACCGGAGTGGTGTTCGTCTTCCCGGGTCAGGGGTCGCAGTGGGTCGGGATGGCGTTGGAGTTGTTGGAGTCCTCGTCGGTGTTCGCGGGGCGGATGGCTGAGTGCGCCGATGTGCTGGCTCCGTTGGTGGACTGGTCGCTGTTCGATGTGCTGGCGGATGAGCGGGCGCTGGGCCGTGTCGATGTGGTGCAGCCGGTGTTGTGGGCGGTGATGGTGTCGTTGGCGGAGTTGTGGCGTTCGTTTGGTGTGGTGCCGTCGGCGGTGGTGGGTCATTCGCAGGGTGAGATTGCGGCGGCGTGTGTGGCGGGTGGTTTGTCGCTGGTGGATGGGGCGCGGGTGGTGGTGCTGCGGAGTAAGGCGTTGCTGGTCTTGTCGGGTCGGGGTGGGATGGTGTCGGTCCCGGTGCCTGCCGACCGGCTGCGGGACCGTCCGGGGTTGTCGGTGGCGGCGGTGAACGGTCCGGCGTCGACGGTGGTGTCCGGTGCGGATGAGGTCCTGGATGCGGTGCTTGTGGAGTTCCCGGAGGCCAAGCGGATTCCGGTGGATTACGCCTCGCATTCGGTGCAGGTGGAGGAGATCCGGGAAGAGCTGGCCGAGGCTCTGGCGGGTGTGGAGCCGCGGGGTGGTCAGGTGCCGTTCTATTCGACGGTGACCGGGCGGCTCATGGACACCGCGGAGCTGGACGCCGGGTACTGGTACCGCAATCTGCGCGAGACCGTGGAATTCCAGTCCACGATCGAGGGGCTGTTGGAGCTTGGGCACACGGTGTTCGTCGAGGCCAGCCCGCATCCGGTGCTGACCGTCGGCATCCACGACACCGCCGACGCCACCGACACACCCATCATCACCACCGGATCGCTGCGCCGCGACGACGGCGGACCTGCCCGCTTCCTGACCGCGCTGGCCGAACTGTCCGTACGAGGGGTGACGGCGGACTGGCGGCAGGCGTTCGGAGGGACCGTTGCCCGGCATGTCGACTTGCCGACGTACCCATTCCAGCGGGAGCGGTTCTGGGTCGAGCCCACCGCCCCGGGCGTGGTCCGAGACGGGGACACCATCGCGGACAGCGAGTTCTGGGCAGCCATCGAGCGCGAAGACGCCGCATCGCTGGCGACCGTTCTGCAGGTCGATGACGCGTCGCTGGGTGACCTGCTGCCGGCCTTGTCGGCCTGGCGTCGGCGGCGGCACGAGAGGTCGGCGCTTGAGGCAATTCGGTACCAGGTCAACTGGAAGCCGCTCGCCGGCGACCAGGCCGCGATGTTGTCGGGCTCTTGGCTGGTCGTGGTTTCCCAGGCCGATGCCCAGCATGAGTGGGTCTCCGGCGTCTGCGAGGCACTCGCTCAGCACGGGGCCGCACCAGTGGTGTGTCCGGTGGACGAGCGACACATGGATCGCGCCGTGCTGTCCGCCCACCTGGCGAGCATGACGACTGCGACCAGCACGACCGGCACAAGCAGCACGACGAGTGTCACGGGCGTGGTGTCGCTGGTCGCCTTGGACCAGCGACCGCACCCGGACTTCGCCTCCGTTCCCGTCGGTTTCGCGATGACGGTGCTGTTGACTCAGGCTTTGGGCG
Organism: Streptomyces violaceusniger Tu 4113; assembly: GCF_000147815.2. Classification (NCBI taxonomy): domain Bacteria; kingdom Bacillati; phylum Actinomycetota; class Actinomycetes; order Kitasatosporales; family Streptomycetaceae; genus Streptomyces; species Streptomyces violaceusniger. The sequence continues at coordinate 6,140,776 of NC_015957.1, read as the reverse complement.
ACGCGGGTGTGGAGGCCCCGCTGTGGAGCCTGACCCAACGAGCCGTGTCGACTGGACCCGGGGACACCATCGTCGAGCCCGCACCGGCATCGGCGCTGGTGTGGGGCGTCGGCCGAGTGATCGCGCTCGAGCAACCACTGCGCTGGGGTGGTCTGATCGACCTCCCGACCGGGGTGAACGCGAGGGCATGCGCGCAGCTGGCAAGGGTCCTGTCAGGCGATTCGGGCGAGGATCAGGTCGCCATCCGGGCGGTGGGGACCTTCGGGCGCAGGCTCGCCCACGCCCCCGCGTTGCGGACCGACCTGCCGTCCTGGAATCCGAGCGGGACCGTACTGGTCACCGGAGGCACCGGAGCACTGGGCGGCCATATCGCGCGGTGGCTGGCGGAGCAGGGCGCGGAGCACCTCGTGCTGACCAGTCGGCGCGGCATGGCCGCGCCCGGGGCGTCCGAGCTCGTCGCGGACCTGGAGGTGGCCGGAGCGGCGGTGACGGTGGCCGAGTGCGATGTGGCCGAGCGTGCCCAACTGGCCGCGCTGATAGCCGAGGTCGGCCCGCTGACGGCCGTGGTGCACACGGCCGCCCTGCTGGACGACGCGACGGTCGAGTCTCTGACCGCCGAGCAACTGCACCGGGTACTGCGCGTCAAGGCCGACGGTGCGATGCATCTGCACGAGCTGACCCGCGACATGGAGCTGTCCGCGTTCGTGCTCTTCTCCTCCTTGTCCGGGACCGTCGGCACACCGGGGCAGGGCAACTACGCACCGGGCAACGCCTTTCTCGACGCGCTGGCCGAGTGCCGCAGGGCCCAGGGCCTGGTGGCGACCTCCGTGGCCTGGGGCCTGTGGGCCGGTGGCGGTATGGGGGAAACCGAAGCCGGCGAGGTGGCCCGGCGGCATGGTGTTCCGGCACTCTCCCCCGAACTGGCCGTGGCCGCTCTCCGTACGGCCGTCGAGCAGGGCGACACGGTGGTCACCGTCGCCGACATCGAGTGGGAACGCCATTACGCCGCCTTCACCGCGACCAGGCCCAGTCCCCTGCTCGCCGACCTTCCGGAAGTACGGCGACTCGTCGACGCGGGAGCCGCTTCCGTCGTCGAGGAGACGGGCATTGGCCGGTCCGGACTCGGCGAGCGTTTGGCCGGGCTCGACGGGGCCGGGCAGCGGCGACTGCTGCTCGACTTGGTGCGCCGTAACGCCGCGGTGGTGCTCGGGCATACCGACCCGGAGAGCGTGCCGTCCCATCGCGCCTTCAAAGAACTCGGCTTCGACTCCGTGACAGCGGTCGAATTCCGCAACCGGCTGGGTGCCGCGACCGGTCTGCGGCTTCCGGCCACTGCCGTATTCGACTACCCGACCCCACTCGCCCTGGCGGAATACGCGTGCTCCGAAGCGCTGGGGACGGCCGCAAAGCCCCTGCGCACCGAGCCGAGCAGGACCCTCGTGGACGACGATCCGATCGTGATCGTAGGAATGAGCTGCCGCTTCCCCGGCGGGGTGAGCTCGCCGGAGGATCTGTGGCGTCTTCTCACCGAGGGCGGGGACGCGATGTCGGCCTTCCCCGCGGACCGTGGCTGGGACCTGGCCGGACTCTTCCACAGCGACCCTGGCCACCCGGGGACCTCGTACACGCGGACAGGTGGCTTCATACATGACGCGACCACGTTCGACGCCGGGTTCTTCGGTATCTCCCCACGTGAGGCGACCGCGATGGATCCGCAGCAGCGGCTGCTGCTGGAGGCGTCGTGGGAGGCGTTCGAGCGGGCGGGGATCGATCCTCGGTCGCTGCGGGGCAGCACGACGGGAGTGTTCGCCGGTACCAATGGCCAGGACTACGTCAGCCTTTTGGGCGGAGATCAGCCTCAGGAGTTCGAGGGCCACGTCGGAACGGGCAATTCGGCGTCGGTGATGTCCGGCCGGATCGCCTATGTCCTGGGCCTCGAGGGACCAGCACTGACGGTGGATACGGCATGTTCGTCGTCACTGGTGGCATTGCATCTGGCGGTGCAGGCGCTGCGGTCGGGTGAGTGTTCGCTGGCGCTTGCGGGCGGTGTCACGGTGATGGCGACACCGAGTCTGTTCGTGGAGTTCTCCCGTCAGCGCGGCCTCGCCGCGGACGGTCGGTGCAAGGCGTTCGCGGGGGCGGCGGACGGGACCGGTTTCTCCGAGGGTGTGGGGATGCTGGTGGTGGAGCGGTTGTCCGATGCCGAGCGTCTTGGGCATCGGGTGTTGGCGGTGGTGCGGGGTTCGGCGGTGAATCAGGATGGTGCGTCGAATGGGTTGACGGCGCCGAATGGTCCGTCGCAGCAGCGGGTGATCCGGCAGGCGCTGGCGAGCGCCGGGCTTGCTGCTCGGGATGTTGATGCGGTGGAGGCGCATGGTACGGGGACGACGCTGGGTGATCCGATCGAGGCGCAGGCCCTGTTGGCCACCTATGGTCAGGACCGGGACCCGGGGCGGCCGTTGCTGCTGGGCTCGGTGAAGTCCAACATCGGACACACCCAGGCGGCCGCGGGTGTCGCCGGACTCATCAAGATGGTTCTGGCCCTGGGCAACGGTGTGTTGCCGCGAACGCTGCATGTGGATGAGCCGTCGCCGCATGTGGATTGGTCGGTTGGTGGGGTGGAGTTGCTGACTGAGCAGGTGGTGTGGCCGGATGTGGATCGGCCGCGTCGGGTGGGTGTGTCGGCGTTCGGGGTGAGCGGGACGAATGCGCATGTGCTTGTGGAGCAGGCGCCTGTGGTGGTGGGGGAGGAGGCTGGGGGCGAGCGTGTGGGGCTGCCTGCTGTGCCGTGGGTGGTTTCGGGTGTGGGTGAGGCGGCGGTGCGGGCGCAGGCGGAGCGGTTGCGGGAGTTTGTGGCGGGCGATCCTGGGTTGGATCTGGTGGATGTGGGGTGGTCGTTGGTGGCTGCTCGTTCTGCGTTGTCGCATCGTGCGGTGGTGGTGGGTGCGGGTCGTGGTGAGTTGTTGGGTGGGTTGGGTTCGGTGGTTGTGGGGGTTCCGGTTGGTGGTGGGTTGGGTGTGGTGTTTGCGGGTCAGGGGTCGCAGCGGTTGGGGATGGGGCGTGGGTTGTATGAGGCGTATCCGGTGTTCGCGGGGGTGTGGGATGAGGTGTGTGGGGAGCTGGACCGGTATTTGGAGCGGCCTTTGGGTGAGGTGGTGTGGGGTGATGACGCGGGGTTGATCGGGGAGACGGCGTATACGCAGGCGGGTTTGTTTGCGCTTGAGGTGTCGTTGTTCGCGTTGGTGTCGTCCTGGGGTGTGAAGCCGGATTACCTGCTGGGTCATTCGATTGGTGAGTTGGCTGCGGCGTATGTGGCGGGTGTGTGGTCGTTGGAGGATGCGGCGCGGGTGGTGGCTGCTCGGGGTCGTTTGATGCAGGCGTTGCCGTCTGGTGGGGCGATGGTTTCGGTGGCGGTGTCGGAAGATGAGGTACGGCCGTTGCTGACGGGGGGCGTGGCGGTTGCGGCGGTGAATGGTCCCGAGTCGGTGGTGTTGTCCGGTGATGAGGAGGCCGTTCGTGCCGTCGAGGAGGTGTTCCTCGGTCGGGGGGTGCGGACGCGGTGGTTGCGGGTGAGTTATGCGTTTCATTCGTCGCGTATGGACGGGATGCTGGCGGAGTTTGGTGAGGTGCTACGAGGGGTGGAGTTCCGGACCCCGAGTGTGCCGGTGGTGTCGAATGTGTCGGGTGTGGTGGCGGGTGAGGAATTGTGCTCCCCGGAGTACTGGGTGCGCCATGTGCGGGAGACCGTCCGGTTCGCCGATGGGCTGGAGACGCTTCGTGGGCTGGGTGTCGGTTCCTTCCTGGAGCTGGGACCTGACGGCACGTTGACTGCTCTGGTCGATGGTGACGGACTGGCCGTACTGCGTCCGGATCGTCCGGAGCCCCTTACCGTGATGGCCGCTTTGGGTGGGCTGTTTGTCCGGGGTGTGGAGGTGGATTGGGCGGCGGTGTTTCCGGGTGCTCGGCGTGTTGATTTGCCGACGTATGCGTTCCAGCGTGAGCGGTTCTGGCTGGAGCCGTCGGCGGTTGAGCCCGCGTCCAGCGCCGTTGACGCGGCGTTCTGGGACGCCGTCGAGCGCGGTGATGCGGAGATTCTGGGGGTCGATGCTGACCAGCCGTTGAGTGCCGCGTTGCCTGCCTTGGCGTCCTGGCGGCGGGCGCGCCGGGAAGAGTCGGTGGTCGACGGTTGGCGTTACCGGCTCGGCTGGGTGCCGGTCACGGGTGTGCCGTCCGGGGAGGTGCTGACAGGGACCTGGCTGGTCGTGGTGGAGCCGGGTGCTGACGGTGGCGATGTGGCCGTCGCGCTGCGGTCGGCCGGGGCGGTTGTCCGGGTCGTGGCGGCGGTGGAGCCGGGCGATGTGGCGGTCGCGGGTGTGGTGTCGCTGCTGTCGGTCGAGGCGACGGTGTCGCTGCTGCAGGACCTCCTGGCCGCCGGGGTCGACGCACCGTTGTGGTGTGTCACCCGGGGGGCGGTCTCCGTGGCGGACAGGGACGTGCTGGATCCGTACGCGTCGGCGGTCTGGGGGCTGGGCCGCGTGATCGGTTTGGAGCATCCGGATCGTTGGGGCGGGCTGATCGACCTGCCCACGGAGGTGGATGCGCGTACGGGCTCCTTGCTGGCCGGGGTTCTCGCCGGGCACACCGGGGAGGATCAGGTGGCAATCCGTGCCGCTGAGGCGTGGGGTGCCCGGCTGTCCCGGGTGACACCGGCCGCGGACACGTCCGCCGGGTGGCATGGCCGGGGAGCCGCTTTGATCACCGGGGGTACGGGTGCGCTGGGCGGTCATGTGGCGCGTTGGCTGGCCGGGACCGGTGTGGAACGCATCGTGCTGACGAGCCGCCGGGGGATCGAGGCCCCCGGTGCGACCGAGTTGGTGACCGAGCTGGAGGAGCTCGGGGCCCAGGTGGCTGTGGCCGCGTGTGATGTCGCCGATCGGGACGCGGTCGCGGCGCTGCTGGCCGGCATTCCCGATCTCCGGGTCGTCGTGCACGCCGCGGGGGTGCCGAGTTGGGGTGCGCTGGACAGCCTGACATCCGATGAGTTCGAGGAGAGCGTGCGATCGAAGGTTGCCGGAGCGGCGCACCTGGACGCACTACTGACGGACGCCGATCTGGATGCCTTTGTTCTGTTCTCGTCGGTTGCGGGGGTGTGGGGAAGTGGTCGGCAGGGGGCGTATGCGGCGGCGAATGCGTTTTTGGATGGGTTGGCGTGGCGGCGTCGTGGTGTTGGGTTGGTGGCGACTTCGGTGGCGTGGGGTATGTGGGATGGGGGTGGTATGGCTGTTGGGGGTGAGGAGTTTCTGGTTGAGCGTGGTGTGTCGGGGATGGCGCCGGGGGCGGCGGTGGTGGCGTTGCGGCGGGCGTTGTGTGATGACGAGACGGCCATCGTGGTGGCGGATGTGGACTGGGAGCGGTTCGGGGCGAGGTTCACGGCCCTGCGTCCGAGTCCACTGCTGAGCGAGCTGATAGCCGACACGTCCGAGCCGATCGCGTCGACGGCTGGTGAATTCGCCGCCACGCTCAGCGGGTTGTCGCGGCAGGAGCGGCATCGTGCGGTCGCGGAGCTCGTACGGACGCATGCCGCCAAGGTGTTGGGCCACCCGCACCCGACCGCGATCGACCTCGACCGGACGTTCCAGGAGCTGGGCTTCGACTCTCTGACTGCCGTGGAACTGCGGGACCGGCTCAGTACGGCTACCCAACTGCGGTTCCCGGCTTCCGTGATCTTCGACTACCCGACTCCGGGGGCGCTCGCCGAGCATGTGTGCGGCGAGGCGCTCGGGCTGGCCGAAGAGATACAGATACCGCACACGCCGAGTGCCGTGGACGACGATCCGATCGTGATCGTCGGGATGAGCTGCCGCTTCCCGGGTGGTGTGGACTCTCCGGAGGCACTGTGGCGGCTGGTCAGCGCCGGCGAAGACGCCGTATCGCCCTTCCCCTCCGACCGTGGCTGGGATCTGGCCGGTGTGTACGACGCCGATGCCACTCGCTCGGGCCGGTCGTACGTCCGCTCGGGTGGCTTCCTCCATGACGCGGCGGAGTTCGACGCCGGGTTCTTCGGTATCTCCCCGCGTGAGGCGCTGGCGATGGATCCGCAGCAGCGGCTGCTGCTGGAAGCGTCGTGGGAGGCATTCGAACGGGCCGGAATCCCGGCGTCGACACTCAAGGGCAGCCAGACCGGTGTCTTCGTGGGCGCGTCCGCGCAGGGCTATGGCGGCGGAGACGGCCAGGCCCCGGAAGGCTCCGAGGGATATCGGCTGACCGGCAACGCGAGCAGTGTGGTGTCCGGTCGGGTGGCTTACACGTTCGGGTTGGAGGGCCCAGCGGTCACGGTGGACACGGCGTGTTCTTCCTCGCTGGTGGCGTTGCACTGGGCGGTGCGGGCGCTGCGGTCGGGCGAGTGCTCCCTCGCCCTGGCAGGCGGGGTGACGGTGATGGCGACGCCCGCCACCTTTGTGGAATTCTCGCGTCAGCGCGGGCTGGCCGCCGATGGCCGCTGCAAGTCCTTCGCCGCCGGTGCGGATGGGACGGGCTGGTCCGAGGGCGTCGGCATGGTGCTGGTCGAGCGGCTGTCGGACGCCGAGCGGAACGGCCACCCGGTGCTGGCCATGGTGTCCGGTTCCGCGGTGAATCAGGATGGTGCGTCGAATGGGTTGACGGCGCCGAATGGTCCGTCGCAGCAGCGGGTGATCCGGCAGGCGCTGGCGAGCGCCGGGCTTGCTGCTCGGGATGTTGATGCGGTGGAGGCGCATGGTACGGGGACGACGCTGGGTGATCCGATCGAGGCGCAGGCCCTGTTGGCCGCCTACGGTCAGGATCGGGATCCGGGTCGGCCGTTGTGGTTGGGTTCGGTGAAGTCGAATATCGGTCATACGCAGGCGGCGGCGGGTGTGGCCGGTGTGATCAAGATGGTGATGGCGCTGCGGTCTGGGGTGTTGCCGCGGACGTTGCATGTGGATGAGCCGTCGCCGCATGTGGATTGGTCGGTTGGTGGGGTGGAGTTGCTGACTGAGCAGGTGGTGTGGCCGGATGTGGATCGGCCGCGTCGGGTGGGTGTGTCGGCGTTCGGGGTGAGCGGGACGAATGCCCATGTGATTGTCGAGCAGGCGCCCAGGGTGGTGGAGGCTGAGGACGAGCGCGTGGGGCTGCCCGCCGTGCCGTGGGTGGTGTCCGGTCAGAGCGAGGCCGCGGTGTACGCGCAGGTGAAGCGGTTGCGCGGGGCTGTGGCGGACAACCCCGAATGGGATCTGGTGGATGTGGGGTGGTCGTTGGTGGCTGCTCGTTCTGCGTTGTCGCATCGTGCGGTGGTGGTGGGTGCGGGTCGTGATGAGTTGTTGGGTGGGTTGGGTTCGGTGGTTGTGGGGGTTCCGGTTGGTGGTGGGTTGGGTGTGGTGTTTGCGGGTCAGGGGTCGCAGCGGTTGGGGATGGGGCGTGGGTTGTATGAGGCGTATCCGGTGTTCGCGGGGGTGTGGGATGAGGTGTGTGGGGAGCTGGACCGGTATTTGGAGCGGCCTTTGGGTGAGGTGGTGTGGGGTGATGACGCGGGGTTGATCGGGGAGACGGCGTATACGCAGGCGGGTTTGTTTGCGCTTGAGGTGTCGCTGTATCGGCTGATCATCTCGTGGGGTGTGAAGCCGGATTACCTGCTGGGTCATTCGATTGGTGAGTTGGCTGCGGCGTGTGTGGCGGGTGTGTGGTCGTTGGAGGATGCGGCGCGGGTGGTGGCTGCTCGGGGTCGTTTGATGCAGGCGTTGCCGTCGGGTGGGGCGATGGTTTCGGTGGCGGTGTCGGAGGATGAGGTGCGGCCGCTGTTGACCGGGGGTGTGGCTGTTGCGGCGGTGAATGGTCCTGAGTCGGTGGTGATCTCGGGGGATAAGGATGAGGTCGCTGAGATCGCGGGTGTGTTGGCTGGTCGGGGGGTGCGGACGCGGTGGTTGCGGGTGAGTCATGCGTTTCATTCGTCGCGTATGGACGGGATGCTGGCGGAGTTTGGTGAGGTGCTGCGAGGGGTGGAGTTCCGGGCCCCGAGCTTGCCAGTGGTGTCGAATGTGTCGGGTGTGGTGGCGGGTGAGGAGTTGTGCTCGCCGGAGTACTGGGTGCGTCATGTGCGGGAGACCGTCCGGTTCGCCGACGGACTCGACACACTCCGTGGGCTGGGTGTCGGTTCCTTCCTGGAGCTGGGACCCGACGGCACATTGACCGCACTGGCCGATGGCGACGGACTGGCCGTACTGCGTCCGGATCGTCCGGAGCCGACCGCGGCCATGGAAGCTTTGGGCGGGCTGTTTGTCCGGGGCATCCAGGTCGATTGGGCGGCGGTGTTCCCCGGTGGTCGGCGGGTCGATCTCCCCACCTATGCCTTCCAACGGCAGCGGTTCTGGCTGGAGTCGTCCTCGGTCCAGCCCGCGACCAGCGCCGTTGACGCGGCGTTCTGGGACGCGGTCGAGCGTGGTGATACGCAGGCGCTGGGCGTTGACGAGGAACAGCCGTTGAGCGCCGCGTTGCCTGCCTTGGCGTCGTGGCGGCGGGCACAGCAGGAACAGTCGGTGGTCGACGGTTGGCGTTACCGGCTTGGCTGGACGCCGGTCACGGGTGTGCCGTCCGGGGAGGTGCTGACGGGGACCTGGCTGGTCGTGGTCGAGCCGGGTGCTGACGGTACCGACCGTACTGACGGCGACGATGTGGCCATCGTGCTGCGGTCGGCCGGAGCGGATGTCCGGGTCGTGGCGGCGGTGGAGCCGGGCGATGTGGCGGTCGCGGGTGTGGTGTCGCTGCTGTCCGTCGAGGCGACGGTGTCGCTGCTGCAGAACCTCGTGGCCGCCGGGGTCGACGCGCCGTTGTGGTGCGTCACCCGGGGCGCGGTCTCCGTGGCGGACGGAGACGTGGTGGATCCTGACCAGGCCGGAGTCTGGGGGCTGGGCCGCGTGATCGGCCTGGAGCATCCGGATCGTTGGGGCGGCCTGATCGATCTGCCGATGGTCATGGACGATCACGCAGGGGAGGCGCTGGCCGCCATCCTCGCCGGGCACACCGGTGAGGATCAGATCGCCATCCGTGCCACCGGGACGTGGGCCGCCCGTCTGACGAGGGCGGAACCGACCGCCGCGGTGTCGGCCGCATGGCGCGGTCGGGGCACCGCACTGGTGACGGGCGGTACAGGGGCACTGGGCCGTCATGTGGCGCGCTGGTTGGCGGATACCGGCCTGGAGCGGATCGTGCTGACGAGCCGCCGGGGGTCCGAGGCAGCCGGCGTCGCGCAGTTGGTGGCCGAACTGGGGGACCGGGTGCGCGTGGTGGCGTGCGACGTCGCCGATCGCGAGGCGCTCGCCGCTCTCCTGGGGACGATTCCGGATCTGCGTACCGTGGTGCATGCGGCGGGTGTCCTCGACGACGGTGTGCTCGAATCGCTGACCCCGGAGCGGATCCGCGACGTGATGCGGGCCAAGGCCGACGGCGCACGCCATCTTCACGAATTGACCCGTGACACCGGCCTCGACGCCTTCGTGTTGTTCTCCTCGGCCGCCGGGACCGTGGGCAATCCGGGCCAGGGAAGCTATGCGGCGGCCAACGCGGCGTTGGACGGACTGGCCCAGCGGCGCCGGGCCGAGGGACTGGTGGCCACATCGGTGGCCTGGGGAGCCTGGGCCGATTCCGGTATGGCCGCGGGAGTGGCGCGGTCGCAGGGCATGGATCCACAGTCGGCGCTCTCCGCCCTGGGGCTGGTGCTGGCCGCTGACGAAACCACGGTGATGGTGGCCGATATCGACTGGGCGACCTTCGGGGCGCGGCTCACCGCCTCGCGGCCGAGCCCACTGCTGAGGGAGTTGCTCAGGGACGTATCTCTGCCGGCCGGGTCGGCCGGCAGCGGGGCGGCCGACGCGTTCGCCACCCGCCTGGAGGCCATGGCCGAGCGGGAACGGACGGCCACCGTGCTGGACCTCGTCCGCACGCATGTGGCCGCCGTACTGGGCCACGCGGCATCCGAGGCGATCGACCCGGCCCGGCCCTTCCAGGAAATCGGCTTCGATTCGCTCACCGCGGTCGAGCTGCGGAACCGGCTCACCGCGGCCACCGGGGCACGCTTCCCGGCTTCCGTGATCTACGACTACCCCACCCCGGTGGCGCTCGCCGAGCATGTGTGCCGGGAGGCGCTGGGCCTGGCCGACCGGACGCCGGTCCCGGTGGCGCCACGCCCGGTGGACGACGAACCGATCGCCATCATCGGGATGAGCTGTCGCTTCCCCGGCGGGGTGAGCTCGCCGGAGGACCTGTGGGGGCTGCTGGCCGACGGCCGCGACGCCGTGTCGGAGTTCCCGGCGGACCGTGGCTGGAACCTGGCCGAGCTGTACGACCCGGATCCCGGCCACCCTGGCTCCTCCTACGTCCGGGCGGGCGGCTTCCTCGATGACGCGGCCGCGTTCGACCCGGGGTTCTTCGGGATCTCGCCGCGTGAGGCGATCGCCATGGATCCGCAGCAGCGGCTGCTGCTGGAGGTCGCCTGGGAGGCGTTCGAGCGAGCCCATATGTCCCCGGCCACGCTCAAGGGCAGCCGGACCGGCGTGTTCATCGGGACCAACGGCCAGGACTACGCCGCCCTGGCGAGCGGGGCCCCGCAGAGCGCGGAGGGCTATCTGGGCACGGGCAGCGCCGCCAGCGTCGCCTCGGGCCGGCTGGCGTACACCTTCGGCCTCGAGGGCCCGGCGGTCACTGTGGACACCGCCTGCTCGTCGTCGCTGGTCGCACTGCATCTCGCCGCGCAGGCCCTGCGTTCCGGCGAATGCTCCTTGGCGTTGGCCGGTGGCGCGACGGTCATGGCCACCCCGGCGGCCTTCCTGGAATTCTCCCGCCAGCGCGCACTGGCGGCCGATGGCCGTTGCAAGGCGTTCGCGGCGGCGGCGGACGGCACCGGCTGGGGCGAAGGTGCCGGCATGCTCCTGGTGGAGCGGCTGTCCGACGCCGAGCGGAACGGCCACCGGGTGCTGGCAGTCATGCGTGGTTCCGCAGTCAACCAGGACGGTGCCTCCAACGGCCTGACGGCGCCGAACGGTCCGTCGCAGCAGCGGGTGATTCGCCAAGCGCTGGCGAACGCCCGCCTGTCCGCCACCGACATCGACGTAGTGGAGGCGCACGGTACCGGTACCAGCCTCGGCGACCCGATCGAGGCACACGCGCTGCTCGCCACATACGGTCAGGAACGGCCCGAGGACCAGCCACTGTGGCTCGGCTCGGTGAAGTCGAACATCGGGCACACGCAGGCGGCCGCCGGTGTGGCCGGTGTGATCAAGATGGTCATGGCCATGCGGCACGGTGTACTGCCGCGAACCCTGCATGTCGACGAGCCCTCGCCTCATGTGGACTGGACGGCGGGCCAGGTCGCGTTGCTCGTCGAAGCGAGGGAGTGGCCACGGGGCGGCGCTCCGCGCCGGGCGGGCGTGTCCTCGTTCGGGGTCAGCGGCACCAACGCCCATGTGATCGTCGAGCAGGGGCCGGTGGCGGTCCGGCCGGATGTGGTGGACGGGCCGGAGCCGGTGCCCGGGCCGTTGCCGGAGTCGGCGTCCGGGTCGTCGCCGGAGTCGGCCCCCGAGCGGCTGTCCGACCAGCACCGGACGGCGCTGCCCCTGCCGTGGGTGCTGTCAGGTGCCGGCGAAGCCGGGCTGAGGGGCCAGGTCGAGCGCCTCACGTCCTTCATCGATGCCCATCCGGAGCTGGATCCCGCCGATGTCGGATGGACGCTGGTGGCCGGCCGTTCGCTTCAGTTGCACCGTGCCGTGGTGGTGGGTACGGACCTCGCGGAGCTACGACGGGGGCTGGACGCCATCGAGACCGGCGGCGCCGCCCAGCCCGGGCGCGAGGTGGTGTTCGTCTTCCCGGGTCAGGGGTCGCAGTGGGTCGGCATGGCGTTGGAACTGATGGAGTCCTCGCCGGTGTTCGCGGGGCGGATGCGTGAATGTGCCGATGCGCTGGCCCCGTTCGCCGACTGGTCGCTGTTCGATGTGCTGGCGGATGAACGAGCACTGGGCCGTGTCGATGTGGTGCAGCCGGTGTTGTGGGCGGTGATGGTGTCGTTGGCCGAGCTGTGGCGTTCGTACGGTGTGGTGCCGTCGGCGGTGGTGGGTCACTCACAAGGTGAGATCGCGGCGGCGTGTGTGGCGGGCGGCCTGACCTTGGCAGACGGAGCGCGGGTGGTGGCCTTGCGGAGCAAGGCGCTGCTGGCCCTGTCGGGCCAGGGCGGGATGGTGTCGGTCCCCGTGCCCGCCGACCGGCTCCGCGACCGCCCCGGGCTGTCGGTCGCGGCGGTGAACGGTCCGGCGTCCACCGTGGTGTCCGGTGCGGTCGAGGTGCTGGACGCGGTGCTCGCGGAGTTCCCTGAGGCCAAGCGGATCCCGGTGGACTACGCCTCGCACTCCCCACAGGTGGAGGAGATCCGGGAGGAGCTGGCGGAGGCGCTGGCGCCGGTCCGGCCGGGCGCCGGGCAGATCGCGTTCCACTCGACGGTGACCGGACGGCTCACCGACCCCCGCGCACTCGACGCCGACTACTGGTACCGCAACCTTCGGCACACGGTGGAATTCCAGAGCACCCTCGAAACCCTGATGGGGCAGGGCCACACCGCGTTCGTCGAGGTGAGCCCGCACCCCGTGCTGACCGTCGGCATCCAGGACACCGCCGACGCCGTCGACACCGGCATCGTCGTGACCGGATCGCTGCGCCGCGACGACGGCGGTCCCGCCCGTTTCCTCACCGCCCTCGCAGACCTCCACACCCGCGGCGTCGACGTGGACTGGCGTCCGCTCTTCGCAGGCGCCCGGACGGTCGACCTCCCCACCTACGCCTTCCAGCGGGAACGCTTCTGGCTCGAACCCGTGCGGCCGGTGACCCAGGCGTCGGGTCTGGGGCTCGGCGATATCGAGCACCCCCTGCTGGGCGCGGTGCTGCCGCTGCCCGGGACCGAGGGCGGTGTGCTGACCGGACTGCTCTCCCTGGCCGGACAGCCCTGGCTGGCGGACCACAGGGTGCGGGGCACGGTGGTCTTCCCCGGCACGGGCTTCGTCGAGCTCGCGCTGCAGGCCGGTCAGCACTTCGGCCATCCGGTGGTGGAGGAGCTCACCCTCCAGGCCCCGCTGGTGGTGCCGGATCAGGGCGGCGTCCAGGTGCAGGTGGCCGTCTCCGCCGCGGACGAGTCGGGCCGCAGGCCGGTCACGGTGCACTCGTGCCGCGCCGGGGAGTGGCTGCTGCACGCTTCGGGGACCCTCGGCGGCACGGACGCCCCGGGCGCCACCGCGCCGTTCCGGTCCCTGGAGGTGTGGCCGCCCGAGGGCGCGCGGTCCGTCGACGTCTCGGGGATGTACCAGGCGATGGCGGAGCGCGGCCACGGATACGGCCCCGCTTTCCAAGGGCTGCGTGCCGCGTGGACACGTGACGACGAGATATACGCCGAGGTGACGCTGGAGCCGACGGCACAGGACGTGGCGGCCCGGTGCGGTGCGCATCCGGCCCTGCTCGACGCCGCCCTGCACGGAGTGGGGCTCGGCCGTTTCCTCACCGAACCCGGCCAGGCGTATCTGCCGTTCTCCTGGAGCAAAGTGGCGTTGCACGCGGTCGGCGCCTCCGCCATCCGCGTGGTGGTGTCCCCGGCCGGTCCGGACGCGGTGTCGCTGGAGGTGGCCGATCCGGCGGGCGCGCCGGTGCTGTCCGTGGCGTCGCTGGCGCTGCGTCCGCTGTCCGGTCGTCAGATCGCGGACCCCCGGGGCATGGACCAGGACGCGCTGTACCGCGTGGACTGGGGCGAGACGCCGCTGCCGACCACCATGGCCGCCGAGGCGCCGGTGGAGTTCGACGCCCTGGGATGCGCCCTGGGAGACGACCTGGGACCGGACACCCCCGTACCCGACGTCGTGGTGCTGCGCTGCGAGTCGGCCGGTGACGCGGTGTCCACCGTCGTCGCCCGGGCGCTGACGGCGATACGGCGGTGGCTCGCCGACGAGCGCTGCGCCCGGTCGCGGCTGGCCGTGCTGACACGTGGCGCGGTGTCGACCGCTCCCGGCGAGAACGTCGAAGACCTCGGCGCGGCGGCGGTCTGGGGCCTGCTGCGCAGCGCGCAGGCCGAGCATCCGGACCGCTTCGTCCTCGTCGACCACGACGGCCACCAGGATTCCGGTACGGTGCTGGCCGCCGCGGTGGCAGCCGGCCATCCGCATCTCGCGCTGCGCCGTGGCCGTGTCCTGACGCCTCGGCTGGCTCCGCTCACCCCGCCGGCCACCATCCCGGCCGACGGGGACGGGACGCCGTGGCGGATGGACGTCACCAGCCAGGGCACGCTGGAGAATCTGGCCGCCGTCCCCTGTCCGGAAGCCGCCGATGTCCTCGGCGCCGGACAGGTGCGGGTGGCGATGCACGCGGCCGGGGTGAACTTCCGGGACGTCGTGGTCGCCCTCGGCATGATCCCCGGCCAGGACGTCATCGGCAGCGAGGGCGCCGGGGTGGTGCTCGACATCGGTCCCGGCGTGTCCGGCCTGACCCCCGGTGACCGGGTGATGGGCCTGTTCTCCGGCGCGTTCGGCCCCGTGGCGCTGACCGATCACCGTTTGCTGGCGCGGCTGCCGGAAGGCTGGTCGTTCGCCGACGCGGCGGCGACGCCGGTGGTGTTCCTGACCGCCCTGTACGGCTTGATGGACCTGGCCGGTCTCCGGTCCGGTGAATCGGTGCTGGTGCACTCGGCCGCGGGCGGGGTGGGCATGGCCGCGACGCAGGTGGCCCGCTGGCTCGGCGCTGAGGTGTACGCCACCGCGAGCCCGGGGAAGTGGGACACGCTGCGCGCCGGCGGAGTGGCCGACGACCGGATCGCCTCCTCTCGTACTCTGGAGTTCGCCGAGCGCTTCGACCGGGTGGACGTGGTGCTGAACTCGCTCGCGGGCGAGTACGTGGACGCGTCGCTCGGTCTGCTCGCCGACGGTGGCCGTTTCCTGGAGATGGGCAAGACCGACATCCGCGACGGTGAGCGCGTCGCCGCCGAGCACGGGGTGCGCTACCAGGCGTTCGATCTCATGGACGCGGGCCCCGACCGGATCGGGGAACTGCTCCAGTTGCTGGTGTCGCTCTTCGAGCAGGGGGTCTTCACTCCGCTGCCGACCCGGTTCTGGGACGTCCGGCGGGCGGGCGACGCGCTGCGTTTCCTCTCGCAGGCGCGCCACATCGGCAAGCTGGTGCTCTCCGTTCCGCAGCCGCTGCGGGAGCGGGACACCGTGCTCATCACCGGCGGCACCGGCACCCTGGGCGGGTTGGTCGCCCGTCACCTGGTCGAACGGCACGGGGTACGGGACGTCGTCCTGGCCGGACGGCGGGGGCCGGACGCCCCGGGCGCGGCCGAACTCGCCGCCGCCCTGCGGGAATCGGGTGCCCAGGTGCGGGTGGTGGCCTGTGATGTGGCCGATCGGGACGAGCTGGCCCGGCTGCTGGACACCATGCCCGGTCTGCGGATGGTGGTGCACACCGCGGGCGTGCTCGACGACGGGGTGGTGGAGTCGCTCACCGCGGAGCGGGTGCGCGAGGTCCTGCGGCCGAAGGTGGACGCCGCATGGCATCTGCACGAGCTGACGGCCGGTCGTGAGCTGGCGGAATTCGTGGTGTTCTCCTCGGCCGCGGGTGTTCTGGGCAGCCCGGGACAGGGCGCCTACGCGGCGGCGAATGCCTGGCTGGACGCGCTGATGGCGCATCGCCGCGCCGCCGGGCTGCCGGGTGTCTCCGTGGCATGGGGACTGTGGGCCGAACGCAGTGGGATGACCGGCCACCTGTCGGACCGGGATCTCGCCCGGATGGCGAGGGCCGGTGCCACTCCCCTCGCCACCGATCAGGGGCTCCGCCTCCTGGACAGCGCCAGGGCGGCCACCGAGGCGGTCGTGCTGGCGACACCGCTGGACGCCGCGGCACTGCGAGCGCAGGCCGATGCCGGTGCGCTGCCCGCGCTCTTCCACGGTCTGGTCCGCGCGCCGATCCGCCGCGCGACCGGCGCGGGCTCGGGCGAAGACGCGTCGTCACTGCGCGACCGGATGACCGCGATGCCGGTGGTCGAGCGCGAACAGCATGTGCTCGACCTGGTCCGTACGCATGTGGCGACCGTGCTGGGACACGGCACCCCCGCCGATGTCGACACGGCGCGTACCTTCGCGGAGACCGGATTCGACTCGCTCACGGCCGTCGAGTTGCGCAACCGGCTGCGCACCGCCACCGGGGTCGGACTGCCGGCCACCGCGATCTTCGACTACCCGACACCGGCGGTCCTGGCCGGTCGTCTCCTCCGGGAACTGGACGGCACCGTCGACGAGGCCGTGCCGCCGCCCGCCGCCCCGGCGGCCACCGGCCACGACCCGGTCGTGATCGTCGGGATGGCCTGCCGCTATCCGGGCGGGGTGACCTCGCCCGAGGAGCTGTGGGAACTGCTGGACACCGGGCGTGACGCGGTCTCGGATCTGCCCGACGACCGCGGCTGGGACCTGGACGGCCTGTACAGCGCCGATCCGGACAGCACGGGAACCTCGTACGTCCGCGCCGGTGGCTTTGTCTACGACGCGGGGGAGTTCGACGCCGGGTTCTTCGGGATCTCGCCGCGTGAGGCGCTGGCGATGGATCCGCAGCAGCGGCTGCTGCTGGAGGTGGCCTGGGAGGCGGTGGAGCGGGCCGGTATCCCGGCGGCGTCGCTGAAGGGAAGCCAGACCGGGGTGTTCGTCGGCGCCGCATCGCAGGGCTACGGAACGGGAGCCGGCCAGGCGGCCGAGGGGTCCGAGGGCTATTTCCTGACCGGTGGCGCCGGCAGCGTGGTCTCCGGCCGGCTCTCGTACACCTTCGGTCTGGAAGGGCCGGCGGTCACCGTGGACACCGCCTGCTCGTCGTCGCTGGTGGCGTTGCACCTGGCGGCGCAGGCGCTGCGGTCCGGCGAGTGCTCCCTCGCCCTGGCCGGCGGGGTGACGGTGATGGCGAACCCGGGCATCTTCGTGGAGTTCTCCCGGCAGCGCGGACTGGCCGCCGACGGCCGCTGCAAGGCGTTCGCCGACGCGGCGGACGGCACCGGCTGGGGCGAAGGCGTCGGCCTGCTGCTGCTGGAACGGCTGTCCGACGCCCGCCGCAACGGCCATCGGGTCCTCGCGGTCGTACGGGGCTCCGCCGTCAATCAGGACGGCGCCTCGAACGGCCTGACCGCGCCGAACGGACCCTCGCAGCAGCGGGTGATCCGGGCCGCGCTGGCCGGCGCCGGGCTGGCCACCTCGGACGTGGACGCGGTGGAGGCACACGGCACCGGCACCAGTCTGGGCGACCCGATCGAGGCACAGGCGCTGCTGGCCACCTACGGGCAGAAGCGCGAACGCCCGCTGCTGCTGGGTTCCATCAAGTCGAACATCGGGCACACCCAGTCGGCCGCTGGGGTGGCCGGTGTGATCAAGATGGTGCTGGCGATGGGGCACGAGATGCTGCCCCGGACCCTCCACCTGGACCAGCCGTCGACCCATGTGGACTGGTCGGCCGGTGCGGTGGAGCTGCTGACCGAGCCCGTGGAGTGGCCGTCGGTCTCCCGCGTCCGCCGGGCCGGGGTGTCCTCTTTCGGGGTGAGCGGGACCAACGCCCATGTGATCCTCGAACAGCCCCCCGCGGAGCCGGGGGCCGATCCGGAGCCGGCACCCGAGCCCGCCCCGGCACCCGAGCCCGCCCCGGCACCCGAGCCCGCCCCGGCGGTGCTGCCATGGGTGCTGTCCGGCCGGGGCGAGCACGGACTGCGGGCGCAGGCCGCCCGGTTGCGGTCCTTCCTGGCCGCGCACCCCGGACCCGACCCGGTGGACGTGGGCTGGTCGCTGGCCACCACCCGTTCGGCGCTCTCGCACCGCGCCGCGGTGGTCGGCGCGGACCGGGCGGAGCTGCTGGACGGACTGGCCGCGCTGGCGGCCGGCGAGCCCACGCCGGGCGTGGTCCTGGGCACCGCGGGCCCCGGCCGGGTGGCCCTGCTCTTCGCGGGCCAGGGTGCGCAACGCCCCCGTATGGGACGGGAGTTGTACGAGACGTTCCCGGTGTTCGCGGTGGCGTGGGACGAGGTCTGCGCCGCGCTCGACCCGTATCTGGACCGTCCGCTCGACGAGGTGGTGTCCGACGCCACCGGCGCGCTGGACGCCACCGCGTATGCGCAGGCGGGCCTGTTCGCCCTCGAGGTGGCGTTGTTCCGGTTGGTGTCCTCCTGGGGTGTGCGCCCGGACTATCTGCTGGGCCACTCCGTCGGAGAGCTGGCCGCAGCGTATGTGGCCGGCCTCTGGTCGCTGGAGGACGCCGCCAAGGTGGTCGCGGCCCGGGGCCGCCTCATGGGCGCGCTGCCCCCGGGCGGCGCGATGGTGGCCCTGGCCGTACCGGAGGACCAGGCACGGCCGTTCCTGACCGACCGGGTCGCCCTTGCGGCCGTGAACGGACCGTCGTCGGTCGTGGTGTCCGGGGACGAGGACGCGGTGAACGGCGTGGCCGAGGCAATGGCCGCCCGTGGGGTGAAGACGCGATGGCTGCGGGTCAGCCACGCCTTCCACTCACCGCTGATGGACGAGATGCTCACCGCGTTCGCCGAGGTGCTCGGCACCGTGGACTTCCGCACCCCGCGGATACCGGTGGTCTCGGACCTCACGGGCTCGGTGGCGGGGGAGGAGCTGTGCTCTCCCGCGTACTGGGTGCGGCAGGTGCGTGAGACGGTGCGGTTCTCCGACGGGCTGGACCGGCTGCGGGAGCTCGGCACCGGCACCTTCCTCGAACTCGGACCGGACGGCACCCTCACCGCCCTGGCGCAGGCCCAGGTCACCGGGGCCGACGCCGAGTTCATCCCCACCCTGCGCGCCGACCGGCCCGAGCCGGTCACGGTCACCACCGCCCTCGGCCAACTGCACACCCGCGGGGTGGAGCTGGACTGGGCCGCCGTCTTCCCCGGCACCCGGCGGGTCGAGCTGCCGACCTACGCCTTCCAGCGCTCCCGGTTCTGGCTGGAGCCCTCCCGTACCCCCGGCGACGCGGCCGGTCTCGGGCTCGGCGCGCTGGACCATCCGCTGGTCGGTGCGACGGTGCCGCTGCCGGACGCGGACGGTGTCCTCCTCACCGGCCGTATCTCCGCCGACGCGCACTCCTGGCCGACCGGTCGGCGGGCCCTGGGCGTGCCCCTGTTCCCGGCGGCCGGCTTCCTGGAGCTGGTGCTCCAGGCGGGGCTTCAGTTCGACTGCCGGACGGTGGACGAACTCACCCTCCATGAACCCCTTGTCCTCCCCGAACGGGGCGGGGCCGAGGTGCAGGTGTCCGTCCGTGACGCGGACGAGTCCGGCCGCCGCCCGGTCACCGTCTACTGCCGCCGGGACCGGCGGTGGGTCCGCCACGCCACCGCCGTCCTCGGCGCGGATCAGCCGCCCGCGCCGGCGTCGCACACCGAGAGCTGGCCGCCCACCGGCGCCCGCCCGCTGGAGTCCACCGGGACACCGGCGTGGCGCCGCGGCGACGAGGTCTTCCTCGACATCGAGCTGCCGGAGACCTCCGGGGCCAAGGCCGGGCGATGGACCCTGCATCCCGCCCTGCTCGACCGGGCCCTGTGCGCGGAGGCGCTGGCCGGGCTGGTCACCGAGCCCGAGCGGACCCATCTGCCGTTCTCCTGGACGGGGATCACCCTGCACACGGAGGGTGCCACGAGACTGCGGGTCACCCTCGCGCCCACCGGCCCGGACACGGTCTCGCTCCAGGCGGCCGACACCGCCGGTACTCCCGTGTTGTCGGTGGACTCGCTGGTGCTGCGCCCGGTATCCGGGCAGCGGCTGCGGCAGGCCAACGCATCACTGTTCAGGACGGCGTGGACGGTGTGTGCTGCGCCGTCCGAACCGGACCTCGGCCTTGTCCGGTGGGGGCTCGTCGGCGACCCGGACGCCTGGAAGCCGGACACGCTCGGCGCGCCGGTCGCGGTGTATCCGGACCTGGCGGCCATCGAGGATGTGCCGGACGTCGTGCTCCTCCCGTGCGTGTCCGAGGGCGCGACGGCGTCCGAGGTGGCCCTCCGGACCGCCGCTGCCGTACGGACGTGGCTGGACGAGGAACGCTTCACCCCCGCACGTCTGGTGCTGGTGACCGGGCGCGCGCTCGCCGTGGCGTCCGGTGAGGAGGTCGAGGACCTGGCCGCGGCCGCGGTGTGGTCGCTGGTCGAGGGCGTCCAGGCGGCCCACGCGGGACGGATCACACTTGTCGACACCGATGCGTGCGATCTGCGTCTGCTGCCCGCCGCGGTGGCCGTGGGGAAGGGCCGGATCGCGGTCCGGGCGTCGGCGGTGCTGGTACCCGAGCTGGCCGCGGCGGCGGTCACCGAGCAGAACCCGCCCGTCTGGGGGCCGGGCACGGTGCTGGTGACCGGCGGGTCGGCCATGGACGTGGCCCGGCACCTGATCGTCGAGCGAGGCGTGAACGACCTGGTCGTGGCCGGGGAGGGCGACACGGCCCGGAACGGCGACACGGCCGGGCTGGAAGCCCTCGGCGCGACGGTCCGGCTCGCCCCATGCGATCCGGCGGACCGTCAGGCGCTGGCAGGGCTGCTGGAGACGATTCCGCGGCTGCGGAGCGTGGTGCACACCGCGGCCGCGGACCCGGAGCGGACACCGGCCCACGCACTCACCCCGGAAATCCTGCGGGCACGGCTGCGGTCGGGGCTTGAGGCGGCGTGGAATCTGCACCTTGCCACGCGGGACCTGGAGCTGGACCGCTTTGTGCTGCTCACCTCCGCCGACGGGACACTGACCCCCGCGTACGCCGACGCGCTGGCCGCATACCGGCGGGCCCTGGGACTGCCCGCGGTCTCCGTCTCCACCGACCTGGGCCTCGCCCTGTTCGACGCGGCATGCGCCGGGCCCGGGGAGGCGGTCCGGGTCACCACCGCGGCAGCGGTCCCGGCCCGCACCGAACCGGCCCAGCGGCCGGTGGATCAACCCGTGGCGGCCGAGGTGTCCGCGACCACACTGCTGGAGCGGCTGGCCGGGCGGTCGGAGGACGAGCAGGAGGAGATCCTGCTGGAGCTGGTCCGCGACCAGGTCGCGACGGTCCTCGGCCATCCGGATGCCGCCATGGTCGACCCGGACCGGGGTTTCGTCGATATGGGCTTCGACTCGGTGGCGGCCGTGAAGCTGCGAAACCAACTGACCCGGGCCACCCGGCTCGAACTGCCCGCCAGCCTCACCTTCGACCACCCCACGGCCGTCGAACTCGCCCGCCATCTGCGTACCGAAATGCTGCCGGACGACGCGGCGGCCGCCATTCTCGTGCTCGAAGAGCTCAACAAACTCGACGAGTCGATCCTCGACCTCGACCCGGCAAGCGCGGCACGGGTGCGGATCTCGACCCTGCTCCAGGATCTGTCCGCGAAATGGATCGAGCGGACGGATCATCCATGACCACACATCCATGACCACACATCCATGACCACACATCCATGACCACATACGAGCGGACACACCGCATCGTCCCTGACGCACCATCCGCCCCTGAGGCACATACGAGGGAGTCAACAGTGAGCGAGACCTTGCCCCTTCCCGGGACCGTGAAGGCCGAACGGCGTTGTCCGTACGACCCTCCGGAGAACCACCGCCGACTGCGGGACGCGGGTGAACTGGGCAAACTGGAGCTGCCCGGCGGCCTGGTGATGTGGTTTCTGACCAAGCACGACGACATCAGGGCCATGCTGGCGGACTCCCGGTTCAGCGGCTCCAGGGTGCCGTTCCCGGCGATGAGCCCGGAGATACCGGCGGGCTTCTTCTTCTCCATGGATCCGCCGGACCACACCCGCTACCGCCGCACGCTCACCGCCGAGTTCTCGGTACGCGGTGCGCGCGAACTGACCGGCCGGATCGAGCGGCTGGCCGACCAGCACCTCGACGCCATGGAGGCGATGGGCACGAGCGCCGATCTCGTGGCGGCCTATGCCAACCCGGTGCCCGCGATGGTGATCTCCGAAATTCTCGGAGTGCCGTACACCTACCACCAGAAGTTCGACCACGAGGTACGCACGCTCAGGGAGACCGGCGGCGACGACCAGGCCGTCGGCGCGATGGCGACCGCGTGGTGGGACGAGATGCGCGGATTCGTACGCGCCAAGCGGGCCGAGCCCGCGGACGACATGATCAGCAGGATGCTGCATGGCGAGGTCGAGGGCGGGGCGCTGACCGACGAGGAGGTGGTCGGCATCGCCATGACCATCATTTTCGCCGGTCATGAACCCGTGGAGAACCTGATCGGCCTCGGCATGCTGGCGCTGTTCGAGGACCCTGAGCAATTGACCCGGCTGCGTGAGAATCCCGACCTGCTCGACGACGCCGTAGAGGAGTTTCTCCGCTACTTCCCGGTCAACAACTTCGGCACCGTGCGCACCGCCACCGAGGACGCCGTGATCAACGGTCATCCCATCGCGAAGGGCGAGATGGTGGCCGGTCTGGTGTCCACCGCCAATCGGGACCCCGAGCGCTTCGCCGACCCCGACCGCCTCGCCCTCGACCGGCCGCACGCCTCCCATCTCGCGTTCGGACACGGTGTGCATCAGTGTCTGGGCCAGCAGTTGGCGAGGGTTGAACTGAAGGTGCTCCTGCAACGGTTGCTCGCCAGGTTCCCCAGCCTGCGTCTGGCGGTGGCCCCGGAGGAGATCCGGTACCGGGAGAACACCTCGTTCTACGGTGTCCACGAGCTGCCGGCGACCTGGGCGGCCGAGTAGCCCCAGCCGGTGGCCGGAAGGTCAGGGGCCGGCGGCGGTGGCCGGCGCGGTGGGAAAGAGGCCGCGTACGCCGACGGCGGTCCTCAGACGCCGAGCCGGCCACCGGTCAGCCGTGCGAGCGGGCGGCGGCGACGTGCGGCGCGCCTGCGCAGGACCACCGCGGTGGCGCCCGCCGCGGCGGCCCCCGCACCGGCGACGGCTGCCTGGACCTTCCGCGCCTTGAGCGCCATCCAGGCCGAACCGGCCGCCGCGGCCGCCTTCTTGGGGGCCTCGGCCGCCACGGTACGACCCGTGGCCACGGCCTTCTCGGCAGCCACATAGGCCTTGTCGGCGGCGATATGAGCGGTGTGCGCGGCCGTCGTCGCGGCGCTCGCGACGGCGGTCTTCGCCGTGGTCTCCGCCTCGCCCGCGGTGTCCTTGGCCTTTGCTGTCGTCTCCTTGGCCTTGGTGGTGGTCGCCTTCGCGTGCGCGTTGGCGCTCCTGACACTTGTGTGTGCGTTCTTCTTCTCGGTCATGTCCACCGCGTTACCACTCGGCCGGACAGCAAACCCGGGGCGCGGGGCCGTCGGCGCGGCGGGACGCCGCCTTGGCTCATTCGGTGCCCGAGCCGCGCCGCTGCTGGAACAGCACGAAACCTCCGGCCAGGGCGACCAGACAGACGCCGATGATGACTCCCACGGCGGGCCACGGGGACCCGTCGTCCGAGGTCGCTGCCTTCGAGGGCGACTTGCCGTCCGAGTCCGGCGCCTCGCTCTCCGGCCGCGGGGAGGCCGAGGGCGAGGCGGTCGGGGCGCCGCCGGCGGCCGCGGACTCGACCCTCAGCAGCGGGGCGGGATTCTCCGGCTTCGGCTCGCCCTCTGGGGCCACCTTGATCCAGCGGGACACCTTGCCGCCTTCGTAGGTGTCGACGGTCTTGAAGGCCAGCGACGTGGCATCGGGCAACTGCCTCACCACGACGCTGTGTTCGGCGTTCTCGCCGAGCGCGAGCGCCGGGCCGCCGACGGTGTGGCCGTCATCGGTGCGCTTCAACTTCCAGCCCTTCGGGGCCTGTTTCAGTTCCACGTCGCCGGGGCCGATGCCCTTGGGCAGGACGGTCCGGATCTCGGTGAAGCCGGCCTTCTCGGCCTCCGCCTCCGACTCGAACGTCAGCGTGACGTTCTTCGCCAGGGCGCGGGAGTCGGAGGTGCTCACTTCGGTGTGGGCCAGGGCGGGGGCGGCCGTGGTGAGGACGAGTGCCGACGTGGCGAAGGCCAGGGCGCCGATCCGCCGTGGTCGCGGGCGGGACGGCAGATGATGTGCGTTCACGGTATCTCTCCTCGTCAAAGGGGCGGACACCCGAGCCCTCCTCACCGGTCACCAGGTTTGTTCACCAGGTGTGTCACACGTGGCGGTACGTACGGCCCGGGCGTGATGTTCACCGTGCCCGGGCAGGGAGGACCACGCCATGCGCGGGTGGCGGGCTACGAGGAGGAGGCGGTCCAGACCGTCCCGCGCGTCGAACAACGCGATGTGCACGCGCAGCGGTCCGCTCCGCCGTGGCGCGGCCGTCGCCGTTCTGGTGTTCACGGCGGTGGCCGTGAGTGGCCCGGCGGCGATGGCCGCCCCGCCCGCCGCTGTCGTCCGGCTGAGAAAGCGTCCGCGTCCCATCGGAGTGCCTCCTGTCACTCGCGGTCGTACCCGTTCAGTATTCGGACCGGGGAGGGAGGAGTTCCGGCGTCTTCGTGGATCGCTTCATGGTCCACGAAAGGCGGATCGAGGGGTCAGGGCCGAGGGGTCAGGACAGCATGAGGGCCGCGTCCCAGTGTGGTGGTGTGTCGGGTCGGTGGAGAGCGAGAGCCACTCCCGCGGCGCCTTCCAGGAACGTGGGGGCGTCATAGGGGGCCGGATGCGTCACAGTGGGGTAGCCGAAGGCCGTGTCCGGGGCGAAGCCCGCGCGCAGGCGTTCGGTGAGGGCGTCCGCGTGGCCGGTCAGGGCCGGGTCCTGGAGGTCGGAGGCGATGACGCGGGTGATGTAGGCAAGACCGGCCAGGCCGTGGCACAGGCCCGGGTCCGTCAGGTCGGTGAGACCGCCGGGGCGGCGGTGGACGGCGTGCATGGCGTCCGTCGCCGAGCGCACCCACTCCTCCTCGCCCAGCGCGGCGCCGGCGAGCTGCATCGCCCGTGCCACGCCCGGTGTGCCGTAGCACCAGCTGGGGCGGTGCGGGGGCCGCGGCGCACGGTGTTCGGCGAGTTCCTCCTGGGCCGGGAACAGCGCGGGCCAGTAGGGGCCGCTGTCGTCGGATTGCCGCCAACTCATCAGCCACTCGGCGATGCGCAGGATGGCGGTGTCCTGGTCCGGCACCCTGATGCCCCGGGTCCAGCACAGGGACAGCAGGGCCAGCGGGCCCGCGGCGCCGTGCCCCAGGCCCAGATCGATCTGGTCGCCGTCCGTCTCCCGGCTCGGCCAGGGGGTTGCGGTCCAGCCGGGCAGCGTGTGTCCGTGGCGGCGGATCGGCTCGGTCAGGGCGGTGAGATAGCGCAGGACCTCGCGGACGGGTTCCGGATCCGCCGGCTCGGCAAGGAAGTAGCGGGCCAGTCCACTCGCGCCGTTGATCACGTCGAACCGCTCCCGTGGCGCCGGCTCCGTGCCGTCCGCCATCCGGGCGTGTTCCAGGTCGAGGATGTGCTGGAGCCGGTCGCGCACGACGGCGTTCAGCTGGGTCAGCACGGTGGCGTAGTCGCCGGGGGCGCGCACGGCCGCCTTGATGGCGAACGCCAGCCCCGCCAGGCCGTCGTAGAGGCCGTGACCCCCGGATCCCGGGGCGGAGCCGATCGTCTTCGCCGCGGCGGCCAGCCGGGCGTGAGCGGTCGGCCTGAGCGCGGGATCGTCCCTGCTGAGCTCGACGAACAGCAGGGCGGTACCGGCCGAACCGCCCGCCAGCCCGATCGGCAGGTCGGCCGGTGGAGTCCACGCTTCGGCCCGCCCCGCGATCTCCGCGACCACGGCCTCTCGGCTCATACCGACGGTCATCGAGGTGGCCGGGTGCGGTGCCCCGGACGGGCTGCCGGTCGTGTTCATCGGTGGTTCCTCCTGCGGTCCCGCTCGGTGGCTGCCATGCCGCGGGCCACCGCGAGCGAGCGCAGCTCCGCGTCACGCCGGACACCGGCCAGCCGGTTGTGGTGCATGTGAAGGACGCTGGCCAGAACGGCGCGCCGGGACGCCGCGGGAAAGTCACGCAGTGCCTGTGCCCGTGCGGCGCGGCTGCTCACGTCGAGGGCTCCCTCGACGAGGAGGCCGAGCGCCGTCGACCGGTGCTTACGGAAGAAGGGGTGGTGCTCGTCGTCGCGCGGCATGGCGAGGAACCAGTCGGGCCAGTCCTCCCCGTGGACCTGCCGCACCAGGTCCACGTAATGGGCGGCGACGAGGACGCCGGTCGCAGTGGTGTCGGCGCCGGAGGCCAGCCGGGTCAGCTGCTCGATCACGCTCAGGCTGTCGTGGTGGAAGAACCGCTCCGCCGCGTCAATGGCCTCCGGGCCCCCGTAACGGACGGTCTCGGGCTCGTAGGTGTCCACCACCATGCGCCCGGCCAGCCGCTGCCCGTGCAGGTCGTCGGCCCAGTCCAGGACGGTCGGCGCGATCCGCGACCACACCAGGTCCGGGTCGCCGTGGAACCGCAGCCGCAGATGGGGATGGGGATCGGCGTACCGGATGAAGAACCACCGGCCGCCGTCGTTCGGCAGGGCCGCGAGCAGCCGCGGCAGATGGTCGACCAGCACCTCCTCCTGCTGGGCGGTGGCGGTGTAGAGCTTGCCGTAGAACCAGGAGCGGTGGCGGCGGTCGTCCTTGCCGACGGGCCGGAGTGTCACGGTGCCCGTGGTGCCGCTCCCCGGGCGGGGCACTGCCTCGTCGGCGGTGCGCGCCGTGGTGCCGGCCGTGTGGCCGGGCAGGACGGGGATGAGCAGTTCGCTGCGGTGCGGGTTGCCACGGTCGTCGCACAGCCAGTTCTCGCCATGCCCGCAGGCCTCGGGCGTCTCGTGCACCACCAGCTCGCCACCACGTGCCAGATCGCGCCGGAGCAGGGCCCGATGCAGCGGTGCCGACAGGTCGAGCACCACCCGGCGGTCGGAAAACCCCACGCTCACCTGCCGGGGAACGTTCCAGCGGCCGCGCCACGCGTCCAGCGCCCGGCCCCACACCTCGTCGGTGGCCGTCGAGTCGGTCAGCGCGGGCTCGGACAGCCTCCAGCGCGCGGCGGCCAGGATCGTACGGCCGTAGCGGACCCTGGGCAGGTGGGGGGCGTTCTCCAGCGCACCCCACGACCATACCGACCACACAGGCCGGCCCATCGCGGGGATCTCACGCAGCAGCCGTACGGCGGCCGGTGCCATGGCGAAGTTCAGCACGGTGGCGGACTGCGGCACGATCTCCTGTCCGGTAGCCGTGTCCACCACGTACAGCCGCTGCTCGTCGGCGGCCAGGGCCACGTCGGCGACGCCCTGTACGGTCACACCGGGCGGGGTGTCCGGGAAACATCCGGCCGACAGCCGCCGGTCCCAGAACGCGGGCACTCGGGCGACGTTCGCGGCCCCGCCCGACATCGGCTGGAAGTCCAGGAGAACCGGCTCGGCCTGGGGACGGCACGCCGATGCGGCGGCTTCCCGTGCCAGTCGGGCCACCGGCTCGGGGTCGTCGAGCAGATACGCGAACCGGCCGAACATCCCGCCGGGCGTGGCCGATCCGGTCGTCTGCGACAGGACGAGGGAGAACTCCCCGCGCTCGAGATCCTCCGGAGACGGCGCGGTCAGGTGGGCACACAGCTCCGCCGCGACCGGCGGTATCCGCCGCACCGTGCCGGACAGCCGCTCCAGCGCGGCGTCGTCCAGGACGATCTCCCGCTGTCCCGCGGCGATCGCGGACAGTGCCCACTCCGTCAGCACCTCGTCGCGGGCCGCGTTCCGGTCGGCGGCCTCGGGCGTCAACTGCCGTTCGCTGGCGGGATATTCATAACTGGCCGGCGGGCCCAGCCCGGTGTGCGGGTCCAGCACGTCCATCAGCGGTACCGCCTGACCGGTGCCGTACCGTTCCATGAACGCCTGGTGATACTCGGTCAGGTGCCGTACAGACTCGTTCTTTGCGGCCGCCCGCCACAGCGCTGTCGCGGCTCGCTCCGCCTCACGCAGCACCTCCCGCGGCAGCACGACCTCGGCGTCCATCCGTACATCGACCTGTAGCGGCCGGTCGTGCCGGTACAGCGACCGCAACTCCCCCATCGCGGCCTGCCAACGGGACACGCCCGCGCCGAGTGGTTCGGCCTCACAGCCCTCCGTCAGCTTCGCCACCCGGGCGATGGTGTCGGCCTTCTCGCTCTCCCCGAGGGACGTCAGAACGTCGCGGAGATAGGACAGCGGGTCGGTGCGGGTCAGTGGCGGACGCAGCTCGGTGAGCAGGAAACCCTGCTGTACGAGGCCGACGAGCAGCCCTTCCACGACCGGCCTTCCAACCGCCGGGTACGCTGCCGTCAACCGCTCGACGATCTCTCCGGCGGTGCGGGGCCGTTGCGCGCACTCGAGCGCCAGCTCGACCGCGGGAGTACCGCGTACGGAGACCTCCTCGGTGCGCGAGGTCGGCACATCGCTCTCGTCGGGAGCGGGCGCGAACGGGAGCACCCAGCGCCCGCCGCGCCGGAACGCCAGGCCGTTGGTGACCACGCGCAGCTTGCACAGCACCTCCGGATCGCTCTCCCACGGCCGGATCAGCCCGAGCAGCCAGCCGCCGTCCGGCCGTACCGCGCCACGATGCGCGTCGCCCACCCGCACCCGGGCCTCGTCCGCGAAGGCAACCGGCGCGACACCGGCCATCAGGCCGAACGGGGTGGGACGGCCGGCCGCACGCAGGACGTAGCGCGTCGCCCCCAACACCAGTTTGCGCAAGGCTGCCGGTTTCATCGGCGCCCCGCTGAACAGGGTGTGCAGGGCGTGGTCGAGCGATGGGCTGGAGATGGCGAGCGCCTCGCGGATCCGCTCGTCGGCGGTGAGCGCGGTGAGGTAGCGCTCGGCCTGCCGTCTGTCGCGAGGATCGAGTCCCACGTCCGCCGCGACGGTCTTCTCGACCATGGTGTGCGGCAACAACGGCATGCGGAGCATGCCGACTTCAGCGGCACGGAACGAAACGCTGTCGCCGGACGAAGACACGGCCACTCTCTCTCCCTCGCGCGTCCGCGGTCCGCGAACGGCCTCGCAGTGCATGAGTCCCTCTGGCAAAGGTGGTGCGGAGCCGGTCCGAGGCTCGGTGGCCTCGGACCGGCCCTGCACCGTTGTGCAATCAGGAGCTGACGTCAGGCATCAGCACCCCGAGAGCACCGAGCAGAAACACGAGCTGGTGAAGGGGCCGTTGGGGATCGAGACGCTCTTCGCCGCCGTCGCCCCCTTGTTGTCTTCCAGGTCACGGAGGCTGGAACGGATGTCCAGGTCGAAGTCCGCATTCGCGGAGTCCACGGCAGCCTGGCCCTCTACACGCGTCGTCATATTGGTTCCTTTCCCGATCAGGTGAATTCAGCTGGCCCGAGGAGTGATCGAACAATTTTCCTCAGAATCCAACAAGGACATGTCAGTCTGTGGTTGCATCTGACAACCTGTCCAACCCTGACCGCGCAATCTAGGGACAACACCAGTGATCTTGGGCATGATCATGCCGCCCTCTTATGGAGGGCCGCCTGCCGCCGGTGGGCAGGGGGTGGTGACGGGTGTGGCGCCGAGGGCATCGGCGCCGGCCGCGAGACCGGGCCCGCGGTCGGCGGGCAGGCGGACAGGACGACCGCGGGTGTCACCAGTCCGATCGGCAGATTGATCAGGAAGATCCAGTGCCAGCTGAGCGCGTCGGTGAGCAGGCCGCCGAGCACCTGGTCGGTCGAGGCTCCGGCGGCGCCGGTGAAGCTGAACACGGCGATGGCCTTCGCGCGTTCGGCGGGTTCGGTGCAGAGCGTGACCAGTATGCCCAGGCTGACCGCGGACGCCGACGCGCTGCCGATCCCCTATCCGGAACAGTCCTTACCCGGGGCGGGTCAGCCGTTCCGGTAGAGGGTGGTGAGCAGCTCGATCGCGGTTTGGGTGGCGGGGTGCGGGTCGTCCCGCCACCAGGCGAGGCGTACCGCGATCGGCTCGGCGTCGCGGACCGGCCGGTAGGCGATTCCGGGCCTCGGGTACTGGTTGGCGGTGGACTCCGCCGTCATGCCGACGCAGCGGCCCGCGGAGATCACCGTGAGCCAGTCCTCCACGTCGTGGGTCTCCTCCGTGGCCGGCCGGGAGTCGGGCGGCCACAGCTCCGCGGTGGTGGTGCCGGTCCGCCGGTCGACGAGCAGAGTGCGTCCGCTGAGGTCGGCCAGCCGGACCGAGCGGCGCCTGGCGAGGGGGTCGTCGGCGGCCACGGCGCACAGCCGCCGCTCCAGCCCGACGATGGCGGAGTCGAAGCGGCGCTCGTCGAGGGCTCTGCGCACGACGGCCAGGTCACAGACGCCCTCCGCCAGCCCGGCGGTGGCGGAATGCACACGGACGAGGTGCAGATCCGTCTCGGGGTACGCCTGGGCCCAGCGGCGCTGGAAGGCAGGGGTGTGGCGGCCGAGCGCGGACCAGGCGTAGCCGATCCGCAGATGGGCGTGGCCCGATATGGCCTCCCGGATCAGGCCGTCCACCTCGGCCAGCACCCGCCGGGCGTGTGCCACCACGCGCAGCCCGGTGCCCGTAGGGGTCACCTCGCGGGAGGTACGCCGCAACAGCCGTGTCCCCAGGGCGCGTTCGAGCGAGGCCAGGGTCCGGGAGACGGCCGCCTGGGAGACGCCGAGCGCGATGGCGGCGTCGGTGAAGGTGCCCTCGTCGACGATCGCCACGAGGCAGCGCAGTTGCCGCAGCTCCACATCCATACGTCCAGCGTATAGATAAGACACCGAACGCATTATGTGCATGCGTGAGCCCGGCGCACGATCGACGCATGCGACCAGCTCCCGCGTCACGTATCGCCACCGCACGATCGACGGGAACCGCACACCGGGTCTCGCCGACCCCCGCCGACTCCGACCCGGTCCCCGGCCTGGATTCGGTCCCCGGCCTGGATTCGGGCCCGGGAGCGAGCCCGGACCCGGCCTCGGACCCCGATCAGCAGCCGACCGCGCGTCGGTTCGCCGGTGTGGCCACGATGATCGGCAGCGGGCTGTCCAACCAGACCGGCGCCGCGATCGGATCCCACGCCTTCCCTGTCCTCGGCCCGGTCGGGGTCGTCGCCGTCCGCCAGTACGTGGCCGCGATCGTCCTGCTGGCCGTCGGCAGGCCCCGGCTGCGGAGCTTCACCTGGTGGCAGTGGCGGCCGGTGGTGGGTCTTGCCGTGGTGTTCGGCACCATGAATCTCTCCCTGTACACCGCCATCGACCGCATCGGCCTCGGGCTGGCGGTGACCCTGGAGTTCCTCGGCCCGCTGTGCATCGCGCTGGCCACCTCACGGCGCCGGGCGGACGCGTGCTGCGCGCTGGTCGCGGCCGCCGCCGTGGTGACACTGATGCGTCCGCGGCCCTCGGCCGACTACCTGGGCATGGGGCTGGGGCTGCTGGCCGCCGTGTGCTGGGCGTCGTACATCCTGCTCAACCGCACCGTGGGCCGACGGGTCCCCGGCGCTCAGGGGTCGGCGGTGGCCGCGGGGCTCTCCGCCCTGATGTTCCTGCCGGTCGGGATCGCCGTCGCGGTCCATCAGCCGCCGACCGCGAGCGCCGTGGCGTACGCCGTCACCGCGGGCGTCCTCTCCTCGGCCGTGCCGTACCTCGCGGACCTGTTCACCCTGCGCCGCGTGCCCGCCCAGGCGTTCGGGCTCTTCATGAGCGTCAACCCCGTCCTCGCCGCCCTGGTCGGCTGGGTCGGCCTGGGGCAGAACCTGGGGTGGACGGAGTGGACGAGCATAGGCGCCATCGTCGCGGCCAACACACTGAGCATCCTCACCCGGCGCGGCTGAAGGACCGCCTACCGCCGCGGACGGCCGGTGCGCGACACTGCCGCCGGTCCCGTCCCGGGGGGTACGACGCCACTGCGCACAGTGCGGTGCCCGGGTGTGGGTGGAGGCTCAGATCCACCCGGGGTCGACCTGTGGGTTGACGTGTGCGGCAGGGCTCCGGCCGAGCATGGCGGCATGGATATCAAGGACTGGCTGATCGATATCGCCCTCGTGGGCATGGTGCTGCTGCAACTGCGTGGCCGACGGTTGACGGCGAAGACGCTGCTGCTCCCGGTGGGGATCGTCGGATGGGCGGCGACGAAGTACCTGCACGAGATCCCGACGTCGGGCAACGATCTCCTTCTGATCGTGACCACGACGCTGATCGGGCTCGCTCTGGGCGCGGGGGCCGGGGCGCTGACCCGGGTGTACCACAACGACGCCGGTGAGGTCATCGCGCGCGCCACGGCCATGGCAGCCGTGCTGTGGGTGGTGGGCTGCGGCTTCCGTATGGCCTTCCAGCTCTTCGCCACGCAGGGCGGCGACGAAGCGATCGGCCGCTTCTCGACCGACTACCACCTTGATCCGACGGCCTGGGCCCCGGCGATTCTCCTGATGGCGCTCGCCGAGGTGATCGCCCGCACCGCCATCGTGGCCTGGCGTGGACGGGAGGCGCTCCTCGGTTCGGACCGGGGCCGGCTGGGCGTCCAGTGAGCGACGGGCCACGGTGCGAGCGGTGGCCCCCGGGGCTGGGCAGGTCACGGGCACGGCATGCTGGTCGGATGAGTACTGGTGATCTCCGGTCGGCCCCCGGCGGACCGTCCGTCCGGCCGGACGGCAACGAGCCGACCGCGGAATGGGCCGTGGGCCTGCTCGCCCTGGGCGGCTTGATCTACGGGGCGGTGCGGGCGACACATCCCGGCCTCGACGCCCGCGGCCTGGTCGCGCTGGTGGTCACCGTGGGCCTGGGCCTGGGCTGGATCGGCTGGCTGGTGGGCCTGCGGAGAGGCCGACCGACGGTCGGTGTGTGCGCGGTGGCCCTGGTGGCGGTCTGCGGCGGGATAGCGGGGGCGTGGGCCTCGTTCGGCGCGGTGGTCGTGGGGGTGGCCGCGATGTGCGCCGTCATGCTGGTGGGGCTGCTCCCCGCCACGGCCCTGGCCGGCCTCGGCATCGCGGCCACCGCCGTCGCCCTCGCCATCGACGGACAGGACGTCGCGATGCTCGCCGCCGTGGGGGTGGCCGCGCTGCTCGGCCTGCTGCTGGGCGTCGTACGCCGCCAGCGCCGGGAACGGCTGCGGTCCGAGGCGGAGCTGGCGGTGGCGCGGGAACGCGGCGCCGTCGAGCACGAGCGCGCGGAGCTGTTCGCCGAGCGCAACCGGATCGCCCGGGAGGTGCACGACGTGCTGGCCCACACGCTGTCGGCGCTGTCGGTGCAGATCACCGCTCTTGATTCCATCGTCGAGGACGGCGCCGGCACCGACGAGGTGCGGGCCGCGATCGGCCGGTCCCGTCGCCTTGTCGTGGAGGGCCTGGACGAGACCCGCCGGGCGGTGCGGGCGCTGCGCGAGGAGCCGGTCGCCCTCGACGAACAGCTCACCGCCCTCACCACGGCCGAAGGCGCCGACTTCCGGATCACCGGGGCCGTACGGCCGCTGCCGCCGGCGGCCGGAATAGCCCTGCTGCGGGTCGCCCAGGAAGCACTCACCAACACGCGCAAGCACGCACCGGGCGCCGCCGTCACGGTCACCCTGGCCTTCGGCGAATCGTCCACCCGTCTGACGGTCACCAATGAGGCGGCGGTACGAACTGGCGTCGATCCGGCCGGAGAGCTTGCCGAGACCGGCGGTGGCTTTGGCCTCACCGGCATGCGCGAGCGCGTGGAACTGCTCGGCGGCACACTCGACGCAGGTCCCGAAGACGTGGGTTCCAAGGACGCAGGTCCAAAAGCCGGTGGCTGGAGTGTGGAAGCGGAGGTCCCGGCGTGGAGGTGATCATTGTGGACGACCAGACCATCGTCCGCGACGGGCTGGTCACCATCTGCGAGCGGCTGCCCGATGTCGAGGTGGTCGCCGCTGTCGGCGACGGTCGGCAGGCCCTGGCCGCGGTCGCCGAGCATTCCCCGGACGTGGTGCTGATGGACCTGCGCATGCCGCACATGGACGGCATCGAAGCCACGCGGCACATCACCATGGACCATCCCGGAACGCATGTCGTCGTGCTGACCACCTTCATCGACGACGAATCGATCAACGCGGCGCTCACCGCCGGAGCCCTGGGCTACCTCACCAAGGAAGCCGGGCGCGAGGACGTCGATCGGGCGCTGCGGGCGGCCGCCCGTGGGCAGGCCCTCCTGGACCCCGCCGTACACGCCCGACTCGTCGCACTCGCCCGGCAGCAGCCCGCCGCCGGATCGGGGGAACTGCCCGCCGGGCTGACCGCACGCGAGGCCGAAGTGCTCATCTGCATGGCCAAGGGCCTGTCCAACCGCGAGATCGCCCGATCGCTGTTCGTCAGCGAAGCCACCGTCAAAACGCACGTCAACCGCGTCTTCGCCAAGACCGGCAGCCGTGACCGCGGCCAGGCCATCGCCTACGCACACCGGTACGGACTGGGCTGAGCCCAGGCGCATCGTTCGCCCTCACCGCGGGCCTTGGAACTGGTGTGGGCGTAGCAGCGGATGCCCGTGCCGAGGGCGCCGGTGTGCGTGTAGAGGCGTGACGTTGCCGAGGCGCCGGGATGTGCGTGTACGGCACGAGGTTTGCCGGGGTTCCGCCGTGCGGGTGCAGCGTGGCGTTGCCGAGGTGCCGCGCTGCCAACGTGCCCAGGCCCACCGCTCAGTCGGCGGCTGCGAACAGCGCCTCCGCGTCGGCGACCGCCTCGGCAAGCACGGCGGGCTCCGGCCGCAGCCCTGCCACGATCGTGTCGATGCCGCGCAGGCCCGCCCGCTGGAGGAGGCGTTTCTCATTGGTGGCCCACTCACCGCGCGCCGCCAGCACCGCGTGCGCCGTCTGCAGGGCGGCGGTCGCCACCGCCCCCGCCACCTCGGTGGCCTGGCCCCGTCCGACGTACGCGGCCGAGGCGTACCGCAGTGTCAGAGCCGAGCGCCCGCGCCACACCGGGGGCGCCGCCTCGCGCAGCGCCTGCGGGTATTCGGGGCGCGGCAGGGCGCCCCGCAGCACCTGGTTGAGGGCGAGTTCGGCCACCACCAGATAGCTGGGGATGCCCGCGAGGTGGAACATCAGCGGCTCCCAGCGGAAGCGGCCCAGCCGCGACTCGGCGAGTTCGTGTTCCACCACCTCGAGGTCGCGGTAGTGGATGTCCACGAGCCGTCCGTCGATCGTCAGCCAGGCGCCCCCGTTGAAGACACCTCCGCCCCACTCGCCGATCTCGGAGACCTCGCCCGCCCAGCCGATGGCCCGCAGATCGGCCGGGTCGAAGCCGCCCCGGTAGTACACGGCCAGGTCCCAGTCGCTCTCCGGGGTGTGGGTGCCTTGCGCACGCGAGCCCCCGAGGGTGACGGCGCGTACGGCGGGCAGGGCGGCGAGCCGCTCAGCGACCTCGTCGAGAAACATGGCGTCGGTCAGCTCGGTCATGTCGGTCATGGGTTCCGATCGTGTGAAGTGGATGACGGGTGCGTCGGGCACACCGACCGGACGCCGGAGCACAGGCTCGTACGGCGTTCACGCGGTTCGCGATCGGTGCGCCGGGTCATCACTTCATGACGCCGACCATACCGCCCCCGCCGGACCCGAGCCCGGCCCGCCGGAACACCGACGCAAGGCGGGGCGGACGGCCCGGCGCCGATGGCCTCATCCCTTGATGTGGTGCCGACGCCTTCCAAGGGAGTGTGGCCGCGGCCGCGATGTCATGTTCCGGGCCCGATCACACGAGCCGCCACAGATGGTCGTCGGTTCCGTTGTCGTCGTACTGCACCACCTGGGCGCTGTTGGCGGTGGACATGCCGTCGACGCCCAGCACCTTCTGGCTGTTCTTGTTGAGGACGCGGAACCAGCCGTCGCCGTTGTCCACCTTCCTCCAGAGGTGATCGGCCGTGCCGTTGTCCTCGTACTGGACGACAATGGCGCTGTTGGCGGTCGACATCCGGTCGACGCCCAGGACCTTGCCGCTGTGGCCGTTGCGGATCAGGAACCAGCCGTCGCCCCGGTCGATCCACTGCCAGGCGTGGTCTCCCGTCGGCGTGTTGTCGAACTGCACCACGCGGGCGCTGTTGGCGGTGGACATCTCGTCGACCGCCAGCACCTTGCCGCTGTGCTTGTTCCGCAGGCGGCGGAAGGGCGGCTCCGGGGTCCATGTCCGGCCGTCCGGCGAGGCCGTCGGAAAGCAGGTGATGCGCAGCCGGGCCGCGCCCATGGGGATGAGGGTGACCGTCTCGGCCGGTGTGTCGGCCCGGGCCGGGCTCTGCTGCAGCGGGGTGACCACCTGCTCGTCGTCGGAGACCCACTCGGGGATGCGACGCGCCTGGGCGGTCATGCGGACCGGGGTGCCCTCGTGGGTGAAGGGGTTGGCGGCGAGCGGTCCGTCGTCGCGGGTGAGGACGGGGAGGGTGCCGGGGGTGAGGCCATAGTTCCACGGCGTGGTGGCGTGCACTTCGTACTCGGGAAAGGCGTCGGTACCGGCGTAGCGCACGAAGTCCTCGCCGATGCGCAGGGAGTACGTCAGCGGGCCGTGGTCGACGCTGACCGCGTCGTGCTGCGCGGACCAGGTGCGCAGGGTGGTGCGCTGCGGCAGGCGGATCGTCACCACATCGCCGTCCGTCCAGCTCCGGTCGACCTTGACGAACGCCGGACCGCCGCCCGCGGCCACCGCCCGGCCGTTGACCTCGATACGCGGGTTCTCGCACCAGCCGGGGACGCGCAGATGAAGCGGGAAGGCCACCTTCTCGCGGGTGGACAGAGTGAGCCTGATGGTCTCGTCGAACGGATAGTCGGTGTCCTCGGTGAAGGTGACCGTCGTACCGTCGGCCACCTTCGCGCTCACCTGGCACGCGGCGTAGAGGGAGGCGGCGAGCCCCTTGTCGGGAGTGGCCAGCCACAGCTCCTCGGCGAAGTACGGCCAGCCCATGCCGTAGTTGTGCGGACAGCAGCGGTACTGGTCGACGCCCGGCTGGTACGACTGCATCGCGAAGCCGTTCTGGAACTGCCCCTGGGACTTCACCGCGTTGTTCAAATCGATGCTGTTCGCGCTGGTGATGTAGTGGGTGCCGGTGCCCTGGGGGTCGAGGGCGGCGGGCAGCATATTGAAGGCCAGGTCTTCGCAGCGGTCCGCCCAGACCGGGTCGCCGGTGATCCGGGTCAGCAGCTCATGGCTGGCCATGAACTCGACGATGCCGCAGGTCTCGAACCCTTGCCGGGGGTCCGCGAAACCCGGGCGGTAGTTCTCGTCGCCGGCGATGCCACCGCCCGGGAACTGGCCGTATGCGCCGAGCACCGACGCGTAGGTGCGGTAGGTCGCCTGTCCGAGCTCGGCGGAGCCGGTCACTTGCGCGTACTGGGCGGGCTCGCGGAAGCCCTGGGCGATATTGACGTTGTGCGGGCTCGGGATGTTGTCGACCCAACTGGCGCCGTACGTATGCATCTTGCGTACGAGGTCGAGGAGAAACGCCTCGCCGGTGCGGCGGTACAGCCACATCGCGGTGTCGAGCCCGTCGCCCCAGCGGTAGGAGACCCAGCTCGAGCCGAAGGCGCCCGGCCCCTGCGCGTTCATGAAGCTCAGGAAGCGGGTCAGGAAGGGGACGACGCGCTGGTCGCCGGTGAACTCCTCATGGGTGCGCAGGGCCATGAGGAGGGGGAGGAACGGCCAGAAGTCGGGGCCGCCGTTCAGCTTTGTCCGCAGGGAGCGTGGCCCGAAGAAGCCGTCGCTCTGCTGGGTGGCGAGGACGGCGTCGATCCACTTGCGGGAGTTCGCGAGCGCCGCCTGGTCACGGGTGGCCACGGCCAGCGGGACATAGCCACGCAGCCAGTAGGGCACCTCCTCCCAGCCGTCCTGGTCCGGATGGGTCCACCCGGTGGCGTCGAAGTCGAGGAAGTGCGAGCGCTCCTCGTACCGGCCGCAGAGCCCATGGAGTTGGAGACGCAACTGCTCGGCCAGCCATCCGCGCGGGGTGATGCTCCCGGACGGCAGCCGGTCGAAGGCGTCGGCCAGTGGGGCCCTCGGCCGCCGGGCCGGGGATGCCGGGGATGCTACGGCGGCCGGGGCCAGGTGGGCGGCGAGCGCGGGGGCGCCAAGGGTGAGGGCGCTGGTGCGGAGGAAGCGACGTCGGTCGATGGGCATCGTGCGGCTCCTGTCGGTGGGGTGCCGAGGAAGTGCCGAGGGATGGTCGAGGAAGTGGTGCCTGACATCGTTGTCGCGCATCACAGCACGCCACCGGCGTCCTGTCCAGGTGCATGACAGGCCGGGAGTACGACAGGCCGGGGGTACGACAAGTCGGGAGTACGACCGCCCTGCCCCGGTGGGGCTCTATGCTGAGCGTGATGTCCGCACCCCGGGGCCCCACCTTCCGTGAGCTCGTCGTCCAGGCGCTGTCCTCCGTCGAACACGGCTACGATCTGCTGTCCCCGAAGTTCGACCACACCGGGTACCGGACCCCGGCGTCGGTGCTCGACTCGGTGACCGGCGCGCTGCGCGGGCTCGGGCCCTTCGACAGCGGCCTCGACGTGTGCTGCGGAACCGGCGCGGGCATGGGCGTGCTGCGGCAGGTGTGCCGGGAGCGGATCACCGGCGTCGACTTCAGCGCGGGCATGCTGGCCGAGGGCCGGGCCCGTACGCCGGTGGTGCCGGACGCACCGCGCACGGTCTGGGTACGCGCCGACGTGCGCGCCCTCCCATTCGGGCCGGTCTTCGACCTGGCGGTGAGCTTCGGGGCGTTCGGCCACTTCCTGCCGCGGGAGCTGCCGGGGCTCTTTGCCCAGATCCACTCGGTGCTTCGCCCGGGCGGCCGGTTCGCCTTCCCGATCGGGGCACCGGCCCGTCCGGGATCCCGGCAGTACTGGGAGCTCCTGGCGTTCGACACCGCGATGCGGGTGCGCAACGCGGTGTGGCGGCCGTGCTTCGTCATGTACTACCGGACCTTCCGGCTCGTGGAGGTGCGGGAAGAGCTGGTCCGGGCCGGGTTCGAGGTCGAGCTGCGGGCACTGGAGGACCTCGGCCGGCGGGCGGACGGCAGCCCTCGCTGCCGACTGGTCGTGGCCACCCGGCCGGTCTGAGCGGGCCCGTTGGCCACCGGCCGACGTGAGCGGGACCACGCGTAAGCGGCGATCGCGGAGACATGGCGGCAACCCAAGCGACGGTGGCGGCGACCTGAGGCTGACAACTTGTCAGCTATCCAAGGGAGTTCACAGTGCGCTCATTCCTCGCGCGCCTGGCCACCGTGCTGGCCGCCCTGGCCGCGCTGGTCGCTGCGCCGGGTGTCGCGACGGCCGCCCCGTCGCGGGTCGCCGACGACTGGAACCCGCCCGCCAACCTGGTGCAGCCGCTCGGCGAGGTGTGGAACCACGTCGAGTCGACCTACCCGGATCTCTACGGCTTCCGCAATTACGGCTGGGACCAGGTCATGGCCAACAGGGGAAGCGTCAACTACTGCGTCCGCTGGGAGTCCGACGCCCCCGTCAGCGCCGCCCTGCGCGACCAGATCCACGCCGCCGTGAAGAAGCAGTACGCCAAGTGGATGGCGACCATGGTGGAGAACGGCCAGGGACACAACGCCTGGCCCTACACCAACGTCCCGGTCAACATCGTCGGCTGGGCCGTGAAGAACCGCTCGACACTCCAGTGGACCGACAACTCGGTCGACATCTACGCCGGGAACCTCGACGGCGGCGGCGCCCCGCAGTGCTCCCCCGACTGCGGACGCTTCTTCCACCAGGACGGTAACTACTCGCGCTGCCCGGGCGGTGCGGCCCGCCACTACGACCAGTCGCTGTGGCTGACGAAGGGCTTCCAGGGCGGCGCCGGCGGGGACTGGGGCCAGCGCGTGGGACAGGAGTACTTCACCGGTGCGCTGAACCAGGAGAATATCCACATCTACCTGCATGAAGTCGGCCACACCTTCGGCCTCGACGACTTCTACGACTGGACGCCGACCGGCCAGTGCTGCTTCCTCATGAATGCGGGAAGCGCCACGCAGATCACGGAGTTCGACAAGTGGATGCTCCGTGACTTCTGGCGCCATCTGAAGAGCCGCTACGGCCTCTGAGCGGACGGTGTCCGCACCCGCTCACCATGACCCCTGGCCTCGTCGGCCGAGCCGTACCGGGCCTTCGTCGACGTCCTCTGCCCGGCCGGGCAGAGGACGTCCGCCCGTTCAGTCGTCACATTCGCCGCGCCAAGTGAGGCTGGTCAGGGTGGCCTTGGAGCCGATGATCAACTTGTAGTCGCCGGGGCCGGGGTTGAAGTGGAGGCACCTGCCAAATGTCTGTCCGTTGAAGACCCAGGTGGCCTGGATGTGATCGTGGCCCGGCTGACGGGTGCCATTGTTGAAGATCGTGCTGCCGACGGTGCCGGTCGGGTGGGAGCCCCTCCAGTTGCCGGCGCTCTTGATCACGGCCGGACCGTCGGTGCTCGTGTTGCTGTCGAACACGCAGACGTTCCCCGGGGGACAGTCGGGCGGGCTGGGCTCGGCCGAGGCGATGGGCGCGCTGGCGAGCACGGCGACGAGGGCCGCGGACAGGGCTGTGGTGACGGCGATGCGCTGGTGCATGGTGTTCCTCCCGGCTTCCGCTGGGGGCGCCCTCCTGGGCGCGCCTTCTGCCGACAGGGCACCACGAACCGGCGGGGACTGGTCCCGAAGGCCCGCTCCCGGCCATCTACGAGGAAATCGGTCTTATCCGGAACCAGTCGAACTCCGCCACGCCGCCCCTGCCGCCGGTCGCCGGACCGGTGGCGAAGAGTCCCACGGTCGCCCCGATCCACTTGCCCGCGGTCGCCGGGAACGGCGCCCCGAGCGGTATGAGCCCCCGCCCGTCCACCTCGGCCGCGAACTGGCACACCGCTCCCGGCCGCACAGTCACCCGGAGCCGTACGGCCGAGCGCCCCCTCAACGGCACCGGTGTGACGGCGTCCACCTCGGCGGCGTCCTGGGCCGCGGTGCGGCATACGAGGACGATCCGGTCGCCGTCGTGGCGCAGGCCCACCCAGGCGTAGGTCTGACCAAGAACCACCAGCCCGGCCCGGGAGCCGGCGGTCATGGTGGAGACGCTCATCGAGGTCGTCGCGGTGAACGATTCGGCGGGCAACCGCTGGGTCAGCACATGGGGCAGCAGCCGTAAGTCACCGGCGACCGGGCTCGGTTGGCAGACCAGGGCGAGCCGGCCCGGGGAGCGGCGCAGCGACCACCACGCCGGGTCGGCGTTCGCCTGCCACATCCACTGCCGGCCCAGCTCCGCCCCGGTGAACTCGTCGCCACTGGCCGGCGCGGTGACCTCTGTCCGGCCGTTCACCCGGGGCTTGGTGTGCACCAGCACCGGCGTGCCCCGGCCGCTGCCGTCGTCGGTGCCCATCACCGGCCAGCCATCGGCGCGCCACCGCATCGGCTGGAGGTGCACCACCCGTCCGTAGGCATCACGGTCCTGGAAGTGCAGGAACCAGTCCTCACCGCTCTCGGTGGTCACCCACGCTCCCTGGTGCGGCCCGTTGACGGGGCTGTCGCCCTGGGCGAGGACGACGCGGTCCTCGTACGGGCCCCAGATGGAGCGGGAGCGGAACGCCGACTGCCAGCCGTTGGTGACGCCTCCGGCCGGAGCGAAGATCCAGTACCAGCCGTCCCGCTTGTAGAGTTTCGGGCCCTCCAGC
Source organism: Streptomyces violaceusniger Tu 4113 (assembly GCF_000147815.2). NCBI lineage: Bacteria > Bacillati > Actinomycetota > Actinomycetes > Kitasatosporales > Streptomycetaceae > Streptomyces > Streptomyces violaceusniger. Next base: position 6,099,278 of record NC_015957.1, on the reverse strand, counting down.
GTGGTGTAGCCGGGGAGGTCATCGCCGTTGATCACGATCCGGCCCGCGTCGAGCAGCTCGGTCCCGTCCGGGCTCATACGGTGCAGGGTGAGCCGGTTGTTGATGCCACTGCGGCTCTTCGCCCACGCGTGGACCAGATACGCCTGCCCGTCGTCGTCCCACAGCGGACACGGGTCGATCAGCCCCTTGCCCGGTTTGACGGGATGCGGTGTGCTCCATGGCCCTCGCGGATCGGTGGCGGTCACCACGAAGATCCCGAAGTCGGGGTCGGGATAGAAGATCCAGAACCTGCCGTCGTGATGGCGCAGGGCCGGGGCCCACACCCCTTCGCCATGCCGCGGCTCGCTGAAGTGGTCCTTGGGCTCCAGCTCGGTCAGGGCATGACCGATGACGCTCCAGTTGACCAGGTCGACCGACCGCAGTACGGGCAGTCCCGGAACGCGGTTGAAGGTGGAGGCGACCAGATAGAAGTACGGGCCCACCCGGATCACATCGGGGTCGGACCAGTCGGCGTTGAGCACCGGGTTCTGATAGCGGCCGTCCCCCAGGTCGGCCACCCATGGCAGAGGTGTCCGGGCCGAGGCCGGTTCACTTGCCGTCACCGCGCCACCTGCCTCGATCGGCCCGCCTGGCCGTGGCACCGCCGAAGCCGGGGTGGTGGCGCCGACGCCGCCGAGCACCGTCGATCCGGCGACCGCGCCGAGCCCGGTCCGTAATACCTGCCTGCGACCGTGTTCCCTCACTGTTCCCTCCGGGGCGACTCATGGGGGTGCGTCCGTCGGTTGGGTGGTGCGTCTGCCGGTAAGCGCTTTCCGTCTTCCGTCGGAGTCTGTCAGCGCGTCATGGCGCGGGCAAGACCGGCGAGAATCCGCCACCGGACAATCGGCGGCCCCGGCAACCTCCTGGCGCGCGGTGGCGACAGTCGCACGGCAGATGTCGTCGAGCAGTGGGAGTGGTGGGCCATGGAAGCCGAACGTCGGGCGGTGGGGCGCGGCAGGCGCCGTGGGCTGGCAGCGGTCGTCGGGGCCCTGACGCTGGCGGGAGCGGTCGCTCTGCCGGGGGAGGGAGCATTCGCCGAAGGCGCGCGCGGACCGGCCGCCGCGCCCTGGAGCGCCGATGTCGCCGACGGGTTCGCATCCGTCAGCGCGCTGGGGCAGAACGGGACGTACGGGGGCCGGGACGGCCGTACCGTCACCGTGCGGACCCTCGCCGATCTCGAGAAGTACGCGACGGCAGCCGAGCCGTACGTGATCGTCGTGGCCGCGGCGATCACGATGGATCCCAAGGGCAAGGAGATCAAGGTCGCCTCCGACAAGACCATCGTGGGCTCGGGCACCTCGGGTCAGATCGTCGGTGGCGGCTTCTTCCTGGGCCAGGGCGTGCACAACGTCATCATCAGGAACCTGACGATCCGTGACTCCTACGAGGGCACCTGGAACGACAAGGAGCACGACTGGGACGCCATCCAGATGGACGGCGCCCACCATGTGTGGATCGATCACAACGAACTGCGGCATATGGCCGACGGGCTGATCGACAGCCGTAAGGACACCACCTACCTCACGGTGTCCTGGAACCGGCTGCAGCAGAACAACAAGAGCTTCGGGATCGGCTGGACGGAGAACACCACGGCCGACATCACGATCCACCACAACTGGTTCCGCGAGAGCGAGCAGCGCAACCCGTCCGCCGACAACATCGCCCATGCGCATCTCTACAACAACTACCTGCAGGACGACCCCGGGACGGACATCAACTCCTCCTACGGCAACTACGCCCGGGGGAACACCAAGATGGTGCTGGAGAACAGCTACTTCCAGGGCTTCAAGAACCCCGTCATCAAGGACACCACCGCCACCCTGGTCCAGCGCGGCAACGTCTTCGTCAACACCACCGGCCGCAACGAGAGCGGCGGCACCGCGTTCGACCCGAAGGCGTATTACTCCTACTCCCTCGACCCCGCCGACCGGGTGCCGGCCATCGTGACCTCCGGCTCGGGCCCCACCCAGGCCGTCGGCACCACCGGCTGACCCGGCCGGCGCCGATATCGGCGTGACCTGCCTTTACGCGGCGTCGTAGCCGGGGAGGGCCAGCGCCGAGTGCGCGTGCCGCCCCGTGCTGTTGAGCACGGGGGACGGGTCGCGCAGCGCCTCGTTGCGCCGTGCCAGATCCTCGGGGGTACGGGGAGACAGGCCCGCGCTTCCTTCGGTGGCGAGTGCCTGGTTCATCTCCACGAACGACCGCACGGTGCGCTCGTACCTCTCGTAGGCGTCGGCGTGGTCGGGGCCGGCGGCCAGCTCGCCGGCGAGGACGTACGCGCCGACCAGCGCCAGGCTCGAGCCCTGGCCGGAGAAGAACGACGGCGCGTAGGCGGCGTCGCCGACCAGGGCGACCCGGCCGGTGGACCACCGTGGCATATGGATCTGGCCGACCACGTCGAAGAAGAGATCGTCGCTGTCGCGCATGGCGGCGACCATGCGCGGGATCTCCCATGCGTATCCGGCGAACGTCCCGGCCACGAGGTCGCGCTGGGCGGCGGGGTCGCGGAAGGCGTCGAGGGGCGGGTCGGGGCGCAGGAAGCTGAGGAAGGCGTGCACCCGGTCGCCGTCGCGGGGTGCGTAGAGGACCGCGGTTCTGCCCGGCACGTTCCAGGTGAGACCCTCATGGGCGAGCCCGAGGTGGTTGGGCATGGTGAATCCGGCGAAGCTGTGGCCGAGATGGCGGTGGTAGGGCTCCTCGGGGCCGAAGGCCAGGCCCCTGGTGTGCGAGTGGATGCTGGTCCACCGGGTCACCGATCCGGACGATCAGCGCGCTCGGCTCATCGAGCCGACCGCCGAAGGGGCGGCGGCGACCGACCGCTATATGCGGACCGTCCTCGGCTGGTTCGGCGACGCCCTGGCCGGCTGGAGCCCGGACGACCGGGAGGCGTTCGGTCGGCTTCTGGCGCGCTTCGTCGACGATCTCACCGCCCATCTGGACTCCTTCGACGACGATCGGCCCGGATGAGCTCACCGGGGCGGTCTGCGCTGCCCGCACGGCCCAGCCAGGGGAGAGGGGGCAGGGCAGGGCGCAGGCAGTCGTCGATGGCCGCCTCGTCGTGGGTGCGGACGGCGATGTGCCCGTCGGGGCGGACCAGGACGTACTCGCCCTCGGTGGCGGCGTACGGCCCGCCGGGCGTGGCCGCCGGTGTCGGTGATCTCGCCGCCGGCCTCGCCGTCGATGGCCACGGCGCGGACCGCGGGGTGCGATGGCCGGGGCCGTACCCCGAATCCGTAGAGGGTCCAGTGACCGCCGCGCTGGAGGTCGAACAGCCGCACCCGCCGCCCGTCGGCGCGGTGGCAGGGAGCGTCGGGTGCGCGGTCCCCGGCGCCCGGACCCTCCGCCTCGGCGGGCGAGGCGGGGGCGAGCGGCCCGCCACGATAGGTGTGGCCGATCTGCAGCATCCGCTCGGTGTCCTCGCCGTGCTCGCCGATGCCCTGTCCCATGAGGCGGGAGGACAGGCCGAGTACGGCCGCCGCCACCGGAAGCCGCTCGGCCTGGTAGGTGTCCAGGAGGGACTCGTCGGCGCCCTGGAGTACGGCGGCCAGCTTCCAGCCGATATTGACGGCGTCCTGGACACCGGTGTTCATGCCCTGGCCGCCGGCGGGGGAGTGCACGTGTGCGGCGTCCCCGGCGAGGAAGACCCGGCCCACGCGGTAGCGGTCGACCATACGGACGTTCAGCCGCCAGCGCGAGAGCCATGTAGCCTCGCGCAGCCGTACCGCGTCCGGTCCGATCAGCGTGTCCACGAGGCGCTGAAAGGTCTCGAGGGTCGGTGCGCCGCTGTCGCCGGGGGCGACGGGCGCCTGGATCTGGAAGGTGTCGGTGGCCGGCAGCGGGCACAGCGCGACCGAACCGCCCTGGGGGCCCTGCCAGATGTGCCAGTGATCGCGGTCCAGGCCGTCCAGCCGGACATCGCCGAGCAGCATCCGCTCGTCCTCGTCGGTCGCGCCGAGGAACGCGACGCCCAGCAGGCGCCGGACCGCCCCGGAGCCGCCGTCGGCGCCGATCACATAGCGGGCCGTGGCGCGCCCACCGTCGGCGAACACCACCTCGACATGGCCGGTGTGCCGCACCAGATCGGCGACCGGGCTGTTCCACTCCACCGTGGTGCCCAGCTCCTCCAGGCGCTCGCGCAGGGTCTCCTCCACCCGCCACTGCGGGATCAGCAGGGTGCGCGCGTACGGGCTGTCGGGCGTCGGCTCGGCGCCGCCGCTGAGGTCCACGTCCCGGAAGGTGCCGTCGGCGTCGTGGAACCGGAGCGGCATGCGGAAACGGCCGAGGGTGATCAGGCGCCCCGCCACCCCGAGGTTGTCCAGGACTTCCAGGGTGCGTGGTTGCAGACCCTTCCCGCGCGAGCCATTGAAGGGGGCCGCCGCCTTGTCGACGACGCGGACGCTGACGCCGCGTCGGGCGAGTTCGCAGGCGGCGGTGAGGCCGGTCGGACCGGCGCCCACGACCAGCACGTCGCAGTCGGCGGCGGGGGCGGTGGTGTCCATGGTGGCGCTCCAGATGTCGGGACGGCGCGGGGTCGCGGAGGGCGCGAGACCTCCTCGCGTACGTCGTACGCGTCGAGTACAGCGTACGCTAGCGTACGATCACTGCCCATGGTGAACTGGGAGAAGGCCGCGCAACCGGCGAAGGCGGCACGAGCCGCCCTGTCCTACGAGGCCATCGCGACCGCCGCCATCGAGGTGGCGGACGGCCAAGGGCTCGACGCGGTGACCATGCGGAAGGTCGCCGAGCACATCGGCGCGGGCGCCATGTCCCTCTATCGCTATATCGACAGCCGCGACGACCTGATCACCCTCATGGCCGACCGGGTCAGCGCCGAGGCCATCGCCCCGCCCCCGACCGGCGACTGGCGTGCCGACCTCACCGAAGCCGCGCACCGGATCCGCCAGGTGACCCTGCGCCACCCCTGGCTGGCCCGACACGCTCTCAACGCCGAGGACTTCGGGCCGGGCACGCTGGCGATGACGGAGTCCACCCTGGCCCTTCTGGACGGCCACGGGCTGGACACCGGCGACATGCTCGACGCCTGGCGGACCCTGCTCGCGTTCGTCCAGGGGCATGCCTTCGCCGAGGCCCGCCGGCACGAGGCCCGACAGCGCCGGACCGACGCGAGCGAGACCGGCGCGCCCGGGCCGTCGTTCCTGGACAAGGCCGCCGAGAGCGGTGAGTACCCGCTCTCCACGCGCGCCCTGCGGGAGGCCCCCCGGCCCCCCGATCCGCAGGACGCCTTCGACCGCCGTCTGGGCCATGTGCTCGACGGCCTGGCCCAGGCGTTCTTCGACCGCGACCGGCGGTAGTCGCGGATCCTCTTACCGAGGCTCCCGGCCCGTCTCGACGAGCTCGGCCAGCTTGTCCAGGCTCATGCGGGTGCCCAGCTCGTTGTCGGCGGCCGGTACGGCGTCGGGGAGCCCCTCGTGCAGGATGTGGACGTCCGTGCCGCCGCCCTCCGCGTCGGTGAGCGTGGTCGTCATCGTCATCGTGGTGCGCAGGGCGGGATCCGTGGTCTCGAATTCGGACACCTCGACCACCTGCTCGTCCGGCACCAGCCGGCTGAAGCGGCCGTGGTAGGTGTCCGTACGGCCGCCCGACTTGCCGGTGCTCGCGGGGTCGTCGTAGAGGAGCGAGATGCGGAAGGTCCCCCCTTCGCGGGGGTCGAACTCATGCACCCGGCAGGTCATGCCGTCGGGCACCCGCCAGGCCGCGACGGCGCTCGCGTCGAGAAGCGCCCGGTAGACGGCCGAGCGCGGAGCGTTCATACGTCGGGAGACCCGCGTGGCATACATGCGCCCAACCTAGCGGCCGGGTGGCGGGCACATAAGCCGATGGCCCGGCGCCCGGCCGCTGGGTTGGGCGGCGGAGGTCTTGCGTCCGGAGAGACCTCCGCCGCCGGGACACCCCATCCACGGAGCGTTGTCGAGGGGTGCCGTTTTCGGGGGAGTGCGGGTCAGCGCTTGACCTTGCGGGTCGCCCGCAGCCACTCCTTGTTCATCGCGGTGATGGAGAACAGGGGGATGCCCTTGGGGCAGGCCGTGGCGCACTCACCGGTGAGGGTGCAGCCGCCGAAGCCCTCGGCGTCCATCTGGGACACCATGTCCAGCACCCGGGTCTCCCGCTCGGGAGAGCCCTGGGGCAGCACATTGAGGTGGTTGACCTTGGCCGAGGTGAACAGCATCGCCGCACCGTTGGGACAGGCCGCCACGCAGGCGCCGCACCCGATGCACTCGGCGTGCTCGAACGCGAAGTCCGCGTCCGCCTTGGGCACCGGAGTGGCGTGTGCATCCGGCGCGGCCCCGGTCGGGGCGGTGATGAAGCCACCGGCCTGGATCACCCGGTCGAACGCGGAGCGGTCCACCACCAGGTCCTTGATGACCGGGAAGGCGGAGGCACGCCACGGCTCGATGTCGATGGTGTCGCCGTCCTGGAAGGACCGCATATGGAGCTGGCAGGTGGTGGTGCGCTCCGGACCGTGGGCGTCACCGTTGATCACCAGGCTGCACGCACCGCAGATGCCCTCGCGGCAGTCGTGGTCGAAGGCCACCGGCTCCTCACCCTTGACGATGAGTTCCTCGTTGAGGATGTCGAGCATCTCCAGGAAGGACATGTCCTGGGAGACGCCGTCGAGCTGGTAGGTGGCCATGGCACCGGGGGTGTCGGCGTTCTTCTGGCGCCAGACGCGCAGGGTGAGCTTCATGCGTAGCTCCGCTGAGTGGGGTGGACATACTCGAAGGTCAGGTGCTCCTTGTGGAGCACGGGGGCGGCGCCGGTGTCGGTGAACTCCCAGGCCGCGGCGTAGGTGAACTCCTCGTCCCTACGGGCGGCCTCGCCGTCGGGGGTCTGGGACTCCTCGCGGAAGTGGCCACCGCAGGACTCGGCCCGGTGCAGGGCGTCCAGGCACATCAGCTCGGCCAGCTCCAGATAGTCCACGACCCGGTTGGCCTTCTCCAGCGACTGGTTGAACTCCTCACCGGTGCCCGGCACCTTGATCCGCCGCCAGAACTCCTCGCGGATCTGCGGGATGCGGTCCAGCGCCTTGCGCAGCCCCTCGTCGGTGCGGGCCATGCCGCAGAACTCCCACACCAGCTCGCCGATCTCACGGTGGAAGGAGTCGGGGGTGCGGTCGCCGTCGACGGCCAGCAGCTTGGCCAGCCGGTCCTCGGTCTCCCGCACCGCCTCCACGGCCGCGGGGTGACCGGCATCGACCTCTTCCTTGTGCGGGTGGCGGGCCAGATAGTCGTTGATCGTCGAGGGCAGGACGAAGTAGCCGTCGGCCAGGCCCTGCATCAGCGCGGAGGCGCCGAGCCGGTTGGCACCGTGGTCGGAGAAGTTGGCCTCGCCGATCGCGAACAGCCCGGGCACGGTGGTCTGCAGGTCGTAGTCGACCCACAGCCCGCCCATCGTGTAGTGGATCGCGGGGTAGATGCGCATCGGGACCTCGTACGGGTTCTCCGCCGTGATCCGCTCGTACATGTCGAAGAGATTGCCGTACTTCTCCTCGACCGCCTTGCGGCCCATCCGGGCGACGGCGTCGGAGAAGTCCAGATAGACGCCCTGGCCGCCGGGTCCGACGCCGCGACCCTCGTCACAGACGTTTTTCGCGGCGCGGGAGGCGATGTCGCGCGGCACCAGATTGCCGAACGAAGGATAGATCCGCTCCAGGTAGTAGTCGCGCTCGTCCTCGGGGATCTCGGCCGCCGGCCGGGTGTCGCCCTTCGCCTTGGGCACCCAGATCCGGCCGTCGTTGCGCAGCGATTCGCTCATCAGGGTCAGCTTGGACTGGTGGTCCCCGGAGCGCGGAATGCAGGTCGGGTGGATCTGGGTGAAGCAGGGGTTGGCGAAGTACGCGCCGCGCCGGTGCGCCCGCCAGATGGCGGTCGCGTTGGAGTTCATGGCGTTCGTCGACAGATAGAAGACGTTGCCGTAGCCGCCGCTGGCCAGCACCACCGCGTCGGCGAAGTACGTGGAGATCTTGCCGGTCACCAGGTCACGGGCGACGATGCCGCGCGCCCGCCCGTCGACCACGATCAGGTCCAGCATCTCGGTGCGGGCGTGCATCTCCACATTGCCCGCCGCGATCTGGCGGGACAGCGCCTGGTAGGCGCCGAGCAGTAGCTGCTGGCCCGTCTGACCGCGGGCGTAGAAGGTGCGGGAGACCTGCACGCCGCCGAACGAGCGGGTGTCCAGCAGACCGCCGTACTCCCGGGCGAACGGCACGCCCTGGGCCACGCACTGGTCGATGATCTCCACCGAGATCTGCGCCAGACGGTGGACATTGGACTCGCGGGCGCGGAAGTCGCCGCCCTTGACGGTGTCGTAGAACAGCCGGTGGATCGAGTCGCCGTCGTTGCGGTAGTTCTTCGCCGCGTTGATCCCGCCCTGGGCGGCGATGGAGTGGGCCCGGCGCGGCGAGTCCTGGTAGCAGAACTGCACCACGTGGTAGCCCTGCTCGGCCAGGGTGGCGCCGGCGGCGCCACCGGCCAGGCCGGTGCCCACCACGATGATGGTGTGTTTGCGGCGGTTGGCGGGGTTGACCAGCTTGGCCTGGAAGCGGCGGGTGTCCCAGCGCTCGCTGACCGGTCCGGAGGGGGCCAGCTCGTCCTCGATCGGCTCGCCGACGGTGTAATCGGTGTATTCGCTGTACGAGGTCATGGTCAGCTCACCACTCCGGTCATGACACCGACGGGTATCGAGATGAACCCGGCGGTGAGAAGAATCGCCAGCCCATTGGCAGTGGCCTTGAGGGCACGGTCACGGGTGCGGCTGCCCGCGCCGAGGGTCTGCGCGGCGCTCCAGAAGCCGTGCTGGACGTGCATGCCCATGGCCAGCATCGCCACGATGTAGATGACGTTCCCGTACCAGGTGGAGAAGGTGTCCACCACGTTCTGGTACGGATGGCCCTCCTGGAATCCGCCACTGTGCGTGGTGCCGGTGGTGAGGTCCAGGATGTGCCACACGATGAACAGGGCCAGGATCACCCCGCCCCAGCGCATGGTCCGGGTGGCATAGCTCATCCGTGGCTTGGCGTGGACGTACCTCTGCGGGCGGGCCTTGATGTCAAGCCTGCTCAGCTGGTAGGCGGACACAGCGTGCAGGATCACCGCGGCGACGAGGACGATACGGGCGATCCACAGGCCCCACTGATGGTGCAGAACGGGCGCCCCCATGACGCGCAGCCAGTGTCCGTAGCCGTTGAACTCCCCGGGACCGAAGAAGATCTTCATGTTTCCGAGCAGGTGGGCACAGAGGTAACCGATCATGATCAGACCGGTCACGCCCATGACGATCTTCTTGCCGAGCGTCGATTGCCAGAATGTGAGCGCCATGGACGGCCGTCGCTCCGCCCGCGTCGGACGCTGCTCCGGCCGCGTTGTCAATGCCATGAACACGACGGTAGAACCCGGCGGGTCGAAAGGGCCAAGATATGATTCTGATCATCTCGATAGTCAGTGCCTATCGAGGGCCGCTCAGATCCGGCCACGCTTGGCCCAGCCGTCCCCCTGGCCGTCCCCCGGCCGGGTGAAAACGGTCAGCAAAAGCCCTCGCGGGTGATGCCGATGGCCTGCCGGAGCAGGTCCACGACATCGCGCTCACGGCGTTCGAGAGCCGTCTGCCCGACGACGCGGAAGGCGGCGAGCAGGGTCGCGGCGAGGACCTGGGCCCGCAGCGGGGTGTCCGGCCCGGCGGGGAGGCGCTCTTCGGCGGCCTCGGCGAGATCGCGCTCGGCGGCGGCGTAGGTGGCCACCAGCTCCGGGAGCAGCGCCGGATGCAGCCGCAGGGTCCGGTACTGCTCCTCCTGCGCCGGGTCGGCGGCGAACTCGGTGGAGTGCTGCTCGGCGGCGCGGATGACCGCCGTCATCAGGGATTCCCCCGCCGGGCGGGCGCGGATCAGCTCGACCAGCCGGACCGTACGCGCCCTGTCGTGGTGCAGCAGCGCCTGTTCCTTGCTGGCGAAGTAGTTGGAGAAGGTGCGCCGGGAGACGGTGGCGGCATCGGCGATGGCCTCCACCGTGAGGTGCTCGACGCCGTGCTCGGCGGCGAGGCGCACGGCGGCATCGTGCAGCGACTGGCGGGTCGCCGCCTTCTTGCGCTCGCGCAGGCCGGTAGTCATCGCCGGTGAGCATACGCGAGAAGGCCGATTCTTGCCCACTGGGAAACCTTGCGCAGTGAGAACGTTTTCTGTGAGGCTGAACCCGCGTCGCCGATCAACGGACCCCGGGCGGCGCCCGAGCCCCGCAGACCTTCCGACGCCTAAGGCACGAGGACCCCCTATGTCCACCCCCCACCATCCGCCCACCGCCAGCACGTCCATGGACGCCGAGGAGCTGGGATTCGACCCGGACGCCCTGCGGGCGAAGTACCGGGCCGAGCGTGACCGCCGGATCCGCCCCGACGGCAGAAAGCAGTACCGGCGCATCGTCGGCTTCGATTCCTACGCCCAGGACCCGTACGTAGAACCGGAGTTCACCCGGGAACCACTGCACGACCGGGTCGAGGTACTGATCATCGGGGGCGGATTCGGCGGTCTGCTCGCCGGTGCGCGGCTGCGGCAGGCCGGTGTGCGGGAGATCCGCATGATCGAACAGGGCGGGGACTTCGGCGGCACCTGGTACTGGAACCGCTATCCGGGTGTCCAGTGCGACATCGAGTCCTATGTCTATCTGCCCCTGCTCGAGGAGATCGGCTACGTACCGCGGTGGCGATACGCGCCGGGCGAGGAGATCAGACAGCACGCGCGGGCGATCGGGCGCCACTTCGACCTCTACCGCGATGTCTGCTTCCGGACCCAGGCGACCGAACTCCGCTGGGACGACGTTGAGTTGGAGTGGACCGTCCACACCGACCGCGACGACCGCATCCGGGCACGCCATGTGGTGATCTCCAGCGGAACACTCAGCCGGGCGAAACTCCCCGGCATCCCCGGGATCGAGACCTTCAAGGGCCATACCTTCCACACCAGCCGCTGGGAATACGACTACACCGGCGGCGACGCGAGCGGCGGACTGCACGGCCTCGCCGACAAGCGCGTGGCTCTCATCGGCACCGGCGCCACCGCCATCCAGGTCGTGCCACATCTGGGACGGGACGCCGAGCACCTGTATGTGTTCCAGCGCACGCCCTCCTCGGTCGATGCGCGCGGCAACCGCCCCACCGATCCGGGGTGGGCCGCATCGCTGACCGCCGGCTGGCAGCGGCGCCGCAGGGACAACTTCCTCGCCGTCGTCACCGGCGGCCAGGCGGCCGAGGACCTGGTGAACGACGGCTGGACGAGCACCGCGCGGCTGCAGCAGAAGCTCATCCCGACCGACAGCTACGCGGGCTTGCCACCCCAGGAGCGCGAACGCCTCTACGAGATCGCCGACTTCCAGAAGATGAACGGGATCCGCGGCCGCGTGGACTCCATCGTCGAGAACACGGCGACGGCCGAGGCGCTCAAGCCCTGGTACCGCTACATGTGCAAGCGCCCCACGTTCAGCGACACCTATCTGGACACCTTCAACCGGCCCAACGTCACACTCGTGGACACGGCCGACCACGGGGGCGTCGAGCGCATCACCGAGAACGCCGTCGTGGTCGACGGGGTCGAGTACGAGGTCGACTGCGTCATCTTCGCCACCGGCTTCGAGGTCGGCGTCTCCGGCGTCACCTCCGGACTCCTCCCGGTGCACGGCCGGGGCGGTGTCACCCTGACCGAAGCCTGGAGCGACGGCCCGAAGACGCTCCACGGCTTCTACAGCCACGGCTTCCCCAACCTCTTCCAGCTGGGCCCGCTGCAGAACGCCAGCGCCGTCAACTATGTGCACATCCTCGATGAGCAGGCGATCCATGTCGCCGAGGTGCTCGTCGAGGCGCGCAAACGCCGGGCCCGGTATGTCGAGCCGACCGCCGAGGCCGAGGCGGCCTGGCGCGCCACCATCCGTGAGAAGGCGGCGGACCTGTACGCCTTCCAGGCCGAGTGCACCCCCGGCTACTACAACAACGAGGGCATGCCCAGGGAGCGCAGCGAGTCCTTCGGCGACGGGCCGATCGCCTTCCATGAACTGCTCAGGCGCTGGCGCGCGGACGGCGGCATGAACGACGTGCTGGTCGTCTGACCCCGATGGATATCACCCACTCCCAAGGAGCGACGATGCACCCCAGCCGGTTCGACGGCACCGGCCGCGGCCAGGCCACCAGCGACCGCCTGGAGGTGCGTCGACTGACCAGGACGAACCGGCTGTGGGGTTCCAACGGCGTCACGTTCGGCCCCGACGGGCGGCTGTACGTGGCGCAGTTCCTCGCCGGGCAGATCAGCGCCGTGGACCCCGCCTCGGGCGACGTCGAGGTGGTGGTGCCGCTCGACGGCCCGGTGGAGGCGCCGGACGACCTGGCCTTCGGGGCGGACGGCTCGATGTACATCGCCGATCTGACCCCCGGCCGGGTGTGGCGGCGCAGCTCGGAGGGCGCGTACAGCCTGGTCTCCGACCAGGTGTCGGTGCCCAACGGCATCACCTGCGTCGGCGACCGCCTCTTCGTCAACGAGATGAAGATGAACGGCCGGCTGATGGAGCTGTTCCCCGGCGGCGGTGACCCTGCGGTGCTGACCGACGGGCTGGCCCTGGGCAACGCGATGCAGCTCGGCCCCGACGGCTGCCTGTACTACCCGCAGATGATGCGCAACCAGGTCTGGCGGATCCCGCCCGACGGAGGCGTGCCCGAGCTGGTCGCCGAGGAGGTGGACGACCCGGTCGCGGTGCGGTTCGACCGGGGCGGCGTGCTCGTCGTCCTGTCCCGTGGCAGGGCCGGTCTGGTGACCAGGATCGATCTGAACACCGGGGCACGGATGGTCGTGGCAAGCGGCATCGTGGGGCTGGACAACGCCGCGTTCGACCACGAGAACCGGATGTTCGTCTCCAGCTTCGCCAGTGGCGGGATCGCGGAGGTGCACACGGACGGCAGGACCCGGGTGGTGGTCCCCCAGGGGTTCGACGGGCCGTTCGGCATCACCGTCGACCTCGGTGGCACGGTGTACGCCGCCGACCACTTCCGCCTGGCGAGCCCGGACGTCTCCGGCTCCGGCTCCGGTCCCGATCTCGGTGCCGACTTCCGTCCCGGCTCCGGTCCCGGCGCTGGTGAGGATGGCGGCGAGCCCGGTGTCGTCACCCACGAGCTGATGTACGCCGTGCACAACGTCACCGCCGACGACGGCCTGCTGCACCTCACCTCTCAGCTCGGCGATGTGCGCACTCACGACCCCGTCAACAAGACCATGCGAGTACGGGCCACCGGGCTGGACCAGCCCACCGGAATCGCCGTCGCACCGGACGGCTCCCTCGTGGTCGCCGAGACCGGTGCGGGCCGCATCCTGCGCATCGACGACACCGACACGGTGAGCGTGCTCGCCGAGGGACTCGACCACCCCCTGGACGTCGCCTTCGACGGCGAACAGCGCTGCTACGTCAGCGACGACCGGCGCGGTGCGGTGCTCCGGCTGGAGGACGGCACGGCGGTGGTCGTCGCGGACGGGCTCGGCGCACCGCAGGGCCTGGCCGTGCGCGGTCACGAGCTGTTCACGGTGGAGGTCGCGCACCGGCGGCTGCGGGCGATCTCGCCGGCCACGGGTGAGAGCAGGATCGAAGCCGAAAACCTGGCGGTCGGCCTGCCGCCCGGGATCACACGCACCGAACCCGAGCCGGTCCCCGGGGTCCCCGGCCGCCCGCGCCAGTTCGCCGGGCTCGCCGTCGCCCCGGACGGGGCCCTCCTCGTATCGGCCAACGGGGAGGGGAGTGTGCTGCGTCTGACCGGGCCGGCCGAATGAGGTTCGCCGCGGGAGCGGCCGCGCCTGAGCGGCTGCGCCTGAGTGGCTGCGCCTGAGCCGCCGTTCAGGAGAGGTCGACCCACACCTTTCCCGCCGCGGTGTACGCCGCGGTGAACGCCTCCTGGACGTCCTCCAGGGCATAGCCGTCGCTGACCACCGCCCCGAGCCGGGGCGGTGTCCGCGACTCCAGGGCGCTGACGGTCCGGGCGAAGTCCACCGGATGGTCGTAGATCATGCTGCCGATGAGGGTGATCTGTCCCACCACCAGATCGCGGGGCGAGACCCCGAGAGGAGAGGTGTTCATCCCGATCAGAACGGCGGTGCCGGGTTTGGCGAGCCGCCGCAGCCCCTGCTCGATGACTCCGGGGGCGCCGGAGGTCTCGAAGAGACAGGGGAGCCCGTCCGTGTCCGGTGGCAGGGGCGTCGCGCCCAGGGAACACGCGCGGTCGAGCCGGGCCTCGTTGGGCTCCTGGACGAACACCGTCACACCGTGGTCGACCAGCGCCTGACACAGCAGCAGACCCTGGGAACCGGCCCCGATCACCAGGCAGCTCTGCCCCGGAGCGATGCCCGAGCGCCGCATCGCCGCCCGGGCCACGGTCGCGGGTTCCACACAGACCAGGTCCTCGAGCGGCAGCCGCGGGGCGACCGGCCAGACGAACGCGGCGGGTGCCACGACGTAGTCACTCAGCAGACCGGGAACGGTCAGTCCCACAGCGGCCCGGCCGGCGCAGGCCGACGTCCTCCCGGCCCGGCAGGGGGCACACGTCAGACAGCAGTAGTCCGGTTCGATGACCACGTCCTGGCCGGTGCGCAGACGGCTGACCGCACTGCCCGGCTCGACGATCCGCCCCGTCCCCTCGTGGCCCAGGATCCAGGGCAGACGCGGTGGCCGCCGGTGTCCCGCGTGCACCGCGAGATCGGAGCCGCACAGCCCCGTGCCCCGCATCCGGATCAGCACGTCCCCGGGGCCGCAGGACGGCTCCGGCACGGACACCACGGACAGCGCACCGGGCTCCGTCAGCACGGCGGCCCTCAAGGGACCGCCTGCTTTCCGGAACGACGCGCCGCCAGCATCATGCCAAGAGCGTGCCACACATGATCCGCGCGGCGGTAGACCACGCCACCGGCGCACCTGACCAAGTCTCAGCCGCCGCACGCCACCTACGCGTACGCTGAGGGCGATTTGCCATACCGTGAGCAAGGAGTGGAACGGCCATGTCGGACAGCACCCTGGCCCCCGATATCGATCAGGCCCTGTACGCACTTTCCCCCGAGGGGCGGAAACTTCTCTTCACCGAGGCCAAGACGGCCTATGACTTCAGCGACAAGCCGGTGGGCGACGACCGTCTGCAGGCCATCTACGAACTGTTCAAATGGGCCCCGACCTCGGCGAATATCAATCCGCTGCGCATTGCGTACGTGCGCACCGAGGAAGGAAAGCAGCGGCTGCTGACCGGGGTGGCGCAGCCCAACCAGGAGCAGACCGCCTCGGCCCCGGTCACCGCGGTGCTGGCCGCGGACACCCGGTACCCGGAGTATGTGCCGTTCCTCGCGCCGTCCAACCCGCAGTTACAGCAGATGCTGGAAGCCAACCAGGAACTGCGCGAGTCCCACATGGACTTCAACGCGGTACTCCAGGCAGGCTACTTCGTGCTGGCCGTCCGCGCGGCGGGGCTCGCCGCCGGGCCGATGAAGGGCTTCAACGCGGCAGCGGTGGACAAGGAGTTCTTCCCCGATGGCCGGTGGCGGTCGATCCTGCTGGTCAACATCGGTTACCCGGGCGCCGAAGCCTACCGGGACCGGCTGCCGCGCCCCTCGTACGAGCAGGCGGTACAGCTGGTCTGACAGCAGTGAGGTGATGTAAGGCGCGCACACCCATGGGATCAGGCCACTTCATGCGCGGTGACCTGATCCCTCGTCGCGTCGGGCGGCGCTCCCCTCGCCGTGCCGACCTCGTTCGGCGGCGGTACGCCGAGCCACGTACGCGGGACCCCTCGAGGACCGTCGACTTTCGGCCCAATCACCGGCCCCCACCACGCGTCCACACCGCCCGTACGGTGCCCTCCCGTAGGGACGAGGGCCACGCCGAGGCGGCCGAAAAACGCGGCGTGATCGTTTCGTGATGTACGACTCACTCGCTTGACAGCGCGGCGCGCCGGGACCTACGGATAGGACCCGAGACTGCCCCTATCCGGTGCATGTTGCAGCCACAGGCTGTTTACATGCTGTTGAAACAAAAGACTCCGGCCCGGCTCGTGTATTTCCCTCACCCTTTCTCTCCCCTAGTGGTGCGCCGCAGGCATCGAGGGTGGGCAACGCGCTTGTGCCGCTGAGGAGTTCTGCCTGCTCGTCATGCGCTTTCGCGCGGACATGCCCTATGAGCGGCCGCGCGGATTGAGGAATTTCAGAAAGCTGGGGTGCCTGTGAGCTTGATGGAATGCCACGATTCCACGGCCGACGCCGGTCGGCCGGCGATCGGTTTCCGGAGGGACCAGGAGGGCCAGGGAAACCAGGGGGACCGCGGGCCCGGCGGCGGACCCCCCGACCTGGTCGAGCGCGAAGACATCCTGGCCGGCCTGGGCGGGCTGCTCGCCGATGCCTCCAGGGGCAAGGGACAGCTCGCCGTCGTGGACGGGCCGCTGGGCAGTGGCAAGAGCCGGCTGGTGCACGAGTTCCTCGAAACCCTGGAACCGGACGGCGCTCTGATCCTGAGGGCCACCGCCTCGCTCCGGGAACACCTTCTGCCGTTCGGCGTGGTGACCCAGCTCTTCCACGGCATGACGCTTCCGCCGCCCAGCCGGGACCGGGTGCGCGCCCTGCTCACCTCGGCGGTCGAGCACACCGTCACCGACGGTGAGTTGGCCGGGGGCGGCTCGGAGGTCCAGATCGTCGACGTCTTCCAGAAGCTGACCATGGAGCTGGCCCAGCTTGCCGAGACCACCCCCTTGGTGATCTGGGTCGACAACGCCCACTACCTGGACCCGCCCTCCCTGCACTTCCTCGCCGGCATCGTCCCGTGGCTGCATTCCGCCCGCATCCTGGTGCTGCTCACCGATGACCACACGCTGCGGTGGCCGCGTTCGCCCCTGCTGGCCGGACTTCTCTCGCAGAGCCCCAACGCGCACCGGATCCCCCTGAGCCCTCTGAGCCGCGGCGCGGTCGACGCCCTGGCCGTCCGGCTGCTCGGACCGCACACCGCCTCCCCCCGGCTGACCGCGGAACTCCACCGCATCAGCGGTGGCAACCCCCTGGCCGTCCAGGCCCTGATCATCGACCAGCAGGCGGGCGGCGCATGCTATCCGGAGGGCTGCGGACGGGCTCTGCTCGACCTCGTGACGCACTCCCGGCCGTCGATGCTGTCCGTGGTGCGCGCCCTCGCCGTGCTCGGCGGCGCGGCGTCGGTGGCGGACGTCGCCCGGCTGGCCGGGGTGGACGCCAAGGTGACCAGTTGGGCCCTGCACGCCCTGGTCAGCGCCGGACTGCTCACCAAGGGCCATGCCTTCCGCCATCCGGTGGCCGCCACCGCCGTGCTGGACGACATGCCCGCCGACAGCCGGGCCGCCCTGCACCGCGCGGCCGCCGAGCTGCTGCACGAGGCCGGCGCGCCCGCCCTGACGGTGGCCGGGCAGTTGATGAGCGCCGGGGACCCCGGTGCCGACTGCGCCACCGAAGTGCTGGTGACGGCCTCGGATGAGGCGCTGGCGGCCGGTGATGTGGACACCGCGCTCGGCTGCCTGGACCTCGCCCAGCGCACCCGGACCGACGACCCCACCGCGGCGCGCATCCGCGCCCGGCTCAGCCGCCTGGAGTGGCAGTTGAAGCCGCAGGTCGCCGTCCGTCATCTCCGTCCCCAATTACGTGACTTCACCGCGGGCCACCTGGACCGGCGGGAGGTCTCCGAGCTGGTGCTCGGCCTGGCCAATGCCGGTGCGCTCAACGAGCTGACCGCTCTGCTGGACGCCCTGCGCACCCGCGCCCACCAGGGGGCCGGCTCCGGGACCGAGGACCTCCGCCCGCTGACGAACTGGGCGGCGATGGCGTACCCCCTCCACACCGGGCTGCGGAAACTGGCCCAGTCGGTCGCCGCGGCCACCCCCGAGGCCGCCCCCTGCCACGACCCCTGGCTGCCCTCGGCGGTCACCCTGGCCGACGACCTGATCCGCGGACGCAACGACCAGCTCGTGCACCGCGCCGAACTGCTGCTGCGCACCTTCCACCTCGACCACGGCTCACTGTGGAACGCCGAGGCCGGAGCGCTCGCCCTGCGCGCGCTGCTCTACGCGGGTCGCCTGGACGAGGTCGTGGCCTGGTGCGAAAAGCTCGAGGCCGAGGCCGCCGCCCACCATGCCGTCGCCTGGCAGGGGAAGTTCCTCGCCATCCGCGCCGAGGCCCATCTGCGGCAGGGAGACCTCATCTGCGCCCACGACCTGGCGGCCCGCGCCATGGCCCTCGTAGCGCCCCAGGGCTGGGGAATCGGCCTGGCCGGGGTGCTGGGCTGCGCCCTCCTGGCCGCCACCCGGTCCGGCAGGCTGGAGCAGGCCGAGAAGTACGTGGCACAGCCGATACCCGAAGCAGTCCTGCACAGCCGCCACGGCGCACACTATCTGCACGCCCGGGGCCACTACCGGCTGGCCACCCACCACCCGCAGGCCGCGCTCGCGGACTTCCTCGCCTGCGGCAGATTCGCCGAGACCTGGCACGCGCCCGGCGCCGACGCGGTCTCGTGGCGGACCAGCGCGGCCGAGGCATGGCTGGCGCAGGACGACCAGGACCAGGCCAAACGTCTGGTACGGGAACAGATAGCCCGGCTGTTCCCGGGCCCCTCCCGGGCCCGCGGGCTGTGCCTGCGCACCCTGGCGGCGGTCAGCCGGGTCACCCGCCGCCCGCAACTGCTCACCGAGGCCGTCGACATGCTCAAGGACAGCGGCGACGACTACGAACTGGCCCGTGCGCTGATCGACCTCAGCATCGCCTTCAAGGACTCCGGGGACCAGCGCAACGCCCGCCGGGTGGCCCACCGCGCCTGGCATCTCGCGAAGCAGACCGGGGCCGAGCACCTGTGCCGGGAGGCCGCCCTCGACCCCATCGACCCCGAGGCCGAGCTGGCCGCGAAACAGCGCCAGGACGGGCTGTCCGCGCTCACCACGCAGGAGCGCAGGATCGCGCTACTGGCCGCCAAGGGCTACACCAACCGCGAGATCGCCGCCAAGCTCTACATCACCGCGAGCACGGTCGAGCAGCACCTCACCCGGGTGTTCCGTAAAGTCAACGTCAAGCGGCGCCAGGATCTGCCGCATTTCCTCTAGCCTTGTCGTTCCAGCAGCCCGGACCTGAACTGGCCGAGCAGCGCGGTCAGTTCACGGGAGGTGCGGGCCGCGCCGTAGATGTGGTGGTCCGGGCGTACCAGCAGGAACCGCGCCCGCGCCGCTTTCAGAAGCGGCAGATACACCTCGTCGACGTCGACGACGGCACCCGGTGCCGCCTCGGCGTCCACCGCCACCATGTGCACCAGAGGTGTGCCGAGCCCGGTGAGGAAGGTGAGCTGAGACTCCTCCAGCGCGGCGGCCGGATCCGCCGACCCCAGCAGCACCGGACCGGTGCCCACCACCTCGTCGAACAGCCCGGTGACGCCCTCGTGGCGCACCCGGCCCTGCGGCATCACCTCCCCGGCCGGCGGCACCGGCGTCGTGCCGATCCCGGTGTACAGCAGACCGGTCCGCAGCGGCGGACCCGCGCCGTGCTGCCTGCCCCGGCCGGTGTCCGCGCCCACGCCCGCGAGCAGCGAGGCGTCCCGGCTCGCGGCGGTGGCGGCGTCGGTCACGCACAGCACCCTCCCCAGCCGTACCGAGGTGTCGATGGCCTCCCGCACATGGTCGATGCGCTCACGCGGATAGGTGTCCAGCAGCCGCTCACCGGCGGCGCCCCGCAGCACCAGGTCCAGTTTCCAGGACAGATTGAGCACATCCCGGATGCCCGCGCACATGCCCTGGCCGGTGAACGGCGGCATCAGATGGGCGGCGTCCCCGGCCAGCAGCACCCGCCCCCGCCGCCATTCGTCGGCCCAGGCGGCCTGGAAGCTGTAGACGGTGTGCCGCCGCAGGGCGGCGTTCTCCGGGGTGACGTCGAAGCGTTCCAGCAGGCGCCAGGCCGTCTCCGTCCGGTTCAGCTCGGCCACGCTCTCCCCGGGCAGCCGCATGAACTCCCAGCGCCGGCGCCCCGGTCCGCTGCCCACCGCCGTCGTCGGCCGGTCCGGATCGCAGTGCTGCACATTGAGCGGCGAGAACACCCGCGGTTCATGGAGCACCACATCGCACAGCAGCCAGTCGAAGGAGAAGCCGAGATCCGTGGTGCGCACCCCGATGTGGTCGCGGACGAAGCTGTTCGCCCCGTCGCAACCGACCACCCAGGAGGCGGTGCACCGCAGCCGCCCGCCCGCCGTGTCCGTCGTCGTGAGCTCGACCCCGGTGCCGTGGTCCACCAGGTCCGTCGCGGCGTAACCGCGCAGCACCCGCAGATTGGGCAGCCGCTCGGCGCGGGCGCACAGCACCGCCTCCAGCGCCGGCTGGTGCATCGTGGTCGTCTCCGGCCAGCCGTGCACACCCCGCTCGGCCAGCTCGACCCGTAGCAGGGACCTGCCCTCGGCGTTGCGCCAGTCGTAGGCGTCGGCCGGCAGCCCGATCTCCGGATACGAACCGGCCACCCCCAGCGACGCCAGGGTCCGGGCCGTCTCACCGTCGAAGCTGGTCGCCCGGGGCAGTGTGTAGGGGGTCTCCCACCGCTCCACGACCAGCACGCGCCAGCCTCGGGTGGCCAGCAGGATGGACAGCACCTGACCGATGGGTCCGTAGCCGACAATGAGCACGTCTGCTTCCGGCGCGTCCGCTTCTGGTGTGTCCGCTTCCGGCGTGTCCGGTTTCGGCGCGTCTGCCTCTGGCGTGTTCGGCCCCCGCCCAGAGCCCGCAGGGCGCATCCGCTTCTCCCTCCTCCGGTGCGGTGAACCTATCAGCGGGTGCCGGGCGAACCACGAAGAGCAGCCCAACGGACCACGGATCAAGGGGGCTTGGCGATCACCAAGTAAGGGGGGATGAGGGGGGTGAATCAAGGGATTCTTCTAGTTTTCCGGTGTGAAGCTGGAGTCGGTGAAGCCGCTGACGCATCACCGGGAACCCTGACCGCAGGGAGGGGAGAGGTGCATGCTGCGCACCGAACTGATCCGCCCGATCCAGGACCTCCTCACCGAGCAGAGCCGCCGCTTCGGCGACAAAACCGCCTACATCGACGCCCGTCGCGCCATCAGTTACGCCGAACTGGAGGTGCGCACCCGCAGGCTCGCCGGCCATCTGGCCGGACTGAGTCTGCTGCCGGGTGACCGCGTGGCCATGTACCTCGGCAATCGCGTCGAGATGGTGGAGAGCTACTTCGCCGTCGTCCGCGCCGGTGGCATCGGCGTCCCGGTCAATCCGCATGTCTCCCCGGCCGAATTGGAGCATCTGCTCACCGTCAGCGGCAGTCAGGTCGTCATCACCGACACCGCCCACCTGCCGCTGCTGCGCCGGTTGGCACCCGGGGCGAGTCCGCCGACCGTGCTGGTCGTGGGGGAGGACCCGGTCCCCCCGGGCTGTCTGTCCTACGAGCGGTTCGCCACCACCGAGCCGGACACACCGGCCCGCGACGACCACGGGCTCGACGACATCGCCTGGATGCTCTTCACCTCCGGCACCACCAGCAAGCCCAAGGGCGTGCTGGCCACCCAGCGCAACTGCCTCTGGTCGGTCGCCGCGTCGTACGTACCCGCGCTCGGCCTCACCGCCGAGGACCGTGTGCTCTGGCCGCTGCCCCTCTTCCACAGCCTCTCCCACATCGTGTGCGTGCTGGCCGTGACGGCCGTCGGGGCGACCGCCCGGATCACCGACGGACACTCCGCCGAGGACGTACTGGAGCAATGGGCCCAGGAGCGCTCCACGGTCATCGCCGGTGTCCCCACGCTGTACCACTTCCTCGTCCGCGCCTCCAAGGCGCCCGGGTTCACCGCCCCCGAGCTGCGGGTGGGCCTGGTCGGCGGCGCCGTGACCACGGCGGCGCTGCGGCGCTCGGTCGAGGACGCCTTCGGGGCCCCGCTCATCGACGCGTACGGCAGCACCGAGACCTCGGGCTCGATCGCCATCAACTGGCCGACCGGGGCCCGGGTCGAGGGCTCCTGCGGACTCCCCGTCCCCGGTCTCGCCCTGCGGGTGGTCGACCATCGCACCGGGCTCGACGTGCCCGACGGGACCGAGGGCGAGGTGTGGGTGCGCGGACCGAACATCATGGCGGGCTACCACAACCAGCCCGAGGCCACCGCCGAGGCGCTGCGGGACGGCTGGTTCCACACCGGTGACCTCGCCCGCCGTGACCGGGACGGCTATCTGACGGTCACCGGACGGCTCAAGGAACTCATCATCCGCGCCGGGGAGAACATTCACCCCGTCGAGGTGGAGGACGTCCTGCGGATGGCGCCCGGCGTGGCCGACGCCGCCGTGGTCGGCAAGCCGCACGAGGTGTTCGGCGAAGTCCCCGTGGCCTTCGTCGTCCCGGCGCCCGGCGGCTTCGACCCGGCCCAGGCGCTCGCCCTGTGCCGGGAGAGGCTGTCGTACTTCAAGGTCCCCGAGGAGCTGTACGAGATCGCGCGGATCCCGCGCACCGCGACCGGCAAGGTCACCCGGCACCGGCTGCTGGACGGCCCGGCACGACTGCGCGCGGTCGGCAACACCTACCATGACGCGCTCTTCCGTACGAATTGGATGCCTCAGCCGTCTACTTCCCAGCCCCGGGCCGGTCGTTGGGCCCTGCTCGGACAGCAGGCTCCCGGGCTTGTCGGCCTGTTGCGGGCCACCGGCGCCGAGCCGGTCGAGTACGTCGACACGGATGGCCTGAGTGCGGCGGTGGCCGCCGGAAGCAGCCCCCTGCCCGCCGTGGCGCTGCTACCGGCTCCCGTGGATACCGGGGCCGACACCACCCGTCAGGGTTCCGGGCGCGCCGCCGCGACCGAGGTGGTGCTGAGGGAAGTCGAGACGTGGCTCGCCGCCGCCGAACTGTCCGATGCGGTGCTGGTGGTGCTCACGCACAGCGCTGTGGCCACCACCACCGGCGAAGACGTGCGGAATCCGGAACAGGCCGCGCTGTGGGGACTGGTGCGGTCCGTGCAGGCCGCTCATCCCGGCCGTATCGCCATCGTCGACCTCGACGAGCAGGATGATGAGGAGTCTGTCGCCGCCCTGGTGGCGACGGTGGCCTCGGGCGAGCCACAGAGCGCGGTGCGCTCGGGCGTCGTGCTGCTGCCACGGCTCGAACGCGTGGCGCTGGACGTGGGCTTGGGCGTGGGCGTGGGGCCGGATGTGGGCCTGGATGTGGGCGTGGGTATGGACGCGGAGCGGGACACCTCCGTGTCCTTCGACCCCCACGGCACCGCGGTCGTCACCGGAGTGGACACCCGGCGCGGCGCCGCCATCGCCCGCCACCTGGTGGCCGGTTACGGCGTCCGCCGACTGTTGCTGATCGCCCCGCCAGGGCAGGGCGCCCGGGCCGCTGAGCTGTGCACCCAGCTCACCGACGCAGGGGCCGATGTGCGGCTCGCCGAATGCGACCTGGACAACCGCACGAAACTGAGGCGGGCGCTGGCCAAGGCAGGCAGCCCCTTGAGTGTGGTCGTACACGCCTGGGAGGCCGTGGACGAGCCGTCCGACGCGCGAGTGGCCGCCGAGGCCAGAACGCTGCACGAGCTCACCCGGAACGCCGACCTCACCGCGTTCGTGCTCTCCTCCTCGACCAAGGGGCTGCTGGGCGCGGCAGGGGAGACCACCGAGGCGGCCTCCGCCGCCTTCCTCGACGCCTACGCCCAGCATCTGCGCATGCGGGGGATACCGGCCCAGTCCATCGCCTGGGGGCCATGGGAGGGGGAGACCGACGCGACGACCGGTGCCCTGAGCCCGCAGCAGGCGCTCGCGGCACTGGACGCCGCCCTGGCCGTGGACCAGGCCCAACTCGTCGTGATGAAGCTCGACCCGACGGCCGTGCCCACCGGGACGTCCTCCCCGCTGCTGCAGGACCTGATCGACGTACCGGCCCGTACCGCCACCGTGGACGAGGCCGTCGCGGTCGACCTGCGGGAGCGGCTGACGGATGCGCACGAGGCCGATCGGGACCGGTTGCTCACCGATCTCGTCCGCACACACCTCGCCGACCTGCTGGGCCTCGCCGACAAGCAGGCCGTCGAGCCCGAGCGGGCCTTCACCGACCTGGGCCTGACCTCGATCACCGTGGTGGAGCTGCGCAACCGGCTGAGCGAGGCCACCGGGCTCCGCCTGCCCGCCACCTCCGCCTTCGACCACCCCACACCGCTGGCGTTCGGGAGCATGCTGCGGCGGGAGCTGCTCGGTGGCGGTACGGCAGCGGCATCGGGGTCGCCGACCGCTGCGCTTCCGGCACCCGTTCCGGCCGTGGTAGCGGGCGCGGGCGCAGTCGATGAGCCGATCGCGATTGTGGGGATGGCGTGCCGGTTGCCGGGTGGCGTTGGCTCGCCCGAGGAGCTGTGGGAGCTGGTTCTGGCCGGGGGTGAGGGCATCGGGGATTTCCCCGCGGATCGGGGGTGGGATCTGGAGAACCTGTTCGATCCGGATCCGGATCACGCGGGGACGAGCTATGCGCGGCAGGGCGGCTTTCTCTATGACGCGGGGGAGTTCGACGCGGAGTTCTTCGGGATCTCGCCGCGTGAGGCGCTGGCGATGGATCCGCAGCAGAGGTTGCTGCTCGAGACGTCGTGGGAGGCGTTGGAGCGGGCCGGAATCGATCCGGGCTCGTTACGAGGCCAGGACGTGGGCGTCTTCGCCGGGATGATGCATCAGGACTACGGAGTCGGCTCCACCGAAGGAGCAGACACACCGGCCGGGCTGGAAGGCCACCTGCTGACCGGCACCTCGGCGAGCGTGGTGTCGGGTCGGGTGTCGTATGTGTTGGGGTTCGAGGGGCCTGCGGTGACGGTGGATACGGCGTGTTCGTCGTCGTTGGTGGCGTTGCATTTGGCGGCGCAGGCGTTGCGGGCGGGTGAGTGCTCGATGGCGCTGGCCGGTGGGGTGACGGTGATGGCCGGGCCGGACGCTTTTGTGGAGTTCTCCCGTCAGCGTGGGCTTGCTGTCGACGGCCGCTGCAAGTCGTTCGCGGCGTCGGCGGATGGTACGGGGTGGGCCGAGGGTGTGGGTGTGTTGGTGGTGGAGCGGTTGTCGGATGCGGAGCGGCGTGGTCATCGGGTGTTGGCGGTGGTGCGTGGCAGTGCGGTGAATCAGGATGGTGCGTCGAATGGGTTGACGGCGCCGAATGGTCCGTCGCAGCAGCGGGTGATTCGGCGGGCGTTGGCCGGGGCGGGGCTGGTGGCGTCGGATGTGGATGCGGTGGAGGCCCATGGGACAGGCACGCCGTTGGGAGATCCGATCGAGGCGCAGGCGGTGTTGGCCACGTATGGCCAGGATCGTGATCGGCCTTTGTGGATGGGGTCGTTGAAGTCGAATATCGGTCATGCTCAGGCGGCCGCGGGTGTGGCTGGTGTGATCAAGATGGTGTTGGCGTTGCGGTATGGGGTGTTGCCGAGGACGTTGCATGTGGATGAGCCGTCGTCGCAGGTGGATTGGTCGGCGGGTGCGGTGGAGTTGTTGGCTGAGGGGCGGGTGTGGCCGGAGGTGGGGCGTCCGCGTCGGGCTGGGGTGTCGGGGTTCGGGGTGAGTGGGACGAATGCGCATGTGATTTTGGAGCAGGCTCCGGACCGGTCGGGGGATGGTGTTCCGACGCCGGAGGTGCCGGGTGGTGTGGTGCCGTTGGTGGTGTCGGGGCGTGGCGATGCGGGGTTGCGGGCGCAGGCGCGGCGGTTGCTGGACTTCGTCGAAGGCCGACCTGATGTGGGTGTGGCGGAGCTGGGAGCAGCGCTGACGTCCGGTCGGGCAACGTTGTCGGACCGTGCGGTGGTGGTGGCTGGGGATCGGGTTGAGGCGTTGGCGGGGCTGGCGGCGGTTGCGGAGGGTGGTGGGGCGGGAAGGGTGGATGTTCTGGGTCGGGTGGTGTTTGTTTTTCCTGGTCAGGGGGCGCAGTGGGTGGGTATGGGTGCGGAGTTGTTGGGGTCGTGTGGGGTGTTTGCGGAGGCTTTGGGGGAGTGTGCGGGGGTGTTGGATCCGTTGACGGGGTGGTCGTTGGTGGATGTGGTGCGGGGTGTGGGGGGTGGGGTGTCGTTGGGGCGGGTGGATGTGGTGCAGCCGGTGTCGTTTGCGGTGATGGTGTCGTTGGCGCGGGTGTGGCGGTCTTTTGGGGTGGAGCCTGCGGCGGTGGTGGGTCATTCGCAGGGGGAGATTGCGGCGGTGTGTGTGGCGGGTGGGTTGTCGTTGGAGGATGCGGCGCGGGTGGTGGTGTTGCGGAGTCGGGTGGTTGCGGCGGGGTTGTCGGGTCGGGGTGGGATGGTGTCGCTGGGTGTGGGGGTGGAGGAGGCTGGGCGGCTGGTTGAGGGCTGGTCGGGTCGGGTGGAGGTGGCGGCGGTGAATGGGCCGTTGTCGGTGGTGGTGGCCGGTGAGGTGGGGGCGCTGCGGGGGCTGGTGGAGGAGTGCGGGGGTGTGGGGGTGCGGGCGCGGTGGGTTGATGTGGATTACGCGTCGCATTCGGCGCAGGTGGAGGCGGTGGAGGAGGAGCTTGCCCGCTCGTTGTCGCAGATCCGACCGGTGTCGTCCCGTATTCCGTTTTTCTCGACGGTGGAGGCGGGGTGGGTGGATACGGCGGAGTTGGATGCCGGGTACTGGTACCGCAACCTGCGGAGCATGGTGCGGTTCGCCCCGTCGATCGATCGGTTGATTGAGGAAGGCTTTGCGGCGTTTGTTGAGGTGAGTGCGCATCCGGTGCTGACGATGAGCATTGAGGCGGCGGCCGAGCAGGCGGACGCCGGACCGGTTGTGGTGACCGGGACCCTCCGCCGGGACGAGGGTGGCATGCGCCGCGTGCTCACGTCCCTGGGCGAGGCGTACATACGCGGTGTCCCCGTCGACTGGACAGCGCTGCTCGGGGACATCCCGGCGCATGCCGCGTTGGATCTGCCCACCTACGCCTTCCAACACCAGCACTACTGGCTGAAGAGTGGCCACCGATCCGGCGAGGTGACCGCCGTCGGCCTCGATGGTGCTCAGCACCCCCTACTGGGCGCATGGGTGGAACTGCCCGACATGGAAGGGGTGTTGTTCACCTCGCGACTGTCGCTGAGCACTCACCCGTGGCTGGCCGACCACACGATGGCAGGTGCGGTCGTCCTCCCTGGATCGGCCTTTGTGGAGCTGGCGGTACGTGCCGGTGACGAGGTCGGCTGCGGTGTCGTCGACGAATTGCTCATCGAGGCCCCGCTTGTGCTGACGGAGAGCATGAGTGTGCAGCTCCAGGTGGTCGTCGGTGGGGCGGATGACTCCGGCCGACGCCGCCTCACCGTGCACTCCCGACGGCAGGGCAACGGGGCGAACGGGACGGGCTGGACCCGACACGCCACGGGCACGCTCGCCGAGGCCACCACCGCACCCGATATCGACCTCGCACCGTGGCCGCCGGCCGGAGCCACCCCCGTCGATGTGGAGCAGGTGTACGACGATCTGGCACGGGGTGGACGTGGCATCGGCCCGGCCTTCCGTGCTCTGCGCTCGGCGTGGACCCGTGGCACCGACATCTTCGCCGAGGTGGAACTGGCCGACGACCAGCACGAGGAAGCAGAGCGCTGCGCACTGCACCCCGCACTGCTGGAAGCCGTATGCCACGCCGACACTCACGGCGAGGCGTCGGCGCTGCCCGTCGCCTACCGCGCGGTGTCCCTGTCCGCGACGGGGGCGACCGCGCTGCGCGCGCGGATCAGCCGGGACGGTCAGGGAGGTGTGGCGCTGGAGCTGGCGGACTCCGCAGGTCGGGCGGTCGGGTCCGTGGGCTCGGTGATGTCGCGGCCACTCCCCGCCGACGGGCTGGTGACGGGCGCCGGGACGGATCCGCAGGACGCGCTGTTCCAGGTCGAGTGGTTTCCCCTCCCGGTCGCCTCGGCCGCATCCGCCCTGGCCACCTCTGATCCGCTGTTGGCGACACTGACAGTCACGAGCCCGGCCGAGTTGACGTCGCTCGCCGCCCACGGGAACGTACCGCCCTTCGTCTGTGTGGACTTGGCGGACACCACCCACGGCCTCCGGGCGCTGACCTCACAGGCGCTGGAGTGGGTTCAGGCGTGGCTGGCCGCGCCGGAGACGGATTCGCGGCTGGTCATCGTCACACGCGGGGTCACCGACCCGATCTGCGCGGCGGTCTGGGGGCTCGTGCGTTCCGCACAGTCGGAGGCCCCGGACCGGCTGGTCCTGGTGGCGATGGACGAGGACGCCGCCTCCGGCGCGCTGCTGCCCGCCGTACTGGCCACCGGCGAACCGCAGATCGCCATCACCGCCGGGGCGGCATCCGTACCGAGGCTCGTGCGCGCGACGCCGGATGAGGAGGAGTCACGGCGGCCGCTGGACCCGGCGGGTACGGTTCTCGTCACCGGTGGCACGGGCGCACTGGGTCGGCTGTTCGCCCGGCACCTCGTGGCCGAGCACGGCGTGCGCAACCTCCTGCTGGTCAGTCGCCGTGGCGGTGCCGCCGAAGGCGTGGCGGAGCTGGAGTCCGAACTGGGCGCGCTGGGCGCGTCCGTACGCACCGCGGCCTGCGATATCGGCGACCGGAGGGCGGTGGCGGAACTGCTGGCCTCGCTTCCCGCCGAAGCGCCCCTCACGGCGGTCGTCCACACCGCCGGGGTCCTGGACGACGGCGTGATCACCGCCATGACCTCCGAACGGCTGGACACCGTCCTCCGCCCCAAGGCGGACGCCGCCGTCATCCTGCACGAGCTGACGCGCGACATGGACCTCGCGGCGTTCGTGGTGTTCTCCTCGGCCGCGGGCGTCTTCGGCAACCCCGGACAGGCCAACTACGCCGCGGCCAACGCCTTCCTGGACGCACTGGCCCAGCGGCGCAGGGCGGCAGGGCTCCCGGCCACCGCGCTCGCCTGGGGCCACTGGGCGCTCAGCAGCGAGATGACCGCACATCTCACCGCGGCCGACCTGCGCCAGCACACCCGGCGCTTCGGCATGACCGCCCTGTCGGAGCAGACCGGTCTCGCACTGTTCGACACCGGTCTGCGCAGCGCCACGCCCGCGCTGGTGGCGGCCCGGTTGGACCTCGCGGGCCTGCGTGCCCACGCGGCCACCACCCCGGTCGTCCCTGTGCTGCACAAGCTGGTGCCACCGGGCCGCCGGATCGTGAGCCGGACGGCGACGCCGCCGACCGACCTCGTACGACGGCTGGAGTCAGCGGACCCCGCCGAACGGGAGCAGACGCTGCTGGACCTGGTCACCCGCCATGCCGCCCAGGTGCTCGGACACTCCTCGGCGGACGGTCTCGCCGCCGGACGGGCCTTCCGGGATCTAGGCTTCGACTCACTGACCTCCGTGGAACTGCGCAACCGGCTCAACGCGGCCACCGGGCTCCG
Source organism: Streptomyces violaceusniger Tu 4113 (assembly GCF_000147815.2). Classification (NCBI taxonomy): domain Bacteria; kingdom Bacillati; phylum Actinomycetota; class Actinomycetes; order Kitasatosporales; family Streptomycetaceae; genus Streptomyces; species Streptomyces violaceusniger. The sequence goes on along the minus strand of NC_015957.1, from coordinate 6,069,882 downwards.
GCTTCCCTCGACCCTGCTCTACGACCACCCCAGCCCACTGGCCCTCACCAGGCATCTGCACACCGAACTGCTGGGGTCGCCGAGCACCCCCGCCGCCCCGGCACCGGCGGACAAGGCATCGGACGATGGCATCGCCATCGTCGCGATGAGCTGCCGCTTTCCGGGCGGGGTGCACAGCCCCGAGGACTTCTGGCGCCTGATCAGCGAGGGCGGTGACGCCGTCGGCGACTTCCCGGACGACCGTGGCTGGGATCTGTCGGCGCTCTACGACCGCGACCCGGATCACCCCGGCACCTCCTACGTCCGGCACGGCGCGTTCCTGCCCGATGCCGCCGGGTTCGACGCCGAGTTCTTCGGGATCTCGCCGCGTGAGGCGCTGGCGATGGATCCGCAGCAGCGGCTGCTGCTGGAGACCTCATGGGAAGTGTTCGAGCGGGCCGGGATCGACCCGACCGCGGTGGGCGGCAGCGCCATCGGAGTGTTCACCGGGATGAACACCCAGGACTACGCGATCCGCCTGCGCCACGTCCCGGACGAGGTGGAGGGGCACCGGATCACCGGCGTCTCCGCGGCCGTACTGTCCGGGCGCGTGGCCTACACCCTGGGCCTGGAGGGTCCCGCGGTGACGGTGGACACGGCGTGTTCGTCGTCGTTGGTGGCGTTGCATTTGGCGGCGCAGGCGTTGCGGGCGGGTGAGTGCTCGATGGCGCTGGCCGGTGGCGTGACGGTGATGGCCGGGCCCGACGCCTTCGTGGACTTCTCCCGCCAGCGCGGACTGTCGGTCGACGGCCGGTGCAAGCCCTTCGCCGCCTCGGCCGATGGCACAGGGTGGGCGGAAGGCGTGGGTGTGCTGCTCCTGGAGCGCTTGTCGGATGCGGAGCGGAACGGTCACCAGGTGCTGGCGGTGGTGCGGGGCAGCGCGGTCAACCAGGACGGTGCGTCGAACGGTCTGACGGCGCCGAACGGTCCGTCGCAGCAGCGTGTCATCCGTCAGGCGCTGGCCAACGCGGGTGTGTCGGCCGCGGACGTGGACGTGGTCGAGGCGCATGGCACGGGAACGGCACTGGGCGATCCCATCGAGGCGCAGGCCATCCTCGCCACTTATGGACAGGACCGCGACCGGCCGCTGTGGCTGGGCTCGGTGAAGTCGAACATCGGTCATGCCCAAGCCGCCGCGGGCGTGGCCGGTGTGATCAAGACGGTCATGGCGATGCGACACGGTGTCCTGCCGCGGACGCTGCACGTCGACGCCCCCACCCCGGAGGTGGACTGGTCGGCGGGAGCGGTGGAACTGCTGACCGAGGAACGCCCGTGGCCGGAGGCGGAACGCCCGCGCCGGGCCGGAGTGTCCGCGTTCGGCGTCAGCGGCACCAACGCGCATGTGATCGTCGAACAGGCGCCTGCCACCGCCACCGGGCCCGCTGCGGCGGACCCGGACGCGATCCCCGCCGTACCGTGGGTGATCTCGGCCAGAAGCGCCGACGCGCTGTACGGCCAGGCGGCCCGGCTCGCGGAGTTCGCCCGCAGGCACCCGGAACTCGACCCGGGCGACATCGCCCACTCGCTCATCACCACACGAGCCGCGCTCGACCACCGGGCCGTGGTCGTGGGCACGGGGAGCGCGGAGTTGCTGAGCGGGCTGGACGCCATCACCGGGCCGAGCGATGGCCCGGTCGCGCGAGGTGTGCGGAGCCCCGGCAGGCTCGCGGTGCTGTTCACCGGACAGGGCAGCCAGCACGCGGGCATGGGCCGGGAACTGCATGCGCGCTATCCCGCGTTCCGCGATGCCTTCGACGCGGCCTGTGCGCAATTGGACCGGCATCTGGTCGACGCCGGGCATGTCGCGCACCCCGTCCGGGACGTCGTGTTCGCCCGGCCCGGATCCCCCGAAGCGGAACTGCTCGACCGGACGGTGTACGCCCAGGCGGGGCTGTTCGCACTGGGGACCGCGCTGTTCCGGCTGTACGAGTCCTGGGGAGTGCGCCCCGACGCCCTCGCCGGCCACTCCGTAGGCGAGCTGACCGCGGCCCATGTGGCGGGCGTGCTGTCCCTCGAGGACGCCGCCGCGCTGCTGGCCGCGCGCGGGCGGCTGATGCAGGCCCTGCCCGGTGGCGCGATGGTCGCGCTCAACGTCCCCGAGTCCGTGGTGCGGTCTCTGCTGGCCGATCAACCGGGCACCGTGGATATCGCCGCGGTCAACGGACCCGCCTCCGTCGTCGTCTCCGGCGACCAGGACGCCGTGGTGGCCGTCGAGCGGAAATGCGCGGCCGAGGGGTACCGGACCAAGCGGCTGCGGGTCAGCCATGCCTTCCACTCCGCGCATATGGACCGCATGCTGGAGGCGTTCCGCGCTGTCGCCGCCGGGCTGTCGTACGCGCCTCCCACGGTGCCCATCGTCTCCAACGTCACGGGCGAGTGGGCCACCTCCGACCAGCAGTGCTCCCCGGACTACTGGGTCGAGCACGCCCGCAGGACCGTCCGTTTCCTCGATGCCGTCAGCACACTCCACGCCGGGGACGTCACGACCTTCCTGGAACTGGGACCCGATGGTGTCCTCACCGCCATGGCGCAGGAAGCGCTGGGCGACGGCGCCGACCCGGCCATGTTCGTGGCCACGGTGCACGGTGAACAGGCCGATCCCGTCGCCGCCGTGGCCGCGCTCGCCCGGCTGCACGTCCGTGGCATACCGGTCGACTGGACCGCGCTGCTCTCAGGGTCCTCGCGGCGCAGGGTCGACCTGCCGACCTACGCCTTCCAGCACCGGCGGTACTGGCCGGACGCCGTCCCCGTATCGGACCGGCCCGCAACGGACGCCACTACGGCAGGTGAGCTGCGTCCCGCACGCCGGTTGCCGCCGGAGGCGGCAGCGCTCGCGGGCGGCGGCACCACGGACTTCGCCGAGCGGCTGATGGCCGGTACGGAGGCCGAGCGCCACCGGCTGGTCCTGGATGTGGTGTTGAGCAGCGCGGCCGCGGTGCTTGGACACGACGATGCGTCGGCGATCGACGGCGAACGGGCCTTTCAGGACCTCGGCTTCGACTCCTTGAACGTGGTCCGGCTCCGTAACCGCCTGCGCGAGCTGACCGGCGCCGAGCTGCCGACCACGCTCGCCTTCGACTATCCGACACCAGCCGCGCTCGCGTCGTTCCTGCACGCCCGGCTTCTCGGACGGGACATCGGATGGACCGGATCGGCGTGGGCGGCGGCCGATCCGACGGAGCCGATCGCGATCGTGGGAATGGCATGCCGATTGCCGGGCGGCGTGGCCTCGCCGGAGGACCTGTGGGAGCTGGTCACGGCAGGGGGCGAGGGCATCGGGGATTTCCCCGTGGACCGTGGCTGGGATCTGGAGAACCTGTTCGACCCGGACCCGGACCATCCCGGGACCAGTTACACGCGGCGAGGTGGTTTCCTCTACGACGCGGGCGAGTTCGACGCCGACTTCTTCGGGATCTCGCCGCGTGAGGCGCTGGCGATGGATCCGCAGCAGAGGTTGCTGCTGGAGACGTCGTGGGAGGCGTTGGAGCGGGCCGGAATCGACCCGGCCTCGCTCCGCGGCCAGGACATCGGTGTCTTCGCCGGAATGGTCAACCACGACTACGCCAGCCGCCTCGACACGGCTCCCGACGGCTCCGAGGGCTACCTCATGACCGGCGGTGCGGGCAGTGTGCTGTCGGGTCGGGTGTCGTATGTGTTGGGGTTCGAGGGGCCTGCGGTGACGGTGGATACGGCGTGTTCGTCGTCGTTGGTGGCGTTGCATTTGGCGGCGCAGGCGTTGCGGTCGGGGGAGTGCTCGATGGCGCTGGCCGGTGGGGTGACGGTGATGGCCGGGCCGGACGCCTTCGTGGAGTTCTCCCGTCAGCGCGGGCTCGCCCCGGACGGCCGATCCAAGTCGTTCGCGGCGTCGGCGGATGGTACAGGGTGGGCCGAGGGCGCGGGCGTGGTGCTGGTGGAACGGCTGTCGGATGCGGAGCGGCGTGGTCATCGGGTGTTGGCGGTGGTGCGTGGCAGTGCGGTGAATCAGGATGGTGCGTCGAATGGGTTGACGGCGCCGAATGGTCCGTCGCAGCAGCGGGTAATTCGGCGGGCGTTGGCCGGGGCGGGGCTGGTGGCGTCGGATGTGGATGCGGTCGAGGCCCATGGGACAGGCACGCCGTTGGGAGATCCGATCGAGGCGCAGGCGGTGTTGGCCACGTATGGCCAGGATCGTGATCGGCCTTTGTGGATGGGGTCGTTGAAGTCGAATATCGGTCATGCTCAGGCGGCCGCGGGTGTGGCTGGTGTGATCAAGATGGTGTTGGCGTTGCGGTATGGGGTGTTGCCGAGGACGTTGCATGTGGATGAGCCGACGCCGCAGGTGGATTGGTCGGCGGGTGCGGTGGAGCTGTTGACCGAGGAGCGGGTGTGGCCGGAGGTGGGGCGTCCGCGTCGGGCCGGGGTGTCGGCGTTCGGTGTCAGCGGCACCAACGCCCACGTCATCCTGGAACAGCCCACGGACGTACCTGAGCCCGCCCCACCTACTCCGCAGTTGCCGGGCGGTCTGGCGCTTCTTGCGGTGTCCGCGCGAGGCGAGGGCGCGCTGCGCGCTCAGGCGCAGCGGCTGCTGTCCTTCCTGGATCAGCGACCGGACCAGGATCTTGGTGAGTTCGCCCTCGCGTTGGGTTGTGGTCGGGCGGGGTTGTCGGATCGTGCGGTGGTGGTGGCGGGGGATCGGGAGGAGGTGTTGGCGGGGCTGGCAACGGTGTCGCGGGGTGAGTCGGTGGGGGGTGTGGTGTCGGGTTCGGTGGTGCGTGGTCGGTTGGGGGTGTTGTTCGCTGGTCAGGGGTGTCAGCGGGTGGGGATGGGTCGTGGGTTGTATGAGGTGTTCCCGGTGTTCCGGGAGGCTTTTGACGTGGTGTGTGAGGCGTTGGACCGGGAGTTGGGTGCGGGTGGGGTGGTGGGTTCGGTGCGGGAGGTGGTGTTCGGGGATGGGGGGTTGTTGGAGCGGACGGTGTTTGCTCAGGCGGGGTTGTTCGCGGTGGAGACGGCGTTGTTCCGGTTGGTGGAGTCGTGGGGTGTGGTGGTGGATGTGGTGGGTGGGCATTCGGTGGGTGAGGTGGCGGCGGCGCATGTGGCGGGTGTGTTGTCGTTGGAGGATGCGGTGGTGTTGGTGGCGGCGCGGGGTCGGTTGATGGAGGCGTTGCCGGAGGGTGGGGTGATGGTGGCGGTGGCCGCGGGTGAGGAGGAGGTGCGGTCGTTGCTGGTTGCGGGGGTGGGTATCGCTGCGGTGAATGGTCCTGCGGCGGTGGTGCTGTCGGGTGATGAGGAGCCGGTGTTGCGGGTGGCGGAGGAGTTGTCGGGGCGGGGGTGTCGGACGAGGCGGTTGGCGGTTTCGCATGCGTTTCATTCTGTGCGGATGGAGCCGATGCTGGAGGAGTTCCGGGAGGCGATTGCCGATGTGTCGTTCGCGGCGCCGGTGATCCCCCTGGTGTCGAACGTGACCGGGGGGTTGGCGGACGCGGCCATGGTGTGTTCGCCGGAGTACTGGGTGGAGCATGTGCGCTCCGCCGTGCGGTTTGCGGATGGTGTGCGGGCGTTTGCGGAGTACGGGGTGGGCACCTACCTCGAGTTGGCGCCGGATGCGGTGTTGTCGGCGATGGTCGGTGACTGTCTTTCGGAGGAGTCGGCCGAAGAGTCCGTGGTGGTGCCGTCCTTGCGGCGGGAGGGCGACGAGGTCCGTGCGCTGTTGTCCGCCGTGGCGCGACTGCATGTGGCAGGCGTACGCGTCGACTTCGGCGCCCTGTTCGGCGGCGCCGTTCCGCCCGTTCACCTCCCTGATCTGCCCACATACGCCTTCCAGCGCGCGCACTACTGGCTCCATGACACCCGGCCCGCCGCTCACCAGAGCCCCGGCGGCGCCTCCGACGACACCGACGACGCCCGGTTCTGGGCCGCCGTGGAACGTGAAGACCTGGGCTCGGTGGCCGAGGCGCTGGACCTGGCCGACGGCGAGGACGACCGTGCCGCTCTGGACGCCGTGGGCGGCGCGCTGGGCGTGCTCTCGGACTGGCGACGCAAGCGCGGTGAGAAGTCCGCGGCCGACCGGCTGCGCTACCAGGTCACCTGGAAGCCGCTTCCCGGTGCCGCCTCCGGCGTGCCCACCGGCACCTGGCTGGTCGTCCTGCCATACGGCTGCCGGGACGAGGAGTACGCGGCCCAGGTGGTCCCGGCGCTGAATCGCCAGGGTCTGCGCACCACGACCCTGCGGCTCGACGGAGCCGAATCGGCGGACCGCGCCGCTCTCGCCGAGACGCTGCGCGGCGCGCTGGCGGACCATGAGGACATCGGCGGAATACTGTCCCTGCTCGCGCTCGACCAGCGCATCCGTCCCGGCTCCGCGACGCTCACCGAGGGTGCCGCGGCCACGTTGGCCCTGGTGCAGGCCCTGGGTGATCTGGGCTCCGGCCACCGTCTGTACTGCGCCACCAGGGGTGCGGTGAGCGTTGGCGCGGCGGACCGGCTCAGCGCCCCGGAACAGGCGGCGGTGTGGGGACTCGGCCTGGCCGTGGCGCTGGAGCAGCCGGACCGATGGGGATCGCTGGTGGACCTCCCGGACGTGTTCGACGACCGGGCCGCCCGGACCCTGCTCGGCGCGCTGGCCGATCCGGGCGATGAGGACCAGCTCGCGATCCGCGCCACCGGCGCGTTCCTGCGCAGGATGCGGAGCCGACCACTGCCCACCGCCGTGGCGAAGCCGGAGTGGCGGCCGCGTGGCACCGTCCTGGTCACCGGCGGTACGGAGGGTCTCGGCCGGCACGCCGCGCGCTGGCTGGCCGGTGCCGGTGCCGAACATCTGGTGCTGACCGTCGGGACGGATCCGGGGGCGCCGGATGTGGAGGCGCCGGATGTGGTGGCCTTGCGGGACGAGCTGAGCGGTCAGGGCGCGAAGGTGACGGTGTGCCCGGCGGACCTTACCGACCGGGACGCGGTCGAGCGGCTGCTCACCGGGCCCGCCGCGTATCCCGAGCTCACCGGCGTCGTGCACACCGCCGACCTCGCACGGATCGCCCAGACCGATGCCACCAGCGCCGATGAACTGGCCCGGACGCTGGCGGCCAAGGTGGACGGTCTGCTCCATCTCGACACGCTCCTGGCCGATCGGGAACTGGACCTGTTCGTGGTCTTCTCCTCGGTCGCCAGCGTCTGGGGCGGTGGCGGCCAGGGACTGATCGGCGCGGCGAACGCACAGCTCGACGCCCTGATCGAGCGTCGCCGCGCCCGGGGGCTGGTGGCCACCTCGGTGGCCTGGGGTGTGATCGACGGCTTCGGTGTGGCCGCCGACGCCACGGCCCAGGAGCAGTTGCGCCGCCGTGGTGTGCTGCCCATGGCGCCCGAGACGGCCATGGCGGCACTGACACACGCAGTCCGCCATGACGACACGCTCGTGGCCGTGGCGGACATCGACTGGTCGGCGTTCGTCCCGGCGTTCACCTCGCTGCGGCCCAGCCCGTTGATCGGTGACCTGCCGGGCGTTCAGGAGATCGTCGACAGCCTTCGGCCGGACGAGGCCACCGACGAGTCCGCCTCGGAGTTCCTGCGCGAACTGGCCGCGGGCTCCGACGCCGAGCGGGAACGCGCGCTGATGAAGGTGGTGCGCGAGAACGCGGCCATCGCGTTGGGGCACAGCGGCGTCGAGGCCGTCAAACCGCAACGCGCCTTCCAGGAGATGGGGTTCGACTCCCTCGCGGCGGTGAACCTGCGCAACACCCTCGGCGCCGCTCTGGGCACCCGGCTGCCGGCCACCCTCGTCTTCGACTACCCCACGCCCACCGCGCTGGTGGAGTACCTGCGCACCGAACTCCTGGGAGACCAGGGCGACGAGGAGGTCACCGAGGCCGATGAGGAGGAGATCCGCCGCGTCCTGGCCTCCCTACCGTTCAGCCGGTTCCGCGAGGCCGGAGTGCTCGACGCGCTGCGGTCGCTGGCCAGGACGGATGCGACCGCGGGGAACGGGAGTCGGCCGTCCGCCGACGAAGAGCTCGACCTGATCGATGGAATGGATATCGCCGGACTCGTCCAACGGGCATTCGACGGAACCCAGTTGTGATCGCGCACTCGAAGCGGTGGGAGCAGCCATGAGCAGCAGCAGCCAGAGTGAACAGATCGTCGAAGCCCTGCGCGCCTCGCTGAAGGACAACGCCCGGCTGAAGCACGAGTACGACAAGGCGGTCGCGGCCACCTCCGCTCCCATCGCCATCGTCGGGATGGCCTGCCGGCTGCCGGGCGGGGTGAGCACACCGGAGGAGCTGTGGGAGCTGGTGTCCACCGGCGGTGACGGCATCTCCGGCTTTCCGGTGAACCGCGGCTGGGACCTGGACAACCTCTTCCACCCCGATCCGGACCACCCCGGCACCAGCTATGCCACGGAAGGGGGTTTCCTGCACGACGCCGGTGAGTTCGACGCGGGCTTCTTCGGCATCTCGCCCCGGGAGGCCATCGCGATGGACCCCCAGCAGCGGATCATGCTGGAGCTGTCCTGGGAGGTGTTCGAGCGCGCCGGGATCGACCCGACCACCAAGCGGGGCAAGGACGTCGGTGTCTACTCCGGTATCGCGTTCCACGACTACGGCGCCGGTCTCGCCGAGGTCCCCGAAGGGCTGGAGGGCTTCATCCTCACCGGTGGCGCGGGAAGCGTGCTGTCGGGACGGGTCTCCTACGCCCTCGGCCTCGAAGGCCCCGCCGTGACCATCGACACGGCGTGCTCCTCGTCGCTGGTGGCGTTGCATCTCGCGGCGCAGGCGCTGCGCGCGGGGGAGTGCTCGATGGCGCTGGCCGGTGGGGTCACCGTGATGGCCGCCTCCGACGCCTTCGTGGGCTTCTCCCGGCAGCGCGGACTGGCCCCCGACGGCCGGTGCAAGGCATTCGCGGCCTCGGCGGACGGCACCGGGTTCTCCGAGGGCGCCGGTGTGCTTCTGCTGGAGCGCCTGTCCGACGCCGTCAGCGCGGGACACCCGGTGCTGGCGGTGGTGCGCGGCTCGGCGGTGAACCAGGACGGTGCGTCCAACGGTCTCACGGCACCGAACGGCCCCTCACAGCGGCGCGTCATCCGCCGGGCGCTGACCAGCGCGCGGTTGTCGGCCTGCGAGGTGGACGTGGTGGAGGCACACGGCACGGGTACGGCGCTGGGCGACCCCATCGAGGCACAGGCCCTGCTCGCCACGTACGGCCGGGACCGCGACCGCCCGCTGTGGCTGGGATCGGTGAAGTCGAACATCGGCCACACCCAGGCCGCCGCCGGTGCGGCGGGTGTGATCAAGATGGTGATGGCGATGCGGCACGGCCTGCTTCCGCGCACCCTGCATGTGGACGCGCCCACGCCGCAGGTGGACTGGTCGGCCGGCGCCGTGGAGCTCCTGACCAGCGAACGGCCATGGCCGGAGACGGAACGGCCGCGCCGGGCCGCCGTATCGGGCTTCGGCATCAGCGGCACCAACGCCCATGTGATCCTCGAAGAGGCCCCGGCTGCCCAGCCCACCGAGCCCGGCTCGGCTGCCGAAAACGTCACGGCCACCGCCGCCACCGATTCGGTGCCGTCCTCGCCGACACCGCCGGTGTTCGACGATGGCCACGATGCCCCGGTCCCGCTTCTGGTGTCCGGGCGGGGCGAGTCGGGACTGCGCGCTCAGGCCCAGCGCCTGCTGTCGTTCCTGGACGTACGCCCCGCGGTGGCCCTGCCGGACCTCGGCTGGTCGCTTGCCTCCGGGCGCGCGGCCCTGGAGCAGCGTGGCGTGGTGCTGGCCGCGGACCGGGACGGCGCGCTGCGCGGCCTGACCGCGCTGGCCCAGAACACCCCCGCATCCGATGTGATCCGCGGTACCGGACCGGCCACCGGACACATCGCCTTCGTCTTCCCCGGCCAGGGCTCGCAGTGGCAGGGCATGGCGGCCGAACTGCTCTCCTCCTCACCGGCGTTCGCCGCCCGGTTCGCCGAATGCGACGACGCGTTGGGCCGCCACCTGGATTGGTCCGTCACCGATGTGATCCGGGGGGCCGACGGAGCGCCCTCCCTGGACCGGATCGAGATCCTGCAACCCGCGCTGTTCGCGGTGCATGTGTCCTTGGCGGCGACGTGGGCGGCGGCCGGGGCCGAACCTGCGGCGGTGGTCGGCCACAGCCAAGGCGAGATCGCGGCGGCGTATGTGGCCGGGGCGCTGTCGCTGGAGGACGCGGCCGGGATCGTGGTCCTGCGCAGCGCCCTGTTCGCCGAGGAACTGGTGGGCAAGGGCGCGGTGGCCTCCGTGGCGCTGTCGGCCGACGCCGTGGAGAAGCGGCTGGCGGCCTGGGGCGAGCGGCTGGTGATATCGGGACGCAACGGGCCCTCGGCGGTGACCGTCGCGGGCGAGGTGGCCGCGCTGGAGGAATTCGTGGCCGGCTGCAAGGCCGACGGGATCCGGGCGCAGGTCGTGGGCTCGACGGTGGCCTCGCACTGCGCCCAGGTCGACCCGTTGCGGGACCGCATCCTCGCCATGTTCGCCGACATCACCCCGCGCCGCGGACACATCCCGTTCTACTCGACGGTCACCGGCGGTGTGCTCGACACCGGCGAACTGGATGCCGAGTACTGGTTCCGCAACGCACGCCGGCCGGTGAACTTCGAGGGCGCCGTCCGTGAACTGCTCGCCGACGGATTCGGCTTCTTCGTCGAGTCCAGCGCCCATCCCGTGCTGGTGACGGCGCTGCAGCAGATGTTCGAGGACGCCGGGGCCGACGCGGTGGCCGTGGGCTCCCTGCGGCGCGACGAAGGCGGTGCGCGGCGGTTCCTGGCCTCCCTCGCCGAGGGCCATGTGGGTGGGCTGCCGGTGGATTGGTCGACGGTGTTCGCCGGTTCGGACCCGCGCCGGGTCGATCTGCCCACGTACGCCTTCCAACACCAGCACTACTGGCTGGAGTCGACCGAGACCTTCGGCGACGCGGCCGGGCTCGGCCTCGAACCGGCCCAGCACCCCCTGCTGGGCGCGGTCACCGAATTCCCCGAGTCCGGCGGTGTGCTGTTCACCTCCCGGCTGTCGCCGCGGTCGCATCCGTGGCTCGCCGACCACGCGGCGGCGGGCACCGTGCTGCTGCCCGGGGCGGCGTTCGTGGAGCTGGCGGTGCGCGCCGGTGACGAGGTCGGCTGTGGTGTGGTGGAAGAGCTCGTCATCGAGGCACCGCTCACCCTGGGCGAGGGCGACGGCGTCCGCCTGCAGGTGTTCGTGGGCGAGGCGGGCGACGCCGGGCGGCGCCCGCTCTCCGTGCGCTCCCGCCCGGAGGGAAGCGGACCGGGGGCGGCCTGGACGCGCCACGCCACCGGTGTCCTGGCCCCGGCCGCCGTCACCACCCCGCCGGACACCGGCCTCACCCAGTGGCCACCGGCCGGAGCGGCCCCGGTGGACCCGGAGCGGGTGTCGGAGGCGTACGAGGACATGGCCGCCGCCGGGTACGGCTACGGACCGGCCTTCCGGGGACTGCGCGCGGTGTGGACCCGGGGCGAGGAGGTGTTCGCCGAGGTCGCACTGGCCGAGGACCAGGGGCTCTCGGCGGACGGCTTCGGTCTGCACCCGGTGCTGCTCGACTCCGCCATGCACGCCATCGCCTTCCGCGACCTCGGCGCCGAGCAGGCCACGCTGGCGCTGCCCTTCGCCTACCGTGACGTCGCCCTGCACGCCGCCGGAGCGTCGGCCCTGCGCGTCCGCATCACGCCGAACGGCCCCGAAGAGGTGGCGCTTCAACTGGCGGACTCCGGCGGCGCGGCCGTCGCCGCCGTGGGATCGGTGGTGTCCCGGCCGGTGGCCACCGAACTGCTGGACACCGGCGCCTCCCCCACCCGGGAGCGGATGTTCCGCGTCGGCTGGGACGAGCTTCCGGCGGCCGTGGCCGACACCACAGCGGACACACCGCACCCCGTACCGGTGGCGACCGCCGAGGACATCCGGGAACTGGCCGAGACCGCCGACCTGGGCGTGCCCGAGGCACTGCTCCTGGACCTGACACGCGAGGCGCTACTCCTGGACATGACGCCCGAGGCGTTGCTCCCGGACCTGGCCGACGACGACCAGGAGCCGAGCGCGAGCGGCGTACGAGAGGCCACCGGCCGGGTGCTGGAACTGCTGCAGACCTGGCTGGCCGCACCCGAACTGGAGGACACCCGGCTGCTCGTGCTCACCCACGGCGCGGTGGCCGTGCACCACGACCGGGAGCTGACCGACCCCACCGCCGCCGCCGTATGCGGTCTGCTCAGGTCCGCCCAGGCCGAGAACCCCGGACGCATCACCCTGGTCGACACCGACCGGGCCCAGGCGTCCCTGGCCCTGCTGTCCAGCGTGTTCACCGTGGAAGAGCCGCAACTGGCCCTGCGCGACGGCATCCGCTACGCCCGTCGGCTGACCCGCGCGGACACCACCGGCGCGCCGGCCGTACCCGCCGGCACGGCGGCCTGGCGGCTGGAGCCCGGCACCGACGGCACCCTCGAAGGTCTGGCCCTGCGCCCCGCACCAGCCGCGCTGGAGCCGCTGGCAGCCGGTCAGGTCCGGATCGAGGTCCGGGCGGCGGGGCTGAACTTCCTGGACGTGCTGGTCGCCCTCGACATGAGCAGGGTCGACGCCACCATCGGCAACGAGGGTTCCGGAGTGGTCACCGAAATCGGCCCCGGGGTGGACGGACTCAGCGTCGGCGACCGGGTGATGGGGCTGTTCCCCGACGCCGTCGGTCCGCTGGCCGTGGCCGACCACCGCACCGTGGCCAGGATCCCGCACGGCTGGTCCTTCCAGCAGGCCGCCACCGTGCCGATGGCGTTCCTCACCGCCTACTACGGGCTCCGGGACCTCGCCGGTCTCCGATCCGGTGAGTCCGTACTGATCCACGCCGCCGCCGGCGGGGTCGGCATGGCCGCCGTACAGCTCGCCCGGCACTGGGGCGCCGAGGTGTTCGCCACCGCCGCTCCCGCCAAATGGGACGCCGTACGCGCCACCGGAATCGGCGAACACCGGCTCGGCAACTCGCGCACGGTGGACTTCGCACCGCGCTTCCTGGACGCCACCCAGGGCCGGGGCGTCGATGTGGTGTTGGACAGCCTGGCCGGGGAGTTCGTGGACGCCTCGCTGCGGCTGCTGCCCCGAGGAGGCCGGTTCCTGGAGATGGGCAAAGCCGATCTGCGGCGCCCCGAGGAGGTGGCAGCCACCCATCCCGGCGTCTCCTACCAGGCGTTCTCCCTCTACGAGGCGGGTAACGACCGCATCGGGGAGATGCTCCGCGAACTGGCCGAGCTGTTCGACCGGGGAGCGCTGCGCCCACTGCCGCTGAACACCTGGGACGTACGAAACGCCCCGGCCGCCTTCCGGTACATGAGCCAGGGACGGCATATCGGCAAGAACGTGTTCACCTTGCCCCGCGCTCTCGACACCACCGGCACCGTCCTGGTCACCGGCGGCACCGGCTCCCTCGGCCGCCTGGTGGCCCGGCGCATGGTCGCCGAGCACGGGATGCGCAACGTCGTCCTGGCCGGACGGCGCGGCAGGGCCGCCGCGGGGATGCCGGAGCTGGAGGACGAGCTCAGCGCGCTGGGGGCCACCGTGCACACGGTGGCCTGCGACCTCGCAGACCGGGAAGCGGTGGCCGCACTGCTCGGCTCGATCCCCCAGGACGCCCCGCTGACCGCCGTGGTGCACACCGCCGGGCTGCTGGACGACGGCGTGATCACCACCTTGACCCCGGAACGGCTGGACGCCGTGTTCCGGCCCAAGGTGGACGCGGTGCTCAACCTGCACGAGCTGACCCGCGACCTCGACCTCGCCACGTTCCTCCTCTTCTCCTCCGGCGCGGGCACCTTCGACTCTCCCGGCCAGGGCAACTACTCCGCCGCCAACGCCTTCCTCGACGCACTGGCCCGCTACCGCCTCGCCAGGGGGCTGCCCGCCACCTCGCTCGCCTGGGGCCTGTGGGGGGAGGTCACCGACATGAGCGCACACCTGGACGACTCCGACCAGCGGCGCATGGCCAAGGGCGGCATGCTCGGCCTCTCCGTACCCGAGGGCATGGAGCTGTTCGACACCGCGCTGCGCGGCCCCGACACCGTGCTGGTTCCCGCCCACATGGACTTCGCCGCACTGCGCGCCCTGGCCGAATCCGGCTCGCTGCCCGCACTGCTGCGCGCCCTCGTCCGCGCCCCGCGCCGGGCCGTCGACAACGCGGCGGCGGACACGGACGACCTGGTGAGCAGGCTGGCCCGGGCAACCGCCGGCCAGCAGGAGAAGATCCTGCTCGACCTGGTCCAGCAGGAGGCCGCCGCCGTCCTCGGCCACGCCTCGGCCGACCTCATCGAACCGAACCAGCCCTTCAAGGAGATCGGCTTCGACTCGCTCACCGCCGTCGAACTGCGCAACCGGCTCTCCCACCGCGCCGGGGTACGACTGCCCGCCACGCTCATCTTCGACCACCCCGCCCCCGCGCCACTCGCCCGCTATCTGCTGGCCGAACTGGGCCAGGAGGTCGACACCTCCGAGGTGCTGATGGCCGAGCTCGACACCGTGGCCGCGACCCTGGCCGAGGTGACCCCCGACGCCACGACCCACGCCACGGTGCTGGCCCGCCTCCAACTGCTGGTCGAGCAGTGGGAAACCACGGAAGGCGCCACAACCGCCGATGAAGACGAGGAGTTCGACGTGGACACCGCGACCGACGAAGCCATGTTCGAGCTCATCGACCGGGAATTCGGCACATCGTGACCGCCCGGCCCCCCGCGACCGCACCCCGCACCCCGCCGACCCTCCAGCACACGCCACCGTTTCCTTCAGGAGTGACCACTCATGGCAGATGACGGGAAGCTGCGCGAATACCTCAAGCGCGTGCTGGCGGACGCCCGACGTTCCCAGAAGCGGGTCCGCGAGCTGGAGGCCGAGAAGTCGGAACCGATCGCGATCGTCGCGATGGCCTGCCGGCTTCCGGGCGGAGTGTCCTCGCCGGAGGAGCTGTGGGACCTGGTGCAGCACGGACGGGACGGAATCACCGGCTTCCCGGTGAACCGCGGCTGGGATCTGGCGCATCTGTTCCATCCGGACCCCGACCACCGGGGCACCAGCTACGTACACGAGGGCGGATTTCTGCACGACGCCGGGGAGTTCGACGCGGGCTTCTTCGGGATCTCCCCGCGCGAGGCGGTCACGATGGATCCGCAGCAGCGCATCATGCTCGAGCTCTCCTGGGAGGCGTTCGAACGGGCCGGAATCGACCCGACCGCGTGGCGCGGCAAGGACGTCGGTGTCTTCTCCGGGTTCGCGGGCAGCGACTACGGCGCCGGGCTGCCGGAGCTGCCCGAGGCCCTGGAGAGCTATCTGATGACCTCCGACGCCGGAAGTGTGCTGTCCGGCCGGATCTCCTACACCTTCGGGTTCGAGGGCCCGGCTGTCACGGTCGACACCGCGTGCTCCGCGTCCCTGGTGGCCCTCCATCTGGCGGCGCGGGCCCTGCGGGCGGGAGACTGCTCGATGGCGCTGGCCGGTGGCGTCACCGTCCTGGGCACCCCCCGGGCGTTCATCGGCTTCTCGCGCCAGCGCGGGCTCGCCGCCGACGCGCGCTGCAAGGCATTTGCCGCGGCCGCGGACGGCACCGGCTTCTCCGAGGGCGCCGGCGTGCTGCTGCTGGAGCGGCTGTCGGACGCGGAGCGGAATGGTCACCAGGTGCTGGCGGTGGTGCGGGGCAGCGCGGTGAACCAGGACGGTGCGTCGAACGGTCTGACGGCGCCGAACGGCCCCTCGCAGCAGCGTGTCATCCGTCAGGCGCTGGCCCATGCGCGCCTCACCGCCGCCGAGGTGGACGCGGTGGAGGCCCATGGGACGGGTACGGCGCTGGGCGACCCGATCGAGGCGCAGGCGCTGCTGGCCACATACGGCCAGGGGCGGCCGGAGGACCGTCCGCTGTGGCTCGGCTCGCTCAAGTCCAACATCGGCCACACGCAGGGAGCGGCGGGCGTGGCCGGTGTCATCAAGATGGTGATGGCACTGCGGCAAGGGGTGTTGCCGAGGACTTTGCATGTGGATGAGCCGTCGCCGCAGGTGGATTGGTCGGCGGGTGCGGTGGAGCTGTTGACCGAGCGGCGGGTGTGGCCGGAGGTGGGGCGTCCGCGTCGGGCCGGGGTATCGGGGTTCGGGGTGAGCGGGACAAACGCCCACGTGATTCTGGAGCAGGCTCCGGAAGCGGCGATCGAGGCGGCGATCGAGGTGGCGCCGGAGGTGGAGATGTCTGTGGCGGAGGTGCCTGTGGTGGAGGCGCCGGGTGGAGTGGTGCCGTTGGTGGTGTCCGGGCGGGGTGAGGCGGCGTTGCGGGCCCAGGCGCGGCGGCTGCTGGACTTCGTCGATGCCCACCCGGAGGTGGGGGTGGCGGAGCTGGGTGTCGCGTTGGGTTGTGGTCGGGCGGGGTTGTCGGATCGTGCGGTGGTGGTGGCGGGGGATCGGGGTGAGGTGTTGTCGGGGTTGGGTGCGGTGGTGCGGGGTGAGTCGGTGGGAGGTGTGGTGTCGGGTTCGGTGGTGCGTGGTCGGTTGGGGGTGTTGTTCGCTGGTCAGGGGTGTCAGCGGGTGGGGATGGGTCGTGGGTTGTATGGGGTGTTCCCGGTGTTCCGGGAGGCTTTTGACGTGGTGTGTGTGGCGTTGGATCGGGAGTTGGGTGCGGGTGGGGTGGTGGGTTCGGTGCGGGAGGTGGTGTTCGGGGATGGGGGGTTGTTGGAGCGGACGGTGTTTGCTCAGGCGGGGTTGTTCGCGGTGGAGACGGCGTTGTTCCGGTTGGTGGAGTCCTGGGGTGTGGTGGTGGATGTGGTGGGTGGGCATTCGGTGGGTGAGGTGACGGCGGCGCATGTGGCGGGTGTGTTGTCGTTGGAGGATGCGGTGGTGTTGGTGGCGGCGCGGGGTCGGTTGATGGAGGCGTTGCCGGAGGGTGGGGTGATGGTGGCGGTGGCCGCGGGTGAGGAGGAGGTGCGGTCGTTGTTGGTTGCGGGGGTGTGTATCGCTGCGGTGAATGGTCCTGCGGCGGTGGTGCTCTCGGGTGATGAGGAGCCGGTGTTGCGGGTGGCGGAGGAGTTGTCGGGGCGGGGGTGTCGGACGAGGCGGTTGGCGGTTTCGCATGCGTTTCATTCTGTGCGGATGGAGCCGATGCTGGAGGAGTTCCGGGAGGCGATTGCCGATGTGTCGTTCGCGGCGCCGGTGATCCCCCTGGTGTCGAACGTGACCGGGCAGTTGGCGGAGGCGGAGGTGGTGTGTTCGCCGGAGTATTGGGTGGAGCATGTGCGTTCGGCGGTGCGGTTCGCGGATGGTGTGCGGGCGATGGCGGAGTACGGGGTGAGTACGTATCTGGAGCTGGGTCCCGATGGCACGCTGTCCGCGATGGGCCGCGAGTGCTTGGACGACGGGCACGCCGCTTTCGTACCGGCCCTCCGTCGGGAGGGGGACGAGACCCGTTCCCTGGTCACGGCTCTGGCCACTTGCTACACGCGTGGTGTGCACGTGGACTGGGCGACCGTGCTGGGCGGATCGCGTACCGCTTCAGTTGACCTGCCGACGTATGCGTTCCAGCGGGAGCATTACTGGTTGGTGGGGGAGCGGCGGGGCGTGGGCGATGTGGCGTCCGCGGGGTTGGTGGGTGTCGGCCATCCGTTGTTGGGGGCGGTGACGGAGGTGCCGGGGTCGGGTGAGGTGTTGTTCGCCTCGCGGTTGTCGTTGGGGTCGCATCGGTGGCTGGCTGATCATGTGGCTGCGGGTGCGGTGCTGTTGCCGGGGGCGGCGTTCGTGGAGTTGGTGGTGCGGGCTGGGGATGAGATCGGGTCCGGTGGGGTGGAGGAGTTGGTGATGGAGTCTCCGCTGGTGTTGGCGGAGGACGAAGCGGTGCAGGTGCGGGTGAGTGTGGGGGAGGCCGACGAGGATGGTCGGCGCGGGGTGCGGGTGTATTCGCGTGTGGAGGACGCGGGTGTAGGTGCTGCGTGGGTGCGGCATGCCACGGGGACGTTGCGTTCTGTGGAGGGGATCACCGCCCCCGATGTGGGGTTGTCGGTGTGGCCTCCGGTGGGTGCGGTGGCGGTGGACCCGGTGGAGGTGGAGGGCTTGTACGAGGGTTTGGAGCGGGCTGGGTATCGGTATGGGCCGGTGTTTCAGGGGGTGCGGGCGGCGTGGCGGTTGGAGGGTGCGGTGTATGCGGAGGTGGCGCTGCCGGAGGAGCATCGGGTCCAGGCGGCGGGGTTCGGACTGCATCCGGCACTGCTCGACGCGGCCATGCACGCGGCCGCGTTCCAGCACCGTGCGGAACGCGCCGACCGGCGGACAGCCCTTCCGTTCGTCTGGCGCGATGTGGCGCTGTACGCCACGGGCGCCACGGCCTTGCGGGTACGGGTGGTCCCCACCGGAGAGGACACCCTGACCCTGGACCTGGCCGATGAGTCGGGTGCCCCGGTGGCTTCGGTGGGCTCGATGGTGTCCCGCCCGGTCGAGCCCGGGCAGTTCAAGACCGCCTCGACACACGACCGTCTGCTCCGCCCGACATGGGAGGAGACGGCGTTGACGCCGGATGGCACCCCCCTGAACACGGCGCGGGTCGCCACGGCCGAGGACGTACGCGCACTGGCCGAGCGAGGCGGACCGTTCGACGCCGTGACGGTCGAGGTGACCGAGGCCGGAAGCGTACGTGAGCTGACCAGCCGCGTACTGGAGGTCGTCCAGGCGTGGGCGACCGAACCCGCGCTGGACAGCACGCGGATGGTCGTGCTGACCACGGGCGCGGTCACCGTCGACCCGGGTGAGCCCGTCGACCCTGCCATCGCCGCCGTATGGGGGCTGATCGGCACCGCGCAGTCGGAGAACACCGGACGCATCCTGCTGGTGGACGTCGACAACGAGCCGTCCTCGTACGCGACGCTGAGCGCCCTCGTCCCCGCCCTGTTCGCCGCCGATGAGACCCAGGCAGCGGTCCGCTCGGGAGCGTGTTTCCTGCGGCGGCTCAACCGTGTTGTGGAGGTGCCCGAGGCCGGGCCGGTCGGTGTGGGTTCTGGTGGGACGGTGTTGGTGACGGGTGGTACGGGCGCGTTGGGTGGGGTGGTGGCGCGGCATCTGGTGGCGGTGCATGGGGTGCGGAGTTTGGTGTTGGCGAGTCGGAGTGGGCCTGGGGCCGCTGGTGCCGCCGAGTTGGAGGCGGAGCTGGTGAAGGCGGGTGCGTGCGTACGTATCGTGGCGTGTGATGTGGCGGATCGGGACGCGGTGGCCGGGCTGCTGGATGTGGTTCCGGGGGATGCTCCGTTGTCGGCGGTGGTGCATACGGCCGGTGTTCTGGACGACGGTGTGCTGACGGCGTTGACGCCGGAGCGTATGGACGCGGTCTTCCGGTCGAAGGTGGACGGGGCGCTCCATCTGCATGAGCTGACCCGGCACCTGGACCTGTCGGCCTTCGTTCTGTTCTCCTCCGCCGCCGGCACCTTCGGCAGTTCGGGGCAGGGCAACTACGCCGCCGCCAACGCCTATCTCGACGCGCTGGCACAGCACCGGGCCGCCCAAGGGCTTCCCGCGATCTCCCTCGGCTGGGGTATGTGGGCCCAGGACGAGGGCATGACCGCCCAACTGGGCGACACCGACCACCGTCGAATGGCACGCGACGGACTCGCCGCGCTGTCCCCGGCCGAGGGCATGGAACTGTTCGACACCGCGCTGCGTACGGCCGAACCCACGGTCCTCCCCATCAAGCTGGACCTCGGTGCACTCCGGGCTCAGGCCGCCACCGGGGCGGTGCCGCCGCTGCTGCGCGGGCTGGTCCCCCAGCCTCGGCGGATCCGGCAGAAGGCCCAGTCGGCGCATGCGCACGACGCCGACGCGCTCACCGTACGACTGGCCGGGGCGGGCTCCACGGACCGGCAGGCGATCCTTCTCGACCTGGTCCGGCAGGAGGCGGCGTATGTGCTCGGCTACGCCTCGGTCGGTCGCATCGGCCCCGATGCCGCCTTCACCGACGTCGGCTTCGACTCGCTCACGGTGATAGAGCTACGGGACCGGCTCCTCGCTCGTACCGGGCTGCGACTCCCCGCCACGTTCGCCTTCGACTTCCCCACCCCCCTGACCCTGGCGGACCACCTGACCACCCGCCTGGTCGCCGACACCACCCAGGACCCGATGCTGGCCGAAGTGGCGAGGCTCGAAGAGCTGGTGGCCGCCCGGCCACCGGGCGGCGCCAAGGACACCGGCGCCGCAGCCCGGCTCCGGGCTCTGGCGGCCAAGCTCAGCACCGATGCCCCCGGTCCGGCCGGAGGCACCGACATCGAAGCGACGCTCGAAGCGGCGTCGGTCGACGACGTACTGGCCTTCATCGACGACGAGTTCGGAATCGTGGACCCGTCGGATTCCGACCGCGCCTACGAGTGAAGGGGAAGGTGACCTCCGATGGACAACGACGAGAAGTTGGTCCGGTACCTCAAGCGGGTGACCGCCGACCTGCACCAGGCGCGGCATCGGCTCACCGAGATCGAGGCCGGCCTGTCGGAGCCGATCGCGATCGTGGGGATGGCGTGCCGGTTGCCGGGTGGAGTGACCACGCCGGAGGAGCTGTGGGACCTGGTGGCGTCCGGCGGTGACGCGGTCGGTGGGTTTCCGGAGGACCGTGGCTGGGATCTGGAGAACCTTTTCGACCCGGATCCGGATCACCCGGGCACCAGTTATGTCCGCGAGGGTGGCTTTCTGCGCGACGCGGGGGAGTTCGACGCTGGCTTCTTCGGGATCTCGCCGCGTGAGGCGCTGGCGATGGATCCGCAGCAGCGGTTGCTGCTGGAGACGTCGTGGGAGGCGTTGGAGCGCGCCGGAATCGACCCGACGGGCCTGCGCGGTAAGGACGTCGGTGTCTACTTCGGCACTCTCAATCAGGACTACGCCACGGATGTGGACACGGTCCCCGAGGGTGTCGAGGGCTACTTGATGACGGGCAGCTCGGCGAGCGTGCTCACCGGCCGGGTCGCCTATGAGCTGGGGTTCGAAGGCCCGGCGATGACGATCGACACGGCATGCTCCTCCTCACTGGTGGGCTTGCATCTGGCCGCGCAGGCGCTGCGGTCGGGGGAGTGCTCGATGGCGCTGGCCGGAGGCGCCACCGTCATGTCCACCCCCAGCGCCTTCGTCGGCTTCTCGCGGCAGCGCGGCATGGCCCAAGACGGCCGCTGCAAGTCCTTCGCGGCGTCGGCGGATGGTACGGGGTGGGCCGAGGGTGTGGGTGTGTTGGTGGTGGAGCGGTTGTCGGATGCGGAGCGGTGTGGTCATCGGGTGTTGGCGGTGGTGCGGGGCAGCGCGGTGAATCAGGATGGTGCGTCGAATGGGTTGACGGCGCCGAACGGTCCTTCGCAGCAGCGTGTCATCCGGCAGGCGTTGGCCGGGGCGGGGCTGGTGGCGACGGATGTGGATGCGGTCGAGGGGCACGGCACGGGCACCACGCTGGGTGATCCGATCGAGGTTCAGGCATTGATGGCGACCTATGGCCAGGATCGGGCTGAGGGGCGTCCGTTGTGGTTGGGGTCGTTGAAGTCGAATATTGGTCATGCGCAGGCGGCTGCGGGTGTGGCTGGTGTGATCAAGATGGTGTTGGCGTTGCGGCGTGGGGTGTTGCCGAGGACGTTGCATGTGGATGAGCCGTCGTCGCAGGTGGATTGGTCGGCGGGTGCGGTGGAGTTGTTGGCTGAGGGGCGGGTGTGGCCGGAGGTGGGGCGTCCGCGTCGGGCTGGGGTGTCGGGGTTCGGGGTGAGTGGGACGAATGCGCATGTGATTTTGGAGCAGGCTCCGGACCGGTCGGGGGATGGTGTTCCGACGCCGGAGGTGCCGGGTGGTGTGGTGCCGTTGGTGGTGTCGGGGCGTGGCGATGCGGGGTTGCGGGCCCAGGCTCGGCGGTTGCTGGACATCGTCGAGCAACGGCCGGAGGCGGATCTGGACCATCTGGCACGGTCATTGGCGGCGTCGAGGGCGGCGTTGTCGGAACGCGCGGTGGTGCTGGCGGGGGACAGGAATGAGGCCATGGCGGGGTTGGAGGCCGTGGCGGGGGGTGAGGTGGCCGGTGGTGATGTAGTGGGAAGGGTGGATGTTCTGGGTCGGGTGGTGTTTGTTTTTCCTGGTCAGGGGGCGCAGTGGGTGGGTATGGGTGCGGAGTTGTTGGAGTCGTGTGGGGTGTTTGCGGAGGCTTTGGGGGAGTGTGCGGGGGTGTTGGATCCGTTGACGGGGTGGTCGTTGGTGGATGTGGTGCGGGGTGTGGGGGGTGGGGTGTCGTTGGGGCGGGTGGATGTGGTGCAGCCGGTGTCGTTTGCGGTGATGGTGTCGTTGGCGCGGGTGTGGCGGTCTTTTGGGGTGGAGCCTGCGGCGGTGGTGGGTCATTCGCAGGGGGAGATTGCGGCGGTGTGTGTGGCGGGTGGGTTGTCGTTGGAGGATGCGGCGCGGGTGGTGGTGTTGCGGAGTCGGGTGGTTGCGGCGGGGTTGTCGGGTCGGGGTGGGATGGTGTCGCTGGGTGTGGGGGTGGAGGAGGCTGGGCGGCTGGTTGAGGGCTGGTCGGGTCGGGTGGAGGTGGCGGCGGTGAATGGGCCGTTGTCGGTGTTGGTGGCCGGTGAGGTGGGGGCGCTGCGGGGGCTGGTGGAGGAGTGCGGGGGTGTGGGGGTGCGGGGCGCGGTGGGTTGATGTGGATTACGCGTCGCATTCGGCGCAGGTGGAGGCGGTGGAGGAGGAGCTTGCCTGCTCGTTGTCGCAGATCCGACCGGTGTCGTCCCGTATTCCGTTTTTCTCGACCGTGGAGGCGGGGTGGGTGGATACGGTGGAGTTGGATGCCGGGTACTGGTACCGGAATCTGCGGAGCATGGTGCGGTTCGCCCCGTCGATCGATCGGTTGATTGAGGAAGGCTTTGCGGCGTTTGTTGAGGTGAGTGCGCATCCGGTGCTGACGATGAGCATTGAGGCGGCGGCCGAGCAGGCGGACGCCGGACCGGTTGTGGTGACCGGGACCCTCCGCCGGGACGAGGGTGGCATGCGCCGCGTGCTCACCTCCCTGGGCGAGGCGTACGTACGTGGTGTCCCCGTCGACTGGACAGCGCTGCTCGGCGATATCCCGGCGCATGCCGCGTTGGATCTGCCCACCTACGCCTTCCAACACCAGCACTACTGGCTGGGACGGCGAGGCGAAACGGTGGACGCGACCGCGCTGGGACTCGCGCGGGCCGACCACCCGCTGTTGGGCGCCGTCACCGAGCTGCCGGAGTCGGGGGGCCTGCTGTTCACCTCTCGACTGTCGCTGCGTACGCATCCATGGCTGGCGGACCATGCGGCGGCGGGCACCGTGCTGCTGCCCGGGGCGGCGTTCGTGGAGCTGGCGGTGCGCGCCGGTGACGAGGTCGGCTGTGGTGTCGTGGAAGAGCTGGTCGTCGAAGCGCCGCTCACCCTGCCCGAGCGCGACGGTGTGCAGGTGCGGGTGAGCGTCGGCGCACCGGACGATGCCGGCCGTCGCCCGGTGACGGTGCACTCACGTGGCCAGGACGATGCCGCAGACACGCCCTGGACCCGCCACATCAGTGGCACGCTTGCCCAGGACACCCCCGATGAGCTGGACGCGGACCTGACGCAATGGCCCCCCACCGGGGCGATGGCGGTCCCGGAGGAGCGGGTGCGCGGCGTCTATGAGGAGCTGGAGGCCGGCGGTTACGGATACGGCCCGGCCTTCCGTGGTCTGCGGGCCGCGTGGACGCGGGGCGACGAGATCTACGCCGAGGTCACCCTGCCCGAGGAGCTGTCGGCAGACGCCACCGCGTTCGGGCTGCATCCCGCCCTGCTCGACGCGGCCCTGCATGCCACCGCGTTCCGCGACCGTGCCGAGGCCCAGGCAGGGCCCACACTGCCGTTCGCCTATCGCGGAGTCTCCCTATACGCCTCCGGCGCTTCGGCACTGCGCGTACGTATCACGCCCAACGGCAAGGAAGGGGTGGGCCTTCGACTGGCCGATCCGAGCGGGGCTGCGGTCGCGGTGGTCGAGTCGTTGGTGTCACGGCCCATGCCGACGGCACTGCTGGACCCCGCCACACGGAGGTCGACGGACCAGATGTTCCTCGTGGGGTGGGAGGAGCTGCGGGTCGCCGCCGCCGACGCACCACTGGAAACCGTCTCCGTGCACACCGCGCAGGATGTACGGCAGTTGGCCTCGCGAGCCGACGCACCGTCTGCATCTGACGAGACTGAGTCGGCCGAGGCGCCGCCAGTCCTGCTGTACGGGATCGGTCCCGGCGATGCCGTACGTGACGACACCGGCGCGGCCCGCACGCGTGAGCTGACCGGCCAGGTGCTTGACGTGTTGCAGACGTGGCTGACCGAGCCCTCGCTGGAGGACTCTCGCCTGGTGGTGCTGACGCGGGGCGCCGTAGGGGTGCGGGACGCCGATCCGGTGGACCCTGCGGTCGCCGCGGCCTGGGGGCTGGTCGGCACCGCGCAGTCGGAGAACCCCGGGCGGATTCTGCTGCTCGACCTGGACGACGCACCGGCCTCCACGAAGGCCCTGCCCACGCTGCTGCCCGCCCTGCTCACCGGAGACGAACCACAGCTCGCGCTGCGCGGAGGCGTCTGTCATCTGCGCCGCCTGACCCGGGCGACGGCCGACGAGGCACTCGTGGCGCCGGAGGGAGAGCCCGCGTGGCAACTGGGCACCCGCGGTCCGGGAACGCTGGAGGGCCTGGCGCTGCTGCCGTCGCCGCAGGCGCTGACGCCACTTCCCCTGGGCCATGTCCGGATCGAGACACGTGCCGCGGGACTCAACTTCCGCGATGTGCTGATGGCGCTGGGCATGTACCCCGGCGAGATCAGCATCGGCAACGAGGGCGCCGGTGTGGTGACGGAGGTCGGCCCTGGCGTCACCCGCTTCGCTCCGGGTGACTGGGTCATGGGGCTCTTCGAGGGGGCGGGCGGACCCATCGCCGTCGCCGACTGCCTCACCCTCGTCCACATCCCAGAGGGGTGGTCCTTCGAGCAGGCCGCCGCGGTCCCGTGTGTGTTCCTCACCGCCTACTTCGGGCTGCGGGACCTGGCCCGGCTGGAGCCCGGGGAGTCGGTCCTGATCCATGCCGCCGCCGGTGGCGTCGGCATGGCCGCGGTGCAGCTCGCCCGGCACTGGGGCGCTGAGGTCTACGGCACGGCCGGGCCGGCCAAATGGGACGCGGCACACGCCGCCGGTGTCCCGGAGGGACGACTGGCCAACTCCCGGACGCTGGCATTCGAGCAGGCGTTTCTCGAGATGACCGGGGGCCGTGGCTTCGATGTGGTGCTGGACGCCCTCGCCGGCGACTTCGTCGATGCCTCACTCCGACTGCTGCCCAAGGGCGGCCGGTTCATCGAGATGGGCAAGAGCGATATCCGGGACGCCGAAGAGGTGGGCACCCAGCACCCCGGCGTGGCCTATCGGGCGTTCGACCTGGCCGAAGCGGGTGGCGAGCGTATCCAGCGGATGCTGACCGAGCTGGTCGACCTCTTCGAGAAGGGGGTGCTGACCCCGCCGCCGGTGACCGTATGGGACATCCGGCGCGCTCCGGCCGCCTTCCGCTTCATGAGCCAGGCACAGCACATCGGCAAGAACGTGTTCACCCTGCCGCGCCGACTGGATCCGGCGGGCACCGTGCTCATCACGGGTGGCACCGGATCGCTGGGCAAGGTGGCCGCCCGGCGCCTCGTGACCGAGCATGGTGTACGGAATCTGGTGCTGACCAGCCGGAGCGGACCCCAGGCCACCGGCGCGGCCGAGCTGCAGCGGGAACTGACCTCACGCGGCGCACGGGTACGGATCGCCGCCTGCGATGTGGCAGACCGCGACGCCCTGGCCGAGCTGCTGTCGTCGCTGCCGAGCGACGCGCCGCTGACCGCCGTGGTGCACAGCGCCGGCGCGCTGGACGACGGTGTGATCACCGCATTGACCAGGGAGCGACTGGACACGGTCTTCGCCCCGAAGGCGGATGCCGCACACCACCTGCATGAGCTGACCCGGCACCTGGACCTGGCGGCCTTCGTCTTGTTCTCCTCGGCCGCGGGCACGCTGGGCAGCTCGGGGCAGGGCAGCTATGCGGCGGCCAACGCCTTCCTGGATGCGCTGGCACATCGGCGCCGCGCCCAGGGTCTCCCGGCCATCTCCCTGGCCTGGGGGCTGTGGGCACAGGGTGCGGGGGTCGGGCTGACCGGCCACCTCACCGATGCCGACCAGCAGCGGATGGTGCGCGGGGGAGTGGCCGGACTGTCGGAGAGCGAAGGCGGGGAACTGTTCGACATCGCACTGCACATGCCCCAGCCGGTGGTGCTCCCCATGAAACTGGACCCCGGCGCACTGCGGGCCCAGGCCGCCACCGGACCGGTGCCGCCGTTGCTCCGTGGCCTCGTCCGGCAGCATCGCCGCACGGCTCGGACCGCCGCCGACATGGACGCCTTCACCCAGCGCCTGACCAGGGCGGAGCCCGAGGAGCAGGAGCAGATCCTGCTCGGTCTGGTCTGCCGGGAAGCCGCTCGGGTACTGGGCCACGCCTCCGCTCACGCCATCGGGCCGGACCTGGCGTTCAACGAAATCGGCTTCGACTCCCTCACAGCGGTGGAACTGCGCAACCGTCTGGCCAACCACACCGGGATACGTCTCCCGGCCACGCTGGTCTTCGACTATCCGACGCCCACCGCCCTGATGCGCCACCTGCGGATGAAGCTCTGCCCGGACGCTCCACCCGCGCAAACCCACACCGGCAGCGAGGACGACCTGCGCCGCGCGCTGGCCAGTACACCGCTGAGCCGCTTCCAGGAGCTGGGCATCCTGGACACCCTCATGACGCTGGTCCGGGAATCGGAAGCGGAGCAGCCGGCGGACGGGCAGCGGGTGGAAGAGCAATCGGCGGACGGGGAGTCGGCCGCCACGATCGCCGATATGGACGTCGCCAGTCTGGTGCAACGAGCCATGAACAAGGCCGGGAAGTAATGTCGGGTCGGAATGCGGAGGCCGGGATGACCACTCCCGAAGCGCAGGTCGTCGAAGCGCTGCGTGTCACGCTCATGGAGAACGAGCGGCTCGAGCAGGAGAACGCCGACATACGCCGCGGCCTGTCGGAACCGATCGCGATCGTGGGGATGGCGTGCCGGTTGCCGGGTGGGGTGACCACGCCGGAGGAGCTGTGGGACCTGGTGGTGTCCGGCGGTGACGCGATCGGCGGGTTTCCGGAGGACCGTGGGTGGGATCTGGAGAACCTCTTCGATCCCGATCCGGATCACCCGGGTACCAGCTATGTCCGCGAGGGTGGCTTTCTCCATGACGCGGGGGAGTTCGATGCGGGCTTCTTCGGGATCTCGCCGCGCGAAGCGCTGGCGATGGATCCACAGCAGCGCATCATGCTCGAGACCTCCTGGGAGGCATTTGAGCGCGCCGGGATCGACCCGACCGCGCTGCGTGGCAAGGACATCGGTGTCTTCTCCGGGGTGACGTATCACAGCTACGGCTCCGGAGCGCGGGTCCCCGAGGAGCTCGAGGCGGTCATGGGCACGGGCACCTCGGCGAGCGTGCTGTCGGGGCGGGTGTCCTATGCGCTGGGCTTCGAGGGTCCGTCGGTCGCGGTGGACACGGCGTGCTCGTCGTCGCTGGTTGCCTTGCATCTGGCCGTACAGGCGCTGCGGTTGGGCGAGTGCTCGATGGCGCTGGCCGGAGGGGTGACCGTCATGGCCAACCCCGGTATCTTCGTCGGCTTCTCGCGTCAGCGCGGGATGTCCAAGGACGGCCGTTGCAGGGCGTTCGCGGCTGCGGCGGACGGCACCGGCTTCTCCGAGGGCGCGGGCGTGCTGTTGGTGGAGCGGCTGTCGGACGCGGAGCGGTGTGGTCATCGGGTGTTGGCGGTGGTGCGGGGCAGTGCGGTGAATCAGGATGGTGCGTCGAATGGGTTGACGGCGCCGAACGGTCCGTCGCAACAGCGTGTCATCCGGCAGGCATTGACCAGTGCCGGGCTGGTGGCGTCGGATGTGGATGCGGTGGAGGCCCATGGGACGGGCACGGCCCTGGGCGACCCCATCGAAGCGCAGGCGGTGTTGGCCACGTATGGCCAGGATCGGGCTGAGGGGCGTCCGTTGTGGTTGGGGTCGTTGAAGTCGAATATTGGTCATGCGCAGGCGGCTGCGGGTGTGGCTGGTGTGATCAAGATGGTGTTGGCGTTGGGGCGTGGGGTGTTGCCGAGGACGTTGCATGTGGATGAGCCGTCGCCGCAGGTGGATTGGTCGGCGGGTGCGGTGGAGTTGTTGGCTGAGGGGCGGGTGTGGCCGGAGGTGGGGCGTCCGCGTCGGGCTGGGGTGTCGGGGTTCGGGGTGAGTGGGACGAATGCGCATGTGATCTTGGAGCAGGCTCCGGAGGTGGCCATTGAGGTGGCGCCGGTGGTGGGGGCTCCGGGTGGTGTGGTGCCGTTGGTGGTGTCGGGGCGTGGTGGTGCGGGGTTGCGGGGGCAGGCACGACGGTTGCTGGAGTACGTGCAGGCTCATCCGCATGTGAACGTCGGGGAGTTGGGCGCGGGGTTGGCTGTTGGCAGGGCGGCCTTGTCGGACCGTGCGGTGGTGGTGGCTGGGGATCGGGTTGAGGCGTTGGCGGGGCTGGCGGCGGTTGCGGAGGGTGGCGGGGTGGGAAGGGCGGATGTTCTGGGTCGGGTGGTGTTTGTTTTTCCTGGTCAGGGGGCGCAGTGGGTGGGTATGGGTGCGGAGTTGTTGGAGTCGTGTGGGGTGTTTGCGGAGGCTTTGGGGGAGTGTGCGGGGGTGTTGGATCCGTTGACGGGGTGGTCGTTGGTGGATGTGGTGCGGGGTGTGGGGGGTGGGGTGTCGTTGGGGCGGGTGGATGTGGTGCAGCCGGTGTCGTTTGCGGTGATGGTGTCGTTGGCGCGGGTGTGGCGGTCTTTTGGGGTGGAGCCTGCGGCGGTGGTGGGTCATTCGCAGGGGGAGATTGCGGCGGCGTGTGTGGCGGGTGGGTTGTCGTTGGAGGATGCGGCGCGGGTGGTGGTGTTGCGGAGTCGGGCGGTTGCGGCGGGGTTGTCGGGTCGGGGTGGGATGGTGTCGCTGGGTGTGGGGGTGGAGGAGGCTGGGCGGCTGGTTGAGGGCTGGTCGGGTCGGGTGGAGGTGGCGGCGGTGAATGGGCCGTCGTCGGTGGTGGTGGCCGGTGAGGTGGGGGCGCTGCGGGGGCTGGTGGAGGAGTGCGGGGGTGTGGGGGTGCGGGCGCGGTGGGTTGATGTGGATTACGCGTCGCATTCGGCGCAGGTGGAGGCGGTGGAGGAGGAGCTTGCCTGCTCGTTGTCGCAGATCCGACCGGTGTCGTCCCGTATTCCGTTTTTCTCGACGGTGGAGGCGGGGTGGGTGGATACGGTGGAGTTGGATGCCGGGTACTGGTACCGGAATCTGCGGAGCACCGTACGGTTCGCGTCGTCCGTCGAGCGTCTGCTGGAGGAGGACTTCCGGGCGTTTGTTGAGGTGAGTGCGCATCCGGTGCTGACGATGAGCATTGAGGCGTTGGCAGAGCAGGCGGACGCCGGACCGGTTGTGGTGACCGGGACCCTCCGCCGGGACGAGGGTGGCATGCGCCGCGTGCTCACCTCCCTGGGCGAGGCGTACGTACGTGGTGTCCCCATCGACTGGACCACGCTGCTCGGCGATATCCCGGCGCATGCCGCGTTGGATCTGCCCACCTACGCCTTCCAACACCAGCACTACTGGCTTAAGAACGCCGCTCCCGCCGACACGGGATCCATCGACGATCAGCTCCCGGGCTTGGCCGAACTGCCCACCGAAATAGGCACATTGACCGCTCGCCTTCTTGGGGAGTCCGCGCCGGAGCAGGAACGCATCCTGCTGGAGACCGTCCGTCAGGAGACCGCAAGCGTCTTGGGGCACCCCTCGCTGGATGCCATTGAACCGGACATGGTGTTCAACCAGATCGGGTTCGACTCGGCCACCGCCGTGCAGTTGCGAAACCGCCTGAACGCACTCACCGACCGGACTCTGCCGACCACCCTGCTCTTTGACTACCCCACGCCCCTGATTCTGGCCGCCTTTCTCCGTGACGAGCTCATCGGGGACACGACGGCCCCGGAGGAGGTACCGGCTCCGCCACCAGCGCCCGCGGCCGTGTCGACTGAGCCGGTGGCGATCGTGGGCATGGCGTGTCGGCTGCCGGGTGGAGTCTCCACTCCGGAAGAGCTATGGGACCTGGTGCTTCATGGGCGGGACGGGGTCAGCGACTTCCCGGTGAACCGTGGCTGGGATCTGGAGAATCTGTTCCATCCGGACCCCGACCACCCCGGCACCAGCTATGCGCACCAGGGCGGGTTTCTGCACGATGCCGGGGAGTTCGATGCGGGCTTCTTCGGGATCTCGCCACGTGAGGCGCTGGCCGTGGACCCGCAACAGCGCCTGATGCTGGAGACCTCGTGGGAAGCGCTGGAACGGGCCGGGATCGACCCGACCACCCTGCGGGGTAAGGACGTCGGTGTCTTCTCCGGTGTGACGTACCACAACTACGGGTCGGGCGTAGAGCCGGTGCCCGCCGAGTTGGAGGGCATGCTGGGCCTCGGTGCATCGGCGAGCGTGCTCTCAGGGCGGGTGTCCTATGCGCTGGGCTTCGAGGGTCCGTCGGTCGCGGTGGACACGGCGTGCTCCTCGTCCCTGGTGGCGTTGCATCTGGCGGCCCAGGCGTTGCGAGCGGGCGAGTGTTCGATCGCGCTGGCCGGCGGCGTCACGGTGATGCCCACTCCCGGCATCTTCATCGCCTTCTCGCGGCAGCGCGGTATGTCGGTCGATGGCCGGTGCAAGTCCTTCGCCGCTTCGGCCGACGGCACCGGGTGGGCCGAGGGTGTGGGTGTGCTGGCGCTGGAGCGGCTGTCGGACGCGGAGCGGAATGGTCACCAGGTGCTGGCGGTGGTGCGGGGCAGCGCGGTGAACCAGGATGGTGCGTCGAACGGTCTGACGGCGCCGAACGGCCCCTCGCAGCAGCGTGTCATCCGTCAGGCGCTGGCCAGCGCGGGTGTGTCGGCCGTCGAGGTGGATGTGGTCGAGGCGCATGGCACGGGAACGGCGCTGGGTGATCCGATCGAGGCGCAGGCGGTGTTGGCCACGTACGGTCAGGATCGTGATCGGCCTTTGCTGATGGGGTCGTTGAAGTCGAATATCGGTCATGCTCAGGCGGCCGCGGGTGTGGCTGGTGTGATCAAGATGGTGTTGGCGTTGCGGCACGGCATCGCCCCTCGGACATTGCATGTGGATGAGCCGACGCCGCAGGTGGATTGGTCGGCGGGTGCGGTGGAGCTGTTGACCGAGGAGCGGGTGTGGCCGGAGGTGGGGCGTCCGCGCCGGGCCGGGGTGTCGGCGTTCGGGGTCAGCGGCACCAACGCCCACGTCATCCTGGAACAGGCGGCTCCGACGGCGACCGAGCCGACCGATCCGGTGATGTCCTGGCCGAAGGGCGTCCCTGTGCCACTGGTGGTATCCGGCCGAGGTGCCGCGGGGCTTGCCGCCCAGGCCCGACGGCTACGGTCCTTCGTCGCGGCTGAGCCGCAGCTGGACTTGAGTGAACTCGGCTTCGCGTTGGGTTGTGGTCGGGCGGGGTTGTCGGATCGTGCGGTGGTGGTGGCGGGGGATCGGGAGGAGGTGTTGGCGGGGCTGGCAACGGTGTCGCGGGGTGAGTCGGTGGGGGGTGTGGTGTCGGGTTCGGTGGTGCGTGGTCGGTTGGGGGTGTTGTTCGCTGGTCAGGGGTGTCAGCGGGTGGGGATGGGTCGTGGGTTGTATGAGGTGTTCCCGGTGTTCCGGGAGGCTTTTGACGTGGTGTGTGAGGCGTTGGACCGGGAGTTGGGTGCGGGTGGGGTGGTGGGTTCGGTGCGGGAGGTGGTGTTCGGGGATGGGGGGTTGTTGGAGCGGACGGTGTTTGCTCAGGCGGGGTTGTTCGCGGTGGAGACGGCGTTGTTCCGGTTGGTGGAGTCCTGGGGTGTGGTGGTGGATGTGGTGGGTGGGCATTCGGTGGGTGAGGTGACGGCGGCGCATGTGGCGGGTGTGTTGTCGTTGGAGGATGCGGTGGTGTTGGTGGCGGCGCGGGGTCGGTTGATGGAGGCGTTGCCGGAGGGTGGGGTGATGGTGGCGGTGGCCGCGGGTGAGGAGGAGGTGCGGTCGTTGCTGGTATCTGGGGTGGATATCGCTGCGGTGAATGGTCCTGCGGCGGTGGTGCTCTCGGGTGATGAGGAGCCGGTGTTACGGGTGGCGGAGGAGTTGTCGGGGCGGGGGTGTCGGACGAGGCGGTTGGCGGTTTCGCATGCGTTTCATTCTGTGCGGATGGAGCCGATGCTGGAGGAGTTCCGGGAGGCGATTGCCGATGTGTCGTTCGCGGCGCCGGTGATCCCCCTGGTGTCGAACGTGACCGGGGGGTTGGCGGACGCGGCCATGGTGTGTTCGCCGGAGTACTGGGTGGAGCATGTGCGCTCCGCCGTGCGGTTTGCGGATGGTGTGCGGGCGTTTGCGGAGTACGGGGTGGGCACCTACCTCGAGTTGGCGCCGGATGCGGTGTTGTCGGCGATGGTCGGTGACTGTCTTTCGGAGGAGTCGGCCGAAGAGTCCGTGGTGGTGCCGTCCTTGCGGCGGGAGGGCGACGAGGTCCGTGCGCTGTTGTCCGCCGTGGCGCAACTGCACGTGACAGGCGTACGCGTCGACTTCGGCGCCCTGTTCGGTGCCACGGCTCTGCCCTCCCACGTTTCGGATCTGCCGACGTATGCGTTCCAGCGGGAGCATTACTGGTTGGTCGGGGACGGCCGTGGCGTCGGTGACGTGGCGTCTGCCGGGTTGACGGGCGTCGGCCATCCGCTATTGGGCGCGGTGACGGAGGTCCCGGGCTCGGGTGAGGTGTTGTTCACGTCGCGGTTGTCGTTGGGGTCGCATCCGTGGCTGGCTGATCATGTGGCTGCGGGCGCGGTGCTGTTGCCGGGGGCGGCGTTTGTGGAGTTGGTGGTGCGGGCTGGAGATGAGATCGGGTCCGGTGGGCTGGAGGAGTTGGTGATGGAGTCTCCGCTGGTCTTGGCGGAGGACGAAGCGGTGCAGGTGCGGGTGAGTGTGGGGGAGGCCGACGAGGATGGTCGGCGCGGGGTGCGGGTGTATTCGCGGGCGGAGGACGCGGCTGTAGGCGCTGCGTGGGTGCGGCATGCCACCGGGACGATGCGTTCTGCGGAGGGGATCTCCGCACCTGACGTGGGGTTGTCGGTGTGGCCCCCGGCGGGTGCGGTGGCGGTGGATCGGGCGGAGGTGGAGGGCTTGTACGAGGGTTTGGAGCGGGCTGGGTATCGGTATGGGCCGGTGTTTCAGGGGGTGCGGGCGGCGTGGCGGTTGGAGGGTGCGGTGTATGCGGAGGTGGCGCTGCCGGAGGAGCATCGGGTCCAGGCGGCGGGGTTCGGACTCCATCCGGCACTCCTCGACGCTGCCATGCACACCATCGCCTTCCACGACCGTGACGAAGCCGATGCGGAGCTTGTGCTGCCGTTCGCCTATCGAGAGGTGGCGCTGCATGCCTCCGGGGCTTCAGCGCTGCGGGTACGTGTGACACCGTCCGGCCCGAACACCATGACCCTCGATCTGGCCGATGAGTCCGGTGCCCCGGTGGCTTCGGTGGGCTCGGTGGTGTCCCGTCCGGTCAGCCCCGAGCAGTTCGGCACGGCGGCGACGGCGGACCGGATGTTCCGCGCCGCCTGGGAGGAACTGCCGGTTCGGCCGGACGGCACGACCGTGGAACCCGTACCGGTGGGGGACGCCGAGGACGTACACCGCCTGGCCACCACGCCGAAGGCTTCGCTACCCGAGGTGCTGTTGCTGGACCTCGGCGGTGGCGTCGACAGTGGCACCGGCGACGATCCGGCCGAGGTGCGGGAGCTGACCGGGCGGGCGCTGCGGGTCGTACAGGCGTGGCTGGCCGAGCCCTCGTTGGCGTCGAGCCGGCTGGTCGTGGTGACGCGTGGTGCCGTCGCCGTCCGGGAGGCCGAGCCGGTCGATCCGGTGATGGCCGCGGTATGGGGCCTGATGGGGTCCGCACAAGCGGAGAACCCCGGGCGGATCCTCCTCCTCGACATTGAACAAGGGACGATCCCCACCGCGCTCCTGCCCGCGATGCTTGCCGGTGACCAGCGCCAACTGGCCTTACGCGACGCCATCTGCTTCACCCGGCACCTCACCCGTGTCGTGGAGGTGCCCGAGGCCGGGCCGGTCGGTGTGGGTTCTGGCGGGACGGTGTTGGTGACAGGTGGTACGGGCGCGTTGGGTGGGGTGGTGGCGCGGCATCTGGTGGCGGTGCATGGGGTGCGGAGTTTGGTGTTGGCGAGTCGGAGTGGGCCTGGGGCCGCTGGTGCCGCCGAGTTGGAGGCGGAGCTGGTGAAGGCGGGTGCGTGCGTACGTATCGTGGCGTGTGATGTGGCGGATCGGGACGCGGTGGCCGGGCTGCTGGATGTGGTTCCGGGGGATGCTCCGTTGTCGGCGGTGGTGCATACGGCCGGTGTTCTGGACGACGGTGTGCTGACGGCGTTGACGCCGGAGCGTATGGACGCGGTCTTCCGGCCGAAGGTGGACGGGGCGCTCCATCTGCATGAGCTGACCCGGCACCTGGACCTGTCGGCCTTCGTTCTGTTCTCCTCCGCCGCCGGTACCCTGGGCAACGCGGGGCAGGGCAACTACGCCGCCGCCAACGCCTACCTCGACGCGCTCGCCCGTCAGCGCCGGGCGGAGGGACTTCCCGCCGTGTCCCTGGCCTGGGGCATGTGGCAGCAGGCCGCGGGAACGGGCATGACCGGCCGTCTCGGCGATGCCGACCAGCGCCGGATGACACGCGGCGGTGTGGCTCCCTTGTCCCCTGCCGAGGGCATGGAACTCTTCGACGCCGCGCTGCGTACGGCCGAACCCACGGTCCTCCCCATCAAGCTGGACCTCGGCGCGCTCCGGACCCAGGCCGCCGACGGGGCCGTTCAGCCACTGCTGCACAAACTGGTGCCACCGGCCCGGCGAGCCGCTCGGGCCACTACGGACGAGGAACTGGTGACCGGCAGGCTGGCCGGGGCCACCCCCGAGGAGCAGGAGCGGATTCTCCTCGACATGGTCCAGCAGGAGGCCGCCCGGGTCCTGGGCCACTCGGCGGCCGCCACGCTCGACCCCGATGTGCTGTTCACCGAGATCGGCCTGGACTCCCTGATGGCGGTGGAACTCCGCGACCGCCTGGCCAAGCGCACCGCGCTGCGGCTGCCTCCCAGCTTTGTCTTCGACCACCCGACTCTCCGGATGCTGGCCCGGCAACTGCGGGATGAGCTGGAGAAAGCCGATGCGGACGCTTCTCCCGAGGCCACCCCCGCCCCCGAGGCTGCCCGCGCACCCGGAGTCGCCCGGGACCCCGCCCCCGCCCTCGAATCCGCCCCCGCCCCCGCCCGGGAGTGAGTCCGACACACCCCGCCCGGTTCAGCCGAGCCCGCACTGACCGAAGCGGCAAGCAGCGGCAAAAAGCGGCAAGCAGCGGCAAGAAAGGGATCGCAACATGTTCAGCACGGACAGATACCTGGCGCGTCTGGGGTTTCCCCAGCCGCCCGCCCCCACCCTGCCGAACCTGCGGCAGTTGCACCGCAGCCATCTGATGGCGGTCCCCTACGACACCAACCACACGCACCGCCTCAGCGCGGAGAACATGGCCGACATCGATATCGACAAGGCATTCGAGGCCATCGTGCCGACCGGCGCCGGTGGCATGTGCCTGGAGCTGAACACCCTGTTCGCCCGGCTGCTCCGCGAGCTGGGCTATGACCTGGACGTCATCAGCGGTGGCACGTATCTGCCCGGTGACATCTTCGCCCCCGACCCCGAGCACATGCTGATGCTCGTCCGTATCGACGGGCAGGAGTGGCTGGCCGACGTGGGGCATGCCGGTCTCTGCTTCATCGAGCCGCTGCGCCTGTCCGAGGAGGTGCAGTGGCAGTACGGCTGCGCGTTCCGGCTGATCCGGCGGGACGGCTATCTCGTACTGCAGGCCAAGACCCTGGAGCACGACTGGCGCACCACCTACCGCTTCACCACCGAGCCCAGGACGTATGACGCCTGGGCCGGGGTCGGTGACGGCGACGGCCCGGCCATCCTGGCGTCGATGCGCAGGCGCCGACGCGTCATCGACAAGGGGCAGGTCTTTCTCACCAACAACATGTTCACGATCGTGGAGGACGGCCATGAGAAGGTCACCCTCCTCGTCGATCCGGAACAGCGCGCCCAGGTGCTCGACACGTACTGGGACGGTCGCGACTGACCGAGCCGGTGCCGCCATCCCCGTCCCGGCCCGCGGCCGACGACCAGCAGATGAGAGTGATGCGCCATGAAATTCGGTTTGCTGTACGGGGCGCAGCTGCCCCGACCCTGGGCCCAGGACTCCGAACACCGCCTGTTCAACGACATGTTGGACGAGATCGAGCTGGCCGACCGGCTGGGCTTCGACCAGGTGTGGTGTCCTGAGCACCACTTCCTGGAGGAGTACTCGCACATGTCCGCGCCCGAGGTGTTTCTCGGCGCGGTCAGCCAGCGCACCAGCCGCATCCGCATCGGCCACGCGGTCGCTCTGATGCCCCCGGCCTTCAACCCGACGGCCCGGGTCGCCGAGCGGATCGCCACGCTGGACCTGCTCTCCGACGGGCGGGTGGATTTCGGCACGGGCGAGTCCACCACCCCCACCGAGCTGGGCGGGTTCGGTGTGGAGCGCTCCGGCAAACGGGACCAGTGGGCGGAGGCGGTGGACGCCGTGGCCCGCATGTTCGTCGAGGAGCCCTTCGCCGGATGCGAGGGCAAGTACGTTTCCGCTCCGGTCCGCAATGTGCTGCCCAAGTCCCGGCAGAAGCCACATCCGCCGATGTGGATGGCCTGCG
The DNA here is from genome assembly GCF_000147815.2 of Streptomyces violaceusniger Tu 4113. NCBI lineage: Bacteria > Bacillati > Actinomycetota > Actinomycetes > Kitasatosporales > Streptomycetaceae > Streptomyces > Streptomyces violaceusniger. The sequence continues at coordinate 6,032,960 of NC_015957.1, read as the reverse complement.
GAAACCGGGACGCGATCCGCATCGCGGCCGCCAAGGGGCTCGGCGCGCTGAACTTCTCCTTCTTCGGACCGGCCGAGACCAAGACGTGGGTCGACGCCTACTACTCGGGCATCGAGTCGGCGGACTGCGTACCCGCGGGGTTCGCGGTCAACGCGCAGATCGCCGCGACCATTCCGATGTTCTGCCACCAGGACGAGACCACCGCGGTCGAACGCGCCGTCGACGGCGTCCAGTTCTTCAACTTCGGCCTCGGCTTCTACGCGGGCTTCGGCACCGCCGCACCGGGCCGCACCCGGCTGTGGGAGGAGTTCCAGCGCGACCGTGACAAGCACGGCATGGGCCGCTCCTCCTTCGGCAGGCCCGGCATGCCGCTGGGCAATCCGGCCCGGGGCGCGGTGGGCACTCCGCGCCAGATACGCGACTTCCTGCGGCTGCACGAGGAGGCCGGACTGGACCAGGCGATCTTCCTCGTCCAGGGCGGTGGCACCCGGCACGAGCACATCTGCGAGTCGCTGGAGCTCTTCGCCAACGAGGTGATGCCCGAGTTCAAGGAGCGCGATGAGACCGCCGAACGGCTGAAGGCGGCCCGGCTCCGGCCCGCCATCGATGCCGCCATGGCCCGGCGCGAGCCGCCACGGACGGCCGACCCCGACTACATCATCCCCGCCCGTAGCCAGAGCTGACACCCACAGAAGGAGAACGCGATACCGCCATGGCTGACACCTCCGAAGAAGAACTTCGCATCCTCGACCCGAAGACCGTCGCGGACGAACTGCGCAAGCACGGCCCGCCGCGGCAGATCACGATGCACGGCACCACGGCATGGCTCGTCTCCCGATACGACGAGGTCCGGGACTGTCTCGGACACCCCGGCATGAGCCCGGCCGCCGCCTACGCCGCCTCCCAGGGCCAGACCACTCCGGTAAGCGGGCTGTTCGAGGACACGCTGCCCGGCACCAATCCGCCCCAGCACACCCGGCTGCGCAGGCTGCTGGCCAAGGCGTTCACCACCCGCAGGGTGGAGAGCCTGCGGCCACGGGTGCAGGAGATCACCGACACCCTGCTGGACCGGATCGCCGTCGACGGCCAGGCCGATCTCGTCACCGCGCTGGCCATCCCGCTGCCCATGCAGGTGATCTGTGAACTCCTCGGCGTGCCCATCGCCGACCGCACCGAATTCCACCAGTGGGCCGACCTGATGCTCACGCCCCCACTGGACCCGGACACCGCCGCACGCTCCCAGGACGCCGCCACCAAGCTGTGGACGTATATGGAGGACCTCGCCGAGGCCAGGCGGAAGGCCCCGGAGGACGACCTGATCAGCGATCTGATGTCCGCACACGAGGACGACCGGCTCAGCCACCGCGAAGTGGTCGCCACCGCCCGGATGATGCTGATCGCCGGATACGAGCTGACCGGCAGCTTCATCAGCAACGCGGTCCTCTCCCTGCTGTCCCAGCCGGATCAGCTTGAGCTGCTGCGCAAGGACCCCGAACTGGCCGGGCGCGGCCTGGAGGAACTGCTCCGGCACGCCGGGCCGGGCATCCTCGTCGTGCGCTTCGCCAACGAGGACGTGGAGATCGGCCCCGTACAGATCCGCGCCGGCGACCAGGTGCTTCTGGACATGGACGCGGCACACTCCGACCCGGCACACTTCACCGACGGCGAGCGGCTGGACCTGACGAGGGACTCCGGCATGCATCTCCAGTTCGGCCACGGCATCCACTACTGCATCGGTGCGCCACTGGCCAGGGCGGAGGGGCAGATCGCCCTGGAGAGCCTCGTCCGGCGGTTCCCCGGCCTGCGGCTGAGCGTTCCCGCCTCCGAGATCAGCCACAGCAAGAACCCGTTCATCCGCTCGCTGACCGCGCTCCCCGTCGAGTTCGAGGCTCAGCGGCCCGCGGGCTGATCGCTGGACGACGTCGGATCGGCCAGGCCGGTGACCCGCATGGTGATGTTCAGCCGTCCGGACTTCAGTCCGGTGGCCGGGTCGCCGGTTCCGGGCAGGATCTTGGGCACGGCATGGTAGGCGTAGCGGGAGGGGCCTCCGAAGACGAACAGATCCCCGGAGCCGAGTTCGAGATCGGTGTACGGCTTGGTACGGGTCTCGGTGTTGCCGAAGCGGAAGACGCAGCCGTCGCCGATGGTGAGCGAGACCACCGGGGCGGATGACCTCTCGTCCTTGTCCTGGTGCATGCCGAGTTTCGCCTGGGCGTCGTAGAAGTTGATGAGCGCGGTGTCGGGGGCGTACCCCTCACCGGCCGTCTCGTCGTCGTAGGCGTCGGCCAGGGCACGACGGCCCAACTCGACCATCCAGTGCGGGAATTCGGCGACCCGGGCGCCGTTCACATCGTCGGCGGTGCGGGTGTACGCATAGGGCTGCCAGTGCCAGCCGATGCACACCGTCCGCACCGACATGACGCCCCCGCGCGGCAGCTTCGTGTGCCGGATCGGGACCGGGCCGGTGGCCCAGCCCCGGCAGGCGATGACCAGCTCCCGCTGCTGTTCGAGGGTGAGCCAGCCCGGCACATGGACGGCGCCGGGGGCCACCTCGAGGCGTGGGCGGGGGATCAGGGCGTTCATACGGGGTTCTCCGCGGGCGGGTTGGCGATGTCGGGCCGCGATATGGGGCAGTCGTGTCGGGCGGTGGGTTCGGCCGCGATAGCGGCGGCGGTGTTCCGGTCGCGGCGTCAGGACGCGTCATGGAAGACCAGGCCCAGTGCGTGGCGGCGCCCGGAGCGCACCGTGCTGACCCCGTGCCGCATGACACCGGCCGACCAGCCGCGCTTGGTGGCCACGGGGCGGTCACGGGTGGTGAAGATCAGCCCGTGGCCCTGCTGGAGTACGGCCGTGGTGCCCCGGGACTGGGCGCGGGGCCGCTGCTCGACCAGCAGGAACTCCCCGCCCGTGTAGTCCGTGCCGTACGCGTCCAGCCCGATCACCACCTGAAGCGGAAAGAGCATGTCGCCGAACACGTCCCGGTGCAGGGCGTTCCAGTCGCCGGGGCCGTATCGCAGCAGGATCTGGGCGGAGCGGTCCTGTCCGGCCTCATGGCACATGGCCAGCCACTTCTCCAGGCTGTCCGGCCAGGGCGCCGGACGGCCGAGCCGCTCCGCCCAGTCACGGGCGACGGTCAGCAGCCGCGGGTAGAGCGCGGCGCGCAGCTCGGCGACCGGCTCGGGCAGGTCATGGGTGAAGTAGCGGTACTGACCCGAGCCGAAGCGGTGGCGGGCCATGTCGATCGTGCTCCTGAACCGCTCCTCCCGCTCATAGAGCCCGGCGATACGGGCGCACTGGGCGGGGGTCAGCAGCCGTGGAGTGAGCGCGCACCCGTGGGTGTCCAGCTCTTCGGCCAACTGCGTCCAGTCGGCCGCGGCCACGCGCTGGTGGAGGCGTGCGGTGTCGGTCGTGGTGCTCATCGGTGTGTCTCTCCGGGATCGTGCTCGTCGGTGTTCTCCGGGATCCGGGAAGGGTGCGGTGCGGGCCCCGACCGGTGGGTGCGAGGCCCGCGCTCAGGCGCTCTGGAGGGCGCCTTCGTGGACGAGGAGTCGCTGCTTGCGCTCCAGCCCGCCCGCGTAGCCGGTCAGTGCCCCAGTGGCGCCGATGACACGGTGGCAGGGCCGTACGACCAGCAGCGGATTGCGGCCGATCGCGGTGCCGACGGAGCGAACCGCGGTGCGCGGGGCGCCGATCTGCCGGGCGATGTCGCCGTAGCTGACCGTCGTGCCGTACGGAATGGTCTCCAGCGCCTGCCACACCCTGCGCTGGAAGTCCGTACCGCCCTCGACGCACTGGATGTCGAACCGGATGCGCTCGCCGTCGAAGTACGCGCGCAACTGGGAGATGATCTCGGTGAATGCCTCGGCATCCTCGTTCCAGCCGTCCTGGACGACGGCCCCGCCCTTCTGGCCGGGCACGGACAGGGAAACCAGCGCGGTGCCCCCGGGCGCGGTGGCGGAGCTCTCGCCCACCAGCAGCAGCTCGCCGAGCGGGCTGTCGATCGTCGTGTGGACCGTCATGGCTGTGGTCCCTCTCTTCTTCTTCTCGCTGTTCTGTCGTGCGCTGCTCCCAGCTTGCGTCTTTGGACAGCGGAAAGCTGGCGGGATTCGGACATGGTGTTTCCGGCGCCCCTCCGTGGGCTCCCGCCGGCCGGGCGACGCGGGCGGCCGCCTCGATCAGCCGGCGCTCAGAAGACGTGTGGTTCCTGACCAGCGGACTTGCGGTTGCGGTTGGCCATTTTTTCCCAGAAACCGTGCAGCTCTCTGATGGGAATGCTCACCCACGGAGCTGTGTGGCGGCTGACAGCTGGGGGGCGCCAGCGGAAGCGGCTGTGGAGTAGCGCCTGCTGCTGTCGGCAGAAGGGCTCCTCCATCTCCGTTTGGGTCCTACCGCCCTTGGGAGGGTAGGGGCACAGGCGGAAGTGGCAGGTGGGCAGGCAGGTGGCCCCGGGCTCGGTTCCATCCGCCCGGCCGATGCTGTGCTCGGGGTGGAGAGGGCTGCGATCATGCGTGAGACAGGGCGGGAGCGTTTCCTTGGTGGCCCGCCTCAGACGTTCTTCGACCTCGTCCGGGTTACCGTTGCGCTCCGTGAGATTGAGCATGACGAGGACATCGGCGACGAGTCGCTGGGCTCGCGGATGCAGGGTGCTCCAGCCCACCGATGGGGCGATCCACAGGTTGTGCTTGCGGTAGCGCTCGGGGTCGGCCGGGGTGGAACCGACGTTGTAGATGGCCCGGTTCTCATCGATCCACAGGAATCGCTCGGGATGTCCGGTCTCGAGGGCCAGTGTCACCAGGTCACCGGCCTCGGCGACGAACGGGTGCAGAAGCCTGTCGGCATGGTGTTCGTAGTGGGCACTGGTGGGAGTGGGCGTGTCGTATGCGGTGCCCGCTGTGGAAAGCCAACGGGTCACCGATCGCACGGGGTCGTCCCCTTGGGACTGTGACCTCGTATCGCCGTCCAGGACATGATCTGTGGGCGCTGTCCGCACATGGCCCCGCCGACGCCGCTCGGGCGTGCCTGGCCCGGGTGGGCGTCCGATGGTGTCGGGAAGCGCCCATAGGCACAAGGCATGCAACAAGGTGACTTGTGCGTACCAGCAGCGGCTGTACGTCAACATCTTCTCGGCCTGCTTGACGAGATAGGGCAGGGTCTCATCGCAGACGTCGGGGTGCCGTCGCCTGCGGTTGGCGGCGTTCTTGAAGCCCCGGGCGAGAGCGTTCTCCAGCGAGAGGGGCAGGTCCGGCTCTCCGTGCGGAGCACGAGGCATCAACGGGTTGCGGAGGTGGGTCCTGGGCGCGAGGTGCTGCAACCAGATTTCCAGCCGTTCCTTCGCCTCGTCGCGGTACTTCTCGGAGACTGAACCGACCATCATGGGAAGGAGCCAGGCTCTCAGGGCGAAGTGCCGCCACGATGTGGCCCTGTCGTTCTCGTAGCCCGCCACGAATCGGGCGTGCTCCTGTTCTCGTCTTCCCGCTTCATCGGGGCCGGCGGCGTCGTGAGCTCCCCTTTCCAGCCACTTTGTGTATTCGTCGTTCAATGTCCGTTTGGCCTGGCGTGTTTTCCTCAGGTACTGCAGTACGGGATCGGCCCCCAAGGGGAAGTGTTTCCGCAGGGCGCTGAAGGCTGAGTCGCCGCCCGAGCTTATCTCCTGCGTGATGGCGATCCGGACCGGATGGGAGGGCTCGTGAGTGCCGATGTCGAAGAATTGACTGTACGGCAAAGATGGGAGTGCACCCGGCCTTTGGGTGGAGCGTCGGGCCGACCTGCGGCGGTCCACTTCGCGGAGAGCCGCTCCGAAGTGGCGCACCAACGTGAGCTTCGCCTCCTCGACGGTTCGCTGGTCACCTCTGATGGCCAGTTGGGGCCATGCGGAAGCGAGCTCATCGGCGATGTGGGTCTGCTCGGATTCGGGATCCACACTGTCGATGTCCAGGGCCGCGGAATAGAGATCGAAGAACTTGGAATCCTGTCGCCCTTTGGCGGCTTCGCGAAGAACAGCCGAAAGTTTCGTTTGCCTTTCGGGTGAGTTCGGGGAGGCGGGGGCGGGTCGCGATGCGGCAGTCGGCTGGGTGCGGCCGGTCGCCGCCCGATGACGAGAAAGCAGTACCAGTGCGATAAGCAATTCGCGGGCAGGACCCGGGCTGCTGAGGGCGGACTCGACGACCTGACGTAGCTGACCGTCGTTCATATGATGCAGCAGGCGATATCCTAGATATGCCTGGATGATGCTGTGCGGGAAACGCACCTTGTTCTCGTGGGCCATCACCAGCCCGAGCAGCTGTCCATTATTGGCGTAGCGGGAAAATTCGGTCTTGCAAGCGTTCGGATGCTCTGCGGGCTTCAGCCAATGTGCCGTTTCATCGAACTCGTTGACGAGAGCTTCCCAGATGGAGGCACGCTGCCTCTCGGAGACCGCCAGACGCTCATCCGTCGGCTCCTCACCACCGTCGAGGTCATCCGTGTCCGTCTCGACCAAGTCGTCGAACGTCACCTCCAGGCTGTCCCGCACTAGCCCTAGGCAGGCGAGGGCCGAGATCACGCATATCGTCTCCTGGCGCTCCTGGCGGTCCATCGCCAACTTGTCGAACAAAAGGCCGTTTTCGATTGCCTTCCGGTAGGTGTCCAGGAGCCACAGTCTGAGGGTGGCGCAGTCATGGCTGCGGGTGTCCAGGCGGTCGGGTTCCTCGCGCAGGGCCATGTGTTCCAGCAGACCGCGTTCCTGAAGGAGGCGGGCGATCTGCAGATAGCTCGGCGAGTCGGAGACATTGGCCGTCTCCACGATCCAGTCCAGACGGCGTTCATCGACCCCGGAGGAGTCCCTCACCAGGTACTCCAGTGCCGCTTCCTCGCTCAGCGGTTCCAGGTCGGCGATCACCGCCCGCGTGCCCTCCAGGGGCGGATGCGGGCGGGAGGCGATGACCAGGGGCAGCTTCTGGCGGGCCGCCCGGTCTATGGCCCGGCGGATGATGTTGTCGCGGTCGTCCTGGTGTTCCTTGTCGAGAAGGGCCTCCTCCAGCCCGTCCGCGATGACGACGGCCTTGTCATCGAGACGCAATTGCCGCCAGGTCTTGTCGAACTGGCCGCTGGCCAGTACCCCCTGGTCCGCTTCCTCCGCCAAGCGGCGCCGGGCCATTTTCTCGAAGTCCAGATCTCCGTCTTCGTCCATGTCGCGAAGGCGTATGGGCACGGGAACGGCGGCCTGCTGGGCCAGCATGTGAGTGAGCTCGACCAGTACCGCGGTCTTGCCCACCCCCACCCCGCCGACCAGTAGATATGGCCGACGCGTTCTACGGTTGCGGAGTGTCTGGGCGATGACCTGGGAGAGCTCCCGGCGCCCGACGATCCGGTCGATGAGCGTTCCCGCGGTAGGGACCAGATCGTGCGGTGTCGATCTCGCCTTGTCGACGATCGGCTTCTTGGTCTTGTGATACCAGTAGATCAGGAAGAGCGTCAGGACGAAGGACGCCGCCAGTGGCGGTCCGACGATGCGGGTGGTGGTGGCGAACCACGTGCTCCGCTGCATGGTCTGGAACCACGTTTTCTCCCCGTTGACCGAGTCGTAGATGACCGCTGCCAGCCACAGGGCGAGGAGGGCCGTCCCGGCATAGGCGTAGACGCGCACGAGACGGCCGAAGGAGGGCCGCCATCCGCGCCAACTTCGGTTCGGAAGGATACTGCGGCTCGCCTCGCGGTTGGTCCTGAAGGTTCGCCAGCGTCTGCCCAGTGCCCCTCCGACGTGAGAGAAGGCCCGTCGGGGATACAGCGTGTACCAAGGAGCGTTGCGCGGACGTTTCTTCCCTTCGAGGTTTCGGACGACCTTGGTCATGAGGTTGAGGTCCGTTCCCAGGTCAGGAGGTTGAGGTCCGTTCCCAGCAGATACTCGCCGTACGGATCTCTCTCATTCCATGAAACCACCCCCGGAACAGCACGCAACGTGGCCCCGTGTGCCCAGAGCCCCGCGTCAGCGGATACCGATCCGTCCGTTCGAGAAGTGGCCGAGCGCCTGGTCGATTTCGCTGATCGGCTGGCGGAGGGCGTAGACGGCGAAGCGCAGCCGCGCCCCACCCTTCCAGGTGCGCCGCATGCGCATCCGGGCCTCGGGCTGGTGCAGTCCGCTGACTCCGGGGGTGGTGGCGGATACGCCGGGGGTGAGATCCACCCGCACCGCGCTGAGGCCCTGGCCCGTCACCCGCACCCGGGCGATCGCGGACCAGGGGAGGAAGACGGGTTCGGGGGCGGAGTCGATGGCGCAGAGCAGGCCCTCGGCGGAAAGGTGCATCGCCACCGGGGACACCTCCTTCACCGCCCAAGTCCTCTTCAGCCGCCGTATGGCGGCGAACCGGCACCTGGCGTCGTAGAAGAGGAAGGCCGCCGGCCAGGCGAACGCCAGGACCCACAGCTGGGAGGCGCTGGAACCGAGGGACAAGAGGAGGAGAACCACGACCGAGGCGATGAGCACGGCGCCGGCCACTCCGGCCCATGCGGCCACCGGCAGAGTGCGCAGCAAGGAGGCCCGCACGCGGGCCACCGCCTCGGGGTCGGACGTCACGATGTACTCCCGGCGGCCCTGTCCTTCGTGCATGATCACAGTCTCGATCACCCGGCCGGGAAAGCCAAGCCATGCCGCATACCGGCCCAGGCCCCGCGACGTCAACGGGCTGTGCACGGTGTGCATCGCTCAGCGGCCGTCCAGGGCCGTCTCGGCCCAGATGACCTTGCCGTCCGGGGTGTGGCGGGTACCCCATCGTCGGGCGAACTGGGCGATGAGGAACAGCCCGCGCCCGCCCTCGTCGGTGGTCGCGGCCCGCCGCAGATGGGGTGAGGTGCTGCTGCCGTCGGAGACCTCGCAGATCAGGTCGCGGTCGCGCAGCAGGCGTATGCGCACGGGAGGTGTGCCGTACCGCAGGGCATTGGTGATCAGTTCACTGATGACCAGCTCGGCCGGGTACACGGCGTCCTCCAGGCCCCACGCCCGTAGTGTCCGGGCGCAGGTGGCGCGGGCCGGGGCGACCGCCGCCGGGTCGAACGGCACATCCCACTCGGCCACGTTCTCCGGGTCCAGCAGGCGGGTGCGGGCCACCAGCAGTGCGACATCATCGCTCGGACGGTCCGGAAGCACGGTGTGGAACAGGCTGCGGCAGGTCTCGTCCGGGCCGAGGTCCGGCTCGGCCTTGAGGGTGTGGCGCAGCAGGTCCAGGCCGGTGCCGGCGGTTCGGCCGTGGCTTTGGAGGAGACCGTTGGTGTACAGCACCAGGCGGCTCGCGATGGGCAGCGAGAGGCTGACCGCATCGAAGGGCTCTCCGCTCCGGCCCAGGGGTGGGGAGGCGGGCATCGCGGGGATGTCCACGGTGCCGTCCGGGCGGGTCAGGACGATGCCCGGATCGCCGGCCCTTGCCATGGTGCAACGACCCGACACCGAGTCATGGATCGCGTACAGGCACCCGGCGCCGGTGATCCGGCCGCCGTGCGAGTCGGCGTCATGCTCCAGGTCGAGACGGGTGACCAGCTCGTCCAAATGGGAGATGAGCTCGTCCGGGGGGAGGTCCAGGGCCGAGAAGTTCTGCACGGCGGTGCGCAGTCGGCCCATGGTGGCCGCGGCGTGCACGCCCTGCCCGGGCACCTTCCCGACGACCAGCGCGACCCGCGCGCCGGGGAGGGGGATCACATCGAACCAGCTTCCGCCCACCGCGCCCTGCGCGGGCAGATAGCGGGACGCCACCTCCACGGCGTCCTGATCGGGCAGACCGCTGGGCAGCAGGGTGCGCTGCAGGGCGGCGACCATGGCATGTTCGTGGGCGTAGCGGCGGGCGTTGTCGACACACACGGCCGTGCGCACGGCCAGCTCCCCGGCGATCGCCAGATCCGCTTCGTCGAACGGCTCGGCGCGCCGGGCCCGCCAGAAGGTGGCCAGGCCGAGGGTGACGCCGCGGAAACGCAGCGGGACGGTGATCAGCGAGTGGACCCCGCGGTCGAGGAGGTGCCGGGCCTCGGCACCGTATCCGGCCGGCCACTCGGGGGTGCCGGTCAGATCGGCCTGGAGGACGGCGGCTCCGGCCTGCACGGCGCGGCTCTGCGGTGTGGCGGATGCGTAGACGGCCCGCTCGCCCACGCGGAAGGCGGCGGCTTCGGGGGGAACCCCGCCGACGGCGGTCCGGTGCGGTGCCAGGGGCTCGTACGGCGGCTCGGGCTCCTCGCCGCGCAGGACGGGCTCCAGCAGCTCCACGGTGACGATGTCCGCGAACCGCGGGACGGCCACGTCCACCAGCTGCTCGGCGGTGCCCGTCAGCTCCAGGGAGGAGCTGATCCGCACCCCGGCGTCGGACAGCAGCTTCAGCCGCTCACGGGCCTCCTCGGCCCGGCCGGACAGCACCCGCAGGGCGGTGGTGTCCCTCAGCGTCACCACGCTTCCGGCGGGATCGCCCGCACGGTCCGTGGACCGCATATTGACCACCAGTAGCCGGTCCGCACAGGGGTGCACCTCGTCCGTGACGCGCCGTCCCGACGTCAGCAGCTCGGTCAGGTGTGGTTCCAGGCCGAGCTCGCCGATGTGCCGCCCCTCCGCGTCCGGAGCCAGCCGGAGCAGCCCCCGGGCCTCGTCATTGACCAGCAGCAGCCGCCCGTCCTCCGCCAGGACCAGCACCCCTTCGCGGACCGAGTGCAACACCGCGTCATGGTGCTCGTACATCCGCCGCATTTCCACCGTGCCCAGGCCATGGGTCTGCCGCCGCACCCGCCCGCTCATCAGCGCCGTCCCGCCCGTGGCCAGGGCCAGCGCCCCGGCGCCACTGCCGAGCAGCAGCGGCAGCCGGTGGTCCACCGCGCTGTTCACGCTCTGGACCCTGACCCCGACCGACACTCCGCCGATGAAGGTCCCGTCGGCCCTGGTGACGGGGACCGCCGAAACGACGGACGGGCCCTGGCTGGCCCGGAAGGTCGCCGAGATCGTCTTTCCGCTCAGCTCGTCCCGCACCAGCCCGGCCGGTCCGACGATCCGCTTGCCGATCATGGGCGTCTCGGGGTGGGTGAGGCGGATGCCATGAGTGTTGAACACCACGACGCTGTCGACGCCGGAGCCCTTACGTGTCGCCTCCGCATGGGACTCGAGCTGCGCCGTCGGCTTGTCGTTGCTGATGGTCCGCGCCATTCCGGGGGAGTGCGCGAGCGTCTCGGCCACCGCGAGGGATCGTCGGCGAGCATCGACTGAGCTGTGTTTATGGGCATCCGCCGCGACGGCCACCACTGCGGCGGCCACCAGAACCAGGGTCAGCAGAAGCTGCAGGATGAACGCCTGCCCGGCGACGCTCCGCACCTTCGACCGGGGCCCCAGCCGACTCCGGGTCGCACGAGCGTATCGGCTCATATCGGCATTTATAACATCCTCCTCATCGTAGGCGAGAAGCAGAGCGCGACATCGTTTTGATCGATCAATGCGCTGATCAAGGGCGGTTTTCGACGACCCGGGAAGGTGGGTTACGCGTCCGCCCGGACGCGGGCACAATGAGGCGGCTGGACCAACTGACGGCCCTTTCAAGGAGGTTCGGGTGAGAACAGCACGCCGTACCAGGAGACGTGGTCGGCTGATCGCCGCGATGTCCGGTCTGTTCACCACGGCAGCCCTCGCGACAGTCGGCACGAGTGCGGCCGCTTCCTCCGCGTCCACCGCCCCGTCCACGCCCCCACCCCCGTCCACTTCTGTGTCGACGACCGCGTCCGCTGCCGCCTCGGCCGTGGAAGCCCTGGATGTCCCGGGCACGGCCTGGACCGTGGACGAGCGCACGGCAACGCTGCGTGTCCTCGTCGGCTCCACGGTCCCGGGAGCCGACCTGGCCAGGCTCGACCGCACCGCCGAGCGTTTCCGCGGCGCCGTCACCGTCGAGCGGCTCGACGGTCCGCTGCGGACCCTCCTCTCGGGCGGCGACGGGATCTACTCCTCCATGGGGATCCGCTGCTCCGCGGGGGTCAACGTGCAGAGTGGCGCCACGTATTACCTCATCACGGCCGGCCACTGCACCGATGGCAACCCCACTTGGTACGCCGACTCCGGTGCGACCACTCCGGTCGGCCCGACGACCGGGACCAGCTTCCCGGGCAATGACTACGGTGTCGTCCGGTACACCAACACGGCCGTTCCGCACCCCGGGACCGTGGGAACGGTCGATGTCACCGGGACCGCCACCGCCCACGTCGGCCAGCAGGTCTGCCGCCGGGGGGCCACGACCGGTGTCCGCTGCGGTCAGGTCACCGCCCTCAACGCGACCGTCAACTACGGCGGCGGTGACATCGTCTCCGGCCTGATCCAGACCAATATCTGCGCCGAGCCGGGCGACAGCGGCGGTCCGCTCTACGCGGGCGACAAGATCATCGGCATTCTCTCGGGCGGCTCCGGGGACTGCTCCTCCGGTGGCACCACCTTCTATCAGCCGATTCAGGAAGTGCTGAGCGCCTACGGCCTCACCGTCTACTGACACCGCCTACCGGCCACCGCCTCCCGCCACCGTCTCCCGGCCGCGGCGGCCCTGTGGCGCGTCGATGGGCCGGGACCGCCCGCCGAAGGCCCCGGCCCGGGCGACGGAGGTAGCCGGTGGCCCGTGCGGAGCCGCCGTCACAGGCCGTGGCGGCGGTCACCCAACACCGCTTCGCAGACCCGCGATTCCATCTCCGGAGAGAACGGCACCTCGCCGCGCGCCCGTGCGGCGACGGCCTGCCGGGTCTCCTCGGCGATCAGCTCCGCGTTGATCTGGGCCGCCGCGACCGCGCCCGCCGCCGCGGCGCCACCGACCTGGGCGGCCAGATCGGTGACATTGCCCGCGACCCACACCCCGGGCACCTCGGTGCGGCCGGTCGCGTCGGACGGGATGTGCTCACCGCCACCACTCGGATGTTCCACCGCCCGCAGCCCGAGCGCCGACAGGAGGCCGGTGCGCGCCACCATCCGCGACGCGACGGCCACTGCCTCGCGCTTGACCACGCTGCCGTCGGTCAGCCGCACGCCGACGAGGCGGTCATCGACGATCTCCAGGGACGCCACCTCACCGTCCACCACACGAATGCCACGGGCGGCCAGTTGCTCGGCCTCCTCACCGGCCGGCGACGGCAGGGTGTGGGAGAAGAAGGTGACATCGTCGCTCCACTGACGGAACAGCAGCGCCTGGTGCACGGACAGCGGCCCACTCCCCAGGACGCCGATGGCCTGGTCACGGATCTCCCAGCCGTGGCAGTACGGACAGTGCACGACGTCCCGGCCCCACCGGGACCGCAGCCCCGGGACGTCCGGCAACTCGTCGACCAGCCCGGTGGCCAGCAGCAGCCGGCGCGCACGGACGCTCCGGCCGTCGGCCAGGGCCACCTGGAACCCGGTCTCCTCCCGGGCGACGGTGCCGACCTCGCCGGACACCACGTGACCGCCATAGCCGCGGACCTCGGCCCGGCCCCGCTCCACCAGCTCGGCCGGCCCGATCCCTTCCCGGGCCAGCAGCCCGTGCACCCCCGAAGCCGGGGCGTTGCGCGGGGCGCCCGCGTCGATCACCACGACCGACCGCCGCGCCCGGGCCAGCATCAGCGCCCCGCTCAGCCCCGCGGCGCCACCGCCGATCACCACCACGTCATAGGTGTTCTTCAGCTCATCGGTCACGTCGACCACCTCCACGGCAACCATGCGACCCCGTCCGCCATGGACGCAAAGGTTGTTGCCGAGGTGGCAAACCAGTCAGATGGCGGGCGTGGCGCCGCGCCTGCGGGCGATCTCGCCCGCGACGATGTCGACGGCCAGGAAGGTGGCGAGCGGGATGCCGAGGAGGGGCAGGTAGTAGCCGATCACGGCGGTGGCCGCGGCCAGGGGGACGAGGATGTACAGCGGTACCCGCCGCCACGCGCCGCGGGGGATCGGGCGGCCGAAGGCGGAGGCGCGGCCGCGCTGCCACCACATGCGGTAGCCCCAGACGATCAGAAGGATCAGCGCGAGCGCGAGAGCGGCCAGGGCGATCTGGTTGACGAGGCCGAAGAGGTTTCCGGTGTGGAGGTCGATGCCCCAGCGGGTGAGCTTGGCGAGCACCGGGTAGTCGGCGAACCGCTGGACGTCGGTCACCTCGCCCGTGGCCGGGTCGACGGCCACCGAGTCCTGCTTCTCGGGCCAGCTCCGCTGGATCTGGCTGAGGACATACGCACTGCCCGGCTCGGCGGGCGGGACGATCTCGACGGGGTTGTCCAGGTCCTTGGCGCGGGCGGCCGCCAGCACGGTGTCCAGGCCCACATCGGCGCTGTGCCCGGCCGCCTCGTCCGTACCGCCCATGTCCATGCCCGGCATGGAACCGGAGCCCGTATGGTGTCCGGCGTGTTCGCCGCCGCCGACGGTGGCCGAGACGGTCGGGGTGGTCTGGCCGAGTGCGGTGCGCAGGTCCTCCACGTTGGCCCCCGCGTAGGTGGACCAGGTCAAGCCGGTGGCGGACAGAAACAGCAGCCCCAGCGCCACCCACAGCCCCACCGCGCCATGGAAGGACATGGTGCGCTTACGGCCGGTGGCGGCGCGGTCGGGCAGCGCGACCGCCCGCAGCGTGCGCTTCTTACGGCGACGGCTGAGCCAGAGCACCACACCGCCGAGGGCGATGACCCACAGCCAGCTGGCGGCGAGTTCGCTGTAGAGGCGGCCGGTCTGCCCGAGGTGCAGATCGCGGTGGAACTCATCGATCCAGGTGCGCAGCGGGAGAGCGCCGGTGGAGCCGTACTGCTCCAGCGCCCCGCGCACTTTCCCGGTGTACGGGTCGACGAACACGGCCAACGTGTGGTCGGGATCGACGCCCCTGACGCCGGAGAGCAGCACCCGGGTGGTGGCGCCGTCCTCGGGGGAGGGCCGTACGGCGCTGATCTCACCCTCGGGGTGGGCCTTGCGCGCGGCTGCCACTTGCTGGGAGATCGGCAGTTCACGGTCGCCGACCGGGACGCGCAGCTCGTGGGCGTAGACCAGCTTCTCGGCCTGGAACGATCCGGCGTACAGCAGTCCGGTCACGGCCGCGACCAGCAGAAACGGCGCGACCAAGACCCCCGCGTAGAAGTGCAGCCGCAGCACCAGCGGCCGCAGGCCCGCCCATACGGACCCGCCGGGCCCCGACCCCCCGGACCCGGCGCCGCCGGACGTGGACCCGGCCCCGGCGCCGCCGGACTCGGCCTCGGCGGGGGAGTGTGGCTGCCTGTCGGCGGCATCATCCGGGGAATCGCCCGTGGCCGGGGCGAGCGGTTCAGCGGACATGGACGACTCCTGGCTCGCGGCAACGGCGGGAGGCGGACGCGTATCGGGCCGCCGGTTGAGTTGTCGGCCGCACACACGGCTGAGTTCCGGGCATCATCTGTGAACTGGCTCACATGGGTTCATTCAGGGGCGGCCCACCCGCCACGCTTGTCACCGGCGTGATGAAGATTGAGCCGTCGTCACGCACTCCGGCGACGGCTGGCACCATGGCTGCCATGTCCGCCGGGCCACCCTTCCGTCTCGCACGAGCCGCCGTGTTCGCGGCGGTGTGCGTCGTGGTGACCGCGCTCGGGCACACGCTGATGTCCAGCGACGCCCTGCCGGTGTGGGCCGTGGCCGCCGCGTTCGCCGGGACGACGGCCGCCGCGTGGTGGGTCGCCGGGCGCGAACGCGGAGCGCTGGTCGTGACCGGTGCGACGGTGGTCGCGCAACTCGGCCTGCACATGGCGTTCCGATTCGCGGAGATGACCGTCGCTCCCGCCGCGGGCAGCGCCATGGGCGACCGGATGCCCGGTATGCGGGACATGGGCGCCGCCCCGATGAGCGGTGGCGCCATGGGCCATATGCACCATGGCACGGACGCGATGTCCTCCGCCGCGCCGTCGATGAGCCATCTGCCGTGGCCCTGGGCGGGCCCCGGCGGGGCGGGCATGGCCACGGCCCACCTGCTCGCCGCGCTGATCTGCGGACTGTGGCTGTGGCGCGGCGAGCGCGCCGCCTTCCGGCTCGGCCGCGCGCTCGCGGCCCTGCTGTTCGTCCCGCTCGTCCTCGCCCTGCGCATCCTGGGCGCGGGCGCCACTCCGCTGCCCGCATGGCCGTCCGCACCGGCCTTCGCCCGTCGGTCGCGCGAAGTCCTGCTACGGCACGCCATTCTCCGCAGAGGGCCACCGAGGCGGTTCGCCGTCCGCTGAACCGTCCGTCCTTCCCCCGCCCCGACCTGGGGTGAGTGCCGGTTGACGGGCGGAGTACCGGCGCCTGCCCGGCGTCGGCCCCATCCGTCGGCACCGCCGGCTCCTCGCCGCCCCGCCGCGCTCACGCGCGGCCGGTGGCGCATGCCGGTGTGCCGTTCACCGCCACCCGAAGGACGTGTGACGATGCCTTCCGCCACGCTGCCCGCCGCACCGATGAGAGCCGTGCACGGCTTCACCACCGCGGCGAACGACCGTCAGGTCACCGCATGGGCGCTGGCCGCCCGTGACGGCGACCGCGACGCGGTCGACCACTTCATCCGCGCCACCTACCGCGATGTGCGCCGCTTCGTACTCCATCTCAGCGCCGACCCCCACGGCTGTGAGGACCTCGCGCAGGAGACGTATCTGCGGGCGCTGACCGGGCTCTCGCGCTTCGCCGGCCGCTCATCGGCCCGGACGTGGCTGCTGTCGATCGCCCGCCGGGTGGTCGTCGACCGCTACCGCATGGCCGCCGCCCGCCCCCGCACCCTGGAGGCGGACGACTGGCAGGAGGTGGCCGAACGGGCGCAGCCCGTCGGGCTTCCCGGGTTCGACGAGGGGGTGGCGCTGATGGACCTGCTGGCGGCGCTCGCCCCGGCGCGCCGCGAGATGTTCCTCCTCACCACGGTGCTCGGCCTGCCGTACGCGGACGTCGCCACCGCGACCGGTTGCCCCATCGGCACCGTGCGCTCCCGTGTGGCCCGCGCCCGTGAGGAGATCACCGCACTGCTGGCCGCGGCCGAGAAGGCCGCGGAACCCGTGCGGTTGGCGGGCTGAGCCCAACGACGATGCGGGACGCGGCGGGTGGCGGGCCATCGGCGACCGCCACCTGCTGCGTCCCGTACGTCACCACCGTCACCCCCGCCGGGGTCTTCAACCTCCTCTGGGCGATCGTCGTCGTGCTGATGACCGTCCGGCCCGGCTCGACCACCGGAGCACGACGTTCGCCCTCGCCCGACGCACACCAGGCAGTCGTTCCCGAAAGCAGCCCGATTTCCGGCACAAAGGCGGCCTCGGGCCCGGGTCCGGTGCGGACCCGGGCCCGGGCGGAGTATCGGTACGGACGTGGCGCGCGGACCTACGGAGCCGTCACCTCGGGGCAGAGCGCCAGCAGTTCGGCGGGCTTGTGCAGGATCACATCGGGCTCCGCCGCGAGCAGGGTCTTCTCGTCGGTCTCACCCCACATCGCCGCCACGGCGGTGATCCCGGCCCCCCGCGCGCTGGCCAGGTCGGTCACCGCGTCCCCGACCATCACGGTCCGGTAGGGGTCGGCGTCCATCAGGTCCATCGCCTTCAGCACGATGTCCGGCGCGGGCTTGGGCCGCGCCACTTCGTCGGAGCCGAGGACCACGTGGAACTGGCCACGGATGCCCAGCGTGTCGAGCAGCGAACGCGCCCGGGGGCCGCTCTTCCCGGTGGCCACGGCGAGTCGCAGCCCGCGGTGGCGCAACTCCGACAGCAGCTCGGGCACACCGTCGAACATCTCCACCAGGTGGGCGAGACGGTAGCTCTCTCGGACGAACGGGGCTTCCATCTCCAGCGGAAGACCCATGATCCGCATGATGTCGGGGAAGTAGCGGCCCAGATGCCGGTTGTACTCCTCGAAGGGTGGCTCACCCTCGCCGACGACCTCGGCGTAGGCGAGCGTGAACGCCTCGCGCATCACCGCGAAGCTGTTGACGAGGACACCGTCGAGGTCGAAGACCACCGAGGTGACCGGGGCGGTACCCGCGCCGGAGAGCGGGTCGCCGTGACTGATCGGATGGCTGGTCATTGAAGACTCCCGTGGTACGGGCCGGTTCGGCGGACCGCCGGTCCGGGTCTCGGGGGCGGTCCGGGTCTCAAGGGCGGTCCGGAGAAGGGGTTGACGACGGCGAGCAGAGTGAGGCGGCAGGGGATAACGACGACGAGCGGGTGAGGTGACAGCGGATGCCGACGGCGGCGGGTGAGGCGGCAGCCGCCCGGTGCGGTCACACCGGCGCCGACACCGACTCCCGGACCTCCTGGGGGATCCGGGCCGAGGTGTAGACCCGTTCGATGGCGCCGATGGTCCGTCGGACCTCCTCGATCACCCGGCCCCGCCCCGCCGGGTCGCGCAACTGCGCGGGAACCATGTCGAGCTGCCGGTCGTACTCGGTGCCGATCGGTTCGGTGGGTACGGCCACCGGACGGGTCGTACCGTCGACGGTGCGGGTCAGGGTGGACTTCTCGAGGCGGTTCGGGCTGAATCCGAAGGTGCAGCGCAAGGTCGCGCTGCCCGCGCTGCCGTCGATCGTGACCCGCGTCGTGTCCAGCGCCTCGTGCGAGGCCCAACTCGCGTGCAGCACGACCGAACGGCCGTCGTCGGTGATGAGGAATCCGCGCGCGGTGTCCTCCACATCGGTGCCGCCCGAGAGCGCCGGGCCGCCGTCGTCGCCCCGCCACGCGGCCCGCGAGGACCGCTGGGTGATGAAGTCGGACGACACCGTTCCGATGGCGTGCCGGAACGCGGCGGTGCCCAGCAGCGGAACCGCGATGTCGAACAGATGCCAGCCCAGGTCGACCAGCGCCCCGCCGCCCGCGAGCGACCGCTGGGTGAACCAGCCGCCCCGGTCGGGTACGCCGCGCGCCCGCACCCAGGCGAGTTCGACATGGCGGATACGGCCCAGCCGGGCGGCGATCCGGTACAGCCCGCGCACATCGGCGCGGTAGCGCGCCGCGCTTCCGGCCAGCAGCACCGCGCCACCGGAGCGCTCCGCGGCGGCCAGCCGCTCGGCCTCCTCGGAGGTCAGGCACACCGGTTTCTCCAGGAATACCGGAATGCCCTTGGCCAGCAGCTCGGTGGCGACCGCGCAGTGCAGATGGTTGGGCACCGCGACCACCGCCAGGTCCACCTCCACGGGATCGAGGTCGTGGACCGCCGCCAGCACCGGCAGCCGGTTCGCGCCCGCCGTCTCGGTGACGGCCGCGCGGCCGCGCTCGTCGGGATCCACCGCGGCGATCACGGTGAAGGCGGGGTTGCGGAGGAGCCGGGGCAGCCAGATCGAGCGGGCCGCCCACCCCAGCCCCACCACGGCGGTCCGGATCGGCGTCCCGCCGGCGGACGGGGTGCTCATGAGCTCGCGAGCACGTCGGCGACGACGGCGGCCACTTCGTGCATCTGCTCCTCGCTGCCCAGCAGCACCCGGTGGTGCAGCCATACGCAGTCGCGGGTGAGCGCCTCGGAGTGCGGGCAGCGGCGGGCGAGCTCGTCCACCGTCAGATCCGGCGCCGCGATCTCCCAGAAGGCGTCCGTACGGTAGACCGCGCGGAAGGCGACGAACGCCGGCACCCCGCGTTCGATGAGCACGTCGACGATCTTCGCCCGGCGCTCCTCGGTGAGGCCCGGCACCCGGAACATCGCCATGTAGTGCGGGTTGCGGTCACCGCGGTCGTCGCGCGACTGCGGTACGACACCGGGGATCTCGGCGAGCAGTCGGCTCAGCACCGGCCAGCGCTGCTCACGCGTGGTGATCTGGTCCTCCAGACGCCCGAGTTGGGCGCGCAGCACCGAGGCGGAGAACTCGTTCAGCCGGAAGTTGGAGCCCGAGGTGCGGTGGAAGTAGCCGCGGTCGGTGGGCGGACGTCCGCAGCTGTGCCGGACGAAGCCCCGCTCGTACATCTCGGCGTCGGGGAAGAGCACGGCGCCGCCCTCACCGGCGGTCATCAGCTTCCCGTTCTGAAAACTGAACGCGGCGACCGAGCCCAGCTCACCGACCTTCTTGCCGCGCCACTGCGCTCCGTGGGCGTGGGCCGCGTCCTGGATCAGCGGCACCCCGGAGTCGGCGGACAGCTTGTCCAGCGCGTCCATGTCGCACATCTGACCCGCCATGTGCACCGGCATGATGGCGCGGGTCCTCGGGCCGATGGCCGCCTCGACCGCCGACGGATCGATGCAGTAGGTGTCCGGGTCGACGTCCACGGGAACGGCCACCGCGCCCAGTCGCTGCGCGGCCTGCGAGGACGAGATGAAGGTGAACGCGGGAACGATCACCTCGGTGCCGGCGCCGATGCCGAGCACCTCGAGGGCGAGTTCCAGCGCGTGCGTTCCGTTGGTGACGGCGAGGGCGTGCTCGCTGCCATGGGCCGCGGCGAACTCCGCCTCGAAGGCGTCGACCTCACCGCCCCCGATGCGCCACCACTGCCCCTGATCCAGGGCCCGAATGAGGCCCTCGCGCTCCTCGTCACCATACTGAGGCCATGCGGGCAGCTCGGATCCCAGGCGCACATCATTGCTCATGATTTCCCTACTCCCTTAATGCGTTATGGAGGCAGGTCCGCGGCGGACGCATTAGCACGCTAACCGGCCGACGGGGCAAACGTCATTCCCCCTCAGGGCCCCCCTATAGCCCCCTTAAAAACGGAGTTGACCATGCTCTCGGGCCGAGGCCAAGGGCGCCGTGCTATAAATGCACTTCCGTGATGAGCCGCTGTAATTCAGCCGACCCCACATGGCGAGGTGCGCATTGAGCAGGCTGTTGTTGGTGAACGGACCGAATCTCGGCATACTCGGGAAGCGACAGCCCGAGATCTACGGCACGGATACGCTGCAGGACATCGAGCGCTGGGTCGGAGAAGAGGTCGCGGAGCGCGGCTGGAAAGTGGATTCCTACCAGTTCGACGGCGAAGCGGAGATCATCCGCACCATTCAGGGGAACTACGACACGGTCGGCGCCATCATCAATCCGGCCGCGCTCATGATGGCCGGCTGGGGTCTTCGGGACGCACTGGCCAACTATCCGCGGCCCTGGATAGAAGTGCATCTGTCGAATGTCTGGGCCCGTGAGCAGTTCCGCCATGAGTCGGTGACGGGGCCGCTGGCCGCGGGCGTCATCTTCGGGCTCGGCGCCCTGGGGTACCGGCTCGCCGCACGCGCCCTGCTCGAGAAGGTGCCGGACTGAGCGGCCACCCCGCCGTCACTCCACACCGCCAAGGCCGACGAGCCGGGAGGCGACCATCAGTCATCTGGGAATCGACGTCGGCGGCACCAAAGTGGCGCTGCGCCTCGAACACGACGACCTGAGCATCAGCGAATCCTCCTTCCGCTGGGCCGAGCCGGACGGTACGGACGTCATGACGTCCGGCGACCCCACCCGCGACCTGGACCTGCTGGCGCATCACGTCACGGAGTTATGCACCGGCGCCCCCGAGCGGCTCACCGGTGTCGGGGTCGCGATGCCCGCCACCCTCGACGCCACCGGCACGGTCACCGCCTGGCCCGGCCGCCCCGGCTGGGCCGGAGTGGACCTGGGCCGCGCGCTGTCCGCGCTCTTCGGCGACGCCGAGGTGCGCTGCGCCGACGACGGCGATCTGGCCGCCCTCGCCGAAGCACACGAGGCCGGCTGCCCCGATCTGCTCTACCTCGGCGTCGGCACCGGGATCGGCGGTGGCATCGTGCTGAACGGAATACCCGTCCCCGGCGTGGGCCGCGGCTCCTGCGAAGTCGGCCACCTGGTCGTGGACCGCGACGGACCGCTGTGCGACTGCGGTCGGCGCGGCTGCGTCCAGGCGGCGGCCTCGGGCCCGGCGACCCTGCGCCGGGCGGCGCGGCGGCGGGGCGAGGAGGTGACCTTCGCCGCGCTGCGCCAGGCCGTGGCCGACGGGAAGCCATGGGCCGTGGCGTCGCTGCGGGAGAGCGGCAGGGCCCTGGCCGCTGCCGTGACCGGCGTATGCGAACTGGTCCATCCCGCGCTCGTGTTGATCGGCGGAGGGTTCGCCGCGGCGATGCCGGAGCTCGGGGCGATGGTGGCCGAGCGGACGGCGGCGCTGGGGCGCCCGGGGCATCCGCTGCCACCGGTCCGGCCCGCGCAACTGGGCGGGCTGTCCTCACTGCACGGCGCCGTTCTGCTGGCCAGGGGGCTGCCGGACTGAGCCGCGTCCGGTTCTACGGGCGGTTGTACGGGGCGGCCCGGTCCATCCCGGCCAGCGCCGTGGCGACCGTCTCCTCCGCGAGGCCCGAGACCAGCTCGGGACCGCCGGGACCGTCAAGGACGAAGGTGAGCCCGTCCGTCGCCTTCTTGTCCAGCCGCATCACCTCGATCAGACGGCCCGGGTCGGCATCGGCGGGCAGCGCGAACGGCAGCCCGTAACCCCGCACCACCTCCAGATGCTCCGCCGCCCGCGCCTCGTCGATCCGGCCCAGGGCCAGCGCCAGACGGCCGGCGAAAACCGTGCCGATCGCCACCCCTTCACCATGCCGCAGCCGGAAATCGGTCACGATTTCCAGCGCATGGCCCAAGGTGTGGCCGTAATTGAGCACATGACGCAGCCCGGAGTCCCGCTCATCCGCGGAAACCACCGACGCCTTCAGGGCCACGCTCGCCGCGATCTGCTCCGGCAGCGGCAGCCCGCGCAGATCACCGGCGCCGATGAAGTGGCAGCGGGCGATCTCCCCGTATCCATTGAGCATTTCCGCCGCGGGCAGCGTCTGCAGATAGTCGGTGTCGCACAACACGGCGGACGGCTGCCAGAAAGCACCCACCAGATTCTTCCCCTCGGGGAGATTCACCGCCGTCTTCCCGCCCACGCTGGCGTCCACCTGGGCCAGCAGCGAGGTCGGCAGATGCACCACGGGCACACCCCGGTGATACAGCGCCGCCGCGAGACCCACGACATCGGTGGTGGTCCCGCCGCCGCAGGAGACGACCACGTCCGACCGGGTCAGCCCGAAACGGACGAACTCCCGGCACAGCTCCTCCACCGTGGCCAGCGACTTGTCCGCCTCCCCGTCACGGGCCCGCAGCACCACGGAGGGCACGCCCGGGTCGGGCAGCCAGCCGTCCGGCCGGGCGGAGACCATCGCCACCCGCTGAGCACCGAGCCCCGCGATGACCCCCGACAGCGCATGCCGGACACCCGGCCCGATGTCGACGGGATAGGAACGGTCGCCGAGTTCCACCATGACCCGGGTATGCGGATGAGCCGACGCCGTCATGCGCTGTCCGTCCCTCCATGGGCGATGACCGGGAATTCTCTCTCGTCGAATGTAGTGCCTGAATCGGGGGTCGACGGGACGGCGAGCCCCCCTCGCGCGGCAGGGGGCCACCCGGCGGCCACCCCGCAGGTGGCCGCTCGGCAGCACCAGGTGTTCAGGGAGCCTGCGCGCGGCTCCTTCTGGGGGACCGGCCGGACCCGGGTGGTTCAACGCGCGGGGTCACCCCCAGTTGTTTGAGCCGTTCGAAGTCGGCTGTGTCGATCTTCTCCAGGATCTCCAACTGCCGTGCCAGCGCGTCGGATTGCCCGTCGACATCGTCATGCCGCCGGAGCGAGGTCGCCGTGGTGATGTGGAATCGGGCCAGCGCCACCTTCAGACTGCGGCTCTCCAGGATCATCCGGTAGATGGTCTCCTCCGCCAGCGCGTCCTGCACGGATCTGACCGGCCGGGTGAAGAACAACGTGACGATCTGCCCCACACCGAGTGCGCCGAGCACGGCGGGGCTCTGCCACCCGATACGGCCCGGGAGGAAGACACCGACGAGCGACAGCACAAGCGCGGTGAGCAGCAGACACGTGCCCAACCCCAGCAGGAACTTGCTGGCGAAGCCGACCGTGTGCTGCGCCCGCCGGAGGCGTTCGGAGGTCTGGATGCGGTAGTCCCGCAGCCTGGCGTCCTCGTACGACAGGATGCCCTGCTTGTCCTGGATGTACGAGGAATAGCCCGCGAACTCCGCGTCCCCGCCACGGGACAGCCGCCGGTCGTCGTCCGGCCGGGAACCCAGGAAACGGGCCAGCTCCGCCAGACCGGTCATCACCTCGGTACGCAGCACACGCTGGCAGAAGTCCAGGGCCGTCAGATGGCGCTCCAGGGTTCTGCTGGCGGTGAGCGCGTCGGAGACCATGAGCTGCCGGACGTCGTAGCGGGAGCGGATACCGGTCAGCAGCAGTTGGACCTTGATGTCGGTGAGGATACCGATCACCACGACATGCGCCGTCTCCTGCCGTCCCTCGCCCAGCAGACCGTCCAGCAGCGTCGTCAGCGGCGCCGGTTCGCCGAGGTCGGGACGTCCGCCGGAGCTGTGCTGGAAGTCGAAGAGGGTGTTGGACCGCACATGGTGGACACGGAGTCTGCCGCCCCAGCCGTCCTCGCCGTCCGCCGGGGCGGACCGATCCGGAGCCAGCAGATCCGTGAGCCCGTCGACGTACGCCGCTCCCCAGGTGCCGGCCTCGCAGTGTGCCCCGTACTGCCTGCGCTCCAGGTCGTATGCCTCTCCCGGGACATGCCAGTCACGGATGTTGATCAGATGCAGGACCCCGTCCCCGTGTCCGCGCGTCCGGGAGCCGACGGTGGCGTCCAGGAAACGGGCCAGCGGCGAACGGTGCAGCTCCGCCTCGGGCAGGACCCTGCGGTGGCCCTCCGTGCGGAGGGCCGCACCGCTCTCGCTGTCCAGCAGCAGCTTGGAGACCGCGCTGTCCGGCAGGGACAACTGGCAGTCCAGGTTGAGGAAGAAGTCGTTCTGCAGACACTGCGTGATGAGTATGTACTGCGCCGGTGCCGTCGGATCCATCGCCACCCCCGTGGGTTTCCACCTGCCTTGGGTATGCCGTACGCGCTCAGTGCGGCAGCAGCGGCCACTGCCGGGACAGCCGCATGGCGGCCTCGGTCACCGCCGGATCGCCGGACTCCATGGCCACCCCGTCCAGATAGGCGTGTGCCGCGGCTTCGTACAGGTCGTCGACCGCGTACAGCCGCGCCTCATGGGCCGCGCGGCGGGCGCCCCCGCGGGCGCCCATGGTGGCCTCGGCCTCCTTGGCGCGCTCGGAGCCGGCCAGATCCGTCTCGATCTCCTGCTCCAGCTCCCGCAGCCGCTCGGCCGTGGTCCGGTACGCCGCGAGATACGGGTGCTCCTCGCCCAGCCCGATGAGGAAGGCGATACCGCCGGAGAGCAGCAGCAGCGCGACGAACATCCAGGTCACGCTCTGCGGGTCCAGATGCAGCGACTCGATGAGGCTCGGCGGATTGCGCACGCTTTCCCCCACGTCCGCGGCCACATCGGGCGGCAGATCCAGCGGAGGCTCCTCCCGGAACGCCACCTTGGCCCGCAGATCGCCCAACGCCCAGGCGCCGTACGCCCACACGCCCAGCAGGGCGAGGGCGGGCACGGCCGACAGCCGGACCGCGCCGGTGGCGGAGCGCCGCCGCAGTATCCAGCCCGCGATGTGCGGGGCGAGGATCATCGCCACCGCCACGGCCACCATGAGGCTGTAGGAGAGCAGATCGGCGAAGCGCCCGACGCCGTGCAGATTCTCGAACACCGAGTAGTAGACGGGCAGTTCCACCACGATCAGCGCGGCCAGCACTCCGAGCTTCATCCAGCGCGGCATACCGGGGCGCGCCGCCGCGCCCTCCCACGCCGCTCTGGTGGACAGCGCCCGGTCGGCCGCGTCCGCCTCCGCCACCGGATCGTGCTCGGACACCGCCTGCCAGCCGGCGTGGCCGCCGGCGGTCTCCGGCTCGTCCTCGCGCCGCGTGGCGCCCGGCCGCCCGGGGTCGGCACCGTCGCTCCAGCCGGCGGGCATACGGGCGCGCAGCCACCGGCGCTCGAAACCGCCCCGTACCGTGTCGCGGAAGGTCTGCCACCGGTCGGCCCGTCGCGCCAGCCGGTCCAACTGGGCGGTGGTGACCATCTGCTGCTGCTCCAGGACGGCCCGCCGTCGGCCCGCCCGCTCCAGCCGCTCACCGGCGGCGGTGGCGGCCGCCCTGACCCGGCTCGCCTCCAGCGCGCCGTCCTCCTCGGCCCGCGCCTGTTCCTCGGCGAGCCGGTGCCTGACCTGGTCGCGCAGGCTGGCCAGCTCGGCGAAGTAGGACACCCGGTCAGGGGTGGCCAGGACCCAGGGGTCGAAGACCTTCCGGCCGGCCGCCGACGCGCCGTGCTTGCGCGCCCGGTCCAGGAGCCAGGCGCTGTCCCCGGCCCGGATGAGATCCGATGCGACGGGGTCGGGCTGGGGCAGCGCGCCGTCGGGGAACCGCCGTGCGGTTGCCCGCCCTCCCCGGCGCCCGCGGTCGGCGTCGGCCCTGCGGCGGCGCAGCCTCAGCCGACGCGGCGCCTGGTCGTCACCGGCGGTAGGTGGTGTCGACATGTGCCTTCACCCTCCCCTCCAGAAGCTCCGTCCAGAAGGCGTTGAACTGCTCGTAGTGGGAGGTGTCGGTGTGGTACTTCATGCCGTAGCCCACCGGGTAGATGTCGGCGCCGGACAGCTTCGGCGCACCGTGCGACTTGAGGAAACCGTCGATGACGGTCCGGCGGCTCGCCGCGGTGGACAGGTCCTGCCGCCCCAGCCGGAAGTCGGTGTCGCCCTGGTCGAAGTCGCTCACCACGAGGACGTCGAACGACGCGTCGTCGCCGGACGGCTTGGACAGCGCGATGCGCGACAGCCCCCCGAGCACATCGGAGCCGGGCTCCTCCTTCTGGGCGCAGCGCAGCAGCTTCAGGGCGTTGGAGAGGGCGACCGCCCGCATGGCGGTGCGGGCCCGCTCGCGGTCGGCGGTCTTCGAGGTGTCCGGGTCCAGGTCGAGCGGGCTGACCTGGCACTTGGACGCCTCGGACACCTTGGTGATGGGGGCGAAGGACGTCCTGCGGCACTTGTGGTCCGACAGGAACTTCTCCAGGGTCGCCTTGAGCTTGGCCTCCGCGTCGAAGCCGGTCCGGGAGGCGGCGGCCGAGCCCGAGCCGTCGACCACGACGCCGCATGTCCGGGAGTAGCGTGACGGTTCGTCGGAGCCGCAGGCCGTGATGGCGGCCGCCAGGGCGAGCACCAGCGCGGCGGGCAGCGCGCGCCGTCGGTTCCGGCGCCGCCGGGCGCCCGGGTGCTCCGGAGCGGGACTGTGGACGGTCATCGCGCGGTCCTCCCGTCGACGCGGTCGGTGTTCTGCCGTTCGAGTATCTGCAGCGCCCGGGAGGTGGCCGTCCGGGCGCTGTCGTCGTCGGCCAGCAGCCAGACGTCGGGCTGCTGCCAGGACCGGTCCAGCTCCACCCGGCCCGGCAGCCAGTCCCCGGGCGGGCGCCGGGGGAGGCGGGAGAGCTGGGGGTGGGTCTCGCGCACCGCGTCCCAGTAGCAGGCGAGTCGCTGATTGGCCTGGTCGACGACGGCCTGGGCATGCGACCGGCAGCGGTCCACGCTGGTGCGCCACTGGCCCACCCAGTGGCCGTACCGCGCGAGCGCGGCGGGCCGGGGGTCCTCGCGGACGTCGTACTGGGTGACGACGCGCACCGACTCGGCGCGCACCCGGCTGAGCAGGGCGTGCTCCCGTCCGATGAGGGCGGAGCGCATCTGCTCGGTGGCCCGGCGGACGCCGGTCCGCACCTCCATCACATACGGCGTGATGAGCAGCTCGGGAGCCGGTGGCTCGATGGGCGGCGGTAGCTCGGCCCGCTGCTCCTCGGGCGGCTCCGGGAGCGGGATGCGCGGTACGCCGCGGGCGCCGTCGCGCTTGCCTCGCAGGCGGGCCGCGAAGCGGGCGGTACGGCCGAGCCGGCCCCGGCGCACCACCCCGTTGACACTGTCAGATGTGATCATGGAAATGGATCCCCCGTTTTCCCCGGTGCGCAATTCCCGCACCGGACAGCCGCATTGCGGACAGTGGAATTCCGCTTTCTCCCGCAAACGGCTCGCAGTCGCTGCCGATGACGTTGTCGATTCGATTCCTTGTCAGACCGTATCGGTGAGGTCGTACCCGGGAATGCTCCCCATAGGGCCCGCTCCCGAAAACGCCCGGAAGTCGACCGGAGAACGCCCTCGTCGATGCCTGACGCCGGGTCATACTGGAACGGTTCCGGGGCCACGCCTTTTTGATCATGGGTCTCGGAAACACGACCTCGGGGGAATAGGAGACGGGTCGGTGGAGAACGTCCCAGAGTGCGCGGAGCCCACGCTCCGGATCAGTCAGACCCACTTCCCGGTGGAGACCCTGGGCCCGGGGCGGCGCCTGGGCATCTGGACCCAGGGCTGCGGCCTGGCCTGCGCCGGCTGTATGTCACGGCACACCTGGGATCCGCTGGGTGGCGCCTTCCGTACGGTGTCGTCCCTGCTCGGGCTGTGGCGCGAGGCGTTGGCGCGGGGCGCCGACGGGCTGACGGTCAGCGGTGGCGAGCCGCTCGACCAGCCCGCCGCGCTGGAGGCCCTGCTGGCCGGGGCGGTGCGGACCCGTGCGGAGGCGACGGCACCGGGCGGCCCGGCGGCGGGCCGCGAGATCGACATCCTCCTCTACACGGGATACGAGCAGGAGGAAGTGGACGGGGACGCGGCGCGCTCAGCCGCCGTCCGCCATGCCGATGTGCTGGTGACCGGGCGCTTCCGGGCGGCCGAGCCCACCGCCCTGGTGTGGCGCGGCTCGGCGAACCAGCGCATGCGGCCGCGTACGGCGCGGGGGTGGGCGCGCTACCAGGAACATCTGGCCCGGACGGAGAGCGGGCCGCGTCTGCAGATGGTCGAGGGGGAGGGCGATGTGCGGCTCTACGGAGTGCCGGGGCGGGGCGAACTGGCCGCGCTGGAGCGTCGGTTGCGGCGGGCGGGGATCGCCCTCACCGGTGCGAGCTGGCGCCCCTGAGCGGGCGCGCCCGCCCGGACGGCACGGCGCGCCGTGGCCCCGGCGGGCGTGGTCACAGACGGCCCGCGGCCCCGGTCGGCTGTGGTCACCGAGGGCCGACGGCCTCGGCCGGTGGTGGTTGCACAGCCCGGACGGCCTCGGCCGGTGGTGGTTGCACGGCCCGGACGGTCTTGGTCGGTGGTGGTTGCACGGCCCGGCGGTCTTGGTCGGTGGTGGTTGCACGGCCCGGGCGGTCTTGGTCGGTGGTGGTTGCACGGCCCGGACGGTCTCGGTCGGTGGTGGTTGCACGGCCCGGACGGCCTCGGCCGGTGGTGGTCACAGCGCCCCGACGGCCTCGGCTATCTCCCGGCTGCGGACCACCAGGTGCACCCGCCAGCGGAAGTCCCGGGCGAGTTCGTCGCGGATCGCCCAGCGCAGCCAGGTGGCGCTGACCGCCGGTGCCAGACCGCCCCGGCCGGCGCCGAGCAGCGGAAAGCAGATGGAGGACAGGGCGGGCTCGTACCGGTCACGCTCCGCCCGGGCGAGCGCGAAGCACGCGCTGACCGCGCGGGCGATGCTCTCCGGGCGGACCTCGTACGTGTCGTCCCGCGGGGTGGCGACCGCGGCGTGGTAGATCCGCCGGACGCCGCGCGCGGCGAGCGCTCCCGGTGCGGTGGGCACCACCGTGCCCGGCCGGATCGGCAGCCCCGGGCGGCCGTGGGCGCGCAGCCATCCGGCCAGTTCACGGGCCAGCACATCGTCGACGATCTCCCCGGCGGGGTCGCGTACGGCCGCGGCCAGGCGCAGCGCGCCGGACACGGTGGGGCGGAAGGTCTTGGACATCTCCAGGTAGACGTTCTCCGAGGAGACCAGCACCTCGATGTCCCGCAGCAGTTCGATGGGCGAGACATGCAGGGTGAACGTGCTCCGCGCGTCCACCGGCACGCTGTCGACCCGCAGCGGGGGCTCCTGGTCGGCCCGGCCGCTCCGCGCGATGGTGCTCTGCCCGGTCGGGCTCGGTCCGCCGGGGGTCTGTGGCCCGGCGCCCGGCCCGGGGGTCTGTGGCCCGGCGCCCGGCCCGGGGGTCTGTCCCGCCGAACCCGGTTTCCCAGGGGAGGACGGCGGCTCCCGCAGAATGGTCAGCACGGCCTCGGCGAGTTGCTGGATCACCTGCGGTTCCTGCTGCTTGCGGAACCGCTCGGGGGTGACTCCGTACACGGCGGCGGCCATCTTACGGCGGTCATGGGCGGGTGCGCCCCGGCGGTCGGGGAGCAGCCCGAAGGTGTGGGCCGCCGCCTGGCCGAGCAGATCCCGTTCGCCGAGCCGCCGTACCGCCTCCCTGAGCAGCGCCTCGATACCGGCCGGGGCGTCGTCGGAGCCATCGCAGAAGCCGCCCGCCACGGCCGCGGCACGCAGCGCCGGCCGATCGGTCCTGCGCAGATCCGGCAGTCCGGGCCTGCGTATGCCTTTCAGTTCTTCCAGGAGTTGATCGTATGTGGGCGAATTTGACGCAAATGGCTCCTGACTCATGGTCACCAGGCTAGCGACCGGCCGGGAAAGAGGAAATCGTTCTCTCGACGGCCGTACCGCGCCGGGCTTTGCACCGCCGGTAATTCACGCCGTGCTGGAACAGATTTCCGATTTCCGAGGTTCCGCTTTCTTGATCCATGGTCCGGCGGTCACCGGCCGCCGCTGTCGCCGCCATTGAATCCGACACCGCCCACCCGTTCACGAGGTGACCTTTGTGACCCATCCGCACGAGCAGCCGCCCCCCACGGAATCCGAGGACGACGAGGACTACGGGGCTTACGGGGACGACGAGCAATACGCAGCCCACGGGGACCACGGATACCACCGGGACCAAGGGGAGCCCGAAGAGCAGCGCGCGCACGACGCCGGGCCGCCGCCCACCGAACATGAGGAGCCACCTCCGTCTGCGGCAACCACGGGGGTCGGGCTCACCGAACGCGAGGAGCCGCCCCCATCGGTCGGCGCCTCGGCGGCCGGGCTCACCGAACAAGAGGAGCCGCTCCCGGCGGCAGCCGCCACGATGGCCGGGCCCACCGAGGACGAGATCCCCTCGGCGGCGCCCGCGCAGGTCGCGCACGGGGGTCGCGACCTGCGCGGGGACACCGGAGCGCTGCCGGTCTCGCTGCGCCGCCGGTTCCGCCTGAGGGCCGTGCTGCGCCGCCCCGACCATCCGCACCAGGCGGCCGTCTACCGCGTCGAGGACGAGCGCGGCAGCCACATCCTCAAGTGGTACCACCTCGGCCACGCCCCGGACCGCCGGGTGTGGGAGCCGCTGCGGGACCGGCCGCGCCGGCACCTCACCCACTTCACCGAGACCGGCGACACCGGGGCCGACGGCCATCCGTACGACCTGGCACCCTCCTACGGCGAGACCGACCTGGCCGGATATCTGAGGGACAACCCCGGCCCGGCCGACCCCGTGCTCATCCACAGCGTCGTACGGCAGCTCCACGAGGCCCTCACCACCCTGCACGAACTGAACATCGTCCACCGGGACATCAGCCCGGCCAACATCGTGCTCGGCAGCCTCGACCCGGCCGCCCCGGACCTCGTCCTCGTCGACTTCGCCGTCTCCGCCCACGAACCCGCCGAGCGCTACACCCGCGACGAGCGCTGGGTCGGCACCGCCCTCTACATGTCCCCACAGGCGTCGCTGCGCCACCAGTTGATCCACCCGCCCGCCGACTGGTGGTCGCTCGGCATGATCGTCGCCGAGATGGCCGGCGGACGCCACCCCGTCCGGTTCACCGACAACGACTTCGTCCGCGAGGAGATCAGCTCCCGCGCCCCGGATCTGTCCCTGGTCACCGGCCACCGGCTGCGGCTGCTCTGCATGGGGCTGCTCACCCGCGACCCCGACCACCGCTGGGGAACCGACGAGGTGGCGCAGTGGCTGGTGGGCGGCTCGCCGCCGATCGCCCCCTGGGAGGCGGGGACGGCCCCCGGCGCCTCCGATCCTGAAGACGCCCCGGACATCGAGCCGTTCGCCTTCCTCGATGAGCGCTACACCAGGCCGAAGCAGCTCGCCAGGGCGTTCAGCGAGAACTGGCGGCCCGCCCGGCAGGTCCTCTCCCGACGGGGTGGCCGGGGCGAATTCACCCGCTGGCTACGGCAGTTCGAGGGCGCCCCGGACCGCGACGCCGGTGAACTGGCGGCGCTGCTCGGCCTCCTGGAGCCCCAGCACCCCGCGGCTCCGCCACGTCAGCCGAAGCCGATCACGATGGTGCGGCTGATCTCCTGGCTCGGCCCCACCCTCGACGCGTCCTACCGCGGGGTGCCGCTGGACCACGCGGGGCTGGGGGAGTTGCTGCGGGAGGCCGGGCGCGGCGATGAGTTCGCCCTCTCCGTCGTGGCGGACCTGCGGGATCACACCATCCTGCCGCTGCTGGACTCACGGCCCGGCGGCGATGGGCTCGCCGAGGTGCAGCAGCGCTGGCTGACGGCCCGCTCCCGCTGGCAGCACACCGTCGAGGAAGTGCTCCACGAGTCGCCGTGGCTGCGCGACCGCCGTGCCGAGGTGCGCGCCGCCACCCGGCTCGACCGCTCCCGGCTCGCCGCTCTCCTCTCGCTCGCCGCCGCCCCCACCGCGCACCGGCGCAGGCTCCAGGAGCGGACCGCCGGCATCCAGGCCGCGTTGCCGCAGCCGGTGGCCTGGTACGGGCGGCTGGTGCGCGACCCCGAGGATCTGGTGCGGCTGCAACTGGCCGAGTGGCTGGCCGGATTCGCCGAGCAGGAGTCCTCGGAGACGCAGGGGCGGCTCGACGGCGAGCGGGCCCTCCTCCGCCAGGAGCGCGATCTGGACGTGGCCACGCTGTGGGTGCGCAGACAGGACATGCTGCCCACACTCGGCTGGGCCCTCGGCGGAGCCGTCGCCTTCGTCTTCCCGTGGATCTTCGTGATCGGCCTGGGCGATCTGGTGGGATGGCCCGCCCAGCGCGCGGTCGTGACGGCGTGGATGCTGGCCGTCCCGGCGGCCGCCGCCGTCCTGGCCCTGGAGCTGTGGACGGCGTACCGCATCGGCAGCCCCGGCTACCACCCGGACCGGTCCCTGGCCGGGCTGCTGATCGACCGTACGCTGCCCGTGGCCCGGTTCATCCGCCGCCCCGGCTCCCGCTTCCCCGTCCAGGGCCTGCTGATCCTCCCGGTCATCGCCCTGTTGTGGGCCACCGTGGCCTACGCCCCCTGGGTGTGGCCGCTGGCCACCGTGGCCGTCCTCATCTGGTGGACCTGGCACCGGCTGCGGTGCTGGCGCCGCTATGTCGCGGAGCTGCGCGGCCGGGACGAACGGCACCGCCCCGGCCGCCCGAGGGCGGCCGCCCCGCCGACGTCAGGGAGGCTCACATGAGTTCGGGACAGGCGATTGCCAGCATCGGCGATGTGATGCCGGATGTGTACTTCCCCCAGCCGCCGGTCGCCGAGACCATCCAGCACACGGTCCCCGACACTGTCACCAACACCATCCCGAACACCGGAGTGCCGCACCACGCGGTCCAGGGCACCGGGCTGTCGGACCACTTCGGCACCCAAGCCGGGCAGCACTTCGTCGACGCCGTACACCACACCACCGGCCATGCGCTGAACGCCGCCATGGACCAGGTGCACGACCTGATGGTGCCCGCCCTGATCGGCCTCGGCTCGCTCAGCGGGGCGCTGCTCGTCGGCCGCGCCACCATGGCCGGGGCGCAGGTGCTCGCGGCAGCCGCCATCCGCGCCGCCGAGGACCAGGCCGAGCTGCGCCGACGGCAGATGAACGCCCGGCAGGCCGCCGCGTGCTGGCGGGCCGCCGCCTTCGCCGCCGTCCGGGCCAACGCCCGCATCGACACACTGCGCGCGCGGATACGGCGGGGGGGCCCCGACGGGCCACCGGAACCGCCCGACCTGCCACCGCCGCTGGCACTGACGGGCAAGAAACTGGACGAGGCATGGCGACAACTGGCCGACACCGACCGCCGGTTGCGCCGCGCGGAGGCCGCCTACGCACGGGCCACGATGGAGGCAGCCGCTCGTCCGGTGGCCGGAGCGCATCCCGAGGACACCGGCTGGCACGCCACCCTGCGCGCCCGCCGCCGCCAGGCGCTGGAGGCGTACGAGGAGGCCGCCACCGAAACCGAGGCGCGCGGTTCGCTGCCGCAGCAGCAGCCGCCCGCCGTCACCGAGGCCCCCACCGATGAGGAGGTGCTTCGGCTGGGCGCGGACCTGCTGGCCAGGCTTCCGCAGAACGTGTCGGTGTCCGACTACCGGCTGGTTGAGGAGCGGGTCACCGTTGCCGCGGAGGTCGCCGCCCGGCGGCCCGCCGCGGCCAAGCGCCATCTGCGGGAGGCCGCCGGGTTCGCCGAGCGGATGACCCGCGACGCCGAGCGGCGGCAGGAGACCGAGGAGTGGGCCGCCCAGCAGCTCGCCTTCCTCCGCGACGACCACCCCGGCACACCCGGTGACGGCCACTTCGGCACACCCGTTCCGCTGCCCGATGTCAGGGCGGAGATCGCGGTCCTGGAGCGCTTTCTGTACCAGGGCGGGACGCTGGCGGAGGCCGAGCGCGTGCGCGTCGCGGCCCGCGTCGGCGAGCGGGTCGACGCGTATCAGCGGATGTACGCCACGGAGGTGATCCGCGCGGCGGTCCGGCGGTCGGGACCCGAGTCGGCCGGATGCACGACCTCCGGCGCGGCGCAGATCATCGACTGGACCCCGCCGGGCTGGGGGGAGGAGCACTGGCTCCGCGTCAGCGTGGACGCCGGGGGCACCGCCCGGGTCGCCACCATGCACCGCGAGCGCGACCCCGCCGAGGAGACCGACGACGATCTGGACCTCGACGGGCAGCGGTGCCGCGAGGCCCCCGAGCATCTGCGGGAGCTGCGCGAGATGGCCGAACGGGCCGGGCTCAGCGTGCCGTTCGACTTCGGCAAGCCACCCGCGCGGCCCGTCCGGCGTACGGCGGACCGGTCCGCTGACGACCGCCGCCCCGGGCCCAAGGTCCGCCACCGTGACCAGGAGAGGCAGTCATGACCGAGCCAGTGACGTCCCCGGGCCGCGACGACCGCAGGCTTCCGGCCTTCGCCGAGGAGCTGGTCGGCACGCTCAGCGTCCAGTCCCAGTACGTACTGCACGGCAGCATCCGGGACATCCACCTCGTCCGCCACGACAAGGACCCCGACGAGGGCGGCCCCGAGGCGACCTACGACGACCACCACACCCTCACCGAGGTCCTGTGGAACGCCCTGTGGCAGGAGGGGTACGAGGCGCTGATCCGCTTCGACATCGCGGACGGCTTCACCGTCGTCGTGGGCCCGGCGGCCCAGGAGATCCGCGAGCTGCTGCACGGGCGGGACGCCACCAGGCCCGGGCGCGCCCGGCGTGCCGAGGCCCCCGTCCACCTGGCCGATGCGGAGCGGACGCTGCGCGACATCGTCACCGGCTGGAAGCAGCAGGGGCGGCAGCAGAAGACACCGGACGGCCGGCCCCGTCCGGACCCGGCACCGCGCCAACAGCCCTACCGAGTGGTGTTGTTGATCGACTACGCGGCCCGGATCCCCACCGATGTCACCCGGCTCAGCGATCCGGAGCGGGACTTCTTCCTCAACTGCCTCAAGCTGGCCGAGGACGCCCGGCCGATCTCCTCCCCGGGAAGCGGACGGCTGCTGTTCAACCCCGTGATCTGGCTCGCCGACGGGGAGCGCGATCTGCCCACCTGGCTGGTCGCGGGCAGCGAACGGGTCCGTACCATCGGCATCCCGCTGCCCGACCTGGGCAGCAGGCGGCGCATGGCCGAGCTGCTGGCCGAGGAGCACACCGCCGCGTCCGCGTCCGCGTCCGAGGGCGAAGAGGACGGCGGGCCGGTCCGGCTCGACAAGCGACGGCCGCTGGACGAGCACGAGATCGACACCTTCGCCCGGGCCACCGCCGGGCTGACCTTGCGCGCGATGCGGGAGAGCGCCCGTATGGCGCTCGACCGTGGGCTGTCGTTCGCCGAGATGCGGGACGCGGTCCGCGTCTACCAGCTCGGCGTCAAGGACAACCCGTGGCAGGCGGACTACATCCGCAAGCAGATCAAGAAGGGCGAGGCGGACCTGCGGGCGCGGGTGAAGGGCCAGGAGAAGGCGGTCGGCAAGACCCTCGACATCCTCAAGCGTGCCGCGCTCAGCCTCTCCGGCGCCCAGGCCTCCCACCCCGGCAGCCGGCCACGCGGTGTGCTGTTCTTCGCCGGGCCGACCGGCACCGGCAAGACCGAGCTGGCCAAGTCGGTGGCCAAGCTGCTCTTCGGCACCGAGGACGCCTGTCTGCGCTTCGATATGAGCGAGTTCTCCGCGCCGCATTCGGTGGACCGGCTGCTCGGCGCACCACCGGGATATGTGGGCTACGAGGCCGGTGGCGAGCTGACCACGGCGGTGCGCAACGACCCCTTCCGGGTGGTGCTGTTCGACGAGATCGACAAGGCCGACAAGGGTGTGCTCGACAAGTTCCTCCAGGTGCTCGAGGACGGCCGGCTCACCGACGGGCAGGGCGTCACCACGTACTTCAGCGAATGCGTGCTGATCTTCACCTCCAACCTCGGGGTCAGGAAACGGACCGGCGAGGGCGGACGCGGACACGAAGGGCGGGTGGCCGAGCCCGGGATGCCGTACCACCAGTTGGAGGAGATCATCCTGGCCAATGTGAAGGAACACTTCGTCGAGGAGATCGGCCGCCCGGAGCTGATGAACCGGCTCGGCGGCAATGTGGTGGTCTTCGACTACATCGACCGCAAGGTGGCCGCCGAGATCTTCGACTCGCAGGTGGGCAACATCCAGCGGGTGCTGCGGGAGGAGCAGGGGGTGCATCTGCGCCTCTCCGACGAGGCGCATCAGGCGCTGTCCGCCTACTGCACGGCGGATGTCGACAACGGCGGCCGGGGGATCGGCATGCTGCTGGAGACGCATCTGATCAACCCGCTGGCACGGGCGCTGTTCGACCAGGAGCGGCTGGCCGGCACGGCGGTCACCGTCACCGGTGTGCGGCCCGCCGGGGACGGAACGGTGGCCCTGGACCTGCGGGTGGTGCACACGGCGGACGCGGATCCCGGTCCCGGGGGCGGCCGATGAGCGAGAGGGCCACTCCCCCGGGGTGGGCTCGCGTGCCGGACGGCCAGGAACTGGAAGCACTGGAGGAAGCGGAGACAGGGCAGAAGCCGGGCCAGGCGCCGGAGCCGGACCCGACGGCAGAGCCCGCACCCCGGCCCGCGCCGGGCACGGCCGGTGTCGAGGTGTCCGCGCCCTGCTGGAACTGCCGTGCGCCGGTGGCCCCCCGCGACGCCCGCTGCGCGTCCTGCGACCGTACGCGCACCCATGTGCTGCTGGTCTGCGCCGAACCCTGTCTGGAGCTCCGCCACGGCCCGGGCCCTCCGTTGCACATCGGCCGCCACCCGGACTGGGCGCCGCGGACCGCCGCCGCGTTCGTCGGCTGGAACAAGGTCTCCCGGCGTCATGCGTCGCTCACCGTGGAGCCGGACGGCAGCGCCTGGGTCGAGGAGCCCGCCGAGGGCTCCCGCAATGGCACGTATCTGAACCGCGCCCGGATCGCGGCGGGCGTGCGCACCCCCGTCCGCGACGGCGACCAGCTCCGGCTCGGGATGCGGGTCAGCTTCGCCGTACGGCTGTACGGAACGGGGCCCGGCACCGACTGAGCCGGTGCCGGGCGGCGTCGCGGGGCGGCCACCCCCGGGCCGCCGCGCGTGCTCATGCCCGCGTTCCGGGCGGAATGACGACCGCCCGCAGCGGCGCCAGCAGCCGGTTGGCCTCGCCCGCCCCCTCGAACGTGCCCAGGTTGTGGGCCTGGCCGGGCACCGCCTTCAGCGGCTCCTCGCCGCAGCGGTCGCCGAACAGCACCATGGCGCGGTGCGGGCGGTGCCGACGCGACTGCCACACCAGCCCTTGGGCGTCCGGCACCTGGCGCCGGATCTCCCGCGCCCAGGCGCGGGTCTGCGCGTACTCGTCGGACTCCAGCAGCCAGGAGGTCTGGAACACCGCGGCCAGATCCTCCTCCCGGACCAGCCGCACCAGGACCAGATCCTCGGTCACCCGCACCTTGGACAGCGAGCGGGTGGCCGCCAGCGCCCACGGCACCTGACGCCGTGCTTCCGGCCCGGTGAACTCCGTGTCCCGCAGCATCACTTCGGCAAGGGTGGTGGCCGGTTCCACGGCCGCGTACAGATACGGATACCGGTCCTCGGCGGTGGCGTCGAAACGATTGCCACCGAAGAAGGAGTGCGCGGGCTTCGGGTTGAACTCGGTGCAGGCGTAGGCGGTTTCATGGCACCTCCACAGCTCGGTGCCCGCGCTCAGGGTGAACAGATTCGGGCTCATGCGCGCGCCCTCGGGGGGCGCCTGCCTCACCATCCGCCGTCTCCCAACAGCGCGGCGGCGGCCTCGGTCAGCCGCGCGTCCGGCACCTGCCCCACCAGGGCGGCCGGCGCGTCGCGCAGCCAGGTGTTGCCGCCGAGCCACCAGTCCGCGGCGCCCCAGGGGTCCTGGTCCGACAGCAGCATTCTGTTGATCCGCTGCACCACCGGCCGTGGCTCACCGGTGTCCGGGTCGAACTGGAAATCCGGGTAGCGATCGCCGCGCTCCGGGTCGGCCAGGCGGATGAGCCCGGCCCCGGCGGGATTCTCGGCGGCGGCCCCGGTGAGCTGCTCCGGGCCCCGCGCGGGAGCGGTCAGCAGCCGGTCCCGTACGGCCCGGGCGATCTCGGCGCTCGCGGGGTCCAGCGTCGGCCAGTCCACGGACTCCAGCAGCCGGATCAGGTCGGCCAGCCGGTCGGCGTCCGGCAGGACCGCGGAGGGAGCCGGGCCCCGGAACTGGTCCAGTTTTCTGCGCAGTTCGTTCTCGCGGGGGAGAGGCCGCAGCGCCAGCCGCACCCCCCGCAGCGCGGCGCGCACGGCCCTGGCGTCGTCTCCGGCGGCCCGCAGCCGCAGCACGCTGTCCTGGAATCCGCTGAACTGTGCGGGGGTCAGCGAGGCGCGGATCTCCGGCAGATGCCGGCGCAGCAGCTCCAGGAGATCGTCGGTGGTCATGGCTGTCGTCCTTCCGCGGGTGCGTGGGGAGCGGGGTTGCCCTGGTGGATGAATCCGGCCCAGGAGACGATCCGCGCCAGGCCCCCCGTATCGCTCTGCGTCTCGGCCAGCAGAAGGCCGGTCAGCCCGGGGACGGGGTGGCGGTCGTGGTCGAGCATCCACAGTTGGGCGGCGCGCAGAGCGTCCGGCGGGGCCAGTCCGGCGACGGTCAGATGGTGGTGGAAGACCACCATCAGCGCGGCGGACGCGCTGTCCGAGACCTTCCATCGCGAGCCGACCACATCCGTGGCGCCACGCGCCAGCAGTGCGGTGGTCGGGGTCAGCGCCTCGTCGTGGTCGCGGCTGCTGAGGTCCGTCTCGCAGGCGCTGAGCACGATCAGCGGCCCGGTGGCGGCCCGCTCCCCGGCGGGCACGTCGAGAATGCGCGTCACCGTCAGCCTGCCCGGGTCCGCGATGTCCGCGGGGCCCGGGGCGCTTTCGGGCCCCGGGGCGTCTTCGGGGTCCGGGCCGGCCAGGTGGAGGGCCGAGTCGGTGGGCCGCAGCCCGGCCAGGCCGTGCACCGCCAGATGCAGCAGCGAGGCGGCGGGCGCGGCCGGGCCTCCGGGGAGGTGGGAGAGCACATCCTCGGGGGTGCCCAGCGCGTTCTCGGGCGCGTCCTCGTGCCAGCCGTAGAGCAGGGCCGTGGTGTAGTACGCGGTGCGAAGGGCCGACACCTCGTCCTGCGCCCACGTCAGATCCCCGCTCGGGTCGGCCACCAGCACCGCGCGCTCGCTCGCCGGCACCCGGCCGCGCCGGGCGGCCCGCAGGAACTCACCGCCGGACGCGGCATACGAGACGACCGCGTCTTCGCAGGCGTAGGTGTACGGACGCCGCGCACCGGCCCGTGGCCCGGGGAGGCGGGCGGCGTGCCAGGGAACGGCACCGAGGTTGCCGCATGGCACGAGGACCAGCCGGACCGGTGCGTCGCGCTGCTGGGACCCGTCCTCCGCCGGGGCGCCCAGAGCGTCCAGTACGGGGGCGAGGACGGCCGGCCCGGCCCAGTCGCACAGCCCCTCCAGCGCCGCCTCCCAGTGCCGATGGGCCTCGGCGGAGGCGTCCATGCCGTCCGCGGACACGGCGGACCGCCGGGCACCCGCGTCCAGATAGCGCTCCAGCGGCTCCCGGCCGGGCGCGCCGAGCCCCGGCAGCGCCAGCGTCGTCGGCTCACCGGCGCTCCGCACCAGGACGGCCACGCCGTCGGCGGTGTCCTGCCCGGGCACCAGATACACCAGGGCGTCGGTGCCGGTGACGCGCAGCCCCTCCCGCAACTCCCCGATGCCGGGGGCGCCGAGCAGCCCGCGCAGCGGCGCCTCGCCGCTGTCCCGCCGCAGCACGTCCAGCGCGCGGCGGCGCAGCCTGCTGGGGATCTCGACGCCGGGGGCGGCCCCGGCCGACATGACCCGCGCGAGCGCGCTGCGGACCTCGTCCGGGGTACCGCCACCGCCGGGCGCGAGTCCGCCGCCGGTCGGCGCGGCCTGGGGCGGGAGGTCCCGTACGGCGGTCCGCCACTGCTCGGCCAGCTCCGCCTCGCCCCGGGCGGCCAGTTGCTCGGGGACCCCGGCGGCCGCGGCCGCGGCCCGCAGCACCAGGCCACGCCCGTTCTCCAGCGACGCCACGGCCTCCTCGATCCGGCCGTCCACGGCGGCCCAGTGGGCGGCGAGCAGCCCGCGGCTGGCCCCCGCCCTGGCCACCTCCAGCCCGTGCTCGGCACCCAGTTGCAGCAGCACATCCTCGGCCAGCACCCACAGCGAGGCATGGGCGGTGGCGACGGCCGCCCCCGAGTCGTCGCGCTCGCGGTCGTCACGCAGCCGGTACGCCTCGGCCAGCTCCCACAGCAGCTTCTGCCGGATGGCCGGGCTGGTGCGCTCGGTCAGTTCCCGCCTGGCCTGTTCCAGCTCCCCGACCGCCTCTTCCAGGCCGGAGTGGTCGCCGGTCGACTGGTGGACGGTGAGCAGCGCCATCCCGATGCCTTGCCGGATCCATACCCGCTGGTCGGGGGTGGAGGCGGGGCCGTCCAGGGCCCGCCGGGCCCTGGCCACGGCCTCGGAGACCCGTACGGGATCCGGTTCGATCATGGAGAAGAGGGCCAGCAGGGGCGCGCATTGCGCGTCCATGAGGGGCTGTGCGAAGGCCGGGAGCCTCGGATGGTTCGCCGCCTCCTCGAAGTAGGCCACGCCGGCCCGCAGCGCGGGGATCCCGCCGTCCAGCGTGGCCAGGCTCAACTGCGCCTGGCCCAGCAGGAAGAGCACCAGGAACTGCCATTCGCTGTTCTCGCCCGCCTCTTCCAACAGGTCGAGCAGCTCGTCCAGCAGCTCCTCCAGCGTTTCGGCGTCGCGCTCGTCCAGCGCTTCGTTGAGGCGCAGTAGGAGGTGCATGCTCCGGGAGCACAGCCTTAGCCCCTCCGCGCCGGGCCCGGTCGCGTGTGCGGAGTCGAACACGGCGGAGGCGGGGCCGAAGAGCGCGTCGAGGCGGGCACGCGCCTGGTCGCGGTCGGTGAGGTTGCCGCCCAGGATGTTGGCCGCGGTGAGCAGTCCGGGCGAGATGACCCCGGCCATCCAGTCCACCCGTCCGGATCCCGTACCGGCGGCTGTGCCGATCAGCTCCGCCGCCTCGGCCAGCCGGTCGGCGTCACCCGTGCGTACGCCATGGGCCATGCGGCTCATCGCGGCGCGCATCGCGGTCTCCGCCTCTTCACCGGCCGGCCCCTTGCTCACCTCATCGACCAGGGCCTCCAGATCCTCGGTCCGGACGGTGCCGGGCACTTCGAGCTCCAGCATGAGGGCGGCCTGTGCGAAGGTGAGGGCGGTCTCCTCCGCGGTGAGCTCCTCCAGCAGATCCGTCTCATCGCCTCCGCCCGCCCCGGCCGTGGCGAACTCGGTGACCAGCCCGCTCAGGGCCCGCATCAGCCGGGAGTCGCCGTCCGGCATACGCTCCGCCAGTTGCGCGGCCAGCTCGGCCATCTGCTCGAAGTCCCCGGAGCGGGCGGCGGCGGGCACCAGCTCCAGGGCCTCGGCCGCCCACGACAGGGGTTCGGCCAGGCCCTCGGGCAGGGTCGGAACCAGGTCGGTCAGCAGCCCGCGCAGCTCGGTCAGATCGGCGGTGAGTTCGGGCTCGCCCACCATCACCTGGCGGCCCACATCGAAGGATTCGAGGAGGCGGGGCAGCGTGCCGTCCCATCCGGCCATCATGCCGGGCGTCAGCAGCAACCGCACCAGATGGACGGCGGAGGCCCGCTCGTCCGGTGGGTCGAGCGTCC
The DNA here is from genome assembly GCF_000147815.2 of Streptomyces violaceusniger Tu 4113. NCBI lineage: Bacteria > Bacillati > Actinomycetota > Actinomycetes > Kitasatosporales > Streptomycetaceae > Streptomyces > Streptomyces violaceusniger. The sequence continues at coordinate 5,990,858 of NC_015957.1, read as the reverse complement.
CAGGGGCGCGCGCCGCCCTCAGCACCCGCAGGCCCCGACTCCGGCCGTCGTCCGTGGGGTTGCGCCGGTAGCGCTCGGCGTACAGGCCGCCGAGCCGGGCGCGCAGGGTGCACAGTGGAGCGTCCCCGTCCGGCACGGCCGCCGCCAACGCGGCTTCCAGCTCGTCCAGTTCGGCGATGAAGCGGTCGAGCGACGCGGGGTCGGCGTCGGCGGGTGATTGCGTGCCGTCGGGAGCTCGCCCGGCCGCCGGGCCGTCCGGTGGGCCCTGCGAACCGGCGCCGCCGGAGGGGTCCTTGGCCGCCGGGCCGTCGGACGGTCCCTCGGCCGCCGGGCCGTCCGGTGGGGGCGGGGGCGGGGCGATCCACGCCAGCGCGTCGGCCGCGCCTCGTTCGGCTCGGCCGCGTAATGCCGCGAGGTCCCTGCTGTGCATGAAACGTCCCCCTTCGTCATGCCCCACTCATCATCCGCCCGTCCGCGCGAGCACAGGAGCCCTTTGATCGCTCTTTCCGGAAACCGCCCGGAAGACGTCCGCGAATCGCCCAGTCGGATACGCGCGTTCGGGGCCGCGCGGGAACTCCCGCCCCGTTACCAAGGCGAAAACGGACATGAGGTGAATGATGCGACATCCTGTCACGCCCGGTGAGACACCTTTATCGATGCGTGACCAAATGTGTGGGCGGCGTGATTGCGCGCGCCCTACCCTCGCCGGTGGCTCAACGTTTCTGCACAGAACCCCCGCGGCGAGAAGGACGGAACGTACATGTACGGCACGATCGACGGGTTCAACTACGGGGCCACCACCCCGCTGGCGGCCTACCTGATGGCCTGTCTCGGGGGAGCCCTCGGCTTACGCTGCACCGCCCGGTCGGTGCGTACTCAGCGTTCCTGGAAGCCGGGCTGGCTCGCGCTCGGATCCGCGTCGATCGGCTCGGGCATCTGGACGATGCACTTCATCGCCATGATGGGGTTCCATGTGAAGGAAACCCCGGTCGGCTTCGACATACCGATCACCCTGCTCAGCCTTCTGGTGGCGATCGTCGTCGTCGGCATCGGTGTCTTCATGGTCGGCTACCGGGGCGTTTCCCGACGGGTGCTGCTCTCGGCCGGTGTGTTCACCGGACTCGGCGTCGCGGGCATGCACTACATCGGGATGTCCGCGATGCGCATGCAGGGGCATCTGGAGTACTCCGTGCCGACCGTCCTGCTCTCCGTCCTGATCGCGGTCGTGGCCGCGACCGCCGCCCTCTGGGCCGCCGTGACCATCCACGGTTTCCGCGCCAGCCTGGGGTCGAGCATGGTGATGGGGGTCGCGGTGACCGGCATGCACTACACGGGCATGGCCGCGGTCAGTGTGCGGCTGGACGATGTGCTCGACGCCTCCGTGGGCGGTAATGCGCCGGCTTCGCTGATCCTCCCCATGCTGATCGGCCCGGTGATCTTTCTGGTGGTCGCGGGGACCATCATCATGTTCGATCCGCTGCTGGTCCTGGGCGAGGGGGAGTGGAACGAAAAGAAGGCGGACAGCTCGCGCCTGCCCCCGCCGCCACCGCCTCGGCCGGTCTGGCCGGCCCGGCCGCCGGAGGACCCCGTTCAGGCCCCGGCGAGCCGCCCGGCTCCGCCTCACAGCGGTCAGGAATACGGCGGTTGGTGAACCCGCGGCCGACCGGTCCGGTGCGCGACGAGGCGGGCCGTGACCGTGGGCGCCGGAGCGGACACCGACCCGCCGCCGACGGCCACCCCGCCGCACCCCGTGGGCCTTAGCGGAACCTGCGCGCCCCCGACCAGCCGGGATCCCCGGTGGTGGCGAACCGGACCCACGCGCCGTGCATCTCCGTGGCCAGCGACGGCGGGATGTCCGGTCCGAGCAGTCCGTTCGCCGTACGGAGCGCGGGCAGAGCGGTGTTGTCGAACACGAACGGGAGCTCCGCGGTGTGACACGCGCCGAACGGCCCGCCCCGCCAGTCGAAGTCGTAGCTGAACACCTTGTCGTAGCGGGACACCAGCCGCTCACGGGCGTCGCGGAACATGGCGTCGATGCCCGCGCTGTGTTCCGGCCGCTGGTAGAGCAGCGACTCCTGGGTGTTCGTGCCCACCAGCAGATCCACCGGATGCGGCGGGGCCACCTCGTCGGGCTCATCGAGCACCACACCGAGCGGCGAGAGCCTCGGGCCCGATCCGGGCAGGCCGGCGAGCGCGGACATCAGGCGCTCGTCGGGGATGGCGGCGAACGCCTCGGCCGTGGCCGCAACGCCCAGCCGGTCGGCCAGGGCCCGGGTCGTCCTCGCAGCCTCCGCGCCGGTCAGGGTGTGCAGCCCACCGCTCTGGCTGATCGCACCCCGGAACAGCCCGGCGGCCTCGGGCGTCACCAGCAGCGCGCTGATGATCATCCCTCCCGCCGACTGCCCGAACACCGTGACCCGGTCCGGGTCCCCGCCGTAGTCCGCGATGTGCTCGCGCACCCACCGCAGCGCCGCGAGCACGTCCAGCAGACCCCGGTTGCGCGGGGCGCCCGGCAGGTCGAGCCAACCCGGCGCGCCGAGGCGGTAGTTGAGGGTGACCAGGACCACGCCGTCGCGGGCGAAGGACGTCCCGTCGTACAGCGGCGCCTGGCCGGTGCCGGAGAGGAAGCCGCCGCCGTGCACGAAGACCATCACCGGGGCGTTGCCATCAGTGCGGGGCGTCCAGACGTTGACCGTCAGATAGTCCTCGCCACGCACCCAGCCGTGCCCCAGCACCGGGCTGAGGTCGGCCGCGAACGGCCGCTCGGGCACCGGAGCCGTCGGCCCCGGCCCGTCGGCGCCGGGTGCACCGTGCACGGGGATCGGCGCGGCGAACCGCGCGGCGCCGGTGAGGGCGGCCGCGTACGGGATGTTCCGGAACACGCTCACCGCCATGCCGCCCACTCCTTCACCGCGAACCGCTCGCCGTCCCGCCGCACTTCGGCCGCGCCCGCGCCGGGGAGGTGCGCGGGGAAGAGCAGCGCGCCCTCGTCCGCGGCCTCCCCCAGCACCCGGCGCCGGGCGACCCGGGCCCGGGGCTCGTCCTCGTCGAAGCAGGGGCAGAGGTCCGGCTCCACGATCTGCAGCGGGCTGTGCAGCAGATCGCCCGCGAAGATCGCCCGATCCGTACCGGACCGCAGCCGCACCACGCAGGAGCCGGGAGTGTGGCCGGGGGCGGGCTCGAGGCGAAGCTGGGCGTCGATGTCGTAGTGGTCGCCCTCCCAGAGCACGGTCTGCCCGGCCCGGTGGACGGGGGCGACGCTGTCCTCGAACACGTTCGCCATCCGGGGGCCGGAGCGGGTCCGGTGTCCGTTCTCCGGGTTCCAGTAGTCGAAGTCGGTCCGGGGAAGGACATACTCCGCGTTGGGGAAGGTCGGCTGCCACTCACCGTCCGTCCACGAGGTGTTCCATCCGACGTGGTCCCCGTGCAGATGGGTGCAGATCACCAGGTCCACGTCGGCCGGGCGCACCCCGGCCGCGGCCAGTTTCCCGAGGTAGTCCGTGTGCAGATGATGGAAGTGCGGCACATCCGGCCGCTCCCGGTCGTTGCCGATGCCGGTATCGATCAGGATCGTCCGGCCCTCGCTGCGGAGCAACCAGGTCTGGATCATCGTGCGTACCTCATCGGCGGCCGGATCCAGGAATTCGGGGGCCAGCCAGCCCTCGTGCGCGCGCCAGTGCCCCATGGCCACGTCGGGAAAGATGAAGTCGCGCGGCAGCCCCCTTGGGGCCACCTCTACCACGCGGGTGATCTCGACGTTGCCAAGCGTGATGGTGTCCATGACTCCAGCCTGCGCTTCGGCGGGCGCCGGCGGTATCCGTCATATGACTGCACCGCGGGCTACTGCACCACGGGCTAGAGTCGAGGGATGACCATGGTCGGGCGGGAGAGTGAGAGCGCGGCCGTACTCGGTCTGACCAGCGGTGTGCTGATCCTTACGGGTGAACCGGGTGCGGGCAAGAGCACCCTGCTCGCCCTCGCGGCGGATCGTCACCCGGGCCGGGTGCTGCGGATGACGGGCAGCGAGAGCGAGACGAACCTGACGTTCGCGGGGCTGCACCAGTTGCTGCGGCCGGTGCTGGGCGAGACCGCCGGGCTGTCGGCGCGGCAGCGGTCGGCCCTGCTCGGCGCCATCGGCCTGGGGGAGCCCAAGCCCCACGACAGCGGCCTCGCGGAGACCAATCCCCACGACACCGGCCTCTCGGAGGCCGAGCCCGGCGGTGTCGACAGCGGACAGAGTGGCCCGCCCGACCGGCTGCTGCTCGGCGTCGCGCTGCTCACCCTGCTCTCCGACCTCACCCGGCGATCGCCCGTCCTGGTGGTCGCCGACGATCTGCAGTGGATCGACGCCGGCTCGCTGGAGCTGCTGGCCTTCGCCGCCCGGCGCATCGACGACGAACCCCTCGCCGTGCTGGCCGCGGCCAGGGACACGGCGGGCGAGGGTACCCGGGGCCGGGCCACGGCGCCGTTCTCCGGCTTTCCCCTGCGCACGCTGGGCCCGCTGGACGCGACCGCCGCGGGCCTCCTGCTGGACCGGCAGCCGCATCCCCCGACCGGCCGCGGCCGGCTCCGCATCCTCGACCAGGCCGCCGGGAATCCCCTTGCGCTGGTCGAACTGGCCCGGGCGAACGGCGCCTGCGGCGCGGACTCGGCCGACTCCGCCGAAGGGGAACTCCTGCCGCCCACCGACCGCCTGATGCGGGTCTTCGCCGCCGACCTCGACGTCCTGCCCGAGGCCACCCGGCAGGCGCTGCTCCTGGTCGCGACGGACGACCGGGCGGTGGCGGGCCGGGTCGAGGCGCTGGCCCCGGCCGAGGCCGCCGGACTGCTGCGGCTCACCGGTGGCGGCCACGACGGCCGGCGGGCCCGTTTCCGGCATCCGCTGATCAGGTCCGCGATCTACCACTCCGCACCGCTGGCCGCCCGCCGTCAGATCCACCGGGACCTCGCCGCGCTGCTCAGCGCCGAACCCGACCGCCGCGCCTGGCATCTGGCCGCCGCCGCGGAGGGGCCGGACGAGGAGATCGCCGCCGCCCTGGAGGAGTCGGCGGCCAGGGCCCGGGAGCGTGGCGGATACACCGCCGCCACCACCGCGCTGGAACGTGCCGCCGAGCTGAGCCCCGGGCGCCGCGACCGCGCCCGCCGCCTGGTGGCCGCGGCGGGTGCGGCGGTGTCCACCGGACAGCCGCACTGGGTGCGCCGGCTCGCCGCGCGGGCCGCGGGGCTCACCGACGACCCGGCGCTGTCGGCCGAGGCATCGCTGCGGGTGGGCCAGGTGCTCACGCTGAGCACCGAGCACGACACCGCGCTGTCCCTGCTGCTGAGGGCGGCGGAGGATCCCGGACTGCGCCGGATCGCGCTCGCCTCCGCGTCGGTGGCGGGCTTCTATTCGGGCGACGAGGAATACCGCCTCGCCGTACGGGCCCGGGCACAGGACGACCCCTGGACACTCGCGGTGACCGACCCCACCGCGCACCGGTCCGAGCGGGTGGCGGCGATCCCGGCGCTGGTCGAGCGGGCGGACGGCGACCCCGCCCGGCTCATCTCGCTCGGCGCCATGGCCTGGCTGCTCGACGAGACCGCACTCGCGGTACGGATCTTCGACGACGCCCTCCACCGCTGGCGGCTCGGCGGCACCCTGCCCATCGGGCTCGGCTGCTCGGCCGGGTGGGCGTATCTGGACCACGGGCTGTGGGCGCAGGCCCGTACCGCCGCGGTGAACAGCAACTCCGCGGGCGCCGGGCTGCCCCACCTCGACGCCGCCGCACGGTCGCTCGAAGCCGCCGCCCTGGCGCTGACCGGCCGGACCGACGAGGCCCGCACCGCGGGCTCCGCCGCGCTGTCCCTCGTCGACCCGCACCGCAGCCGCGCCGTCGCCGTCCGGGCCCGGTGGGCACTGGGCATGGCCGCGGTGGCCGACGGCGACCACGTCGGCGCGTACGAACAGTTCCGCCTGCTGTTCACCGCCGACGGCGAGCCCGTCCACTACGCGTGCTCCTTCCCCGCGGTCGCCGAACTGGCCGCCGCGGCCGTCCGCACCGGCCACGGGGCCGAGGCCGCCGCCATCGTGGAGCGCACCGCCGACCGGCTCGCCGAAGACCCCTCGCCCCGGATCCGCATCCTGATCCACCGCGCCCGTGCGCTGCTCGACCCGTCACATGCCGAGCCGCACTTCGCCGCGGCCGTTGCCGAACCCACGGGCGGCCAATGGCCCTTCGAACGCGCGCAGCTCCTGCTGGACCACGCCGAATGGCTGCGCCGCCGCCACCGCATCACCGAGGCCCGCCACCGGCTGAACACCGCGCTGGAGACCTTCCGCCGCCTCGGCGCCCGCCCCTGGATCGACCGCACCCAGGCCGAACTGCGCGCCGCCGGGATCGAATCCGCCCCCGCCGGCCCCGACGCCCTCACCTCCCTGTCCCCCCAGCAGCAGCACATCATCCGCCTGGCGGCGCAGGGCCTGAGCAACCGTGAGATCGGCGAACGGCTCTTCCTCTCCCCCCGCACCGTCGGCTCGCACCTCTACCGCAGCTTCCCCAAACTCGGCGTCACCGCCCGCTCCCAGCTTCGCGACCTGATCGAGGCGTCCTGCCCGTCGTAGTGGCGGTGGCCGCACGGGGTCCCGGCGATCGCCACCGGCAGGGCAGCTCCACGGCGACGACCGTCGGCCCGCCCCGCGGGCTCGTCACCGTCACCGTTCCATCGAGCGCGGCGACGCGGCGACGTATCCCGAGCAGTCCGGCGCCACCTTCGGCGCCACCTCCGGAGCCGAGCCCGTGGGAGCCACCTCCGGAACCACCCGTCTCCCTGGCACCCGACACGCCCTCGACCGTCTCGGCGCCACCTCGTCCCTCGTCGCGCACCGAGACCCACAATCCGCTCGGTGTGCGGGCCAGCCGGGCCTCGGCCCGGTCGGCACCACTGTGCCTCGCCACGTTCGCCAGCGCCTCCGCCACGACGAAGTACGCGGCCGCCTCGACCGCCGCCGGGGCCCGTGTCCCGTCCTCCAGACCGTCCACCCGCACGGTGACATCGAGCCCGCTGCTCGCGGCGAGCGCCCGTACCGCCTCGGCCGGACCACGGTCGGTGAGGACCGGCGGATGCATGCCACGCACCACCTGGCGCAGCTCGGTCAGCGCCTCTTCGGCCAGGTCCTGCGCGTCGTCCAGCATCCTGCGCGCCGCCGTCGGATCCCGGTCGTACGCCCGCTTCGCCAGGCCGATCCGCAGGGACAGGGAGAGCAGCCGCGCCTGTGTGCCGTCATGCAGCTCCTGTTCGATCCGCCGTAGTTCGGCACCGTGCGCGGCGACGACGCCCGCCCGGGTTTCCGCCAGCTCCGCCACCCGCTCGGTCAGCCGCGCCGTGGCCGTGGCCGTTGCCGTGGCCGTCGGGCCGGGCCGCCGACGGCGCAGGTACGAGCCGAACGCCAAGGCGAGCGTGGACACCAGCAGGGCCGTGGCCCGCACCGCGTGCCGCATCGTTCTCCCCATGCCGACGAGGCTAGAAGACCGGCCGGACACACGCGGGAGAGCGAGCCGCCCCATCGACGGTGGAGCCCGCTACACCCCTCCGGCGCGGCGGCGAGCCCGAGCCCGCTCGCGCGGTCCGGGATTCACCGGCATGGACGCATCAGGGTGCGGTAGCGTGCCGAGGAAGCCATGGTGGAAGGACCGGTCCGCCGAGAAAGGCACCCGATGACGGATCTTCAGGAAGTGGACCGCATCGCCACGGCCGACCACCACTTGGCGGTCGTGACGACGACGCGCGCCGACTGCTCGGTCCAGGCATCAGTGGTCAACGCCGGGGTCATCGGCCACCCGGTGTCCGGTGAGCCGGTGGTCGCCTTCGTCACCTACGGCCGCGCCAAACTCGCCCATCTGCGGGCACGACCACGGGCCACCGTGGTCTTCCGCGCCGGATGGAACTGGGCCGCCGTCGAGGGCCGCACCGAGATCGCGGGGCCCGACGACCCGTTCCCCGGGGTCGACCAGGAGCGTCTGCGGCTGCTGCTGCGCGAGATCTTCACCGCCGCGGGCGGCGCGCACGACGACTGGGGCGCCTACGACCGGGTGATGGCCGAGCAGCGCCGCGCCGCGATCTTCGTCCACCCCGAGCGCGTCTACAGCAACTGACCCCCGGGGCGCATGACCGGGCGGGGCCGATCACGTCGTGACGGTCCGGAGATGGGGCGAGAGCGGACAGCACGGAGGGAACCCGGCGACGTGAGCGATCCACTGTGGGCCCTGACCCCCGCTGAGCGCCGACTGCTCAGGCCCGTCACCCACGGCCATGGGCTCGAAGGCCGCGAGCCGATGCTCGCGACCCTCACCCACGAACGCTTCTCCGACGAGCGCTGGCTGTACGAACGCAAGCTGGACGGCGAGCGCTGCGTCGCCGTCCGCGAAGGCGGCCGCGTCGACCTGTTCAGCCGCAACGGCCTCTCCGCCGCCTCCGCCTATCCCGAACTCATCGACGCCCTCACGGAGCGAGCCACGGTCGACTGGGTCCTCGACGGCGAGGTGGTGGCCTTCGAACGCGGACGCACCAGCTTCGCCCGCCTCCAGCCGCGGATGCACATCAGCTCCCCCGAGCAGGCCCGGCGCACCGGCGTCACCGTGTACTACTACCTCTTCGACGTCCAGGCCATCGGCGACCACGACGTCACCGCGCTGCCACTGCGCCGCCGCAAGACCCTGCTGCGCTCCCTGCTCACCTGGAGCGATCCGCTGCGTCTGACCGCGTACCGCTACCGCGACGGCGAGACCTACTACCGCCATGCCTGCGCACACGGATGGGAGGGGCTGATCGCCAAGCGCGTCGATTCCTCCTACCAGCACGGCCGCTCCCGCGACTGGCTCAAGTTCAAGTGTGAGCGGCGGCAGGAGCTGGTCATCGGCGGATGGACCGATCCCCGGCGCACCCGCCCCGGGCTCGGCGCCCTGCTCCTCGGCTACTACAGCGACGGCGACCTCGTCTACGCGGGCAAGGTCGGCACCGGCTTCGACACCCGCACCCTGGAAGCCCTCGCCCGACGGCTGACCGAGCTGCGCACCCCCACCTGCCCGTTCACCCGTGGCGCCCCGCCCACCGGGCCCGGGGTCAACTGGGCGCGCCCCGAACTCGTCGCCGAGATCGCCTTCACCGAGTGGACAGCCGAAGGCCGTCTGCGCCACCCCCGTTTCCTGGGGCTGCGCCGTGACAAACCGGCCCGCGAGGTCGTTCGCGAGGAGCCGTGAGCGCGGCTGCCACCGGACGGTTGCCCAAGCCGATTCCAGGGAAGCTCGTTCGGCGCGCCGCTGATGGGTTCGTCGGCCAAGGTGCCCGCGAGCCGGCACCCGACGTGTCCACCGCGGGTGGCCCGAGTCACGGCACCCGCGATGTCCACTCCGGTGAGCCGAACTTCCCGGCCGCCAGCAGCCGCGCCGCGGCCGACTCCTCGTCCGTCACCTTGCCATCCGTGAGCCCGTACCGCCCGCGGAACGAGGCCACCATGCGGTCGATGACGGCCGGGCGCGGCAGCCCGGTCTGGCGGCGCAGCGGGTCCACCCGCTTGTCGGCGCTCGCGATGCCCTTGCCGGACAGCTTCTCCCGCCCGATGCGCAGCACCTCCACCATCTTGGCGGCGTCGATGTCGTACGACATGGTCACGTGGTGCAGCACGGCACCGCCGTGTGCCGCGATCCGCTTCTGGGCGGCCCCGCCGACCTTCCCGGCCTCCGTCGCGATGTCGTTCAGCGGCTGGTACCACGCCTTGACGCCCATCTCGCCCAGCGCGCCGAGCACCCAGTCGTCCAGATATGCGTAGCTGTCGGCGAAGGACAGGCCGGAGACGAGCGACTGGGGTACGTACAGCGAGTACGTGATGGTGTTGCCCGGTTCGACGAACATCGCTCCGCCGCCGCTGATCCGCCGGACGACCGTCACCCCGTGCCGCCCGGCGCCCGCCGGGTCGACCTCGTTGCGCAGCGACTGGAAGCTGCCGATGATGACGGCCGGACGGTCCCACTCCCACACCCGCAGCGTCGGGGGCCGCAGCCCGGCGGCCACCTCACCGGTCAGCACCTCGTCCAGGGCCATATGCAGCGCCGGATCCTGTGGCCCCTCATGGATGAGCTGCCAGTCGTAGTCCGTCCAGTCGGTGGCACGGGCCACCGCCCGCCGCACCGCGATGCCCACGGCCTCGGCGGAGAAACCGAACATCACGGTGTCGGCGGGCAGTCCCGCCTCGACGCGGGCGGCGAGCGCCTGGGTGTCGGCGTCGGCGGGCGCGCCCTCCAGGGCTTGGTCGATGGCGTGCAGCGCCTCGTCCGGTTCCAGGAAGAAGTCGCCCGCGACCCGCACCCCGCGCAGCGCGCCGTCGTGGACATCCAGATCCACGACGACCAGCTTGCCGCCCGGCACCTTGTACTCACCGTGCATGCCTGCACCGCCTCCTGTTTCCGCCCCGGCGCTCTCGATCATTATCCCGCGCCGGGGGCGGCTTCGGTCGGCACCGGTGATCGGGCGGGGTCAGGCTCCCGTGGTCGAGCCCGGGCGGACGATCATGAGAATGGTCACCGTCGCCCACAGCAGGTTGAACGCGCCCGTGAACATGGCCAGTTGGGCGGTATCGGTCCGCTCCAGGGCCTTGCCCCCACCGAGGCTGTCGATGAGCTCGTCCTGACGGGGCAGGACGAAGGCGATCAGGACGCCGGCGGCAGCGGCCGTCAGGGCGATGGAGGCGGTGAGCCAGCCACTGCCGAGGACGCCCATCACGGCGGCCGTGGCGAATCCGAAGACGGGCACGGCCAGGCCCATCTTGGCGTAGACGCGGCAGATGCGGTGCAGCAGCCGGACCGTGCCCAGGTCGGCCGCACCCTCGGCGGCGGCAGAGGCAGCGTGGGCGTTGCGGGCCGCGGGCGGGAACATGCTGGCCGCGACGGTGACGGGGCCGATCGCGACGATGGCGGCCAGGACATGCAGGGAGAGCAGGATCTTGGTCATCGGATGGTGTCCGGCTCCCTTTCGAACGTGGCAGGCACCGCGTCTCCTTCCGAGCGTGGGGCGGCTGGTGCACGCCCCACGCTAGGGAGCCGCGAGAAGATCACCCAGGGGCTGGAACGACAGAAGTCAACGGATTCTCGCCATGCCGGGCCCCAGTGGCTCAGTGGTACGGCGAGAGGGGGTGACCTGGTCATCCGTCGATGTACTGCGCCACCCCGTGGCCGAACGACCAGTCGGCCGACTCGTTCTCGGTCAGGGTGATGAACACGTTCCGCGGCTCGGTCCCCGCGTACTCCTGGGCGAGCTCGGCGATCCGCCGGTAGAGCGCCTGCTTCTGTGCCGGTGTGCGTCCCGAGCGCATCGTGAGCGCGATGTAGACGATGCCGTCGTCGCGGCGCACACCGAGGTAGTCGTCGTAGCGCAGCATGCCGCTGACGCCGTCGTGGCTGGTCAGGACCTGGAACCGGTCGTTGGGCGGGAATCCGATGGTTTCCACCAGGGCGTCATGCACGGCACGGCCGAGCGCGTCGAGCCGGTCGGGGTCGGCCCGCAGTGCGTCGATACGGACGAAGGGCATGCCGGGGCTCTCTTTCGGGTGAGTCGGTCGGCGGAAGGTCACGGGCTCAGCGGACGTCGGCTCACCGAACATGGGCGGTGAGCAGGCCGAGCGCTCCGTCCATGGCCCGGGCATACACGTCGGCCGAGTCGGCGGCACGGGCCAGCACATAGCCGCCCTGCAACACCGCGACCAGCGCGGTGGCCGTGCTCGCCGGGTCGAGCCCGGTGTCGAGCTCACCGTTGGCCCGGCCCTCCGCCAGCAGCCCGGCCAGCCGGTCGGTGAGCCACGCGAAGGTCTCCTCGACCGGTCGGCGCAGGTCAGGATCCGCCATCACATCGGGGTCCTGGGTGAGGCGGCCGACCGGGCAGCCCTTCAGGGCGTCCCGCTCCCGCCGCAGATAGGCGCTGATCCGCTCGACCGTGGTGCCGGGACCGCCGAACTCGGCCTCCGCCCTGCCCCTCAGCTCCTCGGCGCTGCGGCTGATCGCGGCGAGCGCCAGATCGGGCTTGCCGCGGAAGTGGTGGTACATGCTGCCCTGGCCCGCGCCGGATCGCTCCTGGATCGCCTTCGGGCTCGTGCCCACATAGCCGCGCTCCCACAGCAGCTCGCGGGTGCTTGCGATGAGTCGTTCCCGGGTGTCCATGGTCAAGATCATACATACTAGTAGGTACAAATTGAAGCGCGCGGACGGCCCCCTCGGTGAGAGGATCCCGCCGTACCGTGTGGGCTGGTCCGGACGCTGGAAGGTGACGATGTACGCGATACCCCTGGGCGAGGACGGCGCGGAGCTGCGCCCGCTCGAGCCGTGGCAGGCCGAGGAGTTCCTTACGCACATGGACCGGGGACGGGAATCCATCGGGCGGTACATCGCGCTGGCGGACGCCGTCTCCGACCTGGAATCGGCCCGGGCCTTCCTCCAGGGATACGCGGCCAAGGCGGCGGCCGACACCGGGCGGATCTATGGCATCTGGACGGACGGCAAGCTGGTCGGTGGAGTCCTCTTCCGGACGATGGACATCAACCAGGGCACCGCGGAGGCGGGTTGCTGGCTGGAGCCCTCGGCGGTGGGCAAGGGGCTGGTGACCCGGGCCTGCCGCGTGATCATCGACTGGGCCGTCGAGGAGCGGGGCATCCACCGCGTGGAGTGGATTGCCGCCGCCGCGAACGAGGCCAGCATCGCCGTGGCCCGGCGGCTGGGGATGACGAAGGACGGTGTGCTGCGGGAGAGCAATCTGCACCGGGGCGAGTGGCAGGACAGGGAGATCTGGTCGGTGCTGGCACCGGAGTGGCGGGCGAACCGGAAGCCGTCCTGAACCGCGTGTCCATCACGCTGACGGCGAGGGCCGCGCGTCAATCAGGCTGACAGCGAGGGCCGCGCGTCAATCACGCTGACGGCGAGGGCGGCGGGCGACGGTGATGATCTCCGGGCCGGTGTCGGTCAGCGGCCCGCGGTCCCAGTCCCCGAACTGCTCCGCCACGACCAGCCCCGCCTCGGTGAGGAACCCCGCCAGCGCGTCCGGGCCGAGAAACCGCAGCGTGCTGCGGCTCAGCAGGGGCCGCTCCCAGCCCGCGCCGGTGTAGGTGTGCGTGGCCGAGACCAGATCGCCCCGCACCGGCGTCTCCACCTCGCACACGCACCGCACCACGGCGCCGGTGGAGTCCACCACCTCGCCCGAGTACCGCACGTCCCAGTCCTCCCACTCCCGCACCAGCGGATTGCGGGTCTCGAACACAAAGCGGCCGTCGTCGGTCAGCGCCGTGGTGATCGCGGCCAGCGCATCGCGCAACTCGTCGTCGCCGAGAAGCCCCTGGAAGGCGTGGCCGGTCATCACCACCAGATCGAACGCACGGCTCCACCCCGGCACCGAGGCCAGGTCACCGAGCACCCACTCCACATCAGGGCACGTCCGCGCCACCTCCAGCATCCCCACCCCGGGGTCCAGCCCGCACAGCCGCCCCTCGTGCCCGTCCTCCCGCGCCCTGCGCAGTAGCGCGCCCGTTCCGCACCCCACGTCCAGAACGGAGCGGGCGGACATCACCAGGGGCAGGTAGAACGTGAAATCGCCGCGCTCGTCCCAGGGGCAGAACAGGTCGTACAGCGCGGCCAGCCGGCGATCGGAGAACTGTGTGTCCACCATGGCCATCACAGTGCCCCTGGCCCGGCGGGGCCGCAAGGTCCGGCACCCGTCCACGGCATCGCGTGCGGGCCGTCTTAGGATCGAAAGGGGCTTTTGCCGTCTCCGGGAGCTTTCGATGTCCGACCCGACGCCCGACCCGTCCGACCCCACGCCCGACCTGTCCGACCCGACGCCCGACCCGTCCAGTCCGACACCCGACTCGCTTGACCAACGGCTGGAGACCATCGCGCGCCATCCCTTCCGTGCGAAGTTCCATCTGCGCGGTCGTGATCGGGCCACGGCCGAGCTGAGTGGCCCGTCGACGATGCGCTGGCACGCGTACGACCTGATCGCCAAGCGGCTGGCCCCCGCCGAGCCGTACAAGGACGGCAAGCAGACGCCCTACCGCGGCCACCCCGTGTTCGTCGCCCAGCACGCGACCGCCACCTGCTGCCGTACCTGCCTCGAGCGCTGGCACCGGATCCCCAAGGGGCGGGAGCTGAGCCGCGCGGAGCGGGCGTACGTGGTGGGGGTGATCTGCCGTTGGATCGAACGCGAGGTGGCGGCAGGCGGACGGTGAGGGATCACCCCAGGACGCCGTCGAGCCCCAGTTCGCGGGCGACCTGCGCGAGGGAGCCGTTCTGCTGCCGCGCGTAGAGCGCGAAGGGGTCCAGGACATCGCGGCCGATGGCGCCGGAGAGCCATGCGGTGTCGTGGGCGGTGCCCTCCTGGCCGTTGTCGCGTACGCCCTCCCCGCTGAGGTTGGACTGGAAGATTCCGGCGGCGGAGCGGGGCAGGAAGTCCTCGTAGACGATGGGCTCGGCCCGCACCCAGCCCCGCTCCAGCAGTTCGCCGATGGTGGCGGGCGGACGGCTGCCGTCACGCGGGCGGTCCGGTGCCACGTGGTAGGTGAACCAGCCCAACCCCTGGGCGGCCAGCTCCCGTTCGGTGTGGGGCAGATGTTCCTCCCATACGCCGCGGGCCAGTTCGCCCCGGTCCACCCCCGGGTGGCGGGCCACTTCATGGTCGACGAGGGTGAGCGCCCGGTCGTACAGGGCGCGGCCGTCGTGGGTGAGGGCGATACCGCGGGCCTCGACCTCGCCGAAGCGCACCCGCAGGGCGCCGGTGGTGACGCTGCCGTCCGCGAGGCGCATCGCGCGGGGTTCGTCGAGGGCGCGGAAGGAGGTCTGGCGCAGCAGGACGTCGGGGCCCTTCCAGGCCGGTGGCCCCTGGATGGTGTCGATCATCTGGATGCCGCGGTCGGTCATCCGCCGGTAGAGCTCGTCGATGTCCAGGACACGCGGGGTGAGGTGGTTGATGTGGGTGCTGTGGACGCCGCCGATGTCCGCGGCGACGGCGGAGATCCGCTCCAGGGTCTCGTACCAGACCTTGTCCACCGGCTCGGGTGACAACTCGAAGGCGGACACGGCGAGGCTGAGGAAGCGTTCGGCGTCCTCCTCGGGCAGTCCGTGCTCGGCCGCCGCGCGGTCGGCCAGGGCGAGCAGCTCCGGCGGGAAGAGCTCGCGGCCGGCCAGGAAGGTCTCCAGCCGGGAGCGCAGGTCGGCGTCGAAGAACCGCGGGTCGGCGGTGGTGAGCAGGGAGGTGAAGACGCGGAAGGGGTTGCGCGCCAGCTCCTCCCCGTCCACCGGGCGGAAGGCGGTCGAGACCACGGGGACCGCGCTGGCGGCGGCCTCGCGCAGATCGTAGAAGCCGACCGGGTGCATGCCCAGCGCGCCGAAGACGCGGGCCACCTGCCCCAGCTCCTGAGGTGTTCCGACCCGGATGGCGCCGTGGCGTTCGGCGGTCACCCGGCCGATGGACCCCAGACGCTCGGCGTCGGAGCCCCGCGCCCGCAGCACGTCCTCGTTGACCTCGCGCGAGACGTCCACGAGCGTGGTGTACGCGGGGACTTCCCGGCCGTACATGTCGGAGAGCCGTGCCGCGAAGGCGGCGCGTAGCTGCCACTGGCTGATCATGGGTGGTTTCTGCCTTTCCATCGGGGATGTGCCGGATCGGGGCGGGAGTGCCGAGCCCGGTCCATAAGTTTTTTGCCACCCGCGGAGCCGGTTGGTAAACCTCCCCGGCCCCGATCGCGTCTTGATCGGCAACGGACGCACAGCACCGGTGACCTTGGCAGGGCCGGTTTCCTGTCATCTATACACAGCGTGTATACATGACGTGCATACTCGCGATGTATGCATTCGGTGTATAGCGGACAGCCGCGTGCTCCTGGGAACAACAGACGGAAAGGCATCCATGTACGGCAAAGCATTCGCTCCTGAGTACCAGGGCTCCCTCACCACCCTGTCCGTGAACTCCTCGCTGGTCGACGTGCTGGCCGCGGGCACCGAGCAGTTGCGGGCGGCCGAGCGGGGCGGCTCCCCGGGCGAGGCGGCCCGCGCGGGGCTCGCGGTCGCCGAGGCGCACCGGAGGCTGGGGCAGGTGGGCGAGGCCGACCGCGAGTGGAAGGCCAGTTACCGGGCGGCCCGAGCGGCGATGGACGTCGGAGCGATGGCGTGGGCGCTGTGGAGCGGAGGCACGCTCGCCCGGCAGCGGGGCGCGCTGGCGCTGGCGTGGCGGCTGCTCGGACTCGCGGCCGAATTCGGCGAACGCGGCGGGGACATCGTCGTCCGTGGCTACTCGCTGGCCGGGATGGCCGAGACCGGCCGCATCCAGGGCGACTACGAGGCCGTGGGCGCGCTGCACGAGCGGCTCCTCGCCGAGGCACGGAAGCGCGGCGAGGCGCGGCACACCGTATGGGCGCTGGAGGGCATCGCCCAGATGCACCGCAACACCGGGTCGTACGACTCGGCCTACGCGATGTTCCAGGAGGCCGCGGAGATAGCCGCGGGCGCCGATGACCGGCGCGGACACGCATGGGCGCTGCGGGGCATGGCCGACATCGTCTCCGTACGCGACGGGGACGTGGAGCGTGCGCTGGAACTGCTCTCCGGGGCCGAACTGACCTGCCGCGAGATGAACCTGGTGAGCGCGCTCGCGTACAACCACAAGATGCGCGGCAATGTGTTCTATCGCGTGGGCCGTTACGAGGAGGCCCGTGCGATGTACGAGCAGGCACTGGAGGAGTTCCGCGACATGAGCGAGCCGCGCGGCGAGGGTCTCGCCCGGCTGGGGCTCATCAAGTCCCTGGCGCGGCTGGGCCGCGACCGGGCCCGGACCGACGAGGACCTGTCCGAACTGGCCGGTGTGCTGGAGCGGATCGGGCTGCGGCACGCCCGCCGGATGGTGGACCGTGCCCGGGAGGAGTTCGGCCTCACGGAGGTCATGGAGGTGACACTGTGACGACGGCGTTTCCCGTGCTCCTCGGGGCATACGCGACCACCGCGACCGCGCACCAGACCGCGGGCGAGACCACCGCGACCGCGGCCGAGACCACCGCGACCGCAGGCGAAATCCTGGGCCGCTGCCGGGAGTTGGTGCGCCCGGCACTGGCCGAGACGGTCGGCCGGCTGCACCCATGGGTCGGCGAGATGGCCGCGTACTCCTTCGGCTGGTGCGATGTGGGCGGTACGCCCGCCGAGGGGGCGGGCGGAAAGGGCGTGCGGCAGGCCCTGGCCGTGCTGTGCGCGGAGGCGGCCGGGGCATCCGGCGAGGCGGCGGTGGCCGGAGCGGTGGCGGTGGAGCTGGTGCACACCTTCTCGCTGCTGCACGACGACATCATGGACGGCGACCAGACCCGCCGCACCCGCCCCACCGTGTGGAAGGCGTACGGGACCGGCCCGGCCGTGCTCGCCGGTGACGCCCTGTTCGCGCTGGCCGTGGAGGCGCTGGCCGCCGTGCCCGGCGCCGGAGCCGCGGCCGCGGTGCGGCGGCTGAGCGTGGCTCTCGGCGACCTCGTCCGCGGCCAGGCGGACGACCTGCTCTTCGAGTCGCGCCCCTGGACGGGAGCTACGGCGGTGGGGCCGGAGGAGTACCGCAGGATGGCCGAGCACAAGACCGGCGCGCTGCTCGGCTGCGCCGCCGCCCTGGGCGCCGCGCTCGCCGGGGCGCCGGAGAGCACCGCGGCCGCCCTGGACCGGGCCGGACGGCATATGGGCGTGGCCTTCCAGGTGGCGGACGACCTGCTGGGCATCTGGGGCGACCCCGCGGTCACCGGCAAACCCGTCCACCGCGATCTGCGGCAGCGCAAGAAGACCTTCCCCGTGCTCGCCGCCCTGAGCGCCCGCGGCCCCGGCGCCTCGGCCGCCGGGCAGTTGGCCACGCTCCTGGAGGAGTCCCCGGACACCCCGGACGACGCCACCACGCGCCGGGCGGCCGATCTGATCGAGCAGGCCGGTGGCCGCTCCGCGGCCCTGGCGGAGGCCGACCGTCACATCGCCGCCGTGGAGAGGTGCCTGGACGGACTGCCGCTGAAGCCTCGGGCCAGCGCCGAGCTGCGCACCCTGCTGGGCTTCCTCGCGCGGCGCGACATCTGACCCGGCGGGGGATGGTGTGCCCCCTTGCGGCGGGTGCCCATGCACTCGGGCCCGCCGGTCGGCGGTGGTCGCGCACCACGTCCAGCCGGTCAGCGGCGGTCGCGCACCATGTCCAGCCGGTCGCGGACCCACAGCTCCACAGCGCCCACATGCCGGCTGGCCGCGGTGAACGCGGCCGGGGGGCTGTCATGGGCCCGGAGCGCGGCTCGCCGCCATCGTGACGGCCGGCGTATGCGCGGCTACCACCCTCAGTTGGGTAGGAGGACCGACTACACCGTCACGAGAGGAGAGGACGACAGATGACACGCATCGTGCGCTTCGCCGACGACGCCGGGACCGTCCGGACCGGAGTGGCCGACGACACCGGCGGGGTACGGGCCTTCCCCGGAGCGCCGCTCATCGCCGAGCTGCTGCGGCTGTCCGTGGCGGAGCTGCGGGCCCTGGTGGAGAACACCGCCGCCGGACCGGCGGCCGTCCATGAGCCGGACGTCCTGCCGCTGCCACCGCTGGACGGGCTGATGGAGCTGTGGGCCGCGGGGGTGACGTATGAACGCTCGCGCGAGGCCAGGGTGGAGGAGAGCACCGAACAGTCGGTGTACGAGCGGATCTACGACGCCGAGCGCCCCGAGCTGTTCTTTAAATCGCCGCCCTGGCGGGTGGTGACCGACGGCGAGCCGATCGCCGTACGGGACGACTCCGAGCTGAACGTCCCCGAGCCCGAACTGGCGCTGGTGCTCAACCGGTACGGCGAGACCGTCGGCTATCTCGTCGCCGACGACGTCAGCTCACGGTCCATCGAGGGCGAGAACCCGCTCTACCTCCCCCAGGCCAAGATCTACGCCGGAAGCGCCGCCGTGTCCTCGGCCATCGTGCCCGCGTGGGAGATCGACGTGCCCGACGCGCTGGACATCACCATGGCGGTATGGCGCGACGGCGAGGCGGTCTACCGGGCGTCCACCTCCACCGCCGCGTTCCACCGCACCCCGCAGGGGCTGGTGGACCACTTGTGGCGCTCCCAGCCCTTCCCCGACGGAGCCGTGCTGTCCACCGGCACTGGCATCGTGCCCGCGCTCGACTTCACACTCCATGCCGGGGACGTCGTGGAGATCTCCATCGAAGGGGTCGGCACCCTGCGCAACCCGGTACGGGCCCAGCAGTCCGAGCTGGACTGGCTGGTGGAGGCCATCAACCATCCGCTGACCCGCCGTGCCCACCGCAGCGGCTTCCCGGAGTGATCCGCCGCCGGGACGGCGGCCACCGCACCGGTGCTCCGCCGTGCACGGCCCGGCGCGCAGCGTTCCAGTGACGCCGCGTCCCCCATGACGACGACGGGCCCACGGGCCGGGTCCAGCGCCCGGAGCAGCTCCTTCACGGGGCCCTTCCCGAGGCTGACGCACCCGCGCGTGGGTCCGCCGTGGTCGACGTGCAGCCAGATGCCGCCGCCCCGGTCCGGGCCGAGGGGGCGGGTCCGGTCCAGGGAGGTGCCGGGCCCGCGGTTGTAGTCGATGGCGGCCACGTAGTCGAACGAGCCGGACAGGGGTTCGCCTTCGCAGCCCGTGCCGCCCGCGGTGAAGCCGGCCGACCGGTCGTAGGGCAGCCGTGTTCCGGGGTCGGGGAGCTGTCCGCCGGCGTCCGTGAGGGTGTATACGCCGATGGGGGAGCGCAGATCGCTTCCCGGTGGTGGTCGGTCCAGCCGTTGAGCGCGTTGTGCGCCGGCCGGCTCGCCCCGGCC
The DNA here is from genome assembly GCF_000147815.2 of Streptomyces violaceusniger Tu 4113. NCBI lineage: Bacteria > Bacillati > Actinomycetota > Actinomycetes > Kitasatosporales > Streptomycetaceae > Streptomyces > Streptomyces violaceusniger. The sequence goes on along the minus strand of NC_015957.1, from coordinate 5,971,031 downwards.
CGCCGGCCGGCCCCGGCGCGCTCGTACAGCACCGCCGTGGCCACCGGCGCATTCCGGTCGCGGCCCGTCACCACCAGGAGTTGCCCGCACCGGCGCGGCACCCCGGCCCAGGTCCGGGGCCCCAGCCCCGGAGGTGGCGGCGCCGGGGCGAGCGGACGCGGTGTGCATCGTGGTGTGCGCATGGTCATGGGCCGGCCCCCGGGCGACACGGAAGGAAACGCGTCAGGGTCCCAGTGTCCCGCGACGGCTCGGACGAGGGCGACGACGTCGGGGGCGTCGTGCGGCGGGCCGGTGCCCGGCGGCGACCGGCCGCTGACCTGCGGTGTCACCGCCGAAGCAGCCACGGCCGGGTCCTCCGCGGCGAACCTGTAGAACGTTTGCTCGATTACGCGAGTACGCTGCGCATATGGGTACGTACCTCCAGGGCTCGCTCTTCGACCAGACCGAGGACATCGGTCTCGGCTCGCTGCGCGGGATGCGCAGGACCGAGCTCGGGTCCGGGGTCTGGATCGATCTGCTGCCCGGGTGGCTGAGGGGAGCGGACGACCTGTTCTCCCGCCTCGTCGCCGAGGTCCCCTGGAAGGCCGAGCGGCGGCACATGTACGAGCAGGTGGTGGACGTCCCGCGGCTGCTCGCGTTCTACGGCGCCGAGGACCCGCTGCCGCACCCCGTCCTGTCCGAGGCCCGGGAGGCGCTCTCCACGTACTACGCCACCGAGCTGGGGGAGCCGTTCACCACGGCCGGGCTGTGCTACTACCGCGACGGCCGGGACAGCGTGGCCTGGCACGGCGACCGCATCGGCCGCGGCAGAACCGAGGACACCCTGGTCGCCATCCTCTCCGTGGGCGCGCCCCGGGACCTGCTGCTCCGCCCGCGTGGTGGCGGCAGCGCCATGCGACGGCCGCTCGGCCACGGCGATCTGCTGGTGATGGGCGGCTCCTGCCAGCGGACCTGGGAACACGCGATCCCCAAATCCTCCCGCGCCACCGGCCCACGGATCAGCATCCAGTTCCGCCCCAGCGGCGTGGGGTGAAGCCGACTGCCTGGCCACGGCCGTCCGCCGTGTGCCCCCCCGTGGTTGTTACGCTGCGGCGGTGATTCTGCCGACCGTCGACGAGGTGCGTGCGCTGCACGAGAAGTACGCGCCGACGCGTGGGGCCCTGGATCTCGTGTACACCCACTGCGAGATCGTCTGCCACATCGCGGAGCAGCTCATGGCGCGCGCCGGGCTACGGCTCGACGCCTCCCTCGTCCGCGCCGGGGCGCTGCTCCACGACATCGGTGTGTACCGGCTCTACGACCCCACGGGCCGGCTCGACGAGGGCAACTACATCCGCCACGGAGTCCTCGGCCACGAGATTCTCCGCCAGGAAGGCTTTCCGGAGCCCCTGTGCCGCTTCTGCTCCCGCCACACGGGCGTCGGCATCACCCGGGACGACATCCGCGCGCAGAAACTGGATCTCCCTCCGGCCGACTACACGGCCGACACCACCGAGGAGCAACTGGTGATGTACGCGGACAAGTTCCACAGCAAGACCTCGCCACCGAAGTTCCTCACCGCCGACTCCTACGCCACCTATGTACGGAGATTCGGCAGCGACAAGGTCGATGCGTTCCAGCTCCTGCGTGAGCGGTTCGGCGAGCCCGACCTCACGTCCCTCCAGGCGCGGTACGGCCACCCGCTGGCCTGAGCCGGTGCCGGGTGCGGCTGGTTTTGGTCCAGACCATTGACATATATGGCTCGGGGCGCTGTCATGGGGGACCGTCAGCTCTGGAGCGGCCCTCAGGTGGACGTCCTCGGGCGGATGCCCTCACGTGGATGTCCTCATCTGAGGCCGGACCTCGGAGAGCTCTCGTGCGTCAAAATTGTCATGATCGTGACAACGGCGAAAGAGACAGCATGCGGAAAATCATGACCGCCCTGGCCGCCGCTGCCGTCGCGGTCCTGGTGGCACTGAGCCCCCAGTCCGGGACCAGCGCGGCCGCCACCCCCGGCACCGGCGGGGACCTGCCGTCCCGCGCCGCACCGGCCGCGGCGGTCGATCACACGGTCACATTCGTCAACGACACCGGGAAGACCGTATGGATCGGCAGTGATGTCAACAACGACGCATCCAAGCCACTCGCCACGTTACCCACCCTGGAGCCCGGACAGTCGGGCACGGTGACGATTCCCGAAACGGCGGAACCCGGCCACTGGCGTGGCAAGTTCTTCGCCCGTCAAGGGTGCACCGGGACATCGGGCAGCACTTTCCACTGCCTGGTGGGGGACTGCGGCACGTTCGCCGACCACTGCGAGCGGAGCGAGCAGCCCACCAGCCTCGCGGAGTTCAACTTCGACACCAAGGACACGCTCGCTCCCTGGTACAACGTCAGCTACGTCAACGCCTTTTCGCAGCCGGTCACCATCGCCCCGAAGAACGCCACGGGCGGCGGCGGATGCGGCACCATGGGCTGCTCGGAGAACCTGCTCCCGCTGTGTCCCCCCGACAATCTGACGCGCGGGCCGGACGGCAAGCCGATGCTGTGCACCAGCCCCGACCGGGACGCCAAGACGCCCTACAGCGACATGATCGCCGCCCATTGCCCCAAGGCTTACGGCTGGTCCAAGCAGGACCAGGAGCCGGGCAACCAGGTGATGCAGCAGTGCGCCCAGTGCAGCGGTTTCACCGTCACCTTCCACAGCGCCGCCTGACCGGCCGGTCCACCGCTTCACCCCAAGACCGGACGAGGAAGGGAGAGACGACGTGCACAGGATGCGCGGGATACGCGCTCTGGCCGTACTGCTGGCGGTGCTGACCCTGCTGACCGCGGGCAGTCAGGCGGGCGCCACCGGCGCGGCCACCGCCGCGGCGAAGAAGAAGGGCGTCAGCGCCTGGAACTTCAACGGGGTCACCGCCGCGATGTCCGACGCCAAGGTGGGCTGGTTCTACACCTGGGCCTCCGGCCGGGAACAGATCAACGCCCCGGCCGGTGTCGAGTTCGTGCCGATGATCTGGGGTCCGGGCTCGGTGACCGACGCGGAGCTGGACCGGGCGAAAAGCGAGGGCACGACCCTGCTCGGATTCAATGAGCCGGACATGGCCGGCCAGGCGAACATGACCGTGGAGCAGGCCCTCGACCTGTGGCCCCGGCTGCAGTCGACCGGTATGCGGCTCGGCGCCCCCGCCGTGGCCTACGGCGGCGACGTCGCCGGTGGCTGGCTCGACCGCTTCATGAAGGGCGCCGCGGACCGCGGCCACACAGTCGACTTCATCCCGTTGCACTGGTACGGCGCGGACTTCGACCCCACCCGCGCGACCGACCAGCTACGGAGCTATCTCCAGGCGACGTACGACCGCTACAAGAAGCCGATCTGGCTCACCGAATACGCGCTGATCGACTTCTCGACCGGTACGCCGAGGTATCCGACCCCGGACCAGCAGGCCGCCTTCGTGACCAAGTCCACCGCCATGCTCCAGGGGCTGTCCTTCGTCGAGCGGTACGCGTGGTTCACGCTGTCCGCCGATCGCGGCGGCACCGGTCTCTACAACGGCGCGACGCCCAACCAGGCGGGCGTCGCCTACCGCGCGGCCGGCTGACGAACGGCCCACCCGCGCCCACACCACACCACGACAACCCGAAGTGAGGTTCTCCGCCATGCGCAAGGGAACGCTGATCGGCCGGGTGGCGGCCGCCGCCGTCGCACTGACCGCCGTGCTGGGTGTCGCCCCGGCGAGCACCGCCGCGACCAGCGACACCCCGCCGGCCGGTGAGAACTGCTGGGCGACGCACTACGGCTACATACCCCCCGGCGCCTACACCGCCAGCGGCGAGCTCTTCGACAACAACGCGGACACCGCGGCGACTTCTCTGAGCCGCGATCCGCAGTTGCCGTTCGGGACCAGGGTGAAGGTCACCAACGTCGCGAACAACGCGTCGCTGGTCGTGCGCGTCAACGACCGTGGCACCTTCGCGTGGACCCCGTCGGTGCCCAAGTGTCTCGACCTGACCGACGGGGCGTACGCCCGGCTCGGCGGCGTGCTCAACCCGGATTCCGGCCACATTGTGGTCAAGGAGGAAATCGTGCCGTAAGCCGAATGAGACCGCCCTCCGACACCGGCTGTCCGCCCGGGGAACCGACCGTCGTGCGCCGGAGGCTTCCCTCTTTCCGGGGGCTATCGACCGGAAGCGCTACCCACCGACGTCAGGGCCAAGTACTCTCCGTGGCGAAACGGGAACGTGATGGGTGCGATGAAACGGGGTAGCGGGGGTGCGGGTGATGGCGGAGGCCGGTGACAAGGTCGCCGACCGATATCTCCTCCAGGAGCCCATCGGGAGAGGCGGAATGGGCATCGTCTGGCGGGCCCACGATGAGCTGCTGGACCGCCAGGTCGCGGTGAAGTGTGCCCGTCCGGACGACGACCGCGCGGCGCTGCGACTCACCAACGAGGCACGCAACGCCGCACGGCTGCACCATCCGCATATCGTCTCGGTGTTCGACTTCGTGGAAGAGGCCGAGGTCTGCTGGATCGTCATGGAATACGTGTCCGGGGGCAGCCTCGCGGACCTGGTGCGCGACCGTGGTGCGCTCACCCCGGAGGAAGCGGGCGCCATCGGCTGCCAGATCGCCACCGGGCTGGCGAAGTCGCATGCCGAGGGCGTGGTGCACGGCGATGTCACGCCGGAGAACGTTCTGATCACCGAGGACGGGGTCGCCAAGCTCACCGACTTCGGCATCTCCCGGGCGCTGTGGAGCGAGGCCACCATGACCCGGACGGGCGGGGTGCGCGGCAAACCGCCGTATCTGCCGCCCGAGGTGGCCAGGGGAGACGCGGCCGACCGGAAGTCCGATGTCTTCTCCCTGGGCGCGACGCTCTACGCGGCGATCGAGGGACGGTCCCCGTACGGCGAGGCATCGCACCCCATGGCCTATGTGGCGCGGGCCATCGAGGGCTATATCGAGACCCCGCACCGGGCCGGTCCGCTGCTGGACCCGCTCACCGCGCTGCTGAACGTGGAGCCGAAGCGGCGCCCCGCCGCCGATCAGGCCGCACGGCTGCTGCGGCGGGTCGCCCCGTCGTCCCCCCACCTCGAACACATCGAGGACACTTACGAGGACCCGCACGACGGCGACACGCTCGACCGCACCCCTTTCACGATGCGGCTGCTGCCGCCATCGGCCCGAGGGGCGTGGCGCCGCCCGAGCCGCCGGGTGGTGATCACCGCGACCGCGGTGGGCACCGCCGCGGCCCTGGTCGCCTGGGCCGCCCTCTTCGGCCCCTGGGACGGCGGGCACTCCGACGAGAGCGGACGGTCCGGGCAGGACGGCGGGCGTGGCGCCTCCGGTACGGGCGACTCGCTGTCACAGGCGGGACGGGCCGGCACCGTGGGCGACGCGCGGACGGCCGACCCCTGCAAGCTGCTCAACGCCGCATCGCTCAGCCGCTTCGGCGAGACCGTCATCGACCCGGACTACGGCGAGGTCGATCGATGCGATGTCCTGCTGCACGGCGAAAGCGGCGATGACATCGCCGACGTCCAGCTCAACTTCGACGCCGACCCGCCGGAGCCGGGCGGCGACGCGCCCACCCGAAGGATCGGCAACGTCACCGTCGGCGCGTTCCAGCGCGAGGGGGACGAGTGCGTGCGGAACATCGCCTCCGCCGACCGGAAGCAGATCTGGATCATCACCGAGCGGCTGGACACCCCGGCGCCCGACCCGTGCCAACTGGGTGACGCCGCCACCGACTACGCGATCAGCGTGCTGGACCGCGGCCAGGTCCCTCGGCGCTCGGGGCAGCCGGTCGCGAGCTCCCTGGTCCGCGAACACGCATGCCGGCTGCTGGACGGCGACGAGCTCCAGCGGATCGCCGGTGTGCGGGTGAAGAACCGCGACCCGGGCTTCGGGGACTGGCGGTGCGAGTGGGCGGACGGCTCGGACGACTCCGGAGTGGAGCTGGAGTTCACCCGGGACAATGATTTCTCCCCGGAAGACGGGCAGCGGGCGGAGATCGACGGGAAGTCCAGCTCCGTGTCCCCGGAGGAGTGGGACGACGACTCATGCCTCGTCCGGATGCTGCACCGCTCGTACCGCAACTACCTCGGTGACGACACCGTCGAGTTGATGTCGGTGAACGTCTACGGGCCGAAGCCCACCAAAAAGCTCTGCCAGACCGCCAAGGCGCTCGCCGCCACGGCCGCGAAGAAACTCCCGAGCTCATGACCACACCTCCAGGCAGCGACCGCCGCGCCACCGGCCGGGCCCCCGCCGCCCGCCACCCCGCCACCGGCCGTCCCGCCGCGGGCGGCCGCCTCCTGCCCGCCGCACACGGCAGCCTGGCCCGCGGTGTGACCGCGCCGGTGCCGGGCACCGCCTTCGCCCTCGCGCTGACCGGTGGCATGACGCTGGGCCCCGGCGACGGCCGTGAGCTGCTCTTCGGGCGGAACCGCCCCGAGGTGCACGTCTGCGTGGGCGAGGACGACCCCCAGGTCAGCCGCTGCCAGGGCAGACTGACCCACCGCCACGGCCGCTGGTGGGTCGCCAACAGCGGCCGGCTGCCCCTGCGCTTCCCGACCCGGCTGCTCTTCACGGGCGAGGAGCCACTGCCCCTCGAAAGCGGCTACACCCCGCTGTTCGTCCGGGGCTCGCGCGACCGTGAGCATCTGCTGGAGATCTTCGTCAGCGGCCCCGAGGCCGAGCGGCCCGTAGCCCTGCCCGGGGAGGTCACCCGCCCGCCTCGGGTATGGGTGCTCACCGACGAGGAGAAGCTCGCGCTCGTCGTCCTCGGCCAGCGGTATCTGCTCCACGAACCCCGGCCGCAGCCCCTCACCTGGAAGCAGACGGCCGCCCAGCTCGCGGAGTTGCGCCCCGACGAGGGCTGGCGGGAAAAGCGCGTCGAGCACCTGGTCAACCGGGTCCGCATGATGCTGTCCCGGGACGGAGTGCCCTGGCTGACCCGCGAGGAGGTCGGTGAGCCGGTCGGCAACGCGCTCAACGACCACCTCATCCGCGCCCTGATGATGTCGACCACGCTCGTCCCGCCGGACCTGGCCCTGATGGACGCCGCCTGACCGCTCACCCGCGTCCTCGGCGCCCGCCTGACCGCTCACCCGCGTCCTCGGCGCCCGCCTGACCATTCAGCCCGCGTCCTCGGCGCCCGCCGCCGCGCCGATTCATTCGGTGTCCGCGCCGATGGCCTCCAGCATCGGGAGGCGGGCGGCCTGGCGCCCCGGCCAGAGCGAGGCGAGAACACCGATCGCGGCGCTCGCGACGAAGAAGAGGGATGCCCGGTCCCAGGGGATGACGAGTGGAACGGCCTCCTGGCCGAGGACGGCCGCCGCGCCGATGGCCGTACCGGCGACGACACCGAGCGCGGAGCCGAAGAGCGAGATGGTCACCGACTCCAGGCGCAGCACCGATCCCACACCGGCGCGGTCCAGCCCGATGGCCCGCAGAAGTCCGATCTCCCGCACCCGCTCGAAGACGGCCATGCCCATCGTGTTGACCACTCCGAGGGCGCCGATCAGCACGGTGACGCTGAGCATGGCGTACATGATCTTGAGGAACGGCGCGGTCCGCGCGGTGGCGGCGGCCAGCGCGTCGGCGCGGTCCTGGACGAGCAGCGCCGGGTTGTCCAGGGTGTGCCGGATCTCCTCCCGGAGCGCGGCGGTACGGCCGGGGGCGGCCTTGACCAGGACCGAAGCGATGCTCGGCCGGTCCTCGGCGCCGGCCGGACGCGGCAGGGCGCGGTCGGAGACGAGGGCGGGGCTCAGGTCGTCCGGGCCGTCGTAGATCGCCACGACGGGCAGGCTCGTCGGGGTGCCCGGCGTACGCGTGCTCGAGCCGGTGAAGGTGCCGCTGACGCGGGAGCCGAGCCGCCAGCCGCGGGCGGCGGCGAGCTTCTCGGTGACGGCGATGCCATGGCCGAGGCGGTGCAGCGACCCCTCGCGGACGGACAGCGACGCCGCGCGTTCCACCGCGGCGGGGTTGACCGCGGTGACGTCCAGGGACGTCTTGCGGGGGATGTCGAGGTAGGTGTGGATGACGGGTGTGACGGCCTCGGCGTCGGCGAGCCGCCCCACCCGGGCCGCCGTGTCCTCGCCGATCTCCCCGAAGTCGACGGCCGTGATCCGCAGGTCCGAGGTCATGGAGCTGTCCACCTCCTGCTCGTCGAAGCGGTTCACGGAGGCGACAGTCACGGTGACGGCGGTGACCATCGTCAGACCGATCATCAGGGTGGTCGCCGTGGCCGCCGTACGCCGTGGATTGCGGCGGGCGTTCTCCACCGCCAGCTTGCCCCGGATGCCCGCGAGCCGGGTCAGCGGGGAGCGCAGCAGTCCGGTGACCCCCAGGGCGAGCAGCGGGGTGAGGGCGATCAGGCCGACCAGCAGCAGGGGCGCGGCGCCGAAGAGGAGGTTCGGCTCGCCGACGGCGGCGGCGACCAGCAGCGCTCCACACGCGGTGACGATCAGCCCGATGGTGTTGCGGCGGCGCAGTGAGGCGGCGGTGGACGGCTGGACGGTCCGCAGCGCCGCCACGGGCGGTACGGCCGCCGCCCGGCGGGCCGGGACGTAGGCGGCGAGGACGGTGACGCCGATGCCGACGGCGAAGGCCGCGAGAAGCGGCTTGGCGGACCACGCCTGCACGGTGGCGCTCCCCGTACCGGAGGCGTCGAACAGGCTGCCCAGCAGGTTCGCGGCACCGATGCCCAGCCCGTAACCGATGGCCGAGGCGGCCGTGCCGACCAGGGCGGCCTCGGCCAGGACCATCCGCAGCACATGGTTCCTGGTGGCGCCGACCGCCCGCAGCAGCGCGTGTTCCCGGGCACGGGCCGCGCTGAGCATGGTGAAGGTGTTGGCGACCAGGAAGGTGGAGACGAACAGGGCGATACCGGCGAAGCTCAGCAGCAGTGTGGTGAGCTTGTCCGAGTCCCCCTCGGAGGCGGATCCGGCCTCCAGATCCGCGCGGGTGACCGCCCGCAGCCCGGACGGCAGCAACTTCTGTGCCTGCTGGGCGAGTTGCGCATCCGAGGTGCCGTCGGCGGCGGTCAGGGTGACCGCCGAGTAGCCGTTCGGCGCGGGGGCGAAGTGCCGTTGTGCGGTGGCGGTGTCGAAGGCGGTGAGCGTACCTCCGGAGTCCACACGGCTGTCATGGGCGGTGAAGACGCCGACCAGCCGCGCGTCGCGGGCCGTCCCGCCCACGACGATGCGCACCCTGGCACCCACCCGGTACCCGCCGCGCTCGGCGGTCCGCCGGTCGACGGCGATCTCGGTGGCGCCACGGGGGCCGTGGCCCGCGGTGAGCGGATAGCGGACGTCCTTGCCGCCGTTGTCGGGCACATAGTTGACGCCGGCGGCCTGGTACAGATCGCCCACCAGAGTGCCGTCGGAGCCGACGAGGAACGAGCGGCCCTCCACCACACCGCGCGCCGCGGCCGCCGACGGCAGCGCCCGCAGCCGCCGCAGAAGCGTGTCATCGAGCGGGTGTACTTCAGCGGGGTCCGCGGCAGAAGCGTCCGCGGTGATCGAGACGGACGCATCCGGCTGGGAGTTGGAGTGTGCGCGGCTTACGGCCGCTTGGACGGAGTCGCCGTAGAGCAGCGACCCGGTCACGAAGGCCACGCCGAGCACGACGGCGAGGGCGGGCATCGCGAAACGGAGCCGATGGGATCGGAGGGTGCGCAGGGCGGTGCGGAACATCGACGGCCTTCGGAAGGGGGAACGGTCGGAAGGGGCGTGGCGCATCGCGCTCGAGCGCTCTCCGGCCGCCCCGGATGCCATCCTTCGCGAGGGCGCGGCGCGGCGGATCCACCGGAATGCCGAAGCGATGCGGGCCCCTTCCTCAGCTTCCTCGGCCGAAAGTCTGATGTGGCGACGGCGGCCGGGCCGTAGCGTGACCTGCCATGATCTCCGAGTTCCGGTCCCGCTTCCGGTCCCGATTCCGTTTCCGGCACCTGTGGCTGGGCCTGGTCGGCGTCAGTCTGGTCGTCCTCGTGGTCCTGGAGGGGCTGAACGCGCCGTATCCGCCGATGGCCGCGGCGACGATGGTGTCCGGGGTGCTGTGCCTGGCCGCGTTCGCCGTGCCGGAACGCCTCTTCGTGCGCTACGCCATCGGCGCGGCGGCCGTCTCCTGCGTGCTGACCTTGGTGGAGGCGCAACTGCCCCAGCGTCCCGAGAACACACCGGGCATGGTGGAGCTGGGTGTGCTGCTGCTGCTCATCACCCGCGCCGTGCGGCGCTGCCGGCCCCTGCGAGCGGCCGGGCCGGTCGCAGGATCCGCACTCGCCGCCGTGGTTCTTCCCCTGCGGATCGCGGTGTGGGACGGCGACCTCCTGAATCTGATCGCCGTCATGGCGGTCTGCACCGTGCCGTTCATGGTGATGGTGGGGCTGTGCCTGCGCCTGTACGACACGCTGCGGGAGCGGGATCGCGAGGCCGTCCGGCAGGGCCAACGCCTGGAGCACGCACGGGAGTTGCACGATTTCGTGGCCCACCACGTCACGGCGATCGTCGCGCAGACCAAGGCCGCGCGCTTCACGGCCGCGGCCGGTCACACCCAGTCCACGGAGGACCTGGACCGGATGCTCGCCCAGATCGAGCGGGCCGGATCCCAGGCGCTGGGGTCGATGCGCGCCATGGTCTCCAGCCTGCGGGACCACACCACCGCCTCCGCCACGACCCGGCCCACGGGCGATCCGGCGGGGCTGCCCGGTCTGCGCGGTCTGCGCGACCTCACCGAGGAGTTCTCCGAGGTGGGGCCGCCCGCCGAGCTGACCCTCGCCCCGCAACTCGCCGACCGGCCGCTACCGCCCGGCATCCTCACCACCGTCCACCGCGTGGTGCAGGAGTCGCTGACCAACGTGCGCAAGCACGCCACCGGGGTCGGCCGGGTCGAGGTGCGGATCGGTGTGCGGCCCGGCGCCACGGAGCGACTGGAGGTGTCGGTCGTCGACGATGGGGAGGGTGGCGCCTCGCCCGCCGCCGAGCGGTCGGTCGAGGGGAGCGGCTACGGTCTGGTCGGTCTGGCCGAGCGGGTCGAGAAGGTCGACGGGCGTATCACGGCCGGGCCGCGCGACGGTGGCGGCTGGCACGTCGTGGCGGTCCTCCCGCTGAACAAGGCAGACAAGGCAGACAAGGCATACAAGGCGAACACGGTGGACAGCACGGACGCGGCGACCCTGGGCAAGGCGGCCCCGAACGTGACCTCCCCCGGCTGACGGCCCCGCGCGCCTGCGATCATGCGTGACATGACGATCCAGGTGCTCATCGCCGACGACCAGGAGATGGTCCGGGCCGCCTTCCGCATGATTCTCGACTCCCAGCCGGATATGCGGGTGGTCGCCCAGGCGGCGACCGGTGTCGAGGCGGTCGAGCAGGCCCGCCGGCTGCGGCCCGACGTCTGCCTCCTGGACATCCGCATGCCCGAGCTGGACGGTCTGGAGGCCACCCGGCTCCTCGCCGGGCCCGAAGTGCCGGACCCCCTCAACGTCCTCATCGCCACCACCTTCGACCTCGATGAGTACGTCTACCGGGCGCTGCGCAACGGCGCGTGCGGCTTTCTGCTCAAGGACGGCGCGCCCGGCCTGCTCACCGAAGCGGTGCGGGCCGCGGCCTCGGGCAACTCGCTGATCTCCCCGTCGGTGACCGTCCGCCTGCTCGCGCACATGGGACCCCACCGCGACCGGTCGGCCCCCTCCGATGCCCGTCCGGTCAGCCGGCGGAGGGGCCGGCCGGAGGATCTGATCGAGCCGCTGACCCAGCGTGAACGCGAGGTGGTCCGGCGGGTCGCCCGCGGCCGTACCAATGAGGAAGTGGCCGTCGATCTGCATGTCACCCTGTCCACGGTCAAGACCCACCTCGGCAACGTCCAGCGCAAACTGGCCGCCCGCAACCGCGTCGAGATCGCGGCCTGGGCCTGGGAGCACGGCATGGTGGACCAGTCCTCGCCGAGTGGCGGAGGGTGACCCGCCCGGCGGCATTCCCTGATGTGTGTGCGTTACCAGGTGCGGGCGGCGCGCTGAAGCCGCTCGCGGACCCGGGTCACGTCCGGGTTGGCGTCGGCTCCCGGCCGCTGTACGAGGAAGAGGGTGTTGAGCGGCGGCTCATCGGGCTCATGGAGCAGAACGAGCCCGCCGGACGTGAGTTCGTCCTGGCAGAGGTATCGGGGGAGCACGCTGTAGCCCGCGCCCGCGACGACGGCCGACACGGCCCCGCGCAGATCCGGCACGGTCACCGCGGCCTGGGCGGTGAGCCGCTTGCCGAAGACGTTGCGCCAGTACCGGCGGGCGATGGGGAGGTCCTCCGCGTAGGTGATCAGCGGTACGTCACGGACGGCGGCACACGGCCCGTCGGCCGCCGGCCGCTCCCTGATGCGCCGGGCCCAGTCGGGCGAGGCGACCAGCACATAGTCCTCGTCCGCCAGTGGCAGCGAGGTCAGCGAGCGGCCACCGGGGCGTCTGGTGGCGATCACGAGATCGTGGCGTCCCGCACGCAGCGCGTCCAGCAGCGGATCGGTCAGCCCCATGGTGATCCGCAGCCGCAGCCCCTCGGCGACCAGCGAGGCGAGTGCGGGCAGGGCGCGGGCGCACAGCAACTCGGCCGGCCCGGCCAGATGGACCGGGATGGCGTGTCCGGTGAGTATGGTGCTCCGGCCGCCGAGGGAGGCGAGGGCGTCGAGTGGCCCGGCGATCTGCCCGGCCAGATCATGGGCGAGGTGGGTGGGTTCGGCACCGCGCGGCAGCCGGGTGAACAACTCGCGCCCGGTCTGCTGCTCCAGGGTGCGGATCTGGGCCGTGACGGTCGGCTGGGAGAGCCCGAGCAGTGGCGCCGCGGCGGTGAACGAGCCGGAGCGGTAGACGGCCAGAAAGGTACGCAGCAGATTCAGATCGGCATGCGGCGGCGTCCGCCCGCCGCCGATGACGAAGTCGCCGTCCTGGTGTGTCCCGTCCTCCATGCCGCCCAGCATAGAGAGGCGTACGGCTCTTCCTTCCATCGGAATCCCGATGCCGACGATCGACTCACCTATTGGCATTTCGATGCCCGGTGGATCTACCTTCGAGCACGCCGCCAGGACGGCGGCGACACATGGGGGGCGGCAACGCCCCAGGAGATCCCAGCGATCACCCGTACAGCGGGTGATCGCAACGAGGAGTGAGCATGGCGAAGATCCTGTTCGTGATGACCGGTGCCGACCAGTGGACGCTGGCCGACGGTACCAAGCACCCCACCGGCTACTGGGCCGATGAGGCCGTTGCCCCCTATGAGGCGTTCAAGGCCGCGGGCCACGAGATCACCGTGGCCACCCCCGGCGGCGTCGTTCCGCCCGTCGACGCCGCCAGCCTCAGCCCCGAGGCCAACGGCGGCCCGGAGAACGCCGCCAGGATCAGGAGCGTCGCCGAGACCGCCGCCGAATTCCACGCCCCCATCGCACTGAGCGAGGTGCGCCTGGACGAGTACGACGCCGTCCACGTCCCCGGTGGCCACGGCCCCATGGAGGACCTCGCGGTCGACGCCGACTCGGGCCGGATCCTCACCCTGGCCGTACGGAGCGGTATGCCGGTGAGCGTGGTCTGCCACGGCCCGGCGGCACTGCTGGCGGCGGTCACCGAGGACGGCACCCACGCCTACGCCGGCTACCGGATCACCGCCTTCACCAATGAGGAGGAGACGATGGCCGGCAACGCCGACAAGGCCAAGTGGCTTCTGCAGGACCGCCTGACCGAGGCGGGCCTGACGGTGCTGGTCGGCGAGCCCTTCGCACCGCATGTGGAAGTCGACCGCAATGTGATCACCGGCCAGAACCCGGCCTCCTCCGGCCCGCTCGCGGACGAACTGCTCAAGAAGCTCGGCTGACCGCTCATCCCTCGTCCCCGTCCACCGCACCGGTGGACGGGCCGTGGGATCACACCGGGAGGTGATTACCTCCACGTTCCGAACCGGGATGTGGCTCGAACAACTGCCTAGGAGCTAGCGGGCGCGGACGACCTGGTCGGCGGTTGCCAGCCCTGTGTGAGGATGTCGAAGATGGCGTCGACGGCGGCTCGGCGGTCCTGCCGGCCGCGGGCAAGGGCCGGGATCTCAAGGATGAATCGGGCAAGAGCCACACATGAGAGGTCGTCGTGGTCGACGCCGAGCTCGTCGGCGATGGCTGCGCCGAGGCTGTCGGTGTGCCGGGTCCACATGCGTTCGGCGTATGAGCGGAGTGTCGGCGTGGTGTCCACCAGGTTGGTGAACTCGGCCATCCGCGGATGCGCCGTGATCGGCAGCCAGGTGTCCAGGACGTGCTGTCGGAGGGCGTCGAGGATGCTCTGACCGGCGGCTCGCTGCCGCACCGCCGCGATCACTTCCGACTCCCGGTCCTGCTCCCGGTCGAATACCAGCGCTTCCTTGCCGGTGAAGTGTTTGAACACCGTGGTGGTCGACACATCGGCCGCGTCGGCGATGTCACGGATGCTCACCTGGTCGTAGCCGCGTTCCAGGAAGAGCTGCAGCGCGGCGTCGGCGATGGCTTGGCGGGTGGCCGCCTTCTTGCGTTCGCGGCGGCCGACGGGGGGCTCGGTCATGGCTTGAGCATATCCGATAGTTGCATCGAGAGCTAAGTGGACTCATTGCACTTTTTTACTGGGTCTGCTTTTCTGGGGTCTGCGAGAACCCGAGCGGCACCTCTTCCTCGGCATGCTCCTCGCCCCCTCTTCGCCGGTGAAAGGAACCACCATGACCTCCCCCGAACCTGCCCACGCCCGCATCAGCATCATCGGCGCCGGGCCCGGCGGTCTGACCTGCGCCCGCATCCTCCAGCAGCGCGGCATAGCGGTCACCGTCTACGACCGCGACTCGGGCCCGGGCGCGCGCAACCAGGGCGGCACCCTCGACCTGCACGCGGACAACGGCCAGATCGCCCTGCGCGAAGCCGGCCTGCTCGACGAGTTCTTCAAGCTGGCCCGCCCCGAAGGGCAGGAAATGCGCAAGCTGGACACGGCCGGCACGATGACGTTTCATCATGTCCCGGAGGCCGACGAGCTGTTCAAGCCGGAAATCGACCGCGGCCAGTTGCGCACCCTGCTGCTGGACTCCCTGCAGCCCGGAACCGTGCAGTGGGGCCGCGCCCTCGACAGGGTCGGCGGGCCCGCCGATGGGCCGCGGCAGTTGTCCTTCGCCGACGGCACGGCCATCGAGACCGATCTGGTCATCGGCGCCGACGGCGCCTCCTCCCGGGTGCGCCCGGCGGTGTCCCCGGCCGTCCCCGAGTACACCGGGGTGAGCTTCGTGGAGGCATGGTTCTCCGACGTGGAGAACCGGCACCCCGACATCGCCGAGCTGGTCGGCTCGGGCAGCGCCGGCGCGGCCGACGGCGAGCGTGGCCTGTTCGCCCAGCGCAACAGCGGAGACCACATCCGCGTCTACATCATCCGACGAGCCCCGGTCGACTGGCTCGCCATGAGCGGCCTGACCGCCGACGACACCGACTGCATCCGCGCCCTGCTCGTCGACGAGTATGCCCACTGGTCGCCCCGCATGCGCCAGATGATCACCACCAACGACGGCCCCTACGTCGACCGCCCGCTCTTCGCCCTCCCGGTCCCGCACACCTGGGAGCACAACCCGACGGTGACCCTGCTGGGCGACGCCGCCCACCTCATGCCCCCGCTAGGTGTCGGCGTCAACCTCGCCATGCTCGACGCGAGCGAAATCGCCCTCGCCCTCGCGAACGCGGCCACCGTCGATGACGCCATTCGCGTCTACGAGAAGACCATGCTCCCCCGCTCCATCGAGATGGCCAAGGCCCTCGAAGGCGCCGCCGAGCACCTGCTGTCCGCCGACGTACCCGACTTCGGCAACGACAACGACCCCCGGTCCTGAGCGCCCCGTCCCGCGAGGACGGCACCACCGAAACCTTGTCGAGCGACCGCGTCCGGGACGCTGTCGTCGCGTCTCAGGCAGGCCCGGCCGTCGTGCCCCGGATGACGAGGTGGGGGGCGACCACGGCCTCGCCGGTGGGTGTCCGCTCGCCCTCGAGGCGGGCGATGGCCCGGCCGACGGCGAGTTCGGCGAGGCGGGGGATGTCCTGGCCGACGGTGGTGAGGTCGATATGGGCCAGGCGCGCCAGATGGCTGTCGTCGAAGCCGATGACGGAGACCTCGTCGGGGACGGAGACCCGGGCGCGGAGGAAGGTGTCCAGGACACCGGTGGCGGAGCGGTCGTTGAAGGCGAGGACGGCCGTGGGCAGGGGAGTGGCATCGAGGAGGGCATGGGCGCCCGTGGCGCCGTCCTCCTCGGTGAGCCCGCCGGGCAGGACGTGGACGCGGTCGGCGAGGTCGTGGCGGCTCATGGCGGTGCGGTAGCCACGGCGCCGGTCGGCGGCGCCCGGTGCCCTGCCGCCGTCGATATGGGCGATGTCGCGGTGGCCGAGGGCCACCAGGTGGTCCACGGCCCGGCGGGCGCCCTCGTCATCGGCGGTCCGCACCACCTCCACGCCCGGGGCGGTCCCGCGCAGCCGGCGGGCCACGGAGACGACCGGGAGCTGTCCGGCGAGTTCGGCCAGCCGCGCGGCCGGGGCCTGTGGGCCGAGCAGGATCAGGGCCTCGCAGCGGTCGGCGAGCAGGGCGTCGGTCGCCCGCTGCTCGCCACGGCCGGCGGCCACGGCGCTCAGCGCGATCTGGTACCCGGCCGGCTCGGCCACCGCGTAGATGCCCTCCAACAGGTCCGAGTGGAAGGGGTGCTGGAGGCCGAACTGCACCCCGAGGAGATGGGACCGGTGGCTGCGCAGCAGCCGGGCCCGGGCGTCCGGCCGGTATCCGATCTCCTGTGCCGCCTCGAGGACCCGCTCACGGGTGGCGGCGCCGGCGCCCTTGGCGTCCCGCATCACGATGGACACCAGCGCCGTGGACACGCCTGCCCGTGCCGCCACGTCCGCGAGGGTGGGGCGCTTTCCGTGGGGGACGGCCGGCGTCGGTGGCACCACTGGTCTCCCTGGTCGAGGTGTCGTCTTCGGGTGGGGGCGGGCGGGGTTTCGCCTTCCGGGCGACGATCGTAGCCCAGGGCGCGATGCGCGGCGCCCGGGTTCTATAACGTTCTAGTGATTCAGTCGCCGGCCCTTGACAGGGGTGGCCGGTGGCTGGCGTACTGCTGCTCGTTCTCTAGAACGTTCTAGTGACTGGAACGTTCTAGTTGGTGACGGGATCGTCGTAGAGAGGGCGAGCAGCGATGTACACGTTGGCGGTCTGCGCCGAGATGGTCTTCCGGGATCGGCCGGTCCAGGAACGGGCACGGCGCATCCACGACGCCGGCTTCCAGGTCGAGATCTGGGACTGGAGTCGACACGATCTGGCCGCCCTGGAGCGGACCGGCGCGGTATTCTCCTCGATGACCGGCTATCTCCGCGGCAGCCTGACGGACGAGGACGGGGCGGCCGAACTCCTGCGCACCGCCGAGGAGTCGGTCAAAGTGGCCGAACGGCTCGGCTGTCCCCGGCTGAATCTGCACGGCACCGGGCTGGACGGCGACGGCCTGCCGGTGGCGCCGGTGGCGGGCCCGGCCACCGGCCCGATGTGGATCGCCGCCCATCGCACCCTCACCCGCCTCGCCGAGCTGGGCGAGCGCACCGGGGTCACCTTCACCCTGGAGAACCTCAACACCGCCGTCGACCACCCCGGTGTGCCGTTCGCGACGGCCGCCGACACCCTGGCCCTGGTCGAGGCCGTGGACCGGCCGGGACTGCGGATGAATCTGGACCTCTACCACGCACAGATCGGCGAGGGAAACCTGATCGAGCTGGTCCGCCGGGCCCACGGTCGGGGCCTGATCGGCGAGATCCAGGTGGCCGACGTACCGGGCCGTTGCGAACCGGGAACCGGGGAGATCAACTACCCGGCTCTCGCCCAAACCCTCGTCGACCTCGGCTACGAGGACACCGTGGCCATGGAGGCGTGGGCCTCCGCCGACAGCGACCTCGCCCTGGAGCGCTTCCGCTCGGCCTTCACCCGCTGACCGACCTCGCGGCCGGGACGCCGTACCGCCCTGACCGCGCCCGTTCTCGCCTACGGAACTACGGAACCCACGGAACTACGGAACCTACGGAACTACGGAACCCACGGAACAACGGAACAACGGAACCCACGGAACAACGGAACCCACGGAACAACCGAACCCACGGAACAACGGACTCACGGAATCTACGGAGCATCCGCATGACCACGCGACACCCTCTCCCCGTCGGTCTCATCGGCGCCGGCCGCATGGGCTCCTTCCACGCCGCGACCCTCGCCCGCCGCCTCCCCGGCGCCCGTCTCGCGGCCATCGCCGACCCGGCCCCGGGCGCCGCCCAGGAGCTCGGCGACCGCCTGGGCGGCACCACGGCGTACACCGAGATGGACGAGCTGCTCGCCGACCCCGGGATCGAGGCGGTGGTCATCGCCACCCCGGCCCGCACCCACGCCGGGCTGGTCGAGGCCGCGGCCCGGGCGGGCAAGGCCGTCTACTGCGAGAAGCCCATGGCCGTCACCCTCGATGAGGCGGACCGTGCCATCGCGGCCGCCGCCCACGCGGGCGTCCCCCTCCAGGTGGGCTTCAACCGCCGCTACGACACCGGTTTCCGCACCGCCCACGAGAAGATCCGAGCGGGCGCCATCGGCACCCCGCAGCTACTGCGTTCGCTCACCCGCGACCCCGAGCTGGCCGACCCGGGCCGCATCCCGCCGTGGACCATCTTCCTGGAGACCCTCATCCACGACTTCGACACCCTGCGCTACCTCAACCCCGGCGCCGCGCCCGTCGAGGTCTTCGCCTTCGCCGACGCCCTCGTCCGCCCCGACTTCAAGGACCGCGGACTGCTCGACACCGCCGTGGTCACCATCCGCTTCGACAACGGCGCCCTCGCCACCGCCGAGGCGAACTTCCAGGCGGTGTACGGATACGACGTCCGCGGTGAGGTCTTCGGCTCGGCCGGCATGCTCACCATGGGCGACATCCGCCGCAGCCATCTGACCGCCTACGGCCCGGACGGCATCGCCGCCGCATGCGTGGCCTACGACCAGGACCTCTTCCACGACGCCTACGTCGCCGAACTCGCCGACTTCGCCGAGTGCGTGCGCACCGGACGTGCCCCCTCCGTCACCGGACAGGACGCCCGCGCCGCCCTGTCCGTCGCCCTCGCCGCCATCCAGTCGGTCACCACCAACGGACCCGTCCGGGTCGGCGACACCGTGGCGTAGGCCTCACACCGCCTCGGCGGGCTTCCGGTAGACCACGACATACCCGCCCTCCGCGGTGAAGGGCGCCCGCGACCAGCCGTCCCAGCGCCCTTCCAGCCGGAGGCCCGCCAGCCGTGCCATCAGGTCCAGCTCGGTGGGCCATGCGTAGCGGAACACCATGGGGTACAGCTTCGTCCCGCCCTCGGTGATGGCGACGTACTGCCGATTGACCGTCTGCGTCACCCGGTCGAACTTCGAGACCCGCAGGACCACCTGGTCGAGTGCCACCTGAAGGGCGTCGCTGGCCTGCGGCTGGATCAGGCGGTGCGGATCGGGGACGAACACCTGGAGGACGAAGGCGCCACCGGGGGCCAGCCGCGCGGCCACGTTCTGGAAGCAGCGGATCTGGGTCTCCTGGTCGCGCAGCAGGAAGAACGTGTGCTGGACGGCGTAGACGAGGTCGAAGGTCCCGTCGACGGCGGCCTCCGCGAAGTCGCCCTGGACGGCCCGCACCTGTGCGCTGCCCGGCTTGTCGGCCATCTGCCGGAGCATGACGGGGGAGGCGTCGATGCCGGTGACGCGCACCCCCCGCTCCGCAAGCGGCAGGGCGACCCGCCCGGTGCCCACCCCGAGCTCCAGCGCATGGCCGGGCTTGGCCACGTCCACGAGGAACCCCACCGCCGCGTCCTCGTCCTTCGCGGCCGGCCAGCCGATGGCGTCGTGGTCGGTCATGTGGTCGCCGTAGGTCGACGATTCGTATCCCTGCACGTGCGCACTCCTCTGGCTATGCGACTCGGCGCGGGCCCAGCAGGCCCTTGGCGGCGAACGGAACGAGAACGAGGGTGAATGCCGCGGAGAGCAGCAGTCCGCCGCGCGCACCGAGCGCGCTCACCAGCGGGCCGCTGAGCGGCAGGCCGATCGGGGCCGCCAGCGTCGAGCCGGTGGTCCAGAGCGTGATCACCGGCTGCTGCTCATGGGGCGGGAGCTCCGACTGCACAAAGGTGTAGGCGATGGGTGTGAACGGGGCGTAGATGAGTCCGCCCAGGGCGAAGGCGCACATCGCGACCGGCCCGGAGGGGGCCAGGGCGAGAAGTACCACCGAACCGCCCCACAGCGCGATGACCGCCACCAGGACGGCCTGCTGGTGCAGTTTCCGCAGGAAACCGGTGAGCGCCCCGCCGATCAGCGCCCCGGCGCCGAAGGCGGTCCAGATGATGCCCAGTGTGTTTCCGTCCCCGTGGAGATCTCCGTTGACCAGTACGGGAAGCGCCACTTCCACCGGCATATAGGACAGATTGAAGAAGAAGACCACGAAGAACAGGCGGGCGGCCACGGGACGCAGCCGCAGGATCCGCCACCCGGACTCCGTCGACCGCTCCGCCCGGGGCGCTCTCGGCTGTGGCGGCACGACGAGCGCGACGGCCCCGAACAGCAAGAGGAAGCTGAGCGCTTCGAGGAGGACGGCCACGTCCGCTCCGAACGCGACCGTGACCGCGCCACCGACCGCCGGCCCTACGACGTAGAGCGCCAGGCTGTTGGCGAAGCCCAGCAGTCCGTTGACGGTGAAGAGCTCGCCCTTCCCGGCCATACCGGTGGCGACGAGGCGCCGGCTGCTGGACGCCGTCTGATGCAGGACGGACCCGAGGAGCAGCGCCACCACCAGGAACCGGATGTCGATCCGGTCGGCCATGGCGGCGAGGCCCACCACCGTGAACAGAACGGTGCGCAGCGCGCTGTCGGTGATGACCACGGCCCGGGTGGGCAGTCGCAGCCGTCCCAGGCCGATGCTGAGGGCGAGCACGGTCGACAGCACATACGGTGCGGTCATCACCAGGCCGACCGCCACGGGAGCGGAGAGCTGCCCGTGGTGGCGTATGGCCAGCAGCGGCAGGGCGATCAGCAGGATGCCATCGCCCACGCTGGAGATCACATAACCGGCGAGCAGTACGGCCAGGCGCGGGTTCCCCGTCAGCACCTGGCGGTAGGACCGGTGGCCGGCGGCCCCGCCCGCCGTCTCGTCCGTGGTGTCCGTGCTCATGGGCGGTCCGTTCGCGCTTCGCGGGGCGGGCGGAAGGACAGGTCCGCGATCCACAGGGTGTCGGGCACCAGCAGGGCCCAGCGGGTGCCCCGGGCGGACGGGTCGCCGCGCAGGCTGAACCGGGCGTCCCACAGCTCCTCCCGCTCGCCCAGGTACCGGGTGAGCTTGCGGCGGCCCCGGCCCGTGTCGAAGGTCACCACCCGGCCGTGGCCACGGGCGATGACCTGGTGAACGGTGCCGGTCGCCAGGTCGCACGAGTCCACCACGAGTTCGAAGACCGGGGCGCGCGTCAGCCGCTCCTCCAGTCGGGACCAGGGGCCCGTGAGCACCCAGAAGGCGTGGTCCTCCCACAGAAACCACACGGGCCGCACCCGTGGGCCCTCGGTGGCAAGCCGGGCCACCAGGGGCCGGGCC
Source organism: Streptomyces violaceusniger Tu 4113 (assembly GCF_000147815.2). Lineage (NCBI taxonomy): Bacteria > Bacillati > Actinomycetota > Actinomycetes > Kitasatosporales > Streptomycetaceae > Streptomyces > Streptomyces violaceusniger. Next base: position 5,949,410 of record NC_015957.1, on the reverse strand, counting down.
AGGAACGCGTCCACGTCGAACGGGGCCTTGTCGAGGCCCGGGAAGGTTCCGTCGGCGTCCCTGGTGAGCTTCATGAGCGGGGTCCCTTGCACAGGGTCCGCCACGCCCGTTCCAGCCGGGCGACGCCCTCGACGATGTCCTCGGCACGAGTGCAGGAGAAGGACAGCCGCAGGGTGGACGGGTCGGGCCCGGTCGCGTAGAAATCGGTCCCCGGTACGAAGGAGACACCTTCCTCGACCGCGGCGGCCAGCAGTTCGGTGGCGTCGGCGCCCCCGGGAAGCCTCGCCCAGACGAAGAAGCCACCGTGGGGCACCTCGAACTCCAAAGCCCCCTCGAAGGAGCCGGCCAAGGCGCTCACCAGTGCGTCGCGGCGCCTGCGATAGAGATGACGGGCGAGCTCCAGCCGGGTGGCCAGAAAGCCGGGCTCCTTGACGAGCTCATGCACCACCTGCTGCATCAGAAGCGAATTCCCCAGGTCGGCCGCCTGTTTGAACTTCATCAGCACATCGGTGAGAAACGGTGGGACGACCAGATGGCCCAGGCGCGCCGCGGGGAAGAGCACCTTGGAGAAGGTACCCATCCGCACGGCGCCGGCCACGGCGGAGGCCACGGCGGCCGGCCGGGGCGCGACGGTGTCGTAGCCGAGATCCCGGTAGGGGTCGTCCTCGACGAGGACGCAGCCGTACCGCTGGGCGAGGGCGGCCAGACGGCGCCGGTGCGCGGTGTCCAGGGTGGCGCCCGTCGGATTGGCGAAGGTGGGCACCACATAGATGATTTTGGCTCGTTCCTCCACCGACAGCGCCGCTTCGAGCCGGTCGAGACCCTCGTCCGACCCCAGGGATATGTCCACCACCCGGGCCTGGAAGAGACGGAAGACCTGCAGCGCTCCCACATAGCTGGGCCGGTCCACGAAGACCACGTCCCCGGGATCGAGCAGCGCCTTGCACAGCAGGTCCAGGCCCTGTTGCGAGCCATGGGTGACAAGCACCTGCCCCGCGTCGACCGGACGGCCGAGCTCGGCGGACTCCCGGGCCGCGATCCACGACCGGAGCTCGGGCAGCCCGCTCGCGTCGCCGTACCGCAGCGGCAGGCCGCCCTGGCTCAGCAGGCGGGTGGTGGCGTCGGCGAACTCCTGGTGGCAGTAGGTCTCCGGCGCCGGGCTGCCGGCCGCCAGAGCGATCACATCGTGGCCGTCGGTCAGCCGGAGCACGGCGGCGACGGCGGAGTCCGCGAGCTGGTCCGTACGGCTCGCCAGAGCCGGAAGCCTGCTGGGCGCGTCCGTGAAGGTCACCGGGGCTCCTCCCCGCCGTCGCTCGCCGCCGTACAGATCCGGCGTGGGGTCCGCTGACGGAAGATGAGGGTGTAGGGGACGTCGATGCCGTGTCGTTCCAGGAGGGACTGCCGCACCCGGGCGACGCCCATGGAGTCCCCGCCCAAGCCGAAGAAGTCGTCGTGGGCGCCGATGTCCGCGCGGCCGAGGACTTCCCGGAAGATGTCGATGACCTGCTGCTCGGTCTCGTCCCGCGCGGTGGCCAGGCGGCCGCGGAACACGATGTCCGCCGTGGGTTCCGGGAGCCGGCCGCGGTCCACCTTCCCGCTGGACAGCAGCGGCAGGGAGGTGAGGCGCACCAGGACGCCGGGCACCATCTGAGGGGGCAGCCGCCGGGCGACCGCGTCGATCACCTCATCGGGGGCCAGCCGGTCGTCGTCCGCGACCAGATACCCCACCAGCCGTGGCCGTTCCCCGTCGCGGACCCGGATCGCGGCCGCGGCCCCGGTGACCTCGGGCGAGGCGAGCAGCGCGGCCTCGACAGCCGCGAGGTCGACGCGGACACCGCCGACCTTCGGGTCGTCGTTCAGCCGTCGGACGAATTCCACCCGCCCCTTCTCGTCGACGCGCACCAGATCACCGGTGCGGTACAGGCGCCGCCCGCCGCCGTGGAACGGATCGGGTACGAAGCGCCGTGCGGTCTGTTCCGGGTGGCCGAGGTAGCCGCGGGCCAGTCCGACACCGCCGATGAACAGCTCCCCGACCTCCCCGTCGGGCACCGGGGCCAGTGCGTCGTCGAGCACATGGACCCGGGTACCGCGGATCGGACGGCCCACCGAGGGGAGACGTCCGGTGGAACCCGCAAAGGGGCCGAGCCGGGCCGCGAGGCGGACGCTGGACGCCTCGGTGACACCGTAGGAGTTGACGACCTCGAAGGGCAGCCCGCGGGGCCAGACCCGTAGCTGCTCACCGCCCGTCACCAGCAGGCGCAGCGGGCAGCCCGCCGGCCAGGGGACGCCGAAGAGCCGTTCCGCGAGCCCGGTCACCACGATGCTCCAGGTCACCCCCTGGTCCAGCAGCCAGTCACGGAGCGCCCCCGGCTCGCGGACGCGCCCTCCTCGGAGACGGTGATGGCGGCGCCCGCGGTCAGCGGAGTCCACAACTCCCACCGTGAGATGGCGAATCCGGGGTAGGCCAGCCAACCGCTGCGGTCCTCGGGGCGGATCGAGAAGGCGTCATGGGACCACAGCGCCTCGTTCACGATGCCCGCGTGCGTGAGGGCCACCGCCTTGGGACTGCCGGTCGAGCCCGAGGTGAAGTAGACGCAGGCGACGGCGCCGTCCTCGCCCTCCGGAGCCGGGGGCAGACCGGCGAGTGGCTGGTCCACGGGGGGATCCACGATCTCGCTGATGGTCAGTCCCGGACCCACTGTCAGTCGCACGCCGGCGATCCGCAGCATGTCCGCGATCCGGGCCGGGGGCAGATCCGTCGCCAGTGGCACATAGACGCCACCGGCCTTCCACACGGCGAGCGCGGCGATCACGTGCTCGGCGGAGCGTGGCGCGCCGACCCCGATGGTCATGTCGCGGGCCGCGCCCCGCGCCACCAGGGCTTGGGCCAAGTCCTGTGCACGCAGGTCGAGTTGGCGGTGGCTGAGGACGGTGTCGCCCTCGATCAGCGCCGGCCGGTCCGGCCACCGTAGTGCGGCGTCGCGCACCAGGTCGTGGGTGCGGGCCGGACGGCCGGGTCCGGGCGGGTCAGCGGCCGCTGTCATGCCACACCTCCCCGATCCGCGTCCGGGGGTCCTTGAGCATGTGTTCCAGGTTCCGGCAGTGGCGGTCGACGTAGCGCTGTGCGCCGCTCGGGGTGAAGGCCGCGCGGTTGTACGTCATCTCGCCCTCCAGCCCGGTCGGGCCGGCGTAGAGGGTGGGCACCACGTTCTGGCCGTAGACATGCGCGTACCGATCGCCGATCGCCGCCCGTGCCTCGGGCGCGTCGACGAACCGGGCGGCGAGGGTCTCCACGGCGAGGCGCCTGACGTTCCAGTCCCGGTGCCCGACCGCCCACTCGGACAGTTCCTTCAGTGCGAGGTCGCCGTCGGCGGCATCGGTCAGCGCCTTTTCTATCCGCTGGATCTGATCGCGATACTCCTGGCCCTGGAGGGAGTTTATCGATTCCTCGTTCAAGAGTCCGTGCAACATTGTCCCACCCACCCTCGTGCACACTGCCCCGACAGGGTGCCGGGCGAATACGGAGATCCGCCCGGCGCCCCTTACCTATCGGTCGCGACGATTACCACTTCGTCGCGGCCTCGCCCGCCTCGCGGGAAGCCAGAAAGTCCTCGGCTGTCATCCTCAGTCACCTCTACTCGCCCACCGGTCGGAGTTTTCCAAGCCACGCGCACAGCGTGGCCACTCATGGGCGCCCGAGGGCGCGATGACGTGAAGGTCTCCCGTTTCGGAGATTCCTGAGAGAGATGCGTACCGGCCGCGATGGCACCGGGCCGGGATCTTGTCACTGACGGGCGCTGTGGATCAGCAGCGCACCATGCTCATCTGCATCTTCGAAAGAGTCCGAGAGGGTCGGACCCCCAGGAAATCAGCGGCACTACACTTCCTCCGTTGCGTGACGTCCAGCATCCGCTCGGGGAGTCGCATGTACACCTCACGGCACTATAGGCATGCGTCATCTCTGCCACAACGGATGCGCGCCAAAAAGCTTTTCGACTTTATGTAATCTTGGTACTCAAGCTGAATTGAGTATTCTATTCCGGTTGTGTTTCGATCTTCGCGTCACCCGTCTCCCGAGGGGGCGGCCGTCTTCCGAGGGGACGGGGCCCGGGTGGTGCCCGCCGGTGCGGCCCACCACCGTCACGCTCTAGGATCGGTCGGTGACCGCCGTGAAACAGCAGACCACCAGGGATCAAGCGGCACCGGGGCGGAAGCGCTCGGACGGTGCCGGCCGGAGCGCCACCGTCAAGGACGTGGCGACGCTCGCCGGGGTCTCCCCGAAGACCGTGTCGAATGTGATCAACGGCTTTGTGCATGTGTCCCCGGCGACCCGGGAGCGGGTCCAGCGGGCCATCCGGGAGCTCGGCTACCGGCCCAACCGCGTGGCCCGCAACCTCCGCCGCGGCAGCACCGGCATGATCGGGCTGGTCCTGCCCGAGCTGGACGTCCCGTACTTCGCCGAGCTGGGACGCCACTTCCTCACCACGGCCGAGGAGCACGGCCGCACCCTGCTGATCGAGCAGACTCTCGGTGACCGCGAGCGGGAGGCGGCGGTGATCCACGGGCTGGGCGACCAGGTCGTGGACGGCATGGTGGTGAGCCCGCTCGCGCTGCACGGCAGCGCGCTCGCGAACCACCTCGGCACCGTGCCGCTCGTGCTCATCGGCGAACGCCCCAGCGGCGGCCTCGCCGACCATGTGGTGATCGACAACGTCGCCGCCGCGCAGCAGGCCGTGAACCATCTGGTGGCTGGCGGGCGCCGCCGGATCGCCGCCATCGGGGTGCAGCCCGAGCCGTACATCGGCACACCGCTGCTGCGCAGGACCGGCTACCGCCAGGCGCTGGAGGAGGCCGGGCTGCCGCTGGACCCCCGGCTGGAGCGGGAGACGCCCCGCTACCACCTGGCCGAGGGCGCCCGGGCGATGGCGGCGCTGCTCGACCAGGCGGAACCGCCGGACGCCGTGTTCTGCTTCAACGACGCGCTCGCCCTCGGCGCCCTGCGCACCCTGTACGAGCGCGGACTACGGGTGCCGGACGACATGGCCGTGATGGGCTTCGACGATATCGAGGCCGCGCGGTACAGCACCCCGAGCCTGAGCAGCGTGGCACCGGACAAGACCGCCATCGCCCGGTACGCCATCGATCTGCTGCTGGAGCGGATCGAGGCACCGGACCGCCCGGCCCAGGAGGTCGTCGTCGGGCATACCCTCCGCGCCCGTGAGTCCACCGAGGGCGGTGTCGCCCGGATCGCTCACTGACCTCCCAGACCCGTGGTGGCCACGGACCTCACGATCTGACGCTGGAACAGCATGAAGACGATCAGCAGCGGGATGGAGCCGAGGATCGAGGCGGCAGACTCCTGGGCGTTCCGCAGCCCCGTGGAGTCCTTCACGGTCGACAGCCCTACCGGCAGCGTCATGAGCTGCGGATCGCTGGTGCTGATGAACGGCCAGAGGAAGTTGTTCCAGGTGTTGATGAAGACGAATATCCCCACGGCCGCCAGGATCGGCCGGGACAGCGGCAGCACCACACTCCAGAACACCCGGAAGCTGCCCGCCCCATCGATCCGGGCCGCCTCCTCCAGCTCACGCGGAATGCCGTCGAAGAACTTCTTCAGGATGAACACCATCGCGGGCGCCACCACCTGCGGCAGGATCACCGCCGCGTAGGTGTCGACGAGGTTCATCGCGAGCATCTGCCGGAAGAGCGGCACGATCAGGATCTGCGGCGGCACCATGATCGAGGCGATGGTGACGGCGAAAAACACGCGGCGACCGCGGAAGAGCGTACGCGAGAAGGCGTACGCCGCCATCGCCGAGATCGTCACGGTGATCGCCGTGACGCAGACGGCGATCACAACGCTGTTCACCGCCCACACCGGGAGATTGCCCTGACCGAGGATGGTCCGGTAGGCGTCGAGGGTGAAGCCCGCCTTGGGGATCCAGTCGGCGCCCGACGCGCTCGCGTCGACCTCCGACTTGAACGAGGTGTCCACGCCCCAGCCGAACGGCACCAGCCAGATCACCGTCATCAGCGCCAGCGCCAGCAGCGTCAGCACACGGGGGAGGGGACCCGTTCCGAGCGTGGGGTGCCAGGCATGGCCGCCGCCGTAGCGACGCCGCCGCACCACCTCCCGGGGCATGGTCGAGCGGGGTTTTCCGGGGGTACGGGGGGAGAGTGTCTCGGTGGTCATGGCGCGATCAGTCCTCCCTGCGCGAGAAGATCTTGAGCTGGGCGAGCGAGAGGATGATGATGATCCCGAAGAACACGTACGACACCGCCGAGGCGTAGCCGAGCCGGTAGTTGGTGAAGCCGGTGTCGTAGATGTACTCCAGGATCGGCCGGGTGGCCCCGTTCGGGCCGCCTTTGGTCAGCAGATAGATCTGGTCGAACACCTTCAGCGACGCCATCACCTGCAACACCGCGATCAGCGCGGTGGTCCGGCGAAGCTGGGGCAGCGTGACCGACCACAGCCGGCGCCACGCACCGGCGCCGTCGAGTGCCGCCGCCTCGTAGAGGTGGTCGGGGATCGCCTGCAACGCGGCCAGGTAGAGCAGGAAGTTGAATCCCACCGTCCACCACAGGGTCACCAGCCCGATGGACCACATCGCGTACTTCTCGTCCGTCAGCCAGGCGATCCCGTCCATCCCGAACGTCTGGAGCACGCTGTTGAGCATCCCCCGGTCCGGCTGGAACAGCATGCTCCAGATCTGGTAGACCACCGCCACCGGCAGCAGATGCGAGGCGAAGAAGGCCAGCCGCCACAGCCACTGACCCGGCATCCCCGTGTACACCAGCAGGGCCATCACCAGGGCGACGATCACGAGCGGAACGGTGGTCAGGACGGTGAACCAGACCGTGTTGCCGAGGGTCTGCCACACCTGGCTGTCGCCGAACGCCTCGGTGTAGTTGTCCAGGCCGACGAAGACACCGTCACCGTGTCCGGTCAGGCTGGCGTCGGTGAAGCTCATCCACAGGCCGATGCCGATCGGCACAAGGAGGAAGAGCGTGAAGAACACCAGGAAGGGGGTGGCGAAGAGCCACCCGGCGCCGCCCGGGGACCGTCGCCGGTCCATGGCAGCGGCCCATCGGGATCCGGCGCGCCGGGATCCGGCCGCGGCCTGCCGCGAGGGCGTGGAGACGGAAGCCATCACATCGCTCCTTTCTGCGATTCCGTCGCGATCAGGCCGGATTCGGCTGGGCCATCAGGGTGTTGATCTGGGAGACCATCGTGCGCACCGCACTCGCCGGGGACGACGAGCCGCCGAGCGCGGGATCGAGCGCCTGGCACATCCGTGTCTGGAAGTCCGAGCCGGAGCCCGCGAACCACACCGGCGGGTCGAGCACGAGCTGCTTCGCGGCGCCCGCGTACTCGGACTGCGGACGCAACTTGGCGTAGCCCGCGGACGAGACGGCCGGTGTGTACGCGGGGATGTGCCCCGCCGACGCCCACGTCAGCCCGGACTTGACCAGCTCGGCCACGAACCGGTGGGTGCGCCGCCGGTGCTCCGGATCCGGGTTGTCCTGATGCGGCAGCACCAGCGCATGGCTGTCGGAGGCCCCGGCCGGACGGTCGTAGAAGGTGGGGATGGGGGAGCCGCCCAGCCTGTCCTTCAGCGCCGTCTTGTACGTGGCCATGTCCCACTCGCCGGAGAAGATCATCGGGGAGCGGCCGTTGGCGAAGGCGGCGATCGCCGTCTGGACGTCCATGGTGCGGCTGTCGCGTGCCAGATCGGTCATGAAGCGCACCACCTCGACGGCGGTGTCCTCGTCGATCTCGGCCCGCTCGCCCGTGAGGTCGAAGGTGGCGCCGGTCTGGCTGAACAGCGTCCAGAACATCCGCCAGCCCATCGCCGCGTCGTTCGCATGGCCGAAGACGGGCCCGAGCTTGCCGGTGTCCTTGCGGAGCTTGTCCATCAGCTCCAGGGCGTGCTTCGGCGATTCGAAGGGCACGAGCCGCCCGTCGCCCGTGAGGAGACCCGCCTTGTCCATGACGTCCCGGTCGAAGAAGACGACGAAGGGGTGGGTGTCCAGCGGAATCGCGTACGGGGTGCCCTCGTACAGACTCCGCTTGACCAGCGTCTTGTTGAGGTCGTCCTGCTTCAGGCCGAACTCGGCCAGCAGATCCGTGTCCCAGGGGTCGAGCAGACCGCCGGGGGCGTAGCCCGCCAGCCGGGTCAGGTGCATGATCGCCACATCCGGCGAGCGGCCGCCCGCCGAGGCCATCGCCAGCTTGGTGTAGTACGGCGGGCCCCAGTCCAGCACCGTCGTCCTGACCTTGAGATCCGGGACGCGCTTCTCCACGTTCCGGGTCATCGTCTTCATCAGTTCGCCGTCGGGGCCGGTGAACAGGGTCCAGTACTGGATCTCGTCGGCGCTCGCCACGCTCCCGGCGATCGATCCGCAGCCGCTGAGCGCGGACGCCGACACGGCGGCTCCCGCCCCGTACACCGCGCCTCTCAGCAGACCGCGCCGTGACAGACCGCTCATCGCCCCTCCTCACCGGCGGGGCGCTCGAAGGCGGCGGGGCGCTGCTGGGCCGCGCGCACCCGCGCCACGTCGAGCTTGCTGCTCCGGTCGAAGCGGTAGACGCCGTTCTGCTCCTGGAAGACGTCGGTGAGCTGGGTGTAGCAGTAGCCGAACATCAGGGGGTCGTCGAGCAGCGCCGCGGTCAGCCCCGCGAAGCGCGTCTGGAACTCCTCCTCGGTCCGCGGCCGCTCCCCGTAGCCCCAGGACACCTCGCGGTCGTCACCGGCCGCGGCCTCCGCCTCCTCCGGATTCCACCAGATGCCGCCGAACTCGCTGCAGAAGTAGGGCTGGCCGCGATACGGCAGCGACCACACCGCGTCGGTGTCCCGCTTGCCGGGGTTTCCCCGGTTGTCGGGGTTGAGGAACGGCTCGTCCTTGTCCAGCCCCGCCATCTGGCGGCGGAACGCCTCCGGGTCCTGTTCATAGCTGTGCGAGTCGTACACGTCGGTCTCGGCCACGCGATGGGAGTAGCCGGAGGCGTCCAGGACCGGACGGGAGGTGTCAGCGGCCTTCGTGGCCAGGAACATGCCCCGGGTGACATCGTCCAGGACGCTCTGCCGGTCGTGGAGTTCCTGGTGTGTCTCGTTCAGCGGGCACCAGCCCACGATCGACGGATGGGAGTAGTCCCGCTCCACGGCCTCCAGCCACTGCGCGACGAATCCGGCGGTGGGCTGCTGGTTGTCCCGGGTGGTGCGCCCGCTGCCGGCTCCCCAGTCGCCGAACTCGCCCCAGACGAGATAGCCGAGCCGGTCGGCGTGGTGCAGGAACCGCTCCTCGAACACCTTCTGGTGCAGCCGCGCCCCGTTGAACCCCGCGGCCAGCGACAGCTCGATGTCCCGGACGAGCGCGGCATCGTCGGGCGCGGTCATCAGCCCGTCGGGGTACCAGCCCTGGTCCAGGACGAGCCGCTGGAAGACGGGGCGGCCGTTGAGCAGCAGCCGCTTGCCGTCGACGGCCACCGACCGCAGCCCGGCGGTGCACTCGGCGCGGTCCACGGCCTCGCCATCGGCGTCCAGCAGCTCGATCCGCACCCGGTACAGATGGGGGTCCTCCGGAGACCATGGGCGGCGCCGGTCCTCCGGTAGCGCGAGCACCATACGGGGTGCCATGTCGAGGTCGGCGCGCACGGTCGCCTCGGCCACCGTCTCGCCGTCCGCGTCGCTCACCCGGGCCGTGATCCGGTGGCCCGGGCGGTTGGCGCTGAGCGGGAGTTCGAGGTGGAAGGCCCCGGACGCGAGGTCGGGGGTGATCCGGGGCCTGCGCAGATGGACCTCGGACACCGGCTCCATCCAGACCGTCTGCCAGATGCCGGTGGTGCGGGTGTAGTGGCAGTCGCTGTTGGCGTACTCGGTGGCCTGCTTGCCGCGCGCCTGAGGGCCGTGCCGGGCGTCCCGGGCCCGTACCACGATCACCACCTCAGCCCCTTCGCCGGCCGGGTCCGCCACCTCGCCGAGGTCGGCGGTGAAGGAGGTGAAGCCGCCGCTGTGCCGGGCCACTTCGCGGTCGTCGGCCCAGACGGTGGCGTCGTGGTCGACGGCCCCGAAGTGCAGCAGCACCCGCCGCCCGGCCCAGTCCGCAGGGATCCGGACCGTGCGCCGGTACCAGACCGCGGGGTGGAAGTCGGTGTCACCGATCCCCGACAGCTCGGACTCGGGGCAGAACGGGACCAGGATCCGCCCGTCCAGCTCCTGGTGCACCAGACCGCGTTCGAGTCCACTGTCACCGGGGTCGAAGGCGAACTGCCAGCTACCGTTGAGATTGAGCCAGTTCTCACGGACGAAGCTGGGACGGGGATATTCGGGTCGCGGAACGGCGTTCGACACGTCGGGCGAGGGGATGTCGGTATGAGCCATGGGGTCTCCGGGACGGGGCGGGGATTCGGCCGGGCAGGGGTATGCCATCACCCGTTTACATCGTTGTAAAGATCCCGCGCACCATCTTTTACCGCGACCTCGGGCGGCTGTCAGGTGGGCGTGGCTAGATCTCGCCCTTCTTCACCTTGTACAGCTCGATGTCAGTGTTGGCGAAAAGGTGCACATAGCCACAGTTCCAGCAGATCAGCCCGGTGGCCGATTCGTTGGCCCAGCCGAACTTGAACAGCTCCATGCCGGTGCTGTTGAGCTTCACCTCGCGGTCCCGGAAAAGGTCGCCCTTGCAGAACACACATGTGATCCACACGTCTCCGATCGCCGCACGTACAGGCTTGGCCACGCTCGCTCACCTTCTCCGGCCGCCGAAGCGGCCCCCGTCGCTCATCAACAAAGGTGATCAGCATAGGAGAGGGGCTCGCCCGGAACGTCAGTGGCGGTAGGTGTGCATGTAGTCGAAGCGCGCGACCGCGCCCGCGGTGTTCTGCGCGACCAGCCCGATCCTGAGCTTTCGACGTCGGCAGGGTCCAGACGCCGGTGTGGACCCAGTGCACACCGTCCGTGCTGGTGGCGGCGCGCACCTCGGTCTCCTCCCGCGCGGTGTCGGCGTGGTACGACAGCCGCATCCACAGCGTGTCCGCGGGCGGACCGCCGAACATCGGCCCGTAGGCCACCGGCGTCGGCGGTGTGGTGGTGGGACGCTCGCCCTCCTTCGCGAACTCCGTGACGTGTGTGACCTTCCCGTCGGTGTGGCTCACCGGAAGCACCGCGTGCACCAGCTTCAGATAGTGGTCGTCGTTCCCGTAGAGCACCAGCCCGGCCTGCTGATTGCTCCGCCCCGGAGCGAAGCGGAGCCTGGTCTCCACGGTGTAGTCGCCCGGGGGAGCGTCGCGGGTCAGCACCGAGGCCGTATGGGTGCCGAGATACAGCTCGCCACCCTGAGTCGGCCAGGACAGGGCGCCATCGGCCATCGTGGCCCCGGACGCCGGTCCGCGCACCCATGACCACGGCGAATCCGTGGTGGTGCCGGGGACGGTGGCGGTGTCGAAGTCGTCGCTGTAGGCGGGCAGCAGCGGGCCCGGCGCACGCTCGGGGATGCGCGTGGTGACCGGTGTGTGGAGCGCCGCGGCCCCCACGTTGTCGGCGGCCGCCCCCGCGCCGCGGGCGGCGACGCCGACCTTGCCGGAGCGGGCCGCCGCCGCGGGCAGCGTCCGCTCCTGGGTGGCCACCGCGTCCCGCAGCCGGTCCGCGCTCACCTCCACGGTCATCCGGGTGCCGCGGACCTCGGCCGCCACGTTGTGCCAGGTGTCCCAGGCGAAGTCCGCCGGGAGCGGGGTCGTCCGAGCGCCGCGGCTCCGGCCGTCCACCCGCACGTCCGTCACCAGCGCGTTGCGCGCCCTGTCCAGCCACGCCACCACGACGTCGTCCGGGCCGGTGTAGCGGACCAGCAGCCCGGCCGCGCCGGTGGCCGAGGTGACCCGCAGATCGGCCTCGGCGCGCCGGGCCGCCGGGGCGGAGCGATCCGAGACGAGAGCGGCGGGGCCGGCGGGATTCCCGCGCGGTGTGACGAATCCCCGCACGTCCTGCTCATGTCCGACACGCCAGCCGTCGGTGCCGGAGCCGCCACCGCCGTGCCACCCTTTCAGTGAGCCGTCGTTGAAGGTGCCGCCCGCGGCCCAGGAGCCCACCGGGGCCCGCTGCGCGCCCTGGGAGGCGCCGGCCCCGGCCCGTACGACCGGCCAGCCGTCGATCCAGTCCAGCCGGTCCATCAGCATCGGCCGCTTGGACAGCTTCAGCGTGCCGCCCGCTGCCGGTTTCAGGTCCGGGTCGTCGGAGGAGATGGCGTGGTAGACGAGCCAGTCCTGGCCGGACAGATCGGTCTGCAGGGCGTTGTGCCCGGGGCCGATCCAGCCGTTGCCGTTCGCGGTCAGCGCCACGCCGCCCTTGCTGGTGGCGGCCGTCAGCGGAACGCCCTCGTCGTCCACGAAGGGCCCGGTCGGGCTGGTCGCCCGGCCGACCTTGACCTGATAGCCACTGAAGGCGCCGTCGCAGCATCCGGCGTCGGAGTAGAAGAGGTAGTAGTGGCCACCGCGCCGGACGACGAACCCGCCCTCCATCCGGCGGCCCTGCGCCACTTCGGTCACCGCGCCCTCGATGCGGGTGCGGGCAGCGTTCATCTTCGCCACGCAGATCGTGTCGTAGCTCCCCCAGTACAGATAGGGCTGCCCGCCCTCGTCCGTGAACTGGGCCTGGTCGATGTTGCCGGTGGCGCAGCCGCTCGGGGAGGGCAGCACGGCTCCCTGATCGGTCCACGGGCCGGTGGGGGTGGGCGCGGTCGCCACTCCGACGGTGTTCTCCGAGGACACCGAGTAGTACAGGTTGTAGTGGCCGTTCACATAGCGGATGTCGGGGGCCCACAGCCGTGCGCCCTTGTGCCAGGCGGGTTTGGTCTCCGGAGTGAAGACCTCTCCGGCGTACTCCCAGTGCGCCAGGTCGGCCGAGCGGAGGATGGGCAGCATCCGCTCACCGTCCTCGCCCTTGCTCTGGAACACCGGGTTCTGGGTGCCGTACGCGTACCACAGGCCGTCCTTGCCCCGGATCATCACCGGGTCGGGGAAGGTGTCGACCACTCCGGCCGTCAGGGGGTTGCGGTACGTCGGCGCCTCGCGGGCCGTCGGGGTGTCCTCCGTCGCCGGGCGCGCGGCGGCCGTCGCCCGGGCCGTCGGCAGCAGCCCGGCCAGCAGCGCGCACAGCAGCGTGGCGACGAGGGTGCCAGGACTTCGTCTCATCTACGCGGTCCCTTCCGGCTCGAAGGCGCTCAGGCTCGGGTCGTAGTCAAGGTCCCCGATGTCGAACATCGGGGTCATCCAGTGGTAGAAGTTGTCGCCGCGCTCCCGCAGCAGGTCGTACAGGCGGCGCATCAGGCGGCGGCGCACGGGCAGCAGCTCGGGGTGCTCGTAGCGGTTGGTCAGCTCATGGGGGTCGGTGTCCAGGTCGTAGAGCTCGTTGACCGACTCGGGGTTGACGATGAGCTTGTAACGCTCGTCGCGGATCATCCGCTGTGGATACGGGAAGTGGTGGCCGTGGAACTCGGCGAGCAACTCGGTGGGCCACCGCGGATGTTCGCCCCGCACCAGCGGCACCAGACTTCGGCTGTCCACGGCCGGTGAGGTGTCGCAGCCCGCGAGGTCCAGGATGGTGGCCGTGCAGTCGGTGAGGCTGACGAACTCCTGGCGGACCTGCGGGGCCTCCCCGGGGACGCGGATGATGCCGGGGATGCGGTAGATGTCCTCGTACATCGCCGGGCCCTTGTCGTGCAGTCGGTGGGCGCCGGTGAACTCGCCGTGGTCGGCGGTGAAGAACACCGAGGTGTCATCGGCCAGCCCGAGCTCGTCGAGGCGGGTGAGGATGCGCCCGATCTGCTCGTCGATCAGCGTGACATAGCCCCAGTAGACCGCGATCAGCTTGCGGGTCACCTCGATCGGGATGGTGTCGAAGGTCCAGTGGGCGCTGTAGTTGCGCTGCACCGGTGGCTTTCCCTCGAAGGTTTCGGCGATCGAGGCGGGCAGTTCCACCAGGCCGGGGTCGTAGGCGTCGAAGTACGCGTCGGGCAGCAGATACGGCAGATGCGGCCCGAAGAAGTGGGTGGCCAGGAAGAACGGCCGCCCGTCCGCGGCGTATCGCTCCAACTGCTCGATGGCGCGGGTGGCCAGATAGTGCTCGAATGTGGCCTCCACCGGCTGGTGCAGCCGCGCCGCCAGCAGATTGCCCGGATTGCCGTTGGGTGTGGTGCCGCGGACGGAATCGGATATCCGGTACGGCGGCAGGCCCCGCTCCTTCAGATACGCCGCGTAGTCCGGATGGTCCACGGGGTTGTGCCAGCCGGGCAGATCGGGCCCGTCGAAGCCGTACGAGGCGGCGTTGCGGTGGGTGCCGACATGCCACTTGCCGACCAGGCCGAGCTGGTAGTCGCGCTCGGCCAGGGCGGTGGGGAAGGTGAAGGCGTCCTCGCGCAGATCCTCCAGATAGCCGACGTTGCGCTCGTAGTTGGCCAGCAGCCGGTGGCGGAACGGCGCCTGGCCGGTGAGCAGACTGGCGCGGGCCGGGGTACAGATGGCGGTGGGGGTGTAGAAGCGGTCGAAGCGGGTGCCGCTCGCCGCCAGCCGGTCCAGGTTCGGCGTGGCCACATGCGGATTGCCGTAACAGCCGAGGGTGTCGACGCGATGCTGATCGGTCATCAGGAACAGCAGGTTCATCGGGCGGCCGCCTTCGTGTAGAGGTCACCGGCGTAGAACGAGGACGGGGCGGGCGACTTCTGTAGTTGCCCGGTCCGGACGAAGAAGCGGCTCATGCCGTCCAGCCACTTGTCGACGGTGCCGTCCTTGGTTCTGGCGACGAGCTCGGCAGTCGTCATCGTCTTCACATGCTCCGCGTCCGCCGCGACCTTCGCCTCATCGGCCTTGAGCAGCTTGGCCGCCAGCGCGATGGACTCCTTGGGGTGGGCGGCCCGCCAGTCGTTGGCCTCCTGCAGCACCTGGACGACCTTGCGGTCGCGCTCCGGCTTCGCCTTGCCGCCGGAGACGAAGGCGGTGGGGAAGGCGGAGCCGGGGATGTCCTCGGTGCTCGCCACCTCCTTCATGCCCGGCACCTTCTCCTTGATGGTGTCGATGAGGGGGTACCAGATCCCGGCGCCGTCGATCTGCCCGGAGGCGAACGCGGAGACGACGGTGGGCGCGTCCATCACCACCTTGGAGATGTCCTTCATGGTCATCCCGGCTTGCTGGAGGGCGAGATTGAGCGCCATCTCACCGGATGTGCCCTCGGGGACGCCGACCTTCTTGCCCTTCAGCTCCCGGATCGAGGTGATGCCGGGCCTGGCGATGACCCGGTCGGCGTAGGTGAGCGTATTGACGGCCACGATGGTGGCCTTGCCGGATGCGGGCAGCCACAGGGCGCCCGGCCCGATATAGCCGTAGTCCAGGTTGCCGGTGCGCAGGGCCTGGATCTGGACCGGGCCGTTGACGAACACCTTGGGCTCGGCGGTCAGGCCGTGTTTCTTCCACAGGCCCCGGTCCTCGGCGATGGCCAGCAGGCTCGCACCGTTGTAGTCGGCGATATAGCCGAACCTGACCGCGGAGCCGCCGCCGTTGCCGGAGGACGAACACGCGGCTACCGAAAGTGCCGCCCCTGTCGCGGAGAGTGTGCGTATGAAGTCGCGTCGGCTCATCCTCATCTGGGGTGAGTCCCTTCGGAAGTGGGGTGGGGAGGGGTGTGGAGGGAGGAGGGAGGTCAGGCGGCGGAACCGGCCGGTGACTGGTGGTAGACCTGCGTCCAGACGTCGTTGCGGATCCGGGCGAACTCCGTGGAGAGCCGTATCTCCTCGGTCCGCGGATAGGGCAGGTCCACGTCGATGATCCGGTGGACGCGGCCCGGCCGGGCGGCCATCACGACCACCCGCCCGGCCAGATAGACCGCCTCGTCGACGTCATGCGTGATGAACAGGACGGTGCGCCGCTCCTGAGTCCAGGTGTCCAGGAGTTGGTCCTGCAACTGCACCCGGGTCAGCGCGTCCAGCGCCCCGAACGGCTCGTCCATCAGCAGCACTTCGGGGTCCACGGCGTACGCCCGGGCGATGGCGCAGCGCTGCTTCATCCCTCCGGAGAGGGTCTTGGGCAGGGCGTCCGCGAAGTCGGCGAGCCCGACCAGCTCGATGGCGTGTTCGGCACGCCGCCTGCGCTCCGCGGCGGGGACGTGGGCCAGCTTCAGCCCGAACTCGACATTGCCGCGCACCGTCAGCCACGGGAACAGCGCGTACTGCTGGAAGATCACCCCACGGTCCGGCCCCGGCCCGGCGACGGGCGCGCCGTCCACCGTGACCGTGCCGGAGGTGGGTTCCACCAGTCCGGCCACCATGCTCAGCAAGGTGGACTTGCCGCAGCCGGACGGCCCGACCACCGCGACGAACTCCCGGTCCCCGATGTCCAGTGAGACCTGGCCGAGCGCGGTGAAGGTGGTGTTCTTCATCGGGTAGGTCTTGACCACGTCCCGGAAAGAGATCTTGGGGCTCATCGGCGCTCCTGCCACGCGGTGAGACGGCGTTCGGCCACCAGCAGCAGCCGGTCCATGACCAGGCCGATGACGCCGATGCTGATCAGGCCCACGAAGATCGTGGGCACGTCGTAGTAGGTCTGGGCGTGGACCATCTCGAAGCCCAGGCCCTTCTGGGCGCCGATCATCTCGGCCGCCACCACGGTCGCCCAGGCCGCGCCGAGCCCGATGCGCATGCCGACCAGGATGAACGGCGTGGACGCCGGGATGACCACCTTGAGGAAGACGGTCCGGTCCGAGGCGCCGAGCACCCGCGCCGCGTCGATCAGCGTCCGGTCCACGCCGGTCACCCCCTGGAAGGCGGCCACCACACAGGACATGAACGCGGCCAGGAAGATGACGAAGATCTTCGGTGTCTCGCCGATGCCCATCAGGACGATGACCAGGGGGATCAGCGCCAGCGGCGGGATCGTACGGAAGAACTGGACGTACGGCTCCAACAGGCCCCGGGCGACCGGGTACCAGCCCATCAGAAAGCCCACGGGCACGGCGACCAGAGTGCCGAGCGCGAACCCGAGGAGCACGCGCTGCAGGCTGGCCAGCGCGTCCTGGGTGAGGGTTCCGTCGGCGAGCAGTTCACGTGCCCTGGAGCTCACCGAGAGTGGACCGGGGATGTCCGCGAGCCCCGCGGCGGCGGTCAGGGCCCAGATGGCGACGCCCAGGACGAGGGCGATCAGATGGAACACGAGGGGGTGGACGGTGCGTCGTGCGCCGCGTGGCGCTTCCGGTGTCGTGGGGGTCTTCTCGGGCGCGGTGACCACCGTCATGGACGCCTCGCGGGGTTCATGGGTCCTCCTCTTCAGCCCGGGGCGGGCCGGTTCAGCCCGGACGGGCCGGGTAATGGCTGAGCAGGGGGGATTCATGCAGGACAAGGGCGATGGCGCCCAGGGCGCCACCGGCCTCGCCGAGCGTCGCCGGCCTCAGGTCCACACGGTCCCGTGAGATCGGCATGATGTGTGCGCGCAGCGCCTGTTCGACCGGCTCGAAGAGCGGTGTGCCGGCCGCGGCGAGTTCGCCACCGAGCACGATCACTCCGGGGCCGACCGCGTTGCACACCGCCGCCAGCACGGTGCCGATGTGGACGGCGGCCGCCTCCAGCGTGCGGAGCGCCACCGGATCGCCGGCCTCCAGCGCCCCCAGGAGCGCGGCCAGGCCGTCCGCGTGTCCGCCCGCGCGGCGGTAGGCGGCGAGCACGGCGCCCACCGAGGCCACCGTCTCCAGGCAGCCGGTGGCGCCGCACGAACATCGCCCGTCGCCCGACTCGACCGCGATATGCCCGAACTCGCCGGACAGGCCGTACGCCCCCCGGTGCAGGGAGCCGCCCACGACCAGCCCGCCGCCCACACCGTGCGACAGCCGCAGATAGAGCACGTCCTGACCGCCTGCCGCCGCGCCCCAGGTGGCCTCGGCGAGCGCGGCGAGCCGGGTGTTGTTGTCCACCAGCACCGGGGCCTCGAAACGCTTGCGCAGCAGGGCGGGCAGATCGGCGGAGGGACAGGGTTCCGGCGGCCCGGAGTCGGGATCTCCGACCGGGCCGACCACACCCACCCCGATGGCGTTCAGCGCGCCCAGCCGCAGGGCGCCGTCGGCGAGTGTGCCGACCAGCCGCTCGGCCAGGGCGATCCGCTCCTCCCAGGGCAAGCCCGGATCGTGCGGTTCACTGGCCGACCCGATCACCTCGTGTGCGACGTTGACCGCGGAGACATGCACCGCCCGGCGCGCGAAGTCGATGCCGATGGCCTGGCCCGCGCTGGGGTTGAGCGTCAGCGCCTCCACCGGCCGTCCTCGCCTGCGCGGGGCCGTTTCCGGCGCCGTGGCGACCACGGCGCCGCTCTCGATCAGCTCGGTGACGATGTCGCTGAGGGTGGTCCGGGAGAGGCCGCTGTGCTGTCCCAGTTCGGCCCGGCTGAGCGGGCCGTGTTTGCGCAACAGCTCCAGTACCAAGTCTTCGTGGCCCCGCCGCAGCCGGGCCAGCGGGCCGTCCTGATGGGGGTGCATGCCGAACAGCATGGGCACGCCACGCTATTTCGTCAACATCCCGGAATAAAAGAAGGCTCAGGTGTCGCGGACGGTGCGGAAGCCGAGGTCGCCACTGGAGCCGTCGGCGGCGTCGGAAGCGCGGACGGCCACGCGGCAGCGGTTTCGCCGGAAACCGGCCGCGGACCCGCCACCGCCACCCCTCCTGGGCGTCACTCCACTTCACCTGCTATAGCTGTTGGCTGACTCTTCATCACGGCGACATCTCCCGCCGCCGCTCAAGGAATGCGATCATGCTGACCTGAGCATGCCAACCACCCCCCCTCGTGGTGCCACGCCGCGGTCGTTCAGGAGGACGCAGTGAAGAAGAGTTCGCGGATCCGTAGGGGATCCGCCATCCTCGGCAGCGCCATCGCGCTCGTCGTGGCCTTTCCGGGCAGTGCGCTCGCGGACCCGCCCACGGCTCTGCCCGCCAACGCGGATGGCACGGAGCAGACGTTCCAGCCGGCGTTCGACTACGACACCGACGGCTGCTACCCCACCCCCGCCATCGGGCCCGACGGGACGATCGCGGGCGGGCTCAACCCGAGCGGTGCCCTCAACGGCCAGTGCCGCGACTCCTGGGACCTCGACAACACCAACGGATACTCCCGCTCCAAGTGCAACAACGGCTGGTGCGCGATCATCTACGGCCTGTACTTCGAGAAGGACCAGGCCGTGGTCGGGAGCGGTCTCGGCGGACACCGCCACGACTGGGAACACGTCGTGGTGTGGGTGCAGGACAACGAGGCCAAGTACGTCGCCACCTCGGCCCACGGCAACTTCAACATCTACAACCGGGACCAGATCCGCTGGGACGGCACCCACCCCAAGGTCGTGTACCACAAGGACGGCGTGAGCACCCACTGCTTCCGCCCGGCGAACTCCAACGACGAGCCGCCGGAGAACCACAAGCACACCTGGCAGTACCCCACGCTGGTCGGCTGGAACGGCTACCCCGCCGGGCTGCGCGACAAGCTGAGCCAGGCCGACTTCGGCAGCGCCACCCTGGGCCTGAAGGACAGCACCCTCGCCTCGCACCTCGCGAAGGCCAAGCCGTCCGAGATCCCCTTCGACCCCAACGCGTGAGCGGCACCGCCCCGGGAGGCGACGTGGCATCACAGCCCGCGTCTCCCGGGCCGGTTCGGCCCAGGGCAGGTCAGCGCCGGGGAGGCCCGACCGGCGGCGGCTCGACCTCGAGGTAACGGTGGCGGCGCGGGCCCCGGTACTCCAGCGCCTCCCAGCCCAGCCGCCGCAGCACGGCCGCACAGTTCCGCAGCGCGTCCTCCGCCGCGTACCCGGCCCCACTTCCCGGCGGCCCCAGCCACTCGACCCGCACCACCCCGGTCCGCTCCGCCGCGCCGAGGCAGTATCCGGTCGCCGTGCGGCGGCCCTCCGCGTCGGTGGCCGACGGCGGAACACCGGCGGCCTCCAGGGCGAGGGCCACGGCCCGCACCGGCTGTCGCCGCTCCCACTCGGCGGGCACCCCTTCGGGGTCGGCGGCGTCCGCGTTCATCAGCCGGCGGATCTGCAGCAGCCCCTCGAACGCGGTCCGCACCGCGGCCCGGCGGCCCCGGTCGTCGCCGTCGGGAACCCCCGCGGCGCCGGTGGCCACCTCGAACTCCGCCATCCCCTGCCCCCTTCGGACGTGGCGGCCCGTGGCCCGGCGGCGGTGTTCAGCGCCGTCGCAGACCGTCGGCCTCGACCACGGCATCGGCGAAGGCTCCGGGAGCCTCCTGGGGCACATTGTGGCCGATGTCCTTCAGTGTCCGGTGGGCGTACGGACCCGAGAACCTGTCCCGGTAGGAGGCACCGCCCCCGGCGGGGGTGAAGGGATCGCGCCCGCCGTCCAGCGTGACCGTGGGGACGCCGATGACGGGGCCCTTGGCGAGGCGCCGCTCCAAACCGTCGTACCGGGGATCACCCGCCGCGAGCCCCAGCCGCCAGCGATAGTTGTGGATCACGATGCGGACATAGTCCGGATTCCGGAAGGCGGCGGCGGTGCGCGCGAAGGTGGCCTCGTCGAAATGCCATGTCGGCGAGTTGAACCGCCAGACGAGCCGCGCCAGTTCACGCCGGTATTCCGGGTTCTCCAGCCCGAGCACACCCCGCCGCGTGGCGAAGTAGTACTGATACCACCAGGCCCATTCGACCTTCGGTGGCTGCGGCTGCTTGTTCTTCTCGCGATTGGTGATCAGATAGCCGCTCACCGAGACCAGGGCCTTGCAGCGCTTCGGCCACAGCGCCGCGACGATGTCGGCCGTCCGCGAGCCCCAGTCGTATCCGGCGAGGATCGCCCGTTCGATCCCGAGGGCGTCCATCAGGGCGAGGAGGTCGAGGGCGAACACCGACTGCTGGCCGTCGCGGAACGTCCGGGCTGACCGGAAGCGCGTCGTCCCATAGCCGCGCAGATACGGGACCACCACCCGATAGCCCTCGGCGGCCAGCAAGGGCGCCACCTCGACATAGCTGTGGATGTCATAGGGCCAGCCGTGCAGCAGGACGACCGCGGGGCCATGGGCCGGCCCGGCCTCGGCGTAGCCGACGTTCAGCTCCCCGGCCTTGATCTGCCGCAGGGCGGCGAAGGACGTATGCGGCCGCGCGGGCAGTGTCCGCCGCTCCTCCGGGGAGTCCCCCGCGGCCTTGGCCGAGCCGGTGGTGCGGATGGCGAACGGCGCGCCGACCGCACTCGCGCCGACGATCTTCCCGAAGCTGCGCCTGTCGAACATCCGCACCCTCCACCCGTGCGACCGCTCCCGGGCCCTGGCATCCACCATGGCGCACGGGTGCGACCCTCGCACGCCGTGCGACACCTGCCGGACAGGTGATACACGAGGGCGAGGGGGAGGGGCGCGCCCTACTCGGCGAGCTCCTGTTCGTCGATGACCCCCTGCTCCTCGGCCAGCTCCCGCTCCGCGGTCACCGCGATCCGGCGTCTGATCACCGCGGCCGCCGTCAGCGCGCTCATGGTGAACGCCGTCGCGATCAGCCACGGCTGGTCCAGCACATGGCGGGTGAGGTGATCGAGCGAGTAGCGGCCGGGCCCCGAGATCCCGAGCGCCGCCGCCGAGCACCCCAGCAGGGCCGCGAACTCATAGCCCCCGGACTGGGCGAAGAACCCGGCCGGCGCGTGCACCGACACCGCGCCCGCCATCGTCCCCGCGGCCGCCGCCCCGGCCACGGGAGTGGCGAAGCCGAGCGCGAGCAGCAGCCCGCCGCCCGCCTCGCCCAGCCCGGCCGCCAAGGCATTGGCCCGCCCCGGACGGAAGCCCATCGCCTCCATGGCCTGGCCGGTACGTTCCAGGCCATCGCCGCCGCACCAGCCGAAGAGCTTCTGCGTGCCGTGCGCGACCAGGACCCCGCCCACACCGAGGCGCAGTGCGAGCAGTCCGAGATCCTTGCGGTGGTGCATGGGGTCTCCTCCGCTCCCGTACGGGCACACCACGGGTGGCCGCCCGGCGTCTCACCCAGTCTCGGTACGCATCCCGGGGCCCGCTGTCGCTGCTACGCCATCGGAGTGCATCAGCTCCGTCGCGGTGACCGCGCGCAGACCGCGCCCGCGCAGACCTTCGAGGACCGCGGGCAGCGCGGTCAGGGTCCCGGTGTGGGCGAGGTGCAGACTGACCACGGAACCGGCGCGGACCTGGCCGAGGACGGTGTCCCGCACCGCGTCCGGCCCCGGGTCCTGGAAGTCCTGGGAATCCACGTCGTAGGAGAGGACGTGCGGGTACCCGGCGCGGGCCGCCAGACGGGTCACGAGGTCCGTGGCGGTACGGGCCTGCGACGGCCGGAACCAGCTTCCGATGGTCCCGGTGAGGCGGCGCAGCCGGTCGGCGCATTCGGTGATCTCCGCGGACGCCTCGTCGGCGGGCAGCGCGCAGACGGCGCGGTGCCGCATGGTGTGGTTGCCCAGTTCATGGCCGCCGTCCAGGACCCGGTGGGCCAGCTCCGGGTGCTCGTCGAGCCAGGTGCCGACGGCGAGGACGGTGACCCGGGCCCCGGCCCGCTCGGCCTCGGACAGCAGTGAGCGGGCGAGCTCCGCGTCCCCCTGGCCGTGGAAGGTGAGGGCCACCGCGCTTCCGCCGCCTGGCCCGTGGGCGATCTGGGGTGGCAGTCCGGGGAAGCGCACCGGTCCGCGCGGTGCGTGTCCGGCGGGCGTGGCCCGGTCCGAGGCCGCACCGGAGGAGGGGGTCTCGGTGAGACCGGCCGGTCTGGACGACGAGGACATGGCGTGGTGGCCGCAGCCGACGCCGCACGTCGTGGCTGCCACGGCACCGCTCGCGGACCGCAGGACATCACGGCGGGAGGGAGAGGACACCTGAAGCATGAGAACACGCCCCAGGCCGATATGCTGCGATTTCTCGCTGATGAGGCGTGTTTTTCCGTCGATCGCCGGGCATGGTCATGAGCTTCACGTGTGCGTGGCCATGGGCTCGCACCGAGCTCCGGGGCGCGCCGGGGGCGCCCGTCGGCCCGCATGGCACGCTGGGCCTTTGTATGTTCGTGCACCACCGAGGAGACGAGCCACGTGCCGCAGAACCACCCACCGGAGTCCATCGCCGCCCCGGCGGTGCTCGCCGAGGAGCGACGACTCCATAAGGACCTCGGATTCTGGGGCCTGACCGCGATCGGGTTCTCCAACATCCTGGGGTCCGGGTGGCTGTTCGCGGCCATGTACGCCGCTCAGACCGCCGGCCCCGCCGCCCTGCTGTCCTGGATCGGGGCGGGGGCGCTGTGCGCACTGATCGCCCTGGTCATGGTGGAACTCGGCGCCACCCGCCCCGAGGGCGGCGGCACCGTGCGCTGGCCGCTGTACGCCAGCGGACGGCTGGTCGGCACGATGATCGGCTGGTCCGTGCTGCTCTCGGTGGGCGGTACGGCGGCCGAGATCAGCGCGATCATGCAGTACGCCGCGCACTATCTGCCGGGGCTCTACAGCGGCGGCACACTCACCGTCTCGGGCCTCGCCGTGGCCGTCGCGCTCAGCGTCGTGCTGACGGTGTGCAACTGGTTCGCCGTGCGAATATTCGCCCGGCTGAACAACCTCATCTCGGTGTTCAAGGTTGTCGTCCCCGTCCTCACCATCGTCGCGCTGTTCCTGTCCGGCACCCACTCCGGACGCCTCACGGATCACGGCGGTTTCGCGCCGTACGGCTACGCGGCCTGCCTGACCGCGCTCGCCGGTGGCGGCATCGTGTACTCCGTCAACGGCTTCCAGGCCCCGCTCGACTTCTCCGGGGAGGCGCGCAATCCGCGCCGTACCGTACCGGCCGCGGTGCTCACCGGCATCGGCCTCGCCGTGCTGGTCTACCTCGGGCTCCAACTGGCCTTCCTGTTCACGGTGCCCGAGTCGCTGCTGGGCCACGGCTGGAAGGGAGTCAACTTCGAATCGCCCTTCGGGCAGCTCGCCCTGGTGCTCAATCTCCACTGGCTGGCCACGCTGCTCTACGCCGACGCGGTGATCTCACCGGGCGGATCGGCCTATGTGGGCGTGGCCATCGACGCCCGCCATACCTATGCCCTGGCCAAGAACGGGCTGCTGCCCCGCTTCTTCATGCGCATCCACCCCCGGTCCGGGGTGGCGCGCCGGGCGCTGCTGCTCAACCTGGCGGTCATCGTCGTCTTCATGCTGCCGTTCGGCGGCTGGCAGGACATCGTGAGCGTGATGGGGGACATGTATCTGCTGATCTACGCGGCCTCTGCGGTCGCCGTCGCGGCCTTCCGGGCACACGACCGCGAGCGGGGAGTGACCCGGGCCGAGGGGCGGGTGCCGGGGGTGCGCTGGATCGCACCGGTGAGCTTCGTGGTGGCCAGCGAGTTCGTCTACTGGTCGGGCTGGCACGATCTGCGGCTCGCGCTGCCCTTCGTGCTGGTCGGCGCGGTGTTGTTCCTGTTGCAGCGTCGTGAGGACGGCGGCGCGTCCCTGGGGGAGGAGCTGCGGCGCGGCGCCTGGCTGGTCTTCCATCTGGCCGCGCTGACCGTGCTGTCGTGGCTCGGCACCTTCGGCGGTTCCGCCCGCCTCCCCGCGCCGTACGACACCGTGGCGGTGGGCGTCCTCGCTCTCGCCGTATTCGTGTGGGCGGTCCGCGCGGGCGCCCGGCACCTGCGCGCCTCGCAGGTCAGCGCAGCGTCGCCGTGAAGCTCCGGCCGTAGGCGTGGCGGGTGGTGACGACGAGCCGGGTGCCGCCGGGCACCCGGCCCACCCGGACACCGTCGTCCGCCGCCACGGCCCTCATCCTCCGGCCTCGGATGACGACCGACACCGTGTCGCGCTCGGTGGTCGGATCGGACACCGCGATCGTCAAGGCGCCGTCCCGGGCTTCCCGCAGGAGCACCGAGCCGGGTCCGCGCACCGACAGCCGCCCGGCGCGATGGGTGCCGGGGGTGAAGGCGTTGAGCGCGATGATCCGCAGACCCCGGTGGGCCACGGCCTGCAGCCGGGTGGTGTTGGCCAGGACGGTGAGCGGCCGACGGGCGTAGGTGCCCAGTTGGCGTTCGGTGGCGCCCGGGACGAGGGCGTACGCCATCGAGGTGTGCGGCGCCCCGGCCGGCCGCTCCACCGTGACGGCGAAGAGCTGTTTGGTCACCGGGAGGTCGGGGTTGGCCAGACGGACGGCGCGGCGGCTGCGGGTGACGGTGTCGAGCGTGACCGTGGGCGGTGGCCCGTCGAGGAAGACATAACCGACCGAGGCGGCCCGGGTGGCATTGGCGTACCGCAGCCAGGCGAGCGGGGCTGTGCCGGTGCCGGACCAGGGCGCACCGCCGCGGAGCCGCCCGGTGAGGGCGAGGGTGTCCGAGGGGGCGGCGATCCGGGTGTCGAGGGTCGTCGTCACCGCGCGCCCGGCGGCGTCACCGACGCCCGCGGCCAGCACCACGATCTCGTCGTCGAACAGGAACCACGACTTGGTGGCATCGGCGTTGCGGTAGACCACGAAGTCGTCGGGGAGGTCGCCCGCCTGCTTCGCGGCGTACGCCACGTCGTCGGACTGGACGAGCCCCGCCACACCGTACGCGCCCAGGGCGGCGCCACCGGAGAACGGGTGGGTGCCGCGCGGGAAGTAGACATAGGTGTTCTGCGCCTCCGACGAGGAGGTGAAGCCACGCTCGGGGTTGTCGTACCAGAGCGTGCCGTACAGCTCGGGGATGGTGCGGCGGGTCTCCACGGGAGCGGTGACACCGGCGAGGCGGTGGGGCGGGACGGTGGTGAGGTAGTCGATGCCGAACGCCTGGGTCTGGTCCTGGCCGGAGAGATACAGATGGTGGGCGCCGTCCCCTTGGAACCAGGGCATCAGGTTCTCGCCGCTCATGTACTCGTATCGGCTGATCCTGGACGAGCTGCGGGACAGGGCGAAGGCGTAACCGGGGCGCCGGTGGACGGTTTTGTCCATCGCGTTGAACGCGACATGGCGCTCGGCGGGGCCGAGGTCCCGCGCCGGGATCGAGGAGTCGGCGAGGATGTCGGCGTAGCGGGCGATGCTCACCGGGGACACGAACGCCGAAGGGTCGAGTGTGGCCTTGGAGGTCTGCCGCAGATACGAGACATAGCCCTTCAGTGCCGTGGCGTCGGCGCCGGTGGCGTGGGCGGACAGGCCCACCACGGCCTCCACCACCTCGGCCGCGTCGGCGTATCCCGTCGCCGGGCGGGACACCCCACGCCCCTTGACGATCTCCATCAGCCAGCCCTCGAAGATCAGCGGCGCGAAGCCGTCCACCACCCACCCCTGGGCGACGCGGACCAGCCGGTCGTCGGTGGTGTAGCCGGTGCCGTCGAGCATCTTGAGGGTCTGCACGACGCGGGTGAGCAGCCCCTTGCCGTAGGAGCCCGTGTAGGCCACGGACGCGTGCTGGATGAAGGAGCCGTCGGCGTAGAAGCCGTCGGTGACACCGTGCCGCAGCGCGTACGGGTCGATCGTGGCCAGGACGGTCAACTGGTCGGCGATGGCCTTGGTGATCCGGGCGTCGTCGCCGAGTACGGCACCCTGGAGGATGCGGTTGGTGGTGATGTCGGCGAGGTTGGCGCCGGTGTGGAAGCGTGAGTCGAGGTCGACGTCACCGGCCTTGCCATTGCGCAGATACGCGTCCATCGAGGTGACGTAGGTGGCGGCCAGTTCGGGTTGGTATGCGGCGAGTTGGTCCACGAGCAGCGCCAGGATCTTGCTGACGTGGGTGGAGATGCCGATCTCCCAGGTGAACCAGTTGCCGTAGTAGCCCTTCGACTGGTCGCCGTAGTAGTGCTCGTGGAGCCATATCAGGCTGTCGATGACGCGCCGCTGGACACCGGTGTCGCCATACAGTCCGGAACGTGTGCCGCCTTCCGGTGTGCGGGTGGCGAGGGCGATCTCGTAGAGGTACTGGAACGAGGTGATCAGGTTGGGATCGCTCGTGCCCAGCGCGAGGCCCTCGAAGAGCTCGCCCTGCCCGGCGCGGTCCATCGCGTTGAGCCGGGAGCGGGCGGTCGCGGCGATGGCGGCGAGTTTGGCGCGCACGTCGGGGCGGGCGCCCACCTCCCGCGTTCCGGCGAAGACGGCCACGGTGTTGTCGATCAGCCGGGTGTGAGCGGCGCCGGACGTTTCGCCGTCCGCCGTTTCGCCGTACGTGGCCGGACGTCCCGCCGCCCGTGCGTGCAGCGGCAGGGCCATGGCCGACAGCGTGGCGGCCGGGAGCGTGGAGACGAGGGCACGACGCGAGAGAGGCACGGGCACGCTCCAACGGTCGACAGGGTCCGATGGGGAACCGCCGCACCATTCAAGCAACCCCGGCTTCCCCTGTCACGAGACCGGAATCGGGGGAATGCGGGCGGGTCTATGTCGCCAATATGGGTAACAGAATCGTTGACAATCTTGTTGGCCTAGATTTACCTTCGACAGGCACTCACTCAGGGAGGGCACACGATGCCGAAGGAAGCTCGTCCAGGCACCGGAGAGCAGGCCAAGCAGCATGCGATGGAGCGGCTGCGGCAGGCGATTTTGCGCGGGGAGATGGCACCGGCCCAGCGGCTGGTGGAGAACGAGCTCGCCGAGCAATTCGAGGTGACACGGGCGAGCATCCGCGCGGCGCTGATCGATCTGGCGTCCGAGGGGCTGGTCGAGCGGATCCGCAACCGTGGCTCACGGGTGCGGGTGGTGAGCGTGGAGGAGGCCGTGGCGATCACCGAATGCCGCATGGTCCTGGAAGGGCTGTGCGCCGCCAAGGCGGCTGTCGAGGCCGGCGAGGAGCAGCTCACCGAGCTGGCCGACTTGGGCACGGCGATGTCCAAGGCGGTCGCCGACGGCGAACCGCTGACCTACTCCGACCTCAACCACCAACTGCACGCCCGCATCCGGGAGTTCTCCGGTCAGCAGGTGGCGGTGGAACTGCTGGAGCGGCTCAACGCACAGCTGGTGCGCCATCGCTTCCAGCTCGCGCTGCGGCCGGGGCGTGCTCAGCGGTCCCTGGGTGAACACCTGGCCGTGATCGAAGCGATCAGGGCCAGGGACCCACAGGCGGCCGAAGCGGCCGTCCGTGCCCACCTCGCCAGTGTCATCGACGCCTTGAGTGAATCGTCGGCGTCGACGCCTTGACCGCATGACGCGGGGCTCGCGTCGCGGGGTGGGTCACTGACCTGTCCAGCAAGGAGATATCAGCA
Organism: Streptomyces violaceusniger Tu 4113; assembly: GCF_000147815.2. NCBI lineage: Bacteria > Bacillati > Actinomycetota > Actinomycetes > Kitasatosporales > Streptomycetaceae > Streptomyces > Streptomyces violaceusniger. The sequence continues at coordinate 5,921,264 of NC_015957.1, read as the reverse complement.
ATGACGCACGGTAACGCGGGTGACGCGCCCGCTGCCGCACGGCCGGCCGGTGTGATCGTCACCGATCCGCCACGCGCCGGGGCCGACCATGTGGACGCCCTGGGGGCGTATGGCGTGGCCACGGTGCACGAGGCCATGGGCCGCACCGGATGCCTCGGTCCCGGGCTGCGCCCCGTCCAGCAGGACGTGCGCATCGCGGGCACCGCGGTCACGGCGCTGTGCTGGCCCGGCGACAACCTGATGATCCACGCAGCGGTCGAGCAGTGCGCCGAGGGTGACGTCCTCGTCGTCGCCACCACATCGCCGTCCACGGACGGCATGTTCGGCGAGCTCTTCGCCACCGCGCTCCACCACCGCGGCGTCCGCGGTCTGGTCATCGACGCCGGGGTGCGCGACACCGCCGAACTGCGCGCGATGGGCTTCCCCGTGTGGTCGGCGGCCGTGTGCGCGCAGGGCACCGTCAAGGCCACGGCCGGATCCGTCAATGTGCCCGTGGTGGTGGGCGGGCAGTGCATACGCCCCGGCGATGTGATCCTCGCCGACGACGACGGGGTGATGTGCGTACCGCGCGAGTCCGCCGCCACGGCCGTCGAGGCGGCGAAGGCCCGCACCGCGAAGGAGGAGGCCGCCCGGGCCGCCTTCGCCGAGGGGCAACTGGGCCTGGACCGCTACGGGTTGCGGGAGACCCTCGACCGGCTCGGGGTGCGGTACCAGCCGTACGCCGAGCATGCCGCGCACGCCCGCGGCGGGGCCGTCTCATGAGCGGGCCGGAGGGGGTGCGCTGCATGCTGATGCGCGGCGGCACCTCCAAGGGCGCCTATTTCCTCGCGGAGGACCTGCCGTCCGACCCCGGTGCCCGTGACGATCTGCTGCTGCGGATCATGGGCAGCCCCGATCCACGGCAGGTCGACGGCCTCGGCGGAGCTCATCCCCTCACCAGCAAGGTGGCCGTCGTCTCCGCCTCCCGGGACCCGGACGCCGATGTCGACTATCTGTTTCTGCAGATCGGTGTGGACCGGGCGGAGGTCTCCGACCGGCAGAACTGTGGCAACCTCCTGGCCGGGGTCGGCCCCTTCGCCGTGGAACGTGGCCTGGCCGCCGCCCGGGACGGGCGGACACCGGTGCGGATCAGGATGGTCAACAGCGGTGACCACGCCACCGTGACCGTGCCCACCCCTGACGGGCGCGTCGACTACACCGGCTCGGCCGAGATCTCGGGCGTACCGGGATCCGCTGCCCCGCTGGTGATCGGCTTCCAGCAGGGCAGCGGCCCGCTGCTGCCCACCGGCCACGCCCGTGACCTCGTCGACGGCACCGCGGTGACCTGCGTGGACAACGGCATGCCGACCGTACTGATCGCCGCGTCCGCCCTGAACGTCACCGGCTATGAGGACCCCGGGGAGCTGGAGGCGGACACGGTGCTCGGCGCCCGGCTCCAGGAGATCCGGCGGGAGGCGGGCCGGTTGATGGGCCTGGGCGATGTCAGCGCCACGACCGTGCCCAAGCTCAGCCTGCTGGCCCCGCCCGCCCACGGTGGCACCGTGATGACCCGCACCTTCATCCCGGTCCGCTGCCACACGGCGATCGGCGTCCTGGGAGCCGCCAGTGTCGCCGCCGGGCTGTGCGTCGAGGGAAACGTCGGCGAGGACGTGGCCCGGCTCCCGGCAAGGGGGGAGCGGCTGCGCATCGAACACCCCACCGGCTTCCTGGACATCGACACGGCCGTGGACAACGGAGCCACTCCCGTGGCACGGGGTACGGCGGTTGTGCGCACCGCGCGGAAGATCTTCGACGGCACGGTGTTTCCCCGGCCCGCCTGATCCGGCGGCGTGTGGCGCCCACACCGGCGCCCGGTCGCGCCCCACCCTGGCGCCCGGTCGCGCCCACATTCACCTCTCCTCTTCGGCACCACCATGCCTTCCCCCGTTACCCCCCATTCCCCAACCACCCGCGCTTCTCAAGGAGTTGCCGATGACCCCGCCGCTCGGGGACATCGCCCACCTCGGGCATGTCGAACTGCTCACCCCCGACCCCGACCGCAGTCTGTGGTTCTTCACCACCATCCTCGGCCTGACCGAGAACGGCCGCTCCGGCGACTCGGTCCACCTGCGGACCTGGGACGACTACGAACACCACAGCCTGACCCTCACCGCCCACCCGACGCCGGGCATCCGCCGCACCGCCCTGCGCGCGGCCGGTGCGGAAGCCCTCCACCGCCGGGTGAAGGAGGCCGAGGCCGCCGGCTTCCCCGGGCGCTGGGTCGAGGACGAACCCGGTATCGGCCCGCTCTATGTCACCAGCGACCCCGACGGCCATGAACTCGCCCTGTACTGGGAGACCGAGTGGTACGAGGCGCCGCCCGAGCTCAAGCCGGGACTGAAGAACCAGCCCCAGGCCAAACCCGCCCACGGCGTGGGGGTGCGCCGCCTGGACCACGTCAACTTCCTGGCCTCCGACGTCGCGCCCAACGCCGCCTTCACCCGCGATGTGCTCGGTGCCCGCCCCACCGAGCAGATCGTCCTCGACAGCGGACGGCTCGCCGCCCAGTGGCTGACGTTCACCAACAAGTCCTACGACATCGTCTACACCGAGGACTGGTCGGGCTCGCGGGGCCGGTTGCACCACATCGCGTTCGCCACCGACACCCGTGAGGACATCCTGCGCGCGGCCGATCTGTGCCTGGACAACGGCGTTCACATCGAGACCGGCCCCCACAAGCACGCCATCCAGCAGACGTTCTTCCTCTACGTCTACGAGCCGGGCGGCAACCGCGTCGAACTGTGCAACCCGCTCACCCGCCTGATCCTGGCCCCCGACTGGCCTCTGATCACCTGGACCCAGGCCGAGCGCGCCAAGGGCCAGGCGTGGGGTCTGAAGACCATCGAGTCCTTCCACACCCACGGCACCCCGCCGGTCGACTGACCGGTCACCCCCGAACCCGCCCGCAGGACGCGCACAAAGGACCCCGCCCGCAGGACACGCCTCCACGACGAGAGGAATGCCATGTCCTCCTCACTCACCCCCGCCGCCCGTTCGCGCGGCATGGCACTCGCCGCCCTCGTGGTCGCGCTGTGCTGGACGGTCGTCCTCTTCGACGGCCTCGATCTGTTCGTCTACGGCGCCGTGCTGCCCGGCATGCTCGACGACCCCGACCTCGGGCTGAGCCCCGGCCGGGCCGGTGACCTCGGCAGCTACGCCACCTTCGGCATGCTCCTGGGTGCCCTGTCGGCGGGCACCGTCACCGACTGGATCGGACGCAAGAAGGTGATCATCGGCTGTACCACGGTGTTCTCCCTGGCTTCCGCCGTGTGTGCGATGGCCCCCACCCTCGGTGTCTTCGGCGTCGCCCGGTTCGTCGCCGGGCTGGGACTCGGCGGCCTGCTGCCCACCACCATCACCCTGGTCGCCGAATACGCCCCGCGCGGCCGCGGCAACCTCATGATCGGGCTGTTGATGACCGCCCATCAGGCGGGCGGCATCCTGGCGGCGTTGCTGGGCTTGTGGCTGGTGGAGCCGTTCGGCTGGCGCTCCGCCTTCTGGGTCGGGCTGGCCCCGCTGGTCATTGCCGTACCGCTGGTGGCGATGTTCCTCCCCGAATCCCTCGGCTTCCTCATCGCCTGCGGCCGCACCGACGAGGCCTGCCGGCTCGCCGACCGCTACCGAGTCGAGCTGCCCACCACCGAACCGGCCCCCACCACCGCACCGGCTCCCGCCACCGAACCGGCCCCCACCACCGCACCGGCTCCCGCCACCGCACCGGCTCCCGCGACCCCGCACGACCGCCGCCACGCCCTGACCGCGCTGTTCCGCGACGGCCAGTGGAGGAGGACCGTGCTGTTCTGGTGCGCCTCCTTCGGCGGGCTGCTCCTCGTCTACGGCGTCAGCACCTGGCTGCCGACCATGATGCGGGGCCAGGGGTATGAACTCGGTTCCGCCCTGTCCTTCCTCATCGTCATCAACCTCGGTGGCATCGTCGGCATGCTGGTGGCCGGACGCATCGCCGACCGCTTCGGCGCCGCCCGTGTCGCGGCCGTCTGGTTCGGCTGCACCGCCATCGGCATCTATCTGCTCGGCATCCATATGCCGCCGGCGCTCACCTACCTCGTGGTCTTCCTGACCGGTCTGTGGCTCTTCAGCGCCCAGACCATGGTCTACGCGACCGTCGCGGGACGCTCCACCGCCGAGAACCGCGCCACCGCCGTCGGCTGGACCTCCGGTATGGGCCGCTTCGGCGCCGTCTTCGGGCCCTGGCTCGGCGGCCGGCTCGTCGCTGACGAGGCGCAGGACTGGGGCTTCACCGTGTTCGCCGCCACCGCACTGTTCGCCACCGTCATGATCGGCCTCACCGGCCTGCGTACCGCGCGGCGCACCCCGCGGAGCGGCACCGCGCGGCCCGTGTCCACCACGGGCTGACCACGCCGCACAGCCGGGCCACAGGAACGTCCCATCTCTCTGAAAGGTTCGCCGTCTAGCCTCCGGGCATGCCCATGACGCGCTCCACGGATGAGGCACTGGCACGGGCCGCCGTGCTCGCCCTGATCGCCCAGGCGGAGCTGACGCCCAAACCGGGCCTCGCCGACACCCGCGATCTGCAGGCCCGCGCCACCGGTGCGGATCTGCTCGCACTGCGCTGGTCGGCCAAGGCGCTGGCGCCCGGGTTCGCGGCCATGGCCGCCGCCGCCCGCCGTCCCGGGGAGCCGTCCCGGGCGCTGCGCGAGGAGCTGGGTGCCATCGGCCGCTGCGCCGAGTGGACGATGGCACGGGCCGGTGGCGGCGCGGCCACCGGCCCCCTTCACCATGGCGCGCTGTGGGTGATGGGCCTGCTGGTGGCGGCCGCCGCGCTGCGGCCCGGCGCCGGGCCCGGTGAGGTGACCGCCACCGCCAAGCGGATCGCGGACCACCCCGACCGTGGCGCACCGCGCCGGCCCTCACCGGGCTCGCATGTCTCGGCCACCTACGGAGCGCCGGGGGTGCGCGGTGAGGGCCGGGCCGCCTTTCCCCATGTGCGCCGCGCCCTGGACGCCCTGTCCCGGGCGCGTGCGGCGGGGGCCACCGAGACCCAGGCGCGCCTGGACGCGCTGCTCACCGTGATGAGCACCCTCCAGGACACCGGCCCGCTGTACCGGGCGGGTCCGCCGGGCCTCCGACGGGTCAAGGAGGGGGCGCATGCCGTGCTCGAGGCGGGCGGCGCCGCAACGCCCGAGGGAGCCGCCGCCCTGGCGGCGCTGGACGCGGACCTGCGTGAGCTGGGCATCGCGCCGCGCGGAAGCGCCGCACTGCTCGCGGGGGCCCTGTTCCTGGACGGTCTCCCGGTGCACGGCCTCCCGGCACCGGCGGTCACGGCCTCGCCCGTGCGGTGACTCCGTCCGGACGGGTGTTTCGCGCGGTCAGCCGTTCGCCGGTGGCGTCAGTCCGTGGCGGTGGAGGAAGGCGTCCACGAGCCGGTCGGTGAAGTCCTGGCCGATAGGTTCGTCGGTCACCAGCACCCGGTAGTAGAGGGGGCCCATGAGCTGGTCGGTCTCGGCGGTCAGGTCCAGGCCGGGCGGCAACTCCCCGCGCTCCATGGCCCGTTCCAGCGGGAGGCGGTCGCGGCGGCGCTGGTCGTCGAGGTACCGGGACCGGAAGTCCCGGGCGAACGCCGGATCGTGCTGCGCCTGGGCGACCAGGGCCTTGAATACGGCGCCGGCGTCGGACGCGCTGAGGAACCCGGCCAGGTCGCACAGATAACTGCGCAGGTCCAGGGCGAGATCACCGCGGTCGCGCACGGGCAGGTCCTCGGCCACATCCTGGAGAAGGGCGTCCATGAGGATGTCGGTCTTGGCGCTCCACCAGCGGTAGATCGTCTGCTTGGCGACCCCGGCCCGGGTGGCGATGCCCTCCATGGTGACGCCCGCGAAACCCTTCTCGGCCAGCAGATCGTCCGCCGCGTTCAGCACCGCCAGCCGGGCCTGCTCGCTGCGCCCGTGGCGGTTGCCGTGGTGGCGTGGTGCCGGTCGGTCGGTGCCGCTCGTCCCGGCGGTCTGTGTCGCGCGTGCCATCTCGCCTCCCCGGTCAGGATAGTCGCCGCCCAGGTCCGCTCCGCCCGCCCGCATGGCTGGGCCCGCCGACCGGTGGGAGATCACCGGCAGGCGGGCCCGGGTGCCGAGAGGGGTGGTGGCTAATCCCACCGTTCCCCTTCGGCCTGTGAGGGAGTCGTCCTCTGTACGTCGGGGTGGCCGGTGTCCCGCTCGTCGTCGCGCTCGCCCTCGGCCTGCGAGGGGGTCGTCCACGGCACGTCCGGGTGGCCGGTTTCCCGTTTGTGTTCGGTGTGGGAGGGGGCTGGCTCGGTCATGTGATGCCTCCGCTCCTAGTGCGGACGATGTCGATTTTACGCCTGGATGTCCAGGTTGGCGCAGTGCGGCCGAGTCGGCGGGCGGCCATGCGCCGATGTCGGTCGTGATGTTGGCCGTGATGTCGGTATGTACATGAGTATGTCTAGACCAGTGTCATGTTCACTGCCATGATGACCCCGCACCCTCAGCACCATGAGCCCCCCGTTCCCCCCGCTGACGCGGCCGTGCCGCCGCGCGAGAGGTGATGTATGTCCAGACGCGTCTCCACCCGATTCCGGACCCTGCCCTGCTGGGCATCAGCCCTGCTGCTCGCCCTGGGCATGACCGCGCTGGCCCCCGAGGCGTCCGCCCGGACGGCCGTGCCGAGCACGATCCCGCTGAAGTTCACCAACAACTCCGGGCGCGGCGACCAGATCTACGTCTACACGATCGGCACCCTGCTCTCGACCGGGCAGCAGGGCTGGGCCGACGCCTCCGGGACCTTCCACCCCTGGCCCGCCGGCGGCAACCCGCCGACCCCGGCCCCCGACGCGTCGATCGCCGGTCCGGCGGGCGGCCAGGCCCTGACGATCCGCATCCCGAAGCTTTCCGGCCGGGTCTACTTCTCCTACGGCCAGAAGCTGGACTTCCGGCTCACCACCGGCGGCCTGGTGCAGCCCGCCGTGCAGAACCCCTCCGATCCCAACAGGAACATCCTGTTCAACTGGAGCGAGTTCACCCTCGACGACTCCGGCCTGTACATCAACAGCACCCAGGTCGACATGTTCTCCGCGCCGTACGTGGTGGGCGTGCAGGGCGGCGACGGCGGCGTGAAGAGCGCCGGCCATCTCAAGCCCGGCGGCTACAACGGCGTCTTCAACGCACTGCGCGCCCAGCCGGGCGGCTGGGCGGGCCTCATCCAGACCCGCCCGGACGGCACCCTCCTGCGGGCCCTCGCGCCAGGGCACGGCATCGAGGCGGGCGGCCTGCCCGCGAACACGATGGACAACTACATCAACCGGGTGTGGCAGAAGTACACCAGCTCCACCCTGACGGTCACGCCCTTCGCCGACCGGCCGAACACCAAGTACTTCGGTCGGGTCTCCGGCGACGTCATGAACTTCACCAACGGCGCCGGAGCCGTGGTCACCAGCTTCCAGAAGCCGGACTCCGACTCCGTCTTCGGCTGCTACAAGCGCCTGGACGCACCCAACGACGAGGTGCGCGGCCCGATTTCGCGGACCCTGTGCGCCGGCTACAACCGCACGACCCTGCTCACCAACTCCAACCAGCCCGACACCAGTGACGCCGGGTTCTACACCGACGCCGTGACCAATCACTACGCCCGTGCGATCCACGCCCAGATGGCCGACGGCAAGGCGTACGCCTTCGCCTTCGACGACGTCGGCCAGCACGAGTCGCTCGTCCACGACGGCAATCCGCAGCAGGCGTCCATCACCCTGGACCCCTTCAACTAGACCGGCAGGAGGCACGGCATGAGACGCACCAGACCGCTGCGCACCCGCCTGGCCGCCCTCGCCACCGGAGCACTCGCCCTGCTGGCCCCTCAGTTGCTCCCGGCCACGGCCGAGGCGGCGCCGTCCGCCACCATCTGCAACAAGTACTGCGACGCCCGTGACCCGGCGCTCGCCCCGCAGAGCCGCAACCCCGTCACCGCCACCCTCTTCTCCCGGTCCATCGCCCTGCACTTCGACGACGCCGACGCGATGGGCTGGGCCTCCATCGACAACGGCAGCCCCGGCGACGAGGTATGGCTGGACCGCTCGTTCGACGGCGGCCGGAGCTGGTCCTCGGGCAGCCGCCTCGGAAACACCGCCGTCCCGTCCGGGCAGCGGGGCTGGCGCACCCTCATGTACAACGTGGACGACTGGGGCGCCCATGGCGTCGGCGCGCTGCGGGCCTGCGGCAAGGCCGGTGACCGCCCCGACATCGCCTGTACGCCCTGGGCCCGTACGACCTGGAACGCGTGGGACCGCCGTACGGCCGCCGCCACCGCGCAGATGGCGTTCTACTCCTACGGGACCGGGCTGTTCTCCACCACCGGCTGGTGGAACTCGGCCAACGCCCTCACGGCCGTCATCGACAACATCCGCGTCACGGGCATGCACAGCTATGAATACGCCATCGCCCGCACCTATGACCTCAACCTCGGTGCGCAGGGCGGGCAGTTCCGCAACGACTACATCGACGACACCGGCTGGTGGGGCCTGGCCTGGGTGGCGGCCTACGACCTCACCGGGGACTCCCGCTATCTCGCCACCGCCCGCGCCGACGCCGACTACATGGCCTCCTACTGGGACTCCACCTGTGGCGGCGGCGTGTGGTGGAGCACCGCGAAGACCTACAAGAACGCCATCGCCAACTCCCTCTACCTCCAACTGAACGCCGCCCTGCACAACCGGATCCCCGGCGACACCGCCTATCTCCAGCGGGCGAAGGCGGAGTGGAGCTGGTTCCAGGGCACCGGCATGGTGAACGGCTCGAACCTGGTCAACGACGGCATCGACCTGGGCACCTGCAAGAACAACGGCCAAGCGGTCTGGTCCTACAACCAGGGCGTTCTGCTCGGGGGCCTCACCGAGCTGCACAAGGCCACGGGTGATGGTGCCGTGCTGGATGCGGCCCGCCGTATCGGCACCGCCGCCACCACGTCGTCCCAGCTCAACACGGCCGACGGCATCCTCAGGGACCCCTGCGAGACCGGCGACTGCGGCGCCGACGGCCCGTCGTTCAAGGGCGCCCATGTGCGGGGGCTGGCCAAGCTGGACGCGGCCCTGCCCGACCACCCCTTCACGGCGTATCTGAAACGGCAGGCGGACCGCGCCTACGCCGCCGACCGCAACGCCCTGGACCAGTACGGACTGCGCTGGTCAGGACCGCTGGACAAGACCGACGCGGCGCGACAGCACAGCGCACTCGACCTGCTGAACGCGGCCCCCTAGATGCGGGCAGCGCCCATCAGGGCCGCAGAACGAGCTTGCCGCGGCTGTGGCCGGTCTCGCTCTGCTCATGGGCCTCGGCGGCGTCCGCGAGCGGGAGGCTCCGCACGACGGGCACCCGCAGCCCGCCCTCCGCGGCGAGCCGGGCGTAGCCGGCGATGGCCTCCAGGGGGCGGTTGCCGCCGCCTCCGGAGAACGTGACACCGAGATCGGCGGCCGTGGGGTCGGCGATGGTGACGATGCGGTCGGTCGTGCCGCCCCGCAGCTCGATCGAGACGGGCAGGGCGCCCTGGCCGGCCGCGTCGTAGACGGCGTCGACACCACCCGGGGCCACCGCGCGCACCCGCTCGGCCAGACCCTCGCCGTACGCCACGGGGATCGCGCCGAGCGAGCGCAGATAGTCGTGGTTGGCGGGGGAGGCGGTGCCGATGACGGTGGCGCCCCGGGCCACCGCGAGCTGGACGCCGACCCCGCCGACCGCACCGGCGGCCCCGTGCAGCAGCAGCGTCTCGCCCTCCGCGAGCCGCAGCAGGTCGAGGACGCGTGCCGAGGTCTCGGTGGCCACCGGCAGCGCGGCGGCCGTCTCCCAGTCGAGCCCGGCGGGCTTGGGCGCGACATCGGTGGCCAGGGCGTACGGGGCGTAGGCGCCGGTGTCCGTCCAGCCCAGCACCTCGTCGCCCACCGACCAACCGGTGACCCCCTCGCCGACCTCGTCGACGATCCCGGCCGCCTCCGTACCGGGGATCGCGGGGAACGCGGCGGGACCCATCTGCGGCATCCAGCCACGGCGGATCTTGTAGTCGATCGGGTTCACGCCGGCGGCCATGACCTTCAGCCGCACCTGCCCGGGACCCGGATGGGGCTCCTCCGTCTCCTTCAGCCCCAGCACCTCGGGGCCGCCGTACTCCGCGTAGACGATCGCCTTCATCTCTCTCACTCCCGTCAGCCCCGTCAAGGGGGCGTTTGTAGCGACAACGCCATCCTCGGCCGGGACATGCCCCTCCCCGGCCGTTCCTTCGGCCAGTTCCGCCTGGCCGAAGGAACGGCCGGGGCCGCGAGGAGGGCCCATTACGCTGACGGACATGGACCTCACGGCCGCAGTCGATGTGATCCGGGCGCCCCTGGGCGAGATCCTGCCGCGCCTGTCGGATGCCCTCTCCGAGGCGATTCCGCACCGGGCGCTGGCCGAGCTCTCCGGCAACTGCCCGCATTCACCGTTCAAGACCCATGGACACCCGCCCGGCGACCCCGGATCGGCCATCACCACCGTCGAGATGGCCGCCCTCTCCCCGGCGGCGCGCGCCGAGGGAAGCTGGCAGGGCCGGGCGCGGATGGCGGGGGCCGAGGTGCCCGTTCTGGCCCTGTACAGCGACGCCACCGAACGGGGCGCGCTGCTCGTCCTCGTCATCACCGAGGAGACCCCCGTCCCGGCCGGGTCCGTGGCGGCCGCCCGAACCCTGTGGGACCTGGTGACCGCGCACCGCGACCGGATGGCGGTGGAGGCGGTCCCCGGGACGCTGGCCCAGTCGCGGGCCGCGGCCGCGGCCCGGGCCACGGCCATCGCCGAGCTCGTGGACGCCCACGGTGCCGCCCTGTCCGCCCTGCTCGGCGTGTTGCGCCGACGCGATCTGGACGACCCGACCGCCCGGGCCCGCGCGGTGGACCTCGCCGTCACCGCCCTGGCCGAACTGCGTGACCGGACCGACCGGGATCAGGCGCTGGTGGAGGAGTCGGCCGGCGATGCCTTCGCCCGGCTCGCCGAGTCACTCCGCCCGGTGCTGCGCGGCCTGGCCGTACGGCTCGACCTGGGCCCGCCCGGCACGGAGGAGGGCGCCGACCGGCTGCTCCCCGCCGATGTGGCCAATACGGCCCGCGCGGTGGTGCGGGCCGTGGTGCACGCCATGCTCGACGAGCAGGGACCGGGCCAGGACGGTGCGCCGCACCCGGTGCGCCGCGTCCACGTCGGCTGGAAGGTCGGCGACGGCGAGCTGCGTGCCACCGTACGGGACGACGGCCCCGGCGTCCTGAGGCGGACCGCGCTGGACGCCCGCCGGGTCGGGGAGCGGCTGTCCGCGCTGGGCGGGCGGCTGGACGTGGACGCGGTCCCGGAGTGGGGCACCCTGGTGACGGCCACCGTGCCGCTGGGCCCGCCGCAGCCGGCCCGCAAGGATCCGCTGTACGTCCTGGGGGCGCGCGAGCTGGAGGTGCTGGAGCGGCTGGCCCGCGGGCGGCGCAACCGGCAGATCGCCCAGGAGCTGCACATCAGCGAGTCGACCGTGAAGTTCCACGTGGCGAACATCCTGGAGAAGCTGGGGGTCACCTCGCGTGGCGAGGCCGCCGCGCTGGCCCACACGTGGGGTGCGACCGGCTCCTGAGCGGCCGGTGACAGGGCGGACACCGCAGGACACGTCGGCGGACAGCCCCGCGCTTGGGACGTATCGTTGCTGAGGGACGGCGAGCGGAGCGCTTCATGACCACACCGCGGGACCTGTTGATCGTCACCCTGGACGTGGCGCCCATGCGCCCTCTGGAGCGGGGCGATCTGTCGCTCGCGCTCGCGGGAGCCGAGCTGATCGACCTCCTCGACGCCGAGGCGCTCGGGATCGAGGACGACCGCATCGTGCCGGGCCTGTGCCCGCCGACCGGGGACCGCCTGCTGGACGAGGCCGCGTCGTCGTTCGTCGGCCGGCCGCCGTACGAGCCGGTGGGCGATTGGCTGTGGCGCAGAGGCCGCGGTCTGTCCCCGGCCTATCTGGACGCCCTGGAGTCCGCGGGACAGATCACCCGGCGACGCCACGGCTGGCTGCCGCTCCGCGCCGGTGAGGCGGTGCCGGTGGACTCGGCCGCCCGCCGCCACGCGATGGACCGCTGGGCCTCGGACGAGCCCGTCCTCGCCTCCCTCGCGGCGGCCATCGGCGTCCGTGAGCAGCCCGCCGGAGACGCCGCGGGTGCGGCCGGCGACGCGGCCGTGACCGTGCTCGCCGCCGTCAACGACGCCGTGATGGAGCTGGAAGCCGAACGGCAGCGGCGGGCCATCGAGGAAGCGGCCTTCGACAACGTCTGGCGTGGTGAATGACCGCGTGACGGGGTACGGGCGCCGGGAGGAGCGGCGGACGCCGCCGGGTGTGCCACGCCGCCGCCTATGATCCCGAACTCCGGCTCGGGCGGGCCCGCGCCGCCGTATCGTGTCGGGTGATCCACCCCGTCCCAGTGGGCACACCCCCCGAACGGAGCCGCACATGGACACGTTAACCGGAGCGTCCGGTCACAGAGCCCCCCACGGCGACGCCGAGCCCATCCCGGCGCCCTTCCCCCAGGCCCTCATCGACGCCTTCCGCGCACGGCCGGAGCTGCCAGCCTTCGAACACCGGTCGCGCGTCCTCTCCCGCGGCGAGGTTCTGGAGCTGATCGGCCGGTGCGCCGACGGGCTGCGGGCGGCCGGACTCGGCCCGGGGCGGTCGGTCGCGGTGGCCACCGATGTGACGCCCGAGGGGTTCGCGGTGCTCATGGCGGCCTACCTGCTGGGCTGCCGGGTGACCGGGCTGCGGCCCGGCATGACCCCGGCCCATCTCGTGTACGTCCTCTCCGATGGAATCGACGCCCTGGTGGCCGACGAGACCGGTGCGACCCCCGAGCTGCTGGACGCGGCGGGCGGGGTGACCGTGCTGCGGCTGGGGCCGGACCTCCTGGACGCCCACCCGAAGGCCACCGGGGAGCTGACCGCCCAGGGCCGTCCCGACGACATCGCCATGGTGACACTGACCAGCGGCAGCACCGGACGCCCCAAGGGCTGTACGCAGACCTACCGTTCGCTCGCCCTCAACTGGGGGTGGCAGCCCGCGCGTTGGACCGAGCGGACCGCGCGGCTCGCGGCGGGCTATGAGCGATACCTGCTTTTCGGCACCCTGACCAGCGCGGTGATCTTCGAGCATCTCGGGGTCTGCCTGCTGGGTGGCGGCACCGCCGTCATCCCCGATCCGCCGCTCGTCTTCCCTCAGGTCTTCGAGCGCCACCGGATCACCGCGTGTCTGATGACCGTGCCCCGGCTGCACCATGTGCTGGACGTCCTGCGCACCGACCGCGTCGACACCGGCAGCCTCCGGGTGCTGCTCGTGGCCGGGTCCCCGCTCGCCCCGCACCGGCTCGCGGAGGCGGCCCGGCGGCTGGGCCCGGTGGTCCACCAGGGGTACGGGCAGACGGAGACCGGCATGCTCACCCTGCTCACCCCGGACGACATGACCGAGTGGCCGGACCAGGTGTACGACTCGGTGGGCCGGGCGTGGTCCGGGGTGGAGATCGGTGTCCGCGACCCCGAGGGGCGGCCGGTGCCCGCCGGGACCACCGGCGAGATATGGGTGCGCACCGACTCCGCGATGGCGGGCTACTGGAAGGACGAGGAGCAGACCCGGGAGATCCTGCGGGCGGGGTGGGTGCGCACCCGCGATGTCGGACACCTGGACGACCACGGCTTTCTGCGGCTCACCGGGCGCGCGCGGGACGTGGTCATCGTGAACGCGATCGTGCACTACGCCGGGGCGATCGAACGGGCGCTGGCGGCCCATCCCGATGTCGACCAGGCATATGTGGTGGGCGCGCCCGACGAGCGCACCGGCGAGGCCGCGCACGCCTTCGTCGTCCCGGCGGGGGGCCGTGAACCGGACCTCGACGCCGTGCGCGCCCTCGTCGCGGCGGAGTTGGGGGAGGCGAGTGTCCCCGCCACCGTCACCGTCGTGGCCGAGGTGCCCGTGGCGCCGAGCGGAAAGCCGGACAAGCGGGCGCTGCTGTCGCGGGTCACCGGCCCGCCGGAGACGGCGTGACGGTACGGGGCCGCCCGTTCGGCGGGGGAGCACTGGTCCCCGCCGAGCCGGGTCGGGCCGTCCACCCCGTCTGACGCGCCACGACGTCCCGGCATGCACGTGGCATGCCGGGACGTCTCCCGTGCGGAGGCGGCGCTCAGCTCCCGGCCGGCACCGCCGCCGCGGCGCCGCTCGGTTCCCCGGCCGCCGGGGACTTGGCGTCCCGGCGGTCCAGCCAGCTGAGCACCGGCACCGCCATCACCGTGGTCACCAGGGCCACCAGGACCAGCGCCGCGAACAGCTCATCACCGACGATCCCGGCCGACAGCCCCATGTTGAGCGCGATGAGCTGCATCAGCCCGCGCGCGTTCATCAGGGCGCCGATCCTGACCGCCACCGCACTCGGCTCCCCGCACAGTTTGGCGGCCGCCCAGCAGCCGCCGAACTTTCCGGCCGACGCGACCACGACGCAGGCCGCGCCGAAGGCCATCACGGCCGGGTCGGCGAACACGTCGAAGCGCGTGTTGAGACCGGAGTAGGTGAAGAACATCGGCACGAAGATGACCTGGGTCGCTCCCTGGACGGTCCGCACCACCCGCTCCGACGCCTCGTGGCGGGGCATGGCAAGACCGACGGAGAACGCCCCGAAGACGGCGTAGAGCTGGATGATGTCGGTGAACCAGGCGCCGCAGAACAGCACCGCGACCGTGAACATCAGCCGGGTCTCGTCGCTCAGCCCCGGCCTGGTGACGATCCATGCCAGCAGACGCCGCCCCACCAGGAGCAGGACGGCTACGAAGACCAGCGAACCGCCCAGCGCCTTCACGATCGGCCCGGACTCCTCCGAGGCCACGCTCAGCACCCCGGCGAGCAGGAGCCAGGCGACCGCGTCATCGGTGGCCCCCGAGGCGAGGGACAGTGAGCCGAAGCGGGTCCCGGACAGCCCCCGCTCGGTGATGATGCGGGCCAGCATCGGGAAGGCGGTGATGGCGAGGGCGACCCCGACGAAGGCCGCGGTCACCCAGACCGAGACCCCGTCGATGAAGATGGGGACGTGGTCGTGGGACGCGAGGGTCAGCCCCACGCCCAGCAGCAGCGGGATCACCACCCCGGCGGAGGAGATCACCACCGCGGTTCCGGCCAGCCCCTTCCCGGCGTGGGCCCGGAACTCGTAGCCCGCGTGGAACATCAGGGCCACCAGGCCGATCTGCCCGGCCACGTACAGCACCGGCTTGAGCTCCGGCGGGAAGACCGCGTCCGACGCGCCCGGCGCCACCAGCCCGAAGAGCGACGGGCCGAGCACCACGCCGGCGATCATCTCCCCGACCACCGGCGGCTGGCCGAACCGGCCCGTCACCAGCACCACCAGACGGCAGGTCAGCAGGATCACCACGGCGGCGATGAAGAAGGCGGGGGCGAGCTCTGTGGGAGTCATCGTCTCACCCTCCTCGTCGACTGCCGGCGACGGCGGGTGCGGCGGAGTCGGCGGACGCCGTGGCGAAGTGGTTCCGGCAGAGCCCCTGGCGCCGGGCGTCCCACACCATGTAGCCACCGAGCACGAGCTGGGTGAGGCTGCGGGGGATCGCCCCCCACCGGTCGCCCAGCCGCATCCCCGCGAGCCGCGCCGCCCGCCTGGCCGGTCCCCAGGCCACCGGGGTCCGCCGGGTGGCATGCGGGATCAGCAGACAGGGGCCGCGGCTGGGCAGCGACCGGGTGTGCTCGGCCGTGGACGCCAGCCGGAAGCGCCGCAGGACCTCCTCGGCCGCGACCCGCATGGTCAGTACGGCGAAACCACGGGCCGGGCAGGGCCGGTTGGCGGTCACGCCGAACGGGATGAAGGCGGCGGGCCGGGTGTCCGCGGACAGCCAGCGGCCGGGGTCGAACCGGTGAGGGGAGGTGGCTCCCGACCGCTGATACTCGGGGTAGTTGAACAGCAGGACCGAGCCCGTCGGTATCGGGGGTCTCCCGGCCCGGGGGATCTCCCCGGTGGTGATGCGGTGGGCGACGCCGAACAGCGGGAAGTGCTGGAGCGTCTCGTTGATGACATGGTCCAGGTAGTCGGCGTCCTTCTCGCCGGACAGCAGCCGCTCCTGGACCGGCTGGTGCGTGGCCAGGGCCAGCAGCAGATGGGCCATCGCCTCCGACGTCTGTACCACGGCGGTGTTGAAGAAGGTGCCCTGCAGGTAGTACGCCCGCTCCCGCTCGGTGAGCAGCGACGGCAGCGGCACCGGCGGGGGAGCGCTCGCCAGCCGCTTGCGCAGATACGCGGTGAGCCGCTCCCGCCGGTCCATATGGCGCAGGCTGGTGCACTTCAGGGCGCTGACCACGTCCTCGGCGTTGCCGACGATGAGGTCCCGGACGTGGCGTGGGCACGGTTCGCGGAAGACCACCTCGTAGTAGACCTCGGCCCACACCGGCATCATCAGATCGCGCAGTCTCACCCGGTGCTCCCGGGCGCCGTACCCGCCGGTCCCTTCGTCGAGTTCATCCAGCACCCGCCGGGTGCAGCGGCCGACCAGTTCGGTCCACCGCTCCCGGGAGAGCCCGGCGAGGATCTGCCGGGTCGTCCTGGCCACGTCGTCGTACCGGGGGCCGGGTTCCAGATGCTCCTGGTGGACCTCGGGACCGGGGGCGAGCCAGTACCAGAAGAGATCGGACAGGGCGGCGCCGCGGCTGCGGCCGTTCGCGGCCGGATGCCCGTAGACCCGCTTGAACTCCTCGACGGGCACCTCACGGCCGGGCGCCGCAATGCCCTCCTCGCCATTGACCCGGGCGAAGAGGCGCACCCGCAGGGCGATCACCAGCCGGGGCAGCCAGTACGGCAGGCTGGCCGTCAGCGCCACGGCCGCCGCGCCGGCGACCGGCCGTCCGACGCGGCTCATGAGACCACTCCACCGGGCCGGCCGGCGTCCGCGCCGACGCCTGGGAGCGGCGGCGGTCCCCAGGCCGGGGCGCGCACCAGGTCGGGGGTAAGGTCCTGGACACCGGAGGCGCCGCACAGCGCCAGGGCGTGGTCGAACTCCTCGCGCAGCAGCTCCAGCAGCCGCCGCACGCCCTTCTCCCCGCCCTCGGCCAGGGCCCACATCACGGGCCGGCCGATGCCCACGGCGGACGCGCCGAGCGCCAGCGCCTTGACCACATCGGTGCCCCGCCGCACACCGCCGTCCAGCACGATCGGGATCCGTCCGGCGACCGCCGCGTGGATATCGGGAAGGAGCTCGATCGTGGCGGGCACGGTGTCCAGCTGACGGCCCCCGTGGTTGGACAGCAGCAGCCCGTCGACACCGTGGCGCACCGCCAGCCGGGCGTCCTCGGGGTGCAGGGCGCCCTTGAGCAGGATCGGCAGCGAGGTGATGCCGCGCAGCCAGTCGATATGATCCCAGGAAATCTCCGGTGACATGGCGATCGGGCGCACCCGGCCGCCCTCGCGCGGATCGACCATGTGCTCGCAGCGCAGCCCGTCCGGCAGGTCGAGGAAGCCGTTGCGCAGGTCGCGCTCGTGTGCGCCGCGCACCGGGGAATCCACGGTGACCACCAGCGCGGTGCACCCGGCGTCGGTGGCCCGCCGCACCAGGGCCCGGGTGAACTCCAGGTCGGGCTGGAGGTAGAGCTGGAACCACAGGGGCGCCGGATCGCCGTCCTCTCCGGCGCCACGGGTGGCGTCCGCGATGTCGTCCACGGCCACCGTGGACGCCATGCTCACGATCATGATCGCGCCGGCGGCCGCGGCGGCGCGTGCGGTGGCCAACTCCCCGTCCTCGTGCAGGAGTTTGTGGAAGGCGGTCGGTGAGAGCAGGATCGGTGTCCGCGCATGGCTGCCCAGCACGGTGATGTCCCACGCCCGCTCGGTGTTGCCGCGCAGCACCCTGGGCAGCAGCCGCAGCCGCCGGAACGCCTCTTCATTGGCCCGTACGGTGATCTCGTCCCCCGCGCCACCGGCGATGAAGTCGGCGTGCACGGGATCGAGTCTCGTCCGGGCGGCGGTTTCGAAGTCCTGGACGGTCATCAGCATGACGCGGTGTCACCGCCCCGCGCCGGTGGGTTGCGGATCCAGCTCACGGGCGAAGAACTCGACCAGCGGGGCGTGGTGGACCTTCGGGTGGTTCCACTCGTTCTCCAGGTTCTCGGCCATGTGGTGGGTGCCGAGGAGTTCACCGCTCCGGAAGTGGCGGAGCACTGGATGCAGATAGGAGGCGTCGAGGGCGTCCCCGACCGAGTTCTGCGCCGCCCGGCGCACCGTGATGTCGAAAGGGTCGACCTGGTCGTGGTCGGGGCCGTACTCCAGAGTGATGAGGAAGTAGTCGGCGCCCGCCGTCAGAGGGCCTTCGTGGGCGTAGGCGACCGGCACCTCCTCGTGGTATTGGGTCTGGCCGCCGTCTACCGTGACCAGCAGGTCGCCGATCACGCCGAACTGCTGCCACAGCGCGGAACTCCGGTTGACCCGCGCCACCACGGCGTCCGCCAGCTCGGACGGATCCGTGGGCAGCGGCTCGTGCGGCCAGGGCCGGTCATGGTGGCGTTCGTCCAGGATGCGGCTCAACGCGCGTACGGCATAACGGAATCCATGGATGAAGCCGCTGGTGGACTTCTTGAAGTCGCGCTGCTGGGTGAGGGTGCCGGCGAAGTACAGGCCGGGTATGTTGACCGACTCGTACGCCGGTGTGAGGGCCGCGAAGCGGTCGTTGATGACCAGCTCGGGGCGGCACTCGGGGTCGAACGGCGAGGCGTCGAAGCGGAAGCCGGTGCACACGATGACCCGGTCGTAGGTCAGTTCCTTCACGACCTCGTTTGCCCGGGAGAAGCCGAACCGCACACGGTACCGGCCGCCGTCCCCCGGCTCCTTCTCGACCGACAGCACATTGCCGTCCAGCAGGGCGTTCTGCGATTTGAGCTGGTAGGTGTCGAGGAAGTTGTTGTTGACGGCGCGCAGATGGCCCACGTAGTGGGTCTTCCACGCCAGCCGCAGGGAGTGCGGGCCGGCCACATGGATGACGGCGGCCGTCTCGATGAGGTTGTCGGCCGTCTCCAGCGCGGAGTTGCCCTTGCCGAGGATCAGGACCCGCTGGTCGATGAAGTCGTCGGGATCCACCGAGACCATGGAGTAGTTCTCGGCGGTCTCGATACCGGGCACATCGGGGATGTAGGGAAGGCTCACTCCAGTGGCCATCACCAGCCGGCGGCCGTGGTGGTCGCCGCCGTGCTGGTCGGTGACGGTGAAGCCGTCGTCGTCACGGCGGATCCGTACCGCCCGGGTGTCATAGGCGATGTCGAGGTCGAACGTCTCGGCGAAGTCGGCCAGATAGCGCACGAAATCGTCGGCCTGAGGGAAGTAGCGCTTGCTGTAACGCGTGAAGAGCAGCTCGGGATCCGGGGACAGCAGGGAGTTCCAGTCCATCCGGAGGTTGAACTCGGCGTCGTCGATGCCGGTGTGCACCTTGTTGCTCGAGATGAGCTGGCGGTGGCGGGGGAACGTGTGAAAGAAGGTGCCCGGTCTGCTTCCGGCTTCCAGGATCCGGTAGCGATGACCCGCCGCCCCCAACAGGTGCCCGAGCTGAAGCCCGGCGGGCCCGGCGCCGATCACAAGGTAGTCAAGAGCGTCGGAAAAGTGGAGAGATTGGCTGTGCACAGTGCCTTCCTTCCAGGAACGCGATGCCGTGGGGAAGCCGTGACAATTTTCCTTTAAGTCTCAACAACCACTTTAGTGAGCCGCCGTCAACTTCAGCAACATCGAAAACAGGCCAGTGCGATCGCCGGCGGAGGCGGGTGGGTCCGCCTCCGCCGCGACATCACGGGTCCCGAGGGCGGTCGTCAGTCCTGGATCTCGATGGCCAGGGCCGGACAGACGGCCGCGGCGTGCCGGACGTCCTCGGCCTGCCCGGCCGGGGGCTCGGCGTCGAGCAGCACCACGATGCCGTCCTCGTCGCGCTGGTCGAAGACCTCCATCGCGGCGACCACACACTGGCCGGAAGCGACGCACTTGTCCTGGTCGACGGTCACCTTCATGAGCTTCTCCTTTGTCACCAGGTCACGGGCAGTTCGTAGACGCCGTAGACGGATCCGTCGTGTTTGAACGGGATCCGCTCCAGCTCGGTGGCCGGCCGCAGGGTGGGGATGCGGCGGTAGAGGGTGTTGTAGACGACCTGGAGCTCCATCCGGGCCAGTGGCTGGCCCAGGCACTGGTGGACCCCGAAGCCGAAGGCCACATGGCGGCGGGCGTCACGCCGCAGGTCCAGCCGGTCGGGCTCGGCGAACACCCCGGGGTCCCGGTTGGCGATGTCATTGGCCAGGATCAGCCCCTCGCCCGCGCGGATGACCTCCCCGCCGATCTCGATGTCCGCCACCGCCACCCGGCGCCGCCCGCTGTGGGTGATGTGGAGATAGCGCAGCAGCTCCTCCACCGCCGAGGAGATCAGCCTGGGGTCGTCGGTCTCGCGCAGCAGGGCGAGCTGATCGGGGTGCTCGAAGAGGGCGAGGGTGCCGAGCGCGATCATGTTCGCGGTGGTCTCATGTCCCGCGATCAGCAGCAGCACACCCATCTGCGCCGCCTCGTCGCGGGCCAGCTCGCCCGCCGTGACCCGCCCGGCCAGCCCGGACAGCAGGTCGTCGAGGGGATGGGCGATCTTCTCGCCCATCAGGTCGTCCAGATAGCCGATCAGGTTCCCATGGGCGGTCGACCGCTGCTCGGGCGTGACGTTCCGATTGATGATGACCTTGCTGTTTTCCTGGAAGAAGTCGTGGTCGGCGTAGGGCACTCCGAGCAACTGGCAGATCACCAGCGACGGCACCGGGAGGGCGAACGCCTCCACCAGGTCCACCGGGTTCGGACCGGCCAGCAGCTCGTCGATCAGATCGTCCACGATCTTCTGTACGCCGGGCCGCATCGCCTCCACCCGCTTGATGGCGAACGGCGCGGTCACCATCCGCCGCAGCCGGGCGTGCTCAGGGTCGTCCTTCAGGATGAAGCTGACCCCTGTGCCTCCGGGCGGCATCGGGGCCTGCCGGGGATAGCCGGGCCGGTTGATGTCGGCGCTGACCCTGGCGTCGCCCAGCAGGGCCCGCTGATCGGCGTACCGGGTCACCAGCCACGGAGTGCTGCCGTCCCACAGGCTGACCCTCGCCAGCGGGCCCTCCTGCTGCATGTCCCGCAGCCCCGGGGGCGGGTCGAACGGGCAGCCCGCCGCCCTGGCCATCGGAAACTCCGGGGCCTGCGCGGCGCGTTCGTCCAACGGGTTCACTGTGCTGGTCATCGCTCCCTCAATTCGTTTGAGGCGTGTGGTGGAACCCCCGTTGTTGTCCCCCGACGGCCCTCACGGACCGCTGGTGTGCGGAGCCGCGCTCAGCGGGTGACGGGCGCCGGCCACAGTCCGACGATTCCGTCGATCAGGCCGGTGGCGGCGTCGTGCCAACTGGACCGGGGCGTGGCGGTGTTCTCGGCGAGCGCGCGCTCCCGCTCGGCGCACATGTGCAGGATCAGGTTGCGCGCCATGGCGCCGCGCTCCAGGCGCACCTCGAGCGGCAGCTCGGGAAGGCACCGGTTGAACCCTTCGAGGGTGTGCCGCAGCGCCGGAGAGGCCAGGGACTCCTCGGTCATGATCTCGTGGAGCGCGGGATCGGTCATCACCTGGGCGCAGAACCGTGCGTACCAGGTCGGGCCGGACAGCTCCGCCAAATGCTCGAGGACCGGGCGCACCAGACACGCCACCCAGTCCCGTACGTCGGTGGAGTCGCCGATCTCGCTCAGCAGCCGCTTGCGCAACCGCTCCACCTGCTCGGCATGTTGCCGGGCGATCGCCCGTACCAGGTCGGCCTTGGTGCCGAAGTGGTAGCCGACCGCCGCGTTGTTGCCCTGTCCGGCGGCCTCGCTCACCTGGCGGTTGGAGACCGCGTACACCCCGCGCTCGGCGAACAGCCGCTCTGCGGCGGCCAGGATCGCCTCGCGCGTGGCATCGGCCCGTTCGTGCCGTACGGCCCTGCCCGCCACGGTCACCACCTCACCGGCAGGAGCAACGGCTCGCCGTTCCCTCGATCCACGACGCTCTCCCTCGGTTCCGGGGTGGTCATCGACATGATCAGGCAACCTCATGGGCCACGTTAAGTCAACCGACTGATTTAAGTCAGGGTCATCGGAACCGCGCGCACCAGCGCCAAGACCCCGGGGCGTGCGGAGCGCCGGTCAGCCGCCGTACGACTCGCCGGCGTCGTGGACCAGCAGGGCGATCTGGACGCGGTTGTTGAGGTCCAGCCGGGTCAGGATGCGCGACACATGGGCCTTCACCGTCGGCAGCGCCAGATGCAGCCCCCGGGCGATCTCAGCATTGGAGCGGCCACCCCCGACCGCCCGGGCCACCTCCCGCTCCCGCTCGCCCAGCAGCGCCAGCCGGGCCCGGGCGGCGGTGGCCCGGTCCTCCTGCCCGCCGCCCGCCACCTGCTCGATGAGGCGGCGGGTGACGGCGGGGGAGAGCACCGGATCCCCGGCGGCCACCGTCCGGATGGCCGCGACGATGTCCCGTGGCGGGGTGTCCTTGAGGAGGAACCCGGCCGCCCCGCCGCGCAGCGCCCGCAGCACATGCGCGTCGGTGTGGAAGGTGGTCAGCACCAGCACCTCGGGGGCGCCGGGCCGGGCCCGGACCTCGGCGGTGGCGGTCAGCCCGTCCACGCCGGGCATCCGGATGTCCATCAGCACCACATCGGGCCGGTGCGCGGCGACCAGCGCCGCCACCTCCGCCCCGTCGGCGGCCTCCGCGACGACCTCGATGTCCGGGGCGCCGCCCAGCATCAGGCGCAGCCCGGCCCGTACGATCGCGTCGTCGTCCACCAGCAGGACATGGATCACCCGCGCCGTCCTCCCTCACCCCTGGCCCGCGGCGGACACCGGGTCCGCCGCAGGCCAGGGTAGCCAGGCACGGACCCGGAAACCGTCATGGGCCGCACCCGCCCTCAGCTCGCCACCCGCCAGCCGGGCCCGTTCGGCCAGCCCGATCAGCCCCTGGCCGGCGCCTCCCCCTCCACCGCCGGTGTCCGCGGCCGCCCCGGGCGGCGGCGCGTTGTGGACCTCCACCGTCAGCCGGTCGGCCGGGCCCCCGGCCACCCGTATGGTGACCGCCGCGCCGGGCGCGTGTTTGCGCGCGTTGGTCAGCGCCTCCTGGACGATGCGGTACGCCGTCCGCCCCACCATGGGCGGCGGGGCCGGCCCGTCGGGCGGCCCGGTCAGTTCGATCCGGCCGCCCGCCGCCCGTGCCTCCGTCACCAGCCGGGCCAGGTCGGCCAGTTCGGGCTGGGGCCGCTCGTCCTCCGCCGGTCCCGCGCGCAGCACCCCGATCACCTCGCGCAGATCGCGCAGCGCCAGATGGGCACTCTCCCGGATCACCCCGGCGGCCTTTCCGATCTCCTCCCGGGGCGCTTTCGTATGGAACTCCAGTGCCCCCGCGTGCACGCTCAGCAGCGTCAGCCGGTGCCCCAGCACATCGTGCATCTCCCGCGCGATCTCCTCCCGTGCCTCCCGGCGAGCCCGCTCGGCCCGCAACTCCGCGTCCGCCTCGGCCAGTTCGGCGCGCTCCCGCAGTGAGTCGATCAGCTGCTGCCGGGACCGCCGGAACAACCCCCAGCCGATGGCCCCGGCGATCAGCGCGAAGTACGTCAGCGCCGAGCTCTTCCGGTCCCCGGACACCTCCGGTAGCTGCCACAGGAAGGCTGGAAGCGGTACGAAGGCCACCGCCGCCAGCCATGCCGTGGCCCGCCATGGCCGGGTCGCGGCCACCGTGAACACCGCCACCATCGCCGGACCGGTCAGATAGTGCGACACCTCGCTGCCCGCCAGCAGCAGCGCCACCGCCAGCGCCACCGGCCACCGCCGCCGCAGCAGGACCGTCGCACACCCCAGCCCGCCGATCACCTGGTCGACGGTCCGCCACAGCGGATCGAGGCCGTCCTCGATCGGTATGGAATCCGAGCTGGCGGCGGCGAAGCAGGCGGCGAAGAGCATCAGCCCCAGATCGGCTGCCCAGTCCCGGCGGGTGCGGTGGATGCGGCGCATGTCCCGGCAATCTACGCGGACCCGGCGGGCGAGCGGGGATGGTGGCCGCGAGCGGATACTTAAGTACGACTCGCCGGTGGCGGGCGGTGTTCTTTGGTCACCGTCTCGCCGCCTTGTGCCCGATCCGCCGCCCGGGGCGGCCCGCCTAGGTTCGGGCCATGACATCCACCAAGTCCACCTCCCCGCTCGCCGCCGTGTCGCATCTGCTCTGCTTCGTCCTCGTGGTCGGTGGCGGAAGCGGCCTGCTGCACGAATGGTGGGGCTGGCTCCACTTCATGGGTTTCGTCCGCTTCGTCGTCCCCGACGGCTACGCGGTCTACAGCTATGTGGTGATGGTCGTCCTCGGCCTGGCGGTGGGCGCGGCGGGCGATGCGATCGGCGGTCGAAGCCGCGGATGACGCCGTCGACTCCGGCAAGGCCGACCGCTGCGCGGGCGTCGGCGACGCCTCCGTCTCCCGCGGCGGCGCCGGTCAGACGGAGGTCCGGAGAAGTTTCCGAGCGTGTCGCCGAGATGGCCGGCGGCCGCCGCGGCGAGGGCGGGGGATCACATCGCGCCCCCCGCCCTCCACCTCGACGGTCACCTCACTTCCGCGCCGCGATCCGCAGACACGTGATGGAGTTCGCGGGGAAGGTGTGACTGAAGGTGGTGTCCACACCGTCGAGTGTGGAACTGCTCGGCTTGATGGGCTGATCGGTGGCGGTGTTCACCGCGTCCGGGTCGCCCTGGAGCGTGGTCAGCCGCGCGGTGCGCCGGACCTTGACCCCTTGGCCGAGGTCGATACGGGTGCGGGCGGCCGCGTCCTGGGCGTTGACGACCTTGATGATGAGCTCACCGGTGGCCTTGTCGCGCGTCACCACCTGGCGGAACGGCTCGGCGACCTTGTCATCGGTGAACGCGCCCCACTTCTTCCCGTCCAGGTACAGGGTCACCTGCCGGCCGCGGACCTCGATCCGCACGTCGTACGCCCGGCCCGTCTCGATCTTGGTGCCGTCCTCGGCCATCGTCTGCTTGGCGCCGTCCGTGGCCTTCTCCACGGCGGATCGGGTGTTGCCCCAGCCGCCGAGGTTCCACCAGTAGTAGTTGCCGGTGTCCTTGACCCCGAAGGCGATGAGGAAGCCCTCGCTGCCCGCGCGCTTGGTGGCCTTCAGGTTCAGGTCGTAGTTCTGCCAGCCGCGGTCGCCCGCGGTGACCATGGTGTTCTCGGCACCGGTGTCGGACTGCACATACGCGCCGTCCCGCACCTGCCAGGAGCCGGTCCCGGTGGCCTTCGTCCACTTGCCGTCGCCGCCGGAGAAGTCGTCGCCGAGCAGCGTGGCCCCGTCCGCCGAGGTGACCTGGACGTCGTCGTACGCGACGCTGGTGGCCCAGGTGGACAGGCCGACGGCGCCGGTGATCGGGCCGGAGGGGAGGGACGGGGTGGCGGACGCCTCGCTCGGCACGACCTGGTCGCCGACGTTGTTCATGAACAGTTTCTGGGTCTCATAACTGGTCGAGCCCCAGGCGGCGGCGTTGTCGTACCAGATCAGATCCGGCCGCCACTGGACGTAGTCCTTGTTGGCCAGCAGCGGGGCGTAGGAGGCCATCCTCACCACATCCGCGTTGCGCTCCAGGCCGGTCATGTACGCGGCCTCGGCGAGGGAGTTGCCGAAGCGGTTGTCCTGCGAGGCGTATTCACCGAGGAACACCTTCGGGCCCTGGCGGTCGTACGAGTCGTAGCGCTTGTTGTTCTCCAGGAACCACTGCGGGCTGTTGTAGTAGTGCTCGTCGACCATCTTCACCTTGGCCGCGCGGTTCAGCTCCCACGCGCGGTCGAAGGTGACGCCGCTGTCGTCGGGCCCGGAGTTGCTGATCACCGTGATCTCCGGGTGCTTCGCCTCGATGGCCTCGCGGAATTCGGTGAAGCGCTCGAAGAAGGCGTCGGGGAGGTTCTCCTCGTTGCCGACCTCCAGACGGTTCAGCCCGAAGGGCTTCGGATGTCCCATCTGCGCGCGCTTCCTGCCCCAGGTGGAGGTCACCGGACCATTGGCGAACTCGATCAGGTCGAGGGTGTCCTGGATGTGGCGCTTCAGCAGCTCGGGGTCGTCGGTGGCCTTGTTCTGGCCGCAGCCGGTGACGAGGGCGGGCACCACGGGCAGCGGTGTCGCGCCGATGTCCTCGGCGAACTGGAAGTACTCGTAGTAGCCGAGGCCGTAGGACTGGTTGTAGCCCCAGGGGTTGGCGTTGGTGGGCCGCTCCTCGACCGGGCCGACGGTGTCCTTCCACTGGTAGGACCGCTTGCGCTCCCAGTCCGGTGCCTCGTACGCCCGGTGGCTGCCGGTGTTCACCAGACAGCCGCCGGGGAAGCGCAGAAAGCCCGGCTTCAGCGCGGCGATCTTCTCCGCGAGGTCCTTGCGGAGCCCGTTCGGATGGCCCTTGTAGGTGTCCCGGGGGAAGAGGGAGGCCATGTCCAGCCGGACGGTGCCGCCACCTCCGGCGGTCACCGCGAGCCGTCCGGTGGTGTCCGTGGCGCGCGCGGTGAGCGTCCCGGTGTACTTCGTCCAGTGGTCCCCGCGCACGGTGGCGCGCAGCGGCGAGGCGAGCGCGGTGGCGCCCGAGGCGGTGTGCAGCCCGATCGTCAGCGGGGTGCCCGAGGGGTTGTCGGTGCGGGCCCACACCGAGAAGTCGTACGTCTTTCCGGCCTGGACCGCGATGCCGGTGTTGTATCCGGCGTTGGTGACGCCGTATCCCGCCCCGGCGCCGCCGCCGTCCCCGCGCAGATCCAGCCGCAGATAGTTGCGGTTCTTCTCGCCCAGCCGCGCCGCGTCGTTCACCACCCGCGCCGTGCCGGTGGCGCCGCCGGTCGTGGTCTCGGTCCACGAGGTGAGCGGTGTGTACGAGGCGTGGTCGGCGGTGTCGTACTCGAAGGACCGGTTCTGGACCAGCTCGGCGTACAGCCCGCCGTCCGCGGCGCGGTTGATGTCCTCGTAGAAGATGCCGTACATCGCGTCGTCGATCTCCGGGCCCGCGCGGTCCGGATCGACGGTGATCGAGTAGTCGGTCACGGCCGCGGAGGAGGCTCCGGCGGCCGTGGGGTCGGTGAGCGAGGCGGCGGCGAGCGAGGTGGTGAGCAGAGCGCTCAGGGTGAGGCCGAGGCCCGGTCTGATGCGTCCCATTGATCGCATGGCGACTCCTGTACCGCAGAATGTTCGAAATATCGGACACTGCTCAGTACTTCGGACGGACGATAGGCAAGGGACCGATGGGGCGTCAATGGGCGGTGCGCGACGGTCAGTCGGCCGATCGCGGTGGCGCGGTCGTGCCGCGGACCTCGAGGGCCGGAGCGGTGAGGGCGACTTCGCCGGGGCGGGCGGGGTCGGCGATCCGGTCGAGCAGGCGGCGTGCGGCGCGACGGCCGATGTCGTGGTTGGCGTTGTCCACGGTGGTGAGCCACAGATGGCGCAGCCGCGCGAGATAGGTGTTGTCGTAGCCGACGAGGGAGAGGTCGTCCGGCACCCGGAGGCCGAGCTCCTCGGCGGCCGACAGGGCGCCGACCCCGGCCATGTCGTTGAACGCGAAGACGGCGGTGGGCCGGTGCGGCGCGCCCAGCAGCCGGACCGTGGCCCGGTAGCCGCCCTCCTCGGTCAGATCGCCCTGCTCCACGGCCGCCGACCCGGACAGGCCGTGCTCGCGCATGACCGCCTCGAATCCGCGGCGGCGCAGCTCGCCGACCACTCCCTGCCCGGCGATATGGGCGACGCGCCGGTGGCCGAGACCGATGAGGTGCTCGGTGGCGAGGCGGGCGCCCAGCTCGTCGTCGCCCGCGACGATGTCCACGTGGGGCAGCACGGGCTCGCGGGTGCCCGCGACCACCGTGGGCACCCGCGCGGCCGCCGTGCGCACCGCCGCCGGGTCCGGGAGCGTGCCGACCGCGATCAGGCCGTCGACCCGCAGCTCGGTGAAGGTGTGGGTGAGGTCCTCGCCGAGCCGCCGGTTGAGCCGGCCGTCGGCCAGCAGCGTCCGCAGACCGCTCGCGTACAACTGGGAGTTGAGGCCGTCGAGCAGCTCCACGAACCAGGGGTTGCGCAGATCGTTCAGGAGTACCCCGACGGTCCGGGTGCGCCGCTCGCTGAGGCTGCGCGCGGCGGCGTTGGGCCGGTAGCCGAGCTCCTCGACGGCGGCCAGGACGGCCTGCCGCTTCTCGGGGCGCACCTGCTCGGAGCCGCGCAGCACCAGGGAGACCAGCGACTTCGACACTCCGGCCCGTTCGGCGACATCGCGGATCGTCGGTGGTCTCATGTTCTGGACCGTTCCACAGGGCGGACGTGGTTGTCAAAGGGGTTGACACCCTGCGGACAGGGCTTCCAGTGTGGGCCGGGAAGGTTCTGGAACGGTCCAAAGAAGGGCAGTCATGGTGAGTACGCTCGGGGTCGCCGTCGTGGGATTCGGCTGGATGGGACGGGTGCACACCCAGGCGTACGTCCGGCTGCCGCACCACTTCCCGCAGCAGTCCGTACGGCCCGAACTGGTCGCTGTCGCCGACGAGGTGCCCGGACGGGCCGAGGAGGCCGCCGGGCGGTACGGCTTCGCCACCGCCGTCCGGGACTGGCAGGAGGTCGCCGCCGACCCCCGCGTCCAGGCGGTGAGCATCGCCGCGCCGAACTTTCTGCACCGCGAGATCGGCATCGCCATGGCCCGGGCGGGCAAGCACATCTGGATCGAGAAGCCGGTCGGGCTCACCGCCGACGACGCCCGCGCGGTCGCCGCCGCCGTGGCCGAGGCCGGGGTCCAGGGCGCGGTCGGCTTCAACTACCGCAACGCGCCCGCCGTCCAGACCGCACGCGCCATGATCGCCGCGGGTGAGATCGGCACCGTCACCCATGCCCGCGTCCGCCTCTTCAGTGACTACGCCGCCCACCCCGAGTCCGCTCTGACCTGGCGGTACGAACGCGCGCGGGGCGGCAGCGGAGTGCTGGGCGACCTCGCCTCACACGGGGTGGACCTGGCCCGTTTCCTGCTCGGCGAGATCGACGCCCTGACCGCCGACACCGCCGTTTTCGTGCCCGAGCGGGCCCGCCCCACCGGCGCCACCGCCGGCCACACCCGGTCCACCGGCGGCGAGCTGGGCCCGGTGGAGAACGAGGACTACGTCTCCTGCCTGCTGCGCTTCGCCTCCGGCGCCCGCGGGGTGCTGGAGGCGTGCCGGGTCTCGGTCGGCGAGCAGAACACCTACGGCTTCGAGATCCACGGCACCAAGGGCGCGCTCTTCTGGGACTTCCGGCGCATGGGCGAACTCGGCGTCAGCCACGGCACCGCCTACCAGGACCAGCCCGTCTCCACCGTGTACATCGGCCCCGGACACGGCGAGTACGCCGCCTTCCAGCCCGGCGCGGCCAACAGCATGGGCTATGACGATCTGAAGGTGATCGAGGCGTACCACTTCGTGCGCTCCATCGCCGAGGGCACCGCCTACGGCGCCACCCTGGACGACGCCGTGCACAGCGCCACCGTGCTGGACGCCATGGCCCGCTCCGCCGAGCGGGGCACCTGGGTGAGCCCCGGCTGAGCGGAGCGGCTCAAGGACATCCGGATCGTGGTGGGCACAGGACTTCCGGATCGTGGGTGGCCGCGGTGAGCACTCGGGGCCGAACCGGCGTACTGGAGGGGGCGGGGAACCGCGCACGCACCCTCGACGCCGGAGGTACCTCACCCGTGAGCACCACGACCAAAGCGGCCCCGACCCGGGCCGGCCGCCGCGACGCGGGCGATCCGCGGGGCGGGCGGTTCGATTCGTCCCTCGGTCTGATCATGCTGCTGGTCGTGGTGGTCACGGTGCAGGGGCCGATCCGCCGGGCGCTGTCGGCTCCGGTGACGCAGAGCTGGATGACCGTGTTCGTCGCGGTGGTCCTCCAGGCCCTGCCCTTCCTCGTGCTCGGGGTGGTGCTGTCGGCGCTCATCGCGGTGTTCGTCCCGCCGTCGTTCTTCGCCCGCGCGCTGCCGCGGCGGCCCGCCCTCGCGGTGCCGGTGGCGGGGGTGGCCGGGGCGGTGCTGCCCGGCTGTGAATGCGCCTCGGTGCCGGTGGCCGGGGCGCTGGTGCGCCGGGGCGTCACCCCCGCGGCGGCGCTGGCGTTTCTGCTGTCCGCCCCGGCGATCAACCCGATCGTGCTGACCGCCACCGCCGTCGCGTTCCCCCGCGACCCGGAGATGGTGCTCGCCCGGTTCGTGGCCAGTCTGCTCGTGGCGTGTGCGATGGGCTGGCTGTGGCAGCGGCTGGGGCGGGCCGACTGGCTGCGCCCACCGGCCCGCCCGTCCTTCCACGGCCACGGCAGGGGCGCCGCGTTCTGGGCGTCCGTACGCCACGATGTGATGCACGCCGGTGGCTTCCTCGTCGTCGGCGCGATGGCCGCGGCCACCCTCAAGGCCGTGGTTCCGGCGAGCTGGCTGCGCGGCGCGGCCGATGACCCGGTGGTGTCGATCCTCGCCCTGGCGGTCCTCGCGGTGCTGCTGTCGATCTGCTCCGAGGCCGACGCCTTCGTGGCCGCGTCCCTGTCGCAGTTCTCGCTCACCGCCCGGCTGGCGTTCCTCGTCGTCGGGCCGATGATCGACCTGAAGCTGTTCGCCATGCAGACCGGAACCTTCGGCCGCGGGTTCGCGCTGCGGTTCGCGCCCGCCACCTTCGTCCTCGCCGTGCTGATGTCGGTCCTGGTCGGGGCGGTGCTGCTGTGAACCGGAAGGCTCAGGCGATCGTGCTGTTCCTCATCGGCGGGGCGGTGCTGCGGGCCGGTTTCACCGGCCTGTATCTGCGCTATGTGAAGGCGGGGCTGCGCCCGTTGCTCCTCGCGGCCGGTGTCGTCCTGATCGCGGCCGCCGTGGCCACCCTCTGGTACGAGCGGCCGCGCACGGCCGATGGCGACCCGCACGCGGAGGAGGGCGACGGCGGCCACGCCCACCGGGAACCACGGGTCTCCTGGCTCCTCGTGCTCCCGCTGTTCGCCCTCATCCTGGTGGCGCCGCCCGCGCTGGGCTCGTACACCGCCATGCACACCGGCACGGCGCTGCAACGCCCCTGGGGCTTCCCCGCGCTCCCCGACGGTGACCCGCTGCCGCTCAACGTGGCCGATTACGCGGGCCGCGCGGTGTACGACCACGGGCACTCCCTGGAACATCGGAGGGTCGAGGTCACCGGCTTCATCGCCCTCGACGGCCACGGCGCCCCCTACCTCGTCCGCATGGCCCTCAACTGCTGCGCCGCCGACGCCCAGCCCGTGAAGATCGGGCTGACCGGACGGATCCCCCCGGTGCTGCAACCCGACACCTGGCTCCAGGTCATCGGCACCTACACCCGTAAGCGGACCAAGGACCCCGTGGGCGGTGGAACCATCCCGTACCTCGAGGTCAGCAGCTCCCGGCCGGTCCCGGCCCCGCACGATCCGTACGACGAGAGCTGGAACGGCTGACCGCCCGGTGGCTCCGTCGAACCGGCCGCCGTCCCGCCACCCGGCCGCTAAGATCGTCCGCGCGGCGGCTGCTCTTCGAGCGGTGGGCGGTCGGCGACGGGGGATGCACGTCACCACGACCCTGGGAGCCGACCATGGCGAACACCTCCCCCGATCCGGCGGCCACGGCGCCGCTCGGGCCACCGCCGCCGTTCGACCCGGAGCTCATCGCGCCACTCGCGGCAATCGGCGAGATACTGCGGCCCGGCGGGTCCGGGGCGGATCCGGAGGCGGGGGACGGTCAGGGCGTGCCCGGTATGGAGACGCTGACGAACGAGGACCTGGAGCGCGACGGAGCCTTCCTGGTCGAGGAGCGGTCCGTCCCCGGCCCGGCGGACGCGCCGGAGGTCTCGCTGCTGATCTGCCGGTTGGCGGACGCGGCCACTCCCACACCGGCGCTGTATCACATCCACGGCGGCGGCATGACGGTCGGCCACAACCGTCTGGGTATGCCGGAGTTGCTCGACCTCGCCCAGGAACTGCGGCTCGCCGTGGTGTCCGTCGAATACCGCCTGGCGCCGGGGACCCGGCATCCGGGGCCGGTCGAGGACTGCTACGCCGGGCTGCGCTGGACCGCCGAACACGCCGAAGAGCTGGGCATCGACCCGGGGCGCATCGTGGTCGTGGGCGGCAGCGCCGGTGGCGGCCTCGGCGCGGCCGTCACACTGCTGGCCCGGGACCGCGGCGGCCCGGCCCTGTTCGGGCAGTTGCTGATGTGTCCCATGCTCGACGACCGCAACGACACACCGTCCGCCCGGCAGATGACGGGGATCGGGGTGTGGGACCGCGCCGCCAACGAGGCCGGATGGACCGCGCTGCTCGGCGACGCACGCGGGGGCGACGACGTCTCGCCGTATGCCGCACCCGCCCGTGCCACGGATCTGTCCGGACTGCCGCCCGCGTTCATCGACGTCGGCTCGGCGGAGACCTTCCGCGACGAGGACGTGGACTACGCCGGCCGCATCTGGCGGGCCGGGGGATCGGCCGAACTGCACGTCTGGTCAGGGGCCTTCCACGGCTTCGGCGGCATGGCACCGCAGGCCGCCGTCTCGCGGGACGCACGGGAGGCGCGGCGGCGGTGGCTGCGCAGGCTCCTGGCCCGCTGACGGCGCCCGTGCGCGGGCCGTACGTACGGCCCGCGCACGCCCGCCGCGGGAAGGCCGCCGCGGGAACGATCCGACCGCCGGCGGCGGTGGCCGCGCGAGAGGGTCAGTGGGACTCGTGGGGCACCTCGTGTCCGCTGGAGCCGACCAGGAAGTCCAGGTCCAGCCCCTGGTCCGCCTGGAGCACATGCTCGGTGTAGAGCCTGCTCCAGCCCCGGGCGGCGACCGGCGGCGGGGGCTGCCAGGCGGCCCGCCGGCGCTCCAGCTCCGCTTCGCCCACCTCCAGGGTGAGCGCACGGGCCGGGACGTCCAGGGTGATCCAGTCGTCGTCGCGCACCAGCGCCAGCGGGCCGCCGACGGCGGACTCGGGGGCCACATGGAGCACTACGGTGCCGAAGCCGGTGCCGGACATCCGGCCGTCACAGATCCGCACCATGTCCTCGACGCCCTTGCGCAGCAACTTGGGCGGCAGCACCACATTGGAGACCTCGGGCATGCCCGGGTAGCCACGAGGGCCGCTGCCCCGGATCACCAGCACGGTGTTCTCGTCCACCGGCAGGTCCTCATCGGCGTGAACGGCGATGTAGTCCTCCGGTGTGTCGAACACCAGGGCCCGGCCGCGGTGCCGGAGCAGGTGGCGCGATGCGGCGGACTGTTTGATCACCGCGCCGTCGGGTGCGAGATTGCCGCGCAGCACCGCGGTACCGGTGCCCGCTTCCTGGAACGGATCGTCCAGTGTCCGGATCACCTGACGGTTCCAGCACTCGGCGTCGGCGACGTTCTCCGCCACCGTGCGCCCGTTCACCGTGGCCGCACCGGTGTGCAGCAGCGCGCCCAGCTCGCGCATCACCGCCGGCAGGCCCCCGGCGTAGCAGAAGTCCTCCATCAGGAACCGTCCGGAGGGCTGCAGATCGACCAGTGTGGGCACCTCCCGGGCCAGCGCGTCGAAGTCGTCGAGACTCAGCGGCACCCCCAGCCGCCCCGCGATGGCCAGCAGATGGATCACCGCGTTGGTGGAGCCGCCGATGGCCGCGTTGACCCGTATCGCGTTCTCGAACGCCGCCCGGGTCATGATCTGCGACGGCCGCAGATCCTCCTCCACCATGGCCACGATCCGCTGCCCGGCGCGCTGCGCCGTCTCGTACCGCCGCGAGTCCACCGCCGGCCAGCTCGCCGAATAGGGCAGTTGCATGCCGAGCGCCTCGGCCATCGACGCCATGGTGGACGCGGTGCCCATGGTCATGCAGTGCCCGTTGGACCGGGCCATGCAGCCCTCGGCGAAGAAACACTCCTCCTCGGTCATCCGCCCGGCCGCGAGCTCGGCCTCGAACCGCCACACCTGCGTGCCCGAGCCCACATCCCCGCCCCGGTACTTGCCGTTGAGCATCGGTCCGCCGGTGACCATGATGGCCGGCAGATCGACGCTGGAGGCGGCCATCAGCAGACCGGGGGTGGTCTTGTCGCAGCCGGACAGCAGCACCACACCGTCCAGCGGATTGGCCCGTATCAGCTCCTCGGCCTCCATGGCCAGCAGATTGCGGTACAGCATCGCGGTGGGCCGCATCAGCGTCTCGCCCAGCGCCATCGCCGGGAACTCCAGCGGAAAGCCACCGGCCTGCCAGACCCCGCGCTTCACCGACTCCGCCACCCGCTGCAGATGGCTGTTGCAGGGCGCCAGCTCCGACCACGTCGTGGCGATGCCGATCACCGGACGGCCGTCGAACACCTCCCCGGAATAGCCCTGGTTGCGCATCCAGGACCGATAGACCATGCCGGACCGGCCCTCCGCGCCGAACCAGGCCGCGCTGCGCCGCCGACCGTGTGTTCCCGTGTCAGTCACTTCTGCACTCCTTCTGGCGAACGGTGATGGCGTCTGGACGAAGGGCGGTCTCGGCGAAGCGCCTTCTCAGCGAAGGGTGATGACGTTTCCGGTGATGAGTGCGGCCTCGTCCGAGGCGAGGAAGACGATGGTCTTCGCGACCTCGTCCGGATCGGCGACATGGAAGTGGGTGGTGCTCGAGGCGACGAACCGCCGGACCTCGTTCGTAACCCACCCGGTGTCGGTCACGGGCGGCTGCACCACATTGGCCGTGATGCCGAGGGCGGCCAGCTCCGCGGCCGCCGAGAGGGTGTAGTCGGTCTGCGCGGCTTTCGCCGCCCCGTAGGACACCTCGCCGGGGAAACCGAGCTCCCCTCCCGACGTCAGGCCCACGATCCGCCCCCAGTCGGCACCGCGTGCCCGGTGGCGGCGGGCCAGCTCACCGATCAGCAGCGCCGGCGCCATCGCGTCCACCGCGAACTGCCGGGACCAGGTCTGTGCGGTGACGGGGCGCAGCGGCCGGTCGAACCGGTCGGCCGGATCGGAGGTGAAGGTGTCCTGGATCCATCCCGAGGCGTTGTTGACCAGGATGTCGACCGGGCCCAGTCGGTCCTCGGCGAGGTCGAAGAGCCGCCCCGGAACAGCGGGGTCGCTGAGGTCCGCTTCGTATGCCTCGGCCCGTCCTCCGGCCCGGCGGATCTCCGCCGCGACCTCTTCGCCGTCGATGGACCGCGCGGCGTGGTACGGATCGGGGGCGTCCCCCTCACCGGGGCCGCGGGGGCGCAGACAGGTGCAGAGCACCGCGGCGCCGCGGGCCGCCAGCGCTCGTGCCGTCGCCGCGCCGATTCCCTGGTTCGCCCCCGTCACCAGGGCGACATGGCTGGTTGACGATGTTTCCCGCACCCCCGCAGTACAGCAAAGACCAGCGCCACGCGGAAGATCGTGTCAGCCGCTGAGCCGGGGCCGTCGTCGTCCGGCATCGGGCGGATCAGCCGATATGACGTGCTGTCACCGGGCCGCCGCGCCCGTTCAGCCTCAGGGACGGCGTGCCGTCCGGCCCGGGGTGGGCGGGTGCGGTAATCATCCGGTGCGTGCGGGGTGGATCGGTGTCCGGCACACGGTGAGGAGTGTCCGCATGAGTGGTGAGCTGTCCGGAGCCACGGCCCTGGTCACGGGCGCCACGGCGGGGATCGGCCGCGCCGTGGCGCTGGGCCTGGCGGCGATGGGGGCCGAGGTCGTCGTGCACGGCCGGGACGCGCGGCGGGGTGCGGAAGTGGTCCAGGAGGTGTCCGCGGCGGGGGCCACGGCCCGGTTCGTGGCGGCGGATCTCGCCGAGGCCGACGATGTGCGGCGGCTGGCCGCCGAGGCGGGGGAGGTGGACGTCCTGGTCAACAACGCCGGCGTCTACCGGTTCGCGGACACCGCCGGGACCTCGTCCGAGATGTTCGACGTCCATATGGCCATCAACGCCCGCGCACCGCTTCTGCTGGTCGGGCGGATCGCACCGGGTATGGCCGCTCGGGGCCACGGGGCCATCGTCAACCTCAGCACCATCGCCGCCGGCGCCCCCGCCCGCAACGCCGGGGCGTACGGCGCCTCGAAGGCCGCGCTGGAGCTGCTGACCCGGGTGTGGGCCGATGAGTTCGGCGGCCGGGGAGTACGGGTCAACGCCGTCCGGTCGGGCCCGGTCCGTACGCCGGGCACCTCCGAGATGGGGGAGGAGGCCCTCCGGACCGTGGCGCGGGCCACGGTCCTGGACCGGCCCGCGGCGCCCGAGGAAATCGCCGAAGCCGTTCTGTTCCTGGTCTCCTCGCGGGCGAGCTACATCACCGGCGCCGTCCTGGAGGCCCGGGGCGGTGAACTCGCCATCGGCTGACGAAGGGTGCCGCATTCCTGGACCGCGCCGCCGCAGGCGATGGGCTGTTCCGTCCAGATGCACTTGCTCCGCCCAGCGCCCCACCGCCTCGAGGAAGGCGGCCTGTTCCGGGGTCGGCTCCCGCGGGCCGGTGAGGACGGACAGCGCGCCCACCGGCCCGTCCGGCCCGGTCAGCGGAACGGATGCCACCGTGGTCGCCGTCGGCAGGGCCCCGGAGGAGGCGCGGCCGGTCGCCCCGGGCCCGAGGGTCTCGCCGGGTCCGAGGGTCTGGCCGGGTCCGAGGGTCTGGCCGGGTCCGACGGTCTCGCCTATGGCCGCCGGCAGCCAGACGAAGCAGCCGTCCCGCACGGCCCGGGCGGGGGCGAGCGGGGCCTCGTCCTGGCGGATCTCCTCCCAGCCCCCGAGGGCGGGCAGCGGCAGCCCGCTGGCCAGGACCAGGCGCAGCGTACGGCTGCCGGCCGGGCCGCAGGACCAGTGCATCAGCCCCGCGAGTCCGCCCAGCTCGGAGACCGCCTGGTCCAGGGCGTGCTGCAGTGCCTCACGGTCGTTGAGCGCGGCGCCCACCGTCGAGAGCAGGGAAAGCCGTTCATCGCCCCATGAGTGGGAGCGCCCCACCGCGTCTGTTTCGCGCCGCTCCTCCATCCCCGGACCTCACCTCATGGAATAGTGCATTCTCGGACAAACGTAGCACTGGCATATGCCGCACATCGGTCAGTGGGCATCCGCGGCCAACTTCCCTATTTTCCCTACTGGAAAAATAGGGAATGATGAAGTCCGGCCGGATGGAGGGGAGCGGGCGTGACGGTGGTGGATGCGGTGGCCGAGGCGCCCGACCGCGCGTGGTGGCTGCAGATCGCCGGCGAGGCGGCGGACGACCTCGCCACGGACGCGGTCATCCGCGACCAGGCCGGCAAGACGCCGTACGACGAGGTCGCCCGGTTGCGCGAGGCGGGGCTGTTGGCGCTGCTGATCCCCGTCGAGCATGGGGGCGGGGGAGCGGGCTGGTCCACGGCCTGCGCCGTGGTGCGGAAGATCGCCGCGGCCGATGGCGCGATCGGCCAGGTGCTCGGCTGCCACTACCTGCTGTCCTTCAGTGCCCGCTTCTTCGGCGGGGCCGATCTGGCCGCCCGGCTGGAGCGGGAGTCGGCGGCGGGGCAGTGGTGCTGGGGCGGCGGGCTGACCGCCCGCGAGCCACGGCTGACGCTCACCTCCGGGAGGGACGGCCGGGTGGTGAACGGACGCCAGGGGTACGCCACCGGCGTCCTGGTCGCCGACCGGCTGGCCGTCCGCGCCACCCACGCCGACACCGGCGAGCCACTGGCCGTGCTCGTCGACACCGCCGATCCCGGTGTGGTGTGCGGCGGCGACGACGGGGACACCTTCGGGCAGCGGCTGGCGGCCGGCGGAAGCGTGGAGTTCGACGCGGCGCCGGTTGAGGACGGTGCGGTGCTCGGCCCGCTCTCCTGGGACGAGGACACCCCGTCGCCCTTCAGCGGTCTGGCCGCGCCGACCGGGCGTCTGGTCTCGGCGCAGATCTGTCTCGGGATCGCGCAGGGAGTGCTCGCCGAGGCCCGCGAGTACACCAGGGCCGTGCACGCGCCCTGGCCGCACACCTCCCCGCGCGATCCGTACGCGCTGACCACTTACGGGGAGCTCACCGTCGCCACGCTCTCCGCCGCCGCCCTCGCCGATCAGGCGCTGGAGGCCCTGGACAGCGGGCTGACGCGGGGCGAGGACCTGACCGACGACGAATGCGCCGAGATCACCGTGCTCGCCGCGGCGGCCGAGGCCGCCGCCTCCCGGGCCGCCCACGACGCCACCGCCCGCGCCCTGGACGTCGTCGGCGCGCGCTCCGCCTCCTCCGCCTACGGATTCGACCGCTTCTGGCGCAACGCGCGCACCCATACCCTCTATGACCCCGTCGCCCACCGGCTCCACGAGGTCGGGGACTACTTCCTCAACGGTGAGCACCCCCCGTTCACCCTGCCCTTCTGACGGCCCGCCGCGCCGGTGGCGGATAATCACGGTATGCGGATCTCGGCGAAGGCGGACTATGCGGTGCGGGCGGCGTTGGAACTGGCCGCGGCGGGGGCGGACACCTCCGTAAAGGCCGAGGTGATCGCCGGTGCGCAGGGCATCCCGCACAAGTTCCTCGAAGGGATTCTGGGCGATCTGCGCCGGGGCGGGCTGGTGGCCAGCCAGCGCGGGGGCAATGGCGGCTACCGGCTGGCCCGCCCGGCGGACACCATCAGCATCGCCGAGGTGATCCGGGTGGTCGACGGACCCCTGGTGTCGGTGCGCGGAGTACGCCCGCCCGAGCTGTCGTACTGCGGACCGGCGGAGTCGCTGCTGCCGCTGTGGATCGCGGTGCGGGCCAATGTGCGCAAGATCCTCGGCGAGGTGACCCTCGCGGAGGTGGCCGCGGCCCGGCTGCCCGGCGATGTCCTGGGCCTCGCCGAGGACCCCGAGGCGTGGACCAATCCCTAGCGGCCTCCCGCCGCCGCGTTACGACCCGGCGTCCAGGCCGTCGACCATGCGGTCCAGCAGACGGGCGAACGTGGCGTCGGGGGTGAGCGGGCGGGTGGGGGCGGAGAGCGCCTCGGCGAGCTCCGGGTGGTGTCCGTCGGCGGCCACCGAGGCGAGGTACCGGGCATCGGCGGCGGCCCGGTCGGGTGAGTCGGCGAGCGCGGCCTGAGCGATCTCATCGGCGACGAGTCCGGCGACGAACCCCGTGATCAGGCTGAACACCTCCAGCTTCGCACCGCCGTCCAGCGCGGTGGGCCGCAGGGCGGCGAGCGCGTGTTCCACGAAGGCCAGGGTGTTGGGTCCGAGGGACCAGCGGCGGTTGAACAGCGCGGCGGGGAGCCATGGGTGGCGCAGCATCAGGGCGCGCTGGGCGTGGGCGATGGCCTTCAGATCGGCGCGCCAGTCGCCGGTCAGCGGGGCCGGTGGTGACAGCTCGCCGTTGACCTGGTCGACCATCAGTCGCAGCAGCGTCTCCTTGTCGGGAGCGTAGCTGTAGAGCGACATGACCCCGGCGCCGACCTGCGACGCCACCCGCCTCATCGTGACCGCGTCGGTTCCCTCGGCGTCCGCCAGGGCGACGGCTGCGGCGGTGATCGCCTCACGGCTGAAGGCGGGTTTACGCCCCTTGCGGGGCTGCTGGGGGCTCTGCCAAAGCTGCTGGGGGTCGACGCCTCCGGCGCCGGATCCGTCACCGCGAACCACGACCTGATCGCTCCTTCCCGCCATGGCGACTTGCGGAATCCATCCAAGCACCTACTATTCTCGTACGTAGTACGGGAATGCGGAGAGGGGAACGCGGGATGACGTCACCTACGCGTGATGGTGGGTCCGGGACCACCGACGGAGTGGCCGCGGCCGCCTGGGTCGCGCCTTCGGGCAGGCCGCCGCTCGCGGCGCGGATGATGAGGGCGACCTGGCGCGGCCTTCCGGCCAAGCGGTACGAGGCCGGACGGGAGCCGGACCTCGAGATGCCGGCCGCCGACGGCAGCACCCTCCGCGCGGACCACTACTTCCCCCGCGCCGAGGGCGACTTCCCCACCCTGCTGGTGCGTTCCCCCTACGGCAGGGGAGTGCCCTGGTCGCCCATGTACGGAATGCTCTTCGCCGAACAGGGCTTCCACGTCGTCCTGCAGAGCTGCCGCGGCACCGGTGGCTCGGGCGGCGCGTTCGACCTGTGGCGCAACGAGGCGGCCGACGGCCGGGCCACCGTGGCGTGGCTGCGGGACCAGCCCTGGTTCAACGGCGCGCTGGGCACCATCGGCCCCAGCTATCTCGGCTATGTGCAGTGGGCGCTCGCCCTGGACCCGCCGCCGGAGCTGCGGGCGATGGTGGTGCAGGTCGGGCTGCACGACCCCCATGCCCTGTTCCACCGCGGCGGCGCGCTCCAACTGGAGAACTCCCTGCTCGTCGGCTCCGGCATGACCGCCCAGCACCGGGGGTTCGGCCCCTTCGTACGGGCCACGCTGCGCCTCCGGCGCCATCTGAAGCACATCACCCGGGCGCTGCCGCTGCGCGGATCGTATGTGCGTGGCCTCGGGGGTGAACTGCCCTGGCTGGACGGCGTGATGTCCCATCCGGACGCCGGTGACCCGTTCTGGAAGGGCGCGTCCACCGGTGGTGCCGCCGACGGCCTGCACATCCCGACCTGCCTGATCAGCGGCTGGCAGGACGCGCTGGTGGACCAGACCTTCGAGCAGTACGGCAGGCTGCGCCGGTCCGGCTGCGACACCTCCCTGCTCATCGGACCGTGGACCCACACCTCCGCGCTCCAGCGGGGCTGGCCGGAGGTCTTCGCGGAAAGCCTCGCCTGGCTGCGCGCCCATCTGTGCGGCGACCCCTCGGGGCTGCGCCCGGCCCGGGTACGGGTGCACATCGGCGGCCAGGGGCACTGGCGGGACCTCGACGACTGGCCGCCGTCCCCCGACACCGCCCCGTGGTACCCCGTGGAGGGCGGGCGGCTCACCCGGCGGCCGCCCGAGACGTCCGCGTCACTGGCCTCCTTCCGCTACGACCCGGCCGACCCCACCCCGTCCATCGGCGGGCCGCTGCTCTCGCCCACCTCCGGGAGCCGTGACAACGGCGATCTCGAGAAGCGCCCCGATGTGCTGACGTTCACCGGCGAGCCGATGGACGAGCCCATGGACGTCCTCGGCCCGGTCGCGGCGCGGCTGCGGATCTCCACCGACACCGGGTACGCCGATGTCTTCGCCCGCCTGTGCGACGTCGACGAACAGGGCCGTTCGGTCAATGTGTGCGACGGGCTGGTGCGGTTGCCGACCGGGCCGGGGCAGCCCGTGGAGGTCACCGTGCCGATGAGCTCCACCGCCCACCGCTTCCTGCCCGGCCACCGGGTCCGGCTGCAGATCAGCGGCGGCGCCCACCCCCGTTACGCCCGCAACACCGGAAGTGGCGAGCCGGCGCTCGACGCGACCACCCTCACGCCCG
The DNA here is from genome assembly GCF_000147815.2 of Streptomyces violaceusniger Tu 4113. Classification (NCBI taxonomy): domain Bacteria; kingdom Bacillati; phylum Actinomycetota; class Actinomycetes; order Kitasatosporales; family Streptomycetaceae; genus Streptomyces; species Streptomyces violaceusniger. The sequence continues at coordinate 5,879,922 of NC_015957.1, read as the reverse complement.
TGCGCATCACCGTGCACGGGGCCTCGGTGCTGGACCTCCCGGTGGTCCGCATCGAGCGGTGAGCCGGTGACTGGCGCGCGCGGGGGGCGCGCCAGCCGCCGGTGCACCTCTCCGCCCGGTGCCGGGTATCCGCCCGGCACCGGCCATCCGGCACCGGCCACCCGGCCGCGGTCAGGAGCCCCGCCACAGCGGGCCTCCTACCGTGGCCGGGCCGGGTCGTCCACCACATAGCCGAGGGCCTTGTCGGCGGGCATGCGACCCGGAGCGTCAGGGGCGCTGGTCCTTCTCCTCGCAGTAGGCGACGCTGCGTCGTCTCGACGAAGCGTTCGCGGCGTTCTTCCGGCGGGTCACGTCCCGCTACCCGCGCTTTCGCGGGGTCAACTGGTTCGACACGGTGGAATTTCCCAGGGACGGCGACGGCTGCCGCTGGGACTCCACCCCGCACGCCCCCGTTACCCGCGTCCGATTTCAGTGCGTCGGGCACGTCAAGGTGCACCAGCACCGGGCAGTTGTCGGCAACGTCAAGACCGTGTCTGTCAAGCGCGAGGGCGGTAAGTGGTTCGTCGTGCTGACCGCCGAGCGGGCCCAGCCCGAGCGGCTTGCGCCGACCGGCTCGGTGGTCGGCATCGATCTGGGGATCGCCAACTTCCTCGCCGACTCGGGCGGCTCCTTCGTCGCCAGGCCGCGCTACGGGCGGAAGGCCGCCGAGAAGCTCGAAGCCGCTCAACGGGCGCTGTCACGGTACCCGCGCCGCAAGGCTCACGATCGGACGGCCAACCACCAGCGTGCCGTGGAGAAGGTCGCCGAGCTGCACGGCAAGATCCGGCGCCAGAGCCTCGGCCACGCGCACAAGACCGCCCTCAGCCTGTTCCGTGAGCACGACTTCATCGCGTACGAAGACCTCAAGATCCGCAACATCGGCAAGGCCCCTGCTGCACACCATCGAACGGCTCCTCGGCCGCGACCTGGAGTCCGGTGTGCAGCGCACCCAGCTCCATGTCGCCGTCACCGCCCTGGATACGCTGACGGCGGCCGGCGCGGGAGGATGGGACGCATGACATCCGAGACCGGCTATCTGCTGGACAACCGGCAACGCGAGGCCGGGCGGCGCTTCGACGCGCTGGCCGAGCTCTTCGACCCGTGGACCCTCGACCACCTCGACCACCTCGGCCCGGCCGCCGGTTGGCGCTGCTGGGAAGTGGGAGCGGGCGGCCCCTCGGTGCCCACCGCCCTCGCGGAGCGGGCCGGGCCCACCGGACAGGTGCTGGTGACCGACATCGACACCTCCTGGCTGACGGAGCTGTCCGGCCCGGCCGCCGCTCCGATCGAGGTGCGGCGCCATGACGTGGCCCGCGATGAGCCACCGGGCGGCGGCTTCGACCTCGTCCACGCCCGGCTGGTGCTGGTGCATCTGCCCGACCGGGCCGAGGCGCTGCGACGGATGGCCGAGGCGGTGCGGCCGGGCGGATGGCTGGTGGTGGAGGACGCCGACCCGGCGCTCCAGCCCCTGGCCTGTCCCGATGAGCGTGGCCCGGCCGAGGAGCTGGCCAACCGGATCCGCCGCGGATTCCGCGCGCTGCTCGCCGAGCGCGGTGTGGACCTAGCCTTCGGCCGCACCCTGCCCGCCCTGCTGCGCGGCGCCGGGCTGCACGACGTCCGCGCCGAGGGCTGCTTCCCGCTGACCTCCCCGGCATGCCGGGAGCTGGAGGCGGCCACCGTGCGCCAGCTACGCGGGCGGCTGGTGGCGGGCGAGCTGGCCACCGAGGAGGAGATCGAGCGCCATCTGGACCATCTGCGCGGCGAGGCGATGGACGTCACCACCGCCCCGCTCATCACCTGCTGGGGCCGGCGCCCCCACTGAGCGGGCGGCAGGGCCGGGGTGCTCAGCCCCCACTGAGCGGATGGGGGTGCTCAGTCGAGCAGGCCGAGCTGTCCCGCGGCCCGGATCGCCAGCCAGACCTCGGCGAACGCGCCGGTGCTGGACAGATCGCGGCCGGTCAGCTCGCTGAAGCGGCGCAGCCGGTAGGCGAGGGTATTGGGGTGCACATGGAGCGCCGCGGCCGCCTCGTCCGTACGGCGGTCGCGCTCCATCCAGGTGCGCACCGATGGCAGCAGCCGTGAACCATGCCCCGCGTCGTAGCGCTGCGCCTCGCCCAGCACATGCTCGACCAGGTCGGTGAGGGCTGCCGGGTCGTCGGGCAGCCAGCGGCCGGTGACATCGTCGCCGTACCGTACGAGGGCCCGGCCGGACGCGACGGCGTGGGAGGCCGCCCACAGCGCCTCGCGCTGGGCGATCCGCAGCGGCGTGCCCGGGCTGAACGGGCGGCTCATCCCGGCGGCCACGCCGGACAGCGACTCGACCGCGTCACCCAGGCCCGGTGAGCCGAGCAGATAGCGGTCCTCGCCGCGCTTGAGCAGCAGACACGGCTGATCCTCCAACGCCCGCAGCACGGCGTCCTCGGTGACGCCCCGGACCACCGCCAGCACGGTCTCGCCCTCGATGGAGTGGCGCAGCAGATGGCGCCGCGCCACCGCGGGTTCGAGCGCGCCCTGCAGCAGCTCGGCGAGGATCTCCGCGCCCTCGCGGCGCAGCGTCTCCCGTTCGGTGCGGACCATGGCCACCTGGAGGGCGGCCACCGTGGCGATGTGCTGCACCACGGCGAGCCCCGCCGGGCGGGCGCCCTCCCGTTCGAAGGCGATGAGGAAACCCGCCGGGCCACCGGGGGAGGGGACCGGGAGGGCAAAGCCGCCGGGGATGGTCGGCGGGGCGTCCGCCGAGCCGGGAATCACCGAGGTGTCGGGCGCGGGCACACCGGGCAGCAGCGGCCGGCCCTGGGGTGTGCACAGGTAGATGTCGTAACCGGACAGCTTCTCCAGCCGGCTGAAGAGCGTCGCGGTGTCCAGATTCTCCGAGGTCAGCCAGCGCAGCGCGCCGAACACCTGCAGCTGGGCGCCCAGCCGGTGGCGGGCGTCCTCCTGGACGGCGGCGGCCACTTCCTGCGCCACCGCCATGAACGGCACGGCCAGCGGGATCTCCAGGACCGGCATGCCCCGCTCCTCGGCGGCGTCGAAGAACGCCCGGCGCAGCGGGGGCATCCGCAACTGGGCGGAGACGGCCAGGGCGGCCACCCCGGCGTCGTCGAGGCGCTCCAGATAGCCGCGCTGTCCGGCCGCCGAGCGGGGCATCGCTATCCCCGTCGTCATGATCATTTCGGAGCCGAGCAGCCACGGCGTGGGGTCGTCCAACTCGCTCACATGCGCCCAGGACACCGAGCGGTGCAGCCCGGCGCCACCCGCGATCAGACGTAGCTGGAGGGCCGGATACGACAGCAGATCGTCGACCGTCACACCCTGCTCTTTGTTGTTCACCACAAATTGAGCCTAACTCTTTGTCTCAGCAACGATTGTCGCGCGGTTCCTCCGCTGTGCAGACTCGCCCGACCGGACCCCACCGGCGCACGTGAAGAAGGGACTGCGAGAACCATGACCGAACCCCGAGGACCCGTCGACTCCTCCCGGGTCCCGCGCTTCGCAGGCCCGGCCACCTTCGCCAGGCTGCCCCGCCTCGACGAGGTGTCCGGCGCCGACGTGGCCGTGGTGGGTGTCCCGTTCGACGGCGGTGTCTCCTACCGCCCCGGTGCCCGCTTCGGGCCCGCCGCGGTGCGCGAGGCCAGCCGGCTGCTGCGCCCCTACCACCCGGGCCTCGATGTGTCGCCGTTCGCCACCCAGCAGGTGGCCGACGCCGGTGACATCGCCGTCAACCCCTTCGACATCGGCGAGGCCATCGAGACCATCCAGGACGCCGCGAACGGCCTGCAGGCCGACGGCACCCGCCTGGTCACCATCGGCGGCGACCACACCATCGCGCTCCCGCTGCTGCGCGCCGCCGCACAGCGGCACGGCCCGGTCGCGGTGCTCCACTTCGACGCGCACCTGGACACCTGGGACACCTACTTCGGCGCCGAGCACACCCACGGCACCCCGTTCCGCCGGGCCGTGGAGGAGGGCGTCGTCGACACCTCCGCCCTCTCGCACGTCGGCACCCGCGGCCCGCTGTACGGCAAGCAGGACCTCACCGAGGACGAGAAGCTGGGCTTCGGCATCGTCACCTCCGCCGATGTCTACCGGCGCGGCGCCGACGAGGTGGCCGACCAACTGCGCCAGCGCATCGGTGACCGGCCGCTGTACATCTCCATCGACATCGACTGCCTGGACCCGGCCCACGCCCCCGGCACCGGCACCCCGGAGGCGGGCGGCCTGACCTCGCGCGAACTCCTGGAGATCCTGCGCGGACTGGCCGGCTGCCGACTGGTGGGCGCCGATGTGGTGGAGGTGGCGCCCGCCTACGACCACGCCGAGATCACCTCGGTCGCGGCCTCCCACGTCGCCTACGACCTGATCAGCCTGCTCGCACTCCAGGGGAAGCGGGAGACCACGGATGAGTGATTCCCCGGCACTGACCGAGGTCGAGAGCTACGGGGTCGAGCGCATCCCCGACGCGGACCGCAGCGCGACCCCCTTCGACCTGTTCCGCGTCGCGTTCGGTGGCGCCAACACCTTCGCCACCTGTGTGCTCGGCGCCTTTCCGATCCTCTTCGGGCTCTCCTTCTGGCAGGGCCTGGCGGCGACCGTGCTCGGCGTGGTGGGCGGCTCCCTGATCCTCGCCCCGCTCGCGGTGTTCGGCCCGCGCAACGGCACCAACAACGCGGTCTCCTCCTCGGCACACCTGGGGGTGCACGGACGGATCGTCGGCTCCTTCCTGTCGCTGCTCACCGCCATCGCGTTCTTCTCCATCTCGGTGTGGTCCTCCGGAGACGCCCTGGTCGGCGGCGCCCACCGGCTGATGGGCGTGGAGCAGAACGACGGCGTGTTCGCCCTCGCGTACGGCATCTTCGGGCTGCTGGTGCTGACGGTGTGCGTATACGGCTTCCGGTTCATGCTCTTCGTCAACAAGATCGCGGTGGTGGCGGCCTCGACGCTGTTCGTCCTCGGATTCTTCGCCTTCGTGGGGGACTTCGACCCCGGCTACCAGGGCTCGTTCGCCTCGGTGTCCACGGCCGGATTCTGGCCCGCGTTCATCGGCTCGGCGCTGATCGTGCTGTCCAACCCGGTGTCCTTCGGGGCCTTCCTCGGCGACTGGGCGCGCTACATCCCCGCCGACACCCCCCGCCGGAAGGTCGTCACGGCGGCGTTCGCCTCGCAGATCGCCACCATCCTGCCGTTCTTCTTCGGCCTGGCCACCGCCTCGATCATCGCCAAGAAGGCCGCACCGTACATGGACGCGGACGCGCCGAACTACGTCGGCGGACTGCTGGCCATCTCGCCCGGCTGGTACTTCCTTCCGGTGTGCCTGCTCGCGCTCATCGGCGGCCTGTCCACCGGCACCACCTCGCTCTACGGCACCGGCCTGGACTTCTCCAGCGTGTTCACCCGCTTCAGCCGGGTGCAGGCTACGCTGTTCGTCGGGGTGCTCTCGATCGGGTTCATCTTCCTCGGCCGGTTCGCCGCCAATCTGTCCCAGTCCATCTCCACCTTCGCCACCCTGATCATCACCTGCACCGCCCCATGGATGATCATCATGGTGCTCGGCTATGTGACCCGGCGCGGCTGGTACGACCCCGATTCGCTCCAGGTGTTCAACCGGCGCCAGCGCGGCGGCCGTTACTGGTTCCACCACGGCTGGAACTGGCGTGGCATGGGCGCATGGCTGACCGCGGCGGTGCTCGCCCTGATGTTCGTCAACGTCCCCGGGCAGTACGTCGGCCCGCTCGGCGATCTGGCCGACGGCGCGGACATCTCGCTGCCGGTCGGTCTCGCCACCGCCGCGCTCCTCTACCTGACACTGCTGTGGATCTTCCCTGAGCCGCGCGAGGTGTACGGGCCCGAGGGGCCGCGGCTGGTCCGCGCCTCGGACGCGCCCGTGCCGCCGATCACCACGGAGACCGGCGCGCCCGTGACCGCGGTGACGGAAGGGGCATGAGGCCACCGTGCGCCTGATCGACCTGTCCGTACCCGTAGCCACGGGAATGCCGGTCTACCCCGGCGATCCGCGGGTGGCCATCGCCCCGGCGCTGAGCGCCGCCGCCGACGGGGTGAACGTGCTGCACCTGGACATGGGGTCGCAGTCCGGCACCCATGTCGACGCGCCGTTCCACATCGACGACACGCTGCCCACCCTGGATGAGCTGCCGCTGGAGCGCTTCTGGGGCCGGGCCGTGGTGGTGGACGCCCGTGGCGCGGAGCCCCGGACTCCGCTCGGACCGTCCCTGTTCGAGGGGTGCCTGTCCGAGGGCCGCCCGCGGGCCGGAGACATCGTGCTCGTGGCCACCGGCTGGTCGCGGCACTGGGGCGGCGACGACTACCTCGCCCATCCGTATCTGACCCGGGAGGCCGCCGAACTCCTGGTGGCCGCCGGGATCCGCACCGTCGGCATCGACGCGCTGAGCGTCGACCCCACCCCCGCCGACGACTTTCCCGCCCACCGGATCCTGTGCGGCGCCCACGCCGTCATCGCCGAGAACCTCACCGGTCTCGACCCCCTGCTCGACGCGCAGACGGCGGGAGAACCCATCGAGGTCTCCCTGCTGCCGCTGCGGCTCCCCGCGGCCGACGGCGCCCCCGTGCGGGCCGTGGCCCGCGTCGGCTGAACCACCCACGCAAGGAGCACCACCCCATGAACGACGAGGTTCTGCAGGCCGCCGACGCCGTGGTGGCGGCGTTCGGCGAAGGCCGCCTCGACGACTACTTCGCGGCGTTCGCGCCCGATGCCACGTTCGTCTTCCACACCACCTCCGAACGGCTCAACTCCACCGCGGAGTACCGGGCGCTGTGGGGCCGCTGGGTCGCGGAGGACGGCTTCCGCGTCCTGACCTGCGCCTCCACCGACCGGCTGGTCCAACTCCTCGGCGACACAGCGGTGTTCACCCATCTGGTGAAGACCACGGTGAGCACCACGGCCGGTGAGGAGACCACCCACGAGCGCGAGACCATCGTCTTCCGCCGTCAGACCCACGGCCACTGGCTGGCCGTACACGAACATCTCTCCGCAGCACCCGGCACGATCATGGAGACGGAACGATGAGCGAGCTTCTCGTCCTGCCCAACCACATCGACGGCGCGTACACCGACGCGGCCGACGGCCGCCGCCTGGAGGTCACCGACCCCGTCACGGGCGAGGTGTACGCGTCCTCGCCCCGGTCGGGCGCCGCCGACGTGGACGCCGCGATGGCCGCCGCCGCGGCGGCCTTCCCCGTCTGGCGCGACGCCACCCCGTCCACCCGGCAGAGGCTGCTGCTGAGGATCGCGGACGCGGTCGAGGCCCGGGCGGAGGAGATCGCGGACGCGGAGTGCCGCAACACCGGTAAGCCGCGCGCCCTCACCCTCACCGAGGAGATCGCCCCGATCGTCGACCAGATCCGGTTCTTCGCCGGTGCCGCACGGCTGCTGGAGGGCCGCTCGGCCGGTGAGTACATGGAGGGCCTGACCTCGATCATCCGGCGCGAGCCGATCGGGGTGTGCGCGCAGGTCGCGCCGTGGAACTACCCGCTGATGATGGGCGTGTGGAAGTTCGCCCCGGCCCTCGCCGCGGGCAACACCGTCGTTCTCAAGCCGTCGGACACCACCCCCGCCTCCACCGTGCTGCTCGCGGGCATCATCGGCGACATCCTCAAGGAGATGGGCCTTCCGGCCGGCATCTTCAACGTGGTGTGCGGCGACCGCGAGACCGGCCGGCTGATGGTCGAGCACCCCACCCCGGCGATGGCGGCCATCACCGGCTCGGTGCGCGCGGGCATGCAGGTCGCCGCGTCGGCCTCGAAGGACATCAAGCGGGTCCATCTCGAACTGGGCGGCAAGGCCCCGGCGGTGGTCTTCGAGGACGCCGATATCGCGGAGGCCGTGGAGGGCATCTCCCTCGCCGGATTCTTCAACGCCGGACAGGACTGCACCGCGGCCACCCGGGTCCTGGTCCACGAGTCGGTCCATGACGCCTTCGTGAGCGCGCTGGCCAAGGCCGCCGCCGCGACCAGGACGGGCGGTGGCATCGACGACGAGGAGGTGCTGTACGGGCCGTTGAACAACGCGGGCCAACTCGCCCAGGTCTCCGGCTTCATCGAGCGGCTCCCCGCACACGCCACCGTTGAGACGGGCGGCCACCGGGTCGGCGACAAGGGCTTCTTCTACGCGCCCACCGTGGTCTCCGGGCTCAGGCAGGACGACGAGATCATCCAGAACGAGGTCTTCGGCCCGGTCATCACCGTCCAGCCGTTCCGCGACGAGGCCCAGGCCGTCGCGTACGCCAACGGCGTGGAGTACGCCCTCGCCTCGTCGGTGTGGACCAAGGACCACGCCCGCGCGATGCGGATGTCCAAGGCCCTGGACTTCGGCTGCGTATGGATCAACACCCATATGATCCTCGCCGCCGAGATGCCGCACGGCGGCTACAAGAAGTCCGGCTACGGCAAGGACCTCTCCGCCTACGGCTTCGAGGACTACACCCGCGTCAAGCACGTCATGACGGCCCTCTGAGGTCCGCCGCTCTTCCGGCCCTCAGCACCGCGCCGCACCGATCCGGCGCGGTGCTGAGGGGAAGGCGGCCGCTCGTCTGTGAACGAGCCGTCGCGGAAGCCTTGTTCAGCCGCTCCGGGCCTGCCCTGCCCGACTAGCCTGGTGCGATATGAGCGAGATGACACTGCGCCGGGCCCATGTCTCCGACCACGGGACCATCGTCCAGTGCGTGCGGAGCTGGTGGGGCGACTCACGCACCCCCGAGCAGGCGCGCGAGCTGTCGCGGCTGGTGCCCAGGCTGTTTCTGCAGTTCTTCTCCGGCACCAGCCTGGTGCTGGAGGACGAGGACGGGATCAAGGCGTTCCTCGTGGGCTTCCACGCCGCGGACAACGACGACGAGGCGTACATCCACTTCGTCGGGGTCGACCCCCAACTGCGCGGGCAGGGCGTGGGCGGCAGGCTCTACACGGCCTTCTTCCAGCGCGCCGCCGAGGCGGGCCGCCGGGAGGTGCGCGCCATCACCTCGCCCGCGAACACCGGATCCGTGGCCTTCCACCGAGCCATGGGGTTCACCGTCGAACCGGGCGATCAGGAGGTCGGTGGCGTTCCCGTGCACAGCGACTACGACGGCCCCGGGCAGCACCGGGTCTGCTTCCACCGGCGGATCGCCCTTCAGCCGTAGCGGACGCGAGGGCTGGGCGGACGCGAGGGGTTGACGGTGGGGGAGTGGTGCCCTACACCGATATGGGAGCGCTCCCATGGCTCCGATGGCTCCCATGACTCATGGACCGCACCTCATGGACCGCCGAAAGGAAAGCCCATGACACGCACCAGACATCCGCTCGCCGCCCTGATCCCGTTACTCGTGTTCCTCGCCGTCTTCGCCGTCCTCGTCCCGCTCGGCGCCGGTACGGCCCGCGCCGAGTCCAACGGCGGGATGAAGGTCATGCCGCTGGGCGACTCGATCACCGACGGGTTCAACGTTCCGGGCGGCTACCGCGTCGGCCTGTGGCAGAAATTCACGGCGGGCCGCTACAAGGTCGATCTCGTCGGCTCGCTCTTCAACGGCCCGTCGGGTCTGGGCGATCACGACCATGAGGGGCACTCGGGCTGGACGATCCAGCAGGTCGACGACAACGTCGTCAACTGGCTGCGCGCCCAGAACCCGCACACCATCCTGCTGCACATCGGCACCAACGACATCTACGGCAGCGACCCTGCCGGGGCGCCCGCCCGACTGTCCCGCCTGATCGACCACGTCACCGCCCAGACGCCGAACGCGGAACTCTTCGTCGCCACCATCACCCCGCTGGGCTTCCTGGACTCGACCGTGCGGGCCTACAACGCGGCGATCCCGGGCATCGTGCAGAGCAAGGTCAACGCGGGCAAGCGCGTCCATCTGGTTGACATGTATAGGGCATTGACGCCCGCGGATCTGGCCGACGGGGTGCACCCGAACGCCGGTGGCTACGACAAGATGGCCGACGTCTGGTGGAGGGCACTGCTGTCGGTGCCGGGCAGCATCGGCACCCCCTCGTCCGCCACCCCCTCGTCCGCCACCCCCTCGTCCGCCACCGCCGGTTCCACGGCGTATGGCTACGGGTCGGCCGCACGGGCGGCATGGGCCGCATGAGCCGCATGAGCCGCATGAGCCGCACGGGCGGCATGGGCCGTATGGGCCGCCCCCTTCACCGTCACAGTCCAGGAAGGACAGCCGCATGAACCACACCCCCGCGTCCGCGGGCACCACGCGCATACCCGGACGGCGCCGGAGGACACCGAGGTCGATGGCCGCGGCATTACTCGGCGGCGTACTGCCGCTGCTCGCCTCACTGTTCCTGCTGGCCCCGACCCCCGCGGCGGCGGCCTCGCTCACCGAGGTCACCGGCTTCGGCACCAACCCCAGCAACCTCCGCATGTACGAGTACGTGCCGGACAACGTCGCGGCACGGCCCGCCGTCCTCGTGGCGGTGCACTACTGCACGGGTTCGGGGCCCGCGTTCTACTCCGGCACCGAGTTCGCCTCCCTGGCGGACCGTTACGGCTTCATTGTCATCTACCCCTCCGCCACCAGAAGCGGCGCCTGCTTCGACGTGTCCTCCCCGCAGGCACTGCGCCACGACGGCGGCAGTGACCCGGTGGGCATCGTGTCGATGGTCCGCTACGCCCAGCAGCGCCACAACGCCGACCCCAACCGGGTCTATGTCACCGGCGCCTCATCGGGCGCCATGATGACCAACGTCCTGCTGGGCGACTACCCGGATGTGTTCAAGGCGGGCGCGGCGTTTGCGGGCGTGCCCTTCGGCTGCTTCGCCACCACCGATGGATCCGGCTGGAACTCCGCCTGCGCCAACGGCACCATCACCAAGACACCGCAGGCGTGGGGCGATCTCGCGCGCGGGGCCTACCCCGGATACCAGGGCGCCCGGCCGAGGATGCAACTGTGGCACGGCACCGATGACGGCACCCTGCGCTATCCGAACTTCGGCGAAGAGATCAAGCAGTGGACCAACGTCCTCGGGGTGAGCCAGACCCCCGTCCTCACCGACCGTCCACAGCCCACCTGGACCCGCACCCGCTACGGCGCCACGGGCAACCAGGCCCCCGTCGAGGCGATCAGCGTTCAGGGCACGGGACACTCCCTTCCGGCCGCCGGCATGGCCGCACGGGCCATCACCTTCTTCGGCCTGGACGCCGGCTGATCTACTGACGGCCGGGGCGACGATGAGAAAGGCGCCAAGGGGCCGGTTTCGCCAGCCCCTTGGCGGCCTTCGGCGGGCGTGTGGACGGCCGGTGCCCACGGCCACGGAGAACACTTCCGCCCCCTCGCCCGCCATCCCTCCGGCGGCCACCAGTGCCCTTGCGGTGTGGAGCCTGACCTGGCGCTACGCCGGGTGCGCGCCTATGTTTTCCCCCTCGGGAAGGGGAGCGCGTGGACCGGAACATCCGCACGGTGGACGACGTCATGAGACTCCTGGACGGCCTCTTCGCACCGGAGGCCGACCGCTGGACGGCCGACGGTGCCTCGTGGTGGGACGGTTTCTACGCGGACCGCTCCAAGCCCGTGCCGTTCTTCGTGGCGAAGCCCGACGAGCATCTGGTGTCGTATCTCGACCGTGGCCTGGTCACCCCGGGCCGGGCGCTCGACCTGGGGTGCGGCCCCGGCCGCAACGGCCTCCACCTCGCCTCCCGGGGCTTCACGGTGGACGCCGTCGACCTCTCGCCCACGGCCATCTCCTGGGCCACGGAACGCGCCCGTGAGGCCGGAGCCGAGATCCGGTTCCACTGCGGCGACGCCTTCGCGCTCACCGCGGGTGAGCTTGCCGGGCCGTATGACCTGATCTGCGATTCAGGCTGTTTCCACCATCTGCCACCGCATCGCCGGGTCAGTTACCTCGCTCTCCTCGAGCGGGCCCTGGCCCCCGGTGGCCATCTCGCCCTCAGTTGCTTCGCGGCGGGCGCGATGGGCTCCGAACTCCCCGACGCGGCCTTCTACCGCCAGTCCGCTCTCCACGGTGGCCTCGCCTACACACCCGAGTCCCTGCGCTGGATCTTCTCCGAGCTGACCGAGATCGAGCTGCGCCGCATGCACGACGAGCCATCCGACTCCCCGCTCTTCGGGGAGCCGTTTTTATGGGCAGCCCTCTTCCGCCGCGCCACGGAGGCTGGGAGCGCGGTCTGAGGGCCGGTCGGGTTCCCCGGCCGGATCGCCATGCGGGGGCCGTCGGCGGTCACCGCGCCGGGGCGGGCCCGGACACCGACACATCGGCCGAGGCGTCGGCGTGGCCGGCGGTCCACCGCTGGTCGTTCCGGTCGTCGGCCGAGCGCAGCTCGACCTGGCTGTCGGGGTCGTCGTCGTCCGGGGTGATGGCGAAGTCCGGTGCGATATGAGGGCGTATCAACCCCTGGCGGTCGACCACGAACCGCAGGTTCTCGCCGTTGTCGCCCTCGGCGGAGGAGCACGGCCAGATGCCGACACCCCGGTCGGTGTCCCCACGCGAGTCCAGGCAGAAGTCGGGGTCGGCCTCGGTGTGCAGCAGCCCCTCGGAGTCCAGCCGCCACCGCTGGGTGTCGGTCCCGGCGCACTGGGCCAGGACGGCGTCCGTGCGCTTCTCCAGCCGCTGGTCGCGGATGTCCAGACAGAGCCCGGAATCGGCGTTGATCACCGCCGTGTAGGTGTCGCTGGGAATCGGGGCGGCCGGCGGCGGGGCGCTGCTCGGGGGAGGTGTGGCGGGGGCGGTCGTGGGCGGTTCGGTCATGCCACCGGGGTTCGGCGGGCGCTGTGGCCGCTTCGTCGGAGCCGGCGGATCCGTCGTCGGCTGAGCCGAAGGGGCCGAAGGGGTGGCGGTGGCGGACGCGGGCGGAGGTGTGTTCGTGCGACCGGCCGGGGTCATGTCGTCCCCGCCGGACACCAGCACGGCGACCGTGGCGGCCACCGCCGCCACGGCCGCCACCGCGATCAGCGCGGTCATCGCGGGCGGCCGGGAGCCCGTCCAGGCCGGTCGGCGCCACCGGCCCGCCGATCCACCGTCGTCCGGCACGTCCGGCACGTCCGGCACGTTCGGCACGTCCGGCACGATGCCGGCGCCCCCGGCGACCCCCGTGACTCCGGCGACGCCCGCGACCGTCGCGCCCTCCGCGGTCTCGGCGGGGGGATACGGCGGCGGGGGAGCGGGGACCAAGGGCGGGTCCGGCTGCCGCGGCTCCGCATACGACGGTGTCGCCGATCCGACCGAGGGCAGACCGTTGACCGGCCCCGCCGTGACATAGGCCGCCCCGCCCCACCCCAGGAGCCCGTCGGCGATCACGGTCCGGGGATCCTCGTCCATCCGTATCAGGTCGGTGTACACCCCGGCACACGACGGGCAGGTGGACAGATGGCGGTCCAGGTCGTCGCAGCGCCGGGGGTTGTCCGGCCGTACCGCCGCCTCGATGAGGCCCCGGAACCCCTGACAGGTCTGCTCGCCGCCACGCTCCAGATGGGTCCGCAGCCACGCCTCGCGCAGAGCGCCCCGTGCCGTCTCCCGGAGCGTGGGGACAGTGTGCGGCGCCAGCCCCGCGAAGGTGGCCACCGCCGTGTCGGGATCCTCGTCCACCACGCTGTACCACAGGACATCACGGGTGCGCGCCGAGAGGCTGAGGAAGCCATCCAGCATGGCCGAACGCTCCCGCGGCCTCCGCTGTCCGGCCTCGCGATCCGCGGTGATACCGGAGCGGCCGAGCCACTCGGCGAACGTGGGGTCCAGCCTCTCCGCCCGGTTGCCCTCCGCCCAGGTGGCGGCCACCCGCTGGACGAGCAGCAGCAGATGATGCCGCCACGGTCCCCAGGGGTCGATACCGTGACAGGTCTCCTGCGCGGCGAGGCCGAAGGACAGGTCGGCGAGCTGGTCGGCGTCGGTCCGGGTCCTGGCGCAGAGCCGGGCGTAGGACAGCACCGCCGGCAGGTGGCGCTCCCGCAGTTGCTGCGTGGCCGGGAGGGCGGTGGGCGCCCCGGAGTGGATGCGCTCGGTGAGTTCCGCGTCGGACAGTTGGGCGTACGGCCGCTCCCCGGCGGTGGCATCGGGCTCGGTTCCGTGCTGGTCGGTCACCCTCGCGACTCCTCGCGTCACCGGCAGTGAGACGAGTGCCCATAGTGGTGGAGCGCACGGGTGCGGGTAAAGGTATCCGGCAGGAACTCCCCCCAGACGACAATTAATTACGGTCAGTGGTGAAGCGGCTGGCGAAGCGCACCTCCGCAGTCAGCCGGCCGGCGGTCCGGCGCAGCTCGGGGTCGAAGTGGTCCGGCGGGGTGAGCACGCTGGTACCGCTGCCGCGATCCGCCCCTCAGCGCCGCTCTCACGCACCGCGCCACGCGATGCTCTTGTCCAGCCATCCCGTGTACGTGCCGTCCGGCTGCAGCCGGTTGAACGCGATGCGGTTGTCGTCGAGCCGTGCGAACACGAACACCGAATCGGCCTGGGAACCCACCCCCACGGCGCCGTCGGTCGTGATGTCGCCGGGCACCTCCTCCCAACCGGTGAACGCCCCGTTCGCGCCGACCCGGTTGGAATGCACGCGTCCTTCCGTGTCGGTGGCGAACACCAGCACCTCGTCTCCGCTGCTGACCGCCGCGGGCTGAGTGCCGCTCACGAGCTCACCGGGCACCTCTTCCCAGCCCGAGAACCCCTCGTCGGCGCCGCTCCGGTTGTACAGGACACGGCCGTCGTCGTCCCTGGCGAACACATAGAGGTCGTCCCCGACAGCCGCCCCCGTCGGAGCGGTCGGGCTGCGCATGGAGAACGTCTCCGCCATGGAGACGGACCGCACCGTGCTGGGAAGGGGCCTGACGGCCTCGACCTCCCAGAGGCCGTCGGACAGCGCGGACGGGGGGAACACGACCTCGACGCCCTCCCCCTCGTCGGTCTCCACGAGGTCCGCCATCCGGTCGGCGATGGCCTCCGCGATCGCCTCGGCGGACTCGGTCATGATGGGGCCGGCGAGTGGGACGTTGAGCGCGGTCGGCAAGATCAGGTCGTGGATGGTGGCCGCGGCGTCATCGGATTCCCTGATCTCCTGTATCTCGTCGTGCAGGAACTGAATGGCTATACCGGGGTCCTCGGTCGCTCTGATCGCAGTCATACAACGCCTCATCGCAGGTCGAAGTCCGCCCGGAGTCAATGCACCGAGCCCGTTCGGGACTGTCGGTCGACGGCTGTTCCCAGCATGGACTCGATGCCGCTCCCGCTCGCGGTGGGCTCCGCCTTCCGGGTGGTGCCGCCACCGCCGTGGCCACCCGGTGCGGCGTCGGATGGCGTGGCCTCGCCTACCGTTGGAGGCGGCCGGAGAACCAGGGAGGCGGGCATGATGACCACCACACCGGACACCGTCCCACTGCCCTCGGGGGAGTGGATGCCGCTGCTCGGCCAGGGCACCTGGCACATCGGTGACGACCCCCGGCGCCGCGCCGACGAGATCGCGGCGCTGCGGCATGGTCTCGACCTCGGGATGACGCTCGTGGACACGGCCGAGATGTACGGCAGCGGCGCTTCCGAGGAACTCGTCGGAGAGGCGATCGCCGACCGCCGTGACGAGGTCTTCCTGGTCAGCAAGGTGCTCCCCGGCCACGCCGACCGCAGTGGCACCATTACGGCCTGTGAGGACAGCCTGCGGCGGCTCGGCACGGACCGGCTGGATCTGTACCTGCTGCACTGGCGGGGGCGGATCCCGCTGGAGGAGACCCTCGAAGCCTTCGCCGAACTGACCGACAGCGGCAAGATCCGCCACTGGGGTGTGAGCAACTTCGACGTCTCCGATATGACGGACCTCGTCTCCACCCCCGGTGGCGACGGTGTCGCCGTCGATCAGGTGCTCTACAACCTGACCAGGCGCGGTGTCGAGTACGACCTCATGCCCTGGTGCCACCGGCGCGACATCCCCCTGATGGCCTATTCGCCCATTGAGCAGGGACGTCTGCCGCGCTCCGGTGCGCTGCGGGAGGTCGCACGGGCCCATGGCGCGACGCCCGCGCAGGTGGCGCTGGCGTGGGTGCTCAGGCAGGGGGTGGCGGCGATCCCCAAGGCCGGGCGGGTCGACCACGTCGAGGAGAACCGCGCCGCGCTGGATCTCGAGCTCACCCCGGAGGACCTGGACGCGCTGGACCGCGCCTTCCCTCCGCCCACGGGGCCCGTGCCACTCGAGGTCCTTTGAGCCCGGGATCCTCGGAGGCTTTGGGCGCTGCGGCTCCACGTACGCGGGTCTTACGCGTCTGGGCCGTGATGCGGGCGCGGCGGACCTCACGTATACGGGTCGTGGTAGCGCAGCAGCACCCCGACCCCGTCCTGCAGCGACAGTTCCTCACGCGGGACCGTGATCAGCTCGGCGCCGGTGCCCACCAGGGCCCGTACCATCACGGCCCCGGCGGGCTCCTGCCGTCCGGTGTGCACGCCGAAGGTGTGGAGGTCCGGCTCCGTCAGCGTGACGTGGGTGGGCTCGGGCCCCGCCCACAGCGACTCCGGAAGGTTCACCGGGCGGGTGAGCAGCAGGCAGTGGGCCTGGCCACGCTGTAGGGCGGTGATGGCGGCGGACAGCCCTTCGGAGGTGTCCGGGTGCCGGGCGCGCTGCGCCATGTAGCGGTGCGTCAAGGTCCGGTCCCGTTCGTTCACCGTGGCACGCAGCGTGTCAGTCAGCTCCGCCTCCAACAGGGCCCGGCCGGGTCCGGCCACCGGTCGTCCGCTGTCGGGCACGGTGACGACGCGATGTTGGGTGGACTTGGGCAAATGGTTGACCAGCACGCCGCGCAACCACACGTCCTCCGCCGCGCACCGCAACACGATCGTCTCGGCATCGGTCCAGCGGCGCAGATTCTCCAGCTCGTGGGCGACCGCGAAGGCGTTCGCCGGCCAGTCCCGGGCCGCGCCGATGTGGTTGTAGCGGGGCTCCGGTGCCACCCGGCTCATGGGCCACCGCCCGGCTTGGTAGTGCACCACCACATCCTCTTCCAGGTCGGTCTCCGCGAAGGCCCGGGAGAGCGCCACGGCCACATAGGGGATGTCCGGGGCGTGTTGCAGCGCCAGGGGCAGCACATCGGGGATCGAGGTGAAGCGGGCCGAATCGGCTGCCGGCGGCTCGGGGAGCTCCTCGGCCAGTCCGAGCCGTCCATGGGCGGCGAACAGGGCCTGGCCGTGCCGTCCGGACACCTCCCGGTCGCTGCCCACGGCGGTGTGCAGGGCGGAGAGGGTGACGTTGTCCACGCCCTGGCCGGACAGCGCGTCGCGCAGGTGCCGCCAGCGCAGCTCGATCGCCTTTTCCGGATCCTCGATGTCACGGGAGGTGTCCAGGTAGACGGCGGCCCATGGGCCGGGCCGCGCGTAGAGCGGATCGAGAAACGACAACTTCATATGCGCTCCGTACCTTGTCGGGCGACCTGACGGGGCGGCCCGACACGAGCGGGTTTCCTTCTCAGGCCGGATGAAACCGCTCGAAATCGCCGGTTCCGGTCAGTGCCGGGGCGGGGGTCGATCTACCCCGCGGCGGGCGGCGACGCACGCGTCCGGCAGGTCCTTCCCCTGCGGCCACGCCCCCCTCCGCGATCGCCGCGGGCCTGCTCGTCGGCGCGGTACTGCTGCGCGCTCCGCGCGCCGGACGAACGGTGGCCGCCGGGCACAGCGCCGGGAGGAGAGTGATGCGGCGGTCCATTGTCGGACCCCCGCGCTACCTTGCCCCCCATGACGGAATTCGTATTGGTGGCGGGTGCGTGGCTGGGATCGTGGGCATGGGACGGGGTGGTGTCGGAGCTGCGCGCGGCCGGACACGGCGTCCATGCCCTCACGCTGTCCGGACTCGCCGAGAAGCAGGGTGTGCAGGCCGGGCAGCAGACCCACGTCCAGGACATTGTCGGCGAGATCGAGCGCCTCGATCTGCGCGATGTGGTCCTGGTGGGGCACAGCTATTCGGGCATCCCGGTCGGTCAGGCCGCCGAGCGCATCGGCGACCGGCTGGCCCACGTGGTGTTCGTGGACTCCAACGTTCCGGCGGACGATGAGTCGTTCCTGTCGGGCTGGCCCGGCGGCCGGGCCATGGTGGAGGCGTCGATGGCCGCGAACGGCGGCTTCTGGGCGCCCCTGACCGAGGCCGACTGCCACGGTCAGGGGCTCACCGACGAGCAGATCGCGCGGATCGTGGGCGGCTGCACACCGCATCCGGGCGCCACCCTGTCCGAGCCGGCCGTCCTGGCGCGCCCGCTCGGCGGGCTGCCCGCCACGTACATCAAGTGTCTGCTCGACGGCGCCGAGCCGACGGACGACGTGGCCGAGCTGCTGAAGAGCGAGCACTGGGAGCTGGTCGAGATGGACACCGGCCATTGGCCGATGATCTCCCAGCCCCGTGAGCTGGCCCGGATACTGCTCCGGTGTGCTGGGGCATCGTGACGTCGCACCCCGCCTGACCGGTCCCGGGCGGTGCTCGCCCGGGACCCCGGCCCCCCGCATCGTGCGAGGCGGGGGCTACGTCGTGGGCTATCCCGGCGCCGGTGCCGTCATTCGCAGCCGTACCGCCAGTTCCACCCCACGAAGGTGTGCCGCAGCTCCACATCGAAGCGGCAGCTCGCCGTCCCGTCGGCCTTCAACTGGACGTAGGAGTGGTGGGTGTTGTCGTACCAGTCGCCGGTCGGATCGAAGACCCCCTGGTACGCGAAGTCGGCGTGCGCCTCGGAATTGACCTCGGCGCAGTCGGTGACACAGTCGTCCTTCGCGGTCTGCGAGGTGAGCGACCAACCGGCGTCCCACGGCTCGCGGTTCCACTCCTGGGTGGCCGTGGTGCCGGCCGTGGTGACGCGGCCGTTCGCCGTGTCCCACGAGGAGGCGGTGTACAGCCCCGTCATCCGGATGTTGCAGCAGTCGTACATCTCGTTCCAGCCACGTAGCTGATGCCCGGCGGTGGCGGTACGGGCCGAGCGCTCCGATGCCGGTCCGTGCTGGACGGAGACCGGTTCCGGCTTGCAGTCGGCGCCTATGGTGATCTGTCCCGAGACGGCCTGGCCGGGCGCCGGAACGGGAAGCTCACCGGTCAGCCGGACACCGTCACAGGACTTCGGCGCCGGGTCGGACTCCTGGGCCGTCGCCACCGTCGTACCACCCAGGAACGCCACCAGGGAGACGGCCGACACGGCCGCGATGCTCAACCGGCTATTCACTTCTCACGCCCTTTGATCCGATGCGATCCGAAACGGGCAGCGCGCCTCGGAACCGGTGCGCCGCCAGGTCACGCGGGTGATCGTAACGGCGGTCGTCCGCGGAAACGGGGGGCGCGGGAAAGGTTGGCAGGAAGGTGGCATCGCGGCCCCGCCCGGCCGCGCACACGACATCACGCACCTCGGCTGCGCTACACTTTCCGGGTCCTGTTGTCTCTGATAGAGGTGGACGTTGCGTATCTGAGGTTCGCGATCATCGCGCGGTACGGCACAAGCCGTAGCCCGTCACGTCGTAGTCGGCCTTCTCGCCGCCCGTGACCCGTGTGAATGCGACCTCGGCGCGTCAGCCGTCCCTCACCCTTCGGAGGGCCGCACCCGTTTTCCCGGCTTGGTCGCCGCGTGGTGCTCGCATACGTAGCCCCTTTTCACAGCGCTTGCGAATGCGAGAACACCATGGCAGCAACCCCCACCCCCACCCCCAGCGCCTCCGTGACCTGCTCGGCCATGTCCTTCCAGTGGCCGGACGGCACGACCGTCTTCGACGGGCTCTCGCTCGGCATCGGACGGGGCCGCACCGGTCTCGTCGGCACCAACGGCAGTGGCAAGTCCGCCCTGCTGGGGCTGATCGCCGGCCGGCTGCGTCCCGTGCAGGGCTCGGTGACCGTCGGCGGCAGCCTCGCCTACCTTCCGCAGAACATCACCCTCGACACCACCCTCCGCGTCGACCAGGCCCTGGGCATCGCCGAGCGGCGCGCCGCCCTGAGCGCCATCGAGGCCGGAGACGTCGACGAGGCCCACTTCGAGACGATCGGCGACGACTGGGACGTCGAGGAGCGGGCTCTGGCGACACTGGGCTCACTCGGGCTCGGCGATGTCGAACTGGACCGCACCGTCGGTCATCTCTCCGGCGGGGAGACCGTACTGCTGCGGCTGGCCGCCCTGCTCCTGGAGCGCCCCGATGTCCTGCTGCTCGACGAACCCACCAACAACCTCGACCTGTTCGCACGGCGGCGGCTCTACGACGCCGTCGACTCCTGGCGCTCCGGTGTGCTGGTCGTGGTCAGCCACGACCGTGAGCTGCTGGAGCGGGTGGACCGCATCGCCGAACTGCGGTCCGGGTCGGTGACCTGGTACGGCGGCGGCTGGTCCGCCTACCGGGAGGCGCTGGCCACCCAGCAGGAGTCGGCCGCGCGGATGCTGCGGGTCGCCGAGGCGGATGTGCGTCGGCAAAAGCGCGAACTGGAGGAGACCCACATCAAACTGGCACGCAGGCAGCGGAACAGCAAGAAGATGGACGTCGAGCGGCGGGCCCCGAGAATCGTCGCCGGTGCCCGTAAGAGGTCCGCGCAGGAGTCGGCCGGAAAGCTTCGTGACCTGCAGGAAGACCGCCTCCACGAGGCGCGTGAGCGGCGTGAGGAGGCCGCCGAGGCGGTCCGCGACGACGCCGAGATCCGGGTGAGCCTGCCGCACACCGCCGTGCCCGCGGGCCGCACCGTGCTCAGCCTGAGTGAGCTGCGCCCCCGGTACGGCGCCCTGCACGACGCCACCCTCCATGTGCAGGGGCCCGAACGTATCGCGCTGGTGGGACGCAACGGAGCGGGCAAGACCACACTGCTGCGCACCCTCACCGGCCAGCTCTCCCCGCTGTCCGGGGAGGCCAGGGCGTTCGTGCCGCTGCGGTTCCTCCCTCAGCGGCTGGATGTGCTGGACGACGAGCTGAGCGTGGCGGCGAACGTGGCGCGCCGGGCGCCCGGGATCACCGACAACCAGATCCGCTCCCAGCTCGCGCGCTTCCTGTTCAAGGGGGCGCGTGCGGAACAGCCGGCGGGCACCCTCTCGGGTGGCGAACGTTTCCGGGCCGCCCTCGCGGCCACCATGCTCGCCGCACCGGCCCCGCAACTGCTGCTGCTCGACGAGCCGACCAACAACCTGGACATGGCCAGTGTGCGGCAGCTCACGAGCGCGCTGGACTCCTACGAGGGTGCGCTCGTGGTCTCCAGCCACGATCTGCCGTTCCTGGATTCGATCGGCATCACCCGGTGGCTGCTGGTCGGCGAGGAGTTGCGGGAGACCGGTGCCGACGAGGTCCGGGATCTGCTCGAGGCGTCATCCGCGGCCGAGGGAGTGGCTGAGAGGAACTGAGACGAGCTGAGACCGACTGGCCACCCGCGGCATCACACGGCGAAGGTCACACGGCGAAGGTCACACGGCGAAGGTCACACGGCGGACGTCACGGCGGACGTCATACGGTGAACGGGTAGGTCTCGGGAGCCTCGCCCCGCTCCCAGCCGGCGGTGCGCTCCAGCGGTTCTAGGGCGCGTGTCTCATCGATGTGGATGACCGCGTCGAACTGGTCCGCCACCCGTGCGAGGAAGTAGTGGCTCTGCCGCTCGGTGTCCGGGCGGTAGATCACTCCGATCGCGCGCTCCAGCAGCGCCGACGTCAGCCGCCCCCGGGCGAGTGGAGCGCGGCCGAAGTCGAGCAGGAACTCCTTCTCCCCGGCTCCGTGGAAGAGCTCTTCGACGCTCTCCGCGAGGGCGGGGCGCACCCGCTTCCGTGCCGCGGGCGATCCCCAGTCGTCCGCCGCCGTCACGGTGCCCGTGTAGGTGGTGAAACCGAGCAGCCGGCAGTCGTCTGCGTGGCCTTCGCGCACCAGCTGGCCGACGTTGAGCTCGCCGCGCATGGCGGACTCGGTGGCGCGGGCATCGCCCAGATGCGAGTTGTGCTCCCAGACCACGATCTTCGCCGGTTCCCCACGTTGCTTGCCCAGGTGCTCGGCGAGCGCGTCGAGGGTGTCCACCATGTGCCGGTCCCGCAGATTCCACGAGGAGACCCGTCCGCCGAACATCGAGCGGTAGTACTCGGCGGCGTTCCGCACGACGATCGCGTTCCGCTGGGCGTAGAACAGGTCGTCCTCGGCCAGTAGCCCGTCCCGCCGCGCGTACTCCAGCGCATGGCGCTGCATGTCCCGCAGCTGCTCCACGATCTCGTCCTCGCAGGTCGGGCCCGCGCCGAACGCCGCCTGGAAACCGTAGACCTGACCGTCGTCCCCGTCGTGGCGCTCCAGACACGCATAGCGTTCGCGGGCGCGCGCCGCGGCGGTCGGGTCGACCCGCTCCAGGTAGCCGATCACCTCATCGATCGACCGGTACATGCTGTAGACGTCCAGCCCGTAGAACCCGGCCTTCGCCCCGTCGCTGAGCGGGTCGTTGTGGTCACGCAGCCATCCGACGAAGTCGAGCACGGCCGTGTTGCGCCACATCCAGGTCGGGAAACGCTCGAAGCCCCGCAGGGACTCCTCGGCGGTGGCGTCGTCACCGCGCCCCCGGACGTAGCGGTTCACACGGTAGGCATCGGGCCAGTCCGCCTCCGCGGCCACGGCGCAGAAGCCCTTCTCCTCGATGAGCCGCCGGGTCATCCGCGCCCGCGCGGCGTAGAACTCGTGGGTGCCGTGCGACGCCTCGCCGATGAGCACGAAGTGCGCGTCCCCCACCAGGTTCAGCAGCGCGTCGCCCTGAGGTACGCCGTCCTCGACGGCGAGGGCCTCGCCCCGGATGAGGACCGCGTCCGTCGCGGCCTCCGCGGCGGGCGGGACCGGCGGGACCCGCGAGGCCGCGCGCAGCAGGTCGCGCACCTCCTCGTCGGTGGTCTGGGTGAAGTCCCAGTAGGAGGCGCCGACCGCGTAGAACGGGGTGGGGGTGGTCGCGCAGATCACCTCGTCGACCATCGTCGACAGCTCCTGGCAGGTGGACTCGGGCGCGGCGGGCACCGCCACCACGATCCTGCCGGGCCGCATGCGCCGCAGCGCCTGGAGGGCGGCGCGGACGCTCGCGCCCGTGGCGAGGCCGTCGTCGACGAGGATGACCGTCCTGTCCTCGATGTCCGGCATGGGGCGGTCGCCGCGGTACATCCGCTGCCGGCGCAGCAGTTCCCGGCCTTCCCGCTCCGCCACCTGCCGGACCGCTTCCGGCGAGATGTTCAGTCCGCGGATGACGTCCTCGTTGAGTACCACCACCCCGCCACTGGCGATCGCCCCCATCGCCACTTCGTCCCGGCCCGGGACACCCAGCTTGCGCACGAGCAGGACATCGAGTTCGGCGTCCAGTGCGGTGGCCACCTCGTACGCCACCGGAACGCCGCCACGGGGCAACGCGAGCACCAGCACATCGGGGCGGCCTCGGTAGTGTTCCAGACGGCCGGCCAGGACTCGGCCGGCGTCCCTTCGATCGCGGAACAGACGCTCGGACATCCCCAGTCCTCCTCCTTCGGCCAGGTGCGTACAGTGCGGACCCGTCGAACGATGCCGTCCTTCTTCCAGGGTGCACCTTGGGGAACCCATCGCGGGAGGCGTGGCCGCCCGCCCGGGCCACCCCGCCTCTTCTGCCTGTACACGAAATTCGCGACAGCGAAATCGGGATCTGGAGTCCGCGCAGGTTAAGGCGCAATCAAGGTTCACTCATGCGCCCCGGCATACCTTCGGCAGTGATCTCTTTCACCTGAGATATATGAAGATTTAACAGAGGGGAGGAGGTTGCAACGCCACCGATGTCTTCGCGTCTGGCGAGAATCAGCCCGTCGCGCCGCGGGCTTGCGACTGCTTGTTGACTCTTCAGTAATGAAGTGGCTAATTTCAGCCCCGCGCCGTTTCGCGAGATTCCCGTGCCATACGTTCGACATGCGTTGCCCGAATTATCTCCCTTTCCTGCTGCGCTAGCGATTTTCGGAGAAAACATGTCATCCGCCGTGGACGCCGGCGATCTTGTCATCGGCATCACTCCCTTCGGGGAACCGGACGCCAGACTCGCCGCAGCGGTCAGCCGCGCGGGCGGTCTCGGCGTTCTCGACCTGGGAACAACGGGCCGTGAGGCCCTCCAGGCGTGGGAGGACATCGGCGAGTGGGTGGCCGACGGGCGGTACGGCGTGCGGGTCGCGGCAGGCTGCCGCCTGACCCCCGCGGACCTGCCGGACGCCCGGGCCACCGGCGGCCCAGTGGGTGGCGCGCCCGGTCCGCATACGGTGGTGCTCGGGGTGGACTCGCCCTGGCCGGTGGAGGCCGTCTCCGACCGCTGCCGAGTGCTGGCCGAGGTCACCGACCCGGACGAGGCGCTCGAGGCCGTCCGCGCCGGAGCGCATGGGCTGATCGCCCGGGGCAGTGAGAGCGGCGGGCGGATCGGGGCGTTGGGCACCTTCGTCCTGCTGCAGCGGCTCCTCGCCGACCCCCGGGTGCCCTTACCTGTGTGGGCCTGCGGCGGCATCGGCCCACACACTGCCGCGGCGTCCGTACTCGGCGGCGCGGCCGGGGTCGTGCTCGACACTCAGCTCGCCCTGCTCGCCGAATCGGGGCTCCCGGAGGACCGGGCCGCCGCCATCCGCTCCATGGACGGCTCCGAGACCACCGTGCTGGACGGGCGCCGCGTCCTGCGGCGCCGGGGGCGCGCCACGCAGCACATCGAGCCAAATCTGACGGTGGGTCAGGATGGCTTTCTGGCAGCCCGGTTCGCCGAGCGATGGCGGGATGCGGGCCGCACCGTCCGGGGCATCACCGACGCCATCCGGGAGGCCGCGCACGAGGCCGTACGGAACGGCTCCGCCGTCTCGGCGCTGCGCCCCGGCGCCCCGCTGAGCACCCGCCTCGGCACCCGGCTGCCCATCGCGCAGGGCCCGATGACCAGGGTCAGCGACCAGGGCGCGTTCGCCTCCGCCGTCGCCGCCGGGGGAGCGCTGCCGTTCATCGCGCTCGCCCTGGCCGGACGCGAGCAGGCGCGCACCATGCTGGAGGAGGCCGCGGCCGCGCTGGACGGACGCCCCTGGGGCGTCGGCGTCCTCGGCTTCTCACCCGAGGAGATCAGGAACGCCCAGCTCGAGGCCGTACGGGAGATCCGCCCCAGCCACGCCATCATCGCGGGCGGACGGCCGTCCCAGGCCAAGGCGCTGGAGCGGGACGGCATCGCCACCTTTCTGCATGTGCCCTCGCCGGGGCTGCTGCGCCAGTTCCTCCAGGCCGGGGCCCGGCGGTTCGTCTTCGAGGGCTCCGAATGCGGCGGCCACGTGGGGCCGCGCAACAGCTTCCCGTTATGGGAGGCCCAGATCGCCGTCGTCGAGGACTTCCTCGACGACACCGCGCACGACCCGCGTCATACGGCGAACACTCACGACACCGACGGGACCGCCGGGGCTGACGACACCGACGGCGCGGGTATCGAGATCTTCTTCGCCGGGGGAGTGCACGACGAACGCTCCGCCGCGATGGTGGCCGCGCTCGCCGCCCCGCTCACCCGGCGCGGCGTCGCCGTCGGCTCGCTGATGGGCACCGCGTATCTCTTCACCGAGGAGGCCGTGGCACACGGCGCCGTACAGCCGCTTTTCCAGCGCCACGTGGTGGCCGCCGAGCACACCGTGCTGCTGGAGACCGCCCCCGGCCATGCCACACGCTGCGTGCCCAGCCCCTTCACCGAGAGCTTCGACACCGTCAAGGAACGGCTGCGGGACGAGGGCCTGCCGGACCGGGAGGTCTGGGAGCGGCTGGAGCGGCTGAATGTGGGACGGCTGAGGATCGCCAGCAAGGGCATGGACCGCGGGCCCGACGGCGCGTTGACTTCGGTCGACGAGGAACACCAGCTCGGCGGCGGGATGTTCATGGCCGGGCAGGTCGCCGTGCTGCGCTCGGCCACCACCACGATCGGCGCCCTGCACCATGCGGTGGGCCCCGGCGCCGCCGACTTCCTCACCGCACGCGCCGAGGCGGTGTGCGAGCGCCTGGGCGTGGCCTCGGCCCCAGCGGAGGCCGAGGCGCCCGCGCCGCTGGAGGTGGCCGTGGTCGGCATGGCGTGCATGTTTCCGCAGGCGCCCGACCTCGCCTCGTTCTGGGCCAATGTGGTGGGCGGTGTGGACGCCGTCACCGAAGTGCCCGCCGAGCGCTGGGACCCGGCCGTCCACTACACGGGCGACAAGGACGGCGCCTCCGCCTCCAAATGGGGCGGCTTCCTGCCACCCGTCCCCTTCGACCCACTGCGCTACGGCATCCCCCCGGCCTCGCTCGGCAGCATCGAACCCGTTCAACTGCTGGCCCTGGAGGCCGCCCGCCGGGCCCTGGACGACGCCGGATACGGTGCCCCCGGGGACGGTGGCCGGACCTTCGACCGCTCCCGCACCTCCGTGGTGTTCGGCGCCGAGGCGGGCAGCGATCTGTCCAACGCCCAGACGCTGCGCGCCGTCCTGCCGCGCTACGTCCACGAGGTGCCGCGGGACCTCGTGGACCAGCTCCCGCGGCTCACCGAGGACTCCTTCCCCGGCATGCTCGCCAACGTCATCTCCGGGCGGATCGCCAACCGGCTCGACCTCGGCGGCGCCAACTACACCGTGGACGCCGCATGCGCGTCATCGCTGGCCGCCGTGGACGTGGCCTGCAAAGAGCTGACCGCCGGCACCAGCGACCTCGTACTGTGCGGCGGCGCCGATCTGCACAACGGCATCAACGACTATGTGCTCTTCTCCTCGGTGCACGCCCTCTCCCCGACGGGCCGCTCCCGCACCTTCGACAGCTCGGCCGACGGAATCGCGCTCGGCGAGGGCGTCGCCTGCGTCGTCCTCAAACGGCTGGCCGACGCCGAACGGGACGGCGACCGCGTCTACGGCGTCATCAAGGGCGTCGGCTCCTCCAGCGACGGCCGCTCGCTCGGGCTGACCGCCCCGCGCCCCGAGGGACAGCGGGCCGCCCTGGAGCGCGCGTACGCCAATGCCCACCTCTCGCCCGCCGACGTCGGCCTGATCGAGGCACACGGCACCGGCACGGTCGTCGGCGACCGCACCGAACTCACCGTCCTGGGCGAGGTGTTCACCGCCGCCGGGGCCGCACCGGGCGGGTGTGCGCTGGGCTCGGTGAAGTCCCAGATCGGGCACACCAAATGCGCCGCGGGGCTCGCCGGACTGGTGAAGGCCACGATGGCGCTGTACACGGGCATCACACCGCCGACACTGCATCTGACCCGGCCCAACGAGGCATGGGACGCGGACCGCAGCCCCTTCGCCTTCCACACCCGGGCCCGGCCATGGGCCGCCGCGCCCGCCGAACGGGTCGCCGGTGTCAGTGCGTTCGGCTTCGGCGGGACCAACTTCCATGTGGTGCTGGCGGCACACGGCCGGGGAGCGCCACCCGCACAGGGCCTGGACGCCTGGCCCGCCGAGCTGTTCCTCTTCCGCGGGGCCGACCGGGCGGCGGCGCTGCGGGTGGTCCAGGAGACACTCGACCAGCTCATGGCCAATGACACGGCCGGACGGCCATGGCGGCTGCGCGACGTCGCGCTGACCGCCTCCCGGCGGGCCGACGCCGGGCAGGAGCCGGCCCGGGTGGCCGTGGTGGCCTCGGACCTGGACGACCTGGCCGCACGATTACGGCAGGTGCTCGCGGGCGATCCGCCGGGCCCGGGGCCACGCGGAACGGACGGGCTGCACATCGCCCCGGACGCGGCCCAAGAGGCTGGGGGCGAGCCGGAGCGCGGCAAGGTCGCCTTCCTCTTCCCCGGGCAGGGCAGCCAGCGGCCCGGGATGTTCGCCGACGCCTTCGTCACCTTCCCCGAACTCCAGCGCCAGTTGCGCCACGGACGCGCCTACACCGACGCGCTGTATCCCCCGGCCGCCTTCGACGAGGCCGGGCAGGCGGTGCAGCGCACCGCCATCACCGACACCCGGGTGGCCCAGCCCGCACTGGGCATGGTCGGGCTCGCCGCGTACACCCTGCTGACTTCGGCCGGAGTCCGGCCCGACATGGCGGCCGGACACAGCTACGGCGAGCTGGTCGCACTGTGCGCCGCGGGCGCCCTCGACCCCCGCACGCTGCCACAGTTGAGCGCCGAGCGGGCGGCCGCCATCCTCGGCGCCGCCGAGACCGCCGGGGACGAGCCCGGCACCATGGCGGCCGTGACCGCGCCCCCCGGCGAGGTCGAGCCGGTGCTGCGAGCGGCCGGGCTCGCCGAGCGCGTGGTGACCGCCAACCACAACGCGCCACGGCAGACCGTGATCTCCGGGCCCGAGCGGGACATCCAGGAGGCGGTACGGCTGCTGCGGGCGGCCGGGCACTCGGTCAAACGGGTCCCGGTGGCCTGCGCCTTCCACAGCCCACTGGTGGCCGGGGCCGGTGCGCGGTTCGCCGAGGCACTGGCCCGCCATCCGGTGCGTGCGGCCGAGTTCCCCGTCTGGGCGAACCGCACCGCCGCCCCGCACGGCGCGGAGCCGGACGCCATCCGCGCCGAACTCGCCGCCCAGATCGGCGCGCCCGTCCGCTTCGTGGCGCAGATCGAGGCCATGTACGAGGCGGGCGCGCGGATCTTCGTGGAGGCCGGTCCGGGGACGGTGCTCACCCGGCTGGTGGGGGAGATCCTCGACGGCCGTCCGCACCTCGCCCTCGCCTGCGAGGGACGGCGTACCGGCTCCGCCGGACCGCGGGGATTTCTCGACACTCTCGCCCGGCTGGCCGTCGCCGGTGTTCCGGTGCGTACGGCCTGGCTGTTCCACGGCCGGGACGCGGTGGCGGCGGGATCCGCCCCGCCACCGAAACGGCCCGGCTGGACGGTCGACGGACACCTGGTCCGCACCGCGGACGGTGAGCTCCTTCCCGGTGCGCTGGCACCGGCCCGACGTGTCATGGAGGCGACCGTGAGCCAGACCGATCGGACGGGTGGCGGCGAGTACGGGGGCAGGGACGCCCTGATCTCGGAGTTCCTGAGGACCAGCCGGGAGATGATCGCCGCCCAGCGCGATGTGCTTCTCACCTACTTCGGCGGCGCGCCGGGCGAACGGCACGCGTCGCCACCGGCTCCGGTCGCCACGGCCGCACCCTTACCCGCCGAGCTCGGCCCGGTGGCCGCCGCGCCGGTGGCCACTGCCGCGGTGGCCGTCACCTCAGGGGCCGTCACCCCAGGGGCCGCCGTGCCGGTCGCCGCCGTGTCTCCCACATCTGCTTCGCCCGCACCCGCCACCGGGCCCGATGTGCTGCGCGCGGTCTCCGAGATCATCAGCGAACGCACCGGCTATCCGGTCGACATGATCGAACCCGACCTCGACCTCGAAGCCGATCTCAGCATCGACTCCATCAAACGCGCCGAGATCGCGGGCGAGTTGGCGCGGCGCCTCGGTGTCGCGGGCGCGGACACCGCCGCCCTGGGCGATGAGGAGCTGGAGGAGCTGGCCAAGGCCCGTACCACCACCGCCGTCACCGACTGGCTCACCGCCCGCCTTTCCCCCGCCCCCGCGGCCTCCGCCACACCGCCCGACGAACGGGCGGCGGTGGTCGAGGACGTGGCGGCCGAGCCCGTTGCCGTGGTCGAGCCGGAGCCCGAGCCCGTGGCCGTGTCCGGTGTGGCGCCCAAACGGCTGCGGCTGGTGCCCGTGCCCCTCGGCGCACCCGACGACGGTGCCACCGCACCGCCCGATCTGACCGGCCGGCGTTTCGCCCTGCTCGGCGGGAGGGGTGACGGGGTGGCCGAGGCGGTGGCCGCCCGTCTCGGCGAGCGCGGTGCCGAGGCCGTCCACCTCGCCGCCGGGCATCCGCTCACCGAGGACGACGGCCGGGTGGACGGTGTGCTGCTGCTCGACCCGCTGGCCACTTCCGGCGCGCCGGTGCTGCCGGAGGCGTTCACAGCCCTCCAGTCGGCCCTGCGGCGCGCCCCGCACTGGCTGCTGGCGCTTCGCCGCACCGACCCGCTCGCCGCACGCACGGCCGGGCTGCGCGGGGTCTTCCGCACGGTGGCCAGGGAGTACCCGGACATGGTCACCAGGCTGGTGGAGTTCCCCGCCGAGGTGGCTGGGCCCGCACACATGGCCGGTGCCGCTGACGCACCTGGTGCGGTCGAGGTGGCCGGTGCGGTCGAGGTGGCTGGGTCCGCCGACGTACCTGGTGCGGTCGAGGTGGCCGGTGCGGTCGAGGTGGCTGGGTCCACCGACGCAGCCGGTTCCGCCGAAGCACCTGGTGCCGCCGAAGCGGCCGGTTCCACCGACGTGGCCCATTCCACCGACGCGATCGGGTCCGCACGCGTGGCCAGTTCCGGCGACACGCCCGGTTCCCCCGCAGCGCCCGATCCCACCGACGCGCCCCGCTTTGCCGACGCCGTGGCCGACGGTCTGCTCGATGAGCTGCTTGCCCCGGACCGTACGCCCGTCGTGCTGCGCACCGCGGAAGGGCGGCGCCACCGGCTGGACCTCGTGGAGACCCCGCTGGGCGCGCTCGCCGGTTCGGGCGCCGGGCCCGCCGGGGACGGCGCGGCGGAGGCCGCCGCGCTCGGCCTGGACCGGGACGCGGTGGTGGTGCTGGTCGGCGGGGCGCGGGGCATCACCGCGCGGTGCGCCGCCACCTTCGCGTCCGCCGCCCGCTGCCGGATCGAGCTGCTCGGCCGTACGCCGGAGCCCGTCGGCTCCGAGGACCCGGCCACCGCAGGGGCCCGCGATGAGACGGCCCTGCGCACGGCGCTCGCGGCCCGGGGCGGTCTGGGGCCCGCCGAGATCCAGCGGGAGGCCGCCCGGATCCTGGCGCGGCGGGAGGTCGCCGCCACCATCGAAGAGCTGACCGCCGTGGGCGGCCGGGTCCGCTATCGCTCGGTGGACTTCCGCGACGCCGAAGCGGTGCTCCAGGCGGTGAAGCAGATCCACGCCGACCACGGACGGCTGGACGGTGTCGTCTACGGGGCCGGTGTGATCGAGGACCGGCTGATCGCGGAGAAGTCCGCCGAGTCCTTCCAACGGGTGTACGGCACCAAGGTGGAGGGGGCCCGGACGCTGCTGGACGCGCTGGCGGAGCTGTCCGAACCCCCGGCGTTCGCCGTGTTGTTCGGCAGCATCGCCGCCGCCCTCGGCAACCGTGGCCAGGTGGACTACGCGGCGGCCAACGACACGCTGGAGACCCTCGGCGCGCGCTGGCGGGACCGCACCGGCCGCCGGGCGCTGACCGTGCACTGGGGCCCCTGGGCACCGACTGGCGCCCATGGCGGGATGGTCACACCGGAGCTGGGCCGCGAGTACGCCCGGCGCGGCATCTCGCTCATCGATCCCGAGGAGGGCACGCTGGCGCTGCTGCGCGAGCTGGCCTGGGGCGGGGAGTCCACCGGATCCGTCGTCTACACCGCCTCGGGCTGGTGAGCGTGACGGACGAGCAGGCGCACCGGCAGCCGCCGGTGGCCATCGTCGGCATGTCCGTGCTGCTGCCCGGCTCCCCGGACCTGGACACCTACTGGCGCAATCTGGTCGGTGGCGTGGACTCCATCAGCGACGTCCCGGCCGGGCGGTGGGACGCCGGTTTCTACGCCCCGGACGGTGGTGGCGACACGCCCGCGGCGCCCGACCGGGTGTACTGCCGACGGGGCGGGTTCGTGGACGAGTTCGCCCGGATCGACGCCGCGCGGTTCGGGATCATGCCGAACTCGGTGTCCGGCACCGAACCCGACCAGCTCATCGCCCTGGGCGTCGCGGCGGCGGCCATCGCCGACGCGGGCGGTGAGGACCGGCTCCCCGACCGGCAGCGGGTGGGCGTGGTGCTGGGCCGGGGCGGCTATCTCACCCCCGGGCTGGTCCGGCTCGACCAGCGGGTGCGCACCGCCCACCAGCTCGTACGGACCCTCGGCGAGCTGCTGCCCGACCTCGGCCCCGGCCAACTCGACCTCGTACGGGCGGCGTTCACCGAGCGGCTCGGCCCGGACCGGCCCGAGGCGGCCATCGGCCTGGTGCCCAACCTCGCCGCCTCGCGCATCGCCAACCGCCTCGATCTGCGTGGCCCCGCGTACACCGTGGACGCCGCCTGCGCCTCCTCGCTCGTCGCCGTCGACCAGGCGGTGGGGGAGCTGGCTTCGGGCCGGTGCGATGTGATGCTCGCGGGCGGGGTGCACCACTGCCACGACATCACTCTGTGGAGCGTGTTCTCGCAACTGCGCGCGCTGTCGCCGAGCCAGCGGATCCGGCCCTTCCACCGCGCGGCCGACGGCCTGCTGATCGGCGAGGGCACCGGTGTGGTCGTCCTCAAGCGGCTCGACGACGCACTCCGCGACGGCGACCGCGTCTACGCGGTGATCCGCGGCACCGGTGTGGCCTCCGACGGCCGTGCCACCGGCCTGGTCAACCCGAACCCGGGCGGTCAGACCCGAGCCGTCCGACAGGCATGGCGGGCCGCGGGCCTCGATCCGCGCGAGCCGGGCGCCATCGGGCTGCTGGAGGCGCACGGCACCGCGACGCCCGCCGGGGACACGGCCGAACTCGCCACGCTGGCAGCGGTGTTCGGCACTGGTGGCACGCCAGGTGAGACGGCCGTCATCGGCTCGGTGAAGTCGATGATCGGCCACACCATGCCCGCCGCCGGTGTGGCCGGTCTGGTGAAGGCCGCCCTCGCGGTCCACCACGCCCGGCTGCTGCCCACCCTGCACTGCGACGATCCCCATCCGGCGCTGGCGGCCACCCGCTTCTCGGTGCTCGGCGCGGCCGAGCCCTGGGAGGCGCCCGTACGGCGCGCCGCCGTCAACGCCTTCGGATTCGGCGGGATCAACGCCCATGTGGTGCTGGAGCAGGTTCCGGTGCCGGTGGCGCAGCGCGCCACGACCGTCGTCATCGAACCGGAGCGGGTGCTGGCGCTGGCCGCGGACACCCCGGAACGGCTTGCCGAGCTGCTGGCGGCGGACGACGCTACCGTACGGACGACGGTGACGGGGCGGGACGCCCGTACCCGGCTGGGCATCGTCGACCCCACCGCCAAACGGCTCGCGCTCGCCCGGCGCATGGTGGCCAAGGGGCGCCCCTGGCGTGGCCGCAACGACATCTGGTTCACCCCCGCGCCGCTGCTCGGCGCGGGCCCGGCGGCCACGGGCGACGCGGCCACGGGAAGGGCGACCACGAGAAGGGCGGCCACGGGAAAGGCGGCCACGGGAAAGCTCGCCTTCGTCTTCCCCGGCCTCGAAGCCGAGTTCGTCCCCCGCGTGGACGGCGTCGCCGAGTACTTCGGGCTCTCCCGCCCCGCCGGGGACCGCTTCGGCGAGGCGGCCCGCGTGGGCGACATCGGCCGCCATGGCGTCGGTGTCTTCGGTGTCGGCCGACTGCTGGACGCGGCGCTGCGGCGCATGGGGGTCGTACCGGACGCGGTGGCCGGGCACAGCGTGGGGGAGTGGACCGCGCTGGCCGTGGGCGGCCTCTACGCGGGCGAGGAGGTCGACGCCTTCCTCGATTCCTTCGACCCCGACGCGCTGCGGGTGCCCGGCCTGGCCTTCGCCGTCCTCGGCGCCGGTGCGCCACGGGTGCTCGCGGAGCTGGAGGCGCGGGCAGACGGCCGGATCGTGCTCTCGCACGACAACGCGCCCAGCCAGTCGATGGTGTGCGGACCGCGCGACGATGTCGAGGAGCTCGTCCGGGCCCTGCGCGCCGAGGGCGTGATCGCGCAGCTCCTGCCTTTCCAGTCCGGTTTCCACACCCCGATGCTGGCGCCCTACCTCGACCCCATCCGAGCCGTGACGGAACGCTTCGAGCTGCTCCTGCCGCCCAGGATCCCCGTCTGGTCCGGGACGACCGCCGCACCGTATCCGGCGACCGCGGCAGAGGTGCGCGAGCTGTTCATCCGCCACCTGCTGGAGCCGGTGCGCTTCCGGCTGTTGACCGAGGCCCTGTACGAGGCGGGCTTCCGCGCGTTCGTCCAGGTCGGCACGGGCCAGTTGGGGTCGCTCATCGGCGACACGCTGCACGGCCGCGACCACCTGGTGGTGGCCGCCAACTCCCCCCACCGCGACGGCATCTCCCAGCTCCGCCGCGTGGCCACGGCCCTGTGGACGGAGGGGGCGGAGGTGGACCCCACGCTGTCGCGTGAAGCCTCGCGCCCCACACCCACGCTTCCTCCGGTACGGCTGGACCTGAACGGCTCACTGATCTCGCTCGACGAGCCGCGCTTGAGCGAGCTGCGCAACGTGGTGGGCAATCGTTCCTCGCCCGGCTACCGCCGGGAGGTGCCCCCCGGGCGGAACGGGTGGGCACCACCCCACCCGCACCCGGCAACGGCGAGCACACCCCATGGCGCGCCCCCGCACCTGCCGTCCGACCCGTGGGAAGCCGAACTACTCGCCCTGCTCGACGAGACCGCCACCACCGCGACCGCGGTCATCGCGGCAAGCCGCCCACCGACCCCGCGCACCCACGATCTGCAGGTCTCCACCGAGACCATGCCCTACCTCCACGACCACTGCTTCTTCCCCCAACACCCCGGCTGGCCCGATGAGTCGGACCGCTGGCCCGTCGTCCCGGCCACCACGATCGTCCAGCACCTCATGGACGCGGCGGAGCACACAGCGGCGGAGCACACGGCGGGCAACCCGGTGGCCGTCGCCGTCCACGGCGCCCGCTTCGACCAGTGGGTGACGGCGGCACCCCCCAGCACCGTACCCGTCACCGCGACCCCCACTTCGGCGGCCCACTACACCGTCACCTTCGGCCGCAGCGCCCGCGCCACCGTGGAAGTCGCCACCCACCACCCCGCGACCCGCCCCACCCCCTGGCCCACCGACCCCGCCACCGAGCGCACCCCCGACCACACCGCACATCTCGTCTACGCCGAGCGCTGGATGTTCCACGGCCCGGCCTTTCAGGGGCTCACCGCCCTCACCGCGATCGGCGAGTCGCACATACGCGGCACGATCACCACGCCTCCCGCGCCCGGAGCGCTGCTGGACAACGTCGGACAGCTCCTCGGCTACTGGATCATGGCGACCCGCACCGAACGGACCGTGGTCTTCCCGGTCGGCATGCGTCTGATGCGCTTCTTCGGCCCGCAACCGCGCCCCGGCACACCGGTGGAGTGCCTGATCAGGATCACCTCGCTGACCGATACCGCGCTGGAGGCCGACGCACAACTGCTGATCGGCGGCGAGGTGTGGGCGGAGCTGTCCGGCTGGCAGGACCGCCGGTTCGACAACCACCCCGACACCCGTCCCGTGGAGCGCTTCCCACAGCACAACACGCTCTCCCGGCCCCAGCCGGGCGGCTGGGTGCTGCTCCATGAGCGCTGGCCCGACCTGGCCTCCCGCGACCTGATCATGCGTAACCACCTGGGCAGCGACGAGCGCATCGCCTATGAACACCAGCCGCCACGTGGCCGCAGACAGTGGCTGCTGGGCAGGATCGCGGCCAAGGACGCCGTACGGCGATGGCTCTGGGACCACGGCGAAGGCCCGGTCTTCCCCGCCGAGATCGGGATACGCGACGACGCCCAGGGGCGCCCGTACGCCATCGGCGTCCACGGCCGGATCCTGCCCGAACTGGCCCTCTCGCTGGCACATCGGGCCGAGGCCGGGGTCGCCCTGGTGGTGCCGCGCGCGCACGGCGCCCCGGGCCCCGGTATCGCCATCGAGGAGGTCGCCGACCGCGACGACCACGCACTCGCGGCCGCCTTCGGACGGGCCGAGCGGGAACTCCTCGCCGCCGCGACGGCCGGTCGCGGTGGCTCGCACGCCCGCTGGGCCACTACCTTCCGGGCCGCGAAGGAGGCGGTCGCCACGGCGGAGGGCACCGGCTCGCGCACCCGGCCACGTGACCTCACCATCGCCGAAATACAGCCGGGAGCCGCTGAAAGCGACGCGGCACCGGCGGCCCGGCTCATCGTCGAGACGGCGGCCACCGCCCCCGGTCAGCGCCCGCGCCGCTACCAGATCCACTGCATCACCATCGCCAACCCTCCCGGACTGCCGGACAGGGACTACGCCGTGGCCTGGACGACCGGCCCGGACCACCAGGAACAGGACGAGGAGAGCGATCAGTGACCACCGTCAATCAGACCGCCTCGGCACCCCCCACCGACGCACCTGCCGTGCTCGCGGAGATATCCGGGATGCTCCGGACCATGCTCGACGAATACGGCCTCGACGAGATCGAGGTCACCATGCAGACCCGCTTCACCCAGGATCTGGAGCTGGAGAGCATCGACCTGGTGGCGCTGGCCGGCAGCCTGGAAGCCCGGTACGGCAGACAGGTCAACTTCGCCGAGTTCGTGGCGGGTCTGGAGCTCGACGAGATCATCGACCTCGCCGTGGGGCAACTCGTCGAGTACGTCGTGCGGAGCCTCAGGGCAGCCGGGGAGAGCTGACCCATGGCGATGATCGACACCGGCCGCGGCACCTGCGACTGCCCGGGCAGCGGCACAGGCAGCGGTACGGGCCACGACGCGGACCACGCCACGGACCACGCCGGTCCGGATACCGGGCCGGACGGCGTCCGACTGCATGTCCAGCGGCTGTCCCCACCCGACGGCCGTCCGCCCACCGCCACCGCCGTACTCATCCACGGTCTGCTCACCGACTCCCTCGCCAGCTGGTACTTCACGGTGGCCCCGGACCTCGCCGCCGCCGGGCTGGAGGTGGTGATGTACGACCAGCGGGGACACGGCCGCAGCGAGCGCCCCGGCTCCGGCTACCGGCTGGACACGTTCGTCACCGATCTGGAGCGGCTGCTCGACCGGCTGGACATCACAGGGCCGGTCCATCTGGTGGGCAACTGCTTCGGCGGAACGGTGGCGTTCGCCTACGCCATGCGCCATCCGGAGCGGGTGGCCGGCATCGCGGTGATCGAGGCGAAACCCGCCACCGAGAGCTGGCTGACCGAGATCAGCGGAATCCTCCGGCGCGTCGTCACCGAACTGGTCGTCCATGAGGCCGAGTCGCTGGCCTGGGTCAGTGCCCACCGGGGCGCCCACACCGCGCGGCTGGCCAAGTCGGCCGCCCGCCTTGTCCGTACGACCACCATCGCCGAGGACGTACCGGAGAGCCGGGTGGTGAGCGAGGAGCAGGTCGGCGCGGTGCGCTGCCCGGTGCTTGCCGTCTACGGCGCCGATTCCGAACTCGCCGGGCAGGAGCGGTGGCTGGAATCGGTACTGCCCGGCACCCGGACCGTCGTCCTGCCGGGACAGGGGCATTCGGTCCTCGCCGAGGCGCCCATACGCATCCGCGAACTGCTGCTGTCCTGGATCCACGGGTGCGAACCGGGCACCGGCGCCCCGGCGGCGGGGGCGTCCCTGGAGGCTTGGGGGGCCGATGCCTCATGAGCGACCCCAGCAGATCGCAGGCAGCCCCACCCCGCATACCCCGCCGCTTTCTCTTCGTCGTGCCCCCGCTGGTCGGCCACGTCAACCCCACCCTCGGCGTCGCGGCCGAACTGACCGCCCGGGGACACCAGGTGGCCTGGGCCGGGATGCCCGAGGTCGTCGGGCGGCTGACCGGGCAGGGGGCGACGGTCTACCGCTGTGCCGGGCCGGTGCTGGGCGAGGGCGGGGCGGGCCGGCCACCGGACGTACGCGGCCCGGCGGCGCTGAGGTTCCTGTGGGAGCGGTTCCTGGTGCCACTCGCCGAGGCCATGGCCCCGGGCGTCGCCAAGGCCATCGAGGAGTTCCGCCCCGATGTGGTGATCGCCGACCAGCAGACCGTGGCGGGTGGACTGGTGGCCGAACGGCTGGGGGTGCGCTGGGCCACATCCGCCACCACCTCGGCGGAGTTCACGGGCGCGCTGGACGGTCTGCCCAAGATCGACGCCTGGCTGGACGGGCAAATGGACGAGGTGCGGGGCCGGATCGGCGATCCGGAGAGCACGGCCGATCCCCGGTTCTCACCCGATCTGGTCCTGGCCTTCACCACCGAGGAACTGGCCGGACGACCGGCCCGGGCGGGCGACCGCATCCGTTACGTGGGCCCGTCGATCGCCGAGCGGCCGGCCACGACGGACTTCCCCTGGGAGTGGCTGGACCCCGCGCGCCTGGCCGTCCTGGTCACGCTCGGCACCGCGAACACCGACGCCGGAGCGCGCTTTCTCACCGAGTGCCGGGAGGCAGTACGCGCCCGGGCCGGTCGTTTCCAGACGGTCATCGTCGACCCGGAGGGCGTACTCACCCCGGGCACCCCGGACACCCCGGACGACAAGAACGTCCTGGTGCGCCGCTACATCCCTCAACTCCCCCTGCTGGAGCGGGTGAGCGCGGTGGTGTGCCACGCGGGCCACAACACGGTCTGCGAAACCCTGTGGCACGGCGTACCGCTCGTCGTGGCCCCCATCCGGGACGATCAGCCGGTGGTGGCCGCGCAGGTGGTGGACGCGGGCGCGGGCGTCCGCGTCAGGTTCGGCCGGGCGAGGGCGGCCGGGCTCGGCGAGGCGCTGGACACCGTCCTGTACGAGCCGGGGTACCGCATCGCCGCTGAGCACGTCGGGGCCTCGTTCCGCGCGGCGGGCGGCGCCGTCGCGGCAGCCGGACATCTGGAAGCGCTGGCCGCGAAGACCGATGGCCATGCCACGCCGACTCCCGAGGGGGACCGATGAGCCGCACGTCCGACGCACCACGTACGCCCGCGAAGCCGTCGCGCGCCGAGACCGTCGCCGCGCTGCGCCCCCGCTACCAGGACGATCTGGCGCGGGGCACCGGGCGGTTCTTCGAACCGCGCCGTACCGACTGCCCGTGGTGCGGCTCGACGCGGCTGAAGCGGCGGCTGCGCACCAGGGACCGCTACCAGAGCAAGCCGGGCCACTTCGCGCTCGAGGCGTGCGCCGAGTGCCGCCACGTCTTCCAGAACCCCAGGCTGAACGGCGACGGCCTGGAGTTCTACTACCGCGACTTCTACGACGGGATGGGGGAGATCGAACTCGGCAACCTCTTCGCCGGGCGGGACAAGGTGTACCGGCGGCGCGCGATGTTCCAGGAGCCCTCCGCAGAGCCCCCGAAGACCTGGCTCGATGTCGGCACGGGACACGGCCACTTCCCCGCGGTGGCCCGTACCGTCTTCCCCGCCACCCGCTTCGACGGACTGGACTTCACCGACGGCGTCGAACTGGCCGAGCGGACAGGGCGCATAGACCGGGGCATCCGTGGCAGTTTCCCCGAACTGGCCGAGGAGAGCCTGGCCGGGAGCTATGACGTGGTGAGCATGTTCCACTATCTGGAGCACAGCGCCGATCCCCGCGCCGAACTGCGGGCGGCCCGGCGGGCGTTGCGCCCCGGTGGCCATCTGCTGATCGAGGTGCCCGATCCGGAGTGCTGGTTCGCCCGGCTCCTCGGCCGTTTCTGGCTGCCCTGGCTCCAGCCCCAGCATCTGCACTTCCTGCCGGTGGCGAACCTCCGGAAGGAACTGGACGCGCTCGGCTTCACCGTCATCGCCGAGGAGCACCGCGAGCCGTCCGACACCGTCGATCTGCTGGGCGCCGTATGGCTGTCACTGAACGCGGTCATCCCGCCCGATGACGCCCCTTCGCTGCCGCGACCGCCCGGCCGCGCGCGCTGGCTGCTGCGCTGTGCGCTGCTGCTCGCGGCCGTCCCCGCGCTGGTCCTCGCGACCACATTGGACCGGCTGTTGCTCAAGCCGCTGGCGGGGTGGGGGAAGGTCTCCAACGCCTACCGGGTGGTGGCCCGGTGTGATGCCCCGATGTGATGCCCCGGCCCGCCCCGGCCCTCGCTGAGGTGCTCCCGTTGAGGTGTCCCCCCCGGGTCCCGCCTCGGGGCCCGGGGGAGCGGGTGACGCCCGCGTCAGGGGAGGATCGAGTCGACGTAGCCGCCGTCGGCACGTACGGCTCCGCCGGTGGTGGCCGAGGCGAGCGGCGAGCTGAGGTAGACCGCCATGTTGGCGATCTCCTCGGGCTCGATCAGCCGCTGGAGCAGCGACTGCGGCCGGTACTTGGCCATGAACTCCCGCTGGGCCTCGTCCCAGGGCAGCTCCGGGTCCACCAGTTCATACACGAAGTCCTCGACACCGCCGGTGTGGGTCGGCCCGGCGATCAGCGAGTTGACGGTGACGCCCGTACCGGCGGCCTCCTTGGCGAAGCCACGGGTGACCGCGAGCAGCGCGGTCTTCGACATCCCGTAGTGGATCATCTCGGCCGGGATGGCGACGGCGGAGTCACTGGCGACGTTCACGATCCGGCCCCATGAGCGTTCCTTCATCCCGGGAAGAAGGCTCCGGATCATCCGGACGGAGGCCAGGACGTTCACCTCGAAATAGCGCCGCCACTCCTCGTCGCTGATCTCCAGCGCCGGAGTGGCCCCGAAGATGCCGAGGTTGTTGATCAGGACATCGGCGTCCGGCACGGCGCCCGTGACCTCGCGGGCGCCATCCTCGGAGGTGATGTCGCCGGGGGCGGGGATGAACGAGCCGCCCTCCGTGTCCTCCTCCAGCTTCTGGATGGCGGCCTCGACGGACTCCTGCCGGCGCCCGTTGACGGCGACACGGGCGCCCGCCCTCGCCAGGCCGGCGGCGATGGCGAATCCGATGCCCTGCGTGGAGCCGGTGACCAGGGCGGTCCTACCGGAAAGGTCGATCTGCACGGCGCTCCTTCGTCGATGCCTTAATACTTGCGTGCGCTATTAGTTGCACACGCGCCATACTAGCGTAGTCCTGGTATGCGAAGGCGGCCACGGCCGACGAGACTTCGGCCACCGCCGACGGGACTTCCGGCCACGACCGGCCTAGGCCCCGTGGCGGACCTCGAACTGCCCGCGCAGCCTCGGATCGTGGGAGGAGGAGCCCACTTCCACGGTCCGGCGCCCGGTGCCCAGCACCCAGCCACGGCGTTCGGTGTCCCAGCAGGACAGCGTCCGGGCGGCCACCCGTACGGTCACCTTTCGCGCCTCACCGGGCCGCAGATGGACCCGCCGGAATCCGGCCAGGGCGCGCTCGGCCTGGTCGAGCGGCAGCTCGGGGGAGGGCCCCACATACACCTGGGCCACTTCCGCCCCGGCCCGCCGCCCGGTGTTGCGCACGGTGAAGACCGCCTCCAACCCGCTTCCGCGTCTTCGCAGCCGCAGCCCCGCATAGCCGAAGGTGGTGTACGACAGGCCGTGGCCGAACGGGAAGAGCGGCCGCACACCCTCGGCGTCGTACCAGCGATAGCCGACCTGGATGCCCTCGGAGTACTCCTCACGGCCGTTGACCCCGGGGTAGCGCCGGAGGTCCTCGGCCATCGGATGGCGCTCGTCGGAGACGGGGAAGGACTGGGTGAGCCGGCCGCCGGGGTTGGCGTCGCCGAAGAGCAGGGCGGTGGTGGCGGCGGCGCCCTCCTGGCCCGGGTAGTACATCTGGAGGACGGCGCCGGTACGGTCCAGCCAGGGCATCGAGGTGCACGAGGAGGTGTTGAGGACCACGGTGGTGCGCGGGTTGGCTTCGGTGACGGCGGCGATCAGCGCGCTCTGATGGCCGGGAAGGGCGATGGTGGCGCGGTCCCTGCCCTCGGTGGCGTCCTCGTGGGCGAAGAGCACCACACTGTGCGCGGCGCGGGCGGCGCGTACGGCCCTGGCGACATCGGCGGCGCGAGTGGCGGAGGTGGTGCGGCGCAGCCGGAAGGTCAGCCCCTTCCCGCCGCCCTTGGCGGTAACCTTCAGCCGGTGCTTCCCCGCCGTCAGCGCGACGGCCGCCCGGCGTACGGCGAGCCCGTCCGGGGCGGTACTCAGGAAGCCACCGGTGAAGTACTCGCCCAGGCCGGGCCGGAACGGGAACAGTTCCTCGCCGTCCAGCAGGACCTTCGGGCGGCCGGTGGGCGGGCCACTGAAGTGCAGAACGAACGTCCACTCATCGGCCTCGGTGACGGTGAGGGTGCCGTCGTAGCTCCAGCTCTTCCCCGCCGCCACTTTCCGCTCCGCCAGCCCGGTGGCCGGGGAGAGCGCGGCGGCGGGGAGCTTCTTGCCGAACACGTCCTCGCCCAGGGCGTAGTCCACCCGGGCCCCATTCCCGGCGCGCTCGCGCATCGCCTCCAGCGGGCTCGCGGCGTGGTCGGGGACCACATGGGCGCTGCCGCCGCCACTGACGAAGGGGATGGAGCCGGCGGTCCCGACGACGGCGATCGACCGGGCGGCGGGCCCGGTCAGTGGCAGTGTGCCGCGCTCATTGCGCAGCAGAATGCCGCCCGCCGTCGCGACCTTCAGCGCGGTGCGCGCCCCGGCCTCGGGGTCCCGGCCGGGCCGCGGCGGGGCGCCGCCGTCCAGCAGGCCGAAGCAGTCCATGACGGTCAGGACGCGACCGGCCGCGCGATCCACCTCGGCCTCGGGTACGGTCCCGTCGGCCACTGCTTCGAGGAGGGTGTCGCCGAAGTACTTGCCGTCGGGCATCTCCATGTCGAGCCCGGAGCCGAGGGCCGCCGCGGTGCTGTGGGCGGCGTGCCAGTCGGTCATCACCCAGCCGTCGAAGCCCCAGTCCTCGCGCAACACGCCCGTCAGCAGCGGCTCGCTCTCGCAGGCGAAGGCCCCGTTGACCTTGTTGTAAGCGCCCATGACCGCCCCGGCGCCCGCCCGTACGGCCGCCTCGAAGCCGGGCAGCTCCGTCTCCCGCATCGTCCGCTCGTCGGCGATGACATCGATCGACTCGCGCTCGTACTCCTGGTTGTTCAGGGCGAAGTGCTTGACGGTGACGATCAGGCCCTCGCCCTGGATGCCGCGGACCTCCTCGGCCACCAGCTCGGAGGCGAGCAGGGGGTCCTCGCCGAAGGTCTCGAAGTTGCGCCCGGCGTACGGGGTGCGGATGAGATTGACCATGGGGGAGAGCAGCACATCCTGGCCCAGCGCGCGGCCCTCGCGCCCGATGGTGCGCCCGTACTCCCGCGCCAGGGCCGGGTCGAAGGCGGAGGCGAGCAGCACCGGCGCGGGCAGCGCGGTGGCCCGCCGGGCGACCCGTACCCCGGCGGGCCCGTCGGCGAGGCGCAGCGGTGGAACGCCGAGCCGGGGGACACCGGGGGTGTAGCCCGCCTGCCCCAGGCTCAGGGGATCCTTCGCGCCGTGCAGCAGCGAGACCTTCTCCTCGAGCGTCATCCGGCCGATGAGGGAGTACACCCGGGAGGCGGGACCACTTGCGGGACCGGGCGCGGATCCGGGGCCGGAAGCGGGATCGGCCGCGGCCGCCGGCCATCCGCCACCACCGGTGGCGGCGACGGCCATCGCCCCTCCCAGGAAGGACAGGGCGGAACGTCGTGACAGGGCGCCCGGCATGGCGTCACTTCATCTCTCGCGGCTCGAAGACGTGGGTGTACGCAGGCGTGCTGACGTTGCTTCGGTGTCCGTCGGGTGAACACCGTGCGGACATCACATCACGCGGTCGGCCGCTCGCCGGTGTGCGCCGGGTTTCGGGATCGAGGTGTCGGGCTCAGTGCGCGGCGATCCGCGCGGCCACGCAGAGGTCCTCGTTGCGGTAGCCGAGGCGGGTGTAGAGCCGTTCGGCGGGGGCGTTGTCGGCGAGCTGCCACAGTGTGCAGAAGCCGTGCCGGCGTACGGCGTACCGGGTGAGCCAGGAGGTCAGCGCCGCGCCGAGCCCCTGGCCGCGCTGCCGGGCGTCGGTCGCCACGGACGCCATCAGCGGGGCGCCGCTGTCCCGCAGGCTGCTCAGGGCGCCGCAGGCCACCAGCCGCCCGTCCTCGTCCCGGATCCCGGCCCACAGGCTGATACCCGAGGAGTCGGGACCGGTCGAATGGGCCGGGCTGTGTTCCCGGAGGAAGGCCAGCAGCTCCTCGTGGTGGCCCTCGCCGAGCTCCACCACGCGCTCCTCACCCGGATGGACGGGCGGCTCGTCCGGTGTCCAGCGGAAGACCCACTCGACCACATCGGCCAGCGGCAGATGGCGGGCGACCAGGGTGTCGGTGCCGCGGGGACCCGTGAACTCCTTCACCTCGTCGGGAAGGCGCTGTGCCGCGCCCAGCACCAGTCCGGCGGCGGCCACCGGCTTCCCGACGCTCCACACATGACTCCGGGAGCCATCGAGCCAGGCCACGGCGCCGGGGCCGGACCAGCTGAGCCGGCCGGCCGGGCGTCGGCGCGCCGCGCCGAAACGCAGCAGGGCGGAGCCCGGGCGGTCCTCCAGGCCCTGGGTGAACAGATCCGCGGTGCGGGGAGGGAACGTCGTGGACTGCATCACTTTCGGAAGGGTGGGGAGTAGGGGAGGGGCGGTCCACTGTGGCATACCGCCCCGGGCCGGGGGCAAATGCGGTGGACCCCGCCCGGGAGGGGCGGGGTTCACGGTCACGGGGAGGGGTGCTCAGATGCGGTAGGCATAGTAGGCCGAGGTCGGGTACGAGGCGATGATGCTGGCCACGGACTTCCGGTAGGTGTTGACCGAGTGGTAGGTCAGATACGGGACCCCGCTGGAGCTCCGGTAGGTGACGACCATGGTGTGGTCCTTGGACCCGTCCTTGTCGAAGTCCATCTGCATGACGTCGCCGACGCCCATGTAGTAGACGTTCGCCAGGTTGGTGGCGCGCTTGGAGTCCAGCGTGAACCACGACCACTCGTTGGTGCCCACCCAGGACGTCGACTGGTACGAGGTGTCGTACCACCAGCTGCGGTAGTCCTCGGCGTCGCCGGACTTGTTGGCCCAGCCGCCCGCCTTCAGGGCCTGGCTGACGAAGTTGGTGCAGTCGCCACCGGCCTCGTTGAACTTCCGGTAGGCAGGGTTGTAGTTCTGCCAGTACTTCTCGGCGTACGCGGCCATCGCCGCGTAGTTGTAGCTTCCCGCGGGCTTGGTCTGCGGCCGGGACGGCACCGAGATGGCGGCGGGCGTCGCATCGGGCAGGGCCGTCGTCCTGGCCGCCACCGGCGCCGTGGCGGGCTCGTTGACC
The DNA here is from genome assembly GCF_000147815.2 of Streptomyces violaceusniger Tu 4113. Lineage (NCBI taxonomy): Bacteria > Bacillati > Actinomycetota > Actinomycetes > Kitasatosporales > Streptomycetaceae > Streptomyces > Streptomyces violaceusniger. The sequence continues at coordinate 5,835,185 of NC_015957.1, read as the reverse complement.
GCCAGCGGGCCGTCGTCGGTCGAGGTGAGGCCGGTCAGCCGCCACTTCCCGTCCGCGGTGGCGGCGAAGCTCAGCCGGTGGTGCGCCTGGAAGCCGGTCGTCGCGGGCTCGTCGCCGCGTATCTTCTTGTAGGCCAGCGTCGTGGTCTCGGTGGCCTGGACGGTGGCGTGTCCGGCCTCGACCCGCACCCGGTCCACCGTCACCTTGGTGTCGGCGGATGTGTACGCCTCGCCCAGGGCCGCGAGCCGCGCCTTGCGGGAGCGCAGCGTGGACAGCGCGGTGTCCTCGGTCCGGCTCTGGCCGGCCGACAGGCGGACGTTCTTCTCGGTGAGCGGGGCCGCGCGCCGCACCGACTGCTCGGTGTCCAGCAGCGCCGCCGTGCGCTGGGTCAGCACCGCGTCGGCCAGGCGCCCGAAGGACTGCGCGGTCGCGGTGTCCACGGTGCCGGCCGCCGCCGGGGTCTGCGCCGCGCTCGCGGCGGAGGCGGGCAGGACCACGGCGGACAGGGCCGCCGTCAGCACGGCCCCCACGGCGGATCTGAAGGTCGTTGACTTCACGTGTATTTCCCCTCCACACCCCCGGCCCGGACGGGCCGGGGTCACCGAATCATCACATGAACTCCGTGTGTGTGGAGGTCATGTGATGATTTCGGCTGTGCGGAGGCCGGGCCCGTCCGAGACTGTGCGTGGAGGCCGGGTCGTGCCTGGCGTTGTCACCAGGTGACGGGCAGCTCGTGTGCTCCGTAGATGACCATGTCGCTGCGCATCCGGACCTCCTCCGGGGGCACGGCGAGCCGCAGCCCCGGGAACCGGCGGATCAATCCGCGGTAGCCCGACACCAGCTCGATCCTGGCCAGATGCTGACCGAGACACTGATGGATGCCGTATCCGAAGGCCAGATGGCTGCTGCGGGGACGCCCGACATCGAGCGTGTCCGGGTCGTCCACCAGCGCCGGGTCCCGGTTGACCGCCGGGACCGAGACGGCCACGGACTGGCCCGCCGCGATGGTGACACCGCCGACGACCACGTCCTCCAGCGCGATACGGACGGGGAAGGCATTGACGATGCTGAGATAGCGCAGCAGCTCCTCGACGGCTGTCGGAAGGAGCGACTCGTCGGCCCGCAGCCGCTCGAACTGCTCGGGCCGGCGCAGCAGGGCGAAGGTGCCGAGGCTGAGCATGTTGGTGGTGGTCTCGTGGCCGGCGATCAGCAGCAGCCCCGCGATACCGCCGATCTCCATGTCATTGAGCTCGTCGACGGCGGTCAACAGGGAGATCAGATCGTCCTGCGGCTCCTTGCGCTTGGCCTCGACCAGTGTGCGCAGGAAGTCGTCGAGTGCGGTCTTCCCGGCGACGAACTCCTCGTCGGTGCGGTCCTGGCGGAGCAGCCGCGCGGCGACGGTCTGGAAGAACTCCCGCTCCTCGTACGGCACACCGAGCATCTCGCAGATCACCAGCGAGGGAATGGGGAGGGCGAAGTGCCGCACCAGATCGGCCGGTTTGCCGGCCGCCTCCAACGCGTCCAGTTGGTTGGCAACGATGTCTTCTACGCGCGCTTCCAGCTCGCGCATCCGCCGCACCGTGAAGTACCGCGTGAGCTGTCCCCGGTAGCGGCCGTGCTCCGGCGCGTCCATGGCCAGGAATGACCCCGCCCCGCTGCTGCGGTCCCGGCGGACCGACTCGGGGACCTTCCGCATCGTGTCGTCGCCACGCCAGCGCTCGGCGCTGAACCGGGAATCCCGCAGTACCTCCCGCGCCTCGTGATACCCGGTCACCAGCCAGCCGGCGCTGCCGCCGGCGAACCTCAGCGGGCTGATCGGTGGCCCGGTGAGCAGCGCACGTGCCGGGTTGACGTAGTCGTCCCGGTCGTTCGGATATGAAGGGAGGTCGTGGAGGTCTCGGAGGTCGTCATGGGTCGTGGGCATCGGAGCGTTCACGATGGCTCTCCTTCGTGCTTCCTCGAACTTTCCGGGGCGAACTTCCCGGAGCCGTCGGCCGCGGCTTTCAATAGGGAACGCTACCGATAGGGTTCCCTACTGAACAGAGGGACAGATCGGCTACCGTACGGATCTGGCCAGGTTTCCGAACAACTGGAGGAGAGGGGCACACCGATGCCGCCGCAGCGGTCAAAGACCGTGGAAGCGCTGATCGTCGGGGCGGAGCGGGCGTTCTCCGAACGCGGCTTCCACGGGGCCTCGATCGGATACATCTGCCAGTGCGCGGGCAGGACCACCGGGGCCTTCTACTCCAACTACGACAGCAAGCTGAAGCTCTTCCTCGATGTCTTCCGGCGGCACAGCGACCGCACCGCCGACTACATCGGGGAGCGGATCGCCGAGATGGACACCGGACGGGATCTGACCCCCCAGCTCGCCCGGACCTTCGCCGAGATCTTCAACGGGGAGCATCTGGACACCCGGTGGGTCTTCATCCACCTGGAATTCCGGCTGATGGCGCTCCGGGACGGCGATGCCGCCTCCGCGCTGGTGGAACACGAGAGGCGGTTCAGCCGCCGTATCGGCACCATGCTGGACGGGCTGTTCGATCGGGCCGGGCACCGGCCCGCCCTGCGAGGCACCGAACTGGCCACGCTGCTCGGCGCGATGACGCGGGGCATCAAACTGGACCGGGGCATCTACGCGATGGGCGGTGTCGACGACCCACTCTCGGCCGACCAGGTGGCGAGCGCGCTGGAGGGCTTGTTCCGCTCGGTGGACTGAGTCCGCGGCCACGTCACGCGCGTCGTCGTTCGCTTGGCCACCGCGGCTGTGGGTCGGCCACCGCGGCCTTTGCCCGCCCGCGGTGGCCTGAGCGTGCCTGAGGTCCGCCCGCCCGGCGGAAGCTGTCGACGGGACCGCCGAAACCGCCCTCGGGGCCCTTCTAGTTGATCGCCAGGGCGTCATCGCCCTTCATCCCCACGGTGCCCTCGCCCCGTCCCGTCCCTGCCGCCCTTGCACGACAGGGTCGGGAAAGGCTCGTCCTCGCCGCCCTTCCGGCCGGATCCAGGACACCCGTGGCCGCGATCTGTACGCCACCCTGCGCGCCTGGATCGACGCGAACACCGACGCCCAGCGGACCGCCCGCCATCCCGGTCTCAGCCGGAACACCGTCAGGGCCCATCTGCGGGCCGCCGAACACCTGCTCAGCCGTGATCTCCTCACCACCGGCTCCGGCATCCACGACCTGGTGCACGCCCTGCACATCACCGGACTCCAGCCGGTGGACTGACTGCGCACGGTGCACATATCGCGGGCGCGCGATGCGCACCGTGCACCGTTGCCCGCCCCGGTGATCCGCTTTACCGTCACTCCTGCCGCGCGGCGCGGGAACGAAGCCTCGCCTCCCAGCGTGACGCCGGTCTGTATCACCACGAGGGGAGTGATGCAGGCCGGCGCCGTACGGTGCTTCACAGCTCCGAGGGCTTCTTTCCCGCGGTGGGCGCGGTACCCGCTCGGGGACGTGCCGGTCCGCGTCCCCGGGTGACGGCGAGCACCGCACCCGACAGCAGCACCAGGGCGCCCAGCGCCTGCAGACCGCCGAAGGACTCGTCCAGGAAGAGCATGGCGCACACGGTGTTGATCACCGGGACCATGAACATCATCAACGACGCGGACGCGGGACCCACCGCGCCCACTCCGCGGTAGTAGAGGAGATTGGCGACGGCGGCCGGGCCGATGGCGAGGAACACCACGTTCAGCCAGAGGCCGGCCGGCAGCTCACTCCAGTGCGTATCGCCGATATCGGGTACGGCGAGCGCCCCCAGCAGCACCGCCCCCGCACACGTCGCGTAGGTCGTGGCGCGCAGCGGATCGACACCGGCCAGCACCCGGGGCCCGATGAGCGTGTACGCGGCCCAGCACACCGCGCTGAGCAGATAGAGCAGATCGCCCGTCAGCCGGGTGGCGCCGCCGTGCGCGCTGCCGCCCGCGCCGAAGAAGAACACCACTGCCCCGGCGAGCCCGAGCGCGAGCCCCGCCAGCCGTGCGCCGGAGGGCCGGTCACGGCCGGTGAACAGGAGAAAGGCGCTGGTGAGCACCGAGCTCAGGACGGGGATGAGGATTCCCGCGTCGAGCGAGGGCGCCAGCGACAGCCCCCAGAAGAAGAAGCCGTTGTAGGCGAAGACCCCCAGCAGGCCCGCGAGCGCGGCCCGCCCGCCACCGCGCGCGGAAGCAGGGGCGGCCGGTCTGCCGAAGAGCGCCACGGCCGCCAGCAGGGCGATGGCCCCGCCGCCGAAGCGCAGCAGCGCCGCCACGGTGTGCGGCATCTGGGCGACCACCGACTTGGAACTGGAGAAGGCGCTGCCCCACAGCAGCATGGTGACCGTGAGCAGGAGATACGGGCTCTTCCAGCCCTTGTTCGCAGGCATGCGCCGACCCTGGCCCCCGGCCTCGCCTCCGGTCTTGAACGCTGGTGCGCCCGCGTAGCGCCGCCCTGTCCGATCCGTGAGGAATACCCCTTCCCGGGGCGTGGAACCGAGTAGGTGTCATCCGTGGCAGCCAAGCCTCGGAGGGCAACCCGTGACATGGACCGTCCATGACGGTTCCCGCTTCGGAAGGTGGTAGGTGGTCCCGTTGAACACCGCTGACCAGGAGACACCCAGCGAGCGCAAGGAGTTCCGCCGATCCGGGCCGCACTTCGCCGACCGGATCACCGCCGACGGCCGGGACGGCTGGCCGGTGGAGGCCGGGCGCTATCGGCTGGTGGCCAGCCGGGCCTGTCCGTGGGCGAGCCGGGCGCTGATCTCACGGCGGCTGCTCGGCCTGGAGCCGGCCCTCTCGCTGGCCATCACCGATCCCATCCAGGACGAGCGTAGCTGGCGCTTCACTCTCGACCCGGGGGACCGGGACCCGGTGCTGGGCATCGCCTTCCTCAGCGAGGCGTACGACGCCCGCGAGACCGGATATCCGGGCGGGGTGAGCGTGCCCGCGGTCGTGGACGTCCCCAGTGGAGCGCTGGTCACCAACGACTTCCACCGGATCACCCTGGACCTCGCCACCGAATGGACCGCCCTCCAGCGCGAGGGTGCCCCGGACCTGTATCCCGAGGAGCACCGCGACGAGATCGACGACGTGGCGGAGGGGGTCTACCGCGATGTGAACAACGGTGTGTACCGGGCGGGCTTCGCCGAGCACCAGGACACCTACGACGACGCGTACCGGCGACTCTTCGCCCGCCTCGACGAGCTGTCCGAGCGGCTGTCCACGCGCCGCTATCTGGTCGGCGACACCATCACCGAGGCCGACATCCGGCTGTTCACCACGCTGGTCCGCTTCGACGCCGTCTACCACGGCCACTTCAAGTGCAACCGCAACAAGCTCAGCGAGGACCCGGTGCTGTGGGCCTATGTCCGTGACCTCTTCCAGACACCGGGTTTCGGGGACACCGTCGACTTCGACCACATCAAGCGCCACTACTACCGGGTGCACACCAACATCAATCCCACCGGCATCGTTCCGCTCGGCCCCGACCTCTCCGGCTGGCTGACCCCGCATCACCGTGAGGAGCTGGGCGGGCGCCCGTTCGGCGACGGCACCGCGCCCGGTCCGGTGCCGGACGGCGAGGTGGTACCGGAGGCGGGCCGGGCGGTCTGAAGTCGCACATGTCGCATTCCCGCCCCGTCACGCCCTCGCATGCGGCCTTGTTCGCCTGGTCTTCAAGCGATCGGCACACCTGTTACACAGACGCCATGTGTGCCACCCGGCTCATGTGCCACCTCGGCCCCGGCCCTGGCGGTCCGAACCGAAATGACGCGCGTCACCTCGCCCGAGGGATGCGATACCAGGTGAGGTCGGTGACCTTCCTGTGAGGGAATGGCGTCGATGAGGTGCGCGACTGTGTTCGTCGTGTGATCGGAAAGTGGCGGAATGCCCGGTTCCGGCTCGTGGGTGATTCGCCGCGTGGCGGACCCCGTGGTTACATCCCTTCCGCGCTCAGGCATTTCACGGAGCCCGGTGTCCTCCGGGCATCCCGTGACCATGCCGCGGGAGCTGATTCCCCTCGGCCCCCGTGCGCTGTTGCAAGCTCAAAGAGACGTTCACCCAAGGGAGACGCAACAATGAACAACGCGCCCAAGGTCGCGACCCAGGAGATCTCCGACGCCGAGCTGGACAACGTGGCGGGCGGGATCGCCAGCCCCGTGGGCGACGTCCTCGGCCCGGTGACCGGCGTCCTCGGCACCGTGACCGGCACCGTGGACGGCCTCACCGGCCTGAACACCACCGGCATCGTCGGTGGGGTCGTCGGCACCCTCTGAGGCTGCTTTACCGCTCCCCTGTGCCCCGGGCCTGCCTGGTCCGGGGCACTCGGCGGTCCGCGGCCCCCCTTGATCACTCCCTTCGCGGCTGAGGAAAGACTCTCGTGCAGTTCCGCCAGCAGGCCCTCTCCAAGCTGCAGTCGGCAGAGGACATCGACCTGCCGGTGCGCTACGCCCGCCCCCAGGGATGGCTGGCACTGGCGGTCACGATGGCGGTCATGGCCGGTGCCGCCGTATGGGCCGTCACCGGCACCGTGTCCAACACCCTTGATGCCACCGGGATCCTCACCCACGGCCAGGGCAGCTATGTGCTGCAGAGCCCGATCGCCGGCCAGGTGACCTCCGTCCTCGCCCAGGAGGGCAGCACCCTCCCGGCGGGCGCACCACTGCTGAAGGTCCGCACCACCCGTGGCACCACGGTCGTGCGCACCATCGCGGGCGGCCGGCTCACCACCCTCACCGCCTCGATCGGCTCCGTGCTGACCACCGGCGCCAACGTCGCCTCCGTGGAGCGGGTCGGCCACTCCGACGATCCCCTGGTCGCGACCCTGTACATCCCCGCGGACCGGGCGGCGTCGGTGCGGCCGGGCGCGTCGGTCGACCTCAGTGTGCAGTCCGCGCCCACCCAGACCTACGGTGTGCTCCGCGGTGAAGTGCGCGCCGTCGGCCGGACCGCCCAGTCGAGCCAGCAGATCGGCTCCTACCTCGGCAGTGAGCAACTCGGCGAGGAGTTCTCCAAGCACGGCCCGCCGGTCGCCGTCCAGGTACGCCTTCAGCGCAGCTCCGGCACCCGCTCCGGCTACCGCTGGTCGTCCCCCGAGGGCCCGCCGTTCGTCCTCGGCTCCATGACCCTGACCAGCGGCACCGTCCATCTGGCCGACCAACATCCCAGCGATTGGCTGCTCCCGTGACCGCGACGAACCAGGGCGGGCCGCCCCGGCCCGCACCCGCCGGAAGCAGCGGAGCGCGCCGCCCCCAGCCGGCCCGCGGACGGCGCCGGGCGCCACGTGGCGGAGCCGGACCGAGGAAGACCCGGCGCCGGACCGTGCGCACCCCCACCGTGCTCCAGATGGAGGCCCTGGAGTGCGGTGCGGCGTCGCTCGCCATGGTGCTCGCCCACTACGGGCGCCATGTGCCGCTGGAGGAGCTGCGGATCGCCTGCGGTGTCTCCCGGGACGGATCGCGCGCCAGCAATCTGCTCAAGGCCGCCCGGAGCTACGGTCTGCGCGCCAAGGGCATGCAGATGGAGCCCGAGGCCCTCGCGGAGGTCAAGGCCCCGGCCATCCTGTTCTGGGAGTTCAACCACTACGTCGTCTACGACGGAATGGGACGGCGGTTCGGCAAGCGCGGCGTCCACATCAACGACCCCGACAAGGGGCGCCGTTTCGTCCCCGTCGAGGAATTCGACACCAGCTTCACCGGTGTGGTCCTGGTCCTCGAACCCGAGGACTCCTTCCGCCGGGGCGGGCGCCGTCCCGGGGTGCTGGGCGCCCTGCCGCCGCGCATGCGCGGCACCACGGGCACCCTGCTGGCCTCGCTGCTGGCCAGCCTGCTGCTGGTGGCGGTGGGAGCCGCGGTCCCGGCGCTCAGCCGCACCTTCATCGACACCTTCCTGATCGGCGGCCAGGACTCGACGCTGGACCCACTGTTCGCGTCCATGGCCGTGGCGGTGGTGCTCACCGCCGTGCTGACCGGCGTCCAGCAGGCGAACCTGCTGCGCGGACGCATCATCTCCTCCACCCTCAGCAGCGCACGGTTCCTGCGGCATCTGCTGCGGCTGCCCGTCACCTTCTTCGCCCAGCGCAGCCCGGCCGACCTGGTCCAGCGGCTGCGTTCCAACGACACCGTCGCCGAAACCCTCGCCCGCGATCTGGCCGCCGCGGCCGTCGACGGGGTCGTCGTGGTGCTCTACGCCTTTCTGCTGTGGACCTACGATCCCCAACTCACCGGTGTCGGCGTCGGGTTGGCGCTGCTCAACGTGGTGGCGATACGGGTGGTGGTGCGGCTGCGGGCCACCAGGACCCAGAAGCTGCGGGCCGACACCGCGCGGCTGACCACCACCTCGTACACCGGTCTCCAGCTCATCGAGACGGTGAAGGCCACCGGCGGGGAGACCGGCTTCTTCCGCCGCTGGGCCGGACAGCACGCCATCACCCTGGAGGAGCAGCAGCGCCTCGGCGTGCCGAGCGCCGTACTGGCCGTGGTCGCCCCCACCCTCGCCACCCTCAACAGCGCCCTCATTCTCTGGATCGGCGGGCTGCGGGCCGTCGAGGGCCATATCTCCATCGGTCTGCTGGTGGCCTTCCAGGCACTGGTGACCCGCTTCACCGCGCCCATCACCCGGCTCAACGGAGTGGCCGGACGCATCCAGGACTTCTCCGCCGATGTGACCCGGCTCAAGGACGTGGAGAACTTCCCGGTGGACTCCCTCTACACCCGCGACGAGCCGCGCGAGGACACCCGCCGGCTGACCGGGCAGGTGACACTGGAGAACATCACCTTCGGCTACAGCCCGCTGGACGAACCGCTGCTGCGCGACTTCTCGCTGTCCGTCGGCCCCGGCCGCCAGGTGGCGCTGGTCGGCGCCTCCGGCAGCGGCAAGTCCACCGTCTCCCGGCTCGTCTCCGGCCTCTACGCCCCCTGGGAGGGGGTCATCCGCATCGACGGACAGCGTCTGGAGGACATCCCCCGCGGTGCGCTGGCCGCCTCGGTCTCCTTCGTCGACCAGGACGTCTTCCTGTTCGAGGGCACGGTGCGGGACAACGTGGCGCTCTGGGACCCGTCGATCCCGGACGAGGCGGTGGTGGAGGCCCTGCGGGACGCCGCGCTCTACGACGATGTGATCACACGGCGCCCGGAGGGGATCCACTGCCGGGTGGAGCAGGACGGCCGCAACTTCTCCGGCGGCCAGCGGCAACGGCTGGAGATCGCCCGCGCCCTGGTGCGCCGCCCCAGCGTGCTGGTCCTGGACGAGGTCACCAGCGCCCTGGACGCGCGTACCGAGCAGATCGTCATGGACAACCTGCGCCGCCGCGGCTGTGCGTGTGTGGTGATCGCCCACCGGCTCAGCACCGTGCGGGACAGCGACGAGATCCTCGTCCTGAACCGCGGCACGGTCGTCGAACGCGGACGGCACGAGGACCTCGCCGCCGCCGGAGGCCCGTACGCCGAGCTGATGAAGGAGCACTGACATGGCGTCCGTTCACCCGGCCGCGGCGGTGGCCGCGGACGGCGGCGACGCGGTGGTCCAGGCGCTGGGCGCCCTCGGCACGCCCGTCGACCGCGCCGGGCTGCGCAGCCTGCCGTTGGAGGGCCCACAGGTGCTCTGGCTCGTCGTCGGCGGGGCCCTGGACCTGTTCGCGGTCGACGCCGCCGAGGAGGGGCAGTGGCACTTCCTCGGCCGGCTGGAGACGGGCGCCGCGCTCCCGGGCCCGGTCGAGGGGCCACGCCACACCCTGCTGGGCCGGCCCTCGCAGGACTGCCTGGTGCGCCGCATCCCGCTGCGCGAGCTGTACCGCCCGGAGGCGTACGACGCGTACGGCACGGGCCGGACCCACGACCCGTACGGCACCCACGGGGGCGGCGGATTCCAGGACACCCCGCCCACCCCGCTGGAGCACGCCGTGGCGCTCGGGGTGAGCCGCAGCCTCGGCGTCCTCTTCCAGGCCCCGCTGGACGGCGGGGCCGCGCCCGAGGCGGAGGCGGCCGACGAGGACCTGCTCTGGCTGCCGGTGCCGCCCGGCAGTGTGCGCTACGGCGCCGAGTACAGCGCTCAGGCCGCCGGTGACCTCTTGATCGACGGCGCGCTGTGGCAGCGGATGGTCAACCAGCAGTACCGCCTCGGCACCGCCGTGGACCGCTGGATCGAGACCATGGAACGGGCCCACGCGGACCGCACCGCGGCCGGCATCCGGGCCGGTGAGGCCGTGCGCACCCGCGCCGACCAGGCGCTGATCGCCTCCATCGGAGGGCAGCGGCGGGAGCGGCGGCCGTCGGAGGAGAGCACCGACGACGCGGTGCACGCGGTGTGCCGCCGGGTGGCGGAGGCCGCCGGGATCACCCTGCCCGAACCGCCGAGGGGACGCGCCACCGAGGACCGTACGGACCCGGTGGAGCGCATCGCCGCCCACGCCCGGATCCGCACCCGCGCCGTCCGGCTGGAGGGCGGCTGGTGGCGGGAGGACGCCGGACCCCTGGTGGGCTACCGCGCCAAGTCCGGGGCCCCGGTGGCGCTGCTGTGGCGGCGCGGCCGGTACGAGGCGGTCAACCCCGCCTCGGGCCTGCGGATCCGCGTCGGCGGCGGCAATGCGGAGGAGTTCGAGCCGCGGGCCGTGATGTTCTACCGTCCGCTGCCCGACCGGCCGATGACGATGTGGCGGCTGATGCGCTTCAGCGTGCGCGGCGCCGCCGGGGACGCCCGCAACCTCCTGATCGCCGGGCTGGTGACGGTGGCGCTCGGCGCGCTGGTGCCGCTCGCCACCGGCCAGGTGCTGGGCGGCTTCGTGCCCCGCGCCGAGAAGAGCCCCATCGTCCAGATCTCCCTGGCCCTGATCGTCTCCGGCGTCGTCGCGGCCGCCTTCATGCTGCTGCAGAACCTGACCCTGCTGCGTCTCGAGGGGCGGCTGGAGTCCACCCTCCAGCCCGCGGTGTGGGACCGGCTGCTGCGGCTGCCCACCACCTTCTTCGCCCAGCGCTCCACCGGAGAGCTGGCCAGCGCGGCGATGGGCATCAGCACCATGCGCAGGGTGGTGTCCGGGATCGCCCCGACGGCCCTCCAGGCCGGCACCGTGGGCGCGATGAACCTCGCCCTGCTGCTGTACTACAGCGCCTCCCTGGCGCTCGCGGTGATCGCCGTACTGCTGGTGGTCTCCGGGGTCTTCCTCGGGATGGGGCTGTGGCAGGTGCGCTGGCAGCGACGGCTGGTGGAGAGCGAGAACAAGCTCAACAACCAGGCGTTCCAGACCCTGCGCGGGCTGCCCAAGCTGCGCGTCGCCGCGGCCGAGAACTTCGCCTACGCGGCCTGGGCCCGTGGTTTCGCCCACTCCCGCGATCTGCACCAGCGCACCGGGCGCATCAAGAACCTCACCCAGGTGCTGGACGCCGTCTACCTTCCGCTGGTCTCCCTCACCGTGTTCATGCTGCTGGCCGGCCCGGCGCGGGGCAGCATGTCGGCGGGGGCGTTTCTGACCTTCAACACCTCCGTGACCATGCTGCTCACCTCCCTTACGCAGCTCACCAACGCCCTGGTTTCGGTGGTCGCGGTGCTGCCCATGTTCGAGCAGGTCAAGCCGATCCTGGATGAGCCGCCGGAGGTCCGCGGCGGCAGCGCCCAGCCGGGGACGCTCTCCGGTGACCTGCGGGCCAGAAACCTCACCTTCCGCTACGGCGACGACGGGCCGCTGGTGCTCGACGATGTGTCACTGGAGATCCGGCCGGGCGAATTCGTGGCCGTCGTCGGCCCGAGCGGCTGCGGCAAGTCGACCCTGCTGCGGTTGCTCATCGGCTTCGAACGGCCGGTGTCCGGCAGTGTGCTCTACGACGGCCAGGACCTCGCCGCCCTCGACCAGGCGGCCGTGCGCCGCCAGTGCGGGGTGGTCCTCCAGAACGCCCAGCCGCTGGGCGGCACGGTGCTCGACTGCATCCGCGGCGCCGAGCCGTTCACCCCCGAGGAGGCCATGGAGGCCGCCGAACTGTCGGGTCTGGCCGAGGACATCCGCCAGATGCCGATGGGGCTCCAGACCATGATCTCCGGCAGCGGTGCCATCTCCGGTGGTCAGCGGCAGCGGCTGATGATCGCCCAGGCCCTGATCCGCCGTCCGCGCATCCTCTTCTTCGACGAGGCCACCAGCGCCCTGGACAACGAGACCCAGCGCATCGTCATCGACAGCACCCGCCGTCTCCACGCCAGCCGGCTGGTGATCGCGCACCGGCTGTCGACCGTCATGGACGCCGACCGCGTGCTGGTCATGGAGGACGGCCGGATCGTGGAGCAGGGCGCCCCGGCCGAGCTGATGGCCGTCCCGGGCGGAAAGCTGCACGAGCTGGTGCGACGCCAGATGAGCTAGTCAGGCTTCGCGGGGCTACGGGGCTACGGGGCTACGGGGCTACGGGGCTACGGGGCTACGGGGCGGCCGGGCTGGCGGCCTCCTCCTCGGCCTTGTGCGGCTGGACCACCGGGCCGGACCGCCCCCGCAGCGGAACCTCCTGGACGCACAGGGCGGCGATGAAGGCCACGGTGCAGACGACGGCCGCCGTCAGGAAGATCTGCTGGGTGCCGGTGGCGGCCGCGTGGAGATAGCCGTCCCTGGCGGCCTGCGGCAGCCGGGCCAGCGCCGCCGGGTCGGGCCGGACCTCGCCCGTCTCCGCGCCGGCGGGTGCGTGGCCCTGGACGGCGCTGGTGAAGAGCGAACCGAAGACCGCGACACCCAGCGAGCCGCCGATGGTGCGGAACAGGGTGACCGACGCGGAGGCGGCGCCCATGTCGCGCATCTCCACACTGTTCTGCGCGATCGTGGTGACCATCTGCATCTGGCAGCCCATGCCCGCGCCCACCAGGGCCATGAAGCACCCGGTGGCCGTGCGGGAGGTCGTGGTGTCCATGGTGGCCAGCAGGAACAGACCGACGGCCATGCAGACGGTGCCGACGATGGGGAAGATCTTGTACCGGCCGGTGGCGGACATGACCTTGCCGCCGACCTGGGACATGATCACCACGGGGATCATCAAGGGGAGCAGCAGCAGCCCGGAGCGGGAGGCGGAGACGCCCTGGACGGTCTGCTGGTACAGCGGCAGATACAGCGAGCAGCCGAACATGACCACCCCGCCCACCAGGATCAGTGAGGACGCCAGGGCGAAGTTGCGGTGCCCGGTGAAGATGCGCAGCGGCATGAGCGGTTCGGCCGCGCGCCGCTGCCGGGCCACAAAGGCGGCCACGCCCACCGCGGCCAGGGCGAACAGACCCAGGATCTGCCATGAGGTCCATGGATAGGTGGAGCCGGCCCAGGTGGCGGCCAGGGTCAGGGCGCAGATGGTCGCCGTCATCACGGTGATGCCCGGCCAGTCGATACGGGCCTTGGCGCGCGTGACGGGCAGCCGCAGCATGAGCTGACACCAGACCAGGGTGAGCACGCCGAGCGGCAGATTGATGAAGAAGGCCCAGCGCCAGCCGAGATGGCCGGTGACGAAGCCGCCGAGCAACGGGCCGCCGATGGTGCCGATGGCCATGATGGAGGCGGTCATGCCCTGGTAGCGGCCCCGCTCCCGGGGCGGTGCCAGCGAGGCGATCAGCGCGAAGGCGCCGGCGCCGATCCCGCCCGCGCCCAGGCCCTGCAGCGCCCGGAAGACGATCAGCTGGGTCATCGAATGGGCCGCGCCGGACAGCGCCGAGCCGAGCACGAAGACGACGACGGCGATCAGGTACATGTGCTTGCGGCCGTACAGATCGCCGAACTTGCCCCAGACGGGGGTGGAGGCGGCGGTGGCCAGGGTGTACGCGGTCACCACCCAGGAGATGTGCTCCAGGCCGCCGAGATCGCCCACGATCGTGGGCATCGCGGTGCCGACGATCGTGGAGTCGAGCATCGACAACAGCATCGCGAGCAGCACACCGAGCAGGGCCGGACGGACGTTCTTCGGGACGGCCTCCGGCGGGGCGGGATTGCCGGACGGCGGTGCGTCGGATACGGACATGGCTGATCACTTCCTTCTCAACGCGCTCGGCGCGGGGGTGCTCAGGCGGGCCCCGATCAGAAGAGCACACCGGACAAAAATCCCCGAAGCCCTCCGCGAGCACACGCTGCGGATGCACTCCGACGGCCAGCACGACCCCCGGATGGCACGGTTCGGATTGCGGAGTTCGCTCAAGTTTCCCGGCGGATGCCCTGTGCGGTGGCACGAGGGCGTTAGCGTCTGTCGCTATGCGGTGGGCGGGCGTGATCAACAGTGTGACCAGGACCGTCGGCGGGCCGAAGGGCCGGTGGACGGCGGGGCCGGGGCGGCATCGGCGGTGGCTGGTGGTGGCCGCCGTCGTGGCGCTCCTCGTTCAGATGGCGGTCGCGATGGTCACCACGGCGGTGGAGCAGACGCCGACCATCGACGAGCCCGTGTACGTCGGCACGGCGGTGGACTCCCTGCACCATCACCGGGTGCGCTACAACCCCGAGCATCCACCGCTGGGCAAGCTCATCATCGAGGCGGGGGTGGCCCTCGCACGCCCGCACCTCGACGCCGCCTTCGCCGGTGACCAGACGGCGCTCGGGCGGCATGTGCTCTACGAATCGGGCAACGACCCCTGGCGGCTGATGCTGTGCGCACGGCTGCCGATGATCGCGCTGACGCTGCTGTTCGGGCTGGTGGTGTTCGCGTTCGCCCGTGAGCTGACCGGACCCGTGGGCGGGGCGGTGGCGCTCGCCCTGTACACCTTCTCGCCGGACATCATCGCGCACGGTTCCCTCGCCACGCTCGACGTACCGGCGGCCGGTTTTCTGCTGACGTCGGTCTGGCTGCTGTGGCGGGCGCGGCGGCGGCCACGGCGGTATCTTCCGCTCGCGGGGGTGGCGCTCGGGGCGGCCCTGGCCACGAAGATGAGCATGCTGGCGGCGGCGCCGGTGCTGCTGCTCCTGGCCGTGCTCTCGGTCTGGTACGCCCGCCGTACCCACGACCGCACACCGCGCGGCCATGCGCGGTCCGTCGGGATCGGGGTGGCGGCGGCGGTGGCCGTGGCGCTGATCGCGGTGGCCGTGGTGTGGGCCGCCTACTTCGTGGTCGACCCCCGACTGCGCTGGACGCCCACCGGGCCGGTGCCGGTCGTCCACGGGCTGCGCGGGCTCGCCGTCGACCTGCTGCCGCTCCCGGAGGCGTACCGCGACGGGATGCGTGTCCAGTTCGGCTTCGAGCACGACACCTGGCATGGCTTTCTGCTCGGCCGCCGCTACCTCGGGTCGCTCTGGTACTACCTGCCCGTCGCGCTGCTGGTGAAGACGCCCCTGGGCATGCTCGCGCTCTGGCTCGCCGGGACCGCCGTGATGCTGGTGGTGCCCCGGCTGCGGCCCGCCGCGCCGTATGTGCTGATCCCCGCGGCCGTGCTGCTGCTCGCCGCCCTGGACGGAGCCCGCAACCTCGGGGTGCGGTACGCCATCTTCCTGCCGATGTTCCTGGCGGTGGCGGCGGCCGGGCTGATGGCCGTGCGGCGGCGCTGGGCGTATGGGGCCACGCTGGCGCTGGTCCTGTTCGTCGCGGTCAGCTCGCTGCGGACGTATCCGTACTATCTGCCGTACTCCAACGAGGCATTCGGCGGCCCGTCCCGGACCCATCTGCGGCTGCATGACTCGAACGTCGACTGGGGGCAGGACCTGGGGCGGCTGGCCGACCGCCTCCGGGAGCGATACCGGGGCGAGCGGATCTGGCTCCTCTACAAGGGCAGCGGTGTGCCGTCCGCCTACGGCATCCACGCGTCGGACCCGCGACGGGTCCCCCCGGAGGAGGTGCGCGGGCTGCTGGTGGTCTCGGACTCCTCGATCGCCCAGGCCACCGGCCGGCTGGCGGCGCTGATCGACCGCGGTGAGCCGATCGACGAGGTCGGCCACTCGATCACCATCTACCGCCGCTGACCACCCCTGTCATGTCATGACATCTCTCACAGCGGGCGCCGTAGTGAAGAGGGCGTAGTGGCTCATACCGACTGGCCGACATAGTGGTTTTATCTTCCCTGTCGGAAATAGCCGGTTCCGCGCCCTCTCTGCCCCCGGTGCTCCGGGCCCGTTGTCCACTCGCCTGGTTGCCCGCGATTTCTGATGGGGCGTCGGCCCACCCGAGCACTCCCCGGAACCGGCTCAGCATGTCTCGCCGCTGATCGCAAGCGCCGTCCTCGCTACGAACCCTTGTAGTACGAACACGTGTGTTGCCCCGCGTGGCGACGGCTCCAAGAATGACGGGCCTCAACCGAGTGTGAGGTCACGTATGAGCAAGCACCGCAACAGCACGACGCACCGCCGCAAGATAGCCATCGCCACCCTCGCCTTGGCCGCCGTGGGCGTTCCCTCGGCCGCGATGGCACAGTCCGCCACCGCGGGCTCCTCCGCCGCCACTTCCGCGGCCGCCACCGACCAGCAGGAAGTGGTGGATCTCGTCAACAGCGAGCGCAGCAAGGCTGGTTGTAAGCCGCTGACCGTGAACGAGAAGCTGACCAAGGCCGCCCAGGACCACAGCGAGGACATGGCGGCCCACAGCAATATGTCGCACACCGGCTCCGACGGGTCCTCCCCGGGTGACCGGATCGAGCGCGCGGGCTACTCCTGGAGCACCTACGGAGAAAACGTGGCCTACGGCTACGAGTCGCCCAAGAGCGTCATGGAGGGCTGGATGTCCAGCCCCGGCCACAAGGCCAACATCCTGAACTGCGACTTCAAGGAGATCGGCGTCGGCGTGGCGCAGCCCGGCCACTACTGGACGCAGGACTTCGGCGCCGCCCGGTAGTTCATCCCTCCCGAGCCGGGTACAGCCGGCCCAGCCCCAGCGCCGCCGGTGGCGGCAGGGGGCGGGCCGGCTCGGCCCGCCCCGCCTCGAAGGACCGCAGAAGGTGCGCCACCAGCCGCCGGGACGCGGCCGGTGCGGTCGCCGCGTCGCCGATGACACCTCGGTTGGCCAGGAAGACGACGCTCAGATCGGACACGTCGAAGTCCTGGCGCAGCCGTCCCGCGGCCTTGGCGCGCCGGACCACCTCGGCGAAGCCGTCCTCGATGCGCAGCCGCTCCCGCTCGAAGCCGACCGCGTCGGGGAACGACGACAGGAACGCGTCGTTGAACCCCCGGTCGTGTGCCTGCGAGGCACACACCGACTCGATGGTCCGGCGGAAGCCCCGCCACGCGTCCTCGTCGGCCAGGGCGTCGTCGACGATCGCCGAACAGGCGGCGAACTCGTCCGAGAACACCGCCATGACCAGTGCCTCACGGGTGGGGAAGCGCCGGTAGAGCGTGGCCACCCCGACTCCGGCATGACGGGCGATGGTGGCCATCGGCACATCGATCCCGCGCGAGACGAACAGCGCCCGGGCCGTCTCGAGGATGCGCCGGCGATTGGACTCCGCGTCGGACCGCAACCCTGAGCCCTGGACGGCCGGATCCCCGGTGGCGGGCGCTATGTGAGAGACGCGGGAAGGCATGCTTCTCACCTTACGCCGACCCGGCGGTTCGACCCTTTATGCGCATTAGCGTGGCGGCAACCCCGATGTGCGAAAGGGACGATGAGGGCGATGAGTGAGATGCGCGCGGCACGGTACGACCGGTACGGACCTCCCGAGGTGCTGTACGAGGGCACGCTGCCCAAGCCGGTGGCCGGTCCGCGGGAAGTGCTGGTGCGGGTGCACGCCACGAGCGTGAACGGTGGCGAGCTCTCGGGCCGGGCGGGCAAGGCGAAGCTGGTGACCGGACGGAAGTTCCCCCAGGGCACCGGCGTCGACATCGCCGGGGAGATCGCCGAGGTGGGCTCCGCAGTGCGCCATCTCGCGGTGGGCGACCGGGTGTGGGGGGTGATGCCGCACTGGACGTTCGGGGCGGCCGCCGAGTACGTGGCCGTCCGGCCCCGTCAGCTCTCCTTCGCCCCCGACGGCATCGATCTGGTCCGGGCCGCGGCCCTGCCCGCCGTCGGCACCACGGCCATCACGGCGCTGCGCGACAAGATCGGTCTGCGGAGCGGCGAGCGGCTGCTGGTGCGTGGCGCGGCCGGCGGTGTCGGCAGCGTCGCCGTGCAGCTCGGACACGCGCTCGGCGCCCATGTCACCGCGCTCGCCGGGGCGAAGACGCTCGACCTGGTCCGGGAGCTCGGAGCCGATGAGGCGTATGACTACCGGACCACCGGCCCGGCCGCCCTCGGGCCCTTCGACGCGGTGCTGGACACGGTGGGCACCGAGCTTCGCGCCTACCGCGGGCTGCTGTCGCCCGGTGGGCGCATGGTGGCCATCGCCTACGACACCGACCGCCCGCTGTCCTCACTGGGCTCCGTTCTCCTCTCCACCGTGCACGGCTCACGGCGGGTGCGGATCTTCACCGGCGATCCCCTGCACCAGCTCTTCGCGGACCTTGCCGCGTATGTGGAGAAGGGGGCCATCCGGCCGGTCATCGACACCGTCCATCCGCTCTCCGGCGTGGGGGCGGCCCACCGCGCCATGGAAGCCGGCGGCGTCCGCGGCAAACACGTCATCCAGGTGATATGAGGCCATAAAACAGAGAAACGCCCCGGCTGCCTTGACGGCCGGGGCGTTTCTCAGCGTATATTGGGGATTTCCATGTGCTAATGAATTTATGGCATACGGAAACCTGATGAAGTCATCGTATCCCGGCGGGAGTCGAATTGTCAAACGAGGAATGGGGCCGTGAGCAAGAATTCCTTGATCTGCTCAACGGGCGCCTCGCCGAGCTCAGGGCACGAGCCGAGGAGTCGGTGACCGAAGCACTGTCCTTGGAGGGCACCACCTACCAGGCTCGGCTGGAGCGTGATGTGCTGGTGGCCGAGCGGTCCGGTCTGCTCGCCGCGTTCGAGTCGGGGGAGCGGGGGCTGTGTTTCGGCCGGCTGCTGTTCCGCGACGGCCGTGACCACCACATCGGCCGCATCGGCATCCGGCGCGATGACGCGGACCGCACCCCGCTGGTCATCGACTGGCGTGCCGATGTGGCGCGTCCGTTCTATCTCGCCACCGGGCACACTCCCATGGGGCTGCGTCGCAGGCGCCACATCACCACCGAGGGCCCCAGGGTCACCGGGTTGCACGACGAGATCCTGGATCTCGCGGACACCATACGGACCGGGCATGAGGGGTCCGACGCGGACGCCGTACTGCTCGCCGCCCTCGATGCCGCGCGCACCGGCCGGATGCACGACATCGTGCAGACCATCCAGGCCGAACAGGATCAGATCATCCGCGCCCCGCACCACGGCGTCCACGTCGTCGAGGGCGGCCCCGGCACCGGGAAGACCGTCGTCGCGCTGCACCGCGCCGCGTATCTGCTCTATGCGCAGCGGGAGTTGCTGGCCCGTCGCGCGGTGCTGATCGTCGGGCCCAACCCGGCGTTCCTCGGCTACATCGGAGAGGTGCTGCCCTCGCTCGGCGAGACGGGCGTGCTCCTCGCCACGCTCGGTGAGCTCTTCCCCGGGGTGACGGCCACCGGCACCGACACCCCCGAGGCCGCCGAGGTCAAGGGCCGCGCGGAAATGGCGGATGTCCTGGCCCGCTTCGTACGGGACCGGCAGACGCTGCCCGACCCCGCGATCGTGATCGACCACGACGACGGCGAACTGGTGCTGGACCGGGACATCGCGTCCGAGGCCGGCCACAAGGCCCGGGAGACCGGGCTGCCGCACAACCTCGCCCGTCCGCACTTCGCGTTCCGCATCATCGACGACCTCACCGATCAGCTCGTCGACCGGATCGGCGCGGACCCCTACGGCGGGCCCAACCTCCTCGGCGCGGACGACGTCGCCCAGCTCGGCAAGGCGATCGCGGTCAACCCCGAGGTGCACGCCGCCATCGAGCAACTGTGGCCGGCCCTCACCCCGCAGCAGCTCGTGGCCGACTTCCTCAGCGACCCCGTCCATCTCTCCGACGCCGACGCCGCCGCGATCCGCCGCGCCGACGGCGAGTGGACCCCCGCCGACGTCCCGCTGCTGGACGAGGTCGCCGAACTCCTCGGCCACGACGACTCGGCGGCCCGCGCCGCCGCGGAGGCCGAGCGCCAGGAGCGCATCGACTACGCCCAGGGCGTGCTCGACCTTTCCTACGGCTCCCGCACCCTGGAGTTCGAGGACCGCGACGACGAGGAGTCGGAGGTGCTGGCCGCCCATGACCTCATCGACGCCGAACGGCTGGCGGACCGGTCCGAGGAGCGCGACCACCGCAGCGCCGCCGAACGCGCCGCCGCCGACCGCACCTGGGCCTTCGGCCACATCATCGTGGACGAGGCCCAGGAGCTGTCCGTGATGGCGTGGCGGCTGCTGATGCGGCGCAGCCCGACCCGTTCGATGACACTGGTCGGCGACCCGGCGCAGACCGCGGAACCGGGCGGCTGCGGCTCCTGGTCCTCGATCCTGGAGCCGTACGTGGGCGACCGCTGGGAGCACACCCGGCTCGGCGTCAACTACCGCACCCCCACCGAGATCATGGAGATCGCGGCGCGGGTGGCCCGCACCGTCGACCCCGCCTTCCAGCCGCCGCGCTCGGTCCGCGCCACGGGGGTGCGGCCCTGGGCGGAGCACACCGGCGATCTGCCCGGCGCGGTGGCCGCCGCCGTGGCGCGGGAGACCCGCGCCGAGGGCCGTCTCGCGGTGATCGCCCCGGGAGACCGCCATGACGCGCTGTCAGCAGCCCTCCCGGAGGCGTCCACCGGCCGGTCGCCGGACCTGACCAGCGCGGTGGTGCTGCTCGGCCCCCGGCAGGCCAAGGGGCTGGAGTTCGACACGGTGATCGTGGCCGAGCCCGGGGAGTTCGGCACCAGCGACCTCTATGTGGCGCTCACCCGGGCCACCCAGCGGCTGGGCGTGGTACACACCGGGCCGCTGCCGGAGGGGCTGCGCGACCTGACCGATCCGTCCGAGCTGACGGACCCCTCCGACCCCTCCGATCTGGCAGGTCACGAGGGGTCCGACGGCTCCCCGGGGACGGTGATGTCGCGGAACTCCGCCCGGGCGTCCTCGGTGTAGGCGCCCACACTCCCCGCCGCGTACGGGCGTTCCCGGTCGGTGAAGCCCACCACCCGACGGTCGTCCACCGACACGGTCATCCGCGGACCTTGCTGCCGGACCCGTACGTCCGACCAGTCACCGACCCGGAAGGGTCGGGTGCCGGTGGCCGGGAACCGCTGCCCGCCCCGACCACCACGAGGACGACGGCCGGCACCAGCCCCCCGGCACGCCACCAGGCTGCGCCGCCGGTGGCGGGGGTGACGGGGGGTGTGGTCAACTGCCGTCGGTCATGACGGGCGTCGTGATGACGAGCAGTCCTCGCTGGATCCGCTGGTGCTCACCCGCAGCGCGCCGCCGGAGGTGTTGGCGCTGTCCGCGAGGCAGTAGCCGGACACGTTCTGGAGGATCACGTCCGCCGGGCTGTCGCTGCCGCGCTGTGCCGTGAAGCGGTTGAAGCGGAGCGCGGTCCCGGAGTTGGCGATGACCGCCGGACGGCCGTCGTTCTTGGCGAACTTGACCGAGCTGTCGTTGAACGTGATGTGGTCCGCGTTGTGCAGATACCAGCCGAAGGCGGGACGGGTGCCGATGCTCTTCGGGTTGTAGTCGCCGGAGTCGTTGCTGGGAACACCGGTGGACATGGTGCCGTTGCCGCCGGGCAGGGTGAGATTGACGTGGCTGAAGGTCACACCGCTGATGTGATTGCCACCGGACTCGCCCCAGAGCGTCGGGCTGAAGGAGGGGGTGTTACCGGCGCCGGTGATGTTGTCGTAGGTGATGTCGCTGATGTGGCCGACTCCCGGATTTCCCCCGCACCGTTTTCTCGTCCCGATCTTCTGCATGATGGGAGAGTGCACATTGGTCATGGTGATGTCGCGGTAGTGCACATCGGAGATGTTGGCGCCGTCCATCGAGACCATGCCGAGCCCGGACTTGTCCGCACCGGTGATGGTGATGCCCTGGAAGACGTAGTCCGTGAAGTCACCACAGGTTTCGGAGCCGAACATCAGGGCGTTGCAGCATTTCGCGGAGAGATGTGAATCGGTCACCCGCACATGGCCGTTGGGCAGCTTGGCGCCTAGGGCGTAGTCGCTCTTGAAGACGAGCGCGTCGTCATTGGCGGCGATATTGGCGTTGGTGACCGTGACATTGGTGGTGCTGATGATGTTCCAGCCGTCGCGGTCGCTCGCCGTGTCGATGGTGAGATGGTCCGAGGTCACGTTCTTGCAGCCGTTGATGAGGGCCGCGAAGTGGCCACCGCGCCGCAGGGTGATCCCGTCGAGGGTCAGCCCGTCGCAGCGGGTCAGAGAGATGATCTTGTCTGCCTCGCCGGAGTCGGGGTTTCCGGTGATGAGGTTGCCCGCGCCGTCGATGGTTCCCGAGCCGGTGAACCCGATGTCGGTGAGCTTGTCGCCGTAGAACATCGCGTTGTGGAAGTGGCTGTGGCCGTAGTCCTGGTAGTCGTCGTTCGGATTGGACTCGGCCTTGTCGTAGGTGTCCGCGCTCGAACCGAGAATGGTGGCCCCGGAGTCGAGCTGGATGGTCACCTCGCTCTTGAGGTGGACGGTGTTCTTGGACTTGTACTGTCCCGACGGGAAGCGGACGATCCCGCCCCCGGCGCTGTTGGCCGCCGTGATGGCCTTCTCGATGGCGGCGGAGTCATTGCTCGAACCGTCGGCCTTCGCGCCGTAGTCCATCACGCTGAACACCGGGGCCGCGGTGGCGGCCTCCTCTTGTGCGGGGGCGGCGGTCGCCTGGGGCACCTGCGATAACCCGAAGACGGCGGCGAGTGCGAGCGCCGCGCCTGCGGCGAGTCTCTTCATCTTTCGTTCTCCTTCTCCTGTGGAGCTGTGGAGATCCGACGTGTTGTTAGGTCTGGACCTATTTGACCTGCAGCGATCCCCTTGTTGGGGCGGTATTTCTCGATACGGGCCAGGAAAGGTAGGATCTCTCTCCTCTGTGGAAAGTAACAGGCGGATGCGAGCTGTCAATGGCCTCCGGCCGCCGATCACCTACGATCCCGCTGTGGCCCACTTCCGTATCCAGCGGCGCACCCCTCTGCCCGTCGGCGAGACCTGGCGACGGCTCACCGACTGGCCGCGCCACGGCGCCCATGTGCCGCTGAGCGGCGTCACCGTCCGTCCGGCGGGGCCGACCCGCGTGGGCACCATGGTCGTGGTGCGCACCGGCGTCGGCCGCGCCGGATTCGACGACCCCATGGAGGTCGTGCGCTGGGACCCACCCGCCGGTGACCTGCCCGCCGGTGACACTCCCGGCATCTGCAGGCTGGAGAAGCGCGGCTCGGTGGTCCTCGGATGGGCCGAGATCGAGGTGCGCCCCCGCGACGGCGGGTCCGAGGTGGTGTGGCGCGAGGAGGCGCGGCTACGGGGGCTGCCCCGGCTGTTCGACCCGCCCACGGTCTGGTCCGGCCGTCTGCTCTTCGGTCGTGTGATCGACGCGCTGCTCGAGGACTGACGGGCACGTCGGTCCGGCCTGGCGCCCGGCTCTCGAACCACCCGACCCGCACGGCAACTGACGACCGGCGACCGGCTCGATCATCCGCGCTCATCGCTGGGTAGGGATGCGCCGAGCCCCCGCCGGGGCCCGTACCGCGCACGGCACACCGCACGGCACCGCACCGCCCCCGAAGGCCACCGAACGCCACGGAGAAGATGTCCCATGCGCAGTCGCTCCAGCACCCTGGCCAGCCTCACGGTGTTGTTCGCCCTCCTCGCCCTGCTGCTGCCCGCCACCGCGGCCACCGCCACCGCGGCCACCGCCCCCGGGCCGCTGCCGCTCGTCACCCCGCACCCGCAGGAGATGTCCCGCATCGGGGCGGACGTCCATGTCCCCGCCCGTGTCCGCCTTGTCGTCGCGGACGGTGTGGACCGTCCGACACGTGACCTCGTCACCTCCGTGCTGCGCCGCGCGGGGGCTTCGCGGATCCAGGACGGTCCCGGGCCGAAGCTGACCGTGACCGTCGGCCGGATCACCGACGCACGGGTGGTGCGGGCGTTCCGGGCCGCCGGGGGCCGGGTGCCCGGCGAGCTTCCCGCCGAGGGCTACGCACTCGCCGCGGGACGCGCCTCGGTGGCGCTCGCGGGCGCCGACTCGGACGGGACGTATTACGCGGCGCAGACGCTGCGTCAGCTGGTATCCGGCCACCGGACGATCGCGTCCGTCTCTGTCGCGGACCATCCGCTGATGCCGCTGCGCGGGGTGATCGAGGGCTTCTACGGAAGCCCCTGGACCCAAGCCGAGCGCATGGACCAACTGGCGTTCTACGGGGACGTCAAGATGAACACCTACATCTACGCGCCGAAGGACGACCCCTACCACCGGGAGAAGTGGCGCGAGCCGTATCCCGCCGCCAAACTCGCCGAACTCGGCGAGCTCGTCCGGCAGGCCACCGACCACCATGTGCGGTTCACCTTCGCCGTCTCCCCGGGGAACTCCATCTGCTACAGCGACCCCGCCGACATTGCCGCGCTGGAGGC
Organism: Streptomyces violaceusniger Tu 4113; assembly: GCF_000147815.2. Taxonomy (NCBI): domain Bacteria; kingdom Bacillati; phylum Actinomycetota; class Actinomycetes; order Kitasatosporales; family Streptomycetaceae; genus Streptomyces; species Streptomyces violaceusniger. The sequence goes on along the minus strand of NC_015957.1, from coordinate 5,810,769 downwards.
CAAGCTGGACGCGGTCTACGACCTCGGGGTGCGCAGCTTCTCCATGCCGCTGGACGACATCAGCTATACCCGCTGGAACTGCGAGGCCGACCGGGCCACTTACGGAGACCCCTCCTCGGAGGCGGCCGCCGAGGCGCAGTCCGACCTGCTCAACGCGGTGCAGAAGGAGTTCCTGGACGAGCGGGCGGACACCAGGCCGCTCCAGATGGTGCCGACCGAGTACGGGGATGTCACCGACACCCCGTACAAGCGCGTCCTGCGCGAGCGGCTGGACGCGCGGGTCGAGGTGATGTGGACCGGAACCGACGTGGTGCCGCCACGCATCACCGTCGCCGACGCGGAGCGGGCCGCGGCCGTATGGGGGCGGAAGGTCTTCGTCTGGGACAACTACCCGGTCAACGACTACGGCCAGGCCGAGGGCCGACTGCTGCTCGCTCCGTACGACGCCCGCGAGCCCGGCCTGCACCGGCAGCTCTCCGGCCTGGTCCTCAACCCGATGAACCAGGCCGCCGCCAGCAAGGTCGCCCTCTTCGGCGGGGCGGACTTCGCCTGGAACGACACCGGCTACGACGCCGACCGCACCTGGCGGGCCGCCGCCCGCTACCTCGCCGGGGACGGCTCCGGCGCGCGTCCGGACCGTACGGCCGCCACCGTTCGCTCTCTGCTGGCCTTCTTCGACACCCAGCATCTCGCGCCCACTTTCGGCGCCGAACCCTGGCAGCCGCAGGCCCCCGAACTCGCCGCCCGGCTCGACCGGTTCCGCACCGCCTGGGAGGCGGGGCACGAACGAACGGCCCTGCGGGATCTGCGCCCGTACGCCCGGCTGCTCGCCACCGCCCCGGAGCGCGTCCGGACCGGTGTCACCGACCCGGGATTCGTGGCGGACTCCGCGCCCTGGCTGGACGCGCTGTCGCTGTGGGGGAGCGCCTTCGAGCGCACCCTGGACGCGCTGGGCGCCCGTCTCGACGGCCACGAGGCCGAGGCCGCACAGTGGTTCGCCGAGGCGGCGTCGGACGCGAAGCGCGCCGGGGAGATCCGCACCATCCCGGGCGAGACCCGCCCCGAGGGGCCGGTGCGCATCGCCGACGGGGTGCTCGACACATTCATCGCCGAGGCGGCCGAGGCGGCCGAGACCGCCGAAGTCGCTGAGCCCTCTCAAACCGCCTGAGCTTCCGCAGTGTTGTATCCCCGCGAAGGTGGTGACGCTCGGATGGTTCTGCACTACCCTCCGTAGCATGGGGGTGCAGGGGGAAAGTACGGGGCGAGGGACCGCGGTGGTGATCGGCGGAGGTCTCGCCGGGATACTGGCCGCATGGGCGCTGCGTGGATATGCCGAGCGCATTGTCATAGTCGAGCGTGACCGCTATCCCGAGCGGCCCGCGTTCCGCTCGGGTGTTCCGCAAGGGCGCCACGCACACCTGCTGCTGGAGGCCGGGCATCGGGCGCTGGAAGCGCTGATGCCCGGTGTCCGCGAGGAGTTGACGGCCGCCGGTGCGGTGCGCGTCCCGATGTCGGGCGTGCGCTGGCTGGGCGCGGCCGGGTGGCTCGCGAAGTACGAGAGCGAGGTCGCGTTCCTCTCGTGCACCAGACCGCTGCTCGACCATACGGTGCTGCGCCGGGTGCGCGGCGAGCCCACGGTGCGCTGGCTGGAGAACACGGACGTCGTCGGCCTCCTCGGCGCGCCGGGTGAGGTGACGGGCGCTCAGGTCCGGGCGCGGGGCGACGCCCGCGCCGAGGTGCGCGAGGTGCGCGCGGAGCTGGTGGTCGACGCCTCCGGGCGCACCTCCGCGCTCCCCTCCTGGCTGGCCCGGCTGGGCTGCCCGCCCGCCCCCGAGGAGCGCGTCGACGCGGGCGTGTCGTACGCCAGCCGGCTCTACCACCGCCCCGCCGGACCGGATCCGGGCTTCGCCGCGCTCTATCTGCAGACCAAGGCCCCGGACGCGCCGAGGCTCGGCGTGGCGCTGCCGGTGGAGGACGGCCGGTGGATCGCCAGCCTCGGCAGCATGCGCGGAGCGCAGGCCGAGCCCGGTGCGGCCGGTTTCGACCGGCAGTTAGGTCTGCTGCGGGACCCGAGCCTGCGCGAGCTGCTGGCCCGGGCCGAGCCCGCCGGTTCGGTCCGCGGCTTCTGGCCCGGCCCCGGTGTGCGGCGTCACTACGAGCGCCGGGCGCCGCGCGGCCTGGTGGTCATCGGCGACGCCGTGTGCACCTTCAACCCGGTCTACGGCCAGGGCATCACCGTGGCCGCGCTCGGCACCCGTGCCCTGCGGGCCGCCGCCGAGCGCCACGGCGGCATCGGCCACCGTACGGCGGACACCGCCCGTAAGGGCATCGCGGCCGCCACGAACACCGCCTGGATGCTGTCCTCCAGCGAGGACGTGCGCTTCCCCACCACCACGGGCGGCCCCGCCGGAGTGTCGGTGCGGGCTCAGCACCGCTACCTGGACCGGGTCATGCGGCGTGCCACCGTCGACCCACGGGTCTGCAAGGCCCTGCACGAGGTGATGTCGATGGCCGCCGCCCCCACCGCGCTGATGCGACCCGCCGTCCTGGGAGCGGTGCTGCGCGGAGGAGGGAGCGGCCGACCCACATCCCCCTAGTGATCCTCGTGGCAGCCGGACGGTGCCGGTGGACCGTCCTAGCATCGACAGCATCCGGGTGTTGAGGCCACCCGCACCCCTGCCCCGACGACACGTCAACGGACCGTCCATACGGCCCCATCAGGAGCACAGCGTGCGAGCGACTTTTGCGGATTTCACCATCGATCCGCCTCGATTCGGCAATGGCACGGCCCGCTACGAGCGATGCCATCCCGACCGTGACCGCCTCGCGATCGGCGCGGGCGGACGGGGCGAGCTCGACTTCGCGCTGGACGACGACGAACTGCCGGAACAGCTCACGCTGACCCTGATCGCGCGGGTCTCACCGCTGGGTGAATCACTAGGATGCGCGCCGATCGACATCACCGTCAACGGGCATGCGGTGATCAAGCAGTTCACCGTGCCCGGCGGCGCCCGCCCCCGGGAGGTGGCCTTCGCAGTCCCCGGTGAGGCGCTGGTGGCGGGCACGAACACGCTGTGTGTCCGCGGCTGCGCCGAGGCGCGCGGCCTGCTCTGGCTGTACCGCATCACCGTAGAGCCCTCCCGTATCTGCGCCCGTATCCACCTCATGACGGAGGAGCAGCCTGCCGAGGCGGCGGTGTGCGTCTACCGCACCGAGTGGCGCGCCCCGGGCTCCGCCGAATGGCGGCCCGCCCCGCGGCTGCTGGTCCATCTCGACCGGGGCGAGGGCTCGCTCCCCGCTCGCCTCGCCTGGCGCGGGCAGGACGGCGCGGAGGCGTCGATCGGCTTCCAGCCGGCGATGACGGAGTTCTACGGACACCGCCGGGCCGCCGACGGCACGCTCACCGAGTACCGGGGGGCGCTGGAGGGCCGCTCGGCCCTCCAGGACAGCGCGTTGGAAGAGGTGATGCACCGCTTCCGTACGGAGGAGGGCGGTGCGGCCGGGGGCGGCCGCCACCTCCGCCAGGAGCTGCGGCTGCTGATCGAGGACGGGGGGCCGCCCGTCGAGCGGGTGATGTGGGGCGACCCGTCGGGCCACTCGAGCACGGTGTCGCTGCTCGCCGCCGAGCCCGGTCCGGAGGCCGAGGTGACCGACCTGGTCACCAGGATCCGGGCGCACGGCGAGTTCACCGAGGCGGGCGAGGTCGCGGAGAACCTGCTGCACGACTCATGGCACAAGTGGCTGGGCCATGGGGGCCGCGGCTGGCTGGAGTTCACCCTGCGGCGGCCCGTCGCCGTCGGCCACTACGTCCTGACCTCGGCGAACGACGTCCCGGGCCGCGACCCCAGGGACTGGACCCTCAAGGGTTCGAACGACGGGGAGCACTGGGTGGACCTCGACTCCCGCGTCGAGGAGAGCTTCGCGCATCGCCATCAGCCCCGGGGATTCACCTTCCCCGCCCACGCGGCCTACGGCCACTACCGCCTGGAGATCACCCGGAACGCGGGGGAGGACCATGTCCAGCTCTCCCAGGTCCGGTTCTTCACCTCCGCCCCCCAGCCGAAGGGCTTCATCGGCCACTACCAGCGAGCGGGCGAGGCGCCGACCGGATACCGCGGCACATCGCTGTCGGCCACCGCGGAGCCGGAGTCGGCTAAGGCGCTGCCGCGGACCGTCGAGCAGTGGCGGTCCTATCTGGCGGAGTACAGCGCGGCCATCCTGCGGGTGGCCGACGACGAGGACCTGAGCGGGGTCGGCGACGATCAGCGGGCGGCCGGCTGGCTCGGGTTCGAGGGCGCGGACGAGGACAGCGTCCACGCCCTGGAGGAGCGGCTCGGCACCCGGCTCCCGCCGAGCTACCGGGCCTTTCTGGGGGCCTCCGACGGCTGGCTGAACATCAGCCCGTTCATGTGGCGGATGCGGACGGCCAAGACCGTCGGCTGGCTCCGCGAGGCCGACCCCGAGACCTGGAGCGTCATCCGCGGCGGCGAGGGCGAGGACTGGGACGACACCGCGTTCATGGACCGGGCGCTGCTGGTCTCCGAGGAGGGCGACGCCCAGCACTGGCTGCTGGACCCCGCCGATGTGTCCGAGGACGGGGAATGGGCCGCGTACATCTGGGCGAGCTGGTATCCGGCCCTGGGCGACCGGCACGCCTCGTTCGCCGAGCTGGTCGCCGAGGAGCGCACCGGATTCGAGGACCAGGCGGCCCTGGAGATCCGCATGGCGCGCCCCGGGAGCGCCGGGGAGCTGGTGGCCGAGGGCCGGGCACAGGCCCTGCGGGGCGAGGTGCGAAGGGCGATGGCCACCTTCGAGCAGGCCGCGGTCAAGGGCTCGGGCGCCGGCGCGTATCTGGGGATCATCCTGGGGGCGTTCCTCGACATCAGCGTGGCCCACCACTGGATCCGCAACCGCGTCCTCGGGGACCCGCATGTGATCGAGGTGATCGGCATGGAACAGATACGGGCCGAGGCCGCCCCGCTCTATCTGCGCTGTGCGGCCGAGGAATGGACCGGCACCCCCGGTGGCTATGTCTCGGCCCTCGGCGACATCCTGCCGCGGCTCCCGGACGGCGTGGACGGTGTCGTGGGCGCGGGCGGTGTGTCCGCGGGGGGCGCCGCCACCGAGGGCGACGACACCGCCGCCTGGGTGGCCAGGGCCGCCGCCTTCGTCCCGCCGGCCCTGCCCGAATCCCGCACCTTCCAGCAGGCGCTGGACCTGGCCAGGGCGCTGGCCGACCGCGGCGCCATCGACCAGTCCTGGGCCGTGATCGAGGCCGCCCTGCCCCACTGGCACTCCGACTCCCCGCACCGCATCGCCCCGGTCGTGCTCCTCACCGATCCGGCCTTCCGCGAGGTGATCACCCCGGCCCGGGCCCGTCGCGTCGTCACCACGCCCCGGGGAGAGTTCCGCGAGTAGGCCCCTTCCCTTCTACGGCCTGCCCTCCTATGGCCCGCTCTCCTAGAGCCTGCTTTCCTATGGCCTGCCGTCCGTCGCCGGAAGGCCGTCCAGGAGGGTGCCGAGCGCGGCCGTCACCAGCGCGCACACCTCGTCCGGGTCCGCGTCGGCCAGCGGCTCCTTGCCCACCAGCACCCGCATCATCCCTATGCCGAGCAACCAGGACAGCGCCAGGTCCGCCCGCAGCTCATGGTTGTCGGCGCTGGACAGGGAGGCCAGCACCCGTGCGTAGTCGTCGCTGATGGCGCGCACGGCCGTACCGATCTCGTCACCGCTGTCCACCGAGCGCAGCAGCGTCGCCAGCGCGCGGGTGCCCGGTTCCTTCGCGCCGTGGCCCAGCAGCCCGCGCAGGGCGGTCTCCGGCAGCTCATGGGGTGGGGTGGTGCGCAACTGTTCCTCCCCGTTGTGCGCGATCACCTCGCCGAACAGCGCTCTCTTCGAGCCGAAATAGCGGAACAGCAGCGCCTGGTTGACCCCGGCGCGATCGGCGATGTCCCGCACCGTCGCCCGTTCATAGCCCCGCTCGGCGAACAGCGCCGCCGCGGCCTCCATCAGCCGCCGACGTGTGTTCCGCGCGTCCCGCCGCTGTCCCTCGGACACGGTCGTCCCCATCACGACACACCCCTCTCGTCAGCTTGCGGCGATGTACCCGTCGGGCCGTCAGATCAACGGCGCAAAGGGGCCGTTGACCGTACCAGCCGACGGCTCCTACGTTTGTAAGCACATGCTTACGCAAGGGAGGTCACGGTGACCACAGCGGAGACGACACCCCTCACCTATCCCTTCAACTCCTCCGACGGGCTGGCGCTCAGCGAGGCGTACGAACAGGCCAGGAACCGCACGGGATTACTCCGGGTGCGCTTGCCCTACGGCGAGCCCGCCTGGCTGGTCACGCGGTACGCAGACGCCCGGCTGGTGCTCGGCGACCGGCGGTTCAGCCGTGCGGAGGCGCTCCACCACGACGAGCCACGGCAGTCCGAGGGCCGGCGCGACAGCGGCATCCTGACCATGGACCCGCCCGACCACACCCGGCTGCGCACCCTCGTCGCCAAGGCGTTCACCGTCCACCAGGTGGAGAAACTCCGCCCCTGGGTCCGGCGGTTGACCCATGACCTGCTCGACGACCTGGAGACGGCGGGGCCACCGGCCGATCTCGTGGACCGCTATGCCCTGCCCATTCCGGTCGGGGTCATCTGCGCCATGCTCGGCGTCCCGGAGGAGGACCGGCCGAGGTTCCGGACCTGGAGCGACGCCGCGCTGTCCACCAGCTCGCTGAGCGCCGAGGAGTCCGCCCGCAACACCGATGAGCTGCGCGCCTATATGGCCGGGCTGATCGAGGCCCATCGCAGCAGCCCCCGGGACGACATCATGACCTCGCTGATCGAGGCGAGGGACGCGGGCGACCGACTGTCCGAGCTAGAACTCGTCGATCTGTGCGTGGCCATCCTGGTGGCCGGGCACGAGACCACGGCCACCCAGATCCCCAACTTCGTACTGACGCTGCTGGAGCACCCGGACGAGCTGCGGCGGCTGCGCGAGAACCCCGATCTGCTGAACGGTGCCGTCGAGGAGCTGCTGCGCTTCGTCCCGCTGGGCATGGGGGCCTCCCAGGCCCGCTACGCCACCGAGGACGTCGAGGTGGGCGGCACCCTGGTGCGCACCGGGGAGCCCGTGCTGGTCGCGGTCGGCTCGGCCAACCGCGACGCGCTGCGTTTCGACGAGCCGGGCATCCTGAACGTCGCCCGCCCCGCCGCCCAGCACCTCGGCTTCGGCCACGGTGTGCACCACTGCCTGGGCGCGCCGCTGGCCCGTCTGGAGCTCCAGGAGGCGCTCGGGGCGCTGATCACCCGCTTCCCGGAGCTGCGGGCGGCCGGGGATGTGGAGTGGAAGGGCCAGATGCTGGTCCGCGGGCCCCGTGTCATGCCGATCGCGTGGTGAGCGGGATGACCTGGAAGGCGGAGATCGACGCTGGCCGGTGCATGGCGTCCGGCATGTGCGCCGGAATCGCCCCCGACCTGTTCGTCCTCGACGAGGAGCATGCCCGGCCGCGACACGAGGAGGTCCCGGAGGAGGAGCGGGTGCTGGACGCGGCGGACTCCTGTCCCGCGCTGGCGATCACCATCCGCGACGGCACCACGACCGTCGGACCGCGTCCCTGAACCCTTTCTCAGAAACCCGCGTCAGGACTTCTGGGCGACACCCGCCCAGAAGGACACCTCTTCGTCGGTCACATCGCCGGTCTCCACCTGGGAGTCCGTTTCGGCCAGGTCGGTGCGCCACCGGTGCGGCACCTCCAGGCCCGGTTCGGCCAGCTCCAGCCCGGTGAAGAAGCGTTCCACCTCGTCCCTGGTGCGGATCTTCCCCGGGATGCCCCCCTTGTTGTAGATCTGCACGGTCTTCTGGGTGGCCTCGGGGTCGAAGTCCGGGGTGATGTGGCTCAGCACCAGAAAGGAGCCGGGGGCGAGCGCGTCGACCAGCCGTTGGACGATCTCGTACGGGCCCCACTCGTCGGGGACGAAGTGCAGCAGCGAGACCAGGCTCAGCGCGACGGGCTCGGACAGGTCCAGCACCTCGGTGAGATCGGGCGAGGCGAGGATGTTCCCGGGCTCGGTGATGTCCCCGTGCACATAGGCGGTGCGGCCCTCGGGGCTGCTCTTGAGCAGGGCCTGGGCGTGGGCGAGGACGATGGGGTCGTTGTCCACGTAGACGACCCGGGCATCCGGGGCGATTCCCTGGGCGATCTCGTGGAGATTGGGCCGGGTGGGAATGCCGGTGCCGATGTCGAGGAACTGGCGGATGCCCCGCTCGGCGGCGAGGAAGCGGATCGCGCGGTGCATCCAGGCCCGGTTGGTCCGGGCGGCGATCATGACACCCGGCCAGAGGGTGAGCACCTTGGCCGCGGCCTCACGGTCGGCGACGTAGTTGTCCTTGCCGCCCAGGAAGTAGTCGTACATCCGGGCGCTGTGCGGTCGCCCCTGGTTGAGGGGGGTGTTGGGGGGCTCCGGCCCGCTTCCGGTCTGGGATGCTACCCCTTGCGCGCTCACGTGGCTCTCCTCCGTATCCGGGCGCGATCGCTCGCGCCGCGGCCGACTGTTCCCAGGATGGTAAACCGCCTGCCGGTACGGGGAAGTTGAGGGGCCCGGTCGCGGCCGGCGCCGTTACGCGCCGGCCGCACCGCCCGATGAGGCCCCGGTCAGGACGCCACGTTGGCCATACGTTCACGCAGGCTGCGCGGCCGCATATCGGTCCACACCTCGTCGACGTACGCGGAGCACTCGTCCTTGGTGCCCTCCTTGCCGACGGGGCGCCAGCCCTCGGGCACCTCGAGGTCGGCGGGCCACAGCGAGTACTGGTCCTCGTCGTTGCGCAGCACCTGGTAGCGGGCGTTGTCGTCCATGGTCGTTCTCTCCTGTCGGTGATCGGTCAGGTTGGGGATGGTCGGTGAGATAAATGACGGTCAGTGGGCTTTCGTCGGCTGCCCCTCCTCATGGCGCCGGGACAGCGTGCGCAGGGTCGGGCTGGCGGTGGCCAGGACGGCCGCGGCGGCCATCCCCATCGCGCAGAGCAGGATCGCCCGGTCGCCCGGCACGATCTGGGCGAGCGATCCGCCCAGCGCGGGGCCCGCCGCGCCCGCGGCTCCGCAGGCCAGCACGAGTGTGCTGGTGAGCCTGCCGCGCAGCTCGTCCGGGGTGCGCAGTAGCTGATCGGTCATGATCGCGGTGTTGGCCGTCGGCGGGAACAGCGCCATCAGGGCGAACAGCACCCCGATGAGATAGCCGCTGTCCACGAGTACGGTGACCGGGGCGAAAACGGCCAGGGCCCAGAACACCGCGACGATGGCGCCGTACGAGCCCAGCCGCCGGTACAGCACGGGCGCCACCAAGGCGCCGGCCACCCCGCCCACCCCGAGCATGGCCGCCATCACACCGACCTCCCCGGAGGGCACCCCCCGGGACTCGGCGAGCACGATGACGACGAGATAGAAGGCGCTGAAGAACAGATTGAGCACCACCGCGCATGCCACGGTGACCCGGATCCTGCGCTCCCGCCACACCCACCGCAGCCCGGCCAGCGCCTCACGGCCCAGTGGGCCCACTCCGCCGGGGGGCCGCTCGCGCCGGGGCAGCCTGACGAAGAGCAGCGCGACGAAGGAGAGCGTATGCGTCACGGCGTCCACCAGGAAGGGGACGAACCGCCCCACGGCGAAGAGGAATCCGCCGGTCGCGGTGCCCGCGAGCTGGCCCATCGAGGCACGTGCCGTGTTCATCGCCACCGCCGTGGGCAGATGGTCGTCCGCCACCAGGGTCGGCAGCGACGCGTTCTCCGCCGGTTCGAAGAGTGCCGCGCTCGCCCCGAACACCGCCGCCACGGCCACCATGTGCCAGACGCTGGCCGCACCGGCCCACACGGCGACCACCAGGCTGATCGCGGAGACCGCCTGGGCCGCCTCGCAGCCCAGCATGATGGCCTTGCGGTCGTAGCGGTCCACCAGGACACCCGCCGGGAGCCCCACCACCATCTGCGCGGCGGCGATGGTGCCCATGACCAGGCCGGAGGCGGCGGCCGAGCCGGTGAGCGCGAGGACCAGCAGCGGAAACGCGATCACCGCCGCGTGGAAGCCGAACTCCGAGAGCGCCTGACTGCCCCACAGCAGCCGGTAGTCCCGGTTGCGCGAGAGGGGAACCGGCGGGGACACCGGCGGGGCCGCGGTCATACGGCGCCCCGGCAGTCCGCGGCGATCCGGCGCAGCGCCTCCGCAAAGTCCCCGGCCACCGCCTCCACGGTCGCCCTCTCGTGCACATCGGGGCGGTAGCGCCAGGTGAAGCCGAGCCGGCCGTCCTGCACCGCGCCCACCACCTCCAGCAGATGGGAGCCGCCCTTGCGCGGGTCGTGGTCCTGGCCGAACGACCCGTGCTCGGCGTGCACCAGACCGCCCTGCGACCGCGCCGACCGGGCGTCCCACTGGCCCAGGTAGTTGAACACGATCTGCGGCCCGGCGCCGTGGCGGGACAGCCGCTCACGCAGCGAGGGCGGGCCGAAGGCCCGCAGCGCCCCGAAGCCGAAGCCGTTGCCGGGGACGGTCCGCAGCCGCCGCCGGACCGACTTGACCAGACCGCGCCAGTCGGCCGGCCCGCTCTCGGGGATGTCCGGCAGCTCGAAGGAGACCGGGTACATGGTGGTGAACCAGCCCACCGTACGGGAGAGATCGACCCCGTCCAGGATGTCCTCGCGCCCATGGCCCTCCAGCTCCACGGATACCCGCTCCTGGCCCGTCCAGCGGGACAGCGCCAGCGCGAGGGCGGCGAGCAGCACATCGTTGATCCGGGTGCGATAGGCGGTGGGCGCCGAGCGCAGCAGCGCCTCGGTGTCCCGCTCGTCGAGCTCGACCGGCACCGTACGGATCTCGGACCCCGGCGCGGCCACCTGATGGTCGACCGGCAGCGGCCGTGCGTCGAGCGCCCCGCACCAGTGGTCGGCCTCGTGGTCGAGCGCGCCGCCCGCGACATGTTCGGCGAGCCCCCGCGCCCAGTCGCGGAAGGCGGTGGTCCTGGAGCCGAGGTCCACCGGTTCGCCGCGTACGCCCTGCTGATAGGCGATGTCCAGATCGTCCAGCAGGATCCGCCAGGACACCCCGTCGATGACCAGGTGGTGCGCGGTCAGGAAGAGGAACGGCCGCCGGCCCTCGCCGAAGCGGAACAGCGCGGCCTTCAGCAGCGGCCCCCGGCCGAGGTCGAAGTCCGCGTGGAGCGCGTCGGCGGCCTTCTCCATCGCCGCGTCCGCCTCCCGCGCCGGCCGGCCGGACAGGTCCTGGCGGTCCAGGACGGCGACCTCGGCCTCCGGTTCGGGGACGTGGCTCCGCCATTCGCCGCCGTCCTCGGTGAACCGGGTGCGCAGCGCATCGTGGTGGACCAGGAGCGCGGCCAGCGCCCCCTCGAGCGCCTTCTCGTCCGGCTCCTGGTGCAGCTCCAGCAGGGTGGACTGGTTGAAGTGGCGTGGATTCACGGTGTGGGTGGCGAAGAACCAGCGCTGGATCGGGGTGAGCGGAAGCGACCCGGTCACCGGCTCCGCACGGACCTCGTCCCGCTCGGCCGTGGCCACGGTGGCGAGCGCGGCCACCGACTGATGGGCGAACAGGTCCTTGGTGGTCAGCCGGAGCCCGGCCTGGCGGGCGCGGGAGACCACCTGGATGCTGAGGATGGAATCCCCGCCGAGGTCGAAGAAGTTGTCCTCCACGCCCACCCGCTCCAGACCGAGCACATCCGCCCAGATGTCCGCTATCCGGTGCTCCATCGGGGTGCGCGGGGCGACATGGCCCGCACCGGAGGTGACGGGCGCCGGATCCGGATCGGGCAGGGCCCGGCGGTCGACCTTGCCGTGGGGCGTGAGCGGAAGGGCGTCCAGGGTGGCGAACGCGGACGGCACCATATGGGACGGAAGGGTCTGCCCGAGGACGTCGCGCAGCGAGGCGGCGGTCGGCGCGGCGCCCGGCGCCGGGACGACATAGCCCACCAGGCGCTTCCCGCCGGACGGCTGCTCCGGGGTCGGGGCGGTCTCGCGTACGGCGACCACCGCTTCCCGCACCTCCGGACTGCGCCGCAGCGCGCTCTCCACCTCGCCGAGTTCGATCCGGAAGCCCCGCACCTTGACCTGGTCATCGGCCCGGCCCAGGAACCTCAGCTCACCGTCGCCGGTCCACCGCACCACATCGCCGGTGCGGTACATCCGGCCGCCCACCGGGCCGAACGGATCGGCCACGAACCGGGCGGCGGTCAGCCCCGGACGGCCCAGATAGCCGCGCGCCAGACCGACGCCCGCCACGTACAGCTCCCCGGCCACGCCTACCGGCACCGGGCGCAGCGCCTCGTCCAGCACATGGACCCGGGTGTTCGGGATCGGCCGGCCGATCGGCGGCGCTCCCGACCCCGCCGTGAGCGGGCCGGACCAGGTGCTCACCACCGTGGCCTCCGTCGGGCCGTAGGAGTTGACCAGGCGCCGGCCCGGCGCCCAGCGGTCCACCAGCTCGGCGGAGCAGGCGTCACCGCCGACGATCAGGGTCCGCAGATCCGGCAACCCCGCCCGCCACGCCGCCTCCGGCACGGTGGCCAGCGCGGCCGGGGGGATCAGCGCATGGGTGATCCGCTGCCCGCCGAGCACCTCGGCCAGCCGCTCGCCCAGCAGCGGGCCCTCGTCACCGATCACCAGCGTCGCGCCACGGGGCAGCGAGACGCACAGCTCCAGGACGGAGGCGTCGAAGCTGGGGGAGGAGAACTGGAGCACACGGTCCCCGGCCCGCACGTCGTAGTGCGCGGCCGCGGCCGCCGAGAAGCTGGCCAGCCCCGCATGGGTGACCACGACCGCCTTGGGCACACCGGTGGATCCGGAGGTGTAGATGACATACGCCGGATGGTCCGGCGTCAGGCCACGGCCGGGCGGTGGCCCGGCGGGGCCGTCCTCGGTCCACACCGAGGCCGCGTCGTCGAGCACCACCGAGGGCGCGGCGTCCCGCAGCATGAACGCCACCCGCTCCTCGGGATAGCCGGGGTCGACCGGCAGGAACGCACCGCCCGCCTTCGCCACGGCAAGCTGCGCCACCAGCATCTCCACCGAGCGCGGCAGCACCAGCGCCACCAGGCGCTCCGGCCCCACGCCCTGGCCGATCAGCCGGTGCGCCAGCCGGTTCGCGGCCGTCTCCAGCTCGGCGAAGGTGAGATCGCCCTTCCCGTACCGTACGGCCGTGGCATCCGGGGAGACGGCCGCCTGCCGCTCGAACAGCTCGCGCAGCGTGGCCGGGTCCACCTCGCGCCGGGTGTCGTTCCATTCGACCAGGGTGCGCCGCAGCTCGCCCGGGGTGGTCAGCGGTAGTGCGCCCACCGGCCGCCGCGGATCCTCGGCGATCCCGGCGAGCAGCGTGCGCAGGGCGCCGCCCATCCGCTCCACGGTCGGGGCGTCGAACAGGTCGGTGCTGTAGCCGATCAGCCCGCGCAGCACCCCTCCCTCGGCCTCGGCGAACTCGAAGGTGAGGTCGAAGGCGGCGGTGTCGGTGTCCAGCTCCACGTCCGCCAGCTCCAGACCGGGCAGCTCCAGCGCCCGGCCCGGGGCGTTCTGCAGCACCACCATCGCCTGGAACAGCGGTGTCCGGCTGGTGTCCCGGACCGGCCGCACCTCGTCCACCACCCGCTCGAACGGCACCGCCTGATGGGCGAAGGCGTCCAGGACGGTGCCGCGCACCTCGGCCAGGAAGTCCCCGAACGGGGCATGCGGATCGACCGTGGAGCGCAGCACCAGGGTGTTGACGAAGAAGCCGATCAGCCGCTCCACCTCGGGGCGCTCCCGCCCCGAGGTGACGGTGCCCACGGCGATGTCCCGCCCGCCCGACAGCCGGGCCAGCAGGATCTGGGACGCCGCCACCAGCGTCATGAACAGAGTGGTTCCCCGCGCCTGCCCGAACCCCTTGAGGCACAGGCTCACTTCGGCGGGCACCGTGAACTCCACGGTCGCGCCGTGCTTCGTCCGCACCGCGGGCCGGGGCCGGTCGGTGGGCAGCTCCAGCGGCGGGACGCCAGCCAACTGGCGTGCCCAGTAGGCAAGTTCCTCATCCGCGCGGGGAGCGGTGAGCTCGCCGCGCTGCCAGGCGGCGAAGTCCGCGTAGTGCACCGGCAGCGGGGGCAGCGCCGCGGGCTCACCGCTCAGCGCCGCCCGGTACAGCTCCCGCAGATCACCGGTGAGCACACCGGTGGACCAGCCGTCGGTGATGATGTGATGCAGCGTCAGGCTCAGTACGTGCTCCTGGCCGCCGAGCCGGATCAGCCCGGTCCGCAGCAGCGGTCCGCGCCGCAGATCGAACGGGCGCGCCCGTTCGTACGCCAGCAGCTCCACCAGCTCCGCCTCCCGCCCGTCGGCGGGGAGATGGGACAGATCGTACGGGTCGAGCCGGATCTCCCATGGGTCGTGCACGATCTGCACCCCGCGGCCGTCCACCGCGTCGAAGGTGGTCCGCAGTGACTCATGCCGCGCCACCAGCGCGGTCAGCGCCGCGCCGAGCGCGTCCACATCGAGGGCTCCGCGCATCCGCAGCGCCAGCGGGGTGATGTACTCGGCGCTGTCCGGCGCGAAGGAGTCCAGGAACCACAGACGTTGCTGCGGATACGACAGCGGCAGCTCGCCGTCCCGGGCCACCGGTGTGATCGGGGCGGATCGGTCCCGGGCGCGGCCGTCCGCGCCACCGAGCGCCTCGGCCAGGGCGGCGACGGTCGGATGGGTGAACACCAGGCGGGGCGAGGGCTCCACCCCGAGCACCTCCCGCAGCCGTGAGGTGAGCCGGATGGAGAGGATCGAGTCGCCGCCGAGCTCGAAGAAGTTGTCCCCGGCGCCGACCCGTTCCACCTCCAGCACCTCGGCCCACACCGCCGCCACGGCCTGTTCGGCCCCCTCGCGCGGTGCGCGGTAGAGCGTGCGGCGGATGTCCGGGCCCGGGGCGGGCAGCGCCGCGCGGTCCAGCTTCCCGGTCGGGCCGAGCGGCAGCACCTCCAGCGGGACGACGGCGGACGGCACCATATAGTCCGGGAGCCGCTCCGCCGCGTACGCCCGCAGCCGCGCACCGTCCACCGCCCCGTCGCCACCGGCCACCACATAGGCCACCAGCCGCTTCCCACCGGGACCGCCGCTCTGGGCGACCACGGCGACATCCGCCACCTCGGGATGCCCGGCCAGCACCCCCTCCACCTCGCCCGGCTCGATCCGGAAGCCACGGACCTTGACCTGGTCATCGGCGCGGCCGAGGAACTCCACCGTGCCGTCCGGCCGGCGGCGCGCCAGATCGCCGGTGCGGTACATCCGCTCCCCGGCGGGCCCGTACGGATCGGCGAGGAACGCCGCGGCGGTCGGACCGGGACGGCCGAGGTAGCCACGCGCCACCCCTTCCCCGGCGAGGAAAAGCTCCCCGACCACCCCCGGCGGCACGATCCGCAGCCGCGCATCCAGGACGTGGACCCGCATGTTGTCCAGCGGCCGGCCGATCGGTACCACCTCGGGCACCTCGTCGGCGCGGGACATCGGGAAGGACGTGGCGAAGGTCGTCGTCTCGGTCGGCCCGTACCCGTCCACGACGGTCAGCCCGGGACAGCGGTCCAGCACCCGGCGCACCGAGGCCGCGGGGACCACATCGCCACCCGTCCACACCTCGCGCAGCCCCGCGAAGCAGTCCGGCTCGTCCTGCGCCAGCAGCCGGAACAGCCCGGCGGTCAGCCAGAGTCCGGTGATCCCCTGCCCGGCCACCAGCCGGCGCACCGCAAGTGCGTCCAGCTCGCCCGATGTCACCACCACCCGGCCACCGCCCAGCAGCGGCACCCACATCTCGTAGGTGGCGGCGTCGAACGCCACCGGCGAGTGCAACGGCACCCGCTCATGCCCGCCACCGGCGAAGGCGCGGTCCAGGGCGAGCGCCGCCACATCGCGATGGCGCACCCCCACGGCCTTGGGCACACCGGTCGACCCGGAGGTGAACATCACATACGCCAACTGGTCCCGGTGCACCGGCACCATATGCGCCATCGGCTCGGCCTCCCGCGCGGCGGCCACCTCCTCCGGCGTCAGCATCACCGCGGCGCCCGCCTGGTCCAGCAGTGTCCGCCGCCGATCGCCCGGGGCGCGGACGTCCACCGGTACGTACACCCCACCGGCCCTGGCCACCGCGAGCTGGGCCACGACCAGCTCCACCGACCGGTCCATGAGCAGCGCCACCCGGTCCTCCGGCCGTAGCCCGGACCGCATCAGGTGTTCCGCCAACCGGCTGGCCCAGTCGTCGAGTTGGGCATAGCTGAGCGAGGTGGCGCCGTCGGTGACGGCGACGGCGTCCGGGGCACGGCGGGCCCGCTCGGCGAACAGCTCGGCCAGCGAGCCCTCCGGCAGCGGCCGGGCGGTGGCATTCCACTCGCCCATCGCCCGGAGGCGCTCCGCCGCCGTCAGCAGCGGCAGCTCGTCCAGGGACCGTCCGGCGCCGTCCGCGATCCCGGTCAGCAGCGTCTGAAGATGGGCCGCCGCCCGCTCCACCGTGGCCGCGTCGAACAGCGCCGGATCGTAGGCGATGTCGAAGCCCAGCCGGTCGCCGAGATAGGCACGCAGACACAGCGGGAAACTGGTGGAGTCCTCGGCCCGCACCTCCCGGACACGGATCCCGGCACCGGCCGCCGACGCCTCGTCGAAGGGGTAGTTCTCGAACACCACCATGCTGTCGAAGAGCGTCTCACCGGCCGGAAGCGCGCTGAGGGCCTGGATCCGGGGGAGGGCGACGAAGTCGAAGCGGCGGGACTCGCTCTGCTGCTCCTGAAGCTCCCGCAGCCACTCCACGACCTCACGGCCGCCCTCGGCCACGGCCCGGGTGGGGACCGTGTTGATGAACATGCCGACCATCGTCTCCACGCCCGGCAGCCCCTCCGGACGGCCCGAGACGGTGGTGCCGAACACCACATCGCGCTCACCGCCGTACCGCGAGAGCAGCAGCGCCCACGCCCCCTGAACCACCGTGTTGACCGTCAGCCCGCCGCCGCGCGCCGTCTCCCGCAGCCGGGCGGACACCTCCTCGGTCAGCTCCAGCCGGGTCAGCGCGGTCGAGGTGGTGCAATGCGCCTCCCGGGGCGGCCGGTCGTACGGCAGTGGCGTGCGGGCGCCGAACCCCGCCAGCACCCCGCGCCAGTGGCGCTCCGCCCGCTCCTGGTCCTGTTCGCGCAGCCAGCGCAGAAAGTCCCGGAAGGGCCGGCGCGCGGCCGGCTGCGGTGTGCGGCCGGCGACGAGGGCCGCGTAGGTCTCGCACACCTCGGCGAAGATCTGACCGGTGCTCCAGCCGTCGAGCATCAGATGGTGGGAGGTCCACACCAGCATGACCTCGTCATCGGGCAGCCCGGCCACCGCGATCCGGCTCAGCGGGGCCGAGGTGAGTGCCATCCCGGCGGCGCGGTCCTCGGCCAGCAGCCGGCCCAGCGCCTCCTCCCGCGCGGACTGTGTCAGCCCCCGCCAGTCCAGCCGGGCGGTGGGCAACCCGGCCCGGCGGTGGACGAGCTGGACGGGCTCGGCGAGCCCCTCCCAGCGGACGGAGCTGCGTAAGCCCGGCGTACGGTCCACCACCCGCTGCCACGCGTCGGCGAAGGCGTCCGGGTCGGCGATCCCGCCGATCCGGATGGCGATCTGGTCGAAGTAGGCGCCACCGGTGGCACCGCTGTCCACGAGGCCGTGGAAGAGCATGCCGGCCTGGAGCGGGGTCAGCGGATAGACGTCCTCCACCACGCCGCCGTCACCGGCGATCAGGTCCACCTGGTGCTGGTCGAGCCGGGCGAGCGGGAAGTCGGACGGGGTGCGCCCGCCCGCGCCGGGCTCCGCGCAGTGCGCCACGATCTCCTTCAGCGCGGCCAGACAGTCGTCCGCGAGCCGGCGCACGGTCGCCTCGTCGTACATCCGGGCCGGATAGCTCCAGCCCAGCTCCAGCCGGCCGTCCTGGACCGCGCCGGTGACCTCCAGCAGACACGGGCGGATCTCCCCGGGCGGGGCGTCCTGGCCGGTCACGGGGAGGGCGGCCCGGTAGAGGCCGGGGGCGCCGCCGTCGTCCGCCGCCACATCCCACTGGCCGTGGTAGTTGAAGACGATCTGCGGCGACGGGCCGCCCCGCAGCCCCCCGGCCGGGGAGCCCTCGGGGGCCAGATGGCGCAGCGCTCCGTAACCGAGCCCGTGGTGCGGGACGGCGCGCAACTGCTCCTTGACGGACCGGAGGGTGTCGCGCCACCCCGCCTCGGCGTCGACGGCCAGCGCGAGCGGGTACTCGGAGGTGAACCAGCCGACCGTACGGGAGAGATCCAGGTCCTCGAAGAGATCCTCGCGGCCGTGTCCCTCCACGCCGATCAGCACCGTGTCCCCACCGGTCCAGCGCGCGAGCGCCCGGCCGAGCGCGCCCAGCAGCACATCGTTGATCCGCGTCCGGTAGACACCGGGGACCTGGCGCAGCAGCGCCTCCGTCTCGGCCCGGCCGAGGACGGTGGTCACCGTGGCAGCCGTCCCATGGGTGTTGGGGCCCTCGCGGTCGACGGGGAGCGCGGCGGGCGCGGAGCACGCCACGCCCGTCCAGTACTCCAGATCGCCGTCGAGCCCGCCGGAGCGCACGTGTTCCGCCAGCCGGGCGGCCCACCGCGTGAAGGCGCTGCTCGCCGGGGGCAGGGTGGCCGGGCCACCGGCGGCGGCGCGGCGGTAGGCGGTCTCCAGATCGCCGAGCAGGACCCGCCAGGAGACGCCGTCCACCACCAGATGGTGGGCGGTGAGCAGCAGCTCGGACGGCCGCCCGGCGCCGAAGGTGAACAGCAGCACCCGCAGCACCGCCCCCTCGGCGATGTCCAGCCCCGTCTGGGCCGCGACCGTGGCCTCCCGTACGGCCTCGGCGCGTCCGGCATCATCAAGACCGGACAGGTCGTGCCGCACCAGGACACCGTCGGGGGCGGCGGGAAGGACCTCCTGTCGCCACCGCCCGTCGACGACCAGGAAGCGGGTGCGCAGCGCCGCGTGCTGCGCCACCAGGGCGTCCACCGCCTGCCGCAGGGCGGCCTCGTCGAGGTCGCCGGTGAGTTCCAGCCGGTGGCTCATGGTGAAGTGGTGCCGCTCGCCGGTCCGCCGCCCGTCGAGGTACCAGTGCTGGATCGGGGTCAGCGGCGCCGGTCCGGCCACCGCCCCGGCGGGCTCCGGAAGCGGCTGCCGTCCGGTGGCCTCGACGCTCAACGCGAGTTCCGCGATGGTCTGGTGGCGGAAGACGTCCTTGGAGGTGAGGGTCAGCCCGGCCTGGCGGGCGCGGGAGACGATCTGGATGCTGAGGATCGAATCGCCGCCCAGGGCGAAGAAGTTGTCCTCCACACCCACCTGGGGGACGCCCAGCACCTCGGCCCAGACGCCCGCCAGCACCGTCTCGGCCGGGGTCCGGGGCGCCACATACGGTGACCCTTGCTCCGGCCGGTCGGGGGGAGCGGGCAGCGCGCGCCGGTCAACCTTGCCGCTGTCGGTGCGGGGCATCCGCTCCAGCGTCACGAAGACGGCCGGGACCATGTAGTCGGGCAGGGTGCGCTTGAGCCGGTTGCGCAGCTCCACCGGATCGGGGAAATCGGCGGCCTCAGCGGGCGGACCGGCGGCCGCGTTGGCCGAACTACCGGTCACCAGATAGGCCACCAGCCGCCGGTGGCCGGTGTCCTCACGGGCCACGACCACCGCCTCCTGGATCGCCGGATGGTCCAGCAGCGCGGCCTCGATCTCGCCGGGCTCGATCCGCAACCCACGGATCTTGAGCTGCTCGTCGGCGCGGCCGAGGAACTCCAGCGCCCCGTCCGCCGTCCAGCGCGCCCGGTCGCCGGTGCGGTACATCCGGCTGCCGGGAGGGCCGTACGGATCGGCGACGAAATGCCCCGCGGTGAGCCCGGGACGGCGCAGATAGCCGCGGGCGACCTGGGCCCCGGCCAGATGGAGTTCCCCGGGGACACCGGGCGGCACGGGCCGCAGCGCGCCGTCCAGGACGTACGCCCGCAGATTGCGGCCGGGCCGTCCGATGAGCGGGCGCTCGCCGAGACCGGCCAGGTCGCCGTAGACCGCGTCCACGGTGCATTCGGTGGGCCCGTAGAAGTTGTACGCCGCCACGCCCGGCACCGCGCGCAGCTCCCGCCACAGTGCCGTCCCGAGGGCCTCGCCGCCCACCATGACGATCCGGGGGCGGGGGGGGCCTCGGGCGAACAGCCCGGCCGCCATCAGCTCATGGAGGTACGACGGGGTGAGGTCGACGAAGTCCACGCCACGGGCGTCGATCAGCGCCACGAGCGCGGCCGGGTCGAGCCGTACCGCGTCGTCGACCAGATGCACCTCCTGGCCCGCGGCCAGGAAGACCGCGCCCTCCCAGGAGGTGTCGAAGGAGAACGCGGCGGTCAGCGCCGCGCGCAGCGGACGGCCCGCCTCGGTCCGGTGCGGTGCGATGAGCTCGGCCGCGTGGTCGAGACAGAGGTTGACCAACTGGCGGTGCTCGACGGCGACGCCCTTGGGGCGGCCGGTGGACCCCGAGGTGTAGGTGATGTACGCGGTGTGCCCGGGGAGCAGCGGGGACAGCCGGTCCGCGTCGGTGGGATCGGTGTCCCGCAGCCCGTCCAGGGTCGCGTCCCGCAGGACATCGGGGGTGAGGACGACCTCGGGCGCGGCGTCCTCCAGCAGGAATCGCGCGCGCTCGGCGGGCAGTTCGGGGTCGACGTAGAGGTGCGTACCGCCCGCCTTGAGGACGGCGAGCAGGGCCACCATCAGATCGGCGGTGCGCGGAAGCCTGACCGCGACCACCTTCTCCGGGCCCACGCCGAGGCCGATCAGATGGTGCGCCAGCCGGTTGGCGCGGGCGCCCAGCCCCGCGAAGTCGTAGGTGGCGTCGGCGGCCACCAGCGCAGTGGCGCCCGGGGTGCGGGCGGCCTGCTCCTCGAAGAGTCGGGGGAAAGTGGTGTCCGCCACCGCGAGCGCGGTGTCGTTCCACTCCTCCAGCACCGTCCGCCGTTCCCCGGCGGTCAGCAGCGGCAGTTCGCCCACCCGCAGCCCGGGGTCCTCGGCCACCGCCTCCACCAGCAGCCGCAACTGGCGGGTCATCCGCTCCACAGTGGCCGCGTCGAACAGGTCGGTGTTGTACTCCACGAAACCGGTCAGGGCGCCGAGGCGCTCCACGAAGTCGAAGCCCAGATCGAAGACGGCGGTCCGGCCCGGGACCCGGACGGCCTCCACGGTGAGACCCGGCAGGTCCGGCACCTCGGCGCCCAGATTGTGCAGCGCCACCATGACCTGGAAGAGCGGGGTGCGGCTGGTGTCCCGCTCGGGCTGGAGCGCGTCCACGATCCGCTCGAACGGCACGTCCTGGTGGGCGAAGGCGTCCAGCACGGTGCCCCGCACCCGGGTGAGCAGCTCCTCGAAGGGTTGGTCGGCGTCCACCCGGGTGCGCAGCACCAGCGTGTTCACGAACATGCCCACCAGATGCTCCAGTTCGGGGCGCTCACGTCCCGAGGTCACGGTGCCCACCGCGATGTCCTGCTGGCCCGACCAGCGGGCGAGAAGCACCTGGCAGGTGGCGAGGAGCGTCATGAAGAGGGTGGCATCGCCGCGCCGCCCGGCCGCGCGCAGCCGCTCCACCAGCCCGGCGGGCAGGGCGAACTCCAGCAGCGCCCCGCATCTGGTCTGCACGGCCGGCCGCGGACGGTCGGTCGGCAGCTCCAACGGCGCCGACTCGGCCAGCCGCGCCCGCCAGTACTCCAGTTGCGGCTCCACCGCCGCCGCGCCACCGAGCGGATCGCGCTGCCACGCCGCGTAGTCGGCGTAAGCCAGCGGCAGCGGGGCGAGCACGGGCGGCCGTGCCATGACCGCCGCGCCGTACAGCTCGCTCAGATCGGCGCCGATGACGGCGGTGGACCAGCCGTCCGTGACGATGTGGTGCATCGTCAGGGTGAGCACGTGTTCCTCGTCGTCCAGCCGGATCAGAGACGCCCGCAGCAGCGGCCCGGTGCGCAGATCGAAGGGGGTGGCGCCCTCCCGCTCCAGCAGCCGCGCCAGCTCCCGCTCGCGGTCGGCCGCGGGACGGGCCGTGAGGTCGTGCGAGGGCAGCGCCACCGGGTACGGGTCGTGCACCCGCTGCACCCCGCGGCCGTCCACCTCGGCGAAGGTGGTGCGCAGCGGCTCGTGCCGGGCCACCAGACCGTCCAGGGCGGTGCGCAGGGCGGCCGTGTCCAGACGGCCGCGCAGCCGCAGCGCGAACGGCGTCACATACTCCGTGCCGCCGTCGTCGAACGAGTCCAGGAACCACAGGCGCGCCTGCGCGAAGGACAGCGGCAGTTCCCCGTCCCGTGGCACGGCCGGGATGCTGTCCGTACTCCCGCGCTCCTCAGGCGCGGTCAGCGCGGCGGCGAGCTCGGCCACGGTGGTGTGGGTGAACAGCGCGCGCGGGGTGACGTCCACACCGAAGGCCGTTCGCAGCCGGGAAGCCACCCGAATGGCCAGGATCGAATCGCCGCCGAGGGCGAAGAAGTCGTCCGTCGCCCCGGCCTCCTCGACCGGGAGGACCTCGGCCCACACCCGCGCCACCGTACGCTCGGCCTCGGTGCGCGGGGCGATCCGCTCGGCGCTCGCCGCGAAGCCGTCCGGGCCGGGCGCGGGCAGCGCGCCCCGGTCCCGCTTGCCGTTGGCGGTCAGCGGCAGCGCGTCAAGTGACAGGAACGCCGCCGGAATCATCTGTGCGGGCAGCGACCGCTGCAGGAACTCCCGCAGCTCGGCGGCGTCCGGTGGCGCGGCCGCACCGGCGGCCACCACATAGGCCACCAGCCGCCGTATCCCGGGCTGGTCCTCCCGCACGGTCACCACCGCGTCGCCGACCTCCGGATGGGCCACCAGGGCGGCCTCGATCTCCCCGGGCTCGATCCGGAAACCGCGGATCTTCACCTGGTCGTCGGCGCGGCCCAGATACTCCAGCTCCCCGTCCGCGCTCCACCGGGCCCGGTCGCCGGTGCGGTACATCCGGCTCC
The DNA here is from genome assembly GCF_000147815.2 of Streptomyces violaceusniger Tu 4113. NCBI lineage: Bacteria > Bacillati > Actinomycetota > Actinomycetes > Kitasatosporales > Streptomycetaceae > Streptomyces > Streptomyces violaceusniger. The sequence goes on along the minus strand of NC_015957.1, from coordinate 5,787,763 downwards.
CGACGGGCCCGTACGGATCGGCCACGAAACGGGACGCGGTCAGCCCCGGGCGGCGCAGATAGCCCCGGGCGAGCCCGGCCCCCGCCACATACAGCTCGCCGACCGCCCCCGGCGGCACCGGCTGAAGACCCTCGTCCAGCACATACACCCGCAGATCGGGGATGCCGGTGCCGATGGCGCTTCCGGTGGCCGCCGCGAGCGACGCGGTGGCGCGGTCGAGCGGGGCGTAGGTGACATGCACGGTGGTCTCGGTGATCCCGTACATGTTGACCAGCACCGGCGCGGTGTCCGGATGCCGCGCGTACCAGCCCGCCAGCCGCCGCGCGTCGAGCGCCTCACCGCCGAACACCACCCGGCGCAGGGCGAGCCGGGCCCCGGGGTTCTCCTCGTCCGCGCGCATCAGCCCCTGGAAGGCGGACGGCGTCTGGCTGAGCACCGTCACCCGCTCCTGCGCCAGCAGCCGCAGGAACTCCTCCGGGGAGCGGGAGACGGCGTACGGCACGACCACGAGCCGGCCGCCGTGCAGCAGCGGCCCCCAGATCTCCCACACGGAGAAGTCGAAGGCGTAACTGTGGAACAGCGTCCACACATCGCTCGCGTCGAACGAGAACCACGCATGGGTCCGGGAGAACAGCCGGACCACATTGGCGTGCGGGATCACCACCCCCTTGGGCACGCCCGTGGACCCGGAGGTGTAGATGGCGTATGCGGGACTGTCCGGCAGCGGCCCCGAACCGGCCGGGACGGCGGCGGGCCGACGCTCCAGGTCGGCGATCAGGGCGGGGTCGTCCAGGCACAGCCGGGCCACGGCGGTGTCCTCGCCGAGCCGCGCCGCCAGGGCGGCGGTGGTCAGCAGGACGACCGGTTCGGCGTCGGCGAGCATCCGGGCGATCCGGCCGGACGGCTGGTCCGGGTCGAGCGGCAGATAGGCCGCCCCCACCTTCAGCACCGCCACGATCGCCACGATCATGTCCGGCGAGCGGGGCAGCGCCAGCGCCACATACCGCTCCCGCCCGGCCCCCTCGGTGATGAGCCGATGCGCCAACCGGCTGGCCCTCGCGTCGAGTTCGGCGTACGACAGCGATTCCCCGGCGCAGGAGACGGCGATGGCCCCGGGGGTGCGGGCGGCCTGCTCCTCGAACAGCTCCACCAGGGTCCGCTCCGGTGTCGCCGGGGCCGCGCCGCCGCCCCACTCCACCAGGATCCGCCGGCGCTCCTCGCCGCTGGTCCACGGCAGCGCCCGCAGCGGACGGTCGGTGTCCGCCGCGATCGCCGTGAGCAGCAGGCACAGCCGGTCGGCGAGCGCGGCCGCGGTCCGGGCGTCGAACAGCCCCGGGTCATAGCCGAGATCGAAGCCCAGCCGGTCGGAGAGATGCGCCCGCAGACTCAGGCCGAAGTTGGTCGCGTCGACGGATTGCACCTCGACGATCCGCAGCCCCGCCTCGCGCGCCGAGGAGTCGTCGAAGGGGTAGTTCTCGAACGCCACCATGGAGTCGAAGAGCGGGGTCCCGGCGGGCAGCTCGCTCCAGCCCGACACCTGTGCCAGCGAGACGGATTCCTGGCGCCGGGACGCGGACTGCGCCATCTGGAGCTCCCGCAGCCAGTCACCGGTGTTCCGGGCGGCGTCCACCCGGACCCGGGTCGGCAGGGTGTTGATGAACATCCCCACCATCGACTCGACCCCGGCCAGCTCCGCCGGGCGGCCCGAGACGGTGGTGCCGAAGACCACGTCCTCCACACCGCCGTACCGGGACAGCAGCAGCGCCCAGGCCCCCTGCACGATCGTGTTGACGGTCAGGCCCCCGCCGCGGGCCGTACGGCGCAGCTCCTCCGACACCTCCGGGGTGAGCGCCACCGCCACGGTCGCCGAGGACCGGGCCCGGTGGGACTCCACGGCCACGCGGTCGCGGGGGAGCGGGGTCGGCGCGGTGAAGCCCGCGAGCAGCTCCCGCCAGTGCCGCTCGGCCTCCTGCCCGTCCTGCCCGGCCAGCCACTGCAGATAGTCTCGGAACGGCCGGCGGGCGGGAAGTGCCGGGGTACGGCCCCGAGTGGCCGCGGTGTACCGCTCGCACACCTCGGTGAACACCTGCGCCAGGCTCCAGCCGTCCAGGACCAGATGGTGCGAGGTCCAGATCAGCGCCACCCGGGCATCGGTCAGCCGGGCGATGGCCAGCCGCATCAGCGGCGGCGTGGCCAGGTCGATGCCCAGGGCCAGGTCCTGGGCTCGGAAGCGCTCCAGCTCGGCCTCGCGCCGCTCATCGGACAGCCCGCGCCAGTCCAGATGGGTCACGGGCACCTCGGCCCGGTGGCGGACGATCTGCAGCGGCCGCTCCACGCCCTCCCAGACGACGCCACTGCGGAGCACCGGGGTGCGGTCCACCGTCTCCTGCCAGGCCCGGGCGAACGCCTCCGGGTCGCGCACCCCCTCCAGGGTCAGCACGGCCTGGTCGAGGTAGACGTCCTCCTCGCCGCCGACCAGCCGGTGGAAGAGCATGCCCTCCTGAAGCGGCGTCAGCGGATAGACGTCCTCGACCTCCCGTCCGTTGCCCACCAGCCGGTCCACGGCGGCCTGGTCCAGCCGGGCCAGGGGGAAGTCGGAGGGCGTCCGGCCGCCCGCGCCCGGTCCGTCGCAGTGCGCCACGATCTCCCGCAGCGCCGTGAGCATGCCGTCCGCAAGCCGCCGCACCGTGGCCGCGTCATGGACCCGGTCGGAGAACAGCCAGGTCAGCTCCAGTTCACCGGCCGCCACCACGGCGGACACATCGAGCGGATACACCGAGGGCTCGTCGGCGGCCAGATCCCGCCCCAGGCTCTTCCCGGTGAGGGTGAACGCGCCACCGTCCCCGCCCGAGCCCCACTGGCCGTGGTAGTTGAAGCAGATGCCCGGCAGCGGGGCGTCGGCGAGCGCCCGTGCGGGGGAGTCCGGGGCGCTCAGATACGCCAGCGCCTCATAGCTCAGCCCCCGGTGCGGCAGCGCGCGCAGTTGCTCCTTCACCGACCTCAGCACCACGCCCCAGTCGCCTGCGGGCAGTGTCAGCGCCACCGGGTACTGCGTGGTGAACCAGCCCACGGTCCGGGACAGCTCGACGGCCGCGTCCAGCTCCTCCCGGCCATGGCCCTCCATGGCCACCAGCACCCGGTCCTCGCCGGTCCAGCCGGCGAGCACCCGCCCCAGCGCGCTGAGAAGCACATCGTTGATCTGCGTCCGGTACACGGCGGGCACCCGGCGCAGCAGCCCGTCGGTGACCTCGCGGTCGAGCGTCAGGCGTACGGTGTGGGTGGACCCGGCCGTGGCCGTGCCCGGGCGGTCCACCGGAAGGTCCGCGCCGCCCGCCTCCCGTACGCGCTCCCAGTACGCCAGATCGCCGTCCAGCAGCCCCTCCCGCACCTGCTCGACCAGCCGGTGGGCCCAGGTGGTGAAGGCGGCGGAGGCGGGCTCCAGCCGCACCGGCTCCCCGGCGGCGGCCTGCCGGTAGGCGCTCTCCAGATCGCCCAGCAGAATGCGCCACGAGACGCTGTCCACGGCCAGATGGTGTGCGGTGAGGAACAGCCGCGGCCGGGCCCCCGCCCCGCGCCGGAGCAGGGCGCCCCGCAGCAACGCCCCCGTGGTCAGGTCGAGTTCGGCGCGGGCGGCCGCCGCGGCCGCCTCGGCGGCGGCCGTCTGCTCGGCGCCGTCGAGCCCGGCCAGATCGTGGTGGCGCAGCAGCGGCCCGCCCGCGACGCCGTCCGCGAGCTGCCGCCACCCGCCGTCGTCGCCCTGGACGAACCGGGTGCGCAGGGCCGGGTGGTGCGCGACCACGGCGTCCAGCGCGGCGTCCAGCGCGCCCTCGTCCAGGTCGTGCGGCGGATCGAGCACCATCGACATGGTGAAGTGGCGCAGCGGGCCATGGGTGGCGAAGAACCAGTGCTGGATCGGCGTGAGCGGCGCCGGACCCGCCGCGTCCACCGCCTCGTCGGCGGGGGCGCCGGGCGCGCTGCGCGGCGTCACGGCTGCGGCCAGCTCGGCGATGGTCTGGTGCAGGAAGACATCCCGCGAGGTGAGCGCGAGTCCGGCCTGGCGGGCGCGGGCGACGATCTGGATGCTGAGGATCGAATCGCCGCCCAGCTCGAAGAAGTTGTCGCTCACTCCCACCGTTCGGGCGCCCAGCACCTCGGCCCAGATCCGGGCGAGCTCCCGCTCCGTCTCCGTGCGCGGAGCCTCGGCGGCCCGCTCCGGCCGGTCCGCGTCGGGCCGCGGGGCGGGCAGCGCCCGGCGGTCCAGCTTGCCGCTGGCGTTGAGCGGCATGGCGTCGAGGGCGACGAACGCACCGGGGACCATATGGCCGGGCAGAGTGCGCCCGAGGGCCGCGCGCAGTTCGGCGGAGGCGGGCGGCTCACCGCCCGGGGCGGGCACGTAGTAGGCGGCCAGCCGCGTGTGGCCGCGGTCGTCGGTCACCGCGACGACGGCCGCCTCGGCGACGGCCGGAAGATCGAGCAACGCCGCCTCGATCTCGCCCGGTTCGATCCGGTGGCCCCGGATCTTCACCTGGTGATCCGCGCGGCCGAGGCAGTCCAGCTCCCCGTCGGCGGTCCAGCGGGCCAGGTCCCCGGTGCGGTACATCCGGCTCCCGGCGGGCCCGTACGGATCGGCCACGAAACGGGACGCGGTCAGCCCGGGACGGCCCCGGTACCCCCGAGCCACCTGCTCACCGGCCAGATACAGCTCACCCGCCACCCCCACCGGCACCGGCTGGAGCCGCGAGTCGAGCACATAGGCGCGCAGATTGCCCAGCGGCCGGCCCACCACCGGACGCCCGGCGCCGCCGATCCGGGCGGCGAGCGCGTCGATGGTGCACTCGGTCGGACCGTAGAAGTTGTACGCCGTCGTGCCCGGGGCGTCCGCCAGCCGCAGCCACAGCGACGGGCCGAGCGCTTCGCCGCCCAGCATCAGCACCCGCGGCCGGTGCCGGGGGTGGTCCAGCAGTCCGGCCGGGAGAAGCTGCCGCAGGTAGGAGGGGGTGAGGTCGAGGAAGTCGATGCGGTGCTCGGCGATGTGCTCCACCAGCGCGGCCGGATCGAGCCGGGTGGCCTCGTCGATGAGGTGCAGCTCATGGCCGTCCGCCAGCAGGAGCAGCCCCTCCAGCGAGGTGTCGAAGGAGAACGACGCGGTCAGCGCCGCGCGCAGCGGCCCGCCGCCCGCCTCGGCCACAAAGCCCTGCCGGTGGCCGACCAGCAGATTGACCATCGACCGGTGCTCCACGGCCACCCCCTTGGGGCGGCCGGTGGATCCGGAGGTGTACAGGACGTAGGCGGCGCTGCCCGGGTGCAGTGCGGCGGTCCGGTCCGCGTCGGTGGGATCGGCCGTCGGCAGTGTGGCGGGGACGGCGCGCAGGGCGGCCTCGTCGAGCACCAGCACCGGTTCGGCGTCGGCCAGGAGGAACGCGAGGCGCTCGGCGGGGAGTTCCGGGTCGAGGGGCAGGTAGACCCCGCCCGCCTTGAGCACCCCCAGGATCGCCACGACCATGTCGGCGGTCCGCGGCAGCTTCACCCCGACGACGCGCTCCGGCCCCACGCCCTGGGCGATCAGATGGTGCGCCAGCCGGTTGGCGGCCGCGTTCAGCCCCGCGAAGTCGTAGGTGGCGTCGGAGGCCACCAGCGCCGTCGCTCCCGGGGTACGGGCCGCCTGCGCCTCGAACACCGCCGGGAACGTGGCCGGTTCGACCGCGAGCGCGGGGCCGCGCCCGGCGGCCGTCATCCGCCGCCGCTCGCCGTCCGTGAGCAGGGACAGCTCCCGCACCGGCCGGTCCGGATCGGCGGCCACCCCGTCGAGCAGCACCAGCAGATGGCCCGCCATCCGCTCGGCGGTCGCCGTGTCGAACAGCTCGGTGCTGTACTCCAGCAGCCCCCGCAGCTCCTCCCCGTCCTCGACGAACTCGACGCTCAGGTCGAAGGTGGCCGATTGCCGGGGCACATCCACGCTCGCCACGGCCAGCCCGGACAGCCGGGGCGCGCTCCGCGGGGCGCTGTGCAGCAGCACCATCACATCGAACAGCGGATTGCGGCCCGCCTCCCGGCGCGCCCCCACGGCCTCCACCAGCCGCTGGTATGGCGTCTCGTCATGGGCGAAGGCGTCCAGCACCGTGGCCCCGGCGTCGGCCAGCAGCTCACGGTAGGAACGGGCCGTGTCCACCGCGGAGCGCAGCACCACGGTGTTGACGAAGAAGCCGACGGCGCGCTCCAGTTCGGTGCGGCCACGGCCGGAGGTGACGGTGCCGATGGCGATGTCGTCCTGCCCCGACCAGCGTGCGAACAGCCCCTGGCAGGCGGCGACCAGCGCCGTGAACAGCGTGGTCCGCTCCCGCGCGGCAAGCGCGCGCAGCCGGTCCGCGGTGGCGCGGTCCACGGTGAACTCATGGATCGCCCCCGCCGAGGTGGGCGCTGGGAGCCGGGGCCGGTCGGTGGGCAGCTCCAGCGGGACGACGCCGTCCAGCCGCCCCTTCCAGTAGTCGAGCTGCCGGTCCAGCGCGGCCCCGGAGAGCCGCTCCCGCTGCCACACGGCGAAGTCGGGATAGTGCACCGGCACCGGGGGCAGCGGGTCCGCGCCGGACTCCGCGCCGTACAGCGCGCACAGCTCGCCCTGGAGCAGCCCCATCGACCAGCCGTCGGTGACGATGTGATGGGCCGTGAGCAGCAGCACGTGCTCGTCCTCGGCCAGGCGGATCAGCAGCGCCCGCAGCGGCGGGCCGGTCCGCAGATCGAACGGCCGGGCGTACTCGGTCAGGAGCAGCCGGTCCAGCGCCTCCGGCCCCCGGTGAGCGCCGATGAGGTCGGCCACCGGCAGGGGCACGGGCGCGGCCGGGTGCACCACCTGAGCGGGCCGGCCGTCGATGTCGTCGAACGTGGTCCGCAGCGCCTCATGCCGCTCCACCAGGGCATCCAGCGCCCCGGAGAGCGCCGCCACGTCCAGCGCGCCGGTCAGCCGCAGCGCCAGCGCGCTGTTGTACCCCGCCTCCTCCGGCTGGAGGGTGTGCAGAAACCACAGCCGTTCCTGGGCGAAGGACAGCGGCAGCGGCCGCGCGCGGTCCGCGCGGGGGATGGCGGCGGCGCGCCCGGCCTTGCCCGCGAGGCGGCGGCGAAGGGCCTCCCGCAGCTCCTCGGGCAGCGCGGAAGCACGATCGTTCCTCGAAGACGTCATGTCGTCCTTCCTCACCGGTCGTCGTGGTCGCCGCCGCCGGAAGCGGCGTCTTCGAGTTCGCGCAGGATGTGCTCCTCGACCAGGTCGGCGAGGGCGGAGACGGTACGCGCGGTCAGAATGTCCCGCGGGGTCAGGTCGACGGCGAACGCCTCCTTGGCGCGGGAGGCGATCAGCAGGCTGCGGACCGAGTCACCGCCCAGGGCGAAGAACTCGTCCTCCGCGCCGACCGGCGCCACCCCCAGCACCTCCGACCAGATCTCCGCGATGACCTCCTCGGTGGGGGTACGCGGGGCGATATGGCCGGCCGGTGCGGCGGCGGTGGTGGTGGAGGGGCCGGGCGCGGGCAGCGCCGCGCGGTCGGTCTTGCCGTTCTCGGTCAGCGGCAGCCGGTCCAGCACCGCGAACGCCGACGGGACCATCGGGCCCGGAAGCGTGCGGCCCAGATGGGTGCGCAGTTCGGTGTCGGCCGGGGCGGCGGCCCCGGGCGCGAGGACCAGATGGGCCACCAGCCGGCGCACACCGGGCTCGTCCTCCCGCACCGTCACCACGGCCTCCGCGACGGCGGGGTGGCCGCACAGGGCGGTCTCCACCTCACCGGCCTCGATGCGATGGCCGTGCAGCTTGAGCTGATGGTCGACGCGCCCCAGATGGTGGAGGCGGCCCCGGGCGTCGTAGCGGGCGAGGTCGCCGGTGCGGTACATCCGGGAGCCGGGCGGCCCGAAGGGGTCGGCGAGGAAGCGGGAGGCGGTCAGCCCGGCGCGGCCCAGATAGCCGCGGGCGAGCGAGGGACCGCTGACCCACAGCTCGCCGGGCACGCCCACCGGCACCGGGCGCAGCCGCGCGTCGAGCAGATGGACGCGGGTGTTGGGGAGGGGCCGCCCGATCGGCGGCGGGGCCCCGTCGGCGTCGAGCGGCTCGGACCAGGTGGCCACCACGGTGGTCTCGGTCGGCCCGTACGCGTTGATCATGCGGTGGTACGGCGTCCATCGGGCGGCCAGTTCGGCGCCGCAGGCGTCCCCTCCCACGATCAGCGTCCGCAGGTCGGGCAGCTCCCGCTCGGTGCCGGCGGGCAGTGTCGCGAGCGCGGCGGGCGGGATGAGGGTGTGCGTGATCCGCTGCCGCCGCAGGATCTCCGCGAGATGGCCGCCCAGCAGCGGGCCGGGCTCGGGCACCACCAGGGCGGCCCCGGACGGCAGCGCCATGCACAGCTCCAGGACGGAGGCGTCGAAGCCGGGCGAGGAGAACTGCAGCACGCGGCCGTCCGGCCGCACCTGGAAGCGCTCGGCCTCGGCGGCGGCGAACCCGGCGATCCCGCGATGGGTGACGACCACTCCCTTGGGGGTTCCGGTGGACCCGGAGGTGTAGATCACATAGGCGGGGTCGTCCGGGTGGACGGCGCCGAGGCGGTCCTCGTCGGTGGGGCGGTGCGCCGGGCCGTCCGGGGCCCGGACCTCCAAGGCCCGCTCGATGACGAGATGCGGTGCGGAGTCCTTGAGCATCAACTCGATGCGCTCGGCCGGGTAGTCGGGATCGATGGGCAGATGGGCGCCCCCGGCCTTGGCCACCGCGAGCCGGGCGACGACGGACTCCACCGACCGGGGCAGCACCAGCGCGACGATCCGCCCGGGGCCCACGCCCTGCCCGATGAGGTGGTGGGCGAGGCGGTTGGCCCGGCCGTCCAGCTCCGCGTAGGTCAGCCGCAGGCGCAGGGAGTCCACCGCCACCGCGCCCGGGTCGCGGTCCGCCGCCGCCTCGAACAGGTCGGCCCAAGTCGCCTCGGGCACCTGCCGGGCGGTGTCGTTCCAGTCGACCAGGAGCCGTTGGCGCTCGGCGGCCGGAAGGACGTCGATGTGGTCCAGCGGAAGATCGTCGGGGGCCGCGGCCAGCGCGCCGAGGAGATGGGTGAGCCGGTCCGCGAGCGCCTCGGCGGTGGCCTCCTCGAACAGTCGCGGATCGTAGCCGAGTTCCACGGACAGTTCGGATCCGGGTGAGACCACCACGGTCAGCGCGTAGTTGGTGGACTCCAGGGCGTTCAGATCCCGCACCCGCAGCCCGTGCTCGGCGGCGGCGGAGCTGTTGATGGGGTAGTTCTCGAACACCACCAGGCTCTCGAAGAGGTCCACCCCGGCGGGGAGTTCGCTCCAGCCCCGCAGCTCGGACAGCGGCATATGGCCGAAGCCGCGCGCGTCCGCCTGCTCGGCCTGCAGCTCCCGCAGCCAGGCGGCGGTCCCGGCGGCGCCCGCCACCGCGCACCGCACCGGGAGGGTGTTGATGAAGATGCCGGTGATGTCGTCCGCGCCGGGCAGCTCCGCCGGCCGCCCGGAGACCGTCGTCCCGAAACAGACATCCGATTCGCCGCTCAAGCGGGATACGAGCAACGCCCAAGCGCCCTGGACGATCGTATTCATGGTGAGCCGGTGCCGCCGGGCGAAGTCCTGGAGGGCGGCGGTGTCCTGCTCACCGAGCCGGTGCGCCAGCCAGTGCGAGGACCGGGTCGCGATCTCCGGCGTCGGCCTGCGGTCATAGGGGAGGGGAGTGGGAGCGGTGAATCCCTGCAGGGCCTGCCGCCAGTGCGCCTCGGCGCGCGTGTGGTCCTGACGGCCGAGCCAGGCGACATAGTCCGCGAACGGCCTGCGGGCTTGCAGTCTCGGCTGCTCACCGGCGGCCAGGGCGGCATGCGCGGCGAAGACATCGCCGAGCACCTGGAAGACGCTCCATCCGTCCAGCAGCACATGGTGGAAGGTCCACAGCACCCGCACCTCACCGGGCGAGAGCCGGGACAGGGTGACGCGGAGCAGCGGGGCCGCGGCGAGTTCGATCCCGCGGGCGCGGTCCTGCTCCAGCAGCCGCTCCAGCGCGGCCGTGCGCTCGTCCTCCGTGAGGCCGGTCCAGTCCAGCTCCTCGACCGGTACGACCGCGGTGCGGCGCACGACCATCAGCGGCTCGGCCACATCGTGCACCACCACCTCGCCGCGCAGCACCGGGGTGCGATCCACGACATGCTGCCAGGCGGCCGCCAGCACTCCGGAGTCGGCGACCCCGTCGAGGACGAACGTCGCCTGCTCCACATAGAGCCCTTGGTCCCGCTGGGCCAGTGCGTGGAAGAGCAGCCCGGACTGGGCCGGGGTCAGCGGATGGATATCGGTCACGTCCCGGCCGTCGCCCGCCAGCCGGTCGACGGTCGCCTGATCCAGCGCGGCCAGCGGAAAGTCCGAGGGCGTCCGCCCGCCCGCGTCCGAGCGGGTGCACAGCCGCACGATCGCCCGGAGCTCCTCCGCCATCTCCTCGGCGAGCCGGCGCACCGTGGCGCGCCGGTGCAGCGACCGGGAGTAGGACCAGCTCAGTTCGAGCCGGCGGTCCGCCACCCGGCCGATCACATCGAGGAGATGCGGACGGTCCGCCTCGGGGCTCATATCGCCCTCCAGCCCACCGGTCAGGGCGTGCAGCAGACCATCCGCCGCGGGCGGCTCCCAGTCCTGCTGCCCGAGGTAGTTGAAGCTGATCTTCGGAGCGGCGGGGAGGCCGGAGGCGGACGTGCCGGACAGATGGCGCAGCGCGCCGTAGCCCAGGCCGTTCCCGGGGATCGCCCGCAGCCGCTCCTTGACAGCCTTCAGCGTCCGCTCCAGCCCCCAGTCGGCGGGTGTCTCCAGCGCGACGGGGTACATGCTGGTGAACCAGCCGACCGTACGGGACAGATCGACGCCTTCGAAGATCTCCTCCCGGCCGTGCCCCTCCAGGGCCACCGCCACCCGGTCCCGGCCGGTCCAGCGGGCCAGCACCCGGCCCAGGGCGCAGAGCAGGACGTCGTTGACCCGGGTCCGGTACGTGCCCGGCACCTCCTGCAGCAGCAGACGGGTCTCCTCGGCGCCGAGCCGGACGGTCACCTCCTCCTCGCAGGCCGCGGTGTTGGGGCCTTCGCCGTCCGTGGGCAGGTCGGTGCAGCCGTGGGTGGCCGCCCAGTGGTCGCGCTCCGCGTCGAAGCCCCCGGCGGCGGTGTGCTCGCTCAGGCGCCGCGCCCAGGTGCGGAACGACGTGGTCTTGGCGCCCGGTTCGGCCGTCCGGCCCGCGGCGATCTGCCGGTAGGCGGTGTCCAGGTCCTCCAGCACGATGCGCCAGGAGACGGCGTCGACCACCAGATGGTGGGCCGTCAGCAGCAGCATGGGCCGTTCCCCCTCGCCCCGGATGAAGAGCGCCGCGTGCAGCAGCGGTCCCCGGGCCAGGTCGAACCCGGCGCGTATCCGCCCGGCCGTCTCCCGCATCACCGCGTCCCGCCGCGCCGGCGCCACGGAGGACAGGTCGTGGAGGTCCAGCACCGGCCGGTCCTCCGGCGGGGCGTTGTGCTGGCGTACGGTGCCGTCGTCGGTGCGCTCGAAGCGCAGCCGAAGGGCGTCATGGTGGGTCACCACCGTGGACAGGGCGGCCCGCAGCGCGCTCTCGTCCACCGGCGCGGTCAGCTCGGCCGAGACCGACTGGGTGAAGTGTCCGGCGGTGGCGGGCAGTTGCTCGAAGAGCCAGCGCTGGATCGGGGCCAGCGGCACCTCCCCGACGACCGGCTCCTGCTCGGGAGCGGTCGCCGCGGCCGGGGCCTCCCGCGCGGCCGTGGCCAGGTCCGCCACGGTCTGGTGGACGAAGAGATGGCGCGGGGTCAGCTCGATACCGGCCCGCCGGGCGGCGGAGACGATCTGGATGCTGAGGATGGAATCGCCGCCGAGGGTGAAGTAGTTGTCCTCCACGCCGATCCGCTCCACCCCGAGGACCTCCGCCCAGATGGCGGCGAGGGCCTTCTCGGTCTCCGTGCGCGGCTCCACATGGCCGGTGGCGCGGGCCGCCCAGACGGGGGCGGGCAGCGCACGCCGGTCCAGCTTGCCGCTGGACCCCAGCGGCAGCCGGTCCAGGACGACCACGGCCGAGGGGATCATATGGTCCGGCAGGCTCGTGGTGAGGAAGGCGCGGATCGCGGCGGAGTCGAGCGGCGGGGCGCCGGGGACCTGGACCACATAGCCGGCCAGGCGCTTGTGACCGCCGGTGTCGACGACGGCCGCGGCCGCCTCGGCGACATCGGGGTGGCGCGCCAGCGCGGCCTCGACCTCGCCCAGTTCGATCCGGAAGCCGCGCACCTTGACCTGGTCATCGGTTCTGCCGAGGTACTCCAGTTGCCCCCGCTCGTCCCAGCGGACCAGGTCGCCGGTGCGGTACATCCGGCCGCCCGCGGGGCCGAACGGATCGGCCGTGAACCGCTGCGCGGTCAGTCCCGGCCGGCCGAAGTACCCCCGGGCCAGGCCCGGCCCCGCCAGATACAGCTCGCCCGGCACACCGACCGGCACCGGCCGCAGCCGCGCGTCCAGGGCATAGGCCCGGGTGGCGGCGACCGGGGCGCCGATGGGCGGCGTGCGGTCGGGATCGGCGGGGTCGCAGGTCCAGGCGGTGGCGTAGACGGTGGCCTCGGTGGGCCCGTAGATGTTCGCCACCCGGCAGCCGGGGATGGCCGCGCGGACCTCCTGGACGGTGCGGGCGGCGAGCCCCTCGCCAGCCAGCACCACGGTCCCGGCCGTCGCCGAGACCGACCCCTTGCCGAGCACCTGCCCGAGTGCCGAGGGCACGGCGCTGATCAGGCTCGCCGTCCAGGCTTCCGTCCGCTCGGCCAGGGCGAGCAGATCGCGCACGATCTCGACGGCGCCACCGGCCAGCAGCGGGCAGAGGATCTCGAAGACCGACACATCGAAGTTGAGCGAGGTCGAGGCCACCACATGGGAGAGCCCCTGGGCGCCGAACTCCTCCCGCGCCCACGCGGCCAGCGCGGCCACACTCCCATGGGCGACCACCACGCCCTTGGGCGTACCGGTCGACCCCGAGGTGTGGATGGCGTACGCCGGATGGCCGGGGTCCAGCGGGCAGCGCCGCTCGGCGTCGCGGATGTTCTGCGCGGGCAGCTCGGCCAACTGACGGTCGGACTCCGCGTCGTCCAGCAGGATCCGGCCGCCCGCCCCGGCGGGGATGCGGTCCGCCATGTCCCCGGTGGTCACCACCGTGTCCGGGGCGATGTCGCCGAGCATGAAGGCGATCCGCTCCGCCGGATACGCCGGATCGACCGGAAGATAGGCCGCCCCGCTCTTGAGCACCGCCAGCACGGCCACCACCAGCTCCGGGGTGCGCGGCAGCGCGAGGGCCACGAACCGTTCCGGTCCGGCGCCCGAGGCGATCAGCAGCCGGGCGAGCCGGTTGGCGCGCTCGTTCAGCTCCCGGTAGGTCAGCCGTCCGCCGTCGCCCATCACCGCCACCGCCACCGCGTCCGGGGTACGGGCCGCCTGCGCCTCGAAGAGCGCGGGCAGCACCGCGTGCGGCGCGGCGGCGATGGGGCCGCTGAAGCGGTCGAGGATCCCGCGCGTCTCGCCCTCGCCGATCAGCGGCAGGTCCTCCAGCCGGCGCTCCGGATCGGCCGCCATCTCCTCCAGCAGTGTGCGCAGACACGCACCCAGCCGCTCGATGGTCGGGGCGTCGAAGGCCGCGGGGTCGTAGTCCAGTGAGATCGACAGCCGCTCCTCGGGAGCCACCACGACGCTGAGCGCGAAGTTGGTGGGCTCCACATCCCGCTCCTGCCGGATGCCCAGGCCGTGAGCCGTGATGGCCTCGCTGTCGAACGGGTAGTTCTCGAAGACCACGATGGAGTCGAAGAGGCTCACCCCGCCGGGCACCTCGCTCCAGCTCCCCAACTGGGCCAGGGACACGGACTCGAAGAGCCGGGCCTCCGACTGCGCCGACTGCAGCTCCCGCAGCCAGTCCAGCAGCCTGCGTTGCCCCGCCACCCGGACCCGGGTGGGGATGGTGTTGATGAACACCCCGACCATGGACTCGACCCCCGGCAGCGCGGCCGGCCGGCCGGAGACGGTGGTGCCGAAGCACAGGTCCTCGGCCCCGCTGTACCGGGACAGCAGCAGCGCCCAGGCGCCCTGCACCACCGTGTTCATGGTCAGCCCGCCCCGCTGCGCCGTCGTACGGAGCAGGGCGGACTCCTCGGCGCCGAGGGTGACCCGGTGCGAGAGCGACGAGGCGGTGCGGTGCGCCTCCGAGGCGGGCCGGTCGCGCGGCAGTTCGGTGGGCGAGGCGAATCCCGCCAGCGCCGTACGCCAGTACCGCTCGGCCTCCGCCCGGTCCTGCTCGCCGAGCCAGCCCAGGTACTCGCGGAACGGCCGTCGCGCGGGCACCACGGGCGCCCGGCCCGAGGTGAGCGCCGCGTACCGCTCGCAGACCTCGTCGAAGACCTGTGCCGCGCTCCAGCCGTCGAGCAGCACATGGTGGAAGGTCCAGACGATCCGGACCTCGTCGGCGGACAGCCGGATCAGCGCCAGCCGCATCAGCGGCGCCGTGGCCAGGTCGATCCCCTCGGCCCGGTCCTCGGCGAGCATGCGGAGCAGCTCGGCCTCGCGCCACTCCTCGGGCCGCTCCGTCCAGTCGTGGTGGACGATCCGGAGCGTCGCCCCGCGCGTCACGACCTGCACCGGCTCCGGGGTTTCCGCCCACACCAGATGGGTGCGCAGGATCGGATTGGCGTCCACCGTGTGCCGCCATGCGGTGCCCAGCGCCTGCGGGTCGCGCGCCCCGGTCAGCGTGAGCTGGACCTGGTTGAGGTAAGTGTCCGACTCCGGATCCATCAGCCCGTGGAACAGCATCCCGGCCTGCGTCGGGGTCAGCGGATAGATGTCCTCGACCGCCCGGCCGTCGGCGGCAATCCGGTCCACCGCGGCCTGGTCCAGCCGCGCCAGCGGGAAGTCCGACGGGGTCCGGCCGCCCGCCGCGGGGTCGGCGCAGTGGCCGATGATCTCCTTCAGCGCGCCGAGCATCCCCCGCGCCAGCCCGGCCACGGTCTCCTCGGTGTGCGTCCCGGAGCCGTAGTACCAGGTGATCTCCAGACACCGGCGCTCCACCCGGCCCACGACGTCCAGCAGATGGGCCCGGACCGTGTCGGGCGCGGCGTCACCGCCCAGACCGTCCCGTACGGTGCGCACGAGACCGGTGTCCTCGGTGTCCTCACCCGTGGCCGACCAGTCGAACTGTCCGAGGTAGTTGAAGCTGATGCCGGGCTCGGCCGCGCCCCGCAGCCCCGAGGCGGGGTCGAGCCGGCGCAGCGCGCCGTAGCCGATGCCGTGCGAGGGAACGGCCCGCAACTGTTCCTTGACGGACTTGAGCGTCTCGCCCCAGCCGCCCTCGGCAAGCTCCAGGGCGACCGGATACAGGCTGGTGAACCAGCCGACGGTGCGGGACAGGTCCACCCCGTCCAGCAGATGCTCCTCCCGGCCGTGGCCCTCCAGGTCCACGGCGATCCGGCGCCGTCCGGTCCAGTCGCCGAGCACCCGGCCCAGCGCCGCGAGCAGCACATCGTCCACGCGGGTCCGGTAGATCTCGGGCACCTGCCGCAGCAGCGCGTCCGTGCGCTCCCGGTCCAGCCGGACGGTGACCTGGGCCATGGACGCCACCGTGTTGTCGCCCTCGCCGTCCACGGGCAGCCCGGCGGCGCACTCCGCGGACACCGCCCGCCAGTGGGGGAGTTCGGCGTCGAAACCGCCGGTGGCGGTGTGCTCGGTCAGCTTGTGGGACCAGTCCCGCACGGACGTGGTGCGCGGGCCGAGGCCGGCCCGCCCGCCCGTGTGCAGCCGCTGGTACGCGGTGTTCAGGTCCTCCAGCAGCACCCGCCAGGAGACGCCGTCGACCACCAGGTGGTGGGCGGTCAGGAAGAGCGTCGGCCGCTGCCCGTCTCCGTGGTGGAACAGCCGCGCGGCCAGCAGCGGACCCCGGGCCAGGTCGAACCCCGCCTGTGCCTCCGCCATCGCCGCGTCCTCGGCGGCCCGCCGCTCCGGCGTGCCGAGCCCCGACAGGTCGTCCTCCCGTAAGAGCGCGGGGCTCGTCGGCTCCGGCGGCGGGCAGTACTGCCGGAGGTGTCCATCGGCCCCGGGCTCGAACCGCATGCGCAGCGCGTCATGGTGGACCAGCAGCGCGTCGAGCGCCGCGCGGAGCGCGCGGAGGTCCGGATCCCGCTGGAGTTCGACGACCACGGACTGGTTGAAGTGGCCGGGCCGGGCGGTCCGCAGACGTAGGAACCAGTGCTGGATCGGGGTGAGCGGGACCTCGCCGGTCACCGGCCCGGTGTCGGCGGCGGGCTCCGTGGTCGGGGTGGTGACGGTGGCGAGCGAGGCGATCGTCGGGTGCCGGAACAGCTCCCGGGGGGTGAGGGCCAGCCCCGCCTGCCGGGCGCGGGAGGCCACCTGGATGCTGAGGATCGAATCCCCGCCCAGATGGAAGAAGTTGTCCTCGGCGCCGATCCGCTCCCGGCCCAGCAGCGTGCCCCAGATCTCGGCGAGGATGCGCTCGCTGTCGGTGCGGGGCGCCACATATCCCGCCGTTCCGGCCGCGTCCGGGTCGGGAGCGGGCAGCTTGCTGCGGTCCACCTTGCCGTTGCGGGTCAGCGGCAGCGCGTCAAGGGTGACGAAGGCCGACGGCACCATGTAGTCGGGCAGCAGGCCGCCCAGGAAGGACCGCAGTTCACCGGCGCCCGGCACCTCGGCCCCGTGGACCGGCACCGTATAGCCGGTCAGCAGCGTGCGGTCGCCCACGCGGGCGAGCGCGACGACCGCCTGCGCCACGGCCTCGTGGCGGGCGAGCGCGGCCTCGATCTCCCCCGGCTCGATGCGGAAGCCCCGGACCTTGAGCTGGTCGTCGGCGCGGCCCTGGAAGCGCAGTTCACCGTCGTCGGTCCAGGCCACGATGTCCCCGGTGCGGTACATCCGGGAGCCGGGCGGCCCGAACGGATCGGCGACATACCGCTCGGCGGTGGCGCCGGGACGGCCGTGGTAGCCGCGGGCCACCCCGGCGCCCGCGATGTACAACTCCCCGGGAATGCCGGGGGGTTGCGGCTGCAGGGCGCCATCGAGGACGTACGTCCGGGTGTTGTCCAGCGGCCGTCCGATGGGCAGCGAGCGCGGAAGCGCCTCCCCGGCGCGGAAGGGGCGCCGGGTGGCGAAGGTCGTGGTCTCGGTGGGCCCGTAGCCGTCCACCACGGTCAGCTCCGGGCAGGCCGCGAGCACCCGGCGCACCGCCCCGGGGGGCACCGCCTCACCGCCGGTCCACACCTCCCGGGCGCCGCGCAGCGCTTCCGGCCCTTCCTGTGCGAGCAGCCGGAACAGCCCGGCGGTCAGCCACAGGCAGCTCACCCCGTGCTCCGCGATGGCCCGGCGCACGGTGTCCGCGTCCACGTCCCCGGCGGGCGCCAGCACGGCCCGGCCGCCGCGCAGCAGCGGCACCCACAGCTCGTACGTCGAGGCGTCGAACGCCTGGGGCGAGTGCACCAGCACCCGGTCGTGGCCCGCGAAGGCGCGGTCCGCGACGAGGGCGGTCACATCGCGGTGGCGCACCGCGACCCCCTTGGGCCGCCCGGTGGAGCCCGAAGTGAACATCAGATACAGGGCGTTGTCGGGGGAGAGCGCCACGCCCGGCGGCTCGGACGGGCCGTCGCCGGCGTCGCCGGACTCCACCACCAGGGTCCGCCCGGCACCCGCGATGTCCGCCGCCGTGCGCTCCCAGGCGCGGTCGGTCAGCAGCACCTCCGCCCCCGCCTCCGCCAGCACGCTCCGCAGCCGGTCCTCGGGGGCCCGGGTGTCCAGCGGTACGTACACCCCGCCCGCCTTGACCACCGCCAGCAGCGCCACCACCAGCTCCACCGACCGGTCCATCAGGACGGCCACCGGACGCTCCGGGCCGACGCCGTGGCCGATGAGCCGGTGGGCCATCCGGTTGGCGCGGGCCTCCAGCTCCCGGTAGCTGACCGGGCCCGCCTCGCCGTCCAGGGCCGTCGCCTCCGGCGCACTCCGCACCCGGTCGGCGAAGAGCCCGGCCACCGTGGACTCGGGCAGCGGGACCGCGGTGTCGTTCCACTCCCGGAGCACCTGGTGGCGCCGCACGGAGCTGAGCATCGGAAGGCGTGCGGGCGCCCGGTCCGGGCTGTCGGCCATGGCCGTCAGCAGCACTGTCAGATACTCCGCCAGCCGCCGGGCGGTGGCCTTGTCGAACAGCGCCGGGTCGTAGCCGAGCCGCAGCGTCAGTTCCGCGCCGGGGTAGACCACCAGGGACAGCGGGTAGTTGGTGGTCTCGACGCCGTCCAGCTCGCGCAGGGCAAGGCCGTGTGCGGCGGCGAGGTCGTCGCCGAGCGGATAGTTCTCGAAGACCACGATGGAGTCGAAGAGGTTCACCCGCTCGGGCAGACCGGTCCAGGACCGCAGCCGGGTGAGCGGTACGAAGTCGAACCGCCGGTCCTCGGTCTGTCCGGCCTGCACCGCGCTCAGCCAGGACAGCAGGGTGGAGCCGGCCGGCACCGTGGGGCGGGTCGGCACGGTGGTGATGAACAGCCCGTTCATCGTCTCCACGCCGGGCAGCTCCGGCGGCCGTCCGGACACCGTGGTTCCGAAGACGACGTCCTCGCGCCCGGACTGCCGGGCCAGCAGCAGCGCCCAGGCGCCCTGCACCACGGTGTTCAGGGTGAGCCCCTCGCCCCGGGCCAGCTCCTGAAGCCGGCCGGTGGTGGCGGCGGGCAGGGTGAGCCGGATGTCCTCGGTGGACTCGGCGTGATGGCCCTCGGTGGGCTCCCGGTCGTACGGCAGCGGGGTGGACTCCGTGAGATCGCCGAGCCGGGCCCGCCAGTGCTCCTCGGCCGGCGCCCCGTCCCGCTCCCGCAGCCACGCCACATAGTCGCTGAACGGACGGCGGCCGGGCAGACCGGTGGCCGGCGCCGCGCCGGATGCCCCGTCACGCGCCCGCGCATGGCAGTGGAAGACATCCGAGAGCACCTGGAAGAGGCTCCAGCCGTCCAGGATCAGATGGTGGAACGTCCACACCACCTGGACCTCGGTGGCCGACAGCCGGGCCAGCGCCAGCCGCGTGAGCGGGGCGGCGGCCAGGTCGAGACCGCGCTCCCGGTCCTCGGCGAGGAACCTCCGCAGCTCCTCCCGGCGCTCGTCCGGCCCGGACAGCCGACGCCAGTCGAGCAGGGTGACCGGGACACGGACCCCGCGCGCGACCACCTGGACCGGTTCCGGCACCCCCTCCCACACCACGCGGGCGCGCAGCACCTGCGTACGGTCGGCGACCTGCTGCCAGGCCGCGGCCAGCGCCGCCGGATCGGGCACCCCGTCGAGGACGAAGCCCAACTGCTGGAAGTAGGCGCGCCGGTCGTCCTGCGCCAGGCTGTGGAACAGCATGCCCGCCTGGGTGGGGGTGAGCGGGTAGATGTCCTCCACCGTGCCGCCGTTCCCCGCCAGCCGGTCCACGGCCGCCTGGTCGAGGGTGGCGAGCGGGAAGTCGGACGGGGTGCGGCCGCCCGCGCCGGGCGCGCTGCCGTGCCGGGCGATCTCGCACAGCGCCTCGCGGAACTCCTCGGCGAGCCGGGCGACCGTCTCCTCCCGGTGCAGATTCCCCGAGTAGAACCAGGTGAACTCCAGGTCGTCGCCCTCGACCCGGCCCACCACCTCCAGCGGATGCGGGCGCGGCGAGGCCGGGTCGGCGTCCAGGGCCAGTTCCCGGTGGAGACCGCGGAAGAGCCCGTCGCCACCGCCCGGCGCCTCGAACCGCCCGAGGTAGTTGAAGCTGATCCCGGCCGTGGGGCCGTCGGGAAGGCCCTCGCCATCGAGCAGATGGCGCCGCACCCCGTAGCCCAGACCGCGCCGTGGCACGGCGCGCATCTGCTCCTTGACCGATTTGAGGACCTCGCCCCACCCGCCGTCCGGGAGGTCGAGCGCCACCGGGAAGCGGGTGGTGAACCAGCCGACCGTACGGGACAGATCCAGGTCGGCGAAGAGCTCCTCGCGGCCGTGGCCCTCCACGTCCACCGGTATCCGGGCGCGCCCGGTCCAGCGGTGCAGCACCCGGGCCAGCGCGCTCAGCAGCACATCGTTGACCTGCGTCCGGTAGACCTCGGGCAGCGTCTGGAGCAGTGCGGCGGTCTCCTCCGGGCCGAGCCGGACGGTGACCGACCGGGCCGAGGCGTAGGTGTTCGGCCCCTCCGCTCCATTCAGGTCCGTCGGCAGCGAGGCGTCACAGGCCCCAGCCGGCCCGGTCCAGTACGTCTCCTCGTCGGCGAACCCTCCCTCGGCCGCGTGGGCGCTCAGCCGCAGCGCCCAGCGGCGCAGCGGGGAGGACTTCGCGGGCGGCCCGGCCCCCTCGTCCCGGGCCGCCCGCCGGTAGGCGCTGTCGAGATCCTCCAGGAGGACCCGCCA
Source organism: Streptomyces violaceusniger Tu 4113 (assembly GCF_000147815.2). Taxonomy (NCBI): domain Bacteria; kingdom Bacillati; phylum Actinomycetota; class Actinomycetes; order Kitasatosporales; family Streptomycetaceae; genus Streptomyces; species Streptomyces violaceusniger. Next base: position 5,767,333 of record NC_015957.1, on the reverse strand, counting down.
GGACACCCCGTCCACGACCGCGTGGTGGACGGTGAGATGGAGGACCGGGTGCGGCCCGGCGTCCCGGTCGAGCACCGCGCGCAGCAGCGGTTCCGCGGCCAGGTCGAAGCGGCCCAGATGCGGGCCGCCGGTGGTCGTCAGCGGTACGCGGACCGCCGCCGCGTCCTCGATCCGCTGGTGCCAGCCGTCGTCCCGGCGGTGGAAGCGGGAGCGCAGCGCGTCATGGTGTGCCACCAGCGCGTCCACGGCGTGCCGCAGCGCGTCCTCGTCCACGTCCGCGGGCAGCACCAGGGAGATGGTCTGGTTGAAGTGGCCGGCCCGCTCGGGGTCGGTGGTGAACAGCCAGTGCTGAATGGGGGTCAGCGGCAGCTCGCCGGTGGCCGTCTCGTCCCCGTCGGAGCCGGGCGTCCCGGCCGGGGCCGTGGTGGTGTCCAGATGCAGGGCCAGCGCGGCGACCGTCTGGTGGCGGTAGACATCGCGCGAGGTGACGGCGAGCCCGGCCTGCCGTGCCTGGGAGACCAACTGGATGCTGAGGATCGAATCGCCGCCGAGGGAGAAGAAGTTGTCCTCCACGCCCACGCGCTCCACCCGCAGGACCCGGGCCCAGACCGCCGCCAGGGTCCGCTCGGTGGCGGTGCGGGGCGCCACATAGCCCGGTGCCGCGGCCTCGGCCCAGTCCGGTTCGGGGAGCCGGCCGCGGTCCAGCTTTCCGTTGGGGCTCAGGGGCATCCGCTCCAGGACGACGACGGAGGCGGGCACCATGTAGTCGGGCAGCGAACGCCGCAGGAACCGCCGCAGGGCCGCCGGGTCCGGTGCGGCGCCCGCGGCGGCCACCACGTAGGCGATCAGCCGCGTATGACCGTCCGCCTCCCGGGCGACGGCCGCCGCCTCGGCGATGTCGGGGTGGCGCAGCAGCGCCGTCTCCACCTCGCCCAGCTCGATGCGGAAGCCGCGGATCTTCACCTGGTCATCGGCCCGGCCCAGGTACTCCAGCCGGCCGTCGTCGTTCCAGCGGACCAGGTCACCGGTGCGGTACATCCGGCTGCCGGGCCGCCCGAAGGGGTCCGCGAGAAAGCGGTGGGCGGTCAGCCCGGGGCGCCTCAGATAGCCCCGGGCCAGGCCCTGCCCGCCCAGATACAGCTCACCGGTCACCCCGGGCGGCACCAGCCGGAGCGTCGGGTCCAGGACATACGCGCGGGTGCCCGCGACCGGGCGGCCGATCGGCGGGGCCTGTGACGGCGCCTGACCGTCGCAGAACCAGGCGGTGGCGTACACCGTGGCCTCGGTCGGCCCGTACAGATTGGCGATCCGGCAGGACGGCATGGCCTCCCGGATGTCCCGTACGGTCTGGGCGGGCAGCGCCTCGCCCGCCAGTACGACGGTCCGGGCCAGAGCCGCCGGGGGGTCCTCGCCCAGAAGCCGGGAGAACACCGAGGGCACCCCGCTGAGCAGCCCCCGCGCCCCCGGCCGCCCGTCCGGATCGGTGAGGGCGAGCAGATCCCGCACCACCTCCACGCTGCCGCCGGCCAGCAGCGGGCAGAGGAGTTCGAAGACCGACACATCGAAGTTGAGCGAGGTCGAGGCGACCACGTCGGTCAGCCGCTCACGGCCCAGCTCCGCCTCGGCCCAGGCCGCGAGCCCCGCCAGGCCGCGGTGGGTGGCCACCACGCCCTTGGGCCGGCCGGTCGATCCGGAGGTGTAGATGACATACGCGGGATGGGCCGGGTCCAGCGGACGGATCCGCTCACCTTGAATGATGTCGCCGTCCGCGAGCCCGTCCAACTCGGCGCGGACCGCCGGGTCGTCCAGCACCAGCGGTTCGGCGCCCGCGGGCAGGCAGTCGGCCGTCCCGGTGGTGGTGAGGACGGTCGAGGGCGCGGCGTCGTCCAGCATGAACGCGATGCGCTCGGCCGGATAGCCGGGGTCCACCGGCAGATATCCGGCGCCCGCCTTGAGCACCGCCAGCAGGACGACGACGAGCTCGGCCGAGCGGGGCAGGGCGAGGGCCACCAGCCGCTCGGGACCGGCGCCCCGGGCGATGAGCAGCCGCGCCAGCCGGTTGGCGCGCCGGTTCACCTCGTCATAGGAGAGACGGGTGTCCCGGCAGGTCACGGCAGTGGCGGCCGGTCGCCGCGCCACCTGGGCGGCGAACAGATCGGGCAGGGTGGCCTCGATCGCGGTCTGCTCCGGCCCGTTCCAGGCGTCGAGCATCGCATGCCACTCGGCGTCGGCCAGCATCCGCAAGCAGACCAGGGTGGCGCCAGGATCGGCCACCATGGCGGTCAGCAGCCGGTGCAGGTGACCGGCCATCCGCTCGATCGTGGCCGTGTCGAACAGATCGGAGTTGAACTCGACGGTCAGCCCCAGCGAGCCGTCGTCGCGGGGCAGGAACTCCAGGACCAGGTCGAACCGCGCTGCCGGGCGCGGCAGACAGTGCTCGGTGATCCGCACGCCCGCCGCCTCCTGGGCGGGCACCATGGCGCTCTGCTGTACAACGAGCGCCTGCACCAGCGGATTGCGGCTGGGGTCGCGGCGTGGGGCCAGTTCCTCGACGACCCGCTCGAACGGCAGCCGGTCATGGCCGAAGGCGTCCAGCACCGTCTCGCGCATCGCGTCCAGGAACCGCTCGACCGTGCTGTCCCCGTCGACATCGGCGCGCAGTACCAGGGTGTTGACGAAGAATCCGGCGACCGACTCCAGCTCCTCGCGGTGGCGTCCGGCGGTGACGGTGCCGAAGGCGATGTCCCGCTGGCCCGAGTAGCGGGAGAACAGCACCGCGACGGCGGACGCGAGCAGGGTGAACAGCGTGGTGTCCCGCTCTCTGCCGAGCCGGGTCAGCCCGGCCACCAGCTCGGCGGGCAGTTCACGGCGGTGCACCTCGCCCGCCGTGGTGCGCACCGGCGGGCGCGGGCGGTCGGTGGGCAGCTCCAGCGTCTGCATCCCGGCCAGCCGGTCCCGCCAGTACTCCAGGTCGGCGTCGTCCGGGGCGGTGGCGGGACGGCTGTGCTCCCAGACCGCGAAGTCCGGGTACTGCAGGGCGGGTTGGGGGAGCTCGGCAGCGGTTCCGGACACTTCGGCGGCGTAGAGCGCGGCCAGCTCGCGCACCAGCACCCCGACCGACCAGCCGTCGGTGACGATGTGATGCTGCGCCAGCAGCAGGATGTGCTCCTCGTCGGCGAACCGGATCAGCAGCGCCCTGGTCAGCGGCCCCTGTCGCAGGTCGTAGGGGCGGTTCAGCTCGCCGGTCAGGGTGCGGTCGAGCGCCTCGGCGCGCTCCCGCGCCGGATGCCCTCCGAGGTCGACCCGGTCCAGCGGTACGGTCCCGTGCGCGGCCACCTGCTGCACCCCGTGCCCGTCCACGGTGGCGAAGGTCGTACGCAGGGCGTCATGGCGGGCGGCGAGCCGGTCCAGCGCCCGGCGCAGCGCGGCCGCGTCCAGCGGGCCGTCGAGCCGCAGCCCGGCCCCGGTGTTGTACTCGGTGCCACCGGAGGTCAGATCGTCCAGGAACCACAGCCGCCGCTGGGCGGAGGACAGCGGCAGCGGACGGTCGCGCGGCGCGGGCGGGATCGGCTCCTCGGGCGCGCCGGGCGCGTCGGTGGCCCCGGCGGGCAGCCGGCCGGCCAGCCGCGCCACCGTCCTGGCGTCGAGCAGGTCGCGCAGCGAGAGCTCCACGCCCAGTTCGGCCCGGACGCGGGTGAGCAGCCGCACTCCGAGGATGGAGTCGCCGCCCAGGCCCAGGAAGTCGTCCTCCACGCCCACCGTGTCCACCGGCAGCACCTCGGACCAGATGCGGGCCAGGGCCTCCTCGCCGGGGGTGCGCGGGGCGATATGGCGGGAGTCGCCGTCCGGCGCGGAGCGCGGGGCGGGCAGCGCCTGCCGGTCGATCTTGCGGTGCGGGGTGAGGGGGAACGCGTCCAGCACCACATAGGCGGACGGCACCATATGCGCCGGCAGCACCCGGGCCGCCGCGGCGCGCACCTCCGCGGCCTTCGGCGGGGTCCCGCCGCTGGGCGGCACCACATAGGCGACCAGCCGCTTCTGGCCGGGCTCGTCCTCCCGTACGGTGACCACGGCCGTGCCCACCTGGGGGTGGCGGGCCAACGCGGCCTCCACCTCGCCCAGTTCGATGCGGAAGCCGCGTATCTTGACCTGGTGGTCGGCCCGGCCGAGGAATTCCAGTTCCCCGTCGGCGTTCCAGCGGACCAGATCGCCGGTGCGGTACATCCGGGAGCCGGGCGGGCCGAAGGGGCAGGCGGTGAACCGCTCGGCGGTCAGCCCCGGCCGGTCGAGATAGCCGCGGGCCAGGCCCGCGCCGCTGACGCAGAGCTCTCCCGTGGCGCCGACCGGCACCTGCCGCGCCGCCTCGTCCACTACAAACACCCGGGTGTTGGGAAGCGGACGCCCGATCGGCGGGGCGCCGGAGCCCGCTGCCAGGGCGTCCGTCCAGGTGGCCACGACCGTGGCCTCGGTCGGGCCGTAGGAGTTGACCATCCGCCGTCCGGGCGCCCACAGGTCCACCAGATCGGCGGGGCAGGCCTCCGCGCCCACGATCAGGGTGCGGAAGTCGGACAGCCCATCGTGGGGTTCTTCCGGGGGCACGGTCGCGAGCGCCGCCGGGGGGATCAGGGCATGGGTCACCCGCTTCTCCCGCAGCACCGAGGCCAGCTCGGCGCCCAGCAGGGGCCCCTCCGGGGGCACCACCAGCGCCGCCCCGGCGAGCAGGGAGGAGCACAGCTCCAGGACGGAGGCGTCGAAGCTCGGCGAGGAGAACTGCAGCACCCGGTCGCCCGGCCGGACCCGGTAGTGGGCCGTCGTGGCGGCCGAGAAGTTCCCCAGGCCGGCGTGCGGCACCAGCACGCCCTTGGGCACACCCGTGGAGCCGGAGGTGTAGATGACATACGCGGGATGCTCGGGGAGCAGCGGGCCGAGCAGCTCCGCCCGGCCGGGCGCGTGATCGGGGCCCGCCCCGGCCGCCACCTCCCGGATCCGCGCCGGGTCGTCGAGCACGGTCACCGGCCGGGCGTCGGCCAGCATCATGGCGCGGCGCTCCTCGGGATGCGCCGGATCGATGGGGAGGTACGCGCCGCCGGCCTTCGCCACCGCCAGCTCGGCCACCACCAGTTCGGCCGAGCGGGGCAGGACCAGGGCCACCACCCGCTCCGGCCCCACGCCCTGCCCGATGAGGTGGTGGGCCAGCCGGTTCGCCCAGCGCTCGACCTCGTCGAAGGACCACTCGCGGTCGTCCGCGACCAGGGCCGGCGCCTTGGGGGTGCGCCTCGCCCATACGGCGAAGAGCTCGCCGAGCGGCGCGCGGGAGACGGCACGGTCCGTGGCGTCTCCCGCCGCCGGAGGGAGGTCCGGGACATCCTGGGGCGCGGACACCGATGAGGTCGCGTAGTGGTCCGTCATGGCGGGGTGTGGCCCTTCAGAGCGGTTGAACGGGCGGATGGGTGACGGTTCGGGCCATCTCGGCGCCGAGCCGGGGCGCCCGCACCCGGCCGGGGGAGATGTGGGGAGACGGCCGTGCGGGTGGGCGGTGGGGCCTCAGACCAGGGCGCTCTTACGGGCCATCCGGCCCGAGAGCTGGATCCGGTCGACGGCGCCGGTCCGCGGATCGCGGACGAAGCGCCCGCCGGGGATCCGGCGTCCGGAGGAGGGGTCCACCAGATCGCAGGTGAGGTCCTCATGGCAGACCAGCGGCGCGGGGAGGTCGCCGTCCACGGACAGGGCGAGGCCACCGCCGTCGCCCATGGTCACCTGGTACTCGATGTCGCCGTTGAGGTAGATCCCGGTGCACTGCGAGGTCACGGCCATGGGGGTGGCCAGATGCCGCGGGGTGGGGCCGGCGGGCACCCGGACGCCGGTGACCTCGGCGAGGACATCGGTCAGTTCGTTCCACAGCTCGGTGCCGCCGCCCGCGTTGGCGGTGAAGCCGACCACCACCCCCGTGGCGGGATCGGCCCGCAGCGAGCAGGAGGTGCCCTGGGCGTTGCCGTCGTGCCCGAACCACAGCGTCTCGCCGTGCCGGAAGAGCGCCCAGCCCAGGCCCCAGCCGTCGGCCAGCACACCGGGGTCGGCGCCGGGCACGGGGCGGCGCATCTCCTGCGCGAGCTCAACGGGCGGCACCCCCCGCGGGCCGTCGCCGAGATGGGCCCGGCCCAGCGCCACCAGATCGAGGGCGCCGGCCCGCAGCGCACCGGCCGCGGCCTCGGCGGGGGCGAGGTTCTGCCGCACCGGTCTCGTCCTGCCCGTGGCCGTGTTGGCCGAGTGGCCGCGCGCGGTCGGCCGGTGCGGGGTGGCGGCGGTGCCGATGAAGGACGGCACGGTGCCCAGCGGATCGAGCAGCACGGACCGCATGGCCTCCTGCCAGCTCATCCCGGTGACCGTCTCGATCAGCCGGCCGGCCGCGACATAGCCCGCGTTGGAGTAGGAGAAGTCCGTGCCCGGGGGCATCACGAGGGTGCGGTCGGTGCAGTGGTCCAGCAGATAGCGGGCGGCGGTCACCGAGGCCACCTGGTCCGAGTCGGGCCCGGACGGCAGCCCCGCGGTGTGGCTGAGCACCTGGCGCACCGTGCACGGCGGACCGGCCCGGCGCAGCTCCGGCACATGCTCGCCGAGCGGGTCGTCCAGCTCCACATCGCCGTCCGCCACCAGAAGCGCCACCACGGTCGCGGTGTACGCCTTGGTGACGGAGCCGATGGGCACGGCCGCCTCGGCGGTGAACGGCTCGCCGGTCTCCGCGTCCAGCACGCCGGTCTCCACGGCGAGCGTCATCCCGCCGCTGTGTACGGCGAGTTGGGCGCCGGGCACCTGATGGGCGCGGGCCAGGGCCGTCAGGCGGTCCTCGAGGACGCGGCGTATCTTCGACCGCTCGACGGACGGTGCCGGGGTCGGACGTAACACGGTGCACTCCTTGCCGGGGGACGGAACGGGATGGGCGACAGGGGCCGGGTCATGGCAACTGGCTCGTGGCCGTGACATCCCGGGGCACGATCGTGAAGCCCTGCCAGTGGGTGGGCATCGGGTCCTGGTCCTCGTCCCTGGGCACATGGTGGAAATCGACGCTGACCCAGGCGACCGGGTCGGTGAGCTTCTCGCCGCCGGTGTACTTGTCGACCGAGGTGGCGCAGTTTGGGGCGGTGTTGCCGTAGGCCAGCCGCTCGCACTCCCGGTACTGCGTGAAGTACATGTCGTGGTGGGTGAATTCCTCGGTCTCGTGCGGGCCCCGGTACTGATCGCTGTGGTGGTTGTCGATCTCCCAGGACTTGGCGTGGCCGTCGGAGTTCTCGGCCGTGGGGTTCACCACCCGCCAGAATCGGGTGGGCGCGAGGTCCGCCGCGGTCTCATGGGAGAGCACGGTGCGCTTGGTGGTGCGCTCGGCCGTACCGCTGCCCAGGTAGTCGTACTGCTCCACGGTGTTCGCCGACTGCCCGTCGACGTCGAGGTCCAGCCGCCAGAAGATGTTGTGCGAGTGGTTCTCGCTGAACCGGGTGGAGCCCACCCCGGTCGGCCAGCCGCTGCTCGCGTCGGAGAACTGGAACGGCGAGAGGCTGCCGGTGGCGCCCGACCGGGGAGTGATGGAACCGTCGTCCGAGAAGCGCCATTCGGTGATGTAGTCGTACCAGCCGATCTCGGAGACCGAGAAGACGACCAGGTCGGTGCCGTGCAGAACGCCCTTCTCCACCGCGCTCTTGTAGGCGAACGGCCGCGGCTGCTCCTCGGCGCACAGCACGGGGGTGTCCTGGAAGTCGTGCAGCCGCCCGTCGGGGCAGTCCTTGGCGCTGAGCGGGGTGAGTGTGCCCTGCTCCAGATCGCCGAAGCCGATCGCGGAGACGTCGTAGAAGCGCGGCTGGCCGCTGTCGTAGGGCACATGCACCTCGGCGAGCGAGGCGCTCTTGAGGACACGGGTGGGGGCGCCGCGGTTCGGGGTGTAGGTCACGTCGCTGAGCACCGCACCGGTGTTGCGGTCGATGTCCCAGCACATCTGCCACCGGGCACCGTTCTTCAGGGTGGTGTCGATGCGATCCGCGGCGGGGCAGGACGGCGCCGCCGAGGCCCTCGCGGGCGCGGCGGACGCCGGGCCCGGCACCCACAGGGCCAGCAATCCCACCACGGCGACCAGCACACGGGCACGCCGAAACAGACTGGACACGGACGAAGCTCCCCTCACAGGCCGATGACGGCGGCGCGCCTGGCCGACAGATCGATGACGATCCGGCTGGTGTCGATCCACTTGCCACCCGGAAGGCGCACGAAGAGCTGCACACACCGGTGCTCACCGCACCGGGACACCTTCCGCGCGCCGTCCACCCCCTTGGCGCGGGAGCCGAGGAACGACATGCTCTGCAGGCGCAGTTGGGAGGGCGAGGTCAGCCGCTTCCCGGTCTGCGAGGTGTAGGAGTCGCGCATCCCCGGGCCGAGCCGGCGGTCGGCCAGGACGACCTTCACCGCCTCACGGGCCTCGGCCAGGGTGGGAGGCGGCTGGACGCCGTGCTGCCGGGCGGAGTCGAGGACCTTCTTGGAGCGCAGATCGACCAGCCGGGTGATGAGGGTGTCCGAGGCGTAGTCGTAGAGCTGGACCTCGGCCCGGCTGTCCGGGGCGGAGGAGGCCGACTTGGCCCGGGGCGGGCGGCGGGTGTCCAGCGGCTCGGCGCCGGAACCGCCCGCGGCGTTCCGCTCCCCGCCCCCGGTGTCCTTCTTCGCGTCCTCACCGCCCCGCGCGGGCGCGGTCCCGGGCCGGGTGGCGGCGTCGACGGCGATGCGGGACGCCTCGCGCGATTCCCCGGGCGTCAGCCGGCCGGAGTGCGAGGCGACGACGGCCGCGGGCTCCGGGGCGTCGGACGCGGGCGATCCGGCCGCCTGGAGGGCGGCGATCCCGCCGCCCGCCAGCACCGCCGTCAGACCCAGCGCCGCGGACACGCGCCATCGCCGATGACGGCGCCCCCTCGTATGGTCCGCGCCCCTGTCGGTGGCGTTGTCTCTCATCACCCAGCCGTTTCCGTTGTCGGTCAGGAGAGCCCGGTGGGGCTCGCGGTGACAGCACTCGGCCGGATCCCGATTTGTCGCTGGTGCGTTCCCCGTCCGCACCGACGGGATTCAAGCCGCTGACGACGGCTCGCGCGGACCCCCCGGACACTTCGCTGTCCACTGATGGCTCACGCTTTCACCACTCCGGGCGGCGTAACAGTCGCATTTGTCATCAAGCGGCTGTGAGAAACGCATGTCTCGATGGGTGGCCGAACGGCCGCAAAGCGATGACGGGGAAGGCCCGTTGGAAGCCGCTCTGCCATCATGCTCACATGAGCCATTCGATCACCATTCGATGTGACATCTGTGGCGCCACGCATTCCTCCTCCGCGGCCGACAGCATCGGTGCGCTCCGCGAAGCCATCGTCAAAATGAGCTGGTCCAGGGCGCGATGGGATGACCGGGTGATCGATATGTGCGGTGGGTGCGGCGTTCGGGAAAAGGCGCCGAGCGAGTCCGGACGATGCTGCGGTTCCTGTGAGGGGGGTGAACTTTTCGATGCCCTCGGACACGACAGAATCGGACATCGTTTGGCCAATGCATTACTCAGAGCTGGTATCGATAATCTCGAACTACTCTCCAGTTTCTCCGCGCGTCAGCTTCGCGATCTGGAGGGCATCGGCACCGTGAGCGCACACCACGCACTCAATCGTCTGCACTCCGCACCGAGCGAAAGGCCATCGTGAACGAATATTCCACCGGAACATCCGCGCGGCCCATTCTGTACAGCGGCCGGCGCCACCGGATGCTGTGGGTGGTGGGCGTGGTGTTCTCCGCCGGGCTGCTGGCGCCGCTGTTATTCCTCGGCGCCGCCCGTAAGGGGATCGTGCCGCGCACCGTACCCGCCGGGTACGCGGTGGCCATCTATCCGATCGCGCTCGGACGCCAGTGGCTGCCCGACCCGGGCGACTGGATCTCATGGGCACTCGCGGCCGTGGTTCTCACCACGGCCGTCCATGCCGCGCTGCTCGACACCGGCAGTACGCCCGGCGGTTCACCGTCGGGCACGGGCCTCAGCTCTGTGCGGTGGGGCGGACCACGATCTCGCCGACGTCGACACCCGCCGGCTGTTCGATGGCGAACGCGATGGCGCGGGCGATGGCGCCCGGCGGCATCGCGATCTTGGTCATGGAGTCCTGGATCTGGCTCTTCGCGTCCGGGTCGGTGATGGAATCCGCGAGCTCCGTCTCGGTGATCCCCGGCGAGATGGTGGTCACCCGCAGCGACTCGCCCGCCTCCTGTCGCAGTCCCTCGGAGATGGCGCGCACGGCGTTCTTGGTCCCGGCGTAGACCGACATCCGCGGGACGATGCGCAGCCCGGCGGTGGAGAGGGTGTGGACGAAATGCCCGAAGCCCTGCTCACGGAAGACGGGCAGGGCCGCGGCGATGCCGTACAGCACGCCCTTGATGTTGACGTCGACCATCTCCTCCCAGTCCTCGACGCGCAGATCGTCGAGGGCGGAGATCGGGCTGATACCGGCGTTGCTGACCAGCACATCGAGCTTTCCGTACCGTTCGCGTGCCGTCGCGACCAGCCGGGACAGATCCGCGCGCCGCTTCACATCCGTGACGACGGGGACGGCCTCGCCGCCCGCCTCGGTGATCCGGGCCGCCAGCGCCTCGATGCGGTCCGACCGCCGTGCGGCGAGGACGACCTTCGCCCCTCGCTCGGCCAGCAGCAGGGCGGTGGCCTCGCCGATGCCGCTGCTCGCGCCCGTAATGGCGATGACCTTGCCTTCGATACCGGACATCATGGGGAGTCCTTCCAGGGGGATTGCAGGAAAAAGGGGGGGGAGGCGGCGATGGCCTACAGTGGGAAGCGGAGCCGCCTCCACTTCACTCGACACACACTAAGTGGATGCTCCTCCACTTAGCAACCGGGGAATGAGGAGAGCCGCCGATGGTCAGGGATCCAGGGCGCCCGCTGCGGGCCGACGCACAGCGCAACCGGGAGAAGATCCTCTCCGCCGCGGTGCGGGTGTTCGCCGAGGAGGGGCTGGACGCCCACCTCGAGCGCATCGCCAAGGAGGCGGGCGTGGGCGCCGGCACCCTCTACCGGAACTTTCCGACCCGCGAGCTGCTGATCGAGGCCGCCTACCGCAATGAGCTGGCCCGCCTCTGCGACGCCGCCCCCGAGCTGCTGGCGGCCCTGCCCCCGCGCGAGGCGATGCGCGCGTGGCTGGGCCGCTTCATGGACTACGCGAACGCCAAGCTGGGCATGGCGGACGCGCTGCGGGGTGTCGTCGCGTCGGGCGTCAATCCGTACGCCCAGAGCCACGAGATGATCCAGGACGCCCTCTCGCGGCTGATGGACGCCGCCGTCACGGCCGGTGTGATCCGGTCCGACATCAGCGCGACCGACATGTTCGCCGCTCTCACCGGCATCGCCCTCGCCTCGGGCAAGCCCGAACAGCGGGAGCAGGCCGACCGACTCCTCGACCTCACCCTGGATGGACTGAGCGCCGGATCCCGCCAGTAGCACCGGACCCCGCCAGTAAAGATTTCTGAGTTTTCAGTTCAGACCACCGACGCACTGGAGGCGTTCGGCAGCCTCTGGCTCGGATTCCTCGCCCGGCCGATCGGCGGCATCGTCTTCGGCCACCTCGGGGACCGGATCGGCCGGAAGAAGACCCTGGTCACCACCTTGCTCATGACGGGCATCGCCACCACCTCGATCGGGCTGCTCCCCGGCTACGACGAGGTCGGTGTCGCCGCGCCCATCGCGCTGGTGCTGCTGAGCATGGTGCAGGGCATCGCGGTCGGCGGCGAATGGGGCGGCGCCGTCCTCATCGCCGGCGAACACGCGCCGAAGGGGAAGGCGCTGTCGTTCGGCGCCTTCCCCAGCTGGGGTCACCGGCCGGCTCGATCCTGGCCACCGGGATGTTCGCGCTGCTCACCCAGCTTCCGGACGACGACTTCGACGCCTGGGGCTGGCGCGTTCCGTTCCTCTTCTCCGCCGTGACGGTGGTCATCTGATCTCCTCCGAGGGAACCCCGCCCTTCAGGGTGGGGAGGTATCGAGCTTCTGCGGAGCTGGGCAAGGAAAGCCGGTTCGCTGCCGGGGCGGACTGGTGTCCATCCCCGGCTGCCCGCAGTGAGTCACAAGCTGATGCGCTGGCATGTGAGACGTGAAGACCACGCACGTGAAGCGGGCATTCAAGTTCCGTTTCCATCCGACCGATGCGCAGGCGGCCGAGCTGTCGCGCACGTTCGGGTGCGTGCGGAAGGTCTACAACCTGGCCCTGGCGGCACGCACCCAGGCGTGGGCACTGCGGCAGGAGCGGGTGAACAACAACGCGACCTCGGCCATGCTCACCGCGTGGAAGAAGACCGAGGAACTCGCCTCCCTGAACGAGGTTTCCTCCGTCCCGCTGCAACAGGCCCTGCGCCACCTTCAGGCAGCGTTCACCCACTTCTTCGCCCAGCGGGCCCGGTACCCGCGGTTGAAGTCGCGCAAGAAGTCCCGCAAGTCGGCGGAGTACACCACCAGCGCGTTCCGGTTCCAGGACGGGAAGCTGACCCTGGCGAAGATGACGGAGCCGCTGGCCATCGTGTGGTCCCGCCCCCTCCCAGAGGGGGCCGCACCGTCCACCGTGACCGTCTCCCAGGATGCGGCCGGACGCTGGTTCGTATCCCTGCTGTGCGAGGACCCCGGTGTGCGGCCACTCCCCACCACGGACGCGGCGGTCGGCGTGGACGCCGGACTGGACCACCTGCTGACCCTGTCGACCGGGGAAAAGATCACCAACCCTCGCCACGAGCGGCACGACCGTGCGCGGTTGGCCAAGGCGCAGCGGGAACTGGCCCGTAAGGCCAAGAGGGAGGGAGCCAACCGGGCCAAGGCCCGCCGGAAGGTCGCCCGCGTTCACGCCCGCATCGCCGACCGGCGGCGCGACACCCTGCATAAGATCACTACTCGGCTCGTTCGTGCGGTGTCGGCCTGTGGAGCCGGTGTAAGACCTCAACGGAGTTCTCCGGGCGGGCAGTCGGCGACGAAGCAGGAACCTCTACGGCGCGAGCCGTAGGAATCCCCCTCCTTCAGGAGATGGAGAAAGTCAACGAGTTCTTCACCCAGCTGGGTGCTGCTGGCCGACCGCTTCGGCCCGCGCCGCACCGTGGCGGCCCTGCTGAGCCTCAACTTCGCTCTGGTGCCCGTGATGTACGCCTGTGTCTCGACGACCCAGCCGGTCGTCGTGGGGCTCGGCATCTGTCTGCTGGGCATCACCGGCGCGATGAACTACGCGATCCTGGCCGGACTGCTCGCCGCCGCCTTCCCGATCTCCGTGCGCTACACCGGTATCTCCCTCTCCTACCAGCTTTGTTCGGCGCTCATCGGCGGTACGGCACCCCTGGTCGGCGAGTGGCTGCTGCGCTCGACCGGCGGCTCGATCGTGCCGGTGGTGATCTACCAGATGGCGCTGGTGGCGGTCTCCCTCGTCTGCTCCCTGGCGCTGCTGAAACGCTCGCGAGAGGCGTAGCCGGCCACGGTGGAGGGCGGGGTGGCCCGGCTACGGCGGGGTGGGCCGGCCGCCGCCGGGCCGCGCCGCCGGTCACAGCGCCGCGTACGCCGCCTCCACCAGGGCCATCTTCCGGGGGTCGTCGACGATGTGCGGGCCCATACGGTTCATCACATAGCCGAGGGAAAGCTCCGCCTCCGGGTCGGCGAGCCCGCAGGAGCCCCCGAAGCCGTCATGGCCGACGGCGCGCGGGTTGGGGCCGTACGAGCCGTGCGCACCGCTCAGCCACACCCCGAGCGCCACCTCCGTGTCCCGGCCGAGCGCCTCGCCCAGGACCAGGTCCCGGCAGGAACCCTGGCCCTCGCGGGCGCGCTCGGTGGCCTCCGTGGACAGCACCCGGCGGTCGTCGGCCAGACCGCGGCGGGCGAGGATGCCGTACAGCTCGGCGATGGCGCGGGCCGTGCCATGGCCGTTGAGGGCCGGCAGCTCGGCATCGCGCCACTCCCGGCTGTTGGCCTCGGCGGCGCCGACCACCGGATTGCCCAGCGCCGCCAGGGCGACCGGCGTGAACTTCAGGCCCGCCGCGGCCTGTTCACCGGCCGGACGCTCGGCCCGCGGACCGATCAGCTCGGCGGCCCGGCCGTCCTCCTTCTCCGGAAGACCGATGGTGAAGTCGATGCCCAGCGGCCCGGTGACCTCCTGCCGCAGGAACTCACCGGGCAGCAGCCCGGTGATCCGCCGGATCACCTCGCCGATCAGGAAGCCGTAGGTGAGCGCGTGATAGCCGCTACGGGTGCCGGGCTCCCACCACGGCTCGGCCGCGGCCAGCCGGGCGGTGGTCAGCTCCCAGTCGTACAGCTCCGCCACGCGGTGCGGCTCCCGCAACCCGGCCAGCCCCGCCCGGTGCGAGAGGAGATACCGCACCGGCAGCGAGCCCTTGCCCGCCGCGGCGAACTCGGGCCAGTACGCGGCCACCGGCGCCTCCAGGTCCAACAGCCCGCGGTCCGCCAGCACATGGGCACACAGCGCCGCCGGCCCCTTGGTGGTCGACCACACATTGACCAGGGTGTCCCGCTCCCAGGGGCGGGTGCGCCCGGCGTCGGCCCAGCCGCCCCACAGATCCACCACGGTCTCCGAGCCGATCCGCACGGCCACGGCGGCGCCCAGCTCGTCGCGTTCGCGGAAGTTCGCCTCGAAGGCGGCCCGCACTCCGGCGAACCGGGGGTCGCAGTGGCCCTGGATCGGGGCCGGGCACTCGGTCATGTAATTCCTCCCGACGCTCGGGTGGTCGGTGGGGCCGGTGGCGGTCAGGTCCGGCCCGTGAGCACGACCTCGCAGCCGCGCAGCTCATAGCTGCCGATCTCGTCCTTGAAGCCGACCCTGGGCGGGGACGTCATACGGAGGCCGGGCAGGGCGAACAGCCGGCTGAGGAAGACATCCGTCTCCAGGAGCGCGATGGCGGCTCCGGGACATTTGTGCGCACCGTCCCCGAAGGACAGACCCGGCGCACCGGCGCCCGCGGCCATCGGGCGGCCCGGACGGATCCGCTCCGGCCGCTCGCCCACCGTACGGCCGTCGAGATTGGCCTGGTGGAGCAGGACATCGACCAGCTCCCCGGCCGGCACCGTCACCTCCGCGCCGCCCGCCTCCTGGCCGCCGCCGGGCAGTCGGAGCGGTGCGGTGGTACGACGGCGGAGCCGGCCGATGACCGGTTCGAGCCGGAGGATCTCCTGCAGGATCGCGATCCGGCTCGACTCGTCGGCGGCCCGGTACCGCGCCAGCAGGGCGGCGTCGCCGAACAGATGCCACGCGGCCACATTGACGAACTCCCGGGTGGTGACCATGCCCGCGGCGGCGAAGGTGATGCACTCGCCCAGGATCTCGCCGGCCGAACACCCCTCGTCCAGCAGATGGGAGATCAGGTCGTCGCGCCGCCGTCGCCGCCGGGCGCGTACGGCCGGGCGGACATCGCCCCAGTAGATCCGCAGCCAGGTGGCGTTCTGCCGCAGCAGCCAGCGGATCCCGTGCAGGCTGGTCAGCCCCGGTGTGCCGAACTTCTCGGGGAAGAAGCTCTCCAGCCGCCTCCGGATCCCGGGCCGGCTCTCCGTCAGGCCGATCACGGCACTCGCCACCTCGATCGCCAGATGGAAGGCCGCATCGGCGAGTACACCCCGGCCGGTGTCCCGGATGGTGTCGAGCTGTGCTTCCGCCACCCGGACCATGACCTCGCGGTAGTGCTCGTCGACCCGGCGCGGGGTGAAGAACCGGGCGGTCTGCCGCCGGTCCTCACGGTGTTCGGGACCGTCCCGGTAGAGCACCGGCCGCCGGAACCGGGACGGCAGCTTCTCCACCGTCTCGATGCCGAGCCCGGCCTGCACGGTCGCGGTGCTGCGCAGGACGGCGCGGGCCTCCTCGTAGCCGGACACCTGCCAGATCCCGTCGGCCCCCCGCCGCACCGGGCAGCCGCCTCCGTACGGCCCCCGGTCGACCCTGCGCTCCCCGAATTCCCGTGCTCCGTGGCCCGTTGGCCCGTGGCCCGTTGGTCCGTGGTCCTGTGATCCTTGGTTCTGTGATCCGCGGTCGTGTGATCCGCCGCCCATGGGCGGCACCTCCCGGCCCAGACTAGGAGTAGCGCGGCCACCTTACGGGCTCCGGATGCCGCTTTCCCAGGTCTAGGCTCGATTTCATGGACAGCGAGAACCCTCTGGGGCGCTTTCTGTGCGCCCGCCGTGAACGGGTGCGGCCCGAGGACGTGAACATCCGGCCCGCCGGCCGGCGCCGGGTGGCGGGGCTGCGCCGCGAGGAGGTCGTCCTGCTGGCGGGGGTGAGCACCGACTACTACACAGGGCTGGAGCAGGGCCGGGAGCGGCATCCCTCGGCGCAGGTGACCGAGGCGCTGGCCCGGGCCCTGGTGCTGGAGGAGGACGCGGTCGCCCATCTGCACCCGGTTCGCCCTGGGCCATGAGCTGGCGGCGGGCGACCCGGGCACGTACTACACCGGCGGGGCGGGCGGCTATGTCGACTATCCGGCCAGTGGCTGGGGGACGGTGTCAGGCGGGTGGGAGCGGCGTGGCGGCGTCAGGCGTTGAGGGCGCCCGCGCCGAGCAGTCCGAACAGCGCCAGGCCGATGACGATCCGGTAGATCACGAAGGCGTTGAACGAATGCTTGGCGACGAACTTCAGCAGCCAGGCGATGGAGGCGTAGGCCACGGCGAAGGACACCACCGTGCCCACCGCGAGCGGCACCGTGCCCACGCCACCGCCCATGGCGTCCTTGAGCTCGTAGAGACCGGCGCCGGTCAGCGACGGAATGCCGAGGAAGAAGGAGAGCCGGGTGGCGGCCAGGCGGTCCAGGTCGAGGATGAGGCCGGTGGACATCGTGGCGCCCGAGCGGGAGAAGCCGGGGAAGAGCAGCGCGAGGATCTGCGAGGAGCCGACCAGCATCGCGTCCTTGAAGCTGGTGTCGTCCTCCCCGCGCTTGTGGCGGCCCATCCGGTCGGCCAGCCACATCAGCCCGCTGCCCACGATCAGCGAGGTGGCCACCACCCACAGGGAGGCGAGCGGGCCTTCGATCAGCGGTTTGGCCGCCAGGCCCACGACCACGATGGGGATCGTGGCGTAGATGACCCACCAGGCGAACTTGTAGTCGTGGTGGTGCCGCTCCTCGCGGTTGACCAGCCCCCGGCCCCATGCGGTGGCGAAGCGCCGGATGTCGCGGAAGAAGTACAGCAGGACGGCGGCGATGGCACCGACCTGGATCACCGCGGTGAAGGCGACGACGGACTTGTCGTCCACCGGGATGTCCATCAGCCCCTCAGTGATCTTGAGGTGGCCGGTGGAGGAGACCGGGAGGAACTCCGTGACCCCCTCGACGACGCCGAGAACCACGGCCTGTCCGATGTTGATCGCGCTCACGTGATCCGTCCCGCCGGTGTCTTCCCGTAACCAATGAATGTCTACGGGACTGTAGACGATGGATCGGGAAGGTGGCCAATCAGCGGGCGGCCCACGGCGATCTGTCGAGATCGTGGGGCCGGCGCGATATCCGGGCATCGCCGCGGCCCGTGCCCGTACAGAGAAGGGCACGGGCCGCCGCGGCCGAAAGGTCAGGCGGCCGGACCGGAGCCGCTGAGCAGGCTCCGTACGCCGGTGGCCGAGAGGGTGACGGCCTCCGGGGCACCCGCGTCGATGGTCAGGGAGAGCTCCTCGGAGGGCCATCCCTGGGCCAGTGCGCCCAGCGGCACCAGGTGGTACCGCTCGATCTGGGGCAGGGCCTGGTGCATCCGGGCCGGAGTGGTGAAGACCGGTACCAGCTGAGCGCCGTCCTCCTGCTGGAACACGGGCAGGGTCACGGCCTGGGGGTCGGTCTCCTCTCCGCTCTCGGCGGAGGGGAGGAGGACCTCACTGTTGGCAAGTGTGTTCAGCGCCGACTCGTCCGCCCGGTCGGCCGCCAGCTCGCCGAGGGCCTGCTGGGTGGCGGAGACGTTTTCATCGGAAGGGCTGGTCATGATTCCGTCCATGGATCGGGTTTTGGGTCTTCATGGGTTTCTGGGTCCCAGAGCGACTGGTTTCAACAGCCGCGGCTGGCTCGAATACCCCGCCTCATGGAACTCACACGTCCCCCTCGCGCTCGATTCTTCCCCGGAGGACAACTGGGGCCCGCCCGGGAGGGTGGCCCAGGGCTACGACCTGGCCCAGCCCAGCGACCGCTCGACCGCCCGCTGCCAGTTCTCGTACTCCGCCTCCCGCCGGGCGGGGTCCATCGTGGGCATCCATTGGGCCGCGCGGTGCCAGTTGCGGCGCAGCCCCTCCAGGTCGGGCCAGTAGCCGGAGGCGAGCCCGGCGGCGTAGGCGGCCCCGAGGGAGACGGTCTCGGAGACCATGGGGCGCACCACGGGCAGGTCCAGGACATCGGCCAGGAACTGCATCAGCAGATTGTTCGACGTCATCCCGCCGTCCACCTTGAGCTGCCGCAGCGGCTGAGGCGAGTCGGCGTTCATGGCGTCGACCACCTCCCGGGTCTGCCAGCCGGTGGCCTCCAGAACGGCCCGGGCCAGATGTCCCTTGGTGATGTACGAGGTGAGCCCGACGATCACTCCGCGCGCGTCGCTGCGCCAGTGCGGGGCGAAGAGCCCGGAGAAGGCGGGGACGATGTAGCAGCCGCCGTTGTCCTCGACGCCGCGGGCCAGGGTCTCGATCTCGGGGGCACTGTGGATCATGCCCAGGCGGTCCCGGAACCACTGCACCAGCGAGCCGGTGACGGCGATCGGGCCCTCCAGGGCGTAGACCGTCGGCTCGTCGCCGAGCTTGTAGCCCACCGTGGTCAGCAGCCCGTGCCGGGACCGTACGAGCTCGGTGCCGGTGTTGAGCAGGAGGAAGCTGCCGGTGCCGTAGGTGCACTTCGCCTCGCCGCCGGCGAAACACGTCTGCCCGAACAGCGCCGCCTGCTGATCGCCGAGCGCGGCGCAGATCGGCACCTGCGGCAGCAGGGCGCGGGCCATGCCGTAGCACTCGGCGGAGGGGCGGATCTCCGGCAGCATCGCCCGCGGCACATCGAAATAGGCCAGCAGCTCATCGTCCCAGGTCAGGCTGCGGATATTCATCAGCATGGTGCGGCTGGCGTTGGTGGCGTCGGTGAGGTGCAGCCCGCCGTCGGGCCCGCCGGTGAGGTTCCAGATCAGCCAGCTCTCCATCGTGCCGAACAGCACGTCCCCGCGCCCCGCGCGCTCGCGCAAGCCGTCGACATGGTCGAACAGCCAGCGCAGCCGTGGCGCGGAGAAGTAGGTCGTGGGGGAGAGTCCGCAGCGTTCGAGGAAGAAGTCGTCACCGGTGGTCCGCCGCAGCTCCTCGACATAGCCGCTGGTGCGGGTGTCCTGCCAGGTGATGGCGTGGCACACGGGAACGCCGGTGCGCCGGTCCCAGACCACCGTGGTCTCGCGCTGATTGGCGATGCCGATGGCCACGATCTGCTCGGGCCGGATCCCCGCGCCCTCCAGGGCCCGGGGCACGACGACACGGCGCAGATGGGACCAGATCTCGGCGGGGTCGTGCTCGGCCCAGCCGGGCTTGGAGAAGTACTGCTCATGTTCTCGCTGGCCGACCGAGACCAGCCGTCCCTGGTGGTCGAAGAGGATGCACCGGGTGGACATGGTGCCCTGGTCGATGGACATCACATAGCGTTCAACCATGGCCTGGCCTGCCTTCGGGCGGGTTCGAGCAGGGCATGCGGCGTCACCAGCGGGCCGCGCCGAGATCGCGGGAGATCGCCCGGGCGGCGTCGCGCGTCAGCCCGACGAGTGAGGGATGAGGGCGGCCCTTGCTGTCGCAGAGGCGGTCCACGGCGCCGGAGATGCCGACGGCGCCCACCACCAGGCCGCCCTGTCCGCGGATCGGCGCGGCGATATCGGCCTCGCCCACCATCATCTCCTCGGTCGCGACAGCCCACCCGTTCTCGCGGATCTCGCCCATCGCCCGGCTGAGCTGCTGGGGAGAGACGAGTGTGTGACGGGTGTAGTTCTCCGGTTCGGTTTCCATGAGCGGCTCCAGAGGAGTCGCCCCGTACGCCAGCAGGATCTTGCCCAGCGCGCTGGCGTGCAGGGGCAGCAGCGAGCCCACGTCCAGGGTCTGGAAGGTGTCGTCGGGCCGGAAGACGTGGTGGACGATGAGGGCCTTGCCCTCCAGGGGCACTCCGAGCCGGACCGCCTCACCGCTGCGGGCGGCCAGGGCATCGGTCCAGTTGATGGAGCGGGACCGCAGCTCGTTGATGTCGAGATAGCTGGTCCCCAGGTGCAGCAGCGCCGCGCCGAGCTGGTACTTCCCCGTCGCCTTGTCCTGTTCGACGAAGTCGACGCTCTGCAGCGTGCGCAGAATGCCGTGCGCGGTGCCTTTCGCGAGGCCGAGCGAGGCGGCCACCTCGCCCAGACTGAGCCGACCGGAGCCCTGGGCGAGCAGCCGCAGAATCGCCGCCGCCCGCTCGATGGACTGCACCGGGCCGGCCATGACGCGATCGTAGCTCTTCGGCCAGTGGCACGGCCTGTCGGCGAAAACGCCAAACGTTCGGTAATGCCGACTCGGATTCGTTGACCCCGGTGGATAGGGGCCATAGCGTCCGTATCGGGACAAGAAGACCAGGATGCCAAAAGGTGACCCGAAGGGTGCCCGGCACAGACAACCCACCCGGCTCGGAGAGGAGGAGACGTGGCGGAACAACTGAGCTATCCGAAGCCCGGCGTCACCGGGCAGGCCGCGGAGACCGTCGATTTCACCGGCGCCCGTCTCATCGGCTCCCAGGCGCCGGAACCGGACCCCCTGCTGGCGCCGGTGGTGACACGCGGCGAGGCCCCCGACCGGCCCCCGGCGGACGAGGGAGGCGGCCATGTCCTCCCGGTCCCGCACATCTGCGAGGCCGTCGCCACCGTGCGGCGGCGGGCGTACGCGCTGCTGACCGAATGGGAGCTGTCGGACGACTGCCTCGACGAGGCACTCATGGTGATCTCGGAACTGGTCACCAACGCGATCCTGCACGCCCTGCCCCCGGCCGTGCTGCGGCTGCGCTGGACCGAATGCGAGGGCTCCGCCGGCCTGCGCATCGAGGTCACCGACGGTGGCCCGGTGCCCGCCGGTCAGCGGGCGGACGAGGACATCGAGCCCGATGAGCACGGCCGCGGGCTCGGCATCGTCACCGCGCTGTCCACGCGCCACGGCAGCCACTCCTGCCATGAGGGCATCACCTGGTGGGCGGACCTGCCGGTCGCCTAACCGGCGGCCCGGTCCCAGGTGACCGGGAGCCGATGGACGCCGTAGATCAGCATGTCGTGGCGCAGGGGCACCTCGTCGGGCGGCACCGCCAGACGCAGCGTGGGGAAGCGCCGCAGCAGGGCGGGAAAGCCCGTCCGCATCTCCATCCGCGCCAGATGCTGGCCCAGGCACTGGTGAATGCCGTGGCCGAAGGCGATCTGGTCGGCCGTCTCGCGGGTGACGTTCAGGGTGTCGGGGTCGGAGAACCGCGAGGGGTCCCGGTTGGCCGAGGCGAGCGACCCGACGACCGTCTCCCCGGCCCGCACCCGCGCCCCGGCGATCTCGAGATCCTCCCGGGCTACCCGTACCGTCCCGAACTGGACGATGGTCAGATACCGCAGCAGCTCCTCGACCGCGTGGTCGATCACCTCGGGCCGCTCCCGCAACTGCTGCGACTGCCCGGGGTGGCGCAGCAGCGCGTAGGTGCCAAGGGCCAGCATGTTCGCCGTCGTCTCATGGCCCGCGATGAGCAGCAGCAGCCCCACACCGGTCAGCTCCTCGTCGGTCAGCCCGGCCGCCGTGGCGGTGCCGGTGCCGCCGGGCGCGCCGTGCTCGCCGTTGACCAGACGGGAGAGCAGCGCCTCGTCCGGCCGGTGCCGCTTGGTGTCGATCAGCTCCCGCATGTACTCCCACAGCGCGTCCCGGGCCGCGTAGACCTCCTCCTCGCCCTGGCCGATCCGGAGCAGAACGGTGGCCCATCGCTGGAAGTCGGCCCGGTCCTCGTACGGCACCCCCAGCAGCTCGCAGATCACCAGCGACGGGATCGGCTGGGCGAAGGACGTCACCAGGTCGGCCGGCGGACCGGCGCGCTCCATCGCGGCCAGGTGGCCGTCGACGATCTCCTCGATCCGGGGCTGCAGCCGCCGCATCGCCCGGGCGGTGAACCACTTGCTCAGCAGCCGCCGGTAGCGGGTGTGCTCGGGCGGGTCCATGCCGATGAACGAGCCCAGCATGCGGCGATCGTCCGGGCGGACCGGAAAGGCGTGCACCGGCGAGGAGGTCCGGCGGCGGTCCGAGCTGAACCGGTCGTCCGCCAGCAACTGCGCCACGTCCTCGTGCCGGGTGAGCAGCCAGCCCGCCTTGCCGTCCGGAAAGGCCAGCCGGCCGGCCCCGCCCTCCTCGCGCAGCGCCTCGTAGGCACCGGGCGGGTCGAAGGGGCAGTCGCGATGTCTGGGCAGCGGCGCCGGAGTCGACGCGCGTGATGTGACGGACACGGAAACGCTCCCTTCGAAGGCGAACCGGGTCCCTCCCTTTTGAGCGTAGCTCGGGCCGCTGGGCCGGGCGACGCGACGGGGGGCTCAAGGCGACCGGCCGTCACCGGGGGTGGTTTCCCCGGCCGACGCGGCATCGCGCGCCGCCCGCCGGAGGAGCCGGGGAACCGGCCGGTGGTGGACCGGCGCGGCCAGGGCCCACAGCGGGCGGCCGACGGGCCGGTCGAACCGTACGAAGGTCGCCCACAGCACCCTCGCGTCCTCGACGGCCACGACGTTGTGCGTGAGCACCAGCGAGGAGCGCGCGGTGAGGGTCAGCGAGTGGTCCGCCGCGTCCGAGACGGCCCAACCCAGGACATGGCGCGGCGACGTCCTGGGGCCCAGCCGGAGGCCGAGCCCCAGCGTCCAGCCCAGCACGAGGAACCGCCGCAGGGGAGCCGGAGTGCCCTCGAAGACGGCCCGCACCCACTGCTCGGCGGTCAGGGCTCCGGCCCGTGGGACCGGTAAGGCGAACGCCGAGGCGTAGTGGGCGCCCGTGAGGTCGTCACGGGCCGCCAGCGCCCCGGGCACCGCGGCGCGTCGTGCGCGAGGAGTGGCCGGGGGAGTGGTCATGGGAAGAGCTCCTTTTCATGACCGGGGCTTCGTGGCGGCCGGAGCTTCATGAGGTGACCGGAGCTTCATGACGTGGCCGGGCCGGCGCGGACGCCGGAAGATCCCGGGAGCGCCGGATGGGGGAGAAGAGCAGGATCAGCCCGGCGAGCGGAATGCCCGACGTGGTGATCCACATGGCGGCCCGGAGGCCCAGCGCGGTGCCGAGCGCACCGCCGAGCAGCGCTCCGAGAGGCAGCGTTCCGTAGCTGACGAACGCCGATGAGGCGGTGAGCCGGCCGAGCAGCTCCGGCGGGCAGTAGCGCTGCTGGAAGCTCGCCTTGATCACATTGCCGGCCACCACACCGGCGGTGACGCAGAAACCGCCCGCCACGAACAGTACGACCCACGGTCCCTCGGCGGTCATCGGCATGAGCAGGGCGCCCACGGCCAGCCCCAGCTCGAACAGGAGCGTCGCCCGCGCGTCGCCGACCCGGGCGGCGACACGGCGTGCGCAGAACGCCCCGGCGACGCCGCCGAGGCTGACGGCCGCGATGAGCCCACCGACCAGCCCGGGGGCCAGCCCGACGGTCCGGACCAAGACCACCCGGATCGACTGGTAGCCCATCAGCGCCAGGTTGGACGCGGCCGCGAAGAGCGTCAGGGTGCGCAGCCACCGGTCGCGGGCGATCAGCCGCAGCCCCTCGGCCACCTCGCGGGCCAGTGCCCGGGGCGGGCGCTCGGCCCGGGGGACGCGCGGTTCGCGGAAGCCGATGCCGGTCAGGCAGGCAAGGGAGACCAGAAAGGTCGCGGCGTTGATGAACATCCCGTTCACCGCGCCCGCCACCTGTGCGATCAGACCGGCGGAGCCCTGGCCGGCGATCTGCGCCGCGGACGCGCTGCCGTGCAGTTTGGCGTTGCCCTCGGGCTTCCTCGGGGGCCAGGAGGCGGGCGAGATACGCGCTGTAGGCGGTCTGGAAGAACACCGCCGCCGTACCCGTCAACAGGGCGACGGTCAGCAGCAGTCCGATGCTCAGCAGGCCGTACCAGGCGGCCACCGGGACACTCGCGAACAGCACCAGCGAGACCGCGGCGGCGGCCAGCATGACCGGCCTTCGGCGCCACCGGTCCACCCAGGCTCCCGCCGGAAGGCCGATGACCAGCCAAGGGGCCCAGCTCGCGGCGGTCAGCAGACCGACCTCGAAGGTGTCCGCGTGCAAGGTGGTGACCGCGATCAGCGGCATTGCCACTCCGGTGACGGCCGCACCGTACTTCCCGGCGGTCTCACCGCACCACAGCAGCCGGAAGTCACGGTGGCGCCGCAGCAGGCCACCGGAGGTTCTGGGCGTCACGACGGTCAGGCTCCTTGGGCGGGAAGAAGGGCGGCCGCGTGGCGGAGCAGTGCGTGCAGGGCCGGATTGTCGTTGTTCTTGCGCCACACGAGGTTGAGTTCTACCGGCTCCGGAGTGGTCAGCTCCACCGATCTGAAGACGATGTTCGGGTAGCGCGGCCGGGCGGCGGTCTCCGGGACCAGGGCCACTCCCCAGCCGCCGTTCACCAGGGCCAGGATGGTGTGGACCTGGCTCAGATACTGGGAGAAGACCGGGGTGGCGTGTGCGGCGCGGAAGATGCTGATGAGCAGCTCGTTGAAGTAGCGCGCCTCGATGGGCGAGTACATCAGCAGGTCCTGCCCGTCGAAGTCGGCCACCTGGAGCGGCCCTTCGCTCGCCGCCAGCGGATGTCCCGTCGGCAGGGCGCCGAGCAGCCGCTCCCGGGCCGCGGGCCGGGACCGCAGATCCGGTCCGGTGACCGAGGGCCGCACCAGGCCCAGGTCCAGGCTCTGCTCGGTGACGGCCTCCAACTGGTCCCGGGTGACCATCTCGCGCAGGGTGATCTCCGCGCCCGGCATGGCCGCACGGGCGATCTCCAGCAGGGTGCCGAGTACGGAGTGGGCGCTGGCCGCGGTGAAGCCGATGGCGATGGACCCCGCCTCGCCCGTCGCCACCTGCCGGGTGGCGAGGACGGCGTGCTCGGACTGGCGCAGGATACGGCGGGCCTCGGTGAGGAAGGCGCGTCCCGCGGGGGTGAGCCGCACCGAGCGGTTGGTGCGCTCCAGCAACTGGACCCGCAACTCGGTCTCCAGCAGTTGGATCTGGCGGCTCAGCGGCGGCTGGGTCATCTTCAGCCGCTCCGCGGCCCGGGTGAAATGCAGCTCCTCGGCGACCGTCACAAAGCTGATGAGTTGCATGAGCGTGAACAACGATGCTCTCCCGGTATCAACGCATGCCAATTTTAAGTTAGACGTAGATCGTCTGGCGACCGTAGCTTGCAAAGGAGCTCGCCGGCCGCCCCGGGGCGGATCCGGCGATATCCACTCGCCCCGCATACGGGCCCACACACAGGGACAACACGTGGTGACCACATCGCATACGGCAACGCACGCCGCGCAGCAGGCAGGTGAGGCAACCTTCGACCGGGTCTCCTGGATCCGAGTGTCCTCGGTCGTCCTTCCCCTGGCCACGCCCATCAGCGACGCCAAGGTTCTCACCGGCCGCCAGAAGCCGATGACGGAGGTGGCTTTCCTCTTCGTCGAACTCGCCACCGAGGAGGGACACCAGGGCATCGGCTTCAGCTACTCCAAGCGCGCGGGAGGCCCCGGCCAGTTCGCCCACGCCCAGGAGATCGCGCCCACCCTCCTCGGTGAGGACCCCAGCGACATCGGCAAGATCTGGACCAAGCTGGTGTGGGCCGGTGCCTCCGTGGGCCGCAGCGGGCTGTCCACCCAGGCGGTGGCGGCCTTCGACATCGCCCTGTGGGACCTCAAGGCCAAGCGGGCCGGGCTGCCGCTGGCCAAGCTGCTGGGCGCGCACCGCGACACCGTGCGCTGCTACAACACCTCGGGCGGCTTTCTGCACACGCCGACCGAGCAGGTTCTGGAGAACGCCACGGCCTCCCTGGCCAGCGGAATCGGCGGCATCAAGATCAAGGTGGGGCAGCCGGACGGCAAGGAGGACCTGCGCCGGCTGACCGCCGTACGGGAGCACCTGGGCGACGAGGTGCCGCTGATGGTCGACGCCAATCAGCAGTGGGACCGGCCCACCGCGCAGCGTATGGGGCGCGCCTTCGAGGAGTTCGGCCTGGTCTGGATCGAGGAGCCGCTGGACGCCTACGACGCACCGGGCCACGCGGCCCTCGCCGCCTCGCTGGACACCCCGGTGGCCACCGGGGAGATGCTGGCCAGCGTCGCCGAACACTGGGAGCTGATACGCCACAACGCGGCGGACATCATTCAGCCCGACGCACCGCGCATCGGTGGCATCACCCAGTTCCTCAAGCTGGCCACCCTCGCCGAGCAGCACCATCTGCAACTCGCCCCGCACTTCGCGATGGAGATCCACCTCCATCTCGCGGCGGCCTATCCGCAGGAGCCGTGGGTGGAGCATTTCGACTGGCTGGAGCCGCTGTTCAACGAGCGGCTGCAGATCAGCGACGGCCGGATGCGGGTGTCCGCTCGGCCCGGCCTCGGCATCACCCTCAGCGAGCAGGCCCGCGCCTGGACGCGCGCCAAGGCCGAATTCGGCGCCCGGTAAGTCCGGTTCACACCGGCGCCGATCACGAATCCCCGGGTACACCCATTGACCAGCGGTGTTCACCCCTCTAGCCTCCATCTTCATATATAGACGGAGTGCATGTACGTGGACTCCTTGGCCCGTGTGGCGATCCGCTCGAGCCTCCAGCTCACCGGCCACAGTTCAAAGGAGAACTGAAGACATGCCTCTCGTCGTCGTCGGAATCAGCGTGGTGATCCTGCTGTTCCTCATGACCAAGCTGAAGCTCAACGGCTTCATCGCCCTGCTCCTCGTGGCCGTCGGCGTCGCGCTCGTGCAGGGGGTCGAGGTGGAGAAGATCCCCGATGTCCTCGGAGAGGGCGTCGGGGGTCAGATCGGCGACACCATGCTCGTCGTCGGTCTCGGCGCCATGGTCGGCCGGGTCATGGGCGACTGCGGCGCGGCCCAGCGAATAGCCAACACCCTCATCGACACCTTCGGACTGCGCTGGGTCCAGGTGGCGATGGTGGTCACCGCCATGCTCATCGGCGTGACCATGTTCTACGAGGTCGCCTTCGTCATCATCGTGCCGGTGGCGTTCACCATCGTCCGGGTCACCCGCAAGAATCTGCTGTGGGTCGGGCTTCCGATGTCGATCGCCCTGTCGACCATGCACAGCTTTCTGCCGCCGCACCCCGGCCCCACCGCGGTGGCCTCGACCTTCCACGCCTCCGTCGGCCTGACCCTGTTCTACGGGCTGTTCATCGCCGTTCCGGCCGGTGCGCTGATCGCCCTGGTGTGGCCGCGGCTCCCGTTCGTCCGGCGGATGGACCCCGAGATCCCCAAGGGCCTGGTCAGCGAGCGCACCTTCACCGAGGAGGAGATGCCGGGCCTCGGCTGGTCGCTGTCGGTGGCCCTGGTCCCGGTGGTGCTGATAGCCGGCGCCGCGGTGACCGACATGGCCGTGTCCGGCGACAGCCCCGCCCTGCACGTCATCACCTTCATCGGCTCCGCGCCGATCGCCCTGCTGCTGACCCTGCTGCTGGCGGTGTGGGCGTTCGGCCCCCGGATCGGCCGGAGCCTGGCCGAGGTCAGCGCCTCCTGCAACTCGGCGGCCCAGGCGATGGCGATGATCCTGCTGGTCATCGGGGCCGGCGGCGCCTTCAAGGAGGTCCTGGTCGAGGGCGGGATCTCCGACTACATCAAGGACCTCACGGACGACTGGTCCATCTCGCCGATCATCCTCGCCTGGCTCATCGCCGTCGTCCTGCGGGTGGCGCTCGGATCGGCTACGGTCGCCGTGGTCACCGCCGCCGGTGTGGTGCAGCCGCTCCTGGAGAACAGCGGAGTCCACCCCGAGCTGATGGTCCTCGCCGTCTCCTGCGGATCGATCGCCTTCAGCCATGTGAACGACCCCGGCTTCTGGATGTTCAAGGAGTACTTCAACCTCTCCGTCATCGACGCCATCAAGGCGCGCACCACCTACACCACCGTGCTCGCGGTCCTCGGCCTCGGCGGCGTGCTGGCCATCGAGGCCATTATCTGAACCCTCCCTGAGCGACCCCTCCGACACCGACCCAAGGACGCCACGATGAGCCAGCCGACCGTCACCTCGTTCGCCGTCTATCCGGTCGCCGGCCGGGACAGCATGGAGCTGAACCTCTCCGGCGCCCACGGCCCGTACTTCACCCGCAACGTGGTCGTCCTCGAGGACTCCGAGGGCCGTACCGGACTGGGGGAGGTCCCCGGCGGTGAGAAGATCACCCAGACGCTGCGCGACGCCGAATCCCTCGTCGTCGGGGCGCGGGTGGGCGACTACAAGCGGGTGCTGGGCGAGATCGGGCGGCGGTTCCGCGACCGCGACGCCGGAGGCCGGGGCACCCAGACCTTCGATCTGCGCACCACCGTGCACGCCGTCACCGCCGTCGAGTCGGCCCTGCTGGACCTGCTGGGCCAGCATCTGGAGGTGCCCGTCGCGGCGCTCCTGGGCGACGGTCAGCAGCGCGACGCGGTCCGGGTCCTGGGCTATCTGTTCTACGTCGGCGACCCCGACCGGACCGACCTGGAGTACGTCCGCGAACCCGGCGCCGAAGCGGAGTGGTACCGCATCCGCCACGAGGAGGCGCTGACCCCCGAGGCGATCGTCCGCCAGGCCGAGGCCGCCTACGACCTCTACGGCTTCAAGGACTTCAAGCTCAAGGGCGGCGTCCTGGAGGGAAACGAGGAGGTCAAGGCGGTACGGGCGGTCAAGGAGCGGTTCCCCGACGCCCGCGTCACCCTCGACCCCAACGGCGCCTGGTCGCTGCGCGAGGCGATCGAGCTGTGCCGGCCGCTGCTCGGCACACTCGCCTACGCCGAGGACCCCTGCGGGGCCGAGGACGGCTACTCGGGCCGGGAGATCCTGGCGGAGTTCCGGCGCGCCACCGGCCTGCCCACCGCCACCAACATGATCGCCACGGACTGGCGGCAGATGACCCACGCACTGGCGCTGCAGTCGGTCTCCATCCCGCTGGCCGACCCCCACTTCTGGACCATGCAGGGGTCGGTACGGGTGGCCCAGCTCTGCCATGAGATGGGCCTGACCTGGGGATGTCACTCCAACAACCACTTCGACATCTCCCTGGCGATGGTGGCCCACTGCGGAGCCGCCGCCCCCGGCGAGTACAACGCCCTGGACACCCACTGGATCTGGCAGGAGGGACTGGAGCGGCTCACCGTCGAGCCGCCGCGGATCACCGGCGGCGAGATCGCCATCCCGGACGCCCCCGGGCTCGGCATCCGGCTCGACCGCGACCGGCTCCTCGCCGCCCACGCCCTCTACCAGGAGAAGGCGCTGGGGGCGCGGGACGACGCGGTCGGCATGCGCCATCTCATTCCGGGCTGGACCTTCGACAACAAGCGTCCCTGCCTGGTGCGTTGAGCGCGGTGACTCCGCGCATGCCGACCGTGCCGATCAGACGGGGGGGCCGGCTCGTCGAGCGGCAACCGTGCCCGTACCGGGGGCCGTACGGCCCGGACCTCAGACCTCCAGCTCGGTCTCGATCCTGCGGAGCTGGTGCCGTGCCATCGCCAGGTTGGCCCGGTTCTTGTCCAGCGCCAGATAGAGGAAGAGGCCCTGGCTGTCCCGGCCCTTCAGCAGCCGTATCAGGTGGTACTGGCTGCCGAGCGTGATGAGGATGTCCTCGATGGAGTCCTGCAGACCGAGCTGTTCCATGGTCCGCACCTTGGCGCGCACCACATCGGTGTTGCCCGCGGCCGCCACCGTCAGGTCGAGTTCTTTTCCGCCGCCCACGGTGCCGAGGGCCATCCCGCTGGAGTAGTCGACCAGCGCGGCGCCGAGGGCGCCCTCGATGGACGTCATCGCCTCTTTGAGCGCGGTCTGGGTGTTCGCCATGATCGTGGCTGTTCCTTTCGATGTCAGTGATGTCCGGTCGGGTGCCGGCGCGGGTGTACGCGCCGGGCGGGAAAAGGTCGTGATGGTCAGGGCTGCGGCTGCTCGGCCCGGCTGAGGGCGACGCCCACCAGATCGGCGAGCCGGGCGCCCGAGCGGCGGGCCTCCATATGGAGGCGGCCGACATTGGTGCGGTCACCGGCCAGAACGGTCAGCACGGCCGTGGAACCCGCGGCATAGGTGGCCACATAGCCGTTCTCGCCGCGGACCAGCAGCTCACGGAAGGTGCCCCGCCCGGTGGCGCCCGCCAGCGACTGCGCCACCCCGAGGGCCGCGGCGGTCAGCGCCGCCACGCCCTCGGCCTCGACGGCCGTGTCATGCGCCAGCACCATGCCGTCGCTGGTGGCGGCGAGGGCGCCGGTCACATGGGTCACCCGGGCCCGCAGCCGGCGCAGCTCCTCCAGTACGTCGGGCTCGGCGGCCAGCAGCCACTTCCGCTCCGTGCGCTGCCGCAGGCTGAGTCTCATGACGCCGCGCACGGGGCGGGCGGGTCGGTCGGGGGAATCACGGCGTTGCCTCCAAGGCGTCGCGGAGCCGGCGCAGCAGGTCGATATCGGGATCGGTGAAGACGGCCGCGGCGGGACCGCGGTCCGCGGCGGGCGGCGCGGAAGCGCCGGACCGGGCGGGCAGATCGGGGCCGCCCGGACGTCCCGGCCGGGCGGGCCGCGGTGTGGCGACATGGCCCGCCGCCGCCAGCCGCCGTATGTCGATCAGCGTGTGGAAGGCGGGACGGCCCAGCTCGCGCGCGATACGGGCGGGGGTGCGCACCCCGTCGGCCAGCGCCAGCACCGCGCGCTGACGCGAAGTCACGGCCGGGGCACGGCCATCGGGGCGGCGGAGCACCACCGGCTCGGTGTCCACCTGCGGATACGGCCACAGGGAGTCCAGCAGTTTGCCGCGGCGCCGGGTCTCGCGCTCGACGGCGACCGCGCCCACCGCGCGCACCGGTCCGAGCCAGTGGGCCGCGCCCCGCTGGAAGCCGCGGGGGCCGCTGCCGTGCCCGAGTGCGAAGTACGCCGCGTCGAACAGCGCGCCCAGATGGCAGATCTCCAGCTCCGCGTCCGACAGCCGGCCGCTGTCGACGAGGAACCGCCCGACCCCGCCGTCCGGGCCCGTCCGGCCCACCGCCTCCCGCCAACTGTCGGCGGTCAGCCGCCCACCGGTGGTGAGCAGCACCTCGATCCCGGGGGCCACGGGGCTTTCGGCATGCACCACCTCGCCGTCCCGGAGATAGACGGTGCCCGCGTCGCACAGCAGGGCCCCGCTGGCCCGCTCGGCGGCGAGCCCGGTGAGGCTGGGCGCGTGACCGGTCCGCCCACCGGCCCTGCGAGGCATGCTCATATCAGCGCCAGACGCCCGCACATATCGCGCAGCCGCATCCGGGCGAGCGCCAGATTCCCCTCCCGGCGGTCGAGCCAGAGATAGAAGAAGACGCCGCTGTCGAAAGCCGTATCGACGAAGCGCAGCAGGTGGTAGCAGGTGCGGGTGGTGACGATGACATCCTCGACGGCGGGCTCCCCGCCCGTATCGTCCCCGTCGGCGCCCCTGTCCGAGCCGCCCTTCCCGCCACCGGGGCCCAGCGCGGCGAACGCCCGCTGCTCGGCGGCCATCCGGGCCAGCTCCGCCGTCTCCGCCGCCGTGGCCTCGGGGTCCTCGTCCCGCACCTCGCCGACCATGCCGAGCGCGAGTCCGCTGGTCCACTCGATCACGGCGGCTCCGCGCGCGCCGTTCACGGTCATCGCTTCCAGCAAGCACTCGTCGATTCCGGGCATGCGGCCTCCCCTTCCCTGCGTCGCCCGTGGCGGGCGCCCACCGGGGGCGCTTCGCCAGTGACGGAGAGGTTACGCAGGGTTCAGCAGTTAGGGGTTAAATCCGGTAATGCTCGGAAATGGTGGGTGGCATGTAGTAGGGTCCGCCGCCCCATGGGCCCCGTATGCCTCGGCGGCCCTGCCGGGCGCCACGCCGGGCCCGGTCACCGGCTCTCTGAACGGATTCATAGCCGCTTCGGGGCCCACCGGGCCACAGACGGGCGGGCGCATATTCCACCGTCCTATTGCAGGCGTGGTGGATGGGTCAGTAGACGGTCGTGCGATGGTCGAGTACGCATTCGCAAGGAGCCGGAACGCGGCGCGGTGCCCGACAGGGGTGCCCACAAGGCTTTCCCGGAGTCGTTTCGCACCCCTGTGCCGCACAGAGTGGCGAGATTTGACGGTACCGATGTGGCGGAAACCGCCCGCGTTTCACCCGGCTTGTCTGCGCTGTCCTGACGATGCGTTACCGAACGGCGGGTGCGGAGGGGGAGGAGGTGGCGCCCGGAGTGGTCGGGGAGGCCGAGGAGCCCGGCGCGTCGTCGACCGGGGCGGGCGGGGACGGTGTGGGCGGTTCGCCCTTGCCCTCGAGTGAGGCCGGCTTCTTCAGGATCACCATCGGCTCCCCGGGCTTGGGCATCACCGGCTTGGTGAAGTCCGGGCCCTGGGTCGGGGTCTCGGTGATCTGGGCGGGAAGCCGCTCGTAGTCCACCATCCCGGTGTTCTCCATCTGTGTGATGTGGTCCAACACCGTGTTGTTGGCCTGGGTGGCGAGCTGACGCACCAGGGTGTTCTTGCTGGTCGCCCGGATCTTGGCGATGGAGCTGAAGATCTGGCCGTGGGTGATGCGCAGGATCTGGGCCATCTCGCTGTCGAAGTTCTTGCCCGTGGCGGCCGTGAGGGTGTCCAGGAATCCCTGCTGCTGCGGTGTGGGCTTGTTGGGCAGGGTGATGCCGAGTTTGGGCGCGATGTCCCGTGAGGCGTCGTCCAGTTGCGCATGCCCCACGATCAGATGCTCACCGGCCGTCTTCACCGCCGCCGTGGTGCCCTTCTTGAGGGCCAGCTCGCCGACGGGGTACTCCCACAGCCCGGCGAGCCGGACCTTGACCACGAACTCCTGGTCGGCCCCGGTGAGCGGTCCGTACTGCGTCGAGTTCGTCTTCGCCAGGTTCGTCTGGTGCTCCTGCTGCACACCCGTCAGGGCGGGCGACATGATCACGCCGAGCGTGACCACCACGGAACCTATGAGGAGGGAGGTACCTGTCACGAAGTACCGGGATCGCATAGAGCCTCCTGGCGGGGACGCCGGTCGTTGTGCAGAGCAGTGTCTGCCCGTGCTTGCACCGGCGAATACGGACCGCGAAGGATCTGTGCTCAATGGCGCGGCGGTTGTTTACACGTCTTTGAGCCGTTACTTCGGCCGCGTATGGCCTATCTCACAGCCACCTTCGGTCTCATGCGTCACGGCGCCGCTCCCCAGGCGCTCCCGGGTGAGGACGTCCACCAGCCGCTGGAGGGCCGGGTTGGGGCTGTCGGGGTTCCAGCAGGCGTGGAGGGTGACGGAGTGGGCGTCGGCGGGGGCCAGTTCGCGGTAGCGGACGCCGTGGACGCCCATGGTCATGATCGAACGCGGTATCAGGGCGCAGCCGAGGCCCGCGCGGACCAGGGCGAGCATGGTGGGGACCTGAGAGGTCAACTGGCTGACCGCATAGCGGTCCACGCCGATCATGGCGGCGCAGATGTCGTGCAGATAGCGGGAGCCCTCGGGGCTGTACCCGATGTAGTCATCGGCCACGTCCGTCAGGGCGACGGGGGCGCCGTCGCCTGCATGGGCCAGCGGGTGGCCGGCGGGGACCGCGAGGACCAGGTCCTCGGAGTGGACCGGGAGCGACGCGTACCCCTCGGGGATGGGCGGCCGCACCAGCCCCGCGTCGATGCGCAGTTCCGAGAGGGCGGCGAACTGGTCGGGGCTGACCAGTTCGGTCAGTTCGACGGTGACGTCGGGAAGGTGCCGGTTCACCAGGTCCAGGACATCGGCCAGGATGGCGTACGCGCCGATCGCGGTGAAGGCGAGCCGCAGGGTGCCGGTGCGGCCGTCGGCGGCGCGACGGGTGGCGGTCGGCGCGGCGTCCAGCAGGGCCAGGACCCGGTGGCAGTGGTCGAGGAAGACCTGGCCCGCGGCGGTGATCCGGGCGCCCCGCCCGGTGCGCTCGAACAGGACGACGTCCAGGGCGCGTTCCAGGGCCTGGATCTGACGGGTCAGCGGGGGCTGGGTCATGTTGAGGCGCGCGGCGGCGCGGCCGAAGTGCTGTTCCTCCGCCACCGCCACGAAGCCGCGGAGCTGCTGCAGGGAGAGGTTCATACCCTCAGAGTATGGGGCGATGCGAAAGTGGGCTTGGACGGGCATGGCGGCCCGCCTCTACGGTCATGACGACCGCCAGGGCAGATCCGCGCCGATCCCGTCCGAGGAGCCAGGTTGTCCAGACTCGCCGTCGCCATGACCCCCCAGCGTGCCGCCGATGTGATCAGCGCCGAGGCCCGGCAGCTGATCGAGAAACGTTACGAAGTGACCTGGGCCGATGAGCCGCTGACCGAGGACGGGGTGGCCCGGCTCGCTGCCTTCAGCGACGTACTGCTGACCAGTTGGGGCACGCCCCGTCTGAACCGGGCGATCTGGTCCGGCGGCGGTGGCCCCCGGGTGGTGGCGCACGCCGCCGGGACGGTGAAGAAGCTCATCGACCGTGAGGTGCTCGACCAGGGCGTCACCGTCTTCTCGGCCGCCGGGCGGATCGCCTGGTCCGTGGGGGAGTACTGCCTGGCGGCGATGCTCACCCTGGCCCGCCGGCTGCCGCTGTTCGACACCGCGATACGGGCCGGCGGCTGGAAGCAGAGCGGCTTCCGGGGCGGGGAACTCACCGGCCACCGGGTGGGCATCCTCGGCGCGAGCTCCACGGCCCGCGCCCTGATCACCCTGCTCCGGCCGTTCGGCTGCGAGGTGGTGGTGTACGACCCGTATCTGGACGAGGAGCGGGCCGCCGCGCTGGGCGTACGGACCGCCACGCTCGAGGAGGCGCTCGGCTGCCCGTTCATCTCCGTCCATGTGCCCGATGTCGCCGAGACCCGTGGCCTGGTGAGCGCCCGGCACATCGAGCGGATCCCCGACCACGCCGTGGTCGTCAACTCCGCGCGGGGACCGGCCGTCGACCAGGGCGCGCTGCTTGAACAGGCGCTGGCGGGGCGGCTGTTCGCCGCGCTGGACGTCTTCGACCCCGAGCCGCCGCACCTCGGCGAGTCCGTGCTGAGCTGCCCCAATCTGCTGCTCACCCCGCATATCGCCGGGGACACCGTGGACGGGCATCTGGCGCTGGCCGGCTATGTGATGGCGGACGTCGCCGACTGGCTGGACAAGGGTGTCCGCGGTCCCGGTTTCGTCGACCCCGCCTCCTGGCCCATCGCCGCCTGAGCCACTTCCTGAGCCACTTCCTGAGCCACTTCCTGAGCTACCTCCTGAGCCACCTCCGCACTCCGTACCCGACCGTCCGCGTCATCGACCTTTTGGACAGGAGCCACTCACCATGTCGCGTATCACGGCGGTCGAGGTCTTCCCCGTGGCCGTGCCGTTCGCCCGGCGGTTCGTGCTGGGCAGTGGCGCCGTCGGCACCCCCGATCAGGCGGGAGCGGTCGTCTTCGTCAAGCTGACCACCGAGGACGGCGTCGTCGGCTGGGGCGAACAGCGGGCCCTGCCCAGTTGGAGCTACGAGACCGCCGAGACGATCGCCGTGGTCATCAAGCGCCATCTGGCCCCCATCCTGCTCGAACTCACCCCGTTCGACGTGGAGTTGTTCCACGCCCGGGCGAGCCGCCGGCTGAGCCCCGCGGTGTCCAACGGCTTTCCGTTCGCCCGGGCCGCGGTGGACATCGCCCTGCACGACGCGGCCGGCAAACTGGCCGGGCTGCCCGTCCACGCCCTGCTGGGCGGCAAGCTCCGGGACACGGTTCCGCTCTGCTCGGCCATCGGCGTGGGCGAGCCCTCCGCCGTCCGCGAGCACGCGCTCCAGTCCTCGGACTACACCGCCTACAAGGTGAAGATCGGCGGCGATCCCGTCGCGGACACCGCGGCCATCACCGCGGTCGCGGAGGTCGCCGCGGGCAAACCCCTGTGGCTGGACGCCAATCAGTCCTACCGGCCGACCGCCCTGACCCGGCTGATGGACGCTGTACGCGAAGTGCCGCACCTCCACTGCGTGGAACAGCCCGTGCCGGGCACCGACACCCTCGCCCTGCGCCGGGTGCGGGATCTGATCGGCCTGCCGGTCGCCATCGACGAGGGCAGCTTCACCGCCCAGGACCTGGCCCGCACGCTGCGCCTGGACGCCGCCGATCTGGTGGTCGTCAAGATCTGCAAGTCCGGCGGACTGCGCAACGCCCTGAAGACCGCCCAGGTCGCGCTGGCGGGCGGGCTGGAGGTGCTGGCCAGTGGGCTGACCGACTGCGGGATCGGCTTCGCGGCCGCGCTGCACCTCTTCAGCCAGCTGGAACTGGCCCTGCCCGCCGAACTGAACGGACCGGAGCTGCTGACCGATCTCTACGTGGCGAACCTGGACATCGTCGCGGCCACCGCCACCGTCCCCTCCGGACCCGGCCTCGGCGTCGAGGTCGACGAGGAACGCATCCGCGCCGAAGCCCTGGACCTGGCCTTTCTCTGAACCCGGCCGCACCCCGACCCAGCAGCGAGGAGACGACGATGTCTTCCAGCTTGTCCCGTCGTGCCCTGCTCAAGGGGGCGGCCCTCGGCGGGCTCGCCACCGCGGGAGCCCTCAGCGGCTGCTCCTCCGGCCCGCCGCCCGGCACGGCCACCTGGTCCATGTGGTCCAGCAGCCCCGAGGAGCAGCGGGTCTGGAGCGACTTCGGGCATTACGTCGATCGGCGGATGCACATCAGATCGGCCTCGACACTCACCCCCTCCGACGGCTACCCCACCAAACTCGACCTGCAGCTCGTCAGCGGAACGGCAAGCATGGTCACCGGCCTGAACGGCTGGCTGATCCCCACCTACGCCTCCCGCGGCGCGCACCGGCCGCTCGACGACCTCATCGCCGCGGACCCCGACTTCGACCTCGACGACTTCTACCCCGCCATCCGGTCCATCTCCTCGTTCGCCGGGCGCACCTACGCCATCGGCTTCGATGTGGCGCCGACCGTGCTCTACTACAACAAGACGCTGCTGGAGCGGAACGGCGTCGATCCGCCGTCCCCGACCGTGCCCATGAGCTGGGACACCTTCCGGCGGCTGGCCATCGAGCTGAGCAAGCCGAAGGACCAGTACGGCTTCACCTGCTCGCCGACCATCGACGACCTGGTGTCCTGGATCTACTGCGCCGGTGGCAATGTCGTCGATGGAGACAGTGACACCAGCCCCCTGGACGCCCCCGAGGCAATGCAGGCCATCCACTACGTCGTCGACCTGTTCACCAAGGACCGGGCCACCCCGCCGATCGACAACCTGGTCACCCAGAACGCCTCCGGCGCCTCCCTCGCCAACTTCCTCCAGGGCAACGTGGCCTTCATGCAGAACGGCCCCTGGCAGGTGCTCAACGTCCGCAAAGCATCCTTCGAATGGGACATCGTCCCCTTCCCCGCGGGCCCGGCGGGAAGCAAGCCGCGGGTGTCGGGCTCCAGCTTCGCCATCCCCTCGGGGGTCAAAGGCGACGATCTCGACCTGGCGTGGCGGCTGCTGAAGACCCTCACCAGCACGGGGGCGCTGGACATCTACGCACGGGCCGGGCGCAACAACCCGGCGCGGCTCTCGGCCGCGAGCGCGTTCGAACCGCCGCCCGCCAACCTCGGCATCGTCCAGCGGATCCTCAAGGGCGAGGTGGCCGGTGGCCATCCCTTCGACGTCACCACCAACTGGAACCGCGTCCGGCTGCTGTTGGCCCAGGACCTGCCCCGGGCCTTCCTCGGCCAGAGGAGCGCCGGCGACGCGATCGACGGTGTCATGCCACGGCTGAACGCCCTGATGCGCCAGCACCGGGACGCCGTCCGCCAGGCCACCTGAGGGAGGATCACGATGGCTGCCCCAACCCGCACCGCGGCGACCGCGACGCCACGGCGAACACCGCGTGGCCCGCTCCGTGGCCGCCGGTCCCGGCGGCACGGCTCGGAGACGCTCGCCGCCTGGCTGTTCCTCCTGCCGAGCCTGGCCGGATTCCTGGTCTTCACCGCCGGACCGGTCATCGCGGCCGGAGTGATCTCAACTCTGGACTGGAATCTGTTCAGCCCGCCCCGCTTCATCGGACTGGACAACTTCACCCGGCTCGGACCGGACGACACCTTCTGGTCGGCGCTCGGCAACACCGCGTACTTCACCTTCGTCAGTGTGCCGCTGACGCTGCTGGTCAGCCTGGGACTGGCGCTGCTGCTCAATCAGGGGCTGCGGCGCATGGCGGTGTTCCGGTCGCTGCTTCTGCTGCCCTACGCGACGATCACCGTGGCGGTGGCCTTCGTCTGGGTCTGGCTCTACATCCCGCACGACGGGCTGATCAACGCGGTGCTCGGGGTCTTCGGGATCGACGGGCCGGCCTGGCTGATCTCGGACGACTGGGCCATGCCCGCCCTGATCGTGATGAGTGTCTGGAAGAGCTTCGGCTTCGGCATGGTGATCTTCCTCGCCGGGCTGCAGGCCATTCCGCAACAGCTCTACGAGGCCGCCAAGGTGGACGGGGCCTCGCCCTGGCGGACCTTCCGCGAGGTGACGCTGCCCCTGCTGTCGCCCTCGGTGTTCTTCACCGTCGTCACCTCGATCATCGGCTCCTTCCAGGTCTTCGACCAGGCCCTGGTGATGACCGACGGCGGGCCGGGAACCAGCACCACCACGCTCGTGATGTACATCTACCGGACCGGATTCGAGAACTACGAGCAGGGCTACGCGGCCGCGCAATCGATGGTGCTGTTCGCGTTCATCGTGGTCATCACCGCGGCGCAGTTCCTGCTCCAGCGGAGGCTGGTGCACTATGACCTCTGACGTTCCCGCGCTCGCGGCGCTGCGCCGCTCGCCCGTGGCGGCCCGGCGGCTGCTGGTGTTCACCTGTTTCCTGGTCACCGCGGTCACCCTCACCCCCATCGTGATGATGGTGCTGGTGGCCTTCCAGTCCGACACCGAGTCGATGGCGGCGCGGCCGTCGCTGTGGCCCGGCAGTTGGCATCCGGAGAACATCGGCCGCGCCTTCGACCTCGTCCCCCTGGGCCGCTATCTGCTGAACACCATCATCTTCGCCGGCGGTACGGCACTTCTGGAGACGGCCACCGCGGCGCTGGCCGCGTACGCCTTCGCCCGGCTCCGCTTCCGCGGCCGCAGCGTGCTGTTCGGTGTGTATCTGACCACCTTGATGATCCCCTCGCAGGTCACGCTGATCCCGCAGTTCATCCTGGTGGCGAAGATGCACGGAGTGGACACCTGGCCCGGGATGATCCTGCCGCACGCCTTCACCGCGCTCGGGGTGTTCCTGCTCCGTCAGTTCTTCCTGGGCGTTCCCCGCGACTACGAGGAAGCCGCCCGCCTGGATGGGGCGAACCGCTGGCAGACCTTCGTCCGGATCATCATCCCGCTCGCCGTCCCGGCGATCGCCACCCTCGCGGTGTTCAAGTTCATCAGCCAGTGGAACAACCTGCTCTGGCCGCTGGTGATATCCAACAGCGACTCCACCAGGACCGCGGCGGTCGGCCTCCAGGTGTTCCAGTCCACCAACGGCACCCAGTGGAATCTGCTGCTGATGGCGGCCGCCATCACCACCGTGCCGCTCATCGTGCTCTTCTTCCTCACCCAGCGCTGGTTCGTCAAAGGCATCACCATGAGCGGGCTCGGAGGCCGCTGACACCATGACATTTCTCTGGTCCGTCTTCACCAAACCGTGGTCCGCACTGCCCGGCGAAACCCTGGGCCCGCTGATCTCCGGCCTCGGTTTCGCCGGTGCCG
This sequence comes from Streptomyces violaceusniger Tu 4113, assembly GCF_000147815.2. Lineage (NCBI taxonomy): Bacteria > Bacillati > Actinomycetota > Actinomycetes > Kitasatosporales > Streptomycetaceae > Streptomyces > Streptomyces violaceusniger. The sequence goes on along the minus strand of NC_015957.1, from coordinate 5,727,472 downwards.
AGATCCCGGTCCGGGACACCGCCTACGTCACCCCGGCCGAGGCCGGACGGCTGCTGCCGGAGTTCACCGCGCGGCTGCGGGCCGAGGGCGTCGAGGCGATCAGCGTCGCCGGCGATCTCGGCGAACCCGTCTTCGCGGCCTGCCGGGAGGCGGGGGTGCCGATGATCCGGGTCATGGCCGAGCTGGGCCCCGACGGCTATGCCGCCTCGGTCCGCCGGGTACGGAAGCGGCTGGAGGACGCGGCGCCCCTCGCGGAGCGGTACGGCGTCCAGGTCGGGGTGCAGCCGCACCACGGGCGCTATGTGTCCTCCGCACTGGGGGTGATGGACCTCCTCGACGGCCTGCCGGCCCCGCACTTCCGGGTGATCTGGGACGCCGCCCATGACGCGCTGGCGGGCGACGATCCGCGGGTCACCCTGCCCCTGGTCGCCGAGCGGCTCGGCATCGTCAACCTCAAGAACGTCATCCATGTGCGCACCGAACCGGCAGCCGGAGCCGTCGGCGGGCACTGGAAACCCTGGTTCGTGCCGGGCCCCGACGGGCTGGCCGACTGGTCGGCGGCGCTCGGCCACTTGGCGGAGCTCGGCTACACGGGCCCGGTGTGTCTGTCCGGGCAGTACTCCGACTCCGGCGTCCCGGTCGAGGAACGCCTGGTGGCCGATCTGGCGGCGGCACGCGACGCGGCGGGCGCCACATGACCGGGCGTCCCGCTCACCGGGGGGAGCGGGAGAACCCCGGGCCCCCGCCCCCCCTGGCCCCTCCTCCCAGAGGCTCCTACGGCAGTCCGCCCGGCTCGGGGCCCCGGTAACCCGCCCTGGACGAATCGTCGATGCCCACCTCGTAGCGGATACCGGAGTGGAGGGTGTTGCCGTCGACCCGGGCGCCGGTCGAGTGGTAGGCGAGGCCGATGGCGTGGTCGGTGGGGGCGGCGAACACATTGCCGGTGATGGTGGCGTTCTGCACGTCCTCGAACATCAGGGCCTGGGAGGCGCGCAGCGTCTCGCAGTGGTTGCCTCTGATGGTGAAGTCGGAGGTGGTGCCCCGGCCGTCGCCCTCGCCGTCGTTCGGGCCCTCGGCCATCAGGCACATGTTGTCCACCTTCTCGCAGCGGTTGTCCTCGATCCGCACGCGATGGCTGGGCGGAGTGTCGCTGGCGAACGTCTGCATGCAGTCGGCGTGCCGGCCATGACTGTTGTCGGTGTCGCGGACGGTGTTGTGCGCGATGGTCAGGTCGTCGCCGAAGAACCGGATACCGTCGCCGTCCCCGCCCCGCGGGCCGATCACGGTGTTGTTCCGCACGGTGACGCGGTGGCCGGTCAGCTCGATCCCGGGCGCCTCCGGGCGGACGGACCGGAACCCCTCGACGATCACATCGTCGGCCTCGATGGTGATGCCGTCCACGGCGTCCCCGCCCCCGGCGTAGGTGATCGGGTGTTCCCGGCTTCCGCCCCTGGTGATGACCAGCCGCTGCCGGGACAGATCGCCGTCGAAGCAGACCGTGTCGCCCGGCTTCGCCCGGCGCGCCGCTTCCCGTGGGGTGGTGGCGTGCAGGGTGCAGGGCGCGGCGCCCCGCACGGTGGCGGGCGACCCCGTCGGCGCGGCGGCGCCCGAGCCGCCGTCCGCGCCCCGCTCCCGGGGCCACGACGGACTCGCCAGGGCGGCCAGGAGTGCGAGGACCGAGACGGCGAGGAAGCCGAGGACGAGTCTCCATGTGATCCGCATGGCGGGAACCGTAGACCCGGGTCCCGGGGACCGGTCCCGATTCCACCCGCCTATCGCCGCCCTCCGGTTCACTCCACCGTCACCGTGCGCCCCTGGGTTCACACCGACGCACGGCCAGCGTCGGGCGCCGCCGGCCCGATTCGATCCTGGACAGCGTGCTGACGGACATGCCCGTCAGCTCCGCGAGCTGCTCCAGCGCGATCCGTGCTGCTTGCGGATGGCGCGCGGCTGTGGCCCGACCACGTCGAGGACGGCATTGAGATTGTCGGTCATGGAGCAGGCTTGCGCCTTCCGCAAGCTTTTTCCGCTCTTGGCCGGGCCGCCGCACAGTGGGCGCATGAGACCCCGACACCGTCAGACCAGGCTCGGGTCTTTCAGGGTCGGCCGCCCACCACGCACAAGCTCGTCACCAGGCCGGCGCGTCGGCGAACGTGTCCGCGCGGATATGGGCCATGGGCCGGCCCGCCACCCGGTACCTGCCGTTGGGCACCCGGCCGGACCGGGAGACGCGCACGGTGAGCGGGCCGGCCCACTCATAGCCCTTGTCCTCCGCATGACGCACCAGACGGTCCGTCAGCTCCTGTCCCACCTGACAGCCACGCCGGGTGAGCTCTTCATGGACCGCGTCGGCCAGCTCGACGTCGTAGACGTTGGGCACGACCACCCGGGTCGGTCCGCACACCACGGCGTGGCTGTCGCATTCACGTTTGAGCGCGCCGAGGAGTTCCACGGGCTCGCTGCGGACCACCTTGGCCAGCAGCGATTCCTCCCAGCGCTCTATCGCCCGTTCCCATCGGTTCAGCTTCTGCATGCCCTCCCGCGTTCCCGATACGGATCACCTCATGCCCTCACCGTCGCCGCGGGTCCGCCGGAGCGTGAAGGTGTCCACCGGTTCGATACGGCCGTAGAGCCCGGTGACCGCGTAATAGGTCACCGACATCGTGGTGAGGCCGCCCGGTTCGGTGCCGGGGTCGACACAGAACGCGGCGAAGCCGTAGGGGTTGACCCGGTCGCGCACCGCCGACCACGGGGCCGCCTCCGTCACATAGACCGGGGTCTTATGGCCATTCGCACCGGTGGTTCCGACACTGGTGATGACATTGCACCGCGGGGTGTCGAACAGGACGTCCATCGACGGGACCGAGGTGCCACCGCCACCGATGACCATATGGACGGTTCCCTCGGTGGTGTCCACCAGATCGGTCCGGGTGGCGGCGGGGGTCGGCGTCATGGTGTCGTTGGGCTCCCGGCCACGGATCGGGTGGGAGCGCTCGTAGTGGTGTTCATGGCCGCAGACGACCAGGTCGACGCCGTAGGTGTCGAAGAGCGGCAGCCACTCCTGCCGGATGCCGAGGTCGGCGCCGTTGCCCGGGTGGTCGGCCGTGGAGACGACCACCTGGTGCATGACGACCACGATCCAGTCGAGGTCCCGGTCGGCCCGGGCCCGGGCGAGCTCGGCCTCCAGCCAGCGCCGCTGGGCCCCGCCGGAATAGCCCCGCACATACGTGTTCCCGGCGTCCTGATAGGCCACGTCGTCATTGGCCAGGCTCACGACGCGCACCGAGCCTACGGTGAAGGCGTACCACAGCCCCTGGGTCTCGGCGTCGCCTCCGTTGCCGGGCAGCGAGAAGTACGCCTGGTAGGCGGCGAACCCGATCGGCCCGTTGCCCAGCTCGTTCTCGTGGTTGCCGGCCGCGGGCATCCACGGCCGGAACCGCGAGGACCGGCTGGTCATGTCGAACCAGTCCGACCAGGTGCGCAGCCGGTCCTCGGACAGATCGGCGTAGCACAGATCGCCGTTGATGAGATGGAACAGCGGCGCGACCCGCTCGACGGCGGTGGTCACGTCATTGGCGTACGGCGAGCCCAGGTTGTCGTTGAGATAGGTGAGCTTCTCGGTGATCTTCGGCGGCTTGGGGCCGTTCAGCTTGCCCACCGTGGGCGTGCCCTGGTCGCCGAAACTGGTGAAGGTGAACGGTGCCCGGCCACTCGGCCCGGTCAGGAACGACCCCGCCTCCGGGGTCGCCCCGTCGTGGACGGCGGCGTAGACATAGCCGGTGCCGGGGCGCAGCCGGCTCAGCCGGGCGTGCTGGACGTAGATGCGCTGCTGGGATTTGGCGTCCTGGTAGGAGGTGGTCCGCGCGGTGACCTCGGTGCCCATGCCATGGGCCGGGGTGCCGAACATGACACGTGGCCGTCTCACCGGGACCGGTGTCCGCCAGGACACCACGACCTCCCGGGCGGCGTCGGCCCCGAACTGCAGATGCAGCCCGCTCACCGGCGGCATCCCGGAGCGCTCCGGCCGGGTCCACAGCATGGGCGAGGCCGCCACCGCCTCCTGCTGGGACATCAAGGCGCCCGCACCGGCCGCCGCCGCGCCGGCCGCGCCCAGCAGCCCCCGGCGGCTCACCCGGGACTCCGGCGGTGTGCTGCCCGTGGTCTTCGGTGTCGTCGTCATGGGGCGAAGCTCCCACGCGCTCGCCGCCGCCTGACACCGTGGCGCCGTGAACACCGCGGCACGGTGGGCTACCGCCGGACGACCGGACGGCGAACCCGGACAACCATCTCGGTGGACGGTGGCGGATGTGCGTTGCCAGGGGCGGTGGCGGCGCAGCACGCTGGTCCCTGTGAACGATCGGGACGAAGAGCTGCGCGGGCTGGACGCGGTGCTGCGGGAGCTGCGGCCCGCCCGGTTCGGGCTGTACGGACCGCTGGTACGTGAGCGCTTTCTGGGCGGGCTGCCCACGGATGTCACCCCCACCGGTTACCGGGTGCTGCGCTTCGTCGAGGCCAGCTCCCCGCCCGGCCCCGCGGTGTCCGACATCGCCGCCCTGCTGCTGACCGACCGGGCCCGCGCCGTGCGCGTCGTCGACCGGCTGACGGCGGCAGGGCTGGTGACCCGGGTCCGGGACACCGTGGACCGGCGGATACGGAGGGTGGAGCTGACCGACGCCGGGCGCCGCCATGTCGCGCTGGCGGCCGAGCGGCGGACACGGCTGCTGGGCGAGGCCATCGTGGACTGGCCGGACGAGGACCTCGCCCGGCTGACGGAGTTCCTGAAGCGGCTCAACGCCTCCGTGGCGCGCCACCTGCCGGTGTCCGGCGTATCCGGCGCGTTCAGTGCATCCGACGTATCCGGCCTATCCGACGTGTCCGACGGCCGGTGACGCGGGGCCGGGGCGCCACCGGCCCCGTGTCACCGCCGCGGGTGTGTCTCGCCACGGGAGCGGCCGCCGGCTATGCCTTGGACGCCTGGAAGTTCCGGAACAGCAGATAGGTGTCGAGGATGTCCGACGAGGCGCTCTCGACCGAGCGGTAAATGCCCCACTTGGGCCGCTGGTAGTCGTCCTGGTCCGGCATCTTCACATTGGACATGCTGCCCTGGACCGCGACCGGGGCGCCGGGCCCGGTGCCGTTGCGGGCCACGAAGGCCGCCTTGCCCTTCGAGCCGATGGTGAGCGTCCACTCGATGGTGATCCACTTGTTGCGCAGCGGCGACAGATTGGTCGAGGCGATGTCCGGTGAGCCGGAGTTGGCGTACGCACGGGCCCGCAGCGTTTCCGTGCTGCCGCTGCGGCCCAGGTCCAGAGTGATGTACGGACCGCCGTTGTCCGCCGGGGTCTTGGTCTGGAAGATGTGCGTGAACTTGCTGGTGCCGTGCAGCGAGGTGGGCATGAACATCTCGTAGCTGATGGTCCATGTCTCACCGTCGCGCATCTTCAGGGCGGTGCCGTCCTGCACCATGCCCTTGGACTCGGTGCGCTGGCGGTCGCCGCCACCTGTGGTGTCCCGGTCGTCCTTCCAGATGTTGAAGCGGTAGTGGTCGCCGCCCTCGACGACCACATAGTCCCGGTCGGGGTGTGCGTTGCCGCGGTCGGCCTCGATGCCCTCGAACGCCTTGAGCCCGGCGCTGGACGGGTCCGGATGCCAGAGCAACTGCGCGGCCGCGGCCCGGGAGGCGGCGGAGGCCGGGGCGGCCCCCGAGGTCAGTTGCCCGAGGGCGATCGGTGTTCCGACGGCGGCCGCGGCCATCGAGCCGAGGACCCGGCGGCGGCTTAACGAGCGCGGAACGAGGGGTTCTGCCATGGTCGTTGACTTCCTTCCTGATTCGGTAAAGGAGTGGCGTGCTCATGGCGCACCACGCACATTGGACCGGACCAAATGGACCGTCAAGGCTCACGGGCGGTTCTTTACCTCAGAATGACATTCACGTAGATGAACATGCGTGCCCCTTTTTGGGTGCTTCGCAGGTCCTCTGGTCTCTGATGATGGGCATTCATTCGTCATTTTGAACGCGTAGACACTGTCTACTCCTCTCTGGTAGACAGTGTCTATGGATGAGCGTGAGCAGGACTCGGGTCTCCGGTCCCGATTGGTGGACGTCGGAGTGGGGCTGGTGGAGGCGGAGGGGGCGCAGGCCCTTTCGCTGCGGGAGATCGCCCGTCGGGCCGGGGTGTCCCACGGGGCGCCGCGGCGCTACTTCCCGACGCATCTGGCCCTGCTGTCCGCCATCGCGCGCCGCGGCTTCGAGCGCCTGGCCGACCAGGCCGGTGCGGCCATCGCCGCTCATGAGGGCGATCCACGCGGGCAGTTGACGGCTCTGGCGCGGAGCTGTCTCGACTTCGCGCTGACCAACCGTGGCATGTTCGAGCTGATGTTCCGTCACGATCTCCTGGAGAGCAACCAGCTCGGCCTGCGGGAGACGAGCCTGCCGCTTTTCGCCACCCTCGTCGACCTGGTGGCCAGGGTGCGGCCGGACTCCGGCGCGGAGCCACGGATCGTCGCGGGCGCGCTGTGGGCGAATCTGCACGGCATCGCCCAACTGTGGGGCTGGGGCAGCCTTCAGCTCGCGGTGGGAGTGGATGACGCCGAGCCGCTGCTGCGTGCCGCGCTCGACGCGCACCTCGGCCCGGAGGCCCGATGAGCGCCCCGCGTGCACGACGCCTCACCCTCGTCGGCAGTGTCACCGGGGCCGTGATCGTCGCCCTGGACAGCACCGTGCTGACCGTCGCCCAGCCCCGTCTGCAGCGGGACCTCCATGCCACGTTCGCCCAGGTCCAGTGGACCAGTACCGGATATCTGATCGCCGTGGCGAGTCTGCTGGTGTTCGCGGGCCGCCTCGGCGACCGCCACGGCCATCGGCGCGTCTTCGCCATCGGGATGCTGGGCTTCGGCGCCGCCTCGGCGGGCATCGGGCTCGCGGGCGGCATCGGCTGGGTGATCGGGCTGCGGGTCGCCCAGGGGGTCTTCGGGGCGCTGCTGCAACCCGCCACCCTCGGGATGCTGCGCGCCGCGTATCCGCCCGACCTGCTCGGCAGGCCCCTCGCGGTGCGGACCGGCGCCATCGGGCTGGCGGCCGCGGCAGGCCCCCTGGTCGGCGGGGCGCTGACCACGCCCAGCACCATCATCACCGCCAGCGGGAGCGCCCTCAGCCCGCTGGCGAGCGGATCCAGCGCGAGCACGTCCTGCACGCACCGGTGGCGGCACTGCTGAGGCGCCGTCAGGGACCCCGCCGGACTGCGGTTGCGGGGATGGTTCTGGTGGCGGCCGGTGTGCTGCTGATGTCCCGTCTCGGCCGGGGCTCGGGCGCCGAGGCGATCGGTGGATGCTTTCTCGTGCTGGGCGCGGGTTTCGCCACCGTGATGGTCACCGCGACCACCGTCGTCGTGCGCCACGCGTCCGTGGACACCGCCGGGGTGGCGGGCGGGCTCCAGCAGACCGCCATGAACATCGGCCCCGCGCTGGGGGTCGCCGCCGCGACCACGCTGATGAGCGTGGCCGGACCGGGCGGCACCACCGGACGGCCGCCCGGCGACGGGCCGGGCTGGGCGGCCGACGGCTTCCTCTCGGCGATGGGGCCGGCGCTGACGGCTCTCGCGGCCGTGGCCGCGGCCGGTGCGCTACCGGCCACCAGACTGTCGGGCCGTGCGGCGGCGCGGCCACCCGAGGTCAGCCGGTGGAGGAGCTCCCGGACGGGCCGCCGAGGTCGGAGATCGCGTCGAGCGCCTGACCCCACTGCGGGTGCATCGCCACCTTCTTCAGATGCATCCCCATGACCTGTTCGCCGAGCGCGGGGTCCATGTCGTCCGACAGCTGGAACGCCGAGAGCTTCGCGAGATGAGGAAGGATCTCGTCGTCGCCCGCGATGTGCAACGGGTCATGCAGATACCGGTCCAGTGCCGCCAGATCGGCCACCGCCGCGCAGTAGGCATGGGTGAAGCCCTCGGCCGAGTCGCCGAGGAACTGGCCGACGGTGGAGAACGCGACCGGCTCCAGCGCGCCCGTACGGCGCATTGCCGCCAGAACCCTGGCCTTGTCCTCCTGGGTCGTGCCGTCCTTGAAGCTGAACCGCAACACGTTGAGCAGCATGGGGAGTTCCCCTCGTGGATAAGTTGGCAGATGAACTGGCTGGTTCAAATTAATGTCCAGTCGCGTCAATGGGCAAGGGGGTTGGGAAATCTGAACCGACGAGTTCAGTACGGCGTGTTGTGAGATACGATGCGCCGATGACGGCAGTGACAGCCTCGTCCGGGCGGAAGGTCTCGCGAGGGCGTATCGACAAGCGGCAGGCGATCCTTGACGCCGCCTTCACCGTCTTCGCCCGGCGGGGCTACGGACAGGCGTGCGTCCAGGACATCGCGGATGAGGCGGGTGTCGCCAAGCCCACGGTGTACAACCACCTCACCGACAAGGAGACCCTGTTCCGCCATGCCATGGAGGCCGCGGCCGACGCCGTGATGGCGGAGAACCTCGCCGTCGTCGAGCGGCTGCGCGAGCCCGGGGACGATCTGCGCGCCGCTCTGGAGGACATGGCGTACCGCATGCTCCAGGTGTGCTGCGGGGAGCGTTCCCGTGCCCTGCGGCGGCTCACCTACGCCCAGGCGGCCGACTTCCCCGATCTGATCGAGATCGTCCAGGGGCGTACGGCCATCCGGCTCGGTGAGGCGCTGGCGGACCGGCTGGCCCGGCTGTCGCTGGCCGGGGGGCTGCGGCCGGGTGATCCGGCGCAGGCCGCGGAGCAGTTGCTCGCGCTGCTCACCGGCCCCATGGAGGCGCGGTCCCGGCTGGGCACCCGCAAGGTCTCCGCGGCCGAGACGCGCACGGTCGCCCGGTCCGCGGTGGACACCTTTCTGCGGGCATACGAAGCCGCCGCCACCGAGCACCCCTGACCCGAGGGCCGGGGACCGGTGGCGGCGGCTCGTCGACGCTGTCGGCTCAGGTGAGAGCGACCAGCAGATCGCCGCCTTCCACCTGCTGGATCGCGCTGATGGCGATGCGCGACACGGTCCCGCTCTTCGGGGCCGCGATGGTGGCCTCCATCTTCATCGCCTCGATCGTCGCCACGGTGGCACCGGCCTCCACCTGATCGCCCTCGGTCACCGCCAGCGTCACCACACCCGCGAAGGGCGCCGCCACATGGCCGGGGTTGCTCCGGTCGGCCTTCTCGGTGGCCGGTACGTCGGAGGCCGCGGAGTTGTCCCGCACCTGGACCGGGCGCAACTGCCCGTTCAGCGAGGCCATCACCGTGCGCATACCGCGCTCGTCGGCGTCGCCGATGGCCTCCAGCTCGATCAGCAGCCGGACCCCGGGCTCGAGGTCCACCGTGTACTCCTGCCGCGGGCGCAGCCCGTAGAAGAAGTCCTTGCTGTCCAGCACGCTGGTGTCGCCATGGGCCTGCCGACGCGCCTCGAACTCCTTGGTCGGACCGGGGAACAGCAGCCGGTTCAGCGTCGCCCGCGGATCCTTCTCCAGCAGCTCCCGGTCCTCCGTGGACAGCTCTGCGGCCGTCGGCTTGGCGGCGGCGCGGCCCTCCAGCGCCTTGCTGCGGAACGGCTCGGGCCAGCCGCCCGGCGGATTGCCCAGCTCGCCGCGGAGGAACCCGATGACCGAGTCCGGGATGTCGTACCGGCCCGGATCCGCCTCGAAGTCCTCCGGCGACACCCCCGCCCCCACCAGGTGCAGCGCGAGATCGCCGACCACCTTCGACGACGGGGTGACCTTCACCAGATGGCCCAGCATCCGGTCCGCGGCGGTGTACATCGCCTCGATCTCCTCGAACCGGTCGCCGAGGCCGAGCGCGATGGCCTGGGTGCGCAGATTGGACAGCTGACCGCCGGGGATCTCATGGTGGTACACCCGCCCGGTCGGCGAGGCGAGGCCCGCCTCGAACGGTGCGTAGATCTTGCGCACCGCCTCCCAGTACGGCTCCAGGCCGCCGATCGCCTCGAGGTCGAGCCCGGTCGGCCGGTCGGAGTGGTCGGTGGCGGCCACGATCGCCGACAGCGACGGCTGGGAGGTGGTGCCCGCCATGGAGGCCACCGCGCCGTCCACCGCGTCCGCACCGGCCTGGACCGCCGCGAGATAGGTGGCGAGCTGGCCGCCCGCGGTGTCATGGGTGTGGATGTGCACCGGCAGGTCGAACTCCCTGCGCAGCGCGGAGACCAGTGTGGCCGCGGCCGGGGCGCGCAGCAGCCCCGCCATGTCCTTGATGGCCAGCACATGCGCGCCCGCGTCCACGATCTGCTCGGCGAGCCGCAGATAGTAGTCGAGGGTGTAGAGCTGCTCCGAGGGGTCGGACAGGTCGGAGGTGTAGCAGAGCGCCACCTCGGCGATCGCCGAGCCGGTCTCCCGTACCGCGTCGATCGCGGGCCGCATCTGCCCGATGTCGTTCAGCGCGTCGAAGATCCGGAAGATGTCGATTCCGGTGGCCGTGGCCTCCTGTACGAAGGCGGTGGTCACCTCGGTCGGGTACGGCGTGTAGCCCACCGTGTTGCGGCCGCGCAGCAGCATCTGCAGACAGATGTTGGGCACCGCCTCGCGCAGCTTGGCCAGCCGCTCCCACGGGTCCTCGGCGAGGAAGCGCAGCGCCACGTCGTAGGTGGCCCCGCCCCAGCACTCCAGCGACAGCAGTTGCGGCACGCTCCGGGCCACCACCGGGGCCACGGCCAGCAGGTCCCTGGTGCGGACCCGGGTGGCCAGCAGCGACTGATGCGCGTCCCGGAAGGTGGTGTCGGTGACCCCGATCGTGGGCGACTCGCGCAGCCATCGCGCGAAACCCTCCGGGCCCAGCTCGGTGAGCCGCTGCTTGGAGCCGGCGGGCGGCGCGGTGTCCGGCACCGGGGGCAGCTTGGTGCTCGCGTTGATCAGATGGGGCCGCTCGCCGTGCGGCTTGTTCACCGTGACATCGGCGAGATAGGTGAGCAGCTTGGTACCGCGGTCGGCGGAGTGCCGCGCGGTCAGCAGATGCGGCCGCTGCTCGATGAACGACGTGGTGACCTGTCCGGCCCGGAAGTCCGGATCGTCCAGCACCGCCTGGAGGAAGGGGATGTTCGTGGATACGCCGCGGATGCGGAACTCGGCCACCGCACGCCGGGCGCGGCCGACCGCGGTCGCGAAGTCCCGCCCCCGGCAGGTCAGCTTGACCAGCATCGAATCGAAGTGGGCGCTGATCTCCGCACCGGAGTGGGTGGTGCCACCGTCCAGCCGGATGCCGGAGCCGCCCGGGGAGCGATATGCGCTGATCATTCCGGTGTCCGGGCGGAAGCCGTTGGCCGGGTCCTCGGTGGTGATCCGGCACTGCAGCGCCGCACCCCGCACATACACGCTGTCCTGGGTGAGGCCGAGGTCGGACAGCGTCTGGCCGGCGGCGATCCGCAACTGCGACTGGACCAGATCGACATCGGTGATCTCCTCGGTCACCGTATGCTCGACCTGGATCCGCGGATTCATCTCGATGAACACATGGCGGCCCTCGCGGTCGAGCAGAAACTCCACCGTGCCGGCGTTGCGATAGCCGATCTGCCGGGCGAACTTCACCGCGTCGTCGCAGATCCGCGCCCGCAGCTCCGGATCGAGGTTGGGCGCCGGCGCCAGCTCGATCACCTTCTGGTGGCGCCGCTGCACCGAGCAGTCGCGTTCGAACAGATGGATGACATCGCCCTGCCCGTCGGCGAGGATCTGCACCTCGATATGGCGGGGCTCCACCACCGCCTTCTCCAGGAAGACCGTGGAATCGCCGAAGGCGGACTCGGCCTCCCGCGCCGCCGCCTCGATGGACTCACGCAGCGTCTCCCGGTTCTCGACCCTGCGCATCCCGCGCCCGCCGCCACCGGCGACGGCCTTGACGAACACCGGGAAGCCGAGCTCGTCCGCGGCCCGGACCAGCTCGTCCACATCGGTCGACGGCTCGGAGGAGCCGAGCGCCGGCACCCCGGCCGCACGGGCCGCGGCCACCGCGCGCGCCTTGTTCCCGGTGAGCTCCAGGATCTGCGCGCTGGGCCCCACGAACGTGATCCCCGCCTCTTCGCACGCACGTGCGAGATCGGGGTTCTCGGACAGAAAGCCATATCCGGGATAGACGGCGTCCGCGCCCGCACTGCGCGCCGCGCGGACGATCTCCTCGACGGAGAGATAGGCCCGCACCGGATGGCCCGGCTCACCGATCTCATACGCCTCATCGGCCTTGAGCCGATGCAGCGAGTTGCGGTCCTCGTGCGGGAACACGGCTACGGTTCTCGCGCCCAGCTCATAGCCGGCGCGGAAGGCGCGAATGGCGATCTCTCCACGATTGGCGACCAGCACCTTGCGGAACATGCCCGATCCCTTCTACCTGCCCGGTACCTACAACACACGCTTGTCGGCGAACACTACTGCCGCGTCCCACGCAGGACGCCCGGGGTGTGATCGAGTTCTCGTGGATGGGGTGCGGGATGGCAACCGGGTCCTTGTCGTCCATGGTCGCAGCGGATACGGAGAGCGACCCTGTGGCCGCGCCGGGTGACGCCGTACATGGACCCGGAACGCCGTTTCGAACGCTGGGATCGAGGAGCGCGGGTGCGACGTAATGGGTAAATCACAATAATTTGCGCAAACCCTCAGGTGCCGAAAATGACCGCTGAAAAGGACCTTGTGCCGTGCCATGGCGAGATCTGGCGACTCCGCCCATCATGCCGCCATGACAGCAGACCTGACGCGTCGTCACATTCTCGGTCTGGCCGCCCTGCAGAGCGCGGCGGCCCTCGGACTCACCCGCATCGGCCTCACCCCGGCGGCCGCCGCCCAGCGCGCCGACCACTTCCCCGCCGTCGTCGTCGGCTCGGGCTACGGCGCGGCCGTGGCCGCGCTCCGGCTCGGTGAGGCGGGCATCAGAACCCTCGTCGTGGAGATGGGGCGGTTATGGGACACCCCGGGTCCCGACGGCCGGGTCCACTGTTCGATGACCGCCCCCGATCAGCGCTCCATGTGGTTCAAGACCAGAACCGAGGCGCCCCTGTCCACCTTTCTGTGGCTGGACGTCATCAACAAGGACATCACCCCCTACCCCGGCGTCCTGGACCGCGTCCGCTTCCCCGGCATGTCCGTCTACGTGGGGCGCGGGGTCGGCGGCGGTTCGCTGGTCAACGGTGGTATCGCGGTCACCCCGTCGCGCTCGTACTTCCAGCAGATGCTGCCGCAGGTGGCCGCGGACCCGATGTACGACACCTACTTCCCGCTGGCCAACCGCATGCTCGGCGCCAACACCGTGCCCTCCGCGTGGTTCGAGGCCACGGAGTGGTACACCTACGCCCGCGTCGCCCGCGACCAGGCGGCCAGGGCGGGCCTGAAGACCGTCTTCATGCCCAATGTCTACGACTTCGACTACATGCGGCGCGAGGCCGACGGAACGGCGACCAAGTCCGCGCTCGCCCAGGAGGTCATCTACGGCAACAACTTCGGCAAGCGCAGCCTCGACAAGACCTATCTCGCGGCCGCGCTCGGCACCGGCCAGGTCACCCTGCACACCCTCAGCCGCGCCCGGGCCCTGCGGCGGGCGCCCGACGGCAGCTATGTCCTCACCGTGGAGCGCGTCGACACCACCGGCACCGTCGTCTCCACCGACGAGATCACCTGCGGTTCGCTCTTCCTCGGCGCGGGCAGCCTCGGCACCACCGAACTTCTGCTGCGCGCCCGTGAGACCGGCGCCCTGCCCGAGCTGAGCGAGGAGGTCGGCCGGGGCTGGGGCGGCAACGGCAATGTCATGCTCGGCCGCGCCAACCATGTGTGGCACCCGACCGGTGCCCGTCAGTCCACCATCCCGGTGATGGCGATCGACGACTGGTCCAACACCGCCAACCCGGTCTTCGCCGAGATCGCCCCGCTGCCGGCCGGCCTCGAGACCTGGGTCAGCCTCTACCTCGCCATCACCCGGAACCCCGAGCGCGCCACCTTCACCTATGACGCGGCCAAGGACGCCGCCGTGCTCGACTGGACCCGCGCCCAGAGCGCGCCGTCCGTCGCCGCGGCCAAGGCGCTCTTCGACCGCGTCAACTATGCCAACGCCACCATCTACCGCTATGACCTCTTCGGCGACACCCGGGCCATCGCCGACGACTTCTGCTACCACCCCCTGGGCGGCTGTGTCCTGGGCCGGGCCACCGACCCGTACGGCCGGGTGACCGGCTACGACGGCCTCTATGTGACCGACGGATCCCTCATCCCGGGCTCCATCGGCGTCAACCCGTTCGTCACCATCACCGCCCTGGCCGAGCGCACCATGGCCCGGGTGCTGGCCGAGGACCGCGTCGGCGCCCGCTGACGCCCGGTCCCACCGGGATCACTTCCAGGGAAGGGTGAGCCAGGGGCTCTCCGGATCGGTGGTGAGGATGCGATGCGCGGTGAGCATGTCCTCGTACCACTCACCGAACTCCTCGTCGTCGAAGTGGAGACACCGCCCGAGGATGTACGCGGCGGAGAACTCCTCCCAGGAGCGGTAGTTGGCCTGCGCCGACCGTCCCGCGCGCAGCACCGCGCGCTCGGCCTCGTCGAGGGAGCAGAAATGTGCGGCGAGCCCCCAGCGGGCCATCCCGGAGGCCCGCCCGTAGTCCCACGCCTCCACCGTGCGGACGAACTTTCCCTCGGCGATCAGGCCGTCCGCGCGGAACCGGGCCTCATAGCGGGCGATCCGGCCGATGAGCCGCTGCACGCCCGCCACCTGCGCCTCCACCTCCGCGCTGTCCCGGGGCTCCGCCTTGGTGACCCCGTCGGGGGTGATCCGGACCTCGCCGGGCTCGGCGTCGGTGCGCCGCAGCACCCGCTCGGCCACCGTCCGCCAGTGGTCCACCCCGACCGGGCCGGCGAAGTCCAGGGCCAGGGTTCGGCGCACCCCGAGCGCGAACTCCCAGACACCGCTGATCAGTTCGGCGCTCAGCAGCAGCTCCTGGATGCGCTGCCACTCCTCCCGGCCGGTGATGCCCCACCACTCCTTGAGCCGGCTCCGCTCGCGGGTGTATCCGCCGCCGTGGTAGGCCATGGCGTTCCACAGCTCGCCGTTCTTGACGAACAGCAGTGCCCCGCAGGCCAGTCCATGGGCCACCGGGCCCTGCGTCGGCCCGCCCACCCGCAGCCCGCGCAATTCCATGGGCGCGTGTGCGCGGCCTTCGCCATCGGCGGCGTGTTCGGCGTGGCCGCTCCACAGGGCGCGGTGCGCCGGGGAGGTCGGGAAGAACGTCTCACACGGACTGCCGGGGTTGACCACGATCCACGGCGGATCGCCGGGCTCCCACTCCGTGGCGAACCACCCCAGGGAGTAGGAGAGATAGACGGTCTCCGGATGGGGCGCGGGGAGCATGCCCTCGGTGAAGATGGGCAGGCAGTTGGCCTGCACCTGGGGATACCAGTACGGGGTGAACAACACCGTCCCGGGGCGCGCCTGAAGGCGGGAGTACGCATCGGCGACGAAGAGTTCGGCGCGCGCCAGCACATCGAAGTACGCCGACCAGTCGCCGCGCGCCTTCGCCTCGTACAGCTCCCGCTCGATCGCGCTCGGCGCCTGCCAGGTGGTCTGTGTGCCGCCCTGGACGCCGTGTTCCGACACGGCGGCGGGCCCCTCCCCGTTCCCCATGGCCGGCCACTCTATCCAGCGGTCCGCCGGGCCCGCGTGATCAGCCCAGGGCCCGGTCCAGGTTGAACGCGGCGCTGATGAGCGCGAGATGGGTGAACGCCTGAGGGAAGTTGCCGATCTGCTCACCGGTGCGGCCGATCTCCTCCGCGTACAGCCCGACATGGTTGGCGTACGTGAGCATCTTCTCGAAGGCCAACCGCGCATCGTCCACCCGTCCGGCCCGGGACAGCGCCTCGACGTACCAGAACGAGCAGATCGAGAAGGTGCCCTCCTCACCGCGCAGCCCGTCCGGGCTGACCTTGGGGTCGTAGCGGTAGACCAGCGAATCGGACACCAGCTCCTCGCCCAGCGCGTCCAGCGTGGACAGCCATTTGGGGTCGGTGGGGGAGATGAACTTGGACAGCGGCATCATCAGCACCGAGGCGTCGAGCACCTCCTCGCCCTCGCGCTGCACGAAGGCGCGCCGCCGCGGCGACCAGCCGCAGCGCATGATCCGGCGGTAGATGTCATCGCGCGCCTTCGACCAGCGGGCCATGTCCGCGGGCAGGCCGCGGTGGCGGGCGATGCGCATCGCCCGCTCGATCGCGACCCAGCACATCAGCTGCGAGTACAGGAAGTGCTGCGGGCCGGCGCGGGTCTCCCAGACGCTCATATCGGGCCGGTCCCAGTTGTCGCAGACCCAGCCGACGGCGTCGCTGACGGTGTCCCAGTGGTCGCTGGCCAGCGGCTGCCCCCATTTGTCGTAGAGGTAGAGGGAGTCCACCAGCGCTCCGTAGATGTCCAACTGGAGCTGGTGGACCGCCGCGTTGCCGACCCGGACCGGGGCGGAGCCCTGATGGCCCTCCAGATGGGGGAGCGTCTGCTCGGGGATCTCACTGCGGCCGTCGATGCCGTACATGATCTGCATCGGGCCGCCGGGGCCGTTATCGAAGCTGATGTCCTCGGACAGGAACCGGACGAACGCCTCGGCCTCCTGGGCGAAGCCCAGCCTCAGCAGCGCGTAGATGCAGAACGCGGCATCGCGGACCCACACATACCGGTAGTCCCAGTTGCGCTCGCCGCCGATCTGCTCGGGCAGGCTGGTCGTCGGGGCCGCCACGATGGCGCCGGTCGGCGCGTAGGTGAGCAGCTTGAGGGTGAGCGCCGAGCGGTGCACCATCTCCCGCCACCGCCCGCGGTAGCGGGACTGCGAGAGCCAGCGCCGCCAGTAGCGCACGGTGGCGTCGAACAGTTCGTCCGCCTCCGCCTGCGGACAGTGCCGCGGCTGCACCGTGCCGCCGATCCGGTCGAGCGCGAAGACCGCGGCCTCGCCCTCGACCAGCTTGAACGTGGAGACCACATCGGCGCCGTCGGTCTCCACGGCGACGCTGGACGTGAGCGCCAGCGACAGCTCGGGGGACTCGAAGATCGTGAGCCCCTCCTCGGCGCGCACGGTATGCGACTGCCGGGCGTAGTCGAACCGGGGCGCCACCCGTGCGGTGAAGGGCAGCGATCCGCGAACGCACAGCACCCGGCGGATCAGCCGGTGCCGGTCCGCCTCGCGTGAGTCGTCCACGATCGGCATGAAGTCCTGGACCTCGGCGACCCCGTCGTCCGCGAAGAAGCGGGTGATGAGGATGTTGGTGTCGGGGAAGTAGAACTGCTTCGTCCGGGCGGGCACCTCCGGTGTGAGCCGGAACGAACCGCCGCGGTCGGCGTCCAGGATCGACGCGAACACACTGGGTGCGTCGAACCGGACCGGGCAGTACCAGTCGATGGTGCCGCGGGTATCGACGAGCGCGGCGGTGCGCAGATCGCCGATCAGACCGTGCTCGGCGATCGGCGCATAGCGGGACGCGTCCGTCGGGCGGCGGATGGGGTCGGCGACGGTCATCGGAACCTCCCACGCTGAGGGAGGGGCGGGAAACCCTGGGTAGCGCGGACTCTCGCTTCAGGATACGACCGACGGGCCGGTCCGGCGCAGCGCCGCCCGTCTGCGTAGCCGGTCGCCACGCTCTGTGCACAGGAGTGCTCGGGGGCGCCCCGGGCCGGCGCGAACGCGGACGGGACCGCCGTCGCACGCCGGCTCGGTGATCACCGCGCCACCTCCGGAGACACGGTGCTCCGGCCCCGTCGTCACCGGTGGGCGGCGCCGGGTGCCGCCAGCCAGGACGCGACCGCCGCCGCGATGGGCTGACCGGTCTCCAGCTCGACAAAGCCGAATTGCCCGCCCTGGTTGCACTCCAGGAACCACCAAAGGCCATCGGCGTCCTCGGCGAAGTCGAAGGCCCCGTAGGCGAGACCGGTGAGAGCCATGTACTCATGAACGGCGCGCACGATTCTGGCGGGCACATCCACGGCTTCCCAGCGGTGTCCATGACATCCATAGCGCCCGTCCACCTGCCCCGAGGCGGCGGTCTTGCGCGCGGCGAATAACTCGCTGCCGACGCAGATCAGCCGGATGTCGGCCACTTTGGGAATGTACCGCTGAAGAAGGGTCGCCCCGGCCGCGACATCGGAGAAATCCGTGTCCGGTCCGATACGGGTAGTAGGCAGTGCGACCGGCGGATCGGCGGTCGGTGGACCGGACGCGGATTTCACCACGATGTCCGAGCACTGGATGGCGAAATCGCGCGCCGCGCGTGGATAGGTGGTGACCAGAGTCGAGGGCACGGCGAAACCGCTGTGCTGGGCGACCCGCAACTGGAACGGTTTGTGCCGGGCCGGTTCGGCGGCCGCTGGATGGTTCATCCAGCGCGCCGTTGTCCCGTAGAGCATCCCGTAGAGCGCCTGTCCGCACTCGGCCGTCAGCCACTCCGATGCATTCGCCGCGTGGGCCGCGGGGCGGCCCGGCCTGCGCACCCAGATGGACCGCACGCCGTGGATGCTGACGAGGCGTCCCTCGGTCGACAGATATCCCGTGAAGTCACCGCGATCGAATTCGACCGACAGCCCGGCCTGATCCGGAAGGTCGGCTGGATCGAAACGCACCAGAGGGACGCCTTGTTCGCGCAGCTCTGCCACCACCAAGTCGGCGGTGACATCCTGGCGACAGGTCAGGATGAGTACCGTCATCGACGTATGCGCAGGTCAGTCGTCGAAGTGCGTCTTCGAACCCGCTGTGGACGTGGTGGTGCCGGTGGCCAGCAGCACCGCACGGTCGGCGATGGCCGGACGCCCGTCGGAGAGGACATTCAACTGCAGGGCGGCGTCATAGGCGTAGGTAACGCTGACCGACGACCGCTCGGCAGGGATTGCGTGCTTCAGTACGAAGGGCTGCATGAGTGACCTCTTGGTGCTCCATGTATTCGTCTATCCACCACGCAACAGTACGTACTAAAAGTCTACGGCACTCCCTGGCAACGATTTTGTCCTCTGTGTTGCGATATGAAGTGTGTCACAGGATCCCAGTGGAACCTCAACGCCCGATTGAACGTCAACATATGCCTCAGGTATTGCGTCACCGAATAGTCGGCCACCGCAGAGGGAGCACCGGCTGAGGAACGGCGGGTCAGGACGTCTGAGCGGCCTCGCGGTGGGTGATACGGATCTTCGACTGGCCGTGCGGCAGCTCCTCCCAGTCCGTCATGAACCGGGCCGCCAGACCGTGTTTCTCCGCCAGCGCGATGAGCGTCTCGGTGCGGTAGTAGAAGTCCTCCCGCAGCACCTGGTGTTCGACGCCCTCGGTGCGGTCGAAGGTGAAGTCGAACCAGCCGCCGGGCGCCATGACGCGGCCGACATGGGCCAGGCACTCCTCGATGACGGGCAGCGGCGAGTGCGAGAAGACACTGTGCGCGTGCACCACGTCGAAGTGGGCGTCGGGCAGGAAACGCAGCGTCAGATCGCGGACCGGGGTGAGGGTGGGACGGCGGCCCTGCAGCCCCTCGCGCACCAATGTGTCCTGTGCGGCCGCGAGGATCTCGGGCGAGATGTCGACGCCGTAGTAGTGGCCCGGCTGCAGATGGCCGATGAACCGCCAGCCCGCCCGTAGATTGCCGCAGCCGATCTCCAGCATCCGGTGTTCCGGCCGCAGACCGTGGTCCAGGAGATAGTCGAACTGCATCGCGCCCAGCGCCAGCCACCGCTCATGGCTGCGGCTGCCGACCGCCGCTTCCGGGCTGGTGCGGGTGTCGGACCGCATCACCGCGCGGTAGTACGCGACGTGGTCGGGGTAGCGGTAGCGCAGCCAGGCGTCCCGGGTGGCACGGAACAGGTGGCGCGGTACGCGCTGCGGGTGGCGCAGTGCGTAGGAGACCCGGTGGCCGAGGGCGGAGCGGTTGACGCCGAGGTTCTTGGCGGGCATGTGGACTCTCTCGTGGTCGTCGTACGGACGCGCGGCGGACGATGCGTTCCCGCGTCGCTGTTGTCGGTACCAGCCTCGGCGCCGTGGCGGCGGCGCGGATCGGCGGAGCGGTCCAGGTCCGGACGCGGTCCGGGTGATCCCCGTATCAACCGATCGGATGATGCGGCGTCCGGTCCGGCGCGTTAGGACTGGCTGAGGGAGTGATCCCAGAAGGACCGGAGAGGTCCGCAGTGAAACCGGGAGAGTTGGGAGGCCAGGGGTGCGGTCGGCGGTCAGGGCGGTCGGACGGTCAGGATGGGCGCCGTGGTCGGCGATGTGGTCGGCATGGTCCGGGCGGTCCGGGACCGACGGCGTGGACGATCCGGATGAGCGGTGGCTGACGGCGGTCCTGCACATCGCGTTCTTCCTGCTGCTGGGCTCCTCGCTGGTCCGCTATCTGATCCGGGACACCGGCACCCCGCCGAACGGCTGGGTCATCGCCCTCTTCGTGGCCTTCGGCGCGCTCTATCTGCCCGGCCGGTGGCCGGCGCCCGCGCCCAGCCCCGGTGGCCGGCCCTCCGGCCGCTATCTGGTCTGGCTGACAGCGGTGCTGGCCGCATGGGTCGCGCTGCTGGTCCTGGCGCCGAGCGCCGCATGGTGCGCCATGCCGCTCTTCTTCACCGGTCTGCACACGCTGCCCACCCGGTTCGCGGTGCCCTTGGCCGCCGTGCTCACCGCGCTCGTCGTCACCTCGAAACTGCGGTTCATGCACGACGGCTTCGACCCCAACGCGCTGATCGCGCCGCCCGCCATCGCCGCCGTGGCCGCCGCCGTCCTCATTCATCTGCGGCGCCAGTCGGCGCGGCAGCGGGTGCTGATCGACGATCTGGTCCGCACCCGTCGCGATCTGGCCGCGACCGAGCGGCGGGCCGGAATCCTGGCCGAGCGTCAGCGGCTGTCCTCGGAGATCCATGACACCCTCGCCCAGGGCCTGTCCAGCCAGCGGATGCTGCTGCAGGCCGCCGACCGCACCTGGGAGACGGATCCGGAGGCGGCCCGAGGCCATATGCGCGACGCGGCGGAGATCGTCTCCCGCAGCCTCGCCGAGGCCCGCCGGTTCGTCCAGGACCTGGCCCCGGCCGACCTCGCCGAGCGCTCCCTGGCCCAGGCGCTCGGCGCGCTCGCCGAGCGGGAGAGCGGCGCGGGGCAGACGGTGGACTTCCACCTCGACGGCCCCCTCGGGCCGCTGCCCGAGCGGGTGGCGGCGGCACTGCTGCGCATCGCCCAGGGCGCGCTGGCCAATGTGCGGGAGCACGCCGGGGCGAGCCGGGCCGCGCTCACCCTGACCTGTATGGGCGACCAGATCTGTCTGGACATCGCCGATGACGGCCGCGGCTTCGACACCGACGCCGTCCCCGCGCCAGGAGCGGACCGGTCGCGCGGACACGGGCTGCGGGCGATGCGGGTCCGCGTACGGCAACTGGGCGGCACGCTCACCGTCGAATCCGCACCGGGCGAGGGGACCGTCGTCTCGGCCGCGATCCCCGTCGAGCCCCTTCCCGCCCTCGTCCCCGACCGTCCCGTGGAGGCCACGGCATGAGCCCGACCCCATCCCCGTCGTCCGGCGCTGCTCCGAGCGCGGATGCGGCCGTGTCCCCGTCGCCCGGCCCCGCCGCGGGCCCGGTCCCGCCCGCTCCCGCCATCCGGCTGCTGCTCTGTGACGACCACGCCGTGGTGCGGGCGGGGCTGCGGGCGCTGCTGGCCAGTACCGACGGCATCGAGGTGGTCGGCGAGGCGGGCAGCGGCGAGGAGGCCCTCGCCATGGCCGCCCCGCTCCGGCCCGATGTGGTGCTGATGGATCTGCAGCTCGGGGAGGGCATGGACGGGGTGACCGCCACCCGGCGGCTGGTCTCCGGCGACCCGCCCGCGCCCCGTGTCCTGGTGCTCACCATGTTCGACACCGACGCCGACATCACCCGTGCCATCGAGGCCGGGGCCACCGGCTATCTGCTCAAGGCCGAGCGGCCGGAGGAGCTGTTCGCGGCGATCCGCAACGCCGCCTCCGGCCGTACCGCGCTGTCCGCCCCGGTCGCCGACCGGGTGCTGGCCCGGATGCGCAGCCCGCGCCCCGGGCTGTCCGAGCGGGAGCGCGACATCCTCCGGCAACTGGCCCGTGGCCTGGGCAACCGGGAGATCGCCCGGGCCCTGTTCATCAGCGAGGCCACGGTCAAGACCCATCTGGGTCGGATCTACGGGAAATTGGGGGTCGAGACCCGGGCCGGGGCGGTGGCGGTGGCCACCGAGCGGCGGTTGTTGCCCTGACGGCGTCAGATCGCCGAACGGTCCAGCAGCGGCAGCCGGTCCTGGTCGGGCAGGACGAGCGTACGCGTGGGCAGCGGGATCTCGATGCCCTCGGCGCGGAACCGGCGGTGCAGCTCCTTCATGAACTCATGCTTGATGAGGTACTGGTCGCTGAACTCCAGGGCCCGCAGAAACACCGAGAAGTCGATGCCGGACTCTCCGAAGGTGTGGAAGCGCACGCTCGTCTCGTGGTCGACGACCCCGCCCTCGACGCCGGACATCACCTTCCCGGCGACCTCGATGGTCACCCGCTCCACCTGGTCCAGATCGCTTCCGTAGCCGACCCTCGCCTGGACCATGACCGACATCTGCTGCTCGGGCTGGTGAAAGTTGGTCATGATGGTGTTGCCCAGCTTGGCGTTCGGGATGATGACGAGATTGTCCGACAGTTGCCGCACCGCCGTGTTGCGCCAGTTGATGTCGACCACATAGCCCTCCTCCCCGCTGCTGAGCCGGATGTAGTGGCCGGGCTGCACCGTCTTGGAGGCCAGGATGTGCACCCCCGCGAAGAGGTTGGCCAGGGTGTCCTGCAGCGCCAGGGCGACCGCCAGACCGCCCACGCCCAGGGCGGTGAGCAGCGGTGCGATCGAGACGCCCAGCGTCTCCAGCAGGATCAGCACGCCCATCGCCAGCACCGCGATCCGCGTGATGTTGACGAAGATGGTGGCCGTTCCCGCCACCCCGGAGCGGGACAGCGCCAGCGAGCGCACCATACCGGCCACCACCCGCGCCGCGGTGACCGTGCTGACCAGGATCAGCACGGCCTTCAGCGTCTGATTGACGTCATGGCCGACCGTGGCGGTCAGCGGCAGCGCGGCGGCCGCGGCGGCGACACCGGCGGCCATCGACGCCCACGGCGCCAGTGTGCGCAGTGTGTCGACGATGATGTCGTCGCCGCTCCACCGGGTGGAGCGGGCCCGCTCACCCAGCCAGCGCAGCGCCACGCGCAACAGCACACCACCGGCCGCGCCGCAGACCAGCGCCGCCCCGACGACGATGACATCGTGCAACGTCAGGTCCCGGTTCATCGGCTACCGCCCGCTATGCCGGAAAGCGCGTCAGAACCGGCCGTGCGGCCGGCGGTCGTCGGTGCGGCCTCCGGTCTGGAGTTCTGTGGAATCACGTTGTCACCTGTTCGTGCCTGGGTTGTACGGGCTGCGCCGTGCGTACATGTGTACGGCTCCGGCGTGAGGTGCCATCCTGCCGCATGCGATCAGGACCGAATGACGGGATGCCCCGCTACCGCACGTAACCCGCCAGGAAGGCGGCGGCGCGCCACCGCATGTGACGGAGAGGTGATGTGTGGTGGAATCGGGTCGTATGGAAAGCCGGAAGGGCGTGGAGAGGGGATGGCCGTTCCTCGCGGCCGCCTACGCCTTCGTGGTCACGATGTGCGGTACGACGCTGCCCACCCCGCTCTACTCGCTTTATCAGCGGGAGTTCGGCTTCTCCTCGTTCATGGTCACGGTGATTTTCGCCGTGTACGCGGCGGGGGTCATCGTCGCGCTGCTGCTGCTCGGACGGATGTCCGACTTCATCGGGCGGCGGCCCGTCCTGCTGGCCGCGCTGGCACTGTCGGGCCTGAGCGCGGTGTGTTTCCTCCTCGCCGGCGGACTGCCGGAGCTGTTCACGGGCCGCACCCTCTCGGGGCTGTCCGCCGGTCTGGCCACCGGCACCGCCACCGTGATGGTGATCGAGCTGGCCCCCGAGCCCCGGCGCCGTGCCGCCACCCTCCTCGCGACCGGGGCCAACCTGGGCGGCCTCGGTGTCGGCCCGTTGCTGGCCGGCCTGCTGGCGCAGTACGCCCCGGCGCCGCTGAAGCTGGTGTTCGTGGTGGACCTGGCGCTGGTGGCGGTGGCCGCCGCCGTGGTGCTCGCTCTCCCGGAGACCGTACGGACCCGAGGGCGTCCGCCGCTGAGGCCGCAGCGGCTGCGGGTGCCCAAGGAGATGCGCGCGACGTTCGCGGCCGCGGCGATGGCGGGGTTCGCGGGCTTCGCCACACTGGGCCTGTTCACCTCGGTGTCGCCCACGTTCCTGAGCGAGGTGGAGGGGGAGAGCAATCTCGCGGTGGCCGGTGCCGTGGTGTTCTCCGTGTTCGCCGCCTCGGTCGCCGGGCAGGCGCTGGGGCGGCGGCTGGGCCCGGGGCGGTCGCTGCCGGGAGGGTGCGCGGTGCTGGTGGCCGGTATGGCGGCCATCGCGGTCTCGCTGGCGATCGCGTCGCTGGCGCTGCTGGTGCTGGGCGCCGTGATCGCGGGGACGGGCCAGGGGCTGTCGTTCCTCGCCGCCGTACGGGTGGTGACCGAGCGCAGCCCGGCCGACCGGCGCGCCGAGGTCACCTCCGCCCTGTTCGTGCTGATGTATCTGGCGATCTCGATTCCGGTGATCGGCGTGGGGGCGCTGTCGCTCGCGGTCGGGCTGCGCTCCGCCGGGCTCATCTTCACGGGCTGTGTGGCGCTGCTGGCCGTGGCCGCCCTGCTGCGGCTGCGGGGGATCTCCGACGCGGCATCCAGCCGCTGAGCAGGCACTCCGAATGCGGCGGGGACGGCGCGCGGCGCGGCGAACCGCTCGATCCGCCCCCAGGGGGAGCGGATCGACGGCATCACGGCATTCGGCGCGGGCGCCTCGCGTCACAGCTCCAGGACGGTCCGCACCGGCAGATGGTCGCTGGGGTACTGGCCGTCCCCGGAGTAGGTGTCGATGACGGCGTGGTGGGTGCGCACACCGGGTGAGGTCAGGATCCAGTCGATCCGGTCGCCGTCCGGGACCAGCGGGCCAAAGCCGTGGAACGTCCCGTACAGCGGGCCGCGCCGCTCGGCGGTGTCCCACGAGTCCACCAGCGTGCCGCCGTGCAGCATCGCGTCGTAGACCGGGTTGCCATGGGCCGCCACATTGAAGTCGCCGGTCACGATGCGGGGGAGCGCGGAGTCCAGCCCGCCGAGCCGCTCGGTGATCAGAGCGGCGGCGTGGTCACGGGCGTTCTGGCTGCGGTGGTCCAGATGGGTGTTGAGGGCGTAGAACTCCTCGCCGGTCCGCCGGTCGTGGAAGCGCACCCAGGTGACCATCCGGACCACGGCCCCGCCCCAGGTGTTGGAGCCGATCACATTCGGGGTGTCGGACAGCCAGAAGTGGTCGTACTCCACGGGCTCGAGCCGCCCGGTGTCGTAGAAGACGGCCATGAACTCGTCACGGCTGCCCCCCATCCGCCCGGTGCCGATCCACGCGTAGCGCTGTCCGAGGTCGTGGGCGATATCACGGAGCTGGCCGTACAGCCCCTCCTGAGTGCCCAGCAGATGGGGCCGGGCCCGGCGCAGCAGCTCCCGCATGACCGGGCGGCGCCGGCCCCAGGAGTTGGGCTCGCTGTCGCCGGCGTAGCGCAGGTTGAACGTCATGACGGCCAGCCGCGAACCGTCGGCGGGGGCGACCGGGGCGGCGGGGACCGCCGTGGCCACGTACTGCGGCTGGGAGGCGAGCGGAAGCGCGGCGGCCGCCGCGGCCGCGACGCGCATACCGTGACGGCGGCTGAACACAGGTGCGGGCATGGCTCCTCCAAGGTCTTGAAGGTGCGGTGACGGACCCAGTGTCGGACCCCGCGGTGTGGGGGGTGTGTCCTGCGGTGGCCGTCCGGTGGAACGTACGGTCACGCAGAGCCGACCTCAAGAGCGCGGGCGGACCCCACCCGTGACGGCGGACCCACCCGTGACGGCGGACCCACCCGTGACGGCGGGCCCATCCGTGACGACGAAAGTGGCCGGGGATGCGCGGTGGCGGCGATGGGTAGAGAAGGGCGGTAGCTGTCGAGACGGAAGGGGCACCTGGGGTGACGTTACGGCCGCTGACCTTCGTCGTGGGGACCGGACGATGCGGTTCGACCGCTCTGTCCCGCGTCCTGCGGCTGCACCCGGATCTGCTCAGCGTGAGCGAGCTGATCGCCGCACTGGAGCCGGACGCGCTTCCCGAGGCGCCGCTGACCGGAACGGAGTTCTGGCGGATCCTCGCCACTCCGCGGTCGTTCGCCAACCGCGTCATCCGCGACGGCATTCCGCTGCCGGAGTACCGGTATCCGCATGTCAAGGGGCGGTTCTCGGTGGCGGGCGGAGGCATTCCGGCTCTGTGCATGATGACGCTGCCGCATTTCACCGACGACCCCGACGCGCTGTTCGACGCGCTGGAGCCGGAGCTGTCCCGGCGGCCCGCCGCCCCGGTGGCCGATCACTACCGAGCGCTGTTCGACCTGCTGGGGGAGCGGTTCGGCGGGCGGGCCATCGTGGAGCGTTCCGGCTACTCGCTGCGGTCGGTGCCCCGGCTGAGGGAGGTCTTTCCCGAGGCCCGGTTCGTCCACCTGCACCGGGACGGCGCCGACTGCGCGCTCTCCATGAGCCGCCACCCCGGATTCCGGCTGATCCAGTTGATGGCGGAGCGCGCCGAGGCCACCGAGGACCTTCCGGCCGGTCTCGACGCGCTGCTCAGCGACGATGACGCCGATCTGCGTCCGCTGTACGAACGGACCGTACCTGTCGCCGAGTTCGGCCGGTTGTGGTCGCACACGATCGTGGAGGGGCTGGCGCATCTGTCCCAGCTCCCGGCCGCGATCCGGATGTCCCTGTCGTACGAGAGCCTGCTCGACGCGCCCGAGCGCGAGCTCACCCGGCTGGCCCACCACCTCGGCGTGAAACCCCTCCCGGAGTGGCTGGCGGCCGGAAGCGCCCTGCTCGACGGCGACCGCCGGGGCACGGCGGCCGCGACCCTGTCGCCCACCGAACTGGCCGCCCTCCGCGAGAGCTGCGCCCCCGGCGCCCGGGCCCTGAGCCTGGCCGGCGCCGGATGAGATAGCCGCTCCGGTGTGCGGATGAGGTAGATCCGGTATGCGGATGGGCTAGCTCCGGCGCGTGGATGAGATTGCTCCGGCGTCGGGACGGGCTAGCTCCGGCGTCAGGCCGTCGCCGCCTCGGCGA
This sequence comes from Streptomyces violaceusniger Tu 4113, assembly GCF_000147815.2. Lineage (NCBI taxonomy): Bacteria > Bacillati > Actinomycetota > Actinomycetes > Kitasatosporales > Streptomycetaceae > Streptomyces > Streptomyces violaceusniger. Next base: position 5,700,297 of record NC_015957.1, on the reverse strand, counting down.
CCTCCCCCGACTGCTCGACGGCCACCGCCCGCAGCGCCTCCAGCAAGGCGGCCACCGCGGGCACCCGCGCCGCTTCCGGCCGCAGCAGCGCGCAGACATGGCGCCGTGGCCAGTCGTCCAGCGGACGCGGCTCGACCCGCGGATCGGGCCGGGGGAGCAGCCCGAGGCCGTCCATCAGGGCGATGCCCACCCCGTCGCCCACCAGGCCGAGAGTCGTCGCCTGGTCATCAGTCGTGGTCACCACCCGCGGCTCGAACCCCGCCTCCGCGCAGCGCCGCAGCAGCCGCTCGCGGTCCCGCTCCAGGATCCACCGCTCCCGCGACAGATCGGCGAGGCCGACGCTGCGCCGCCCCGCGAGCGCATGGCCGCGCGGCAGCAGCACATGGCGGCGGTCGACCAGCAGCGGGACCCGGCGCAGCGGGCTGTGTGCGGTCCCCGAGGCGTCGCCCGTCTCATCGTCGGCGACGATCGCCAGATCGGTCTCGCCCGCGTCCAGCAGCCGGTACGCGTCATGGGAGTCGGTCTGGCCCAGCTCCACCTCCACCTCGATACGGGAGGCGCCCAGCCTGGCCAGCGCCGCGGGCAGCACGGCGACACAGACGCTCTGCACCGAGGACATCCGCACCCGGCCACGGGTGCGCGCGGCGAGCGCCTCGAACTCGTTCTCCACATCCCGCAGCCCGGCCAGCACGTCCTGGGCGCGCTCGGCGAGTCTGTGGCCCGCGGGCGTGAGCCGTACCCCCCGTCCCGCCTTGACCGTGAGCGGCACGCCCACGGCACGTTCCAGCGCGCGCATGTGATAGCTGATGGCCGGTTGGGTGTAACCGAGACGGTCCGCCGCGGCGCTGTACGAGCCGGCGCGACAGACCTCAGCGAGTACGGTGAGCTGGCGAAGATCGATCACTACAGGACGATAAAAATCGTTTATCAATTCCCGTAAGACTCTAATTGGACGCGTGATCGAGAGACCGTCAAAATCATGGTGACGGATTTCGCCCGCACCCGCTCATTGATCTGACCGATCGGACACGGCCCCACCCGCACTGGCTGCCCGTACGGTCACAGCCCGCCCACAACGGTTTCCTCCCCACCGATCCGGCCGGACCGGCAAGGGGACCCGGGCGCGGTGACTTTCCTCCCTCCGCCCGAATCCCCCGCTGGAATGGATGGATGGTGCCCGATGCATGATGGCTGGAATCGCATGACTCCGGTGGTCGCGGAGAACAATCCCTTCCACCAGATGTCGCTCAACGAAACCGTTCACCCCCCGCTCCCCGAAGTGGTGGACGCCGTCCTGCGCACCGCGCGGACCGCTCACCGTACCCTGGATGCCCTCGGCACCGGGCTCTGTCAGGCCCTCGCCGGACATCTGGGAGTGCGCCCGGAACATGTGCTGGCCGGACCGGGTTCCGGCGCGCTGCTCCAGCAGTTGTTCTCCACCCTCACCGGACCGGATACGGACACGGTGCACGCCTGGCCCTCGTGGGAGGCGTACCCGATGATGGCGGCCAACGCCGGATCCACCACCGTCCGGGTGCCGCTCACCGGATACGACCACGATCTGAAGGCGATGGCCGACGCCGTCACCGACCGCACCCGCATGGTCCTGCTGTGCACCCCCAACAACCCCACCGGCACCGCGCTGGACCAGGAGCGCATCCTGCGCTTCCTCGAGCGGCTCCCCGCGCATGTCACGGTCGTCATCGACGAGGCCTACCGGGACTTCGCCGATCCCGGCGCCGTCGCCGACGGCATCGCACTGCACCGCGCCGATGAACGGGTCTGTGTGGTGCGGACGTTCTCCAAGTCGTACGGGCTGCTCAGCCTGCGGGTGGGCTATCTCGTGGCACATGAGCCCGTGCTCGCCCCGCTCCGCTCGGTGCTGCCCTTCTACCGGGTGAGCGCCGTGGCGCAGGAGGCCGCCATCGCCGCGCTCGGCGCCCAGGAGCAGGTGCTCCGGCAGTGCGCCGAGACCGCCGAGGAGCGCGACCGGCTCCATCGGACCCTGCTCGACCAGGGCTGGGAGGCGCCCGCGAGCCAGGGCAACTTCCTGTGGCTGCCCATGACCTCCGGTGTGGAGCGCTTCACCCAGTTCTGCGCGGACCACGGCGTGGTGGTGTGCGGCAAACCGGGCGAAGGGGTACGGGTGACCGTCGCCGAGCCCGCCGCCAACCAGGCGTTCGCGGAGCTCGCCGGGAAGTACCGGGAGGCGTCCGTATGACGCCGCCCGACGTCGCGGTCACCGATGTGGCCGACCCGCTGGCGGAGGCCGCACCGACCATGGAGCTCCTGCTGCGCGAGCTCGACCGGCGCTGGCCGCCGGAGGCCGAACGCCTCCACCAGATCTCCCGGTACGCCCTGCTCCCGGCGGGAAAGCTGCTGCGCCCGCTGCTGCTCATGGAGTCGGCCGAGGCGGTGGGCGGCGGCGGACCGGCCGTCGTCCCGGCCGCGCTGAGCGTGGAGTACCTCCATGTGGGATCCCTTGTCCACGACGATGTCATCGACGGCGACGCGACGCGGCGGGGCCGTCCGTCCGTCGTGGCGCGCTACGGCACCGCCGACGCCATCGTCACCGGGGACGCCCTGATGCTGGGCATGTTCGGCGTGCTCACCGACGGCGCCGAAGAGGCCGGCGGGCTGCCGCCGGGCCGGGTCCTCGGCGCCGTGCGGGTCTTCGCCCGGGCCGGCGTCGACCTGTGCCGCGGCCAGTCGATGGAGGGCGAACTCCGCGGCGACCTCGGCTGCGGACTCGACCGGTATCTCACCATGAGCTCCCTGAAGACCGGGGCGCTGTTCCGGGCCGCCTGCCGGGGCGGGGCGATCCTGGGCGGCGGAAGTCCCGCCCAGCAGCACGCGCTCACCGCCTATGCCGAACATCTGGGGCTTGCCTTCCAGATGCACGACGACCTGCTGCCGTACACCAGCGACCCCCGCACCACCGGCAAGTCCGCCCTCAGCGACATCGCGGCCGCCCGGCCCACCTTCCCCGTCCTGCTCTGCCACGCCATGGCCGGCGCCCCGGGCCGCGCCCGGCTGGAGGCGGCGCTCGGCGGCGCCCTGCCCGCCGCCGACGCCCTGCGGACGGTGCACGAACTGCTGGAGACGACCGGCGCGCTCGACGCCGCGCGGGACCAGGCCACCGCACAGGCGGACCGGGCCACGTCCTGTCTGGCGGAGCTGCCCCGCTCCCGGGCCACCGCCGTGCTCGCGGCGGTGGCCGATCTGTCGGTCAGCCGGGACCGGTGACACCGTGGCGGCCCCGCGCACCGCACTCCTGGCCCATCTGCAGACCTGGCGCCCGTACACCCTGTGGTACCCCGGGCTGGTCGGCCTCGCCGGAGCCACTCTCGCCGGATCACACCCCACCACGGGGCAGTTGCTGGTGGCCTGGGCCGCGCCGACCCTCGGCTGGGTCGCCGGCCACTATCTCGGCGACTACTACGACCGTGACCTCGACGCGCTCAGCAAGCCCCAACGCCCCATCCCCTCGGGCCGGTTGAGCCCACGAGCCGCCGTGGCCACGGGCATCGGCTGCGTCATCGCGGTGGCCGTGCTGGCCCTGTGGGCCAACTGGCGCGCCGTGGCCGTGGCCGCCGCCGCCATGGCGGGCATCGTGGCCTACAGCCGGGTCCTCAAGGGACGTGGCCTGTCGGGCAATCTCATACGCGGCGTGCTGACCGCGCTCACCGTGCTCTTCGGCGCGATGGCCGTCCAGCCGTGGCCACCGTGGCGGGCGCTGCCCTTCGCCCTGGTCTTCCTGGCCCATGACACCGCGTCCAACCTCGTCGGCACCCTCCGCGACGTCGACGGCGACCGCGAGGGCGGCTACGCCACCGTGCCGGTGCGCCAGGGCGTCCGGCGCGCCACCCACACCGCCGCCGCGCTGTATCTGGGCGCCGTGGCGGTGGCCTGCGCCGCCACCGGGCTGGTGCCCAAGGACACGGCCGGCTATCTCGTGCTGCTGTCGGCGGCGGCGCTGTGCGGCGCGGGCGCCTTCGGGCTGCTGCTGCGGTCACCCGGACACCTCGCCCCCGCGCTGGCCCTGCGCGCCCACGCCGTCCTCGTCGCCGAACGCCTGGTGCTGGCCGCGGCGGTGGTGGCCGGGGGCGCCGGTACGGCACCAGCCCTGGCGCTGCTGACGCCGCTCCTCACGGTCAGCGTCATCACCCAGAGCCGGATGCGGGCCCGGCATGAATTCCCCGCCCCCTTGGCCGACGGCGGGCCCACCCTCCCCGATCCACGCCCCTGAAACACCGCGCGCCACCAGCAGAAGGGTCCGCTCCCATGCCCGCTTCCGCCTTGACCGAGAGCGTCGGCACGGCCGTCACCGCCGGTACCGAGGCGCTCCTCGCCCACCGGCGCGACGACGGCGCCTTCGTCTTCGGCGCGCACCACGCCTCCCCGCTGAACACCGCCGGAGCCCTCACCGCACTCCACTTCGCCGATCCGGAGGGCTCGGCCGAGACCATCGAGCGCGGTGTCACCTGGCTGTGCGAGACCCAGCGGGACGACGGCGGCTGGGCCATGCGCGGGGTGCCCACCGAACCCCTCACCACCGCGCTCGCCGCCGCGGCGCTCCACCTGCTCGCCCCCCGCCGGGCGGCGACGGCCGTACACGCCGCACGGGCCCGGTTCGACGAGCTCGGCGGCTCCGGGGCCGTCCCGGAACCCGCGATGACCGCCCTCATCCGCCAGTTCCACACCTTCGCCGGACTGCCCCACGAGGGTGCCCAGCGACGGCTTCCCCTGGAACTGCTGCTCTTCCCCGGCCTCAGCCGCCGCCTGCTGAGCCTGCGGCTGCCGATCTACGCGAGCCAGGCGCTCGCCCAGTCCGCCCACCGCCGCCGCGGCCCGGCCGGCCGCGCCCTGGACCGGCTGGCCCGGCCGAGGGCCCTGGCGATCGTCCATGACGCCTACGAACGTGAGGGCGCCACCGGCGGGTTCAGCACCGACCCCTGGCTCACCGGACTCATCTGCCTGGGCCTCGCCCGCTCCGGCCAGGCGCCCGGCCTGGTCCGCGCCGCCGCCCGCTGGCTCCGCTCGGCGGCGAACCCCGACGGCTCCTGGGATCTGATGCCCCTCGACGTGACCTGGACGAACTTCGCCACCGCCGCGCTGATCGAGGCCGGTCACGCGGCTGACCCGCAGCTGATCGGCACCCGCGAGATGCTCCACCGCCACCAGCAGCCCGAGCCGTTCGACGCCCTCGGCTGCCCGGCCGGCTACTGGGGGTTCTCCAGCCCCCGGAGCTGGCCGATGGCCCTGGAGACGGCCGAGTCCAGCGCCATCCTGCTGAAGCTGCCCGGCGGCGCGGACGACCGCCACGTCCGCGCCGGGCTGGCGTGGCTGACCGCCACCCAGGACGGGGCCGGGTCCTGGAGCCTCGCCGTACGGAACAGCAAACCGGGCGGCTTCGGGCCCTGCCCCCAGATGACCGCCAAGGTCGTGGGCGCACTGCTCGATTCCGGGGCCGGGGCCGACGACCCGCGCGTGGCCAAGGCGGTGCGCTGGCTGCTCGGCCGGCAGCGACCCGACGGATCGTTCGAGGCCATGTGGTACCGCGGCGGCACCCCCGGCACCGCCGCGGCGCTGGAGGCGCTCAGCCGGGCGGGCCGCACCGGGGAACACCACCGGGCGGCGGCCCGGGCCAGGGACTGGCTGCTGCGCACCCGGCACCCCGACGGCTCGTGGAGCACGGGCGAGGGCACCCGGCCCGGCACCGTCGAGGAGACCGCCTGGGCGCTGCGCGGGCTGCTGGCCGCCGGGTTGAACCCTGCCGACCCTGCCGTCGCGGCGGCGGCCCGATGGCTCGTCGACGCCCAGCGGGCGGACGGCGGCTGGACCCCGGGCCCGGTCAACGAGTACGTCCGCGGCTGTGCCCGCTACGCCGACGACGGCATCGCGGCGGGCCTGGCGCTGCGGGCCCTCGCCCACTACCGCTCCGCGGAAGCGGCGGAGGCCGCGGGAGCCACCGGCGGGTCCGGCGCCCTGGGCACAACCCCCGGCACCACCGACACCACCGGCATCGGCGAAGGAGGCCGGAAATGAGCCCCGATGTGCTCGTGTGCGGGGCGGGCGTCGGCGGTCTCGCCGCGGCCCGCGCGCTCGGCGGCCTGGGACTGGACGTCCTGGTGGTCGACAAGCAGCCGAAGGTCCGTCCGATCGCCAAGGGAGAGGTGCTCCAGCCGGGCGCGCTGCGCCTGCTGCGCTCCTGGGGCGTGGAGAAGCGGCTCGACGCGCAGGGGGCGGTCCGGCTCGGACGGCTGGTCGTCCGCGATCCGCGAGGCACCGCGCTGATGTCCCTCGACTACGGCCAACTGCCCGCCCCCGACCAGTGGTTGCTGGCCCATGACCACACCGCCATCCTCGCCGCCCTGGCCGAGAGCCTCGGGCCGGGTGTCGAACTGCGCCGGGGTGTCCGCGCGGAGGCGCCGCTGCGCGACGACTCCGGCCGGATCACCGGACTGCGGCTGGCCGAAGGCGGCAGGGTCTACGAGCAGCGGGCGCCACTCGTGGTCGCCGCCGACGGCATCTCCTCACGGCTGCGGTCCTGGGCGGGCATCGAGGCCAAACGGGCCGACTATCCGCACCGGCTGGTCTCCTTCGACATCGGCGACGCCGACGCGGCGGCGCGGGCCGACGACTTCTCCGCGTATGTCACCGACCGGGGGCTGCGGCTGCTCTATCCACTGCCGGGCGGCCGGCTGCGGCTCTACCTCCAGGCCGGGCCCGATGAGCTGCGCGGGGTCACGGCACGTGGGGGACTGACCGACTGGGCCGCCCGGGCGCTGTCCCAGGTGCCCGCCCTGGAGCCGCTGACCGCGTCCCTGCTCGCCCATCTCGGCAGCCGCCAGACCCTGCCCGTCGGGCGGCTGCTGTCGCCCCGGCTGGCCGGCCGCGGACTGGCGCTGGTCGGCGAGGCCGCGTACGCCGTCCATCCGATGGCGGCGCAGGGCATGAACACCGCCATCACCAGCGCCGGTGCCCTCGCCGAGCGGCTGTCGGGCCAGTTGGAGCGTACGGGCGGGATGTCGGCCGCGGCGGTGGACGCGGCGCTGCGCGACTACCACGAGCGGCAGTTGCCCCTTCTCACCCAGGCGGCCAGGACCAGCGGCAACGCGGCGCGGATGGTCACCGATCTGTCGTGGCGCGGCCGGGTCCTCGGGCGCCGGGCCGTCCGTCATACCGGCGCCAACCCCCGGCTGCTGCACACCGTCACCCACAACATGTCGGGCCTCGGCCCGCGCCCGCTGACTCCGCTGGACCGGCTGCAGCAGCTCGGTCTCCTCCCCGATCCGCGCGCCCACCGAGTGCCGACCGCCCCGGCCGGCCGACCGCGACCCATGTGAGGACGGTTTACCGCATGCCCACTTCCGAATTGATGGTGACCCCCGTCTCCGGAGCACTCGGCGCGGAGATCCGCGGTGTCGATCTGACCGAGCTCACCGATGAACTCTTCGAGCGCGTCCACGAGTTGCTGCTGGGGCACCTCGTCGTCTTCTTCCCGGGCCAGGAACACCTCACCCCCGAGGCGCATATCGCCCTGGGGCGGCGGCTGGGGGAGCTGGAGGTCCATCCGTTCCTGCCGAAGGTCGAGGGCCATCCCGAGATCGTCGTCCTGGACGCGGACCAGGGCGCCAAGGCCGACGAGTGGCATATCGACGTGACCTTCCAGCCCAATCCGCCGGTCGCCTCCATCCTCCATCTGCAGGTGTGTCCCGCCTCCGGCGGCGACACCATGTGGAGCAACCAGTACCTGGTCTACGAGACGCTCTCCGAGCCGATGCGCGAACTCCTCGACGGGCTCACCGCCGTGCATGTCCTCAACACACCGCAGACCGGCGAGCACTCCGCCGAACACCCGGTGGTGCGGATCCACCCCGAGACCGGCAGGCGCTCCTTGTACGTCACCCGCATGTGGACCTCGCACATCCCGCAGCTCAGCCGCCCGGAGAGCGACGCCCTGCTGCAATACCTCTTCGAGCACTCCGAGTCGCCCCGGTTCAACTGCCGCTACCGCTGGCAGCCCGGCGCCGTCGCGATGTGGGACAACCGCGCCACCCAGCACCTGGCCGTCAACGACTACACCGAACCCCGCAGGGGACAGCGGGTGACCGTCCTCGGCGACCAGCCCACCGGCGACACCCCGCGCTGGAAGGAGTACCGGCCCGCGCCCGACGAGCGCTACTACCCGCGCCACGTCACGGCCCGCCACGGCTACCGGTGACAGCAGCCCGTCAGCGGCTCGGGCGTCGCCGCCGTACGATGGCGGCGACACCCGCGCCGAGCACCAGCACGGACGCACCACCGGCGAGCAGCACGGGAGTGCTGCCGCCGTCGTCCCCCTCGGACGTGGCGGAGGTGGCGGAAGTGGCGCGGGAGGCCGCCGAGGCGTCGTCCGATGAGGGGGCTTCCGACGAGCGGGCCTTGGATCCCAACACCACATCGGAGCAGGAGTAATAGGTGTCCGGGGTGCTGGTGTTCCGCCAGATCGTATAGAGCAGCTGACGGCCGGTCCGGTCGGCGGGCAGCGTGGCCTTGATGCGGTACGCGTCGTCGACCAGCGCGGGGTCCTTGGCCGTGGCGAACGGCTTCGCCTCCAGGTCCGACCACTTCAGCGGCCGCGCGGGATCATAGCCCTCCTTGGTGAGATACAGCTCGAAGGTCCCCGTGTGCGGGATCGTCGACCGGTAGGTGAGCGTGAGATCGGCCCCGGCCGACAGCCGCGTCGAAGGCCAGTCGGCACGCACCAGATCCAGCCCCCGGTACGCCTCCAGGCCCCCGCTGCACAGCTTCCCGTCCGGGACCCGCTCCCGGTCCCTGCCCGCCACGCCCGCGATGCGCAGGTTGTCCCAGTCCGCCGCCTCCGGACCATTGGCGGCCCGAGCCGCCCGGCACGCCGCCGACCGGGCCGCGCCCCCACCCTCGGGGGAGCAGGCGAACGTCCGGCTTACCGGGTCCGTCGGCGCCCCGTGCGCCTGGGCGGGCTGAGCGGCCAGCGCCGTGAACAGGCAGGGGAGGGCCCCGAGAAGAGCGCCCACGGCGGCGGTGCGATGCGAGGTCATCCGGTGCGGCCCTCCGGGTCGGTTCTACGGGACGGGCGCGTCGCCCGTCCCGTCGAATACGGGAAGCTTGGACCGGGCGTTCAACGGCCCGCCGGAAGCAGTCGTGGAATGCCGTACAACCATCCGCGACCCCGGCATGTCTCCCTAGTCAGACGCAAACAGCGCCTACGCCCATGAAGAATCATTAAGGGGGACAAATGAATCTTTCTCGCCGTATGGCCGCCACCGCGGTGCTCGCCACCGCCATCGCGGGCACCGTGGCCCTGACGCCGCAGGCATCGGCCGCCACCAAGGCCGCGTACAACGGGGTGTGCGGCAGCGGGTACAAGGTGGTGAACTCGGCGCCCATCGGCTCCAAGGGCACCGTCTTCCTCACCTACAACTCCGCCAAGGGCAAGAACTGCGTGGTCACCGTCCGGAACGCCACGGGCAAGGCGGTTCCGATGTTCGCCTACCTGTACGTTCAGGGCGCCGACGAGTCGGCCGAGGATGCCGGCGCGTACACCGCGTACGCGGGCCCGGTGTACGGCGACGGGCGCGGTAAGTGCGTGGACTGGGCCGGGGGCATCGACAACCAGTCCACCTGGACGTACGAATCGAACTGCGGATCCCTCAAGGCCCACCGCGTGACCAAGGGCTGGTAAGCCCGAAAGCCACGCGTCGGCACACCGACGGGGGAACACACGGGGGAGCGGCGGCCACCTTCTGGGAGGGTGGCCGCCGCGATCGTCGTGTCGGCCCCTGGCGCTCGGTGACCCTCGGTGAGGTTGGTGGCGTACATGTACGCCACCGCCGAGATGTCATCGCCGTCGACCCGCTCGATATGGATGTTCGAGGCGTTGTGGCGCAGCGGGTATCCGGCCGCCTCGCGGTGCTCCCGCTGCCAGGCGATCACCTGCTCGCGGCCCCGGTTGTCGGAGGCGGTGAACTCCTCGTACGGGGACTTCCCGGTGTCCGAGCGGGAGGTGACGTGGACATCCTCGGTCAGCGGCTCGGGTCAGAGTCGAACTGCCCCTCGTCGAAGGCGAACCACCAGCGGTGGATCAGCTCATGGACCGCCAGACGATCGAGCATGCGGAACTCTCCCCCCGAAGATTCAAGTGATCGACAACATATCCCCCGAGCGCCAGTACGGTGGCCCCATGGCCCGCACTCCACGACCGTCCCGCCGCCGCGAACGCCTGCTCCGCCATGTGCGGGCCCTGGCGCCGAGCGTGTCGAGCGAGGGCGGGGCGCGGCCGTACGCACTTGCCTCCGCCGACGTCGTATTGTCGCCGGTCGGCGGGGACCCTGCCGAAGTGCCCGTCTTCGTCAACACGGTGGCGGAAGCACTGCGCCGCCATGAGGTCCTCAAGGCAGGCCGAGGATGACGCCGTCGCCCACCGCGCTGCGGCAGGCCGAGGAGATCTACCGCCGGGTGGCGTTCGATACGTTCGCCCAGGATCTGAAGATGGGGCTCAACCTGGGGTTCTGCCGTACTTTCGCGGTACCGGAGATCGCCCGGCTGCTCACCGCCACCGGCCGGATGACCCGGCACACCCGGGCCCGCGCCAAGGCGACCGGCGAGTTGATGTATCGGATGTTCCGCCATGGTCTGGACGGTGAGGAAGGCGAGCGGACCGTCGCCGCGCTGAAGAGTCTGCACGCCCCGTGGGCCATCAGCGACGACGCCTACCGCTATGTGCTGGCCTGCTTCGACCTCGCCCCGCTGCGCTGGTGCGCGGCCTATGCCTGGCGGGCTCCCACCGACGCCGAGCGGGACGCGTCCCACACCTTCTATCTCGCCCTCGCCGAGCGGATGGGCATTCCGGACGTGCCGCCGGACCGGCGGGAGTTCGAGGCATGGACGGAGGACTTCGAGCGGGCCCACTTCACCTTCACCCCCGAGGCCCACGCCCTGTGGGCGGCCACCAGGGACCTGCTCGCCGGGCGTGTCCCCGGGGTGCTCGGCCCGCTCGCGGGCAGCGCCGCCGACAGCCTTCTGGACGAGGGGCTGCGCCGGGCGCTCGGCGTTGGGCGGCCCGCGATGCCGGTCCGCGCCGCGACCCACACCGCGCTGCGGCTGCGCGCCGCCACCGGACGGGCGGGCAGGAGAATTCGCGGAAGCCACCGACCCGCCGGTATGTCGATGGTGCAATAGCGGGGCAGGCTCTGGTATCTGACCTGGCCGTGGCCTCACGCTGCCGCGTCGAGCTGCGCATTGCCCGTCACAGGTGGAGGAACGTTCATGCGCCCAGTCACCGGCTCCCGCGCTTCCGTACCCGCCATGGGCCGCGCCGTCCCCCGCCTGTCCGCCGACCGGGGGCGGACGCCGCCCCGGATGCCCGCCGCCCGTCCGCCGATCCGGTCGCGGGCCGATGCCGAGACCGTGGCGCTGCTGCACCGCGCCGCCCGGGTGCTCATCGAGGAGGTGCCGCGGCTGGCGGACCGTATCGTCGCGCTGATGAAGGAGCGGGAGCCCGTCTACCGGTCGCCGTCCCTCGACCCGCATGAGGTGTGGCGGGAGGTCCACGACTCGCTGAGCAACAATGTGCGTTCGCTGGTGCACCCCAAGGAGACGCGAGAGTCGGCCAGGTCCTGCGCATGGCGGATCGGCACCGACCGCGCCGCCCAGGGTTTTCCGCTGGACGCGCTGCTGCACGCGTACCGCATCGGCTGCACCGTCGTGTGGGAGCAACTCCTGGAGACCGCCTCGAAGGAGGACCCGCTCGGCGCCCAGTCGCTGGTCCACGTCGCCGCCGACGTATGGAACTTCGTCGACGAGCACTGCACCCTCGTCGCCACGGCGTATCAGGAGGTCGAGCGGCAGCTCTCCTGGCACCGGGAGAACCGCTACCGGATCATCGTCGCGGCCCTGCTCGACGGCACCGCCCGGGTGAGCGACTTCCCCGAGGCGGAGGAGGCCCTCGGCCTGCCCGAGCAGGGGCGATACGCGGTCGTGGCGCTTGAGGACGCCGACGCCTCGTCCCGGGCGCCGCACCCCGCCACGGTGTGCGCGGGTCTTCGCACGGTCTGGCATGCGGCGGAGGGCACCGCCCACGCCATCGTGCTGCTCGGCGACGTCGGCGCGGAGCGGCTGGTGCGCGGGCTGGAGGTGCCGCCCGGCGCACGGGCCGGGGTCAGCCCCGCCGTGGCCGGTCTCGCCGCGGTGAACACGGCCCGCCGGCTCGCCGATACGGCGCTGCGCACCCGCCCGGCCGCCGGGCAGGCGGCGCTGCTGGACGAGCGCTACCCGGAGGCGCTGGTGGTGTCCTCCCCGGACCTCGGGGCCGCGCTCGCCGACCGGATGCTCGGGCCGGTCCTGGCGCTGGAGTCCGCCGACCGGGAGATGCTGCTGACGACGCTGGCCACCTGGCTGGAGGGCGGGGGATCGGCGCGCCGCGCGGGAGAGCTGCTGTTCTGCCACCGCAACACGGTGCTCAACCGGCTGCGCCGCTATGAGCAGTTGACCGGGCGTTCGCTGGACCACCCCCGAGAGGTCATGGAGTTGTCGCTCGCGCTGTCCGCGCACCGGCTGCTGACGCCCTGAGCAGCACCCCTCGGCCTGAGGTGATGTGGGCGTGCACAACGGCCCTCGGCCGAACATGTGCACCCGTCACACGGTCCGCCGGTTGGGCTGTACGCGACCGCGCTGACCTGCTGTCGTGGCGATTCCGCCCCTGTGACATGGGGCGGAACCCGCACAAGGAGCCGCGACATGTCCGACTACGATCAGCCCTGGCGCGCGTCCGTCCCGCCCTTCAAGCCCCGGACCACGCGCCGCACCAGCACCATGCCGCCCCGCCCCACGGCACCGCCTCCGCCGACGCGGCGCACACCGTGGCAGCGGCCCTGGCCCTGGCCGGCGCGGGCGGCGTGCACCGCGCTCGCCTGTCATGTGGCCGCCGTGGTGGTGAACTGTGCCGCCGAAGGCGTCGTCAACCTCGGCGCGGGCGGCGGATTCACCGTGGGCGCCTTGCTGATCGGCCTGGACACGGCGGTGCTGCTCACCGTCCTGGCCCGGGCCCACCGCCGGTCCACCGCCACGACGGAGGAGGGGGAGGGGTGAGCTTCCTCGATCCCAGAACGCTCGCGTTCGTGCTCTTCGCGGGCTTCATGGCCATCTCGTTCCTGCTGTGCATCCTCGCGGCCACCGGCAATGACGACCCCACCGAGTTCTACCTCGGCACCGGCGGGCTCAGCCCGATGCAGAACGGCCTGGCCATCGCGGGTGACTACATCTCCGCCGCCACCGTGCTCAGCACCACCGGCACCATCGCCCTGGCCGGATTCGACGGGGTGCTCATCGCCTCGTCCACCGTGCTCTCCATCCTGCTGTTCATGCTGGTCCTCTCCGGACCGCTGTGCGGACGGGGGCGGTTCACCCTCGGCGACGTCCTCTCCGAGCGGCTGAGCGAACGCCCCGCCCGCATCGGCACCGCCGTCGTGGTGCTGGTGGTCGTCATGCCGCTGCTGCTGGTCCAGCTCAACGGCGCCGGCGCCATGCTGGCGGTGCTGCTCGGCATCCCGGGAAGCGGCGCGGTCACCGGCTGCACCGTCTTCATCGGTTCGCTCATGGTCTGCTACGCCGCCCTCGGCGGGATGAAGGGCACCGGATTCATCCAGATCCTCAAGACGGTGCTGCTGCTCGCCGCGTTCGTCCTGCTCGCCTGTCTGGTGCTGAAGCGCTTCTCGTGGAACCCCTTCACCCTCTTCGACGCCGCGGCCGACGCCAGCGGCTACGGCGACGGCTTCTGGCAGTCCGGCCGACAGTACGGTGACTCCCTCAGCGGCCGCCTGGATGTCATCAGCGTCCAGCTCACCCTCGCCGTCGGCGCCGCCTGCATGCCCCATCTCACCATGCGGCTCCACCCGATCCGCGGCATGCGGGCCGCCCGCGCCGCCACCACCTGGGCGGTGGGCGCGGTCACCACCATCCTCGGGCTGATCGTGATCGTGGGCGCCGGAGCCACCGCCGTCGTCGGCGCCCGGGCCCTGCGCGCCTCCGACCCCACCGGCAGCGACTCGCTGCTGCTGCTGACCCTCGCCCTGGACCCGGCGGCGCAGGAGGCCCACCGCAGCCTGCTCTTCTCCGTCGTGGCCTGCGCGGTCGTCGCCACCACCCTCGCGGCGGTCGCCGGACTCACCCTGGCCGCCGCGGCCTCCCTCGCCCATGACGTCCTGGCCAAGGTCGTCTTCAAGGGCAGGCTCTCGGCGAACCGGGAGCTGGCCGCCGCCCGTACGGCCATCGTGGTCGTCGGCGTCGTGGCCGTCGTCCTCGCCATCGTGACCCAGCACTGGAACCGGCAGGTCCTGATCTCCTTCACCTTCGCGGCCGCCGCCTCGGCCCTGCTGCCGATCGTGCTCTACGGCACCCTGTGGCGCGGCTTCACGGTGAACGGACTGCGCTGGGCGCTGTACGGGGGACTCCTCCTCACCGCCGTGACCATGGCCTTCTCCCCGGCGATCTCCGGCAACCCGCTCGCGGTCTTCCCCGGGCACGACTTCCACTGGTTCCCGCTCCGCAACCCGGGCCTGGTCACCATTCCCGCCGGGTTTCTGCTCGGCTGGCTCGGCTCCCGTACCGGACGGCGGGCACGGCATGCCCAGGACCCCACGCGGGGGGACATGCCGTACGCGATGCCCACCGGCTGACCCGACCGGCGCCGCCCCGGGCCTCTTACGGGGACCGGGGCCCGGCCTTGGCGCGCCGGTGGGCGGCCACCCGCTCACGGGTGGCGCACCGCCGTGAGCAGTAGCGGCGCTCCGGTCCGCTGCCCACGGTGAGGAAGACATCGCCGCAGCCGGGGGAGGAGCACAGGCCGCCGGGCGGGCGCTGACCGTCCCAGATCAGCACGGTCAGCGCCATGCACGAGGAGGCGAGGAACCATTCGCCCCAGGGCGCCTCGTCATCGCTGTCCAGGTGCGGATGCCAGGGCGAACGGCCGTCGTGCGAGCTCAGCCGGAGCGGACCCGTGCCCTCCCGCAGCAGTCGGTTCAGCACCCCGGCGGCGGCGTCGACCTGCTCGGCGGCGAACACCTCGCGCAGCCGCAGCGCGGCGGTGCGCATGCCCGCGACATCGTCGGCGGTGAGCTCGACCGGGCCGGGCTCACCGTGGTCGAGGAGGATCCCGGCGATCGCGCGGGGATCCGGACGCGGCTCCGCCGTCAGGGCGTTGACGAGGGCGGCGGTGCGCCGGGCGGTGTCCCGCACCGAAAGCCGGGTCGACCGGTCGTCCATCGAGGGTGGTGACACGACGCCAATGTAACGCACCTGGCGAACATTTACGTTACCTCCGTAACGTGATCCGCATGCCAGGGCGTTACGCGATGGGGTGCTATCTGGGCGGGGCGGCCACCGCCCGCGCGGGGGACGAGATGTCCGGGCCCGCGCTGCTGCTGGCCGGACCGGCGCTCACCGGTTCGGCCTCCTCGGGCTCGTCGCTGCTGGCGGGCATCATGATCGCGGCGGCGGTCGGCGGACCGCTGTTCGGCGTGCTGCTCGACCGCTCCGCCCGGCCGGGCCGACTGCTGGCCGCGGCACTCGCCCTCTACGCGGCGGCGCTGACCGCGATCCTTCTGGGCCTGGGGCGGCTGCCGTTCGCCCTCACCGTTCTTCTCGCGGTGGGCGCGGGGCTGCTGGGACCGGCCCTGTCCGGCGGCTGGACCTCCCAGCTACCGCGGGTGGCACCGCCGCGGGCCCTGCCCCGGGCCAACGCACTCGACGCGATGACATTCAGCCTCGCCGCGCTGGTGGGGCCCGCACTCGCCGGGGCCGTCGCGGGGGCGGCCGGGGCGCCGGCCGCCGTGGCGGTGTCCATCGCCCTGATCGGCCTCGCGCTGCCCGCCGCCTGGGCGCTCCCCGCGCGACCGCGGCCCGCCCCGGTCCCGCCACCGGCCACGTCGGTCGCCGCCGATCTCACCGCCGGACTACGCGCCATCGCCCGCAACCGGCCACTGGCCCGAGCCACCGCCACCTCCGTCGTCTCCTGTGTCGGCCAGGGCGCGCTGCTCACCTGCTGCCCGCTCCTCGGCGCGGCCGTGCTCGGCGGCGCCGACCGCGGCGCCCTGCTGCTGTCCGCCACCGCCGCATCCGCCCTCGTGGCCAACGCGGTGCTCGCCCGCCGCCCCCGCCCGCCGCGTCCGGACACCGTGCTCCTCGGCGGAGTCCTGCTGCTCGTCCTCGCGCCCCTGCTCGCGGCCACCGGCCACCCGGTCGCGCTGATCGCCGCCGTGCTGCTCGCCGGGGCCGCCGAGGGCCCCCAGCTCACGGCCCTGTTCGCGGTGCGCCACCGGGAGGCGCCCGAGCGGCTGCGCGGCCAGGTGTTCACCACCGGCGCCAGCCTGAAGATCAGCGGCTTCGCCGTGGGCGCGGCCTTCGCCGGTCCACTCGCCACCTGGTCGCTGCCCGGCGCCCTGTTGGCCGCAGGGGGGTGCGAGGCGCTCGCGGTCCTGGTGTTCGTATGCTTGCCGGGCGATTCGGAGGATGTCGTTCCGGATCTGTCCCCGGGGGCTGTGTGACAGAGGCACGTCAGCCATGATGACCTGCATGGAAGACCTGAAAGACCTGCTGCCCGTCGAAGCCGTCCGGCTCGACGTCCGGGCGGCCGACTGGCGTGAGGCGATAGGCGCGGCCGGCCGACTCATGGTGGAAACGGGCGCCACCACCGACGAGTACACCGGCGAGATGGTCGCCAACGTCGAGGAGAACGGGCCGTACATCGTCATCGCCCCGGGGGTGGCGTTCGCCCACTCCCGGCCGTCCCCGGCAGTGCTCAGGACCGGGATGTCCTGGGTCCGGCTCGCCGAGCCCGTGGAATTCGGGCATGAGTCCAACGACCCCGTCACCCTCGTCGTCGCCCTGGCCGCCCAGGATTCGGCCGCGCACACCTCCGCGATGGCGAGCCTGGCCCGGCTCCTGGGCGACCCCGCCACCGCGGCCGCCCTCGCGGAGGCGCCCACCCCGAAGGCGCTGCACGCCGTACTGGCGGGGGAGCGGCCGGAGGACGGCTCCGAGGAGTCCGGGCCGACCGACGCGCCCGAGGCGTCCACCACGCCCAAAGCGTCCGCCACCCCCGAGCCGCCCACCGCCTCCGCGCCCCGTGCGGCCTCGCTGCACACGATCCTCACGGTCTGCGGCAACGGCGTGGGCACCAGCCTGTTCCTCAAGAACACCCTGGAGCAGGTGCTGGACCGCTGGGGGTGGTCGGGGTTCGTCACCGTGGAGGCCACCGACACCATCTCCGCGAAGGGCAAGGCGTCCGAGGCCGTGGCCCTGCTCACCTCCCGTGAGATCGCCAGGACTCTGGGGGATGTGGGACGGCCCGTGAAGGTCGTCCAGGACTTCACCAGCACCGCCGAGGTGGACGCGGTGCTCCGGGACACGTACGACGTCTGAACGACGGGGACAGAGGAAGCACCATGGGCTGGTTTGTCACCCTCGCCACGTTTCTCGTCAATGAGATTCTGAGCGAGCCCGCGTATCTGATCGGCATCATCACCGCCGTCGGACTCATCGCGATGAAGAAGAGCACCGGGCAGATCATCGGCGGCGCCATCAAGGCGACCCTCGGCTTTCTGCTGATCGGCGCGGGAGCGGGACTGGTCACCGCCTCCCTCGACCCGCTGGGCACCATGATCCAGGGCGTCACCGGCGCCCACGGCGTCATCCCCACCAACGAGGCCATCGTCGGCATCGCCCAGGACCAGTTCGGCTCACGGGTCGCCTGGCTGATGATCCTGGGCTTCGTGGTCAGTCTGCTGCTGGCCCGGTTCACCCCGCTCCGCTATGTCTTCCTGACCGGGCACCACATGCTCTTCATGGCCACGCTGCTGACCGTGGTCCTGGCCAACGGCGGCCGCTCGACCGTGGCCGTGGTGGCCGTCGGCGGTGTGCTGCTGGGCATCATGCTGGTCGCGATGCCCGCCTTCGCCCATCCCTGGACCAAGCGCGTCACCGGCAGCGACACCGTCGCCATCGGCCACTTCGGCACGGCCGGATACATCGTGGCGGGCGCGACCGGACGGGTGGTCGGCAAGCGCAGCCGCTCCACCGAGGAGATGAAGCTCCCCGAGGGGCTGCGGTTCCTGCGTGACTCGATGGTGGCCACCGCCCTGTCGATGCTGCTGATCTACCTGGTCATGGCCGTCCTTCTGCTCGTCAAGGAGGGGCAGAAGACCGCCTTCAAGGCGTTCGCCACGGGCACCGGCACGGTGGCCACCGGCACCGGGAACTACCTGATGCAGTCCGTGATGCAGGGGCTGCAGTTCGGCATCGCGGTCGCGGTGATCCTCTTCGGGGTCCGTACGATCCTCGGTGAGCTCGTCCCCGCCTTCCAGGGGATCGCCCAGAAGGTCGTCCCCGGCGCCCTGCCCGCGCTGGACGCGCCCATCGTCTTCCCGTACGCGCAGAACGCGGTGCTGATCGGCTTCATCTCCAGCTTCACCGGCGGCCTGATCGGGCTGGCCCTGCTCACCTGGATCTTCAATCCGGCCTTCGGTCTCGCCCTGGTGCTGCCCGGTCTGGTGCCGCACTTCTTCACCGGCGGTGCGGCCGGGGTCTACGGCAACGCGACCGGCGGCCGGCGCGGCGCGGTCGTGGGGGCGTTCCTCAACGGGCTGCTCATCACCTTCCTCCCCGCTCTGCTGCTCAAGGTGCTCTGCGCGTTCGGCGACCAGAACACCACCTTCGGCGACGCCGACTTCGGCTGGTTCGGCGCGCTCATCGGCAACGCGGGCAAGGCCGGTGGCGCCGCCGGACTCGTCATCATCGTGCTGCTCGGCCTCGCCGTCCTCGGGGGCGCGATCCTGGTGCAGAAGCGGGTGGTCGACACCGGCTGGGACCCGGGCGCGGCGCGCGACGCCCTGATGCCGCGCGAGAGTGTGGCGACGCCCGCCGAGGCGGGTACCACCACGGCCGCGTACGCCAAGATCCCGCCGCCCGCGGGCGCTCCCGCACCCCCGCCCGCCGCCTGACGCGGCGCGGCGCCCCGGTGGTCCCGTCCTGTCCCGTCCAGAGCCCTCGGCCCGGGACGGGACAGGACCACCACCGGGGCGAGAGGGTTCACGCCCGCTTGACGTAGTCGCGCAAGTGGACGGCCGTGAGGGAGCCGCCGGTGTCCACGAGGTCGGCGGGGGTGCCGGTGAACACCACCTGACCGCCGTCATGACCGGCCCCCGGACCCATGTCGATGATCCAGTCCGCATGCGCCATCACGGCCTGGTGATGCTCGATGACGACGACCGTGTTGCCCGCGTCGACAAGGCGGTCGAGCAGGGCGAGCAGTTGGTCCACATCGGCGAGATGCAGTCCGGTGGTCGGCTCGTCCAGGACGTACGTCGTGCCGCTCCGCGCCATATGGATGGCCAGCTTCAGCCGCTGGCGCTCACCCCCGGAGAGTGTGGTGAGCGGCTGGCCGAGACCCAGATAGCCCAGCCCCACCGCGGCCAGCCGGTCCAGGATCAGCCGGGCCTGACCGCCTGTGAAGAACTCCCGCGCCTCGGCCACCGACATGCCCAGGACATCGCTGATGTTCCGCCCGCGCAGCCGGTACGTCAGCACCTCGGGCCGGAACCGCCTCCCCTCGCAGTCCTCGCACACCGAGGCCACCTCGGCCATCATGGCGAGATCGGTGTAGATCAGCCCGATGCCCTTGCACCGGGGGCAGGCCCCCTCGGAATTGGCGCTGAACAGACCCGGTTTGACGTGGTTGGCCTTGGCGAACGCCGCCCGGATCGGATCGAGGAGCCCTGTATACGTGGCCGGGTTGCTGCGGCGGGAGCCACGGATCGCCGACTGGTCGGCGACGATCACCTCCTCCCGCCCGGACAGCGACCCGTGGATCAGGGAGCTCTTGCCCGATCCGGCGACACCCGTGACGACGGTGAGCACACCGAGGGGGATGTCGACGCTCACATCCCGCAGATTGTGCAGCCGCGCGCCCCTGACCGGCAGTTGCCCACTGGGCTGCCGCACGGTCTCCCGCAGCCGCACCCGGTGGTCCAGATGGCGCCCGGTCAGGGTGTCCGAGGCGCGCAGCCCGGCCAGGTCGCCCTGGTAGCAGATCCGCCCGCCCGCCACCCCCGCACCGGGCCCCAGGTCCACCACATGGTCCGCGATCCGGATGGTCTCCGGTTTGTGCTCCACGACCAGCACCGTGTTGCCCTTGTCCCGCAGTTGGAGCAACAGCCGGTTCATGCGCTCGATGTCATGCGGATGCAGACCCACCGTGGGCTCGTCGAAGACATAGGTGACATCGGTCAGACTGGAGCCCAGATGCCGGACCATCCGCACCCGCTGGGCCTCGCCACCGGACAGGGTCGAGGACTCCCGGTCCAGGCTCAGATAGCCCAGGCCGATCTCGACCAGTGAGTCGAGGAGCGCCCGCAGGCTCTCCAGCACCGGTCCGACGGAATCGTGCCGGATGCCGCCCACGAACTCCGCCAGATCGCTGATCTGCAGGGCCGAGCACTCCGTGATGGAGCGGCCGTCGATCCGGCAGGACCGGACGGCCTCGCACAGCCGGGCGCCCTCACATTCGGCGCACTCGGTCAGGGCCATGGCCCGGTCGGCGAACGCGCGCATCCGCGGCTGCATCGTCTCCCGGTCCTTCGCCAGGTACAGCCGGCGGACCTTGGTCACCAGCCCCTCGTAGGTGAGGTTGTTCTTCCCCACCTTGATCTTGGTGGCCGGTTTGTGGAGGAAGTCCTCCCACTGGGCGGGGGAGTAGTGCTGGAGCCTGATATCGGGGTCGAAAAGGCCGGAGGCCGCCATAACCTGCCAGTGCCAGCTGTCCACCTCGAATCCGGGGACGGTGATGGCGCCCTCCTTCAACGACTTCTCCCTGTCGATGAGTTGGGCGATGTCCATGTCGGTGACCCTGCCGAGCCCCTCGCACCGCGGACACATGCCTTCGGCCGTGTTGAAGCTGAAGGCGAGGGGAGGGCCGACATAGGGGCTGCCGACCCGGCTGAACAGGATCCGCAGCAGGGTGTGGGCATCGGTGGCGGTGCCCACGGTGGAACGGGAGTTGGAGCCCATCGGCTCCTGGTCCACGATGATCGCCGCGCTCAGATTCCGCAGCGAGTCGACATCCGGGCGGCCGAGCGTCGGCATGAAGTTCTGGACGAACGCCGTATAGGTCTCATTGATCAGCCGCCTCGACTCCGCGGCGATGGTGTCGAAGACGAGCGAGGACTTACCGGAGCCGGAGACGCCGGTGAAGACCGTAAGGCTGCGCTTGGGAATGTCCACACTCACGCCCTGGAGATTGTTCTCCCTGGCGCCACGGACCTTGATTTCGCTGACATCCATGCCTTCAAGTGTTTCATTGAAGTGCACGTTGAGACTTTTCGCGGATTTCCTCCCAACACCCGCCGGATACGGTGCGGCAGAGCCGCGCTAACCTTCAACTCGCCCGTGAACCCTTGCCGGGAAGGTGACGAACCGTGAGCCGTACGGACGCCGCGCTGCGCCCCGTCGATCTGGCCCGGATGGCGGGTGTCTCCACCCAGCAGATCCGCAACTACGTCGACGCGGGCATCCTGCCCGCGGCCCCCCGCACCCCTGCCGGCTACCGCAGGTTCGAGGACCGGCACCGCAGAGCCCTGGGGACCTACCGGGCCCTGCTGCCGGGATACGGCGCGGAGACCGCCCGCGCGGTCATGCGGGCCGTCCACGCCGAGGACATCGCCCTGGCGCTCACCCTCGTCAACGCCGGCCATGCCGCGCTCCACGACCAGCGGCTCTCCCTCCAGGCGGCGGGAGAGGCGCTGGAGACGGTCGCCGGGCAGACCCCGGACACCTCGGCGCCCGCACGCTCCGGGCCACTGCGCATCGGCGAGGTGGCCGCCCGGATCGGGGTGCGCACCTCGGCCCTCCGGGTCTGGGAGTCCGCCGGTCTGCTGCGCCCGCGCCGCGACCGGGGCACCGGCTACCGCGTCTACGGCCCGTCCGACGTCCGGGACGCCCGGATGATCGACCTGCTGCGCCAGGTCCGCTATCCGCTGCCCCAGATCCGGCCCGTCATCGAGGGCCTGCGCCGCACCGGCAGCAGCGACGCCCTGCGCACGGTCATCGCCCGGCGTCAGGAGGGGCTCGCCCAGCGCGCCACGGCCATGCTCGAGGGCTCCTGCCGACTGCACCACTACCTCACGGAAAATCGGTCGGCCGAGGACCGATGAGTTCCCGGCGCGGGAGCGGTCGATAGGGGTGAACGCTCCCCAGCCCAGGAGGAACCGATGGCCACCGACGGATTCACCACATGCCTGTGGTTCGACGGCAACGCCGAAGAGGCCGCGCAGCACTACATCTCGATCTTCAAGAACTCCAGGCTCGGACGGATCGCGCACTACACCGGGGGCGAGCCCGGCGGCGCGGCGGGCTCCGTGATGACCGTCGAGTTCGAGGCCAACGGGCAGAGGTTCGTGGGGCTCAACGGCGGGCCGCAGTTCACCTTCAGCGAGGCCATCTCCTTCCAGGTGCACTGCGCGGACCAGGACGAGGTGGACTACTACTGGAGCAGGCTCTCCGAGGGCGGCGAGGAGGGCCCCTGCGGCTGGGTGAAGGACAAGTTCGGGGTGTCCTGGCAGGTCGTCCCCACCGTGTTCCTCGACATGGTGACCGGCTCTGACCCGCAGAAGGCCAAGCGGGCCACCGACGTGATGATGAAGATGGGCAAGCTCGACATCGCCGCGCTGCAGGCGGCGTACGACGGCGCGTAGTCGGCCCTGGGAGCGGGCCCGTACGGCATGCGGTCAGGCTGCCGTACGGGCCCGGTCAGGCTGCCGTACGGGCCCGGTCCGCGTCGTACGGGCCCGGTCCGCAGTCGTACGGGCCCGGCCCGCGAGCGTGCCGCTAGCGGCCGTGGGTGAAGTCCGCGGGGTCGGTGTTGGCGCCGCAGAGGAGTACGGCGACCTTCTCCCCGGGCCGCGGCCGGTACCCGCCGGAGGTGAGGGCCGAAAGCGCCGTGGCCGCCGCGTGCTCGACCGCGATCCTGCGGTCGTCCCACAGGGCCTGCCGCGCGGCGACGATCGCCTCGTCGGACACCAGGACGGACCGCACCCCGTCCTTGCGGGCCCACTCCAGCGCGTCCGAGGACACATGGCGCGCCCCCAACGAGTCCGCCGCGACCGAGTCCACCGGGACATCGACCACCGCACCGGCCTCCAGCGCGGCGTTCAGGGCCCGGCACCCGTACGGCTCCACGGCGACGACCCCCACCCCGTGCTCCAGGGCGGACACCGCGACACCGGTGAACAGCCCGCCGCCCCCGACCGCCACCACCACGGTGTCCAGGTCGGGCCGGGCCTGGAGGATCTCCTCCATCACGGTGCCCGCCCCGGCGGCGATCAGTGGGTGGTCGTACGCGTGCGACAGCAGCGCACCGGTCTCGGCGGCGTGCTTCTGCGCGGCCTCCCGCGCTTCGTCGTACTCGGTGCCGATCTGATGCACCTCGGCGCCGAGCCGGCGCAGCCGGCCGACCTTCACCGGGGGCGCGGTCTCGGGCACGAACACCGTGGCGGGCACGGAGTGCTGTGCCGCCGCCCACGCACACGCGAGCCCGGCGTTTCCGCCGGAGGCGATGGTGACACCCGTGTCCGGCAGAGTGCCCGCCTCCTGGTGGGCTCTGACGAAATTGAACGCGCCGCGCGCCTTGAAGGTGCCCGTGTTCTGCAGGAACTCCAGGGCCAGCCAACCCTCGGCCGCACCCCATGTCCCCTGCTCCACCGGAGCGAGCGCCACCGGCCGGATATGTCCCGCGGTCCGTTGGGCCGCGGCTCGTACGTCCTCGATGGAAAGAGTCACTGAAACACTGTAACAACCACTGGTACGCTCGGCCCCGTGCGAAGCAACCGGGACCGAGCCGATCAGCCCACCCTGGAGGCCATCGCCGAGGCCGCCCTGTCCGTCGTCGACGACGAGGGGCCCGAGGCGCTGAGCTTCCGCAGGGTGGCGCAGCTCCTGGGCGTCTCCCATGCCACGGTCTTCCGCCGCTGCGGCGACTTCGACGGTCTGGTGAACGCGTGCGCGGACCGGCTGGCCGCGCGGATGCCGCAGGTGGGGCAGGACCTCGACTGGGCCACCGCCACCGAGGCCCGCTTCTCGGCGTTCTACGAGGTGCTGATCGAGCATCCCGGGCTGGTGGCACTGAGGTCGGGCCGCGCCTGGTGGGGCCCGCATCTGCTGAGCCGCCTCGTGGAGCCGCAGCTGGCGCACAGCATCGCCGCCGGCATGGCGCCCGAGGTGGCGATCCGGGTCTACCGGCGGCTGTATCTGCTCACCCTCGGCGCCGTCGCCTTCGTCGACCACCGCGACGCGAAGAAGGTGCGCACCGCCGCACGCACGGCGCTCGCCGCCCTGGACCCCGAAGAGTTCCCGGCCCTCACCGGGAACCTCGGCGTCATCGTGCCCGCGCTGACCGACCACGAGGTCTACCGCGGCGCGCTGCGGCAGTTGATCGACGCCTCCGCGGCGGCCTGCGCCGGACGGTGACCAACGCCCGCGGGGCGGGCCCCGAAAGGGCCCGCCCCGCTTGGCACTGCGGTGTGGCTACAGCGTCTGCTGCACCCGCTCCGCCACCAGCTTGATGAAGCGCGCCGGATCGCTCAGCTCACCGCCCTCGGCGAGCAGCGCCATGCTGTGGAGCAGCTCGGCCGTCTCCGCGAGACCGCTGTCGTCCTTGCGCTCACCGTGGGCCTTGCGCAACCCGCTGACCAGTGGATGGGTGGGGTTCAGCTCCAGAATGCGCTTGATCTGGGGCAGGTTCTGGCCCATGGAGCGATAGATGTTCTCCAGGGCCGGGGTGACATCGAAAGTGTCACCCACGATGCAGGCCGGGGAGGTGGTCAGCCGCGTCGACAGCCGCACCTCCTTGACCTGCTCGCTCAGCGCCGTGGTCATCCAGGAGAGCAGCTCCGCGAAGTCCTTCTGCCGCTGCTCCCGCTCGGCCTCCGCCTCCTCGTCCTTCTCGTCCTGGGAGTCGAGGTCGACCTGCCCCTTGGCGATGGAACGAAGCTGCTTGCCCTCGAACTCCGGCACGGCGTCGACCCACAGCTCGTCGATGGGGTCGGTGAGGAGGAGCACCTCGAAGCCCTTGTCCCGGAACGCCTCCATATGGGGCGAGCTTTCCACGATCGAGCGGGACTCGCCCGTCATGTAGTAGATGTGCTCCTGCCCGTCCTTCATGCGCTCGGTGTAACCGCGCAGAGTGGTCGGCTGCTCGGCGTCCCGCGTCGAGGCGAACGAACACACCTCGAGAATCGCCTCGCGGTTCTCCAGGTCGCTGAGGAGACCTTCCTTGAGAACGCGGCCGAATTCCGTCCAGAAGGTCCCGTAGCGCTCCGCGTCGGAGGACATGATGTCCTTCACCGTCGAGAGCACCTTCTTCACCAGGCGACGCCGCATAAGCTGAATCTGGCGGTCCTGCTGAAGGGTTTCCCGCGAGACGTTCAGCGAGAGGTCCGCGGCGTCCACCACGCCCTTGACGAAGCGGAGGTACTCCGGCATCAGCGCTTCGCAGTCGTCCATGATGAAGACGCGCTTGACATAGAGCTGCACACCCCGCTTGCGGTCCTGCATATACAGGTCCTGCGGTGCGCGGGCCGGAATGAAGAGCAGCGACTGGTATTCGAAGGTGCCCTCCGCCTGCATGCGGATGGTCTCGAGCGGATCGACCCAGTCGTGGCTGATGTGCTTGTAGAACTCGTGGTATTCCTCGTCGGTGACCTCGTCCTTGGGACGGGCCCACAGCGCCTTCATCGAGTTGACGGTCTCGAGCTCGGGCGCCTTCTCCTCGCCCTGCTCGGCCTCGTCCGTCTCGTCCGTCGTCACCGGGGCCTGGGCGGGGGCCATCCTGATGGGCCAGGTGATGAAATCCGAGTGCTGCTTGATGATTTCCCGGATCTTCCAGGGCGAGGCGTAGTCGTAGAGATGGTCCTCGGTGTCCTCCGGCTTGAGCTTCAGCGTGACGGAGGTGCCCTGGGGCGCGTCGTCGGCCGGTTCGAGGGTGTACGTGCCCTCGCCGCTGGAAACCCAGCGGGTGCCCTGGCTCTCCCCGGCGTGACGGGTCAGCATGGTCACCTCGTCGGCCACCATGAAGCTGGAGTAGAAACCCACCCCGAACTGCCCGATGAGGTCCGCGGAAGCGGCCGCGTCCTTCGACTCCCGCAGCTCCTTGAGGAATGTGGCGGTGCCGGAGTTCGCGATCGTGCCGATGAGCTCCACGACTCCGTCATGCGACATGCCGATGCCATTGTCGCGGATGGTCAGTGTGCGGGACTCCTCGTCGACCTCAACGGTGATATGGAGATCAGAGGTGTCCGCCTGAAGGTTTCCGTCGCGGAGCGATTCGAGCCGCAGTCTGTCCAGCGCGTCGGAAGCGTTGGAGATGAGCTCGCGCAGGAAGACGTCCTTGTTCGAGTAGATCGAATGGATCATCAACTGCAGAAGCTGCCGCGCCTCGACCTGAAACTCGAAAGTCTCGACCCCTGTAGTCAACTGTTTCCCCTCATGAGATAAGTGTCGACGCCATCAAGTACCGTGCGTCATCGGCAGCTTATCGAAGGTGAGGGGTGTCGAGCGGCCTTCCGGGTAGATGACGGACGGCCGCTCACGGGACACGGATACGGTGGCCCGGGCGAGGGGGCCGGAGTGCGTCAGCCGCCGCCGCGCACCCTGCTCCAGTCCAGGGCCTCGGCGGCCTCCCGCTGGATGACCTCGGCCGCCTCGCGGGCCTCGGCGGGGACGTCGCCGTGCTCCGCCACGAGGCTGTCGTAGATCGGCACGAAGTCGGGTTTGTCGGTCGCGGTCATGTGGCGCACTTCCTTGGCTGCGGAATCCGGGTCAGCCCCCGGCTACCCGATCTATCAAACAGTCATGCTTTGGCGTAGATCACACAGGGGTTCCCGGCGGTCCACAGGGCCCGGCGCGGCGGGAGGCGCCGGGCCCCGCAGGTCAGTCCCCGGCGGGCGTCGGCTCCAGGACGAAGACCGGGATCTGGCGGTCGGTCTTCGTCTGGTAATCGGCATAGTCCGGGTACGCCTCGACCGCGCGCTCCCACCACAGGGCCTTCTCCTCGCCCGTGACCTCGCGCGCGGTCATGCCCTGGCGCACCGGGCCGTCCTGCAGCTCGACCCGCGGGTCGCCCTGGACGTTGTAGTACCAGACCGGATGTTTGGGGGAGCCGCCCAGCGAGGCGACGACGGCGTAGGTGCCGTTGTGCTCCACCCGCATCAGCGGGGTCTTGCGGATCTTTCCGCTCTTCGCGCCCCGCGTGGTCAGGAGGACCACGGGCATGCCCCGCATGGTCGTTCCCTCGGTGCCACCGGAGCTCTCGAAGAGCTCGACCTGATCCCGTACGAACTTCTCCGGGCTCGGCTCGTACTCACCCTGCAACGGCATGATGTGCGTCCCCTTGCTGCGTTGTCCCTGATGCGAAGACTCGCCTGACGTCTCCCCGCGCTCATCCTCAACACGGGGGGTACGCGAGATCATCCCGACAACACGGGGAGTACGCGAGATCATCCCGACGGGCTCCGGCCGTCGGGGCGGCGACGTGGAAGACGTCCGTCACGCCGCCATGCGGCGCTGGTCGGGGGAGGAAGTGGGGGTGGGGGCAGAGGTGGGGGTTTCCTTGTCACCGTTCCGCTCCGCCGCACGCTTCGACTCATCGGACTGACGTCCACGAGCAGGGAAGGTCAGATCCGGTACGTCGACGACCGGCGGCAGATCGGGAGTGAGCAGTGGCTGCTCATTTCTGTTCATGGCCAGCGGGTACCCCGGCGCGGCAGGCTCACCCTGCGATACCGGTCACAGTCGGACATGGCGGTCAGATCGGCGGTTCACGCCCGGGTGCGGTTCACGCGCGGGCGACGGCAGACCGTGGAGACGTCGGCGATCTGCGACGCCTCCACGGCCTGCCCTCGGTGCCGGTGGCTCAGCCCACGCGTTCGATGCGGGCGTTACGGATCAGGAATTTGCCCGGCTCGCGAACCTGTTCGAAGGCGGCGTTGTTGAGCAGGGCGCAGCTTCCCGAGGTCGAGGCGACGGAGACCGTGGTCGACTTGTTGTTGTCCAGATTGGTCACCTTGAGTTCTGTGCCGACCGGGAATTGATTGCTGGAGGCGGCCGGTGCCCCGCCCTCACCGGACAGGGTGACGGTCGACCCCGCGCAGACGACCTCGCCGGAGGCGCCGGAATCACCGGCACCGGAGTCCGAGGGGGCGGCCGAGGCGGGAGCCGAGGCCGAGGCGCCGCCGTCGGACGGGGCCGCCGCCTCCCCCTGGCCGGCCGCCTCGTCGACGGCGCACCCCGACGCCTGCTGCTTTCGCTTGATCTCCTCGATGACGGCCTGACGATTGGCTATCCGCGCCTCCGACTGTGCGTCCGGGTTGGCCTGCTGGTCCGCGATGAACTTCTGGTTGTTGGCCAGCGCCTGCTCCAGTCCGGTGCAGGCCGTGGAGGACTGCGCCGCGCCGTCCGTGCTGGCGTTGCTGGTGGCCGCCAGGACCCCGGCGCCGGTGCCCGCCAGCGCGAGCGCACCGACCAGCAGGCCGAGCTTCTTCTTGCCGCTGAGTGTCCTTTTGCGTGTCATTTCGACTCCTTTTCGAGCTGTCCGTCATCCCATACGGGCGGATGCCGAAGTCGTCTCATGACCGGCGGAAAATATTTTGGCGAATGTGATTGAGGATTGAACGGTGCTGGGGCTTTCCGGGCCTCACCTTAAAAGGGCCTTAAGGCTTCATGAAGCCTTAAGGCCCTTTCGGGCGTAAGCCGATTTCCTCAGCCCAGCCGCCGGTGCAGGAAGTCCACCGTGCTCCGCCAGGCCGACGCGGCGGATTCCGCGTGATAGGACGGCCGCTCGTCATTGAAGAAGGCGTGCCCGGCGGGATAGAGCCGGAAATCCGGCTCCACCCCGGACTGCTCCCGGATGGCCCGGCGCAGCCGCTCCAGCCCGTCCAGCGGCACAGTGTTGTCGTTCTCCCCGAAATGGCCCAGGATGTCGGCCCGCAGCCCGGAGAAGTCCGGCAGATCGCCCTGAATGACGCCGTAGAAGGGCACCGCAGCGCCGACCCGCGCATCGGTGGCGGCCAGATACAGCACGAAGCCGCCGCCCATGCAGAACCCGACCGCCCCCACAGTGGCGGAGGTGACCTCGGGCCGGCCGAGGAGATGGCCGACCGCCCCGGAGAGCAACTCGACGCCGCGCTCCACCGGCAGCTCCGCCATCATCCGGTACGCCTCGTCGGTGTCATGGGCGACGCTGCCCCCGTACAGATCGGGCGCCAGCGCGACGAAGCCCTCGCGGGCCAGCCGGTCGGTGACATCGGCGATGTGGTGGTCCAGGCCCCACCACTCCTGAATGACGATCACCCCGGGCCCCCGCCCGGAGGGCGGCAGCGCCAGATAGCCGTGGGCGGTGGTGTCCGCGCCGGGGAAGGTGACGTTCTGACGGGCGGGCGAGCCGGTCGGCCTCGGGGGCTCGGACATGGGGGTATCGCTCCTGTCATACCGATCGTCGCCGGCCCCACTCCGGCCGCGGGTCAGGTGCCGGCCGTGGGTTGCGACGTGGCCGATGCGCGGATGTCGTGTCCGTCCGAGGTCAGGCAGCGGCCCGTGGTCAGGTCGTAGCGCCAGCCGTGCAGGGTGCAGGTGAGCACCTCGCCCTCGATCTGCCCGAACCGGCCGAGGTCGGCGCGCAGATGGGGGCAGCGCCGCTGCACCCGCCAGCCGTCCAGCACGATGTCCTGGCCGTCGTCCTGGCATGAGTCGTAGTAGTTCTCCACGTACTCGATGCGCTCCATGGACAGGCACTTGAAGAACACATACAGGAACTCGTTGTAGGGCCCGATCCGGCTGGCGGTGAACCGCAGCGACAGCAGCAGGCTGTTGGACCAGTCCACCTCGCGCCGGTCGATGTTGGTGGCCACCAGATCGGCCGAGGTGGACAGCGTGTAGCGGCACCGCTCACCGTCCCAGAGGCGGACCTCCCGCGCCGGGAAGTCGATCACAATCGGCACCTCGCCCACGTCCAGCCGCGCCGGACCGCCGACGCCCGCGCAGATCCGGTCGGCCCGCGTCAACAGCGGTTCCCACCACTGCTTCAGCTCGGCCAGCAGCCGCTCGCGCGGCAGCGCCGGGGCCCGCGAGGCGCGCTCGGCGGCGAGCACGGACTGCTGCCGCCGGGCGAATTCCCGCAGATACGCGCGCTTCTCGCCGAAGATGTGCTCGATCTCCGACTCGGTGTAGCGGTGGGTGAGCTTGCACGCGGTGTCCTCCGGCTCCGCCACCGTCCCCGGCAGCAGCAGATGCGCCCTCATCTCCGGGCGCGCCCGGCCCAGTTGGCGCAGAAACTCGAGCTGGTCCACGAAGATGCTCTCGCCGTCCCGGCCGGTGCCGTTGTGCTCGAAGAGCTCGTCGTCGAGGAAGCACGGCGGGCCCGCGTTGGGGAACACATGCTTGGCCTCCACCGCTTCGATATAGCGCAGCGCCCGGTCGAACTGCCCCTGCCGCTTGCGCGCGGCGAACTCCTTCTTGGCGGAGTCCGGCAGTTGGTACACCATCGGGTACCAGATAGCCCCGGAGAACTGGACGAAGTACGCGTCCACTTCGCCGAACTCCCGGATGGCCGCGATGTCCAGCGGATGGGCGTCGTTCTGGTTGAGCAGCACCGTCTCGCCGTCGTCCAGCGAGAGCGCCGAGTCGCCGATGGGGCCGTCCCCGGGGCCGGTCAGCGCGGTGATCATGATGCGCAGGCCATCGCGCTCGACCGGGGTGCCCGCAGGGGTGTGGAGGAAGTTCGTGAAGCCGAGCGCGCTCAGCTCGCGTTCCAGCTCATCGGTGGCGAAGGCCGGAAGCAGGACGGTGATGTCCTTGTGCACGCTCCGGCGCAGATTCTCCGCGTCGAAGTGGTCGCGGTGCAGATGGGAGACGTACAGATAGTCCGCCGCGCGCCCATAGTGCGCCCAGTCCAGGTCGGTGTTGTCCGGGAACGGAAACCACGAGCCGAAGAAGGCGGGATTGACCCATGGGTCGCAGAGCACCGACCCCGCCGCGGTCTCGATGAACAGCCCAGCATGCCCAAGTCCGGTCACGCGCATACCACAGCACCCCAACTCGGTCGATGATGTCCGATATCTCCACCGTGTGGGGGTTCGTGGTGATGCGCATCCGCGGCTGCGCTTGCCGGGTGGCGGGATCCGCCACCCGGGTCACGCCGGTGTGCCGGAATCTCACCGGGCGTCCGGCAGGCCGTCGTCCTGTCATGAGACCGTGGCGCGTGGTCGTCCGCCGCTACGGCGCGGATGCCGGAAGGTGCGCCTCTACGTGGGCGAATGGTGCGGATGAGGGGGTCGGGTGGTGCGGATCACGTTGGTCGCGCCCGCCGTCAACGCGGCGCTGCGGCAGGTGCGGTTCGACGACGCGCCGCCGGACCCGGCCGGGGTGCGCCGGGCCGAGGCGGCGGCCGCGGCGCTGCCCCACCACGACACGGCGTTCACCGCGCCCTCCGCGCGCTGCCGCGGTACCGCCCAGGCCCTGGGGCTCGCCGCCGCCGTGGCGCCTGAGCTGGGCGATCTCGACGTGGGCCGCTGGCGGGGCCGTTCGCTGGACGAGGTGGGGCAGGAGGCGCCGGAGGAGGTCGCCGCGTGGCTGTCCGATCCCGCCGTGGCGCCGCACGGCGGTGAGTCGCTGCTGGAGCTGGTGGAGCGGATCGGGGCCTGGCTGGAGGCGCACCGGGAGAGCCCGCCACCGGCCGCACCGCCCGCCTCCGCCCGCGAGGGGCGGCTGCTCGCCGTCGTGGAACCGACCGTGGTCCGGGCCGCGCTCGTCCACGCCCTCGGCCTTCCCGCGCCCGCGTTCTGGCGGCTGGATGTCGCCCCGCTGACCGCGACGGAGCTCAGCGGCCGTGCGGGCCGGTGGAATCTGCGCTGCGGATACCCGCTGGCGGGGAGCGTGCCGTAACGGGGTGTCCGCGCTACCGGCGCCGTAATGGGGCCGCCCCGTAACGAAATGATCTCTCCGATGGCGTGGCTCCACCGGATGCGCTGTCGTGGCCTGATGGCATCCCCCACCACCAGTCTCCGCCCCGTCCCCGCCGCCCTCTGCGCCGCCGCGCTGGCGCTGCTCACCGCGTGCGGCGGTGGCGGTGGAGACGATGCGAAGAAGGGCGGCGACGGGGCCGGGAAGAGCACGGCCGCACCCGTCGTCACCCCCACCGCGACCGTTCCCGTCGCCCGGGGCAAGGGCAGCGCGCTGCCGGACGACCTCAACGGCGACGGCCGCCCCGAGCTCAGAATTCCCCTCGCCTCCGGGCAGGAACTCGGCAGCCTGCGCCACATCGCCTACGTGTACGGCGCGGCGAAGGGCGTCGACCCCGCCGTCCGCACCGTGCTCGGCCGTGCGGACCTCGGCCTGCCCACCGGCGCCGGGTGGCAGGAGCGCAACGCGGGCGAGACGCACTCCGCGACCACCGCCGACCTCGACGGCGACGGCTTCGCCGATGTGGTCGCCACCGCCACCAAGGAGCGCGATCCGGCCGGCAGTGAGCGCACCCACATCTCCAGCCAGACGCTCCCCTTCATCGCCTGGGGTGGCCCCGAGGGGCCGCGCCGGGGAGCCCCCGCCACTTTGGTGCGGCTGACCGACGCCGACGACGGCCTGGAGATCCCCCGGCCCCTGGCGGCGGGCGACTTCAACGGGGACGGACACCACGATCTGGCCGCCGTGCGCCAGAGCGGCAAGGACTTCCATGTGATGTACGGCCCGTTCCGCCGCGACGGCAAGGCCGCCCGCACCGAGACGTACGCCAATCCGCTCGGGCCCAGCGGCCAGATCGCGGAGCTGTACGCCGACGCCATCGACGGCGACCGGCCCACCGACCTGGTGGTGCATGCGCAGGGCGACGACGACCAGATGGAGTCCGCGCTTCTCACGGCGGGCCCGGACGGCCTCGCCACCACCGGCCGCACCCTCCGCAAGGGCAACGCCATCGCCTTCGGCGACTTCGACGGCGACGGGAAGCGGGATGTCGCGGTCGCCGACACCGGCAGCCGCAACGACGAACCGGGCTATGAGACCGAACCCGCTGACGTCAACCAGTCGGTGAGTGTGTACACCAAGCACACGGCCGGATCGACCCCTTCGCCGATCAAAATCCCCGCCCTGGGCGGCGATGTCCTCGCCGCGGCCGACACCGACGGAGACGGCACCGACGAGCTGGCCGTCTCGCTGCGCACCGGCGGCACCGAACTGCTGACGATCCGCCCGGACGCCCCCGGCGAGATCGCCCACCGGCGCACCCTCGACCGCACCGTCCCGGCCCGCGTGGACGGCCGCAAGGTGCCGAAGAAGCAGCGCGCCGTCAGGCTCTTCGGCGCCGGGGACTTCGACCACGACGGCAAGGACGAGGTCGTGCTGGCCTGGGGACCGGACCCGCTCTTCGCGCTCTACGGGGAGAAGCCGCAACGGTTCTGGGTGACCGACGGCACCCGCGACAAGGTGGTGTTCACCAGCGCGCCGTACGAGAAGGGCGCCTCCTGAGCCGCGGTGCGCCACCGGGCTCGTGTCCGTGGCCCCCTTCGCCGGGCCCGGCCGACGCCCTACTGTGGGCATCAGTCGGCTGGTGAGGGGGTGGCGGATGGGGACGACCGGGGGAACATCCGGCGGCGATCGGCACGAGCACGGCTCCGAGCGGGGATCGCCCCACGGGACCATGCTCGGCGGCCGGTACGAGTTACGCGGGCGCCTGGGCGCAGGCGGTATGAGCCTGGTCTGGGACGCCTACGACGTGGCGCTCGGTCGCCCCGTCGTCGTCAAGGAGCTGCGTCCGGGCGGCGATCCGGACCCGGAGGCGTACCGGCGGTGGCGCGAACGGCTGCGCCGTGAGATCCGCGTCCTCGCCGCGACCGTGCATCCGCATCTGGCCGCCATCTATGACCTGGGAGAGAGAGACGGCCGGGTCTGGATCGTCATGGAGCGCCTCGATCCGCGTTCGCTGG
This sequence comes from Streptomyces violaceusniger Tu 4113, assembly GCF_000147815.2. Taxonomy (NCBI): domain Bacteria; kingdom Bacillati; phylum Actinomycetota; class Actinomycetes; order Kitasatosporales; family Streptomycetaceae; genus Streptomyces; species Streptomyces violaceusniger. The sequence continues at coordinate 5,666,257 of NC_015957.1, read as the reverse complement.
CGGACCGGATGCGTGAGTGGGACGGCCGGCCGCACGTGCCCGAGATCGCCCGGATCGGCCTGGAGGTGCTGCGCGGGTTACGGGCCCTGTACGCGGCGGGGGTCGCCCATCGGGACGTCAAACCGCGCAATATTCTCTTCCGCCCGGACGGCCCCGCGGTACTGGTGGACCATCTCGGCCTGACCTTCGTGGACGAGGACACGGTGGTCGGAACGCCCCCTTACATGGCGCCGGAGCGCTTCACGCCCTCGCCGTATCAGGCGACCGGGGAAGCGATGCTCAGGGCCGATCTGTGGTCACTGGGCGTGACCCTGTACGAGGCCGTCGAGGGCGTCGTGCCGTTCCAGGGGGAGAGCGTGGGCGAGCTGATGAGCGCGGTGCTCAACGACCCGCCGCCGCCCATGAGATACGCGGGTCCGCTGCGGCCGCTGATCGAGGGTCTGCTGGTCAAGGACCCGGAACGGCGGCTGACGGCCGAGCGGGCCGAGGCGCTGCTGCGCACCGTGGCCCGGGGAGAGGCCATGTCCGCCCCGAGGATCGAGGCAGCGGCCCTACCCGCCGCCGCGGGGGCCGCGGAAGCCACGTGGTCGGCTCCTCCCCGTGCGAGAACTGTGGGCGCCGGAGCGCTCGCCCCGATCGTCATCGTGCTGGGGATCCTCCTCGCCGTGTCGGGGGCGGTGGCCCTGCCCTCGCTGCGCCCCGGCCACCTGGACGACGTTCCCGGATGGGTGGGGTTCGTGTGTCTCGGCCTGCTGTGGCTGGCGCTCGCGGCGCGCGGCTTCGCGTGGGCCAGACAGCAGGACCGGCAGGCCCGGTGGCTCGACGCCCTGCGCCCGGATGCCGGGGAGGCGGGCGCCCACCGGCCCACCGCGCCCTGGCAGGCGCTGCGCGAGGGATATCTGGCGTCCCTGGCGATCCCTCAGTCCCCCGCGCGGCGGGCGCGACGTCCGGTGGAGCGAGAGATGGAGCGGGACATGGCCGACTTCCTCACCGCGCTCGGTCCGCCTCCGCCACGGTCCGCGGCCGCGGATCCCCCGTCCCGTCCGGACCGTCCGGGGGAGGCGCCGTGACCGAGAACGCGAGTGAGAACCCCGCCCCGGGCAGCCCTCCGGAGACGGCGGTGCCCTGGGGCGACCGGCTGCCGGTGGAACAGGCCAAGGAGTGGGAGGCGGTCAGGCCCGGCACGGTGGAGTGGATGCTCACCGAGCTCCAGCGGGAACGCGAGCACCGCCGCCGCATGGACTGGGTCCACACGGGGCTGCAGGCATTCGGCTCGCTGCTCGGCGCGGGCACGGTCGTGGCGTACATCTGGGTGGCCACGTATTTCCTCGCCCATGACGCCGCCACCCAGGGCGCGGCCATCCTCGGCGGCGGCACGGCCGCCCTGGTCGGGGGGTTCCTCGGCAAGCGCTACGGCGACCGGCGCTGATCCCCGGTTCCCGCGGGCCGCGGCAGGCCCTGGCCGCCGCTCCGTCCGGGGAGTGAGCAGGACGCCGCTTCCTTACGTATGAGGGGGAGGGCCTTCGCCGTCCGAGGCCCCGGCTGGATCGACGTAAGGAGACAGGGTGGTGAAGCACATGCGGCGCGGCGTGCGCCGGGTCGTGCGGTTCGCGGCTGTCGGGGCGCTGGTCTGTGGCGGGGTGATGGTCTCACAGGCCGTGCCGGGCGGATCGGCCCACGGGGCGACCGGAAGCGACGGTTCGCGAGCCCTGACCGCGCGCCAGACGGACGATGTGGGCGGACGGCTGGTGTCCGCGCTCGGCACCTCCCGTACGGCGGGCAACTGGATCGGCGCCGACGGCCGTCCGGTGGTCGCGGTGACGGACGATACGGCGGCGGGCGAGGTCAGCCGGGCCGGGGCCACCGCCAAACGGGTGCGGTACAGCATGGAGCAGCTCGCCTCCGCGACCGAGAAGCTGCGCTCGGCGCCCCGGGTGGCGGGCACCGCGTGGATGGTGGACCCCAAGTCCAACCAGGTCGTGCTGGTCGGCGACAGCACCGTCTCCACTGCCCGCTGGTCGAGGATGAAGGACCTCGCGGCGGAGGTGGGCGACGAGGTGCGCACACAGCGGACGACGGACTCCTTCACCACCAGAACCGCGGGCGCCGCTCCGATGTTCACCAACGGCAGCCGCTGCTCGGCCGGTTTCAATGTCACCAACGGCCAGGCCGGCTTCATCCTGACGGCGGGGCACTGCGGTCCCCCCGGCACCCCCTGGTTCACCGACGCCACCGGCCGCACCAAAATCGGCACCACGGTCCAGACCAGCTTCCCCGGCAACGACTTCTCGCTGGTGCGGTACGACAACACCTCGCTGGACCAGAGCAGCGTGCTCAACGTCGGTGGCGGCCAGGTGGTGCGGGTCACCGGCGTGGCCGACCCCGTCGTGGGCCAGGAGGTGTTCCGCAGCGGCAGCACCACCGGGCTGCGCTCGGGCAAGGTGACCGGGCTCAACGCGACGGTCAACTACCCCGAGGGCACGGTCACCGGGCTGGTCCAGGCCACCGTGTGTGCCGAGCCCGGCGACAGCGGCGGGCCGCTCTTCGCCCAGGGCGTGGCGCTCGGTGTCACCTCCGGCGGCAGCGGCGACTGCACCAAGGGCGGGGTGACGTTCTTCCAGCCCGTGACCAAGGCGCTGACCGCGCTCGGGGTGAGCATCCCGGGCGCCAAGGCCCAGAGCGCCAACCCGTCCATCGCGTCCGGCGGCCAGACGGGCGCCGCGCCCGGCACCTCCGGGGTCGACGACGGCGTCTCGACGCTCGACGACGTCGTGGCGTACGCCCAGAGCCTCGGCCCCGGCCTGGTGGTCATCGTGGTGGGGTTCGCCGGGCTGCTGTCCACGCTGGCCATCCGGCCCCGGAGCCGCCGCTACCGCCGCTACCCCGCCGGCTGGGGATGAGCCGGTGAGGTGGCGGCCCCGCTCGTGGCCCCTTCGGCGTGGCGCCGTCGGATTCAGCCGCTCACCGGGCCTCGAAGGCGACGATGCGCTGGGCGCCGTCGGCCGCGCCCGGATGACGGCTGGTGAGGTCCAGCCGGAGCCGGGAGGTGCGGACCGGGTCGAAGGTGATGACCGTCGGGGTGCCGGAGGCGGTGGCCCAGTCGACGGACGCCCCGCGCACCGGGACGTAGGCATGGCCGTTCCATGCGGAGACCTCGATCGAGGCGGGCAGGGTGTGCGTGGCGTCGACGGTGAAGGACACCTCCACGCGGCGCAGCCGCCGCCTCCCGCTCCAGGTCACCGAGACCCAGTCGGCCTTCCGGGCGCCGTCGAAGGCGGGAAGCAGCGCCGTGGCGGGCTTGTGGAAGGCGTTGGACCAGCCGGTGGCCGGATCGCCGTCCAGCATGGCCGCGGGCAGGGTCGTCGGCGCGCCCGAATAGCTCGCGTCGGCGCGTGGCTGATCCGGGGCGCCGGGGCCGGGGTCGGGCGCGAAGGGCACCGGGCGGGTGACCGGCTGCGATGTCCCGCCGGTGGCGCGGACGGTGGTGGTCGCGGTGCGCAGCCCCGCCGAGCGGGCCGTGATGGTCAGCGGCCCGGCCTCGGTGCCGGAGCGGACGATGGCCAGGGCCTTGCCGTGGAAGGCGGTGCGGGTGCTCGCCTGGTAGCGCTCGGCGCTCTCCTGGCGGCCGTTGTCGACCCCGGCCAGGGAGCCTCCGGTGACCTTGAAGGCGATCGGATGGCCGGCGTCGGGCACCACCACACCGTGGGCATCGACCACTTCGGCGGTCACGAAGCACAGCGAGCGGCCGTCGGCGTCGACGCTCTCGCGGTCGGGGGTCAGCCGTACGGTGTGCGGGCGTCCCGCCGTGCGCAGCACATCGGTGGCCACGACCCGGCCGCCGCGCCGGGCCACGGCCTTCAGCTCACCCCGTGCGAACGGCACCTTCCAGGTGAGGTGGAGCTTTCCGGCGCTGCCGCCCGGACTGGTGTAGCTGCCGGGGTAGGGGCCTGAGGTGACGGTTTTGTCGTCGCCGGTGGGCTCGGTGGTCTCCAGGTAGGCGCGGCCGTCCGTGGTCTTCTTGGCGTCGAACTCGCGGACCCCCAGCGACCGGCCGTCCAGGAACAGCTCCACCGAGGCGACGTTGGAGTAGGCCCACACCTCCACGGTCTCGCCCGGCCGGTGGCCGGTCCAGTCCATGGGAACCAGATGGACCATCGGTTCGCCGGTCCACTGGCTCTTGAACAGGTAGTACATGTCCTTGGGGAAGCCCGCGGTGTCCACCGCGCCGAAGAACGACGCCTTCACCGGGAACACGTCGTACGGCGTGGGCTCGCCGATGTAGTCGATGCCCGACCACAGGAACTGCCCGGCGAAGAACCTCCGGTCCCGGTCCTTCTTCAGCCCGTACTCGCCGCTCATCGTCCAGGAGGCGAGGTTGTTGTCGTAACTGGAGGTCTCGCGCCTGCCGGGGGTGTGGTTCTCGCCCGTGTTGAGGTGCTCGGGCTCCTGATAGGCCCCGCGGGTGGAGGTCTCCGAGGAGGACTCGGACTCGAAGAGGAACAGCCGCGGGTAGCGGGCGTGCAGGGCGTCCACCGAGGCGGCCGTGTTGTAGTTGAGGCCGAGCCCGTCCAGCTTGGCGAGCATCAGGTCGGCGGGGGAGCCCTCGGCGGGCAGACCGCGGTACTTGTCCGAGCCGATCACGACGGGTCTGGTGTCATCGGCCGCGCGGACGGCGTCGATGAGCCGCTGGGCCATGCCCAGCCCCGGGGCGCTGGTGGAGTCGGGGATCTCGTTGCCGATGGACCACATGACGACGGCGGGGGAGTTGCGGGCGGCGCGCACCATCTCGGTGATGTCCGCCTCGCAGTGCTCGTCGAAGAAGCGCCCGTAGTCATAGGTGTTCTTGCCGGTGCGCCAGCAGTCGAACGCCTCCACGAGCATCACGATGCCGAGCCGCTCGCAGACCTCGATCAGCTCCGGTGAGGGCGGATTGTGCGAGGTGCGCAGGGCATTGACGCCCATGCTCTTCATGATGGCCACCTGGCGCAGCACGGCGTCGGTGTTGACGGCGGCGCCGAGCGCGCCCAGGTCATGGTGGAGATCGACGCCCTGGAGCTTGGCGTACTCGCCGTTCAGCGAGAATCCGCGGTCGGGGTCGAGGGTGACATGGCGGAGCCCGAAGGGGGTGCGGTACCGGTCGGTGGTGTCCTGGCCGACCCGCAGTTCGGTCTCCAGGACATAGCGCTCCGGGGTGTCGAACGACCACAACCGCGGCCGGTCGATTCTGAGCTCCTGGGTGGCGGTACGGGTGTCACCCGCCCCGATCGTGACGGTGGAGTGCGCCTGGACCACCGTGTGCCCGTCGGGGTCCTTGACGGTGGAGACCACGGTCACCGGCTTCGGGCCGTCCGACGCATTGACGACGAGGGTCCGCGCCCGCACCGTGGCATATCCGGCGCGCAGGGCGGTGGCCAGGCCGGGGGTGGTGAGGTACGTGCCCCACCGGGCCACATGGACCGGGTCGGTGACGACGAGCCGGGCATGGCGGTAGATGCCGCTGCCCGAGTACCAGCGGCTGCTGGGAAGGCGGTTGCGCACCTTGACGGCGAGGACGTTGGGAGTGGCGCCGTCGGTGTGGGCCACCTCGGTGAGGTCGAGGGCGAAGCCGGTGTATCCGTAGGGGTGTTCACCGAGGGGCCGTCCGTTGCAGTACACGGACGAGTCCATGTAGACGCCGTCGAATTCGACGCAGATCCGCTTGCCCTCGAGGGTGCGCGGCAGGGTGAAGGTGGTGCGGTACCAGCCGAGGCCGCCGGGCAGGAAACCGGTGCCGCCGCTGGTGCCGTGGTCGGTGGTGGGGGAGAGCTCGATGCTCCAGTCGTGCGGGACGGCGACCTCGCGCCAGGCCGAGTCGTCGTACGCCGGGTCGTGGGCGGTCTCGTACGCGCCGGTCGGGTCGGTGATCCCACCGGGGTTGACGAGGGCGAAGCGCCAGCCGTCCGTGAGCGGGATCGTCCGTCCTCCCATGGCGCGGGACGCGAGGGCGCCCTGCGCGGGATTGGCCGTGACAAGTGCCCCGGCCATCGGGGCGGCGGTGCCTGCGATCAATATCGATCTGCGCGTGACCGCCATCGCGATCCCCTTGTCTTCGATTGTGTGGTGGCGAAGGGCACGTGACCGACCACAACAGCCCTTCGCGCAACAGATTCTGACAGTTTTAAACAGGGACCTGTCAAGGGTCCCGCAGGGGGCTCAGTGCCCCAGCGCGCTGCCGTCGAGGTGGTGGAGCAGATCCGCGGGGTTCCGGTAGATCTCGTCCGCACCGGCGTCCCTCAGCATCTCAGGGGGGATGCCACCGGACTGCAGCGCGATACACCGCACCCCGGCCTCCACACACGCCACGACGTCCCACACGGTGTCACCGACGAAGACCGCGTCCCGGGCCGGCACCCCGGCGCGCTCCAAGGCCTGCTCGACCGGGTCCGGCGCGGGCTTGCCCTCCTCGACGTCGTCCGAGCTGAGCGCGGTGCCGATGGCCTCGTCGGCACCGATCGCGGCGCGCATCGCGGCCAGTTCGTCCTGCGAGGCGGAACTGGCCAGCACCAGGTACCAGCCGCGCTCCGCCAAGGTGCGCAGCAGATCCGAGGCACCGTCGAGAGCGGGCAGCCGGGGGAAGTACTCCGCGTACAGGGTCTTGTGGGCGGTGCTGATCCGCTCGTCCTGCGACCGGTCCCGGTCCTCGGGGAGCAGACGGTCCATGAGCTTGTCGGAGCTCATGCCGATGGTGTGGTGGATCTCCCGCATCCCCACGGTGTGCCCCGCCTGCCGCATCGCCTCCCACCAGGTGACGGTGTGCAGATAGTTGGTGTCCACGAGCGTGCCGTCCACATCGAACAGCGCGGCCCGGCGGCCACGGGCGTCCTGGTCCGAGGTGCGTTCGCTGCTCATCGTGTCCTCCCGGGCGAGTCGTACAACGACGAGGTGGCCCCCACCCGCGGCGGGGGCCACCTCCTCGGAAAGGGGCTGTCCGGCACTCAGTAGTCGTAGTGGGGGTGATGCCGGTGACGCTCGGGCTCCTCGACCACGGGGGGCGCCATGGCGGTCGGTTCCACGACGCGCCGGCGCTTGTACACACTCACATACGCCGACGTGCCGATGATGCCGACGGCCATCAGGATCAGGCCGACCAATTGGACGTTGAAGCCGCTGGCGTTCCAGTCGGTGGCGAAGGTGAGAATCCCTCCCACCGCGATCATCAATATGCAACCGCCGAGGCCCATCAGTTCTGCCTCCGTACATGAGTTCGCTGTTGTGGGCTGGTCTTCACCCGGGTACCCAGGTCCGCCGGGGCCAATCTCACCCCTCGCGGTCCTCCCGCTCCACGGCCGCCACCGTCTCATCGAGCGCCTGGCGGTCCTCGCGCGCCTTCGCCCGGTCCCTGGCCGAGGCGTCGGTGACATCGAGAAAGATCTGGTCGGCGTGCGGCCAGATCCGCGTCATCGCCGTCTTGACGCGTACCAGGACCTCCTCGACCTCCTCGCTGTCGAGACCGGGGACGAGATCGACCCGGGCCGCCACCAGCGTCGAATCGTTGCCCAGACGCATCGTCAGCAGACTGGTCACGGTGTCGATCTCCGGCTGTCCTTCCAGGAACCGGCGGAGCTCCCGGCGCTGGACCGGGTCGATCGCCTCGCCGATGAGTTGCGCGCGCGATTCCCTGGCCAGCCGGTAGGCCACATAGACCAGCAGCGCCCCGATCAGGAAGGAGGCCGTGGCCTCGTACGCCACCTCGCCGGTGACCATGTGTAGCCACATGCCGAGCAGGGCGAACACCACACCGAGACAGGCGGTGGAGTCCTCGGCCAGGACGGTGCGCAGCGTGGGGTCGTCGCCCCTGCGCAGTTCGGCCGCCATGCCACGGCCCGCTTCCCGGGCGTGTCCGCGGACCTGGAACAGCGCCCGGACCAGCGAGGAGCCCTCGGCGATGAGCGCCAGGCCCAGGACCGCGAAGCCCACCAGATAGCCGCTGTGGTCCTCGGAGCTGCCCGCGCTCAGGGCCTCGGCGCCCTGGAAGAAGGAGAAGCAGCCGCCCATGACGAAGATGCCGACAGCGGCGAGCAGCGCCCAGAAGTAGCGCTCCTTGCCGTAGCCGAAGGGGTGCTGGTCGTCGGGCGCCCGCTTGCTGCGTTTGAGGGAGGCGAGCAGAAACACCTCATTGAGGCTGTCCGCGACGGAGTGGGCGGCCTCGGACAGCAGCGCGGGGGAACCGGCGAAGACGCCGCCGATGGCCTTGGCCAGCGCGATGACCAGATTGGCGCCGAGCGCGACGAAGACGGTGACGGCGGTCCGGGCGTCCTGGCCCCCCGGCGTCCGGGCGTCCTGGCCCCTCGGCGCATTGGGCCCGTCCGGCTCAGGTCGGCTGTCCGGTGCGTCCGGTGCGCGCGAGGGCTCCGGTGAGTCCGGCGTATGCGGTGTGCGTGGTGTCCCGTGCCGGTCGGAGGGGGACGTTGAGGAACGGCTCATCGGGGGGAAACTCCGTAGGCGGAAGTCCGTGCCGTCCTGGTGGCGCTCTCCGCCGGGGGCGGCCGGACGGCCTGTCCCCTTCGCGGGTGTCCCGATGCCGGGACCTCAATCGTGACATGCGCATCGTGACACGCCCCGCCGACGGAGCGCGCCCCGCGTGAGCCATCCGGACCACGGGGCGCGCTCGGATCGGCACAGACGGTCGGGTCAGCCGGCCGGAGTGTTCGGGGAGGCGGGCACCTTCGGCAGCTCGCTGAAGATGTCGAGCCCCATGACGGCGGCGATCAGCAGACCGATGACGCCGAGCGCCACCGCTCCCCAGGCCACCGCGGTCACCCAGGGTGCCCCGGTCGTGACGGGCCGCCGCCGCAGCAGCAGCAGCACCACACCGGCGATCACCACGGCGGCCAGTGCGAAGAGCCCGTTGACGAGGGCCGTGGTGTGCCACGGAGTGCCGTACACCGTGGCGATCTGATCGGCGGCCGACCCGGACTGGGCCTTGATCTGGCCGGTGAGCTGCTTGCGCTCCTGCAGCATGGTGCCGAGCCAGGTGCCGGAGAGCGAGGCGAGCCCGAGGCCGGCGGCGACGACCGAGGCGGCGCCGGGGACGACGCTCGGCGTGGTGGCCGGGGAAGAGGTTCCGATGTCGTCGGAATCTTCCTCGAGGTCCGGTGCCTCGTGCGGGTCCGAAGTTTCCTGCGGGTCCGGAACAGTGTTCGGGGCACCCTCCGCCGTGGCTTCTTCCTCGCCCTCTGCGGGCTGCACAGCGGTGTCGGTCGGTTGGTCGGTCTTGGTGGTGTCCATGTGCCGCAACCGTACGGACCGAAGATGAAAACCCACTGAGAAAGCGATGTCCTTCGGCCGGCGGCACCGGCCGGGTGGTGGCCGGCCGGCCCGCATACGCTGACCGAAGGGTCTCACCGATGGCCGGGGACCCTTTCGCTGTACGACGGGAGTACCCCGTGGTCTCCTCCACCTCTGGCGGCGGCGCCTCCGACGGCTGGGTACGGCACCGGCTGCGCGCATGGCTGCTGGAGGGCCTGACCGACATCGCCAAGCGCCAGCCCGGCCCGCATGCCGAGCCGGAAAGCGCACACCACGGCCGGCCGTGGTGGCGGGTCATGTGCCTGACCGGTCTGGACTACTTCTCCACCCTCGGCTACCAGCCCGGTATCGCCGCCCTGGCTGCCGGGCTGCTCTCCCCGGTGGCCACTGTGGTGCTGGTGGTGGTGACCCTGGTGGGCGCGCTGCCGGTGTACCGCAGAGTGGCCGAGGAGAGTCCGCACGGCCAGGGCTCGATCGCGATGCTGGAGCGGCTGCTGACCTTCTGGAAGGGCAAGCTGTTCGTCCTCACCCTGCTGGGCTTCGCGGCCACCGACTTCCTCATCACCATCACTCTCTCCGCCGCCGACGCCACCGCCCATCTGGTGGAGAATCCGCATCTCACCTCGACCCTGCACGGTCATGAGGTGGCCGTCACCCTGATCCTGGTGGGATTGCTCGGCGCGGTGTTTCTCAAGGGGTTCACGGAGGCCATCGGGATCGCCGTGGTGCTGGTCGCGGCCTATCTGCTGCTCAACGCCGTCGTGGTGGCGGTCGGGCTGTGGCATGTCGGCACCGCGCCACATGTGATCCCCGACTGGTCCCAGGCGCTGGTCGCCGAGCGCGGCAGTCCCCTGGTGATGATCGGCGTGGCGCTGGTGATCTTCCCGAAGCTGGCCCTCGGCCTGTCCGGGTTCGAGACCGGCGTGGCCGTCATGCCGCATATCGAGGGCAAGCCGGGCGACACCCCGGAGCGCCCCGCCGGACGCATCCAGGGCGCCAGGAAGCTGCTGACCACCGCCGCGGTGATCATGAGCATCTTCCTCATCACCTCCAGCTTCATCACGACCCTGCTGATCCCGCAGCGCGAGTTCGAACCGGGCGGCGAGGCCAATGGGCGCGCCCTGGCCTATCTCGCGCATGAGTACCTGGGCTCGGCGTTCGGCAGTGTCTATGACGCCTCCACCATCGCCATCCTCTGGTTCGCCGGTGCCTCGGCCATGGCCGGACTGCTCAACCTGATGCCCCGCTATCTGCCGCGCTACGGCATGGCACCCCACTGGGCGCGCGCGGTCCGCCCCATGGTGCTCGTGTTCATCGCCATCGCGTTCCTGGTGACCTGGATCTTCAGGGCGGATGTGGACGCCCAGGGCGGCGCCTACGCCACCGGTGTGCTCGTGCTCATCACCTCCGCCGCCATCGCCGTCACCATCGCCGCCCGGCGCGCCCGGCAGCGCCGCTGGACCGTCGGCTTCGGCGTCATCGCGGTGATCTTCCTGTACACCACCGCGGTCAATGTCGTCGAACGGCCCGACGGCGTCAAGATCGGCGCCTGCTTCATCGCCGGCATCATGGCCGTATCGCTGCTGTCCCGGGTCGCCAGGGCGTTCGAGCTACGGGTCACCAGCGTGACGCTCGACCCCCTGGCCGAGCGGTTCATCCGCGACACCGCCCACCGCAGGATCCGCTTCATCGCCAATAAGCCGGAACGCCGCGACCTGGCCGAATACCGGGAGAAGCAACACCAGATCCGCGCCGACAACGACATCCCGCCCGAGGACGACCTCATCTTCGTCGAGGTCACCGTCGCCGACCCGTCCGAATTCGAAAGCGAGCTGCAGGTGTGCGGAGAGGTGGTGCACGGCCGCTACCGCGTGCTGACCATGCAGAGTGCCACCATCCCCAACGCGCTGGCCGCGCTGCTCCTGTGGGTGCGGGACGCCACCGGGCAGCGCCCGCACATCTACTTCGAGTGGACGGAGGGCCATCCGCTGGCCCACTTCCTGCGCTTCTTCCTCTTCGGTCAGGGAGAGGTCGCCCCCGTCACCCGTGAGGTCCTCCGCGAGGCCGAACCCGACCGCGGCCGCCGCCCCCACGTCCACGTCGGCTGAGGAGATCCCCCGAGCCGGGCCGGCCGTCGGCGTCAGGGTGCCACCGGCTCCTGCTCCGGCTCCGCGGCGGGCAGGCTGTCCATGAACGAGCTCACCGAGAACACCGCCCGTCCCGGCCCCGGCGGGCCGTATCCGGGCGGCGAGGCCAGCCCGAAGTCCTCGAGCGTCGCCCGATAGGTCTCCAGCAGCCGGATGTGGTACTCCAGCGGGGCGCCATGCGGATTGGCCTTGCCCAGCGGTGTCGTCGGCTCGGGACACCACGTGGTGAACCGGGGCACGACACCGTGCGACATGAAGAACCGCAGCCCCTCGCCGGTGGAGCCGATCGCCTCGGCCACGGAGGAGAAGCCGTACGGCTCGGCCATCTCCACGCCCGCCACGAAGTTGGGAATCACATTCCGCGCGCCGAACACCTCGGTCGAATCCAGGATCCGGCGGTGCCACTCCTCGCGGCCGACGTAGCGCTCCTTGCCCGGGCAGTACAGCTCGAACAGCCGCCGGTCCCACACCTCGAAGTTGGGGTGGTAGATCCGCACCCCGTAGTCGTGGAACCGTTGCACGTCGTCCTTGGGCAGCGCCTGCGCCACCACCTTGCCGATCCACCGGCCGGGGAAGCGCTCCTCGATGGCCTTCGCGTACTGGCCGTAGAAGTCGGCCTCGTCCCGCCCGCCGATATGCGAGGTGATCGCGCCGCCGGTGAGGGTGTACGCCTGGGAGGTGCGGGCGGTGTCATGGCGGTCGATGATCTCCAGCGCCTCCAGCACCTCCTCGACCGGCTTCACCCCGGTGTACGGGCGGCCCGCCGCTTTGTGCTGACGCCAGTTGTGGTTGATGTCGCAGTACTGGCACTCCTCCTTGGCACCGAAGTACTGGCACACCCGGAAGACCGTCAGATAGACCAGATAGCCCCACTGGATGGTGGGCGCGACCTCCATCACCGACTTGCCGTTCGACAGGGTGTGGCGGTAGTAGTCCGGCATCGGGGGCAGCCCCACATCGGCGATGCGCACACCGTCCAGATACAGACCCAGCGCACCGTCCTCCCCGGCCCGGACCAGATACGGCGACGCGGGGTTGACGCGGACGGACACCACGGTGCGGCGCAGCTCGTACGGCCCGCCGGTGAGCACGATCTCCTCGGGCGGCCGGTTGAGGGCCGCGGCACCCAGCTCCGGCAGGGTGCGGTGGTCGAACGAGAAGATGAAATACGACTTCGGCTTCACGTCGCCGTCCTCGTTGCCGCTGAGCGCGGACTCGTCGAAGGCCATGCCGCCGCGCAGCAGGTCCTCCTTGATCACGGCTTCCCGGGGCACCTGGGGGAAGCCCGCCATCAGGCCTTCGACCAGCTCGGTTCGTCCCTGGCTCGCCATCTGCTGCACCATCCCTGGCTCCGTATGGACGCGGTGTGGTTCCCCCGCAGGCCATCTGCCGATCAACACCATAGATCAGCGTGGATGTTCAGCTCCAGGGTGCCCGCCCTCGCCACGGCCGGCGGGTCGCCATGACCGCGGGCCGGCCTGGCGGGCGCCTCGGGGCCGGCCGATCTACGGTGGAAGGGCCATGGCTGTCAACCGGCTCGGCATGGTCGTCCACCAGGCCCGCCCCACCGCTGTCGCGGCGGCGCACACCGCCCGCGCATGGGCCGCTGCCCACGGCATCTCCTGCTTCGAACTGGACGTCTGGCGTGGCGACCAGCCCCGGCGCAGCGCCAAGGAGGAGGCCGCGGCCGCGGGCCACCCCGACCTGATCGTCACCTTCGGCGGCGACGGCACCTTTCTGCGCGGCGCCCGGCTCGCCGCCGTGAACGGGGCCGCGGCGCTGGGGGTGAACGTGGGGCGGGTCGGCTTCCTCACCGAGATCACCGTCGATCAGGTGGAGGACGCGCTGGACGCCGTCCACGACGGCCGTGCCACGATCGAGGAGCGGATGCTGCTCACCCTGCGGGCGTCCCGGCCGCTGGAGATGCCCGAGGGCATGGAGGCGCTGCTGCGGTACGGGCGGGGCCCCGTGCCGCCGCCGCCCAGGGTCCGCCCCGGCCGCGGGCCCGAGGAGGTCGGCTGGGGCATTGCGCTGGATGTCATCGCCGTCAACGACGTGGTCTTCGAAAAGCTCGCCCGCGACCGCCAGGCGGGGCTGGGGGTGTATGTGTCCGGGCAGTTGCTCGCCTCGTACTCGGCGGACGCGATCATCGTGGCCACCCCGACCGGCTCCACCGCCTACAGCTTCGCCGCCGGCGGGCCGGTGGTCTCCCCGCACATGGACGCGGTGGTCTTCACCCCGGTCGCCCCGCATATCGCCTTCGACCGTACCGTGGTGGCCGCGGTGGACGAGGCTGTCGCCGTGCGGGTCCTGCCGACCTCGGGGCGGGTGGCGGTCAGCCTCGACGGGCAGTTGCGCGGGGTGCTGGATCCGGGCGACTGGGTGGCCGCCTACCGGGCACCGAACCGGCTGCGGCTGGTGCGGCTCGCGCCGACGCGCTTCTACCACCGCCTGCGGGACCGCTTCCGGCTGGCCGACTCGCCCGCCGCCGACGCGGCCCCGCCGTTCTACCACCCCCGCTCCCCGGTCCCCCCGGACCTGGCGCATCTGCGGCTGGCCTTCGATCCCCTGCCTTCGGAGGCGGAACACGAGGAGTGACGCCGAAGATGCGGGGCGCCCACCCCGATGCCAGGCTGAGTGATGTGACAGCTCACGCGTTTCACAGCGATCTCATGCTGCGTGTCAACGGTGCTGACCGCCCCCTCACCCTCGACCACCGGGTGACCCTGCTGGACGCCCTGCGCGAACACCTGGCGCTGACCGGGGCCAAGAAGGGGTGCGACCACGGGCAGTGCGGGGCCTGCACCGTCCTGATCGACGAGGAGCGGGTCAACAGCTGCCTGGTGTTCGCCGTGGCCGCCCAGGGCCGCGACATCACCACCATCGAGGGCGTGGCGGGGCTCGCCGCCCCGGAGGAACTCCATCCGCTGCAGCGGGCGTTCCTGGAACACGACGGTTTCCAGTGCGGCTACTGCACACCGGGCCAGATCTGTTCCGCGATCGGCGCGCTCACCGAGGCCGCGCGTGGCTGGCCCAGCCATGTCACCGAGGAGGTGGCGGCCGGAGTCGGCGCGCCGGGTGACCTGGACGCCGACGAGATCCGGGAGCGGATGAGCGGCAACCTGTGCCGCTGCGGGGCGTACCCCGGCATCGTGGCCGCCATCCGCGAGGTCGCCGGGGCCGACGGCGACGGGGCCCCGGCCCGCGCCGGCGCGGCAGGAGGGGCGCGATGAAGCCGTTCGCCTACGAGCGCGCCACCGACCCCCAGGCCGCCGCCACGCTCGTGGCCGACTCCACCGAGACGGTGTACCTGGCCGGGGGCACCAACCTGGTGGACCTGATGAAGCTCGGGGTGACCGAGCCCACCATGCTCGTCGACATCACCCAGCTCCCGTACGACACCATCGAGCACCGCCCCGACGGCGGTGTGCTTATCGGCGCGCTGGTATCGGGCAGCCGGCTCGCCGGAGACCCCGGCGTCCGCGAGCGCTTCCCGGCACTGGCCGAATCGCTGCTGTCCGGGGCCTCCGGGCAGTTGCGGACAGTGGCCACCACCGGGGGCAATCTGTTGCAGCGCACCCGCTGCGTGTACTTCCAGGACGTCACCAAACCCTGCAACAAGCGGCAGCCGGAAACCGGCTGTTCGGCCATCCAGGGCCTCCACCGAGACCTGGCCGTGCTCGGCACCTCCGACTTCTGCGTGGCGAGCCACCCCTCGGACATGGCGGTGGCGATGGCCGCGCTCGACGCGGTCGTCCATCTGCGGCGGGCGAACGGCAGCCCCCGTGCGGTGCCGCTGAACGACTTCTATCTGCTGCCCGGTGACACACCGGACCGCGAGACGGTGCTGCAACCGGGCGATCTGATCACCGGGGTCGAGCTGCCACCGCCCCCCGAAGGCGCCGCAATGTTCTACCGCAAGGTCCGCGACCGCTGGTCCTACGCGTTCGCGGTGGTGTCGGTGGCCGCCGTGGCCGCCACGGACGCCGACGGCACACTGCGGGAGATCCGGCTGGGGCTCGGCGGTGTGGGCACCCGCCCCTGGCGGGCCCGCGAGACCGAGCGGCTGCTCCTCGGCCGGCAGCCGACCGAGGAGACCCTGCGGGAGGCGGCACGGGCCGAGTTCGCCTCGGCGCGCCCGCTGCCGCAGAACGCGTTCAAGATCGACCTCGCCGTGGATGTCGTCACCTCGGCCGTGCGCGACCTTGTGGGAGGGCAGCGTCGATGACCACGCTCCAGCGGACCGTGGGCGCGGAGGTGACCCGTGTCGAAGGACGCGAGAAGGTCACCGGTACCGCGCTCTACGCCTATGAGTACCAGGTGCCGGACGCCCTGTACGGGTGGGCGGTGCAGTCCACCATCCCGCGCGGCAGGGTGCGCGCCGTCGACGCCGGAGCGGCCCGGACCCTGCCCGGGGTGATCGCCGTGCTCGACAGCCGCAACGCGCCCCGGCTGCACCCGACCGACGATCCCGAACTCGCCGTCCTGCAATCCGCCGACGTCGCCTACCGGGGGCAGATCGTGGCGGCCGTGGTGGCGGACACCTTCGAGACGGCCCGTCAGGCCGCGGCGGCCCTGCGGGTCGAGTACGACGTGGACGACCACGACGCCGAGCTGAAGGACGGCGATCCGCGCATCTTCGTCCCCGACACGGTCAACGGCGGCTACCCGGGGCAGACCGGGACCGGCGACGTGGAGGCCGCCCTCGCCGCGGCGCCGGTCGTCCTCGATGCCACCTACACCACGCCCCCGGAGCACACCAGCGCGATGGAACCGCACGCCACCATCGCGGTCTGGGACGGGGACTCGCTCACCCTCTACAACGGCGACCAGGGCCCCTGGATGACGGCCGGCAGGGTGGCCGAGCTGTTCGGCCTGCCCGAGGGCGCCGTCCGGATCGTCGCCGACCACACCGGTGGCGGGTTCGGCTCCAAGGCGATTCCCCGCCCGCCCACGGTGCTCGCCGCGCTGGCCGCCCGCGCGGTGGGCCGCCCGGTCAAGGTGGCGGCCACCCGGCAGCAGATGTTCACCATGGTCTCGTACCGGACGCCCACCCTGCAGCGCATCCGGCTCGGCGCCGAACGGGACGGCCGGCTCACCGCCATCTGGCACGACGCGCTGCAGCAGAGCTCCACACTCAGCCCGTACTGCGAGCAGACGGTCACCCCCACCCGCGTCATGTATGCCGCGCGCCACCGCCGGACCACCCATCGCCTGGCGCGGCTGGATGTGCCGACGCCCTCGTGGATGCGGGCCCCCGGCGAGGCGCCCGGGATGTTCGCGCTGGAGAGCGCGATGGACGAACTGGCCGTTGAGCTGGGCATGGACCCCATCGAACTGCGGGTGGCCAATGAGCCGTCCGTGGAACCGGAGACCGGTCGCCCGTTCAGCAGCCGCAATCTGGTGGCGTGTCTGCGGGAGGGCGCGGCGCGCTTCGGCTGGGCGGGCCGCGACCCCGCGCCGGGGCACCGCCGGGAAGGGCGCTGGCTGGCCGGCACCGGAGTGGCGGCGGGCAACTACCCCGCCCTGACCTGGCCCTCCACCGCGACCGCCCGCGCCGAGCCCGGCGGAGGTTTCACCGTACGGATCGCCGCGGCCGACATCGGCACCGGGGCCCGTACCGCGCTGACCCAGGTGGCGGCGGACGAACTCGGTGTGGCGATCGACCGGGTCACCCTCGACATCGGCCGCAGCGCCTACGGCCAGGCACCGTGGGCGGGCGGCTCGATGGGCCTGAGCTCCTGGGGATGGGCGGTGTCCAAGGCGTGCCGGGCCCTGGCCAAGCGGCTCGACGAGGTCTCCGGCGCGATCCCGCCCGGCGGGCTGGAGGAGCGGGCGGACACCGCCGAGGACGTCGAGGCGCGCCGGGAGTTCTCGCGCCACGCCTACGGCGCCCAGTTCGCGGAGGTGCGGGTGGACGCCATCACCGGTCAGGTGCGGGTCGACCGGCTGCTGGGGATGTTCGCCGCCGGACGCATCATCAACCCCCGGACGGCGGGCTCGCAGCTGCACGGCGGCATGTGCATGGGACTGTCGATGGCGCTGTACGAAAACCTGGAGACGGACCCGCGGTTCGGTGACTTCGCCAACCACGACCTCGCCACGTATCACATCGCGGCCCACGCGGATGTGCGCGATGTCCAGGCACACTGGCTCGACGAGGACGACGACGAGCTCAACCCGATGGGCAGCAAGGGCGTCGGGGAGCTGGGCATCGTCGGCACGGCGGCGGCGATCGCCAACGCGGTGTACCACGCCACGGGGGTGCGGGTCCGCGATCTGCCGATCACGCTGGAGCGGGTGCGCGCGGGGCTGCCCGCCCACTGAGCGGCCGCCCGGCCGTCGTGGCTCCCAGGGACGCCCGGCCTGTCGCCGCTCCTGGGGCTGTCCGGCCTGTCACCGCTCCTGGGGCTGTCCGGGCGGTCGGCCCGGCCAGTGGCTCCGGGGCCGTCCGGCCTGTCGCCGCTCCGGGGCCCCGCCTGTCGTGGCTCGCGGGGCCGTCCGGCCCCACCGCGGCTCCCGGGGTGTCCCGCGGTGACGGCGCGGGACACCCCGGGTCGCGTGGGATCAGCCGTTCTCGGCAGCCCCACCGGCGCCGTCCGCGCCCGCGCCGTCCGCGCCCGCGCCGTCATCGGCGGCGCCGCCGTCCGCCGCGCCGCCGCCTCCGGCCGCGCCGCCGTCCCCGATCTGCGCACCGACCGCCTCCAGCGCGGTCGTCACCGGCTGGAAGAAGGTCTCACCGCCGGAGGTGCAGTCACCGCTGCCGCCGGAGGTCAGGCCGATGGCGTTGCCGTCCGCGCTGAACAGCGGGCCGCCGCTGTCGCCGGGCTCCGCGCAGACATCGGTCTGGATGAGCCCGCTGACCGTGCCCTCGGGGTAGTTGACCGTCGCGTCCAGACCGGTGACCGAGCCGTCGTTGAGCCCGGTGGTGCTGCCCATGCGCTGCACCTGCTGGCCCACCGCGGCCTCGGCGGCCCCGACGATGTCCACGTTCTGGTCGCCGGTGTTCACCGCGGACGGGGCCTGGGTGTTGGCGTCGTCGTAGGTGACCAGCGCGAAGTCGCCGTCACCGGGGAAGGTGGCGTCCTGCACGGTGCCGATCGGCGCGCCGTTCTGGGAGTCCGACCACTGCTCGGCGGCGACGCCGCAGTGGCCGGCGGTGAGGAACGCCGGGGCGCCGCTGTCCGTGGTGACGTTGAAGCCGAGCGAGCAGCGCGCGCCGCCGCCGAAGATGGCGTCGCCGCCCGCGACGAAGGGCTTGAACTCGCCCGTGGACTTCTTGAGGGTGGCCATGCCGTCGCCCAGCGACTTCACGGTGGACTCGAGAGTGTCCCACTTCGCCCCGGTGACGGTGGAGTCAGCCGTGACCCGCAGCTCATTGGTCTTGGGGTCCACCGACCAGGCGGTGCCCGGGATCGTGGCCTTGGTCTTGAGCGTCTTCGCGGCGGTCTGCAGCGCCTTGGTGCTGTTGTCGACGCTTCTGGCCACCGCGCCGGCGCTCTTGACCTCGACGTTCACATTGTTGTTGTCGCCGACGACATTGACGATGACCTGCTGCTTGTCCTTGTCGTAGTAGGCCCCGCCGAACGCCTCGCCCAGTTGTGACGCGAGCTGCGCCGCGATGTCCGCCGCCGAGGCGGCGTCCACCTTCTTGGGCTGGGCGGCCTCGGTCTTGTCGTCCTGTGAGGCGTTGGCGTTGGGCAGCAGTATCGCGGCCGCCGCGACGGCGGCGACCCCGGCCCCCGCGAACACGATCTTTCGCTTGGGTACGCGTTTATGGCTCAACTCATGACCTCCTGTTGGGGGGTTACGGGATCGGCTCATCCGCGACGAGCACGACCCGGCAGTGGATACGGGCGGCGCACGAGTTGCGTTCAGAGAGATTGAGGAGATCTTTACGCGGCGCCCCCACCGGCCCGGTGGGCCAGCTCCTGGCGGACCAGCGGCAGCAGCTCACGGCCGTAGCCGACGGCGTCGTCCAGCGGGTCGTAACCGCGGATCAGCAGGGTCGTGACGCCGATGTCCACATAGTCCAGCAGCGCCTTCGCGACCGTCTCCGGGGTGCCGACCAGCGCCGTGGAATTCCCCGCGGCCCCGGTGGCGGCCGCGGTCGCCGTCCACAGCGCCCGGTCGTGGAGCTCACCCCGGGCGGCGGCGGCCAGCAGCCGCTGGGAGCCGATGTTCTGCGGCTCTGTGCCCCCGGTCGTGGGTGAGCCGAGCGCCTCGCGGCCCCACCGGGAGGAGGTGAAGGAGCCCGCCGGGCCATGGGCCCTGATGGTGTCGAGGATCCGGTGCGCCCGCTCCCACGCCTGCTCCTCGGTCGCGCCGAGGATGGGCCGGAAGGACACGCTGATACCGGGCGGCTCGGTCCGGCCCGCGGCCTTGGCGGCCCGGTGCACGGAGGCGATCTGCTCCGCCGTCTCGGCCAGCGGCTCGCCCCACAGCGCGAAGGTGTCCGCGTGCCTGCCGCCCACGGCGTACGCCGCTTCGGAGGAGCCACCGAAGTACAGGGGGATGCGCGGCCGTTGCTGGGGGCGGACCTCGGCGTGGAAGTCCTCGAAGCGGTAGAAACGGCCGTCGTGTCCGAACGGCTCCTCATCCGTCCACGCCCGCTTCAGGATCTCCAGGTACTCATCGGTGCGGGCGTAACGGTCGTCCTTGCCCAGATAGTCGCCGTCCCGCCGCTGCTCGGCGTCGCGCCCGCCGCTGATGATGTGCACGGCCACCCGCCCGCCGGAGAACTGGTCGAGGGTGGCGAACGTACGGGCGGCCAGGGTGGGCGCCACGAAGCCGGGCCGATGGGCCACCAGCAGCCCGAGCCGCTCGGTGCGCGCGGCGACATACGCGGCCACCTGGGCGCCGTCCGGGGTGGCGGAGCCATAGCCGATCAGCACCCGGTCGAAGCCCGCGTCCTCATGGGCGCGGGCGAACCGCAGGGTGTACTCGGCGTCCACGACGGGACCACGGGCGGGGTGGATCTCGGACACCTCATGGGTGCCGATCATTCCGATGAACTCGACGGACATCGTCAGCCTTTCTCCGAGGGGCGGGAAGTGGCCGGGGGGATGGTCACCGCCCGGCTTCCTTGTCTGTTTCTCCGGCGGCCGCCACCAGCTCCGGCGGCCCTTTCGTGATGACCGGGGGAGCCGCCCCGGCCACCAGCTCACGCCACTGGGTCACCCGGTGGCAGGCGGCGGTGCGCCCCTGGCCCACCGGGGCCGGCGCGGGCGCGGTGCGGCAGGAGCCGATGACGAACGGGCAGCGGTGGCCGAAGACACAGCCCTCCCGCGCCGTCCAGGCGGGCGGTTCGGCCGCCGGGCGCAGCGCCGCCGCGCCCGGCCCGCCCTCGCCCCGTACGCTCGGCGCGGAGGCGATGAGCAGCGCGGTGTACGGATGCAGCGGCCGGCCGAACACCTCCCGTACGGGCCCCTGTTCCACCACCCGGCCGCGGTACAGCACCGCCACCCGGTCGGCGATGCCCGCCAGCGAGCTGAGGTCGTGCGAGATGACGACGACAGCCATCCCGCGCTCGGTGCGCAGCCGGTCCAGCAGCCGCAGCACCCGGTTGCGGTTGGAGGCGTCCAGGGCGCTCACCGGCTCATCGGCGATCAGCACTCGGGGCCGGGTGACGATCGCCCGCGCGAGCAGCACCCGCTGGCGCTGACCGCCGGAGATCGCGCCCGGCAGCCGATCGCCGAGGCGCACCGCGTCCAGGCCCACCGTCTCCAGCGCCTCGTCCACCCGCGCGGCGATCTCCGTGTCGCCGAGATCCCCCGCGACGGCGAGCGGCTCGGCCACCGCCCGTCGGACCGTCAGCTCCGGGTCCAGGGCCCGCAGCGGATCCTGGAACGCGTAACTCAGCCGCCCCGAACGGCGGAACGCGCGCAGTGCGCGCCCCCGCAGCCCGGAGATCTCGCGCCCGTCGAAGACCACTCGGCCCGAGCGCGGAGGGACCAGGCCCACGGCGGTACGGGCGAGCGTGGTCTTGCCGGAGCCGGTCTCCCCGATGACCCCGACGATCTCCCCCTCGCCCACGGACAGCTCCACACCGTCCAGCACCGGCCGCGCGTCCCGCCGGCCGAAGGCCACGGTCAGGCCGGAGATCTCCAGCAGCCCGCTCATACCGCCACCTCCCGGGTGCCGAACGCACCGGCCCGCGACCGCTCGATCTCCTCGCCGCGGACACACCGCACCCGCCGCCCGTCGGACGTCTCCCGCAGCGGCACCGGACCGCTGCGGCACTCGGGCGCGGCGAACGCGCAGCGGTCGGCGAACCGGCAGCCCGGCAGCCGCGCGCCCACCTCGGGCGGCGCGCCGGGGATCACCTCCAGCTCCCGCCGTTCCCAGTCGACGACCGTGGCCACACGCAACAGTGCCTCGGTGTACGGATGCAGCGGGTCGTTGAGCACCCGCTCGGCCGGGCCGTCCTCGACCAGCTCCCCGGCGTACGCCACCAGAATGCGGTCGCACACCTCGGCGATCACCGCCAGATCGTGGCTGACCAGCAGCAGCGCCAGATCCTGCTCGGCGCGCATCCGGGCCAGCAGCTCCAGGACCTCGGCCTGGACCACCACATCCAGAGCGGTGGTCGCCTCGTCGGCCACCAGCAGATCCGGTGCGCAGGCCACCGCGACGGCGATCAGCACACGCTGCAGCATCCCGCCGGACAGCTCGTGCGGATGGCGCCGGGCGACCTCGGCGGGGTCGTGCAACCCGACGGCGGCGAACAGCTCGACGGCCCGCGCACCGGCCCGCGCGCGGTCCAGCCCCAGCTTCACCCGCAGCACCTCGGTGAGCTGACGCCCCACGGTCAGCGCGGGGTTGAGATACGAGGCGGGGTCCTGGAAGACGGCGCCCACCCGGGTGCCCCGTACGCGGTCCCAGTCCCGGCGCGACAGCCCGGTCAGCGCCTCACCGGACAGGGCGATCTCGCCCCCGGACACCGCGCAGCCCGGCGGCAGCAGTCCGAGCACCGACCGGCAGATGAGGGTCTTGCCGCTGCCGGACTCGCCGACCAGGCCGACGGCCTCACCGCGGCGCACGGTGAACGACACATCGCGTACGGCCGTGAGCCGTCCGGACGCGACGGTGACGCCGAGCCCCTGGACCGTCAGCGCGGCGGGCCTTTGGCCCAGGGCGCCGGGGCCGCCGGGCGTGGCGGGGTCAGGCGACGGGGAGTGCGGCATCGGTCTTCTCCTTGGTGGTGTCGGGGGTGTCGGCGCTGGCGCCGAGGGAGCCGGTGGCCGTCTCCGGTCCGCCGCCGGGCAGCAACGCGTCCGCCCCGGCGTCCCGTACGGCATCGGCCAGCAGGTTGAGCGCACCGGCGGTGACGACGATCAGCGCGGCCGGGAACACCGGTGCCCAGATCTGCTGGGTGAGGAAGCCCAGATCGGTGGCGAGCATGCCGCCCCAGGTGGCGGCGGGCGGCTGCACACCGACCCCGAGGAAGGTCAGCGAGGAGACCACCAGCAGACAGGTGGCCAGCGCGTGGGCGGCGGTGACGATGACGGTGGGCAGGACCTTGCTCCAGATGTGGGTGCGCAGCACCCGCCCGACCGAGGCGCCGAACAGCTCGGCCGACTCCACGTACTGGGCGTGGCGCAGGCTCAGCGCGGCCGCGCGGGTCATCCGGAAGAACAGCGGGGCGTAGAGCACCCCGAGCGCCAGCATGGCCTGGTGCATCCCGTTGCCCAGCGCGCCCACGACCGCGATGGCGAACACGGTGAACGGCAGCGTCATCAGCGCGTCGACGGCGCGCTGAGCGATCCACTCGCCCACGCGCCCCATCCACAGCGAGGCCAGTCCGGTCGGCACTCCCACCGCCATCGCGGCGGCCACCGCCTCCACGGCGCCCGCCACCGAGCGGCCACTGCCCTCCAGCAGCCGGCTGAGCACATCGCGGCCCAGATAGTCGGTGCCCAGAAGATGGCCGGGGCCGGGGCCGCGCAGCATGTTCCGGGGGTGCTGGGCCAGCGGGTCATGCGGCGCGAGCCGGCCGCCGAACGCCGCCAGCAGCGCGATGGCCAGCAGCACCAGCAGCGCCACCTTGGCGGACGGATGTCCCCATGCCCGTCGCAACGTCCTCATCAGCGCGTCACCTCGCGGCGCCGGGCGGCCGGATTCAGCGCGAGCAGTGCCGCGTTGACGGCCACGTTGACGACCAGGACCACCGCGATGGTCACCAGCAGCGTCCCCTGGATCACCGGGATGTCGTGCTGCTCCGCCGACTGCAGGGTGAGCTGGGCGAGACCGGGCAGCGCGAAGATCTGCTGGGTGACCACCGCACCGCCGAGCAGCATCGGCACGCTCATCCCGAGCGCCGTCAGCGCCGGTCCGGCCGCGTTGCGCAGAGCATGGCCGAACACCACGCGCCGGGCGGGCAATCCGCGCATCACCGCACCCGTCACATAGTTCTCCCGCAACGTCCCCACCAGCGAGGTGCGCAGTTGACGGGCGATGGCGGCAGCGGCCTCCAGGCTCAGTGCGAGCGCGGGCATCACGGTGTACCGCAGCCACTGCGCGGGGTCCATGTCCAGCGGCACATAGCCACCGGACGGCAGCCACCCCAGCTTCAGCGAGAACACCGTGACCAGCGCGATGGCCACGACGAAACCGGGCAGGGTGCCGAGCAGCGCGCACAGCGCGGTGACGGCGCGGTCCAGCCGTCCGCCGGCCCGGAGCGCGGCGGCGACACCGGCGGCTCCGCCCAGCACCACGGCCATCAGCAGCGCGAGCCCGGCGATGGACAGATCCACCGGCATCGCCTGCCGGATGCTGTCGGCCACCGGGACCGTGGTGAACCACGAGCGGCCCAGATCCCCGGTGAAGGCATGTCCCAGCCACGACACGTACTGCTCCCACAGCGGCCGGTCGAGGCCGAACTGCTGGTTCATCCGGGCGATATCGGCGGGCGTCGCCGTCTCGCCGAGCACCGCCGCCGCCGGATTGGCCCCGGAGAGCGCGCCGAGGCCGAAGGTGAGCGCGGAGGACAGCAGGAAGACCGTGCCCGCCGTGGCGAGGACGCGGCCGAGCGAGCGCGGGAGACGGGCCGCCCGTACGGACTTCCGCCGGGTGCGCGCGAGGTGCGGAGCGAGCGCGGTCATCCGGCCGTCACCCCCTCGAACCGCTGCACCACCGGGAGCGAGGGGATGGCGGAGACGGAGGACGTACGGGCGAGGGCGCGCGGCACCGTGTACAGGAACACATTCGGCATCGTGCGCACCGCCACCGCGGTGGCCGCCCGCAGCACCTCCGGATAGCGCGGCGACTCCAGCGGGGTGCGGCGCACCGCGGCCACGGCCGCGTCCAGTTCGGGCGTCGTACGGCGGGAGGGGTTCATCAGCCCCTCCGCGCCGAAGAGCACCTGCATCGCCTGCACCGGCGACTCCCGCCCGGCGAACTGGTCGAGGTACAGGGCGCGGGAGTGCTGGACGTACACCACCTGGGAGGCCCGCGCCTCGGGGATGACTTCGATCCGGGCCCGGAACCCGGCCCGGTTGAGCTGCGCCTGCAACTGCTCGGGCGCGCCCTGCGGCTGGGCGGTGGTGATGGTCACCTCGACGCCGTCGTGGTGTCCGGCCTCCCGCAGCAGTGCGCGCGCCCGCTCCGGGTCGTGCCGGTACACCGCGCCGAGCGCCGGGTCGAAGCCCGTATAGCCGGGCGGGAAGGGCTGGTGGTCCACCTCGCCATGGCCGAACTGCTCGCTGTCCAGCAGGGCTTGGCGGTCCACGGCGTACTTCAGGGCCTTGAGGACGGCGGGGTCGTCGAACGGCTTCATGGCGGTGTTCACATCCAGGACGCGCACCACCATCGACGGGATGAGCTGCACCGTGAAACCGGCCTCACGTGCCGCCTCGACCTGGCTGAACGGGATCTGGGCCACATTGAGCCGCCCGGACTGGAGCGCGGCGAGCGCCGTGGTCTCATCGGGCTTCGGATACGCCTCGAAGCGCTCGACGGCGATGTGTTCGGCGTTCCAGTAGCCGGGGTCGCGGCGCAGGCTCGCCATCGAGTTCTGGGTGTAGGACACCAGCCGGAACGGGCCGTGGCCGACCGGCCTGGTGGCCAGCCGCGCCTCGTCCTTCCCGAACGCGGTGGGGCTGACCACCATGCCGGTCTTCCCGGCCAGCAGGGCGGGCAACTGGTAGTCGGCCTCGGTGAGTTGGAGGACCACGGTGTGCGCGTCTGGGGCCCGTACCGTGTCGATGCTGGTCAGTTGGGAGGCGATCAGGGACTTGGGGTGGTTCTTGCCGCGTTCGACGCTCTTCTTGACGGCCTCGGCGTTCACCGGAGTGCCGTCGGCGAACCGCAGGCCACGGCGGAGGGTGAAGGTGAGGCGCCGGCCGTCGTGGGAATAGCGCCAGGAGGAGGCGAGCGCGGGTTTGGCGCCGCCCTTGGCGTCGAGTTGGGTCAGCCCGGAGTAGACGAGCGACAGCAGATGGACATCCCAGCCCTTGGAGGAGAACACCGGGTCCCAACTGGAGGGCAGATCCCAGCCCCAGCGCAGGGTCTCGCCCCCGCCGCCTGCCCCGGTCGTCGCCACCCCGCCGCAGGCGGACAGCAGCAGGGAGCCACCCGCCCCCAGAGCGAGCCCGAGCACGGAGCGCCGGTCCGGAGCGGGACGCGGTGGCGGATCGGGCGGACGGCGGACGGGAAGCGGCGGGGTGGCGGAAGTCATGACGGGACGTCGCCTTTCGTGGTGTCAACTGCCCCCGGACGGCGGTGAGCACACGGCCGCACACGTCCACTCACGACAGCGAGGACACGCGGACGGGCAGCGGTCATGAAGGCCGGAGGCGGTGGGGCCCGGGGAGGAAAGCGAGGGGAACGAGCGGAACGAGGCGCTCGGGACGTGGCGGATCGCGTCGGCGGATCGCGTCAGCGAAGGGGGGCGATCAGCGACAGATGGCGCTGGCGGTGCGCCGGAAGTCCACGTATCGGCACACCACACCGGGGTGCGTCGTCAGCATGTGCCCATGGTGCGGGGCGAGGACCGGCGAAGTCAATGGACACCTTTAGGTGTCTCATGGGGTAAGACGGCTACGACCTGGGGCTTTTCAGCCCTGATGAGGCGGCGAGCGCCGGATGGGTGGTGGCCTCGTCCGGGTGCAGCCACAGCGGCCCGCCCGCCGTCTCCACCCGTACGGCCGTGGACGGGGGGTTGGTCCGGCCCGTTAGCAGTGACAGGTCGGGCCCGGTCAGGCTGCGGTACTCCGCCAGGGCCTCCTCGGGACCGATGAGGGCCGCCTGCCAGAGGTGACCGGGAGCCACCGTGCGCAGCGCCGCCGTGTACTCGGCCATGCTCCGCCACCCCGGGGCGGCCACGCGCCCGCCGGGGCCGGAGAACACCAGCGTGGGCAGCGCGTAGCGCACCCCGTCGTCGGTTTCCTTGACGCCCGTGCCATGCGGCCCCGGGGCGCGGAAGGCATACGCCTCCGGAATCGGGTCGCGGGCCTCGGCGTGGTCCCGCCGGACGGCAGCCACCACCGACGGCTCGCCCAGCTCCGCGCCCAGCCGCCCCACATCGACACCGTCGAGCCCCGCCAGGGCGTCGAGCACCCGCTCCGCCGTATCGCCCGGTGTGCCCAGTACGAACGTGGTCTCGCGCAGCCGCCGCAGCACCCGCTCCGCGGCGATCGCGCCCTGGCGCTCGGCCGCCTTCGCGGCGAGCGAGGCCGGCCGGCTGGTGGCCGCCACCCAGCGCAGCCGATGAGCGTAGGGCGCCCGGGTATGGCGGGCGATATCGGCGATATAGCGGCTGTACCAGGCGGTCTCGGCCGCGGGGTCCGGTGCCGGATCGTCGCCGTCGTCGAAGAGGATGCCGAACACCCGGCGCCAGCGGGCCCGCCCCGCGGTGAGGGCCCGCAGATGGCGGAACGCGGGCTCGGAACCCCACGCCCACGGGCAGGCCGGATCGGTGTACTCCACGATCTCGACGGCCCCGCCGCCGTCCGCCCCGGTGCCGCCCAACCCGGTGCCGCCCAACCCGGTGCTCCGGGGCCGGCCCGGGCTCGCGGACGTCATGCCGCCAGCCGCTCGCGGACCAGATCGCTGAGGGCGGTGGCGGTCAGCACCTGGCGCACATGGTCCTCCATCCCGCGCCACACCCCGGGCAGTCCGGCCGCCGGGCCGTGGTAGCCGAGGTCGTCCAGCCGCTCGCCGCGCAGCGTCAGGAATGCCCCGTCCACGGCGAGCACGATGTCCGCGAGGGTCATCTCGGCGGGGTCGCGGGCGAGCCAGTAGCCACCCTCGCAACCACGCTGACTGCGCACCAGACCGGCCTGGCGCAGATCGCGGAAGACCGCCTTGAGGAACCGGAAGGGGATGCCCTGCGAGGTGGCTATCGCCTCACAGGTGAGTGGCCTGTCCGTGTCCGCGGCCAGCTCCGCCAGCGCCCGGACCGCGTAGTCCGCCTTCGCCGAGATCTGCATACGGCCATTATGCAGCGTGGATTTCACGGTGTTGTGCCTGATGGGAGAAAGGACACCTGTTGACATCCATTACTCGGGCTTTCTACGGTCGGTGTCATGACGACGCCCGGCGGCGACCCCGCGCAGCAGCACGACGCGTTCCATCCGCATCTGAGGGATCCGAAGGATCTGAAGGCCACCGCCCCCGACAGTTCGTTGCGGATGCGTCTGCACCACATCCGCACCGAGGACGTCGACCCCGGCACCGCCCAGACCGAGGGGATGCGGCGGTTCGCCGCGATCAGCGGTCTGTCGGTGGGCTCCGAGCGGCTCTGGATGGGCCAGACCCATGTGGCGCCGGACACCGCCTCCGCCAACCACCACCACGGCGAGTCCGAGACGGCCATTTTCGTGGTGCGGGGCCACCCCGAGTTCGTCTTCGCCGAGGAGCGGGACGGACATGTCGAGGAGGTCCGGCTGCGCACCCGCCCGGGTGACTACATCTTCGTTCCGCCGTTTGTGCCGCACCGGGAGGAGAACCCGGACCCCGACGACGAGGCGGTGGTGGTCATCGCCCGCAGCACCCAGGAGGCCATCGTGGTCAACCTGCCGGAACTGTATGTGCTGGAGCCGGGGGAGTAGCCGACCGCGCGGACACGTGGGTACAGGTGGCCGCATCGAATCGGCGCTGACCATGCATTCCGCCGGCGCTCGCGGGTATTCGCCCCTGCTGTGCCCCCTCCATCGACGAATCGACGAAAGGAGCGGCATCGTGAGCGACGACCGGCGACCGGAAGAACGAGAGCAGCGCGAGGACCGGGGCGGGATCCCCAGGGACCTCCCCGATCAGCAGGCGCAGGACGGCCCCGACCACCTGGACGTGGCGGGCGCCGGCCAGGAGCCGGATCTCGGGGACGACGTCCCCGAGACGGACGAGTCCGGCACGGGACGGCGGGGGAAGCCGCAGACCGGAAGCGTGCACCCCGAGCGGCCCGTCCCGGACGAGCCCTCGGGGTGAACGCCCCCGGAGGGAAACGGGACGGGTCAGGTACCGGCAGGGCGGGCGCGGACATGGATGCGCTCGCCCTGCGCCCCGAACAGGGAGAGGAACTCCACCGGCCGGTCCCCGGCGTTGGCGAAGCCATGGGGCGTACGGGTGTCGAATTCGGCGGCCTCGCCGGACGTGAGCACCAGGTCGTGCTCGCCCAGCGCCAGCCGTAGCCGCCCGGAGAGCACATAGAGCCACTCATAGCCCTCGTGCGCCCGCTGCTCCAGCGGTTCCTCGCGCACGCCCTGCGGCCGGGGCGGCATGATCTGCTTGTAGGCGTGCAGCCCGCCCAGATAGCGGGTCAGCGGAACGAACGTCTGGCCGTGCCGGGTGAACGGCCGCGGATGGACCCGGGGGTCCCCGGTGGCCGGCGCCCCCACCAGCTCGTCCAGTTGCACTCCGTACGCCTTGGCCAGCGGCAGCAGCAGCTCCAGGGTCGGCTTGCGCTGCCCCGACTCCAGCCGCGACAGGGTGCTCAGCGAGATCCCGGTCGTCTCGCTGAGCTGGGCCAGTGTGGTGCCACGGGTGCGCCGCAACGCCCGCAGCCGGGGTCCTACGGCGGTCAGTACCTCGGTGAGGTCGTCGTCAGCCATACCTTTCATTTGCTACCCCGGCAAAGAAGTTTGTCAAGTGGCCGCGGCCGTGCGCACTCTCTTGCCAGGAACGAAGGGAGCGCATCCGATATGACCACCGACCCGCACACCATCTCGCCCGACACCTCGCCCGAGGAGTTCTGGGACACCTTCTACAGCGCCGAGGACCGCGTCTGGAGTGGCAGGCCCAACGCCGCTCTGGTGCGCGAGACCACCGGGCTGACCCCTGGCAGCGCGCTGGACCTCGGCTGCGGTGAGGGCGCCGACGCGATCTGGCTCGCCCGGCAGGGCTGGCGGGTCACGGCCGTCGACGTCTCACAGGTCGCCCTGGACCGCGCCGCCGGACACGCGGCGTCGGAAGGTGTCGGCGACCACATCGAGTGGCAGCGGCACGACCTGTCCGAGTCCTTCCCGGCCGGCACCTTCGACCTCGTCTCCGCCCACTTCTTCCACTCCCGGCTGGAACTGCCCCGGGACCAGATCCTGCGCACCGCGGCGGGGGTCGTCGCACCGGGCGGAGTGCTGCTGATCACCGGACACGCCGCATTCCCGTCCTGGGCGCCGGACCCCGGTCCGGAGTTCCACTTCCCCACGCCCGAGGCGGTGCTCGCCGGGCTCGACCTCGCGGACGGGGAGTGGGACGTCCTCGTCAGCGATGTCCATGTGGAGAACATGACCGCTCCCGACGGACAGCCGGCCACCCGCACCGACAACACCCTCAAGGTCCGCCGCCACTGACGGCGGACCCGCGCCGCACTCGGGAACCGGCCCGCCCGTAGGGAGCCGGTCCGCCCTCAGGAACCGGTGCGCCGGAACGCCCAGTCCATGCGTGGCTCCAGCAGCGAGCGCAGGACTCGTCGCACCGGTTCCGTGCACAGCACGGTGATCACGAGCACCGCGGCCGCGGTGACGGCGAGCTCCCCGAGCGGGGTGTGCAGCCATGGATGGTCGTACCAGTCCCAGAAACGGGACGACTTGATGATGAAGCCGTGCAGCAGATAGCCGTACAGCGTCCCCGAACCGAGCGCGGTGAACCAGGTCCGGCGCCCCGGCACCCAGGCCAGGAAGCAGGCCGTCAGCACCAGCGCCAGACCGAAGAGGGCGGGCGTGGTGAGCAGACCGGCCCAGGACGGTACGCCGTCCATAGCCGCCACGCTCTTGCGGTGGTAGAACCACTCCGCGTCCAGCCAGGGCGCCGCCGCGTACGCCGTGCACAGGGCGAAGGCCGCCACCGGAAGGGCGATCAGCCGGGTCCGCCGGGTCCGCAGCCGGGTGAAGTGGCTCGGTCGCAGGGTGAGTCCGACCACGAAGAACGGGAGGAACGCCAGCACCCGCTGCAGGCCGAGATCCCCACCGGCCTCGGGCGAAATGGAGGCCAGTGCGGCCACCGCCAGCGCGACCGGCACCGGATGGCGCAGCGCGAGCCACAGCGGGGTGGTGATCCGCCAGATGAACAGCGCGGCCAGGAACCACATCACATACCAGGGGTCGAGCAGGCTGATCGGATAGTCCGGATCGTCCTGTGCCCAGCGGTAGAAGAGCGTGTACGCGACCTCGAAGACCACATACGGCACGACGACACCCGTGAGCAGCCGTTTCACCCGGCCCGGCGCCATGTCGAAACTCCGCGAGAAGTAACCCGATATGAGGGCGAACGCGGGCATGTGGAACGCGTACACCAGCAGGTAGATCGCGGTGGCCGCCCGGCTGTCGTAGGTGAGCGGCTCCCATGCGTGGCCACACGCCACCAGCACGATGGTGAGGTACTTCGCGTTGTCGAAGTACGGGTCGCGCGTCCGGCCGCCCGACGCGCCGCCCTCGCGCGGTCGTGGGACGGCCGGGGGCGTGGTCACACGGGTGTCGGTCTCCTGCTGCACAGCTTCTCCCGGACCCCTTCGATCGAGCCGATAGTCGAATCCTGGTCGTCTGCCCCGCTCCGCCCGTCCCATGCGGGCCCAGACTCGGATACCGGTACGTGCGGCCCGGCCGCGGCGTTCACCGGCGGGCGGCACGTCCGGGGATCCCCTCATGAACTCGGCCTTCCTCCTCAGGACACGGGGAGCCGGCTCAGCGAGGTCAGCTCGGCGTGTGCGGAGGCGAACAGCAAAGCGACGGTCAGGGCGCCCGGGTCCGGGACGCCACGGGCGTGGTCGCCGGTATAGCTGGCACGCCCGCGCCGGGCGCGCAGATCGGTCGTGGAGCGGGCGCCCCGATGGGCCGCCACCGCGGCCAAATGGAGCGCGTACGCGGGGTCGCCGGTGGGTTCACAGGAGGCGAGGGCCCGCGCGGCGGGGACGAGGGCGTCCACCATCGTCTTGTCGCCCACCTCGGCCTCGCCGACCCGCTGGATCGCGGCCGTCCCCGCAGCGGTGCCCAGGGCCAGCGCGGCGGTTCCGGGCGGGTCGGCGGCCACCCCCAGCGCGTCGGCGAGCTCCTGGAAGAGCAGCCCGAACAGGGGACCGCTGGTGCCGCCGACATCGTCGAGGAAGACCCGCGCGGCGGCGTCGAGCGGCACGTCCGGGCCCCTCCGGCTTCTCTCGCCGTTCCCCGCGCCCGCCGGCAGGGCGTCCAGCGCACGGCGGACACCGTCCATCCCGGTGACCAGGTTGCCGCCGAAGTCCCCGTCGCCCGCCTTCTGGTCGAGCACGGTGAGCTCGGGTTCCACGGAGCGTACGGTGGCGGCGAACCGTGTCAGCCAGTCCATGACGGCGGCGTACGTAAGGCCCTTAGGGCCGGGCTGGTCGGACATGAGCGGGGCAACTCCTCGGGGCGGTGGCGGGGTCAGTGGCGGGATCGATGGGGCCGGACGGGGTCAAAGAGGCGGTCACAGGGGCCAGGCGGGGGTGCGGGCGGGGGCGTCCCACAGCCGCAGCGCCTCCGCGTCGGTGGCGAACAGGGTCAGCGAGAAGCCCCGCATGTCCAGGGCGCTTACGAAGGTGCCGGTCAGGGACCGGTCGAGGCCGACACCGCGGTCGTCGAGGGCCTTGGCGACCGCGTGGCGGATGCCGTACAGCTCCAGCGAGGTGATCGAGCCCAGCCCGTTGACCAGCGCGAGCACCCGTGTCCCCGCGGTGTCGGGCAGCGCGGCGAGCAACTGGTCCGTCATGGTCTCGACCAGCTTGCCGAGCGGTGCGTGCGGGATGGTCCCCTCGGCCCGCTCGCCGTGGATGCCGACCCCGAACTCCAGGACGTTGTCGGGAAGGGCGAAGGCCGGTGCCCCGGAGGCGGGCGTGTTGTGGGCGGCCGAGGCGACGGCGAGGCTGCGGGCCCGCCGGGTCACATCGGTGCCGAGGGCGACCAGGTCCTCCAGACCGCGCCCCTCGTCGGCGGCGGCGCCGAGGATCTTCTCGATGATGAGGGTGGTGCCGGTGCCGCGCCGGCCGACCGCGATGTCGTCGGAGTCGCTGGCGATGTCGTCGTCGATGAGGACACGTGCGCAGCGGATGCCCTCATGGGCGAGGCGCTCGGCGGCGATGCTGAAGTTGATGCGGTCACCGGTGTAGTTCTTGACGATGTGCAGCACACCTTCGGGCCGGGCGACGGCCCGGCTGGCCTCGAAGATCTGCCGGTTGTGGGGCGAGGCGAAGATCCGCCCGGGGCAGGAGGCGTCCAGCATCCCCGTACCGAGGAAGCCGGAGTGCAGGGGTTCATGGCCGGAACCGCCTCCCGAGACCAGCCCGACGCGGCGGGTGGGTGCGCAGTGGCGGGTGCGGAAGTATCCGTGGTCGGGGTGGTAGGCGACGAGATCGGCATGGGCGGCGGCGAAGCCCGCGAGCGCGTCGGGAACGAGAGACTCGGGCGAGTCGCGGAAGTACTGGGGCATGAACTCGGCTCCCTGGGCGAGTGGGGCGGACGGGGTGGACTCGGCGGTCGAGCGCCGTCGCGGCGGCAGCGGAATGAGGGCTCAGGAACAGATCGTCTCCGCGACCCGGCGGCAGGGTGCTCAGGCTGGACAGCAGCGGGACCCCAACGGCCTACAGGCATACGCCGGTCGTGTGCCGAAGGGGAGGCATTGGGGAGGTTCCGGCTCGTGTGCCGACGGGGAGCGGCGGGGTAGGGATCGGCGGACATCCGGCACCACCCATGCGGGCATCCGGCACCATCCCTAAGGAGTCACCCATGTCCCTCGATGACTTCGAGCGCCATCCCCTGCTGTTCGGCCCCAGCCCCATCCACCCCCTGGACCGGCTGAGCGAGCGGCTCGGCGGGGCGCGCGTCTGGGCCAAGCGCGAGGACTGCAACAGCGGGCTGGCCTTCGGCGGCAACAAGACCCGCAAGCTGGAGTACCTCGTCCCCGACGCGCTCCGGAAGGGCGCGGACACTCTGGTGAGCATCGGCGGTGTGCAGTCCAACCACACCCGCCAGGTCGCCGCGGTGGCGGCGAAGCTGGGGCTGAAGGCCGTACTGGTGCAGGAGAGCTGGGTGGACTGGCCCGACTCCGTCAACGACAAGGTCGGCAACATCCTGCTCTCACGGATCATGGGCGCGCGGGTGCAACTGGCCGACGCCGGATTCGGCATCGGCTTCAAGGACAGCTGGGCCCGCGCCCTGGAGGACGTCCGCGCCGCGGGCGGCACGCCGTATCCGATCCCCGCCGGGGCCTCCGACCATCCGCTGGGCGGTCTGGGCTTCGCCAACTGGGCCCGCGAGGTCCAGGCGCAGGAGCGGGAGCTGGGCGTCTTCTTCGACACCATCGTGGTGTGCAGCGTCACCGGCTCCACCCAGGCGGGCATGATCGCGGGCTTCGCGGGGCAGGACCGCCCCCGCCGGGTGCTGGGCATCGACGCCTCCGCCAAGGTGGCCGAGACCCATGCCCAGGTGGAGAAGATCGCACGCGAGACCGCCGCTCTGATCGGCCTCGGCCGGGAGCTGCGCGATGAGGAGATCACCGTGCTGGAGGGCTGGGCCGGGGAGCTCTACGGCGTCCCGGTCGACTCCACCCTCGACGCGATCCGGCTCACCGGAAGCCTCGAAGGGGTGATCCTCGACCCGGTCTACGAGGGCAAGTCCATGGCCGGGCTCATCGACCTGGTCCGCGACGGCGACATACCCAAGGACTCCAACGTGCTCTACGCCCACCTCGGCGGCCAGCCCGCGCTCAACGCCTACAGCGGCGCCTTCCGCTGACGCTGCCACCTTCGCTCTGACGCGTCCCTGGTCCGCCCCGGCCCATCCCCGGTCCGAAAGGGGAAACGCGAGGTGATGGGCGGCCGCCACCGGGGTACCCGACGCATGGCCCGGGCCATGCGGCCCCGCGGCCTCCCCACCCCCGCGAGACCAGGGAGCCAGGGTGACGGACATGAACACCGGGAACGACCGGCAGGCCGGGAACGCCGCGCCCCCCGACGGCCCGCTGTCGGGCTGCGCGGCGCTGGTGACCGGCGCGTCCAGCGGCATCGGAGCGGCCACCGCCCTGGCGCTGGCCCGCCAGGGAGCCGATCTCGCGCTGGTGGCCCGCCGCACCGATCGGCTGGAGGACCTGGCCGCCACCCTCCGGAAGGAGGGCCGCTCCTGCACCGTCCTCACCGCCGATCTGCGGAGCGCGGCGCAGGCCCGTCAGTGCGTCGAGGACGCGGCGGAGCAGTACGGACGGCTCGATGTGCTGGTGAACAACGCCGGCTATGCGGCCACCGGCACGGTCGAGGAGAGCGACCCCGAGAGCTGGGAGCGGATGATCGCCCTCAACCTCGAGGCCGTACTGCACACCTCCCAGCAGGCGCTGCCGCATCTGCTGCGGACGGCGTCCGACGGCCCGCGCGGGGTGGCGGACCTGGTGAACGTCAGCTCGGTGGGTGGCCGGGTGGCGCGGCCCGGCAACAGCGTCTACTCGGCCACCAAACACGCGGTGGGCGCCTTCAGCGAGGCCATGCGCCAGGAGGTGACCGCCCGCGGTGTCCGGGTGGGGCTGGTCGAGCCGGGCATGACCGTCACCGAGATGACGGCCGACAACAGGACGGCCACCGTCGCACGCGGTATGACGCGCGAGTCCTGGCTGCACCCCGAGGACATCGCCCGCGCGATCGCCTTCATGGTCGTCCAGCCCGCGCATGCCGCCGTCAACGAGATCATGGTGCGCCCGACCGCCCAGGAGCACTGACCCGCCTGCCCCCGCCCCCCGCCCGCCCCGTTGCGCCACGGCGTAACGGGGCGGAAGCGCGTGCCGACCTCGGCCCGGCTTGGCTCTCGTCCGGCCCCGCTCGGCTCTCGCGGAAGCGTGCGCGAGGGATTTACAACGTTGGAAATCCTCTTTAACGTTGCGCCACGCACGGCCCGGGCCACTCTTTCCCCTCCACCACTCCTCCCGAGGGAGCGTGCATGACTACGCCGTACCGAAGACACCTCCTGCCCACTCTGCTGACTCTCCTGACCGTCTTGGGCTCGCTCCTGGCCGTCCAGGCGCCCCCGGCCGCGGCCGCCTCCGGCACCCTGCTGCGCGACGGCACCGGCCTCTACCCCCGCGCCCTGCGGCTCGCGCACAACGGCGCCGCCAACGGCCGCGTCCTCGCTTCGGTGGTCACCTTCCGCGGCTCGGACGGGATCGGCGCCATCTACGAGAGCACCGACGACGGCGCCACCTTCCGCCAGGTGGGCGAGGTGGCCGACCCCGAGGCGTCGGGCGGACAGGGCGAATGCTGCGCCACCCTGTACGAACTGCCGCAGGCGGTCGGCGGCATGCCCGCCGGGACCCTGCTGTGGTCCGCCTCCATCGGCCAGGACGAGCCGGACCGCCGGATGGCCATCCGGGTCTTCCGCAGCAATGACCAGGGCCGCACCTGGTCCTATCTGTCCACCGTGGCCACCGCCCCCAGCACCAAGGGGCTGTGGGAGCCGGAGTTCTCCATCGATTCCAGTGGGCGCCTGGTGGCCCACTACTCGGACGAGACCGACCCCGCCCACAGCCAGAAGCTGATCGCCGCCCGCAGTGCCGACGGGATCACCTGGGAGGGCCACCACGCCACCGTCGCCAGCAACCTCGCCTCCGACCGGCCCGGTATGCCCATCGTGCGCAAGCTGCCCGACGGCCAGTACTTCATGGCGTACGAGATCTGCGCCGCCCAGGGGCAGTACTCATGCGTGGTCCACTACCGGACCTCGCAGGACGGCTGGAACTGGGGCGACCCCGCGCACCTCGGCTACCGTCCCGAAACCGCCGACGGCAAGTACTTCACCCATACGCCGAACCTCGCCTGGGCCCCCGAGGCCGGCAACCCCCGGGGCAAGCTGTTCCTCATCGGTCAGGTGCTGAACAACGCCGACGGCAGCACCGCCACCGGCAGCGGTGCCACCGTGTGGACCAACAGCAACGGTGGCACCGGGGCGTGGCGTTCCATCCCCGCACCCGTGCGGGTGGACTCCAAGGTGGTCGACTGGTGCCCCAACTACAGCTCGGCGCTGCTGCCCTCGGCGGACGGCAGCCGTGTGCTGGAGATCGCCACGGACTACGTCGGCACCGTGTGCAAGCCCTTCTTCGCCACCGCGGGGAGCTGACCGGGTGAATGATCGGGTGAACGCCCACCGATCGAAGCGGTGTTCACCCGGCCCGGATTCCCCGTCCGGCCGTTCGGGGCCGGTGCCCAGCATGGTGCGTACGACCGTCTCCACCAGGGCACCGGCCTCGGCACGCGTCCGCGTGCCGAGCCGTTCGTCGAGCAGAAGCGTGCTCAGCCAGTGCACGAGCGACTGGATGCCGGTCAGCAGCGCCTCGCGCCGCTGACGTTCCGCGACCGCCGCGATGCGCTCCGCCATGAAGGTGATCGCCGCGTCGGAGGCGGCGATGGCGTCGGGGTGAGTGCTGCAGGGCTGCCCGAACATGAGGCGGTACACCCCCGGGTGGTCGAGCGCGTAGTCGACCGCCGTGCACGCCATGGCGATGAGCTCCGCGCCGGGTCGTCCCCGGGGGCGGCCGCGGCGAGGCGTTCGCCCAGCTCCGTGAAGCCCCGGGTGGCGAGGGCGGCGAGCAGTGCCTCTTTGTCGTGGCAGTGGCGGTAGGGAGCGTTCGGGGAGACCCCGGCATGCCGGGCGACCGCGCGGCGACAGCCCGCCCGGGCCCTCGGTGTTGAGGAGCGCCGGAGCGGAGCCGAGCAGGGCCGCTCGGAGATCCCCGTGAGCCGACGTTCCCACTCATGGCTCGCCCACCCCGTACTCCCGCACGGGTGACCTCGTCTCCTGGGGCGTACTCGCCGCCACCGTGGCCGCGGCGACGGTCCTCGCCGTGCGCTCGCGGCGCCGCCCCGCTCCGCGGATTCCTTCGGCCTCCTGCGCGCGGGCGTCCGGCGTTGGCCCGGGCAGGTGACGGACACCGCCCGGACCATGACCCGAACGCCGTACGGAGGTGACCCGGGCAGCGGGCCCGGGCCGTGTGCCGCGGTGTGGCCACCGCACGCCGCGCGGTTGGTGCACCGCATCCCATGCCACGCGGCTGACCTGCGTGAATGACCTCGGCAGGGGAGAGGTGGCGAGGTGGCGGGCGGCCGGAAGTCGAGTGGCCGGGGCCGCTTCCCGCTGCTCCGGACGCCCGCCATCCGGCCGACGGCACGGGCCGTGTGGGTGCTCGACCTGCCCCGTCCCGGATGACAGCGTGGCCGGCATGGAGCACAGCCCAGGACCGCAAAACGTGCGCGCGAGGCTGCTGCTGGCCAGCGCCACCATGCTCTTCGTCGAGCTCGCGCTGATCCGGTGGACCGGCGCCAATATCGTCCATCTGAGCTATTTCTCGAACTTCATCCTCTTGGGCTCGTTCCTCGGGATCGGCCTGGGATTCCTCATGCCCGCCGGGCGTGGGCAGTGGATCACCCGCTGGGCGCCCGTCCCGCTCGCCGTTCTCGTCGTCTTGGTGCGCGAGTTCCCCGTGCAGGTGCGGCAGACCAGCGGCGAGGTCATCTACTTCACCGCCGTGAAGACCACCGGTCTGCCCCAGTGGGTGACCCTGCCGGTGCTCTTCGGACTGACCGCGCTGATCATGATGGCGATCGGGAAGATGACGGCCGATCAGTTCCGTAAACTGCCCTCGCTGGAGGCCTACCGCTACGACCTGCTGGGCTCGCTCACCGGCTCGGTGTCCTTCGGGCTGCTTTCCTGGCTGCGCGCACCGTCGGTGGTGTGGGGTGTGCTCGCCGCGGTGGCATTGCTGACCCTCGGCGGCCGCCGCAACGCCATCCGGTACACGGTCCCGCTCGCCTTGATGGTGGCCGTCCTGGCGCTGGAGACGGCGGCCAGCGGTATCTCCTGGTCCCCGTACTACAAGATCGAGGTGACCAGGCCGACCTCCGGCAGCCGGGACTACAAGATCTCCGCCAATGGCGTACCGCATCAGTCCATCGCCCCGCTGAAGGTGCTCGGACGCCCCGACTCCCCGTACGAGCAGCCCTACCGCGAAACCCCGAGGAACTCCCATCGCCGGGTGCTGGTCATCGGCGCCGGCAACGGCAACGACGTGGCGATGGCGCTCGCCCACGGCGCCCAGCGGGTGGACGCGGTGGAGATCGACCCCCGGCTGCAGGAGATCGGTGCGTCACTGCACCCGGCCCGGCCCTACGCCAACCCCCGGGTGCACGTGCACATCAACGACGGCCGGGCATTCCTCGAGCGCACCAAGACCCGCTACGACCTGGTCGTCCTCGCCCTGCCGGACTCCCTGACCCTGGTCTCGGGCGCCAGCAACCTGCGCCTGGAGAGCTACCTGTTCACCCGGCAGGCATTCGAGGCGGCCCACCGCCACCTCGCCCCCGGCGGCGCGTTCGCCATGTACAACTACTACCGGCAGAACTGGCTCATCGACCGGTTCGGCTCCACGCTTACCTCCGTCTTCGGACACGCCCCCTGCATCACCCACTACGGAGGCAAGAAGGCGGCCATCCTGGTGGCCGGTGTCACGTCCAGCGACCAGTCCTGCACCGCCTCCGCCTGGCGCCCCTCGGGCCCGGTGCCCTCGGCCGCCAGTGACGACCATCCGTTCCCGTATCTGCTGCACCGCACCATCCCCACCCTCTACATCGGGGTCCTGGGCGCGATCCTGCTGGTGACCCTGGTGTCCGTACGGCTGACCGGGGTCCGGCTGCGGCGCACCGCCCGCTATGTCGACATGTTCCTGCTCGGCGCGGCGTTCATGCTGCTGGAGACCAAGAACGTGATCGGCTTCGCCCTCTACTTCGGCACCACGTGGCTGGTCAACGCCATGGTCTTCGCGGGGGTGCTGGTCGCCGTGCTGTGCGCGGTGGAGGTGCGGCGCAGGCTGCGCCGGGTCAATCAGCTCGTGCTGCAACTGATGCTCTTCGCCAGCCTCGCGATCGCCTGGCTGATCCCGTCCCATCTGGTGCTGGGACTGCCCTTCGCCCCTCGGCTGGCCGCCGCGATCGCGCTGGCCTTCGCCCCCATCTTCTGCGCCAACCTCATCTTCTCCGACCGGCTGGCGGCGACCTCCGACCCCACGGCGGCCTTCGGCGCCAACCTGCTGGGCTCCCTGTTCGGCGGCACCCTGGAGTATCTGGCCCTGCTCACGGGTTATCAGGCGCTGCTGCTGGTCGTGGCGGTGCTGTACGCGGGTGCCTGTGTCGCCATGCGCTTCACCCGCCGCGGCTCCGGCGACGTCACCAGCCATGAACCACTCACCGTGCAGACGGCGCCACGCCCCTGAGCGCCCCTCTCCCAGCCGCCCCCGGCCGCCTTCCGGCCGGGGGCGGTCGCGTTCGGTGGCGCGCGCCGCCGCGGTCACTCGAACATGACGTAATCCGGGCGTGGCCGCAGGGCCAGCACCTCTTCCGGGGTCATCAGCCGGCTCCCCTCGGTGTCCTCCTCGTAGAAGAGCTTGAAGCCGGTGCGCACGCCCTCGGGCTGGTCCTTGACCAACTGCCGCCAGGTGTCCCGCTTCATCCCCGGCGATCCGATGCCGTCCGCGCTTTTGATGACCACCACGCCGGGCTGGGGGCGCAGCGCGGACTGCTCGCTGACGACGGACACGGCCACCTGGTGGAAGACGAGCGGCTTCTGCGGCAGATCGTGTTCGGCGATGATCTCGGAGAGGTAGCGGGCCACATCGGTGAGTTCCTTGCCGCTGGTGTGGCCGTAGGTGTCCCCCGGCACCTCGCCGGGACCCATCTCCCACTCCGGGTCCAGGGCTATGCCGACATCGGGATGGACCAGCCATTCGCGCAACGCCTTGACCTCGCCGAGGACCGACGCCCGGCCCGGCTGGATGTTCAGCAGCAGCAGGGCGCGATGGCGCTTGGCCGCGTCGTGGAAGCGGCGGATCGTGTCGGGGGAGGTGCGCGAGCGGTAGGTGCCGTCGGGGCCCGCGCTGCTGTTGGCGACGGTTGCGAGGAGTTCGAGCACCGGCTGCGGTTCGCGGTCCGCGGCGTAGGCGCGGGCGGTCTTCTCGATCTGCCGCACCTGGTCGTCGAGGTCCCCGATGCCGAGCCGGCCGAGCGCGGCGGCCCCGGGCAGTCCGCAGTAGCCCACCAGACGGTACCGGGACAGCTCCCGGCCGCCTCGGGGCAGCTCCGGCCGCGGCTTCGGGGTGGGGGAGGGGGAACTCTTTGATGGAGTGGCTGACGGGGAGCGCTTCGCCTTGCCGGAGCCTTGCGGGCCCGCTCCGGAGGGCGAACCGGCCGACTCTTCGCCGCAGCCGGCGAGCAGGCCGATCCCGGCCGCCGCGGCCACCGAGAGCATGCCGCGCCGGGTCGGTGGCGGTGTCCCCGATCGTCCGCCGCCGTCGCCGTGCCGCAGGGCGTCCTGCCCGGCCGATGCCCTGTCGGTTGCCGGCATTCCGGGTGTGCTGTGAGCCACGTTCCCTCCGTCCGCGGTGCCGGGTCGGTGGACCGGGCACCGGTTTGTCGTGCGGGCCGATGGGTTGTCCGTGCCAGGCAGCCTGTCCGGTATGACGAAGGCGAAACGGAATAGTGTCCACCGGGCGGAGGGCATGCGTCGCTTTCAGCCCGGGAAGACGATCGGTGGCTGGGTGTGGGATGTTCGAACGAGGGCAGCCGGGCCCCCGATGGGCCCAACGCGCCCTGGAACGGGCGCACTTGGCGCCTCTCGCGGCCGCCACCCCGTGGGTGCCGGAGCGGGGTGGAACCGGAGGGCGCCGCTCGGGAGCGCTCAGGCGGGCGGGGTCAGCCGACGGAGCGGCGCACCCTCCAGATAGGCGCGGATGTCCTCCACCACATCGCCGTAGAACCGCTCGTAGTTGCCCCGGGTGACATAGCCGAGGTGCGGGGTGGCCAGCAGATTCGGCAGGGTACGGAACGGATCGCCCGGCGGCAGCGGCTCCCGTTCGAACACATCGACCGCCGCGCCCGCGATCCAGCCGTCCCGCAGCGCCTCCGCGAGCGCCGCCTGGTCCACGATCGCCGCGCGGGAGGTGTTCACCAGAAGGGCCGTGGGACGCATCCGCCTCAGCTCCGCCGCGCCCAGCAGCCCCCGGGTGCGGTCGCTGAGCACCAGATGCACCGAGACGATGTCGCTGGTCTCCAGCAGCTCCTCCTTGGAGCCGGCCGGCCGCACCCCCTCCGCCTCCGCGCGCTCGGCCGTCAGATTCTCGCTCCAGGCGGCCACCTCCATGCCGAAGGCCCGGCCGACCCGCGCCACCTGGGTGCCGATCCGTCCCAGCCCCAGCAACCCCAGACGGCGGCCGTACAGATCGGAGCCGACGGTGCTCTGCCACGGACCGCCGTCCCGCAGCGCCGTGCTCTCCGGCACCACATGGCGGGCGAGCCCCAGGATCAGCGCCCAGGTGAGCTCGGTGGTCGGTTGCGAGCCGCCGCCCGTGCCGCACACGGTCACGCCGTGGCGGGCGGCGGCCTCCAAGTCGACCGACGCGTTGCGCATCCCCGTGGTCACCAGCAGCCTCAGCCGTGGCAGCCGGGCGAACAGCGACGCGGGAAAGGGCGTGCGCTCCCGCATGATGACCACGATCTCGCAGTCCCCGATCGCCTCGGCCACCGCGTCCTCATCGGCGATGTACTCATGGACCGGCGTCACGTCCACCGCGTCGAGCACACCGGACCAGTCGGCCGCCGACAGCGCCACGTCCTGATAGTCGTCGAGCACGGCGCAGCGCAGCTTCATGGGACTACCTCTGTTCCTCGGACGGGTACGGTGTTTCTACCACCCGTGTGAAGCCACCCCGAAAATCGGGGCCTGACACGTCGTCACCGCGTTTGCGGCGCCACCCTTCCGGATGACATCGGCGGAGCGGGCGCGGTGTGACAGGCGTGTGTTTTCACCGAAAGTTGGCCTCTCAAGGGGTGCTGAGACACGTGTGGTTGTTTTGCGTAGTGGCACACAGGGCACCGCACCGTCTGAACAGCAGGCATAATCACCACTGCGATGGGCGCAGACGCCCAGAAAGGGGACGAAGTGAAGTGAACGCGTTGAGCGCGGACAGCAGTGTGGGTTCGACCATTGAGGTACTGGAGGCCGAACTCCCCCAACTGCAGAAGCAACAGGAGGCACTCAAGGGTGATTTGGAGGCCGTCACCAAGCGGCTGGAGGCGGTCAGCACCGCCCTGAGCAGCCTGCAGACGCTCTCCATCGCCACGGCGTCGGAGCAGGCCGTGGACGGTGCCCCGGTGGCGGTGGCGAAGCCCGTGGCCGAGGCCACCCCGGCCGAGCCGGCCGCGGAGCCGGCCACCGAGGCCACGGCGGAGACCGAGCCGGAGACCGCCGAGGACGCGGCCTCCACCGGCCGTACCTCCGCCGCCACGCGCAAGGCGGCCATCGGCCGTCAGCGCAGCAGGGGCAAGGCGGCCAAGGCGCCGGCCACCGGACGGGCCACCAAGGCGGCGGGCAAGAAGACCGCCGTCGCCAAGAAGACGGCCGTCGCCAAGAAGACGGCCGCGAAGGCCGTGGCGAAGGCTCCGAAGGCCACCAAGGCCACGGTGAAGGCCACTACCAAGGCCACCGCGAAGCCCGCCAAGGCCACCAAGGTCGCCGCCGCCGAGAAGCCGGCGGAGAAGGCCACCAAGGAGACGGCCGCCACCTCCGAGCGCTCCACGGGGCTCGCCGACAGCGTGCTGGCCGCGCTGCGCAAGGCCGGTCGTCCCATGCGGGCCTCCGAGGTCAACGATGCCCTGGGCCGCGACGAGACCCGCACCAATGTGAACTCGGTGCGCAACACCCTGGAGCGGCTGCGCTCCTCGGACCGGGCCCAGCGTTCCGGCCGTGGCCTGTACGAGGCCTCGGCCACCAGCTGAGGGTGCCGTCAGTTCACCGCCACCCATGTGTAGCGGTGTTCGGGACGGCCGGTGTCCCCGTACTTGAGGGTGAGGCTGATGCGGCCCGCATGTTCGAGGTACTTCAGATAGCGCTGGGCCGTGGAGCGGCTGATACCCGTGCGCTCCGCCACTTCGTGGGCGGAGAGCGGCTGGTCGGCCTGGTCCAGGACCCGCCGTATGAGGTCGACGGTGGGCGCGGAGTGGCCTTTGGGGAGGGCGGGGCCGGAAGTGTCGGCGGCTGCGAAGGCGCCGAAGATCCGGTCCACCCTCTCCTGGCCGGTCTCGCCGCGCCCGCCGACGCCCTCCAGGGTGCGGCGCAGCCCCGCGTAGCCGTCCAGCTTGGCCCGCAGCCCGGCGAAGCTGAACGGTTTTACCAGGTACTGCAGTGCGCCATGGCGCATGGCGGCCTGGACGGTGGCCACATCACAGGCCGCCGTCACCATGATGACGTCGGCGTGGTGGCCGAGCTGGCGCATCCGCCGCACCAGGGTCAGCCCGGTCTCGTCCGGCAGATAGTGGTCGAGCAGGACGAGGTCGACCGGAGTGCGTTCGAGGGTCGCGAGGGCCTGGGCGGCGGTATGGGCGCGGGCGGTGACCCGGTAGCCGGGCACCTGGGCCACATACGCGGCGTTGATCTCGGCGACGTGGAAGTCGTCGTCCACGACAAGAACGTCAATCATCGTGACTCTCCTGCTGCGGTGAACTCATGAGTGGGTGTGTCGTCCCCGGTGAGGGCCTCGGGCAGGACGACGGTGAACACCGCCCCGCCACCCGCCCGGGCGGTGACCCGGGCCATGCCCCCGTATCGCTCGGCCAGTCGCCGTACCAGGGCCAGTCCTATGCCCCGGCCGCGCGGCGACACCGTGGCGAACCCCTCATGGGCATCGGGCCGGGCGTCCGGGGAGCCGGTGCGGGCGGGCCGTTTGGTGGACCAGCCCTCGGTGAAGATCTGTTCGCGCATCCCCGGTGGCACCCCCGGACCGGTGTCGCTCACCCGCAGTACGGCGGTGGTGC
Source organism: Streptomyces violaceusniger Tu 4113 (assembly GCF_000147815.2). NCBI lineage: Bacteria > Bacillati > Actinomycetota > Actinomycetes > Kitasatosporales > Streptomycetaceae > Streptomyces > Streptomyces violaceusniger. The sequence continues at coordinate 5,621,548 of NC_015957.1, read as the reverse complement.
CCTCGGCCCTCAACTCCACCTCGATGAACGGCGTGGGGGAGGGGTGTGCGGCCACCGCGTCCAGCGCGTTGTCGATGAGGTTGCCGAGCACGGTCACCAGATCGCGCGGATCGACCACCCGCCCGGGCAGCAGGGTCGCGGGCGAGATACGCAGGGCCACTCCGCGCTCGGCCACGATGGCCGACTTGCCGACCAGCAGCGCCGACAGCAGCGGATCGTACACCCGTTCGGAGATCTGCTCGGCCGAGGCACGCCGGGCGTTGGTGAGCTCGGCCACGAACTGCGCCGCCCGCTCGTGCATTCCCAGCTCCAGCAGCCCCAGCAGGGTGTGCAGCCGGTTGGCGTGTTCGTGGTCCTGGGCGCGCAGCGCGTCCAGCAGCCCGCGGGTGCTGTCCAGCTCGCGGCCCAGCAACTCCAGCTCGGTGCGGTCGCGCAGGGTCGCCACCGCCCCGCCGTCCTCGGTCGGCATGCGGTTGGCCACCAGCACCCGGGCGCCGCTGACCGTCAGCAGATCCGCCCCATCCACCCGCCCCGCCAGCACATCGGTGGTACGGCCCGGTGGCAGTGACTCCTCCAGGGTGCGCCCGGTGGCGTCCGGGCGGACCCCGAGCAGCCGCCCCGCCTCGTCGTTGATCAGGCGGATCCGGCCGTGCCGGTCGAAGGCCACGACGCCTTCGCGGATGCCGTGCAGCATCGCCTCCCGCTCGTCCAGCAGCGCCGAGATGTCGGCGAACGCGACACCGTGCGTACGGCGGCGCAGTTGGCGCGAGACGGCGATCGCCGCCAGCACACCCACCCCGAGCGCCGCCCCCGCGTACAGCAGCAGCCGGGGCACCGCCGCCAGCAACTGGTCGCGCACGCTGCCGTAGCCGATGCCCACCGACACGGCCCCGACGAGCCGTCCGTCCCCGGCGCGCAGCGGCACCTTGGCGCGGGCCGAGCGACCGAGCGTCCCCACGTCTATCTGCAGAACCTCCCGGCCCGAGAGCGCCTCGCCCGGATCGGTGGAGACATGTTCGCCGATCCGGGCGGTGGTGGTGTGCGACCAGCGCACCCCCCGGGAGTCCATCACCACGATGTACAGCGCCCCGGTGGCCCGGCGGATCCGTTCGGCCGCCCGCTGCACCGGACCCGAGGGGGTGGGCTCGGTGGCGGTGAGGTCCCGCGCGATGTCCGGATCGGCCGCGGTGGTCTGGGCGATGGCGAGCGCCTGGTGCATCGCCTGGTTGTCGATCTCGGAGCTGAGCGGGGCCAGGAACAGCGCGGTCGCCAGCACCATCACCCCGGCGGTGATGGAAAGCTGCGCGGCGAGCACCTGGCCGGAGACACGCCGGGGCCATCGGATGCGCATGAGGGGCCCCCTGCCTCCCGTCTCGCTCATCCCGTGTGGTCCCGTGTGGTCCCGTGTGCGAGCGGTAGTACTTCGTCTGTTCATGGTGCTGTGAACGCACCGTAAAGGCGCCCGGGGCGTATGCCCAGTCTCCGTGGCGTTTTCGTTGCGTGGGCGTGAGCAAAACGAGCAGAACGCGGTTTGTGGGCGCAACAGCGGGTTGTGCCCAGAAGGCTGCCGCTGTGGCCCGGATCACTTCTAGCCTCCCGGCCATGAGCAGCCATACCAGCCCCGCCATCGAGCTGCGGGGAACGAGCAAGGCGTTCCGGACACCGTCCGGGGCCCTCCACACCGCGGTCAGGGATCTCGACCTGACGGTTGGGCACGGTGAGTTCGTCGCCGTCGTCGGGCCCACGGGTTGTGGAAAGTCCACAACACTGACGCTGGTCAGCGGGTTGGAGGAGCCCACCGAGGGCGAGGTGCTGGTGGCCGGTGAGCCGGTCCGCGGCATCGCCTCCAACGTCGGCTTCGTCTTCCAGCAGGACGCGGTGTTCCCCTGGCGCAGCGTGCTGTCGAATGTGATGGCCGGCCCGCGTTTTCGCGGTGTGCCCAAGCCGGAGGCGAAGGAACGGGCCCGTGAATGGCTGGCCCGGGTCGGCCTCACCTCCTTCGAGGACCGCTATCCGCATCAGCTTTCGGGCGGTCAGCGCAAGCGCGTGGCGCTCGCGGCGACCTTCGTCAACGACCCCGAGATCCTGCTGATGGACGAGCCGTTCTCGGCGCTCGACGTGCAGACCCGCGCGCTGATGTCGGACGAACTGCTGGAGCTGTGGGCGGGGACCGGCGCCTGCGTCGTCTTCGTCACCCACGACCTGGAGGAGTCCATCGCCCTGGCCGACAAGGTCGTCGTGATGACGGCCGGACCGGCCACCGTCAAGGAGGTCTTCGAGATCGATCTGCCCCGGCCCCGCAAGGTCGAGTCGGTGCGGCTGGAGCCGCGGTTCGTGGAGATCTACCGGGAGATCTGGTCCTCGCTCGGCGAAGAGGTCCGCATCACCCGCGAGAGGGGTGCCGTCGATGCCTGAGACCATGTCCGCCACGGCCGCCCCCGCCCTCGACAAGACACCCGGTACACGCACCAGGGCCCGGGCACGCGCCGCCCGCAACCGCGCGATCCTCGTCCAGACCAGCCGCGCCCTGGTGCTCCTCGGTGTCATCGGGCTGTGGGAATGGCTGGCCCGCGCCGCCGTCATCGACCCCTTCAACTTCTCGATGCCCTCCAAGATCTGGGACCAGCTCGAGCAGTGGGCGCTGCACGGCACCGCGCAGGGCTCGCTGTGGGAGCAGATCTGGTACACGCTCTACGAGGCACTCCTGGGCTGGGGCATCGGCGTCGTGGCCGGTGTGGTCCTGGGGATCGCGTTCGGCCGGGTCGCCTTCCTCGCCGATGTGCTCGGCCCGTACATCAAGGTGCTCAACGCGCTGCCGCGCATCGTCCTCGCGCCCATCTTCCTGATCTGGTTCGGCCTCGGCCCGGCCTCGAAGGTCGCCTCGGCCGTGGTCCTGGTCTTCTTCCCCGTCTTCTTCAACGCCTTCCAGGGCGCCCGGGAGGTCGACCGCAACCTGGTGGCCAACTCCCGGATCCTCGGCGCGAGCAACCGCCAGGTCACCCTCCAGGTGGTGATTCCCTCCGCCACCTCGTGGATCTTCACCAGCCTCCATGTCAGCTTCGGCTTCGCCCTCATCGGCGCCATCGTCGGCGAGTACATCGGCGCCACCAAGGGGCTCGGCCTGCTGGTGTCCTCCTCGCAGGGCACCTTCAACGCCGCCGGTGTGTACGCCGCCATGGCGATCCTCGCCGTGGTGGCCCTGCTCGCCGAGGGGTTGCTGACCTTCCTGGAGAAGCGGCTCTTCCGCTGGAAGCCCGCCCAGCCCGGCGAAGACCGCTGAGCCCCCGCCTTTTTCTTCCCAGCTCATCACCGCTCACAAGGACGTGACCCATGCACAGCAGTGCCAAGTTCTCCGCGGCCGCGGTCGCCGCGGCGCTCGCTCTGACCACCCTCACCGCCTGCGGCGGTGACTCCAGCGCCTCCGGCGGCGAGAACGGCAAGGTCAAGATCATGGTCGGTGGCCTGGACAAGGTCATCTACATGCCCGCGATGCTCACCCAGCGGCTCGGCTACTTCAAGGCGGAGGGCCTCCAGGTCCAGTTGCTCACCGAGCCCGCCGGGGTGCAGGCCACCACCTCGCTGATCGCGGGCGATGTCCAGGGTGTTGTCGGCTTCTACGACCACACCCTCGATCTGCAGGTCAAGGGCAAGCAGGTGGAGTCCGTCGTCCAGCTCGCCCAGGCCCCCGGTGAGGTCGAAGTGGTCTCCAACAAGGCGGCGGACGAGATGACGTCCCCCAAGGACTTCAAGGGCAAGAAGCTCGGTGTCACCGGCCTGGGCTCCTCCACCGACTTCCTGACCAAGTACCTCGCCGTCGACAGCGGAGTGAAGACCAGCGAGTTCACCCCGGTGGCGGTCGGCGCGGGCCAGACCTTCATCTCGGCCCTCAAGCAGGGCTCCATCCAGGGCGGTATGACCACCGATCCCACGGTCGCCCAGATCGTGGACCAGAAGATCGGCAAGGTCCTGATCGACATGCGCACACCCGAGGGATCCAAGCAGGCGCTCGGAGGTCTGTACCCCTCCTCCTCGCTCTACATGAACACCGACTGGGCGAACGGCCACAAGGACACGGTGCAGAAGATGGCCAACGCCTTCGTGAAGACCCTGAAGTGGATGTCCACCCACTCGGCCGAGGACATCGCCGCCAAGATGCCGAGCGACTACGCGCAGGGCGGTGCGAAGCTCTACGTGGAGGCCATCAAGAGCACCCTGCCGATGTTCACCAAGGACGGGGTGATGCCGGCGGACGGCCCGGCGACGGTCGAGCGCGTCCTCAAGGCGTTCAACCCCAACCTGAAGAACGCCACGGTGGACCTGAAGAAGACCTACACCACCGAGTTCGTCAAGAAGGCGGGCTAGGGGCCCCGAGGGCCGAATCCGGTGAGCTCCTTCGAGCAGCACTGCCTTCGAAGCGCTCAGCCCGACGCCGCCGTCCGCGCGACCGCCCCGGTCAGCCGGACGGCGGCGTCGTCGGCGAACAGCCGACGGCCCGCCGCGATACGGCGCTCCCGCCACGCGCAGGGCTCGGTGAGCGCGTCGAGCAGCCGCACCAGCTCCCACGAGTCCCGCGCATGGTCCGAGAGCCCCAGCGCGGCCATCCGCCGGACGCCCTCGCGGCCATGGCCCGGGATGGGGCGGTAGCCGATCACGGGCACCCCGGTGGCCAGCGCCTCCAGCGCGGTCTGACCGGCCGCGTTGTCCACCACGGCCCGTACGGCGGCCAGCAGACCGGGCATGTCCCGCTCCCAGCCGAAGGCCGCCACATCCGGCCGGCGCGACAGCTCGGCGCGCAGCCGTTCGTCCCGGCCGCACAGCACCACCGGCAGATACCCCGCCCCGGACACCAGCCGCGCCGTGTCCACCACCCGTGTCCCGGCGCCCCACGCCCCCACGGACAGCAGCACCGGCGGCCTCCCGGGCGCGAGCGCACACAAGTGCCGCCGCCACCGCGCCGCCCCCGGCGCCGGGGCGAAGAAGCGCGGCGCCACCACGGGTCCGGCGGCCACCGACGGACGGCCCAGCGCCCGGCGCACCGTGTCCGCGGCCTCCGGGGTGACACACAGATGCAGATCGTTGCCCGGGTGCAGCCACTGGCGGTGCACCGAGAAATCGGTCACCACGACCGCGCTGGGCACTCCCAGGGCCCCGCGCGCCCGGAGCCTGCCGGTGAGCTGCGCGGCCAGATGGAACACCGGGACGACGACGTCCGGCCGCTCCCGTTCCACCAGGGCCAGCAGCCGGTCCTCGGCGAGCGCGGCCAGCGGGGCGCTGCCCGGCCGGGGGCCCCTGCCGGGCCGGAAGAACGCCCGGTAGATGCCCTCGTACACCACCGGGGCACGGCGGATGGTCGTCCGATAGAACGCACGCAGCCCCGCCCCGATCCGGTGTGGCAGCAACTCCAGCACATCCACCCGGCCGGCTCCCTGGCCCAGCTCCTCCAGCCTGCGGACCAGCTCGGCGGCGACCGCGTCGTGTCCGGCCCCCATCCCGGCGCTCACAACGAGAAAACGTGCCGATGGCTGGCGCATGACCACCTCCGATGGTGCGAGGCGCGGCTCCTCATGGCTCACTGGAGGTATCCGCTCCGCACGCCGTCAAACCGCGCGCTCGACGGCCGGTGACCCAGGGCCAGCGGCCGGTCGGCGGCGAGACAGGGAGATGCCATGATCCGCCCCCTCCCGGACGCACCCCTCGATCGCGGCCACGTGCGGGACACCGGGTACGCCGACCCCACCCGGACCAGGGTCGCCCTGGTGACCGGTGCCTCCTGTGCCGCCGATGGCGACCTGGTACAGATCCGGCAGGGTGGCGCGCAGCCGCTCCAGCGCGTCGGAGAGCTGGGCGGCGTAGCCGGACCACTCCTGTCCCACGGAGAGAGGGACCGCGTCCTGAAGATGGGTGCGGCCGGTCTTGACGATGTCGTACCAGGCGCGGGACTTGGCGGCGATGGCCTCCTGGAGCAGGCTGACCTGCGGCAGCAAGGGGTCGTGCAGGATGCGCACGGCGGCGATGTGCATGGCCGTGGGGAAGGTGTCGTTGGCGGACTGGCCCAGATTGACGTGGTCGTCGGGGTGCACCGGGTCCTTGCTGCCGAGGACGCCGCCGACCAGCTGGATCGCGCGATTGCTGATGACCTCGTTGACGTTCATATTGGTCTGGGTGCCGGAGCCGGCCTGCCACACATACAACGGGAAGTGGTCGTCCAGCGCACCGGAGATCACCTCGTCGGCCACATGCGCGATCAGATCGGCCTGCCACCCCGCCAGCCGCCCCTCCCGGCCGTTGACCAGCGCGGCGGCCTTCTTGACGTAGCCGTAGGCGTGGTAGACCGCCTTGGGCATACGGTCGTCACCGATCGCGAAGTGGACCAGGGCCCGCTGGGTCCGGGCGCCCCAGTAGCGGTCTGCGGGGACCTCGACGGTCCCCAGCGCGTCCGTCTCCCGCCGGGTGCCGGTGGCGTCGATGCGGGTGGGGAGGTCCCGCACCCTCGGGGTGCCCTGGGCGCCCCGGCGCCTGTGGGGCGTGTTCATCGCGTGCTCTCCCAGACGGACGGCAGCCCATCCATACGCACACTCCGCATCACCGCTGTTGCCCTCCCCGCCAGTGTCGCTCCGCACCGCCCCGGCCGCATCCGGCACCGGTACGGCCGCCGGCGCCTGCCAGGTCGGGCGTCGTGGCGCAGGCGCGGAGGTGGCAGCGAGCGGCGGGTGGGAAGCCGGGAGGGCGAGCTTCCCACCCGCACCGCGGCACGTCCGTGTACGCCCGCGGGCGACGCGGCGTCAGATGCGGGTGCGCAGCCGGATGAGGGTGCCGTCCGCGTCGGCCTGCATCTGTACGACGTCGCACAGCATGCGCACGCCCCACAGCCCGAATCCGGGCTCGGTGTCGGCCGGCGGAGTGAAGCCCCACAGCGCGTCCGGGTACCAGTGGCCGGGCCCTGAGATCTCGCAGACCAGATCGCCGTCATGGACCCAGGTGCTCAGCCGCGCCGGGGCCTCGCCGTGCCGGATCGCGGTGGTGGACACCTCGCTCACGCCCGCGACCATGTTGCGCAGCGCGTCATGGCCCATGCCGTGCCGGCTCGCCCGCTCGGCGACGAAGGTGCGCACGGCGTCCAGATCGGTCGAGACGATCGACACCGACTCGGCTATGCGCGGGGCGGGCGGCAGGGGACGCCGGTCGCAGGTGGCGCTGAACGGGCCGGGGTCGGTGTAGGCGTCGCTGCGCTCCGGCCCGTGGCCGTCGATGATCTCGGGGTGCGTCTGGCGCGCGTAGGCGAGGATCTCGGGGTGCAGCAGGCGCCGGTCGTAACAGCAGATCGCTCGGGCGCCGGAGTGGGCGAAGGCCGCGTTGACGATCGACTCGTAGCGTGCCCACTCCACCACCTCGAGCGGGGTGCGGCCCTGCCACACCGGTTCGGCGATCACCCGGACCCGGCGCGGCTTCTCGGCCTTCACGAAGGAGTCGTAGGCGGCGATGGTCTTGACCGGGTGCTGGTACCAGCTCAGCGCCTCCTCGAACTGCACCGCCCTGGCGTCCTGCCCGAGCGCGTCCCGCAGCGCCTCGATGTTGGAGGAGGCGGCGACGACGGCCACGGCGTCGTCCGCCTCCAGGCCCTCGCGGAGGAAGGGGACGCACACGTCGACGACGTCGTCCTCGTCGCGATAGAGGAATCCGCGATGCATCATGGCATCGCGGTGGTCCGCGACGGGGCTGCTCGGGCTGGTCATCGGGCCTCCCTGGGGCTCGGCCGGCGAAAACACTTCAGGTGCGTCATCGAATTTCCGGACGGTATGGCGCAGTCTGCCACTTCCCCGGCCCGGCGCGCAGCCCGTTCCGGCCATACATGGACGACATCCTGACGGTGCATTAGCATCCTCGGGCGTGACAGAGCTGAAGAACATCAACGCAAATGGACTTGATTTCGGGTATTTCGAAGCGGGCCCGGCAGACGCCCCATTGGCGCTCTGCTTGCACGGATTCCCGGACACCGCGCACTCCTGGCGTCATCTGCTTCCCGCGCTCGCGGACGCGGGCTACCACGCTGTCGCGCCCTTTCTGAGGGGCTACGCGCCCTCCGGCATACCGGCCGACGGCGCCTACCAGGCGGGTGCCATCGCCGCCGACGCCAACGCGCTCCACGAGGCATTCGGCGGCGACGGTGACGCCGTGCTCATCGGCCACGACTGGGGCGCCATCGCCACGTACGGCGCCACCGGCAGCGCCCCCGAGCGCTGGCGGCGGGCGGTCACGATGTCGGTGCCCCCGCTGGGCGGGGTGCTGGCCGACTTCTTCAACTATGACTACGGCCAGTTCAAGCGCTCCTTCTACATCTTCCTGTTCCAGACGCCGCTGGCCGAGGCCGGGGCGGCGGCGCACGACATGGCCCTGATCGACGGCCTGTGGCGCGACTGGTCGCCCGGCTACCAGGACGCCGCTAAGGACATCGCGCATGTCAAGGAGAGCCTGCGGGACCCGGCCCATCTCGCTGCCGCGATCGGCTACTACCGGGCGCTGTTCGACCCGTCGCGCCATGTGGCGGCGTACGCGGCCGAGCAGGAGGCCATCACGGCCACCGGGGAGACCCCCATCCTCTATCTGCACGGCACCGACGACGGCTGCATCGGCGCCGATGTCGTCCAGGGGGCCAAGGACCACCTCCCGGCGGGTTCGCGCATGGAACTGGTCGAGGGCACCGGGCACTTCCTCCACCTGGAGGCGCCCGAGCGGATCAACCGGGAGGTCCTGGCCTGGCTCGCCGGGTGACCGGGTGACCGGGCGGCCCTGGTCACACGCCTTGCTGCCACATCGCGTGTGACCAGGGCCTTTCCCATGCGGAACGCGATGCGGCCGCGGCGGGGATCTCGACCGGGGCGGACCCGGTCGAGCCGCCGCGGCCGTCGCTTTACCGCCGGTATACCGCCGCTGGTCCGCCCTCTTCCATGCTGGTCGCATCGCTACAGCCGCCCGGCAGGGACGCGTCTGGAGAGGGCCTGTGAACGTCGACCAGCAGCATCAGCCTCGCACCGAGGACGAACCCCTCTACGCCTGGAGCACCTTCCAGCTCTGCGGCGGGGTGGAGGGGTCCGGCCCGAGTGGCACCTGCCGGGCCGAACACACCGCTCGCACCTGTCTGGAAGCGGCACTCCGGGCCACCGCGACCCACTCCGGCGCGTACTCCTGGGGGCAGCTCAGCCGGGTGTCCGCCGATGTCGGACTGCCCTTCCACCTATGGGCGCGGGACCCGGTCGCCTGGGCCGAACCGGGGCCCAGTAAGACGGTCACCTGGCGTCCGGGCGCGGCTCCGCATCCGCAGTGATCCGGAACCGTCCGCAGGTGAGGCGAGGCAGTGCTATTGGTAAGGGAATCACGATGAAGAGCAGCGGACCCGGCATAGGGCTCCTCAGGACAAGGGCGTGGCGGCCGGCCGACCACGGCCGTCTCGCGGTCAGCGAGGCGAATCCGGCCAGGGTCTACAACTATCTCGTCGGCGGTAAGGACAATTACCTCGCCGATTACGAGCAGGCCCAGCGATTTCTCGGAGTCGCACCGGAAGTCCGCGACACCGCGCTCTCGAATCGGAGATTTCTGCACCGTGCCGTCCGCCATCTCGCCGCCAGTGGAATCAGCCAATTCCTGGATATCGGCGCGGGATTGCCGGCGAACCCGAATGTGCACGAGATCGCCCAGGCCGTGAATCCCCGGGCCCGTGTGGTCTACGCCGACAACGACCCCATCGTGGCCAGCCACGGCCAGGCCCGTCTCTCGGTCTCCGGCACCACCATGGTCAAGGCCGACGTCCGCTCGCCCGACGATCTCCTCGGCCATGAGGAGCTGCGGCGGCTGCTCGACCCCGCCCAGCCGGTCGCCATCCTGCTGACGCTCGTCCTCGACTACATCGAGGACCTGGAGAACCCCATCGGCATCGTCCGCCGGTTCATGGACTGGGCCGCACCGGGCAGTTGTCTGGTCCTCTCCCACGCCACCGGTGACTTCACCCTCGAGACCGACCGGGAATGGGAGGTCATCAGCTTCGGGGATCCCGTCAATCTGGTCGCCCGCGACCGTGCCGGGATCATGGAGTTCTTCACCGGCCTCGACCTGCTCGCCCCGGGCCTGGTGCAACTGCCCTCCTGGCGCCCGGGCATCGGCGCCGAGTCCGACCCGAGCCGGGTGTGGGCCTATGGCGGGGTGGCCCGCAAGCCGTAACCCTGCCCACCTCGCGTACGACGTCGTACCCCCCGTCCCCGACGTCCGCCCCGGATCCCGCCTCAGCGCGGGCCGGGGCCGATCTGCAGGGTCATACAGGCGGGGAAGAGCCCGCTCCAGGTGTGTCCGCGCCAGCTCTCGTAGGTACCGGGGCGCTGCCACACGGGCAGAGCCTGGTCCATATGGGACCGGCCCTCGTCGAACCTGCCCTGTTCCATATAGGTGATCCCGATCTCGTAGAGGGCGAAGCCCTCATGGTGGATGTTGCCCGTGCGGCGGGCGTACTCCAGGCTCTCCTTGAAACAGGTCAGGGCGTCCTCGGGACGGCCCATGCCCCGGTGGGCCCGGCCGAGATTGCCCAGACCGATCACCTCGGCCGGCAGATCCCCGGCCTCCCGGGCGAGGGCAAGCTGCCGCTCCTGCACCGTGCCGGCCTCCTCGAACAGGCCCAGTTCGCACAGCGCGTCCGCGAGATTACAGGCGGAGCGCAACTCGCCCTCCCGGTGGCCCAGTTCGCGCCAGATCTCCAGCGCCGACTCCAGAGCGGTCCGCACCTCGTCATAGCTGTGCTGCAGCCAGTACGCGGCGGAGAGGCCGTCCAGCGCCCATGCCTCGCTCGCCGGATCGCCCAGGCGGCGGGCGGTCTCGATGGCCAGCTCGTTGACCGTCTGCAGATCCTGGGCGTGGGCCCGGGGGAAGAGGAACCACTGGAGCGCCCGCGCCAGCCGCAGCCCGAGACGGGCGATCGCCTCGGGCTGGGCGGGCTCGGCCGCGTGGGCGACGGCGGCGAGCAGATTGGGGAGCTCGGTCTTCAGCCAGCTCTCGGCCTCGTCCTGGCCGGTCAGTGGGACCGCCGGGCCCTTGCCGGGATGCCGGGGCCAGGGGCGGAGCGGGTCGAGCAGGATGACCGCCTGCTGGGCGGTGGCCGCATAGCAGGACAGCGCCCGCTCCAGCGCCGCCGAGCGCTCCGCCTCGGACTCCTCCTGCTCCGCCTGCTCCGACGCGAACAGCCGCAGCAGATCGTGCATGTGGTAGCGGACGGAGTCCCGGCTCTCCAGGAGCTGGGCATCGACCAGCCGCTCCAGCGCGTTCTCGGTGCGGTCGGCGGGCAGGTCCAGCAGCGCGGCGGCCACCGGCAGGCTCACATCGTGCCCGTGCACCAGGCTGAGCAGCCGGAAGGCGCGGACCGCGTCCAGGTCGTCGGAGCGCCGGCCGAGCCGGAACGCCTCGTAGCTCACCTGGAAGCTGATGCGGACGGCCAGATCGCCGAACCGCAGCTCGTCCAGCCGGCCGCGGGCGTCGGTCAGCTTGGCCACGAGGGTGCGCAGCGGCCACGCGGGGCGGGCGGCCAGCCGGGCGCCGACGATCCGCAGCGCCAGCGGCAGCCCGCCGCACAGCCGGGTGATCTCCTCCGCCTCCGCGGGCTCGGCCCGCACCCGCTCGGTGCCGACGACCCGCTCCAGCAGCGCCACCGCCTGGTCCTGGGGGAGCACATCCAGATGCAGATGGGTGGCGCCCTCCAGGGTGGTCAGCATCTCGCGGCTGGTGACCAGCGCTGCGCAGCCCGGCCCGGCGGGAATCAGCGGCCGCACCTGGTCCACACTCGCGGCGTTGTCGAGGATCACCAGCAGCCGCCGGCCCGCCGCCAGTGAACGGAACTGCGCGGACGCCTCGTCGGTGTCTCCCGGCACGCTCGCACCGTCCACGCCGAGGGCGCGCAGGAACCGGCCGAGCACCTCGCCGGGGTCCAGGGCCGACTGCCCGGCGGTCGCCCCGTAGAGATCCACATAGAGCTGGCCGTCGGGGAAGCGGTCGGCGAGCTGGTGCGCGGCGTGAATGGCCAAGGTCGACTTGCCGACCCCGCCGGTGCCGTCGATGGCCGCGAGCACCACGGACCGCCCGCTCTCGCCCGCCTCCGGGCCCCCGGCCGCGTCCATCAGCGCCTGGATCACGGCGACCTCGCCATGGCGGCCGGTGAACGCGGGGCTGGCGGGCGGCAGTTGGCGGGGCCCCCGGGGGGCCTTGCGAGGCGCGGCGAAGGCGGGGCGGTCCGCCTCCGGGGCGGGCGGCGCCGTCAGGGAGGCGTCGGCGTTGAGGATCCGCTCGTGGAGGCCGCGCAGCGGCGGGGTCGGCTCGACTCCGAGCTCCTCGCTCAGCAGCCGGTGCAGATCGCGGTAGGCGGCCAGAGCGTCGGCTTGCCGGCCGGACCGGTACAGGGCCAGCATCAGCCGGCCGCGCAGCTCCTCACGGAACGGATGCTCGGCGGTCAGCGCCTCCAGCTCGCCCAGGACGGCCGTATGCCGCCCGCACCGCAGGTCGGCGTCGATCCGGGCGTCCACGGCCTGCAGCCGGCACTCCTCGAGCCGGGTGGCCTCCGCCGCCACCGCCGGGGTCGGGGGCACATCGGCGAACGGGGCGCCGCGCCACATCGCCAGCGCCTCGCGCAGCCGCTCCGCCGCGGTCTCGGGCGCCTCCCGGTCGAGGCTCCGCCGCCCCTCCTCGACCAGTTGCTCGAAGCGGTGGGCGTCGAACTCGGCGGCCTCCACCGTCAGTCGGTAGCCCTGCGCCTTGTAGCCCTGCTTCTCGGTGATCAGGGTCTGCCCGGCCTCGTCGCCCAGGGTCTGGCGGAGCCGGGAGACATAGGTCTGCAGCAGCTTGGTGGCGCTCTGGGGCGCTCGGTCCTCGCCCCAGAGCTCGTCCAGGAGCCGCTCGGTGGAGACGGTCTGATTGGCGTGGCACAGCAGCACCGCGAGCAGCGTCCGCCACTTGGCCGGCCCCAGGGAAGTCCACCCGTCGCCGTCGCGCAGCTCAAGCGCCCCCAGGACCCGGTATCGCACCCGTCGCCTTCCCTCGGCTCGCCAACTGACCACTCCGCAACGGTTATACCTCCGATGTGGCCCCTGCCGTGCATGGTTTCATCCGCCCGGAGCGAGTCCGCGCCGGGTACGGGCTGCGCGGATGACGGAAAATCATCGCACCAGGGGCCACCGCGGGGCGGCCGCGGTCACAACGGCCGGTCGCGTCGGCCGGGGTCAGAACGGCCGGTCGCGTTCGGCTGTGGTCAGAACGGCTGGTCGCCCTCGATGGCGACGCGTTCGGCGACCCTGCGATGCGGGGCGTAGTCGTTGACCGCGTAGTGCTGCGTGGCGCGGTTGTCCCAGAACGCGATGTCGCCCGGCTGCCAGTGGAAACGCACCTGGTACTCCGGGACATGCGCCTGCCGGCACAGAAAGCTCAGCAGCCGGTCGCTCTCCGCCCGCTCCATCCCGGTGATCCGGGTGGTGAAGGAGGTGTTGACGAACAGCATCCGCCGGCCGGTCTCGGGATGGGTGCGCACGACCGGGTGCTCCACCGGCGGGAACATCTCCTGGAACGGTGCCAGCCGCTCGGGCCCGTAGAAGCGGGCGAAACCGGGGATGAAGTCGTGGACGGCGGTGGCGCCGTCGATGCGGTCTTTCACCTCCGCCGGGAGGTTGTCGTACGCCGCCGCCATGTCCGCCCACAGGGTGTCCCCGCCCACCGGCGGCACCTCGCGCAACTGCAGCACGGCGCCGAGCGCGGGCCGGGTGCGGAAGGTGACGTCGGTGTGCCAGATGTTCTCGAAGGTCGGCGTGGCGCCGGAACCCTTGTCGAAGCGGACGACATCCTCGCTGGTACCGGCGGCCAGCAGGGGATTGGTTTCCAACTCGCCCCAGTGGCGGGCGAATCCGCGCTGCCGCTCCGGGGTGAGGTGCTGGCCGCGGAAGAAGAGCACCTTCCACTCCAGCAGGGCGCGGTTCAGCTCCTCGCGCAGCGCGGGCTCCAGCGGCCGGGACAGGTCCAGCCCGCGGATCTCGGCCCCGATGACGCGGCCGAGGGGCACGACCTCGAACCGGTCGTACGGACGCTCCTCCCACCCCTCGGGCACGCGCCGCAGGATGCGCAGGCCCTCGTACATCCCGTCCGGCGGGATGGGGGCCTCGCGCAGGGTCGCTGGTGTGGTGTCGACGACGGTCATGGCGTCTCCTCATGCGTGACAACGGGCAGGGGCAGGGCAGGCGGGGGGGAGATGCCCTCGTGCCGAGGGGGACCACGGGAGCGTCGTCCGGATCGTCGCGATGTCCGGATCGTCAGTCGTCACGATGTCCGGATCGGCGGGGAAATGACCGGCGATCGTCAGAGGAATGACCGGCGTGGCCTCGGGGGCGCGGGGGCGATGGCCGCGGGATGCGGAGAGTCCCGGTTAGAGGCCCGAGCGCTCACACCCGGTCCGGTCCGGGGCGCGAAGGTGTCCCGTCGAGTCGAACCGGTGCCTGATCATGCCGCAATTCTGGAATCTGTCCTGGTGAGCTGTCAATGGGGCGTGTGGACGCTCAGCCCGCCAGGGCGGTGCGGGCGCGCTCGACCAGGGCCCGGCCGGCCGGGCCGCTCGGGCCGTCCGCCCGCCAGGCGAAGGCCAGCCGCCCGCGCAGGGCCGGCCGGTCGATACGGACCGATCGCAGCCGGTCCGACCGCGCCTCGGCGAACGCACCGGGCAGGATCGCCGCGCCCAGCCCCCGCTCGGCGAGCTGCGCCAGCACCTCAGGATCGCTGGCCTCGAAGGCGATATGCGGCGTGAAACCGGCGGCCGCGCACGCCTCGTCGATCCGGGTGCGCAGCCCCGTGCCGCGCGGCAGGCTGATCAGCGCACGGCCCCGCAACGTGTCCAGCGAGATGGCCGAGTGCACTGCGAGCTCATGGCCGGGGCTGACCGCGGCCACGATCGGCTGGTCCGTGATCACCTCCAGCTCGACACCGGCCGGAGTCGTGGCGCCCACGCTGACGATCGCCGCGTCGAGCCGTCCCGTGCGCAGGCCCTCCAGCAGCTCGTCCGAGGTGGCCTCGGTGAGGGTGATCTCCACCGCCGGGTGGGCGTCGTGGAACTCCGCCAGCAGCCCCGGCAGATCCACGCTGTGCGAGGTGACCGTCCCGACCGCCACATGGCCGCGCAGCAGTCCGGTCAGCTCGTCGACCGCGAGCCGGGCGCCCTCCACCGCCGCGAGCGCGGCCCGTGCGTAGGGGAGCACCGCCGCGCCCGCCTCGGTCAGCCGCACCGAGCGGCCCGAGCGGTCCAGCAGTTGCTCGCCCAGCTCGCGCTCCAGCCGGCGGATCTGTGCGCTGACCCCGGGCTGGGCCACATGCACCTTCTCCGCGGCCCGGGTGAAGTTCCGCTCCTCGGCCACCGCCACGAAGTATTCAAGCTGCCGTAGCTCCATAACCGTTGATTCTAGCAACCAGATTTACCATCTCTTGGACTTCTGATCGCGCCCGCCGGAGGGTGGAGACAGCCGAAAGGCAGCCGAAGACAGCCGAAAGGCAGTCGAAAGGCAGTCGAAAGGAGTCGACCATGACCGAGACCCGTGCCCGTGCCACCACCCCCGAGGATCTGGCCCGGCTGTTCGTGGAGCGCGCCAACGCCGGTGACGCCGAGGGGCTGGCCGAGCTCTACGAGCAGGACGCGGTGCTCGCCTACCCGCCGGGTGCCATGACAGTCGGCCGGGAGGCGATCCGTGCCGTCTGCGAGCGGATGCTGGCGCACGCGCCGCGCCCCTTCCAGGTGGAGGAGGCGCTGCCGACCGTCCGCTACGGCGATCTGGCCCTCACCTCGACCCGCCCCGCCGACAACACCGGCGGCCGGGTGCAGGTGGCCCGCCGCCGGCCGGACGGCACCTGGCTGCGCATCATGGACCGCCCCGAGATCCGTCCCGAGATCCGTCCCGAGATCCGCCCCGAGGCCGGAGCCGAGTGATGAGTGTGCTCATCGCCGGGGCCGGGATCGGCGGGCTGGCCGTCGCCCTGAGCCTCCACGCGGCGGGTGTCGGGACGACGGTCGTCGAGAGCGCCCGGGAGATCCGGCCGCTCGGCGTCGGGATCAATCTGCTGCCGCACGCCGTGCGCGAGCTCATCGAACTCGGCCTCGGCGACGAGCTCGCCGCCATCGGCGTGGCCACCGCCGAGAACGTGTACGGCGACCGGTTCGGCCGCCGGGTCTTCACCGAACCGCGGGGCATGGCCCAGGGCTACCGCTGGCCGCAGTACTCGGTCCACCGCGGGGAGCTGCAGCGGCTGCTCCTCGCGGCGGTCCGCGAGCGCCTGGGCGCGGACGCGGTCCGCACCGGGGCGCGGGTCGTGGGATTCGACGACTCCGGGGAAGGAGCGGGGCCGGGGGAGCGGAGCGGCGTGCGCGTACGCGTCCTCGACCGGGCGACGGGGACGGTCGAGGAGAGCGCCGCGCGGGCGCTGATCGGCGCCGACGGGCTGCACTCCGCCGTCCGCGCCGCGCTGCATCCGCAGGACGGTCCGCTGCTGTGGTCGGGCATCCGGATGTGGCGCGGCACGACGCGAGCCGAGCCGTTTCTGACCGGGCGCTCGATGGTGATCGTGCGCGACGGGGACGCCGAGCTGGTCGCGTATCCGATCGGCGGCGGCCGGGTGAATTGGGTCTGCCAGGTGCGGGTGTCCGAGCCCGGGCCGCTCACCGGGGAGGCGGCCTGGAACCGGGTGGGCCGGCTCGCCGATGTGCTGCCGTACTTCGACCACTGGCGGCTCGGCTGGCTCGATGTGCCCGGTCTGCTGGTGAACAGCGGCGAGATCCTCGAATACCCGATGGTCGACCGCGAGCCGCTGCCGTGGTGGGGGAGCGGCCGGGTGACCCTGCTCGGCGACGCCGCACATCCGATGTATCCGGTGGGGGCCAACGGTGCGTCCCAGGCCGTCATGGACGCCCGCGTCCTCGCTCGCGAACTCGCGCGAGCGGACGATGTGGCGACCGCGCTGGCCCGCTATGAGACCGAGCGCCGCGAGGCGACGGCGGTCGTCGTACGGGCGAACCGGGCCATGAACCGGGCCGGTGCGCGGACCCCCGAGGAGCTCGCCCGCGTCACCGACACCTACCGGGACACCACGGGAGGCGACGTCCGCACGCTCAACGCCCGCGCCTCCCTGAGCTGCCGGTGAGCCGTCCGGCCGACGGAGTGGAGGGGGCGGGCGGAGCGCACCGCGCCGGTCACTGCCGCACCGCGGCCGGGTGAAGCCGTGTCCACGGCGCCGACCGGGCCCGGTCGTTGGGCCGGACGCCAGCGTTGGCGCCCTCCTGACACCACGCTTAGCGTGGACAGCAGACAGCGGTCTTCACGAGACGGTCCGACGCCGCGATGTGGCGGACCACTCCTGGTGCGGGAGGTCGGGAATGGACTCCGTCTCCTTCCTTCTGGTGGCCGTCATCCTCACGGCACTGGCCTTCGACTTCACCAACGGCTTCCACGACACCGCCAATTCGATGGCCACGTCCATCGCCACGGGGGCGCTGTCGCCCCGGATCGCCGTCGGCGTCGCCGCAGTGCTCAATCTGGCCGGGGCCTTTCTCTCCACGGAAGTGGCCAAGACGATCTCCAATGGCATCGTCGACGACGCCAAGGTCTCCCCGGTCATGATTTTCGCGGGGCTGATCGGGGCGATCCTGTGGAATCTGATCACCTGGCTCGCCGGGCTGCCGTCGAGTTCCTCGCACGCCCTGTTCGGCGGGCTGATCGGCGCGGTGTGGGTGGGCGCCGGGGAATCTGCGGTGCGCTTCACCGCGATCGTCGAGAAGATCCTGATTCCGGCGGTCGCCTCACCGATAGTGGCCTGTGCGGTGGCCATGCTGGCGACCTATCTCGCCTACGTGATCACCCACCGGGCGGCCACCCCCGCGGCAGGCAAGGGCTTCCGCGCGGGCCAGGTGGGATCCGCGTCCCTGGTGGCCCTCGCCCACGGCACCAATGACGCGCAGAAGACGATGGGGGTCATCACGCTCACCCTCATCGCCGGCGGTGTGCTCGGTCACGGCTCCGGGCCCCCGTGGTGGGTGGTGCTCGCCTCGGGCGTGGCGATCTCGCTCGGCACCTATATCGGCGGGTGGCGGATCATCCGGACCATGGGAAAGGGGCTGACCGACATCCAGCCCCCTCAGGGCTTCGCCGCCGAGACCAGCGCCGCCGCGGTGATCCTGGCCTCGTCGCATCTGGGCTTTCCCCTCTCCACCACCCAGGTGTGCACGGGCAGCATCCTGGGGGCCGGGCTCGGCCGCAGGCTGGCCCATGTGCGCTGGGGGATCGCCGGGCGGATCGCCGTGTCCTGGCTGCTGACCCTGCCCGCGGCGGCGGCCGTGGGAGGTGTCGCGGCCTGGGCGGCCGGCCGGGGCAACGCGGGGGTGGCCCTGGTGGCGGGCATCGCCGTGGCCGCGGCGGTGGGCTTCTACGCGCTCTCGCGCCGTCGCCCGGTGAATCCGGACAACGTGAACGAGCCGGGCGTCCCCGAGCCCGCCGAGCGCACCCTCGACAGGACCGTCTGACCCGGATACGACCGCCGTGAGGAGCTGATCCGTATGGGCACCACCTGGGGCACCATCGGCGGGGTCTTCGGGGTCAGTCTCGGGGTCACCGTCCTGGTGGTCGTGATGTTCTCTCTCGGCGTCGCCGCCTGGGCCCGCGCCGGTGGCGGGGTGCCGCGCCATGGAGCGCGCCGCGGTCGTTCGGACACGGTGGCGGCGGGCGCGGCGGTGGTGTGTTTCGCCGCATGCCTGGCGATCGCCGCCTATGGAATCGACCTGATCATTCCCGGCTGAGCCCGCTTGCGACAATGGAGCCACCCAGCGCCGCCCGCATCGCGGTGCTCTTGTCCACGCGGGAGACCACGCACGGTGTCACATCCGACCGAAACCCCCTCCTCCGGCCCGGCCGCCGCGGACCGTACCGCCCTGCGAGCCGACTGCGGCAACTGCTTCGGGCTGTGCTGTGTCGCCCTGCCCTTCGCCGCCTCCGCGGACTTCGCGATCGGCAAGGGCGCTGGGGAGCCCTGCCGTAACCTCCGGTCCGACTTCCGCTGCGGTATCCACTCCCGGCTGCGGGAAGAGGGCTTCAAGGGCTGCACGGTCTACGACTGCTTCGGCGCCGGGCAGAAGGTCTCCCAGCTCACCTTCGAGGGCCGCGACTGGCGGCGGCACCCCGGGACGGCCTCCGAGATGTTCGCCATCCTCCCCACCATGCGCCACCTCCATGAGCTGCTCTGGTACCTCACCGAGGCGCTGACCCTGCCGGCCGCGCGGCCCGTCCACGGCGCGGTGCGCCGGGCGCTGCGGGAGACGGAGCGCCTCACCGAGGGGAGCGCCTCCGAGCTGATGGAGCTCGATGTGGCGGCCCACCGCGACCGGGTCAATGAGCTGCTGCTGCGGACGAGCGAGCTGATACGGGCCCGGATCCCGGGCAAGAAGAAGAACCGCAGGGGAGCCGATCTCATCGGCGCCGACCTGAGGGGAGCCGATCTGCGGGGCGCCAACCTCCGCGGGGCCCGCCTCATCGCGGCGGACCTCACCCGAGCCGATCTGACGGCGGCCGATCTGATCGGGGCCGACTTCCGCGACGCCGACCTGAGCGCGGCCGACCTCCGGGGCGCCATCTTTCTCACCCAGGCCCAGCTCGCCGCGGCCAAGGGCGACGCCGCCACCCGGCTGCCGCCGTCCCTCACTCGCCCCGCGCACTGGTGATCCCCTCCTCGCCACCACGCGGTGTGCGACCCTGACTGCCATGTCCGACACCGTCGACGCGCCCGTGATCCGTAGCGATGAACCCGGCTCGTTCGCCCGGAGTGTGCTGGCCGAGCGCCATCCCGCACTGATCGAGAAGGTGCGCGACGCCTTCCCGTACGGCCCCGAGCAGCACCGTGGCCTCGACGCGCTGCGCGACAACGCCGCCGAGGGCACGATCACCCCGCTCCCGCCCACCGCGTACGACCACGACCGGTGGGCGGAGTGGGGCCGGGAGCACTTCGGCCGGTCATGGTTCGACGTGCCGTTCCTGTGGGCGGAGAGCTACTTCTACCGCCGGCTCCTGGAAGCCGTGGGCTACTTCGCCGACGGGCCCTGGCGGGGCATCGACCCGTTCCGCCCCTTCAAACAGGCCGAGCTGCACACCCCTGAGGCCGAGGCCGAACTGGCCACCCTCGACGACATCCTGCGCAAACCCGCCGGGGAACAGGCAAACGCGCTGGTGCACGGCTCCCTGTGGGGCAACCGCGCGGACCTGGGCTTCCGCATCTCCTCATCGGCCGCTGACGCGAGTGGCGCCGACACCCCGCCGCTGGTCGCGGACGACTCCGAGGCGCTGTGGTCCCTGCTGCCCACCGGCTCCCCGGCCACGCTGTGCCTGGTGGCGGACAACGCCGGGCGGGAGCTGCTCCCCGACCTCGTCCTCATCGACCATGTGCTCCACCACGGGCGCGCCGAGCGGGTGGTGCTGCAGGTGAAGCCGTATCCGTACTACGTCTCCGACGCCACCACCGAGGATGTCGTGGACTGTCTGCGCCGTCTGGTGCGGGCGGAGGGCGCAGCGGCCGGAACCGGCAGACGGCTCTGGGCCGCCATGGGCGACGGGCGGCTCGTCGTACGGGCGCATGACTTCTTCCGCGCCCCGCTGCCGTACGAGGAGATGCCCGGCGATCTGCGGAGCGAGTTCGCCGAGGCCACGCTCACCGTCTTCAAGGGCGATCTGAACTACCGCCGCCTCGTCGGCGACCGGCTGTGGCCCCCGACCACCTCCTTCGCCGAGCGCACCGGGTACTTCCCCGGCCCGGTGGCCGCACTGCGCACCCTGAAGTCGGATGTCATCGTCGGCCTCGACGAGCGGGCCGTGGCCGCGCTGGACGCGCATGAGGACCACTGGCGCACCAGCGGCGCCCATGCGCTGATCCAGGTGCGGCGGTAACGCGCGCTTCCCTCGCCCCGGAGGGCCGAGGGAAGCGCATGGGGCCGGCGACCGTGGCCGCCGCACCCTTTCCCGACGTTAGCCGCGAATCAGGTTGGCGCAGGTGCTGCCGATCTTCATGTCACCGCTGGCGCCGCCGACGCCGCCGAGGGAGCTGGTGATGCCGGTGGAGGTGTCGCAGTCGTTGGTCTGGAAGATGAAGCTGGAAAGGTTGGCGCTGGTGGGGGCGTCGACGCCGCTGTCGCCGCCGTAGGCGGCTGCGGTGCCGGTGCCGAGAAGAGCCAGGGTGCCGGCGGTCGCGGCCAGCAGGGCGGCCTTCTTCGCGATCTGCATGGGTTCCTCCGTGTTGGGTCGCAGAGCGAGATATCTGACGATCAGATTTAACGGAGAAAGGTGGGAGAAAGCCGGGTAAGCGCACCGGAGAGTGCCCCGACTGGCCCATGCACTATCCGGCCGAAAGGGAAACGCTCCCCTCGCCGCCGGAGCGGTGAGGGGAGCGCCCTGGTTCGGCGACCGTGGCCGCCGAGGTCTCGCCGGAGGTCAGCCAATGGAGTTGATGCAGGTGCTACCGATCTCCATCTCGCCGCTCGGAGCAGCGGCGGCGGTGGAGAGGGTGGTGCCGGTGGAGGTGTCGCAGTCGTTGCTCTGGAAGATGAAGCTGGAGATGTCGAAGCTGGTGGGGGTGCCGGTGCTCCTGTCGGCGCCGCTGTTGCCGCCGCCGCCGTAGGCGGCCGCGGTGCCGGTGCCGAGGAGCACAAGGGCGCTGGCGGTCGCGGCCAGCAGGGCGGCCTTCTTCGCGATCTGCATGGGTTCCTCCGTGTTGGGTCGCAGAGCGAGATATCTGACCATCAGATTTAACGGATAAATACGGGGCAAAGTCGGGTAAGCGCACCGTGGAGTGACCCGCACGGCCTACGCCATCCCCTCCGGTGCCGGTCGGTCCTCGCGGGGGTGTCCGACCCGGATGGCAGGATCGCCCCCACACGCCGTCCGCCCCCAGGAAAGTGAGCCCCGCATGGCGCCGTCCCCCCGTGAACTCGCCGATCTGCCCTTCGCCGACCATCTGCGGCCGTTCGACGGGGCCTTGGCGGAAGGGGGCGACTACGACACCGTTCATCTGGACGGCGCCGCGTTCGACGGGCCCATCTGCGACAACGCCCGATTCCTCGAATCCGCGTTCTCCTCGGTGACCTTCACCGGGGGCCGTGGTCGCGGGGCCCGGTTCAATGAGGTGTGGCTGGACGGGGTGCGGTGGGTCGGCACCGATCTGGCGGACACCGACTGGCAGGACGGCGAGCTGGGCGGCTGTGTACTGGCCGGCCTCGAAATGTTCTCCGCGCGGCTGCACCGGGTGGTCTTCCACCGGTGCAAGCTGGAATCGGTGAATCTGCGCACCGCCACGCTGCGGAACGTCACCTTCGTGGACTGTCTGCTGCGCGATGTCGACCTCGGCGGTGCGGCGCTGACGGAGGTGGCGTTTCCGGGGTCGGCGCTGGAGGATGTGCGGTTCGGCAAGGCGCGGATGGCGAAGGTCGATCTGCGGGCGGCCACCCGGCTGGAGATCGCCGATGGCTATGACGCGCTGGGCGGCGCCACCATCGGCAGCGGGCAGCTGATGGAGCTGGCGCCGATGCTCGCCGACGCCTTGGGGATCACGGTACGGGACGGTGGGGCCGCCCGGTGAGTGCCCACGCCCCACCGGTCACGGCAGGTGGGACGTGGGACGCCGGGCCGTGACCGGCGGTGGCCGAAGGCAAGGTCACTGGGGGATCAGCCAGGGCTGCTGCGGCAGCGGACTCCCCGTCTCGATCAGCGACTTCAGGTTGGACAGCACCGCGGCCCAGCCACCGGCCGCCGCGGTCCGCTCGGCCTCGTCGGCCAGGTTCTCATGGGTCACGGTGAGCCGGACGATGTCGCCGTGCGGCTGGATGTCGAAGGTGACCCGGGAGGGCTCGGCGGCGGCATCCGCGTCGGGTGCGGCCCAGGTGGTCACCAGCCGGGTGGGCGGTGAGCTCTCCACGACCGTGCCGACGACATCGGCGGTGCCGGAGCCGTCCGTCCGCTGATGCTCCCACGGGGAGCCGACCTGCCAGTCCGACACATTGCTGTGGCCCCAGTACTCGGCCGTGAGGTCGGCGTCGGTCAGCGCGTGCCAGACCTTCTCCGGTGTGCTCTCGATATAGATGACGTACACGAACGCCGGCTTGTCGGCCATCGCTTCCATCGCTTTCTCGGCTTGTCGTCTCACCAAGCTCAGCGCGCGCAGCCGCGGGCGCTCGAACTTGTCGATCCAGCGCTCCTGGATCTCATTGAGGGGGACGGGGTTGAGGTAATGGAGTTTTTCGCGGCCCCGCCGCACCGTGCTGACCAGATTGGCGGCCTCCAGGATGGCCAGATGCTGGGTCACGGACTGGCGGGTCATCTCCAGCCGCCGGCACAGCTCGCCCAGCGTCTGGCCGTTGTGCTCATGCAGCCTGTCCAGCAGATAGCGCCGGGTCTGGTCGGCCAGCGCCTTGAAGACCATGTCCATCTCTGAGCTCACACCGCACGTTAGGCAGGCGATTGCCTGCATGTCAATGCGGGCGGTGTGACGGCCCCCGTGCTCCGTGATGTCGCGCTATCGCCTGCGGATCGCGCCGCGGATGAACGCCGCTTGCCCGGCGTGCTCCAGATCGTCCGCGATCACGCTGACCAGCCGGACGCCGAGGGTCACCGCCGGGGTCCACCGGTCGTCCACGATCCGGTCGAGATCGGCGTCGCGGAGGCCGCGCACGAAGGCCAGCGTGTTCTCGTGGACGGCGTCGTAGTACCCGGCGAGCAGGTCGGCGTCCGCCCGCACCGCCGCCACGTCCTTGCTCCGGTGGCCGTAGCCGGTGGCGTCCGGTGGGAACGGCAGGCCGAACCGCTCGGCCCAGCCCTCGGACGTCCACAGCTGTTCGGTGCCCGCCGCGTCGGCGATGTGGTCGTCCTGCACCCGGGTCAGATGCCACACCAGCCAGGCGATCGAATTGGCCCCGCTGTCGAGCCGTACGGCCAGCTCGTCCTCGGAAAGCCCGTCCACGGCCGCCTGCACCTCCTCGCGCACCCGCTCAAAGGCGTCGGCCAGCAGATCGGCGCTGTTCATTCACGGCTCCCTCGCTCGTGGTTACCTTCCGGCCATGGTTTCACCCCGCGGCGCGGGCCGAGGGGCGCCGACTCGCCGGGACGCGACTCACACGGGCGGGACGAGGGTGAAGTAGCGGTCGAGCGCCGCCTGGTCGCCCGTCACCTTGTCGAGCCGGTCCGCGGGGAGCCGCGACCGCCCCTGCCATACACCGCCCGGCCACCCCGTTCGCCTTCGCTGTCGGCAGACCGAATCGGCCCCCGGCGAAGAAGCACGGGCCCGGCGCGCCCCCGCTGTTAGCTTCCCCCCATCCGGCTCGACGCTCAAGAAGGCCCGAGAAGGCCCAAGAGCCCAGGAACCCTTCAAGAACACGGACAAGGACAAGGAAGCGCGGCGATGGTGACGACCAGGCGAATCGAATACCCCGTGGACGGCACGACCATGGTGGGCCATCTGGCGCTGCCCGGTGGAACGGACCGGCGCCCCGCCGTGCTGATCGCCCATGAGGGCCCCGGCCTCACCGATCACCAGCGCGAGCGCGCCGACCGGCTCGCCGAACTCGGCTATGTCGCCTTCGCCCTCGACTACCACGGCGGCGGACGGTTCATCGAGGACCGCGAGGAGATGTTCGCCCGGGTCGACGAGCTGCTCGCCGATCCCGACCGCATGCGCGCCCTCGCCGGAGCCGGGCTCGCCGTGCTGACCGCCGAGCCCAGGGCCGACACCTCGCGGCTCGCCGCCATCGGCTACTGCCTGGGCGGCACCATGGCCCTCGAACTCGCCCGCGGCGGCGCCGACCTCAAGGCCGTGGTCGGCTTCCACCCCAGTCTGACGACCACCCGCCCCGAGGACGCCGTCAACATCACCGGCAAGGTCCTGGTCTGCGTGGGGTCGGAGGATCCGATCATCCCGGTCGAGCAGCGCCTGGCCTTCGAGGACGAGATGCGGGCCGCCGGGGTGGACTGGCGCATGACCATCCACGGCGGCGCCCTGCACAGCTTCACCCACCCGGACCTCGACCCCGATCCCTCGGCCCGCCCGGGCATCGGCTACCACCGGGCCTCCGCCGAACGGGCCTGGCGGGCCATGCTCGACCTGTTCGACGAGGTGTTCCCGACCATGGTGTGAAGAGCTGACGGCCCCTATCGTGAAATGCCATGAGAGTCCAACTGCGCCTCCGCTCAGCAAAGTTGGCCGCGACCGCCACGGTCACCGCCCTGCTTCTCGCCGGATGCGGCGGCTCCGAGGAGGAGTCCGGGGCCCGGGGCGGGCCGGAGAAGAAGACGATCACGGTCGCCGGACTGCCGCTCGCCGATGTGGCCGCGCTGCACATCGCCATCGATCGGGGGCTCTTCGAGAAGGAGGGGCTGAACGTCCGCGTCCAGCCGGTCCAGCAGAGCGTCCAGGCACTGCCCGCGCTCGCCCACGGTCAGGTGGACGTCATCGGCGGCGCCAACTTCGTGACGTTCCTCCAGGCCCGCGAGAAGGGCACCCTGGCCACCCGGGTGCTGGCCGAGGGGGCGCGCAACGCCCCGCACATGATGGCGGTGCTGGTGCCCTCCGACTCCAAGATCAAGGGGCCGCGGGACCTCAAGGGCAAGAAGATCGCGGTCAACATCCTCAACAACATCCAGTCGCTCACCCTCAACGCCGTCCTCGGCAGGGCAGGGGCCGGGCTACCCGAGTACCGGCAGGTTCCGTTCCCGCAGATGGGCTCGGTGCTGGAGCGGGGCCAGGTGGACGCGGTGCACGCCGCCGAGCCGTTCGTCACCGCGCTCAAACGCGAGCTGAAGGCCCGTACCGTGGTCGACGGCAACGCGGCGCCCACCGCCGGACTGCCGCTCAGCGGCTATGTCACCACCGACACGTTCATCGACAAGTACCCGAAGTCCGCCGCCGCGTTCCGGCGCGCCATCACCGCCGCCCAGGCCGTCGCCGCCAAGGATCGCGGCGCCGTGGAGAAGGCGCTGCCCGGCTATACGAAGATCAAGCCGGCGGAGGCCGCCGCCATCGGCCTGCCCGACTACCCGGCCACCTCCAGCGCCGCTCAGCTCAAGCGGCTCATCTCCCTGATGCGGGCGCAGAAACTGCTCACCAAGGACCTGGACCCCGCCGCCGTCCTCTACCAGCCCGCCAAGTGAGCCCCGCCACGGCCAGGCGGAAGCGCACCGGGCGGGCCAGGGACGCGCTGCTCGGGGCTGTCGGCGTGCTCGTGGCCTTCGCCGCCTGCGAGGCCCTCAGCCGTTCCGGGATGGTGCGGCGCGCGTTCCTGCCGCCCGCCTCCGAGGTGCTGGTACGGGCCGTCGAACTCGGCGGCGACACCGCCTTCCTGAACGGCGTCGGCGCCACCCTCGAGGCATGGGCCACCGGGCTCGCCCTGGCCTGCGCCCTCGCGATCCCCCTCGGGCTGCTGCTGGGCAGTGTGCCGGCGGCCGGGCAGGCCGCGCGGGTGCTGATCGAATTCCTGCGCCCGGTGCCGTCGGTGGCCCTGATCCCGCTGGTGTCACTGCTGCTCGGCGCCGGCAGCGAGACGACGACCGCCCTCGTCACCTACGCCTGTGTCTGGCCCGTGCTGTTCAACACCGTCTACGGGCTCGGCGAGACCGATCCGCTGGCCAAGGACACGCTGCGCGCCTTCGGCTTCGGGCGGCTCGC
Source organism: Streptomyces violaceusniger Tu 4113 (assembly GCF_000147815.2). Taxonomy (NCBI): domain Bacteria; kingdom Bacillati; phylum Actinomycetota; class Actinomycetes; order Kitasatosporales; family Streptomycetaceae; genus Streptomyces; species Streptomyces violaceusniger. The sequence goes on along the minus strand of NC_015957.1, from coordinate 5,594,821 downwards.
CGTTCTGCTGAGGGCCGGTCTGCCCTCGGCCGCCCCGTTCATCGCCGCCGGGGTGCGCATCGCGGCGGCCACCGCCCTGATCCTCGCCGTGGCCGGCGAGATCCTCGCCGGATTCGGCGAGGGGCTGGGCATTTTCATCGCCCAGGCGGGCATGGCCACCGACGGCACCCGCGATGTGCTGGCCGGTGTGGTGTGGGCGGGAGCGCTCGGCCTCGTCGTCAATCTGGCGCTCACCGCGGTCGAACGGCGGTTGTTCCCCTGGGCGCCCGAGCACCGCGGGAGCCGCACATGACCGCGCAGCACACGCTCCACACCGTCCGGCGGCTGCCCCGGACCCTCGCGCTGCGCCTCGGCGTACCGGTGGTGGCGGTGGCGCTGTGGCAGCTCGCCGCGCGGGCCCACGGCAATGTGTTCTTCCCGACCCCCGCCCGGATCGTCGAGCACGGCTATCACCTGTGGTTCTCCGGCCCCGCCGGGCGGGCGTTCCTCACCGACGGGGCGGTCCGCGATCTGCTGCCCAGCCTCGGCCGGGTGCTCGCCGGATTCGCCCTCGCCGCGGTCCTCGGCATCGTGCTGGGACTCGCCCTGGGCCGCTCGCGCACCGTGTACGCGCTGTGCGACCCGGTGCTGCAGTTCGCCCGCGCCGTGCCCCCGCCCGCGCTGGTGCCCGTCTTCGTCGTCGTCTTCGACCTCGGCACGCCGATGCAGCTCGCCTCGATCGTCTTCGGCGCCATCTGGCCCGTACTGATCAACACGGCCGAGGGGGTCCGCGGCATCGACCCGCTGCGGCTGGACGTCGCCGCCACCATGCGGATGCGGCCCGCCGAGCGGATCGTGCTGCTGTATCTGCCCGCCGCGCTTCCGCGCATCTTCGCCGGGCTCCGGCTGAGCCTGTCGCTCTCGCTGATCCTGATGGTGTTCTCGGAGCTGCTGCCCGGCACCGCCGACGGCATAGGCTTCCAGCTCACCGACGCCCAGACCCGCTCCGATCTGCTCACGGTGTGGGCGGTGATGGTACTGCTCGGCGCGCTCGGCCATCTGCTCAACAGTGTGCTGCTCACCCTCGAACGCCTGGCTCTCGGCAGACATCGTGCCGCGCACCGCTCCTGACGACCCGTACGCAGGACCCGCCCCCGCACCCAGCCGAGGAGGTGGCCCCATGGCCGCGCCCCCCGCCCACCCACCGACCACCACGGTCCGCGAGGCGGTGCTGGCACTGTGCCGCGCCACCGGCATGACGACCGTCTTCGGCAACCCCGGCTCCACCGAACTGCGGATGTTCCGTGACTGGCCCGAGGACTTCCGCTATGTGCTCGGACTGCAGGAGTCGACCGCCGTCGCCATGGCCGCGGGACACGCCCTGGGCACCGGGCGGGCGGCGCTGGTCAGCCTGCACTCCGCCGGGGGTGTCGGCCACTCCCTGGGCGCGGTGTTCAACGCCTACCGGGACCGGGTGCCGGTGGTGATCATCGCGGGCCAGCAGTCCCGTGCGCTGCTCCCGCTGCGGCCCTTCCTCGGCGCCGACGAACCGGCCCGGTTCCCGCGCCCGTACGTGAAGTTCAGCAGGCAGCCGGAGCGGGCCGCCGATGTGCCGGCCGCGCTCGCCGAGGCCCACCGCGTCGCCATGAGCCACCCCCGGGGCCCGGTCTTCCTCTCCGTACCGGAGGACGACTGGGACCGCCCCGCCGAGCCGGTCGCCCCGCGCACCGTCCACGGCGGCTACACCGCCGACCCCGGCGCGCTGGCCGGTCTCGCCCGCGCGCTCGATGCCGCGGCCCGCCCCGCGCTGGTCGCCGGGCCCGGCGTGGACGACGAGCACGCCGTACGCGAAGTGGCCGAACTGGCCGAACGGCTGCGGGCCGCGGTGTGGATCAGCCCGCTCTCCGGACGCTCCGGTTTCGACGAACGCCATCCGCTTTTCCAGGGCTTTCTGCCGCCCGTCGCCGACCAGCTCGCGGAGCGGCTGGCCCCCTACGATGTGGTGGTCGCGCTCGGCGCCCCGCTGTTCACCTACCACGTGCACACCGAGGGCCCGCCGCTCGCCGACGGCACCGAGCTGTACCATCTCGACTGCGACCCCGCGCAGGCCGCGTGGCTCCCCGTGGGCACCAGCATCGTCACCACCCTCCGCCCCGCCCTGCGCACTCTCACCGATCTCGTCCAGCCCTCCGAGCGGCCCGCGCCGGAGCCGGTGCCCGCCCCCGAGCCGGTGCCCGCCTCGGCCGAGGAGATCTCGCCCGAGCTGGTGATGGAGCTGCTCCGCGAGCGGCTGCCCCGGGACACCGTGCTGGTGGAGGAGACCCCCAGCCACCGCGACGCCCTCCACGCCCGCCTCCCCATCAGCGGCGCGGGCCGCTTCCTCACCACCGGCAGCGGCGCGCTGGGCTGGGGGCTGCCGCTCGCGGTCGGACGCGCGCTCGCGGACGGCGAACGGGTGGTGTGCGTGGTCGGCGACGGCTCGGCGCTCTACTCGGTGCAGGCCCTGTGGACCGCGGCCCGGCACCGCGCCCCGGTGACCTACCTCCTGCTCGACAACGGCGGCTACGGCGCGGTCAAGGCGCTGGGCCGCCGCATCGGCATCACACCCGTGCCGGGCACCGAGATCGGCGGCATCGACTTCGCCGCGCTCGCCGGGTCCTTCGGCTGCCCGGCCGACCGGGTGGAGCGGCCCGACGAGCTCCCCAAGGCCCTCGACCGGGCCCTCGCCCTCGGCCGTGACGACGGCCCGGTGCTGCTCCAGATCCGGGTCCCCGCCGACGACTCCCCGGCGTACGAGCCCTGGGCCCGGTGAGGCGGACATGCTGCGGATCGACCACCTCAGCCACCGCTACGGCGACGGCCCCGATGTGCTCCAGGACATCGAACTCACCGTCCCCGACGGGCAGTTGCTCACCCTCGTCGGCCCCTCCGGCTGCGGCAAGTCCACCCTGCTGCGCTGTGTCGCGGGCCTCGTCCGCCCCTCCGCCGGGCGGATCACCCTGGACGGGGAGGTGGTGGACGGCGTCCCGGACCGGCTCGGTGTCGTCTTCCAGGACTACAGCCGCTCCCTCTTCCCCTGGCTTACGGTGCGGGAGAACGTGGCCCTTCCGCTGCGGCGGCGCGGGCTGCCCCGCGCGGAGCGCCATGCGGCGGCGGTGGCCATGCTGGAGCGGGTGGGCCTGGCCGACGCCGCCCGCCGCCACCCCTGGCAGCTTTCGGGCGGAATGCAGCAGCGCGTCGCCCTCGCCCGCGCCCTGGCCGCCCGGCCCGCGCTGCTGCTGATGGACGAGCCGTTCGGCGCGCTGGACGCCCAGACGCGGGAGGACCTGGAGGATCTGCTGCTGCGATTGCACCGGGCCCAGGGGATGACGACTGTGCTGGTCACCCATGACATCGACGAAAGTGTCTATGTGGCGGACCGGGTGGTGGTGCTGGCTCCGGGGCCGGGCCGGGTGCGGGCGGATCTGCCGGTGGCGCTGCCCGCCGACCGCGACCAGATCGCCACCCGGGGGCTGCCCGGGTTCATCGCGCTGCGGACGGAGGTGGGGCGCGCGGTGCGCCAGGGAGCGGCCACGCCCCCACCTCGTCCCCTCTGACACTTCTGACGCGTCTAACTCGCCTGACGCAGCGTCAGCCAGTCGACCGCGGCCACCCGGTGGCCGCCCGTGGCGAGGAGATAGACGTCATGGGAGCCGGTCACCGTGCGGGGGAGACGTACCGACAGCTCCCGCCAGTTGTCCGCGCCGCCGGTCCCGCGCACCGGAAGCGTGGCCGCCACCGGTCCGTCCGGGGAGTCCAGGCGCAGCCGCAGGGCGCAGTCCCCGCAGCCGCCGGACGCCAGCCGCACCGTCAGCGTGTCCGCGCCCGCACCGAACCGCACCCCCCGGAAGCCGATCGCGTCCCCCTGCCCGAGGACCGAGGTGGCCGCCTCGCCGCGCTCGGCGCCCCGGACCACCTCGGCGCGCTCCGCCTGCAAGGTGGCGGCCGCGTCGGGGCCGTCGGCGTAGAGCCGGATCTCGTTCACCGCCCAGGGGTTCTCGCCCGGCGCCGTCAGCTCGATCCGCAGATAGCGGACGGTGTGCTGCGGGAAGACCGCGTCCTGGGTGAAGGAGCGGCCACTGACCCGGGCCACCGGCGTGCCCCAGTGGTCACCGTCGCGGCTGACCGAGACGGTGAAGCCATAAGGGTGCCCGGTGGCATCCATCCCCGCGTCGATCGCCATCCGGCCGAAGGTCTTCGCGGTGCCCAGATCGACGGTGAGCGACTGACCGGAGGACTGCGGAGCGCTTCCCTTCCACTGGGTGGTCTGGACGCCGTCCACGGCGGCCGAGGCATCGGCGCCACCCGAGGCGGTCGCCTTCCAGCCGTCGCCCCGGACCCGGGTCTCGCAGCCCGGCAGCCGGCAGCCGGACGACCAGATGGGCGCCCCGTATTCATACGCGCCCTGGTCCGGCCCGCCGCCGCGGACCTCGCCGGTCACCCCGTCCACGGTCTCACCCGCGTCGATGGCGGGGGAGCCCGCGCGCGGCCACAGCTCGCCGTTGCGCGCGTCGGTGTAGCGCGGATCCGTGGGCGGCAGCAGGTTGTTCCGTACCACCGGGGCCGGATCACCGGGGCCGGAGATCTCCATCGGCCCGAGCGCCACGTCATTGCTCACATACGTGCCCGTGGCGTCGGTCGCCCCGCTCAGCCGTACGGCGGTGGTCACCCCGAGCCCGTAGGAGGAGTGGTGGTCACGGTTGCCGAGGCTGACCCCGCTGTGGCCGTTGTAGAAGGTGCCACGGGAGCCGGTGTTGTACGCCACGTTGTGGTGCAGCAGGAACTGGCTGGAGGAGTTGTCGATGTAGTAGCCGACCTGGCCGTCCGCGTCATGGACGGTGTTGTGGTCGACGCTGGTGCCCTTGGCGTCCAGGTTGCAGCACACATAGAACGGGCTGCCGTCACGCGAGGTGCGCATCGCCTCGGAGAGATCGTTGTAGGCGATCCGGTTGTCGTGGAAGGGCACGCCGTTCAACTGCCAGGCGGTGTCGATGCTCGCCCGGCCGGTGCGGCGGATGGTGTTGTGGGTGACGGTCTGGCCGCTGCCGTTGATCTCGATACCGGGGGTGTAGCTGCCCATCCAGCCCACGTCGTGGATGTAGTTGCCGGTGACGGTGTTGCCGCTGCCGCGCAGCAGCACCCCGGTGCCGGCGGAGTAGCCGATGTCACTGTCGCGCAGGGTGTTGCCCTTGCCGAGGATCTGGACACCGGAGTTCAGCACCCGCGAGGCGACGATGTGTCCCTCGCCGGGCGGGATGGCCAACTCGTCGTCGCGCGGCATGGGGAGCGTGGAGAATTCCGAGATGTAGCGCGCCCGCACCCCCTCGACCAGTACACCGGTGCTGTCGGAGCCGGTGCGCAGCGAGGTGCCCCACAGGTCGAGGCCGCGCACGGTGACATGCGAGCTGTGCGAGAGGTCCACGCCCCAGCTCTCGTGCTTCGCGGTCACGGTATGGCCGGCGACACCGCCCTTGGGCGGGACCAGATAGAGGCGGCCCGCCTCCTTGTCGTAGTACCACTCACCGGGCTGGTCGAGCGTGGCCTTGGCGCCCACCAGGTAGTAGTTCCGGTAGTTCTGATCGCCCATGCACAGCGGGGTGCAGCGGTAGTTGCCACCGGTGAAGTCCAGCGCCCCGGCCTTGGTGGCGGTCACCGTGCCGGTCTGCTGGCTCCACGGGTTGGAACCGGCCCACAGATGGACGGTGGCGCCGGTGAAGTCGCCGTCCGGCAGCTCCGGGTCGTCGATGTGCTGATCGGTGGAGGAGCGCTCGGCCACCGCCCAGGACGGATTGAGCGGATCGGGGCCGGAGTTGGGCCAGCGGCCCTCCATGGCGCGCTCGCCGTCCAGGAACAGCGCGTTCTCGCTGCGGTCGAGCGGGAGGTCCACATCGGCGGCCACCAGACCACCGCCCGCGTCCCGCCAGCCGGTGACGGTCCTCGTCCCGTCCACGGTGACCGCGCCGTCGCCGTACGCGGCGAGCGTGATCGGAGCGTCCTTCGTGCCCGAGGGCGGGGCGACGCGCTCCTGGTAGCGGCCGCGGTGGATCAGACAGGTGTCCCCGGGCCGGACCTGTTCGGTGCAGCGGCCGATGGTGCGGAACGGATGGAGCGAGCTGCCGCTGTCGCGGTCGGCGCCCCAGGTGGCGACGTGAAACGTGCGCCCCTGGTGCCGTCCTTCGGCCGATGCGGCGCCCGGCAGCGCGGTCAGGGCCGCCGCTACGGCGGCGACCACGGATATGCGCCTGAGCGCGGATCTCATCTACAGCCTCCCCGGTTGGGATTCGACCGCAACGTAGGAGAAACATCGGATGGGGTCAACGGCTGGGGAGGGAATGGCTGGAGGTGTGGCCGAGAGACTAGGGGAGATTTGGTGCTTAGTTGCTTCTACTGCCACAAAGAGAGTCGACGACAGATCGGATGTCTCTGTGGGTTGCTTGTTTAATTCGCGTGTTTTAAAGTGACGGCGGCAGCGCTCACCGGAACGATCCAGACGGGAGGCCGCGGTGCCCGAAGCACGCACCGTCCGCTCCACCGAGACCCGCGAAGCCATCATGGCCGCCGCGGAACGGCTCTACGCCGAGCACGGCCTGGTCGCGGTGTCGAACCGTCAGATCAGCGAGGCGGCCGGGCAGGGCAATGTCGCCGCGGTCGGCTATCACTTCGGCACCCGGGCGGATCTGGTGCGCGCCATCATGGGCAAGCACTCCGAGGCGATCGAGCGGATCCGGCAGCGGATGCTGGAGGAGACCCGCGGCAGCCGGGAGGTCCGGGACTGGGTCGCCTGCCTGGTGCGCCCCGCCCCCGAGCACCTGGCCACCCTCGGCCTCCCCTCCTGGTACGCCCGGTTCGCCGTCCAGGTGATGACCGACCCGCTGCTGCGGGCGATCGTCACCGACGAGGCCCTCACCCGGGAGCCGCTGCGGGAGACCCTCTACGGCCTCGGCCGCTGCCTGGACGCACTGCCCGCCGAGGTGCGGGCCGAACGCGGCGACATGGCCCGCCAGTTGATCACGCACACCTGCGCAGAACGGGAGCGGGCCCTCGCCGAGGGGACCAGTACGCGCCAGCCGTCCTGGGATGACACGGCCGGCGCGCTGACCGACGCCATCACCGGCCTGCTCCGCGCCCCCGTCACCCCCCGTTCCCCAGCCAAGGAGGCCCGGACCAACCCATGACCACCTCGCCCGTGACCGGCGACGCGCCGGCCGAGATCCCCGCCTTCCCCCAGCCGCGCGCCGCGGCCTGCCCCTTCGACCCGTCCCCGGAGCTGCGCGGCCTGGCGCAGTGGGGCCCGCTGACCCGGGTCCGGTCCTGGAACGACAGCACCCCCTGGGTGGTGACCGGCCACGCCGAGCAGAAGACCCTGCTCTCCGACCCGCGGCTCAGCGCCGACTTCTCCCACCCCGGCTTTCCGAGCCCCGTCCCGCATACGGGCGGCAAGCGGGAGGCCACCGACCTCAGCTTCGTCGGCATGGACGATCCGGAGCACGCCCGGCTGCGCCGCATGGTCAGCGGCGCCTTCACCATCAAGCGGGTCGAGGCGATGCGCCCCGTCGTACAGGAGATGGTGGACGACTTCATCACCCGCATGCTGGCCGGTCCGAAACCGGCCGATCTGGTCCAGGCGCTCGCGCTGCCGCTTCCCTCGCTGGTGATCTCCGAGATGCTGGGCGTCCCGTACGAGGACCACGGGTTCTTCCAGGCGAACAGCAAGGTCCTCGTCTCCGCCGTGGCCACGCCCGAGGAGCGGGGCGCCGCGCACACCAACCTGTACGAGTACCTGGACCAGTTGGTGGGGGAGAAGCTCGCCAAGCCGGGTGACGACCTGCTCTCCGGCCTCGCCCGGCAGATCGCGGCGGGCGAGCTGACCCGCCGCGAGGCCGCCGCGATGGGCGTGCTGCTGCTCCTCGGCGGACACGAGACCACCGCCAACATGATCACCATGGGGACGCTGCTGCTGCTCCAGCACCCCGAACAGCTCGCCCGCGTCCGCGAGGCCGACGACCCCAAGGTGATCGCCTCCGCGGTGGAGGAACTCCTGCGCTACCTCAGCGTCGTCCACCTCGGACGCCGCCGGACGGCGCTGGAGGACATCGAGATCGCCGACCGGACCATCCGGGCCGGTGAGGGGGTGATCCTCCTCGGCGAACTGGCCAACCGGGACGCGGCCGTCTTCCCCGAACCGGACCGGCTGGACATCGGCCGGGACGCCCGCCACCACCAGGCGTTCGGCGTGGGCACCCACCACTGCCTCGGCCAGCCGCTGGCCCGGATGGAACTCCAGGTGGTCTACCCCACCCTCCTCCGCCGCGTCCCCACGCTGCGGATGGCGACGGACCTGGCGGACATCCCCTTCAAGTACGACGCGGTGATCTACGGGGTCTATGAACTCCCCGTCACCTGGTAGCCGCCCCGGCACCGGGCATACGCAGCGGCGGAACGGCCGGGACCTCCGGCGCGGTGCCGATGTCCTCGGGCGTCAGCATGAACTCCTCGGGGTAGGCGTCGCGCCGGGTGCGCCGCGCGGGCTCGGTGGTGCGCCACATGTACAGGCACCGCCCGCACTGGAGCACCTCCCAGACGCCGGGGACGGGGGAGCCGGTGATGTGCTCGATCGTCTCGTGGGCACAGCGCGGGCACAGGGGCATGGTGTCGGACATCCGAAGTCCTTCCGTGGTGTGGGGTGGTGTGGTCAGCGGGCGGCGGTGAGCCTCTGCAGCCGGGCCAGCCACTCGGCCGTCTCGGGCAGATCGCGCACCTGGGTGCCGTAGGTGCCGCGGCGGTCGGGGGCGACGGGGGTGGTGGCGTCGATGATGAGCTTGTCGGTGATACCGGGCGTGACGGCCTGCGGGGCCAGCTCCAGCACCGACAGATTGGGGATCTGGACCAGATCACCGGCCGGGTTCATCTTCGTGGACAGCGCCCACATCACCTGGGGCAGATTGAACGGGTCGACGTCCTCGTCCACCATGATCACGGTGGCCGCGTAGCCGAGGCCGTGCGGAGTGGTCAGCACCCGCATGCCCACGGCCTTGGCGAAACCGCCGTAGCGCTTCTTGGTGGACACGATGACGACCAGCCCGTGGGTGTACATCGCGTTGACCGCCTGGACCTCGGGGAAGTCGCGGCGCAGTTGCTTGTACAGCGGCACACAGGTGTTGGCGGCGATCAGGTAGTCCACCTCGGTCCACGGCATGCCGAGGTAGAGGTGTTCGAAGATCGGGCCGGTGCGGTACGAGATCCGGTCGATGCGGATGACGGGCATGCTCCGGCCGCCGGAGTAGTGGCCGGTGAACTCGCCGAACGGCCCCTCGATCTCCCGCTTGCGGCCCTCGATGACACCCTCGATGACCACCTCGCTGCCCCACGGCACGGGCAGCCCGGTGAGCGGGGCCCGGGAGAGCGGGGCGGGAGCGCCGCGCAGGGCGCCGGCCAGCTCGTACTCGTTCTGCTCGTACTCCATCGGGGTGGACGCCACGATGGAGATCACCGGCTCATTGCCGAGCGTGATGGCCACGGGCAGGTCCTCGCCGCGCTCCTCGGCGGTGTGCAGATGCTGGGCGATGTCATGCATCGGCACCGGCTGGATGGCGAGCGTGCGCCTGCCCTTGACCTCGATGCGGTAGATGCCGACGTTCTGCTTGCCGCTGTGCTCGGGGTCGGCCGGGTCCTTGGAGACCACGGCCGCCTTGTCGATGTAGAAGCCGCCGTCGCCGTCGTTGAGCCGGATCAGCGGCAGCACCCGGAAGATGTCGGCGTCCTCGCCCTCCAGGGTGTTCTCGGCCCACAGCGGGTTCTCGCGCCACTCGGGGGCCACCGGGAAGGTGTCCCAGCGGCGGATGAACTCCTCGACCTGCTCCTTGGTGCCGGTCTCCTTGGGCAGGCCGAGGGCGAGCGCGTGATTGGCCCAGGAGCCGTGCACATTGAGCGCGATCCGCGCGTCGGTGAAGCCCTTGACGTTGTCGAAGTACAGGGCGGGGGCATGGCCGCCCAGGCGCGGGGCGGCGTTCGCGGCGGCGGCGATGTCCGGCTCCGGCATCACCTCGTCGGCGATGTGCAGTAGCTGATCCTCCTTCCGGAGGACGTCGAGAAAGCCGCGGAAGTCGTCGTAGGCCATGGGAAGTCCAAGTGGGGGAGGGGCGGGGGGTATCAGGCGGCGGGGGAATCGGCGGGGGTGCGCTTCGGGCCGCGGGCGGCGCGCATGCCCTCCCACCGCTTGGCGGCGGGTGCGGGCAGGTCGAACTGGTCGAGGAGGCGGGCCGTGAGGTGGTCGACGATGTCGTCCACCGAGCGGGGGTGGTTGTAGAAGGCGGGCATGGGCGGGACCATCCGCACGCCCATCCGGGAGAGCGCCAGCATGTTCTCGAGGTGAATCTCGCTGAGCGGGGTCTCCCTCGGCACGAGCACGAGCCTGCGCCGCTCCTTGAGGACCACGTCCGCGGCGCGCCCCACCAGACCGTCGGCGTATCCGGCGCGGATCCCGGCGAGGGTCTTCATCGAGCACGGCGCGATGATCATGCCGTCGGTGCGGAAGGAACCGGAGGAGATGGTGGCGCCCTGGTCCTCGGGGGAGTGCGTCACCTCGGCGAGCTCGGCCACCTCGCGGGCGGAGCGGCCGGTCTCCAGCTCGATCGTGGTGCGCGCCCAGCGGCTGAGCACCAGATGGGTCTCCACCTCGGGCAGCTCGGAGAGGGTCTCCAGCAGGCGGACACCGAACACGGCACCCGTTGCTCCTGTCATGCCCACGATCAATCGCATGGTGGCGCGCTCCCTCGGCTGCGGTCGGTGGAAGGGGGGAAACGGTGATCCGGGGACTCTTTCGGTCACCCGTTCATCGCAACGCACTCCACGCTAGATGCGGACCAGGGCACACCAGCCGTACACTGAGGACGCGCTATGGACAGAAACGGACACCGTGATGTCACCGAGGTTCCGTTCCGGCCCTCCGTGGGAGCCCCGCCGGGAGCGGCCGTCCTGGATTTCCCCGGGCTGGCCGCCCGCGCCCGGAGCCATGGCCTCGATGTGCACGCCCCGATGCGGCTCGCCTTCCACCAGCTGATCGCCGTGCGCTCGGGGAGCCTGCGCTGTTCGGTGGACTTCACCGAGCACGAGCTGACCGAGGGCGGCTGGATGTGGGCGCGCCCCGGACAGATCCACCAGTTCCGCTCACCGCTCGGCGCCGCGGAGGGCGCCGCCGTGCTCTTCCCGCCCGGCTATCTCGGCACCGCCACCGCCGCGGTCGCCCGGCTGGACCGGCCCGCGTCGCGGTCCCCGCTGGTGGTTCCCGAAGGCGCCGACGCCGAGGCCGTCCGTGGCGTACTGGACCTGCTGGAGGGCGAGTACCGGACGGTGTCCGGGCCGCTGGAGGCGCATGTCGAGGTGGTGCGCCATCTCGTCGCGGTCCTCGTGCTGCGGCTGGCCCATCTGCCCGGCGCCCAGAGCGGGGCTACGGCGGCCAGCGAGGCGTTCCGCCGCTTCCAGCAGGCCGTGGAGCGCGACTACACCCGCACCCACCGGGTCGAGGACTACGCGGCCCGGCTGGGCTACAGCGTCCGCACCCTGACCCGTGCCACCCGCGCCACCGCAGGATGCGGCGCCAAGCGGTTCATCGACGACCGGGTGCTGCTCGAGGCGAAGCGGCTGCTGGTGCACACCGATCTGTCCGCCACGGCCATCGGCGAGCGGCTCGGCTTCCCGGACGCCACCGTCTTCACCAAGTTCTTCCGCCGCCGGGCGGGCGAGACCCCGGCCGGCTTCCGCGTCCGCGCCTCGGGCACCCGGCACTGACAGCCCGGGGCCCGCACGCGCGCGGGGCCGCACGAGAGCCGTGCCTGAGCGCCGTTGGCGGCTTGCGAGGGCTACGAGCGGCCGTACGCGGCGGGGAGACGCGCCGCGCGCCCGCCCGGCGGGGAGCCGCCGGACGGGCGCGCGACGAGAGGCCGGTGGCGGTGGTTCAGTCCGCCGAGAGCGCGGGGTCGCTCATCCCCGCACGGCCGGTCTCCACATGCCCGGCCAGCCGGCGCAGATAGCCGCTGTCGTGGTCGGAGGCCACCGACAGGTCGTACCACTGGTGGCTGCGCCCGGTGCGCACGGTGTGCACCACCCGCGCCCCCGGCCGGAGTCGGTAGTGCGCCGGCTTCTCCTCCTCGTAGCCGTCCGTGACGGTGAGGCGCACCGTCGCGTCGCCCTGGTTGACCAGGGTCAGCCTGACCTCTCCGGTCGACCGGTCGTGACGGGCGCTCACCTCGGGGCCCGTGCCGGTGGCGTGGCCGGTGAAGTGGCGCAGGAAACCGGCCGGACCGTGCACCTGGAAGTCATAGGCGCCCTGGTCCGCCGAGGAGCGCTGCCAGCTTCCGGACAGCCGCTTGCCCGCCTCGACGGTGTAGCCCCACGGCCCGCCCTCATGGCTCGCGGAGGTCACATGGAAGTGCGCCCCGGCGCCCCGGCCGTGGTTGACGAAGTCGACGCGCAGGCCACCGTCGGCGGCGGTCGTGGCGTCGGCCGACAGCTCGTACGGCAGCGGCCGGGCGCGGCGCAGCCCGGGCTCCTGCCGGGGCAGCGAGGGGTGCTCGGGCAGCGCCGGGACGTAGTCGGGGTGCCGCTCGTTGTCCTTGGGCCGGTAGCCGCTGGTGTCCGGCATGGCCGGGACCTTCACATCGGTCCGCGAGAAGTCGAAGGCCGCGGTCAGGTCGCCGGACACCGCCCGCCGCCACGGCGAGATGTTCGGCTCCTCGACGCCGAAGCGCCGCTCCATGAGCCGGATGACCGACGTGTGGTCCAGCGTCTGCGAGCACACCCAGCCGCCCTTGCTCCACGGCGACACCACGAGCATCGGCACCCGCTGCCCCAGCCCGTACGGGCCCGCGGGCTGCGCGGAGGAGCCGGGGAACAGCTCCCCGGTGGTGTCCACGGTCGAGCCGCCCCGCTTGTCGCCGGGCGCGTACGGCGGCATCACGTGGTCGAAGAAGCCGTCGTTCTCGTCGTAGGTGATGAGCAGCGCGGTCTTGCTCCACACCTCGGGGTTGGAGGTGAGCGCGTCCAGCACCTGCGCGATGTACCAGGCGCCGTAGTTCGCGGGCCAGTTGGGGTGCTCGGTGAAGGCTTCGGGCGCCGCGATCCAGGAGATCTGGGGCAGCTTCCCGGCCTTCACATCGGCCCGCAGGATGTCGAAGAAACCATCGCCGTTCTTGGCGTCGGTGCCGGTGCGGGCCTTGTCGTACAGCGGGTCGCCGGGCGAGGCGTTGCGGTACTGGTTGAAGAAGAGCAGGGAGTTGTCGCCGTAGTTGCCGCGATAGGCGTCGTCGATCCAGCCCCAGCCGCCCTTCGCGTCCAGCCCGTCGCCGATGTCCTGGTAGATCTTCCAGGAGATCCCGGCCTTCTCCAGGCGCTCGGGGTAGGTGGTCCAGCCGTAGCCGGCCTCCGCGTTGTCCAGCACCGGGCCGCCGCCCTTGCCGTCGTTGCCCGTGTAACCGGACCACAGGTAATAGCGGTTGGGGTCCGTGGAGCCGATGAACGAGCAGTGGTAGGCGTCGCAGATGGTGAAGGCGTCCGCCAGCGCGTAGTGGAACGGAATGTCCTCGCGAGTCAGATACGCCATGGTGGTGGCCGACTTCGAGGGGATCCACTTGTCGTAGGCGCCGTCGTTGAACGCGACATGGCCGTCGCCCCAGCCGTGCGGCAGGTCCTGCAGGAACTGCAGGCCGAGGTCGTTCACCTCGGGCCGGAACGGCAGGACCTCCTTGGAACCGTCCGACTGATGCCATACCGGCTTGCCGTTGGGCAGCCGCACCGGCCGCGGATCGCCGAATCCCCGCACCCCGCGCAGGGTGCCGAAGTAGTGGTCGAAGGAACGGTTTTCCTGCATCAGCACCACGATGTGCTCGATGTCCCGCAGACTTCCGGTCCGGCGGTTGGCGGGTATCTCCGCGGCGCGCGCGATGCTGGCGGAGAGCAGGGAGGTGGCCGCACCGGCCCCGGCCAGTTGCATGAATCGTCGACGATCGAAGGAGGTCATGGCGCTCCGGTTTTCTATGGCGTTCGAGGGGAAGTAGCGGAATCGGTGCAGTCTGTTCCGCCGGGACGGTACGGACAACGGCAAATGGGCGAAACGGCGGGAAAGCCTCCGTAAATCTTGATCGCGGGCCGAAACGTTGCCGCAGGTCCCGCGCACGCCTCCGTCGGCTCCTACCAGCGCCTTCCGGGCCGTTGTGACGCATGACGCATCGGATGAGCCGGTGTCCGCCGGGGCGAACTCCGTTTCGCGGAGCAGAGGACGGGCAGGCGAGCAGGGTGCTTCGGACCGGAGGCACGCCACGGGAGCAGCCCGGCTGGGCAAGGCGTGTTCACGGTCGCCCGAGTTGTCTGGAATGCCCTCCTGTGGTGACATCGACAACCGCCAAGGGAGGCACCGGCTCATGACGGCCGTACAAGCACATCCCCGAGCACACCCCAAGCATGCGCACGACGACGCGCCCGACACCTCCGGCGCGTTCCGCAGGATCGCCGAACTGCCGGACGGCTCGGAGAAGGAGGCCCTGCGGGAGGAAGTCGTCCGGGCCTGGATGCCGATGGCCGAGCGCATCGCCTCGCAGTACCGCAACCGCGGTGAAACGCACGAGGATCTGCGGCAGGTGGCCATGGTCGGTCTGGTCAAGGCGGTCAAGCGCTATGAACCGGACCGGGGTTCGGCCTTCGAGAGCTACGCCGTCCCGACCGTCGTCGGCGAGGTCAAGCGGCACTTCCGCGACCATATGTGGGGCCTGCACGTGCCGCGCCGGGTCCAGGAACTGCGCAACCGGGTCCGCACCGCCGTCCAGGAGCTGACCCGTTCGCCGGACGACCGTTCGCCCAGCGTCAGGGACATCGCACGGCACACCGGCATGGCCGAGGAGGACGTCCTCCTCGGCATGGAAGCGCTCGAGAGCTTTCGTACGCTGTCGCTGGACGCCGCACTGCGCGGCGCGGACGACGGCTACGCGCTGGTGGACACCCTCGGGTCCACCGAGTCCTCCTACGAGCGGGTCGTCCAGCGCGAATCCCTCAAGCCCTGTCTGCGCAGGCTCCCCGAGCGTGAACGGGAGATCCTCTACCTGCGGTTCTTCTGCGACGAGACCCAGAGCCGGATCGCCGACCGGCTCGGCATCTCCCAGATGCATGTCTCCCGGCTCATCAGCCGCACCTGCGCCCGCCTGGGCGAGGAGGTCGGTGCGCGTGCCGCGTAGCGACCGTGCCCTCGGCGACCACCACACCGATCCCCAACGCCGTGAGCGGGGCGCGCCTCATCCGCCCGGTCCCGCCTCCCGCTCCTCGGCGCATACGACGCACAGCTCCGCGTGGGGCAGGGCCAGCGCCCGCTCCCGGCCCTGAGGACGGCCGCATCGCGTGCAGATCCCGAAGGATCCGGCGCGCAGCCGGTCGAGCGCCGCGGCGGTCCGCTCCAGCAGGGCCTCATCCGCCTGCGCGCGCGTGCGCAGCTCCCGGAGCGTCATGGCCTTCGCACCCGTGTCCCCCGCGTCGAGATCGCAGTCCGCGCGCAACGCGGACGCGGCCTCCTCCGTCCGGGCGAGCTGCGACCGCAGCCGGTCCGCCTGCTCCGACAGCCGGTCCGCGGCCTCCTCCAGGTCCCGGGGCCGCAGCAGGGTCTCACTCGTCTCCGCTCTGTTCATCCGCCGCACCTCCCTGTACGTCCACGCCTTCGGGTCCCCGCCGTGGCCACGGTCACTCATGGCGGGCTATGCGATCGTTGAGATATGCGTGGCACGGCGGTGACGCTGTTCCTCTGCGGCGATGTGATGCTCGCCCGCGGTGTGGACCAGATCCTGCCGCACCCCGGCGCCCCGGAGCTCCACGAGCCCTTCATCCGCGACTCCCGGGCCTATGTCGAGCTGGCCGAGGAGGCGAACGGCCCGATCCCGCGCCCGGTCGACTTCCCCTGGCCCTGGGGCGACGCGCTGGCGGTACTGGACGAGGCGACACCCGATGTGCGGGTGCTCAACCTGGAGACGAGCGTGACCCGCAGCGATGAGTTCGCCCCCGGGAAGGACGTCCACTACCGGATGAGCCCGGACAACCTCCCCTGCCTGACCGCGGTCCGGCCCGACGTCTGCGTCCTGGCCAACAACCATGTGCTCGACGGCGGCCGGCGCGGCCTGGAGGAGACGCTCGACACCCTGGCCGCCGCCGGACTCCGGGTGGCCGGGGCGGGCCGTGACGCGGCCGCCGCGCGGCGCCCCGCCGTCGTCCCGGCCGGTGACCACCGCCGGGTGCTGGTGTTCTCGTTCGGCGCGGCATCCAGTGGCATCCCGGGCCGGTGGGCCGCGACCGAGGACCGGCCCGGGGTCGACTTCCTGCCCGATCTCTCCGACGCCCGCGCGGCCGCGATCACCGACCGCGTACGGCAGCTCAGCCACCCCGGCGATATCGCCGTCGCCTCCGTCCACTGGGGCGGCAACTGGGGATACGGCGTCTCACCCGACCAGATCCACTTCGCCCACGCCCTGATCGACGGCGGTGTCGACCTCGTCCACGGCCACTCCTCGCACCACCCCCGCCCGCTCGAGGTGTACCGCGGCAAACTGATCCTCTACGGCTGCGGCGACGTGGTCGACGACTACGAGGGCATCGGCGGCTACGAGCGGTACCGCGACGATCTGCGGCTGCTCTACTTCCCCGCGGTGGACCCGGACACCGGCCACCTGATGAGTCTGCGCATGGTGCCGTTGCGGTCACGGCGGATGCGGCTGGAGCGCACCGGCCACGAGGACGCCGCATGGCTGGGCGCGACCCTCGACCGGGCCGGGTCCGGCCTCGGCTCGCATATCGACGTCCGGCCCGACGACGTCCTCACCCTGCGCCGGCCCTGACCCCGCCGGATCAGACGATCTTCGAGCGCACCAGCCCGCCCAGCACCAGCGCCCCGGGGAGCAGCGGCAGCCACACCGTGATGAAGCGGTACGCCAGCACCGTGGAGGTGGCCGCCTCGACCGGCGCCCCCGCCGCGACCAGCGCGATGACCAGTGCCGCGTCGACCGAGCCGATACCACCGGGGGAGGGGACGACCGCGGCCACCGCCGTGGCGGCCAGATACGCGAGCATCACATGCGCCGGCCGCACTTCGAGCTCCAGCGCCAGGGCGACCGCCACCAGCCCCGCCGCCTGCAGCAGGGGAAACGCCAGTGAACCACCCCAGAGCGCCAGCGCCCTGGACGGCCGCATGTGCAGCGACCGGGCGTCGGCCATCGCGGTGCGGAGAAACTTCACCACGATCCGGCGCACCGGACGGATCAGCGCCACCCCGGCCACCAGTGCCCCGGCCGCCACCACCGCGCCGGCCACCACCATCCCGCTCACCGACTCCGGGAGCAGCGGGCCCAGCCGCAGCGCCTGGGGAAACACCAGGAACAGCACCACCAGCAGCCCCACCCGGGTTGTGGCCTCCGCCAGGAAGTACAGGGCGAGCGCAGCCGAGGAACGGGCGGGCGGCAGCCCGCAGCCGGTCATGAACCGGATGTTCACCGCGCTCGCGCCGATCCCCGACGGCAGCAGATGATTGGCCGCCCCCGCGGCGAACTGGGTGGCGAACAGCCGCCTGGCCGGCAGCCGCTCCAGCACCGTGCCCTGCCGGGCGAACGACACCGCCACCCAGCCGAGCCCGGTCGTGGCCACCGCCGTCAGCAGCCAGTACGGATTGGCGGTGAACATCTGACGGGCGCCAGAGCCGATCAGCGACCGGTGCTGGACCACCCAGTAACCGACGACGAGCAGCGGCAGCAGGCACAGGATCTGGCGCAGCGGAAGCCGCCGGAGCAGGGCCCAGCGCCCCGCCCGCTCCTTGGGCTGCTCCACGGGCTGGTCCAGCGGCTGCCCCGTGGGGCACGGCATCACGTCAGGCATCGGTCCGGACACTCCTCTGGTCATGGGATACGTGCCGGATACGGCTCTTGGCTCAGCATGTTCGCGGAACGCGCGCCGCGCAGCGGGAGCGCGATCAGCAGGCCGAGGCAGATCCACACATAGGCGTTGCTGCCGAGGAAACCGTCCACCCCGGTGGAGTCGAACCGCCACAGCCACACCACGCTGCTGCAGAGGAGCACGTACACCACCGCACAGACCCGGAGCAGCAGCCTGCGCCGGGCCGGTGTCGCGTCCGGCCGCAGCCCGCTGTCGACGAGCACCGCCAGGGCCGGAATCAGCCACACCAGATGGTGCACCCAGGTGATCGGGCTGATCAGACAGGCGGCGACTCCGGTCAGCGCGAATCCGGCCCGCTCGTCCCCGGCGGCCGCCGCGCAGCGCACCCGGTGCGCCCACACGGCCAGCACGGCGAGCACCCCGAGCCCCCACACCATTCCGCTCGGCGGAACCGGGTCGACCAGCCGGGCCAGCACCCCTTCCCACGACTGGTTGGAGACGTAACTGAGCACACCGATCCGGTCGGTGTCCCACAGCGCCTCGGTCCAGTAGACCCGCGAGGCCCCCGGCGCCACCGCCAGGGCGAGCAGGGTGGCGGCCGCGGCGGTGGCCGTGGCCGTGGCGGCGGCACGCCACCGCCGGGTGATCAGCAGATAGCCGATGAAGATCGCCGGGGTGAGCTTGATGGCGGCGGCGAGCCCGATACCGCAGCCCGCGAACCGGCCGCGCCCCGTGGACAGCAGCCAGGCGTCGAAGAACACCAGCACCAGCAGCAGCAGATTGACCTGCCCGAAGCTGAAGGTGTCCCGTACCGGCTCCAGCAGGGCGAACAGACAGGCCGCCACCACGAAGGCGAACCACTTGTTCCAGCCGTGCCTGCGGACGATCGGGCCGATCAGCCAGGTCAGCAGCGTGGCCGAGGCGGCCACATTGAGCACCATGCTCAGGGTGATCGCGGCCGGCCAGTCGAACAGGGCCATCGGCAGCATGCACAGCGCGGCAAAGGGCGGATAGGTGAAGCCGTAGTCCGCCCCGTCCGCGCCGGGGATGGTGAAGTCGTAGATCCGGCCGTCCCGCAGCCAGTGGCCCACGGCGCCGTAGTAGACGTTGAGGTCGAACCAGTCCCGGTGCAGCGGGACGAAGGCCAGGAAGAGCCCCACCGCCACGGTGAGGGCGAGCGACAGTACCAGCCGTCCGCGAGGTGTGGTGGGCCCCGTCATGCCGAACGCTCCGATCGGTGGCCGCCGTGTACGGCGGAGAGCGAAGTGCCGGTGGCGAACCCGGGCGTGTGCCGTACGCACCACAGCGCGCCCACCGCCAGCACGCCACCGCACACGGCGAACGTCAGTTGCCGCGAATCCGGTGCGAACCCGTTGGGCAGCACGGCCAGCGTGAGCACCCCGCTCCCGGCCACCACCGCCTTGCGCACCGTTCCGCCCGGCCCGGCCGCCGCGATCACGAACAGCCCCCACAGCACGTACCAGGGCCGGATCGCCGGGCCCAGCACCGCCACCGCTATCAGGCTCAGCCCCAACGCGTACACGGGCCGGGGGCGGGGTGGACGCAGCCAGGCGACCCCTATGGCAACGGCGGTGGCCAGCAGCCCCAGACCGTGCCACGCGGGGGCGGCCAGCGGAGCCAGCCCGCTGCCGACGGCCTCCAGCAGGGCTCCGGTGGCGCGGCCGAGGGTGCTGGTGAGCGCCCAGTTGTCCGGTGAGGCCGGGGTGGTGAGTGCCGAGATCCAGCCGTAGCCGGTGCCGGTGACGGCCGTCGCCACTCCGGTGGTGGCCAGGGCCAGCGCCCCGGTGGCCGCCACGGCGCCGACGCGGCGCCTGCGGCCCTCCACCCGGCGCACCCACAGCGTGGCCACCGCCAGCAGCCCCAGCGCGGCCGGAGCCTTGACCAGGGCGGCGAGCGTGACCAGCACCGCGCCGCAGGCCGGCCATCGGCCCGTCGCGGCCACCAGCCCGGCCCCGAGCAGTCCCAGCATCACGGCATCATTGTGCGCCCCGCCCACCAGATGCAGCAGCAGGAGAGGGTTGAGCGCCCCCAGCCACAGGGCGGCGCTCGGGTCGGTGCCGCAGCGGCGGGCCAGTATGGGCAGCGCCAGAACCATCACCGCCACACCGAGCAGCGCGATCAGCCGCAGCCCGATCACCCCGAGGGACGGTTCGGCGCGCGAGGCGTGGGCGACGGCGGATTCGAAGGCCAGCGAGACCGGGCCGTACGGCGTCGGGGTGTGCTGCCACACCGGCGCCACCTGTTCCGCCAGCGGCCCGCCGAGGCGTATGGGGCCGTGGGTGTAGACATCGATGCGGGCGTGCACCATGGCTCCCTGGGCGAGATAGCTGTACACATCCCGGCTGAACAGCGGCGGCCCGGGCAGCAGCGGAGCCGCCCAGACGGCGAGCGTGAGCAGCAGGGAGCGGGGGCCGGGCGGGCGCGGTCCGCGCACCTCGCGCCCCAGCAGCCACCATGCCGCGACCAGCAGCACCAGCCCGAAATAGGTGCTGATCAGCCCGAGCGCCTCTCTCCCGGAGTCAGGGGTGAGGGCGTCCCCCACCGGTAGCGCTCCGGCCGCCGCCCCGCCCGCCGCCAGGGCCACTGACCCAGCGAGGCCGAGAAGTCGGCAGTGACCCGGAGCGACGGCGACACCTTGGACGAGAACACGACGCAGCACCTCACCAGGGTCGCGAGAGCGCATGGCCGGAAATTGACGTCGCGGTCACCGGAGGCTGGCCGAGAGGTGTCGGCCGGGCCACACCGCAGGCGGGGTGGGCAGGATCGATGTCCATGGTGCCCGGTCGACCACGAGTTGACGCAGTTTGCGCAGCTCGCACGGGCTGTTCCAGCCGAGCACCCCGACCACCCGGCCCCGGTGTCCGTAGGCCACGACGAAGTGGCCGCCTTCGAGCTCGCCGTGGAGCACGGCGAGTTCGGCATCGGCGGGGAATATGCCGTACGCCTGGATATGGGCGTCGTACTGGTCGGTCCAGAAGTACGGCACGGGTGCGAACGGTTGGCCCGCGCCGAGCACATTGCGGGCGACGGCCTGGGCCTGTTCCGTAGCGTTCAGCCGGTGTTCCAGCCGCATCCGGCAGCCGAAGTGGTCGTTGTGCCACGAGGCGACATCACCGGCCGCGTAGACACCGGGCGCGGCACGGCAGGTGGGATCGCATTCGACACCGTTGCCCAGCTCCAGTCCGGATCCGGCCAGCCAGCCGACCGCCGGGGCGGCGCCGATGGCGACCACCACGACATCGGCGTCGAGCAGCGTGCCGTCGGTCAGTTCCAGACCGGTCACCCGGCCGCCGGACTCGAAGAACCGCCGCACCCCGGTGCCGCAGCGCATGGACACGCCGTTCTTCGTGTGCAGCCGCCCGACGAGACCGGCGATCCGGTCGCCGAACTGCCGCCGCATCGGCACCGGCCGGGGGTCGATCATGGTGACGTCCAACCGCATTCTGCGGGCCGCCGCCGCGGCCTCCGAGCCGAGGAAACCCGCGCCGACCACCGCCACCTTCACATCGGGCTTGTGGCGCAGATCGGCGCGCAGCGCGAGGGCGTCGTCGAGGGTGCGCAGCAGATGCACCCCGGCCAGATGGTGGGCGCCGGGCAGGCTGTTGGGGGTGACGCCGGTGGCGATGACCAGGGCGTCGTAGGAGACGCTGTCGCCGCCCTCCAGCACCACCCGGCGGGCGGCGGTGTCCAGACCGGTGGCGGACTTGCCGAACAGCAGCCGTGCGTCGAGGTCGGACAGCTCCTCGTCGGTGCGCAGCTTGATCCGGTCCGGCTCCCAGGTGCCCGCCAGGATCTGCTTGGACAACGGTGGCCGGTTGTAGGGGGTGTGGGGCTCGTCGCCGATGAGGGTGAGCCTTCCGTCGTATCCCAGGGTGCGCAGCGTGACGGCCGCGGTGAGCCCCGCGACCGAGGCGCCCACGACCACGACGTTCCCCGGTGTGTTCACGCGTCGGCCAGGGCGATGGCCAGGGCCGGGCAGACGGCGGCCGCTTGACGCACGTCGTCGTGCAGTTCCGCGGGTGGGCACTCGTCGAGGAGGACGGCGACACCGTCCTGGTCCCGCTGGTCGAACACGTCCTGGGCGGCGAGTACGCACTGCCCCGAGGCGACGCATTTGTCCTGATGCAAGGTCACCTGCATGGCGTTCTCCGGCACTGGGGGATCAACGGAAGGCGGTTACCAGACGAATGTTCGGTAACGGGCGGAACGGAGGCTAGTTCTCCTGCGTACCCAGCACAACACGCTCCGCAAGAAGCTGGCCACGCAGCGAGACATATGAGCCTGGCATGTGCACCCCGGGCAGACCGACCGGTCGGCCCGGGGAGAGTGTCCAAACCACCAGGTCACACCCCGGTCTCCGGGTCGTGGACCGCCGTGGCACCAGGTGGGGCATCAGCGCCTCACATGGCGGAAATACGCAGGTTACGAAAGTTCCGCATAGCTCACGTACGGTTCGAAGAGGTCGACGATTTCCACCTCACGGAGGATCCTTGCGCACGCTGCCCACATCGCCCGACTGGCTGACGCACCCTCTGCGCGGGGCGCGGACGCTGCGGGACCCCATACCCTGGGCGGCGGTGGCCCGCGGAGCCCTCGGCGTGGGGCCGGTGGTGGCCGTCGGCGTGGCCTCGGGACATCTGCCCTTCGGGATGCTCGCCGGGCTGGGGGCCATGTTCGCCCATGTCAACGACCGCCCCGCCACCCGCGCCACCCGGATCGTGCGCATCGGCCTGCCCGCCCTCGCCGGGGCCGTCGGCCTGCTGACCGGGGCCTGGCTGGGCACGCTGGGCCTCGGCATAGGGATCGCGCTCGCACTCGCCGCCGTCGGACTGGTCTCCGGCGCGATCAGCGCCATCGGGCCGGTCAGCTCCGCCGCCGGGGTGCAGCTCATGGTGCTCGCCGTGGTCGGCGCGGGCATGCCCGTCCCGGTGCCCCCGCCGGTCAAGGCGGGCCTGCTGCTCATCGGCGCCGTATGGGTGATCGCGATGGCCACGCTGCTGCCACGCGTCATCCACTCACGCCAGACCGCGCCCACCGATGAACGGGAAACGGTGGCCGCCGTATACGACGCCCTGGCCGACCTGATGACGGCGGTCGGCACCGACGGCGGCCAGGCCGCCCGGCGCCGGCTGACCGCCGCCTACGACGCCGCGTACGAAGCCCTCTACGCCCACCGGCTCCCCCTGCACCGCCTCGACGAGGAGGAGCGGCGGCTGCGCGACCGGCTGGCGGTGGCCGGAGCGCTCAGCGAGGGCGTCCTGACCCTCCTGTGGGAGAACGAACCGGTACCCGACCGCATCGCGCGCACCCCCGCCCAACTGGCCCGCTCGGTGCGGACCGGACTGCCACCGGGCCGGCTGCCCGCCCCCGTACCCGACACCGCGGGCAACGTGGCCATGCACCGGGCCGTGCTGCTCGCCGCCCGGGTCTTCGACGGCGAACCGGCGCCCCCCGTCGGTGCGGTCGTCCCCGGCCACCGGCAGCGGCTGCGCCGCGCGCTCGGTCCGGCCGGCCGGGAGTACGCCGCCCGGGTGGCCCTGTGCGTGGGCGTCGCCACCGTGCTCGCCCAGCAACTGCCGGGCGAGCACTGGTACTGGCTCCCCGCCACCGCCGCCTTCCTGGTCAAGCCCGACATGGGCCCGCTGGTCTCCCGGGCCCTCTCCCGCGCCCTCGGCACCGCCGTGGGCGTGGCCGTCTTCGGCGGGCTCGCCACGGTGTTCGGCCCCGGCACGGGCGGCACCCCCGATGCGGGCGCCCCCGCCATCTGGCCGGTCATCGTCGCGGCGGTCTGCTCCGCGCTGATCCCCGTCTCCGTACGCCACTTCGCCCTGCAGACCGCCGTGCTCACACCGCTGCTGCTGTCCCTCGTCTACCTCGGCGGCGACACCGACCCCGGGTTCACCCGGCTCACCGACACGCTGCTGGCCTGTGGTGTGGTGCTGGCCGCCGGGGCGCTGCCCGGGCTCGGCGGCCCGCGCGCCCAGGTGTCGGTGCGGCTGTCGCTCGCCGTCCGCGCCACCCGCGACCACCTGGACCGGGTGCTGACCGCCGAAGCGCCGTATGCCACCCGGCTGCGGCTGCGCCGCGAGGCATACCGCGCCCTCGCCGACGCGCGCCGCGCTGTGGAGGTGGCGAGCGCCGAACACCCGCCGTTCGGCCGGGACCTGGCGGCATGGGCGCCGGTGGTCTTCGCCCTGGAGAAGATCGTGGACGCGGCCACGGCCTGCGGCGTACGGCTCGATCAGGGCGCCCCGCAGCCCGAGCCCGCCCTAGCGGCCCGGCTGCGGGCCGCGCTGTCCGACCTGGCCGACGCCGTCGCCGCCCGTCGGCCCCCGACCGACCTTGTCCTGCCCGCGGGGGCGGCGGTGGGAGACTGCGCGACCCTCGCCGATGTCACCGCCGGGCTGCGGAGGGTTCGCGACCTGGCGGCGGGCTGAGGCCGCGCACCGGGGCTGCGGCGGATGACCTGGTACGCACTGCGGTGCCCCGCCCTGGCCCGCGCACACGTCACCGCCCCCACCATCACCCACACCAACGCACCGGTGACTTGGGGGGCGCGGTTCCGCTCGGGGTGCGCTCACTCGGGCCGGGCCCGCGGGACGTTCCAGAGGTGGTGCATGGCGTACGAGCGCCAGGGCCGCCAGCCCTCGGAGTCCTCCAGGTGGGCCCCGGCGCCGCGGGCTCCGGCCAGTACGGCGACATCCGACTCCAGCAGCACATCGGGGTCGCTCAGCGCCCGCATCCGGACGTAACCGGCCGTCCAGGGGCCGATACCGCGCAGCCCCAGGAGCTCCTTCTCGGCCCGGTCGCGGTCGGCGCCGGCATCCAGCCGCACCGAGCCGTCCGCGAGCGCGGTGGCGAGCGTGCGCAGCGTGGCGCGTCGGCTCTCCGGCATGCCGAGCTCCGCGAGCGCTGCCTCGGCCAGGTCCTCCACGCGCGGGAAGAGATGCGTGAGCCCGCCGTCGGGCCGCGCCAGGGGCTTCCCGTACGCGGCGACCAGCGCATCGCCCAGCACGCGCCCGGCGGCCACCGAGACCTGCTGGCCGAGCACGGCGCGCACGGCGAGTTCATGGGGGTCGGCGGTGCCCGGGGAACGCAGCCCCGGCCGCGCGCCCACCAGGGGCGCGAGCGCGGTATTGGCGCCGAGGCGCTCGGCGACCGCGTACGGATCGGCGTCCAGGTCGAACAGGCGCCGAATCCGCTGGATGGCGGTGGTCAGATCGCGCAGCTCGGTCAGGCGCAGCCGGCACTCCAGCCAGCCGTCGCCGGGCCGTTCGTCGATCTCGACGATGGCGCAGGCGTGCGGCAGCCGCAGGGTGCGGCGGTAGGTCCGGGCGCCTGGGCTCCCCACCATCTCCTCCAGGCCGGTGAGGGCGCGCCGGGCGAGATAGTCGAAGACCTGCGTGGTGTCGTACGGCCCGCGGTAGGCGAGCCGCAGCGGCACCCCGGCCGTCCCGCCGTTCGTCCCCAGCACCCCGCCGGTGGCCACCGCGGGCCCGGACAGGGAGGACTTCGCGGGCCGGGCGGCACGCAGTTCGGTGGGGGTGGCGGCGTATATCTCGCGCAGCGTGTCATTGAACTGCCGGACGCTGGAGAACCCGGCCGCGAACGCGATCTCCGAGGCCCGCAGGGCGGTGGTCTGCAGCAGGATCCGCGCGGTGTGGGCGCGCTGAGCGCGGGCGAGCGCGACCGGCCCGGCGCCGAGCTCGGCGGTCAACTGCCGCTGCACCTGCCGGGCGCTGTAGCCGAGCCGCGCCGCGAGCCCGGCCACTCCCTCCCGGTCCACCACTCCGTCCCCGATCATCCGCATGGCGCGGCCGACGGCGTCCGCCCGCGCGTTCCAGTCGGCGGAACCGGGCACGGCGTCCGGCCGACAGCGACGGCAGGCCCGGAACCCCGAGCCCTGCGCGGCGGCCGAGGTCGGGAAGAACCGGACGTTCTTGCGCCGGGGCGTGGTCGCGGGGCAGCTCGGCCGGCAGTAGATCCCGGTCGTGGCGACACCGAAGAAGAACTCGCCGTCGAATCGCGCGTCGCGGCTGCACACCGCCTCGTACCTGCTGTCGTCGCTCATCACACCTCCACTGTGCGCCCTGACAGGGGAAGCGCGCTGGCGGAAATCGGACGTGGCGCTCCCGGTCGCGTGAGCGTGAGGGAGGGGGTGCGTGGGCCGGTGCTAGCGCGAGCCGAGGACGGGGACGTAGGGCGGGTCGCGGTGGTCGTGATGGGCCTGGGCGATCCCCGCGAGGGAGGATCTGCCCAGCGCCTGGTAGGCGCCGACCAGCAGTTCATTCGCCAGCGCCTCCCTGACGGGGTCACCGAACGAGGCCCAGTGCAGATCACGGCCCAGCGCCAGCGCAGGCCGGGTCGCCGTGCGCGAGCCGCCGCCGGGCGTCCTCCGCGAGCCTGGCTGCGCCCGCGGGGTCGTCGAGCAGGGGATACAGCGTCCGGGCGAACCGGTGGGCACCGGGCCCGCGGTGCACCGGCCGCTGCGGTGAGGTCTCGCCGGACACGAGCGCCCCGGCACCGTCCAGGGTGGCGGCCCGCGCGGGGCCGGGCGGCGCAACCACACCGTCGTAGGCGCGCACGTACAGGGCGCCGGTCTCATCGCGGTCGCGGGTCTCCAGCCCGGTGAGGGCCTCGCGCAGCAGCTCCAGCCCGTGGCGCCGAGCGGCCATGTGCTCCGCGTCCCCGTCGTCGGCGAGGTCGTGCCAGTGGCTAGCTGTACGCGTGTGCGAGTGAGAGCGGACAGATCATCGACCGACGCCAGGTCGGACCCCTTGACCCGGTCGGCGGAGCTCAGGGGTGGCCGTTTCTCCGGAGCGTACTGCCTGGGCGACGTCCCAGGAGTCCTCGAACATGTAAGAGCGGCTGATGAGGCCATCGGGATTCACCATGATGTCGATCGCGAAGGGCGTGTCGATCACCTTGCCCGTCGCGCGTACGACGAGCCGTGCCCGTCCGATCAGGACCGCAGTCGTGCCGTCGACGACGATGCGCTCGATGTCGAAGAGTTCGCGGTCGGTGAGCTCGCTCAGCGTCTGGAAGAACGCCGGGATGCCGTCGACCGTGCGACGGCCCACCCAGGGAACGATGTCCGGGTCCCCGGGGACCTCCCAGGAGGCGTCCGGCGCGAACAGCGCCACCACGGCCGGGATATCGCCCGCCGCGACGCGCTTGAGGAACTCGTTCACCACTGTGCGTGTCTGGTCGCTCATCATCTCTCCTTCTCCGCCGAACGGGTTCGGCTCATCGGACTGTGCTTGTGCGGCTTCCGGTCAGGGCGCGCCCTGTGACTCGCCCCTGACACCAGGGGGTTGGTCGGTGAACCGATGCCATCGACAGTGCTGAGCGGGGTTCCTCCTGTCCGCAAGTAGCGCTGCGGGTCCCGGCCCACCCCCACACCGGACGGGGTGCCGGTGAAGATGAGGTCACCGGGAAGGAGCGGCAGAACCGCGGAGAGCTGTGCGACGAGCTCGGGGACGGAGAAGATCAAATCCCTGGTCCGCCCGTTGTCCGGCGAGCTGGACGGTCCGTTCGGACAGGTCCTGCCCCACGGTCAGGCCCGCCACATGGCTCGCCCCGCCAGGCGAAGTGCCAGAACTACCCGACGCGCAGCAGGACCAGCACCGACGCCATCGGCGAGGTCGTCGACCGGGCCATGGTCCGACAACGCGACCGGATCCGACGATCAACACCGAACTTGACCAAGCCGCTAGAGCTGGGTGGCGCCGCCGTCGACGAACAGCTCCGCACCGGTGGTGAAGGAGCTCTGGTCACCGGCCAGGTAGAGGGCGGTGGCAGCGACCTCGTCGGGACGACCGGCGCGGCCGAGCGGGGTCGGTGCGGCGGGCTCGGTCGCCTTGGGCTGATCGCCTTGCGGGAACGTGGCCCGCAGTTCGTCACCGCCGGGGGTTTCGACGGGGCCGGGGGTGAGGGCGTTGACCCGGATCCGGCGGTCGGCCAGTTCGGCGGCCCACGTGCGGGCTAGGCTGCGGATCGCGGCCTTGCTGGCGGCGTAGACACCGAGGCCGGGGGCGGCGCGAAGGGCCGCGCTGGAGGAGAGCAGAGTCACCGAGGCGCCGGCCGGCAGCAGGGGCAGGGCCTTTTGGACGGTGAAGATCGTGCCCTTGAGGTTGACGGAGGTGGTGCGTTCGTATTCCTCCTCGGTGATCTTGCCGAGAGGGCCGTAGTCCCCGAGGCCGGCGTTGGCGACGACGATGTCGAGGCGGCCGCTGCGCTCCTTGATCTCGGCGAAGAGCCGGTCGAGGTCGTCGAGATGCGACACATCGCCCTGGATACCGGTCCCGCGGCTGCCGATCTGGGCGACAGCGGCGTCCAGGTCCGCCTTGCGGCGGCCGGTCAGATAGACCGTCGCTCCCTCGGCGGCGAACCGGTGCGCGATGGCCAGACCGATGCCGGTGGAGGCGCCGGTCACCAGGGCGGTCTTGTTGTCCAGCTGTCCCATGGGGTTCTCCGAATCCTTGAGGTAACCATTGTTGTTACATTGATGGCGCGTGGAAGAGTGCCACCTCGGCGGCCGCGGGACGGGCTAGGCGGCCTTGAGTACGTCCCGCAGGACGTCCTCCAGTGTGGTTCTCGCCAACTCCCTGCGAAGGGTGGCCTCGATCTCGCCGTAGACGGCGGTCAGCGCCGGTCCGATGCCGTGACCCACAACGCACTCGGGGTCGGGTGCCGAGCGGTGCAGAGCGAAGACCGGCCCCGGCTCGACCGCCTCGTAGACATCGAGCAGGGTGATCGCCGCCAGGTCCCGTGAAAGCGTCCAGCCGGCGCCGGCGCCTCGCCGCGAGTCGACAAGCCCCGTCCGGCGAAGCTCGGACAGTAGGCGGCGGATCACCACCGGATTGGTGTTGACGCTCGTCGCGATCTGCTCGGAGGTGGCGACGTCGTGGCCGCGGCGTTGGTACAGCCCTATCCACGTCAGGGCATGTGCTGCGATGGTCAGTCTGCTGTTGGCGCTCACGTCGGACCTCACCTACCTTGACCCCGACTTCGTCGTAACAGTATATGTTACGTCTACGTGTGGCAAGTCCCTCCCCATCTGAAGCACCTCTACGGCGCCTACGAGGACGGCATCCGCTGTGGCATCCCGCACGAGGAACTGAGCTCGGTCTCCTCCATCAGCTCGCGCGCGATCGCCTCCGAGGGTGTCTCGGCCCCCTACCGGGCGCCACCGGGAAGCGACCAGGTGCCCGGGTCGCAGATGGGCTTGTGCGCGTCGCGGAGATGGAGCAGGTACTGACCGCGCCGGTTGAGCAGCAGCGCGGCGGTCGGACACACGCTCGGATCGACGAATGCCCGCGCACCGCGTCACGGCGCTGCGCCACCGCCAACTGCCCCTGGGGGCCGGGCGGTCGCTCGCTGCTAGAGTCGGTCAGGTGACTGCCGGGTCGGCCATGGGCCACGCACGAGTGAGGCGCCCGGCCTCGGCGTGAGTCCGAGGCGGGCCAGAGGCCCGCCCCTTCCTCCGTGTCGTTCCTCCCGGCGCCCGTACGTGGCGCCGGTTCCAGCGGATTCCACGATGCGGAGACACACCACAGATGTCCCACCAAACGCAGCCCCAACGCGACGCCGAGCCCCGGGCCACCGTCGTCCAGCTGAATCACACCGCCGTCTACGCCCACGATCGGCAGCTGTCCGCCGAGTTCATCGCCGCGATTCTGGGGGTCGAGGTCGGCGCCCCGTTCGGCCCGTTTCTGCCCATCGATCTCGGCAACGGCGTGACGCTCGACTACTACGAGAAGCGCGACGAACCCATACAGCCGCAGCACTACGCGTTCCTCGTCCCCGATGAGCAGTTCGACGCCATGATCGCCCGCCTGGAAGCGGTCGGCGTCACCTACTACGCCGACCCCGGCCACACCGACCCTGGACGGATCAACCGTCTCTTCGGTGGCCGCGGCGCGTACTTCGACGACCCCGGCGGTCACAACATGGAGATCATCACCCGGCCCTATATCCGCCCTTAGCCACAGGGGGAGTCGGCCGGCGGTGGCGCGCCCGAAAGGGCGCCCCGCCGGGCTGTACACCCGCGCGGCGCCTGCGTCACCATGTGCGGGGGGATGCGTAAGGGGGAGCGCATGCAGGGCGAGCCGGTGGCGCGTAACGAGTTCTCGGGCACCGCGCACACGGTGATCCAGGCGCACACCATCTATGGCGGCATCCACGTCAACGACGGCCGCCGCCCCGTCACCGGTCTTCGGCTCGCGGGTCAACTGCTGATCGCGGGCTGCTCGGTGGCGGTGGGCGCCAGTGTGTTCCCCCTCAGGGCACGGGGCGACGGGGACGCGTCCCTGCTGCACGGTCCGATGCTCGGCCTGGTGGCAATCGCGCTGGCCACGTTCGGCGGGTGGCTGGCAGTCCGCGCCATCCTGCGCCACCGCCGCTCCAGGGTCCTGTGGGGCGACCTTTCCGGCCCCGAGCTGAACGCGGCCGCCGACCGGCTCGCGAGCGCCGTACGGGAGCAGTTGGGCCGTGAGGAGCGGCTGCGCCGCCTACAGGATCCGGCGCCGATCGCGGTGCGGTGGGACACCGGACCCCAGGACCTGATCGACCGCTGGGAGAACGTCACCGGCGGCCCAGGAAGCGATCTGGCGGCGATTCGACAGCGGCGGCCAGGTGCTCGTGCGCCAGGACAACGTGGTCCTCAAGATGTACATGTTCGGAGTCGATCCCGCCGCGGACGCCCGGCTGCCGGAGTACGCCGAGGAGGTGCTGCACCGGGCACTGACGAAAGCCCGGCGCAGCAACTGACCGCTCAGGAATGTGCGTCGGCCAGGCCCGTCTGCTGCCGGGCAGCGTCCACGGTCTGCGCCAGCAGGACGGCGATGGTCATGGGCCCCACCCCGCCCGGCACCGGGGTGATCAGCCGGGCACGCTCACCCGCGGAATCGAAGTCGACGTCGCCAATATTGCCGGGGTTGTATCCGGCATCGATCACCACGGCACCCGGCTTGATGTCCTCGCCACGGATGTGCCGGGGCCGGCCCACCGCCGCCACGACCACGTCCGCTTCCCGGAGCACCGTGCCAGGATCGGCGGTCCTGGAGTGGCAATACGTCACCGTCGCGTCCCGGCCCAGCAAGAGCATCCCCACGGGCTTGCCCAGGATCGGGCTACGGCCCACCACGACAGCACGCCGGCCCGCGAGCTCGACGCGGTACTCGTCCAGGAGGCGCATGATCCCGCCTGGAGTGCACGAGACGAACCCCGGCAACCCGAAGCTCATGGCCCCGAAGGAGCTCATGGTGACGCCGTCGACGTCCTTCTCGGGAGCGATGGCCTCCCGATCGTCAGACCGCTCCCCGGTGGTGCTCCACCTCAGCGCCAGTCACGGCCCGGACGTCACTGTATGGCATTCCGGACGACCTTTGTGGTGTGTTTTTCTGCCGTTTCCCTCGCAGCCGCACACGGAGCGTTTCCATGGGTGCGAGTGAATGACACCCCTGGCCTGCGCATGTTCCGGAGGCCCCTAGACTATCCCGCAATCCTCACGTTGATCGGAGCACGACATGCGTCGCCTTGCCCTTGCCCTCCTGGCATGTTCAGCCCTCACACTCGCCGGGTGCGCGCAGGACTTTGACCGGGGTCCTGATGGGACAGTCACCGACAAGGTCAAGGACGGGAAGAAGTTCTACTTGGTCGTTGATCCGGCCAAGGGCGGCGACGAGAAGAAGTTCCGGGTCAGCAAGTACGACTACCACGACTGCAACCGGGGCTCGAAGTACCCCAAGTGCGTTGATGACTAGGGTCTGTTGAGCCTGAGGGTATTCACCGTCGGCAGGGTATTCACCGTCGGCCCTGACACTCCGCCCGTGTGTCGGGGCCGACTGACATTGTCGGCGCTGCCCTGTCCTGCCCTGCCCCGAAGGGCAGGGTCGGGTCGTTCAGGTGAGCATTTCGGCGAAGCGCCGCGCGAAGAGGTAGGCGTCGCCGGGCCAGCGGGCGGACAGGTACTGGCCGTCCTGGACGACGAAGGCGGGGGTGTCGTCGGTGGCCGTGCCGCGGCGCCGTAGCTCGACGGGTCCGCGTTCGAACTGGGCGGGGTCGTTCAGGGCGGCGACGACCTCGTCCTGGACGTAGGCCGGATAGGTGCGGTAGTAGCGGCCGCGGCGCCAGGCCGTGAGGTAGTAGGCGGTCCGCTCCATGTACGCGGGCAGGCAGGTGGTGCGCCGGTCGGCGAGGAGGCTGCGGCCGGTGGCCGGGTCGCTGGTGCGGGCCAAAGTGAGGACGCCGTGGCAGATGGCGCCGACCGGGCGGTCCAGCCGCCAGAATTCCGCGATCTTCTCGCGCAGGATGTCGGAGCCGAGGTACTGACGCATCCCCGGGGCGTGGCCGCCGGGCAGGACCAGCCCGTCGTACGCCTCGGGCTTGAGGTCCGCCCACGCGAGGGGGTGGCGGAAGGCGGTCGCCTCGGTGAGCTGCCGGTAGAACTCCTTGGGCTCGGGCTCCGCACCGAGTTGCCCGAAGAGCACTCCGGTGATGAGCAGCGGATCGGCGGCCGGCGGGCCGTCGCCGTGTTCGGTGGCGATCACCACCTCATGGCCGAGGTCGGTCAGGAGCTTCCAGGGCACGGCCACCTCGGTGACGTCGAAGTCCCGGTCGGGCAGCGGCAAGAGAATACGCACGAGCACTGCCTACCACAGGAGGCACGGGCGTCCGGAGCCGGGTGGCATGGTGGCCACTGCGGCCGGCGCCCCTGCCCCGGAGCGTTGCGCCGGGGCAGGGGCGGGAGCGGAGCCGCGGGTTACTTCCAGATGGAGTCGACCCATTCGGGGTGGTCGATGAACGGGTTCCGGTTGTGCTGGAAGCTGTCGTAGATGACCTGGTTGCGGTTCTTCTCGAAGGCGTCGGGCGGGTCCTCGGCGCTCCACTCCTTCAGTACGGACAGGCGGCCGATGTGGGGCGCGGAGCCGTTGTCGACGTTGTCGTTGGGCTCGAGGTCGGCGAAGCCGTCGCCTCCGTCGTAGCGGACGGCCATGTAGAGGATCATCCGGGCGACATCGCCCTTGACCTGGTCACGGGGCTCGAAGGAGTCGTCGTCGGTGCGGTTGCCGGAGGCGTCGGGCACGTCCTGGCCGCCGTTGTCGAAGTCCTTGTTGCCGCGGATGCTGTTCACCGTGACGTTGGTGGGGCGCAGGTGGTGCAGGTCGGTGCCGGGCCCGGTGGCCGTGCCGAAGTCGCCGTGCGACTTCGCCCAGACGTGCTCGCGGTTCCAGTCGTCGGGGTTGCCGCCGCTGGCGTCCTTGGACTGGGAGCGGCCGCTGTAGAGGAGGATGACGTTCGACGGGTTGTCCGGGTCCTCGTCCGTGGACTTCAGCGCGTCCCATACCTCGTCGTAGGACACCTTGGTCTGGTCGCTGATGATCGTGTGCAGCGCGGCCTTCAGCTCCGGGCCGCTCTTGCCCATCGCGTCCTGGTAGTAGGTGTCGTCCAGCGCCTGCACGGCCGTGGGCCGGTTGGTGTCGGTCGTGGCCGGTGTGTTGGCGGCGGCGACCGAAGGGGCGGCGATACCGGCCACGGCCACTACGGCCAGCAGGGCGAGGCGCCGTGATCGGCTCGGGCGATGAGTGGACATGATGTGGGGGGTGTCCTCTCCTAGATGAGTACCCGGACCGCCAACCGGCGCCGCGAGTACGGATGTTCAAGGCACAAGCTCTGGGAGATTCCCATGCGCGAAGCCCGAACACGTGTACATGGTGTGCCTGTTCGGCGCGGATCTGATGAACGCCATGTGGTCGAGAGAAGGGCCGGCCGACGTCGACCGCGGCTTGTGTGAGGGGCGTGAGTGGGTGGCTCGGCCCACCACCACGGACGGCAGACCGTCGATGACCAGGTCTCCGCCGTGCCGGATGCGGAGTGCTGGCAGTATCGACGTATGGCTGAAGAGATCATCGCCGCGTGTGACGGGGCATCGAAGGGAAACCCCGGGCCCGCGGCCTGGGCATGGGTCATCGCGGGCACCGATGGTGCGCTGGAGCGCTGGGAGGCCGGGCCGCTTGGCACCGCGACCAACAACGTGGCCGAACTCACCGCGCTGCAAAGACTGTTGGAGTCCACCGACGCGGCCGTGCCGCTGGAGGTGCGCATGGACTCGCAGTACGCGATGAAGGCGGTCACCACATGGCTGCCCGGGTGGCGGAAGAAGGGGTGGAAGACCTCCTCGGGATCACCGGTGGCCAACCGCGAGCTCGTGATGCGTATCGACGAGCTTCTGGGCGGCCGGACGGTGGAATTCGTCTATGTTCCGGCGCACCAGGTCGACGGTGACCCGTTCAACGCGGCTGCCGACCAGGCGGCCAGCCACACCGCCCGCACCCAGCAGCCCGCGGGCACCTCGCTCGGCTCCGCCCTGCCACCGCCCGAGGCCCAAACGGCGCCACGCTCGGCGGGCCGGGGTGGCACGGTGCGCCCGCGCACGACGGCGGCGCAGCGGGGGACAGGCACCCGCTCCAAGGCGTCCATCAAGGCGAAGTTCCCCGGCCGGTGCCGCTGCGGCACGCCCTACGCCAAGGGTGAGACGATCATGAAGAACTCCGACGGCTGGGGCCATCCGGCCTGCGCCACCTGAGCCACCGGGCACCCGCGACAGGCTGTCGAGTCCCAGTGCAGTCCGCTCCGGTCCCCGGCCGGATCAGGGTGCGGTGAAGAGTGTGGGGAACCGTGGGGCGAGCCAGGGCTTACGGCCCCAGGCGAGGACGTGGCCCCTGGCGGCGGCGCCCCACGGGCCGAGGCGGCCCAGCGCCATCAGAAGGAAGGCGACGGGCTCGGTGAGGATGGTGCAGTCCGGGCGGCTCGGCGGGTGCGGGGTGACGGTGACAGCCCCGTCGGCGAAGGTGGCGCCGAAGCGGGCGCCACCCCTGAGGCGGATGGTGAAGCGGGCGGTGAGGCCGGCGGTGGCCGTGGTGTCGACCACCCGTGGCATGGCCGTGATCAGGAACGGCAGGGTCAGCTCGACCCGGGACCGGTTGAGCATATGCGGGCGGCCCAGCGCACGGGCGAGGTCATAGCCGTGGCCGAGCATATGGGTCAGCAGATACGACCCCAGTACGTCCAGGCTCATCGGGCCCATCGGTGTGACCAGTTCTCCGGGCGACGAGGGCCGGGCCGCCGGCCGGAGGAAGGCCTCGGCCTGCTCCACGATCATGGCGGCCAGCGGCTCGGCCCGGCGCTCGGCGAACGCGGCGAGCGCGAGCTGGTTGGCCTCCGCCAGCCCGTGCGGCGTGCCGTCCCCGTAGCTGCGTGTCTTCCCGTCCGCGAGGTGCGCCATCAGCTCGTTGGCCTGCGCCAGATGCGCCGCCGCCTCCCCGACCGTCCACTGTGACCCGGGCACCGGAGCCCCGGTGTCGGGGGCGCCGCGCAGCGTTGTGGCGATGTCGGTCGCGGTGGCGCGTATCGCCTCATCCAGCCCCGTGGGCCACGTGCCGCCGTCGCCCTGCCCGCTCACGGATTCCACGCGCCCTCCCTGCACCGAGCCGGGGAAGTTCCCCGGGGTACGTACCCTGTCACGGCCCCACGGCCGCCACGATCACGGTGTCAGCACGATCCTGCCGAACACCTCACCGGCGTCCATCTTCCGGTGTGCCGGCACGGCTTCCTCGAGCGGCAGCACCTCGTGCACCACCATGGGCAGCTCGCCGCGGCTTGCGGCAGCGAACTGCTCGGTCCGCACCGCACGTCGATCGGCTTCGGCCACGGTGTCGGCGCTGAAGGTGGCGAAGGACATCGACTTCCGGAACGCCGCCATCATCGTCATGCCGAAGTCCGCCGGCGGCTGGCCCCCGACCATGCCGACGGCCACCATGCGACCGTTCGGGTTGAGCTTGGCGAAGAAGGACGGCATGTCCGCACCGGCGACGATGTCGATGATGACGTCGTAGCCCTCGGGAGCGTCCTCGCCACCCTCGCCGGAGCGGTCCAGCACATGGGTCGCGCCGAGCTTGCGCAGGCGGTCACCACGCTCGGCCGACGACGTCGTGACCGCCACCGCGCCGGCACCGCCACGAGCCGCGAGCTGGACCGTCATGATGCCGATGCTGCCGGCCGCACCGCGCACCAGTACGGACTCGCCAGGCGCGAAGTGGGCATGGGCAAGGGCGAAGTGGGCCACCATTCCGGAGCTCCCGAGCGTCACCGCGTCGACAGGCGACAGGTTCGCGGGGAGGGGCAGGATGTGCTCGACCGAGGCAATCGCCTGTTCCACGTAGCCGCCGCTCACGCCGGTGAACGCCCATACGCGCTGACCGACCCATGATGTGTCGACGCCATCGCCGACCGCGGTCACGATGCCCGCTACCTCGCTGCCGGGGACATGGCCTTCCTTGAAGCCGTAGCCGGCGAGAACACCGCGTCGGATCACGACGTCGACGCCGCCGACGCCGATCGCCTCATTGGCGATGAGTACCTGCCCCTCGGCGGGAGTGGGGGCAGGGAGGTCGATGAGTGCCAGACCTTCGGGGCGTCCGAACGCCTGGATCGCGACTGCCTTCAATGTCGTCTCCTTGTTCTGGGGGCGGCCGGGTTCTGGGGGTCGGCCGGGTCCTGGGGTCGGCGGGATCGATGGGGACCGGCTGGGACCGGTCGGGACCGGCCCACCCGGTCCCGGCGCCGAGGAGCCGCACCCGGAGAAGCGCCGGGCTTCCATGCCTCCGGACGCTAACGGACGCCCCCGTCCGTTTGGCTAAAGTGAGAGCGGTGACCGACCGTTTGCCTCACACCCTGCGCTCCGACGCCCTGGACAACCGCGAGCGCATCCTCGACGCGGCCCGCGCGCTGTTCGCCACCGAAGGTCTGAACGTGCCGATGCGGGAGATCGCCCGGCACGCCGGGGTCGGCCCTGCCACCCTGTACCGTCGTTTCCCGACCAAGCAGATGCTGGCCACCGAAGCCTTCGCGGACGAGATGCGCGCATGCCACGTCCTCGTCGACGAGGGGCTCGCCGAGCCGGATCCATGGCGCGGCTTCTGTCTCGTGATCGAGAAGACCTGTGAGCTGCACGCCCGTAGCCGAGGCTTCACCGAAGCCTTCATGTCGACCTTCCCCGACGCGATGGACATCGCCGCCGAGCGTACGTACGCGCTGAGGTCGATCGCCGAACTGGCCGACCGAGCCAAGGACGCCGGTCATCTGCGCCCCGACTTCGTCCTGGACGACCTGATCCTCATGCTCATGGCCAACAGGGGCATCCACACCACATCGAAGGCCACCCGGGTCGCGGCTTCCCGGCGCTTCGCCGCGCTCGTCATCCAGGCATTCCGCGCCTCCCCGCAGCACTCACCGCTCCCGCCGGTGGCACGGCTGGCGCCCGCGGCACCAGGCACGTGAAGGAGGTGCGTGACGGCCTGGCCGGTGGCGGAAGCGAGCATGCTGCCGAACGGCCGCGGCTGCCCACCATCTCCGCGCACCCCGGGCTGCGCGACCGGATCGAGGACTTCCTCGACGCGGCCCCACTGGAGCTGGAGTTCACCGGCTTCGCCACCGAAGCGGACTATCAGCGTTACGTCGACGCGTATGCGCTACCGGCGTTCATGCTGATCGCGGGCCTCATCGCCGGGGAGGACACCCCGGTGGGCTACCGCGAGGCATGCCGCGTGTACATCGACGGCAGCCAGCGCCTGGACTTCGTCAACGACCTGTCCGAAGACCTCGCCGACGGGCGCCTGAACCTGGTGCGGGAGACGCTCGACGCGCACGGTGTCACCCGCGTCGATCTGGAGAACGCCCGGGACGCCACCGGAATCCGGAGCCTGCCGGCACACCTGCTCGGCCAGGCCGCCAGTCCCTGTCCACCTACCGGAGCCTGGTCGGCCTCGCGCCGCCCGCGGGGCGCCCGCTGTTCCGCGCCATGATCGAGATCGAGCAGCTCACGGTCACGGCAGCCGCCGCCAAGGGCCCCGGCGTCCTTCGCGCACCCGCCCGTCCACCGCTGCCGACCACCGCTCGGGTGCTGCTCCGGGAGCGCCGCCGCGCCCGTCATCCGCGCTGAATGTGGCAGGCGCGCGCGTCAGTGCGGAACGGTGTCGGCGTCCGGGGTGGCAGTCGAATAGAAGACGGACTTCTTTTGCTTGGTGCGGTGTGCTTGGCCCTTGGCGACGAGTGATTCGAGGGTGCTGCGCACCACCGTGGGCTTGATGTCGCGTTCCGGAAGAGCCTGGGTGAGAGTGGCGGTGATCTCGGCTGCGGAGCGGGGCTCGCCGTGCTGGGTGAGGTCATCGCGCACGAGCTCCCGAAGCGTGGGCGCGCCCGTTTCGCGCACCGGCTTGCGGCTCGGGCGGCTGTCGGCCGACTCCGTACCCTTCCGCTTTCCGCTGGTCGCGTCGGCCTTCTTCCTGGGCTTGCGCGTGGCAGGCAGCGCCGCGGATTCCCGTGTCGCGGACGAATCATCCTCGGAGTCGCTGACGCCACCATTCTCCGGTGCGCCACCCACGGCGTCGTCACCAAGAGTCTCCCGCATGCTGAGCAGAAGCATCCGGTTGCCTTCCAGCACCGCCAACTGCTGTTGCAGTGCGGCGATTTCGGAGCTGAGACGCTCGTGCTCGGCGGAGTTGCGTTCCAGATCGGCGGCAACCTGAGCCGCGTACTGGGATTTCAGGCTGGTCTTATCGGCAGGAGTGTCCACTACAAGCTCCCTCATCTGGGCGCACACCACGTTGGTGCTGGATGGTACCTCCGTGTGATTGCCACGTGGCGGCTGATCCCGCCGTTGAGCTGGCGCGGTGGCCCCGGCCACCGCCGGGAGGTGTACACGCCGTCGGCCTCCCGGTGGCCATGTTCTGACGGTCGGGCAGTGCTTGCCTCGCTCAGCCAGACACTCGTAAGGTGACGCATGTCAGGCTGCCATCAACTCCTCAGCAAGGAAGGCGAGATGACGACCACCGCATCCGAGGCCGCTGCCACCGAGGAAGCACCGTTCTTCCCCGCCCCGCGCACGTGTCCGTTCAGCGCACCTCCGCAGCACACCGCGTTCCGGGAAGCCGGCGGTCTCCACAAGGTCACCATCTGGGACGGCTCCACACATTGGCTGGCCACCCGGCACGCGGACATCCGTGCCGTTCTCTCCAGTCCGTCCTTCAGCGCCGATGTGCGCAACCCCGACTTCCCGCTGGTCCACTCCAACCAGCCCGAACACGAGGGCGGTCTGTTCCTGCGGCTGGACGACCCTGAGCACGCCCGGCTCCGGCAGATGCTCACCAAGGAGTTCAGCGTCAAGCGCACGCAGGCGATGCGCGAGAGCCTGCTGCGGATCACGGACGAGTTGATCGACGCCATGCTCGCCAAGGGCGGCCCGGCCGACTTCATCCGGGACTTCGCGCTGCCCCTGCCCTCCCGGGCCATCTGCCTCGTCCTCGGTGTCCCTTACGAGGACCACCACCTCTTCGAGCGGCACGCCAACGCCGGGACGGACCTGGACGTCAGCCACGAGGAGCGCGCCCGTACGCAGCGGGAGGCGTTCGCGTACTACGAGGCGCTCGTCGAGCGCAAACGCCGTGAGCCCTCGGACGACATGATCAGCCGGCTGCTGGCCCACCACACCGGCCCGGACGGGTTCGCGCCCGAGATGATGCCCGTTCTGGTCGGGATCCTGGTCGGCGCCGGGCACGAGACCACCGCCAACATGCTGAGCCTGGGCACGGTGGCGCTGCTGGTCAACCCCGATCAGCGCGACCGGCTGCGGGCCCGCCCCGAGTTGGCCCCGAGTGCCGCGGAGGAGATGCTGCGCTACTGGAGCATTGTCTCCACCGATCCGCGGCGTGTGGCCCTTGAAGACGTCGAGGTGGGCGGGCAGCTTGTCCGCAAGGGCGAGGGGATCATCGTCTCGCTGATCGCGGGAAACCGGGACCCCCGCGCCTTCGGCGCCAACGAGGGCGAGTGTCCCGCGGACACGCTCGACATCGCGCGCAACGCCCGTCGCCACGTGGCGTTCGGATTCGGCTCCCACCAGTGCCTGGGCCAGAACCTGGCGCGGGTGGAGATGCAGGTCGCCTGGCCGCGGCTCTTCGAGCGCATCCCCGGGCTGCGGCTCGCCATCGCCCAGGACGAGCTGCCGTTCAAGAAGAACTCCATCGTCTATGGCCTCAACTCCCTTCCGGTCACCTGGTGAGCCGGGCGGGCCCCTGACGACGGAAGGACTGGCCATCGAGGTACCGCAGAATGAGGTGCATGAACGAGGACACCGCCACCGACACCACCCGTAGGCGCAATCCCCGCGGCCAGGGGGACCGGCTGCGCGCGGAGATTCTGGCTGCCGTGGCACGGCTCCTCGACCAGAAGCTCACCGGAAACCCGCTGCCGGTGTCCCTCCGGGAGGTCGCACGCGAAGTCGGCATCGCCGCCCAGAGCGTGTATCTGCACTTCGCCGACAAGGACCAGCTCGCGCGCGCCGTCGCCGAGGACGGCTACCAACGTGTCGTCGCGGCCATGCGCGACGCCGACGCCCAGGCCGCCGACCACGGAGCCGACGCCGGCGAACGCCTCCGCGCCCAGGCGAACGCCTTCTGTACCTTCGCCCGCACCGAGCGCGGTGTCATCCGCCTGATGTTCGGTCATAACTCGTCCAGCTTCGGCGAGCCCGGCCAGACCCACCCGGCCCGCCTGCTGTGGCGGCAGTGGGTCGATGCCATCGAGGCATGTGAACAGGAAGGGCTGCGCTGGCCGGATGGTGCCGAGCAGACCGCGATCCTCCTGTGGTCCGCCCTCTTCGGCCGCTTCGCCCTGTGGACCTCCACTTTCGGGCGCCACGACGCTCAGGAACTCACCACCTTCGTCGACCGCACCGTTGACACTCTGCTGCGCGACGCGCAGCGGTGACGGGGTCTCAGAGCTTGCCGGTGGGTGCGCCACATACGGCAGACTGCGTGCGGCATCATGATCACTCGCCGTCCCGTATTGGCGCGGTGGCCGCTCCACCCGGCGAAGCACCTGAAAGGAACGACGGATGACCTTGGACGCAGGACCGATACGCTCCGGCGCGCACTCAACGGCTGACGCGGTGGCGGACGCCCTCCCGGCCACGATGCGCGCGGCGCGGTTCGATGCGGCAGCGGGCACGCTCACGGTTGAGGATGTGCCCGTGCCCCGGCCGGGAGCGGGCGAGGTCGTGGTCAAGGTGGCCGCGTGCGGCATCTGCCAGTCGGACCTGAGCCAGCTCGACGGCCACATCGCACCCCGGCTGCCGGTGGTCACCCCCGGGCACGAGGCGTCGGGCGTGGTGGCGGCGGTCGGCGACGGCGCCGGGCACTGGAAGGCGGGCGACCGGGTGGTCCTGGGCGCGGGAAAGGCCTGCGGCACATGTCCCGCCTGCCGGTTCGGCGGTGGCACGAACACCTGTGAGGACCTCCAGGTCATGGCCTTCCACTACGACGGGGCCTGGGCCGAGTACGTACTGACCGACGCCACCACGCTCATCGCCGTGCCCGACTCCGTACCCCTGGAACACGCCGCCGTGCTCGCCGACGCCGTGTCCACCCCGTACGGCGCCATCGACACCGCCCAGCTGCGGTCCGCCGAATCCGTGGGCATCTGGGGGCTGGGGGGCCTGGGCACCCACCTCGTGCAGCTGACCCGCATCTGCGGCGCCTCCCCGATCGTCGCCCTCGACCCCCTGCCCGCCGCACGCGAACGCGCCCTCGCCCTGGGCGCCGACTTCGCGCTCGACCCGACGGACCAGGACGCCCGGGCCAGGCTGAAGGAGATCACGGCGGGCAAGGGCCTGGACGTCGCCTTCGACTGCGTCGGCCGTACGCCCTCCTTCACCCAGGCGGAGCGTGCCCTCGGCCATCGGGGCCGCCTGGTGCTCGTCGGCATCTCTCCCGACCCCCTGTCCGTCGGTCCCGAACTCCACTTCGTACGCAACCGCCACACCGTGATCGGGCACACCGGGTATCGCATGGAACATCTGGAGGACCTGGTCGAGCTGACCGCCCGGGGCCGTCTGGACATCTCCGGGTCGGTCAGCGCGATCCTGCCACTGGAGGACGTGAACGAGGCCATCCGCCGACTGCGTGACCGGGAGGGCAACCCCATCCGCATCCTGCTGCGGCCCTGAGCCGGGTCCGCTGTTCTGATGGGCGACGGACCGGTCGATGACGTACCAGAACGCCGGCGACCGTATCGCGTCGAAGTCGGCCCGATCCGGCAGCAGCGGGCCGGTGTTGAGGTCCAGAAGGTACCCGGCCGCACCGGAGGGGCGGCTGAGGAAATCCGTTCCGTAGACCACCAGTTCCAGGCCCGCCGCCGGGCAGTGCAGGTGGGGGTGGGTGAGGGCCCCGGCCAGGTCGTGCAGGGTCGGTCCGGGCAGTGACGGCTCCACGGCGACCGTCACATCGACGTCGCTGCGCCCGTGCCGATAGTCCCGCAGCGCGAGGGAGCCGACCGCGACGACACTCGCCAGATGAGGCCCGCACACCGTGCGGGTGCGCCGGATGAGTTCCTCCAGGTAGGGCCGTAGTTCGATGGGGAGGGAGCGTGGATCTTCGCGAGGGTGGGCCACGTGGCCAGTATCCACAGCGTGATCCGGGCCGCTGATTCCCTCTGGTGCTCTATTTATCCCCTATTCTGCCTTTTGTCGTAGAGCCTTCGTGAGCGGGACGGAGTCGGGGACGTGACGTTCGCGGAGTCGGCCGGTGGCGGCGAGCCCGCGTCCTCTTCCGAGTCCGGCCCGGTGACCGGCCTGCGGTACTGGGTCCCGCTGCTGGCCGTGTGTGCCGGGTACTTCATGGTGATCCTGGACGTGACGGTCATCAACGTGGCCGTGCCGGTGATCGGCCGGGAGCTGTCGGCTTCGCTCACCGGCATCCAGTGGATCACCGACGGGTACACCCTGGTCTTCGCCGGGTTCCTGTTGAGCGGTGGCGCGCTGGGGGACAGGCTGGGAAACCGCCGGATCTTCTGCACCGGCGTAGTGGTGTTCACCATGTCCTCGGCCGCGTGCGCATTCGCGCCGAGTACGCCCGTCCTGATCGCCGCCCGGGGGGTGGAGGGCCTCGGCGCGGCGTTGATCGTGCCCGGCTCACTGGCCCTTCTCCAGCAGGCATATCCGGCTCCGGCCGCCCGCTCGCGGGCCTTCGGCGTATGGGGCTCCATCGCGGGCATCGCGGCCTCGGCGGGGCCGCTGCTGGGCGGACTGCTGGTCTCCACCGTGGGCTGGCGGTGGGTGTTCCTCATCAACCTGCCCGTCGGCGTCGCCTGCCTGGCGCTGACGCTGCGCCACGTGGCACCCTCCGACCGGCTCACCGGCCGGGCTCTGGACTGGCCGGCGCAGTGCGCGGTGGTGGCGGCAGTGGCCTCGCTGACCGCCGCGCTCAACGAGGCCGGCCGGCGTGGCTGGTCCGATCCGGCCGTCCGCGGCGGGGTGGGCCTGTCCGTACTGGCCGTGATGGCGTTCCTGGTGCGCGAGCGGCTGGCCCGCTCGCCCGCCGTTCCGCCGAGCCTGCTGCGCTCGCGTGCGCTGGGCGGCGGTGCCGTCATCGGCCTGCTGTTCAATTTCGGCTTCTACGGCATGGTGTTCACCGCGAGCCTGGACTTCCAGCACCAGCGTGGCTACAGCGCCCTCGTCACCGGCCTGGCGCTGTTCCCCGCGGTGGCGATGACCATGTTCGCCTCCGTTCTGTCCGGGCGGCTGGCCCGCGCGACCGGCGACCGTCCGCTGGTGTTCACCGGCATGCTTCTGGCGGGCCTGGGGCTGGCCGGCTGGGTCGCGGCCGGGGCCGACCCCGCCTACCCGCTGCTGGTGGCCCCGATGATGGCGGCGGGATTCGGCACCTCCTTCGCACTCACCGGTTCCGCCTCCACCGTCATGGGCGCCGCGCCCCCGGCGTACTCAGGGACCGCCTCCGCCTTGTTCAACACCACCCGGCAGCTCGGAAGCGCCATCGGCGTGGCGCTCGGTGGCACCCTGCTGGCCACGGCTGCCGACTACGGCGAGGGGCTGCGCACCAGCATGGCCATCGGCGCACTCGCCTACCTGGCCGCCGCGGGTCTCTCACGGTTCTGCGTACCGCCCAAGTTCAAGGGTGAAACGCCTGATGCGGAGGCTCGCACATCCCGCTGAGCGGTTGCCGATCCTATTACTGAACGTCGCGCGTGCGGCCGCCCGTCGTCGGGGGCACGTTGCACGCTGATAAAGGTAAGTGACAATTCGTGACCGGCGTTTCGGGTCGTCTCGGGGCCGCTGACTTGACCCGTAATTCAGCCGAGCAGAACCGTTGTTTCGCTGCCCCAGCGGCTTCTGCCGCTGTCGTAGGCAGGATGCGCGCGTCCGCGTACGCGTCGATGGCCGGGGGTCGCCCCGCGCATCCGTCCGTGG
Organism: Streptomyces violaceusniger Tu 4113; assembly: GCF_000147815.2. Lineage (NCBI taxonomy): Bacteria > Bacillati > Actinomycetota > Actinomycetes > Kitasatosporales > Streptomycetaceae > Streptomyces > Streptomyces violaceusniger. Next base: position 5,550,552 of record NC_015957.1, on the reverse strand, counting down.
TCGAGGAGGGTGCGGAAGCCGAGGCGGGTGTGATCGCTCCGTTCCGTGGTCGCCGTGCTCACCTGCCGGAACGCCATGGCGGATCGCCGGTCTCGACGACGGTCCCTCCGGCCTGCCGGACATCGGCTTGTCTCTGCCGCCGGAATCAGGTCATCGAGGCGGCATGGTCATGGCCCGCGGGCCGCCGTCGAAAAGCCGCCGTTCCGTTGGTCGTTCGGCGGTGTCGCCGGTAAACATGACCCGTCTCATATGTCGGCTGATTGGCCGAATAACGAAATGGTGAACGTAACGGACGGACCGGGCCGGGCGGGCCACGGCACGCGACCGGCCCTGGCCGTGCGATCGGTCCGGGTCGCGTCGGATCGTCAAAGTAGGCCCTCCTGCGGTTGAATCGTGCACGAATGCCCGAAAGTAAATCGGGATGAAACGGTCATGGGGTGACCGCTTTTGCGGCGGGGCGGCCGGAACTAGCATGCGACCTCGCGCGGCGGCAAGGGCGCCTATGCGTGATTGGCCAGATCGAAATGCATGATCGATTTAGGCTGAAACTAGTGGCCTGAACATCATTGCCGCTCCGGAAGAGGCCCGGATACCGTAAATGAGGGCCCCGTACGACGCGAAATGCGCAGGGAAACAAATTTCTGCCCGGGGTCCATTTCGCTGGACCCACCACTCCGGTATAGCGCAGTAAGTGAACCTATTGCCGCGGGTTTTGTCGCGCCGCCATGGCGTTTCGGAACCCGGTCGGCGGATGAGGCCTCGCCGGAGGCCGGGACCGAAATGAGGGTGATGCACAGGTGGATGCTGTCTTCGTCATGCCCGGAACTGTGGCCGCTCCGCGCGGGGGCGTCCTTCGCGACCTCCACGACCGTTACGAGACCGTCCGTGACGCGCTGTCCCGCATCGACAAGGCAGCCGGGGGCCTGGGGCTGCCCGACATCAGCACCAGGCTGATCGAGGACAACGGTACGAGCGACCGGCGCGGTCCCGAGGTCCAGTATCTGGAGATCTTCGCCGTCAGCCTCGCGACGCACCACATGCTGGTCGCCGAAGGTGTCGAGCCCATCGCGATCGTCGGACAGAGCATCGGGGAGCTGTGGGCCCTCGCCGCCGCGGGCCACCTGCCGGTGGAGGACGCCGCGCGCCTGGCGGTGGCCCGGTCTCAGGCGCTGACCCGGCAGAGCTGGCGGGGGAAGATGCTCGCGGTCGGCGTGGACGGCCGGCGGGCGGAGTCGCTCGCCGGGCTGATCGACCATCCCCACCTGGTACTGGCCTGCGAGAACGCCCCTCGACAGAGCGTCATCAGCGGGCCCGAGGAACTGATCCGGCATGTGGAGCGGGTCGCCGACGCCCTCGGCTGGCCGAGCCTTCCCCTGGACGTACCACACCCGACGCACACTCCGGCGATGGCGCAGGCCGCGCGGGATCTCCGGGCGACCGCGCCGAGGGTCGCGTACGGTTCCGGACGCTGGCGAGTGCGCTCCCCCTGGCTGGGGAGGGACGTCGGCAACGACGACCCGGTCGACCTGGTCGCCGGTGCGCTCACCGCCCGGGTCCGGATGCTGCAGACGGTCCGCGAGCTGCACGCGGCGGGTGCCGACGTCTTCGTCGAGTGCGGGGAGTGGCCGGTCGTCACCAAGTTCGTCGAGGCGTCGGTCCCGGGTGTGCGGTGTGTCGTACCGCTCAGCGAGAGCGATCCGGTCGGAGCCGTCCGGGCGTGGGCCGAGGAGTCCACGGCGATCGGCCCGTTCTACTCGCGCCCGCCGGTACGGCCGAGCGACAGGCTCCTGCCCTCCGCGCGGGTGAGCGCGCCCGAACCGGCCGGCCCGCCTTCGGCGGTCGCCGTCGCCGAGGCGCCGGCCCGGGTCTCCGTGCCCGTGCCCGCCGCCCCGGCGTACTACGCGGAGCCCGCCGCTCCGCCCGCCCCGGCCGCTCCGGTCATCCCCGCCGCCCCGGCCGCTCCGGTCATCCCCGCCGCTCCGCCCGCTCCGGCCGTTTCCTACGCTCCGCCCGCTCCGGTCGCCGCCCATGCTCCGGCCGCTCCTGTCGCGTCGGCCGCTCCGGTGGACGCGGTCGCCCCGCCGTCCGCCGGGCTGGACTACGAAACGGTGCTGGCCGAGCTGCGCACGCTCTACGGTGACTTCCTGGGCTACCCGCCGGACCTGCTCGGCGAGGACGATGGTCTGGAGTCCGAGCTGGGTGTGGAGTCGCTCAAGCAGGTCACCCTGCTCGGCCGGGTCTCCGAGCGGTACGACCTGCCCGATCTGAGGTCGAACACCTCGCTGCTGACCGCCGGTACGCTGCGTCGGATCGCGGAGGGCGTCGTACAGGGCCGGGCGGAGGCCGCCGGGTGACGGACGACAGCCTGCGGGGCAAGATCGCCCTCGTAACGGGCGCCGCGAAGAGCCTCGGCGCGGACATCGTGCGCCGCCTGGCGCAGGGCGGCGCCCATGTGATCGTGAACTACTTCCACTCGGTCGACCAGGCGAAGCTGCTCCAGGAGGAACTGGAACAGGCCGGCCAGAGCTGCGAGTTCATCCGCGCCTCCGTGGCCAAGACCAGCGAGATCGACCGGATGTTCGACCTGGTCCAGGAGCGCCACGGTGGCCTGGACATCCTGATCAACAACGCCGCGGGCGGGGCGTTCCTGCCCCTGTTCGACATCGACGACACCTACTGGCAGCGGGCGTGGTCCACCAACGTGATGGCGGCCTACCACTGTTCGCGCCGGGCGGCCGAGCTGATGACGGGACGGGAGGGCGCGAGCATCCTCTGCCTGTCCAGCGTCGGGGCGCACCAGCCGGTTCCGGGCTACGGTCCCGGTGGTGTCACCAAGGCGGCCCTGGAGTCGCTGGTCCGCTATCTCGCGCTGGAACTGGTCGGCCAGGGCATCCGGGTCAACACCGTGCTGCTGGGCTCCGTCGCCAGCGAGATCATCGTGAACCTCGACGGCCCGGCGACGGTCGGCGGCGCGGATGCGGTCGACGAACTGATGAACCGCACGCTCTCGACGCCGGAGGCGGCCCGGCTGATCGTGCACCTCCTCCACGAGGACGCCGGTTTCATCACCGGGCAGACCCTCGTCGCCGACGGTGGTATCAGCATCGGCGGGATGCAGGGCCTGCGACTGCACAGCAGGCTGGCCGACCAGGTGAGCAAGCCCGCCCGCCGCCCGGTCCTGTCGGCATCGGTTCCGACAGCGTCGGCGCCACCCGCGGCCGTATCGGCCCCCGCGCCATCCGCGTCCGCCCCCGCGCCCGTGCCGTCGGCGTCCGCACCATCCGTCCCCGCGCCAACCGCACCCGCACCGCCCCCAACACCTCGGCCAGTGGTGACCCCGGTGTCGGACGAGGTGCCGGACCGGTCGGTGGAGGCGGACCCCGGTGCCGTCGCGGTCGTCGGACTCGGCCTGGCACTGCCCGGGGCCAACAACCCGGCGGAGTTCTGGGACCGGCTGCGGGAGGGCGTCCTGCTCTCCAGCGAGCCGTCCGCCTTCGACCTGAAGCACTTCTGGGCTCCCACCCGCGAGGAGACCGACGCCTTCTACGTCCGCGAGGCCGGATACCTCCACGACTTCGTGCCGGACCCCGCCTCAATGGTCGAACCGGACGGGAACATAGGACACCCCGGCTGGCCGCGGACCACCCGCTGGCTGCGGCACTGTGCCGTCCAGGCTCTGGCGGGGGTGCGCCGGCGTCCGACCGACCGCTGGCTCACCGCGACCACCGGCATCCACGACCAGACCGGGCTCGGCCCCCAGGGCATCGTCCTCGGCGACGAGTACAAGCGCATGGTGCGCGAGGCGATCCCTGCCGACCGGGACGGCGACTGGCTGGCGGAGCTTGCCGACCACGCGATCAGCGCGCAGTACGGCGGTGACGGCGGCGACCCGCAGTCCTACCTGCCCGCGTCCGTCGTCCGCAACGCGTTGCGCGGGCTGATCCCCGGTGATACACAGCACCTGACCCTCGACGCGGCCTGTGCCAGCGGGCTGTTCGCCCTGGATGCGGCGGTCAAGGCGCTGCGCGAGGGCTCCTGCGACGTGGCGCTGGCCGGTGGCACCTCGGTGATCGAGCCGATCGGGTTCACGCTGTTCTGCCGGGCCCAGGGCATCTCGATGAGCGGCCGGGTACGGCCCTTCGACCGGGCGGCCGACGGGACCCTGATCGGCGAGGGCGCCGTCGCGCTCGTCCTGAAGCCGTACGCGCGGGCCGTCGCGGACGGCGACCGGGTGCTCGGCGTCATCCGGGGCACCGGACTCGCCGCCGACGGGCGGGGCAAGGGCATCCACGCCCCGGCCACGCGCGGGCAGGAGCTGGCGATCGCCCGTGCCTGGGCGGACGCGGGCGTCGAGGCCGACGACGTGGACTGGGTCGTGGCGCACGGCACCGGAACGCCGGTCGGCGACGAGATCGAACTCCGCTCGTTGCTGTCCCGGCTCGGGCCGGGCGAGCGGACGTGTCTGCTGACGTCGAACAAGCAGGTCTTCGGGCACACCGGGGTTCTGGCGGGCCTGGTCTCGGTCGCACACGCGCTGGTCGCCCTCGAACGCGGAGCGGTGCCCGGCCAGCCCGTGGTCACCGATCCGCATCCGCTGCTGGGCGACGGCGAGCGGCTGACCGTGCCGGTCAAGGACGCTCCCTGGCCGTCCGGCGGGGCGCGACCACGGGTCGTCGGGGTGTCGTCGTTCGGCCTCGGCGGGGCGGACGCGCACGTGGTCCTGTCCGACCACGTGCCACGGTCCGTCCCCGCGCGGAGGCAGGGCGTCGACGTACGCGACGACACGGAGGACCTGGTCGTCGTGGGCTGGAACACCCACCTTCCCGGCCTGGAGCCCGATCAGGTACCCGCCTGGCTCCGCGGCGACGGGCCCCTCCCGGAGCCCGATTTCGGCACCCCGTACCCCCTGCCCTCCCCGCGTGACGTGCGCATCCCGCCGCTGACGATGCGGCACATGGACGCCGCCCACCTGATGGTGCTCCAGGCGCTGGGCCCGCTGCTGGAACAGCTCGGCGAGCCGGGCACGAGCCTGCGGCCCACCACGGCGATCGTCATCGGCTCGACCTTGCCGACCACGCACAACACCCAGGCGGCGCTGCGGGTGCACGCCGCCGAGTGCGCCACCGCGTTCGACCTGCTGCCCGACCCGGCGCAGGCCGAGGTGCTCAAGGAGTACCTCGCGAAGGGCATGGCGGAGGCCAAGGGAGTGATCCCCGGCGATCTGAACGAGGACGACTTCACCGGCGCGGTCTCCTGCATCCTGTCGGGCCGGGCCGCCAACTACTACGACCTCCAGGGCCTGGGGACCAGCGTCTACTCCCAGCGGGACTCCGCGCACACAGCCGTCGACCTGGCCCTGCGTCAACTCCGGCACCGGGCCTGCGACCTCGCCCTCGTCGGCGCCGTGTGCCTGCGGCCGATCAGCGGCTGGGACCGGCACCTCGCCCACTTGGCGCCGGAGGGCCGGTCCATCGCGGAAGGCGCCGCGGTCCTGGCGGTCACCCGGCGCTCGACCGCGCTGGAGCACGGACTTCCCGTCCTGGGCACGCTCTCCGCCGAGGTCGCCGTCGCCGACCCCCGGCACCCGGTCACGTCGTCGCACGCCCTTCCCGTGCTGGCCGGCACCGGACACACCTATCTCTCCCTGGACGCCCTGCTGACGGTTCTCAAGGCCGTCGTCACGGAGACGGACACCGTGGTCCGGCCCGCCGCCACGGGCTCGCCGCTGATCCGGTTCACCCCGCCCGCGGGCCCGCGGGACGACGATCCCGGAGCGGACCGGCGGGAGACGGGGAAGCGGGACGCGCTCACCGGCCCGGAGCAGGCCCAACAGGAGCAAGCCGACCCGGAACGTGCCGACCCGGAACGTGCCGAACCGGAACGCGCCGACCCGGAACACACCGGGGTGGAACACACCGGGTCCGAGCACACCGGGTCCGAGCACACCGGGTCCGAGCACACCGGGTCCGAGCACACCGGGTCCGCGAACGCAGTGTCCGCGCACGCCGCGTCGGAACCGGCCGGTGCCGAACACGCCGAGGAGTTCACCGGCCGCCGTCAGACCTTCCGGCTCGTGCCGACCGACCCGCCGCCGACCGAGCCCGCCACGCCGTCGATCCCGCCGGGCACCGTCGTCATCACCGACGCCCCGGACCTCGCCGCCGCGGTCACCGGCCCGGACACCTCCGTCTGGTCACCGCGGCCCGGCGTCGCGGGCGCCGCCCATGTGCCGCCGGAGGACGCGCCCGGCGCACTGACCGGCCTGCCGTTCGTCCCGCGCCACATCCGGGTGCTGTCCCGGCTGCCCGTGGACGACGACGGGTGCGAGGAGGCCGAGGCCGCCCGGATGGAGGACCTCCAGGACCTCGCCTTCACCACGCTCCAGGCGGCGTTGCCCGCGCTGCGCTCCGGCGGCTCGCTCGCCGCGCTGCTGCTCGGAGCGGTGCCGGACGATCTGCCGCCCCCGCTCAGCGGGCTGTTCACCGGTCTCGTCCGCTCCGTGCGGGCCGAGGTGCCGCAGTGCGGCGGACTGACCCTGATCAGCGACGCGGTGGACGCGGCGACCGCCCTGGGCCAGTTGGCGCGGGCGGGCGCCGCCCAGGTGCCGACCCACACGCTGGCCTGCCGCGGGGACGAGTGGCTGGCCCTGGCCGTGGCCGACGACCCCGTGTCCCCGTCCGACGGCGTCCCGCTGCCCTCCGGCGCGGTCGTGGTCGCCTTCGGCGGCGCCCGGGGGATCACTCCCGAGCTGCTGCACGAGGTGGCCCACGGCACCGACCGGCCCCATGTGTACGTCATCGGCCGCACCCCGCTGCCGGACACCGACGATTCACTGCCATCGCAGGCCGAGTTCATGGCCGCCGAGCGCCGAAGGCGTCCCGACGCCTCCGTGCGCGAGCTGCGCGTCGCCTACGAGAAGGCCGAGGCGCGTCTGGAGGTGCGCCGTACGGTGCGACGGCTGGCGGAGCTGTGCGGCCCGGACCGGGTCCACCACCGCGTATGCGACGTCCTCGACGCGAGACGCACCACCGCCGTCCTCGGCGAGATCCTCGACCGGCACGGACGGATCGACCTGCTCATCAACACCGTCCTCGACCTGCGCTCACGTGCGCTGCACGCCAAGACCCTCACGGACTTCCGGGCCGTGCGGGCCACCAAGGCGACCGGCTACCGCAACCTGAAGCGCGCCCTGGCCGGACGCGCCCCCCGGATCTGGTGCAACTTCAGCACCCTGGCGACGCTCGCCCCCGCGCCCGGCGACATCGACTACTGCGCCGTCAACGAGTACCTCGCGTACGCGAGCGCCAGGGCACAGCGGCACGGGCCGGCGGGCCGCCACGAGATCGCGGTCCTGTGGAGCGGCTGGCGCGAAGTCGGCGTCGCCAGCAGCGTCACCATGCGGGAGACCCTCAAGCGCAACAAGATGGACGCCTACATCAGCACCGCGCAGGGACGTGCGCAGTTCCTGTCCGCGGTGACCCGGCCCCCGGCGGGCGGAGTGGCGTTCTTCATCCGGGAGGAGGAACGCGTCCTGCTGGCCCGGCGCGGCATCAGCACCCACGGCTCCCGCGCCGAGCCGCGGACCGAGGCCCCGGACGCGCCGGATCCGGCCCCGCCGGACCCGGAGTTGACCACACCGCTGCTCGACGGTGTGCTGTACCGGGGCGACGACTGGGCCGTGTTCACCAAGACCTGGGATCCGGGCACCCTCGCCGAGCGGGACGGCCGGTGGATGCGTCATCACCAGGTCAACGGTGAATACACGCTCGCGGGCACGTTCACCCTGGAGGCGGCGGCCGCGGCGGCGGCCACCCTCTGTCCCGGACTGCGGGTCACCGGGTTCCGCGGTCTCGTCTGCCGGTCGTCGATCACGGTCCGGCTCGCCGGGCCGATGCGCACCGTCGCGGTGGAGGCCCGGGTCGTGAGCCGTGTGGGCGACCGCGCCGAGGTGGCCGTCCGGATCACGGCACACCGGATCGGCAAGAACGGCAAGGTACTGCGCTTCGACGACCTGCTGTGCGAGACGCGGGTGCTGCTCGCGGACCGTTTCCCGGCGCTCGCCGGACCGCCCGACTTCTCGGGCCACGAACCCGAACCCGACTTCGCGATGCCGGTGTACTCCCCGGATCCGCCGATCTCGCTCACCGGACCGTTCGCCGGTACCGGTGACTACGCCCGCGGGCCGGACGGCAACAGCGCCAGGTTCCGTCTGGACCACACGGCCTGGTCTCCGGTCCTGGCCGGGATGACCGTACCGGCGATCCTGCTCGACGCGATGGTGCACCTGTTGCTGCTGCCGCCGCGCGGTGACCTGCCACCGCTGGTCGGGCCGATGGCCGGGCTCGACGAGGTCGACCTGGGCGGCCCGGGCGACGACTGCCGGCTCAGCGCGCTGCATCCGGTCATCCGGCTGCACTGCGACTTCGCCACCGGGGAGCTGACCGCGCTGACCGGTGACGGGCAGGTGCTGGCCCGGATATCCGGGGTCAGCGCACACGCCCTGGACCACAGCGGAGAACTCGTCCGGCCCCGCGGCGACGCGCCACGACCGGTCCGTTCCTGACAGCCGATTCGTGACAGCCGAGGAGACAGCAGTGTTGTGGCAGGACATCACGATCGCCGGGACCGGTGCGTGGATACCGCCGATCCGGCAGAAACACGAGCCGTGGGACAAGCCGGTGGACAACGGGCCGCCCTCCCTGGTCGCGCTCAACGGATTCACCTCGGCCGCCGTCTCCACGGACAGCACGCCGTCGCAGATGGCCGCCCGCGCCGGTCTGAAGGCACTGCGCCACGCGGACGTCACGGGCGCCGACCTGAGCCTGCTGGTGCACGCCAACTTCCAGGACGAGGACCACTACGCGCCCTCGGCCTATCTGCTGCGGGTGCTCGGCGGACCGGACACCAACGCGATCGAGCTGGGTGCCGCCAGCGACGGCGGGGGAGCCGCGCTGGTCACCGCGGCCGAACACCTCACCGCCAAACCGGCCGCGAAGGCCGCGCTGGTGACCGCCGGTGTCCGGTTCCGGCCCGAGCGGTGGGGCCACGTATCGGAGATGGGGCATCTGGCCGGTGACTCCGGCGCCGCCGCCGTCCTCACCCGGGGGACGGGCTTCGCGCGGCTGCTGGCGACCGACCAGGCCGCGCAGCCGCAACTGGAGGTGCTGACCCGGGCCCGGACGGCGGCCGACGGCAGCGGCCGGCCGCTCCTCGTCGAGGAGACCGGATTCATGCCGTACATCGACGCGCTGCGGCAGTCCACGCGCCGCTGTGTCGAGACCGTCCTCGAGGAGACCGGCGTCCGGCCGGAGGGCATCGCGCGCGTGGTGCCCATCGCGATCGGGGCGGAGGTGCTCGACCTGCTGCTCGGCGGTGCGCCGCTGGGCCTGCGGGCCGCCGACACCAGCTGGACCTTCGGCCGGCACCTCGGCCACTGCGGACCGTGCGACGTCCTGCTCGCGCTCGACCGGGAGTTCCGCTCCGGCACACTGCGGGCCGGAGAACGGGTCCTCGTCGTGAGTTTCGGGCTCGGCTTCCGCTGGACCACCGCGCTGCTGGAGATCACCCGCGATCCCGTCACCGCGGTGCCGGACGGCCACTCAACGAAGAAGTGAGGTTCTCCATGACAGACACGAGTACGGCCTCCGCCGGGTCGGTGCCGCTCGCCCCGCGGGCGTGGCCGCTGCTGGGCCACGCGCTGCCGCTGCTCCGTGATCCGCTGGCGTTCATCATGTCGCTGTCCGGATACCGCGAGATGGTCCGCGTCCGGCTCGGCCCGAGTTCCGCCGTGATGATCTGCGATCCCGACCTGACCCGGCAGGTGTTCCTGAACGACCGGACCTTCGACAAGGGCGGCCCGATCTACGACCGGATCCGCGAGGTGATCGGCGACGGCCTGTCCACCTGCGCCTATCCCCTGCACCGGCGGCAGCGCCGGCTGTGCCAGCCCTCGTTCCACCCGACCCGCCTCGCCGGGTACGGCACGGTGTTCGCGCGGGCGGCCGCCGCCAAGGCGGGCTCCTGGCGGGACGGCGACGTCCTCGACGTCACCCAGGAGATGATGACGCTCACCACGCGGGCCACCATGGAGACGATGTTCAGCGGCGCGCTGCCGGCGGAGACCATGCAACGGTGCCTGGCCGACACCGCGGTGATCGTGAGCGCGTTCTTCCGCCGGATGATGACCCCGGCCCTGCTGCGGCGGCTGCCGACCCGGCAGAAGCGGCGCTACGACGACGCCCGCACCCGGCTGGCCGCCACCATCGCGGAGATCATCGCCGAGCGGCGGGCCGATCCGACCGACCACGCCGATCTGCTCTCCACGCTGGTCGCCGCGGTCGACGAGGAGAGCGAGGACGGCCGACGGCAGCTCAACGACGCCGAACTCGCCGACGAGGCCCTCACGTTCTTCCTCGGCGGCATGGAGACCACGGCCATCACCCTGGCCTGGGCGCTGCACCTGCTCGCGACGAACCCGGACGTCCAGCACCGTCTGAAGGCCGAGACCGACCAGGTCCTGGCGGGCGGGAAGCTCGACCCCGCGCATCTGCCCTCGCTGGGCCTGGCCTCCCGGGTGGTGACCGAGACGCTGCGGCTGTATCCGCCGGCCTGGATGATGACCCGTGTCGTCCGGGAGGACGCCGAACTGGGCGGCGTGCGGTTCAAGGGCGGCAGCACCATCGTGCTCAGCCCCTACCTTCTGCACCGCCGGGCCGACCTCTACGACGAGCCCGACCGGTTCGACCCGGACCGCTGGCTCGACGCCCAGCCCGACCGCCGGGCCACCTACATCCCGTTCGGCGCCGGTGCCCGTAAGTGCATCGGGGACCAGTTCGCCCTCACCGAGGCGATCCTGGCGCTGACCGCCATCGTCGACCGCTGGGAGCTGTCCCCGGTCGGTGACCAGCCGTTCCAGCCCAAGGTGGAGACCAGCCTGAGCTCACGGGGACTGCGCCTGCGGCTCACCGAGCGGCGGTCCGCCGACCCCGGCGACGCGGAGCACGCCGCCGCCGCACCGCTGTCCGCCTCCGTCCAGCCGTCCACCCAGCCGGGCGCCGCCGCCTGCCCGGTGAAGCACGGGAAGTGATCCCATGAGGCCTCACCTCAAGCCCCTGGTGAAGCAGTTGCTCGGCTCCCGGGAGATCAGCCTGCACGCCGCGGAGCCGGCCGACGCCCTGCACGCTCCCTCGCGGCCCTACCCGAACGGGTGGTTCTGCCTGGCCTTCAGCGACGAGCTGCGGGCCGGGTCCCTCACCACCCGGCGGCTCGCGGGCGCCGAGGTCGTCCTCTACCGGACGGCCAAGGGTGTGCTGCGGGCGGTCCGGCCCCAGTGCCCGCACCTCGGAGCCCATCTCGGCGTCGGCGGATCGGTCGAGGGCGAGGACATCGTCTGCCCCTTCCACCGGTTCGCGTTCGACCCGTCCGGTGCCTGCGTGCGCACGGGCTACGACCAGCCGCCGCCGAAGGCGTCGCTCACGCAGTACCCGGTGTGCGAGGCCAACGGCTCGGTCTACGTGTGGTGGCACGCCCTCGGCATGCCCCCGCAGTGGGACGTCCCGCTCTTCCCGATGGACGACCGGCAGCCGTTCAGCCACGGCACGTTCGACATCGCCGGTCACCCGCAGGACGTCATCGAGAACGCCTTCGACTGGGGCCATCTGCCGGCCCTGCACGGTCTGGAGGAGGTCGACATCGAGGGCCTGCCGGTGACGGGGGAACCGGTCAGCACGGTCACCGCGATGGCCCGCAACACGATGATGCGGGGGTTCCACCAGTCCTACACGCTCACGGTGATCGGACTGGCCACCATCGCGGCGCGGACGGTCCTGCCCGCGGGCGCGGGAAGCCTCTATGTGATGCTCCACGCGACCCCGACCGCCCCGGGGCGGATGCAGGTCCGCTTCGGCACGAAGCTGGAGCTGAACGGACTCCCCGGGGTGCCGGACTGGCTGGGACGCCCGGCGGTGATGCCCCTGGCCCGGTTGCTCAGCGAAGTCCTGCAACGGGTGGGCAGCGTCGACACCGGCGCGGACTTGCTGATGTGGCACCACCAGGAGCACGTCGCGCGCCCCCGGCTCGCCAAGGGCGACGGTCCAATCGGCCGGTACCGGCAGTGGGCGCAGCAGTTCTACACGGAACCCGCGGGTGACCTGATCCCACCGCGGCCCGAGCGCACCGAGATGAGCCGCTCGGAGGAGTGAGCGCAGGCGACAGGGCACACGGGATGGCGGCGTCGCCGGTCGACCTTGACGGCGCCGGCCGGACGACGAGGCCCCGGGGCGGATCGAAGGCGCTTCTACGAGTACGAGGGAGAAATGGGCATGGCCATGTCATCGGACCGTGCGGTTCCGGAGCCCTTGGGCGACCCCGGCGACATCGAGACGGAACTACTGCGGTTCCTCGAACTGCGTACCGGGAAAACCTGGCTGGCCGACATGGACGTCTTTGGCTCCGGCGGGCTGTCCTCGCTCTTCGCCATGGAGCTGGTGGTGCACCTGGAGCGGACGTACGGCATTGCCGTACGCGGCGGGGATCTCCAGATGGACAACTTCAGGACCGCGCGGAGCATGGCCGCCCTGGTCGGCCGCCTCCAGCGACCGGCCGTGGGCGGCTCCGGCGCATGACGCCGTCGCCGCGGCGGCCTCCGCGACCACCGAGCCGATCGGCGACCGGCAGCCGACCCGCCCACGTCGTCGAACGCACCGGCGGTCGCCTACGGCTCCTTCTAGAGGGCGGCGTCGTACCGAGGGGAGTCGCTGTCGCCGTTGTGCCCGTCTTGTCCAATTGACGGTGTGACCAGCCTTTGCCACGGGGTGAATCCCGCAGCCTGATCACGACTCGATACGCGCCCTCGTGCAGCGGACGGGGTTCACATGATCCGCCGGACAGAACGCAAGCGGCCCAGCCGCTGGAAGCAGGGTCAGCCTCTGGCGACCACGCAGAAGGGATGCCCAGCCGGATCGGTGAGGACCCGCCAGCGATCTTCATTCGGCTGGTAATCCGGCTTGCCCGCGCCCAAATCCAGTAGCCAAGCCTCGGCCTTGTACAGGTCGTCGACGTCGAAGTCCAGGTGGAACTGCTGGGGAGCGGTTTGGTCGGGCCAGCGGGGAGCCTGGTAGTCGTCGACCCGCTGGAAACCGATGAAATGGCAGCTCCGGGGCGGTCGGTGACCTTCGCGATGTCACACACTAATGGGACCGTTGGGACCGTCCTGTCGAACCCATGCGTCCGCGCCCGAAGAACACCCCGCCAGGGCCTACTGGCCGACACATCGGCACGGCCGTCGTGCGTTCAGGCGTCCATGGGTGGTAGCCCGGGCAACAGCTTCTCCAGCGTGATGGGGAAGTCGCGGACACGCACACCGGTGGCGTTGAACACCGCGTTGGCCACCGCCGCACCGGACCCGCAGATGCCCAGCTCACCGATGCCCTTCGCGCCGAGGACGTTGGCCTTGTCGTCGTATCCGTCCAGGACGACCGCCTCGACGTCGGGGATGTCGGCGTTGACGGGCACCAGGTATTGCGCGAGATCCCGGTTGACGAAAGCGCCGGAGCGTGGGTCGACGACGGCCTCTTCCTCGAGGGCGGCGCCGACGCCCCAGATCATGCCGCCGATCAGTTGCGAGCGGGCCGTCTTCGGGTTGAGCAGGCGGCCCACGGAGAACACGCCGAGCATCCGCCGCAGACGGATCTCGGCGGTGTCCGCGTCGACGCCCACTTCGGCGAAATGGGCTCCGTAGGTGTGGATGGAGTAGTTGGTGTAGTTGGGCTCATCGCCCATGAAGCGGGTCTCGCCCTCTGCCGCCACACCGCCGGGGTGGTTGCGTGCGACCAGCTCGCTCAGCGGCTCCGACGCGCCACCGATGCGGACGTCGCCGTCGGAGAACACGGCGTCCGCCGGGTCCAGGCCCCGCAGCGCGGAGCGCGCGTCGTCGTGCGCCTCGGCCAGCAGTTTCTCGCGTAGCGTCGCACACGCCCGGTGCACCGCGGTGCTGGAGTTCGCGGCGCCCCAGGAGCCACCGGATCCCCAACTGGTGGGGTTGTCGGAACGCCCGAGCTCAATGCGCACCCGGTCGGCCGGCAGGCCGAGCCCACCGGCCGCGACCTGAGTCAGGATGGTGTACGTGCCGGTGCCGATGTCGGTCATGTCCGTCTGGACGACGGCGGTGCCGTCCGCCTCCAACCGCACCCGCGCCGCGGCCGGCCCTTGGAGATGCACCCGGATGGCCACGGCCATCCCGTAGCCGACCAGCCACCGTCCCTCCCGTCTGCTCGAAGGAGTGGCGGGGCGTTGCTCCCAGCCGAACCGGCTCGCGCCTTCGCGCAGGCATTCGACCAGATGACGGTCGCTGTACGGCACGCCTCGCTCGGGGTCGAGGGTGGGCTCGTTGCGGATCCGCAGCTCGACCGGGTCCATCCCGAGCGTATCGGCCAGCTCGTCCATCGCCGACTCGACCGCCAGCAGGCCCGGTTCCTCGCCCGGCGCGCGGACGTCCGTCCCACGCGGCAGGTCGAGCGGCGTGAGCCGGTGGCTGGTGAGCCGGTGGGGCGCGGCGTAGAGGCTGCGGCTGGTGGCCGCGGTCTGCTCGGCGTACTCCACGTCCGGGTTGGTGTGCATGGTGACGTCATGGGCGATCGCGGCCAGCCGTCCGTCGCGCTCCGCGCCCAGTCGGACCCGCTGGCTCGATGTGGAGCGCATGCCGATGAGCTGGAAGATCTGCTGCCGGGTCATTGCGACCTTGACCGGGTGGTCCAGCTCGCGAGCGGCGAGCGCCGCCAGGATCGTCTCGGCGTGGATACCCAGCTTGGATCCGAATCCGCCGCCGACGAAGGGGGAGAAGACGTGGACCCGTGCCGGGTCGATCCGCAGCGTGTTGGCGATCGATGTCTGCGCCGCGTCGACGATCTGGGAGCTGACGTAGACGATCAGGTCCTCGTCACGCGGTGCCACCAGGCACGCGTTCGGCTCGATGGGCATGGAAAACTCATACGGCGTCGTGTAGAGCTGGTCGACCTTGACCGCCGCGCCATCGAATCCGGCATCGAAATCGCCCACCGACGTGTCCGTGGGCAGTCCGGCGTTGACCGTTTTCGGGACGTACGCCTCACCTTCGTGCTCGGCGAAGGCGAACCGCCCCCGCCCGCCCGCGTACTCCACCTCGATGAGCTCGGCCGCCGCCCGGGCCTGTTCGAAGGTCTCGGCGACGATCAGCGCCACCGGCTCGCCGTAGAAGTGGATGTCCGGGCCGGTCAGCACCGGCTGGGCGCGCCAGTACTCGAACGGAATGGACTCATCACGGATGCCCTGCTCCGGGGCGTTGAGATGCGTCATCACCATGCGCACTCCCGGTGCGCCTTCGGCGTCCTCGGTGTCGATTTCGATGATGCGGCCCTTGCCGATGGTCGCGCCGACGATGAACCCGTAGAGCGGTTGGCCGGCCTCCCAGTGCTCGTAGGCGTAGGCGGCCCGGCCGGCGACCTTCAGCGGGCCGTCGACACGCTGTATGGCTTGCCCGATCATCTCGCCTCCTCAGCTCGCCTGGGCCGCTTGCGCCAGCGTGCGGCACAGCGTGCGCCTGGCCAGCTCGATCTTGAAGTCGTTGTCGCCCCGCCCGACCGCGTCGCGCATCGCCGCCTCGGCCGCGTCCCGATAGGTGGCCATCGTGGCCGGACGGCCCGTCAGCGCGTCCTCCGCCTCGACGGACCGCCACGGCTTGTGCGCCACTCCGCCGAACGCCACGCGCGCCTCGCTGATCGTTCCCTGATCGGCCGCGACGATGGCGGCCACCGAGACCAGCGCGAACTCGTACGACGCCCGGTCGCGCACCTTGCGGTAGATCTGCCGGCCCGGCGGGGGCGAGGGCAGCACCACGCTCATGATCATCTCGTCGGGGGCCAGCACGGTCTCGATGTGCGGGGTATCGCCCGGCAGCCGGTAGAAGTCCGTGATGGCGACGCGGCGTACCGATCCGTCGGCCCGGAGCAGCTCGATCTCCGCGTCGAGCGCGGCCATCGCGACGGCCATGTCGGAAGGATGGGTGGCGATGCAGGAGTCGCTGGCGCCGAGGATCGCGTGTATCCGGTTGAACCCGCCGATCGCCGCGCAGCCGGATCCGGGGTGCCGCTTGTTGCAGCCCGCCGCCGTGTCGTAGAAGTAGGGACAGCGCGTGCGCTGCAACAGGTTTCCCCCGGTGGACGCCTTGTTGCGCAACTGGCCCGAGGCGCCCGACACCAGCGCCTCCGACAGCGCCGGATAGCGCGTACGCACCCGGGAATCGGCGGCCACATCGGAATTCCGCGTCTGGGCGCCGATGCGCAGTCCGTCGTCGGGCAGCTCTTCGATGTCCCGGAGCGGAAGCCGGCTGATGTCGACCAGATGGCTCGGATCCTCGATGTCGAGCTTCATCAGGTCGAGCAGATTGGTGCCGCCGCTGATGAACTTCGCGCCGGATCGCGCCACCGCGGTGACGGCGGCCTGTGTGTCGGTCGCCCGCTCATAGGTGAAGGACCTCATCCCGGGCCTCCCTCCGCGCTGTCGCGGATGGCCGCGACGATGTTCGGATAGGCGGCGCACCGGCAGATGTTGCCGCTCATCCGCTCGCGGATCTCGTCATCGGTCATGGTGATTCGCGGCGCGGACACGTCGGCGGTGGCGTGGCTGGGCCAACCCGCCGCCACCTCGGCGAGCATGCCGACAGCCGAACAGATCTGGCCGGGAGTGCAGTAGCCGCATTGGAAGCCGTCACGCTCGACGAAGGCCCGTTGTACGGGGCCCAGGTGGTCGGGATCGCCCAGGCCTTCGATCGTCATGATCTCGTCGTCCTCATGCATGACGGCGAGCGTCAGACAGGAGTTGACGCGCCGGCCGTTGATCAGCACCGTGCACGCACCGCACTGCCCGTGATCACACCCCTTCTTGGTACCGCTCATGCGCAGCTGCTCGCGCAGTGCGTCCAGCAGCGAGGTCCGCGGATCCACTTCGAGACGCCGCACCTGGTCGTTGACGTTCAAGGTGATCGCCGAGTGTGGGGCCGGCTCGCCCTGGCTCCGCCTCATGGCGTCCGTATCCGAAGCGCTCATCACGGCCCGCCTTCCTCACTAGGTGCAGGGATCACCCCGGATGTGCGGCGCCACTGCCGGGCGCGACCCCGCGGCCCGTCGCCACTACCCGGGCACGCTCCCCTTTCTCCAGCGTCTCGCAAGAACGCGACCGTCGCACCGCGAGGGTTTTGCCACCGGCGGCTCGGCAGCCGCAGTTCCGCATCCCGATGGAAGTAACAGTGTGTTGAGCGCTTGTGGCCTATCGTGGTCGTGCGGGCGGCCGTCGAGCGGAGTTGGGCAGACTCGGCTGTTTCCTGTGGTGGCTGCGGGGATACAGTCCGGCCAAGGTCCGGATGGGTACCAGGGGAGGGGCTGGTGTGTTCGAGGTCGTGACGGTGAGTGCGCTCACCACATTCCTCACCGCGGTGGGGAACGGCGCCGCCGGGGAGATGGGCAAGCAGATGCTGCTGTCGACGGGCGCACTGGTGAGGCGGACCCTGGGGCGGGAGACGCCGCTGCCGGCCACCCCGGAGGGGTGGCAGGTGCTGGCGAGGGAGACGCATGCGCGCCTCAGCGGGGATCCGCGGCGCGGTGGTGAGTGGGCCATTCTGCTGCGGACCTTGGAGGATTCCGAGGTGACGCTGCGCCCCGGTGCCGGACTCCCGCCTGCCACACGCGACTTCACCGACCGTCAGGCCGTCTTGCGGCGGCTGAAGCGAGAGGCGACCCGCGCCGCGGCGGGGCGGCCACGCGTAGCGCTGTTATACGGGCCGCCCGGGATCGGAACCAGCGCGGTGGCTCTCCACTGGGGCGCCGACCAGATCGCGCAGTACCCCGACGGGCAGTTCTACGTCGACCTGCGCGATGCCGCCGGGGAGAGCGGACTGGAGCCGTCCGCCGTCATGCTGCGCCTGCTGGGGCAGATGGGCGTCGAGCCCGAGGAGATTCCGCCCGCGGAGGCGGCGCGGGTCGAGCTCTATCGGCGGTTGCTGGCCGGCCGCAGGGCGTTGGTGGTGATCGATCACGCGTCCTCGGCCGCGCAGGTCCGCGGCCTTGTTCCGGCCACGCCGGAGGTCTTCCTGCTGGTGGTCGCCTCCGGTCCGGCCTTCGCGCTGGAGGCCGAGCGCATCGCCGTACCGCCGCTGAGCGACCGGGACGCGGTGAAGATGCTGCGCAAGGTGGCAGGGCCGGAGAAGGTGGCGCTGGCCAAGCCGCGGATGCCGTCCCTGCTGGGCCACTGCGCGGGCAACGCCTTCGCCCTGAAGGCCGCGGCGATGAGCCTGCTGGCCGATGAGCCGCCGCTGCCGGAGGACGTGGCGGCGTCCACGGCACGTCATCCCGTGCACGGCATGGTGCGGAGCGCCTGCCGCCGCCTCCGGCCGGACACCGCACGGCTCTGCCGGCTGACCGCTCTGGGCGGCTGGCCCGCGATCGACGCCCGGCTGGCGGGCGACACCGCGGCGGTCGGCCAGGAGGAAGCCGCCCAGATGCTCGCCGAAGCGGCGGACGCACAACTGGTGGAGGCCCTGGGCGACGGCCGGTACCGCTTCCGGCCCGAGGTGCGTCGCGTTCTGGCGGACACCGCCGCCCTCGAACACGGGATCCCGGAGTGTTCCGCGGCGACGTCCCGGGCCCTCGACGGACTGCTGAACCGAGCGCTGCACGCCGCGCACGCGGCGCTGCCGCAGAGCTGGCGGACCGAGCCGGCACCGGCGCAGGGCACTGCGTGCCGTAACGAGGCCGAGGGCATGGCGGCACTGCTGGCCGAGACCGGAAACGTGGTCCGGGCGGTGTTCGTGGCGGAGGACTACCAGCACATCGACACGGCGATGCGCATGGCCCGCGCACTGTGGCCGGTGCAGCTCAAGGCCGGGTTCTGGGACGAGGTGCTGCCCGCCCTCCGGATCGCGGCCCGGTGTGCCGACCGGCATCACGCAGATCCCCGCATGGCGGGTGCACTCCACTTCCAACTCGGCCACTGTCTCGGTGAATTGAGGATGTGGGACGAGGCCGATCGCGCGGTGCACACCGCCGCCGCATGTGAACGCGCCGCAGGACACGTACGGGGCGAGGCATCGTCCGTCGAGATGCTGGGCCTGCTGAATCTGAACCACTGGCGGTACGACGCGGCGTACGAGCGGTTCGTCGAGGCGGAGCGCATCTACCGGCGGATCGCTCCCGGCCAGGAGGGCGCGGAGGACCTGCCACGTGCCCTCGCCCTGGCCGAACGCCACCAAGGGCGAGCCCTGCGTGGTCTGGGCAGGCTGGAGGAATCCCGCGCCCGCCTGGAGACCGCGCGGGACTTCTTCGCGGAACGGGGAGAGGCGTACAACCAGGCCCGCGCCCTCACCGACCTCGCCGAGACGCTGCACGACGCCGGCGACGACGCCGAGGCGCTGACGAAGATCGCCGAGGCCGAGCGCCTGCTCAACCCGGAGAAGGCGACTCCGCACCTGAACCATCTCGCCCGTCTGCGGCTGCGCTGCCAACCCCCGCGCTAGCGGGCATCACCGCCACCGGGTGCACGCCGCCGGCCGTGTGCACCCGGAGCGTCGTCCCACCGGGTGGCACGGTCCGGCCGCCCGCCAGCCAGGCGTGCAGCGAGGAGGCGTACGCGGCCGGGTCGGCGTCCGCACCCGGGCCCGCCTTGAGCTGGAACACGCCGTGATCCCGGCCGCGCACGGTGCACCGGTCCGGCCCGCTCACGTACACGGCGAGCGCACAGTGCGGATGGCGGTCCAGCACCTCCGCGCTCCACTCCTCCGCGCCACCGAGGCGGGGGTCGTCCGGCTGCCCCTCGCGTACGATCACGTCGGCCAGGGCCAGGTCGCCGGGGTCCCGGGTGTCCT
This sequence comes from Streptomyces violaceusniger Tu 4113, assembly GCF_000147815.2. Lineage (NCBI taxonomy): Bacteria > Bacillati > Actinomycetota > Actinomycetes > Kitasatosporales > Streptomycetaceae > Streptomyces > Streptomyces violaceusniger. Next base: position 5,530,664 of record NC_015957.1, on the reverse strand, counting down.
CGTGCACGGCGAGGTGTGTTTCGCCGACGGCCTCGTACGGGTGCCCCGTGGTGCGCTCGATACGGACCTCGGTGCCGTGCACACGGGTACGGACGTTCAGCGGAGCCGTACGCCGTGGGGGATCGTACGGTGGCAGGGGCAGCGGCTCCAGCAGCGCGGGGGCCGCGGGCTCGGGGAGATCCATCAGGCCGTAGAAGAGCCGCCGCAGCAGCGCCGCCGAGGCACCCGGGGCCGAGCTGGTGAACTCCGCCGGACCGGCGAGCGGGCGGTGCCACGCCAGCAGCTCCTCCAGCTGATCCCGTGGCGGGCCGTGCGGATCGAGCCGCGGCGCCTCCCGTACGAACGTGGCGAGCGGCGCGGCGGGATCCAGCCTGTCCTGTGCGGCGGACGCCAGCAGTACGGGGATGCCCAGCGCCGCGGCGTAGTAGGAGACCGCCCCGAAATCCCCCACGACGACGTCCGCCGCCAGCAGGGCCTGCCGCCACGCGTGCACGGGGTCGATCAAGGTGAGACCGCTGCGGCGGGCCCGGTCCAGCCACACCCGAATCTGCCCCGGGCCGTGCCCATACCAGATGTTCGGATGCAACACGGCCACCAGCCGGTAGTCGTCGGCCGGCAACTCGGCGGCGAGCCGGGGCAGCAGACTCGGCAGGACGTCATGGTCACCGCCGTTCCCGAAAAGACCCTCCGGATTCCAGGTGGAGTTGAGCACGACGAGCCGCTGACCGCGCCGCACACCCAGAGCCCGCCGGAACCGCTCACGGTAGGCACGGCCGGCCAACAGGCGGTCGAAGCAAGGGTCGCCCGCGAGGACGGCCGCCTCCTCGGCTTCGGGGCATACCCGCCGCAACCGCTCAAGCTGCTCCGGATGGGACAGCACGAGACCGTCCACGAAGGGTTCACCGTTCGCGAGCAGCCACTCCGGTGACAGCCCGAACGTCGGCTCGCGGCCTCCGGCTTCCGTCACCACCAGCTTCTTGGTGTATCCGACACCATGCGACAGCACGGCTAACCTGCCACGAAGCCGGTCGAGTTGACCACCGAAGCTCGCGGAAACCGCCAGGTCCACCGGTGTCGCCAGCGCCTGCTCCCAGGGCAGCACGGGCAGACCCAGCTCGGCGAACAGCTCGCGGATCCCCCCTTGGAAGGCGGATGACTCCGTCGACGTGGCCAGCAGTTGCACCCGAAAGTCGTCGTGGAACAGCGGCAGCACGTCCAGCAGCCGTCCGGCAGAGGTGACGTTGTGCACCACCAGCAGGACGCGGCGGGGGGTGGCCCGGCTGGCCCAGCGATCGGAGCCTTCTCCGACCGGGACCCGTATCGCCAGGGGATCGGCTGCCCCCACTCGCCACCTCCTGCTGGTCACGCAACGTCCTCGGTATGCCGGATCACCCTAGCCATGTGATCGAGTGCACGGTGACCGAACGCCACGCCGTGCCCGGTGCGCTTTCCGCCGTATCGTGGAAAGAGTCCACCGGGGACGGCGCCTCGTACGGGTCGTGCGGGGTGGCGGGCCCCGGACAGGCGGCGCCCCGAGGGCGGAAAGGAGCGCATCGGAGATGGACCAGACGAACCCAGTCCCGGACCCCGAGCGCACTCCCGGACTACGGCCCAGCGTGGGCGTGCCCCCGGGGGAGACCCCACCGGCCGAGGACGGCCTCTCGGAAGCGGGCCCCCAGGAGACGTACAACCCCACGAGAGGCTGGTCGAAGGGCCCCACGATCATCATTTGGGCCTTTGTGGTGCTGTTCGCGGCCTTCTGCGTCGCGTTCGCGATCGCCGTGCTGTAGGCGGCCCGGGGCGGGCGAGGCGGCCCGGGGCGGGCGGAGGTGACCGCTCGCGGCGCCCTTGGCCGCGGTGGCCTTGTGCCGGTGTCTCTCGTTCCTCGCCACTCACTCATCGCCTCCCAGGTGATGTTCACCTTTCGCAGTGGCTGGGAACACGGGGGTGGACGCGAAGGAGGCCCGTTGATGCATGACGACCACGAGGCGCCGAGGAACGAGGGTGGTGAAGTGCGGTCCGGCCGTGTGGAGACCCGGGAGGAGCGGGCCGACCGCAAGTGGGCCGAGTTGCTGCAGGAGGTGAGGGTGACGCAGACGGGCGTGCAGATTCTGTTCGCCTTCCTGCTCGCGGTCGCCTTCACCCCGCACTTCCAGAGCCTTGGCCACGTGGATCGGTCCATCTACGTGGTGACCGTCCTTCTGGGGGCGGCGGCCACCGGCGCGTTGATCGCGCCGGTTTCCCTGCACCGGATCGTCACCGGACGCCGACTGAAGCCGGAAACGGTGGACTGGGCCTCCCGTTTCACCGTGGCCGGGCTGGTGCTGTTGCTGTGCACGGTGGCGTCGGCGCTGCTGCTGATCCTGCGTGTCGTCGTGGCCGATGCCACCGCGTTGTGGCTGGCGGCCGCGGCCCTGATCTGGTTTGCGACCTGCTGGTTCGTCCCCGCGGCCTGGCTTTTCCACCGCTCGCGCAGGGAGGGCTGAGGATCGCTGAAGGGCCGTCGTCCCGGCCCGGCGTCGCACGGTTTCCCGTCCGGTGCGGCGGGGCACCCGTCGCCCATGGATCACATGGAGGCTCCCGTCCTGGAGGCCCTGGCCCGGTACCACGAGCGTGGGGCCCTCCCCTTCACTCCGCCCGGGCATAAGCAGGGCAGGGGCGCCGACCCGGAAGCACCGGCATAGGCACAGGCAAGGTGGGGCCGGCCACGACAGAGACGACCCACCACGACAGAGACGACCTACCACGACAGAGACGACCTACCACGACAGAGGCAGAGGGAACGGTGAGCGAAACACGTCCGGCGAAGCCGACCCGGCCGATGCCCCTGCCCACGGCGCGGGGAGAGGTGTCCGGCGCGCTCGTCGACGCCCTCGTACGGGAGCCCGGCGGGGCGACACTCCCCGTCGGCCGGTCGCTCCGGACGGCCGATGCCTACGGCGATGATCTGCAGCTCGCGCTGTACGTGTGCTACGAACTCCACTACCAGGGCTTCTCCGGTGTGGACGACACCTGGGAGTGGGACCCGGATCTGCTCCGAATGCGGCACGCGCTGGAACGCCGCTTTCTGGATGCTCTGCGCTCCGATGCCACCACCCACGACGACCCGGACACCGCCGTGGCCCGGCTGCTGGTGGAGTCGGCCGACGGCGCGGGGGTGTCCCACTACCTCCGGGATGACGGTGAGCTGTGGCAACTGCGTGAGTACATCGCGCATCGGTCGCTGTACCAGCTCAAGGAGGCCGACCCGCATGTGTGGGTCATTCCGCGGCTGCGGGGCCAGGCCAAGGCGGCGATGGCGGCGGTGGAGTACGACGAGTTCGGGGCCGGGCGCGGGGAGCGGGTGCACGCGGAGCTGTTCGCCGATCTGATGACCGACCTGGCTCTGGACCCCACGTACAACCACTATCTGGACGCCACATCGACGCGGATGCTGGCGGTGGTCAACATGATGTCCCTGCTGGGGCTGCACAGGGCGCTGCGCGGCGCTCTGGTGGGACACTTCGCCACGGTCGAGATCACCTCCTCACCCGCGTCCGACCGGCTGGCCCAGGCGCTGCGACGGCTGGGCGCGGGCGAGGCGGCGGTGTTCTTCTACACCGAGCATGTGGAGGCCGACGCCGTCCACGAGCAGGTCGTACGCCACGGCGTGATCGACGAACTCCTGAAGCGCGAACCGGGCCTGGCCGCGGACGTGGCGTTCGGCGTCGACGCCACCGTGTTCCTGGAAGACCGCCTGGCCGAGGAACTTCTGGGCGCGTGGCGACAGGGCCGCTCCTCACTCCACGTCCCGCTGTGATCCCGGCTGTCCCGCCTCCGCGGACTGCGACTTTGGCTCCAGCTCGGGCGCCGTCGCCGAGGTGGTGCGGCCCGGCAGTACGACCAGCGCCACGGCCGCGCCGACCAGGGCGGCCGCCACTCCGACGCTCATCGTGACGGACTGGGCGTCCGTGAAGGCCGAACGGGCCGCCTCGGCCAGCCCCTCGCCATCCGGGCGGTGCCGGGCGTGCGACAGTGTGGCGCCGAGCGAGGACATCGCGTCGTCGGGCAGACCGTCCGGCAGCTTCCTTCGGTAGACGGTGGCGAGCAGACTGCCCAGCCCGGCCACGCCCAGAGCGATGCCGAGTTGCTGGTGGGTGTCGTTGAGCGCGGAGCCCATACCGGCTCGCTCGGGCGGCACCGCCCCCAGCACCGTGCTGGTGGCCGAGGGCCCCGCGATACCGGATCCGATACCGGCCAGCGCCAGCCCGATGGACACCGGCGCAAAGCCACTGCCCTCGGAGAGCGAGGCCAGCACCACGAACCCGGCCCCCGTGACGGTGAATCCGGCGACGATGCAGGCCCGCGGCCCGAACCTGGCCGGGGCCCGGCCGCCCACGGTCGAGCCCGCCACGACCCCCGCCGCGAGCGGCACCGCGGCCAGACCGGTCTCGAACGCGCTGTAGCCCAGCACCAGTTGCAGATACTGGCTCAGCACGAAGAGAGTGCTGCCGGTGGTGATCGTCATCACCGCCACCGCGAAGCCGGCCCCGGAGAACCGCCGGTCGCGGTAGAGCCGCAGATCGACCATCGGCGTCGCGGAGCGGTGCTGCCGTACGCCGAAGCCGATCAGCGCCATCAGCGCCACCGCCGTCCCGCCCAGCACCGCGGGCGCGTTGTACCCGTACGCCGGGGCCTCGATCAGAGCCCACACCAGGCCGGTCATGCCCGCGGTGACCAGAACCGTGCCGAACGGATCCAGCCCGCGGCCATCGGGCGCCCGCGTTTCGGGCACCAGCCGTACGACCCCGAACAGGGCCACCGCCACCACGGGGACGTTGATCAGGAAGACCCCCGCCCAGCTCCACATGTCCACCAGGGCGCCACCGAGCAGCGGCCCCGCGGCCATGCCGACGGAGGCGACCGCGCTCCACACCGCGAAGGCCCGCGGGCGCTCCTGTTCGGGGAAGACCACGACGAGGACCGCGAGCGTCGCGGGCATCACCAGCGCCGCGCCCACTCCCATGAGCGCCCGCATCGCGATCAGCCACCACACCGACGGGGCCGCCGCTGCCAGCGCCGACGCCGCCCCGAAGACCAGCAGCCCCGCCACGAGGGTGCGCCGCCTGCCGTAGCGGTCGGAGAGCACACCCGCGGTGATGAGGAGCCCGGCGAAGACCACGACATAGGCGTCGATCACCGCCTGGAGCTGGTCCGTCGAGGCGTCGAAGGCATCGCCGATGGCGGGCACCGCGACATGCAGGACGGTGTTGTCGATGACGATCACGAGCAGGGCGGCACATAAGGCCACCAGGATCGCCCACCGGCGCGGATGGCCTTCTTCGTCCCTCATGGTCCTCCCTCGTTCCACGTCTCCAACGCTGTTGGAATCTATCCAACACTGTAGGATTGGTGGAACGGTAACGGCAACGGGGTAGGCTGCGGGCTCGTGAGCGTGAAGCCGAACGGGACCAAGCGACCGAACGGGACCAAGGGAAAGAAGGCGCTGGACAACGCGCCGGGAGCGGTGTGGTTCCGCGCCGAGAAGACGTCCCGCCCACGGCCCCAGCTGTCACATGAGCGGATCATCGCCACCGCCGTCGAGCTGCTGGACCGCGACGGCGTACAGAAGCTGAGTATGCGCCGGCTCGCCGACCGGCTCGGTGCCCACGCGACCAGCCTCTACTGGCATGTGGCCACCAAGGACGACGTCCTCGACCTGGCCCTCGACGCCGTCTTCGCCGAACTCGACCTCCCCGAGGAGCACAGCGCCTCATGGCAGGCGGACGTCGAGGCGTTCATGACCGGCCTGCGTTCCGTCCTCCTGCGCCACTCGTGGGCCGCTGCCTTGGCCAACTCCCGCCCCCTCATGGGGCCCAACGCCCTGCGCTCCTCGGAGTTCGCCTACACCGCGCTCACCACTGGCGGCTTCGAAGGGATCCACCTGTCGTCCGCCGCGGCCACCATCACCCACTATGTGATCGGCTCCGCCTCCTCCGAAGCGGTGTGGCAGCAGCGCTCCGACGAGGCGGCGACCCGCTCGGCCGTGGACGCCCACATCCGTGCCCATATCGACGAATACCCCACCCTCGCCGGTCACTTCCCCCTTCTCGAGGAGGACGACTGGGACTCCCACTTCCACCGCGGCATGCGCCTGCTGCTGGCCGGTCTCACGTCCCCCGACGCTCACGCGTGAGCGGTTCGGCGCCGCAGGACACCGACCACGCCGACGAGCCAACGAAAGGAACGGTCATGACCGCCCCGGCCTCGACGCTGATCGAGGCGGCCCGGCGCCTCGCCGACGAGGTGCTGGCGCCCGGCGCCGAGTCCGCCGACCGCGAGGGCGTCTCCGTAGCCACGATCGCCGAGGTCAAGAGGTCCGGGGTGCTCGGGGTGGGCGGGCCGGTGGCGTACGGCGGGGCGCAGGTGCCGGACGCGGTCGCTCGGGAGATTGCCGAAATCCTGGCCGGGGCCTGCTGTTCCACCTACTTCGTGCAGGCCCAGCACCACAGCCCGGTCAGGATGCTCGCCGCCGCCGACTGCCCGGCGCGCGAGAGGCTGTTGCGGCCGCTGTGCGACGGCACGCTGCTGTCCGGAATCGCCTTCTCCCATCTGCGGGCCCACCCGCGCAAGCCGGTGCGGGTCACCCGGGTTTCGGGTGGCAGGCGCTTCGACGGCCGGGTGCCGTGGTACACCGGCTGGAGCCTGAATGACGTGATGTTGCTCGCCGGGGTCACCGACGACGACGAGGCGCTGTTCGCCTTCGCGGACGCCCGTGAGCAGCCCGGTCTGCGGCCCACACCGCAGCTCCAGCTGGCCGCGCTGACCGGCACCCGCACGGTCGGGCTGGAGCTGGACGGCCTGGTGGTGCCCGAGGAGGACGTGGTCTGGAGCCGTCCCTACGAGGAGTGGGCCATCGCGGACCGGCCGAAGAACACCAACCCCAACCCGGCCATGTTCGGCGTGGCCGGGGCGGCACTGGACCTCCTGGAGGCCGCCGGGGACGCGGAGGCGAAGGAGACGGCGCAGGTGCTGGGCGAGCGGCTGCGTGAGGTGCGCCGGGAGGCGTACGCGCTGGTGGACGAGGTTCCGGCGGGTGAGCGACTGGCGGACCGGCTCGCGGTGAAGACCCGGGCCTACGACGTGCTGCGCGCCGCCACCACCGCGGCGATCGTCGCGGGCGGCGGCCGGGCGTTCGGCCTCGGCAGCCCCGCGCAGCGGCTGGCCCGGGAGGGCCTGTTCCTGGTGGTGCAGGGTCAGACCGCCGACGTCCGCAGCGCCCACCTGCGGGCATTGCGTGGGTGACCCGCCGCCGTGGCCCCAGAGGTGATCGGCGTGCCCCTGAGGCGGCCCGGCCACGTACGGTCCTGCGCCCGCGCCGCCTACTCCAGGCCGGACGCTCCCAGGATCCCCCGGGTGGCCGTGTCGTCGAGTCGCCGGCCCAGTAGCAGCAGGATCTCCGTGCCGTGCCGCAACGTACCGCGTTCGAGGGAGCGCCGCGCACCGGTGTCCAGCTCATGCCAGAGCAGGGGATCCGCGACCAGGACGCGCAGGTCGAGCGTCACCCGGCGGCCGTAGATGTCCCACAGGCGGGTGGCGATCCGGCCGTCCTGCCACACCCCGGCCAGGGGTGTCGGTGCGCACCCGGCGGACACGTACGAGGCCGCGTACCGTCAGCCAGCCACCGCCCGCCGTCACCCCCGGTGGCCGCAGCACGGTGAACACCACCACCGCGAGCAGCGCCCACGGATCGGCCCATCCCACGGTGAGCCCGCCCGAGGCCCAGTCGAGCAGCGTCGTCACCCCGCCGAACGCCAGCGCGAGACACACCGCCCACCGCCCGCCGCACGCGGACGGCCGCCACGGGGCGTCCGGGCGGGCCCGCCCATCAGCCGTTCCATACGGGCACGCTAAGCGGGCACAGGACGGATGGAACGCACCCTGACGCGCCCTGACGCTCCTCTTACGCCGCCGGGATGACCTTCAACGGGACTTTGGCGCTCCGCCGGAGCCTCCGTCGGTGTGAAGGTGGCCGGACCCGACGCAGCCGGTCCGGCCACCCCATCTCACGCGGTGAGTTCCTTGTGGATGCGGTTCAGCATGAAGGCGGAGGACTCCCGGGCCCGCTCCTCCCAGGCGAAGACACAGGCGGTGGCCACGCCGTCGAAGTTCAGCTCGCGGAGGGTGCCGAAGAAGGTGTCCCAGTCGACTTCGCCCTGGCCGACGTCCAGGTGCTGGTGGATGCGGGCGGGGGTGCCGGGCGGGTTGAGGATGTAGCGCAGGCCGGAGGAGCCCTTGTGGTTGAAGGAGTCCGCGATGTGCACATGCTGGAGCTTGTCGCCCGCGTAGCGCATCATTGCCGCGATGTCCGCCGTCGGCTCGGCGCCGGAGAGGTGGAAGGTGTGCGGAGCGCAGTAGAGGTAGTTCACCCAGGGCTTGTTGATGGCGCGGACCAGGTCGACGGCGGGAGTGTTCTCCTCGCAGAAGTCGTCCGGGTGGGCTTCGAGGTTGAGGGCGATGCCCTCGCGTTCGAAGAGCGGCAGCAGTTCCTCCAACGAGCGCCAGAAGGCGGCCTCGCTCTCGGCGGCGCGCTCCGGGCGGCCGTTGAACTCCGAGTTCATCAGCGGGCACTCGAGGTCGGCGGTGATCTCGATCATCCGCTTCCAGTAGCGGACGGCAGTCTGCCGCTCGGTCTCGTCGGGCGAGGACCACTTGTACAGCGGCAGCACGGAGGAGAGCTGGACACCATGCGTGCGCAGGGCCTGCTTCAGCGCCGCGACGCGCTCGTCGTCCGCCCGGGGATGGAGGAAGAACGGCATGAAGTCGTCGCGCGGGGACAACTCGATGTGGCTGTAGCCGAGTTCGGCGACCGTGCGCACCATCTCGTCGAGCGGCAGCGCGCGGAGCATGTAGGGGTCGAGTGCGATCTTCACGAGGTGGCTCCGTAGAGGACGGGTCGGGGCTTCATATCAACGGTGATGACCTCGCCACCCGACTCCAGGGACTGGACGGCGGCGTCGGTGATGACGGTGGCGGCGTAGCCGTCCCAGGAGGACGGGCCGGTGGGCTCGGCGCCCGCCGTGACGGCGGCGACCCACTCGCCGAACTCGGTGTCGAAGGCATCGCCGAACCGGCCCTTCCAGTCCTGCAGTACGGCGGTGCCGTGCCGCCCGGCGGTACGGATGCCGACGGCCGCCGGGTCCGGCAGTCTGACCAGGCCGTCCTCGCCCACGGTCTCGCACTGGATGTCATAGCCGTACTGGCAGTTGACGAAGACCTCCAGGTCGATGCGGACACCGTTCGCCGTCTCGAAGAGCATGATCTGCGGATCCTTGAGGTGGCCGAACCGTTTGCCGGTGGCGCGCGGGGTGATCACCTGGACCGAGCTGATCTCGTCGTCGAGCAGCCAGCGCAGTACGTCGATCTCGTGGACGGCCGTGTCCTGGGCCGCCATCGCGGAGACATAGCTGTCCGGCACGGTCGGGTTGCGATGCGCGCAGTGCACGATGAGCGGAGTGCCGATGGCGCCCGAGGTGAGCACGTCCTTCATCTGGCGGTAGCCGACGTCGAAACGGCGCATGAAACCGACCTGGACGAGGCGGCGGCCGTGGGCGCGTTCGGCCTCCACGATGCGCAGACAGTCCTCGGCGGTGGTGGCGAGCGGCTTCTCGCAGAACACCGGCTTGCCCACCGCGATGGCGTTCAGTACGTGCTCCGCGTGGGTGGGGCCCCAGGAGGTGACGAGGACGGCGTCCACATCGGGGGAGTGGATCAGGTCGCTGCCGGTGGGCAGTGCGGTGGCGCCGACGCGGGTGGCGACCTCGGTGGCGCGGGCCTGGTCGATGTCGGTCACGGCGGTGACCGTGGCACCGGTGATGACCTCGGTGAGTCGCCGGATGTGGTCCTGGCCGATCATTCCGGCGCCGATGACACCTATATGTACGGTCATGGTTGATTCCTTCAGGAGCGGGATCAGGAGCGGGATCAGGGGCGGGGTCAGGAGCGGATTCAGGCGCGGGGTCAGGAGAAACGTGTCCGGAGCTCGGCTTCGAGGACTTCGAGCGTGCGGCCCTTGGTCTCGGGGACGTAGAGCTTGACGAAGGTGAGGGAGAGCAGGCCCGCCACCACGAAGAGGAAGAAGGTGTTGGAGATCCCGATCCCGGAGACCAGGGACGGGAAGACCAGACCGATCACGAAGTTGGTCAGCCACAGCACCACGGCCGCGACACCCATGCCGAAGCCGCGCATCCGCATGGGGAAGATCTCCGAGAGCATCAGCCAGGTCACCGGGGAGATCGCGCCCTGCTGGAAGGCGAGGAAGGTGATGGTCATGGCAAGCACCGCGTACGCGCGCCCGTCGCCCGAGGGCAGCACCAGGGAGAAGACGCCGATCAGCAGCAGGGCGGAGGTGGTGCCGAGCTGGCCGGTCATCAGCATCGGGCGGCGGTTGACACGGCCCAGCAGCCAGATGCCCACGAACGTGGCCAGTACCGAGATCACACCGTTGGCGATGTTCGCCGTCAGCGCGCTGTCCGCGGCGAAGCCGGCGTCGGTGAGGATCTGCGTGCCGTAGTACATGATCGTGTTCACGCCGGTGATCTGCTGCACGATCGCGATGCCGAAGCCGGTGAACATCAGCTTGCGCACCCACGGCGTGGCCCTCATGTCCTGCCAGCCGCCGAGTTTCTGCTGCTCCTCCTTGATGGCGAGCGCGGACACCTCACTCAGCTCGGCCTCGGCCCGCTGCCGGGAGCGGACTTGCTTGAGAACGCCGAGCGCGTCGGTGAACCGGCTCTGGGAGGCCAGCCAGCGCGGGCTCTCCGGCATGACCAGCATGCCGAACCACAGCACGACGGCCGGAATTGTGGCCAGCACCAGCATCCAGCGCCAGACGCCGCCCGACTCGCCGCCCACCTGGGCGATGATCGCGTTGGAGGTGAAGGCCAGCAACTGGCCGCTCACAATCATGAGTTCATTGCGGGTGACCAGGGCTCCGCGCCGTTCGGCGGGCGAGATCTCCGCGAGGTAGACCGGTACGGTCACCGACGCTCCGCCGACCGCGAGGCCGAGGACGAACCGCGCCACGACCATGACCGCGGTGGTCGGGGCGAGGGTGCAGCCGAGCGCGCCGATGAAGAACAGCACGGCCAGGGCGAGGATGGTGTGCCGCCGTCCGCGTGCGTCCGACAGCCGGCCGCCGGTGACCGCGCCGAGCGCGGCACCCAGGAGGAGCGAGCTGGTGACCATGCCCTCGGTGACCGGGGTGAGGCCCAGGTCGTCGGTCATATAGGGCAGCGCGCCATTGATGACGCCGGTGTCGTAGCCGAAGAGAAGACCGCCGAAGGTGGCGACGACCGTGATGATCCGCAGCCGCCGGGAGACCGCCCGCGGAGCGGGGTCCGTGATGGCGGTGGCTGGTGTGGGGGCCTGTGTCGCGTCGTCCCTGACGTCCATGGCCGCCTCCTGCCGGTTCGAGGGGAGGGGGAACGGTCTAGCGCGCTCTACTAGCGCGCTCTAGGCGAGTACGATGGCCCCTGTCCGAATGTCATGTCAATAGCTTGTTGCCGGGGGGTTTCGCGACTGCCCGTAAGGTGGGCGGCATCGGAGGGTGGTCACAGGTGGATGGATCGGGCAAGCAGCGGCCCACCATGGCGGACGTCGCGGAGCGGGCGGGCGTGTCCCGGGCACTCGTCTCCATCGTCTTCCGCGATCAGCCGGGAGCGAGCCCGCAGACCCGCGACCGCGTGCTGCGCGTCGCCGACGAGATCGGCTACCGGCTCGACAGCGCGGCCCGCCTGCTGGCTCGCGGCCGCAGCCGCACGCTCGGCGTGATGTTCACCGTTCGCCAGCCCTTCCATGCCGACCTCGTCGAGGGCATCTACCCCGAGGCCGAGCGGCTCGGCTACGACGTCCTGCTCTCCGCGACCGCTCAGGGGCGCGGCGAGGCCAAGGCCGTCGAGGCGCTGCTCGGTCACCGCTGCGAGGCGGTGATCCTGCTCGGGCCCGACGCGCAGCCCGCGGACATCGACGCGCTGGGACACCGCACGGTCACCGTCTCCGTCGGCCGCCGGGTCCCCCACGCCCGCGTCGACAGCGTGCACACGGCCGAGGGCAAGGGCGTACGGCAGGCCATGGAGCACCTCGTCGAACTGGGCCACCGCCGGATCGTGCACATCGACGGCGGCCGCGGACCGGGCTCGGCCGAACGCCGCCGCGCCTACCGTGCGGCGATGCGCCGTCATGGCCTGGAGCCGGAACTGCGGGTGATCCCCGGCAACCACACCGAGCAGTCCGGCATCGAGACGGGGCGACTGCTGCTGGACGAGCGCGACCACGGCCGGCCCCTGCCGACGGCGGTCCTCGCGGGCAACGACCGTTGTGCGATGGGGCTGTTGATGACCCTGACCCAGGCGGGCGTCGACGTCCCGCGCGACCTGTCCGTCGTGGGCTACGACGACAGTCACCTCTCTCATCTGATGCCGATCGGCCTGACCACGGTCCGCCAGGACGCGGTGCTCATGGCCGAGCACGCGGTGCGGTTCGCGGTGGAGCGGCTGGAGGGCACGGCGCCGGAGCCGCGGGAGGCGGTGCTGGACCCGAAGCTGACGGTACGGGGCACCAGCGGACCGCCCCCGGAGAGCGTCGGCGCGGAAAATCGGTAAACGCCTCAGGTGCTGGAGTCACGGCGGGCCGCGGTGATCCACGGCGGCCCTAGGTCAAAGGGCTCGTCATCGACCCGTAGTGGCGGGCGGCCCGGGGACGTTCACAGCTTTTCGAAGGGGTCGTGTGCGGCGAGCAGCTTGTCCACCCGCGCCTGGTCGACCCGGCTGACGATCTGCCCGGCCTCCTGCCGGTCCCGGATCACCTTGGCCAGGGTGAACGCGGACGTCACCAGGTAGAGCACGGAGATGGCCAGGAAGCCGCGCACCCAGGCGTCGGCGCTCAGCTGGAAGATACCGACGGCGGTGGCGGCCATGGCGACGGCGAAGGAGGCGACCGCCTGGCCGTAGAACGCGGCCGTGCTCTGCTGCTTGACCGGTGTCTCACTCATGCGGACAAGAATCGGCGGATGCGGCGGTCCCCGCATCCGTCCGGATACTCAGAAGGTACTCAGAAATCGGGCGTTGTCGTCGGCCCGCCTGGGCCGGGCCGCGGGCCCCGGGCCCTTGTCGCTGTCGTTCACCGCGCCGCTCCCTTCCGCTGCCGGGCTTGCCAAGCGGAACGGCGTTCCGTATCGTTTACCGGAGCGAGGTTCCGTTTGCTTATGTGTCAGAGCGGGACCCGGCGACCACGCCACCCATGGCCACCACGCTTCCGCATCCTTCCGGAGGTTGGCCGGCCAGAAGCTGTTCCGCTTGAACCTCGGCAGCGCGCCCAGGTGCCGCTGCCGGTGCCGAAAGGACCGACGGCTCCATGTCACACACACCCCCGCCCCGTTTCGGGATCATGACCGCCCCCATGCAGGTCGACTACCACGACATCCTGCGGGTCTGGCGCGAGGCGGACACCATCCCGGAGATCGAGCACGCATGGGTCTTCGACCACCTCATGCCGATCGGCGGCGACCCGGACGGACCGGCCTACGAAGGCTGGACGCTGCTCTCGGCCCTCGCCGCCCACACCCGTCGACTCCGGTTCGGCCTGCTGGTGACCAGCAACCGGTTCCGGCCGCCCGCAATGCTGGCCAAGATCGCCACGACCGTCGACATCGTCTCCGACGGTCGGCTGGAGTTCGGCATCGGCGTCGGCTCACGGCCCGGTCACCCCCTGGCCCGGCGTGAGTACGCGGCACACGGCCTGCCCTTCCACGACACCGCGCACGCCGTGGGCAGTCTCGCCGAAGCCTGCACGGTGATCCGGCGGCTATGGACCGAGGAGAAGCCGTTCGACTTCCACGGCACCTATCACCAGCTCACCGGAGCGTTCGGCAACCCCAAGCCCGTCCAGCGCCCCCACCCGCCGATCACCATCGGCGGACGCTCGTCCGCGACGCTGCGCGTGGTGGCCGAGCACGCGGACGTGTGGAACATGCCCGGCGGCGAGATCGCCGACGCCATCAACCGCAGCGCACTGCTGGACCGCTACTGCGCCGAGATCGGCCGCGACCCCGCCTCGATCACCCGCTCGATCGTCCTGTCCGTCTCCTACGACCAGCCCGGCGTCACCCGGGCCGCGATCGCGGAGGCCATCGACGCCGGCTTCTCGCACATCATTCTCGGCCTGGCGGCGCCCTACCCCGCCGATGTCGCGCGGTGGGTCACCGACGAGCTCATCAGCGCGTCGGCCTAGCGGTTCTCAACCGGCATCCGTACGGACCCGGGTGAGCGCGGCGACCGCCTCCCGCGGATCGTCCGCGTGAAACCGGAGCGTACGGGCGAAGCCCTCCGCGCCGAGCGGTCGCACGTACTTCACCGGTTGCGTCAGCTCCACCGTCACCGTGGTCTGGCTGCCCACTGCGAGGTCGAGCACCCCGTCCGCGCTCACCCGCACCAGCCGCCCGTCGGGGTAGCGCCGGTCGACCCGGGCGGTGGCGATGGCGGTGGCCGGAACCCGCAGGTCGAACAGTGCGCCGTAGCGTATGCGCAGCGAGCCGTCCGGCCCCACGATGTGCGGCCGGACCACGCAGGCCGCGTGCAGGGCGAGGATCAGCACCACCCCGTACACGTCGATGACGAGCAGGACCGCGTGCACGGCCGGCCATGGGATCACCATCGCCAGCGCGACCGTCTCGATGACCGAGACGAAGACCATCGCGTACATCATGGCCGTCTGGGGTCCGGTGTAGGCGAAGGCCAGCGCCCCCTCGGGGATCTGGTGGCGGCGGCGCAGCACCCATAGGGCGAGGCTGTGCAGGGCCCGGATCTCGTGTGCGAGGAGTCGGCGCACGACCACCGGGACCAGGGTGTGCAGCGTGCCTCTCACCCGCGCCGTCGCCCGCGCGATCCGCGGACTCATGACGCCCTCCTGTCGTGCAGCCGGGCGGTCATCTGCTCCATCACCCGGCGGACCACCTCGGCCTGGGCGGGCGAGTAGTCGGCGAGAAGCGCCTGCTCGAAGCCGGTCGCCGTCGGGCCGTCCTCCGGGATGGCCGCCAGCAGCTCGTCCGGTACGGCGGCGACGAGGTCGTCGGCCAGCGCCGCGATCCGCGGATCGTCGGCCTCTGCCCCGTCCAGTTCGTCCAGCCGCTCGTACAGGGGGAGTATGGCGGGGTCCTCGGCCAGTGGCCGCAGCGCCGCGTACACCGCGTCCCCGCCGACGATCCCGTCCATCAGGATCAGATGCTCGCGATCCTTGGCGGCGGCCGGCGAGGTGGTGGCGGGCGCACCCTTCAGGAGCTCGATGAGCGCGGGGGAGAGCGGCGCGTCCGGCGTGAGCGGGCCCTGCAGAAGAGCCTTGAGGACCCTGCGGCGCTGCTGGATCTCGTGTTCCTGGCGTGCGAGGTCGGCATCCAACTCGCCCAGCACTTCGGCCAGTTCACGCCCGGCGTCGTCCGCGAGGACGTCCCGCACCTCGTCCAGGGCGAGCCCGAGCTCGGTCAGCCGCCGGATCCGGGCCAGCAGGATGGCGTCCCTGAGGCTGTAGACACGGTATCCATTGGCCCGCCGCTGGGGCTCGGGCAGCAGGCCGATGTGGTGGTAGTGCCGCACGGTCCGGGAGGTGACTCCGACCAGCGCGGCGATTTCTCCGATGCGCATGGTGCCAGTAGAAACCCTGCCGCTGCGGCAAGGTCAAGCGCGGCCGTGGCCTGCCCGCGCTCCGCCCGGCGGGCCCTCGACGGCGCCGATATCAAGGTGGCCGCGGTAGAGCGGGGCGCCCCGGTGGTCACGGCCGCCGTTGTCCGGGACGACAGTGCCGTTGCCGATCAGCGGTGAGCCCGGCCGGGGAGCGAAGCCCAGCGCGGTGCGCAGCCGCGGGCCGCTGTCGGGGGTGCCGTACGGCCCGGACACCGCCGGGTTCACGAACAGCGGGTCGCCCGTGCGCGCGGTGGTGTCGGTGGCGGGAACGGGCAGCGGGGCACCGCCGTGGAAGTTGTTGGCGTAGCGGATGGTCGGGCTGGTGGTCAGGCTCGCGTCGGCGACCGCCGAGGAGAAGGCGTTGTCGTGCAGGTCGTAGCGCGCGTTCAGGGAGGAGCCGTAGCCGTGGACGAGGTACCGGCTCGCCGGATTGTGCACCGAGTTGTTGTATACCTCGGCCGATGCGGCCCGGTCGGAGTGCAGATAGAGCGGATACCGGGAATTCCCGCTCAGGATGTTGTACCGCACCACGACATTGCCGAAGGAGAACTGGCACAGCAGAATGCCATCGCCGTTGTCGTGCACGAAGTTGTACTGGATCCGCGCTGCAACGCGATGTATCCGACGAATGTGCGCGGGGCAGTGGTCGACCACAATGTGGTCGACCGGGCGGGGACCTCCGGGCATCGAGGCGTACTACGCGGACGATGTCGTGGTGCAGCGCAATGAGGTGTACCGGACGGAGCAGAAGGCCGGGGGCGCCGACTCCAACGGCATTGACGCCGACAAGGGCACCACGCGGGGGCCGTTGCTCTCGTCCGGTCGTCCGGCGGCGACCCGTGTAGGGGGCAACGGCACGGTAGCGTAAGGAGGTCGAAATACGGTCAGGTGCGGTGAGAGCGCACATCCGGGGAAACAGTGAGGGAGCGTTATGCGGCACGAGATCAGCCCCGAGCCCATACTTCAGGTCGGGCTCGGCTTCATGGCGTCGAAGGCACTGCTCACCGCGGTGGAACTGGATCTGTTCTCGCAGCTCGCGGAGGGCCCCCGCACAGGCGGTGACCTGGCCGAGGAGCTCGGGCTGCATCCCCGCGGCGCCGTCGACTTCCTCGACGCGCTGGTCGCCCTCGGATTCCTGGAGCGATCCGGCGGCGCGTACCGCAACAGCCCGTCCGCCGACGCCTTTCTCGACCGGAAGAAGGCCACGTATGTCGGCGGCATCCTGGAGATGGCCAACGTCCGGCTGTATCCCTTCTGGGGGTCGCTCACCGAGGCGCTGAGAACAGGCGAACCGCAGAACGAGCACAAGCACGGCGGCGACGTATTCGACGCCATCTACCGGGACCAGGAGGGCCTCGAGGGATTCCTGCACGGAATGACCGGGCTCAGCATGGGCAAGGCACTGGTGATGGCCGAGCGGTTCCCCTGGGCCGAGTATCGGACGGTGCTGGACGTCGGGGGAGCGGTGGGCTGCCTTCCGGTGGCGGTGGCCCAGCGTCATTCCCATATGAGCGGCGGTGTCTTCGAGCTGCCCCGGGTGCGGCCCGTCTTCGAGAAGTACGTGGCGTCCTTCGGTCTGGAGGACCGGCTCACGTTCCACGGAGGCGACTTCTTCACCGACGACCTGCCCGGCGCCGATGTCATCGTGCTGGGCCAGATCCTGCACGGCTGGGGTCTGGAGGAGAAGCGGCTGCTGCTTGAAGAAGGCGTACGACGCGCTGCCGGACGGGGGAGCGGTCCTCGTCTACGACGCCATCATCGACGACGACCGCGAGGAGAACACCTTCGGTCTGCTGGCGAGCCTGAACATGCTCATCGAGACCCGGTCCGGCTTCGAGTACACGGCCGCCGACGGCCGCGCCTGGATGACGGAGGCGGGATTCCGCAGCAGCCGGATCGAACCGCTGACGGACGGCTACTCCATGCTGGTGGGAATCAAATAGCCGTCGCACATCCGCCCGGCCCGGTGCCGGAAGCACCCGGTGCCGGAACCACCCGTCGCCGGGCAAACGCTCCCTCGCCCCGAGCCGCTAGGACTTGTCCGGCCGATCATGTGACTGCCTCGTGTCTGAATCGTTGATGTGGCATGGGGCGGGGTGATCTGACGGATGCGGAGTGGGAACGACTGCGGCCGTTCCTGCCGGTCAGCAATGGACGTTGTGGCAGGTGGCGGGATCATCGACAGGTGATCGACGGGATCCTGCACCGCGTGCGCACCGGGGTGCAGTGGCGTGATCTGCCCGAACGGTTCGGACCGTGGAAGACCGTCTATGAACGCCACCGGCTATGGTCGGCCGACGGCACCTGGGAACGCCTGCTGCAGCAGGTCCAAGCCGCGGCCGACGCCGCGGGCGACATCGACTGGGACCTGGCGGTCGACTCGACCATCGTGCGCGCTCATCAGCACGCGGCCGGTGCTCGCACAGATCCGCCGCCGGCAGCCGCGTCAAAGGGGGCCGAAACAGCAGAACACCAGGACGAGCCTCCGTGGCAGAGCCTGCTCGCCCGGCTGGTGGAGGTGGTGCAGGAGGTGAGGGACTGGGCCGCTCGCGCGGCGGACTCACGAGCAAGCTCCACCTGAGCGCCGACGGCCGCTGCCGCCCGCTGTCCCTGATTGTCACCGGTGGACAGCGGGCGGACTGCACCCAGTTCCAGCCGGTGCTGGAGAAGATCCGCGTTCCACGGCCGGGGCCGGGCAGACCGCGCACAAAGCCCGACAGCCTCGCCGCTGACAAGGCCTACAGCAACGGGCCCTGCCGCGACTACCTGCGACGACGGGGCATCCGGCACATCATCCCGGAGAAGTCCGACAGTCAGGCCGCCCGCCTGCGTAAAGGCTCACGCGGCGGACGGCCACCCGGCTTCGACGAGGAACGGTACAAGAAGCGCAACACGGTCGAGCGGGCGATCAACAGGTTGAAGCAGTCCCGGGCCGTGGCCACTCGCTACGACAAACGCGGCTACGTCTTCCTCGGCACAGCCACCACAGCCGCGCTGGTCATTTGGCTTCGCACATGATCGCCCGGACAAGTCCTAGAAGCGGTAGCGAAGGATCCGGCCCACATCCCGGAAGCCGGGCAGATGCGCCATCACCCGCATGCTCATCCGGCCGGAGGTGGGCATCTTCTCCACCCCCGGCATGTCCACGCTGCGCACCGCGTCCAGGCAGGTCAGCCCCGGGTACCAGGTCTCGACCTCATGAGGGTCGTCCAGACCCCAGTGGAGTGTGGCGCCCGCGTTGCGCACCGCGGGGACCATCTTCTGGAGCCGGATGCCCAGCGGCCCGTAGACGTCGAAGAGAAGCTGGCCGCTGGGGAACCGCTCGGTGATCCGCTGGATCAGCCGCTTGCCGTCCTCCTTGCGCAGATACATCGTCAGCCCCTCGGCGACGACCACGGTGGGCCGGTCGTCGGGCACCTCGCGCAGCCACGCCTCATCGGTCACGGAGGTGCCGATCATCTCGTAGTTCCCCGACGGCTCGGGAAGCAGCCTCCGCCGCAGATCGATCACCTCGGGGTAGTCGATGTCGAGCCAGCGCACCGACGAGGGCGGGGCGAGGCGCTGTACCCGGGTGTCGAGACCGCAGGCGAGATGGAGCACGGTCGCCTTCTGATGCTCGGCCAGGAACTCCATGGCCCAGTCGTCGAGCTGTTTCGCCCTCAGGGCGATGCCGACCGCGGTCGTGTCCGTCATCCCCGTTTTGCTGAAGTCGTAGGCCACGCGCTCCACCGCCTCGCGGGCCGCGTGGTCGTGCAGGATGGAGTCCGGTGAACGGCTGTCGACCGCCCTGCCGTACAGCGTGGCGAGCAAGGTTTCCTGAGCGCCGCTGAGAGTGATCTTTTCGCGATCCATGGTTCCTCGTCGATGTGGGGGTACCGGACGGAACATTACGCATGGTTGCGCACGGAACGGACAGAACCCGTGTCCGTACGGTCCCACGTTCCCCCGGGCGAAAGCGACCGGCCTCTGGGCCATTCGAGTTCATCCGGCCAACATCAGGGGCCGGGCGTCAGCGACCCTCGTCGTCGCCCCGCGGCAGCCACAGATCGGGCCCGAAGACCTCGTAGTGGATCGCGGAGGGGTGCACACCGCGCTCCAGCAGTTGGGTCCGCACCGACCGCATGAAGGGCAGCGGCCCGCACAGATACGCCTGGACGCCGTTGGGGATCCCGATCCCGGACAGGTCGACGTGGCCGGTGCGCTCGGCCGGCCAGTCGCCATCGGGCCGCTCGTACCACACATGGGCGGTGCCCTGCGCCAGCTTGGTGACCAGCCGTTCCTGGTCGGCGCGCAGGGCGTGGTCGGCGGGGGAGCGGTCGGCGTGGACGGCGATGACCGGGGCCCGATGTCCTCTGGCCGCCAGCTCCTCCAGCATGGCCACGATCGGGGTGCAGCCGATCCCCGCGGAGGCGAGCAGCAGTGGCGCGTCCGTGGCGTCGAGCACCATGTCGCCGTACGGCGCGGAGACGGTGAGCTCATCGCCGTCGTGGACATGGTCGTGCAGATGGCCGGAGACCTCACCGGCCGGGTCCTCGCCGGCGTTCACGCGCTTGACGGAGAAGGTGCGCACCGTGGCGTCGGGGGCGTTGGTCAGGCTGTACTGGCGGATCTGCCGCGCCCCGTCGGCCAGTTCCACCTGCACCGAGACGTACTGGCCCGCCCGGAACGCCGGGGCGGGGCGGCCGTCCGCAGGCCGTATCAGGAAGGTGACCACGTCCGCGGTCTCCCGGGTCCGCTCGATCACATCCCACTGCCGCCAGGTCCCGCCGGCCAGCACCCCCTGCTCCGCGTACAGCCGCCGCTCGGTCTCGATCAGGGCGTTGGCCATCAGCCAGTAGACCTCGTCCCAGGCGGCGATCACCTCCTCGCTGGCAGCGTCGCCGAGCACCTCCGCGATGGCGGCGGACAGATGACGGTGCACCACCGGATACTGCGCGGCGCTCACCCCGAGCGAGGCGTGCTTGTGGGCGATCCGGCTCAGCAGGGTGTCGGGGCGGACTCCCGGCCGCTCCACCAGGGCGGTGGCGCACGCGGCGATCGCGCCCGCGAGAGCCTGCCGTTGCGTGCCCGCGGCCTGGTGGGCCCGGTTGAACAGATTCCGCGGCAGTTCGGGATGGGCCGCGAAGAGCTTCCGGTAGAACAGGTCGGCGATGGTGCCGATGGCCTCACCGACGGCGGGAAGCGTGGCGCGGACGGTCTCGGCGGACTTCTGGGAGAGCATGAGCGGGCCTGACTGGCATCTCAGATTCGTATTCAGCGGCGTAGGTGAACCGGGCATGGCGACCTCCGTGGCATCACGGCTCAGGGGACGGGACCCGGGGTTCGCACCCCGGACGGGGCGGCCTCACGGGGATTGGCCGGGTGCGCGCCCGACCAGCCCCAGCAGCAATGGGCCGGTCGGGGACGCCACCAGATCGTCCACCGTCAGGGGATCGAGCGAGGCGAGGAACGCTTCCTGTGCCCGGCGCAGCGCCATGCGCAGCCGGCACCCCTGCCGTAGTGGACACGGCGTATCTCCCTCGCAGTCGACGACATCGCCGACCCCTTCGAACTCCCGGACAAGCTGCCCGACCGAGGCGGTGCGCCCGGTCGCGGTGAGCGCCAGCCCACCGCCTCGACCGCGCCGTGTCTCGATCAGGCCCAGGTGCTGGAGCCGGGCTGCCACCTTCGCCAGATGGCTGTAGGGCACCTGTAGCTCCCCGGCGACCTGCCGGGCGGTGCAGGGCTCGGCTCCGGTGACTGCCAGTCGCATGATCGTGCGGAGCGCCAGGTCCGTTGACTTCGTCAGCCGCATGACGCCACATTAGGTGAATGCGAATCTGAGATGCCATTTATATGGGTGTGTTCCGGCCATGGCCGCGTGGGGTGTTTCGGCCCCGCGCCGGTCAGGCTTCGTCGGGCGGTCGGCGGCGCAACGCCCGCGTCACCGACCAGGCGACGGACACCATGGGTACCGCCACGATCGCCCCGATCACCCCCGCGACGATGCTTCCGGCGATGACCGAAATCGCCACCACCACCGGATGGAGCCGTACCGCCCAGCTCATCACCAGCGGATGCAGTACATGGCCCTCGAACTGACCGACCGCCACGATCAGCAACAGCACCACGGCCGCGATGGCCGGACCCCGCCCGGCCAGAGCCACGACCGTCGCCACCGCCAGCGCGATCGGCGAACCGATCAGAGGAACGAACGTCGCGAAGAAGACCAGCAGCGTCAGCGGCAGGGCCAGCGGCACCCGCAGCAGGGACAGGGCGATGCCGACCAGGGCCGCGTTGGAGGCCGCCACGACGATGATGCCCCGGGTGTATCCGGCGAAGGTGGTCCACGCCGCCCGCGCCGCCCGGTCCCACGGAGACCGGGCGCGCTCGGGGAGCTGGCCCCGGAACCACCGCCACATCCGGTCCCCGGAATGGATGAAGAAGATCGAACAGAACAGGGCCAGGAACAGCGCCGTGCCCGCCTCCACGACCCGCCCCGCGCTGCTGAGCGCCCTGCTGATCAGCGTCGCGCGATGTCGCGACACAAAGGAGGTGACCTTGTCGTGGGTCCCCGACAGCACGCCGCGCCGGACATGGAACGGCGGCCCCTCCAGCCACCGCTCGATCCGGCTGATCCCGCCGCGCAGCTCACCCACGAGCCGGCCCGCCTCCCCGGCCGCCGCGTTTCCCACCAGCGCCAGCAGCCCGAGCACCACGAACAGCGTGCCGAACACCGCCAGCGCCACCGCCAGCGGTCTCGGGAGAACGCGCGCCAGCAGATCGGCCAGCGGCCGCAGCAAGGCGGTGGCCACCAGCGCGAGAAACACCGCGACCGCGACGAGCTCGAACTGCCCCAGCACCGAGAACGCCAGATAGACGGCCACTCCGATGACCATCAGCCGCCATGCGTAGGCGGTGGCCAGGCGCAGCCCGGGATGGACCCGCCCGTCCTCGTCCCCGGCCCGGCGCACCGCCGCCGCCAGGGCCGCGGAGCCGGAGTGGCGGGCCCGCGCCACCGCCCGCGAGGCCCGCCCCGCGGGGCCGCCGGTGACACCACGCCGAGCGCGTCTCGCCCGCCCTTTCGGTCGCTCGGGCGGGGGAGGAGCGTCGCTGCTCACGTCGTCGCCACCGCCTTCCGTGTCCCGGTCCCGCACGGCGGAAGAGAAGGGTGATTAATCCCCATACGTACAGATTCAATCAGGGTGGCTGTCCGAGCGCCGGAACACCTCTGCCCGGCGCGGCGGCCCCACCCCGCCCCCTGCCGTTCCGCACCGGTGCCTGCATAAGATCGCCCTGGTCACCCCTCGGCAAGGAGTCGCTCATGGCATACGACATCACCGCCATCCGCGCACAGTTCCCCGCACTGAAGGCCGGATCGGCCCACTTCGACGGGCCCGGGGGCACCCAGACCCCCCTCCCCGTCATCGAGGCCATCACCGACGCGCTGGGCAACCCGCTGGCCAACCGAGGCCGGCTCACCGCGGGGGAGCGCAACTCCGAGGCCCTCGTCCAGTCGGCTCGGCAGGCCATGGCCGATCTGCTCGGCTCCGACCCGGCCGGGGTGGTCTTCGGGCGCAGCGCCACCGCCCTCACCTACGACTTCTCCCGCACCCTCGCCAAGACCTGGGCACCGGGGGACGAGGTCGTGGTGTCCCGGCTGGACCACGACTCCAACATCCGCCCCTGGATCCAGGCCGCCGAAGCCGCCGGGGCCACAGTGCGCTGGGCCGACTTCGACCCCGCGACCGGCGAACTGACCCCCGACGACATCAGCGCCCAGCTCGGCGGCCGTACCCGGCTGGTCGCGGTCACCGCCGCCTCGAACCTGATCGGCACCCGCCCGGCCATCCCGGAGATCTCCCGGCGGGTGCACGCGGCCGGGGCGCTGCTCTACGTCGACGGCGTGCACTACACCGCCCACGCCCATGTCGACATCCGACAGCTCGGAGCGGACTTCTTCTGCTGCTCCCCCTACAAGTTCTTCGGCCCCCACCTCGGCGTCCTGGCGAGCCGGCCCGAGCTCCTGGAGACCCTGGCCCCGGACAAGCTGCTTCCCTCGACGAACGCCGTCCCCGAGCGCTTCGAATTCGGCACCCTGCCCTACGAATTCCTCGCCGGCACCCGCGCCGCCGTCGACTTCCTCGCCACCCTGGCCCCCGGCGCCGAAGGCAGCCGGAGGGAGCGGCTGGCGTCGTCGTTCACGGCCCTCGAACAGTACGAGGCCACCCTTCGCCGGCGCATCGACGAGGGCCTGGCCGCCCTCGACCCGATCACCATCCACTCCCGGGCGGCGGACCGCACCCCGACCGTGCTGCTGACCATCGACGGCCGCGACACCACCGACGCCTACCGCCACCTCGCGAGCCGCGGCGTCGACGCCCCCTCCGGCTCCTTCTACGCGGTGGAGGCATCCCGCAGGCTGGGCCTGGGCGACACCGGCGGCCTGCGCATCGGCCTGGCCCCCTACAACAGCGCCGAGGACGTGGACCGATTGCTGGAGGCGCTCTCGGACTTCCTGCGCACGCCGGCCCCACGCGAATGAGTCACCCGGCGATCAGAGGCCGGTCGACGGATCATGGCAATGAGCGGAGGTCTCGAACCTCTTCCTGGAAGCGGGGAATGCTCGCCAACCCATTGGCGCAGATCAGGCTCCTCCACTGGGGATCGCGCCCCGCGGCGAACTGCAGGCCGAGCATCGCTCCCCAGGAGTGGCCATAGACGTGCGGCCGTTCCAGGCCGATTGGTGGATCACCGAAACTCCAAAGCCGTGAATCCGCAAAAGTAAGGCTTGATTTGCCTGGTCACGTCGGGCAGGACCGACAAGGGTCCTTCGGCAGGTGGTGGTGTTCGCCTGGATGTTCCCGTGGGGGCGGTATTGGGGCCGGGGCGGTGCGACGGGCAGGCTCGTGGGTGCTGTGCCTGCGTCGTTCGGGAAGGGGTCTTCAGTGGCCGATGTGTTACCGCGTGGCGATCGGCTGCCGTCGTTGACGGGTCTTCGCTTTCTGCTGGCCGGGGTGGTGCTGGCGGGCCATGTGCTGACGCTGGGCAGATTCTTCGAGGACCAGGGGGTCTATGAGGCCGCCGATGCCTCGTCCATGGCGAGCGCGGCGGCGGTCTCCTCCTTCTTCCTCCTCAGTGGTTTTGTGCTGGCGTGGAACGCGTCTCCGGCCGACACCGCCCTCCGGTTCTGGCGCCGCCGACTGGTGAAGATCTTCCCGAACCATGTGGTGACCTGGACCTTGATGCTGGGCCTGCTCATGGTGACGGGCACCGCCGCCTTGCTTCCGGTGCCGGATCCGGGGTTGGGGGAGGCGGTCCGGAATCTGCTGCTGGTGCACGCCTGGGTTCCGGACATGGCCGATTTCAGCAGTGTCAATCCGGTCACCTGGTCCATCTCATGCGAGGCGTTCTTCTACCTGCTCTTCCCCCTGCTGATCCGGCCGGTGCGTGCGCTCCCGGCACGGCTGCTCTGGCCGGTCATCGCCCTGGTGGCGGGGCTGGTGGTGGCGATGCCGATGGTGGCGATGGCCGTCACCGACGAGGCGGCCCCGGGGAGTTGGTCGCCGCTCTCGACGGAGCGGTGGTGGCTGATCTACTTCTTCCCTCCCGTACGGCTGCTGGAGTTCATCCTCGGAGTGGTGCTCGCCCGGGCGGTCCAACTGGACCGCTGGCCGCCGCTGCGGCCGCACTGGCCGCTGCTCGCCCTGGCCGGAGTCTTCGCCGCACGGCCGCAGTTGCCGGAGGAGTACGTATGGGGAGCGGCCACCTGTCTGCCGGTGGCCGCCCTGATCCCGGTCATCGCCACCCGCGATGTCCAGGGGCACCGGAGCCGGCTGGGGCGACGTGGCCTGGTGGTGCTGGGCGAGGCGTCGTTCGCGCTGTACATGGTCCACTTCCCGGTGCTGTACGCGATCCGGGTGCAGCTGGACCAGCGGACCTTCGACACGGTGACCGCCACGGCGCTGTCCCTCGTGGTGTCGGCGCTGTGTGTGGCGGTGTCGCTGCTGCTGTGGCGCGGTGTCGAGATGCCGATGATGCGCCGTTTCGCCCGCGCCCGCGTCCGTTCCGCGCCGACCGCGCACCCCGCGCCCGGCGGCCAGACCGCACCCATGCCCCAGGAGGACCCCGCCCCATGACCGGGGCCCGGTGCATACCCGCGCGCGGCGGTCGCACGGAACCGCTCAGCGTGGAGACGTACGGAACCGCTCAGCGTGGAGAGACGCGCACGCGGTGGCTTTCGCCGTCGGAGAGGAACGCCGCCAGTTCCCGCCCCTCCTCGGCGGCGGCGGTGCGGTCGGCTTGGGACAGGCGGCCCAGCGGGGTGACAACCACGGTGCCGGTGTCGACGCTCCAGGTCGCGGCGACTCTGCCGTCCACCAGCACCACACGCTGCCCGGCGACCGAAAGACCCCGATGGGCGTCGTCGATGATCCGGCCGCGGTCGTGGTACCCGAGGATCGCGTTGTCGAACGCGGGCAGGAACCGCACCGGCGCGGGTGTGTCGGGGTCGGGGCGTGGCGCGCCGGGGAGGTCGAACAGCTCGCGGCCGCGTTCATCGCGGAAGCCGACCAGTTCCTCCCGTATCGCGGAAACGGCGGCCGGGAGCCCGGCGAGGCCGCACCAGGCGCGCAGATCGGCTGAGGCCGCGGGGCCGAAGGCGGCCAGATAGCGCCGTACCAGCGCCTGGCCGACCGGGTCGGAGCCATCGGGAGAGGCCGGTTCCGGCTGTCGGCCCAGCCAGGAGGAGAGCAGGACGTTGCGGACCCCTGCCTTGGTGCGCCACAGCCCGCGGGGCGGCGTCTGCGCCACCGGGACGAGGGCGGCGATCAGCATCTCGCCCAGTGCCCGCGGTGCCGGGGCAGGCCAGCGCGCGGCGAGTGCCCCCACCAGCTCGGCCATCGAGCGGGGCGCGCCGTCGGCCATCACCGCCCGGCCCGCGGCGGCGAGTTCGTCGAGGTCTATCCCCTCGAGCTCACGGCGGGAGGTCCCGAGCACCCGCTGGCGCAGCATGGCCTCGTGGCGAGCCCGCCAGGCCAGGGTGTCATCGGCGGTGAGGAGATGGACCGTGCGGCGCATGAGATGGGTCCGCACCAGGCCGCGCCCGCTCAGCAGGTCCGAGAGGACCGCCGGGTCGAACGCGCGCAGCCGCGACCAGAGCCCGATGAACGGCTCCTGCGGCTCCTGTGCCTGCATGCCGCACAGGTGCGCGACGGCGTCGGGGACCGGTACGTCGGCGCGATCGAGCAGCAGTTGGCGGGCGAGCGTGGCGCGGCCCAGCGCCCGGTTGCCGAGAACGGTCATCGTGTCACCGCGGCGCGCTCGTCCGCCGATCGCCGCCGCAGCACCGCGCGTTCGAGGGCCGGCGGGGTGTAGGACACATCGAGCGGGCCGATGTCGATTCCGGGCGGCACGATCCGGTCGATCCGGTCGAGGACCTCGTCGTCGAGGGTGACCGCGGCCCCGGCCAGGAGATCCTCCAGGTGCTCCATGGTGCGCGGGCCGATGATGGCCGAGGTGACGCCGGGGTGGGTGATGGCGAAGGCCATCGCCAGGTGGGTCAGCGACAGGCCGGCCTCCTCGGCCAGTGGGATGAGCCGCTCGACGGCGTCGAGTTTGCGCTCGTCGGTCAGATGCCGGGGCACCCAGTTCATCCGCGCGTTCCGCACCGGGGGCCCGCCCCTGCGGTAGCGGCCGGTGAGCAGGCCCATCGCCAGCGGGCTCCACACGAGCGTGCCCATGCCGTACCGCTGGCAGACGGGCAGGATCTCGCGCTCGATGCCGCGGTTGAGGAGGGAGTACGTGGGCTGCTCGGTGCGGAAGCGCTGCAGTCCGCGCCGGTCGGCGACCCACTGCGCCTCGACGATCTCCGAGGCCGGGAGGTTGGAGGAGCCGATCGCGCGCACCTTGCCGCTGCGCACCAGGTCGGTGAGGGCGGAGAGCGTCTCCTCGATGTCGGTGCGCGGGTCGGGATGGTGTAGCTGGTAGAGGTCGATGTGGTCGGTCCGCAGGCGGCGCAGCGAGTGCTCGACCTCGGTGATGATCCAGCGCCGGGAGCTCCCGCCACGGTTGGGATCCTCACCCATCGCGCCGTTGACCTTGGTGGCCAGCACGATGTCGTCGCGCCGGCCCGTCAGCGCCTTGCCCACGATCTCCTCGGACACCCCATGGGGTCCGTACACATCGGCGGTGTCGACGAAGTTGATGCCCGAGTCCAGGGCCCGATGGATGATCCGGACACAGTCGTCGGGATCCGGGTTGCCCACCTGGCCGAACATCATCGTGCCCAGGCAATAGGGGCTGACCTGAATACCGGTCCGCCCCAGCTCACGCGTCTTCACGGTCGCGCCGTTCCCTTCGGTTCCTTGGCTCTTGGGTTCCGGAACCGCGCTGGTGACGGCTGTCACCTGCGCGGTTCCGGGGGAGATCCGGCAGCGGTCAGCTGGGCTTCTGCCCGTCGAGCGACTCGCGGATGATGTCCGCGTGCCCGGCGTGCTGGGCGGTTTCGGCGATGACGTGCATCAGCACCCGGCGCACGCTGTGCGCCGCTCCCGGCTCGTTCCAGGGCGCCTCCGGCAGCGGGTGTGTCGCCGACAAGTCGGGGACGGCGGTGATGATCTCCTCGCTCCGGGCGGCGACCTGCTCATAGCGCAGGAGAATCCCGGCCAGCGTCTCGCCGGGCGGCATCTGGAAGTTGTTCTGGTTGTCGATCGCCCACTGCGGGATCTCCTGTGCCGTACCGGCCGCGAGGTCGGCCCAGGTGACACCGTCGGGCAGGTCGTAACGGAGCGCCGAAGGGCCTTCGAGCACGAAGCGCAGCCATCCTTCCTCGATGGCCGCGACGTGCTTGATCAGCCCGCCCAGGCACAGTGCGCTGGCCGTCGGGCGCTCGCCGGCCTGCTCGTCGCCGAGCCCGCGCACCGTGGTGGTCAGGGCGGATCGTGCGGCGGCGAGCTCGGCGAGCAGATCGGCCCGCTCGCCGTCGAGCGTGGTGGGGGGTGTGGCGGTGGCGGTCACGGTGATGGGTCCTTCTGTCGTTCTCGTTGTCTGACAGAGACAACGGTCGCAGGGGTAGAGGACAGGTTGTGGCCGCTTCTCGGGACAGAATGGGTGTCATGCCGAAGACATCAGCGCGACTGCTGTCACTGCTCTCCCTGCTGCAGGCACGCCGGGACTGGCCGGGGCAGCTACTGGCCGAGCGGCTGGAGGTCAGCCCGCGCACCGTGCGCCGCGATGTCGACCGCCTGCGCGAACTCGGCTATCCCATCGCGGCCATCAAGGGCCCCGACGGGGGCTACCGACTCGGCGCCGGTACGGAACTGCCGCCGCTGCTGTTCGACGACGACCAGGCCGTGGCCCTCGCCGTGGCGCTTCAGACCGCCGCCGTCACCGGGGCGGGAATCGAGGAGGCGGCGGTGCGGGCGCTGAGCACCGTCCGGCAGGTCATGCCCGCGCGGCTGCGCCATCGCGTCGACGCCCTCCAGGTCACCGCCGTCGACGGCGCGGGGACCCGGCCGAATCCGCAGGTCGCCCCGGATGTTCTCCTGACCCTCAGCGCGGCCGTCCGCGCCCGTGAAGTGCTGCGCTTCGGCTACGTCCCCGTCTCCCCACCCGGAACCGCCGCCCAAGCCGCCCAAGCCGCCCACGCCGACCCCGCCGCGACCGCGCCGCGCCGGGTGCAGCCGCACCATCTCGTCACCCGGGGCGGGCGCTGGTATCTCGTCGCCTGGGACCTCGACCGCGACGACTGGCGCACCTTCCGCGTCGACCGGATCATCCCGCGCACCCCCACCGGGCCCCGCTTCACCCCGCGCGAACTGCCCGGAGGGGACGTGGCCGCCTTCGTCGCCGGCAGATTCCAGGGCTCCGACGGCACCGGCGGCCGGCCTTGCCACGGGGAGGTCATCCTCGACCTCCCCGCCTCCGTCGTGTCCACCTACACGCAGGACGGAGTGGTGGAAGAACTCGGCCCGGTCCGCTGCCGGCTCGTCCTGGGCGCGTGGTCATGGCCCGGACTGGCCGCCAGTATCGGCAGGTTCGACGCCGAGATCGAGGTCATCGGGCCGCGGGAGCTCAAGGACGCCTTCGCCCACCTGGCCCGCCGCTACGCACGAGCCGCGGCCGACTGACCCGCCGAGCCCACCACGCGACCGCCGAGCCGATGAGCGACCCGCACTGCGCCTCGCGTCTCAGGGAGCGGCGTCGAGATCCACCTCGAGGTTCTCGGCCTCGGTCCAGAACCCGTCGTCCGCGTCCTGCAGCCGGGACGCCGCATGTCTCAGGTGGAGCAGCGCCGCGTCGCGTGCCGCCTCGGCGTCGCGGGCCTCGATGGCGGCCAGGATGGCGTGGTGCTCGTGCCGGACCGCTTCGAGGAAGTCGCCGCGGCGCGCCTCGTTCGCACGCGTGACACGGATTCCGCTGCGCAGCACCTCGCCGAGGTAACGCAGCGTCGAGAGCATCACCGGATTCCCGGTCGATTCGGCGATGGACCGGTGGAAGGCGAGATCCTCGTCCAC
This sequence comes from Streptomyces violaceusniger Tu 4113, assembly GCF_000147815.2. Taxonomy (NCBI): domain Bacteria; kingdom Bacillati; phylum Actinomycetota; class Actinomycetes; order Kitasatosporales; family Streptomycetaceae; genus Streptomyces; species Streptomyces violaceusniger. The sequence goes on along the minus strand of NC_015957.1, from coordinate 5,500,456 downwards.
GCCGTCGCCCCCGGCCGCCACCGCCGCGTCGATGGCCTCCAGGGCCTGACGCATCCGGGCGAGGCCGGCCGGAGTGGCCCGGGTGGCCGCGAGGTACGCCGCCTCGCCCTCGATGGGGCGGCGCACCTCCACGATCTGCCGCACCTTGGACTTGGTGTCCTCGGCGGTCTCGGCCTCCAGGTCGAGCGGCCGGGTGCGCCGCGGCATCACGAACACACCGAGCCCCTGACGGGGTTCGACCAGACCCGCGTTACGGAGCCTGGAGACGGCCTCGCGTACGACGGTGCGGCTGACGCCCAGCTGCTTGACCAGCGCCACCTCGGTCGGGAGCTTGTCGCCCTCGGCCAGCCGCCCGGACTCGATCTCTTCCGAGAGTATCGCCGCGACCCGATCCGCGAGCCGCACGGGACCGCTCACCTTGGAGAACATGGTCTTCAGTTTATCGGCACCGTTCCGGTCGCCCCGGCCGCTAAGGGTGCACACCGTCCACGACCGCGTCGGCGTGGTCCTCGAGGTAGTCGCGCACCACCGAGGCGAAGTCCGGGTCCGGTGCCAGTCCGAGCGCGGCGGCGCGTGCGTTGTCGAACGCGGCGGGCCACGAGCCCACGAGGGCCTCGACGCCGGGATCGGGTGCGATCGTCACCAGGTCGGCGACGGCGTCCCCGGCCACCTGCCGCAGCGTGCTCAGCATGTCGGCGACCGAGACCGTGAGCGCCGGAAGGTTGACCGGAACCCCGCCGTCGATCCGGCCCGGCCCGGCGCCGCGCTCGGCCTCCGCGACGCGCAGGATGCCCTCGACGGTGCGCCGTGGCGAGGCCAGGGCCACCTTCAGCTCGGGGTGGACCGGGCAGGTCGCCGGGAGGCCCGCGAGCGGTTCGCGGATGATGCCGGACAGGAAGCCGGAGGCGGCCGCGTTCGGCTTGCCCGGCCGCACCGACACGGTCATCAGGCGGGCGACGCGCCCGTCGAGGAAGCCGCGGCGGGTGTAGTCCGCGATCAACTGCTCGCAAACGAGTTTCTGGATCCCGTAGCTCGACCGCGGTGTGGGCAGGGTCGACTCGCTGACGACCGGCGGCAGCGGCAGCGCGGGGTCGGAGCCGTAGACGGCGACGCTGCTGGAGAACACCATCCGCGGCGTCGGCCCCCCGGCGGCCGACTGGGCCCGCGCGGCCTCGAGCAGCGCGCGCGTCGTGTCCACATTGGCGCTCATGCCCAGGTCGAAGTCGGCCTCGCACTCGGCCGAGACCGCCGAGGCGAGGTGGATCAGCACATCCACCGGCTCCGCGAACACCTCGTCGAGCCGGTCGACCAGGTCGCCCCGTACGACGTCCACGAGGGGCTCGGCCGCTGCCGAACCGGGCGGCACGACGCGGTCGGCGAGCACCAGCCGGTCGATCGGCGCACCGCGGAACGTCCGTGCCGTGAGCAATGCGGCGGCGACCCGCTGTCCCAGGAAGCCGAAGCCACCCGTGATGACGATCCTCATGCGTTGTCTCCTCGGTAGTCGTGTCGCCAGCCGAGCCCCTCGCTCGTGCCGGCGCGGGGGTTGTACTCGCAGCCGATCCACCCGTCGAAGCCCAGGTCGTCGATGACGCCGAACAGATGGCGGATGTCGAGTTCGCCCCGGTCGGGCTCATGGCGATCGGGTACGCCCGCGATCTGCAGATGGCCGACCCGGCCGGTGGGCAGGTCGCGGCGCAGGGTCGTGGTGAGGTCGCCCTCGACGATCTGGCAGTGGTACAGGTCGAGCTGCACCTTGAGGTTCGGGGCTCCCACCTCCCGTACCACGGTGTGCGCTTCGGACTGCCGGCTCAGGAAGTAGCCGGGCATATCGCGGCCGTTGATCGGCTCGATCAGGATGTCGACGCCCGCCGCGGCGGCCCGCTCCGCGGCCCGGGCGAGGTTGGCCAGGTAGGTGTCGCGGTGCTCGGCCGGGTCCTGTGCGGGTCCCACCAGCCCGGCCATCATGTGCACCCGTGGGCAGCCGAGCTCCGCCGCGTACTCCAGCGCCCGCTCGATCCCGGAGCGCACCTCCGCCTCGCGTCCTGGCAGCGCCGCGAGCCCGCGTTCGCCGGACTCCCACGCGCCGGGCGGCGCGTTGAAGAGCACCTGCCTCAGGCCGTGGTCGTCGAGCCGGCGGCGCAGCTCGGTGGCGTCGTACGCGTAGGGGAAGAGGTACTCGACGGCCTCGAAGCCGTCCGCCGACGCCGCGGCGAAGCGGTCGAGGAAGTCGTGTTCGGTGTACATCATGGACAGGTTCGCGGCGAACCTCGGCATGCTGGCTCCTGCGTTCGGGCCGGGAGCGTCCCCGGTCAGCGGTTGACGACGTGCTTCTTGGTGGTGAGCACCGCGACGGCGCCGACGACGAGGCTGACCGCCAGGACGTGCATCGGGATCGACGCCGAGCCGGTGGCGTCCTTGAGCGCGCCGATCATGTAGGGGCTGACGAAGCCGGCGAGGTTGCCCACCGAGTTGATCATGGCAAGGCCCGCCGCGGCGGCGGTGCCGCTCAGGAATGCGGTGGGGAGCGACCAGAACAGCGGAGCGCAGGTCAGCACCCCGGCCGCGGCGATGGACAGCGCGGTCAGGGACAGCGCGGTCGAGCCGTTCCAGACGGCGGACAGCGAGAATCCGACGGCGCCCATGAGGCTCGGGATGACCAGGTGCCAGCGGCGCTCGCGGCGTTTGTCCGCCGAACGGCCGAACAGGTTCATCGCGACGAGCGCGGCCAGGAACGGCACGGCGCTGAGCACGCCGATCGCGAAGTTGCCCTCGATGCCGGTGGACTCGACGAACGAGGGCATCCAGAAGGTCAGGGCGTACTGGCCCATCACGAAGCAGAAGTAGATGAAGCACATCAGCCACACCCTGGGCTCGCGGAAGGCCTCCCAGACCCGGCCGTCCACCGTCCGGTGCGTGGTGTCGTCGGCGACCGCCCGCTCGACGACGGACTTCTCCTCATCGGTCAGCCACTTCGCGGCGCGCACGTCGTCGTCCAGGTAGAAGAGGGTGACGACACCGACGAGGAGCGCGGGGACGGCCTCCAGCAGGAACATCCACTGCCAGCCCTGCCAGCCGTTCACGCCCTGGAAGTGGTCCATGATCCAGCCGGAGAGCGGATTGCCGAAGATGCCCGCCACCGGGATCGCCGACATGAACATCGCGATCACCCGGGCCCGGCGGTACGAGGGGAACCAGTAGGTGCAGTAGAGGATCACTCCCGGATAGAACCCCGCCTCCGCGGCACCGAGCAGAAACCTGAGCACGTAGAACGTCGCCTCGTTGGTGACGAATATGAACGCCGCCGAGACCAGGCCCCAGCTGATCATGATGCGGGCGATCCAGGTGCGGGCCCCGACGCGTTGCAGCATCAGGTTGGAGGGGACCTCCAGGATGAAGTAGCCGATGAAGAACAGGCCCGCCCCCAGGCCGTACGCCGCCTCGCTGAACCCGAGGTCGTCGGACATCTGCAGCTTCGCGAAGCCGACGTTGACCCGGTCCAGATAGGAGGCCACGTAGCAGAGGATGAGGAAGGGGACGATGCGGCGTACGACCTTGCGGTAGACCGTGTTCTCGCGGGCGAGCGCGGGGGTCTCGGTCGCCACTGCGGGCATGGGCATGACGAATCCTTTGTGCGGCTCAGGGGATTCTGCGAACGGGGAGGGGAGAGACGGGTCACCAAGCGGCGCCGAACGTGGCCCTCAGTTCGTCGATGGCGTCGGTGGTGAGCGGCTCCGGTCGACGGTCGGTCAGGAGCCAGAGACGTGCCGTCTCCTCGAGTTCTTCGAGGACGGCGAGGGCGGCGGCCGCGTCCGGGCCCCAGACCACGGGGCCGAGCCGGTCGAGCAGGACGGCCCTGATCGGTGTGTGGCTCGCCTGGTGGTCGGCGATCCGGGCGGTCACCAGGTCGGCCACGCGCGGGTCGCCGGGCCGGTGGTAGGGGATGAGCGGGACGTGCCCGACCTTCATCACGAAGTAGGGCGTGATCGGCGGGAGCACGTCGTCCTGGCTCCACACACCGGCCAAGGTGAGCGCGACCAGGTGGGTGGAGTGGGTGTGGATGACGTATCGGGCCGTGGGGTCGGCCGCGTAGATGCGTCGATGGAGCGTCAAGGTCTTGCTCGCGCGGTCGCCCGCGATCTGCTCACCCTGGGCGTCGACCAGCGCGAGGCGGTCGCGCTGGAGAAAACCCAGGGCGGCGTCGGTGGGTGTGATCAGGTGGCCGTCGCCGACCCTGGCGCTGATGTTCCCGGCGCTGGCGTGCACATAGCCCCTGTTGAACAGGCTCGTGCCCACCCGGACGATCTCGTCGCGCGCCTCGTCCACGGTGGCGTCGAGGAGCTCGGTCATGAGACCTCCCGGTCGAGCAGGGCGAACGAGTCGGTGAAGAACGCGGGGCCACCGAAGTTGCCGGACTTCAGCGTGATGTGGAGCGTGTCCCCGCCGGGAAGCGGCGCCGCGCACCATGGCACCCCGGGATCGATCTGCGGCCCGATCCGCAGCCCGGTGATGCCGAGCGCCCGGACGACCGCTCCCGAGGTCTCACCGCCCGCGACGACGAGTTGACGGACCCCCCGTTCCACGAGGCCCTGGGCCACGCGGGCCAGGGTCCGCTCCACCAGTTCACCGGCCTCGACGGCGCCGAGCTTGCTCTGGACGGTGCGGACCGCCTCGGGCGCCTCGGTGGAGTAGAAGAGGACAGGACCGTCGGCCAGATGGGATTCGGCCAAGGCGAGGGCCTGGCCGGAGACGTCCTCACCGGCCGCGATACGCAGCGGATCCACGCTGAACGCGGGCCGGCCGGCGCGCAGGAACTCCAGGACCTGGCGGTTGGTGGCGGTGGAGACCGATCCGGAGATGACCGCCCGGTGGCCGCCGGGTGGTGGTAGCTGTGCGGCGGCGTGGGACGGCGTTACCCCCCAGTTCGCGGGCAGCCCGATGGCCAGGCCCGACCCGGCGGTCACCAGCGGCATCCCCTGGACCGCCGCGCCGAGGCGCACCAGGTCGTCGTTGGAGACGGCGTCGGCGATGGCGAGCCCGGCGCCCTGTTCGCGCAGGTCGTCGATCCGGGCCCGGACCGCCTCGGCACCACGGCCGACGACCGTGTGGTCGATCAGGCCGACCGCTCGCGTGGTCTGCGCACCCAGGACCGAAACGAGATTGGGGTCGGTCATCGGGGTGAGCGGATGATGGCGCATACCGCTCTCGCTGAGCAGCACGTCACCGACGAAGAGATGGCCCTTGAAGACCGTGCGCCCGTTGTCGGGGAACGCGGGCGTCGCGATCGTGAAGTCGGTGCCGAGCGCGTCCATCAGGGCCTCGGTGACCGGCCCGATGTTGCCGGCCGGCGTCGAGTCGAAGGTGGAGCAGTACTTGAAGTAGATCTGCTCGGCGCCCGCGGACCGCAGCCAGGCGAGGGCCCGCAGCGATGCCTCGACGGCGTCGGCGGCCGGAACCGTCCGCGACTTGAGCGCGATGACCACGGCGTCCGCGTCCACCGGCTCCTCTGCGCCGCCAGGCGGCACATCGATCAGCTGGACCACGCGCATGCCCGCGCGCACCAGGTTGTTGGCCAGGTCCGTGGCGCCGGTGAAGTCGTCGGCGATGCAGCCGAGTCGGATTCCCATCTCAGGCCCCCTTCGGCCGCGGCAGGTCGATCCCGGGGAAGATCTTGATGACCGCGCTGTCGTCCTCGGCACCCAGGCCCGACGCCGACGCCTGCAGGAACATCTGGTGAGCCGTGGCGGCCAGGGGAAGCGGGAACCGCTCCGGCCGTGCGGAATCGAGGACGAGCCCCAGGTCCTTGACGAAGATGTCGACCGCGGAGAGGGCCGTGTAGTCACCGGCGAGCACATGCGCCATCCGGTTCTCGAACATCCACGAGTTGCCGGCGCTGTGTGTGATGACCTCGTAGAGCGCCTCGGCCGGCACACCGGCCTTCAGGCCGAGCGCCATCGCCTCGGCCGCCGCGGCGATGTGCACACCCGCGAGCAACTGGTTCACGATCTTGATCTTGGAGCCGAGACCGGCCTGCTCACCCAGGCGGTAGACCGTGGCGCTCATGGCCTCGAGCACCGGGTCGGCGATCGCGTACGCCGCGGCGGAGCCCGACGTCATCATGGTCAGCTCTCCGGCCGCGGCGCGCGCGGCACCACCGGAGACGGGGGCGTCCAGGTAGAGCACCTCCCGCTCGGCCAGCCGTTCCCCGAGCTCCGCGGACCAGCCGGGGTCGACCGTGGAGCACATCACGAAGACGGCCCCCGGGCGGAGCCGGGCGGCGGCCCCGTCGGCACCGAACAGCACCGACTCGACCTGCGCCGCGTTGACCACGACACCGACCACGACGTCCACCGCGGCCGCCAGGTCGCCGGGGGAGGCGAACGCCGTCCCGCCATCGCGGGCGAAGCCCTCGGCCACCTCCGGTCGCAGATCGTGGACCCCGACCTCGTAGCCCGCCTTCCGCAGGCTGCGAGCCATGCCGAGTCCCATGGCCCCGAGCCCCACCACGCCCACGCGCGGCCGTGCCGGCCTGTCCTGATCGCTCATGCCCCTCCTCGTCCTTGCCGTGTTCTATGGGGGAGCGCCGCCGCCCTGCTGTGCTGGCCGAAGGCGCAATCGGCCTCCGGCCTTGGCGGCGATCGGGTCATATGATGACCTGAAGACGAGGTTCCCGCATACCGTGACGTCCGTCACATGGCGTGGGGTGGAGTCGGATGGGACGTGGCGAGGCGGGCATGGCGGGCCCTCGCGGCAACCATCAGGTGCACGGCCGGAACGGCGGCCGCGGCCAGTAGGAAGCCGGCATCCTCCTACTGACCGCGGCCGCACGGCATGGTGCTCAGGCGTGCTTCACCGTGACCCCGTAGAGGGCGACCTCGCCGTAGTTCGAGTTGTCGCACGGCGAGGAGTTGTTGCAGTTCGCCTGCGTGTAGTCGCCCGCCTTGAAGTAACCACTGCCGAACTTGGCGGTGACGGTGGCCTGGAGCGTGCCGTTGTAGTAGACGTCGACCTTTCCGTCGTGGGCCACGAACTTGCCCTCGAAGCGGTCGCCCAGCTTGTAGCTGGAGGTCACCAGCTTGTAGTGGGTGGTGTTGTAGGAGGTGACGTAGAGGCTGGTCCCTTCGAGACGGAACGAGGTGACGTCGCTCGACTCGTCGTGGATCTGCCCGGCCATCACGTGCGGCTTGCCCGCGGGGAGATGCGTGATGGCCTCGTCGACGACCATGGTGTGGGTGCCCGTCGTGGACGACCAGCTGGACGTCGCCGACCCATCAGCGGTCATCTCGCGCAACTCCGACCGCGGGTATCCGGTATTGCTGGTGGTGGCGCCGTTGACGGCGGCCCGCAGCAGGATCGCGTCGCAGCCCGAAGTGGCCGTGAACCACGGTGCCTTGTTGTATGTCGACAGGGCCGGCTGCTTGATCTCCTGGGGAGAGCCGGAGCTGTCGGGGGTGGGCAGTTGGAGCTTCCAGCCGGTGCTCAGGCCGATGGCCGCAGCCGGTGCGGGGCAGGCGGCGGCGTCCGCCGGAGCGGCCGACGCACTCTGCACCGAGGCCAGGGCGCCGGCGGCGAGTGCCGGTGCGGCGATGAACACGAGAGCGCGGCGCGGAGTCCTGCGCGCGCCAGGGTTCTTCTGCATGTGCGGCTCCTTCATGTGTGGGGGCATGACAGACCCGTCAAGGGACGGATCCGGAGGAAACCGCCGACCGCTGGGGTCGGCGGAGCGATGAGGCCGTAGGGGCAGCGAACGGCAGCGAAGAGGCACAGCGAGGCGGCGAGGCCGATGTCGGACCTCGCTCAGGCGCTGACCTCCTCAGCGCACGGCGGGCAGGCTGTCAGCCGATGCCGTTCAGAACCATTGCGACTTGTCCACTACGTTGATCAACGGCTGCCCGGCGGCGAACCGCCGCGCGTTGTCCGCGAGCACCTCGAACCGGCGTGCCGCGGCATGCGGTCCGGCCCCCGCGACATGGGGGGTGACCAGTGCTTTGGGGTGACGCCACAGAGGGTGGTCCGGCGGCAGCGGCTCCTGCTCCATGACGTCGAGGGCGGCGCCCCGCAGACGTCCCGTGTCCAAGGCCGTGACCAGGTCGTCGAGCCGGACGGTGGGACCGCGGCCGACGTTGATGAGGCAGGCTCCCTGTTTCATCAACGCGATACGGGCGGCGTCCATCAGCCCTTCCGTCTGCGGAGTGTGCGGCACGGTGAGGATCACGATGTCCGCCTGAGAAAGGACGCGATCCAGGAGGTCGGCGGGCAGAACCCGGTCGAAACCCGGCGGCGCCTCGGTGATCCGGGCATCGACGCCCTCCACGCGGGTTCCGAACGCGGCGAGCAGCCGCCCCGTCTCGGCACCGATCGCACCCGTACCGACGACGAGCGCACGCGCCTCACTGAGCGGAAGGACCCCGCCGTCCGACCAGTCCGGTGCCCAGTTGGCGGCGGCCTGCTCGCGCACATAGTGGGGGAGTTGCCGGGCCAGAGCCAGGACCAACGCCAGGGTGTGCGTGGCCACATGGTCGGTGTACGTGTCCCGCATATTCGTCACCCGCACCGGATGACGCACGAGCGCGGGGTGGTAGAAGCCGGGAGGAGGCCCCGCCTGAGGAGCCTGCAACCATCGCAAGTTCCCTGCCCTGTCGAGGAGTTCGGGAGTGAGCGTGCCGTACGCGGCGTCGGCGCGGCCCAGCGCGGCGCCGACGTCCTCGGGGCTTTCGGGGCAGAGGACCTCGATTCCGGGAACGGCCTCCACGAGCTTGTCGGGCCAGGACCGTGTCTCGTCCGGCAGCGGGGGGACCATGACGAGGGTGAAGGTGGCTGTGGTCATGCTGCTCCCTCTGCTGTCTGTGCCGTGGTTCCCGTCATGGCTATCACCTCTCCCTGCGCGTCGGCCGCGCGCAGCGCCTGGAGCCGGGCAGGCGAGGCCAGGCCCGCGTGGTAGTAGCGAATCCGCTGAGCACCGGCGGCTCGCAGCCGCGCCACCCGTCCGGCGAGGTGGGCGGGGTGCTCCTCCAGCACGGAGACATTGGCGATGACCGGCCGTGCGCTGCTGCGCACCGCCTCCTCGATGCGGGCCACCGCCCGGGCTTCGTCGTCCCAGCATTTGAGGACGAAGGCGGTGGCCCGGCCGTCGAAGTGGCCCAGGTCGAGCCCGCTGTCGGGGCCGGTGGCCTGCGGGTCGCCGTCCGCCATCAGAAGGATCTCCCGGCCGGGCGCCGCCGCCGCGATCCGTAGCGTCAACTCCTCGATGACGGACTGGCGGTGGCGCAGCAGGGCTCGTGCCGCCTGCTCACCCAGCGACTCGGCGAACGCGCTCGGAGCCCGGACACCGTCGCGCATCTCCGCGTCGACGGTGCGGCGCACCGCCCGTGCGACACCGGCGGGGTCCGCCCCGGCGGCCTCGATCCCTGTGCGGCACGCGGCGCACAGGCATATCGACAGCAGATCCCGGCAGCCCGCGCTCAGATCGGCGCCCGCTGTCTTCTCATGCCGGCTGCCGTGCTCGAAGCCCAGCCATCCGCACGCCTCCAGCATGAGCGACGGCACCTCGGCGGCGTCGTAGCGTGCGCAGAAAGCCCGGACCAACTGCACCGCGTACGCCGTCACTTCGGGCTGTGCCGGGCACAGGGCGTACCCGTATCGTTCATCGAACGCGTTGCGCACGGTCAGATCGGGTGCGTGCGCTCCCACCGCCGTGCTGTGCGTGAGCACCAGCCAGGCTTCCACCCGCAGTCCCTGGCTCCGGAGGGCCGAGGCCGCCGTGCCGAACCGGTCCGGGGCGTCGACGGCCCAGCCGGGCGCGGAGGGCCTCAGACGGGTGTCGCGCCACTGGTGTGGGTCGAGCGGGAAGTACGCGGCGGCGTGCGTGGCATGCACGATGCGGTGGGCGGGGTGGTAGGGCGTCATGGCGCGCACTGAGTGGTACGCGGCTTGCAGGACCACTGCGCCCACGCCGAGTGAGGCTAAGCGGTCGGCCGCCGCAGGGTCGCCCACCAGGTCCCAGGTGTAGGCGAAGGTGCCGTTGAGCTCGCAGGAGCCGAGGGGTTCGGTTGTCACGTGGTTCAACTCCTTGGTGGCGCCGGACTGCCCTGTGGCGAACCGCTGCCGAGCGAAGTTGTGGTCGTTGGTCCCGGCCCTGGTGGCCCTCGGGACTGAAGTGCGCATGACGTTAGGGCCATCAACAGTGCTGAGCAAGCGTTTTCACACGCACTTTCTCCGGGTGTCTCGGTGTGATGCCTGAAAAGCGCTCATGACCTGCTGCTTTGTTTGGGTCGTCGATCTTCGGCGGATGTTCGGGATAAGCTGAGGGCGCGCTTTCATAACCGGTCAGAGCGGGAGTGCGGCCCGGGATCGCGGGTGGGACTCGCGGCCGGTGCGCTGGACGACGAACTACCCTGACGGGATACAAGGACAACTCTGGGGGCTGGGTTTGGCTACTCCGAAAGTGCCGGAGATGAGGGAAAGTCCGGGATCATCCGAAGAGCCGGAACCACCCCCTGCGGCCGGGCTGCCCGAAACGTCTGAGAGGCCCGGTGTGGTGAGCGGGTCCGCGGCGAAGAGGGGGGCGCGCCAGCGGCGCGTGACGATCAACGATGTCGGCACGGCGGCAGGAGTGTCCACCTCCACCGTCTCCCGTGTCCTCAATGGCACGGCCCGGGTCGATCCCGAGCTGGCGCGCCGGGTGCAGAGCGCGGTCGCCGAACTGGGCTATCGCCCCAATGCCGCTGCCCAGGGCCTGGCGCGCGGTGAGGCCGGCGCTATCGGCGTGCTCGTGCCCGACCTGTCCAACCCGTACTTTCCGGATGTGCTGAAATCAGTCTCCGCTGTCGCCCGCCGGCACGGGCGTCGGGTGATGGTGATGGAGTCGGACGAGGACGCGGCGAGCGAGTACGAGCTCGCCGAGGATCTGATGCGCTGTTGCGACGGCGTACTGCTGTGTTCTCCCCGCATGGACCGCACCGCGCTCGTCGATCTGGCTCTCCGTGGCCACCCTGTGGTGCTGGTCAACCGGATCGTCCCCGGGCTGAGCATCCCCTCGGTCTCGGCCGATTTCTACGGAGGGATGACCCTCGTCTGCGGTCACCTCACCCAGCTCGGCCATCGCCGGGTGGCCTACCTGAGCGGGCCCGAAGCGTCCTGGGCCAATGCGGAACGCATCCGGGCCTTCGAGGCCGCGGCAGCCTTCGGTATCGACGTCACGGTCATCCCGTGCGGCCACACGGCGCGGCATGGCTACGACGCGGCCGACGCGGTGCGGGATCGCGGTGTCAGCGCTGTGGTCGCGTACAACGACCTGGTGGCATTCGGTGCGATGGCGGCGTTGGAGGAGGCGGGACTGCGGATCCCCGAAGACCTCTCGGTGATCGGCTGCGATGACATCTCCGTTGACGACCTGCCCAGTTCGCGCCGCCTCACCACGGCCTCGATGGCCCGGGACGAACTGGGCAGGCAGGCCGCCCAGCGACTGGAATCGTTGATGGCCGCCGACGGCGACACCGAACCTCGCTCCCTTCCGATGGAGCTTCGCGTACGGCTCACCAGCGCGCCGCCCGCGGCGTCGCCGGGCTGAGGCCGGGGATCTCGCCGTCAGCCGATGTCGATGGAGGTGCCTGCGGGCACCCGGTGGTAGCGGGCCCCGACGCCGGGGCCGTTGTCGCCCAGGAACCCGCCGACCATGGCGGACTCGTCCGTGCGGTGCGGGCCGCCGACACCATGCCCTCCGGTGAAGCCGCTGAAGCCGCCATCCTCGGCCACCTCGACCGCGGCGGCCCGCAGACCACGGCCGACCTCGCGCACCGGCGCGGCGTGACCCACCAGTCGGCCGCCAAGTCCGTCAAAGAGCTGCTCGGCGCCGGCCTGGTGCGCACCGAACCTCATCCCAGCGACGGCCGCAAGCTCCTGCTGGACATCACCGACACCGGCCGCGCTCGACTCCAGCAAGAGCGCGCGCAGCGCGCCACTTGGCTGGGCGCCGCCATCAGCGACGCGCTCAGCCCCGATGAACAGCGGCGGCTGCGCGACTGTGTGCCCCTGCTGACCCGCCTGACCACCCGCATCACTGGAAGGTGATCGTGGCTGGATGAGGATTCAGGACGCGCGTATCCGGACGCGCCTATCCGGACGCGCGTGTCAGGACGCGCGTGTCAGAACGAGCTTGGCCTTGTGGCCGCTGACCGACTGCACCCGGATGCTCAGGCTGTTGAGCCTGACGGTGCCGCCCGGACTGGTGCTGCCGCTCAGGCGCGCGCCACCCGTAGTGGTGGCCGACATCTTCACGGACCGGGAGCTGATGTGGGTGATCCGCAGCTTCCCGAAGCCGAACCGGTGGCTGTCGACCGTGATGTTCGTGGGCCTCGACACGGTGGTCGTGCACCGCCCGTCGTAGCAGGGCCCGTGGGCGGCGGCCTGCGCCACCGGTGTCATCAGGCCGAGTCCCAGCGTGCCCGCGAGAGTCATGGTCGTGGCGGCCGTCGCGGTCGTCCAGCGCATACCGATACCCATCAGTTGGACCTCCTGTGTCGGGGATTCCTGCGCGGCATTTCTAACCCGCGGGCCCTGGGACCGCTCCCGAGGAGGCGCCCGGCTGCCGTCACTCCCTCGGCTGCCACAGCTCGACGGGCGGCTTCAACCCAGCGCGATCCGGGCGGCGATCGGCAGGTGGTCGCTTCCGGTGGCGGGCAGGGTCCGGATGTGGCCGACAGCCGCCGAACGGGCCATGACCTGGTCGATCCGGGCCAGCGGGAAGCTCGCGGGGAAGCTGAAGGCGAAGCCCCGCTCCGCGACGTTCATCCGTGAGGTCAGCGGAGCCAGCCCACGGTCGTCGACCGTGCCATTGAGGTCGCCCAGAAGGATCAGCCGATCCCGCTTCTCGGCGGCGATGGCCTTGCCCAACAGGCCGGCGCTCTCATCACGCCAGGAGGACGCGAGGCCACTCGCCCGTATGCGGACCGACGGCAGATGCGCGACGTACGCCGCGATCTCGCCCCGCGGCGTGTGGACCACGGTCCGCAGTCCGCGACTCCATGCCTCCGTGATCCCCTGGGGTTTGATGTCCAACGGCCGGGCGTCGGTGAGCGGATGCCTCGACCAGAGTCCGACGGTGCCCCGGACGGCGTGGTACGGGTAGTCCGGGGCGAGGGTCTTCTCGTGAACCGGCAGCGCCGCGGGCACCAGCTCCTCCAGCGCGATGAGATCGGGCCCGGCGTCGGCCAGGGCGCGAGCCGTACCCGCCGGGTCGGTGTTCTCGTCGCTGACGTTGTGCTGCACCACGACCAGGTCATGCGGGCCGGGCTTCGCCCCGGGCAGGAGCAATCCGCCGAAGAGGTACGTCCAGGCCGCAACCGGCAGGAGCAGGGCCACCAGCGCGATGGCCGAACGGCGCAGCAGCGCCAGGCCGAGCATCACCACGACCACCAGGCCGAGCCACGGCAGAAACGCTTCCAGCAAACTGCCCAAGTGCCCAACGGAGTTGGGCACCGCCCGGTGGAACGCCAGCAGCCCGGCCGTCAGCACCGCCAATACGGCGAGCACCCGCCCCCGCGTCCAGGGCGACCCGCCCCGAGCCCACCGCGCCACCCAGCGTCCCGCCCGCCGGGGCGCAGCCGCCCGCACCGGCGACGCCGCGCCGCTGTCCACCTGCTCCATCATGGCTTTCCATCCGTTCGATTCCGCACCCCAAGATGGACCGCCAGGCACATCGGTTTCTGGTGCGGGGCGTGAAATTCCGGTGACGTTGGCGCGCACGCTTCCTAGGATCGGATCTTGCGCTCTCCCGTCTCTCCTTCATCAGTGACGAAGCCATCGCGCATGCCGTCGCCGTGCCCACCGGGACCAATGGGTGCCCACCCACGGCGAGCCGCCACGCCGAATTGCGGCAGGTCACCGCGCCAGGGCCGCCCGGGCCACCGTGAGTGCCTGCCCGGCGTAGCCCCGGCCGAACAGCACCGTGTGCACCAGCAGGGGGAAGAGCTGGTGCAGTCCGATCCGGTCGGGCCAGCCCTCGGCGAGCGGCGCCACGTCCTGGTAGCCGTCCAGCACCTGATCGAGATGGGGGCAGCCGAACAGGTGGAGCATCGCCAGATCGGTCTCCCGGTGGCCGCCGTGCGCTGCCGGGTCGATCAGCCACGCCTGCCCGTCGGCGCCCCACAGGACGTTGCCGTTCCATAGGTCGCCGTGCAGCCGGGCGGGTGGCTCGGCGGGTCCGGCCAGCTCGGGCAGCCGCTCGCATGCGCGCTCGATGACCTCGGCCTCGCCGCGGCGCACCGTGCCGTCGTCGACGGCGCGGCGAAGATAAGGCAGCACCCGGTGTTCGGCGTACCAGCGCGGCCACTCGGAGCCCGGGACGTTGCGCATCGGGGCCAGCCCGATGTACGCGTCCGTGGGGCCGTCCGGCGGTGGGGCGCCGAACGCGGGCGCGCCGACCGAGTGCAGGGCGGCCAGGTCGCGGCCGAACCGGGCCGCTGCCCGGACGCTCGGCCGGCCTACCGGCACCTGGTCGGTGACCAGCCAGTCCCGGTCGTGGCCGTGCACCACCGGGACGCGGACCGTGCCCGCGTCGGCCAGCCAGCGCAGCCCCGCCGCTTCGGCCGGTGCCGCGCCGGGACCGTCGCCCCGTTTGACCATCACCGTCTGCCCGCCGTCGAGGGTGACTTCGGTGAGCGTTGCGGACAGTGGCCGCCGACCGGTCACCGGGCGGCCGGTGAGGCGGGCCGCCGCGGCACCGGGGCCCTCGCCCGTCCCCGCCGCCGGACGGGCACTCATGAGCCGAGGCGCTCGCGCACCCAGGCCAGCAGGCCGGGCATCGCGGCTTCGATCATGGCCAGCACCTCGTCGAACCCCTCCGGGCCCCCGTAGTACGGGTCGGGCACGTCCAGATCACCGGTCGCGTCCGGGTCGAAGGATCGCAGCATCCTGACTCGGGACGGATCGTCGACCAGCCGGCGCAACGCCTTCTCGTGGCCGTGGTCCATCGCCAGGAACAGGTCGGCGTCCCTGTGCTCGGCGCCGATCTGGGCCGCGACATGCTCGACCGGGTAGCCGTGCCGTGCCAGCAGTTCGCCGGCGCGTTCATCGATGGGCTCACCGGCGTGCCAGGGGCCGATGCCGGCGCTGCTGACCCGTACCGCGCCGTCGAGTCCGGCCCGGCGCAGATGCTCGGCGAAGACCAGCGCGGCGGACGGCGACCGGCAGATGTTCCCGCTGCAGACAAAGCAGATGTGCACGGCCACCAGCGTAGGGCCTGGCTCCCTGCTGGCGCAGGGGGCGGGCCGGCCGTCCAGAGCGGCCGGACCTGCCCGTTGCACCGGCCGGAGCCCGGCGTCGTACCGGTCCGAGCCCGGCGTCAGGCGCTGTGGTCCGCGAACGGGCCGTCGGCGGCGAAGGCCAGCGCGCCGAAGCGTTCCCCGATACGGCGGTGGGTGGCGGCGTCCGGGTGGAGCTCGTCGGGCAGCGGCAGCTCTTCGGCGTCGGCCTCGCCGTAGAGGTCGAGGCCGTCGAGGTAGTGGAGGTGGGGGTCGTCGGCCGCCCGCTGCTTCACGATCCGGGACAGTTCCTCCCGGATGACGCGCAGCGTCAGCTTCCCCGCGGCGCGTTCGGCGGGGTCGCCGGTGGCCTGGAACCGCAGCTTTCCGGCGCTGAGCGCGCTGACATCGAAGGCCGCGGGGCCGGGCGTGTCCTCGTGGATGGGGCACAGGATGGGCGAGACGACCAGCAGTGGCGTGGTGGGATGCCCCTCGCGGATCGTGTCGAGGAAGCCGTGCACCGCCGGGGTGAAGGCGCGCAGCCGCATCAGATCGGCGTTGACCACGTTGATGCCGATCTTGATGCTGATCAGGTCGGCGGGGGTGTCCCGCATCGCGCGGGCGGTGAACGGGTCGAGCAGGGCGCTGCCGCCCAGGCCCAGGTTGATCAGTTCCACGCCGCCGAGGGAGGCGGCGAGCGCGGGCCAGATGGCGGTGGGGCTCGCGGCGTCGGAGCCGTGGCTGATCGAACTGCCGTGGTGCAGCCACACCTTGCGGCCCTGGTCCGGTACGGGCTCGATGGGCGCGTCGGTGCGCAGCGTGACGAGTTCGGTGGTCTCGTTGTGCGGCAGCCAGATCTCGACGGTCTTGACGCCGTCGGGCAGATCGGTGAAGCGGAGGGTGCCGGCCGGGCCGGGGTGACTCTCGGCGCTCCCGGTGGCCAGGTCGATGGCCAGGGTGTTGCCGCCGGTCACCGCGGACTGCTCGGCCAGGCGGCCGTCGACGAGCAGGTCGTACACGCCGTCCGGGCGGGGCGGGGCGCCCGCGTAGACCCGCTTGGTGGGCAGCGTGTCCAGTTCGACGGCGGTGGCCCGGGTCCGGAAGACCAGCCGTACGCCCGAGGGCTGGGCCTCCGCCATGGCGAGTTGCCCGTCGGTGTTCTGGGCGCGGGCCCAGGCGGGCAGCCGGTGCGGCAGCACTCCGTGCGCGGTGTGCTCCAGGTCGAGGGCGCCCCGCAGGATGTCCGCGGTGATGGGCGTGGTGATCCAGTCGTGCTCGGTGGTGTGCATGGCCCCAGCCTCTTGATCACAAATGTGTGGATGGATGGATGCGGGGGCGGACGGACGGATCGGATGCGCCGATGTGCCGCGAGGCTGATCGCATCCGGCACGCTGCCGCGCCCCTGAGTCAGCGCGCGGGCCAGTTCCGCAGCAGGGCGTCGAGGGCGTCCAGGGTCCGCGACCAGCTTTCCTCGCTGTCGGGGGCGCTGTGGCTGAATCCACCTGCCATCTCGAGGCTGACGTAGCCGTGGAAGACGCTGCCCAGCAGCCGGACCGCATGTGTCTGGTCCGGCTCGGCCAGGTCGTAACCGCGCAGGATCGCCCGCGTCATCTGTGCGTGCCGGCCACCGGCGCTGGCGGCCGCCGCCTCCGGGTCGAGCCTGAGCTGGGCCGCGGCGTAGCGGCCGGGATGCTCGCGGGCGTAGTCGCGGTAGATGTTGGCGAAGGCGGTCAGGGCGTCCTTTCCGGCCCGCCCGGCCAGGGCCTCGGCGGCCCGGTCGGCGAGCTCCTCCAAGGCGAGCAGGGCGATCCTGGTCTTGAGGTCCTGGCCGTTCTTCAGGTGCGAGTAGAGACTCGCGACCTTGACGTCGAACCGTCTGGCCAGCTCCGAGACGGTCACCTGGTCGAAGCCGAGCTCGTCGGCCAGCTCCGCTCCCGCCTGGGTCAGCCGTTCCGTGGTCAGTCCTACTCGTCCCATGCCCTTCCTCTCCGTCGGCAGAACCGATTATGCATTTGCCTAACACCTTTAGGCAAATTAGCCTGCGTTATATGAAGCCGCTGACTGAGCAAGAGATCCGTGCCGCGTTCGTGAACTGCACCAAGGGCGAGGCGAAGCGTCTGTCCATCCCGCGCGACCTGGCCGACCGACCCTGGGATGACCTGGACTACCTCGGCTGGCGAGATCCCCAGGCACCCGACCGCGCCTACCTGGTCACCGAACTGGACGCCCACCCGACCGCCATCGCGCTGCGCTGCCCCGGCCCCGCCTCCTGGCAGGCGCGGCGCAGCATGTGCTCGATGTGCCTGACCGCCCACACGGGCGGCGTCTCCCTGATGGTCGCGCCGAAGGCGGGGAAGGCCAGGCAGCGAGGCAACTCGGTCGGCGCCTACATATGCAGCGACCTCGCCTGCTCGCTGTATGTGCGGGGCAAGAAGGACGCGGGCGCCGGCTCACGGCCTCAGGAGTCGCTCACCCTGGAGGAGAAGATCCAGCGGACCGCGGCGAACGTCGCGGCGTTCCTCGCCAAGGTGACCGCATAGCCCATACCGCCCGGTCGCAGAGCGGTGCCCCGCACGCCATGGCGTGCGGGGCACGGTCGGTGGGTGTGAGTCGCAGGGTGTCAGCCGCAGTTGGTCTCGGCCTTCTCGAAACGCACACCGTCGATCCAGCCCCACCAGTCCACGCAGGTGCCTCGTGCGCTCACGTAGATCGGTCCCGCGTAGGAGCGGTAGTTGCCGCTGTCGTAGATGTCGTGGATCTCCGTGTCGCTCCGCGAGAGGTAGATCGACATCGGAACCGGCTCGCCGGCCACGTTCCGGATCGCGACCAGGCAGTTCTTGCCCGTGGCGGAGCTGTAGGTGAGATACGCCGTGCCCTTGTCCCCGACCTCGGTGGAGTTGACGACCGTATAGCCGGAGCCGCAGGCGCCGTTGTACGCAACGCGCGAGGCGGTCGCGGAGGCCCCGGGCGCGGCTGCCATGAGGGCGGCCGTGCCGGCGCCGGTCACTGCCGCGATGGCCAGGACGCGCTTGAGGTGAGTCATCGGTTCCCCGTGCGTGTGGTGTCGGTGCTGTCGGTGAAGTGCCGCGGGTTGATTTCCCGGTCACTACGACCCGCCACCCGGCGCATGAGTTGTCCCCCGCACCGTTACGGGTCTGTCCGCACTGTCACCAATGCGTAACGGCGGCAGGGTCCCGCGCCGGTGCCAATCCGGGGACGGGAGTGGACTGCTCGTGCAAGAAACGTGAGCCGAAAAGGGGCTGACGGTCACCGAGCGCTCAGTGGAAGGGATTTCGAACTCTTTGGAACCTGTGTCCGTGAAGCGGCGTACCGCGCATACCGCCCGTTCACCTCCCCGCAACTCCTTCTGCCGCTGACGCGAGTAGATCGGGCATGTGGTGTGGTGTTTTGGTGGAGGGGATGGGGGTGTTTTCTGGTGCTTCTTCGGCGCTTTTGCCGGGCGGGCCGTTGTTGCCGGGCGGGGGCGTCCCCGGCGGTTCTGGCGATGGTGCGTCTCTCTTAGACTGTGCCGGTCCCCAAGTTGATCGGAGCACTCCTATGCGTCGCCTTGCCGCCGCCCTTTTGGTAATGACCGCTTTTGCCTCGCTCGCCGGCTGCGCGCAGGATTTCGACCGGGGCCCTGACGGGACGGTCTCCGACAAGGTCAAGGACGGAAAGAAGTTCTACTTGGTCGTCGATCCGGCCAAGGGTGGCGACGAGAAGAAGTTCCGCGTCAGTAAGTACGACTATCACGACTGCAACCGAGGTTCGAAGTACCCCAAGTGTGTTGACGATTAATCAGCTCGTCTTCGCCTCGATCGCAGGGTCGGCCGTGCCTTTCGGCCGACCCGCCATCTCCCCGGCCCGGAACTCGCCGGCCTGAAACTCCCCGGCCCGGAAGGGCCCCCAGCCTCCGCACTCCACCGTGTTCGCGGCGTTCGCGACAGGAGTGATTGAGCGTGCGATGAAGTGTGCGTTGCGGAGAGCGATGAGGATCGCCCAGCACGATCTGCCGGCACCCGCGGAGCGCAAGAGGCTGCGCGAGGCCGCGGGGCTGAGTCAGGCCGGGATCGCCAAGGCGCTGGACATCCGCCGGGAAGCGGTGGGCAACTGGGAATCCGGCAAGACCGAGCCGCGGCAGCCGAAGCGTGCCGCCTACGGCTTCTGAAGGGCCTGGCCGCTCGCTTCCCCGCCCCCGCCGAGGGGACTCCGGAGACAGCGGGCCCGCCCCCGAGCTGTCATCTCCCGCCCAGCCCGCGCCGACGCAGACCCCGCCCCGGGCCAGGGCCATTCCTCCGAGTGGAGTCCTCAGCGGCCCGGGGCGACCGTCGCGCAGAACACGACCCAGCGACTCGCCACGGCCCCGGCGCAGCGGGCCCGCCCGCCCCGGCCGTCCACTTCGCGGCGCCCGGACGCGACGGAGTCGGCCGGCACCACCACCGCCGCCACCTCTGCCGTGGACCCGCGCTTCGCCAACGGCCCGCTGGCGGTCGTGGAGGTCGTGGACGGCCAGGTCTGGGCGTACTGCCCCGGCGGCCTGGTCCTGGACATCCCGGCCAAGTCCCTCCCGTCTCTGGTGGAGTGGACTCTGACCGAGGCGCGGCTGGGCGCGCCCCGGCTGAACCGCAACGGCAGGGACGCCACCACCGGTCGCATCGTCCTCGACACCCGCGCCGGCTTCGGCTACACCGCCGCCCCCGGCACCACCGACGACGCCCGGCTGCGCCACAGCACCCAGGCGCTGCCGCCGCAGTACGCCGCCCGCCACTTCGACGCCCAGGAACAGGGCCGCCGAACAGCAACTCCTCGACATCGCCGCCGAGGGCCTGCAGGAGATCTATTTCAAGGACCGTGGCCGCCGCGCCCAGGGCCTGCTCGTGGAGTTCACCGACATCGACTACATCGAGGTCGACTTGTAAGGAGCGGAATGATGTGCCCGGGCCGGATCGACGTGCTCAGCGGCCGGCGACGATATCCAAGGTGATCTTCAGGCGACGAGCCGCCATACCTTTGGCCTTGCTGACACCGAAGGCGTACCGGTCGATGGTGGTTGTGCCGTTGGCGGTGACGCGCTTACCCTCGCCGACCATGCTGCCGATCGCGACGACTACCGGCTGGGTCACTCCGCAGACGGTCAACTCCCCTCGCAGTGAGACCCCTTGGGCGGATTGATCCAGGCTGTGGCCCCGGAACTGGATCGAGGGGTGTCGCTCCACGTCCAGGAAGTCGGACGACCGGACGTGGTCGTCGCGACGCTGAATGCCGGACGCGAAGCTGGCCGCGTCCATCTCGACGTCCACCGACGACGCTTCCGGCGTCTCGGCAATGGTGATCCGGCCCTCCCTGATGCCGAACGTCCCATGGACCGGGAGCAGCCCCAAGGCCCGCGTGGCGAAGCGCACGGTCGAGGCGGCCGGATCGATTTCGTAGGTGCCCGCTGCTGGTAAGGACAGCTCCGCAGCGCTGGATATCGCCATGTTCGTAGCCTCCGTTTGCTGAAGTCCCTCTCGAGTGGATGAGGATCTCGCACACACGGAGGCTGCACCAGACCCCCTTCAACTACCGCTGCGGCCCAGCAGCTCGGCGACGCGGATGAACCCGTCCGTACCATGGCCCAGCCCGATGGCGCGGCGGGCCATGCCCTCGGCCGCGCGCATCACGCCCGCGTCGATGCCGTGGCCCTCGGAGGTGTGGACGATATGGGACATGGACGAGACCGCCGAGGTGATCGGGTTGCCTTCACCGGAGAAGGTGCCGCGGTCCACTTCCTCGGCGGTCTCTTCGAAGAGCGGCGGGAGGATCGCGCCGATGCCCTTGGCGAAGGGCGCCAGCTCCCGGGCGCTGACCCCCTCCGCTCGGGCCACGGCCAGGGCGTGCGCGTAGCCCGCCATCGCCGTCCAGAAGATGTCGAGCAGCGCGATGTCGTAGGCCGCCGCCCGGCCGATCTCCTCGCCGAGGTGGGTATGGGTACCGCCCAGCGTGTCCAGTACGGGCCGGTGCTCCTCGTAGAGCTTGGCCGGGCCGCTGTGGATGAACACCGCGGCAGGCGTTCCGATGGTGGTGGTCGGCGTCATGATCGCACCGTCGAGGTATCGGATGCCGTGCCCGGCCGCCCAGTCCGAGGTGTCCCGGGCCCGGTCCGGAGTGTCCGCGGTCAGGTTCACGACGGTGTGTCCCTTGAGCGCATCGGTGACCCCGTCGCGCCGCAGGATCGCGTCCGACGCGTCGTAGTCCACCACGCAGACCACGGTCAACTCGCTTGCGGCAATGGCCTCTTCCGCCGATCGCGCGCCGACCGCCCCGCGCTCGATCAGCTCCCGATCCTTGCCCGGCGTCCGGTTCCAGACCGTGGTCGGCAGCCCGGCGTCCAGGAACGCACCGGCCAGGGCGCGGCCCATCGGCCCCAGACCGAGCACGGTGACGGCAGACTGTTCGGAGTGTGTAGACATGAAACTTCAACTCCCATAGGGATATACGCGTAGTAATAACTCAAAGGAAATCGAGCGAAGATGACACGCAGTCGTGCTCAGGACACGAATGTCTGCGGTGTGACCGCCGCGATCGCCGTGATCGACGGCAAGTGGAAGACCGCCCTGCTCTGGGCACTGGAGTCCGGACCGCATCGCCCCGGCGAACTGCGCCGGCGGCTGCCGGGCCTCAGCGAGAAGGTTCTGACTCAGGCGCTCCGTGAGATGGAGACGGACGGGCTGGTGCACCGGGACGTGCACGATGTGCTGCCGCTGAGGACCGTGTACTCCCTGACCGCGTTCGGCCGCGACCTCTCCGAGGCGTTGGCTCCCCTGTCCGATTGGGGCCACCGCCGCCTGGAGAAGCTGGCCGAGGCCCAGTCGGGCCCCTGACGCAACGCCCCCTCCGTCTCATCCGATCCGGCGGCCCTCCGACCGCCCGCAACAAGATTCGCTCCGTCGTCCGTCGCTGCCAAGTACCCACAAAAAAGTGGGTACAGCGGACGGACGGCACCCAGCTGGATGATCGCGTGGCTCCGTCGCTCCGCATATCGGTGGGAGAGGAAATCAGACCTTCAGTCTATGGAGCCGGGTTGTTTCACTGAGGGCATGAGTGTCGAAGCAACTCTGTTGTCGCAGCTCACAGCGCTGGAAGCGGCCGCCGTGTCCGACGCGCTGGACGCGATGTTCCTCTGACCTCGACCGGGCCGACCGGCCGCTACGTGCGGCCCGTTTTCCCTCACATGACCGGCTGGCCGACGCCCAGCAAATTCCCCTCGCTGTCACGGAACCAGGCCCCGCGCTCACCCCGTGCACCCTTGCTGGGGTAATTCCCCTCGACCTCCGCGATCCCCTCCCTCGTCCGGAACCCCGCCACATCGACCTCCTCGAACACCACGCCGCGCCGCCTGAGTTCCCTCACCGCTGTCTCGATGTCGTCGACTTCCCACGCCATCTGAGTGAACGTGCCGGGGGAGGATCCAGTCGACCGGAAGAGCACGAACTCCGCGCCTCCGCAGCGATACAGCAACCCGCCGGGCCGTTCGTCGACCGGCTCCATACCGAGCTGCTCTGAATAGAAACGCCGCGCCCGATCGAGGTCCTGGGCCGGAAGTCTGGTCGCCACGCGTCCGCGGGCCAAAGCGCTTCTGTCGTCTGCGTTCATGCCCCCACTGTGCCGTGAGCGGGGGCCGGAGCAGCGGAGGCTGTGCCGGTCCATGCCGGTCCATGCCGGTCTCGGCCGGAGCGAGACACTCGGCCGAGCAGCAACCACCTGGTGCGACCCGCGGTGAAATTGCGACACGTAGCGTCAGGCATGCTGGTGCGGCGTGCCGAGGGAGCATCCGTTGACGGTGCCGGCAACGATGCTCCGCAGCGTGCGGCAACCGCGGGCGCGTCGCCCCGCCACTACCGGCGTCACCACACAGGTCCACAGAGCTGAGGGATGGATGCGCACGATGCGGAGTAAGAAGGTCGAGTTCGGCGGATCGCAAGGCGCGGCGCTCGCCGCGAGGCTGGAGCTGCCCGAGGGTGAGCCGCGGGCGTACGCCCTCTTCGCGCACTGCTTCACCTGTGGCAAGGACCAGGTCGCGGCCACCCGGATCTCACGGGCGCTGACCGAGTTCGGCATCGCGGTGATGCGCTTCGACTTCACCGGCCTCGGCGGCTCCGGAGGAGACTTCGGCAACACCCACTTCAGCTCCAACGTCGACGATCTGGTGTTCGCCGATGAGTACCTGCGAGCACACTTCGAGGCCCCCACCCTCCTCATCGGACATTCGCTCGGCGGTGCGGCGGTACTCGCCGCACGGCACCGCATTCCCCGGATACGAGCGGTGGCCACGATCGCCGCACCCTTCAGCCCCGATCACGTGCTGCACCTGCTCGGGAGCGACCGGGCGGAGATAGAGCGGCAGGGCGAGGCCGAGGTCTCCCTGGCGGGCCGCAGGTTTCGCATCCAGCGGCAGTTCCTCGACGACATCGGCGCCCAGCCGCAGGCCGACCGCATCGCGCACCTCGACGCCGCGCTGCTGGTGTTCCACTCGCCGTCGGACGAGCTGGTGGGCGTCGACAACGCGCGGCGCATCTTCGACACCGCCCGCCACCCCAAGTCCTTCGTCGCCCTCGACGGAGCCAACCACCTGCTCACCAACCCGGCCGACACGCAGTACGCAGCCACCGTGCTCGCCGCCTGGGCAGGCCGCTACGTGCTCCGCCCGACCCCACTTGGCGAAGGGGCAAATCGGGATTAGCTTGGTTGATGTCAAGCAACCAACTCCCGACGGGAGTGATGCTCGGTGGGTTGGACGACCGAGCGGCGCGGGGCCGGAGCTGAGGGGGCCCCGCCGTCCTACGGCGATGGCGGCCCGGGGCCGCGGTACAAGTGGATCGCCCTGTCCAACACCACGCTGGGCGTCCTCATCGCGACGATCAACATCTCGATCATGCTGATCGCGCTCCCGGACATCTTCCGTGGCATCGGCGTGGATCCGCTGCGCCCCGGGAACACCAGCCTGCTGCTGTGGCTGATCATGAGCTACATGGTGGTCACCGCCGTGCTCGTGGTGAGCTTCGGGCGGCTGGGGGACATGTACGGCCGGGTGCGGATGTACAACCTGGGGTTCGCGGTCTTCACCGTGTTCTCCGTGCTGCTCTCCGTGACCTGGCTGCACGGCACCTCCGGCGCTCTGTGGCTGATCGGGATGCGGGTGCTGCAGGGCGTGGGCGGCGCCATGCTGATGGCCAACTCCAACGCCATCCTCACCGACGCCTTCCCCGCCGATCAGCGCGGTCTCGCCCTGGGGCTGAACCAGGTGGCCGGGATCGCCGGGTCCTTCATCGGACTGATCCTGGGCGGGCTGCTCGGCCCGCTCGACTGGCATCTGGTGTTCCTGGTCTCGGTCCCCATCGGGCTGTTCGGCACGGTCTGGGCGTATCTGAAGCTGCGGGACACCGGTGTGCGCACCCCGGCCCGGCTGGACTGGTGGGGCAATATCACCTTCGCCATCGGCCTGATCGCCGTACTGTCCGGCATCACCTACGGCATCCAGCCCTACGCCGGTCACACCATGGGCTGGGGCAACCCCTGGGTGATCGCCGCGATCACCGGGGGAGTGGCGGTGCTGGGCCTGTTCTGCGTGATCGAGAACCGGGTCGCGCAGCCCATGTTCCACCTGGGTCTGTTCCGTATCCGCGCGTTCACCGCCGGGAACGTGGCCAGTCTGCTGGCGGCGCTGGGACGCGGTGGCCTGATGTTCATCCTGATCATCTGGTTGCAGGGCATCTGGCTGCCCCGCCACGGCTACGGCTTCGAGGAGACCCCGCTGTGGGCGGGCATCTACATGCTGCCGCTGACCATCGGGTTCCTGATCGCGGGACCCTTCTCCGGCTGGGCCTCCGACCGGTTCGGCGCCCGTACCTTCACCACCGGCGGGATGCTGCTGGCCGCCGCCACCTTCGTGGCCCTGGAGGAGCTGCCGGTGGACTTCGGCTATCCGGTGTTCGCCGCGATTCTGCTGGTCAACGGGATCGCCATGGGCCTGTTCAGCTCGCCGAACCGGGCGGCCATCATGAACAGCCTGCCGCCCGACCAGCGTGGGGTGGGCGCCGGGATCAGCACCACCTTCCAGAACTCGGCCACCGTCCTGTCCATCGGCATCTTCTTCTCCTTGATGATCGCCGGGCTCGCCGGTTCGCTTCCCGGCGCCCTCACCCACGGCCTGACCGCGGAAGGAGTCCCGGCCTCCGACGCGGCCCGGGTCGCCGCCCTGCCACCGGTCGGGGTGCTGTTCGCCTCGCTGCTCGGCTACAACCCGGTCAGAACCCTGCTCGGACCGCAGGTGCTCGACCATCTGCCGGCCCACCACGCGGCCTATCTCACCGGGCGCGGCTTCTTCCCGGCGCTGATCTCCCCGCCGTTCTCCCAGGGCCTGTCCGCCGCGTTCGACTTCGCCATCGCGGCCTGTCTGGTGGCCGCCGTGGCATCGCTGATGCGCGGCGGGAGGTATGTGCACAAGCGCGGGCCGAAGTCGGCTGTCCCGGCAGGGGTGGCCGCTGCCCAGGGCAGCACCGAGGACACCGCAGGCGCCGCAGTCACCGCGGGCACCGACGACGTCGCGGATACTTCCCGCCACCCGGCGCCCGCGCCCCGGCAGTCGCCCCCGCCGGAATCCGGGCCACTGCCCCCGCCTCCGTCGTCACCCGGCGGAGGACCGGGCCGACCACCACCCGAGGAGCCGAGATGACCGCGCTCGACCCCACCGCCTCCGACCCCACCGCCTCAGGCCCCACCGCCCCGGGCCCTGCCAGTCCAGGCGCCAACACCCCGGGCACCGCCACACCGGGTGCCGTGGCTGAGGGCTCCGTAGCCCCGAGTCCCGCCGTTCCGGAATCGGGGGAGCTGGCCGAACGGCTCCGTACCGCCCTCCAGCATCTGCTCCCCGGCCTGCGGGGCACCCGGGGCGAACACGGTGATCTCACCCCCAGCCGCCAGGCGGCCCTGGGAGCGCTCGACACCCACGGCCCGATGCGCATCAGCGCCCTCGCGACCCGGCTGGGCATCGCCCTGCCGACCACGTCCCGCATGGTCGATCTGCTCGACGCCGCCGGCTGGATCGAGCGCACCCCCGACCCCGAGGACCGCCGCGCCAGCCTGATCGCCCTCACCGACCCCGGTCGTCAGCTCCTCCACACCGTGCGCCACGAGACCGCCGCCCGGCTCGCCGCGCGGATCGAGACGCTGAGCCCCGAGGAACAGCGGGCGCTGTACACCGCGCTGCCCGCCCTGGAGTCCCTGGCCGACTCCACGAACCCGTCCAGGAACCCATCCACGAACCCGTCCCCGAGCTCGTAGCACCGGACGACGCGGCGAGGCGTCTTGGGCCGCCTCAGCAGTCGGCCTGGGGGGCCAGCGCTTCGCGCTGAGCGGTTTTGGCGACGCGCGTCAGAAGAAGGCGCAGTTGCCGAGCGTCGTGCTCATCGAGATCGGCGAGCAGGCGCGCCTCGGCGATGGACAGGTGGTGCTGGGCTCGCTCGAGGTGGTCGCGCCCCTCTTCGGTGATCAGCACTTGGCGCGCCCGCCGGTCGCGGGGGTCGGGCCTGCGGGTGATCAGCCGACGCGCCTCGAGATCGTCAAGCAGGTACGTCATGACGGTGCGGTCGAGGTTCACCTGCTGGGCGAGAGCGAGCTGGGACGGCGGTTCGCCGGACGCCACGGCGACCAGGACCAGATAGCCCCGTGGCCCACCGGGCAGGTCCGCCACGGAACTGGTGGCCACTCGGCGGAAGGCCGAGGAGACCATGCGGATGGCCCACCCAAGATCCGATTCGAGCCCGGTTTCGCGGGTGGTGCCGCGCGTGGCGGCGTCGGCGCCGCCGTTGGCAGCGGAAGGTGAAGCGCTCACGCCGTCAATGTACCCCATTCGGCGGCGTGGCAGATGTTCTTGTGAACAGAACATCTGTCGCGCATAGTTTCTGTCGAGGGATGCGAACCGCCGCCAGCAGGCCCGTCCTGCCGCGTGCGCACCCTCCTACCTACGTGGACAGTTGGACAGGAAGTGAGATCGTGATGAGTGTCAGCACCCCGCTGCAGGGCAGCACCGCCCTGGTGACCGGAGCCACCTCGGGCATCGGCCGTGCCGTGGCCCAGCGTCTTGCCGGACAGGGCGCGGAGGTCGTCCTCCACGGAAGGGACCGCGCCCGTGGCGAGGCCCTGGTCAAGGAGATCGCGGAGTCGGGCGGATCCGCCCGGTTCATCGCCGCGGACCTGACCAGCGCCGAGGACACGTTGCAGCTCGCCTCGGACGCGGGTGAGGTGGACATCCTGGTGAACAACGCGGGTCTCTACGCCTTCGCACCGACCGCGCAGACCGACGCCGCCGGCTTCGACCGGCATATCGCGGTCAATACCCGAGCCCCGTTCCTCCTGGTCGGCGCACTCGCCCCGGCCATGGCCGGGCGGGGACACGGCGCGGTCATCACGATCGGATCCAGTGCTGCCAGGACCCCCGCGCCGATTGGCGCCGCCTACGGGGCCTCCAAGGCCGGCGTCGAGATCCTCACCCGCTACTGGGCCACGGAGTTCGGTGGCAGCGGGGTGCGGGTCAACACCGTCTCACCCGGCCCGGTGAAGACCGACGGGACCTCCGCCATCTTCGGAGACCAGATCGCCGCGCTGGACCAGGTCAACGCCCGAGGCCGGGTGGGTGAGCCGCATGAGATCGCCGAGATCGTCGCCTTCCTCGCCAGTCCTGCAAGCAGCTACATCAACGGCGCGATCCTCTTCGCCGACGGCGGCGAGATCAGCACACTGCCGGGCTGAGGGGAACCGTCATGGAGATCTTCGTCATCGGCGCCACCGGCTTCGTCGGCGGAGCCGTCACCCGCCACCTGGCGGGCGCGGGGCATCACGTCACCGGCCTGGCCCGCACCGAGGCCGCGGCCGTTGCTCTCAAGGCCCAAGGCATCACCCCGGTTGCGGGCGACCTGGAGACGCGGCGGCCCGAGACGATCAGCGCGGCACGCCTCGCCGACACCGTCATCTACGCGGCCCAGGCAGACCCGGCCCAAGAAACCGCGACCCTCGACGAGCTGATCCAGACCCTGGCCGGCAGCGGAAGGACACTGGTGTTCCTCTCCGGCAGCGGTGTGTTTCTCCAGCGCACCGCGGGCGCCTGGAGCCAGGACAGTTTCGCCGAAGACGATTCCTTCACCGTCGAACCCCTGGCCACCGCGCGCAAAGCCGTCGAGGACAAGGTGCTGGCCGCTGCCTCGCACGGCATGCGGGCGATGGTCATCCGCCCCGGTCTGATCTGGGGGTCCGGGGACCACGGGCATCTGCCGATGGTCTACCGGTCGGTGGCCGCGACGGGCGCGGCGTGCTACGTCGGCGAGGGCCTGAACACCTACAGCCACGTCCATGTCGACGACGTGACCCGCCTGTTCGCGCTGGCCTTCGAGAAGGGAACCTCTGGAGCGCTCTACCACGCAGTGGCGGGTGAGACGCCGAATCGGTGGATCGCGGAGTGGGTGGCCGACGACTTGGGATGCGGCACGCGCAGCGTCGACGAAGGAGAGGCGGCCGCCATCTGGGGGCAGTTCGGCGCCCTGATCATGGCGGCGTCCAGCCGCTGCCGCGCGCCACGTACCCGCCGTCAACTGGGCTGGTATCCACGCCACACCGACATGCTGACCATGGTCGGAGAACCCCGCTTGAGAGAGCTGGCCTCCGCTCGCCCATAACTGCCCGACGCGGGAGGTCCTTGACCCATCGCCCCGCACCGCATCAACACGGCAGCCTCCTGTTGTGGACAGGAGGCTGCCGCGCAACAGGGCTTGGGCGGACGGGTGGGCGCCACGCCGGACGAGTGGTCAACCCCGGCTCAGAGGAGCTCGGCGAAAGCGAGGGCGGTCATGCCGACGACCAGCAGGGAGAAGCCGAGCCGCGTACGGCCGCGACGGCTCAGCTGCCATCGCACCGCTGAGCACACTGGCCGCCAGGAGGATGCCGGTGACCATGGCCGGTTGGTGCTGGGCCACCGCCCTGACCATTTGCACGAGCGTGGCGACGATGAAGAACACGCCCACGAAGACGTAACTGCTCCGGGTCGACTGGGGGCTCTTCCTGTCCTCGCGCATCACGAAAAGGGCAGTCGGCCCAAGGGCGACGCTACTCCCGTAACTCCCGTACCGAGAAAGCGATCGGCCCCACCCGTTCCCCATGCTCAGCTCGGCGGGATGCGGTAGACGGAGACATGAGAGCGCGACTCGGCGGTGAATTCGGCGCCGGACCAGTCCGCATGCCTGGTCTCCAACTCGAATCCGGCGAGCTGAGCCATGAGGTCGAGTTCGGCCGGCCAGATGTACCGGTGCGGACTGCGGGTCAGCCGAGCTTCCTTGCTGTCGTCGAACCGGAAGTGGTGTGAGACGACGTGCTGGCGCAGTACGTCGTAGGTGTCCAACCCGATGTAGCCGGGCTCGGCTTGCCAGACGGTGCCCGTCTGGCCCGGCGGGAGCTTGCGCAGCTCGGGCACCCAGAGTTCGATCACGAACCTGCCACCGGGCTCGAGGTGGCGGGCGGCGTTGCCGAAGCACTCCACCTGCTCGGCTTGGGTGAGCAGGTTGGAGATGGTGTTGTAGACGAGATAGACGAGCGTGTACTCCCCGGGAGCCACGGAAGTCGCCATGTCGCCCACGATCACGGGGATCGTCGCTTCGTCGGCCCTGGTACGCAGTTGACGGATCATCGGAAGCGACAGCTCGATCCCGGTGACCGGGACCCCTCGTCCGGCGAGCGGGACGGCCACCCGGCCGGTGCCGATGGCGAACTCGAGCGCCGCTCCGCCGCCTGCGAGCTCAGCCAGGCGGTCCACGGCCGGCTCCAAGATCTCGGACGCGAACATGCCCGTGCCCGGCGTGTCGTAGCGCTGGGCGGCGTCGACGTCCCAGATCTCCTCCTGGTTCATACCGTCACCATTCACCGCTGGGGGACGCGATGTCCACTGCTTTTGCCCCCGGCGCCCGGGGTTCCCCGGTCCGCGGCTCTGTGCTCCTTGTGCTCCTTGAGTGGGCGAGGAGGCGCCTCAGCCAGCGGGTACGGGCCTCGCGTGCGTCTTTACTGATGGCCGCCTGCGGCGCCAAGCCGTCGAAACCGTGATAGGCGCCGGGCCATACGTGCAGTTCGGCCTGGCCGCCGGCCTGCCAGATCGCGTTCGCGTACGCCACGTCTTCGTCGCGGAACATCTCCGCCGAGCCGACGTCGATGAACGCCGGCGGGAGACCGGACAGGTCCGTGGCGCGGGCAGGAGCCGCGTAGGGAGGCAGGTCCGCCGCGCCGTAGCCGTCACCCAGCAGTGCTTTCCAGGCGGTCTCATGGGAGATGAGATCCCACATCCCGAGGCCCGACATCTGGTGGCTGGAGAACGTGTGCCCGCGGTCGTCGAGCATCGGGCACAGCAGCAACTGCCCGAGGATGCCGGGACCGCCGCGGTCACGGACCAGCAGGGCGAGGGCCGCGGCGAGGCCGCCACCGGCGCTCTTCCCGCCGACGATGACGCGGTCCGCGTCGATGCCCAGTTCGCCCGCGTGCCCGGTGGCCCGGAGAAGCCCCGCGTAGCAGTCCTCCAGCGGTCCGGGGTACCGCGTCCGCGGTGCCAGCCGGTACTCGACCGAGATGACGGCCATGTCCAGCGGGAGGACCCACTCGCGAAGGATCCGCGGCAGCACCGACCATGCGTTGCCCATGATCATCGCGCCGCCGTGCATGTAGTACAGCAGCGGCAGCGGTCCTTTCCGCCCGGCGGGCCGCACACTCACCAGTGTGACATCGGGGCCGTCCCGCAGCCCGGGAACGGTCAGCTCCGCCACCTCGAAACGGCCATCGGCCCGCAGGTCCTCGGCCGTCGGCCTGGGCCGGGTCGCGGCGTCCCGCTCTTGCCGGGCGGCGAGATTCCCGGGAGTGACCGGCTCCCTGGGCCCGTTGCCCAAGGGCTCCAGCGCGGCGCTCAGTTCGGGGTCGAAGGGCGGCACAGCCGTCGGCCTCGGGGCAGAAGCGCCCGTACGGGACAGATCCATACCGCGCATCCAAGCATCCGCCGCTGCCCGGCGGTACCGGCGGGACCTCAGGCGCGTCCGGCGACTCGTACTCCCGTCGCGGTTCACCACTCCTGGTGGTCGCAGCCCCAGGAGTCCGGCGGACGGTAGCATTTCGCCCGCGGGCCGCACCAGGGTCGACCGTGGCCGGGGGGAAACGTGGAGAGCGCCGGGCATCACAGTGATTCGCTTGTCGTGCTGACCGCACTGGACGTGGAGTACGAGGCGGTTCGGGCGCACCTGGTCGATCCCCGGCCGCAACTCCACCCGAGCGGCACCCTGTTCGAGGTGGGACGGCTCGACGGTACGCCGTGGCGGGTGGCGCTTGCCGAACTCGGCGACGGCAACCAGGGCGCGGCCGTGCTGACCGAGCGGGCGATCGCCATGTTCCACCCGCGCGCCGTGGCATTCGTCGGGGTGGCCGGGGCGCTCAAGGGCGATATCGAGCTCGGGGACGTCGTCGTGGCCACGCATGTGTACGCCTACCACGGCGGCAAGGACGAGGACGGCGAGTTCCACTCCCGCCCGAGGGTCTGGCCGGTACGTCAGGAACTCGACCAGCTCGCCCGCTACGCCCGCAGGTCCGGTTCCTGGACCGGGCTGCTGCCGGAACGTTCACCTGGCGCCTCCTGTCCGGCCGTCCACCTCAAGCCCGTGGCCGCCGGGGAGGTCGTCCTCAACTCGGCGGACTCGCCGCTGCGACGGCAACTGCGCCGGAACTACCAGGACGCCGCCGCCATCGAGATGGAGGGCGCGGGCGTGGCGCAGGCGGCCCATCTCAACGCCGCCTTGCCCGCCCTGATCGTCCGCGGAATCAGCGACCGGGCCGACGGGGAGAAGTACGACGCCGATGCCGAGGGCTGGCAGTCCCGCGCGGCGCGCAACGCCGCCGCCTTCGCCTTCTCCGTCCTCCGCGAACTGCCGCCCGGTGGCGGCCCGGCCCTGCCCGGGCCGGGGACTCCCACGGGCCCGGCACCGGAACGATTCCCGGAGGGCCCGTCGGCCCCGGCCCCTGCTCAGCCCTCCGCCCCGTTCCCGCATCCGGATGCGGGAACCCCAGCGGACGACACCGGCCCGGCCGCACACCGCCAGCTCCTCCGCTGGGCCCGGAGGTTCTCGGACGACCTGGACCTCGTGGATTCCCCCCGCCCGGACCGCGGCACCGGCTCCCCGCCGCAGCTCAGCGGCGGACTCTACGTACGGCGCGCCGTCCAGGACCGGGCGGTGGAGGCCCTCTACGACGGTGATCCGAAGGCGGTCCTGGTCACCGGGGACGCCGGAAACGGCAAGAGCAGCCTGTTGTGGGCCTCGCCCGGGATCTGACCGCCCTGGAGGACGCCGAGGTGTTCCTGGTGAACGCCGCCTGGCTGCTGCGCCCCCTGAGCGGCGCCCCCGGGAGGCCCATGCTGACCCCCGCGACAGTGGTGTCCGGGGCGACGCACGCCCGGACGCGGGGGCGTACACCGGTCGTGCTCCTCGACACCGCCGATCTGCTGCTGCACGACGACTACCACGAGATGACGCTGCTCGATCTGTGCGAGGATCTCGCCGCCGCCGGTGTCCGCCTGGTGCTGACCTCGCGGCCGGAGGAGGCGAACCGGCTGCGCACCGGGTTCATCCGGATGTCGCTGGGTCCGTACGACGACAGCGAGATTCCGCACGCCATCCGTGGACACGCCGCGCTCTACTGCCCCGACGCCGTTCCCCGGGATGACGAGGCACGGGTACGGAGGCTGATGGAGCCCGTCGCCCGCGGACTGCCGGTGCGCGAGGTGTGCAGAAGCCCCCTCCAGTTGCGGCTGCTGTTCGAACTCGCCCGGGACGACGGGGCGTTCCCCAGCGCCGAGATCGACGCCACAGGCCTCTACCGCCGCTACTGGGACCATCGGGTCGTCACCGACCGCCGCCATCACGGCAATCAGAGCGCCATGGCGCCGGAGGACCTCTCCTCGATCACCGGCGCGATCGCCGTCGTGCTGATGTCGGCGGGCCGGACCGAGCTGTCGCGCGAGGAGCTGGTCGAGCGGCTCACCTCGGCGCACGGCGGCCCACGCCCCTCGCGGCCGTACGAACCGGCCCGCGTCCGGTCGTCCCTGGAGCTGCTGACCGACCGGGGCGTGCTGGCCAGGGGAGCCTCGGACGGTATCCACTTCTTCCACCAGACCATGTTCGAGTACGCGGCCGCGCGTGGCCTGCTGCTCCGCACCGGGGCGGGAGCGCTGCTGTCGCTGTGCGAGTGGGTCGGGTCCCATCCCCGTGACTTCTTCGTCGGGGCGATCCTCGAACAGTTCCTCATGCTGGCCGCCGGGTCAGAAAGGTATCGCGGCCCGGTACGGGACACCCTGATGCGGATGGCGGCGCACGAGGACGCCGTCATCCTGCACACCGTCGCCGTGGCCGTCGCGGCGCGGAATCCGGCCGTGGGCGTGTCCGTCGGGCCGCTGCTCGCGACGGCGCCGCACGGCGTCGCCCGACGGTACGCGGTCCTGGCCCCGACCGTACGCGACACGGACGTCGACGCCCTCCTCCCGCAGCTCCGCGGGCTGTGGGAGAGGAAGGAGCCCAGCCTGCAGGAGGCCGTGCTCGAAGCGCTGGAACGGCTGGCCGCCCAGAACTCGCTCACCGTCCATGCCGCGCTGGCCGACTGGGGCTGCGTACGGGAACTGACGGGGCGCCGTACGGGCGGCGCGGGCATCGAGGTCCTGCCTCGGCTGCTCGTGCTGACGTCACACGTCGATGTGGCATCCGCCCGGCAGGGCCTCATGGAGATGCTCGACTTCGGCCTGTCCCGGGGGCTGGCGGAGCTGGCGTCCGGGGTCATGACCCTGTGGGCCCGGCACTGGGGGACACTGGGCTCGCCGGAGTGGGCCGCCGCCGTCCAGGAGCGTGTCCAGCGTGT
The DNA here is from genome assembly GCF_000147815.2 of Streptomyces violaceusniger Tu 4113. Taxonomy (NCBI): domain Bacteria; kingdom Bacillati; phylum Actinomycetota; class Actinomycetes; order Kitasatosporales; family Streptomycetaceae; genus Streptomyces; species Streptomyces violaceusniger. The sequence continues at coordinate 5,466,263 of NC_015957.1, read as the reverse complement.
GCGCGTCGCGCCGAAGTCGTACGACCTCGAGCTCTTCCAATCGGCCCTGGCCAGGGTGGTGGCCGCCTCGTGGACCCATGACCACGGACTCCCCGGCGACGGCGCTCACGGCGCCGACGGCGATCCGGCCCCCGGAACCCACCCCTGGACACATCGCCTCGACCATGCGGTGGCGCTACTCGAAGCGGACGACCACGACATCGCGGGCAGCGCCGGACTCATCGCCGCCACAGCGATCCTGGCCACGCTGCCGCACGGCCACTGGGCCATCGAGGCCACCCTCGACCGCTGTCTGGACATCATCGGACAAGGAGCGCTCCACGCACTGCAGCACCGGATGGTCTTTCCCCAACTGCTCAGCGCCGACTGCGCCGCCGCGGAAAGCCTCGTACACCGGCTCGCGGTCATGCTGAAGGCCCTGCCCTGCCCCGAGAACCAGCCGGTCCCGCCCCCGCAGCGGCGAGCGCTGGTCGCCCGCCGGATCCTCGCCAACCGCGACGTTCCCCCGCACCGCGTCCGGCAGGTCCTGGAACACTCCGGCTGGGACGCCGACTCCGACCTGTGGCTGTCCCGGGACGGCCTGGCCACGCTCCTTCTGCCGGCCGCGCTCGGCGGCCACCCCACCGCGGTGAGCAGGATCGAGAAGGCGACCACCGCCCCCGCGGCCGCCCGCAACCTCGTCCGCCGCTCACTCCACCGGGCCGTCACGGACTCCGGTCTGCACACCGAGCGCCACATCGGCCTGCTGGTGAACCTGTCGCTCATGGACGCCGACACCGTGCTCCTTGAAGCCCTCACCACCGGCCGGGCCAAGAAGGGCACCGGCCCGCTGCCACCCCTCGCCCACGAGCGGGTGCTGGGCGCGCTACGCGCCTCGGCCTCCGCCCTCACCGGGCTGATCGCGGACGAAATCGCCGAGGGCCACAGCGGAAAGCGGCAGCGCCAGGCACTCACGCTCTGGGAATGCTCCGTGTCGGCCGGCACTCTCCCCGCACCCGAGCTGACCCAACTCCTGCCGCGGTACGGCACCTTCTCCGACCAGAAGACCCGGGCGGCCTTCCTCGGGCTGGTGGGAACCATCGCCGCGGGCGAACCCGCTCAGTACGCCACGGCACACACCTTCCTCTCGGAGCTGGTGTTCGACGCCACGGGAGACATCGCCCGCCTCGACGACGCATCGGCCAGTACCCGGAACGCCGCCCGCAAGGCCCTGCTCCACGCCGCCTGCAAATCCGGCCCCCTCACCCCATCGGCCCTCACCACGGCCCTCGACCTCGCCTTCGCCCCACCGACCGACGCCGGACTGATCAGCGGGCTCGGCCAACTGGTGCGCCGCCTCAGCACCGCGCACGGCGCGGCACCCGCCGCCGAGCTGCTGATCCGCGTCATCGGCGCGGCCGTGGCCTCCCAGCAGGGCCGCGCCGCGGAGAACCACCTCGCGAAGGCGCTCCGCGGCGCGATGGACAGCATCTTCGACCACGGTTCTGCGGCCGTGTACCGGACGCTGTGGGAGCACTTCAAGGAGCGTGGCCCGGAGGACGACGCCGACCATGTGGTCTTTCCCGAGCGGTATGCGCTGGGGCTGGTGAGCTGCGCGGTCCGCCGGTCGTACGCGGCAACCCGTGAGGATCTGGAAGCACTTGTCGCCCATCCGCGGGTGCCACGGCCCACCAAAAGGTGGATCAGCGATCAGCTCAGCGCCCGGTCGCGGGAACACACCGAGCACGACCTCAGCTGGGTGCTGGACGGCGAGATGCCCGGACGGCCAGTGGCAGGATGTTTGCGGTAGTCGTCATCGAGGTCACGGGTGTGAGCGCAGGCCCGTTCGATCGCGGGAGAGCCGAAGGAGCCCGATGAGCCGGAAGAACCACCATGTCGCGGTGCTCGTGCTCGATGGCGCCAAGCCACTCGACGTCGGCATCCCCGCGCAGGTGTTCTCCAACCGGCCGAGCATGCCCTACGAGGTGCGGGTGTGCGGCGCCGCGCCCGGACTGGTGACCGGTGGCGACGGCCTCTCGTATCACGTGGCCGAGGGGCTCGAGGCGTTCGAGCACGCCGACACCGTCTTCATCCCCGGCTATCGGGACCCGGCGGCCACGGAACCGTCTGCAGCGGTCGTCAGCGCGCTCATGGCCGCCCACGAGCGCGGGACCCGGCTCGCGGCCATCTCGACCGGGGCGTTCGCGTTGGCGGCGACGGGCCTGCTCGACGGCAAGCGGGCGACGACCCACTGGCACTACACCAAGGCTCTCGCCGAGAGACATCCGCTCGTGCGGGTGGACGAGAACGTGCTGTTCGTGGACGAGGGCGATGTGCTCACCTCGGCGGGCGCGGCATCCGGCATCGACCTGTGCCTGCACCTGGTGCGGCGCGACCACGGCGTCGGGCTCTCCAACCACGTGGCCAGACGGCTGGTGGCGGCGCCCTACCGCAGCGGGGGACAGGCGCAGTACGTCCCCCGGAGTGTGCCCGAGCCACTTGGCGACCTGTTCGCGGGCACACGGGAGTGGGCCCTGGCGCATCTCGCCGAACCGCTGACCCTCGAAGCGCTCGCCCGCAACGCGCGGGTGTCGGCGCGCACCTTCTCGCGGCGGTTCGTGGAGGACACCGGCTATACGCCGATGCAGTGGGTGCTCAGGGCGCGGGTGGACCTGGCACGCGAGCTGCTCGAACGCACCGATCTGGGCGTGGAGCAGATCGCCGACCGAGTCGGCCTCGGCACCGGCGCGAACCTGCGTCTGCACTTCCACCGCATTCTCGGCACCTCCCCGACGGAGTACCGCCACACCTTCTCGGCCTGAGCTTCCCGAGCGGTGTGCGTGCATATCGAGGGCTGGCGGGATCCTTGCGTACGGTGGCGTTCAGGCCGCTGTCGGCCCGATATCCGGATGCCGACGATGGGGGCGGAACGAAAGGAACCTCCATGACCCGCATCGCCGTCAATGGATTCGGCCGCATCGGACGCAACACCCTCCGCGCCCTGCTCGAGCGCGACAGCGATCTCGAAGTGGTCGCCGTCAACGACCTCACCGCTCCCGAGTCCCTCGCGCATCTGCTCAAGTACGACAGCGCGCTCGGCCCCCTCGGCCGCTCCGTCGAGGTCGACGGGACCGACCTCGTGGTCGACGGCCGCCGCATCAAGGTGCTCGCCGAGCGCGAGCCCGCCAACTTGCCGTGGGCCGAGCTCGGCGTGGGCCTCGTCCTCGAGTCCACCGGCCGCTTCACCTCGGCGGATGCCGCCCGCGCACACCTGCGTGCCGGTGCCCAACGGGTGCTGGTGAGCGCCCCGTCCGCCGGCGCCGATGTCACGCTCGCCTACGGCGTGAACACCGATGCCTACGACCCGGCCGAGCACGTGATCGTCTCGAACGCCTCGTGCACCACGAACGCCCTGGCCCCGCTGGCGTCCGTACTGGACGACCTGGCCGGTATCGAGCACGGCTTCATGACCACGGTGCACGCCTACACCCAGGAGCAGAACCTCCAGGACGGCCCCCACCGCGATCTGCGCCGCGCCCGCGCCGCCGGGGTGAACATCGTGCCCACCACCACCGGGGCCGCCAAGGCCATCGGCCTGGTGCTGCCGAACCTCGACGGCAAGCTGTCGGGCGACTCGATCCGGGTGCCGGTCCCGGTGGGCTCGATCGTGGAGCTGAACACCGCGGTCTCACGGGAAGTCAGCCGCGACGAGGTGCTCGCGGCCTACCGCGCCGCCGCCGACGGCAAGCTCAAGGGCATCCTGGAGTACTCCGACGAGCCGCTCGTCTCCAGCGACATCACGCGCCGCCCGGCATCGTCGATCTTCGACGCCGCCCTGACCCGAGTCGAGGGCAACCACATCAAGGTGGTGGCCTGGTACGACAACGAGTGGGGCTTCTCGAACCGTGTCATCGACACGCTCGAACTGCTCGCGCGCGACTGAACACGCGGACTGAACTACCGTGAGGGGCCGGCACCGACCGGCCCCTCACCCTTGAGGCGTGTGCCCGGCCACGCGTTCAGGTATGGTCCGCACCGCGCGGGGAGGGCCGGGTGCGTGTCGCGTGGATGGAGCCGAGCAGATGCAGGGCTTCCGCGCTGCTGCTGCCGGGCTCCGCGTGGTAGATGACGAGTTGCTGGCCCGGGGCCTCTCGTACGTCGAATGCCTGGTAGCTGAGGGTGAGAGGGCCGACGTCGGGGTGCTGGAACCGCTTGGCCTCGTGGGTCTTGCCGCGCACGGTGTGGCTTCCCCACAGGCGGGCGAAGTCCGCGCTGTTCTCGGTGAGAGTGTCCACGAGCCCGAGCAGGCGCGGGTTGTCCGGCTCGTAGCCCGCCGCCTGGCGCAGATTCGCCACAGTGGCCTGGGCCGCCCGGTCCCAGTCCTGGTAGAAGGTGCGGCCCGCGGGGTCCGCGAAGGCCATGCGGGCCAGGTTGTCCGTCGGACGGAACGGTGAATAGAGGGCGTCGGCCAGCGCGTTGGTGGCGAGGATGTCCAGGGTCCGGTTGAGCACGAGGGCAGGCGTGTGGGGGTAGCCGTCCATCAGTTGCCGCAACCCGGGGCTGACCTGGTCGGGCACGCGGACGGCGGGGTCGTCGGGCACCGTGCCGGCCAGCCGGTACAGATGGCCCCGGGTGTCGCCGTCGAGGCGCAGTGCACGGCTGAGCGCGTCCAGCACCTGCGCTGAGGGATGGCGCTCCCGGCCTTGTTCCAGGCGGGTGTAGTAGTCGGCGTTGATGCCGGCGAGCACCGCGACCTCCTCGCGGCGCAGCCCGGGAACGCGGCGGGTGCCGTAGCTCGCCATCCCCACCTCTTCGGGCCGTAGCCCCGACCTGCTGCTTCGCAGGAAATCTCCCAGGTCGTTATCAGCCATGACCTCAGGCTACGTGGCGCCTGGACCAGGTGCCTGGGTGTGCCGCACCCAGGCAGAAGGCGTCCTGGTTGACCCGTGGGGCACTGCCCAGACTCGGTGGCGCAGGACAACCCCCACCAACGAGAGGTTTGCCATGACCGCGGATTCGGCCAACGCCCCGGACATCGACGTCGTCGGCATGTGGGTCACCGCAGACGGCCACATCCGCCAGGAGCTGCGTGCGGACAGCCGGTACGACGAGGCACGCGGCAGGCGTGCCAGTGCGTACACCGGCCGCTACTCCGTCACGGGCAGCCATATCGACTACGTCGACGACACCGGCTTCACCGCGACGGGTGATGTACGCAACGGCGTGCTCTACCACGAGCACCTGGTGCTGTACCGCGAGCGGCCCGGCTCTTGACGGACCCGAACCACGGACCCCGAACCACCGAGCCCGGCTCGGGCGACCCCATCGAAAGAGAGAGCAAGAGCATGACACAGGAGGCCAGCGGCCCCCTCTCAGCACAGACCTCACCGGCAGGCGAAGGCCTGACCGGTCTCCGGCCCGCCGGGCCCGCCGGTGCGACGCCCGGCGCGCTCGCCCTGCTGACCCTGTGCGCCGCCCACTTCATGGACGCCATCGACCTGTCCGACGTGGGTGTCGCCCTCCCCGCCATCCAGAACGACCTGGGCATGTCACCGGCGTCCCTGCAGTGGGTGATGTCCGCGTACGCCCTCGGCTACGGCGGGTTCCTGCTGCTGGGCGGCAGGGCGGCCGACCTGCTCGGCCGCCGGCGTACCTTCCTGGCGGCCGTCGGCGTGTTCGCGGTGGTCAGCGTGGCGGGGGCGGTCGCTCCCAGCGGCGGGCTGCTCATCGTGGCCCGGCTGGTCAAGGGCGTGGCCGCCGGGTTCCTCGCCCCGGCGGCACTGTCATTGATCACCACCAACTGGCCGGAGGGCCCCGAGCGCGGCAGAGCCCTGGGCTGGTACGCCACCGCGGGCGCCGGTGGATTCGTCGGCGGCCTGGTGCTCGGCGGTGTGCTCACCGAGGTTTCCTGGCGGCTGGTGTTCGCGCTGCCGGTGCCCATCGCCGTGGCCGCGCTCATCGCGGGAGGCCGTCTGCTGCCGCCGGACCCGCCGCGGGCCGGACGGGGCAGGATCGATGTCGCCGGGGCGCTGACCGTCACCGGCGGGCTTCTCCTGTGTGTCTACGCCATCGCACAGGCGCCGGAGCACGGCTGGACCTCGGTGCGCACCATCGCCCTGTTCGCGGCGACAGCCGTCCTGCTCGCCCTGTTCGTGCGCATCGAGGCCAGGGCCGGCACGCCCCTGGTGCCCCTGTCCTTCCTCACCCGCCGCCAGAGCGTGGGCACCAACCTGACGATCTTCGCGATGTGGGGCGCGTACACCTCCTTCGCGTTCCTCGCCACTCTCTATCTGCAGAATGTGCTGGGCTGGACACCCCTGGAGACGGCCGGTGCCTTTGTCCCCCTCGGCCTGGTCAACGGCGCGGTGGCGCCCTTCGCGGGGCGTCTCGCGGCCCGGTTCGGCACCCACCGCATGATCGCGGCCGGAATGCTGCTGCTGGCCGCGTCGTACGCCATGTTCTTCCGGATCGGACCCGACTCCTCCTTCGTCTCCGTGGTCCTGCCCGTCATGGTCCTCAACGGCCTCGGCACCGCCGCCACGTTCCCCGCCCTGAACATGAGCGCCGTCACCGGTGTACCCGACCGGGACCAGGGCCTCGCCGGGGCGCTGCTCAACACCTCCATGCAGATCGGCGGTGCCGTTGTGCTGGCCGTCGTCACCGCGGTGGCCGACGCCGGTCAGCGGGCGAACGCCACGGATCCGCTGGCCGGATACGTCCCGGCCATCGCGGTCATCGTCGGCTGCGTCCTCGCGGGTCTGGCCGCCACCACGCTCATCCGGAACGCCCGAGCGCACACCACCCTCCCCACCACCGCCGCTTCCCACGGTGGCATCGAAGAAGGACAGCACCATGACGACACCCACTCATCCCACTCATCCCGCTGATTCCTGGGAGTTCACGGGCAGGACCGCCCTGGTCACAGGGGCGGCACGCGGTGTCGGCAAGGAGACCGTCCGGCTTCTGCACAGCCGCGGCGCACGGATCGTCGCCGTCGACCAGCGCCACGAGGTGAGGGAACTGGCCGAGGACTTCCCGGGTGTTCACCCCTTGGTCGGGGACATCACGGAAGAGGCGACCGCCCACCGCGCGGTGCGGGCAGCCGTCGATGCCTTCGGCGGCCTGGACATCCTGGTCAACAACGCCGGGCGCACCCTCAACAAGCCGATCACGGAGACGACGGCGGAGGACTGGGACGCCGTGATGGCGGTCAACGCCAGGGGGTCCTTCCTCGTCTCCCGTGAGGCGTTCCGCGCGATGAGGGAAGGCGGTGGTGGAGCCATCGTGAGCACGGGCTCCTACACATGCACCGTCGCACTGCCCCAGGGCGCCGCGTACAGCGCATCCAAAGGTGCCCTGGCGCAGCTGACCAAGGTCCTGGCCGTCGAAGGCGGGCCGCTGGGCATCCGGGCGAACATCGTGGCCGCGGGAGTGATCGAGACGGACTTCCTCGACACGTTCCGGCCCGACAGCCGTGCGTACCTGGCGTCCTTCGCCGACGCCCAGCCGCTCGGCCGGGTGGCCCAGCCCGAGGAGATCGCCGAAGTGCTCTGTTTCCTCATCTCGCCGCGCTCCAGCTTCATCACGGGCGCGGTGGTCGCGGCGGACGGCGGTTTCACCGCGATCTGAGCGGCGGACCCGCACAGTGGGCGCTTACGCAGCGGCAGCGGCGTAAGCGCCCATCCGCCATTGCGGGGACCGTCCGGTCGGCCCCAATTTCTCTATGTAGTGCTATATGAGGCATGACCGGCATGGTGAATGCGCTCCGCGAACACGAATGGAATGAGCAATTCCGTATAACTCCATTGTGCAACTTGTGACTTGCATCACAAGCTCATCCGCAATGGATCACATTTTCGTATCCCTGTGAAACGATGCATCGGTGCTGGCCTCGACGAAGTAGCCCATCGCGAGACAACACCGATCCACGGGACCGCCCGAATCCAATCGGGTGGCAGTACGGCAAATGACTTCTTCAAGTTTTGGCCAGCCGTAACGGGGAGGCGCCAATGCCAACGATGATTGTTATCGGATATAGACACGATCTCGATCAGGCACTGCGGCGCCGAGACGTGGATCCCTTCTACATCGTCCAGGCGCCCGCGAGCCCGCCGAAGGGCCGGAGGTCCGTTCGGGTCGCCGACATGGAGAACGCCCAGGAGATATTCCGAGCGGCGCTCTCCGCGCGCATTGACGATGTGGCAGGCGTGCTGAGCGTCCATGAAATGGGCGTCTTCGGGGCAACCTATCTGCGGCAGCAGCTGAACCTTCCCGGGAACACGGATTCAAAGACGGCCCTCTACTTCCGGGACAAGTATCTCCAGAAGAGCAAGCTGCCGTCTCGGGTGAAGCGAGCGCGCTGCCGGCATGTGTCCATAGGTACGTCGTTCACCGACCTCGCCGATGACCTGGGAGATGGATTCGTGGTCAAGCCGGCGACCGGAGCCGGCGCTCTCCGTACGAACATCATCCGTTCTCCGGAGGAGTACGCACAGGCCCTGACGCTGTTCTCCGGTCAGTCGGATGTCGAGATCGTCGCCGAGTCCTTCGTGGGCGCCCCCGAGGTCTACCTCGACGGCGTCTGGGAAAACGGAGACCTCGAATGGTCGTCCATGAGCAGCTACCACACCTCACCGCTCACGGCCGCACAGGGCGGGATCCTGTCCGCGTACGTACTGGACAGGAGGCGGCACTCGCCTTTGTTCCAGCAGGCGGAGACGCTCGCGACGGAAGCACTCACCAGCCTGAACGCACCTGATTGCGTATTCCATCTGGAAGCGTTCATGGAAGAAGACGGACTGACCTTCGGCGAGTGCGCCATCCGCCTCCCGGGGGCGCTGTCCCCTCAGGTCAATAAGTTGACCTTCGGCGTCGATCTCTTTGACGTCGAAATCAGTCTCGCGCTGGGGGAGGGGGCGACTGGAGCCCTGCGGGCCCACAGTGCGCCGGAGCGCTTCCACGGATACATTCTGCTGCGCCGCCCCGACGGCTGCAATTTGACCCAAAGGGACTTCGAGCGCAACTTCCTTTTCGATGAGATCGATTACGATTCATCGCCCGATGCGCCGATCGGGCCGTATGGCCGCGTGGGACAGGCCATCTTATCCGACCCGGATGAGCTGAAACTACAGAAGACCATCGAGGACATCGTGCGATTCAACGAGGTCGGCTCCATCTGACCTTCGGGCCAGTCCGGACCGAGCCACCGGCCGGGGGATACCCCGGCACCAACGGAATCGCGTCGTCTCGATCACGCGTGCTGCGGGCGCCCAAGCTCCGCCCGCCCCTGGCCGCGTTCAACCGTGCCCCGCCCAGGATCCGCACCCCCGTCGGCGTCAATGTGCGAACCCGACTCCGGTTGCCTTTCTGCGGCGCTACGCGCCAAAAGCTCCGCTCGCCATGGTTTTCCGTCCCTTCTGATCGGAGGACTTCCCCCATGCCGGATCAACGTCATGCCTCGACACTCCCGCAGCTGCTCGAGCGCGCGGCATCCGACACGACTCGAGGCGTTGTATTCATCGGCGGCCCCTTTCTTTCCTACGCGGAGTTGCGGGAGTGCGCCTGCCGGATTGCGCAGGGGCTGCGCGACCGCGGCACCGCCCCGGGCGACCGGGTACTCATCGCGGCCAACGATCCGGAGCCCTTCTTCCGCGCCTTCTGGGGGTGCGTACTCGCCGGCGCCGTGCCGTGCCCGATCGCACCGCCGGCCGACCCCTCCCGGTGGCACGCTCCGCTGGAGCACCTGCGCACCCTCCTGGGCGACCCCTTGGTGGTCATCTCCAAGACGGCCCACGGAGACCTGCCCGACGTGGGGCTGCGGAGTGTGACGGTCGAGGAGCTGAGTCATGCCGTGGCCGGGCCCGATCAGCATCATGTGGCCGCGCCGGACGATCTCGCCCTGCTGATGCTCACCTCCGGGTCCACCGGATCGAGCAAGGCGGTCAGGCTCACCCACGCCAACCTGCTGGCGGCCCAGGCCGGTAAGGCGGGAGCGCTGGAACTCGGGCCCGACGACACCTCGTTGAACTGGATCTCGGTCGATCACATCGCCGCCATCGAGGCGCATCTGCTGCCGATGTTCAACGGTGCCGGCCAGGTCATGACGACGCCGGCCACGGTGCTGGCGGACCCCGTGGAGTTCCTCCGGCTGCTCACGGCTCATCGGGTGCGCGTGACATTCACCCCCAACTTCCTGTTCGGGCAGATCAACCAGGCCCTCGCCGGGCGGCCCGCCTCGCGGCAGGAGGTGGACCTGTCAGACGTGCGGCACATCATCTCCGGTGGTGAGGCCACCGTGACCGCCACCGTACGGGCGTTCCTGGACATGCTCTCCCGCTATGGGCTGCGCGGAGATGTGATCGTGCCCGCGTTCGGGATGACCGAGACATGTGCGGGCAGCGTGTTCAACCGCGACTTCGCCACCCGTGACCTGGAGACGGAGTTCTCCCCGCTCGGCAGCCCGGTGCGGGGCCTGCGGATTCGCATCACCGACGACGACGGCAAGGTGCTGGCCGCCACCGACCAGCCCGGAACGGCCGAGCCGGGGGAGGTGCAGCTACACGGCCCGATGGTCTCCGACGGCTACTTCGGCAACGACCGGGCCACCGCACACGCGTTCACCCCCGACGGCTGGTTCCGCACCGGAGACCTCGGCCACCTCGACCCCGAGGGCCGGTTGATGCTGGTCGGCCGCACCAAGGACTCCATCATCGTCAGCGGCGTCAACTACTACAGTCACGATCTGGAAGCGGTCCTGGACGAGCTGGACGGGGTGCAGCGCGGACAGGTCGCCGCGTTCCCGATACGCCCCGAGGGGGCCGACACCGAACAGCTCGCCATCGCGTTCGTCCCGGCGGGCGGCACCGTGGACGAGACCGCGGTGTACCGGGCCATCGTGGCGATCCGCAGCTCCACCGTGATGCACTGGGGATTCCGGCCACAGCTCATCCTCCCCGTCACCGAGGACGAGATCCCCCGTGGCAACCTCGGCAAGATCCAGCGGTCGCGGCTGCGCGCGGCCGTCGAGGACGGCAGCCTGGACGAGGCGGCCCGTCGGTCGGACGAGGTGAGCACCCGGTTCCTCGGCGGCCATGTGGCCCCGGAGGGCGACGTCGAGACCGCACTGGCCGCCATCTACGCACGCGTCCTGGACATCAGAACGGTGTCGTCGACCGCCAGCTTCTTCGACCTGGGCGGAACCTCGCTGGACGTGTTGCGGCTCAAGCTGGAGATTCAGACCGCGTTCGGCATCGAGGACGTGCCGATGTCCACGCTCCTGCAGGCCCCGGCCGTACGAGCGCTGGCCGGCCGGCTTACCGCCGGACAGGGTGCCACCGGGGACGCCACCTACGATCCGCTGGTGCCACTGCAGGTCACCGGAGACGGGACGCCCCTCTTCTGCGTCCACCCCGGCCTGGGGGAGGTGCTGGTGTTCGTCAACCTCGCGAAGTACTTCACCGGCGAGCGGCCCTTCTACGCCCTGCGGGCCCGTGGCTTCGGGGAGAGCGAGACCCACTTCGAGTCGTTCGCCGACATGGTCTCCACCTACGTCGAGGCCATCCGGCGGGCGCAGCCCAGCGGCCCGTACGCCGTCGCGGGGTACTCCTACGGCGGGGCGGTGGCGTTCGAGATCGCCAAGCGGTTGGAAGCCGACGGCGACACGGTCGACTTCGTGGGTGTCTTCAACCTGCCGCCGCGGATCTCCGACCGCATGAACGAGATCACCTTCACCGACGGCGCGATCAACCTGGCGCTGTTCCTCGAGCTGATCGACGCCTCCGACATCGAGCGGCTGACCGCCACCCTCCGACCGCTGCCCGAGGCCGATCAACTGGCCTATCTGATCGACCACGCGCCCAAGCGGCGCCTGACCGAACTGGACCTCTCCGTCGAACGGTTCACCGCCTGGGTGCACCTCGCGCAGAGCATGGTGCACCTGGGCCGTACCTACGAACCGTCGGGTTCGGTCGGCCAGGTGAAGGTCTTCTACTGCACCCCGCTGCGCGGCACCAAAGAGGAATGGCTGGAGGGCCAGCTCAGCCACTGGGACGAGTTCACTCGTCGCCCCAACACCTACATCGAGGTCGACGGGGAGCACTACACCCTGATGAGCCCGCAGCATGTGCAGACCTTCCAGGCGACCTTGCGGCAGGAACTGGCCCGGGCGCTCGGCTGAGACGGGCAAAGGCAACCGCTGACACCACCAGGAGCCGCCGATCATGCAAGGCAAGAAGATTCTCATCACCGGTGGGACCGGACAGGTCGCCAGGCCCGTCGCCGAAGCGCTCGCCACCGACAACGAGGTGTGGTGCCTGGGCCGGTTCGGCGACCAAAGCGCCCGCAAGGCCCTCCAGGAACGGGGCGCCCACACCGCCGTCTGGGACATGGCCACCGAGGACCTGGAGGGCTTGCCGCGCGACTTCACCCATGTGCTGCACTCGGCAGTGCACCGGGGCGACGGCAAGGACTTCGAGGAGACCGCGCGCATCAACGCCGTCGGCACCGCACGGTTGATGACACACTGCGCCGCGGCCGAGTCGTTCCTGTACGTCTCGTCCGGGGTGGTCTACAACCGAGCCGATCGGACCCACCGGTACCGGGAGAGCGATCCGCTGGGCGGGGCGGCGCCGTGGCTGCCGACCTACCCCATCGCCAAGATCACCGCCGAAGGGGTGGCGCGCGGTCTGGCCGAAGCACTCGCTCTGCCGACGGTGATAGCCCGCCTCAACATCGCCTACGGCCCGTACGGCCACGGTGGTGTGCCCATGATCCTCTTCAACCAGATGCGCAAGGGGCAGCCCTGCGCGGTGCCCCGCGAGGGGCAGAACTACTGCGACCTGCTGCACACCGATGACGTCGTCCGTCAGGTACCGCTGTTGTGGGACGTGGCGCAGGCGCCCGCGCGGGTCGTGAACTGGGGCGGTGACGAGGCGGTCGGCATGACCGATCTGCTGGAGTACATGTCCGCGCTCACCGGAGTGCCGGTCCAACTGGACCGCGGCGACTACAGCCGGGAAACGGCCACCTTCGACCACGGCGTCCGCCGCGACCTGATCGGGGACTGCTCCGTCGGCTGGAAGACCGGTATCGCCCGCACCGTGGCCGACTTCTTCGAGGAGTACCGCGACCGCATCGATGACTACCTCGACGCGCACGCAGCCGAGACATCCCGGTGACGAAGAGGAGTGGAGAACGAGCATGCGCAGGTCCGCAGATATCGACGCGCTTCAGCAGGTGCTGTCCGCTGCCCTCGGGGCCCGCGAGCCGGTGTGCTCCCTGGCCCAACTAGGCGGGGAAGCGGAGGCGTTCGCCGCCCTGGACCCCGCCGTGCTCGAGCGCCCCACCCTGGTGGGCGGCGGGTCCCCGTACCACCCGACCAGCCCCGCCCCAGCCCCCCACACCCTCGATGAGCTGACCCGCCGCGCCGATGAGCTGAACGTGGCCCAGATCCTGGTGCCCAACGTGCGCCGCAGTGACGACACCGGCGCGCTGCGGGCGGCAGGTCTCGTGCCCCTCGCCACCGAGAGCGAGTGTGTCGTCCGGTTGCCCGGCGAGGTGGACGAGGTCCTACGGGCCCGTGTCGGCGCCGGGCGACTCCACGATCTCCGCCGCCACCACCACGCGGTCTCCTGTGACGTCACCTGGGAGCGGATCCCGCTGACCGAGCTCGGTGGGAATGCGTGGGCGAAAGACGCCTTCGTGGAACTCCACCGGCGCCGGGCGGAGCGCCACGGCGGCCACGACAACCTGTACAACGCCGACGCCCTCGACACCCTCGCACACGGCGCGCTGGCGGACCGCACGGAGATGCTCGTGCGCCGTAGCGAGAAGACCGTCGTCCAGGCCGGACTCATCACCACCTCCCACAACGGCCGGGGGCTCTACTACCTCACCCACGCCATTGACCACGACCATCCCGCCGCGCGGCACAACCTCCACGTCGCGACCTTGTACGAGCTGTACCGCCACGCCCGGAGCTCCGGCCTGGAGTGGGTCCACCTCGGCCGGGGGGATGCCCACCGCATGCGCCCGCTCGGAGCCGATCTGTTCGTCCCCCTCGACCACTGGCTGCGGGCCCCGGGCCTCGCGGCCCCGGCAGCCGAGGGAGCGGAGCAGGCGCTGTCGGAGTTCGCGGCTGCTCCCGTCACGGGCGTACCGGTCCCGGGCCCGGCCCGTTTCCGCCATGTGCCGCGGTTCGACACGATCGACCTGTCCAGCAACACCAGTCCGTTCCTGGGCACCGCGGCCGAGTATCCCCACCTCGATACGGCAGAGCTGGCCGACACCTACCTCACCACGATCTCGACGCTGCCCGGCCACGCCGGTGTCGCTGCGCTGAGCGCGGATCACCTGCTCTTCACCAGCGGCGCGGTCGATGGTGTCATGCTGCTCCTGGCGGCGCTGGCGTCACCCGGCGAGCGCGTCTGCGTCACGCCGCCCACCTTTCCGCTCTACGCCCACTTCGCCCACCTCCTGCGCCTGCCCGTGGTCGACGTGCCGCTGTGCGGTGACGACCTGTCCCGGCTCGACACCGAGCGCATCCTCGCGGCCGATCCACGGGTGACCATCCTGTGCGATCCCAACAACCCCGTGGGGACCAGGCTCGATCCGGAGCAGGTACACGACCTGCTGGTCCGGGGCCGCGGGCTGGTGGTGATCGACGAAGCCTATGTCGAGTTCAGCGAGAAGCCCTCGTACGCCGGGCTGGTCGAGGAACACGGCAACCTCATCGTGCTCAGGACACTCTCCAAGGCATGGGGACTCGCCGCCGCGCGGTGCGGAATCGCCCTGGCCCGGCCCGGCATCGTCGAAGCGCTGCGGCGGGTGCAGGTGCCCTTCGGGTTCACCAACGCCTCCCAGCACGCCGTGCGGGATCGGCTGACCAACGCGCGGCCGGTGCTCGACGGCATTCGGCGCATCCGCGCCGAGCGTGACCGGATGGCCTCGGCGCTCGCCGAACACCCCGCGGTGGACCGGGTGTTCCCTTCCGAGACCAACTTCCTGTTCGTCAGACTGCACAAGCACGAGCGCGTCATGGAGCAGCTTCGGGACGCGGGGATAGTCGTCGCCGACACCGGGCGCGCGATCCCGGACACCTGCCGCATCACCATCGGCGATCGGCGTGCGAACGCCGCCCTGCTCGACGCGCTCTCCTCCGCCGTGTGAGCCACATCGTTTCAGCCGAAAGGATCCGATTCGTGAGTAATGAATCTCGCTCCGGTCTCACCCTGTCGAGCACGGTAGTGGCCGAAGCGTTTGCTCGCTGGAGTCCGGAACTGCGGAAGGAATTCGACAACAATGCCCATAACGGCTGGATCGGCCAGTCGCTGGTGAAGGAGACCGATTCGCTGCGTATCTGGGAGACATCCCTTCAGCCAGGAGAGCGGATTCCCGTCCATCGGCATGTGCTGGACTACTTCTGGATAGCGCTCACAAGCGGCCGGGCCCGCCAGCACTCAGGCGATGGCACCACTCAGGAGATCTCCTATGCCCGAGGACAGTCTCGGCATTTCCGTTGTCCCGATGGGCGATACCACCTTCATGACCTGAAAAACATCGGCGATGAGGTTCTGTCGTTCCTGACCATCGAGACAAAGGGCGGACCGAACGAGCCCATTCAGCTCTGAAAGGCGTAAGGGGTGGTCGGCCCGCGGGAGGGAGTTCCCGCGGGCCGGCCCGCTCAGCTCTGCTTCTTGGTGACCACGAACCGGTCGATGACCAGGCAGTCGATTTCGGTGGCGAGGAAGCACTCCAACGCGTCCCGCGGCGAGCAGACGATGGGCTCACCGGCCACGTTGAACGAGGTGTTGAGGAGGCAGGGCACATCCGTCCGCGCCGTGAAGGCGCGCAACAGCCGAGCGAGCGCGGGATTCTGCCGCTCGTTCACCGTCTGGGCCCGCGCCGTGCCGTCCACGTGACAGGCACCGGGGATCCGCTCCTGGTACTCCTTCCGCACCGGGAAGACGAAGGTCATATAGGGGGACGAGGTCTTCTTGCCCATCTCGAAGACGCGCGGGGCCTCGGATTCGAGGATGACCGGCGCGAACGGGCGGAAGGGCTCTCGGTGTTTCACCCGGAGATTGATGATGTCCTTGATGTCGGGGAAGGATGGATTGGCGAGAATGCTGCGGTTGCCCAGGGCGCGCGGTCCGAACTCCGCCCGGCCCTGGAACCAGCCCACGACGTTCTTCCCGGCCAGCAGCTCCGCCGTCCTGTCGGCGACCGAAGCGGCGTCGGGCTCCTCCTGCCACTCGACGCGGTCCGCGTACTCCGCAAGGGTGTTCAGGACCTGCCGCTCGTCGTACGAAGGCCCCAGGTAGGGGGTGGTGACCGCGTCGGCGGGCCGGTTCCTGAGACCGGCGGCGTACACGGCCGCGCCCATGGCGACCCCCGGGTCGCTGGCACCGAAGCTGACCTCCATACCGGTGAACGGCGACCTCTCCAACATCTTCGTATTGGCCACGCAGTTGAGCGCCAGACCGCCCTCGAAGAGCAGGGTGTCCAGGCTGGAGGCCGCGGTCAGCGTCCGCAGCTGATGAGCGGTGATGGCCTCGACCATGTGCTGGGCGAGCCCGGCGACCTTGACGCGGAAGTCGAACTGCTCACGCTTTTCGCTGTCGCCGCCGAACAGGCTGTCGAACAGCGCGTAGTAGGCCCCCATGTCCCGGGGTGTGGAGATGGTGTACGAGCCGTTCTCGTGCAGCCGCACCACGCGTTCGAGCAGCGGGTTGTGGCGCGGCGGCGGGCCGTACGCCGCCAAGCCCATCACCTTGTACTCGTCGTTGTTCGGTACGAACCCCAGGTAGCGAGTGATCCTCCCGAACGCCACCCCGAGCGAGCTGGTCATGGGGACTGCGCTCTCGTCGAACAGGCGGACCACGCCGTTCCGCAGCTCGCCCATGACGGCGGACAGGGTCTCCGCCCGGCCGTCGCTCACCAGGAAGGCGGCATCACCCCCGCCGGCCAGGTAGGCGCCGCACATGAGATGGGCCAGATGATGGGGCACCAGGGTGAGCTTGTTGGGGTCCAGCTCGTACCCGGTGCGCTGGACGAAGTCGTTGTACACCGCGTCGCGGCCGAGCATGTCGGTGTAGAGCTCGCCTGTGCTGCGCAGCGCGTCGAACTTGGCCGTGACCGGCATGTCGGAGTCGCATATCTCCGAAATCATCTGCTCGGCCACGGTCGGAGAAAACCGCCAGGGGAAAGCGAAAACATCCACCTGGTCGATGTCGACGCCGGCCGAGTTCAGACACCACGCGATTGCTTCCGCCGGAAAATCGGAGGTCTTCTTGACCCGGCTCAGCCGCTCCTCCTCGACCGCCGCAACCAACTCGCCGTCGATCACCAGAGCCGCCGCGGCGTCGTGACCCACCAAGAGATTACGGCCGACACCAGTTGCCCCGTAGAGACGCCCGAAAAGTTCCGCACCTCTGCTGAATCCGTTGTAACCGAGTACGATCACTGGCTCTCAGCCTCCCAAGCACGACAGTCGCGTCAGGAACAACAGGCTACTGGGCCCGCATACTTGAGGGATAGGCGTGATACACAAGCAGATTGCGGATTTCTTTTCCCGGGCCCGACACCCGGGGAGAATTCCCCACCGAATGTCCTGCGGCTCGATATCCGCACAGCGCGCTCTTGGATCTGCGGGGCGGGACTGGCCTGGTTTCCACGTGGTTTGTTCCTCGGGCGCGCCCGGGCCGCGGCTGAACGCGGCCACGGTACGTATGCTTTGGGGCATGTTGAGGTTGGAACGGCTCCGGGCGGACCACGCGCCTGCTCTGCTGGCCTTCGAACGCGAGAACCGCGAGTACTTCGCTCGGTCGATCTCCGACCGCGGGGACGCGTACTTTGCGGAGTTCGCTTCCCTTCTCCGCGCGCGGCTCGCCGAGCAGGACGCCGGAGTGTGTCACTTCCATGTCGTCATGGCCGACCAGGGGGAGTTGGCCGGCCGCGTCAATCTCGTGGACGTCGAGGAAGGCGACGCCGAACTCGGCTACCGGATCGGCGAGCGCGCCGCGGGCCGTGGAGTGGCGACTGCCGCGGTGCAAGAAGTGTGCCGCCTGGCCGCCACGGAGTACCGCCTCGCCACCCTCACCGCGGTCACCACCCTCGACAACGTGGCCTCGAAGACTGTGCTCGAACGTAACGGCTTCACCGCCATGGGGGACGTCACCGTGGCCGGGCGCGCCGGTATGCGCTATCGCCGCAAGCTCGTTGCGGCGCGCTGATTCCACCAGCGGCGCCAGGTGGTGTTGACGAGGAGTCAGGTGGTGGCCAGCAACAGGTCCTCGCCGCTGGACGGACGAAGGCCGTCGGCGCGTTCCGCGAAGTAGCGCTCGGCGAGCGAGGCTCCCGGCACGTGCCGGGCGTCCTGGAAACCGGATTCGCGGGCCAGGGCCAGCATGTCCTGTGGGGTATAGAAGCTGATGAACGGCGTTCCGGCCGCTTGCGCGCCTTCCTTGCTCGCCTTGAGGCCAGGGCGATCGGCGTCATCGAGGAGCTCGGCCGGCAGCATGAAGGTCATGGCGAGTGTCGAGCCGGGTGCGAGTCCGGCGATCTGACGCAGGGTGGCCGCGGTGGCGTCTTCGGTGAGGTACATGGTGACGCCGGTGGAGACGATGACCGCCGGTCGGCCGGAGTCGAAGCCGGCAGCGGTCAGCCGCTCCAGCCAGGACTCGCTCGCCTCGAAGTCGACCGGCACCAGGTGCAGCCAGTCGGGGATGCCGTAGCCGAGCTCGACCAGGCGGTGGCGCTTCCACTCCTGGGGGCCGGGCTGATCGACCTCGAAGAGCTGCAGCCGGGAGGCGACCTCCGGCCTGCGCTGGGCGAAGGTGTCCAGACCGGCTCCCAGGGTGACGTACTGGGTGACGCCGCGGTCGGCCTGCTCGGCGACCAGGTCCTCGATGAAACGGGCGCGGGCCACAATGGCCGCCCGGAACCCGCTGGTGGTGTGCGGATCCATGTCGGGGCGGCGGCGCCAGCCGTCGTCGGGGGCCGCCAGCCGCAGGCCGATCTCGTCGTCGAGCACATGCGGCGGCGGGTCGACCTGGACATGCATCGCCCGCCAGAGAGCGACCCGCACGGCGGTGCTGTCCGGCGCGGTGGTCTGCTCGTCTGCCATGGTCTTCCCTCTCATCCGCTGCCGGCCTCGTTGAATCGCACGATCTCCTCGATCGTCCGCTGCAGCTTCAGCTCATCCTCGTCGGATACGATGGCCTGTCCAACGCGGCCATACGGCCCGACCGGGGCATCAGGTGACGAAGAATACTGGATCTCATCGAAGGTGAAGTGGCGTTCGAAATCTCTCTGCGTCAGATTGCCGCTTTTCGGGCGACGGAGAAGGATGTAGCCGTAGAAGCGATCCGGGTCGCTGCCGTGCAGCGGCTGGGTCACCTCTTCCCCGAGCGCGAGGCTGATTTCGACGTCGAAGAGATCGACGCCGAATGTCAGCTTATTGACCTGAGGGGAGAGCGCACCCGGGAGACGGATGGCGCATTCACCGAAAGTCAGTCCCGAGTCTTCTGTGAACGCTTCCAGGTGGAACACGCAATTCGGTGCGTCGAGGCTTGTGAGTGCCTGCCTGGCGAGCGTCTCCGCTTGCTGGAACAGTGGCGAATACCGCTTTCTGTCCAATATGTGGGCGGCCAGGACGCCGCCCTGTACGGCACTCAGTGGTGATATGTGGTTGCGGCTCATGGACGACCATTGAAGGTCGCCGTTCTTCCAGATGCCGTCTATATAGACTTCCGAGGCGTCTATGAACGACTCGGCGACGATCTCGACATCCGACTGCCCGGAGAACGGCTTCACGGCCTGCGCGTACTCGTACGGGGACCGGACGATGCTCGTGCGAAGGGCGCCGGCGCCGGTCGCCGGCTTGACCACGAAGACGTCCCCCAGATCGTTGGCAAGATCCGTGAAGGACGTACCGATGGGCACATATCGGCAGCGTGCTCGCTTGACCTGCGGCGGCAACTTGCTCTTCTGCAGGTGCTTGTCCCGGAAATAGAGAGTTGCCTTCGAGTCTGTGTTACCGGGAAGGCCCAACTGCTGCCGCAAATAAGCTGCCCCGAAGACGCCCATTTCATGGACGGTCAGCACTCCCGCTACATCGTCAAGATGGGCGGAGAGCACTGCGCGCAATATCTCCTGGGCATTCTCGATGTCGGCAACACACCTGAAGCGTCGGCCCTCTGGTGTGTTCGCCGGAGCCTGCACGATATAGAAGGGGTCCAAGCCTCGGTGCCGCAGCGCCCGGTCCAGACCGTCTCTATGTCCGATGACAATCATCGTCGGCATTCTTGTCTCCCCCGGTTACGGCTGGCCAAAACATTGAAGAAGTGATGCGCCATACCGTCATCCGACGCCAATACGGGTGGCATCATTTCACAGGGGTGCGGAGATGTTACCTGTGAGGTAGATCACAAGTAATCTTTGTGGTGGGTGGCATGGATCGCCCATTTCTTTTCTTCTCACCGGCGAATCATGCGTGGTGTCCGGTGTCCGCCTGGTGCCCGGCGTGGTCCGGGTCGAGACCGGCGTCGGCGGACGCGATGACGGCGCGTTCGGCGTCGATGTCGAGCGAGCGGCACAGCATCAGATAGAGCAGGGACGACACGGCGAGTCCGACCAGCATGGTGACGTCGGCCCCCTTGACCCAGTGCGCGAGCGGCCCCTCCATATCGCCGATCACGGCGAACGGCAGCATCGAGACGAAGCCGACGCCATAGGCGGTGAGCCCGCGCCAGTTCCACCGGCCGTAGATGCCACGGGGGTTGAAGATCTCGCGGATCGAGTAGCGGCCACGCCGCACCACATAGAAGTCGATCAGGTTGACCGCGGTCCACGGTGTGAAGAGGTAGCCGAGGACGATCAGGAAGTCCCCGAAGGTGGTCAGGAAGTCATCGTTGGCACTGAAGGCGAGTGCGGTGGAGACCACGCCGAGGACCACCAGTGTGGCGATACGGGTGCCCAGAGTCAGCGGGATCCGCTTCACCGAGTCGATGCTGGAGAGCAGCGTGAGGCTGCCGCCGTAGAAGTTGAGGGTGCCGATGGTGAACAGCGGAATCACCGACAACAGCAACAGCACGACACCGAAACCGGAAAACAGCTGGTCACCGGCGCTGACCACGGCATCCACCAGGCCCAGCTTCGGGAACAGCCCCGCGGCCACCGCCCCCACCAGCATCATCCACGCGCCACCGAAGCCCGCACCCAGATACGTCCACCAGAACGAGGAGCGCACCCCCACCGTCGGCGGAAGATAGCGGGAGTAGTCCGAGACGTAGATGGACCACGAGAGCTGGTAGACGGCGGCGTGAAAGAGCTGGATCAGAAACGGAGCGAGAGTGAAGGCGCTCAGATCGAGCTGGTCCGCGCTGAAGGGGGCGACCACCACGATGCCCACGGAGAAGACGGCCAGGCCCGCGCCCGTCAGGTAGGTCAGCCACCGGGACGCCTTGTGGATGAAGTCATATCCCACGACGGCGAGCACGATGCCGATCACGGCGTAGGCGATATAGCTGACCGACGGGGGAGTGTCCGCCAAGTGGTCCATCGTCGAGCCGACCAGCACCTGGTTGAAGGCCGTGTAGCCGATGTATGTCACCAATGCCACGATCCACACCAGCAGCGCGCCGACGAACCCGAACTGCGGCCGGGACTGCACCATTTGCGGCAGCCCGAGCTGCGGGCCCTGGGTGGAGTGGAAGGCCATGAAGAAGGTGCCCAGAGCGTTGCCGAGCACGATGGCGATGGCCGTCCAGATCAGGTTGCCGCCGAGCGCCACACCGATCGCGCCGGTGGCGATGGTGGCGAGATGCGCGTCCCCGGCGAACCAGACGGGGAAGAGGTGCCAGACCTTGCCGTGGCGTTCGGCGAGGGGCACGTAGTCGATCGACCGGCTCTCGATGACCGGGCGGTGCCGGGCGCCGCCCGGCACCTCCGGTGCCTCGGTCTCCTTGGTGGTGCTGACTGCCATAACGGGTACTCCTGGGCGCGAGCGTGGATGGGCGTGTGGTTGCGGATCCCCCCTGACGGTCGTGGTCGCGGCGGACCGGTTCAGCCGCTTCGGTTGAGCGCGGCGTACGCGAGCTGCTCCAGCAGCAACGCCGCCTCGCGCGGAGCATCGGTGGCCGCCGTGATCACCTGCTTGGCGACCGAGACGGCGAGCCGCGGCTGCCCGGCCAGCTCCGCGGCGATCTCCACCGCCTTCTCCCGTACGCTGCCCCCTTCCGCGATCTCGCCGATCAGCCCCCAGGCGTACGCCTCCCGCGCCCCGAAGCGGCGGCCGCGCAGCACCAGATCGCGGGTGCGGGCCGGTCCGACCTCCCGCACCAGCCGGGTCACCCCGCCGGAGCTGGGCAGAATGCCGATGCCCACCTCGGGCAGGCCGAAGACCGTGTCCGGGTCGGCCACCCGGATGTCCGCGGCCAGCGCCAGTTCCAGGCCGCCGCCGAGGCAGTAGCCCGACAGGGCCGCCACCGTGGGCTGGGGGAGGGCGGCGAACGACTCGTACACGGCGCCGGACGAGCGGTAGTACTCGGCGATCGTCTCGGGGGTCATCTCGCGCAGCTCGCCGGTGTCCGCCCCGGCCGAGAAGGCGCGGGGCACTCCGGTGACGACCACGGCCCGGCTGGTGCGCACCTCCTGGCTGCGCAGGGCGTCGAGCAGGACGGACTCCAGATGGGTGGAGAGCGCGTTGAGCTTCCGCTCGCGCCGCAGTGTGAGGACGGCGATGTCGTGGTGTTGGCCGGTGCGCTCGATCTCCACGGTGCCGGCGTCGGGGGAGGCGGGGGGTGTTGTGTCGGTGACGGTCATGGCGCTGGTGCTTCTCCTGCCTGGCTGCTTGACGGTCGCTGCCGTGCCACATGTGCGGCGGCGACAGTGGGGTGGTCGGCGGCAGGGGCCGTGGGCGTGGCCGTACGGCCCCTGCCGCCGGATGGTGCCGGTCAGCTCCCGGCGGTGAAGGACAGCAGATCGTCCAGGCCGCGCTTGCCGACCTCGTTGGCGATGACCAGCCGCTGGATCTCGGAGGTGCCCTCCCAGATCCGGTCCACCCGCAGCTCGCGCCAGAGCCGCTCGACCGGCATGTCCCGCATATAGCCGCGGCCGCCGAAGATCTGCACACAGCGGTCGACGATCCGGTTGGACGCCTCGGAGGCGGCGAGCTTGGCGGTGGCGGCCTTGGCGTGCAGGGTCTTGCGGTCGCCACCCTGGTCGAACTCCCAGGCCACCTGGTGGGTGAAGGCGCGGTTGGTGGCGATCTCGGTCACCGAGTCGGCGATCATGCCCTGGATGAGCTGACGGTTCATCAGCACATCCCCGCCCTGCTCACGCTCCTTGGCCCAGTCCACGGCCAGCCGCAGCGCGCGCTCGGCGGCGCCGATGGTGCGGGCGGCGATCATCAGCCGCTCCTCGGTGAACCAGTCGCGGGTCAGGTCGTACCCCTCGCCGATCCTGCCGAGGACGGCGTCCTGGCCGACCCGGACGTCCTGGAAGAGGAACTCGGGGTGTTCGTAGACGAAGGTGTGGGTGTAGCGGGGGGTGCGCTTGACGGAGACGCCGGGAGTGTCCTTGTCGACGAGGAACATCGTCGGCTCGTTGTCCGGCCGCACATAGGCGAGGACGATGAGGAAGTCCGCCGCGTCGCCGACGGTCACAAACCACTTCTCGCCGTTGAGGACATAGCCGTCGCCGTCCCGGGTGGCCGTGGTGCGGATGCCGGAGGGGTCGGAGCCGGCGTGTTCCTCGGTGATGGCCACCGCGTCGCGGCGGCGGCCCTCGATGTCCGGGACGAGGTAGCGCTCGCGCTGCTCGGGAGTGCAGGCGCTGAGGCAGTTGGCGGGACGCCACACCGCGTCCCACAGGGCGTTGGTGAGCTTCCCCAACTCGTCCTGGACGACGACCTGTTCCAGGATGGTGAGGCCCGCGCCGCCCCAGTCGGCGGGCATGTTGATGGCCTGCAGGCCATGGGCGAGCACCTCGTCGCGGATGACGGCGTGGGCTTCGGGCGGCAGACCGTTGTTGGCCTCGCACTCGTCCTCGAACTGCATGATCTTGCCGGTCAGGCTGGCGGCACGCTGCTTCAGCTCGGCCAGACGGGGGCTGAGGGCGAATTCCACGGTGTTCCTCCTGTTGATGTGGCGCGCGCGAGTTGATGTGGCGCGAGCGAGCGCTCTTACGTGTGGGTGTCAGCCGGTGGCTGTCGGCCGTATGGGTGTCAGCCCAGGACGATGCGGGCGTCCAGGCCCTGGCATCCGCGCGGCGTGGCGAGCAGCGGGTTGACTTCCAGCTCGGCGATCTCCGGATGGGCCGCCGCCACTTCGGTGATGACGGCGATGGTGTGGGCGAGTGCGTCGAGGTCGACGGCGGGGCGGCCACGCACGCCGTGCAGCAGGGCCGCGGAGCGCAGCCGGCCCAGGAGTTCACGGGCCTGACCGGGGGTGAGCGGGGCGAGCGCGAAGGCCACATCGCGCAGCACCTCGGTGGTGACCCCGCCGAGGCCGAGCATGGTGACCGGCCCGAACCGGGGGTCGTGCCGGACACCGACGATCAATTCGACACCATCGCGCAGATCCGCCATGGCCTCGACGCAGTACCCCGGCGGAGACAGTCGCTCGGCCATGTCGGCGACGGCACAACGGACCGCCGCATCGCCTTCCAGCCGGAGAGCGACACCACCGGAGTCGGACTTGTGCAGCAGGCCGAGCGCCTTGACCACGACCCTGCCGCCGATCTCGCGGGCCGCCTCCACCGCCTCGTCCACGGTCGTGACCAGGCGCGCCGCCGGGAAGTGCGCACCCGCGGCGCGGATCAGCTCGCGTGCGCTCCAGTAGCCGTCGTCCGCCACCGGCGGCAGCGGGTCGGGCAAGGGCCGCAGCGCGGGGTCGGCGGCGGTGCGCCGGGCCAGCATCCCGAGGCTTCGTGCCGCTTCCTCGATGGCACGGAAGACGGGGACACCGCGTCGCTGCAGTTCCTCGGCGGCGTCGCTGTAGGGATACATGGTGTGAACGGCCACCGGTTTGCAGCGGTCGCGTACCAGCTCGCCCATCTCGGCGGCGGTCTCGATCTCGGCGGCGGCCAGGGCGGCGCTGTACTCGCCGTAGCCGCCGAAGTAGCCGGTGATCAGGACCGAGTCGGTGTCCGGCGCGTCGAGCAGATCGCCCAGCACCCGGGCGAAGGAGGTGACGTCCCGCTCACCCATGCCCGCGAGGTCCACCGGGTTGCCCACCCCCGCCGACGGCGTCAGATGGCCGCGCAGCAGCCGCGACAGCTCGGGATCGAACTCCGGTACGGACAACCCGTACTGCTCGGCCAGGTCACAGGCGACCGAGGCATGGCCGCCGCCGTCGGCGAGCACCGCCACTCTGCGGGCGGGGGCCGCGCCGAACAGATGCAGCGCCTCCAGCAGGCTGGCCATCTGACGGGGGCTGGCCACCCGGTCGATCCCGGCGGCCCGGCAGGCCGCGTCGATCACCGAGCTGTCGCTGACCAGCGCCCCGGTGTGCGACTTGGCCCCGCGTACGGACGCCTCGCTGGCGCCGACGGTGAGCAGCACCACGGGCTTGCCCATCGTGGTGGCCTCGGCAGCCGCCGCCACGAAGTCGCGGCCGTCCCCGAAGTCCTCGCTGTACACCGCGATCAGCTTGGTCTCCGGGTGCACGGTGTACGCACGGATGAGGTCGGCGACGGTGATGTCGGCCTGGTTGCCGAGGGAGGCGAAGCGGGAGAAGCCGAGCCCCCGCTCGGCCAGGATCCGGCTGAGTTCCAGGGCCATGTTGCCGCTCTGCGAGATCAGGCCCACCGGGCCGGGCGGCAGCGGATTGGAGGACAGATACAGTTCGCTGCCGCTGTCCAGGACCCCCAGGCAGTTGGGGCCCAGTAGGACGGCGCCCGCCTCGCGCACCCGCCGGGCCAGCGCCGTCTGCCGCGCCTCACCCTCCGTGCCGAGTTCCGCGAAACCCGCGGTGATGCCGACGATGGCCCGCGCCCCGGCGGCGAGCGCGTCCTCGACAGCCGACTCGAAGCCGGCCGCCGGGACGGCGATCACCGCGAGGTCGGCGCGCTGGGGGAGTGCGGCCATGGAGCGGTAGGCGCGCTCGCCGAGCACCGGTTCACCACGGCGGTTGATCAGGTATACCGGGCGGCGCTGTCGCATGCGCAGGGCCTGCACACTGATCCAGTTGCCCCATTTGGTCTGGTCGTTGCTGGCTCCGACGATGGCGACCGCGTTCGGCGAGAACAGCGGTCCGAGGTCGCGTTCCGGAACGCGCCGCTCAGTGGCCGAGAGGGTCATGGGTGATCCTTAGGGGACGAGTCCGGCGTGGTGAGGTCGGGTTCCGGCGCGGCGAGGGCGGGAACGGGGTGCCCGGCACCCCAGGCGTCCGCTCCGCCGTCGACCACAACGGTGGTGCCGGTGATGTAGGAGCCCTGCGGGGAGGCGAGGAAGGAGATGAGGCCGGAGACGTCCTCGGGCCGGCCGAGCCTGCCCAGCGGCACCGACCTCTCCCAGCGTTCCCGGTCCTGTGGGGTGTAGTGGTCGTCCAGACCCCCAGTGGCGATGGTGCCGGGGGCCACGCACACGGTGCGGATGCCGTACCGGCTCCACTCCAGGCTGAGCCCGGCCGCCAGGTTCTCCACCGCGGCCCGCGCGGAGGCGGCATGGGCGAAGCCGGAAATGCCGCGGCGCGGAGAGAAGGCGAGGAAGAACACGGCGCCGGAGCGCTGCGGAATCATCGACCGGCGGGCGACCTCGCGGGTCATCGCCCAGGTGGCGTCGACGGCGAGCCGGTGCACGGCCCGCCAGCCGCCCGGGCTGATCTCCTCGGCGGGCGCCGAGAACTGCCCGCCCGCGTTGTTGACCAGGACATCGATGCGGCCGAAGGCCTCGAGTGCGTGGCCGACGACCGTGGTGGCGCTGCCCTCCTCGCGGATGTCCGCGGACACCGTGACGCAGGAGCCGCCGAGGGCCTCGATCTCATCGGCCACCTCGGCCAGGGGCTCCGGGCGGCGCCCGCAGATCACGACGCGCGCCCCACCTGCGGCCAGGTCCAGTGCGGTGGCCCGGCCGATGCCGGTGCCTCCGCCGGTCACCAGCGCGACCTTGCCGGTGTGGATATCCGGCCGTAGCCCGCTGCCCGGCGGCACGGGTTGATCAGTCCGCACAGAGCCTCCTCGATCGGCGTGCCAAAGGTTTGACTGATGCGTCAGTTAGCCTTCCGGGCGAGACTGACGTCAAGGGGGTGCGGCGAGAAAATTCCCAGGGAGGGAAGGGAGTTCACCGTGGTCACGGGACTTGCTGAGGAGCTGACGCGTAAGTCAGAATGACCGGACGCTGAGCGTCGTGACCAGACGCTGAGTGCTGGCGCGAACGGGGAGCCAGGCCCGAGGAATGGAGAGACGATGTGAGCACCGGCACGAAGACGGAGCCCAGGAGCGATGAGGACCGCAGGGCGAGGATCCTCGACGCCACGTGGCAGTTGATCGCCGAGCGCGGCTTCCACGCCGTGCGCATTTCCGACATCGCCAAGGTCTGCGGCACCAGCACCGGCACGGTGCACTACTACTTCCCCGGGAAGAACGACGTACTGGCAGAGGCCCTCAAGTACTGCGTCGACCGGGCCTTCGCCCGCCAGTCCACCCAACTGCGCGCCATTCACAACGCACACGAGCGGCTGCTGAAACTGATCGACATGCAGTTGCCACGGGTCGGTCAGGTCCGCGACGAGTGGGCCATCTGGCTCCAGTACTGGGCCGAGGCCACCATCCGCCCCGAGTTCCGCCCGGCCCACAACGAGTACTACGCACGCTGGCAGGAGACCGTCCGCCGGATCGTCCAGCGCGGCCAGCGGCAGGGAATCTTCCACGCGGACGCCGATCCGCACGTCGTAGCGCTGCGGCTGACCGCACTCACCGACGGCGCGGCGATCCAGGTACTGACCGGAGTGCCGGGCATGACCATCGGCACCATGCGCGAACTCCTGGTGGATTTCGTCCACCAGGAGCTGGTGGCCGACGCACGCTGAGCCGGACCCGGCACGACGCCGCGCGGTATCGGCTGCCCTACTGGAAGGTGACCTGGCGATGGCCTTTCCGAGCCTCCTCGCTGTCTTCGCGCACCCGGACGACGAGTCCCTGTCGGCGGGTGGCGTGCTCGCCCAGCACGCGGCCGCGGGAGCGCGAACCGCCGTCGTCACGGCGACCTGGGCAGAGGACACCCAACGCGCCGCGGAGCTGGCCGATGCGCTCCACATCCTCGGCGCCGGCGCGCCACGGATGCTCGGCTACGCCGACGCCCGGGCGCCACAGTCGGCCCCGGGCAGCGTCCGGTTCTGCGACGCGCCGCTCGATGAGTCGGTACGTCGGCTGGTCATCCACATCCGTTCGTTCCGCCCCGACATCGTCGTCACCCATGACGCCTATGGCGGGCTGACCGGCCATCCGGACCATCTCCACACCCACAGGGTGACCACGCTCGCAGTCGAGGCCGCCGGGCTGGACCGGCTCTACCCGGACACCGGTGCCCCCTGGCAGCCGAGCGCCCTCTACTTGGCCACGCACCCACACTCGGCCGCACAGGCGCTGGGCGCACACCTGGTCCGGGAAGGCAGGGCGATGCACAGCGTCCCCGACGAGTGGGTCACCGCGACGGTTGACGTCAGTCCCTGGCTCGAACAGAAGATCGGCGCGGTACTCGCCCACCGCACCGAAGTGGCGCGGGGAGCGCTGCCGGGGCGGCTTGCGGCACTCCCGCCAACCGACCGAGCGAAACTGGTGTCCACTGAGTGGTACATCCGCCGCGACCTCGTCCCCACGGCGGCAACCCAGACTCAATTGACGCCAGGCTGTTGAGCGGTATCAACCGCCTCAACGCTCTTTCGCGCTCAGCTCTGCGGTCGTGCCGGTCGCGCCCCACTCTCCTCCGCCACTGCGTAGCCGGGCACGGACGGCCATCGAACAGTCAGCACCACCGACTCCTCCTCCGCGAACCATGAGTGGTCGACTCCGTGCCCCCACACGACGTAATCACCCTGCTCTTCAAGAAGAACGCTGCGCCCGGGGAGCTCAACGCGGAAACGGCCGCTGATGAGAACCAGGAGAGCCGTGCGTTCCTCTCCTTCCACCCACTGCGATCGCTCGTCGCCACGAGGGTGGACGCCCCATTTGATCTCTACGGCCTCGCTGTGGCGCGGGTCGCCAACGTCCTTGAAGTGCCCGAGGAGCCACCCCCGGTCCAGTGCCGCATCCTTGCCCGCATGGCCCACGTACACACTGTCGTTCACACGCCGGACGCTAGCCGTTGCTCTTGTGGACGCGATCCGCGCCTGATGCGCGCCGGACGGGCCTAGTGTGCTGCCATGCGCGACGACACGCCTGAGGAAACGCGCCGTGTCCACCTGAGCCGGATCTTCGACGAGGACGCGGAGCTGTACGACCGGGCCAGGCCCGGATATCCGCCCGAGCTGTTCGACGACCTCACGGAGATGGCCGGCACCGGCCCCGGCCGTCGTGTCCTCGAGGTAGGGGCAGGCACCGGCAAGGCGACCCTGCCGCTTGCCGAGCGTGGTTGCCGGATCACGGCCGTCGAGCTGGGCGCGGACATGGCCGCCGTCGCCCGGCGCAACCTGGCCGGGTTCGAAACGGTGGAGATCGTGACGGCGGACTTCGAGACGTGGCCGATGCCGGAGGAGCCGTTCGACGCGGTCGTCTCGGCGACGGCGTTCCACTGGATCGACCCGGCGGTGCGGCTGGTAAAGGCCGCCGACGCGCTGCGGCCCGGTGGCGCCCTGGCCGTCGTCGCCACGCAGCATGTGGCGGGCGGTAGCGAAGAGTTCTTCGTCGAGGTCCAGGACTGTTACGAGCGCTTCGATCCGGCCACCCCGCCGGGGCTGCGGCTTCCGGCCGCAGCGGACGTCGACACCTCGGATCACGCGGATGAGGTCGCACGCAGCGGCCGGTTCGGACCTGTCGACTTCCGGCGCTATGAGTGGGACCTGACGTACACCACGGCGGAGTACCTGGCAGTGCTGCGGACCTACTCCGGCCACCGGTCGCTGCCGCCTGAGGCCAGGGAGGGGCTGCTGGAGTGCATCGCCGGGCTGATCGACAGGCGGTACGGCGGCCGGGTCACCAAGCGGTATCTCACGGAGCTGCGGGTGTCACGAACGGCCCCCGCACGTCGGTAGGCGCCGCTCCGGCCGTGCCCACCGCACACACATCTGACACCTCAGCTCGCCCTTCAGGTGATGACTCGGCCGCGCAGAATGATGCGACTGGGGTGGGCCGGAACGGAGCTGTCGAGAGTCGGATCGGTGTCATAGGCGATGAGGTCGGCGGGGCCACCATCGACCAGTCCGGGCAGCCCCAGCCATGCTCTGGCCGCCCACGATGCCGCCCCGAGAGCTGCTTCCGCCGACAGGCCGGCGCGTACCAGCCATTCGACCTCTGATGTGACCCTGCCGCAGGGGAAGCTGTCAGTGCCTGCCAGTACTGTGACGCCGGCTTCGTCTGCGGCCCGGACGTTCGGCAGCATGCCCTCCCAGCCGGCCAGCCACCAGTCGCGCCGTGCGCTCGGCTCCTCGGCGCGCCTCCGGTCGGCTCCGGCGCCGAAGACGCTGAGCGTCGGAACGAACGCGGTGCCCTGGGAAGCCATCTGACCGATCAGGCCAGGGTCCAGGTGCATGCCGTGCTCCAGGCTGTCGACGCCTGCTTGAACGGCACGGCGGCTGCCGTCGGCGGTCTGGCAGTGGGCGGCCACCCGGCCGCCGACCGCGTGTACGGCTTGCACCACGGAGGTGAGGACGTCCTGGGGCAGCGCCGGTTCGTCGTACTTCCAGTCGACGATGACCTTGCACCAGCCCGAGGACGCCTTGGCTTCCTCGACGGCCGCCCGCACCAGATCCGCTTCACTCACATCACGCCCGAAGCCGGGGAAGAAGCGGCCCGGAGTGGCCAGCCACCGTCCGGCCGAGCGCACCCGCGGCATCTCCGGCTCCTCGTCCACCCAGCCCGGTATGCGCGCGGCGGATCCGGGTGTCCGGACCAGCAGTACGCCGGAGTCGCGGTGATCGGTCAGGTGCCGGCGAAGTGTGTCGTCGCTGAACGGGACATCGATGTCCTCGGTGCCCGGGTGCGTATGCACGTCGACCAGGCCAGGCAGCAGCCATCCGCCATCGACGACGAGATCCGCGCCGGGGACGGGTTCGGTCCGTAGCCGGTCCCCGTCAATCCAGAAGGACCGCTCTTCCCGCTCCGGCAACACGACGCCGCGCACCTGGAGTACCACCGGCGAGCGCCTCCTCGTATCCGCACGGGCCGATTCGTCGATCTTACGGAGGTTTTCTCACTGAGGATCACTTCCAGTGGCAGTTGAGAGCGAGGGCGGCTCGGGCTATGTCGCCGATTCGACTGGGGCTCAGGGTGACGCGCTTCAGTGTGCGCCAGCGTTCCTTGAGCTCGGCGGCGGTGCGCTCGCCGAGGGCACGGAGGTCTTCAACACCTCGTGCGGGTCGGGGGCTTGAGCGGCGAGGACGTCGATGGCCTCGTGCAGGTAGCGGTAGCCGGTGGCCTGCGAGACTCCGGCGTCCCTGGCCAGGCAGTGCACGCAGCCGCGGTCACGGAACCAGCGCAGCACCATGACCGCCTGCCGGAATGTGCCCAGGACCCGCGACCCACGGGGCGTGTTGAGGCGCCGGCGATGCGCGGCGAGCAACCGGGAGAGGTGCACCACGATGTGGAGCGGGACATCGAGCACGCTGTCGTACGGCGGCCGGAACCAGCCGCCCAGTGCTCTACCGGCGCTGGTCCGACCGCCATGACCTTATCCGCGCCGCGCCCCTGCCATCGGGCAGGGCGTTGCTCGAGATGGTCTGTTTCAGGATGCCTTTTGGTCGGCGGGCTTCTCGATCTCAGTGGTCACCCGTGCCCCTCGGAAGAGCACCGGGAGCCACAGGAGACATGCCAGCAGGGGGACCGCGGCGTAGGTGGCCATGCCCACACTGGAGCCCAGCCCGTCCATGAGCGCGCCGAGGACGAGATAGCCGATGCCGATGAGCGCCGACTCCACGAATGCGATCATCGACAGCAGGCTCGCCCGGTGGCGCGACGGCACGGCCTCGTTGAACACGTTGTCCACGAGCACGGCGGTGATCTCGGGAATCCCGACCAGGGCCAGGAACGCGGCGATGGTGACCCAGACAAGGCCGAGGCCGCTCAGGCCGAGTGCCGCGGCGAGCGTCAGGAGGGACACCGGGACGATGACCCGATACCCGATGCGCCGGTCCGCGCGGTCCGACAGCAGCGGAGTGAGCCCGCCAGCGAAGAATCCCGCCGATATGACCACGCTGACCAATGCGGTGCCCGCTCCCTGATCGGAGAGGGTCTTCTGGGCAAAGATGATGTACGGCGTCAAAGTCGCATGCATCAATCCGGACACCACGACAAGCGTCACGAGCGCCGGCGTGGCGACCCGAAGCATCGCCCGCCATGCTGTGGCGTCGCCGTGCTCCTCGGCTCCGTCCTGCTCGTCCACCGCGTCCGCGCCGCGGATCTCGGGCACCCCTGACATCAGCTCCACCACGGCTAGGGCGAGGCACGCCGCCGAACCGACGTAGACGACTCCCCAGGAGATCTGCTGCAGTTGGCCGCCGAGGACGATGGCGGCTCCCGAGGTGACCGTCCCGAGCATGGTGAACCGGGACTTGATCTTGACGTAGTTGGCCGTTGCACCACGACGCACGAGCAGGTCGTACAGCAGGGCGGTGTCCGAGCCGGACACACATGCCATGCCCACGCCCTGCCCGATGAACAGCGTCAGGAACACCCAGTAGTTGGAGAACGTCCCCTGGCCGAGCAGACATCCAGCTATCAGCATCTGGCCGATCACGATGCTGGCACGCCTGCCGATTCGGTCGGCGATGACTCCCGTCGGCAACTCCGCAAGTCCGCTGCCCAGGTAGAGCAGTGTCTGCAGTAGGGCCACTTGCCCGGCGGAGAAGCCTCGCTGCTGAAGGAAGAGGACGAATACGCCGCGCTGGAACAGCGTGTTGGCGAGCACGGCGTATACGTAGAACGGGCGCGTGACACTTCGTGCTGCATTGTCAACTGCAGCCGACCCGCCAAGGGCCTCCGTGGTGCCGGTCACGTTGCGGGCTCCCTGGTGACCCCGGTGATCATTAGTGTTGGGCCTCCGCCGCCGACCGGAACCTCCAGTCCATACTTCGCGCAGGATATTGGGCCGTCCATCCGCTCGTCGAGGACGAACCGGGCATCGCCGAGGCGCGCTTCGGCCGTCTTGCCCTGCTCGTCCTTGGGGATCTCAACGGGGTTCTCGACCCGTCCGCCCGGAAACTCCACGGCGGTCTCAAAGCCCTCGCTCTCAACTGCCACTGGAAGTGATCTTCAGTGAGAAAACGTCACTGGCCGACTCATATCAACGCCCCCTGCCCGAATGGCCGTTGGAACAGGCCGCACTTACGGCGCCATGCCCGTCGAGGCAGAAGTCGGCCAGGAAGTCTCATTGTCCGTGGGGCACCTGTGCGATGCGCATTTCCGGCGTGGTGTCCGGCGTACGGGTCTGCTGGCGGAACAAGCCGCGGCTGCCGGCAACCAGCGCCCACGCCAAGAGGGGAAAGGCCGCGACCCGCTCCATGCCTCCCATACCGAGGCCGAGATAGTGGCGGGAGAGAAAGAGCCCGAAGGCCGTGAGCGCGGTGATTCCCAGCAGCCTGGTCCCCCAGCGCAGGGGACCCGGAACATCTTCCGCCAGCCTGGCTCCTGCCAGGAGAAGACCGATGTTGCCCGTTCCCATGATGAGGAGGGCGCCCAGGGCGTGCTGGTTCTCATGGACGTCCGCGGGTGCCAGCCCGGCCAGGACAAAACCCACGCCGGCACCGGCCAACAGAAATCGGGTCACGGCCGAGGCGGCGCCTCGGCACCACAGAGTGGCAGTCAGGGCGGTGCCGAGGACGAGCAGCGTTCCCAGCGCGATGAACGAGGCGTTCATCGCGGCGTGTTCGGGCGAGCAGACATAGCGTGGCTCGGGATCGGACTGCAGAGCGCAGTGAGCGTTTCCCAAGTCGCTGATGTTGTTCCATGCCCAACTGTACGGTCGCGCCCAGGCCGACTCGACGAACAAATGGACCGCGAAGAACTGCACCACACCCGCCACCCACGCGGAATATCCCATTCGAACCTTCACTGTCCGCCTTCTTTCGCACGATGATTGTGCATACAGCGGATCATGCGGCGTGGGCCTGAAACACTCCGGCAAGCCCCCGGGGCGAGGTGGGGCAGCCCCTACCTCTGTCCGCGTCTCAAGGGGTGCACGGAACTGCGGGCAGAGCGGAATTGAGGGTTCATCACCGGCTCCCGGGGGCCGGGAAACGAAAGTGGCCCTCACCGACGGGGGATGCGGTGAGGGCCAACCTCAGTGTGGCACGGCCGCAGCTTGGAAGCACGCGTTCCGCGCGTCACAGTCGCATATATCTACAACCGGAACGCGCCCGCCCGCCCCAGTGCGGCGGTCCCGGCGGCCCTGACCTCCTACGTTGTGTCTCGCGAAGTGGCGGCCCGGGTCTTTCTGCCCACCGTTCCCGGCGACCGCCGACCAGTGATCACCTGGATGCCCAACTGAAGTAGCTGTGGTGCGTCACTCACCGGATGCTGACCTGGGAATCGGCACCTCAGGTGGCACGAGGTCACTGGCCGCCCCACGCTCTCGCGGGAGAAGCGCCATGTCACACGTCAAACGTTCTGCTCTGAGCGCGGCCGCCGGCCTGGCGGCTGCCCTTTGCTGCGCGCCCCTGGCGGTGGCCGCCGCACCGGCCGCAGGCGCCACCGGCCCCCTGCCGCCTCGCCATGGTGAAGAAGTCTTCCTTCTGACGGTGAGGCCCACTCAGACCCACTCCGTCGACGTGGCCCCTCCCGGGAACAGCCAAGGGGACCAACTCATCGTCAGTGGGGACCTCTTGCGTTCCAACGTCACGGTGGGCCGATTCGACGAGGCCTGCACAGTGACCCGCACCGGCCCCATGGATTCGAGTGACCTGCAGTGTCAGATCACTCTTTCGTTGTCCGAGGGCCAGCTCACCGTGCAGGGGGTGTTCGCCATCACCGGCGCCGGCCCCGGTGACATCACCCTGGCCATCACCGGAGGCACGGGGCGCTACCGCACGGCCCACGGCTTCATCCACGCCGTCAACACCAGTGACACCGAAACACAGCTCACCGTCCATCTCATCCGCGGAGCTGGGCCCGTGGTGGCCTGAACCTCCGACAGCGACACTGTCCGGCCGCCCGGCACGCCGATCCAGCCGATCGCCGCCCCCCGGCCGCCCCCAGCCGCCGCGCGTGCCCGCCCGCCCGTACGGCGGCGGAGGTCTCATCCACTTCGTCGCTCTTCGGTGAAGGGTCCGTAGTGGACGAAGCGGTGGAGTTGGCGGGCGAAGATCCGCGCCTCGCCGGGTGG
This sequence comes from Streptomyces violaceusniger Tu 4113, assembly GCF_000147815.2. Taxonomy (NCBI): domain Bacteria; kingdom Bacillati; phylum Actinomycetota; class Actinomycetes; order Kitasatosporales; family Streptomycetaceae; genus Streptomyces; species Streptomyces violaceusniger. The sequence continues at coordinate 5,430,814 of NC_015957.1, read as the reverse complement.
CCAGGAGGCGAGCGAGTCCTCGATATGCGCGGCGAGGCGCTGGCGGGTGGCCTCGATGGCCTGTCGCCCGGTTTCGGTCAGGGCGAGCAGAGTGGCGCGCCGGTCGGCGGGGTCGGGTTCACGGCGTAGCAGGCCGGCCTCCTCCAGGCGGGTCGCGCGGCGGGTGACGCCGGAGCGGTCCAGGCCGATCTCGTCGGCGAGGCCCGCGGCGCTGCGCGGGCCCGTGCGGGCGAGGCCGCTGAGCACGGGGTAGGTGACCTCGTCCACGGCCTCGCCCAGGCCCTCGGTCAGGCGTCGGTAGATCTGCTCACGGGTGCTGCGCCTGAGCAGTGTGCCCAGCGCGTCGGCGATCTCGTGTCCCACATCGGTTGGCATGCCTCAGAGATTAGCGTGCGCTGCGCACGCAATATGCGGTACGGTGCAGATGCGTGCTTGGCGCACGCAGTTTTCCATGCTTCCGCTATCGAAGGGCACCGTCATGGCCGCCGCCGCCACCTTCCGCACCGACATCGCCGCAGCCCTCACCGACCTGCTCTTCACGCCCGGCCTTGACCTGGCCGAGGCCGTGGACCGGCACTTCACCCCCGACTACCGCCAGCGCACCGAGGGCCGCTGGGACGACCGCGGCGAGTTCCTGGCCCACATCGCCCACCTGCGTACGATCGTCGCCGGCGGATCGGTACAGGTCCTCGACGAACTCGTGCAGGGCGACCGCTACGCGGACCGTCACGTCATCGACGTCGCGAAGACCGACGGCTCCACCGTGCGCACGGAGGTCTACCTCTTCGCCGAGTTCGCCCCGGACGGGCGCTTCCGCCGCATCGAGGAGACCACTCTCATGCTGCAGGGCACCGAGGCCGACCGGAACATGGGCAGCGCTCGCTGACACCGCGCGGCGCCGGCGCTCGGGAGCGGTGCCGCGTTCCCGTACGACCCACCGACTACCCTGATCTCCCACTGCGCCCCATGGAGCGCACGTCCTGCGAGAGAATGACCCGAGCCCGACCGAAGGCGTCTCGGCTGGGGCCGCAGAACCTCACACCCGATGCGGGGAAGGGAACTCGGAGATGAGCGCACAGCCCGAACACCCCACCGACCGCAGGATCCCGGCGATCCCGAACACGATCAACGGCATCGGCGATGCGCTGACCGGAGCGAACCGGGCCCACTTCTACGCCGAGGTCCTGGCCGCTGAAGAGGAGACCGTTCCCGGCATCATGCGCAAGTGGTGGAAGGCGGCCATGCTCGACAGCGCTCCCGGCGCCGCGGAGAGCCGTTCCAACGCCGCCGCCGGCACCCGCCTGGTCTCCGTGGAGGACCTCGCCGACCAGCTCGAGGGAATCAGCCGATGACCGCCCAGCCGCGCCGCGGCTGGGCGGTGTGGACCGAGGAGATCCCCGCGCAGACGCTGCTCGACATGCCACCGGACCTTTCCAAGAAGGTGGTGAACTTCCTGAGCGCGTTGGCCCTCGAAGTCGGCGGCGCGATCGACCGCGACCGGCGGCCGCCGGGCGACCCGATGGACGACCTCGGCGCCCGGTACAGCCTGCAGATCGGCGGGGAGCCGATCGTTTTCGAATACGTCGTACTCCCCGAACTCCGCGAGATCCGCGTCCCCGTATTGGTCTGGTTCCGCTGACGTCCCTCATTCGCTGACGTCACGCAACGGGCCGGGGCGGCGTCTTATCGGCCCCCGGCGCGAGGCGGTCAGGAGGCCGGCGCGGCGAAGTAATCGCCATGCTCCAGGTCGTCGAGCAGTGTCGGGCGGGTGGGCGACCAGCCGAGCAGCTCCTGGGTGTACGAGCTGGAGACGGGCGCGTCGATGCCGTAGACGGTGGCCATGAACGGGCTTACGAAGTGCGCGGCAGCCTCGTCCGGGGTCAGCGAGATCGCGGGCAGATCGAGGGCTCGGGCGATCGTCTCCGCGATGCTCTTCAGGGTGACGCCGCTTTCGGCTACTCCGTGCAGCACGCTGCCCGCGGGAGCCTTCTCCAATGCCAGGCGGAACAGGCTCGCCGCGTCGAGCCGATGCACCGCGGGCCACCGGTTGCCGCCGTCGCCGACGTAGGCCGACATGCCGGTCTTTCGTGCGGTGGCGACGAGCATGCCGATAAAGCCGTAGTCCCCGGGGCCGTGGACGGTGGGAGCGAGCCGGACCACGCTCGTGCGTACGCCCTGCGCGGCGAAGCCCAGACACGCTCGCTCGCCCGGGATCCGGAATCCGGCGATCCCGGCCGGGTCGGGCTCGTCCTTCTCGGTGGTTTCCTGGCCGAGGGGCATGACCAGCGTGCCGGAGGTGCTGACGAACGGCTTGCCCGAGTGTTCCAGGGCTCGGCCGAGTGTCTCGATCGCGGTCCGGTCGCGCCGCATCATGTCGTCGGGGTCGGCGAAGTCGCCGCCGAAGGCCATGTGCAGGACGCCGTCGGTGGCTTCGGCACCGCTCCGCAGGCTGTCGAGGTCGTCCAGGGAGCCGCGGTGCGGTGTGGCGCCCAGCGACTCCAGCCGAGCGGCGGCGGCATCCGAGCGCGCCAGACCGGTGACGGTGTGGCCGGCCGCGACGAGCTCGGTGACGATGGCGGGGCCGGTCAGGCCGGAACCGCCGGTAACGAAGACATGCATGAAACGCTCTCCCACTTAATGTCAGTGACTGGCACTACTTAGCGCCAGTCACTGACTCTACGCGTAGTGCCAGTCACTGGCGCAATGTGGTGTCGGTCACTGACACAACGCGATAGACTCGGGGCGTGCCACGGAGCGGATTGGAAGCGCGCCGCCGTCTTCAGCAGGCGGCGCTGGAGCTGTACCGGGAGCGGGGGTTCGACCAGACCACCACGGCTGAGATCGCAGCCCGGGCCGGCGTCAACGAGCGCACGTTCTTCCGGCACTTCCCGGACAAGCGCGAGGTGCTCTTCCATGGCGAAGCCGCCCTGCGCGCCGCGCTGATGCAATCGGTGGCCGAAGCGCCCGATGGTCTGCAGCCCCTTGAGATACTGCTCCGCGCCTTCCGGGAGGCCGGACGGATCCTGGAGGAGAACCGCCCGTTCTCCGAACCGCGGCTGGAAGTCATCGCCAAGACACCAGCGCTCCGCGAACGCGATTTGGCCAAGGCCGCGTCGCTCACCGAAGGCGTGGCGGACGCGCTGCGGCAGCGCGGTGTCGCCGACCGGCCGGCCGGCCTGGCCGCTCACACCGGCTGGGCCGCCTTTCACCAAGCGGCCGGGGCCTGGATCGACGACCCCTCACAGAGCCTGGACGCGCATCTCTCCCGAGCCTTCGACGACCTGCGAGCCCTCTTGACGACCGCCTCACTGATGAAGGCATGCCCCGGAAGCTGATACGGCCCCGCCCGCGGTTACCGATCGTCGTGACTGGACCGCGTCCCGAACGCGACTTCAAGGCACAACGGCCGGACCGCACCCGAGGTCACGCACTCCGAGCACCTGACGGCGTGCCACCCGATGACACTCCGAAACACGACCCTGACCAGCAACGATGAGCGATCTGCAACTGGAGTGCTCACCATGGGTCAGTTGCCATCCAGCGGCCTGGGTGGGTCGAGCCGGTAGCCGTGTCCCCGCAGGGTGGTGAAGGCGGGCAGGGCGACGGGCGCGTGTGCGGCAGAGGCAGCCACCTGCAGTCGGCGGCGCAGCGAGGACATGGTGACGTCCAGCGTCTTGGTCGGCCCGAACCAGTTCTCGTCCCACACCTCCGCCATGAGCAGTTCACGGGAGACCGCCTCCCCCGGATGCCGGACCAGGATGGCGAGGAGGTCGAACTCCTTGGGGCGCAGTTCGACCTCCCTCTCACCGAGGAGACAGCGGCGTGCGGCGATGTCCACGGTCAGATCCCCGATCCGGACCGGTTCGCCCGGCCCCGCCGGGGCGGGCGGGCGGCGGCGGAGATGGGCGCGGAGGCGGGCGAGCAGCACGGTCAGGCTGAAGGGTTTGACCAGGTAGTCGTCGGCGCCCGCGTCCAGGCCCACGATGACGTCGATCTCCTCACTGCGGGCGGTCAGGATGAGGATGAGGACGTCGGGGTGCTCGTCGCGCAGCTGCCGGGCCACGTCGATGCCGTCCATGTCGGGGAGGCCGAGGTCGAGGAGGACGACGTCGATGGGGCTCCGGTCGGCCTCGGCCAGACCGGAGCCGCCGGTCCGGGTCCAGGTCACGGCGTAGCCGTGGGAGCGCAGGCCTGCTTCCACATGCCGCCCGATGACCTCGTCGTCCTCGATGAGCAGTATGGATACCGAGTCCTTGGCCCCTGTCGTCCGCATGCTCAGAAGCGTAGGGCGGGTGGCTGTCCTGGGGCGTGCGGACGGTCCGCTGTCAGAGTTCACGCAGCTCTTCCACGGCCGGCCGGGTGGATCTGCGGACGCCGCTCAGGGCGGCGCCGACGATGGCCGCCAAGGCTGCCGCCAGGGTCAGGGCGAGATACGGCCAGGGCACGGCGATGGTGTCCGGTGGTGGGTCGAACACACCGGTGAGCACCTTGACGAGCATCTGGGTCAGGGCCCAGCCGATGAGCGTGCCTCCGGCCAGCCCCGCCGCGGTGAGTACGGCGGCCTCGCTGAAGACCAGTCCCTTCAGCTGTCGGCGGGTGGCGCCCAGGACGGTGGCGATGGCGAAGGTGCGGCGGCGTTCGGCGAGGCCAAGGGCCAGGACGATGCCGCCCGCGCCGGCTGCCAGCAGGACCGCGAAGCCGAGTTCGATCCGGGTGAGCCCGGACAGGTCCACGGAGGTGAGGCTGGAGCCGACGGCGGAGCGGGCCTGAGTGATGTCGGTGACCTTGGCCGTGGTGCCGAGCTGGTGGCGCATCCGCGCGGCGACGGCCTTCTGGTTTCCGCCTCCGGTGTCGACGAGGAATGTGCCGACCGCGTCGCTGCCGGTGGTCTTGGCGATGTAGCCGGCGTTGGCGACAAAGAAGCTGTCGCGTGGCGCGGTGGGGAATTCCTTGACGATGCCCGCGTAGTGGAACGGAACGGTGTGGAACGTCTTGGTGCGGGCGTCTTGCAGCCGCAGCTTGAGCGTGTCGCCGGGGGCCAGCTGGAAGTCCTTGACGGTCTCTTCGCTGACCAGGAGGGAGTCCGGCCGGGCGGCAAGCTTGGACATCAAGCTCTTGGCGCTGCCACCGCTGAAGTAGGCGTTCTGGAGGGAGGTGGCGGAGGTGATGGTGGACGGCTGGACCCCGTACAGGTCCTGCAGATCCGCTCCGACGTAGGCGAACCGGTGCTGGAGCGGTTCGACGTGGCGCACCCCCGGGATGGCTGCCAGAGGGCTGGCCGCGCTGGGCCCGGCGTGGGAACCCGGTGACTCGGTCACTGTCACATCGGCGCCGTTGGTGAGCCGGGCGTCGACTTCCGCCTGTTGCCGGTAAGTGGAGTTGAACGAGGCGGTGGACACGGCGAAGGAGAGGGCCAGCGCGAGCAGGACGACGGCCCGTGCCAGCGGGCGGCGCTGCCGGGACAGACTCGCCGCGGTGGTTCCGGCCAGGCTGCCGGTCAGCGGCCGGACCAGCCGGGCGAGTGGGCGGCGTCCGTGGGTGAGGGCGAGCGCGACCAGCCGCCACAGCAGCAGGGCGGAGCCGACCCAGAGCAGGGCCGGTCCCAGGAAGGCCCAGTAGGACACGGAGATGGTGGGGACGCCTTCCGGAGCCAGGACCAGGGAGTAGTTGTTGGAGCTGGAGGCGCGGAAGACGAAGTAGGAGACGGCCAGCAGGATGAGGTCCGGGTAGAACTTCATCCAGCGCGGGGTACCGGCCCGGCCCACCACCCGGCGGGCCTCGGTGACGGTGCCCTGCCGCAGGTCGCGCACCGCGGGCACCAGGACGGCCACAGCGGCGATGACCAGCCCCAGCAGCAGGGCGAGCGCGAACCAGCCGACCGCGGAGGTGGCGGTGGAGCCGAAGGACGCCGTGCCGAAGGCGGCCCGGCCCACGCCTGCGGCGATGCCGAGGCCCAGCAGCCCGCCTGTCACGCCGACGGCGGTGGCCTCGGTCACGGCGAGGCCGGCGATCTGACGGAGGCCGAGTCCGCGGGTGCGCAGCAGGGCCTGTTCCCGCCGGCGCCGGCCGGCTCCGGCGCCGGCCACGGCCGCCGTCAGCAGTGCGGCCAGCACTGCCCCGGGCACGCCGAGGAAGAGGAAGAGGATCTGGGCGTAGAGGGCGTCCTGGCGGGCGCTGTCGAGCGCGGCGCCGAGGTTGTCGCCGACCAGCCCGCCGCCGGCGGTGCGTGCCTCGGTGTTGTGGGCGGCGCCGGTCACCGCGGTGTACGCGGCGGCGGGGTCGGCGGGCAGCCGGGCGTCCCGGGCGACATGGATCTGCGTGGCGACCGCGGCCGGGTCGGCGGCCTTGATGGGCGCAGTGGTCCTGGTGAACTGTGCGGCGGGCAGCAGGATGACGTTGTCGGGTGGCGCGGTGGGCTGGGTCTGGGGAGGGGCGCCGACCTTCTGGAAGAGCGAGTCGGCCTGGGGCAGGTCGACCACTCCGGCCACCTTCACATGGGCCGGTCCGCCTCCCGGGCGGCCGATGGTGACGGTGTCCCCGGGGGCGACATGCAGATTGGCCGCGGTCTGCTGGGCGATGAGCACCCCGGAGGCGCTGCCCGTGAGCTGCCGGATCTCGCCGGGGAAGGCGGTGCGGTAGCCGGGTGGCAGACCGAGCACGACCCCCGGGCCGGTGCTCTGAGTGGATCCGCCGGTCCTGGCGTGGAAACCGGTGCTGTGCGCGAATCCGACGGGGAGCGCGGTGCGTGTGCCGGGCGCGGACCGTACGGTGTGCAGCACCGAGGCCGGTTTGGCGCCCGGTTGGACCTGGACCTGCCAGTCGACCGCGACCGAGCGCACCGCGCGGTCGGTCATGGTGGATTTGGAGGCGGTCAGAAAGGAGCCGAGCGCGGCGACCAGCGCCACGGCGAGCGAGATGCCGAGCGCGGCGGCGAGGAGCCGGCCACTGCGGCGCCGGACGAGCCCGGACAGCCAGGTGATGATCACGACGTCTCTCCTTGAGTCGCGTTCGGCCGCGCCCGGGGCGCGGTGCGCGGTCCGGAGGCGGCGGGGGCGGGGCCCGTGGCGGCCAGCCGCCCCTCGTGCATGGGCCAGCGCTCGTTGAGGCGTTCGCCGACGGTGGCATCGTGGGTGGTCACCACGAGCGCGGCGCCCAGTTCGGCCGCCGTGTCCAGCAGGACGTCCACCACAAGGCGTCCGGTGGCGCGGTCGAGCTGTCCGGTGGGTTCGTCGGCGAGGACCACCCTCGGGCGTAGGGCGAGCACCCGGGCCACCGCCACCCGCTGCGCCTGTCCACCGGAGAGTTCCTCGGGCAGCTTGTCGGCGAGGTCCACGACGCCGACGGCGTCGAGGGCGGACAGCGCGCGGCGGCGGGCTTCGGACTCCGAGGCGCCCGACAGGACCAGCGGCAGTGCGGCGTTCTCCATCACGTCGAGGGCCGGGATCAGGCTCGGGGACTGGAAGACCACGCCGATGTCCCGGGCCGTGGCGGGGCGGCCAAGGGCGGGCCAGGCGATCTCTCCGCTGGTGGGCCGCTCCAGTCCGGCCATCAGATGCAGCAGCGTGGACTTGCCGGACCCGGAGGGGCCCATGATGGCGATACGGTCGCCGGCTCGCACCTGGCAGGTGGCGCCGTGCACCGCCACGACGGCGTGCTCGCCCTGGCCATAGGTGCGGGCGGCGTCGCGGCAGTCGATGAGGGTGTCGATGAAGGGGGCGCCGGTGCCGGGGGCGTTCACGGCTGGATCCTTCCGTCGCGCAGGACGAGCACACGGTCGGCGAAGCCGACGACCTCGGTGTTGTGGGTGACGACCAGAACGCCACGGCCGGCGGCGGCCCGGCTCTTGAGCAGGTCGAGTACGCGCTGTTCGGTCCGCCCGTCCAGTTCGCCGGTGGGCTCGTCGGCGAGGAGCACATCGGGGTCGTTGGCCAGGGCGACGGCCAGCCCCGCGCGGGCCAGTTCACCGCCGGCCAGCTGATGCGGCAGGGCGTGGGCCCGACCGCGCAGGGCCACCCCGTCGAGCAGGGCGGCGATATCGGACGCATCGCCACGGCGCCGTCCGGCGGCCGCCTGGGCGAGGCGGATGTTCTCCCGCACGTCCAGGTGGGCGATGAGGTTGCCGGACTGCAGCAGGACACCGATGCGGCGGGCGCGCAGCCGGGCCCGCTGGGCCTCGGGGCGATGGCTGATCCGCTCCCCGCCGACGTGGACATAACCTCCGGCCGGTTCGTCCAGCCCGGCCAGGCACGCCAGCAGGGTGGACTTGCCCGAACCGGAAGGCCCGACGACGGCGACGGTCTCGCCGCGCTGGACATGGAGGGACACCCCGCGCAGCGCGAGGGTCTCCTCCTCGCCGGTGCGGAAGAACCGGTAGAGCTCCCTGGCCTCGAGGGCGGTCGCCCCGTCGGCCCGGGCGGCTGCCGTGGAGGCGGTGGTCATCACTGCCACCGGAGCGAATCGCTGACGATGCGCCAGGGGTCGACGTTGTCGGCGCCGGTCGGGCCGGTCAGCGTCAGAACGACCTGCCGGCCGTTGTGGAAGAACACGTACCGCTCCACCGAGTCCCGCACGCTCTTGCCCGTCACCTGGTTGGGGGCCGAGTCCGTCCGGTAGGTGATCCGGACGGCCTCTCCGGCCTTCCGGTGGACGGTCGTGACGCCGCCCAGGGCGAAGTGCGTGGCCTGCTTGCGGAGGGCGGGGACCATGCCCGCCTTCACCGACTGGACGGTGGGCGCGGTCCCGGTGGAGCTCTGCGCGACCTCGACCTTGTTGAGCTTGTCACTGAAGGTGGTGGTGCCGTGGGTGGAGGAGCGGGCCCAGCCCTCCGGCACCTTGACCGTGAACCCGCCGGCGGGCGGCCGATAGGCGACGTACACCTGGTTGTCGGGGATGTCGCCCGGCGGGTTGGACTCGGCGGGGGCCGGGCCGGTCCGCTGGGTGGACGACGAGCCGGAAGGGGCCTTGGAACCGCTGTGGGAGCCTCCGCCGGAGCCGGAGCAGCCGGCGACCACTCCGGTGGTCAGCGCGACGGCGGCGGGAAGGGCGAAGATGGCCCGCTTGTTCATGGTGTCCTCCACATAGGCGAACCGCTGGTGGTCTCCGACGCTAGGGAGGAGGCGGTAAACGCTCGCGATGACGACGGTTAGACGACGGCAAAACCGGCCGGTGGCATCCCCGCTTCGGCCCCGCCGGGGCGCGCCCGCGCTCATGATGGGCGAATGAGACAGCGTGTGATGCGGGTGGCCGTGGTGGCGGTGCTGGTGGCACTCGTCCTCCTCGCTACGCCGCTGGCGCTCGGGATCCAGACGTCCTTCTTCGCGGACGAGCGCGCTGAGCTGGAACGCGTGGCCCTGGCGGCCGCCATCCATGTGCCCCCGCAGTTCGTGGCGGGCGACCAGGTGGAACTCCCCGCCCATGAGCGGGGAACCGATGTCGGGGTGTACGACCTCTCCGGGCGGCTGCGCGACGGCAGCGGTCCCAGGAAGGCGGACGCGATCGCCCGGGCGGCCCAGGGCGGGTCGGTGGCCCGGGGGCGCGCCGGCCACCAGATCGTGGTGGCCGTGCCCATAGCGACCGGGGAGCAGGTGATCGGTGTGGTCCGCGCCTCGACCGGGACATCTGAGGTCTGGTATCGCGTCATCCTGGCTTGGCTCGGCCTGGCCGGCACCGCCCTGGTGGCGCTGGTCACGGCCGTCGTAGTGGCACACCGGCAGGCGCGCACGCTCACCGCACCGTTGGAGGCGCTCTCGGAGAAGGCCGGAGCGGTGGCGGACGGGGATCTGACCGCGCGCGCCGAAGGCAGCGCGATCGCCGAGATCGACCAGGTGGCGCGTACCCAGAACACCATGGTCGAGCATCTGGCTCAATGGCTCGAGCACGAGCGCCACTTCACCTCCAACGCCTCCCATCAGCTGCGCACCTCGCTGGCCGGTCTGCAGTTGGGTCTGGACGCGGCCGCCGCCGATCCCGACGCGGATCTGCGAGCGGCGGTGACAGAGGCACTGGAGCAGGTCCGGCATCTTCAGCAGACTGTGGACGACGTGCTCCGGCTGGCCAGGGCGTCACACCCCGGCGTTCCCGCGACCGCCCGGCCCACCGCCGAGGTGGTCGAGGGAGTGGAGCGCCGCTGGCACGGCACATTCGCCGCCGAGGGCCGTCGTCTGGACTTCGGTGTCGAGCCCGGCGGGGAAGATCTGTGGATCCCCGACCGCACCGCCGAACAGATCCTGGACGTCCTGCTGGACAACGCCCTGCGCCACGGCCGCGGCGCGGTCGAGGTCACGGTGCGCGAGATGGGCGTCGCGGTCGCCGTGGACGTGTCCGATGAGGGCTCGCTGACGCTCGGCCGGCGGGCCGTCTTCGAGCGGGGGGCGACGACATCGCGAGCCGGCAGTGGCATCGGGCTGACGCTGGCGCGGGAAATGGCCGAGGTGGCCGGAGGGCGGCTCACCCTCGCCCGGACGGCGCCCACCACCTTCACCCTGCTGCTGCCGGTCACGGAGCCACCGCCGCCACCGGAGTGAGCCCTCACAGGGTGAGGCGGGCGGCCGAAGACGACCGCCCGCCTCGGGTGAGGTCCGGGGTTTCTTCCTACTCGTTGCCCTCGGACTCGTGGTTGGTCCGGGAGCCGGAGTCGTTGTGACCGTCGGAGCCGTCCTCCTGGCCGCCCTTCTGCTCGCTCTCGCCCTTCTGCTCGCTCTCGCCCTTCTTCTCGTGCTCGCCCTTCTGCTCGCTCTCGCCGCCGCTCTTCGAGGTGGAGGGGCCCGGAGGGGTGGGCTTCTGCGCCGTGGCGGACGCCGAGGACGAGGGGTGGGACGGCTGCGTGGCCGCCATGGCGGTACCGCCACCGATGACGGTCGTGACGATGGCTACGGCGGACGCGGCGAGTACGGCTGCCTTCTTGCGTGTGTTCATGTTCAACCTTCGCTTTCGGCACCGGACGGACCTTCCATCCGGAATACGCTCATCCTGCGCCGGGGCAGCTGAGAGGAGCCTGAGGTGGAGTGATGGAGGTCACGGAACCTCCGGGGTCTCTCAGCGGGCTCTCAGCTCGCTGCCCCGCAGTCCCTTTACGCTGAAAAGAACATTCGGGACGCAAGGGGAGAGAAAGGCGCAATATGCGTGTCCTCGTCGTCGAAGACCATCCCATGCTGGGGCGCGCCCTGGTCCATGGGCTCACCACCGAGGGATTCGCCGTGGACCTCGCCACCGACGGGGCGGAGGGGCTGTACAGAGTCGGCGAGACCCCCTATGACGCCATCGTGCTGGACATCATGCTGCCGCGGGTCAATGGTTACGACGTGTGCAGGCGGCTCCGGGCCGCCAAGGACTGGACCCCCGTGCTGATGCTCACCGCCAAGGACGGCGAATACGACGAGGCCGACGGGCTGGACATCGGCGCGGACGACTACCTCACCAAACCCTTTTCCTACGTCGTCCTGACCGCCCGGCTGCACGCCCTGATCCGGCGCGGCCACATTCCCAGACCCCCGGTCCTGAGCGTCGGGGACCTCCTCCTGGACCCGGGGGGCCGCACCTGTGTGCGCGCCGGAACTCCCATCGAGCTGACCACCCGGGAGTTCTCGCTGCTCGAATATCTGGTACGCCACGAGGGCCAGGTGGTGAGCAAACAGGAGATCCTCACCCATGTCTGGGCCGAGCACTTTGATCTGGACCCCAATGTCGTCGAGGTCTACATCGGCTATCTGCGACGCAAGATCGACACTCCCTTCAGGGTGCGGTCCATCGAAACCGTCCGCGGGGCGGGATACCGCCTAGCGGCCGACGGCAGGTGACCCATGGAGTCCCCCGCCGTGCCCCTGGCCCTCCGCAGGGTCCCGGCGACATCACGGACGCGCACCTGGCTCCCCCGTTGGCGCGGGTTGGGCCTGCGGATACGGCTGACACTCGCCGCCACGCTCGTCACCGCGCTCGGTCTGTGCCTGGCGGGCGCGCTGCTGGTGATCAGCCAGCACGCCTCGCTCATCCGCAGCCTGGACGACAGCGCCCGGCAGCGTGCGCTGATCATCGCAGCCGCCCTGGACAACGGCCGGGCGGTGCAGCCGCTGCCCGCCTCCGGCACCGGTGACGACGTGACCCAGATCGTCGACCACCGGGGCCGGGTGATCGCGGCGTCCGGGAACGTTACGGGGGAACCCGCGCTGTTCCGGACGCTGAAACCGGGCCTCAGCGGCGAACCGTCGGTGCGCACCGCCCACGGGGTGCCGCTGGGCGACCAGGGGACCTACCGTGTCGCCACCGTGTCGGCCGGGTCGACGCACGCCCCCGAGACCGTGTACGTGGGGCTTGCCACCGCCCAGGCCGACCACAGCGTGGATGAGCTCGTCGCCGAACTGGCCGTGGGCCTTCCGGTACTGACGGCCCTGCTCGCCGCCGCCGGATGGCATATCACCGGGCGGGCGCTGGTGCCGGTGGAGCGGCTGCGCCGCCAGGCCGCCGAGATCACCGCCACCGATCTGCACCGCCGGCTGGATCTGCCACCGGCCGCCGACGAGATGAGGCGGCTGGGGGCCACCCTCAACGATCTGCTGGCCCGGCTCGACGAGGCCACTGCCCATCAGCGGCAGTTCGTGGCCGACGCCGCGCATGAGCTGCGCAGCCCGGTGGCTGCCGTACGGGCCGAACTCGAGACCGCCGCCCGCCACCCCCGCACCGACTTCTCGGCCCGGCTGCCCGATCTGCTGGAGGAGACGGTCCGGCTCGGCCGGCTCATCGACGACCTCGTACGGCTGGCCCGTCTGGACGCCACTCCGGCTACCGCGCTCACGGCCGATGTCGACCTGGACGACCTGGTGCGGGCCGAGGTGCGGCGCCTGCACGTCCGCCCCGGTGTGGCCGTCGTCCGCGGCCGCATCCGCCCCGCCCGTGTCCGCGGGGACGCGGACGCCCTCTCCCGGGCCGTGCGCAATCTGCTCGACAATGCCGTCCGGTATGCCCGCCACCGGGTGGAGGTCACCCTGGACACCGCGCGTGAGGAGGCGGTGCTGAGTGTCCGGGACGACGGCGCCGGTATCGCACCCGCCGACCGAGAGCGGGTCTTCGAACGGTTCACCCGGCTGGATGACGCCCGCAGCCGGGACGCCGGCGGCTCCGGGCTGGGGCTGGCCATCGTGCGGGACGTGACCACTCATCATGGCGGCCGGGTGGCGGTGGAGGGCGACGGCCCGGGGGCCCGGCTGGTCCTGCGGCTGCCACTGGCGATGTAACTCCACCGGCACGTTGTGCCGTCGTCCAACCTCCGTCGCGCTGGGTGTTCACCACCCCCTTCCTGGCGTGGAAGCATCCTCGGGTACTGGCTGTCCGCGGTGCTGTTCGCCCTGACCATCGCCGCCGTCGCTCGCTTGGCCCTCGGTGCCGACGCGGTGTGGAGCTTGTGGATCGCCTTTGTCCTCACCCGGCCGCTGGGTGCCACCGCGGGCGACTTCGGCAACGGCGAGCGGCCTTCCACCGCATCCCAGAACGGGCCGTTCCGTCCGCGCATGACGTCATCTCCCTGGGCGTCTGTCCGGCTGCCGCGCGCCGTCGTCCATCCTTCCCCTCGCGGCCCCCGCAGCTTCGGTCACCCACCTCGGCTCAGCTGAATGGCACCACATGCGGACGCAGGGACCGGTCCGACCGGTCAGCCTTCCCTCGTCCCCGACGAGACCTTGCACGCCCACTCGCCCACTCGCCCACTCGCCCGCTTCGGCGCCTGAGCCTCGTCAGTCGCCGCGGTGCTGGGGCGTCGCGCCGCGACGTGCGGCCACGCTTGCGAACAGGGCCCAGCCGTCCATCTCCCGCCTCGTGGGATCGTCGGGGCGCCACCCCCGGGCCAGCGCCTCGTCGAGCAGGGCCCTGGCCGCTCCGGGCTCGTGCAGGTTCAGGAACTGGCCCTCCGTAGTGCCGACGATCCCGGAGGCCGTCGGGAGGGCAGGCTCGCATCGCCCGCGGACCAAGCGACAACGCCCCGGGGTCAGGCCGAGCGGCCTGCCCCCGGGGCGCCGCCACCGCCGTCAGGTCCGCCGCGCCGCGACGCAGCGGGCGTGGGCCGCGAGGAGGTCCGGCATCGTGAGCCGCGGGCCGTCCGGATCCTTCGCCGCGTCGTCCCAGCGGCGCAGCGCGACCGCGTCCGCGGACAGCGGGTGCGCCGCGAACTCCGCCGCCTCGTGCTCGTCCATCGGGCCGCCCTGGACCTTGAGGGACGCGATCGACGCCGGGCTGAGCAGGGCGTGGTACGCCGGATCGGTCGCCACCAGATAGCGCTTGGCCGGTACGTGCTGGGCGATGACCCACGCCGCCCGTTCGCTGACCCGGCGCCGGGCGAACTCGGCGCCCGCCACCTCGTGCGGCAGCCCCGGGTGTTCGGCCCGGACCGGCCGGGCCCGGCCGATGTCGTGCAGCGCCGCGGCGACCACCAGCTCGTCGTCCGCGCCCGCGTCCCTCGCCAGCCACGCAGTCTGCAGCGCGTGGGTCCGCTGGTCGACGGCCTCCCCGCCGTACGGCAGGCCCGCGAGGCCGTCGACGAGTGCGGTCAGCTCCTCGCCCGTCAGCGGGGCAGCGGGAATTCCGGTGGTCATCGGTCCTCCGTTCCGCGGATGGTCTCCGCCAGTTCCTCCGCGAGCCGCGGGGTCGCCGCCACCACACCCGACCAGCGGCGGGTGAGGTCGGGGTCGATCTCCAGCGGCCGGCCGTGCACATCGATCACCGCGCCGCCCGCCGCGGGGACCGTCACCATCGCGGCCGCCAGGTCCACGATCCGGTGGGTGTCGGAGCCGGCGTCGGCGAACGCGTCCGTCGACCCCTCGGCCACCAGCACCGCTTCCAGGCAACTCGTCGACAGGATGCGGATCCTGGCCGCCCGTGTCGCCACCCGCCACCATGCGTCGGCGATATGCGCCTGCGGCCGCAGCAGACTCACCGCCGCGCCGTCCAGCTCCGTACGGCCGTTTGTGCGGTACGGCGACGGCCGGCCCGCCACCGTGTGCCAGCAGCGCCCGGTGTCCAGCCAGCTGGTCAGCGCCTCCGTCGGCACCCCGTCCACCGCGATGACGCCCGCGAACGCCGACAGGGGGACACCGGAGGCGGCGTTCGCCGTGCCGTCCACCGGGTCGGTGACCAGTGTGACGGCGGAGCCGTTGTCGATGTGGCCCAGTTCCTCGCTGAGCAGATTGATCCGGTGGGCGTTCACGACCTCGGCGATCGCGGTGTCCACCAGGATGTCCAGCCGCATCGTGGGCGTACCGTCCGCGCCGACTTGCACCTTCTCGGCCAGCTCGGCCCGGTCGTACGCCTCGCGCGCGGCGCGGAACGCGTCCGTGGCGGCCCGGGTCGCCGCGGCCAGCGCCGGGTGGACGCCGGAGGGCAGGTGCGGTTCGGGCACCGGCCAGGGGATCCGGCCGCTCATGCCGCGTCACCTCCCGAGGCTCCCCAGGCCGCACGCAGGACGGCCGCGACGACGGGCCAGGGGCGGCCCGGTTCGGCCAGCACCAGATCGGCCCGCAGACCCGGCGCCAGCCGGCCGCGGTCCGGGAGACCGGCCACGTCCGCGGCGCCGCCGGTGACCAGGCCGACCGCCTCGGGCAGCGACGCCAGCCCGTCCTCGGCGAGCAGCAGTGCCGCCGAGAGCAGCCCCGACGGCAGGTAGTCGGAGGCGAGCGCGGTGACCAGGCCGCGGCCGACCAGCTCACGGCCGGACGCGTTGCCGTTGTGCGAGTGGCCGCGCAGGACGTTCGGCGCGCCCATCACGACCGGCATGCCGTGCTCGCGTGCGGCCTTCGCGGCCGCCGTCGTGGTGGGGAACTCCGCGACCGAGCCGCCCCGGTCGCACAGCTCCTCGATCTCCCGCGGCGAGCTGGGGTCGTGGCCGAGCAGCCGGATCCGGCCCGCCCCGGCCTGCTCACCGAGCCACTCCAGCGCCTCCTCGCGGACGTCGAGCCGGCCGTCCCGGTCCTCGATCAGCCGGTCGACGTAGCCGCGGGCCTCCTCCTCGGTGACCCCGCGGGTGCCGACGAGATACCGCTCGTCTGGTGGCACGCCGGACATCTGGGCGAGCATCAAGCTCCTACCCATCGGCGGTGACCATCGCACGGCAAGAAACCACGGCAAGGAACGAGGAGCACTCTTGTTGACGTCCCTGCGGAAACGACACGGCCTGGTCTTCGCCATCGGGGCGGTGTGCATCCTGGTGAACAGACAGGGTCTGGGTCCGCTCTGGTTCGCGGGCGTCATTCTTCTCATGCTCGGCGGGCTGATGCGCTGGCACCTGTGGTGCAAACAGCGCCCGCCACAAGGACAGACACCGGTCCCGGTCGAGGTGCCCGTGACCGGACGCTGGCAGGCCCTCAACGGCCCGGGCACGAAGGTGCCCAGCCACACGCACAGCCATGCGCAGACCTACGCCATCGACCTGACACACCACCCCTCGGCAGAAGCCACGCCACCGTTCCGCCCGCTCTGGCCGCTGGGCCGCCGCCCGCACCATTACCCCGCCTTCGGCAGCTCCGTCCTGGCCCCCGGCGACGGCGTGGTCGTGGCAACCACCGACCGCCAGCGCGATCACTTCTCCCGCACCTCGCTGCCCGGCATCGCCTACCTCTACCTGGAGGGCTTCATACGCAGTCTCGGCCGGCCCCGCCATCTATGGGGCAACTACCTCGTGCTCGAGCTGGACCAGGGCGTGTACGCGGGCTTCGGGCACCTCAGGCGCGGATCTCTCCGTGTGGCCGAGGGCGACCGGGTCACGGTCGGCCAGCAATTGGCCGAGTGCGGCAACTCCGGCAACTCCTCCGAGCCACATCTGCACTTCCAGCTCATGAGCGGACCCGATTCCGAGACCGCCCACGGTCTCCCCTTCGCATGGCGCTACCGCGACGACGACGGCACCGAACATGATGGAGTGCCCAAGGACGGCACCTACTTCACCCCGCCGCAGCCCTCCTCGCCGTCCCAGTGAGAGTTCGAATTGGGGCGTTCTCCGTTTACTCGGCCGTCCAGGCGGTGAGGATGCGCAACGCATCGTGCGACGGGGTGTCGGGCTCGGCGGTGAGGACCATGAGGCGCTGCCCTGAGCCGTCGGGGCTGCTCCAGACGTCGCAGTCCAGCGTGAGGTCACCGACCAGCCGATGCCGGTAGTGCTTGGTGCCGTAGCTGAGGTTGTTGACCCGGTGCTCGGCCCACCAGGTGCGGAAGTCGGCGTCCTGGACGGACAGCTCGCCGACGAGCTGGGCCAGCTCGGGGTCGTCAGGGTCCGCCGCGGCCTCCATGCGCAGCGCGGCGACGGCGTCGCGGGCGTCGTGCTCCCACTCCCGATGCATATCGCGGACGACCGGGTCGGTGAACAGCAGGCGGACGTAGTTGCGCCGCCCTGGTGGCGTCAGCGAGAAGTCGGTGAACAGGGCCGCGGCGGCAACGTTCCAGGCCAGGATGTCCATCCGCTTGCCGAGGACGACGGCGGGGGTCCCCGTGAGCTGGTCGAGCAGGCGCCGCATGGCGGGCCGCATGCGCTGCGCGGGCCCCCGCCGACGGCGCGGCCGCGCGTCGGACCTGCCGGCCAGTTCGTAGAGGTACTTCTGCTGGTCGTCGTCGAGGCGCAGCGCGCGGGCGAGGGTCGCGAGCACCGATTCGGACGCTCGGACGCGGCCCTGTTCCAGTCGGGTGTAGTAGTCGACGCTGATGGCCGCGAGCTGGGCGACCTCTTGGCGGCGCAGTCCCGCGACCTTGCGATGCGAGTCCGTCTCGGGCAGGCCCAGGTCCTGCGGCGCAAGCTGGGCTCGGCGAGCCTTGAGGAAGGCTCCGAGCTCGCGGGGGGCGGGTGCCGGAGTCATGCGTCCCATTCTCGCGTGAGCGGCACAGGTGGTGAGGGGGCAGGTTTCTTCCCAGGCAAGAACGTGCCCCTTTTGCGTGCTCAGGGGCGCGCCGAGGGTGGAGACGTGCCTGGCGATGTGCCGGGCGCGGAGCCCACCGCCTGGGTGCGGCCCCGCCGAGACAGCGCATAGGGAGCATCCCGTGGCGAAGACCAACGTCACCTTCGACAGTGTCGGCGTCCCGCTCGCCGGCCACCTCTACCTTCCCGACACCCCGGCACCGGGCCCGCGCCCGGCGATCGTCGTCGGCCACCCCGGCAGCGGTGTGAAGGAGCAGGCCGCCGGTCTGTACGCGCGGCGCCTGGCCGAGCGGGGCTTTGTCACGCTCGCCTTCGACGCGGCCCACCAGGGCGAGAGCGGCGGCGAGCCACGCGGTCTGGAGGATCCCGCCCACCGCGTCGAGGACCTCAAGGCGGCCGTCTCCTACCTCACCACCCGCGGCGACGTCGACGCAGAGCGCATCGGGGCACTCGGCATCTGCGCCTCCGGCGGCTACGTACTGCCCGCCACCGCGAGCGATCACCGCATCAAGGCCGTCGCCACGGTCAGTGCCGTCGACATCGCCCGCCAGTTCCGCCTGGGAGCCGACGGAACCCAGGACCCGGCCGTCTTCCAGGGCATGCTGGACGCCGCGGCTCAAGCACGCACCACCGAGGCTCGTGGTGAGGCGCCCCCGGTCCTGACCCTGTTCCCCGACACCGCCGAGCAGGCCCGCGCGCTCGGCGGAGAACACGGCGCCGAGGGCTTCGACTACTACCGCACCCCGCGAGCCGGGCACGCCCGCTCGGCGCGTTTCTTCACCTGGACCAGCATCGACAAGATGGCAACCTTCGACGCCTTCGCCCCGATCCCGCTGATCGGGCAACGTCCTCTCCTCATGACCGTCGGCACCCGCGCCGTCACCTCCTGGATGAGCGTCGAAGCGTTCCAGCGGGCCATCGGACCCAAGGAACTCCACTGGATCGACGGCGCAAGCCATGTCGACCTCTATGACAAGAAGCAGTACGTGGACCCCGCCATCGAGAAGCTCGCCGGTTTCTTCAGCGAGCACCTGGGCCAACGGTGAATTCCGTCGACGGCCGATAAGGCGGTCGCGACAATCGGACCCACGGATGACGTGTCGGGGTTGCGGGGGCGGGGGAGAAGGCCGGGTCAGATCACGCGGAAGAGGTCGGCGGCCGCATGGACGTCGGTGAGGTCCTCGATGGAGCGGAGGTTGTCGCACAGGGCCTCCAGGACCGAGCCGGTTTCGGCGGCGGGCGGGGCGCCGATCGCCACGCCGAAGACCCGGAAGCCCAACAGATGCTTGGCGTCGTTCCAGCCGCGCATCCATTCCTCGGTGACGCCGCATTCGTCATCGGTGATCATCACGATGTCGCCGCGCGTGCGGGCGGTGTCGTTGAACTCCTCCTCCAGCAGCTCGCGGGCCGCTGTCAGCGGCGTCTGGTAACTGGTGCCACCGCCGAGGAAGGTCTCTGCGAAGTCGAGGATCCGGGCGATGTCGGCGGGCCGGCCGGACGGGAAGCGGAAGACCTGGATCTTGTCGGCGGCGGAGAACAGGACGCCGACGAAGTCACGCCCCGCATGGCGGGCCTGCTCCAGCAGCGCCAGGGCGCACGCCTTGGCCCACGCCTCCCGGGTGACGCCGCCGGGCCCCGCCTCGTACATGGAGTGCGAGGTGTCCACGCACGCGATGATGGCGCCCTGGCCGGTGGCCTGCTCTCCCTGGCTGTCGTAGAGCATCAGCTCCCCGGCGGCGTAGCGCGCGGCGAACACCGCACGCAGCTCGGGCAGGCCGAGATTGGCCAGCTCGGAGGGGATGACGCGGGAGAGGTCATTGCCGAGCGTGACGCCGACCAGCTCGCCGGTGGCGTTCTCCATCTTGCGGGCGCGCTCACCGCCTGCCATCTGCCGGAAGCGACCGATCAGCTCGGCCCACTGTGCGAGACGGCCGCTGCGCAGCCGCTCGGCGAGCCGGGCGCGCTGGTCGAACGGCATCCGCTCCAGCTCGCCGGGGCCAACACCCCATGCCCGCATCAGCGCGGCCTCCTCCCGCACGGCGCGGGCGGCCTTCGCCGCCGCGTTCCGCGCGGCGGCACGGATGCCGGGGGCCGCCGCGAGGGCCTGCGCGGCGTCCTGGGCGGCCTGCCGCGCAGCGGCGTCGGCGGTCTCGGCGGCCTCGATCGCCTGTTGTACGGCGTCGGCGGCCGGGGTCGGTACGGTGCCGACCCCGTTGGACCAGTCCGCCTCGTCGGTGGCCTGCTGGAGCGCCTTGCTCACGGCGTCCGCCGCGCCTTCGGCGTCCTGCTGGGCCTTCTTCGCCCGCTCGGCCCGCTCCCGGGCCGCCCGGCAGCGCTCCAGCATCCCACGCACCGCGGCGGCCTGGGCGAGCACGGCCATGGCGGCGGCGTAGGGGTCTCCGGCCGTCTCCCGGCGCAGCTCGGTGAACTCCAGTGACTCCACCAGCGAGGTGATGACCTGGTGGTTGACCAGCCGGGAGGGATCCATCTCGGCGCGCTCGCGCAACCGCGGGCCGACTTTGTAGGCGGCCAGGAACACGTCGGTCAGGAGGTCGGCGGTGTAGTGGTAACGCTCGTTCAGCTCCTCGGCCACATCGCGCAGTCCGGCCGACTGCTCGTAGGTGTCGCGCCAGGTGATCCGGTCGAACCGGTCCGCGACCACTGCCGCCGTGTGCCGCTCGGGAGCGGCGGCGGACCGGCCCAGCCACTTCCCGGCCCGGCCCGCCAACTCGTCGAGCCGGCCCAGTGTCCGGCCGGGTGTCTCGCCCGGTGTCTCGCCCATGGTCCTGATCCCCCCCCGTGTTCAGAGCTGGGCCTGCACCGTGCTCGCGTCCATGCCGAGGGCCTCGGTGAGTACGCGGGCGCGGACGGCGCGCTGGCGGCCGGTGACGCGTTCGATGGCGGCGGTGGAGCGGCCCGCGTGCGCCGCGTCCTGGCGCAGCTTCTCCAGCCGCTTCCCCGCCATGGCGAGCGTGTTGTGGGCCTTCTTGATGACCCACTCGCTCAGCGCCTCGCGGGACTGCCCGGCCATGGCGTCGAGTTGGGCCTCCAGCTCCTCGATGGCGTCGGCCAGGTCGAGCGCCTCCTTGGCGTCGGGGTTGACCAGTTGCAGCACCTCGCGCTCGACGGTCGGACGTTGAGCGGGGGAGTCCCACAGCACGTGCGTCAGCACCGACAGGTCGGTCTCGGCGACCGCCGGACGGCCATCGAGGTACGCGGACGCCTGGAGCAGACCCACCGCCTGCCGCCAGCGGCGGTCGGAGGCGATGAGTTCCTTACGGCGCAGGGCGGCCCGCAGCGTACACACCGCGTCCACGATCGCGTCGGGGACGTCCACGGCCGGGACGGCTTCGGTCACGGCGTGCCGTAACGCGGCCAGCTCCACCGTGGTCCGGGCGGGTGCCGCCGGGCGGTTGACGGCGGAGCGGACCAGCGCGGCGAAGTTCGAGGGGTCTTCCAGGTACCCGACCTCGATCCGCACCAGCAGCCGGTCGTAGATCGCGGCCGAATCCTCGCCGCTGGGCAGTTCATTGCTCGCGGTGATGGCCCCGATCAGCGGGCAGCGAATCGGCTCGCCGCCGCTCTCGGGGTGGTAGATCCGCTCGTTGAGGTAGCCCAGCGTCTCGTTCAGCGCCGCCGTGGAGCACTTGAAAATCTCGTCGATGAAGGCGACATGCGCGGTCGTGGCGCGGCCGTCGTAGACCTGGCGGTACTCACCCCGGGCCAGCGCGGCGACGTCGATGGGACCGAACATCCTCGTCGGTGCGGTGAACTTCGACAGCAGGATCTCCCAGTAGGCCGCCCCCTCGATCCGGCCCGTGAGCTCCCGGGCCAGCTCGGACTTCGCCGTTCCGGGCGGGCCGAGCACCAGCGAGTGCTGCCCTGCCAGCAGCGTCACCACCAGCGTCCGCACCACGTCGGCCCGCTCGTAGAAACGGTCCGACAGCTCGTCGCCGATCGCCCGCAGCCGCTTGGCCGTGTCCTGCGCGTCCTGTGCGGTGTCCAACTCAACTCCCTGCCTACGAGGCCCTGTTGGGCTCACGAGACGGCCCTTCCGTGACCTGCGCTCGATACCGCCCCGGTGTCGTGCCGAACTCCCTCTCGAAGGCGTGTGAGAGTGCGTACGGGCTGCCGTAGCCGACCCGGCCGGCGATGGTGGCCAGGGTATCCGCAGTGTCTCGGAGCAGGGTGGCGGCAAGGATCACACGCCACCATGTGAGGTACGTCATCGGAGGGCGGCCGACCAGGGTGGTGAACCGGCGCGCCAGGGTGGGACGGGAGACGCTCGCCTCAGCCGCCAGACGGCTCCACGGCGCGGCCGGGTTGGAGTGCAGAACGGGTCAGCTCTGCGGGACGTCCTTGACGAACATGATGCCGTCAGTGCCGGCCAGGTGGCCCGGGTCAAGCGGGGAGTAGCGGAACCACTTGGATACGCGGGAGAAAGTGGTCAATCGTCTGCGTCGTAAGGGTGTCGGCGTGCTGCAGACGAAGACGCTGATCGTCATCGCCTCCTGGCAACGTGGAACGTCCGTGCCCTGAGACCGAGGTGGCCGACGAGCCGACCGCCTCCGCTAGCACACCGCACACCGCACACGGTGTGCTCGCCACCAGCGAGCACACCGATCCCCTCCCGATCGTCTACGGCAGAGTGGTTGACGTCTCCTCGTCGTCCACGAGCGCGAGCAGCGGCCCCTGTTCGTCCTCGGGGACGTAGCCGGCGTAGTAGTCGTAGAGTGTGCGCCGCGAGATGCGTGCTGCCGCCTGGCCGTCCCGTACCCGGATCGCCTCGAGCACTTCCTGGTGGTGATGGAGCGACTTCCGCATGAGCGCCGTGCCGTTGCGGGCGTGGGCGACCTTGTCCGAGATCAGCGAGAGGACGGCGCCCCGGACCACCTGATTGCACACCTCGATGAGGGAGTTGCGGCTGGCCACGGCCACCGCCTCATGGAATGCGACGTCCGCCTTGCTGAACTCCTCGTAGCCTGCCTCGATCGCGTCCGACATGACGGCGATCGTCCGTTCCATGGCGGACAGCTCCTCCTCGGACCGCAGCCGAGCCGCCAGCAGGCTCGCCGACCCGTCGAGGATCATGCGGAACGAGATCAACTCGGCCATCGAGACGTTGTCGAACTGGACGAGCCGGGTCATCTCCTTGGTCAGGCCGGCCGGTGAGAACGGCAGGATCTCCGGGCCGTTCGGATCACCCGGGCGCGAGCGGACGAGGCCGTTGCTCTCCAGCACGCGCAGGGCCTCCCGAACCGTGGGCCGGCTCGCCCCGAACTGCGTCACCAACTCTCGCTCGCTCGGCAGTCGTTGACCGGGCTTCAGATCACCTCGGGCGATCGCCTGCTCGATCTGCTCGACGATGCGCTGGTAGAGCCGTACCGGTGAGACCTGCCGGAACTGTGCACCGTCACTCACGGCTTCTTCCCTTCGAGCGTGGTACATGTCGACTTCTCCCCGGTGGGTGCACCGGGGGCGCTGTCCGGCCAGTGCGGGACCGCCCCGGCGGGCCGGTTCCGTTCGTACCACGCCGCCGCCCTCAAGACGCCGAGATCGTCGAAGCGGCGGCCCGCGATCTGCACCCCGATGGGCCGACGGTCCGCCGTAAAGCCGCAGTTGACGGTCGCCGCGGGCTGCCCCGACATGTTGTACGGCGCGGTGAAGCCGATGTGGGCCATGGTCTTCGCGTCCCCCGTGAACGGCATCGGCTGCTCGGCGGCAAACGCCGCCACTGGAGCCACCGGCGAGAGCACCAGATCGTACGGTTCCGTCGCCGCCACGGTCCGCGCCTGGATGCTCATGATCTGCTGGTAGCACTGGAGTACCTTCGTGCCCGGTACGTCCGCGCCTCCCTGACACCACCTGATGATGTGGGGGTGGACGCGCAGCCCGGCCTCGGGCGTCAGCGCGCGGAAGTCGTTCCAGGACCGCACCCGCCAGAACAGGTCCAGGTCGTCCAGGAGGTCCTGGCTCATAAACGGCTCGACGGGCTCCACGACGGCTCCGGCCGCCTCGAAGACGGCGGCGGCGCGGTTCACCGCGGCGAGGATCTCGGCGTCGCACGGCTCCCCGCAGCCGGCGTCCAGGTGCACCCCCACCCGCAGTCCGCGCACCTCGCCGGCCGGCGCCGACCAGTCGATGTCCTGCGGCGGCAGGCTTGTCCAGTCCCGGGGATCCGGCCGGCTCAGGACACGCATGAACAGGGCCGCGTCCGCCACGGTGCGCGTCAGGGGACCGGCGGCGCGTCCCAGGTACGGGGCGTCCAGCGGGATCCTCCCGTAGCTGGGCTTGAGCGTGGCGAGGCCCAGCCAGGTGCCCGGCAGCCGGATCGATCCCCCGATGTCGGTGCCCACGTGGAGCGGACCATAGCCCCCGGCGGCCGCGGCCCCCGCACCGGAGCTGGAACCGCCCGTGGTCCAGGCGGCGTTCCAGGGGCTGCGCGAAATGCCGTGCCGGCTGGAGACCCCCGAGGAGAGCATGCCCCAGTCCGGCATCACGGTCGACCCGAGGATCACCCCGCCGGATTCGAGGACCCGCGCGGTGATGGGCGCGTCCGCCTCGGGGACGGCCGGCTCGGTTCCCGCGTTGCCCGAGGGCATGGGGACGCCCCTGCGGGCGACGTTCTCCTTCAGCGTCACGGGCACGCCGTCGATGGGCCCGAGCGGTTCCCCCGCCGCCCATCGGGACTCGCTGGCCTGGGCCGCCTTGCGGGACTCGTCCGGATCCCGCACCCAGAACGCGTTGAGCACACTCTCCCGCACCTCGATGACCGACTGGACGGCGTCGTGGACCTGGACCGGCGACAGCGTGCCGTCGGCGAATCGGGCCACCATCTCGACGGCCGGCATGGTGGCCAGGCCCTGTTCCGTGAGCACCCGCAGTCTCCTTCTCCCCCAGCTACCGCAGGGAGGTGCCGCTGGCGATAGCTGGGAAATTCGAACTCTTGACAAGAGCAATTTAAGTCGTCACGGTACCTGGCAAATGAGCTTACTGGTCAGGCCAGTCACAACGAAAGGTGTCGTCCATGACGCGGGACCCCGAGGTCGTGCGGCTTGCCGTCATACCGGGCGACGGGATCGGCCCTGAGGTCGTCGCGGCGACCGTGCCGACGCTCCGGACCGCGCTGGAGGCCGAAGGCCACCGGCTCGATGTGGCCTCGTACGACTGGGGAGGCGAGCGGTACCTCCGGCAGGGCGCGGCGATGCCGGCCGATGCGGCCGGCCTGGTCAAGAAGGCGGACGCCGTGCTGTTCGGCGCCGTCGGACGTCCCGATGTGCCGGAGCACGAACTGGTCTGGGGCCTGATCATCGGCCTGCGGCAGCAGCTCGACCTCGCCGTGAACCTCCGCCCGGTGCGCGCGTTCCCCGGCGTTCCCACCAAGGTGCGCGACACCGATGGCGTGGACCTGGTGATCGTGCGCGAGAACACCGAGGGCGAGTACGTCGGCGCCGGCGGGGTGGCGCACGCCGGCAGCGGACACGATCTCGGCATCGAGGTCGCCGTGCACTCCCGTCGCGCCATCGAGCGCGCGGCGCACCAGGCGTTCGCCCTGGCCGGCCGACGTTCGGGACATCTGTCTCTGGTGACCAAGTCCAACGCGATGCGATACGGCTATCCGCTGTGGGACCGGGTGGTGCGCGAGGTCGGCGAGCACTATCCGGCGGTGCGGCTGGAAACGGTGCTGGTCGACGCCATGGCCGCCCGCATGATCCAGGCCCCGCGCTCCCTTGACGTGCTGCTCGCGAGCAACCTGTTCGGCGACATCCTGTCCGACCTCGCCGCGGTGCTGGCCGGCGGTATGGGCATGGCGCCCAGCGCCAATGTCCTGCCGGGCGCGGACGTGCCGGGTATCTACGAACCCGTGCACGGCTCCGCACCCGACATCGCCGGGAAGGGCGTCGCGAATCCGGTGGCCTGCATGCTCTCCGGCGCGATGCTGCTCGACGACCTCGGACACACCGGCGCGGCTCGCCGCGTCCGCGACGCGGTGGCGGCCACCCTGCGCGACGTCCGGCACCACACGGCCGACCTCGGCGGCAACGCCACCACGGCGGAGGTGGCATCCGCCGTCCTGCACACCATGGAAAGCCAGGGGTAGTACATATGAGACATACCAGGCGGCTGGTGCGAGGGGCCGGGACCCTCGCGGTCACGCTCGCATGCCTGCTGCTGGCAGGCTGCTCGGCCGGGTCCACGGCATCCGGCGGTACCGGGAAGAACGCCCTGAACATCGGCCTCACCGCCGAGCCGGCCAACTTCGACTTCACCAAGACCGAAGGTGCCGCCATTTCGCAGGCACTGCTCTACAACGTCTACGAGAACCTGGTGAAGCTGGACCAGTCCGGGAAGATACGGCCGCAACTGGCCACGTCCTGGACCCTGTCCAAGGACCGCGAGACGTACACGTTCCACCTGGTGAAGAACGCCAGGTTCAGCAATGGCGCACCCTTCACGGCCGAGGACGCCGCGTTCTCCATCGGACGTGTCAAGTCCGACTGGACGATCGCGCAGAAGGCCCAGATGGACGTCGTCGATACGGCGCGGGCGGTGTCGCCCACCGAACTGAAGGTCACCCTGAAGCGGCCGAGCAACGACTGGCTGTACCGGATGACCACCCGCGTCGGCGCTATGTTCAGCCGGACCGGCGTGGGCAAGCTGGCCACCGAGCCGGTGGGCACCGGCCCGTACGTGGTGAAGAAGTGGAACCGCGGCGACTCGATCACGCTGGCCCGCCGTCATGACTACTGGGGGCGCACACCGCACTTCGCGTCGGTCACCCTCAAGTACTTCAAGGACCCGACGGCCATGAACAACGCGCTGCTCACGGGCACCATCAACGTGATCGGCGTGATGCAGTCCCCGGACTCCCTGTACCGGTTCGAGAACAACCCGAAGTACAAGGTCATCGAGGGCACGACCAACGGTGAGGTGGTCCTCTCCCTCAACAATGGCTCGGGCCCGCTGAAGAACCCGAAGGTCCGCCAGGCAGTCCGCTACGCCATCGACCACAAAGCCCTGATGGACACGTGCTGGGCGGGCCGCGGCAAGCTCATCGGCAGCATGGTCCCGCCGACCGACCCGTGGTACCAGAACCTCACGAACGAGTATCCGTACAACCGAGACAAGGCCAAGAAGCTCCTCGAGGAGTCCGGCCAGGCCGGCCGTACGCTGCGGCTGCGGCTTCCGACGCTGCCCTACGCCACCGCATGCGGCACCGTGGTCAAGAGCCAGCTCGAACAGGCCGGGTTCAAGGTCAAGCTCGACCAACTGGAGTTCCCCGCCGCCTGGCTGACCACCGTGTTCAAGAACGCCGACTACGACATGTCCATCATCAGCCATGTGGAACCCCGCGACATGCAGGCGGTGTTCGGGAGCAAGACCTCCTACACCCGCTACGACAGCCCTGAATTCCGCGCGCTGCTGAAGAAGGCGGACCAGGGCACCCAGCAGGAGCAGATCACCTCCATGCGGGCGGCTGCCCGGCTGCTGTCCAAGGACGCCGCGGCCGACTGGCTGTTCCTGCTCCCGAACCTGATGGTGGCGAACAAGGACATCACCGGTCTGCCGGTGAACACCGTCTCCGAGTCTCTGGATCTCACCGGCCTGGGCCGGTCATGAAAGGCGGCCTCAACCCATGATCGTCCGTCTGGCGCAGCGGATCGCGATCCTCCTGGCCAGCCTTGCCGTGAGCTCCGTCCTGGTGTTCGCGTTCATGGCGGTCCTGCCCGGGGATCCGGCGCGCGTCGTACTCGGCACCAGCGCCTCGGACA
Organism: Streptomyces violaceusniger Tu 4113; assembly: GCF_000147815.2. Taxonomy (NCBI): domain Bacteria; kingdom Bacillati; phylum Actinomycetota; class Actinomycetes; order Kitasatosporales; family Streptomycetaceae; genus Streptomyces; species Streptomyces violaceusniger. The sequence continues at coordinate 5,403,160 of NC_015957.1, read as the reverse complement.
CCGCGGTGGCGCAACTGCGCGAGCAGTTCGGGCTCAACCGGCCGCTCGTGGAGCAGTACCTGAGCTGGATCCACGGACTGGTGACCTTCGACCCGGGCAACTCCTACATCTCACACGCGCCGATCGGCCCGCAGATCTCCGACCGCCTCCAGGTCACCCTGTGGCTCGTCGGCACCGGGATGGTGATCGCCTGCATCGTGGCCATCCCCATGGGCATGGTCATGGCCGTGCGGCACCGCAGGCCGTCCGGGCTCATCCTCTCGGCCCTGTCCCAGATCGGCGTGGCCGTCCCGGCCTTCCTCGCGGGCATCCTCCTGATCACCGTGTTCGCGGTGGGGCTCGGGTGGCTGCCGGCGAACGGCTGGACACCCCCGGTCGAGGATCCGGTCCTGTTCCTCAAACAGTTGGTGCTGCCCGCGCTGTCCCTCGGCGTGGTGCAGGGGGCAGTGCTCACCCGCTATGTCCGCAGCGCCGTGCTCGATGTCCTCAGGGAGGACTATCTGCGCACCGCTCGCGCCAAGGGACTCCGTCCGACACAGGCGCTGCTGCGGCACGGCCTGCGGAACGCGGCGGTGCCCGTGGTCACCGTCCTGGCGCTGCAACTCGCCACGCTGCTGGTGGGCGCCGTCGTCATCGAACGGGTCTTCGTCATCCCCGGGCTCGGGAGCCTGCTGCTGGACAGCGTCTCCAACCGCGACCTCATCCTGGTGCAGGACGTGGTCATGATCATCGCAACGGCGGTGCTGCTCGTGAACTTCCTGGTGGACATCATCTATCTGCTGATCGACCCGCGGCTGAGGGTGGGTGCGTCATGAGTGCTCCGAACACCGAAGCCGCGGTCGCGTCCGCGGCGCCCGAGGGCCGCCGGCGGCGCCTCCCGGTGCCGGGCAGCCTCCTGGTGGGCGCTCTCATCGTCGTGGCCGTACTCGGCATGGCGCTGCTGTCCTTCGTGTGGACCCCGCACGACCCGACCCTGGTGAACCCCGCGGCGCGGCTGGAGACGCCGTCGTCGGAGTACTGGTTCGGCACGGACAAATTCGGCCGCGACGTGTTCAGCCAGATCATGATGGGCTCGCGCACCACACTCTTCGTCGGCTTCGTGGCGGTGGGGGTCGCCGCCCTGGTCGGAGTGCCCCTCGGCATCGTCGCCGGAATGGCGCCCGGCTGGTTCGGCGAGCTGCTCATGCGCGGCAACGATCTGATTCTCGCCTTCCCGGCGCTCCTGCTGACCATCATGTTCTCCGCCGTGTACGGCGCCGGCACGCTGGTCGCGATGATCGCCATCGGCATCGCGTCCATCCCCCATTTCGCCCGGCTGATCCGCGGCGGCACGCTGCAGGTCATGCGGACCGAATACGTCATCGCCGCGCGCGCGGCGGGCCGCGGGCCGTTCGCGATCGCCGTGCGGCATGTCCTGCCCAATGTCAGCGGTCTCGTCATCGTGCAGGCGTCGGTCGGATTCGCCATCGCCGTACTCGCCGAAGCCGCGCTGTCCTTCCTGGGCTTCGGAACCCCGCCCCCCACACCGTCCTGGGGCCGGATGCTGCAGGAGAGCCAGGAGATGCTGTCGATCGCTCCCCGGCTCGCCGTGTTCCCGGGCATCGCGATCGCGGTGGCGGTGCTCGGGTTCAATCTGCTCGGTGACGGCCTGCGCGACCGCTTCGACCCCAAGATGGAGGACCGCCGATGAATCCGGCACCTGATACGGCACCGGCCTCCGCAGCGGGCTCCGCCGACTCTCCCGACTCTCCCGACGACGTACTGACCGTGCGGAACCTGGACGTCGCGGTGGGCGGCCGCAAGCTCGTCGAAGACGTCGACTTCACCATCCGGGCAGGCGAACGGGTCGGCCTGATCGGCGAGTCGGGGTCGGGCAAGTCGCTGACCGCGCTGAGCGTCATGGGCCTGCTTCCCGAGGAGCTCCGGGCCACGGGTTCGGTGCGGCTCGCCGGAGTCGGCCACGACCTGGTGGGGGCCGACGAGGCGCGGATGTCCCGGGTGCGGGGCAAGGAGATCGCCATGGTCTTCCAGGAGCCCATGACCGCTCTGAACCCCACGATGAAGATCGGGCGGCAGATCGCCGAGGTACTGCTGATCCACCGGACCAGGCCCGACCGCGCGTCCGCTCGCGCCGCCGCCGTGGAACTCCTCGCCCAGGTGGGACTTCCCGACCCCGCGGTCGCCGCCGACGCCTACCCGCACCAGTTCTCCGGAGGCCAGCGGCAGCGCGTGGTGCTGGCCATCGCCCTCGCGAACGACCCCGCGCTGCTGGTCTGCGACGAACCCACCACCGCGCTCGACGTCACGGTGCAGGCACGGGTGCTCGACCTGATCGTGCGGGGCGTAGAGGACCGCAGGTCGGCCATGCTCTTCATCACCCACGACCTGGCCGTGGTGGCCACCGCCTGTGAGCGGGTCATGGTGATGTACGGCGGGCGGGTGGTCGAGTCCGGCCCGGTCCGGGAGGTGTTCACCCGCCCCCGGCACCGCTACACCCAGGGCCTGATCGGCGCCTCGGACCTGACCGTGGTCGACGACCGCGGCCGGCTGGTCACCATCGGCGGGTCGGTTCCGCCCGCGGGACAGTTCCCCGCCGGATGCGTCTTCAGGAACAGATGCGCCCAGGCGACCGAGGTGTGCGCCACCCGGCCGGAATGGGTCGCGACCGGGCCGGAATCCGGCTACGCCTGCTTCCACCCGGTGTCCGAGAGCGGCGCACCCGGGACCGGCACCCCGACGAACCAGGAGGCCGGCCGTGGCTGAGCAGCCGACCAGCGCCCCCCTCGCCCCCGGGCCGCGGACCGGCCCGGCGGATGCCATCAGCGTCCGCGACGTCACCCGCGACTACCGGCGGCCTCGTACCTCGCTGCGCCACCCCAGCCCGCCGGTGCACGCGCTGCGCGGCGTCAGCTTCGCCGTCCCCGCGGGGCAACGGTTCGGCATCGTGGGCGAGTCGGGGTGCGGCAAGTCGACCCTGCTGCGGATCCTGGCCGGGCTCGACCGCCCCACCAGCGGCAGCGTCGCGATCGACGGCCGGGACATCACCGGGCTCCGGGAGAGACAGCTCCGGTTCGTCCGCGAGCGGCTCCAGCTCGTGTTCCAGGACCCGATGAGTTCGCTGGACCCGCGTATGCGCGTCGGCGACATCGTGGCCGAGCCGCTCGTCGCGCAGGGGAGCGGGAACCGCCGGGAGCGGGTGGCCGAGTTGCTCGAGGCCGTCGGCCTGCGAGCCGACGCGGCGGACCGGTATCCGCACCAGTTCTCCGGCGGCCAGCGGCAGCGCATCTCGATCGCGCGCGCTCTGGCCCCCCGTCCGAAGATCATCGTGGCCGATGAGCCGGTGAGCGCCCTGGACGTGTCCGTACGGGCCCAGGTCCTCAACCTCATCGCCGACCTCGTCGACGAGTTGAACCTCACGCTGGTCTTCGTCTCCCACGACCTGTCCGTGGTCCGCCATGTGTGCGACCGGGTCGCGGTCATGCACAACGGGCAGATCGTGGAGACCGGGGCCACCGAGCAGGTGTACGAGGATCCGCAACATTCCTACACACGCAGGCTGATCTCCGCCGTTCCGACTCTGGGCAAGGCACTGTCCGGAGCGTCGGCCGCCGACCTCAACCGGGAGTACCAACCGTGACGACCCACGCCGAACCCGCCGGCGAAAGCCCCGTGGCGAAGGAGTTTCCCGAGGGTCTTCCCATCGGCGACACCTGGGTGGAGGCACCCGCCACCGAGGACGTCCGTTTCCCCTACGACGGGACGCTCGTCGCACGGGCGCCGATCGGGGACACCGCCCTCGCCCGCCACGCCCTCGACGCGGCCCTCGCGGTCCGCGAGCGCGTCGGCCGGCTCCCCTCGCACGTACGCAGGACGGCGCTGCTCGCGACGCACGAGGCGCTCGCCTCCCGGCGCGCGGACTTCGAGCGGCTCCTCGTCCTGGAGAACGGCAAGCCGCTGGTCGACTGCCGGGTCGAGGTCGACCGCACCCTGCTGACCCTCCTGACGGCGGCCGAGGAAGTGGCCCGGCTGCACGGGGAGACGGTGCCGCTGGACCTGCTGCCGTCGGGGGAGGGGCTGCTCGGCTTCTGGACCCGCAAGCCGATTGGCGTGGTGGTGGGCATCGCGGGCTTCAACTACCCGCTGCTGCTCGCCGCGCACAAGATCGCGCCGGCGCTGGCCGCCGGCTGCCCCATCATCGCCAAGCCCGCCCCGCAGACCCCGCTGGCCACCCTGTGGCTGGTGCACCTCCTCCGTGAGGCCCTGCGCGCCGGCGGCGCACCACAGGCCGCGGTGCAACTGGTGACCGGGGGCCCCGAGGTAGGTGTCGCGCTGACCACCGACCGCCGGATCGGAGCGGTGTCCTTCACCGGTTCCGCCGCCGTCGGCCACCAGATCGCCCGGGACGCGGCACCCACCAAGGTGCTGCTCGAACTCGGCTCCAACGCCGCCCTGGTGGTGGCCGCCGACGCCGACCTCGACGCCGCCGCCGACGCGGTGGTGCGCGGCGGGTACTACGCGTCGGGCCAGGCGTGCATCAGCGTGCAGCGGGTCATCGTGGTGGACTCCGTGCGGAAGGAGTTCGTGGCCCGCCTGACGGAGCGAGTGGCCCAGGTGGCCGTGGGCGACCCCCGCGATCCGCAGACGCGCGTCTCGGCACTCATCGACAAGCGGTCGACCGAGCGGGTGCGCGCGTGGCTGGCCGAGGCGGTGGAGGCGGGGGCGTCGCTGGTGGCCGGAGGATCGGTCACCGATGGTGTGATCGAGCCCGCCGTTCTGCTCGATGTGGACCGCGCCCTCGCCGTCTGGGACGAGGAAGTGTTCGGCCCCGTGGTCGCCGTACGGTCCGTCCCCGATCTGGAGACCGCCTTCGACCTGGTCAACGACTCGCGTTACGGACTGCACGCGAGCGTCTACACCAGCGCCCTGGACACCGCGTTCGCCGCTCTGGACCGCCTGGAGGTGGGCGGAGTGGTCGTCAACGAGGTTCCCGGTTTCCGTTCCGACGTCATGCCGTACGGCGGTGTGAAGGACTCCGGGGCCGGACGGGAGGGCCCGAGGTTCGCCATCGAAGAGCTCACCGTGACCCGTATGGCAGTCATCCGCCCGACGACGAAGAAGCCGTGAGGACCATGCAGGAGAACGACCGCACCGATGCGGTGAACAGCTACTCCCGTCTGTTCCGGCTCGACGGCCGCAGGGCCGTCGTGGTGGGCGCCGGCAGCGGCATCGGCCGCGAGAGCGCCCTGGCGCTCGCCGCGCACGGCGCCACCGTGGTGTGCGCCGACCGTGACCTGAAGGCCGCCGAGGAGACGGCGTCGATGGGCCAGGAGACGTCGGCGTACGCCCTCGACGTGCTCGACGGCGAGGCGGTCGCGCGTGCCGCCGAGGAGCTCGGCGGCGTCGACGTCCTCGTCTTCACCGCCGCGACGAACGTGCGCAAGCACCTGCTCGACTACACGTCGGACGAGTTCGACCGGGTCGTGGGGCTCAATCTGCGCGCCTCCTTCGACCTGGTGCGGGCCTTCGGCCGCGGCATGGCCGAACGTGGCCGCGGGAGCATCATCGGCTTCAGCTCGATCCGTTCGGTGGCCGTCGAGCCGGGCCAGGGCGTGTACGCGGCCACGAAGGCCGGCCTCGTCCAGATGCTGCGCACCGCGGCGGCCGAGCTGGGCCCGTCGGGCGTGCGGGTCAACGCCGTCGCTCCGGGCGTCGTCGACACACCGCTGACCGCGCAGATCAGGGCCGTACCGGAGTGGTCGGAGGCCTACGCGTCCAAGAGTGCCCTGGGCCGCTGGTCCCGGCCCGACGAACTGGCGGGCGCCGTGGTCTATTTGGCGTCGGACGCGTCGTCCTTCGTGACGGGCAGCCAGCTCTTCGTGGACGGAGGCTGGACGGCGATCGACGGACGTTATACGCCGCCCAGCTGACCCGGCAAAGACACGAGGGCCCGCCACCGTTCCTTCCGGCGGCGGGCCCTCGCGCGGGAGCGCTCAGTCGACGCGCTCGAAGGGCTCCGTGCCCTCTTCGTCCGGCGCGACGTCGAAGACGACCCTGTCGAGCTTGCCGGCGAACGCGAACTCACCGTCGTAGCTGGGCGAGGAGGGCGACAGGGTGTCCCGGCCGACGTCGAGGCCCTGCCATCCGAAGAAGTGCGGCAGGACCTGCGGCAGGTCCGTCTTACCGGCCGGCATTCCGGACACGTACAGACGACCGACGCCCCGCACGTCACCGGTCTTGATGAAATCGAAGGTCAACTCGGCCGGGCCGAGAGGGAGTTCGTCCTGCGACGTCACCGTGTAGCGGGTGCCGAGGAAGTTGTACTCGTAGACGAGCCGGTTGTCCTTGACGTACAGGACGTAGCCGCTGCTGATGTTGCCCAGGGACACCAGAACGCCCTCGTCCGACGCGGCGGCCCGGTCGACGAACGCGGTGATGCGGTGGGCGCGGTTCATCACCGGTGGCACCGCGGCGCCGGGCAGATGCGCCATGCCCGGGTAGTACGTGAAGGTGGTGCGCCTGCGCGGCGACCCGGGGCGCGGGATCTTCGCGCGGAGGGCGAAGCCGTTGTCGTCCAGCGGCAGCACATCGTATTTCCCGGCCTCCACCCAGAAGCGCGCGACCATCTTCTGCAGTTGCTCGGGCTGCGTCTCCGCCAGGTCGTTGCACTCCGAGAAGTCGGTGTCGTGGTGGTAGAGCTCCCACTGGTCGTCGTCGAACGACGACCCCCGCTGATGGAAGGAGACAGCCTTCCAGCCGTCGTGCCAGATCGCGCGGTGCCCGAACATCTCGAAGTACTGGGCCTCCTTGCGTGTCGGCGCGGTCGGCGCGTCCAACGTGTAGGCCATGCTCGTGCCGTGGATCGGCATCTGCGGGATGCCGTGGTAGACCTCGGGCGCCTGCAGATCGAGCAGTTCGAAGAGGGTCGGCATGATGTCGCTGACATGGTGGAATTGCTGCCGGTTCTCGTCGGTGCGCGACAGCCCGCGGGGCCAGTTCACGATGAGCGGGCAGCGGACGCCACCCTCGTGGGTGTTCTGCTTGTAGCGCTTGAACGGTGTGTTGCCCGCCTGCGCCCAGCCCCAGGGGTAGTTGGCGTGCGCCCGCGTGGTGCCGATCTCGTCGATCCGCGCGAGCATCTCGTCGAAGTCCTCGGAGAGGCCGTTCTGGAACGCGGTGGGGTTGAGGGACCCCTTCTGCCCGCCTTCCTGGCTGGCCCCGTTGTCCGAGAGCAGGATGGTGATGGTGTTCTCCAACTGCCCTATCCGCTCCAGGAATTCCATGAACCGGCCGATGTGGTGGTCGGTGTGGTCGAGCATCGCCGCGTAGGCCTCCTGGAGGCGCACGGACAGCTTCTGCTCGTCGTCCGACAGCTCGTCGAAGGGCTCGACTCCGGGGTTGCGCGGGGCCAGTTCGGTGCCGGGCGGCAGGATGCCCCGTTCGATCTGGCGGGCGTGCCGGGTCTCGCGCTCGACGTCCCAGCCGTGGTCGAACCGGCCCCGGTATTTCTCCAGGTATTCCTGTGGCGCCTGGTGCGGGGCATGCGCCGCACCGAAGGCCATGTACATGAAGAAGGGCTTCTCGGGAGTGACCGACGTCTGGTCCGTGACGAATTCGATCGCCCGGTCCACCAGGTCCTCACTGAGGTGATAGCCCTCTTCCGGGGTCTTCGGCGGCGCCACGGCGTGGTTGTCGTAGAACAGCTCCGGATAGAAGCTGTCCGTCTCGGCTTCCAGGAATCCGTAGTAGCGCTCGAACCCACGGGAGAGCGGCCACTGGGTGTACGGCCCGGACGCGGTGGTCTGCTCCATCGGCGCCAGATGCCACTTGCCCACGGCCATGGTGTTGAAGCCGTTGTCGCGCAGCACCTCGGGCAGCATCGCGGCGGCCTGGGTGACCCGTCCGCGGCCGCTGGGGAAGCCGGTGTCGAAGTTGGACAGCATCCGCATGCCCACCGAGTGGTGGTTCCGGCCGGTCAGCAGGGAGGCCCGGGTCGGCGAACACAGCGTGGTGGTATGGAAGTTGGTGTAGCGCAGGCCGCCGGTGGCGAGGGCGTCCATGGCCGGGGTCTCGATGTCCGAGCCGAAACAGCCGAGGTCGGAGAAGCCGACGTCGTCGAGCACGATGACCACGACATTGGGCGTGTCCTCGGGCGGCGCCGGCTGCTCGGGCCACCACGGAGTCGACTCCTCGTAGGTCGTGCCGATCTTGCCTTGGAAAGTGCCGCTCGCGGACGGCGGATGCGGAGAGGCGTTGGTCATCCAGGACGCTCCTTTGCATGGACATGGGTGCGTTGTGCCGGCGGTCCGTCAGCGCGACGGGGGCAGGTCCGCCGCACAGCGGAACCCCATGTGCCCGGTGCTGCTGTCAGGTGTGTTGGAGGTGCGCGCGGCGACGCGGTAGCGGTTGCAGTACGACGCGTGGCACAGGTAGGACCCCCCGCGGATCACCTTCGCCTCCCCGGCGGGAGGTCCGGCCGGGTCCTGGCGGGTCTCCGGACGGTCGGCCGCGTGCCAGGTGGTGCTCCACCAGTCGGAGCACCATTCCCACACATTGCCCGATGTGTTGTACAGGCCGAAGTTGTTGGCCCGGTAGGACTTGACCGGCGCGGTTCCCAGATACCCATCCTCACCTGTGTTGACCTGCGGGAACTCCCCCTGCCAGATATTGCAGCGGTGCTGCCCCCGGGGCAGGAGCTCATTCCCCCACGGGAAGCGGGCGCGTTCCAGACCGCCACGCGCCGCCATCTCCCACTCCGCCTCCGTGGGCAGGCGCTTGCCCGCCCATGTCGCGTAGGCGGACGCGTCACGCCAGGAGACATGGACGACAGGGTGGTTCGACAGATCGGTCCATGACGACCCCGGCCCGTAGGGGGCCCGCCAGCACGCCCCGTCCACCGCGAGCCACCAGGGTGCCTGTGCCACCGTGCCGTCGCGCACCAGGTGCCGGGCGTCGGGGTGGACGAGTGCGTAGAACACGAAGGACCAGCCGTAGCGCTCGGCGTCGGTACGGTAGCCGCTGCTGCGCACGAACGTCGCGAACTGCCTGTTGGTGACAGCGGTCGCGTCGATCAGGAACGGCGACAGCCGCACCGCCCGGACCGGGCCTTCACCGTCCTCGGGAAACGCGTCGGCGTCATCGCCTCCCATCAGATACGTCCCCGCGGGGATGCGCAGCATGGCGCGCAGCCCCTGCGCCCGGTCCCGATCCGAGGCCCGGAGCCGCACGGCGGACGACTCGGGGATCTCCCGGTCGCCCCCTGATGTGGGGACGCAACAGGCTCCTGACATCGCTCCTCCAACCGTGGCCGCTGTTCCTCGCCCGTCTCAAGGTCTCCTGAGGTAACTGGTCTGGCCAGCATCATATTCTGGCTAGTTGAAAGAGTGTGTTTCGGTCCGAATACTGTTGTCAAGGGATTCATCGAGCCGCGGGGACGGCACGTAGAGCGGTACGTTCGGCTACCCGTAGCGGAACGAACCGGCCAGAAAGGTGGATCGTGTCAGAAGAGCAGTACTTCCAACCGGTGCGTCCGACCCGTGCCTACGAGGCGGTCGTCGAGCAGGTGGAGGAGACGCTCGCGCGCGGCGCCCTGCGCCCCGGCGACCGGCTGCCGAGCGAACGGGACCTGATGAGCCAGTTCTCGGTGAGCCGTTCCACCGTGCGCGAGGCGCTGCGGGTGCTGGAGAGCGCGGGCCTGATCCGCTCACGACCGGGCGATCCGCGCGGCGCCGAGGTGCTGCCGTACTCCACGAAGAACCTGCGCAAGCCGCTTGAACGGCTCGCCAGAAGGGACGGTATTTCGCTGAGCGAACTGATCCAGTTCCGCATGATCCTGGAGGGCTCGGCCAACCGGCTTGCGGCCCGGCTGCGCACCGACGAGCAGGTGGCGGCCCTCGAGGCCGCGCTGGAGCGGATGCGGGAGGCGATCGACGAAGGGTATGCGGCCTTCAGCGCCGCGGATGTCACCTTCCACGATGTGGTGGCGCAGGCCAGCGGGAACAATCTGATCCAGGTCTGCAGTGAGGTGGTGCGTGGCGCGGTCCTCGCGCTCATCGAGGACAAGCTGCAGCGGGCACCCGACAGCGTCGCGCTGATGCGCAAGTCCGTGGCCCACCACGCCGAGGTTTTCGAGGCGGTGCGCCACGCGGACCTCATCCAGGCCGACCGGCTCGCGCGCTGCAACCTCTATGAGTACTACGCCTCCTATGTGACCGAGGAGAGCAAACCCATGCTTCAGGCACTCATCGAGGAGTAGCCGCACCACCGGTTCGCGGCCTGCTCCGCGCTCATCGAAGGGCCGTTGTCCGGGGGATGTGGTCGGTTTCGCGTTGGGCGGCGTACCAGCCCAGCGCCCGCACCATGGCCTTGTGCGGGGTCGGCGGGAGCAGGGGGGCGAGAGCGTCCCAGGTCCTGTCGACGAGTTCGCGGGCCTCGGCCATGCACGCGTCGAGGGCTCCGCTGCGCATCAGCAGGTCGGACGCCTGGAGCGCACCGCTGTCGGAGCACTGCCGGAGGGCGTCGCGCAGGCGTTGGCGGTCGGCGGCGTCGAGGAGGCGGATGGCGTGGGCCACGGGGTAGGTGACCTCGCCGTTGTGGAGGTCTTCGGCGGGTGAGCGGGTGGTGATGCCCTGCCGGTGTTCGTCGGGGGTGCACTGCCCGTACAGGTCGAAGACGTCGTCGGTGATCTGGTAGGCGATTCCGACGGCCTCGAAGTACGCGCAGATCGCGTCGAGCTGTGTCTCGTCGGCGCCGCCGAGGATCGCGGAGACCTCGGCGGTGCTGCGGACGAGCATGCCCGTCTTGAGCCGGTGGGCGGCGCGGATCTGATCGAGGAGGGGGCGGGCGTCACCGGTGGCCACGGCTTGGTCGAATGCGGTGTGGTGCCCGGCGAGGTCGAGGGCCTGACCGGCGTGGGCGGCGCGCAGGTCTCGCAGATAAAGGCGGTAGATGCGCAGCATGGTGCCGTCGTCGGCCTGCGGGACGCGCTGGATGAGGGCGTCGAAGGTGTAGTAGCCGAGGGTGCCCGCGGTGATCGCGGGAGCGGTGCCGAAGATCTCGTGGACGCTCGGGCGGCCGCGCCGGGTGGGCGAGTTGTCCTGGATGTCATCGATGACCAGCGCCGAGACATGAAGGAGTTCGGTGACCGCGGTCAGCGGCCGGTAGGGCTCGGGGTCGGCGCCGAGAAGGCAGAGGACGGCCGCGGCCACGTAGGGGCGCCAGGAGCGTCCGGGGTTGTCCAGCAGGTGCAGAACGGGAGCGGCGACCGCCTGGTGGAGGCGGATCCGGGCGGCGGTGTCCAGGTCCGTTCCGCCACTGGTGCCGGTGAGCAGACCCAGCGCGGTCTCGTCGGTGGCATCGCTGGAATAGAGTGCGGCCGTTTCCGCACGGGCGATGTCATGGGTGCGGCGCATGTAGTGCTCGATATCGCCGATGGTGTTGGTCGGGAGGGTCTGCAGAAATGCCGTCCCGGCCACGGACGTGGTTCCCATGACGCCGCGCACGGTGGCGGGGCTCTCCCAGAAGGCGCGTCCGACGATCAGAGTACGGACCTCGCCCTCCGTCGCCGGAGCGATCACCTCGACATCCAGGCCGAGATCGGGGACGCGCACGCGCACCGCGGTGGGGTAGGTGTTGAGGGTGGCCAGTGAGGTCCAATGGCGCACGGGCTGCCAGTCCACGTCGTGGTAGCCGACACTGCCGTCCGGGGCAACCGCCGTGGCGCGGGTGAATTCCAGCGTGGTGGCGCCCGTGGCGGGATCGGTGTTGCGCGCGTGAATGCAGCTGATCTCCCAGCCGTTGCCGAGCTGGATGCCGGCCCACTCCCAGGTGTGGTCCGGTGTTCCCGGGGTCCGCTCGACGTCGTAGTAGGTGCTGCCCCAGTCCTGCTCGAACCAGGCGTGCCCCTCCACCCGTCTTTGGGTGCCGTCCGCACGACGCAGGGTCCCGTCGACGTGCAGCCGGGGCACGAAGTACGACGTCATCGCGTCCGCGTCGGTCGGAAGCCGCCCCGGATAGCGCCCACGGGCGTCGAACTGCGGGACCGCCGCCTTGGCGGGAGTGAGGAGAAGCTCGAAGCGTTCCCTGTCCTGGAAGGCCAGGCGGTATCCGCCGTCCTCCGCACGGCGCAGCGCGGCCACGTCCCCGAAGGACATGTCCAGCGTTTCGGCCGACTCCACCACCGGCTCGGGCAGCAGCCGGTCGGGCAGCAGCGGGCCCTCGGCGAGGGCCTCCGCCAGCGCCTCGCGGACCCGGTGATCCTGCGCGGTGTCGCCGCGGAGCGCCTCGCGGACCGCGCGGTGCATGGTGGGCGTGAGCCAGGCGCCGTGGGAGACCCCTGCCGGGCCCGAGCACGTGGACACCACGCCGTACCCGGGACCGGCCGCGCGGTCCCGCACGTCGTGGTGTTTCAGTACGCTGATCATCCACGTGTACTCGTCGCCGCTCTCATCCCGCAGATGCCCGTTGAGATACCACCCTTCGGCACCGGCAGAAGGGTGTGGCAGGCCAATGGGCGCTGAGCCGGCGGAGTGCTGCGGTGCGGCCTGCGAAGGGCCCTGCGCCGAGGGACGGGACGCGGAGATGGTCATGCCGGAAACCTAGACGTCCGCACCCCGCTCACCGGGTGCTGTCGTAACGGGCCCACCTCATCGGATGACAACGCGGCCCGGATTTCGGGTCGTCACCGTGCCCTCGACGCCGCCCGCTCGTTATAGCGGAACGCCAAGGGGAGGAGGCCCTCGATGGAGGTGACCGGCGTGTACCACGATTACGGCCGGCGGGCGGTGCTGAGCGGTGTCGACCTGCGACTGCGCCCCGGTGTACTGGCCGGAATAGTCGGGGAGAACGGCGCGGGCAAGACGACCCTGCTGAGGATTCTGTCAGGCGAACTGGCCCCCGATCGCGGCACGGTCCGCCACTACGGCGGTTTCGGGTACTGCCCGCAGGCCGCCGTCCTCAACGACGCGCTCACCGTCCGCCAGCACCTGAAGTACTTCAAGGTCGCTTACGGCCTGAGTGACCTGGTGCGAGCCGAAGAGGTCATGGAGGCACTCCAGTTCAGCGAGTACGCCGACGAACGGGCCGGAGTCCTCAGCGGCGGAACCCGGCAGAAACTGAACCTCACCCTGGCCCTCATGCACAACCCGCGGACACTGCTGCTGGACGAGCCCTACCAGGGCTTCGACTGGGAGACCTACCAGCGGTTCTGGGACCTGGCCACCAGGCTGCGCGAGGACGGCCGATCGGTCCTCGTGGTCTCCCACCTGGCCTACGACGCCGAACGCCTCGACACCTTGTGGCGCCTGGACGGGGGCCGTCTCCACGGGCAGATCGCGGAGCCCACCGCATGACACCTCCCAGAGCCGTACGCCGCAACCGCACCCTTTTCGTGACCGCCGCCCGCTACGCGCTGATCGAGCACCTGCGCAACCGCTTCGCCATGGTCCTCATCGCCCTGTTCATCCCCGTGTGGACCGCGCTGGCGTTCTGGTCCGTACCCAGCACCCCCACCCGCTTCCGGCTGCGTGCCACCGGCCAGTTGCTCACCCCGCACGGCAACCAGCTCACCGAGATCACCGGCGCCCTCAACGCCGTCACCCTGATCGTCGGCTTCATGATGTTCGCTGCCTCTTTCGCGGGCGGCCACTTCGACCGCCGACTGGCCCTGGCCGGCTACCCCCGCGCCCACCTCGTCCTCGCCAAGCTCACCTCCTTGACGCTGGCCTCCGCCGCCGTGGCCGCCTACGCGACCATCCTCACCCGCATCTTCTGGGCACCCGAGCAGCCCACTCTGCTCGCCGCCGCTCTCTTTTGCGCCGGTATCACCTATGGCGCCCTGGGCGTCGCCTTCGGCTCACTGCTGCGCCGTGAAGTGGAGGGCATGTTCGCCATCGTGATGACCAGCGTGATCGACCTCGCCCTGCAAAATCCCCTCTACAGCTCCAGCTCCGACGGCAGCGTGGTGCGCTATCTGCCCTCCTACGGTGCGATGCAGGCCGCCACCGGCGCCGGGTTCTCCAGCACTCCACTTCCGAAGTACCTCGGCATCCAGGCCGGATGGTTCACCGCCGCCGCGCTCATCGCCCTCCTCGCCTTCCACTGCCGCACCCGCAACACCCTCGGCAAGAGCGGACGGCCGCGTGTCGTCCCGCCCCGCCACCCCGAAGCCGCACCGCGGACGGACGACGTCTCGGTCAGCGAGCCTTCCTCCCATCGCACCGGGCGGCCACCGTCACACGGATCGGACCCATCCACGGCAGGGGAGCAGGCACCGCCTCCATAGCGGCGGGCTCGCGGGGTGACGGAGGCCCGAGGGGCTGGGCTCAGGCCGTGGAGATGGCGGCGTTCATCTCCCACATAAGCACCTCGGCGCCGTCGGGGCCGCCGGTGACGCGCTGGCCCTCGGCGCCGGTGACGCGGACCGCGTCGCCGGTGGCCAGTGCTCCCGCGCCCTCCAGCTCGGCGCTGCCGCGCGCGATGAAGAGGTGGACGAAGGGAGCGGTGACGATCTCCAGGGTCTCGGCGGGGCGGATGCGGGCCACGTGCAGGGCGGCGTGCTTCTGCCGGATGCCGATCGCCCGCTGGTTGCTGTGCCCGGGCATGCCGGAGGCGAGAGTGGCCCAGCCGCCGAGAGCGAGTTCGTCGTTGATGTCGAGCTGCTCGTAGCCGGGCCGGATACCGGACTCGTCGGGGATGGTCCACATCTGGATGAAGTGGACGGGGTCATCGTGCTCGGGCTGGCCGGTAAGGGTCCAGGAGTCGTTCTTCTCGCTGTGCAGGATGCCGGTGCCGGCGCTCATCCGCTGGGCGAGGCCGGGGTAGATCACCCCGTTGTGCCCCTCGGAGTCCTGGTGGACGAGGCCGCCGTCGAGGACCCAGGTGATGATCTCCATGTCCTGGTGGGGGTGCGTCTCGAAACCGGTGCCGGGGGCGACGACGTCGTCGTTGGAGACCAGCAGGAGCCCGAAATGGGTGTTCTTGGGGTCCCAGTGGCGCGAGAAGGAGAAGGAGTGGTGGGAGTCGAGCCAGCCGGCTCGGGTGTGGAAACGCTCGTTGGCGCGCCGGATGTCGAGCAGGGAGGCCATGGTGGTGGTGTCCTTTCTGTCCGTGCGGCCGGGGGTGTCGACCCGGTGATGTAGTTGAACGTTATACAACATCGCGCGCCGAATCATTCCCGTTGCCGCCGGGGTGCTGGTTGCCCTCCATATGGTTTACGGTTCAACTAGTGCCCCGGTCGGCGGGCACGGACCACAAGGATGAGATCCGCCATGGGCATCTTCAGCCGCAATCGCACGAACGACTCGAACGGAACGGAGACCACAACCGTGAGCGACCCGATCAAGGTAGCCGTCGTCTACTACTCCTCCACTGGCACGATCGCCGAGATCAGCAAGCAGATAGCCCAGCAAGCGGAGAAGGCCGGTGCCCAGGTCCGCCTGCTCAAGGCGGCCGAACTGGCCCCGCAGGCCGCGATCGACTCCAACCCCGCCTGGGCCGCCAACGCCGCCGCCACCGCCGACATCCTCGACGCCACCCCGGATGACATCGAATGGGCCGACGCCGTGATCTTCGGTTCCCCCACCCGCTTCGGCAACATCGCCTCGCAGCTGAAGCAGTTCATCGACACGCTCGGCGGCCTGTGGGCCGAGGGCAAGCTCGCTGACAAGGTCTACAGCGGCTTCACCTCCTCCTCCACCACCCATGGCGGCCAGGAGTCCACCCTGCTCGCCCTGTACAACTCCTTCCATCACTTCGGCGGCATCATCGTCGCCCCCGGCTACACCGACCCCGCCAAGTTCGCCGACGGCAACCCGTACGGCACCTCCCACGTCGACGGACAGGGCAGCAACCCCGTCGGCCAGACCACCCGTGAGGCCGCCCGCGTCCAGGCCGAGCGCATCGTGCGCCTCACCACCGCCCTCAAGGCCGGCCTCGCCACCGCCTGAGCCCGCCACCCGGCGAACGCCACCCTGGGCCGGTCGGCCGTACGACGTCGTACGGCCGACCGGCCCAGGCACGCCCACACGCGGAATCCCCTCCCCATACAGGCCCCCAGCGAGGACGCGGCGACGGAACGGTTCCTGGAGTTCCAGGAGGCATGGGGCCGTAGGTCGTCCAGTCGGCGGCGAGTTGGTGGGTGATGGTGGAGAGGATCGGCGGGTACCGCTTCCCGGTTCTGCTGTCCACCGCCGGGGCAAGCGCACCGCTGTTCGCGGTGGCCGCCACCTGTGCCCTGGGCTTCCTGATCACCTTTGCCTTCCGGGTCGAGACGCGGGGCCGTTCCCTCGACGAGCTGTCCGGCGCCCAGGTGACCGGGGTAGCCCCTCGCGTCACCCCGCCATGAGCCGGCCCGCGCCCGGCCGGCCGTGGCCCGTTCGGCGGGGCACGTCCGGGGCCCGGTGGCTCGGGGGAGCCACCGGTGACAGCATCGTCACGGGCCCTCGACCATCAGAGATTCTCAACAGGCCAAGCTCAGGCGGTGCCGGTCGGACGGTGCAGGTAGGCGCCGACGGGTGGGCCGACGACCTTGCCCGCCTTAAGGATGTGGTGGCCCCTCAAGAAGGTGTCGGTGACCTGGGCGGTCAGCTCGAAGCCTTCGAAGGGGGTGTACTGCTGCGTCGATTCCGATTCGGCGGCGCGCACGGTCCAGGTTCGGCCCGGGTCGACCAGGGCGATGTCGGCGTCGAAGCCGGGGGCGAGGCTGCCCTTGGTGCGCAGTCCGTAGCGCCGGGCCGGGTTCCAGGAGGTCAGCGCGGCGATCCGGCCCAGTGGCAGGCCGCGTTTCGTTCCCTCGGTGAGCAGGCCGGGGAGGAGGTACTCGGCGCCGCCGAAGCCCGCCTTGGCGAGGAAGACGTCGTCCTCGGGCACGCCGAATTTCACCTCCTCGCGGCAGCACGCGTGGTCGCTGACGACCCAGTCGACGGTGCCGTCGAGCATGTACTCCCAGAGCGCCTCGACGTCGTCGCGGGGCCGCAGCGGCGGGTTGACCTTGCCGCCGAGGCCGTGTGCGGTGGTGATGTCGGCGAGCAGATGCCCGACGGTCACCTCACGGCGGAAGTCGATGTGCGGGAACGCCCGGCTCATCCGCACGGCCGCGTCGACCGCCTTGCGGGACGACAGGTGCAGCAGGTTGATCGTGGGCAGCCCGGTCTCGTGCGCCAGGTAGGAGGCGACGGCGACCGCGAGGCCCTCGGAGTGCTGCGGCCGGGAGGCGCTGTAGGCGGCGAGCCCGGTCAGGTCTCCCGCCTCCTCGACCAGCCTGGTGTACGCGGTCATGATCTCGGCGGTCTCGCAGTGCAGGGAGAGGGAGATCTCGTCGGCGAGGTCGGGGAACCGCTCGCGGGCGGCCTGCACCCCGCGCATGACGAACTCGAAGTGCGCGTAGTCGTACCGCTCGTCCTCGGGGAGCATCAGGAACGCGTTCTGGTCGGCCGACCTGCCGTGGAGGCCGTGGCTGCCGTAGAACATGAAGACCTTGAACGAGGTGACGCCGAACCGCTCGATCAGGTCGGGAATCTCGCCGATGTGAGCGCGCGAGATGGGCGCGAGGTGGAAGCCGTAGTCGACGTGGGCGCGGCCGGAAGCGGCGGCCAGCACCTCGGGGAAGAAGTCGGCGTACGCACCGGCCTTGTTGAGGTAGTAGCGGCCGGTCCGGGTGTAGGTCAGGGCGCTGGTGACGCCTCCCTGTGCGCACGCGCGGCTCTCGCTGGCCGCGTCCTCGGGCAGTGGGTGGTAGATCCCCCAATGCTGGTGGGCGTCGACGACACCGGGGAACGCCAGCCTGCCGTCGGCGTCGACCACCCGACGGGCGCCTTCCGTGGCGATGCCGGAGGCTACGGCGGCGATCCGGCCTCCGCTGACGGCGATGTCCGCAGGGCGCGCGTCATCGTGGTCGTGTGCGACGACACGGGCGTTCTTCACCACCAGGTCGTATCCGGTCATGCGGGCCTCCTTCCTCTGCTGTCCTCAGCTCGTCATGCGCCGATCACCCGGTTCTCCTCGGCCCAGAAGACGAGCCGCTTCTGGGCGAACCGGATGATGAAGTGGGCGATCAGCCCCAGTACGGAGAGCACCACCAGCACGGCGAACATCCCGGCGATATCGAAGTTGTAGTTGGTCTGCAGCAGGAGGTATCCCAGGCCCTCCTTCGCGCCGATGAACTCGCCGACGACGGCGCCGAGGATCGCGAAGACGATCCCGATGTCCAGGCCGGCGAAGAGGAAGGGGAGCGCGCTCGGCAGCCGCACCATCCGGAACACCTGGAACCTGCCGGCGCCGAACACCGTGAGCATCTGGATCCGGTCGGCGTCGGCCGAGCGCAGCCCCTCGATGACATTGATCAGCACGGGGAAGAACGAGATCACCGCCGCCATCACGACCTTGCTCGTCATGCCGAAGCCGAACCAGACGACGAACAGCGGCGCGAGCGCCACTTTGGGCACCGTCTGGAAGGCGACGACATACGGCATGAAGGTGCGCTCGATCAGCCGCACCTGGGAGATCGCGGTGCCCAGCACCAGCGCCGCCGCCACTCCGAGCAGAAAGCCGTACAGCGACTCCAGGACCGTCACCTTCAGATGTCCCCAGAACAACGGGTCCGCCAGCTGCGTGCGGAGGGCGTCGAAGATCTGCGAGGGGCGCGGCAGCACGTAATCGTCGATACCGAAGGCGGGGACCGCGAACTCCCAGGCCAGCATGGTGACGACGAAGACGGCGGGAGCGAGCAGCAGTTCGGGGCGCGCTCGCAGGTCCACGCGGAGCCGCCGCTTGCCGAGCCGCCTCATGAGTCGATCACCCAGGCGGCGTGGAAATGCCTGCGGATCCGCTCGACGAAGACCCCGGCGCGGTCCGAGGCCATCGCGCCGAGTGTGCGCGGGCGCTCGAGCTCGATGTCGACGATCTCGGCTATGCGGCCCGGGCGGGGGCTGAGCACCACGACCCGGTCGGAGAGGAAGACCGCCTCGGGGATGGAGTGGGTGACGAACACGATGGTCTGGCCGCTGTTCCGCCAGATCCTCAGCAACTCGACGTTCAACGACTCGCGGGTCAGGGCGTCGAGCGCGCCGAAGGGCTCGTCCATCAGCAGCACGGCCGGGTCGTGCACCAGGGCCCGGCAGATTCCGGCGCGCTGCTGCATCCCGCCGCTCAGCTCATGCGGATGTCTGCTCTCGAAGCCGTCGAGGCCGACCATGGCGAGCAGCCGCTCGGCCCGCTTCCGGTACACCGAGGCGTCGAGCTTCTGTACCTCCACGGGCACCATCACGTTCTGCAACACGGTGCGCCAGGGCAGGAGGGTCGGCGTCTGGAAGACCATGCCCACCTCGGGCAGCGGCCCCGTCACATCGCGACCGGCGACGCGGACCGCCCCCTGGCTCCTGGAGACGATCCCGGCGAGGATCGTGAGCAGGGTGGTCTTGCCGCACCCCGACGGGCCGACGACCGACAGGAACTCGCCGCGTCGGACCGTGAAGGTGACGTCCGAGAGCGCGTGGGTCGGCTCGGACCTGCGCGGCCGGTAGGTCTTGTGCAGTCCGGTGACCTCGATCCAGCGGTCTTCGTCCACGGTCTCCCCGCTCTCCTGTTCTCCTCGCCTTCCCGCGTCACCCGGCGGCCTTCGCCTTCGCGATCACGGCCGCCGGGTCGAAGTCGTTCGCGCCCCCCAGCAGGCTGCCGTCCCATAGCTCCGGGAGGGGGACGTCCTTGGTGATCTGGCCGGCCGTCCTGGTGTAGGCGACCGTCTTGTCCCACTCCACGTCGCTGATCGCACCCCAGTCCTCGAAGTTCTCGGGCTCACCGGTGGCGGGGACCGCGGTCTCGATCCACGCCTTGAGGGTCCTGGTGTCGTCGGCGATGCGGTCGTCGGCCTTCTTGCCGGTCAGCAGCTTGGGGAAGGTCTGGTACCCGTCGCGCATCGCGGCATCGGGATTGACGGCGGAGAAGAGCAGTGCCTTGTAGGAGGCGCGCAAGTAACGCGTCAGAACCTCCTTCTTCTCCTTCAGGGTCTTCTCGGTCACCGTGTAGGTCAGGGAGCGGATGCCGTCGAACGCCTCGGAGTTGTCGAGATAGCGCAGCTCGGTGCCCGTGTTCTCGATGGTGGTGTATGCCTGGGTGTACAGGGCGAGCACATCGACCCTGCCGTCCTCCAGAGCGGCCAGGGCCTGCGCCCCCACGCCGACCGGCAGCAGGTCGACGTCCTTGGCCGCGTCCAGCCCGGCGTCGCTCGCGTACGCACGGGCGTAGATGGCCGAGCCGGAGGCGAGGCTGATGACCCCGATCTTCTTGCCCTTGAGGTCGGCCGGGCTGCTGACCTCACTGCCGGGCCGGACGGCCATGCGCCACGGCCAGTTCCGTACCAGGCCCCCGATGACCTTCACCGGGACGCCCTTCTCCCGTGCGGCGAGGATGGCTCCCGCGTCGGCCGGCGCGATGTCGGCGCTGCCCGAGGCGACGGCCTGGACCGCTGCCACCGACCCGTCGGTGTTGATCACCTCGACTCTCAGCTTCTCCTCGGCCAGATAGCCCTCGGCGTCGCCCACCGCGTGGGTGGCGACCTCTTCCTTGGGGGCGATCACGGCCGAGGGAACGGCGAGTTGGAGCGTGGCCCGGGCGCCCGAGTCACCGTCGGAGGACGACGAGGGCCCGTCCGCGCAGGCGGAGAGCGCCGCGAGGACGGCGACGCCGAGGCCGAGCCGTAAGGACAGCTTCATGTTTCCTGCCTTTCGTGGCCGTGCCGCTCGATGAGGTCGGCGGCGGTGCGCAGCCCGTCCCGGGCCCGGATGGTCCTGGAGGCTTCCGTCAGCCTGTTCCGCAGGCGGATGTCGTCGAGCAACTCCGCCATCGCGCCGTGCAGTTGAGCGTCGGTGAAGCGGTACGGGTCGAGACGGACGCCGTAGCCGAGTTCGGCGATCCGCTGTGCGTTGTCGTACTGGTCCCAGAACAGCGGGAGCACGATCATGGGCTTGCCGAAGTGGAGGCTTTCGGTGGTCGTGTTGTTGCCGCCGTGGGTGATGACGAGGTCGACGAGCGGGAGGATCCGCGTCTGCGGGAGGAACTCCGCGCCCCACATGGTGGGAGGCAGCTCGATCTCATCGTGCAGCGGCCCCTTGGAGACGATGTAGCGGTGCGGGGTGCGCGCCAGGGAGGCGATGATCCGGCGCATGAGGCCGACGTCGGCGGAGCCGAGGGAGCCAAGGCTGAAGTAGATCAGCGCGCTGCCCTCGGGCCGTTCGGCCCACTCCGGCGGCAGGGTGAACTCCTCGTCGGTCTCGCGGACCGAGGAGTCCAGCCGGTGCCAGGCAGGGCCCAGCGGGCGGGCTTCGGCGTAGTCGGCGATCTCCGGGTAGACGTACAGGTTCAGCTCGCCGTCGTGGATGAACTCCAGGTCGGGCAGCGGCCGCGCGCCCTGGTCCACGACCCAGGCGTTGAACTCGGCCCACAGCTCGCGGTGCGTGCGGTCGTACTCGGCACGGAACTCGTCCCAGCCGGCGCGGTCACCGGCCGGGTACCCGGAGAAGGGCGGGGGAATGTGTTCGCCCTTCACTTCCAGCGGGTTGCAGGAGACGATCCGCACGAAGGGCACGTCCGCCGTGGTCAGCGCGGGGAAGCAGACGACGTTGTCCTCGACGATCACGTCCGGCCGGACCCGGCCGACGATTTCCTTGAGCCGAGGTTCGCAGTACCGGGCGCCGGCGACCAGCTCCTCCCAGACCGGCCTGACCCACGTGCCCAGCTGCTCGATCGTGGGCTTTTGGAACTCGGGGGCGGTGTCCCGTACGAAGTCCTTCCAGAACTGGCCCGCCTCCTGGGGCTTTTCGGGCGGCGGGGCGAGGTCGACCAGGTCCTCCTCGAAGCCGAGCGGGGCGAGCCTGCCCTTCCAGGACGCCTCCGCCGCGAACACCACGCGGTGGCCCCGTCGGCGCAGTACGTCGCCTATGCCGACGCAGTTGTTGGTCGGGCCGTAGGCGCTCTCCGGCGCGAAGAGGATGGTCAGGGGTCCGCTCAAGGGGGGTCTCCCGTCGTCTCGATCAGTACCGTGCTCTCCGGGTCCCACGACAGCGCGACGCGGGCCCCGGAGGTCACCGTGGCCGGGCCCGCGACGGTCAGCAGGACCGGCGGGTCCAGACCGGGGACCGTGACCGCGATCCTCGAGGAGCCGCCGAAGTAACTGATGTCCAACACCGTGCCGTGCAAGGAAGCGTCCGCGTCCCCGGCGGCGAGCCGTATGCTCTCCGGGCGTACGCCGACCAGCCCCGCCGTGTCACCGGCCGGGGCGGGCAGAACGCCGACGCCGGGTACGTCGAGTCCGCCGGAGGGCAGCAGCCGTCCGCAGAAGACGTTGTTGGCGCCGACGAAGCCCGCGACGAACCGGCCCCGAGGGTGCCGGTAGAGCTCGACGGGGGTGTCGACCTGCTGGACGCGCCCCCGGTCCAGGACGGCGATCCGGTCGGCGAGCGACATGGCCTCCTCCTGGTCGTGGGTGACGACGAGGAAGGTGATGCCCACCTGGTGCTGGAGGCGCTTGAGCTCCAGCTGCATTTCGGCGCGGACCTGTTTGTCGAGCGCCGACAGCGGCTCGTCGAGCAGCAGCACACGGGGGCGTTTGACGATGGCACGGGCGAGGGCGACCCGCTGCCGCTGCCCGCCGGACAGCTGGTGCGGCCGTCTGCGGGCCTGCGCGGCCAGCCCGACGGTGGCAAGGACGGCCGCGACCCGTTCGCCGATCTCCGCCCGGGCGAGCCCTTCCCGCGCCAGCCCGTACGCGATGTTCCTCTCCACGTTCATGTGCGGGAACAGCGCGTACGACTGGAACATGAGGTTGACCGGCCGCCGGTGCGCGGGCACGCCCAGCAGGTCCCGGCCGTCCAGGGTGACCGTGCCGCTGTCCGGGGCCTCGAATCCGGCGAGGACGCGCAGCAGGGTCGTCTTCCCGCAGCCGCTCGGCCCGAGGAGGGCGAAAAACTGGCCCTCCTCGATCTCCAGGCTCACCCCGTCCAGGGCGGTGACCTGGCCGAACCGCCGGGTGACGGCATGGATACGGATCACAGCGCCTCCGTCAGCCGGCTGACGCGCTGGGCGGCGATCACCACGGTGAAGCTGACCGCGAGCAGCAGGGTGGCGAGCGCGTTGATCTCCGGGGTCACACCGAACCTGATCATCGAGTAGATGACGATCGGCAGAGTGGGATCCTTCGGCCCCGCGGTGAAGAAGGCGATGACGAACTCGTCGAGCGAGAGCGTGAACGTCAGCAGCGCGCCCGCCACGATGCCGGGGGCGAGGGTCGGCAGGGTGATGCGGAGGAACGTGGTGACCTCGCCCGCGCCGAGGTCGCGTGAGGCCTCCTCCAAAGAGGGGTCGACATGGGCGATCCGGGTGCGCACGACGGCCGTGACGAAGGCGAGGCCGAAGACGGTATGGGCGAGCAGCACCGAGTGCAGGCCGAGGGTGGCCGAGACGAGCGAGTAGAAGGCGAGCAGGTCGATCGCGAGCACGATGTCCGGCAGGACGGCGGGCAGCACCGACAGGGCGGGCAGCAGCCGCGACCGGCTCGCGTGGCGGGCGAGCCCCACGGCGAGCAGTGTGCCGAGGACGGTGGACAGGGCGGTCGCGCCCGCGGCCACGATCAGTGTGTTGGCCAGGCCCCGCAGGACCTCGTCGTCGCCGGCCAGCGTGCCGTACCAGGCGGTGCTGAACCCGGACCACTCGTAGGGGCTGTCCGAGCGGTTGAAGGACATCACCACGAGCACCACGACGGGCGTGTAGAGGAACGTGTACGTCAACCACAGCGGGAGGAGCGTCGCCCGGCGCATCAGCGGCCGCCCAGCCGGCGCCCGGCCCAGGCCTGCGCCATGAGCAGCAGGACCAGGAACGCCATGAGGGCGAGGGCGAGCACCGAGCCGAACGGCCAGTCCCGTGCCGTGAGGAACTGGTCTCTGATCAGGTTGCCGACCATGACCGTGTGCCCGCCGCCCAGCAGTTCGGGGACGACGAAGTTGCCGAGGCTGGGGACGAAGACGAAGACGCAGCCGGTCAGCACGCCGGGCAGGGTGTGGGGGAGGGTCACGCTCCAGAAGGTGCGGGCCGGGCGGGCGCCCAGATCGGCCGAGGCTTCGAGCAGCCGGCGGTCGACCCGCTCGATCGCCGAGTACAGCGGCAGCACCATCAGCGGGAGATAGGCGTAGAGCAGTCCGAGGACGACGGCGGGTTCCGTGTAGAGGAGCTTCAGCGGCCGGTCGATCACCCCGATGCCGGTGAGGGCCGAGTTGACCACACCTCGGCTGGACAGCAGCACGATCCAGGCGTAGGTCCGGATCAGGAAGTTGGTCCAGAACGGCAGCACGACCAGGACCAGGGCGACCGTGCGCCATCTGCCGGGCAGCCGGCTGATCGCGTACGCGGTCGGGTAGCCGAGGAGGAGCGCCAGCAGCGTGGTGACGGCGGCGATGCGCAGCGAGTCGGTGAGGACACCGACGTAGAGGGGGTCGGTGAGCCGCGCGAAGTTCTCGCCGGTACGTCCGTCCTCGTACGCGATCCCGCCGAAGCGGCCGCGCCGGAAGACCGTATAGCCGATCAGCAGGGCCAGCGGCAGCAGGAGCAGGACGGCCAGGTAGGACAGGCCCGGGCCGAGCAGGACGAGACGGGCTCGCACGTGTGGTGCTCCGGCCGCCTTCCCCCGGCGGGCCATCAGCCCGCGGTGACTTCCGTGACGATCCGGGTGTACGCCGTCGCGGCGTCCCCGAGGTCGACGACGGACTCACCCTTGAGCAGTTGCTCGGGGGGCATGGCGAGTGCGGGGTAGCTCTTCAGCAGGGCCGGATCGAGTTCGGCCATGGCGGCGGTGTTGGGGACCTTGTAGAAGATGTTCGAGGCGACCCAGGAGTGCACCTTCGCGTCGAGGACGTAGTCGATGAAGGCGTGCGCCGCCTCCTTGTTCTTCGACGATTTGAGGATGACCATCGTGTCGGTCCAGAGGTCGCTGCCCTCCTTGGGTACGACGAAGCCGATCCTCTTGTCGTCGGTCGGGCACCAGCCGTCCCAGGCCTCCGCCAGTACGGCCTCCCCGGACGTGAGCCGGTCGCCGAACGTGGTGTCGTCGTAGGCGAGGAGCCCGTCCTTCGCGGTGAGTAGCAACTCCTTGACTTGGGCGAGCTGTTGCTTGTCGGTGGTGTTCACCGAGTAGCCGAGTGCCTTCTGCGCGGGGAGGAAGAGCCAGCGTTCGGTCTTCAGCATGGTGGCCTTGCCCTTGACCGCGGCGCGCGGCTTCAGCAGGTCGTTCCAGCTGTCGGGGGTGTAGCCGACGAGGTCCTTGCGGTAGCAGAGCCCGGTGGTGCCCCAGGTGTACGGGACGGAAATGACGTTGCCCTTGTCATGGGCGAGCCGGGCGGCGAGCGGGTCCAGGTTCTTGAGGTGCGGGACCAGATCGTGGTGGATGGGTTCGAGCAGCCCCTGCGCCGCGAGCGCCTGCGCGTACTGGCCCGATACGAACGCCACGTCGATGCCGCTGTCGGCGGAGGCGGTCAGTTTGGCGACGATCTCCTCGTTGGTGCTGTGCTTGGCGACCGTCATGGGCGTGCCGACGGCCGACTTGAACCGGGCGGGGAGGTCCTTCGGCATATAGCCGTCCCAGTTCGAGACGGTGAGCCGCTGCTTGCTCAGATCCGCCTCGGGGTCGAGCGACGCGGAGGCGGCGGGGCCGCTTCCGCCCGGTTGGCCGTCGCCGCCGCATGCGGGGAGAAGGAGCGCGAGGACGGCCGCCGTCGCCGCCATGGACACGTGCCTGAACCTCAGTGCGCCTAACACGCCACTCCCTTGCTGTCGCTTGCTGTCGAGATCAGCCGGCTGAGCGTGGGTCGTGCCCGGTGCGCCGAACGGCTCGCGGGCAGGCATCGGTTTCCGGAGTTTCGCACTATTGGCATGCACCGGGCAAGACGGCCGTTTCGTCCGGCCTCGTTCTTGTCCTGTGCGGACGGAGGAACCGCACTCGGGCGCGCAAGCTAGCGCTATTGTCTAGAAGTGGAATTTTAGTTGATGATGTGAGCGCGGGACGCGGGCCATGCCCCAGGGCGACGGTGTGCATGCGATCCGGGCGACGAACAACCTTCGAGAAAACGGACCTCACCCCATGACCACCAACCCCTCCACCACTACCGGGACGCTCGCCGACCCCGACACCCCCTTCGCGGTCGTGGACGTACACAAGGCGCTGCGCAACATCGACCGCCTCGCGGCCAGGGCCGACCACCTCGGCGTCGCCTTGCGGCCGCACGTCAAGACGGCCAAGAGCCTTGAGGTCGCCGCCCTTGTGCACGGCGGCTCGCCCCACCCCGTCACCGTCTCCACGCTCGCTGAAGCCGAGGCATTCGCCGACGGCGGCTACACCGACATCACCTACGCCGTCGGCATCGCCCCCCACAAACTCCCCCGTGTGATCGCCCTGTTGCGCCGCGGCGTCACCCTCCGCGTCCTGCTGGACAGCACCGAGCAGGCCGACTGCGTCGCGGAAGCCTCCCGCCGGGAGGGCATCAGCATTCCCACCCAGATCGAGATCGACTGCGACGGCCACCGTGGCGGCCTCAAGACCGACGCCCCCGCCCTCGTCGACATCGCTCGCACCCTGCACGACGCCGGATGCCTGGACGGTGTGCTGACCCACGCGGGCGAGTCCTACTTCGCCTACTCCGCGGAGGAGCAGCGGCTGGCGGCGAAGAACGAACGCGACACAGCCGTCGCCGCCGCCGAGAAGCTGCGCGCCGCCGGGCTGCCGGTGACCACCGTCAGCGTCGGCTCGACGCCCACCGCGCACGCCGCCGAGGACCTTACCGGCGTCACCGAACTGCGTGCGGGCAACTACGTCTTCTTCGACCTGGTGATGGCCGGTCTCGGAGTGTGCCAGGTCGACGACCTCGCGCTGTCGGTCGTCGTCACCGTCATCGGACAACGCCCCGAGTACGGCTGGATCGTCACCGACGGCGGCTGGATGGCGATGTCCCGCGACCGCGGCACGGCGGCCCAGCCGCGGGACCAGGGGTACGGCCTGGTCACCGACCTGGCGGGGCATCTGATCTCGGGTCTGGTCATGAGCGCCGCCAGCCAGGAACACGGCACCATCATCGCCCGCGACGGCGCCACCCTGCCCGATCTGCCCGTCGGCACCCGTCTGCGCGTCCTGCCCAACCATGCCTGCGCCACAGCCGCCCAACACCGCGGCTACCACGTCATCGACAGCGGCCCGACGGCGACGGACGCACCCGCCGTCCAAGCCGTCTGGCACCGCATCAGCGGCTGGTGACCCGTCGGCAGCCGGGCGCGAGACCGAGGGATCAGCGGCGGGCGAGGTCGGGGGAGCGGTGGCGGACGGGACTGACCGACTCGAGTGCCGCACCCAGCCGCAGGACGGTCGTCTCGTCGAACCAGCGGGAGACGGTGGGCAGAGCGACGAGCGCGGGAGCCTGGATGGCAGGGCGGGGGCGAGCATCGCGGGGTGCTCAAGCTTCCCTCTCCGTCGTCCCCTCTCAAGTCCTGGTGCTCCAGCGGAAGTTCTGTAATCAAGATCGAATAGCTGCTTTAATTGGGGTAGCTGATCGTGAGTCCCGGCCCTCGGAAGGCAGCGTTGATGTCCCCCGTCCTCTACCAGTCCCGCTCCCGTTCCGATGTCCTGTTCGAGGCTGCTGCCGACGCGGGCGTTCTCCGCGTCATGTCCGATTCCCGTACTCCGGTGTTTCTCACCGTGCATGCGCGTGGACGACGCCGGTACGGCTACTGGCAGCCGTACGACCGCGTCTCCGGCAGGGGAGGCTGCTACGTCGCTCTGCCCACCTCCGTATGCGACAGGCTCTACTCCCAGGGGCGGATCGCCCTCGGTGATCCCCTCGTGGACCCGGGCAAGACCACGTACCGCGTCTGGCTCGCCTCTGACCCGGTCGCGCCGGTACGCATCCCGGTGGCACCCCTGCCCGCGGTGGCGGCGGCACAGACGCTTGCTGCGTGAAACGCCAGCGTCTTCCCTGTCGGCCCGCCCGGTCGGAAACGTTGGTCGTCAGGCTTGCACGGTGGGCCGGACGACGATTTCGCTGATGTCGACGCCGGCGGGCTGCTGGATGGCGTAACAGATCGCCGACGCGATGGCGGAGGGTGGGATGGCAATCTCGTCGCGCTGTCGGGCTGCCGCCGCCGCTGCCTCGGGACTCGCCCCCTTGCCCACGCCCTCGGTGTTGGTGAACCCGGGCGAGACCAGGGTGACCCGCAGGTGGGGTCCCGACTCCTGCCGCAGTCCCTCGGTCAGCACCTTCACTGCCGTCTTGGTGGCGGCGTAGACGGCCTGCGGGGATTTCACGACGTAGGCCGCGGTGGAGGCGATGTTGACGAACTGACCGGAGCGCTGCCGCCTGAAGACGGGAAGTGCCGCCCCGATACCGTTCAGCAGGCCGGTGATGTGCGTCGCGACCATCGCGTCCCAGTCGTCCTGGCGCAGCTCGTCAAAGGGTGACACCGCCATCGTGCCGGCGTTGGACACCAGGACGTCGAGCCGGCCGAACCGGGCGACCGCCGTGTCCGTCAGGCGCTCGAGGTCCTCGCGGCGCGTCACGTCGATGACCGTCCCGACGGCCGAGCCGCCCCGCGCCGTGATCTGGTCCACTACCGCGTGCAACCGGTCTTCCCGTCGGGCCCCGAGCACGAGCCGGGCGCCCTTCTCGGCGAGGTAGATCGCCGTCGCCGCTCCGATGCCGCTGCTGGCACCTGTGATCGCCACGACCTTGCCTTCGACACCTGACATGATCAACGTCCTTCCAAGGGGGATGTGTACCGGTCGGACCATGGCCTACAGTGGAACTGGGGATGTCCCCACTTACGGGACGAGAGGCTAAGTGGGCGGCCCTCCGTTTAGCAAGTGAAGGGGACCGAAGGGGAATGGGGACCGCTGATGGCCGACAGTGCACAACGCCCCTTGCGAGCTGACGCGCGGCGTAACAGAGACAAGATTCTCGCGACTGCGGTGCGCGTGTTCGCCGAGGAGGGGCTGGACACGCACCTGGAGCGCATCGCCAAGGAGGCGGGCGTGGGCAGCGCGACGCTGTACCGAAACTTCGCCACCCGTGAGGCTCTGATCGAGGCGGTCTACCGCAACGAGGTGGCTCAGCTGTGCGATGCCGTCCCCGACCTGCTCGAGCAGAAGCCGCCCTACGAAGCCCTGCGCGCTTGGACACGCCTCTTCCTGGACTACGTCACCGCGAAATTCGGCATGGTCGACGCTCTGCGTGCCATCGCCGCCGCGGGAAACAACCCCTACGGCCACAGTCGGGAGATGATCCAGGCGGCCATCACCGCCCTGATGGACAAGTGCGTAGCCGCCGGGACGATCCGCACCGACATCAGCCCCACCGACATGGGCGCCGCCCTCGAAGGCATCGCCGTCACCTCGGGCATGCCCGAACACCGGGAACGGGCCGAACGACTGCTCGACCTCACGCTGGACGGGCTGCGGGCCCGTTCGTGACGCCGCGGCTTGGAGTCGGCCCCGCACGCGCCAACGGAGATGATCGTCGGCCGAACGACTGGAAAGACGCTCGTCAGCCTCGGCTGACTCGATGCGCCGGCGGTTCGGGAGGCACCACGCCGTCCCCGCCCAGTCCGAATGTGCACGAGTTTCGACAGCACAGATCCATGCCCTAGGGTGCAACGCGCTGCGCCCTGGCGCGAATATCTTTCCGACCCACCATCACGGGGATCTCTCATGCGTTTGGCAACCACACTCCTCCTGATCGGCACCCTGCTCGGGGTGGCACCCGCCGCGGCCCACGCGGCGCCGGCGCGTGACTCCGTCTCGTACGTCGCGCTGTCGTCGAAGCGAGGCGGTGGCACCAGCGGCGGCGGTGGCGTCAGCAAGGTCGGCGGCAATAAGAAGTCGAAAGGCGGCGGCTACTCCTCCCGCAGCAACGGCGGCCGCTCGTCCAGCGGAAAGAAGAAGATGCCCCTGTGGCAGGCGATCCTGTTCCTGCTCCTCCTGGGAGCCCTCATCGTCTGGGCCGTCGTCAAGCTCGTACGCAAATTCCGGAAGTTCGTCAGCGCCTGACGGTCATTCGGCGGGCCGCTCCTTTGGGCGAGGACTGGACGTCCGCTGGACACGGCCGCGCACCGGCGCGCGATGTGCGGCCGTGATGGACAAGCTCAGGCGGGCAGCTTCGTGTCGACGACGAAGCTGATCTCGATGACCTGGCCGGGGAAAGTCAGCTCGGTGACGCCGAGGACCGTGCTGGTTGGGCGGTGGTCGCCGAAGTACGCCAGGTTGCCCTCCGCTGTCGCCGCGGCACGCTGCAGCAGGTTCACCACGTACAGGGTCTGCGAGACGACCTGGTTGCGGGTGACGCCGTAGTGGTCCAGAACCTTGTCCATGTTGACGTAGGTCTGCTCGAGCTGGGCGGCGAAGTCGTCCGCGTAGAGGAACTCACCCGCCTTGTCGAGCGAGAGCTGTCCGGAGACATGGATGAGATCGCCGGATCTGATCGCCTGCGAGTAGCCGAAGTCGCTCTCGGCCGGCACGTTGTGGTTGAAGACGTCGATGGTGGCCAATGCTGTTCGCCCTTTCTGCCTTGCTCTCTTGTAGTTACTGGGGAACTGTAGGAGAGTGGCAGCCAACCTGGAAGAACGCACTTTTCGGTGACTGGGGAACCTGATGGTGACCAAGCAGCTACTCACGGGCCTGCCCGAGGACGCGGACCTGAGGCGCGCGGACTCTCTGGCGCGGGAGATCTTCTCGGACGTCGCCAATAAGTGGGCGTTCCTGATCATCGAGGCGCTCGGTGACCGCACCCTGCGCTTCAGCGAGTTGCGGAATGACGTCGAGGGCATCAGCCATAAGATGCTCACCCAGAACCTGCGCATGCTGGAGCGCAACGGTCTGGTCGAGCGGAAGGTGCACCCCACCGTGCCGCCCCGGGTCGAGTACACCCTCACCGAGCCGGGCCAGGCCCTGCGCGCGACGGTCGATGGCATGTGCGGCTGGACCCACCAGTACCTCGGTCGCATCGAGGACGCGCGCCGTCGCTTCGGCGCCTGACGGGCGCCCAGCGCCATGCCCCCGGTGGCGTAGTGGCAAAGCTCTGCTTCGAATTCGCCCAGGGGTGATCGGGTGGCGGGGCCGTGGTGTCGGTGGCGCATCGGGGACTTGTCGGTCCGACGTCGGTGGGGTCCGACACCTTTCGAGAGGTTCTGGCGGGTGCTCATATCGCCGGGATATCACCGTTCGCATTCGGTTTCCTCTCCTCACCCGAGTTCAAGGAGCGCGCATGACGATCACTCTCCGACCGGGAAGCACCGTGATGTTCACCGGTGATTCGATCACCGACTGCCAACGGCTGGAGAGTGAAGACGGTCTGGGGTTCGGCTATCCGCTGCGCGTCGCGGGCGAGTGGGGACTCCGGCACCCGGACCGGCCCGTGACCTGGCTGAACACCGGGATCGGGGGCAACAAGGTGATGGACCTCGAGGCCCGCTGGCAGACAGACGTACTCGACGCGCGCCCGGACATCGTGTCCATCCTCGTCGGAGTCAACGACATGGGCTGGCACACGCTGGACCCGAAGGGCTACGTGATTCCCGTGAAGGAGTTCGAAGCGGGTTATGACTGCCTGCTCGCGCCGCTCGCCGAGGCGGGCACGAAGCTGATCCTCATCGAGCCGTTCCTCCTGTCGATCCACGGCGTCGTCGAAGCCGGTGCCGGTGTCGTGCGCATCGGAGCGGAAGAGCGCAAGGAATGGCGCACCGACCTGGACCCGAAGATCCAGGTCGTGCGCGGGCTCGCCCGCAAGTACGGCGCGCGGCTGCTCGCCGCCGACGGCATGTTCGCCGAGCTCGCCGCGACGACCGGGCCGGAGTACTGGGCCGCGGACGGCGTACACCCGACGCCGGCCGGTCACGCCGCGCTCGCGGCGGCCTGGCTGCGCCTGGTCGCGTGACCGGGCCGCGGGATCACCCGCGACACCGGCGATCGCGAGGAGCGGCAGCCTTACGGCCGTGGCTTGTTCGCGAACACCCACCGGTTGCCCGCCAGCGCGTCGTTCTGCTCGGGCAGCGGGCCGCGCCCGTGGCGGCGGGTGAAGTCGAAGGGAGTGTGGACCGATGTGGACCAGCCCTTGCCCGCCAGATCACCCGCGGAGTCGGGCCGCGGCTCGCTGTCGAACAGGTTGAGCAGGTCGATGCCGATCTGGTGTTTCGTAGAGGTGTAGAGCGGGCTGTCGCGGTATGCCAGCAAGTCCTTCTCGAGCTTGACCTCGAACGCCAGGGCACTGCCACCCGTGCTCAACAGGTCCACCGTGTCGATGAGATACCTCTCTAAGGCGCCTGGCAGGTAGAACAGCAGCCCCTCGGCCAGCCAGACGCTCGGTGCGGCCTTGTCGAAGCCGGCGTCGGTGAGCGCTCCGACCCAGTCGGCGCGCAGATCGATCGGGATCGGTACGCGCGCCGCCTTCGGGGTGGCCGACAGTCCGCCGAGCACCTGGTGCTTGAAGGCCAGCACGCCTTCCCTGTCGATCTCGAAGATCACACAGCCGGAAGGCCAATCGAGCCGGAACGCCCGCGTATCCAACCCGGCCCCGAGCAGGACCACTTGGCGGGCGCCTCCCGCCTGCACCGACCGGAGGAGAAAGTCGTCGAGGACCCTCGTCCGCAGCCCGAAGTAGCGCGCGAATCGCCCCCACAGCGGATCCGCGTCTCCCTCCGGAACTTGTTGTATGCGGACCGGCCAGCCCGTGGACGCCGGTGCGGCGAGCACGAAGTGCTCCGCGAAGACGTCCCGTGCCAGGCTGTCGTGGCGGTGGGTCTCGATCGCCCGTGCCGCGGCGACCAAGAGAGCGGTCAGGCCCACACCCCCTTCCACGCCTTCCACACCGGCGCTCCGATGCGCTGTGCCGACCATGTGTCCTCCCTTGGTGCGAGCAGAGACTACGAACAGCGAGGAATACGAGCGATACGAGGAGTACGAAGTACGAATGATGTGGCGGTCGATCGGATGGGCAGTGGCGCTGAACGCCTCGCTCATCGGCCCGTCCCCGCCGGAACCAGGACGGGTTTGACCACGCGGCCCGCGTCGCAGTCGCGTTCGGCCTCGTTGATATCGGCGAGCGGGTACGTACGGATCAGCCGGTCGAAGGGAAACCGCTCGGCCTGCCACAGCCCGGTCAGCCGCGGAATCAGCAGCCCCGGCACCGCGTCCCCCTCGCAGATGTGGGAGATCCTCCGGCCCCGGTCCAGCGTGCCCGGTTCGAGTGGCAGCGCCGTGTGGAGCCGTGCCACCAGGCCGAGGTGGCCGGTCGGGCGCAGGGCCCGGAGCGCGTCGTTGATCAGTTGGGCGGAGCCCGTGGTGTCCAGCGCGTACTGCGCGCCACCGTCGGTGAGTTTCCGAATGCGCTCAGGGAGACCGGCGGATGCGGCGTGCAGCGGGCTCGCGCCGAGCCGCTCGGCGAGGGCCAGCCGTTCGGGGTGCCGGTCGACGGCCACGGTCACCGCCCCGGCGACGGTGGCCGCCATCACCGCGGCCAGGCCCACCGCTCCCGCGCCGAAGACCGCGATGGTGTCGCCGGGACCGGCACCGAAGGAGTTGAAGACCGCTCCGGCGCCGGTGAGGAAGCCGCAGCCGAGCGGTCCGAGCAGTTCGATGGGCAGCGAGGAATCGACCCGGACGGCGTTGCGGGCCGGGACCATCGCGTACTCGGCGAACGAGGACTGGCCGAACCACCGGGGGGCCAAGGCGACTCCGGCCGCGTCGGTGAACCGTGCCGCGTTCTCCGTGCGCCCTCCGAAGAGGTTGAGCGAGGCGAAGGAGTCGCAGTAGGCGGGGGCCGCGCCCAGACAGTTCCGGCAGTGTCCGCAGGAGTCGAAGCTCAGCACGACATGGTCGCCGACGCCGAGGCCGGTGTCCGGGCCGCCCGTCTCCATCACGACCCCGGCCCCCTCGTGGCCGAGCACCGCCGGCAGCGGTGAGCGGCCCGCCGAACGACGGACCGCGAGATCGGTCCGGCACATCCCGCAGCCCGCGATCCTGACCAGGATCTCGCCGTCGGCCGGCCTCGCGTTCAGGATCACCTCCTCGACGGCGAATGGGCTCTCGTACGAGCGCAGTACCGCCGCACCGAACCTCTTCGTCACGCCTCCTCCGGACGGTGCACGACAAACGGCCTGAGGTTTCCGTAGAACCCCCACGGGCCGCCCGCGACGCCGACACCGCTGTCCTTGATGCCCGCGAAGGGCTGGGCGAGGGACAGTTCGGCGTGGTGGTTGATCCACGCCGTCCCGCACTCCAGCCGGTCGGCCACCGCCTCGGCCCGGTCGAGGTCGGTCCCCCATACCGAGCCGCCCAGCCCGAAGCCGGTGCCGTTGGCCGCCTCGACGGCTTCGTCCAGGCGCCCGTACGGCAGCACCGGCAGGACCGGACCGAACTGCTCCTCCGTCACCACTGGGCTGCCGGAGGGGGCATCGGCCAGGATCGTCGGGGCGAAGAAGTAGCCCGGCCCCTCCAGCCGGTGACCACCGGCCGCGGCTCTGGCACCGTCGGCCAGCGCCTGGGCCGTGCAGCGCTCGACCCGGTCCAGCTGGGGGGCGTTGCTGACCGGCCCCAACTGCGTGCCCGGGTCGATGCCGGGTCCGACGACGACGGTCTTCGCGCGCTCCGCGAGGGCCTCGACCACCTGGGAGTAGAGCCGGGCGGGGGCGTAGACGCGCTTGACCGCCATGCAGACCTGCCCGCAGTTGCGGAACGCCGCCCAGAACAACCGGTCCGCGATCCGCTCCACCTCCACATCCTCCAGCAGGATGGCGGCGTCGTTGCCGCCCAGCTCCAGGGTGACCCGGGCGAGCGAGGCCGCCGCGCCCTTGGCGACGGCCCGTCCGGTGGCAATCGAACCGGTGAAGGTCACATGGCGGATCCCCGGATGGGACGCGAGGCGGGCACCGAGGGGCTCGCGACCGGTGACGATCGTCAGCACGTCCTGGGGGAGGGCGGCGGAGAGGACGGACCCCAGCACCCGCGTGGCGAGGGGCGTGAACGGGGAGGGCTTGAGCACCATCGTGTTGCCCGCGGCGAGCGCGGGCGCGAACTTCGCCGACGCGAGCTGGAGGGGAAAGTTCCACGGGACGATCGCGGCGACGGGCCCGAGCGGTCGCCAGCGGAGCTCGGTGCGTACCGGCCTGCCGTCTGTGATCGGCTGGGGCGCCGGGTCCAGTTCGGCGAAGTAGCGCAGGCGGGCCGCCGTGCGGGCGATCTCCGCGTACGACTCGGCCAGGGGCTTGCCCTGCTCACGGGTGAGCAGCGGAGCGAGATCGGCCCCGGCCGCCTCCACGGCGTCGGCCGCCGCGAACAGCGCCGTGGTGCGGGCGACGGGGTCGGCCCGCCAGTCGCGCCAGGCATCGTGGGCCCGGTCGACGATGGCATCCAACTCGTCCGGCCGCTGGTCGGGAGCCTCGTCGAAGGCCTCGCCGGTCGCCGGATCGAGGACGGCGAAGGGCTCGCCGCGGGGCCCCGGCGTGCGACGGGGCTGAGGTGTCGGCATGCCCGCGGTCAGCTCGCGGTGGCGACGGTGGCCGCGTATTCCTGGGCGTGCCGGTCCATCTCCGCCTTGAAGGCGGCCACCAGCCGCGGCTGAATCCTTCCGGCGTTGCGGTCGCCCCCCTCGCAGACCGCCCCGCGCACCCCCACGATGTCCGTGCCGATGCCGGTCAGTTCACCGAGGTCGCCGACTTTGACGCTGCCCGCGAGGGCGGCGAGCAGATCCGCTTCGTGGGCCAGCCGGACGAACTCCGCGCAGACGTCCGGCGGAACGTGGTCGAACAGCCGTGTTCCGTCCTTGATCGCGGTGTCGAGCATGGCCGCGTCGGAGCCGGAGCGGCGGGCGATGTCGGGCAGCGCGAGCGGGTTGACACAGCCGATCCGGTGGGCGTCGGCATAGCCCGAGGCGACGACGAACGCGTCCGGCCGGTAGTCCTTCACCGCCCGGACAACCCCGCGCATGACATCGATGGCCTGTTCGGGCGTCGTGCATCCGTAGAGGCCGACCTTGATGTATGTGGCTCCGGAGACGGCCGCACCGAGCGCCGCCTGGGCCACCGTGCCGGGCTTGTACGGCACGTCTCCCACGGTGGCGGACACCGGCTTGTCCGCCGGGACCGCGTCGCGGATCTCCCTGATGACCCACGGGAAGTTCGCACCGAGCGAGCCCTCGTCGGGCTTTTTGACATCGACGATGTCGAGGTGCTCGGCAGCCTTCGCGCAGTCGAGGGCCTCGTCGACGCTGTCCGGGGAGATGAGAAGCAACAACGTACATTCCTTCCACCGCATGTCCACCCGCCACAGGGCAGGTGTGCGGAGTCGTGGATTACGTGCGGTCCGCTCATCATTGCCGCGGCCCGTGGTCACCGGCAGGGCGCGCGGAGTCCGAACGGGTCATTGCATGACGCACTCGCGCCCCCAAGGCACGGTCCACGCCGTTTCGAACCAGCCGTGCGCGGATGCCCCGTGGTCCGGTGACCTCGCCGATCGACGTCGTCCGCACGGGTAACGCGGCCGGTATGCGCGAGAGTCCGCCAACCGCGAGCGGGGTCGGGACGGTTGTGTCCTCGTGAGCCTCGGCCGGTTGTGAGATGACGCACTGGCGGCCGCCTCGCCTGAGAAGATCTTCAGAATTTACGCGATGTTCCCCGAGTGGATAAAGCCGGTGGGCCACCGGAACGACAGATGTCCGACCGTCATGTCCACGGGCGGGATCGGGCGTTGGCGGTGGGAAGCGGTACGGCGGAATGATGGTAAATCGGATATCCCACCGGGATCTCGCTCCCTCATCACTTACCGTTGATCAGTAAATTACCGACCGGTATTGGGTCGCGGGCCGGACGTCGGACAGGCCCTGGTGCGCGCCTTCGCCAAGGGCTATCTCGATGTGCCGTACTGTCTGCACTCCGACAACCACGGACGCTCCCGCGGCTATATCGACGAGGCGGGGCGGCTGCGCTGGGCATCCGTCGGCTCGATGCCCATCCGGGGCATCACCGGCGGCACACGCGAACACACCGTCGGCAGCTCGGAGTTGCTGTCGGCGCTGTCGTACGTGGAACGCACACACGATCTGCTGGCCCTGCGGAGCCAGGACACGAGGACAAGCGATGCACTGGACGCTGGAACGACTGCTGCCGACCTTCGACAAGCGTGAACACCACAACCGCCGGAGCGACGCCCCGCCGGAGCGGGTCTGGCGGGAACTCATGGACCTGCGGGTCGGCGAACTCGCCGTCACCCTCGGCCTGATGCGGGTGCGCGGCGGCCCCAAAACCTGGGTGAGCGGTGTCGACACCGGCGCCCACCAGGGCATGGACCTGCGGGTCCTGGAGTCCATGGCACCCCGGGAGATGGCTGCCGACCCGCCCCATGAGGTGGTGCTCGGCGACATCGCCCGCTACACCGCGCTGCGCCCCACGCGCCCGGACATCGAACGCGGCGATCCGGAGGCGTTCGCACACTTCGACGAGGCGGGCTGGTCCAAGGTGGTGATGAACTTCCGCCTCACCCCCGAGGGCGACGGCACCCTGCTGTCCACCGAGACCCGGGTCCTGAACACCGATCCCGCCACCCGCCGCGCCTTCGCCCTGTACTGGGGCTTCATGCGGGCGGGCAGCGGCATGATCCGCCATGACCTCCTCCGGGCCATCGCGAAGAAGGTGGCCACCACCGCGGGCTAGGACGGCCTAGCCGCCGAAGGACACGCGGAGGCTGCCGTCCGCGGCGAAGGACCACTTCAGCGCGCCGGTGTACGACGAGCACCGGGATCCGTTCGTACCGGACCAGAACTGGTTCGAATCGTCGGCGTCACCGATGATGCGGTCCTTCGTGCCGCTGCTGCCGCCGCGGCACGACACATTGTCCCGGAACACCGAAGTGCCGCCGTCGAACGAGAAGTTGCGCTGCCCATTGTCGATGCCGACGTTGCCCGACACCGACATATGGCCGGGATTGCTGTTGTAGGTGAACCCGTGCTTGCCATTGTGGTACGCGATGCTGCGCCGGATGACGTGGTCGACGGTGATGTCCGAGCCGCCGAGCTTGTAGCCGTTGCGGTCGCCGTTGGAGTTCTGGGTGCCGTCCGAGAGGGTGCCGTTGCCGTAGGAGAGGGAGTCCTCGATGGTCACCGGGCCGATGGGGCCGGTGTCCTTCTTGGTGTAGAGGTCCCAGCCGTCGTCGATGTTGTGGTGGGACACGTCGTAGCGGAACACGTTCCCGGGGCCGACCGTGAGCTTCGCCGCGAATCCGTCGGCGTCCTCGCCGTCGGAGTCGGCGTTGTCGTGCGACTCCGAGCTCAGGACGAGGTTGTTCGACGGCCACTGGTCGTGGGGAGTACTGGAGGCGATGCGCGAGACCTGGAGCCCCGTGTCACGGTTGAAGCGAGTCACCGTGCGCTCGATGACGTTGTTGCTGCCACCGACGAAGATCCCGTTGTCACCGGCCCGTTCGACGGTGAGGCCGGACAGGTGCCAGAACGACCCGTTGAGGGCGAGCCCGCGGTTCGCCGGATCCTCGCTCATGGCCGAGAAGTTCAGCACCGGGGCCTCGCCGGGGTAGGCGATCAGCTCCTTGCGGGCGCTCGACGTGCCGTTGTTGCCCGGTGCGATGGTGACCGTCTGCGAGAGGCTGTAGGCCCCGCCGCGCACGTAGATCGTGCCGCCCGGGGTGATGCGGGTGATCGCCGAGGCGAGTGTGGTCGGAGAGGACTCCGTTCCGGGGGCGTCGGCACTGCCCTTCGGTGACACGAACAAGTCATCGGCGTCGAAGGCCGCGGACTGCGCCCGCGAGACGGGCGGATGGACGGCGAGCAGACCCGCTGACGCGACCACGGCCGCCGCCGCGGCGACGAGGGCGCGGGGGAATGTCCGAGAGTGCTTCATGGCGCTGAGACCTCCTGATGTGGGGGAGCTGCCGTGGAGTCGACAGACAGCACATGAGAGCGATTGCTGAATGTCTCTCATCAACAAAGACCAGGGATACATGGACCTGATGTGTGACGGAGCGTCATGCGAATCGGCAAGCTAGCAAGCGCTTGCGGTGGCGTCAACGCCCCTCGTGCCCCACGCCCGCGGCTCCCTCATCCGAGACGGCGTCCGGCCTTCCGGGTTTGTCATGCGTGGGCTACAGTGCCGAGTGGGAGCGCTCCCAAGCCCCGACATCAACGACAACGGCATGGACCTGCACATGGGTGGTCAGAACAAGGCGTTGCAGTGGAACCGCGAGTCGGACGACGCCACCCTCCCCGCCCAGAGCCCGGCGGGCGTCGCGCTCAGCACCCCGCTGTCCGTCAACATCTGGAGGTGTCCGGAGTTCCGCCTCGACCGCACCGCGGGCCGCCTGGAAGGCGCACACCCGGCGCGGCGGCCGGCGCTCAACCGGCCCAGGCTCCGAGAGGCCGGCGACACGCGCCAAAGGGCCCGTCAGCAAGCCGACGGGCCCCTGTGAGCAGCGAGGCTAGGACGGCCGCTGGTCGTCCGCCACTACCACGCAGGCGCTGAGATGCCAGGTCTCGTCCTCCTTCGCGGACAGCTCCAGGTCCACCTCGCGTCCGGAGGACCCGCCGTCCAGCGGGATCCGGAGCCAGGCGAACTCCCGGCCGTCGAGCTGCTCGCTCCGGGCCTTCTCGCTGCCGTCCACCCGGACGATCAGCGACCTGTTGAGGGTGTTGGGGTCGCCGGTGAGCAGATGGGCGGTGCAGCGTCCGGCGGGCAGCTTCAGCCGCAGCACGGTCGGGGCGCTGTCGCGGACGTAGTCCCGGCGGACGACATCGAAGAGCCCGGTGTCCGTGGCGTCGGGCGTGTTGCCGACCCAGCCGAAGCCGGCGCCCTCGTGCCAACTGCTCGACGGTGAGAGCCGCGTGTAGTCCTTCAGCAGCGGCGCCGAGTCGGGCCCGGCGTCCAGTGCGTGTACGCATCGGGCGGCGGGCGGCACGACGACGGCCCTGGCCAGGCTGCGCAGCGAGGAGTCGAGCACCGGCACCACGCCCGACCTCGGGCGCGCGTGCAGGGTGGCGAGCGCGGGCGTCGGCGGCGGCACGACGGGCATCTTCACCGTCGCGCCCTCCCGCGAGGCCACGTAAGCGGTAGCCTCCTCGGACCGCCAGCCCTCGGGCACATCCAGTGTGGTGACCGTGCGCAGCCCGGCGCCCGTCGCGTTGAGGACCTGCACCGGAAGCTCGTTGCGCTCCCCGCCCAGCAGCACGGTGTCGGCCGGGGCGACGATCGCCTGGAGCCAGGCGCGGCGCTCGTCGCGGATCCGGCTCAGGTCGAACCAGTAGGCCACCAGCGTGTCCCGCCACTTGGCGGCCTCGGTGATCTGCTCCCC
The DNA here is from genome assembly GCF_000147815.2 of Streptomyces violaceusniger Tu 4113. Classification (NCBI taxonomy): domain Bacteria; kingdom Bacillati; phylum Actinomycetota; class Actinomycetes; order Kitasatosporales; family Streptomycetaceae; genus Streptomyces; species Streptomyces violaceusniger. The sequence continues at coordinate 5,362,806 of NC_015957.1, read as the reverse complement.
GAACCGGCGGTGCACAGCGGTGAACCGGCGGTGGTCGACGCGGCGGCGCAGCCCCTCCCAGTCCGTGCGCATGTCCGCCACCCGCGCAGCGCCGGAGAAGTGCGTGTCGTAGATGTGCTGGATCACGGTCGTGCCGCTGTCCAGCCGGTGGGTGTACGGGACATGGTGGAGGAAGAGGAGCAGCTCCTCGGGGCAGTTCTCCAGCGACTCGTAGGTGTCCCGTGTCGCCTGCGCGTACAGCTCGGTGTAGCCGTTGCCGGTGGCGGCGGTGCGGTCGTAGCCGATGCCCGCGCGGTCCGACTTGTGGAACTGGGAGGTCGTCGTCGGGCTGGGGTCGAAGTGCCCGGTCACCGAGGCGTCCGGCGGATGAGTGAGGTATCCCGTGCCCAGCGGCGAGGTGTAGTCCTCATAGGTGTGCCAGGAGTCCAGCAGCAGGGTGGAGACCGTCTCGATGACGTGCGGGTCGTTGCCGAAGGTCATCCGGGTCCACTCGGCGGCCAGGTCCTGCGCGGACAGGTCCGGGTTCCAGGCCAGCCGTCCGTAGCCGTGGGTGTTGGCGGCGGCCAGGTGTGAGCCGGTCCAGTTCCTGGCATCGCCGAAGTTCATCACCCCGGCGAATCCGAAGTGCGTGTAGGAGTGCACCCGGCCGGTCACGACATGGGCCACGGTGCTGCCCTCGCCGGCCTTCAGCGTGTCGAAGTCCAGGACTTCCTTCCACTGCGGAACCAGATAGCACAGATGGGTGGCGTGCCCCGTGTACTCCTGTGTCACCTGGAGTTCGATCATCGAGTTGGTACGTGGCAGCGAGCCGAAGAGCGGGTGGGCGGGTTCGCGGACCTGGAAGTCGATCGGCCCGTTCTTGATCTGCACCACGGCGTTGTCCGCGAACTTCCCGTCCAGCGGCGTGAAGTCGAGGTAGGCCTGCCGGTCCCACTTCTCGTCAGTGTCGTGCACGAACGCCCGCCACATCACGATCCCGCCGTACGGTCTCAGCGCGCCCGCCAGCAGGTTGGCCCCGTCGGCGTGGGTGCGTCCGTAGTCCAGCGGCCCGGGGCGGCCCTCGGAGTTGGCCTTCACCAGGAAGCCGCCGAAGTCCTCGATCTTGCCGTAGATCTCCTCGGCCTTCTTCGTCCACCAGCCGCGCACTCCGGGGTCGAAGGGGTCGGCGGTGTTCAGCCCGCCCAGGTCGATGGGGGCGGCGAAGTTCGCCGTGACGTACAGCGCCACGCCGTAGCGGCGCAGCACCCCGGCGAGGGCGGCCAGCTTGGTCAGGAACGGCTCGGCGAGGTAGTCCGCCGGCGTGTTGACATTGTTGATCACGGCGCCGTTGATGCCGAGCGAGGCCAGGACCCGTGCGTAGTCCGTGTACCGGGTGTCGAGTTGCGGCAGCTTCTTCCAGTCGAAGAAGGACCGGCCCGCATAGCCGCGCTCGATCGAACCGTCGTCGTTGTCCCAGTGGTCGGCCATGCGCAGCGGGGCGGCCGGGCGCTCCGTGAGATCGACGTGCTCCAGCGGCCGTCGGGTCTGTACGAGCCGCAGCAGGTGGAACGCACCGTAGAGCACACCGCGGTCGGCGTGGGCCGCCACCACGGTGAAGTCCCTGCCGCGCCGGGTGACCCGGCGGACGACATAGCCCTCGTCGCCGAGCTCGGCCACGTCGGCCGCGGGGACGAGCTCTCGGATCAGGGGGGAACTCGTCGGAGTGCCCACCACAAGTGCCGCGTGCAAGGGGGCGCTGGTGCGTGGCGCCACCCGGGTACCGAGCAGCCCGCTGAGCCCGCGGACCAACTCCTCCACCGCCGACTGCTGGAGCGGGCCGCCTCCCTGCCGGACCAGGGTCCCCAACGCGGCCCGGTATCGCTTGAGTTGACCGGGATCCTCCACCCGCCGGTAGCGCAGCCACAGGTCGTACCCGTCCTCGGCGGGCAACGTGGCCGCGGACGGTTCGGCGCCGAGGACCGGCTGTGCCGACGCCGGGACCAAGAGACCGAGCGAACCGGCTGTGCTTCCCAGAGCGGCCGCGGACAGAAGGCTGCGGCGCCGTATTCCTGAGCTCATGCGTCTCACTTCCGTTGAAGAACGAACAGTGCACATCCAGGCCAGGACCAAGCTCCGCCACCGTCACACTCATCACGACATGTGTCAACACAACGAACCACAAAGCCACATGGTGCTCCGGGGTATTCAGCCGCCGTGGTTCATGGCTGTATTGATCACGCCGTGCCTACGAGCGGGTTCAGTACGGTTGTGAGGCAGACAGCTCTACGTACATGAACGCCAGGCGCGTATGTCACCTATCAAAATCCAACAAACCTGAGCCTGAGTCAGAGCGTGTCCATTGCGCAGGCGAGCGCCGCAGCGTGGTGGTGGAAGGCGCGGCGGACCGCCGGGAAGCGGCGGGGCTCGCGGCTGGGGTGGACGCGGTTGGTGAGGAGGACGTAGTAGCGGCCTTCCGCCCCGTCCGCCCCCGGCTCCACCCACAGGCTCGTCCCCGTAAAGCCCGTGTGGCCGTACGAGGACGGGCCCATCGCCGTACCGACCGGCGAGCCCACCGCGTCCTGCCCCTGCCAGCCGAGGCAGCGGCGCAGCGGGAGACCCTCCGTATGGCAGGCGGTCATCCGGGCGAAGCCGGGCGCGCTCAGCAGACCGCCACCGCCCGCCGCGAGCGCCCGGCCCAGCCGGTCCACGTCGGACAGTGACGCGAACAGGCCGGCGTGGCCACAGACTCCGCCGAGCACCACCGCGTTCTCGTCGTGCACCTGGCCGGTCACCAGGCGGCCGCGCCAGGTGCACAGCTCCGTGGAGACCGCGCGCTCGCGGGCCGCCGGGCCGGGCGCGAACACCGTCTCGCGCATGCCCAGCGGCGCGCACACCTGTTGTGCGACCAGCTCGTCCAGACCGGTGGCGGCGGCCCGTTCGAGGATCAGGCCGAGCAGGATGAACCCCGCGGACGAGTACTCCACCACCGTGCCCGGCGCCCCGCGCATCGGCAGCTCACGGAGGGCCGCCAGCAGCCCGTCCCGGTCGGAGTGCGCACGCCACAGCGGGGTACCGCCGGGCAGTCCTGAGGTGTGGGCGAGCAACTGGGTGAGGGTGATGTCCGCCTTGCCGGGCACGCGGCGGTACTCCGGCAGATACGCGCCGACCGTGTCGTCGAGGCGCAGCGCTCCCGCCTCCGCCAGCCGCAGTGCGGCCAGACCCACGATCGGCTTCGTCACCGAGGCCAGGTCCCACAGCTCGGTGCCGTTCAGCTCCGCCCCGCCCCAACTGCGGGTCCCCAGATGCCCGTGGACCGTCCGCCCGGCCGCGGTGCCGACCGACCAGGCGGCCGCGGAGTAGATCCCGGTCCGGCGGCCTGCTGCCAGGAGTCCTTCGAGCAGCGCGGGTTCGTCTGGTGGGCGCGGTCCGGCTGTTCCCGTCCGGTCCGCCCCCGGGGTGGTCCGACCGCTAGCGGCCCCGCTCACTCCCGCCCCCGCACGATCCCCAGCGTCCCCGCGCCGCCGCGCAGCGCCGCCGACACCGCCCCGGCGGCGGCGCGCACCATCGGTCCCAGCATCGCCACGCTCCCCTCATCCAGCGTGAACGTCAGCCCGACAATGCCGACCGCGCCGGCGACCTGCCCGCCCGGTCCCAGCACCGGGGCGGCGATGGCGCGGACGTCCTGCTCCGCGTATTCGTCGTCGACCGCGTAGCCCTGTTCGCGCACGGCGGGCAGAGCCGCGAGCACGGTCCCCGGATCCGTCGCCGTCCGCGGCGTACGGGCCGGGAGAGGCTCGCTGCCCAGAAGCTCCGCCGCCATCGGCGACGGAAGGGCCGACAGCATCGCCCATCCCACCGCCGAGCAGTACAGCGGGACTTCGCCGCCCGCGGTCGGCGCCATGTGGTACGCGGACGACGGCTCCGAGTGCGTCACATGCACCGCCACGGCCCCGTCCCGCACCGAGAAGTGGGCCAGATGGCCGGTGCGCTGCCGCAGGTCGTCCAGGACCGGGCGGGCCAGCCGCAGCTCGCGGCTGGACGCCATCGTCGTGGCGGCGAGCCCGAGCAGACGCGGTCCGGCCTGGTAGCTGCCGCCGGGGCCCGGGATCGCGTATCCGGCGTCGGCGAAGGTCTGCAGCAGACGGTGGACGGTCGGCTTCGGCAGCCCCGTGCGGGCGGCGAGGTCGGCCAGGCGATGCGGGGCATCGGGCTGGACCAGTGCGTCCAGCACCTCGAGTGCCTTGTCCACAGGGCCCTTTGCGGCGGCACGCGGATCCTCGCGGTGGCTCGCGGGGGTATTGACCGGCTTCGGCATGTCACTCAGCTTAACCCATCACCGTTCCATTATCCGGAACGAATAGACGATTCAATGGAACGTCCCGCCCGTGTCCGGTACGACGGCCACGACGTCGATCTCCACCAGGATGTCCATCAGATCCGACCCGACGGTGGTGCGCACCGGACAGGGCTCGCTGAAGAACTCGCGGTAGGCGGCGTCGTACCCGGCGAAGTCCCGCTTCAGATGCTGCAGATGTGTCGTCACCTTCACCACGTCCCGCAGGGTCAGCCCCTGTTCGGCGAGCACGGCGGCGACATTGCGCAGTACCTGTGCGGTCTGTGCCCCGACGCCTTCCGGAATCTCGCCCGTCACCGGGTCCTGCGGGCCGAAGCCCGCCGTGTACAGGAACCCGCCCGCCACCACGCCCAGGGTGTTCAGGGACAGATAGGACGTGCGGATCCCCGTGTAGCCGTCCAGCGTGACACCGGAGTAGCCGTCGAGCTGCTGAGCGGCGTCCGGGGTGAGTCCGGCGACGAGGTCGACGCCGCCGCTCTGGAGGGCGGCGAGGGAGGACGAGGCGTTGGGCGCGGGGCTGAAGACGAGACCGTCGACGCCCGGCCGTCCGTTCCAGTGGTCGGCGTAGGCGCGCATGCGCAGTTCGTGGTCGCGCCGCCAGCCGACGAAGGTGAAGGGGCCGGTGCCGACGGGGTGTTCGGCGAACGCGGCGTCGCCCGCCTCCGCAAGGTGGCGGGGCGGCAGGACCACTCCGCCGAACAGGGAGAGCTTGGCGGGCAGGATCGGGTCGTGCACGGTGGTGTGCACGTCCACGGTGAGCCGGTCGACCACGGTGACGCCCTTGACGTAGCGCAGTTCGACGATCGGTGACTTGGTGGCGGGGTCGAGCAGCCGCTCGATGCTGAACGCGACGGCCCGCGCGTCGCACGCCTCACCGTTGTGGAAGGTCACCCCGGGGCGGAGCGCGAAGCGCCAGGTGCGCGCGTCGGTGGCCTTCCAGGAGAGGGCGAGCCTGGGGTGGAGCTGGTTGTCGCGGCCCCGGGTGGTGAGTGTGTCGAACATGTTGATCAGGACGTTCATGGACACCATGTCGCCCTGTTTCTGCGGGTCCAGCGTCTTGGGGTCGCCGGGCTGGGAAACCCGCAGGACGTTGCCGGCCCCGTCCGCGGCGGCCGTCGTGCCGCACGCGCTCAGGAGCGCCGGAGCGCCGAGGGCTCCGAGCAGCAGACCACCGGTCCGCAGGACGTCGCGTCGAGTGGGACGGCCGCGGTCCACCGTGCGCCCCTGACGAATTCGTTCCATTGAACAACAAGCGACATGGTGGAGGCGGTCAACACCCGGTCGGTCAGCCAGGAACTCGTGAAGGGCCCCGTCGACAAGGCCATGGAGGTCCTCGAAGCGCTCGTCCAGCCCGGCGGCCCCCATCGGCTGGGAGCCGTCGCGCGCCGCACAGGGGTGACCACACCCACCGTCCACCGGAGTCTGCGGGCGATGGCGGAGCACGCCGGACACGTCGCGTCCTGCGCCGTGCGCCACGCGTCCGAGGCCGTGTACCTGGAGCAGTCAGAGCCGGCCCGCGAGTACCGAGTGAGCACGCGACCGGGCCACTGATCGCCCCTGTACGCCTGCGGCGTGGGGCTCGCCATGCTCTCGGTACTGCCCCTGAAGGAAGCCACCGCCGCCCTCGACGCGTCGAACCTCAGTGAGTGTTTGAATACCTCGGAAGGCCAGGTCAGAGGGGGTGCGTGAAGTGGGGTGGGAGTTACCGTTCCGAGAAAGCGTCACGGTGACGGAAGCTCTTTCGGAGTTCGGCGGTCTGCGGATGTCGAGAACGTGCCACCGGCTCCGTCCCAGGGACATCAGCGGCCACCACCGGCCGCACGAGGAATAGGGAGAAACCAGCATGGCGATTCAGCGGATGGACAACGTCGGCATCGTCGTCGAGGACATGGATGCCGCTGTCGCGTTCTTCGTGGAACTCGGTATGGAGCTGGAGGGCAGGGCGGAGGTCGAGGGCCTCTTCGCCGACCAGTGCACCGGACTCGACGGCGTCCGCTGTGACATCGCGATGGTCCGGACCCCGGACGGTCACAGCCGGCTCGAGCTGGCGAAGTACCGCAGCCCCGCGGTGATCAGCGCCGGGCCGCGCAACCGGCCGCACAACACTCTGGGCACGCACCGCGTCATGTTTGCCGTCGACGACATCGAGGACACCGTTGCCCGCCTGCGCTCTCACGGCGCCGAACTCGTCGGCGAGATCGCCCGGTTCGAGGACAGCTATCTGCTCTGCTACCTCCGCGGCCCGGAGGGCATCATCGTCGGACTGGCCGAGCAACTGCGCTGAGTGTTTGCTGAGAACCCAGGTATTCGATGGTGTGCTCGATCTTGCGGACCGCCGGGACGCGGTCGCGGATCTTTTCGCGGGTCTCCTCGGAGTTGTCGAACTGAGCCCGGTTGACGGTGAAACGGGTGTCGTCGTTGCGCATGGCCTGCCGTGATGCCGCCCAGCCCGCTGTAGCGGGGGCCCGGGACAAGGCCCCCGCTACAGCGGTGTGTTGCCGACGCCGAGTACGCGTACCGGTGTTCACCCCCGGCCATGCGGGCCTGCCGTTCGAGGTCTGTGCGCACGATCGGCTCCGCTCTCGCATCCGCGCCTCGCACGTGCTTGTGCATGGCGCCGACGAGCCCGTCTTCGTCGGCAATTCGATTGCGGGGTATGCGGTGCGGAACTGGCGGGGGAGAGGCAGCACCCTTCGCCTCGGCGCCTACTTGGCGTACATCAGCGTGCCGAAACCGAGCTGGTCGTAGCCGCCGCTGTCAGTGCCGTAGTCACCTCCTCCTCCCTCCGGAGCGACTGAGAAGCACATCTGCGAGATGTACTTGTCGTCCAGGTTGACGCGCCGGTTGTAGTGGTAGTGGAGCATGGCCCACACCGGGCGTGCCTGGCCGCGGGACGCGGAGGAGATGACTGTCTGTGCGGACTGGGAGCAGTTCTGCCCGGTGCCCCAGGTATAGGTGGTGAAGGGCACGTCGTTGCCCAGGTTGTACTTGGCGACGTACTGGGCGGCCTTCATGAAGCGGCGGTTGTCGTAGGAGTACAGGTCTTCGCCCTGGTTCCAGGCCATCTCGCAGAACGCGCCCATCTGACCCATGCCCATCAGGGTGTGGCCCTGGTCGCGTCCGGACTCCTGCCACTGGCCGAGGCCGTATCCGTCGGAGTCGGTGTACAGGTACGGCACCGCGTGCGCGATCGAGCCGTTGCCCCCACCCGACGTGAAGTAGGTGACGGCCTGCTCGTACTTGGCGCTGTCCTCGTTGAGGATCCCGATGGCCAGGATCGAGGCCATGTTGCACAGGTCCCAGTTGGCCCAGTAGTTGGTGATGCAGGCGTCGTTGTGGTTGTTGAGGAACTGGTTGTTGAGCGGATAGAAGATGTTGGCCATCATCTCCTGGAAGCGGCCGAGGTCGAACGCGGGGTAGCCCCGCATGAGTTCCGCCGCGTTGGCGAACTGCCAGCCGTAGAGGCCGGCCGCGAGGAACCGGTCCGCGTTGCCGGTGACGGTCCTGAGGGTCGACGACCAGGCGTTGAGGATGTTGGCGGCGCACTGAGCGTTCGCCTCGGTGCCGCCAACCCGCCAGCGCAGTGCGTTCTGGTAGGCGGCTGCGATGTCGTTGTAGAGGAGGCTGTAGTTCTGCCCGGTGCCTCCGCGGATGATCGTTGCCGTTGCCCTGGGCGTCCAGGTCGGCTGGGAGTGGGAGTTGGCGGTCAGCCTGTTCCAGCCGGACAGCCAGGGGTCCGTGCCCGCGGCGACCCTGACCTTGGCGCGGTTGATGTCACCCGCGTTGTGCAGCATGCCCGGGTGGGTGAAGGCCGCGGGGGCTCCGTTCGCGCTGACAGCGGCGAACGTGGAGCCCAGCGCCACGGCGGCGGTGAGGCCACCGCCCGCCTTCAGCAGACCCCGGCGGCTGAGCACACCGCTTCGGTCTTGCCTGTGGGAGGAAGTACGGCTCATGCTGTGCTTCTCCAATCGGTGTGGGGGGATCAGCTCTGGGTGGTGCTCACCTCGTCGAACTCGGAGGTGCTGCGGGTCAGGGGGTCGCGGGAGCAGACCACGAGGCCCACGTAGTAGGGGGCGTCGCCGAAGCCGGGGATGTCGCCAGAGGCGAGGGAGGTCCAGCTGACGCCGTCATCGGTGGAGGCGTATGCGGTGAAGGCGGTCCCGGTGCGCTTCAGCCGCAGGTGACAGGGGGTGGTGACGGGAGCGGAGCCGGAGAAGGCAGAGACGCCGGCCACCTTTGTTCGGAGCATGAGCCGCGCCTCGGTCCCACCGGAGACGATGGCGCCCGCCGCCTGGTCGAAGGGGTTCAGGGACTTGGCCATCAGCAGGCCCACATGGTCGGCGGGGGCTCCGGTGCGGGAGAGGAGCCGTGCGGTCACCTCGCAGTCGCCGGTAACGGGCCGGCGGACGAACTGCCCGGTCATGCCCTGACCGTTGACGTTGAGGTCGGTGCCCGAACCGCGCACGGCGAACGTTCCGCCGTCGTACGCCGTGCTGCCGGGTGTACGGATCGACACCACTCCGAACGTGCCGTAGGCGCGCGGGGCCTGGATCACGTCGCCGAGGTCGCCGTAGGTCCACGGCTTGGGCGGGGGAGTGCCGACGGTGAGCTTCAGAGAGCCGCGCGCGGTGCCCGCCGCGTTGCCCGCGGTGGTGGTGACGGTGAACTCCCCCGTCTGTCTTGGCGTTCCATGAACGAGCCCGGTGCGAAAGTCGGTCGTCAGGCCCTTGGGCAGGCCGTGGGCGGTATAGCGCACGGGTTCGTGGGAGGCGTCCAGAAGCAGCCGGAAAGGCTCACCTCGGTTGGCGAACGCGGCCCCGTCGGCGGTGAGTTCCGGTTTGTGGGGTCTCGGCATGGTGGCGCTCGCGGGCTTCGCGCGGGGGCCGCTTCCGCTGCTGTTGGTCTTCGCGACGGTGTAGTGGTAGGTCCGGCCGGGCTTGCCCGTGGCATCGGTGTACCGGACGCGCGTGCCGAAGCCGACGGAACCGACGTCGGTGGCGAGTGTGCGGTAGGGGCCGTGGGCGGTCTCGGCGCGCAGCACTGTATACCGTGCAGAGAGGTCCAAGTCTGTCCAGGACAGCTCGATCGCGTCGGCGCCGGTGACCGCACGCAGGTCGGCGGCGGCCCGGATGGGGCGCGGCACGGCCCACACGGCACCGGACCCGGAGGTCACGCGGACGTTGTCGAAGGCGCCGGTGCCGGTCTCCGCGTACTCCTCCTCGACGCCCAGACACGAGGTGAGGACGAGCCCCGCGTACACGGTGTCGCTCAGCCGCACCTCGCTGGAGCCGACCTCGGTCCAGCGGATGCCGTCCGGGGAGATCGCCCCGGTGCAGCGCCGGCCCTTGCGGGTGACGCTTACCCAGTACGGTGCCCGCAGTCGGTAGCCGTCGCCCGCGCCCTCGACGTACGGGGCTTCCAGCGGGGTCGCGGACTCGGGCAGGGCACCGAGATCGGAGATCGGGAACGACGCCGCGGTGGTGATCGCCTGCTGCTGTGAGGGCGGCACCGGAGTGCCGCCCGAGGCCGACACCTCCGCCCCGGTCGACGGGCGTACCGTCCACACACCGCTCCAGGTATGCAGCGGCAACCCCTGGATCACCATGGCGGCGTGCGCGGCATCCGCGTCGGGGGAGTCGCGGAGGGTTACCCCGATTTTGGCGTACTGGGAGCTGAGCGGAAACACGATCCGCGCGGTGACGGTGCCGTCGCCGCGCAGAGGCAGGTAAACCAGCTGACCGGTGTCGGACGTGCCGCTCGCCTCCAGAACGAAGCGCTCGCCGTCGAAGACCGCCGCGCCGGGGATGCGTACGTCCCCCACGTCCTGGGACCTCCAGGGCCCGGGAAGCCCCGCGACCGCGGTGGCTTCGGCCGAGGTGTCGCTGCGACCCGTGGAGTTGGCCGCGCTGACGCGGTAGTGATAGGTGCGGCCCCGGTGCACCTCCCGGTCGATGTACCCGACGGACTCGACGCTGGAGGTGAGCGGTGTGTACGGTCCCTCGGGCCGGGTGGCGCGGTGAACGGTGTAGCTGGTCGCCCATGCGGACGCCAGCCAGGAGACGGTGACGGCATGGTTGTCGCCGACCGCGGTGACCGTGGCCGGGACGGATGGCACCGTCGCCTCCGGCGCCGTGGTGTCGGCGTAGGTGAAGGTGCCGAAGCCCGGCAGGTCGTCGTTGCTGCCCTCCACCACGCGGGCCCCGCCGGTGCCGCGGAAGACGGCGTCCCTGGTGTACGGAGCCTGGAGACCGTGGACACCCGCGTAGTGCGCGTACGCCATCTCGTAGATAGGCGGGAGGGTGCCACGCTGCTTGTCGGAGACGGCCGTCTTGAGGTACTTGCCGGTGCGGTCCAGGTCGGGCACGAACGGTACGTCGCCGCCGAGGTTGTAGCGCGCGGCGTACTCGAAGTTCGCCAGGATGCGGTTCCCGTCGAATCCCCACAGATCGACGCCCTGGTTCCAGGCGACCTGGGCGGTGTCGGCGAGGAGACCGGCCGCGAGCTGTTCGTGGCCCTGATCGCGGCCGCTCTCCTGGCCCTGGCCGACGTCAGTGACGATGCGGTGTGCGACGCTGCCGTTGCCCGCGCCGACCGCCGTGAAGCGCAGGGCGTCCTCGAAGAGGGTGCGTTCCTCGCAGAACACGCCGATGGCGGCGATGGTCTGGACGGAGGTGAGGTCCCAGTTGCCGTTGGCGTACAGCGAGTAGCCGGAGACCGCCGGATACCAGACGGTGAGAAAGGACTCCTCGCAGCGTGCGATGTCCGCGTTCGTCCAGCCTTCGTAGTCGCTGTAGCGCAGAAGCTCGGCGGCGTTGACGAACTTGAACCCCTGGAGCCCCGCGCCGAGTGGACCGTCCGCACCGGTGATGCCGGTCAGCGAGGCGGACCAGACGTTGAGGATGTCGCGAGCTTTGTCGGCGTGGGCGCGGTCGCCGGTCACGCACCACATCAGGGCGTTCTGGTAGGCGGCGGCCGAGTCGGCGACGGCCTCGCTCATGTGGTTGCCGGGGCCGCGGCCCCAGGTGGTGATCTGGCCGGTGTTGCGGACGGCGTACGTCGCCTGGGAGCGTGAGTGGGCCGCGAAGGACAGGTAGCCGTCGTGGACGGGCGGCTCCTCGGCGGCGACTGCAGCCTTCATGCGGGCGAGGTCGGCCGCGGTGTGCAGGAGTCCGGGGTGCGTGAAGGAGCGGGACCCCGTCTTGTCGCCGGCGGCCCGGGCTGAGCCGGGCGCGAGCAGTCCGCTCGCTCCCGACGCCAGCAGCAGGGCCGCCGTGCCGCCGAGGAATCCTCGGCGGCTGGGGGCAGGTGCGGTCATGACGCGGTGGCCGCCTCGGCCTCGGCGGTGGTGAGGAACCGCAGGTTCGTCACGTGCTCGTTGGCGTGCATCGGGACGAAGTCGGTGGTGAGATACCAGCTCGGCTTCTTCATCGAGTCCGCGATGACCGTGCCGTTCACGACAAGATTCTCGAACGTGACGTCCTTGACCGGGTGGTCGGCGTCGTAGCCCAGCACCATGCAGGTCGCGAGCGGCTTGCCGCTGTAGGAGACGTCCTTGACGTACACGTTCTCGATGCCGCGGCCGACGGAGGTGTTGTACTTCCTGTTGTACATGACCCGCATGTGGATGAGCTGGCCCCAGCGGAAGTCCTCGACCCGGACGCTGTCGACCCGCACGTTCCTGATCAGGTTGCTGTCACCGGCGTTGAGGGCGATACAGCCCTGGTAGCCCATCTGGGGCTCGCGGTGGTCGCAGATGTCGAGATTCTCGAAGACGAGGTTCTCCACGACCTCGGGATTGTCGGTGTTGCCATGTGTGCCCACGTTGACGGGGTGGGCGACGTCCGCCCAGAGGGTGGAGTCGCGCACGGTGATGTTCTTGGTGTCGCCGTAGTACTCCCAGCGGTGGGCGTAGATGGCGATGCAGTCGTCGGAGTTACGCATGAAGACGCCGTCGATCGTGACGTCGGTGCTGGAGAAGACGTCGATACCGTCGCCCCAGCCCTTGGAGCTGAAGGCCGCCATGTCCTTGATGGAGACGTCGGAGGACTGGCCGACCTGGACGGCATAGCCGTTCGGGTTGAGCATGGTGACGCCGCCGACGGAGATGCCGCTCGACCCCTCCACGAGTACCCCGCCCGCGGTGGTCCCGGCGAGCACCCCGCGGCCGGCGAGTCCGGCGTCCCGTACGTCCTTGAAACGGACTGTCGCCTTGAGGACCGCGCCGCCGTGCACGTAGACCGTCTTGCCGGAGGGTACGTCGAGGTAGCCGTCGGCAGTGGTGTGTACGCCGGGGCCGAAGTAGAGCACGTCGGGGTCGTGCTCCTTCGGCCGGCGCCGCTCGATCTCGCGGGCGAACAGATGGAGGCAGTCGAAGAGGTCGTCGTTGACCTGGATGACGACCTTGCGCGGTCTGTCCAGCGTGAACCGCAGCGTGTCGCCGCGGACCTCCGGCTCGATGCCGTAGGAGTCCGGCCGCACCCGCACCGGCTTCACACCGCCCTTGATGTACGTCACCTCGACCTCCACCTCGCCCGAGAAGTCGAAGCAGGCGAGGGAGGAGTTGAACTGCTTCTTGCTGCCGGTGGTGGGGTTGATCTCGGCGAGGGTGGGCCGGTAGACGCCGAGGGTCTGCCAACTGCCTCTGGCAGTACGTACCTTGACAGCAAAACTGTCCGTTTTGACCGGGGCTCCGGCCGGTACGGGATAGGTGACCAGCCGGGCCCGGCCGCCCGCGGGTTCCTGCGCCCCGGCCGCTGTGGCAGTGAGCTGGGTGAGCCCCGCCGCGAGGGCGGTGGCGCCGGCCGCTTGGAGGACGGCACGGCGGGACTGGGGCGTGTTCATGCGGAACTCCGATCCGAGAAAGGGCAAGAGGTGGTGGCGGCACCACGGCCGGCAGGTGGAGCAGGACGGGTTCAGAGGGCGAGCGAGGTCGTCGGGCTCGGCCATCAGCGTGACGGTTTCGCCGGGCCCACCGACGCCCTGTGGACACCTGCACCGCGCAACCGCTCAGGGCCGCAGCCCCCGCTGCGGCCCCGTCAGCCGACAGCGCGGGGAACTTGCGGCGGCTGCGAGGGATACCGGTGTGGGCGCGCATGGGTGTCTCACCTTCGTTCAGGGAGCGGCGCAAGACCGGGGGAGGGCTCGTCCATCCAGATGTTTGGGTAGCAAACGATTTCTACGAACGACGGCCCAGAGCATCCAGCCGTGAGTCGGCGACGTCAAGGCTTCCGGTCAACTTTCCGGGAACCTGTGAGAAGCGGGCGGTCCTTGGTTCGAGGGCGGGCCGGCGCACTGAAATGCGCTGATTACGCAGGTCGAAGAGGGCGCGGGCCGAGTCGGACGGCCGAGTCGGACGGCCGGGGCGGCGGTGGGCGTGAGGGTATGGGGCGGGCCGGCAGTTCAAGAGGAGTCGGCGCGTGGACAAGGCGGCGTAGCTGCCCGCCCAAGATTGACCGACACGCGGGCACGGATCTACGGTGGAATGCGCTTTCAGAAAGGGTTTCTTGCCCGTTACGCGTCAGGAGCCTCATGCCCAGTGCCCAGCCACTCAGGGCCGTCTTCGCCATGGACCCCGTACACCTTCCCCTGCTGTTTCCGCCGCCGTTGATGGACCGGCTGCGACAGTCCGCGCTGATTGACACGCAGCTCGTCGTACGAGACTTCGCCGATCCCGTCGCGGCCCCGGCTCTGGCGCAGGCCGAAGTCCTGATCACCGGTTGGGGCTGCCTCCCTCTCGACGAGGGCGTCCTGGCAGCCGCCCCCCGGCTGCGTGCCGTGCTGCACGCCGCCGGCTCCGTCCGATCCTTGGTCGGCGAGGCGCTGTGGCAGCGCGGGGTCGCTGTCTCCAGCGCCGTGGCCGCCAACGCGCTGCCGGTGGCGGAGTACACGCTGGCCATGATCCTTCTCACCGGCAAGGACGTCCTCGGTCACCGGGAACGATTCCGCGCCGTTCGGCTGCCGCCCTCGTCCGGCCAGACCGCCGGAGTCGGCAACCTCGGTCGCCGGGTGGGCGTCATCGGCGCCTCGCGCGTGGGCCGGCGTCTGTTGGAGTTGCTGCGGCCGTTCGACTTCGCGGTCTCCCTGTACGACCCGTACGTGGACGCCGCCGAGGCCGCCACCCTGGGTGCCCGATCGATGGAGCTGGAGGAGCTTCTGCGGCACAGCGACATCGTCAGTCTCCACGCACCCGACATCCCCGAGACCCACCACATGCTCGACCGCGCCCGGCTCGCACTCATCCCGGACGGCGGTGTGCTGATCAATACGTCCCGGGGGGCTCTGGTGGACCACGACGCACTCACCGACCAGTTGATCTCCGGCCGGATAGGGGCGGTTCTGGACGTCACCGACCCCGAGCCGCTGCCCGTACAGTCACCGCTGTACACGCTGCCCAACGTGTTCCTGACACCGCACGTCGCCGGCTCGCTCGGCAATGAGCTGGAGCGCCTTGGCCGGACGGTCGTCGAAGAGCTGGAACGGCTGGTCGCGGGCGTCCCCACGGTCTGCGAGGTGCGTCGGTCGGACCTGGCACGGGTCGCCTGAGTCGGACCTGGCACGAGTCGCCTGAGCCGCCGGTCGACCGGTCGGGCGTGAGGAAGCAATGGGATACGGTTTCAGCGCAGGCGGGGCCCGGGCCGAGGCCCGTCCGGAGAAGGAACCGCTACGGTGAAGGAGCTCACCAAGTGAGTCAGCGCAGGACGTCGGCGGACGCCGGACCGGCCACGATTCGGGACGTCGCGGAGCGGGCGGGCGTTTCGGTCGCCAGCGTCTCGCGCGTACTGTCCGGCAACTATCCGGTTTCCGACGACCTGCGCCGCCGGGTGATGAAGGTCGTCCGTGAACTGGACTATGTCACCAACGCGCACGCTCGGTCTCTGGCCGGCGGAGGCACACCGACAGTGGCCATCCTCATCAACCACATCACTGGCGCCGCCTTCGCCCACGTGGCCAAGGGCGTCGAAGGCGCCGCCTCCCTGCGCGGCTGGCTGACACTGGTCGGCACCACTGGCGATGACCCCGAACGGGAACTCGCACTGGTCAACCTCATGCGTCGGCAAGGAGTCACTGCGGTCGTCCTGCTCGGGGGAGCCTACGACTTCGAGGAGTACCAGCTGCGCATGGCCCGGTTCGCCCGTTCCCTCGACTCGGCGGGCTCTCACCTGGTCCTCGTGGGCCGACCCGCCCTGAAGGGAGACGCCCCGGCGACGACAGTCGACTACGACAACGAGGGCGGAGCCTACGCAATGGCCAGCCATCTGCTGTCGGCGGGCCACCGGCACGTCCTCGTACTTCCCGGACCTGCGGAACTCACCACCGCACAGGGGCGGTTGAACGGGGCGCACCGGGCCTTCGAGGCGTACGGCGTGCCGTTCCGGCAGGACATGGTGCACCACGGACCGTACGACTTCGAGCACGGCCTCCGGGCGGTCGAGCACAGCCTGGAGCAGGGGCCGCCCTTCACGGCGATCCTCGCGGGCACCGACGTGGTCGCCGCCGGCGCCATGCAAGCACTGCGCTCGGCCGGGCTGCGGGTGCCCGAGGACATCTCCGTCGTCGGCTACGACGATATTCCGCTGGCTTCCCAGCTGACCCCGAAGCTGACCACTGTGCACGTGCCGTACGAAGAGATGGGCCGCGTCGCACTGCGCGCGGTGGCCGACCGGCGTGAGGGCGGCGCCGGTCGCCGGGGCGGCGACGGTGACCAATTCGTGCTGGGCACACACGTGGTCGTACGGCAGTCCGTACGTCCACCAGAGCGGCAGGGATGACTCCGGGGCAAGGCCCCCTTCGGAAGGGCGCGAGGTCCCGAGCGGTCGGAAGGGACGGCCGCTCGGGCCAGGAAGCTTTGTTTCGGAAACGATTTCTACCCCCTTGCGATTCACTTCTGTCGCCGTGTCAGGCGCCTGGACGGCCTTGGCTCTTCTCCCTGTAGATCGCTCTCGTCTGGGCAAATGTGGTCCGAGAGACCGCGACTTCGGACATCCGCAACTCACTCTGCCGACAGGCCGGCGTAACAAACTCATCGATGCCTCTTGCTCGGCGTTCCCGTACCGCCTACCGTCTCACGACAACCGGTTACTACAGCTTGAGCCTGGCCATCTCCACCGCTGCGAGCAGCCGACGGTTCTCCGGCCGCCGCTTCAGGCCAGCACCTTCCGAGCCTCTGTCCTCTCGTTCTGAGAACGCCTATTTCCAAAGGATCACGGTCAGATGAACTCGCACAGCACCCGGAGAAGGTTCGCCTCTGCCGCCGTCGCGGGCATCGCGCTGGCAGGCTTGCTCACCGCCTGCGGTGGCTCGGATCCTGGAGACGATGGGCCCTCTGGCGCCTCTGGCCCGGTCACCCTTCCCTTCTGGGGCTGGGCGAACGGCCAGGAGGCCGTCGTGAAGGCATTCAACGGCTCCCACAAGGACGTCCGGCTGAAGTACACGAAGGTCACCGATCAGCTGACCATGCAGAAGCAGCTGACCAACGCGGTCAAGGCCGGGAACGCGCCGTGCCTGGTACAGAACACCGCCGAGTATGTGACCAGTTGGGTCTCGCAGGGCGCGCTGGCCGACATCACCAAGTACGTCGATGCCGACAAGGACAAGTTCAACCCGGGTTCCTGGCCGGGCGCCCAGGTGCAGGGCAAGCTGTACGGGGTCCCCACCGGCTCGGCGCCGCAGTTCACGATCTACCGCACCGATGTCTTCGAGAAGTACGGGCTGAAGCCCCCCGTGACCTGGGGCGAGTTCGTCACCGCGGGCAAAGAGCTGAAGAAGCACGGCATCAAGATCACCAACTTCGCTGGTGAGGACCCGAGCACCCTTGAGGTGCTCGCCATGCAGGCCGGGGCACACTGGTACGCCGTCGACGGCGACTCCTGGAAGATCGACTTCCAGGACGAGGGCAGTCTGAAGGCCGCCGAGGTGATTCAGAAGATCATCGACAACGATCTCAACGCCAAGCTGTCCTTCGCCGACTACGCGGCCGTGCAGCGCAGCTACGACAACGGCGACACCGTGACCCGGCAGATCTCCACCTGGCAGATGGCCGGCATGGTGCAGAACTTCAGCAAGTCGTTCGGTGACTGGAATGTGGCTCCGTGGCCGACCTTCCAGGGCGAGGCGCCGAAGACGCCGGCGGGCACCAACCTGACCGGGGGCGTCACGCTGGTGACCAAGGGCTGTGCGCATCAGGAGCGGGCGGCCGAGGCAGCCCTGTGGATGTCCACCAACGCTGACGCGGTCAAGACGATGGCGAGTCCGGAAACAGGCAACGGTGTGATGCCGGCGCTGGCCGACGGCGACGCGTACGTCGGCGAGTCGATCTCCCAGAAGCTGCTGGGCGAGAACTACGAGCCCGCGCAGAAGGTCGTCTCGGACAGCCTGGGGACCGTCACCACCGACTGGACCTTCGGCCCGAACTGGACCGCCATGTTCACGGAACTGCAGGCCGGCTGGGCCAAGGTGGTCAACAAGGAGCAGAAGGCCACCGATCTGCTGGCGCACATGCAGAAGTGGACGGTCGACGACCTGAAGTCCCGCGGCATCAGCGTCAAGGGCTGAGGCACCACTCATGACTCGTTCTCTGCGCTGGAAGGGCGCCGCCTTCACGTTGCCCTTCCAGCTCGGCTTCGCTTTCCTGTACCTGCTGCCGATCGGCTACGCGATCCACCAGTCGCTGTTCCTGGAGAAGCAGTCCGGGCTCGGCCTCGGGGGCGGGACCACGGAGTTCGTCGGCCTCGACAACTACGCACAGGGCCTGACCGACTCCGCGTTCATGAACTCCGTCCTGCGGGTGGTGGTCTTCGCCTGCGTCCAGATTCCGGTGATGCTTGTCGTCAGCCTGGTGCTGGCACTGCTTTTGGACGCGGTCACCTCCCGAGCGGCCGGCCGGTTCCGGATCCTGCTGCTGGTCCCCTACATGATCCCCGGCGTGGTGGCCGCGATCGTGTGGATCAACCTCTACAGTCCCCGGGTCGGCCCGCTCACCCCGCTCGGCGAGTTCTTCGGCCTCGGCTGGAACTTCTTCGCGCCGTCGATGGTGTGGCCGTCCATCGGCAACCTGCTCACCTGGCACGGTATCGGCTACAACATGGTGATCATCTACTCCGCACTGCAGGGCGTGCCCCGCGAGCTGTTCGAGGCGGCCCGGCTGGACGGCGCCTCCGAGATCCGCATCGCCCGCAGCATCAAGATCCCGTACGTGCGCGGTGCCCTGGTCCTGACCGGGCTGCTGTCGATCATCCAGATGCTGCAGATCTTCAATGAGCCCGCGTTGTTCCGCAATGTCACCCCGCAGACGGTCAGCGACAGCTTCACCCCGATCATGATCATCTACAACCAGGCGTTCAACGCCGGCAACTACAACTACGCCGCCGCCCTGTCGGTACTGCTCGCCCTGATCCTTGGCGTGGCCTCCTTCCTCTTCTACCGGTTCACTTCGAAGGAGGCCGACTGATGGCGCTGACCGACGACCGCAAGGACACCACCACCAGGCGGATTGCCGCCCGGGGTGTGCGGCGCATGACCCGTCCGGACGCGGCCTCCCGTGGGCGGGGCGGTCAACGCTTCCTGCTGATCGGCCTGGTGCTGGCCAGTGTCTACAGCCTGTTCCCGGTATGGTGGCTGGTCGTCGCCGCGACCAAGGACCGCACCGGGCTGTACCAGAGCACCGGTCTCTGGTTCTCCGGCTGGCACTTGTGGGACAACGTGCGGCAGCTGTTCACCTACGAGGACGGCATCTTTCTGCGCTGGACGGCCAACTCGTTGCTGTACGCGGGCGTCGGCTCCCTCGGTGGCACTCTGATCGCACTGGCCACCGGCTATGGCCTGGCACGGTTCGACTTCCCCGGCCGCAATGCGGTGTTCGCGTGCGTGGTGGGCTCGTTCCTGATCCCGATCGCCCTTCTCACTCTCCCGCTGTACCTGCTCTTCTCGGCCATCGGCATGGTCGACACCCCGTGGGCGATGCTGATCCCCTGCCTGATCAACCCCTTCAGCGTCTATCTGGCAAAGGTGTACACCGAGGCGGTCGTTCCCTTCGAGCTGCTGGAAGCGGCCCGCATCGACGGTGCCGGCGAGCTGAGAATCTTCTTCAGCATCGTGCTGCGCATGATGACGACGGGTGGCGCGACGGTGTTTCTGCTGGCCTTCGTCAACACCTGGAACGCCTTCTTCCTTCCGCTCACCGTACTGCGCGGCGAGGAGAACTGGACCCTGAACCTGGGCCTGTACAACTGGTCCGGCAAGCGCCTGGAGTCCGGAGTCGACCTGACGAGTCTGGTGCTGACCGGAGCGCTGCTGTCCATCCTCCCGATGGCGATCATGATGGTCGCGATGCGCCGCTACTGGCGCACCGGAGTCACACTGGGGGCCCTCAAATGAGTGAGAGGGCACAGCGGGCGGTGGCCCGCAACCCCGTGATCCGCGGCTTCGCGCCGGACCCCTCGCTGGTGCGTGCCGGTGACTGGTACTACGTGGCCACCAGTTCCTTCGAGTGGTTTCCGACCATTCCCCTCCACCGGTCGCGTGACCTTGCGCACTGGGAGTACGCCGGTCATGTTCGCGGGGCGGCCCCCGGCGACTCGCTCGCCGGAGTTCCTGACTCGGGCGGAATCTGGGCGCCGTCGCTGAGCTGGGACGGAACGCGGTTCTGGGTCGTCTACTCGATCGTGCGCTCAGTGGGCACCCCGTACTTCGACCTCGATACCTACGTCACCACCGCAACGGATGTGGCCGGACCGTGGACGCCGCCGCGGCGCCTGCCCAGCCACGGCTTCGACCCGGCGCTCTTCCACGACGATGGCCGGCTGTGGCTCTTGAATCTGCAGAACGACCACCGCCCGGGCGGACAGCGCTTCGCCGGGATCGTGGCGACGGAACTGGACCGTGACACACTCGCCCCGGTCGGCGACACCATGCTGCTGCTTCAGCACGACCGACTCGTCGAGGGGCCGAAGATGCTGAAGCGGGACGGCTGGTACTACCTCGTGCTCGCCGATGGCGGCACGGGGTTCGAGCACGGGGTGTTGACAGCGCGCAGCCACCAGGTGAGCGGCCCGTACGTGATGGACGACCGCCCCCTGCTCACCTCTCGCGACGACCCCTCGCTGCCGCTCCAGAAGGCGGGACACGCCGAATTGGTCCGGACCGGCCAGGGCCAGTGGTTCCTCAGCCACTTGGCGTCACGCCCGCTGCACACTCCGCACGGTCCGCGCTGCACCCTCGGACGTGAGACGGCGATCCAAGCTGTGACGTGGGATGCCGACGGCTGGCCACGGTTGCGGCACGGAGGGTGGCACCCCGCTGTGGACGTCGAGACACAGCGGGCTGACTCCCTGGAGCCGCTGACCGGCTTCCCTGCCTCCGACGCGTTCCCATATCCCTGGAGTTCGCCACGCGGTTACCCCACACGGGACTGGGCCGACACCGGCAGCCGCCCGGGCTGGATCCGCCTGCGCGGTCGGCACGGTCCGGAGTCACGCTGGGCGCACAGCCTGCTCGCCCAGCGCATCACCGAGCATGCGGCCGAGGCCGAGGTCACCCTTGAGGCCCGTCCGCGTCCACGCGGCAGCCCGCGCCCGCCAGGCGGATACGCTCCGGACCGCATACGCTCGCCCGGCCCTGGGCGGGCCGGTCGGGCCGGCCCCGTACCCGGACGCAGAGGTTGCCGCTGCGGCGAGGTCACCTCACGGCGTATCGCCCGTGAGATGCACATTGTGTGCGGTGACCGGTTCCCCGCATTGGTCGCAGGTCAGCCTCGGGTGTGTGGGCGATCCGCACACGTCGTGCGTCCAGGCCACCGTGGATCCGCTGCCCGCCGGGTCGTCCGGGAGGTAGGTGTTGCCCCATTCCATCAAGATCTGGATCGCCGGGAAGAGATCGAGGCCGGCCTGGGTGAGGCGGTATTCGTAGTCGCTGCGGATCGGGCCGCCCGCGTAGCGCTCCCGGATCAGCAGGCCGACGTCGACGAGCTTGCCGAGCCGGTTCGACAGGGTGGGGCGCGGAATGCCCAGGTTCTGGGCGAACTGTCCGTAACGCTGCACACCGAAGAACGCTTCGCGGAGGATCAGCATCGTCCATCGCTCGCCGACCAGGTTGAGTGTCCGCGTGACCGAGTCGTCGCCGCGCGAATCCGGTGGCTGCGCCTCAGGGGTGTCCGTCACCGAGTGATCGTATCCCGTCTCCGTTGACCGGCTGCTTCGCCCCGATCGGCCCTGAGACGAGGTCCGGGGCGTGTTCCCTGATGAAGCCCAAGGTCTTGGCGCCGTCGGGGTCGTCCGCCGTCGTGGGGACCAGCCCGATGTGGTCGGCGCCGGCGTTGAAGTAGCTCTCGATACGTCGCAGTACTTCAGGTCCTGAGCCGATCGCGCCGACGGCCGCCGGAAGCTCGGGGGGAATCTCTGGGACGAGCGTATGGCGTCCAGCGGTGGAACGCGCCTGGCGGACGAGGCTGCCGAAGCCCAGTTCGGTGAACATCTCGCCGTATCCCGGTGGGCGGAGGTAGACGGCCAATTGCGAGGCGAGCTGATGGTGGGTGGCCGGATGCGGCTCGACGGAACAGGTGACCCACACCGCGAGCCGTGGTGAGGGCAGCCCGCGGGCCTCGGCGGAGGCGTCGATCGACGCGCGGACCTCGGCGATGTGTTCCGGCGGCACCAGGTTCAGCACGACCTCGTCCGCGGTCTCCGCCGCGACGCGCGTCATGCGGGGTCCGAACGCCGCGACGCTGATCGTGGAGTCCGGCTGCGGCTGGCGGAGCCGGAAGCCCCGCGTGCGGATGTGCCGGCCGGAAAATGCGGCCCGCCCTCCACCGAGGAGTTCACGCAGCACCGTGACCGATTCCCTGGTGCGCTGCGGGTTGCCGCTCCAACTGCGGTCGTGCCAGTCGGAGACGATGTGCGGGCTGGAGGCTCCCAGTGCCACATCCACGTGTGTGCCCGTCAGCGTTGCGACGCTGGCGGCCCCCATGGCGATGGCGACGGGGGAGCGCACACCGACGGCGAGCGGGCCGACCGTCAGCCGGGGGATCGAGGTGCTGTTGGCGACCGCGGTGGCGAGGGCGAACACGTCGAAGGTGGCCATCTCGCCGAGCCACAGCCGCTCGAAGCCGCATTCACTCGCCTGGTGGGCGATCCCGAGGGCTTCCAGGTCGGGCCGGTCCAGCCAGTACGGAAGCACCACGCCGAGCGATCGCCGCCTCACAGCGCCGCCACGTTCGTCGGGAGGCCGAGCAGGATGCGGCCGGTCGTCTCCCAGGTGGCCGGGCTCACCTGGAGGTGGGCGGTGGCGGTGGTCGCGTCCCGGAAGCGGCGCTGGAGCGGCGAGCTTTCGTAGACCGCCGATCCGCCGCCGAGGTCGTACATGGCGCGGACAACCTCCGCCGAGGTGCGAGCGGCGTGGGCCGCTGCCAGGCGCAACCCGGTGCGAAGGCCGAGCGCCACCTCGTCCGCGGTGCACGCCGCCTGCCAGGCGTCGTCGATGGCGGAGTAGAAGAAGGCGCGCGCGGCGCGCAAGGCGGCCTCCGCCTGTCCCACGGCGGCCTGCGTGGTCGCCTTCTCCGCCAGGGTTCGCCGCGAGCCGGTGGCGACCTTGTGGCCCGCGAGGTCCATGAGGTCATCGATGGCCCCGCGTGCGTTGCCCAGCGCGGCCGCGGCGATGGACAGCGCGAAGTATCCGTAGATCGGAAAGCGGTACAGCGGAGCGTCGATCAGCGGACCGTCGTCCAGCGCCAGTACGCGGTGCGCGGGAACGAACACCTCCTCGGCCACGACGTCATGGCTGCCCGTCGCGCGCAGGCCTGACGTGTGCCAGGTGTCGACTATCCGCAGCTCCTCGGCCGGGATCCCGACCGCGCGGAGCGTCGGCGCACCGTCCTTGTCGCCACGGCCGTCGTCCAGGACGCAGCCGCCGAAGAAGTAGTCCGCATGCGTGATCCCGCTGCAGAACGACCAGCGGCCGGAGACGACCACGCCTCCGTCGACCGGGCGGGCCTTGGCCCGCGGCGCCCATACGCCCGCCGCGATCGCGCGCGGGTCACCGAAAGTCTCGGCGGCGCCCTTCTCCGGAAGGTACGCCGCGAGCAGGCTGCTGGTGAGAGCGATCGAGACGCACCAGCCGGTGGCGGCGTCGCCGCGTGCGATCGTCTCGGCGCATTCAAGTGACACAGCGGGCGGGGCCTGCGCGGCTCCGAGAGCCTCGGGCGCTCCGCAGCGCATCAGCCCGGAGTCACGGAGCGCATCGATCAGCCCCGGCCCCAGCCGGCGCTCCCGTTCGCTGTCGGCGGCCATGGCCTGCGCTTGGAGACGGATGCGATCCGCCGCCTCCCTGAGGCTTTCCTGGTTCGGGTCCGCCTCGTGAAGCGTGTGGGGCATGGGAGACCTCTCTTCGGCGCAAGTGCTTGGGCTGCGTCCACGTGCGGCTCAAGTAGTTCATTTGCTTTACTAGTTCAGTCGTTATACTTTCGCTCCGTGCCGCAGCCGTCAAGTCGGGGGGCATCATGCGGTCGGCGGACGTGACAGACCATCACCGAAGGGAAACCATGGACATCAATCACCAGATGGTGCTCGCCGCACGCCCCGAAGGCGATGTGAAGGACACCGACTTCACTCTCACCACCGCTGAGATACCCGAACCGGGCGAGGGGCAGGTCGTCGTCAAGGTCGATCTCATCTCCATCGACCCGGCGATGCGGAGCTGGATGAACCCGGGCGCCTCCTACGTGCCACCCGTGGACCTCGGCGCCGTCATGAGGGCCGGCGGGATCGGCACGGTGATCGCGTCCCGGCATCCCGGATACGCGGTCGGCGACGAGCTCTACGGAGCCTTCGGCGTTCAGGAATACGCGCTGTCCGACGGCACGGGCCTCCACAAGATCGACACCTCGATCGCACCGAAGACCACGTACCTCGGTGCGCTCGGCATCACCGGCCTCACCGCCTACTTCGGCCTCTTCGACGTCGCCCGCATACAGCAGGGCGACACCGTTGTGGTGTCGGGCGCGGGGGGCGCCGTCGGCAGCATGGTGGGTCAGATCGCCAAGATCACCGGCTGCCGCGCCATCGGTATCGCGGGCGGCCCGGAGAAATGCCGGACCCTGGTCGAAACGATCGGCTTCGACGCGGCCATCGACTACAAGAATGACGACGTGCGGAAAGCCTTGCGCGAGTACGCCCCCGGTGGCGTGGATGTGTACTTCGACAACGTCGGCGGCCCGATCCTGGACGCGGTGCTGACCAGGCTTGCGCGCGGGGCACGCGTCGTCATCAGCGGCGCGATGTCCCAGTACAACGACCAGCGCCCGATGGGTCCGGCGAACTACATGTCGCTGCTCGTGAACCGGGCATCGATGACCGGCATGGTCGTATTCGACTACGAGGACCGCTACCCCGAGGCGACCCGACAACTTGCCCAGTGGCTTGCGGAAGCCAAGTTGACCTCGGCCGAGCACGTAGTGGAAGGCAGCCTCGGGGACTTTCCGAGCCTGCTTCGCGGCATGTTCACCGGAGCCAATACCGGAAAGCTGATCCTTCAGCTGTAGGACCAGCGGAACACCGAAGATTCCTGTCTGTCGGCGGACAGAATGTGTCGCCCAGCGCCTCTGTGCACACCGCCATTTTCCATCCAGGGAGCTGCGATGGCCGAATCCGAGAATGCGCTGCTGATGTCTTCCTTCCGCGAGGTGATGGCCGGTGTGGCCACGCCGGTGACCGTCGTCACCGCGATGGACGGAGGACGGCCGCACGGCACCACGGTCAGTGCTTTCGCGTCGTTGTCGATGCAGCCGCCCATGGTTCTGATCGCCCTCGACCGCCGTTCGGAGCTCTTGGCGTTGATCAAGTCGTCGCTGCGGTTCGGGGTCAATGTCCTGGGACACGGGCAATCCGCGCTGGCGCTGGCCTTTGCGCGCAAGGAGGGCGCCGGAAGGTTCACCGGCGTGTCCTGGGAGGTGGATCGGGACGTCCCCCGGCTATCCGCCGCCCTCGGCTGGCTGGCCTGTGAGGTTGCGGAAGTGGTCGAGGGAGGAGACCACGTGATCGCCCTGGGCAACGTCCTGGCGACCCAAGCCGCCAAGGGTGCCCCGCTCACCTACCACGCCCGGGCCTTCGGCACCCATGTCGCGCTGGCATGAGACCTCGGTGGCGGCCGCATCACACCGAACCCTGGACCTGGCGCCATGTCAGTTGTCGGCACCACGGAAGCTGGTGCTCCGCCGGGCACCGCTCGGCATCGTCCGGTGAGAAGGCCTGATGAGGTGTGGGGCAGCGGCGGGTCGGGCAGGGGCCCGGGGTGACGCCGCTTGAAGTCATCTCATTTGGCGAGTCTGCGGTAGCAGATGAGGGTGCAGGCGATGCTGGTGAAGGCGAGGAAGTGCTCGCCTTTGTGCTCGTAGCGGCGGTGTAGTCGGCGGCATCCGGCGAGCCAGGGCATCGTGCGTTCGATGGTCCAGCGGTGGCGGCTCAGGCGGGTCGAGGACTCGATGCCCTTGCGGGCGATGCGGTGCCTGCTGCCGCGCCCGCGTAACCATCGCCGCAGGTGGTCGTAGTCGTATCCCTTGTCGGCGTGGAACTTTCCCGGCCTGCGTCGTCGGCGTCCGCGCCGGGAGCGGATCGGCGGGATGCCCTTCACTAGCGGGATCAGCGCCTGGCTGTCGTGCAGGTTCGCCCCCGAAATGCCGACGGACAGGGGCAGACCGGTCCGCTCCGTGATCAGATGGATCTTCGAGCCGTACTTGCCGCGGTCGACAGGATTCGGACCTGTCAGGTCCCCCTTTTCAGGGCCCGCATGTTCACCGAGTCGATCGCGCAGCGGGACCAGTCCAGCTCGCGGCGGGCGCCGAGCTCGTCGAGGACCAGGCGGTGGAGCTTGGCCCACACCCTGGCCTTTGTCCACTCGGCAAAGCGCCGGTGAGCCGTCGCTCCCGACGGCCCGAATGACGCGGATGGCAACTGCTGCCACGTGCAGCCCGACGTGGCCACGAACACGATCGCAGCCAGCACCTCCCGGTCACCGTGCCGACGTCGGCCGCCTCCCTGAGGTCGCGACGGAGCCTCCGGGACCGCCCGCTGGAACAGCTCCCACAACTCATCCGGCACCAGCCGCTCCACGATCGAAACCACGACCGACAGCCTACCGATCCAAATGAGATAACGTCTTATCCGGCCGCCCCAGGCCGGGTGTAGGTGTCGCCGCAGCGTAGAGGGGCGAGGGCAAGGAGGGCCTGCCGTCCCGGCGTCAGGCGCCGCCGCGGCCGCCGATCCGGGGCCGGTGGACGGCGAGTTGGCGGGCGAGGAAGCGTAAGGCCGAGCTGGACAGGTCGATCGCTGACGGGTACACAAGCACCGAGGCTTCTGGTGTTGCGGTTGCTCTTGGTCGACAACCCGTCTACCAGGAGCCTCGCCACGTCCACCAGCCGGCCCTCGAGCCTCACCCACCGCCAGGACGGAGGGCTCAGTGCGACCAAAATGCGCGAGATCCCCACCTTCCGCGCAGTCGCGGAGTCGTGCGGCGGATCTCCTCCGATACCTTGCGGTGGGCATGCCCGTGGGGGTGAAGCAGCGAAAGGCGTCTCTATCTGATCGGCCGTGCGCTGGTCGAGGATCTAGGCGCGGAACCCGCGCCCGGCGACGGCGTGTTCGCGTAGCGGCTGACGAACTCGCGGATCTCCCGGGCGACGAGCTCGGGAGACTCGTAAGGGGCGAGGTGTCCCGCGTCCGACAGGAAGACCAGCCGGCCTCCGGGCATCGCACGGACGTCGGCGATCAACTTGTCCTGTGGGGCGATGGTGTCTCTGCCGCCGATGACGTAGCACGCCGGCACGGCGATCCCGGACAGCTCCTCGAACATGCTCGTGTAAGCACCGCCACCGGTTCCGAGCCAGCTGCGCCAGAACTGCTCTGTGACAGCACTCGTCATCGTGCGCACGACATCGGTCGTCTTGCTCGGCTCCAGCGAGATGGCCCCAATGGCCTGCGTTATGGCTTCGACGTCACGGAAGGACTTGTAAAACCCTTCGATGACTGGATCGCCCGCCTCGGTACCCCCCGCGTTCCACGGCATGAGCGCCATGACCGCGCACACCTGGCCGGGCCGGTTCAGAGCGATCCGCACACTGAGCGCGCCACCGAAGGAGAGACCGACGAGGGCGAAGCGTTCGAGGCCGAGCTGATCACAAGCATCGATCACCGTTTCGGCGATCCGGGCGAGGCTCGATCCGTCGGCAGGCGCATGGATGGAGCCCGCGTGGCCCGGCAGGTCCATGAGAACGAGGCGATAGCCGTCGAGTAGGGGTGCCACCTCGGACCAGCACTTGAGTGAGCACCCGAGTCCGGGCAGCAGAACGATCGCGTCCGGCCCGTTTCCCCGCTCCTCGTAGTGGATACCGTTGTTCGTCTTCGGCATGAGGTTCCTCCGTGTGTCAGGTGATCCGGGCTGTCGTCGGTCGCCGCGCGAGCGGGTGTGACGTCGCTACACCAGCGACAGGCACGCGCGAAGTGAGGCGAGCAGACCCACCACCTCGGAGAGCCCGGTAGCAGTGCCGAAGACGTAGAAGTCCGGGCGAACCAGCACGGCCACGACACCGGACTCCTTGAGCCAGTCATTCAGCGCCTCGCCCTCTTCCTGGACCCCCTCGGCGCCGACCACCACGGACCGCAGCCCAATCGCGCGCTCGAGGTCCGAGACGGCCGCGGTCGTCGCCGCGTCCGGTTCGACCAAGCTGAAGAGGGTGAACCCGTGGCCAAGCACGTCGTCGGACCGCTCGGTCTTCCCGCCGCTCGTACGCAGAAAGGGCTGTACGGCCAAGTGGCCGGCCAGTGGTTGTCCGTCTCGGAAGCCTGCGCCGACAGGCGGCTCGAACGGTGGCGGAAGCTCGGTCGCCGACCGCATCTCCTCACGACGTTGCGCCGCACGAACGGGGTCGGTCTCGCAGACGACGGTCCCGACCCGCACCGACTCTTCGATGTAGTCGATGACCTGTGGCCTTCTCGAGAGCGTGTACAGGTCCAGCAGCTTCGGGTCCGCGGCGCCGGTCAGCACGAGGTCGAGCATCCAGCCGAGGGTTGCGGCGTCTCGGATGCCGGAGCTCATGCCCTGTCCGAGGAATGGCGGCATGACGTGAGCAGCGTCACCGGCAAGCAGAACCGACCGGTGGCGGAACGTATCGGCCACGATGGATCGGAACTGGTAGACAGTCTGCCGGATCACCTCCCCCTCCTGTGGGCCGATCCAGGGCCTGAGCAACTCCCAGACGCGTTCCGGCTTCACCATCTCGGTGGGATCGTCGCCCTCGACGAGCATGAACTCCCAGCGGAAGTACCGCTGAGCCACCCGGCCCATGTGGTTCGGCCTCGCGGGGTCGAGTACCTGGCCGGTGTCCGGGATGTCCAGGGTCGGGGCGCCAGGCCGAGGCCGGACGTCAACGACCAGCCAGTCGCCCCGGAAACCGAGATCTTCCGTCGGAATGCCGCAGAGCGTGCGTACCGCGCTGTTGGCGCCGTCTGCCCCGACCACATAGCGAGCGGTGACGACGTCGCCGTCTGCCAACGTCACCACCACGTGGTCGGCCCCCTGGCGCAGGTCGACCAGCTCCGCACCGAAACGAACGTCCGCAGTGGATGCTCCGCGGACTGCCGCGTCCAGGGCATCCTCGAGTTCCGGCTGGTAGAAGTGGTACGACGCGTCCCAGCCGGAGGGAGCGCTCCATTCCCTCGGCAGCCGAGAGATCACGCCTCCGTCGGGATCGAGGAATTCATACACACGAGCTGGTTCGGCAATGCGCCTTACATCGTCGGCAACGCCCAAAGACTGAAAGACGCGCATGATTTCGTGATCGAAGTGTCCGGCCCGCGGCGTCTCGTAGCGCCCGACCCGCCGTTCGCACACCAGCACGCGGTGCCCCGACGCCCCCAGTAGAGCAGCCAGGGTCTGACCGACCGGGCCGTACCCGATGATGAGGACATCCGCATCCACGGCATCCGGCGTGGTCGTGGATGTGCGGGGTTCATCTGCAAGCTTCATGTGTCCCAACCCTTCGCTTACACCGGAGCGTGTGCGTGCCGGAAGATCACCTCAGGTGGCGTCGATGTCCAGTACGATCCGGCCGCGGGCGCGGCTGTCCGCGTGGAGCATCCGCCAGGCGTCGGCGGCCTGCTCCAGCGGGAAGGAGCGATTCACGGGGACGGACAACTTCCCGGACTCGGCGAGCGCAGCCACCTCCGTCAGTTCGTCGGCGTTCGCGCGTGCCCACACCAATTGGCCACCCTGTTCGGGAGCGGTGATGTCGGCCACGGAGGCGACCCGGGCGGGATCCTTCAAGACCTTCCGCGAGACGGCCACCGCGTCCCCGCCGTAGAAGTCGAGCGCCGCGTCGACGCCCTCTGGCGCGAGCTCGCGCACCCGGTCGGCCAG
Source organism: Streptomyces violaceusniger Tu 4113 (assembly GCF_000147815.2). Taxonomy (NCBI): domain Bacteria; kingdom Bacillati; phylum Actinomycetota; class Actinomycetes; order Kitasatosporales; family Streptomycetaceae; genus Streptomyces; species Streptomyces violaceusniger. The sequence goes on along the minus strand of NC_015957.1, from coordinate 5,333,078 downwards.
TCCTTCTCCGTAGGTGATCGGTGTGGCGCCGAGTTCACGCAGGTAGTCGTGGTTGCGCTCGCTGGCGGTGCCGATGACGTGTGCGCCCCGGATGGCGGCGATCTGCACGGCGAGCGAGCCGACCCCACCTGCGGCCCCGTGGATCAGGACGGTGTCGCCCTCGCTGATGTTGATGCGTTTGATGGCCTGGTAAGCCGTCAGCCCGTTCAGTGGCAGACACGCCGCATGCAGCCAGTCCCAGGACTCCGGCTTGCGTGCCAGCGTGCGGACCGGGGCTGAAACCAGTTCGGCGTAGGCGCCGTTCTGCGCCCAGTCCTTGAGGACGAAGCCGATCACCTCGTCGCCGATCTCGAACTCGGTGGCGCCGAAACCGCGAGCCTCGACGACGCCGGCCATCTCGAAGCCCGGGATGAGGGGAAAGTGGGTCACCATGATGCCGTCGAGATTGCCCACGGCGATCTTTTCGTCGGCCGGGTTCACTCCGGCTGCCTTGACCCGGACCAGGAATTCCCCGGGCGCGACCGCCGGTGTCGGCTGTTCCGTGAGCTCCAGGTCGTCCGCGCCGCCGTAACGCGGGAGTGCAATAGCTTTCATGGTCACCTCAATGGTCTTGTGAGCTGTTGGGAGTCGGATGTGTGGTCGCCTGGGTCACGCGCGGCCGAGCTGGGCACGGAACCAGTCACAGACAAACTCCGTGCGCTCGGCCGAGTGGTTGTACATGGTGTGGTCGCCGTCGTCCCAAACCCGCAGGGTGGGATGCGCCGACAGGTCGAGGAACACCTTCTGCTGATCCAGGCTGACCAGCGGGTCGTTGCCGCCGTGCAGCACGAGCATCGCGGCGCTCGTGCGCTCGACCGCCGGGTCGAGCCACAAAGTGCGGAAGACGGCCGCGGCTTCGTCGTCGGTGTCGACGCCCAGGAGCGCCCGCGATTGTTCGCGTGCGGTCCGGAACGGCAGTGGCTCCGGCTTCGCGTCGGCCCCGTTGACGCAGCACGCGCCGAAACGGCTGTCGTGCACCGCGGCACGGGCGGCGAGCAGTCCACCGAAGCTGTTTCCCCACACCCCGTACCGGCCGTCGTAGCCGGTACGGGCACGCACGGCGTCGAGGGCAGCGCTGAAGGCTCGGTCGACGTTCCCGTCGAGGTGGAGTCCGCCGGCCATGCGCGTATCACCCTGGCCCGGTGTCTCGAGCAGGACAGCGGACAGTCCCCGCCGGGCCAGGGCTTCGGCCTGCCGATGGAAGGCCGGGCCCCAACCGCTCTGCCCGCCGACAATGACCACCGTGGGGCCAGGGCGAGCGCCGGAGCGACTCACGAACCAGGCGGTGCAGTGGCTCTGCCGGAACGGGATCGACAGCCGTTCCACGCGCAACTCGGTGTCGAGCTCGGCCGCGGCCTGGTAGGCCCGGGTGAGCCGGACGTAGAGCGCGCGTTTGGCCGGGTGGTCGGTGTTGAAGGCCATCTGCGCGAAGATCAGGGAGGCCGTTGCCCGGCGATAGCACGCGACCGCGGTCTCGACATCACCGCGGTCGGCGGCCGCCTCAGCGCGGGTCAACTGCGCCTCGGCCAGGCGAGTCGCGACTTCGTGCCACGGTTCCGAGACTGCCGCATTGGCCAGGTGGACGGCGTCCCCGTGGTCCATGCCGTAATCGAGCATTCGGGACAACGGCATGGCACGCAGCAACGCGGCCCGAAGCTTGGCCGGGTCCTCCGCCGATATGGGAGCGTCCATCAGCGCGCGACTCCGTCGGTGAATCGCGGTCGTGTTCCGTGCTCCTGCCCTGTCGCGCCGCGGGTTCGCAACGGAATGACCGGTGCCGCCCCGGTGACGGTATTGCGCAACTCGCCGAGACCTTCGATCGCCGCGACGACCTCGTCGCCCGGCTGCAACCAGGGGTAGGTCGCCGAGTCGTGAGTGCGGGAGAGCTCCAGGATGCAGCCGGTGCCGCAGGTGCCGGAGCCGATCACATCGCCCGGCCTCACTTCGGCGCCGCGGGAGGCGTAGGCGATCATCTCGCCGAACGACCAGTGGATGTCTGACCACAGGGCGCGGGAGTAGGGGGCACCGTTGACCGTGCAGGTCATTTCGAGACGGTATCCGTTGCTCTCGCGGAAGTCGGCGATCTCGTCGGGGGTCACGAAGTACGGGCCGAGGCTCGTCGCGGTGTCCTTGCCTTTCACCGGCCCCATCGACAGCTTCATCTCGCGCTGCTGAACGTCCCGGCCGCTCCAGTCGTTGAGCACACAGTAACCGGCGATGGCGTGTTCGGCGTCCTGGGCGGTCAGGTCGCGGCCGCCGTGCCCCACCACCGCGGCGACCTCCAGCTCGAAGTCGAAACGCTCCGCACCCGGCGTCATCGGCACCGGCCCGCAGCCCATCACGGCGTAGGGGCTGGAGAAGTAGAAGACGGGCAGCTCATACCAGTCCGGTTCCATCTCGAGGCCCCGCCAGGCGCGCCCTGCCCGGACATGCTGTTCGAAGGCGTAGAAGTCGCGGACGGTCGGAGGCGTCGCGATCGGCGACAGGGGAACGATGTCCGGAAGCGGCACGGTCGCGCCACGCCGCAGCGCGGTCCGTCCGGCAGCGAGCAACTCGGCCTCGCCGGCCTCGATGAGAGGCAGCAGGTCCGCCAGACCGTCGACGACCCGGAGCAGGTCACCGTCCACCACGCCGACGCGTGAGGACGTGCCGTCCGCGTAGCGCACGAACTTCACTGCCATACCTCCTTGGCTGCGGCGCCATCGGCTGGCATCGCTTGTTCGCGCGTCCAGGCGCGATAACTCTCCTCGGTGAAACCCGTCGCGCCGTGGCGCTCGACCGAAGCCCGGATGGCGTCCAGAAGCTCCTCAAGATCGGTCTCGATGTCGATGTGCTCGACGAAGGGCTGTCGTGCCACGAACCCGGTCTGCCAGTAGACCTCACACCGGTTGCCCTCCGGATCGTAGAAGTAGACGCCGACGGCATTGCCGTGCGAGACGATCATGTCGAGCCGGACGTCGTGCTCCCGGAAACGCCGATGGAAGCCGAGGACGTCCTCGAAGCGCGCGCACCGGAACGACACCTGCTGGATGAGTTTGATGCCGACCGGCGCGTCCCGCCCCTCGGCCAGGAGCAGCTCGTGATGTTCGGTGTCCGGCCGGGCGGACAGGAACCAGATGCCCAGCCGCTCGTCGTGGTCGGTGACCGTCAGTCCGAGGACTTCGGTGTAGAACGCGAGTTGCCTGCTCACGTCGTGACAGCGCAGGCCGACATGGCCGAGTTCCGCGACGGACGGTGTCGGAGTCGTCACGGCGCTCCTCCGTGGCAGCGTTCTGCAAGACAGATCATGTTCTGCACAGTAACCCGACCCCCGTACGTGGTCAACGGTGATGTTCTCCTGGACGGCAGGCGCTCTGCCCAGCAGAACAAGATGAGGTGGTACATCGGCGGGATGGCGGCCACGGCGGTGACGCCGACCGGCGGAAAGGACCCGCTGCAACCCGCTCGCGGAAGTTGCTCGAAGGCGGCTCCGGCGCCTCCGGCGGCGCCGTGACGCACCACCAACACGGCTGCGGACTGATTCGCGAGATCCGCCGAGACGTCGAGGGGGGACTGCGGTTATTCTGGCAGGCGAAATCCAAATTCTGATCACCAGAACAGCCGCGCCGCAGTGACGACGGCGAGATGGAGGGGTTGTGGCAGTGCCGGCCGCTTACCCGGTGGAATCGATCGACAACGCCGCGCGGATCCTGCTGATGCTGGTGGACAACCCGTCGTTGCGAGTTGCCGACGTGTCCGCCGAGCTCGGAGTGGCCAGGTCGACCGCTCATCGGATGCTGACCACCCTGCAGGCCCGCGACCTGCTCCGCCAGGACGCCCAGACCAAGGGTTACGGACCTGGGCCCGCCCTGGCCAGGCTCGGCATCGCCGTGATGGGAGCAGTCTCCCTCCGCGACGAAGCACGTCTCCTGCTGGAAAAGCTCGTCGAAGACACCTCCGAGACCGCGCATCTGCTCGTACTGGAAGGCACAGAGACCGTCTTCATCGAAGGCGTGGAGAGCCAGCAGGTGATCCGTGCAGGGCTGCGTACCGGGCAGCGAGGACCGGCGCACGCGTCTGCCGCAGGGAAAGCTCTGCTCGCCGAGCTTTCCCGCGAAGAGCTGCGGCGCCGCTATCCGGGCGCGCGGCTGCGAGGCGGAACCGAGCGCGCGGTGAGCACCCGCCGGGCGCTTGAGGCCGAGCTCCAGAAGGTAAGGGAGACCGGCTACGCCACCAACATGGAGGAAAGCGAATGGGACCTCTGCGCGGTGGCCGCCCCGGTACGGAACCGGCAGGGCGTGGCCTGCGGTGCGCTGTCCGTATCCGGCCCGGCGAGGCGGGCCGACGCCAAACTCGCCCTCCTCAGCGGCGCTGTCACCGCCGCCGCCACCGAACTCGGCGCGCGGCTCGGTTAGGGAGCAGACTGAGCCCTCCGCCCTGGCGGTGGGTGAGGCTCGAGGGCCGGCTGGTGGACGTGGCGAGGCTCCTGGTAGACGGGTCCGCAACACCAGGAGCCTCGGTGCTTGTGTACCCGTCAGCGATCGACCTGTCCAGCTCGGCCTTACGCTTCCTCGCCCGCCAACTCGCCGTCCACCGGCAGCGGATCGGCAGCCGCGGCTGCGCCTGACGCCGGGACGGCAGGCCCTCCTTGCCCTCGCCCCGCTACGCTGCGGCGACACCTACACCCGGCTCGCCGCCGGGTTCGGCATCGGCCTGGCAACCGTGTGCCGCTCTCCGCCAGCTGCCCGAACGGCATCGTCTGTGCCCCGAGCGCGGACAGCACCTGGTCCCTCATACCGAGCAGATCCCGCGCGGGCCGGCGGCGCGACGACAGGTGATCCAGCACGCTGAAGACGTGCTGGCGCCAGCCGGTCACCACCCAATAGCGCCATCCGCAGGCAGCCGCCGTCTCCCGGGCCGCCGCGAACTTCAACGCATCGCTCGCCTTGACCAGACGAGCCGGACGCACGTCCAACAGCAACATCCGGCCATCAACCACCGCCAGGAAATCCGGGACATGCCAGGACTTTCCGTCGACATGCTCGAAGTCCAGGCGGAACAGCTGCGACAGCACCTCCGACGCCTTGAGGAAGTCGAGCGCGACCAGCAGACGGGACTCCTCGATCGACTCGAAACCATGAGCCCGCCCGGTCGTGACCATGTACTGCAGTCCCGGGTGATGCCGCTGAGCCCGCCGCCAGGTGAAACCGTGGGCCGGCTGCGTCGACAGCACTGGAACGTGAGCCATGTCCCGCACTGGCCATGAGACTTCGCCGCCGTCGATCCGCCACGTCGTACTCCACCGGCGCGGCCACTCCGAACCGAGCCGGAGCCGTGCCCGCGTCTCCGCATCTTCGTTGAACTGCGCGATCAGATCCTCCAGCCCACACAGATCCGACGCGATCAGCACCTCCGCCGTTGCCCTCACACACCCACGGCAGCAGAACGGGCTACCGGAACGGGCTCAATCTCCGAACTTGACCGCAACTCAGCGTCACTCGATCGAGATCCGCAACGTATGGATCCCATCCGCAAGGTAGAAATCCCGGTCACAGCGACCAGGGCGGCCGCAATCCGCCGATCGGTTACATCGAGCACCTGTCGCATATCTGCACGATAGGCCGTTGCACTGGCGTATTTTCTGCGCACATGCCGTCAGCTTGGCGGTGAATGACGGCACGGCTCATACAAAAGTCTCGTCCCCGAACGACACGTTCGGGATCCGACACCTGCGACAAGAGGGAGAAGACGATGACTGATCACGGAGCCGACCTGCTGATCCGCGCCGGCGCGGTGCACACCCTGGTGCCCGGTCAGGCCCCACAGCGGGCACTGGCCGTGCGAGGCGACCGTATCGCGGCCGTGTCTGCCGACCCCAACGGCCTTGACCACCTGGTGAGCGTGGACACGCAAGTCCATGACCTGCCCGGTGCCACCGTGCTGCCCGCCTTCGACGACACGCACACCCACCTGATCTTCGCGGCGCTCGGTGCCCATGACGTCCCCGTCCACCGGGCCCGGAACATCCCCGAGTTCCTTGACCTGATCCGGCAGCGGGCCGCCGTCACCCCCGACGGCGAGTGGATTCGCACCACCACCAACTGGCAGGAACTCAACCTGGCCGAGCGCCGCATGCCCAGCGCGGCCGAACTGGACCGGGCCACCGACCGGCACCCGGTCCTGGTCAAGCGCGGCGGCCACAACGACGTCGTCAACACCTACGCGCTGCGCCTGGCGGGCATCACCGAGGACACCCCCGTACCGCCTGGCGGCACCATCGGCCGCGGAGCCGACGGCAAGCCGGACGGCCGGCTGATCGACAACGCCCTGTACCTGGTGGAGCACCTGGTCCCGGCCCCGGACCGGGCCGAACGCATCGACGGACTGCGCCTGGCCAGCCGCGACTACGCCGCCACGGGCATCGGGACCGTACGCGACTGCGCGGTCACGCCTGAGGACTACGCGGTGCTCCTGGCCGCCCGTGAGGCGGGGGCGCTCAGCACCCGGGTACGGGCGCTGATCTCGGCGCTCGGACTGACCAGCGCGGCCCAGGTGGAGGACCTGCTCGACGTCATGGAGGAGTGGCGTGACGACTTTGACCCGTGGCTGTCGGTGTGGGGTGTGAAGTTCGGCCTCGACGGCGGCCTGGAGGCCGGGGCCACCGAGGAGCCGTACGCCTGCGACCACTCCTTCTCCGGGATGCTGATCTGGGAGAAGGACGCCCTGGTCGACGCGGTCGAGGCGGTGGTCCGGCGCGGCTGGCGGGTCGGCACGCACGCCTACGGCGACCGCGCGGTCCGCACCCTCCTGGATGTCTACGAACGCGTCCTCGACCGCAATCCCGGGCTGCCCGCCGGCACGCTGGTGATGGAGCACGGCGGCCTGGCCGGCCCCGAACAGCACGCCCGCGCCGTCGCGTTGGGTGTTCCCATCACCATCCAGCAGCCGCTGCTGCACGACACCGCCGAGGTGGAGGAGGGCTTCTGGGGCCCGGAGCGCGTCGCGCGGCTCTTCCCCGCCCGCGGCTGGGTCGACTTGGGCGCCCAGGTCAGTGCCGGGTCCGACTTCCCCGTCGGCCAGTTCGGGGCTATGCGCTCCGTGTGGGGCATGACCACTCGGCAGACCGTCATCGGCGTCAAGGGCCCCGAGCACGCCATCACCTACGACGAGGCCCTCACTCTGCACACCACCAACGCCGCCCGCCTCACCGGCGAGGAGCACCTGCGCGGCACCCTCACCCCCGGCCGTCTCGCCGACATCACCGTCTGGGAGCGGGACCCTGCCCGCTGCCCCGGCGACACCCTGCGCGACTTCAACCCCACGCTCACCTTCGTCGGCGGCCGCCTGGTCACATCCACCGGCACGCGGTAAGCCGGACGGTGCGGGTGTCGGGACCGAACGCGTGGCTACCGTGGGCGCGAGCGCCTGTGGTAGTCGGCCGAAACGCCTTGTCCTGGACCACTGCCGATGTACGCCGCTTCCTCATGTCCCGGCCGGTCAGTCCACATTTTTGTTACTGGCCCTGTCCTGGCCGCGCGGGCGTCGGTTGCGATGGACCTGCTTACGCCGACGGGTGGGACTCGCAGAATCAGCCGCAGCTGCTGCCGAACGGTTGTCGATGAACAGGCCACGTACCCGCCGGGGTGGCGCGGCCCGGTCAGACGGGGTCGGCGGAGAGCGTCTTCAAGGTGACGTAGCTGGTCACCGTGGCCACGCCGGGCAGGCTGGCCAACTGGTGGGCGTGGAAGTCCTCGTAGGCGGACAGGTCGGCCACCTCGACCCGGTCGCGGATGAACGGCCGCGCCGACTGCCTCGACGCGCACACCAGGGCGGCCCCGCGCGGGGGCGAGTCGGCGCAGCGGCTGGGAGTGCCGGGCGCCTGGCGGGAGGGCGGCGGCCGGTCTCACCGGCAAGGTGAGCTCTCGGAGAGGCCCTGGAACAGGCGTTCCAGGCGGAGGGACAGGCAGCAGCCGCCGACGCGGCCGAGGCGTCGCCGTACTGCACGTCGAGACTATGCGCTCTGCGCTGACTGCCGAAAGATCAGGTCGGTCAGCAGGGCCAGCGGAGGCCAGCCGTCGCGACCCCGGCGGGCGACGGCGAAGGCGCGCAGGACAACGTCCGGCGCGGTGAGCGGCACCAGGTGGACACCGGGCAGCGTGGAGGTGCCCATCGGCAGCAGCCCCACGCCCATCCCTGCCGCGATCATGCCCTGTACGAGGTCGAGGCTGTCCGCCTGGTGAGTGAGGTGGGGGGTGAAGCCGGCCATGGAGGCGAGTGTCCGGATGACGGTCTCGTCGCCGGTGTTGCGCGAGTTGCCGATCCAATCCGCCGTGCGGAACCAGCGGAAGACCTCCGGGGTGCCCGGTGCCGAGGGACGGGCGACGTTGTCAGGAATGCCCAGACCCCAGGGAGCGGTCCACAGCGGGGTGATCGCGACCGCGGGGTCCGGCTCGGCCGGTGCCAGGTTGTAGTCGTAGGTGAGCGCGAGGTCGGCCTCGTCGTTGGCCAGCAGCTGGAGTGCTTCTGCGGGTTCGTGCTCACGGACCAGGATGCTGAGCTGGGGATGGCTGGTGGACAGACCGCTGATGATGGGCAGCAGTTGGGCTCGGATGGCCGTGGCGAAGCCTGCGACGCGCACTGTGCCGGTCGGCGGGGCGTCGGGACTCAAGTCCCGCTGTGCGGCCTCGACTGCCGCAAGGATCGTCACGGCGTGTTCCGCCAGACGGCGGCCCGCCGACGTGAGCCTGACCCTGCGTCCATGCGGCTCGATCAGTGCCGTGCCCATGTCCTGAGCCAAAGCGGCGACCTGCTGAGAAACCGTCGAGGTGGTGGTGCCGGTGGCCTCGGCCACGGCGCGCATCGAGCCTCGCCGGGCCAGCTCGGCCAGCATCTGCAGGCGGCGTGTTTCCATCCCTCCATTGTTTATGAACGTCGAACGAATCATTCAGGATCGACACGTGGACGTGAACAGTGTCGAGGATCTGTACTGAGCCCATGAACGTTCCCGAACCGCCTGAGGCATTTCCTTCCCCTCGCGCGCGCCATCCTGGCGCCGCGGCCGGTGTGCTCATGGCTGCCACCTCGATGTGTACCGTGCAGCTCGGATCGGCTCTGACGGTTCCGCTGTTCGGACAGCTCGGCGCGCTGGGAACCGCAGGGCTGCGCCTGGGCTGCACGGGGCTGATTCTGCTGGTCGCCATCCGCCCCCGGCCTCGTGACTTCAGCTCCCGGGATCTTCTTGCCTGCATGGTGCTCGGTCTCGTGACCGCCGGAATGATGGTCTTCTTCATGCTGGCCATCGCCCGTCTCCCGCTGGGGACCGCAAGCGCACTGGAATTCCTGGGACCGCTCACCGTCTCCCTCTTCGGCCCGAGGAAGGGACGCCTCGTCTGGGCGGCCGCGGCGGCGACGGGCGTCGTGCTGCTGACCGAACCCTGGCATGGCGGCGCCGACCCGGTGGGGGTAGGGAGCGCGCTGCTCGCTGCGGGGTGCTGGGCCGCGTACATTCTGCTGACCCAACGGGTCGGTGATCGCGTCACCGGGCTGAACGGACTGGCTGTCTCCATGCCGGTCGCAGCGGTGCTGGGGCTAACCCTCGCCGCCCCGGATCTCGCCGAACGTCACACGTGGTCAGCGCTGTGGACCATGCTGGTTCTGGCGGTGCTCAGTCCCGTCATCCCCTTCGCTCTCGAGTTTCTCGCCCTGCGTCGTCTGACCGCATCCGCGTTCGGCACTCTGATGAGCCTTGAACCCGCCATCGCCCTCATGGTCGGTCTGCTCGTTCTCGGCCAGCGCCCCGGGACGGCTGCGACACTTGGCCTGGTTCTCGTGGTCGTGGCCAGCGTCGGCGCCACCCGCTCCGGTGCCCGTCCCGCGCCATCCTCCAAAGAGGCATTGGCTTCCTCATCCTGCGCTTGATCACACAGCCGGGAACATGCTCTTGTCCCTTCAGAGGAAAACGCGAGCAATATCAAGCCACTTCTGCGCATCCTTGCCGACCGCCGTGAGGTCGGTCTCGGCTCGGGACCTGCGCTGGGTGACGCGAAGGCAGAAGTCGAGGGCACTGCCCCGAACCCGCTGCATGGCGTCTTCCGGACCCCACGCCCAGGTCTGGCCGTCGGGACCAGTCAGCTCGACACGGAAAGGCTCTTCCGGCACAGGCAACTGGGCAGCATAGAAGGATAGCTCTCGCCCTATCACTCCCAACGAGGCCACATGCCGGAGCCGCCCCGTGGGACGGCGTGAGACACCCAGCGCATCGAAAATGTCCTGCCCGTGGGCCCACGTTTCCATGAGTCGAAGCGGCACCATGAGCGCCGCGGTCAGCTGCGAGCCGTACCACGGAAACCCATGGTCCAGTGGAATGTCACGCAGCGCCGCCGCCACCTCGGTTCGGCCGGCGCGCCATTGTTCCAGCAGCGCTGATCGCGGTTTGGCCGCTCCGGCGGCAGCGTCGATATCGGCGTATTGGCTGCCTGCGGCCTCTGCCTGCTTCAGCACGGCGTCGAACGCATCCGGGGTCCGTATGGCGATGAGAACGTTCGCATCCGCTGAAGCAAGATGAGCGATCTGGTGGGCGATCGTCCACCCCGCTGCCGGTGTGGGCTTCGTCCAGTCGGTCTGCCCTGATACCAGCGCGTCGAGTTCATCTCCTTCAGCCACCAAGTCGGGCAGAGCAAGGTCGTGCTCTATGCTGGACATGTCAAGGCCGTAGTCCAACATCAGTGTCACCTTCACACATTGACGACAACGGGTCTGTCCCGTTGGGAGGGCGAAGTTGATCTCGTGTGATCAGGCTACCTGAGGTTGATTCATATCAACTTCTGTCTGTCATCCGCTGTTCGCTTGGAGGGGACCATGTCCACATCCATCGGCATGCCCGCCGATCCGAGGTTGAGCTACCGGGCTATCGAGAACTTGATCGCACGTTACGCCGAACTCGTGGACGACGGTGATTTCGCCGGACTCGGAGTACTTCTCGCCGAAGCCACCTTCACGGGCGTTGGCGAGCCGGTCAGCGGGCGCGACGCGATCGAGAAGATGTTCCAGGACACTCTGATCGTCTACGCCGACGGCACGCCGCGAACCCAGCATGTCACCACCAACGTGGCCATCGAGGTCGACGAACAGGCGGGCACGGCGGTCTCGCGTTCGTACGTCACCGTGTTCCAGGCGCTGCCCCATCTGCCGCTGCAACCCATCGCCGCCGGTCGGTACCGTGACCGCTTCGAGCGCCGTGAGGGGCAGTGGCGCTTCGTGGAGCGACGGGTCCGCATCAACCTGATCGGCGATGTGAGTCGCCATGCGCACCAGGCTGCCGCACAGCGGTAGTCGCTTGGAGGGGCCGCGCCCCCGACAACGGGGTCGCGGCCCCTCGCTCACCTCGATGGGCCGGGCTCGATTCCCAGCCCGCGTCGCCTCAGATCATGAGCAGCAGCCGCGTGTGCGGTACCAGCTTCCGGTTCACGCTGGTGCTCTGCACGAATATCGTGAAGTCGTCGTTGTGGTCCGGCTTCACGCGAACTTCCGTGTCCGGCAGGCCGAGCAGGGATCGGGCCTCCGGCCCCGCGTACACCCGGTCCGTCTTCTTCTCCAGCACCGCGATCTGCTTCCGCGCCTGGATCTTCTCCGATTTACTGAGCTGATAAAACGCACCACCGGTACGGTAGGTGTGCCCGCATTCGATGACCCATTCCCGGATCGCCGCTTCGCGAGCCACCGGAATCAGCTGGTACTCCGACGCATTCACCGGAGTGAGACCGGCCGCCTTGATGGTGTCCTTGTTGACCGCCTCCGCACCGGTGGAGAACACCGCCCGCGATCCCCGGATTCCCTGGGCCCGACCCATCATAAAGTTCTCGGTGGCCTGCTGGATAACCTGCCCTGCCTCCTCCAGGCCCTGTGTGCTCGTGGCGTCCCAAATGGCGATGTTGTCCTTCGGGAAGCCGCACTGCATGGCCTCGCGCTTGCCCATCTGGTCCGGCACAAGGACGGCCAGCGTCCAGTTGTCCTCCTGCGTCTGCATCAGCTTGGCCACGGCCTGCACGAGTTCGCGTGGGTTTTTGGTAGGGGCATCCGGGCAGCGATGACTTGCGTTCTCCTGGCCGTCGGTCAGTACGAACGTCAGGAAGCTGTGGTCGCCGTACAGTTGAGCGGTCTGCGCAAGCTCCCGCTGCGACTTCAGTGTGGCCGCCAGCAGAGCCGTCATTCCACCGACTCGGTAAAGCTGCTTCAGGGACGGCATACGCAGCACGTCCTTGTCGTAGATGACGCACTCCACCTTGTCCGCGAAGACGTAGACCGTGACGCGGGTTTCCTGGTCCAGTTCCTTCGATCGTCGGGCCAGATACGCAATCTGCTGGTCGGCGACTTCGACGACCTTGCCGCTCAAATGTGACATGGACGAACTCGCATCCAGCACAAGAGCAACGTGATTGATGTAGTTCTGGGTTCCGGACATGGACGCTCCCCCTTTTTCCTTTTCGATGCTCCTACCTTCTCACCCACCACTGACAATCGATGTGGCCAGCATGCCCCGTGCAGACGATCCGCCCCGCGAGCTCGCCGCCCCTCGAGCAACCCCGCCGACGACCCGGAACAACAGGGCCCCAGGAACCGCTCGGAATGGGGTCGCACCGCCGAGCTACCAGGAGGCCCTGCCTTCATGCGCGCACCGCCGGAAGATCACCCCAGGGATTTCCGTTTAATCTGCACGTTCCAAGATCGGTTGAGATATGGCTTCTCAGCCAGGCAACGGACGTCAGGCGCCGCTCGGCTGGATCATCTTCCGGCCGGCGGTGGCTCCTCCGTCCACGGCGACCGACGCTCCCGTCATGTACGGAAAGTCGTCGGAGGCCAGCCCGAGCACCGCGTGTGCGATCTCCTCGGCCTGGGCCATCCGCTCGAGACCGTCGATGTTCAGTGGCCCGAACGCCTGCTTGTACTTCGCCCAGTCCGCGTCCGGGATGTCCGGCGGGCGGACGAAGGGGGTGTCGGTGGTGCCGGGCAGCAGAGCGTTGACTCTGATTCCCTTGGGCCCGTAGGCGAGCGCTGCTGACTTCACGATGCCCTGCACCGCCCGCTTGCTCGCGGAGTAGGCGGCACCGTTCGGCCGCGCCTGTTCGGCCGCCGACGACGAGGTGCAGATGATGACGCCGCCTGCCGCCCTGAGCATGTGCGGAATCTCGTACTTGATCGCCAGGAACACGCCTCGGGCATTGGTGGCCTGGACGTCATCCCACTCCTCGACGCTCATCTCATGGGGCAGCTTTCCGCTGCCGATGCCGGCGTTGTTGAAGGCCACGTCGATGCTGCCGTAGCGGCTCGCGACCTGGTTCACAAAACTCTCCACCTGGGCGGCTATCCTCACATCAGCCTGGATGTAGCTGGCTTCGCCACCCGCCTCCCGGATCTCCCGTTCCACCTGGCGCCCCAAACCCTCTCGCCTGCCACAGAAACCGACCCGGGCGCCCGCCGCGGCGAACGCCTTCGCCGTCGCCCTGCCGATACCCGAGGTGGCACCCGTGATAAGCACCGCCTTTCCCTCGAAGCGGCCGCGATGGGTGCGGGAACCGGACTGAGCGCCGGCCGCGTGGGCGGTGGTACCGAAGGCCGCGCCCGCCACGCCCAGGGCGATCGCACCGCCGAGGAGGGACCTCCGTCCCGTGGCCGCGACCTTCGTATGCGCGTTGGTACCCGTGTCCGTGTTCGCGTTCGTATCCATGCCGATCACACTCGCAGCCCGCCTTGGCGCCCGACTCCGTCCGCAGGCCGGACATCGCGGCCGGTGGAAGGACTTGTCCTCCTCCCACGGCAGGACCCCCGGCACACCAGCGTCCGTCTATCGTGGGCCGCGTGAACCGATCTTGGATCGAGCTTGCCTTCGACAGGAGATTCGCCGTCATACGCGTCCTGGTGATCACGGGCGTCCTGCTCGGTGACTTCCTGCTGGTGCAGCGGCCATCCGGGGCGCGGGACTGGGGCCTGGCCACGGCCGGGCTCGTGCTGTGCCTGGCCTCGGGCAAGTGGACGTTCAGCGCGCTCCTTGCGCAGTCGGGTCTGCTCGTCGCCGCACACGCGCTGGGCACGGGCGTCGTTTCCTCGTTGAAGGCGCTGGCCGCCGTGACTCTCTTCGAGCTGGCGGTACGGCAGTCCGCGCGCCGCCTCGCTGCCGGGGCGGTGGCACTGGCACTCGCCGTCGCCGCGAACCGCCTTGCCGATCTGCCCGGCGACCTCCTTTCAGTGCTCTACAAGATGGGCATCGTCGCAGGCTTGCCGCTGCTCATGGGCGCGTACGTGCGAGTGACCCGCAACGCCGCACGCCACGCCCGCGAGCACGCGGAACAGCAGGAGCTCCGCGCGGAGCAACAGCTGTTGGCCGCCCGCGCGGCGGAGCGCACCGCCATCGCGCGCGAGCTGCACGACCTTGTGGCCCACCACGTCTCCTCCATGGTGCTGCGGGTCGGAGTCGCCCGACATGTCGTCGCCGCCACGAGCAACACCGACCCGCGGATCACCGATGTCCTCGACGACCTGCACTCCAGTGGCAACACGGCACTGGCCGATCTGCGCCGCCTGGTGGCCGTACTACGCATCCCGGACGGTACCGGCCCCGACACCGGCTCCCTGGTCACGCCCGGGGCACTGCCGGCCGCTCTGGAGTCGGTCGTTGAGCGCAGCCGCCGAACCGGTCTGGCCGTCACCGCTTCCGTGGACCCCGGTGTCGGGCGGCTCGACGCGGTACGCGGCCTGGCCGTGCTCCGCCTGGCCCAGGAGGGCCTGGCCAACGCGGTCAAGCACGCCGGGCCGGGCGCACACGCCGAGTTCGCCGTTCGGGTGGCCGACGACGTCATACACATGACGGTCCACGACGATGGGGCCGGAAGGGCCCGACCACCGGCCCCGGGCCCTTCCGGACATGGGTTGACCGGCATGCGTGAACGTGTGGACCTGCTCGGCGGCCGACTCGATGCGGGACCCACGGCCCGGGGCTGGCGGCTCACAGCCGAACTGCCCGCCATCGCATCCACCTTGGAGCCCCAGCCGTGATCCGCGTCCTCGTCGTCGACGACCAGCAGCTTGTCCGCATGGGGCTGCGCATGCTGTTCGAGCAGGCTGCGGACATCGAGATCCTGGGCGAGGCAGACAACGGCGCGGAGGCGGTACGACTGGCTGAACGCCTCGCTCCGGACGTCGTCCTCATGGACCTGAGAATGCCCGGCATGGACGGCATCACGGCCACCCGCCGGATCCTGGCCGCTCGCCCCGCTGCCCGGGTCGTCGCTCTCACCACGTTCGACGACGACGATCACCTGTATCCGGTGCTTGGCGCCGGAGCTTGCGGTTTCCTCGTCAAGGACACCCCACCCGCCGAACTCCTCAACGCCGTACGCCGGGCCGCTGACGGGGAGGCGCCCTTCAGCCGGGACACCCTGGACCGCATCGTCGCCCAAGCGGTTCACACCCGTTCCGCCTCCGACGCCGGACCGGACATCCCGG
The DNA here is from genome assembly GCF_000147815.2 of Streptomyces violaceusniger Tu 4113. Lineage (NCBI taxonomy): Bacteria > Bacillati > Actinomycetota > Actinomycetes > Kitasatosporales > Streptomycetaceae > Streptomyces > Streptomyces violaceusniger. The sequence goes on along the minus strand of NC_015957.1, from coordinate 5,317,562 downwards.
CGCCGGCCATCACCCCGCGCGAGCGGGAGGTACTCGGCCTGCTCGGCGTGGGCCTGTCCAACAAGGAGATCGCCGACCGGCTGCACCTGGGGGTCACCACGGTGAAGACACACGTGGCGAGCCTGATGACGAAGACGGGCCGAGACAACCGCATCCGCCTCGCCGTCCTCGCCGTCCGGGCCGGCATCACTCCGGACTGACCCTCCCGCTCACGACGCTTTCAGGAGGCCAGCAGGTCTGAACCCGGTCCGCCCCGCGCGCTTGACTCGCTGAGGGAGCGAAACCGCTTGTAACGGGCGTGGTTCACGCAGAATTTACCATTGCCCCTTCCCAGTTCGCGGCCTGGTGAAGGGGTTCGCAGCCTCGGAGAGTCCCCTGTCACCAGGGGGGACGGGGACCGATGGTGAAGCCGGGAAATCATGGAGGCGAGTGTTGACAGATGATGGTTGTCGCTCGAACATGAGCTGAAATAATCAAGATTTTGCAGTGCAGCCCCACGACGTCATGCTCGCCCGCAGGAGGACGTGAGTGCGCACCCACCCGCGCAGACCGCGCAACACCCGTAAACTTGTCATGTTCCCGGCCGTTGCTCTCGCTCTGACGCTCATGCCGTCCGTGGCCGGCCCTCTCGCCACACCGGCGCGGGCGGACCCCGCTGCCCGGGTGACGGTGACCCATGACCCAGGTGTCCTCGCCGTGTCCGTGCCGGCCACCAGGAAGACCCCCGGCTACACCGTCGATATCGCCACCGATGAGCTCGCCCTCACCACCCAGCGCGCCGGTGAAGTTGCGCTCAGCACCGCGCGCGGTGACACGGGGGGCCTGCGCTTCCGGTCCGGAGGCCACTGGCAGCACGCGACCGAGGTCACCGACTGGACATGGAAGGACGGCGTCCTCACCCTCACCGCGGACACCACGCTCGACGGCGCCACCGTCAGGGCGCGGCTGACGCCCACCGTGGACCGCTACCAGCTCGACTGGGATGTCGAGGGAGGCAGCCCCGACCAACTCGGCCTCGCCTACGACCTGTCATCGGGCGGCCACTGGTACGGTCACGGCCAGGCGGAGACCCCGCAGGGCGGCCCCGGTGTCAACCAGCCCTGGCCGCTGGACACCGGCGAGGTCGACCACGAAACCTTCGGCCCGGCCTCGTACAACATGATCGACCCGTTCTGGTACACCTCCAAGTCGACCGGCCTCCACGTCGACACCGGGGACGTCATGGACGTGGCGCTCAACAAGGGCGGGGACGGCCTTGGCACCTTCACCGTCGAATCGCCCGGCACCTACAAGGCCACCGTGTTCGTCGAGTCGACCCCGCTGGAGGTCTACCGCGACTACATCGGCATCGTCGGCAAGCCGAGCAAGAGCGATGCCACGTACCAGCAGTACGCCAAGCCGCTGTGGAATTCGTGGGCGCAGTTCTACACCAAGGTCGACCAGGAGAAACTGCTCGACTACGCCACCGATCTCCACGACAACGGCCTGGACGGGCACACCATCCAGCTCGACGACAAGTGGGAGTCGAACTACGGCAATCTGACCTGGGACCCCACGACCTTCCCCGATCCCAAGGGCATGTCCGACAAGATCCACGACATGGGGTTCGACTTCGGTCTCTGGGTCACTCTGTGGATCAACCTCGACTCCACCAACTACCAGTACGCGGCCGACCACGGCTATCTGCTCATGGACGCCAAGGACACGAGCAAGCCGTGCGAGGTGACCTGGTGGAACGGCCAGGCCGGGATCATCGACCTGGCGAACCCCGACGCCAAGGCCTGGTACGAGGGCAACCTCAAGAAGCTCATGGACACCTATGATGTCGACGGGCTGAAGTTCGACACCCGCTTCTTCGACGAGAAGTGCGCGCCGCGCGAGGGGCACCAGGCCACGGACTACCAGGAGCTCGGCACACGGCTCGCCGACGAGTTCGACCTCCAGGGCGCGGGCATCCGGGTGCACTGGAACCGGACGGCCCACGAGGCCGGCTTCGTCACCCGACAGGTCGACAAGGGGACCGGCTGGGACTCCCTGCGGGCGGCCACCACCCAGAACCTGGCGATCTCCACGATCGGCTACCCGTTCGTCGAGTCCGACATGATCGGCGGCTCGGGCGGCCAGCCCCCACCGTCCAAGGACGTACTGGTGCGATGGGCGCAGTCCGCCTCGCTGATGCCGCTGATGTACGCCTCGACATCACCGGTGGACACCAATGACACCACCACCCGCCAGAAGGTGGACTACGACCAGGAGACGGTCGACCTGTACCGGCAGGCGATCGAGACGCACGAGAAGCTCGCCCCGTACATCTGGGATCAGGTCCGGAGCACTCTGAGGACCGGCGACCCGATCATGCGTCCCCTGTTCTTCGAGTTCCCGAAGGACAAGCAGAGTTACACCGTCACCGATGAGTGGATGCTCGGTCCGGCCGTACTCGCCGCACCCAAGCTGAGCACCGGCGCCACCCGCACCGTCCATCTGCCACCCGGCACCTGGTACGACGTCAACCACGGCACGGTGATCCACGGCCCGAAGAACCTCAAGGGGTACGCGGCGCCGCTCGGCGTCACCCCGGCGTTCGTCAACCTCGAGGCCAAGGGCGCCGCCAAGGCCGTCAAGGCCCTGAAGCGCGCCGACGTCCCGGCCCCTCCCTCCTGATCAGCCCCGACGTCCCGGCCACGGGCTCCGGCATGCCTTTCGAGGTGACCACCGAGGTGACCAACTGGTCCATGGGGACCGGGTTCATGCCGGGGGCCGTGGTGACGGGCAGAGGGTGCTGCTGTCCGGCTCGGGTTCCCGGCCGACCCTCCTCGGCACCAGCGGGCACTGCCGGCCCGCCGAGACGACGTCGGTGCCGTCCAGCCGAATCACACGGTCGTTCAGGGGGTGCGCGGGGAAGTTCCTGTCGACGATGGCGATCGTGTCTCCGTGCCCCATCCGCGCGAGCGCGTACAGCAGGTCCGGGGTCAGGAGCGGGTCGAGTCCTTTGAGCAAGGTGGATCAGCCTTCCGGGATCGAGGATGAGCGGGGACCGGAGTCGAAACCGTCCGGGGGCGCACCCAGGTTCGCGGCCGCGAGCGCGTGGCGCAGCAGCGGCGGCGCGAGCAGCCCGCACGGCTCGGGCCCGGCGCGGAGCCCGGTCCCGGCGTAGTAGCGGTTGGCGGCAGACGGCGCGACCCGGACGCGGAGTTCGTTCCCCCCGGGCCGCAGGGCTTCGGCGGGGATCGTGACGCGGTACGGCGCCCAGGCGCGCGCACCCGCACGCACGCCGTTCACGGACACGATGACAGCTCCGGCGACAGCCGGGAGCGTCAGCTCCAGGGGGACCGGCGCGTCGAGCTCGATCTGCCGCACATAGTCGGCGGTGCCCGCGAACGCCGGCAGGCCCTGGCGCTCCCAGCCGCACGTCACCGCGATGTCACGGCGGGTGCCCGCCTCCTCGTACGAGTCCTCGGCGACCTCGAGCAGCCAGCCGGACTCAAGCGCCTCCGGCGCCGACCATTCCGGTGCGCCGTGACCGCCCGCCGCCTCGGAGTCCTCCGTGACATCCGCCCAGCCCGAAGCGGGCTCTGCGCCCCGGTACACACGCAACAGGCGCAAGGCGTTCTGCTCCAGCCGCAGCGCGACCGGGTTCTCGGCTGCTTCGAGGGTGCGCACGGTACCGTCGGCGGCCTCCCACTCCTCGATATGCCAGGGCCCGTCGGGCAGCAGGAGTTCCACTGTGCCCTCGGTCTCGGTGAAGCACGCGAAACGGAAGCCGTCGGCCGCGTCCGGGCCGCCGCGCCAGCGCACCGCCGAGCCGGCGGGCACGCGCAGTGTCGGTTCGGCCCGCCCACGCTGCGCGACGAGCCCGCGCAGGACCGCCTCCTCGGGGACGGCAGCGAACACCTCCGCGGCGGGGGCGAGGTCCGCCCAGTCCTCGGCGGCGGTCTGTGGGCCCTCCTGGTAGACGGTGGGCGTCGCACCGCCGGCCAGCACCCGTACCCCCGATTCGGCCAGCCGGCGAAGTCGGCGCAGCGACGCGGCCGAGCGCAGCGTTGTCACGGCGGGAAGCACGAGCGCCCGGTACCGGCGGTTCCCGAAGCACACCGCGCCCTCCTCCACAGCGGCCGCGTCGAGATCGCGTTCGTCCACCAGGTGGAAGCCCACCCGGGCTTCGGTGAGCGCGCGGGCCCACTCACCCATCGCCGACGCCTGCTCGCCGAGCTGACCCGCGGTCCACACCGTGCGCAACGGGTACAGGACCGCCACGTCGTTCTGTGGTGACACCGGTTCGAGGAATTCGCTCAGCCGCGCGCTCTCGAGCGCGAACCGCCGGTGATGATCGGTGAACCACGGCTCGAAATTGATGCCCGGGGGGAAGTCGAAGCGCGGATTCCGCAGCGACTCGTGATCGTCTCCATGGCCGTGTGTCTGGTAGAAGCCATGAAAGATCATCTGTCGCATGCCCTGCAGATGGTGGTTGATCGCCGTGGTGCGCAACTCCTGCAGGGTCAGCCCCCAGTGGCCGGACCACGGGGTCCCGCCTTCGGGCGGGGTGACGAAGTACTGCTCGACCATCGTCCCGCCGCGGCCGTGGTGGCGGGCGACCGAGTCGCCGAACACGGGGCTGAGCTGCACCAGGGCGTCCTGCGCGTCCACCGCGGTGAGGTCGCGGTAGCCGTCCACACCGAAGTGGTCGAGTCCGAAGTTCACGCGCAGGTCCCAGTTCGCGAACGCGGTGTCCAGAGCCCAGCCGCCGACGTGGCCGAGGACTTCATGGCCGGACTGACGCAGGCCGTGGGCGTGGCTCCAGGCGCGCAGCTTGCCGAGGAAGGTTTCCATCGCGTAGCCGCTGAAGTGCTCGTAGAACTGGGCGCGGAGGCTCAGCCGCTCCGGGTCGTCCCCGTCGAGCACGGCGGCGAGCACCTGGGGGGTCCGCCCGCCCCAGCGCTCCCGGATCGAGCCGGCCAGGCTCTCGTGGAACGGCATCGCCGAACGCAGGTCTCCTGTGCGCTGCGCCCAGTCGTAGTACACGGCGTGCGGCTGGTCGAAGAACATGTAGGCGACGGTGGAGCCGAAGAAGTCGCCCAGGGCGTCGGCGAAAGGCTGGTAGCCGGCCTCGATGAAGCGATCGACCGCGACCGGGTCGACGGGGTTCACCAGCCGGGAGGTCGCGCAGCGGGCGGAGACGAACACGATCGCCTCCGCGCCGTCGGGCACGGGCTCGACGAGGCGGACACGGCACCTGTCGGCGGCGCCGTCCACGCGGTCGACGAGTTCGGGCCGCTCGGCGGCCGCGCCCTGCTCTCCTTCCACGACGAGCGCGTACTCGAGCCGCCAGTCGGCCCAGGCGACGACGCCGCCCTCGTAGTGCCAGTCCATCGCGGCCGGGCCGAGGTTCTCCGTCGCCGAGCGGATCCCGCTGAGCGAGCCGTCGCCCGCGCCGGCGGGGATCCGTAGCCAGAACAGGTGCCGTTCGCGCAGCTCGTCGTGCCCGGTCACGGCCCGGCCCGCAGCGTGACCGGTCTGCCAGTTGTAGTCGTCATAGATGCCGACGACCATGCCGAGCTCGGCGGCCGTCCCGACCGCCGCACGGCACGCGGCGAGGTAGTCGTCGTCCAGGTAATCCTCGATCGGGTACGACAACCGTGCCTGCACCTGGAAGCTCCGGATCCCGGCGTCGTACATCTGCCGCACCTGGGCGCGGATCGTGTCCTGGTCGGGGAGTCGATGCCAGAACCAGTAGGCGGCGGGCGCATGCCACGGGTCCGGGTTCCGGAATCGCCGCAGCGCGGTCTCATGTGCGGACAAGGGTGTCAGCTCCTCGAGCGGCGGCGAGTCCCGCGCGGGCCTCGCCGCCACGGGTCGGTCAGCGTTCCGTGCGGTCGGCAGCGTGCCTGCCGGCCGTGTCGGGAGTCGGTGCCTGGAGCCCGCCCTCCCCGCGAGCGGTGTCTCCCGCGGTCACGAGCGAGTAGTCGGGCTTCGGGTCCAGCCGGAGTCCGAACGTGAGGATCGCGTAGAGCGCGGCGCCGAGCGCCAGGGCGATGACGATGCCGAGCCCGCTCGACCCGAACACGCCGGTGCGGCCCTTCTCGGTGAGGAGGAATCCCGTGATCTTCCCGAAGTTCGGGTCGGAGCTCGTCACGAGGCCGAGACCGACGACGGTTCCGGTGATCAGACTCACGATCGCCGTCCAGCGCCCGTCGCGCCCGCCGTAACCACGGGGGTTCGCCATATCGGTGTTCCAGCCCATGCGGCGCTGCCGGATGAAGTCGACGAGCTGGATGCCGCCCATGGGGCCCATCATCACGGCGATGAGCGACAGGAACGACTGGAACGTGGCGAGGAACGAGGTGGAGATGAACAGCAGATAGAAGGCGCCCGCCGCGATGATGATCGCGTTGATCGCGGTCGTGACGGAGCGGCGTAGCGGTACGCCGACCGCCATGAGCGCGAGGCCGGAGCTGTACATGCCGGTGATGGCGGCCGAAACGAGCGAGGTGACGATCACGATGGAGAACGGGACGAAGAACCACATCGGCAGGAGCGTGGTGAGCGCCCCGATCGGGTCGGACGCCGCGGCGGCACCGAGCTTCGAATCCCCGCCGACGAGAAGCGCGCCGACGGCGAGGAGGATGACGACCGGCAGGCTGAGCCCGGCGACCGTCCAGGTGATCACGCCGCGCGCCGGGGTGTCACGCGGGAGGTAACGGGCGAAGTCGCCGCCGTAGTTGAGGAAGCCGAGGCCGACGAGGGTCATCGCCATGATGATGCCGCCGGTGAACACCAGCGGTCCGCCCGCAGAGGTGTCACCGAGGTGTGCCCACTCGATCTCGGGCACCATGAATCCGAGGAACGCGACCGTCATGATGCCGGTCACCCACGAGATCCAGACCTCGACCTTCATGATGAGCTCGTGGCCGAGGACGGAGACCGCCATTGTCACGGCGAGCACGAGCACGAACCACAGCACGATCGTGGACGTGGCGCTCGACCCGTCCGGGTCGGCGAACACCGAGGGCCACAGTTTCGCGAACAGGTTCGCACCGGTGGTCGAGGCAAGGGTGATGATCGTCACTTTCCAGCCCATATTGGACAGGTAGGCGAAGAACGCGGGGATTCTGTTGCCCTTCATGCCGAACGCGAAGCGCGTCTGGGCGAGGGTCGGCAGTCCCGTGCGGGGCCCGCCGACCGCGAGGACGCCGACGAGGGTGGCCGAGATGAGGTAGCCGGCGGTCCCGGCGACGATCGTCTGCCAGACGTTCAGGCCGAGGCCGAAGACGAAGATGCCGTAACTGATGCCGAGGATCGAGATGTTCCAGGCGAACCACACGGCGAACAGGCCGCGCGGCTTCCCGCGCCGTTCGGCATCCGGAACGGGATTGACGCCGTTCGATTCGACGGTCGTGCCTCTACGACCTTGCTGAGCCTCAGTGCTCATGGAAGGGCGCCTTTCGACGTATGGCGGTGTGGGGAGGGGCGGGTGGTCGAGTGCGGGGAAGTCGTGGGTTCGCGTCCGAGGAGCGGGTCGACCGCGTCCGGGGTCGATGCGGCTCTGCGGAGTGCGGTGACGGCCACCGCGGTCGCGGCGGACCCGTAAACGGCGGTGAGGCGGACCGCTAAGCGGTGGGGTGGACCGCTAATCCACCGGTGAGAGGGGCGGCGGGCGCGTCGGTGAACGCGTCGTCGGCGCCGGGGGCGGCCGGGGCCGGGGCGAGGGCGAGCAGAAGACCGGCGGGGGACTGGTGCGCGCCCTTGTCTCCGCCCGCCTCCGAGCGCCCGGTGGTGCGAATCCGCTCAGCACCGTGCGGCAGGCGCGGCAGTGTGCGGCCGAGGCAGAGGTTCACCGATCCGGCGACAAGCACTCGCCCGCCGCCCCCAGAGCCTGCGGCGGGCCATCATGCCGTACTCTCCCCGTCGGGAAAACCATTTCCGAACCTAAGCACGCTGGCCCCCGCCGCGTCAACGGGTCGCCGAAACCGCCCTGATAGCATCGACGGGCAGGAGCCAGGGGAGATCAGGATGGGCGCGCGCATCGGCTTGAAGGACGTGGCGTCGCGCGCGGGGGTGTCGGTGCCGACGGCGAGTCGTGTGCTGTCCGGTGTTGAGCGCAATGTCGATCCGGAGCTGGCGCTGCGGGTACGGAACGCATGCGAGGAACTGGGCTACAGGGTGAACGCGGCGGCGCGGGCGCTGCGGATTCAGTCGACGGATTCGTTGGCGCTTGTCGTTCCCGCGATCGCGAACGCGTACTTCGCGGAGCTGGTGTCGGCGTATTCGCGCCGCCTGGATCTTCAGGGCAAGCGGCTGGTGACGATCGACACGGGCGAGAGCCCGGAGACCGAGCAGCGCCAGCTCGGCGCCATGGATCGGGTGCTGGTGGACGCGATACTCGTGGTGCCCGCGGCATTCGAGCGGAGCGGCGCGGCGATCACGGAGCTCGCGCGGTCCAACCGGGTCGTGCAGGTCGACCGCCGTGCACGAGGCGTCGAAGCGCCGTCGGTACGGCTCGACAACGCGGCGGGGGTCCGCCTGCTCGCGGATCACCTGCGGGCGCGGGGCCGCCGCGGCATCCTGATGGTCGACGCCCAGGAAGACTCCTCGTCCAGCATCGAGCGCACAACCGCGTTCCGCGCGCTCGCCGGGCCGGACGACCGGGTTCTGGAAATGCCGAACTTCACCGTGGCGAGCGGCATCGAGGCGGCCAGGCTCCTGCTCGCGAATCCCGGCGCGACAGACGCGATCATCTGCACCGCCGACACTGTCGCGCTCGGCCTGCTGACGGCGCTTCAGCACGCCGGTAAACGGGTGCCCGCCGAGTACGCGATCACGAGTTTCGACGGTACCTACATCTCCGACACCGCCGCGCCGGGGCTCACCACCCTGGGCTCGACCGCCGAGCGCATGGTCGAGGCATCGCTCGCCCTCCTCGATGGCGGCAGCGGTGATGTCGTCCTGAAACCCGAGCTTGTGGTCCGCGGTTCCAGCGGCTGACCGCGAACCCGAAGTCGCCGGCCCGGCGGTTGACATGCCGCGTCCACTTCGCCGGCCGGCGCCGCCGCCGTTCCTCCGTGCCGCCCATGACGGCAAATCTCCCGTGCCGGCGGCCCGGGCATACCCATCGCACAGTGGTGTGGCCACCTTGGCGGTGAACCATTTCTGGTGTGACACCTGACGGTAAATCCACGTAACACGCGAGCCGAGGCGGCGTGGTATCGGATGCGAACGTTCCACCGCAGGTCAGGGCCGTAACGGTAACGGCCCTCCCCGGGGCCGCCGCAGAAGATCCGTGTTAACTCCGGGACCACCCCTTGCCAAGCGGAGATAGTACGTGTTCGGATTATCTCCATCGGCCGGACACCACAACCGGCCCGAGTCCGCTGTTCGCCATGGGCGGCGAGGGGCCCCGCGCCCTGCCCGCTCTTCGCCATTCCCCTCGACCGCCGCCTTCAGAGCCTGGCCGCGGCATGCCCGCCGCCACCACAAGGCCACGGTCGGTACCGCAAGCGACCTGGGAGGAAAACGTGTTCGATCTCTCTTCCGCCGATCTGCTCGACGCCTTCACCCGCGAGTTGCGACTGTGCAAGGTCCGCGAGGGCGAGCACGTGGTCGTACTGTCGGAGCCCGGCAGCCGGGGCGACTACGTGGCGGCGGCCTTCGGCGCGGCCAAAGCATGTGGTGCACACGTCATCGCGGCAACCGTTCCCGGGGGCAGCCCCGCGCCGATGCCGAGCACACACACCGGCGCGGGCCCCGGGCTGCTGTCCGTCCTCAACGACAGCGCCGCCCAGGACCTGCTGAAATCCGCGGACCTGGTCGTCGACCTGACCCGCGAGGGCTTCATCCACGCGCCGGTCCAGCAGGAGATCCGCCGGGCCGGCACCCGCATCATCTTCATCTGCGACGCGCCCGACGTGCTCATTCGCAATCTGCCCAAGGAAGACGACAAGGCGGAGGTGCAGGAGGGCGTCGACCTGCTGGAGAGGTCGTCCGTCATGCGGGTCACCTCGGACGCGGGCACCGACCTGACCGTGCAGCTCGCGGGCGCCAAGCCGGAGTTCCAGTGCGGCTTCGCCGACGATCCGGGCCGCTGGGACCACTGGCCGAGCACCATGGTGCTGTGCTGGCCGGAGATCTCCAACGGGCAGATCGTCCTGGATGAGGGCGACATCCTGCTGCCCTTCAAGGAGTACGTCAGCAGCCCCGTCACGCTTCAGGTATCCGACGGCCACATCGAGAAGGTCTCCGGCGGAGCCCAGGCCCGGATGCTGTCGACGTTCTTCGACGACGCACAGGACCGCTGGGCACGCAGCCTGTCCCACATGGGCTGGGGGCTGATGCGTACGGCCGACTGGTTCGCCACGGCGATGTACGGCAAGGACGAGCTGATGGGCATGGACGCCCGCGCGTTCGCGGGGAACTTCCTGTGGTCGACCGGTCCCCACCCGGTCCTGGGCCGCGAGTCGTACGCCCACCTCGACATCGCCATGCGGGGCTGCACCGTCTCCGTGGACGGCACCGAGGTCGTCACCGCCGGGACGCTCACCGACCGCTGAGCGCCTTCGGGGCGAGCCGCCGTACCGCCGCGCCGCACACAAGACCATGACGCGCCCGTACTTTGGAGGAAGAGTGGCGTCCAGTCAGTCGTTCGAAGTCACCGTCGTCGGGGGAGGACTCGGCGGTCTGACCGCCGCCCTGGCGCTGCGCCACCGCGGCCTGCGGGTCACCGTCCTGGAACAGGCCGCCGAACTCGGCGAGGTCGGCGCGGGCATCCAGACCGCGCCCAACGCCAGCCGCGTCCTGATGGGTCTCGGGCTGCGCCGGCAGATGGAGGCCATCCGCACGGAACCGCTCGACCAGGTGCGGCGCCGGTGGACGGACGGCCGGATCGTCGGCCTGACCTCGCTCGGGCAGCGCTGCAAGGACGAGTTCAACGCCCCGTACTGGCACTACCACCGGGCCGATCTGCACCGCATGCTGCTGGACGCCTGTGCGGACCCCGCGGGCCCCGGGCCCGTCGTGGCGGTCCACACCTCCAGCAAGGTCGTCGAAATGGACCGCACCGATCCCGTGCGGCCCGTGGCGGTCACCGAGGACGGACGGCGCCACGGCGCCGATGTGATCATCGGCGCCGACGGCGTCCGATCCCGGGTGCGCGACCTCATGGGCGCCCCCGACACGCTGCTGTTCTCCGGCGAGATGGCCTACCGGGCCCTGATCCCCGGTGACCTCATCGCGGCCGACCCGGCCACCCGCTGGCTCGTGGACCGCTATCAGAGCACCATCTGGTACGGGCCCGACCGGCACCTCGTCCACTACATGATCCGGGGCGGCGACTACCTGAACGTCGTGGCGTGCGTCCCCTGCACGGACGCGGTCCGCGAGAACTGGACGCTTCCCGCCACCGCGCAGGACCTCGTCGAGGCGTTCCCCGGCTGGGACGACCGTGTCCCGGCGATGCTGTCCAAGGCGAAGGAGGACGTCCTGGCCTTCGCCCTCTACTACCGGCGCCGCGACCCCGTATGGCTTGACGGCCGCGTCGCCCTCCTGGGCGACGCCTGCCACGCGATGCTCCCGTACCAGGCGCAGGGCGCCTCGCAGGCCATGGAGGACGCGGCCGTACTCGCCGAGGAACTGGGTGCTGTCACCGCCTCCGGCATAGAAGGGGCGCTGCGCCGCTACGTCGACCGGCGTGCCAAGCACGCCGGGATGGTCCAGGACGCGTCGCTCGCGAACAAGACCTTCTACCACCTGGCCGACGGCCCGGAGCAGCGGGCCAGGGACGAGAAGCTCACGAATTTCGACGGCGAGTCGGACGTGTCGTACGACTGGCTGTGGAGCGGAACCCCGCTCAACGACCCGGATCTGGGGGCGTTCTCCTACCAGTTCGCCCGCTGAGCCCACCGCCAGTGACGGGAGCCCCCGCGCACTGACGACCCGCACGCCCGAGCTGTGCGTACCACACCCGCAATGGCGCGGCATGCACCCGATACGCGACCACCGTGGAGCGAACATGAAAACCGGTGATCAGATCGTTGAGGAACTTCCCTGGAGATGGGGCGTCCAGGGACGCATTTTCATCATCGGAGGTCTCGGCTACCTCTTCGACGCCTACGACATCGCCCTGAACGGTTTCCTCATGCCGCTCCTGGGTTCGCACTTCGGCCTCTCGCTCGCCGGGCGCGGGCTCGTGGCCACCGCCAACCTCGTCGGCATGGCCGTGGGGGCCGTCGCCTGGGGCGCGGTCGCGGACCGCATCGGACGCACGAAGGCGTTCAGCGTCACACTGCTGATCTTCGCCCTGTTCTCGGTGCTGGGCGCCCTCGCGCCCACGTACCCACTCTTCCTGGCCCTGCGCTTCCTCGCGGGTGTGGGGCTCGGCGGCTGCATCCCCGTCGACTACGCCCTGGTCGGTGAGTTCTCGCCGCGGGCGTACCGCGGCCGGGTGCTCACCGCGCTCGACCTGTGGTGGCCGGTGGGTGTGACGCTGTGCGGTCTCGTCTCGACGGTGATGGTCCCTCTCGACGGCAACTGGCGCTGGATGCTGGCGACCATGGTGCTGCCCGCGCTCCTGCTGTTCTGGGTGCGCCGGGGCATCCCCGAGTCACCGGTCTACCTGACGAAGAAGGGACGCGAGGCCGAGGCCAGGGTCGTCATCGACGACCTCGTCGCCCGTACCGGCGCTCCAGCCGAGCCGTACGTCATCCCGGAGCCCGTCGCCGGGAACGGCCGGCGCGGTGTGACCGCCGCCGCGGAGCAGCTGCGCGACATATGGGCGCACAGCCCGCGCGTCACCTCCGTGGCCTGGTCGCTGTTCGCCACCGTGATGCTCGTGTACTACGCGGCTCTCAGCTGGATGCCCTCCATCCTCAAGGAGGAGGGCCTGGGGGACACCGCCAGCTTCATGAACACCACCGTGATGAGCGGCGTCGGCATCCTCGGCGTCCTCGTCTCCACCGCCCTGGTGGACGTGGTCGGCCGCAAGTGGCTCATCGGGGTCTCGGCTCCGGTCGCTGCCCTCGCGCTGGTGGCGTTCGCGCTGGTGATGAGGGCGCCGACCGGGTCCGTCGTGGCGATCGCCGTGTTCGGCTTCGTGATGCAGCTCGCCATCCCCGCCATGTACGCCTACGTCTCCGAGCTGTACCCCACGCCTCTGCGGGCCAGCGGCTTCGGCTGGGCCTCCTCGGTCAGCCGGGCACTCACCGGGTTCGCGCCGCTGCTGTTCGGGTCGGTGATGTGGCCGGCGCTCGGGCTCGCCGTGACGTTCGCCGTGCTCGGACTCGCGGTGCTGGTCGCCGTCGTCTGGATGGCCGTCGCGGCGCCGGAGACGAAGGGCCGGGCCCTGGACGGGGACACCGCGGACGTCCGGGCTCAGGACCCTCGCGCGGTCCGCGAACAGACGGTGGTCTAGGCCGCCGGGACACGCACGGAACCGCACACGAGGCGACCCCACGCAAGGGAGGACAGGAAACCCATGAAGCCCGCGCCCTTTCAGTATCACCGGGCCCGTGACGTCACCGGCGCCGTCCGGCTGCTGGCCGAGCTGGGTGACGACGCCAAGGCCATCGCGGGCGGACAGAGCCTGGTCGGAATGATGAACTTCCGGCTGGCCCGTCCGCACCACCTCGTCGACATCGGCGGCCTCCGGGAGCTCGACCGCATGCACCGGGATGCCGCCGGGGCGCTGCGGATCGGGGCGCTCACCACCCACCACACCGTGGAGAGAGACCCGGCGGGCACACTCGCGCAGGGCTTCGAGGTGATGCGCCGGGCCATGGCCTGGATCGGGCATCTGCCGATCCGTACCCGCGGCACGGTCGGGGGCAGCATGGCACACGCGGACGCCACCGCCGAATGGTGTCTGCTCGCGGTGCTCCTGGACGCCGAGTTCGTCGTACGCGGCCCCCTGGGCGAACGCTCGATCGCGGCCGGGGACTTCTTCCTCGGCTACTACACGACCGCCCTCGCCCCGGACGAACTCCTGGTGGAGATCGTCTTCCCACGGACGGCGCCGCACGCGGCGCTCACCGAGTTCGCCGAGCGACGTGGCGACTTCGCGATCGTGGCGGCGGCCGTGGACCTCGACGTCGTGGACGGCGCCGTACGCGGCGGCCGGGTAGCGCTCGGTGGTGTGGCGGCGGCGGCCATCCGCGTTCCGGAGGCGGAGGCGGTGCTGACCGGCGGCGGCTCCTTCGACGCCTGCGCGTCCGCCGCGGCGGCGGCCGCCGACCCCGCGGGCGACGCGTCCTGCGGCCCGCACTACCGCAAGGAACTGGTCCGGACCCTGGTCCGGCGCGCCTGTGAGGAGGCGATGTCCCGATGACACGTCAGGAAAGCGGGCGGCCGCTGGTGGGCCGGTCGGTCCCGCGCCGGGAGGACCGGCGGCTGGTGTCCGGGCGCGGCCGGTTCGTGGACGACATCGCCCTGCCCGGCATGCTGCACGCGCAGTTCGTGCGCAGCACGGTCGCGCACGGCGAGATCATGTCCATGGACCTGTCGGCGGTACGCCGCGTCCCGGGCGTCGTGGCGGCGTTCACCGCGGACGACCTGGCCATCGGAGACATCACCGCTCAGTTGGCACGGCCCCAGTCGCAGTTCGTGCCGACCGCCATGCCGGTCCTCGCCCGCGACAAGGTCCGCTACGTCGGGGAGCCCCTCGCGATCGTCGTGGGCCTCGACGCCTACGCCGCGGAGGACGGCCTGGAGGCGGCGCATGTGGAGTACGCCCCGCTGCCACCTGTCCTCGGCGAGGAGACGGCGCTCGCCGACGACGCGGTGCTCGTCCACGACGAGGCCGCCCGCAACACCCTCGTGGACGTCTCGCTCTTCGCGACCGACGGGATCGACGACATCTTCGACGCGGCACACCGCGTCGTCGAGGTGGACGTCACGACCGGCCGGCAGAACGCGCTGCCGCTGGAGACCCGCGGCGTTGTGGCGCACTGGGACGACCGCGAGGAGCAACTTCTCCTCCAGACCTGCACCCAGGTCCCACACCAGGTGAGAACGGTCGCCTCGCGCTGTCTGCGCCTCGACGAGCGAGCCGTGCGGGTCGTGGTCCCCGACATGGGCGGCGGCTTCGGCCAGAAGTGCGTGGTCGGACGCGAGGAGATCGCGGCCGCCGCGGCCGCGCTGAGACTCGGGCGGCCGGTGAAATGGATCGAGGACCGCAAGGACGCCCTGTCCGCGTCCTTTCTCGCCCGCGAGCAGCACTACCGGGCGCGCGCCGCCTTCGACACCGACGGCCGGATCCTCGCTCTCGACGCGGACGTGGTGTGCGACATGGGCGCCTACTCCTGCTACCCGTTCACCGCGGGCATCGAGCCGCTGATGGCGTCCGCCGAGATGCCCGGGGTGTACAAGGTGCCCGCCTACCGGGTCCGCGGCCGGGCCATCACCACCAACAAGGCGCCGACCGCACCGTACCGGGGCGTGAGCCGCCCGCAGTATGTGATGGTCGTCGAGCGGCTCTTCGAGCGCGCCGCCCGCGAACTCGGCCTGGACCCGGTGGAGATCCGCCGCCGCAATGTCATCACCGACTTCCCCTACACGGGCGTCAACGACATCACCTACGACCCCGGCTCGTACCTGGAGTCCCTGAACCTGTGCGAGCGGGTCGTCAGGGACGAGGGCTGGTACGACACGCGGACCGCGGCGGCGGCCGAAGGACGGCACATCGGCATCGGCTACGCCTGCTTCAGCGAGCGCACCGGATACGGCTCCTCGGCCTTCGCGCAGCGCAAGATGCAGGTGGTGCCGGGCTTCGACATCTCCGAAGTACGGATGGACACCAGCGGCGCGGTGACGGTCACCACCGGCACGATGAGCCATGGGCAGAGCCACGAGACGACAATGGCGCAGATCGTCGCCGACGCACTCGGCCTCGACATCGCCCGGGTCAGGCTCCACCAGGGCGACACCGACCGTGTCACCTACGGCTGGGGCACCTTCGCGAGCCGGTCCATCACCGTCGGCGGCAGTGCGGTGCGCCTGGCCGCCGAGCGACTCGGCGACAAGCTGCGCGCCATCGCCGCCGCCCTGTGGGACACCGAGCCGGAGCAGGTGGAGCTGGCGGGCGGCCATGTGCGCCGCCGAGGCGGCGACAGTGCCCGTGACGTGCTCACCCACCAGGAGATCGCCGACGTCGCCTACCTCCGGGCGGACCTGCTGCCCAAGGACATCGAACCGGGGCTGACCGCGACCGCCACCTTCGACGTCTTCAACGACGGCACGTTCTCCAACGCCACCCACGGTGTGGTCGTCGAGCTCCACCAGGACACCGGGCAGGTGGAGATGCTGCGATACGTGTGCGTCGAGGACTGCGGCGTCGCGATCCACCCGCAGGTCGTGGAGGGACAGTGCCGGGGCGGGATCGCGCAGGGCATCGCCGGTGCCCTGTACGAGGAGGTGACCTACGACGCGGCCGGCGAGCCGTCGGCGACGAGCTTCATGGACTACAAGGTGCCCACGGCCCAAGAGATCCCCGAGGTGTCGATCCACCACCTCGAAACCCCTTGCGCGTTCACCGCCACGGGAGCGAAGGGCGCTGGTGAGGGCGGCACCATCGGGGCGCCCGCCGCCGTCCTCAACGCCGTCAACGACGCCCTGCGCCCCACCGGAACCGAACTCGACCACACGCCCATCACGCCACAGACCGTGCACCGCGCCCTGAACCCGGAGCCCGTTCCATGACCGATGACACCCTCATGACGCCGCGGGAGCCACAGCTCATCGCGTTGAATGTCAACGGCGAGCAGCACGAGGTGATCACCGAAGCCCGCCGCACCCTCGTCGATGTGCTCCGTCACGAGCTACGCCTTACCGGAACCCACGTCGGGTGCGAGCACGGCATCTGCGGCGCCTGCACCGTACTCGTCGACGAACGGCCCGTACGTGCCTGCCTGATGTTCGCGGCACAGGCCGAAGGCGCCCGCATCCGTACGGTGGAATCCCTCGCCGACGGCAACCGGCTGAGCGACCTCCAGCGGGCGTTCAGCGAGCACCACGCCTTGCAGTGCGGTTTCTGCACACCGGGGTTCCTCATGCTCGCCGAGGGCTTCCTCGCCGAGCGGCCCGAGGCGACCAAGGAGGAGATCCGGGAGGTCGTCGCCGCCAACATGTGCCGGTGCACCGGCTACCAGACCATCGTCGAGGCGATCGACGCCTGTGCGACGGCCCGCCGCCGGGCCTGCGCACGGGCGTGCCCCAGCAAGGAGGACTGACCTGTGCAGCTCACCAACTCCATTCCGGTCAAAGCCTCACCCGATGACGTCTTCACCTTGATGAACGACGTCGAACGGGTCGCCTCGTGCATGCCGGGCGCCGCGCTCGAAGGGCAGGACGGCGACACCTGGAAGGGCAGCGTAAAGGTCAAAGTGGGGCCGATCACAGCCTCGTACGCCGGCACGGTCCGCTTCCTGGAAGTCGACTCCGAGCACCGGCGGCTGCGAGTCCACGCCCGCGGCGCCGACACGCACGGAAGCGGCGACGCGGAGGCCGAAGTCGTCCTCGATGTGCTGGGCGCACCCGAGGGCGCGCTGCTCCAGCTCGCCACGGATCTGGTGATCCGGGGCAAGATCGCTCAGTTCGGCAAGGGGGCGATCGGCGCCGTGTCGGAGCGGATCCTGCGGCAGTTCGCGCAGAACCTGGCCGGTCTGCTCGATCAGGACCATGCCGCCGGGCAACCCGGTCCGCTGTCCGCGGTGCCCGCCGCCCCTTCAGCCACCGCTCCCGCCGCCGCGCACCCCGCCCTCGCGCCGGCCGCTCCCGCTCGGCAACCCGAACTCGACGGCGTCTCCATGGTGTTCGGCCCCGCCGCCGCCAAGTACGGGATGCTCGCCGGGGCGTTCGCGCTCGGTCTCGTCCAGGGCTGGCTCGTCGGCCGGATGCGCGCCCAGTCACGCGAACTGCGCACCCTGCGGAGGTCGTTGTGAGCGAGGCGCCGTACGGACTGGACACGGAACGCACCTACGAACGGGCGGGCTTCGGCGCGCCGGTCCGGCGCGGCGACCGGCCGGCGATCGTCGTGGTCGATCTGACGCGCGGGTTCACCGAGGACCGGTTCCCGTCGGGGGCCGACCTGACCGAGGTGGTCGGTGCGACGTCCGCGCTGATCGAGGCAGGCCGTCCCGCCGGAGTGCCGGTCGTGTTCACGACCATTGCCTACACCTCGGCCGAGGCGACCGGAGACGCGGTGACCTGGCTGCACAAGGCGCGAGGCATGCGAGCCCTGGTCGAGGACAGTGAGGAAGTCACGATCGATCCACGGCTGCCGCGTGGGGCACGGGACCACATGATCGCCAAGAAGGGCGCTTCCGCGTTCTTCGGCACGGCGCTGGCCTCCTTGCTGACCGGGCTCGGCCGCGACACCGTGCTCGTCTGCGGGGCGACGACCAGCGGCTGCGTGCGGGCCACCGCGGTCGACGCCGTGCAGTCCGGGCTCTCGGTGCTGGTGCCGCGTGAATGCGTCGGCGACCGCGCGGCGGGTCCTCATGAGGCCAACCTGTTCGACATCCAGGCCAAGTACGGCGACGTGATCCACCTCGAGGAGGCCATCGCCTACCTCTCGGCGCTCCCGGTCGCCGCGCCATGACCTTGCCCTGCCCGCACCACCCGCCCCTGGAGGCCGCATGACCCCGCACCCGTCCCCGGCTGCCCGTAGCCTGCCGCAGAGCGCGCTCGCCGATCTCGCCGATGTGCCCGCCACGAGCCGCTGGGTGTGCTCGGGCGCCACTCGCCTGCATGTCCTCGACTACGGCGGCCCTGGTGTCCCGCTCCTCGTCATGCCCGGCATCACCAGTCCCGCGATCACGATGGACTTCGTCGTGCGTGAGCTGACCGACCTCGTACGTCCGGTGGTCGTCGACGTCCGTGGGCGCGGGCTGTCCGACGATGGCGGCGGGTATGGCCTGGAGGAGTACGCCGAGGACACGGAGGCCGTCGTCATGCGGCTCGGGCTCGACCGGCCGGTGCTGTTCGGGCATTCCATGGGCGCGCGCATCGCCGCGGTCACCGCGGCGCGGAACAAGGTCCCGCTCCGGGGCACGGTTCTGGGCGACCCGCCCATGAGCGGCCCGGGGCGCGGACCTTACCCGACACCCGTGGACGCCTTCCTGGACC
Organism: Streptomyces violaceusniger Tu 4113; assembly: GCF_000147815.2. NCBI lineage: Bacteria > Bacillati > Actinomycetota > Actinomycetes > Kitasatosporales > Streptomycetaceae > Streptomyces > Streptomyces violaceusniger. The sequence continues at coordinate 5,298,458 of NC_015957.1, read as the reverse complement.
AGCTGGCGCAGGCCGTACGCGGCACCACCGCCGCGGAAGTGGCCAGGGCGTGGCCTCGGTGGCCGCACCGGGAGCTGGAGTTGAGGGCCCGGTGGCTGGCCAGTTGCGGCGAGGAGGCCATCAAGGCCACCCACCGCGGTTTCGAGAGCGAGGACTTCTTCGACTGGTGGTCCTCCGTCCCCGGCCCCACAGTGCTGCTGTACGGCGCGGACAGCCCCGTGGTCACCGAGGTGGGCGCGGCAGAGGCGGCCCGGAAGAACCCCACGGCCGCACTGAGCCGGATACCGGACGCCGGCCACATGCTGTTCTGGGACAATCCTCCCGCGGCCCTCGCGAGCCTGCGGGAAGCACTGCGCCCGATGCTCGCCTGACCGGTGGCTCCTCGATTCCCAGCCCGCTCCATCCCCGCGCGGGGGCGATGACGTGGCGTGCTTAAGTAGGCGCCATGGCTGACGAAACCGCACCTTCGACCTCCGCGCGGCCCCGGCCACCCGCCGCGCTGACGACCGCGCCCGGGTACCAGGTCCGGCGCCTGTACCAGGCATACCTCGCCGTCTGGATCAGGGCGGTCGACCCGCTCCTGACCGGGCCGCAGTTCGCGGTGCTCCAGGTCGTGGACGCGAGCCCGGGGCACGACCAGCGATCGCTGGCGTCAGCGGTCGCCCTCGATACGTCGACCATGACGGACGTTGCCCGCCGACTGGAGAAGCGCGGCCTGATCGTCCGCAGAACGGCCGCCGACGACGGCCGGCGCAAACTGCTCTATCTGACCGAGGAAGGCAAACACACCCTCGACGACGCGAACCGCCGCGCCCGCCTGCTCGACGAACAGCTCCTGGAGCCGTACGGAACACAGCAGCGCGACGACATCACGCACATGCTCGCATCCCTCGCCGACCACTGGGAGCAACTGACTCAGGACGGGTGAACCGCCGTGGCACGGCAGGCCACGGGAACGGGCCCGCGGCTCGTCGGCGAGTCCCGTACACCGGACAACCGGAGGATTCCGTGACCGATCACCACGTCGGCCTGATCGTGCCCAGCTCGAACCTCACCATGGAAAAGGAGTTGCCCCGGATCCTGCGGCTGCGCGAGTCGGCGCTCCCCGAGGACCGGTTCGTGTTCCACACCAGCCGGATGCGCATGCAGCAGGTGACCCCCGAGCAACTGCGCGCCATGAACGCGCAGACCGAGCGTGCCGCGCTGGAACTCGCCGACGCACGACCGGACGTCGTCGCCACAGCCTGTCTCGTCGCGATCATGGCCCAGGGCAAGGGGTACCACTGCACGGCGGAGGACGAGATCACCACTGTGCTGCGAGCGCAAGGCGCCCAGGCACCCGTGGTGTCCAGCGCCGGTGCCCTTCTCGACGGCATCAAGGCACTCGGGGCCAAGCGGGTCGCCATCATCACGCCCTACATGAAGCCGCTCACGGGGCTGGTCGCGAACTACATCGAGGACGCGGACATCGAGGTCGTGGACGCGCTGAGCCTGGAGGTACCGGACAATCTCGCCGTCGCCCGGCTGGACCCGGCGGATCTGCTCGACCACTGGCGGCGCCTGGACCTGTCACGTGCCGACGCCCTCGTACTGTCGGCGTGCGTCCAGATGCCGTCACTGCCGTCGATCCAACCGGCCGAGGACGCGGTCGGCCTGCCCGTCCTGTCCGCAGCCACCGCCACGGCGTACCGCATCCTCGTCGAACTCGGCCTGCCCCCGCATGTGCCGGGCACCGGCAGTCTCCTCGGCGGCCGCCTTCCCGTCCCCGCCCGTAGTGCTCCGGAATAGCTTTCCGCGGCGATGCTGATGCACCGGCACCGGTGCGAGGCACCAGCGGAGCAGGGCAGTGCCAGGCTCCGATCAGAATGGCCGGTGTGGTGTTTGGCGCGTCACCTCGAGCGCTCTTCGGCGAGCCATTGGGCGAGGGCGGTGAGTGTGGTTTCGACGCTGCCCGCCATGTAACGACGGAGCGCCTCCAGGTCGGTGCGTGTAGTGCCCAGCACCGGGTCGAGGCGGAGCAGTTCCCAGGACTGCTGGACGACCGTTCCGCGCCCCCGGGGGGTGAGGGTCCATTCCCAGCGGACGATGCCGTTCTCCGCGCCGCCGACGACAAAGCCGAAAGCCGCCCCGGGGTCGGCTCGCACGATCTGGGAGCGGGTGGTCCACTCCTTGCCGTTCCTGCGGTTGCGGCCACCGAACCAGGCGCCGGCCCAGGGGCCGGCGCCTGGTTCGAAAGCAACGTCGTCGGCGTTGGGGCTCCAGCGGCCGATCGCGGACACATCACTGACCAGCCCGTAGACGCGGGCGGGCGCGGCGTCGACCCAGGCGCGCCTGGTGAAGGCGTAGTCGGCCGCGTCCAGAGCCTCGAAGGGGTCGTTGTCGGTGGTGGTGGTACTCAAGGCGGCCTCCTGGGTGCGGCGGGGTGCCGGATTCGGCTGCCACCACTTCATCGACGATGCCGGCGGGGAACCAGACCCGCCGTTGCCTATCCACAGCTGGGTCAGGCTGGGTTCCGCGAGGCGGCCCATACTCAAAGCCATGGACGGAAAAACACGGCTCGGGGACTTCCTGCAGGCGCGGCGCTCCCAGCTGCGCCCGGAGGATGTCGGGGCGCCCACCTATGGGGAGCGCCGGCGTGTGCCGGGTCTTCGGCGCGAGGAGTTGGCGCTGCTGGCGGGGGTGAGCACCTCTTACTACACCCGGCTGGAACAGGGGCAGTCACTGAGCGCGTCGCCCGATGTTCTGGATGCGATCGCCGGGGCTCTTCGGCTGGACGAGTCCGAGCGGCGGTACCTGCACGACCTGGCCCGCGTGGGCAGGCAGCGCGCCCGGGGCCGGCGGCCGGCGCCGGAACGGGTGACGGAGGCGATGCGCCAGTTGCTGGACGTGCTGGGCGACGTTCCCGCCATCGTGCTCGGCGGGCGCAGCGATGTGCTGGCGTGGAACCGCCTGGGCCATGCGTTGTTCGCCGGGCATCTGGCCCCCGGTGCCCCTGACCTGCCGGCGCAGCGTCCCAACATGGCCAGGCTGGTGTTCCTCGACTGCCACGTCCGTGACCTGTACGCGGACTGGCCGAGCAAGGCCAGGGCGGTGGTCGGGAATCTGCGCCTGGTGGCGGCCCGGCAGCCGCAGGACGCGGCACTGCACGCGCTTCTGGGCGAACTGTCCGCCAAGAGTGCCGAGTTCGCCTCGATGTGGGCCGACCACCGTATCCAGGCCTGCACCGTCGCCGACTATGAGATGCGCCATCCGCTGGTCGGGCCCCTGACCGTCGTCCAGCAGACCCTGAGCAGCGGGCCGGGTCCCGTCGTGGTGGTCGCCACCACGGAAACGGGCTCGCCCTCGCGGGCCGCGCTCGCCCTGCTCGCCCAGGCCACCAGCGAGGCCACCACGCGGGCCGGGCTCTCCTCCGACGCGGCGCGGACGCGGCCCCGCGCCGGCAGGGACTGACCCCCCCACAACGTCACCGGGCGCTCCTGCCGCGAGGAGTAGGCGCGCGTCCCACCCGTCCCGCCCGGGTACGGCCGCAGTCCACCCTGTCGCGGGTCAGCCGCGGGGCGCCGCCCCGCCGCAAGAACCCACGTATCCCAAGCCATGCGTCGGCGTGTTGCTGCCGCATGCCCGAAAGCGAGAAGGAAACCATGTCCAAGAAGCTCTCCATGTCCGCTGTGGCGGCGGTCGCCCTGGCCGCGGCCGCTGCCTCGGCGCTCAGCCCCGCTCCGGCCTCGGCCGTCTCCGCGCCGCTGAGCAGCGCGCGGATCGCCGCGCACTTCGACCTGGCCGGCGGCCAGACGCCGGAGAACCTCGCCCTGGCATCGGGCGGCCGCGCGTACGTCACCTTCGCCAAGGGCCGTCAGGTCGCCGAGGTCTCCCCCCGGGGCACTGTCCGGATCCTGGCCACCCTGCCCGAGCCCGCCGACGGCGGTGTCCACACCCCGGCCATGGGCTTCCCGCTGACCACCGGCATCGCCCGGGCGCACGACGGAACCTTGTACTTCCTGTACGCCACCGGCACCGGCGACCTCACCGGCGTATGGCGGATGCGTCCCGGCGGCCGACCGGAGCGGATCGCCCCGCTGCCGGCGGACGGCCTGCCCAACGGTCTGGCGCTGGATGCGCGCACCCACACCCTCTACGCCGCCGACTCCGTGCTCGGCACCATCTGGACGGTGCCCACCACCGGCGGCACCCCGACCGCCTGGTCCACCGGCTCCGAACTGGCCCCCGCCGGCTTTCTCGGCGCCAACGGCCTGAAGATCCACAACGGTGCGGTCTGGGCCACCAATCCCGACCAGGGCACCATCGTGCGCATCCCCGTCCTCCGGGACGGACGCGCGGGCACAATCCAGACTCGGGCAGGCGGTATGCCGGGGATCGACGACTTCGCCTTCACCGGCCACGGCGACCGGCTCCTGGCCGCCCTGGACGGACCGAACGAAGTCGCGCTCGTCCAGCCCGACGGCAGCCACTCCACCGTGCTGACCTCGGTGGACGGTCTGCAGAACCCCACGTCCATCGCCCTGCGCGGCGACACCGTCTACGTGCTGAACGCCGCCTGGAACACCGCCGAGGACCCCAACCTGATCCTCGCCCACCTGGCCAGGTAGGGCCGCGGGCACAAGCACGGATCCAGGGGAAGCACACCCGGCCCGGGCCGACGGATTCCGTCGGCCCGGGCCGATCGGTCACACCACTCTCAGGGCCCCGACAGCCACGCCGCACGGAGAGGTTCTCCATGCAGGACACCGGTCCCGGCCAGTGAAACCGGGACGCTGCCGGTGAGGCGCGGCGGAGCCGGCCGCTCAGGTGCTCTGCGGCTTGCTCCGCAGTGTGACCAGGTCCTCCGCGCAGTCCAGGTCTGCCGCTACCTGACCGGCGTCCGCGCCGACCGCGATGACGTGCCCGTATCGGGATCGCGTCTGGTAGGCGTGTGGCGGCAGCCAGAGATGCGTCCCCGTAGCGACGGCGCCGAGGGCTTCGCGGATCGTGGGGCCGAACCGGTCGTCGTGTACGACGGTGTCGACCACCTCGCAGTCGGCGGCCGGGTAGAGGAATCGGATGGCGGCGGTGCGTCGAAGGACCACGCGCGGCGGTGGGGTCTGCCCGACGGCGATCTGCGCCGCCGCGAGGATCGGGTCGCTGCCGCCGGCCAGCACGCCCAGCCGTGGAATGAAGTCCCCGCCGCTGCGGGCGTTGATCTCGACCAGCCTCGGACCGCGGTCGGTCAGTTTGAATTCGGTGTGAGTGGCGCCCTCGGTGAGGCCGATGCCCTTGTGTACCAGGCCGAGTTGGCCGAGCAGCGCGGCGTCGTTGAACAGCGGGTCGTCCGCGTCGACGGTGTGCCCCGTCTCCTCGAAGAAGGGGGCGAATCCGGTCCTCTTGTGCGCGATCACCAACGGTGTGCAGACGCTTTGGCTGATCACCGCGTCGATGCTGATCTCCGGTCCGGTGAGGAACTCCTCGACCAGGACGTCCGCCTCGTACCGGGGAATGCCGGGCCAGACCGCTCCGCTCGCGGTCGCGTACGCGTCGGAGACCGCCGTCGGGTCGTCGACGCGCAGCACGCCGAGGCTGCCGGCCAGTCCGCGGGCCTTGACCACGACCGGGTAGCCGATCTCCTCGGCCGCGGCCACCGCCTCTTCGGCGGAGCCCACCGTGCGCGAGATCGGCTGCGGTACTCCGGCGGCGTCGAGGGCCGCTCTGCTGGTGGCCTTGTCCCGGCAGGCCTGTACCGCCTCCGGCGGACTGCCGGGAAGGCCGAGTTCCTCGGCGACCCTTGCGACCGGGTACACCAGCGACTCGTCGAAGGTCAGCACGCCCCGCGCCGGGAACGACGCCGTGACCTGGCGTGCCACGGCGATCAGGGCGTCCGCGTCGAGGGTGTCCGCGACCGTGACGCCCTCGACGTAATCGTGTGGCCAGGTCGAGTCGGCCGAGTCGATCAGCCACAGCCTGAAGTGTGGTCGTAGGGCGGCGAGCAGGTATTCGCGGTAGTGGCGATTCCCGCCGCCCACGAGCAGCAGAGGCGGGCGGTTCGGTGCGGTCATGGGGTCCTTCCCAGTGGCAGGGCCGGGGCTCACTCTTACGGTCAGGGCGGTGCCGGTCATCGGGTTTGTCGTGGGTCGAACGTTTCACGTAGCCACTCGCGGATCCCGGTGGTGAACGCCTCCACCTGTTCGTAGGGCAGCTCTTCGTGGTTTCCGGGGATGTCCACCGCGTCGTGCGGCTGTGGCCAGGTCGAGCGCCAGCTGTCGGTGGCGCCGTCGGTGCGCATCAGCGGCATCGGGTCCAGCGCTCGCACCAGCAAGGTGGGAACCGGCAGCGGACTCGGCCGCCAAGCGCTCTGCACCAGCATCCTGTTGTAGGCGCCCATGGCCGCCAGGGGCGTGTCGCCGGTGAGTTCCTCGAACTGCACGCCGGCTCGCGTCACCCGGCTGGCGGGCAGGTCCAGCAACCACTCCTGCGACACGTTCGCCTCCGTCACCGGATAGGTGTCGCCCAGCACCAGGCCGGCGGGCGGGCTGCCCAGCTCGATCAGCTTGGCGGCGACGGCCTGCGCGGTGCACCCGCCGATGGAGTGCCCGAGGAGCACGATCCGCCGGTCGCCGAACTGGGCACGTACGGTCTCGGCGTGCATCGTGACGAGCGTGTCCCAGTCGCGCGGCACCACCTCACCGGCGACCAGACCCGGGTACTGGATCTCGAACATGTCGCGCTCGCCGTCGAAGCGGGGCGCGAACTTGCCGTACGTTCCGAGTCCGGCCGGGGGGAAGAAGCTCGGGAAGCACACCAGCGCGGGTCCGTGGGGGCCTGCGGCCATGCGAACGGGCAGGGGAGCGTGTTCCCGGCTGTCGGCGGGCCCGAACGCCGGCAGTGCCAACGACGCGGAGAGCAGCATGTGCATCGCCGAAACCGGTTCGCCCGCCTCGCACAGCCGTCGGTAGAACGAGGCCAGCCGTATGCCGGACGTGGCGGCGGGCGGCGCAGCCGGTTCGGAACCGGCGAGTCCCTCGTCGAGGTGGTCCGCCAGCTCGTGGTCGCTGCGCACTTCGAACGCGATCGTCGCGGGCAGCCGCACCCCGGTGAGCGCGCTCAGCCTGTTGCGAAGGGTCACGCTGGCCAGCGAGTCGAATCCGAGTTCGGCGAAGGTATGGCCGGGGTTCATGTCGGCGGCGTCGCGGTGGCCGAGCACGGCGGCCATCTCACCTCGGACGAGGTCCACGAGCGCGGCCTTGCGTGCCGGGCCGGACAACGCGTTCAACCGCGCGCGAAACGCCTCCGGCGCGGCTGGGGAACCCTGGCTGCCCTCGCCCGCCGTTACCGGCCGCTCGCGCGTCGCCGTATGCGACAGCGGTGTCCGCAACAGCGGCGGGACCGGGGTACGTCCGCCGCGCAGTTCGGCGCGGTCCAGCCGGATGGGGGCCAGGACCGGCAACTCGCTGTCGACAGCCGCGTCGAACAGGGCCAGGCCCTGCTCGACGGTCAGCGGGGGCACCAAGCCGCCCCGGATCCCGGTGGCCATGCCTTCGCCATGTCCCCAAGGTCCCCACGCCAGGGACGACGTCGGCTTGCCGTGCGCGCTGCGACGGCGGGCCAGCGCGTCCAGGAACGAGTTCCCCGCGGCGTAGTTGCCCTGTCCCGCGCTGCCGAGCAGTCCCGCTATGGAGGAGAACAGCACGAAGGACGGAACGTTCAACCGGTCCACCAGTTCCTGGAGCCGCCAGGCGGCGTCCACCTTGGGGCGCAGCACATCCGCCATCCGTTGCGGGGTGAGCGCCTCCACGACACCGTCGTCGAGGACGCCCGCGGCGTGAATGACCGCGGTGAGCGGCGGGTCCAGGCTGTCGGCGAGCTTCGCCAGGGCCTCGCCGTCGGTGACGTCGCAGGCGACGATGCGTAGGTGCGCGTCGTGCTCGGCGAATGCGGCGAGTATCTCGTCGTTGCGGCGGGCGTCGCCCCCGCTCCGGCTGACCAGCACGACGGACCTGGCATCATGCGCCGTCACCAGGTGACGCGCGATCAGGGATCCGAGTGAGCCGGTACCACCGGTGATCAGGACTGTGCCGGTCGTGTCGAGTGATCCCGCCGGGCCCGGTTCCACGGAGGTGAGTCGAGGCACTGACACCCTCGCGGCCCTGACGGCCAGTTGGGCTTCGCCGGACGCGATCGCCGCGGACATGACGTCCTCGGATTCCGGTGTGCCGTCGAGGTCGACCAGCACCACACGGCCGGGGTATTCCGCCTGGACGGTGCGCCCGAGGCCCCACACCGCCGCGGCGGCGAGGTCCGGGGTCTGCGTCGTGGCGTTCCGGGTCACCAGGATCAGGCGACCGCCGAGATGGCTTCGTTCTGTACTCCAGTGCTGTACCGCTCGCAGTGCCGTGACCGTCTCGGCATGTACCGCCGCGACCGGGTCCGCGTGTCGATCCATGCCGGCGACACGAACCACCGAGTCCGCCTCGGACAGCGGCCCGCCGTCGCCCACGGGAATGTCCGTCCAGGTGAGGCCGTAGAGACCGGCGGATGACGGGCTGTCCGCCGAGGAGGCCGTCTTGGTGGTGACCGAACCCACTCGGGCGACCGGTGTTCCCCACTGGTCGGTGAGAGTCAGTGACAGCGTCGTGGCGTCGATCTGGTGCAGGCGGACTCGCACATGATGTGCGTCCGGCACGAACACCTGAACGTCGTTCCACGCGAAGGGCAGCCGGACCGCACCGTCTTCTGCGGCGTGTCGGGGCGAGGCGACGATGAGCGAGTGAAGCGCGGCGTCCAGCACGGCTGGATGCAGCCGGAACCCCTTGTCCTCCCTGATCCGCTCGTCCGGCAACCGGACCGCGGCGAAGATCTCGGTTCCCCGCTGCCAGACCTGTGTCACGTTCCGGAAACCGGGCCCGTACTCCATGCCCATCTCCGCCAGCGCCGGGTACGCCCCGTCCAGGGTCAGTTCCACGGCTCCCCGTGGTGGCCAGTGCCCGGACTCGTCCGGGTCGGCCGGAGCCGGAGCGCCGGGCCGCACCGTACCGGTCGCGTGCGCGGCCCAGTCCTCCCTCGTGCCCCTCCCCGCGCGGCAGGCATGGACCTCCACACCTCGGGTGCCGGACTCGTCGGGTTCACCGACGAGAACCTGGACCAGCACCTCGGCGGAGTCCGGAATCACCAGTGGGGTGTGGACCACGAGTTCCTCCACAGCCGGACAGTCCACCTCGGCGCCCGCCCGCCCCGCCAGTTCGACGAAGGCCGTGGCGGGCAGAATGGCCCGGCCGTCGATCACATGGTCGGCGAGCCAGGGATGGATCTTCGCCGACAGCCTGCCCCAGCACAGCAGTTGGCCGGTGCCGGGCACCGGGCCCGCATGGCTCAGCACGGGATGGCCGAGACCTCCCGTGTCCACCGCCGCCGGTCGCCTGTCCAGCCAGAACCTGCGGCGCTGGAACCGGTAGGTGGGCAGATCGACGACCTGTTCCCCGCTGTGCGCGAACACAGCCGTCCAGTCGACCTTGACACCGCGTACGTGCAGACGAGCCACCGCCCGCATGATCTCGTCGGCCTCGTTCCCCTTCCGCCTGATCGCGGCCGTGACCAGCGCATCCTCCGCCGTGACGCTGTCGCCCGCCATGGCCGCCAGCGCACTGCTCGGACCCACTTCGAGGAAGGTCGAGACATCGGCCCGGTCGAGCGTGCGCACCGCGTCCGCGAAGCGGACCGTTCGCCGCGCCTGACGTACCCAGTACTCGGGATCGCGCAGTTCCTCCGCGTCGGCTCGCCGGCCGGTCACCGTCGAGACGATCGGCAGCCGCGGGGCGTCGAAACGGATACCACGTACCACCTCGCGGAATTCGGCGAGCATGGGATCGAGCAGAGGCGAGTGAAAGGCGTGGCTCACCTGGAGCGCGCGCGTCCTGCGTCCCATCCGGTCGAAGACGGCCCGTACGGCGGACACCGCCGCCTCAGCACCGGAGACGACCACCGAACGGGGGCCGTTGACCGCCGCGACGACGACGATGCCGTCCTGGTCGGCCAGTACCCGGGTGACTTCCTCCTCACCGGCCTCCACCGCGAGCATGCCTCCGCCGGCGGGCAGGCCGTTCATCAGCCTTCCCCGGGCGCAGACCAGTGCCGCCGCGTCGGGCAGAGTCAGCATCCCGGCGACGTGGGCCGCGACCACTTCCCCGATCGAGTGGCCGATCAGGTGGTCCGGGCGGACGCCCCAGGACTGGAGGAGGCGGAAGGCGGCCACCTCGAAGGCGAAGATGCCGGCCTGGGCGAAGTCGGTGCGATCGAGCAGGGCACCTTCCTGCGCCACGACCTCCACCAGCGGACGCTCCAGATGAGTGTCCAGATGGCGGGCCGCCTCGGCGAACGCCTCGGCGAAGACGGGGAACGCGGCGCCGAGTTCACGTCCCATGCCCTGCCGCTGGGAACCCTGGCCGCTGAACAGCAGGGCGAGCTGCGAGTGCCTCGCCGAGCCGGAAACCACCGCGGGGTGGTGCACATCCTTGGCGAGCGCGTCCAGCGCGGCCAGGTCACCGGCTGGGACGGCGGCGCGGTGCGCGAGCGCGGACCTGGCCGTGGCCAGTGTGAAGGCCACGTCGTTGACGTGCGCCGGGGCCGCCGCGAGCAATGCCGCGGCCTGGGCCCGCAGCGCGGCCGGTGTCATGCCGGAAAGCAGCCAGGGCGGCGGCGCCGGGAGCCGTGCGGCGATGGGCTCCCGATCCTCGACGGCGGGTGCCTCCAGGATGACGTGCGCGTTGGTGCCGCTGATTCCGAAGGCGGAGATCCCGGCGCGGCGCGGCCGTACCGCCGTGTCGGGCCAGGGCTGTTCCTCGGTCACCAGGCGTACGGCGCCTCCGGTCCAGTCCACGTGCGGCGACGGCTCGTCGACGTGCAGCGAGGGCGGTACCGTGCCGTGCCGCATGGCCTGCACCATCTTGATGACGCCCGCGATCCCCGCGGCGGCCTGCGTATGACCGATGTTCGACTTCACGGAGCCCAGGAGCAGCGGTGTGTCCCGGTCGCTGCCGTACGTGGCCAGCAGTGCCTGCGCTTCGATCGGATCCCCGAGGGAGGTGCCGGTGCCGTGTCCCTCGACGACATCGACGTCCTTGGTGGACAGACCGGCGTCCGCGAGCGCGTTGACGATGACCCGCTGCTGTGCCGGTCCGTTGGGTGCCGTGAGGCTGTTGGAGGCGCCGTCGGAGTTGACCGCGCTGCCGCGAAACAGTGCCAGCACCTGGTGACCGTGACGGCGGGCGTCGGACAGCCGCTCCAGCAGCAGCGTGCCGGCCCCCTCGGCCCACCCGGTGCCGTCCGCGGCGGCGGCGTAGGACTTGCAACGCCCGTCGGGGGACAGGCCGCGCATTCTGCTGAACATGACGAACGCGTTGGGCGTCGACATCACCGTCGCGCCGCCCACCAGCGCCAGCGAGCACTCGCCCGACCGTAGGGCACGCGCGGCGGAGTGCATGGCGACCAGTGAGGACGAACACGCCGTGTCCACGGTGCTGGAGGGACCGTGCAGCCCCAGCGTGTAGGAGATACGGCCGGAGGCGACGCTGGCCGTCGAGCCCAGGGACACCTGTGCCTCGAGGTCGTGGGCGTCGTTGACGAACCTCGCCGCGTAGTCGTTGTACATCACGCCGACGAACACGCCGGTGTCGCTGCCCCGCAAGGACTCCGGCGATATGCCGGCGCGCTCCAGGGCCTCCCACGAGGTCTCCAGGAGCAGTCGCTGCTGGGGGTCGGTGGTAAGTGCCTCCTTCGGCGACATACCGAAGAGCGTCGCGTCGAAGTCGGCCGCGTCGTGCAGGAATCCGCCACGGCGCGCGTAGCACTTTCCGATCGCGTCCGGGTCGGGGTCGTAGAGCTCGGCGAGGTCCCAGCCCCGGTCGACGGGGAACGCGGACGTCGCGTCGAGCCCGTGGGACACCTGGTGCCACAGTTCGTCCGGGGAGGAGATCCCGCCGGGGTAACGGCAGGCCATTCCCACGATCGCGATCGGATCGTCGTGCACGCGCGCGGGCGCCGCCGCGGGCACGGCTGCCGGGATCGTGGGATTCCCCTCGTCGAGGACGAACCGGCCGAGCAGGTGTCCGGTGAGCTTCTCCGGAGTCGGGTGGTCGAAGACGAGGGTCGGCGACTGCCGTTGCCCGATCAGGCTCGTCAGCCGGTTGCGGAAATCGATCGCCGCCAGCGAGTCGAAGCCCAGCTCCTCGAAGGTGCTGTCGGGGTCGATGGACGACGCGTCGTGCTGGGGCAGCGCTGTGGCGAGCGCGCCGAGAACGATGCCGAGCAGGTGGCGCCGTCGTTCGTGGGGAGTGAGCCGCAGAAGTGTGGACCTGAGTGTGCTGTCGGGGAGTTCGGGGCGGGCGTCGCGGCTGCCGGAGGCGGCGACCAGCTCGGCCAGCAGTGCGGGTGCGGCGTCGCCGGCCGCGCGGAGGGTGTCCAGGTCCAGCGGGGTGGCGACGACGGCGGGATGATCGACTGCCAGCGCCGTGTCGAGGAGGCCGAGACCGGTCTCGGCGGTGATGGGCAGGAGCCCGTCGCGGGCGATGCGCCGGAGGTCGGCGGAGGTCAGACCACCGCTCAGGGTGCTGGTGGGCTCCCACAGTCCCCACGCGATGGAGCGCGCGGCGAGTCCCCGCTGTGCGCGGTGTTCGGCGAGGGCGTCCAGGAAGGAGTTGGCGGCGGCGTAGTTGGCCTGCCCCCGGCCGCCCAGGACACCGGCGACCGACGAGAACAGGACGAACATCGAAAGACCGAGGTCCCGGGTCAACTCGTGCAGGTACCAGGCGGTGTCGGCCTTGGGGCCCAGTACCGACGCCACGGCGCGTTCGTCGAGCGACCCGAGGACACCGTCCTCGGTGACACCGGCCGCGTGGACCACCCCGATGAGCGGATGCCGGGTGGGGATGCGGCCGATCAGGTCGGCCAGGTGGTCGCGGTCGGACAGATCGCCCGTCTCGACGGTGACCCGGGCTCCCAGCTTTGTCAGCTCGGCCAACAGCCGGTCCCCTCCGGGGCCGGCGAGGCCGCTACGGCTGGCGAGCACCAGGTGCCGGACGCCGTGTGCGGTGACCAGATGCTGTGCGACCAGGGATCCCAGGGTGCCGGTGCCGCCGGTGATGAGCACCGTACCGTCGGGATTCCAGCGTCGTGATGTCTCGGCGCCGTTCGGGGCGTCGATCCGGGCCAGTCGAGGTATGCGTACCTCCTGCCCGTGCCGCAGGGCGAGTTGCGGTCGCCGGGCCGCCGCCGCCGTCGCGACGACGGCGGGCAGGTCTTCGGGGTGTCGTGTGCTGTCGACAAGGACGATCCGGCCCGGATTCTCCCGCTGCGCGGTCCGTACCAGTCCCCAGACAGCCGCACCCACGAGGTCCGGACTCTCGTCCTTGGTGACGGCGACCGCGTTGCGCGTGATCACCAGCAGGGTCGAGTGCGCGAATCTCTGGTCGGCGAGCCAGGACTGCAGCGATTTCAGGACATCGGACACCGTCTCGCGCGTCTCGGCGGTCAGCTGTGCGGGGGTTCCGGACATCCCGACCGTGAGGACGGTCAGTTCCGGCACCGGTAGGTCCGTGTCCACCAGCTGGGCGAATTCGGCGAACTCGGGGGCCGCGTGGTCGCCGGACAACGGCAGCGACGCCCACTCGACGCGCAGCAGCCTGTCGTCCGCGACCGCCTGGGTGAGGAGCGGCCGGTCCGGCGAGACCGGTCGTAGACGTAGTGCCGCGACGGAGAGAACGGGGTTGCCTTCGGCGTCCGATGCCTGGACGGACACCTCTCCCGACTCCCCGATCCGTACCGCCGCCCGCATCGCCGTGGCGCCGGCGGCCCAGGTCCGCACCCCGCGCCAGGCGAACGGAAGCAGCGTGACGGGCTCGTCGGCGGCACAGACGCCGTGGTGGCCGGCCACGTGCAGGGCGGCATCCAGCAGAGCCGGGTGCATGCCGAACTGCGGGGCGTACGCCTGCTGGCCGGGGGCGAGGGCGACTTCGACGAAGTAGTCGTCTCCACGACGCCACGCCCCGCGAAGCGCCCGGAACGCCGGGCCGTAGTGCAGGCCGGACTCGCCCAGAGCGGCGTATACGGCATCGATGTCGAGCCGAGCCGCGTCGGCGGGCGGCCAGGACAGACCGGCCGGAACGGACTGCCGGTCCACGGTGGTCAGGATCCCGCGCGCGTTGCGGTTCCACCCGGCGTCCGGCGGGTGCTCGCCTCGCGAATGGATGGTGACCGGCCGGCCGCCGACGCTGTCCGCGGGGCCGAGCGTGACCTGCACCTGGACCCCACCCCGATCCGGCAGGACGAGCGGGGCCTCGATGACCAGCTCGTCGAGGACGAGCGCCCCGGAGCCGGTACCCGCGTGCAGCGCCAGTTCCACCAGGGCGGTGCCGGGAACGACGACGGAGCCGAGCACCTGGTGATCGGTGAGCCACCGGTGCGACTGCCGGGAGAGCCTGCCGGTGAAGATCGTCTGCTCGCCGTCGGCCACCGTGATGGCCGCGGCGAGCAGGGGATGGCCGGTGGTCCCCTGCCCCAGGTCGGTCGCGATGGACCCGCCGCCGGACGGGGCGTCGAGCCAGTAGCGGCGGCGCTGGAAGGCGTAGGTGGGCAGATCGGTCCGACGGGAGTCCGTCCCGGCGAAGACGGCGTCCCATTCGACCGGCCCGCCGTGGACATGGGCGTGGCCCAGAGCGGTGAGCACCGTTGTCGTCTCGGGCTCGTCGGAGCGGAGCACGGCCACGGGCAGCGGCTTGTCCTCGTGCTCTCCGCCGACCCGGGCGTGGCGCGCGCAAGCGGCCAGGGTCGCATCAGGTCCCAGCGTGAGAACCGTGGCGAGATCGTGGTCGTCCACGGTGCGCATCGTGTCCTGGAACCGAACGAGCTCCCGCAGTTGCCGGACCCAGTGCTCCGAGGTGCGGAGCGTGTCGAGTTCGAGGATCCGGCCGGTGCGGGTGGACACGACGGGAATGGACGGCTCGCACCTGGGCAGTTCCGAGACGATCGCCCGGAAGGCGTCGAGGATGCCGTCCATCCGCGTGGAGTGCGCGACACGACCGACCGCGGGCCGGCTCAGCCCGCGTCCCAGCCCGGCGAAATGGTCGGCGATCTCGGTCAGGGCCTCCACGGTGCCGTAGGCCAGGACCGAGGCCGGTCCGTCGACCGCGACGACCTCGACCTCGGCGCCGTGTTCGGCTGCCGCCGCGAGCAGCTCCTCCTCGCCGGCTTGAACGGCCAGGCAGGCGCCGTCGGCGGGCAGGGACTGCACCAACCGGCCGCGGGCCGCGACCAGGGTCGCCGCGTCCTCGAGGGAGAAGATCCCGGCGGCGTGGGCGGCCGCCATCTCGCCGTGGGAGTAGCCGGCCACGAGTTTGGGTCGCACCCCCCACGCCTCGAACAGCCTGAACAGGGCGATCTCCACCGCGAAGGTGGCGGGCAGGGCGTAGACGGCCTCGTCGAGCAGCTCGGCCGGGACGCCGTCGACTCCGAACAGCACATCCCGGATCCGGTGCTCCGCGTACCCGGCCAGCCGCCGGTCCAGGCAGTCGCAGACGGCGTCGAACGCCTCGGCATACGTGGGGAACGTGTCGTAGAGTTCCCGGCCCGTACCCTGCCGTCGCACACTGTCTCCGCCGAACAGGAAGGCGATTCCACCGCTCCGGGTCGAGCTGTGAACAGGGTTCCCGTCGGGATCCTCCCGTGCCAGTGCCTCGAGCCCGGCCTGCGCCTCGTGCCGGTCACCGGCCAGCAGTACCGCCCGGTGCCGCAGCCCGGCACGGGTCGTGGCCAGCGAGTAGGCGATGTCCTCGGCCCGCACGCCGGGGGACTGCCGCACGTGGGCGAGCAGGCGCTCGGCCTGCTCCGCCAGTGCTTCCCGGGTCTTCGCGGACAGCACCCACGGCAGAGTGCGGCCACCGTCCGCCGCCCGGTCCGGCTCGGCGACGCTCGGCGCGGCTTCGAGGACCACGTGCGCGTTCGTACCGCTGATGCCGAACGCTGAGACGGCCGCACGGCGAGGGTGCGCGGACCGCGGCCAGGGCTGAGCGTCGGTCGCGATCCTCACCGCACCGGAGTCCCAGTTCACATGGGGTGTGGGACGGTCGACATGCAGGGTTCGGGGGAGTACGCCGTTGCGCATGGCCATCACCATCTTGATGATGCCCGCGACGCCCGCCGCGGCCTGTGTGTGGCCGATGTTGGACTTGAGCGAACCGATCCACAGCGGACGCTCCGCGGGCCGGCCGCGCCCGTAGGTGTCCAGCAGGGCCCGCGCTTCGACCGGGTCGCCGAGCACAGTGCCGGTGCCGTGCGCCTCGACGGCGTCCACGTCGGACAGTTCGAGCCCGGCGTTGGCCAGCGCCTCACGGATGACCCGCTGCTGGGCCAGCCCGTTCGGCGCGGACAGTCCGTTGGAGGCGCCGTCGGAATTCACCGCCGTGCCGCGTACGACCGCGAGGACGCGGTGGCCCCGGCGCCGCGCGTCGGAAAGCCGTTCAAGGGCCAGCACACCTGCCCCTTCGGCCCATCCGGTCCCGTCGGCACCGGCGGCGAACGACTTGCACCTCCCGTCCGGCGACAGACCCCCCAGCCGGGAGAACTGGACGAAGACACCGGGGCCGCACATCACGGTGACGCCACCGGCGAACGCGAAGTCGCACTCCTTCACCCGCAGCGAGCGCACAGCCAGGTGCAGTGCGACGAGCGAGGACGAGCACGCGGTGTCCAAGGTGACCGCAGGCCCCTCAAGACCGAGGGTGTAGGCGATGCGTCCGGAAGCCACGCTGACGCTGGTGCCGGTCAGTGCGTGCCCGTCACCGCCGGAGTCCAGCCGGGGACCGTAGTCCTGAGCGCCCGCGCCGATGTAGACGCCGGTCCGGCTGCCCCGCAACGAGCCCGGATCGATCCGGGCGTGCTCGCACGCCTCCCACGTGGTTTCCAGCAACAGGCGTTGTTGCGGGTCCATGGCGAGGGCCTCGTGCGCGGAGATACCGAAGAACTCCGCGTCGAACCGGTCGGCACCGGTCAGGAAGCCGCCGTGCCGGGTGTTGCTGCCGCGCACGTCGTCCCCAGGATCGGACAACGCCTCCACATTCCAGCCGCGGTCCTCGGGAAGTTCCGAGACGACATCCTGCCCCTGGGCGACCAGGTCCCACAGCTCGTCGGCAGTGCCCACCCCGCCGGGAAACCGGCAGCCGATGCCGACGACGGCGATCGGCTCGCTGCCGGCTGCCTCCACCTTCTGTAACTGGTCGCGGGTGGCCCGCAGTTGATTGGTCGCCTTGACAAGGTATTCACGCAGCATGGCGTCGTCCGTCATCGTGGTGCTCCGCGGGGAATGTGGTGCTCGGGTCAGGAGGTCAGTTCGTCTACGGCTTTGAAGAGCTCGGCGTCGGTGAGGGACTTGGCGTCGAGCTGGGAGTCCGGGTTCGCGTCGGAGTTCGCGGCGGAGCGGGATTCACCGTTCGCGTCGAGCGGGGAACCGCCGCGCATGTCGAGCGGGGAAGCGCCCTTCACGTCGATCCGCAGCCGGTCCGAGAGGTCCCGCAGCCACGCCGCCACCCGGTCGCGCCGCTCGTCGTCCAACACCATCTCGGACGCCGCCGCCAGCGCCGCTTCGAGCAGATCAGGCTCATGCGGCGGCGATGCCTGGAGGCTCACCAAGTGCTCGGCCAGCGCCGCGGGAGTGGAGTGGTCGAAGACGACGGTGATCGGCAGCTCAATGCCGGTGGCCTCGCTCAGTTGCAGGCAGAGGTCCACCGATCCCATCGAGTCGAGCCCCAGATCCCGGAACGACCGGTCGGGATCGATGTCGCCGGGGTCGGGGAAGCCCAGCACCGCCGCGACGTGGGTGCGGACCATCGCGTGACTGCCCGACTGCGGCTCGCTGGTCCCGGACGACCGTTCGCCCACCTTCGGCGCCGAGCCATGCGGCCCGGAGAATGTCGCCGAGCCGTGCAGCCTGGAGAGCATCGGCCGATGCCGTGCCGCCGAATTGGCCGGCACGAACCGTGACCAGTCGACGTCCGCGATGAGGAGCACGCCGTCGTCCCCGGCCATCGAACGTCGCAGAGCGGACAGGGCACGGTCCGCGGCCATGGGCCGAACGCCGTCGCGGCGCGGCCGGTCCGCATCCTCAGCCGCGCCGCCCATGCCGGGCCCCTCCCACGTACCCCACTCCAGTGAGATGGCCGGAAGCCCGCGTTCGCGCCGTCGTTCGGCCACGGCGTCGATGAACGCGTCGGCCGAGGCCTGGGCATGTCGCCCGGGGCCGCCGAGCACCGCTGTCATCGACGAGAACAGCACGAACTCCACGGGCTCGTCCTGGAATATGCGGTCCAGCTGGGCTGCCGCGGCCGCCTTGTCATGGATTTCGGCGAACCCGGCCGTCGTGCAGTCCGTGAGGCTTGCGTGACGATCACTACCGGCGGCGTGGACCACGGTCCGGATGGGCCCGTACGCCTGCTGTTCCTGGCGGACCACGGCGGCCAGATCCTCTTCGGACGCCATGTCGCAGGCGACGGCATGCGCGGACACACCCAGTTCTTCGAGTTCGGCGATCTGCCGTGCCGCGCCGGGTGCCCGCGGTCCACGCCTGCTGAGCAGCACCAGCCGGTCGACTCCGGTCTTCGCCAGCTCCCGCGCGACGTGGCTGCCCAGCGCCCCGGTGCCGCCCAGGACGAGCGCGGTACCGGTCGGCTGTCCGCGTTCGGGGACCGAAGCGCGGACAGGGGCGGGCACCAGCCGGGGCGCGCGAACGCCTTCGGGCCGGATCGCAAGCTGATCCTCGTTCCCGTAGCCGTTCAGCGCCTGCCGTAGCCACGACGGATCCACCGGCGTGGAGGCCGCCGGCAGATCGATCAGGCCTGCCACGAGGTCGGGGTGCTCCGCGGCGACGGACCGGCCGAATCCCCAGATCCGCGCCTGGAGCGGATCGATCCGCTCGTCGCCGTGGCCTGTCTTGACAGCGCATCGAGTGACCAGCCGCAAGGGCGCGGGCAGAGCGGCGTCGGCGAGCGCCTGGGCGAGAACCAGCGTGGTCAGTCCCGGGCCCAGGCCGGCACGACTGCCGCGCCCGGCCGGGTCGAGGGCCAGCAAGGAGAGCACACCCGTGACGGGCCTCCCCAGGTCGGCGGCCTGCTGGTCCAGCATGGCCGCCAGGGTCGCGCGGTCGGCCGGTGCCTCGTCCAGCCTCAGTATCCGGGCGTCGGCGAAGTCCTCACCCAGCAGCTGCCGACAGAGACCAGCCAGTTCACGATGTTCATCGCCCCCCGGCAGCACTACCAGCCACGCTCCGCGCTCACCAGGGTCCTCGACCGGTGAAGCCGGTTCCCACTCGATCCGGTAGCGCCATCCGTCCACCGTGGTTTCCTCGCGCTCCGGCGGTCGTTCCTGCGCGCGGTCTCGCATGAGCCAGTACCGGTCGCCCTCGAACGGGTACGTCGGCAGGTCGAGGACCGCCGGCCTGGCCGGCGCGTACACCGCTGGCCAGTCGACCTCGGCCCCACGGGTCTGGGCGACCGCGACGGCCGTGAGCACCGAGCGGGTCTCCAGGTGGCCCCGACGCAGGGTCGCGACTGCGGCGGCGCTGCCGCGACGCGCGGAGTCACCGCCTGCGCCGAGGATGTCCCGCACACTCGCGGTGAGCGCCGCTCCGGGGCCGAGTTCGATGAAGGTCGTGACACCCGACTCCATCAGCGTGCGAATCCCGTCATGGAACCGGACCGGGCGCCGCACGTGCTCGGTCCAGTAGTCCGGTGTGCGGATCCGGTCCGCCGAGACGACCTGGCCGTCCAGATTGGACACCATGCGAATCCTCGGAGCCCCGAGGACGACCCTGCCCACCGCCGTGTGGAACTTGTCCAGCATCGGATCCATGTGACCGGAGTGGAACGCATGGCCGACCTGCAACCGGCGGGTGATGACTCCTCGCTCGGCGAAGCGCCGTGCCAGGTCGGCCGTGGCCCGCTCGTCGCCGGAGACGACCACCGAGGACGGACCGTTCACGGCGGCGACCGTCACCGCGCCCTGGTATTCGGCCAGGCGCGCGAGTACGTCGTGCTCCTCGGCTTGAACGGCGAACATGGCGCCGCCGGGCGGGAGTTCGTGCATCAGCGCGCTGCGCGTGGTCACCACCGAGGCGGCGTCGGCAAGGGTGAGTACGCCGGCCACGTACGCTGCGGAGATCTCCCCGAGCGAGTGCCCGATCAGGTAATCCGGAACCACGCCCCACCGTTCGAACAGCCTGACCAGAGCGGCCTCCACGGCGAACAGCGCGGGCTGCGCGTAGAGAGTGGAGTCCAGCAGCGCCGCCTCGCGACTGCCCGGCTCCGCCCACATCACCGTGCGCAGGGGCTGAGGGAGGTGCCGATCGAGTTCGGCGCAGACCTCGTCGAGGGCCTCCGCGAAGGCGGCGTCGGCCTCGTACAGCTCCCGGCCCATGCCCAGCCGCTGGCTCCCCTGGCCGGGAAGGACGAAGGCCGTGTGCCCCGCGATGGTGGCGTCGCCCGTGACAAGGCGGGCATGCGGGCCGCCGTTGCCCAGTGCCGTCAGGGCGTCGCGGAGATCACTGGCGTCGTCGGCCACGATCACGGCCCGCCGGTCCAGCGCCGCCCGGCCGGTGGCCAGGGAGTGCCCGAGAACGACGTGGATGTCCTCCTGAGCCTGATCGGCACTGTCGAGACAGCCGAGCAGCCGCGCCGCCTGGGCACGCAGCGCCGACTCCGACGCTGCGGTGACCGGGATCGCGACCGGTCCGTACGTCGTGGCAGGAGCCTGCGGGCGGAGGGACGCGTCCTCCGGCGCCTGTTCGAGGATCACGTGTGCGTTGGTGCCACTGATGCCGAAAGCGGACACGCCCGCACGACGCGGCCGCCCGGTGCCCGGCCAGGCCTGCCGGTGGGTCACCAGTTCAAGGCCGCCCGCCTGCCAGTCGACGTGCGGGGACGGTTGATCCACGTGCAGGGTCCGCGGCACGAGGCCATGCCGCATGGCCAGCACCATTTTGATGACGCCGGAGAGTCCCGCGGCCGCCTGGGTGTGCCCGATGTTCGACTTCATGGATCCGACAAGCAGTGGCCGGTCATGGTCTCGCCGGTCGCCGTACGCGGCGAGCAACGCGTTGGCTTCGATGGGGTCACCCAGTCGTGTGCCGGTGCCGTGTGCCTCCACCACGTCCACGTCACCGGGCCGCAACCGGGCGCCGGCGAGTGCTTGGCGGATCAGGTTGCGCTGTGACGTCCCGTTGGGAGCGGTCAGTCCGTTGGCCGCGCCGTCCGAATTGACGGCGCTCCCGCGGAGCACGGCCAGTACGTCGTGGCCATGCTGCCGGGCGTGGGACAGCCGCTCGACCAGAACCATCCCGATGCCTTCGGCCAGGCCGAATCCGTCGGCCTGTGCGGAGAACGCCTTCGACCGGCCGTCCGGGGCGAGAGCGCCCTGCTTGTCGAACTCGGCGAACATGCCGGGAGTGGACAGGACCGTGACACCGCCGGCCAGGGCCAGATCACATTCCCCGGACCGCAGCGCCTGAGCGGCCAGGTGCAACGCCACCAGCGACGAGGAGCACGCGGTGTCGACGGTGAGTGCCGCCCCCTCGAGGCCGAGCGTGTAGGCGACGCGGCCCGAGAGCATGCTGGTCGTGGTTCCGGTCAGCAGGTGACCGGCCATGTCGGAGCCGGCGTCCAGCGGCGGTCCGTAGTCGGCCGGCATCGCTCCGATGAAGACGCCCGTTCTGGTCCCGCGCAGCCCGTGCGCGTCGATTCCGGCACGTTCGATCGTTTCCCAGGCGGTCTCCAGCGACAGCCGCTGCTGGGGATCCATCGCGAGTGCCTCGCGCGGCGAGATGTGGAAGAAGCCTGCGTCGAACCGGTCCGCGCCGGTGAGAAACCCGCCTCGCCACGGGCCGCGCCGAACCGCACCGTGCCGATCCTGGCGCTCCCATCCACGACCAGCGGGAAAGTCGGTCGTCGCATCGACGCCCTCGACCAACAACCGCCACAGGTCCTGCGGGCCGCTCACCCCGCCCGGGAGGCGGCAGGCCATGCCGACGATGACGACAGGGTCATCGCGGTCGTCCGTGCCGGACCGGCGGCCGAGCCGACCGCCCTGCGGGCCGTCCTGTCCCCAGAGCTCCAGGTCTATGTGCCGGGCCAGGAGCTGAGGAGTCGGGTGATCGAATAACGCGGTCGCCGCGAGCGGCACCTCCAGGTTCTTCGCGATGCTGTTGACCAGGTCGAGACCGGTCGCCGAATCGATGCCCGCGTCGCGGAACTCCCGCCGCGGATCCATCGGTTCGGTCGAGGCCGCCCTGTTCACCACCTCGTGGCAGATCAGGTCCGCGAGCGCGCGCCGACGGGCGCTCGGGCCTAGTCCGTTCAGCTCCGTACGCACCGTGTCCCGCCCGGAGTCGCTCGGCGGAGGACTACCGAGGTCGGGCAGCGATATCGGTTCGACCGGGTCGCGGGTCAGTTCGCCGACGTCGATCGTCGCGCCCGCGACGAAGGCGCTGCCCAGGGAAGCCAGGAACCTGGCCGGGCCTCCCTCGTCACGGCGCAACGAGCCGACCGCGATCGCGTCGACACCGCCGTCCTGGAAGTTCTCCTGCAGAGCCGATGTCAGCACCGGATGCGGACTGGTTTCGACGAACAACGAGTGTCCGTCGGAAACAGCGGCCTCAACGGCTGCGCGGAAGTCCATCACACCGCGCAGCACCTCGAACCAGTGGTTCCCGTCAAGCAGTGAGGTGTCTTCGACGCGACCACCGGAAAAGCTCGAATAGAGCGGTATCCTTCCCCGCTCGGGTCGGATGGATATCAGATCCCTCTGTATCGCCTGCCGCAACTGGTCGATTTGCGGGGAATGCGCGGACAGATCCATCGCGACCCGCTTCACCACCGTTCCTTCGGCGGTGAGACGGGTCTGTAGCTCCTGTAAGGCGTCAAGTTCCCCGGCGACCACCACCGACCTGGGCGAATTGACGGCGGCGATCGTGACCTCGCCGTCGTAGGAGGCGAGCCGCGAGCGGATGTCGGCCACCGGCGCCATGACCGAGAGCATGCCGCCCCGGCCGGTCAGGGTGGCCTCCGCATGTCCCCAACTCGTCACCACACGCGCGGCATCGTCCAACGTGAGCACGCCGGACACCGCGGCGGCGGCGATCTCGCCGATGCTGTACCCCATGACGGCATCGGGTTCGACCCCGCACGATCGCCATGTGGCGGCCAGCGAGATCATCACGGCGAACAGGGCCGGCTGGGCGACATCGGCGCGGTCGAGAGGCAGCCCGGAGTCCGGGCTCAGCGCGTCGAGGAGGGGCCAGTCAAGATACGGCTCCAGCGCCGCGGCGCAATCGTCCATCGTGGTGCGGAACGTGCGCGACCGTGTGGTCAACTCCGCCGCCATGCCGGGCCATTGCGGCCCCTGGCCGGGGAAGACGAACGCGGTGCGCCCACTTGTCGGGCGACCGTGTACGAGGCCGACGGCGCCACGCCCGGAGGCCAATGCGGTCAAACCGGCACGCAGTTCGGATAGTTGGCGTCCCGTCACCGCCGCCCGGCGCGACGACAACGTTGCCGGACGTCGCGACGACGAGAGCCGCCGACTCAGTGCAGCGCCTACTTCGGCAGGCGATAGCCCTGGACTCTTCGACGCGAAGTCTAGTAGTATTCCTACCTGGTCCCGGAGTGCCGTCGGCCCATCGGCCTCCAGAGTCCACAGCCACGTGTCGGAACGCCCATCGTCCGACGCTCCCTGTCGCTCAGTCATGCTCACAATGATTCAATGTACTTGAGGGCCAATGCCATGGCTGGCCCGTTCTCACTAGTCTCGATCGTTCATCGGGACTCCTTCGTGGCTGAGGCGTGACGCGGCAGGTCAAGCGGGCGTTCAAGTACCGCTTTTTTCGTCTCCCTGCTCGTCGAGGACACCATCACCCCTGCCCCCGCCACGAGTGCGGCGGTCGGCCTGGACGCCGGGGTCACCTCCCTGGTGACCCTGTCCACCGGGGAGAAGATCGCCAACCCCCGGCATGAGCGCCGCGACCGGGCCCGCCTGGCGAAGGCGCAGCGGGAGATGTCCCGCAAGGCGAAGGGCTCGGCGAACCGGGAGAAGGCCCGCCGGAAGGTCGCCCGCGTGCACGCGCGGATCGCTGACCGGCGCCGGGCGCGCGCCATCTCGGATGCGGCGTGGACGGATCTGCGCATGCTGTACGGATCAGCGCTTGTTGCCCCCTCCCCCCGAGCCGCCGGGCGCCTGGGCGGCGTCCGCGGTGTCCGTAGATTCGGGCAGGGCGGTCAGGCGGTGGTGCGGTGGGCGCGGATGAGCGCAAGGGCTCCGTCGAGGGCTTGGCGCAGCATGCCGGGGTCGCGGCGCGCCTGGGTGAGCATGAGCCCGCCCTGGACGCTGGCGAGGGTGGAGGCGGCGAGCCAGTCGACGTCGGCGTCGGGCCGTAGTTCGCCGGCGGCCAGCATGGCGGTGAGGCCGGAGCGGATCTCCGCTTCCCACCGCTCGAACCCGGAGGCGAGCACGGCCCGGATCTCGTCCTCGTGTTCGCCGACTTGGCCGACGAGGTTGGCGATGGGACAGCCGCCGCGCCCGCCGCGCTGGTTCTGGAATTCGACGAGGGCGTCTGCCCATTGCTCCAGGCCCGTCCAGGTGCCGAGCCCTGCGAACAGGGCGCGTTGACCGTCGAGGACGGTGTCGTTGGTGGCTTCGGCGACGGCGCGCAGCAGGTCTGTCTTGTTGTCGAAGTAGTGGTAGAGCTGGCTGCGCGAGGCCGCGGCGCGGGCGCCCACTTCGTCCAGGCTGGCCCCGAGGGCGCCCTTCTCGGCCACCACGTCGGCGGCCGCGGCCACGATGCGCAGGCGGGTCCGACGTCCTTGCTCGGTGACGGGAGAAGCTGCCATGAGCCTGAGTATGCCGCCACTGGACTTGACAGTCCAGTGGCCGAGTGCTCGGATATTCCAGTGGACTGTGCGGTCCACCGAATCGCCGTCACGTCACCTAGGGGAGATCCGTGTCTGTCACCATTCGTGATCAGTCCGAGCAGCTCAAAGCCGCCTCCGCCGAACGCCTGCCGGCCGAGGTCGTCGCTGTGTTCGACCAGAGCATCCAGGACCTGCTCGAGCAGGGGGTGCCCGCCGACGCGATAAAGGTGGGCGACACGCTCGAGTCCTTCTCGTTGGACGACGCCACCAGCACGCCGGTCACCTTGGACAGCCTGGTCGAGACCGGCCCTGCGGTCATCGTCTTCTACCGCGGCGGCTGGTGCCCGTACTGCAACCTGGCGTTGCGCACATACCAGCGTGAGCTCCTGCCCGAGTTGGCCGGTTTCGGCGCCCGGCTGGTGGCCGTCAGCCCCCAGTCTCCCGATCAGTCGCTGTCCACCGTCGAGAAGGCCGCGCTCGAGTTCACCGTCCTCTCCGATCCCGGCAGCCGCGTGGCCCGACGCGTCGGCATCGCCTTCCAGCAGGCGGACGAGGTCCTCGACGCACAACGCAAACTCGGCCTCGACCTCGCCCAGGTCAACGCTGAGGGCTCGGTCAGCCTGCCCAGGCCAACCGTTCTGATCGTGGACGCGGACCGTACGGTGCGCTTCGTCGAGATCCAGCCCGACTACACCGCTCGCACCGAGGTCGCCGAGATCCTCTCCGCTCTCGCCGGAATGGCGAACGACCGCGCGTGAGCCGGAGGCCCCCTCAGGGGCCAAGGAGCGCAGGTTTACGGCTTGCGGGCTCGTTTTGCCCAGGACGCGCTCGGCAAGTTCCGCCGGTGTCTCACTTCCCTCCCCCTTCGCTGAGTCGCGGACCGAGGGCCGGCCGACGCCCCTGCGCTCAACAAGCGGAGAGGGCCGGTGGTCAACCAGGTCCACGTCGTGGTGGTCCAGATGAGTTAGGAGCAGGTGGGCCAGGGACCGGCCGGAGTCGCTGATGCGCAGGTACGCGTTGGCGTCGGTGCCCTCGGTGAAGCCGAAGGTGGCCTGGCTGGAGCGCAGTTGCACGATGGCCTGGCCCTCTCCGAGGAAGCCGAGCTGGCCGGGGAAGGCGATGGCGAGGGTGAAGAGTCGTCCAGGACGCCGGACAGGTCCGGGCCCGGACGGCCCGGCTCGCAGTCGCCCATGGCGGTGAGGGCGGCTTCCAGGATGGCGGTGAGGAACCGCCGGCGGGCATCCTCATGCTGCCGCACCCTGCTGGACAGGCTCTCCTTGGTCACCTGCACCATCCGGTACATGCCGCGGTCCCCGTACAGGCCGTCCGGCTGTGAGTTCCCGGTTCTTCTCTGAGGAGTCGAGAGGGTTGTGACCTGTGACTCCCGAACTTCATCTGGACGAAGTGGGTCGCCACTGTCGCACGTCACCCGAAAGGGACGGCTCTCCTTCACCTTGCTGAAAGCACCACCGCGTCACCGCCCTTGTCCAAGTCGTCCTCACCGCCCGGCTGTCCTGCTCGAACTGAGGCCGAAAAGGGTGCCCTTCTCGGCGGTGGAGATCAATCGGCCACCGGGGTGACTTTTTGGTCGAGTTCTCGGAGAGGAAGGTAAAGCGGCCTCAGGTGCGACTGAAATTCGTCCTTCTGTCTCCCGAGACCGTACCCACCTGCATCTTTGCTGTTACCTGATTAATCGTGAGATCTATCACATTGCCAACGCTTTACTTGTTCATTGCCTCTCGTGTTTCCATGATGTGCATCGTTTTTTGATCGACACGTACACATCGGACGGCAGTCGTCGGAATACCACCGACGGGACGGATGGGAACGCTCGCTCATATGCCAGACAACCGTGTTCCACTGCCACTCACCGACGCGCAGCTGGGGGTATGGCTCGCCGAACGCGGGGGGTTCGGCGGGCCGGACGCGTACCAGTGGGCGGAGTACCTCGAGCTGGACGGCCCGGTCGCCGTCGACCTGCTGGCGACCGCGGTCGCCAGGACGGCCGCCGAGTGCGAGGCGGTGAACGTCCGTATGGGAGCGGCCGGTTCGGTGGCCCCCGTGCAGTGGCTCGTCGCCGATGTCGAGCACGCCGTCGAGACGGTCGACCTGCGCAAGACGCCCGACCCGGATGCCGCGGCGCTGAAGTGGATGCGGGCGGCCATGGCCGAGGCGGGAGGCTGCGACGCGGGGCCGTTGTTCTTCGGCGCGGTGCTGCGCGTGAGCGACGACCGCACTCTGCTGTTCCACCGAGTCCATCACATCGCCCTCGACGGGGCGGGCATGGCACTGTTCGCCGAACGGGCCGCTGAAGTCTACCGTCATCTGTACGAGGGCAGCCCGGTGCCGCCAAGCGGCTGGAGCGGGCTTCGGGCGCTGATCGACGCCGAGACGGCATACCGCGGTTCCGCCGAGCACGACGCGGACGGCGGCCGGTGGAGGGAGCGGTTGGCGGGCCGGTCGCACTTCCCGACGCTCGGAGCGGGTCCGGCGGCGGCGTCGGACCGGTCGATGCGCACCAGCAGGGGGCTGCCGGCGGCGGAGTTCACCGAGCTGAGGGACGGCGCGCGACGGCTCGGGCATCGCTGGACCCGGTTGTTCGCCGCGGCCACAGCGATCCAGTTGCACGCGATGACCGGTGACCGGGATGTCGTGCTGAGCCTGCCGGTCGCCGGCCGGTCCGCCGAACTCGTCCGCCGCGTCCCGGCGATGACAGCCAACGTCCTGCCGCTGCGGCTCCGCGTCGACCCGGCCGCGTCCGTCGGCCGCCTGCTCGAGGAAGTGGCCGAAGAACTGCGGGCGGTGCGCCGGCACCAGCGCTACCGGGGCGAGCGCCTGCGCCGGGAGGTGGACCCTCCTGACGACGGACGCAGGTTCTTCGGGCCGGTCCTCAACATCCAGCGGTTCGACCGGCCGCTGCGCTTCGGTTCGCTCACCGCGACCGTCCGCAACCTCCAGGCGCCGCCGTCCGAGGACCTCTCATTCTTCGCGCACGACCGCGGTGATGGCGAACTGCGCCTTGACTTCGACGCCAACCCCGCCAACCACGGCGAGGACCTCCTGCGAGGCGTCGCCGACCGCTTCCCGCACGTGCTGAGGCAGGTGGCGCGGGCCGAACGCGGCACGCCCCTGGCGCGAGTCGCAACCACCACCACGGGGGAGCGCCGCCGTCTCGTCGCCCTGGGTACGGGCGCGCCCACCTCGGCCGCATCCGCCGACACCGCCGTCGACCGGTTCGCGGACCGGGTACGCCGCGCCCCGGACGCCTTCGCGGTGCGCTGCGCAGGAACGGGTCAGCGGCTGACCTACCGCGAACTGGACGGGCGTGCCGCTGCGTTGGCCGGTGCGCTGGTCGCCGCCGGTGCGGGGCCGGAGCGCACTGTCGCCCTGCTTCTGGAACGCTCGGTGGATCTGATCGTCGCCGCTCTCGCTGTGGTGCGGGCGGGCGCGGCATACGTACCCCTGCATCGGGACGACGCGTCGCCACGGCAGGAGACCGTCCTGTCCGACGCGGACGCGCGGCTGCTGGTCACCGACCGGCACACCGGGGGCGACGCCATCGTGACATACGCCCGTGACCGTGGTCTGAGCGTGCTGGACGTGCGAGCCGACTCCGACGCGGACGGCGATGATGCGCCCGCCGGGGTCGGGACGTCACCGGACGCTCTCGCCTGCGTGATGTTCACGTCCGGTTCCACGGGCCGGCCCAAAGGGGTTGGCATCACACAGAGCGCCCTGGCCTCGCTCGCCGCCGACCGCTGGTGGTCCGAGGGTGGCGCGGACAGGGTCCTGCTGCACTCGCCGCACGCCTTCGACGCGTTCAACCTGGAGCTATGGGTGCCGCTCCTGACCGGCGGTGAGGTGGTCGTCGCCGCGCCAGGACATCTCGGCCCGGCCGAACTGGCCCGGACCGTGGCGGAGACCGGGGTGACCGGGCTGTGGCTGACCGCCGGACTCTTCCACGCCATCGCCGCCGAGGACCCGGCCTGCCTGGCCGGTGTCCGCCAGGTGTGGACCGGAGGGGACGTGGTGTCCCCGGACGCCGTCCGCGCGGTGCGGCAGGCACTGCCGGGTCTCACCGTCGTCAACGGCTACGGGCCCACCGAGACCACGGTCTTCGCGACCCGGTACGCGGTCCCGCAACTGCCTGCGGACGCCGCGTCCGTCCCCATCGGCGGCCCGCTGGATGGCAAGCGGGTGCTGCTTCTCGACGACGCGTTGCGGCCCGTGCCGCCGGGGTCGGTGGGGGAGCTGTATCTCGGGGGAGCGGGGGTGGCGCGCGGTTACGTGGGGAGGGCGGGTGCGACCGCGGAGCGCTTCGTCCCCGACCCGTCGGGGCCGCCGGGGGCGCGCGTCTACCGCACGGGCGATCTGGCCCGGTGGAGTGCGGACGGTCGGCTGGAGTTCGCCGGTCGTGCCGACGGGCAGATCAAGCTGCGCGGTCACCGGATCGAGACGGGCGAGATCGACGCCGTGCTACGTGCCGACCCGCGGGTCGGGCAGGCCGCGACCGTTGCTCAGGAGCGCCCGGGAGGGCGGCGGCTCGTCTCCTACGTGACCGTGTCCGGCGGTGCGGCGGACGGTCTCGACACGGCGGCGCTGCTCGACCGGCTGCCCGCTTACATGCTGCCGACCGCAGTGGTGGCCGTGGACCGGTTGCCCCTGACCCGCAACGGCAAGCTGGATCGGGCCGCGCTGCCCGCGCCGGAGTCCGCGGTCGCCGCTCGCAGCGCCGGGAGGGGCGCGGCCCCGCGCACGCCCGCCGAGAAGCTGCTCGCCGAGCTGGTGGGCGAGCTGCTCGGCGTGCCGGACGTCCCCCTCGACGAGGACTTCTTCCGGCTCGGCGGGGACAGCATCCAGGCGATCCAACTCGCGGCGGCGGCGCAGCGCGCCGGTCTGGCGATCACCACCCCGGACGTCTTCCGCACCCCCACCGTCGCCGGACTCGCCGCCGCACTCGCGGACGACAGGCTTCCCGCGCATCGGATCGCGCTGGACGACGCGGACGACTCCGCGGTGCCGCTGACGCCCGTCATGCACTGGCTGCGTGAACGCGGCGGCATACTCCACGGGTTCGTCCAGTCCCTGACGGTGCGCACCCCGGTGGGCAGCACCGAGGATCAGGTCCGCGCGGTGGTGCAGGCCCTCGTCGATCACCACCCCATGCTGAGGCTCTCCCTGACCGTCACGGGCCCGATCTGGTCGCTGGAGGTGCTGCCCACCGTGCCGGTCGAGCTGAACCGGCCGGGCCCGCCGACCGTCCCGGAGCGCGGCCGGATGGTGCACGCGCGCTGGCGGGACCCCGGGCCCGGGACGGCGGGCGCTTTGACCCTCACAGTGCACCACCTCGGGGTCGACGGTGTCTCCTGGCGCATCCTCCGGGACGACCTCGAAACCGCCTGGGACGCGGTACACCGGGGCCGGACCCCGACGCTGCAACCGACCGGGACTTCCTTCGCGCAGTGGGCGAAGGCACTGGTGGGGTACGCCCATCACCCCGCCGTGCTCCACACGTTCTCGCACGAGCGGCCGGAGCCCGTGGAACCACCGGTCGCCGCGCGCCCCCTGGATCCCGCGTCGGACACTGAGGACACCCGGCGCCGCCACACCGCCACCCTGCCCGGCGCGCTCACCGCGCGCCTGCTGAGCGACGCGACCGCGGCTTTCGACTGCTCGGTGCAGGACCTGCTGCTCACCGCGTTCGCCTTGGCCGCCGCCGACTGGCGGGACGGCCCGGACGCGCTTGCCGTGGACCTGGAGTGCCACGGACGTGAGGAGTTCGCGGACAACCTTGACCTGTCCCGCACGGTCGGCTGGTTCACCACCCTGTATCCCGTGGTACTCGACCCCGGCTGCTCCTGGGCCGAGGCGCGGACCGACCCGATCGCCCTGGACGGCGCGGTCGCCCAGGTGCGCTCCCGCACCCGTGACTCCGGCCGCGCGGGACTGACCCACGGTCTGCTGCGCTATCTCAACCCGCAGAGCGCTCCCGCCCTCGCCGCCCGCCGCACGCCGCAGTTCGCCTTCAACTACCTGGGCCGCTTCGGCGTCGGCGGCGAAGGCCCCTGGTCGGTGCTGGCCGACGTGACCGCCGCCGGGGTCCCGTCGGATGGCGGCCTGACCACCGCGGCCGGGCCGGCCATGAGCCACGCCGTCGAGCTGGACACGGTGATCACCGACCGCCCGGACGGCCCTGAACTGGTCGCCCACTGGTCCTGGCCCGGCGGCCTGCTCGACGCGACGCGCGTCGCCGGCCTGGCCGAGCGATGGTTCGACGTCCTGCGCGCGCTGGTCGACCGGGCCCGGTCCCGCGCCACCGGTGAACTGCCACTGCCGCCGTTGGCCCAGGGCCTGCTCTTCCACTCGCTCTACGACCACGATGGGGTGGACCCCTACCTCGTCCAGTTCGTCTTCGACCTCGACGGGACACTCGACGCCGACGCGTTGCGGGACGCGCTGCACCGCCTGCTGCGCCGCCACCCGCAGCTCTCCGCCGGTGTCCGGCCCGGCGCGTCGGGCCGGCCCGTCCAGGTGGTGGTACCGGGCTCCGTCGTGGAGTGGCGCGAGACGCCCGCACCGGAGGACCTGGAGGGCTTCCTCGCCGCCGACCGCCGGCGCCGCTTCGACCTCGCCGACCCCCCACTGATGCGCGCCGCGCTGCTGCGCAGGTCCGCCGACCGGCACACCTTCGTCCTGACCACGCACCATCTCCTGGTCGACGGCTGGTCCATGCCAATCCTGATCAGGGAACTGTTCTCGCTCTACGCCGGTCACCCGCTGCCGCCCGCCACTCCGTACCGCGACTTCCTCGACTGGCTGGCCACCAGGGACGCCCGCGCGGACGAGTCCGCCTGGCGCGCGCTGCTGGCGTCCGTGGACGGCCCGACCCTGGTCGGCGGCCCCGGCCGGCGTGGCGCGACCGGGGCACGTCGCCGCACGACCGCCGAACTGGACCCCGAGTTCACCGCCCGCGTCGAGGCCCTGGCGCGGGAAGGCGGCCTGACGACCAGCGTCGTCCTGCGACTGGCCTGGGCGATCCTGCTCGGCGCCCTGACCGGACGGGACGACGTGGTGTTCGGCGCCACGGTCTCCGGCCGGCCCGCCGAACTACCCGGCGCGGAACGGATCGTCGGCCTGCTGATCAACACCGTGCCGGTCCGGGTCCCCCTCGACCCACGCCAACCGGTCGCCGACTGCCTGGCGGACCTGCGGGCCCAGCAACTGTCCATGCTCGACCACCAGCACGCCGACCTGACGACCCTGCAGACGGTCACCGGGCACGCCGAACTCTTCGACACCGTCGTCGTCTTCGAGAACTATCCGGTCGACGACGAGGAACTGGCCACCCTGGTACCCGACCTGGAGCTGCGGGAGGTCCAGGGCCGCGACGGCACCCACTACCCGCTGACGCTGATCGCCGTGCCCGGCGACCGGCTGCGGCTCCAACTCGATCACAACACCGACCTGTTCGACGGCGAGGCGGCCGGCCGTCTGCTCGACCGCCTGCGCGTCGTCCTCGACCGGATGGCCGACGACCCGGCGGCGCCCCTGGGACGCGTCGACCTGCTGCTGCCCGACGAGCGCGCCGATCTCGAAGCCCCCGCGCCCGCCCCGGACCGGGACACCGGGCCGGCCACGCTGACCGCCCTGTTCGCCGCGCAGGTGCGCCGCCGGCCGGCGGCCCCGGCCCTCACCCACGGCGGCACTACCCTGTCCTACGCGGAGGTCGACGCGCGCGCCAACCGTCTCGCCCACCTCCTGATCGAGCGCGGCGCGGGACCGGAGCGCCTGGTCGGCCTGGTGCTGGAGCGTTCGGCGGACCTCGTCGTCGCGATCCTGGCGGTGCTGAAGTCGGGCGCGGGCTATCTGCCCCTGGACCCGACGTACCCCGAGGAGCGTATCCGGGGGGTGCTCGCGGAGGCCGGCCCCGTGCTCGTCGTGACGGGCGCCCCGCTGCCGGTCCCGCAGCCGCAGATCCTCTTCGACGGCCCCGACACGGCCGCCACCCACCCGGCGCACCCGCCCGCCGTGACCGTGGACCCCGAGGCGGTCGCCTACGTCATCTACACCTCCGGTTCCACCGGTCGGCCCAAGGGCGTCCTGGTCACCCACCGCAATGTCGTACGGCTGCTGGCCACGACCGACGAGTGGTTCCGGTTCGACGCCGATGTACACGCCCTGTTCCACTCCTACGCCTTCGACGTCTCCGTCTGGGAGATGTGGACGGCTCTCGGCCGCGGCGGGCGGCTGGTGGTGGTGCCGGACGACGTGGCCCGCTCGCCCAGGGACCTCTTGGCGCTGCTGCGCCGGGAGCGAGTCACCGCCCTGAACCAGACTCCCTCGGCCTTCTACCAGTTCCTGCGGGCCGAGGAGGAGGCCGGCGCGGACGCGTTGCCCGACCTGCGGGTGATCGTATGCGCGGGGGAGGCTCTGGAACCGTCCCGCGTCCGCTCCTGGCACGGCCCGGGCCGGGCCGCCCTGGTCAACATGTACGGGATCACCGAGACCACCGTCCACGCGACGTACATCGAGCTGACCGACCCCGAAGAGACCGCGAGCGTCATCGGAACCGCGCTGTCCGACCTCCGCCTGCGGCTGCTGGACCACGCGCTACGACCGGTGCCGCCGGGCTGCCCC
Organism: Streptomyces violaceusniger Tu 4113; assembly: GCF_000147815.2. Lineage (NCBI taxonomy): Bacteria > Bacillati > Actinomycetota > Actinomycetes > Kitasatosporales > Streptomycetaceae > Streptomyces > Streptomyces violaceusniger. The sequence goes on along the minus strand of NC_015957.1, from coordinate 5,264,898 downwards.
GGCGAGATCCACGTGTCCGGCCCCGGCGTGACCCGCGGCTATCTGGACCGGCCGGCGCTCACCGCGAGCCGGTTCGTCCCCGACCCGTTCGGTGTGCCCGGCACCCGGATGTACCGGTCCGGGGACCTCGCGCGGCAGCGGCCGGACGGCACGCTGGAGTACCTCGGTCGGATCGACCAGCAGGTGAAGATGCGCGGCTACCGGATCGAGCCCGGCGAGATCGAGCGCTCGAACAGCATCCTGCCGTGGACCGGGCCGTGGTGCTCGCCGAGACCGGCGCCGACGGCGGCCGCCTGCTCTGCTACGTCGTCCCGGCCAGGCGAGCGGCCGGGACCGGCCCGGCCGAGACGCCGTCGGCCGCGGAACTGCGCGCCCATGCCCGCACGGTGCTGCCCGCGCACATGGTGCCCGCCTTCGTCGTCCCTGTCGACGAGATCCCGCTGACCGGGAACGGCAAGCTGGACCGCGCCGCCCTGCCGCCTGCGGAGACCGCGCTGCCGGTGAGCCGCAGGCCGGAGAACCCGGAAGAACGGCTGCTGTGCGACCTGTTCGCCGAGACCCTGGGACTGGCCGAGGTCGGCGCCGAGGACAACTTCTTCGACCTGGGCGGACACTCGCTGCTCGCCACCCGTCTGATCAACCGGCTGCGCGCGGAGACCGGCCGTGAGTTGAGTATCCGCACCCTGTTCGACGCCCCGGTCGTCGCCGACCTGGCACGCCACGTCCCGCAGGGCGCTGCCGTGGCTCCCGTCCGGGCGGCCGCCGCCCCGCGACCGGAGCGCGTACCGCTCTCGCCCGCGCAGCGACGGCTGTGGTTCTTCGACCGGTTCGCCGGCCCCAATTCCGTGTACAACATGTCCTTCGCCGTCCGGTTCACCGGGCCGCTGCGTGTGGAACCCCTGCGGGCGGCCCTCGGCGACCTGCTGGACAGGCACGAGAGCCTGCGCACCACCGTGGTGGAACACCACGGCGAGCCGTACCAGCGGATCCGCGACGCCGAGGGCCTGCCGTTTCGGACGGTGGTCACCTCGGAGGCGGCACTGCCCCAACTGCTCGCCGCCGCGTCCGCGCACGTATTCGACCTGGAGACAGAACTCCCCGTCCGCGCCGTGCTCCACGAGACCGCACCCGAGCACCACGTACTCCTGCTCCTGCTGCACCACATCGCCGCCGACGGCTGGTCGCTCGGTCCGCTGGCCCGTGACCTGTCCACCGCCTACCGGGCCCGCGCCGCGGGCGACGCCCCGCAGTGGACGAGCACACCCGTGCAGTACGCGGACTACACCCTCCGCCTGCTCGACCGCGACCCGGACACCGGCGTCGACCACTGGGCGCGGATCCTGCACGGCGCCCCGGAGGTGCTGCAGCTGCCGCTGGACCGTCCCCGGCCGCCGGTCTCCGCACACCGCGGGGAGACCGTCCCCTTCACACTCGACGCCGCGCTGCACGCCCGCCTGAACCGGCTCGCCGCGACCACCCGGACCAGCCTGTTCATGGTGGTGCACACCGCGGTCGCCGCACTGCTGCACCGGGTGACGCTGGGCCGCTACGCTGCCGACTGCGTGTCGGTGCTGGGGATCCTTGGCATCAGCGCAGCCGCGGAGACTCTCACCGAGCTGGAGACCACCGTCAGGGAGTACGCCAACAGCTGATCGGCACGGCGCCACTCGCGGCGCACACGCCGTCGCTCGGCGGGCTGCTCCTGGACGTTACGGGCTGGGACGCCAGAGCGGCTGGCCCATTTGGTCCTACGCGGCGTCGCCGTGGCGGCTGCTGAGGCGGGCGTCGAGGTGGTGCCGGCCGACGCTGAGGTCTCGGTCCGGGCCTGGACCGGGACTGGCATCCTCCCTTGGATACGAGAACATCGCCCACATCGCCTGGCCGCCAGCCGAGCTCGCTCCCTGACAAGTGCAGGGTGGGACGTCGTGCTACGGGGTGCCCGCCATCTGCCGCTGTCGTTCCCCGTCGGCGTGCGCCTTGCCCATCAGCGAGCCTTCTTCCTGCTCGTAGTGGGACAGGGCGAGGCCGAGGCAGAAGAAGGTGGGCGCCCACTCACCGACGAAGATGCCCCACCGGTCGGCACGGTCGAGGCCGGTACCGGGTTCGGCACGGAGGGAGGTGGCCCAGGTGAGGACCGACAGGCCGATGGAGGCGACGGCGGCGGTGTAGGCGTGCTCCGAGCGCAGGCCGATGTCGTGCAGCTTCTTGATCACGGCGGTGCTCCTTCGGGAGGTCCCCCCTCAGGTCCACCCTCGTATGCCCACGCTTCGGCGAGTGACGCAGGGAGGAGGTGAGGAGGTCAGGACGCGGGCCGCTTCTTCGCCGGAGCCTTTTTGGCGGTCTTCTTCGTCGCCTTCTTGGCGGGGGCCTTCTTCCTGGGCCGCATCTCCCGGACCTCGCCTTCGCCCGCTTCCTCGCCGCGGCTCTGCTTGGCGGCCCGCACGCTGTCCTGGAGGGCGGACATCAGATCCACGACCTTGCCCTTGGGCTCGGCCGGCGCCTCCATGTGGGGTGGCTCGGCGCCTTCGGCTTTGGCTCGGATGATCGCTTCCATCGCTTCGCGGTACTGGTCCTTGTACTGGCTGATGTCGGTGGGGCCGATGGCGTCCATCAGGGCCATGGCCTCGTCAACCTCGGAGTCGGAGACGTCAACGCCGCTGGGCGCGATTCCTTCGGCCGATCGGATTTCGTCGTCCCAGTGCATGACCTGGAGGACGATCGCGTCGCCGACGACCCTGAGCGCGCCAAGGCGCTCGCGCCCGTGGAAGGCGAACTTCGCCACGGCCACCTTGTCGCTCCTTTTGAGCGCCTCGCGCAGCAGCACATACGGTTTGGTGGCGACGGCCCCGTCCCGCTCGAGGTAGTAGGGCTTGCCGTAGCGGATGGCGTCGAGCCGCTCGTCGGGCACGAAGGCCTGCACGTCGATAGCCTTCGCGGTGGGCAGGGGCAGCTGGTCGAGGTCTTCGTCGGTGATGGGGACGAGCTGGTCGGGCGAGACCTCGTAGGCGCGGCCGATTTCGTCCGGGGCGAGTTCGCGGTCTTCGATCTCGCAGATCTTGCGGTTTCGGACGAGGCCGTGGTCGGGCATGTGGATCTGCCGGAACCGGATCGAATGATCTTCGGTTGCCGAATACATCTTGATCGGAATCGTCACCAGACCGAACGACACCGCACCGCTCCAAACGGGGCGCATGGCTACCTCCACAGGCACCCCCCTGGGGTTTCTCAGGGTATGCGAGGTGTGGCGGTGATGCCCTGGTCAGCCCGAACCCCGTAATCGAACTAGAATCGAACGGTGGATGCGGAGGAGTGGCGGTCGAAGGCCGGGCCGTGGGCCAGGGCGACGATGCCGGACGGTCAGGAGCTGGATGTCGTGGTCACTGCCCGCCATCGCTCGAGGGACGGCCGCTGGTGGTATGAGTGCGAGGCCATCCTCCCCGCGCGGCACGAAGGGGCTGATGGCACCACGAAGATGATGGGAGCCCCCACCCCGATCAGCGTCGAGTCCGAGCGGATCGCCAAAATTCCGGGCGAGGACTACTCGCTCCTGCCGACGGACGGGGCGATCGCGGGTCGCCAGTGGGTGGTCGAGAGGCTTCACCAGTACACCGAGGATGCCCCCTCCCGCCGCCTTCACCGCCGCGACTGCTGGCAGGTCCGCAACGAGCACGCGCTCATTCCCACCCGCGAAGCGGCCGAGAGTCAGGCCCATCCGGACATCGCGATATGCGATGTCTGCCGCCCGGACAGGGCGCTGCCACGCTAAGCCCCAGCAGTCTCCTCTGAGTGCCGTGCCGCCTTCTTCACCGCCCGCCCCACCTCGAACCGTTCACGGACCCCCGCCTCTGCGCGGCCATCGTCGACCGCCTGACGTGCAACGGCACGATCATCGAGACCGGCACCGACTCCTATCGCCTCGCCAGCACCCGGGCCCGAGCCGAAGATCCCGCTAAGGCCGGCTGAGCCGGCGTCCGCGTTCACCCATCGCGCTGGTCAGCAGGCAGGCCCAGCGACGTCACCGCTCGCCGTTCAGCACGACGCTGGTGGCCACGCTGTGCCACGTGCGGCAGACGGAGATCACCGACTCGCTGGTGGACCTGTTCATCCAGCTCGTACTGAAGATCAACACCCGCGCGGAGCGGAAGGTCGACAAGGAGCTGAACGCAGAGCTGAAGAAGATCCGGGGCAAGGAGGGCATGCTGCTGGGGGTCGCGGAGGCGGCGTTGTCCGAGCCGTCCGGCACCGTGCGGCGGGTGATCTTCCCGGTGGTCGGCAGCGAGAAGGCGCTGGCGGGCAGCGGTGCTGGACGACACGGGCCGCGTCGAGTGCATCCCCTACTAGCTATGCGTGCTGGTGGCGCTTCGGGACGGCGGTGCGGCGCCGGGAGATCTGGCTGGTGGGCGCCGACCGGTGGCGCAACCCGGAGGACGGACTTCGAGGACAACCAGGACGTGCGCTACGCCGCCCTGGGACAGCCGCAGGACGCCGGCGAGTTCATTACCGCCCCCAGAGCAAGCTCCGGGCCTCGCTGGACCGATTTGACCAGGCCCTCGCGGAAGGCACCACGGGCGGGGCGACCGATCGCCGGGATGGGGACCGAGGGGACACGACACCGACGCCGGCACATCCCGTCTCTACCGCCCAGTTGCGTCCCCGCAGTCCGTCGCCGCCTCGGCGAGTGCACGTACCAGTGGGGTCGCGCGGTCCGTGCGCCAGATCAGGGCCCACTGGACGGGCGGGGCATCGTGGAGGGGGAGGTAGACCACGTCGGTCTGCGCGTTGTAGCGCCGCCCCTCGTCGGGGACTGTGCACACCGCGTCGCCTGCCGCGACGAGGGCAAGGATCTCGTAGAAGGTGGCGACGGCCGGGCCGCGGCGGACGGGGCGTCCAGCCGGTGTGCGGGCCGGCAGGACGGCGCTCTCCCAATAGGCGGGAAGAAGGCCGTTCAGGCGCGGAACGATGTGGTCACCGAGCACCTCCAGGCTCACCGACTCCTGCCGGGCGAGTGGGTGGTCCGCGGCCACCACCAAGTGGAGCGATTCCTCGCGCAGCACCACTCCGACGGTCAGGTCCGGCTCGCGGACCGGCAGCCAGGTGGACACCGCATCGACCTCACCGGCCCGCAAGGCTCCGAACGGATCGCTGAAGAACACCTCCCTGAACCGGAGTTCGACGGACGGGTGCAGGGCCCGGAAGCGGGTCAGGACCGGACGCATGTCATGCATTTCGGCGCCGGTGTCGAGGTGCGGCCACGGCTGTCAGACGGTGGCGAGCGGGCCACCGGCCCGGCGGCGCCCCGGAGGTGGGTTTCGAGCCGCTCGAGTGAAAGTACACTCGGCCCATGGGTCGTACACGTGCCGTGAGGGAGTGCCTGCAGCAGGCCACCGGTGCGCTGTGTCCGGCCGCTTCGGGTCCGGCAGCCGTCGGCTTGGCGACCGCGGCTGACGCCCGGGCGCCGCAGACCGGCCGCAGCGCGCTGCACGGCCACGGCTAGCGATTCTCACGGCCCCTGCCCTGGCTCGCTGCACTTCCGAGAACACGTAGGACGTCGCCTGCTGGGCTGAGCCGTCGCGTCCGGCTCTCATCGGGCATGTCCCCGCCCCCTGCTCCACGTCATCACCGCAGCTTCCGGCGCTCCGTCGGTGCTGCCGCCTGGCGACGGCCGCGCGACCGGGCCGCGCCACCTTCGAAGGGATCATTGTGAAGCTGAGCGAGCTGCTGGCCGGGCACGACCACCACATTCTCCAGGGTGACCCGGAGACGACGTGGATTACCGCGGGAACGACCTTCGACGTCGGCCGGGTGACGCCGGGTTCGCTGTTCATCGCGGTGCCCGGGCACGGTGAAGGCGGTCCCGGCTCTGTCGGACCGGCCCTTGCACGCGGTGCGGCGGCGGTACTCGTCGACGGCGGGGCACCCGATCTTCCGATGTCGGCGGCGGGCGTGTGCGCCGTGTCGGTGCCGGACACCCGGACGGCAGCCGCGGTCGTCGCCTCCCGCTATTTTGGTGCGCCGGGGCGGCAGATGGACATGGTGGCGATCACCGGCACCAACGGGAAGACGTCGGTGTCGTACATGGTCGAGTCAGTGTTGCGACTCTCCGAGGGCGCGACGGTGGGGGTCATCGGGACGGCCGGCAGCCGGATCGGCGACGAGCCGATCTTGATGCCGAGGTCGGTCCTGACCACGCCTGAGTCGCCGGACTTGCAGTACCTGCTGGGCTGCATGCGCGACCGCGGGGCCGGCAGCGTGGTGCTGGAGGCCACGTCGATGGCTCTGCTGACGCACCGGGTGGACTGCGCGTTCATCGACGTCGGGGTCTTCACCAACCTGACGCAGGATCACTTGGACGATCATGGAACGATGGAGAACTACCGGGACGCCAAACTTCGCCTGTTCCAGGGCCTGTGCCGGCGCGCGGTGGTCAACGCCGACGATCCGGTGGGCGCCGGGATCCAGGCGATGATGCCCGGCGCGGTCACCACCTACGGCCTCGACACCGAGGCGGCGGACTACCGGGCCACCGAGCTCACCGTGGATGCTTCCGGCACGCGGTTCGTCCTGCACCATGACGGCCGCAAGTATCCGGCGGCGATTCCCGTACCGGGCCGGTACTCGGTGGCCAACGCGCTGGCCACCGTGGCGGCCTGCCACGCCCTGGGGCACGACCTGGGCGGCTTGGTCGCCGCGCTCGACCGGATGCCCCCGGTCCCGGGCCGGTTCGAACGCTTTCGGACCCCGCGCGGCACATCGGTGATCGTGGACTACGCCCACTCACCGGACTCCCTGGACAAGGTCCTGACCACCATCCGGGGCTTCGCCCCCGGCCGTGTCATCACCGTCTTCGGCTGTGGCGGGGACCGTGACACCACCAAGCGGGCCGAAATGGGCGAGATCGCCGGGACCCACTCCGACCTGTGCATCCTCACCTCCGACAACCCCCGCAACGAAGACCCCGAGGCGATCCTGGACCAGATCACCCCAGGTCTCACGGCAACCGGCACACCGTTCGAACGGTTCACCGACCGCCGTCGCGCGATCGCCTTCGCCCTGTCGGCCGCGGGCCCGGACGACATCGTTCTGATCGCCGGCAAAGGCAGCGAGCCGCACCAGATCGTCGGTGAAAAACTGCTCCCCTTCAGCGACATGGCAACAGTGCGCGAACTCGCCCGGGCATAGCGGAGTCTGTCCCGCGTCAGGACACAAGCTGTCTGGCGGCGGGTCTGGGACCAGGTGGACGCAGTGGTCTGTGAGGCTGAGACAGAGCCTCACGCACGCCTTGGTCCGGCCCGCGGCCGCGCAGGACCATGGCGACAGGGGCGAGCAGGACGAGGACCATGACGAGGTCGCCCGACCGACGAGGCCGCTGCTGACCGCTGCGCGGGCCCGCGCGATGACGGAAGCGTGCCGGGGGGTTGGCGTACGTACTGGGTGCCTGGGAGCGCCGAGTGGCGCGGGATCAGCGGGTCCATCGGGGGCGGTCCGTTGTGGGCGCGTTCGTCGTCCGCGTCGAGTGCGAGTTCCTCGGGCGGCGGTTCGGGCTCGGGCGGTTCGGATCAGGGCGGCGGGAAGGACTCCGGCGGGCAGGGCACGGCCGCCGGGACCGGCTCCGACGAGAACGGCAAGGTCGGCAAGTGCCGCACCGACGAGCTGGAGGTCACGGCGGCGGACCGCACCATCGACGGCGACGGCGAGGGCACCGTCGCGGTGACGCTGAAGAACGGTGGCGGCCGGGACTGCACGGTCTCCGGGTTCGCGGGCGTCGATCTGAAGACCAGCGAGGGGGCGCTGTCCGCGAAGCGCAGTGGTGAGCCGGCCGACCCGCACGTTCTCAAGGACGGGGAGTCGACGTACTTCGGCGTCACTACCCGATCAACGAGTCGGGCGGCTCCGGCGTCCGCGTCACGGGGCTGGTGGTGACTCCGCCGAACGAGACGAAGTCGGTCACCCTCGACTGGCCGGGCGGCGGCACGCTGCCCGTGACGGACGGCGCCGGCTCCCCGGTGAAGGTCGGCCCGATCGGGGGCATCGGCCAGGGCGGCTGACCCGCACGTCCCAGAGTGCTCGGGCCGCACCGCGCCGCTGCCCGAGCACCCGCCAGTACGGCCTGTCCCAGCGGGCTCTGATCGCCGTCTGGGGCCGCATCGCCTCACCGTGCTCGCCCGCAGCGGCCTCCAGAGTGGCTTCATTCACGTTCGGCAGCAGCGTTTGTCGTTGAGTTTCGGTTCTGGCTCGCTTCTGTGCAGCGGCGACTCCGCATTTTACTGATGGGGTTTTTCGGCCGAACTCGCTAAATTCAGGCCAACATGCCATCAGTAAGCGGAACTTTCGTATCCAATTCACCGACTATTAATCTTCTGTGCCAGCCTCGCCCGGAGCGCGTCGATCAACAGGAATGCACTTCGACTTCGGAAATATGAGGGGCATACGTGCGAAGACGTCATCACGCGTATCGGGGGATAGTCGCGGCGGTGGTCGGCGGATTACTCACTCTCACCACCCTGACCGCCGCCCAAGCAGCGCCGGCACCACTCACCGATCCTGCCAAGGCGGCAGCGATTGTCGATCAGCTGGGCAACAAGCGCACAGCCGGCATCTACTACCGGAACGAACGACTCGTTGTCGCCGTCACCGATCAGGCCGCGGCAGAAACCGTGCAAAGCGCTGGGGCGGTAGCGGAGGTCGTCCTGCACAGCACGACTGAGCTCAGCTCTGCCAAGGCAAAACTGGATCAACTGGAAGGGGTACCCAACACTGCCTGGAGCATCGACCAGACCAGCAACCGGGTGAACGTACAGATCTACGACGGGGTTTCTGACGCCGACAGGTCTCGAATCGAGAAGGCAGTTTCCGGATACGGAGACGCGGTCGACATAACCGAACACTCTAGCAAGATCGAATCGACCGCCTATGCCATGCGCGGCGGCCTGGGCATCACATCGGAATGCACCTCGGGCGGGTCGGGCTGGATCACCACTTGCACCGCCGGGTTCAACGTGCAGAACGCCAGCGGCAAGAAGTACATGCTCACCGCTGGCCATTGCATGGAGGACGGCGCTGTCACCTGGCATCGCAGGACCGGGGACATTCCCCTCGGAAGGGCCACCGACTGGGTCTTCGGGAACGGCACGGATCAGTCCGACTACGGGGTGGTGGGGTACTCCAACAGCAACGTCACGCCGTACGGGACGATCCAGTACAAGGACGGCTCGGAAGGGCAGATCTCGCGTTCCGCCTCTGCGTTCGAGGGGGAGAAGGTGAAGCGCGTGGGGACCATGAGCCAGGACCTGGTGGGCATGGTGCTGGCGACGGACGTGACGGTCACCTACACCGACGGCATCACGCTCCGGCACATGATCGAGGTGAGTAACTGCTCGGTGCATGGTGACAGCGGAGGACCCCTCTTCAGCGACGAGACCGCTCTGGGCATCCTGTCGGGCGGCAGTTATGTCGATGAGCCCTGCGGGGATTCCGACCCCCAAGCGGACCGTTCCAGCTTTTACGAACCGGTATACAAGGTGCTCCTCTGGGAAGGCCTGAAGATCTACTATTGATCCGAAACGCTTTGGGTTCGGGCTCGTTGACGGTGTGTGAGTGATCTGGTGGGGGACGCGCGGACCTGGTCGCCGGACGCGCAAGAGGCCGTGCGGTTGCTGGCGGTATCCGCGCTGGTGGAGGGCCGGGACCGGGTAGAGGTTGCCGCCTTGTTCAAGGTGTCGGTCAGGGCGGTGGACAACTGGTGGGCGAGGTGGCGGGCCGGCGGACGGGACGCGCTGCTGTCGCGTCCTCGAGGCCGTTGTGCGGGTGAGCATCAGGTCCTGTCCGAGGCCGAGCAGGCCGCCGTGCGGCAGGCTGTCCTCGATCACACTCCCTCCGGCCTGGGGCTTTCCGGTCAGCTGTGGACGCGGGGCCAGATAGGCCGACTGATCTTCAAACTGTACGGGGTCCGCTTCACCGAGCCCGGGGTGGGCAAGTACCTCAAGCGCTGGGGGCTGACCTTCCAGCGACCGGACAAGCGAGCCATCGAGCAGGATGCGGAAGGGGTCCGGACCTGGCAGGAGGAGACCTGGCCGGCGATCCGGGCCCGGGCGAAGGCCGAGAGGGGCGAGATCCTGTTCGCTGACCAGGTCGGGATCCGCTCGGACCAGGTCACCGGCCGTACCTGGGGCGTCAAGGGGCAGACTCCGGTGGTCCGCCGAACCGGGAACCGGTTCTCCGTGAACGCGATGTCCGCGATCAGCACCAAGGGCCGGATGCACTTCATGGTCTTCACCGAGTCGTTCGACGCGACGGTCATGTGCCGCTTCCTCGCCAGGCTCGTCGGGCACTTCGGCCGGAAGGTCCACCTGATCGTCGACCGGCACTCGGCCCACCGTTCGAAGGCCGTCCGGGCCTGGCTCGCCGACCACGAGGAGAAGATCGAGCTGCACTTCCTGCCCTCGTACTCACCCGAGCTGAACCCGGACGAGCTGGTCAACGCCGACCTCAAGCGCAGCCTTCCCCACAGCCACCGGGCCAGGAACCAGACCGAACTCGCCAGCGAAACCCGCAGGTTCTTCCACCGCCGACAACGCCAGCCCCATGTCATCACCGGCTACTTCAAAGCCCCGCACGTCCGCTACATCATCGACGAGTGAACCCCATGAGTTTCTGATCAATAGGCACACCGGGGTCGGTCCTGGGCTGTGGCGCGGAGGTGTCGAGGCGTCGGGACTACGGCAGGGCGGTGGCCGACTTGCTCGCCGCATGGTTTGTCGATGACAACACCTGGCGGGTTGTTCCGGTCCTCATCTGCGTCACCTTGCGGCGAGTGACTTTCAGGTGGGTCGGCCTGGAGCTGCGGGTTGCCGGACCGTCCCGGCACGTCAGGCAAGAACGACTCTTCGGGCGGGTGTGGGTTTGTGCCGCTGGGAAGCGGGGGCGGGTACGTGCTCCTGTGGGCGGGGTCGGCCGAGTATGCATGGGAGTTCCAATTATTGGAATTTCCATGTACTTTGGTTGTTGTGGATGATGCCCGGCTCAGTGAACAGTTGATCGATTACCTCTTCGCGGTCCGTACCCAGGTGCACGGTGAGTTGAAGGATCTGGCCCGCGAGGCGGGTCTGACCGACACTCAGACTGATGTGCTGTGGCGGCTGAGCCGGGAGGAGGAGACGACCGCCCGCCGTCTGGCTGATCGGCTGCAGTGTGACGCGTCGACTGCCACGTCGATGATCGACCGGCTGGAGAAGCGGGGTCTGGTGCGCCGCGTCCCTCACCCCGGTGACCGGCGCGCAAAGTTCATTCAGCTCACCCCTGAGGGATGTGACCTGCGCGACCGCGTCGTGGAGCACACCCTCGAGCACTCACCGTTCGCCCGCCTCGACCGAGAGAGCCGGCTGCGCCTGCACGCGCTGCTGCGCGAAGTCGTCGACGGCGCGGCATCGGCCGGCGAGGCCACCCAGTGACGGAGCACCCGGACAAGGAGCGGCAATGAACAGCACGACCACGGTCATCACCGGCGGCGGTTCGGGCCTGGGCCTGGAGACGGCACGCCGCCTGGTCAGGCTGGGCCAGAGCGTCGTGCTCGTCGGCCGGGACGAGGCACGCACCCGTGCCGCGGCCGACAGCCTGGCGGCCTTGGCCCCCGCCGGCGGCAACGCCGCGCCGCCCAAGACCTACACGGCCGACTTGGAGCAGTGGTCGCAGGTCCGCTTCCTGGCCGCGAAGCTGGCGGCCGACGGCGTCCCTGTGGATGTCCTCATCAACAATGCGGGCGCGGCCTTCCCCGGGTACCGGCAGACCGCGGACGGTGTCGAGCGCACCTACGCCATCAACCACCACGCCCCGTTCCTCCTCACGCACGCCCTGCTGGCCGAAGGGGCGCTCACCGACGGAGCGCGGATCATCAACATGTCCTCGTTTGTGGAGAAGCGCGGCAGGCTCGACGCCAACGACCCGGACGTGGCCGGGACTTCGTGGGGCAACCGTTTCTACAACCAGCCGAACGTCTACGCCACCAGCAAGCTGGTCAGCCTGCTGGCCGCCCGCGAGCTGGCCCGCCGCCTGCCGGACGGAATGTACATCTACAGCGCCAACCCGGGGATGGTGAAGGGCACCGCGATCAACAGCAATGCCGGTGGCCTGATGCGGCTGACCGCGCCGCTGTTCAAACCGTTCGCCATCCCGGTCGAGGAGGGCGTGAAGACCCCGGTATGGCTCGCTGGCGCCCTGCCGGCGCCGCAGCCCAGCGGCGGCTACTTCACCCAGTCCAAGGCGGACATGCCCTCGCGCCCGGCCCAGGACGAGGCGCTCGCCCTCCGCGTCTACGACAAGACGGCAGCCCTCCTCGGGATTGAGCCCCTCAAGAAGTAGGCCGACCGGGCCTGTTGAACGTTGAACTCCGCTGCTCCGCCGCATTCCGCGCTCACCGGCCTGGAATTTCTCCGGTACATACCCCGCACCGTCGAACCGGAGCCATCGCGGCGACGACCCGAGACGGTGCACGACATCCGTGCACCGGCAGGCGGCCGGCCTGGGGAGACGAGTGCGCAGATCTGCCTGTCCGGCACCACGGCCATCAACACCGGCTTCTCGCAGGTTCCCAACGATGCGATGCTGCCCTACCTGGCGCTCGTGGTCGGCTTGGCCTTCATTCTGTTGATGCTGGTGTTCCGCTCGATACGGGTGCCGCTCAGGACGGCGCTCGGCTTCCTGCTGTCGGTGTTCGCGGCGCTCGGCGCGGTAGTGTCGGTGTTTCAACTCGTGTGGGCCTCCGGCCTGTCGACTACGCCCGACCTGCGCGAATGGTTGCCAAGTAGTCTCTGGTTTGCTGCGGTTGACCTCCACCTCAATGTGGCGGTGTCCGTGTCGTCTACCGGGTGCCACGTAGGTGGTTCTGGCGGGTGGTGACCAGGGCGCGCCAGCGTTCTCGGACGGTGTGTGTCGTCATGCCACAGGACGGTGCTCCCAGTGGGCTGGGGCCAGAGAAACGCCCCACCGAGCGCGAGGAGGACCGAGACGGAGGAGAAGAGCCACCGGCGCCGCGACATGATCGGCATACTGCCAGGCCGCAGAGGTACGTGGGGTCGTCTTTGCCGAGCGGGCGGGTGCAGCTGAAGCGACGAGCTCGCGTGCGGTCGCGCTGCGCCCAGTCGTGCCACCACCAGCATGCCGAGCCCGGGTGCGAGCCCGCACGCGGCCGGGGCCGGCGCGAAGCGCACCAGGCCGCCGCCGTACGCCCTGCCGAGCCCCGAGGCGGTCGGAGGGGGCACCTGCGGAGATCATCAGGACGGCGGAGATCGGCGTGTATCCGTCCACGACCCACTGCGGGCCGGACATGCCGCGGCCGAGGCTGCGGTCGATGCCGGGCAGCGCGACGGTGCGGATCAACGCGTCCAGCCAGATGAGGAGGAAGCCCAGCAGGGCGGCAGCGAGCACCATGGTGGATCCCCCCGGGCCGTCTGCGGCGTATCGGCCGCGGCCCGGAGGCAGAGGAGGACGTGAGCAGATCAGGCACTCCTGAGATCTTCTTGAAGGTGTTGCCGTCGAGATGGGAGGTCAGGGGCGAGCGCTGACAGGCCAGCTGGTGGCGGGGGCACCTTGGGGCGGTGGGAGTGAGCGAATGCCGGGCGGCGGGAACATGGCCGCCCGGCGTAGCGGTAGGTGCGTGTCAGCCGGCTGTCTGTGCGGGCGAGTCCTTGTGGCCGCATTCCTCAGTGGCCGTCTCGCCGCCGAGGTGGTCGGCCGAGCGGGCAGGGTCGCTCGGCCGATTTCCCGGGCCTGTTCTCATTGGATGCCGCCCATGCGAGGCGTGCGGATTCGTCCGGCAGCCCGCCGGGGAGAGGGCCTCAGCCTGGGTCTGTGGTGATCGGGGTGGCGTGTTCGGCGGCAACCGGTCAGCTGCAGGGGGTGCGGTGGCCGGTCCGGGGTGTGCGCGTCGCGTCGCGTGGGTGGCGCGGGAGGCGCTCTTGAGGGGTCGGCGTGGTCTGGACACTGATCGGGCGGGCGGCCGCGGTCCCTCACCGGCGTGGGTCTCGCCGGGCTTTCCCACTGGCTTGGGGGGTGATCGAGTCAGGGGAGGGGTGGCCCTGGTGGATTCCGGGGGATTCCCGTCGCCCGCGTCGCGCTGGACTGTCACTGTGTGCCGAAGTCCGTTCCTCGGGAGATGTTCTCCCAGGTGGCGAGTTCGGCCCGTACCGAGTCCAGGTGTCCGACGAGGGAGTCGACCGCGTCGCTGCCGAGGGCGAGCCGCAGCGGGGTGTTCTGGGCGTCCAGGGCCAGCCGGATCGCCGCCGCTGCTTTCGCCGGGTCCCCGGGCTGGGTGCCGTCGCCGTCCTGCAACAGCTTCCGGGTGGCGCCGACTTTCTCCGTGTAGGCGGGGTGCTGCTGGGAGAAGTGGGCCGCGTCCTTGCCGAAGAGGTTGGTGCGGAACGCGCCGGGCTCCACGATCAGCACCTTGATGCCGAACGGTGCCACTTCGTCGGCCAGGCCCTCGGAAAGCTGCTCCAGTGCGGCCTTGGTCGCGCTGTACGCGGAGAACCCGGCGAAGGACAGCTGTCCGCCGAAACTGCTGATGTTCACGATCGATCCGCTGCCGCGCTCCCGCATCTGCGAGAGCAGTGCCCGGGTCAGCCGGGCCGGGCCGAACACGTGCAGTTCGAACAGGTCGCGCAGCTCCCGGTCGGTGGTCTCCTCGAACGCTCCGACCTGCGTGCGCCCGGCGTTGTTGACCAGCACGTCCACCCGGCCGTAGCGGGCCAGGACGTCAGCGGCCACCACGTCGATCCGCCCGCCGTCGGTCATGTCCAGGCCGATCGCCTCCACCCGGTCGGGGTGCGCGGCGACCAGGTCGGCCAGCGCTTCGGTGCGTCTGGCCGTGCCGACCACTGTGTCACCGGCGGCGACCGCGGCCTCGGCGATGGCCCGCCCGAAACCGCTGCTCGCACCGGTGACCAGCCAGACCTTGCCGTTCTCGGTCATCTCTTCGTCTCCTTGGTCAACTGTGTTCGGGACCTGCCCGCCGGCAGCTCCCATCCTTCGCCGGGATCCGGGACCGTGTCCAAGTCCTGTTGTGATAGCTATGAGTTATGGACGTCCATGGGCGCGATCTGCGCTACTTCGCCGCGGTCGCGGAGGAGTTGAACTTCACACGGGCCGCCGAGCGGCTGTTCGTCTCCCAGCCCGCGCTGAGCAAGCAGATACGGATGCTGGAGAAGCAGGTCGGCGCGCGTTTGTTCCACCGGGACCGGCGGGTGGTGCGGCTGACGGTGGTGGGGGAAGCCCTGCTGCCGCACGCCCGCGGGATGCTGGCCGCCTGGGGGGCCGCCGAGGCGGCGGTGGAGGAGGCGAGGGCCGCCGAGCTGCACACTCTGGTGATCGGCATGTCCACTAGTCCGGGCCGCGGGCTTCTGCCCGCCTTGCGGACCCGGCTGGTCTCCCGGTTTCCGCATGCACGGCCCGTCCTGCGGCAGGTCAACTGGGCTGATCCCAGTGCCGGGCTGGCGGACGGGTCCAGCGATGTCGCTTTCGTCTGGCTGCCGCTGCCGGACGGCGACCGCTACCGGTATGCGGTGGTGGCCCGGGAGCCACGTCTTGTGGCACTGCCGCGGGGGCACCCCCTGGCGGCGCGGGCCGCGGCCGATAGCCAGGGGGCGGTGGACTTCACCGATCTCCTGGACGAGCCGATACTCGCCCTGCCTTCCGAGGCTGGTCCGCTGCGGGACTACTGGTTGGCCCTGGACGCCCGGGGCGATCGCGCGCCACGGATAGGCGGGGTGGTGGGCAGTGCCGAGGAGACCCATGAGGCGGTCGCCAACGGCCAGGGCGTGGCACTGCTGGCCACCGGCAACGCCCCGCTGGTCGTCCGGGACGGGGTGATCGCCGTGCCAGTGCGGGGCATCTCCCCCTCCCAGCTGGCGGTAGCCGCCCGCCGGGTGGACGAGCGGCCCTTGGTGCTGGCCTATCTGGCGGCGGCGGCAAAGGTGGGAGCCGGACCCTCCTGAACCGGGCCGCCCCATGGCACTTCGCGCGGCCGTCCGGCCGCCTGCCAATCGAAGCTATGACAACGTGGCAGCGGTTGTCTTTCCGCACCCTGAGGGTGCGTGTTTTCGCTGGTCGGGCATAGGGCCGGTGATTGCGGTGGGAGCCCCGTGGCCTGTCGTGTCGTCGCTCATGGGAGGTCGCGGATGCCGTCGGATGTCGGAGTACTGGAACAGCGTGAGGTTGCCGCACGCCGTCGTGTCGACGGGCTGCGGGAGGAGGCCGGCCGCGTCCAGGCAGAGCTGGCCGCGGCCGAGCGGGAATGGCAGGAGTGGGCGATGGCCCGCCGGCGGGTCGATACGGTGCTGGTTCCGGATGACGGCAACGCCGCCGAGGCTAAGGACGCCCCGGATCCGCAGGATACCGATGCGCACTCGGTGCGCGGGGATTATCCACCGCTTGGGCAGCACCACGAACCCCTTGTGGTCGTCGCTGCGTTTGACGATCGAAACGATCAGGGCGAGCGTGGTCAGGCAGTTACTCGACGAGACTGGCGGTGTAG
Source organism: Streptomyces violaceusniger Tu 4113 (assembly GCF_000147815.2). NCBI lineage: Bacteria > Bacillati > Actinomycetota > Actinomycetes > Kitasatosporales > Streptomycetaceae > Streptomyces > Streptomyces violaceusniger. The sequence continues at coordinate 5,248,376 of NC_015957.1, read as the reverse complement.
CGGCCGTCAGCGCAGACCAGGGTCAACAGGTCTTGTTCGCCTGCCACTTGCTCACGCAGCACCTGGGCGGCGGTGCGGTCACCGGTGCGCGCGGCGGTGACCATCCCCCCATCAGCAGGCCGAGCGTGTCGACCACGACATGCCGCTTACCGGGACTCTTGCAGAAAGTCCCGGCGTTCACGCCCGGGGATGAATGCGTCTCAAGACTGCTCTGAGGTGCACTTCAGAGCGGACGTTTTTGCTGCTCGATGTACTGACGGACGATCGCCAATGGTGCTCCGCCGCACGATGCGGAGAAATACGAGGGCGACCACAGGTGCCCGTGCATGATGGCGCGGTTGATCCGGCCGGTGAACTCCTGACGTATCCGGCGGGCAGAGACGCCCTTGAGGCTGTTGACCAGCTTGGATACGGCGACCCTGGGCGGGTAGTGCACCAGGAGGTGGACGTGGTCGTGTTCGCCGTTGAACTCCTTCAGCTCCGCTTCGAAGTCCTCGCACACCTTCCGCATGATCTCCTCGCAGCGTGTCAGCATCTCGTCGTTGAACACTCCGCGCCGGTACTTCGTCACGAAGACCAAGTGCACATGCATCGCCGAGACGACGTGTCTGCCACGCCTGTAGTCGTTCTGCCTGTCCATGAGACCAACCGTAGAAGGATCTTTGGTCATGCAGCTCCGCTACAACTACCGGGCCTACCCGGACGCTGCCCAGCGCCGTGCGCTGGCGAGTGCGTTCGGGTGCGCCCGCGTGGTGTGGAACGACTGCCTGCGCGACCGGAAGGAAGCACACGCGGCAGGGCTGCCATACGTGAAGTCGGCCGAGCTGTCCCGGCTGCGCATCACTCAGGCCAAGCGCACCGAGGAACGGGCCTGGCTCGCCGAGGTGTCAGCGGTCGTCCTGCAACAGTCCCTGCGGGACCTGGACACCGCCTACAGCAACTTCTTCAACAGCCTGAAGGGCAAGCGGCGGGGCCGGAAGGTCGGCCCGCCCCGCTACAAGTCGAAGAAGGACACCCGGCAGTCGATCCGCCTCAACACCAACGCCTTCTGTCTCCAGGACGACGGCAGGGTGTACGTGGCCAAGGTGGGCAACCTCAAGGTCACGTGGTCCCGCCGCCTTCCGGCGGCCCCGACTTCCCTGACCGTCACCCAGGACAGCTCCGGCCGGTACTTCCTCAGCTTCGTCGTGGACACCGAGCCGGACACCCTCCCGCAGGTGGAAGCGGAGTCCGGCATCGACCTCGGCCTGTCCGCGTTCGCGGTCCTGTCCGACGGGACGAAGATCAGTGCCCCGCGCTTTCTGCGCCGGGCGGAGAAGAAACTCAGGCGTCTTCAGCGGGAGCTGTCCCGCAAGGCCAGGGGATCGAGGAACCGGGCCAAGGCCCGCATCAAGGTCGCGCGCCAGCACGCCAGGGTGGCGGACCGGCGCCGGGACTTCCACCACAAGGCATCGACACAGATCATCCGCGACAACCAAGCGGTGTATGTGGAAGACCTCGCGGTGTCCGGCCTCGGGCGCACCCGGCTCGCCAAGTCCGTGCACGACGCGGGATGGTCCGCGTTCGTCGGCATGCTGGAGTACAAGGCGGTCAAGCACGGCCGCACCTTCGCCAAGGTGGACCGGGCCTTCCCGTCCTCTCAGGTCTGCTCGGCCTGCGGATACCGGGACGGACCCAAGCCCCTGCACGTCCGGGAGTGGACCTGCAGGGCCTGTGGCACCGTGCACGACCGCGACCACAACGCAGCCCGCAACGTCCTCTTCGAAGGAGGCCGTATCGTCGCCGCCGGACGGGTGGAGACGCTAAACGCCTGTGGAGCGCCGGTAAGACGGGCACACGTGCCCGCGCAGCGCGTTGAAGCAGGAAGCCCCCGGAAGGGTCAGACGACCCAGGCCGGAATCCCTGGACTTCAGGCCAGGGAGCACGTCAAGGAAGGGTGCAACACTGACATTCGCCGAGCTGGACGCTCAAGTCGCGTCCTTAGCAGGACGCTTGTGCCGCTGCGGTGTGGTCGCTGAGGTGCCGGTCGCGGTGTGCCTGCCACGCTCAGCCGACAGCATCGTGGCCCTGTTGGCCGTCATGCGGGCGGGTGGCGTCTATGTTCCCCTGGCCCCGGAGTGGCCCGCCGACCGCACCGCCTACGTCCTCGACGAGATCGCGGCCCGCATCGTCATCACCCGCGACCTGCCCGCCGATCCTGGTCGAGTCCACCTTGACCCCCGACCGACCCCGTCCGACGACCCGGAGCCTGTGCCGCGTCTCCACCCCGACCAGGCCGCGTACATCATCTACACCTCGGGCTCCACCGGCACTCCCAAGGGCATCACCGTCCAGCACCGCTCGTTCAGCCAACTCTTCCGCCATGTACGACAGATGGCGGACGGAATTTCCCGGAGTAACGTCGCGCACACCACCGAGATGACCTTTGACCCGTCGCTGGAGCAGTTTTTGTGGCTGGTCGCCGGACACACTCTGCACGTGGTGCCTGAGGATGTGCGCCGCGACCCTGAGGCGCTGGTGGGCCTGGTGCGGCGGGCCGCGATCGACGCTCTCAACGTCACCCCCTCCCATCTGGGCATGCTGATCGAGGCCGGACTTCTTGAGGGTGACCGGGTTCCGGGGACGGTCCTGGTGGGCGGTGAGGCGGTGTCCGCAGCGCTGTGGCGGACGTTGCGAGAGCGGGCCACCGACACACGCTTCTTTAACCTGTACGGCCCTACCGAAGGCACCGTCGACGCTACCTGTCACGACCTCTCCGCGCCCGTTGACGTCCCCGTCATCGGCGCTCCCTTGCCGCATGTGCGGGTCCGTGTACTCGACGCACACCTTCAGCCGGTGCCCGTCGGTGTCGCCGGGGAGATCTACCTCGGCGGCCTGGGACTTGCCCGCGGCTACGTCAACCGCCCCGGTCTCACCGCCCAGCGCTTCATCGCTGACCCCTACAGCAGCACCCCCGGCAGCCGCCTCTACCGCACCGGCGACCGGGCCCGCTGGCGCCCCGACGGCACCCTCGAATACCTCGGCCGAACCGACGACCAGATCAAACTCCGCGGCTTCCGCATCGAACCCGGCGAGATCGAAGCCACCCTCACCCAGCACCCCACCGTCAAGGAAGCCGCTGTCACCGTCGCCGCCGACAACAATGGCGCTGCCCGGCTGATCGCCCTCGTCGCCCTCGCCCCCCGTGCCATGCACAGCAGTTCGCCCGGAAGCGGCCAGAACGCCCAGGTCGAGGACTGGAATGCCGTCTTCGAGACGACCCACATCGACGCCGCCGACGGCGAACTCACCTTCAACATCAAGGGCTGGAACGACAGCCTCACCGGTGCGCCGATCCCCGCCGAGCACATGCGGGAGTGGGTCGACACCACTGTCGGCCGGCTCCTCGACCGGCCGGCCAAGCGCGTCCTGGAGATCGGCTGCGGCACCGGGCTGCTCATGTGGCGGCTGCTGCCGTATGTCACCGAGTACACCGGCACCGACTTCTCGCGGCCCGCCGTGGAATGGCTCCGGGACGGGCTGCGGCGTCGCCCCGCGCACCAGGCGAGGCTGCACCACCGCGAGGCGACCGACTTCACCGGCGTCGACGCCGCGTCGGCCGACCTCGTCGTCATTAACTCGGTCGTCCAGTACTTCCCCGACCGCGACTATCTCGACGCCGTCCTGGACCGCGCCGTTGACGCCGCGGCCGACCAGGGGCGCATCTTCGTAGGAGACGTACGCAACCTCGCTCTCGCCCCGCAGTTCTACGCCCGCCAGGCCCTCGCCCACGCCGATCCCGGCGTATCGGCGCAGAACGTGGCCCGCACGGCGCGCGCATTCGAACACCGCGACAGCGAGTTGCTCATCTCTCCCGAGTATTTCACCGCGCTCGCCGCTCGCTCACCCCGCGTCACCGGCGTCGAGATCCTGCCCCGCAGGGGACAGCACCGCAACGAGATGAGCCTGTACCGCTACGACGTGGTGCTGCACGTGGGCGACCTTCCGGCGGCCCCGGAGGTGGAGGTGGTCACCTGGGGCGAGCAGGTGTACGACCTCGGGGCGCTGTCAGCCCGCCTGGACCACGGGGGCCCGGACGCCCTGCTCGTGCGCGGCGTGGCCAACGACCGACTGACCCGAGACAACGAACTGCTCGAAGCACCCGTACGCACGGTAGCCGTCGACCCCGAGGATCTGTGGGCGCTGGCGGACTCCACCCCCTACCGGGTGTGCGTCAGCTGGGCTGCGGCCGACCCGATGCGATGGACGTTCTGCTGGTCCGGCAGGACGCCCACGACGACCGCCCGGTGCTTGTCCCCTACCGTGCACCCGCGCCATCGGCCCGGCTGACGAACGCGCCTACCCGACATCGTCGCGCCACCAAGGAGGGATCCGCCGCCGACGGGCTGCGTTCCTGGCTCGCTGAACGGCTCCCCTCCCATCTGCTGCCCGCGCGGATCGTCGAGGTGACCGCGCTGCCCCGCACCGGCACCGGCAAGCTCGACCGGGGTGCACTCGGCGGGCTCGTCACCGCGGGCCGCACCACCAAGCAGAGCGACAGCGCCGCCGCGACACCCCGCACCGGCCTCGAACGAACCGTGGCCGACGCCTGGGCGCAGGTGCTCGGTCTCCCTGAGGTCGGCGTAAACGACAACTTCTTCGCCCTGGGCGGGGACTCCCTCCTCGCCATCAGGGCCGTCGCCCAGTGCCGCCGGGCCGGCGTCCAGCTGACCGTCCGGCAACTGCTCAGCGAGCCGACCGTCGCCGCGCTCGCGGCAGCCCTCGACGAGGAGAACCATGACTGACACTCATTTGCGTACCGTCGCCCTCACCGAGGAGGAGAACGCCGAGGTCGACGACCTGCTGCGCTCCCTCGCCAATGTGCCGGTCGACTCCACCATGGAACTCCTGCACCGCACCCGGCTTGCCGCACAAGAACTGCCGCTGCGCATCCGCACCGAACTGACCGGGATGCGGCTCTACGACACTCCGCGCGCCCTCGTCGTCACGGGCTTCGGTATCGACGACCACCAAATCGGCCCAACCCCTGCGGCCCGTCCCACCCCTGAGCCCGAGCGAACCCAAGCCGAGGAACTCCTCCTCCTACTGCACGCGGCCCTGCTCGGCGAAGCCTTCGGCTGGGCCACCCAGCAGAACGGCCGGCTCATCCACGACGTGCTGCCCATCCCCGGCGAGGAGACCGAGCAGATGGGCTCCAGCAGCAAATCCGAGCTGTTGTGGCACACCGAGGACGCCTTCCACCCGCTGCGCTGCGACTACGTGGGGCTGCTGTGCCTGCGCAACCACCAGCGTGCCGCGACCACATTGGGCTGGCCTGACCTGTCCCGGCTGCCCCCGAGGACCAGGCCACGCTCCTCGAGCCCCGCTACCTGATCCGCCCCGACACCTCGCACACTCCCCAGCAGAACACAGCGGGTACTCAGTCCGCCGATCGGTTCGCGGCGATCGCCGCAATGGACGACGACCCGAAGCGCATCGCAGTGCTGTTCGGTGCCCCCGATGACCCGTATCTGCGCATCGACCCCGCCTATATGAGCCCGGTGCCGGGGGACGCGCCCGCTCAGCGGGCTTACGACACCATCGCCGCGCTCATAGAGGACGGTCTGCAGCACGTCACGCTGGACGCGGGCTCGCTGCTGCTCGTCGACAACTACCAGGCCGTGCACGGCCGCAAGCCATTCGCCGCCGCCTACGACGGCCGCGACCGCTGGCTAAAGCGCGTCAACATCACACGCGATCTGCGCCGCTCCCGGTCCGCCCGGCAGTCGGCCACCTCGCTGCTGGTGTGAGGGACTGCAGCAATGGACCTCACATTCACCCGTATGAATCCCTGGTACAGCCGCTCCTGCGACGGCCCGCCCCGGATTCGGCTCTGCGCGCTGCCGTACGCGGGCGGCACCGCCGCTGTCTTCAAGGACTGGGTAGCCGCACTGCCTTCCGGCGTTGAGTTGCTCACGGCACATCTGCCGGGCCGCGGCGACCGGTTCGCCGAGCCGCCCCTGGCCACCCTGGAGGATACTGCCGAGCAGCTGTGTCAGGCGCTGCCGCCCAGCGACCTTCCCACCGTCGTTCTCGGCCACAGCATGGGCGCCCTACTGGGATACGAACTCTCGGTGCGGCTCACGGCGCGGGGCCGCGCCCCGAGCCTGCTCATCGCCGCAGCTTGCCGCCCTCCGCATGTCGCGCCAGGCGACGCTTCCCCCGTGACCGAGGACGAGCTGACCACCGCCCTGCGGGACGAACGTCCCTGGGACAACGCCCTATTTGACGAGGAACTCATGCAAGCGGTGCTGCCCACTCTGGTCGCCGACATCGCGGCAGGTGACCGCTACCACCGTCCGCGGCCCCCCACGCTCGACCTGCCCCTGAAGGTCTACTTCGGAGCCAGCGACGACGGGACCGACTGGCAAACCACCCTGGACTGGCGCGCGTGCACCGATCGCGACTGCGAGGTGGTCGTCATGCCCGGCGGCCACTACTTCGTGGAGACCGACCGCGCGGCGGTCCTCGCCCGCGTCGCCGCAGACCTAGAAGCGGTGGTGGCATGACCACTCACGTCGATCGCCGTTCTCCTCGAAGAACCGGCGATGCAGCGCATCGGATTCCGCGACGGCCCGGCGCAATGCCGACTCGAAGCGGACCTCATCGACCAAGCCACTGATCTCAATATATTCGCCGACGCGATAGATCGGGCTTTTCGGACTCCATTGCTGAGCGCGCCAGATCTCGCGCTGAGCAGACGACACCGAAACAGCATCCGGGCACACCATAAAAGACACCCCAGGCTCCCGGCGCAGACATGCGAGGATTGAGCGTGTAATGTCAAAAACTCATTAATGCGACAGCATTAAACCGCCCCGTTCATCTTTCTGTGGCGCCTCATGCTCACGTCGGCTGATGGAATGGGTTACACGGTGCAATTCGGAGTAATTTGGAAAAGGCTCTACCGCTTGTGCGGGAACATGAAGGTCAGCGCAGCCGGTCGGCCACCTGCTCCAGGCCCTTCTTGATCATCTGCCCGTACTCGTCATCGCCGAGCACGTGGATCGTGGCCTGCGCACGCTCGAGATGCTCACGAGCGCTGTCCAGATCGCCCAGCTTGCGGTAGCACTCGCTCAGGTTCAGGTGCAAGGAGGGGTACAGTCCCGGCCGCCGAAACCGACACCCCGGCCTCCTCGATGCGCGCCTCGGTGATCAGGTCGGCGGCCACCAACGCCCGCTGGTAGCAGTTCCTCGCGCACGTCGTCCTGCGCATCGGCCATCGCGTGCGCGAGCGTGCAACGCTGCAGGGGATCCCCCTCCTCGCCGCCGATCTCCTCCCAGATCTCTTCGAACTGGAGGCGAGCGGCCTCCCGCTCACCCTGGTGGGTGAGCTGCACGGCCTGACCGATACGGGTGATCGTGGGATCTTGATCATCTTGTGGTTCCTTCCCGGCGCCGTCTCATGACGGCCTGTATTGCCGCTCCTGGGATCGGACAACGGTGGCGCCGAGGCTACAGTGGATCTTGATGTCACCGTCGGCGGTTACCGCGTCCCGTCATACAGCCGTACCGACAACTCGATGATCCGGCTGGATCCGGGCCGCATCTCCCGTTCGGCCCCCGATCCGGCCAGCGTCAGGCGCGGGAACCGGGTGAACAACGTGCGCAGCGCGATCTCGAGTTCGTCCCGGACCGGCGCGGCGCCCAGGCAGTAGTGCGCGCCCTGCCCGAAGGTCAGGTGGCGCTCCACGGGCCCGATGTCTCGACGCAGGTCCAGCTCGTCGGCGCGGTCGAACTCGCGGGGTCGGTGTTCGCGGAGAGCAGGCCGGGCATCACCGGCTTTCCGGCCTGGAGTACCGTCCCGCCCAACTCGACGTCGGTGGTGGGATAGCGCACCTGGCCGAACACCGGCCCACGCATACGCATGAGCTCTTGCACGGCCTCGGGCCAGCGCCCGGGGTGCTCGGTCAGTGGGGCGAGCTGATCCGGGTGCTCGAGCAGCGCTTGCACCGAACTGGCGAGCAGTTGCGCGGTGGTGTTGTGCCCGGCGATCACCAACGCGATGACCATGGTGACCATCTCGCGGTCGGAGAGCCGGTTGCCGTCGTCATCACCCATCGACAACTCGGCTCATGGTGTTAGCCGTTGTTAGCGGTGTGGGTTACCTCCGCCGTGGCGGCTGCGGCGCGGCCCCGGCGTGAGCCTCGCCAGCACCTCCTCGGTCGCCCCCTCAGCCTGACGATTTCTCGATCGCGCCTGGCGGGCACCGTGACCCAGCATCGGGATCGGGCGGTGCCCGGTCGGGTCATGCTCGGGTGAGCACGATCTTCTTTCCGCCGGCCTGTCCGGTAACCACGCGGGCGAACGCAGCCGGTCCCTCACTCAGCGGCAGCGGTTCCGGTGCGAGTTTCAAGGTTCCCGCGGCGACCTGCTCCGCCAGCTGGACAAGCTGCGCGGCGTTGGGCTGGACGTAGAGGTCCCAACTCGTGATGCCTCGTTCCTCCGGAGGCGCGTCCGAGGTCAGGGAGCACAGTCGCCCGCCGTCCCGCACCAAGGGCAGGGCGTCGTCCGCCGTGCTGGTGGCGATGATGAGGGCGGCGTGGAACCCGCCGCGTACCTTGGCCGACCAGTTCGGGTCGTGGTAGTCGACGACCTCAGTCGCTCCTAGACCGAGCAGGCGCTCTGCGGCGGCAGCGGAGGCGGTCGCGGTCACCACGAAGCCCTTGGCTGCGGCGAGCTGGGTGGCCAGGGCTCCGGTGGCCCCGCCTCCGTTGGTGATCAGGAGCCGCTGTCCTCGGCTGAGATCCAGCTGCACCAGGGCCTGCAACGCGGTGAGTCCGTTGACTGGCAGTGCTGCCGCGTGCACGGCGTTCAGCCCGGGTGGGCAGGCTGCCGCGTGATCCGCATTGATCAGAACGCGTTCGGCCCAGAAGCCGCTTCCCCCGGGCAGCGGGGCCTCGTGCGCGAGTACCCGATCGCCTACGGCAAACCCGGTGACACCCGCGCCGACGGCCAGCACCTCGCCCGCGCCCTCCACTCCCAGCGCCGCCGGCGGGCGCAACCCCACATCCCACCCAGCGCCGTTGAGCAGTTCGTCCCACGGGCCGACCCCGGCCGCCTCAACCGCCACCAGGATCTGACCGGGCCCGGGAGATGACGGTTCGGGCAACTCCAGCAGGGCGACTTCCTTCTCGGCCCCGGACACTCCGCACGCCTTCACAGCAGATCCTTGTCCTCTCGCTCAGCCGGCCGACCGGGGGGTACGGGCCGGAAACCCAAAGCAGGGCACCAGTGTCGACCTCGGGATCCCCTACGGAGGTCGCTTGTGGTCTCAGTCGCATTGGTGTCGAGCCTATGCAGCTGGTGACCCGGACATGTGGTCCATTTGAAGAGTGACTAACTGGGCCAATCGTGGAATAGATCTGCACCTGGACCTTGGGTCGGGTCGGGGGTACGTCATCGTGTTCGAGTAGCGAAAGCGCCGCTCACGCTGCGGCAGCAGCGGTTCCAGGTGGTCCCACAGCTCATCCGACACGATCCACGGCGACGTTCCCACATCGAACCGAACGCGCAACTCCCGCCTCAGACAGGGCGATCAGCGCCCATCCACCTTATTGTGTCAGCCGTTGTAAGCCCCGCCGGCGTGCCGACGGCACCATGTCTGCCGACCGGGGCAGCTTCGCCCAGCGGACCAAGATCATCCCATGACCCTTTTTGGGCTTACTCGGGATACGCGTACATCACCCATTGCATCCCGAATGGTCGGGCGCCAGCGCTTCGGACACGATGGATTCGAAAGGCATCAGCCAAGTGCCGCTGTCGCGTACGGCTCCCACTCGTACATGTGGTTGTCCCGGTGGATGACGATCAGCTCTGCCGTGGTGATGCGGGCGTGCGCGGGCCGGGCGTCGAGCGCGGCGAGGGTCTTGGAGATCGGCGCGATGGGGCCGTCGGCGGCGGAGTAGGCGACCGATACGTGCGGCCTGAATCCGTTGGCGTTCTCCGGTACGACGCCGAGGGTGTCGCTGATGGCGGATCGGATCACGTCCCTCACGGACTGGACCGGCTCACTGGGGTGGGCGGGCAGGAGTACGGCTTCGGGATCGATGACCTCCGGCCCGAGCTGGAGGTCGAAGGCGGGCACGGCGGCCAGACGGGCACGTGCCGCTTCCAGAATGGCCCTGACGTCCTTCTCCGGGACCTCGTGGACGAAGCCGATGCCCTGCATGGTGAGGTGCAGCCACTGATCGGGAATCAGGGTGAGGGCGGGCCCCAGCGGCGCGAGCGCGGCTCGGTACTCGGCGGCCAGGCGGTGCACATCGTGCTGGCCTTCGAAGGTGAGGTGCCAGGTGTAGAAGCGGCGACCCACGCTCCAGCCCGGCCGCCGCCACCAGTGGTCTCGCATGCTCCTGGGCACATTCGTCATGTCCTGGCGAGAGGGCAAGGCGCCGCGGCTTCGGGCCGGCGCCTTCCCGGTGGGACTCTCGGTGGGCATGACGCCTTCCCCTTTCTCCCCATACAGCTTGACAAAACGGAGCGGCGTTCCGAATACTAAATGGAGCAACGCTCCATTTCAGGTTGGTCGAAGCGGAACGCTCCTGACCGCCCTCGTCATGCGCCGGCCGAACCAGACCGCAGGGCGGCAGGGTCCACAGAAGGGCAACCAACGCATCATGACCACATTTACCGCCACCGCCGACACCTCGGGCTCACCCGCCCCGGTCCTGTCCTACAGCCCGGTGGTGCTGTCCGTACCCGGACGTCCCGTGGACCTTCAGGTACGCGTCTCCGCACCCGGGACCGGAACCGGCCTGCCCGTCATCCTGCTCTCCCACGGTCAAGGCCCCTCGAACAACCTCTCCTCGCTGAACGGCTACGCGCCGCTGGTCAACTTCTGGGCCGCACACGGATTCGTCGTCATCCAGCCCACCCACCTCACCTCCAGGACCCTGAGCCACCTGGTCGCCGACGCCCCCGGAGCGCCCTTCTTCTGGCGCTCGCGCGCCGAGGACATGACCCACATCCTTGACCGGCTCGACGAGATCGAGAAAGCTGTGCCGCTGCTGGCCGGGCGGATCGACCACACCAAGGTCGCCGTCGCCGGACACTCCTTCGGCGGCTTCACCTCCAGCACCCTGCTCGGAGCCAACCTCACCGACCCCGACACCGGCGAGGAAGTGAACCTCCTCGAACCCCGGATCAAGGCGGGCGTGCTGCTCGCCGCGCCCGGCAGGGGCGACGTCCTCGACGGACCCATGGCCGACATGCTGCCGGTCTTCTCGACCATCGACTTCTCCACGATGGCCACCCCCGCGCTGGTCGTCGCCGGCGACGAGGACGACTCCCGGCACTCCACCGACATGGGGCCGGACTGGCACGCCGACCCCTACACTCTCGGCCCCAGCCCCAAGTCCCTGCTCACCCTGTTCGGCGCGGGGCACGCACTCGGCGGGATCCCCGGATACGACGTTGCCGAGACCACGGACGAGAACCCCGAGCGGGTCGCCGCGGTCGCGCGCCTCACCTGGGCCTATCTGCGCAGCGAGCTCTACCCCGAGGACTCCACCTGGCAGACCGCGCGTGACGCGCTGGCCTCCGGCCCCGACCCGCTCGGACGGGTCGAATCCAAGTAGCCGGTCTCACGTGTCAGTGCCGCCGTTGTCATCGTCGTCCAGCCCTGCCACGTCCGGGTCGCGTAGTGGCCTTACTGATCGTTTCAGAATGAAGCGCTTGGCCAGAGAGTTACGCGCTGCGATGATGCGAACTCGACTGGGCGGTGGGGGATAGGGACACTAGATGACGCGGTGGCAGCTCTTGCAGGGAGACATCCTGGTCGGTGAGCTCAGTGAGCGTTTTCAGCGTTGCCTCTCCAGGGTGAGGACCGCCTTGGCGATTGACGTCATTCGCTTCGAGCTGCGTCGCGATCTTCGGAAGATCCGCCAGGACTTGAGGCGTGCCGTGCCGCGTTCACGGGTGCTCGGGAGGTGGCCAGTGCCCGGTTGAGCGTCCGTTCTGTCGGGGTCAGCTGCCCGCCGGGTGGGCGTCTGCGTCCGGTGGTGACCCAGGGGCCAGCACCCGTGTAGGCGCGGTCGGCCAGGACGGGGACGCCCTGGCGCTCGCAGATCCGGATGATCCGGTGGGTGCGGGCGGCGGTCAGGTCGTGACACCGGCCTGGCAGGGCCGGTGGGATCCACAGGATCTGGCCGGCCGGGTCGGTCATGACCTGCACGTTCACGCCGTGACGGCGGTGCTTGTGGGAGTAGTCGGCCCGGCCGTCGCCAACCCGGTCGCACTCGGCCAGCATCCCGTCGAGCAGGACGTACTCCGGGTCGGTCTTCCGCAGGACCCTCAGCAGGCCCGGTGCCCGGGAGGCCAGGAGGTCGACGACCGCGGTGGTGTAGGCGTGGGCGGTGCCGACCGGTATACCGAAGCCAGCGGCGATCTGGGCCAGCGTGTCGTGCTTGCGCAGGTACACCAGAGCGACGAGCGTACGTTGATGCGGCGCGAGTTTGCGGCGGCGGTCACCCTCGCGGGTGACGATGAGCATGGTGACCCACTTGACCAGCCCATGGGGCAGGTCCAGTGCGGCAGGATAGGGAACCAACGAGGCAGTTGCGCTGACGAGTTGAGACTTCGAACATCTCCCTCAACAGCACGGGTGCCTCGTGCGTTGCGGCCTCACCACCGTCACGCCATCCGTGGCCCCTCTGCAAACGCACAGTCAGTCTCCGTCCAGGCGGAGGCGAAGCTGCCGCGCGTCGCCGGCGGCCGGGCGAATCGTCTGTGGCCGGAGAGGAACATCATGAGTATAGGGTTGTTTTTTGAAGGCCCGTCCGGCGGTTGCTCGAGTCAACTCGTCTCGCTCCGGTCCGCCAGACCGCTGGACAGTTGCTGATTTCCGATAACCGCCAGGAGTTGCAGCTTGTCATAGCTTTCCGTGCCCGGCGTCGCCGTGAAACTGAGGAGGGAATGTTCCTGGTCGGGGTCGAGGAGTATCTGGCAGTGGAGGGTGAGTTGTCCGACCTCGGGGTGGACCAGGCGTTTCTCGTTGGTGAAGGTGAGGCCGACCTGGTGGTCGTTCCAGATGGCTGCGAACTCCTCGCTCTCGTCGAGGAGCCGACGAGCGAGGGCGGCGGCTGGACCGTGCGGGCCTTGCTGGGTCGCAACGCGGCGCAGTTGGGCAGTGAAGACGCGCCCGTTGGCCGCGTGGTCGGCTGCGGGGTAGATCTGCCTCGATGAGGGGTCGGCGAACCACCTGTAGACATTGCTCCTGGCCAGGCCGGTGTACTGGGTCTGTTTGCCGAGGAGCGCCACAGCGGGCGGGGTCTGGACGATAGTCTCGCCGAGGCTGCCCATGATCTGCGCGGGGGTGTCCTGAAGCCGGTCGAGGATGCGCATGAGCCCTGGACTGACGTGATCGCTGCGAAGGGCGCGCCGGGGTGTGCCATGGCCGGCGAGCAGGAAGAGGTGATCGCGTTCCGCCAGGGACAGCCGCAGTCCGCGTGAGATCGCCGCGGCCATCTGCTCTGAGGGCTGGGGGCTCTTCCCCCGTTCCAGGCGGGCGTAGTAGTCGGTGGACATGCCGGACAGCTCGGCGACTTCTTCCCGGCGCAGTCCACGAGCCCGTCGCCTGGGGCCCCGCCGCAGCCCGACGTCTTCGGGTTGCAGGGCCTCGCGGCGGACCCGGAGGAATTCCGCGAGTTCCAAACGGTCCATGATCTCTCTTTCCCGCTGCGCTGAGGTGCTGCTGTCTCCACTGTCTCCATGACCAGTATCGCGGTGGGAGTCGAGGGGTATCCACGGCCTGCCGATCAGTGGATAAGCGGGCCCTTGTTCCGCGCCGCCGAGCCGCGTCGACTGAGTGCCGACGGCCCAGAGGCCGTAGAAGGCGAGCGCGGCCCAGTGGACTGGCCTGCGCCGGAAAGATGGGAAGCACCATGACGAAATGGACCGCAGCTGATCTGCCCGACATGTCGGGACGCACCGTGGTGATCACAGGGGCGTCGGGCGGTATCGGCCTGATCACCGCGCGAGAACTCGCCCGAGTGGGGGCGGACGTCGTCCTCGCCGTCCGAACAGTGTGCAAGGGCCAGGAGGCCGCCGCCAAGATCCCGGGACGCACCGAAGTCCGCGAATTGGACGTGTCTGACCTCGCCTCCGTTCGGCGATTCGCGAACGAGTGGACGGGCCCGATCGACGTCCTGATCAACAACGCGGGAATCATGAACGTACCGCTGACACGCACGGCCGACGGGTTCGATGCGCAGATGGCGACCAACTACTTCGGGCCGTTCGCGTTGACCAACCTGCTCCTGCCCCACCTCAGGGGCCGGGTCGTCTCCGTGTCCTCACAACTGCACCGGCTGGGCAAGCCTCACCTGGAGGACCTGACCGGACGGAGCCGGCCCTACAAGAGCCTGAACGCCTACTACGACTCGAAGCTGAACATCGTCCTGTTCTCCACCGAACTGCAGCGGCGCCTCACCGTGTCCGGCAGTACGGTCAAGTCGATCGTCGCGCACCCCGGGATCGCCTCCACGAACCTGGTCAGTCACACCTTCTCTGGCAGAGTGATGTTCGGCTCTCTGAGGTTCCTGCTCAACGATGCCGAGCACGGTGCCCTGCCATCGCTTTTCGCCGCAACCCAGGACATCCCCGGCAACTCCTACGTAGGCCCGAACGGGCCCGGCAGCGTCAAGGGCTACCCCAAGATCCGCAAGCCTGCCACCGCCGGCCTCGACCCCAGGACGGCCATGGAGCTGTGGACCCTCACCGCCCAGCTGACCGGCACTGGATCGCAGCTGCCCATCCTCGCCTGACGACGCACTCCGGGCACCGCCCCTCTACGACTTCCGTAGGGAGGGCATGGAAGCGGGCGCTGTTTCGCTGTCGGGGTCGGCCGGCATAGTGAAGATGGCGACCCTGTCGGCCTCGGAATGGGCGAGGCGGCATCCCGTCTCCAACCAGGGGCCCTCGTTCCAACGGGCCAGTAGCTGTTGTTCCGTGAGCCTGCCCGGGGCGCCGGTCACTGTGCGTTTGCAGAGGGGCCACGGATGGCGTGACGGTGGTGAGGCCGCAACGCACGAGGCACCCGTGCTGTTGAGGGAGATGTTCGAAGTCTCAACTCGTCAGCGCAAGTGCCTCGTTGGTTCCCTATCCTGCCGCACTGGACCTGCCCCATGGGCTGGTCAAGTGGGTCACCATGCTCATCGTCACCCGCGAGGGTGACCGCCGCCGCAAACTCGCGCCGCATCAACGTGCGCTCGTCGCTCTGGTGTACCTGCGCAAGCACGACACGCTGGCCCAGATCGCCGCTGGCTTCGGTATACCGGTCGGCACCGCCCACGCCTACACCACCGCGGTCGTCGACCTCCTGGCCTCCCGGGCACCGGGCCTGCTGAGGGTCCTGCGGAAGACCGACCCGGAGTACGTCCTGCTCGACGGGATGCTGGCCGAGTGCGACCGGGTTGGCGACGGCCGGGCCGACTACTCCCACAAGCACCGCCGTCACGGCGTGAACGTGCAGGTCATGACCGACCCGGCCGGCCAGATCCTGTGGATCCCACCGGCCCTGCCAGGCCGGTGTCACGACCTGACCGCCGCCCGCACCCACCGGATCATCCGGATCTGCGAGCGCCAGGGCGTCCCCGTCCTGGCCGACCGCGCCTACACGGGTGCTGGCCCCTGGGTCACCACCGGACGCAGACGCCCACCCGGCGGGCAGCTGACCCCGACAGAACGGACGCTCAACCGGGCACTGGCCACCTCCCGAGCACCCGTGAACGCGGCACGGCACGCCTCAAGTCCTGGCGGATCTTCCGAAGATCGCGACGCAGCTCGAAGCGAATGACGTCAATCGCCAAGGCGGTCCTCACCCTGGAGAGGCAACGCTGAAAACGCTCAGTGAGTACGGCTGTGATCAGCCCTTCCTGGCGCGCTTCACCCCGGGACCTGGCTGGGACAGCGTGAGGCCGTTGTTCGAGGCATTGGCGGCCTACAGGGGCCCGGACCCGGATGGGCTCAGGTTCGTCGCCCTGGCCAAGCCGTTGCAGGATTTGGGGCTCACGCTGGCTCCGGTTGACGGCCAGCAGACTCCGTTGCAGCTCTTCAAGGACTGCATGGTGCGTATCTATGGGGCTGAAGCTCGCCTCCGCTACTGACCGAGCGATTGGCCGTTCGTTGGAGCCGGCGCAGACATATCAGGCTGCAGGCCAGTTCGAGCAGGCCCTGGTGGAGATCGGCGCGTCGTTCGTAGCGGGTGCGGAGCCGTTTGAACTGGTGCAGCCAGGCGAAGGCGCGCTCGACCACCCAGCGCACCTTGCCCAGTCCGGAGCCGTGGGCGACGCCGCGTCGGGCGATCAGCGGTTTGATGCCGCGTTTCCACAGCAGGCGGCGGTACTTGTCGAAGTCGTAGCCCCGGTCCGCGTACAGGCGCCGGGACCTGCGACGAGGGCGTCCCCGCTGGCCGCGAATTGACGGGACGGCGTCGAGCAAGGGCAGGAGCTGGGTGACGTCGTGCCGGTTCCCGCCGGTCAGCGTGACGGCGAGCGGGGTTCCGTGACGGTCGACGATCAGGTGGTGCTTCGAGCCAGGACGGGCCCGATCGACGGGCGAGGGACCGACGTGATCCCCCCTTTGAGAGCCCGGACGTGCGACCCGTCCACGGAGCAGTCGTCCAGGTCCAGCAGGCCGGCGCGACGAAGCTCGGTCAACAAGGCGGCGTGCAGGCGAGGGCAGAGACCGGCCTCGGTCCAGTCCCGCAGGCGGCGCCAGGCGGTCACACCGGAACAGCCCACGGTCTCCGAGGGGACATCGCGCCACGCGACACCGGTCCGCAGCACGTACATGACGCCGGCGAGCGCCGCTCGGTCGGGAATCCGCAGCCGCCCCGGGTGGCGGTGGCGCCGTTCGGGGGCGGGCGGCAGCAGCGGGGCCACCCGCTCTCACAGCTCGTCAGGAACAAGATCAGCACGCACCCCGAACACCCTGCCGACCAACCTCGTCGAACGCAAGACCCGCAGCTCGACTCATTCTGAAACGATCAGTTAGGCGTCAACTGGCACGGCGAGGACTTCAGCCAGGGAACGAGTGGACGGTCGGGGCGTGTACGGCACTTTGTGTCAGTCCCCGGCTTTCACTTGGTGTTGAGCTGGTCCTGGTAGAGAGCGCGGCTCGATCCTCGATCTGTCTTGGCGATGGACTTGATCGCACGCCCCGCCTGCGCCGAGGCGACTTTGATGTGCTGGTGTCGGGTCTCGCCAGGAGGTCGTGTTCTCTCCGGATGAGAGGGCGAGCCATCAGGTCGGTCGTGGCCTTGAAGGCGACGTCCGGCCGCCGCAACAGGCCTGGCCGTGGTGGTTGCCCCCGACTTGTCGTGGTGAACTCCTCTACCACCCGGACCTTGTCCTCCAAGGGCACTTTTGGCCGCGATCTGCGGACGCTGCAGGAAGTCGGTGGTCACCGCTGCGGCGATCTCCTCGTCCCGGGCCGGTGAGCGGATCGCCGTGATCTTCTCGCGCGGCGTCTCGGGGTTCTCGACCTGGCGGCCGACTTGCCGGTTGGCTGCATCCGGCGTCCGCCTCACCGTGATCGAGGGCGACGTTGAGGTCGGCGGGCTGGGCGGCCCCGCGGAGGTCGGCACCGCGCGGGAGCAGGACCAGGAGTGCTCGGCTGGGCTCGAGAGGACTTCCCGGCCATCGCACACAGGCATTGACATGTTCACGGGCGGTCCTTATGGTCCAGGCCATCCTGTCCGTATGTGGGAACTATGTTCTTATACATGAACGGAAGAGGTCATCGGATGGCACGAACCAGAACCGCGTTACTCAGTGTTCTCGCCCTGCTGGCCGGTCTGCTGAGCCTTCAGCTCAGCGGACCGGCCCCGCGGGCCACGGCCGCGCCGGCCGCCTTCACCCACCCCGGGGTGCTGGTGAGCCGGGCCCAACTCGACTACGCCCGTTCGAAGGTGCAGGCCGACCAGCAGCCCTGGAAGGCCGCCTACGACGACATGATGGGCAGTTCCTACGCCTCGCTGTCGCGCACCCCCCGACCACGCGCCGTCGTGGAGTGCGGCTCGTCGTCCAACCCCAACCACGGGTGCACCGAGGAGCGCCAGGACGCCATCGCGGCCTACACCGACGCGCTCGCCTGGTACTTCACCCGGGACAGCAAGTACGCCAAGAAGTCGATCGAGATCATGGACGCCTGGTCCTCCACGATCACTGATCACACCAACAGCAACGCCCCGCTGCAGTCCGGCTGGTCCGGCGCCACCTGGCCGCGCGCCGCCGAGATCATCAAGTACACCTACGACGGCGGCTGGCCGGGCGCCGGACGCTTCGCCACCATGCTGCGGAACGTGTACCTCCCCGAGGTGATCAACGGCGCCGCCACCAAGAACGGCAACTGGGAGCTGGTGATGACCGAGGCGGCCATCGGCATCGCGGTCTTTCTCGATGACCGCTCCGCCTACGACAAGGCGGTCAGCACCTACCTCGACCGCGTCCCGGCGTACGTATACCTGACCGGCGACGGCGACCTGCCCAAGCCGCCCGCGGACAGCAGCATCGACACCGAGGCCGAGATCATCAAGTACTGGCAGGGCCAGAGCACCTTCGCCGACGGCCTCGCCCAGGAGACCTGCCGCGACTTCGGGCACACCGGCTGGGGCATCGCCTCCATCGCGGACATCGCGGAGACCAGCCGCATCCAGGGCCAGGACCTCTACCCGAAGATCCAGGACCGGCTGCGCTACGCACTGGGCTTCCACACCGCCTACGAGAACGGCACCACCGTGCCCTCCTGGCTGTGCGGCGGCACCGTCAAGAAGGGTCTGGACCAGGTCACTGAGGTCGGCTTCAACGCCCTCCACAATCGCCTCGGCATCAGCATGTCCAACACCCAGAAGTACACCGAGGCCCACCGCCCGTCCGGCACGGACAACTACTTCAACGCCTGGACGACCCTCACCCACGCGGACAATCCGTCCTGACCGAGCGGCACCCCGGCCCCCGCTGCCGCGGGCGTGTACGGAACTTTGTGTAAGTCCTCGATTTTCACTTGGGGTTGAGCCGGTCCTCGAAGAAGAGTGAGAACTGGTTCAGTGCCTTCTTCCAGTGTGCCGCGACGTGGTTGACATCGCGCGCTCTGGGGGTGACCTGCTCACGGATGGCGAGGTAGAGCACCTTCAACGCGGCCTGCTAGGAGGGGAAGTGTCCGCGGTTGCGGGTGGCTTTCCGCAGCCGTGCGTTGATCGACTCGATCAGGTTCGTCGAGTAGACGACCTTCCTTATCTCCGGCGGGAAGGCGAGGTAGGGGGTGAATTCGCTCCACGCGGCCTGCCAGGTTCGCACGATCGCGGGATAGCGCTGGCCCAGCTCGCCTGCGGTGAAGTCGGCGAGGGCCTGCTCGGCGGCCTGCTCGGTCGGGGCGGTGTAAATGGCCTTCAACTCCGTGACCAGCTTTGCGTGGTGCTGTTTGGAGGCGAATCTCAGCGAGGCACGGATCAAGTGGATCACGCATGTCTGAACGGTGGCTTTGGGCCAGGTCGCAGTGACCGCGTCGGGCAGGCCCTTCAGCCCGTCGCAGGCGACGATGCACACGTCCTCGACCCCGCGGTTACGGAGCTCGGACAGCACGGTCATCCAGGTCGTGGCGCCTTCGCCCTCGTCGCCGGCCCACAGGCCGAGCACGTCCTTGCAGCCGTCCATGTCCACCCCGACGGCCAGGTAGACCGGCCGGGAGGCCACGGATCCGGAGCGGATCTTCACCCACAGCGCGTCGATGTAGATGATCGGCCAGACCGCGTCCAGCGGTCTGTTCCGCCATGCGTCGAGCTCATCGGTGACAGCGTCGGTGACCTTGCTGATCAAGTCCGGTGAGACCTCGACGCCGTACATGCCGGCCAGGTGCGAGCGGATGTCGCGCACCGACATGCCGCGTGCGTACAGCGACAGGACCTGCTCGTTGAAGCCCGCGAGCCGCCTGGCGTGCTTGGGCACCAACTGCGGTTCGAACGACCCGTCACGGTCCCTCGGAACGGCCAGTGTGACCGCCCCCGCATCGGTCAGCACCGTCTTGCGCGATGTGCCGTTGCGGCTGTTGCCCGAGCCGTGGCCCGCGGGATCGTGTTTCTCGTATCCGAGGTGGTCGGTCATCTCCGCGTCCAGGGCCCGCTCCAGCACGGCCCGGGTCACCTCGGTCAGCAGCCCGCCTTCACCCAGCAGGGCAGCACCCGAGGCGTCGGCGCGGTCCATCAACCGCTCGACGACCTCATCCACGAGCTCGTCCTCGACCGGTCCGACGGCCAGGATCTCGTTGTCGTTCATGTCCGTCCGTCCCGGCTGGTCAAAGGCCCAGGTCAGAGCCACGGCCAGCCTGCCACATCACGGACTTACACGATCTTTCAGACACGCTCGCTGCCGCCGGGGCCGGGGTGCAGGAGCGGTAGACGACTCATGGCGGTGGCGGTGAGCCCGGCGAGCAGGACGGCGGCAAGCCGCACCGGCCTCGCCGGCAGCCCGCCGTAAAGCACCGCGGCCACGGCTGGCAGGGGTGTCCGACAGTCGTGGGGCGCCCACCGCCGCCAGTCCCTGCGACACGATTCCGGTCGCCCGCTTGGTTGTTGTCCCCGGCGCCCCGGCGTGTGGCACCGAGCTGTGGTGGTGCGCGCCGAGGCTGATCGCGGCGGTCGGCACGGTGGCGCCGGGGTGGGTCTGCGCTGGGGCGGGGGTGGTGGTCTGCCGCTGTTCTCGTGTGGGTGGGTGTGCTTCAGGCGGCGAAGTGTTTGGTGAGGAGTTTGCCTTGCTGGGCGGCTTGTTCGTGTGCGGTGGCCAGGGCCGTTTCGTGGAGGGGGATGAGGTGGGCCATTGCGGGGACGTGGGGGGCGTGGGTGAGTTCGGGCTGGATGATGTGCAGGTGCAGGCCGAGCATGCGGTTGAGGATGGTTTCGAGGGTGGGTATGAGGTGGTCCATGCCGTGGTTGGGGGTGCCGGGTCCGAAGCTGCCGCCGCGGGCGGTGATGACGGTGGCGGAGCGGCCGGCGGTGGGTGGAGTGGTTCCGGTGGTCAGGGTTCGGCCGAAGATGATGATCTGGTCCAGCCATGCTTTGAACACGGAGGGCATCGTGAGGTTGTACAGGGGGACGGTGAAGAGGTAGGCGCTCGCGCCGAGGAACTCCTCGATGAGTTCGTCCTGGAGGGCCTGTGCCTTGGCCTGCTCCGGGGTGTGGTGGGCGGGGTCGGTGCTGCGGGCGGTGATGCTCTCGGCGGTGAGGTGGGGGACCGGTGCCAGGCCGAGGTCGCGGTGGATGACGGGGCCGGTAAAGGAGGCACGGAAGGACCGGGCGACCTTGCGGGAGACGGATCCGTCGCCGGGAGTGGCCGAGGAATCGATGTGGAGCAGATACGACATATCTGTGTGGTCTCTTTCGGTTTCGGTGGGTGTCAGGACGGATGGACGGGCAGGCGCGTTGGCACCCGGTGCGACGTTCATGCAGACCGTGCGGCTCTCGGGCTCGCGGACGGTGCGGACCCGCGGGGGACTGCCTCAGGAAATCGGGCGGGGTGCCGGCTTCCCGGCCGGGAAGCGGCCGGTGACGGGGTGCCGGAGGTGGTGAACGCGTGCGGGGGCGCCCCGGCGGCGCCGGGGGCCTGCCCGCTGCGGCAGGTGGACGCTCAGCGAGTTGCCGTGCCGGGTGTGGCAGCGGCCTTGTGCAGCGCGGACAGGAAGGTGTCGACCGGCTGCGCGCCGGAGAGGCCGTATGTGCGGTTCAGGGCGAAGAACGGCACTCCGCCGGCGCCGAGCGCCTGAGCCTGGCGGGTGTCCTGCAAAACGTCGGCCGCGTAGGCGTCGCCGGCGAGAACCGTGCGTGTCTCCTCGGCCGGGATCCCGACGTCGTTCCCGAGCCGGACGAGGGTCTCGGTGTCGTCGAGGATCTCGCCCTCGGTCAGGTGGGCGCGCATCAGCCGCTCGTGCGTCTGGGTGCCGAGGCCGTGGGCACGGCCCAGCTGATTGAGGCGGTGGGCATCGAAGGTGTTGACGAGGACGGCCCGGTCGAAGTCGTAGGCGAGTCCCTCTGCGGCCCCCAGCTGCGCGAGCTGTCCGGTCATCGCACGGACCTGGGCCGGTGAGCCGCCCGTCTTCCGGGCAAGGGCGTCGTACACGGCCTCCCGCGCGCCTTCACGGTGAGCGGGGTCGAGCTGGAAGCTGCGCCACACCACCTCGACTTCGTCTGCGTGTCCGAACTGGTCGAGTGCCTTGTCCAGCCGGCGCTTGCCGATGTAGCACCACGGGCACACGACGTCCGACCACACCTCGATCCGCAGTCGCTGCTGCCCGTTCACAGCGGGCACACCCCGTCCGGGCGGACGGGAGCGTCGCCGGCGCCGACGACGGCCAGGGCGGGGACGGGGACGGGTGCGGGTTCCTCGTCGGTCGGCGCGGGACCGGGCTGCGCCCCGGGTCCGGGGGCTTCATCCAGTGAGGTGTTCACGGGATCCTCCTTGGGTTACTTATTGTGCGTAACCTCAGTCTGCGGCAGCATGGGAGGAACCGGAAGGAGGCACTTTGATGTCAGTCACGAACATGAATGTGCCCGAGACCGTCAAAGCGACCGACGACTGTGCCGTGCGTGAGGTGCTCGACCTGGTGGGCGACAAGTGGAGCGTGCTGATCGTCGTCCTCCTCGGCCGGCGCACCCACCGCTTCTCCGAGCTGCACCGCGCCATCGAAGGGATCAGCCAGCGCATGCTCACCCTGACCCTGCGCGCGTTGGCCCGCGACGGCCTCATCACCCGTACCCCGCATGCGACTGTCCCGCCCCGGGTCGACTACGAGCTGACCGACCTCGGCCGGACCCTGCTGGACCCCCTGACGGCGCTGGACACCTGGGCCAACACCCACCGCGAAGAGATCCGGGCCGCCCGCCGACGCCACGACCAGGCCTCCTGAAGCGTGCCGTGGAAGCGTGCGTCCGGCCAGGACGGCACGCGGCAGCCGCAGCGTTGAGGGCAGGAGCCGTCACCGGGGACGGCCGTCTCCCGAACGGGACGGCCACAAGGCCGGCCCCGTCCGCTGCCGGCCGGCCGACGGGGATTCCCCCTCGCCCCGCCTTCGGCCGTGCTCTCCACGAGAAGCAGCAACGCGGCGCCGTCCCCTCGCCGGCCCCTGCACCCGATGTCCCGTCTGCCCGGGCCCGCCCCGCTCCGCCTGCGGCGCCCCCTGCGGTCCCGGCAAAGGAGACGCCTGTCGGGCCTGTTCCGGCCTGTTCTGGCGGATGAGGAGCGCGGCCGCGCCTATCAGTACCGGGGGTGCCGCGATGCGGCTCGACCGGACCGCGGCGGCCCGTGGAGGCAAAGAGCGTCTGTTCTTCTGCGGGTTCCGGCCTGTCAGGGGCGGACTGGACGGCGGAACCAGTGACCGGACCGCCGCTGGGACAGCAGGATCACGATGGTGACACCGACCGCGCACAGGACCAGCCCGACGGGTTGCCCCTGCCCCATGGTGCCGAACCCGATGAAGAGCATCAGCGAAGCGAGGAAGATCGCTGTACCCCGTGAGTTGGGCTTCCGCCTGGGAAAGCGCAGAGCGCAGATCAGGCCCAGGAACGCCGGGAGAGACGTGACGGAGATCGAGCCGGCCGCTTGCGCATCGCCCCTCGCGACGGCGAGCACCATGGCGAGCAGGCCGAACCCGCCCATCACGAAGAACAGCACCTGCGCGGCCCGGACCTGCCCCGGCATCGCCATCGGCTGGAGGTGGTGGTATCCGCCCGGGGCCCCGGGCCCGTCCGGATACGACTGATAGGGCGGCTGCGCCTGATACGGGGCGGGATCGTACCCGGCGGATCCTCCTTGACCAGCGCCGTTCCACCCTGGCTGTTGTTGACTGGACATGATCATGACCCTACCAGCGTCTCCAAGGACGCACCGATGTACGGCAATTACCCCTCTGGGCGGTCAGGACGGCGCGTCACACCTGAAGCCGGGCACCCCTCGGCCCGGCGATACGGCGCCGGCCCCCGCGAAGCTCGAACTCCCGCGCCGTTGACGGTCCGCCCCTCGACGCGTGACCCCGCCCGCGTAGCGCCGCCGCATTCACGGAGCACCTCAAGCTGCGTAAGACGTGCGGCCTCGCCGGTCACGAGGAGACGCTCACCCGCTTAGGGGTGTGACCCGTGGGGCACGTATGCCTTGCAGTAGTTGCTGTAGTAGCCGTCGTCGGTGATTATCCAGAAGCCGGTGCTCTTGCCGACGACGCTGTCGGCGTGGAGGCCGTACCGGCCCTGGTACCAGGCCACCCAGTCGGCGGTGCTGGTGCCGAATGCCGCGTCCTCGGTGAGCGGGCCGCTGCTCTTGCCGTAGTACGTCTTGTAGTAGTTGTTGACGGCGTGCTGGACGCACCAGACGCCGTGTCCGGTGTCTCCTTTGCTGATGGTGCTGGGCGGGGTGGCGGCTGTGGCGGGCGGGGCGAGCAGGGAGCCGATGCCGAGGGCGGCGGTTGCGGCGAGCAGGCCGGCCCGCACGCTGAGGGTCTTGAGGCGCATGTGGTGTCCCTTCGTGGATGGTCGGGGCGGCACGGGGTGGACCGCGCCGCCCGGTGTGCGTCACCGAGTCTGCTGGCCCTTGCCGGTGGTCCGGCAGCAACCGCGGGCGACTGAGGGGTTCGTGGGACGTCCCGTGCTCTGACCTGATGGGATGTCGCCGGGCATGACGTGACGCCGGGACGCCGGCGGGCCGGGCGGTGGCGTGAAGATGTCCGAAAGGTGTGTACGGAGGCGCGCGCGCCAGGAGCCGGGGACCTCGCACAGGCGTATAACACCACCCAGGGGGCGTTTGCGTAGCCTCCGGCGAGTGAACGCGGATGGGGTGGAACGTGTCGCGTTGGAAGGCGTTTCCGGATTCTCTCGACGACCGGGTGCAGCAGTTGGTCGTCCAGCTGCGGCGGCTGAAGGACCGCAGCGGATTGAGCCTGTCGTCGATGGCGTCCAAGACCGGCTACAGCCGCTCCTCCTGGGAGCGCTACCTCAACGGAAAGGCGCTGGCGCCGCGAGAGGCAGTGGAGGCACTGGCGCGGGTGTGCGGCGTAGGGACGGCACGGCTCCTGGTGCTCCATGAGCTTGCTGAAGAGGCCTGGCGGATGGAAGACGCAGCCACCGCAGCGGCGGACATCCCGACGCGGGGCGGCGCCCGCCGGGCAGTGCTGATCGGTGTCCTCACGACTGTGCTGCTCGGCGCACTGGTCGTCGGCCTGCTGGTCGCGGCGCCGTGGAGCGACCACGGGAACAGTGGGAAGGGCACGGCGGCCACGGCCCATGGGGTCTTCGCCTACCAGCCGGGAAAGACCTACCCTTGCGCGGTCAGGCGGAAGAACGGACAGCTGTACGCGGGGTACAGCACCACCCGCACCGCCGTGCTGAGCCGGCCGGGATGGGACGTGGTAGAGGCCCAGTGCTTGCTGGATCATCTGGGTTTCGACCCGGGCGGTGTGGACGGCGTCGACGGGGAGATGACGACGCGGGCCGTCAAGCGGCTGCAGGAGAAAGCCGGGCTGGCGACGGACGGCCTGGTGGGTCCGCAGACCTGGAAGGTGCTTCGGGGGTGAAGGACGTCGAGGCGGGCACCGCGGCGCTCGCATGTGCACGGCTTGCTCAGGAGCTGCGCCGGCTGAGAGTGCGTACGGGCCTGAGCATGGCCGCGTTGGCCAAGGAAACCGCGTACAGCAAGTCCTCCTGGGAGCGCTATCTCAATGGCAGGCAACTCGCTCCGCGCCAGGCCGTCGAGTCACTGTGTGCGATGGCGGGGGAACCGCCCGAGCGCATGGTGGCGCTGTGGGAACTGGCCGATCTGGAGTGGAGCGGGCGGGCCCGGAAGGCAGTGCGCCCCGCAGCCGAAAGAGCGGTGGCGCGGCCGGACAGCGATCAGCGGGACGAGGGCGGCCCGCCCGCTGATCGTGCCGGACAGAGTCCGGAGGGGGGCGTGCGCACCAGGCTGCGCGTGCGGGCCCTCGCCATCGCTGCCGTCTGCGCGGTCGGCCTGGCGACGGCGGTGTGGGCGGCCGTGCTCTCCGGCACGGGGGCCGGCGAGCGGGCGGGGCGGGCCTCGCCTCCCGCGGCAGTCGCCCCTGGATGTCGCGCGCAGATGTGCACGGGCAAAAGCCCGGAGCTGATGGGCTGCGGCAGGCCCGGGCGAGTCCGGACACTCGGCCCGCAGCGCACCACCTCCACCGGTGCACGGCTCGAAATCAGGTACAGCGCGGAGTGCAGCGCCGCATGGGCACGGATGTGGCGCTCACACGCCGGCGACACCCTGGAAGTGTCGGTACCGGGCGGCCGGCCACAACGGGTCGGGGCCGCCGACACATACGACGAGGAGAACTTCCTCTTCACTCCCATGGTCGGCGGCCGGGATCTCACCGGCCTCCGGGTGTGCTTCGAGCCGGCGGCCAGCGGACGCGAGGAGTGCTTCCGGCGCTGACCGGCCGGATTCACCCGCTCCCGCTCCCGCTGCCCGGCTGGGCGGGCCAGCCGCCGAGCCGGGCGAGTGGGCCCCGCCGTTTGGCCCGGACCTTCGCAGGGCTTCGCGGCCGTATCCCAGGGGCTGATGGGCGACCGGGCCTGGGAGTTCCCGGCCGCCGGCGGCTCGGTGCCCGCCCCCCGGGACGTTGCTTCCGGCCGCTCGCTGCGGCGGGCCCGTGCCGAGCGGACTGGCTCGGCGCCGCCGGCCTGTGCCACAACGGGCCTTACTCCATGGTGTGGTTCGGGCTGAACGGGGGGCTGGCACGCTCGTGGCCGGTGGGGGCCGGGGCATCTTCGCGGTGGGCCGTGTCCCGCACCACCGGCATGGTGGCCGGCGCGCAGCGGTGATCGTGGTGCGGTGGTGATCGTGGTGCGGCGTGGCAGGAGTGGTTCCTCCAGGACGCCGGCGTGGCGCGGGTTTTCCGGCGTGGTGGTCTCTGGGAGCTGGGGTGGGGGGTGTTGCTGGCCCCCTTGGGGGTGCTGGGGTTGGCCCCCGGTGTGGCGGGGGTGTTGGCGCCATGGCGCAGCATGACCCCTGGTCCGTACGTTTGAGCAGGTCAGTGCGTTGTTGGCCGATTCAGGACCGGAGTCTTCCATGTCTGAGACCGTCGCGCTGTCTGTGTCCACCGCACCCGGTGGCGCCGCCGGGCAGCGGGGGAGTGAGTTCACTGCGCTGCTGCGGAAGGTCAGGGGGCGGGGGCTGTTGGAGCGTCGCAGGGGCTGGTACGCGCGGATGATCGCCGTGAACCTCCTGGTCCTGGCCGCGGTGGTGACGGGGTTGGTCCTGGCCGGGGACACCTGGTGGACGCTGTTGTTGGCTGTGCCGCTGGCCGTCTGGTCTGCCCGCACCGCTTACGTCGGCCACGATGCCGGGCACGCCCAGATCGCCGTGGGCCGCCGGGCGAATCGCGCTATCGGACTGCTCCACGGCAATCTGCTTCTGGGCATGAGTTACGCGTGGTGGAACGACAAGCACAACCGGCACCACGCCAACCCCAATCACATCGAGAAGGACCCGGACGTCGGCGCCGGCGCGCTGGTGTGGACTGCGGAGCAGGCGGCTGTGCGCCGCGGGTTCGCCCGTTGGGTCACCCGCCACCAGGCGTGGCTGTTCTTCCCGATGCTGCTGCTGGAAGGCATTGCCCTGAAGGTGAGCAGTGTGAAGGACCTGTGGCGGCAGCCGGTGGGCGGGCGGGCTGTGGAGGGCGTGCTGCTGGCGCTGCATGCGGCCGGTTACGGTGCCCTGCTGCTGACCTGCCTGCCGGTGGGGAAGGCGGTGGTGTTCGGGCTGCTTCATCAGGCGCTTTTCGGGCTCCATCTGGGAATGGCTTTCGCGCCCAATCACAAGGGCATGGAGATGCCCGGCCCGGCGGGGGAGCGGTGGGGTCATCTGCGCCGTCAGGTCCTGACTTCGCGTAACGTGCGGGGCGGGCCGGTCACGGACTGGCTTCTGGGCGGGCTGAACTACCAGATCGAGCACCATCTCTTCCCGAACATGCCCAGGTGTCACCTTGGGCTCGTACAGCCTCTGGTGCGGGAACACTGCCGCAGTCTCGGGCTCCCGTATGCCGAGACCGGGCTGCTGGACTCCTATCGGCAAGGGCTGCGGCACATGCACGCGGTCGGCGGTGCGGCCCGGCCCGAGTGAGAGCGCGGGCGGCTGCGGGGACACCGGAGCCGGTCCGGGCGCGTGGCGGCCGGCGCGGGGTGGACGGGGTGACCACCACGGCGCCGTCCTCGTCCGCCCGGACGTGGCCGGCGGGTTGAGCGATGACCTGTCCGGGCTGGAGACCCGCTCGGGTGCAACGGGTCACGCAGCCCGTCGTGTTCGCGGTTTTGCCACGTGGCGGCAAGCCATTCGTCGAGAAGTTCCTGCAGCTGGGGCAGCGACCAGAGCGGTTGCTTGTCCAGGTTGCGGCCGCGGTGGTCGGCACTGCGTCCGGTGTGGCCCGCGCGGCGAACTGAGCGAAGAGCGTGCCGACGGAGTCAGGCATCTTCTCCACGTGCCCCTTCTGGAACGGGGACGCCGTGTGCGTGGGCTGGAAGTCGGTCTCCAGGAAGCGGCAGGACGCCTTGACGTGCCGGGGAGATGAACGCTTTGCCGTGATCGCAGACGATCATCTCTGGCACGATCACCGGCCTCGCGGCAGCGTGTTCCAGGCGTTCATCGATGTCCAGCAGCCGCCGGTGCGGCAGCACCGATCGCGACATCCGCAGGGCGTCGGCCCGGCCCGGCCGCATCAGTTCCGGGGTGACCGTGCGGGCCGGCGGCACGCTTGTGTCGACCGCCTTCGTGGTGGGCCGCAGCACCGCTGCGGTCACCGTCCTGGTCGTGACATCGACCATGCCAGTTGAGTTCGACTTTTCCGACCCCCCCGTCATCGAGGCGGACCAGCACGTCCAGCGGAGTGGAGTCGATCTGCACCACCTCGCCCGGCGCGAACACCGTCCACTGCCCGAACGGGGCCTTCGCCCCGTGGGCGCGCGAGCGCCGGTCGCGGGCCGTTCCCGAGACGGGACTGCCCTGCGACAGCTTGGCCAGCAGTCGGCAGAGCGTTGCTCGAGACGGCAGCCCAGCCGTCTCACCCTTCTCCCGCAGGATTTCGCCGGTCCGCCAGATGATGTAGGTGCCGGTGCGGGTGGAGTCGTCCTCGCCCTCTTTGATCGCCTTCCGCATGGCCTCGACCACCGCGTCATCGACTGTGCCGGACTGCGGCTTCCTGCGCACCGGGCGCCGGTCGGCCGGCCCCAGCAGCCCTTCGGCCTGGTAGCGACGGCGGAAGTTGCCGACCGTACTCCTGCACGCCGAGCTCCTCAAGGCCATCGCCCCGGAGTGGGCGTCCTTGCTCGCGCTGCCCTCCAACCGGCGCGGCCAGGACCTGTACGCCCGGCTCGGCTAGGAGTATGCCGGCCCCTACCGCAACACCGCCGACGGCCCCGAGTTCGGCCTGCTCCTCCTCAAGGTCGAGGACGCAGCCTGACCCCCTCCAGTACCGATGTTCACGAGAGGCGCTTCACCGCGGGCCGGGCGGCCCCTGCCGGTCCAGCTCCTCCTGGAGCCAGTCAGGCAGCTCAGCGCGGTCGGCCGGAGGGCTGGGGCTTGCAGTGTGCTGCGCGGAGAGCTCCCGCCCGGCACGGGGAGCTGGGTGGGAGCGGTACCGTCCCCTCCAGCCGTTCTTCAGCACAAGGGGACAGCGTTGCCTTCCAGGGAGGTCACCGGGCCCAATGAGCACACCGCCCTTCTGCGCACGCTCATCCAGTAATCGGCCGGTTCCAGTGGTGCCGGTGCCTTTCAGGCCTGACGGTCAGTGGAGGCACTCCCACTCGACGATCATCGCGCGCAGGTCGGCGCGATCGGTCCGTACCGGAAGGCTCGTGCCCGGCCGGACCTCGGCGGCGTGGTTGAACGGCACGCGCACGTGCCGGGTGACCCAAACTGGACTCTCTGCATGGCTCCTACTCGACCCCGAAGAGCCCCGTGAGTTCAGCGAAACTGAAGCCTGTTCAGCGGGAACTCGCGGGTCGGTCCGTGTGCATCAGCTGGGAGTGTCGGCCGGTTCGGTGGGAACGCGGGAGTTCATAGCTGCGAGGTGGCGGCCTTCCACGTGAACTGCGAGTGCTCGTGCCGCGGCTTCCTGGCCGACATCGCTGGCGGTCGCATAGAAGTTGAGGCCGAGCTCCTCCAGCGCTTCGGGAGCAACTCGTGCAGGGTCGTAGCCTGCTTCGGCGCAATGATCGAGCCAACTTTGCGATGTGATGGCGCATTTGTGGCTACATGCTGCTCACAGCCCCATAAACCTGACACCGCTGTGACCTGCGAGATCGCCAAAAGCCTGCGAAGAAAGTTACAGGAACCAGCGAGGGATTCACTGGAACCCGCGACATTTTCGCAGGTGAGAGGCGTATTGAGGATTTCTCTCGCTGCCGGAAAGCAGCTAGAGCCGGGCTCGTCGCCTTCGTCGGATGGATCGACGGGACACCCGAAAACACGGCCGGGTGTCCTGCGGATCTCTTCGCCGTGCAGCAGGAGGTGGCACGCGATGCCTGAGAGTCAGCAGTCGGCCCGGGAGCCCGAGTCGGAAAGCGCAGATCAGGCGGAGCGTCGCAAGAACCGGCGCCACGAGCTGTGGCTCAAGGTGCTGGACGTGGCGGGGAAGGTTGCAGGCAAGGCCCTCGACCAGCGGTAACCCCCGGACATGTCAAAGGCCCGGAGGAAGCCGGGCCCTGACCATGCGATGCACGCAATGAGTGGGTTCGTCCCGAGTTCTCTGGTTTGCAGACCAGAGGACAGCGTACTGATATTGCCCCACCTTGATCCTGCTGGTGGGGTTGCGAAAGATCAGCCCGGCCCGCTTGGCCCAGGCGAACAGCGAACGCAGGGCGACGAGTTGATCGTGGCGCTGGCGCCCGTGCAGCGTCTGGGCGTGGGCGAGGACGTCGTCGCGGGTCACCTCTCGCAGGTGGTCGTAGCGGTTCGACCACTCCAGCAAGGCTGGTCGGACCCGGTTGAGGTGGAGCCAGACCGTGCCTGATTGCCGCGGGAGGCTGCGGGGACCGCCATCGCGTAGGACTCGGGTCCACCGCTCGGCCTCCGAGCGGATGCCGGGTGCGAGGCCCTCCAGTCTCTCGGCGAGCCAGCGTTCGAAGGAGGGTTCGCTGTCGTCCTCGAAGATCCCCATCTCCTCCAGGACTGTGACTGTGTGGAGGACGGGAAGATCGCGGGTCCGGAGCAGGGCGAAGATCTCGCTGTGTCGGATGACGTCGCCCTCGACGTACCCGGTGAGGACGAGGGCCAGGCCGCGGTTGACGGCGAAGCGGATGTCGCGTCCCCAGCCCCGGGCCTCGGCAAGCTGGTGAGCGAGGTACTTCGCCCAGGCCAGCCAGGGGCTGACCAGGTCGGCGACGGCCGGGTCGAGTCGGCTGTAGTCCCGCGGGATCTGCTCGAACAGCGGCAGCTGCCTCCAGCCAGGATTCGGCCTCCAGGCCGGTGCGGGCGGCGGCTTGCACGAGGCACCCCACCGTCCTCCGTGCGGCCGAGGGGTGGGTACCGATCCGTGGCGGTGGTGCATGCCCATGAAAAACAGCTGGTGGTGCCGGACGGCGCCGAGCCGGTCCCTCACGTCCGCCTCGTCTGCTTGTTGGCCGGCGACGGCCTTGGCACTGAAGCGGGCCTGGCACCAGCACAGACGGCAGTAGTCCCACTTCAGCGGTTGGACACGGCGGCAGCCGACGCAGGCGGCTGTCTTGTGGCTGCGGCCGAACATGTAGCAGGCAGGGCAGAGGCGTCCGCTGAAGTTCCCCCAGGCCAGACAGCTGCCGCAGGAGTCGGTGGGCTTGCGATGGCCCTTCGGATACCGGCTCATGCTGGCGGCAGCGACCGGCCGTCGCGGCGCTTGGGGACCACCGCCGGGGCGACGGTTCTGGAGCCGACCGCGGCTTGGCCGACATCCTCTCGCCCGGGGCGGTTGACCTTCTCCGGCTCGGGAATCAGCAGGTCACCGATCTCGCAGCCGAGCACGACGCAGATGACATCCAGGTCCTCCAGCTTGAGGGAGACCGGCTGACCGGACCACAGCCCGGACATCTTCCCCGCCGAGATCACCAACCCGTGTTCGGCCAGGCTTCGTTGGAGCTCGGACGCCTTCCAGATACCCTTGTTCGCGGCGGTCAGCCGCAGGTTCCACCTCATCGGACCAGCCCTTCCAGCCGCTTCGCGGCCCGCTCGGTCCCGGCGACCCAGGCGTCCTCGACCCGGGTCTGCTGGACGTGGACGTATCGCATCGTCGTGGCGATCCAGGAATGTCCCAGAACCTCCTGAATTGCGAGCAGGTCCAGCCCGTTCGCATAGAGCTGGGATGCACAGAAATGCCGCAGGACGTGCGGCGTCAGCTTCTCGCCCCAGCCCGGCAGATGCGCCTTGGCCGCCCCCTTGAGCCCGCCGCGCAGGGCGTCGTCGCCCACCCGGCGCGAGGAGCCGTCGGCGCATCTGCGCTCGGAGGGGAACAGCGGGGCGCCGGGGCGGGTGTGGTCGTCGTCGAACTGGCCCCACACGTCCTCGATGAACCATCGCAGCGTGCGGTCGGCGCCGTTGATCAGCGGCACCATGCGCTCGCGCGGCCCAGATCCGCGGGCGCCCTTGCCGTGGCGGACGTGGAGCTTGCCGAAGCGGCCCAGGTCCCACTTAATGTCGGCCAAGTCGAGCTTGCACGCTTCGCTCACCCGCAGGCCGACCTGTGACATCAGCTTCGAGGCCGTGTAGTTCCGGGCGGTCGGGGCGAACTTGCGGCAGGTGGCCAGCTCGCCGCCCCAGCCGGTGAACAGTGTCTCGACCTCCGGCTCGCTCGGAGGGATCCGCAGCTGGGCGTCCTTGGCGCCTCGCGGCCGGTTCATCTCGTCGATCGGGCACTCGACTACCCGGCCGGTCATCCGGTGGATTTCGACCTTGTGCCGCAGCTCCAGGAACATGAAGTACGTGCTCAGTGCCTGTGACCGGCCCAGCCGAGTGCCGCTGGGCGAGTGCCGCAGCACCTTCCCGAAGTACGCGTCCGCGTCGGCAGGCTCCATGTCCCACAGGGGCCGGCCGAACCAGGTCCTGATCTGGTCCAGGTGCCCGACGTCCCCGCGGATCGTGCCGTCCGCCAGGCCGGCCGAGGCCCGCGCGAGGACGAACCCGGACAGCACGTCGGTCTCGAACCGCTCCAGTTCCTCCGCCGTCGCGGGCGCCCAGCGCTCACGCAGGTCCCGTACGACTGCCAGCGCCGCCAACCCGAGCCTCCTCGCCTTCGGCCCGACTGCGGAGGTCGGACACGGTGAGAACGCTTCAAGAATCCCGAAGTTACGTCACAAGACCACAGAGCACACGAAGGAGGAAGAACCCCCTGGCCACAGGGGCAAGGACTCAGCGGGGCTCAGGGGAACTCCCGGGATGTCGCACACCATGAGGTCGGCCCGGGTCCCGCTGGCCGCCGCGCACGCGACGACGGGGCTGCACACGCTGCTCGGCGTGATCTCCGCCAGCCAGGACGCGGTCGCTACCGGAGACGTGGACACGCTGGCGGCGCAGGCGGGGCAGCTGGAGGCGGCCCGGGAGCCGTTGCAGAACGCGATGAACCCCCCTCCTGCCCCCGGGACAGCGCCGGCGGCGGTGTGGACGGCGTGGCCAGCCATGACACGAGTTGGTCGATCGCTATGCTCGGCTTGGTATGAACGGGGTGGGGGTAGGAATGGCTTCCGATGTAGAGCTGACGATCACGACGGGCACGGCGAAGTTCGCTCTGGAGGACCAGCGCTGGTTAGATCAAGTAGCGACACTGCACGCCGCCCTGCGCGGGGAGGCCGGGACAATATCCCGGCGAGGTGTCCCGGAGCCAGGCGCGAAGGGTGCTGTGGAGGCCGTGATCCTCGCCCTGGGCTCGTCCGGCGCGTTGACCGCTGCGGTGGCGTGCTTCCGGACCTGGCTGGCGCGGGACAAGACACGGGCCCTGACGGTGACGTGGACCGATGACCAGGGCGCCGAGCAGACGCTGACGGTCACCGGCAACAACGTCGATCAAGCATCATTCCAGGCCCTGGCGGAGGGCGTCGGCAGGCGTCTCGGAGCCGACTGATGCCGGCCGACCCGCACTACCGCGCGTTGCTGATCGGAAACGCTACTTTCCCTCGCGACCCCCATGCGCTGCTGACTCTGCGCGGACCGTTGGTCGACATCGAGAAACTCGGACAAGCACTGACCGATGACAAGGTCGGGCTGTTCCCTCCTGACAACGTCCTGTCCCTGCCGGACAAGGGAGTTCAGGAACTGCGGGAAGAGCTAGACCAATTCTTCACCACTGCAGGGCGCGAGGACGTGCTGCTGCTGTATTACAGCGGCCACGGCCAGCTCGATGAACACGGGCGCCTGTACCTGTGCGCCGGCGACACCACGCCGGACCGGCTCCGCGCCACGACGCTGAGCGCCGCGGAGATCAACAACATGATCGACAGCTCAGCCGCCGCGACCACTATCATCGTGCTCGACTGCTGCCACAGCGGCACGTTCAAGACAGGCGCCAGCCTGGCCTCTCCGGTGGCAGGCAAGGGCCGGTACGTCCTGGCCAGCAACAGGGCCACGCAGCTCGCACGCGATGCCGAAGTAGAGGGGCAGCCCAGCCCATTCACCGGAATGCTCGTGCACGGCCTGCGGCACGCCCAGTCCACCAGCTACCTCACGGTCCGTGAGCTCTACGACCAGGTGCACCACTGGATGACCAAGAGCACCCCCCTGCCCCCACAGCTGAGCTTCGCCGGGGAGGGCGACGTCGCCATCGCCCGCCGAAAGAAGAACCGTCCTCGGCCAAGACCCGCGATCCCCCCAGCGCCTGACCTCCTGCGCGCCCCCCTTGCCGGCATCAGGAAGAAGCCGACTGCCGAACCCGCCACCCAGACGCCCTCCCCGCGTCACCTCGAATCCGACCCGCCGCCGACCACGCGCGGATCAGTGACACTCATCGAAGGGCGCGGAAGCACAATCTGGGAGTGGGCCGGCAACTGGGGCTATGCCGGCCCCTGGAGCATCCTGTTGCTGGTGATACCCGCGTACTACCAGTTTTTGGCGTACCACATGGTGCCTACTGTGTGGGACTTTCTCGGCATAAAGTTTAATGGCCCGGACGAAAACCTGTCCGGGGGGATCGGGCTGCAAGCCGTACAGCTCGTTCTCTTCCTCACCCTGATATTTGGTCCCTGTACGGTCGTCCTGGGGGTCATTGGTGGACTCATAGGAGTTTTGGCGTCGCCGTTGAGGCTGCAGGTCGATGGTGTCGCCCTCTCCAAACTCGGGCGCGGCGGGAAGGTGGTGGACCGAAGCTGGGACGACATCACCAAGGTATACGTGAAGGCCGGCACGAAGGCACTCACCGTGCGCATCGCTCCGGGGACCAAGCAAGCAGACTTCGACAGCTGGGATATTCGCCCCGCTAACCCGCTGGCGGCGAGAGAGTTCATCCGTCTCGTCCGGTTCTATGCCTCCTCGAAGTTCGAAGACCCAAAGCCGGACAGCAGCAAGTAGGCCCCGGATTCCGCCCAGTCGTGCCGGGGCCCCTTGTGAGAATGCTCGCCGTGCCGACGCCCCGTCCCGGGGCCAGCTGTTGGAAACGCGCTCAGTGCTGCACCTGGTGACCCTCGGCGCCGAAAGCGGCGAGTACGGCAAGATTCATACCAACTGGGGCCTTGAGTACGGCGCCGTCACCACTGCCCAGATCATCCGCGGCTGACCCCTGCCCTCACCCGCGGCGCCCTGCCCCGATTCAGACACCCGGGGGCAGCCCTTGGGACAGCAGCAGTCCGCCCTTCAGGGTGATGCCGCGGCGATCCGGTCGGAGTATGTGCGGTGCGCCTTGCGCCCGGCCGGGGTGGAGCTGTCGTCGGCGAGGGGATGCACTGCTCCAAAGCGGCATGGTGGAGCGCGAGCGAGGCGGTGACACGCACCGAGTAGCCCTGCCCCTGGTGCTCACCGCCGAATGCATCGCTCCTACCCCAACACCAAGATCAAGGAGTTCCGGAGGACAGGCCGATGGCCCGAACGCCGGCGGGCACCACGATGAGCCTCAGGCAAGCAGGCCCTGTGAGAGGCCGGGGTGGGGTGAAGCTTCCCCTGGTGACTGGACACCTGGAGACTGGAACATGAGGTTCCGGAGGAAGTAGTGCCAGGTGGGTAGTCAGTACTCGAAGCGGTATTCGGAGGAGTTCAAGCGGGACGCGATCGCGTTGGCCCGTTCCTCCAGCAAGACGATCACGGAGGTCGCGCGGGATCTGGGGTGAGCCCTGAGAGCCTGCGCGGCTGGGTCAAGCGTGACCGGATCGACCGTGGTGAGAGCGGGGCGGGTGAGCTGACCAGCGCCGAGCGCGAAGAGCTCAAGCAGTTGCGCAGGCAGAATGTCGAGCAGCAGAAGACGATCGAGATCCTGAAAAAAGCTGCGGCCTTCTTCGCCCAGGACAGCGACCGGTGAACGAGGTCTGCCGGTTCATCGCTGCGGAGAAGGCCACGTATCCGGTGGCCCTGCCGTGCCGTGCCGTGCCGTGTCCTGGCTGTGGCCCGCTCCTTATGCCTGGCTGGAGGCCGAGGAGGCGCGGCAGGAACGCGAGCGCGCGGATGAGGCCCTGGCCCACGAGATCACAGTGATCCACCTCGCTTCGAAGGGTGCCTACGGTGTCCCGCGCGTGCACGCCGAGCTGCGGCGACTGGGCCGGACCATCAACCGCAAGCGGGTTGAGCGGATCATGCGCGAACGCCGGATCACCGGTGTCACGCGCCGAAAACGCCGCTCGCTGACCCGCCCCGACCGGCAGGCACGGCCGGCCCCAGACCTGATCGGGCATGATTTCACCGCCACCCGGCCAGGCACCCGGCTGGTCGGGGACATCACGTACCTGCCCACCCGCGAGGGCTGGCTGTACCTGGCCTGCTGGCTGGACCTGGCTACGCGCGAGGTGGTCGGCTACGCGATGGCCGACCACCACCGCGCCTCCCTGGTAGTCGACGCGCTGCGGACGGCCCACGGCCGGGGCGACCCATAACCCGGCCGCATCATGCACAGCGACCGCGGTAGCGAATACACCTCGGCTGAATTCCGGGCCGAGATAAGCAGGTTGGGACTTCGGCAAAGCACCGGCCGGACCGGCTCATGCTTTGACAACGCCGCAGCCGAGAGCTTCTGGGCCGTACTCAAGGAAGAGATCGGCATCCGGCTCTGGCCCGACCGGGCCACCGCCCGCGCCGAGGCCTTCGCCTTCATCGAGACCTTCTACAACCGGCGCCGCCTCCGCAAGCACCCTCTCTTCGGGTACCTCACACCCCACGAGACGCGACAGCGGTTCCGTAACGACCACGTACTCGCAGCGTAGAAGAAGAGTGTCCAGGACCAATCCGAGCACTTAGCCTGGTTAATTTCCTGCAACTCTGTTTATGGCTAGGGTGGTTGGAAAGGTTCCCGCTCCGCGGTCACCTTTGGACTGGCCAGAGTGAAGTCCTCCCCGTGGCGCTGAATCAGGTAGGAGTCGACTCAACGTCAGGATCGTTTCGGCCTGCCGGGGTTCCTGAGTTACTGGCTCCATGTGCCTTTCTGCTGCTTCCATAGAAGCGGAAAACTATGGAAGATTCGAGATGTGGGTGTCCCCCTTTTCCGTAGCTGCCGGGACGGTGTCGCGCCAGTCGCCTTGAAGGATCTCTTCCATCAACTGATCTTGTTTTTGGGTGAGTTGGCCGGTGGTCTGTTTGGTTCGGACCTTGCAGAGCCACGGGCCGATCATGATCCGGTCGCCGTCGGCTTCGATCCATTCCCGAGCGCCGGGCGGGCGGCCCCAGCGTTCCACGAACAGCCGGAGGATCTCCGCGGTCTGCTGGAAGGTACGGCGAGTCCGCTTCGACACCGTGCCGATCATCATCCCTGCGGGAAGCGGGGTTTGGTTGGGGGTCAGCTTGAGGCGGGTGAGGAGATCTCGTTGTCCAGGGGCCAGTTGGTCCCAGGAGGTGTGCTGACGGTGCAGCCAGCTCCCGGCCTTCACTCCC
The DNA here is from genome assembly GCF_000147815.2 of Streptomyces violaceusniger Tu 4113. Taxonomy (NCBI): domain Bacteria; kingdom Bacillati; phylum Actinomycetota; class Actinomycetes; order Kitasatosporales; family Streptomycetaceae; genus Streptomyces; species Streptomyces violaceusniger. The sequence goes on along the minus strand of NC_015957.1, from coordinate 5,210,334 downwards.
TCAATCACGGTGTCGCGGCGCAGTGTTGCGGGGTCGTGGCCGGCTTCGAGGTGGCGTTTGAGGAGGTGGTACTTGCGGTGCCAATCGGGGCCGTACGGAAGGGTCCAGTCGGGGTCGAGGGCGGTGAGCTCGGCGTCGCGTTCGGGGGCAAGGCGGTTTTTTCGGGCCAGGGCGCGTTGGTCGACGAGGAACTGGCCGCCGGGTTGGTGGGCGGGGATGGCGAGGTGACCGTGCTCTGTCTGGTAGGCGGTGACGGTGGTGAGGTGGCCTTGCCAGGTGGCTTCGTGGTCGTCCCAGATCATGCCGAGTGCGTCGAGTTCAGCGATCCACTCTGGGGTGAGGGTTCCTTGCTGGTGGGCTGTGCGTTGGCCGGTGATGAAGGTGCCCAGGTGGTAGCCGTAGGCGTCCTCGTAGTCTGCGGGGACGCGCAGGTGCTGGTGTTCGGTGTAGAAGCGGGTGGCGGCGGCCAGGCCGGCTCTCCGCGGGGCGGAGAGGGTGGTTCCGTCGGCGGGCCAGGAGAGGAGGTCCATGGCTTGAGCGATGGTGTTGGGATCGAGGGTGAAGTCGAAGCGGAAGCGGCGGGCGATCAGAGTGTGGGTGTCGCGTTCGAGGCGCTGGTTGGGGTTTTTGCGGGGTGCGCGGGCGGCGATGGTCTGGTCGTGGTGTCTGAGGGCTGCGGTGACCAGCCACAAGGCTTCGTAGGGGGTGGCGAGCAGGTCGGTGGGGTCGGCGCGGGGTGGGATGTAGGCAGGGATGATGAGGCTGGCTGTCTTGGTCTCGAGGGTGGGGGGTTTGCGCAGTGCGCGGCCCAGGGCCTGGACGATCCGGCGGACGCTGGCGGTACGGTCGGCGAATACCACTCCATCCACAGATGGCAGGTCGATGCCCTCCCCCAGGACCTGGGCGTTGGTGAGGACGGCACGGTCGGCGTCGGCGAAGTCGGTCAGGATGTCGTGGCGCTGGCCCGGGGTGTGGGTGCCGTTGATCGACTGCACGACCAGGTCCTCGGCCCAGTCCGGGCGCTGCTCGCGGGTGAGGGTGCGCAGGGTGTGGGGGAACTGGCGGGCGAAGTCCGTGGCATCGGCGATCTGCTGGAAATAGATGATCAGGTGATGGAGGTCGTGTTCGGCCATCGCCTTGAGGACGGCGAGGTGCAGGGCTGTCGTCCGGCGGGCGGTTGGGGCGAAGCCGGAGTGGGCGTCTGGGTCGGCGAGGGCGGTGCGCAGGGTGGTGTCGGTGATGGTGGGTACGACCAGCTGGTAGTCCGCGAGGACTCCGTCTTCGATGGCCTGGGCGTGGGAGTAGGTGTGCAGGCGTGGGCCGAAGGTTTTGATGTCTGCCATGGAGGCGACCAGTGAGGGTGCATCCCATTCTGGGGCCGTGGCCGCGGTGCGCTTGGGTACCGGACGGGACGTGGGTGCCTCTGTCAGACGCGGCGGCTCCCACTCGTAGGGGGTCGCGGTGAGGTAGAGACGGCGGTCGGCCGGGATGCGGGTGTTGTCGTGCAGGGCTGTCCACTCTTTGTCCCAGCTGCCTGCGGTGCGGTGTGCCTCGTCCACGATCAGCAGATCGAAGACTGGGGCCGGGGCGCGGGTGTGCTGGCTCTGCTCGATCTTCGGCAGCGAGTCGAGGGTGACGAAGACGGTGGCGTGCTCGTGCCGGGCCAGCCACGACGCCAGCCTCTCCCCTGAGTTCGTACTCGTGACGGCTGCCCCGGCGAGCAGCGGGTGCTTGTCTGCGCGCAGCGAGGACACTGCGATCATCGGCTCGCGGCGTCCGTCTCTGCGGGCGGCTTGGGCCCATTGCGCGATCAGGTCCAGGCTCGGCACTGCGATCAGAAGATGCTGGACGGTCAGGGCTTCGGCCGTACGCAATGCCGTCACGGTCTTGCCGGTACCGCACGCCGAGACCGTGTGCCCACGCGTATGCGGGCGCGCGAGATGACGTGCTGCGCTGTCGACCGCCTGCTGCTGATCCGGGCGTAGCGTGAGCCGGATCGGACGGGCCCGGGTCGGAGTGGCTGAAGCCTCAGCCACGGGCTCAGGGCTGGAAGACATGACGTACAACCTCAACTCACGAAAGGGGCAGTCAACGGAATTCATCCTCCCGCACGTGAGCGAGCTGGCGCGGGGTAGACCTCACACATTTGACGCTCGACGTGCTCCCTGGCCTAAAGTCCGGGGATCCCGGCCTGGGCCGTCCGGCCCTTCCAGGGGCGGCGCCCGGAGTGGGGCCGCAGGATGTGCTAAGCCCTGTACAGCGGTTGGGATCCGACGCTACGCCGAAGGAACGCGCACACGGATGTGCTCCCGGCACGCCGAGGGCTCGCCGCGCCGGGAGCCGTTCTCAGACACAGGGAGCGAGCAGGCCCTCCAGCGCCGAGCGCTCGTCAGTGTCGACGGTCAGGCCGTACACGTGCTTCACCGAGATCCAGGCACGGCTGTAGGTGCAGCGGTAGCTGGCCAGCGGAGGCTGCCAGCTAGCGGGGGCCTAGGGCGCGTATCGAGTCGTGATCAATCTGCGGTATTCGCTCTCGCGGCGGGTTCTGGTCCGGTAGATCTTCTTGTGTGACGCGAGTGCAACTGACAGACGCAGAGTGGGAGTTCATCGGGCCGTACCTGCCGATCGGCGAGTACGGCCCGTATCCCGAGCGGTTGCGGGAGCAGTTCGAGGGTGTGATCTGGCGGTTTAAGACCGGCGGGCAGTGGCGGGAGATGCCGCAGGAGTTCGGCGCCTGGTCGACCGTGCACAACCGCTTCCGGCAGTGGCGTGACGCCGGCGTCTTCGAGGCCCTGCTGGAGTGCCTGATCGCGGAAGCGGCGAAGCGGGGTGAGGTGGACCTGTCCCTGGTCAGTATCGACTCCACCACCGCGCGGGCACACCACGAGGCCGCCGGGATGCACCTGGGCGAAGACATCCTCAGCGCACTGGAGAAGGCTGCGGCCGAGGCGGAGAAGGCCAGGTCAAAGGGGGCAGCCTCGAAGAACAAAGCGGGCAGGACGTCACAGCAGATCCCGGGCGGGAGGAGCGACGACGCATCCGGTATCGACGAAGAGTCCGTCTGAAGGCCGCTCTTCTCGGACGCTCCAGGGGCGGGCAGACCAGCAAGGTCCATCTGGCCGCCGACCGCAAGTGCCGCCCGCTGGCATTCGTGCTGACCGCAGGCCAGGCCGCGGACAGTCCGCAGTTCATCCCGGTACTCAAGAAGTTACGGGTCCGCGGCCCCGTCGGCCGCCCCCGCACCCGGCCGGACGCGGTCGCCGCCGACAAGGCCTACTCCTCCCGCGGCAACCGGGCCCACCTGCGCCAACGCGGCATCAAGGCCGTGATCCCGGAGAAGAAGGACCAAGCCTCCAACCGGAAGAAGAAAGGCTCCGGGGGCGGTCGACCCGTCAGCCACGACGCCGCTCTCTACAAGGAGAGGAACACCGTCGAGCGCCTGATCAACAAGCTCAAGGCCTGGCGAGGAATCGCCACTCGATACGACAAGACCCCGGACAGCTACCTCGCCGGCCTCCACCTACCAGCCTCGATGATCTGGATCAAAGACCTCACCCGGACCACCGATTGATCACAACTCGATACACGCCCTAGGGGCCGCTGTGCTGGCCGAGGCGGCCAGCGAGGAACAGGTCCGTCAGGTGCGTAACGCCCGGAAGGCCAGGGCGCGGCGGCTGCGCGCGGACCTGAAGGCCGCCGCGAAGCTGCGCCGCTCCCGCTTCCAGGCTGTCACCAGCGCCGTCGCGCCCGAACGGCTGGGGACGCTGACCGCGGCGGAAGCCGAGGCCGAACTGCGCGCGCAGCCTGCCTCTAACCGCCGCGAGACCAACCCCGGCTACATCCCGCCGCCGCCCGTTCCCGAGGGCTGGGCACGCCCGGTGCAGCCGCAGGACGCTCCCTCGGAGCCCGGTACGCCCCAGAAGCACGCATGATTGACCTCGACTTGGAATACGGCCGACTCCCTGCGGAAGACACAGATCACTTCCACCGCCTGGATGCCCACCTGGTGGCCACCGAGCCCCTGATGACCACCCTGGACAACGTCGAAGCCACAATCGAGGCCAAGGCCATGATGTGCGCCTTCGGGCCGGCCGGCTGCGGAAAGACGATGTCGGTGAACTCAGCGCTGCGCAAGCTCGCCCCCGAGCACACCTACCGTTTGGAACTGCGCTCCGGCCCCACCCCCCGCGACATCCGCCACGGCCTGTTCCACGCACTTGGACTGCCCGGCGAACCGCCCACCCGGCCCATCGAATTCGACACCCTGCTGAAGGAAACCCTGGCACAGACGTTCCGAGTGCTGGTGTGCGACGAAGCCCAGTGGATGGGCCGCAGCTCATTCGAGTACTGGCGGCACCTGTGGGATGACCGCAAGACCGACATCGCGGTGATCTTCGCCGGCGGCGACAACTGCTACAAGGTCCTCAAACGGGAGCCGATGCTCGCGTCACGGATGTTCATCTGGCAGAAGTTCCAGCGCATGCCCGAAGACGAGGTCGTCGCCAATGTGCCCGCCTCCACTCGATGTGGCAGAGCACCGACCCGCAGAGGATCCGCGACATCGACCGCGCTGCGGCGCACGGCAACTTCCGCAACTGGGCCACCTTGACCAAGCACATGCTCAACGGCATGAAGAGGAAGGGGCTGAGCGCAATCAACGACGACCTGATCCAGTGGGTCTACAGCAAGGTCGCCGGCATGTAGGAGAGGCGCACGGTCCGCGGGCGGCCCGCTCCTTCTCCGTTCGCGGACCGCCCGCACCACACCGGGCTGCCAGGCAACCCCGGGCCAGCGCCCGCGGGGACGGTCAGGGGCAGCCGAGAAGATCAGGAGTGAGGCGCATGTACCGGGGCGAGGTGAGGGTCGTGGTGGACGAACAGGACGACCTGTTCTCCACACGGGTGGCGCTGCAGGCGCACCGCCCCGCCGAGGGCTGCATCACCGTGCAGCCCACACCCGCCAGCGCCCTTCCGGCCGCGCTGGCGCACGACGTGCTGTACGCGCTGGGCAAGCGTCTGGCGCCAGCTTCCGGTGCCGCTGATGCCCTGCTGGACTCGGTGAAGGCGGCGTGGCTGGCCGCGGCCGCCTGGAGCGTCGCAGAGGGCATCCGGCACGTGGTGCTCCTGCGTGCCCACCTGCTGACGACCCGGCGGGTCGAGCAGTTGTTGGCCTGGCGCGATATGGCGGGAATCCATCTGACCTTGGTGTGGCAGGCCGCCCCGCGCCGGATCCCGCCGGCCCTTGCCCCGCTGATGCACCGTGTCAGCAGCCGGGAGCAGTTCGAGGCCGTGCTGTCCGGGCCGGGGCCAGTGCCTGCCTACCCGGCGTATTCTCCGGGCCCGGGCAGCCCCGGCGGCCGCCGGGGCTGCACGACGCCGGAGCCGTCGTGCGCGGGCGGGTCAGGAACAGGAAGGGTGTTCCTCGGCGGCTGCGACGGCGGTCTTGGCCGAGGCCGCCCCTCCTGTTGAGATCACGCCGGAGATGGCCGCCGCGCTGGCCACGCTGGCGCATCCCCTGACCGCGGGAGGGTTGAGCGTGCCGGCCTTCACCGACAGCGCGCTAGGCCGTCTGCGGTGGATCCGGGACCTGGACCTCACCCCAGACATCAGCGTCCTGAAGACACACACGCCCAGTCACCGACAGTGCCGTTTGCACTCCGTCCCCGCCTGGGCACGCCCCTTGCTGGCCGCTGCCCGTGCCCACCACCGTCTGGCGCCTTCGCCCGGGGGGTACGTGTTCGCCCCCTTGTTCCCGGCCGAGGCGAAACATCTGCGCGCACACGCCCAGCGCCTCGCCGAGACGGGCCTGCCCCTGGCAGGCAGCTTCCTGGCCTGCTGAGCAGTAGGCCCTGCCTGCGCGCCACAGTCCACAGGCAGGTGTCGTAGGCGCGTCCGTCAAACAGTTGGTTTCGAGGGTTGAGAACGGCGAGAACGCCGCCCCAGTGTTGCGAACCGTCGCAGCAGCAAGGCGGGGGTAGCAGGAGGAACTGCCGCACCAGGCCGAAGAACGAGAGCGAGCCGCACGTACTCGCGGACAATGCTCAGGACAAGCAGAGGATGGGGAAGTATGAATCAGGTGGACCGTGCCGTGCTGGTCACTGCCGTCTCGGAAATGGCAGTGTTGCGCGCGCTCCAGCTCGCAGGGAACCGGCTCCTGGGCAAGCGAGGCCGCTCCGTTCGCGGACCGATGAAGGCCGTGGAACCCTGGTCGATCCATGTCCACCTGCAAGTGCAAGAACACGAGTTCGACGCTCTGCTCACGGACGCCTGGCAGATTCCCGTCGCGGTCGGCCTGCCGGACGACCTCCTCGATGCACTCGACAAACACGTGCGTAACTTGCTGGCAGCAGGAATCGAGTTTCGCCGCAACGACCTCCTGCTGACCTTGTCCCGGCTCCCCCAGCAACCTGTGCTGCCGTGGGACTCGCAATGACCCATGCGTACCGCCATGATGCTGGCGAAAGCAGCCACAGCGCACGCCTCGCCCGGGGTACCGACAGCACTCGCTCACTGGCCCAGGTCGCCTGACGACCGACCAGGTACTCATGGACGGCCCGGGTGCTTTGTATGACGCGCCGCATCCTGTCTTCTTTTCCGAGGCGCCAGGGCGCACAGACACCTTCGATGGTCGGCCAGAGGAGCCTGGCGGGTGGGGCAGTTGAGGCACGATCGAGGTATCGGCGCCCTCGTCGGTGAGCAGCCATCAAATAGGGATGGGTAGGACGCGCCGCTGCGGTGCGCCGGGAGGAGCGAAGCGCGCGGGCAAGAGAGCCCTCATGGGGCTCGTGCGCGCGTGCCTCGCGGTGGTGATCGTCTGTCCTTTTGCCGGCCCGGTGGCAGGCCGACGCGCCACGAGAGGCGGGACTGCGGGATGCCCCAGTCGGGCCTCAGCGTTGGATGAGGCCGCTGCCCTGGCACATCTCGCACGGTTCCTGCGTGACCGGGTGGCGTCCGTTGCCGTCGCAATCGGGGCAGCTCTGTGTGTTCGTCGTCATGCAGACCAGGCTGGCGAGAATCGCTTCAGGCTGCTGGCCGACAAAATCGGGGTAGTTTCCAGGTCGCCGGAATGCAAGCCGTGTCCGACAGTGCTGCCATGCTTGTCTGGTGCGGCAGAGATTGATGAACGTTCAGATGGATCTGACCGAGACGGGCGTCGTCCTACAGAATCTCTACGGATGGCCGGATTGGACGGTCGAGGTCGACATGGACTGGCGGACCTGGTCCGCCGGGGACGTCCGTGCCATCCCGCCACCGGGCACCCGTCGCAACGCCCGCAGGCCCACCGATGACCTCGAGCTGGTCCGCCGGATCAAGATGACGGCCGAGGCGAGCCAAGAAGCGCCCCGCAGCTCGATCTGGCTGGCCTCACTCGCCCTCCCCACCCCCCATGGCAAGAAGCCGGACGGCGTGCGATTGCGCGCCGAGACCTTCTCGATCATGTACAGGTACGCGGTGCGGCTCGGGCTGTCTCCCAAACGCGCCATCCACGCCGTCTACGGCCTCAAGCTGGTGGAAGCTCCGAATGAGCGTGCGCTGCCCCACCGCACGTACGAGCGGTGGAAAGCGCAGGCCCGCAACACCATCAACCCGGCCACGGGCCGGCCGTACCTGCCGGAATTCGACCTCGAGCGTGACGGACCGCGGCGGTGGCCGATCGGCCGACACCCGCTTGAGCCCCGAAAAGCCCCTCCGGCAGTGCCGAAGCCAGTCCGGGAGGGGCCATATGCCGGCCGCACGTTGCGCCTGACCGTGACGCGAACACCACCACCGGCATGCGCGGTGCGCGAGGCCCACGAGGGGCGACACATCATCGGTCCGGATCTCGTCATCGAGGGACGCTGGACCAAGGGCAAGGAGCAGGTGCCGGAGCTTCCGTTGCTGCAAGCGCTCAGTCCCATCGAGACAGTCCGTCGGGTGCAGTCCCTGGTCAAAGAGCTGGAAGAACGCTACCCCGGGGCCGAGGTCACAGCGACGGTCACCAACAGAACGGCCTGACAACATCGGCGGTCCGGACCGTACCCGGACCCAGTAGCGCAGCTGAACAAGAAGGAGCCACACGGACGCAAGGCCAGCTAGGACTTGTCCGGGCGATCATGTGCGAAGCCAAATGACCAGCGCGGCTGTGGTGGCTGTGCCGAGGAAGACGTAGCCGCGTTTGTCGTAGCGAGTGGCCACGGCCCGGGACTGCTTCAACCTGTTGATCGCCCGCTCGACCGTGTTGCGCTTCTTGTACCGTTCCTCGTCGAAGCCGGGTGGCCGTCCGCCGCGTGAGCCTTTACGCAGGCGGGCGGCCTGACTGTCGGACTTCTCCGGGATGATGTGCCGGATGCCCCGTCGTCGCAGGTAGTCGCGGCAGGGCCCGTTGCTGTAGGCCTTGTCAGCGGCGAGGCTGTCGGGCTTTGTGCGCGGTCTGCCCGGCCCCGGCCGTGGAACGCGGATCTTCTCCAGCACCGGCTGGAACTGGGTGCAGTCCGCCCGCTGTCCACCGGTGACAATCAGGGACAGCGGGCGGCAGCGGCCGTCGGCGCTCAGGTGGAGCTTGCTCGTGAGTCCGCCGCGCGAGCGGCCCAGTCCCTCACCTCCTGCACCACCTCCACCAGCCGGGCGAGCAGGCTCTGCCACGGAGGCTCGTCCTGGTGTTCTGCTGTTTCGGCCCCCTTTGACGCGGCTGCCGGCGGCGGATCTGTGCGAGCACCGGCCGCGTGCTGATGAGCGCGCACGATGGTCGAGTCGACCGCCAGGTCCCAGTCGATGTCGCCCGCGGCGTCGGCCGCGGCTTGGACCTGCTGCAGCAGGCGTTCCCAGGTGCCGTCGGCCGACCATAGCCGGTGGCGTTCATAGACGGTCTTCCACGGTCCGAACCGTTCGGGCAGATCACGCCACTGCACCCCGGTGCGCACGCGGTGCAGGATCCCGTCGATCACCTGTCGATGATCCCGCCACCTGCCACAACGTCCATTGCTGACCGGCAGGAACGGCCGCAGTCGTTCCCACTCCGCATCCGTCAGATCACCCCGCCCCATGCCACATCAACGATTTGTCCACGGACAGCGGTCCGTCCGGGTGAGCGGACTTTTCAGGTCCCTGTGGGCGGACAGTTGATCTCCCTGTCCGGTACTACTTTTCGTCCCTCGCGTGGGCGATGGTTGGGGCGGGGCGGCAGGAGTGCAGCTCAGGTGCCGCGCCAACTTCGGTGTCAGTGGTGACTGCGATGCTGTCGGCATGATCCCTTGGAACCTGCTCGACCTGGACAGCGCCTTGCGTGCCAGCTGGGCCGCTGACACCTGCTCCCCGGACGATCTCGCTCGCTCTGGCTGGCAGCCAGAGAACCCGGCCTGGGGGCACTGTGACATCACGGCTTTGATCGTCAATGACGTCTTCGGTGGCGACCTCATGGCCGGCGAGGTGCACTCCGACGGGGTCCAGCACGGTTTCCATATGTGGAACCGGCTGGCCAGCCGCATCGAGATCGATCTGACACGCGAGCAGTTCCAGCGGGGCCAGACCGTCACCGAGGGCCATGTTGTGAAACGCCCGCCGGGCCCTTTGCGCCGATGGGACGAGTACCTCCTCCTTCGTAACCGGGTCATCGAGCACCTCGGGTTTCTGCCGGAGCCTGCTGCCTGAGCTGGTCAGGGTCAGCCCGGCTGGTGCAGTGGGACGACGCCCTGGCCGGTGGTGGCCTGGGTCAGCCGCAGCGAAGAGCCCTCGGTGAGGACGACGTGGGCATGGTGCAGGAGCCGGTCGACGGCGGCGGTGGCGAGCGTCTTGGGCATGATCGAATCGAATCCCGAGGGATGAAGGTTGCTCGTCACGATCACCGACCGGCGTTCGTAGGCGGCATCGATCACGCGGTAGAACGCCTCGGCGGCGGCCTGGCCGGAGGGCAGCATGCCGATGTCGTCGACGATGATGAGGTCGGACCGGGTGATCTTCGCGACGGCCTTGGAGACCGTGTTGTCGACGGTCGCGCGTCCGAGGTGGGCGGTGAGCGATTCGAGGGTGAACCAGGAGACCTTCATCCCCTCGTCGATCGCCTTGTTCGCCAGCGCCTCGGCCAGGTGGCTTTTCCCCGTGCCGGAGGGGCCCGCGCAGGCCAGGTTCTCCGCGCGGGAGACCCATTCCAGGGTCATCAGCGCGTGCAGGGTCGGGGCGGGGATGGAGGAGTCCTCCTCCCGCCAGGAGTCGAAGGTCTTGCCCGAGGGGAGCTGGGCCTGTTTGCGGTGGTTACGGCGGGTGGCGTCGTCGCGGCCCTTGATCTCTTCTTCCAGCAGGATCCGCACGACTTCGGCCGGGTCCCAGCGTTGGGAGCGGGCGGTGGCCAGCACGTCCGGGGCGGCTCTGCGCAGATAAGGGAACCGCATCCGCTTGAGTACGGCTTCCAGCTCGGCCGGGATCGGCGGTGCGGTCGGCGCCGGAGGCAGGGGCGAGGGTGAGGGGACGGTCCCGGGCGGATCGGCAACGGCAGCGGTGGCCATCGTCAACTTCCTTTCGCTGGTGTGCTGTTCGGGCTTGCCCGTCCCGGGCCGCGAAGCGGCCCGGGACGGGTGGATCAGGTGGCCTTGCGGCCGAAGTCGGCCCAGGCGGAGGTGCCGGGCTGGATGGAATGGGCCTCGTCCGCGACGACCAGGTCGGCGGGACGGGCGCCATGGCGGCGATGCTGGACGATCGACATCAGGTCGTCCTCGGCGAAGCGACCCGCGGTCGCCGCGAGCCCGAGGGAGATGTCGACCTCGCCGACCCCGACCAGGGCGGCGAGCTCGACGGCGGCGGCCATCTTCACCCTGATCCGGGGGATGCCCGCGGCGCCCGCCTCGATCAGCCAGGACTTCGCCCCGGGACCGAGATCGAGGAAAGCCTTCTCGGCGCCGTTGGCCGGCTTCGGCCTGGGCTGACGTGGTGAACCGTCCATCTCCTGCGGGTGGTTGGGATAGTGGGACAGGTCGATGACCGGACGGCCGGGCAGCGAGAGCGGATGCCGGGCGACCTCCATCAGCCCGGCCGGTCCCTGCATCCACTCCGGGCGGTGGGCCAGGCGGGACAGGTCGACCACGACGACGAGTTCCTCGCCGTCCGCGCGGACCCAGGCTTCCTGGCCGACCAGGCCCGGCGGGGTCGAGTAGCGCACCGAGCCGAATCGGACCGTCTGGTCCCGCAGCACCTGCCGCGATTCGCCGAGCGCGAGGGTGTGCGGGGCGTCGGGCAGCGGGTGCAGACGCGTCTTCTCGATGTCCAGGGCGGAGGCCGGACTCTTGCCGGTCTCGCGGTGGGTCCGGTTGTTGACCTGCTGGCAGAAGATCGCGCAGGCGCCTCGGAGTTCGCCGAAGCTCTCGTACTTGTCCCGCAGGTTCGCGGTGGTGGGGATCAGGTCCGCCTTCGCGATGCGAACCGTGGCCTCGCTGCCGCCCTTCGATTCGGGATCGAAGGGGACGCATGTATGGACTTGCAGACCGTAATGGCGTCCTGCGGCGACGACTTGAGGGTGGCGGACCGCGACTCCGGCAACCCGGTCGATGGTCATCGTCTTCTCGTTGTCGGTCAGCACATAGGTCGGTGCCCCGCCGATCGCCCGCAGCGTCGAGTCGATGCACGAGATCACGGTGGGCAGGGTGCGGTCCCAGACCGGGATCACCACCCGGAACCGCGACCAGGCCAGCCAGGCGCAGAACAACAGCGTCTCGCGCTCGCCTCCACCGCCGGGACCAGGAACACTCGGGCCCCAGCCCCAGTCGAACTGCAACCAGAGCCCCGGCTCGGTGATCCACGGCCGATACGTTCGCCGGTGGCCGGCCCGCCAGCGTTCCTTCGCCTTCGCCACCGCGCGGCGGGTCGTGCGCTCGTCCCCGGCGAACCCCAACAGTTGCAGGCGTTCGTGGAGCTTGTCGGCCCGTACCGTGCCCTGCGAACGCTCGACCCACTCCTCGATCTTCGGCATAAACGGGTCGATGAGCTTCGGTCGCGCGACCGGGCCACCGGTCGGCCGACCCGTGTCCCTCATTCGTGCGTACCGGCGCACGGTCTTCGGATCGACCCCCGCCAGCGCAGCCGCCGAATGCGCACATTCGGTGGCGTCGAGAGCCTCGAAGATTTCCATGATCTCCCTGTCAGACTTCTTCACGATCCCTCCGGTGATGAGTTGGTTCGGCCGCCAAGCAGCACCGAGCCAACCCCCGGAGGGATCACCTGTTCGGAATCGACACGAATGGGTCCACGGAAAGGGAGATCAACTGTCCGCAGAGCAGGATCCGACTTGTCCGCCTACAAGGATCTTGCGCTGTCCGCTCTCACGATTCAGACACGAGGCAGTCACATGATCGGCCGGACAAGTCCTAGTCGGTTGTAGTCCGCAACCACAGCAAGGACCGCGGGTGACTGTGTGGCGTGGTGAGGGCAGCCTCCTGCTGCGGAACGAGGGCCGCCCAGTCCTGTACAACGGCGAGGACGTCTACCGCGTCAAGGGTGTGCGGTGTCCTTGGACATGGAGTTGGGTCGCCGACCGGTGCCAGGGACCCGCTTGGCGTGCCCGGGGAGCGGCAGGAGCCCGCACCAGTGCCGCAGCTTCGCGCCGGCAGTGGTGTCGACCGGCATCCGCGGTGTCGCCGGCCTGCTCCGTGTGTCAGTGGTCCCTGGCAGACTTCAGCGTTCCCTGGCGGTGCACGTCAACGAGAGGACATTCTTCGTGGCTCAGACCTTCACCGTGGATCTGAAAATTGGGGGGTACTCGATCCGAGGCGTCTCGCTGAACTGGGGACTATTCCACGGCAGTGAAGTACGCCGGGAGGCGCCCAGTTATGGCACAGACATCGATATCCCTGCGGTCATCGAGATCTTGGACCTGATCGCCTCTGGTGCCGTCACTGCCCAGGAGGCCCGTGACGTTCTCGACGCAGTAGCGACAAAGATCATCAAGAAGAAGGACCGCGAGTTCGAGGAAATGGAGGAGCACATGGAGGCTGCGATGCGCGTGGGTCCTCGCATTCCCAAGCAGCCAACACTCGATAGCCGTTGGGTATACGTCGTGTCCTCGAAGGACAGCCCGAAGGCCGTGAAGATCGGCGTGGCCATGGAGATCGAGAGCCGGATCAAGTCGCTCCAGAGGGGTTCTGCATCTCCCCTATTCCTGCGTTGGAGTGCTCGTGGGGGCTTTCCGCTGGAACGCCATCTGCATGACCGGTTCGGCCAGCGGCGGATTAGTGGCGAGTGGTTCGACTTTCGCCGTGTCGCGGACCCGGTGCAGGTGATTGCAGAAGCGGCGGAAGAATTTTTGCGGCAGTTCGGCGAGTTCGACCCTGCCCACGAATAAATCAGATGTGGGACCGGTCCGATTGTCCCACTGCGGCGCAGGAGCTGGCACGCGGCGTACCCAGTCCGCGGCACGCGCTCGATCGGGGCGACTGGAGCATGGCCGAGGAGTGTGGCGTCGAGAGATCCGGCAGCGACCTTCGGCCTCGGCCGCGCTGGCGAGTGGGGACGCGGCGCCGGGGGCAACGGAGGCTGCCAGGGTGCGCGTAGCGGCACCGGCTGATCAAATGAGCCGTTCAATGCGTTTGCGGCCGACGTGGATGCCTTCACGCCGGAGGACGGCGTGCACGCGGGGTGAGCCGTAGATCCCGCCGGAGTCGGCGTGGACCTGCCGGATCTTCCCGGTGAGCTCGGCGTCCTGGCGGCGTCGCTTGCATGGCTCCTTCTCGGCCTGGCGCCAGCGGTAGTAGGTGGAGGAGGGGATGGAAAGTTCCCGGAGTACGGGCTCGACCCCCAGGTGCGGGTGCGCATCGACGAGCGCGGTCACCTGGGCCGGGTCGGGTCGAGCTGGGCCGCGAAAAAAAGCTGAGGCCGTCCGCAGGACCTCGTTCGCCCGCTTGAGCTGGGCATTCTCCTTCCGCAGAGCAGCCAGCTCCTCACGCTCGGCGGTGGTGAGAATGTCGCCTCGCTCACCGGCATCAGCCTCGGCCTGACGGATCCAGTTGCGCAGAGCCTCGTGATGCACCCCGAGTTCCTCTGCCATACGGCGGATGACGGGCTTCGGCTCGGCGGCGCGATACATGCGGACCGCGCGGTCACGCAACTCCAGCGGGTATTTCCTCGGGGCAGGCATCGTCTGGGCTCCTCTCGTGAGACCCATCTGACCCTCTGTCACCCCTCCCCGCATCTCGGGGGAACCTCACCCGCGATCAACAGAGCGTCGACCTGTTCGGTGTGGGCGGTGGCGCAGATATGGGCCAGGACTTCGCGCTGACGGTTGATCAGGTCTTCCCCGTGGAACCGGCGGCCCAGATGCCAGTCCGAGGTGTGCAGGAACCTCATGACATCAGAACGTAACGGCTGAAGTGACAGCAGTGGATGGTTTTCAGATAAAAGTGCTACTTCGGGTGTCCGAAACAGCTTGCCGGGATAGCTGTGCCGCCAGGGCATGAAAGGCAGCCAGAAGTGCGACCAGCACCTCACGGTGAGGGGGAGTACCGGTGCGCCGGTAGTGATGTCGGTGAGCAGTGCGGGAAGGAGGTGCATCCTGCGCCGGGCCTTGGAAGGCCGGCTGCCCACCCGGCGCACCACGATCGCGTTCGCCCGGGCTCCGGCGCCAACGAGGAGACAGCCGAGCAGCTACGGAAGGCCACTGCGGGCAGTGTATGCCAGCCGCCCGCTCCCCCTCGCGTGCCGTACGTGCCGGACCCGGATCACTACCCGATCTGGACTGGTCAGGGCCATGCGACGCCTGCGGGAGGCGGCCGGCACTCCGTCCTTGCGTAGGCTCACCGCCTCGCCCGAGGCTGCGGGCCATTTCTCGCGCAGTGCGCTCCGCATCGCCCTGACCGGCCAGCGGCTGCCCAGCGAGCAACTGCTGGCCGCCTGCGGCGCAGGTAAACAGACCGCCGACGCGTTGCTCGCCGCCCGCCTGAAGCCCATGGTCGAGGGTCACCAATCGAGACACGACCCTCACCGCAGGCGGTACTTCAAACCCCGGCGCCTGCACGCAGACAAAGCCTACGATCGGCCCGACCTGCATAGATGGCTTCGCTGGAGGCGCATCGGAGTGCGCATTGCCCGCAAAGGAATCGACTCGAGCGAGCGGCTGGGACGCTGGCGGTGGGTGATCGAGCGCACGATCTCCTGGCTCACCGGCTACCGCCGGCTGTCACCCCGTTACGAGCGTCACCCACGGAACTATCTGGCGTTCCTCGGCCTTGCCGCCGCCCTCGGCTGCTATAAACGCCTCCTCAAACTGACCATAGGACACGGTGCAAAGGCCGCGTCCTTCCCGGACCTTTCAGTTGCCGGGCTGCTCGCTCAGCGCCGTGAGGCACTGTCTGGCTCGCTCCGGCAGGAAGTACTCCCCCTCCTTCGCGATGCGGTCGTACAGGGCCTCGACCCGCTCGTAGTGGTCGTCGAGGTTCTGGTCCAGCAGGTGGTATTCGGACTTGTTGTAGATGCCGAACTGGAGGTCGGTCATCAGGCCGAACGGATCGATGTCCGCTGCGCGCCGGGTGCCGCCGAACACCAGACGCAGGAACTCATCGACACTCTCGTAGCCGAGCGTGGCAAGGAGGAACTCGATCGACGCCCACTTGCGCCTGGCTTGGTAGGCGCGCTCGTCCGGATCGACGATGAAGTCCAAGCCGCTGGTCATGCCCTTCGGGTAGAGCACCTTGTTGAAGCAGCGCAGGTCGATGGTGAGGCGGTCCTTGGCGGTCCGGGGCAGGGTGCTGTCGGCGTGTGCCCGGTAGTTGTCGAAGACCAGGGCGTCGCCCACCCGGCTGTCGCAGTAGTAGCCGGGAGACGGCTTGTCGGCGTACGTCTTCGCCCAGTACATCGCCATGAGGAAGTCCCGCACCGAGGGCAGGTCGATCTCGGACAGCTGCCCTTCCAGGAAGAGGTACAGCGCCTTGTCGACGGCGTCCTTCTCCTCGCCCTCAAGGCCGTACTCCAGCGTCTTCTCGTAGACGAACGGGAGGTTCGGGGCCTCCAGCTCGGCCTCCTCGAAGATCACGAAGGGTTGCCGGCTCAGGGGAGTCGGGGTCAGCGCGGTGTGGAAGCTGCGGTACTCGGTGGGGAAACCGAGCTGCTTCTTCACCAGCGACGGGATCTGAAGGGCGATCGAGCTGGCCGCGTGGGTGCCGTACGGTCGCTTCTCGGCCGGCACGATGAAGGCGTTGACCACCGCGGTCTCCACCTCGGGGAAGTGCTCCTGGACGATGTCCTGGTTCAGGTCGTAGAAGCGCTTCGCCGAGGGCACGAACAGCACGCAGTTCTCGAACATGGTGGAGACCGGGAAGTAGCTGCCGATCGAGGCGGCGGCGAAGCTCTCCTGGATCACCGCCTGGCAGCGCAGCTGGCGTGCCAGGTTGTCCGCCAAGTCGTCGTCCAGGTTCATCCGGACGACCTGGGTGGGGTGTGCCTCGGGGCGGAAGCAGCTCGTGTTCAGCTTCCGGTGCGGAGGCAGCCTCGACTCCATCTGCCCTTTGTGCACCTGGTACTTGTCCAGTACCGGGGACAGTTGCCCGGCGTGCACCGCCGCCGAGGAGTGCAGGAAGGTGCCGGTCTTCTGGTAGGTGCCGGTGACAGTGGCGTCGTCGTCCACCGTCGCGTCTGGTGCCTGGTTCGCGTCGCTCATGACGTCGTGTTCTCCGCTCGGTCCGAAGTGTTGATGCGGTGCACATAAGTGCGGACGAATTCCTCGTCGATGGGCGGGGACGGGTAGTCCTCCGCGCCGAAGACGGCGCCTCCCACGGGGAGCGCGGCGAACATGTCCACCAGGCCCTGCGCCGTCAGGCCGTCCACCAGGGCGGCGATCCGGGCCAGGGGGCTCGCCGGGTGCCCTGCGGCGAACTCCAGCGCCCGCTGCCGCCATTCGTCGAAGGGCACGATCTGCGCCCCGCCGCCGGCGGCACCGACCATCTCGAAGAAGCGGTCGAAGGCCGGGGCGCCGGAGTTGACGAAGTCGTAGTCCCTGCCGATGCGCGCCAGGTCGCTGGTCATCGCCTCGGCGACCGTCCGGCACAGGTAGTCGACCGGCAGCACCGCCGTGAGGTCGGCGGCCAGCGACGGGAAGCTCCCCATCGCGAGGCAGCCGGTGATCAGGTTGTGCAGGAAGTCGCCGCGGTCGAGCCGGAACTGCCCGGTGCGGGTCGAGGCGCCCACGTACGGCAGCCGGTACGTCGACGCCTTCGCGCCGCGCCAGCGGGCGGCGGCCACCATCTGCTCCGCCTGCCACTTGGAGGTCTGGTAGCCGTACTCCGGGGCGTCCTCGGTGACCGAGTATCCCAGGTACCTGGGCAGCGTGGCGAAGGTGGAGATGAAGTGGAACGCCTTGCCGCGACCGCGCGAGGCCAGACGCAACGCCTCGTGCGTACCGACCATGTTGGGGCCGATGTATTCCGCCATCGGCCGCATCCAATTCAGCAGGGCAGCGGAGTGGCAGATGGCGTCCACCTGGTCGGCCAGTTCGTCGAAGCGCTTCTCGTCCAGGCCGAACAGCGGTTGGGTGAGGTCGCCCACCACCGAGTTCAGCAGCGGCGCGAACTCCTCCTTCCACAGGCCGTAGTCGTCGAGGGCGGCGACCAGGCGCTCCATGGCCTGGTGGGCGTCGTCCGCCCGCACCAGGCAGTAGGCGACCACCTTGGAGGCGAGCAGCTCGTGCAGCAGGTGTGCGCCGACGAATCCGGTGGCGCCGGTGACGAAGACCGCCTCCGGGCGTTCCGGTGCCGCGATGGCGTTGTCGAAGCGGAGGTCGGGGTGCAGGCAGCCCCTCCGGGCCACGGACAGGTCCGTGCCCGCGGCATCGGCCGCCTCGGTGGCTACCGCGCCGGTGCCGGTGCCGGGCCCGGGTGCCGCGTCCAGCCCCGCCTCCAGCAGCTTCGCCAGAAGGAAGTCGCTCAGTGAGATGAGGTTGGGGTGATCGAAGGCGATCCTCGCGGGCAGGGCGAGTCCGGTCAGGTGCGCGAGCTGGTTGCGCATCAGGACCGCGGTCAGCGAGTCGAAGCCGATGTCCGGGAGCGGCAGGTCGACGCCCACGGCCTCCGGCGAGGCGAAGCCCAGGGTCTTCGCCACCTCCGTGCGGACCGTGCTCAGCAGCACGGCCGGGTACTCCTCCGGCGAGGCCTCGCCCAGCAGCTTGCGCAGGTCCGTTCCGCCACCCGCCTGGGAGCGTCCGCCGGCGTTGCTGCCCAGCAGCACGCGGAACAGCGGCGGTATGCCGCCGCGGTCCTCGAAGTAGTGCTGAACGCGGTTCAGGTCCAGCGCGGCTGCCATCGTCAGCGCGAGGCCGCTCCTGACGGCGAGCTCGAGGAGCTCCAGGCCCTCGTCCGGCGCCAGCCGGTCCAGCCCGAGCTGGGCGAAGCGGGCTCGGTCGAACTCGCTGAGCCCCGCGGCCATGCCGTCGCCCTCCCAGGGGCCGAAGGCCACCGAGGCGGCTGGCAGGCCCTTGGCGCGGCGCAGGTGGGCGAGCGCGTCCAGGAAGGCGTTGGCGGCGGCGTAGTTGCCCTGACCAGGTGTTCCCATGACGCTCGAGATGGAGGAGAACATCACGAAGAAGTCCAGCTCCATGTCCTGGGTCAGCTCGTGGAGATGCCACAGGCCGTCCACCTTGGGCCGGAAGACCGCGTCGAGCCGCTCCGGTGTCAGGTCTGTCAGGACGCCGTCGTCCAGCACACCTGCCGCGTGGACCACGCCGCGCAGCGGGCGCTTCTCACTGAACAGTGCCATCACCGCGGCGACGTCGTCGCGGTCCGCCGCGTCGCAGGCCACCACGGTGGCCGTGGCGCCCAGCTCGGACAGCTCGTCCACCAGGGACTGCGCGCCGGGAGTCTCCATCCCACGGCGGGAGGTCAGCACCAGGTCGCGTACGCCGTGGGTGCCGGCCAGCCACCCGACCACGCGTCGGCCGAGGTCGCCGACGCCACCCGAGACGAGCACCGCGCCGTCCGGCCGCACGAATTGCCGCTGCTGGGCCGGGACCGACGCCTTCTCGCCCGCCCGCAGCAGCTGCGGCACCAGCACCTCGCCGTCGCGGATGGCGCACTCCGGTTCGGCTTCCAGCATCAACGCGGCGGGGAGGGCCTTGCGGTCTGCCTCCTCCTCTCCGATGTCGATCAGGCGCAGGCTCAGTTCGGGGTGCTCGTTGCGGGCGGTCCGCATCAGGCCCCACAGCGGACCGGCGCCCGGCCCGGATACCATGTCGTCGGCGCCGGTGCCCACCGCGTGGCGGGTGACCCAGACCAGCGGGGTACGAAACTCCGTGCCGATCGCTTCTTGAAGCTGCTCCAGTGCTCTGGCGGCGAACGCGTGGGCCTGGTCCGGCACCTCCGCGTCGGAGTCCCACAGGCAGACCAGGCCGTCCAGATCCTCGGCGTCCTCCAGGTCCTGGACCTTGATCATCTGGATGCCGGCCCGAGCCAGGAGGGTCTTGACCTCCCGCGCCCACGGCACGTCCCCGGCGGGGGTCAGCATGCCCCAGGAGCCGCCCAGCTCGACATTCTCGGTGTCGACGTGGCGCCAGTCGACGTCGAACTGGAAGCGGTCCACTCCCACCGCGGCCAGGCGGCGCAGCACTGCCCGGTCCATTCGCCGTGCATGGAGGCGGTGCAGGTGGCCGACGTGGCTGCCGTCGCTGTCGTGGATGTCGAGCGAGCCCCAGAACTCGCCATCACCCAGCTCGAATTCGGCGACCCGGACCCAGATCTCCGCCAGGCCCTTCACCCGCACCGACAGGCGCTCGGCCTCGAACGGCACGAAGACGTCGTCGCTGTCCGGGTTCCGCAGCCGCTGGGTCATCAGCAGCGATTGCATGGCCGAGTCCAGCAGGGCCGGATGCAGGACGTAGCCGGCGGCGGACTGCTGCGTGCTCTCCGACAACGCGACCCTGGCCCACACCACCCCCTCCGTCTGCCAAGCCTCCTTTATGCCCCGGAATTTCGGCCCGAAGCCGTAACCGACGGAGTCCAGCTCGCGGTAGAGGGCGGGCACGTCGAGGGGCTCGGCGCCCCGGGGTGGCAGCGTCCCCGCGGTGGCGGTAGCGGCGCCGGCTGCCTCCGCGGGTGTGAGCGAGCCCTCGACGTGCAGCTGCCATGCGCCGTCCTCACTCTCGGGCGCGCTGTAGACCTTGACGGGACGGGTTTCACCGATCGCCGGACCCACGGTGACCTGCATCCGCACCGGCGCCCCGGGGGCGATCACCAGCGGCCAGGCGAACACCACGTCCGACACGTCCCATTCGCCCTCGTGAGCCGCGTCACCCGCCGCCCGTATGACCTCGAAGAACGCCGTGCCCGGCAACAGGACGGTGTCCATCACCCGGTGCTCCTGCACCCACTCGGGCTGGTCCGTCGCCACCACGTTGGTGAACAGAGACAGCTCGGTGCCGGCGATCTCCACACCGCCGCCGAGGAGCGGGTGGCCGGTGGGGTTCAGACCGGCGCCGACCTCGCGGGAGAGCGGCGGCTCGAACCAGAACCGCTCCCGCTGGAAGGCGTATGTCGGCAGGGCCACCCGGCCGCCGCCGAAGGGCGCGAAGTAGCCGTCCCAGTCGACCGGGACGCCCCGCACGTGCAGCTCGGCCAGGCTTCGCTGGATGACCGAGGCGCCGTTCTTGCCCGGGGTACAGGACGGCACCCAGGACATCGGTCCCTCGTCGGCCAGGCAGAACGCCCCCAGGCCGGACAGCACGGGCTGCGGGCCGAGCTCCAGGAAGGCGTTCGCACCCTCTCGGCGCAGGTTGTGCATGCCGTCGCTGAAGCGGGCCGCGTGGCGCACCTGGCGGACCCAGTAGTCGGCGTGCCCCAGTTCGCCCGGCGCGGCGCGCTCGCCGGTGAGGCTGCTGACGAGGGGGATCACCGCAGGGCGGAAGCGGACGGTCTCCGCCACGGCCCGGAACTCGACGAGCATGCCGTCCATGTGATGCGAGTGGAAGGCGTGTGACACCGTCAGCCGCTTGGCCTTGCGGCCCTGCTCCGTGAAGTGGGCGGCGATCGCCTCGACGGCGTCGGTGTCACCGGACAGCACGGTCTGCGTGGGCGTGTTGAGTCCGGCGACGTCCAGCTTGCCGCGCAGTCCGAGGGCGTCGATGGCGGCTTCCGCCTCCTGGCCGCCGGCTTCCAGCGACACCATGGCGCCTCGGGCGGGCAGGGCCTGCATCAGGCGGCTGCGGGCCGCGACCAGCCGGCAGGCGTCGTCCAGGTCGAACATCCCCGCCACGTGGGCGGCGGCGAGTTCGCCGATGCTGTGGCCGAGCAGCAGCTCCGGCCGCACACCCCAGCTCTCCCACAGCCGCCACAGCGAGACCTCCAGGGCGAACAGGGCGGGCTGGGTGAAGTCGGTGCGGTGCAGCAGGGCCGCGTCCTCGCCGGCCGGATCGGCCCACATCACCTCCAGGAGAGGCTTCTCCAGTTCGGTGAAGCGGGCGGCGACCTCCTCCAACGCCTCGCGGAAGACGGGGTAGACGTCGTAGACGTCCTTGCCCATGCCCGGAAGCTGGCTGCCCTGGCCTGTGAAGAGCAGGGCCAGCCGGGGTTCCTCGGCGTGGTTCCCGGTGCGCACCGACTCTACGGGCAGTTCCCCGGTGCGGGCGAAGGAGGCCAGCTTGTCGAGGAGTTCGGCATTATCGCTGGCCGGGAGCACAAGCCGGCGACGGAGGTGGCTGCGGGTGGTCGCCAGGGAGCGGGCCACGTCACCGAGGTCGTCCTGGATGTTCATGCTCATGTGCAGGTGCAGGTTCTCCACCTGCTGGCGCAGGGCGGAGTCGTTTTGGCCGGACACCACGAACGGCACCGTGGACGGCAGCGGCGTGGGCGTGCCCTCCTCGACGGCCTTCGCGGCCGGTCGCGGCGGCTCCTCGACGATCACGTGGGCGTTGGTGCCGCCGATGCCGAACGAGCTGACACCCGCGCGGCGCGGCACGTCCTTGGCCGGCCACGGGCGCTGCTCCTGGACCAGCGCCATGCCGGCGCCCTTCCAGTCCACGGCGGGGGTGGGCTCGGCGACGTGCAGGGTCCGGGGAAGGGTGTCGTGGCGCATGGCCAGTACGACCTTCATCATGCCGGCCAGACCGGCGGCGGCCTGGGTGTGGCCGAGGTTGGACTTGGCCGAACCGACCCACAGCGGCGCCTCGTCCGAGTGGCTGCGGCCGAAGACCTCCGCGAGCGCGGTGCCCTCGATGGGGTCGCCCAGCTTGGTGCCGGTGCCGTGCGCCTCCAGGTAGTCGATGTCGTCCGGCTGGAGTCCGGACGCGGCCAGGGCGGCGCGGATGACCCGCTGCTGGGCGGGGCCGCTGGGTGTGGTCAGGCTGGCACTGTGGCCGTCGTGGTTGACGGCGGTGCCGCGCAGCACGGCCAGGATGGGGTCGCCGTCGCGCCGGGCGTCGGACAGCCGCTTGAGGACGACCGTGGCGGAGCCCTCGCTCCAGCCCGTGCCGTCGGTGTCGGAGGAGAACGACCGGCAGCGGCCGTCCGTGGACATGCCGCGCAGGCGGCTGAACTCGACGTGCAGTTCGGGGGTGAGCATCAGGCTCACCCCGGCCGACACCGCGAGGTCGCATTCGCCGTTGCGCAGTGCGTTGCAGGCCAGGTGGGTGGTGACCAAAGAGGAGGAGCATGCCGTGTCCACGGTGAGGGTCGGGCCCTCCAGGCCGAAGATGTACGACACCCGTCCGGACATGGTGCCGCCCATGGAACCCGAGCCCACATAGCCGTCGAGGTCGCTCAGCCCGCCGGCCGTCGTGAGGCCGTACTCGCGCCACGCCGAGCTTTTACCGATGCCGATGAACGTGCCGGTCTGGCTGCCGCGCAGCCGGTCCATGGTGTAACCGGCGCGTTCGAACGCCTCCCAGGTGGTCTCCAGCACCATGCGCTGCATGGGGTCGAGCGAGCGGGCCTCGCGCGGCGAGATACCGAAGAAGGGGGCGTCGAAAAGGTCGATGGGATGGACGAACCCGCCCTGGCTGCAGTACGAGGTGCCGGGCATCTCCGGGTCGGCGCTGTACAGGGCCTCGGCGTCCCAGCGGTCCTTGGGGACGTCGACGATCCCGTCTCCGCCGCGCTCCAGCAGCTCCCAGTACTCCTCCGGGGTGTTGGCGTCGCCGGGAAGGCGGCAGGCCATGCCGATGACGGCGATGGGCTCGTCCTGGACGGCGCGGCGGCGGTCGGGTACGACCTCCTGGCGTGTCCGCGTGCCGCCGGCCAGGTAGGCGGCCAGGGTCTTGACGGTGAAGTGCTCGAAGAGCTTGGCCTCGAAGACGGGCCGTCCCAGCAGTTCCTCCAGCCGCGTCTGGACCCGGACGACCCGCAGCGAGTTGCCGCCGATGTCGAAGAAGTTCTGGTTGACGCCGATCCGGTCGTGGCCGAGCACGTCCGACCAGATGGCCATGATGTCCCGCTCCAACTCGGTGGCGGGCTTGGCGGTGGCGTCGACCTCCACCACGGGGTCCGGCAGCGCGTTCTCGTCGATCTTGCCGTTCGGGGTCAGCGGAAGCTCGTCCAACTCCACGAAGAACGCCGGCACCATGTACCCCGGCAGCCGCTCGGCCAGCCAGGGGCGCAGCACGCGGTGCAGCGGGGTCCTGGGCGGCTCGCCGACCGCAGGGGTGTTGGCGTACTCGCTGAGAGCGTCGCGGTCCAGCGCTTCGGCGGGGTGCGAGCTGAGATCAGGGGTCTGGCCGGACCGCCATAACAGGGCGTCGCACCGCCAGGTGCCGCCGGAGCGGCTGGGCAGCAGAGCCAGTTCCAGGCCTGCCTCAGCGGCGACGCCGGCGAGGTCGGTGGGGTCGATCCAGGACGTGGGCACCACCGAGGTGCTCGCGCCCCTGGTCTCCAGGGCTGAGGCGACCCGGCCGCACACCTCGCCCAGCCGGCCGTTGGGGATGCCGTTCAGGCGGAGCGGGCGGTCGGCGACGGAACCCAGCTGGGCGCGGAGCGCGGCCAGGTCGAGACCGTCGGCCTGCCAGTCCTTCTCCGCCGCCGGGGTGGCGGGTTGGGCGTCCTCGCCGATGTGCAGGGTGACGTCGTAGCGGTAGCGCGTCATCTCGTTGACGTAGCGGCCGTCGCGCAGGGTGATGTCGACACGGCTGATCTGCGGGAACAGGTGCGGCAGGTTGGCGAAGTAGGCGTGGTTGAGCACCAGTTCGCGCTCCCCGCGCATCCCGCGCTCGGTGCGGCGGGCCAGTTCCTCGGTGGAGTTCCCGCCGGCCTTCCCCTCCGCGCGGAAGTGCGCCACGTCGGCGTGGAAGACGTCCAGCAGTGACAGGTCGCGTACGTCACCGAGGAACACCCGCCCCCTGGTGACCGCCTTGGTCGCCCACTCCAGCACCGAGGTCAGGTAGTCGACGCTGGGGAAGTACTGGGCCACCGAGTTGATGACCACGGTATCGAAGGCGCCCTCGGCCACCTCGGGGAGCGCGTGGGCGGCGCGTTGCTCGCAGGTCACGTGCGGCAGGGAGGCCAAGTGCCGCCGGGTCATCTCGACGGCTGCGGCGGAGGCGTCCACGGCGTAGTAGCTGCGGCAGTGCGGTGCCAGGCCGAACAGCATCAGGCCGCTGCCGGAGCCGATCTCGAAGATGTTCTGCGGTGCGTGGGAGAGGACATGCTGGACGGAACTCCGCTGCCAGTCGCGCATCTCCCCCATCGAGAAGGGGAGACCGTCGTAACTGTTATGCCAGCCTGCCAGGTTGAACGTGGCGTCGGCGCTGCCGGGATCGGTGCCGGTTTCGTAGGCGCGGTCCCAGGCCGCGGCCCACTCGGCCAAGGCGGTGCTCTGGTCCACCGGAGCAGGGACCGGATCGCTGGCCGGAGCCACGTCGCGGACGCAGTAGGCGACCAGGTGCTCGTCACGGCCGACCACCACGGCGCGGCGGACCGACTCATGGCGGCTGACGGCCGCCTCGACATCGGCCAACTCGATGCGGTGGCCGCGCAGTTTGATCTGACGGTCGTTGCGTCCCAGCAGCGTCAGCCTGCCGGGTTCGACGAAGCGGGCCAGGTCGCCGGTGCGGTAGAGGGTACCGGGGTGGAAGGGGTTGTCCGGGAAGCGGAGCCGGGTCTGCCCGGGGTCGTCGCGGTAGCCGCGGGCCACTCCGGCGCCGCCGATGCACAGTTCTCCGGGGAAGCCGAGCGGCACCGGCGAGAGGTTCTCGTCGAGGACGTAGACCTGGGTGCGGTCGATCGGGCTGCCGATGAGGATGCCGCCTTCCTCGGTCTGGGCCGCCACCTCCCAGGCCGTCGACCACACGGTGGTCTCGGTGGGGCCGTACATGTTCCACACCGAGACCGGGGCTCGGGCGGCGAGCAGCCGGTCCGCCAGGTCGCGGGACAGCGCCTCACCGCCGCAGAGGATCTTCTTCAGCGTGGGGGTGCCCTGCCAGCCTCCGTCCAGCAGCAGCTGCCAGGTGGAGGGGGTGCCCTGCATCATGGTGATCGCATGCCGCTCCATCAGCCCGCTCAGGGCCTTGGCGTCCAGGGTCTCCTGGGCCTGGGCGATGACCGTGGTCGCGCCGCAGAGCAGCGGCAGGAACAGCTCCAGTACGGAGATGTCGAAGGACACGGTGGTGATCGCCAGCAGCCGGTCGGCGGCGGTGCACCCCGGGCGTTCGCGCATGGCGGCCAGGAAGTTGCCCACTGCCCCGTGGGTGATCTCGACTCCCTTGGGGCGGCCGGTCGAGCCCGATGTGTACAGGACGTAGGCCAGGTCCCCGGCGCCCACCTCGACCGCGAGGTCCCCGTCAGCGCTCAGCTCGGCACCCAGGTGGACGCTCACGCAACGGGTGTCCCAGGCGGCGAGGACGGCGGGCACGGTGGCGGGCGTGATGATGAGGATGGGATCGGCGTCGTCGATCATCTGGCGGATGCGTTCCGCCGGGAACCTCGGGTCGACGGGCACGTAGGCGGCGCCTGTCTTCATGACCGCCAGGAGGGCCACAATGAGGTCGGTCGAGCGGCCCAGGGCCACGCCGACCAGGTCGCCGCGGCCCACGCCCCGGTCGGTCAGCGCGTGGGCGAGCCGATTGGCACGGGCGTTGAGCTCGGCGTAGGTCAGGCTGGTGTCCGCGCAGACCAGTGCGGTGTCCTCGGCATGGCCGCGTGCGGCCTGTTCGAAGAGTCGGTGCAGGCCCTGCTCGGGGAGGTCTGCGGCGGCGCCGGTCGTGTCGTTGAACTCCTCGATGAGGACTGCGCGTTCGTCTGCGGTGAGAAGGCCGGCGGTGGCCGGAAGCTGCTCCGCGGCGGCGAGAAGACGGCCGCACCACGCGGTGAACTGGCCGGCCAGCCGGGCGACGTCCGGGGCTGGCAGGCGCGTGGCATCGTAGTGGAAGGTGACGAGCGCACCCTCCTGGGCGCCGTCCTGCTGGATGTGGAGTTCCAGTTTCGGACGGTGGCCATCCTGGCCGCCGGGGCCGTGACCGGCGGCATCGCGGGTGCCCCAAGAGATCAGCACGTCCGGTGTCAGTGCGCCGCTGTTCCAGCGTTCCCGAAGCGCTTCGTCCCGGCCGACGGCGTCGCGGCGAATCCATCCCCGTTCCTGGCCGCGGGCGAACTCCCGCCGTACCGCCCGCAGGTTCTCCGAGATCGTCGCGTCGGCGTCGACACGGCACGGCAAGGGCAGCCAGGCTGCGAACAGGTCCCGGTGCGCGGCGTCGACGCCATCGCGAGGGGCCGCCATCGCGAGGTGAACCTCCCGTCGGCCGCTCGCCCGGCCAAGGAAGATGCCCAGCGCACCGGCCAGGTGGGCGGCGGCCGCCGCAGACGCTTCCAGGTCGCCGTCGCCGCCGGCCTGGAGCGGGACGTGGCATCGCACAAGGACGGGATCCGACTGTTGTCCGCTCTCGGCGCGCGCCCGGGTCCCCGGGCGGGGCTGCGGATAGGGAAGGCGGTAGGGGTGGTCGCCGCCCCCGATCAGGCGCTCACGCCATCGGCCGGCGGCCTTGGAGGCTTTGACGCCCGCCTCGGTCAGGCGCGCGCTCGCGTCCTGGCCGGGGACATCCAGGATCGTGCCGGGCCGGATCCCATGGGCCGCCGCGATGGCGCCGGCAGACCATTCCTCGCCCTCCAGGGTGCACAGCCGGGCAAGGGCGACGCTTCCGGCACCTGTGGCCACCCGCAGGCCCGACGCGTCGTCGCAGGAGAGGACCGTACCGGGCGCGGCGGCGGCGTCATCTGCGGCGGCGCCGGTCTGGGCGCGGGCTGCCCGGACGGCGTGGAAGTGCCCGCCGAGGTTGACCTTGGGCCACACCAACGGGCTCGCGAACGGGCCGTAGTCAGTGGCCCGGACCATGGCGGCGATGCGCTCGGCCGGAAGGTTCCAGTCGATCAGCCCCTCGCCGGCGAACTGGGTGTGCCGCGAGAAATAGCGGCGAGTCGCGGAGTTCTGGGGGGCCGAGGTCTCGCGGCCCTCCGCGATCTCGTCGATCAGTCCGGCCAGGCTGGCGACGGCCGCCTCGTCGCACTTCAGGCCCAGCGACAGCGCGGTGTCCTCGGGCTCGATCGCCACCGGTACCCGCCTGAGCACCTCACCGCCGTCGACCACCTCGGCCATGCGGTGCCAGGTGATGGCGTACTCCCGCGCCCCGTCCGCGATGGCCCAGGACGGCGTGTGCAGGCCCGAGTACTCGGGGAGCGGGCCGTAGTGGTAATTGACGGCAGCCCGCGTCGCACAGCCCAGCAGCGCTTCGGGCACCACCGCGTAGTTGCCGACGCTCAGCAGGAGGTCGCAGGATAACCGTGGTGCCAGGGCCACGGCCTCGGCGAGTTCATGGTGCGGAATACCCGCCTTCACCGCCCAGGACCGGGCGGTGGCGTCACCGGTCACCACGGCTGCGATCCGGTGCCCTTTCGCCACCAGTGCCTCGCCGCAGCGAGCGAGTACGCTCCCGCCACCGATCAGGACAGAACGCATAGAAGTCATTGCCGTGCCTCCCCGTAATGACCCGCGACGCGTCCGGTGACCGCCGCCGGTTTGGGGGCAGGGACAACGGCCCCGAGACAGCCCTATGAGGGCCCGCGGGTGCCGGATCCACGCACGCGCACGGGCTGGTACCGCGTGCACCCGTGCAGGTTCTCCCCGTTATCGACGGGCGTCTGCCTCACGAGCAGTCGTGCAAGCCGCTGCGCCGCGAGCCGTCCGCGCTGTCAGGATTGCCAGTACGCCACGTGTTGAACTGCCGAAGCGCAAGTGCTGTTTGTGCAGACGTGCAGAAGTACCGGGCTGGATGCCGTTACGCGAGGGCGGGCGGTAGCGGTCTCCGCCGCTGCGCTGGCTTCCCCGGGTCCCCCGACCCATCATTGGCCTGCCGCGAAGGCCACCGCAAGGTATGACAGCAAAGATCTTCGCGTGCACCCTGAGTGATGGTCATCACATGCATTGATCGCACAATTCGCCCCCTCGTTGACGGGGGGACGCCTCATGCTCCGCCATCCCCACCCCGCGCGACGGCGGCATCGCCGCCCTCCTCAAGACCGCGTCCCACGTGGTGAGGCGTCTTGGACCCCGGTATAGGGGCGGGGTACGTGGAGCGGGATTGTTCCGGACGGACTGCAGGAGATCGAAAAGCCACTGATCCCCGCGCCGAGGGTGCGGCCGCAGGGCGGGGTTACGCAGAACACACGTGATGAGACGCTGTTCGCGGCCCTCATCCACGTGCTGGCCGGCGGCTGCTCCTGGCAGGCCGTGCCGCCCTGCGGACGCGTCGCCCGCCACACCTGTCCCCGGCACCAAGGCCGAGCACGAGCCGGCGGGCCACGGCGCCCTGCTGTGCGCCGCGGACGAGCCGATCCTCACCCCCGGCGCGAGGCGCGCCACGCCCACCGCGACCCGTCGGGTGAAGCAGGCCGTCGCCGAGTGGGTACGTGCTGCAGATGCCGGAGCCGTCCTGGGACGGCTTCATCGAACACACCCAGCAGGGCCGCAACAGCGGTAAACCCCGTAGGGCTACCTTGTCTCCATGGTTCCCCACCCCGTTCCCGCCCACCGCGCCGAGGGCCGCACCGGACACCGCCTCACCCCGACCCGCTCGGATCATGGACCGTGCAGGCTGTCCCCCGGCTACTGCAACGGCCCCGCCCTGACCAAGAGCTTCGAGCTGAACGGCTACTGACTGACCGGCGACGTGGCGGTGCGCAAGCCCGACGGCCGCATCCACCACCTGGACCGGACAGCCGGCGTCATCCACACTGCTGACGCGACCGTGCACAGCCTGCCCCTGGAGAAGGTGTTGATCGCCGACTGCGCCGAGCTGGTCCAAGACTGCGCGGTGGCCGGTGTGCCCGGGCCCGCAGGCGGCGGCCAAGCCCGAAGCCGCCGGGCTGCGAGCCCTCGCGGCGGTGTTCGTGGCCGAGGGCGAGGGCGACTTCCCGGCCGGCCCGGCCGGCTGGGGGAGGAGAGCGGGGAAGTGGACGAGAGAGCAGTGGAATACGAGGAACGAACCAGAACCATCGGCGTGATCGGCGCGGGACCGCACGGTCTCTTCGTGGTCGGGCGCCTGTGGGCGAACGGCGCCGGGCCCGGGCAGCCGACCGTGACCCACATGAACACGGTGGCCTCGCACATCACCGTGTTCACCGACCCGAGCCTCGCGTGTGAGGGGCCGGCCCGACCCGGGCCGGACCTGTACGAGTGGGCCAAGTCCGCGGTGCCGGTGGCGCGTTCTGGCTCCCCGCCGGACCGGGTCCGGCGGGAGACGGCGGCCCTTGGCCCACACGCCTGTCCTTCCCCGACCTTCTACGGCGCTACCTCGCGCGGGTCCTGGACGAGCCGGTTCGCACCGCGCCGGAGAACCTCTCCATCCGGCTGCACCGCAACCGCGCGGTGCGGCTCGCGGAGACCCAGACGCGGGCGCGAGCCGTCACCCTGGACGAGCGGACCAGCCTCCTGCTGGACTGCGTCGTCCTCGCGCAGGGCCATACGGACATGCCGCTGTCCGCGGGCACCGAGATGTCCGGCCTCCGCGAGTACGGCTTCGGCTCTCTCCCGCCGGGCAACCCGGCGGAGGCCGACCTGGCCTCCCCCGGGCCCGGCGAGCGGGCGGCGCTGCGCGGGCTCGGGCTCAACTTCTCCGACCTCCCCGCCCTGCTGACGGTGGGCCGGGAAGGAGAGTTCCACCGGGAGGGCAGCGAGGGCGGCGCGCTGCGCTGCTGGCCGTCCGGTGAAGAGCCCGGGATCTTCGCCGGTTCCCGGCGAAGCGTCCCCTACGACGAGCTCTGGGACTGGGACCGCGTCGCCCACCCCTACGGCGACCGGGTCTTCACCGGCCCTGCCGCGTACCAGAGCCGGCTCCTCGACTGTCCGCACGAGGACCTGGCCGGGGACGGGGACGGCAACGTGGCCGGCCCCCTGAAGGCCGCCCTCGGCGACCTGCGCGACCTGCGCGACGAGGTGCGGCCCACTCGGGGCCACGCAGGGATCACCGGCGAGTCCTACCGGGACGGGCTGCGGTCCTGGTACACGCCGCTGGACGTCTTCGTGTCCACCGGCCCGCCGCACGGCCGCATCGAGGAGCTGATCGCGCTGATCGCGGCAGGCGTGGTGGAGATGGGCGGTCCCGGCCCGCACATCGCGGCCGCGCCGGACGGCTCCGTCGTCAGCCGCGTAAAGTCCCCGGCTCCGAGCGGCGAGTGCCCTCGCTCATCGAGGCCCGGCTGCCCGACCTCGACATCCGGCGCACCTCCGACCCGCTCCTGCGGGACCTGCGCGAGCGCGGGGCCTGCGCCCCTACCTCATCCCCACCGGCACGGACGGGCACGTGGAGACCGGCGGCCCGGCCGTCACCCCGCGTCCCAGCCGCTCGGTGGACGCGGCGGAGCGGCCGCGCCCCTACCGCTTCGCGTACGGGGTGCCGAACGAGACGGTGCCCTGGGCCACGGCGGCGGGTATCCGGGCCGGAGCCGGCTCCGTGATCTTCGGAAGACGCCGACGCCATCGCGCGCGAGTGCCTCGCCGTCGGCCTGGAGCGGCGCCGCCCGTCCGCCGCCCTGTCCCCGTCGCCTCCTGGTAACCCACCCCCGGCACACACAGAAAGAGAGATACCCCATGCCTGTTCACTCCCCAATGCGCGGCACAGAGACCGGGACGGACTCCGGCCTGCCCAACCCGGTCCGGGCCACCGGCCAAGCTGCGGCGGCCCTCAGCGAGCAGGCCTGGACCGCTGCCATGCCCGAGACCGAGGACGAGCGGGCGCCCGGCGCCTGGCACACGGAGTGGCAGCCGCCGCGCGAGGCGCCGCGGCTCACGGCGGGCGCCGCGCGGACGGCCGCCGAACCCACCGAGGGCCTGGAGGTGTTGCCCGCCCCCATGCGGCGCAACCTGGAGCTGACCGAGGGCCCCGTCGTCTCCGAGCGCCCCAACGCCGTGCCCGCCCCACCCCTGGACACGGCTGGTACCAAGCGCGTCCTGGCCGCGCGTGCCCGCCGGGCCGCAACCGGCGAGGTCACCTTCGCCCAGGCGCTGGCCGACCACCCTCAGATACAGAGCCGGCTGCCCGCCGGCGCCGAGCAGTTACCGGCCCCCGAGGAGTACCTCGGCGCGGCCGATGAGCTGGATTCCCGGGTGCTCGCCCGGCTGGCCCGAATGGAGTCCGCATGAGCCGAATGAGCCAACTTCCGCGACTCTCCCGGGGGTTCACCTTCTGGCTGATCGCCACGGTCCAGGCCCTGCTGCTCTTCGCCTCGAGCGCGCCCTCGCCGCTGTACGGGGTGTACCAGGCCGAGTGGGGCTTCTCCGCCACCATGCTGACCGCCGTCTTCGCGGTGTACGCGATCGCGCTGCTCGCGGCGCTGCTCGTGGTGGGCGGCATCTCCGACCATGTCGGCCGCCGCAAGGTCCTGGGGGCGTCTCTGGTCGTCGAGGTGGTGAGCATGCTGCTGTTCCTCACCGCCGACGGCGTCGGCCCGCTCCTCGCGGCGCGCGCCGTCCAGGGGCTGGCCACCGGCGCCGCGACCGGGGCGACCAGTTCCGCCCTCCTTGATCTGCAGCCCCCGGACCGGCCCCGTTTCGGCCCGCTGGTCAACAGCCTCGTGCCCCTCGTCGGCCTGGCCTTCGGCGCGCTGGGCTCCGGGGTCCTCGTCGAGTATGCACCCGCGCCGAAGACCCTCGTCTACGCGCTGCTCCTGGTGACGTTCGTGCTCGCGGCGCTCGTCGTCCCGCTGCTGCCGGAGACCTCGCCGAGGAGGCCGGGTACGGCGGCCTCGCTGGTGCCGCGCATGGCGGTGCCGCGCCAGGTGCGGCCACTGTTCCTGACCGTGGCACCCTGCCTGTTCGCGGTGTGGGCGGTCGGCGGCCTGTACATGTCGCTCGGCCCGTCCATCGCAGTCCGCACGCTCCACCTGAGCGGCCACCTCGTCGGCGGCCTGGTCATCTTCGCCCAGACCGGATCGGGGGCCCTCGGCTCGCTGCTGCGCCGCAAACATCCGCCGCGCCGCACCATGGCCCTCGGCTTCGTGGCCTTCCCCGTCGGCATCGGCGCCACCCTCGGCGCCCTCGCCATCCCCTCCCCGGCGCTCTTCTTCACCGGCATCGTTATCGCCGGTTACGGCTTCGGCACCGGTTTCCTCGGAGCCTTCCAGACAATCGCGCCGCTGGCCGGTCCTGACGAGCGCGCCGGGCTCGTGGCCGGCATGTACGTCGTGTGCTACCTGGGCTTCAGCGTGCCCGCGGTGGTCGCGGGCCTCGCCGTGCAGAAGTTCGGGCTCACCGCCACCACCACGGTGTACAGCATCGCGGTCATGGTCCTCGCCGTCGTGGCCTGCGCCGGACTCCTCGTACAGGAACGCCGGGAGAAGCGTGCGGTTGCCGAGGCACCCCGCCTCCGGCCGCCCGGGGCGCAGCCTGCCCCGCCCGTCGCCCGAGCCGCCGACTCCGATCAGCGCTGACCTCCGGAGAACCCAGCCATGCCCGGCACCCAGACCCCGAGGGACGGCGCCGAAGCCACGGGCTGACCGCTCGCCGTCAGCCCGTACGCCACTGCTCCCCGTATCCACGGCGCTGTGTGCGGCACCGCCCGCCGCACACAGCGTCCGTTCCCTCCGGAGATGGCACCCGCGCGCCTCGCAGCCCCACCGCTGCCGGCTCACCGACTGTGCGTGTTCCGGCTCCAAGCCGGACTGCCAGTACTGCTCGCCGTACTGTGCGGCCGCCTCGCCATCCTCCTGCCCCGGGGCGCCGGGCAGTTTCACCTGCTCGGCGCAGTCGGCCGGATCGGGGTTCTGCCGTTGGTCGGCATCACGGCCATCGAGATGGCCCTCGCGCACTCCGTCAGCGCGCTGCCGGTCATCGCCAACGGGCCCCCGTGGCGGGTTCGGCCGAGAGTCTCCCCGTCGCCACCCGGACCGGGCAGACTCGAGGCGACATTCGACAACGCATGGCGGTGATCTCACTGGGAGCACGTCGCGTCGTGGTGGCCGACACCGCGCAGACCGATTCAGCATGTTCGCGGCTCGGCCTCGGCATCATTCTGACCGGTGCGTTCGTCGCCATGATGGATACATTCATCGTCAATGTGGCGGCGCCGAGCATTCAGGCGGATCTGCATGCGGATACCGCAGACACCGAGTTCGTGATCGCCGGTTACACGCTGACCTACGCGGTCGGGCTGATCACCGGTGGACGCCTGGGGGACATCTACGGTAGGCGGCGGATGTTCGTCGTGGGTCTGGCCGGGTTCACCGCGGCCTCGCTGGCGTGCGGCCTGGCCGACAGTGCTGGAGAGCTGATCGCCGCTCGGCTGGCGCAGGGCACTGCCGCCGCCATGCTGTCCCCGCAGGTGCTGGCGATCATCCGGACGTCCTTCGTGGACCCGCGGCAACGAGCCCGGGCGTTCGGGCTGATGGGCGCGGTACAGGCTCTGGCGAGCGTGTTCGGGCAGATCCTGGGCGGCGCCGTGACGCAGGCCGACTTGCTGGGGCTGAGCTGGCGTCCAGTGTTCTTGATCAATGTGCCGATCGGCATTGCCGCGCTGCTGCTCATCCGGCGCGCGGTACCCGAATCCCGGTCTCCCCTCGCCGACGACATCGACTGGGGCGGCACCCTGTTCGGTGTGGTGGCGTTGATCCTTTTGTTTGTTCCCCTGATCGAGGGGCAGCAACTCGGATGGCCCGGGTGGCTGGTGGGAATGTTGCTGGTCGCGGTGGTGGCGCTCACGGTGTTCGCAGCCGTCCAGATCCGCCGGACAAGAAGCGGCACAGCGACCCTGCTGAATGCCGAACTGTTGGCCAGCCGCGCCTTCACCGGCGGTGCCACGGTGGTGCTGCTGTTTTCCACCACCATGACGCCGCTGTATCTCGGCTACACGATCCTGCTCCAGGACGGTTATGGCGACTCCCCCCTGCATGCCGGGCTCGCTTTCGCCCCGCTCGCGACGGCGGTCGCGGTCAGTTCGTTCATCGCGGGCCGGGTCATCCGCCGGGTCGGAGCACGCGCGGTACTCACCGCAGGAGCTGTACTGCACGGCATCGGCAGCGGTGTCGTGCTCTGGGTCTGTCTCGCTGCGCCAGCCGGTCTGCCCGACTCCCTGCTGCCATGCATGGCGGTCATCGGCATTGCACAGGGGCTTTTTGTGACTCCAAGCTTGAACGCCGTGCTCGATGGCGTCGGCGAACAGCACATCGGGGGCGCCTCCGGGATTCTGACCGCGATGCAACGGCTCGGCAACGCTCTGGGCACGGCGGTGCTGATGCTGCCGTTCCTGGCGGCCTACGATCAGGCGCGGGCGGTCGGCGCGACGTCGGCCAAGGGGTACACCGAGGCTTTCGCCACTCTCTGCGGTGCCGTCATGCTCGTATCGTTGCTCACTGCGGCGCTGCTGTACTACGTGCCCCTCGGAAGAGACGGCCCAAGGCCCCGGGCGACCTCACCCGCAGATCGCTGACGGGCCGTCGCCGGGGAGGCGTGCCCCCTTGGCTCAAGGCATGTGGGGGCCTGCATTCCGTTGACGGTCCCGGGGTGGACGGCCGATTCAGCGTCGGTGGTGCGCGTTGTGCTGGTCTGGCCTGTGGCGGCCGCAAAAGACTGAGGCCCGGACCGCGGTTGCTTCCCGTATCCGTATCTCAGGTGCCCGCGCCAGTCCGTTCATGGGAGCCTCATACGCATACGCGGGAGTGTGCCCAAGACCCTTCCTGGAGGAGCCGGACATGCTGCACAGCGACGCCCGGGAAGAACTACGCACCAACGGGTACGCGTTGGTGCCGGCCAGGCAGTTCCCCATCGACCCGGAATTGCGTCCACGGGTGAAGGAACTGGCGCACGAGTGGGAGCACCTGGAGACCGACCGATACCTGCAGAACGGCTCCCGTTTCCGCGAGCGGGCTTACGACCGTCTCTTTTTTCTGCCACGCACCGGAGAGATCCGGCTGCGCCCTCACCAGCCGTATTTCCAGTCCGAGAGCGCCAACGACTATGCCGGAGGCATCCGGCGTGATGTGGCTCCGCTGAGCCGGTCCACCCTGCACAACCCGCTGCTGACCCGGCTGCTGCGCAGCAACTTCGCCCGCTTCCCGGTGGAGGACGGCCGGCTGGACGAGCCTTGGGACGTCCAGTGCCACCAGTTCCGGATCATCGGCACCCCCGGCGAGATCGGTCAGCCGACACCGGAGGGGCCGCACCGCGACGAAGTCAACTACGGCGCGGTCCACCTGATGGGACGGCTCAACACCACAGGCGGCGAGTCCCAGGTCTACAGTCAGGACAAGGCGCTCCTCACCGAGTTCTGTCTGACAGAGCAGATGGACACCATGTACTGGGCGGACCAGCAGGTCCTGCACGCGGTCCGACCGATCAGGCCGCAGGACGCCGGCCGCCCCGCAGTGCGCGATGTGCTCATCATGGGCTACAAGTACTCCCCCGGCCTGCAAAGATTCGAGCGAGTCTGAACCGACCACGGTGAGGGCCGCCCCGGGGAACCCGCCACGGCCGAGCGGCAGGAACGCAAGCTGGTGTGCCGGCAGAGGCCGGGTCGTTCTTCACCTGCCCGGTCGAGGCCATGGCCGTCCTTCGACGGCAGGTGCGGCAGCATGACGGCAGGTGCCGGCATGTGAACGCGCCGTCTGCTCCACGAACGTGCCGATCGCGGACCGGCCGGTGCCGCTGGTGAGGTCCCCCTCCGAGCAGCCCCGGACCGTCCGGTCCGCAGGCCCCCGACCGCAGCGCCGGACGCGCCGTCGATTTTGTCATCCAATACCGGCCTTCCCGCGCAACACCTCCGTGATCAGTACAGCAAGGACCAGTTGAATTCGTCGAATACAGGTCTGAGCTCCGGCGGGCGATAAGCTATTTCGGTCTGCGGCAGAGCCGCGGTCGTGCCGGATCATGTTTCAACAATGCGCCGCGCCAGTTCCTGGGCCCTGCTCAAAGAAGAGAAAGCACCCGTATATGGCCCCGCCGGGCGGCCGCCCGAGCCGAGGTCTGCGCCTTCATCGAGACCTTCTGCAACCGCCGCTGCCTGCACGAAGATCTCGGGGTAACGTCACTTCTGCACAACGGGCCAACACTTCGGACGCCTGCCGGACGGGACGGCGTTCCGGTGATCGCGATAGAGGGTCCTGACGCCGCGGACGCTGCGCGAAGGAATCAACACCGGTACCGTGAAGCGGCAGGAATTGAACCCGAGCCCTCATCGAGCCCTCGTCGAGGTCCGATGTGCCCTGGTCCGGCTTGAAGGGATGTGCGCGCCCGAGATCCTCTGTCCTCATAGACACCCGCAGGCAGGGTGCACGTTAAGGGGCCCCCGTGATTCACGCAGTCGTCTTGATCAGCGTGCGAGACGAGAGTGCTATAGGCGCCGTGGCCCGGAGAGTCGAAACCAGTGTCCACGTCAATTACGTCCAGGCTGTGCGCGGGAGCTACAACGTGATGGCGTTGGTCAACGTCGCAAGCCATGCCGAGCTCGCGTTCCTCACAGGCATCGAGTGCGAGCGCACGGAGGGTGTGAAAGACATCGTGACGCATATTGTGAGCTGTTCGCTCGAAGGTTGCGCATGTGAACCGGAACTGGGCTGGCTATTTCGTGACTGAAAGTCCCTGTGTGCACTACCGGGTTTGGTACCGGCACATCACAGACAGCGAGGTCACACGCCCCAGATGCGGTTGCGGCCGGTGAAGCGGCACCTGTGCGACGTCGTCGCAGGAGGGCAACCATCTGGGGCAATGTTCCTCGGGGGAAACGTCGGTCTCCGGATCCGCTCGGGGTCCGGAGACCGGCGCCGGGTGTGCGCCGCCCCGCGGCTCAGCCCGGAAACACCATCTCGTCCCGCCCCAGACCGGCGAAGACGCCCGAGACCCGGCGAGCGATGTCCGCCGCGGTCAGGCCGACGCGTGCCAGCACCCGGCTGCGCTCGGCGTGGTCGAGGAACTCGACGGGGATGCCGAAGTCACGGAGTGGGACGTCTACTTCGGCGTCCCGCAGCGACTGCGCGATGGCGGCGCCGACGCCCCCGGCCCGCACCCCGTCCTCGACGGTCACCACGAGCCGGTGCCGGCGGGCGACGGCAGGGAGTGCCTCGTTTACCGGTTTGACCCACCGCGGGTCCAGCACGGTGGTGCTGATGCCCTGTTCGGCCAGCCGATCGGCGATCTCAAGACACATGGGAGCGAGCGCTCCGACGGAGACGATGAGCACGTCGGCCTCATCCTCCGCACAGCCCCTGAGGACGTCCATGCCCCCTACCGTGCCGACGGCGGCCACCTCGGGACCGACCGTGCCCTTGGAGTAGCGCACGACCGTGGGCGCGTCATCCACCTCGACGGCCTCGCGCATCTGGTTCCGCAGCTGATCGGCGTCACGCGGCGCGGCGATCCGCAGTCCCGGCACCACCTGCAGGACGGCCATGTCCCACATGCCGTTGTGCGAGGCCCCGTCGTCACCGGTGATGCCCGCGCGGTCCAGTATGAAGGTCACCCCGCAGTGATGCAGGGCCACGTCCATCAAAAGCTGGTCGAAGCACCGGTTCATGAAGGTCGCGTACACCGAGACCACCGGGTGCAGTCCGGCCGTGGCCAGCCCGGCCGCGGAGGCCGCCGCGTGCTGTTCGGCGATACCGACGTCGAAGAACCGGTCAGGGAACCGTTCGGCGAACGGCGCGAGCCCTGTGGAGCGCCGCATCGCGGCGGTGATCGCCACGATGTCCTTGCGCTCAGTGCCAAGCCGCACCATCTCCTCGCCGAAGACGGTGGTCCAGTCTTTGCCCGAGACGGAGACCGGCTTCCCGGTGTCGGGGTCGATCACCTTCACCTGGTGGAAGCGCTCGTCGGACTCCTCGGCGAAGCTGTAACCACGTCCCTTCTCGGTGATGCAGTGAACGATCACCGGGCCACCGAAGCCCTGAGCGCGACGCAACGCGTTCTCCACGGCCGCCACGTCGTGGCCGTCGATCGGCCCCACGTACTTCAGACCCAGGTCCTCGAACAGGCCCTGGGGCGCGATGAAGTCCTTGAGGCCCTTCTTCGCCCCGTGCAGCGCGTCGTAGACCGAGCGGCCGACGAACGGCGTGCGGTCGAGTGCGTTCTTGGTGCGCTCCAGGAAATGTTCATAACCGTCCGTCGTACGGAGGGCGGCCAGATGGGTGGCGAGTCCGCCAATGGTGGGATTGTAGGAGTGGCCGTTGTCGTTG
Source organism: Streptomyces violaceusniger Tu 4113 (assembly GCF_000147815.2). Lineage (NCBI taxonomy): Bacteria > Bacillati > Actinomycetota > Actinomycetes > Kitasatosporales > Streptomycetaceae > Streptomyces > Streptomyces violaceusniger. Next base: position 5,171,771 of record NC_015957.1, on the reverse strand, counting down.
ACCACGATGACCAGGGGAAGTTTCCTGTCGGCGGCGACGTTGTTCAGCGCTTCCCACGTCATGCCCCCGGTCAGCGCCCCGTCGCCGACCACCGCGACCACGGAGCGGTCGCGTCGGCCGGCCAGCCGGTCGGCCTTCGCGATGCCGTCGGCCCAACTGAGCGCCACGGAGGCATGTTGGTTCTCGATGATGTCGTGCGGTGACTCGGCGCGGCTGGGATACCCCGAGAGGCCGCCCTCCTTGCGTAGCTTGGAGAAGTCCTGGCGGCCTGTCAGCAGCTTATGTACATACGTCTGGTGGCCGACGTCGAAGACGATGCAGTCCTTGGGAGAGTCGAAGACTCGGTGCAGCGCGATGGTCAGCTCCACCACACCCAGATTCGGCCCTAGATGTCCTCCGGTGCGGGAGACGGCGTTGATGAGGAATTCACGGATTTCCGCAGCCAGTCTGCCCAGCTCACCGGCGTCGAGCTTCTTCAGGTCCTGCGGCCCGCGGATCGACTCCAGAATGCCCATGCGTCATTCTCCTTCGGCCCTGATGATAGGGAGGGTTTTCGCTTCGGTGCATGCACAGGACCCACAGCTTCCCGGCCATCGGATCCATTGAGCAGTTCACATTGTCATTGGCCGATTGACAACAGTTCATCTCCACGCCGAACGCGACGGCGACGGGGCCCCGGTGCCGATGCGGCGGGGTGCCACCCAGGAAGCGAAAGCGGATTCATTTATTGAATCGCCGGACCCAAGAACCGGGCCGCGGCACCGTATGCCAGACTCCCGCCGTGATCTCTCAGAGGGCCGGAGCGGGGGGACCGCGAGGAGCGGCATCAGCCCATACGCCTTTGCCACCGGCAATCGCCTCCCTATGCACGCGGAGGTGACAGGCTATCAATTTCTGCGGATATGCGCAGCACTGGCGGGTGGAGGCCGGTCGCCGATCGCGAAGCCGCCGATCCCCGCGCCGAGGGGTGCGGCCGCAGGGCGGGGTTACGCAGAACACGCCTGATGAGCCGTTGTTCGCGGCCATCATCCACGTGCTGGCCGGCGGCTGCTCCTGGCAGGCCCTGCCCCGCCCTGCTCCGGCATATCGAAGTCGACGGCTCACTACCGCTTTCCACTCCAGTCCTTCCCGGGGGAACTCCGCTTCCGGGCCGGCGGGGGCACGCTACGTTGGAGCGCATACTGTACGGCCACCGTGACCGCGGTCCGACTGCCGGTCTCCCCCGCTGTCGAGTCAAGGAAGGTCAGGGCAACCATGAGCCTCAACGACGAGTTGCGCGCGTTCCGCGAAGTCCAGCAGAGGCAGGATCCGGCCGGGGCCCGCGCCATCAAGGAGCGGGCGGCCCGGGAACTGGCCGAGTCCGGTCAGGGGAAGCGTGCGCTGGCTGTCGGTGCGCGAGCTCCGCACTTCAGCCTGCCGTCGGCCACGGGCCGGACCGTCACGCTGGAGGCCCTGCTCTCCCGCGGCCCCCTGGTGCTCACCTTCTACCGGGGTGCCTGGTGCCCCTACTGCAATATGACGCTCCGTTCCCTCCAGCAGCACCACGGGGACATATCTGCCCGTGGCGCCCAGCTCGTGGCCGTGTCCCCGCAGACACCCGACGAGTCGCTGTCCCACAGCGAGAAGCAGGAACTCGACTTCGACGTGCTCAGCGACATCGGCTCGGCCACGGCGCGGCGGTACGGCCTCGCCTTCCAGGTGCCCGACGAGCTGGCGGCCCACTACGCCAGGTCGGGGCTCGACCTGGAGCGGGTCAATGACGGTCACGCGCGCGTTCTGCCGATACCCGCCACCTACGTCATCGACCGGTCCGGTACGGTCCGATGGGCCTTCGTCGACACGGACTTCACCGTTCGCGCCGAACCAGCCGACGTCCTCACCGCTCTCGACGCCCTCGGCTGACGCTGATACGCGCAGCGTCTGGTGCCCGTGCCGGCCGGCACGGGCACCACATGCTACGAGGGTGCCTCACCGTCCGCCCCGGCCAGGGGACCGGTGCGGTCCACCGCCCGGCGCCAGTCCGCCAGCGCGGCCCGCCGCCGCCCGCTCTTCCAGCGTGGTTTCCAGCGGTCCTGGGGCGGCCGGTGTACGGGGAGCTCCTCGGTGCCCTTCCAGTACCCGACGCCGAGACCTGCCGCGTACGCCGCGCCCCGCGTGGGCGGCTCGGCGATCGCGGCTCGGCTCACCGGTATCCCGGTCACATCGGCCTGGACCGCCAGGCTCACGTCCGAGGCCGCGGCCGCCCCGTCGACCGTCAGCCTGACTGGTGCCACTGCGGAATCGTCGGTCATGGCGGCGAGCACCTCGTGCATCCGGAATCCGATCGACTCCAAGGCCGCTCTGGCGAGGTGGCCCTTGGTGTGCCCGGGCGCCAGGCCGATGAGCGCACCGCGGGCCTGCGGCTCGGGGTCCGGCACGCCGAGACCGGTGAACGCAGGCACGAAGTACAGGCCCTCGGCTCCGGTGACCGAGGAGGCGGCCGTCTCGAACGCCTCCGGGCTGGACAGCGAGCCGAGGTCTTCCACCACCCAGCGCGCCGCGTCGCCTGTGTGCGGGATGTTCCCCTCCAAGGCGTAGACCGCGGGTGTATCCGGCAGCTGGTAGGCGATCGTCGTGTGGAGGCCGTGCCCGGACTGCACTGGTTCGCTTCCGATATTGAGCATGACCAGGTTGCGGTGGGTGTTGTTGCACCATGCCGCGCCGGTGGCCGAGCAGCCGTTGCCGAACATGGCAGCCTGCGGCCCGCCGAGCACGCCGCTGATCGGCACGCCGTCCTGTGCGGTGGTGCCGAAGCCGTCCGGGCTGACCGAGGAGTGGATCTCGGGCAGCATGGCACGGGGCACGCCGAAGAAGTCCAGCAGTTCCTCGTCCCAGTCCAGTGTGGTCAGGTTCATCAGCATCGTGCGACTGGCGTTCGTCACGTCGGTCACATGCCGGCCGCCCGCGGCCCCGCCTGTCAGCTGCCAGATCAGCCAGGTGTCCGTGCCGCCGAACAGGGCGTCGCCCCGTTCGGCGGCCGCGCGCAACCCGGGCACGTGCTCCAGCAGCCATTGGATCTTCGTGGCGGAGAAGTGAGGGTTGCTCACCAGACCGGCCTTGCGGTGGATCGTTTCGGCCCGGCCGTCCGCGGCCAGCGCGGCAGCCAGTTGGTCCGTACGGGTGTCCTGCCAGACGATGGCGTGGTGGTAGGGCTCGCCGGTACGCCGGTCCCAGACCACGGTGGTTTCGATCTGGTTGGTGATGCCGATGGCAGCCAGGTCCGTGGCGGTCAGCCGGGCTTCGCCGAGCGCGTCGGCCATGACGCCCTGGGCGTGGTCCCAGATCTGCGCCGCGTCGTGCTCGACCCGGTTGTCCGCGGGCCGTAGCTGGGTGTGTTCCCGTGCGCCGGCGCCCGCCTCGACGCCGTCCGCGTCGACAATGGCGAACCGGGTGCCGGTCGTGCTCTGGTCGAACGCTCCGATGAAGTCCGCCATGGTGCTCACCTCTGCTTCGCCGACGGGGCCGCGCCGCCCGGTGCCGCCATCGCCGGCGGCGCCGTGGTCTGCTGGGCCATGTTGATCACCTGTTTACGGAAGACATGCAGCCACACGCCGGCGATCTGCGAGGTGACGATCGACAGCATGGCCAGCACCGTGTAGAAGTCCTCGTTGATCACTCCGGCCGCGAGCGTCACCGTGGCCAGCACGATGCCCGGCCCGCCGCGCGCGTTCAGGGCAACCGCGAAGTGCTGGGCGGATCTGTTGTCCTCCCCGGCCAGCCTGGCCGCCGCCCAGACGCTGACCAGCTTGACCAGGCAGGCCATGGCCAGAAAGGCGACAAAGAACAGCAGCGGGAAGTGGTGTGCCAGGTCCAGCTGGACGCCGACGTTGGCAAAGTACAGGGGGACGAAGAAGGCGAGTGAGAACCTCTTCAGTGTCTCCCACGCGCCGTCCGCTGGTGCCCGCTGCTCCGGCTCGGTCACCCGCATGTCCGCTCCGGCGGCGGACGCGCCGGCCAGCAGGGCACCGAAGACCGGGTTGATGCCGAGGCCGACGCAGGTCAGGGCCATCCCCAGCATGAATACCAGCCGGAACCCGGTGGGGCTGCGCTTTTCGACGAAGCTTGCCGGGCCGATGGCCAGCATGCGGAAGAACCATGGGCCCAGCGGCAGGAACACCGCGAAGAAGACCAGGCTGGCCACCACGTAGTAGATCGTGCTGGGCAGGGCATCGTTGTTGTCGAACAACGACCACAGGCCGTAGGAGGAACCGGACTTCGCCTGCGCCAGGCCGAGCACCACGGACAGCATCACGTAGAGCACCAGGTCTTCGAACACGGCGATGGAGAGCACCACGCGTGCGAATCCGGTCCGCAGGATGTCGAGGTCGAGCATGATCCGGGAGATCACCGGGATGCTGGTCACGGCCACACCGATGCCGAAGACCAGTCCCACACTCGTCCGCGTGCCCTGCGGCCCGGACAGTTCGGCGATGTCGAGGAACCGGGCGGTGAACAGACCGACCGCGAACGGCACGACGATACCGATCACCGCCATCGCGGCGGTGGATTTCCCCCGGCCGCCGCTGCGGTGTTCGACCATCTCCCGGCCGGAGAGGAACAGCAGCAGGAGCAGCCCGGCCTCGTACAGCACGCCCAGGCCCGCGGCCGCGGGGCCCGTTGAGGGGAACAGCCACCTTTGCGCATCAGGCGCGAACGCACCGAGGACGGTTGGGCCGAGCAGCAGGCCCCCGACTATCTCGCCGATGACCGGCGGCTGGCGCAGCAGCATGAACAGATGGCCGGCGGTGTGAGCGACGACCAGCAGTACCGTCACCGCGACGAACAGGTGCATGAGGTCAGGTGACTGCAGAGTCATGATGGGTCTTCCTGTTTCGGCGTGGCCGGGTCTTCGTCGTGGCCGGTCACGGTGTCGAGGACCACGGTCTCGTGCCTGACCTCGGTGTCGTAGTCGGTCATGAGGTCCGCGACCGCCGGTGACACCACTGCTGTCAGCGCGTCAGTGCCTGCGAACCCTTCGACCGCCGCGGGCGAGTTCCACAGGCTGAGGACCTGGATGTGGACCTGGTCGTCCTCCTCCCGGCGCAGCAGGTAGCAGCCGCGATATCCCGGAAAACCTTCCATATGCGGCAGAATGCTGCTTTTGAATGTGTCGAGGAAGGCGGCCGTGTTGCCGATGGGCGCACGCGCACTCCATGACCTCAAGATCATTGTGGGGCCTTTCTCTCGTTACGGATCAGGGCCTTTCGTGAGCGCGGCGGGCCGGGGCTCATTGATTCACCCGCACCGGGTCGGCCGCGGCAGACCGGGGGACGGCAATCCGGTGGCTCTTGGCCGGATCGAGGAGTTGACACGCGGGGGCGGGATCCTGTGCTGTCCGGACTTTCCGGTCACGGAAAACAGCGAGAACAGGACATTCGGAAGCATGGATTCACCCCCTACCTCACCATCCTCGGCCCGGTCCGTTCGACGGAACCACGGGCCCTCACATCGCTGACCGCGTGGTCGATAGACCTGAATGCTCAGTTCCTTTCCGCTTACAACAATGACCGAAAAGGCGCTCGAATTGATCATTGCGTTACCGCTTCAGGTCCGTCATTATTATCAAATTATGACGCCGAGGACCTTGGCCGTCGCCCGCCCTCCCGGAAGCCACCATTCCGCTCCGAGTCGCCATGATCTGGCGCGAGGGAGATCAGATGTCCGCAGCACCGCTGTTGGCCAACCATGCTGTCCTGCACACCGAAGATGTCGCCGCCACCGAAGAATGGCTCACCCCCGTGCTTGGCCGGCACGAATTATCGGTCGCGGCAACCACACGTCCCGATATTCGCTTCCACAGTTATCAGTTGGGTTCACTGCGGCTGAGCTATCTGTCGCTCGGCGCCAGCGCGCGCTTCGAACTGGCCGGTGCGCGGTCCGGTTACCTGGTGCTGGTGCCGCTGACCGGGAACATCTGGCTGTGCGGCACGCAGCAGATGCGCATCGCCCCTGGCCTGGGCACGGTGCTCGGACCGAGCGAGCCTGTCAGCGCCCGGTGCTCCGCGGACTGCGGGCAGCTGATCGTCGAACTGAACCAGGCGGTGCTGACCGCCCACGTCCATAGCCTGCTGCACAACTCCTCGGCGGAGTCGCCCGTCTTCGAGCCCCTCATGCGGTTCGACTCCGGCAGTGCCATGAGCTGGTACGAGTCGCTGATGTTCCTGGCCGAACGGGCCAACGAAGCCGACAGCTCCGGGGAACCGATCCACCCGCTGGTCGCCACGGAGCTGGAACGGGCCCTGATGACGGAACTGCTGGTCACCCAGCCGAACACCTACAGCCCGGCGCTGGTCCGCGACCAGCCGTCTCAACCGGTCAGCCCGGTCGAGAGAGCGGTGCGGCTGATCAATGAGTACCCGGAGGTCGGCCACACCGCGGCCGACCTCGCTCAGGCCGCCGGCGTCAGTGTGCGCACGCTGGAAAAGGCGTTCCGCCGTCGCTTCGGCCTGCCACCCTGCGGATACCTCCGCCAGGTCCGGCTGAAGCGGGTCCGAGCGGAACTGACTGCAACCGGCGCCGCGAAGAAGACGGTGAGTGAAGTGGCGGCACGGTGGGGGTTCAGCCACTTCGGCCGATTCGCTCAGGAATACCGGAAGAAGTACCATGAGAATCCTTCGGAAACAGTGAGGCGGCATCGCGCAATGCCCAGGCTCGAGGCTCAGAGTTTCAATTCAGAAGAGGCTCCATCGCCCGGCGCCGCGATTCCTCCTGGGCGGTGATTTCGAGGCGTCGCATGGCAAGCCTCAGCAATGGCGGCGCCATGACCGAGGTAATCACCGCGGTGAGCACGATAATTGTGTAGGACTGGGTGTTCAGCACGCCCAGCCGAAGGCCGACCGCGGCCACGACGAGTTGCACGACCCCGCGCGCGTTCATGCCCGCGCCGAGCGCCAGGATCTCCCACCGATTGAGGCGCCCGGTCAGCCCGCCGAGCAGCGCGCCGGCGAACTTGCCAAGGATCGCAACACCCAGGATGAGCAGCGCGCCGCCCAGCACCGCGGGTTGTCCCAGCGCCCCCATGTCCATGCGCAGCCCCGCAGTGGCGAAGAAGACCGGCGCGAGAGTTGCGGACAGCCCATTGTTCAGCGGTGCGAGCGAGCCGAGGCTGACGGCGCTGCTGGTGCCGATCAGTATGCCGCCGAGAAACGCGCCGAATACCGGTTCGAGGCCCAGCGCCGCGGTGCCGGTCGCACACATCAGGAGGACCGCGACCGCCGTCACCACCACCGCGGCCGAGGATTGGGAACGCTGCGCCCAGCGCATCGCCCCGCGGACCAGGGGCCGGCCCAGCACGGTCAGCACCAGCAGGAGTCCGGCCAGGTGCAGGATCGGCCCGAGCACGGTACCCGTGTGCAGGCCATCGGCCGCCATGGCGGACACCACGGACAGCAGCAGCCAGCCGACGATGTCGTCCATCGTCCCGGCGGCCAGGATGAGCTGACCGACGTTGCGGTGGATCAGCCCCATGTCCAGAAGGGTCTTGGCAATCACCGGGATCGCGCTGACGCACAGCGCCACTCCGAGGAACAGTGCGAACACCGTGGGCTGCGCATGTTGGGGGCGCAGCACCCCGGGCAGCAGCTTCATCGCCACCACGGCTCCCAGGCCGAACGGGATGACCAGGCCCAGCAGGCTGATCCAGGCGACGGTCCCGCCGCGTCGGCGTACCAGGGTGAAGTCGAGGCTGATCCCGGTCACCCCCACCAGAACCAGCACGCCGAGCAGGGCGACACTGTCCAGCAGGTGGAACTGCCCCGCCTGCTGAGGGAAGACCCAATCACTCGCCCGCGGGACGAACTGCCCGAACACGCTCGGCCCGAGTAGCACACCCACACCAAGCTCGCCGACCACCGCCGGCAGGCCCACCCGCTTGGCCAGCCGCCCCAGCAGGTGCGCGGAGACGACCAGCACAGTGAGCTGCGTGAGCAGCAGCACCGCCGAGTGACCGCCCAGGGGGGCTACGGGTGCGGCCGCGGTCAGCGGACCCACGTGGGCCGTTGTCACCGTGATCCGTCGGCGCGCCACTCAGCCGCGGTCAGCGTGGCCAGCCAGTCTCCCTGCGGCAGGGTGGCCTCGTCGACCCAGCCCACGGTGCGCTCAAGGGCCGACCGCCAGCCGGCGTAACCGCGTTCCCGGTCCTCGGGCATCCACTGCGCAGACCAGCGGTGGTTCTCCTGGCGGGTGCCGGCCACCTCGGCGAGGTCCGCCCACACGCCGACGGCCAGGCCAGCGGCGTGGGCCGCGCCGAGGGCAGCGGTGTCGGCGACGTCCGCCGGGCGGCGGAGCTGGATGCCGAGGATGTCCGCGTGTATTTGCATGCACATATCAAACCAAGCGCCGTTGCCGTCGACCCGCAGCTGGGCCGGGGCGTACCCCGTCCCTTCCTGCATGGTCTCGATCAGGTCACGGAGCTGGTAGGCGAGGGCCTGGAGAGTAGCTCGGGCCACATGGTTCTGGTTGTGGTGGGTGTCCATGCCGAGGATGGCCCCACGGGCGCCGCGTTCGGGCCGGGGCAGCGCGAGCCCGGTGAACGCGGGTACGAAGTAGAGCCCTTCCGGGTCATCGGCCCGCCGGGACATTGCCTCGATCTCCCCGACGCCCCGGATGATGCCCAGTCCGTCCACCAGCCACTGCACCGTGGCGCCGGTGTAGGGGACGAAACCCTCCAGCGCATACACCGCCGGTTCATCGGCCAGCCGGTAGGCGATGGTACCGAGCACCCTGGAGTCGGTATCCGCCCGCGCGGTCCCGGTGTTGACCAGCAGCGCACTGCTGCCCTCGAAGCCGTAGCGGGCCTGACCCGGAAGGAAGCAATGCTGGCCGAAGAGGGCTGCCTGGTGTTCACCCAGCACCCCGGACACGGGCAGTTCCGTGCCGAACAACCCGGACCCCGATGTGCTCCCGAAGCGGTCCGGGGTCGAGGACGGCGCCACCTCAGGCAGCATCGCTCGCGGTATGCCGAGCAAGGCCAGCAGCTCGTCGTCCCAATCCTGGGTGTCCAGGTTCAGCAGCATGGTGCGGCTGGCGCTTGTCACATCGGTGACGTGCCGTCCGGTCAGGTTCCACACCAGCCAGGAATCCATGGTGCCGAACAGGGCGTCGCCCCGCTCCGCGTCCGCGCGCAGGCCGTCAACGTGTCGCAGCAGCCAGCTCAGCTTGCCGGCGGAGAACAGCGCGTCCGGCACCAGACCGGTCTTCTTGTGGATCAGTTCGGTCTGGCCGTCCCGCGTCAGATCGGCCATCTGCCCGGCGGAGCGCCGGTCCGGCCCGGCTATGGCCGGAGCGTAGGGCTGTCCGGTGCGCTTGTTCCACACCACGGTCGTCTCGCGCTGGGCCGCGATACCGACGGCTGCCAGCGCGGAACTGGGACGGTCCAGTTCGGACAGGGCCATGCCGACCGCGTCCTGGGTGTGCCGCCAGATTTCCACGGGATCGTATTCGAGCGTGCCGTCCCGGGAAGCGGACGGGGAGAGCTTCACCCGCTGCCCGGTCAGCTTGTTGCCGTCCCGGTCGTAGACGATGAGTCTGGTGTCGGACGCGGACTGGTGCAGGGCTGCGATCAAGTCGGCCATAGCAGGTGCTCCGTAAAGTCTCGGTGGGCTCGGGAGTGCCGTGTGCGGCTGATCGGTGTCTGTGCGATCAGGGCTGCCGCCCGAGGCTGCGTGTGGGACCGGACGGCAGCTCCCTCGCCTAGGCGCCCGGCTTGGTCGGCGGGCTGGGAACGGCGGCCATGGCCTCCTCCGGCACCAGGAAGGGCCCGCTGTACTTCTCCACGATGGGCGGTACCACCACGTCGTCCGGCAAGTCCGGCGCGGACCTGGGATCCAGTGCGACCTGGCGCAGCGGCACGTACCCGGCCCAGCAGCCGCCCTGAAGGTCCGCGGGTTCGTACTTGCTCTGCTCCTCCCGGCGCACCTTGGTCGACACCTCCTCCAGATCCAGCGCGACCACGGCCACGCTGGCGAACTCCTGCCGCGTCGGCGGCCTGGCTTCCGAGCTGCGGCCGGTGGCGATGTGCTCCAGCAAGGTGGCCAGGGCACGCATCCGCTCTTCGTCATCGGTGATCAGGCGCAGCCGGCCGTGTGCCATGACACTGCGGTAGGCGGCCGAATGGATCAGCCAGGCCCGGGCGAACACCAGGCCGTCCAGCAGGGTGACCGTCACGCACACCGGTGCGTTCTCCGCCCCGAGCTGGGCGAACCGGCCCGCACGCGAGCCGTGGAAGTACAGGGTTTCGCCCCGCCTGGCGTACACCGCGGGGAGCACCACCGGGTAGTCCTCCCTGTTGAACGCGATGTGTGCCACGAGGCCCTCGTCCAGAATGGCGTGTGCCGCCTCGTGGTCGTAGCGGATGCGCTCCCGGTAGCGGATCGGCACGGTGCGCGGGGTCACCGGATAGGAATCGTCATCGGCTGATTCCATGAGTTCCGCCGCGATACGGTCGATGTTGGCCACTGCCTTCTCCTTGTCTGCCCGTTGTCTCCCGGTCCGTCAACGCTGTGTGTCGCGCAACCGCACGCTGGGCTCCATCTCCAGGTACATCCCCTCGATGGCGTTCGCCGGGGAGTTGGGCATGATCGTCCATTCCCGCGACTGGCTGTGTACGCGCGTGGGCGGCGTCGTGCCGGGGTCCCTGCCGTGCAGGCTCTTTTCGATGACTTGGTAGGCGTCGACCGTCGTCGCGTCGGACAGGTCCTCCACGCCGGCGATGATGCTGAGGAACGCCTCATGGATGTGCAGCCGCTGCTGCTCGGCGCGGGTCATGGCCTGTCCGCGGTAGAAGTAGTCGTCCTTGCCGCGGTAGCTGTCGTAGAAAACCGAGACCAGCACCAGCAGCCGTTCGTAGGAGTACCGGTAGGCCACGTCGTAGAAGTTCAGTGCCCGCTCCTCGGCCACCGTGCCATCCACCATCGAGGACACCGAGGCGGCCGCCAGCATGGCGCTGAACGTCGCCAGGTGCACGCCGGTGGACAGCAACGGGTCCAGGAAGCATGCGGCGTCCCCGGAGATCAGATGGCCCGGCCCGCTGAACCGGTCCGCCACGTAGGAGTAGTCGGTCTCCGTGCGTATCTTCGACACCTTTTCGGCGTCGGCGATGGTCCGCCTCACCAGCGGATGCGCGTGCACGGCCCGGTCGTACAGCGCCTCCACATCGGCGGGGGAAGAACACTGCTCGCTGAACCGCTTCTTGTCGGTTACCAGGCCGATGCTCGTGATCCCGTTGTGCAACGGGATCACCCAGATCCAGCCTGCCGGAACGCTGCACACCGTCACCGCGCCGTCCGGGCCTTCGGGGATGTCCTTGGCGTCCTTCCAGTACGTCCAGACACCGACATTGCGGAACACGTCGTGCATCCGCCGCATGTCGAAGTGGCGCTTGGCGAGCAGGCCGGTCCGGCCGGAGGCGTCGATGACGTAGTCGAACCCGATCTCACCTTCGCGTCCGTCGTCGTTGTGCCAACGCGCCGCCACCGCCCGGTCCCCGGAGAACCGGATGTCGCGGACCCGGTGACCCTCGAACGCCTCCACTCCCTCTTCCCGGGCATGATCGAGAAGGATCTTGTCGAAGTCGGCCCTGGTGACCTGCCAGCTGTGCTTTCCGCCGGGCACATCAGTAAACGGCAGGTCCCACTTCTCCTTACCCCACTCGTAGTAGGAGCCGTCCTTGTGCCGGAAGCCGAATTTGTCCAGCTTCTCGGACACGCCGAGCAGGTCCATCATGCGCACGACCGACAGCGACAGCGACTCGCCGACGTGGTAGCGCGGAAAGGTGTCCCGCTCCAGAAGCGTCACGTCAACACCGTTGCGTGCCAGGAACGTCGCCGCGGTGGAGCCGGAGGGTCCGCCACCGATGACAAGCACCTTGCTCTGGGATCGCATCTGGTTCTCCCCTTCACACATTCGGTTGATCGAAGACCCGGCTCAACGCTCATCCGCCCGGCCAGGGGCCGGGGACACCATGTGCCGCAGATCCTCGACCGTCGCGGCGCCGGACATCAGCATGGTGAGTTCCAGTTCGGCCAGTACGCAGCGCAGTACGTGCCGCACTCCGTCGGCACCGTCGATGGCCAGCCCGTACAGCCACGGCCGGCCCAGCAGCACCGCGTCGGCACCCAGACCCAGCGCGATGGCGACGTCCGCACCGCTGCGCGTCCCGGAGTCGAACAGCACGGGGACCCGGCCGGCCACCTGCCGGGCGACGGCGGGCAGGGCGTCGAGTGCAGCCTTCGAGCGATCCAGTTGCCGGCCACCGTGGTTGGAGACCACAACACCTGACACGCCGTGCGCGATGGCCTGCTCCGCGTCGTCCGGATGCAGGACACCCTTGATGAGGACCGGCAGGTCGGTGGCCTCGCGCAGCTTGTCGAAGTACTCGTAGGACAGGCCGGAGTGGCCGAAGACCGCACGCCACCGGGCCGCGGCGGCCGCGAGCCACAGCTCGCTGCCGACCGCCAAGTCCGCGGGCAGCGACCGTCTGAACAGCGGATCGGCCAGGAACGTTCCCATGCCGTGCCCGCGCAGGAACGGGTCGTACCCGTGGTCGAGGTCGGCAGGCCGCCAGCCCCGGGCCCAGGAGTCGACGGTGACCACAATGGCCTGGTAGCCCGCCTTCTCCGCCCGCCGGACGATCGATGCGCCCAGCTCATCGTCCTTCGGCGGATGCAGCTGGAACCACAGTCCCGCTCCGGGTGCGGCGCCCGCCACCTCCTCCAACGACAGCGAGGAGGAGTTGGACAGAGTCATGGTCAGTCCCAGTTCCCGGGCCACCCTTGCGGCGGCGGCCTCGCCATCGGGGTGGGCCAGGCCGGCCAGGCCGATCGGAGCCAGCAGAACCGGTGCCGCCATGCTGGTCCCCAGCAGTTCGGTGCGCAGCGTCAGTGGCTGAGCCGCATGCATCATGCGCGGGGTGAGTTCCCACTTGTCGAAGGCGGCCCGGTTGGCTGCCAGAGTGCGCCCGCCTCCCGCGCCACCTGCGACGAACGACCACAGGCCGGCGGGCAAGTGCTGCCTTGCCACCTCCTCCAGCCGGGCCGGATCAGCAGGGAGCCTGGGCACCCGGCCGCGCAGTCCATCGGCGAATACCTCGTCACGCATGGTGTACCAGGACTCAGCCATCGAGCCGTCCCCCGATCGTCAGCGTTGAAGACGTGGCCAATGTGGTGGTGCCAGTGGTCGAGCCGCGCCGGATCCGGGCCACGATGCGTTCGGCCCGTGCGCTGATGCCCAGAAGTGAGCCGGCGTTGGCGTAATAGATGTCACCTGCGGCCGGGTGGCCGAGAGCGTACAGGCCGGAGGCCGGCCCCAGGACCCGGTTCGTGGTGAAGTCGACGTACACGCCACCGCATGGATGCGGACGAGCCAACCCCCTGGCGGCCAGTCGGCCGAGCAGCCGCCCAGCCGGCTCCACGGGGTCGTAAGGCGTGGCCCGGGCGGCGTTCAGCAGCACACCGGCGCGATGGTTCTTCCCGGCTGCCGTCACCATGAAACCGCCGCCCGGCGAAGCGTTGACTGCAGTGATCCCCGAGTGCACTTCCAGGGCGCCGGTGCGCAGCGCCTCCAGCAGCAGGGCCGCTGTCGCCGGTGGCATCGGGTTCAGCACAGTGGCGATCGAGGTGTTGTGGCGGCGCAGGAACGACTCCCTCATACGCAACGGAAGTCGCTGCCAGAACAGTTCACCAACCGGATCCAGCAGAGGCAGCAGCACCGCTCGCCAGCAGTCCGCAGCGTCCGTCCGCCCGAGCTGGCGGGCGAGCCGGCCCGCGGCCGGCTCACCCGCCGCCAGGTCCAGGGCCATTTCATGGGCCGATCCCCCGTGCGCGACCAGCCGCCCGTGCAGCAGCCTCCGGACGGTCGTCCAGAGCGACGCCGGGGGCGTGAGTTGCACCGCTTCGGCCAGCTGCCCGGCCTCCGCCGGGTCAATGGCAGCCGGCTGGCAGCGCACACTGGGCAGCAAGCCGTTGCGGGAGATCAGTCGGATCGGTGCGGTGTGCCCACGGCGCAGCAGGGCAACCGCGATGTCCACCGCGGACAGATTGCTGCCCAGCACGGTCACCGGCTCCCCGGCGGGCAGCGGTTCGGACAATGGGTAGGGATCGGCGACGAAGCCGGGCCGACCCGTCAATCCGTAGATGTCGGCCGGCCGGGGCGTGCCCAGACACAGCACGACATGGTCGTGCGCTTCCGCCACGCCCGTCGAGGCGAGGGTGACCAGTCTGCCAGCGGCGGAGTACACATCCTCGACGGTGGCGGTGCACATCTCCACCGCCCCCCCGCCGACGACCAGTTTGGCAGCGGCCGCCGCGAGGCGTCGGCGCAGGTAGATGCCGAACAGCCGTCTCGGCTGGAACCGCGCTTCCGGGTCGGCCGACGGAAATTCGCCGCTGCGGCCCGCCTCCCGCAGCCAGTTCCGAAAATCCAGCGGATCGGTGTGCCTGACGGACATCGAGTCGGCGGGTCTGTTGATCAGGGCGCTGTCCGCGTCCTCCTGGTAGGGCCGGCCGGGGCCGAGCACGGCCCGGGGTTCGAAGATGCTGACCGTGATCTTTTCCCCCGGCGTGCTGCGCGCGAGGGCATCCATCAGCGTCACCGCGGATGCACCGCCACCGATGATGGCTAGCCGCATTCGCTCAGGTCCTGTCGGTTCGGCAGGCTCATCTGGCCAACTCGAGTTTCGCCTGCAGCGCATCGAGATACCCGGTGGAGGTCTCCAGGCGCATGACGGTGCCCAGTACGATCTCGGAGGCGCAGCGCGGTTCGCGGGCAATCGACGGGAGCAAGATGTTCTTGAACCAGGACGGCCCGTGGCGCGCGTCGATCTGGATGTGCTGGTCGTGGTAGATATAGGCTGATTTCGGCATTCCCAGCCGTTTGCAGCCCACGATGTAGGACCGGAATCGGCGGGGTGTCAGATACTCGGTGACACCGAAATATCCGAATGCCTTGTAGCAGTGCCGCCTTGAGAGCGCCAAGGCTGCGGAGACATTTCCGCAGACCAGCGACTCCAGCATGATGTTGCTGTCGATGAACTCCTTCGACACGCCGGCGTCCGTGAGCGTTTTCGCAAATACCGCCGTATGCACGTCGGCCGAGTTCCCGTTCCCCATCTCGTCCCACAGGTTGCTGACGAGTTCCATCTTCTCCGAGCCGTTGGTGCCCACAGTCAGGAACGACAAGATGTCGTCGAAGCGTGGGTCCAGCGACGTCTCCTGAGCCAGGTAGAACCTGATGTCCTCCGCTGAGGCCCGGTCTTCCAGGAAGTCTCGGTAGAATGGATGATTGCTTGCGTTGTGACTACTGATGAAGTTCCGGTACCAGGGCAGAAAGGTTTCCGGGTCCTGGGGCACGGAGGCCAGTGCGCTCTGGTCCATCTTTCCACGGAGATCCGCCATCATGGCGTTTTCCAGGACGCTGCGGATGTCGTCCAGGATCTCAGTCAGCAGGGAGTCGACCTGATCGATGGGAGGCAGACTGAAACACCGGTCGTAGATGTCGCCCAGCACCCAGTGCGCGGTGTGCAGCGCTGCGCGGTCGCCGCGAATGAAAGCCGCATGAGCCAAATTCTCGGCGACAGTGCGGATTTCGGCTCGGTAGACCATGTCGGTTGCCCGGGCGTTGACCGTGGCCGCGTCCTCGTCCCCGGCCAGCAGGGAAATGACCAGTTCCCGGAGGTCTGTTCCGCTGTGTAGTTCAGGAGTGGTGCTCAAGGAGTATCCCCCCTCGTGTGACGGTCAGGAGGAGAACATCGCGTTCATGGTTTCGTGTGTCGTCGGACGATCGGCGTCGGCGGCGCTGGCCCAGCACGTGTTGAGGATGATGCGGGTGGCCGGCTTGTTGAGCGGGATCGTCCGGTGGAGTGTGGTGTCCGAACGCAGGAAGTACAGGTCGCCGGTGGCGTTGGCGTAGGTGCGGATCGGGTGGTTCTGGAGGTACTCGTGCACCCGCGGGTTCTGCTTGTCCCAGTTGGTGTGCGGCACGCACTGCAGCATCCCGCCCACCTCGGGGCCGGGCGCCTGGATGATCCAGATCAGTGTGTAGCTGAAATCTCCCCAGTGCCATCCATGGGTGTCGCCCGGCTGGTCCTGACGGATGATGACGTACTTCTCGCCCTCCCACGGGCACAGCAGTACGTCCGCCTGGGCGATCTGGCCCAGCACATCGCGGATGCTCGCGGAGTCGTAAATCGCGGAAATGAGCTGGGAGTCGCGGGCGATGTCGGACGCGCTGACCGTGTGCATCTTGCGCGGCGAATTCCCGGTCTCTTTGAGTTCGATGTCGATACGTTGGGCGTGCTGGTCCAGCAGGCGGTTGACTTCACTGGTGACCTCGGCGAACAGGTCCGTCGACACCAGACCGGCGAGCTTGACGTAACCTTCCCGGCGGAACTGCTGCGAGTACTCAAGGATGGGGGCGTTCTCGGAGAATTCCTTGAGGTGGCGGTCGAATGCGTCCTGGTCGAGCGTACGGACACCGGTTGCAGGCGTATTCGTGGTCATCGCTATCTCCCTGGGTTGGGGATGAGATCTACGACGGCCGGGGCATGACAAATTGTCCCCGCTGGCGGGCGACACTATCCCGCCAGATCGGCCTTCCTCAATCCGATTTACGACCGGGCGCTATCCGTTTTTCGCACGCCGGACCAACGTCGACTCTGCACGCTGCCGCACCGTCGGCGCCTGCTGGCGTATTGCACCAGCCAAACCAGCGGCTGCGTACATGACGCACCTACGAGCGAGGGACCACGAAGGAGACGTGACCCGGTTCGAATGTCCCGAGGCGTGATCGTCACCGACAG
The DNA here is from genome assembly GCF_000147815.2 of Streptomyces violaceusniger Tu 4113. Taxonomy (NCBI): domain Bacteria; kingdom Bacillati; phylum Actinomycetota; class Actinomycetes; order Kitasatosporales; family Streptomycetaceae; genus Streptomyces; species Streptomyces violaceusniger. The sequence continues at coordinate 5,154,940 of NC_015957.1, read as the reverse complement.
GACGTCAACTACCAAACCTGCGGCAGGTACATGCAGTTACCCGGGGCATTGCGGTGGTCACCAGGCGTTGATAAATTGACGAAGGCCGTGGACTTCGCTGGATGTCCAGACTGGATTGGATCTTCACCCGTCGAGGCGTGACTCAGGACGCCTTGCCGTCTGGGCTGCCGGCCTGGATCGTCGACTGTCGTAGTGCAAAGGATAGAGCAAGTCATGCAATCAGCCGGCTGTGGGCTCAAGCTGACGATTTTCGCCAGGGATGACGACGTGTGGAACCACCGGCCCCTGTACTACGAGATCGTGCGGAGAGCTCGGAACGCCGGATTATCCAGGGCAATTGTGCTTCGCGGCATAGAAGGCTACGGCGCGGATGGCATCGTGCACACCTCTCGCCTGCTCTCGCTGTCACACTCACTGCCGCTTCTGGTGGTCATCGTCGATGCGGAAGACCGGATACGCCGCTTCGTTCCTCAATTGTCAGAACTGATTGAGGAAGGAATGGCGACTCTGGAGAAAGTCGAGATTATCACGTACGCGCCGACCCCGAGGTAGAGCAACCGGTCCATTGAACCAGCCGCAGATCAGGGTCGCGCCGCAGCACCAAGGCCCTGCGCCGACCCAGCGGTGGTCAACTCCGTCGGGCCGAAGCGCAGCTCCATGCCCCCGGCAGGTCTCATCAGCCAACAGGCCGAGGCCGGGATACCCATGGCGTTCAGGGCCGGGCGAGGCCGAGATGCTCGCGCAGGGTAGTGCCCTGGTAGGTTGCGCGGGCATACCCTCGCTCCTGCAACAGGGGTATGACCTCGCTGAGCAGACGGCGTCCGTCCACGCGCTGCGAGGGAGGAATGAGGATGAAGCCGTCGGCCGCGGCAGCCTCGAAATAGGTGATCATCTCGTTGGCCATGCGTTCCACATCGCCGACGGCCACCTGGAGCCCCGCCGCCGTGGCCTCGACCTCAGTCAGGCGCCGCAGGGTTTCACCGTCTTCGATCAACTGCCGGTAAAGATCGAAGCGGCCCTGCCTGCGGTTGATGGTCGTCGGGTCCGGCAGGACGTCCAGCGGCAGCTTCTCGTCGAGGTCGTAGTTGGTCAGGTCGATCCCGCCGAGCTGGAAAGCCACCAGTTGTTTGGCATAGTCGATGTTGAGGAGGCCGGCCAGGGCGCGCTGCCGCTCCTCAGCGTCCTTCTGGGTGTCACCGAGGATGGGGCTCAGACCGAACAGGACCTTGATCGAGTCCGGGTCGCGGCCCAGCCGCTTCGCACCGTTCTTGATCTCGTCGTAGTAGCGCTTCGCCATGGGGAGTCCCTGATGCGCCGAGAAGACGACCTCGGCGTGCCTGGACGCGAAGGCCATGCCATCAGCGGACGTTCCGGCCTGCACCAGCACGGGGTGCACTTGCGGTGGCCGGGGAATGTTCAGTGGCCCGGAGACCGTCAGGTGTTCGCCCTGGAAGTTGATCGGATGCACCCGTTCCGATCTGGCGTACACGCCGGAATCCCTGTCCACCGCCAAGGCGTCGGCGTCCCAACTGCGCCACAGTGCCTTGGTCACCTCCACGAATTCCCCGGCGCGTTCGTAACGGGACGCGTGCGAGGGGAGGGGGTCGGAGCCGAAGTTCTCCTCACCGAACGCCGAGGTCACGATGTTCCAACCGGCTCGGCCCCGGCTGAGGTGGTCCAGTGAGGCGAACTGGCGCGCTACGTTGAAGGGCTCGTTGAACGTCGTGCTGGCAGAACCCACCAGGCCGATCGATTCCGTACGCATGCTCAGGGCCGACAGCACGGTCACTGGTTCCAGATGCTGTGCCGGCGCGTGCGCCTCCCGGCCCAGCATCGCAAGGTGGTCAGCGATGAAGACGGCATCCAGCTTCGCGGCCTCGGCCCGCTGCGCCACCTCGGCGTGGAAATCGATCGAGTCGGCCAGTTCGATGCCGCTGTCCGGTTCGCGCCACGCGCCATGATGCTGGCCGACGTTGCCGATGACGAGAAAGAGATGCATGTGCCGTGGCTTGCCTGTCATGGGAGAACCTCCTTTATACCTGGTGCTTCGGAACGCAGTGGCGTGCGTTCCCCGGGCCGGTGGTAGGAGAAGAAAGTCGCCGTCTGTCCCAGGAACAGTCGATTCAGCCGGACGTGCAAACGCCGTGGCCCCGAGCTTCCCATATGACGCTTACGCAGGGATGGTCTACCCCGACTCCCAGGTGACACGTCGCGGGAGGCACAGGACGAGCAGGGCGGCCAGGACACTCATCGCAGTGAGAGCCCACCAGAGCAAGGTCGGCCAGCTATCGAGCAGGGTCGCCGCCAGTAACGGAGCAAGCGCGGCGCCCACGCCGACGAAGAGCTGGTTAAAGGCCATGTAGCTACCCAGCTCGGGCTGCGGAGGAAGGCTTGTCAGCATCACCAGACCGGCCTGCGAGACAGCCATCTCTCCCAGCGTGTACACGGTCATGGCCACCAGCAGGACCCCCAGTCCGACAGCACGAGGAGCGGATCCGATCATCACCACCGTCACGTACAACGCGACGAAGGCGCACCCTCCAACAGCCAGTACGGGACCTGGGCGGAAACGTTCGAGGAAGCGGCTCACCGGCAATTGCAGCAGCGTGAGCAAGGTGGTGTTGACGATGAAGAGCACGCTCACTGTCCATGTGGGCAGGACCAGTTCATGAAGGACGAAGACCGGCAGCGCAGTCTCCACCACCAGAATCGATGTCCGCAGGACGGCATTGGCGCCCGCCACGTGCAAGAAGGAGGTATTGCACCACGGGCGGCTGCGCACGGCGCCCACTGCCTTCGAAGCCGTGGTTCGTGTGGGGGGTACCCGAACGGAAAGCTGCAGGTAAAGCAGAGCGGTCAACACGAAACTGACCGCGTTGGCCACGCCGAGCACGGCGAATCCTGATGGTGAGTCCATGACGAGCAGCCCTGCGACCAGGGCACCTGCCCCGATCCCGGCGTTGAAGACTACCCGGGACAGAGCGAGCCACCGGCCGCTCTGTCCCTTCCCGGCCAAGTCCACCGCGAGTGGCAGAACTGCGGCCTGTTCGGCGCGGTTCCCCACGGCGAAAGCGATGTTGAACAGGGCAAGTGGCACGATGCCCCGCATCGAGACAAAGCCTACGAAGCAGCCGGCGCGCAGCAGAGCCGCCACGATGAGCACCTGGCGCGGCCCGAACTTGTCTATGAGCAGACCGACAACAGGTAATCCCGGCAATGCGGCAAGCGCGGTGATCGTGAGCACCACCCCCACTGTGCTCAGCGACAGACCCGACAGCTCCGCGAAGAACAGGAGCGCGAACGGGTAGAAGAATCCGGTGCCAAACGCATTGACGAATCCTGAGGCGCCGAACCACACAACTCCCGGGCCGCGGGGGAGTATGCGCGTCGGCCTGTCCGCATCCGTGGCTTCTGCCGTGGTCACGTGTCGTTACCCGAAGCGGCGAGCAGTTCGGCGACGGTCGCCCCGGGCGTGGCTGCCGCCGACTCGGCCAGTGCGATGAGGAGGTCGGTCAAGCGCTGGGCATCGGTGTCCTCGATGAACCTCCGGTCATGAACGATGTGCACAGTGAGGCGCTCCGGGGTCTCCAGGAGCTCGACGATGAGAGGAGCTGCCGGCTCGGTGGCTCCCACACTCAGTGGGGACATACGCACCTGGTCGAGTACGGGAGTGATCGAGGCATTGAGTAGGTCCGCCGCGATGAAGTTAACCATCGCGTATGGCTGGGAGGACGGTATGCCGAATGCTTCGGGGTCCAGCCTGCGTACGACTTCCGCCAGCGCCAGGCGCTGGCGGGCCAAGACCTCCATCGTCTGCCCCGCGGCCTGCTCGACCTGATGCGTGAAGGGCTTTTCGGGAGCAACGTCCTGATGTACCGGCAGGCCGTGTGCGGCGTACGCGACGAGCCGATCCGAGCCTGCTGCTTCACGGTTCGCCATGGGGATAATCGCCCCGATGCGCTCCTGACCGGTCATCCCGGACAGACCTATGGCGACCAGTGCCAGCAGGGCGTGGGCCAGGGACGCGCCATGTTTGCCGGCCGTAGCCGCCAGGCGGTCGGTGACAGTGTGGGGCAGATATACAGTCATCGATCCGGCCACGGGCTCGTGCGCAGCTCTCTCCGTAGGCCGGGACAGGCCCTTGAGTAGGCAGTACGGCGCTTCACCGGTGAGATTTTCGCGCCACGCCGCCAGGGCTTCGTCGGTTTCCGGTGACGCCAGCCACGCTGCCTCTTCCAGAAGGAAGGCTCGGTAGGTCGGATCCGGGCCATCCCACGGCGCTGCTGTGCCAGCGAGCCGCGCGGCGTAAGCACGCTGCAGATCACCGATAATTACGGCCATCGAGACCAGGTCGGTGACCACGTGGTCGCACACGAGCAGGAGAACGCCCGTACCGTTGCCGCAAGCCCAGTGGGCCGCCCGAAGCAGCAGGCCGGAGCCGAGATCGAAAGGTTCATTGGCCACTTGAACGACCGCCGACGAAGGCATGCCCTGCCCAGGGGATGCGGTTTCGCGGCGGATACGTATCGATTGGACGAGAGCGATCTCCTGGCGTACGGCGCCTGTTTCATCCCAGAGGAACCGTGCTCGAAGAGCCTCGTGGCGGTTCACCACATCGGTCAGGGCCTGCTCCAGCTTGTCCAAGTTCAAGGGGCCCTCGACTGTGCACGCAATGGAGACGTTGTGGGTCCCGGGGCCGAGGTCGTGCTCCAGCCGCCGCTGCTCCTTGGCCAGGCGGAGGTGCTGTTCTGGCGAGACCGGCAAGAGCGACTTCGGCGCCCTGGCGTATGTCGGCGTCGTAGCCGATGTCGGTGGTGTCTGGTCGATGCGCTCGGCCAGGTCTGCCAGGACGGGAGCGTCGATAAGGTCTCGTACCGTAGCCGCCGCGCCCATCTCCTCGCGGATGCGGGCGACCAGCTGCATCGAAAGCAGCGAATGCCCGCCGAGGGCGAAGAAGTCCTCCTCACGGGACACCGACCGGTGGTTCAACACCTTTTCCCACAGCTGGGCCAGTGCACGCTCGGTCGGCGTACGCGGGGCAGAACCGGACCGGTCCTGGTCCGTGGCGACGCCGGGGTCCGGCAACCGGTTGCGGTCGATCTTGTAAGTGGCGGTACGCGGCCACTCGGCGACCTGGACGACGGTGGACGGCACCATGTACTTCGGAAGCCGATCAGCGAGAAAATCAAGCAGCTGACCTGTGGAAATCTCACCATCTCCAACAGGCCGGACATAGGCGACCAATTGGACACCGGCTGCCCCGGGGAGGGTGCGCGGTACCACCACAGCGCTCTCCACACCCTTGTGCGCCGAAAGTTGGTTTTCCACCTCGCCGGGCTCGATGCGATGCCCTCTGATCTTGACCTGGTCGTCCGCCCTCCCGAACAGTTCGATAGTCCCGTCCATCCGTTGGCGACCCAGGTCGCCGGTTCGGTAGAACCGTTCTGTAGGTGGATCACCTGGGATCGTGCGAAAACGATCTGCCGTCAGTTCGTCCCGTCCGCGATAACCGACACCGACCCCTGTGCCGCCGATCCAGAGCTCTCCGACCTCACCCCGCGGCTTACTAGCCAAGTCCTCACCGAGGACGCGGACTTCGGTATCAGGCAGGGGTCGGCCCACAGGAACGTTCCCGGTGTCCCCGGGGCCGACTCGATGTGCACTGGCATAGATGGTGGTCTCGGTCGGTCCGTAGGCGTTCCACACTTCGTCACAGCGCTCGTACAGGGCCTTCGCGAGGACCGGGTGCATCACCTCACCAGCGCACAGCGCGAGGCGCAACCGCCCTGTCCAGCCGTCCTCGAGCAGCATCCGCCAGGTCAGAGGAGTAGCCTGCAATACCGTCGCGTGGCTCTCTGCCAGCAGAGTATGCAACGCATCTCCTGCCACGACCTGGTCGTTGTCCGCGATGACGATTCGTCCTTGGGTCAGCAGAGGAAGAAAAAGGTCCAGCAGACTTGGGTCAAAGGACGGGGAGGTGACCGACAGCCAGACATCATCGTTCTTCGGACTCACCACCGAGGCCATCACCAACACGCCCTTGAGAAACGCCTGGTGGCCGATCTCAACACCCTTAGGGCGCCCGGTGGAGCCCGAGGTGTACATGATGTATGCGAGGTCGGTGGGACGGACAGTGGGCAGACTGGTTTCCGCAACGTCGGTGCGGAGTGCATCGATGAGGATGACCGGGCGGGTGCCGTCCACCTCGCCGAGTAACCGGCTCAGGGTCACCGTCGCTCGCGCGCGCGAATCCTGATGCATGTAAGCGCGGCGCTGGGCTGGGTAGTCGGGGTCGACGGGCACGAAGGCGGCGCCGCTTCGCATCACTCCCAGCAGTGCGGCCGGCAGGTGCGCACTGCGGTCCAGGACGACGGCGACCACGTCGCCGCTGCCGATGCCGGCTGCGGCGAGTTCGGCGGCGATCCGGGCGCTGCGACGGTCGACTTCCCCCAGGGTCATGCGGGTGCCGCCGCGCTCCACGGCTGTTCGGTCAGGAGCCTCACGAACGGCCTCGGCAAAGAGCTCCAGAATCGTCCGTCCGGTCCATGGGTAGGTGTCCAGGGAGGCAGGGGCATGCGCCATTACTCGACCTCGATCCCTATCTGGCCAATCGCCGCATCAGCCCTCTGGAGGGCCTCGCCGCCGTTTTGACCGCACGCCACGATGCTGCCAAGCAAATCAACGCTGTTCTCCGGGATCCGCACCTCGTCGCCAGGCGCCACGTGCAGGTCCACCTCTACCACGCCCGGGATGCGTCCGAGCAAGTCAGTCCCGTGCACCGCGCGCACCGTGCCGCTTCGGGGCGCGAAGAGGAACCGCGCCGCCGCGACGCCGAGCGGGCGCAACGTAAGGTCCGGTTCTTCTCCCGTGTGCATTCGTATTTGCTCGCGCTGGAGGTGGAGCCCGGTGCTCTCACGTATGAGACGGGTGATCTGCCCTCCGGGCATTCGGGCGTTGATCTCGATGAGCTTGGGGCCGGAAGCCGTCATCCTGACCTCGACGTGGGCGCACCCGAAGTCGTGTCCGACGGCATCGAGCGCAGCGAACGCCGTGCTGACTAACTCCTTTTGGACGCTCTGCGGAAGAAGCGAGGGAAAGACTTCACCGGCTTCGACGAAGTAGGGATGCGCACCGAGCCCCTTGTCGGTCACACCGATCAGGGTGCGCTCACCGCGGAAGGTAAAGCACTCGACGCTCACTTCGAACCCAACGAGGTACTCCTCCACCAGCGCCCCGGGAATGCGCTGCCCGCCAAAGTAGTCGGTGGGAACCGAGGCGATGGAGTGGTACTGCGCGGCCACTTCCTCGGCTGTGCGGCACAGTTTGACGTCCAGGCTGCCGCCGTCTGTCATCGGCTTGACCACGCAAGGCAGCCCGATGCGCTCGGCGGTGGTCACGGCCTCCTCCTCCGAGCGAACCCAGGCCCACGCGGGGACTCCCACACCGTCCGCTTCCGCGGCTCGCCTTGTCTGCAGCTTGTTGCGGCAAGCGTAGGCCGCGGTGGGGTTGAGCCCGGGCAGTCCTAGAGTGCGCGCGGCCTCAGCCACGACCGGGACGTAGTGGTCGAGGGTTGTGTAGACGCCGCGCAGATCACTCCGCTCGTAAGCCTGATCGAGAGCCGTGACCACCGCGGCGCTGTCGTGTACGTCCGCCTCGATCACATCGTCGACGCATGACTCGAACGCCTCACGGGCCTGGCGGTTCGGGGTGTAGCGGGACACATCGCGGGTCACGAATGCGATGTGCAGTCCTTGGGCGCGTGCCGCATGCAGTGGTGTGCGCCCCAAGGCTCCCATGAAGCTTTCGATGACTGCGAACACATGTTGCTTGCTGTTGTGCGGCACACCGGCCCTTTCGGTGTTTTGAATTGTCAAGATGGCCTGCCCTCACAGGCTCAGCACGTAGCAGAACTGATCGGTGGCTACGCAGCCGCGTGAGCGCTTGGTGTCCTCGCTGCCGTGTCCGTAGTAGACGGTGGTGACGCCCGCCGCGGCGGCCTCCTCTACGAGCCGGTAGTAGAGGAGCTCGAAGTACAGCGGCAGCCGCTTGTGTCGCTGGTACGCGTAGTCGAAGCCGCTCTGCCGTGCGTACCAGTGATCGTTGTGCCGCAGAATCAAGGCGAACCCGCGGATCAGCCCGTCGGCCCGGGCGACGAGCGCGAAGGCGTCGTCGCCGAAGCGGTCTCGGATGTGGGTGTACGTAGGCAACGACTGGTCGTCTCGCCACTCGATGCCGTACTTACGCATCAGCTCCGCTTCGAGTTCGGCGAAGCGGACAAGGTCGGCGCCGCCGAAAGGCTTTACGGAGATTCGGCAGCCCTCGTCGTACAGCTTGCGGCGCTCAGCGGCGATGGACACGCGCCGTTTGCGTGGAAATGCGGCAAGGTACCCGGGGAATCCGTCCGCTGGTACGCGCAGAGAGCTGTAGCGCCCTGACGTGTAGTGCCGGTACCCGCGTCGGACCAGAGCGCTCATCAGCTCGTGATCCGTCTCGTCCACGTGCAGGAAGGCAACGCTCGCCGCATCGGTGGTCCGGGCCAGGCCTTCCGCAGCGGCGAGGAGAGTGTCGAGGTCATCGGCTGATGCCTGTGCTCCGCACAGGACACGGGTGTTACCGAGATGACGGCCACCCGCCAGAAGCGACGGCATCAGGGCCGCGGTGGGCTCCTCCGGCAGACCGGCGAGGAAATCCGCCGCATGGGGCAACCCTGCCGCAACGCTCTTCCTCAGGACATGGTCGGGACGGCCAAGCGGCCAAGGCACCACTTCGCTGGCCAGGGCGGTGGCAAGCCCCGCGACGAGTTGGCCCCCGCGTTCGATCCATAGGTAGGCCATGGGGGCCCCAGCCGTGCTCTCCGCCACGTCCAGCCAACGGGTGGTGAGGAAGAGGTCGGACGGACGGGTCAGCGCGTCCCACCTCTGCCGGGGAAGAGCTGCGGCATGTCGTACCGCACGGACACCGTCTGGGAGTCGCACTGTGCTCAAGTCCACGGCTGCACGCCCGTGTCAGAGTGGTCCGCTTCCAGGAAAAGACAACGTAAATAAGCTGGAGCGGACATGTTCGTCAACAAACCTACCCCCGTATTACTCACCAGTCCTGCTGACATGCAGCGCCCCTGATCGCCATAGATCAAGTTGCGCGTTAATCTACACCAGACGTGTCACTCCCGACATAATATTCGAGCAATTTCGGGCGCCGACCCGTCAGTGAGGTCCCTGCTGATCTTGGGCATACGATCTCCGGGCCGCGAAGGCGTGTTGGTGCGCTGCCTTCACTCGCGGGCAAAAGGATCAAGCGCCCAAGATCGCAAGAAATGCCAGTCGGTGGTGTGCACGCGGTCCCCGACCTGGCCGAGGCCCTCGGAGGGGCTCACACCGTAGCCTGCTCCAGCGGTTCGAGCGCCTGGGCACCAGTCTCCGGGGCCAGGCAGGCGGCGGTGACGGTCAGTACGGACAGTGCCCCGAAGTAGACGACTATCAGCCACGGTCGGCCAGAGCCGGCCATCAGCAGGAACACCGCCACAAGTGGCAGGATCCCACCGCCGAGCACGGCACCGATCTGATAGCTCATGCCCACACCACTGCCTCGTACCACGGTGGGAAACAGTTCGCTGAGCCAGGCTGGTTGGGGCGCGGACATGGCGTCATGGAAGACGTTGAGCCCGCAGACCACACCCAATCCGATCAGCACCGGCGACCGTGTATCGACGAGAAGGAAGAAGGGCACGATGAACAACGCGCTGCCGATGGCGCCGAACAGATACCAGCGGCGTCGTCCGGCCCGGTCCGAGACCACGCCCCAGAAGGGGGCGCTGACCAGGCTCAGCGCCGAGCTGACCGCTACCGAGGCCGACCCGACTGAGGAGGTCCTGCCCAGCACCACACCGACGTAGTACACCGAGAACACGGTGTAGAAGTACGACGCGGTGGTCTGCGAGATCCGTAGGCCGATGCCGAGCGCAAGTTGTTTCCGGTGGTTGTGCAGGAGGTCGACGAGGACGTGCGGCCTGGTCGTGGTCACTTCCTGGGTGCGCTCGAAGACTTCCGGCTCCGGAACCTTTGCTCGGATGATCAGCCCGATGATGATGAGCACGGGGCTGACCAGGAACGGAATGCGCCAAGCGCCGCTCATTATGTCTGGAGTACTGACGAAGTGCTGGAGCAGAAAGAACGCGCCCGAGGCGAACAGCAGTCCCAGTCCCGCCCCTGAGGTTGCCAAGCTGCCCCACATGCCGCGCTGGCGGGCACCCGAGTGCTCTACCATGAACACTGCGGCCCCGCCCTGCTCAGCTCCGGCCGCCAGGCCCTGGATCAGGCGCAGGAGCACCAACGCGGTCGGTGCCGCCACGCCCACCTGACGGTAAGTAGGCAGTGCTCCGACCAGAGTGGTGACCACGCCCATGATGACCAGTGACAAGATGAGCACGCGTCGGCGGCCGTGCCGATCTGCGATCTGGCCGGCGAGCACGGCGCCGAGTGGACGGGCCACAAAGCCGACTGCGTAGGTGGCGAAGGCAGCCAGTTGGCCGACAGCGGGATCGAGGGCCGTGAAGAAGATCTTGTTGAACACCAGCGCGGTGGCTATGCCGTACAGGTAGAAGTCGTACCACTCGAAGACCGCCCCCACCATGCTGGCGACGGCTGCACGCCGCGCATACGGATGATTGGCAGGCTTGCCCGACGGCTTTGCCGTCGTCATCCGCCGCGCGAGCGTTTCGCGTCGCCTCATTTGGCGGGCTTCCGCGCGATGACCACGCTCCGATCGCTGGTGGTGTCCTTGTACCGGACATCGACAAACCCGCTGTCGGCAAGCATCGTCCCCAGCTCCGACACGGCCCAGCACTTGCCCTGTGTCCCATGCATCATCATCACCGAGTACTCGGCCACGGGAAGTGGACCGGTCTTGTCCGCGTTGATGTGCGCATCGTGGTCGACGATCCAGCCGCCGGGCTCCAGCGCGGCGTACGACGCGGCGAGCAAACCGCGAACCTGCTCCTCGGACCAGTCGTGCAGGACGTGCGAGTAGATATGCAGGTCGAATCCCGCGGGCAACGGGCCGTTGAACATGTCGCCGGTGATGACGTTCACCCGATCGGCGTAGCCGCGTTCGGCCAGCAACTCCTGGGCTATCTGATCCACCGGTGAGCGCTCTAAGATCGAGGCACGCACTTCGGGTCTGCGGTCGACCAGGGCGCACGAGTACACGCCCGAGTCACCGCCGATGTCCAGCGACCGGCTGATGCCGGTGAGCTGGTCCAGGGCGGCGGCGAACTCCGCTCCGAGAAACTGGCCGCGGGAGTCCATGGCCGCGACGACGCGGCGTGCCCAGCCCGGATCGACCAGCCGGTCTGACCAGTTCCGGCTGTCATCGGGAGAACTGGACCATGAGGCAGTCTTCCCCGTGCGCAGGGCGGTCAGCATCTCGACGCAGCCGGGACGTTCGCTCAGAGAACCGAAGTATGCCCGCATGTCCCACGGTGAGTCGGCGACCAGGTGCTCGGCGGCCAGTGGGGTGAGCCGCACCGTCTCGCCCGGACCGCGCTCGAGCAACCCGAGAGCGACGAGGTAGGTGATCAGCACATCGAGCGCGCGCGGGTCAAGCCGAAGCTCCTTCTCGATGTCCGCGACGCGCACCGGCCCTGTCTGGCCGATCCACGTGAAGAGGTCGAGTTCCACAATCGCCGCAATGAGCAGATCTGTGGCGTAAATGCCTTCCCGGAGGCGGTAGAGCGATACCGGATCGATCGACGGTCGCGTGTGGTTTCCCGTGACGTTGGGATTCACCTTGCTCACCCAGTTCCTGATTTGAGGCAGTATCAAAAACGTGGAAGGGTTTCGAAGAGGCTGTCAGCAGCGTATCCAGGCTGATCCTTCCCCGGCAAGAACGCGGGAGCTCGTACGCGCCGCGGCGGCCCGTGACTGTCAGGAACGGTGCCCGGCGACAAGTGCGGGAATCAGTGGACCCCTGACTGAACCAGCGCCATCCGTCGAGGCACTGAGCGGGCGGGATGAGCATTCCGTCGACAGCGTCGGTCCCGAAGTGGTTGATCAGTGTCTTTGCCGGCCTCAAATTCCGGGACTCCGCTATTGATCTTTTGGGCTTATGCGGTGGCGGTGGCGGTGCAGAGGGCGTGGAAGCATGTTGATCGGCGACGGACGGTCCTCGGCCCGGCGATCCGGTCGGGGACGCGGATGAGATTTCGGGCCAGAGCGGTCACGACATGCTGGACGTGGGTTCCTGCCAGGCCACGGCAGCGGGACCGGCGCAGGCCGCAGGCGCGCACGTTCTGAGAGAGGACGGCCTGGACGCCGGCCCGGGTACGTACCCTCCCCTGGGCTGAACAGTTCCCGTTCCCCCGCTGGCCAGCCACCAGGGCGTGTGCCGAGTTCAGATCACGAGTTTGGTCGTTCTGCTGTCCCGGATGGGTCCGGGGCGGTGGACAGGCGGGATGGCTCGGGGTGATCTCACCGACGGCGAGTGGGGGGTGATCGAGCCGCTGCTGCCGCTGGGCGAGCGCGGCCCGATTCCTGGCCTGCGGCGACTGGTGAACGGTGTGATGTGGCGGTTCCGTACGCGCAGTCCGTGGCGGGACATGCCCGAGCGGTCGGCTCCTGGTCCACCGTCTACGGGCGGTTCCATCTGTGGGCCGGTGCGGGGACCTTCCAGGTGCTGATGGAAGCGGTGATCGCCGAGGCCGCCGCGTGGGGGCAGGCGGAGCTCGGGCTGGTAAGCGTGGACTCCACGTCGGCCCGGGCCCACCACCACGCCGCCGGGATGATCCTGGACCCGGAGCTGCTGGAGACGCTGGAGAAGGCCGTCGCCGAGGAAAAGGGGCTTCCCCAAAGGGGCAAAACACCCCGGTAGCCGACCGGGACGAGACGCCGGACGAGGCCCGCGAGGAGCGTCGGCGCCTACGCCGGCGTCGCAAGGCCCGTCTCCGCGCCGCCGAACTGGACCGCTCCCGTGGCGGGTTGACAAGCAAGGTGCACCTGCCGGCAGACCGCCGCTGCCGTCCGCTGTCCTTTGTCCTCACGCCCGGCCAGGCCGCCGACAGCCCCCGCTTCACCGCCGTCCTGGAACGCATCAGGGTGCGCGGGCCGGTGGGCCGCCCCCGCACCCGTCCCGGCGCCGTCGCCGCGGACAAGGCGTATTCGTCCCGCGCCAACCGCGCCTGCCTGCGTAGACGCAAGATCCGGGCAGTGATTCCGGAGAAGACCGACCAGGCCGCCAACCGCAACAAGCGCGGCTCGCGTGGTGGACGCCCCGTCAGCCACGATGCGGCCCTGTACAAGGAGCGAAACACGGCCGAACGCTGCATCAACAAGATCAAGGAGTGGCGCGGGCTCGCTACCCGCTACGACAAGACCCCGGCCAGCTACCTGGCCGGACTCCACTTACGCGGCGCCATCATCTGGCTCCGCAGCCTCCAGCCCGCCTGAAGATCTCAACTCGGCACACGCCCTGGCTGCCGCGGAAGGGCGACGCAAGTCCTTCCGGCTCATCCGGGAGTGCCTGGCGCCGCAACCATGAGCTTGGGGGCTGTCCGCGGCTTGCCCGGCTGTCAGGGCGAACGCAGTGGCCGAACGCTTACGTCCGGCGGCGACCTCCTCAAGAGCCTCCATGACGTCGTTCCCCACGAGCATCCCGGCGGCGTCGTGGTGGGCGCGAGCGGTCCCGGAAAGGACTCGAGCCACGGGTACCTCGTCGGCGGCCCGCTTCACTCGAAGCGGCACTGAGCCCTTTCAGAGTGGCCACCGATCGGGTGAGGGACTGAGGGTGCGAAACGGACAGGGCCCCGGTGCTGTTGAGGGAGGTGTTCGAAGTCTCAACTCGCCAGCACTGGAGCCCTGTTGGTTCCTCATCCTGCCGCCCTCGACCTGCCGCATGCACTCGTCGAGTGGCTCACGATGCTCATCGTCACCCGCGAGAGTGACCGCCGCTGCAAGCTCCGCCCGTCCCAGCGCGCGCTGGTCGCTCTGGTCTACCTGCGCAAGCACGAGCCCCTGGCACAGATCGCCGCGGCCTTCGGGATCTCGCTCGGCACGGCCCACGCCTACACCTCGGCCGCCGTCAGCCTGCCCGCCGGGCGAGCACCGGGCCTGCTGAAGGCCCTGCGCGAGGCGGACCCGGACTACGTGCTGGTCGACGGAACGCTCGCCGAGTGCGACCGGGTCGACGACAGCCGTGCCGACAACTGGGCCAAGCACCGCCGGCACGGAGTGAACTTCCATCTGGTGAGCGACCAGGACGGACGACTGCTGTGGATCTCCCCGGCTCTGCCCGGACGCCCCCATGACCCGCCGGCCGCCCGGACCCACCCGATCATCCGGATCTGCGAGCACCAGGGCGTCCCGATCCTGGCCGACTGCGCCTACATCGGGGCTGGCTCCTGGGTCACCACCCCACAACGGCGCCCTCCCGGAGGGGAGCTGACACCGACCCAGCAGACCATCAACCGAGCGCTGTCGCGGACCAGGGCAGCCGTCGAGCGCGGCCCGGCCCGACTCAAGACCTGGAAGATCTTCCGCAAGGCGCGATGCAGCCCGAATCGAATGACGTCAATCGCCAAGGCCGTCCCCACCCTGGAGCGTCAACGCTGAAAGGGCTCAGTGACAGGAATCGGAGCTGCCGCCACCGCGCCAGCCCCGACCCTACTCACCGGCATGACGAACATAGCCATCACACTTCGGCACAACACCCGCGATGCCCGCCGATCGTTCGCCCTCTCGGGCTCACATGGCCATGAACCGGGCATCACGACACTTTGCCGAGGCTCTGTGCTGATCGTGCGTGCTGGAAGCCTGAAAACCCCATAATCGCCGGCCACAAGGCACTTCCGCGTTCCCGGCCTCGATCACCCGGCATTACCGATCGGTGGGTCCGGGGTGAGCGACTCCAATGGCAGGAAATCCGCCAAGCGAGTCAGCCCCTCAAAGTCATGAACACGTCCCTCGGCCCGGTGCAACGCCTTTGCGCGGAGCGAGATGTTCAACTGATCCACTCCGGCCTCTCTGTAGCGCTCAATAAGATCGCTCATCTCGTCTTGGTTTCCGAACAGCGTCGCCTTGCGGATTTCATCTGCCCGGCGACCGAACTGGCCGACCAGCGATTCTTCGGACCAGGCCAAACCAATGTTGACCGAGCACATGACCTCACTGATATCCCTGCCGGCAAATTCGCAGGCCTCGGCCAGTACCGATCGCTTCTTCGCGCACATCTCGGGAGACAGAAAAGGCGCATTCCAGCCGTCCGCCAGCCGGGCAGCCATGGGCAGCGTCCGACGTTCACCGGTGCCACCTATCCAGATCGGCAGTCGCGACTGCACGGGCTGAGGTTCGCAGACGGCCGCGTCTGTAGAGAAGTGCGAACCTGTGAAGGTGACCGGGTCGTTGCTGCTCAGGAGCGACCGGACAACTGCGACATACTCTTCCAGCTGGTTACTGCGCTCGACAGGGGGAAGAAACGGCAGCCCAAATGAAGAAAATTCTCTGCGGTTCCATCCGGCGCCAAGCCCAAGCGTGATCCGACCGCCGCTGATTTGGTCCATTGTCGCGATCGACTTGGCGAGCGTGCCCGGCGGGCGGTAGCCGGCTACATACACCAGGCAACCGATACGCACCCGCTTCGTGACCGTCGCTAAGAATGTCTGCATCGTCACTGCCTCGAGGCAGTGACGATCGGAGGTACCATTACTTGAGTACATGTGGTCGAAGATCGAGATCCAGTCGAAGTTGAGATCCTCGATCTGCTGTGCAAGGTCCTTGACCTCGGCCGGCGTCGTGTACGGAAGCCCCAAGTGTATTCCGAATTTCATCAATTTCCCACTTCTGTGTTCTTCGTCGTGGTCGGAGGTTTTGACCCAAGGCAATGGTCTTGGACAGTCAAGCCCAGATGGCCTGCGCGAGGGCCGTGCCGGTGAACGCGGCCCCCAGGCCGGTGACCACACTGGCGATGATGTTGACGGCGGCAAAGAACTTCGCGCCGGTCTCGGCCAGCCGCAGTGTCTCGAAGGAGAAGGTCGAGTACGTGGTAAGCGCCCCGCACAACCCGGTGCCGATCGGCAGTTGTACAAAGCGGGAGGCGGCGCCGTAGGTGACCGCGCCGGTCAGCGTGCCAAGGACCAAGGAGCCAACCAGGTTGACCATCAAAGTACCCCAGGGGAAGACGCTGTCGTGGCGGGCCTGGACGGCACGGTCGGTCAGATATCTCAGTGGCGCCCCGACCGCGGCACCGGCGACGACGAGCAGCCAGTTCACCGCTTGTCCTTTCCGTCCCGGCCGATGCAGCGGATGGCCTCGACCTCGTCGAGGATGACCAGTTCCTCCTCCACCAGTTCGTCCAGCTGTGGCAGGAACGCGCGGATGCGGGCAACCTCGTCGACGATGACGACCGCCACCGGCACGTCTTCGCTTGGTGGCAGCGGTCGGCTGGTGTGGACCGGCAAAGAGGCGCGGAAGCCCTCGACGCCGCGGTAGACGCTTGCCCCGGCCAGCCCTGCCTGGTGGGCCCGGTGGACGATCTCGCCGTAGAGCGGCTTGTGGTGCCGGGTATCGCTTTCCCCGATGAAAATCATCACTCGCAGTGAGGCGCCGTGCAGCCGTCTCATGCCTGCCTCCAGACGATCAGGCGGCGGGTTGCGGCGGCCGCACACCACACCGCAGCCAGCGCTGCGGCCATAGTCAGCGCGAGGTAGGCCAGGCCCATGCGCGCGTGTCCCTCCTGGACCAAGTGCTGGACGTCGACCGCGTGGGTGGAAAATGTGGTGAAGCCGCCCAGCACGCCGGTGCCGAAGAACGGATGCACCAGCCGATGGGCTGCCCACACTTCGGTGATGATCACCATGAACACGCCGACCACCGCGCAGCCGACCACATTGACACCCAGCGTCGTCCAGGGGAACGCGTCCGGCGCGGTGGGCCACAGCAGTCCCAATCCATAGCGGGCACAGGCCCCGAGCGCGCCGCCGGCCGCGACCACGGCCGCTACCGGCCACTGCCCGTGCAGCGGCGTGCCAGGCCGCCGGGCAGGCACAGGCGGTCCGGTGAAGGGGGCACCCGGTTCGGCCGTATGAGGACGGGGGGGTGATGGGGACATACCTCTCCTACTCGTGCGGCGCCCACAGATTGTCGGCGCGTGTAGTCACAAGCAGGGACCGTTGGCGGCAGCGCTGCTGCGGTTCGGGTACGGCGGGCCCCACCGCCGCGCGGCTACCCGTCGGGGTCTGCCGCCGTCTGCCAGGATAGCCGGTGGCGTTGGTCTTCAAAAACCTTCGCCAGCTGAAGATCGCTCTGTGAGGCCGCCCGGACCCGAAGAGCCTTCAAGAATTCCATCGTGAACCTGGGTCATTCAACGACCTGAGACGACCGTTTTCTGACATGGCCCGGGGCATGGCCGCCCTCGAACCGGCCGACCGCCAAGACTTCCTCGGCGCAGAGCCGCTCGTCCGCATCGAAATCAAGATCGATTACGCCCGATAGCCGGGCATGAGACGTGTCCGGTCGATCGATGTCGACTGTGCGCCTGACGGTTTGCCGCCCACGTCGGCGGGAGTGCGCGAGGTTGTGTCTCACGTAATCGAAGTCGCGGCCGGCGGCCGTGATGACGACACGGTGGTCGTCCCCTCTCATGGTGTCGCTCCTGGTTCGTGGACCGGTTGGGGCGATGCATTGCGGCGGCTGACATCGGCGGCGTAGGCGGCCCAGTCCCCGGCTGATGCTTTCTGCCACTGGACGGCGACCTTGATGTGGACGCCGAGCATCCGGGCGAGGATCGCGGCGGGGGGGTCGGTGGCGAGGGTGAACAGTGCTGTCGACCCTGTTTGGGCCTTATTCCGATCTTGTGGAGGCGCTCGCCGATCCGGTCGTCGCCGAGGGGCTGTCCGGGGCGCCCTCCAGGGAAGAGTCATGCGACGTCGTCTGGAGTGCCGATCTTGGCCTTGCCGCGGCGGGTCACGATGAGCTCGCGGACCAGGCTGGCCAGCGGTGCGGGGAGGACGATCGGCGAGCTGCCGAACGTGATCGTGACGGTGTCGCCGTCGAAGTGGACATCGTCGACGGCGAGTTGGCTGATGATGGAGATCTTCTGCGCGTAGAGGATCAGCAGCAGTCCGGCGACGCGGTCCGGGGTCGGCAATGTGTCGTCGTTGAGGAGGCGCCGGGCGCCGGCCCAGCGCTTCTCGCTGTCGACGGTGCCCTGCGGGCCGGTCCATCGGACGGTGCCGTAGGTGAGCCCGCGGGCATGCCGGTGCTGTACCGACCAGCGGACGAAGTGGCCGGTCTCGTCGCGGTAGCTGACCGTGGCATCGGCCATCCCCCGTTCCAGGTCCGGCTGGGTGCAGGTTCCCAGCGTGAGTCCTTCGCCGGTGAGCCAGGTGAGGAAGTTGTCGGCTGCGGTGACGTGACAGCGCACGTTCAGGTCCTTGGAGCCGGGTGGTGTGGCCTTCGCCGAGGCGTCGTCGGAGTCGGCGCATGTGGTGCCAGACCGCGTAGCCGTGCAGGATCCGGCGCTCGGCTAGGGTCTGTTGCGAAAGTGCTGGTCACAGCCACTCGTTGAGGACTGCGACCAGCACGGTTGCTTCGTAGCGGACGGCGAGTTTGTCGTATCTCGTGGCGACCGCGCGGTGCCGCTTGAGTCGGTTGATTCCGCACTCGACCGCGTGCCGATGCTTGTAGTCGGTTTTGTCGAACCTCGGCGGCCGTCCGCCGCGCGAGCCGCGCTTCTGCCGGTTGCGGACGCGGTCCGCAGGGACCGGTATCGTCGCTTTGATGCCGCGTCTGCGCAGGTAGGAGCGATTCTTGCGGGAGTCGTACGCCTTGTCGGCGCGCACTCGATCCGGCCTCTTGCGTGGCCGTCCCCGGCCACGCCTGGGCACCCGGATCGCTTCCAGGACAGGCTCGAACTGAGCGGAATCGCCCCGCTGCCCCGCGGTGATCACCACCGACAACGGCTTCTGGCCCTGCTCGGCCGCGAGGTGAACCTTGCTGGTCAGTCCGCCCCGGGGAGCGTCCGAGCCCGTGGTCGGCCGGCTCGACGATGATCCCGCCGGGCGGTTCCTTCTGAAGGTCCCCCTTTTCGCCGCCCCAGCGGCGTGCTGGTGGGCACGGCAGACCGTGGAGTCGACGTTCACGTCCCAGGTGATCAGGCCCTTCGCGTCGGCCTCGGCCTGGAGCTGCATGACGATCCGAGCCCACGTTCCGTCTCGCTGCCGGCGCCGGAACAGGTCATAGACCCGGTCCCACGGCCCGTAACGTTCCGGCACATCACGCCAGGGAGCACCGGTGCGGGTCCGCCACCGTATGCCGTCTATCAGCTGCCGCCGCGTCCACACCTGCGGACGGCCCGACTTGATGCCCCGCGGCAGCAGCGGCTCAAGCCGGGCCCACTGGCCATTCGTCAAATCCCCACGTCCCACAAGACATGATCAACAACGAGCAAGATCAACTTTCGCAACACGCCCTAGATCAGTGCGGGCCTGGACCGTTTCGGCGCTCCATTTCTCCAGGGCAATGAGCCGTTCGTCGCGGGGCGCGAGGGCACCGGTCGCGACCAGGACACTGCGCAGGTGAGCCAGCACTTTGCCCGGGGGCAGTTCGTCGAGAACCCCATGGGTGACGGGCCGCTCGTCGCGTCCTATGTGCTCCAGGAGGTCTCGGGCCTTCGAGCGGGAGACCCAAGCGAAGGCGGCGTCCGGGCGTTCGGCGGTCGTCAATGCCTCGTGGGACGGGGCGAGTTCGGGGCGGAGAGCCCCAGTGTCGTCGCCTAGGAGGTCACGTACTCGCTGGTCGAGGACGCATCGCCGACAGGGGCGGGTGCTCAGCTGCCAGGTGGTGGTGCAGACCGGGCAGCGGCCCCAGAAGTCTGGGTCGGGGTTGGTGCACTTCGCGCACAACGGCGCCTCCCAGGTGCCGCTGCGGGCCTGGGCGACGGTGCCGCAGCCGCTGCAGGCCACCCACCGTTGCTGGCAGCGGTCGCACCAGGGCTGGCCGGTGGCCCGGGATATGTCGCAGAGTGCTGTCCGCCCGCAGATGCCGCACTCCGCGGTGATCCGGGGCCGGCAGTTCTGGCAGCGCGGGCCGTCGGGCAGCCGGTTCGCAACGGGCTTGCGCCGACCGCAGCCGACGCATTTCTCCAGGTTATCGGGCTGCCTGATCATGCAGTTCGGACACAACGGCCGGCCTTCGGCGTCGCGGGTGGCGGGCTCGCGCACGGCGCCGCAGCCGAAGCAGGGGACAGCCGCGTGGTGGGCAGAGCAGGCCCGGCAGATCCTCTTGCCCTCCGCCAACTTGGACAGCGCTTTCACTTCGTGGCAGCGCGGACAGGCGGGACGGACGACCTTGGTCGCCCCGGCCTCGGCGAGCTCGTTGATGAACCGCAGGACGGCCGGGGCGGGGGCTTCGTAACCAGCGCCGGTCAGCAGCTCGGGGCGAGCGAGGACGGCCCAGGCCAGGCGACGCTGCCCGGCGGGCCGGACCGTGGCGCGTCCGAGCGCGGCCAGGACCGCATTGGCATCGAGGGCAGGATCCAGGACCGTGACGAGTTCGGTGAGCTCCTGAAGTGGATCGCCGTCGGTGCCGGGGCAGTTCGCGCAACGGGATTTCCCCGTTGCGGTCCCGGCTGGTGACGCGTCGTTCTTCGTGGCACCCCGCGCAGACGGCCGGTTTGTCGAAGCAGGGCGAGCATCCCCACCGTCCTCCTCCGGTGCCGCTGCCGACGTAGCGGCATGCGCGGCCGCACTCGCCGCAGCGGGGCAGTGCGATGTCCTGGGCACCGGCGTCGTGCAGGGCCATGAGGAGTTTGGCGACGCAGTAGGGCGCCGGCGGCTGCCCGGTCCGCAACAGCGACGGGTCGTCGTGCAGAGCCTGGGCGAGGCTGCGGCGGCCGACGCGTGCGCGTTCGACCCCGAGGACGATGTCGCGGACCTGCTCGGCGGGCAGGTGCTTTTCGACGTTCCCCCACCAGACGCACGGCCAGGCCGACCGGATCCGCGAGGACTTCCCCGGCAAGACCGGTCACCGCTCGACTCCGCTGATCCGGGCCCGCCGGGGCCGCAGGTCACCGACTCCTTCGGAGACCGAAGTCCCGCCCGCAGCAGCCTCCTTCGGCTTCGTCGCGGAGCCGGCCACGGCGATGGGCTCGATGAGGTCGTCCATGGTGCAGTCGAGGATGTCGAGCAGGGCCATGAGGATCTTCGGACTCAGTCGCTCCGGTCGCTCGACGACGAGCCGGTAGACCTGGCTCGACGACAGCGTGATGCCGCGTTCCTTCAGCGGCGGGTGAGGTCGGTGGTGGAGAACATCCCGCGGTCCGGCGACGCTGACATGCTTGAGGTGCAGTTTCACGGCCATCAGGCCGTGTCGGGCGCTGGGCGATGGCCATCGCGAGCG
This sequence comes from Streptomyces violaceusniger Tu 4113, assembly GCF_000147815.2. Lineage (NCBI taxonomy): Bacteria > Bacillati > Actinomycetota > Actinomycetes > Kitasatosporales > Streptomycetaceae > Streptomyces > Streptomyces violaceusniger. The sequence goes on along the minus strand of NC_015957.1, from coordinate 5,133,557 downwards.
TGCGCCGCAGGGCTCGGGGATGAGGCTGCCCGAGCGCGTAGTCGTGGAAGTGAGGCTCAGGCGGCCCAGCCGATGGAGGAGACGTGGGTGTAGGCGTCCCAATCGGTGCCGAGGGCGCTTTGGATGATGTCGTCCCAGATGGCTTCGAGTTCCTGCGTGTCTTCGGTGATCCAGGCGTCGACAGCGCGGTCCCAGACGGCGCCGCGTACGTTGATGTTGCGGGTCCGCAGGTCGCGCTGGTGTCCATGTTGGACGCGGGACTGGTCGACGGGGTCGATCTCGATGCGGGTTCCGCGGCCGTGGTTGTTGAGCCGACGCTTGAGGCCGGCGGCGACGCTGCGGCGGCGCAGGTCCCAGTACGCGGCGTCCAGGCGGGCGAGGTTGGCCTTGCTGGGGGTCTGTTCCCCGGCCAGCCAGGCGATGAGGGTGCGGGGTCTGACGTGGATGCCCGCGCGGTCCATGGCCTCGTAGCCGGCGTTGCTGGCGGTGAGGTAGCGCAGGCGGGCGGCCAGACCGCGCTCGGAGCCGACGGGGGACTCGATGCCGGTGACCATCCGGTCGATGCCTTCGGCCAGGGCCACTCCCCCGTGGACGCCTCGGGCGCGGAAGGCGCCCAGGTCCCTCCACCGGCCGCTGGTGCCGGCCATCAGCGGGCCGCCGTGCCGACGGTGTACTCACCGGACGCCTTGGCCTCGCTGTGCTTGATCTTCATCTGGGCGACGCCCCGTCCCTCGGGGAAGACTTGCCGCCAGTCGCCGGTGACGTGCAGCTCGTCGGTGCCCATCATGGCGATGACGTCCAGACCGGCCTGGTGGGCCTTGTATGCCTTGCCCCAGAGGTTGGCGTACGCCTGGCTGTGGATGATGTGCATCCAGTCCGGGCGCACCATCTCGCGGTTATGAACCGACTCGCCCATCGTGGAGATGAACTTCGAGTACATCGCCTTGATGTATTCCAGAGTGATGGTGTCGTGCTCGGAGATAGCCGTCTCCCGCGTGGCAGTGAGCGTCTTTCGCAGGGCGTCCAGGAAATTCTCGGTCGCGCCGGACGTCCACGATTCGTGGATGACCGGCGGGTCGAGAAGCCCGTGCTTCGGCCCGGATAGGCGCAGCAGGAGGCGCAGGGTGGCGTTGGTGACCCATACGGGGCCGGGCTGGTCGCGGTCGCCGAGGGGGTCGGGCAGGTGGGGGTGGTGCCAGGGTGAGGGGGTGATCAGGTGGACTCCGGAGCGCTTGGGGTCCACGCCGTCCGTGCCGGTGGAGTGTTCCAGTTTCCCGATCGGCAGCCAGACTTTGAGGGCGGAGAGGTAGGCGGCGTTGACGTCCAGGGCGGTGACCGCGATGCTCCCACGGCTTTTGAGGGAGTAGTCGGGGTGGTGGAAGTTGGGGCGGGCCTCCCAGATCTGGTCCGGCTCCTTCTTCGAGGGCTTCTTGAGGATGTCGGGCAGGGCCGGGTAGGCGGTGTAGGTATAGCGGGCGGTGGCCCGGGTTTCCTCGAACAGGCGCATGACGTCCGGGATGGCACGCTTGACCAGGGCCTTCATCGCGGCGTCGGCGTCGCCTTGAGCGCGTTCCAGCTCTTCGTGCACGGCCTGGCCGATGAGGCCGGCGGTCTCCGCCTGCGCGCGGGCCGCGGCCTTCGCCCGGCGCTGCGGCCGCGAGGGAGCCAGCGCGGGAGGCGGTGAGGGTGCGCTGACCGGGGCGGGCGTGGCGGCGGCCTGAGGCGGCGCCACGGCGGCTGGGGGCTGGCACATGGCACCGGGGTGCAGGGAACGGCCGTCGGTGGCCTTATAGGGCGTCGTAACGCCGCAGCGGAGACAGGAGCCCTCGCCCTGCACGGCCAGCCCGTCGGGGCCCCACGCGGTCTCCGGAACAGCGGATCCTGCGACCGGGGCGCCACTCGGGGCGGCCGTCTCGGCGGGTCCTTGGGCCGGGGCGGGGGCGGGGTGGATCTGGGCCAGGCCCTCCAGCAGCCGCAGGTACTTAAAGCGTCCCGGCGGCTGCGGATCGGTGGTGCCGTCCTCCCAGTTGGCGACCGTCTGCCGACCGACCCCCACCGCTGCCGCCACCTGGGCACGGGAAAGACCGGCTGCCTGACGCAGCCGCAGACGCTCGGCCGGGTCCGGCATACGCGCCGTCAGCCGTGCCTCCTCCAACAATGCCTCCACACTGTCGAATTGCTCATCGCTCATACCTCAAGGTTACATCCGCCTAGGCATAGACTGGAGATCACTTAGGCAAATATTGGGCGCTAATTTGCATGATCTAATGGCGCCGCTCCGGAGCGATCGTCATCCCGGACACAGGCTGATGAGCCTGGAGCCCGGCAGGGGCAGAGAGCGATGCTGGGGAGGGCACGGCAGCGGCTGGTGCGTAGGCGGTGGACAGCCAGCCCGTGGTCGGGGTCGCCGATCTCCTCGCACAGCGGTGCCAGACGGTCGGTTTCCTGGTCCCTCGGAAAAGCAGCCGGGGACGACTTCGAGCATCAGGCGCCAACGGCGAGAACCCCTGCGCGTCTGATCTCACCTCGCACTCCCATCACGCGGCGAGCTGCATCTTCCGGACTGCCTGCGCCTGCCCCGAGGTTTCATGTCCGGGTGCTCGTGACAGCACCCACACTCCTTGGGAAGCGGCCTGTACAGCGGCACACCGCGTAACACGATCAGCAGCGGCGGACCGCCGGCCGCCGAGCCACTCACACTTTGGAAGCCGATCGGGCTCGTAAGCCCCGTCCTACACGATGTCGCCCGTACGAGTGGTGTGCATGCTGCCGGTGAACCAGCCTCGCGCCGGCAACATCACGTAAGGCATGGACCACATCGACGAGTGCACGTATGCGAGCCAGGCCTGGTCGTCCTCGACATCACGGCCCAGACGAGGACACCGTAAGGGCAGTGACGTCCCGACTGGATGAGCTGTGGGCGACATCCGGCATCGGACCGGTGCGGCGCCTCGCGGGTGAACCAGGGGTACGGGCCCGCTTGTATGCGGACGCCCGACGTTCGGGCACTGGTGGCCCGGTGTAGAAGTTTTGGACTGGCGCGCCCGAGAGCCAGCGAGAATTGCGTTCAACTCACCTCCGCCCCGCCCGACACCGCTTTCCCCGGCCGCAGCCACGAGTCAAAGCCCATCGGCCCATCACGAAACGCTGCGGGCCCAGCGGATGGCCGACCCGAGGTGGCCCGGCCTGCGCGGTGCCACCTCCGTGCACAGGCAGGCGGTGTGGCGTATCGAGGTCCAGCGGCAGCGGCGCGTGGGCGAACTGTCGGACACCCGGGTGGCCGGGGCAGCTTTCAGCGGCCCCACCAAGGTCAATGGCTGCATCGGTCTGTTTTCGTGCCACGGGAGGTGATCCGTAAACGGTGCGCTTTGTATATGAAGCGCGGGAAACCGGCGTTCCGCAGCGCACTGATACACGATCAGGACCGGGGTCGCCGCGACACCCTCGCATTCGTCGCTCGGCACCCGTGCCGGGCGCCGACTCGCCCTGACCGTGGCGGACGGCGCATCACTGGCCCGGTTGCTCGCTCCCGGGGTCCCGGTGCCCTCGTCGACGTCGCCGCACCCACGTCCGGCGTACATCCGAGGCGCTGTATGCGCGCATACATACAGGCCAGCCCGACGGCTATGGCCACCGCCGGTCCTTGGCTGCGTTTTCCGGCGGCGGCCACCGCAAGCTGCTCCCTGTCTCAGGTCAGCGGCAATGAGAGCGCGCTGGAGGACGGGGCCTTGCCCGGCTTCAGCGGCGGCCGGGCGAGCAAGAGCGTCACTGTGCGGCCGGGCGGCGGGTATCCCCCAGAGCGCTCAGTGAGGAAGTCGGCTGCCAGGATTCTACGAGGCCCTGCACCCGTTGCCTGATCAAGCTTGCCACTGACCAGCAGCTCCTCGGCCAACTCATCGAGGCGACACTCATATTCCGCGTAGACCCCCCGGGCGGCTGCCTGGACGGCGGCGTGGGCGGTCGCGAGAGCGCGGTTGAGCCGGAAGGAGTGACGGTAATCTTCGCTGTCCTGCGGCTTGGGGAAGACGTGTTCCGCAATCTCGCGGCGTGCTCCTGCGTTCTTGGCCGAGCGGAAATCGGGGCGTTCAGCCAGGAGCGCGGCCATGGTTGCCTGCTGCTCTTCGTCTGCCTGCCGCTCTGCCACCCTGGCCTGGTGCCGGTCCTCGTACTGTTCCTGTTGGGCGCTGCGCTGCAGCACATGGACGTCGTCACACTCGGCGACTAATGCGGTGTACCAGGGTGCTACCGCTTCCCAGATGTGGGCGACGGCGCCGTGCACGAAACTCACCTCGACACGGGCGGTCTTGCCGTCGTATGGGCGGGCCTTGGTCCGGATGGTAGTCAGGGCCTGCTGGACAGCATCGTCCAAGGGCTTGTCTTCCTGCTTCTCGCTGTCGGTGTGTACGTTGGGGGCGGTGTAACAGTCGACGTGTTCGCCGACGTCGAAGCAGTCGATGTCCTGGTAGAGGACACGTACTCCGAGAGTGGATGCCAGGTGGCAGAAGCCTTCGATGCCCATGTCCTGAGGACCAAGCTGCACTGCGTACTGGCTGTCCGACGCCGATAACGCGGGCAGCAGGAACCCGTCGTGGTCTGCGGCCCATTGCTTGATGAAGTCCGGCAGATTGTCCACGGTGACAGTCGGCTCATCCACAGTGATCTCTTTCCTCGCTTGATGCGGTAGCGCCTCACGGTGTGTGGCGCGCTGGCGGCAGAAACGTACGGAGCGGGTCTGACAGGGCACGCAGTCCGCCGGTGATCCCCACCGCCCGACAGCTAGAGCGGCCGCAGCAACATCGACGCTGGTCACAAGCCCTCCCACGGTCGGCCCCCGGGCGGCAGACTGCGACCGATTGGCTCGCTGTCCGTCAATCAATTGCTCCGCGTTTCACTCTCGCGGGTGACGAGAAGAGCCCGGAGCAGGGGTGGTGATGGCGCGGAACCACGCTGACCCCAGAGCGACGACGGCTAGGGCGTAAGGGCGGCCCTCGCGGAGCTGTGGTTCGGCGACCTGGAGCGGCCGCCAGGCGGGCCGACCCGCCAGCCCGCGACGGTAAGCCGCCGTCAGCTACACAGTCCGCCGAATGAACCACGAATCGCTCTGCGGAGACGCCCTCTGCCCGCTGCGCGCCTCGCCACCACGACACCCCCGACAGCAGCCTGCTCCACCGTCAACCACCGCCCACCCAGATGCCGCTCCCCCGGCAGACGGCGGTAGCCGTGGAGCTGACATCACCCCGTCCCAGACCGCCTTCACCTCGCGGACCGCTGCTGACCGGGTCAGGTCTCTCAGCTGTCGAGATCGGTTTGAACTCCCAAGGCCTCGCGCAGTCCGGCCTCGATGTCCAGAACATCCTCGAGACTGTCAACGGCGGCGTCGTGGTGGTGCTGAAGCAGCACCTCACGAAGGCCTGCCTCTGTGTCCAGGGCGTGGCCGAGGTCCTCGACCACCGCTTGGCAGCTATCCGCGAGCCACCGCTCCACTGCTTCGTCGTTGCGGAGCCCGTTGCGCACCCGTTCGAGTAGCGTCACCTCTGGTGGGCCGCTGGCGTTGCCGTCGCCCGCCTGGTGGACGGCCACCAGGCCAGCCGCAGCGAGTTCGGCGACGAGGAGGCGGGTGGCTCCGAGCGGAATCGACAGGAGCGCCGACACCTCGGCCACCGACTTGACCTCCCGGCACAGGTCGCAGATGCGCTGCTGACCGGGAAGCAGATCTGCGACCTGAGCAGGGTCGGCCGTTGTGCTCACCAGGGCCTCGATAGCGACCTGGTAGCGCCGCCGGGTCCGGCCGCTAGTCCCGTCCTTCGGACGTACCAGCGGCTGATTGCCTTGACCCTCGAGCTCCGCGTGCAGATAGACACGCTGGTTGTCGGTCACTGCTCCTCCTCCCCCTCCTCGAAACGGGCAGCAGCGGCTCGGCTGGCTCTCATCAGGTGGGCGCGGACCGTTCCTGCGTCCAGCTCCAGTTGCTCTGCGATCTCGGCCGGAGTGAATTCTTGAAGTGTCAACAGCAGGACCTGCCGTTGCCGTGGGGGCAAGGCTTTCAGCACCTGCAGCATCTCGTGCCGGGCTTCGAACTCCGCCAGCGCATCGGGCTTGGGCACCAGGGACGTCGACTCGGGTAACGCGTCGACGGGCGCTTCCATCCGCACCTTCGCGGCCCGACGGCCCCACATCCGTACCGCAGCCTTGTAGACGTAAGCCCGCGGATGACTGACGCGCTCCCACCGTTTGAACAGCTCGATCATGCAGTCCTGGGCGGTTTCCGCAGCGATCGCCGCAGGCGCGCCGCTGACGATCACATACGCGATCAACGGCTTGATGTGTCACGGTAGAACGCAGAAAAGGCCTGTGGGGCCGCTGCCCGCTCAGCACCACGGTCATGGATACTCACGCCGCGTTCTTCTCCACCGAACCCCTGGTGATCTTGATGCGGACCCTGTGTCCGTCGGGCCGCTGCTCCACGACCTCCCCTTGACCACCTTGCACGATCGACCGGGTCAACGAGGTGAGGTGCTCGCGTTGTACATGCTCGTGCCGAGTCCGCCACCGCAGACGAAGCCACACCCCGACGAGCAGACAGACCTTGCCGGTGACGATCGAGGCGATCGTCAGGATGACGGTTGCTGTATCCAACCCGGTTGCCCTCCCAGAAATGTGCCGGACCACCGCAGCCCGGCACATGTTGAGAGGCCCGGCGGCGCGTCACCGTGTAACCGCGTTGGTGGGTTTGTTGAACCACCGCCAGCGTCTCCGGGCGGTGGCGGGCTTGGTCGGCAGGTCGAGAGAGGTAAGACGGGCCTCGCTCCGCGAACTTCTTCTTGGCTACGCGAGTGTTCTTCGAATTCGGCGGCGAGGGCTGGGTCGGGCCGGGGGACGAGTCCGTAGTCGTCGTCGGTGGCGGCCTCCAGGCGGCACACGGCGTCCACGATCTTCGCTACGCACGCCTCAGTGTGCAACGCGGCTGTGCCGTCGCCGCCCGAGTCGTGCGAGCGCCTGCAGATGGGGCCCTGGCGTCCGGTGCCGGGAAGAAGGCAACCTTTGGAGCAGGCCGGCTGTGCAGCAGTGAATGAGGCACACTCTGCGCCGGAATCGTCTGCGAGACGCCGATGAGCTGCCCCCGTCAGCCTGCCTGGCTCCTCACCGGCATGCCGTCGCAGGTGCGTGCTGACCATCACCAGACTTCGGACCCGCTGCGTCTGCGTCACGCGGCAGAGCAAAACACATGCCTTTTCCGTACTATCACTACGACATTGCCGTGCGGGAGTACCTGCTCCCGGCACACCTGGCAGCAGGCCCCACAGCACACGCATGAGATGCGCCTACGCCACGAGCTGCGTCTCGTCGGCCGTGGCACCCAGAAAGGGATGTAAGCACATGCCCGAAACCACTGCTCCGCCCACCCAGTTGACCTCGCAGTACAGCACGCAGGTTGCGGATGACCTCAAGCGCAACCTCAAGGAACAGGAACGAATCAGCGGTGAAATCGACGCGCTGAAAGCACAGTTGATCGCTCTGAAGCAGGACCACACCGTCCTGGTGAACATCCAGCAGGCCATCGGGACCTCAGCATCAGCGCCCGCTGTATCCGAGTCCAGCACAGCAGTGCGCGCGCCCCGCAAGAAGAAGACTGCGGCGTCGAAGGCCGACAAGCAGCCCCGGGCAAAGAAGTCCGCCAACCCGGCCCGCCAGCAGAACGCGTCCGAGGCATCCGCCGCACGATCGGCCCAGCCCACCCTCGTCGGCTTGGTCCGCGAGCACCTGACAGGCCAGGGCGAGCCTCGCTCCGCAGCCGAAATCACCGCCGCGCTCGACAAGCAGCACCCCGAGCGCAACGTCAAGACCACCGTCGTGCGCACCACGCTCGAAAACCTCGTGGCCAAGAACCAGGCCCAGCGCACCAAGCAGGGCGCGTCCGTCTTCTACACCGCCCCAGAGGCTCCCGGAACTGCCACGGAGGAGAAGTCGGCGGAGCAGCAGTCTGCGAGCTGAACCGCAGTGACGGTGTCGTCGTCGATATCGAGCAGGTCGACCGCCTTGTGGTCAGGGCCGACGGCTCGTCTCGGGTCTGTCAAACGAGTGGTGTAACTGGGGCTGATGGTTACTGACGGGCTGCGGAGAGGCGGCCGTCGAAGGTGATGTCGAAGGCGTTCAGCGCGGTCTTCCAACGCATGGTCCAGCGTGCCTGGCCCTTGCCGGTGGGGTCGAGGGACATGATCGCCATGTAGACGCACTTCAGGGCGGCCTGCTCGTTGGGGAAGTGGCCGCGAGCCTTGACCGCCCGGCGGATGCGGGCGTTGACCGACTCGATCGCGTTCGTCGTGCAGACGATGCGGCGGATCTCGGTGTCGAACCGCAGGAACGGGATGAACTCCTCCCAGGCGTTCTCCCACAGCTTCACGATCGCCGGATACTTCCGGCCCCAGGCATCGGCGAACTCGGCGAACCGCTCCAGGGCGGCCTCTTCGGTCGGCGCCGTGTAGACGGGCTTCAGAAGCTTGGCGATCTTGTCCCAGTCCTGGCGGGCGGCATAGCGGAAGGAGTTCCGCAGCAGGTGCACCACGCAGGTCTGCACGATCGTCCGCGGCCAGAGGGTCTCCACTGCCTCGGGCAGGCCCTTGAGCCCGTCGCAGACGAGCATGAGCACATCACTGACGCCGCGGTTCTTGATTTCGGTGAGGATGTGCAGCCAGTGCTTGGCGCCCTCGCCGCCGTCGCCGGCCCATAGTCCCAGGATGTCGCGCCGGCCCTCGGCGGTGACGGCCAGGGCCACGTAGACGGGCCGGTTGGCGACCGCGCCGTCGCGGATCTTCACGTGGATGGCGTCGATGAAGACCACCGGATAGACGGCGTCGAGGGGGCGGCTCTGCCATTCGGCCATGCCCTCCAGCACCTTGTCCGTGATGGTGGAGATTGTCTGGCGGGAGACCTCGGCACCATAGACCTCCGCCAGGTGGGCCTGGACCTCGCCGGTGGTCAGGCCCTTCGCGGCCAGCGAGATGACCATCTCATCGACGCCGGTCAGACGCTTCTGCCGCTTCTTGACAATCTTCGGCTCGAAGGAGCCGTCGCGGTCGCGGGGCACGGTTATCTCCACAGGTCCGACGTCGGTCAGGACTGTCTTGGAGCGTTTGCCGTTGCGGGAGTTGCCGCCGTTCTTGCCCGCCGGGTCGTGCTTGTCATAGCCGAGGTGGTCGGTGATTTCACCCTCCAGGGCGGACTCCAACAGCCGCTTGGTCAGCTGCTGCAGCAGCCCGCCCTCACCAGTCAACTGCAGACCCCCGGCCTGGGCCCGGCCCACCAGCTCGTCGATCAACTGGTCGTCCACGGCCTTCGCCGGCACAGCCTCCACGGGCTCGACAGAGCCGGACACGTTCTCACTGGTCATCGATGTATCTTCCATGATCGGGAGTTACACCGAACGTTTTACAGTCCCCTCGTCTCCCGACTGCTCGGCTTCCTGCTCATGTGAGTGGTTCTCCGGAAGCACTCCGCGGCCATCATGCTGAGATGTGGCCTAACGTTCAGGGAAGCCTGTCAGCCGAAACGGTTTCACGCCGCCCGCGCCTCATGCCGTATTTCCTGAGCAGCGATTGCACCTTGTGGCCTGCCGTCAGCTCGTGCAGGCGAAGAACACGGTTCCGGCGACCGCCTGGCCCCGGTTCTGTGCATCGGCCAGTAGGACTTGCCACTCCCGATGGCTACCGGGAGCCGCCTGCGGCAGTCCAAAGGCGCCCAGGTACAGCCTGCAGCAGCCGTTCCCGGATGGTCTCCATGATGGTGGTGCGGCCTGTGAAGTCGGTCAGTGCTGCCGGGAGCTGTGCCGGGCGCGGCATGGCCGGGCACGCGGTTCCCCCGCTGGCCGGGTCTCCCTGGGGGGCGGCGAGGGTGGGGTCTGCGCGCAGGATACGTTGATGAAGTCGCGCGAGTTCGGGGCTTGGGTCCAAGCCGAGTTCGTCGGCGAGGATGCGGCGGGTGTCGTTGTACACGCCGAGTGCCTCGGTTCGTCGTCCGCTGCGGTACAGGGCCAGCATCAGCAGTGCGCGCGGTCGTTCCCGCATAGGGCCTTCGGCACATAGCGTGGTGAGTTCTGAGACGGCCTCTGTGTGCAGGCCCAGTTCGAGGTCGAGTTCTACGCCAGCTTCCAGAAGCGCCAAGCGCCGCTGTGCAAGGCGGCTGCGCTGGGTGTACGCGTAGGGGCCAGGGACCCCAGCGAGCGGCTCACCGCTCCATAAGGCCGCCGCCCGGCGCAGGAGGTTCTGGGCGCCGGATAGGTCGCCTTCTGCTCTGGCGCGCTTCGCGGCCGCCTCGTATGCCTCGCATTCGGTGAGTCCAGTGCTTGGGGTGGTATACGGACCGCGTAGCCACCGGCATCAGAAACCACCAGGTCGGGGCCAAGCACCTTGCGCAGCCGGAAAGCGTACGTGCGCAGTGCGGCGATCGCGCGACGCGGTGAGTGTTCCCCCCACACCGCGTCCACCAACTCGTCTGAGGTCGCCGTCCGACCCTGGCGCAGCAGCAGCGCACACAGCACAGCGCGCTCTTGCGGCTGGCCGGGCGGCAGCATCCGCTTTCCGCGCCAGACCCGCACCGGGCCCAGCACTGCGAAGCGCAGCAGGGCAGAAGATTCTTTGTGGGGCGGGGCGGACTGACGGGGCGGGCTGTCCTGCCCCGGTCTTTGCGGACCTGCCGTCCTTGAGGTGCCGGACACGGCAGGAGATGTAGCCGCGGGTCGCCGGCGGGGGGGGGGACAGTGAAGCCAAGCTGTTCGAGCGGCATTCCGAACATCTCTTGCAGTACACGCTGACTCGAGGGCCGTGGACACGGCGGATCGGGCTGCCGCCACCGATGAAACTGCCGCGAGGTGACCTTCTGCGGCTCTCCCAACCGCTCGGCCACCGCTGCATATATGCCTCGAGGAAGACCGCAGGCTGACCCCACTGGCGCTCCTCGCAGGCCTGCACGAAGACTGCCTGCTTCATCTCCGCTGCCCTCCCGCCCCGGCCGTCATGCCAAGAACACACCGTAGCCCGGAGTAATACCGCTCACGGCCAGAACAACCAGCCGAAAGTCCGCCTCAAAGTCCGGTCGCCCGGCGGCCTTGCACGTCGCTGCTGCCAGCGGCAAGCCGTCCATGCTTGCCAGAGCTTGGACACCTGCGACAGGAACGAATCCGGTGTGACTGGCCGCAGTGAGAAGAGATTGATTGGTCCCTTATCACCAGCCGCTGAGATGGATGACGAAGCCGAACACAGAAGGGAATCGGATATGAGCATGCACAAGCGGCTCGCACTCACAGCAGCGGCCGTGGCGTTGGGCGCCGGGCTGTCCGGACCGCGTCGGCGCAGGCCGACCAGCCGTCCGCCCAGACCCAGGCCGCGGCACAACGCCGGGACATCTGCTTCTCCGGGGCCTGCGGCAGCGCGACCGTCACCTTCCAGAGCCACTACTCCGCCAGGGTCAGCATGTCGGTCGCGGACAACCGCTGCGACGGTCACCCCGCCAAGGTGCGGATCCTGGCGCACCAGTACCACCTCAGCACCGGGGCACAGGTGAAGTTTCCCCGTGGTCGACCCTGCTGGCCAATTCACATGGCGGTTCAGCTGTTCTTCGACGGGGGATCACGGATGCGTAAGTCTGGCGCGGGGAGCCGATGAACGGGGTTCCTCGATGTCTATGTGGCCGCGGTCTGTGCGTGAGGTTCCGGAGTGGACGGCTGTGGTGGCTCGTGCCGCCTTCCCGCGTGGGACGTTCGCGATGCGGGTCCGGGACGCGCTGGGTGAGATCTTCACGGATGCGCAGTTCGCCGATCTGTTTGCGCGACGAGGGCATCCGGCCTTGTCGCCGGGGTTCCTGGGGATGGTAGCGGTTCTGCAGTACGCCGAGGGACTGACCGACCGGCAGGCCGCCGACGCGGTACGCGGCAGGATCGACTGGAAGTACTGTCTGGGGCTGGAGTTGACCGATGCCGGCTTCGACTCTTCCGTGCTCAGCGAGTTCCGTACCCGCCTGGTCGAGCAGGAGTCCGCGGGCCGTCTTCTGGAGCGGACCCTTGAGTTGCTCGCCGAACGGCAGCTGCTCGGGGCCGGGGGTGTGCAGCGCACCGATGCCACGCACGTGGTGGCGAATATCCGGTTGCTTAACCGGCTGGAGCTCGTGGTGGAGACCATGCGGGCCGCGCTGGAGGCCCTGGCGGCAGCCGCGCCTGGGTGGCTGATCCTGCACACCTCGCTCGACTGGTGGGACCGTTACGAGCGGCGGGCCAGCGACTATCGGCTGCCGAGGACCGAGGCCACCCGTGATGCGCTCGCCCGCACGGTCGGCCAGGATGGCCGGCGCCTGCTGGCCGCCGCCTACGCGGCGCATGCGCCGGGCTGGATCCGGGAAGTTCCCGCCGTACAGGTGCTGCGACAGGTCTGGGTCCAGCAGTACCAGTGCGCCGACAACGGGGCCTGCGTGCTGCGGGCAGCCAAGGACCTGCCGCCGGGATCGCTCTCGATCGGCAGCCCGTACGACACCGAGGCCCGCTACAGCATCAAGCGGGGCATGGCCTGGCGCGGCTACAAGGCCCACTTCACCGAGACCGCCACGCCCGACAAGCCCCGCCTGATCGTGCACGTCGAGACCACCGAGGCCAGCCGCGCGGACGTGGAGACCACCGCTGGACGCCACCAGGCCCTCACGGCCGCCGGGCGGGCGCCCAAGGAGGAACTCGTGGACGCCGCCTACGTCAGCGTCGACCACGTCATCACCGCCGCGAACAACGGCATCACTCTGACCGGGCCGCTCCCACCCGACTCGGGCTGGCAGGCCCGCGACCCCGACGCGTTCGACCTGCGCGACTTCACCATCGACTTCGACAACCGGCACGTCACCTGCCCCAACGGCAAACAGAGCCGGTACTGGCGCGAAGCCCACAGCCGCGACGGACTCCCCATCATCCAGGTCACCTTCCGTCTCCCGGACTGCACCACCTGCCCGGACCGATCCCGCTGCACCCGCTCCGAGCGCAACGCGCGCGCCATGACTTTCCGGCCCCGTGAGCAGTTGGAGACACAGCAGCGGATCCGCGCCGAGCAGGCCACCGACGCGTGGAAGGAGCGCTATGCGCTGCGGGCCGGCGTCGAGAGCACCATGGCCCAGGCGTCCAGCCGCTGTGATGTCCACCGGGCCCGTTACCGCGGGCTCGCCCGCACTCATCTCCAGCACATGCTGACTGCGACCGCCCTCAACCTCGTCCGCACCGACGCCTGGCTCGCCGGTATCCCACCCTCCGGAGCCTGGACCTCACGCCTCACGCGCCTCCGCCGCGAACTCGCAGCCGCCATGTGAATTGGCCAGCAGGGTCGTGGTCCTGGACACTCTTCTTCTACGCTGCGAGTACGTGGTCGTTACGGAACCGCTGTCGCGTCTCGTGGGGTGTGAGGTACCCGAAGAGAGGGTGCTTGCGGAGGCGGCGCCGGTTGTAGAAGGTCTCGATGAAGGCGAAGGCCTCGGCGCGGGCGGTGGCCCGGTCGGGCCAGAGCCGGATGCCGATCTCTTCCTTGAGTACGGCCCAGAAGCTCTCGGCTGCGGCGTTGTCAAAGCATGAGCCGGTCCGGCCGGTGCTTTGCCGAAGTCCCAACCTGCTTATCTCGGCCCGGAATTCAGCCGAGGTGTATTCGCTACCGCGGTCGCTGTGCATGATGCGGCCGGGTTATGGGTCGCCCCGGCCGTGGGCCGTCCGCAGCGCGTCGACTACCAGGGAGGCGCGGTGGTGGTCGGCCATCGCGTAGCCGACCACCTCGCGCGTAGCCAGGTCCAGCCAGCAGGCCAGGTACAGCCAGCCCTCGCGGGTGGGCAGGTACGTGATGTCCCCGACCAGCCGGGTGCCTGGCCGGGTGGCGGTGAAATCATGCCCGATCAGGTCTGGGGCCGGCCGTGCCTGCCGGTCGGGGCGGGTCAGCGAGCGGCGTTTTCGGCGCGTGACACCGGTGATCCGGCGTTCGCGCATGATCCGCTCAACCCGCTTGCGGTTGATGGTCCGGCCCAGTCGCCGCAGCTCGGCGTGCACGCGCGGGACACCGTAGGCACCCTTCGAAGCGAGGTGGATCACTGTGATCTCGTGGGCCAGGGCCTCATCCGCGCGCTCGCGTTCCTGCCGCGCCTCCTCGGCCTCCAGCCAGGCATAAGGAGCGGGCCACAGCCAGGACACGGCACGGCACGGCACGGCAGGGCCACCGGATACGTGGCCTTCTCCGCAGCGATGAACCGGCAGACCTCGTTCACCGGTCGCTGTCCTGGGCGAAGAAGGCCGCAGCTTTTTTCAGGATCTCGATCGTCTTCTGCTGCTCGACATTCTGCCTGCGCAACTGCTTGAGCTCTTCGCGCTCGGCGCTGGTCAGCTCACCCGCCCCGCTCTCACCACGGTCGATCCGGTCACGCTTGACCCAGCCGCGCAGGCTCTCAGGGCTCACCCCAGATCCCGCGCGACCTCCGTGATCGTCTTGCTGGAGGAACGGGCCAACGCGATCGCGTCCCGCTTGAACTCCTCCGAATACCGCTTCGAGTACTGACTACCCACCTGGCACTACTTCCTCCGGAACCTCATGTTCCAGTCTCCAGGTGTCCAGTCACCAGGGGAAGCTTCACCCCACCCCGGCCTCTCACAGGGCCTGCTTGCCTGAGGCTCATCGTGGTGCCCGCCGGCGTTCGGGCCATCGGCCTGTCCTCCGGAACTCCTTGATCTTGGTGTTGGGGTAGGAGCGATGCATTCGGCGGTGAGCACCAGGGGCAGGGCTACTCGGTGCGTGTCACCGCCTCGCTCGCGCTCCACCATGCCGCTTTGGAGCAGTGCATCCCCTCGCCGACGACAGCTCCACCCCGGCCGGGCGCAAGGCGCACCGCGACATACTCCGACCGGATCGCCGCGGCATCACCCTGAAGGGCGGACTGCTGCTGTCCCAAGGGCTGCCCCCGGGTGTCTGAATCGGGGCAGGGCGCCGCGGGTGAGGGCAGGGGTCAGCCGCGGATGATCTGGGCAGTGGTGACGGCGCCGTACTCAAGGCCCCAGTTGGTATGAATCTTGCCGTACTCGCCGCTTTCGGCGCCGAGGGTCACCAGGTGCAGCACTGAGCGCGTTTCCAACAGCTGGCCCCGGGACGGGGCGTCGGCACGGCGAGCATTCTCACAAGGGGCCCCGGCACGACTGGGCGGAATCCGGGGCCTACTTGCTGCTGTCCGGCTTTGGGTCTTCGAACTTCGAGGAGGCATAGAACCGGACGAGACGGATGAACTCTCTCGCCGCCAGCGGGTTAGCGGGGCGAATATCCCAGCTGTCGAAGTCTGCTTGCTTGGTCCCCGGAGCGATGCGCACGGTGAGTGCCTTCGTGCCGGCCTTCACGTATACCTTGGTGATGTCGTCCCAGCTTCGGTCCACCACCTTCCCGCCGCGCCCGAGTTTGGAGAGGGCGACACCATCGACCTGCAGCCTCAACGGCGACGCCAAAACTCCTATGAGTCCACCAATGACCCCCAGGACGACCGTACAGGGACCAAATATCAGGGTGAGGAAGAGAACGAGCTGTACGGCTTGCAGCCCGATCCCCCCGGACAGGTTTTCGTCCGGGCCATTAAACTTTATGCCGAGAAAGTCCCACACAGTAGGCACCATGTGGTACGCCAAAAACTGGTAGTACGCGGGTATCACCAGCAACAGGATGCTCCAGGGGCCGGCATAGCCCCAGTTGCCGGCCCACTCCCAGATTGTGCTTCCGCGCCCTTCGATGAGTGTCACTGATCCGCGCGTGGTCGGCGGCGGGTCGGATTCGAGGTGACGCGGGGAGGGCGTCTGGGTGGCGGGTTCGGCAGTCGGCTTCTTCCTGATGCCGGCAAGGGGGGCGCGCAGGAGGTCAGGCGCTGGGGGGATCGCGGGTCTTGGCCGAGGACGGTTCTTCTTTCGGCGGGCGATGGCGACGTCGCCCTCCCCGGCGAAGCTCAGCTGTGGGGGCAGGGGGGTGCTCTTGGTCATCCAGTGGTGCACCTGGTCGTAGAGCTCACGGACCGTGAGGTAGCTGGTGGACTGGGCGTGCCGCAGGCCGTGCACGAGCATTCCGGTGAATGGGCTGGGCTGCCCCTCTACTTCGGCATCGCGTGCGAGCTGCGTGGCCCTGTTGCTGGCCAGGACGTACCGGCCCTTGCCTGCCACCGGAGAGGCCAGGCTGGCGCCTGTCTTGAACGTGCCGCTGTGGCAGCAGTCGAGCACGATGATAGTGGTCGCGGCGGCTGAGCTGTCGATCATGTTGTTGATCTCCGCGGCGCTCAGCGTCGTGGCGCGGAGCCGGTCCGGCGTGGTGTCGCCGGCGCACAGGTACAGGCGCCCGTGTTCATCGAGCTGGCCGTGGCCGCTGTAATACAGCAGCAGCACGTCCTCGCGCCCTGCAGTGGTGAAGAATTGGTCTAGCTCTTCCCGCAGTTCCTGAACTCCCTTGTCCGGCAGGGACAGGACGTTGTCAGGAGGGAACAGCCCGACCTTGTCATCGGTCAGTGCTTGTCCGAGTTTCTCGATGTCGACCAACGGTCCGCGCAGAGTCAGCAGCGCATGGGGGTCGCGAGGGAAAGTAGCGTTTCCGATCAGCAACGCGCGGTAGTGCGGGTCGGCCGGCATCAGTCGGCTCCGAGACGCCTGCCGACGCCCTCCGCCAGGGCCTGGAATGATGCTTGATCGACGTTGTTGCCGGTGACCGTCAGCGTCTGCTCGGCGCCCTGGTCATCGGTCCACGTCACCGTCAGGGCCCGTGTCTTGTCCCGCGCCAGCCAGGTCCGGAAGCACGCCACCGCAGCGGTCAACGCGCCGGACGAGCCCAGGGCGAGGATCACGGCCTCCACAGCACCCTTCGCGCCTGGCTCCGGGACACCTCGCCGGGATATTGTCCCGGCCTCCCCGCGCAGGGCGGCGTGCAGTGTCGCTACTTGATCTAACCAGCGCTGGTCCTCCAGAGCGAACTTCGCCGTGCCCGTCGTGATCGTCAGCTCTACATCGGAAGCCATTCCTACCCCCACCCCGTTCATACCAAGCCGAGCATAGCGATCGACCAACTCGTGTCATGGCTGGCCACGCCGTCCACACCGCCGCCGGCGCTGTCCCGGGGGCAGGAGGGGGGTTCATCGCGTTCTGCAACGGCTCCCGGGCCGCCTCCAGCTGCCCCGCCTGCGCCGCCAGCGTGTCCACGTCTCCGGTAGCGACCGCGTCCTGGCTGGCGGAGATCACGCCGAGCAGCGTGTGCAGCCCCGTCGTCGCGTGCGCGGCGGCCAGCGGGACCCGGGCCGACCTCATGGTGTGCGACATCCCGGGAGTTCCCCTGAGCCCCGCTGAGTCCTTGCCCCTGTGGCCAGGGGGTTCTTCCTCCTTCGTGTGCTCTGTGGTCTTGTGACGTAACTTCGGGATTCTTGAAGCGTTCTCACCGTGTCCGACCTCCGCAGTCGGGCCGAAGGCGAGGAGGCTCGGGTTGGCGGCGCTGGCAGTCGTACGGGACCTGCGTGAGCGCTGGGCGCCCGCGACGGCGGAGGAACTGGAGCGGTTCGAGACCGACGTGCTGTCCGGGTTCGTCCTCGCGCGGGCCTCGGCCGGCCTGGCGGACGGCACGATCCGCGGGGACGTCGGGCACCTGGACCAGATCAGGACCTGGTTCGGCCGGCCCCTGTGGGACATGGAGCCTGCCGACGCGGACGCGTACTTCGGGAAGGTGCTGCGGCACTCGCCCAGCGGCACTCGGCTGGGCCGGTCACAGGCACTGAGCACGTACTTCATGTTCCTGGAGCTGCGGCACAAGGTCGAAATCCACCGGATGACCGGCCGGGTAGTCGAGTGCCCGATCGACGAGATGAACCGGCCGCGAGGCGCCAAGGACGCCCAGCTGCGGATCCCTCCGAGCGAGCCGGAGGTCGAGACACTGTTCACCGGCTGGGGCGGCGAGCTGGCCACCTGCCGCAAGTTCGCCCCGACCGCCCGGAACTACACGGCCTCGAAGCTGATGTCACAGGTCGGCCTGCGGGTGAGCGAAGCGTGCAAGCTCGACTTGGCCGACATTAAGTGGGACCTGGGCCGCTTCGGCAAGCTCCACGTCCGCCACGGCAAGGGCGCCCGCGGATCTGGGCCGCGCGAGCGCATGGTGCCGCTGATCAACGGCGCCGACCGCACGCTGCGATGGTTCATCGAGGACGTGTGGGGCCAGTTCGACGACGACCACACCCGCCCCGGCGCCCCGCTGTTCCCCTCCGAGCGCAGATGCGCCGACGGCTCCTCGCGCCGGGTGGGCGACGACGCCCTGCGCGGCGGGCTCAAGGGGGCGGCCAAGGCGCATCTGCCGGGCTGGGGCGAGAAGCTGACGCCGCACGTCCTGCGGCATTTCTGTGCATCCCAGCTCTATGCGAACGGGCTGGACCTGCTCGCAATTCAGGAGGTTCTGGGACATTCCTGGATCGCCACGACGATGCGATACGTCCACGTCCAGCAGACCCGGGTCGAGGACGCCTGGGTCGCCGGGACCGAGCGGGCCGCGAAGCGGCTGGAAGGGCTGGTCCGATGAGGTGGAACCTGCGGCTGACCGCCGCGAACAAGGGTATCTGGAAGGCGTCCGAGCTCCAACGAAGCCTGGCCGAACACGGGTTGGTGATCTCGGCGGGGAAGATGTCCGGGCTGTGGTCCGGTCAGCCGGTCTCCCTCAAGCTGGAGGACCTGGATGTCATCTGCGTCGTGCTCGGCTGCGAGATCGGTGACCTGCTGATTCCCGAGCCGGAGAAGGTCAACCGCCCCGGGCGAGAGGATGTCGGCCAAGCCGCGGTCGGCTCCAGAACCGTCGCCCCGGCGGTGGTCCCCAAGCGCCGCGACGGCCGGTCGCTGCCGCCAGCATGAGCCGGTATCCGAAGGGCCATCGCAAGCCCACCGACTCCTGCGGCAGCTGTCTGGCCTGGGGGAACTTCAGCGGACGCCTCTGCCCTGCCTGCTACATGTTCGGCCGCAGCCACAAGACAGCCGCCTGCGTCGGCTGCCGCCGTGTCCAACCGCTGAAGTGGGACTACTGCCGTCTGTGCTGGTGCCAGGCCCGCTTCAGTGCCAAGGCCGTCGCCGGCCAACAAGCAGACGAGGCGGACGTGAGGGACCGGCTCGGCGCCGTCCGGCACCACCAGCTGTTTTTCATGGGCATGCACCACCGCCACGGATCGGTACCCACCCCTCGGCCGCACGGAGGACGGTGGGGTGCCTCGTGCAAGCCGCCGCCCGCACCGGCCTGGAGGCCGAATCCTGGCTGGAGGCAGCTGCCGCTGTTCGAGCAGATCCCGCGGGACTACAGCCGACTCGACCCGGCCGTCGCCGACCTGGTCAGCCCCTGGCTGGCCTGGGCGAAGTACCTCGCTCACCAGCTTGCCGAGGCCCGGGGCTGGGGACGCGACATCCGCTTCGCCGTCAACCGCGGCCTGGCCCTCGTCCTCACCGGGTACGTCGAGGGCGACGTCATCCGACACAGCGAGATCTTCGCCCTGCTCCGGACCCGCGATCTTCCCGTCCTCCACACAGTCACAGTCCTGGAGGAGATGGGGATCTTCGAGGACGACAGCGAACCCTCCTTCGAACGCTGGCTCGCCGAGAGACTGGAGGGCCTCGCACCCGGCATCCGCTCGGAGGCCGAGCGGTGGACCCGAGTCCTACGCGATGGCGGTCCCCGCAGCCTCCCGCGGCAATCAGGCACGGTCTGGCTCCACCTCAACCGGGTCCGACCAGCCTTGCTGGAGTGGTCGAACCGCTACGACCACCTGCGAGAGGTGACCCGCGACGACGTCCTCGCCCACGCCCAGACGCTGCACGGGCGCCAGCGCCACGATCAACTCGTCGCCCTGCGTTCGCTGTTCGCCTGGGCCAAGCGGGCCGGGCTGATCTTTCGCAACCCCACCAGCAGGATCAAGGTGGGGCAATATCAGTACGCTGTCCTCTGGTCTGCAAACCAGAGAACTCGGGACGAACCCACTCATTGCGTGCATCGCATGGTCAGGGCCCGGCTTCCTCCGGGCCTTTGACATGTCCGGGGGTTACCGCTGGTCGAGGGCCTTGCCTGCAACCTTCCCCGCCACGTCCAGCACCTTGAGCCACAGCTCGTGGCGCCGGTTCTTGCGACGCTCCGCCTGATCTGCGCTTTCCGACTCGGGCTCCCGGGCCGACTGCTGACTCTCAGGCATCGCGTGCCACCTCCTGCTGCACGGCGAAGAGATCCGCAGGACACCCGGCCGTGTTTTCGGGTGTCCCGTCGATCCATCCGACGAAGGCGACGAGCCCGGCTCTAGCTGCTTTCCGGCAGCGAGAGAAATCCTCAATACGCCTCTCACCTGCGAAAATGTCGCGGGTTCCAGTGAATCCCTCGCTGGTTCCTGTAACTTTCTTCGCAGGCTTTTGGCGATCTCGCAGGTCACAGCGGTGTCAGGTTTATGGGGCTGTGAGCAGCATGTAGCCACAAATGCGCCATCACATCGCAAAGTTGGCTCGATCATTGCGCCGAAGCAGGCTACGACCCTGCACGAGTTGCTCCCGAAGCGCTGGAGGAGCTCGGCCTCAACTTCTATGCGACCGCCAGCGATGTCGGCCAGGAAGCCGCGGCACGAGCACTCGCAGTTCACGTGGAAGGCCGCCACCTCGCAGCTATGAACTCCCGCGTTCCCACCGAACCGGCCGACACTCCCAGCTGATGCACACGGACCGACCCGCGAGTTCCCGCTGAACAGGCTTCAGTTTCGCTGAACTCACGGGGCTCTTCGGGGTCGAGTAGGAGCCATGCAGAGAGTCCAGTTTGGGTCACCCGGCACGTGCGCGTGCCGTTCAACCACGCCGCCGAGGTCCGGCCGGGCACGAGCCTTCCGGTACGGACCGATCGCGCCGACCTGCGCGCGATGATCGTCGAGTGGGAGTGCCTCCACTGACCGTCAGGCCTGAAAGGCACCGGCACCACTGGAACCGGCCGATTACTGGATGAGCGTGCGCAGAAGGGCGGTGTGCTCATTGGGCCCGGTGACCTCCCTGGAAGGCAACGCTGTCCCCTTGTGCTGAAGAACGGCTGGAGGGGACGGTACCGCTCCCACCCAGCTCCCCGTGCCGGGCGGGAGCTCTCCGCGCAGCACACTGCAAGCCCCAGCCCTCCGGCCGACCGCGCTGAGCTGCCTGACTGGCTCCAGGAGGAGCTGGACCGGCAGGGGCCGCCCGGCCCGCGGTGAAGCGCCTCTCGTGAACATCGGTACTGGAGGGGGTCAGGCTGCGTCCTCGACCTTGAGGAGGAGCAGGCCGAACTCGGGGCCGTCGGCGGTGTTGCGGTAGGGGCCGGCATACTCCTAGCCGAGCCGGGCGTACAGGTCCTGGCCGCGCCGGTTGGAGGGCAGCGCGAGCAAGGACGCCCACTCCGGGGCGATGGCCTTGAGGAGCTCGGCGTGCAGGAGTACGGTCGGCAACTTCCGCCGTCGCTACCAGGCCGAAGGGCTGCTGGGGCCGGCCGACCGGCGCCCGGTGCGCAGGAAGCCGCAGTCCGGCACAGTCGATGACGCGGTGGTCGAGGCCATGCGGAAGGCGATCAAAGAGGGCGAGGACGACTCCACCCGCACCGGCACCTACATCATCTGGCGGACCGGCGAAATCCTGCGGGAGAAGGGTGAGACGGCTGGGCTGCCGTCTCGAGCAACGCTCTGCCGACTGCTGGCCAAGCTGTCGCAGGGCAGTCCCGTCTCGGGAACGGCCCGCGACCGGCGCTCGCGCGCCCACGGGGCGAAGGCCCCGTTCGGGCAGTGGACGGTGTTCGCGCCGGGCGAGGTGGTGCAGATCGACTCCACTCCGCTGGACGTGCTGGTCCGCCTCGATGACGGGGGGGTCGGAAAAGTCGAACTCAACTGGCATGGTCGATGTCACGACCAGGACGGTGACCGCAGCGGTGCTGCGGCCCACCACGAAGGCGGTCGACACAAGCGTGCCGCCGGCCCGCACGGTCACCCCGGAACTGATGCGGCCGGGCCGGGCCGACGCCCTGCGGATGTCGCGATCGGTGCTGCCGCACCGGCGGCTGCTGGACATCGATGAACGCCTGGAACACGCTGCCGCGAGGCCGGTGATCGTGCCAGAGATGATCGTCTGCGATCACGGCAAAGCGTTCATCTCCCCGGCACGTCAAGGCGTCCTGCCGCTTCCTGGAGACCGACTTCCAGCCCACGCACACGGCGTCCCCGTTCCAGAAGGGGCACGTGGAGAAGATGCCTGACTCCGTCGGCACGCTCTTCGCTCAGTTCGCCGCGCGGGCCACACCGGACGCAGTGCCGACCACCGCGGCCGCAACCTGGACAAGCAACCGCTCTGGTCGCTGCCCCAGCTGCAGGAACTTCTCGACGAATGGCTTGCCGCCACGTGGCAAAACCGCGAACACGACGGGCTGCGTGACCCGTTGCACCCGAGCGGGTCTCCAGCCCGGACAGGTCATCGCTCAACCCGCCGGCCACGTCCGGGCGGACGAGGACGGCGCCGTGGTGGTCACCCCGTCCACCCCGCGCCGGCCGCCACGCGCCCGGACCGGCTCCGGTGTCCCCGCAGCCGCCCGCGCTCTCACTCGGGCCGGGCCGCACCGCCGACCGCGTGCATGTGCCGCAGCCCTTGCCGATAGGAGTCCAGCAGCCCGGTCTCGGCATACGGGAGCCCGAGACTGCGGCAGTGTTCCCGCACCAGAGGCTGTACGAGCCCAAGGTGACACCTGGGCATGTTCGGGAAGAGATGGTGCTCGATCTGGTAGTTCAGCCCGCCCAGAAGCCAGTCCGTGACCGGCCCGCCCCGCACGTTACGCGAAGTCAGGACCTGACGGCGCAGATGACCCCACCGCTCCCCCGCCGGGCCGGGCATCTCCATGCCCTTGTGATTGGGCGCGAAAGCCATTCCCAGATGGAGCCCGAAAAGCGCCTGATGAAGCAGCCCGAACACCACCGCCTTCCCCACCGGCAGGCAGGTCAGCAGCAGGGCACCGTAACCGGCCGCATGCAGCGCCAGCAGCACGCCCTCCACAGCCCGCCCGCCCACCGGCTGCCGCCACAGGTCCTTCACACTGCTCACCTTCAGGGCAATGCCTTCCAGCAGCAGCATCGGGAAGAACAGCCACGCCTGGTGGCGGGTGACCCAACGGGCGAACCCGCGGCGCACAGCCGCCTGCTCCGCAGTCCACACCAGCGCGCCGGCGCCGACGTCCGGGTCCTTCTCGATGTGATTGGGGTTGGCGTGGTGCCGGTTGTGCTTGTCGTTCCACCACGCGTAACTCATGCCCAGAAGCAGATTGCCGTGGAGCAGTCCGATAGCGCGATTCGCCCGGCGGCCCACGGCGATCTGGGCGTGCCCGGCATCGTGGCCGACGTAAGCGGTGCGGGCAGACCAGACGGCCAGCGGCACAGCCAACAACAGCGTCCACCAGGTGTCCCCGGCCAGGACCAACCCCGTCACCACCGCGGCCAGGACCAGGAGGTTCACGGCGATCATCCGCGCGTACCAGCCCCTGCGACGCTCCAACAGCCCCCGCCCCCTGACCTTCCGCAGCAGCGCAGTGAACTCACTCCCCCGCTGCCCGGCGGCGCCACCGGGTGCGGTGGACACAGACAGCGCGACGGTCTCAGACATGGAAGACTCCGGTCCTGAATCGGCCAACAACGCACTGACCTGCTCAAACGTACGGACCAGGGGTCATGCTGCGCCATGGCGCCAACACCCCCGCCACACCGGGGGCCAACCCCAGCACCCCCAAGGGGGCCAGCAACACCCCCCACCCCAGCTCCCAGAGACCACCACGCCGGAAAACCCGCGCCACGCCGGCGTCCTGGAGGAACCACTCCTGCCACGCCGCACCACGATCACCACCGCACCACGATCACCGCTGCGCGCCGGCCACCATGCCGGTGGTGCGGGACACGGCCCACCGCGAAGATGCCCCGGCCCCCACCGGCCACGAGCGTGCCAGCCCCCCGTTCAGCCCGAACCACACCATGGAGTAAGGCCCGTTGTGGCAGAGTGCGGCAGCGCGGCCGTGATCATTCGCCAGGCAGGCCGGACCCGTGCCCCAGCCTCGACGCAGACTCGCAAGGAAGCGCCAGAGCGCCCAGCGAAGCCACTCCGGCCGGACAGACACAGGCACGGGCGCCGGGAAGGGCACCGACCTGGGCCCAGGCACGGGCACGGGCACGGGCGCCGGGACGGACGCCGAGACGAGCGGAGACGACTACATGCAGCGCCTGGAGGCAGGGGCTCCCTGGCCGCCTTCCACGCGCACGGGCCGGGCGCCGACTGGGCCAGCACCGTCGGCCAGGACACCACGAATTACTCGACGACATGGTCGACGGCCTCCTCCGCGCCCGCCGCCCGCCGACCGCGCGAGGACCGGCCGCCGCGGCAGACCACCGCAGCAGACCACCGTGCGCGACACCCAGGGGAAGGTGCGCGAGCACTGCTGCGGAGGGGACTCCCGTCTGGACCGGATCCTCACCCAGGCGATGGCCGACGGCACCGTGGTGTCCGCCGGCCGCCTGCACGACAAGGACGAGGACGAGGGTGGGCGGGCCAACGTGCTGCAGCACGCCACCATCGCGCTCGACCCGCGGGAGCACTTCCCCACCCCCTCACGCCATCAGTGCCGACCTGCGCCAGCTCACCGCCCACGACCAGCCCGTGCGCGACACGGTCATGGGGACCCCCGGGCGTGCGGCAGGTCCTCGCCACGACCGCCCCGCAGGTCCAGGGCCGCCGAGCCGGCCTGAGTCCGGCCGGCACCCGACATCGATGCGTCGTCACGGCTCGGAGGGCATGTCGCAGAACGCGATGTGCCCTCCGGGCGTGAGGACGCGCAGCGCCCGCACCCTGCCGACGCCCGAGGTTCCCACGTGATCCTGCACGAGCATCTCCCCGCCGCGCGCCACGCCGTCGAGAACGCGCTCACCCGGTACCTGGCCGCGGTCGACGCCCGCGGCCTCGAGGGCGTCCTGGCCGTCCTCGAGCACGCCACGGTCGGCTTCGGCGGCGGCCCGACCCGGGGGCGCGACGATCTGGCGACCACCTACGGCGGCGTGTTCGCCGCCGGCCGCGCCACCCGACACCTGCTCTTCGCCGTCCACGTCGACGTCGACGACGAGAACCCGACCCTGCTGCGCGCCCGCGCGACGTACCAACGGTGGTCGCTCGACGAGGCCCCACCTCGGCTGGTCGCCCTCGGTGACTACACCGCCGGGTTCGCCTGCGTCGACGGCCCAGGCTCCACCACCGTGCAGGTGGCGCTGCAGTCGCTCACCGTCAGCCGGGACTGGCAGGAGATCTGACCGCGCTCAGCTCGGCAGCGCCAGCAGACGCTCGGCGTTGAGATGGGCGATCTTCTCCGTGGCGAGCGGGGGCAGGTTCGCCTGACGGAGGAACGCCTCCGCGCCGTCATTGCCCAGGAACGGGTAGTCGACACTGAACATGATCCGTTCGATCCCGACCGTCTCCACGCAGAACTGGAGCTGGGCCTGGCTGAACATCCCACTCGGCGTGATGTGGGCGTTCTCGCGGAAGTAGGCCCCGACCGGGCGGTCGAGGTGTGTGATCTGCTGCGGCAGGGCCTCCTCGATGCGCTCGAGGAAGAAGGGAACCATCTCGCCCCAGTGGCCGAGGATGACCTGCAGGTCCGGGTACCGATCGAACACCCCGGCGAGGACGAGGTGCAGGAAGTGGATGCCCGTCTCGACGTGCCAGCCCCAGGCGCTCGTCTGCAGGCGGGCAGTGACGATCGGGTCGAGGCCACCCTCGTAGTTCGACCGTGAGGTCTCGACCGGCGGGACGCCCGGGTGCAGATAGACGGGCACCCGCAGCTCCGCTGACCGGCGCAGGACGGCGTCGAACCGGGGCGCGTCGAGGAACGCGTCCCCGGTCCGGCCGTTGATCATGGACCCGACGAAGCCGAGCTCACCGACCGCGCGGTCGAGCTCGTCGGCCGCGGCCTCCGGCACGGTCGTCGGCAGCGCGGCGAAGGCGGCGAAGCGGTCCGGGCGCGCCGCGACGGCCGCCGCCGCGCGGTCGTTGACCTTCCGGACGAGCTCCACGGCGACGTCGGCAGGCAGCTGCTGCGTGGAAAGGCTGGACAGGACCTGCATGGAGATGCCGTGGGCGTCCATGTCGGCGACCCGCCCCTCCTCCAGGTCGAGGAGCACCTCGGGCGCTGGCGAGTAGTTGTACCCCTGGCCGGCGCCGTACGCCGCGGCGAAGGCGGGGCTGAGCCGCTCAGCCTCGGGCCTGCTCGCCCGCGCGATGTCGAGATCGAGGAAGTGTTCCTCGATGGCGATGATCCGCATGTCCTCTCCGTCCTGCGTCGAACGTCCCGGCGCGCGTCGGGCCTGGATGAGCCCGGATCGTCGAGCGCTCAGTGGCCGCGGGCGACCCATTCCTCGAGGTGGGGAGCCTCGGCGCCGATGGCGGTGGCGTCGCCGTGTCCGGTCCGGACCACGGTGTCGCCGGGGAGCGTCAAGAGGGTCCCACTAATCGAGTCGATGATCGTGTCGAAGCTCGAGTAGGAGCGGCCGGTGGCCCCGGGACCGCCGGCGAACAGGGTGTCGCCCGTGAGGACTGTGCCCAGCTCGGGGATGTACAGACAGGTCGAGCCGGGCGAATGGCCGGGCGTCAGCAGGGCCTCGATCTCGATGCCGCCCACCGTGAGGATCTGCCCGTGCGCGATGCTTTCGTCCGGCTTGTGGTCCAGCCAGGTCATCTCCCACAGCGGGGCCTCGGCCGGGTTCAGCAGGATCGGCGCGGAGAAGCGGTCCGCCAGCGCGGGGGCCTGGTTGACGTGGTCGTCGTGCGCGTGGGTGCAGACGATCGCCTTCACCCGCCGGTCCCCGACGGCGGCCGCGATGGCCTCCGCGTCGTGCGCGGCGTCGACGATGATCACCTCAGTGTCGTCACCGACGATCCAGACGTTGTTGTCGACGTCCCAAGTGCCCCCGTCCAGCGAGAACGTCCCCGAGGTGAGCACATGATCGATGCCCGCCATCAGAACACCACGACCGAGCGCAGCACGTCCCCGTGGTGCATCTTGGCGAAGGCGGTCTCGATGTCGTCCAGCCCGATGGTCTCGGAGACGAACTTCTCCAGCGGCAGCCGGCCCTGCAGGTGCAGGTCGACGAGCATCGGGAAGTCCCGCGAGGGCAGGCAGTCGCCGTACCAGCTGGACTTGAGCGCGCCGCCGCGGCCGAAGTACTCGATCAGCGGCAGCTCCGGGGCGGTCATGTCCGGCGTCGGGACGCCGACCAGGACGACGGTGCCGGCGAGGTCGCGGGCGAGGAAGGCCTGCTTCCAGGTCTCCGGCCGCCCGACGGCGTCGACCACGAGGTCCGCGCCGAACCCGTCGGTGGCGGCCTGGATGGCCTCGACCGCGTCGGTCTCCTTCGCGTTCACGGTGTGCGTGGCGCCGAAGCCCTTGGCCAGCTCCAGCTTCCGGTCGTCGGTGTCCACGGCGATGATCGTGGAGGCGCCGGCGAGCTGGGCGCCCGCGATGGCCGCGTCCCCGACCCCGCCGCAGCCGATGACGGCGATGGAGTCGCCGCGGCCGATGCCGCCGGTGTTGATCGCGGCGCCGATGCCGGCCATCACGCCGCAGCCGAGCAGGCCCGCGACCTGGGGCTTCACCGCGGGGTTGACCTTGGTGCATTGTCCGGCGGCGACGAGGGTCTTCTCGGCGAATGCGCCGATCCCGAGGGCGGGGGACAGCTCCCGCCCGGACTGCAGGGTCATCTTCTGGGTGGCGTTGTGGGTGTTGAAGCAGTACCAGGGCTTGCCCTTCCGACAGGCCCGACACTGTCCGCACACCGCACGCCAGTTCAGGATGACGAAGTCGCCCGGGGCGACCTCGGTGACGCCCTCACCGACGGACTCCACGACCCCGGCGGCCTCGTGGCCGAGCAGGAACGGGAACTCGTCGTTGATCCCGCCCTCGCGGTAGTGCAGGTCGGTGTGGCACACCCCGCAGGCCTGCACCTGGACGACGGCCTCGCCCGGACCCGGGTCCGGGACGACGATCGTCTCGACGGTAACCGGCTCACTCTTCTTCAGAGAGACGACCCCACGGACCTTTTGAGACATCGACACCTTCCAATGACGAGGGGAGCGACCGGCTACGGGGCCAACCAGCCCCGCGGGCAGGTCCTTGAGGGGCCGACGACGTGTCGGCCAAGAGGGCCGGCGCCACCGCGGACGCCTTTTCGATCAGTTTCCTGCCCTGGACGAAGTCCTTCACCGCGTTGACACAGTCCAGAGCGATGACCCGCCCATTCCGGAGATAGATTACCGAGAATGAGCGCTGTGCCGGGTCGCCCCGTACGACCGTCGTATCGAAACTCGTAGACAGTCCTATCGTCTGAAGCTTCAGATCGTACTGATTCGACCAGAACCACGGCATCGCGGTGTATTCTTCGGGCTTCCCGCAGATCGACTTCGCGGCGACCACGGCCATGTCGTTCGCATTCTGCACCGATTCAAGCCGGATGACCGCGCCGTCGGCGAAACTGTTCGCATGGGCCGCGCAGTCGCCGATGGCGTAGACGTCGGGCAACGACGTGCGGCACTCCCCGTCGACGTCAACACCGACCCCACCGGCGGCACCGGCCTCGAGCAGGGGCCCGACGGAGGGCACGATACCGATGCCGACGACGACGATGTCGCACTCCAGGACGGATCCGTCGGAGAGCCGGACGCCCGTGACCGTGTCCCGGCCCTCGATCCGGTCGACCACCGCCCCGGTGCGCAAGTCGACGCCCCTGGAGCGGTGCTCAGCCTCGTAGAAGGAGGACAGCTCCTCCCCCGCCACGCGCGCCAGGACACGGGGCAGGGCCTCGAGGAGTGTCACCGAGAGGCCGAGCTTTGTGAGTACCGCCGCCGCCTCCAGCCCGATGTAGCCACCCCCGACGATGACCACCCGCCGGGCTCCGGCCTCGATCGCCGCCATCAGCCCGTCGACATCGGCACGGTGCCGCACCGTGTGCACGCCCGCGAGCTCCGCGCCTTCGCAGACCAGGCGGCGGGCGTCTCCGCCCGCAGCCCAGATCAGCGTCCCGAAGCCCACCCGGGCGCCGTCGTCGAGCGTCACCGTCTTCGTGGCCGCGTCGACCTCGACGACCGTCTGGCCGAGGCGGAGGTCGATGTCCTTCTCACCCCAGACCTCACGCGGACGGAGATGCAACCGCTCGAACGCCTTGTCCCCGGCGAGGTACTCCTTGCTCAGCGGTGGGCGTTGGTAGGGCGGCTCGTGCTCGCGCCCGACGATCGTGACCGTGCCGGAGAACCCCTGCTGGCGCAACGACAACGCGGCGTTGGCGCCGGCATGGCCGCCACCGACGATCAGGACGTCCGAGTGACCGGACACTCCCTCAGACATGGCGCTCATTCCTCCTCGGCGATCTGCACCTTCAGACCCGCGACCTTCGCCGACAGCAGGATCTGACACGACAGCCGCGAGGTCTCCCCCCGGTGCTCGGTACTGTCGAGCAGGTCGTTCTCGTCGTCGGTCAGCGGCGGCAGCTCGTGTGCGGACTCGGTGTCGACGTAGACGTGGCAGGTCGCGCACGAGCAGCATCCGCCACACAGCGCGTCCAGCTCGTCGATGCCGGAGTCGCGGATCGCCTCCATGAGGCTGATGCCCTCATCCCCCTCGATCAGGCGGACGTCGCCCGTGCGGGTGGTCACAGTGATCTCAACACTCATCGGTCAGCTTTCGATCCTCGAGGTGACGGGCGGACACCGGGTGTCGCCACGGGTGAGCACGGATGGGCAGGAACGGGCGGCGTGCGGGGCCGGCCCTGGAACGCGTTCTCTCTCGCCGCGGCGTTGCGACCGGCGATGTGTCCGAAGACGAGCGCCGGCCCCACGGTTCCGCCACCGCCGGGGTAGGCCATCCCAGTGAACCCGGCGCTGACGTTGCCGGCCGCGTAGAGACCGTCGATGGGCTCACCTCGCGTGTCGAGCACCTCCGACCGGGCATTGATCTTGGCTCCGCCCTTGGTCCCCAGGACACCCGAGTAGACGCGACAGGCGTAGAACGGCGCGTTCTCGATTGGGCCGAGGGTCTGCAGCGCGCCCCGGCGGGAACGGTCCGCGAAGGCGAGGTCGTAGCGGCTGGTGCCGCGACCGAAGTCGGGATCCCACCCCCTCGCCACATGGTCGTTGAACCGCTCGACGGTCGCCTCCAGACCGTCCGGGTCAACCCCGATCCTCCCGGCGAGCTCGCGCAGGGTCGCCCCCGTCTCCAGCCAGTCGGGAACGGGCTCGCCGGGCAGCCGCGGACCGAAGGGGTACCGCTTCATGAAGTCGTCGTCGACGACGATCCAGGCGGGCAGGTTCGGGTAGTCGAAGGCCATCTCGTCGAAGTTGTGCATGGCACGCCCGACGTCGCTGTAGTTGTGCGCCTCGTTGACGAAGCGCTTCCCCGCCCGGTTGACCATGATCGACCGGGGGTCGGCCCGCTCGCCAGCGGTCAGTCGGTAGAGCTGCCGCCCGTCGTACTCCTCGCCGGGGATGCCGAGAGCAGGCATCCAGTAGGCCTCCTTCGTGTTGGCGATGGCCGCCCGGGCCTCCATCGCCATGATGAGACCATCCCCCTCGTTGAACGGCGGGCTCAGCGACGCCTCGACCGGGCCGGCGACATGGTCCTTCACCAGCTC
Source organism: Streptomyces violaceusniger Tu 4113 (assembly GCF_000147815.2). Classification (NCBI taxonomy): domain Bacteria; kingdom Bacillati; phylum Actinomycetota; class Actinomycetes; order Kitasatosporales; family Streptomycetaceae; genus Streptomyces; species Streptomyces violaceusniger. The sequence goes on along the minus strand of NC_015957.1, from coordinate 5,102,852 downwards.
CTCGTTCCACTCGAACCCCCCGCTGGCCAGGATCACCGCGCGGCGGGCGGCGATGGTCCGGGTCTTGCCCCCGGCCTCGTATTCCAGCCCGACGACCGTGCCGTCCTCGATCACGAGGCGGCGGGCCCGCGCGTTGCGGCGGAACTCGACCCCCTTGTCCACGGCCCCCTTGATCAGTCCCGCCATGAGCGCCTCGCCGGTCCCGACCAGTCCCTTGGCGATGCGGTCGCCGACGGCTTGGAGGTCGAGCGAGTCGAAGCCGTCCTGCAGGTCCTGCCAGCACAGCGGGATCGGGATGCAGGGCGTCGACCGCAGGTGGGGACGCAGGTCGCCGAGCTCGCCGACCGGGAAGAGCGCGGGCTCCACCGACCGCCCAGCCGTGCCGCCGGGCTTCTCGGGGTGGTAGTCGGGCAGGCTGATCGCGCTGAAGGACAGGGGGGTCTCGGTCTCCAGGAACTGGAGGAGCTCCGGCGCCTCGTCGACGTAGACCTCCGCCAGCTCCAGGTCCATCCCGCCCAGGGACAGGGCCCGCAGGTAGGTGAGCGCCTGCTCGCGGGAGTCGCTCGACCCAATCTCGTCCATGTGGTGGTTGTTCGGGATCCACGGGACACCGGCCGAGACGGCGGTGGTGCCCCCCAGCTTGTCGCTACGCTCCAGCACCACTGCGGTCACGCCGTGGTGCCGCGCGCTCAGCGCCGCCGCGACACCGGCGCCACCGGAGCCGACCACCACGACGTCGAAGGACTCGTCCGCACCTGACATCACATCGTCCTCTCGCCGAAAGACGCGCCACCCGGGCGAATCGTCGTGGTCATGGCTTCGGGGTGAAGGTCACGCGGCAGGTCTTGGGGGCGATCAGGGTTCCGGCCTCGACGTGGTAGTCGGGGCCGGACTCGACGAGCTGGACGTCCGGCAGCCGACGCAGCAGCTGCCGGAAGGCGATCGTCATCTCGACGCGGGCGAGCGGCGCCCCGAGGCAGACGTGGCGCCCGAAGCCGAAGCCGAGATGGGTGGTGAACGCGCGGTCCGGGTCGAACTCCTCGGGCCGGTCGAAGACCTCGGGGTCCCGGTTCGCGGCCCCCCAGCACAGCCGGACCGTCTCGTCGGCCGGGATGGTGGCCTCGCCGACCTCGCCCTGCGCCGTCGTCGTGCGGTGGAAGGCCTGGAACGGCGAGAACAGTCGCACGGACTCCTCGATCGCCGCGGTCATCACCTTGTCGTCGGCCAGCATCCGAGCCCGCAGGTCGGGGTTCGGCAACGTGTGGAGCAGGAGCGTGCCCAGGGCGGACGTGGTTGTCTCGTGGCCCGCCACGAAGAAGCCGGTCATGAAGGTCGCCAGCTCGCCGTCGGTGAGCAGCCGCCCCTCGAACTCCACCTGCGCGATCCGCGTCAGGTAGTCCTCCCGCGGCCGCTCCCGCCGCTCGGTGATCTCCTGGAGCACCGTCATGCCGATCTGCTGCATGACGGCGCCCTGGGTCGCCACGTCGGACTGGGTGAACCGGTCGGCGAGCTCGTGGATGCGCTCGACCGACACGCCGGTCATCCCGATGGTCTCGCAGATGCCCAGCACCGGCAGCGGCCTGGTGAACTCCTGGACCAGGTCACACTCCCCCGCGCTGGCGAACCGGTCGATGAGGCCGTCCGCCAGCGCCTCCAGGCGCGGTACCACCCACTTGAGCTTGGCGGGCGTGACCGCCTCCATGTAGAGGCGCCGCCAGAACCCCTGTTCGGGCGGGTCCATCTCGATGGACGGCAGCCTCCCTGTGGAGACGTCCGCCGGCAGCCGGACGCCCTTGAGCCCGGAGGAGAACTGCTTGTAGTCGAGCGCCGCGGCGCGAACGTCCTGGTAGCGAGACAGCCAGTAGAAGCCTCCCTGCGCCTCGCTGTGGCTCACTGGGCAGGACCGAAGCTCGCCGTAGAGCTGGTACATCTCGTCGAGATCTCGCATCTCGAGCGGATCCTCGACACGGCGGGCGGGCGTCGCCGTGGCATCGCTGTCTGGTCGCTGACTCATCCTCATCCTCTCATTTGCTCATCGTGCGAAGCCGCACCTGGCGAGTCACGCACCGCTTCTCATTTGTCAAGAATGCGGATTGATGCGATGCCGCCGCGATGGAAAGCATGCGGCCTCGCACAGGGTTGCAAAGACGTTCAACGTCGTTACTCATGGCGTCGTGTCGTCCGCGATGACTGCGTCCTTGCGCTCCGAGGTGGAGCCCCAACTGTCCATATGCTCCTTGAGTAGCGCCAGTGAGAACGGCCGGATCTCATCGAATCGACTCTGCCGAATCTTGGTGGCAAAATCCGCGTCAGCTATACTGCTGCGTCCGATCGCCAGCAAGTCGAATTCCCCCGCCAGAAAGCGTCGCCGCACCGCCATGAGGCTGGCCATCAGGCGCGGAGAAGATTCCCGCCCCAACAGCATGTCGGTGATGTCGCCTTTTATCCCCACACCGCCGACCGCCATGACCGTGGCGTCAGTGAATTTCTTCGCCCAGCCTGCCAAGCTCAAGTCGCCTGACCACTCCGGCCGATCGAACCGACGCGTAGAGATGTTGAAAATATCAGCACCGGCATGCCTGATGAGCGCAAGCAAGAGTTCTAGTTCGTCAGGACTGCGGACGATGCTGGCTTCGAAGTCGGTGGTTTTCCATTGGGAGAGTCTGAAACTTATGATGAAGTCGTGTCGCACATCGGCTCGAACGGCGGCGACGACCTCCGCGGGAAACCGCGCCCGATCTTGTATATCCGGGCCGCCGTAGCCATCGGCGCGGAGGTTGGTCTCTGCCCACAGGAACTGGTCGAGCAAGTATCCATGCGCCGCGTGGATCTCGACGCCGCTGAACCCGATCTCCTGCGCCAACAATGCCGATCTGACGTAGGCTTCACGAAGAGAGCGCAAGTCTTCCGTCGTAGCGGCGCGACCGTTGACTTTTCCCTTTTGCGTCAGACCCGAAGGGCTGATTGTCGGATACGTCGACCAAGCGTCGTCGCCTTCTGCCGCACGCATGGCGCCCTCATGCCAGAGTTGCAGCAGCAGGTGCCCTCCGGCGCTCTTCACCTCCTTGACGCAATGCCGCCAACTCTCGGCCGTATCAGGCCGTATCCACGCGGCCGCCGGCTGCCTCGTGGCGGACTCGTGGTCGATTGCAGTGGATTCGCTTATAATCAGACCGAATCCGCCTTCTACCCGTCTCCTGTAGTACTGGGCCAGTGACGGGAGGGGTGAACCATCCTTGCACATGGCGCGCTGCATCCCCGGGACCACGAAACGACCAGCAAGAGTGAGCGACCTTATGGTGTGTGGCGTGAAGAGCGGAGACAGATCGATCTCGGACATTGTTACTGCCTGAGCGCGGGGATGTCATTGTGAGGTCGTAGTTGCTCAACATCGACCGGCACGCCGACTTGAGCGGCGTCGTCGGTCCGTTGCTGCGGTGAAGGGTTCAGGAGCTTCGCAAGAGCGCTCTCGAGCGTCGCGTACGGATCTGCCGGCCCTGATTGAAAACGGCAGGCAATGTAGCGGTCAGGTCGCACGAGGAGCGCGCCGTCGGCCTCGATCTCGCTCAGAGCGGACCACGAGCGTGCCGGATCGCCGAAGTCGCCACCTGGGGCAATGCGATAGGCCTCGATGGGAACGCCCGAGCTGGCCGACAGGCGCTCGGCGGCTTCGCACCAGGCTGCGCCGTCGGGACCGGTGAGCAGGATGAAAGTCCCGATGCCGCCGATGTCATGGGTGGAAAGTCGCTTGCCGCGGTCGTTCAGCCAAGCGTGGGGAAGCCGGTGGCCCGGCCGCGTCGTCGGGGTGTAGATGACCCCCATCGGATCTCTGGACGGGGCCGCGGTCCCGTCGGGGAGAACGACCCCTTCCTCGTAGTGGAAGCCGATCTCGCGGTCATGGGGGTCGAGCTCCATGCGCCCGGTGTTGAACACCTCGTGGCCCACTGCCCGTCGTGTTCGCCCCATGGGGCTGTCCTCGAGGTACTTGAGCAGCACGGTCCTGCGCTCCTCGGGCGTCCGGGCGTGAGTAAGTCCCATGCCTGCTTCAAAGGCGAACTGGTTCTGGAAGGCGAAGAGCGCGTATTCGATATTGTCCTGGATGACGGGCCTGCGCTCGGTCTCGTACGTGTCCAGGATGGACGGGTCCGCCCACCCCTTGAGCACCGCGGCGAGCTTCCATGCCAGGTTGTCGGCATCTTGGATCGCCGACTGCAGGCCGAGCCCGGAGGTGGGCGGCTGGCGGTGCGCCGCGTCACCGATGAAGAAGATGTTGCCGATGCGGCTCTTCTCAATGTGGACGGACTCGATGTGCCAGGGGCTGACGCCGAGGATCTCCGCGTCGAGGTCGGGGAGGTTGAGCACCTCCCGCAGACGGGCCAGGGCGCGCTCGTTGGTGAGGTTCTGGGCGTCGGGGTCGTCCGGCGGGATCATCAGGTGGATGGTCCAGGTCTCGGAGTGGCTGTCCCAGTTCTTCGGGCCGGCCTTTACCAGACATCCACCGGCCCACGATCCAAACCGTGGGCCGACGAACCAGTGGACCATCACGTCGTCGTTGACGTAGGCGGAGAGGTCCGCCCGGAAGTACAAGCTGGTCATCGTCGCGAGGCCGGTCTGCCCGACCATCGTGACGTCGAACATCGGTCCGACGGCCCGACCACCGTCCGCTGCGATGACGTAGCGGGCGCGGACCGTGTGAACCTGCTCAGACTCGCGCTCGCGGACCTCCGCGATCGCCCAGTCGCCCTCCTGGGCCAGGGAGATCAGCTCGAAGCCGAAGCGGACCCCACCCGGGTTGCGCTCCTCGGCGTTGCGCTGGAGGAGCGGCTCGAGGAGGTACTGCCCCAGACCCGCGGAGAGCTCGGGGCTGTCCTTCTCGAAGATGTCGCGGTAGATCCCCTCGCCGTTGACGTCGATACTGAAGAGGTGCTTGCGGTCGAGCTCGTCGTCCCCGCCCAGCGAGGTCATCCACGAGGCACGGATCCGGGCCTCCGCGGGTGCACCGATCGCCTGGATCTGCTCGGCGATCCCGTGGCGTCGGAAGATCTCCATCGTGCGCTGGTTGTGGGCGCCCGCCTTCGGCATGTGCGACGTGGCGGGGCGCCGCTCGACCAGCAGGGAGTCGACGCCGAGGTCGGACAGGAAGATCGACGACGAGAGGCCGCTCCCACCGCCTCCGACGATGAGGACGGAAACTTCCTTGGGCAGCATGGCGTGATGCGTCCTTTCCAGTGGGTCGCGCGAACGGCGCGGCGGGGTCGGTGGAGTGGGCCGGTCAGCCGGGCTGGTGGGCGCCCGTCATCATCTCGGCGAGGTCGTCGGGGGCGAGGAAGGACGGGGGCGGCGGCGGACCCCAGTTGAACAGCCCGCGCGCACCCTCGAGGGTCTCCGGCGACCAGAGCTGATCGTCGAGGATGCAGTCCATGTCGGAGTAGTACTCGGAGAAGTTCCCCGCGGGGTCCTTGAGGTACCAGAAAAAGTTCGATCCGGCGTGGTGTCGGCCGAGGCCCCAGACGTGGCGATCGGGCCGACCCTCGAGCATCGCGGAGGCGCCGCGGCCGACCTCGTCGACGTCGTCGACCTGCCACGAACTGTGGTGCAGGAACGCGACCGGCGCGTTGAGCACCAGGACGTTGTGATGGTCTGTGGAGCAGCGCAGGAAGGCGCCGTGGCCGGCGATCCGGTCGCTGACCTTGAACCCGATCAGGTCGGTGAAGAACCGGATGGTCGCCTCGTAGTCGGTCGACCCGAGCACCACGTGGCCGAGCTTGCGCGGGCGCACCGCGTTCGTGCGCAGCACACCGGGCGCCCGGCCGGTGCCCCGTTCGGCACGCCCGGGTCCGTTGTAGACGCTCGGAGGGACCAGCTGTTGGCGGATCGGCTCGGCCACCCGCACCGAGACCCGCGTGCCGGTGACGGGCTCGACGGTGGTCAGCCCGGTCCCTTCGTGCTCGACCGGGAGGTCGGCGGCGCGCAGGCGGTGCACCACGGCGGCGGCGTCGTCAAGGTGCTCGGCGCCGATCCCGACCTCGACGAGCCTGCGCACCCCGCTGCGGACGATGCGCAGCTGTCGGCCGCCGTCCGTGCTGCTCAGCCAGCCGTCCGCCTCCGGTGTGAGGCCGAAGTCAGTGTAGTAGGCGACGGTCGCTTCGACGTTCGGGACGCCGATCGTGATCGCGTTCAGTCGGTGGAGCGGCATCGTTACCGTCCTTTCCGCTACCGGGGTCGGGGGGTCAGGCTGCGGGGGCGACCAGTCGGTGGCGCATCTCGCCGATCCCCCGGACATAGGTGACCAGCTCGTCGCCCGCCTGCAGCCAGCACTGCGGAGTTCGGCCGAGACCGACGCCCGACGGAGTCCCCGTGAAGATCACGTCGCCGGGGAGCAGCGGGGTCACCGCCGAGAGCCGGGCGATCAGTTCGGATACCGGGAAGACCATGTCCCTGGTCCGCCCCTTCTGCATCTGCTCGCCGTTGACCAGGCACCCGAGCTCGAGATCGTCGCGGTCGGGCAGCTCGTCCGGGGTGACCAGGACGGGTCCGAGGGGGCCGAACCCGGGGTGGGACTTGCCCAGGCTGAACTGCGGTGCGGGTCCGGAGGACTGCAGGATCCGCTCGCTGATGTCCTGCCCGACCGTGAGACCGGCGACGTGGGACCACGCGTCCTGGGCGGCGACGCGGTGCGCGTGCCGACCGATGACCACGACGAGCTCGACCTCCCAGTCGACATGCCCGGGTGGCACCGCGATCTCACCGAACGGGCCGGTCAGCGAGGTGACGAACTTGGTGAAGACCGGCGGGTGATCGGGGACGGCGAAGTTCGATTCTGCGGCGTGGTCCGAGTAGTTCAGGCCGATGGCGAAGACCTGACGCGGCGTCGGCACGGGGTTGCCGAAGTCCTGCTCGTCGACCTCGGTCGGCTGGGCAGATCCCGTTGCCGCGAACTCGAGGACCTCGTCCCAGCGCAGATAGGCCTCTTGCGGGTCGGCTGGCAGGCGGCCCCCGCTGGCGGAGTTCAGGTCGACGACTCGGCCGGGGCTGACGACCTGGTGGAGTCGACCGGAGATGGTGGCGAAACGCACGCAACTACTCCTCGAGAATGGGGTCGCCGTGCCCGACGGGGCGGCGACCGCGACCGGCTTCGGTGTCGGTTTGCCATGTCTACGCCTCGCCGATCGAAGCGTCAAGATACTTTCGAAAGTTCGTCCATCGTTCGTATTACCGTGTACGGTAAGAACCATGGCCAGACAGGGAACGTCCGGGACACGGACCGCCGAGGTGCACCGTCGACTGCGGAACGACATCCTCGGCGGACGCCTGGTGCCCGGAGCGCGCCTGAAGTTCCCTGATCTCTGCGAGCAGTACGGGGTCAGCGTGGGCGCGGCGCGCGAGGCGTTGACCCGGCTGACGTCGGAGGGTCTGGTCAAGACCCAGCCGCACCAGGGCTACATGGTGACGCCGCTGTCCTATGAGGATCTCGCGGATCTCACGCGCGCCCGGGTCGAGATCGAGTCGCTGGTGCTGAGGCTGTCTGTGCTCGAAGGTGACGTGCAGTGGGAGTCTCGCGCGGTCGCCGCCCACCACGTGCTCGAACGTGCGCTCTTCCTCAGCCCGGACGATCCAGCCCATCCAACGGACGAATGGGCCGCCGCGCACGCCGCGTTCCATCTCGCCTTGCTCGACGGCTGCACGAATCGCCGGCTGCTCGATACCGCCCGCGCGTACCGAGAGGAGGCTGAGCTGTACCGGCAGTGGTCGGTCTCGTTCGGCCAGGAACCCCATCGCGACCTAGTCGCGGAGCACCGTGCCTTGCTCGAGGCCGCGGTCGGGAGGCAGCCCGACCTCGCGGCACGGTTGCTTCGCGAGCACATCGCCCACACGGCCCAGCTGCTCATCAGCGTCGTTGGGGACGGGCCCGTCGCACGTGCCCGCGGCTGAGGCCGGTCCCCTGTACCGGCGCATTCACGTGGCGATCTCCGGGTAGGGCATGGTGCAAGCCGCGAGTCGGCGGGCGTACTCGGCCTGGAAGCCCCATGGGCTCGTGGTCGCGCCCGAAGATCCCGATGAAGAGCGTCAACGTCAGGAACGGGTGTGGGCCCAGGTCGAACAGAGTCGGAGAGTCGTAGGAGGCCAGCGCCTCGCGCTCGACGTCGGCGCGGTCGCTGCGCGCAGGGCATGATGATCACCGCTACGCAGCGATAGGCGGCAGCATGGCCCGGGGAGAGTCCTATCCAGACCTCGCAACGCTCTGCGGCCGCGGGGACGAGGAGAACGGCTTGATCTCCGCGGCCCAGGCGGGGCGGCTCTACCTCGCCGCATCCTGGTCCGCAGACACCCCTGACAACACCCCCGACACCGCCGAGGACTGGCTGCCGCAGATTGCCCCTCCCGAACCCCGACCTGATCGCCCGGATGGTCGGGGTCATGGGCAATCTGGCCGAGCGCATCGCAATCGCGGGACGGCTCAACCTGCAGAACATGGCCGAGCAGATCGCCCTCGGCGCGGTGATCTCCGAGGCGGAAGAGACGGAGACAGATCTCGAGGACGCGAGTGGCCCAGAGCTCGCGGCGTGGGTGTGCAGCCTTCCGGGCTCGCACAACCTTCATGGTCTGTACGACATGCTGCTTCCGGACGCCGACCACGAGTGGCTGTATGACCCGGAGCTCGACGGATCGAGAACGAAGAGGCGTTCGTCGCGGTGATGGGGCCGGCCAATCTGCGTCCCGGCGAGTGGTTCGAGCCCATTCTACCGACCCGCCTAGCCCTAGTACTCCAGTTGCGCTTCTCCATGTGTCCTGGTCACCGTGCCTGCTTCGAGTCTAGTGAGCTGACGCTGAATCAGGGAGGCTGTGGTTCGTGACCCACCCGATCGGGGTGCGTTGAGCCTGCCATGGAGCCGAATATCGAAGCAGGGCTGTGGGCCACGGAGTTGGAGTCGTTGCTGCTGCGGGTGGGCCAGCGGTTCGGCCGCATCGAGCCGCGGCGTCGGATGCAGGACTACGTGCGCGGGCTGCTCGGCCCGGTGGGCCGGAAGAACAGATGGCAGCTCGCTGAGCATGCCGGCCATGCCACCCCGTATGGCCTGCAGCGGCTGCTGTCGTGGTACCAGTGGGATCCAGACGAGATTCGTGATGACCTGCAGGATTACGGTGCCGAGCGGCTCGGCCGACCTGACGGTGTACTGATCGTGGACGACACCGGGTGTACGCCACGAGGCGCTGAGGAATCGAGCGGGAGGAGGAGCCCGCCGCTGGTCATCGCAGTGACCAGTTGAAGCTGGAGGCAGGCGGAGCCCTGGGTTGAGGGCAAAGCTGGAAGCGGCCTCGAGAACGTAGGGGCGAACCGACACCACCAGACGGTTCGTGCCCGCAAGCGAAGACGGAATGGGTGTAAGGAAACTGAACCGGTGGTTGAAGCCCCGTGAATCGTCAGCGGCCTGCCGAATCTGGTGGATGGGCCGCGCCGCAGTGCTGGAGAGTGCTCTATCCGGTGGCCTCTCCTCTTCCGGTGTCTTTAGCCTGTGGGCGCCGGGAGGCCCGGACCAAGACTGCGATGTGCGGTCCGTGGCGATGCTGCCGGGGTAAAGCCGGGCACCAAAGCCGTCGTAGAGATTCTCAGTGAACGTGGGAAGCGATCTGGCATCGCCCTTCCCGTCTGGCAGCCGGCCGGGCGGCGGGCAGGCGCGACGCCCGCTGATGACGCCGGATCGTGGCGGAGTCGCCGTAGTACTCAGAGGCTGGGAAAGCCAGTCACACGGGAAAGGGCGACAGCGTGATAGCGGCAGGGCTGCTGTCGGGGAGGGACGTTGTTGAACAACGACGCGCCGCCGATATCGTGGCCGGGCAGTATGGCGGCCGAACGGCGGGTACTCGATCATCAGCTCAAGCTGCACCGATGGGCAAGAAATGAACCGGATCGCCGGTTCAGCGATGTATTCAACTTGATTTGTGACCGGGCCACGTTGTTGGTGGCCTGGGAACGGGTGTCCGGCAACCAGGGTGCCAGAACAGCGGGCGTGGACGGGGTCACCCGGTACCACATTGAGGAACGCCTGGGAGTGATTCCGCTCCTGGAGGAGCTTCGCTCTTCACTCAGGGACGGGTCCTTCACGGCGTTACCGGTCAAGCAAGCGGTGATCCCCAAGAAGAACGGAAGGGTTCGTTACTTGGGCATCCCGACTCTGCGTGACCGGGTTGCGCAGATGGCCCTCAAGCTGATCCTGGAGCCGATCTTCGAGGTCGATTTCTACCCGTCCAGCTACGGGTATCGGCCGGGACGTCGGGCCCAGGATGCCATCGCCGAAATCCACCACTGCACCAGCAGGCCGTCGCACTACGAGTGGGTCATCGAGGGCGACATCAAGGCTTGCTTCGACAATGTCGACCACCACGTCCTCATGGGCCTGGTGGCCGAGCGCATCAAGGACCGCAAGGCCTTACGGCTGGTCACCTCATTTCTGCGGGCCGGGGTTGTCGAGTTGCATGGTGGCCTTGCGGAGACCCTCACCGGTACTCCGCAAGGAGGAGTCGTCTCCCCGCTGTTGGCCAACATCTATCTCACTGTCCTGGACAGGCACTTCGCGCGGATCTGGGACACCGAGATGACCCCGGCATGGCGGGAAGCGGCTCGCTGTCCCGGAACCTGCCTTTGCCGTTGCCGCGCAAGGTCTCCTTGTCCTGGGTGGTCGTGCTGGTGAACTGTTGCTCGGTTCCTGCCGGTCTCCGTGTGCCGTCACCTGCCGGACTGGTGGCATACAGTGATGAGTGACCGCGGGTGGAACATCTCCCTCTCTTTCGCGGACGGTTCTGCGGCGCATGGTTCAAGACGTGACGATCAGAAAAAGGGTGCGCGTTCACACCGCCGCTGTCCTGGCGGCATCCCGTTCGCGCGCGCAGTTGCGCAGGCCGGGGGGTGCCGTTCGGGGTGCCGCTACGGTGACGGACCGGCGGGGGGCGTGCCTGGCCGCTGGCGTGGGCGAGGTGCGTATGGCTCGGAAGTCGTCGTCCCTCAACGCCGGTCGTTCCGGACGCGCGAGCGCCGCCTCTGCCGTGTCTGGGAGACGCATCGCGAGGGACAGGGTCAGAAGTATTGTCCGGCGCACCCGTTCAAGGATCCGCGTGGCTGGTGCCGCGGGCGTGGTGTCGCGCTTGCCTGGTGTCTGCTGAGCAGTTCACGGGCGGGTTCGCAGGTGGACGGACGGATGGGCAAGCTCCTCTCGCCGCCCCCGGGCTGCCCGCCGTCTGTGTTCTTCGTGGAAGGCACCCGGACGGATTCGTGAAGGTCAACGTATGGCTTGCATCGGCCACTTGCGCTATGACGTCTTATGACCACCAGGTCAAGGTAACTGAGCCATGAGGGCCGTCACAGGGCCGGAACGGCGAGGTGGTGCGTCTTTCTCGCCTGTCTGCGCTGGCCACCGCAGCGGCCCGCCCGGCCGCTGGGTGGCCTTGGGGCACGAGGTCTCACGCAGGCAGCGGGGCATGGGTGTGACCGGAGCCCTTCGCCGGGCTCCGGTCGTGGAGAAGCAAGGCTTGCCACGTCAGAGAGCCGCGCGACAAGGCACCGGCTGCGCCCTGGCCCATTGGGCCTGTGTGCGGCTGTGCGCCTGCCCGACGTGTCGGCAAGGTACAGGGCCGGTGTCCTGCCCGTGTGCGCGGGCCTCGTGGGCCGAGCGTCTCCGGGGGCGAGGCGCGTACCTGCGTCGCGTCGTACGCGGTCGCGCGGAGGGCGCGGCTTGCGGGGCTATGGCCGGTTCACACCGGGAGGCCAGGTCCTGAGGGGGCGGCAGTTGCGGGGAGCCCGGCCAGCCGGATGCCGGCGTGGGTCTTGTAGCGCCTGTTGACCCCGATCAGCAGGGCGGTGATCTGCTCGCAGACACCGCTCATGTCCAACGGGCCGCAGTCGACGGCGCGCAGACCGGGGATGCGGTTGATGAGGGCCGCGGCCACGGCTTTGTCGGCCCTGTGGTCGCCGCAGATCAGTACGTCCTCGTCGAGTCGGCGTTCGGCGTCCTGCAGTGTGGCGGCGCTGACCGTCTGGAGGGCCGAGACCATTCCTATGTCGTCGGGCAGCAGGGCCTGGGCCTGCTCGGCGGCCGAACCCGCCCAGGGGACGATCGGGCGCAGGCCCCGGGGGCCGACGGGCATGAGGGGGGCTGTGGTGTCGATGAGCAGTTGTCCCGGCTGGATGACTTTCGCGATGGAGCGCATCGTTTCGACGTGAGCGCTGAAGGGCACGGTGACGACCACCACCGCGGCGCCTTCGATCATTGCGGTGTTGTCTCCGCCGACTGCTTCGGGGAGTCCGTCCGCGCAGGTCTTCGCCGCGTCTGCGCGCCGGGACCCGATGCGGACGTTGATGCCCGAGTGGGCCCACCGGGTGGCGAGTCCGAGACCGAGGGCGCCCGTGCCGCCGACGATGGCGACGGTGCTGTCGTGGCCTGTACTCGCGTCGGTGGGCAGGTCCAGTTGAGTGCCTGTCATGGGATTGCCTTCGTTCGCTGTTTGCGGGACCGGGGCGGGGCCGGTCATTCGCTGAGGGGGTAGGGCTGCTCGTTGCGTGCGGGTCCGATCCACACGCTCTTGACGTTGGTGAATTGGCGGAGTCCGAAGACGCCCAGCTCGCGCCCGTAGCCGCTGCGCTTGATGCCGCCGAACGGCAGGCGGGGGTCGGAGGCGACGATCCCGTTGACGAACACCGCGCCGGCCTCGATGCCGGGGATCAAGCGGTCGGCGCGTTCGAGGTCGGTTGTCCAGAGCGCGGCGCCGAGCCCGAATTCGGTGGTGTTGGCGATCTCGACGGCCTGCGTGCAGTCCTTCGCGGAGACGACGGCTGCCACCGGTCCGAACGTCTCCTCCGCCGCGACGGCCATCGTGGGGGTGACCTGGTCCAGGACAGCGGGCACGTAGAAGTAGCCAGGGCCGTCGAGGACCGTGCCGCCGGTGACGATACGGGCGCCCGCTGCAGTACTGCGCTGGACCTGGTCGACGAGGTCGTCGCGGAGGCTGGACCGGGCGAGGGGGCCGATCCGCACGTCGCGGCGGAAGGGGTCGCCCACGGTCAGTGCGGCGACACCGGCAGCGAAGGCGTCGGTGAACTCCTCGGCGACTGCTTCCTCGACGATGAACCTCTTGGCGGAGATGCAGCTCTGCCCGGTGTTGAGCATGCGCGCGCTGACCGCTGCCGCCGCGGCGGCCGGGATGTCCGCGTCCGCGAGGACGATGAAGGGGTCGGAGCCACCGAGTTCGAGGACCTGAGGCTTGAGGTGTCGGGCGGCCATCGCGGCGACGGTGGAGCCCACTTCGGTCGAGCCTGTGAGGGTCAGGGCGTGGATGCGTGGGTCGGCGATGAGGTCCGGTACCGCGTCAGGGCCGACGAGCAGTGTGGTGAACAGCTCGGACGGGCAGCCGGCCCGGTTCCAGATGTCCGCGATCGCCAGGGCGCAGCGCGGGACGTTCGAGGCGTGCTTGAGCACGATCCCGTTGCCTGACAGCAGTGCGGGCGGCGCGAAGCGGAACACCTGCCAGAGCGGGTAGTTCCAGGGCATGACCGCGAGGACAAGGCCCAGCGGATCGAACGCGATGTGGCTGCGGGCGGCCCCGGTCGCCACGGGCTGGTGGAGCAGCTGTTCCGGGCCCTTGGTGGCGTAGTACTCGCAGCACCATGCGGACTTGTCGATCTCGGCTTCCGCTTCGGCGATGGGCTTGCCCATCTCCTCGGTGATGAGCGCGGCGAGCCGGTCCCGTTCGGCGCGCAGCAGTGCGGCGGCCCGCTTGAGGTGTTCGGCGCGCGCCGGCACCGGCATCGACCGCCACTGCCCGGCCGCGACGGATGCATGCTCAAGTGCCGCGTCGATGCCTGCCGGTGAGTGTGGGTCGAACCGGGCGACGACGTCCCCGGTGGCCGGGTTGACGGAGTTGATCTGGCGGACGGCCATGGTCGGTTTCGCTCCCTGGGTAGACGTGATGGTGCTGCGGGGGGGCAGGCAGGTCCGGCGGTCGTTCTCCCGGGGTGCCCGTGGTGTGGCCGGCTCAGGCGACGGAACTGCGGCGGACCAGTTCCGGGTCGGGGCCGCTCCACAGGACGTCGTCGCCTGCGACCCGCGCATGAGCGGCTTCCGAGTCCAGTGCTTCGAGGACTTCGTGGGCGACCTGCTCGTACCACTGGGCCACTGCGGCGGGGTAGTCGGCGTAGCTGCCGTTATCCCGCAGTACGGGCCCCTCGACGGTCGGGATGTCCGTGCGGCCGTCGTAGGTCACGGTGTAGGGCTTGCCCAGGCGGGTCGCGGTGGGAGCGTCGATGGTCGCGTCCAGCTTGATCCACCGGCCGTCGAGGAAGGCTTCGCCGAGCGAGTGCCAGGGCAGTGGGCGTCCGACCGGTCCACCCCACAGGGTGCGGACCTCCGGCGAGAGGAATTCCATCTTCGGGGCGTCGAGTGCCTGGAACGCGATGCGGGCGGGGATTCCGGCGGCCCTGGACAGAGCGACGAAGGAGCTGGCTTTGCCCATGCAGAACCCGATGCCGTGGGCGAGGACGTCGCTGGCCGCCGATTCGCCATGGGCGAGGTAGCGGAAGGAGGCGAGGATGTCGTAGGGCATGTCTCGGACGTAGTGGTAGATGCGGCCCAGCCGTTCGGTTTCGGTGGTGGCGCCGTCGGTCAGCTCGCGTGCGGTGGTGAGGACGATCGGGTGGTCGGAGTCGATGTAGGCGGTCGGCTGGAGGTACGCCTTGTCGGCAGTGGTGGTCTCGGAGGTCACGGATGAGCCCTTCGTTGACGTTGAGTCACTGGCGTTTGGGGTCGTGCGGCTGGATCAGGCGGGTTGCGTGTGCCGTGCGGGCTTGATGTGGGGCAGGATCTGTTCCCCGACGGTGTCGAGGTAGGTGGAGTCCGCGACGTCGGGGATGGTGAACAGGAAGTGGTCGATGCCCGCGTCCTGGTACGCGCGGATCCGTTCGATGCAGGCCTGCGGTGTTCCGGTGATGAGCCCGGTGTCCGGGATCGACTTGAACCGGGCCCGTAGTTCGTCCTGTTCCGCGGCGGAGTCGGTCGGTGCGAGCAGAGTGGTGATCGACAGCCTCAGTGATGCGGGGTCGCGGCCGATCGCCTCGCACTCACGGTCCAAAAGCGCTCGGCGCTCGGCGCACTTCTCGGCGGGCCACCAGCGGACGTTGACGCCGTTTGCGTGCCGTGCGGCGATGCGGTGGACACGTAGTCCCTCGCCGCCCACCCACAGCGGCGGATGGGGCTGCTGGAGCGGGGGCGGGTCGCAGACCGCGCCGTCGATGCTGTAGAAGTCGCCGTGGAAGGTGGGGTGTGGCTCTGTCCACACCTGGCGCATCACCTGCAGTGATTCGCCGAGCGCGGTGACCCGGTCCCCGGTCGAGGGGAAGGGGATGCCGTATGCCTCGTACTCCTGCTGGAACCAGCCCGCTCCCATGCCCAGGTCCAGCCGGCCGCCGGAGATGACATCGAGGGTGGCGGCCATCTTGGCGAGCACGGCAGGGTAGCGGTAGGAGTTGCACAGCACGCTGGTGCCCAGGCGCACGGTGGTGGTGTCGCGGGACAGGGCCGACAGTGCGGTCCAGCATTCGAGCAGCGGAAGGGATGACGACCGGCTCTGCTGGTCGTCGGTGTCCGTCTCGGGTCCGGCCGTGATGCCCGCGTCGCGGACGTAGTCGTCGGGGCTGAGGGTCAGGAAGTGGTCGCACAGCCACACGGAGTCGAATCCGTAGGACTCGGCCGCCTGCGCGGCGCGGGTCATGTCGGGGTAGTTGCCCACGGCGAGGCCGCGGATGGTCAGGGCCAGGATCAGCCCGATGTGGGGCCCGGTCTCGTGGGCGGGGCCTGCGCCGGAGAGATCGTCGTTGATCATGGACGTCGCCTTTCTGTCATGTCTGTCATGCCGACCGGGGCGCCCGAGACGGCGCGGGGAAGCGTTACGGTGAAGCCGTAGCGTTCCGGGCGGTAGTGGAAGACCACGACTTCCAGCGGGCGGTCGTCGTGGTCGTAGCTGACCCGCTCCAGGACGAGCACGGGCGCGGACTCGTCGATCTCCAGTGCCGCGGCGACGTCCGGGGAGGCGCCGGCTGCGTGGATCTGGTGCCGGGCCTCGGCGATGCGCACGCCCAGGCGCTGCTCCCACATCGTGTACGTGGTCTCGGTGACTGGTTCACCGGAGCGCAGCGGCCCGGCCGCCTCCCGTACTCGCGTCGGGAGGTGGATCGTGACGAGCGCGACCGGTTTCTCTCCGTCTCCGTACCGGCGCCGGATCGTCAGCACCTCGGGTTCGCCGAGGAGCTGCGCGACCTGGGGCGGAGCGGGTTCGGTCCCGAAGCTCAGGACGTCGATGTGCGGGGTGACGCCCTGCCCGAGCAGCACCTCGGTGATGGTGTGCACGCCGGAGGACAGCTCTTGGTCGACCGGTTCCGAGACGAAGGTGCCCAGCCCCTGCTTGCGCACCACCCAGCCCTGTGACTCCAGCGCGCCCACTGCAGCACGCACCGTGATACGGCTCAGGCCGGTCTCCGCCATCAGCTCCCGTTCCGTGGGCAGGCGCGTCCCCGGCGGCAGCTGCTGCTTGAGGATCAGTGCCTTGATCTGCTCGGCCAGCTGCGTCGTCGCCGATGTCCGGCCCCGCTCGATCCGGATTCCGGCGGCCGGTAGGTCGAAGCGGGGTTCGTTACCCATGTCAGATGTCATAAGTCGTATTGAACCCGGCCGCGCACCCCGGCGGATACCACCGCCTTCGGGCGCTGCGGCCGGCGGGATCACCGAACCCTTGACGCGCTCCATAAGACGTTTTATAACGTCTTACCACGGGTGGATGCAAGTCGCCTCGCCCAGGACCAAAGGAGCCTCCGGTGCCAGACCAGAACCATGTAACCGTGATCGCCCGCTTCACCCCGGTCGCAGACCGCGCTCCGCAGCTGCAGGCCCTGCTGGAATGGATGACCGCCCCGACCCGCTCAGAGCCGGGCTGCCGCTCCTACGACCTCTACACCACCCAGGCAGAGGTCTTGGACTTCGTCCTCCTGGAGCGCTACGAGGACACCGCGGCCCTGGAGGCGCACCGCGCGACGGCGCACTACAAGGCGTACCGCGCCCAGCTGCCCGGCCTGCTCGCCAAGCCGGTGGACGTCTCCGTCCTCACCCCGGTCAACGTGATCGGCTGACGACGGGCACGTCATGACGTCGCGCGACCGCTCAAAGGAGAGCAAAATGTCCGACCTGAAGAACGACGTGCCGCCCCCCACAACCCTGGGCCCGTCCCCGACCGTGCGCCGTATCGACAAGAACAGCCGCCGGGCGCTGTTCGCGTCCTGGCTGGGATGGACCTTCGACGGCTTCGAGACCTACGCCCTCGTCCTGGTCGGCCCTGCGGCCGTCACGGCAGTGGGCACCGACGCCCAGCTGGCAGACCTCCCCGCCTACGTCAGCGGCCTGATCGCGGCGACCCTCGCCGGCTGGGCGCTCGGCGGGATCCTCGCCGGATTCGCAGCAGACCGGCTCGGCCGCCGGCGCACACTCATCATCTCCATCTTCTGGTACGCGCTCTTCACCGGCCTGACCGCTCTCGCGCCCGACTACTGGTGGCTGCTCGTCCTGCGGTTCATCACCGGCATGGGACTGGGAGCGGAATGGGGCAGCGCCACCGCCCTGATCGGCGAGCTCTGGCCGAACCGCTCACGCGGACGGGCCGCCGCGTTCCTCCAGTCAGGCTTCGGCGTCGGCGCGGTCATCGCCGCGCTGGCCTGGTTCCTGCTCCAGCCCGTCGGCGACAACGCCTGGCGCTATCTCTTCCTCGTCGGCACGCTCCCGGCGCTCATCGTTCTCTACGTCCGGCGGGCTGTCCGTGACCCGGAGATGTGGATCTCCGCCCGCGATCGCCGGCTCAAGGCCAAGGCCGCCTACGACGCCGGCACCGCCACAGCCGCCGACAGGGAACTCCTGCGCTCCCCCTTCACCGCTGTCTTCAGCGAACCCCACCTGCGCCGCCGCGGACTGCGGCTGCTGGTACTGACCGTGGTATCGGTCATCGGCCTGTACGCCGTATCGGCCTGGATCCCCGACTACACCATCGAACTCGCCAGGGAGGCAGGCGAGACGGGCACCCGATGGGGCGCCAACGCCGGCCTGGTGTTCAACGCAGCATCCGTACCCGGATACCTTCTGCTCGGCTACCTGGCCGACCGCTGGGGCCGAAAACCCACCATGCTCCTCTACTACATCGGCTCCGCGGCAGTCGTCCCGGTCTTCTTCTTCGCCGTCCACACCCCGCAGATGGCACTGGTCGTGGCCGCGGCCGCCGGATTCTTCATCCTGGGCCAGTTCGCCTGGATGCCCATCTACATGCCGGAACTGTTCCCCACCTCGGGCCGGGCCACCGCGATCTCGTCGGTGTTCAACTCCGCCCGACTCGCCGGCGCACTGGTCGTCCTCGGCACCGGAATGCTCATCAGCCTGCTCGGCGGGATCACCACCGCCGCCACCATCGTCGGAGTCGTGCCGTACCTCATCGCGATCGCCGCCGTCTGGTTCGTCGGACCGGAGACCAAGGGACAACCACTGCCCCGCTGAACCAACCACCAGGGCCCCACCGGCCACGACCGCACAACGGCAGCCGGTGGGGCCGGCCGCGGATCTCCCGCTGACCAGCCGCACCCCATTCTCCGGTACCGGGCTGCATCAGGCCCGCAGCCGCCCCGCCCCCATTCTCCAGCAAGGCCCGGCTGGTGAGCAGCAAGGGCTGCGCGGATCGCACCCGGGTCACCATTGCGCAGCGCGACGGCGATGTGCCGGTGCAGCGCACACGGGACCTCCTCGTTCTCCCCGCTTGCACGCAACGGGCTCTCGCCGCGTTCGGCCCATTCGCCGTGGGAGAACGACATCGGCGACGAATGGCCGCCCTCCCTCGCACAGGCCGAAAACATCGTTCGCCGGGGCTGCCGGTCCAGCGCTTGGCCACAGCCCCAGCGTCCAGTCCGGTCTGGATGATCGCGGCCTCCTGCTTCACGCCTCACTACTGCGGGTTCGGTCCGTCAATTCGCTCGGTAGAGATGGGCGGAGGAGAAGACGTCTGAACGCCTGTTCTGGTCGCGGTGCTCGGTGCTCCCGTACGCAAGGGCGAGGAGAGGCATGGACGCACCCAGGATGCTGGCCAGGCCCCAGCCGCCGACGCGGTATGCGATCGAGCCGAGCTGGGATCCGGCAGCTCCGCCGGCAAAGAAGATGGCGATGTACACGGAGTTGAGCCGCGCGCGGGCGTGTGCGTCGAGCCGGTAGATGGTGTGCTGGCCGACGATGAGCGTGGCCTGGGCGGCCATGTCGAGCAGGACGGCGGCCAGGGCGATGATCACGATGTGGTGCGCTCCGAGGCCGCCCACGACGAAGGACAGTGCCGCTACAGCGAATGCGATGCCGCTCACGCGTCGGGTGAGTCGTCGGTCGGCCCAGCGTCCGGCGAGCGGCGCGATGGCCGCGCCTGCTGCCGCGCATACACCTACCGTCCTGACGGCTACGTCACCCAGATCCGCGAACTCACGACCGGCACCCGGCGGTTCTCTCTCGACGCCGTGGGGCGGGTGACGAGTGTTCAAGCACATGGCTGGACGGAGAAGTACGCCTACGACAGTGCGGGCAACCAGACCCATGCCACAGCGCCGGACCACCCCGCGGCCGGTGAGCGCGTCTGCGACGGCTCCCTCATCCGCCGCGCCGGCCGGACCAGGTACCGGCACGACGCAGCAGGCCGCCTGGTCGAGAAGGCCCACAAGCTCCTCAACGGCCGGACCCGCACCTGGACCTACATCTGGAACGCCGAGGACCGCCTCACCAAAGCCATCACCCCGGACGGCCAGGAGTGGGCCTACACCTACGACCCGCTCGGCCGCCGCACATCAAAGAGCAGCCAGGGTGAAACCGCCGTCACCTTCACCTGGGACACCAGCCCCCTTGCCGAACAGACCGCCGCCGACGGCCTGACCCACACCTGGGACTACTCCCCCGGTACCCACCGCCCCCTGACCCAGACCAACCGGGAAATGGGCTCCACCCCGCTTCCACACCGTCATCACCGACCCCATCGGCACCCCCACCGAACTCATCACCCCCGACGGCCACTTGGCCTGGCAGCACCGCACCACCCTCTGGGGCACACCCCTCCCCACCCCACCCGATGTCACCACCTGCCCCCTCCGCTTCCCCGGGCAGTACGCTGATCCTGAAACCGGCCTAAACTATAATTATCACCGTTATTACGACCCCGAAACCGCCCACTACCTCACCCCTGACCCCCTCGGCCTCGCCCCAGCGCCAAACCCCGAGGCTTACGTGCGCAACCCTCACACCGGGCAGGACCCTCTCGGTCTTGAAGGCTGCGACGAGGATGTCTACTCCATCGAAGATCACGTCATTCCTCGTCATACGCGAGGTGGCGCCGAAGCAGATGCAACGAAATCTCTGTTTGGCCATGGCGTAGACCTCGGAGAGTTGGCCACAAGGAGCGCCGGGCAGATCGGCCATTACCAGGCCGCTACCGGAAATATTCGGTATTTCATTACAGACAGAGATATAGTGGGGGCCGACCGGCACGGCCTCCCGACGAAAACCTACACAATCGTTCGTGATGGCATAGATGGAGAATTGATCACCATGCATCCAGGACTCCCGCGTGATTTGGACCCCTGATGATTAAGGTCGACGTAAGGTCAGGCAAAGGAGATGTCGTGGCATCCGTTGCCGCAGACTCAGAGTTTGATCCAGTTCTCAGTGGTGTGGATCGTAAGAGGTATCCGATCCTCGGCCACTTGGATCCGTATGGGGATACGGTGCTGAACCGGCTCCAAGTGCAATCATTGCTGGAAGAGCTTTCCGAAGTGAGGTCCAATCCGGAAATCGTGTCAGCGGAATTCGCAGATACCCTGGTGATGCTGTGTCACGAGTGCCTACAGCGACCTCATCGATTTCTGCGGTTTGCCGGCGAGTAGGAACCAGGAATTATGACGCACAGCAGCCCCGCCGAATTGCTCCTAATAGGGGGCTGCTGAGGCGTTTGACAGCAACGCTCAGCGGACGGCTGATACGGCGAGCGGGTGGAGGGGCTTTACCTGCTGTACGGGGCTCACCTGGGGACTTGCATCGTCGAAGTTTAGGCCTGATCACGGGGCGTGAGACTGCGACTGCTCTACCTGATCTTCTACCGGGTTGTGTACCTGTTGCTTGCCGGGAATGTCATCCGCCCTGGTCGGAGGCCTGTATCGGGGCCGGCGGTCGTCGGCCTCGCCGCTCGGGTAGGCGCTCTCGCGTTGTAGGTGCCGGATATTACGTCCGTGCAGTCACGCACTCGGTGAGCTTGGAGAAAGGTCAAGACAATCGTTCCTCTCCTCCCGTGAACCAAGACTGGGTGTAGCGCGTCCGCGCCGACCGGCGAGATGCTTGACTGTCCTGCCGCGACTCCTCTACCTCGCCCTGTCGACGATGTTCACTTCGTGCGGCTCGTGCCGATGAGCGATCGCGAGAAGGATCTGGAGATTCTGGCGCTGCGCCACCAACTCGCCGTGCTACAGCGCACGGTAGACCGTCCACATCTGACCTGGCCCAACCGGGCACTCCTCGCGGCCCTGCTACACCGCTTCCCACGAGCACGGCTCCGCCGACTCCGCCTGATTGTCTCTCCGGACACTCTCCTGCGCCGGCACTGCGACCTGCTCCGCCACCGCCACGCGAAGGCCTCCCGTCCCAAACGCCGCGGTCGGCCCCGTACCGTCCGCTCCATCCGGATCCTGGTTCTGCGCCTCGCACGGGAGAATCCAAGCTGGGGCTACCGGCGCGTGCACGGCGAACTCTCCGCCCTCGGTATCAAGGCCGCCGCCTCCACCGTGTGGAGCATCCTCAAAGAACACGGCATCCCGCCCGCACCCGAGCGGGAACACACGACCTGGGCGGCCTTCTTACGCTCGCAGGCCGACGCCATCCTCGCCGCCGACTTCTTCGAAACCAAGACCCTGACCGGGGCGACGCTGTACGTCCTCGCCGTCATCGAACACGCCAGCCGACGCATCCCCATCCTCCGCGCAACCGCCCACCCGACCACGGCATGGGTGACCCAACTCGCCCGGAACCTAGTCATGGACCCCCACGACGCAAACACCCGGGCGAAATACCTGACCCGGGACCGGGACATCCGCTACCCAGCCGCCTTCAACGCACTCCTGCAGTCCGAGGGCAACAAGGTCATCCAGACCGGCGTCCGGATACCCCGCATGCCACGTCCGCCGACGCGACCGCCTCAGCGGCATCCTCCACGAGTACCACAATGCCGCATGACCTGCACGGACGTACTTCTCGGCACCTACAAGGCCAGGGTCCGCCGCCTGCTCACCGAGCAACTCCTCCCGGCCGACCTGCACCCCGCGAACTGACCCCTGCCGGGAACGGCCAGGCGCCAACGACCTGCTGCCTTGCGCCGACACCCCGGCCGTTCTCCACCACGGAGGTGGTGTCGAGGCGGTCGAGGTTGACGGTGACGTTGCCGGTGTTGCCGTTACTGCCCAGGAGGATCTTCGCGTTGCGGGCACCGTTGTCCTTGGTCGCCAGGCCGTCGGTGTTCGTACCGGGCGTGAAGTTCACGATGCTCCCGGTCTGTGAGCCGTAGTAGCGGTAAAGGAACCACTCCCCCAG
Organism: Streptomyces violaceusniger Tu 4113; assembly: GCF_000147815.2. Lineage (NCBI taxonomy): Bacteria > Bacillati > Actinomycetota > Actinomycetes > Kitasatosporales > Streptomycetaceae > Streptomyces > Streptomyces violaceusniger. Next base: position 5,080,179 of record NC_015957.1, on the reverse strand, counting down.
CGGCAGGTACTGGCTACCGGTCTTGGTCAGCAACTTGGCCGCGAAGTCGTGCAGGTTGGCTCCCCCCGCCCAGTTGGCGCGCAGTCCGTCCGCCCCGGCACGCTCCAGCCGCGAGATGTACCAGCCGCCCCGGCCGGGGTTCTGCTCGTTGGTGTTGCCGTACTCGTTGACCTGGAACGGACGGCTCGTCGTCATCGACCGTGCCGACAGCTTTGACTTCAGGGAGGTGCTGTCGGCGACCGGGTCACCGGGGAGGTCGTGCCAGCTGTAGATGTTCGGCTCGACGCGGTTCGCCTTCACGTAGTCGAGGTACGTGTTCCACCACGTGTTGGACGACGTGGGCCTGCCGCAGGTGCTGGCCCCCACGATGACCGCGCCGGGGATGGCGGCCCGGATCTTCTGGTAGGCGCGCTTCCACATCTCCAGGTACTGGGGTTGGCCGGAGCCCCAGAACAGGTTGCAGTCGGGTTCGTTCCAGATGTCCCACTGGATGTCGGTCATGCCCGCGGCCCGCACGTCGGCTAGCAGGCGGTCGTAGAAGGCGTCGAAGCGGGTCCAGTCCCCGTTGTCACCCGGGAAGGTGGGGGTGGTGGTTCCGTCGGCGCCCCACAGGTCGTGCGGCAGCATGACGAACGTTCCGCCCAGCGCCTTGGTGCGCTTGTATTGGGCAAGGGTGGAGTTCCACCTTCGGTCGTACTTGCCGGCCACCCAGCCGCCCGGGTTGTCCAGCTGAGCGCCGCCGGTCCGCATGAACTGCCACTTGATGTCCTTGTAGAAGTGCTCCTGGGGCAGCGAGCCGTTCTCGGTCATCCCGTAGATGGTGCCCGAGGCCCGGTAGGTGGGGGCGCCGCCGGCGGTGGCGAAGTCGACGGCGACGGTGGTGTCGGCGGCCTGGGCCGACGTGCCGGGCACGACGAGCACCGCGACCGACGCGAGGAGCGCGCCGAACACGGTGGTCCTGCGCAGGCGACGGCCGGCTGCGGAGCCGGACCTGCCGTTACGTCTGGGCGGTGCGAGGACGCGGGACATGCGCATGTGATCTCCCGAGAAGGTGGTTGCTGCCTGGGCGGGGGCGCCCAGGTGGTCTCTCAGCCGCCGGTGTGTGCGGCGGATTCAGGCGCGGTGCACCGGAGTTCGTGGGCTTCGGCCAGGAGGAGGTAGCCCGCCGCGGTCCAGGTGTAGGCGCGGTCGCGCAGGCCCGTGCCGGTGAGGGCGTCGAAGTTCTCCGCGAAGCCGTGGGTTTCGCACAGGGCCCGGAAGCGGGCGCTGATCTTGTCCGCGAGGCGATGGTGGCCGCCGCGGCGCAGGCCGTCCTCGATCAGAACGGTGGCCGGGGCCCAGATGGGGCCGCGCCAGTAGCCGTCGGGACGGTAGTGGGGTGAGATGGACAGCTCGGTGGCCAGTCCGTACGGGGTCAGGTGGGCCTCGATGCGGGCCGCCAAGGTCTTCCCGATGTGCTCGGGAAGATGCTCGCCCAGCACGATCGGCATCAGGTCGAGCAGACTGGACGTGCTCCAGGTCCTCGCATTGTCGACGCCACGGGCCACGAACCGTTCCCCCGCCCACAGTTCGTCCAGCATCGCCGCCTGCGTGTCCTCGGCGGCGCGGGTCCAGCGGTGGGCGTCGTCAGGCAGGTCCAGTTCAGTGGCCAGGTCGGCGAGTTCACGGAGCTGGAGGACCAGGAACGCGGCCAGGTCGGCGGTGACGACCACACACTCGGGGTCGAAGGTCGTGGCGTTGTCCCAGCCGCTGTCGTTCCCGTGCTGGTAGTGGGGCAGGGTGGCACCCGGCGCGCGGCGCGCGGTGAGCCAGAAGTCCGTCCAGCGTCTCAACCGGTCGTACATCTTGGTGAGTTCGGCCCGGCCGAGGGGTTCGGGGAGCCGTCGGCGCAGATGGCCCAGGGTCCAGCCGTGGATGGGTGGTTTGACGAAGTTGTAGAGGACCTCCGAGTGGGTCACCGAGTCGGGCAGGGCCCCGCTCTCGTCCTGGTGGTCGAACGGCAGCGAGAACTGGTCCCAGGCCAACGAGGGCGCACCGGGCCCGAGCGCAAGGGCGGTGAAGCAGTGGTCCCAGCTCCAGACCTTGTCCATCCAGTGTTTGGACATCAGCACCGCGGGCCGGGTGACGAGGGCGGCCGGGCGGACCGTCGCCGACCACAGGACGTACGCGGCGAGTTCGGCGGCCGGGGTGCCGTCCGAACGCCAGGGGGCCACCGCGTCGGCGAAGGCGGCGAAGGCGTCCTCCGCGGCCGCCACCACTTGGCCGAACGTCGCCGACGAGGCGAAGGGGGGGCGCGCGCCGTCCATTTCCTCGACGGCGGCTTCCCACACTCCGCCGCCGTCCGCGGTGACGGTGAGGCCGCGCTCGGCGCTGCCGAGGACCTGGCTGCCGGACACCTCGGTCAAGAAGCCGGACAGCACGGTGATCCGGTACCGGCGCCCGGTCTCGTACGAGGTGAACACGTGCGCACCGTCCACCGGATCGCGGTAGAAGTAGGTGCCGGTGAAGGGTGTCAGGGTGTGGGTGGCCGCGGTGATGCTCAGCCCCAGCCCTTCCCCCCGGAGGTGGATCGTGTCGGGCGACTCGTAGACGCAGTCGATGTTCCCGCCCGAGCCCACCCACCTGAGCATGCTCGGCGTCGCCTCGGCACGGGTCTCGGCACGGTCGCCCGTGTTCGTGTCGACGGGCACGAGACGCAGGACGGCGTGCATGCCGTTCTGGTGGGAGACCAGGTGCAGGTCGTCGGCGTACGTCTTCTCCGCCACCACGGGCGAGATACCGAACCAGGAGCCGTGCGTGCTGAACGGAATGTCGTGGACGGAGAAGGCCGGGCCGGATCGGGCGGCGGTCATGGGTGGTTACTCGTTTCTTCAGCGGTGGAGCGCGACGGTCTGCTGGAGGTGGACCGGCAGGAGAGCGGGGGTCAGTCCTTGACGGCTCCGGCCGTCACGCCCGCGGCGACATAGCGCTGGGCGAGGACGAGGATCACCGTGGCGGGCAGCGAAGCCACGACGGCGGTCGCCATGATGGCGTTCCACTCTTGGTTGTTGTTGCCGATGTACTGGTAGATGCCAAGGGTGATCGGCTCATGGGATCCGCCGTTGGCGAGGGTGCTGGCGAAGACGAAGTCGGACCAGGACCACAGGAACGCGAACAGCGACACCGTGACGACGGCGTTGCGGCTCATGGGCAGGACGATCGACCAGAAGGTGCGCAGGGCCCCGGCTCCGTCCGTCTTCGCCGCCTGGAGGAGCTCGTCCGGGATGCCCGACATGAACGCGGTGAAGATCAGCACGGCGAACGGGACGGCCAGGGTGGAGTCCGCGACGATCAGGCCGGGAACGGACTGGAGCAGGCCGAGGCTGAGGTAGATGGCGTAGAAGCCCATCGCCATGATGATGCCGGGGATCATCTGCGCGACCAGGAAGAGGAAACTGACCACCCCTCCGCCACGCGGGCGGAGTTTCGCCAGCGCGTAGCCGGCGGGCGCGGCCAGTGCCACCGTCAGGACGACCGTGCCCAGACCGATGACCAGACTCGTGCCGAGATAGGGAAGCTGCTGGTCGAAGACCGCGCGGTAGCCGTCCAGAGTGCCGTGGACGGGGAACCAGTCGGGCGGCGACTTGCGCATGTCCTGGTCGCGAGTGAAGGACACATTGAGCATCCAGTAGACCGGGAAGAGCATGACGACGGTGAGCAGGAGGCCGGTGGCCGTCTTCCACCAGGGGGTCCATCCCCGGCGCGGGCGGTGGGTGGTCGGGGTGGTCATGAGGCCGGTCATGAGGCGTACTGCTTTCGCTGGACCCTCAGATACACCAGGCCGAAGACCAGGGCCGCGACGACGAGCAGGTTCCCGACGGCCGCACCGGGGCCGAAGGCGGGCAGCAGGTTGCCGAACCCGAGTTGGTAGGACCAGGTGGCGAAGGTGGTGGACGAGTCCGCCGGGCCGCCCTTGGTCATGATCCAGATGATGTCGAAGACCTTGAGTGTGTAGACCAGGCCCAGCAGGAGCGTGATGGCGGACACCGGGCGCAGTAGCGGGAGGGTGATGTGCCAGAAGCGCTGCCAGGCGCCGGCGCCGTCGAGGGCGGCCGCCTCGTAGAGACTGCGAGGGATCGACTGCAGACCGCTGTGGAGCACGACGAGGTTGAACGGCACGCCGATCCAGATGTTGGCGATCATCACCGAGGTCAGCGACCACGACGGTGACGTCAGCCAATTCACCGAATCGATCCCGAAGGCGTGCAGGGCTGCGTTGACGACACCCGAGTCGCTGTTGAGCATCCACGACCAAGTGGAAGCCGACACGATGAGCGGCAGCAGCCATGGTACGAGGAACAGGGCACGCAGGGTCGCGGAGAGCCGGAAGTTCTGGTTGAAGAAGACCGCGAGCGTGAGCCCGATCGCGTACTGGAAGAACAGGCAGACGGCGGTGAAGACCACGGTGTGGGTGAGCGCCGGGCCGAAGGTCGGATCGTCAAGGACGGTCCGGTAGTTGGCGAGGCCGGTGAAGGGGGCGTCGCCCTGCACGAAGGAGCGGACGGTGTAGTGACGCAGACTCAGGTCGAGATTGCGGTAGAGCGGATAGGCGTAGAAGAGGACGAGGTAGAGGGTCACCGGGGTGAGGAAGGCCCAGGCGGCCCACTGCTGTGAGGTGGGACGGCGTCGGGCGGTGGTTCGGACCGGGGGCGAGGCAGCGGTGGCCGCCCTGGCCTGGTCGCGCACCGGCCGGCGGTCCGGCGGGTGTGTCGTGTGGTTCATCAAGGAGCCCCGAATGCGGTTGCCCGACGGTTTACTTGACGGCGTCCTGTGCCGCGGTGAGCGCGTCCTTCGGCGACCGCGACCCACTGAGCGCGGACTGGACCGCCTTCCACAACTGCTCCGAGATCTTGGGGTACTTGGTGTCGAGGTCGTCGCTGGTGCGCCCCTTGGCCGACTTGACCGCCTCGACCCAGGGCTTGAGCTTGGCGTCGGCCGCGAACTGCTTGTCCTGCACTGCGCTCGTGGGGGCCACGTACGACAGGGTCGTGTCGGTGTCGTGGAGGTTGTCGGTGCTGGTCAGGCAGGACACGAGCTTCTGCGTGGTGGTGTACCGGTCGGTGTCGCCCTGAGTCGGGACGGTGACGAACTCGCCGCCCGTCGGCGCCGCGGCGTTGCCCCCGTCCGCGCCCGGTATGGGCAGGACGCCGTAGTCGAAGTCGGCCTTCTCGGCGTTGGCGAGCTGCCAGGTGCCGTTCTCGGCGAACGCGTAGTCGCCGCTCGCGAACTCCTGCCAGCTGGTGGTCTGTGTGTTGTTGATGACCGAGTTGGGCGCGTAGCCCTTCTTCAGCCAGTCGCTCCACAGGGATAGGGCCGAGACGCCCTGGGAGGAGTCGAGTTCGGTCAGCTTCGCGCCCGATCCCCAGAACCACGGCAGGAACTGGAAGCTGCCCTCCTCGGTGCCGATCGCGGAGAAGGTGATGCCCTTCTTCCCCGCCTTCTTCACCTTCTCCAGAGCCGCGGTCAACGACTTCCAGTCCCTGATCGAGGCGATGTCCACGCCGGCGCCCTTGAGGACGTCCTTGTTGTAGTAGAGGGCGAGGGTGTTGGCGCCGATGGGCGTTCCGTAGGTCTTGCCGCCCGTCTGACCGGCCGCGAGCAGGTTGGGCTCCACCGTCGAGGTGTCCACCTTGTTCTCGTCCGTCGTGGTGAGCACCCCGGCCTCGGCCAGCGTCGACACCACCGGGTTGTCGAGGATGAGGACATCCGGGGAGTTGTCCTGCTGGGCGGCCAGCAGCGCCTTGTTCGTCAGGTCGCTGGTGTCATAGGCCGTCCGCGTGACCTTCACCCCTGTCTCGCTGCCACAACTGTCCAGCAGTTTCACCCAGTCCGAGCCCTTGGCGAACTGCGGGTACGGGTCCCAGACGGTGTAGGTGCCGCTGTCCGCCGCCTTCGCGGACGACGTGCCGTCGTCGGAGGAACATGCGGTGGTGCCGACCGCGAGCGCGACGACGGTCATGGTGGTCGCGGTGAGACGGCGTCTGGTGGATCTGTTCATGAGGTGGTCCTTCTTGATGCCATTTCGGACAGCGAGATGAACATGGGCATGCCAACAGCGCGCACGCAGCGGGTGGGCGGGCTCGGCAGTCGGTCAGTCGGTCAGCCGGACCGGCGAAGAACCGACGGGGCGGTGCCGACGGGCCCGGTACTGGCACGCAGAGAGATCGACGGAGCAAGCAGGTGGTGACGAGGCGGCCCATCCGGACGGTCGAGCCGCTCGACGAGCAGCTCGACGGCCAGACGCCCCATCTGCGACGCGGGCACATCGGCCGCCGTGAGCTGCGGGGTCACTGTCTCGGCCCATCGGGCGGCCGCAACACCGGTGACGGAGAAGTCCCGCGGCACATGGCGCCCCGCATGGGCCAGCCCCCGGTAGAGACCGCCCAGCGCGGCCTCGTTCAGCGTGACGAGGGCTGTGGTGGCGGGATCGTCGTGCAGGATCCGCTCCACACACGCCTGGCCGGAGGAGGCGTCGTCCCCGCAGTTGTACGTGCGGACGCTGAGCCCGCGCTCCGCGGCGGCCTTCGTGAAGCCGTCGAGCCCCCGGTGCGCGGACTCGTACCCGGCGCGCAGGAGCCGTTCGGGCCGGTTGACGAAGGCGACCTTGCGGTGGCCCAGGTCGGCGAGGTGCTGGACACAGGCCGCCGCGAGCGCGGTGTGGTCGAGACCGACCCACCAGTCTGCCTCCGGCCGCGCGGTGCGGCCGATACAGACGGCAGGGAAGTTCTCGGTGAAGAGGTGGTCGACTCGATCGTCCTGGAGCCTGATCTCCATCAGGATCGCGCCGTCGACGCGCCGTTCACCCAGCAGCCGCTGGAACGAGCGGTCGCTGTCCACACCGCTCGGCGAGAGCAGCACGTCGTAGTCGAAGGTGGCCGCGGCCTCCACCACGCTGCCGATGAAGTCGAGTTGCATTCCGGTGTAGTGGTCGCCTGCCGGGGGAAAGACCAGCGCGATGGCGTTGGTCCGGCCGTTGGCCAGGGCGCGTGCGCTCGCGTTGGGCCGGTAGCCGAGCTCGTCGATGACGCGCTGGATCTTCGCGCGGGTCTCGTCCGACACCGTGCGCTTGCGGCTCAGTGCGTACGACACGGTGCTCCGTGAGACACCGGCCCGCTTCGCGATCTCACCGATGTTCACGGGACTCCTTCACCGAGGTCATCGAGTTCTGCGAGCTCTTTCGAGATCTTCGAGGTCTTCGAACCGGTTCGTCACTCCCGAGTGAGAGGGATCGTACCGGTCTGGGCGCAGCAGGTGCGAGTGAGGGGCGAGCCGTTGTCGAACCGGTTCGCTGAAGGGGAACGTAGGAGCTGACCACGCGGGTGTCAATGCCTTGCACACACTCGCTGAAACGCATCGGAATCCCCTGGTCGAGGTTCTCGACGTACCACCGACCCGCTCCCACGTACCTATTCACCAGGTAGATCGGCCTTTCGCCCGCCCACGCCCCACTCGACGCCCATCCACACCAGGAAGGAGAGCCGCCTCGGGAGTATTGCCGGCCCGGTTCGCCGGTGCTAGCCTCCGGCGAACCGGTTCGACAGATACGCGTAGGTAGCGGCAGCACCCCTTCCGGAGCTACTCCCTTACGACAGCAGGTCAGGCGACGCCTGTGGCGTATGCGAACCGGTTCGATCCACGGTCGCCGCACCCCGACCGCAACTACCACCTGTCCGTGCCGGGCCAGATCGTCCAGTGGGTCTCCGCCATCGAGGAATCCGAGCTCGACGCCCCCGACCTGGCGTACGGGCGGGTCGATCAGCGGCCGTCGCGGGGCGCCCCGCCCGTCTCTTCCGCTTCGGACGCGGCGCCCGATGAAGGAGTATCGGCGGCGGCCGGTCGAGTGGCTTCGGACGTGTCCAGGCTGGTCCGCAGGACGACCGGCTTCAGCAGGACCGCCGCGACGATGCCGAGGGCGGCGACAGCGGCGCAGATGAGGAAGATGGTTCCGGCCGCATCGCCATAGGCGACGGCGGCGGGCTCGTGATCCTGCGCAACGCCGTTGGAGACCTGGCGGGCCAGGACGGCGCCCAGAACCGTGACGCCGAACGTGCCGCCCAGAGAGCGGAAGAAGGTGACCGTGGTGCTGGCCGTACCGATGTCCTTCAGCGGGACGGAGTTCTGTACGACGAGCACGAAGTTTTGCATGGTCATGCCCACGCCGGTGCCGATGAACAGCATCGCCACGCTCATGAAGACCAATGACGTCGTGTGGTCGATGGTGCCGAGTCCGGCGAACCCGAGCGTAAGCAGGATGGAGCCGACGATGACGAAAGGCTTGAGCTTGCCCGTCCTACTGAGCATTCGGCCCGCGAGGATGGAGGAGACAAGGATGCCGCCCATCATCGGAATGGTCAGCAGGCCCGCCTCGGTGGCGGTGTAACCGCGACTGACCTGGAAGTACTGGCTGAGATAGACCGAGGCGGCGAACATGGCCGTGCCGGCGGCGAGGCTTCCGAGGATCGCCAGTACGGTGGTGCGCTGCTTGATGATGCGCAGCGGCACGACGGGCTCGGCGGCGCGCGTCTCGACCCACAGGGCGACGGCCAACAGGACCAGTCCCCCGCCGACCATGGCGGCGGTCTGCCAGGAACCCCAGGCGAACGAGCTGTCGACGAATGAGATCCAGATGAGCAGCACGCTGACACCCGAGGTGATCAGGGTCGCGCCCAGATAGTCGATCTTCACGTTGTCGCGTCGGATGACCGGAAGGCGCAGCGTCCGCTGGAGCAGGATCAGCGCGGCAACGGCGACCGGGAGGCTGATGAGGAAGCACCACCGCCAGCCCAGCCAGGAGGTGTCGACGATGAAGCCGCCGAGCAGCGGACCACCGATGGTGGACAGTGCGGTGACGCTGCTGAGGTAACCGCTGTACCGGCCGCGTTCGCGGGGCGGGATCATCGCGGCGATGACGATCTGGACGAGCGACTGGACGCCGCCGACGCCCACTCCCTGGAGCGCGCGGGAGGCGATGAGCTGCCCGGCGGACTGGCTCACCCCGGCGGCCACCGAGCCGACGACGAAGACGACCACGGCTATTTGTACGAGGGTCTTCTTGCTGAACAGATCAGCCAGCTTGCCCCAGATCGGGGTCGTGGCCGTGGTGGTGAGCAGGGTCGCGGTGACGATCCAGGTGTACTGCGTCTGCGAGCCGTGCAGCGCACCGATCATCTTGGGCAGCGCGGTCGAGACGACCGTACTGCTGAGGGTCGCGACGAAGAGCGCGATGAGCAAGCCGCTGAGGGCCACGAGGACCTGTCGTTGGGCCTTGGGCTGTGCGTCTGCGGTGCCGGACTCATTGACTGCGGCTGTGCTCATCGCGTGGAGACTCCAGGAAGTGTCGGACTCGGGAGGGCGGAATCGGAATCATCGGACCGGCGGCGGTCCATGGCTACACGATCACGGTGCGGACGCCCTCCCCTCGTTCGAGCAGTTGGAGGCCCTCGTTGACCTCGTCGAGCGTGATCCGGCGGGACACCAGCCCGCCGAGGTCCAACTGGCCGGTCTCCCCAAGGCGGATGAAGCGGGGGAAGTCCCGCAGAATCTGGGAACCGCCGACGACGGAGCCCTGGATCCGCTTGCCAGTGAAGATCGCGGACTGCGCCGGGATGGTCAGTTTTGCGTCCGGCCCGGCAGGCATCCCGATGTAGGTGACCGTGCCCTCCAGCCTCGCCATGTCGAATGCCTGCACCAGGAGCCCGGGCAGCCCGACTGCCTCGAAGGTGTAGTCCGCGCCGCGCCCGTCGGTGAGGGCATGGACTTGCTCGACCGGGTCCCCGTCGGCAGGGTCGATGCCGTGCGTGGCGCCCACGCGCAGGCTCGCCTCGCGGCGGTCGGCCGACAGGTCGATGGCGATGATGACGGCCGCGCCGGCGATGCGCGCGCCCTGGATGACCGACTGGCCCACGCCGCCGCAGCCGATGACGGCCACGCTCGAACCGGGCTTGACGGCTGCCGTGTTGAGGGCGGCGCCGAGGCCGGTCGTCACACCGCAGCCGAGGAGGGCGAGCTGCTCGTCGGGCAGATCGGTCCGTACGGGCACGATGGTCGACTCGTCCACGACCATCGCCTCGGCGAACGAGCCGCAGCCGCACAGCGCCGACGCCTTCTTCCCGTCGGGCAGGTCGTAGCGGGGTATGAACCTCAGCGCTTTGCGCTCGCAGTGCTGGGACATCGTATTGATGCACCACCAGCACAGACCGCAGGCGGGCGAGACAGAGGCGAGTACGCGGTCGCCGACCGTCACCCGGCGTACATCGGCGCCGACGGCCTCGACCGTGCCGCAGGCCTCGTGGCCGGGCACCATGGCATCGGGCCGGCCGGGATGGTTGATCGAGGTCAGGTCGGTGTGGCAGATACCGCTGGCCGCGACTCTCACCAGCACGTCCCGCGGCCCGATGGCCGGCGTGGGCAAGTCCTCAAGAACCAGCGGCTCGTTCGGCTCGTACGCCACGGCGGCCTTCATCGCGCCTCTCCCTTCATGGTCGCGGCGAACGCGGCGGGCACGCCGATGGTGTGGGGTTCGAGGTACTGGTGCAGTCCCTCGACGCCGAGTTCACGGCCGAGGCCCGACTCCTTGAACCCGCCGAAGGGCACGTACGGCTGCGGGGGGATGCCGCCGTTGACCACGGTTCCTCCGGTACGCAGCCGCCGGGCGATCGCCATACCCCGGGCGTCGTCGCCCGACCACACCGTGCTGAACAGCCCGTACCTGGAGTCGTTGGCGATACGGACCGCGTCCTCGTCGCCGTCGTGCGGAATCAGGGACACGACCGGCCCGAAGATCTCCTCCTGCGCTACCCGCATCGAGTTGTCCACGTCGCCGAGGATCGTCGGCTCGACGTACCACCCCCTGGGGAGATGGCTCGGGCGGCCGCCACCGACGACGACCTTGAAGCCCTCCTCGGCCGCCAGGCCGATGTAGCCCTCCACCCGGGCGCGCTGCCGCTCGGCGACGAGGGGGCCCACCACGGTCGACGGATCGTGCGGATCTCCCACGGGGATCTTCGCCGCCATGGCCGCCCCCGCTTCGAGCGCCTCCGCATACCGCTTGCGGGGCACCAGGATCCGGGTGACGGCGGCGCACACCTGACCGGAGTTGTGCATGCTGGCGCGGACCATGTGGGCGGTGATGGTCTCCACGTCGGCGTCGTCGAGGACGAGTGCCGCGGACTTCCCGCCGAGTTCGAGGGAGACCCGCTTGACCTGGTTGCCGCACAGGCTCATGATGCGCTTGCCGGCCGCGGTCGAGCCGGTGAAGGCGATCTTGTCGGTGCCGGGATGGGTCACGAGGTGTTCGCCCACCTCACGGTCGCCGGGCACGACGTTGAACACCCCGGCGGGCACGCCCGCCTCGTGCAGCGCCTCGGCGAGGAGGTAGTTGCTGAGCGGTGACTCGGGCGGCGGCTTCAGCACCACGGTGCAGCCGGCCGCCAGTGCCGGGGCCACCTTCCACGCGGCCAACGTCACCGGGGCGTTCCAGGGCACGATCGCCCCGACCACGCCTACCGGGTCCGAGACCACCAGACCCACGTGGTCACCGGAGCGCTCCACGCGGTCGAATTCATAGGTGCGGACCAGATCGGCGTAGTAGGCGAACACCGGGGCGATCGTCCCGGTCTGCAGGGGGGCCTGACTGCCGGCCACGCCCATCTCCTCGACGAGCACTCCGGCGATCTCGGGGTTGCCCTCCCTGAGCAACTCGGCTGCGCGGGCCAGCACATTGGCTCGCTCGGCCGGGGTCATCCGGGGCCACGGACCCTCGTCGAAGGCTGCACGGGCAGCCGCCACGGCGCGGTCCATGTCCGCGACGGTCGCGACCGGAACCTCACCGACGACCTCTTCGGACGACGGTGAGACGACCTTGAGCACCTCGGTGCCCGCGGGCTTGACCCACTCGCCTCCGATGTAGAACTCCCGGCGGTACATCAGACGTTCTTTCACGGCTCCTGCCTTCCTGAGGTGGTCTTGCCGGGGTGGGGAGCGTGGGCGACGACGAGTTGACGGAGTTTGCGCAACTCGCGGTGGCTGTTCCAGCCGAGCACTCCGACGACCTTGCCCTGGTGGCCGTAGGCGGCGACGAACTTGCGGTCCTCCGTGCTGCCGTGCATCACCGTCACGTCCGCGTGTGCGGGGAAGATGCCGAACGCCTGGATACGGGCGTCGTACTGGTCGCTCCAGAAGTACGGGACTGGGTCGAAGGGTCGCTGTTCGCCGAGGATGTTCGCGGCCACGGCCATGCCCTGTTCGGTGGCGTTGAGGCGGTGTTCGACACGCATCCGCATGTCGAAGTGGGGGTTGTGCCAGGACGCCACGTCCCCGGCGGCGTAGATGCCGGGGACGGCCTGGCAACTGGCGTCGCACTCCACGCCGTTGCCGAGGAGCAGACCGGAGTCGGCCAGCCACTGGGTGGTCGGTGTGGATCCCACACCGACCACGACCGCGTCCGCGTCGAGCTTCGTGCCGTCGGCCAGTTCGACGGCCGTCACGCGGCCGGCGGACTCCACGAACCGGGCCACGCCGACACCGAGGCGCAGGGCGACTCCGTGGTCGCTGTGCACCCTGCCCGACAAGTTCGCCGATCCCGTCGCCGAACTGACGGCGCATCGGGACCGGCAACGGGTCGACCAGCGTGACGTCCAGGCCCATGGTGCGGGCCACCGCCGCCACTTCGGCCCCGAGGAACCCGGCGCCGACCACAACCACCTTCGCCCCGTCCAGCAGTTCGGCGCGCAGTGCCAGGGCGTCGTCGAGCGTGCGCAGGACGTGCACGCCATCCAGGTCGTCGCCGGGCAGCCTGCGTGGAGTGACCCCGGTGGCGATCACCAGGACGTCGAACGCCACGCGGTCACCGCCGTCCAGCAGGACCTTCCGCCCCGCGGAGTCCAGCCCGACCGCTCTGGTGCCGAGACGGAAGTCCGCGTCGAGCTTGTCGATGGCCTGGTCGTCGCGCAGTCGCACCCGCTCCGGCTGCCAGGCACCGGAAAGGACCTGCTTGGACAACGGCGGCCGGTCGTACGGGAGATGCGCCTCGTCGCCGACGAGGGTGAGTCGGCCGTCGTATCCCTTGTTGCGCAGGGCTTCGGCCGTCGCCAGTCCGGCGGCCGAGGCTCCTACGATCAGCACATCGCTGGGCATGGAGAAGCACCTCACCAGGTCAAGGGGAGCTCGTAGGCCCCGTAGACGAACCCGTCGGCCTTGAACGGGATGTCCTCGAGGTCCGCGGCGAGCGCCAGGGTGGGGATCCTCCGCAGGAGGCTGGGGTAGACGACCTGCAGCTCCATACGGGCCAGCGGCTGTCCCAGGCACTGGTGGATGCCGTATCCAAAGGTCACGTGACGGCGGGCGTCGCGCGTGATGTCCAGGCGGTCGGGGTCGGCGAAGACGGCAGGGTCCCGGTTCGCGGTCTCGTTGACCGAGATGATGCCTTCGCCGGCGCGGATGACCTGGCCGGCGACCTCGATGTCCTCCAGCGCCACCCGCCGCAGTCCGCCGTGGGTGATGGTGATCCAGCGGAGCAGCTCGTCGACCGCGGAGGCGATCAGCTTCGGGTCGTCGGTGTCGCGCAGGAGGGCCAGCTGGTCGGGGTGCTGGAGCAGGGTCAGGATGCCCAGCGTGATCATGTTCGCGGTGGTCTCGTGCCCCGCGAACAGCATCAGCACCCCCATCTCGGTGGCTTCTTCGCGGGTCAGCTCGCCGGCCTTGATCCGCTCGGCGAGCCCGGAGAGCAGGTCCTCACCGGGCTTGGTGAGCTTCTCGCCCAGCAGCTCGTCCAGGTAGTTGATCAGCTCCTGCCGTGCCGCGAGCCGGTCTTCGCCGGACGTGTGCCGGTTGATGATGGCCTTGCTGTTGGTCTGGAAGAAGTCGTGGTCGTCATAGGGCACGCCGAGCAGCTCGGAGATCACCAGCGACGGCACCGGCAGCGCGAGCGCCTCGACGAGGTCGACGGGCTTGGGGCCGTCGAGCATCTTGTCGATCAGCTCGTCCACGAGCCGCTGGGTGGATACGCGGATCGCCTCGACGCGCTTGATGGTGAAGGCCGACGTCGCCATCCGCCGCAGTCGGTTGTGCTCGGGATCGTCCATCATGATGAAACTCATGCCGATCGAGCTCTTGCCCTGCTGTTTCAGGGCGTCGGCCATCGCGGCCTCCCCGGCGGAGAGTCTCGGCGAACCGGGGCGCATGGGGTCCGCGCTGACCTGCAGACTCGCCATCGCCTCCCGGTGAGCCTCATAGCCGGTCACCAGCCATGCGGTGCTGCCGTCCCACAGTCGGATCCGCGTCAGCGGGCCCTCTTCCTGCCGGGCCCGCATGGCCGGTGCCGGGTCGAGGGGGCACCGCGCGGGCCTGCTGATGTCGTACTCCGGAATCTCGGAGGGAGTTCCACTCGTCGAGTTGTTCACTGCACTGGTCACTGCTTTCTCCTGCTCGTCAAACGGCCATCAAGAGATCGCCGAGCTGTCGTATGCGTGGCTCAGGTGGGGTGCATGTGTGGGCGCACGGCCCATGGCAGTGCGCGGGTCGGGCGAGCGGCAGACACCGGTACGAGGGGGCGGTGAGCTGTCCCGTCGTGGGGGCGCGAGGTCTGTTCGACCGTGGCCTCGCGAGGGAGGGACGGTGGGGCTCCCCGAGAGGGGAGCCGGGGAGCCTCACGTTCGGCGTCAACTCACGTGCCGTGCCGTGCCCGGACGTTCTGCTCAGGCAGTCTTGACGACCATGGCCGCCCGACGGTTGTTGCCCTGGGCCGGCACGAGCCGGCACCGCTGCGGGCCATCCGGTCTCCTTCGACTCGAGGTCCCCGGAGACCAGGCAACACCACTCGGCAATTTAAGTCAACTCATTGATTTAAATATTGCCTGGACCCGCGCAAAGGGCTCACGAACTCGACCGGCATCGGCCGGCGCTCAGCCCTCGCGCGTGACCGGTGCCTGCCACAGAGCGGCGACGACATCGATCAGACCGTTCGCCGTCTCGCGCCAACTGGCGCGCGGGGTGGGGGTGTTGTCCGCCAGGGCGCGCTCCCGCTCCGCGACCATCTGGGTGACCAGGTGACGGGTCATGACGGAGCGTTCGTCGTACACCTCGGCCGGAAGGTCGGGCAGGCAGCGATTCAGCCCCTCCTGCAGTTTCAGTACCGAGGGCGAGGCAGCAGCGAACTCCTCGGCCGTGACTACATGCAGCGCCGGGTCGGCCGTGACCTGGGCGATGAACCGGCCGTACCAGCTGGGGGCACCCAGAGCCGCCACATGCTCGGTGACGGGGCGGACCGCACAGGCCACCCAGTCCCGCACGTCGGAGGAGTCACCGATGTCGGCGATCATGCGCGCCCGGCCGGCTTCTATCGCCTCGGCGTGCCGGCGGGCGAGTGCACGCACCAGGTCGATCTTGGTGCCGAAGTGGTAGCTGACCGCGGCGTTGTTGCCCTGTCCCGCGGCCTCACTGATCTGACGGTTGGCGACCGCGTGCACCCCGTGCTGGGCGAACAGCCGCTCCGCCGCCTCCAGGAGCGCCTCCCGCGTCGCACTCACCTGCTCGTCCCGCCTGGTCCTGCCGGTCATCCTCACCACCACTTCGGGACATCACACCAGTCAGCGCGGCCCGTCCCCCAGGCCACCGCAGACCCTCGACCAGGTCGGCGAGGTCGAACGACGAAAGCGTACGCAATGACACGACCGGTTCAGGCCACCCCCTCCACGACCCCTCCACGTGCCGTTCCCACTGGATTAGTCAGCCCGACTTGAACGCAGCCAACCCTCCGGCTACATTTTAAATCAACCCGTTGATTTAATGCTACGGGTCAATCCAACCTCTGCCTGCCCAACGGAGACCAGCCATGCCCGACACCCCCACCCGGTCCGCGGAAACCACAGCGTCCGCGCCTCCGAATCCGAACGTGATCGTGGCCGTGCTGGCCTTCGCCGGGATCGTGGTCTCGCTGATGCAGACCCTGGTCATCCCGATCGTGCCGGAGCTGCCGAAGTACCTGAACGCCACGGCTTCCGACAGCGCCTGGGCCGTCACGGCCACGCTGCTCGCCGCCGCCGTGGCCACCCCCATCGCCGGACGCCTCGGCGACATGTACGGCAAGCGCCGCATGCTCCTGATCAGCCTGGCGGCGGTGACCGTCGGTTCGTTCGTCGTCGCGCTCAGCGCCTCCCTCACCCCGATGATCATCGGACGCCTTCTGCAGGGCCTGTCCGCCGGTGTCATCCCGCTCGGCCTGAGCATCATGCGTGACGAAATGCCCGCGGAGCGGCTCGGCTCGTCGACCGCCTTGATGAGCGCCTCCCTCGGTATCGGCGCCGCCCTCGGCCTGCCCATCGCCGCCTTCGTCGCCGACAACTTCGACTGGCACACCCTGTTCTGGGGCTCGGGCATCCTCGGCGGCGTCGCCCTGGTTCTCGTCCTGGTGCTGGTGCCCGAATCGAAGGTGCGCACCGGCGGACGCTTCGACCTGGTGGGCGGCATCGGCCTGGCGGCTGGTCTGGTGGCTCTGCTGCTGGCCATCTCCAAGGGCGGTGACTGGGGCTGGGGCAGCGGCACCACCCTCGGCCTCTTCGCCGCCGCCGTGATCGTCCTGGTCTCCTGGGGCTTCTTCGAACTGCGCAGCAACCAGCCACTGGTCGACCTGCGCACCACAGCCAAGCCCCAGGTGCTGTTCACCAACCTCGCCGGCCTGGCGTTCGGCTTCTCACTGTTCGCGCTCCAGCTGATCGTCCCGCAGCTCATGCAGCTACCCGAGCAGACCGGCTACGGCCTGGGCCAGGACCTGCTGGCCGTGGGCCTGGTCCTGGCGCCTCAGGGCCTGATCGTCATGATCGCGGCTCCCCTGTCCTCGAAGATCTCCCAGGCCTTCGGAGCGAAGTACACGCTGATGATCGGCGCCGTCATCGTCGCCGCCGGTTACGCGCTGAACATCTTCATGATGAGCGAGGTCTGGCACCTGATTCTCGTCTCCTGCATCGTCGGCGCGGGTGTCGGCTTCGCCTACGGCGCCCTGCCCATGCTCATCATGAACGCGGTGCCGGTGTCCGAGACAGGATCCGCGAACGCCGTCAACACCCTGCTGCGATCCATCGGCAGCTCCCTCGCCAGCGCCACGTGCGGTGTCATCGTCTCCCAGATGACCATCGACTTCGCCGGTCACGCCGTACCCTCCGAGAACTCCTTCAAGGTGATCATGGCCATCGGCTGCGGCGCCGCCCTCCTCGCCCTGTTCCTGGCCTCCTTCCTCCCCCGGCGGCGCGCGGACGCCGACGCGGGCGGCGTCTCCGCCGCGACGGCCGCCGAGACGGCCGTCCAGCAGGCGTAGGCATCCGGTCCGAACCTCAACCGCCCGTCGCTTCCCGGGCCGAAGCATCTTCGGTCCGAGAAGCCTCACCAACCGGAGCAGAAGATGACGGTCGCAGGCAGTGTCGCGAACCCGCCGTATCGAGAACCACGCGGTCCCGCCCACGATCATGGCGGACCTGGCCGGCCGGGCAGCCCTCGGCCGGACCGGACAGCCGGCGGAGCAGGCACAGGTCGCCGCGTTCCTGGCCTCGGACCGGGCCTCGTTCGTGACCGGTGCGATCGTTCCCGTCGACGGCGGCTGGTCCGTCAAACTTGCTGAGGACAGGCCCGTGCGGATCACGCGGAACGCACGCGTGAGGAGGAAGCACGGCGCCGCGTCACCGAGGAACGCGTCCGCATCGCCCGCGACCCCCACGACGTCGTCGCCCACCACCTCGTCCTGGCCGGCCTGCAGCCCGCATCCGTCGCCCGCTTCCTGCGCAGCCGGCCTGACGAGGCGGAGCGGATCACCACCGGCCTCACCGCAATCACCTCCATGGCGCTGCGCGAACTCAAGGTCACCGTCGGCCTGTTGCGCAGCGCGGGCTGCGCGGACTACACGCCAGGCCCCACTCCCGGCCTGGCCCAACTCCCCGATCTGGGCGCCTCGTTCGGGAGCGCCGGACTCACGGTCACCGTCGTCACCGCAGGCGACCCCGGACCGGTGTGCGCCGGAACGGAGCTTCACGACGTACCGCATCGTGCAGGAGGCGCTCGCCAACGTCACCAAGCACGCCGGTCCCACTCGCCCGAGATACGGCTCGCCTGCTCCGACGACCGGCCGCATCTCACCGTCACCGACGGAGGTGCCGCCAGGTCCTCCACGTCGTCCGGCGGTTTCGGTCCCCTCGGCATGCGCGAGCGTGCCCGCTCCGTCGGCGGACACCTGCACACCGGCTACCGCCGCGAAGTCGGTTTCGAGGGCGTCACCGAACTCCCGCCGCACTCCCATGACGCAATGGATGCTGCTCGAAGAAGCGCCACATGACGTCGGTGGCGTTGACCTCGGTGGACACCTTGCCAAGCCCCGGGAAGGCATCCGGGTAGGGAGAGCCCGGCCAGGTGTGTCCGCCGTCCGCTATCACGTACATGCTCACGTCGGCGCCCCGACGGCAGGCCCGGTAGGCGCTGAGCGTGACGTGTTCGGTGAGCCGTGTGTCGCGCGGGCCGACGCGGCAGCCGTCGAGCTCCGCCCAGCGGTCGAAGGCGGCGGGCACCGAGTACTGCCAGTACGCGGGGCCGCCGCCGTCATACGGGTTGGCCATGTCCTGCTGCCCATGGAAGGCCAGGACGGGGACCGAACGTGAGGGGGTGCACCCTCCGGCCGCCGGGCGGGTGGGGTCGGCGGCGTCGGGGCCGCCCGCCCGCAGGCCCGCGACCGGAGCGACGGCGGCAATGCGGTCGGCAAGCTCGCAGGCGAGGAGTGAGGCCATCCGGGCGCCGCCGGAGAAGCCCGTGGCGTAGACCCGTCGCGGAGCCATGCAGAAGCCGTCGGAGACGGCGCTGATGGTGTCGGAGAGGAACCGGACGTCGTCACGGGCGTCCGGAGCGGGCAGCCGACCGGAGGAGTCCGGTACACCGGGCAGGACCCAGGTGTAGCCCTCGCGAGGACCGGGCACCGGTGTACCGCCGTTGGGCACGGCCACCAGGAAACCGTTCTCGTCGGCGGCGCGTTGCATGTCGCTGATGATGAGCTGGTCGCTCCCGTTGGAGCCGCTGCCGTGCAGGTTGAGGACGAGCGGAACGGGGTGCCGTCCGGTGTACCCGCGGGGGACATACACCGTCGCGGGGTAGGTCGCCCCGGCGGAGGCGACGGAGACGGTGGTGAGGCCGGACGCGGCGGGTGCACAGCGGGGTCCGGCGGACCGCACCGCTTCCTGTGCGTCGGCCGGCGCCGCCACGGCGATGGGCAGCGCGACGGCGGCCGCGGCGGCGGCGGTGAGCACATGTGCGAGACGTATGTGCGGGAGACGTTGAAGCACCTGCGTTTCCTTCCTGGACAAGTGAAGGGGCGACTGGTGACGGGGCGAAAAGTGACGGACCGCCGCGAATGCGCCGGGGGCGGGTACGGCCTCCGGCCCTCCGGCACGCGGTCAGCCGGACCAGACGGCTCGGACCTGGCGCAGGGGTCGTCCTCGATGTGGGGCTCGACGGACCAGATCATCGCGGCGCGCTCGTCCGGCGTGTACTTCGGCCACTTCTTGCCCGGGTCCTGGTCGGTGATCTGGGGATACGCCGTGCTCATGGGGCGGTCCTGACGCTTGGCTCGGAGGAGGGGGCGGACTTACGGGGTGCCGGCCGCGGCCCCGCCGCTGTCAGACGGCGGCCCAGCCGTCGTCGACCGGGAGGACGGCGCCGTTGACGAAGGAGGCCGCGTCGGAGGCCAGGTAGACGATGGCGTCGGCCTGTTCCTGCGCCGAGCCCCGGCGGCCGATGTTGGCCCCGATCAACGGGCCTATGACAGTGGGCCCATGGGCTTCCGCACCGGCGTCCACCCGGATGCTGGTCGCGGTGGGGCCGGGGGCAATGGCGTTGGCGCGGATGCCCTGCCCCCGGTACATGACGGCCAAGCTCTTCACCAGGCCGACGACGGCGTGCTTGGAGGCGGTGTAGGCGGCGCCCGCCGCGCTGCCGCGCAGAGCGGCCTCGGAGGCGGTGAAGACGATCGATCCGCTGCCCGCGGCCAGCATGTGCGGCAGGACCGCGCGGGTCAGCAGGAACGGCGCCGTCAGGTTGATCCGGATGACCCGCTCCCACTCGGCGTCGTCGGTCTCGCCGAGCGCGGACATGCGGTCCATGATCCCGGCGTTGTTCACCAGGACGTCCAGGCGGCCGAAGGCTTCGACGGCCCGCGCGACGACGTCGTCCACCACCTGCTGGTCGCTCAGGTCGCCGACGACCGCAAGCGCGTGTCCCCCGGCTGCCTTGATTTCCTTGACGGTCTCCTCGGCACCCGCCTGGTCGAGGTCCGCGACCAAGACCTTCGCACCTTCCCGTGCGAACTTCAGCGCCGTGGTCCTGCCGATGCCGGACGCGGCTCCGGTGACGACGACTGCGCGACCTTCCAGTCCAGTGCTGATCATGTTCTGTTCCTTCGATTCGTGGTGTCTGTCCGGTGCGGATGGACCTGCGGGCCTGAACCGCCATACGGATCCCTCGCCGTTGGCCGAGAGGAGAAGGGACCCGTCCGGGGCGGCGGCGAGGCCGGCGAACGGGCGGGGGGAGCCGGTCATCCCGTGGGTGAACAGCGCGGGCTCGGCGCGGGGAGCGGTGCCCGGCGGTGGTCCGACCGGCAGGTCCTCGGCCTCGATCGTGGTCTCGCCCGAACTCAAGGAGATCGCCGTCAGCCTGCGCGGCCCGGTCTCCACCGTGAACAGCGTGTCGCCGCGGACCACCAGGCCCTGGGGCGCACCGAGCCCGTCGGCGACGATCTCGGTGGTCCCGTCCTGCCCGATCCGGAGCACCGCCCCGAGCCGGTCGTCGCTCACATAGCAGTGCCCTACGATGTCGAAGGCCACGTCCACCGGGTGGTCGAGCCCTTCGACGAGCACGGTGACGGTGTCGCTGTCGTCGATGGCGACAACCCGGCCGGCGCCCGCCTCGGCGACGACGAGCGAACCGTCCGGCCCCACGGTGATGCCGACGGGCTGGTCGAGCCCTTTCGCGCGTTCCCGGGTGGCCCCGTGGTCGGGGTCGTAGGTGTGGACATCCCCGTACTGCGACGTGAGGTGCACGGAACCGCCCGCGTTGGCGATCCCGTGCACGAAGGGCGGCACCAGGGTGAGGGAGCTCATGTCTCCCTGGACGTCGCTCTCGTCGCCGCCGTCATCGGAGGGCGCCTGGCTCGCCAGCCGGTAGTGGTCGCCCACATACACCGTGCCGCCGAGGTCGACCGTCACTCCGTACGGGCCGTCGAGGCCGCGCGGGACGATCTCACGAGTACGGCCGTCGGGGTGCAGTTCGGTGATCCCGCCGCTGGCGTAGCTGGAGACGAACATGCGGTTGTCCGTGTCGAAGGCCGCGTTGTCCAGGCCCGCCAGACCGCTGGTGACGATGGTGCGGGAGCCGGTGCCGTGCAGGTCGATCCGGGTCACGAAGCCCTCGACGCCCAGGGAGAGGACGTGCAGGACACCGCCCTGGTCGAAGCGGACGGCGACCGGCTGGTGCACGTCCTCGGCGACCATCTCGGGCACACCCCCGTCGGGCGGGATGCGCCAGACCTGACCGGTCATCATGTGCGGGTAGTACAGCCGGCCGTCGGGGCCGAGTTGCATCGCGTTCCCGAGCGCGAGCCCCTCGGTGAGCACCAGCGGCTCGCCGCCGTCCGGGAACAGCTCCAGCAGCCGGCCGCCTGGCCGCATCTCGTTGACGAAGAGCCGGTCGCCGACGCAGGTGATGCCGTTGGGCACCTTCACCTCGTCCGAGACCAGGGTGTACTCGCCCTCGAAACTGCGCCGCCACACCCGGCCCGGGACCAGGTCGGCGATGTACATCGAGCCGTCCGCGCCGAAGGCGAGGTCGTCCGGCGACTGCACCGGGCCGTCCATCGGCACGACGACGTCGACGTCCCCGGTGGCCGGGTCGACGGCGCTGATCTGCCCGGCGAGGAACTGGGCGACGTACAGCCGTCCGTCGGGGCCGAACGAGACACCGTTGGACCCCCACAGCCTGTTGGCCTGGTTGAGGCGACGTGCCTGCCAACGGATGGTCCTGACAGACCGGTTGCCGGTCGCGTCGAACCGGGTGGGATACGAGGTGGTCACGCCTCCTCCGCCGCCACGAGCACGGCGTCGATGCCACCGTCCGCCCGCCAGCGCCGGAGCACCTCGTGGAAGGCGACCGGCCCGTCGGCGTACGCCTCGTTCCGCTCCCGGGGCTTGCCCTCGTTGTTGTAGTAGCCGGGGGTGCACTCCGCCTGGAACGCATGCAGGTCGGGTGCGTTCTCCCGGAGGGAGGCCACCCACGCGTCCTGCGCCTCGGAGGACGGTTCGACGTACCTGGCCCGGCGCTCGCGAGCCTCGGCGACCACCTCGGCGACATGCGTGGCCTGTTCGTCGAGGATGTGGACGAAGTTGACCGAGGCCGCGTTCTGCAGCGGACCCAGCTGGAACAGGTTGGGGAAGCCATGGGTGTAGAAGCCGTGGAGGGTCTTCGGCCCCAGCGCCCATGCCTCGAAGAGATGGACGCCTCCCCTGCCGTACACCGGGAGCTGACCGGCGAGGATCCCGGAGACCCCGGTCTCGAAACCGGTGGCGAAGATGACGCAGTCCACCTCGTATTCGGTGTCGCCGACCACGACACCGGTCTCGGTGATGCGCTGCACGCCATGCGTGTCGGCGGTGTCGACGAGGGTGACGTTGGGGCGGTTGAAGGTCTGGAGGTAGTGGTCACTGAACGTGGGCCGCTTGCACATGTAGCGGTACCAGGGCTTGAGCTTCTCGGCGGTCTCCGGGTCCTCGACGACCGTCTCGACGCGGGCGCGGAGCTCGTTCATCTTCTGGAAGTCGGCCAGCTCGTAGCCACGTTCGCGTTCCTCGGCCGGCACGTTCGCGTAGGCGTTGGTGGGGATGAGCTTCTCCTGGAGCCGGGCGCTGCTCGTCCAGGCGTCGTTCACCAGATCCTTGTCCGTGCGGACGCCGGTCAGGACCTTCAGGAAGTTGTCCCGGCGCTCCGTCTGCCAGCCCGGCTTCAGCGACTGGGCCCACCGCGCGTCGGTGGGTCGGTTGTCGCGGACGTCTACGGAGGAGGGCGTGCGCTGGAAGACGTAGAGGTGCGCGGCGTCCGCGCCGAGGTGGGGGACGATCTGGATGGCGGTGGCGCCGGTGCCGATAACGGCCACCCGCTTGTCGGCGAGGCCGGTCAGGCCGCCTTTCGCGTCGCCGCCGGTGTACTCGTAGTCCCAGCGGCTGGTGTGGAAGGTGTGGCCCTGATACGTCTCGATGCCGGGGATGCCAGGGAGCTTGGCCTGGCTGAGCGAGCCGGTGGAGACGACCACGTAGCGGGCGCGGATGTGGTCGCCGCGGTCGGTGGAGACGATCCACTCGGACTCGGCCTCGTCCCAGCGGAGTTCGGAGGCCTGTGTCTGGAAGAGGGCGTCCTCGTAAAGGCCGAAGTGCCGCCCGATCGCCCGTGCGTGCTGCCGGATCTCCTCCCCCGGCGCGTACCTCCACTGGGGGACGTAGGCGATCTCCTCCAACAGTGGCAGGTAGACGTACGACTCGATGTCGCAGTGGATTCCCGGGTAGCGGTTCCAGTACCAGGTGCCGCCGAAGTCCCCGCCCTTGTCGATCACCCGGATCGACTCCACGCCCGCCTGCCGCAGCCGGGCGGCGGCGAGCAGCCCGCCGAAGCCGCCGCCGACGATCACCGCCTCCACCCGGTCGTGCCGCGGTTCTCGGGTGAACCCCGGGTCGGCGTAGGGATCGTCGGCGTAGTAGCCGAACTCGCCACCGATGCCGTGGTATTGGGCGTCGCCGTCGGGGCGGATGCGGCGGTCGCGTTCGGCGCGGTAGCGGGTACGCAGGGCCTCGGGATCGAACCCGAGATCAGACGAAAGAGGCGGAGTGGAGGGGGTGTGGGGGGCGGACATGGGTGTCCTCGTTTTTCTCTGCGGTTCGTCAGGGTGCGCCCAGGGCCGCCCTCGGGCGTGTCCCGGGCCATCGAGGTGGAGTGCGGCGCGTCTCCCCCGTCGGCCGGCACCGCCGGTCGGGAGTCGGCCGCCCGGCGACGCAGCCACGACGCAGCCACGGCACGGCCGATGCGCCCGGCACGCGCCGACCGCGTCGTCAATGGCCGCCATGTTTCGGCGATCGAAAATCTATCACTCAAAAAATTTGAAAGCTAGGGTAATCGGGACACCACCCCCTCACGACCGCACATCGAAGGGCCGCATATGACCGCCGCCAACATCAACCCGATCGTCCCCGGGTTCTACCCGGACCCGTCCGTCTGCCGGGCCGGCGACGACTACTACCTGGTGACGTCGAGCTTCGAGTACTTCCCCGGCGTCCCGGTCTTCCACAGCCGCGACCTCGTGCAATGGGAGCAGGTCGGCAACGTCCTCGACCGGCCGAGCCAACTGAACGTTCGCCCGGGCCGAGAGGGCGCGAGCGCCGGCATCTACGCGCCGACGGTCCGCTACCACGACGGCGAGTTCTGGTTGGCGACGACGAACCGCGAAGACGTCATGAAGGGCCACATCATCGTCCGCGCGAGCGACCCCGCGGGCGAGTGGAGCGAGCCGGTGTACACGACCGGGGCGATCGGTATCGACCCGGATCTGGCGTGGGACGAGGACGGCACCTGTTACCTGACGTGGTCGCTGCCGGGAGGCATCGCCCAGGCCACCGTGGACCCGTCATCGGGCAAGGTGCTCTCCGAGCCGCGCATCATTTTCGAAGGCACCGGGCTGGCCCACACGGAGGGCCCGCACCTGATCCGGCGCGGCTCGTTCTGGTACCTCCTGGTGGCCGAGGGAGGCACCGGCCCGGGGCACGGCATCTGTGTCGCACGGTCGGACTCCCCCTCCGGCCCGTGGGAGCAGCACACGGCGAACCCGATCCTCTCCCACCGCAGCACCACGCACCCGGTGCAGAACACCGGTCACGGCGACCTGGTCGAACTGCCCGACGGTTCCTGGGCGATGGTGCACCTGGGAGTGCGGCCGCGCGGGTCGTTCCCCGAGTGCCATGTCAACGGGCGCGAGACCTTCCTCACCGGCGTGGACTGGGTGGACGGCTGGCCCGTGATCGTCGAGGACCGGTTCGACGTGCCCCAGGCGCCCACCGCGTTCGCCGACGACTTCAGCACGGCGGAACTCCACCCGCGCTGGATCGCGCCGGGCACCGATCCTCGTTCCTTCGCCGTTCCCCACCCGGGCGAAGGCCTGCGCCTGTCGGCCGGCCGGGCGCCCGCCGCGCGCGAGGCGGAACGGCTCCTGGCCGTCCGGGCCCGCGACGCCTCCTGGACCGCGACCGCGACCCTCCCGCAGGGCCACGTCGCTCTCGTCGTGCGGATCGACGACGCGCACTGGGCCGCCGTGGAACGCCGGGACGGCATCCTCACCGCCCGCGCGGTCATCGGCCCGCTCGACCAGATACTGGCCACCGCCGACGGGGGCACGGCGGAGCACCCGCTCGCGCTCCGCGCGGTCGCCCACAACGAGCAGTACAGTTTCGCCAAGGGACCGGACGAGATCGAGCTGGGCCACCTGGTCGACGGCGAGTTCCGCACGCTCGCCACGATCGACGGACGCTACCTCTCGACCGAGGTCGCCGGAGGCTTCACCGGCCGGGTGATCGGTGTCGAGGCACTCGGCACGGATGCGCTGCTCACCCACTTCACCTACGACCCCCAGCCGGTTCCGCCCGCTCCGAAGCTCGTCCCGCCGACCACGTCCTGACTTATTCCCCCTGTCAGGTCGGCCCCGCCACCCCACGCCACGACCACCGACCTGCCGCCGACCAGCGGGTGTGCCACGACGCCGCCCGTCCGTCGGCCGTCGTCCTGCCCGTGCGCCAGGCGCGGTAGCGGTCGGCCTCGACGAAGAGGCGGGGGTCGTCCCGGACAACGTCGGGGCGGGCCGGACGAGTTCGTCCGGCCCGCCCCGACGACCGAGGAGAACTACAGAGCACCCCCCTTGCGGGCCACGCCTCCGAGCCATGCCAGGCTCGGCTTGGGGGTGCGTTCGAACGTCTCGCGGTCCACGGCTACGAGCCCGAACGTCGGTGCCCAGTGGCCCCATTCGAAATTGTCCAGCGCCGTCCAGTGCAGGTATCCGCGTACGTCGACGCCGTCGGCGACCGCGTCGTACAGATGCCCGAGCGCCTCGGTCGTATAGGCGATACGGCGCGTGTCGTCCGGGGTGGCGATGCCGTTCTCGGTGACGAGCAGCGGGATCCCCTCGGTGACCTCCCAGGCGTGCCGCAGGGCGATACCGAGGGCGTCGGGCCGGTACGCCCAGCCGGACAGGGTGTTGTCGGGGCTCTCGGGCGTGGGGACTATGCCGTCCACGTCCACCACCTGGCTGGCATACGACTGGACGCCCAGGAAGTCGTCCCCGCGGGCCCCGTGGTGGTAGAGGTCCTCCCACGCCCACTGCAGTTCGGCGTGCAGCTTCTCACTGCCGGGGGCGGGGACGAGCGCCTGCTGCGCCACGGTCCAGCCGACCTTCGCCGAGGTGTGCTGGCGTACGACGGCCACGGCGGCCCGGTGCGCCTGTACCAGCGCCTCGCCGATCTTCACGTCGGGCGTCGGCATCCGGAAGTCCGCGCCGAGGGTGAGCTCGACGCCCTCGGCCACGGCATTCATCATGCCGGTCATCAGGGCGAGCATGTTCGGCTCGTTGATCGTGGCGACCCAGTTGACGTCGTGGAGGATCGTGCAGGCCTGCTCGACGTACCGGGAGAACCGGTCGACGGCCGTCGGGCCCGTCCAGCCGCCCTCGTCGGCGAACCAGCGCGGGTTGGTGAAGTGGTGCAGGGTGACGACCGGTTCGAGGCCGAGGCCGCGTGCGGTGTCGATCATGCGGCGGTAATGGGCGAGTTCGGCCTTGGAGAACTCGCCGGGCTCCGGCTCGATACGGGCCCACTCGATGCCGAACCGGTAGGCGTTCAGGCCCGCGTCGGCCAGCAACCGCATGTCCTCGCCGTAGCGGTGGTAGCTGTCGAGGGCGTCGCCGCTGAGTTCCAGGCGGCCTTCGCTCTGGTGCTCCATACGCCACCAGTCGCTGTTGAGGTTGTTCCCCTCGATCTGGTGCGGTGCGGTGGACGCGCCCCACAGGAAGTCGGGGCGCAGGTCGGGGGTGCGGCTCATCGGGTTGCCTCCAGGATTTCGGTCAGGTCGTCGGTGGACACGGGGACTCCGGGAAAGTGCAGGTACTGGCGGGCCGGGATGGACGCCACCATTTCCATGAGGTCGCTGTTGGCCTCCGCCTGCTGCCGCTGCTCCTCGGTCGCCCCCGCCATGAGCGCCTCTTGGAGCAGTGGACCGGCCACCGGGTGGGCGAACCAATCGCCGATGGCGGAGTCGAGCGAGAGAGGGGTGACATCGGTGTCTCCGGTGAGGGTGACGGTCTGTTCGGCGACGACACGGGCGGCGCTCTCGCCGATCTGCACCGTGTACGCGCCGGGCGCGACCACCCATCGGCCGCCCTCGACGTCGTAGTAGGCGAACGACCGCCGCTCCAGCGGGAGTTCGACGACACGCGACTCCCCCGACCGCAGGCCGACCTTGGTGAAGGCGCGCAGTTCACGGACGGGGCGGCGGACCCGGCCGGCACTGGTGGCGACGTACACCTGGATGACGTGCTTGCCGGGCCGGTCACCGGTGTTGGTCGCCCGCAACCGGACGGTGGCGGTGTCGTCCCCGGTCACGTCGACCGACATCTCGTCGGTGCGATACGTGGTGTAGCTGAGGCCGTACCCGAAGGGGTAGCGGACGGTGCGTCCGACGGTTTCGTAGTGGCGGTAGCCCACCATCACGCCTTCGCCGTAGCGGACATGACCGGCCTCGCCGGGGAAGGTGAGGTAGCTGGGGTTGTCCTCCAGGCGCAGCGGGATGCTCTCGGCCAGGTGGCCGGACGGGTTGACGGCGCCGGACAGGACGTCCGCGAGGGTGCCGCCCGAGGCCTGGCCGAGCAACCAGCCCGCCACGATCGCGTCGACGTCGTCGTGCCAGCCCTCCAGGGACACCACACCGCCGGTCGAGAGCACGACCACCGTGTGTGGGGCGACGGCGGAGACCGCGCGCACCAGTTCCACCTGGTCGGCGGGCAGGTCGAGATGGGCACGGTCGGAGCCCTCGGACTCCCCGCGCAGCCCGACGAATACGACGGCGACCTCGACCCCGCGGGCGATCCGCACGGCCTCCTCGCGCAGCACCTTGGGGTCTCCCGTCCCGTCGGTGGTGAACCCGGGAGCGTACGTCACAGGGTGGCCGAGGGTCCGGATCGCCTCCAGCGGGGAGTCCACATGGGTGGCATTGATGAGCGAACTGCCGCCGCCCTGGAACTGCGGGTCGGCAGCGAACTCACCGATGACGGCAAGGCGTACGCCCTCCGCGAGCGGCAGAGTGGACTTGTCGTTCTTCAGCAGAACCACACAGTCCGCAGCCAACTTCCGAGCCAGGGCGTGGTGTCCGGCGGATTCGACTCGCTCGACCACCGGTGCGGCAGCCAGTTCGGCGAGCGCGGCCACCCGCCGGACGCTCGCGTCGACCAAGGCCTCCTCCAGGACGCCGTCACGCACCGCCCGCATGATCGCCGCGTCGTTGGCCTCGTCCGGACCGGGCATCTGGAGATCCACGCCCGCGGCCAGTGCGGCCACGCGGTCGCCGACACCGCCCCAGTCCGAGACGACCGCGCCCTCGAAGCCCCACTCCTCGCGCAGGACTTGGGTCAGCAGCCAGGTGCTCTCCGAGGCCGGGGCGCCGTTGATACGGTTGTAGGCGGCCATGACGGAGGCGGGGCGTGCCTGGGTGATGATGTGCTCGAAGGCCGCCAGGTAGATCTCACGCAGGGTGCGCTCGTCCACGTCGGCGCTGACGCGCATCCGGTCGGTCTCCTGGTTGTTGGCCGCGAAGTGCTTGACGGCCGCCCCCACGCCCTGGGTCTGTAGGCCTCGCACGAACGCGGCGCCCAGGACGCCGGACAGCAGCGGGTCCTCGGAGTAGTACTCGAAGTTGCGTCCGCACAGTGGGGACCGCTTGATGTTCACGCCGGGGCCGAGGATGACTCCGACGCCCAGCGCACGGGCCTCCCGGCCCACCGCTTCCCCCACGCGTGCGGCCAGTTCGGGGTCCCAGCTCGATCCGACCGCGACGGCCGGGGGGAAGCAGGTGGACGGCTCGCTCGCGTGGAAGCCCAGATGGTCGGCCGCGGCCTGCTGGCGGCGGGCGCCGTGCGGGCCGTCCGTCAGGACTACCGCGGGCACGCCCGCCTCGTCGAGGGACTGCGTGGACCAGAAGTCCCCTCCCGACAGCAGGGACACCTTCCTCTCCAGGGGGAGCGCCGCCGGGTCTGGCTGCTGCATGGGCGGGATCCTTCCAAAGTCACAGAAATGTTTCCGCGTTGAAAATCTATCACTCAAAAAAATTAGGGGCTAGCCTGCGCGCTGGGAGCACAAGGGCTCCACACCTGCACGGAAAGCCGGGTGCCACATGTCACTCAACGTCGAGTCACCGCACCAAGAGAACGAAGCCGGGAAGTCAGGCTTCGGTGCGCGGTTCGCACTGATTCTGATCGCGCTGCTGTGG
This sequence comes from Streptomyces violaceusniger Tu 4113, assembly GCF_000147815.2. NCBI lineage: Bacteria > Bacillati > Actinomycetota > Actinomycetes > Kitasatosporales > Streptomycetaceae > Streptomyces > Streptomyces violaceusniger. The sequence goes on along the minus strand of NC_015957.1, from coordinate 5,050,560 downwards.
GCGTCCCAGCTGAACGGCCTCATCGGCCTGATGACCAGCAACGCCCAGTCCGAGATCGCGATCCACTACCACACCACCCAGATCGCCTGGTTCGGCCAGGTGGGCCTACTGGTCGGTGTCTTCTCGACGCCGTTCATCGTCAAGGCCGCCGGGATGTTCGGCAAGAAGCGGGTGCTGGTCGTCATCACCGCGCTCGGCCTGGTCGGCGATGTGATCGCCGCCTTCTCGACCAACTTCGAGACGCTGCTCATCGGGCGCGCTGTCTCGGGCTTCTACGGCCCCTCGATCGCGCTCGTCTACGCCCTGACCCGGGACGTGTTCCCGCCCAAGCTGGTCGGTCCGGCCAGCGGTTTCCTCGGCGGCGGCATGGGTGTGCTGGCCTTCGGCGGGCCGTTCCTGTCCGGCTGGGTCCTGGACGACTTCGGCTACCGGGGCGTCCTGTGGTTCATGGTGATTGCCACCGGCATCAGCCTGCTCGCCCTGCTGTTCGTCGTGCCCGAGAGCCCGGTGCGCGAGCCCCGCACCCCGGTGGACTGGATCGGCGGAATCCTGCTGGGCGGCGGCCTCACCTCCGTGATCTACGCCGTCGGCAAGGGTGAGGCGTGGGGCTGGACCAGCGGCAGGACGCTGGGCTTCATCGGCGGCGGGCTGGCGGCCGTGGTCGCCTTCGTCCTCGTCGAGCGCAAGGTTGAGCACCCGATGTTCCCCATCGGCCTGATCGGGCGGCGCCGGGTGTGGTCGACGTTCCTGGTCGCGGGTCTCGTCATGGGCGCGATCTTCGCCCAGGGGACCGTGACGAACCTGCTCGTCCTGATGCCCCACATCCCGGGCCTCTCCGACGGCCTGGGCTGGACGGCCACGAAGAACGCCTGGGTCAGCGCGCCCAACAGCATCCTTCTCATCGCGACCTCGGTGTTCACCGGTGTCCTCGCCCGGCGTATCGACACCCGTGTACTGCTGGCCATCGGCGGCACCCTGGTCGCCCTGGGCGGCGGCCTCCTCTCCCAGTTCCACTCCAGCGTCGCGAACTTCATGACGATCGGGGCGCTCAGCGGAGTGGGCATGGGCATCGTCGTGGCCCTGGTCCCGATCATGGTCATCGAGTCGGTGAAGCCTGAGGAGCAGGCGCTGGGCAACGGCGCGCAGAACCTGATGCAGGGCGTCCTGCAGGGCGCGCTCACCCAGGTGGCCTTCGTCCTCGTCGCGCAGAACGCCAACGTCATGAAGGGCACCGCCTTCTACGTCGACGACAGCTACAGCAAGGCGCTCCTGCTGTTCGCCGGCGTGATCGTCGCCGGTGTCCTGCTCATCGCCCTGATCCCCAAGTCGAAGAGTCTTGACGAGGTGGAGACGGGCCAGGCAGTGGAGGCGACTCAGGCGGCCTGACGCCCCCTCTTCCCCATCACGCCCACTGCCACTCGGCCGGCTCCGCCTTCCCGCGGAGCCGGCCGAGGCCATGAGGAGCAGCGGTAGCGGCCGGACGACAGACGCACGCATCTCCTGGGCCACGCATCCCGGGTCGGACACATAGGGGTGGGGCCCTTCGGTCTGCGGGCGTCCTGAGCGGCGGCCATACGGCCGAGGGACGCGGCGCCGTGGTTCTGCCCCGTCTTCCGGCAACTACGGGAGAAGGAGACCGGGCTCACCGCGGCACGTCCGGCCGGGAGACGAGGGGAAAGGGCCCGACGCACTGAGCGCCGAGGCTCTTCTCGATGTCGCCAACCGGTCAGCCGGAGAGCGTGCCCACGAAGAAGTCGAGTGAGCGGTCGACCTCCTTGAGCGACGGACCCCGGTTCATGTGACCGTGGGGCATTCCCGCCGCGAGGTAAGACCGACCGGCAGTTGGTGCTGCCTGGGAGCACGTACTGCGGTGGGTTTCCTGCAACGGGGTGTGGTTGAGTTCTGATCATTGCTACGGAGGGTGACATCGGCTTGGTGTCCCCGCGTGTGGTTCGGGAATTGACCTTGCCGTTGCGTCAACTTCTACGGTCGTGTGTGGCCGGACAGTCCGGTCGGGATGGGAGACGGTGATGGCCTGGTCGATCGCGGAGGTGGCCCGGATGTCGGGTGTGACGTCGCGGACGCTTCGCCATTACGACGAGGTGGGCCTGCTGCCCCCGGCATCGGTCGGGAGCAACGGCTACCGCTACTACGGGGAGAGCGAGTTGCTGCGGCTGCAGCAGATCCTCGTGATGCGGGAGCTGGGCCTGGGGCTGGTCGAGATCGCGGCGGTGCTGGCCGAGGAGGTCGACCAGGTGGACGCACTGCGGGCGCACCACCTGCGGCTTGTGGCCGAGCGGGACCGCCTGGACACGCTGGCCCGCACCGTCAGCCGCACCATCGCCACGTTGCAGGACAGGAAGGACGACGGCATGTCGACGATGCAGCACCCGGAGAACCTGTTCGAGGGGTTCGACGCCGCGCGCTACCACGACCAGGCGAGCGAGCGGTGGCCGCAGGAGGCGCAGCAGTCACAGCAGTTCGCCGACACGCTCACCGCGCAGGACCAGGAGCGCCTGCAGCGGGAGGCGACCGCGCTGCTGGTGCGCCTGGCCGCACTCATGGCGGCCGGCACGCCAGTGGCCGACCCGGCCGTGCAGGCCGAGGTGGACACGCAGTACCAGGGCCTGTGCCGGATGTGGACCCCGAACGCGGCCGCGTTCAAGGCCCTGGGCCAGACCTATGTCACCGACCCGCAGTGGCGATCGGTCTACGACCAGGTCGCCGACGGCCTGGCCGAGTACCAGCGCGATGCGATGGCCGCCTACGCCGACGCCCGCCTGAGCTGACCCCCGCGCTCCGCCGGGAGGCTGCAGACTCCCGGCGCACTGCCCGCGGACCTTCCTGGACGTTCCGGCCCCGGCCGCAGCCTCCCGGTGCGGCACGTCCCGAACCGCGCCCCGAACAGGAACCCGCCGTGATCCCGACCAGCTGGATCCATCACCACCGCTCCCAGGACAACGATCTCCTGGGCTAAGGTTGCCCCCGTGAACCCGCCGCCGTGCAGCCCCAGTAGCGCCCGGCGCGGCTCGTCCCGCGGGGCGTAGATCCGAACGGGGATCTCTCCGTGAGCTCCCGGCACCGTGCGGCCCTCGACTGAGACGTCCGGCATGCTCCACTCTCCGGGATCACGGAAGTACTCGATGAACCGGTTCATGGCCTCGGAGTCCGTCTGGGCATCCTCCCAACGGAGGCCCTCCAGAAGGTGCGTCTTCTCGGCGAGGAAGGGATCAAGGGGCAGGAAAGAAAATCTATCATTTAATAAAAATTGCGTCTGAGTACCTTCACTCGGCCGGAGGCGCCAGCATCCGCGTGAACGTCTCGGCGATCGCGGCGATGTCCACCGTGGGGTCGTGCATCCACTGGATCTGCAGGCCGTCGAGGACCGCCAGCACCGCCCTGGCCAGGTGGCCGGCCGGCTCGTCGGCCCGGATCAGGCCGGTCCGCTGCCCCTCCTCGAAGTCCCGTGTGACCTCGGCCGCGAGGCCCCCATAGCGCTCGGTGAAGTAGCTGTGCGCGGGGCTGCCCGGGTCGGTGGCCGCCGCCGAGAGCGTGACGTACAGCTTGGCGAGGCCGGGGTGGTCGGTGGTGTGGCGGGCGCTCGCCGCCATGCCGTCGACAAAGGTCCCGCCTTCCCCTCCCGCACCGGCGACCTGCTTCCCCAGCGTGTCCCGCCGCTCCAGCACCGCGAGAAGCAAGTCGTCGCGCGTGGGAAAGTAGTACGTCAGCGCCGGCTGCGTCACTCCGACCCGGTCGGCGATGTCCTGCAGGGAGGCGCGTTCTCCGTGCTCGTCGATGGCCTCGTAGGCGGCCTGAAGGATCCGTTCCCGCCGTTCCGCGCTCTTGCGGTACGGGCCTCGTGGTTTTCGCTGGTTCGTCACGCGTCAGACCGTACTTCATCTTCTTCGTCGGCGACTGGGCTTATGGCCTGCGCTGTTGTCCCGTGACGGACACGCGGCCACGGCACGACAGCGCGACAGAGCGGACGCGCTCACCGGTGTCGATGGCGCGCCTGCCCGGCCTTCCTGGCACGGCCGGGCCCGGATGTCAGGTCCCGTGTCCGGCCGGCCGTTCTAGCCGACGGTGATCGTCGCCGCGCAGGAAAGCGCGTCGGCGGCGAGTCCGGCCAGTACGGTGACGTCGCCCGGCTCGATGCCTCGGCGCCCGTCGGTCAGGGTGTAGTGCAGCCGCTCCACAGGTGCCTCCAGGACGATGCTCCTGCGCTCCCCCGCGGCGAGAGCGACACGGGCAAAAGCGATGAGCTGCCGCACCGGGCGGACGACCGAGGCGAACTCGTCGCGCGCGTACAACTGCACGACCGTCTCGCCCTCCACAGCACCGGTGTTCACCACAGTCAGCCGGGCCCGCACCACACCGTGGACCACCTCGACCGCCGTCCCGTCCTGAGCGCCGCCCTGTTCGTCCAGCGTGACCTCGAAGTCGGTGTACGACAGCCCGTGGCCGAAGGCGTAGAGAGGGCCCTGGGTGTCGAGGTCGCCGTAGCCGTGGCGGGTGCCGGTGGGGTGTGCGTAGCCGCTGCCGTGGTGATGGCCGTGGTAGAGAGGGATCTGGCCCAGGTGGCGCGGGAAGGTGCTGGGCAGCTTGCCGCTGGGGTTGATCAGGCCGTACAAGGTGTGCGCGATCGTGGTGCCCGCCTCCTCGCCGAGGAGCGGCGCGAGCAGGATGGCGTTGGAGGCCCGGGCCGCCTTCCCCAGCAGCAACGGCCGACCGGAGACGATCACGGTCACCAGCGGCTTACCCGTGGCGGCCAGGTGGTCCAGGAGGTCCTCCTGATCGCCGGGCAGAGACGGAGAGACCGAGGTCTGGCCCTCGCCTGCGGTGTTGTTGCCGACCCAGCCGGTGCGTTCGCCGAGGACCGCGAGGACCAGGTCGGCGTCGGCCACGGCGGCCCGCACCATTTCGGCGTCCTGGGAATCGTCCTTCTCGAAGCGGCCCAGTGACACGAAGTCGACCTTCGCGTCCAATGCCTTGAGCCCGTCGAACACGGTACGGGCCTCGGGGTGGATGTCGCGGGCCACGCCCTCGAAGGTGGCGTCCATGCCGGGCATCCGGGTCTGGAAGATGTCCGTGAAGTTGAAGGTCCCCGGATCGACTCCGGGGACCCTGCCCTCCATGACCGCCATCATGCCCAGCGGCATCTCGGCGTTGGAGACGGAGGTGTACGCGCCGAAGTGGATCCGGAGCTCGTCGGCGGCGGGGCCGACGACGACGATCCGGCGCTCCCCCGGTGTCAGGGGCAGGGTGCCGTCGTTCTGGAGCAGGACGGTGCTGCGGGCGGCGAGGGCGCGGCGGATCTCGGCGGCCTCCGCGCGGTCCGGACGCACCGCCGGCGCGGGGCGTGGTCCGAAGTCCGGGACGAGTCCGACGCGGGCCTTGACGGCCAGCACCCGGCCCACGGCCACGTCGACGACCTTCTCGTCCAGACGCCCGGCGGCGACCTCGTCCACCAGGGACACGTAGTTCGTGTTGCCCGGGAGTTCGACGTCGAGCCCGGCGGACAGTGCCTGAACCGCGGCCTCACCCTCCGTGCGGGCGGCGCGGTGGTGGGTCCGCAGCATGTTGACCGCGTCGTAGTCGCCGAGCACCAGCCCGTCGAAACCGAGGGTCCCGCGCAGGAATTCGGTCAGCAGCCAGTGGTTCGCGGCCACGGGCACGCCGTCGATCTCGTTGTACGAGTTCATCACCGCCGCCAGTCCCGCCTCGGCGATCGCACGGCGGAACGGCTCGGCGTACTCGTCGATCAGGGCCCGGCGTCCGAGTTGGGTCGCCGCCTGGTTCAGGGCGCCCTCCGAGTTGCCGTAGCCCAGGAAGTGCTTGCCGGTCGCAAGGACGCCTTCTTCCTGGTGCACGCCTTGGACGAACGCGACGGACAGCTGCGCCGCCAGCTCCGGGTCCTCGCCGTACGTCTCGTGCACGCGGCCCCAGCGCGGGTCGCGGTTGATGTCCATGACCGGCGCGAAGAGCAGCTGGATCCCGGCGTCCCGTGTGTGCGCGGACGTCACGGCGGAGGCCTGCCGGACCAGCGCCGGATCCCAGGTCGTCGCCTGCGCCCACGCCGTGGGGAACTGTGAACCGGAGGCGTGCAGGAAGCCGTTGATGCCCTCGATGTGCACCAGCGCGCCGATCCCGAACGGCGTCACCTCCCGCACGCCGGCCTGGATCTTGGCGAGTTGCGTGCGCAGGGTGTCGGCGTCCCCGCCGAGGAACCAGGCCAGTGAGAGGTGCCCCAGACCGTGCGGACGTAGCTGCTTCAGGCGGCCGGCATCGATGCCGGGGACGTTCGGAAGATCTTCGTCTGGCTGTCCGAAGAGTTCGGGGGTGTTCAGGCCGCTGAGTTGTGCGACCTTTTGTTCCAGCGTCAGCCGGGAGACCAGGCGTGCGATGTCGTCAGGGTTCCATTCACCAGTGGCCATGTCAGGTCTCTTTCGTTTACGGGTGGTCGGACGGTCAGGGCCAGACGGTGAAGCCCTCGTGCTGCACCTGCCAGCTGCCGTCGCGCGGGAAGCCCGGACAGTCGGTGTCGGGGACGGTGCCGATGCCGGTGTCGGAGGACTCCCAGCCGGCGGCCATGAGGGAGACGGCGGCGAGGAGGCCGCCGTTGGCCGGGTTGTAGAGCGGCAGGAGGCTGCCGATCTGCGGGGCATGTCCGACCGCCGAGTAAGCGTTCTTCGGGGTGTCCATGAGCAGGGCGTCCACCGCGAGGTCCGGGCGGCCCACCCGGGTGGCGGTCATCGCCGCGGCCGGGAAGTCCCAACCCCAGGCGGACTCCCACTGCCAGTCGTCGAGGACGTCGAGGAGCGTGGCCTCCATGACGCCCGGATCCGTGAGCGGGCCGGCGGGGACGACACCGAGTGCGCACAGGAGGGAGGGGTGGTCGTCGCGGCGCAGAAAGGGCTCGGCCGCGATCGCCGTGTAGGTCCCCTTGTTCTGGTGGGGGGCGGCCAGGTTGTCCTGAATATCCTGCCACTGCCTGTTGCGTTCCAGGCCGAGGCGTTCCCGCCAGAACTGGGCGATCTCCAAACCCCACCACCAGTAGGCGAGTTCGAAGGTGGGGTCCTCGGTGGTCCTCGCGTCGTAGAACTCCTGCGCAGGCATCACCGGGGCGGGCAGGTGGTAAATGCCGGAGCGCTCCTCGACGAAGGAGGCCATGAACATGCCGGTCTCCTCGACGAGTTCGGCGAAGCGGGTGACCAACTCCGCGCGCCGGTCGGCCGGTAGGGCGCGGTGGAGCAGTTCGAGCAGGTAGAGGGGATGGGGTTGCTGCCAGATGAGCAGCGCGCCGATCTCCGACGGGCTCTCCCGGCCGTCCGGGCCGACCTGCTTGGGCCAGCGGGCGCCGTCATAGCTCTGGCGCCGGGCGGTCTCGCGGGCTGAGTCCAGGGCGGACAGGTACCAGTCCATGCTGCGGGCGAGCAGCCGGGGGCGTCCCCAGGCGGCGAAGTGAGCCGCGTGCCACCAGTGCATCTCCAGGTGGAACTTGCCGAACCAGGAGTTGGCGACCAGTCCCGACTCCTGCGGCGGGAGCGAGCCCGAGCCGTGCACGGCGGTCAGGTACTGCGACAGGACGACCCGGCGCTCCAGCTCCGCCGCCCGCGGATCGGTGCTGCCCGCGAAGTCGACGGCCGCGCCCGAGGTCCAGAAGTCGCGCCACCACGCGGCTGCCGCGTCGGACACGGCCGCGAAGGTTGCGCTGCCGGTCTCGTCATCGGGTGAGAAGCCGGCCACGAGTTCCAGCACGGTCGCCGAGCCGGTCGGCGTCAGTACGAACACGTGCGGCTCGCCCGTCGCGGACAGCGCGCCTTCGGTCCAGTCCAGCCGTACCGCGTAGGCCGTATCGTCGAGCATCCGCCGGATACGAGCCGCCCGCTCCCCCAACTGCTCCAGCGTCGACGCGTGCTTGTCGGGCGAGGTCCAGTCGGAGGTCTGGAAGAAGCCGTCGCTGGCGTAGGGGAACTTCAGCACGACACCGGCGCGGCCGCTCGCCAGGAGCTCCGACTCGATACGGAAGGCGACGCGTGACTGGTGCGGGTCGGCGACCGTGGTAACCCGCACCTCCTGACCGGCGTACTCGAACCTGCTGGTGAGGGTGCCCGACCAGAGGTCGAGTCGCTGACGGGGGTTCGCGAGCGCCTCGGGGTAGGTCTCCGGCTCCGCCCCGGGCGCCGGAAACAGTTGCAGGCCGATGCGGCCGAGGTCGATCCGGTGCGGGTTCGTGTGGAGCCAGGCGCCGGCGCGGAGCTCCTCGGGCAGCTCGCCGCCGAGCATCGCGGCGGTGTCGAACCTGTCCGGGTACTGCACCGGCCCGCGTGCCGTCTGATATGTCGACATCGCGTCGTCGAGGACGAACCCGTCGGGGTTGGGCATCGAGTGCCATCCCCAGTTCGACATGGTCGCGTTGTTGACGGCGAGCCGTTGCTCGGCGAAGGCCGCGGACTGGTCGTGGTAGGCGACGAAGGTCTGCATACCGGTGATGTCGGCGGTGTAGGCGAAGTCGCCGTTGCCGACCGTCAGGACGTGGGCCGGGTCGGGCCGGGTGAGCTCGATGGCGTGGCGGCGGACGAGGGCTTCTCGGTCGATCATGGTCACCGTTCCTGGTGGTGCGGCTCTATGCGCTGCGCTGTACGGTCAGGGATCGACGTCGGCGATCCGCGTACCACGGTCCCGGGCTATTCGGCCGTGACGACGACATCCACCGGATCACATCCCGGCGCGGTCGCCGTGAGGCGGATCTTCCCGGCCGCGGTAGGCCGCAGAACGACCTGTGCGCGTCCTTCGTACGTGCGGCGTTCGGTGGCGTCGAGCCGCTCCTGCGTCGACGGGTCAGAACTGCCGAATCCGATCAGTTCGCCCGCTCCGGAGACCTCCACGCTCACCGGGCGGTCGGCGGCGGTGTGCACAGTCCCGTCCGCGTCGGTCAGGGCCAGGGTGACGTAGGCCAGGTCGCCGCCCGTGGCCCGAATGACCTCGCGGTCCGCCTCAGCGGTCAGCCGCACCGGGCCGTTGGCCCACCGCAGGCTGGTGCGGCCGGTCTCGACGCCGTCCCGGTAGGCGACGGCGACCAGTTCTCCCGGCACGTAGACGACCTCGAACTCGGTGCGGAACCGGTGCTCCTCACCGACCGGTCGGCGCCCGAACGAGTTGCCGTTGCCGATGAGTTCCACCTCGTCGGCGTCGCTGTAGACCTCGACCGTGACCGGCTCGGCCTCGAAGCCGGGCCACGTCCAGCTGGAGATGCTGTCGCTCCACGCCCACGGTGACCCCGCCCATGTCTTGCCATGCTGCTCGGGGCGCCGCACCGCGATGTACGGCTCGGAGCGCAGCCCGAAGACGATCTCGCGATAGTAGGAGGCGGGCCGGCGGTGGCCGGTGATGTCGATGTCGCCGCAGCCGGCCACCAGATACGGATACGGCGCGTTGTGGGCGGGCTGCGGCCCGCCCTCCGGGACATACTGAGGCCTGCCTATGCCGACCTCGCCCAGGTACTCCCAGCCGGTCCAGGTGAAGTCGCCGATGACATGGCCGTACTGCTTCACCAGCCGCCAGTTGCCGTCGATGCGGGTGGAGAAGGTCTCGGTGCCCAGGATGATCCGGTTCGGGAACAGGTCGCGGTCCAGGGCGTAGCGGGCCTCGGCGTAGTTCATGCCGGCCACGTCGAGTACGGCGAAGGACTCGGCTGTGCGCTCGGTGACCAGCTCCGAGGAGCTGACCGCGTTCATCGCGTCGCCCGCGTCGGCCATGAGGGTGTTGATGCCGGCGCCGTCCTCCGCCGCCTGCTCCAACGACTGCTGCTGGAGAGCGCCCAGTTCGGACATCACGGCCAGCATGCCGTTGACGGCGTTGGTGACATACCGCGTGGGGTCCAGGCAGCGGACCTTCTCGGCGAGTCTGCGTCCCCATGCGGCGCCGAAGGGCGAGCCGGTCTCGGGGATCTCGTTGCCGATCGAGTACATGATCACGCTGGGGTGGTTGAAGTCCTTGGCGACCATCGCCTCTATGTCGCGCTCCCACCATTCCGGGAAGTTCAGGCTGTAGTCGAACTCGCTCTTGCCGGACGTCCACATGTCGAACGACTCGTCCACGACGAGCATGCCGATGCGGTCGCAGGCGGCCAGCATCGCCTTGCTCATCGGCTGATGGGAGATGCGGATCGCGTTGAACCCGGCGTTCTTGAGGATTTCGACCCGGCGTTCCTCGGCGCGGGCGTAGGTCGCCGCGCCGAGGATCCCGTTGTCGTGGTGGACGCAGGCGCCGCGCAGCTTCACGGTCTCGCCGTTGAGGCGCAGGCCCCGCTCGGGATCGAGCTGCAGCGTGCGGATGCCGAAGGTGACCTTCTCCTCGTCCACGCCCTTCAGTGCCACGTGGCAGTCGTAGAGGTCCGGCGACTCGGGGCTCCACAGGGCCGGGGAGGGCACGTAGAGCCGCTGCCGGGCGGTGGCGGGCTCGCCCGGCAACACCGTCACCCGGGAGTGGTCGCTCGCGACGACGGCTCCGGAGCCATCCCGTATCTCCGTGACGATGTCGACCGTATGGACCTCGATCGAGTCGTTGGCCACGTCCGTCGCGACCTCGACCACGACGCGCGAGTCGTCGACATCGGGTGTGGTGACCCGGACCCCGTCGGGCGCGATGCGTACCACCTCGCCGACGAGCAGCCAAGTGTCGCGGTAGATCCCCGCGCCCGTGTACCAGCGGGAGTCGCGGTGGGCACGGGCCTCGACCCGGATCTCGTTGTCCTCCCCGAAGCGCAGGAAACGATCGGCGTCGACGCGGAAGTGCGAGTAGCCGTACGGCCGCTGCCCGGCGTAGTCGCCGTTGATGAAGACGGTCGCGTCACGGTACACGCCCTCGAACTCGACGAAGATCCGCCTGCCCCGGTACTCCTCCGGTACGGCGAAGGTCTTGCGGTACTCGAAGACCCCGCCGGGGAAGTAGGCGCCCGCGGAGCCCTCCATCGTGACCTCGCCGTCCGGGGCGGCCCGCTGCTGCTCGATCATCGCGTCGTGCGGCAGCGTCACCGGGCGGAAGGGGACCACGTGACCGGACAGCTCGGCGAAGGGGTTGGCCTTGGGCCGGACCTGCCAGCCGTCGTTGAAGGACGTGCGGATCATGTGGACTCCATGAGTAGTCGGCTCGCCGCGCCTTGAGTGACTGCGATGTTTCGGGTTGAAAATCTATCACTCAAAAAAATTAGCGCCTAGAGGCAGCACGAACCCTCGTGAACAGCACCTACGACATTGACGTGGGCCGCCCGGAAGCTCCAGACGGCCCACGCCTGTGGACACTGCGCGGTCTGCCTGACGGCCGCTACTCGTCAGGGAACAGCTTGGCCGCGTTGGCCGCTCGGGCCTGCTTGATCGTGCCTGCATCCCGGGCCAGGCAGTACCCGGCGGTCACGGCCTTGTCGACTGCATTGTCGTGGGCGGCGAGCGGTTCTGGTAGGGCTTGGTCAGGTTCGTAGGTGTGGGTATGTCGCGGTGGCAGGTAGGGCATGCGCCAGCCCAGGCGGCGAGGACTGTCCGCAGGTGGTGGATGACTTGATAGAGGCTCAGACCTGCGCTGTGTCTTTTGGGTGGTGTGCCAGCCGCTGCAGGGTGCAGAAAGCATGGACGGCGGAGACGAGGGTGACGTGGTGGTGCCAGCCGTTCCAGGTGCGGCCCTCGCAGTGGGCCAGGCCGAGGGCCTGTTTCATCTCGCGATAGTCGTGCTCGATGTGCCGGCGGAGCTTGACCAGCCGCACCAGCGTGGCCGCGGCATCCCCGAGGGCAGGTTCGAGAGCCAGAACTGCACCGGCTCTGGCTCGGTGGCGGGCCATTCGGCCAGCAGCCACCGCTGGGGCAGTTCCGGACGGCCTCGCCGTCACGGTCCGCTGGGCCGACGGAGGCCGTACGGTCATCAACTTCGGCGCCGACGGCCTCTCACTCGACCAGGTGTGAAGTTGCGATGAACTAGGCGGTTTCGTTTGGATCACTGGTCAGTTCATGGCTGGGGAGCCTTGACACGGGCTGGGAGCCGTGTACACCGTTCCCCCGGCTCGTCCGAGCCAGCCAGGGCTAGGGCCCACGGCGCCGCTTCTTCACGTGAGGTTGTCCCATGAGTCATATCGCCGATCGTGCCGCCATCCACGATCTCAACACTCGTTACGCGGTTGCTTTCGACGGCTTCCGGGTGAATGAGTCCTCCGGCTGCTGGGCCGAGGATGGCGTCCTCGACGAACGCGAGACCGGCTTCGGCCTGTTCCAAGGGCGCGAGGCGATACGCGACTTCTTCCGCGACTCACTCTTCGCCCATGCCCGCTACGTCATCCACGTCATGTTCAACCACCTGGTGACGGACATCGAGGGCAACCGCGCGGCGGGGAGTGTCTTCTGTCTCGTGGAAGTGGTGAAGAACGACGGCGGCTACGTTCGCTCCCACGTCAAGTACGAGGACGCATACGTTCGCGTGGACGGACAGTGGAAGTTTGGCAGCCGCGTCATCAAGCCGTCCTTCCCGGGCGCCCCGTCATGAGCCCTGGGAACTTTCATTTGGATCACCTTGCGGACCAGAGGAAGATGCCTGCGATGTGGAGTCCGGCCAGGTATATGGTCGCGGTCTTCTCATAGCGGGTGGCGGGACCGCGCCACTGCTTCAAGCGGTTGATACACCGTTCGACGGTGTTGCGCTGCTTGTATGCCTCGCGGTCGAAGGCGGGTGGCCTGCCCCCTCGGCTGCCGCGCCGCAGCCGGTGGCCTTGCTGGTCCGCCGGGACAGGGATCACCGCCCGGATCCCGCGCTTGTTCAGGTGCTGGCGGACAGCGCGTGAGGAGTATGCCTTGTCTGCCAGGACGACTTCCGGCCTGGTCCGAGGACGTCCGCGGGGCCGGGGGACGCGCAATCGCGTTATCACTTCGGTGAAGGCCGGAGCGTCCCCGGCCTGTCCAGCGGTGAGGACGAAAGCCAGGGGACGGCAGTTGCCGTCGGCAGCCAGGTGGATCTTTGTGGTCAGTCCGCCACGGGACCGGCCGATGGCGTGGTCAGCCGGCTCGCCGGCCGGAGCCCCTTTGTGCGAGCCCCGGCCGCGTGCTGGTGAGCGCGCACGATCGTGGAGTCCACGGAGACCGCCCGGTTGAGGTCTTCGTCCGCGTCGGCCTGGGCCGTCAACGCGGTAAACACCCGCTCCCAGGTGCCGTCGATGGCCCACATCCGCAGCCTGTTGTAGACACCCCGCCAGTTGCCGTACTTCTCTGGCAGGTGGACCCACTGCGTGCCGGTCTGGAACTTGAAGGCGATCGCGTCGATCACCTCACGGTGATCGCGCCAGCGGCCACCCCGCTTCGGCGTCCGGTCCGGGAGCAACGGTTCGATCCGCGCCCACTGCGCGTCAGTCAGCGGCATACCCGGACCAACGACTGGCTGATCCAAACGAAACTGCCTAGTCGCCCCAGGTCATGTCCGGGTCGCCGAGAACGTCCTCGTCGACGGTGATTCCCAACCCCGGCGAGCCGCCGGGCAGGACGCCGCCTTCGATGCGCTGGAGGTCGAGTTGCGCCGTCTTGAGCGTCACCATGTCCTCGCAGTTCAGGACAGACCGGAGCAGTCGCTCGGGAACGGTGGCACCCAGCTGGAGGATCGCGGCGAAGGCGATGGACGAGCCGACCGTGTCCTGCACGCTGACGGTGAGCCCGGCGGCACGGCAGATGTCCCTGTGGCGGCGGCCGGGGGTCAGTCCGCCGGCTTTGGAGATCTTCAGTCCGATTCCGTCGGCGATGTCCTCAGCAGCGATCAACGCGATGTCTGCGTCCAGTTGGGCGAGTTCGTCGATCACGATGGGGTAGGGACACCTGCGGCGAAGCGATTTCGTCTCGCGCCAAGTGGCGCAGGGGGCCTCGATGGCGAAGTCCAGACCGGATGGCAGCATCTGGATCATGCGCAGGGCCGTCTCCGGGAGCATCCCACCGTTCGCGTCGGCCAGGAAGAACTCGCCGGGACGCCGGTCGGCCAGGCAGGCGGTGATACGTTCGGCGTCAAGTGCGGGCCCGCCTTCCCTGTCCAGGGAACCGATCTTGATCGAGTGCCCGAGATAGCCCCTGGCCCGGTGGTCGGCCACGCGTGCACGCATCTCTTCCGGATCGCCCGCGTGGATCGAGGAGATCATGGGCAGGGGGACGTCCGTGGAGCCGCCGAGGAGTTCGCACACCGGGAGGCCCACCGATTTGCCGAAGGCATCCCAGCACGCGACGTCGAGGGCGGTCTTGGCGTGGTTGTGACCGATCAGGATGCTGTCCATGAGGTCGGCGATCCGGTCCGTCTGCCGGGGGTCTCGTCCCAGAAGGGCCGGTGCCAGCTCCGCGATGCCGGCGCGGGTGCCCAGCGAGTGTGCGGCGATGTAGGTCGAACCGAACGGAGTGCTCTCGCCCCAGCCTTCGGTGCCGTCGTCGCACGTGATCCGGACGATGGATGCGTCGAACGACTCGTATGTCCGGCCGCCCGAGAGGTGGTAGACCCCGCCCGAGTACGGCAGTTCGACGTTGTAGAGGTCAATGAGCGAGATCTTCATGCCGTGTTGCCTCCGGGCGGCGGGACAAGCACCAGCTTGCCGAGGTGCTGCTTGCTGAGGAATTCCTCTTGGGCGCGAGCGATGTCCTTCAGGTGGTACGTGCGAGAAACGACCGGCCGTACTTCACCGCGTTCGATGTACCCGATCAGGTTCTCAAAGACTTCGTCCTCCTGGAACGTGCAGCCGAAGAGCGAGAGATCCCTGAGGTACAGCGTGCGCAGGTCGATTTCTGCGGTCGGCCCGCCGATGGCGCCAGCGCTGGCATATCGACCACCAGGGGGCAACAGGTCCAGCAGGCGCGGAAACTGAGGACCGCCGACAAGATCGATCACCACATCGACGGATCCTGCGCCGAGCGCGCTGATCAGATCCGCGCCCCGATCGACTGTCCGGTCGGCGCCCTGGGCCAGGACACCGGCGGCCTTCGCGGCCGAGGACACCGCGATGACCGTCGCGCCCCGACGTTTCGCGAGCTGCACGGCGGCGAGTCCGACTCCCCCCGAAGCGCCGGTGACCAGCACCCGCTCCGGCCCTACGGCGGCCCGGTGCAGCATGTTCTCGGCGGTGGAATAGGCACACGGTACGGCCGCGAGTTCCTCGTCGCTCCAGTCACTGCGGACGGCGTGCGTTTCCTGGGAAGGAGCAACCGTGAACTGTGCGAAGCCGCCGTCACATTCACTACCGAAGGTCCAGCACTCGAAAGGCCGGTAGTCGACGGGCGTGCGCAGCATGTTCCGTACCAGGACCCGCTCGCCGACGCGGTCGGGCGAAACGCCCTCTCCCACATCGACGATCCGGCCACAAACGTCCGCTCCTTGAATGCGCGGGAACTCGAGAGCCTTTCCCGACCACGTGGCGTCCACATCGTCGATGGCGTCGAACCCTGCCGCTCCGCCCTCACCGGTCTCGGAGCCGACCGCCTTCGAATACCAGCCGATTCGTGTGTTCACGTCCGTGTTGTTGATTCCGGCGGCGGCAATCTGGATGAGCACTTCGCCCTCGTCGGGGCGAGGAACCTCTACGTCCGTTCGGTACTCGAGTCTTTCCAGCCCGCCGTGGCCGGTGAGGAGGACGGCGGCCATGGCCCTCGGCAACGAAGGAGGAGTTCTTTCCACGGTGTTCCTTACGTCTGTGTTCCTCACGTCAACCAGGAGTCGGCCAGCGTCTTGTTCTGGCCGAGCCACTCCTTGGCGGCTTCCTGCTCGTGCCCCTGCCGTACACCTTTTTCAGCCGAGATGCCTCAATCACCGTGCCCCACCTCCGGGGGTCCGCGCGGGGCGGAAGGAACGCGCAGTCTCGCATTGCGAAACGAATGTACAATGCGGTACGAAGATGACTCCGCGCCGGACGGCCCGTCAAGCCCCCTGCGTCGAGGAAACGGCGAATTGACACCGGACGACCGCCAGGGCAGCCGCATCGGGTGGCCGTGCACCGAGCCGACATAAGGTGGGCCGGGCGGACGCCGGGAGCACTCACGGCTTGGATACTCTTTGCGTCATGACCAGCAACGGGGGCCGCCCACGTGATCACTCGGTGCAGTCCGTCGACCGGGCGGTATCGATCCTGCAGGTGTTGGCCAAGCAGGGCCCCAGCGGCGTGACCGAGATCGCCGAGGAGCTGGGCATCCACAAGTCGACCGTGTTCCGGCTGCTGGCGACGCTGGAGTCCCGGGGCATGGTCGAGCAGGACACCGAGCGCGGGCGGTACCGCATCGGGTACACGATGGCCGAACTCGCGGCCGGCGCCGGCAAGGTGAACGACCTGTCCGTGCCGAGCCACCCCATCTGCCAGGAACTCGCCGCGACCGTGGGCGACACCGTGAACGTGGCGGTCCGCGACGGGGACGACATCATCAGCATCGACCAGGCGATCGGTGCGGCGATCATGAGCATCGACTGGGTCGGCAAGCCTTCCCCGATGCACGCCACCTCGGCGGGCAAGCTCTTCATGGCGCACATGACCCCGGACGAAGTCGCGGAGATATTCGCGAAGCGACCGCAGAAGTACACCCCGCACACCATCGTCGACCCGGTGCGTCTCGCGGCGGAGCTCGAGGAGGTCCGCGAGCGGGGATACGCCACCACCAGCGAGGAGCACGAGATCGGCCTTGCCGCCATCGCCGCCCCGATCCACTCGCTGAACGGCCAGGTCATCGCCGCCGTAACCCTGTCGGGGCCGACGTTCCGCATCAACCAGGACACCATTCCCGACCTGGCGGAACAGGTGATGCGGGCAGGCGCGAAGATCTCCTGGCGCCGGGGATCCGTGAAGCGCGACTGAGCGGGCGCGGGACGGGAAAGCAAAAGGGCTCTTGACGGCTGGGGATTTCCAGCTCCACCATTTGTCTCGTATGGCGATTCTGTTTCGCAAAGCGAAACGCCCGGAGCTTCTGAGGAGCTGCTGTGCCCTCACCCACCCTGGATCCCCTGCTCCAGCCCTTCCAGCTCAAGCACCTCACCCTGCGCAACCGCGTGGTCAGCACCTCCCACGAACCGGCATTCGGCGAGGAGGGCATGCCCAAGGACCGCTACCGGGCCTACCATCTGGAGAAGGCGCGGGGCGGGGTCGGCCTGACGATGATCGGCGGCTCGGCGGTGGTCTCCCCGGACAGCCCGCCCGCGTTCGGCAACCTGCTGCTGTACCGCGACCAGATCGTGCCGTGGCTGCGCCGGCTCACCGACGACGTGCACGAAGCCGGGGCGGCCGTCATGTGCCAGGTCACCCATCTCGGCCGCCGTACCAGCAACTTCACCGGCGACTGGCTCCCGGTGGTGTCCGCCTCACCGCTACGAGAACCCGCCCACCGCGCCTTTCCGAAGGCGGCCGAGGCCTGGGACCTGGACCGGATCGTCGCCGACTACGCCGCCGCGGCGGTCCGTTGCCAGGAGGGCGGCCTCGACGGCATCGAACTCCAGGCGTACGGCCACTTCCTGGACAGTTTCCTGTCCCCGTTCACCAATCACCGCGACGACGAGTGGGGCGGCAGCTGGAGAACCGGATGGCATTTCCGCGCCGGGTGATCCGCGCTGTCCGTGAGGCCGTCGGCACGGACTTCATCGTCGGCGTCCGGATGTCGCTCGACGAGGCGCGCCCGGGCGGCCTCGGCCTCTCCTTCGACGAAGCGCTCACCGCGGCCGAGCGGTTCACCGCCGACGGCATCGACTTCATCAGCACCATCCGCGGCTCCATCGAGAGCGACGCCACCCTGGCGAAGACCATCCCGTCCATCGGCACCCCGCTGGGGCCGTACCTGGGCTTCACCGGCGAGATAAAACGCCGACTGTCCATACCCGTGATGCACGCGGCACGCGTCGCCGACATCGCCACCGCGCGGCACGCCCTGCGCGAAGGCCTCCTCGATCTGGTCGGCATGACCCGGGCACAGATCGCCGATCCGTACCTGGTCGCCAAGGTGAAGTCCGGCCAGGAGGACCGTATCCGCCCTTGCGTCGGGGCGAGTTACTGCCTCGACGCCATCTACGACTCGGGCGACACCAAGTGCATTCACAACCCGGCCAGCGGCCGCGAACTCAAATTTCCCCACCTCATCCCTCCCACGATCGGCCGACGCAGAAAAGCAGTTGTCGTCGGAGGAGGCCCGTCCGGCCTGGAAGCGGCGCGGGTGCTGGGTGAACGCGGCCACGATGTCGTCGTGTTCGAGGCTGGCGACCGGCCCGGCGGTCAGATCCGCCTCGCAGCGTCCAACCCCCGGCGGGGCGACCTGATCCAGATCGTCGACTGGCGCATCGCCGAGTGCAAGCATCTCGGGGTCGACCTGCGCCTGGGAACCTACGCCGAGGCCGACGACGTCCTCGCGGAGCACCCCGACCTCGTGATCGTCGCGACCGGGGGCATGCCCAACCGTAGTTTCCTCACCGCCGGGGAGGGCCTGGTCGCCGACACCTGGGACGTGATGTCGGGCTCGCTGCGGCGACCGCGGGGCGAGATCCTCGTCTACGACGACCATGGCGGCTACCCGGCCATGGACGCGGTCGAGGTGCTCACGGCGTCGCCCGACGTCCGGATCGAGTACGTCACCCCGGAGCGCACCCTCGCTCCCGACGTCGGCAGCATGAACTCCCCTGCCTACCTACGGGTGTTCGCCGAGCACGGCGTCACCACCACACTCGCCCAGCGGCTGCGTTCGGTACGCCGCGCCGGCGACGGACGGCTCGCCGCGACCCTCTACAGCGAGTACACCGAGGCCGAGACCGAGCGGATCGTGGACCACGTGATCGTGGAGCACGGAACGCTGCCGATGGACGAGCTGTACTTCGAACTCCTCCCCGACTCGACCAACTTCGGCGAAGTCGACCACCGCGCCCTGCTCGCGCACGAGGAGCAGACGGTGGTCCACCACGAGCAAGGCCGCTACCAACTGTTCCGCATCGGTGACGCGGTCACCAGCCGCAACGTCCACGCCGCCATCCTCGACGCCCTGCGGCTCTGCCTGCCCGTCTGAGCCACCCCGCTCCACGTCAACCACTGAATGCTCTCGGAGAGTTTGACTTCCTCCTCCGCCTAAAGGCGGGGGATTCCAGCGGTCGCCCGCTGGGGTTCCTGCTTCATCGACGACTGCCCCGTCCGGGAGGACTCCCGTTGAGGTCTCACACCGTCTCCACAGGCAGACACCGCCAGCCCGGCGGCCAGGATGTTGCGTGCCGCGTTCACGTCGCGGTCATGCACGGTGCCGCAGCCGCACGTCCACTGGCGGACGTTCAGCGGCAGCTTCCCGCGGACCGTGCCGCAGGCCCCGCACAGCTTCGAGCTGGGGAACCAGCGGTCGACCGTCACGAGTTCACGCCCGTACCATGCGCACTTGTACTCCAGCATCATGCGCAGATCCGTCCAGGCCGCATCCGAGATGGCGCGCGCGAGGCGGCCGTTCTTCAGCAGGTTACGGACGGTGAGGTCCTCGATCACGACCGTTTGGTTCTCACGGACGAGCCGAGTGGTCAGCTTGTGCAGGAAGTCCCGGCGCCGGTCGGTGATCCGCGCGTGCACCTTGGCGACGCGGCGGCGGGCCTTCTCCCGGTTCGCCGAGCCCTTCGCTTTGCGGGACAGCTCCCGCTGCGCCTTCGCGAGCCGCTTACGGTCGCGGCGCTCATGCCGGGGGTTGGCGATCTTCTCCCCGGTGGACAGGGTCACCAGGGAGGTGACCCCGGCGTCCAGGCCGACCGCCGCACTCGTGGCGGGGGCCGGGGCGATGGTGTCCTCGACGAGCAGGGAGACGAACCAGCGCCCGGCGGCGTCGCGGGACACCCTCGCAGTCGTGGGCTCGGCACCCTCCGGGAGGGGACGCGACCAGCGGATGTCCAGCGGCTCGGCCGTCTTCGCCAGCGTCAGGCGCCCCTCGCGCCACGTGAAGGCACTGCGGGTGTACTCGGCCGACGCCCGCGACGTCTTCCGCGACTTGTACCGCGGGTACATCGCACGCTGGGCGAAGAAGTTCCCGAACGCCGTCTGAAGATGGCGCAGCGCCTGCTGGAGCGGGACCGAGGACACCTCCGCCAGGAAGGCCAGCTCCCCGCTCTTCTTCCACTCCGTCAGCGCGGCGGAGGACTGCACGTAGGAGATGCGGCGCTGCTCGCCGTACCAGGCCCGCGTGCGCTCCTCCAACGCCTTGTTGTACACGAGGCGGACACAGCCGAACGTGCGCGACAGCTCAGCCGCCTGCTCGTCCGAGGGGTAAAAGCGGTACTTGAACGCCCGCTTGACCTGCTGCGCCATACCTCACACTCTATCAGCTCCCGTGTGAGGGGCAGGTGTCGGCCGGTGACCACAGACACCGAATCGCCATGGCGGCGAATCGCCTTTCCCTGCCCCGCTCCGCAGGAGCTTCGTTTCCTCCCCGGCTGAAGGCCAGGGTATCCACGAAGGAGTCCCGATGAACCCAGTGACAGCCGCCGCCCAGGTGACGGAGCTCGTTTCCCGGCGTCCCGTCGGCCAGAGCCTTCAAGCCCCGTTCTACGTCGACGAGGAGTTCCACCACCTCGACATCGAGGCCGTCTTCACCCGGCACTGGATCTTCGTCGCCACCGAGGCGGAGCTCCCCGAACCCGGCGACTACGCGACGGTCACCCTCGGGACGTACTCGGTCATCCTCGTCCGCGACGACGATGAGGACGTACGGGCCTTCCACAACGTCTGTCGTCACCGCGGCACCCGCATCCTGGGCGAGGAGCACGGCTCGGTGGGCAACATCGTCTGCGGATACCACCGTTGGACGTACGGCGTGGACGGCAAGCTGCTGCACGTCGAGTCTCAGGCGCCCGGCTTCGACCCGACGTGCTTCTCGCTGAGGTCCGTGCACGTGCGCACGGTGGCCGGGCTCGTCTTCATCTGCCTGGCCGAGGAACCGCCGGAGGACTTCGACGAGGTCGCCACCCGCATCGAGCCGTACCTCGCCCCGCACAACCTGGCCAAGGCCAAGGTCGCCACCCAGACCGACCTCATCGAGAACGGCAACTGGAAGCTGGTCATGGAGAACAACCGGGAGTGCTACCACTGCACCGGCCACCCCGAGCTCCAGAGCTGCTACTTCCCCATCTACGGCTACCAGGAGCAGGACATCCCGCCGGTGCTGCGCTCCACCTATGAGCGCTACCAGCAGGCCGACGCCGAAGCCCGCAAGACCTACGAGTCACTTGGCCTCCCCTACGCGGAGATCGAGGAACTGGACACCCGCACCACGGGCTTCCACATCCACCGCGAACCGCTCGACCTCGCCGGGGAGTCCTACACCTCGGACGGCACAGCCGCCTGCAAGCGTCTGCTGGCCGACTTCCCCACCGCCCGCCTGGGCCGGCTGTCCCTGCACATGCAACCCAACTCCTGGTGCCACTTCATGGCCGACCACGCGATCACATTCTCCGTGATTCCTCTCGCCCGGGACCGCACACTCCTGCGCACCACCTGGCTCGTGCACGCCGACGCCGTCGAGGGAGCCGACTACGACCTCGACACCCTGACCAAGGTGTGGAAGGCCACGAACGACCAGGACGC
This sequence comes from Streptomyces violaceusniger Tu 4113, assembly GCF_000147815.2. Taxonomy (NCBI): domain Bacteria; kingdom Bacillati; phylum Actinomycetota; class Actinomycetes; order Kitasatosporales; family Streptomycetaceae; genus Streptomyces; species Streptomyces violaceusniger. The sequence continues at coordinate 5,028,998 of NC_015957.1, read as the reverse complement.
CGTGTTCGTCGCCCGCGCCCAACGAGGCGTGAGCAGCCCTGCCTACCTGCCGGGCCCGTACAGCCCGACGGAGTACCAGGTGGAGGCATTCATCAACTGGTACATCACCCGGCTCAAGGCGCACCTGGAGCAGCAGCGATGACCGAGTCCGAAGAACTGCTGGTGTGCCGTCAGATCCACCCGCTCACGCACGACGTCACCACGTTCGTGTTCGAGTACTCCGAAACCCGTCTGTTCCGCCACGAGCCGGGCCAGTTCCTGACGCTGACGTTCGACATCGACGGCCGGCCGGTGCAGCGCTGCTACACCATCTCCTCCCCGCCCACCCGCCCCTTCCTGCTCTCGATCACGGTGAAGCGCGTACCCGGTGGACTGGTGTCGAACTGGCTGCACGATCACCTCCGGCCCGGCGACACCGTGCGGGCGCACGGCCCGCTCGGCGACTTCTCGACGGCCCGGCATCCGTCGTCCCGGTACCTTTTCCTGTCCGGGGGTGTCGGAGTGACGCCGTCGATGGCGATGACCAGGACGCTGTACGACCTGGCCGACCCGGCCGACGTGGTGTTCGTGCACAGCGCCCGCACCCCGGCGGACATCGTCTTCCGCCACGAACTCGACCTCATCGCGGCGACCGCGCCCAACATCCGGGTGGTCCACATCTGCGAGGAGGACCGGCCGTACGCGCCCTGGGGCGGATACCGCGGCCGACTGACGATCGAGACACTCCGGCAGATCGCGCCCGACTTCCTCGAACGGGAGGTCTTCACCTGCGGACCCGCCCCGTACATGGCCGCCGTGCGGAGCATGCTGTCGGACGCGGGCCTGGACACGGACCGCTACCACGAGGAGAGCTTCACCTTCGAGACGCCGGCCGCACCGGCCGATACCGGGACGGGTCCGGGTTTCAAGGTCGAGTTCACCCGCAGCGGACGCACGATCGAGTGTGACGCCGACACCGCGGTGCTCGCCGCCGCGTCCCGGGCGGGCATCAGCCTCCCGGCCTCCTGCGCCCAGGGCATGTGCGGCACCTGCAAGACGACCCTGGTGTCCGGCTCCGTCGACATGCAGCACAATGGCGGCATCCGCCCACGGGAGATCGACCGGAACAAGATCCTGCTCTGCTGCTCGAAACCGCTGGACGACCTCGTGATTGACGCGTGACGCCGGCCCTGGCGGCCGACCGCGCCCCGAACTGCGTCACCTTGACGCCGCTGACTCGCGCAGCCGAAGCAGGTCCTCGCGGCTCCCGCCTGTTGCCGTTCAGTCGGCGCCTTCACGGCGCAGGAGCAGGTCGAGCAGCCCCGGGAAGCGCGTCTCGAACTCCTCTCAACACAGTCGGTTGACCGGCCGTGGGCCCACGTCACGCTGCTCGACCAGGCCGGCCTGCGCAGAACCGCGAAGTGGTGACTCTTGGCGGCCCTGCCCACGGGTATGCCGAAGCTGCCATAGCTGCGCGTCCAGCCGGGAGAGCCCGCCGGCTCGCGGATCAGATGGATGCGCACCGGGTCGGCGAGCGCGGACACCCGCCGATGCCCTCACGTAGCTGAGCGCGGTGGGCTCGGCTCGGCGAGGGCACGATGACGTGACCGTGGTGTTTCGGCGTCGAAAATCTATCGCTGCAAAAAATTAGTGGTTAGGGTTGCCGCAGCTGTCGTCGAACCGCTGCCCCGACCAGGAGCCGAGCCCCATGGAGGCCCGTCACGCCTCAGGCCGAGCCTGCTGCGCACCACCGCGTCCCAGGACGTCCACCCAGCCGGTGACCGTGCCGCTCGCCGACCGCCGGAGCTCCTTGGACGGCATGGTCCGTGTCGCGGGTGGCGAGTTCCTGATGGGCGCCGACGACGTCGAGGGGTTCCCGGAGGACGGCGAAGGTCCGGTCCGGACGGTGCGTGTCAGCGCCTTCCACATCGACGCGTACGCCGTCAGCAACGAGAAGTTCGCGGAGTTCGTCGACGCCACGGGCCATGTCACCGAAGCGGAACGCATCGGCTGGTCCTACGCGTTCGCCGGTTTCCTGCCCGCCGCGCTGCGGCGCGGGGCGCCCCGCCCGGCCCGTATCCCCTGGTGGTGCGGCGTCACCGGTGCCCGCTGGGACCACCCCGAAGGCCCGGGCAGCACACTGGCGGGCCGCGAGAACCACCCGGTGGTGCACATCTCCTGGAACGACGCGGCCGCCTACTGCGCCTGGGCAGGGAAGCGGCTGCCCACCGAGGCCGAGTGGGAGTACGCGGCGCGCGGCGGCCTGGAACAGAAGCGCTACCCCTGGGGCGACGACCTCGACCTCGGCGGCACGTACCGCTGCAACATCTGGCGGGGCGCCTTCCCCACGAGGAACACCGTGGCCGACGGCTACCGGGGCACCGCCCCCGTGGATGCCTTCGAGCCCAACGGATTCGGGCTCTACAACACCTCGGGCAACGTGTGGGAGTGGTGCGCCGACTGGTGGACCGTGCGCCACCAGGGCGATACGGCGATCGACCCGAAGGGTCCCGCCATCGGACAGGAGAAAGTCATCCGCGGTGGCTCACACCTGTGCCACAAGTCCTACTGCAATCGCTACCGCGTCGCCGCCCGTACCGCCAACACACCCGACGGAGCGAGCGGTCACACCGGGTTCCGCTGCGCCCGGGACGCCTAGCCCACCGTACGACCAACCGCCGTATTCCCGACCACCGTTCGACCACCCGCCGAAGGAGCGCCCCGGCATGAAAGCCATCATGGTGATGTTCGACAGCCTCAACCGGCACCTGCTGCCGCCGTACGGCTGCGACTGGACCCATGCCCCCAACTTCGCGCGACTGGCCGGGCGGACCGCCACCTTCGACAACTGCTACGCGGGGTCCATGCCCTGCATGCCGGCCCGCAGGGAGATCCACACCGGGCGGCACAACTTCCTGCACCGCAGCTGGGGCCCGCTGGAGCCGTTCGACGACTCGATGCCCGAGTTGCTCAAGCGCGGCGGCGTGTACACGCACCTGTCCAGCGACCATCCCCACTATTGGGAGGACGGCGGAGCGACCTACCACGGGCGGTACAACACCTGGGAGTTCTTCCGCGGCCAGGAGGGCGACCCGTGGAAGGGCCATGTCGCCGAGCCGCCCATGCCCGCCGAGCACGTCAAGGAACTCCGGTTGGAGGGCTACCGACAGGACTGGGTCAACCGGCTGTACATGCAGACCGAGGACCGCCACCCCCAAACCCTCACCTTCGATGCCGGTCTGGACTTCGTCCGCACCAACCACGACCAGGACCGCTGGTTCGTGCAGATCGAGACCTTCGACCCGCACGAGCCGTTCTTCAGCCACCAGCAGTACAAGGACCTCTACCCGCACGACTACGACGGCCCGCATTTCGACTGGCCCGACTACAAGCCCGTCACCGAGACCGACGCGCAGGTCGAGCACGCCCGCCTCGAGTACGCCGCGCTGCTGTCCATGTGCGACCGCTCCCTCGGCCGCGTCCTCGACCTGATGGACGAGCACGACCTGTGGCAGGACACCATGCTGATCGTCAACACCGACCACGGTCTGCTGCTCGGCGAGAAGGACTGGTGGGGCAAGTCGGTACAGCCCTGGTACAACGAGCTCGTCCATCTCCCACTGTTCGTCTGGGACCCCAGGGCGGGCATCGCGGGCGAGCGCCGCGAAGCGCTCGTGCAGACCATCGACCTGGCGCCCACCCTGCTCGACTTCTTCGGCGTGGAACGGCCCGCCGACATGCAGGGTGTCCCGCTGCCGGTCGCCGCCGACGAACCGGTGCGCGAGGCGGGCCTGTTCGGCATCCACGGTGGGCACGTCAACCTCACCGACGGCCGGTACGTCTACATGCGCGCACCCGTCTCGGCCGACAACTCCCCTTTGCACGAACACACGTTGATGCCGACCCACATGCGGGGGCGCTTCACCGCCGAGGAGTTGTCCGGCCTCGAACTCGCCGAACCCTTGGCCTTCACGAAGGGCGTCCGCACGATCCGGACAACTGGACAGACCTTCTTCAACCCGCACCGGTTCGGCACGCTCCTCTACGACCTGCGGACCGATCCGGAGCAGCGCGCGCCGATCGTCGACGACGCCGTGGAGCTCCGCATGGCGAGCCTGCTGGTCGACCTCATGCGGGCGAACGACGCCCCCGCCAGCCAGTACGAGCGCCTGGGTCTGCCCGCGGACGGGCCGGCAACCGAGGCCCATCTCCTGGTGCGCGCGCAGCGCCATCAAGCCGAACAGTCCGCCGAGCCGCTCCCCAGGCCGGAAGACTTCCCCGAGGGGCGCTTCTCCCTGCGCACTCCGATCGCGGCCCTGGTCTGCGACCCCAGGGCCGTCGAGGTCCTGCGTACGCATGCCCCCACCCTCGTCAACACCGAACTGCTCCAGACGATCGGCTCGACGTCCCTGATCTCCCTCGCCGCCCTGTCCGGCGGCATGTTCCCGACGGCGACGCTGCGCGTGCTCGCGGAGGAACTTACGGCGTTGTGAGACGACACTCAGTGAGGTAAATTTAAATCAACCGGTTGATTCAATGGCGCACCGATCCGCGCCCCCCCCACAGCCAGCCGAGGGCCGAACCGATGAACTTCAGCAGCCACGTGGTCCAGCGCCTGCTGCTGCCACCACCCATGACCAGAGACCTGACGGTCGAGCGCGATCTGTGTGTGCCGATGCGCGACGGGGCCGGCCTGCTCGCCGACCGCTACAACCGCAACCCCAAAACCGACGAACCCCGGGCCACCGCCACCCTCCGCGCCGACCAGCAGATCTTCCACGACCCCGATCACCCATCCGCGATCACCCTCCCGGTCCGGCAGGCGGCATGAGGACAGAGCCGCACATCCGCATAGCCCTGTGCATGCGGAGGCCTCGTGTCCACCGCCGTCCCCTCCCCACCCATCACACGCACATGCCCGTTCACCCCCGTCGCGAACTCCTCCGGCCGTGCCAGGAGGAATCCGTCGCCCGCGGCACGCCGCCCTGCGACACCCACTCATGGGCGCTGCCCCGACCACTCCCCTCCTCCACCAACAGGAGTGACATGACCAACGCACTTGCCGGCACCTCGTCCAAGGCGATTCCCGACTTCCCGATGCCGCGGGAAGCCGGGTGCCCGTTCGCCCCTCCGCCCCAGCTGCGACAACTGCACGCCGAACAGCCGCTCACGAAAGTCCGGTTGTGGGACGGCGGCACGCCCTGGCTCGTCACCCGCTTCGAGGACCAGCGGGCCCTGCTCGCCGACCAGCGCTGCAGCGTCGACCTCAGGCGGCCCGGCTTCCCCTACATGAATCCGGCCTTCCGGGAGTCGGGACGGCGCGGCGGGCAGCCGTCCTTCCTCAACATGGACGACCCCGAACACGCCCGGGTCCGCCGCATGCTCAGCGGCGCGTTCACCATCAAGCGCGTCGAGGCCCTGCGGCCGGCCGTCCAGCGCATGACGGACGACTTCATCGACACGATGCTGGCCGGCCCGAAACCTGCCGACCTCGTACGCGCCCTGGCGCTGCCCCTGCCCTCGCTGGTCATCTGCGAACAGCTCGGGGTTCCGTACGAGGACCATGACTTCTTCCAGCACCAGAGCGAGGTGGGTCTCCGCCACGACGTCTCACCCGAGGAGTCGGGAGCAGCCAGGCGTGCACTGCTGGCGTACGTCTCCGGCCAGATCGAGAAGAAACTCGCCAACCCCTCCGACGATCTCCTCTCCGAGCTCGCCTCCCGGGTCCGCGAGGGCGACCTCACGCATGAGGAGGCCGCGGCGATGGGCCTGCTGCTCCTCGGTGCCGGACACGAGACCTCCGCCAACATGATCGCGCTGAGCGTGGTGGCCCTGCTGGAAAACCCCGACCAGCTCGCGATCGTTCGGGACACCGACGACCAGAAGGTCCTCGCGAAGGCGGCGGACGAGCTGCTGCGGTATCTGACGATCATTCACATCGGCAACCGCCGGATCGCTCTGGAGGACATCGAGATCGGCGGCCGGACCATCCGCGCCGGCGAGGGCATGGTCCTGCCCAGCATCACCGCCAACTGGCAGGACGACGTCTTTCCCGACCCCGACCGGCTCGACCTCACCCGTGATGCCCGCCAGCACCAGGCCTTCGGCTTCGGCATCCACCAGTGCCTCGGCCAGCCACTGGCCCGCCTGGAACTCCAGGTCGTCTACGGCACCCTCTTCCGCCGTATCCCCACCCTGCGCCTGGCCACCGATCTGGAGAAGCTCCCCTTCAAGGAGGACGGTCTCGTGTACGGCGTCTACGAACTGCCGGTCACCTGGTAGCCGCCGGACCACCGGTGCCGCACGGACGGGGACGCGGACGCCGTTTGGATTGCGTCGCGATCAAAACCGTCGATCAAAACCGTCGACGTTCGGCGGCTCTTCGCCGTCGTCGGCACGGCAGCCCGCCGTGCCGGCGACGGCCACCCGCCCCCGGCTTCCGTTTTCGCTTCCGGTGGATTGACATGGGCCCCCGGCAGTTGATCAGCCGGCGTGGCGGCCGACGGCCTGGAGGAGGTCGTCGACGTCCTGCGGCGTGGTGGCGAAGGAGGTGACGAAGCGGACGACGCCCGGCTCCCAGCGGTCGTGGTAGAAGGCGTAGCCCTCGGCCAGGAGTCCCTCGATGACCTGCTGCGGCAGGCGGCAGAAGAGGATGTTGGCATCGGCGGCACCGAGCAGTCCGACCTCGGGTATGGCTTTGAGGCCCTCCTGGAGACGGGCGGCCATGGCGTTGGCGTGGGCCGCGTTGCGCAGCCACAGATCGTCGGTGAGGTAGGCGTCGAACTGGGCGGCGTGGAAGCGCATCTTGGCGGCGAGCTGTCCGGCGCGCTTGGTGCGGAAGGCCAGTTCGGCGGTGAGGGAGCGGTCGAAGACGACGATCGCGTCGGCGGTCATCGTGCCGTTCTTCGTCGCCCCGAAGGACAGCAGGTCGACGCCGGCCCGCCAGGTCAGCTCGGCGGGAGTGCAGCCGAGGGAGGCGAGGGCGCCGGCGAAGCGGGCGCCGTCCATGTGCAGGCGCAGCCCCGCCTCTGCGGCGGTCGCCCCGAGGGTGCGGATCTCGTCGAGAGTGTAGACGGCTCCCGTCTCGGTGGCCTGGGTGATGCTCACCACGGAGGGCTCCACACTGTGCACGTCGCCGGCCTTGTGCCGTGCGGCCGTGCGCAGTTCCTCCGGGTCGATCTTGGCGTCGTCGCCGCCGAGCGCGACGAGCTTGGCGCCCGCGGTGTAGAACTCGGGCGCTCCGCACTCGTCGTTGTTGATGTGGCTGTCGCGATGGCACAGCACGCTGCCCCAGGGCGGGGTCAGCGCGGCCAGACTCAGCGCGTTCGCGGCGGACCCCGTGGAGACCAGCAGGACGTCGACGTCCCGCTCGAAGACGTCGCTCAGCCGGCGCCGGACCGCGGCCGTGCTGTCGTCCGCGCCGTAGGGCAGGGCCTGGCCGGAGGCGGCCCGGGTCACGGCTTCGATGATCTCCGGGGAGGTGCCGGCGGTGTTGTCACTGCTGAAGATGCGTGCGGCGGGGCTGGCGGTGCTCATAGTCGGTGTCCTTACTGCGCTTCGGCGGCGGAGGGGGCAGGGGGCGCGCCGCACGTCGGTGCGGTATCGGGCAGGTCAGGTGTCGCGGCGTGGGTCCGGTGCCGCCGAGCCGGGCGGCAGGATCGGCACGCGTGCCGGGTCCGCCGCGTGGATCAGCTGGCGCAGTGCGCCGTAGTAGACCTCGTGGTCGGTCAGGGCGGGCAGGATCGCGGCCAGGTTGCCGGTCAGCACCGGGAACTCCGCCGGGTCGAGTGCGGCCAGCGCGCCGCGGGTGGCCGCCTGGGCCGCCCTGGGGTCGCGGTGGTCGACGAAGCCGACGCTGCCGAGGGTGAGCAGGTACATCCGCCGGTACGCGGTGATCGCCTCCGTGGGGGTCATTCCGGCGGCGAGGCTGTCGGCGAGCTGCGGCTCGACCAGGCGGGCCAGCAGGTTCGGGCCGAGCCAGGGCCGCGTTCCGCGCAGGGCGAGCAGTCCCGGATGAGCGGCCAGCAGCCGGTAGAGCGCGGTGAACCGGGTCTCGGTGGCCGTCGCCCAGCCGGTGTCCCACTCGACGTCGGGCAGTCGGCCGGCCACGTGGTCGACGCACAGATCCAGCAGTCCGGCCAGGTCGGTGCATCGGCGCTGGAGCGAAGCGAGGGAGATCTCGAGTCGCGTGGCCAGCGACCGGAAGGTCAGAGCCTCAGGGCCGCCCTCGTCGACCAGGAGGAGGGCGGCCTCGGCGATCCGGCCCGGGGTCGCGCGGTCCAGCGAAGGCGAGTGACGTGGCATACGGGTCACCGTACGGTACAGCGTATCGAGTGTCGCATCCCGGATGGAGGGAGTCCATCCGGCCAGACCTCCCGTGCGGCCTTGAAGAAAGATTCCCCTGCCGCTAGATTTAAATCAATCACTTGATTTAACAAGCTGTAAGCTGTGCCCCCCGAGCCAGGTGGGGCGCCCGAAGCGTGACGCGCCGGACACAACGGCAGCGGGCCCCACCCGCCCCGCCGGGCGGCATCCGCTGTACGAACCAGTCCTTCCCCCACATGGAGATGTCAGATGAGTCACCACGACCCCACTGTCCGTCTGCCACTGCCCACCAGGGGCCCGCTGGATCCTCCGGCCGACTGGGAACGCCTGCGCGAGCAGTGCCCGGTGGCCACCGTCGGACTCCCCAGCGGAGACACGGGGACCCTCCTGACCCGCTACGACCACGTCAAAGCCCTCCTGACGGACGCCCGCTTCTCCCGCCCGACCGCCGAGGACGACAGCGCCAGGATCGCCCCGGAAGGGGCCGGCGGTGTGTCGACCAACAGCGACATGGCGCTGTCCGTCCCGCTCAAGGGCGAGGAGCACCTGAGGTGGCGGCGGCATCTGAGCAAGTACTTCACCGCCAAGCGCATGACGGCACTGCGCCCGGGCATGACGGACATGGCCGAAGCCCTCGTCGACGGCATGGTCAAGAGCGGCCGGCCCGCCGACCTCAAGGCCGCACTCGGCTTCCCGCTGCCGGTCTACGTGATCTGCGACCTCCTCGGCGCACCCGCCGGGGACCGGGAGCGCTTCTCCTACTGGTCCGACGCGTTCCTGAACGTCAGCCGTTACACCAAAGAGGAAGCCAAGCAGGCCTACGCGGAGTTCGTGACCTACATGTCCGACCTCGTCGCGGCCAAGCGCGCCCAGCCCGGCGAGGACGTGATCAGCATGCTGATCGAGGAGAGCCGGGCGGAGGGCGAGGGCCTTACCGACCCCGAACTGCTCGGCACCGGCATGGGCCTCCTGGTCGCCGGGCACGAGACCACCGCGAACATGATCGGCAAGATGGCCGCCATGCTCCTGGCCGACCGCACCCAGTGGGAACGCCTGCTGGCCGACCCCTCCCTGGTGCGCACCGCGGTCGACGAGGTATTGCGCTCCGACGCCAACCTGGGCGGATTCGGCATCCGGCGCTATCTGAGCGAGGACCTCGACGTCGACGGCACCCTGCTACCGAGCGGCACCACAGTCTTCTGCAGCCTGTCCGCCGCCAACCGTGACGAGCGGGTCTTCGCCACCCCGGACGAGATGGACCTCACCCGCAGCCCCAACCCCCACCTCACCTTCGGCGCGGGAGCCCACTCCTGCCTGGGCCAGTCCCTGGCCCGCACCGAACTCCAGGTCGCCCTGGAGGTCCTGCTGCGCAAACTGCCGAGCCTCGAACTCGCCGTACCCGTCGAGGAGTTGCGGCAGGTCGAGGGGCTGACCGTCGGCGGTCTGCGAGAGGTGCCCGTGCGATGGTGACCCACCCCCACGAGACCCCCGTACCGACCGACAGGACAACCGAGGGCACGGCCAAAGGGCCGGCCGAAAAGAAGGGAGCGACCGTGAAGGTCACCATCGACGAGGACAAGTGCTGCGGCGCCGGGAGTTGTGTACTGGCCGCACCGGAGATCTTCGACCAGCGCGAACAGGACGGCATCGTCATCCTGCTCGACCCCGAACCCGCCGAGGACCAGCACGCGGCCGTCCGGGACGCGGCTGCCGTCTGCCCGGCCGCCGCCATCGCCCTCGCGGACGGATAACCCCCTGAGCCGCTGCGGCGAGGCCTGAGGGCTGGGCTTCTTCGGCCGGCTGCCGAAGGAGCCCGGCCCTTCAGGGTTCCGTTTGATCAGGAAGCCACCTTCCGCACCTGTCAAATCAATCCACCATTCGTCGACGTGCTGCGGCGTCCACTGCCACGGCATCGCCATGGCATGCCGAGTGAAGGCCCGGACCGTGCGTTCCTGGTCATAGGCGTACCCCGGCGACAGGTTCCGGGCGAGCTGCTGGTTGCGCCAGCCCTTGATCATCGCCTCGAAGACTTGCTCATCCGGCCGCAGTAGCGGCAGACCGTCTACCAGGTGCAGTCGAGCAGACGCTGGAACGAGACCGTTACTGTACTTCCGCGGCCAACACCCCTGGTGAAGCTGCTTTCGTGCGGTCTTGAGCCTGACTCCAGGAGAGTGTCTCCTCTTCGCACCCCCTGCAATTGGCGCCGGTAGGAACACCGGTACAGCCCTTGGCGCTGAGATTGATCACGGGGTCCAGCTACGGATCTCCGTGTTCGGATGAGGTCGGGCCTGGAGGCGTTCGCGGAGGTCGACCTCCTCAGGAGTGCTTGTCCGCACGCCGTCCGGCCGTGAGGGCGACGTCGATGGCCGTCCAGGCCATGCCGGTCGCCCCGTCGAGTACGGCCCGCTCCGCTGCCGGTGTGCGGCACGCGGCGGTGAATTCCGGTTGGTGGTTGACCGCGGGTCGGCAGTCCAGCCCGAGCATGGGGTGGATGGTGGGCACGACATGGGAGACATTGCCCATGTCGGTGGCGGTGCCCACGACGCTGTTCGGCAGTTCGGGGAAGCGGCGGCCGAGTGCCGTCGCGTTGGCGACCCATAGGTCCAGCAGGTCCTTGTCCGGCCGCAGGTCGGCGTAGTCGGGGCCAACCTGCGCGGTGGACAGGTCGCAGCCGGTGGCCAGTGCGCCCGCTTCGAAGCAGCGGTGCACCCGTTGGGACAACGGCTGCAGGGCGTCCAGGCTGCTGCTGCGCACGATCCAGCGGCCGCGGCTGACGTCGGGGATGATATTGGGGGCGGAGCCGACTTGGGTGATGATGCCGTGTATGCGGTCGGAGGCGGTGGTCTGCTGGCGCAGCAGCCCAATGCCCACCTGGGCGAGGGTCATGGCGTCCGCCGCGTTGACGCCGAGCTCGGGATAGGCACCGGCGTGTGCCGCTTTGCCTTCGTAGACCACATCGAACTGGGTGACGGCCAGGCCGGGCATCGCCGCCATCTCGACCGCAGCCGGATGAACCATCATGGCCGCGTGCACGCCGTCGAAGGCGCCCTGTTTCAGCATCAGCACCTTGCCGCCGCCGCCTTCCTCGGCGGGAGTGCCGAGTACCCGCACCGTCAGGCCGAGTTCGTCCGCCAAGGGGGCGAGTCCGATGCCGGCGCCGACAGCCGCGGCGGCAATGATGTTGTGGCCGCAGGCGTGTCCGATGTCGGGCAAGGCGTCGTACTCCGCGCAGATCGCGATGTGGGTCGGCCCGGTGCCGACCGTTGCTTCCACGGCGGTCGGCAGCTCGCAGTATCCGTGCCGGACCTCGAACCCCGCGTCGCTCAGGGCGTCGGCGACCCATTGACTGGCGAGATACTCCTCGAAGGCCAGCTCGGGGTGGGCGTGGATCCGGTGGGACAGGGCGATCAGGTCGTCCGCCGCGGCACGGATGTGCCGTGCCGCGGCCTCCTTGGCGGCGGTCACCGGCCGGCCGCCGGGGCGGTGGCTGCGACGTGCACGGCGGCGGGCCGGGTCGCCGCGTCGTAGGCGGCACGAGCCCCGGTGGCTCCCATGCCGCTCTCGCGGGCGGGCTCGTACAGCCGCTCGGGGCCGCCCCCCTGCCACTGGTTGACCCAGACGACGCCCACGGGCAGTTGTGCGGCTGCCGTGATGTGATCGGGGTCGTCGGTGTACACGGTGGCGGCGAGACCGTAGCGGGAGGCAGCCGCGCGGGTGAGGCCCTCCTCGAAGCTGGACACGACGGTGACGGGCGCGATCGGGCCGAATGTCTCCTCGGTCATCACGAGCATGGTGTCGTCGACTCCGGTGAGCACGGTCGCCGGGTAGAAGTAGCCGCGACGCTCCGGTACGGCTCCGCCTGCGCGCACGGTGGCGCCCTTGTGGACGGCGTCCTCGACATGGCGTCGTACGGTCTCGCGTTGCCGCGCGTCCACGAGTGGCCCGAGCACCGTGGCGGGGTCCAGCCCGTCGCCGATGGTGAAGGTCCGCGCCGTGGCGATGAGCGCCTCGACGAACTCGTCCGCGATCCGCTCATGGACGTAGATCCGTTCCATGGAGGTGCAGATCTGGCCGGTATTGATGAACGCGCCGAACGCGACGGCTTGCGCGGTGGCCACCGGATTGACTCCGGCGTCGATCACGACGGGGTCCTTTCCGCCGAGTTCGAGCACGCAGCGGCGCAGGCGGTGTCCGGTCGCCTTCCCCACGGCGCGGCCGGCTCCGACCGAGCCGGTGAAGTGGACGAGCGTTACGTCTTTGTGTTCCGTCAGCGCCGCGCCGGTGCGGCCGTCGCCGAGGACCAGGTTCAGCACGCCCGGGGGCAGCCCGGTGGAGGCGGCCAGCTCGAACAGCCGCACCGTGGAGAGGGGGGATCGCTCGGAGGGCTTGACCACGACGGTGTTCCCGGCGGCGAGCAGCGGGCCGAGTGCGCCGAGGACCATGACGACGGGAAAGTTCCACGGAGTGATCACGGCGGTGACGCCGAGCGGGTGGCGGACGATGTCGGTCCGCCCTCCCGCCGGACCGGGCACCGTTTCGCTGAACGGGTAGGTGAGCGCCTGGTTGGCGGCGGCCTTCAGCCCGGCCACGGCCCCCGCTATGAAAGAGCGCCCGATGCCAACCGGTTTGCCCATCTCCCGGCATTCCAGTTCGGCCAGTTCCGCGGCGTGTGCGGCGATCGTGTCGGCCCAGGCGTGAATCCGTTCCACGCGCCGCGCAACGGTGAGCGCGGCCCACTCGGGTTGTGCCGCGACCGCCACGGCCACGGCGCGGTCGACGTCGTCGGCGCTGCCCGCACGGAAGTGCGCGACGGCTTCCTCGGTGGCGGGGTTGACCACAGCGACGACATCCTCGCCTGCCGGCTCTTCCCACCGGCCGCCGATGAAGTTGTGGAGCGTTTCCATGGTTCAGGCCGTTTCTGTTCGGTACGGGGCGGGATCAGGCGTCGAGCCGGCCCGCCATGAGTTCGCCGGTCATGATGGCGGCGAGATTGGTGTTGGCCCGGGGCACGGAAGGGAAGACCGAGGCGTCCACGACCCGCAGACCCTGGACACCCTGCACCCGGCACGCCGGGTCGACGACCGTCTCGGCGGTCCCGGGGGCGCCCATCCGGCAGGTGCTCGTGCCGTGCTGGGCGTCGATGACCGTGGACAGCAGGTGGTCGTCGAGGTCGCTGTCGTTCGCCAGGGCCTCGAACAGTGGACGGTTCGCCTCTTCGATCGATCCGCCGAGGACGGCGGCTGTCTCAGCGCCGCCGCTCAACTCGATGAGGGCACGCACGCCTTCCCTCATCGGGGCGAGATCACGTTCGTCGGAAAGCATCCGCTGGGCGACGTACGGGTGCACCGAAGGGTCGGTGGAGACCAGGGTGAGCTCACCGCGCGAGTGGGTCCGGTTCAGCCAGACACCGAAGGCACCGGCGTGCGGCTGGGTGTTCGCCGTGGCCATGGCCAGCACGTTCTGGTTGAGCGAGACGAACATGAGGTCGTTGGAGTACGCACCCGTCCCGCTGGACCAGCGCACGCAGACGTTGGTGTGCCGGTCGTGCGGTGACGTGATGGCGGCTTCGGCCCGCAAGGGCAGCGAGAGCACCGTCATCGCGTGATCCTGCATACCGAGACCGACCGGCAGGTCCTGACGGACCTCGATCCCCAGCGCCCGCAGCTGACCGGCGGGGCCGATGCCCGAGCGCAGCAGGATCGCCGGGGAGTGGATCACTCCCGCGCTGAGGATCACCTCGTCCGCGTACTCGGTGACGACGGATCCGTCGATCACCACACGGACACCGATCGCGCGGTCGTTCTCGAAGATGACGGTGTCCACCAGCGCGTCGCCGCGGATGGTGAGGCCGGCCAGTTCACGTGCGGGTTCGAGGTAGGCGTCGTTGACGCTGACGCGGCGGGCGTCACGGGAGTTGATCGGGTAGGGCGAGACTCCGGTGGCGCCGGGGGCGTTGACGTCGGGCGCCCAGCCGAACCCTGCCGCCAGGGCCGAGTCGGCCAGGGCTCGGTCGATGCTTCCCCAGGCGTTCTTCGGGGTCCGGTGGATCGGGGTCGGTCCGCCGCGGCCGTGGTAGGGCTGGTCGCCGAATTCGTCGTCGTCCTCCAGCTTGGCGAAGTAGGGCAGCACGTCCTCGGGCGCCCATCCGGTACAGCCGAGCCGGGCCCACTCCTCGAAGTCCTCCGTCGGCGGGCGGATCGCGATCTGGCCGTTGACGGACGTACTGCCGCCCACGCCCCGGCCGCGCCAGTACGGGGCCTGCGGCTGTTTCTCGGTGCGCGAGGAGTTCAGGCCGGTCCACACCAGATGTTCCGAGGCCGCGGGGTCCATGAGGGCCACCACAGGATTGGGCGAGCGCCACACCTCCGGCATCTGCGCCGAGCGGTAGTCGGGGCCCGCCTCCAGCAGGAGGACCCGTCGGCCGCGAGCGGCGGCGCGGACGGCGATCACCGCACCCGCGGAGCCCGCGCCGACGACGATCAGGTCGCGATCGTGTTCTGCCATCTCTACTCCTTGATGCGGGAGCGTCCCGCGCCGATGACTCCTGCGCGGATGCTGGTAATCTGACGCACCAAGAAAGTTCAGTCAAGAATGAATATTCATTTTTTTCGTGCAGGGGGATGGGTGTCGCCAGCCGCCGACAACAGCTCAGCCATGGGCGACGGGCCGCTGATCGAGGACTTCGGTCAGCGGATCGGGCGCGCGATGGGATGGCCGCCCATGGCCGGACGGCTGGCGGGCGTCCTGATGCTCAGCCCAACCCCCATGACGCTGTCGGAACTACAGGCGGCCCTGGGGGCCAGCAAGGGTTCGGCGTCGGAGATGACCCGCCTGCTCATCACGAACGGCACGGTCGAACGGGTCAAGGTGCCCGGCGTGCGCCAGGCCGGTTACGTGTGGCGCGACGACGCATGGAGCAGCTGCCTCCAGCACCAGCTCGACCAGACCGAGCAGCTGCTCGAACTTGCACAAGCCGCGCAGGAACAGGGAATGTGCATGCCAGAGACTCAGCGGGCGCGGCTGCGTGACATGCACACCTACTACGACTTCATGGTGCGGCATCTGCGACGCCTGCTCGACGAATACCAGCGACTGCACGCCGGATAGCGGCATGCCATTGCGGCTGCCGGAAACCCCCACGAGACGCGACAGCGGTTCCGTAACGACCAAGTACTCGCAGCGTAGAAGAAGAGTGTCCAGGACCACGGGGAACTTCACCGGTCTCGTCCACCACCAGGACGGCGTCCTGGTTGCCGAGGTGCTCGACCACGAAGTCCCGTATGTCGTCGCGGACTCCGTCGGCGTCCCAGGACGCGCGGCTGAGCAGGTGCTGCATACCGGCCGGACTGCTGTCACCGGCATGCTCCGCGATCGTCCAGCAGTTCTTCCGCGGCAACTCTGCCAGCAGGCCCAGCACGAAGGCCCGTGCCCTGCGACGCGGCTCGACCCGGGCGAACCGCCTCGCCACCCTCGCCATCAGGTCGTCGAACACCGGCTGCCACCGGGCAGGATCTACGCTGTGGCCCACGGCCATCGGCTGATCTTCGTCTGTCCACACAACCGACGATGCTCAACGGTGGCCGTGCCCTTTCTACGCCACCCAGCAGTACAGGTTCTCGTCTCCCTCGCGGACGGCACGGGCCAGGTCGGCCAAGCCGCTCAGGATCCACACGGCGATCTCGGGGTCGAAGACCTCGCCGTCTGCCGCCCGCTCGGCCACCCACAGCCGGCTGACTTCAGCGAGCCGGTGCTCGGCGGCAGTGCACAGGGCATCTCGAAGGGTGCCGGAGACGGCGAGGACGAGCGGACCCTCGCCGTCGTCCGGGTCGACAACAGTCTCGGGAACATCGTCGTCAAGGACTTCCTCAAAGCTCCGACCGGTGAAGATGCCCTCCCACTCGATCAGAGCCTCCTCGACACCGAAGTTGCCGAAGGTCAGGGACTCGAAGACCCCGTCGGGACCACCCTCCGCGACAGCAGCGGCAGCTTCGGCGTCCGGTGCCACGAAGAACTTGATGACGATGCTCACCGGGGCACAGTGCCTGTTCCACCGGGCCCGGTCTACCTGCCAGCGGCCAGCAGAAGCCGACCTACCGACCCGAGATGCTGTCCGCCCACAGGCCAAGATCAAGATCTACAGCTGGTACTAGGTTCACCATGAGATCGGGTACAGGTTTCATGGCACCGTCCTCCTGCGGTGCCCTAGCGTCGTGCCATGACGATTCCAGCTGGACTGAGACGCACGGTCCTCCGGGCGCAGCGGGACACCGGCTTTCTTGCCGCTGGTGTGCTGCCGCACCTGGCGCTGGTGCCCGTGTGGGCCTGGGCGGCGGCGACTACCGCCAGGACGGGGAACTGGCTCCTTACGGTTTCCATGTCGGCCGCCCTGGTCCTGCTCGGCACCCCGGTGCTGACGGCCGTTCAGCGGGCTCGCTACCGGGTGCTCATCGGTGTGGACGTCCCCCGGCTCACCCCCACCGCGCCGGAACAATGGACGTGGGCCTCGACCGCCCGGTGGCTCGCGGCGACGCGGCCTTGGCGCAAGATCGGCTACCACCTCCTGCTGGGCCCGCTGCTCGCGCTGCTGGAGCTGCTGGTGCTCGCGGTGGCAGCGGCGTGCCTGGCGGGCGTCATCGCCTACGCCTGGTCATGGGCGCTGCCAACCGGAATCCGCCAGGACTGGTTCGGCTACCTGACCCAGCTGCCGGCTTACACAGCGGCTGGACTCCTCCTCCTGTGCGCCCTGCCCTGGACCGCGCGGGCAGTAGCCCGGGCCGAGGCGCGGCTGGCGTTGGGCCTGCTCGGGCCCAGCCGGGCGCAGCGGCTCCAGGAGCGGGTCGATCAGCTGGCCGTGAGCCGGACCGACTTGATCGAGGCCGTCGACGCAGAGCGCCGCCGGATCGAGCGCGACCTGCACGACGGCACCCAGCAGCGGTTGGTGTCTCTCGCGGTCAACCTGGGTCTGGCCATTGCCACCCGCCCGGACCTGCCGAGTGATGCCCGCGAGGTGATCGCGAGAGCGCACCTGGAGGCGAAGGAGGCGATCGCCGAACTCAATGACCTGGTGCGGGGGCTGCACCCGGCCGTGCTCGAAGACCGAGGTCTGGACGCGGCGTTGTCCGGGCTGGCTGCCCGCACGCCCCTGCCGGTGCGGCTGCGGGTCAATCTGGAGGAGCGGGTGGCGCCCAACGTGGAGTCAGTCGCGTACTTCGTGATCTCTGAGGCGCTGACCAATGCAACGAAGCACGCCAACGCGATGCGTGCAGAGGTGATAGTCCGTCAGGTCGGCGAGGTGCTGCGAGTGCGCGTTACCGACGACGGGCTGGGCGGTGCCGACGCCGCCGCCGGCACGGGGCTGACCGGGCTGGCCAAGCGGGTCGGCTCCCTCGACGGGGCCTTCCACGTCAGCAGCCCCGTTGGCGGGCCCACCACCATCACCGCGGAGCTGCCGTGCGCGCGGTGATCGCCGAGGATTCGGTGTTGTTGCGGGTCGGCCTGATCAAGGTGCTGGAGATGGGCGGGTTCCAGGTCGCCGCGGAAGCCGGCGACGCGGAGGGGCTGTTGGCGGCAGTGGCGGAGCACCGGCCCGAACTTGCCTTGATCGACGTCCGGATGCCGCCCGGCTTCACCGACGAGGGGGTGCGGGCGGCGATGGAGATCCGTCGGCGCTGGCCGGGGACGCCGGTGGTGCTGCTTTCGCAGTACGTGGAGGAGCGGTACGCGGCTGACCTGCTGCCTGCGAACACCAGCGGTGTGGGCTACCTGCTCAAGCAGCGGGTTGCCGATGTCGCCGACTTCGTGGCGGCGGTCCGGCGAGTGGCGGACGGGGGCACGGCCCTGGACCCGCAGGTCGTCGCCCAGTTGCTGCTGCGGCGCGACAGCGACCCGCTCGCGCGGCTGACCCCCCGCGAACGGGAGGTGCTCGGCCTGATGGCCGAGGGGCGCTCCAATGCCGGCATCGCGCAGGCGCTGGTGGTCAGCGAGAGCGCCGTGGCGAAGCACATCAACAACATCTTCGCCAAGCTTGACCTGCCCGTGGTCGACGCGGACCACCGCCGCGTCCTGGCCGTGCTGCGGTTCCTCGGAGCGTCCCGGGCCTGACCTTCCCATCCGTGATCACGATCTACGGCTGGAGTACTAGGGCGTGTATCGAATGTGCTGGCCACAGCCACTCGTTGATGGCCGCGACGAGGGACCCGACAATCCCGTGGTCATCACCGGCCACCGGGCCGCCCGCGGACGCCGCCTCGCCGCCTCGCAGATGGGGCGAACGGGCTGGTGGCCCGCGAACGCGCGGCGAACGAACACGGCTCCGCCGACCTGAAGCACTGGCGGATCGTCGCCAGGCTCCACATGCGCCCTCGTCATGCGACCGGGGTACTGCGGGCTCTCCTCGTACGCACCAGAGTCCGAATCTCTCGCTGGCTGCCGGTCACGGCGAGGCCGTGACCGGCAACTTCGCGTCCACACGGTTCACTGGGTCGGGGTGACCCAGTCGACCAGCTGGATGATCACGCCGTTCGGGTCGGTCACCTGGAAGAGACGCTCCCCCCACGGCTCTTCTCGCAGCGGCATGGTGATGGCAACCTGCTCGTTCTGCAGCCGCTCGTACTCGGCCTCCAGATCGGTCACGGTGAAGGCCACGATGAGCCCGGCAGCGTGCTGGTCCCGGAAGCCTTCGGGCAGGACCTCGATCCCGCGCCGCAGAAAGATCACGTTGGCTGCGTCCTCGCGGAGGAGGGAGGAGAAGCCTTCCGCAGCGGCAGCCTCGTTGAAGGCAAAGTGCTTGGTGAGGAACTGGGCGGAGGCGGCGACGTCGTCGACGTTCAGGGATATGGCGGTGGCGGTGATCTGCACGTCCTGCTCCAGGGATGGGCGGGCCGATGAGTCCGGCAGCGGGCCGATCACATCGAGTAACTCTATACATAGTACTCTATACTGCATATGGAGTTAAGGTCCGAGGTCCCGAGTTGCGCGCAAGGGTCCGCGAGAGAATGCGAGCCATGGCTAAAGCGAAGGACCGCACCGGCGCAGGCGACCCGGCACGCACACTCGAACTGCTGTGGCGCGAGGCAGGACACAACGTCTCCAGACGCGGGCCGAAGCAGCAGCTCAGCATCGACACCGTCGTACAGACCGCTATCGAGCTCGCCGACCGCGACAGCCTGGACACGCTCACCATGCGTCACCTCGCCCAGGAACTCGGCGTGACCCCGATGACGCTCTACACCTACGTCCCGGGCAAGGCTGAGCTCCTGGACCTCATGCTCGACACCGTCTACCAGGAGATGCCCCGCACCGAGCATCTCCCGGACACCTCCTGGCGCACCCGTGTCACGACCGTCGCCCACGAGAACCGGGTCCTGTTCCAGCAACACCCCTGGGTCGCCACCCTGCCCAGCACTCGCCCTGCCCTCGGGCCCGGCCTGATGGGCAAGTACGAGCACGAACTGGGCGCCTTCGACGGAACCGAGCTCGACGACATCGAGAGGGACGCCGCGCTCACCCATCTCCTCGCCTTCGTCCAGTCCACGGCCCGCACGGCATCCGACACCCAAGCCGCCGACCGCGACAGCGCCATGTCGGACGAGCAGTGGTGGTCCGCCAACGCCCCCCTCCTGGCCCGTGTCTTCGACCCCGCCCGCTACCCCCTCGCCACCCGCGTCGGCAGCGCGGCCGGCACGGCCCACCAGGGCGCCTACAACCCCGACCACGCATTCGACTTCGGGCTGCGATGCGTACTCGAAGGCTTCGCCGCACTCATCGAGAAGACCGAGACCCGAACCCAGAGCAAGGACCGTTAGGGCGTGCTTCGGAAGTGGATCTTGGGGTGAGATGATCTTGCCTTGTGGCACGTGGAGATCTGACGGATGCGCAGTGGGCCCGCCTGGAGTCGTTGTTACCTAAGGGCAAGAAGCCGGGGCGTCCACCGATATGGACCAGACGGCAGCTGATCGATGGCATACGGTTTCGTACCCGCACCGGCGTCCCGTGGCGGGACGTGCCGGAGCGGTACGGGCCCTGGGCCGGGTCGTACGACCTGTTCCGCCGCTGGCAGCGGGACGGCACCTGGCAGCGGCTCTTCGCAGCATTGCAGGCCCAGGCCGACGCCAGGGAGCTCATCACCTGGGACCTCACCATCGACTCCACCGTCAGCCGGGCCCACCAGCACGCTGCCGGGGCGCGGAAAAGGGGGACCTGCAGAAGGAGCCCCCCGGCGGGATCGGCGTCGAGCCGGACGACCACGGTCTCGGACGCTCGCGCGGCGGCCTGACCACCAAGCTGCACCTGGCCGTTGAGCAGGGCCAGAAGCCGATGTCCATCGTGATCACGGCCGGACAGCGAGGCGACTCCCCACAGTTCGAGCCCCCTGAAGAAGGTCCGCGTCGCCCGCCCGGGCGCCGGACGGCCGCGGGCCCGACCCAACCGAGTCCGCGCCGACAAGGCATACGCCTCCCGTAGGAACCGCGCCTACCTGCGACGACGCGGAATCCGCTGCACCATCCCGGACACGGCCGACCAGACAGCCAATCGCAAGAAGCGCGGCTCTCGCGGCGGTCGGCCGCCCAAGTTCGACGCCGAGGACTACAAGGCTCGGCACGCGGTCGAGTGCGGGATCAATCGACTCAAGAGGCACCGCGCTGTGGCGACGCGCTACGACAAGCTCGCGGTCCGCTACGAGGCGACCGTCCTCGTCGCAGCCATCAACGAGTGGCTGTGATCAGCACATTCGATACACGCCCTAGAGCGCTCTTCGGGCCTGCCCCTGTTCGATCCGTCGCCTGGTCCGTGCGGCAGCCTCATAGCACTGCTCGCACGGGAATTCGGCGACCCGCTGCTGGCGACGGAAGGTCTCCACGTGCCAGTTCCGCCACGTCGCCAGATCGGAACGGGTCCATGCTGTCACAGGACTGTCGCACTGAGGACAAAGAAGAGCCAGCACGATGGAACTGCAGGTTTCCTTGACCGTCCGGGACACCTGGGCACTCGAGCCGAGGTCGGCCACCTTGTAGGTCCGCTCACCGAGTTTCGTGAGGCCCCAGTACTTCAGGCACATCTCGTTGACCGAGGCCGACGCCTCGTCTTCGATGCGGACTTCGGGCAGCGGCTCGTCGTCACTGGGAAACAGGAACCGGCGCGCAGCGTGCTGTGCGCGGGCCTTCTTCTTCCGCGCGTTCTGCTGCTGACGGTTACCCACTGGACACTCCCTGCCATCCGGGTGACAGATTAGCCGTATCAAAACCGGGCGGTCCGACCGTCAACGGGACGAGTACCGAGCGAGGTTGACGCCGCTTCGAACAGTTAGGAGGCGGCCTCTGGAACAGAACGCTGTGGTGGGTTGCGCGACAACGGGGCGCCGGCACTGCTACCCGGCGCGGGCGGGGTCTCAGGGGTTTACCGGGACCGGCCATTCCATGGTGATGCGGTGGCCGCTGGGGGCGCTGGGGCTCATCTCGACGCGCCCTTCCACCGTCTGCGCATCACCTTGATCAATGGTCAGCAAGCTGAAGATCAGAAGCCGCGCAGCAGCCCGTGCGGCCTGGGTAAGGGGGCCTCAACGTCCTGAGGAGCGCTCGGGCAGTCGGGGCCGCGGCCAGGAGGCATGCCAGTGTCACGACGCCCACCGGTCGGCGTCCACGAACAGCCCAGCGCGGGCCTGGAGCATGGCCAGGGCTTGGGTGCGGGCGAGGTCGACGGCCTGGTGCTCGATGTCCGAGACGATGCCCATGCGCCGCACGTGGGCGTACTCGTCTTCGTCCTTCCACTGCCAGCTGCTCAGGTCGGAAGCGATGAGCAGGTCTATCGTCAGGTCGAAGGTCTCGAATCCGTCGTCGGTGCGGCGGGTGGGATGCTCGAAGTTCACGTACCAGTTCCTAGCCCGGCTCTGGTGCAGAAGGCGTTGATGCTGAACCATGCCGCCGGTGTTCTCCACAGCACCAGCTTGGTGTCCTGCCACACCCCGGCCCTCGGTTCCCACTCCCCCGACGCCATCGCGTCGAACGCCTCGAAGTTGCTGTGCGGTCGCCATCTGCGCGTGCCTCGGTGTAGAGCGAGGGCCAGCGTGCTTCGGCGCCGGGGCGGCAGGCGGTCACCAATCGGTGACCGTTGTCTGCGCGCGGAGGGGAGGGGCCTGCCCGGCGGCGTCGGTGTGCACGGCCTTCGGCACGCCTGGAGCAGGGCGGCTGCCCGCGATCGGCTGGGGTCGAGGTTTGAGTGTCGGTGCGGACGTCGCGGCCGCCATCGAGAACCTCCGGCAGGGCCTGGAAGCGTGGTTGAGCGAGCTGGACGTCACCACCGAGGCCCCGGCGTGCGGCCGTTCCTGAGCGCCGTCGCGCTTGGGCTGCGTGGAAGGCCCCCGGAGCCTGCCGCGCGTGCACCTATATGTCCGGGTGCTCGGACTCGTTTGCTGCGCCGAGCAGTTGGGTCAGGTGCCGGTACAGGACGGCCCGGATGGTGTCCGGACTCAGGCGGTCGGGGTGGAGCGTCGCGCCAAGGGTGAGTCCATCGAGTACTGCGGCGAGATGCTCCGCCGCCACCGGATCGTCCACGCCCAGACGGTGCAGCAGACGCCCGGCGACGGCCCGCAGCCCGTCGTGGAGTTCGGCGGCGATCTCGCCCAGGGCAGGGTCGGTGCGGGCAGCCGCGACGAAGTCCAGCCAGACGGCGGTCTCGTCGGCGCGCCCCGCGTCGAGCGGCAGGAACTGACCCGCCACCTCCTGCGCCACCAGGTACGGGTCGTCCCCGGGGTGCCGCCGCTCCCGCTGGGCCGCCACTCGGACCTCCACCCGGCGCACCATCTCGCGGGCCGCGGCCATCAGGAGCTCGCGGTGGCTGGCGAAGTAGTGCCGTACGGACCCGACGGCGAGGCCGGCCTCGGCGGCGACGTTCCGGAGTGTGGCCTGCTGGATGCCGCCGCGGGCCACGACCCGGAAGACGGCGTCCACGACGTCGCGGCGGCGCTGCTCAGGATCCACTATCTTCGGCATGCAACTTTTATAGCACGACCGTGCTACGATTTTTTTGGCACGAAGGTGCTAAAAAATTTGGCTGCCGCTCAGCCCCCCTCCCGGTGACCAGGATCAGGAGAAACCATGGACCCGTCGGAGCCGACCTCTTCGCCTTCAGTACCGCAGTCGGCCCGGCCGTCGGCGCCCGCGCGCACGCGCCGCCTCGGCCGCCTGGCCCGCTTGGCCCTCGACCTGGGCATCTCGCCCCTTGCGTACTACGGCTGTCTCCTCGCGGGTCTGGCCACACTCCCCGCGCTCCTGACCGCGACCGGAGTGGCGGCCCTCTGGCTCGCGGCCACCGTCCTGCACGACCGGCGTGCCGACGGCCTGGCCCTTGCCATGCTCCTCATGTACGGATTTTCGGCCGCCTTCGCCGCCGTGACCTCCGAACCCCAGCCGCTGCTCCTGCGTGACCCACTGGTCAGCGCACTCGCCGGATTCGTGTTCCTCACAAGCTGCCTCACCGCCACGCCCGCCACCGTCCATCTGGCCAGCAGGCTGCACGGTCAACCGTTGCACGACCCGATCCTGCTCCGCGCGCACCGCACGGAGACGCTGGTATGCGGTGCCGGACTCATGGCAGAGGCCGTGGCGCGTGTTCTGCTCGTGCTGACCCTGCCGGTGTCCACGGCCGCCTCGCTCACGCCACCGCTGGAATTCGCCGTCCTCATCCCGCTCGTCGTGTGGATGGTCCGCCACCGCAGGAACGCGCGCACCCGCATCACCGCCCAAGTGCCTTCACGGACGCGGGACCCCGAGCCTGCGCCGCCGTCGGTCGCCTTCGTCCTCGAACGCCATCGAGGGGGTGCGCGATGAGGACCGTGGACAGCACGCCCGCCGCGGACGGCTTCCGCATGCCGGCCGAATGGGAGCCGCACGACGGATGCTGGATGGCGTGGCCGCAGAACGGTTACGTCTGGCGCGAAGGAGCCCGCCCCGCGCAGCGCGCCCTCGCGGCCCTCGCCAACGCCGTCGCGGACACCGGGGAGGCAGTCACCGTCACGGTCACCGGCGACCAGTACGCACACGCCCGCTCCCGCCTCGACTCCCGCGTCCGCGTGGTGGAGATGACCAGTTGGCTGGGCTGGGCCCGGGACATCGCCCCCACCTTCGTGGTCGACGGCACCGGGCGGCGTCGCGGCGTGGACTTCGCCTTCAACGGCTACGGCAACCGCTACCCGTACTGGGCCACCGACGACCAGTACGCCCAAAGGGTGCTCGACCTCACCGCCACCGACCGCTACCGCGCCCCGCTCGTGCTGGAGGGCGGCTCCTTCCACGTCGACGGGGAGGGAACCGCCCTCGTCACGGCCGAGACCCTGCTCGACCCCGCCCGCAACGACGCCCCCTCACGCACCGCCATGCATCACCTCATGGCGGCCTACCTCGGAGTGACCCGCACCGTGTGGATCGAGTGGGGCCTCGCCTACGACGGGACGCGCGGCCACGTGGACAACATGGCGTGCTTCGCCGCCCCCGGGGTGGTCTGTCTGACCTGGACTGACGACACGAGCGACCCCCAGTACGAGCGCAGCGCACGCGCCCTGGAAGACCTGAGAAACGTCCAGGACGCCAGAGGCCGTACCCTCCGGGTGGAGAAACTGCCGCTGCCCGGCCCGCTGCACGCCACCGAGGCCGAGCTTCGAGGCATCGACCGTCACGGAGTCCCGACCACCGGCACCGCGCCACGCCCCCGGCTCGCCGCCTCCTACACCAACTTCTACACCACGGAGGACCACCTCTTCGTCCCCCTGCTCGACCCCGAACACGACGACGAAGCCCTCGCCCGCCTCGCCAGGATCCACCCGCACCACACGGTCGTCGGCCTCCCTACCCGCGAACTCCTCCTCGGCGGCGGCAACATCCACTGCGCCACCCAGCAGATACCGAGCAGCGGTGCGGTGGCGACGGGGCCTGGCAACCGACGCCGTGCATGCGCCAGCCGCCCCCAGTGGGGATGCGTCCGAGCTTCTTGATGTCCACGTGAACCAGGCCACCGACCTGGTCGTGCACGTAGCGGATGACCTCGCGCAGTTGTTCGCCCGTGGGCGGATCGAGGTCCCGTAGCCGGTTGAGTCCTCGGCGCACCAGGACACGGTGCACGGTGGCCGGCGCGACCGTGACCCCGTGCAGGCGTTTCAGGTCCGCGGCGAGGCGGGCGGGCCCATGTTGGGTCTGCCGCCGCAGCGCCTCCACCAGGTCCGCGATGTCCTCGGCGGTGCGGGCCGGGCTGGTGGCGGGCCGGGAGGAATGGTCCAGCAGGCCGTTCTCGCCGTGTGCGCGCCAGCGGGCATACCACTTGGCCAGGCAGCGGCGGGAGATCCCGGCTTCCGCCGCGACGTGCGCGATCGGACGCCCGGCGTCCGCGCGCTCGCACAATCGGCGACGCCCTTCCAGCGTCAGCGACGACAGTCAGGGGGGCAGCCGGAGTCGGTTCTCACCGACACGCCTTTCACGACACCTACATCAGGCGCGGCCAGGAGGCGCGTAGGTGATGCCGACGTCTCCGGCGGAGGTCGCGGCGAGGGCCACGACCTTCCAGATCGCGGCGGGAACGCCGGCCCGGGGGCCGTCGCAGGCGTCGTTGAGGAGATCCACGGTCAGTCCTATGGACTTTGGACCCCAGCCTGCTGACCGCCGAGCTCGTGCCCTTCCATGCCGGACAGCCGGAGTCCGAGTGGGCTCCGCTGCTGGCCGGCAAAGCGGAACCGGCGGCCAGAGCCTGGTCCGAGCCGACGGCGTGGGAGGGGGAGGCGAGCCTGGGCGGACCGCCCATGGCCGCCACTACGCTCGGCGAGATTCTCATCGCCGAATTCACCGTCCACGCGTGGGACACGGCGGTGGCCACCGGTCAGCCCATCACTGTCCCCGCGTCCCTGGCCAAGGCCACATTCGGCGTCTACACGCGTGAGGCACCTCGGATGCGCGGCTCGGGCCTCCTCGGGGACGAGGTGCCGCAGGAGGCCCATGCGCCTCTGCTCGACCGCGCACTGGCCCT
Organism: Streptomyces violaceusniger Tu 4113; assembly: GCF_000147815.2. NCBI lineage: Bacteria > Bacillati > Actinomycetota > Actinomycetes > Kitasatosporales > Streptomycetaceae > Streptomyces > Streptomyces violaceusniger. Next base: position 5,002,688 of record NC_015957.1, on the reverse strand, counting down.
GAGCGGCAGGGACCCCCGATGGAGCCCGCCGACCCCCGGCAAGCGCACCTTGCCGACCGTCTGAGGCGGCCGGACCACCTCGCCGTCCGCTTTGGCCTGATCCCTGTGGCCGCCGTCTCACCGCGCCGGACACGATGGGCCTTATGTGACCGATCCACGGACACGAGGGGGAAGACGAAATGCACGAGAAGCACCCGCCGAGGACCTTATCGAGTGCGGCGGATTCGCGAGAGCTGATCACCAGGAAACCCGGCGGCGCCGTGCGCGAGCATGTGCTGGGATACCGGGGCTTCCGGTTCGGGGCGCGTCAGCCCCGATGTCGGCTGCTGGTGCCGGACGGTGTGGTGAAGGTGATGCTCGGGTTCGGCGAGCCGGTGCGGATCGTCGACGCGGTGGATCCGCGCCAGTCCGTCACGGGAACCTCAATGATCAACGGCTTACGGGCCACCGCCACGCTGGGCGAGCACACCGGCCAGTTATCCGGCGTGACGGTCATGCTGACGCCGATCGCGGCCTTCCGCTTTTTCGGCATGCCGATGGCCGAGCTGGCAGAGCGCAATCTGGACCCGGCCGATCTCCTCGGCCGGGAGGCGGGCCGTCTCCTCTGCCGCCTGTCCGAGTGCCGCGACTGGACATCGCGCTTCGCCCTGCTGGACGGGGTGTTCGCGGCCCAGGCCGGGCCGGAGTGCGCGCCCGAGGTGATCTGGACGTGGCGGCGGCTGGGACGCACCCACGGCCGGATGCGCGTGGGGGATCTGGCCACCGAGACCGGATGGAGCCGCCGACGGCTGGAGCGGCGCTTCCGCGAGCAAGTGGGCCTGCCACCCAAGCAGTTCGCCCAGGTGATGCGGCTGCAGGAGGCGCTGCGCCTGCAGGACGGCGGTCTGCCGTGGGCGGAGGCTGCGGCCCTCGCGGGCTACTTCGACCAGGCCCATTTCACCCGGGCCTTCAAGGACCGGGTCGGCTGTACGCCGGGCCGGTTCGGAACCTGCCGGGCGTCCTCCAAGCCCGGCGACCCGCTGGACTTCCTACCCGATCAGGTCACCAGCGTTCTGCTCGCCGAGTGAGGGCGGCACATTCGGCGTCCCACTCGGCGTCGCATTCGTACAAGACATCCCTCCTGCCGGATCGCGATGGTGGCGGAGTCGGCAGGCGCCGCCTGTCGGCTCGACCCAACATCGGCCCGCGCCCAGTCCACACAGCCGGGCCGGACTCGACGGAAGGAGGGTGGACATGTACAGGACGCTCACCACGATGGGCAGCAGGCTGCTCGGCCTGTTCGTTCCCCAGGTGGAGGCCTCGGCCGTGCAGGTGAAGCAGTGCTGGCCGCAATGCTGGCAGTGCAACCGGCAGTACGGCGGTCAGTGCAGCTGCAACGCCCGCTGCTGCAAGAACTCGGCCGGAGGCTTCGACTGCGCCGGTTGCGTGGGCTGCTGACGCCACGCAGGGCCGCGCTGACCGCCGTCTGCTCCTGGACGACGGCGTGCGCGGCGCACCGCTGAACGACAGCGGGCAGGCGGCCCCCGAATGGCCAACGGGGGCATTCGGGGGCCGCCTTCACGCTCAGCCCGCGCTCCTTACCTCGATTGAAAGGGTTGCCGTGCAGTATCTGGTGATCGCGGTCCGGGCCATGATCGGCGTGGTCTTCCTGATCGCCTTCCTGAGCAAGTCGGCGGGCCGGGGGAGGTTCGCGGCCTTCGTGGAGTCGCTGCCCGCCATGGGAGTGGTGCCACCACGGCTGGTCGGATCCGCGGCGGCGGCCGTGGTCACAGCGGAGGGCGCGGTCTGTGCCCTGCTCATCCTGCCGCCGGACGGCGCCACCGTGGCCGGGCTGACCCTCGCGGCGGGGCTGTTGAGCGTCTTCGCGGCGGCGATAGCCCGCACGATACGGCGGGGAACGGGCGCCGCCTGCCGGTGTTTCGGGGCCTCGGCGGCCCCGCTCGGCCGTCGCCATCTCCTGCGCAATGTGCTGCTGACCGCCGTCGCAGCGGCGGCCGGCCTGATGACACTGGCGGACCAGGCTCCGGCGACGGCGACGGGAGCCCTCGTGGCGGCGGCGGCCGGGCTCGTCGCGGGTGCCCTGGTGACCGTACTCGACGACTTGGCCGAGCTCTTCGGTCCGTCCAGGGCCCGGCGGATCCCCGATTCGACGCGCGCACACACCATCCGAAGGCCATCCGGGATATCCGGGACATCCGGGAGGAACCATGCCAGTCCTGATCAGCGCCGTGGTGCTCGTGGGGGCACTGTGTTCGCTGGACCTGATCCTCACCCTGGGCGTGATCAAGCGCCTGCGGGAGCACGGCGATCTGCTGGCGGCGAGGGCCGTCGACCGGCCACGCTCGGCGATCGAACTCGGCGAGCCGGTGGGTGAGTTCGCCACCCACACCGTGGACGGCGAGCCGTTGAGCCGCGCCACGATGACCGGGACCACTTTGGTGGGCTTCTTCACGCCGACCTGCGGACCGTGCAAGGAGCAACTGCCGAAGTTCATGGAGTACGCCCGTACGATGCCCGGCGGACGCGATCGGGTGCTGGCCGCCGTGGTGGGCGATGAGGGCCTGGCCGCGCCCATGGTCACCGAACTGCGGTCGGTGGCGAAGGTCGTGACCCAGACCCGCAACGAGGACCCCATGGGCGCGGCATTCGAGATCATGGCGTTTCCCACGGTGCTCATGGTCGCGCCGGACGCCGAGGGCGATGTCGTGGTCACCGACGACGCGGTGGACCTGTCCCGGCCGACGCTCCCGGTGTGAGCACCGTGCGCGGGCGAGGCGGCCATGAGGAGTCGGCGGCGGACACCGCCCGCGCCACTTCCGACGCCCCTTCCGGGCACTCGGGGCGCAGCTCCGGGCACTCGGGGCGCAGCTCCGGGCACTCGGGGCGCAGCTCCGGGCACTCGGGGCGCAGCTCCGGGCACTCGGCGCGCGCCGCGATCGCGCTGCGGCGACTCGCCGCCGTCTGCGCGGTCACCGCCCGCGCCGCCCCCGGCACCCTGCTGCTCCACATAGCACTGTCGCTGCTGGTGAGCGCGCTGCCGCTGGCGACAGCCTGGCTGATGAAGCTGGTCATGGACGATCTGGCGAGCGGTGCCCCGGGAACGCTGCTGTTGCCCGGTACGGCGATGGCCTGCCTCGGTGTGACGGCGGTGGTGGCCTCGCAGGCCATGCGATACGCGCGAGCGGAGCTGGACCGCCGGGTGGGGCTGGAGATGCAGGACCGGCTGTTCGCCGCGGTCGATGGCTTCGTCGGGCTGGGGAAGTTCGAGAACCCGCACTTCCTGGACCGCCTGCGGCTGGCCCAGCAGGCGGGCCACGAGACGGCCACCCATGTCGCGGAGAGCATCCTGGGTGTCGTGCGCGCCGGGGCGACCATCGGTGGATTCCTCGGTTCGCTCCTCCTCGTCAGCCCGGTGATGGCCGGGATTCTGCTGGTGGCGGGGGTGCCCGTGCTGTGGTCGGAAGTGGCCCTGGCACGGCGGCGGGCGCGGATGCTGTGGGAGGTCGGGCCGGTCGAGCGGAGGGAGTTCTTCTACGCCGATCTGCTGTCGAGTGTGGAGGCGGCCAAGGAGGTCCGGCTCTTCGGCATCGGCCCGTTTCTGCGCGACCGGATGCTGATGGAACGGCGTACGGCCAACGCCGCGAAGCGGGCCATGAACCGGCGAGAAATCGCCGTACAGACGGGGCTGGGCGGACTGGCGGCGCTGGTCTCCGGCGGTGGACTGCTCTGGGCGGTCCTCGCGGCGCGTGGCGGGGCGCTGTCGGTGGGCGATGTGACCATGTTCGTGGCCGCGATCGCCGGTGTGCAGGGGGCGCTGGCCTCGTTGGCGGGCGACGCCGCGCAGGGCCAGCAGACGCTGCTGATGTTCGACCACTACACGGCGGTGACGCAGGCCACTTCGGACCTCCCGGTCGCGGACCGACCCCGCCCGTTGCCGACACTGCGCCACGGGATCGAACTCCGGGACGTCTGGTTCCGCTACTCTCCCGATCTCCCATGGGTGCTGCGCGGCGTCGACCTGCACATTCCGCAGGGCCGTGCGCTGGCCCTCGTCGGGCTCAACGGGGCGGGCAAGTCCACTCTGGTGAAGCTGCTCTGCCGGTTCTACGACCCGACGCACGGCGCGATCCTGTGGGACGGCGTGGACATCCGTGACGTAGATCCGGCGCGGTTGCGGGAACGCGTGGGCGCGGTGTTCCAGGACTATATGCAGTACGACATGACGGCGGCGGAGAACATCGCACTCGGCGACCTCACCGTGCTGACGGATGGGGAACGATCGCATGAGCGGATGCGCCAGGCCGCCCAACGGGCCGGGATCGACCGCCAGTTGGCCGAACTCCCCCGGGGCTACGACACCTTGCTGACCCGGATGTTCTTCACGGCGGAGGACAAGGGCAACCCGGAGACGGGCGTGGTCCTCTCCGGCGGTCAGTGGCAACGGCTGGCGCTGGCGAGGGCGTTCCTGCGGGATGCTTGTACGCGCCGCGAACTGATGATCCTCGACGAGCCATCGGCCGGACTCGACGCGGAGGCGGAGCACGAGATCCACGCGTCCCTGCGGAGCGAGCGGAACACCCGTACCAGCCTGCTGATCTCACACCGGCTCAGTGCGCTGCGGGACGCGGACATCATCGTCGTGCTCAAGGACGGGCGGGTCGCCGAGCGGGGAAACCACACCCTGCTGATGGCGGCGGGCGGCGAGTACGCGCGGCTCTTCACGCTCCAGGCCGGTGGCTATCAGCTCTCCGCCGAGGAGTCTCCGGTAGCGCCGGAAGAGGCCGTGTGATGGGTCTGATGGTACTGGGACTGGGGATGGCCCTGGGGACGGCTCTCATCACGGGGACGGTACTGCGGCGGACACTCGTGGTCGTGACCGTACGGGGCGGGAGCATGGAACCCACGTACCGCGACGGGGAGCGAGTGCTGGTGCGGCGCGGCGGACGGTACGCGGTCGGGCACGTGGTCGTCGTGCGACAGGAGGACGACGGGCGCTCGTCACCCACCCCGAACCAGGCGGTAGCGGCCGTGGGTACCGCACAAGAGTGGATGATCAAGCGGGTGGCGGCGGTGGCGGGCGACCGACCACCCCCGGGAGCCCTCCCGGAGCCGTACGCCGCCGGTGGCTCCGTCCCACCCGGGGCACTGGTTCTCCTGGGCGACAACACCCACAACAGCTACGACTCCCGCGAGGCGGGCTACTTCCCCACGACACACGTCCTGGGCACCGTCCTGCGGCCCCGCCCCCGGCCGCCGTACGATGAGGACGCGACAGCCACGGGGATGCCGAGATGCGCACACGAGGAGCTGCTAGCGTCCGGCACCGTGAGCGACAGCGTGTACGTGGGCAATGCGGGCAAGGATGCGGCACTGGACCGGGGGTGGCTCCTCGGACACTTCAAGGATGTCGGCGATCCGCGCCACAGCGAGGCCGTGGAGATCAAATGGGGCGTCCACCCTCGTGGCGACGAACGAGCGGAGTGGGTGAGGGGCGAGGAACGCACGGCTCTCCTGGTTCTCATCAGCGGCCGTTTCCGCGTGGAGCTCCCCGGCCGCGACGTTCTTCTGGAAGAGCAGGGTGATTACGTCGTGTGGGGGCACGGAGTCGACCATTCATGGTTCGCGGAGGAGGAGTCGGTGGTGCTGACCGTCCGATGGCCGTCCGTGCCCGGTTACGCGGTGGCCCAGAACGGTGGAGCGCACCCGCGGAGCTGAGCACGCCGGCCACCATCCGCTACTCGGCCGCTGAAGACGGGGAGATCATCATGACACGCGATACCGGCGAGGGACTCGTGGCGGCACACCTGGGCCTGCCCGAGGCCACAGGCAGCCGAAGGATGGACTGGGCGGCGATGCCTCGCGAGGTGACGGCCCGGATCGGGCAGCTGCTCGGCAGCCCGGTGGCCCATGCGATCAGCCAGCGGGGCGGGTTTTCCGAGGGGCTCGCCGCACGAGTGCGTCTGGAGAACGGCAAGCGTGCCTTCATCAAGGCGGCCAGCTCACTGATGGCACCGGCGGTGGCGGACTTCCACCGCCGGGAGATCGCCGTGTCCGAGCGGCTTCCCAGGGAGGTGCCGGCGCCGCGGTTGCTCGATGCGTACGACGACGGCACCTGGGTCGTGCTGGCCTTCGAAGAGATCGTGGGACATCTGCCCGCCCAGCCCTGGCAGCGGGAAGAGCTCGACACAGTGCTCGCGGCCGTCACCGATATGGCGGAGGTCCTGACGCCATCGCCCGTGAACGAGACGATCTTGGGCAAGCCGCGCCTCGGAGGATGGTCGGCGATGGCGGACGATGCCGCTGTCATGTCCAAGGTCGAGGAGCTGTCACCGTGGGCGGCCCACCATTTCGACCAACTCGTCGCCCTGGAAGAGAACGCTTCGCTGGAGGGCGCCACTCTTCTGCACGGAGACTTGTACCCGTTCAACATCATGCTGACCGCGGACCGTGTCTTCGTCGTCGACTGGCCACACGCCTGGATCGGCCCCCGTCACTGTGACGTGGTCACCCTGGTGTCGAGCGCCTCCCTCAGCGGCGTGGACCCGCGGCCGATCGCCGAGAACCACCCGCTGACCCGCGATCTCGACCCCGCCCGGATCAACGAGGTGCTCGCCCTGCACTCCGGATTTCTCCTGCGGACCGCTGCCGCGGCCGGGCCTGCCGCCGATCCCAACATCGTGGCCATGATGACCGCATTGGGTCTTGCCTCGCTGCGCTGGCTGCGCAGTGCTCGGCTGTAGGCATACCGGCGACCGGGCGGGGCGGGCCCGTCCGGTCGCCGGGGTGGTCAGCCCGTGGTGTCCCATTTCCAGGCGCTGCAGTTGTCGGGTTCGAGGGCGACCTTCACGCAGACGCGGTACTTGATGGTCTGGCCGTTGGTGAAGCTGCGGTTGAAGTCGGTGTGGGTGTGACAGCCCCTGGTGTTGCTCAGGGTTCGCTTGCTCGCCCCGGCGCGCTGGTATGGGGCGTACACGGAGTTGCCGTCGCATGAGATGTCGGAGAGCCGGAAGTCGTCCGTGCAGCTCAGGCAGCGCGCCGGTATGCGTGGACGGCTGAGGTTCCCCCGCTGTGCGGAAGGTGCTGACGAGCTGGTCAGGGCGGGTTGACGTGGCTTCACATTCACCGGTTCGGCCGTTGCCTGGTTGGCGTCGTGCTTTTCCTCGAACTCGTCGGGGCTGAGGACATGGCCTGGTGGAGGTGGTCCAGCGCCTCCCCTGGCGGCCGGAGCGGATGCGGGCGACGCCCAGATTGCGGTGGGCGAGCGTCTCCGCCCCCGGGTCGCCGAGCCGCCGGGTGGCTTCCAGGCCCTCACGCCAGGCGGCGAGCCGGCTGTGGAGGTGGCCGTTGCGGCGGTGGCAGGTGTCCAGCACCCAGGCGACCGCCAGACCACTTCGTCCCAGGCCCTCCTCGGCGGCCAGGCGCCGAGTCGCCAGCAGCACGGCGTGCCGGGCCTCCAGCCAGGACTGCGCCTCCGGCTGGCCGGCGAGTGTCAGTGGCCGGGAGTCGGGGGACGGCGTCCCGGCCGCCGCCGGGGACAGGCCAGGTACGAGGAGGCGAAGGCGGCCCTCAGTCCGCCCTCCAGGCCGTCGGCCTCCAGGGTGTCCAGCCGGCCGGCCGCCTCGCGGAGGCCCTCGGCCAGCAGAGCGAGCGGCGAATCGGGGCGGACGGTGCCGTGCGCGGTCACCAGGCCGAGCGCCAACGGCAGCCCGGCGCACTGGCTGATCAGTTCGGACACGGCCTCGGGTTCCGCCGCCGTGCGGTGCCGGCGGGGTTCTGCCAGAGCATCCACACGCCGCCCAGAAACCCGACAGGCCGCGCGGCGCCCTCCGGACTGCCGGGTGCGCCCGCACGCGCTGTGCACACCGCCAGCCACCACGTCGTACGCGGCCTGCGCCAGCTACGCACCAAGCGCGCGTCCCTGCCACCCAAGAAGCACGGCAACATCCCCCTGTGAGGAGCCACTGCGACGATCAGAGTCGTACGATGCAACCCGACCCTCGAGGAGCTGGGCCGCCGGGCCGCGCTCGGCATGGTGTCCGACGCCGCCACCGTCGCCTGATCGCACGGAAGTGGGCTTACCCACACGGGTCGGCCGTCCCATGGTCGACTCGACGTCACAGGCGCCACGCCAACTGCGACTGCCCTGCGTCCTCGGCCTACCACCTTGCTGAAGTCCACGCGTACGGACTCGCCGAGGGCCGGTGCTTCGACGCCGCGCTCCGCAGCCGTCCGGTCTACCGGATCCAGGACTTCGCCGAGCCGCAGGAGGTCTGGCCCGAGTCCGCGAGCCGCGTTGCCCTACTGCGGCGCGTGTCCCAGGAACGCAACATCAAGCTGCGGGACATCGCCCGGCAGATCTGCGAGCGAGGCGACATCGACTACAGAGGCTAACGGGATGGCGCCGTTGCGTTACTCCGTCCACGGAGCCGGGCCCGTGCTTGCCCACGTGGCGAGCTCCTGCCCGTCGATGCACAGGATTCCGCACTGCGTGGCGTACTCGGCGGCGGGCTTGGTGAACTCGCTGGTCGTGACCACCGCAGCGATCTGGGCGTCGTGGACGGCGAAGCACGTTCCGCCGAAGCGCTGAACATCCTGCGAGCCGACCCTGTGAGTCGAGTCGTATCGCTTGCACTGGATGACAATGCGCTGGCCGTCGGGGGCGGTGGCGAGGACGTCCGCGCCCAGGTCGCCCGCGCCGCCCTCCACCCGGCTGACCCGGCAGCCGTCCCGTTCACACAGGTCCGCCACCGCCTGCTCGAACTCACTGGCCGTCATCGCCTCGAAGTCAGCTGCTCCGAGGGAATCCTCCTCGGGGGAAGCGGGGGCCGTACGGCGGTGGCGCATCACGACGGCGGCCAAAAGAGTGAGCAGTCCCACGGCCACGGCGGCGGCAGGTTGGGCGCCGGTCGCGCCGCCGGCGGCTCTTACGGTGACCCCCACCCCGAAGACAACGATGGCGATCAGCCCGAAGCAGACTGAGAGATTCCGCAGGCTGAAGGCGTACTGACGCCCGATACGCGGCCGACGGCCGGAAGTGGCCATGGGTGGCGGTCCCCTCGTGTGGTGACATCAAGATCGTCACTGCCGACTGCCCCGGTACGCCGCCTCCACACCCGCTGCAAAATCAGCGGTGTGGCGGGCCGACGTATCCACCACGCATAGCGCGTCAGCTGAGGGGAAGCCGATAGTCGGGCGTCCCGCCATTTTCGCCATTCTGACGATGGGATATCTGCCATGACTTCCGCCCTGCACCGCCTGGACCGGGGACTGCGCCTCATCGGGTTGTCCCGGAGGAAGCGCCCGACCGGCACCCCGTCCCGGCTCGGCCGAGGTCCCCATGGAGTGTCCGCCGTGGCGGTCATCCGGCAGGCCGTGCGCACACTTCGCACACGGTCCGGTTCGACCCGGCGGAGGTAACCGCATCGACTGGTGCGAGTGGGGTAGCCGTGCGACATGCTGAGACTCGTATTGCTGACTGGTCCTGCCCTGACGGTGGCGCTCGGCGCGGCGCTCGCGTGGTGGGTATCGCCGTGGTGGTGGCTTCTGGTCGTGGTGGCGGCGGCCATGACGGCCGTGGCGGTCCGGGATGTGGTGCAGCGCGAGCACTCCGTCCTGCGCAACTATCCGCTACTGGGCCATCTGCGGTTCCTGCTGGAGGCGCTACGGCCGGAGCTGCAGCAGTACTTCATCGAGCGCGACTACGACGGTCGCCCGTACGACCGTGACGTGCGCAGCATCGTGTACGAACGGGCGAAGGGTGTGGACGCCGAGGAGCCGTTCGGGACGGAGCGGGACGTCGGTGCGGCGGGGTACGAGTTCCTGGTCCCTTCGCTGGCGCCCAAGGCCACGCCGGACCAGCCGCCCAGGGTCCGGATTGGCGGGCCGGACTGTGCCAAGCCTTACGACATGGCGCTGTTGAACATCTCGGCGATGAGCTTCGGATCTCTGTCGGCCAACGCGATCCTCGCGCTCAACCGTGGTGCGGCCCTGGGCGGTTTCGCGCAGGACACGGGTGAGGGCGGTCTTTCGGAATACCATCTGCGCCACGGTGGCGATCTGATCTGGGAGATCGGAACCGGGTATTTCGGATGCCGGACGGACGACGGTGACTTCGATGCGGCCATGTTCGCCGAGAAGGCGGCCCATGACCAGGTGAAGTGTGTTTCCCTCAAGCTGTCGCAGGGCGCGAAGCCGGGCATGGGCGGAGTGCTTCCGGGCAGCAAGGTCAACGCGGAGATCGCGAGGGTGCGCGAGGTGCCGCAGGGGCAGACGGTGGTGTCGCCGCCGTACCATCGGGTGTTCTCCACACCCCGCGAGCTGGTGCGGTTCATCGGCCGGATGCGGGAGCTGGCGGGTGGCAAGCCCACCGGCTTCAAGCTGTGCCTCACCTCGCGGCGGCAGTTTCTGGCCGTGTGCAAGGCCATGCTGAGCGAGGGCGTCACTCCGGACTTCATCGTGGTGGACGGGGCCGAAGGGGGCACCGGCGCGGCCCCGCTGGAGTTCGCCGACCATGTTGGCACGCCGCTGTCCGAGGGCCTGATCACGGTGCACAACGCGCTGGTCGGCACGGGGTTGCGGGACCGGATCAGGGTCGGCGCCAGCGGCAAGGTGGCCACCGGGAGCGACATGGTGAAGCGGATGGTGCAGGGGGCGGATTACACCAACGCGGCGCGGGCGATGATGTTCGCCACCGGGTGCATCCAGGCCCAGCGCTGCCACACCAACACCTGCCCCGTCGGGGTGGCCACGCAGGATCCTCGGCGGGCCCGCGCACTGGACGTGGGTGACAAGTCGGCGCGCGTGGAGCGGTTCCAGCGGGCCACGGTGTACGGGGCGATGCAGATCATGGCGTCCATGGGCATCCATGACCCCACCGAGCTGCGTCCGCACATGCTGCGGACGCGGGTCGACCCCTTCACCGTCCGCTCCCACGCGGAGCTGTACGAGTGGCTGGCTCCGGGGCAGCTGCTCACCGAGCCCCCGGCGACGTGGGCCGAGGACTGGGCCGCCGCCCACCCCGGCCAGTTCACCGTCTGACCCGGCACGGCACAGGTCCGCAGAACGCGGTGCTGCGTCGTCAGATGAACGGCAGGGTCCGGTATGAGCCCGTTGACCGGTTCTGGCTGGCTGCGTTGTCGGGCCTGATACCCCGCTGCCGGTGGCGTGAGGTCTTCCCGGTCACGCCCGCCACACTGTTCACCTGGCATCGCAGGTTCATCGCGGCGAAATAAGACTACAGCGCGCGGCCGGACCGGGCGACCACAGACCAGGGCGGCGCTCAGGAAGCTGATACTGCGCCTGGCCCGGGAAAACGTGGGGTGGGGTCACAGGCGGATCCAGGGCGAGCTGGCTCGTCTCCGGCACCCGATCGCCGCATCCAGATATGGGACATCCTGAACGCTGCGAGCATCGATCCAGCCATACGCCGCACCGCTCCGACCCCCCGCGAGTTCCTCACGAATCAGGCCAACGACATCATCGCGGCAGACTTCTTCCATCTGGACACCGTGTCCAGACGCAGACTGTATGCGCTGGGCTTCCTCGAACACGGCACCCGGCGCCTCTGCGGTTCCTGCTCCGTGACCGCGACAGCAAGTACGGACAGTCCTTCGACGCCGTCTTCGAAGCCGACGGCATAGACGTGATCAAGAGCGCGCCACGAACGCCGAGGATGAACGCCCACTGCGAACGGGTGACCGGCAGCATCCGCCGCGAGGCCCTCGACCACATCCTCATCACGAACGAGGCACACGCCCGACAAGTCCTGGCCGCCTACCAACGGCGCTACAACACACACCGTCCTCATCGAAGCAAAAGCTTCGTCCTGCCTGAGATCGGTCAGTTACTGAAGATCGATGACCCCTGGGAGCCCTGCCAGTTGCTGGACCCGTTTGGGAGACCGGTCGAGCCGGCGGCGGTGTACTTCACGGACCTGAAGTCGGCGGACTGTTCGCCGTTGACGCCGCGCTCGTACGGCATGGACCTGCTGCGATGGTGGCGACCTGTTAACTGCACCATGTCCCAGTCGTGACCCAGGCGGATCGTCTGGGTCTTTTCAGGAGTGTGGTGTGGTGGAGGACGTGAGACGTGCCCTGATGGAGGGGAAGTGCTCGGTTCCCGAGGTCGGCGCTGTGGTCGCGGGGGCGACGCCCGACCTTCCGTTCGTTGTAGTGGATGCTGACGGTTGCGAGGTCGAACCGGTCAGTGCCTACCTGCGAGATCTGATGCTGGGGGACGTCAGCCCGCTGACCTGCCGGAGTTACGGGTTCGGACTGTTGCGGTGGTACCGGCTACTCCACTACCTGCAGATCTCCTGGGACAAGGCCACGGAGACCGAAGTCGCGGCGCTCGTTGGCTGGCTGCGGGAAGCGCGCAACCCGCAGCGGCTCCGTAAGCGGGACAGCGCGTCTCCGCCTGCGGGGTCGGTGAATCTGAAGACCGGCAAGCCATCGCTCCGGGAGGGGTACGCGGCGAGCACGATCAACCACAACCTCAGCGTGGTCAGCGGGTTCTATGCCTTTCATGCGAGGTTCGGCGTTGGTCCGGTGGTCAATCCGGTGCCGGCCTCGCACGGGCGTCGGCAGGCTCTTGCACACCGGTCTCCGCTGGAGCCGACGCCGGTGCTCCGGCGGGGCCGGCTGCGGCAGAAGGTGCCGGTGCAGGCCCCACGGTCTATCCCCGACCATCTGTGGATGAGTTGTTCGCCGGGATGGGCTGCGACCGTGACCGCGCACTCCTGGAGTTCTACGTCTCCTCCGGGGCCAGGGCGAGCGAACTGCTGGGCGTTGGGCTGAACGACATCGACTGGTCGGGCCAGCTGATATACGTGATCAGCAAGGGCACCCGGATCCGACAGCCCGTGCCCGCCTCCCCGAACGCCTTCCGCTACCTGGGCAGCTACCTGGCCGCCGACGGGTTGCCCGACCCAGGCCAACCGGTGTGGCGCACCCGCCGCGGGGATCCGCGCCCGTTGACGTATTGGGCGACACGCCGCATTCTCCAGCGGGCCAACGACAAGCTCGGCACGAACTGGACCTTGCACGACGCTCGCCATACGGCGGCGGTCAGGATGGCGGGAGACGAGCGGCTCACCCTCGCCGAGGTGCAGACCATCTTGCGGCACGCCCACCTAGACACTACTGGCCGCTACCTGACGGCCCGCGTGGAGGACCTGCACGACAAGCTCCAGGAGCACTACACCAAGCCCCGTCCCCAGCGCACCTTCGCCGCCGGGTATGACCCGGAGGACATCAAGGCGGTGTTCGGTGGCTGAACCCGGCACCCTGACCCAGCCGACGAGCAAGAAGGGCGTCAGCCGCTTCGTCAGCGTGAACGCCGCACCTGCCCCTGCCCCCACGGTCCCGCCGCGTCCCCAAGGCGATCTGACCCGCGCCTCCGTCGAGGAGATCGCGCAGGCGGTGCGCACGACCTGGCCGACGAAGTCGGCCGACAACCGATGGAACCGGAGCCGCGGCGCCCGGGACCTCCTGCAGCACCTGAGCCAGGTCCCGGGCGAGACCTGGCAGGAGCGGTGGGAGGCCAGCGGATTCAACCTGGGCGGCAACCCCGTGTCGGTCCTGCGATCGGCTCCCAGAGAGAGAAGCCAGATCGGCACCGGCGCTGCCTGCCTGCTGTGTCTGCGGATCATCCAGCCCTCACTGGAGGCATTCCGGTCGAACACCTTCCTCTACTACGGGCAGCGCTTCCTCGCCGCCCAGAACGACCCGCTGCTGGAGAAGTTCTGGGCTGAGACGCAGGCCACGCCGGTGAACCCGATTCACCACGGGACCGCGCTGTTCGACATCGCGGTCGCCCTCACCACGCAGGGCATCGCCCTGGCCAACCTGACCCCCGAGGCTTTCCTGCACTACGCGTGGGAGTGGCGCCGTCAAGGACTGGTCCTGGGGGCACGCGGAGCCGGCAGCCGGTTCCCCGGCCACCTGGCCTGGCAAGTGCTCCACACGATGGACCACTTCCCCTCCCATGGGCCGGCGACGCTGAAGGCGGCCCTGCTCAACGGGCGGTCGACGGTCAAAGAACTGGTCGACCGCTACAAGATCCGCAATACCGGGGTTCGGCACCTGCTCGTCGCCTACCTGGAACGACGCAAGCCCGAACTGGACTATTCGACGCTGGACAACCTGTCCCGCCACCTGGCCAACAACTTCTGGGCTACCATCGAGCAACTCGCCCCCAGCCAGCCCGACCTGCGCATCGACGGCGAGCTCTACCAGCGGTGGCGGGACCGGGTCGCGATTCGCGTGGACGGCAAGGGGCAGCGCGACTTCGACCCCATCCTGCGGGCAGTACGCGCCTTCTACGCCGATCTGCAGGCGTGGGCAGCAGCGGAGCCCGACCAGTGGGCGATCTGGGTGGCGCCCTGTCCGATCTCCGACGCCGAGGTCCGCGGTTATGGGATCCGCAAACGACGCGTCAAGGAACGCATGGACGACCGCACCAGGCAACGTCAACCGCTGTTGAACACTCTCCTGGAACACCTGGAGAACCGGTACGGCCACCTCCGTGACCTACTCGCGCAGGCCGCGGACATGGCCGGCGGGCAGACCGTCACGCTGGAGGGTCACACCTATCAGCGCCTGTGGAGCAGGGTGGATGAACGCCGCGTCCGGCTCGGAGGGCTGGCGAACGTCCGCGTCCTCGATCTGGAGAGCGGCAAGCACATCAATGTCACGCATGCCGAGGACGCCGCCTTCTGGGAGTGGGCGATCGTTGAGGTCCTGCGGCATTCAGGCGTGCGCATAGAGGAGGCCCTGGAACTCACCCATCTCAGCATCCGGGCAGTATCAACGGCCCAACAGCGAGGTCATCGCCTTGCTGGTGGTCGCTCCCTCGAAGAGCGACCGGGAACGCGTCATCCCCATGTCCGCCGAGCTGTTCGCCGTCGTCGCGGCCATCGTCCGCCGCCACACCACCGGCGGCCAGACCATCCCTCTGCTGCCTCGTTACGACCCGAAGGAACGGCAGAGCAGCGCACCCATGCCGTTCTTGTTCCAACGCAAGATCGGCACCAAGCACGAGGTCATGTCAGATACCACCGTGGTGAACATGCTGAAGCGCCACTGCGTCGAGCTCGCCGAACAACACCCTGGCTTCCTTGCGACCAGCTTCACCCCGCACGATTTTCGCCGACTCCTGGCCACGGAGCTGGTGAACAGCGGGCTTCCGATCCACATCGGAGCAGCCCTACTCGGACATTTGAATCTTCAAACGACTCGTGGATACGTCGCCGTGTTCAACGAGGACGTCGTCCGGCACTACCAGGGATTTCTCGACCGGCGCCGCCAGGCCAGGCCAACCGATGAGTACCGGCCGGTCACCGAATCCGAATGGCCCGGCTCCGAGGAGCACTTCGACCAGCGCAAAGTCGAGCTGGGAGGATGCGCCCGCCCCTACTCGACACCTTGCCAGCATGAGCACGCCTGTCTGAGATGTCCCATGATCAACATCAATCCGAAGATGCTGTCCCGCCTCGACGAGATTGAAGTCGACCTTCTGGCCCGCCGGGCCCGAGCCGAAGCAGAGGGGTGGCTCGGTGAGATCGAAGGGATCGACCTCACCCTGTCCTTCCTGTGCCAGAAGCGAGACCAGACCCGTCGGCTCGCCAGGGTCGCGCCGGTCGACCTCGGCATACCCGGCATCGCGCCGCGTTCAGCGGCCAGGTGATCGGTTGACGACACCCCAGCTGAGCGTCGGCGTGCTCGCGGTGGGCGCGGACGGGTACCGGGCGCTGGTCTCCTACGGCGAGATCGCCCCGGGCTCCGGCAACCGGGGCGATCCTGGCCGTCGAGCAGGACGGGGCACCGCTGGCCCGACCCCGGCTGGTCGTGACCGGCGAGGTCACCGGTGGGCGCGACGTCAACGACGTCGTCGAGCTGGACGTCGTGCGCGTCGAGCCCACCGGCTAACCCCGAGCGACCTCAGCGGTGTGCGCAGGGGTGTAGCGCTCGCCCATCACCTGGTCGCTCAGCGGGTCCAGCGCGGCCAGTGCCTCGGCGTCCAGGGTGAGCTCCAGCGCGGCCGCGTTCTGCTCCAGCCGGGCCGGGCTGCGGGTGCCCGGAATGGTCGCCACCGCCACCCCGAGCCGCTCGGCCTGGGCGTACACCCAGGCCAGCGCCACCTGGGCCGGGGTGGCACCCAGCCGGTCGGCCACCTCGCGCACGGTCTGCGCGATCTTCTCGTTGGCCTCGCCCGCCTCGCCGGCGAAGCGGGGGTTGGTGCGCCGGAAGTCCTTCTCGCCCAGCGTGGAGCGGTCCAGGCTGCCGGTCAGGAACCCCCGCCCCAGCGGCGAGTACGGCACCAACCCGACCCCCAGCTCGGCCATCACCGGGGTGACCGCCTCGACGTCGCGGGTCCACAGCGAGTACTCGCTCTGCACCGCGGTGATCGGGTGCACCGCGTGCGCCCGGCGCAGCAACTCGCCGTCGACCTCGGACAGGCCCAGATGGCGGACCTTGCCCGCCTCGACCAGCTCGGCCATCGCCCCGACGGTCTCCTCGATCTCCACGTCCTGGGGCGGGCGGTGGGCGTAGTACAGGTCGATCACCTCGACGCCCAGCCGCAGCAGCGAGGCGTCGCAGGCGCGCAGCACGTAGTCCCGGGCACCGCGGATGCGGCGTGCCCGGTCGCCGGCGCTGCGGTCGATGCCGAACTTGGTGGCTAGCTGCACCTGGTCCCGGCGGCCGTGGATGGCCCGGCCCACCAGCACCTCGTTGTGCCCGGTGCCATAGGCGTCGGCGGTGTCCAGGAACGTGATGCCCAGCTCCAGGGCCCGGTTGATGGTGGCCAGGCCGCCGTCCCAGTCGGCGGCGCCGTAGCTCTCGCTCATCCCCATGCACCCCAGGCCCATCGCGCTGACGGTGAGACCGGGCGAGCCGAGCGTGGTTCGGGTGATCATGCGCGGATACTCCTCCTGCCCGGCGGACCGGGCGGTACCTCGAGGGCTGACGAACGCCTCCGACGCTAGGACCTGGAGCGCGCTCGAAGTCAAGCCGGAGGACCGGCCCCCGCCGGCGGGTCAGGCGCGGCGGGGGCGGGGGCGGGTGAAACGGTCCACCGGCAACCGGTCGCCATAGGGCTGTCCTCCGGGGCACTGCACATCGCGGTGGACCTCGCGCCGGCCCAGTTCGGCTTTCACGCCACCGCATACCTCTGGCTCACCGTCACCCCGGGCGATCTCGATGCGACCGGCACCGCACTATCGCTGCCTCCCGAGACCACGTTCACGGCCGCTGTCACCGGCGCGGCCAATCTGCTGGTCACTGTCACCTGCAGGGACACCGAGGACCTGTACACCTTCATCACTACCAAGGTCGGCGTGCTCCCCGCCGTGCGCCAAGTCGAAGTCGTGCCGGTTCTGCATCGCCTCAAGCAGGCCGGGACCAGAGTCCATAACGGACGTCTGGTACTGGATTAGACCGTCCACGCTCGTCCCCGTCAGGCACGGTGGAGTGCCGGCGCTGCCCGGCGCACCCTGTCGATCACCTGGGAGTTTGGGTCGTTCTGGCCGTAGCCGTGACAGGACGCTGCGGAAGCTCCTGAACAGATCTCCTCGGCGTGCCGTCTTGCTTGGTGCAGAGAAGCTAGCTGTGGTTCTTCGGGGTCGAGTGGGACCGCGCGACACGTGAGGACGCCCGGGACTTGATGCTGTGGACGAAGCTGGCGGACAAGTCGGCACGCGTCCACTGGCGCCACCGCGGCAGGGACCCCGCCGAGATACCCCAGCCCGCCCGGACCGGCAGGCCAGCACCGGGAACGCCGAACCCGGTGACCGGCAAGCCCCCGAGCAGCCTCACGGCCAACGGGCCGGGCCCCACTCCCTGACGGAAACTCCCTGACGGAAACTCCCCCACTGCGCCCACTTTCCGAGGATCCGGGCATCCAAGAAATCGCCTGGCACTACTCGCTGATGCGCCTCACGGGCCCCGGAGGCACCACGCTCCCCAGCGGAGTAATCGTGACGATGCCGACCGTCAAAAAGGCCGCGCTTTCCGCCCACCGCGCCGCCGTCCGGCTTTTACCGGCAACGCCGATGACCTCCTCACGGCCAGGTACGGCTGGCGACAATTGCGTGCGGGTTCAGTGACGGCCGTGCGCGGTGTCCGATGCTCCGCCGAAGAGCCGAGCCACAGCCCGGAAAGGCAGCGTGACGACGGTGGCGATGGCCCCACCGATGGCCCGGATGACATCTGCAATCGCCCTGAACATAAGTACGAACCTCCATTGGGCCGCCGTGGCGAAGCCCTGGTGGCAACTGCCGCGGTATGGCCGCTCATCAAGCGCGTTCCCGATCATCAGGTGAGGAAACTGTGTCTCGCCGGGCGCTTCGAACAGATATGGCGGACAGCCGCTGACCCGCTATGGCGACACCCGATTCAGGGATCTAGTGTTGAAGTGTCTTGGCCGCAGTTTCGCTACGATACGCGCGAACTGGTCGGCTACCGATCCGGACTGGAGATCGTCAAGCCCCGCTGGGCCGGAAGGGAGGCCTTTGGCTCCATGGCGGATGGTTTGTGCGTGCCGCCATCGGGCACCCAGGGCATTCGGTTTCTCTTATCTGCCTTCGGCTCGATCGACATCCTCGTCAACACTGCCGCCTTCCAGATGGCACAGTCCCAGGGTCTGGAAGACATCACCACCGAGCAGTTCGACCGCGTGATGCGCACGAATCTGTACGGTATGTTCCGGCTCTGCAAGATGTCCCTGCCGCATATCCCGGAAGGCGGCAGCATCATCAACACCACATCGGTGCAGGCGTACAAGCCCAGCGCTCATCTGCTCGACTACGCAACGACCAAGGGCGCCATCGCGACCTTCACCCAGGGCCTCGCGGGGGACCTGGCGGAGCGCGGCATCCGTGTGAACGCCGTGGCCCCGGGCCCCGTGTGGACACCTCTGATCCCCGCCACCTTGCCCGACACCTCGAGGTTCGGCGAGCAAAGCCCTTTTCGGCGCCCGGCCCAGCCCGCCGAGATGGCACCCGCGTGCGTCTTCTTTGCCCCACAGCAGGCCAGCTATGTCACCGCCGAGATCCTCAACGCCACTGGCGGCACATCCCTGCCCTGGCATCGTCCGCCTGGCACGGTCGTTCCCTCGCCCAGCCCCTCCTCGGGTTGGAGGGCCCCATGCCCATGCGGCCATTTCCCCGCTCACGCTCGGCATTCACCGGCCGCACGGACGTGAGTGCCCCGATCACTCGCGCACGGCGTCGCGGGCCGATTTGTCCCGCCGCAGCCCCTGGTAGCGGGGGTGGCGCAGGCGTCCGTCGCGGGTCCGCTCGGTGAAGGCGATCTCGGCGACCGGTTCGGACCGAACCGCCTCAGTCGAACGCCACCTGCTCCGCTCCCCTGCGCGGGATGCGCACGCGTCATGCCGTGGTGGCGAGGCCCGGCGACGCAGCCGTCACCCGCCCCGGATCCTGCGAGAGGTTCCATCGTGCACGCCTTCGTCTTCAAGACGAAGGCGAATGGCCGCCAGATGCCGGGTCAGCGCCCCTCATGCGACTCGGCGGCGAGGGTGGTTACGTGCCCGGCCTCCTGGTGCGCCAGGAGTGACAGCAGGTCTGCGACAGTGGCGCCGACATCTGCCGGATGACGCAGAGGCGTGTCGGGCGCGATGCGGTAGACATTCGACCGGCCCTGCCGGACGTGGGTGAGGTATCCGCCCTCTTCGAGGTCGGCGATGATCTTCTGCACGGCGCGTTCAGTGAGCTGGCAGCGGGCGGCGATGTCGCGGACACGGATCGTGTGATCTTCAAAGATCGCGATCAGCACCCGGGCATGGTTAGTCAAGAACGTCCAGCCTGCATGCGGTTCCGGTGTTCGGTTCATGTCCCCACGATACGGCGTCTGGTTCGCGCATACAAAAACAGGAACTACATTTCACGTAATGGTTGACGTGAAGCAGAGTTATGGTGATCCTGGGAGCACAGAGACGACGGTATGCACCGGGAGCCCCCATGTCCCCTCACACGACCCTTGCCCGAGACGAGGGGCCCTGCATGGAGTGCGTCACCGCTCTACAGGAATTGCAGCCGCCGGTGCCCGTGACACTGAATGTCGACGCGGTCGGCGACCGGCTCATCGTGACAGCGTCCGGCGAGTTCGACCTGGAGAGCGGTCAGGTACTGCAGCAGACGCTGAGCGATGCACTGGACCACGCTGTGGGCGGCCTGGAACTGGATCTCGCAGGAGTCGAGTTCTGCGACTGCTCCGCCCTCAACGTTCTGCTGCGCGTGCGCCACCGCGCCCTCCAGGCATCCAAGAGCTTCATCCTGTGTGCCACCAGCCCGGCCGTGGCCCGCCTGCTCGCCCTGACCAGCACCCTTCCACTCTTCACCGCCGGAGAGGGGACAGCCGAACATCTGGCCTCCTCATCCCATCCCACGTACGCCGAGGCGGGAGATCCGCCCGATTGCGCCGGTGAGGAAGATGTGGTCGCAGCCGTACAGCACACGCCGTCCTCGGAACGGCTGCCACGGATAGCAAAATCATCCGGCGACGATCAAGCGGCCGAGAACACCCAACTGCGTCGGGCCATGCAGACCCGACCAACGATCGATATGGCGCGCGGCATCCTCATGGCATCGTTCCAGCTGACCAGCCAGCAGTCCTGGCAGGTACTGGTGACCGCCTCCCAGCACAGCAACATCAAAGTGCGCCTGATCGCCGACGCACTCATGCAGACCTTCAACGGCCAAGCCCTGCCCGAACCCCTCGCCGATCACCTGGCTGCTGCGGTACAGGCACACGGCACCCCGGCCCAGTAGACAGCGCGCCCAAGTCCCACTGAATCCTCTTCCTCGGCGATAGGCAACGTCCGGGAACACCATCACCTCCCGACGCCCGTGCAACGACTGATGACCGGCCTCGAGGGTTGGAGCCGACGTATCGGCTGCCCACGGCTGACACCGGCTCTGCCAGCCGCTGTCGTTGGGCAATGAGGGTGGTTCCCATCGGGATCGCGGCCATAGACGCTCACCAACCAATAGGGCGCTCCGTCCGCCACGTCGGCTCCGTCCGCGTCAACACAAGGTGTTGGCTGCCTGGACATCACTGAGGGAGCGTCGCGCGACGCCACCGAAGCCGGCGCCGCTGGTCGTGTCGCTCCAGCTCTCATAAGCGACGCCCAAGGCGAGTGTCCAGTTCGGCGAGGCGGTCAGGGTAAAGCGGTTGCCCGCGGGCGGACTGCTGCGGACTGCTGCGGACTGCTGCGGACTGCTGCGGACTGCTGACGATCATCACCGATGGCTGGTGAACTTTCTGCTGCGAGGGGGTCTGCGGTGACGATCGTGACGAGGGCTGACGGCTTCGATCCAGCTTGCCTGGAGGAGGCCGTTTCCCGAGCGGCAGAGGGAAAGGGTTCTCCGGCACGGTCCGCGTCACGCGGCACGGGGAGCCGGTATTCACCCGCGCGTTCGGGATGGCGTCACGGCGATGATCCATACCGAACACGTGCGACACGCGCTTCCGCGTGGCGTCGGTGTCCACGATGTTCACAGCGGTGGCCGTCCTGCAGCTCGTCGAGCGAAAACAGGTCCGCCTGGACAAAGCGCTGGTGGACTTCGTGAGAGACCACATGCCCCAGCTCGATCCGCGTGTCACGGTCCGCCACGCCCTGACAATGACAGCGGGCATCGGCGACTGGTTCGAAGAGGGCAGCGACGACTGGCAGGCCGAATGGGCTGTCCTGACCTCCTCCCACCCGCTCTACCTGCTGCGGGGCAACAAGGACTACCTGCCCCTGTTCGCCAACAAGCAACCCCACTTCCCTCCCGGGGAGCGTCATCTCTACAACGGCGCCGGCTACATCCTGCTCGGCCTGCTCATCGAAGCGGTGACCGGCCGCTCCTTCGAAGAGGTCGTCGCCGACGACGTCTACGCCCGTGCCGGAATGAGCACGGCAGGATTCCCGGCCCTGGACGACTTGGGGCACTCCAGCTCCGCACCGATCCTCTGCTTCCCCATCAGGTCCTTCCGCCAGCCCTACGCCTCGGACCGCCGCCCCAACAGCATCGCCACCAAACGATCCACAATGCCCGGGGCGACCTCATTGAGCTTCGCACTCACCGCCATGCCTGGCCGATTCGCCGTGAGATCGTCCTCTGGACGCAGAGAGCCCCGGCCGTCGTCAGCCACCGCAGCATCCGACGCGGTCGGCGACGGTGTGCCAGCCAGGTACGACGCCAGAACCTCGAGAACGGCATCCCGGTACTCCTCGACCAGCACATTCAACTTCCCCGGCGAGCAGTTCTACATCGCCCACCAGCCGCACCACGGCATCGCCAACGCCCGACCGCTACGCCCATCGCCCACGCCGATCGACGATCGCGACGTGTTAACCCGCCGCGACATACGCCGCCGCGACCACCTCGGCAGCCTCCTTCGCGAATACCAACATGCGGCACGACCTGCACGGATGAGGTATTCGGCAGGGACACGGCGCAGGACGGCCAGCGGGCGCGCACCGGCCGCCGGGCCGGAGATGGCGTCCATGAGGCCGCCGGGCGGGTGGGGGTTGGCGCACACGTGGCCGGTCGCCAGGGACCGGGCCATCTTGTCGAAGCCCGCCGGTTCGACGATGTGGTGCGTCATGCCGGGGAACGCGTGGTGGAGCGCGGTGATCACACCGGAGGCCAGCCCGCCGCCACTGCAGTTCACCAGGACCACATCCGGGGTCAGGCCCAGCTCGCGCGCCTGCTCGGCGACCTCCAGGCCGACGGTGCCCTGCCCGGCCATGACCCTGACGTCGTCGAAGGGCGGGATCAGCGTCATGCCGCGGTCCTGAAGGATCTTCCGGGCGACCTCTTCCCGGTCCTCGGTGAGCGGGTCGTACAGGACCTCTCGGCGCCCCATCAGCGGCAGTTGTCGACCTTGATGCGCGGGGCGTCATGCGGCATGACGATGACCGCGGGACAGCCGGCGAGCCGAGCCGCCGCGGCCACATCCTGCCCCCGCCATTTCGGCTCCGTCGCCCGTGTCCTGGGCGAGTACACGCGCGGCAGCCGGGTGCTAACGCCCCCCGAGCCGTCCGTAAGATGACCGCGCTCCCGGCCGCCCGCGATGGTGTGACCGATCGCGGCACCGTTGAGGAGGGCAAGGTGGCGGACCTCACCGTCTTCGACCCCACGACGATCTCCGACACGGCCACCTACGACGCGCCGCAGTCCTACGCCCACGGCACTCACCACGTCCTGGTCAACGGCCGCGTCGTGCTCCAGGACGGAGCCTTCTCCGGCGACCGGCCGGGCAGGGTGCTGTGGAAGGAATCGTGAGCACGGGCGCCGAGCGAACGGTGTCCGGATGAGTTTGCCCGGGACGTAGCCGCCTGGCCGCCTTCGACATCACCGTCGCGCGGCCGCCTTGCGAAGCATCGTGCCGGGGCGGTGCGCGGTGAAGGCACCATCGCGCAGTACGGGGCGGCCGTTGACGAGGACGTGGCGGGTGCCCTCGGCGTAGGAGAGCGGTGCGTCGTATGTGGCGGTGTCGCTGACCGTCTTGGGATCAAAGACGGTGAGGTCGGCGACCATGCCTTCGCTCACGGTGCCCCGGTCGGTGAGGCCCAGGCGGGCTGCGGGCAGTGCGCTCATCTTGCGGACGGCGTCCTGGAGGGTGAGGATCTGGCGGTCGCGGGTGTACCGGGCGAGGACCCGGGCGAACGTGCCGAAGTGACGGGGGTGGGGGTGGCCGTCGGTGGCCGTGTCCAGTTCCCAGCCGTCGCTGACGACTGCGCTCAGGGGATGGCGCAGCACCGTGTCCACATCCGCTTCGGACATGGCGTGGTTGACGATCCAGACCTGAGCCTGGTGGGCACGCAGAACGTCGAGGGATGCCTCGGCTGGGTCGCGGCCGGTGGCGACGGCGATGTCCTGGACCGTGCCTCCCACCCATGAGGAGTAGCGGCCCGGTGGCATCGCTGCGATGACGGTGCCTTCGGGCAGGAAGGTGTGTCCGGTCTTCGCCCGGAGTTCCGCGGCGATCGCCTCGCGGGTCTTCGGCTTGTCCAGTCGGGCGAGGAGCGCGTCGAGGCCGCCGTCCAGCGCCCAGTCGGGAAGGCGGGAGGTGAGTCGCGTAGAGGATGCGGCGTAGGGGTAGACGTCGCACGCCACGTCCAGTCCTTCCGCGGCGGCGGACTCGATGAGGGCCAGCGCCTCGTGCACCTTGCCGTGGTTGGCGGGACCCATCGCCTTGAGGTGCGAGACCTGGAGGCGCACGCCGCTGCGCCGGGCGGTGTCCAGGGCTTCGGTCACGGCTTCGATGAGATGGTCGCCCTCGTCGCGGATATGGGTGCTGTAGAGCAGCCCGGCCCGCCGGGCCTCGGTGGCCAGGGTCACGACCTCGTCCGTACCGGCGAACGATCCGGGGGCATAGATGAGCCCGGTGGACAGGCCGAACACTCCCTGTTCGGCGGCTCGGGCGAGGAGTCCACACATGTGGGCGGTCTCGTCGGCCGTCGCGGGGCGCAGTTCTGTGCCGACCGCGGCGATGCGGAGGGCCGAGTGGCCGACGAGGGCGGCGAGATTGACGCACGGTTCGGCTTGCTCCACTGCGTGGGCGAAGCCGTCGAAGTCTTCCCAGGGCATCTCGGCGCTGCTACTGCCGCCGCGGGCGAGCGTAGTGTCCAGCGCGTGGCGCCGTTCCGGGGTGATGGGGAAGGGGGAACTGCCGCAGTTGCCCGTGACGATGGTGGTGACGCCTTGTCTGATGCACGCTTCGGCGCTGGGCGCGTCGCGCACGGTGAAGTCGGCGTGCGAGTGCAGGTCGATGAAGCCGGGCGCGAGGACGTGGCCGGTGCAGTCGAGCACCTCCCGCGCGGTGGCGTTGGGCGCGGCCCGGCCGAGGAGGACGATCCGGTCGCCGCGAATGCCGACATCGGCCCGCCGGGCGGGGCCGCCGGTGCCGTCGATGACGGTGCCGCCGACGGCGAGTACATCGAATTCGTACAACTTTGTTCCTTAGCGGTGGAATGCGGTGCGGGTACCTGAGAGTCCAGCCGGTCAGAGGAGCAGGGCGAGGATGAGGGCGTACATGGCCGCTGCCGGGATGAGGAGCGTCCAGCCCACCGTGAGCAGCGTCCTCAGCCGGGTGCCTTCGGCGAAGCCGAGAGCGGCCATCATGTTCGCGTTGGGGTAGGGGCCGTAGGTGTCGGCCTTCGATCCCCACAGGTAGGTCACCGCCCAGGCGGCGGGCGTGAGGCCGATGCTGGTGCCGAGCGGTCCGAAGACCTTGTTGAGCAACACCACGTGCGCGGCAGTGGCCCCCGGGACGCCGAACCAGCCCAGGAGCGCCACGGCGATCGCGAAGGGCAGCGGGGCCAGGCCGTGCAGCTGGGGGCCGAAGCGGTCCAGGAGAACGTCGTAGGGCTGGAGTTCGTTGACCGCCAGGAAGAACGCGGCGAGCATCCAGAACAGCAGGAACGTCTCGACCATGCGTGCCGCGCCCCGGCAGAACGCGTCGATGGTGTCCTTGACGGACAGTCCACCTGCGGCGGCGGTGAGCGCGGCCATGGTGGGCAGGGCCAGCAGCGGGAACGCGGTCCCGGACTTACTGGCGGTGGCATACCCGACGGAGACCCCGAGCCCCACCGCGAACGCCCAGGTGGCGCGCACACCACGGGCTCCGGACGGCTCGTCGCCCGCGCCCGTGTCGATGTCCTCGTAGAAGTCGTCGCCGGCGGCCGCGGAGCGGCGCTGGACGCGTGGGACGATGACGAGCGAGAGGGCCAGGGACAGGGCGGCGAGCGGGCCCGCGCCGACGAGTACGTACGTGCCGTAGTCCAGGCCGGAGGCGTCGAGGATGGCGATGTTGGATCCGGCGAAGGGGGCGAGGGCCAGCCCCGCGCAGCCGCCGAGGAACATGACGGTCGCGGTCGTGGAGCGGGTGAGACCCGCGCGGGCCATCACGGGGACGACGATCGGGGCCGCGATGGCCAGCGCTCCGGCGAGGGTGCCCAGGGCGAATGTGAGGACCAGGCAGGACATCATCACACCGATGTGGATGGCGAGTTGGCTCTCCCGGCGGGCCATGCGCAGGATCCCGTGGACCAGGATGCCGGCCGCGCCGGTCTGCCGCAGCACCTCGCCCAGACCGGCGCCGAGCAGGCAGATGAGCCCGATGAGGGTGACGGTATCGCCGAGCGAGGTGCCGAGGAGGGTGCCGACGTCGGTGAGTGAACGGTGGACGAGGAGGAGCGCGGCCAGCAGGGAGACCACGGTGGCCAGCAGAAGGTTCATGCCGCACAGCGAGAGCACCGCGTACATGCCGATTGGGAGCAGGCCCCAGATCGTCGGCGCGTGGATGACGAAGCCGAGTATCAGCGCGGCGATCAGTCCCGCGACGGCGATGGCGTAGGGCGCGGCGGCTTTGACCGCGGGCATACGGCGGACGGCCGTCGCGGGCTCTTCGGTCAGTGTCACGTCAGTCTCCTGTCGGTACGAGCCGCGCGTGGGCCGCGTCGCTGTCCGCCTCGCTGAAGCTGAAGAGGAGCGCGTCCGCCTGGTCGACGCCGCTTTCGGCCAGGATCTCGGCGAGGGTCTGCTCCCGTCGGACCGTGGCGAACCGCAGGTCCGGTCCGTGTGTGGTGAAGCCGTGCACGGCGGGCCGGGCGAGGCTGTTGTACGACCAGGGGGTGGAGAAGTAGTAGCCGCCGGTGTCCAGCAGCACCACGATGTCGCCGGGTGCCAGCTCGGGCAGCGTGCGTTCGCGGGCGACGAGGTCGCCGGCGAAGCAGCACGGGCCCGCGACGTCCTGAACGCGCTCGGGAGCGTGCTTGGGCCGGCCGTCGCGGTCGTACACAGCGATCCGCAGCGGCCACGCATCCGGCATGAAGACGGTGCGGGTGGCGATGTGCGCGCCCGCGTGCGTCAGTGCGATACGGCGGCCACCGGTGTCCTTGGTGTACTCCACGACCGCGGCCGTGAAGCCGTTCTTGGCGACCAGAGAACGGCCGAACTCGGTGACCAGGTCGTAGCGTCCGGTGAGGAGTCCGGGAACCGCGGCGCGCAGCTGCCGGACGTAAGTCTCGTACGTCGGGCGGATCTCGTCGTCGTCGAAGTTGACCGGCAGGCCGCCGCCGATGTCCAGACTGGTCACCTGCTGCCGTCCCGCCGCCGCGTTGATCTCCTCGGCGAGTTCGAACGTGGCGCGCACCCCTTCGCCGATCAGGTCCAGGGAGCATCCCTGCGAACCGACGTGTACGTGCAGCCGGGTCAGCCAGGGCCGCTCGGTAAACGTGTCGAGGACGCGCTGCCGTGCCCCGGGATCCCGCAGTGGCACGCCGAACTTCGAACTGGGCGAGGCGGTGCTCATCGCGTCGATGGCTCCGGCGCCGACCTGCGGGTTGATCCTCAGCCCGAGCACCGAACTGCTCTCGTGCACCGCGAGCAGGTCACCGATGCGGTCCACCTCGGCGAAGTTGTCGGCGTTCACCGCCACTCCCAGGGCGAGCGCGTGGGCCAGTTCTGCGGGGGTCTTCGCCGGTGAGTCCAGCACGATGCGTTCCGGCGGGAAGCCGGCAGCGACGGCCTGGGCCAGCTCGCCGGGGCTGGCGACCTCGCACCCCATGCCGGACCGGGCGAGCAGCCGCAGCACGGGGACCAGTGACGCGGCCTTGGCCGCGAACGTGTGCAGTACCGGCGCGTCGCCGAAGGCCCGGTGCAGGTCGCGCACGGACTCCTGGACCCCGTCCGCGTCGACGAACCCTGACACCACCTGGGCCGGGCCGACCAGACCGGACCGCACCGCCTCGCGTACGACCCGGTCGCGCCGCTGCCGGCCGGGGCCGCCGTCCTGGTCGGATCTGGCATTCCTCACGATCTGTGACCTCCTCGATTACACCGAGCGTGTACGGACCACCAGCATCGGCAGACCGCGCGGAGCGGCCGCCGATACGCAGCATTCCGTCACGACAGCCTGGTAAATCGGCACTGTCCACCACACGCACACTGTGATAAGCAGAGGCATGCCGCACGAATCCGTCGACGAGAAGGATCTGGAGCTGATCAACGCGCTCCAGCTCACTCCTCGCGCCTCCTGGGCCCAGTTGGGCCGGGCCCTCGCGCTCGACCCCGTGACAGTGGCGCGTCGTTGGCAGCGGCTGACCGAAGCCGGGCTGGCGTGGGTCACCTGTGTGGTCGGCCCCTCCCTGCACAGCGAGTTCTGCATGGCGTACATCGAAATCGAGTGTGTGCCCGACCGGTTGGACGACACGGCCACCGCGTTGAGTGCCGAGCCCCAGGTGCGCTACGTCCACCACCTCACAGGCTTGTACGGGCTGCTGGCCGTGGCGGCGTTGCGGACACCCGCGGAGGTGTCGGGCTACCTGCGCGGCTTGGTCGGGCGGCTGCCCGGTGTCCGGGCGTACCGGGCCGAGATGCGGACCGTGGGCTACAGCGAGCCGAGCCGGTGGCGGCTGCGCAGCCTTGAACGGACACAGCAACGCGCGCTGGAAGCGGACCGCGCACCGTCCGCGACGGTGGGCGGTGCTCGGGTGGACGCCGTGGACCGGGAGCTGTACCGCCTGCTGCACGAGGACGGCCGTATGTCCTACGCCGAGCTCACCGAACGCGCCGGGATCAGCGAGCCCACCGCGCGCCGCCGCGTGAAGCGCCTGCTGGCCCACCGGTTGCTCCGGCTGCGTTGTGAGATGGCACAGTCCCTGTCGGGCTGGCCGGACTCGGCCGTCCTGTGGGCGAGCGTGGCACCGCAGCACCTGGAGGCAACGGCGCGCTCGCTCACCGCCGTCCCTGACGTACGCCTGTGCTGTGCCCTCACCGGAGAGCGGAACCTCCTGCTGATGGTCTGGCTACGGTCGCTCGGAGATCTGCCGCGGCTGGAGGCGACGATCACTGAGCGCTCTCGTCACCTCACCATCGTGGATCGGGCCGCCTGCCTGCACACCGTGAAACAGATGGGCCGGCTACTCGACAGCGAGGGGCGCAGTATCGGGCATGTGCCACCCGATGTGGAGGTGTTCCCGAACATCTGAGGCAATCATCCCGCAGTGGGCGGAATCCCGGTACCGGGCTGGGGCGCAGGCGGAGGCATCCGCTCCAGCTTCGGTTCGACGGCCAGGGCGGTACATCTGGATCACGGGTCCGAACGCCGGACACCGCCACCGCTGGGCGGCTACACGCTCACGCACAGTTCTCCGGCGATGACCGTGTTCTTCCCACTCCGACCGAGGGGCCGAAGTGGGCGACCGCCGAGGTGACCAGCCTGCTCGCGCCTGGGGACGCCTGCCGTTGGCACCCGGCCGCAGCCGTTCCTCCAAGGCGGCCGGGGCCCGCTTGCCCTCGCGGCCGTGGAAGACAGCGTCCGGGCTGGTCAGGAAGACCAGGTCAGCACCGACGTACTGGGCGTGACCGGCCGCCCGCCGCGCACTTTCACCGGATTCGTCCACCAGCATGCGCAGGAGTGGGCGGTGATGCCGTAAGCCCTCGCGGCTGGCTGTAGCGGCGACGGGCGACTCACCGCCCTGTCCCTTGGGCCGGAGAAGGGCCACCGCCCATAAGGAAGGGACATCCGAAATGCGAACCTACATGTGGTTCTCCGGTCAGTGTCAGCACTGCCATCGCCATGACACAGCGGCGGAGAAGATGACACGGAAACAGAGAACCTACAGGCAGCTTGTAGGGTCTCGCCGCTCGTGACATGTCGATCTTGCGTGACCTGGGCGTTCTTGGCTGTCTCACGGCCTTGTCACCCATGATCAGTCTCAAATCCGTGGCATTTCCTCGCAAGCGCGAGGTTGAGATCAGGCGGCTTGCCCGAGTCGGCCGAGTACACCAGCTGAGCCCCGAGCACGAGGACTACCGGCGAGCCCAGATCGCGCACCGATGAGTTTCCCGCGCCGCGCTGGTCTATACGCCGGACACCCACGGACGGAAGGCTGGGCCATGCGGAAACTGATCTACGGCATGAACCTGACCCTGGACGGCTACATCGCCGCGGCCGGCGACAACATCGGCTGGAGCGGACCGCCGAGCGACGAGCTGTTCCAGTGGTGGCTCGACCACGAGCAGGAGAGCGGCCTGTCGCTGTATGGGCGCAAGCTGTGGGAGACGATGAGTTCCTACTGGCCGACCGGCGACCAGCAGCCCAACGCCACCCCGGCGGAGATCGAGTTCGCGCGGAACTGGCGGGACACGCCGAAGGTGGTGTTCTCCTCGACGATCGACAAGGTCGACTGGAACACCCGCCTGGTCACCGGCGACGCGATCGCCGAGATCACCCGGCTCAAGGCCGAGGACGGCGGCCCAATGAACATTGGCGGCGCAGCGCTCGCCGGGGCGGCCATGCGCGCCGGGCTGATCGACGAGTACGCGATCGCCGCCCATCCGGTCCTGGTGGGCGGCGGCACGCCGTTCTTCACCGCGCTGGACAGCTGGGTGAACCTGAACCTGGTGGAGACGCGGACGTTTCCCGGCGGCGTGGTCCTGACCAGGTACGAGACGAGGCGCTGAGCAGCAGCACCCACGCGCTAGGGACTGTCTCGAAGTGATTTGCGTAGCGGTGCGGGTAGCAGAACCTCAGCGCTCCCATCGCTAGCCCGACCACCGCTCCTCAAGGAGGCGCTTCGCGCCGCTGTGCCGCCCGAGCCACCCAAACGAGTGAAGCCTGTCCCATCTCATTAGATCTTGCAGAGATGGGGCTGTTGACCTGCAGGGTGACAGGTTGGAGTGGGATTCGTGACAGGTCTGGCAGGTGGTCTCAGCTGCCGGTTCACGGATTCCGGGGACGCGTCTCGTCGATCATGTCGAGGCCGGTGGGCCTTGGGCTGGGCTGCGTCAGGATGCTGAGACGCTGGTCTCCAGCGTTCTCATTGAAGTTGGCCGTTTCCTGGTTGGCACGGGAGGCAGGTTCTGACCGTCTTGGCCGCAGTTGAGGAATTCGTTCGCTGTCCGAGGTGATCGCTTCTAGCCTGCGTCGCGTGATGACAGCTGAAGACGTGTTCTCTGTCCTGACTCTGCTGCGACGGGCAGAGGTAGATGTCTGGATCGGTGGAGGATGGGGGATCGACGCTCTGATCGGCGCACAGACCCGAGACCATCGCGACTTGGACCTGATGCATCGGCAAGAGCAGGAAGCTGCTGTGGTGGCAGCTCTCTCTGAGGCGGGTTTCGCGGAGAGCCTGAGTTGGAGGCCCATCCGATTCGTCGTCACGGCACCGGACGGCCGAGAGATCGACCTTCATCCCCTCGTCTTTGGAGGCGACGGCTCGGCGACCCAGGCGTCCCCCGAACCGGAACGTCCTTTCATCTATCCCTCCTCATGCTTCGTGACGGGCACTGTCAAGGGGACGACTGTCCCGTGTCTGTCAGCCGAGCAGCAGGTCTACTTCCATCAGGGATACGCGCCCACGGACCGCGATCGGCACGACATGGCTCAACTCCACCGAATCTTCGGGATCACCACCCACTTCTGAGGAACGATGCCAAGCCGCCGCGCCGCTTCGGCGGGCAGGTGGCTGTGGTCTCGCCAGTGCGAGGAGGCGAACAGGCCGGTGAGTACGACGGCTTCGGGATAGGTGACCAGCTCGATCCGGGCGTCGGACGCGCGGTAGGGATCACCGAAGGGGTCCTCGCCCAGCACGTCGAGTCGGCGGTCCCACCGCTGCCGAAGCGACGGGCCGCCGGTTTCGGACGCGAACCACTTGAGTGCGCGGTCGCGTGCGTCGGCGTAGGCCAGGTCGGTGGAGGGGGGTGTGCCGCGGCGGACAATCCGCTGATGCCGGCGGTTGGCGCGAAGCACTTCGGGCAGCCTCGTCAGATCGTGCTGTTCGTCCCCGAGGAGCCAGCGGTGATGGCGATGGCAGACGCCTTGGTGGGGTGGGGTGCTGCGGACGACGAGGCCGCGGATGTGGCGGCGGGCCATGCAGAGCCGGCAGGCGGGACGCCGTCGGGGCTCGGTGACCTCCTCGGTGACCGAGCGGGGAAGTCGCAGACTGGGGTCACCGATCGCGCCGAGCGGTGGCATCGCGTGGACCAGCAAGGACGCACTTCGACCGGTCAGAACGGCGAGCCGGGACAGTGTGGCGGGGGTCCAGTAGCCGACTCGGTTGTCGACCCGGCGGTGCTGTCGCGACGGGCCGATCAGGGACGAGAGGTGTCCGATGGTGAGGTGGTTGGCGTCGGCGAGCCGGTTCAGGTAGGAGCCGATCGTCTCGCCGTGAACGGGCGGCGGCGTGAGCGGTAGCGCCCGCAGCCGGGTGGTCACGCGGTCCGTTTCTCGATGCGGGTCCGGCGGTGCTGCCTTGATCGGTCAGGTGCGAGGAAGTGTGCCGGTGACATCCCAGTTGCGGGTGATCGAGGGTGGTGCCGTCCTGCTGGAGCCGGTGACCGCCGATCCGTGGGAGTTCCAGGCCGAGTGTGTCGAGGCGTTCGTCGCCTCGTGGCGGGCCCGTGGGTTCAGCCCGGTGACGGTCGAGAACGACATCGGGCTGCTGGAACGGACGCTGAACGCGCTGGGCCGGCCCGCGTGGGACGTGACGCCGGAGGACATCGACCGCGTCGTCGGCGACCTGGCCCTCGCCGGGCGGGCGGCATCGACCCGACGCGAGTATGTGCAGATCTTCAAGGGCTTCCACCGGTTCCTGCAGGTCCGCAAGGCCGTTGAGATTGAAGCGGGATTCGGTGTCCGTCTGGTTTGCCCAGTGGACGAGTTCAACGCCTCGCGGCATGTCGGAGACGACTCCCCAGCCCAGTTGCCGCCCCCGACCCCGGAACGGGTGGCGGAGTTCTTCGACTTCCTCAAGGCCCGGATCGCCACCGCCCGGAAGTACGGACCCGCGGCCCGAGACTATGCGATGTTCCGGACCCCTTATCACGCCGGCCTGCGCTCGGAAGAAGCCCCCCTGCTGGACCGTCCCGACGCCCACTTCTCGCGGGGTCCGTTCGGACAACTCCACGTGCGATTCGGCAAAGGCGCCCGCACCTCCGGCCCCAGGCCCCGCTGGGTGCCCATGCTGGACGGCCTCAACCTCGTCCTCCGATGGTTCCTCGACGACGTGCGAGGCAAGTTCCCCAACTCGCCGGTGCTGTTCGCGGACGAGTCCGGCGGCAGCCTACGCCGTGGGACGACCGCAACCGCCTGCGGTATCTGATGGAACTCGAAGGACGGCCGGCCACCGACCGGTTCAGCCCGCATGCCCTTCGGCGAGCCTGCGCGACCCACAACTACGAACGCGGCGTGGACCTCCTGGCGATCCAGCAACTCCTCGGCCACTGGACGGTCAGCTCGACCATGAGATACGTCCGGCCGTCCGCGACGTTCATCGAGGACGCCTATCGCCGCGCGGTGACCACCACACTGGGCGAACTCACTGCCGAGGAAGGCAGCCCTGCATGAAGATCCGATGGCGCCTGCGCATGGCTGCCGCCCAGCGTGAGGTCTGGACTGGTACTCAGCTGCAGCGGCTTCTGGCCGAACGGGCCGGCCTGCAGATGTCCTCCGCGTCGGTGTCCGCGCTGTTCACCAAGGAGCCCTCCCAGGTGCAGATGTCCACCCTGATCGCGTTGTGCACCGCGCTGGAATGCACTCCCAACGAGCTCTTCGAGGTCGACACGACCCCCGTCGAGCGCCCTGCCGCCCCGCCACGGCCAGTCCCTGACCTGCCCAAGGCGGCCTCCGCCTGCGGCCGTTCGATGCCGCCGCTCTGACCGGGTGGCGTCGTGGGCGTCAAACAGAGCGACTGCATCGGCTGCGGGGCCCCGGTCGGTTTCATCGACCGGCGCTACTGCTGTCGCTGCACCGCCCGGCAGAAAGAAGCGGCGGCCAGGGCTGCTTGCCCCCGCTGCGGCCTGCAGCGCGTCCTCCAGGAGGACACCGGCCGGTGCATCACCTGCTCACGCGTGTGCACCGCCTGCGGTCACCCGGTCAGAGACAAGACAGCGACGTTATGCCGGGACTGCTCACGCAAGGGCTGAACGCGAAGCCGCCAAGGCGCCCTGCCCTCGGTGCAATCGGCCCGGCTATCTGCGCGAGGACACTGGCTGGTGCGGGCATTGCTCACGTCCCCGCCAGACCAAGCAGCCGGCCCGGGCCTGCCGCGCATGCGGCCAAGTGCGACGGCATTCGGGGCTGGGACTGTGCTCAGCCTGCTGGCAGCGTCACCCCGACCGGCCCTTCGTCCGGACCGAGAGCCTGATAGCCGAACTCGCAGAACCCCCGGACTGGCTGCGGGACTTCGCCGTCGATCTCGCCGCCAAGTACTGCGTCAGCCGTGCCTGCACGATGATCACCTCCCTGGGACGACTACTCCTGGATGACCACCCCAACCACCCGCAGGCTCTGCTCGAACGCTCTCGTCGTTCCGGACGCTCGATGGGCTCCCTCGCTCGCGCACTGGAATCCTTCTTCACCGGTCACGGCATGGCCATGGCCACCGACCAGGCCGAGCGGCTCGCCGCCGGACGCCGACAGCGCCGCATCGATGCCGTCCCCCGAGACCCTGCGGCCGTCGGTGGACGCCTTTGCCGCCTTCATGATGGGCTCGCGCGAGAGGGCACGCCGTGCAGGAACACGGCCTCGAAGCGATGCGACCGTCGAGGCGGCACTGGCCATCATGCGTGACCTGGCCCGCTTCCTCACGGGCGAACGCGGCAAGCAGGACTGGGCGCTGACCGACGTTAACGACGCCGAAGCCTTCCTCGCCGACTCGCCCAAGGCCCGAAAACGCCGGCTGGTGGTGCTCGGACAGTTCTTCCGCTTCGCTCGCACGCGGAAGATCGTGCTGGTGGATCCCACCCGCGGTCTGTCCTCCCGAGGACCGAGCGGCTTCGCCGGGGCGACGCTGACACTTGATCAGCAACGCGTCCTTTTCCGTCGCTGGACCACCGGTCCGGCCGTCCACCCGCACGAGGCCCTGCTGGGTATGCTCGCGCTGTTGCACGGCGCCTCAAGTCGCGAGGTCAAGATGTTGCAGGGCGATGATCTGGATCTGCGGGCATGGACCGCCCGGCTCGGCGACCGTCCGCATCCGGTCCCCTTGGACCCGGCGTCATGGGCAGTGCTGGAGCGCTGTCTGGCTCACCGCGCAGCTCAGCGGACCGACGATCCCCACGTCATGGTCACCCGCCAGACGAAATCCGGCCGGGGACCGGCGTCCACCGCCTATCTCAGCCACGTTCTGGATGCCTGCGGCTTTCCGCCCCGCATGATCCGCTGCACTCGCCTGCTCGACCTGGTCAACACCATGGACCCCAAACTCGTCGCCACCGCCTTCGGCATGGACCCCGAAGCCACCATGATCTACCTCGCCGACCGCGTCGATCCCGGCCGCCTGCCCAGCTCGGAATCACGGTGACGGCGGGCGACCGGCTGACCTACTGTTCAGCGGATGAGCACTCACGACGTTGGCCTTAACGAGTTGACCGAGGTGGTTGTCCGCTCCCAGGACAACCAGGCGGTCAGGGTGAGGTTCTGTGACCGTTTCCGTCCGGACGAAGACTGTGTGCACTACGCCATTGAGGCATGCGCCCTCGGGCTGCATGCCCGTGTCGATGAAGTGGTCGCATGGATCTGGGACGCGGACCTGGCGCCCTTCCTGGAGGAGCTGGCCCGGGACTTTCGAGGGTGGGACGGAGAGCGCGTCTGGCAGAACAACGATCACGACCTCACCCTCAGAGCAGTCTTCCGATCGGGCGGGCATGTCGGGTTGACCTGGACTCTTCGCCCCTGGCCGACCGCTGCCGGCGGCTGGGAGGGTTCCGTCACGACATGGCTGGAAGCAGGCGAGCAGATGTCCGCCCTCGCCACCGATCTCCGCCACTTCCTCCATGGGAATTGGAGTGATCGTGGCTGACCTGCCGACGGATGAACGTCTCTATAACTGGGGGCGGAACTTGTTCCAGCAACAGCAGGAACCCGTTGTTTGGGCAGGCAGCGTTCTTGCTGCTGCGGCCCGGAAGCTGGGGCGGTCACCAGAGATCGACGAGGCCCTGATCCTGGCAGAAAGTGAAGACCAGTGGCCGCGGGGCCGCGATGTCTTCGACCGAATCCGGCGACGCAGCCTGAGCAGAGAAGACCCGCTGGCTGAAGAACACGCTCTGTACTTTGCACTCGCTGAACTGGTGGCCAAGCTCGCGCATAACGCAGCGGGACAGCGACCGCCTTTCGATCATGATTCGGGGTGGCGCGTCGGGCCGACTGCCTATCGCCTCGCCGCGGCGACGGGCGATCCGGAGCTTCACGAGCATCTGACGCGGGCGCTGGGCGGATGGCCACAGAGCGTCTGACTACGAGAGCTCCCAATGTGCCTCGTCGAACCTGTCGCAGTTCGGCAGCACCTCGCACGGGTTCGCCGGAACATGTGCGCTTTGCCGAACGACTCGTTGGAGGCGCTAGCCATGCTGTTCTTTTCCTCGCGCTCGGTCAGAACCTGGAACAGCAGCTCGGCGCCGCGCCTGTCCAGCTCCATATAGCCCAGCTCATCAATACAGAGAAGATCGACCCGTCCGTAGCGGGCGATGGTCTTGGTCAGCACCTTCTCGTCGGCGGCCTCCACAAGTTCGTTGACCAGCTTGGTCGCCAGCACGTACCTGACACGGAACCCGGCCATCGCGGCCTCGGTGCCCAACGCGAACAACAGGTGAGACTTGCCGGTGCCTGAGTCGCCGATCAGACGCAGCCGCAGTCCTTTGCGGACCCACTCGCAGGAGGCCAGGGTATGGATGGCGGCCGGATCGATGGCGGGGTTCGCGTCGAACTCGAAGGTGCGCAGTGCCTTCTCACGGGGAAAGCCTGCGGCTTTGATCCTGCGCTCGGAACGACGGCGGTTGCGGTCGTCGCACTCGGCCATGACAACTCGGCCAGGAACCCGCGGTAGGTCATCTGGTCGCGGGCCGCGGCGTCGGCGAGCTCGGAGAACTGGCCGCCTCCCGGCTCTTCATGACCGGTGTGAACCTGTCCGTGCCCGTGGTCGCCCTGATCCTGCGCAAGGCGTACGGCCTGGGCGCCATGGCCATGCTCGGCGGCAGCACCCACGCTCCGGTGGCCACCGCGGCGTGGCCCAGCGGGGAGCTCGGCGCGATGGGCCTGGAGGGCCCGGTACGGCTGGGCTGCGCGAGGGAGCGGGGCCGCGGTTTTCGCGAGGCGGGCCCTGCGGGCGGCGACCCGGTTCAGCTTCGCCCATGCCCGCTCGGAGACCACGGGCCCGAACTCCAGGCTCCCGTCGTCGTCGCTGGCGGTGACGCACTCGTGCTCCAGGTCGGTGAGGCAGGCGGACGGCCCACCGGGTCACCGCCTCCGGATCCGGCACGCCGCGCAGCACCCGCAGGTCCGACAGGTGCGCATCGCGGCTGCGGTTCTGCCGGTCGTCGTGGCCGCGGGACCCTTTGTGGGCGTCTACCGCATCGGCGACTCCGGGGCGAAGGCCGCGTGGCACGACGGCTTCTCCAAGACCTCCTCGGGTCGCCGACGGGGACGATGACTGACTCCGGCGGTAGCGATGACGCCCACCGCCGGCTTCTGGCAGATGTCCCATCCGACCCCCACCCTCGCGATGCTGTACGAGAGCCGTCCCCAGCGGATGAAGTCGCCCCGGACACCGATGATTCCGGAGCCCGCAAACATGCCGGCGCACCCGAAGCCCGCACCAGGGAGACGCACTCTGCGACACCTTCCACACCCGCCTTTCCCGCGGCGCTGAAGGTCTGCGGAACACAGCCGGAAACGGCGTCTCCGAAACTGCCCATCCGCCGAGCGTCAGCCCGGTCCATCGCGAGAACACCGCCTCAGCTGCGCGGATGATGTATCGGCACCCGTGAGTCCGGCGACGGCCGCCGCGCTCGGCGAAGGCATGTCCGGCGAGCACTCCGGCGGCCGGACCGCTCTCTCCGCTCATCTCACCACATACGGCCGGCATCGCGACGCCGCACGAGCCGAACGCGCCTCGGCCCGCACACTGCGCGGCGGCCACTGCCTGTCCGTGATACGTCAGCACTTCGTAAGGACCCGATCGGTGGGCGGCCCTCTCATTGATCACTACGGTGTTGCACCGGAGAAGCCCTTCATCCGGCAGCGCCCTGACGCCGCCTCAAGCCGTCGTGGTCGGCCGACCACGACGGCAGGGTGCCCCCGGTTCCCAGGCAACCCGAGCCTTCACAGGGAGAGAACCTTGCGCGCATACGTCGTCGAATTCATCGGCACGTTATTCCTCATGCTCACCGTCACGGCCGCGGTACTCGCCAAAGACCCCCTGGCTCCGCTGGCGATCGGCGGGGTCCTGATGGTGATGGTGTACGCGGGAGGCCATGTCTCCGGCGCCCATTACAACCCCGCCGTCACCCTCGCCGTCCTCGTGCGGGGACGGATCACCGCAGTGGAGGCGGCGCAGTACGCGGCGGCACAACTGGTGGGAGCCACCGCCGGTGCGCTGCTCGCCCGCTGGGCCGTCGACCCGGAGAAGGTGACGGCCGTCTCCCTGTCGGGACGGCAGCTCGGCGCAGCGCTGCTGGTGGAGACGCTGTTCACCTTCGCACTGGCCTACGTCGTGTTGAACGTGGCCACCAGCAGCAGCCACCCGGACAACTCCTTCTACGGCCTGGCCATCGGATTCACCGTACTCGCGGGCGCCATCGCGGTGGGCGGCATCTCCGGAGGAGCGTTCAATCCGGCCGTGGCCGTAGGCGGTTCCGTCGCCGGGCTGTTCTCATGGTCCTCGCTGTGGATCTATCTGCTCTCCCAGACCGTCGGGGGCGTTCTCGCGGCCCTGGCCTTCCTCGCGCTCAACCCCCACGAACGCGGCATACGGTCCGAGGAGCCGAGTGCCGGATCCAACGCCGCATCGGATGCCGGAGCACAGGTCTCACGCCAGGCCTCCTCTTGACCCCGGTTTCGACTCCCATCTGAGTGGGCGGTTCGTTATTATATGAGCGATTCTGTGATCACCTGATGGTGTGGGTGTGGGGCGGATCCTTCCGGTCCGGGGGCTGGGGTCTGGTGGGCCGGCCGGGTGAGTGAACGGGAGCCGTATCCCCGTGGCTTATCGGACGAGCTGTGGACCCTCATCGAGCCGGTGATCACCGCGTGAAGGACCAGCATCGTTCGGTCAGCGGCCATCAGGGCGCCTATGACATGCGGGAGATCGTGACCGCGACCCTCTACCAGGGGCGGACCGGATGCCAGTGAACCTATCTCCCGCACGACCTGCCGCCCAAAAGCGCGACGTACTACTACGCCGCCTGGCGGGACGACGGAACCGACCAGGTCATCCACGAGCTCCTGCGTCGCCAGGTCCGTGAACGCGCCCGGCGATTAGAGGACCCGCTCCCGGCAGCCGCGTGGACACGCGGAGTGTCCACGCGGCTGCCGGGGTCCCCGCCGCGACGACCCGCCACGATCCGGCCAAGCGGGTGCCGGGCCCTGCACCTGCGCGGGAAACGGCTCAGATGACCACGACGCGGCGCCCGCGCGTGTGACCGGCCTGGCTGTCGATGTGCGCCGCAGCCGCCTCGGCGAGCGTGTAGGACTTCTCGACCGGAATGTGGAGCTTCCCCCGCGAGATGAGACCGGCCGCCTCGGCCAGCGCCTCCGGCACACTCCCGGCCACACCGGAGAACCGGACACCGAACTCCGGCGCATCGAGATCCGCGATGGAGACCACCTTCCGCGGATCC
This sequence comes from Streptomyces violaceusniger Tu 4113, assembly GCF_000147815.2. NCBI lineage: Bacteria > Bacillati > Actinomycetota > Actinomycetes > Kitasatosporales > Streptomycetaceae > Streptomyces > Streptomyces violaceusniger. Next base: position 4,963,057 of record NC_015957.1, on the reverse strand, counting down.
TCGGTCAGCTCGACGAGCTCGCGGATCACCCCCGAACCGGCCAGATCGAGCGCCGCGTCGACATGGCCGAGCCGGCGCACCCGCTCGACCCAGCCCTCGCCGTACGTCGTGGCAACGGCACCCAGACTCCGCAGATAGTCCTGGTTCGCGGCCCCGGCCGTGCCGAACACCGTGATGCCGCGCTCGCGCGCGATCTGCAGCACGGCCGACCCGACTCCCCCGGACGCACCGCTGACCAGCAGCGTCTGCCCGGGCTGCACACCGACCTCGCGGATGATGCGCAGCGCGGTCTCCACCACGGATGGGTACCCGGCCGCCTCCTCGAATGTCAGACCCCCGGGCATCCGGGCCCAGGCCGACAGCACGGCGAACTCGGCATACGTGCTCGAGCCTTCGCCGAACACGTGGTCGCCGACCTCGACGCCTTCGACCCCCTCACCGACCTCGTCCACCACCCCGGAGGCATCCAGCCCCACCCCGGAGGGCAACTCGACCGGATGGGCCCCCAGGATCTGGCCCTCACGAATCCTCCAGTCGACGGGATTCACACCCGCTGCCCGCACAGCGATACGTACCTGGCCGGGGCCCGCGTGGGGCTCCTCGGCGTCCACGAGTTGCAGAACATCCGGACCGCCGAACTCGGCGAAACTCACTCTCTTCATACCGCCGACCATAACACTAACGGTTAGGGTTTAAGAACTGTTACGGATTCGCATCTGATAGCGTCAGAGCATGACCGTGCCGACCGGACGCCGTGAGCGCAAGAAGGCCGCGACCCGCCAGAAGATCGCCGACACCGCCCTGCGGCTCTTCCTGGAACACGGATACGACACGGTCGGCATCCGCGACGTGGCCGCCGAGGCCGACGTCGCCGTCACCACGCTCTTCTCCCACTTCGCCTCGAAAGAGGCCCTGGTATTCGAGCAGGACGAGAACTTCGAGCAACGCCTCACTCAGGCCGTCACCGGCCGGGCCCCGCACGAGCCCCTCATCCCCGCACTGCGCCACGAGATCCAGGCCCTGGTACGACACTGCACGGCGGACAGCGCCGCCCCCATCTGGCACATGATCGACACATCACCCGCCCTGCGGAAATACGAGGAATCGATGAGGCTGCGCCACGCGGAGTCACTGGCAACAGCCATCGCCGCCGACCCCGACCTGCCACAGACCACAACCGCCTGCCACGCCATCGCACGGTTCGCCATCGACGCCTTCTCACTGGCCCGCGAGGCCGCCGACCCGCGGGCCGCCGTCGACGAAATCTTCCACATGATCGAAGCCGCCTGGAACGCCACCAGCCCGTCCCCAGGTGCGCCAGGAACTGCCTCCTCCACGTAGGACAAGGGCCCGTCGGCGATGAGAAGCTGCAACTCGCCCGCCGGGACGGTCCTGACCTCCCGCACACGACCTCCGGCACGCAACGCCGCGCATCAGCACCAGCAGCAACCCGCTGCGCGCCGCCCAGCCCCTGGAGACAGCACTCCAACGGCGCCCACCGAGACTGCACGAGACGATTCGGGCACCGCTGTATTCCGGCTCAGTGGGCGGTATAGCCGTCGCCGACGCGGAGAACCGTGCCCCCTGCCCACGCAGCCTCCGACGCCACCAGGCAAAGCGCCGCATGCCCGACGGGGGACGAAGCCGGCGGCAGAAACCCGACCGAATCAGATACGGCCAGGAGCTACGGAGCCTATAGCCGATGAAAGACGCTCCAAGCGGTGGCGTTGAGGTTGTCGACGAGGAAGATGTCGGTCCCTCCCAGGCGCTCGTCCCAGGAGGGCATGAGCTCGGCCGCGCGGGCGACGACCGCGTCCATCCAGACCTTGATTTCCGCCTGCCGGTTGTTCTCCGGCACCTTGGCGGCGGCCGCAGCTTGCTTCCGGTCGACCGTTCGCAGCGCCTCGGCTGGCGGGAGTCGGCCCAGGACGAGGCCATGGTGATCGTCCGCGGGCCCGAAGAGTACGTGACGCAGTCGTGGTACCCGACCAAGACCGAGCACCACCGCGTGGTGCCGACCTGGGTCGAGCTGGCGAAGTCGGGCATCACGGTGACCGTACCGCCGGACAGGTCGGTACTCGAAGCCATCGAGGATGCCGGAGTCAAGATCCCCGCCTCCTGCCGAGAGGACACCTGCGGCACCTGCGAGACGGACGTCCTGGAGGGCACCGTGGACCACCGCGACTCCGTCCTCACCCCCGAGGAGCAGGCGGCCCACGACACCATGATGGTCTGCGTCTCCCGCGCGCTCCGCCCACGCCTCGTTCTCGGCCTCTGACGCCCTTCACCCATCCCATCCCGCCCATCCCGACCCCGAGGAGACCGACATGTTCCGCGGCCTCAGCGCCTTCCCTCTCACCCCCACCACCGAGACCGACATCGACGAGGCCTCGTTCCGCACCCTTGTCGCCCGTCTCGCGGCCGCCGGCGTCGATTCGATCGGCGCACTCGGCTCCACCGGCGGCTACGCCTACCTCTCCCGCGAACAGCGGGCCCGAGCGGCACGGATCGCCGTCGAGGCCGCCGATGGCGTGCCGCTCGTGGTGGGCATCGGCGCACTGCGCACCGCGCAGGTCAGCGCTCTTGCCGAGGATGCGCAGAAGGCGGGCGCGTCCGCGGTCCTGCTCGCCCCAATGACCTATCAGGCCCTCACGGACGACGAGGTGTTCGGCCTTTACGAGGACGTCAGCCGCGAGCTGTCGGTGCCGCTGTGCGTGTACGACAACCCTGGCACCACCCACGTCCACTTCACCGACGAACTCCACGCCCGCATCGCCCACTTGCCGAACGTCGCCGCCATCAAGATCCCGCCACTGCCCGATGCCCCGGCCCGGGCCAAAGCTCGCGTCGAGACACTACGAGCCCTGCTCCCGGACACCGTCACCATCGGCATCAGCGGCGACTGGGCGGCTGCCACCGGACTGAACGCCGGGTGCGAGGCGTGGTACTCGGTCGTCGGCGGCCTGTTCCCCGCCACCGCGCTCACCCTGACGCGCGCCGCCCAGGACGGGGACGCCGCCCGGGCCACCGCCCTGTCGGAGCGGCTGGAACCGCTGTGGGAGCTGTTCCGTGTGCACGGCAGCCTGCGGGTGATGTCCGCCGCCGCCGAACAGCTCGGCCTGACCGACCGGCCCAACCTCCCCCGCCCCTTGCGCGAGCTGCCCCCGCCCGCACATCAGAAACTCGCGACGGCCCTGACCTCCCTGGGTCTCACGGCCTGAACTCAACCACTTTGGTCCGGGCCCGCCCCGGCCCAGCTCCTGCTCCTGCTCCTGCTCCTGCTCCTGCTCCTGCTCCTGCTCCTGCTCCTGCTCCTGCTCCTGCTCCTGCTCCTGCTCCTGCTCCTGCTCCTGCTCCGACAGCCTGCCGCCCCTGGTGTTCCCCACGGCGACGGCTTCCCAGCAGCGGCCCGGTCAGTAGCTGTTGTCTTTCCGATCTTGAGAGACGCGTGTCGAACGGGAGTCCCGATCGGGTGGTTGTGGGGCGGCTGGCGCATACGGACAGGGCCTCCTGAACAGCTCGTTGGTGTCGAATCACCGAGCAGCAGGAGGCCCTGATGCAGCAGTCTTCCGTGCCGACGGCCGGGCAGTCCAGCTCGGTCACCTGGGAGTGTGACTGCCTGGCTCACCGGTTCGGAAACGCCGCCGACAACGCCGTGGGAGGACACCTTCGCCTGCACCCACGGCTGCAGCGAGTTCATCCAGACGGTCGCCCTGCCCGAGGCGCCGTGGGGAGTGCGGGAGCAGGCGATTGATTCCCACGGCGTTTCGGTACGAGCGCACCGGCCAGGCGGCCGACAGAGGCGAGGAGTGCTTCCGGCGCCGACCGGCCGGGTTCACCCGCTCCCGCTGCCCGACCGGGGCCTGGCGCAGGGGCCGATGGGCTTTCCCTGGCCCCGGTCGGGCGGTCGGATCAGCGCAGTCCGGCGAAGAGATCGTTCTCTGGCAGGGACGCGCCGGTGGCGTCCTGGACGCGTACGAAGGTCTCCATGCCCATCAACTCGCCGAACCTCTCCTTACCCATCTTGAGAAAGACGATGTTCTCGCCCTGACTGGCGTGCGCGGCCAGCGCGTCGAACTTCTGACCGCTGAATGCGGTGGTGTCCACCCACGTGGCGATCTCATCGTCGGGGAGGCCGATCTCGGCCATCGCGGCGGCCTCGGCAGGATCCGGCTCCGGCATGTCCTCATGGAACTCGCGCACGATCTCCCCGAACCGCCGCATCATCGAGTGGGGCATCGTCGTCCAGTACACCTTCGGTGTCAGCTCGGTCATCTCCAGCGCCGCCATCGTGATGCGGTGGGCCTGGATGTGGTCGGGGTGGCCGTAGAAGCCGTTCTCGTCATAGGTGACGACCACATCAGGTCGGTAGTGCCGCATGAGTTCCGCGAGTCGGGCGGCGCCTTCCTCCACGGGGGTCTGCCAGAAGGATCCAGGGGCGTCGTTGCTCGGCCAGCCCGTCATCCCGGAGTCGGCATAGTCCAGCATCTCCAGATCGCTGATCTTCAGGACGTCACAGCTCGCTTCGAGTTCTTGACGGCGCATCGAGGCAACGGCCGCTGGATCGTGCCCGGGATCGCCCGGCTTGACACCTCCCGGTCCATCACCGCAACCGCCGTCGGTACACGTCACGAGAACCGTGCGGATGCCTTCCGCCGCGTACCGCGCGAGGACCCCTCCGGTCCCGGTGGCCTCGTCATCGGGGTGGGCATGCACTGCCATGAGCGTCAAGGGCCGGTCAGTCATAAAAACAGTCCTCCTGCAGAAAAACGTCTTGGTCCGAGTGCGCGGCGAGTGTTCCGCAATCCCGGGGCCCGGATCCAGTCGGGGCGGATGACCTTGTTCCCACCCCTGCGACGCCGGTCCCTCGGTCGATGCAACGGTGCCGACCGGGCCGGCTGTTCCCGGCGCGGCCGCTTGACCTTCCCAGACGTCGGCGTCCCGCTTCGGGGATGCCACCCGGCTAACCTCGCGCTTTCATGAGGCGGGCTGCCCGACGGGTGGTCAGGTAAGCGAAAAGTGCCTCTGACCAGCAAGAATGAGGAGTGTCGAGGTCCTTGTTCCTGCCACCGTCGGAGGCACTTCCCAAGTGAAGAAGCGTATCGGGTCCTATCCACGCGTCCGCGTCGAGGGCGGGGGGGCTGTGGGGTGGTGTCCCAGGCCGGGGCCGTGCTGCTGGTACCGATACCAGAGAAGACGGACGGGCTCAAATGTTGATCACGGTCTTCCCGATCGTCCGCCTGCTCTCGGCCAGTTCGTGGGCTGCTCTCATCGTGTCCACACTCAGGCCGTCGAGCACCGTCGTGGCGATGGGACGCAGCCGGCCCGCGACGACATCCGCTGCCAGTTCGGCGAGGATTCTGCCCTGGCTGGCGGTGTCGCCACCGGCCATGATCTTGCTGAAGACGGTTTCGGTGTGCAGCGACACGGATTTACCGGCGAGCGGTCCAAGATCGAGGGGACCGTCCAGATCGATGACGGCAAGGTGACCGAATGGCCGCAGGATCTCGGCGATCCAGCCGGCATTGCCGATGGTCCCCGAAGTGGACAACACCAGGTCGATCCGGTCGACACCGGCGTCACGTAGTTGACCGGGCACGTTTCCGGTGTGGTCGACGACCACATCCGCTCCCATCCTCGTGCACCACTCGCGTGATTCGGGACGCGAGGCCGTGCTCGCCACCAGGGCCGAGGTCCTGCTCTTCAGGAGCTGTGTCGCCAGCGTCCCCACGCCGCCGGCGCCGCCGACGATCAGCACCCGGTCGATTCCCGCCGCCAAGCCGTCATGATCGCGGAACAGTGCTTCCCAGGCCGTGAGGCCGCCGATGGGCAAGGACGCGGCGTCTGAGAAGGACAGCTGGTCCGGAATCCTCGCCACCACACGATGGTCGACCGTGAGCCGCTCCGCCCAGGCGCCGTCTCGTGTCATGTCTCCGGTGCCCATGACGCGGTCGCCGACTGCGAAGCCCGTGGCTTCCGGTCCCACGGCTTCCACCACCCCGGCGAACTCCCACCCCAAGATGATTCGTCCGCCCGGTTCAGCGCTGCGCATCTGCCGGATCGCCGCTTCGCCCGGATTGATTCCCACGGCGCAGATCCCGACGAGCAGATCCGTGTCGCGCAGCCGTGGTTCCGCGGCGTCGATGAGCTCAATGGCGAACGCGTCGAGCGAGTGGGCCTTTTCGTAAGCGAGGGCTTTCACATGATGCCCCTGTCGTGCTGGGTCATGATCTTCTCCGTTCAGTCCTGTTTGAGAGCGTGCAGGGCCGAGAGCAGGCCGCCGCCGACCTGCATCAGCCGGCCGCCTTCCCGCAACGACCCGGCGTCCACCGGCGCGAAGCCGATCTCGTCGGCAACCGCACAGAAATCTGCTTTCGCGTCCGCGTCGTCCCCGGCATAGAAGAGCAGCTGGCGGCCTTCTGCGTGCCGCGGGTCGGGCACGATGTACTGGGCGTACAGCGTGTTGAAAGCCTTGACCACACGTGCGCCCGGAGCGTGGCGGGCGACGAATTCACTGCCCGTCTCCGAACCGAGGTCGACATAGTCTCTCGGTGTCAGGCCAACAACCTGATTGCTGGTGTCGACCAGGATCCGGCCGTCCCATGAGGACACGTCGGCCAGCGCGGCAGGGATGTCCGGCCACCTGACTGCGAGGAACACCATCTCGGCCGCGGCTGCCTCGGCGACTGTTCCGGCGGTGGCCAGCGGCCCCAGCCGCGCCACCGTGTCACTCAGTGTGTCCGGGCCGCGCCTGTTGCTCAGGACGACGCGATGACCTGCCGTCACGAGATGCCCGGCGATGCCCTGCCCGATCGTGCCCGCTCCGATCATTCCGAAGTCCACCAGCGTCTTCCTCTCAAGGTGTTCACGCGGTTCGCGGGTCCAACCCGCCTCTTTACTGTCGTTCATCATCAAAATTTATAATGGTCAGCAGCATCATTACTTGTCAAGCCGGAGCGCATGCGTGGACACCTTCTTTGATGTCAGGTAGCATCAAAATGGGCGAGATGTCGAACTCGGCCCGCACGCAGCGGTGCCGTCTTGTCGAGGAGGTGTGTCCGAGGTGCCACGCATCACCCAGGAGCAGAAGAAGCTCAACCGCGAAAAGATCGTCCGGGCGGCAGGCGAAGGCTTCAGGCTGCACGGCGTCGACGGGATCGGCATCGAGGAGCTGATGAAGACCGCCGGGATGACGCACGGAGGGTTTTACAACCACTTCTCCTCGAAGGAAGACCTCGCCCTCGAAGTCTACCGTCAGGGCTTCGCCGACTCGCTCAACGCGCTCGCCGCCATCCGCGAGGCACATCCCCGCTCCGCCCGGGCAGCCCTGCACGACATGGTCGACGTATACGTGACGGCCGCCCACCGTGATCATCCGGAATCCGGCTGCGCCTCAGCCGCCCTGGCAGTTGATGCCGGACGCCACGGCGCCACATCTCAGGCCGAGTACCGACGCGGACTTGAGGGATACTTCAGCGCCATCACCGAGATGGTGCTCGATCGCGCGCACCAATCCGGCACCGAACCGACTGCGGCAGAAGCCCGCGAACAGGCAGTGGCGCTGTTCTGCCAGATGGTCGGCGCGCTGGTGGTCTCCCGCGCTGTCGCCGAGGCCGACCCCGGACTGTCCGACGAAATCCTGACAGCCAACCGCAAACAGCTCAGGCAGCGGTAAAGCAGAGACTGGTGCAGGTCCGACGGGCTGGAAACGTTGCTCCGGCCGGACGGCCTCTCGCCCACCGAGCGCCCAGACAGGCCAGCCCGCATTCGTTGAAGCGGCCTCCCGCGCCGTGCCTCGTCGGCCCGGGTTCGCGTTGTTCTCGCCAGTGGCGGAGGGGCGTCGACGATGTGGGCTGAGCTGTTCCGCGTGGTGTTTTGACGTAGGCGATGTCCCGGTATCCATCACCCACGCGGAACGCCGGCCTCCTGCTGCGCCTTCTTCAACATCTCGCGAGCCGGTCGACGGCCGTCGCCACGAGGACCTGACGCAGGAAGGAGTGGTGCAGCTGCCCAGCGGTGATCAGCGCGATATCCATCATGCAAGCCACACCACACGGCCCCGACCTGCAAGAAAAGCACGATCGGTCGGGCGTCTGGTCAGGTGGGAGCAGCGAACCTTCTTCCCGGGCACCCGCAGGGCGGGAAGCGGTCCCACCGGACAGCCAGCGTCAACACCCTCCGAAACCAGTGCCGCCCCTCCCCCACCACCGACAACCACCAACACCACCCCGACCCATCCCTCGCTCGCGCCGGTGGAGTTCCCGACTGAGCAGCACGGCCATCGCCTCACATAAACCTTCGCGCGTGCCGCACTCCGGATGATGAAGTGGCATGGTGACCAACCACGATGAGACGGCGGCTGTCCGACCGTTGACACTGGCTTGGGTGAGCCGGCACCTGGAGGTCGGCGAACGGATCGTCAGAACCGAAGCGCTGCACGGCGGCATCACTGCCGAAATGCGGAGGCTGACCATCGGCACGCGGGACGGAGGCACCCGTGACCTGGTACTGCGGAGCTTCGTCAACGTGGAGCACGCCGAGGACTGGCTGAACAGGGAGGCCGGCGCCCTGACCCTGCTCACGGGGACCGGCGTGCCCGCTCCTGGACTGGTCGCGGTTGATCCGACCGCCACGCATTGCGCGTATCTCTCCCTCCTGATGACACATCTGGCGGGCCGGACGGTCCTCGACGATGAGGGATTGGAGACGCGCGTCCCTCTGCTGGCCCGTCAGCTCGTGGCGATCCACGCGGTGCGACCCGCCGTGCGGCCCCGGGAGTATGTGGCGTTGACGACCGCCGACACCGTCGTGACTCCGAAGGGCGCCGACGCGGGGGCATGGGCTGCGGCGATCGACGTGATTCGCAGGCCCGCGCCGCCCTATGAAGGGCTATTCCTGCATCGGGACTTCCACCCCGGCAACGTGCTGTTCGACGTGCCGCCTTCTAGGCCGGCTGGTGCCCGGATCACCGGCGTCGTCGACTGGGCGGCGACCTCCTGGGGCCCGGCGGATCTCGATGTGGCGCACTGCTCCACCAATCTCGCGCTGCTGCACGGCCCGGCGTGGGGTCTGCGGTTCGCCGAGGCGTATGAGGAGGCCGGCGGGGTGCTGGCCGCGACCGCGAGCGAGCGGCTGTACTGGCAGGTGCAGGACGGGCTGGCGTTCTCAGAAGACGTGCGGTTGGTGGCGCAGTCATGGCGGGAGGCAGGGAGGGCAGAGCTGACGACGCGAGCCGTGGAGGAGCGGCTGGATGCCTACGTCACCGCCCTGGTGGACGCACTGGGCTGAGCCAAGGCGGTCCGGGACGCTGCCCCGTCCTCGTCGTCCACCGCACAACCAAGTGGGGAATCGAGCAGACCCTGGGGAATTCGGTTTCCAGGAATCGCCATCACCGGCGCTGTGCTGCGCCGCCGCCTCGGCGCCCCTGGCCACCCCGCACCCCGCACCCCGGCTGGGGCAGGCGCGGGCGCAGACTGCCGCCGCGCTCTGACCGGCCCGCCAGGAAGCAGGCCCGCGGAGAGGCGCGCGGGCGCGGGCGCCGCGCCGCCGGGCTCGTCCACCCGTGTGTCGCTCGGCGCCGACATGCCCTCGGATCGATGCGGCGCACACCGCCGAAACTAGATTGCGCACGACCCGTCCGGCGGGGCCGGGTGAAATCCGAGGGAGCTGAGCATGTCGACGCGACACAGCGCACGGGCGGCCCAGGCAACGCCACAGGTGGCGACGGCCCAGGTGGCGATGACCCTGGCCGGGATCGCGGCGACCGCCGCGACTCCGCGCCCGTCGGGGGAATCGGTCGCCGAGCAGTGCACCCGGGTCATCCTGGGCATCAACCAGCAGCTCGCCGACCCCGGCCTCGCCACCCAGGGCAACTGGAGCCTGCTGTGGGCCGCGCTGAGCGAGGACAACGCGAACATGGCCTACCTGGCCAAGTCCACCGACTGCTCCAACCAGTTCGCCGTGGTGCTGCGCGGCACGGTCGGCAACGTGACCGACCTGCTGGAGGACCTCGACGTCGGCACCGTCGTCCCGTTCACCGCCGTCGGCAAACCGCAGAGCCCGGTCTACGTCTCCAAAGGCGCGATGGAGGCATTCAGCCAGGTCATGGCCATGAGCGCGGCGGGCCTGACCCTGGTGCAGGCGCTGTCCGGCGCGCTCGCCGCGGCGCCGGCGAACCCGACGGTCCTGGTGATCGGCCACAGCCTCGGCGGCTGCCTGGCCACCATGGTCGCCCCCTACCTGCAGACGCTGACCTGGCCCAGCGCCACCGCCCCGGCGTTCGGCCTCTACACCTTCGCCGCGCCCACCGCCGGCGGCCCGGACTTCGCGAACTACCTCACCGGCCCCGCCCTGTCCTGGGCCGTCAACGAACGCTACGTCAACTGCTACGACCTGGTGCCGCTGGCCTGGACCAGCATCGACACCGCCAAGAGCTGGTACCCGGGCAAGGGCCCGGTGGCCGACGTCGACACCAAGGCCGTCATCACCGCGATCGCCTCCCTGCCCGGCCCCAACACCTACACCCAGCCGGGCCCGTGCACCCAGCTGAACAGCGGCTACGGAACCAACGACCCGAACCTGCAGAGGCACTCCCTGCAGGACTTCATGGGCCAGGCCGCCTACCAGCACGGCAACAACACCTACCTGAGCCTGCTCGACGCCCCCGCCCTGCCGGCCAGCCCGCAGGTCACCGGCCTCAGCCCCGACACCGGCGGGGCCGGCACCCAAGTCACCGGCACCGGCACCGGCTTCGGCACCGGCGCCATGGTCGACTTCGGCCCGTTCGCGTGCGCGGACCTCACCGTCGGCTCGGCCGGCACCACGATCACCGCCACCGCGCCCGAGGGCATCGGCGTGGCGGCGGTGCGGGTCACCACCTGCCTGGGCACCTCCCCGGCCGTACCCACCGCCCAGTTCGCCTACGGCGGCCCCTCCCCGGTGCGGGTCACCGCCATCAGCCCGGACACCGGCACAGCCGGCACCTCCGTACAGATCACCGGCGTCAACTTCGGCTCCGACGCCAAGGTGTTCTTCGCCGGCGTGCAGGCCACCGGCCCCAGCATCACCCCACCCGACACCATCGTCGTCAACGCGCCCAAGGGGGTCACCGGTATCGGCAAGCCCTCGACCGTCAACATCACCGTCGTGTCCAACGGCTACTCCTCCCCGACCGGCCCCGCCGACGAATTCGCCTACCCGGATCTGTAACCCGCCCGGCCACAAGCGCCCCCCGCCCGCCCGGGCGGGGCGCGCGGTCAGTCCCCGGTGACCCCCCAGAAGCACAGCTCCCCCGGACTCCCGTCGGCCCCGTATACGACCGTGCGGCAGCCCGAACCGCATCCGAGCAGCACAGCCGGACACCGGCCGCGGCCCGTGCGGACGACGAGCACCGGGATCCCCGGATGCCCACGCACGGGCGGGGGCGTGGGCGGGTGGTCAATGCGGGCAGCCGGGCCGCGACGACTCCGTCGCCGAACATGGTCGAGCATTCGGCGGCGAAAGCGGCGGCGGTCAACATGAGATCAGCCTGGCCCGGCACATGACCGGATCCGGCATCTCCGCGAACACGGTCAGACCCGGTGTCACCGTCACCGACGGCATGCGGCGGATGTTTCGAGGACGGAGCGGCTCCCCGAAACCGGCACATCGCATGCAGAGGTCAGTCGACCCTGTCAGCCGGCGGGCGGGGTGAGGACGGTGCGGTCGAAGGGCCCGCTGTGCGTCGCGGCGTAGGTGACGGCCTCGTTGACGGCGTCGAGTCCGAAGGTGCGGACCCGTTCGAGATCGAGATCGAGCGCACCTGACGCGATGAGCCGGATCATGCCGACGTTCGCGGCGCGCGGGTACATCCACTGCCCGCGCAGGGTGACCGAGTTGCGCATGATCCACGGATAGGGAAGCGCGAGGTCCGCACCGCCGAGCATGCCGACGCCGCCCATGAGGACTACGCGGCCGTACTCGCGGACGGTCATGGCCGCCGCACGCGCCACCGAGCTGGGTGCGGAAGGCGGAAGCAGGTCGAGCACCATGTCGATCGGACCCTCGGCCGCGGCGGACATCGCCGCGCGGTCGGCGGCCTCGTCGCCGGTCAGTTGGACCGGTCGCACGCGCGGGCCGAACCGGTCGACGAGCAGGTCGAGCACGGCGTGGTTGCGGCCCGGCGCGATCACCCGGCCCGCCCCCATGGCCAGCGCAGTGGCGACGGCGGCGCTGCCGAGGTTTCCGGTGGCCCCGCTGACGAGCAGCGTCTCGCCGGCTTCGAGTCCGCCCGCCAGCAGTCCGCCGTAGGAAATGGTGTACACGCCGAGCGAGGACCAGCGCGCCAGGTTGTGCCCCGCTTCCGCGGGCAGGGGGTAGACGTTCTCCGTCGGCACCCGCATGCGTTCGGCGAAGGACCCGTCGTGCAGGTGTCGGGCGAGCCTGGCGCCGCCTTCGCCGCGGGAACTCCAGCCCAGCAGCGTGATGTCGGGGGTCAGCGCGTCGTCGCGGGAACGGACGGTGCTGTCGCACCACACCAGGTCGCCGACGCGCAGCCGGGTGGCGTCCGGGCCGACGCCGACGACCCGCCCCACGCCGCCGGGGCCGGGTACCACGGGGGGTTCGAGCGGGTAGTTCCGCCGGCCGCTGAAGACCTCGTCGGCGTACGGCGGGACGCTCGCCGCCAGGACCTCGACCACCACCTCGCCGCCGCCCGCCCCCGGATCGGGTATCTCCCGCACCGTGAGCGGGGCACCGAACTCCGTCAGAACTGCTGCTCTCATCTGCCGACCTCCTTGATGGCTCGTTCCGAGGCTAGAAGCGCGGAGGACATGCGCCAAGCGAAGATCTGGCATCCGTGGTATGCGTATGACGCATGGACTTCTCCAGTACGGCTCTACGGGTTCTGCGGCAGGTCGCCGAGTCGGGGAGCTTCACCGCGGCGGCCTCCCGGCTCGGCTACACACAGTCGGCGGTCTCGCGCCAGGCGGTGGCTCTCGAACGGAGCGCGGGCGCCGTCCTGTTCGAGCGCCGCCCCGACGGGGTGCGGCTCACGCCCGCCGGGCTGACCCTGCTGCGGCACGCCCGCACCATCCTGGACTCCGTCGCGGCGGCCGAGAGCGACCTCACCGGCTCCGCCTCGCAGAGCGAACTGGTGCGGGTCGGGCTCTTCATGAGCGCCGGCGCAGTGATCCTGCCCACCGCGCTCACGCGGCTCGCAGCGGCCAGCCCACAGGTCACCGTCACCACGCGCGAGGGCACCACGCCCGCCCTGATCCGGGCTCTGCGGGCGGGCTCGATCGACATCGCCATGCTGACGTCCCGCCCGCCGCACCGGCCCTCGGACGGCGAGTCACCCCGGCTGCACATCGACGCCGTCGAGGACACCGAACTGCTCGTGGGAGTGCCGGCGGCCGGCGTGTTCGCCGGCCGCGCCTCCGTACACATCGACGAACTCGTCGACGCCCCCTGGATCGCAACCCCGTCATCGAACTCCGAGCCGCTGCTCGGCGTCTGGCCCGGCCTGCCCGGACGGCCACGCATCGTCCACACCGCACGCGACTGGCTGACGAAACTGGAGCTGGTCGCCAGCGGTTTCGGCGTGACGACTGTCCCGTCCCGCATGTCGAGCGTGCTGCCGTCCGGCGTGAGACTGCTGCACGTCGACGGCGTGCCCCCCGAGGTCCGCCGCGTTCTCGTGGCGCGGCTTCCCGGCAGACCGACCCCAGGAATCTCGGCCGTCACCCGAGCACTTGCCTCGACCGCCTGACCCGTCGCCGCCCCGACGGGGACACAAGCGCATACGCCCGCAGCATGACCAGGGCCTTTCGCCGCAACCACCTCGATGTGGCGCTGGGCACCGAGACCGCGGTGATGTCTCCACCGAGATCCCTCTCGGAGTGGTGGCCCGCCTTCGAGAATGCGTGCGCCTCGGATGTCGAGAACGTCCGGCCGGCTCCGTCCCAGGGACACGAGCGGCCACGGACACGTCGCTCGACGACGCCGACGAAGGAGCGATCACCATGCAGCCGACCGAGATCACCGAGATCCTGAACCGATTTATCAGCCAGGACCTGCTGGCCCGCGACCTGACCCGGCTGGCCTACGTCGCCAGGGATGGCACACCACGCAGTATCCCGATCGCGTTCGCCTGGAACGGCTCGGAGATCGTCCTGTGCACCACGAAGAACGCCCCGAAATCGACTTCGAAACCACCCTGCCCCCCGCGATCGAGGAGGTGATCCGGCAGCGGGCCGCACGTCAGCACGCCTGAGATCAATGCGGCCGGAATGGGCCCTGCCACTCCGCCGTGTCCGTGCCGACGTTCCGGACTGCCGCCAACCTTCACCTCCAGCGCAGCGCGAGCTCGCCTGCGCCTCGCCCCGCTCCGCTCCGGGGGACCTGTTCATCCGACAGATACTCGAAAGGAACGGTCAGTGATGCGAAAACTCATAGTCCAGCAGTGGGTTACCGTCGACAACATCGTCGCGGAGGAGGACGGCGGGCTCAGCTTCGTGTCAGGGGAGCCCTTTTCCGATGCCACCAACCCTGCGTTCAAGGCAACTGTGATGGGGTTCGTCGACTCGGTCGACACTCTGATTCTCGGCGCCAATACCTACGCCCAGGCCAAGGACTACTGGCCGTACGCCGACGAGCAGGGCGAGTACGGCGAGAAGCTCAACAACCTTACCAAGTTCGTCGCCTCGTCGAAGCTGGATGACGCCCCCTGGGGCGACTTTCCCCCCGCGACCGTGACGCGCGACCCGGCCGCCACCATCCGGGAGCTCAAGGAGCAGAGCGGCAAGGACATCTGGCTGTGGGGAAGCTTGAAACTCATGCGCTCCCTGCTGGTCGCCGGCGTCGTCGACGAGATCACCCTGCTCGTCTGCCCGGCGTCGCGGGGCAAGGGAACGCGCATTTTCGAAGATCGGCAAGACCTGAAGCTGGTCGAGGCCACACCCTTCGAAAACGGCGTCGCAGTTCTGCGCTACGAGATCAAGAAATAAGCGGAAAGTTCGCATGCTCGAGGAAACCGGACGCCGTGCTATCTGCTGCTCGCAAGCCCGCGGCGCCGAACTCGCCCTCAGGCCCTGAAGTCCGTCTTCCGCCTGTGCGGCTACGGCCACAGCGGGTGGCGCTCCCACGGGCCGTGACGGTCGGGACGTTCGTAGCGCAGCCGGTTGTGGAGGCGGCCCTTGGGGCTGTGGGCGTGGACGGCGAACTGCCAGCCGTCGCCGTCCACGTTTTTGAGGATGAGCACCCGCGCGTCCGATCCGCCGTCCTCGCCGATCGTCGACAGGGTCATGGCGTGCGCGTCGGGCACGCCCACCGCGACCGCTTCCCCCAGCCAGCCCAGGAACAAGTCGACGGGCTCTGCCGGTGCGCCGGCCGGGTCGAAATCCGCCAGCGGTCCCGCGAATACCTCCAGACCGCGCAGCCACTCCCGCACACTCACAGGCTCCCCGGCACCATCGTTCGCATCCACCCCGCCACCGTGTTCGCCGGGCACCTGGACAGCCGGGTCGCCGGGCGTGTCGCTCGCGCGCCCCAGATACGCCCACGCACGGGATCCCGGCGCAGGGTCACCGTGCCGCGGGCGTAGTCGTCGCCCTCGTAGGCGTCGGCCATGGCCAGTTCGGCGTCGCTGATCGTGAAAACCTGGCCCTCGACGGTGTCCTCGGGGGCCGGTGAGACGACGACCAATCGACAGCCGGGGCAATCCGACCGTCGAGGTGGACGTGGAGCTCAAGGACGACTCACTCGGCCGCGCGGCCGTCCCCTCGGGTGCCTCCCCCGGGGCCAGGGAGGCGGTGGAACTGCGCGACAGCGACCCGGCCCGGTTCCACGGCAAGGGAGTACGGCGCGCCGTCGACGCCGTCAACGAGACCGTCGCGGACGCCGTGACCGGACTCGACGCCGAGGACCAGGCGACCGTCGACCACACCATGATCGAGCTGGACGGTACGGGCACCAAATCACGGCTCGGCGCCAATGCCCTGCTCGGCGTCTCCCCGGCCACCGCCAAGGCCGCCGCGACCGCCCACCGCCTGCCGCTGTACCGCTACGTCGGCGGAGTCGACGCCCGCCTGCTGCCGGTGCCCATGATGAACATCGTCAACGGCGGCGCGTACGCGGACAATCCGCTGGACTTCCAGGAATTCATGATCGCCCCGATCGGCGCGGCCACCTTCGCCGAGGCCGTCCGCATGGGCTCGGAGGTCTTCCACACCCTGCGCGGCAGCCTGATCGCCGCCGGCCACAGCGTGAACGTCGGCGACGAAGGCGGCTTCGCACCCAACCTGCGCACCGCCGACGAGGCCCTGGACTCGTCGTACGCGCCATCGAACAGACCGGCTACAAGCCCGGCACCGACATCACCCTCGTCATGGACCCGGCCAGCTCGGAGTTCTTCCACAACGAGACCTACGACTACACCGGCGAGGGCATCCGCCGCACCCCCGCCGGACACGCCGACTACCTCGCCACCCTCGTCGACGGCTACCCCGTCGCCTCCATCGAGGACCCGATGGCCGAGGACGACCACGACGGCTGGCGTGACCTGACCGCCCGCCTCGGCAACCGCTGCCAGCTCACCGGCGACGACGTCTTCTGCACCAACGAGACACTGCTGCGCGCGGGCATCCGAGACGGCATCGCCAACTCGATCCTGGTGAAGGTCAACCAGATCGGCACCCTCACCGAGACCTGGCCACCGTCGCCACCGCCCACCGCGCCGGCTACACCGTCGTCATGTCCCACCGCTCCGGCGAGACCGAGGACACCACCATCGCCGACCTCGCCGTCGCCGCCGGCTGCGGCCAGATCAAGACCGGCTCGTCGCCAACGCCCTGCGACCCTGACCGTCCCCGGCTTGGACGGGAGGGGTGCCGATGTGGCCGTCTGTGCCGCGGTTGAAGTCAGGCCTCGAGGGGTGACGAAGTGGTCGCTCTTCCCGCGCTCAGTCACACCCAATGTGACTGAGCGCTCTACATGGCGGAAGTGACGCATGTGCTGGTGGATGGTGTCGGTGATGGTCATTCCGACGGAGTAGGACAGCCGGCGGCCCGGCCGGGCGAGCCAGGAGACGAACTCGTGGGTGCCGCCACCGGAGTCGGCGCGGTTGAGGGTCTGCCGTCCCCGCCGGTACCTCTTCGGCAGCTGGGCCAGGAAGTATCTTGCCAGGGTTGTGGATTGCTCGGCGCTTCCGCCAGGGGGCGAGGGCCGCGGATATGGCTTGGTTCTCGCTGGTCAGAGATGTTTTCTGCTTACCTGACCACCTGTCGGACAGACCGCCTCATGAAAGCCCGAGGTTAGTGAGCCACCTAGCCCCCAGCCCCCGGTCCGGGCGGGCCTGCGAAACACTGGGCGATGGCGAGCCACTGCTCAGCGACCTCGCCTCGGCAGGTCAGGGACGTGTCGAGGCGGTGCTTGCGTTGGGTCACCACCAGGGCGAAGTCGAGCGCGTCGCCGGTGACGACGGCATCGGCGCCTTCCGGGCCGCGGGCCCATGACCGGCCGCTGGGCAGGCGCAGTTCGACGCGCGGTGGAGACGGCGGCACGGGCAGGCCGCGGTTGGCGAAGCTGAACTCGAAGGTGACGAACCCGAGGTGACAGACGTGCCGGAGCCGGTCCGTGGGCCGGCGGACGATCTTCAGGGCGTCGGCGACATCCTGGCCGTGAGCGAAGTACTCCATGAGACGAGCTGTGGCCAGCGTCGCCGGGCTCATCGGCGGCCCGAACCAGGGAACCTTCTGCCCCCGACGCGAGGACGTGAAAGCCCTCAGCAATGCCGCGAAGGCGTCGGCCCATTCCTGTCGCAGTTGCTCCACCGGGAGATCTTGGCGGGCTGTGATGTGACCTTCGAGGAGCTCGGCAAGACCCACGTCCATCGCAGGACGGGCACGCCGGAATTCACCGGGGTCGCCCACCGCCTCCTCGGCCAGCAGGTCGCAGCCGATCAGGTGGGACACGCTGGCTCCAACATCCCAACCGGCGGCCGGGGTTGGACGCCGCAGGTTTGTCCCCGAGGGAACAAGTGCCCGCAGCGAGTCGAACTCCGCCGTGAGATCGTCGAGCAGCTCGCGCGGGACTCCGCAGTCCATGGTGATGGCCCTTCTCCGATCAACGAACTGAGGCAGCCCCGGTTCTGAGGTCGTCCCGTGGGACTGCGCGGTGCTCGCCGATCAGGCGGATACGAGTCGGTTGTAGCGGCTTTGGAAGAACAGCAGGGGTGACGCCGTGCTGTCGGCGTCGAGGTCGTCGACACGTCCGATGACGATGTGGTGGTCACCGGCATCGTGTACGGCTTCGATCGTGCAGCCGATCCAGGCGACCGCGCCGTCGATGACCGGGTCGCTGTGCGGCCCGGGCCGCCAGGACACCTCGGCGAACTTGTCGCCTCCCGACACCGACAGCGCACGGCAGATCCACTCCTGGTCGGCGGCGAGAACGTTCACGCAGAAGGTGCCGCGCTCGGCGATGACCGGGAATGTCGATGACGTCTTGCCGGGCAGGAACGCCACCAGCGGAGGGCTGAGGGAGACCGAGGTGAACGAGGCGACCGTCATGCCCACCGGCCTGCCCTGCACATCGCGCGAAGTGATGGCGGTAATGCCACTGGGGAAGTGCCCGAGGACGGCCCGAAAACGCGCGGTGTCGAGGACCGGGCACCGAGAGTCTGATGTAAGCATACTTACACACTAGAAGCATGCTTACATTATTGCAAGCTTGCTGATGTTCTGGTCCAGCAGGCCGTATGCTGCACGGGTGACACGCGCTCTGCCCTACATCAATCCGTTCGACGACGGTCGCTCGTCGAACGAGGCCACCGCCGGCATGGACGAGGCTTCCTCGATGATCGATGCCGTTTTCCGGTTCGAGCGGGCGGTCACCAGGATCGGGAACACGCGACTGCGTCCGTGGAAGATGACGCTGTCCAGCTATACTGCCCTGCGCATCCTGGCCAATCAGCCTCATCTCAGCCTCGCCCAGCTCTCACGCCGCTGCTACGCGCGGCCGCAGACCATGACGCGGATGGTCACGCAACTGGTGAACCGCGGCTTCGTGGCCCGCGACGCACATCCCGAGAGTGAACGGGCGCTCTCGCTCCAGGTCACCGAGGCGGGCCTGGCCGCCTTGGACGAAATGAGCGACGAGGTCCTCAAGATCAGCGAAACACTGAACGCCACGCTGGGACAGGAGGACATCATCGCCACTGATGGCCGCCTGCGGCAGGCCGCGCTCGTGGTGGAGAACGAACTCCGGGACATGGGCCGCCCCGAGGAGTAGACACGCGAATGACCGCTGACGAAGTCAACGGTTGATTCCACCTGGCTGCCTGCCCACCCGAGGTGCGGGCGGGCAGGCAGCCAGGCGATGGTGCGCCGGATCGACGAGCTCTACCGCGGCCCGTCCCTGTCCGGCCTGCTCCGCGCTCCTCAGGCCGGGTGAGGAGCAGGTTTCGCTTCCTGCGCGGCGGTGGCTCCGGCCGCGCAGCCGAACACCGCGGCGCGCATGAGGGCGGCACCACCGGGATAATCGCCGTAGAACAGGCCGCCCACAGCCTCGCCGGCCGCGTACAGACCGGGCACCGGCGTCCCGTCCGCACTGAGCGCCCGCCCGTCCGGGTCGATCCGGACCCCGCCGAAGGTGAAGGTGAGCCCCGCGACGGCGTGGTAGGCGACGAACGGTGGCTGGTCGAGGGGCGAGGCCCAACCCGACTTGGGCGGTGTGATGCCGGTCGTGCCGCGACCTTCGGTCGCGCCGTCACCCGACGGGCAGGCGTTGTTAAACGTCTCGAACGTGTGCGCCAGCCGGTCGGCGGGCACCCCGATCCGCTCGGCGAGCTCCGGGACACTGTGCGCGACGATGGGCTCGGCTGCGCCGGCGAACTCGTCGGCCACCCGGGCCGCGGTGCGCTGGTCGAAGATCTCGAAGGCCTCGCATCCCGGCTGGCGCATGATGGCCTTGCCCATCTTCGAGTAGTTCTTGACCCATGGGCCGGGGCCCTCGTCGACGAACCGCTCGCCGTCGCGGTTGATGAGTACGCCGAGCCAGAAGCCGTGCAGCGGGAAGGGCGGTGAGGCCTCACTGCGCTGCGGCGAGGGCATGGTCGGGTCGACCGCGGCCGCATGGCAGCTCGCCCAGGCCCCGGCAGTCTCCGCCCCGGCGCGAAGTGCGGCCTGGATCCCGTCGCCCGTGGCCAGGCGGGTACCGCGCAGGCGCACCGTCTCCCACTGCGGCCCCAGGCACTCGCGGCGAAGTTCCCGGCTGGCCTGGAAGCCGCCGGTGGCGACCACCACCGCGTCGGCGGGCACGGTCTCGCCGCCGTCGCCGACCACGGCACCGGTGACCTGGCCGTCGCTGCGCACCACCTCCAATAGTGGTGCGGACCAGCGGATATCCACGCCGATCCGCTCGGCGTGCGCCAGCAGGGGCCGGATCACCTCGAACCCGCGTGACATTCCCTCGCCGGTGCACGTCAGGATCTGGCCGGGTGGAACGTGCAGGACGCCGTCGCGGACCGCGGCCCCCACGGTTCGGTTGAACGTGAAGCGGACGCCCTTCGCGGCCAACCAGCGGACCGTGTCCAACGACCGCTCGGCGAGCCGATCGACCAGCCGCGGCTCGGCTTGGCCGCCGCTCATCGCCGACAACTCGGCCGCGTAGGCCTGGCGGGTGTAGGGGGGCGCCTCGATCCGGTCGGCTTTCATGCCCGGCTCGAAGTCCTCCGTGATCGACGTCAGATCGTCCGGCCCGTCATAGCAGAACAGGAACAGCCCGCCGGAAAAGGCGGCGTTCCCGCCGACGTCCTCGCGGCTGCCCTTTTCCAGCAGCACCACGCGGGCGCCGGCCTCGCGCGCGGAGATCGCCGCCGAGAGCCCGGTCAGCCCGGCGCCGGCAACGACGATCGTGGGCGCAGGGGTTTCCGTCACTGGTCCTCCTTGAGCAATGGTGCTGAACCGGCAGGTGTGGGTCGGGGTGGCTGAAGTGCATGACGAAAGACGCTCATGGGGTGTCACCAGGTGAAGGAGAGGGGTGTGCCGGGCTGGGCGGTGCTCAGTATGGGGCCGGTGTGCCGGACGAATCCCTCGCCGGGCACGCCGACCTCGCCGGTGAGCCAGTTCGCCGTCTCGATCAGGCGGGGCAGGTCGATACCGGTGTCGACCCCGGACCGTTCGAGCAGTTGCACGGCGTCCTCGGTGCACAGACCGCCCCCCTGGATGCCGGGCATCGCCGGGTGGCCGCCGCTGCCGGCAAGGGAGGTGTCGATGTCGTGGATGCCGAGTTCGAGAAGTGGGAGCAGGGCGGCGAGGCCCATGCCGCGGTCGTCGTGGACCTGCACCGTCAGGTTCCCCGGCGGCACGTGCGCGAGCGCGGCGGTGACTAGTTCGCACATCTGGGGCGGCGCCGCGTAGCCGGAGGAATCCGCGAGAATCCAGCGGTCCACCCCGATGTCGAGGAGCCCTCGGGCCAGCGGTTCGAGATCCGCGCCGGTCCGCGGGGGACCGGTCGGCCCACCCCAGGCGAAGATGACGTAGGTGCCGAGCACGATGTTCCGGTCCGCCGCGTAGGCGGCCATGCGCTCCAGTTCGCGCATCGAGTCCTGCGTGGACCGTCCGATGTTGGCGCGGGCGAACTCCTCGTCGGCGGACAGCAGGAAGTGCGCCGTGTCGGCCCCCGCGTCGACCGCGCGGGCGAGCCCGCGCAGATTGGCGACGCAGCAGCCGAGGCTGAGTCCGGGCACTCGCGGCACGCGGGCGAACACCTCCGCGGCATCGGCGAGGCCTGGTACGAGATCGGGCCTGACGAAGGAGGACAGTTCGAACGCGCGGACACCGGCGTCGATGAGCCGCCGCACGAGTTCGATCTTGACATCGGTCGGGACCGCATGGTCCTGGAAGGTCAACCGGGGGGCGATCTCCCGGATGCGTACGGCGTCGGGTAGGGACATGGCGTTTCCTCAGGCGTGGCGGGTGGGCTTGAGCCCGGCGGCGAGCGCGTCCCAGGCATCGGCGCTCCCCCGGTCACGCAACTGGTGTTTGCGCACCTTGCCGTTGGGTGTGACGGGAAGCCGGTCCACGAAGCGGTAGTAGCGGGGGACCATGAAGTGCGGCATCGACCGGTCGCAGTGAGCGAACAGGCCCGTGTGGTCCGGCTCGTGGCCGGGTTCGAGCTGCACGACGGCGAGGACCTCGTCCTCGCCCAGCTCCGACGGCGTGCCGACGGCGGCAGCGGCCACGATGCCGGGGTAGGCCAGCAGGACCGACTCGACCTCGTGGGAGGAGATGTTCTCGCCGCGGCGACGCAGGGCGTCCTTCTTGCGGTCGATGAAGTAGAAGTAGCCGTCTTCGTCGGTGTAGCCCAGGTCGCCGGTGTGCCACCAGAGATCCTTCATGGTCGCGAGCGTCGCTTCGGGATCGCGGTGGTAGCCGGAGAACATGATGTTCGCAAGGCGGGGCCGGTACACGATCTCCCCGGCCTGGCCCGGCGCGGCACGGTTCCCGAACTCGTCGTGGATCTCCAGGAGGGACGATTCGGTGGGCAGGCCCAGCGAGCCGACCTTCCGGGCGCCAAGGGGGTTGTAGAGAACGTTCTTGATCTCGGTGAGCCCGTAGCCCTCGACGACGTGTACGCCGAAGCGCTCCTCGAAGGGGTGGAGCACTTGGGGCGGGGCGGGTGCGGCGAACACCTTCGTCGCCCGGTGGTCGCGATCGCGGTCGGACGGGGGCTGCGCCAGGAGCATCGGCAGAACAGAGCCGAGAGCGTTGAACTGGGTGACCCGGTGGGTGCGCAGTTCGTCCCAGAACCTGCTGGCGCTGAACCGGCGCCCGAGGACCACGGTGGCCCCCGCGTAGAAGGCGTGCATGGATATGTTGATCTGCGCGGCACCGTGGAACAGCGGTAGACATGTGTAGAGCCGCTCATCGGCGGTCGTGGCCATCTGCACCGCGCACTCGCGCGCGGCGACCAGCTGCATCAGGTGCGGGTACACCACGCCCTTGCTCCGCCCGGTCGTTCCGGACGTGAGCATGGTCGCGACCGGGTCCTTAGGCGCGACGCCGGGGAGGTCCGCCACCGGATCGCCGACTGCGAGCAGGTCGTTCCAGGTCTGTACCGTCACCGCAGGCGGGATGCGGTGGGGCCGGTCGCCGTCCATCAGCACGACAGTCTTGAGTGTCGGTGGTATTTCGGGCAGGTCGGCGACGAGTTCCAGCAGGGCCGCGTCGGTGACCAGCACGCGCACACCGGTGCTGCGGATCGCGTGGTCGAGGAAGGAGCCCTTGTAGGCGGTGTTGATCGGGACCTCGATGAGGCCGGCACGGGCCGCTCCGAGCCAGGCGAGCAGGTATTCGGGCCGGTTGGGCAGGAGGATCCCCACCGAGCTGCCCGGGGCGGCACCTACCGAGAGGAGACCGCGCGCCACGTCTGTGACCGCCGCGTCGAGTGCGCCGTAGGCCAGTTCGCTGTCCTCGAAGACCAGCGCGGGCTTGTCCGGATGTTCTTCGGCGCGGGCGGCGATGAGGCCGCCGACCGTGCCGTCGGCGAGATCGGAGAAGCTCTCCAGGCCCGGGGCGCCATTGCCCCGGGCGATGGTGGGCGTCATGCCAGCTCCTTCTTCGCCCGGGCCAGGAAACCCTCCAACGACGGGTCCCACGCCGCTTCCGCGCCAGTCGTCACGAGAAACGTGTCGACTCCGAGGTCCCGGTACCGGCCGAGGGTGTCCAGGATGCGCTCCTCCGTGCCGACCAGCGCCTGGGAGTTGGCGAAGCCGCCCAGGAGCTTGGTCAGCCCGGTCCAGAAGCAGTCGTCGTGCAACTCGTGGTCGGTGAGCGCGAGCGCCCGTTGCCGCCCGACGGAGGTGTCGGTCGACGACGAGCGCAGGAAGGTCGACGTTCCGGCGGCCTCGGCGATCTGCCGCTCCACGGCACGGGCCTGGGCCCAGGCGTCTTCGTCGGTGTCACCGATGAACAGGCGCAGGCTCAGCGAGAACCGCATCGGGCGGTCATAGCTCTGGGCCGCCGCGGTGACCTGGTCGATGCGTTCCTTCGTGCCGGCGAACGGTTCCCCCCAGAGCATGTACAGGTCGGCGTGGCGGGCGCCGAAGTCGACGGCGTCGGCGCTCTCGCCCCCCATGAAGATCGGCACCTGGCCCTGCACCGGCTTGGTCTGCAGCTTCACCGCCTCGGCCGTGTAGTACTCGCCGTGGTGGTCGAAGGGCTCGGTTTCGGTCCAGGCGCGGCGCACGAGGTCGAGGTACTCGACCGCCCGCCGGTACCGTCCGGCCTTGGGCAGGTCGTCCGACTCACGTCGCAGATCCTTGTCGGAGCCGCCGACGACCACGTTGACGGCGAGCCTCCCGCGGGCCAGCACGTCGAGGGTGGCGAAGTAGCGCGCGGCGGCCACCGGCGCCATAACCCCGGGGCGGTGCGCGACGATGGGCGAGAACTTCTCCGACGCCGCAAGCGCGAACGGTGCGGTGGCGTGGTTGTGCGGCCAGGTGGAGGAGTATCCGACGAGGACCCGGTCAATGGCCTTCGAGCGGTCCAGTTCCTTGATCCTGGAGATCATTCGGTCGGGATCGGTCTCGCCAGCCTGAAGGGGCTGCAGCCCCGTGAAGAATTCGATCATGGCTTCCTCAGCTTTCTGCGTGGAATCCGTTACGGGAGCGGGGCGGGCGGGCGAGCCAGGCCTCGTGCCGGGCGAAATGGTGCGGCCGGCGTGTCCGCAGTTCGGCCCGGGCGGTGGCCAACTCCGAGCCGGCGAGCGCCGTCCTCAGACACCTGCGGCCTCCCGGCGCAAGGCCGTGACCACCGCTTCGGGCACGTCGATGGTGCCGCGCCGGAGCGTCTCGTCCCGGCAGTCCACCGAGCGGTCGAACGGCACCCGGACCGGGCTGCCGCCCTGGACGGGACGAGTGGCGCGGACCGATTCGGCGAAGGCCGCGACCCGTCGGCGGTAGTCGCCAGCGTCGGTGAGCGCACCGGGATCGAACAGCACGATGAAGAAGCCGCAATCCGAAACACCGGACGGATCAGCAGCGGCGCCTGACATCATGCCGAGCAACTGGACGACCAGAGCGAGCCCCGAGCCCTTGTGGCCGCCCCACACGCCGAACGCGCCCTCGAGCGCGGCGGCCGGGTCGAGCGTCGGGGCTCCGGCCGCGTCGTAGGCATGGCCGGAAGCCAGCTTCTCCCCGAGCCGCGCCTTCAGCTTCGCCTCCCCGTACATCACGGTGGAGGTGCCGATGTCCCAGATGACGGGAGCCGGGGTGGCCGGGAAACCGAACGCGATCGGGTTGGTGCCGAACCGGCCCTCGGTGCCGCCGTGCGGGGCCACCACCGCCGGCCCGCTGCCCGCGACCATCCCGGCGAGGCCGACTGCCGCGGCCTTTTCGAGGTAGTACGAGAACATCCCGGTGTACCAGGTGTTACGTGCGCCGACGACAGCGACTCCCTGGGCGTGGGCCTTCGCCACGGCAAGCTCCAGTGCGTGCATGCCGACGAGGTAGCCCACCTGGTCGCCGCCGTCCACGGTGGCGGACACCGGCGTCTGGGCCACGATCCGGATCGGCTGCGGCGGCCTCTCGGTTGTGCGTCGTCGCTCCGCTATGGACAGCGCGCGGGCGAGCCCGCCGAAGGACAGCCCGCGTAGTTCGCAGTCGAGCAGGTGGTCGGCGATGGTCTCGACGTCGGTGGCGGAATAACCGCATGTGGTCAGCGCGGCCGCGACGAGTGCGCGGGCGTCGGGAAGGGACAGAGTCGTCATTGACCGACCTTCGCGGTGAGGGAACCTGAAATTCGCCCGTCCGTAAGCATGCTTACACAATATAAGCGAGCGAAGTCGAATACAAGCATGCTGGTAGTGCTGGCTCGGGTGGGTTCGCGCCTGCGCCGGGGCGGGCACCCCGAAGCAGCCCTCGCCCCGCCGCCCCCTGTGGCGGGCGTCGTGGTCCCTGCGGGGGATCGTCGGCCGATCCCCGCAGTGAGGCGAGACCGGACAGTGCTCGTCCTGTCCGGTCTCGCCATCCTCGGTTCCGGGGCCCGGGGCACTCGCCGGCAGACCCCGGAGCGAGGTCACATCACGGCGTCGGTCTCAAGCGGTCCCGCGGTGACGCGGAGTGTCCGGATGCGGACCGGCTCTTCCTGGTCGAGGTAGAAGATGTGCATGAACGGAGCCCGCACCACCTGGTCCGGATCGCTCTTCTTGGCCATCGTCGCCTCGCCGCGCAGCAGGCGGACGCCGTCGCCCGCGGACCAGAACTCCAGGACCTCATGGGTGATGATCAGCGGCTCGTCGATCTTGACGAAGAACGCCTTGATGGCATCGACGCCGTGAAGGTGTGCGGTGCCGAAGAACATGTCGGTGTCCTCGGTCAGCGGCGCGAAGCCCTCGCCGAACTCCAGGGTGTCGATGGCATCCATGAACTTCAGGACCCAGCCGGGCACGGCCGTCGCCCGTGCGTTGTCTTCCATGTGTGGACTCCCGATCAGACCGTGGCGGGCAGAGCGGCAAGGAAGGCGTCGATCTCGGCGTTGACACCCTCGGGGTTCTCGCGGGCGGCGAGGTGGGCGGTGTGCTGGAGCACACGGAAAGTGCTGCCCTCGATGGCGTCCGCCATCTTCCGCACCACGTGCACAGGGAACTGGCTGTCCTCCTCGCCGGCGATGATCAGGACAGGCACGTTCCCGATGGTGTTCAGGCGGCGGTGCTCGTCCTTGCGGCCTATGAGGATGCTGCGCAGCGCCCACGCCACCGACTTCGGGTCGTCGCGCAGCACGAACTCGGTGAACTCGGTGAACTCGGGGTTGGTGGCCTCGGCGGTGGGGCCGGCGAAGGCGGCGCGGGCGGCCTTGGCAGCCAGCGGCGGCATCTTCGAGTGCAGCGAGAGGAACGTGGACAGTGCGGTGGCCCAGATGCTCTCGACGGTCGTGGGCAGGGAGGCGGTGCAGTTGATGCCGATCGCCGCCGCGGTCCGCTGCGGGTAGTGGGCCGGGAAGACCCCGGCGAGCATGCCGCCCCAGCTGTTGCCCACCAGAATGCACTTGTCGATGCCGAGCGCGTCGAGGATCTCGACGAGCACGTCGGAGCAGTCCTTGAGATCGATGATCTTGCGCAGCGCGTCGGACTTGCCGTGTCCGGGGCTGTCGATGAGCACAACGCGGTGGGTCGGGGCGAAGTGCTCGTACTGGTACTGCCACATGGTGCCGTCCATCATCAGGCTCGGCCAGCACACCATGGCGGGGCCGTCGGAACGGCCGCCGACACGCACGTTGATCAGACCCAGTGAGGTGGGGATCAGCTTCTCGGTAACCCCTTCGAGCCAGTTCGTCGTCATGATCGGTCCTCCATGACCAAGGAAACGTTCAGTTGCTAGTAGCGTAACGCTACTAGTTCCAAAACGCTACTAGGCCTGCCCGCCTTCAGATCGAGGTGATCAGTGGGAGCTCGAACCGTGACCGCCCGGCGCCGCGGAAGCGGACCCCTCGCGCTGACCGGCACCGCCTTCCTCGGTGGACGTCGGCCGCAGGGTCGAAGCCTCGACCGGCTGATGGCAGCTGCTGCACGCGAGGTACGGACTGGTCGGGTTGCCGCACGTCGTGTGCATCAGCGGGTGGTGCGTGACGTCGGTATCGGTCGCATAGGTTTCGGCCCACCGCGTGATGGCCGCGATGGCGGGGACGACAAGCTCGCGGGCGCTGTCGGTGAGCTGGTACTCGTACCACGGCTTGTCGGAGCGGTAGGCGCGCTTGGTGAGCAGGCCCAACTCCGTCAGGCCGTTGAGGCGCGCGGTGAGGATGTTCGCCGAGATACCCAGAGCCCGCTTGATCTCGCCGAAGCGGCCAACACCGAAGAACACCTCCCGCAGGATCTGGTAGTTCCAGCGCTCGGAGATCGCGGCCAGGAACTCCTGCCCATGCTGGAAGGTGACGTGACTCCCCTGGTCAGACACTGCTTCTCCTCCCCGGTGATCCCGGTGGTAGTTTTAAGTCAAAAGTAGTCCCGCAATGTTACTAGCCTCGATCTTTTCTGATGGGCCCTTCAGCCTGCCCACCCTCGGCCAGCGACAACGAAACGGGCCCCCGACTCCGTCGACGGCCGGGTGTCGTCTCGGGTGGACGCCGGGTTCCACTGCTCCGAGCTGGATTCTCTTCTCGTGGGGACAGGGGAATCCGCTGGCCGCCCCAGGGGACCGCGAAACGGTGCTGACCGCATGGGAACGGTCTTCGGCTGGGCACGGTTGGTACGGTGTGCTGCTGGGCCTGAGGCACCGCGACGGGCACGAGGTGAAGGTGGCGCTGCGCGTGCGCCCGGTGCTCTGCGAGGTCGGCCGGGCCGGCTGGCTTGTCGACGCCCGCGACGCGCAGGAGGCGGAGCAGGAGAGGGTCGACCGGGCGATCTTGGAAGCGCTGTTCAGCCAGTCCTCGATTTCTGTGACCCTCATGGACGATGAGCTGAGATACCGGAGCGTGAACGCCACGGCGGTGCGCGACAGCGGCGTCCCCGCGGAGCGGCTGATCGGCCGACGCATCGGTGACGACACACCCGATTTCAACCTCACGGCGATCGAGGAACTCCTGTGTCGGGTGCGGGCACCGGTGAGCCAGTGGTCGACTTCCACGTGCGTGGCCGCCTTCCGACGGATCCGGATCATGAGCGTGCGTGGTCCGGGTGCCCCTGCCGGCTGACCGACCCGGCCGGGGCCCTTCTGGGAATGTGCCAGACGTACGTCGACATCACCGACGGCCTCATCGAGGCCCCGGGGCAGGACATCGACATCGGGCTCGACCGGCTGGCCCGTACCGTAGCCGCCCCCGACCGGCCGCTGGAGCAGCTTGGCGATGCCGTGGTGGCCTCCCCGGGGTCGGACCGCCGCCGGGACGACGCGGCTCTGCTCCTTGCCCGCCCCCGGGCTCTGGAAGCGGACCGGGTCGCCCTGTGGGAACTGCCCACCGACCCGGCACTGGTCTCCCAGGCCCGCGCCCTCACCGAACGCCAGGCCCCGCGTCGTGAGGGCGCGATGCGGGCTTTGCCGGGCGCGTGTCAGGCATAGGCGGCGACCGTGTTCAGCAGCGCCGTCCCCACTGCGCCGCCGAACTGCTGCGAGGCGTTGGCAGTTGCGGAAGCCACGCCCTCGTCGGTGGGCTCGATACCGTGGGTTCCGAGCTGAATGGACATCACGATGATGGTTCCCAGGCCGAGGCCGAGCACGATGAGCGCGGGCAGCACGTGAGCGGCATACTCACTGCCGGTGTCGAGCAAGACGAGCAGCACCATGCCGCCGCCGTCATTCGACGCCTCGGCCTTGATCCGGTCGAGGGCGTCATTGCAGCCGTCAGGGGTACCGCTGGAACCCGCCACGCGGGAGACCCGCACCTCGTCGATGTTCCGTGCCGACGACGATCTCGGCGATGGCCTCGGTGAAGCGTTCCTGGTAGTCAAGCGAGGTCGGAATCGTCGCGTTCGGGGTGACCTCGACGTCGGTGATGATGTCGTCGTCGAGGGTGACTGTCACATCGATGCTGGAGGGCTGGCCGCCGTACCAGCCCGTCGCACGGTAAGTGCCGTCGGTGAAGCCGGAGTTCAGGTCGGACGACGAAGCGGGCGATGAGGACGGGCGCGCCGCGGGCTCGCTCCCTTCCACTCGTCGGCGGCGGAGGCGGAGACGCCGAGCATGGCGGCGGTCGCGACCTTCTTGTTCAGGGCGGACATGGTTCTCTGTTCTCCTTGGGCCCTTTCCGGGCCAGGCGTCGACCGCGTCCTACTCCCGCACCCCGGATCAGCAAGGCGGCCCGGAGCGTTGATTACTAGACCCTGAAAGTCTAGTCTTGCCGAGGTGGATCACCGTTACCGGCGCCCGATGGAGGAGATGTGAGAGCCGCCGACAGCACGGCGCGCCCTGGCCGCCTGGTCTGGATGGACACGGGCCTGTGGAAGGGGCAGGTGAAGAAGCGTGCCGAGGACGACGGCCTGGCCCGCGCTCGCTCACGGATCCTCGAGGCGCTCCTGACGGCATACGCCGAGGGGTCGCTCGACGCACCCGTTCCGGCCGGCAGCACATTCGGCACGGCGGAGCGTGGCGGATGCCGCGCCTACCTCGACGAAAACGTGTGTGAGAGAGCAGAGACCAGGTGGAAGAGGCAGGAGCGGGACCGCCGAGGAGGCGACCCTGGGTTCGGGCTGCTGTGTGAGGTACTGCTGCGGGAGTACGCCGAGGGGCGTATCGAGCTGCGGATCACCGCAGCTCCCTCCGGAGGCACAGGGAGCGTGGCGGCATGAGCGAAACAGCGGCGGACGGGCACAGGCCCCTGATCCCGCAACCCAAGACCACGGCGGAGGACCTGCGCGCGGCTCTGGTGCAGAT
The DNA here is from genome assembly GCF_000147815.2 of Streptomyces violaceusniger Tu 4113. NCBI lineage: Bacteria > Bacillati > Actinomycetota > Actinomycetes > Kitasatosporales > Streptomycetaceae > Streptomyces > Streptomyces violaceusniger. The sequence continues at coordinate 4,932,714 of NC_015957.1, read as the reverse complement.
TGCGCCGAACCAGGTGGCCGCGTTCGACGCCGAGCGGACGGCTGCGGTCGAGGCGGCCCGCAGTCAGGTCGACGCGGCGCCCATGCGCCGGTTCCTACGGCGGTGGGCGCTCACAGTGGCAATCGAGCGTGTGCCTGCCCGCGCCGTGCGCCTGAGCGAGCTGGAGGCCACCGCAGGGCAGGTGGAGGAGCTGGCCGAGGGGCGTGCCATCGCCGCCGAGGTTGCAGCCATCCATACGGAGGCGGCGGCTGAAGCCTGCATCGACGGGCGGAGCGCCGGGTGACCGAGGACGCCGGGCAGCGGTGGCGGTGGGAGTACGAACCCGACTACGAGCATGTCGCGAAGGGGGTTACCCGAGCGCGTGGTTGCGGAAGTGGAGCGGCTCGCCGGGCAGCTCGTGGACCTGGCCGAGATGGGCATCGATGTCACGGCCATCGGAGACGGCCCGAGGCCAGGAGTCACAGGCGGCGTGCGGCGCCTCCCGGTCCTGGAAGACGGGTTCATGCTGGTCCTGCCACTCCCCCGCTTGCGCCTCGTCGCCGTTACGTACATCTGCCCCCCGTTCGCCGACCTGTAGCCCCGTGCACCGCAACCCCGTTCCCGCTCCGGGAGCGGGGCTCTGCTGTGTCCATCCGGGTGTGAGTCCCTATGTGAGACTGCGCGGCACCGACTACGGTGACCAGCTCTGCACCGGCTGCGGCAACTCCGGCTGCCTGCGGGCGGTCGTCAACGGCACCGCCATCGCCGCCCAGCTCGCCGAGGAGGGCCTTCCCGTAAGGGAGAAGAACGACGTCATCCGCCTCGCCAGCAGGGCGAACCCCCCGAGCCCTGCGCGCGGTGCGCGAGGCAGGCAGACGCCTCGGCGAGGTGCTGGCCATCATGGTCTGCTTCCACAACCCCGAACTCATCGTGATCGGTGGAGCCTTCGCCGCCCTCCAGGACGATCTGCTGGCCGGCATCCGCAGCGTCGTCCACGAACGCGCCCGGGCCCAGGCCACCCACCGCATCCGCATCGAGACCACCACCCTCAATGCGGACCTCGGCCTGCTCGGCGGCGGCCACCACGCCGTCGAACACGCCCTCTCCCCGGCAGGGCTCGCGACCTGGCTCTGATCTCCCCGTTCGTCGGCGGCGCGTTCGGCAGTACCGGCCGTGCACGCCACCGTCGCGGCCCTCGCCGCACACGAGACCGAGCGCCCGGTCATCTCGCTCTCGAGGTGAAGGTGGCGCTGCGCGTGCGCCCGGTGCCCGGTGCTCGGTGCCCGGTTGGACGTGCGCTGTGTCAGTCCGACGCCTCGTCCTTGATCCGCTCGATCGCGGCGTTGAACCCATCGGGTGTACCGCTCGACCCGGCGACGCGATCGAGGTTCACCTCGTCGATCCGCTTGCCGACGACGAGTTTCGGAACCGCGTCGGCGAAACGCTCCTGGTAATCACGCGACGTCGCGTTCGTCGCGTGGGGAGTGACCGTGACCGCGGTGATCGCACCGTCGTCGAGGGTGACGGACACTCCGATGCTCGACGGCTGGCCTCCGTACTGACCATCCGCTTTGTAGCGACCGTCCTCATAACGGGCGCTCCCCACGGAGGAAGATCTGGCGCTGTCGGTGGCGGAGGGCGACCGGGAGCCACCTTTGGGCGTCGTATCCGTCGAGGAGCAGCCGACGACGGCCGCGGAGACGGAGATTCCCACCATCGTCGCGGTCGCGATCTTCCTGTTCAGGGCCGGCATGTCTGTTCTCCTGCTGGTGCTGGTGCTGGTGCGGTCGGGCGCACACCCGCCGCGTTCAGACGGACGGCGCCTCAGGCGAAGAGCTCGCCATCGAAGTTCCTCGAATCTCGGCGCGGCCGTCGGCGAACATCCGCACGTAGGCGAATCGGAACACCTCCGCGAGCCGATGCGCGTCGGTGAAGAAGAGCGCCGTCGCCAGTCCGTCGGCCACGGCCGCCCGGTCCGCGACGACCCATGTGGCGATCACGTCGCGAGTCGGGACACCCGTCCTGGGGTCCACCACGTGATGCAGGCCCTCGCCCCAGGCCCGCCGGGTGACCGCCGACGCGCACAGGGCCCGGTCGCAGAGGTCCGTGACGCCGATCACGAGGCCCGGATCCAGCGGGTGCTCCAGCCCGACTCGGATGCCAGTGCCGCCCGCGTGCCGCAGGTCGCCGCTCCCGTCCACGACGAAGCGGTTCACCCCGTCGGTCCGGAGGATCTCCGAGACGATGTCGACGAGGTGGCCCTTACCGGCCGCGCCGACGTCGATCACGAGCGGGCGGCGGGTGATGAGCGTCCGCCCGCGCCGTACGATGTCCGTCGCCCACCTCGGTCCGCCCTGGGCGTGATGCGCGGCCCGCACATCGTCGGGTGCCGGCGTGAGTGAGTACCCGGCGTCGTAGCCGAGAAGCTCCAGGTACCGTCCGACTAGTGGATCCACGGCCCCGTCGGTGGCCGTGAAGAGACGGTCGTAGAGGCCGAAGAGGCGGACCGCGTCCTCGGGGAAGGTGAACCGGCCCCCGTCCGGCGCCGCCGCGATCCGGGACACCAGCGAGTCGGATCGAAAGCGCGAGTACGTGGCGTCGAATCGCTCGATCCGCTCCTCGATACGGCGGCGAAGCCCGCCGCCCAGCGGCTCGCCGGTGTCGATCCGCCAGCGGGCGCCGATGGCGTCGAACGCGAACGTGGCCCCGCCGCTCCCCGCACGACCGTCGGCCGTCGGCGCCCCGACCGTGTCAGTGCGCGGCATGCTCGGTCTCCCGGACCCCCGGCTTCGTGTGACTCATGGTTGTCGCTCCGTGCGTTCTTCAAGTGCCCGTGAGGGGCCTCCGGCGCATTCCGACCGAGACCCAGCTGCCGGCCTGCCGACTTCTTGCGGATCTTCACCACAGGAACCAGCCTGCGGGCTCCGCCATCCCCCGTGCCAGACCGCGCTGTGCCGGGGAGCGCCGTTCCGGGGTGTGACACGGCCCCCCGGAAAGCCCTGGGCCCAGTACGAGTGCATGCGTCACGGCGCACCCTCGACGATGCGGCCGCGGGTGTGTGGGAGCCCTCCGCGTCCTCGCGGGCAGAGCCCCGGTCAAAAGGCGCTCGCCGAGGCACTCCCGCTCAAGAGCGCGGAGTTCAGGAGCCCGTGGGAATGCCCGGACGCGCCTGCCCCGTCGGCGTCTTCCGCGCACCTCGCACATTACTAACACTTGGTTGAACAGCTCAGACTGATAAGTCTAGCGTTAGTACTTATGAAGGTGGATCCAGAAACAGGCCCCGCTCACGCCGACGGCCCGAGCGACACCGCCCGACTCGCGTCCGACCTTCGGCTCGCGGTGAGTCGCGTGACTCGGCGGCTGCGCCAGGCTCACGCCGTGGGGGACGTGTCGCTCTCCGGTGTGTCGGTGCTCGCACGACTCGCCGCCGACGGTCCCGAATCCCCGACATCCCTCGCCGACATGGAGCGGGTACGCCCGCAGGCGATGGCGAGCACACTCGCCATGCTTGAACAGCGCGGGCTCGTCCGCCGTACCCCCGACCCCGAAGACGGGCGGCGGAGCAGCATGGCGATCACCGAGGAGGGACGAGCCATGCTGGCGGAGCGGCGCTCCGATTCGGTCCACCGACTCTGGGCCGCCCTCGACGAGTTCACCCCCGAGGAGCGCGCCGCGCTCGCGTCGGCCCTGCCGCTCCTCGCCCGACTGGCGGAGCGGCTGTGACCGCGCGCACCCCCGCTACCGGCGACGGGCACGGGGACCATCCGCGGGGCGGCGGCCCGTCCGCGCTGAGTTCCCTGCGCTCAGCGCGCCGGAAGGGCACTCCCCCGGGGCCGGGCTACAAGTGGGTCGCCCTGTCGAACACCACACTCGGGGTGCTGATAGCGACGATGGACGCCTCCATCGTGATCATCTCGCTGCCCGCCATCTTCCGCGGCATCGGGCTGGACCCGCTCGCCCCCGGCAACATCGGCTACCTGCTCTGGATGATCCTGGGCTATCTGCTGGTGTCGGCGGTGCTCGTCGTCGTCCTCGGCCGGCTCGGCGACATGTACGGCCGGGTCAGGATCTACAACCTCGGCTTCCTCATCTTCGCCTGTGCTTCCGTCGCGCTCTCCCTCGACCCGTTCCGCGCCGGGGCGGGCGCCCTGTGGCTGATCCTTTGGCGGATCGTGCAGGCATTCGGCGGCTCGATGCTCACCGCCAACTCGGCCGCCATCCTCACCGATGCCTTCCCCGCCCGGCAGCGCGGCATGGCCCTCGGCATCAACCAGATCACCGCGCTCGCGGGCCAGTTCCTCGGCCTCGTCGCGGGCGGCCTGCTCGCCGCCGTCGACTGGCGCGCCGTGTTCTGGCTGAGCGTCCCCGTCAGCATCACCGGCACGATCTGGTCCTACCTGAGCCTGCGGGAGACCGCGGCGGGCCGCCGCGGCCGTATCGACTGGCTGGGCAACCTCACCTTCGCGGCGGGCGCCGGAATCCTGCTGGCCGGCATCACCTACGGCATCCAGCCCTACGGATCGAACGCCACCGGCTGGGGAAACCCATGGGTACTCGCCGGCCTGATCGGCGGCGCCGTCCTGCTGCTCCTCTTCTGCTACATCGAGGCGCACGTCGCCGAGCCCATGTTCAACCTGGCCCTGTTCAAGGTGCGCGCGTTCGCCGCGGGCAACCTGGCCGCGCTGCTGACCGCGATCGCACGCGGCGGACTGCAGTTCATGCTCATCATCTGGCTGCAGGGCATCTGGCTACCCCTGCACGGCTATGCCTTCGAGGACACCCCGTTGTGGGCCGGCATCTTCATGCTGCCGCTGACGCTGGGTTTCCTGATCGCAGGTCCCTTGTCCGGCTATCTGTCGGACCGGTTCGGCGCCCGCCTGTTCTCCACGGCCGGTCTGGCGCTCGTCGCGGCCTCCTTCCTCGGGCTGCTCGCGCTGCCGGTCAACTTCTACTACGGGCTGTTCGCGGCACTGCTGCTGCTCAACGGGCTGGGCCAGGGCATGTTCTCCTCGCCGAACACGTCCTCGATCATGGGTAGTGTGCCGCCGGAGCACCGGGGAGTCGCTTCGGGCATGCGCTCCACCTTCCAGAACTCGGGCACCGCCCTGTCCATCGGCGTGTTCTTCTCCCTGATGGTCTCCGGGCTCGCGTCCTCGCTGCCGAGGGCGCTGAGCAGCGGGCTCCAGGCGCACGGCGTGCCGGTCGGCGCGGCCGAGCATGCCGCGTCGCTGCCACCGGTGAGCACCCTGTTCGCCACATTCCTCGGCAATAACCCCGTCGACCACCTGCTCAGATCCGGCGGAACTCTCGATCACCTCTCCGCGGCGCAGCACGCCGCGCTGACCGGCCACACCTTCTTCCCTCACCTGGTCTCCGGCCCGTTCCACCACGGTCTGACCATCGTTTTCAGCGTCGCCGCGGGCATGGCCGTGGTCTCAGCACTCGCCTCGGCCCTGCGCGGCGGTCATCGTCCCGCGTACGACACCCCTCGGCAGGGCCGGCCACCCGCCGCGGCCGACCCCCACAAGACGGCGCAACGTCGCCACGACACGCCCTCGTAAGGGCCGGCCCGGCGCACGACCATCGACCCGCAGATCTACCGCGAGTTCGTCATGCGACCGATCCCAGGCCGACGGGAGCTTGACCGGTCGCTCGCGGTTGGGGTCGCCGTATGCCGATCGATTCGGTCTTGCACCGCCGTGGCCTGCGGTCCGGCCACGAAGGGGGCCCTGTCATGCCAGTGGCACTGGCACGGTGCCGCCCCGGACCACTTCATGACCCACCTCGCCCTGTCCGAGGGCTCCGGCGATCCGGCAGTGCCGGACGTCGAATGGGGCGAGCACGTCGCCGACGACGAGTACAGGAAATTCCCGTGAGGCGCGGAAGCGTCGTCATGGGGCTCACCACGGCCACCGCGGGCTCAGCGGTCGGGCTCGGCTCCGGCTCGAGCAACGCGACCTCGCCCGCTCGCGGGGGCCGCCCGGTGCGGGCGGCGGCGAGGAGTGCCGCGACAGACAGGACACCGATCACCGGCCCGGCCCGGGGCCAGGCGGACGCGAGCAGTACGAGGCCTCCGACCGAGCTCAGCGCGGTGCCAGTCGGATGGTCGACTCGCGGGCCTGTTCCGTGAGGACGCGGTCGACGATGCCCGTGTAAGCCCCGTACTTGGCGCGGTAAGCGGCGTCGACGCCCGCCCACTCGTTGGGGTCGGCGTCCTGGAAGCTGACATCCTTGTGCACGCCGCCGGCCCTGATGCGGCCCTGGCTGCGCGAGCGGGTGCCCCGGAACCAGGGGCCGCTACGGCCCTTGACCGAGCGGACGTAGATGTCGTCGCCGTAGCGGACGACCCACATGATCACGGGGTCACGCAGGCTGCCGTCCGGGCCGGCGGCCTTGGGCCCGCTCCACACCGATCCGGGCGTGATAAAGTGCAGGTTTTTCGTATTTGCGAATAAAATTCTGTATCTACGACACGCGTGCCCACGCTCGTCACGACCGACCGACGCCAACGGGTGACGAACGCGACCAGAGGCCGCAAGCGTGGGGGCGCGACCCGCCCTCCATGGTCGGCAAGGACGGCGACGGAATGGACGAACACAGAGCAGGCACGGGTAGCTTTGTCATCAGTCGATGACATCCGTTGATGACAATCCCCTACTGAAGGGCCACACAGCATGACCGGGATCCGCGAAAAGCCCCGTTCGGACAAGCGCCGCCGGAGCGGTACCGCTCATCCTCGGATGCTGCTGCCCTCGTTGATGTTCACCGCCCTGTCGGTATCCGTGATCAGCACGCTCGGCGCGCCGATGGTGCCCACCATCGCGCATGAGCAGCGGGTGTCCCTCAGTACCGCCCAGTGGGTCCTGACCTCCACGTTGCTGGCCGGGGCGATCGCGGGCCCGGTGCTGGGCCGGCTCGGGGACGGGCCGCGTCGGCGGGGGGCCATCCAAGGGGCCCTGGTCGGCGTGTTCATCGGGAGTGTCCTGGCGGCGATCGCTCCGGCCTTCGGGCTGTTGCTGGCGGGACGCGCTCTGCAGGGGCTGGGCATGGGCCTGATGCCGCTCGCGATCGCCGTCGCCCGTGACCACCTTCCCGCGGAACGCATGCGCTCCGGGATCTCCTCGCTCTCGATCACCACATCGGTCGGCGCGGGACTCGGATATCCCGTGACGGGAGTCATCGCCCAGCACCTCGACTACCGTGCCGGCTTCTGGTTCGCGGCGCTCCTGAGCGCCGTCGCACTCCTTGTGGTGACGTGGGTGGTGCCCGTGGGGTCCTCGGTCCCGCGCCGGCCGCTGGATGTGACCGGGGCGGTGTTGCTCTGCTCCGGGCTGGCCATGGTCCTGCTGGCCCTGAGCCAGGGTGTGGCCTGGGGCCTGACGTCGGATGCCACCCTCGGATGTCTCGGTGCCGGAGTCGTGGTGCTCGCCGCCTGGATCGTGCAGGCCCTGCGCACCAGGCACCCTCTGGTCGACATCCGACTGATACGCAACCGCGCGGTCCTGGCGGCCAATACGACCGCGCTGCTGATGGGCATCGGCATGTACGGCGTGCTGTCCCTGATCAACCTCTACACACAGGTCCCCGCCGGTGCCGGATACGGCTTCCACCTCTCCCTCACCGCTACCGGACTCGTCCTGATGCCGATGTCCCTGGGCAGCATCACGGCGAACCGCCTCGCCTCCGCCCTGGTCTCCCGGATCGGGCTCTACCGCGTGCTCCCGCTGGGCGCCCTCGTGGTCTGCGTCGATCTGGTCTCGCTCGCCCTGTGGCGCGACCACCTGAGCGTCCTCGTCCTCGGCACCTTCCTGCTCGGCAACGGCGTCGGGGCGGCGTACGCGGTCATGCCCCTCCTCATCGTGCGCCACGTCCCGCCGTCCGAGACCGGAAGCGCGACCAGCTTCAACCAGGTACTGCGCACCATTGGAGGCTCCGTGGGCAGCGCCGCCATATCGGCGATCATGCTGGCCTACACCCCCGCCGCCGGCGGCACTCCGCAGGGCAGCGCCTACACCACCGCCCTCCTGGTGACCGCGGCGGCGTCCTTCCTCGGCGTCATCGCCGCCGTCGTCCTCCCGCCCCGCCACGGCACCGCCCCCGAGTCGGCGCTCGGCGTCGTGGCACGGGGGCCGGGCGGGGAAACCCGGTCGACGCATGCGGGTGGGGTATCGTCCACCGCGGCTCCGGGCGGTCACGGGACCCGGACGGGGAAGGACGGCTGATGGGCTCCGGGACGCGACGGGCGCATGGCAAGAAGCGCGACTCCGACGCCACACGGGCCGCGTTGCTCAGCGCCGCCCGCGACCTGTTCGGCCGCCACGGGTACGACACGGTGACCCTTCGGCACGTGGGGGAACGCGCCGGCGTGGACGCCTCCCTGATCGCACGGTACTTCGGCAACAAGGCCGCCTTGTACCTGTCGGCGGTGGCCGAGGACAGCCGTGAGGTGACCGTATCCGCCGAAACACTCGACCTGGGAGCGTTCACCGCGCAGGCGCTGCACCGGGCCGACGACAGAGGGGCGCCAGGCCCGCTCGTCCAGGCTCTCCTCTACCAGAGCAACGCCCCGGAGGTACGCACTGCCGCGGCGGACGAGATCCGCACCCGCCTGATCTCCCCGCTCGCCAGCCGGCTGGAGGCCGAAGGCGCCGACGACCCGGTCGGCCGGGCCGAGGTCCTCATCTCCTGCCTGATCGGCGTCATCGCACTGCGGTCGAGCGCCCTCTTCGAGGGCCTGTCGGCGATGCGTCCCGAGGCGATCGGCGCCATCCTCGAAGCCGCCGCACAGACACCCACCGAGCGGGCACAGCGTACGTCCGGTTCCGCCCCCGAGGAGGCGTAGCGCCCGCACACCGACGTGAGGTCACTGCCCGGATCCGGCCGCCGGGGTGAACGAGACCTGGACCGGGTGGCCCGTGAAGACCGGAGCGGCGGGCCCCCTGACGCTCTCGCTGGTCGAGCGAGGTCATCGATCCTCTCCGATCGGTGGGTCCGGTCCTCTGGGCTGGCCGCTTGGGCGTCCGGAGGTGTCAGCAGCCGAAGGTCGCCTGCTCGACCACCGTGTGGTCGTGGCTGGGCAGCGGCGTCCAGCCGGTGCCCTTGAGGTGGGCGAGGCTGGCGTAGAAGGCGGGGAGGTCCGTGAACCGGCCGGACGGCAGCGGCAGGTCGGCACCTCCGTTGGCCCAGTTGTCGAGGGTGTCGACGCAGTTACCCATGATGACGAAGGTCCCCTCGCCGGTGTCGACGCGGACGCCCTGTGACCCGGGCGAGTGCCTTGGCAGCGGCAGGACCCCCAACCCGGACGCGATCTCGCTCCCGCCGTCGAGGGCGCGGACCCGCTCCAGGCACCGGGCGAACGGCGGTTCCGAGTCGCCGTGGATCCCGTACGCCCGCAGATGTGCCGGGCACGGCGCCGTGGCGTAGCCCAGCTCGGCGCGCTGGACGAGGATCTCGGCGTTGCGGAACGCGTTGTTGTTCGAGCAGTGGTCCCAGTGCAGATGCGTATTGACAACGAGGTCGACGTCGTCGGCGCGCACCCCCAAGCGGGCGAGCGCGTTCTCCAGGCGCTCCTCCTCCCCCACCGCGTACCCGAAGGGGATCATGCGGCGGATCTGTTCCTCCTCCGCCGGGCCGCCGGTGTCCACGACGACGGTCCGGTCGCCCGACCTCAGCACGAACATCACCAGCGGCATGCTGACGGCCCGTCGGGAACGATCCTGGAGGTAGACCTCTTCGGTGGGGACGTCGCGGAGCTCGCCGAGCTTCACGGCATCGATGACCCACTTCGTCGTCGTCATCTCCGCGGCTACGAGGACTTCGCGAACCGGTGGAACCCCATCCTCGACGTCTTCGACGCCGAGGGCGTGCGCTTCGCCCACGAGGTGCACCCCAGCGAGATCGCGTACGACTACGGGACGAGCGTGCGCACCCTGGAGGCCATCGGCCGCCGCGAGGCCTTCGGGTTCAACTGGGACCGCTCACACATGGCGTGGCAGGGCATCGACACGGTGTCGTTCATCACCGACTTCTCCGACCGCATCTACCACGTGGACTGCAAGGACACCCGCATCCGCGAGGCCAGCAGTCGCCAGGGCATCCTCGGCTCGCATCTGGCATGGGGAGACCCGCGTCGCGGTTGGGACTTCGTCTCGACCGGACACGGCGACATCCCCTGGGAGGACGCCTTCCGGGCACTCGCGTCGATCGGCTACGACGGCCCCATCTCGATCGAGTGGGAAGACGCCGGCATGGACCGCCTGCACGGCGCGGCCGAGGCCGTGCGGTACATCCGCGACCTGCTGTGGAAGCTCCCCGAGACGTCCTTCGACGCCGCCTTCAGCAACCAGTAGAAGGTACGACGGGTCTCACCCCGTGTCAGCGGTTGGTGGCCCTGGTGCTCGTGGTGGTGGTGAACTTGGTCGTCACTGACAGCATGGACGCGCGTCAGAAACGGGGGCCCAGCCCTCCTCCGGGGGTCCCGGTGCCGTTGCGCTTTGCCGACAACGCCCAGGTTCCGCCGCGTTCTCTATATGGCCGTGCCGGCGGAGTACTTGTAGAAGCCGACACCGGCCTTGCGGCCGAGGTGACCGGCTTGGACCATGCGCGACAGAAGCGCCGGCGGAGCCAGGTGGGGCTCGCGGTACTCCGCATACAGGGACTCGGCCACAGCGAGGGTGGTGTCCAGGCCAATATGGTCCGCCAGTCGCAGCGGACCCATCGGGTGGGCGCATCCCCTGACCATGCCTGCGTCGATGTCATGCGCAACCGCGAAGCCCGACTCCAACATGCGGATCGCCGAGACGATGTAGGGGATCAGCAAAGAGTTGACGACGAATCCGGCACGGTCCTGTGAAACGATGACGTGTCGGCCCAGCGTATCGGCCGCAAAGGCGCGTATGCGCTCCCAGGCTGAATCCGCGATGACCAGTGACGGGACCAATTCCACCAGGTCGAGGACTGGCACAGGGTTGAAGAAGTGCAGGCCCACCACTTGACCGGGGCGTTTGGTGGCGGCGGCCAGCTTCATGATGGGAATCGACGAAGTGTTCGATGCGAGCAGCGCATCGGGACGGATCAGGGCGTCATCGAGTTCTTCGAAGACACGCAGCTTCAAGTCCTCGTCCTCGGGCACCGCTTCGATGGCCAAGTCCCGGTCGGCGAAGTCGGCGAAGTCCGTGGTGAACGCGACTCGCTTCAGCGCCGCAGCACGGTCGGCCACGGTGAGCTTGCCCCGCTCCACCGCACGAGCCAAGGAGCTTTCAATCTTCGCCCGTCCACTCTCGACGGCCAGGGCGTTGACTTCATATACCAGCGTGTCGAGGCCTCTACGGGCGCACAGCTCCGCGATCCCGGAGCCCATGAGCCCACAGCCCACTACACCTACGGTGCGTACCTCATGCATATGCGGTGACATGGCGGAACTCCTCATGCGTCAGGCAGGTTGCGCGCCATCACGATGCGCTGGACCTGGTTGGTGCCCTCGTAGATCTGCGTGATCTTGGCGTCGCGCATCATCCGCTCGAGCGGGTAGTCACGGGTGTAGCCGTAGCCGCCGAGGAGCTGGACCGCGTCGGTGGTGATCTCCATGGCCGCGTCGGAGGCGTAACACTTGGCGGCGGCGCCGAAGAAGGTGAGGTCCTCCTTGCCGCCTCCGGCAAAGACCCGCTCGGACTTGGCCGCCGCCGCGTAGGTGAGCTGCCGGGCGGCCTCCAGCTTCATGGCCATGTCGGCGAGCATGAACTGGACGCCCTGGAAGTCGCCGATCGGCTTGCCGAACTGCTTGCGCTCCTGGACGTACCCCTTGGCGTAGTCCAGGGCGCCCTGGGCGATGCCGAGGGCCTGGGCGGCGATGGTGATGCGGGTGTGGTCGAGGGTCTTCATGGCGGTGGCGAAGCCGGTGCCCTCTTCGCCGATCATGCGGTCGGCGGGGATGCGGACGTTGTCGAGATAGACCTCACGGGTCGGGGAGCCCTTGATGCCGAGCTTCTTCTCCGGGGCGCCGAAGGAGACGCCCGGGTCGCCCTTCTCGACGACGAAGGCGGAGATGCCCTTGGAGCGCTTCTCGGGGTCGGTGACGGCCATCACCGTGTAGTACTCGGAGACCCCGGCGTTGGTGATCCAGCGCTTGACGCCGTTGAGGACGTAGAAGTCGCCGTCGCGCACCGCCTTGGTCTTCATCCCCGCCGCGTCCGAGCCCGCGTCCGGCTCGGAGAGGCAGTACGAGAACATCGCGTCGCCCTTGGCGAGCGGCGCGAGATACTTCTTCTTCAGCTCCTCGGAGCCGGAGAGGATGACCGGCAGCGAACCCAGCTTGTTGACGGCCGGGATGAGAGAGGAGGACGCACAGGCGCGGGCCACCTCCTCGATGACGATCACGGTGGCCAGCGCGTCCGCGCCGGCGCCGCCGTAGGGCTCCGGTACGTGCACCGCGTGCAGGTCATTGGCGACCAGGGCGTCGAGCGCCTCCTGCGGGAAGCGGGCCTCCTCGTCGACCTCGGCGGCGAACGGTGCGATCTTCGCCTCGGCGAGCGCACACACCGACTTCCGGAGCATGTCGTGCTCCTCAGCCGGCCGGTACAGATCGAAAACGTGATGCACGACTAGACGCTCCCGCCTTGGACAACATGATGGCACTGAGTACCCTACAATATGCACACTCAGTGCCATCATGTCTGCCCGGTGTACGGTCGCCACCATGAATGAGGCATCCAAGCCGCCGATGCGAGACGCCCTCGTGGCAGCTGCTTTCCAGCTCTTCCTGGAGCACGGGTACGACGGAACGACGATCGACGACATCGCCGCCTTCGCCGGCGTCGGACGACGTTCCTTCTTCCGCTACTTCCCCACCAAGGAGGATGTGGTCTTCCCGGATCACGAGCGATGCCTCGCCGACATGACGGAGTTTCTCGCCGCCAGCGCCGACACCGACGACCCCGTGGACCGGGTCTGCGACGCGGCCCGCCTGGTGCTGCGCATGTATGCCGAAAACCCGACCTTCTCCGTGCAGCGCTATCAGCTCACCAAGCAGGTCACCGGCTTGCGGGCATACGAGCTCTCGGTGGTCTGGCGCTACGAGCGCACGCTCGCCAACCACCTGCGGGACCGTTATGCCGACCGCACGGACGGAAGGCTGCGCGCGAATGTCATCGCCGCCGCCGTAGTGGCCGCCCACAACCACGCCTTGCGCGACTGGCTCCGCTCGGACGGGCGGAGCGACCCCATGACCGCCGTCGACCGCGCTCTGGAATTCGTACGGACGGCCTGGGGTTCGCGCCGCGGGGAACAGCAGGAGCCGGAAACCGAAGACGTGGTCGTCGTCATCACCAAGCGCAACACCCCCATGTGGCGGGTCGTACGCGAAATCGAGGCGAGCACCGACAACAAGTAGTGCACTCAGTTCCTTCATATATAGGCACTGAGTGTCATAGTGTCGGAGGGTCAACGATGCGCTGGGTGCGACGACCCCGGCAGAGCAGACTCTGGGCAAAGTACGCGGAGACGCCATCGTGTTCCACTCGACAATCGCGACGGAGACTGGCGCAGGAAGGCGAATACCGGCCGGGTGAGGCCGTCGAGTCCGCACTCGCTCCATCACCGGAACATCGCCGTCGCGTCGGCGTCGTTGCCGAGGACGAAGTACGACATGCCGCGTTCCTCGTGCCAGTACAGGATCTGCTCGGCGACCTGGTCGACGCTTCCCTGCAGGAGGAACGGGATTCCCTTGAAGGCATCGATCTGGTCGGCCACAGCGGGATGCACCCGGCCTCAGTACTGCCCGCGGTGACCGGTCGGAGTCAGAGTGCGGTGCCCGTCTCCTCGGCCAGCGTCTGCAGAAGGCGGTCCTGGAACGCCTCGTCGTGGACGGCGCGGTGCGGCTGCCGCCGCTGACGGTGGTACCAGTACCCGCCGGTGGTCAGGGCCTGGGGTTCCTCGCTCGTCGCGAGCCACTCCTGCGTCCGATGACCGAGTTCCAGATCCTCCGGTGCTCCTGGTCCGCCCATTTTGGTCGGCACCCAGCCCGGATCCACGGCATTGCTCAGCATCCCGGGACGCAGGCGGGCCACCGCGGCCGCGAGGGCCGTGACGAAGAGCTTGCTGTCGGAGTACGAGCCCGCCCTCTCGCCCCGCCAGTCGATCCCGGCGAGCGAGGAATGCCCGCCGAAGTGCGAGCTGCTGCTGAGGTACACCAGCCGGCGCGGCCCCGGCAGCAGGGCCGTGAGCAGGTAGGGGGCGATGATGTTGACCGGCATGACGGGGCGTCCGCTCCGCACGCCGGCGTTGTGGATGACCGCGTCCAGCGGCTGTGTGTCGTTCAGCTCCGCGGCGATTGCCGTACAGCGTCACGGTCGGTGAAGTCGCCCACGACGAGATGTGCTCCCCGGTCGACCAGCGCGTCGAGGACCGCCGCGCGCTCATGGTTCCGGGCGTGCACGACGACGTCGTGCCCCGCGGACAATAGGGAATCCGCCGCGGCACCTCCGAGGCCGTCCGCCGAACCCGTCACCAGGATCCGACTCACGAGCGCACCGCCCTGCGCATGGCTGTTTCTCGCGTAGGAGTGTTTTCCCTTCCGTTCGTAGTTGCCCGCCGGGCGCGTTCACGCTGCTTGGAGCGCGCCGTGCCGCCGAGCGTAAGTCGCTCGGCGGCGCGGTGGGGCGAAGGAGTTCGGGGTACCGGCAGTACATCCTCGCGGGACAGGTCTCATCCCGTGGGGAGTACGGTCCCCTGCCTACCATCGTCCTCCGCTTGCGGCGCGCTCTCCTCCGCCGTGCGCCCCCGCAGCGCCGTCAGCACCACCAGTGCCGAGAACAGGGCAGCCGAGCCGCACACCATGAAGCCGATCACGTAGCCGTGGCCGAGTGCGTCGAAGGCGTCGGCAAGGGCCGCGCCCGGCGGGGAGGTGGCGGGGACGGAGTTCAGGGCGAGGGGACCACCTTCCTTCAGCACGTCGTGCGCCGCCGCCTTCGACTCCGCGTTCAGGGACGACGAGGCGGCCAGCGACGAGTTCGCCCGGGACGCCGCCTGGCTCAGCGCGACCGCGCCGATGACCGCGGGTCCGAGGGGGAAGCCGAAGTCGCGCAGCAGGTTGGTGGCCGCGCTGGCCACGCCCGCGAGCGGCAGTGGCACCGCGTTGACGGCGGTCGCGGTGATGGAAGACACGGTGAACGCGAAGCCGATGCCGACCAGGCCGAGCGGCACGATCAGGGAGATCAGGTCTCGGTCGCCGATGTCGAGCCCGGCGGCCAGGAAGTCGCCGACGGCGATCAGAGCCAGACCGGAGGTGAGCAGCGCCCGTGCGGGCAGCCGGTACAGCAGCCGGGAGGTCAGCGGGGTGAGCACCGGGGTGATGCCGTTGAGCAGCAGGAACGCGAAGGCGGTGGTTCCTGGAACAGGCCGTTGAGGGTAGCCGGTATCGCGAGGCCGATCTGCGCGAGGCAGACGGCGAGACAGCCGGCGACGAGCGTGCCGAGCAGGAGACGCGGGGCAGCGGATGCGGAGGGAGAGATGGCGGATGCGTCGGACATGAGAGGGTCCAAACGTCAGGGGTGGGCGGGGTGCTCCGGGCGGTCACGGCCGACCGTCAGGCGTGCCGGGCGGTACGGGACGTACGCCGCCCCGTCCAGACCGAGTGCCGTGGCGGACCGCTGGAGCACGGCCGGGGTCGCGGCGTCGTCCCAGCGGCCGGTGGTGACGCGGTGTTCGAGCGCGTGCAGGGCGGCCACGGTCTCGGCGGTGGTGAACGTGCAGTGGCCCTGCCGTTCGACATAGGCCTGCCGCAGCATCGCGCCGTCCCCGGCCGTGCGCACCCGGTCGCCGAACTGCCGTTCCTGCTCGACGGGTACGAGGTTGTCGGCGATCGTGTGCACGTCCAGCAGCGGGACGGCGAGGCCCTGACCTGCTGACGAGGTGCGCTGTGCCGTACGGACCGCGGCCGGGTCGGCGGCGATCGTGGCGCCCCGGGTCAGGGATGCCAGGTCGGCGCGCAGGTCGAGTCCGGCCGTCCGATACAGCGCGCGGACCTGCGGGGCGTGGGCGGAACCGGCGAGCAGTCCGACGTAGTCGACGCCACGGTTCCAGGAGTTGTTGCCGCCGGCGGACTGCTCCATGGCGAACCGCCCGCCCTCGACGAACGACAGGGTGCCCTGTGCGAGCCAGGTGTATTGCTGCTCCTCCTGGCCCGCCCAGTCGGCCGGGGCGGGCCGGTCCTTTCCGGGCGCCCAGGCGGGCAGGTTGAGGAAGGCCGCGGCAAGCGCGATCCGGGCGCGGCCCTGCGGGGTGGTCTGCGCGGCGGTGACGGCGTCGGTGAGCTTCTTCGCGGTGGCGGCCGCGTCGTCGGCGGAGCCGAAGGAGACCAGATTGACGTCCTGTCCCGGCAGGAGCAGTCGGGTGATGGTGTATTCGGCGTCGAGCTGGTAGTTGTCCAGGTCGGTGCCGCCGGCGACCAGGCCGCACAGTCCGAGCGCGCCGTCGACGCGGCCGGCGCCGTCGCGGGCGATCTGCGCGTTGACGAGTCCGCCCAAGGACTGGCCGACGGTCAGGGTGCGCCGCGGGGTGCCGGTCTTCGCGGTGACGGCGTCGAGGGTGGCGAACTGGTCGCGTTCGGCGCTGTTCAGGGCCCACGTCGAGCCATGGGGGTCGTACGACGACCCGGCCATCGCATAGCCCTCGGCGAGCAACTGGGTGCGTACGGCGTCGGAAGGGGCGTCTTGGGCGACGGTGGGGCCGAAGCCATGGCTGAACAGCAGCAGGGTGCCGTTCCAGCGGTCCGGGACGTCAGCTGTCCAGGTGGCGCCGTCGGCGAGGGTGCCGGTGAGGTGGGTAGTGGCCGTCGGGTCCGCGTGGGCGGCTGACCAGGGACAGGCGGCGAGGGCGGCGGACGCCAGGGCGGCCAGGGCGACACGCAGACGGGTGCGAGCAGACATGGAGGTGGCTCCTTGTGGGCGGCTGCGGAGCGGGGAACCTGGGGGCGCGTGCTCAGCGCGCTGAACGAAGGTGTGGAGGAATGTAGGGCCGATTTCTTGCAGCCGTCAAAGCAATGCACAATTTCGCCTCAGGGCGCGCCCTGGTGTGGCACGCGTGAAGACGGCTACGCCAGAACGGTTTCGATCGACCGGTGCGCCGCGTCCCGGGCGGGCGCCTCCAACAGGCCGTGGACCGCGCGGAACGTCTCCTCCGCCCCGGCCGCGGGCCAGTCCTCCGGCAGGTGCCGTACGGGCAACCGGGGATCACTGCGGATGACCTGGAGCCATTCGGCGGTCAATCGGAGGCGCAGCGCGAGGGCGTCCTCCCCGGACAAGTCCACGCGGCCTGAGGCGTACGGCCGCCAGGACGCGTCGAAGTCCCGGTATCCGGCGCCCAGTGCGTGCAGGTCCCAGGTGTCGTCGACCATCTCGGCGATGTCCACGCCGGCGTCCGCGTGGGCGCGGAAGACCTTCACATGCGCGGCCAGGCCCAACTCGGCGACGAGCCCGGAGACATCGACCTCACCCGGCGCGATCCACAGTCCGCTGAACAGCGCGCCGAAGCCCGCCCAGGTGAGCTGGGAGCGCAGATCGTGCCGCTGGCGCTGCCATGACTCCGGGAGCGAGAAGCCGAGCAGGGTCCAGGTGCCGTCCCATTCGCGGTTGACCGCGCCCGTCTTCCAGACGCGCCGCTCGCCGTCACGGAGGATCGCCTCCGAGCGGTCGGTGAGGCCGATGTACGTCCGCCGGCCCTCACGCCGACGACTCAGCAGGCCACGGCCGACCATGCGGGTGAGGGTGGACCGGGTGGCCTGCTCTCCGACTCCGGCGCGCCGGAACACCTCGATGACGCTCCCCGTGTACACGCACACCCCGCGGCCCAGCACTTCGTCACCGAGGAAGCTGAGTAGGAGGGACTGGGGGCGGAGGGCTGGACCGGTCACAGACATACATTACGAGGCCCTCGCACACGCGGCAGCCGGCACCCGGCGGGCGCCTGCCGGTCGGGCGCCCGGTCGGCGGCTATCGCCCGGCGTCCCCCGGGTGAAGCATCAGGCGAGCCCGTTCCCGGCGGCGCGCAGCAGGAGCGTGTGCAGAGTCTCCCGCTCGGCGGGGGCGAGTTGGGTGAGCAGTTCGTCGGTCACCTCCTGACCCGCCTGATCCGTGTCCCGGAGGAACGCGCGGCCGTCCTCGGTGAGGACGACGATGCGGCTGCGGCGGTCGTCGGGGGCGGGGCGGCGCTCGGCGAAGCCGAGCTTCTCCAGGTCGTCCACCAGGCCGACGATCGCGCTCGGGTCGTAACCGAGCTGAGCGCTGAGTTCTCGTTGCAACGCGCCCTCGCAGGTGGCGAGGAAGCGCAGCACGGCGTAGTGCCGCAGCCGCAGCCCCGACTCCTGGAGGAAGGTGTTGAACAGCTGGCCGGAGCGCAGGCCCAGGCGGTAGAGCAGATAGCCCGTGTCCGCGTGGAGTGCCCGCATCCATGGTTCGTCCGCGTCGATGGGGTGCGGGTCGTCGGTGTGCCGGCGGGTGATGGCGGGCTCCCTGGTCTCGGCCCCGGGGCGCCGGTCTCGGCTTCCCGGAGGGGTTGGTCTCGTGTGCAGAGTCCAGCATGACGCACCCGAGGTAGACAACAACTGTTGACGTCAACAATTATTGTGCTTAGCTTCGATCTCGATGCCGCACCCGCGCCCAACCGGCGCACCCCATGCGAAGGGACTCGCTCGTGCCCACCATCGATCTGACCGGCAAGGCCGCCGTCGTCACCGGTAGCGGCCGGGGCCTCGGCCTGGCCTACGCACACGCCCTCGCCGCCCACGGCGCGTCCGTGGTCGTCAACGACGTCGACGAGGACGCGGCCGAACAGGCCGTCAAGTCCATCACCGAGGCCGGCGGCACCGCCGTGGCCGAGGTGGTCCCCGTCGGCGCCGCCGAGGCCGCCGACCGGCTGGTGAGCCGTGCCGTCGAGGAATTCGGCCGGCTCGACGTCCTGGTCACCAACGCGGGCATCCTGCGCGACAAGGTGCTGTGGAAGATGACCGACGAGGACTTCGACGCGGTCATCACCACCCATCTGAGGGCCACCTTCACCTGCGCCCGCGCCGCCGCCGTGCGCATGCGCGAGCAGGGCGAAGGCGGCACGCTCGTCCTCGTCGGCTCCCCGGCCGGGCAGCGCGGCAACTTCGGCCAGACCAACTACTCCGCCGCGAAGGCCGGAATCGCCGCCATGGCCCGCACCTGGTCCATGGAACTCTCCCGCGCGAGCATCACCGTCAACGCGATCGTGCCGGTCGCCGCCACCGCGATGACCGAGACCATTCCTGCCCTCGCCCCGTATACGGCAGCCCTCAGGAACGGCCAACCGCTGCCGGACTTCCTGCGCAAGGGGGAGGGATTCGGCACTCCGGAGGACTGCGCCGCCCTCGTCCCCTTCCTGGCCTCCGACGCCGCCCGCGGCATCACCGGCCAGTGCATCGGCATCGGCGGCGACAAGGTGGCGCTCTGGTCGCATCCGCAGGAGATCCGGGCCGCCTACGCCGACGGCGGCTGGACCTCCGATGCCCTGGCCGATGCCTGGCCCACGTCGGTCGGCGCCGAACCGCAGACGGTGGGTATCCCCGCGCCGAAGATTCCGGAGGCGTGATGCATCTTCAGGATCTGGTCGCCATCGACGTCCACACCCACGCGGAGGTGTCCTCCAAGGGCCACTCCTCCCTGGACGACGACCTGCACGACGCCTCCTCCGCCTACTTCAAGGTCCAGGGCAACCGGAAGCCCACGCTCGAGGAGACGGCCGCCTACTACCGCGAGCGGCGGATGGCCGCCGTCATCTTCACAGTGGACGCCGAGTCCGCGACCGGCACCGAGCCCGTCCCGAACGAGGAGGTCGCCGAGGCCGCCGCCGCCAACGCGGACGTCCTCATTCCGTTCGCCTCCATCGACCCTTTCCGGGGCAAGGCGGGCGTGCGGCAGGCCCGGCGGCTGGTCGAGGAGTACGGCGTGAAGGGCTTCAAGTTCCATCCCAGCGTCCAGGGCTTCTTCCCCAACGACCGCCCGGTGGCGTACGGCCTGTACGAGGTGATCGAGGAGACCGGCACCATCGCGCTCTTCCACACCGGCCAGACCGGCATCGGCGCCGGTGTTCCCGGCGGGGGCGGCATCCGCCTGAAATACTCCAACCCGCTCCATGTGGACGATGTGGCCGTCGACTTCCCGCAATTGAAGATCATCCTGGCGCACCCGTCGTTCCCCTGGCAGGACGAGGCCCTGGCGGTGGCGACCCACAAGCCCGGCGTGCACATCGACCTGTCCGGCTGGTCCCCGAAGTACTTCCCGCCGCAGCTCGTGCAGTACGCCAACACGCTGCTGCAGGACAAGGTCCTCTTCGGTTCGGACTTCCCGGTGCTCACCCCGGACCGATGGCTGGCCGACTTCGAGAGGCTCTCCATCAAGGACGCCGTCAGGCCGAAGATCCTCAAGGAGAACGCGGCCCGCCTGCTCGGGCTGACGCAACCGTGAGAGGTGTCAGATGCGCAACGAGGGACTGGGGTCGTGGCCCGCACGCCGGGCCCGCAAGACCCCGCACCGCACGGCCCTGATCCACGGCGAACGGTCGACCGACTATCGCACCCTGCACACACGCACCACCCGCCTCGCCCACGCCCTGCGCGCCCGAGGCATCGGACGCGGCGACCGCATCGCCCACCTCGGCCCCAACCACCCCGCCTATCTGGAGACCTTGTTCGCCGCCGGCCTCCTCGGCGCCGTCTTCGTCCCCCTCAACACCCGCCTCGCCACCCCCGAGATCGCCTACCAGCTCGCCGACTCCGGCGCCAAAGCCCTCATCCACGGCCCCGCACACGCCGGGCTCGTCGCCGCGCTGCCGGCCGACACCGGGGTACGGACCTGCCTCGAGATCGGGGACGCATACGAACAGGCCCTGGCAGCCGCGTCGGCCGAACCCATCGACGAACCGGTCACCCCCGACGACATCTGCCTCATCATGTACACCTCGGGGACGACCGGCCGCCCCAAAGGCGCGATGCTCACCCACGCCAACGTCACCTGGAACGCCGTCAATGTCCTGGTCGACCACGACCTGTTCGCCGACGAACGCGCCCTGGTATCCGCCCCGTTGTTCCACACCGCCGGCCTGAACATGATCACCTTGCCGGTACTGCTCAAGGGCGGCACCTGCGTCCTGGTGGAGGCCTTCGACCCGGAGACGACCCTTGAGCTGATCGAACGGCACCGCATCACCTTCATGTTCGGAGTGCCGACGATGTTCGAGCAGGTGGCCCGGCATCCCCACTGGTCCAACGCCGACCTGTCCTCGCTCCGCATCCTCACCTGCGGCGGATCACCGGTGCCGACCCCGCTCATCGCCGCCTACCAGCAGCGCGGGCTCACCTTCCTCCAGGGCTACGGCATGACCGAGGCCGCGCCCGGCGCACTCTTCCTGGACGCCGAGCACGCCGCCGGCAAGGCGGGCTCGGCGGGAGTACCGCACTTCTTCAGCGACGTACGGGTCGTACGGCCCGACCTCACCCCGGTCGACACCGGCGAGACCGGCGAGGTGGTGGTGCGCGGACCACATGTGATGTCCGGCTACTGGGGACTGCCCGAGGAGACGCGGGCCACCTTCGCGGACGGCTGGTTCCGCAGCGGGGACGCGGCCCGGGTCGACGAAGACGGCTACGTGTACATCGTCGACCGCATCAAGGACATGATCATCTCTGGTGGCGAGAACATCTACCCCGCCGAGATCGAGGACCTCCTTCTCACCCACCCGGGCATCGCCGAATGCGCGGTGATCGGCGTACCGGACGACACCTGGGGCGAGGTGCCCCGCGCGGTCGTCGTCCCGGCAGCGGGCACCGAACTCGATCCGGGCGAGGTGCTGGCATCGCTGTCCGGACGGCTCGCCAAGTACAAGATCCCCAAGTCCGTGGTCATCGCGGACGAACTTCCGCGCACCGCCTCCGGGAAGCTCCTCAAGTCCCGGGTGCGCCACCGCTACGGCACCCCAAGCCCTCAACAGGAAGCCGACTCATGAGCATCACCGTCAACGGCCTGGACGAACTGAAGAAGCTCGCCGGCAGCGACCTCGGCACCAGCGAGTGGATCGAGGTCGCACAGAACCGCATCGACACCTTCGCCGACGCCACCGACGATCACCAGTGGATCCACACCGACCCGGAGCGAGCGGCTCAGGGCCCCTTCGGCGCACCGATCGCGCACGGCTACCTCACCCTGTCCCTGTTCATCCCCCTCTTCACCCAACTGCTGGACGTGCGGGGTGTGACCACCAAGGTCAACTACGGCCTGAACAAGGTGCGTTTCCCCGCGCCGGTGCGGGCCGGATCCCGCCTACGGCTCGCCGCCCGGCTCACCACAGTCGAGGACGTACCCGGCGGCGTCCAGATCACCGTCGACGGCACGATCGAGGTGGACGGCGGCACGAAGCCCGCGGCCGTGGTGCAGAGTCTGTCCCGCTTCTACGCCTGACCTGCCGCGATCGGTAGACGACGCAGTAACCTGCGTCCACGATCCGCTCGCCCCGGTCAGGACCGCGGGCGAGCGTCGTGGGTGAGGAGCGCGAGCTGGACGCGGTTGTCCAGGTCCAGTTTGGCCAGGGCGCTCGAGAGGTGGGCCTTGACCGTGCCGAGGGACAGGTGCAGGCGGGTGCCGATGTCGGTGTTGGACAATCCCTCGGCGACCGCCTCGGCCACCTCGCGCTCCCGTTCGGTGAGCAACGCCAGCCGCTGCCGGGCGTGTTCGGCCCGGTCGTCCGGTCCGGCCGCCGCGTGCTCGATCAGAGCGCGCGCGGCGGACGGCGACAGTGCGGGCTCACCGCGAGCGGCCCGGCGTACCGCGGCCACGATGTCCTCGGGCGCGGTGTGTTTGGCGAGAAACCCGGCGGCGCCCGCGCGCATCGCCTCCAGGACCAGGCGGTGTTCGTCGAAGGTGGTCAGCACGATCACCTGCGGGGCCTTCGTGCCGTGGCGGGTGAGTGCGCGGGTGGCGGCGAGGCCGTCCATGACGGGCATCCGGATGTCCATGAGGATCACATCGGGCTCGTGTTCGCCGACGGCGGCGGCCGCCTCGGCACCGTCGGCCGCCTCCGCCACGACCTCGATGCCGTCCGCCCCGCGCAGCATCATCTTCAGTCCGGTCCGTACCAGGGGGTCGTCGTCGGCCAGCAGCACTCGGATCATGGCGTCACCTCGCGGACCACGGTAGCCGGGCGCACAGCGTGAAGGTGCCGTCGGCAGCCCTGTGGTCGAGGGTGCCGCCGTCGAGGCGGACGCGTTCGGCGAGCCCGGTCAGACCGGCGCCGGTGCCCGGGATCGCCTCGTCGGTGCCGGGAGAGGCGGGCAGTTCGTTGCGGACCTCCACGGTGAGGCCGCGGCCCGGACCACCGGCCAGGCACACGCTGACCGGTGCGCCGGGCGCGTGCTTGCGGGCGTTGGTCAGACCTTCCTGGGCCACGCGGTAGACGGTCCGGTGCAGTTGCCACCGCAGCTCGTGGACGGCGTCGGCGGTCAGCTCGGGGCGGAAGTCCACCGGCTGCCCCGTGGCGCGGGCATCCGCGACGAGAGAGCCGATGTCCTCGATCCGTGGCAGCAGCGACACCGGCTCGCCACCGTCCTCCGCCCGTAGCAGGTGCAGCACCTCATGCAGTTCCTCCACGGCCTCGTGCGCGTTCCCCCGGATCACCTCGGCGCTCTCGGCGACCTCGGCGCTGTTGAGCGCGGGTCCGGCACCGGCTTGCGCCTGCCGGGTGCGGTAGGCCAGCGCGCCCGCGTGCACGGAGAGCAGGGAGATGCGGTGCGCCAGCACATCGTGCATCTCACGTGCGATGGCGTGGCGTTCGCCGCGGCGGACGTCGGCGAGCCGGCGCTGGTGTTCGGCCCGGGCCCGCTCGGCGTCCGCACGCAGTCGCTGGAGGAGCAGCCGCCGGGAACGCAGGGCATGGCCCCAGGCGAAGGTGGTCAGGAGGTAGGCCAGGCAGAACACGGCATCGGTCAACAGGTCCGCACCCCGCCCGTACAGCAGCAGGCCGGAGGGCACCATGCACACCAGGTACGCACCGAGCGTCAGCAGTGCCTGCCGCCAGCGGAGGCGAAGCGCGAAGTTGGTGACGATCACCGCGCCCGCGGGCAGCGCGCTGGTCGCCAGCGCTACCGCGGGCAGCCCGATCAGGGCCACGGCGAGCGGGAAACGGCGCCGCCACCACAGCGCGAGGCAGGCCACGAGCCCCAGCAGCGGGTCCAGTTCCGCCGCCCGGCCCGACAGCTCGCCCTGTTCCTCCACCACACCGAGGGCGACCATGCCGAGGAAGACGGCCGCGCAGAAGAGCACCGCGTCCACCGCCCAGTCGCGCCAGGTGCGGCCTGCCGGGAGGGCGAGGCCGAGGCCGTTGGTCATGAGGTGAGGGTATGCGGGCCGTTAGGGCCGCACATCGGTCTACCGGCCAGACCGCCTTGGCCACTTGGCACAGCAGGTGGCGCCGACCATCGCTTCGGTGCCGCGGCCGGGGTCGGATACGGCATCTCGGGTCGTTCCTTCGGCAACGGCGGCAGGTCCTTCGTCCTAACGCCTTCTCCCTCATTGCAGACCATCGGCGAATGGTGCCGACTCCGGTGGCCCCTGCAGGCTGCTGCCATCCGAAAGACGGGAGAGAACGAGATGGGTGCAGCCCAGGTCAGCAGGGCGCGGTTGCTGCGGCTCGCGGGGGCCGTCGCAGTCGGTGCGGCGCTTCCCGCAGGGTACGCCGCCGCGGCGGAGTGGCAGAACAGAACACACGCCTCGCCCGATCGGAAGCCGGCGGGGGACGCGAGGCCGGGCGGGGTGCGCTATCGCGGGGTCGTCTACGAAGTAGGGCAGGGTGAGACACCGGCGACGGGATGGAGCGCGGCTCGTACCCGGGCCGATCTGCGGTCGATCCGCCGCGAGCTGCATGCCGACACGGTGAAAGTCACCGGCGATGGCGTCGAACGCCTCACGCGCACGGCGGCCGAGGCGGCCGAGAACGGTCTGCACGTCTGGCTGGAGCCGACCCTGGGCGACGTGCCTGCCCACGACATCCTCGACCACCTCGCGGAGACCGGACGGTTCGCAGAACGACTGCGCAGGCAGGGCGTGCGGGTGCATCTGAACGTCGGCTGTGAGTTCATGCTGTTCGTCCCCGGAATCGTGCCCGGCGCCACCGCGGTCGAACGGATCGACAACCTGGTCAAAGGCAACTACGACCCGGTAAAGACGGCCCAGCGACTGCGCCACTTCACCACACGGGCCGCCGCCGTCGGCCGCTCGGTCTTCCGCGGACCCCTGTCCTATGGGGCCGCGCAGGACGAAGACGTGGACTGGGACTTGTTCGACCTGGTGTGCATCGACTACTACGGCTGGTATCCGAACCGCTCCGGGCACGTCCGGGAGCTGCGCACGTACCAGCGTCACGGCAAGCCGCTCGCGCTCACCGAATTCGGCTCGTGCACCTTCAAGGGTGCACCGCGCCTGGGCGGCATGGCCTGGGACGTCGTCGATTACACCACGACGCCACCGCAGGTGAAGAAGGGACTGGTGCGCAGCGAGCACACACAGGCCGCCTACCTCACCGACGTGTTCGGCGTGTTCGAGTCGATGAACCTCTACGCGGCCATGGCCTATACCTTCCTCACACCCGACGCCCCACACCGCCGCGAACAGCAACTCGACCTGGACATGGCCAGCTACAGCCTGGTGAAAGTGATCCGGGACCGCCCGGCGGATCCGAACTCTCCCTGGCACTGGGAGCCCAAGGAATCATTCGGAGCCCTGGCCGACGCGTACGCCCGCCACCAACGGTATCCCTGAGACTCCGGCCGACAGACGGTCCGGCCGCGGGCACCATGCTGCAGGGCGTGGATGAGTACCGCTCGGTCTGTGATCGTGCAACGGGTGGATCAGGCTCGACATCCTCCACGGCCTCGTCTGCCGCGTCGACGACGAACCGCACAAGGAGCCCAACGCCGTTGAACGGGCAATCAACCGGCTCAAGCAGCATCGGGCCGTGGCCACCCGATACGACGAGCACCGATACGTCCATCTCCGCACCGCTATCGCCGCGACACTCGTGATCTGGCTCCGCTCGTGAGGGCCAGGATCAGTCTTCTATCCGTCTTCCGGCAGGTGGAAGTAGACGGTCCCCGACTGCCAGGGGCCATGCTCGGTCATCTCTGACTCGATTACCACGTCTTGGATCTCAGCTGGGCCCAACGCTTCGATGGTATCGGCCAGCCGCCGCAAGAGCGCCGGAACGCTATCGCAGCCCGGGCCGGCAGGATTGGCCTGCGAGAAATGGCGTACGGTCCAATGTTCCGGAGTATCGGTCACGGGCTGATCCTAAGACCTGCCGTGGTCAGCAGACCGGCTCCTGAGGCCTGACGGCTGAGGAGCCGAGACTGTGATCGAGGCTGCGGCGGCGGTTCGTCTCAGGTGAACTTTGGAGTAGTCGATGAAGGCCTTGCGGTACGTGGCGAAGGGCGCCCCGCTGCAGGGTGCCGAACTGGCGGACCCGGTGGCCGGCCCGGGCTGGGTCGTGGTGGACGTCGAGGCCGCCGGGCTGTGCCACTCCGACGTCCATGTGATCGACGGCATGATCAAGCCCATCGTCCGACCGCCCTTCACGCTCGGCCACGAGGTCGCGGGCACCGTCTCCGCCCTCGGCGAGGGGGTGGAGGGCTATGCGATAGGCGACCGCGTGGCCGTCGCGATCATCGCGCACCCGGAGGTCAAGGCGTCCTACGCGCCGGGCATCGGCCTCGACGGCGGCTATGCCGAACGCCTGGTGGCCCATGCCTCCACACTCGTCCCCCTGCCCGACAACGTCTCCACGGTCCATGCTGCCGTCGCCACGGACTCGGTCGTCACCGCCTACCACGCGGTCCGCACCGAGGCCCAGGCCAAACCGGGCGATGTGATCGCCGTCGTCGGCCTGGGCGGCCTCGGCCTCAATGGAGTCCGTACGGGAGTGATCGCGGGGGCCACGGTCTACGGCGTGGACATCAACCCCGACACCTTCGAGGCAGCCCGCGCGGCGGGCGCCCGTGAGTGCTTCACCGATGTCACCGCCCTGGCGGACCTGCGGCCCGACGCCATCGTCGACTTCGCGGGCGTGGGCTCCACCACGTCCCACGCGATCGATGCCGTACGCCGCCTCGGCCGCGTGGTCGTCGTCGGCCTCGGCACGAAGACCACGACCTTCTCAACGGCAGCCTCGTCCGCAAAAGCGTGCAACTCCGCGGCTCCTACGGCGCTAGCAAGGACGAATACCGCCAGGTCCTCGGCTTCATCGCGGAGGGCCGGATCACCCCGATCGTGGAAGAGATCCCCTTCGCCGACCTCAACGAGGGCCTGGACCGACTCCGCCACGGCAAGGTCCGGGGCCGCCTGGTCACCCGCCCGGGGGACTGACCCGATCTGCAGTTGCGTATGAGATGACGAGGGTGCAGTGCCATGGGCTGCGGCCCCGTCGTCTGCAGTGACTACGGCGGGTGTCGATCCTCGATCACTTCGCCGTCGCTCTGGCTTAAAGGTGGCAGTTCCCCGGGCAGAGCGTGTTGTGGATCCTCGACGTGGACCGCTGCCGTCGCCCACGGTCCGCGGTCAGCGAGCGAATGGCCGCCTCCAGGGTGTGCGTCGCGTACGAGCTCGGGGCACCGCGGTGTCGGCGTCAGCGGCGAGCGCAGTGTCAGGCCCGCGTATCCGCCCTCGCCCTACCAGACGGGGCGGTACTCGACGCGGACGTGAGCGGCGCGACTCACACCTCCGGCAGCGGGAACAACATGCAGGTGCTGGTGGCGTGGGCGAGTACACGGTCCGTCGCGTCGACCAACTGGGCCTGGGCGAGAGCGGTTTGGCGGCCGCTGCTGACCACAGTGCCGATCGCGCGGACCGTGCCTGTCTCGACGGTGATCCGGCGCAGGAACTTCACGGTCAGGTCAAGTGAGGTGTAGGCCATGCCCGGTGGAAGGGTCGACTGGACGGCGCAGCCGGCGGCCGAGTCGAGCAGCGTGGCATAGATGCCGCCGTGCACACTGCCGATGGGGTTGTAGTGCTCCTCCCCCGGCACCAGCGAGAACACCACACGCCCCTTCTCCACCTCGTCGAGCAAGAAGCCCACGGTCGCGCCCACAGGCGCCCCGGGAAGCCGGCCCGCCTGCAACTCACGCAGGAAATCCAGACCGGAAGACTGTCCCACGGCCGCTGCCGTGAGCGCCGGGTCCTCCCACTCGTACGTGCGCGTTCGTCCCACAGCCCCGCTCCTCCCGGTCTGACTTCGCATGGCGAAGCTAGCCGGGTGGGCTCCTGACTGTCAATTTAGAAGTCAGGTGCTTACCATGGCGGGATGGAGTGGCTTGAGGCGAGCACGGAGAACTGCCCGGTCCAGCTCACGCTTGATCTGGTCGGGGAGAAATGGTCGTTGCTCATCCTGCGCGACGCAAGTAATGGCATCCGGCGCTTCGACGAGTTCCGCCGCCACATCGGCCTGTCGGAGGCGGTCCTCAGCAATCGCCTCAGAAAGCTGACCGCGGCCGGCATCCTGAAGACCGTCCAGTATCAGGAACCCGGCAGCCGCTCGCGCAACGAATACCGCCTGACCCGCAAGGGCTGGGACCTCTGGCCCGTACTGGTGGCGCTGAAGCAGTGGGGCGAAGCGTACACGGGAGACGACCAGGAGGGACCGGTCCTCGATCTCCGGCACGCCACGTGCGAAGCGCCGGTGCGGGTGACGGTCCAGTGCGAGCGAGGGCATACCTCCCTGTCCCCCTCCGACGTCAGCGCCAGGCCCGGCCCGGCAGCCCGGCTCCGGTCCTGACGCCCCCGGCCTCACGTCAAGAACGGCGACCACGGCGGTGGCCGCGACCGGGAGGGCGACCCGGCCGGTGGTGGCCAGCCACGCGAGAGTGGCCCAGGTGCACAGCAGGAAGAACCCGCCCAGGGTGCTGGTCGCCAGGGCGATGCGGAGCATGCGGGGTGCGGCGGTGAGGACGCGCTGGTCGATGCGGTCGGACAGGGCGCGGTACCAGTAGATGAGGTAGCTGGTCACCCCATTGGCGCGGACCTCGTCGCCGTAGCGGGAGCCGGTGGCCCACCAGCGCATCATGGAGAGGCGCAGCGCGCCCTGGCCGCCGGTGAAACCCCGGGCAA
This sequence comes from Streptomyces violaceusniger Tu 4113, assembly GCF_000147815.2. Lineage (NCBI taxonomy): Bacteria > Bacillati > Actinomycetota > Actinomycetes > Kitasatosporales > Streptomycetaceae > Streptomyces > Streptomyces violaceusniger. The sequence goes on along the minus strand of NC_015957.1, from coordinate 4,903,582 downwards.
GATCGTCATCACCGTCGGCTGACGTGCCTCCCCTTCAGGACCGGCCGTGCCCCCGGTACAGCTCCAGCTCGGAGTCGAGTTCGACGGCGAGGACCGTGGCGTGGTCGTCGAGGTCGGCGGCCGGGGGCGGGTCGATCCACAGCACGCCGGGGACTTCGTGCAGGCCGCCGATCACCTGGTGGCCGAGCTCGGTGCCGGTGCCGAGGACGGTCACGCGGCGTACGGGGGTCACCAGGCCCCGTACGCCGATGGGCGAGCGCGGGATGTCGAAGACCGTCAGATAGAGGGTGCGGCGGTCGGCCGCGAGGGTGCTGGGGCCGTAGTGGTGTCCGGCGGGCAGGCCCGCGACGGTGCCGTACACCGCGTCCGCGTGCCGGGCGATCCAGGCGCCCATGCCCTCGAGGCGCTCGACCTGCTCGTCGGGGATCGTGCCGTCCTCCTTCGGGCCCACGGAGAGCAGCAGATTGCCGCCCGCGCCGATGGTCTCGGTGAAGTAGCGGATGAGCTGCGTCGTCGTCTTGTAGTTCTGGTCGTGGTGCTGGAAGCCCCATGAGTCGTTGAAGGTCAGGCACAGCTCCCAGGGCCCGGGGGGCGGCTCGATCGGCACGCCCTGCTCGGGGGTGGCGTAGTCGCCCTCGCTGAGCATGCGCGCGTTCAGCACGCACTCCGGGACCTCGGCGCGGACGAGCCGGGCCAGCTCGCGGATCTCCCACTGCTCCTCGGTCCGCTCCCACTCGCCGTCGAACCACAGGAGGTCGGGACAAAATCGGGTGGTGAGCTCGTTCACCTGGCCGTCGCGGTAGGCGAGGTAGCGCGCCCAGGCGTCGAGGTCCTCCTTTTCCTTCGGGACCTCGGCGTACGGGTTGTTCTCCTGCTCGGGCGGCCGTCCCTCGTAGCGGGTGGAGGCGTAGTCGGGGTGGTTCCAGTCGCTGTGCGAGTAGTAGAGGCCGACCTTCAGGCCCTGTTCGCGCAGTGCTTCGGCGTACGGGGCCACGAGGTCGCGGCCGGCCGGGGTGTGCCGGACCACGTTCAGGTCACCGTGGGCGGTGTCCCACAGGGCGACGCCGTCGTGATGACGGCTGGTCAGCACGGCGTAGCGGGCTCCGGTGCGGGTGAAGAGGGCGGCCCATGCGCGAGGGTCGTACCGCGCCGCGGTGAACCCGTCGAGCTGCGCCATGTACGTGTCGTGCGGGACGTCGCCCTCGAAGAAGGACCAGGACTCCTGCACGCCGTCCACGGCGTAGATGCCCCAGTGGATGAAGATCCCGAACTTCGCGTCGGGGAACCACGGTCGCATGGCCATGGCGTCAGCTCCTCTTCAGCCGCAGGGTCAGGATCTGGAAGGGGCGCAGATTCACCGTGACGTTGCCGTCCGCATCGGTCCTCGGCGCGTCCTGGACCTCGGTGAGCGGGCGTTCCAACAGGTCGGTGACGGTGGCGCCGGTGTGGGAGAAGCCGGGGCGGAGCGTGGTGCGGGTACGGCCGCCGAGCGATTCGTACAGCCGCACCACGACATCGCCCGAACGGTCGTCGGCGAGCTTGACCGCCTCGACGACGGCGGCCGGGCCGTCCGTGGTGACCAGCGGCGCCACGGCCGCGCCGGAGTCGGCGACGCGCAGCGGAAGGTTGAGGGCGTAGCCCTCGGCGATCGCGTCCTCGATGGTCGCGCCGGGCAGGAGGGCGTAGGTGAAGCGGTGGATGCCCTGGTCGGCCTCGGGGTCGGGCACCCGCGGGGCGCGCACCAGGCTGAGCCGGACGGTGGTCGTCGTACCGCCGGTGCCCTCGCCCCTCTCGTGGGTGGTGCGGGCCACGTCGTGCCCGTAGGTCGAGTCGTTGAGGACCGCCACGCCGTAGCCCGGCTCGGCGACATGCACCCAGCGGTGGCCGTACACCTCGAAACGGGCCGCCTCCCAGCTCGTGTTGGTGTGGGTCGGGCGGTGGACATGGCCGAACTGGATCTCGGCGGTCGACCGGTCCGCGTGGATGTCGATGGGGAAGGCGGCCTTGAGGATCTTCTCGGCCTCGTGCCAGTCGATCTCGGTCGCGAAGTCGATACGGCGGCTGCCCGCGCGGACGGTGATGGTCTGGACGATGCGCGAGCGGCCGTCCTTGCCGAAGGCACGCTCCACGCGCAGGGCGCCGAGCAGCGGGCCCTGGTCGGCGACGGTGACCGCGTCGGCGTCGAGCAGATCGGTCCAGCGCTGCCGGTAGTGCTTGTCGATGTCCCAGGCGTCCCAGTAGTTGGGCAGGTCGCTGTGGAGTCGGAGGAGGTTGCCCGCGGCGCCCGGGGCCAGGACCTCACGGCCGGCCACCAGGTCCCGTACCGAGGCGAGCGTGCCGTCCTCGGCGAGCTCGACCCTGACCAGGCCGTTGTCCAGGACGCGGCCGCCGGTGACGGTGACGGGCTCCGGAGCCGGGGCGGCGGCCGCGGTCAGCGGGGCGGCGCCGGACGCCGGCACCCGCGCGTAGACGGCGACGGTGCCGTCCGCCAGCGGCTGGCCTTCGGCCGTGCCCGCGGGGACGGCGACGACCTCGGCGCGCGGGCGGGGGCTCGTGTTGAACACCTGCGCGCCGGATCCGGGCGCGGCGGCACCGCGCAGCGCCGCCATCGCCTCCGCCGTGAGGTCCGTCAGCTCCGCCGCCACCCGCGCGTACTCCGCCTCGGCCTCGCGGTGCACCCAGGCGATCGACGAGCCCGGCAGGATGTCGTGGAACTGGTGGAGCAGCACCGTCTTCCACAGCCGGTCGAGACGCTCGTACGGGTAGGGGCGGTCGGCGTGCAGCGCGGCGGCCGTCGACCACAGCTCCGCCTCGCGCAGCAGATGCTCGCTGCGCCGGTTGCCCTGCTTGGTGCGGGCCTGCGAGGTGTAGGTGGCGCGGTGCAGCTCCAGATAGAGCTCGCCGGTCCACACCGGGGCGTCGGGGTATTCGGCCCGGGCGGCGGCGAAGAAGTCGTCGGGGTGCTCGATGACGACCTTCGCGGAGCCCTCCAGGCTGGCCAGCCGGCGGGCCCGCTCCATCATCTCGCGGGTGGGACCGCCGCCCCCGTCGCCGTGTCCGAAGGGTGCCAGGGAGCGGGTGCCGCGTCCCTTGTCCTGGTAGTTGCGTACGGCGTGGGCCATCTCCTGGCCGGAGAACTCGGCGTTGTAGGTGTCCACCGGCGGGAAGTGGGTGAAGACCCGGGAGCCGTCGATGCCTTCCCACCAGAAGGTGTGGTGGGGCAGCTTGTTGGTCTGGTTCCAGGAGAGCTTCTGGGTCAGGAACCACTCGTTCCCGGCCAGCCGGGCCAGTTGCGGGAAGCAGGCGTTGTAGCCGAAGGAGTCGGGCAGCCACACGCCCTTGGTCTCGATGCCGAACTCGTCCAGGAAGAAGCGCTTGCCGTGGATGAGCTGGCGGGCCAGGGCCTCGCCGCCGGGCAGGTTGCCGTCGGCCTCCACCCACATGCCGCCGACCGGCGCCCACTGCCCGTTGCGCACGGCCTCGTGGATGCGGTCCCAGACCTGGGGGTAGTGCTCCTTGACCCAGGCGTACTGCTGCGCCTGCGAGCAGGCGAAGATGAACTCCGGGTACTCCTTGGCGAGCGCCGTGACGTTGGAGAACGTGCGCGATGTCTTGCGCTTGGTCTCGCGTATGGGCCACAGCCAGGCGGAGTCGATATGCGCGTGGCCGACGGCCGAGAGGGTGTGGGCGCTGGCGTTCGCGGGGCGCTCGAGCACACCGCGCAGGGCGTCGCGTACCTCGGTGGCGGTGCCGGAGATGTCGTCCAGGTCCAGCCGGTCCAGGGCGCGGTCGAGGGCGTGGGCGATCTCGTGGCGGCGGGGGTCGTGCTCGCTCAGCTCCAGCATCAGCTCGCGCAGCACGCTGAGGTCCAGGCCCAGGTGCCACACCTGTTCGTCCAGTACGGCCAGGTCGGCGCGGCCGAAGGTGTAGAGGGGGGCGCGGCCCGCCGTGAGCTTGTCGCCGAGCGGGGTGGGGCGGCTGAAGTCGCCTTCGAGGATGTCGGGGTTGGAGGCGGCCTCGATGAGGTACGAGACGTGTTCGCCGCCCTCGGCGGGGTTCGCCACCGGCACGTACTGGTTCTGCGGGTTGACCGCCTTGAGCGGGGCGCCGTCGGGGGTGTGGACCAGCGCCTCGGCCTGGTTGCCCGGCCAGTCGCCGACGAAGCCGAGGTCGAAGACGGCCTCGACGCGCTTGCCCGCCCACGCGGCGGGGACCTCGCCGTGGACCTTGAACCAGGTGGTGCCCCAGGGCGGGCCCCAGGGCGTCCCGGTGGTGAAGGGCTCGTACGGCGCCCCTGCCGCCTCGGCGAAGGGCACCGGTTCGTCGGGCGCCTGCCACGCCTCGATCGTGAAGGGCACGGAGGCCGAGTGGGCGGCGGGCTGGATGCGCTGGGTGAGGACGCGCTGGACGCGGTCCTCGATGCGGCGGCGTTCGTCATGCATCGCGAGGGCTCCTACGGGCGGTTCAGGTAGGCGAGTCCGGGGTGTGCCGTGGTGTAGCCGTCGACGAGGCGGTGGGCGACGGCGACCGAGTCGACGAGGGGGTGGAGGGCGAACGCCTTGGCGGCGGTGGCGCGGGAGCCGCTGTCGGCGGCGTTCATGACCTCACGCTCGACGGCCTTGACGGCGCACACCAGGCCGGTGGCGTGGCCGGGCAGCGGGTCGACGGAGACGGGGTGCGCGCCGCTCGCGTCCACCAGGCAGGGGACCTCGATGACGGCGTCCTCGTCGAGTGCGCCCAGCGTGGTGCGGTTGCGGACGTTGAGGATGAGGGTGGTGCGCTCGTCGCGGGCGATGGCGCGCATGAGGGCGAGGGCGACCTGTTCGTAGCCGCCGGACTCCAGGTCCGACGCGTCGCGCTCGCCGGCGCCCGCCGCCTCGCGGTTGGCCGCCATGTAGGTGGCCTCGCGCTCGGCGCGGGTGCGGTCCCAGGTCGCGAGCGCCGGGGCGTGGCCCTGCTCCATCACCTCGTAGAACCGCGCCTGCTGGTCGCGGAGGAAGGCGCCGCGGGTCTGCTCGGCCTCGCGGTAGGCGCGTACCGCTTCCCGGTTGAAGTAGTAGTAGTGCAGGTATTCGTTGGGAATCGCGCCGAGGGAGGCGAGCCACTCGGGGCCGAAGAGCTTGCCCTCCTCGAACGAGCCGAGCGCCTCGGGGTCGGCGAGCAGACGCGGGAGTTCGTCGCGCCCGGCGACGCGCAGGCCGCGCAGCCAGCCGAGGTGGTTCAGGCCGACGTAGTCGATCCACGCGCGGTCCGGGTCGGCGCCGAGCGCGCGGGCGACCCGGCGGCCGAGGCCCACCGGCGAGTCGCAGATGCCGATGACCCGGTCGCCGAGGTGGCGGGACATGGCCTCGGTGACCAGGCCCGCGGGGTTGGTGAAGTTGATGACCCAGGCGTCGGGGGCCAGGCGGGCGACCCGCCGGGCGATGTCGACGGCGACGGGGACCGTGCGCAGCCCGTAGGCGATGCCGCCCGCGCCCACCGTCTCCTGGCCGAGGACACCGTGGTCCAGGGCGACGCGCTCGTCGGCCGCGCGGCCTTCGAGTCCGCCGACGCGGATCGCGGAGAAGACGAAGCCGGCGCCGCGCAGCGCCTCGTCGAGGTCGGTGGTGTGGGACACCGTGGGCGCTCCCCCGGCCTCCGGCCGGGCGGTGCCTCCCGGGCTCGCCGCGGCCTGTTCGGCCAGGACCCGGGCGACGGCGCCCAGCCGGCCGGCGTCCAGGTCGTGGAGGGTGACATGGGTGACGCGGCCCGGCGAGCGGTCGGCGAGCAGCGCCCCGTACACGAGCGGCACCCGGAACCCGCCGCCGCCGAGAATGGTCAGCTTCACACCCGCACCACCTTTACTCCTGCCTGCTCGAACACCGAGCACGTGGCCGAGTCCGAGGGGGCGTTGGTCACTACTGCGTCGAGGTCCTCGGGGCCGCAGACCTTGGTCATGCCGGTGCCGGGGAACTTGCCCGCGTCGGCGAGGAGCACCACCTGGTCACTGGCCGCTATCATCGCCCGTTTCACCGGGACCTCGATGACCGTGGTGTCCATGATCTGCCCGCTGGGACGGACGCCGCTGGTCCCCAGGAAGAGCCAGTCGGCGTGGAGCTGGCGGAGGTTGTCCTCGGTGAGGAATCCGACCAGGGAGCGGTATTCGCGCCGGAGTACGCCGCCGAGCAGCACCAGCTCCACGGCGGTGTCGTCGGCCAGCTCCTCGAACACCACCAGGTTGCTGGTGATGACGGTCAGCCGTCGGCCGTGCAGTTGCCGGGCGAGCCGGTAGGCGGTGGTGCCGATGTCCAGCAGCACCGACTGCCCGTCCTCGATCATGTCCGCGGCCGCCACCGCCAGGGCGTCCTTCTCCGCCACGCGCACCCCGGCGACCTCCGCGAAGGGCTGGTCGCCCTCCTCGACGACCGCGCCGCCGTGGACGCGGGTGAGCAGTCCCTCCTCCTCCAGCTTCAGCAGGTCGCGCCGGACGGTCGCGGCGGAGACGCCGAGCTGTTCAGAGAGGTCGGTCACGGCCGCCGGGCCCCCGGACCGCAGGGCGCGGAGGATCATCTGATGTCGTCGTTCAGCCAGCACGGCGAGCAGCCTACTCGTCAATCTCAATCATTTCTATGCATCTACGTGCACCCTCTTGCCATTTTTGCGCAGAGCCCGCACGATCCTCTGCAATGCGCTGCACTTCTGCACACTTTTGACGAGAGGAGGAGCTCGTGGCCGAACCTCCCCCGCCCGGGGAACGGGCTCCCGACGCCGCCGGACCCGATGTCCTGGTGACCGGTCTGCTCTTCTACGACCTCGTGATGACCGGGCTCGGCCGCCCGCCGGCACCGGGTGAGGAGATCTGGACCCAGGGCATGGGCTGCGGCCCCGGAGGCATCGCCAACCTGGCGGTGGCCGCCGCCCGCTTCGGCCTCGCCACCTCGCTGGCCACCGTCTTCGGCGACGACTTCTACGGGGCGTACTGCCGCGACATCCTCGCCCGGCAAGAGGGCGTCGACCTCACTCTCTCGCGCACGGCACCCGGCTGGAACACGCCCGTGACCGTCTCGATCGCCCAGGGACACGACCGCGCACTGATCACGCACGGCCAGGAACCCCCTTACCCACAGGACGAGTTGATGGCCGGCGCCCCGGGGGCACGGGCGGCCATCGCGCACCTCGGCACCGAGCCCCAGGCGTGGATCGCGAAGGCCGCCGCCGCGGGCACGAAGATCTTCGCCGATGTCGGCTGGGACCCCACGGGGGCCTGGTCCGGCGAGCTGCTCGACCAGCTCTCCCGCTGCCACGCCTTCCTGCCCAACGAGGGCGAGGCGATGGGCTACACACGCACCGACAGCGCGCGGGCCGCGCTCGGCAAGCTCGCCGATATCGTGCCGGTCGCCGTCGTCACGCGCGGCCCGCACGGCGCCCTCGCCATCGATCAGACGTCGGGCGAGGCCGCCGAGGTCGCCGCGCTCGACATCGATGTCGTGGACGCGACCGGAGCCGGGGACGTCTTCGGCGCGAGCTTCACCGCCGCGACCCTCGCCGGCTGGCCGCTTCCCGACCGGCTGCGCTTCGCGGGACTGGCCGCGGGCCTGTCCGTCACGCGGCACGGCGGCGCGCTCGCCGCACCGGGCTGGCACGGCGTCGACCAGTGGTGGCGGACCACCGGCAGCCGCGACCCCGCGCTCCGGCGCACCTACGGATTCCTGGCGGACCGCATCCCCGAGGACCCCGGCCCCGCCCCGCACACCACACCCGTCACCCCCCACACCCTGTAATCGCAGTGCGTACTACCCGAAAGGCGGTGGGATCGGTGCACCTCTCGCGAAGAGCACTGCTGTACGCGGGCCTCGCCACCACAGCGACCGCGACGCTCGGCGGCACCACGGCAGGCTGCTCGGTACCGAACGGATCGACCGGCCGGAACATGACCCTCTGGTACTGGACCGGCGGGCTGAGCGACAAGGTCGTGGCGGATGCCAAAAAGCGCTTCACCGATGTCGCGCTCAAACCCGCCCAGATCGGCGGCTACTTCAAATCCAAGCTGCTGACCACGATGACCGGGCGCGCCTACGTACCCGACATCACCGGTCTCAAGGGCGAGGACATGGCCTCGTACCTGCCCAACGCGGAGCAGTTCATCGATCTGCGCACGCTCGGTGCGGAGAAGCTCAAGGACCAGTACCTGCCCTGGAAGTGGGCCGAGGGCATCGCTCCCGACGGCAGCATGATCGGCTTTCCCATCGACACCGGCCCGGTCGCCCACTACTTCATGCCCGAGGTGTTCGACCGGGCGGGGCTGCCGACCGATCCGGCGGAGGTCGGCAAGGAGATGGACACCTGGGAGAAGTACCTGGCGGCCGGTGAGCGGCTGAAGAAGAAGGTCCGCGGCGCGCATATGGTCATCGACGCGCTCACGATCTACCAGTACATGATCGCGCAGGGCACCCTGCGGTATGTCGATGAGGAACGGCGCTTCATCGGCGACCACGAGCATGTGCGCCGCGCCTGGAACATGGCGATCGACGCGTACGAGCGCGGCCTGTGCTCCCGGTACCAGTCCGGCACCCCGGACGGCAACGCGGCCATCGAGAACGGCCTGCTGCCCAGCCAGATCGGCGCCTCCTGGGTGGCCGGCGACCTCAAGCTGACCGTGCCCAAGACCAAGGGGAAGTGGCGGGTGGCCGCCCTGCCCGGCGGCCCGGCCAACAACGGCGGCTCCTTCCTGGCGATCACCAAGTCCTGCCGGGAACCCGAGCTGGCCTTCGAGATCGTCACCTGGCTGCTGAACGCGGACAACCAGACCCGCGGTTTCACCGACGCCACGCTCTTCCCGTCCACCCCCGCCTCGTACCAGCAGGGGGCGATGCGCGCCCCGGACCCGTTCTTCGGCGGCCAGGCCACCATCGATGTCTTCGGCCCCACGGCCGAGAAGATCCCGATCGCCTACCACAGCCCGTACGACTACGCCCTGGACCAAGCGGTCTCCGACGAACTGCGCACTGTGAACGCCCTGGGCAAGGATCCCCGCCGGGCGTGGAAGGACGCCATGGCCAAGTGCCGGCGCATAGCGGACCACCTGGGAGTGCGGACATGACCGGAGTAGGTGCCGCCCCCACGCTCGGCGCGCCCGCCGACGACGGCGTGAGATCCGCCGTCGTGCGCCCGAAGCCCCGCTCGGTGCTCGGGTACTGGCGGCTGTATCTGGCGATCTCGCCCTTCTATCTGCTCTTCCTGTGCTTCGGCCTGATCCCGGTGGGCTTCTCGCTCTATCTGTCCTTCCACCGGTGGGACGGCCTCGGCTCGATGGAGTACGCGGGCCTGTCGCAGTACCGCTATCTCCTCAGCGATTCGCAGTTCTGGAACTCCCTCACCAACACCCTGATCATCTGGGCGATCGCCACCCTGCCGATGCTGTTCATCGCGCTGGTGACCGCGGTGATGCTCAATTCCGCGGTGCGGTTCAAGAACTTCTACCGCTTCGCGTACTTCCTTCCGAACGTCACGTCGGTCGTCGCCGTGGCGATCATCTTCACCTCGATCTTCTCCACCAACTTCGGCCTCGCGAACGCCGTGTTGCAGGGGCTCGGGCTCGATCAGGTGGCCTGGCTGAACACGGACTGGGGCATCAAGATCTCCATTGCCGTGCTGATGACCTGGCAGTGGACCGGCTACAACGCGCTGATCTTCCTCGCCGGGCTCCAGACCATTCCGAGCGAGCTCTACGAGGCCGCCCGCGTCGACGGCGCCGGGCCCGTGCAGACCTTCTTCCGGATCACCGTGCCGATGATGCGGCCGATCATCCTCTTCGCCCTGGTCGTCTCGACCGTCACCGGACTGCAGAGCTTCACCGAGCCGCAGGTGCTGCTGGCCAACACCAACAACACCTCCACCTTCGCGGGCGGCCCCGGCAACGCCGGCCAGACGATGGTCCTCTATTTCTTCCAGCAGAGCTTCGACAACAACGACTTCGGCTACGGCGCGGCCATCGCCTGGGGCATCTTCCTGGTCGTCGCCATCTTCTCGATCGTCAACTGGCGCCTGGTACAGCGCGGGGAAAAGTAGAGGGAGAGACCATCGTGAAAGGCATGAAGGGTACCCGCGCCAGAGGGCTGACCCTGCACATCTCGCTGATCGCCGGTGTGCTCGTCTCGCTCTTCCCGTTCTACTGGACCATCGTGATGTCGACCCATTCGTCGACCGAGATCTTCCAGTACCCGCCGAAGCTGCTGCCGGGCTCGCACTTCGACGAGAACGTCCACCATCTCTTCCAGAAGATCGACTTCTTCGGGTCGATGTTCAACACCCTGGTCGTCGCCGTCTCGGTGACCTTCCTCGTGCTGTTCTTCGACTCGCTCGCGGCCTTCGTCTTCGCGAAGTTCCACTTCCCGGGCCGCCGGGCGCTGTTCGTCATCATGATGGGCATCTTCATGGTGCCCGCCCAGCTCCAGGCCATCCCGCAGTTCGTGATCATGGCGAAGCTCGGCTGGATCGGCTCCCTCACCTCGCTCGTCATCCCGGCGGCCGCCAACGCCTTCGGGATCTTCTGGATGCGCCAGTACATGAAGGGCTCCATCCACGACGAGCTCATGGACTCCTCCCGGCTGGACGGCTGCGGCTTCCTCCGCCAGTACTGGCACGTGGCGCTGCCCGTGGTCCGGCCCGGCCTCGCCTTCCTCGGCATCTTCACCTTCATGGGCCAGTGGAACGACTACGCCTGGCCACTGATCGCCCTGATCAACCCGGACCATGTGACGCTCCAGGTCGCCCTCTCGCAGCTCAACAGCGTGAACGGCACCACCGACTACGGCATGGTGATGGCCGGCGCGCTGCTCGCCCTGATCCCGCTGCTCGTCGTGTTCTTCATCGGCGCCCGCCAGATCATGGCGGACCTCGCCAAGGGGGCCATCCGCTGATGGATCCGCGTCCGCTGCATACGCCCCCGATGGACCCGCCTCCGTCGGACCCGCCTCCTCTAAATCCGCGCCCGATGGACCTGCGTCCCTGGGAGTCGCCCGAGCTCACCTCCTGGCGACGGCTGTCGATGCACGCCGTGGACCGCGGGGCGGGCGCTCTTTCGCTGGACGACGACCACTGGCGCTTCCAGTTGCTGCCCGCGCCGGAGGTGCCCCCGTCCGAGGACTGGCGGCATCTGAAGGTGCCCGGCGCCTGGACCACTCAGGACACCGACGACCTGCCGCAGTACACCAACTGGCGCATGCCCTGGCCCGACATCCCGCCGCACTCCCCCGCCGCCAACCCCACCGGCGTACACGAGCGCGACGTCGACATCCCGGCCGACTGGGCCGGGCGCCGCGTCATCCTGCACGTCGGCGCCGCGACCAGCGTGCTGATCGCCGAGGTGAACGGCCGGGCCGTGGGCATCGGCAAGGACTCGCACCTCGCGTCCGAGTTCGACATCACCGACGCGGTGCGGACCGGGGAGGCCAACACCGTACGGCTGACCGTGGTCAAGTGGTCCGACGCCTCGCATATCGAGGACCAGGACCACTGGTGGCACGGCGGCATCACCCGCCCCGTCCTCCTCTACGCCACCGATCCGCTGCATCTGGCCGACGTGAAGATCACCGCCCCCGCCGACGGACGGCTGCGCGTGGAGGTCCAGGTGCGCCACGCGGACGGGCCACTGCCCGCGGGCTGGCGCGTGTCCGGACACCTCGACGGGGTCGGCGAACTCACCCCCGACGAGGAGTACGCCGCCTGGTGTGTCCGGGAGGACCGGGTCTCGGACTTCCTCGGCGAGGCGCGCCTCCTCGCCACCGTGCCCGACGTACGCCGCTGGTCCGCCGAGACGCCCGAGCTGTACGGGCTCGACATCCGGCTGCACCGCCCCGACGGATCCATCGCCGACACCTCCCGCCACCGCGTGGGCTTCCGCACCGTCGAGATCGTGGGCAACGACCTGCTGATCAACGGCGAACGCGTCTTCATCCGGGGCGTCAACCGGCACGACTTCCACCCGCTCACCGGCCGCACCGTCACCCCGGGCGACATGCGTGCCGACCTGGAGACCATCAAGCGCTTCGGCTTCAACGCCGTTCGCACCGCGCACTACCCGAACGACCCCGCGCTGCTGGACCTCGCCGACGAGCTGGGCCTCTACCTCGTCGACGAGGCCGACATCGAAAGCCACGACCACGCCCACGAGATCGCCGACGACCCTCGCTATCTGGGCGCGTTCGTGGACCGGGTCTCGCGCATGGTCCTGCGGGACAAGAACCACGCGTGCGTCATCGTGTGGTCGCTGGGCAACGAGAGCGACTACGGCGCGAACCATGACGCGGCCGCGGGCTGGCTGCGCCGCTACGACCCGACCCGCCCGCTGCAGTACGAGGGGGCGGCCAAGACCGACTGGTCCGGGGCGGACATCGCCTCCGACATCCTCTGCCCGATGTACGCGTCGCTGGACGAGATCACCGCGCACGCCGCCTCCGGCGAGCAGACCAAGCCGCTCATCCTGTGCGAGTACTCGCACGCCATGGGCAACAGCAACGGCACCCTCGCCGACCACTGGGCGGCCATCGAGACCACCCCGGGTCTCCAGGGCGGCTTCATCTGGGAGTTCTGGGACCACGGCATCCTCCAGCGCCGGGCCACCGGCCGCCCCGCCGGCCCTGCCGCGTCCGGCGCCTACGCCCACGGGGTGGCGGCCGACGGCTACCGCTGGGCGTACGGCGGGGACTTCGGAGATGTGCCGAACGACGGCGCGTTCTGCGCGGACGGTCTGGTCTTCCCCGACCGCACCCCGAAACCCGCGATGTACGAGCACCGCGAGATCGCCGCCCCGCTGCGGCTGACCCGGAGCGATCCTGACCGCCCGCCGCGCGTCACCAACGCCCAGCACTTCCGCGATGTGTCCTGGCTGACGGCCGAGTGGCGGCTGTCCGTCGAGGACGGCGGCACCCGCACCGCCCCGGCCGTACTGCCCGACCTCCCGCCCAGGGCTTCGGCGGACCTGCCCCTGCCCCACGGGCTGCTGGCCGAACTGCCCGCCGCGGGCGCCGCCGGCGGCGGCGAGGCATGGCTGACGCTGTATGTGACCACGCGCCACGACGAACCCTGGGCGCCGCGCGGCACCGAGGTGTGCGCACCCCAGATCCAGATGCGCGAACGGTCCGCCCCGGCGCCGCTGGCGGCGGTGCCGGTGGCGATGCCCGTGGCGGTGCCCGTGGCGGTGTCCGGCCACTCCCCCGGCGTCGACGCGGAAGGGCTGATGCGCCATCCGCTGCTGACCTGCCCGCCCGCCTTGAGCCTGTGGCGGGCGCCCACCGACAACGACCTGCTGGGCGGCGCCGCGGACCACTGGCGCGCGCTGGGCCTCGACCGGCTCGTCCGCGAACCCGTCTCCGTCGACCGGACGGACGGCCGCGTCCGCGTGCGCTCCGTCTACCCGACCGGCGCCGGGCCCGTCGAGCACGAGCAGGTCTTCGGCCTCCTCAATGACGACGGCCTGCTGATCGAGGAGACCGCCGTCCTCCCCGAGGGGCTGACCGACGTCGCACGCGTGGGCACGGTCTTCGAGACGGTGGCCGGGCTGAACCACCTTCAGTGGTACGGCCAGGGCCCCTGGGAGACCTACCCGGACCGGCGGACGGGCGGCCCGGTGGGCCACCACCGGGCCCGCGTGGACAGCCTGTTCACCCCTTATCTGCGCCCCCAGGAGAGCGGCGGCCGGTCCGGCGTACGCCGCTTCGCGCTGCTGTCGGACACCGGCACCGGTCTCGGCGTGCGGCTGGACGCGCCCCGCCAGGTCTCGGTCACCCGGTACCGCGCGGCCGACCTCGCGGCCGCCTCCCACCACGACGAGCTGGCCCCCAGGCCGCGGTGCGTGGTCCATCTCGACGCCGCCCACCGTGGCCTCGGCACCGCGTCCTGCGGCCCGGACACGCTCCCGCGCTACCGGCTGGGCCCCGGCACATACCGCTGGTCATGGGTGCTGCGCCCGCTGTGACGCGCCCACGTCGGGCGGCGTGGGCGTGATGCGCGCTACGGGGCCGCCTGCCAGCCCAGCGCCGGGCCGAGCCGGGTGGCGATGTCCGTGAGGATCTGGACGTAGTCCTCGTGGTCGAAGGTGAAGGGCAGAGCGAACGCCACCTCGTCGACCTCCCGGAAGGCGGCATGGGAGGCAAGCCGTTCGGCGATCTCCTCGGAGGTGCCGACGAGATCGGGCGCGAACATCATCCGCGCCGGCCCCTGGGGCGTGGCCGTACGCGGCATGCGCTGCAGGGCGTACTGCTCATACTTCGCGCGCTGCCCCGGCGAGGCGGTGTCGGTGGGGATGACGACAAGCCCTTGGGAAACGCGGGCACGGTCGCCGTCGGGGTGGTGGGCGCGGAAGGTCCGTATGTGCGAGAGCTGGATCTCGGCGAAGTCCTCGGACTCCTCCGCCTTCACGACACTGCTGGTGAGCAGGTTCATTCCGTGCTCACCGGCCCACTGGGCCGACCGCAGGCTGCCACCGCCGTACCACATGCGGCGGCCGAGCCCCGGGGAGTGCGGCTGGACACGGTCGGAGAACACCTCGAAGCCCTCGACCCCGCTGAAGTCGGTGACCGGTTCGCCGCGTACGAAGTCCAGCAGTCGTCGCACCCGCTCGTGGCTGAAGTCCTCGAGATCGGCGGTGTCGGGGTAGAGCGCGCCCTTGACCTGGTCGTAGTGGTTCGGCGGACCGACACTGACGCCCGGGTTGAGGCGGCCCCGGGACAGGATGTCGACTGTCGCCAGGTCTTCGGCCAGCCGCAGCGGGTTCTCCCATCCCACGGGTATGACCGCGGTGCCCAGCTCGATGCGGCTGGTGCGCTGCGAAGCCGCCGCCAGCACGGCCATCGGGGAGGAGATGCCGTATTGCAGATGGCGGTGGCGCACCCAGGCGCTGTCGAAGCCCAGCCGCTCGCCCATCTCGATGATCCCCAGTGTCGACTCATGGCCCCGGTGAGGGTCGGCCCCGTCGAACAGCCCTATGGTCAGGAAACCCAGCTTCCGTAGGGGTTTCGAGGTCAGCGGCATGGTGCGGCTCCCTGTCACATGGCGGTCGACGACGTGAGGCTGACAGCGGTGGCGAACGCGCCGTCGTGGTGGACGAGGGCGGGGCCCTCGGCGGGACCGCCTCCGGACCGAACCTCGCCGATGACGAGGAAGTGGTCGCCGACCTCTTCACACCGGGTCACGCGGGCGGTGAGCCAGGCCGGTACTCCGTCGAGCACGGGGAGTCCGTCGCCCGCGTCCTGCCAGGAGACACCCGAGAAGCGGTCGGTGCCACTGCGGGCGAACCGCTCCGCGAGCGCGGCGTTGTGGGCGCCCAGCACATGGACGGCGAAACGGTCCGCGCGCTGGACGGCGCCGGCGGTCGAGGCGGTGGTGCCGAGGTAGAACGAGACCAGGGGCGGGTCGAGTGAGACGGAGGTGAACGAGGTCGCGGTGAACCCGGCGGGCCCCGGCACGGTGATGACCGTGACGCCGGCCGCGTGCCTGCGCAGGGTCCGGCGGAGTATGTCGCCCCCGTCGGCTCCGGTGAGGGCGGTCGCCGGTTCGGTGGCGGGGCGGTCGGTGGACACGGTCATGCTGATTCCCTTCCCGGAGAGCGGTGCCGGACGGTCAGGAATGTGCGGGGTGTGCGCCGGTTTCGAGGGTGAGGATCGGGCTCATCCCCCGGTCGGCGCGCAGGCGTTCCAGCCACAGCACGATGGTGGCTGCAGTGGTGCGGTGGGTGGCGTCGTTCAGCACGTCGTGCACGCCCTCGTGCAGTACGCCGAGGGTCGCGTGTGGCAGCCGTTCGGCCAGGCCGCGGGCCTGCTCCAGCGGAGAGATCGGGTCCGCCTCGCCATGCAGGACCAGGGCGGGGAGGTCGGGCCGGGTGTCGGGGAGCAGATGCGCCGGTACGGGGCCGAAGAGGCGACCTCGGACGAATTCCCGGTCGTCGGTGATCTTCTTGCGGTGGGTCGGGCAAGCGGTACGCGCCGCCAACTCGGTTTCCCAGTCGCAGACGTGGTCGCCGGCCGCGGATCCGGCGGCCGGCGCGGGCCCATGCGTCGTCGGCGCGGTCCCGGCGAGGATCAGGCCCGCCACCGCGAGCGGCGCATCGGTGTCGGCGGCCGTGTGCAGGGCCTGGAGGGCGCCGGTGTCGCTGCCGATGAGGACGAGCGGCGCGGCCGGGCGTTCACCCGCGGCCGCCGCCACCTTGGTCAGCACCTCTCGTGCCGTGTGCTCCGGGGCTGTATCGAGGGCGTGCACGACATAGCCGTCCGCCGCGAGTCGGCGGCCGAAGCGCTCGTATGTGCCGCCGTGTTCGCCGCGGCCGGGCAGGACGAGGAGGGTGCCCCGCGGCAGGATTCCGGTGGATGGCTGCCAGTTGTGCACCGTGGTGGCGGGCACGGTGGGTGCGGTGGTCATCGGGCCTCCCGGGTCTCGGTCATGCCGATGAACTCGACCGGCGATGCGGGTGATGGGGAGTCTGGAGCCATGGGTCAATCGCCTTTCGGGGCGGGCGGGTTGGACATGTCGGACGTGAACCGGCGGGCCAGTGCCGCGCGGCCGGTGGCGGTGAGGACGGAGTCGTCCTGCGGGGTGTGCACGCGGTTGCAGAGCACGTCCCGGTAATGCCGCTGGAGCGGGTTGGCGTGTGTGAGGCCGTGATTTCCGGTGAGCGTGAGGGCCTGGTCGACGGCGGTGATGGCGGCGCGGGTGCCGAGGACCTTGGCGACTCCCGCCTGTTCGACGGCCTCCGGATCGCCCGCGTCGACGCGGGCGGCGAGCGCGTCCACGAGTGTGTCGGCGCCGATGAGGGCCGTCTCGATCTCGCCGACGGCGCTCTGGAAGCGGGGCAGGGTCGCGAGCGGCGCGCCGAGGGCGGTGGGCACGCGCTCGTGGAGGAAGCCGGTCAGCCAGTCACGGGCGGCGCCCGCGACGCCGAGGTAGAGAGCGGTCAGGCCGAGGGCGTTCCAGGCCCCGGTCACCGGGTCGGGGCGGGCGCCCGGCGTGTCGCCGGGCTCGGTGAGGCCGATGACGTCGTCGGCGGGGACCGGTACGGAATCCAGGACGACGTCGTCGCTGCGGCTGGCCCGCAGACCGACGTGGTCCCAGGTCGGCTCCACGGTCAGCCCGGGGCTGCCCGTGCGGACGATGAAGGTGCCGACGCGTACGGGCTCCCCGTCGCCGGGTTCGGTGCGCGCGAAGACCAGCATGCGGCTGAGCCCGATCGCCCCCGTGGAGTAGATCTTCCGGCCCGTCAGCAGCCAGTGGCCGCCGTCGCGCCGCGCGGTGGTGGCGGGCAGCCCGCCGCGGACCGGGCTGCCGAGTTCCGGCTCGACGCGCAGGGCGTTGACCAGGGTTGGGCCCGCGGCCGACGCGGCGAGCAAGTCGCCGTAGACGGCGGCCGGCCAGGCGGGCGTACGGGCCTCGGCGGCGTGGACGAACAGGGTCATGGCCGCCACCAGGGCCACGGCCGGGTCCCCGGCGCCGAGGGCGCGCAGGATGCGGGCGGTGTCGGCGAGCCCGGCCCCGGGCCCGCCGTGCCGCGTGGCAACGGTGGCGGTGAGCAGCCCGGCTTCGTGGACCAGAGCGACCCCTTCGGTGGGGAAGGAGGCGTCGCGGTCGTGTGCGGGGGCGCGGACGGCCAGTGCCGCGGTGAGCGCGGGAAGCCGGTCGAGGTCCAGGGGCGGCAGGGCGGTGGGACGGTGGGTCCGGTTGGTGGTGGGGGTCACGGGGGTCTCCGGAGTGGCTGTCGCGTCGGCGGTCGTGGTCGTACGGGGTGCGGCGCCCGCGGTGGGTCGTACGGAGCGCGGCGCCGGCGGTGGTCCGGTCCCTGGGAGCGTGGTGATCGGCGCGGCGGACGCGGACCGTCACCGGCGAGGCCGCGGCCCGTCGCTGAACACCGCGCCTACGAACACCGCGCACGGCTCCGGGGACGGCCGGAGCAAGGCCGTCGATCCGGGGGCGGCTGATCACGCCCGGGCTCACGGGAGTCGAGGAGGAATCCCGGGCCGGGCCGGTGGCGGGAAGCGGTCACCTACAAGGTGCCGAGCGCTCCCAGGGACGGTGAAAATCGCCGCTCAGCGACAAAGAGCGCTGGCGGTGCGCAGGTAGTCCACGTAGCGGCAGAGCACGCCCGGATGCGTCGAGTGCATACCCCTTATGGTCGTGACCACGGAAGCCGCTGTCAATGGACACCTTTAGGTGTCTCATTGTGCGGAACCCCGGCGACCTGCACTTCCGTCAGCGCATCAGCGCTGACGAAACGGCTACCACCCGGCTCCCCGGATGATCCCCCTGCTACCCGGAGGGCACCCTCGGCGAGCGCCGCGCGCGCCCGCTCCTCGGAATCCGCGCCGTTGAACCCCAGCGCCACATCGGCCGGCACCCGCTTCCACGGCAGCAGCCGGGCGTCCTGGAAGACCGCCGACACATGGCCGGGCGCGCTCAGTTCGCCTTCGCCACCGGCATCGAAGTCCACGACGCCTGAGCCCGCCACCTGTCCTCGAACCACGACGGCCGGCTGATTCCGCAAAGCCCTGAGGGAACGGCCGCGTCCCGCCACCACCTCGCGACCTGCCCCCGAGCGTGGCCCAAGCGCAGGCGGGTGCGGGGCGCCGGAACGCCATGCACGTCCGAGGCCCGGGACGGAGAGCCGGCGCCCCCGGCGGGAGCGCCGCCTCCGACCAGTCCACGGTCCTCGCCTCCAGCTCCACCTCTCGTGCGCGCCCGGCCAGGCGCACGAATTTTGAGCGGAGCGCTCCGCTCCGATAGATTGAACGCGACACACTTCGTTCCGCCGACACGGAGGACACATGAAGGCGACAGGCAGGCCGACGGCTCTGGTGACCGGCGGCAGCCGGGGAATCGGCGCGGCGACTTCGCGTGAACTCGCGGCTCGCGGATACCGCGTGGCGGTCAACTACTTCTCGAACCGTGAGGCGGCCGACCAGGTGGTCAAGCTCATCGAGGCCGACGGCGGCGACGCCTTCGCCGTGCAGGCCGATGTGTACGACCCCGGCCAGGCAGCCGAACTGCTGAAGCGCGCCACCGTCGACGGACGCCTGGATGTCCTTGTCTGCAACGCCGGCGCCCGTTTCACCCCGACCCCCGTGCAGACCCTGCCCTGGGACGACTTCAAGAGGAAGGTGATGGACGAACTGGCGTCCGTCTACACCCTCACCCAGCAGGCCCTGGCGATCATGGGCGCGCGAGGGCAGGGACGGATCTTGTACGTCTCCAGCGCCGTGGCCGACGGTCCGCCCACCGCGGGCATGGCCGCCCATGGCACCGCCAAGGCCGCTCTGAACACCTTCGCCCGCTTCGTCGCCTACGAAGCCGGTCCACTCGGCATCAAGGTCAATGTTGTGGCGCCCGGCTTCGTGCGTACCGAGGCCAGCGCCGGCATGCCGCAGGAGTTCCAGCAGCGCCTGGTGGAGCGCACCCCGCTCGGACGGGTCGCGGAACCTGAGGACGTGGCCCGGGCGATCGCGATGCTCGTCGGTGACGACGCCGGCTTCGTCACCGGCTCGGTGCTCACCGTCGACGGTGGGCACGGGGTGGCCCGCCCGTAAGGGAGAATGCTGCGCCATGGGTGACACGCACGCTGCCAGACCGCGAGGCCGCCAACGTGAGGCGGACCGCAACGACGCCCGTCTCATGCAGGCCGCACGCGAAGTCTTCGCCGAGCGCGGCTGGGACGCCCCCGTCTCGGAGATCGCCCGTCGAGCGGGCATCGGCATGGGCAGTCTCTACCGCCGCTACCCCAGCAAGGAACTACTGGCCCAGCGCATGCGGCTCGCGGGCATGGAGCAGCTTGTCGCCCAGGCGCACACGGCACTCGCCGAAGAACCGGACGCATGGGCCGCCTTCGCCCGTTTCCTGCACGACGCGTTGGCGGCCCAGGGGTCAAGCGGTCCCCTTCTCCCACAGGTCGGCGGGCGGCTGCCGGCCACGAACGAAGTCGTGGCCGCCGCCGACCGGTTGCGGGCCGCGCTGGACGACCTGGTGGGAGGCGCGCACCGGGCCGGGGTGCTAAGTGCGGATTTCACCTCCGCCGACATCCCGTTGCTGCTCGAACATCTCGCTGCGCGGATTCCCGTCACCGGTGAGCGTGCCACTGCGCTCCACCTGCGCTACCTGGACCTGGTCCTCGCCGGACTGCGCACCCCGGCCGCCGATCGAGCCGCCATCCTGCCTGGACCGGCCCCGGACTGGGCGGAGCTCAGTGAGCTGTGGAACGCGCCTGGGGGGTGACAGTCCCACCGACGTCGGACTCCGCGGCGGGCAACGACGTCGTGTGCGGCAGTGCTCAGACAGCGGCGTGGCGGGGATCTGCCTCACCCAGGGTGCCCGTTGCAGAGAGGCCGGTCCGCTCAGTGAGCAGTGGGGAGACGTAGCCGACCACCCGCACACGCTCAGCACCGGCGCCGGGCCTTGGGCTGGGCGCCCTTCGCCTTCATCGGACACCGGGGTGTGGGTGTTGTCAGTCCGGCAGCAGGTTGGACACCAGGGTGCGTGTCCATTCGGGGGTCAGGGCCTGGTCGGTGAAGACCGCCCGGTAGTAGAGGGGGGCGATCACGGCGTCCGTGACGCGTTCGACGGTCGGGGTCTCATTGCCCCGGGCCTGTTCCCGTTCGAGCATGGCCTGGAGCTGTTGCCGGCGTTCTCCCGTGCATGCGCTGGCGCCTTGATCTCCGGCTGTGCCGATGGTGGCGCGCACCAGAGGGAGGGTGTCCGGGTCGTTGAGGTCCTTGGCGAGGCCGGATGCGTAGCGTTCCAGGTCCTCGCGGAGGCTTCCGGTGTCCGGCACCACGATATCGCCGGAGAAACGGCTGGTCGCGACGTCGGTGAGCAGCTCGCCGACGGAGCCCCAGCGGCGGTAGACCGTGGTGGCGTGCACGCCCGCGCGGGCGGCTACGACCGGGATCGTCAGCAGTTCGTCGCCCTCGTCGGTGAGCAGCTCCTCGACCGCCCGGTGGACCGCCGCGCGGATTCGGGCGGAGCGGCCGCCGGGCCGGCTGCCGGTGTGGGGCGGAGGGGCGGCGCGAGTCGACATGTGACCAGTATGGCATCGATCACTGCGTTTGAATGCAGCGATCAATGCGTTTACGGTAGCGTGAAGCCGCTAACGCATCGATCACTGCGAGAATCACATGTCTGCTCCACCTGCAGCCACCGCCGGACCGCCCGCCGGAGATCCGCACCGCGCACCGTGGAAGGGTGCCTTCCCCTACGTGGGCGCCATCCTCGTCCTCTTCCTGGCCGCTTCCAGCGCACCGTCCCCGCTCTACGCGATCTACCAGCAGCAATGGCATTTCACGGCGTGGGTGCTGTCCGTCGTCTTCGCCCTGTACGTGGTCGGCCTGCTGGGCTCCTTGCTCGTCGTCGGAGCGCTGTCGGACCATCTCGGCCGCCGGCCGGTACTCGCCGCGGCGATCGGGCTGGAGATGGTCGCGCTCGTCCTGTTCTCCTTCGCCGGGGACGTGTTCGTCCTGTCCGCCGCCCGGGTGCTGCAGGGCATCGCGACCGGGGCGGCGACGACCACGCTGAGCGCCACCCTCGTCGATCTCGAGCCGTCGCACGCCCGCGGGCGCGCAGGCGTCATCACCTCGGTGTCTCCCCTGACCGGGCTCGCTCTGGGTGCCCTCGGCAGCGGTGTGCTGGTGGAATTCGGCCCCGCCCCCACCCGGCTGGTCTACACGCTGCTGTTCGGCGCAATGGCGCTGGCGGCGGTGGTCGTCGCCCTCATGCCGGAGACGTCGCTCCGCCGGCCGGGAGCCGTCGCCTCCCTGCGCCCACGGGTCGCCATGCCCGCGCACCTGCGCGCGGACATCGTGCCGGTGGTGCCGGCGATGATCGCCAGTTGGGCCCTGGCCGGGATGTACCTCTCACTCGGCCCCTCCGTCGCGGCCGAGTTGCTGGGGCTGCGCAGCCATCTGATCGGCGGCGTCGTGGTGATGCTGCTGACGGGTACCGGAGCGCTCGCGGTCTTCCTGCTCCGCTCCCGTTCCGCGTCCTCGCTGCTGGCCCCCTCGTCCGCACTGCTCGGACTCGGCACCCTGATATCGCTTGCCGGGGTCGCCGATGACCTCGCCTGGCTTGCCGCTGTCGGCACCGTCGTTGCGGGTCTCGGCGTGGGCGCGTCGGCGCTGGCGACGTTCGGCACCTTCGCCCGGATCGCCAAGCCGCACGAGCGCAGCGAGGTCTTCGCCCTGGCGAACATCATCGCCTATCTGGGAAACAGCGTGCCCTCCGTCCTCGGCGGAATCGCGGTCACCGTCCTGGGAGTGAGGACCGCCACCGGGATCTACGCCCTGGCGATCGCGGTGATCGCCGCCGCCGCCCTCGTCCTGCGCCTGACCCAGATACGGGCGGAGCGCCGTGCCGCCATGGCCCCTGCGGCCAAGGCGCCCGCCGCCGCGGCGGCGCCGGCGACCGCCGTTTCATGCCACTGAACCGATACACCGTTTACCATCCGGAACAGAGCAAGGAGACACCGTGACGACCGCGAGCAGGACCAGGAAGCACCTCGAGGTTCAGCGATCGGACCACACGACGATCCGGTACACGGCCAGCGGTCCGGCCGGAGGGCCGACGCTGGCTCTCATCCACGGCTGGGCGTGCAACCGCGGCGACTACGACGCGGTGACCGACCATCTGCCCGAGGACTACCGCGTTCTCGCCATCGACCTCGCCGAGCATGGCGAGTCGCGGTCGACACGGGACGTCTGGACCATGGAAGAGTTCGCTCGCGACGTGGCGGCGGTACTGGAAGCCGAGTCGGTGGACACGTGCGTCGTGGCCGGGCACTCCCTCGGCGGGGCCGTCGCCGTCGAGGTCGGCCGGCTGCTCCCCGACACGGTCTCGCATGTGGTGGCACTCGACGCGCTGCACTATCTGTCCCTGTTCCCCGCGCTGAGCGAAGAGCAGACCGATGCGATGCTGGGCATGTTCCGTGAGGACTTCGCCGGAGGGGTGCACGGCCTCGTCGAGGCCGGTTCGCCGGCAGGGACCGACACAGCCCTCAAGGCTTCGTACTTCGAGAAGATGGTCGCGGTGCGGCAGCCCGCGGGTCTGCGTTCCATCGAGGGTCTGATGCGCTGGGACATGGACGCGGCGCTGCTCGCGACAGAGCAGCCGATCACCGTGTTCGCGATACGTGACCTGGTGACGCGGGAAGCGATCGACCGCTATGGGGACCGCTTCAACATCGTGCCCGTCGACCTGGGCAGCCACCACTTCCCGGTGGAGGCCCCCGAAGGCACGGCGGAGCTTCTGGCCGGCGTGGGAACCGAGTAGCAACGAGCTTGGTTCGGTTCCCGTCCAGGCCTTCCAGGGCGAAGGCCTGAATCGACTCACCACAGTGCTGCAGCGCATCGCCACCGATACCTGATGCCTTTGGCATGCGCACTTCAAGTGCCCGCCGGGCGAGCGACGGCGCGGTCGACGGCCGCACAGCCCGGCGGGCGCGGAGCGGTCAGCGCACCGTCAGGCGCCGCAGGCGTGAGACCGCCGCAGGCGACGGCCCGTCGATCTCGAGGCTGACGTAGCGGGCCGTCTCGGAGGCGGTCAGCCGGCGCACGCGGCCCCGGCCGGTGAGGGTCCCGGCGTCCCGGTAGGTGATCCCGTCCGTACTGAAGGCGACCTTCGCGCCCGGTACCGCGCCCGTCGTCCACTCGGTCTCCACCGAGCGGACCGGGCGGGCCGCGCCGAGGTCCACGACCATGCGGCCGCGGGTGCCCGGCGTCCACGCCGTGCGGGCGTCGCCGTCCACCGCCGCCGCGGGGTCGGACATGCCCTCCGGCAGCGGGCTCGTGGGGAACACGGTCCTGCCAAGTGCCAGGTCGTCGTACGGGTGGGCGGCCGCCCCTGCCAGGACGACGGTGATCGCCCGGCCCGCTCGGACGACGGCGACCTGGCTGCGCCCCTGGGCCCCGACGCGCAGGGTGCAGGAGGCCCCGGACAGGCGCACGGTCGCGCCGTCGACGACCTGGACCCGCAGCCCCGGCGGCAGGCGCCGGCTGGTGAGGGGGGTGAGCGTGAAGCGCGGGGGCAGTACGACCGCCGTGGCGGCGGGCAGCGCGGCCTCGAAGGACGTGCCGTCGGCGGTCAGCCTCTGCGTGCCCTCGAAGACCACCGTGTCCGTGCCGGTGCGCGGGATCGTGATCCGCGTTCTGACGGACTCGCCGGAGAGGTTGAACAGGGTCAGGTGCCCGTCCGTCAGCGTCGTGCGCACCTCGGTGTGCTCCGCCGTGGGTGCGGTCCCCCGGGCGATCGCGCGCAGCTTCCCGGCCGACGTGCCGGGGAAGCCCTCGACGAGGAGAGGTGCCGCCGGGCCGTCGCCGAGGACGATCGTGTCGTCGTAGACGCCGATCGGGTTGCGGCCGTTACGCACCACGAGCCCGGCGCGTCCCTCGACGTCGAGCCAGCCGCCGCGGCTGCTCACCGCCGGCCCCGGCCCGGTCGCCAGGTCCTTCCAGTCCCGGCCGTCCGTGGAACCCTGGACGCGGTAGGCGCGTCCTGCCGCCGATTCCCAGCGCAGGGTGACCCGGTCGATCCGGCGCTCGGCGCCGAGGTCGACGGCCAGCCAACTGTCGGCGCGCGGACGGTCGGCCCTCGACACCGCCCAGCGGGTGGCCGCGTCGCCGTCGACGGCGAGCGGCGCGCCCTTCCCGGCGTCGGCCGACGAGGCGGTGGCGGACCCGCCGCGCGCGAGGTCCGCGCCCTGGGCGCCGTCGCGCACCTCGAAGGCGTACAGCGAGTACCCGTAGGCCGGGTCGGGCCGCACGCCGAGCATGCGGACGTGGCGCACCGTCGTGGGGGTGAAGCCGAGGTCGTCGATCCGTCCGGCGGGTGTGCCGGTGGAGGTGTCGCGGGCGCGGACGGTCGCCTCGCCCTCCTCGAAGCGGTAGGTGCGCGCGCCGTCGAGCCCCGGCATGCCGGGCATCGTCAGGTTGTGCACCTCGAGGTGGCCCTCCGCGTCGGCGGTGCCGCTGCTCGCGTAGACGACGGCGCCCGTCGGGAGCGTCGCGAACCCGGCCCAGCCGCCGTCGAGGCGCAGAAGCGTCGCGCTGCCGTCGAAGCCGTCGCGCAGGGACTCGTATACCCGCACGGTACGGTCCTGGACCTTCGCGGCGGTGGCGGGCAGGAACATCGGGGTCGCGCCGCTGAGCCGGAACAGCCAGTCGTCGTGCCCCGGCTGCCAGGCGAACTTCACGAACCCGGGCTTCGTCACGGCACCGGCCCACGCGGTGCGCGACTGGTGCGACACCAGTCCGGGGCCGGTCCCGAAGTCGGTGACACCGGAGGCATGCGCGAACAGTTCCTCGCGCGAGAGCGCCTCGACGGGCCGCCCGGACGCCGCCGTCCACACATGCAGCAGGTAGCTGATCGCGATCTCGGCGCGTGCCTCCGGCTCGTACTTCGGCTCCCCCGAGAACTTCGCCAACCGGTGCTCGGGCGGGTACTGCTGGTACGCCTCCAGCCGCGACGCCAGCTCCCGCTCGGCGCGCGCCGCGGCCCGGTCGCGCATCACCTGGGAGAGGAAGGCGAGCGGGATGACGTCCCTGCCGTAGAGGTGTTCGCGGTCCTCGACCATCGGCATCAGCGGTTCGCCCGCGTCGCTCATGACGCCCAGCAGGGTGCGCCACAGCGGCTGGGCGTTCGGCTGCCGGGCGAGGACCTGCGGGAGGGGGCGTCCGGCGGCCAGGAAGTGCGCGGCGTTGCGGCCGGAGGTGCGCCACAGCTCCTCCTGGTAGTGCGGGCCGAAGGAGCCGTGGTTCTCGACGATGAAGGTGTCGTACAGGTTGCGGGCGGTGTTCCCGGAGACGGCGACGCCGTCCACGCGGGCGGGGTTGGCGAGGTCGGCGGGCGGCAGCCCCGCCTCGTTGCGCGACCAGATGCCGTACCACGTGGCCCAGTCGGCGGCGCGGCCGTCGTCGTGAGCCCATGCGAGCGCCGGTGCGAGGGTCTGCGCGTACAGGCCCATCTCTTCCAGCTTGGTGTCGCCGACGTGTCCGCCGCTCAGGCCGTTCGGCGTCCAGTCGCCCGAGGCGGGGTCGTCGCCGCTGCCCAACGACACGGTGTAGGCGGCCTGTTCGCGGACGATGGTCTCGACGTTCTGCCGCGTCGCGGTGTCGAGGTCCTTCCACAGCAGCCGGGCGGCGAGGACGAAGTACGACTGGAAGGTGGTGTCGAAGAAGAGCGTGCGGCCCCACTCGCCGCCGCCGGTGAGCCGGTTCGACGCGGCGAAGTGACGGATGGTGGCGAGCGTGCGCCGCTCGAGGGTCTCCCGGTCGGTGCCCGCACGCGCCGCGTCGTAGGTGCCGTGAGTGAGCAGGACCGCGTTGCCGAGGACCACGGCGAACCCGAAGTCCTTGGCCCGGTAGTGGCCCTGGGCCTGGTCCCACTGCGTCTCGGACCACCGGGTGTGGTCCAGGAGCACCCGCAGGTAGGTGGCCGCGACGGCGTCGGGCGGCGTATCCGTGCGGCCGGGCGCCGCCTGGGCGCTCGCGGCCGCGGTGAGCGGGGGCAGGGCGGCCAGCGCGCCCGTGAGACCGGCGAGGTGCAGGAACCGGCGGCGGTCGAAGGGCAGGGATGGATGCGACACGGGGCGATACCTCATAGGCTGGACAACGTTGTCAGAGGAGGGGTGCCGCACATTCTTCGGCGGTCCCGGTCCGCGCGTCAACGGGTGTGACGTCAGCCGTTCACCGGTTTTCCCGGGGGCCGTCCGTGCCGCCGGGGTGTTTCCGGGCAGGGCTCGCAGGCTGGTGGGGGCAGGGCCGCCCACCAGCCGTTTCGGGGGTCGTGCGGCGGTCCGGGCCGCCGCCCGGGTCACATCCGGGGCCTGAGCCACCTCAGCTTCGCCGCCGCCTGGTACGGCCCGCCGCCCTCGTGGCCGTTGAAGTCGTACACCTCGATGGACTTCTCCTCGTGGGCCCAGGCGTTGAAGGCCGCGAACACGGTGGAGGGCGGGCACGTCTGGTCCTCGAGGGCGGTGGAGAAGAGCGCGGGGGCCCGGCCGCGAGCGGCGAAGTGGACGCCGTCGAAGTAGGAGAGCGTGCGCAGCGCTTCCTCGGTACGACCGCGATGCGTGCGCAGGAACAGGCCGATCTCCCGGTACGGGCCCGAGTCCGTCAGGGTGACGGCGCGCGGGAAGTCGCACAGGAACGGCACGTCCGGGGCGACCGCCAGCAGATCGGGCACCAGCCCTCCCACCGCGATGGAGATCCCTCCACCCTGGCTCTCCCCGATGACCGCCGTACGGGAGGCGTCGGTGAGCGGATGCGTGCGGGCGGCCTCCACCGCCCGCACGGCATCGGTGAACACCCGCCGGTAGTAGTGGTTCTCCGGCGCGTCGATCCCGCGGGTCATGAATCCCGGGTAGGCGGGGGCGGCGCCCACCGGATCCGGAGTGCCTCCCCCGCCGCCCCAGCCGCTGCCCTGGCCACGGGTGTCCATCACGAAGTGCGCCCGGCCGGTGGACGCCCAGAGCAAGTGCTCGTGGGGCAGCCCCCGCCCGCCTCCGTACCCCACGAACTCCACGACGAGGGGCACCGGCTCGGCGACCTCCGCGGGCAGCGTCAGCCAGCCCTTGACCGGGTGACCGCCGAAGCCTGCGAACGTGGCGTCGTACACCCGCACGGTGGCAAGGCCCGTGTCGACGGGCTCGAAGCGGGCGTCGAGGTCGTGCTGCCGGGCCTCCGTCAGTGTGGCGGACCAGAACGCGTCGAAGTCGTCCGGTTCGGCGGAGGCGCTGCGGTAGCGGTGCAGCTGTTCGCGTGGAAGGTCGAAGAGCGCCATGCGGGACTGTCTTCCTCAGGAGGGCGGATGGTCAGGCGGTGCGTACCCGGTTCCGGCGAGGACCGTGTCTATCCGCGGGCCATGGCGATGGATCCGGCGAGGCGTTCGCCCGCCTCGTAGATCATGTACGGGACGCCGCCGTCCGTGCCGAAGGAGGGGGCGGCGGCCCGGCCGTTCTCGGGTGCCGATGAGCGGGAGTTGTAGAAGACGCCGAGGTGCTTGCGGAGCGAGAAGTCCTTGCCCACCTCGGTGATCATGATGTCGCCGCCGCTGGTCTTGTCCTTGTTGTAGACGACGAACGCGGAGCCGCCGCGGGTCAGCAGGTGCGGGCCGCCGACGTTGATCGCGCCGACGTCCGAGTGGCGCACCAGCGGCGTCTGGGCGAAGGTCCAGTTGCGGCCGTCCGCGGACCAGCCCCAGCCGATGTCCCGGTGGTCGGTGGTGTTGTTGGTCATGAAGAGCATGACGTAGTGGGCGCCGCGGGAGGGCAGGTCGTACTGGAACACCCGGGCGTAGGACGTCTCGGTGGTGCCGGCGGGCATCATGGACGTGTTCAGGACCACCTTGTCGTAGGTGAAGTGGATCCCGTTCTTCGAGCGGGCGAGGCGGGTGGTGGTGTTCTCGCCGTGGAAGTACAGCCAGAACTCCTTGACGTCCTCCTTCCACAGCACATGCGGCGAGGAGACGTGGCTGACCGAGTAGTGCGGGTCCCATCTGTTGGACACGATCGGGTTCGACGGGTACTCGGTGAACGGGCCCTCCAGGGAGTTTCCGTAGGCCAGGCAGATGCCGCCCGGCGCGTCGTGCGGCGCGTAGTAGAGGTAGTACCGGCCCAGGGGGTTGGCCAGCTTGTCGTAGACCCCGCGGATCGTGGGGAAGATGATCTCGCCCGTCGGGTTGTACTTCAGCTTCGACGGGGTGAGCAGCGTGCGGACGTAGGCGTAGTTCGGGAATCCACCGGGCGCGGCCGACGCGGACGGCGTGGCCGAGGCGGACGGTATGGCCAGCCCGCCGACGGTGAGCGCCGCGCCGGACACGGCGGTGGCGCGCAGGAACATACGGCGGTCGAGGCCGGATTGCGGCTCGGGCATGATCGGCTCCTTGGGTCGGATACTGCGGGATCGGTGGCTACGGGATTCGGTGGCCAGGGATTCGGTGGCCGGGGGTTCGGTGGCTACGGGGTGGGGTGGCCGCGCGGTTCGGTCGAGGCGTGGGGCGCCTCGGCTTCGGTCACAGCTCGGTGAAGGCGGTGACACACATGCCGCCGAAGGCCACGGCCCACACATACGGCAGGGTGCGCAGCATCACCTGGTGCGGGGAGACGCCCGCGTACTGGGCGCTCCACACGGTCTGGGTGCTGGTCGGGTCGGACACGCCGAAGACCTGGTTGTACGAGGCGGTCATGCCGAGGACGGCGACGGCCGGGTAGATGCCGGTGGCGACGAGGACGCCCGCGATGCCGGCGCCGAGGCCGAAGACGTTCAGCGGGCCGCGGAACAGGCACAGCGGCACCAGCAGGGTGAAGACGAGGATGAACAGGACGGTGTTCTGCGGGCTGACGGACTTGACGAGGGGCTGCAGGGCGTCGACGGCGCCGGGCAGCTTGACCGCGGCGAGCAGGATGCCGATCGCCACGAAGAGGGTGATGGGCGGGGCGGCCACCTCGAATCCGCCGTAGAGGGTGCGCAGCAGGCGGCGGTTCATCTCTCGCGGCCGGGTCGTCGTCACCAGCGCGTACAGCACGCCGCCGAGGAGTGAGGGGATGATGGCCACGTCCAGGCCGAGAGCGAGGGTGAGCGGGACCGCCGGGGTGAGCAGGGCGTACCAGGGGGCGTCGCCGAGCCGCCGGCGGCGGTCGCCGCGCGAGGGCCGGGCCTGCACCGACTTCAGGGACCAGGTGTGCTCGACGCCGCGGCGCCGGGACTCCACGAGGACGTAGGCGACGGCGGCCACCAGGGCGAACGGGAACAGCTTCACCATGAAGCCGCGCACCGTGTCGATGGGCAGGTCCAGGGCGGTGGAGAAGAACTGCCACACCGGCAGCTCGAACGGCACGCCCACGGCGATCCCCATGAGGACCGTGCCCGCCGCGGTCACCTCGGGGATGCCGACCGCGATCATCGCGGGGATACCGATCAGACCGGCGAGCATCGCGGCGGGCGCCGATCCGGTCACGGTGCCGACCACCGCGGACACGGCGAGCACGCCGAGCGCCACGAACACCGGCCGGTCGCCGCCGAATTCGACGATCTTACGGACCAGAGTGCCCGCGATACCGGTCTCCTCCAGGAGCTTGCCGAGCCACGAGCCCAGCAGGATCGCGATCATCGTGGCGGCGAGCGCGGGCGCCCCCTCCTGGAGCACCGTGTCGAGCACGCTGCCCTTGCCGGTGAGCGGCGCGTCCGCCAGGAACGCGATCACCACGGCGAGCAGCACCAGGGCGAACGCCGTGGGCAGCTTGCGGGTGAGCATGACGGCGACTCCCGCCGCCATGACGAGCAGAATGACGACACCCATCGATCAGTTCTCGCTTTCGCAGGACACGGCGGCGGCCAGCGCCTCCGTGAGCAGCAGAGGGCTGCGGCCCAGACCGCAGGCGGCGTGGGCGTAGGCGTGCGCGGCGACCTCGTCCGCGCCCGCGACGTACGCGTACAGGCGGCGCCGACCGAACCGCAGCGCCGTGTGGCCCAGCGCCCGCTTGAACTCGGCGCGCACCGCGGTGTGGTGGAGCCAGGCGTGCGCCTGCTCGTGGGCGAGGGCGGCGGCGCGCACCGACCCTTCCGGGAACCAGTGGCGCCAGCCGCGCTCGGCGACCAGCCGCTCGGCCCGTTCGACGGTGTCGGTGTACACCTCGACCACCGGCGGCCGGGACCGGTAGCGGGCCAGCAGCCCGGCGTCCAGTCCGCCGTCCCGCTCCACGACCCGCACGGTCTCAGCCCGCGGGGTCATCCGGCGGCCGAACTCCGTCGCCGCCACCGCCCAGTGGCGCAGCAGCACGGGATCACGGCCCTCGTGCGTGGGTGTCCCTCCGAGCAGGCGTACCGCGAGGTCCACGTCAAGGTCACCGCTCATGTCCGCGACTCCACGACGGCGACGACCGGCTCCCCGGCGCCGCGCGGACGCAGCTCGGCGCGGGCCAGGGCGAGCAGCGCCTCGGGCTCCAGGACCCCGGAGAGGTCCGCGATCCGGCCGCCCACCAGGAGCCGCACCGCCGGGGCCCGTATGCCTCCGTCACCGTAGGAGGTCGCGTCGCGGACCAGTGCGGCGAGCGCCTCGCCGGAGCCCTCCACCGTCATGGTCTCCACCCGCGCGTCCGCCGCGCCGAGCCGCACCACACCGTCCGCGTCCACCACCCGCACCGGATGGCGGTCCGTCCGCAACCGGCGCCGCACCTCGGTGCCGTACACCGTGTACGCGTCCGTCCCCGCCAGCGTCCGCACGCGGGTCTCGGGTGTCTTGAGGCTGGTGGCGGCGGCGCGCAGCCGCTCGTCGGCATCGGCTCGGTGCGCCCGGTCCTGGGTGCGCAGTTCGGTGGCGCCCGTCGCGACCGCCCGGACGGTGTTGGTCTGCGGGTCGACGGTCACCTCCACCTCGACGCCGTCGGCGGCGGCGCCCTGGGCGACGACCGCCCGCTCGGCCTCGGCGCGTACCGCGAGGATCTGTTCCTGGGTGGCGCCGGGCACGATGCGCTCGACCTGTTCGCGCACCAGCGCGAGCGCCACCCCGATGGGGCTGATGACCTCGCTGTGCCGGGCGATGCGTCCTTCGAGCCCGGTGGAGGCGGCCAGGTGCGGCGTCACCGCCGCCGCTCCCCCACCGCCGCCCACCAGGAGTGCGGTGTCCCGGTCCAGGCGGTAGTCGCGGATCATGGCGTCCACCACCGACCTGACCTGCTCCGTCCCCGCGTCGAGCACCGACCGCGCCGCACCGGCCACATCCGTGCCGAGTGTGGCGGCCAGCGGGGCGAGGGCGGTCCGCGCGACCTCCTGGTCGCTGCGTGCGAAGTCCTCCTCCCCGACCCGTCCGAGCGCGTTCGCCGCGCATGTCATCGTCACCGCGAACCGGCCGCCCGCGGCGTCGAGGACCACGTAGTCGTCCGGGTCACCGGCCATCGGCCGCACCATCGCCACCCGGGCGTCCCGCAGTTCCTCGAGCGAGGCGAAGCAGGCGTAGGGCAGGCCCGCGATGTGCGCGCTGCGCGGACCGACGCCGGCCACCTGCCCGCGGGAGACCCGCACCATGGAGCCGCCGCCGACCCCGACCGTACGGACGTCGAGGGCGCTCAGATACGAGGTCTTGCCGAGGATCGTCGCGTGGCGCACCGCCACCTTTCCCCGCCGCACCACGCTGATGTCGGTGGAGGTGCCGCCCGTCTCCAGGAACACGCCCTCGCTGACCCGCTCCTGCATCAGGGCTCCGGCGACGCCTGCCGCCGGGCCGGACAGGATCGTCAGCAGCGGGCGCCGGCGCATCTCGTCCAGCGACATCACGCCGCCGTCGCAACGCATCACCATCAGCGGCGCGGTCACCCCGGCCTTTGTGATGGACGCGTCCACCAGATCGGCCGTCGCCAGCATCCGCGGCAGGATCGCGGCGTTCACCACCGCCGTCCGGGTCCGCTTGTGCAGCCCGTACATCGAGGTGATCTCGTGGGCCGCGGCCAGCGGCAGCCCCGTGGGCCGCGCCACGTCGAGCACGGCCTGCTCGCCCTCGGGCCGGTCCACCCCGAACGGCTCCGTGGCGACGAGGACTTCGGCCCCCTCGGCCCGCACCCGCTCCACGGCCGCGCGCACCTCGGCCTGCGCGGACGGATCGGCCACATGCGCGTACACCAGCGGAAGCCGCTTGCCGGGGGTGAGTTCGAGCTTGCCGAAGGCGGCGAGCCGCCGGGTGATCACCGCGCCGGGCCCGTCACCGATCCCGATCAGCCCGACCGTGGCCACATCGCCCTCCAGCAGGGCGTTGGTGGCCTGGGTCGTGCCGTGCGCCAGGAACACGACGTCGCCCGCCGTCCGGTCGAGCTTCGCCAGGAGCTGTTCGAGCGCCTCGACGATGCCGTGGGCGACACCGTCCTCGTGGTGGTGGCTGGTGGGCACCTTCACCTGGCCCACCAGTGTGAGCGCGGCGGCGTCGACCGCCACGGCATCGGTGAACGTGCCACCCACGTCGATGCCGACGCGGATGCGGCGGTCTGGAGTCATGGCGGGCACCTCCTTGTGTGTTGACGTGCTTCGCGTGGTACGGGACGGGGGCCGGACAAGCTGTCGGACGGGGTCAGTAGCCGCGGACGTCGGGCCAGCGGCGCTGCACACCCGCCCGGTCCAGGAGGCGGCCGAACTCCTCGAACCGCTTGTCCTCGGCCTGCACCTGGTGGGGCTCCACGCCCTCGTCCAGACAGTGCGCGGCGAGCGCGCCCGCGACCTCGCCGACGTTCCACTCGACCGGGTGCAGCCGGTAGCAGCCGTTGGTGATGTGGGTGGTGCCGATGTTCTTGCCGGCGGGCAGCAGGTTCCGCACCCGGCGCGGCACCAGCGCGCCGAGCGGGATCTCGAACGGCACGGAGCCGACGTCGATGTAGGTGTCGCCGCCCGTGGAGGGGTGCAGGTCGACGCGGTAGCCGCCGACCCCGACCGAATCGCGGTAGCGGGTCCTGCCATGGGGACCGACCACGTCGATCGCGACGTCCTGCTCGACGACGGTGGTCACCGCCTTGATGCGCCGCGACTCGCGCACGTAGGCCGCCTTGGCCAGACCGTCCGCGGTGCCGGTGACGTCCGGTCGGATGCGCAGCCCCGGGAAGCCGGTGCCGCCGTCCGCCCGTGGTGCCTCCGTCTGCAGCCAGTACAGCACCGACAGCGACAACTGGCGCGCCTCGTGCAGGGCTTCGGCCTCCTGGCCGATGTACGGCTTGAGCCAGTAGTCGTTCAGCGGCCAGTTGACGAGGGTGATGTCCGAGCCGAAGGCGCCCGGCCGGTGCAGTCCGCGGGCGAGGATCCGGCGGAATCCCCACAGCTCCTTGTCCCCGGCGTCGGCGCTCTGGTCGGCGCTGACCGCGAGCGGGTCGAGGTCCGGGTTGGGAAGGAAGGTGCGGGGCACGGACTCCAGGGTGCGCGGGTCGGGCGCCTCGAAGCCGAGCAGCGGACCCGGCCAGAAGTCGGGCCGGTAGGAACGCCAGAAGTCGTAGTCCTCTGGCCGCTCCACGGTGTGGTCCTCGCCCTCGTGGTGCGAGAGCGCGAAGCACACGGTGATGCCCTGCTGGTTCTCGGGCCGCGCCGCGGCGGGGGCGTGCGGCTCGCCGAACTCGTCCTGCGCCTCCGCCCCGTTGGCGTGCTCCACACCGGCGAGGTCGAGCAGTTCACCGGTCTCCGTGGCGTCGACGACGTACCGGGCGGTGAACGTGGTCCGCCCGCCGGAGCGCAGGTCGCGCACGGTCACCGCGCGGATCATGTCGCCGTCCGTCTCGGCGGACACGGCGCGGTGCTCGGTCAGGACGGTCAGCAGGCCCGCGGCCCGGTACGGGGCGAGCATGCCCTCGAGGACGGCGAGCGCCACCCGCGGCTCATGGCACAGCTTGCTGACCCGGCCGGCTCCCGGGTTCAGCTCCGTAAGCCCCAGCGCCTCGGCGCGCAGCGGGTACCACTGCCGGTAGTAGGCGCGGATTCCCTCGCGCAGCGCCCGGTACGTAGCCGTCGTACCGAACTGCTCCACCCAGGGGTGCTCGTCCGGCGGCACCGCCTGCGCGGTGAGCTGACCGCCGATCCAGTCCGTCTCCTCGGTCATCACCACGCGTCGGCCCGCCCGGCAGGCGGCGAGCGCGGCGGCGACTCCGCCGAGGCCGCCACCGACGATCAGGATGTCCGGTTCCGCTATCACGCTGCTCCTTGGGGTCGTGTCCGAACTGCGGTGTTCGTCAGGGGGCGTCATGGCCGCCGGCCGGGCGGACCCGCCGTCTCGCCGGCGCGGAACGCGCAGGCCACCAGGGGTTCGTGGGTCTCCTCGCCGGCCACGAGGGCTGAGAGCAGCCGGACGGCGGCCGCGCCGAGCTGGTGCCGGGGCACGTCGAACCCCATGGGCACGGGTGCCGCGGCCACGTCCGGCGGCGGGCCGCCGAGCAGTCCGAGCGAGACGTCCCCGGGGCAGCCGAGCCCCGCCTCCCGTACGGCGGCGTCCAGCGCGCGCCAGGCCGCACCGGTGTCCGTCTCCTCCGCGACGAACGCCGTCGCCCCGTCCTCGACCAGCGCGCGCACCCGCTCCGCCGTCACCTCGCCCGCCGGGTCGGCGCAGCGCAGCACCGCCTCCGGGCCCGCGTCGGCGCCGACGGCCGCCAGCCCCTCCAGAAAGCCGCGCTGACGGTCCGTGGACGCCGGGGCGTCGTCGTCCTCGCGCACCAGGACGATGCGCCGGTGACCCAGCGCCGCCAGATGCTCCACGACGGCGCGGCTGGCGCTGACGTAGTCGGCGCCGACCCAGGCCAGCCCCTCCAGTTCCTCGCGGCGGCCCAGGTGGACCACCGGGAACCCGTCGGCCACGAGCCGCTTGAGCTCGGCGCGCGGCGCGTGGCGGCCGAGGAAGAGGCAGCCGTCGGCCAGGCGCACCCGGCTCAGCGCGTCCGGCCCGCCCGCGCTCGACCCGGTGAAGAGCACCAGGTCGTAGCCGCGGGCGGCAGCCTCCTGCTCCACGCCGACGAGGAAGGGGTAGTACGAGTGCTGCACGTCCGTCGGGAACGTCGCGGTGAAACTGAAGACGCCGAGGAGGTTGTTGCGGGCGGCGGCCAGCCGCCGCGCGGCCGGGTCGTGCACGTACCCGAGGCTGCGGGCGGCGTCGAGAACGCGCTCCCGGGTCTCCTCGGAGATCGTCGCCGCCTTGCCGTCCGTGCGGGCCGACAGCACCAGCGAGACCGTGGCCTGCGAGACCCCGGCAAGCTGGGCCACCTCCGCCTGCCGCGGGCGTGACGTACGGCCGACCGAGCCCGGATTGCGCCCCGGCTTCGCCCGCTTCCTCGACTGCTCCACGCTTGATTCCTTCTCCCCCACCGAGTGGTAATGCGCATTACCTATGCGCATTACCGAGCACTCTGCGGGTGGCGTGTGGAGTAGGTCAAGACCTGTGCGGCGGCTTTCCGTTGAGCCGCACCGCGACCGGCACCGCGACCGGCACCGGATGACGCACGGCCCTTCGGCCGCCCGCGTGCGCGGCGGCGTGGCCCAGTGAGCCGCAGGCGACCACGGCCCAGGCGGCGATGAGCAGCGCGTGGAGGACGACGGCGGGCAAGGTGAACAGGACCGAGCCGGTACGGGCGGCGGGGGCGCCGGTACCGGTGCCGGTGACGGTGACGGTGACGGTGACGAAGGCGCCGAGCGGGAACTCCGGCTGACGGCCGCACCGGCGCCCCGGGCCGCCCCTTTGATGCCGTTCGGTTACACGACCGGCATTCCACGTACGCCGTTGTGTACCAGGATTCCAGTCGTCGCCGGACTGATCCGGCACCTACCACGACGCCGGGTACAACGGGGCGAAGGTCATCGACTCGACGGGGAAGAAGTACGTCGGCAAGCCCGGGTCCCCCACCGTCGGCGAGTCCTTGGACCTCCCTGATCCTCCAGCCGGGCGAGCGGGCCGCCGGGTAGGTGATCTTCGAAGTACCGGAGGGCGCGAAGATCAGGGCCGTGACGTACCAGATGGACGCGACCGGGCTCGACGAGGATCACGTGGGCAGGTGGAACCTCGGTTGGCACTCCGGCCTGAAGGGCCCGGGCCGATGCCCGATGGCTGCCGGTCGATTCGGGCTCCGATCACTTCGCCTTGTCAGGGTCCTCAACAAGCCGCCACACACACCCACTTCTTGCCATATATGGTGGACGGGTGAGTTCACATGACCTGGAGCCCCGGCGTCCGTCTCCGCGGGTGGAAAAGATAGACAGCACGCTGGCGGTACTGATCATCATCGGGATCGCCTCCGGATCGTTCTGGCTGGCCTCGGGCCTCACCTCGTCCTACATGTGGCTGCTCACCTGACACGCCCCTGCGCAGGCTGTACCGCACCGGCCACAAGGGCGCGCCGGGGCACTACCGGCATGTCCGGGCCGGGCACGAGGGTCAGCGGGCCCGGGGCATGAGGCGTCGCCCCGGGCCGCTGGGAGGGGAGCCCCGGTTCAGTCCGGCAGCCCCCACGGTTTCGCGTCGCCGACGGCCGGTACGTCGCGCGGTCCTGCCTGGCTAGAGTCCATGACCGTGGGACCCCGCCGTCGGTCGGCGGCGGGGAACGGTCACGACACTCCTTGGAGCGAGAGTGAAACGTCGCACCCTCCTGCGTGCCGCCGTCATCGGCGGCTCCTCGGCAGCATTCGGCGGAACCTTGTGGCGCGGCGCCGCGTACGCCGCACCGGCGCAGCCGGGCGCCGGCCCGTACGGGGCGCTCGGTTCGACGGACGCCAACGGCGTACGGCTTCCCGCCGGGTTCACCAGCCGGGTTGTCGCCCGTTCGCGGAAGACGGTCGCCGGCACCTCGTACACCTGGCACGACGCCCCGGACGGCGGGGCCTGTTACGCCGACGGCAGTGGCTGGATCTATGTCTCCAACTCCGAGATCAGCCCGTCGGGCGGGGCGAGCGCGGTGAAGTTCTCCTCGACCGGGACGGTCACGGGCGCCTACCGCGTCCTCTCCGGTACCCGGCAGAACTGCGCGGGGGGCAAGACCCCGTGGAACACCTGGCTGTCCTGTGAGGAGGTCGACCGCGGCTACGTGTACGAGACCGACCCATGGGGCGTGAAGGCCGCGGTACGGCGCGACGCGATGGGGCGCTTCAAGCACGAGGCGGCGGCGGCCGATCCCGTCCGCCGGACCCTCTATATGACCGAGGACGTCACGGACGGCTGCTTCTACCGTTTCACGCCGGCGACGTGGGGTGACCTGTCCTCCGGCAGGCTGGAGG
Organism: Streptomyces violaceusniger Tu 4113; assembly: GCF_000147815.2. Classification (NCBI taxonomy): domain Bacteria; kingdom Bacillati; phylum Actinomycetota; class Actinomycetes; order Kitasatosporales; family Streptomycetaceae; genus Streptomyces; species Streptomyces violaceusniger. The sequence goes on along the minus strand of NC_015957.1, from coordinate 4,865,873 downwards.
TCATGGTCGCCGGTTCCGGAACCAGTGGCCCCGTCACCTGGGCGGCCATACCGGATCCGACCGGCGCCACCGCCACCCGCAACCAGGTGGCCGGGGCCAAGCGGTTCAACGGTGGCGAAGGGTGCTACTACGCGAACGACACCTGCTGGTTCACCACCAAGGGCGACAACCGGGTGTGGCAGTACGACGCGGCCGCCCAGACGATCGAACTGGCCTATGACGATTCGCTGGTGACCGGCGGCACGGCCCCGCTGACCGGTGTGGACAACGTGACCGGGGCCTCCTCCGGCGATCTGTTCGTGGCCGAGGACGGCGGGAACATGGAGATCTGTGTCATCACCCCGGACGACGTGGTGGCCCCGTTCCTGCGTATCGACGGCCAGTCGGGCTCGGAGATCACCGGCCCGGCGTTCTCGCCGGACGGCAGGCGGCTGTACTTCTCCAGCCAGCGCGGCACCAGCGGCAGTTCGTCAGGCGGTATCACCTATGAGGTGACGGGGCCGTTCCGCAGCTAATGGGCCCCGGGTGAACCGGGGCCGGAGCCGCTGCCGGTCGAGGGCCCGGCAGCGGCTCCGGCAAGCCGTCCTGTCGACGACACCGTGGCCCACCTGTGCGTCCCTCTCGCAAGGAGCCTGACCATGCCCCTACGCCCGTGTGTCGAAAGCGTCGACGGGCCGGACGAGGTGATGTCCAGGTCCGGCCCGTTTGCTCGCCGCTAAAGGTCGAGCTGGTGTTGGTGTGTCGTGTGCGTGGGTGTGTACCCGAGACTGTCGTTGATCTGTCTCATGTGCGTGTTGCTGTCGGCGGTGTCGGTCAGGAGGCCACCGAGGTCCGGATAGTGACCATGGGCCTGTCGGATCGACTCAGCCTTCATCCATCGGCCGAGGCCGTGTCCACGGTGCTCGGGCAGCACGCCGGTGCCGTAATGCTGGCCATCACCTGTGCCGTTGCCAGGAATAACGAGTTCGGTGAACGCGGCGATCGAGCCGTTGGAGGCGTCGATGGCGACGACGGTGTGCAGCTGGTCGCCGCGCTGTTCGACGACCTTCGCTGCGGCCCGGACGCGGTCCACGTCCCAGGTCACGGTGCCGTAGTCGGTGTCGTCCATGGGCATGTCGTCCATGGCGTGACGTGAGGTGGCGAACGTCTGGGCGAGGCCGTCGGGGACGGTTCCCTGCCATGACACCAGCCGGTAGCCGGGATGCGGACGCTCAATGATCTCGGCGAGGGCGGTGGTGTCCACATCGCCCAGTGGCAAGCGGGAGAACCTCAGGGTGAGGACCTTGCGGAAACCGCGAGCCACCAGGAAGTGGTCGCCAGGCGATACGGCCTCAGCCTGCGCGATAACGCAGCGTCGGGCACTGTCCCGGGCGGCGCCCACGGCAGCGTCGAGGAGCCGGGAACCGACGCACTTGCGTCGCTCCGCGGGATGGACACGGAGGGTCAGTTCGGCCAGGTGCTCCTGTCCGGGATCGGTGAACAGCCGCAGAAAGGCCGTCCCGACAGGGATGGATTCGGCGTCGGACGCCAGCCATGCAAGACGCTGGCTGTGCGGCCCGTGAGCGGGGTCGGTCAGTGGGGTGATACGAAGCGACAAGGTGTCTCCGTCGTGAGGAGGTGGCAAAGGTAAGTACGCGGGCTCAACTGCTGGGCACTCCTGCGCATGTGCTCCACACCTCCTCGTCGACAGCGCCGGTCCGCAACGACGGACGGCTGGGGGAATGTAGCTGGCCTGTCGGCTCCTCGGCAATGGGATATCGAAGGACCGGTGCGAGCGTGTGGTCACAGCCATTCGTTGGTGGCCGCGACCAGCACGGTTGCCTCGTAGCGGACCGCGAGCTTGTCATATCTCGCGGCCACGGCCCGGTGCCGTTTGAGGCGATTGATCCCGCACTCAACCGCGTGCCGAGCTCGATAGTCGATTCCGTCCAACTTTGGCGGACGGCCACCGCGCGAGCCACGATGCCGGCGGTTGCGGGCCTGATCGACCTTCTCTGGCATGGTGCAGCGAATGCCCCGTTTTTAGGTGAGCGCGGTTCTTGCGGGAGGCGTATGCCTTGTCGGCGCGGACCCGATCGGGCCGAGTCCGCGGCCGACCCGAACCGGTGCGGGCGACACGTATCTTGTTCAGGACCTGCTCGAACTGCGGGGAGTCGCCACGCTGCCCGGCGGTTATCACAATCGACATGGGTTTCTGGGCTTGCTCGACGGCCAGGTGGAGCTTGGTGGTCAGGCCACCTCGTGAGCGACCAAGACCATGGTCGTCGGGCTCTGCGCTGGCCCCCGCCGGGTGGCTTGACCTGCAACTCCCCCTTTTCCTCGCCCCGGCGGCGTGCTGGTGGGCCCGGCAGACCGTGGAATCGACATTGATCTCCCAGATGATGAGTTCCTTGGCATCGGCCTGGGCCTGCAGTTGAGCGAAGATCCCCTGCCAGGTGCCGTCCCGCTGCCGGCGGCGGAACAGGTCGTACACCCGCGCCCACGGGCCGTATCGCTCAGGCACATCCCGCAACGGCACACCGGTACGGGTGCGAAACCGCACGCCGTCGATCAGCTGCCGCCTTGTCCATGTCGGCGGTCGACCTGGCTTCTTACCCATGGGCAACAGCGGTTCCAGCCTGGCCCACTGCGCATCCGTCAGATCTCCTCGTGCCACAAGGCAAGATCATCCCACTTCAAGATCTACTTCCGATACACGCCCTGGTCCAGCGGGCAGCTCGTGAGCAGTGTCGCGGGATCCGCGTCGGCCGGGCGCTGAACGGTGTGGTCCGCCGGAGGGCGGCCCGATCCGGTCAGCCACTGTTCCAGTGCCGCGAAGGCGGAGCGGTGGCAGGGGACGATCGGGCGGAGCTTGCCGGGGTGGGCGTCGACGAGGGAGTCGACGTGTGTGCCGTCCTCGATTCGGTAGTAGCGAAGCAGCGCGCCCCGACCGGCCCGGTGCACCATGCGGGCGTAGACGTCCGAGTCCTTGCTGATGGGCAGCAGCGCGTCGAGCGTGCCGTGCAGGGTGATCAGCGGTTTGCCGATGCGTCCGGTCAGTGCGATGCGGTCGACGGCACGGTGGACCGCGGGCGGCCGGGTGGCGTAGTCGTAGTCGGCGTCACAGCCAGGGGTGCCCGGGGCGCAGTAGGGGGTGCCCGCCTCGGTCGCTCCGTCGAAGTCCGGGTCGGCTTCCTCGCGGTAGATGCGCTGTGTCAGGTCCCAGTAGACCTTGTGGTGGTAGGGCCACAGAAACTCCGAGCCCGCCGGGTAGCCGGCCTTGCGCATGGCCTTCCAGGCGTCCTCGGCTCCGGCCCCGCCGGCGGCGTACGCCGGGTATGCGCGCAGCGCGGGCGGCAGGAAGGTGAGCGGGTTGGGGCCGTCGGTGCGCCACAGAGTGCCCTCCCAGTCCACTCCCCCGTCGTACAGCTCGGGGTGGTTCTCCAGTTGCCAGCGCACCAGGTAGCCGCCGTTGGACATGCCGGTGGCGAGGGTGCGGACGGGGGGCCGGTGATACCGCTGGGTGACGACGGCTCCGGCGGCGCGCGTGAGCTGGGTGACGCGCTTGTTCCACTCGGCGACGGCGTCACCGGGCCTGCGGCCGTCGCGGTAGAAGGTGGGGCCGGTATTGCCCTTGTCGGTGGCGGCGAAGGCGTAGCCGCGGGAAAGCACCCAGTCGGAGATCGCGCGGTCGTTGGCGTACTGCTCGCGGTTGGCCGGGGTACCGGATACCACCAGACCGCCGTTCCAATGGTCGGGCAGCCGGATGACGAACTGCGCGTCGTGGTTCCAGCCGTGGTTGGTGTTGGTGGCCGATGTGTCGGGGAAGTAGCCGTCGATCTGGATCCCGGGAACGCCGCTCGGTGTGGGCAGGTCCTTGGGGGTGAGCCCGGCGAAGTCGGCCGGATCCGTGTGGCCCGAGGCCACCGTTCCGGCTGTGGTCAACTCGTCCAGGCAGTCGGCCTGTTGGTGGGCCGCACCCGGTACGTGCGGCAGGGCGTATCCGGAGCAGCGGCCGCCCGGTGTGCCCTCCGCGCCGGCCGCTGGCACCGCCGCGACCCATGCGAAGACGAGCGAACAGGCGCCCACGAGCGACAGTACTCCGCGAGCGGCACGCCGTCCGGGCCGTCCGCCGGGTGGGGCGCAGGCTGTGCGGGGTGGAGACATCCGGTTCTCCTCCGAGTCGAGTGGTGGACGAGCCGGAGGCTAGAGGCACCGTCACCACACGGGACATGTGCGGGCCCGCCATGGCGGCGGCCCGGACAGGGGTGCCGGACACCATGACGGGCCGTTTCACCTCGCCGAGTACGACAGCCGCGGGCGTGCGAGCGGGAGCAGCCGCTGTCGGCGACCGTGTCCCTAGCCGCCGAGACCGAAGAACTTGGTGATCCAGTAGCTGGAGCAGATCGAGTCCAGGAAGTACGGGGCGCCGGTGCTGCCGCATTGTTCAGCGCCGGTGCCGGGGTCGACCGGCGTGCCGTGGTTGATGCCGGGGACCTTGTTGACCTCGACGGCCACCGTGCCGTCGGATGTCACGTACTCGTCGTGCTGGGTGGCATTGGGGCCGATGCTGGAGGTGCGGGTGGGCGTCTGGGACAGCCCGTGCAACGCCGTCCACTGATCGCGCAGTTCGGTGGCGTTGCGCGGCACGACGGTCGTGTCGCGGTCGCCGTACCAGATGGCGGTGCGCGGCCACGGTCCCTCGTACGACGGGTACGCCTCGCGCACCCGCTGGGCCCACTCGCCCGGACTGAGGTCCAGCCCGGGGTTCATACACAGGTAAGGGCTGGTGTTCTTCGTGCAGTTGTAGGGCAGGCCCGCGACGACCGCGCCGGCGGAGAAGACATCGGGGTAGGTGGCGAGCATGACCGAGGTCATGGCACCGCCGGCGGACAGTCCGGTGATGTAGACCCGCTTGGAGTCACCGCCATATGCCGAGACGGCGTGGTCGGCCATCTGCCGAATCGACAGGGCCTCGCCCTGGTCACGCCGATTGTCCCCGGCCTGGAACCAGTTGAAGCACTTGGTGAGGTTGTTCGACGAGGTGGTCTCCGCGAGCACCAGGACGAACTTGTCGCGGTCCGCGAGCTCGGGCAGCCCTGAGTTGTCGGCGTAGACCTGGGCGCTCTGTGTGCACCCGTGGAGCGCGACGACCACGGGCGCGTTCGCGGGCAGCGACGCCGGCTTGTACACGTACATGTTCAACGCGCCAGGATTGGAGCCGAAGTTGCCCACCTTCGTGAGGGTGACCGCAGCGTTCGCGGCGGGCGCGGGCCCGGCGAGAACGGCTCCGAGCACGAGGGCGGCGACGGGGAGGAGCCGGGCCGCGATGCGGCTCCATCGACTCCGTGGCAGTGCCTGGCGTGGGGGGACTGGCATGGAAGTGCTCCTTCGGTTGATGCGCTCCCGGTGTTCCTGTGGCCACCGACGCGTCGCTGTGCGCCGGAAGCACCAGACGTGGCCGGAACGGTAGAGTCGGCCGTGACCCGTCACCATGGCCCCGGGCACCACAAGCGAATTCGCCGCCGTCGGCGTCACGCGGATTGCGCGGTCGACAACCGATCTGCTACACGGCTCAACAGCCTGCCGGTGACGATGCTGTCACCGGTGACTCCCCCACCACCGCCCCGGGACGTGCCCCGCCGAACGGGTCACCCCCAGTTGTCCGGGGCCTGGCCGGCGCATGCCGGGCAGTTTGTTCGATAGGGCATCGCCGACCTGCGGGCGCTGCCGGCCGACCCTGACCACGAGGTGCTGGTGGTCACGCTCACCGCCCGGTTCGGGCCGCACGGCGCGGTCGGCCTGCAACTGCTGGAGAAGCACGCACAGCTCTGGCATCTGAAGCTGCTGGCCACGTCCTGCCGCGTGGTGTCGTTCGGCGCCGGGTCAGAGCCTGAGTCCCGCGGAGACCTCCAAGATCTGGTGGCGAAGCCAGCGGTGGGCCGCATCCTGGTTGTTGCGGGGATGCCAGTACATGGCCTCGGTCAGCGTGGTCATGGGCACCGGCAGCGGCATCGTCTTGAGCCCCGCCCCCTTGGTCTCGCGTGCGAGGAGTCCCTGGAGCACGGTGACCAGACGGGTCCCGAGCACCACATGGGGGGCCATGGCGAAACCCCCGATGTCGGCGGCGACCCGGAGCCGGGCGCCCACGCGGTCGAAGTAGGACTCCACGATCGAGGTCATCGGCCCGTTCACGCCGAGAAACGGCAGCCGCCGCAGCTCCTCGACGGTGATGGTGTCCCCCACCCCGGGGTGGTTTTCGTCGACAGCCACCACGAACTCGTCGGTGAACAGCGTCTCGCTGAAGAAGCCGGACAGATTCTGGGCAAGACTGGTCGGCCAGATCAGCAGATCGCACTGTCCCCGGCGGAGCTGGTCGATGAAGTCGGCCTGCGCGGGGAAGACGTTGATGCGGATGTTCAACGACTCCGCCTCCACTTTGCGCAGGATGGGCCAGATCAGCACCGCCTGGGCGTAGTCGCTGGCGATCACGGTGAACGTGCGGGGAGGGCCGTCGGAGGGATCGAACGTCCTGCTCGCGCCCATGACGGCCTGCACCGCCGAAAGGGCCTCCTGCGTCGGCCGCACCAGCGACTCGGCCAACGGGGTCAGCGTCATCCCCCGCCCTTGCCGCACGAGCAGCGGATCCCCGAAATGGCTCCTCAACCGGGCGAGCGAGGCGCTCATCGCCGGTTGTCCCACGAAGACCCGCTCCGCCGCCCTGGTCACACTGCGTTCGGCGAGCAGAGCGTCCAGGGCAATGAGAATGTTGAGATCGATATTGCCAAGGTCGTCCGATATGTGTGGGGCGCCGCTTTCCCAGGGGACGGCCACGCCCGCCGGCATGGTGCCCGGCAAGCTGTCGGCTCGCGCACGCGGAGGCCCGCAGGAACGGCCTGACTCACACCTTCCGGTTCGCCGCGGGCATAACGTCGGCGAATCAGCAAACGCCAGGCGTTTCCTCAGGGGTACGGGCTCGCCGGTGGCGGAGCCGCCCCGGGGCGCGCGCCGCGCCCATGTGCCGCAGCACAAAGGGGCAGCCGCACGCCACCGCACCACGGCCCATACGTGGCGTCCCGCGGCGCGGGCGTCGGACAGGCGCTGCAGCATGAGCATGCCCGCGCCTTCGGCGAATCCGGTGCCGTCCGCGGAGTCGGAGAACGCCTTGCACAGGCCGTCGGGGGCCAGCCCGCCCTGGCGGGAGAACTCGGCCAGGCCCAGGGGGGTGGTCATGACCGTGACCCCTCCGACGAGTGCCGTGGTGCAGTCGCCGTTGCGCAGCGACTGCGCGGCCAGGTGCAGGGCGACCAGCCCGGAGGAGCAGGCCGTGTCGACGGTGACGGCGGGCCCCTCCAGTCCGAGCGAGTAGGCGATCCGGCCGGAGAGCACCGAGCCCGCGCTGCCGGTGCCCACGTGGCCGGTGGCGTCGTCGGCCTCGGCGCCGGTGAGGAGCGCGTAGTAGTCCTGGCCGGTGCTGCCGAGGAACACTCCGGTGCGGCTGCCGGCCAGGCTGCCGGGCGCGATGCCGCCGTGTTCCAGCGCCTCCCACGAGGTCTCCAGGACCAGCCGCTGCTGCGGGTCCATGGCCAGGGCCTCCCGGGGGGAGATCCCGAAGAACTCCGCGTCGAAGGCCGCGATGTCGTCCAGGTAGGAGGCCGTGGTCACGCAGTCGTCGGGCAGGGCGGCGAGGTCCCACCCCCGCTCGCGCGGCGGCGGTCCCACGGTGCCGCGTTCCTCGGCAAGGAGCTGCCACAGCTCGTCGGGCGAGGTGACGCCGCCGGGAAGGCGGCAGGCCATGCCGACGATGACGATGGGATCAGTGGTGACGGCCGGGTCCGCCACCGCATGCGTGCGGGCCGTCCCGTCCGGTGTGCCGCCACCGACCCCCGCGCGCAGGTGGTCGGCGAGCGCGGCGGGCGTCGGGTGGTCGTAGACCACGGTGGTCACCAGGGAGCGCCCCGTCACGGCGTTGAGGCGGTTGCGGAAGTCGACGGCGGACACCGAGTCGAATCCCAATGCGTGGAACGGCCGGTGCGGGTCGACGTGCGCCCCGGAGGCGTAGCCGAGCACGGCCGCCGTCTGGGCGCGCACGACCGCGAGCGGATCGGTGGCGTCCGCCGGGGCGGTGCCCTCGGTGAGCAGCGAGCCGACCTCGGGGATCTGCGAGAACGCCGGATTCGGCCGCAACGCGGTGACCGCCGTGTGATAGCGGTCCCATGCGATGTCGGCGAGCACGATGGCGCCGTCACCGTGCTCCACGGCCGTCCGCAACGCCGCGGTCGCGTCCTGCGGGGACATCCCCGGAACTCCGTGCCGTCGCGCGGCCTCCCCGAGGGGGCCGTCGCCCATCCCGTCCCCGGCCCACACGCCTCAGCCGATCGATGTGGCCGGCAGCCCCTCGGCACGCCGGTGTTCGGCCAGCGCGTCCAGGTAGGCGTTGGCCGGTGCGTAGGTGCCCTGGCCCGAGGCGCCGACCGTGCCGGCGAGCGAGGAGAACAGCACGAACGCGTCGAGGTCCAGGTCACGGGTGAGCTCGTGCAGGTGGGTCGCGCCCTGTGTCTTCCGGTCGGCGCGGGCGGTGACCGGTCCATCGCGGCGACCCCGGACGCCCCGGCCCAGCCGCACTGGCCCGTCATCGGCGCCGATGCCGTACTGCCCCTCCCGCGCAACCGGATCCGCTGGATGATGACCGTGATGCTCCGGCCGCCCTCGAGCAACTGCGCGAGACTCGGCCCGGCCACCGGGTTGGCCAGTGCGCGCCGCGCCTCCTCGGTGGTGTTCGGCACCGCGGGGGGTTCGTCGGGGTAGATCGCCGCGAGCAGATCCCGCTCGGGGATGTCGAGTTCGAGTTCTTCGCGGCGGACGTTGCTTTCGTCGTCCATGACGCCGATGGTCAGCGGGTCCAGCGACTCGTAGGGAATTCGTGCATGGAATGTCCCGGTCATCGTCGACGCTCTTCGCAGGCGGCACCACCATACGCAATGGACCGTATGTTTAGGATGGTTGCTCAATATATCGGCAGCTAGGCGAGATTTCAGATCCTGTCAACGCTCGCGCGGTCGCATCGCGGTCCATGAGGAGGGGTGCCACTGACACCTGGTTCTAACGCTCCTTCTCCTGGCCGCTCCGCCACCGCCTCCCGGCGCTGCGCAGCAGCCGCTTGACGCGGTCGAGCAGGGGGGCGAACACCAGGCTCAAGGCGCTGGGGGCCTTCACCGGGCCGGACGGGGCCCGCCCGGATGCCGCCGCTTCGGTGACGGCGTCGGCGAACTGCTCGAACATCCGGCGGCTGACGTCACCGGCGAGAGCGCGCCCGAACTGGGCGATACGGCCGGTGAGATAGACCTTGGCGTCGGCGTGCATCGCGGTGCCGGTCTCCGTGGCCTCGGTGGTCAGGGTGATGTCCGCCTGCGTCTGCGCTCCACCGGTGTCCTGCCCTTGCGCGATGGCCCGCAGCCGACCGGCCTCGCGGTCGTGTTCGAGGATCTGTGCCACCCCGTTGAACGCCAGCTTGACCGGTCCCACGGAGACCCGGGCCCGGCCCGCGTAGTGGCCATTGCCGTGGTCATCGGTGAGTTCCGCACCCGGCAGGCAGCGCGCCAGCAGGTAGATGTCGTCGAGAACGCCCCAGACCCTGTCCTCGGGCAGCTCGATCCCCGTGGTGATCCGCACCGCGATCGTGGGATCGCCGCTGGGCAGCACGATGTCCTGGGTGCGCGACGACGCCGTGTCCTCGGCCTCATCCGGGCCGTCGGACGCGTCCGCGCCCTGCCCGGCACGGCCGACGAGTGCCGTGCGCCCGCAGTTGCCCGGCGCGGGGACGCCCTCGGGGTGTGCGCGCCGGGTCTCGCCCACCGCGGTGAGGATGTTCCGGTACCCGGTGCAGCGGCAGATGACACCCGACAGCTCCTCCGGCAGCGCCTCCTCGGTGACGTCCGGCTGGTTGGTCAGCAGGTCGTAGGAGCTCATCAGGAATCCGGGGGTGCAGAAGCCACACTGCAGGGCGTGGTGACGCCCGAACGACTCCTGTAGCGGGTGCAGGGCGTCGGGCCGTCCCAGGCCCTCGACGGTGACGATGTCCGCCCCGTCCAGCTGCACGGCGAACAGCAGACAGGCGCGGGCGGCCTCGCCGTCGACGAGCACGGTGCACATACCGCAGACCCCGTGCTCGCAGCCGATATGTGTACCGGTGAGGCCGAGATGGTCACGCAGCGCGTCGGCGAGGGTGACCCGCGCCGGGAGGCTGAGCACCGTGGACGTCCCGTTGACGGTCATGCGGACCTCGACCGGATCGTCCGGGCCCGCCTTCACCGGGCGCGGTGTGAGGGGCCCCGCCTCACCGCGGGACACGGCTTCGTTGACGGTCACGTGGTCACCTCCTCGGCGCCGTCGCGGGCGCGCTCGTAAGCCTTGGACAACTCCCGGCCGGCCAGCGCGAGAAGCAGCCGGCGCCGATAGTCCGTGGACGCGTGGACGTCGCCGTCGGTGTCCACGATCTCGTCGGCGACAGCGGAGAGCGGTCCCTTGAGCCGGCCCGCGAGCGCGTCGCCGCCGGTGACCGCGGCGGCGAGCTGCTCGGAGACATCGCGGGTGACCGGCCGGTCGGATACGCCGAACGCGGTCATCGTCGCCTCCGGACGGCCGGCGCGCAGACGTACCCTCACGGCGACGCCCGCGAGCGCGAAGTCGCCGTGGCGACGGGCGATTTCGGCGAACCCGAACCCCTCGCCCTCGGCGGCCACGGGCAGCCGTACAGACGTGAGGATCTCGTCGGGGGTCAGGGCCGTGGTCATCGCGCCGTGGAAGAAATCCCGGGCGGACACGCGCCGGTGGCCGCTCGGCCCGGTCAGCGTCAACTCCGCGTCGAGGCAGCAGGCCACGGCGGGAAGTTCGGCAGCCGGGTCAGCGTGGGCGAGGCTGCCGCACACCGTCCCCCGGCTGCGCAGTTCGCGGTGGCCCACCCAGGGCAACGCCAGGCGCAGCAAGGGAACACTTCTGCTGAGCGGGTCGCGCTCCACCCGCCGCTGCCGTACGACCGCGCCGATGTGCAGGGCCGACCCGGAGCGGGTCAGCGCACGGAGTTCTTCGATGGAGTTGATGTCGATCAGCGTGTCGGGGCGGGCAAGCCGCATGGCGAGCACCGGCGCCAGCGACTGCCCACCCGCGATGACCTTGCCGCCCCCACGGGTCTCCGCCAGTTCGGCGATCGCGTCGGACAGACGCGAGGGACGAACGTAGGCGAACGGTGCGGCTTTCATGGATCAGATCACCGGCCCTGGAACTTCGGGGCGCGCTTCTCGCCGAACGCGGCGACGCCCTCGGCGAAGTCGTGGCTCGATCGCAGCATCGCGTACGCCTTGCGCTCCAGCTCGATCCCGGAGTGGAGCGGTGCGTCGATTCCCTTGTCGAGGACCTCCTTGGCGGTGCGCAGGGCCAGTGGCGAGTAGCCCAGCATGGTCTTCAGCACCCGCTCGACCTCCGCGTCCAGCGCCGCGCGATCGTCCACCACGGCCGACACCAGCCCCCAGTCACCGGCCTGCCTCGCCGTGATGCGAGTAGCGGTCATGACGTGGTACTTGGCGCGGGAGAGACCGATGAGCCGGGCGAGGCGCTGGGTGCCGCCGGAGCCGGGGATCATGCCCAGGCGCATCTCCGGAAGGGCGAATTGGCTGCGCTCGGTGGCGATACGGATGTCCGTGGACAGCGCGAGCTCGAAGCCGACGCCGAAGCAGTAGCCGTCGACCGCGGTGATGACCGGCTTCGGGCTGCGGGACGGAGCCGTGATGTTCTGGCCCAGGTCGGTGAGGTCGGCAGGCTCCACCTCCATGAAGCCGGGGATGTCGCCACCCGAGGTGAAGTGTTCGCCCTCGGCCCGGATGACCACGGCCTGGATGTCCTGGTCCGCGTCGATTTCGGCGAAGCGGTCGGCCATCACCTGGCGGGTCTCCATGGTGACGATGTTGTACTTGCCGTGATCGAGGGTCAGGTAGGCGACACGTCCGTCGTGGCCGCGGTCCAGCCTGATCTGGCCTCCGGTCAGTGCCATGTCACAGGTCCCTTTCGCTGTCACTGCCGTTGAGCAGCTCGTTGAGTACGTTGCCGTGGAGGGGGAGGGTGGTGATGTCCACACCCGCCGGAGCGAGCGCGTCGGCGACCGCGCCCGCGATCGCGGCGGGAAGGCTCATACTGCTGCCCTCGCCGCACCCCTTCGCACCGAGGCGGGTGAGCGGGGAGGGCGTCTCCAGGTGGTCGCTGTTGAGTGCGTACCGCGTCTCCGCCGTGGTGGGACAGAGATAGTCCATGAACGTCGCGGTCGGTTGTCCGGCATCGGTGTAGCGCATCTCCTCGAACATCGAGCCGCCTATGGCGTGTGCGAGCGCGCCGTGGATCTGGCCCTCGAGGAGCGTGTGGTTGAGGATGGTGCCCGGGTCGTGAACGGTCACCACCTGGTCGAGCCGGAGCTGCCGGGTCTCGGCGTCGATGCGTACGGTGACGAGCTCGGCGACGAATCCGTAGCACAGGCTCGAGTTGATCTGATCGCTTCTGCTTGCGGCCTTCGACTGAGGGGGCGTGAAGGCGGCCTCCTCGTACAGCCGCGCGGTGGTGCCCTCGGGCAGTGCGCCGGGGTCCCAGTGGACCAGCCCGGCCGCGTGCCGGAACGGCGCAGCCCGCTCGGGCTCGTCCCGGACCCGGACCTGGCCGTCGGCGAGTTCCACCTCGTCCGGACGGACGTCCAGCAAGGTGGCGCCGGCGACCTTGACGGTCTCTGCCAGTTTTTCACTGGCTTCGACCAGCGCGCTGGTCAGCAAGGGGGCGAACCGCGACGAATAGCTGCCGGAGGTCACTGTCCAGGGGGTGGTGGCGGTGTCCATCTCGACCACCGGACGGACCTGATCCAGCGGCAGCCCGAGCTGTCCGGCGACCACGGCCTGTGCGACCGTGGCGTGGCCCTGTCCCTGTGGCACGGTGCCCAGCAGGACGGACACGATGCCGTTGAGGTCCACGCTGACGCGCACATGCTCGGTGGAGCCGGACTTGCCGCGCCCCGCCGTGCGCTGCTCGGCCGGGGTGGCCAGACTCACATAGCCGATGTTGGTCGCCGACGGATCGACGATGGTGGCGACGCCGATGCCGTAGTATTCGCCGCGCTCACGCGCCGCGCGCTGGTGTTCCCGCAGCGCCTGGTAGTCGGCGTTCTTCAGCAGCATGTCCATGGCGCGCTGGTAGTCGCCCGAGTCGTAGATACCGCCGGTCGGAGTGGTGTACGGGAATGCCTCACTGCCGACGAAGTTGCGCTGCCGCAGTTCTACCGGGTCCAGACCGCAGACCCCGGCGATCTTGTCCATCAGCCGTTCCAGGCCGAAATACAGCTGCTGACCGCCGAATCCGCGGTTGAGTCCGGTGGGTGTCTTGTTGGTCACGACCGCGCGGGAGCGGATCCGCACGGCGTCGATCGTGTACGCGCCGGTGATGTTGCCGAAACAGCGGTACAGCGTGCTGGGCTCCGGCGGGCGGAGATACGCGCCGACGTTGTCCACCAGGTCCGCGCTGAGCGCCCGCACCTTGCCGTCGGCGGAGACCGCCGCTTCGAACCACATCACGCGGTCGGATCCGGCGGAGCTGGCGAGCATATGCTCGATGCGGTCCTCGGTCCAGCGCACCGGGCGGCCGGCGTGCTTGCTGGCCAGCGCCATCAGAGCCACGTAGGGGTAGATGCCGGCCTTGATGCCGAAGCTGCCGCCGTTGTCGGACGGGATCATCAGCCGGACGCGGGAGGCGGGTACGCCCAGCGCCCCCGCCAGCACCGGGACCATGGAGAACGGGCCGTGAAAATTCGCCCACGCCTGAACGGCCGGTCCGTCGGCCTCGTCCTGCCATTGGGCGATGACCGCGTAGCACTCCATCGGGGTCGAGGAGTACCGCGGGAAGGTGTACTTGCCCTTCACCACGTGATGGGCTGTGGCGAAGCAGCCGTCCACATCACCGAATTCGAAGGTTCGGTCAGTCGCCACATTGCTGTCGGCGCCCTCGTGCAGTCGCGGGGAGTCGGGCAGGAGCGCCCTTTCGACGTCGACCACCGGGGGCAGCGGGTCGTAGTCGATCTCCACGAGTTCGGCGGCGTCCTCCGCGAGGTAGCGGTCCTTGGCAACCACCACGGCGACCGGTTCACCGACGAACCGGACTTTGTCGGTACCCGTCGGGTAGTACGGCATGGGCGTCTTGACGGAGAGCGGGAACGGCCGCAATGTCGCGGTGACCTCATCGGGACCGATCACGGCGGCCACACCGGGGTGCCGCCGCGCCCGTTCGAGATTCACGCCGCGGATGCGGGCGTGAGGGTGCGGGCTCCGGACGACCGCGGCGGTCAATGTGCCCGGCAGCGGGTCGAGATCGTCGAGGAAGCGGCCTCGGCCGGTGAGCAGCGCGGGGTCCTCGATCCGTGCGGTCGGCGGCCCCGGCCGTCCCATGGTCGCGGTCACGTGGTTCACCTGTCTGTCGCGGTGTCGCTGTCGGCCAGCGAGTGGTAGTCGCCGGAGCTCAGCCGGCGGCGGAGGATCTTGCCGGTGCCCGACTTCGGGATTTCTTCGACGGCGATGAGCCGCTTGGGGCGTTTGAGGGACGGCAGTCCGGAACCCTCGCGCACATAGGAGTGGAACTCCGCGAGCGCGTGGTCGGGGGTCGTCCCGCTCTCGGGGACGAAGAAGGCGGTGGCGGCCTGTCCCCAGCGGTCGTCGGGGAGCCCGACGACGACGACTTCGCTGATCACCGGACAGCCGATCAGCTTGTCCTCGATCTCGTCCGGATAGATGTTCTCGCCGCCAGAGTTGATCATGTCATCGACGCGTCCGGTGACCCACAGGTCGCCGTCCTCGTCGGCGACCGCGAGGTCACCGGGGAAGTACCAGCCACCGCGAATCGACTTGGCGTTCGCGTCGGGCCGGCGCCAGTAGCCGGCGAAGGCATCCGGGTTCCGCATGGAGACGGCGATCTGCCCCTGCTCGCCCGGTGCCACCTCGGCATCGGGCGAGGCGTCCGGGACCGGCTCCACCAGGCGGACCTGGGAGAAGACCCCGGCCCGGCCCGCACATCCCGGCTTCACGATGACGTCGGCCCCGATGGTGAAGGTGTAGATCTCGGTGCTGCCGAAGTGGTTGACGAAGGACTCCGGCCGCAGCGTGTCCACCAACCGCTCCACCAGCCTCGGAGTCATCGCAGCGCCGGCGTAGGCCAGCTTGCGTACGGATGTGGCTTGCTCCAGGCGGCCGGTGCGCAACAGCGACCAGTAGATCGTGGGCACCAGGAAGAGCGAACTGATCTCCTCGTCGGCGATGAGGCCGAGCATCTCCTCGGCGTCGAACTTCGTCTGGGGAACCCAAGTGCCCGCGGCGACGACGGTGGAGATGAGCGTACGCAGCCCCATGGTGTGAAACAGCGGCATCACCCCGAGCGTTGTGTCGAAGAGTGACTGCCCGCTCTGCAGCAGGTGGGCGACCGAGGCGTGGTGCTCGGCGCTGTGCGTGCGTGGCACACCCTTGGGCCTGCCCGTGGTCCCCGAGGTGTAGAGCATGACGCTGATGTCCTGCTCGGACACCTGGACGTCGAGCGGTCCGTCCGGCTGGGTGCGCGCCAGGCGTTCGATCGTCGCCTCGGCCGGATCTCCCGAGTGGATCCACGGCACCGCCTCGATGGCGCCGAGTGCCTCCTGTGCGACGGCCGAGGTGGAGTCGTCCGCGATCACCAGTGCCGGCTCCGCGTCGGATATGCAGTAGGCGAGTTCCGAAGCGCCGAAGCGGAAGGACAGGGGTACGGAGGCGGCACCCAGCTTCTGCGCCGCCAGATGGAGGCTGGCCAGCGGCTCGCCTCCGGTGCTCAGGAGCACCACCCGTTCGCCCGGACGGACACCGAGCTCGGCCATCGCCCGTGCCAGCTGATTGGTGTGGGCGTCCCACTCTCTGTACGTCATCGGGGTCCTGCCGCCGACCGCCCGGCGATGCGGATAGCGCTCGGCCGTCCAGCGCAGAACCGTGCTCAGGTCCATCGCGGTCCTCTCCGTTCCACACGCGCCCACCAGCGCTCGACAGAAGCTGCGAACCACACGGTGCCATGCGTACCGTATTATTCAGACTATTGGAGGTTGGAGTTGGAAGCTACGCCGACCTGAGGGACGTGTCAACGGTCCGGACGACGACCGCGCACCCCGCCCTCCTGGACACGTGCCTGAGAATGCGGCGCGGAGCCGGCCGACCCAGCCTTCGGGGGCATTTCGCGGTGCGTTGCCCGCACTGGAAGCGGCGGTCACGGCGCATCGGGGTCTGGGTGACGGCGTCACGCGCCGCACGCGCGAGGGACGCAGGCGCCCAGCGGGTAGCAACCTGCGGCCGGACGCCGAGTAATGATGCGCACGGAGGCCGCGACGCCCGGCGAGAGTGGCCGGCGCGTCAGCGTGCGATGGCCCTACCGGGCCATCGGCCGCCCTTTCACGGACGAGAACTCACCGCGCTCGACACGCGCCTGGACACCGCGCCAGAAGTCACGCGCGGCGTATTCCATGCCGAGGCCGAGCTCGAGGGTGACCATACGGCTGGAGACCTCTTCGATCCCGCCGTAACGGAGCCGCATCTCCTCGTACTCCGCGATGCGCCGCTCATGCTGCTCGATCTGGTCCCGGGCGAGGCGCGCCACGTCGTCCGGCTCCGCCAACTCGTTGAAGAACAGCTTGATCTCCGCGATGTCACGCAGCTCGAAGTGCTCCTTGACCGGTTCGGCCAGCCAGACCCTCAGCGCGGCGTCGCCCGCCTCGGTCATCGTGTAGATCTTGCGCCGCCGCCCGGTGTCCTCCTCATGCACGTCCAGGAGCCCTGCCTCTTGCAGCCTCTTGGGCTCCGCATACAGCTGAGCGTGCGGGAAGTTCCAGAAGTAGCCCACAGACCGGCCGATCGCACGCTTGAGGTCGTAGGGGGTGGACGGGCCACGCATCGCGATCATCCCGAGAACCACGTACGACGTCGTCGAGAGCCGGAGTGTTGACATGATCTGAAGCGTACCGTGCACCCCCGCGGCCCCTCTGAGAGGAGGCGAAACCCGGAGTCCCCTGGCGCAGCAGGGGAAGAGCGCGAGGGGAAGCCGTGACCGGCGTCCGGGCGTCAGGCGTCGAGACTCCACAATAGGCGGCGCTTGCAATGAACCGCGTATGCAATTATTTTCTCCGGAGTCACGCCCAGTGGGCGGCGCGCGTTCCCACCGACAGGGAGCGCGCATACCCGAGAACGGAATGGTTGCAGCGATGACCCGGACACCCGAACAGATCTTCCACGACCACGGCCGAGCGCTCGGCTCGGGAGACCTGGACAGGATCAGCGCCAACTACGCCGAGGATGCGGTCTTTGTCACCCCCTCCGGCGTGCTGCGGGGACGCGAGGGAGTGAAGCAGGGCATCGGCACCCTGCTCGGCGATCTGCCAAACGCCGCATGGGACCTGAAGCCTCAGTTCGCGGATGACGTTCTCTTTCTCGAATGGTCGGCCACCACCGGCCACGCACGAGTGGAGGACGGAGTCGACACCTTCGTCTTCCGCGACGGCCTCATCCAGGCCCAGACCGTGCGCTACACCCTGGTCGCCCAAAACGGCTGAGCCACGGGACAGGGTTGGCGTGGAGCGCGGTTCCGCACTGCGGTGGATGCGGTGAGTGGCGAGGTGAGCGGCTCGGTCGTGCAGCCGGTAGCGGTGTGACGTGCGGCCATCCCCGGGGCCGGTCAGGACCGGATGCCTGAGGCAGGGCTGAAGGTACGGATGCCGTTTGAGACTTCAAGAATACCCGGATACAGTACGACGGCTCCGCTCCCCCACCGCATTCGACATCCACGCCAAGAGGTGGTTGACATGCGCGCGACGCATTTAGCTGAAGGTTGTACGGTCCTGATAGAGGATCAGGCGCTTGATGAATTCCTCGAGGTGGCCGTCGGTGAATACCAACGCATCACCTCCGAAACACCACTGCCGTGCTTCGCTCTCCTCGTGGGTTCGGCGAACCATGCGACATTCACGGTCGAGCGCGTCGCGTTCGGCCGCAATGCCCGTACCACCGACCCGGCCGCGCGCCGTGAGTTCACCGAGTCGATCGTGCCACTCTTCGGCCCGGCGTACGAGAACGAGACACGCGGCTGGTGGATCGACTCCCACGACCTGCTCAAGGCCTCGCGCGAGGCCGAGGCCGACGGTCTGGAGATCCTGGGGTCCGTGCACATGCACCCCGACTGGCATCGCATAGGCCCGCCGGAGGAGCGGAAACTCATCCTCAGCGAGCGCCCCACCCCGATGGATCAGCACGTCTTCGGCAACACCGGCTGGCCCGTCAACCTCATCTGCTACCTGGAACGTCGCGGCGATGTCATGTACCACGCCCTCGCCGCCTGGGCGCCGCCCTCGCCCGAGAACCCTCACCAGCCGTGCGCTGAACTGCCCCTGCGGATACGGACCAACGCCGTGGTGGCGGTGTGACGCCGATGACCACGACCGACCGGCCACTCCCCCGGCTGCCGAGAACCGAAGGAATCGCCCATGTCTGACGCGCCCACCTCGGACAGGCCCAAACTGCGGCATCTGGCCATCGTCGCCCGTGACCCCGAGAAGCTGGCCGAGTTCTACAGCGACATCTTCGGCATGGAGCTCTTCCACCGGGACCCCGATGGCAGTTGCTTCCTCTCCGACGGCTATCTCAGCCTCGCCCTGATCAAGCATCAGCTCGACGGCGACACCCCCGTGGGCATGAACCACTTCGGATTCCATGTCGCCGACACATCCGAGATATCCGCGGCTCTGGTCGCCGCGGGCGCCGACGAGCCCGCCGAGCGCTTCACCAACCGTCCCTTCGCCGAGTATCGGGCCATGGACCCGGAGGGCAACTGGTTCGACCTCTCCGCGCACGGCTTCGGCGGTCCCCGCCCGGCAGCCGGAGCGGACAAGGAGTAACGGGGGCGAGGGGGGCCGGGATTCACTCCTGTCCCCCTCCTCCGCCGACCGCACGGACACCCGTGAAACGACTGCGAACGGCCCCCGCTCGCTGGTGGGATGGCCCCCATGGATATCACTGCGCCGGATGGGAACCACTGCGGTGACGGGGCCACAGGGGACCAGCCGGTCGGATGCACGGGTATCAGGATCGGCGGATTCGAGCGGTGCCTCGGGCACCTCGGCCAAGAGGAGCGCCACGCCTGCCTCGCGACCCTGACACCCGGGGACGTGATCGTGCCGACCGGCGGCGCCCACCCCTACGGCTTCGAAGTCGAACCGGGCAGCAACGTGGCCTTCCTGCACACCGGTGACACCGGCAACCTGTTCGAGATCCCGGAAGTCGTCGGCAACGTGGCGGTGTGACAAGCCGCTGCCGCACCGGGCGATCCGTCCGGCCGCCGGCGGCTACGGCGGCCGACCGGTGAAGGCACGCAGGGCCAGCTCGATCCTGATCTCCTCGGTGTCCAGCAGCGACTGCAGCCGGCGCAGAACGATGTCGTCGATGCTGCGCTGGTCCCGCAGGCGGATCAGGGCGCTGCGTTCGACGCCGATCAGGGCGCGGCGCAGTTCGAGCCCGGCCCGTACACCGGTGTCCTCGGTATCCGGTGGTCCCGCCTTTTCGGCGGCGTACTGGCGCAGTTCGCTCAGGATGGCGTCGGCGGTCTCCGGCGGCGTTTTCAGACGCCTGGCGTGGTCGGGAAGGGCCTCCAGCGCGGCGGCGATGATCTGGCGATGGGCGCGGCGTTCCTCGGCGGTCTCGTCGGGATCGCCGTGCAGTCCCGACCAGCGGATCACCGCGGGCATCGTCGTCCCCTGGAGGACCAGCGTGACCAGGATGACGGTTACGGCGGTGAAGACCAGCAGGCCGTGTCCCGCGAGCGGCTGCCCCGTCGCGGTGGCGGTCGGGACGGCGAGTGCGGCCGCGAGCGAGACGGCACCGCGCACCCCGCTCCAGGCGACCGGGAACCTCTGCCGGGCGCCGTAGCGCAGCGTGCGCTGGACCGGGCGGCGGTCGATGACGCGGATGAGGTAGGGCACCGAGTACAGCCACAGCAGTCGGGTGGCGATCACTACGCCGCTGACCAGCGAGGCGGTGATGACCGCGTGTCCCGGGGAGACGGAGCCGATCCCGCTGACGATGGCGGGCGTCTGGACGCCGACCAGGACGAAGAGGGCGCTGTTGAGGAGGGAGGTGCTCACCTCCCAGAACGAGATGATCTGCACTCTGGAGCCCGCGCTGATCACCTTGGGACCCGCCTGGCTGAGGATGAGACCGCAGGTGACCACCGCCAGAACGCCGGAGACGCCCAGCACTTGTGCGGGCAGATAGGTGGCGAACGGGGTGAGTACGCCCAAGGCGTTCTCCACACTGCGGTCACGCAACCGCCTGCGCAGGGCCACGACGACGGCGGCGCATCCGCAACCGATCGCGGCACCGCCCGCGTAGGCGAGCAGGAATCGCACGGCGGTGTCCGTCCAGGTGACGGACAGCCCCTTTACGGCGACGCCGATCACCACGGCGTAGAGGGTGAGTGCGGTGCCGTCGTTGATCAGGCTCTCCGCCCGGAGGATGGTCCGGATCCGGCGGGGCAGCCCACGGGCGACCGTCGCCACGGCGATGGCGTCCGTGGGGGCGACGACGGCACCGAGGACAAAGGCGAGTGGCCAGGAAAGGCCCAGCGCGTGCCCCACCGAGGCCACGGCGGCGGCGGTGGCCAGCACCAGACCGGTCGCGAGCAGCACAATGCCGCGCACGTTCGTCCGGATCTCACGGAGGGAGGTGGTCAGCGACTCCCAGTAGAGCAGTGGGGGCAGGAACAGCAGCAGGACCACCTCGGGCGGCAGGGCCGGCCCGCGGAAGTCGGGGATCAGGCCGATCAGGCAGCCGCCCGCCACCAGCATGACCGGCTCGTTCCAGCGCAGGCGGCGAGCCAGCCACGTCATGGTCAGTACCGCCGCGAGCACCACCACGACGACTTCGAGGCCACGCATCCGGTACCGCCTTCCCGATGGGAGCGTGGTACGGGCCACGCCCCGGGAAGCCTGCCACCTGGAATCCGGTCGGGGTCGCGCCCGACCACCGCCGAATGAGTGCTCCGACCTGCGACTTCCGCCAACCGGAGCACTCGCTCACACGGATGTGTGACTGCGTGCGGGGAGATGGCCGCGTCCAGCATGTCTGCGGTTTCCCGGTCGTCTTCGATCAGTAGCAGCGTTGTCTGATCCGCAGTCGACCGGTCCATATCGGCTGGGTAGATCATTCGCTCATCTTGACAGTCCGGATGTGGGCGCAGCGCGTCGTATCTCGGCCGTCGGGCAACGGGTCCAAAGCGCTTCAGAACCCTCGCGATGGAGCCGGAGTCACCCCATCGCGCTGCCGGGCCGGCCGGCGCGCGGCGGACTCATAACCGGCGAAGGCGGGGAGCGGGGAGCCGCTTCGCGGCAACGGCGGCCGGGTGCCGTGCCGCGGATCGGGGTTGATCTTCTCGCAGCGACCGTACCAGGGCAGCAGTCGGGCGCAGGGCTGCGGGGCCGACCGGTGACTCCTCGGCCACCTCCCGGGCCAGCGCCCGCACCAGGTCGTTGAGGTGGTAGCGGCCGGGGCTCGGGGAGGTCAGCAGCCGGGCGTCGACCAGCCGTTCCAGGGTGTCCTGCGCCTGGTGGACCCGGCAATTCAGCATGACCGCCACCGGCTCGGGGGTGACCTCGGCGGTATCCAGCAGGCCCAGAGCACGGAAGGGGGGCGTGGGGGACCGGCCCCGCCGCTGGGTCGAGGTGGGTGGACTGGGCGCGCAGAGCAGCGTACTCGGAGCGCAGACCAGCGCGTACGGTGAGATCGCCGACACGCAACTCGTCCAATAATCGACCGGACGAGGTGAGTCGTTCGGCCATGTCGTCGAGCGACCACTGCTCCCGGGCCAGACAGCGCGCGCCGGCTATGCGGATCGCCAGCGGCAGCCCGGCGCAGACGGAGGCGATCCGCCGGGCCGCGCATGGCTCATCCCGCACGCGCTGATGACCGACGACGCCGCCCAGCAGTTCCAGCGACGCGCGCTCAGGGAGCGGGTTCAGCGTGAAGGCGCACGCCCCCTCCAGATCCGCCCGATGGTTACGGCTGGTGATGATCAGCCGACTGCCGCCGCTCCCCGGGATCAGGCCGCGGACCTGGGCGGCGTCGAGGGCATCGTCGAGAACGACGAGCATCTTGCGGCCAGCGATCAACGACCGGTACAGGTACGCCCGTTCGGCCAGGCCCTGCGGAACGGCCGACCGGGGCAGTCCCAGATCCGTCAGGAACCCGGCCAGTACGTCGGCGGCAGAGGCCGGCTGCTCGTCGGCACCCCGCAGTTCGGCGAAGAGCTGACCGTCCTCGAATGTGTCGCGCAAGCCATGGGCCAGGTGCCGGGCCAGTGCGCTCTTGCCGACGCCGGACCCGCCGGTAAGGGCCACGATCGCGGCGCCGCCCGGGTCCGACACCGGGGAGCACAACAGGGAACGGAGCGCCGCGGACTCATCGGCTCGTCCGACGAAGGTCGTGGGAGCCACCGCGAGCTGCGCCGGCCGTGGCCGGTTCCCGGAAAGCCGGGCAACACTCAGGCGCTTCGCGGCGGACGGCTGCGGCTCGTCGTCGCTCAGCACCCGCTGCTGCATGCCACGTTCTCCCGGCCGGTGAGCCCGGCATCGGGCCGACAGCTGCTGCGGTACGTAGCCCAGCAGCCGGCGGACCGCCATCCGCTCCTTCGCCGCGTCGTGCCCGAACACCCGCACCATCCGGGCGGGGACCGGCAGCAGTGTGGTGATGCAGCGGATCGCGGTGGTCTTGCCCGCTCCGTTGGGTCCGAGCAGCCCGAAGACCTCGCCCGCCCGGACCGACAGCTCCAGGTCGTCGACCGCCTTGGTCTCCCCGAACGCGGTCGTTCAGCAGCTGAGCCGGCTTCACCGAGACCTCCGACATCTTCACTGCGGGCGGCGGCTACGGCTGGGCCGCGGACACCGCTGTTGGCGATTCCCCGAGTCAACGCAGAGGTGCGGCTCGTCCGGTGCGGCACGCGCCAACGCAGGTTCGAGTCAGCCGATGGAGGAGATGCCGCCCTCGCCGCCATCGCGGGCGTCGAGCAGTTCGTCCCAGTGCTCGGCCGCCCATCGGCACGCGGTGGCCAGCGGCTCCAGCAAGCTGCGGCCCAACGGTGTCAGCGCGTACTCCACCCGCAGTTTCGGGTCGGCGTGCACCGTGCGTGACACGAACCCGTTCCGCTCCAAGCCGCGGAGCGACTGGGTGAGGGCCTTCGGGGTGACGCGGCCCAGTGGCACGCGGAGTTCGGAGTATCTGCGCGGGCCGTCCTCCAGGCAGCGGAGGACCATGGGTGCCCATTTGTCACCGAAGCGGAAAGGCAGCATCGAGGACGGGCACAGCTCGTCGAACAAGTCGGGGGGCAGCGGTGGCCGTTGCGTCATCGAGGGTCTCCTGTCTCCGGTCTTGGTATCCAGCTGGTAACCAACCTTCTGGATATGTTCCGGAGCATCGACTCAACGGGAGGTATTCCGACGATGGGCAGGATCGTGGTTTTCGGGGGCGGGTGGCCGCCCGCCTGCTCGGCAACCTCACCGATAAAGGAAAGGCAGGACATTATGCGTGCAGCCCGCTTCCATGAATACGGCGGAGCGGAGAGCCTGGTGATCGAGCAGGCCTCCGACCCCCACCCCGGACTTGGTGAGATCCGTGTCCGCGTCGCGGCGGCCAGCGTCAATCCCATCGACTGGAAGCTGCGCGCCGGCGCCCTGCACCAGCTGATTCCCCTGGAGCTACCCGCCATTCCCGGGCGCGACGCCGCCGGCGTGGTCGACGAAATCGGTGACGGAGTGCAGGGGGTGAGCATCGGCGACCGCGTCTTCGGGCTGGGCGGTGTCACCGGCGCAACCGCAGAGCTGGTCATCCTCTCGGCCTGGGCCCACGTGCCCGACACGTGGAACGATGAGCAGGCTGCGGGCGCCGGTCTCGCGTCCGTGACCGCGATGCGTGGCCTGAACGTGCTCGGCTCCCTCGCGGGGCGCACCCTTCTCGTCGAGGGCGCCGCCGGAGGCGTGGGCAGCGCGGCAGTCGAGATCGCTGGGGCACGAGGTGCCACCGTGATCGGGACAGCCAGCGAACGAAACCACGAGTTCCTCATCTCTCTCGGCGCCGTTCCCACCACCTACGGCCCCGGCCTCGCGCAGCGCCTGTCCGCTCTCGCTCCGCACGGCGTCGACATCGCGCTCGACACCGCGGCCTCCGGATCCCTGGACGACCTCGTCGCGATCACGGGCGACCCGACGCGCGTCGCGACGGTCGCCGACCACGCAGGCGGGCAGCGCCTGGGCACGCATGTGGTCAACGCGGAGAACGACTCCACCCTCCTGTCCGCGGCCGCGGAGCTGGGCCGGCAAGGCCGCTACACACCCCGTATCGAACAGACCTACCCCCTGGAGCGGATCGCCGACGCCCACGCGCACGCCGAGCGCGGACGCACACGCGGAAAGATCGTGATCTGCATCTGAAGCGGGGGCATGGCACAGATGCGCCGGCCCGCCAAGCGATGATCTTGGTGGGCTGGCGCTGACTGCTCAGCGCTGGACGTCTGCCACTGACGGATGCGTGGGTCCGACGGGAAAGCGACACGGGACGCCCCTGATCAGCAGTCGAGGCCGGGCCCGAAAGCGTCGGCAAAGGACGGCGAGCTCAAGCGGTCAGCGCATCACCGCTGTTCAGGAGGTCAGCGTAGACCTCTGCCGGAGTGCGGTACCCGTGGGTCTTGCGTGGGCGATGGTTGAGCTCGTGGGCGATGGCGTCCAGGTCGGCCTGGCTGAACGTGCGGAGGTCCGCGCCCTTGGGCAGGTACTGCCGAAGCAGTCGGTTGGTGTTCTCGTTGGTGCCGCGCTGCCACGGGCTGCGCGGCTTGCAGAGGTAGATCGGCATCCCGGTCCCGGCGGTGATGGCCTGGTGCTCGGCCATCTCCCGGCCCCGGTCCCAGGTGAGCGTTCGTCGTAGCTGGGGCGGGATGCCGAGGAGACTCCTGGTGAGGTGCGGAGTGACCTGCTCAGCCTTGATGCCGTCCGGCAGCGCGACGATGGCCGTGTAGCGGCTGGTGCGCTCGACGAGCGTGGCGACGGCCGAGGGCCGGGTGCCCATCACGAGGTCGCCCTCCCAGTGGCCGGGAACCTTCCGGTCCTCGACCTCGGTGGGGCGCGCGGTGATGGATACCATGCCGCGGATGATGCCCCGCCCGGTGGGCCGGCGGGCGATCTTCGGTCGGCGCATGGGTCTTCCTGACCGCAGCCGCTGGGTGAGGCTGAGGTCGATCGCCTGACGCCGGCGAGGGTCGTAGAGCGAGAGGTAGATCGCTTCGTGCGAGATCTGCATGGAGGCGTCACCAGGAAACTGCCGTCGCAGCCATCCTGCGATCTGCTCGGGTGACCAGCACAGAGCCAGCTTGGCTTCCACCAGGGCGCGCAGAGCGGGCCGTTGGGCGAGCTTGACCTGCTTGGGTCGGCGCCCGCGCGTGTAGGCGGCCGCATCGGCCGAGGCGGCTCGGTAGCGGTCCCGGCCGCCGTTGCGGGCGACCTCGCGGGAGACGGTCGAAGGGGATCGGCCCAGCCGCTTCGCCAGCTGCCGGGCCGATTCCCCGGCGGCGATGCCGCGGAATATCTCCTCGCGCTCGCTGCCGCTCAGATGCCGCTCTGACCGCGTCTGCGGGGTGAGGCGGACGCCGCCGCTCTGGTACAGGAAACGGCGGGCGTGCTGCATCGGTGCCCCGAGTGCCCGCCCGATCAAGCTGAACGACTGCCCCTCACGCCAGCGTCTCCAGACCTCATCCTGCTGAGCCGGTGAAAACCCGTAGTCACGCACCTGTGCCTCCACGATCACATGATCATCCGAAGGTGGTGCGTTGATCACTTGAGGGTGCCACCGTCTGCCGACACTGCGGCCGGTGATCACGAACCGGCAGGTGAGCACTGTCGACAACTCGCGTCGGAAATCAACGTCGACGAACGGTCGACCCTGAAGCTCCCCCGGGGGGCCACTTCTCAGGATCGACGCGAGACCATGATCAAGTCCTTAGCGTTCAATCCAGCAGCATTACCGACCGGACCCCGGTTTCCCGCGGCAGCCATCGCCGCGTCAGCCGACGGAAAGACCCAGATCCGTGACATACCAGCGACCGTCCACGACGGCGGCCTCGACCCTGACACCGATCTGGTCCTCCTTCACTCCGGTGGAGTTCGACAGGACGATGGCCTTCAACGTCTGGCCGTCCACGGTGATCCGCTCGCCGTCGACCGTCGCCTTGTTGTCCGCGACCGGGACCTCGGCAACCTTCACCGTCGGGGGATTGTTCGGCTGATCAGGGGCGAACGAGGCGTGCAGGCGGTGTATTTGCTGCTTCATCTGCTGGGCTTGCGGTGTGTCGCCGCCGCACATCGCCGCCGTGTTGGGCTTCGCGGGAGTCCCGCCGGTGCCCGATGTCGCCATGACCAAGCAGGCCTTCTTGGGACGGTCCTGTACGACCGCGGTGACCCAGGTGGCCACCGCCTCCTGCACCGTGGACTGACCACCGGGGCGCCCCTTCGGGGAGGGGGTGGGTTCAGCGGTCGAGGCGGTCGGGGCGGCCGAGGCCGAGCCGTCCTGGCCCTTCGACTTCGTGGAGTCCGAGTCCTTCGAACACCCCGTGAGGGCCGGCGCCGCGGCCAGCAGCACACATACACCGACGATCCAGCCGGCAGCCGTCTTCTTGGGCATCGCGGTTTTCATTCGGTTCACGCTCTCTGGTAGTTCATCATCGGTCAGAGCCCCGGATGGTCCTCATCGCCATCCTCGTGTGGCCGAATACTCGGCCCCGGTGGGGCGGTCGGCAGTAAGTCAGGCCGCCCTGGGGGCGGGGGCGAGTGGGTCGAGGAAGTCCGTCTCGGCCGTGTCGAGGGCGAGGCGTACGGCACCGGTGACCACGGCATGCTCGCGCAACGGCGAGGCTTCGACACGGGGGACGCGCGGGACGAGTTCGGTCAGCCGGCGCCGCAGCGGCGGCAGCAGAACGTCTCCCGCTCCCGCCACGGCGCCGGTGACCACCACCAGTTCGGGGGCGAGCAGCATCGTCAGCGTGGCGATCGCGCGGGCGGCCGCCTCCAGCCCCTCCTCCAGGGCCCGGGCGGCGCCGAGGTCGCCCCGGCGGACGGCCTCGAAGACATCCCTCGCGCTCACGCGGCGCGGGTCCGCGTCGGTCAGAGTGCGCAGCTCGGCGCCCGGTATGCCGGGGCGCGGCGGTGTGCCGGGGGCCGCCACCTTGGCGAGCAGCGACGCTCCCCGCTCCCGGACGGATCTCGCGATGCCGTCGTCGCGGGAGTAGTCACCCATCAGGGACAGGAAACCGAGGTCCCGGGCGCTGTTGGCCTGGCCGCGCACCAGGGTGCCGCCGGTGCACATGCCCACCCCCAGCCTCTCCCCCGCCAGCAGACAGACGACATCCTGGGAGGTGCCCGCGCAGCCTCGCCAGCGCTCGCCGATGAGGGCCAGGTTGCAGTCGTTCTCCACGCACACCCGCGCGGAGAAGTCCCGGGCCAGCGCGGCGCGGAGGTCGACCCCGAGGAACCCCGGGATGCCGGTGCGCTGCTGTACGACGCCGTCGGCGTCGACGGGGCCGCTGGTGCCGACGCAGACCGCCAGTACCTGCTCATCGCGCAGCCCGGCGGTCCGCACCACCTCGACGGCGAGCTTCCGCACCCGCGTGATGCGCTGTTCCGGGCGGACCGATGGGTCACCGAACGCGATCCGCGCCTCGGCGACGAAAGCTCCCCGCAGATCGGCTACGACGACGCGGACACTGTGTGCGCCGATGTCGATGCCCAGGACATGACCGGCGGCCGCCGCGAACGAGAAGACCCTCGATGGCCGACCGCGCCCGGAGAGACGCCCATCGACGCGATCGGTGCTCTCCCGGACCCAGCCGAGCTCGACGAGGTGGTGCGCGGCGGCGTGCACGGTGGGCCGCGACATGCCCGTGGCATCCACCAAGTCGCCGGAGGACATCTCCGCCCGGTTCGCGGGGCGTTCCCGCAGCTTTGCCAGGATGCGGGCGGCGTTGACCCTCCGGGCCAGGGCGGATGTAGCGATATCGCCCGGCATCTGCTGCGGCACTCCTCTCGACTGCGCGCTGAGGACATTGACGAGTACGGGATCTTGACCCCGGCGCGCGCGGCCTGGAAGTCAGCGCACGGCTTAAATAAAATACTCTCATAAAAAGGGAAGCGGCAGCTCAACCACAGGTGTTCAGTCCGTACGACGGCCGGTCCTCGACCGCCTTGCCGCCGAGGGCGTGAGCGTGGACCGCTCCTTCGCCTGTCAGCCCGTGTGCGCGCCCTCCCGCGCCAGCCTCCGGACCGGCCAGTACCCGACCACCACCGGTGTCTTCCGCAACGGTCTTGCCCTCCCCCGGGACACTCCGGCCCTGGCCCGCTCCTTCCGGGACGCGGGCTATGCCACCGGCTACATCGGCAAGTGGCATCTCGCCGGTGACCACACCGCCGGGGCGGTGCCGGAGGAGGACCGGGCCGGATACGAACACTGGCTCGCCGCCAACCTGCTGGAATTCACCTCGGACGCCTACGAGACCACGCTGTACGACGGCAGCGGCACCCCGCACCGCTTCGAGGGCTACCGCGCCGACGCGCTCGGCTCCGCCGCGATCGACTTCATCGACCACGCCCGGGACCGCGACCACGACCAGGACGTGGACCTGGACCGGCCGGCCCGGCGGGAACGGCCGTGATCTGCGCCGACGGCGGCCGCTACCCGGCGGACACGGTGGTGAGCTGCGCGGGCCGGTGGACACAGAAGGTGGCCGAGCTGGCGGGTGCGTACGTCCCCATGGCGGACCCGGATCTCGCGGGCTCGGCGACGGTCGGCTTCCTCGCCACCACCGCACCGACGGCCGCGCGCCTGGCCCGCGTGCTGACCGGCCCGCGGCTCAACGTCCGCCCCGACGGCGGTGGCCGTCTGCTGCTCCAGGCCCTGGACCTGGACGCCTCCGCGGACCCCGCCAAGCCGTACGCGCCCGATGGTGAGATCGCCACCGACATGCTGGCCCGTCTGCCCGAGGTGCTGAACGCCGCGGAGGGCACCGTCGTGGAGAAGGTCCGGGTCGGCCAACGCGCCATGCCGGGCGACGGTTTCACGGTGGCAGGCTTCCCCGCCTCCGACGTTCCGTTCTACGTGGTGGCGACCCACAGCGGCATCACCCTGGCCCCGCTGCTCGGCCACCTGGTCGCGGACGAGCTCTACGGCCATGAGTCCCCCCTGCTGAAGGACTTCCGGCCGGGCCGCTCCACCTCGGGCGAGGTCCTGCCCCCGCCGCCTCCGGCACGCCGCCCGGGCGAGCAGTGAGACGGGCGCGCCGGTCCTCCGCGACGGCAGGGGCATGACCGGCGCAGCCCTTCGCGCCGGGTGGCCGGGCGCGGTGTTCCACCGGCCGCGCCCGGCCGCCCAGTGGCCCGTGTTCAGCCCGTGGAGCGCGGGCCGTCGGCGCAGTCGAGTGCGGCAAGGTCGACGGCGTCGGCCATCGCCTGCATCCCCTTGTCGTTGGGGTGCAGATGATCGCCGTTGTCGAGGAACGGCAGCACCCGCTCGGGGTCGTAGGGGCTGCGCAGGACGCGGTCGAAGTCGGTGACCGCGTCGAACTCGCCGCTGCTGCGGACGAAGGCGTTGACGTCCTGGCGTACCCGCTCGGCGGCCGCGTCCCATTCGGACCAGCCCTTGAAGGGGCCCACAGTGGCGCCGACCACGCACTTACCGGCCGCGTGCGCCCGGGCGATGATCCGGCGGTAGCCGTCGATCATGTCCGCGGCGGTGACGCCGGTGTGCGCCTTGATGTCGTTGACCCCCTCGAAGAGGAACACGGTCCGCACGCCCGGGAGGGACAGGACATCGCGGTCGAGCCGGTTCAGGGCGCTCTGCCCGGCGCCGTCGGCGAGGACCTTGTTGCCGGAGATCCCCTCGTTCGCCACTCCCCTGACGCCGGTGGCCGCCTTCTGCAACCGGCGCGCGAGGTAGTCGGGCCAGCGGCGGTTGAGGTCGGTGGTGGACTGCCAGCCGTCGGTGATGGAGTCGCCGAGCGCCACCACGGCACCGGGGGCGGCGGATGTGCGGACGGTGGCGGCGTCGAGGTAGAACCAGGAGCCGGTGGTGTCCGTCCAGTGCGTGGCGCTCTCCTCTCCCGTGTGATCGCCCTGGGTCGTGTACGACGTCTGCATCGCCATCCCGTGCCCCGTGGCCGGACCGGCGGCGTCGGGGGTGTGGAGGCTGACGACCAGGTTGGTCGCGGCGGGCAGACCGTCGGGCAGGGCGTCGCTGAGCACGGTCTCGCCCGCCGGGATGGTGACGGTGTGCCCGCCGCCGAAGGTCAGCCGCCGGTTGCTGCCCGGCTTCAGCTCGGCACCCGACTTCTGGACGCCGGCGTAGACACTGTCGAGGGTCAGCGGCCGGTCGCCGAAGGCGTTGGAGAGGCGGATGCGTAGATCGCTCCCGCCGACACTGGTGTGCACGACCATCCGGTACCCGCGGTCCGCTGTCCCGTCCCCCAGCCGATCCGCGCTCGCCGCCCAGGTGACGACGTCGTGCCGGCTGCCCGCCGCCTCGGCCGGGGTGGCGTGGAGGGCGGCGGCCGCGAGCAGTGCGGCGGCCACGCCGCCGAGGGCGGCGCGGCGGGCCGTCATCGGGCGAGGCCCTTCAACGTGAGGGACTCGCCGGGCGCCAGGCGGATCGTACGGGAGGTGCCACCGTGGGCCACCGTCGTGGTGCGGCCGCCGACACTGTGGATCCGGACCGACGTCGGCACCCCCTGCTTCCAGTGCAGATCGACGACGAAGCCGCCGCGCGCGGCCAGTCCCGTGACCGAGCCGGACGCGGACCAGGCGTCGGGCAGGGCGGGGAGCAGTTCCAGGTGGCCGGGGCGGGAGTACAGCAGCATCTCGCTGATGGCGGCCGGGGTGCCGAAGTTGGCGTCGATCTGGAAGATGCCACGGCCCTTCTCGACCTCGTAGATGTCGAAGAGGTTGAACGCGGTGCCGTTGCTGCCGTCGGTGGAGGGCCGGAGGTTGTTGGCGATGAGCTGGTATGCCTTGTCGGCGTTCTTCAGCCGCGCCCAGCACAGGGCGCGCCAGGCGTTGGCCCAGCCGAAGCTGTTCATACCGCGCGCGGTGAGCAGGGCGGTGGCCCCGTCCACGATCTCCTGGGGAGTGGAGCCGTCGGGGCGGATGCGGTCGCCGGGGAACAGGCCGATCAGGGCGGACAGATGGCGGTGGGTGGTCTCGCCGAGGTTGTCGGGGGACATCCACTCCTGGAGCCATCCGGTCTTCGGGCTCACCTCCGGCAGGTACAGCTTCTCGCGCAGCGA
This sequence comes from Streptomyces violaceusniger Tu 4113, assembly GCF_000147815.2. Classification (NCBI taxonomy): domain Bacteria; kingdom Bacillati; phylum Actinomycetota; class Actinomycetes; order Kitasatosporales; family Streptomycetaceae; genus Streptomyces; species Streptomyces violaceusniger. Next base: position 4,834,463 of record NC_015957.1, on the reverse strand, counting down.
GGCGATCGTGGCCGCGTAGCCGGTGTCCTTCTTCAGCTCGGCGGCCGCGGCGGCGAAGTTGCCGAACAGCGCCCACACCAGTTCCTGGGAGTAGGTGTTGCCCTTGGCGTCCTGCGGGCCGTGTTCGGGCGACCAGTCGCTGTCGTCGATCAGCACCTCCTTTGAGGTGCCGGGGAGGGTGGTGGTGAGCAGCCGCGCCTCCCAGAACTCGCAGGCGCCCTTGAGCAGCGGGTAGATCTTCGCCAGATACGCCCGCGACTGGGTGTACTCGTAGTGCTCGTACAGGCTGTTGCTCAGCCAGGCATTGCCCGCGGGATGCCACCACCAGCCGCTTCCACCGTGGATGTTGGTGGAGAAGGCCACGGCCCAGCCGCCGACCTTCCCGGTGGAGTTGCGGTAGCGGTTGCGCGGGTCGTTGAAGAGGTCGTGGGTGAGCTCGGCCCAGGACGGAAGCTGGGCCAGGCAGTAGTCGGCGAAGGCGTCGAAGCAGGAGGACAGGCCCGCCCGGTCGGCCATCCAGTAGTTCATCTGGATGTTGATGTCGGTGTGGTAGTCGCCCATCCAGTCCGGGTCGTTGCCGTCCAGCCACAGGCCCTGGAGGTTCAGGGGAAGGCTGTCGCGCGAGCCGGAGATCATCAGGTAACGGCTGTACTGGAGGTAGGCGGCCTCCAGTTCGGGGTCGGGCTCACCGTCCCGGGCGCGTGCCGTGAGCCGCTCCCAGGTGTCCAGGGATCGCTGGGCGTCCGTGGAGGTGCCGAGTGAGAGGGCGAACTTCTCGTACAAGCCGCGGTAGTCGGCGATGTGGGTGCGCCGCAGGGTGTCCGCCGAGTGCCGGGCGGCGGCGCGGACCTTCGTACGGGCCAGCTTCTCGGGGTCGAGGGAGGGGTCGCGGTACTCACGGTCGGCGTCGGGCACGTAGTTGGTGCCACCGCTGACCACCACCGTGAGGTCCTCGCAGCCGGAGAAGTCGATGCGCGTGCCGTTGACGCGGACCCGGCCGCCGCTGCCGTATGCCGTGACCGCCGCGCCGTACCGCAGGCCGCCCGGGAAGGACGCGCCGAACGACTCGGCGCTCGAGGGCTTTTCGCCATGGGTGCCCCCCAGAGTGAGGGTGCCGGTGTAGTGGCCGCCGCCGCTCTGTGTGAAGTGCAGGACGATCGCGTCGTCGGGGTGGCTGGCGAAGACCTGGCGCCGGTAGGTGACACCGGAGCGGACGTAGGAGCTGGTGACCAGTCCCTGTGCGAGGTCGAGGGTGCGGCGGTAGCCGTTGACACCGGACAGGTCGTGGTCGGGGATGTCCACGGTGAGCCGGGCGAGCAGGGTGAAGGAGCCGAAGTCGCCGCGTCCGTAGGGGAATTGGCCGTCGGCGTCGAGGGCGTCGTTGAGGCCGCCGGTCCACATCGTGGCGTCGGTGATCAGCAGCAGTTCGCGGCCGGGGTCGTTGCTCGCGAGGGCGCCGAGGCGGCCGTTGCCGACCGGCAGGCCCTGCTCGATCAGGGAGCCCTCGTCGCCGGGGGCCTGCCACCACAGTTGGTCGTGTGATGTGCCGGTGAGCGGCGGGGTGTCGGCCGGGCGCCGGGGTGCGGCGGAGGCGGTGAAGGCGGGCAGGGCACCGAGGGCGGCGGTAAGTCCGGCCGTCGCCGCGAGGGACAGCGCGGTTCTTCTGCTGGGGTCACTGCCGGGGGCTCTGCTGGGGTCACTGCCGGCGTCGGTCGGGCGGGGGTTCATGGCGGCTCCAGGCGTCTGAGATCGGCACGGGAGCCCGGCCGGGGCCGGGCCCCCGGGGTTCAGAAGGACTTCGGTACGTCGATCCGGTCGATGTCCGGCGCGTAGCCGGAACCGCTGTCGAAGGTGACGGTGTTGGAGCCGGCCTTGAGCGCCACCGGTACGTGGACACTGCTGACGGTGGACCAGTCGCCGGTCGAGGGGAAGGCGTGGCTCGTGGCGCCGCCCCCGTTGGCCGAGACGGCGACGGAGCGGGCGTCACCGCTGATGTAGGCGACCTTGATCTGGTAGGTGCCGGCCTTGTCGACGACGACGTTGTTGAGGGTCAGCTTGCCGCCGGTATAGAGGTTGCCGACCTTGTGGCCGTCGGAGCAGGCCGGGCAGTCGGCGACGGAGGCGTTGCCGCTGAGGGTGTTCGCGGACGACTCGGCCTCGATGGCGGTCCAGGTGAGCGCGTCGCCGCGCGGGGTGACCGTGAAGAGGCGGGAGCCGTGGGCGGGCAGGGCCTGGGTGATCCTGTCCTTGTGACTGCCGAGGCTCTCGTGGTTCCACAGATCCCGGACCGCGGCCTTGCCGGTGAAGCCGAGCGTCGACCAGTCGGCGGTCACCGAGGCCGGTTTGCCGGCGAGGTTGAAGAGGGCGACCGTGTAGGTGCCGTCGTGGTTCTTCGCGGCCCACACCTGCTGTGGGTCGGACGGTGTGACCGGCTTCGCGGGCGCGTCGCCGCCCTGGTTGACGGCGATGACCTCGCGGTTGGTCAGCAGGGACAGGCCGTAGGAGTCCAGCCTGGTCAGGTCGTCGCCGGTGTAGAGCGGCGACTTGGCGATGGCCCACAACGTGGCGTAGCTCTGCCGCTCGGCCTTGGTCAGGCCGTCCATCTCGCCGTTGCCCACGTCGAGGGAGTCGAGGTCGTTCCAGCCACCGGGGGCTGCGTGCCCGGCCCAGGCAGGGGCGTCACTCCACCGGTCGTCCACGGAGTTTTCCCAGCTCACGAGCGTGTTGCAGTAGCACTCGACGTCGGTGTCGATGCGCCAGCCGTTGGAGTACTTCTTCCAGTCGGCGGCGTGTCCGATGTCCAGGGACCAGGACAGCTCCAGGTGGATCGGACGGCCGGTGGCGGCGATCGCCTTCTGCCAGGCGGCCACGTCGGCGACGTTGTTGTAGTTGTCGCCACTCTTGAAAGAGCCCGGGCCCACACCGTCGAGCTTGAGGAAGTCATAGCCCCAGTCTGCGAACAGCCGCGCCTGGGAGTCGATGTACTTCTGTGCGCACGGATTGGAGAAATCAATCTTGTACGCACTGTCCCAGCCATTGGTGGTGCGCAGGTCGTCGTAGACGATGTCGGCGGTGGTGCAGCCCTCGGCCTTCCAGATCGGCACCTTGCCCCCGCCGTACGCCTCCTTCTCCAGGCCGACGGGCAGGTAGATACCGGCCTTGAGACCCTTGGAGTGGATATGGTCGGCGACCGACTTCATGCCGCTGGGGAAGCGCACCGGATCGGCCTTCTGCCGGCCGTACTCGTCGAACTCGGGCGTCCACGCGTAGTTGCGCCACCAGCCCGCGTCGATGTTGACGTACTCGTAGCCGTACTTCTTCAGCTTGGCGGCCATGGCGTCGGTCTGCTTGAGGACGTTCGCCTCGGTGAGGTAGCTGTAGTCGCCGTTCGGGTTGAGGCCCGGGTACTTCGATGACTGCATGCTCCAACTGGTCCAGCCCATATAGGGCTTGGCGGCGACAGCGCCCGGGTCCGCCGAGGATGCCGGGGTGGCCTTGTTGTCGTCGGGCTGTGCCTGCGCCGCGGGGACGGCGGTGGCGAAGCCCGCGGCGAGGGCCATGACGACGATGGTTCTCAGACCGTGTACGGGCATGAGGGCGTACGAGGATGACCGCATGGGTCCTACCTCCTGGAGGTGTGGAACGGGGAAGGGGTGGCGGGGAGACGCGGCGGGGTTCGGGGATACTGCGGCGAGGGCTCGGCCCTGCCCGAACCGAGGGTGAGTGCGCCGATGAACGGGCGCCGGGGCAGGCGACATGGTGGGGCTCGCGGCCGTTCGGGGAACGACGGCGCGATCGGGGCGGGGACGGGCAGCCGGACGAAGACGGGCGGGGCGATCAGCGGCGGTGATGACGACCGCGAGGGAGAGGCGGTCGCCGCGTCCGCGACGGCAGCGGGAGCGGGTCGCGGAGTGCACGGTGTTTCTCGGTGCGGTTCAGGCGTGCTGCGTCATGGCTGCTCCTCGTATGCGCTGGTTGTTGTGCTGGTTCGGGTCCGACCGGATGAAGGACTGGATGGCGGTGGCCGCGGCGCCGCGGGCCCATTCGTCGAAGGGCAGCGGCCGGGTCCGCACATCGCACTGCGCCGCGGAGCCGAAGGCCGCCGCGGCGAAGGCGGCACGGATGTGGTCGGCGAACAGGTCGTAGGCGGCCAGGCCCTCACCGGAGATGATCACGCGTTCGGGGCCGAGCAGATTGGCCACGGTGGCGATGCCACGGCCGATGGCGTCGCCCGCCCGTGCGTAGATCTCCCGCGCCCCGGCGACACCGTCGTGGGCCAGTCCGGCGGCTTGGACCGCGTCGGCCACCTGGACCCCCGTGGCCGCGCGCATCTGACGGACGATGGCGTCGTCGCTCGCGATGGCCTCCAGACAGCCACGGTTGCCGCAGTGGCAGTGGGGGCCCGCCGGGTCGACGGTGACGTGTCCGATCTCGCCGGCCACACCGTGGGCGCCGGCGACCACTCTGCCGTGGACCACGAGGCCGCAGCCGATGCCCGCGCCGACCGTCACGACGGCGAAGCCGGACAGTCCCACGCCCGCCCCGAACCACTGCTCGGCCACGGTCAGCGCGCGCACGTCGTTGTCGACGGTCACCGGCAGCCCCGTGGTCATGGCGACGAGTTCGGCGAGCGGCACATCGCGCCATTCCAGGAAGGGCGAGTAGCGCACGACGCCCTCGGCCCGGTCCACATCGCCGGAGACGGCCATGCCCAGACCCGCGACGCGCACGCCGAGGCCGTCCGCCTCGATGAGCAGCTCCCGTACGAGTTCGGTGGCCGACCCCAGCACCGCCTTGGGGTCCCGGGCGGCGAGGGGGATGTGCCGGGCGACCAGGATCCGGCAGCACAGGTCGGTGAGCACACCGATGAGCTTGTCTCCGGTCACCTTGACCCCGATGAACAGCGCCCGGCCGCCGTCCACCCGCACCAGGTTCGCGGGCCGCCCGAGCGCCGGGCGCGCGTCCTCGTCCACGTCCTCCACCAGGTAGCCGGCCTCGATCAGGGGACGGACCGCCTTGGTGACGGCAGCGGCCGACAGCCCCGCCCGCCGGGCCACTTCCATACGGGTGAGAGGGCCCTGGGACAGGACCGTGGTGAAGATCTGCGCGGCGGCCGACGTGTTCGCGGGGAACGACTCGACGGCAGGGGGCGAGGACATGGCCGGGAACCTAGGCTCCTTATTTTCCGCTGTCAATGAAAGAAGCAGGAATCTCCTGAGGATTGCCTGTGAGCCCCGATCTCGGCTCCAAAGCCAGCCACACACGGGGTGTTGACATGCGATCGAAGGTCTCGTTGGCTTACGGGGCGATCCTCATCGCACTCACCGAGCGCTTCGCATCCGCGGGCGGCACCCGCCGCTCCCCCGTCGTCTCCCGAACGTGAGGCCCGATGCCGACGATCTCCCGTGCCCCGGACACCGGGGTCTGGCTGCTGACCACTCCCCGTACGTCATACGCCCTGCGTATCGACGAAACGGGCGCGCCCTGCCACCTCGCATGGGGGCCGCGGCTAAGGCTGCGGGAGGCGGAGGAGCTGGTCGTGCCCGCCGGGGAGGCGGCGAGCAGCTTCGAGGGACGGCCCGCGGTGGGCGAGGAACTGCCGGTCGACGGCGGCACCCGCTACGGCACGCCCTCCCTCCAGGTCCGCTACGCGGACGGCTCCCGCGCCTTCGAGTGGCAGCCGACCGGACACCGCGTCCGCACGCCGTCCGACGGCGTCCGCGAACTCTCGCTGGAATTCCGCGACCGCCACTACCCGCTGCGCGTCGCCCTGTACTACAGGGTTCGGGACGACACGGATGTCATCGAGCGCTGGACGGTGCTGAGCAACGACGGGGACCAGCAGCTCAGCCTGATGCGGGCCGACTCGGCCGCCTGGTCCCTGCCGGCGACGGCCGACTACCGGCTCAGTCATGTCACCGGCCAGTGGTCCGCGGAGAGCCAACTGCGCCGCGAACACCTGCCGTACGGGGAGACCGCGCTGACCAGCCGGCGTGGCATCACCAGCCACCACGCCGCTCCCTGGGTGATGGTGGACGCGGGCGACGCCACCGAGGAGTACGGCCGGGTGTTCGGCGCGGCCCTGGCCTGGAGCGGGAGTTGGCGCATCACCGTTCAGCGCACACCGGACGGACGCGCCGGGTTCTCCGGCGGCGCCGGCCACGAGGGCACCTGCGTGCCGCTCGCGCCGGGCGAGGAATTCGCCACCCCCGTGTTCGCCGGGCTGTTCACGGACGGCGGGTTCGGCGCGGCGAGCCGGGCCTGGCACGCGTACACACTGCGCCACGTCCTGCCGCACGGGCATGAGGTGGCGCCGGTGCTCTACAACTCCTGGGAGGCCACCGGCTTCGACGTGGACGAGGCGAACCAGAAGGCGCTGGCCGAGCGGGCCGCCGCCCTGGGCGTGGAGCTGTACGTCGTCGACGACGGCTGGTTCGGGGCCCGGCGCAGCGACCACGCGGGGCTCGGCGACTGGACCCCCGCCCAGGACCGCTTCCCCGAGGGCCTGGGCCCCCTGGCCGACACGGTGCACCGCCTGGGCATGCGCTTCGGCATCTGGGTGGAGCCGGAGATGGTCAATCCCGACAGCGACCTCTACCGCGCGCACCCGGACTGGGTCCTGCACACCCCCGGCCGGGCCCGCAGCGAGCTGCGCAACCAGCTCGTCCTGAACTTCGCCCGCGACGATGTCGCCGACTGGGCGTACGGCTGGCTGACCCGGCTGGTCACGGACCACGGCATCGACTTCCTCAAGTGGGACATGAACCGCGCCTTCAGCGAGGCCGGCTGGCCCGGCCCACCGGACGGCCACGACCGGCTGTGGACGGGCTATGTGGCCAATCTGTACGGCGTCCTCGACCGGCTGCGGGCCGACCATGCCGGGCTGCGCATCGAGACCTGCAGCGGCGGTGGCGGACGCGTGGACCTCGGCATCCTCACCCGCACCGACCAGGCGTGGGTGTCGGACAACACCGATGCGGTCGACCGCCTGGTCATCCAGCACGGCTTCGGTCAGCTCCACCCGGCGCGCACGATGTCCGCGTGGGTGACCGACGTACCCCATCAACTCACCTCCCGCACCGTGCCGTTGCGGTTCCGCTTCCACGTGGCGATGTGCGGGCTGCTGGGCATCGGCGGCGATCTGGCCCGCTGGTCCGAGGCGGAACTCGCCGAGGGCGCCGAGCTGGTGGCCGAGTACAAGCGGGTGCGCCACCTGGTCCAGCACGGCGCCCTGTACCGGCTGTCCGGGCCGCACGGCGAGCTGCCGACGGTGGTGCAGTACGCCGCCGAGGACGCCGCCGAGACCCTGGTACTGGCCTGGCAGCGCGGCCCGCGCCACGGAGTCCCGCGGCTGCCGGTACGGCTGCGCGGCCTCACCCCCGGCGCCCGCTACCGCGACACCCGCACCGGTGAGGTGCACCATGCCACCGTGCTCGCCGAGTACGGATTCCACCCGGACCTCCGGCCCGGCGACTGGGCCAGCACAGCCCTACACCTGGTCAGGGTGGAGCAGGACGATGACTGACACCGCCGGCGTGTCGCACCGGCCGTAGTCGGTGACCCGCCGGGGGCTCAGTCGCGGTAGGCGGCGATGGCGATCTGGACGAAGGAGCGGATCAGTGGATTCGTGTCGTCCTCGTTCCACGCCGCCACCACCCGGCTCGGCGGCATGTCGGTCAGCGGCACCACGGCGAGCCCCGCCGCCGGTTGATGGTCCACGAGGGTCATGCCGACCGTGCCGTTCCACAGAACGGCCTGCAGGCATTCCTGGACGGCGCGCACCACCGGGCCCACGCGGGGTTCCCCTCCGTTCCAGTACGACTGCCAGAGCGGGTCGGTGCCCGCCGGGAACCGGAACCAGCGGCGGTCGGCGAGGTCGGCCAGTTTCAGACTGTCGTGGCGGGCCAGCGGATCGTCGGTGCGCAGCAGCGCACCCACCGGGTCGGTGCGCAACTCGTGCACGGCCAGGCCGGTCTCGTCGAACGGCCCGCGGGTCAGGGCGATGTCGACCAGTCCGGCGTGCAGCCCGCAGGTGGGATCGGTCAGGTCGGTCTCGCGGATATGGACCTCGACGCCCGGGTGCCGCCGGTTGTAGGCGGCGGCCAGCCGGGCCGCGCCCGGGTCGGCGCTGTCGCCCAGGAGGCCCACGGTGAGGGTGGCGGCGCCGGCCGCTGCGGCCACGCGCACGCGTACCCGGTCGGCCTGGTCGAGCAGGGCGCGCGCCTCATCCAGCAGCACCGCCCCCACCGGAGTGAGCGCGACACCGACGGACGATCGGCGAAGCAGCGCGGCACCGAGCTCGGTCTCCAACTGCTTGATCGCCCGGCTCAGTGGCGGCTGGCTCATATGCAGCCGGATGGCCGCCCGGCCGAAGTGGAGTTCCTCGGCGACCGCCACGAAATAGCGCAGTGTCCGTAGCTCCATGGTGGAACGATACCCATGCGGTATCGACAGCACAGCATGGGTCTTGGACAGTCGCCGCGTCCGGGCACTGGAATCGACGCGTGACTGATGAACCGAAGACCAGCGAGCCGATGACCGACCCCGCCGTATCGGTGGTCGGCCCGGGCGACGGCGAGACGATCGTCCTGGGCACCACGCGACTGCGCATCCTCGAGGACGGCGGCAACACCGGGCACCGGCTCGGGATCGCCGAATCCGTCCTCGCGCCGCACACCCCCGGACCCCCGCAGCACCGCCACGCCGAGCACGACGAGGGTTTCTACGTCATCTCCGGTACGGTGCGGTTCACGGTCGGAGAACAGGACTACGACGCGGCCGCGGGCACGCTCGTGATGGTCCCGCCCGGTGCCCCGCACACCTTTGCCAACATGACCGACCAACCGGCCGTCATGCTCAGCACGTTCACACCAGACCTGTATGTGCGGTACTTCCGGGACCTGCGGGACATGATCGCCGGCGGCCAGGCGCTGACCCCGCAGGCGAACATCCAGGTGATGCGCCGTTACGCCACCGAGCCCGCCACCGACTTCGATCAGAAGACGGAGTCGGCATCGTGAACGTCGCCTATGGGATCGTCGCCGGTCTGCTCGCCCTCTTCCACCTCTACGGGGGCGGGGTGAAGGTGGTCCGCAGCCGTGAGCGGCTCCGGCCGATGATGGCCTGGGTGGACACCTCGCCGATGCCGGCCGTCAGGGCCATCGGGGTGCTCGAGGTGCGGGGCTCCGGGGGACTCCAGGAAGGCCCGGGCGGGCCGCTGGAGCCCCCGGAGCCCTTGATCAGGAGGACATGAAGTCGCGCACCGGGAGGGCCCGGTCCACGAGGCGGACGTCGCCCATCCAGCCATGCATGATCTGGTCGATCTTCCCGCCGTACTCATAGCCGCCCAGCAGCCAGGGCAGCCCGAGGGTGGTGAGACCGGTCGCCGGGGTCGAGGGATTGCGCGCCACCGGGCAGCCGTTCACATACAGCGTGGTGTGTCGTCCGTCGTTCACCACCGCCGCATGCCACCAGGTGTTCAGCGGCAGCTCATGGCTCCAGTTGGTGACCGCGCCGTCCTGGTTCAGCGGATAGACGGCCCACTGGAACGCATGGCCGTCGGACAGCGAGAGGGTGACCACCGGCTCCTCCGCGTCACCGCCGGTCTTTCCGGCGTCGCCGCTGCGGCCCCGTCGGCTGAGCAGCGCGGACCAGGCGTTGCGTCCGCTGTCCCAGTCGGCGGGCATTTTGAGGAACGCCTCGACGGTGTAACCGGAGCGGAAGGAAGCGCCGTTCAACGGGGCGCCGTCGGCGGTCCGCAGATAGGCGCCGCGCAGCGGGGACTTGTCGCGTGGAAGAGCAGGCTGCCGTGTCCCGGCTGGTCAGGATGGTGGTCATCGGACCAGGTGAGGGCGTCGGCGGGGCTGCCGGGGACGGTGACCTTGGTGAGGTGGTTGCCACGGCCCGAGTGATCGGTGATCCGGACGGCGTCCTCGACGGGCGCGCCGTCCCGGCCGCCCTGATCGAATCGCCAGTAGGCCACCGTACCGGGGATCACCAGCCGGGAGGCGGGCCGGGCCGGCCGCGACGCGACCGGGGCGAACCCGGCGAAGCGCTGCTCGAAGTCGATCGGGACGCTGAAGTAGTCCTGGGGACCGGTGCGTTCGATCTCGCCGCGCTCCAGCTCGTTGAGGTGGTCATCGGCGCGGTCCAGGATCCACGGGGAGAGCGTCCGGACGTCGATGGTGTGGCGGGCCAGGTCGAACTGGTAGAGGCGGATCATCCCGGCGCCACCGTAGTAGCGGTCCTGGTAGTTGGTGATGTGCAGATGGACGTCGTGGCCCGCGGTGTTCTTGCGGATGGTGCGGGCCGGCGGCCAGTAGTGGCCGTTGAGGGTCAGGAATATCTGGTCGTGGTCGGCGATCAGTTCGTCCCACAGCCACTGTCCATGGTCGGAGAAGCTCGCCTCCTCGCCCTCGTGGTCCGCGTAGACCAGCTCATGGGTGGTGAGGATGACCGGAGTCCTGGGGTGTTTCGCGATGACCTCCCGGGCCCAGGCGATGCCCTTCGCGGAAGGGCGCCAGTCCAGGGCGAGCACCAGCCACTCCCGGCCCGCGGCGGAGAAGGTGTGGTACGTGTTGTAGCCGTCCGGGCTGGCGCCGCGGAACGAGGGCGAGGAGCGGAACCGCCGGGGGCCGAAGGCGTCCAGGTAGGGCGTGCGGCCCCGCTGGTCGTCGGTGGACGAGTCGAGGTCGTGGTTTCCGGCCACCACGCTGTAGGCGGCGCCTCGCTCGTCCAGGAGGCGGAACGCCCGGCCGATCGGTCCGAATTCGGTGACCTTCCCATGCTCGGTGAGGTCGCCCAGGTGGGACAGGAAGACGATGTTCTCCTCGCGCGCGTGGTTGAGGAGATAGCGGAAGGACGCCTCCACCGGGGCAGGGTGGATGCTCTCGCCGTCGAAGAGGTACTGGGTGTCCGGCATGACGGCGAGGGTGAATCTGGGGCTTTCGGGGTCGGGGTGCCAGGCGGGTGCGCCGGTGGCGCCGGAGGCCGGTGCGGCAGCGGCGGGCGGCGCCACCTCCAGACCGGTCATGGCCACGCCCGCGCCCGCGAGTCCGGTGGTGCGCAGAAAGGTACGGCGGCGGGTTCCGGGCTGCGGCTCATGGGTCTGATGGGGGCTGCACATGCGCTTGCTCCACACGGTGGGAGGGAGGGGATCGAGCGCACGTTATGAGGCCCATGAGTGCAAACACAGGAAGATGTCCGGCAACGGACGGGGAAGAGCACATGAATGACCTCCCCTCCGCGTGTGTGAGGCCGGGCAGCGCCGAGCGGCTGCCCGTCGCGGGCGTCAGTGGTGCAGGTCCTCGGCGGTGAGGGTGTCACTGGTCTCCGGCGCCCAGGCCACGCTGACGACCGTGCCGAGCAGCAGCACCAGCGCCATCCAGCCCATCGACCACCCCGCGCCGAAGTGGCTCAGGCTGACCGGCAGGACGAAGGTGCCGATGGCGGAAGCGACCCTGCTGGTGCCGTTGAGGAAACCGACCCCCGAGCCGCGCAGCGCGGTGGGGAAGAGCTCGGCCGGATAGACCTGGGTGATGGTGGAGGCACCGGCCATGACGAAGGTGTAGATCAGGAAGGGGACCATCAGCGCCCCGCTGGAGGCGCCGCTGAGGACGGCCATCGCCCCCAGACAGAGCGTGAGGATCGCGAAGGTGCCGATGGTGAACGGCCTGCGGCCCAGGCGCTGCACCGGCCACAGCCCGATCACACCGCCGAGCAACAGGGCCAGATTGAGCACCAGGTTCTGGGTGTCCGCGCCGGAGATCTGCAAGGTGGCCAGGATCTGCGGCATGAAGGTGTAGATGGCGAAGTAGGGCAGCACCTGGGCGCTGTAGAAGACGACGCCGAACCAGGTCTTGGTGGCCTGGCCGGGGGCGAAGAGCTCGCGGTACCGGGCGGCGGGCGGCTGGTCGGCGGCCGCGGCCTGCGCGTCGGCTGCGGTGGCCTCGGACTGTCCCAGGTAGGTGCGGCGGATCTTTGCGGCCTCGGCGGCCCGGCCGCGGGCGGCCAGCCAGCTCGGGGATTCCGGGATACCGATCCGCAGCAGCAGCACCAGCAGGGCGGGCACCGCTCCGCTGGCCAGCAGCCAGTACGCGGAGGTGCCGTTGATCGGGATGTAGGTGCCCAGGACGTTGGCCAGTACGTAGCCGACGGTCCACAGCACGGTGAGGGAGCCCAGGAGGACGCCGCGCAGCCGGCTGGGGACGAACTCGGAGAGCAGGGTCGGGCCGACGGCGTAGTCCGCGCCCAGACCGAAGCCGATCGCCAGCCGGAGCAGGAAGAGGACCAGCGGGCTGTGTGCCCAGAACTGGGCGGCGGAGGCGACCGCGATCAGGACGAAGTTGTAGAGGTACAGCTTCTGGCGCCCGATCACGTCGGCCACCCGCCCCAGCAGGATGCTGCCGAAGAACAGGCCGATCAGGGCGGAGGCGCCGAGCAGGCCCTCCCAGACGCCGGACAGGTGCATATCGGTGCCGAGCGCGGGCAGCACCGCTCCGATGACGCCAAGGGCGTAGCCGTCGGAGAAGTTCGCCCCGAAGGTGGTGGCCGTCACCCGAATGTGGAAGCCGGTGAGCGGCTCCTTCGAGGCGGCGCCCCGCACAGGCGCCGCATCCCGGTCCCCTGCCGTCCGCGCGTCCGCCGCCTCCGTGTGCACTGCCACGCCTGCCTCCCGACCGTTCACATTCGGACGGCGCCAGCATGCATGAATTCATGCAGTCAAACAATAGGTTGACTGTAGATTGTCATTCACGTAGAAGGAAGATCCATCTGGCGACCTGCTGGTCGGGCGGTGACACTGAGGGCAGATCTGGAGACAGGTGGGCCATGAACACCATCGAAGAGACGATCGAGGTCGCGGTCCCGGTACGCACTGCCTACAACCAATGGACCCAGTTCAAGAGCTTTCCGCGGTTCATGTCCACGGTAGAGAGGGTCGAGCAGATCAGACCCACGATCACCCATTGGGTCATCCGGTGCGGCCCGGTGCGCTGCGCGTTCCAGGCGGAGATCGTGCACCAGCGGCCGGACTCCTCCGTGGTATGGCGTTGCCTTCAGCGCCGCCCCTCCCACTGGGGTGAGGTGTCGTTCCGCTCCCCGGCACCGGACCGCACCCAGGTCACCGTGCGCATCGAGGGCACTCCGGGCAGAGTCGCGTCCCTCCTCACGAACGTCTCCTCCGGGCTCACGCGCCGGGTGGTCCGAAGGGAGCTCGGGCACTTCAAAGAGTTCATCGAGGGCCTGGGCGAGGAGAGCGGGGCCTGGCGGGGGTCCATCCACAACGGACACGTACAGCCGACGGAACCGGAACCGCCGAGAAGCCGGGTTGCTCGCTGGCCCGTGGGCTGACCCTCGTCCAAGAGAGCGAGACACACCTGATGAAGAAGGCGCCGAGACACGAGCCGGACGAACGACTCTCCGCCACGCCGCCCAAGAAGTGGGCGGCGGGAGTGCCCGCGGTGACCCATGCGCTGGAGTACTCCCTGGAGGAGACGACGGTACGGCGCACCGCGACGACGCTGCTGGCCATGAACCAGGTGGCGGGCATCGACTGTCCCGGCTGCGCCTGGGCCGACCCCGCCCCCGGCGACCGGCACCGCAACGAATACTGCGAGAACGGCGCCAAGCACATCAACGACGAGGCGACGGCGCGGCGCGTCACCGCCGACTTCTTCCGTACGCATGCGGTCTCCGAGCTCGGCCGCCGTTCCGACCTGTGGCTGAACCAGCAGGGCCGGCTCACCGAGCCGATGGTCAAGCGGCCGGACGCGGACCACTACGAGCCGATCAGCTGGCATGAGGCCCTGAAGCTGATCTCCGCGGAGCTGACATCGCTGGACTCCCCCGATGAGGCGGTCTTCTACACCTCGGGGCGGGCCAGCAACGAGGCCGCCTTCGCACTGCAGCTCTTCGCCAGGGCCTACGGCACCAACAACCTGCCCGACTGCAGCAATATGTGCCATGAGTCCAGCGGCTTCGCACTGCACGAGACGTTGGGCACGGGCAAGGGCACGGTGAGCCTGGACGATCTGCACCACGCCGACCTGATCTTCCTGGTGGGCCAGAATCCCGGAACCAACCATCCGCGGCAGCTCTCCGCACTGGAGCAGGCGAAGATCAACGGTGGCCGCATCATCGCGGTGAACACGCTGCCGGAGGCCGGACTGCTGCGGTTCAAGAACCCGCAGCGGGCCCGCGGGGTGATCGGACCCGGTACCCGCATCGCCGATCGTTTTCTCCACATCCGCAGCGGCGGCGACCTCGCGCTGTTCCAGGGCCTGAACCGGCTGCTGCTGGAGGCGGAGGACGCCCGGCCGGGCACCGTACTCGACCACGATTTCATCCGCTCCAGCACCAGCGGGTTCGAGGAGTTCTCCCAGCACGTCCGCACCATCGCCTGGGACGACATCCTGACCGCGACCGGGCTGACCCTCCGCGAGATCGAGCAGGTCCGGGACGCCGTCCTGGGCAGCAAGCGCGTCATCGTCTGCTGGGCCATGGGAGTGACACAGCACCGACATGGTGTTTCCACCATCCGGGAGATCGTGAACTTCCTGATGCTGCGCGGAAACCTCGGCAGGGCCGGAGCCGGGGCCTGCCCGGTGCGCGGGCACAGCAATGTGCAGGGCGACCGCACGATGGGCATCTGGGAGCAGATGCCGGACTCCTTCCTGGACGCGCTGCAGCGCGAGTTCGGCTTCGATCCGCCTCGTGCCCACGGGCTGGACTCGGTGAACTCGATCAGGGCCATGCGCGAGGGCCGTATCAAGGTCTTCCTCTCGCTCGCGGGCAACTTCGTCCGGGCCGCTCCGGACAGTACGGTCACCGAGGAGGCCATGCGGCGCTGCCGTCTCACCGTTCATATCTCCACCAAGCTCAACCGGTCCCATACGGTCTGCGGCCGGACCGCGCTCATCCTGCCGACCCTCGGCCGTACCGAACGGGACATTCAGTCCAGTGGCGAGCAGTTCGTCACCGTGGAGAACTCGATGAGCGAGGTGCACACCTCCTGTGGGCGCCTGAAACCGGCCTCCACGCTGCTGCTCAGCGAGGTGGCCATCCTGTGCCGGCTCGCCCGCCACACCATCGGCGACAAGGCCGGCATCCCCTGGGACGAGTTCGAGGCCGACTACGGGGCGATCCGCCACCGCATCGCCCACGTCGTTCCGGGGTTCCACGACTTCAACCGGCGGGTGGCCCGCCCGAGTGGCATCAGGCTGCCCAGTCCGGTCAACGAGGGGGTCTTCGCCACCCCCGCCGGCAAGGCCCTGTTCACCCGCAACGCCTGGGACATGCTGCGGGCCCCCGAGGGGCATCTGCTGCTGCAGACCCTGCGCTCCCACGACCAGTGGAACACCATTCCCTACACGGACAACGACCGCTACCGGGGCATCCACGGACGGCGCAGGGTGGTACTGGTCAATCCGGCGGATATGGTCGAACTCGGCCTGTTCGAGGGGCAGTTCGTCGACCTCGTGGGCGTGTGGAGCGACGAGGTGGAGCGCCGCGCGGAGGACTTCGAGGTGGTCCCGTATCCGACCACCCGCGGCTGCGCCGCCACGTACTACCCCGAGACCAACGTCCTGGTGCCGCTCGACAGCGTGGCCGAGATCAGCAACCAACCGACCTCGAAGGGGATCGTGGCCCGCCTGGAGGCCCGTAACGGGTAGCGCGTCCGACGGCCCGTTCGCCCGGCGCCGAACAGTCATCGGAGGCCGGGTGGGAGGGCTCCAACTGCCGGTTCTACGATCGGACGTGACCAAGGTACGTGCCAGGGCCAGCGGTTGTGTGCCGGGCTGCCCGCATCGTATCGCGAGGCAGCCGCCCGTGAGGCGGGGGACACCAGGGTGTGACGAGTGAGCGAACGCCGGGACGACGCCCAGTGAGCGGGTGTCGCAGGCGCCGCTGCCCCGTGGCAGAGAGCCGAAGACCCACTGCCCGGGGGTTTCATGGAACGGGTTTCCCGGATCCGAGACGCCCGGGCCCCATGGCCGCCTCCCGGCCCGTCCGCCACGTGTCCTAGGCGCGGTACTCCTTCCCCCGCGGGAGTCCCGCACGACGACACCGCTTCATCGTGTGTCCGCAGGTCCTCGGCACCGAGCGGGTCACCTGGCGATGTGCGCAGGACAGCCGCAGAGCCAGGTGAGCGCCCTTCCCCGTTCACCAACGGACGGTTTCATCATCCACGTAACACGGCCTCGACCAGGCCGGCATTCCCCCACGCAGACATTCCCCCTCCCCCCCACAGATGAAGGACTCAGCACCGACATGACCGCGAACCCTCCCGACATGGCCATGCCCGTCCCGCCCCACGAGACGGATGCCACCCTGCACTTCACGGGCCCGGCGACCTTCGGCCGTGTCCCACGTCTGGACCAGGTCGGCACCACGGATATCGCCGTGGTCGGGGTGCCGTTCGACGCGGGGGTCTCCTACCGGCCGGGCGCCCGCTTCGGCTCGAACGCCGTCCGGGAGGCGTCGCGCCAGCTCCGCCCCTACAACCCGGCCCAGGACGTCTACCCGTTTCACTACGCCCAGGTGGCGGACGCCGGTGACATCACGGCCAATCCGCACAACATCGACGCGGCCGTCGAGAGCATCGAGGAGGGCGCGGACGCTCTGCTCTCCACGGGCGCGCAACTGATGACACTGGGCGGCGACCACACCATCGCGCTGCCGATCCTGCGCTCGGTGGCCCGTCGGCACGGCCCGGTGGCGCTGCTGCACTTCGACGCGCACCTGGACACCTGGGACTCCTACTTCGGCGCCCAGTACACCCATGGAACGCCGTTCCGCCGCGCGGCCGAGGAGGGCCTCCTGGACACCTCCGCGCTCTCACACGTCGGCACCCGCGGCTCCCTGTACAGCAAGGAAGACCTGGACGAGGACACCAAGCTGGGCTTCGGAATCGTCACCTCGGCCGATGTGATGCGGCGCGGGGTGGACGAGGTGGTGCAGCAGCTCAAGGAGCGCATCGGCAAGCGGCCGCTCTACATATCCGTGGACATTGACGTCCTGGATCCCGCACACGCCCCCGGCACCGGCACCCCCGAGGCGGGCGGCCTCACCTCGCGCGAACTCCTGGAGATCGTGCGCGGGCTCAGCGATTGCTATCTGGTCTCCGCCGACCTGGTCGAGGTCGCCCCGGCGTACGACCACGCCGAGATCACCTCCGTGGCCGCCTCGCACACCGCCTACGAGCTGATCTCCGTCATGTCGCGGCAGATCGCCTTCTTCCGCTGGCTCGAGGCGAACGAGCAGTCGTAGGCCGCCCGCCACCACCCGCCCCACGTTTCGCCGATGCCACGTCAGCCAGGCTGACGTGGCACGGGTGCGTACCGCACGTCGCACTTTCGGCCGATCCAGAGATCATTTGTCGCTGAATCCTCGCTGCCAGCACCGATGAGCTGTTCCGCGACGGCGCCCTGCGGATGGCCGACCACCATGCCGCGGGCGGCAATGCCACGTACGTCTACCAGTTCGACTACCGTCCCGCCCACGACCCCGGCCATCTCGGCGCCACACACTGTGGCGAACTGTCCTTCCTCTTCGGCACCTTCGACAGCTACCCCGACAGTCCGATGCTGGGGAGCCCCTCGGTCGCCGAGCGGGCGATGGGCCGGGCCTTCGGCCACGGCCGTCACCGCGTTCATCGCCGGCGGCTCTCCGGGCGACTGGCCTCCGTACGCGCCCGAGGCCACCGCGCGGATCCGGCACTTCGGCTGAGACTCACGGAGCCCATCACACTCAGATCGACGCGGGGCGTACCAGGCCGGTGCGCTTGACGCCCGAGAGGATGGGGGTCACCTCAATGCCGGAGATATGCGGCAACGCCCCCACCGTGCCGGTCAGAAACACATACAGCGCGCTCAGATCGGTGGCGGCCACCGCCACCAGCAGACTGCTCGAGCCCGTCGTGGCGGCGGTGAAACGCACCTGCGGATGTCGGCTGAGGAGCTGCCCGGTCTCCTCCAGCGCCCCCGGATCCGCGGTGATCCACAGCAGGGCCTCGGCGTGCACCCCCAGCAGGGCCAGATCGACTTCGGTGGCCAGCCGCACGCCATACCCCTCCACCAGGGCGTCCAGGCGGCGCCGCACCGCCCGTGGGGTCCGGCCGGTGCGATGGGCGAGCTCTCCGTAGGTCATCCGGGAGTCTTCGACCAGCGCGTCGATGAGCGCCTCGTCCTCCGGGAGCGGGGAGAAGGGCTCGGGCGCGGGGCCGGAGCCCGGCCGCAGGTGTCCGGACTCCTCCCGGGTCAGCAGTCCCGCGCTCCAGGCGAAACCCACGGGGAAGACTTTCAGCAGGTCGTAGGAGGTCCAGGACCGCACGGCGGCGGTCGCGGGCAGGTCGCGCAGCAGCAACTTGTTACGTGCGTCGCGTCCGTTCAGAAAGAGCACGACGCAGATTTCATCCCCTCCGCCCAGGATGTCCACCCAGACGGTGTCGGGGCGCCGGGCGAGGCCGGCGGCGATGGTGGCGATCCGGTTGGGGCGGCAGCGGATGCGCAGCACCATGGGAATGAGGTGGGGAAAGCGGGCGGGATTGCGCACGGCCGTCGCCCGCAGGGTGCGATCGTGGAACAGCGGGGCGGCGCGCCGCACGACGGTGCGCTCCGAGACACCCAGCACCTCGGCGACGCTCCGCCAGGAGGCCCGGGGCGACGCCAGCAGAACGGCCGTGATCCGCCGGTCCATGGCATCGAGGTCGTGGCGTACTTTCTGCATGAGAAGGCCCTCGATGTTCCTCTTTTCTCGATTCGAGTCTATCCGGTGTCCGGGACAGGACGGTCTTCGGCGTCGCACGACGCGGTCCACCCGGGAGCGGCCGGCGCGGGTCACCAGCGGCGTTTCCTGTCGCTATCCGTGGGATACAGGGCGCTATCGTCATGGCAGCGGGCAGGCCGCCGCGCGAGGCTGTGGACAGTGCCCCACAGGGGCGTACTGCTACGGACACGGAGAGCGGACACATGACGACTGACACTGTTGTCGCGGCAGGCGTGCAGGTGCCGGACACGACGCTGGCGCGCGAGGCCACGGAGCTGATCCGGGACACGACGAGCGAGCTCATCTATCACCATTCACGTCGGGTGTACTTCTTCGGCAGTCTGCAGGGCCACCGGCGCGATCTGAGCTTCGACCCGGAGCTGCTGTACCTGGGCGCGATGTTCCACGACGTGGGCCTGAACGAGGCGTTCCAAGACAGCGGCCGCCGTTTCGAGGTGGACAGCGCGGCCGAGGCGAAGCGGTTTCTGCAGGCCCATGGCGTACCCGAGGACAGCATCCGCCGGGTCTGGACGGCGATCGCCCTGCACACCACTCCCGGGGTCCCCGAGTTCATGGAACCGGAAGTGGCGCTGGTGACGGCCGGTGTCGAGTACGACGTGCTCGGCATCGGGTATGAGGATCTCTCCGCCGAGGACCGGGAGGCGATCGTGGCGCTGCATCCGCGCCCCGACTTCAAGAACCGGATCTTGCAGGCGTTCGCCGACGGCATCCGCCCCAAGCCGCAGACGACGTTCGGCAACGTCAAGGCGGATGTCCTGGAGCACTTCGTCCCCGGCTTCGAGCGGGGGAACTTCGTCCGGACGATCCTGGATTCGCCGTGGACGGAATAGCGCGGCGGGCGTCACCGGCGTCCCGTGGCGGACGCACCGTTGTGATCGTCGCGTTCGACGGGGTGCAACTGCTGGATGTCACCGGCCCCGTGGAGGTCTTCACCACGGCCAACCACTACGGCGCCGACTACGACGTATGGGTGATCTCCCTCGCCGGTGACGCCGTCACCACCTCCTCCGGGCTCGTGATCAGCGCCGACAGCGCGCCCGGCACGCTGCCACCACGCCTGGGCACCCTGCTGGTCCCGGGCAGGAGGGACTGGCGCTCGGCCGTGGCCGACACCGACCTGGTCGGGCTCGTGACCCGGCTGTCGGTGCGGGCGAAGCGCGTGGCGTCCGTGTGCGCGGGAGCCTTCGTGCTGGCCGAGGCCGGGATCCTGGACGGCCGCCGCGCCGCCACGCACTGGGAGCTGGCTTCGCAATTGGCCGCCGCCTACCCCCAGGTGTGCGTGGACGGCAATCCCGTCTTCGTCCGGGACGGCCATGTGGCCACCTCGGCCGGCATCACCGCGGGAATCGATCTTTCGCTGTCCCTGGTCGAGGAGGACTGGGGAGCGGACGTGGCCCGCAATGTGGCCAGGCAATTGGTGGTCTTCATGGCCCGCCCGGGCGGGCAGGCGCAGTTCAGCACACGGCTGGCCCCGCGTCAGCCACGCCATCCGGCGGTGCGCCGGGTGATGGACCGCGTCACCGCGGACCCCGCGGGGTGCCACACGCGGGCCACGCTGGCCGCCTCGGGCGGCGTGAGCGCCCGCCACCTGGAGCGGCTGTTCCGCACCGAGGTCGGCATCACTCCCGGCCGCTACGTCGAAGCCGTCCGCATCGAGGCCGCCCAGGCACTTCTCGCGGACGGCACCGGCACGGTCGAGGAGGTGGCGCGGCAGGCGGGGTTCGGCTCCTCGGAGTCGCTGCGGCGGGTGTTCCAGCACACCCTCGGGGTCTCGCCGACGGTCTACCGCGCCCGATTCCGCAGCACCGTCGGCGCACCCCGTCCCGCGGCCGGGTAGGCGGTCGCCGCCCGTCGCTACGCGCCCTCGCGGGCTGTTCGGGCCGCCCGGGCCAGGTCCAGGTCGGTGGTCTCCGGCGCCAGGACCTGGGACACGAGAGCGCCGACCACCAGCACTCCGGCGCCGATCAGGAGCACGAACTCCGCTCCGAAGTGGTCGAGTCCCATCGGCAGCAGGAACGTGCCGATCGCGGCGCCCACCCGGCTCATGGCCGTCGCGAAGCCGACGCCCGTGGTGCGCAGGGAGGTGGGGAACACCTCCAGCGGATAGACCGCGGTCAGTGCGCTGGAGGCGGCGTTGAGGAAGATGAAGAACAGGAAGCCGACGACGATGACGGGGGTGGAGGACGGCCACACCGCCACCAGGGCCAGACATGCGGCCGTGATCCAGAACGGCGGGATCAGCAGCTTGCGGCGGCCGATCCGGTCCACGACGAGACACCCCGCGGTGACACCGGCCACGGCGGTGAAGGAGTAGACGAGCAGCGCGGCGACCGCGTTGTCCCCCATGTGCAGAGCCTCGAAGACCTCGGTCCAGAAGGTGCCGATCGCGAAGTACGGCAGGACGAGGGCGGCCCAGAAGACACTGGCGAACACCGTGGAGCGCAGATGCTGTCGGCTGAAGAGCGCGCGGAACCCGTCCTGCCGCACCTCGTCGCGGTCGTCCAGCTCCGCCTCGACGTCCACCTCGATGCCGTACTTCTGGATCAGCGCTTCGGCCTCGTCCCGGCGTCCCCTGCTCAGCAGCCAGCGCGCGGACTCCGGGATGCCACCGCGCAGGGCCACGCACACCACCGCGATCACCGCACTGCTGGACAGGGACCAGCGCCAACCGCCGTCGACGGAGGTGAACAGCGCCCCGACGACCGTGGCCAGCGCGTATCCCACGTACCAGCTGATCTCCAGGCTCGCCAGCAGCCGCCCGCGGCCCAGCCGCCCCGCGTACTCCGACAGCAGCGGGGCGCCGATCGCGTACTCGCCGCCGATCGCCACCCCCATCACCAGCCGGATGAGGATGAGCTGCGGGCCGTCGACGACGAAGAACTGGAGCACCGAGCCGACCAGGAAGATCAGCATGTCCATCAGGAACACCGGCCGGCGTCCGAACCGGTCGGCCAGCCGGCCGAAGAACGGCCCCCCGATGAAGATCCCGATGAGCGGTGAGGCACCGACCAGCCCCTGTTCCATGGAGGACAGATGGAGGTCGTCAGTGATCGCCGACATCGCCAGGCCGATGCCGCCGATGATGTAGCCGTCGATTCCCTGGCCTATCTGGGTGGCCAGCTTCAGCTTGGTGTGCAGCCGCTTCCGCTCGCGTTCGGTGGCGGGCGCGCCCGGCGGTGTGCTGGGCTCGTTCTGCTCGGTCACAGGCGTCGTTGCCATGCGCGGGTCCTTCGCTGAGAGGGGGAGAGGACCGCTGCCCCGGGAATGAGCGGCCTGGGAGGAGTTGGCCCCGGGAGCAGCGGTGGGGAGGAGGGGGAATCAGTCGGTCGGCCAGTCGAGGGCGATGTACTGCGTCTCCAGGAAGGCCTCGATGCCCTCGCGGCCGCCCTCCCTGCCCAGGCCCGACTGCTTGACGCCGCCGAAGGGCGCGGCCGGGTCGGACAGCAGGCCCCGGTTGAGGCCGACCATGCCGGTCTCCAGGCGCTCGGCCAGGCGCAGGGCCCGGCCCACGTCGCGCGAGTAGATGTACGAGGCGAGACCGTGCACCGTGGCGTTGGCGCGGGCCACCAGCTCGTCCTCGTCGGTGAAGGTGGCCAGGGGGGCGACCGGCCCGAAGACCTCCTCGTTCATGATCCGGGCGTCCTCGGGCACATCCACCAGGACGGTGGCCGGGTGGTAGCAGCCCGGGCCTTCGGGCACGCTGCCCCGCGCGGCGACCGTGGCGCCACGAGCGACCGCGTCGTCGACCAGGGAACGGATGGACTCCACGGCGGTCCGGTTGACCATCGGGCCGAGGGTGACGCCCTCCTCCAGGCCCGCTCCGGCGCGTACCGCGGTCATGGCCGCCGCGAACTTCTCGGTGAATTCGGCGGCGACGGACTCATGGACGTAGAACCGGTTGGCGGCGATGCAGACCTCGCCACCGCCCCGCATCTTGGCGTCCATCGCACCGCGCACCGCGGCGTCGACGTCGGCGTCCTCGCAGACGATGAAGGGGGCGTTGCCGCCCAGTTCCATGGTCACGTTGACCACGTTCGCCGCCGCCTGCCCCAGGAGGG
Source organism: Streptomyces violaceusniger Tu 4113 (assembly GCF_000147815.2). Taxonomy (NCBI): domain Bacteria; kingdom Bacillati; phylum Actinomycetota; class Actinomycetes; order Kitasatosporales; family Streptomycetaceae; genus Streptomyces; species Streptomyces violaceusniger. The sequence goes on along the minus strand of NC_015957.1, from coordinate 4,811,619 downwards.
TCCGGCCGGTGGCGGTGGAGCCGGTGAAGGAGAACTTGCGGACCCGCTCGTCGCGGAGCCAGGCGGAGACCACCTCGGGCGCGCGGTCGGTCGGCAGGACGTTCAGCAGCCCGTCGGGCAGGCCCGCCTCGCTCAGCAGGGCGGCGATCGCGAGGGCGGTGAAGGGGGTGTCGGGGGCCGGCTTGAGGAGCACCGGGCAGCCGGCGGCGAGCGCCGGGGCGATCTTCCGGGTGGCCATCGCGGCCGGGAAGTTCCACGGTGTGACGAAGGCGGTGACGCCCACCGGATGCCTGCGCACGACATGCCGGAAGCCGCCACCGGGCGCGTCGCCGAACGCGGAGCCGATCCGTACCGCCTCCTCGGCGAACCAGCGGAAGAACTCCGCCGCGTAACCGACCTCGGACGCCGCGTCCCGGTATGCCTTGCCGTTCTCCAGGACGATCAGCCGGGCGAGCGTGTCGGTGTGCTCGCGCATCAGCGCGAACGCCGTGTGCAGGACCTCCGAACGACGACGGGCCGGTGTCGCCCGCCACCCGGCGGCAGCCGCCTGGGCCGCGTCGACCGCCGCCATGGCGTCGCCCGGGCCCGCCGCGGACACCTCGCGGATCAGCTCCGCGGTGGCCGGGTCGTGCACGGGGAACGTCCGTCCGTCCTCGGCCGCGCACCAGCGGCCGGCGATGAACACATCGCCTTCGGCGAACGGCGCCTTGACGAGGGTTTCTATGCCGGGGAGGTTCATGAGCTGCTCTTTTCTCCGTTCCGAACAAGGGCTGGTCCGGTTCGCGGTGAATTTACGAGCGCGTCATGCGGCCGACAAGACCGCTTCTCGGATCGCAATGGTGGTTGCTGTCAGGGCAACTGCCCCGTCATGCCCGCCCCGCACACCGACCCCTGCGTTCTCAGGTGAGCCGTGCCCTGGGGAACGAGGTGTGCCGCGGCTCCCAGCCCAGCATCACGGAGACGCGTGCCGCCGCCTTGGCCGTGGTGCGGCCCGCCTGGTCCAGGCGGTCGCCGAGCCGTGACTCGGGGGCCGAGATGTTGAGCGCCGCGACGACACGTCCCCGGAAGTCGCGCACGGGTGCGGAGACCCCGACCAGACCGGTCTCGAACTCCTCGCTCACTCTCGCGTAGCCCCGTCGCGAAGCCTCCTGGATCAGTGCCCACAGTTCGGGGATCGGTGGCGTCGAGGCGGTGCCGAAGCGGACGTACAGCTCGTCGGGGGTGGCATCGGCCAGCAGCACGCGGCCGGCCGAGGTCTGCCACGCGGGCACTCCGCGCCCTTCCCAGCCGTGGACGCGGAAGGAGTGTCCGGACACCGAGAGCAGGGTGAGCACCTCGCGCTCGCTCAGGACGCACAGATGGCTGGTCTCCTCCACGTCCGACGAGAGCGCGTGCATCACCGGCTCCGCCATGCGCACCAGCCGGTTCTGCGAGGTCCGCGCGACGAGCGAGAAGAGCCGCCAGCCCAGGCGGTACTCCAGGGTGTCGGGGTCCCGTTCCACGATCCCCGCGGCGGCCAGGGCCTTGAGGGCCCGCGAGACCTGGGTCTTCTCCCGGCCCACCAGATGCGCCAGGCGTACGACGCCGAGCCCGCCGGCGTTCTGGGCCTCGTCGGAGGCGAGCGCCTCCAGCAGGTCGATGTCACGGCGCAGCCCGTGGCCACGCGGGGCAGTGGTGTCCGCGGGGCCGGAGAAGGCTTGGCCTGGGCCCGTGCCGTGCGGATCGGCGGGGTCCTCGGGACCGTCGGTGCCGCGAGGGGGGAGGTTCGTCACGCGCGACATCCTAGGGCGCGCACCGGGGAAGCCCCAGGTCAGCCGCCGGGTTGTCATGAGAGCAACCGGCATTTCGATTCAGGCGGGCGCCTTGTCGACGGGGTGGCGGCGGTTCTAGATTCGCCGCATCGGACCGGAGAACTGCGGCGAATGCGTGGTTCCTCCCCTGTGGTCCGCCGATTCCCCGCTCCCGGAGATCCAGGAGATCCCCATGCCATCGCCTTTTGCCCCGACCGCCCTCGTCGGCGAGTCCTTCGCCGGAGAGGGTGCCAACGCCGCGCACACGAACGTCGTGATCGGACGCAAGGGCGGACCCGTCGAGACGGCCTGGGCCACGGCGCTGGCCACGCCCAGCGCCGGACACGTTCCCTTCATGACGATCGTGCGCCCGTCGGTCCCGGTGAAGCCGCTGACGCTGTTCGTGTCGAAGGCCGCCGCGGAAGGTGAGCTGCACCAGCGCGCCACATGGGGCTCCGCCCAGGCCGGTCTGGCGCAGGGTGTCACGGACGCGGTCCGGAGCGGTCTGCTGCCCGCCGAGGAGGCCGACGATCTGCTGATCATCGCCGCGATCTGGGTGAACCCGGCGGTCGACGACCTGGATGTGTCCTTCCGCAATCAGCGCACCGCCGCGTACGAGGCGGTGCGGGCAGCGGTGACCGGCACCCCGACCGTGGCCGATGTCCTCGCGGCCGCCGAGGAAGGCCCGGCGAACCCGTTCTACGCCCCCACCTCCGAGGTGCTCACCCGATGAAGATCACGGACATCACCCTGGACCGGCTGCGCCTGGAGCTGGACCCGCCGTTCCGGGCCGCGTGGGACCCCGAGCCGCGGCGCCACTTCGACGCGACGGTCGTCCGCGTCCACACCGACGAGGGGATCACCGGTATCGGCTCCGGTGATCTGATGGACGGCTTCGACACCTACAAGCGCCTGTTCGTCGGCGAGGATCCGCTCGACATCACCCGGCACGTCAAGGCCATCGAGACCGCCAACTTCCACGGCGCCCACTACTGGCCGCTGGAGGCGGCGCTGTGGGACATCATCGGCAAGGTCCACGGCCGCCCGGTGGCGGAGCTGTTCGGCAACGCGGCCAAGAAGCTGCCCGCCTACGCCTCCTGCGGTGAGCTCAAGTCGCCGCAGGAGCGCGTCGCCACCGCGCTGAAGGTCCGCGAAGCGGGCTTCCGCGCCATGAAGATACGCATCGACCGCAGCCGGGTGGACGAAGGGATCGCCGCGGTCCGCGCCGTTCGCGAGGAACTGGGCGCGGACTTCGAGATCATGGTGGACCTGAACCAGTCGTGGCGCATGGCGGGCGACACCGCGGGCGCCACCGACCTCGCCCGGACCCGCAAGACCATCGCGCGCCTGGCCGAGCTCGACGTGTTCTGGGTCGAGGAGCCGCTGCCCTACGGCGACCTGGCGGGCTTCAAACGGCTGCGGGCCGAGAACCCCGGGGTGCGCATCGCGGCCGGCGAGATGCACCACTCCCCCACCGACCTGCTGCGTTACCTCGAAGAGGACGCCCTGGATATCTACCAGATGGACGTGGTGCTCGCGATCGGCATGCACCGCGCCCGCACCCTGGCGGAGATCGCCCAGCTCAAGCACCGCCACTTCACCCCGCACAGCTGGACCAACGGCATCGGCGTGCTCGCCAATCTGCACGTGTCGGCGGGGGTCGGCGGCGGCCCGTTCTTCGAGTTCCCCTACGACCCGCCCGGGTGGACCCCGGAGCGCCGGGACTTCATGCTCGCCGACCCGGTGCGGGTGGACAGCGACGGCAACCTCGAGATACCCGCGAGGCCGGGCCTCGGTATCGAACTCGACGAAGACGCGATCGACCGGTGGAGGATCACATGACGCACGGCATCGACGCCCTGCTCGCCCGTTCGTACGACCAGTGGGTGGCCGCGGCCGGCACACTCACCGTCGAGACCCGGCTGTTCATCGACGGCCGCTTCACCGACGCCCTCTCCGGCGACACCTTCACCAGCGTCTCGCCGCGCGACGGTTCGGTGCTCGCCAAGGTGCAGGCGGCGGGGGCCGAGGACGTGGACCGTGCCGTACGCGGCGCGCGCGCCGCCTTCGAGGACGGACGCTGGCGCGACCTCCCGCCCAAGGAGCGCAAGAGCGTCCTGCTGCGCTGGGCCGAGCTGATCCGGGCGAACGCCGAGGAGCTGGCCCTCCTCGACACCCTGGAGATGGGCAAGCCCATCACCGAGTCCGTGCGGATCGACGTGGACAAGGCCGCCGAGACCATCGCCTGGTACGCCGAGGCCATCGACAAGACCTACGACGAGGTGGCACCGACCCCCGGCGACGCGATCGCCCTGATCACCCGGGAGCCCCTGGGCGTCATCGGCGCGGTCGTCCCGTGGAACTACGCGCTGCTGATCGCCAGTTGGAAGCTGGGCCCGGCGCTGGCCACCGGCAACAGCGTCGTCCTCAAGCCGGCCGAGCAGACCTCCCTGGCCGCCCTGCGCCTGGCCGCCCTCGCCTCCGAGGCGGGTCTGCCGGACGGGGTGTTCAACGTCGTCCCGGGCCGCGGCGAGGTGGCCGGACAGGCGCTGGGCCGCCACCCGGAGGTCGACAAGATCGCCTTCACCGGCTCGGCGGAAGTGGCCCGGCTCTTCCAGGTGTACGCGGGCGAGTCCAACGGCAAGCAGGTGGCCGTCGAGGCGGGTGGCAAGTCGCCCCAGCTCCTGTTGCCCGACGCCGACATCGAGGCCGCCGCGTCGGCCGTGGCCTGGGGCATCTTCTACAACGCCGGACAGACCTGCAACGCCGGTTCCCGCGTCGTGGTGCACGCCTCCGTCAAGGACCGGCTCCTGGACGCCCTGCGCCGGATCACCGCGGAGACCTTCCGGGTGGGCGACCCGCTCGACCCGGCCACCGTCATGGGCCCCCTGGTCGACGAGACCCAGCTGGCCACGGTCCTCGGCTACATCGAACGCGGTGTGGAGGACGGGGCGAGCGTGGTGTTCGGCGGTGGCCGCACCCTCACCGAGTCGGGCGGCAGCTATGTCGAACCGACCGTCCTGGACGGGGTGGTGAACACCTCCGCCGTCGGCCAGCAGGAGATCTTCGGCCCCGTCCTGGCCATCGTGTCCTACGACGGCGACGCCGACGAGGGCATACGGCTGGCCAACGAGAGCGACTACGGGCTCGTCGCCTCCGTCTGGACACGTGATGTGGCCGTCGCCCATCGCGCCGCCAAGCGGCTGCGGGCCGGGACGGTCTGGATCAACACCTTCGACGCCAGCGATGTCATCACTCCCTTCGGCGGCTTCAAGGCCACCGGCGCGGGCCGGGACAAGTCCCTGCACGCACTGGACGCGTACACCGCGCTGAAGACCACCTGGATCAACCTGGCCTGAACCGGCCATGGTGCACGGATCTGTCCATCCCCTCCCCTCTTTACTTTTCTCTTCTCACCACAGCGAGGACAACGATGAGGATCGGTTTCATCGGCCTGGGCAACATGGGACGCCACATGGCCCGCCATCTCATCCACGCGGGCCACCTGGTCACCGTGCACGACACCCGGCCCGAGGCCGCCGCCGAGCATCTGGCGCTCGGCGCCCGCTGGGCCGATTCCCCCGCGACCTGTGCCGAAGGCGCGGAATTCCTGATCACGATGCTCCCCACCCCGCGCATCGTCGAGGACGTGCTGCTGCGCGGTGGCGCGGCCGAGGCCCTGCCGCCCGGCGCCCTGTGGATCGACATGTCGACCTCGACCCCCGCGGCCGCGGACCGCGTCGCCGCCGAGGCCCTGGACGGGCGCGGGGTGCGCCGGCTCGACGCACCGGTCAGCGGCATGGCACGGGGCGCCGAGGCCGGAGCGCTGCAGATCTTCGCCGGCGGTACGGACGACGACTTCCGCATCGCCCTGCCCGTCCTCGAAGCCATGGGCGATCCGGACCGGATCCTGCACGTCGGCCCGCCCGGCGCGGGCTACACCGTCAAGCTCATGCTCAACCTGCTCTGGTTCAGCCACGTGGTCGCCACCTCCGAGGTGCTCGCCATGGGCGTCAAGGCGGGCGTCGACCTCGGGACGCTGCGCAGCTCGCTGCTGGCGAGCCCGGCCGCCTCCTCCTTCGTCGAGAAGGACCTCATGTCCATCCTCGCCGACGGTGACTACGACGACTCGTTCGCCATGGCGCTGGCCTGCAAGGATCTGGGGCTCGCCGTCGACCTCGGCCGCGACCTGGGCGTGTCCACCGAACTGTCCGCCCTCGTCGAGCAGATCTACCGCCGCTCCAAGGCCCATCACGGCGAGCTCGCCGGTGAGATGAGCCCCGTGCGCCTCTACGAGGCCCTCGCCGGGCAGGAGTTCCGGCTGCCCGACCCGACCATCGCGCCGGCCGACGCGACACTCGCGGTCTGAGAACGAGCGAACGCCACCCCGTACCACGACGCCAGGAGCCGCACCCCATGACCTCTCCCGGGCCCGGCAGTCCCACGCCGCTGAGCATCGACCCCACCTGCCGTATCGAGTTCGGCCCCGGCCGCATCGGCCGGCTCCCCGCACTGATCGCGGCCACCGGCCACGATCGCGCCTTCGTCGTCACCGACCACGGCCTGCGCGCCGCGGGCGTCCTGGAGCCGGTCCTGGGGACCCTCCGGGCCGCCGGGCTGGAGTACGCCGTCTACGACGAGGTGGCACCCAACCCCTCCACCGCCAACGTCGACGCGGGGGCCGCACGAGCCCGTACGTTCGGCACCGCCGCGGTCGTCGCCCTCGGCGGTGGCTCCGTACTCGACGCGGCGAAGGGCATATCCCTGCTGGTCGGCAACCCGAAGGCCACGGCCGCCGACGCCGACGAACTCTGGGAGGCGGCCGACGGACTCCCGCTCGTCGCCATCCCCACCACCTCCGGCACCGGCGCCGAAACCAACGGCTTCGGGGTCATCGAGGACACCACCGCCTGCCGCAAGGTCTACCTCGGCCACCCCTCCGTGAAGCCGCGCATCGCGCTGCTCGACCCGGAGCTCACCCTGGGTCTGCCCGCACCCGCCACCGCCGCCACCGGTATCGACGCCCTCGTCCACGGCATCGAGTCACTCGCCTCGCGCGGCGCGAACCCGGTCTCCGCCGCCTACGCCACACAGGCCGTCACCATGGTCAGCCACGCCCTGCCCGCCGCGTACCGGGACGGCGCGGACCTCGACGCCCGCGCCGAACTGATGCTGGGAGCCCATCTCGCGGGCCAGGCACTCAGCCTCTCCGGGCTCGGGCTGGTCCATGGCATCGGCCACGCGCTGACCGCGCACACCGGCACTCCCCACGGCGTCGCCCTCGCCGCCGTCCTGGAGGAGGTGATGGAGTTCAACGCCCCCGCCGCGCAGGGCGCCTACGAGCAGGTGGCGCGTGCCATGCGCCTGGCACCGCCCGCCGACGGGGACTGGGCGCGGGCAGCCATCGAAGCGGTACGCGAGCTCGCGGGCGCCGTCGAGGTGAAGCGCCCCCTGCGGACGCTCGGCGCCGACCGCGACATGCTGCCCGCCATCGCCGCCGGGGCGGTGGCGGACGCGGTGACGACGAACAATCCCCTGTCCCCCGATCACACCCAGGTCCTGGACATCCTCACCACCACCTACTGACCGTGGCGCGCCACCGTGCCCCGGAGATCCGGGCACGGTGGCGACGGCTGTCACATGCGCGGACCCGGCGGTGTCTGCATGCCAAACAGGCAACCGCACAGGGAGAACACCATGTCGCTACGCGTTCCGAAGGGGGAGCTCCCCACCGAGCTCCGGGAGATCCTGCTGGGGCAGCTCGGTGAGGTGCCCGAGCCCGACGAGGTGCTGTCACGGAAGCTGACCCGGCTGGATGTACCGGCCGAACTGGCCAGGTAGGCGCGCCGCCGCTCTGGGGGAGTGCCGTGGGTGTTCCGGGCGGTGGGAAACCGCCCGGAACACCCACGACCGCACGGGGGCCGGTCCCTGCCTAGTGGTGCCAGGCATGTCCGCCCGTGTTGTGGATGAATCGCTGCAGCACCTTGACCGTCGTCAGGTACTCCTCGTCGGAGATGCCCGCGTGCCGTTCCGCCCACAGCTCGTCCTGAAGGGCCGCGGCCTTGTCGAAGAAGGTTCTGCCCTCCGTCGTGATGCCCAGATGTCCCTCGGCGTCCTCGGTGATCCAGCCCTGGGCGATGGTCCGGTCGATCTCCTCCTCCATGACCTCCGGACCCGCTTCGAGATAGTTGCTGAGGAGGCCGGACACCTCGGCGCGGGTCTTGGCGGGGTCGGCGTGTGCGACCTGCGCGAGGACCCACCACTGTGGCTGGGTGGTGCCGATCCCGGCGAGCGTGGCCTGGATGCGGGTGACAACGGCTTTGTAGGCCGCCCAACTCCAGTAGCCGATGGGCTGCCGTATCAGTTCGGCGTCGCTGTGGGAGTACTCCATGGCCGGTCCCTCCGTCTTTGCTTGAACTCGTTCGACGAAACCGACCGTAAAAGTTCAACCTGACGTGAAGTCAAGGACGTTTCGGCCTCCGCGGTCGCCACCTCACCCGTACGCCCCGTCCGGGGCCGCGAGTTGGTCGCCGAGGGTGCTTCGCCGGTACAGCACCTGCCGTCCGTGGCGTGCCCGGGTGACCAGTCCGGTGGCGTGCAGCACGCGCAGGTGCTGGGAGACGGCACTCGGCGTCACCCTGAGGCGGCGGGCGAGCTCGACGGTGGGAAGTGGCTCCTCCAGGAGGACGAGAAGCCTCGCTCGGGGCGCGCCGATGAGCGACACGAGAGCGGGCGCGCCGTCGGTGGGCACCGAGGCCCAGAGCGTCGCCACCCCACGGCTGGGATAGACCAGCGACGGAGGTTCCTCCGGGCTCACCGGGGGCGCGGGCTTGTGCGCGAAGACCGAGGGCAGGAGGAGCAGTCCCCGGCCGGATGCCGCGACCTGGTGCCGGCTGATCATCTTGGCGATGTGCAGCACCCCGTTGTGCCATCGCAGATTGGGGTGCATATCGGCGAAGAGCAGGCGGGCGCCGCCCATGGCCAGTTGCCGTGCGCGGTAGGTCATGTCCGCCTCCACGACCAGTCGCATCTGCGGCCACATCGGCTTGATGGCGATCGCCCAGTACCGCCGCAGGAGTGCGCAGATGGTGTCGCGGAGTGCGGTGACGGGTGCGTCGTCGGCAACGGTGGCGTCGCGCAGCGCTCGGGGCAGCGGATCCGGCGCGTGGGTGGCCAGCAGGTCGCGGCGGACCAGGCCGGCAGGGGTCCGGCGGACGACGGCAAGTTCGTCCTCGAAGGCCGGGGCGAAGCTCGCGGGCCGCGGAGTCAGAAAGTCCGGGAGGGTGCGTCTCCGCGCCACCAAGGACATCAGCAGGTCCGTGTCCAGGTCGCCGAGTCGGCCGAGCACGGACCTGCGCCACGGGAGATGCACCGCGGACAGGCTCGGATCGTGCCGCACCCGCAGGCTGAACACCGTCTCGTTCAAGGGCGATACGGCGAACCGCGTGTCCGCCAGGTCCTCGACATCGAGCACAAAGCTGATCATTAAGCCATACGCTACATCGATTGGCAGGGGCACACAGGTGCCATGGACTTCAGCCCATGACGCATCCCACGCACGTACAGGCAACGGCCGTGGCGGCCGGTGCCGCCGATGGGCCGGTGCACTGACGAATGAGCCGCCGCATGCTCCCGATCCTGGCCGTCACCTGCGCGGTGGCGGTGGGCAACATCTACTTCCCGCAGTCCATCGGCCCGCTGGTCGCCGACGGACTGCAGGTGTCGGCCGACTCGGCCGCCCTGGTGGTGACCGCCACCCAGGTCGGCTACACGGCCGGGATCGTCCTGCTGGTGCCGCTCGGCGACCGGATCCCGCACCGCTCGTTCCTCGTCGTCCTACTCGCCCTCACCGGCCTGGCCCTGCTCGCCGCGGGGTGCGCACCGGCCCTGCCGCCCCTCGTCGCCGCCAGCGCCGTCGTCGGCCTGACCACCGTGGCCGCGCAGATCGTGGGCCCGCTGGCGGCCGGGCTGGTGGCCGCCGACCGCCGAGGAGCGGTGATCGGCACTCTGCTGAGCGGATCGACCGGCGGCATGCTGCTGGCCCGCACCTTCAGCGGCACGCTCGGCGAATGGCTGGGCTGGCGGGCCCCCTATCTCGTGGCCGCGGTCCTGGCCCTGCTCCTCGCCACCGTCCTGGCGTTCACGGTGCCGGCCAAGGCCCCGGCCTCCCGGCAGTCCTACCCCGCACTGCTGGCCGAACCGCTGCGGCTGCTGCGCACCGAACCGGAGCTGCGCCGCTCCTGCCTGTACCAGGCGACCGTCTTCGCCGGATTCTCGGCCGTCTGGACCTGTCTGGCCCTCCTCCTCACCGGTCCGGCCTACGGGCTGGGTGCCCAGGCCGTCGGCATGCTCGCCCTGGTCGGCGCGGCGACCATGTTCTGCACCCCGCTCGCCGGCCGCCTGGTGGACCGCCGAGGACCCGACCCGGTGAACCTCGTCTGCATGCTCGGGGTCCTCGTCTCCGCCGCGATCCTTGCCGTGGGCGCCCGCGGCGGAACGCTGGGCCTGGCCGCCCTGACGGTCGGCACACTGCTCCTGGACGTGGCGATGCAGTCCGGCATGGTCGCCAACCAGGCCCGCGTCTACGCCCTGCGCCCGGACGCCCGCAGCAGGCTCAACACCGCCTATATGACCTGCGCCTATCTGGGCGGCAGCGCGGGTTCCTGGCTCGGCGTCCAGGTCTGGAGCCGGGCCGGCTGGTGGGGCGTGTGCGCGCTCGTCACCTTCCTCACCGCGATCGCCCTGGTCCGCCATCTGCCGACGGTGCGCCGACCCCCGCAGATCCCACCCCGTGGAGAGGTCCCGGAGGGCCGCGTCGTCGGTTCCGGCTCAGGCCCCACGCCGTAAGGCACCACCACTACGCCGCCGAGCCCTCCCCCGGCAACGCGGTGAGGAGCTCGCTCGTGGTGAGGATGGCATGGGCGAAGGTGGGGCCGTTCAGCTCGTGCGCGGAATGCATCATCTCGGGCTTGGCGGCCGCGGTGGCGTCACGGACCAGCGTGACGTGGTAGCCGAGCTCCATGGCGAAGCGTCCGGTGGACTCGATGCAGGTGTTCGCCAGCAGTCCGATGAGGATCACATGGGTGATGCCGTGCTGCCTGAGCTGCATATTCAGGTCGGTGTTGGCGAACCCGCTCTGCGCCCAGTGCTCATGGGCCACCACCTCCCCCGGCCGCGGCTGGAAGTCGGGATGGAACTCCCCGCCCCAGGTGTCGCGGGCGAAGCTGTGCCGGACCATGATGTTCCGCTGGGTCGGGTTGGGGTGGGTCCACGACTCGTAGTCCCCCGGCTCCCAGCGGCGGTGCGGGACGAACACCACCCGCACCCCGGACTGCCGGGCGGCGCCGACGACGGCGCGCAGATTGTCCAGCAGGCCGACCTTCTCGGCGACGCTCTGCACGACCGGCCAGACCTTGCCTCCCTCGGAGAGGAAGTCGTTGTACGGGTCGACCAGCAGCACTGCCGTTCGCCGGGGGTCATAGGTCTCGGCTGCCATGATGTCTCCTCCGCCCTCTGGAAGATCACTCATCGCCCGAGCAGGCCACGTCCTGGCCCGGCCGGGTACCCCCCGTTCGGCCGCTCAGTCGGCGACGCTTCCGCGCACGATGGGGCTGCGGGCGGCGTCGGGGACCGACTGCTGGTGACTTCCCGGATTCCTCATGACCCTCTACATTAGATAGACCTACCTACCTAATTAGATAGACCTACCTACCTAATCTGTCGGGATGCATGCGATGAGTGAGACCGGTACGAGGACGACGGATCCCGGAAGGCGGCGGCCCGCCCGGGAACGCCTGCTGGCGGCTGCCGCGCGCCGCTTCTACGCCGACGGCGTGACGGCGACCGGAATCGACACGATCACCACCGAAGCCGGCGTGGCGAAAATGAGCCTGTACAACAACTTCTCCTCCAAGTCCGATCTCGTCAGGGCCTATCTCGACGCCCGGCACGAGGAGTGGCTCGCGCTGTACTCGTCACGGCTGGCGCAGGCCCAGAACCCGCGCGACGGCGTCCTCGCGGCCTTCGACGCCTACGCGGATCACGCGGCGTTCGCCTACGAGCGCGGCTTTCGCGGCTGCGGACTGCTCAACGCGGCCGCCGAGCTGCCCGCCGGAGACGAGGGGCGCAGTGTCGTACGCCGCCACAAGGAGGAGGTCGAGCGCCTGATCGCCGGGCACCTCGAAGAACTGCTGCCCGACCGCCCCGACGACGTGCGCACCACGGCGGAGCACCTGTCGTTCCTGCTGGAGGGCGCGATGGCGCGCGCCGGTCTGGAAGGCGACGACAACCGGCTGCGGCACGCCCGCGCGATGGCGGCGGCCCTGCTGGACAGGCTGTGAGGCGGCCCACCGGACACGGCGCCCGTCTCGCGGGCGCCGGATCGTTGTGTGTGCTCGCCGCGTCCGTGCTGTGGGGCACCACCGGCACCGCGGCGACCTTCGCCCCGGGGGTGGGGCCCCTCGCCATCGGCGCCGTCGCCATGGGCCTGGGCGGACTGCTCCAAGCCCTGGTCGCGGCCCCCAGCGTCGTCCGTCAGGCCCCGCGACTGCGTGCGCGGCGCGGCACCGTACTGCTCGGCGCGTTCGCGGTGGCGGTCTACCCGTTGGCGTTCTACAGCTCGATGCACCTGGCCGGAGTGGCGGTGGGAACCGTGGTGTCGATCGGCATGGCGCCACTGGCCTCAGCCGTGATCGAACGCGTCATGGACCGCCGCCGGCTGACGCGCCGCTGGACACTCGGCGCCGCCCTGGGCCTCCTGGGCACCCTCATGCTGTGCGCGGCCCAAGCCGCTCAGGACCCCGGCGACCGGGGGCAGCCATCCATGGCCGCCACGATGCTCGGCGTGGGGCTCGGTCTCATCGCGGCCACGACCTATGCCCTCTACTCCTGGGCGGCGCACCGGCTGATCACCCACGGCATCTCCTCCCGCGCGGCGATGGGCGCGGTGTTCGGCTTGGGCGGGGTGCTCCTCGTGCCCGTCCTCCTGGTCACCGGCGCCCCGCTGCTCGACTCCGGGTCCAATATGGCCGTCGGCGCCTACATGGCGGTGGTGCCCATGTTCGCCGGCTACGTCCTGTTCGGCTGGGGACTGGCGCATGTGCCCGCCAGCACGGCGACCACGCTCTCCCTGCTCGAACCGGCCGTCGCCGCCGTCCTCGCCGTCCTGGTCATCGGCGAACGGCTCCCCGCCGTCGGCTGGACCGGCATCGCGCTCGTCCTCGCCTGCCTGGCCGTCCTCACCGCCCCGACAGCCGTCTCCAGGCGGCGCCGACAGCGGCCGGAAGGCGTGACGCCGCCACAGCGCACAGGGGCGGAGCACACGGTTGCTCGGCCGGACCCGGGGCGGGTGCCGTAGCGGAGTCCGTCGACGAGGGGGGCGGGCGGCGAACGCTTGGCCGTCCGCCCCATCACTCCGCGATCGAAAACCGCTCCGCGAGGTCGCGATGCCGGTCCGCGGCCAGCTTCGCCTGGTCCGTGCTGATGGTCGATCCGGGCATCAGCCCCAGCCGTTCGAGCTCGTCCGCGAAGCGCAGATGCTCCAGCCGCGCGTACTCGCGGCAGGCAAGGCAGGTGACGTTCTCCGGACGCGGAGAGGTCATCGCGTACGGCGCCCGCACTCCGCATCCGGTGGCGATGCGGCTCGGCAGGTCACCGGCCAGCCCGAAGGTGGACGCCATCATGTTGCGGACGGCGGCGACGCCTCGGACGACCTTCGACTCGACATGGATATGCGGATCGTCCCCGCCCATGCACCCTCCCTGCCCCGGCGACTTGACGGGCCGCGGTTGGTCCCGGCCGCCCGCGGACCGCAGGAGGAGTCTGCCATGTACCCGGTGCGCCACCGTCCATCCGTCCCCCGGTTCAGGTCGCGGTCGCGGCCGCCGCCGCACGGCCCGCGGCGCGGCCCGAGAACAGGCAGCCGCCGAGGAAGGTGCCCTCCAGGGAGCGGTAGCCGTGCACTCCCCCGCCGCCGAAGCCCGAGACCTCGCCGGCCGCGTACAGACCGGTGATCGGGTTGCCGGAGCCGTCCAGGACGCGGCCGGAGAGGTCGGTCTGGAGACCGCCGAGGGTCTTGCGGGTGAGGATGTTGAGGCGCACGGCGATCAGCGGTCCGGCGGACGGGTCCAGGATCCGGTGCGCGGAGGCGGTGCGGCTGAGCGTGTCCCCGGGGTAGGCGAGCGCGTTGCGGATGCCCATGACCTGGACGTCCTTGGTGTACGGGTTGGCGATCTCGCGGTCGCGGGCCTCGACCTGCCGGGTGAGGTCCGCCAGGTCGATGAGGTTGTCGCCGGTCAACTTGTTCATCCCCGCGACCAGTTGGGGCAAGGTGTTGGCGACGACGAAGTCCTCGCCCTTGTCCCGGAACCGCTGGATCGGCTCGGGTGTCTGCCAGATGCGGGAGAGGAGCTGCAGGATGTCCTTGTTGGTCAGGTCCGGGTTCTGCTCGGAGCCCGAGAGCGCGAACTCCTTGGCCATGATCTTCTGGGTGGTGACGAACCAGGAGTAGTCATAGCCGGTGGCGGTGATCGTCCCGAGGGTGTGCAGGGTGTCGTAGCCCGGGATGTCGGGGGTGGAGAAGCGCTTGCCCTTCGCGTCGAACCACATCGACGAGGGGCCGGGCAGAATGCGGATGCCGTGGCCCGGCCAGATCGGGGCGTAGTTCCTGAGGCCCTCGGTGTAGTGCCACATGCGGTCGGGATTGACGATCCGTCCGCCCGCCTTCTCGGTGATCGCGAGCATCCGGCCGTCCACGTACGCCGGGACGCCGGTGACCATGAACTTCGGCGGTGTGCCGAGCCGGTCGGGCCAGTTCCGCCGTACGAGATCGTGGTTGGCGCCGATACCGCCCGAGGTGACGATCACCACCGGGGCGCTGAGCTCGAAGTGGCCGACCACGGTGCGCGAGGTGGGCTTGCCGCGGGCGGCGTCGCTCGGCTCCAGGATCGCGCCGCTGACCCCGGTGACGGCACCGCCGGTGACCACCAGATCGTCCACCCGGTGCCGGAACTTGAAGCTCACCCGCCCGTCCTTCGCGGCGGCCCGCACCTTCTTCTCGAACGGCTCGACCACGGCCGGACCGGTGCCCCAGGTGACGTGGAAACGCGGCACCGAGTTGCCGTGCCCGTCCGCGAGGCCGCCGCCGCGCTCAGCCCAGCCGACGATCGGGAACCACTGCACGCCGAGCCCGTGCAGCCAGGACCGCTTCTCCCCGGCCGCGAAATCCACGTACGCCTCGGCCCATTTGCGGGCCCAGTAGTCCTGGCCGCCGGGGTCGGAGACGCCGCGGTCGAAGCCGGCCGTGCCGAGCCAGTCCTGCCAGGCCAGTTCGTGGGAGTCCTTGATGCCCATCAGCCGCTGTTCCTCGGAGTCGACGAAGAACAGGCCGCCGAAGGACCAGAACGCCTGGCCGCCGAGGTTGCTCTCGGGCTCCTGGTCGAGGAGGAGCACCTTGCGTCCCGCGGCCGCCAGCTCCGCCGTGGCGACGAGCCCGGCGAGCCCGCCGCCGACCACGATGGCGTCCGCGTCCGAGGACGCCCCGGAGGCGGCGAAGGCCGGACCCGCCGCCTGGGCGAGCGCGGCGCCGGCGAGCACACCGCCCGCCGCCGTCAGGGCGCGGCGGCGGCTGATCCCGTCAAACGAGGCGGCATTCTCTGTGGAGTTCTCCATGGGCTGCCTTCCGGAAGGGGGTTCGGAGGGTGCGGGAGATGCGAAGGGGGTTGCCGCGACGGCAACGTGTTACCGACGGTAGCCCACAGGGTGCGGGGCCGCCAGACTCCTGCTCCCAATGAGCAACTCCCGGGCGGCATAGGGAACTTCGGCCGGTCAGCGTCCGCCGGACGACGGCTCGGGCGAGGCGCGCCGCCGTGGCGAGAAGGCGTACAGATCGAGGATGTCGGGCAGCGGCGCCACGCCGGGGCCGCCCGCCGTGACCCAGGCCACGACGTCCTCTGTCGCATCCCGGTCGTTGACCAGGCCGAGCCACACCGGCCTGCCCCCGGCGGCACGTCCGGCGGCCGATGGCTGCACCACGATCACATTGGCCTGATCGCAGACGTCCAGACACTCGGAGACGCGCACGGGCGCTTCCTCACCGAGCCGTGCGATCTGTGCCCCATGGTCGATTCCGGTCACCTTGGGGCTGCCGCAACAGCAGTCCCGGCATACGGTCACCCGGCATGGCACCGGGTCGGTCGGCCTGACAGGCATGGTGCATCGCCCTCCTCCGGGGAAGTCCGCCCCCCACGCGGCGGAGCCGCACATCGACACACCCCGTCGAGGAGGCGACCGCGTGAGTCTCCTGGCTCTCGGGTCGATGCTCGTCCCGGCCTTCCCACCCGCGCGTACGGGCAGTGGCCTGTTCGGGATCCGCTCGCCGATCACAGTGGCGGCACCGCGCCGGATTCACACCGGCTTCCTCGTTCCGCCGTCGCCTTTGTCGCCCGGCATCATCGCATCCCGGGCACCGCCACACCACGTGGCCCCCGCTCCCGCGAGCACCACGGGCGGATTCGACGTCAGTTCCGGCGGGCCGCCGCCCCCGCGAGGATTTCGCCCAGGCCCTGGCTGGTGGCCGCCAGCACCACGCGATCGTGCGGCCGCAGGACATAGCCGGAGGGCAGATCCCACACCAGGGAGGGCGCCTGGGTGGCACCGTCGTAGGGAGGCGCCGCGGCGAGGTCGCGTTGCCGGTCGGCGGGTTCCGCCGCGTCCAGTGCGATCACCCGCCAGGCGCCCGGCGCGAACGCCTCGGCGACGGTACGCCCCTCCAGTTGCGGATGCCCGGCGACATGCAGGGCGGCGAAGAGCAGCACTCTGCGCTCGACCGGTATGGCGCCGAGGATCTGACGCCCCATCATCGCTCCGGCGAACGCCGGGGCCGCCAGGCTGGAGACGCTGCGGCTGCGGGTGAGGGCCCGCGGATGGGCCGCGCGCAGCGTGCGGTAGACGGCGGTGGCGAAGCGGTCGTCGTACAGGCGCAGCGCCACCCGCAGCCGGGGCTTGACCGAGCGGGCGTACAGCGTCGCCTCCAGATTGGTGGTGTCGACGCTGGTCAGGGCGAGCAGGGAGTGTGCCCGCTGGATCTTGGCGGCCTCCAGGACGCCCTCCTGGGTGACATCGCCGATGACCGTCGGCACCCCCAGCCTGCGGGCCAGCGGGATGCCGCGCGCCCCGGGGTCCTCTTCCACGCACACCACGGGAATGTCCATCTCCCGGAGTCTGGCCAGCACCCGGGTGCCGACCTTGCCGAGCCCGAGCAGCACGACGTGGCCGGAGAGGCCGCGCGGAGGGCGGCGCAGCGTGGAGGCGGTGCGGAAGGTGCCCAGCGCTTCGAGCGCGGCGGCCACCAGGACGGGCAGCATCAGCAGTCCGGTCAGCCCGGACAGCAGTTGGAGGACCTTGCGTCCGGTGGGCTCGTCGAGCGCCGGGTCGTCGATCGCCAGCACGTCCAGCACCGTGAGGTAGGCGGCGCGGAGCAGACCGGCGCCCGTGAGCTGCCAGGAGGCGATGGTGAGGGCGAGCACGGCGATCGCCATTCCGGCGACGGACCAGCGCAGTCGGCGGGAGAACAGCGAGGCGAGCGGCAGTCTGCGGGTGCCGAGCCGCCGTGGCGGCAGCGGTGGGCCGGTGGCGGAGACGGCCTCGAGCACCACCGTGTCGCGGCCGGTGGCGGCGGCCACCTCCTCGTCTCCGGGCAGCAGCTTGGGCCCTTCGTCCCCGCTGCTGTCGGAGCCCTCGCTGCCGCCGGGGTCGCTGGTGGTGGACGAGAGCAGGGCGAGGGTGCACAGCCCCGGGCGGGCCACCTCGTCGGGGCCGGGCGGGGTGCGCTCGGCCGCGCGCAGCAGCAGCCCGTCGGCCTGGAGCACTTTGCTGGTGCCCGCGACGGCGGTGGCCGCCAGCGCGGGTGCCGCGGTGTCGGCGTCCGACAGTACGGTGGTGGTGGCGTCCAGCTCCGCCGCGTCCATCCCGGGATCGGCCACCCGCGCCGCCTCGTCGAGGAGTTCCTCCAGATGCTGGCCGAGCTTGCGGTTGTAGAGCCGGATCACCAGCCGCAGCCGGGGGTTGAGGCGGCGGGCACGGAGGGCGGCGTGGATGTTGGCCTCGTCGTCGTCATGGACCAGGGCGAGCGCCGTCGCATGCTCCGCACCCGCCTCGGTCAGCACCTCTTCGTCGAGCGCCGGGACCTCCATGACCCGCACTCCCCCGTCCGGAGCGGGGTCGTCCGCGGTCTGCCGGGGCAGCGCGACCCGCCCGACGGCCGCGCTGAACCGGCCGAAGAGCGCGGAGGTACGGCCTCCCGGCCGCCATCCGGCCACCTGCTGCCCGGCCGGGTCCGCCAGGGGGGTGCCGCCGGGGATGACGACCGTCACCTGTGTCCGGTAGACGAAGTGGAGCTCGGCGGCGAGGCGGTGGGCGAGCGCGTCGTCACCGCAGACGACCATGTGGGCCGTTCCCGAGGGGGACGGCGGGTCGGAGGTGGAGGTGGAGAACACGACGGCGAAGCCCCCCGTTGGTCCGTGATGCCATGGGTCATCCGGGCGGGTACGGCGGCCGCGGTCTCCTGCGGTCGGCACCCGCGCTCCGGCGGTCATGATCAGACCGTACCTGGTGGGCTGCCCAAGGGAGTTGGGCACCGGGGGCCGGCGACCGGACGCCCCGTGTGCTCACTCGCCGGGCACTCCGCAGCGCGCACAGCGGGCGAAGGGCGCGGTGTCCTGGATCGCGCCGCAGTCGGCGCAGACCCGATCCAGCCAGCAGGCGGACTCCCCGCCCTCGGGCTCGGCAGGCGCCGGGGCCGGGTCGGGATCCGGGTCCGCCATCTCCCGGTCAGCTGTCTCCCGGTGCGCCGTCTCCCGGTCCGGGTCGCCGGGTCGAGCCGTGCCGCTCATCGTGTGCGCCTCCCTGTCCGGACCGTACGCGAGTCCATCCGCCGACCCCTTACCCGTAGCTTCGTCCCGGGAAGCGGCCCACTCATAGATCCGATCTCTCATGCCCCATTGACCCTTGACGGGGCGTAATGCCGCCCGACCCCTCCCCAGTTATCGGATGACTCGGTAACGTATCCGCTTCGGGAGGCAACGATGCCGAGATCTTACCGACGCTCCGCTGTGGCATTTCTGCTCTGCGGCGTCCTGGCCATGACGCTCTTCATCACCGGGCCCGCGCAGGCGAAGGACTCCGCCTGGACCGTGCGCGGCCCCTCACCCCACTCCGGTCCCCTCGCACAACTGCGGCTCGACGGAGCCTCGGGAGCGCTGACGCTCCAAGTGTCCCGGGGCGGACGGACGGTGCTCGAGCCCTCGCCCGTGGGCATCGTCACCGAACGGGCGGATCTGTCGCACGGGCTGCGCTATCTGGGGCGCCACGACCGCACCGTCGTGGAGCGCTACCGGTCGACGGTCGGCAAGGAGCGCTCGCGCACGGCGCGGATGACCGAGACCCGCTTCCGGTTCCGGGGCAGCGGGAGCGCCCGGCTGGACCTCGTGGTGCGGGTCTCGGACGACGGGGTCGCCTATCGCTATGTCCTGCCCTCCGGCAGCGGTGATGTCCTCAGCGAGACCTCGGCCTTCACCCTGCCGCCGGACGCGGCCGCGTGGCTGGGCGATTACCGCAAGGACAACGAGAACCTGTTCAAGGAGTACACCGCGGCGACCGCGCCCACCGGTGAGTACATGGCCCAGGCGCTCTTCGAGACGGCGGGCGGCTACGCCCTGATCGCCGAGTCGGATCTCACCGGCCGCTACTCCGCCGCCCGGCTGATCCATCAGCAGGGGCAGCCCACGTACCGCATCGGGCTCTGGGACCAGCGGGTCGCGTCCGACGGACCGCTCAGCACACCCTGGCGCGCGCTGATCGTGGGCGATCTGGGGACCGTCACCCAATCCACCTTCACCGACGATCTGGCACCCGCGTCGCGGGTCGCCGACACCTCGTGGATCCGGCCCGGGCCCGCCCTGTGGACCTGGCTCGCGGGCGGCAAACCGGCCGGGCAGAGCCTGTCGATGCAGAAGGGGTACGTGGACTACGCGGCCCAGCGCGGCTGGCCGTATGTGGTGGTCGACGCGGGCTGGTACTTCGACCCCGACCAGTGGGATGTCACCGACCCCGACTGGCCGCGCAACAGCTGGATTCCGCAGCTCGTGGACTACGCGCGCGAGCGGCATGTGGGCATCCAGGTCTGGATCCACCACCGCGACCTCGACACCGCCGAGGAGCGCGAACTGTGGCTGCCCACACTGGAGAAGTGGGGGGTGAAGGGCGTGAAGATCGACTTCATGGACTCCGAGGCCCAGGAGACGCTGCGCTGGTACGACGAGATCCTCAAGGCCACCGCGGACCACCATCTGCTCGTCAACTTCCATGGCTCGACGATCCCCAAGGGCATCCAGCGCACCTGGCCGCAGGTGATGTCGATGGAGGGGGTGAACGGCGAGGAGAAGCGGACCAACACCCCGCAGCATCTGGCGACGCTGCCCTTCACCCGCAACGTCATCGGCTCCATGGACTTCACCCCCGGAGCCTTCCACCGGGCCGAACGCCCCAACGCGGGTTCGGACGCGGGGGAAGTCGGCCTGTCGGTGCTCTACGAGTCCGGTATCCAGGACCTGGCGGGCACCCCGGATTCCTATGACGCCCGTCCGCTCGCCCGCCGCTTCCTGGAGCAGATCCCCGCCACCTGGGACCGTACCCGGCTGCTGACCGGGCGGCCCGGTGAGAGCGCGGTGCTGGCCCGCGCCAGCGGTTCGCGGTGGTTCATCGGCGGTACGTTCACCGGCCCCGCCCATACCGCCGAGGTGCCGCTGCGGCTGGAGAAGGGCCGCTGGCTCGTCGATCTGATCCTGGACGGCCCGGACGGCCTGGTCCGCACGCCCACGGTGGTGCGCGGCGGGCAGACGCTGTCCGTGCCGGTAAGGGCGGACGGCGGGTTCGCCGCCATCGCCTGCCGCTGGCGGCCCGGCCTGTCGACCTGCGACCGTCCCTGACCATCCCTCATTCGGACACCCCCGGCGGGGTCCGCGGCGTCGCCGGGGTCGCCGTCGGGTTCGTCGTCGGGGCCGGGTTCGGAGCGGATGAGCGCTTCCGCCTGGATCCGTACGACGGCCCGTACCGTGTCCGGGTCCACCTCCGGGGGAAGCATCAGCTCCACCGTCACCCGCCGGGCGAGCCCCGCCGTACTGTCCTCGTCCTCCCCCGTGTCCGTCCCGCCGGTGGCGGCGTCGCCGCGCAGGCAGCGCTTGAGATGGCCGCCGGCGTCCCGCAGTCCGCGCTGGACGGCCATGTCGGTCGCCGTCGAGAGCACCGTGAAGGCGATCTGGCCGAGCACGGACAGCCCGATGGTGAGGTACACATGGGTGTCGACCGCGGGCGCCCCGCTGAGGTCGTCGAAGAACTCCCCGGCGCCGGGCACCCGCCGACGGGCGCGCGTCTCCTCGGCGAACTCCTCGAAGAGCTCCTCGTGTTCGTCCTCGGCGACGGCGAGCGCCGAGGCGTCGACCATCGTCAGGATCCGCTCGACGGCGGCGTCGTCCAGCTCCGTCATGTCCGTCATGCGTTCCCCCCGGTACGCCACGCCCCCGGCGGGGCGTGCGACGCCTGTACGGTAGCCCGGCCGAGGGAGATGATGTGGGGACTTACCGCACATAGGTGAATTCATCGTGCATTTCGCGTATGGCCGCTGACGCGCATGGCTGACGGAGGCCGTCAGCTCGCCCGGCGCGGAGGCCTGCGTGTGCGGGTCCACTCCACCAGTTGCCGGGCCGTCCAGGTGGTGATGACGCGCTCCACCGGCACCCCGCATTGCGCGGCCCGGGCGCATCCGTTGCGCTGCCAGTCGAGCTGGCCGGGTGCGTGGGCGTCGGTGTCGATGGAGAAGAAGGTCCCCGCCCGGACGGCCTCGCGCAGCAGCCTGCGCGGTGGATCCAGCCGCTCCGGACGGCAGTTGATCTCCACGGCGGTGCCCGCCTCCGCACACGCGCCGAAGACCTCCTCATGGTCGAAGACGGACTCGGCGCGCTTTCCGCCGAGCAGCCGTCCGGTGCAGTGGCCCAGCACATCGACCAGCGGATCGCTGACGGCGGTGACCATCCGGCGGGTCATGGGGCGAGCGTCCATGCGCAGTTTGGAGTGGACGGAGGCCACCACCACATCCAGCCGGTCCAGCAGCTCCGGCTCCTGGTCCAGGGAACCGTCGGGCAGGATGTCCACCTCGATCCCGGTGAGCAGCTGAAAAGGAGCCAGCTTCGCGCGCAACTCCGCCACCACGTCCAGTTGGGCGCGCAACCGGTCCGCCGAGAGGCCGCGGGCCACCGTCAGCCGCGGGGAATGGTCGGTGAGCACCGCCCATGCGTGCCCCAGCCGCGCCGCCGTACGGGCCATCAGCTCGATCGGGGAACCGCCGTCGGACCAGTCGGAGTGCATATGGCAGTCCCCGCGCAGCGCGGCGCACAGCTTCGCCGCCTCCTCGTCGAGCTCGGACTCGGACTCGTCGGCCTCGGCCTCCAGCTTCGCCAGATACCCGGGCACCTGGCCCTTCAGCGCCTCCTGGACCACCTGGGCGGTCTTCGGGCCGAGCCCCTTGAGCGACCGGAGGGTGCCGTTCGCGGCACGCCGCTCCACCTCCTGGGGGTCCAGACCGGCGAGCACCGCCTGGGCCGTGCGGAAGGCACGCACCCGGTAGGTCGGCGCCTGGGCACGCTCCAGGAGAAACGCGATCCGGTCCAGGGCCTCCAGGGGGTCCATGGTGCGCTCCTCGCTGTGTGCGGCGTCCGCGCTGTGTGTGCCTCCGCGCCTCAAGTGCGGCGGTTCGGGCGTCGGCCGGGGGGCTGGTGGGGTTCGGGACGTGCCGTCAGCTCGGCGATGTCACAGGTCTGGGGGGTCTTTTCGGAGACGGTGATGGGCCGGCCGTAGTGCCGGATTTCCATGGGGGCGCCCTGGGTCAGCGAGTAGGTGACACTGCGGCCGGTGATCTCCACGCGCAGCCTGCGGCCCAGCACCTGCATGGTGAAGGCGAGCCGGGCCAGCTTCTCGGGCAGCTTGGGCGAGAACTCCAGCCTGCCGTCCCGGTGCCGCATCCCGCCGAATCCGGCGACCAGGGCGATCCAGGTGCCGGCGAGCGAGGCGATGTGCAGACCGTCGCGGGTGTTGTGCTCCAGGTCCTTCAGGTCCATCAGGGCCGCCTCGCCCAAGTAGTCGTAGGCGAGTCGCAGATGGCCGACCTCGGCGGCCATGACGGCCTGGGTGCACGCGGAAAGGGAGGAGTCCCGGACCGTCAGCCGTTCGTAGTAGTCGAAGTTGCGTGCCTTCTGCTCCTCGGTGAAGCACTCGCCGCGCAGATACATCGCCAGCACCAGGTCGGCCTGCTTGACGACCTGTTTGCGGTACAAGTCGAAGTAGGGGAAATGGAGCATCAGCGGGTACTGGTCGGCGCGGGTGCTCTGGAAGTCCCACTCCTGATGGCCGGTGAAGTCCGCCGACTGCTCGTGGACGCCCAGGGTCTTGTTGTACGGGACAGACATGGACTCGGCCGCGTCCCGCCAGGCGGCGGCCTCCTCGTCGTCGACACCCAGTTCGGAGCCCTTGTCCGGGTGGCGTTCGATGATGTCCGCGGCGGCCCGCAGATTCGACTGGGCCATGAGGTTGGTGTAGACGTTGTCGTCGGCGATGGCGCTGTACTCGTCGGGGCCCGTCACCCCGTCGATGTGGAAGCGGCCGTGGTGGTCGTGGTGGCCGAGGGAGCGCCACAGCCGGGCGGTCTCCACCAGCAGTTCCACGGCGGTCTCGCGCTCGAACTCGTCGTCGCCGGTGGCGGCGACATAGCGCACCACCGCGTCCGCCACATCGGCGTTGACGTGGAAGGCCGCGGTGCCGGCCGGCCAGTAACCGGAGCATTCGGAGCCCTCGATGGTGCGCCAGGGGAAGGTGGCGCCATCGTGGCCCAACTGCTGGGCCCGCTCCCGGGCGGCGGGCAGGATGGACTGGCGCCAGCGCAGCGCCTCGGCCACGGACTCGGGGAAGGTGTAGGTGAGCAGGGGCAGGACGAAGGTGTCGGTGTCCCAGAAGGTGTGGCCGTCGTAGCCGGAGCCGGTGAGGCCCTTGGCGGGGATGGCCCGTTCCTCGGCGCGGGCGCCGGCCTGCAGGACGTGGAAGAGGGCGAAGCGCACGGCCTGCTGGATCTCGGCGTCGCCCTCGACCTCCACATCGGCGCGGGACCAGAAGTCCTCCAGCCATGCGCGCTGCTGGTCCACCAGGCCGCGCCAGCCGGTGCTGGCGGCCCCGGCGAGCGCGGCCTCGACCTGGTCCCGTACGGCGGGCAGCGAGCGGGCGCCCGACCAGCCGTAGGCCACCAGCTTCTCCAGCCGCAGGACCTGGCCCGGCTCCAGCACCGAGGTGATGGTCAGGCGGGCGACGTCGTCGCCGCTCTCGCTGGCGTGGCGGGTGGGCGGCGGCCCGGTGATCAGGTGGTCGGCGGCTGCCGCGACCCGCAGGTCGCTGTCCTCGGTGCAGTGGATCAGCCGCAGCCGCTTGTCGTTGGCGGCGTTCTCCTCGGGATTCAGCGGGGACTCCAGGGCCTCCGCCACCCGGGGGTCGCCGGCGCGTTCGGGAAGCTGCTCGTTGGCGACCAGTTCGGACTGTACGACGACGCGGATCTGGGCGTCGACCGCCTCCACCTCGTAGGCGACGGCGGCGATGGCCCGCTGGGTGAGGGAGACCAGCCGGGTGGAACGGACCCGCACGCTGGTGCCGGAGGGGGAGGTCCATTCGCAGGTGCGGTGCAGCACCCCGGCGCGCAGGTCGAGCACGCGCTCATGGGAGCGCAGCCGTCCGTAGCGCAGATCGAAGGGCTCGTCGTCCACCAACAGCCGGATGATCTTGCCGTTGGTGACGTTGATCATGGTCTGGCCGGCCTCGGGAAAGCCGAATCCGGCCTCGGCGTAGGGCAGCGGACGCCGTTCGTAGACGCCGTTGAGATAGGAACCGGGGAGCCCGTGGGGCTCCCCCTCGTCGAGATTGGCGCGCCAGCCGATATGGCCGTTGGAGAGCGCGAAGACCGATTCGCTCTGGGGCAGCAGATCGAGCCGGAGATCGATCTCCCGCAGCGCCCAGGGGTCGACGACATACGAGGAATCGGTGATCACGAGTCGTCCTCCAGCAGCTCGGCGAGATCCTTGACCACGATGTCGGCTCCGTGGGCGCGCAGCGCGTCGGCCTGGCCCACCCGGTCCACGCCGACGACACAGCCGAAGTGCCCCGAGCGCCCGGCCTCCATGCCCGCCAGGGCGTCCTCGAAGACGGCGGCCGCCTCGGGGGCGGTGTCCAGCTCCCGTGCGGCCTCCAGGAAGGTGTCGGGGTGCGGTTTGCCGGGCAGCTTGCGCTCGGCGGCGACCACACCGTCGATCCGCACCTCGAAGAGGTCCTCGATACCGGCGGCGATCAGCACATCGCGGCAGTTGGCGCTGGAGGAGACGACCGCGGTCCGCAGGCCCCCGGCGCGCGCGGCCTTCACGAAGCGCACCGAGCCCGGGTACGCCTCGACTCCCTCCTCGCGGATCTTCTCCAGGACCAGGATGTTCTTGCGGTTGCCCAGGCCGTGCACGGTGTCCGCGTCGGGCGGATCGTCCGGTTCGCCCTCGGGGAGGTCGATGTCCCGGGAGGCCAGGAAGGTGCGCACCCCGTCGGCGCGTGGACGGCCGTCCACGTACTCGTCGTAGTCGCGGGCCGAGTCGAAGGGACGATAGGAGGGGCCGTCGCGGCGCCGCAGAAACTCGTCGAACATCTGCTTCCACGCCGCCGCGTGCACCACCGCGGTCCTGGTCAGCACGCCGTCGAGGTCGAACAGGCAGGCCCGGATGGAATCGGGCAGGCTGAGCTTGGTCATGGCCCCCGATTCCCCCGGGAACGCCGGATTATGCGGGCGTGACGGCGGGACCGGGACTTTCCGCCACTCAGTGCGTCGTCACCCTCACTCAGCGTGGTGCGACGGTGCGCCCCTCGCGGCGGGAGCGGTCGGCGGCCTCCAGGACGGCGACGACCTCGCGGCCGAACCGCACGTCGCAGGGGTCGGCCGCGCCGCCATTACGGGCACCGCTCAGCAGCCGGTCGACGGCCGTGGCGAAGGCGGCCACCGCGGTGGTCCCGGCGTCGGGGACCGCGGCGATCCCCCGCTCGCCGTAGAAGTCGCAGGAGAAACCCTGGGCGGCGGGCCGGGCGTCCAGGGTGAGCGCGAGCGTGCCGATGGCGCCGGAGTCGTGGCGCAGCAGCACATGCGCGGCGCCGCGCGGCCCGTCGAGGGCGGTGACCTCGGCCACCGGGCCGAGGACCGGGAGCAGGACGGACAGGGAGTGCGGGCCGACGTCCCACAGCCCGCCGCGCTCCCGCCGCCAGTGGGATCCGCCGTAGTGGCCGCCGGGCTGGAAGATCGAGGCGAAGGCGGTGGCCCGGCCGCCGTCCCAGCCACCGGCCGCCGCGGTCTCCTGGAGGAAGGTCTCGACGGGCGCCGCGAAGCGGTTGGTGAAGAACACCACCGAGGCCAGTGCGCGCTCGTCCACGGCGCGCACGATCCGGTCCGCCTCCTCGGTACTGAAGGCCAGCGGCTTGTCCAGGAGCAGATGGCGCCCGGCCAGCGCGGCCCGCTCGGCGAGGCCGCTCTGGATGTCCGGAGGGAGGGCGATGGCCACGGCGTCCACGTCGGCGATCAGCGCGTCGGCGTCCGGGTGGGCGCGGGTGCCCCAGCGGTCCGCCAGCGCCTGTGCCTTCGCCGGGTCGCGGCCCCAGATCCCGGCGAGTTCGGCCACCGGGTGCGCGGCGAGCGCCGCCGCGTGGGTCTCGGCCGCCCAGTGTCCGGTGCCCAGCAGTCCGAAACGCACTGTCCGTCCCCCTCCGCGCGAAGTCCCGGGGCCTTCCCCGGAGTCGGCCGCGATCCTACGCCCGTGCGGCCCGGCCGCTTCGGCCGAGGGCGGTACGCCCCTCCCCCGCTTGGCCGCGGGCGGATGCCGGTGAGCGGGGGCGGTGCCAGGGTGAGGCCATGGCCGGCCACGGTGCGGGTGACGGCCGATGCCCACCCTCACCGCTGGAGGAACCCGTGGCCCGTGGCTCGTCCCGCTCCCACTCCCGCGCGCTCCGGCGGCGCGCCACGGTCCGGGCCGCGGCGGTCCTGCTGCTGTGCGGGGCCGCGGTACCGTCCTGCGCCTCCACCAGTGAGCACCGGCCCGACCGGGCGAAGTCGGCGTCGGCGCGGCAGAGCGCGCTCGAGGCGGTGGCCGCGGCGAAGAAGAAGGCCGCGCTGGCCCGGCTGCTGCCGGGGATGCCGCCCCCGCTGGATCCCCGTGACCTCTACGCGGCCGACCGGCCGGGGAAGCTGGCCCGGGCGGTGAAGGACTTTCCGTCCCGGGTCTACGTGCCCAATACGCTCTCGGACACGGTGAGCGTCATCGATCCGAAGAAGTTCAAGGTCGTCCGCACCATCCAGGTGGGCCATCAGCCGCAGCACGTGGTGCCCTCGTGGGATCTGAAGACGCTGTGGGTCAACAACGACCTGGGCAACATCCTCACCCCCATCGACCCCGCCAGCGGCCGGGTCGGCCGCCCGGTGGACGTCCACGACCCGTACAACCTCTACTTCACCCCGGACGGAAAGTACGCCGTGGTGATGGCCTCCATGGACCGGGCGCTGGTCTTCCGGAACGCGCACACCATGAAGGTGGTCAAGTCGGTGCCGGTGGACTGCTATGGCGTCAACCACGCCGACTTCTCGCCGGACGGGCGCTACTTCATCGTCTCGTGCGAGTTCTCCGGTGAGCTGCTGAAGGTGGACACGGCGAAGAAGAAGGTGGTCGCCAAGCAGCGGCTGCCGATCGCCGGGTCCATGCCGCAGGACGTCAAGATCTCGCCCAACGGCAAGACGTGGTACATCGCCGACATGGTGGCGAACGGGCTGTGGGTGCTCAACGGCGACACCTTCGGCAAGCCGCGGCTGCTGCCCACCGGAAAGGGCACGCACGGCCTCTACGTCAGCCGCGACTCCCGTTCCATGTACATCTCCAACCGCGGCGAGGGCACCATCTCGGTGCTGTCGTTCAAGACCGGCAAGCTGGTGCAGCGGTGGCGGCTCCCCGGCGGCGGCAGCCCCGACATGGGCGGGGTGTCCAGCGACGGCAAGGTGCTGTGGCTCTCGGGCCGCTACAACGCCGAGGTCTACGCGATCGACACCCGCAACGGCCGGCTGCGCGCCCGGATCCCGGTCGGCGGCGGTCCGCACGGGCTCGCGGTCTATCCCCAGCCCGGCCGCTACTCCCTCGGCCACACCGGAATCTTCCGCTGAGGCGGCCTTCCCGCAAGCGCCCTGGACGGCTGTGAGGCTCTGCACAGCCATCTACATAGGCTGCCTATATAGAGGCATGATATAAATCTAGATGTGGAATACACACAGCAGTCCGGCCCCCGGGAACCCGACGTCCCCGCGACCCGTGAGCAGGTCGCGGAGGCGCTGGAGCAGCTGGCGTTCCTCGCAGTGCGCCATCTGACCAACCGGGACATCAGCTTCACCACGGCCTCGACCCTCGGCCGGCTCAGCCGGGAAGGCCCCTCCCGGCTGACGGCCCTGGCCGCCGACGAGGGTGTCACCCAGCCTTCGATGACCCAGCTCATCCAGCGGCTGGAGCGGCAGGGTCTGGCGACCCGGGTCGACGATCCGCACGACGGGCGGGTGGTGCTGGTGGCGATCACCGACGCCGGTCGGGAGCTGCTCGCCGAGCGGCGCCGCGGCCGTACGAACCGGCTCGCCGAACTGCTGGCCACCCTCTCCCCCGAGGACCAACAGGCACTCGCCACCGCCGTCCACGCCGCCGCCCCCGCCTTCCAGCGACTGGTCGACAACGCGGCACGGGCGCGGAAGGCCCCGGGGAGTACCGCTTCCTGATCAACCGGCACCCTGCCGCGCCACGGCATTGCCATGTCGTCACGGCTGGGACCCTGAACGACGGAGCAGCTCTTGTCCGCTCATCCCAGCGCCCCCAACCCCTTCAAGCAGCCGAAGGCCGTATGGGCGGTCGCCTTCGCCTGCGTGATCTCCTTCATGGGCATCGGCCTCGTGGATCCGATCCTGCCCTCCCTCTCCTCCCAGCTGCATGCCACGCCGAGCCAGGTGTCACTGCTGTTCACCAGCTATCTGGTGGTGACCGCCGTCGCCATGCTGGTCACCGGGTTCGTCTCCAGCCGCATCGGCGCCAAGCGCACCCTGGTGGCCGGTCTGGTGGTCATCGTGCTCTTCAGCGCGGCGGCCGGGGCGTCCGGCAGCATCGACGGCATCGTCGGCTTCCGCGCCGGATGGGGCCTGGGCAACGCCCTGTTCATCGCCACCTCGCTCGCCGTCATCGTCGGCTCGGCCAGCGGTGGCTTCGCGGGCGCGATCATCCTCTACGAGACCGCCCTGGGCATCGGCATCGCGATCGGGCCGCTGCTGGGCGGTGAGCTCGGCGGGATCAGCTGGCGCGGGCCGTTCTTCGGCGTATCGGCCCTGATGGCCATCGCGCTGATCGCGACCATCGTGCTGGTCCAACCCACCCCGACCCCGGCGCGCCGGGCCTCGATCGCCGACCCGATCAAGGCGCTGCGCCACCGCGGACTGCTCACCATGGGGCTGACCGCGCTCTGCTACAACTGGGGCTTCTTCACGGTGCTGGGCTACGCGCCGTTCCCGATGGACCTGGGCACCCATGAGCTCGGCTATGTCTTCACCGGCTGGGGTCTGCTCGTCGCCTTCTTCTCGGTCTTCGGCGCCCCGTGGCTGCAGTCGCGGCTCGGCATAGCCCGCTCGCTGTATCTGAACCTGGCGCTGTTCGCGCTCGACATCCTCGTCATCGGCCTGTTCACCGACTCCAAGACGACGCTGATCGTGGCGGTGATCGTGGCCGGCGCCTTCATCGGGATCAACAACACCATCACCACCCAGGCGGTGATGACCGTCGCCCCCGTGGAGCGGCCCGTCGCCTCCGCCTCCTACGGCTTCGTCCGCTTCATCGGCGGCGGCCTGGCCCCGTACGCCGCAGGCAAGATCGCCGAGCACAGCGGGGTGCATCTGCCCTTCTACATCGGGGCCGCGGCGGTCGCGCTGGGCATCGGCGTCCTGGCCACCGGGCATTCGCTGCTCGCCGAGGCCGAGCGGGTCCAGGCGGCGGAGGCGGCCGGACACGCCCCGGCCGAGGAGCGGCGGGAGACGCTGGAGAAGCAGGCGCTGGCCGAGGAGCTCGGCTCGGCCGGCTGACGCGAGAGACGGGCCCGGCACGATGCGCGGGACAGGTATGGACCAATTCGGGCGGCTCCAGTACGGTGCGCACACCATCGAACGGGGGCCTTCCCAAGGAGTGGCATGGCTTCCTTACGGTCCACCCAGCGCATCTCCGGGCTCCGGTTCGCCGTACCCGCGGCCGTGGCGGTCGCGGGTCTCGCCTTCGCCTGGCCCGCGGACGCCGCGTCCATCTGGGACGGCGACGCCTCCGGCGGCACCAAGATCTACGGCCTGCTGAACTGCGACTCCCCCGGCAGTGTCACCGCCGTCTCGGACGGACAGCTCGGCAAGATCTGGAAGTACGACAAGCCGAGCGGCAGCAATCGCTGCGAAAGCCATGGCATCGCGGTGGGCGGCTCGAAATACGCCTTCCAGAACGGCGGGACCTACTGGTTCGGCTGGTCGAGCAAGCTCTCCAGCACGGTCGACAACAACGCCACCTTCCAGTGGAAGTCCTACGGGGATCACATCCAGAACTGGCCGGTGGTCCTGAAGACGCTCGGCGGCCGGACCACAATGATCCAGCGGCAGCCCGGCAACCAGGTCTTCACCATCTGGTCGACCCCGGCCTCGGCGAACACCTGGAACCACTACACCATCGGGCTGCATCTGTCCGACGAGACCAAGGGCGGCTGGGTCGAGCTCTGGGTCAACGGTCAGCAGCAGAAGTTCAGCGACGGCACCACCCGGTGGGCCTGCCGCACCTTCGACAGCAGCAACGACCCCAAGTGGGGGGTGTACGGGGCCGAGAACAGCCGCGTGGTCAACTACATCGACGACCTCAAGGTCGGCACCACACGCGGTGACGTCGACTGATCCCCCGAGCCCCCGCCGGTCCGTTTTCCCCTCAGATCCGCCAGGAGCGGATGCGGCCGGCGGCGTCGAACACATCGGCCTTGCTGGAGAGGATGTCGCGGACCAGATCGATCAGCGCCCCGTACGGCGGGTCGATGCCCTCGCCCGAGGCGTGCATATAGGCCACCGCGGTCGCGGCGGCGAACCGTGCGTTGCTCGCCGGGAGCGGTCTGAGCAGCGCGATGGTGTGCAGCAGGGCCGCGGCCCGCCATGCCGGGTCGGGATCGACCCCCAGGCGCGGCGGGTCCACCCGGTGGCGGGCGACGGCGGCGACCAGACCCGAGAAGTCCGAGATGGCCGGCTGTTCCGGCATGACCTCCTCATGGCGCTGGAGCAGCCAGGGGACGTCGATATGCAGCAGCGGGACCATGGTCAGGCGGCCTGCCCGGGATGGCGGTGCTCGTCGTCGGGGAACGCGTCCGCGAAGGCGTCCGCGTTGTCCGCGAAGAACCGCCGGAAGACCTCGGCACCCTCCTGCAGAGCGCGGTGCCGCGCGATGTCGGCCACGGTCGCCTCCCGGACGAGGGCCTTCATCGTCGTACCGCGTTCCTTGGCGATCTGGCGGAGGTCCTCAAGTTCCCGATCGCTGAATTCCACGTTGAGTGCTGACATGCGGGACACCCTACTCACCAGGTACCCCGTCAGCAATCGCCCCAGCTCAGATCATGTTTTTGTAGGTACTTGACAAGACTTTCCCGCACTACGGGAGGCTGCGGCCGGGGACCGGTTCGCCCTCGGGTCCCAGCCGGACAAATGGTGGGCGCACTTCACGGTCCGTCAGGCTCCGGTAGGCGGCGGGGCGGCGGAAGGCGTCCCCCCAGGTCTCCCGGCGCCGGCAGTCGCGCAGCGCGTCGAGGTCGAAGACCGCAGGATAGACCCCCTCGGCCTCGCCCGCCTCGACCACCAGGGTGTCCCGCGACCGCCCGCCGGCGAAGGCGACGCCGTCATGGGCGACGGAGTGGCCCCAGCCCGGACCGGCATAGTTGGCCATGGCCATACCGGTCATGTTCTCCCCCGCGCGGGAGCGGAACTGGGAGAGCCGGTTGATCTCCAGCTCGCACGCGTTCGGGGTGAGGACGATCTCGGCTCCGGCCAGCATCAGGGCGCGGGCGCTCTCCGGGAACTCGCGGTCGTAACAGATCATCGCCCCGGTCATCACCTCGCCCACCGCCGTGTCCAGGGCGCACACCTCGAACCCCTCCCCCGGGGTCAGCGCGGCCTCGGGCAGGTCGAAGACGCAGGTGTGCACCTTGGCGTAGGTCAGGACCAGGCGGCCGTGCCGGTCGATGAGGGAGAGGGTGTTGCGCGGCGCCCCGTCCCAGCGCTCCAGATAGGTGAGCGCGATGGCCATCTCCAGCTCGGCGGCCAGCTCACGGAAGCGGGTGACGAAGGGCGAGTCGCGGGTTATCGGCTCGCCGAGCCAGACGGCCCGGGGCCGCGGCGCCGCCGGGGCCTCGTCCCACAGCGACGGATGGCGGTAGCGATCGCCAGGGGTGAAGCCGTCCGGGACGGAGCAGCTATAGCCGTTGCTCCACATCTCGGGGAAGAGCGCGATGTCGGCGCCCATGGCCGCGGCCCGGCGGCAGGCCGCCTCGCCGAGGGCGAGGTTCATGGACAACTCGGGCCCGGGCGGGGCGAGTTGGAGCAGGGCGACGGTGAGGGTGGTCATGGCGGATGCCTCCTTCGATATCTGATGACGTGCGGGCGGCGCGAAGGAGGTGTCCCGGCGGGCCCCGGGGGCGGGGCGGGTGTCACAGCATGCCGCCACGCTACCCGCGGGCGGGGGAGCTGACGAGGGGGCGGGAGGCGGGCCGTCGCGCCCGGATCCCGGCGGCGGGAAGCGGGTAGAGCTGCCCGTACGGCGTGCTCGCCGGAAGGGACCGACCAAGCGGAACAAGGGGAATGGGGTATGCGGTGAGGATCGAGTCGGCCGAGGTCGTCATCACCAGTCCGGGGCGCAATTTCGTCACCCTGCGCATCGTCACCGAGGACGGGGTCACAGGTCTGGGGGACGCCACGCTCAACGGCCGTGAGCTGGCCGTCGCCTCGTATCTGCGGGACCACGTGGTGCCGCTGCTGCTCGACCGGGACGCCTCGCGCATCGAGGACACCTGGCAGTATCTGTACCGCGGGGCGTACTGGCGGCGGGGTCCGGTGACCATGGCCGCCATCGCGGCCGTCGACACGGCGCTGTGGGACATCAAGGCCAAGGCCGCCGGGATGCCGCTGTACCAACTGCTGGGCGGGGCCTCGCGCAGCGGTGCGCTGGCCTACGGACACGCCTCCGGCCGGGACGTCCCCGAGCTGCTCGACTCCATCCGCGCCCATCTGGCGCAGGGCTATCGCGCGATCCGCGTGCAGACCGGCATCCCGGGGCTGGCCTCGGTCTACGGGGTGGCCTCCTCCAGTGCGGGCGGCGGGGAGCGCTACGACTACGAACCCGCGCGCCGGGGGTCGGGGCCCCGCGTGCTGCCCGCCGAGGAGAGCTGGGACACCCGGGCCTATCTGCGCCATGTGCCGACGGTGTTCGAGGCCGTACGGCAGGAGTTCGGCCCGGAGCTGCCGCTGCTGCACGACGGCCACCACCGGATGACACCCATCCAGGCGGCCCGGCTCGGCAAGGCGCTGGAGCCGTACGACCTGTTCTGGCTGGAGGACGCCACACCCGGCGAGGACCAGACGGCGCTGCGGCTCATCCGACAGCACACCACCACCCCGCTGGCCATCGGCGAGGTCTTCAACCACGTCCACGACTACACCACCCTGCTGAGCGAGCGGCTGATCGACTATGTGCGCTCGGCGGTGACCCACACCGGCGGGGTCACCGCCATGCGCAAACTGCTGGACCTGGCCGCGGTCTACGGGATCAAGTCCGGAATACACGGCCCGACCGACATCTCCCCCGTGGGCATGGCCGCGGCGCTCCATCTGGATCTGGCCATCCACAACTTCGGCATACAGGAGTACATGCCGCACACCGCCGACACCCTGGAGGTCTTCCGCACCTCCTTCCGCTTCGAGGACGGGCTGCTGCACCCGTCCGACACCCCGGGGCTGGGCGTCGAGCTGGACACCGAGGCCGCCGGGCGGTTCCCGTACCAGCCCGCCTATCTGCCGGTGAACCGGCTGGCGGACGGCACGGTGCACGACTGGTGAGCGGGGGTACGGTGAGCGTCGCAGCAGGAGAGAAGAGGGAGCATGGAGCAGCGTGAGTTCGGCCGGCTCGGCCGGAAGGTCTCGGTCGTGGGCCTGGGAACCTGGCAGCTGGGCGCGGACTGGGGCGAGGTCGGCGAGCAGGACGCCCTGGCCGTGCTGGACGCGGCCGTCGAAGCGGGCGTGACGTTCTTCGACACCGCCGATGTGTACGGGGACGGGCGCAGCGAGCAGCTCATCGGGCGGTATCTGCGGGAGCGTCCGGACGCCGGGATCTTCGTGGCGACCAAGATGGGGCGGCGGCTGCCGCAGCTCGAGGAGAACTACACGCTGGACAACTTCCGCGCGTGGACCGACCGTTCGCGGGCCAATCTGGGGGTGGACACCCTGGACCTGGTGCAGCTGCACTGCCCGCCGTCCCCGGTGCACTCCTCGGCGGCGGTCTTCGACGCGCTGGACACGCTGGTGGCGGAGGAGCGTGTGGCGGGGTACGGGGTGAGCGTCGAGACGTGTGCGGAGGCGCTGGCGGCGATAGCGCGCCCTGGGACGGCGAGCGTGCAGATCATCCTCAACCCGTTCCGGCTCAAGCCGCTGGAGGAGGTGGTGCCGGCCGCGCGTGAAGCCGGTGTGGGGATCATCGCGCGGGTGCCGCTGGCGTCCGGTCTGCTGTCGGGGAAGTACACCAGGGACACCGTCTTCGCCGAGAACGACCACCGCACCTTCAACCGGCACGGCGAGGCGTTCGACCAGGGCGAGACGTTCTCGGGCGTGGGCTTCGAGGAGGGTCTCGAGGCGGCGGTGGAGTTCGCGGAGCTGGCGCCCCAGGGGGCCACCCCCGCGCAGACCGCGCTGCGGTGGATCGTCCAGCAGCCGGGCGTGACCTCGGTCATCCCGGGGGCGCGTTCGCCCGAGCAGGCTCGGGCGAACGCGGACGCGGCCGGGCTGCCCCCGCTGCCGGACGCCACGCTGGACGCCGTCGGCGATCTGTACGACCGGCGGCTCCGGGCCCGGGTGCACCCTCGCTGGTAGGGGCTCAGAAGCCTGCCTCCGCCGCCCACGCCGTCAGTTCGCGCTGGGCGGCGGCGCGCAGCTCCGCCGAGGGGGCGGCGGTGCCGTCGGCGATCAGCGCGTAGTGCACGGTGCCGGTGCCCGCGTCGGCCGGGGCGGAGAGCACCAGCCGGCGCGCGTCGGTGCCGCCGGGCTCCGCGGCGGCGGCGATGGGGTGGTCGGCGGTGTGGCCGTGTGCGGTGTACGCGGGCGGCCCGGTGACGGTGCCCAGATCGGAGACGACGGTGGTCCGGTCGGGGTCGAAGTCGCGGGGCAGCCGCAGTTCGGTGGGCGCTTCGGTGTCGCCGTCGGAGCGCCACACCAGCATGCCGTAGCGCCCGGAGCCGGTCAGCTTGGCCACGTTCGGCAGGCTGCCGGGGATGCGGTTCCAGCTCAGCGTGGTGGAGCCGTCGCGTGAGCGGTCCTCGAAGGTGAAGGCGAGGGTGCGGCCCGCGACGGCGCGCGGATAGAGCCGGTCGAGCAGCCGTGCGTCCTGGCGCAGCCCGGCGTTGCCGGAGTCGTCGAGGCGGACGGCCGAGAGGTCCTCGCCGTTCCAGGCGTCGCCCTCGGTGAGGACCTTGCCGGTGTTGCCGTTCATGGCCTCGTGGTGGCGGCTGCTGTAGATGTCCCACTGCCACTGGGTGGAGGAGAGCACGGCGCCGGAGGCGGCCGGCCGGGTCCACCAGGTGGCGCCGGGGAGCCGGGAGTCCAGTGCCTGGTACATGCCCTTGACGACGGTGGGGGCCTTGTCGGAGGTGAAGCCGGTCAGCGGGTGGCCGAACTCGCTCATGACGGCCGGAAGGTCCAGGGCGGTGGAGCGGTCGCGCAGGGCGCCGAAGTCGCCCGCGTACTGGCCGTCGGCCGCCTTGCCGGGCATGAAGATGCCGGAGATGGCCTTCTGGTCGTAGTAGTGGGTGTTGAAGACGTAGTCGGGGCCGGGCTTTCCGGCGTCGAGGAGGCCGCCCTCCTGGCGCTGGAAGTCCAGGTTGGAGTTCCAGAACATATTGGGCTCCACGAAGGCGGGCTTGTCCTGCCAGCCCGCGGCGTCCATGCGGGCGCGGAAATTCTCGTAGAAGGGCCACAGCACGCTCTTCTCCCAGGTGCGGCTGTTCTGGCCGTCGTCGTACGCGCCCGCGTACGGCTCGTTGAGCGGGTCGAAGCCGACGACGCGGGTGAACTGGTCGTCGGTGAGGTGCCGGGCGAGGTAGGCCATGGTCGTCTCGGCGGTGTCCAGGAAGGCGTCCTGGACGCGGACGGTGCCCGCGCCGGTGGTCAGGGCGCGGTTGTGCCAGAAGTCGCGGGTGGCGTTCATGACCGCCTGGTTCTGGGTGATGTTCTGGCCCCAGTGGACGCAGATGCCGCAGGACTCCCTGGGGTATCCGCCCGCGTCGATGACCCAGTTGGGCGCGCCGTCGCCGCTGTACCAGCTCTCCTTGTCGAAGAGAGCGCCGGAGTACAGGTCCTGGTGGAAGTCGGGGAAGACCCGGATTCCGGCGTCCAGGAACGCCTTCATCTGCGCGGTGGCCTTCTCCAGATAGCCGGTGTCCACCTGGCCGGGCTCGGGCTCGGCGTGTGCCCAGGACAGCAGGAAGCGCACCGCGTTGGCTCCGGTCAGGTTCCGCATGGCGGCGGCGGATGTCCTGGCGTCGGCGGTGGTGGCGAACGGGAGCCCGCCGTTCTCCTCCAGTTTGGTCTCGCCGGACACATTGAAGCCGCGCAGCACGACCTCGCGGCCGTGTCCGTCGGCGAACCGGGTGCCGTCCACGGTCACCTGGTCCGCCGCCCGGCCGTCGAACCAGGGCGCCTCGGCCGCGGCCGCCGGAGTGCCCGGGGCCGCGGCCGCCGCCAGCAACGCAACGGCCACCCCGAGCAACCGAGTGCGACCCGGTCGGGGGCGGCCGATCCGTATCCCTCGCGTCTCATGAGTCGGCATGGACCTACCGTCCAGTAGATCTGAGGGATCGTCAACTAGTCGCGCACGAAGCGAAGTTCAGCATCGTGGTGATGCGGCTACCGCCGGAATCCGGCTACTGCTGGAATCCCGCGCCCAGGGCCGCACCGGCCTCCGGCGCCCCGAGGGAGTCGGGCCCGAAGGACACGACGCCGCCCGTGGTGAGGCCGCCGGACTGGCCGCGCAGCACCCATGCCGCACCGCTGGTGGACTGGGCGCCGTCCTCGTCGGGGGCGCCCACCGCCAGGTCGTCCTCGCCGTCGCCGTCGGTGTCGGCGAGCCGCACCGCCATGCCGAAGTGGTCGCCCGCCTCCGCGGCACCGGGGACACCGGCGGTGTCCTGGGTGAACGCCTGGGCTCCGGTGCCGGACAGCCCGCCCCGGCCGCCGTAGAGCTGGACGACGCTGCCCGCTTCC
The DNA here is from genome assembly GCF_000147815.2 of Streptomyces violaceusniger Tu 4113. Lineage (NCBI taxonomy): Bacteria > Bacillati > Actinomycetota > Actinomycetes > Kitasatosporales > Streptomycetaceae > Streptomyces > Streptomyces violaceusniger. Next base: position 4,774,125 of record NC_015957.1, on the reverse strand, counting down.
TTCTGGCCGGCTTCCAGGGCCTCGTACGGGATGCCGACGGCGATGTCCGCGTAGCCGTCGCCGTTGACGTCGCCGGAGCTGAGCGAGTAGCCGAACTGGTCGCCGTCCTCGTTGACGCCGGGGACACCCGCGGTGTTCTGGTCGATGGTCGTGGTGCGGGTGGTGCTCGGCCCCGACGCGGTGCCGTAGAGGACCTTCAGGGTGCCGTGGTCGTACGGCAGGTCCTCGACGACGTTCCCCGGGACCGTGCGCAGCACCAGATCGCCGTGGCCGTCCTTGTCGACGTCGCCGATGGTCGCGGAGGCGGCGTCGGTGAGGTCCTTGACCTTCGGCGACAGGCCCTGGTCGTCCCCCTTGAAGAACAGGCTGGACTGGGACATCTCCTCGAAGGCGTGGGTGGAGACGAGGTCGTCCTTGCCGTCGCCGGTGATGTCGCCCGCGGTCAGACTGGTCGGCCCGTCGAACCTGCCGGTGTCGGAGAAGGAGCTGCCCGCGTCCTTGCCGTCGCGGGTGAACGGGCCGAGACGGACGCGCAGGCCGGTCTTCTCCTCCTCCGAGCCCTCGTCGACGGTGACCACATCGACCAGGTCGGCCTTGCCGTCGCCGTTGAAGTCACCGCCCACGATGTCGCTGGAGCCCCAGTGGTCGCCGTTGCCGGCGGGCAGCCGGGTGCCATCGGTCAGACCGTTCGCCGAACCCCACAGGACCGTGATGGCCGGGGAGTCACCGGCCTGGACCGCCAGATCGGTGTAGCCGTCGCCGTCCAGGTCGCGGGCGACCGTATGGGCCCCGAAGTACGCCGACGCGGTGGGATCGCCGGGGACGCCCTCGGTGGCCTGGCTGATGACCTGGCGGTGGGCGGTGTCCGCACCGGAGGCGGAGCCGTAGACCACGGCGACGTAGCCCGCCTTGGCCTTGCCGTCCACCGTTCCGGCGGGGGCGGAGACGGCGAGGTCGGCGCGTCCGTCCTTGTTGAAGTCGGCCTTGGGGGCGTCGGCCGCGGCGGTGCGGGCCTCGGCGGCGCCCGCCGAGGGCAGGGCGAGTAAAGCGGGGGTGGTCACAAGTGCCGCCACTGTCGCGCAGCGCACGACGGTGGTGAGGGAACGGGAGCGCACAGATCCTCCTGCTCGTTGATGAGCGTTTACCTCATGTACACCCACCAGGACCCGTGACGCCGCCTCAGGGTTGCACCGCCGTTTCCAGGGATTTCCCTAGTCCGCCTCGTCCACATAGCGGAGCACGCCCATCATGTGCGAGTCATCGACCTCTTCCGCGGGTGCCGCCACGCACTCGGTCAGCCGCTTGGTGAGGGTGTCGGCATCGATGCCGGTGCCGATCATCACGAGCTGGGTGGTGCGGGGCTCACCGCGCTCCCAGGGCGACGGCTGGAAGCGGAGATACGAGCCGACCGCGTGCAGCGCGAACTTCCGCTCCCGGCCCGCGCCCGCGAAGTGGAGAAACCCCTTGGCCCGGTAGAGGCCCGCCGGGAGGCTGTCGAGGAAGGCCATCAGCCGGCGCGGGTGGAGCGGCTCGGCCGCGCTGAATTCCATGCTCTCGTAGGCGGCGTGGAGGTGGTGGCTGTGGTCGTCGCCGTCACCGCACACGTCCTCGCCGCACTCGTCGTCGGCAGGCACGTCGTCGCCCCACACATCGGCGAACGAGAGCTGCCGGAAGCCTTCCTCGGAGGTCTCGCGGGGCCGGCGGTCGAAGAGGAGCGCGGGGTCGACGCGCCCATGTGCGGCGGCCAGGACCGGCGCACCGGGGGCGATCTCCTGGAGGGTCTCCACAAGATCCCGCCGCTCGTCCTCGGCGACGCGGTCGGTCTTGTTGAGCACGATGAGGTCCGCGGCGCGGACATGGCGGTCCAGCTCGGGGTGGCGGACGCGGGTGTCCGGGAACTCCGCGGCGTCCACGACCTCCACCAGCCCGCCGTAGACGATCCGCTCATTGGTGCTGGACAGCAGCGTACGGATCATGCTCTGTGGCTCGGCGAGGCCGCTGGCCTCGATCACCACGACATCGATGCGCAGCTCCGGATCGGTGAGCCGCTCGAGCATCTCGTCCATCTCGGAGGCGTCCGCCGCGCAGCACAGACAGCCGTTCTCGATCGGGATCATCGAATCGACCTGTCCGGCGACGGCCATGGCGTCGATGTTGATGGATCCGAAGTCATTGACGATGACGCCGATGCGGGTGTCGGCGCTGTCCCGCATCAGATGGTTGAGCATCGTCGTTTTCCCGGAGCCCAGAAAACCCGTGACGAGAATGACCGGAATCCGTTGTGTGGCCAAGGTTGCGTCTCCGTGCGGCGGTTCGTGGCGGTCTCGGGTGACCGCTCATGCTATCCGTCCGCGGGCCGGGCCGATCCCCGGCCCGCGGACGTCAGCGAACCCCGTCAGGGAATCTCGATGCCCGCCTCGGCCGAGAGGCGGTCGATCTCGGCCAGCTCGGCGTCGCTGAAGGCGGGCGAGTCCAGCACCGAGACGTTCTGCTCCAACTGGGCGACGCTGCTCGCGCCGATCAGCACCGAGACCACCCGGGGGTCGCGCAGCACCCACGCGAGCGCAAGCTGGGCGAGGGTCTGGCCGCGCCCCTCCGCGAGCTTGTTGAGGGCGTGCAGCAGGGACAGCCGCTCCTCGGTGAGCGTCTCGCGCTTGAGGAAGTGGCCGAGCGCCATCCGCGAATCGGCCGGCACCCCGTACAGATACCGGTCGGTGAGCTGTCCCTGCGCCAGCGGCGAGAAGGCGATGACCCCGACGCCCGCCTCGGCGGACGCCTGCAGCACCCCGCCCTCGACCCCGCGCTGGAGGATCGAGTACGGATGCTGGTTGATCAGGTACGGGGTGCGCAGGTCCTTCAGGATCGCGGCGGCCTCGGCGATCGCCTCCGGCGGGTAGTTGGACAGGCCCGCGTAGAGCGCCTTGCCCTGGCGCACCGCGCTGTCGAGGGCGCCCATCGTCTCCTCGAGCGGGGTGTCCGGGTCGAAGCGGTGGGAGTAGAAGACATCGACGTAGTCCAGCCCCATCCGGGACAGCGACTGGTCGAGGCTGGCCAGGACGTACTTGCGCGAGCCCCACTCGCCGTACGGCCCCGGCCACATGAGGTATCCGGCCTTGCTGGCGATGAAGAGCTCATCGCGATAGGGGCGGAAGTCCTGGGCGAAGATCGAGCCGAAGTTGGTCTCGGCGCTGCCGGGCGGCGGACCGTAGTTGTTGGCCAGATCGATATGGGTGACACCGAGGTCGAAGGCGCGGCGCAGCACAGCGCGCTGGGTCTCCAGGGGGTGGGTGTCGCCGAAGTTGTGCCACAGTCCGAGCGAGACCTTCGGGAGCAGCACACCACTGCGTCCGCAGCGCTGGTACTGCATGGAGTCGTAGCGGTTCTCGGCGGCGAGGTGGACCATGCGCGTCGTCCTTGTCCGTACGGTGCGGTTGGGAGCGGGCAGGCCGTGGGGACGGCCCGCCCGCCTGAGCTTGTCAGCTTCTGGCCAAAGTGGCGACCTCATTACCGCTGAGCGTTCTGCCGTATACGCGGAAGTCGTCGAACGCGGCCTTGAGATACGGGTCCGGGTACTGCGACTTGCCGAGGTAGCCGGCGCGGAGGTGGTTGCCGAAGTGGACGGGTTCGACGGTGATGGCGGTATTGCGTCCCACCTCGCCCCCGCCGACGTAGAGGACGGCGGTGCCGGTGCCGTAGGCGACGGCGACGTGGACCCACTGGCCGGTGGGCAGCGGGGCGGCCTCGATGCGCTGCTCGGCTCCGCCGCCGCCCGCGGTGATGGCGAAGCGCAGCTTCCCGGAGTCGGCGACGGGGGTGAGGAACATATTGGCGGTCACCCCGGTGCCGATGTCGAAGATCCGGGTCCAGGCGGCGGGGGTGCCGTCCAGCCGGACCCAGGTGGCCAGGGTGTACGCCCGGGCGCCGGCCAGGAGGTCGTCGGCGAGGACGACGTGGCCGTCCGTGCCGTTCAGGGCGACCGCGCCGCCGGTCCTGCCCGCCGTCCAGGAGGCGCCACCGGTGAGCCGGGCGGTCTTGCCGCGCCCGGTGGCGTCGGCGGCGGTGGTGCCGGAGGTCTCGTCGAAGCGGTGCCAGGCGGCGAAGGCGGGCGGCGGGGTGGGCGGCTGCCCCGTCAGCCAGTACACGTTGTAGTGCTGGTGGTGGACGCGGGCGACCGGCAGCAGGGGCACGCTCTCGCCACTGGCCGTGGCGCTGAACCGCATGGGGCTGGTGGCGCTCCGGGCCACGGATCCCTTGTCCAGGCGTGGCATGGTCATTCCGGTGCGGCCGCCGTACGCCCCGGCGAGCACGACGGGCCCGTAGAGCACAGCCTGGACATCGGGGTCGTCGGGGGTGGGATCGAACGTCAGCTTCATCGGCAGGGTCACCTCGACCCGGTCGCCGGTCCTCCACTGGCGGTCGATGATCAGCCAACTGCCGGGTTCCGGCCGGTCGGCGAGGGTGGTGCCGTTGAGCGTGGCGCGGGCTCCCGCCGCCCAGGAGGGGATGCGGACGCGCAGTTCGAGGGAGGCGCCGCCGGAGGCGACGGTGAGGGTGGTGGTCTGCTGGTCGGGGAAGCCGGTGGTCTGGCGCCAGGTGATGCCCTTGTCCTGCCAGCGCAGTTCGGAGGGGATGAAGAGGTTCACCAGCAGGCTGCGGTCGGCGTAGGTGTAGATGGTGTCGGCGAACTTGGCCTGGGTCTCCATGCCGCTGCCGTGGTCGCAGGAGAAGTTGTCGTAGTCGGTGGAGTACTGGTTGGGGTCGGTGCCCATGAAGGACGGCTGCTGTTTGAAGGAGCCGGGGGCGAGACCGGTGTAGTAGATGTTGAAACCGTGGGCCGAGTCCGGGTCCTGCTCCCCCAGCATCTGGTTGAGCAGGGTGCGCTCGTAGTAGTCGAGCAGATCCGTGCGCTCCGGCGCGTGGAAGTGGATCAGCCGGGTGAGCTTGAGCATGTTGTAGCTGTTGCAGTTCTCACAAGCGTTGTCGGAGAGCTGGGCGGCGATGGCGTCGGGCTCGTGGAACGCCTCCCCGTTGCTGTTCCCGCCGATGACATAGGTGTGGTGATCGGTGACGATCTTCCAGAAGTTCTCGCCGATGGTGCGGTAGCGGCTGTCGAGCCCCTCCTCCCACAGCCGCATGGCGCCGACCATCTTGGGGATCTGGGTGTTGGCGTGCAATCCGGCGAGCCGGTCCTCGTTCCGGGCGAGCGGGTCGAAGACGCGGGCGTGGGTGAAGCGCTCGGCGACCTTCAGCCAGCGGCTGTCGCCGGTGATCTCGTGCAGATCGGCGAGGACGTCGTTCATGCCGCCGAACTCGGTCTGCAGCACCCGCTGCATCTGGTCGTAGCTCAGTTTCCCGGTGCGGGTGTCGACCCAGGCGGCCTGGCGCAGCACGGTCTGAAGGGCCTCGGCGTTGCCCGCGAGCCGGTACTGGTCGACGAGCCCGGCCATGATCTTGTGAATGGTGTAGTACGGGGCCCACACTCCGGTGCCGGCCTCCAGCCGGTCGAAGAAGCTCTCGGGGAACGCCGAGAGATAGCCCTGGCCGTAGCCGGCGGCCGGGGACCTGGCCTGGCAGGCGGCGAGCGCCGAAACCAGTGCGCGGCCCTTGTCGCGCGGCGCGGTGTCGCCGGTGGCCGCGTAGGTGAGGGCCAGTCCGGACAGGAGGTGGCCGGTGCTGTGGCCGCGCAGTTCCGTGGTGGGGCTCTCCCAGCCGCCGCAGGGCTGGGCGGCGCTGGACAGGCCGACGTTGAGGCGGAAGGTGTGCAGCAGCCGGTCGATGTCCACGAAGCGCAGATAGGCGGTGTTGCGGGACTGGTTGTCCTTGAAGGCGCCGGGGAGCAGGGTCACGGCGGTGAGCGGAAAGGGCTGGACGCCGGTCAGCGCTTTGGGCTTGCCGTGGGTCGCGGCCGGGGTGGCGCTCGGGGACGCCGCCACGGCGGTGGCCCCGGCTGCGACGGTGAGCGCCACGGTCGCGGCTCCCGTGGCGGTGGTGGTGATGAAGTGCCGTCTGTCGACTGGTTCGCTCATGACTGCCCTCACTGAGGTTCGAAATTACGAACAATGTCCGACATCATGTGCACCGTGAAGGTACCGGCCCTCCTGGGGAAGTCAACAGCCCCCAGACACCGGCGGTGCGGGTGCGGTCAGCCGCGCTGCCACTGCTGGTTGGCGCCGCCGGTGCAGCTCCACTGGAGGAGTGCGGCCTTGTCCGCCGTGGACTCGTCGGCGACGTCCAGGCACTTGCCGCTGGAGCGGGCGGTGAACCGGACGTAGCCGTCACCGGTGTCGGTGGCCCGCCACTGCTGGTTGGTCCCCGCGCCACAGGCCGACTGGACCACGGCGGCGCCGTCGGCGGTGGAGCCACCGGCCACCGTCAGGCACTGGGAGCTGTGCCGGGCGACCAACTGGACCTGGCCGCCACCCGCGTCCTTGGCCCAGAAGAGCTGATTGCCACCGCCGTTGCAGGTGTACTGCACGACCGCGGTGCCATCGGTCTGCGAGGCGGAGGTGATGTCGGCGCATTTGCCGCTGTGCCGGGCCTTGAGCGTGGTGTACGGACCGCCGGAGCCACCCGCCGTGCCCGCCGCCGTGTCGATGGTGAGCTGCGGATACCAGTCCATGGTCAGGGTGGTGGCGGTGGGGAAGGCCAGCGGCAGCCAGACGTAGCGCGAGTCGTTGACCGTGCCGCCGAAGGAGTTCCCCCAGCGGTCGCCCAGATAGAGGTAGGAGGTGGCACGGCTGCCCTGCACGGGCAGGACGTACGCGGTCTGCGAGCCGTAGGCGGTGGCATCGCCGACGTCGCGCAGTCCGCTCCAGGGGCCCGCCAGGCTGGTGGCGGTGGCGTACTGCTGCTGGTTGGGGTTCCAGCCGGTGGCGCCGGAGGTCAGCATGAAGTACACGTTCCCGCGCTTGAAGAGCGCCGGTGCCTCGCGGTGGCCGCCGGGCCAGGGGTTGGCCACCAGGCTCGCCACACCGGTGTAGTCGTCGGTCAGCCGGTAGATGTGCAGGTCGTAGTTGTCCCGGGCGGCCGAGACCATGTAGCCGGTGCCGTCGCCGTCCTGGAAGAGGGTGATGTCACGGGACATGTGCTCGTCCAGCGGGCGGAAGCTGCCCCGCCAGGTGTAGTCGCCGTCGATGGTGGCGGAGGTGGCGACGGCCGCGCGCGCCTGGCTGTAGTCGCTGCCGTTCTCCTTGTGCATCCACATCACGTACCGCTTGGTCCGCTCGTTGTAGAGCACCTTGGGCCGCTCGATGTTGGCGGATGCCAGCTCGGGGTCGGTGGCCTGGGTGAGGACATGGCCGCGGAACTCCCAGGTCTTCAGGTCCGTGGAGCGGTAGGCGGAGACATAGCGGAAGGTGTTGTCGGCGTTGCGGTTCTCACCGAACCAGTAGTAGTAGGCGCCGGACTTGATGACTCCCCCGCCGTGGGCGTGCACCGCCTCGCCCGCGGTGGTGGTGAACTGGGTGCCGTTGGCGACGGTGACGGGGGCGGCCTGCGCCGCGCCGGCCCCCGCCAGCGGGGCCAGCAGCCCGAGGACGGCGGCCACGACCAGGGTCCACAGACGGGTCCACGGACGCCCGCGCATCACACGGTCTCCTTGAGGACGGTGAAGTGGCGGGCGAATCCGGTGAGCCCGGGCAGCTCCCGGATCGGGGTCCAGGTCCGGAAGCCGTCGAGGCTGTCGCTGTAGTAGTACTTCTGCTCGGTGTAGCCGTCGAAGTAGATCCGCCAGCCGCCGTTGTCCAGGCGCGCCAGCGCCGGTCCCTCGCGCCGGCTTCCCCAGCCCGCCCAGTCGCCGGTGCCGCGGAAGGTGTACGGCCCGCCGAGGCTGTTCGCGGTCGCGTGCTCGATATATTTGGTCGTCTCCTGCTTGGTGAAGGCGTGGTACTGCCCGGCGTGACGGACGACAAAGGTGTCGATGTAGTTGGACGTGTCCAGGCCCCGCAGTGGTGTGGGTGTGGTCCATGACGACAGCGACGCGTCGGTGGCGGTGAGCAGATGCGGCCGGAAGATGGAAGCGGGTGTGGAGGCGGTGTCCAGCGAGACGATGATATTGACGCCGCCGCCGTCGTCCACGAAGAACTCCGGCGCCCAGGTGCGCTCGAGCCCGGACACCGGCAGGGTGTGATCGCGGACGAAGGTCCAGGTGAGGCGGTCGCGGCTGCGCGCGAAACCGATGGTGTTCCCCGTCCAGTTCGTTGTGTAGACGATGTAGTAGTAGCCGTCGGTGTGCTTGATGACGCTGGGGTCGCGGATGAGCCCGGACGGCGGGGTGTAGGCAGGGCCCTTGAGCAGCGTGTACGTGGTCGCGTCGGACGACTGGTAGACGTACATGTTCGACTCGCTGCTGTTGGTGAACGCCGTCATGGTGTAGCGGGTGGCGGCCGTGGTGTCGCGCGCGGGCGCGTCGGCCACGGGCACACCGAAGTCCGGGGTGCCGTCGGCCTTCCAGCCGAGGGCCTGGACGCGGGTGTGCCGATTGGGGTCGTTCAGCGGGTCGCCGGTGATGTCCTTGTACTGGCGGGCGTGGTAGACGAGGAGGTCGGTGTGGCCGTCCTCGGCGACGGTGAAGGAGTTGTGGCCGGGCCCGTACTGCTTGGTGGTGTCATTGCTGGTGAAGACCGGCTGCGGGCTCTTCTTCCAGGACGCGGCGGCGAGCAGGTCGCTGCCGGTGGAGGCGGTGAGCAGCCCCATGCAGTAGTTGGCGTCGGTGGCGCTGGCGGAGTAGGTGAGGAAGACCCGGCCGTTCCGCTGCAGGACCGAGGGGCCCTCGTTGACCTTGAAGCCACGGGTCTCCCAGTCGTACGTCGGCCGGGAGATCTCCACCTGGGGCCCGGTGATGGTCCACGGGTTCGCCATCCGGGCGAGGTAGATGCTCGAGTTGTTGCCGACGTCCGGGTTGCTCTGCGCCCAGAGGAGATAGCGGGTGCCCTGGTGGGTGAAGGTGGAGGCGTCCAGGGAGAAGGAGTCGATGGGCGTGACGATGCGGCCCTTCTCGGCCCAGGTGCCGGCGAGGGGGTTGGCGCCGGCGTTCTCCAGCACCCACATCCGGATCTTCCAGACGTCGTGTCCCGGCGCCGAGGCGAAGTAGATGTACCACTTGCCGTCGATGAAGTGGATTTCCGGGGCCCATATGTGGGCGCCCATGTCGCCGCTGGTGTGCTTCTTCCAGATCACCGACTCGGCGGCGGTGGCCAGGCCGCCGACGGTCCTGGAGCGCCGCAGGACGATGCGGTCGTACTCGGGGACGGTGGCCGTGAAGTAGTAGTAGCCGTCAGTGTGCTTGAGGATGTGCGGATCGGCGCGGCGGCGCACCAGCGGATTGGCGTACGAGGCGGCCCTGGCGGCAGCCCGCGGCACGGTGGGGGTGGCTGCCTGTGCGATCCCGGGTGTTCCGGCCACCGCCCCCAGGGCGAGGGCGCCCATGACCACGTGCCTGCGGCTGGGCTGGTGTTCTGCGCTGCGGCTCATGCGGTTCTCTCCTGCTCTGGCTGGTGATGCGCCTGGGGGCGGACGGGCGTGATGCCGGCCTGCGTCGGGCGGATCCGCTGGATGGTGCCGTCGGGGTTGAACCGCATCCGGTCGATGGCGACTTCGCGATGGGTGCCGTCGCCGCCGGGGCGGGCGAAGCGGTGGTAGACGATGTACCACTCGTCGCGGCCCGGGACCTGGACGACGGAGTTGTGGCCGGTGCCGAGGATCTGATCGCCGGTGTCCTTGGCCAGGACCGGGTTGCCCGCCGCCTTGGTGAAGGGGCCGAGCGGTGAGTCGGAGACTCCGTAGGACACGCGGTAGTCGGGGCTGCGGGTGTCGTCCTCCGACCACATCGCGTAGTAGCGGCCCGCGCGCTTGAAGACGGTCGGCGCCTCGTTGTAGCCGGGCGGGGTGATCTTCACCGGCTGGGTGGCGAAGGAGACCATGTCCTCGTTCAGCCTGGCCGCCTCGAAGGCGCCCTGCCCGAAGTAGAGGTAGGGGGTGCCGTCGTCGTCGATGAAGGCGTCAGGGTCGATCGACTGGTGGCCGAACTGCCCCTTGGCGACGAGCGGTTTGCCGAGCGCATCGGTGAACGGTCCCCCAGGGCTCGCGGACTTGGCGACACCGATGGACTGGCAGGCGCTGAAGTACATCCAGTAGGTGTCGCCCTTCCTGACCACCGAGGGGGCCCAGGCGTTCTCGTGGCACCAGGAGACATCGGCGAGGTCGAGGGCGGGGCCGTGGTCGGTCCAGTGGACGAGGTCGGGTGAGGAGAAGCCGTTGAAGCGGGTGCCGCTCCAGCCGGGATGGCCGTCCTCGGTGGGATAGATCCAGTACCGGCCCTCGGCGTACATCACATCGGGGTCGGCGTGGTAGCCGGGCAGGGCGGGGTTGGCGTCACCGGGCCGCACGGTGGCGGTCTCCCGGATGACGGTGCCGTGGCGCACGACGCCCGACAGGCCGGGCAGCTCCTGCTTGGGCGTCCAGTGCTCCAGATCCGTGCTGTCGCTGTAGTAGTACTTCTTGACGGTGTAGCCGTCCATGAACATGCGATAGCCGCCGCCGGGGCGGGCGACGATGGTCTGGCCCTCCAGCAGGCTGCCCCATCCCGCCCAGTCGCCCTTGCCGGTGAAGCGGTACGGACCGGTGATGCGGTCGGCGACGGCGTGCTCGATGAGTTCGCCCGTGGCGTTCTTGGTGAACGCGTGGTAGGTGGCGCCCTTGCGGACCACGAAGGTGTCGATATAGCCGTTGTAGTCGCTCTCGCTCGGGGAGATGCCCTCGAGCGGCTGAGGCTCGCTCCACCGGGTGAGCGTGTCGTCGAGCGCGGTGAGGACGTAGGGCTGGAAGTGCCGGTAGGCGGTGGGCCCGGTGGACAGCGAGACGACGATACGGACCTTGCCGTCGGGCGCGTCGGTGAAGAACTCCGGTGCCCAGGTGTTGTTGGCGGCCACGCCGTGGTCGATGTCGGCGAGATGGGTCCAGGTGCGGCGGTCGTCGCTGACGGCGAGGCCGAAGGTGGTGCCGGTCCATCCGGTGGTGTAGGCGACGTAGTAGCGGCCGCCGCGGTGGATGACGCTGGGGTCGCGGACGAGACCGGAGGGCGGGGTGTACGCCTTGTCCTGGACCGACCAGAAATCGCGCGCGTCGTCGGACCCGTAGACGTACATATTGCTCTCGCTGCTGTTCGTGAAGGCGGTGAACAGATAGCGCGAGACCGTGGTGGACTGCCGCACGGCGGGTCCGCTCCCCTCGCTCCGGTCGTGCTCCGCGGCGTGCACACGGCTCGCGGTGAGAGGGACCACGAGAGCGAGGGCGGCCAGCAGCGCGAGCAGCGCTGCCGGCGCTCTCCAGGGTCGGGTGGCATGCGGGGGCATCAGAGGGCTCCTGCGATCCGAAGTGATCGAATTTGTTCGGATATTAAGGGTTCTGATGACTTCCGACAGCCCCTGGAGAGGGTGCGAAAGTTTCGAAAACCGTGGAGCCCTGAAAGACGCGCGATGGGGTGGTGTGGTGAGGCGAGCGGATCAGCGATGCGGCGAGGGGCGGATCAGACGAAGGTCTGGCGCTGCAGCCAGAGGTCCCTGGCGGTTCCGCTGCCCTGGATGAAGACGTAGAGCAGATTCTCCTCGTTGAGGATGGGGACGCCGACGCCCGCGGAACCGATGACCCCGCCCAGGGACTGGAAGCCGCTGTACGTCGTCCCGTTCTCCGTGGTCTGCACGGCGACCCACAGGGCGTTGTCGGTGGCCTTGATGAACACATTGACCCGGCCGTCCTGGGCGAGGGCGCAGGTGGGCCGCCAGACGATCTGTGCGCCGAGGCTCACGGGGGCGCCGAACGTGGCGTAGTCGTCGCTCTGGCCGACGCGCCGGACACTCCCGTCGGAACCCCGGTAGAAGATCTGCACCCGGCCGGCCGCGTCGAGGCACACCGACGGGCGGCTGGTCACGTTGGAGGCGTCGAGGGTGAAGGGCCCCCAGACGGTGGAGTTCTCGGTCTGCTGCTGGATGGTGTAGAGGGTATCGCCCACGCCCTTGACCGCCACCACGATCCGCCCTCCGCCATCGAGGATGGGCGAAGGCGTGGCGAAGATGGCACCGCCCAGCGATGTGGCGGCGGTGTAGGTCTCGTACTGCAGATCCTGGTTGCGGAGGTACCACAGGGCGTCGTCGGTGCCGGGGAAGAACACATAGATGCGGCCGTCGGCGCCGAGCGCCGCGGCCGGGTCGTCCCCGATGCCGGTGGCCAGGATCTGGGGCGGTCCGTACCCGGAGTTGATGGAGGTCTGGGTGATGACCTCCAGATTGTTGCCCGGGGTGCGGTAGAAGACCCGGACCTTGCCGTCCTTCCCCCGGATCGGCGCGGGGATGCCGTCGACGGACAGGCCCGCGTACTGCTGCCACGGACCCCAACTGCCGTCGCGGGCCTCCACCCTGCTCCACAGGACGTTGGACCCGCCCCGGATGAAGACCTGCACCCGGTCGTCGGCGAACGCGACCGGGGCGGGCTCGGAGTGGATGCCGCCCTGCAGGTTGATCCAGGTGCCCCAGACGGTGCCGGGGGTGGTGGAAACGGTCATGAGAGGACCTCCCTCTTCTCGTGAAGCCACGAGACTGCGGATACACCGTCAATTCCCGGGTAAAGCATGGCGGATACCCGAAGAGAGGAAGATGTATGGATATGACCGATTGATTATTACGAGGGAGCGATATCGGATTAAATGCGCTCGCTTGCTGTGGAGATTCGTCGCGCGAGAGGAGAGATGTTGATCGCGGACCCACCGTTGACCTTCCCCGAAGGGGAAGCCTGAGCATCGTGGTCGCCGGGCGAGGTGCCCGGCCGCGAGGAGGGCGAACATGGGGCTGCTGACCATCGGTGCGTTCGCGAGGGCGTCGCGGCTGTCCCCCAAGGCGCTGCGCCTGTACGACGAGCTCGGGCTGCTGCCGCCCGCCCGCGTCGACCCGCACTCCGGCTACCGCCGCTACGATCCGGCACAGCTGGAGCGGGCCCGTCTGGTGGCCTGGCTGAGGCGGCTCGGCATGCCGCTCGCCGAGATCCGGGCGGTGTGCGAGCTGGAGCCGGAGGCGGCCGCGCGGGAGGTGCGCGCGTACTGGACGCGGGTCGAGGCCGACACCGCGGCCAGAAGGGACCTGGCCGCCTTCCTCGTCGACCATCTGTCCGGGAGGGACACCACGATGTCTTCCAACCACACCACCCTGGGGATCCGCTACGCCGTGCTCTCCGACACCGGCTCGGTCCGGGAGAGCAATGACGACGCCGGGTACGCCGGTCCGCGCCTGCTGGCCGTGGCCGACGGATTCGGCGGCGGACGGCACGCCGGCGAGGCGGCGATCGAGGCGCTCAAGCCGCTGGACGCGGGTGTCCCGGGCGGGGAGTTGCTGAGCGCCCTGGAGGAGGCGGCGCACCGGGCCCGGGAGTCGGTCTCCGCGCTCGCCGCGTCCGACCCCGCGCTGCGGGATGTCGGCACGACGCTCACCGCGATGGTGTGGTCGGGCTCCCGGCTGGGGCTGGTCCATATCGGCGACTCGCGCGCCTATCTGTTGCGCGATGGTGAGCTGTTCCAGATCACCCATGACCACACCGTGGTCCAGTCGCTGATCGACGAGGGGCGGATCACCCCCGAGGAGGCCGCCTCGCACCCCCAGCGGGCGCTGCTGCTGCGCGCCGTGGGCGGCGGTTCGGCGTTCGAGCCGGACTTCGCCCTGCGGGACGCCCGCGCCGAGGACCGCTGTCTGCTGTGCTCGGACGGGCTGACGGCGGTCGTGCCCGCCGGGGAGATCCGGCGGGTGCTCGCCTCGGAGGACGACCCGGGCACGGCCGTACGGCAGTTGGTCGCCCTCGCCAACCGCGCGGGCGGGCCCGACAACGTCACCTGCGTGGTGGCCCATGTGGCCGAGCGGAGGATGCTGACCTCGGCGTAAGCCGCCGCCGTGACCGTGTCGCCCGCCCACCTGACCGCTTGTTGAACGTTGATGAATGGTGTGTGCAAAAGCTTGTCGGCCGCAAGAATGCCTCCTTATGCTCGCGGCGGAAATCGCTTTCCACTCCTGCCGACCGGGAGACAGCCATGGCCGGCGGCGCGGCGTAAGGGGCAGGGCATGTCCGCAGGTCCGATCCGGCTCTCCCGGGGAGCGCACACCGCGCTCCGCCCGGCCACCGCGGCGCGGATCACCGGGGGTTTCTGGGCCGCCAGACGCCGTGTCAACGCCGAAGTGAGCGTTCCCCAGGGGCCGGACCGGCTGGAGCGGGCGGGCAACCTCGCCAATCTGCGGGCCGCCGCGGGGCCGGGGCCGGCGGAGTCCGGTTTCCGGGGCGACTTCCCGTTCCAGGACTCCGATGTGCACAAGTGGCTCGAGGCGGCGTCCTGGCAACTGGCGGACGGCGGCGAGGGGCCGGCCGAGGAGGAGCTGTCCCGGCAGGTGGAGCGGCTGGCCGGGCTGGTCGCGGCCGCGCAGGCCGAGGACGGCTATCTGCAGACGTACTACCAACTGGGGCCAGACTCCCGGCGGTGGGCGGAACCGCACTGGGGGCACGAGCTGTACTGCGCGGGCCACCTCCTCCAGGCCGCGGTCGCGCACCACCGGGCCACCGGCGCGGACGGGCTGCTCGATGTGGCGGTGCGCTGCGCCGATCTCGTCGACGCCACGTTCGGGCCCGGCAGGAACGAGACGGTGTGCGGACATCCGGAGATAGAGACGGCGCTGGTCGAGCTGTACCGGGAGACCGGTGAGCGGCGCCATCTCGAGCTGGCCGGGTACTTCGTGGACCGGCGCGGGCACGGCAGCCTCGGCGACGGCCCGGCGGACGGCTCGCCCGGCCCCCGGCCCGGGGCGCCCTACTGGCAGGACCACATCCCGGTGCGGGAGGCGACGGCGGTCGCCGGGCATGCGGTGCGCCAGCTCTATCTCCTGGCCGGGGCCGCGGATGTGGCGGCCGAGACCGGCGACGCGGGGCTGCGGGACGCCCTGGTGCGGCTGTGGGAGGACATGGCCGCGACGAAGACCTATCTGACGGGCGGGGTGGGGTCCCGCCACGAGCTGGAGTCCTTCGGGGACGCGTACGAGCTGCCGCCGGACCGGGCCTACGCGGAGACCTGCGCGGCCATCGCCGCCATCCACTTCGGATGGCGGATGGCGCTGCTGACCGGCGAGGCCCGCTACAGCGATCTGGTGGAGCGGACCCTGTTCAACGGCTTCGCGTCGGGGGTGTCGATCGACGGTGAGCGCTGGCTCTATGTGAATCCGCTCCAGGTCCGCCAGGACGATGAGAGCCGTAAGGGCGCCACCGGCGACCAGAGCGCCCACCGGACGCCGTGGTTCCGGTGTGCCTGCTGCCCGCCCAATGTGATGCGGCTGCTTGCGTCGCTGCCGCACTACATGGCGAGCGGCGACGCCCAGGGGCTGCAACTGCACCAGTACGCGTCCGGCTCGTACGAGGCGGGCGGCGGGGCGGTGCGGGTGGGGACCGGCTACCCCTGGGAGGGACGGATCGCGGTGGTCGTGGACGCGGCCCCGCAGGACACGGACTGGACGCTGTCGCTGCGCATCCCGCACTGGACGACGGCGTACGAGGCGACGGTCGGCGGGGAGCCGGTGGCCGAGCGGGCCGAGAACGGCTGGCTGCGGCTGCGGCGGCGCTGGCGGCCCGGCGAGACGGTCGTGCTGAGCCTGCCCCTGGACCCCCGGCTCACCCGGCCCGATCCGCGGGCCGACGGGGTGCGCGGCTGTGCCGCGATCGAGCGCGGCCCGCTGGTGTACTGCCTGGAGCAGCCCGACCAGCCCGCCGGGCTGCGGCTGGACGACATCGCCCTCGACCCGGATGCCGGGCTGAGCGCGGAGCACCGGCCGGAGCTGCTGGGCGGGGTGACCGTGATCACCTCCCTGGCCCTGCGCCATGCCGTCGCGCGCGACGGGTGGTGGCCCTACCGGGACGGCGGCGGGGGCCCGGTCGGGGACGCGGGCTCCAGCGGGGACGGGGGCCGCGCGGAAGCCCCCGAGCCGGTGCCGGTGACCGCGATCCCCTACTACGCCTGGGCGAACCGCGAGCCCGGTGCGATGCGGGTGTGGACCCCGCTCCGGGCCCTGACCGGCTGACCGTCGCGGGACCGGCCAAGGCACCCTGACCTGCTGGTCTTCTATTCACGCCCGGAGCGGCTGATCTTCGCCGGACCCGGGCGTGTCCCACGCGTGTCCATCGGAACTCGGCGGACACCCCATGCGTTCACCGCTCGAGGAACACGCTCTTGTGCCCGAGCGGCACCATGGCAATGGGAGGTGCCCCTTGAGCACCGGATCCACACCCCGTGGGGACGACGACGCCGACGGCTGGGACGACGTCACCCTCGACGAGGACTTCATACGGGACGCCGAGGTCGCCGAGCCCGTCGCGCGCACCCGGATGCTGACCGCGCGGTGGCGGCGCGGCGCGCCCGAGCCCCAGCCCTGGCGGGCGGACGAGCCGCCGGCCGGCTGGTTCTGGAGCAAGCGCCGCAAGCGGCGCCGGCGGCGCTGACCTCGCCTCTCCGTTATCCGGTCGCAATTGCGCGCGTAAAGACATCGCGGCATATCCGGTGGGAGGATTCGGCCCGACTCACTGATCATGAGGTCCGTGGTCGTTCGCCGACCCTGTCCCGGAGGTGCCGTGTCCGCTCGCTCCGCGTTGCCCGTCATAGCCGTCGCCGCCGTATCCGCCCTCCTGGCCGGGTGCACCAGCACCAAGTCGTCGGGGTCCGGCGGCGGCGACATCAGCCTGGTGAATTCCGGGAAGCTCACGACCTGCACACATCTGCCCTATCCGCCCTTCCAGTCCAAGCAGGGCAAGAAGATCGTCGGCTTCGATGTGGACATGGTCGACCTCGTGGCCTCGGCACTCGATGTGAAGCAGGAGATCGTGGACACGCCCTTCGAGGGCATCCAGTCCGGGGAGGACCTCAACACCAACCAGTGCGACGTGGCCGCCGCCGGGATGACCATCACCGACGTACGCGAGAAGAACCTGGACTTCTCCGCCCCGTACTTCGAGGCCACTCAGGCGCTGCTCACCACCAAGGGCAAGCCCTACAAGACCCTCGCCGGCCTCAAGGGCAAGAAGCTCGCGGTCCAGCAGGGGACCACCGGTGAGAGTTACGCCCAGAAGCACGCCAAGGGCGTCAAGCTGGTCCAGTTCGAGGATCTCGCGCTGCTGCTGACCGCCGTCAAGACCGGGCAGACCGACGCCGGCATCAACGACAACGGTGTGCTCTACGACTACGTCAAGGACAACGCCGACACCACGGTGACGGCCGAGTTCGACACCGGCGAGCAGTACGGCATCGCCGTGCGGACCGGCAATGACGCGCTGCGCAAGAAGATCGACGCGGTGCTGAAGGACGCCCGGGCGGACGGCTCCTACGACCGTATCTACAAGAAGTGGTTCGGCACCGCGCCCAAGACGGACGCCCGCTGACGGCCATCGGAGCTGAGGAGTCCGCACACTTATGGCAATGACCCGCCGACAGCGGGCGCGGGCGATACGAGCGGTGCAGTACGCCGTGCTCATCGCCCTGCTGCTCGCCATCGTCCTGGCCGCGGACTGGGGTGAACTGCGGCGCGCGTTCTTCGACGCCGAGGTCGCCCGGTCCCTGTTCCCCGACATCATCACCACCGCCCTGGTCAACACCGCCGTCTACACCCTGCTCGGGTTCGGCTTCGGCCTTGTCCTCGGGGTGGTGCTGGCGCTGATGCGGCTCTCGCAGGTGCCGCCGTACCGCTGGCTGGCGGTCGCCTACATCGAGTTCTTCCGCGGGGTGCCCGCGCTGCTGGTGTTCATCGCGCTGGGCTTCGGGGTGCCGCTCGCCTTCCAGGTGGCGCTGGACCGGCACGTCACGGTGATGCTGGCGCTGGGACTCGTCGGGGCCGCCTACATCGCGGAGACGATGCGGGCGGGCATCCAGGCGGTACCCAAGGGGCAGATGGAGGCGGCGCGTTCGCTGGGCATGTCCCACAGCCGGGCGATGGCCTCGATCATCGTCCCGCAGGCGTTCCGGATCGTCCTGCCGCCGCTCACCAATGAACTGGTGCTGCTGACCAAGGACTCGTCCCTGGTCTATCTGCTGGGGCTCTCCCTGGACCAGTACGAGCTGTCCAAGTTCGGCCGGGACGCGCTGAATCAGCACCGCAGCCTCACCCCGATCCTGGTCGCCGGGGTGTGCTACCTGATCATCACCGTTCCGCTCGGCCAGCTCGTGCGCCGGCTCGAGGCCCGTTCGGCGAAGGCGAGGTGACCGGTGTGAAGGAGACGACGGTGGTGAAGGAGACCGGCGAGACGGATGGCATCGCCATCCAGGTGGCGGGTCTGCACAAGTCCTTCGGCGCGCTGGAGGTGCTCAAGGGCATCGATCTCACCGTCCGGCGGGGCGAGGTGGTCTGTGTCATCGGCCCGTCGGGATCCGGCAAGTCGACGCTGCTGCGCTGTGTGAACCTCCTCGAGGAGCCGACCTCGGGCTCGGTCACCGTGGCGGGGACCGAGGTCACCGACCCGGACGTGGACATCGACCGGGTGCGGCGGCGGATCGGCATGGTCTTCCAGGCGTTCAACCTCTTTCCGCATCTGACCGCTCTGGAGAACCTCACCATCGCCCAGCGGCGGGTGCTGCGCCGCGACAAGGCGGAGGCGGTACGGATCGGGCGGGACACGCTGCGCCGGGTCGGCCTGAGCGACAAGGAGTCGGCCTATCCGGCGCAGCTTTCGGGTGGCCAGCAGCAGCGGGTGGCCATCGCCCGGGCGCTGTCCATGGAGCCGGAGTTGATGCTCTTCGACGAGCCGACCTCGGCGCTCGATCCGGAGCTGGTCGGCGATGTGCTCGCCGTGATGCGCGCCCTGGCGGACGAGGGGATGACGATGCTGGTCGTCACCCATGAGATGAGCTTCGCGCGGGAGGTCGCCGACCGGGTCGTGTTCATGGACGACGGGGTGATCGTGGAGGAGGGCGGACCTGAGCAGGTGGTGTCCGATCCGGTCCATCCCCGCACCCGGGCCTTCCTCACTCGGGTGCTGAACCCGGCCGCGGCGCGGGTCGGGGAGGTGCCGGAGACGGGCCCGCACGGAGCGCGGATCGACCGCTGAGCTCCGTGCGGGCGGCTGAACTCCGTGCGGGCGCTTGAGCTTCGTACGGGCGCGGGTCCGCGTGGTCAGCGGGCGGGACGCAGGTCGCGCAGGTCGATCGCATCGGCCATGGCCTGCAGTCCCGCGTCGTTGAAGTGGAGATGGTCGCCCGAGTCGTAGGCGGGCAGTGAACGGTCCGGGGCGGCGGGGTCGCGCACGGCGGCGTCGAAGTCCGCCACCCCGTCGAACAGGCCACCGTCCCTGATGAAGCCGTTGACGGACTGCCGCACCGCCTCGCGCGCCTCGGTGTAGTTGCCGTTGCCGCCGAACGGGGTGATGGTGCCGCCGATGACGCGGATGCCACGCGCGTGGGCCCGTTCCACGATCCGGCGGTAGGCGTCCTCGAACGCGGCGGGATCGGTCTGATCGGGGTTGCCCTTGATGTCGTTGATGCCCTCCATCAGGACCACCGCGCGCACCCCGGAGCGGGAGAACACATCCGCGTCCAGCCGGGACAGGGCACTGGGCCCGGTGCCGTCCAGCAGAACGCGGTTGCCCGCGATCCCGGCGTTCAGGACCCCGAGCCGGCGCTGCGGGGGCAGCGCGCGCAGCCGGGCCGCGAGCCGGTCCGGCCAGCGGCGGTTGGCGCTCGACGTCGAACCGGAGCCGTCGGTGATGGAATCGCCGAGGGCGACCACGCTGCCCGCGGCGGGTGCGCCGAGCACATCCACGCCCGTCACGTAGTACCAGGACCCGGTGGTGGCGGTGTACGCGGCGCCGCTCTCCTCCGCGGTGTGGTCGCCGTCCGGCGCCAGGAACGAGGTCTGCAGGGCCGAGTGGTGGTACGTCGCCGGGCCCGAGTCGACCGGTGTGTAGAGGGTGATCAGCAGGTTGGCGTCCGGGGCCACCCGCAGCGGCACCGGATCGCTGACCGCGTCCGCACCGGCCGGAACCGTGACCGATGCCGCATGGCGGAAGGTGGCCGTGCGCATGGTCCCGGCACGGGCGCCCGCGCTCTTGGGCGCCCCGCTCTCCTGCAAGGCGACGGTCACGGAGGTGAGTTGGAGGGGCGCGGTGCCGAGCCGGTTGGTCACCCGGACACGGACGGCGTGGCCGCCGACGCTGGTGTGCACCACATTGCGGATCGACTGACCGGGCAGGGCGGGAACCGTCCCGGAGGCGGCTGCCTCCCAGGTGCCCGTCCAGCCATGGCCGGGGGCGGAGCGGGGGGCCGGGTGGGAGGTGGCGGCCCAGGCGGGCCCCTGCAGCGGCAGGAGGGCGAGGACCGACGCGGCCAACAGGCCGCGGAGAACGTGCCGGATCGTGACCATGACGTGCTGCCTTCCAGAGCGACGGAACTGGAGACGAGCGAGCTGGACCGAACGCGGCCGTGAGGATGACGGCCGAGGAGGAGCACGAGCGCGACGTAGACAACCAATAAGACATCGGAGGTGTCAAGGGATATGACCGGAGAGGGGCAGGGCACTTCGGGATTCCGTTCGCATAGACCCGATGAATGCACCCGCCGCGCCGGACACCGTCGAGATGGCGCGGGGAGGCGGCCAAGGTTTCGGCGGACGGCGGGCAACGTTTCGGAAGGCAGCGGCGACAAGGAGGCGTGGGGCGTCCCCCCTCGACTCCCGGGTCTTCCCGGCGACTTGAGGCGGCCTTAGGGTAGAAACCGATTGCTGCCCGGTCAGGGTTCCACGTGGGCGGTTAGGGAAGGGAGTCTCGATGGCTCGTTCCTCGGGATCGACGGGGCCCACGCTCGCGGTCGTCGCCCGTGAGGCGGGTGTGTCGGTACCGACCGCTTCGAAGGTGGTCAACGGCCGGGAGGACGTGGCCCCCGAGACCCGTCGCCGGGTCACCGAGGTCCTGGACCGCCTGGGGTACATCCGCAGGCCGCGCTGCGAGCGGCCCAAACCGGCCGCGATGGTCGACCTGGTGGTGCACTCGCTGGACAACGCCTGGTCGGGAGCGGTGCTGCACGGCGCGGCGGAGGCCGCGCACGAGGCGGGACTCGAGGTGGTGGTCTCGGCCGCGGCCACTCGCAGTCCGGGCGGCAGGCTCGAACACGGCTGGCCGGACAAGCTGAACGCCCGGGGCAGCTCAGGTGTGCTGTTCCATCTCACGGAGCTCGCGCCCGCCCAGTACTCCTGGCTCGATGAGCACCGGATCCCGTTTGTGATGATCGACCCCGCGCACGACCCGCCGCCCGGGGTGCCGTCCGTGGCGGCCGCCAACTGGCAGGGCGGGATGGCCGCGACGGAGCACCTCATCGAGCTGGGGCACCGCCGGATCGCGGTGCTCGGTGGCCCGGGGCCGACGGTTCGCGACGGTGGCCGGGTCGCCGGATACCGGTCGGCAATGGCGGCGGCCGGGTTGCCGGTGCCGTCCGCGTATGTGCGCTACGGCGACATCAGCGAGACCGGGGCGCGCCGCCGGATGGCCGAGCTGCTGCATCTGCCCGAGCCGCCCACGGCCGTCTTCGTCTGCTCGGATCAGATGGTGCCGGGTGTGTACCAGGCGGCCGGGGAACGGGGCCTCAGGGTGCCGCGGGACATCAGCGTCGTGGGCTTCGACGATCTGCCGCAGGCCCGCTGGATCACGCCCGCGCTGACGACGGTCCGTCAGCCGCTGTCGGAGATGGCGGCCGCGGCGCTGCGCAAGCTGCTGCGGCTGATGACCGGCGAGGTACCGGAGGCGATGCGGACCGAGCTGTCCACCCGGCTCATGGTCCGCTCCAGTACCGCTCCCCCACTTCGCGTTGTCTTATGACCGAGGGATCGAACACTGCACGACTGTCCGGACAGGCCCGTATCGCCAGTCCCATCCCTCACACCTGATATGTCATCCTTCACCGCACCGATCGCTACGGAGGTTCGCCCACCGTGTTCATCGACCTGCCCCTGGAGCAGCTGCGCAGCTACCAGCCCCCGCTGCCCGAGCCGGACGGCTTCGACGCCTTCTGGACGCGGACCCTCACCGAGGCCCGCGCCTGCGAGCTGAACGCGGTGTTCACCGAGGAGGACACCGGACTGACCCGAGTGCAGACCTACGACGTGGAGTTCTCCGGCTTCGGCGGACACCGGATACGCGGCTGGCTGCTGGCCCCGCGGGACGTGGCGGGCCCGCTGCCGTGCGTGGTGCAGTACCTCGGCTACAGCGGCGGCCGGGGGCTGCCGCACAACTGGCTGCTGTGGCCGTCGGTGGGCTATGCGGTCTTCGTGATGGACAGCCGTGGCCAGGGGTGGGTCCAGCACTCCCCCGGCGTCACCCCCGATCCGGTCGGCGGCACCGGGCCCGAGACACCGGGCAAGATGACGCAGGGCGTCCTCTCCCCGGACGACTACTACTACCGCCGGCTGTACACGGACGCGGTACGGGCGGTGGAGGCCGCCCGTGAGCATCCGCTGGTGGATTCCGCGCGGATCGTGGTCAGCGGCGGCAGTCAGGGCGGTGCGCTGGCCCTGGCGGCGGCCGGTCTGGTGCCGGATCTGACGGCGGCCCTGGTGGATGTGCCGTTCATGACGCACATCCGGCGCGCGGTCGAGATCACCGACGCGGACCCGTATGGGGAACTGGCCCGGTTCTGCGCCGGACAGCGCCACCTGGCCGAGCGGGTGTTCGCCACCCTCGACCACTTCGACGGGCTCAACTTCGCGGCCCGCGCCAACGCGCCGGCGTTGTTCTCGACCGCCCTGCGCGATGAGATCACCCCGACCTCCTGCGGCTTCGCCGCCTACCACCATTACGCCGGGGAGAAGGACCTCAAGGTGTGGTCCTTCAACGGCCACGAGGGCGGGGGCACGCATCAGCAGGCCGAGCAGATCGGCTTTCTGCGGGGGCTGCTGGGCTGAACCCGGCGGGACTGCTGGGCTGAACCCGGCGTGTCGGGCGGCGTTCGACCGCCGCCCGGCACGGGGTAGACAGGGGCTACCCGCACCGAAGGAGCCGCTCGTGCCCGCGCAACCGCTGGAAGGTATCACCGTCGTCGCCCTGGAGCAGGCCGTCGCCGCCCCGTTCGCCACCCGTCAGCTCGCCGATCTGGGAGCCAGGGTCATCAAGGTGGAGCGGCCGGGGCGCGGTGACTTCGCTCGCGACTACGACCGCGAGGTCAAGGGCGCGTCGGCCTACTTCGTCTGGATCAACCGCGGTAAGGAGAGTGTCGTCCTGGACGTCAAGGACGACACCGACCGGGCGCTGCTCGATGCGATGCTCGCCGGCGCCGATGTCTTCGTGCACAATCTGGCGCCCGGCGCCGTGGACCGGCTGGGCCTGGCGGCGCGGACGCTGCGGCCCGCCCATCCCCGCCTGATCACCTGCGCGATCTCCGGCTACGGGAACAGCGGCCCGTACCGCGAGAAGAAGGCGTACGACCTGCTCATCCAGTGCGAGGCGGGGCTGCTGTCGATCACCGGCAGTCCGGAGGCCCCGGCCCGCCCCGGGATCTCGATCGCCGATATCGCGGGCGGGATGTACGCCTACACGGGCATCCTCACCGCGCTCTACGAGCGGGAGCGCACCGGTGCGGGGACCGACCTGAGCGTGAGCCTGCTCGATGCGCTGGGCGAGTGGATGGGCCACCCCTATTTCGCCCAGGCGTACGGCGGTGCCGGGGTCGTCCGCAGCGGGGCACGCCATCCGTCGATCTCGCCGTACGGCGCCTACCGCTGTGGGGACGGCGCTCAGGTGTTCCTGAGTGTGCAGAGCGATCGTGAATGGGCCGCCCTGTGCGAGCGGGTGCTCCGCCGCCCGGAGCTGATCCGCGATCCGCGCTTCTTGGACAATCCCCTGCGCCGTACCCATGACGAGGAACTGACGGCCGAGTTGGAGTCGTGCTTCGCGGAGCACACCGCCGAGGGGCTGATCGCGCTGCTGGACGGGGCCGGTATCGCCAATGCCCGGCTGCGCGACATCGCGGAGTTCGGTGCCCACCCCCAGTTCGACGCCCGTGACCGCTGGGGCGAGTTCGGCTCCCCGGTCGGGCCGCTGCGCGGTCTGCTGCCGCCGGTGGAGGTGACGGGCCGCAGGGCGCCGATGCGACCGGTGCCGGGGCTCGGCGAGCACACGCAGGCGGTGCGCGCCGAGTTCTCCGGACCAGTTCCCCGCCCGGGGAATCCGGGACCCGCCTGACGGGTGGCTCGGACTCCTGTGCTAGGACACTGGCCATGGAGATCGAGCCGATCACCCTGTCCACTCCACGGCCCGTGCGGCGGCCGGCACTCGTCCAGCGCTGGGATGAACTCACCTTCCTGCACTGGCCGGTGGAGCCGGAGCGAGTGGCCCCGCTGCTGCCGGCCGGTACGCGTCCCGACACCCTCGATGGCGTCACCTACGTCGGACTGGTCCCGTTCCTGATGCGCGGTGTCGGCCTGGGGCCGGGGCCCGGCCTGCCGTATCTGGGCACCTTTTGCGAGACCAACGTGCGGCTGTACTCGGTGGACGGGCAGGGCCGACGCGGTGTCGTCTTCCGGTCCCTGGACGCGGCCCGGCTGATCCCCGTGCTGGTGGGCCGGCTCAGCGTCCGGCTGCCCTATCGGTGGTCCACGATGCGCCTGCGCCGCAAGGACGACGTGCTCACCTATAGTTGCGGCCTGCGACGACGCCCCGCGGCCCGCGGTCACACGAGCCGGGCCGTGGTGAGGATAGGCCGGCCCATCGCCGAGCCCACCCGGCTGGAACGCTTCCTGACCGCCCGATGGGGTCTGCATGTCTCATGGCACGGCCGCACGGTGCACCTGCCGAACGACCACGAACCGTGGCCGCTGCACCGGGCCGAGCTGCTCGATCTCGACGACGTCCTGATCGCCACCGCCGGTCTGCCGCCCCTGACGGACGCGCCGGTGAGTGTGCTCTACTCCCCCGGTGTCGCCGTTCGTTTCGGGACCCCGCAACGGGCATGAGCCGTGGAGGTGGGATTAGGCTGGACGTGTCATCGCGCGCATGTCCGTCACAGGCCGATGAACGGATCGAAGCAATGCCCAGAGCGACCAAGACACCACCTCCCACCAGCGCAGACTCCCGGGCACCGGCTCGGGCCGCGAGGAGAGGATCCCACGGGCCGCGCGCCGCGGCCGACCGCGTCTGCGCGCGTCATTCGGTGACCGTCTACTTCGGGGGGCGGCGAGTGGAGCTTCCGTCGGAGGAACAGCTCTGCTTTCTCGCGGGCGTCGGCCTGCTCGCCGCGGTCGAGGTCATCGAATGGCCGGTCGCGGCGGCCATCGCGATCGGGCACGGGCTCGCCCACAGCCAGCACGGCAAGGCGCTGCGCGAGTTCGGAGAGGCCCTGGAAGAGGTATGACGCAGTACCCGCCGGACTACCCCGGGATGATCGTTCCGGTCGGGCATGTGGAGCCCGTACCGCGTCGCATCCGCGGCTACGTCGCCGGCCGCCTCGTCTTCGACACCGTGCGGGCGCGCTATGTGTGGCTCTGGCCGGGCTATCCGCAGTACTGCGTCCCTCGCGACGACATCGGCGAGGGGGCGCTGGTCGACGAGGGCCGGAGCCTGACACTGAAGGCCGGCGGAGCGCGCCGCCAGACCCTCCAACTGGGCTCGCTCACCCGCCCCGGCGCGGCATGGGAGTGGGCCGAGGACGCGCCCTCCGGCATCGTCGGCCATGTCAGCTTCCGGTGGGAGGCCATCGACGCCTGGTTCGAGGAGGACGAGCAGGTGTTCGTCCACCCCAGGAGTCCCTACACCCGCGTCGACGCACTCCGGTCCGGCCGCGGCGTCCGCGTCGAGCTGGACGGCACCGTGCTCGCCGACGCCCCGAACTCGGTGATGGTGCTGGAGACGGGGCTTCCGACGCGCTACTACCTGGACCGGGTGTATCTCGACTGGACGCGCATGGAGCCCACGGACACCGTCACCAGTTGTCCGTACAAAGGGATGACGAGCGGCTACTGGGCTGTCCGGACCGGCACGGCCACCTACCCGGACCTCGCCTGGGCCTACGACTTCCCGACCCGGCAGGTGTCTCCCATCGCGGGGCTGGTCGCCTTCTACAACGAGAAGGTCGACCTCTACCTGGACGGACGGCCGCTCCCCCGCCCCGCCCCGGTCAACAGGGCGATCTGGGAGAAGGAACAGCGATAGGCGGCAACACCCCGATCACATGGTGGTTCCGTCCCCACGGCCGTGGGGACGGAACCACCATGTGATCGGGGAACGTCATTTGACCCCGATATGCGCTCCGGGACCGAGCGGCAGGTCCAGTCCGTAGAAGATGCCGAGGATCACCAGCCACACCACCAGGAACGGCACCACGAAGATGGCGAGCCGGGAGATGAGCGTCCCCAGGCGGGCTTCCGGTTCGTATTCACGGACCATCGCCAGGATGAGGAGGAGATACGGATTCATCGGGGTGATGGCGCCGGTCGCCGAGTCACCGATGCGGAAGGCCGCCTGGCTGAGCGCCGGGCTCATGCCCATCAGCATGAACGCCGGGATGAACACGGGACCGACCAGCGACCACAGGGCGGATCCGGAGAGGATCACCAGGTTGAGGCAGGAGGCCAGCAGCACGAAGGCGATAATCGCCCAAAAGCCGGTCACACCGATGGCGTTGAACAGCCCGGCGGCCTTCACCGCCAGCAGCACCCCGAGGTTGGACCAGGTGAAGAGCGCGATGACCTGGGCCGCGAAGAACATCATCACGATGTAGCCGGACATGTTCTTCACCGAGTCGGTCATCGCGGTGACCACGTCCTCGGTGCCGGTGAGCTTCTTGACCGTGAAGCCGTAGCTGAGCCCGGCGAGCAGGAAGGCACCGAAGAGGACCGGGACGACACCGCTGAGCACGGGCGAGGGCACGAAGGCGCCGCCCTCTCCGCGCAGCGGGGCGCCCGGTGGCAGCCAGAGCGCGAGGACCGCCGCCAGGTACACGCCGACGACCGCGCAGGTGTACGCGAGCCCCTTGCGCTGCACCGGGGTGAGCGTCAGGTCCTCCGGCGAGGTCTCGCCACTCTCGGCCGCCTGGTAGGCGGGAAGGCGTGGTTCGAGGACGCGGCTGATGAGGAATCCGCCGAGCAGCCCCAGGACGACACTGCTGGCGGCGGTGAAGAAGTAGTTGATGAGCACATGGATATGAAGGCCCTCGGCGGCCGGGAGCACCGAGGCCGCCTGCTGGGTGATGCCCACGTACAGGGCGTCGAGCGAGCCGATGGTGAATCCGGCCGCGTAGCCCGCGGTGACACAGGCGAAGCCGCCGATGAGGCCCGCCACGGGATGGCGTCCGGCGCTCTTGAACACCAGGGCCGCCAGCGGGGGCAGCACGATGGCGCCGACATCGCTCATCATGTGCGCCTGGCTGGCGATGACCGCCACCGCGTACGGCAGCACGGCGCGCGGCACCCGGGCCAGTGAGGCCCGCATCGCGGTCTCCAGCAGGCCGGTCTTCTCCGCGAGTCCGACCACCATCATCAGCACCAGGACGGCGCCGATCGGCGGGAACGTGGCGAAGTTGGGGATCAGGTTCTCCAGCAGCCAGCGCAGCCCCTCTCCGGTGAGCAGCCCGCCGATGTCCTTGGTGTCATCGGTGCCGGGGACGGTGACGGAGACACCGATGAGGGCGAGGACGGTGGAGAGGACGGCCAGCAGCACAAAGAGCCCGGCGAACAGGACGATGGGGTTGGGCAGGGCGTTGCCGGCCCGTTCGATGAAGGAGAGGACACGGTCGAGGCCGCCGCGCCGTTCCTTGTCCGGGGAGGTGCCCTCGGGGGCGGGCAATCCGGTCACCGTCGGCATCAGGGCCGCCTTCCGGCCGGTGTGGCCGACGGCAGGAGGCCCTTGGTGTCCTTGCGGACATGGCCGTCCTGCACGACGCACACGACGTTGGCGGGATCGCCGAGCACGCCGATGTCCGCGAGCGGGTCTCCCTCGCAGACGATGAGGTCGGCGACGCGACCGGGGGCCAGCGTGCCGAGCCGGTCGGCGACGCCGAGGAGTTCGGCGGCGGTCCGGGTGCCGGCCACGATGGCGTCCATCGGGTCCATGCCCAGGTCGACGAGGTAGCTGAGCTCCATCAGGTTCTGTCCGTGCGGGCAGACGGCGGCGTCGGTGCCGAGCGCGATCCGGGTCCCCTGCTCGATGGCGCGGGAGATGTTCTCCTTGGTGATGCCGGACCAGCGCACCTTCTTCTCGTAGTGATAGGGCTCCATCGTGGCCTTGTCGATGCCCGCGTAGACGGTGGAGAGGGTCGGGACGACGAACACGCCGCGCTCCCCCGCCATCTCCCGGGCCCGGTCGTCCAGGCCGTAGCCGTGCTCGATGCTGGTGACCCCGCCGCGGATGGCGTTGAGGATGCCCGCGTTCCCCTGGGCGTGCGCGGCCACCGGCTTGCCGCCGTGGCGCCGGCACTCGTCGACCACGGCGCGGATCTCCTCCTCCAGGAGCCCCTCGTCGTCCGGCTGGTCGTACGGGCTTCCCATGCCACCGGTGGCGCAGATCTTGACCAGGTCGGCACCCGCGCGCAGCACCTTGCGCACGGCCAGGCGCGCCTCGTCCACGGTGTCGGCCAGCACGGACATCTCACCGCCGCTGAGGTCGGTGCCGTCGGGCAGGCGCACATCGGCGTGGCCACCGGTGTGGCTGATGATCCGTACGGCGGTGTGCACCCGGGGGCCCGTGATCCGCCCGGTCTCGACGGCGGTGCGGTAACCGGTGGCCAGGCCGCCCAGGTCCCGGACGGTGGTGACGCCCGCGTCGAGGGTCTGCCGCAGCCGGGTGGCCGTGTCGTAGGTGACCAGGACCGGGTCGAGTTCACCGCGGCGGCCGGGCGGTGTCCCATGGGCGTAGGCGAGGTGGGTGTGGCAGTCGAAGAATCCCGGCAGCACGGTGCGGCCGCCCGCGTCGATGACACGACCGGTGAAAGCGTCGCCGGAGGCCGGGGGCGCGGTGGCCGCCGGGCCCGCGTAGGTGATCGTTCCTTCGGCGTCGGCGATGACGACGGCGTCCGCGATCGGGGTCGCCCCAGTGCCGTCGATCAACGTGGCGTTCTCCACGCGCAGAGCGGTCCTGGTGGTCTGGGACGTGGTGGCATCCGTCATGAGCGAGATCTCACTCCTCGTTGAGGGAACTGGTGGGGAGGAGTGTCGATCCATCGCGTGTTTCGGGTGTTATCATGCAGCATTCCATCGAGATTCACATGCGATACGCAGAAAAGCGCCGCCCATGCAAACGCAGGATTACGCCGCGCATGACCTCGACGAGTTGGATCGTGGCCTCGTGCACGCGCTGCAGATCCATCCCAGAGCCCCGTGGACACTTGTCGGTGACGTCCTCGCGGTGAACCCGGTCACGGCCGCGCGACGCTGGCAGCGGCTCCAGGAGGCGGGGCTGGCCTGGGTGACCGCCTATCCCCAGCTCTCCGACTCCCGGATCGTGGTGACCGGCATCGTCGAGGTCGACACCGAGCCCGGAGTCGGGGAGGACGTGGCCGAGACCCTGGCGGCCGAACCCTCGGTGGCCAACGTCAAGCTCACGGCGGGAAGCCGGGATCTGGTGATCGCGCTGCAGGCTTCGGACCTGGGTGACCTCGCCCAGCTCACCACGGTCCTCTTCCGGGGCGCGCCAGGGGTGCGGGCGACACGTACGCATGTGACGACGGCCCTGCCCTCCGAGGGCAGCCGGTGGCGGCTTCGCGCCCTGGACACCGCGCAGTGCGCCCGGCTCGAGGCGGCGCTGCCGCCGATCGAGCCGCTCCCGCCGGGGGCGGCCGGCTGGGACCCCCTGGATGTGCGGCTCCTGGAGCTGCTGAGCGTCGACGGCCGGATGGCGATCAGCGACCTGGCGGAGCGCGCCGGGGCGCCCCTGACCACGGTCCGCCGGAGGCTGCGGGGGCTGCTCGGCTCACGGGTGTGCCTGCGCTGCGACCTCGCCCGGCCCATGTCCGGGTGGCCGATGGCCGCGGTGTACTTCGCGTCCGTACCGGCCGAGCTGCTGGAGGAGACCAGCCGGGCGCTGGCCGGGGTGCGGGAGGTCCGGTCGTGTGCGATCACGGCGGGCCCGCACAACCTGGTGATCGACGTCTGGCTGCGCGCGGCCGGCGATGTGCACGCGTTCGAGGCGCATCTCTCGAGGCGGCTGCCGCAACTGACCATCGACGACCGTTCGGTGGTGCTGCGCACCGTCAAGCACATGGGCCGGCTGCTGGACCGAAGCGGCCACAGCGTGGGCATCGTCCCGCTGCGCCCCTTCGCCACCCCGGCTCCCGGGAGTGCCGCGGCCACCTGATGTGCGGGCGCCCGGCCCGTGCGGGCATCGGACCTGTAGGGACGGGCCAGGACTGGTTGGGCCCGGTCCGGACCGGTCGGGGGCACACCGGACGTGAAGGCGCTTCCCGCCGTTCGTGTGCGTGCCATCTGCCGGTACCTGCGGCCGGACACGCTGGGGCGCCATGGCACCTGTGCGCGCGATAGTCCAGGCCGTTCCGCTGGTGGCTACGGCCATCGTCATGCTCGACGCGGCCACCGACTTCTTCCCGGACGCCCCTCTGGTGGGCGTCATCACACCGGTGCGCCTTGCCGTACTGGCGGGGCTGGTCGCGACGGCGGTGACGGCGCCGCGGCTCGCCACGTTCCGCACCCGGCTCGACCCCGCCATCGCGCTGCTCCTCCTCAGCGCCATCGCCACCACGTACGTCGGCGGCCACCCCGACGCGCCGCTGCGCGCCCTGATGACCGCCCTCGCCACCTTCTACCTGCTGGTCGGGGTGCGCCGGGCGCAGCCCGAGTCCTGGCGAGCGATCGCGCTGCTCGCGCTGGCCGCCGTGGCGGCCGCGGCCACCTCGGCGTTCGCCCAGGTGACCAACGAGGTGCCGACCGGCTTCTGCCGTACCGGCCTCTTCACCGACGTCGACTGCGACAGCGGCGGGCCCGGGTCGATGATCCGCGCCACCGGCACCTTCGCCAACCCCAACCTGCTCGCCGCGTTCCTGGTGCTGCTCACCCCGATCGCCCTGCTGGCCGCGGTGACGGTTGCCGAGCACACGGCCCGCGTCGCGGTCGTGAGCGTGGGGCTGATCGGCTACGGCGCGGTGCTGACCACCTTCTCCCGGGCGGGCTGCGTCGCGGCGGCGGCGGGTCTGCTGGTGCTCGGCGGCGCGTACTGGCTCGCGCCCCGCCTCGGCCGGTGGGGGGTGCGGACGCTGACGGTCGTGGGGCTGGCCGGGCTGGTGGCCGTGACGGTGGCGCTGTGGGTGGTGTCGCGGGCCGGGGACGCGCTCGGCGTCCGCGGCCAGGCGTGGAAGGCGGCCGTCGACCTCGCCGTGGACCAGCCGCTCGGTGTCGGGCTGGGGCGGGCCGGGGACGCGGTTTCCGCCGCCGTACCCGGCGGCAGGACGTTCGTCCACGCCCACAACATGTGGCTGAACTGGCTGGCCGAAGCGGGCGTGGCCGGTCTGCTCGGCATGGTGCTGGTGACTGTGATCGCCGTCGCCACGGCGGTCCGCGCCGCCCGGGAGAAGTCCGTGGCCGGAGTCGTCGGGCTCGCCGCCCTGACCGGGTTCTTCCTCGCGGCCACGGTGGACCACCCGGCCAACCTGGACCGGATCGCCATGCTCTTCTGGCTGGTCCTCGGCCTCGTCATGGCCGAGGTCCCGGGCCGGTGGCGGGACTCGGGGACACCCGCCCAAGCCCCCGCCCGATCCGGCCGCCGCGCGCGGCGCGGCTGAGGTCTGCGTCGGCCCCACGGTCTGCCGTGCCCACCAGCGCGCCGCGGCGGCGGCGAAAAGGGGCCTGCCGGATGCCCGCCGATGACATGGTGCGATGCGTTCTCGATGCCGCCGGTTCCCGGATTGTGGCGGCCGCCGACGGGAGGCAGAGTGGTCTCAGGACCATCTGAGCGAGGGAGCAGGCGCACGGCAGGGTTACGGAGGTGTGGTGCATGTCCGGGAAGAACCCAGCGCACGGGACCGCCGACGAGGGGCCGGAAATCTCGATGCCGCCCGAAGTCCAGATGCTGCAGGACGTAACTCCGCCCTTCTTCCCCGAAGGTGGTTCGGGGATGACCATCCGTGTCGAGTGGCCTCCCGGCCACCCCGGGCTCCCTCCGCACCGCCATTCGGGGCCGTCGTTCGGCTACGTGATGGAGGGTGCGGTCCGGTTCGAGCTCGAGGGTGAGCCGGAGCGTGTGGTCGAGGCCGGTGGGACGTTCTGGGAGCCGGGTGGTGACCCGATCCACTACCAGGACGCCAACGCCCTGTCGGACGCGCCGACCAAGTTCGTCGTGACCATGGTGTGCGCGCCGGGTCAGCCGATGCTCACGTTGGTCGACGAGGAGGAACTGAAGGAGCGGGCGCACCTGCGGGCCCCACGCCCCTCCATAGGCTGACCCGCCCCGTCTCACTCCTCGAAATTCACTCGCTTCCGCCCCGTCCGGCCCCAACCATGACCCCCATGGTTGATGCCTCCTCGTACACGGCGTTCCTCCTCGCCGCGTTCGTCCTCTGCGTGACTCCCGGCCCCGACATGATGTTCATCGTGGCGATGGGCGGCCGGGGCGGCCCCGGCGCGGGGGTCATGGCGGCGTTCGGGGTGGCGTGCGCGATGTTCGTGCACGCGGTGGCGGCGGCGCTGGGGCTGTCGGCGCTGTTCGCGGCGCTGCCGACGCTCTATCACGTGCTGCGCTGGGCGGGGGTGTCGTATCTGCTGTACCTGGCCGTCAAGGCGTTCCGTGACCGCTCGCTGCCGGGCGAGGAGAGCGGGAACGTCGGCCCGGGGTATCGGCGTGCCTTCTGGCAGGGAGCCCTCATCAACCTGCTCAATCCCAAGGTGATTCTCTTCAACATCGCCTTCCTGCCGCAGTTCGTGAACCCGGAACTCGGCCATGTGCCGGGCCAGTTCATGCTGCTGGGGATCACGTTAGGGGTCATGGGCTTCTGCGTCGACGGGTCCGTGGGCCTGCTCTCGGGGAAGCTCGCCGGGCTGCTGCGCCGCAGCCGCCGGGTGGCGCGGGGGTTGAACGTCTTCAGCGGGACGGTGTTCACGGGGCTGGCGGTACGGCTGGCCGCCGCACCGAAGTAGGCCGCCCGGGGGGGGCAGGCCGGGCCGGCGTCGTGAGGCCGCCCGCGCGGGGTCCGGACAGCGGACCGTTCGCCTGGTCCCGCCCGCTCGGCGGCGACGAGAGTGGGCGCGCGGTTCGTGTCGATCGGAAGGCGGCTCACAGCGATGGCGAACACGGTGCGGCGGGGCTATGTGCCCAGTCCCTTCGGGCAGTTGCACTACGCGGAGTGCGGGTCCGGCGAGGCGGTACTGCTGCTGCATCAGACGCCGCGTTCCTGGACCGAGTACGCCGATGTGCTGCCTCTGGTGGGCCGGGCACACCGGGCGATCGCCATGGACACCGTGGGGTTCGGCGCCTCGGCCGAGCCCGAGGGGCCGCACTCGATCGAGCGGTTCGCCGACGGGGTGGAGGCGCTGGCCGACGGGCTCGGGCTGGGCGCGTTCCACCTGGTGGGCCATCACACGGGCGGTGTGGTCGCGGTGGAGGTGGCCGCCCGGCTGGGCAACCGCGTCAGCAGTCTGCTGCTCTCCGCCACCGCCTTCGTCGACGAGGCCAAACGCGAGGCGGCTCCCGGGCGCCCGCCGGTCGACCATGTCGATCCGAAGCCGGACGGCTCGCATCTGGTGGAGCTGTGGAACCGGCGCCGCGACTTCTACCGGGCGGGCGAGGAGGCCGCGCTGACCCGCTATGTGATCGACGCGCTGACCGTGCTGGACCGGGTGGAGGAGGGGCACCAGGCGGTGTACCGGTACCGGATGGAGGAGCGGCTGGCGCACATCACGGCCCCGGTGCTCGCCGTGTGCGCACCGGAGGACCACTACTCGCTGCCCGCGCTGGAGAAGTTCGCGGCGGCGCTCGGCTGCGAGACCGCG
This sequence comes from Streptomyces violaceusniger Tu 4113, assembly GCF_000147815.2. Taxonomy (NCBI): domain Bacteria; kingdom Bacillati; phylum Actinomycetota; class Actinomycetes; order Kitasatosporales; family Streptomycetaceae; genus Streptomyces; species Streptomyces violaceusniger. The sequence goes on along the minus strand of NC_015957.1, from coordinate 4,740,166 downwards.
GTCCTGCCCGGCGGCCACGTACCGGCACCCGAGCAGTTGCCCGGGGAGTTCGCCGACGTCGTCACCGCATGGGTGGACCGGCCTCGGCCGTGACCCGGTCCCACGTCGTCTCCGTGACGCCACGCCGCCGCAGCGCCGCCTTGCGCACCTTGCCGGTCTCGGTGAGCGGCAGCTCGCGCAGAATGTCCACGTAGCGGGGGGCGGCGAACGGGGGCAGCTCGAGCTCGCAGTGGCGGATCAGGTCGGCCGGGTCGAGGGTGCTGCCCGCGCGGGGCAGCACGGCGACCATCACCTCGTCCTCCGCCAGCTCGGACGGCACCGGGAAGACGGCCGCGTCGGCCACCGCCGGATGGCTACGGACGACCGTCTCGACCTCGCAGGAGGAGATGTTCTCCCCGCGGCGGCGGATGACATCCTTGATGCGGTCCACGAACCGGAACCAGCCGTCGGGTTCACGCACCACCCGGTCCCCCGTCCGCCGCCAGGCGTCCGCGGGCTCCGCCGGTTCGCCCAGGTAGCCGGTGGCGAACGCGTACGGCCGGTGGCTGCGCACCAGGAGCTCGCCGGGGGTGCCGTCGGGGACGGGGGTGAGCAGTTCGTCGACGACGCGGGCGTCGAAGCCGTCGCGCAGGGTGCCGATACAGCCGGGCCGCTGTTCCTCGGGGGTGGTGCCGATGACGAGGTTGGTCTCGGTGGAGCCGAATCCGTCGATCAGGGTGACGCCGAACCGCTCGCGGAACGGCTGCCAGGCGTGGGCCGGTGTCGCCGGGGAGAGCCCGCGTACGGCCCGGTGCGCACGGTCGTGCGGGCCCGGGGGCTGGGCCAGCAGCATCGGCACCATGGCGCCGAGCAGATAGACCACGGTGGCCCCGGCCCCGGCCGCCTCGGTCCAGTACCGGGAGGCCGAGAAGCGGGGGGCGAGGGTGTACGCCGCCCCCACGGTCATCGCCTGTGCCAGCGCGTTCAGGGCGTTGGTGTGGAACAGCGGGAGGCAGGTGTAGAGGACGTCGTCCGCGGTGAGGCGCAGCGCGCCGGAGACGTTGCGCCCCCACCAGACGAACTGGGCGTGGGGGCAGCGGACGCCGCGGGAGGTTCCGGTGGTCCCGGAGGTGAAGAGGACGCACGCGGTGTCGCCGGGGCGGACGGGGGCCGCCGGCAGGGCGGGGCCGTGGCCCGGCCGGGGCACATCGTCCGCTCCCGCGAGCCAGAGCGTCCCCCGGTATCCGGCCGCCCGCAGGCGCTCCGCCGTCTCGTCCTCCGCGAGCAGATGGGCGGGGCGGGCCTGGTCCAGGACGTTCCGCAGCCCGCTGCCGCGCAGCCCCGTGTTCAGCGGGACCAGCTCGGCGCCGAGCCAGGCGGCGCCGAGGAACAGGTCGACGAGTTCGACCCGGTTGCCCGTCATCGCCGCGATGCGGTCCCCCGGGCGGCAGCCCCGGGCCGCGAGGGCCCCCGCCATGGTGGCGGCGGCCTCTCGCGTCTGCCGGTAGGTGCGGACGGTGTCCCCGATCCGCAGGAAGGGACGGTCCCCGTGGTCCCGGGCCGCAGTGTGGAGCAGCCCGGGAATCGTCAGGGAGGTCACCGCAGCACCTCGCGCTCGCGCAGTTCGCGGATCCGCTCCGGTGGCAGCCCCGCGACATCGCGCAGCACATCGTCGGTGTCGGCGCCGAGCACGGGTGCCGCCGTGCGGACACCGCCCGGTGTGCGGGTGAGCCGGATGGGCGGCCCCTCGTGCAGGAAGGCCCCCGCCACCGGGTGTTCCGCGCGGACGTAGAAGCCCCTGGCCCGTAGCTGCGGGTCCTGTTCGACGAGGTCACGGCCGTCCTGCACCGCGCCCGCGGGTATGCCCTGCTCCTGGAGGAGTTCGGCGGCGGCGTCGGCCGGCAGGGTCCTGGCCCAGGTGGCGAGGGCGTCGTCGACCAGGTCGGCGTGGTGTGCGCGGTCGGCCGCGGTGCGGGTGCGTTCGTCGGTGGCCAGGCCCGGGTGCCCGATCACCGTGCACAGCCGGGCCCATTCGGTGTCGTCGCGGACGCTGACGGCCAGCCAGCGGTCGGCGCCGAGGCAGCGGTACACGCCCTGCGGGCGCCACCGCGGGTCGGTGTTCCCGGCGGGCTCGACGGGGTTGAGCAGGCTGGTGCCCATATGGGAGGCGATCGCCTCGAGCTGGGACAGGTCGATGTGCTGTCCGCGCCCGGTCCGCTCCCGGTGTTCCAGGGCGGCGGTGGTGGCGAGCGCGGCCTGCAGACCGGCGACGATGTCGCCGTGGCCGTAGATCACCCCGACCACGTCGTCCGGGCCCCATCCGGTGAGGCCGGTGAGCCCCGAGGAGGCCGACACGGTGTCCGCGTACGACACCCAGCCGCTGCGCGGGCCGCTGTGTCCCATGCCGGACATGCTGACGTACACCAGGCGGGGGTTGATCTCGCGGAGGGTGTCGTAGCCGAGGCCCAGTTTGGTCATGACGGTGGCGCTGAAGTTCTCCACCAGGACGTCGCAGGAGGCGATGAGGTCGCGCAGGACGGCGATGCCGTCCTCGGTGCGGGTGTCCAGGGCCAGGCTGCGCTTGTTGCGGTTGACCTCGTTGAAGTAGCCGTTGGTGTTCGGATCGGTGTGCGGGCCGCGGGAGAGATGCATGAAGGGCGCGAAGCGGGTGGGGTCGGGACGGCCCAGCGACTCGACCTTGACGACATCGGCACCGTGGTCGGCGAGCACCTTGGTGCAGTAGGGCCCGGCGAGCACCCAGGTCAGGTCCAGGACGCGGACGCCGTGCAGGGCGGGCCGCGCGGGTTCCGCGGACGCCGCGGGCACCCGCGGGGCCGGCCGGTGCTCCCCCAGCAGCCGCTGGTCCGCGCCCCGCTCCGGGACGTCCAGCTCCTTGATCCGGTGGCCTTCCGGGAACGCGAAGGGGAAGCCCAGATCGGTGCGGCCACCGGCACGGAGGAAGAAGTCACGGGCGGCGAGCTGCGGGTTGCCGGGCATCTCGTGCGGCAGGTCGACCGCCGCCCACGGCAGCTTCCTGGACTGGGCGAGCTCGGCGAACTCGGCCTTCGGCCACCGGCCCGCGAAGTCCTGCACCACCTCGAAGACGTGCTCCTGGTACTTCTTGCGCTCCACCGGGTCCTGCCAGCGCGGCTCGGCGAGGTCGGCCTCGGCGCCCTCCTCGCGCAGCCAGAGGAGGAGCGCGTCCCACATGCGCGGGCTGCCGCCGAGGCCACCGCCCAGATAGCCGTCGGCGGCCCGGAACAGTCCGTGCGGGACCAGCGGATGCACCCGGCCGGGGCGTCCCGGCACCCGGTCCTCGTGCAGATAGGCGAGGGTGCCGGCCTCCAGGGCGGCGGCCGCGCACGCCTGCGCGGACACGTCGGCGAGCTGGCCCGGCCCGGTGCGCCGCGCCCGCAGTCCGAGCAGCGCGGCGATCGCGGCGTGCACACCGGCGAGCTGCTCCGCCTGGTTCTCCGGAAGGCGCAGCGGCGGGCCGTCCGGATCGCCGACCTGCGCGAGCATGCCGCCGAGGGCGGCGACCACCAGATCGGTGCCCTGCCAGTGGCTGCGGGGGCCCACGGCCCCGAAGGGGGTGACGCGGACGTGGACGAGGTGGTCCAGGCCCGCGACGGCTTCCGGCACACCGTCCGGTGTCCCGTCGAGGAGGACGTCGGCTCCTTCCACCAGGCGCCGCAGCTCCTCAGGGGACGCGGGGGTCACGGACCGTTTACCGGCGTGCCAGTGGACGAACGCGTCGCCGTTCAGTTCCCGCCGGGTCGGATCCCCCTCCTCGGGCTCGACCAGGACGACCTCATATCCGAGGCCGACCAGAAGCCGGCCCGCGAACCGGGTGAAGGGGCTGGACAGTTCGACGACGCGTACGGCCGGGTTGCTCACATCTCCTCCGGGGGATGCTCAGGCGTGCTGCTGGTTGAGGAAGCCGGTGACCGCCGTGTAGTAGTCGTGCGGCCGCTCCTCCTGAAGGTGGTGGGAGACCTGGTCCATGATGTGGAGATTGCCCTTGGGGACCATGCGGGCGAGCATCAGCGGATAGTCGGGGGTGAGGAACGCGTCGTACATGCCCCAGATGAAGAGGGTGGGGGCCTGGATGGCGCCGAGCTCCGCGGTGAGGTCCTGCCAGTCGCCGCGGGGGTTGTCGGAGGCGCCGGCGAGGGCGGTCTCCTCCGGGTCGAGGCTCTGCTCGTAGCGCAGGGTGACGGTGTCGTCCGGGATGGCGCCGGTGTCGTACCACTCCAGGCGGGCGATCAGGTCCCGCATCTTCTCCCAGGAGGGGCCGGTGCCGCCGTAGTACACGTCACGGGCGTTGCGGCCGCGCCGGCCGCCCTCGGGCAGCGGGGCCAGCGGGCCGTGGAAGACGGGCATGCTGCCGGTGATCGTCAGCGACCGGACCCGCTCGGGGTACTTCGCGGCCAGGTTCAGCGCGATGGTGCCGCCCCAGGAATTGCACACGAAGTCGGCGCGCTCGATGCCCAGGGTGTCGAGCAGGGCGACCGTCTTGGCGGCGTGGTAGTCCCACATGGGCCCTTCGATGACGGGCTTGGCCGACGTGCCGTACTGCAGGATGTCCACGAGGAAGCAGTGGCGGTCCTGGGCGAACAGCGGTGCCACCTGTCCGAAGTCGGACCAGCCCGTGCACCCGGGGCCACCGCCGTGGAGGAAGACCGTCGGGCTGCCGCCCGACGTGCCCAGCTCGATGTAGTGGTACGTGACGCCGTCCGCTTCCGCGTGGGCGCCCTCCGGCGGCTTCTGGATGTTCATGAGGTCCATGCCCCGATGGTGTGGTGCCGGTGATCTGCGCCCAAGCGGTCCGGTCCGCTGAGCGGGCCGGTCTCGTGGTGACCGCCTCCGGGCGGTGGCTAGCCTCCCGGTCCAACGTGTCCGCGGTAGTCGTGCGCAGAAAGGCAGTACATGTCCGCGTGGGAAGTTGCCGAGGAACGGGCCAGGGCGGCGATCGGCCGCCCGGAACACCGGGACCTGGGGGTCGTACGGGCCGAGGACGCGGCGGAGTTCGCGCGCTCGGCCGGGGAGACCGGCCCGCATCTGGTCGACCCCCGCCGCCCGGACTTCACCGTCCACCCGATGTACCTGGTGAGCCTGTTGCGCGGTGCGGGAGGCGCCGGCCAGGACGAGTTCCGGCCGGACGGCATGTACCGCGACGAGGTCCCGGGCACCGACGGCCTGGACGTGCGGCTGATGGCGGGCGGCCAGGAGGTCCGGTTCAGCGGCGAGGTGAGGGCGGGCGACCGGATCCAGGTCCGCCGGGTCCTCACGAATGTCGAACGCAAGGGCAGCGGAACGCCGTTCCTGCTGCTGACCGTCGAGAAGACGTACACGGCGGAGCGGGGCACGCTCGCCTTGGTGCGGGAGAGGTTCATCGTCCGATGAGGGTTCACCCGGGGCAGCCCGTACCACCGGTGGAGTTCACCCCGGATGCCGTCACCCTGCTCCGGTTCGGGGCGGTCACCCGCAATACCCATCGCATCCACTACGACACCGGGTTCGCGCGTTCCGAGGGGCTGGACGGCCCGGTCGTCATGGCGCAGTTGCACGGCTGTCTGATGCACCGGGCCGCCATGAGCTTCGCGGGTCCGGGCGGACAGGTGCTGGAGGTCGGATGGCAGAACCGGGCCCCGGCCCTCGCCGGGGAGCGGCTCGTGGTGAGCGGCACGGTCGGCGAGGCCGATCCGGAGACGGGGCGGGTCACCCTGGAGCTGGTCGAGCACGGTGGGCAGGGTGATGTGGTGTGCTGCCGGGGCACGGCCGTGGTCCTGATGGGCTGACCGCGCCCCGCGTCGGGGTGAGATCGCTCGGGCGGGATCATCCCTCGGGCGAGATCCGAGATCACCCCTCAGGCGAGATCGAGGACCACCTTGCCGATCGCCTCCCCGGACCGCAGCCGTGCCACGGCTTCCGCCAGGCCGTCGATGCGATGGTGCTCAATGGGCAGGGTGAGCTCCCCGGAGGTGAGGTCGCCGAGCATCCGCCTGGTGTCCGCGGCGACCTCCTTGCCCCGGGTCATCAGGTTCACGGGCAGCAGCGACACATCGGCGAGGAGGAAGTCCGCCAGATCCACGGTGAACTCACGGCCCGCGGTGTAGCCGACGAGGGCGACCCGGCCGCGGGGGCGCACCAGCGGCAGGGAGTCGCGCAGGACCGGCCCGCCCACGGTGTCGATGACGACGTCCACCGGGCCTCCGACCGCGTCGGCGGACAGGTCGGCGGCGAGCACCACCTTGGCGGGGGCCGGGACATGCGGCAGCTTGGCGGGGCGGCCCACCACGCCGATCACCTCGGCTCCGGCCCGGGCCGCGACCTGCACGGTGAGCGCGCCCACCGCACCGGCCGCCCCGGTCACCAGGACCCGCTCGCCGGGCTGGACGTCCGCCACGGCGTGCACCGAGGCCCACGCCGTCCCCGCCGGGGAGAAGTAGCAGCAGGCCATTGCGGGGTCCGTGCCCTCGGGCACGGCCTCCACGGCGGCGTCCGGGACCAGCGCGTACTCGCTCCAGGCGCCGTCGCGGCGCATTCCGAGGGCCTTGCCGCGGAGGAGGACGAGGCTCCCCTCGGGGTGGACGTCGGAGGCGACGACGGTGCCGCTGCCGGCGGTGCCGGGAATCGACGGCAGGTCGGGGAGGATGCCGAACTTGCCGTCGACGACGTTCAGATCGAGGTGGCTGACGGCGGCCGACTTCATCCGCACCAGGGTGTGGCCGGGCCGTGGTTCGGGGACCGGCCGCTCGACGAGCCGCGGCAGGGTGCCGAACTCCTCCAGCACCAGGGATTGTGACGTCGGGTGGCTCACGTTTTCGCTCCGTATCCACGGGCTCACGGCCGTGTTCGGTGGTGGCGGACCCCGCGCACGCTAGACCGCGCCCCGCCGTCCGCGCACCGGGACGGGTCCGCTCAGCGGGACGCGCCGCCGCGGCCACCGTCCGCGCTTCCGCCGGAGAGGGAGCGGTCTGCTCAGCGGACCGGATCCCTTGGGCGGATCCGCGCCGCGCCGGATGCTCGGGTCCACCGAAAACCGGCAGCAGGAGGACACGCACGATGACGGTCGAGGACTCTTCCGACACGGCCACCCCCGCCCGGAGCCGCCGCAGAAAACCCGCCGAGCCCGGTCGCCAGGACTGGTCGTCCTGGCCCCATTACGACGGTGCGGCAGCGGGCTTCCGCGGCTACTGGTATCCGGTCACCTGGTCCAGCCAGGTCACGGGGAAGCCGCTGCCGTTCACCATCTGCGGCGAGCGGATCGCGCTGATCCGCGACAACGGCACGGCGTACGCCCTGCACAACCGGTGCCCGCACCGCGGTGTGCCGCTGTCCGAGGGCAACCAGCAGTTCCCGGGCACGGTCAGCTGCCCGTACCACGGCTGGACGTTCGATCTGCCCTCCGGGCGGCTGTCGGCGGTCATCACCGACGGCCCCGGGTGCCGGCTGACCGGCAAGCTGGGGGTGCGCACCTACCCGGTCCAGGAGCGCCTCGGCATGGTGTGGGTGTACATCCCGATCGCCGACGAGGAGCCGCACTCGATCGACTCCCAGCTTCCGGAGGAGCTCGTCTCCAACGCGTTCGTGATGGGCGGCCGGATCGAGCCGCGCGGTGGCAACTGGCGGTTCGCCTGCGAGAACGGCTTCGACGAGGGCCACGCCAAGTATCTGCACCGCACGGCCCTGTGGCGGCTGTTCAAGCCCATGCCGACCTGGAACATCACCCGGATCGTGCCCCGCGGCCGGTGGATCTTCCGGGTCCAGGACGAGGTCCACTGGGACGCCGAGTTCCCGGGGGTGGGCCGCTGGTCCAACAAGCGGTGGTGGAAGATGCAGCCGCCCAAGGAGACCTTCAACATCGGCAACACCGGCAAGGCCGACAGCGTCGACCCGACGATCGAGGCGCAGGACTTCCCCGGGTTCGCCTCCCTGTCGATGCCGGGCGTGCTGCGCATCGCCTACCCCAAGTTCATCCACTACGAGTTCTACGTCCCGGTGGACGAGGACAACCACCGCTATGTCGGTGTGATGGTCAACTTCACCGAGGGCTGGGAGACCCTGCGCTTCTACGCCAAGTACCTCGGGGCGATCCGCTGGCTGTTCCACGGCCAGTTCTCCGGCCAGGACGCGTGGATGGTCGATGTCACGGACGCGCCGCCGGAGAAGCTCTACCGGCCCGATATCTCGCTCACCGCCTGGCGGAACCTGAGCGAGGAGGAGTACGGCAAGAAGCTGGCCGCGGCCGACGGCGCATCCGCACCCGAAGAGAAGGCATGACATGTTCCGTAAACTGTTCACCCTGCTGCTGGGCGCCGCGATCGCCGTCGGGATCCCGCTGGCCACAAAGCGCATCGCGCGGACCACGATGACCCAGGTCCACAGGATCAATCAGTGACCGCCGACGGCCTGGCGGGACTGGATGACCGGCGGCGCTCCTGGGCCCTCGACGCCGCCCGCCACATCAGCACCGACCGGCTCCGCGAGCTGATCACGGGCCTGGTGAACATTCCCAGCCCGACCGGCGACGAGGGCCCGCTGGCCACCCATATCGCCGACACCCTGCGCGCGGCCGGCGCCCACGCGGCCGTCCAGCCCCTCGACGACCGCCAGGCCAACGCCTGGGGACGGCTGACCGGTGACGGCACCGGCCCCGACCTCATGCTGTACGCGCCCATCGACACCCTGACGGTGGGCGAGGAGAGCGAGGACGTGCCGTGGATCGGCCCGGAGCTGCGCGAGGACATGCGGCCCGCGGCCACCGTGTACGACGACCTGGTCACCGGGCTCGGTGCCGCCAACCCCAAGGGCCACGCGGCGTGCGTGATGATGGCCATCGAGGCGATCTCGCTGGCCGGTGTCCCGCTCACCGGTGACCTGGTCGCGGCGTTCGGCGCGGGCGGGATGCCCACCAACGCCCGGCCCGTGGGCACGCGCCTCAACACCGGCCAGGGCGCCGGGTGTTCGTTCCTGCTGGAGCAGGGCGTGTGGACCGATTACGCGCTCATCGCCAAGCCCGGCTGGACCGTCTCGTGGGACGAGGTCGGGCTGGTCTGGTTCGAGGTGACGGTCGGCGGCACCCACACCTACGCGGGCTCCCGCCACCGGCTCCCGTACGACAACGCCATCGCCCGCGCCGGGGAGGTGTCCGCGTACCTGGAGAAGTGGTTCGAGGGGTACGCCGAGCGGCACACCTCGGGCACGGTGGCGCCGCAGGGCATCGTCTCCTCCATCCGCGGCGGCTGGCCGCGGATGGCGGCGGTCACCCCCGCCGTGTGCACCCTGATGGTGGATCTGCGGATCAGCCCGGACATCACACCGATGCGGGCCAAGCGCGAGTTCATGGACGCGCTGGCCGCGCTGCGGGCCGCCTCGCCCGGGCTCGACGTCCGGGCGGAGATGGTGCTGGCGATCCCCGGCACCCGCACCCCCCGCGAGTCGTGGATCCACCGGAGCGCCACGGCCGCCTGGGAGGCGCTGGAGGGGCGCGAGCACGAAGTGATCCCCGGGAACAGCGGCGCCACCGACGCCAACATCCTGCGCGGCCGTGGCATCCCCACGGTGCGGGTCGGCATGCCCAAGGTGGCGGAGGCGCCGTTCGAGATCGACTTCGCCCGCGGCATGAACACGGTGTCGCTGCGGGCCATGGAAAAGCTCACGCGCCATCTGATCCGCACGGCCGTGGACACCGTCACCCGGTCCCGCGACGAGCTGGAAGGAGCAGGGGCATGACCGAGATCGTCCTGGGGGTCGGAGCGTCGCACAGCACGCTGATGAACACCCACTGGGAGGAGACGTACCACAAGGACCGCGCCGAGCGGTTCCGGGACGCGCTCGGCCAGGCGCGGGACGCGCTGGCCGCGGCCCGTCCGGACACGGTGATCCTGATCGGCTCCAACCACTTCCGGGGGTTCTGGCTCGACCTGATCCCCAGCTTCACCATCGGGGTGGACGAGTGCATCGCCAGCGGCGAGTCCGGCACCCCGAAGGGCCCGCAGCCGGTGGACCGGGAACTGGCCCTGTACCTCGCGGGCTCGCTCGTGGAGCGGTCCGGTTTCGACGTGGCGTTCTCCGCCCGGCTGCAGATCGACCACGGCCAGTCGCACGCCGTCCAGTATCTGCTCGACGGGCTCGACGTCGACCTGGTACCGCTCGTGGTGAACGTCTTCGCGCCGCCGCTGCCCACCCTGGAGCGCTGCGAGAAGCTGGGCCGGGCGATCCGGGAGGCGGTCCTGGCGTTCCCCGGCGACCGTCGGGTGGCGGTCATCGGCTCCGGCGGGCTGTCCCACCGGCTGCCCTGGCCGGACTGGCGCGAGCCGAACGGCGAGGACGAGGAGTTCATGGTCGGGGCCTGGCTCAACGGCCGGGAGAACTGGCAGGACTACGACGTGCGGCGCCGCCAGATCATCCGGGCCGCCGAGGCGTCGCTCAACCCGGAGTTCGACGAGGAAATCCTGTCCTGGATGGAGCGGGGACAGGCGCACCGCATCACCGAGTACACCACCGCGGAACTGGAGAAGGTGGCCGGCAACGGCGCCCAGGAGCTGCGCACCTGGCTGCTGATGTCCGCGCTGCTCGATCACATCCCGGGCCGCCGCCTGGCCTATGAACCGATGCCCGAGTGGCTCACCGGCATGGGGGTCGCCGTCCTCGATCCCGCACAGACCCCCGCGCAGACCAGCGAAAGGCAGTCATGAGCATCTGGAACGAGCTGTCGGGCATCGACTACCGGCACGCCTACGTCGAAACCGGCGACTTCAGGACTCGCGCCCTGCAGGCCGGCCCCGAGGACGGCGAGCATGTGGTGTTCCTGCACGGGACGACCGGCCACCTGGAGGCGTTCGTAAGGAACATCCCGGCGCACGCCGAGCGCTACCGCTGCCACTCCATCGACATGCTGGGCCACGGCTACACGGGCAAGCCCGACCGCCCGGCCGAGATCCCCCTGTACGTCGAGCACCTGATGGCCTACCTGGACGCCGTCGGCGCCGAGCGCGCCCATCTGGTCGGCGAGTCGCTGGGCGGCTGGGTGGGGTCATGGGCCGCGAGCGAGCACCCGGACCGGGTCGCCTCCCTCCAACTGCTGTGCATGGGCGGCACGAAGATCAACCCGGCGATCATGGAGCGGCTGAAGACGTCCACCAGCGACGCGGCCCTCAAGGACGACATCGCCTTCACCCGGGAGCGGCTGCGGCTGCTGTGGGCCCACTGGGACGAGGACCTGGGCGAGGAGCTGACCCAGATCCGCTACGACATCTACCACCACCCCGACTTCCAGCGGAATCTGCACAATCTGCTCGCGCTCCAGGAGCCGGAGGCCCGCGAGCGCAACCTGCTGCGGCCCGACCGCATGGGCCGGATCAAGGCGCCGACCCTGGTGGTGTGGGGCAACAAGAACCCGCTCGGCGACGTGCCGGAGGCCGAGGCCATCGCGGCCGCGATCCCCGGGGCGCGGCTCGAGGTGTTCAACGAGTGCGGCCACTGGCCGCAGCACGAGAAGGCCGATCTGTACAACCCGCTCAGCCTGGAGTTCCTCGCCGCGTCCTCGGCCACCTGATCGTGAGGTTCCTGCCATGACCGTAGTCCCCATCGACCAAGCCGTCAGAACCTGTCCCGACCCGATGAACTCCGTCCTCGGCAAGGTCCGGTCCATCCTGGAGGCGTTCACCGCCGACGACGACTCGCTCTCGCTCGCCGATCTGGTGCGCCGTTCGGGAGTGGCGAAGGCGACCGTCCACCGGCTGTCCCAGGAGCTGGTCGCATGGGGGCTGCTGGAGCGGGCGGGCTGCAACTACCGGCTCGGACTGCGCCTGTTCGAGATCGGGCAGCGGGTGCGCCGGCAGCGCATCCTGCGGGAGGTGGCCCAGCCGTATATGGAGGATCTGCTGCTGGCCACGCGGGAGACCATCCACTTCGCCATCCACGACGGGCTGGACGTGGTGTACCTGGAGAAGATCCTCCCCCACCGGGGGCTGAGCGAGGAGTCGCGGGTGGCGGGGCGGCTTCCGCTGTACTGCACGGCGACCGGCAAGGCGATCCTCGCCCACTCCCCCGGCAGCCTGTTCGGCGAGGTGGTCAGGAGCGGCCTCAAGCCGTTCACCCGCCACACCATCACCTCGCCGGGCCGGCTGCGCACCCAACTGGACCGGGTCCACGAGCAGGGCATCGCCACAGAGGCGGAGGAGGTCCGGCTCGGCTATATGAGCATGGCGGTCCCGGTCTTCGGCCGGCAGAACACCCTCGCCGGGGCCCTTTCGATCACGGCGCCGACCTACCGGGTGGACGCGATCGCCCATGCCAGCGCGCTGCGTACGGCGGGCCTTGGCATCAGCCGCTCGCTGAGGTCGGCGCTGTGACGGCGCCCGTCGTGTCCTCCCCCGCGCTGGAAGAGGTGCTGGCGCGGGCGCGGGAGCTGATCGACCAGTGGCGGGACGAGGACTGCGGCACCCCAACGGTCAAGGACTTCTGCCGTTACGCCGCCGCCCTCAACGACGGCGAGTACCTCCGCCGGGCCCGCGCCCTGGAAGCGGACGGCCGGCCCGTCGAGGCGCCCGACCTGTTCCTCGCGGCCACCATGAGCTGGGAGGACGGCCCGCCGGAGGACGAACTGCGGCCGGATGGCCTCGCCCAGCGTGAGTCACCGTGCACCGAGGGTCTCGCGGTGCGCCAGGTGCACGGCGGCCAGTCGGTGCGCCTGGTCCGGCCCCCGGTGGCCGGAACACGGATCACGGCGGCCCGTGCGGTCGTCTCCGCGCGGCACAAACACGGACGGTCCGGTGAGTTCGTCCTCCTGGGCGTCCGGACCCGGTTCCTGGCCCCCGACGGGAGCGAGCTGACGTCCGTGGACGAGACGATCGTGGTGCTCGACGCCACCGGAGGTGACCGATGACGGCGCCCGCTGCCGGGACCGAGTGTCCGCCGCGCCGGTACGCCCACACCAGTGTGCAGCTCTTCCGCTTCAGCGCCGTGTCGTGGAACGCGCACCGGATCCATTACGACGCCGCGTTCGCGGCGTCGGAGGGGTTTCCCGACACGGTCGTGCAGTCCACGCTGCACGGCGAGACGCTCAGCCGGCACGCCCTGGAGTGGGCCGGGCCGGGCGCCCGGCTGGAGTCGGTGGCGTGGCGCAATGTGGCCACGGCGGTGGCCGGTGAGCGGCTGACCTGGGCCGCGACAGTGTCCTCGGTCGAGGGCGCGCGGGTCCGGCTGGACGCGCGCATCCTCAAGGCCGACGGCTCCGAGTGCGTCACGGGGACGGTGGAGGTGACGCTCGCCGGGTGAGGGCCCGGCTCGTCCGGACCCGCGGGAGCGGTGGAACCCAAGGCTGACGGGGGGCCTTGGGTTCCACCGCTCCCGCGTGTCCGGGCCGCGGTGTCACGGCGCCACCGGTTCCTCGCCGTGTCCCGGCAGGCGGACCGATTCCATTGGACCGTGATCCGGACCTGCCTACGCTCCTTTTCCATGAGCGTTCTCAACGTTGAGCCGGTCGCCGCGGAGGACGCGGCGGTGGTCGAGACGGACATCCTGATCATCGGCGCCGGTCCGTCGGGCCTGTACGGCGCCTACTGCGCGGGCTTCCGCGGGCTGCGTGTCGCCGTGATGGATGTGCTGCCCCAGCGGGGCGGCCAGATCAGCGCGATGTACCCGGAGAAACCGATCTTCGACATCGCCGGATTCACCTCGGTCCGCGGTCGCGACCTGGTCGACAACCTGGTCGCCCAGGCGGAGACACACGGCACCCGCTATCTTCTCGGCCACCGCGCGACGGAGCTGTCCTACGACGACGGCCTGCCCGTGGTCCGCAGCGACCGGGGGACGGCCGTACGGGCCGGGGCGGTGGTGATCACCGGTGGCGTGGGGACCTTCACTCCCCGCCCGCTGCCGGCCGGGGAGGACTTCCTCGGCCGCGGCCAGGTGTACTTCGTGCCCGACCCCACCGCCCACGCCGGCCATGACGTGGTGGTCGTCGGCGGTGGCGACAGCGCCTTCGACTGGGCGGCCCTGCTGGCCCCCATGGCGCGCTCGGTCCGGCTGGTGCACCGCACCGCGCGGTTCCGCGCCCACCGCGCGTCGGTGGAGAAGGTCCGCGCACTCGGCATCGAGATCCTCACAGACTCCGAGGTCAGCGGCGTGTACGGCGGTGCGCTGCTGGAGGAGGTCGAGATCCGCCACCGCGTGACGAAGGACACCACGCGCCTCCCCGCGCAGACCGTGGTGGCGGCCCTCGGCTTCATCGCCGACCTCGGCCCGCTGCGGGACTGGGGCCTCACCCTTCAGGCACGCCGGATCGCCGTGGACACCCACATGGCCACCAACCTCCCCCGCGTCTTCGCGGCCGGCGACATCACCGACTACCCGGGCAAGGTGCGCCTGATCTCCGTCGGCTTCGGCGAGGCCGCCACGGCCGTCAACAACGCCGCCACGGTCATCGACCCGGAGGCGGCGCTGTTCCCCGGGCATTCCACCGAGAAGGAGAACTGACATGGCCTACGTCATCGGCGCGTCCTGCGTTGACATCATGGATCGGTCCTGCATGGAGGAGTGCCCGGTCGACTGCATCTACGAGGGCGAGCGCAAGCTCTACATCAACCCGGTGGAGTGCATCGACTGCGGCGCCTGCGAGGTCGCCTGCCCGGAGCAGGCGATCACCGTGGACCGGAAGGCGGATCCCGAGCACCGCGCCGACAACCGTCGGTTCTTCGAGGAGGTCCTGCCCGGCCGGGACGCCCCACTGGGCACCCCCGGTGGCGCCGGCGCGGTCGGCCCGCTGGGTGCCGACACCGCTCTGGTGGGAGGCCGGTGAGCACACCGGACGTGGCACTCCAGCCGGTGGCCCCCACCGGATTTTGACCACTCACACCATTCCTACCAGGCAAAAAAATCTCTATATTGTCCATCCTCAGAACTAATGGTGTCCTTGGTCGAGGCACATCAGCGGGCGAGGAGGGCATGTCGTGACGACTGCAGCGGTACCTCGTGGCAACGGCGAGGAAGCCGGGCCGGACGGGCGGTCTCCCAGGTCCGTCCTCGGCAAGGTCGGGCTGATCCTGTCCGCCTTCGGCGACGGCGATCTCGCCCTCAGCCTCACGGAGCTGACGGCGCGCACCGGGGTCGCCAAGGCCACGGTGCACCGGCTCTGCCAGGATCTCGTCGCCTGCGAGATGCTGGAGCGGGACGGCTCGGACTACCGGCTCGGCCTGCTGCTGTACGCGATCGGGCTGCGCGCGCCCCGGCAGCGCACCCTGCGGCACGCCGCACGGCCGGCCCTGGAAAACCTCGCGCAGGCCCTCGACAGTCCGGTGAGCCTGTCCGTGCCGAACGGCAGCGAGCTGCTGTGCATCGACAACGCGGGCCGCCACCGCAACCGGGCCGGTGCCTCGATCGGCGGACGGCTGCTCCAACTGCACAGCACGGCCCCGGGGAAGCTCACCCTGGCCCTGCTGCCCGAGCAGTACCCGCTGGCGCGGCTGGCCCCCCATATGCGCCGGATGACCGCCCGCACCCTCACCGCCGACCGGCTCCCGGGCGAACTCGTCCGCATCCAGGGGCAGGGCTACGCCACCGACTGCGAGGAACACCGGCTCGGCTATTCCGCCGTGGCCGTGCCCGTGCGCGGACCGCGGGACGGCGCCTACCTGGGCGCGCTGTCGGTCGTCGCCCCCACGGCACGCCAGAACGTGCCCCGTACGCTCGCGGCGCTGCGGACCGCGTCGGAGGCCGTCACCACCCGTCTCTCGGTGATCGAGGCATACCGCACCGAGCCGTAGCCCCAGTTCGTAGTCCCCATCCTCGGTCTGTGGCCCCCAGCCCGTAGCCCTCAGTCGACGAGCAGCCGGGCTATCCCACGTTCGCTGAACACGTCCCCGGTGGCGAGGGCCACCGCACCGTGCAGCGCCGAGGCGGCGCCGAGCTGCGTGGTGGTGATGGTCAGCTTCCGCGTGGCCAGCGGCAGGGCGCGCTGGTACACCACGGCCCGCACCCCGGAGAGCAGGTCGTCGCGCAGTTCGCTGAGCGGCCCGCCGAGGACGAGGGTGCGGGGGTTGAACATGTAGACGAGCATGGCGGCGAGTTCGCCGATCTCGGTGGCCGCCTGCCGCAGGGCCCGGACGGCGGGCGGGTCGTTGTTGGCGACGCGCTCCGCGAGCTCGTGGACCCCGTGCAGCGGGTCCTCCTCGGTGGACTCGGGGATGCCCAGGTTCAGCAGTACGGCGCGGTGCGAGGCGATGGCCCGCACACAGCCGACATTGCCGCAGGTGCACAGGGCGGTGCCACCGCCGAGGGACCGGATGTGGCCGACATCGCCGGCCGCGCCGTCCGCGCCGCGGTAGATCCTGCCCTCCGCGGTGGCGAGGCCCGCCCCGATCCCGGTAGCGATCTTGAGGCAGAGCACCGGGGTTTCGGCCCGGGCGTGCACGGCCTCACCGAGGGCCATGAGGTTCGCGTCGTTGTCGACCTGGGCGGGGGCGCGGAACCGGGTCCGCAGCCGTTCGGCGACCGGGAAGCCGTCCCAGCCGGGCATGCCGTTGGGCCTGAGCGGGGAGCCGCGCCACGGGTCCACCGGGGCCGGCAGCCCCATCACCACCTGGCGGACCCGGTCCGGATCGCAACCGGACCGCTCCAGCAGCGCGAACAGCCGGTCGCACACCAGCTCCAGGACCGTTTCCGGCCCCGCGTCGATCCGCACGAGCACCGTGTCCCGCGCGAGGATACGACCGCCGAGATCGGCGATCGCGATCCGCGTCTCCAGGTTGTCGACGTCGGCGACGGCGATGGTTCCCGCCCGCGGGCTCAGCGTCAGCAGCCGCGGGGGCCGCCCGCGCACCGATTCGCCGGACTCCAGCTCCTGCAGGATGTCGCGGCCGAGGAGTTGGTCCACCTGCTGGCCGACGGTGGAGCGGGCCAGACCACTGCGCCGCGCGATCTCGGCACGGTTCGTCGCCTCACCGGCCACCACGAGGTCCAGCACTCTGCGCAGTCCGACGGGGACCGCGGGCAGCAGTGCCCGGTCGGCGGAACGACCGTCATCTTCACGCATTTCCTCAACCTAGCCGTCGTGGATCACCGGCGACCAGCCTTCCTTTAAGACGTTATTAGTTCGCAAGGAAAATTAACAACTGCCTCTTGTTCGAGGTAACCGAACTAAACGAAGGTGTTGGGCGAGGCGAACACGCCCCACTCAACCGCCAGAAGAGGGCCGTCCTCTAGCAACCCCAGTTCCCGAAGTCAACGGCGGTGGACCGCTCCACGAGGCGCGGCCCGTCTCCGCGGCACCCGTGCCGCGACCGTACGCGACCCGCGCACACCGCCCTGGCCTGCCCTTTTCTCAAGCGTGACCCGCCACAACACACGTGGAGCACCGCGGAAAACACATCGGCCCGCGTTCCACTGAGCGGACTGTTCATCTCGTCCCGGCCGCCCCGGGGCCCTTGAATACTCGCCAACCCGACGAGACACCGACACTCCACACAAAGGTGTCGATCACTCGCATACCTGAACACCCCACGCATCACTCCCTGGGAGAGGAACCCCGGCCATGGCCAAACAGACCCATCGCATCGGCATCCTGGGCAGCGGCAACATCTTCGGCCGGTATGTCACCGGCCTCGCCCGCTACCCGGAGCTGGAGATCGTGCGGGTGGGCGACATCGATGTGGCACGAGCGAAGCAGGCAGCCGCCGAGCATGCCATCCCGGCCTGGGGTGACGACTCGGAGCTGTACGCCGACGACTCGGTGGACATCGTCATCAACCTGACGCCGCCGGTCCACCACGCCCGCACCGTCATCACGGCCCTGGAAGCGGGGAAACACGTCTACGTCGAGAAGCCGTTGGCCACCACGGTCACCGACGGCGAAGCCGTCCTCGCGGCGGCCGCCCGCACCGGGCGCGTCCTCGGATCGGCGCCGGACACCTTCCTCGGCAGCGCCGCTCAGACCGCGCGCAAGGCGATCGACTCGGGCTCGATCGGCACGCCCATCGGCGCCACCGCCTTCATCGGGCACAGCAAGGCCGAGACCTGGCACCCCAACCCGGCCTTCCTGTTCCAGCCGGGAGGCGGCCCCGTGATGGACATGGGTCCGTACTACGTGGCCATCCTCGTCAACTGCCTCGGCCCCGTCTCCACCATCTCCGCGGCCGGCCGCATAGGCGTGCCCCAGCGCACGGTCACCGCACCCGGACGGACCGTCGAGACCATCGACGTCACCATCCCCACCCACACCGGCGCCGTGGTCACCTTCGCCTCCGGTGTCATCGCCACGACCCAGATGAGTTTCGACGTCTGGGACAGCGACCTGCCGTACATCGAGATCTACGGCAGCGAGGGCACCCTGTCGCTGGCCAACCCGAACCACTTCGACGGTGATGTGCGGGTCCGGCGGCACGGTGACGGCGAATGGACCGTCCTGGAACCGGCCCTGGAACTCTTCGGCGCCGTCGGAACCCGCGAGCAGGCCCGCCGCGGGCTCGGCGTCCGCGACCTCGCCAACGCCGTCGAGGGCGGGCCGCACCGCGCCAACGCCGCCTTCGCCTTCCATGTCCTGGAGACTCTCTGCTCGTTGGAGGGCTCCGCCCAGCAGAGCCGGTCCGTGACGCTGACCAGTTCATGTGAGCGCCCCCAGGCCCTCTTCACCGCCTGACACCCGCCCGCCCCACCACGCCCGAACCCCGCGAGAGGACCCGCATGACCATCCGCCACGACAGGATCGCGATCAACCCCCTGCAGTGGATCGCCACCGACGACGGCTGGATCGACCCCGCCCTGGCACCGGCCCTGCCCGAGCGCCTCAAGGTCATCCGCGAGGCCGGTATCGCCGCCGTCCACGCGGACGTGCCCGCCGAGATGTCCGCCACCGAATACGGCCGGCTGCTCGGCGAACACGGCCTGGCGCCCGCCCCGGGCTATATCTCCGGCCCCCTCCCCGAGGACGAGAGCGGCCTGCGCGAACTGCTCGACAAGACCGACCGCGTCAGCACCCAGATGGCCGATCTGGGCCTGACCACGGTCTTCGTGGCCACCGGGATGAACAGGCAGGCCCCCCGGGTGCACCGCCCGGCCGTGGGCGCCGAGGCGACTCCCGAACGGCTGGAGCGGGTGCGCGAGGTGTTCGCCCGGATGGGCGAGACCACCAAGGCCAACGGCGTCACCGCCGCGTTCCACCCGCACATCGGCACCTGGGCGGAGACCGAGGAGGAGACCCGCTTCATCCTCGACGGCGTGGACGCGGACGTCCTCTCCTTCGGCCCGGACATCGGCCACCTCGGCTGGGCCGGTGCCGATGTCATCGGCCTCATCCGCGACTACGCCGACCGGGTCACCGCCCTGCACATCAAGGACTTCCACGCCGACATCGCCGAACGAGGCCGCGCCGAGGCATGGACCTACCAGCAGACCGTGCTGGCCGGTCTGTGGGCCGAGCCCGGCCACGCCTCGGTCGACATCCCCGCCACCCTGGCCGCGCTGCCCGCCGACTTCGACGGCTGGCTGGTGATCGAGGTCGACCGCGGCGCCCAGGCCACCCCCGAGGAGAGCGTCCGGCTCTGCGGCGAGTGGGCCAAGCGGCAGCACTGAGCGCGGCACCCGAGAACAGAAGGACGACATGCGAAGAATGGTCATGGCAGGGGCGGCCCTCGCCCTCGTGGCCGTGCCGGCGTGCAGCGGTGGCGCCGGCACCACGGCGTCCGCCACCGGAGACGACACGCTGACGCTGTCCATCGGCAACGCCCACACCGGCTGGGACCTGGCGTCCGCGGCCCTGGGCGACAACATCCAGTACTACGAGCCCGTCTTCGACTCGCTGGTCCGGCTGGACTCCAAGGCCCGTCCCCGGCCGAACCTGGCGACCTCCTGGTCCTACGACAGCGCCCGCACCGTGCTGACCATGAAGCTCAGGAAGGACGTGCGGTTCACCGACGGTACGGCGCTGGACGCGACCGCGGTGCGGAAGAGCCTGCTCCACAACAAGGAAGGCACCAACGAGGCCGCCGGCAAGCTGCGCGCCATCGACTCGGTGGCGGCCGTGGACCCCCGGACCGTGGCCATTCACCTGTCGGCGCCCGACCCCCAGCTCGTGGTGAACCTCGGCGACCCCTCGGGCATGATCGCCGGCCCGAAGGACCTGGCGGCGAAGGGCGGTCCGGTCGGCTCGGGCCCCTACGTCCTGGACAAGGGCGCCACGACGAACGGCAGCACGTATGCCTTCACCCGCAACCGGCACTACTGGAACAGGAAGGCATACCCCTTCGACAAGATCGTCATCAAGAACATCAGCGACCCCACCGCACGCCTCAACGCCCTGCTCGGCGGGCAGGTCGACTGGGCCCGGATCACCCCGCAGACCGCCCAGCACGCCAAGAGCCGGGGCCTTGAGGTGCGGGGACACGCCGACAGCGTCGAGGGACTGTACATCTGGGACCGCACCGGGAGGATCGTGCCGGCCCTGGGCAAGGTGAAGGTGCGCCAGGCACTGAACTACGCCTTCGACCGGGAGTCGATCGTCAAGAAGCTCAACCTCGGCTACGCCACGGCCACCTCGCAGATGGCGACCGCCGGCAGCGCCTGGTACGACACATCTCTCGAGAGCAACTACGCCTACGACCCGGCCAAGGCCAGAAGGCTGCTCGCCGAGGCGGGCTATCCCCACGGTTTCACCGTCACCATGCCCGATGTCTCCTCCGTCGCGCCGGGCCAGCAGGTGGTCATGACGCAGGCCCTGGAGGACATCGGCATCAAGGTCAAGGTGGACAAGATCCCGTTCACCCGGCTGTTCACGGCCCTCCAGTCCGGCGAGTACGCGATGTCGTGGTTCAAGCTGCAGTCCGGCCAGCCCTGGGACCTCATCCAGTCCGAGCTGGCCAAGGGCGCCGCCTGGAACCCCGCCAAGGACTTCGACCCCAAGCTCAACTCCATGATCGACAAGGCGCAGAGGGCCCAGGGCGCGGCGCAGACCGCCGCGTTCCGCGAGATCAACGCCTATCTGCAGGACCACGCCTTCAACGCGCCCTGGGATGTGCTGGACGCCGTCCAGGGCAACTCCAAGAAGATCAAGGTGACGCCCCGGGACTTTGTCTCGGCGGTACCGATCTACGACATGGCTCCCGCCGGCTGACGCGACGGCGGAGCGGACCGCGCACCGCCCCGCCCCGTCCGCGACAGATCCCGCATCCGCCGACGCAGAAGGAAAGAACGCGATGCTGACCTTTCTCGTGCGCCGCGTCGCGGCCGGCCTGGTGCTCCTCTATGTGCTCGCGACGACGGCGTTCGCGATGATGAGCCTCACCGGGACCGACGCCGCGCGCAACATCGCCGGCAATATGGCGACGCCCGCACAAATCGCCGCGAAGAAACACGAGTTGGGCCTGGACCGGCCGTGGATCGCCCAGTACGGACAGTGGCTGGGCCACGCGGTCCGGGGCGACTTCGGGACCTCCTGGTTCGGCGGTGACTCCGTCTCCGAAAGCCTGGTGCTCAAGGCACCGGTGTCCCTGTCCATCGTGGTCGGCGGACTTCTGCTGGCCACCGTCCTCAGCGTGGTGCTCGGTGTCGCCGCCGCCGTACGGCGTGGCTGGCTCGACCGCGTGGTGCAGGCGACCGCGATCGTCGGCTACGCGGTGCCGAGCTTCCTGATGGCGCTGATGCTCTCCGCCACCCTCGCCGTCCAACTGCGCTGGCTCCCGGCGACCGGATACGTGCCGCTGGCCGACTCCCCCTCCGGCTGGCTCCAGTCCATCACCCTCCCCGCCGTCTCGCTCGCCATCGGCGCCATCGCCGCCACCGCCCAGCAGGTGCGCGGCTCGGTCATCGACGTACTGCGCCAGGACTTCGTGCGCACCCTGCGCAGCCGGGGCATGAGCGAGCGGCGGGTGCTCTTCCGGCACGTGCTGCGCAACGCGGCGCCCCCGGCGCTGACCGTGCTCTCCCTGCAGTTCATCTCCCTGGTGGGCGGCGCCGTCGTCATCGAGAAGGTCTTCGGACTTCCCGGAGTGGGCTCCGCCGCGGTGACGGCGACCGTCAACGGCGACACGCCGCTGGTCATGGGCGTCGTGGTCTACCTCGTCCTCATCGTCGTGGCGGTCAACCTGCTGGTGGACCTCGCCTACGGCTGGCTCAATCCGAAGGTTCGTGTCCGATGACGCAATCCGCACGCCGCGACACCCGCGGCACACCCGACTCCACGCCGGGCACCGCCCGCCGACGCGGCCATCCGCTGAGCCGCCTGCTGCACAACCGGGTGGCGGTGGTGTGCCTGGTCCTGCTGGCGCTCATCGTCGCGGCCAGTGCGTTCGCGCCCCTGCTCACCTCGGCCAGTCCCACCCGCTCCACCCTGGACGACGCCTTCGCCCCGCCCGGCGGCGGTCATCTCCTCGGCGCCGACAGCGTCGGACGGGATGTGCTCGCACGGCTGCTGTACGGCGGCCGGGTCAGCCTGCTGGGCGGGTTCATCGCCGTCGTGGTCGCCCTGCTGATCGGTGTTCCGGCCGGGCTGCTCGCCGGCTACTACCGGGGCCGGCTCGACGCCGTCGTGAGCTGGGTGGCGAGTCTCGTCATGGCCGCGCCCGCCATCATGGTGCTGCTGGTCTCCATCGCCGCGATCGGCCCCGACACCAACGCGACGATGGCGGTGCTCGGCCTCATCCTCGCCCCCGGTGTCTTCCGCCTCGTGCGCGCCTCCGTCACCTCGGTGCGCGAGGAGCTGTACGTCGACGCCGCCCGCGTCAGCGGACTCGGCGACGCCCGTATCGTGCGGCGGCACATCCTGCCGGTGGTGCAGGCACCCACCATCATCCAGTCGGCGCAGATGTTCGGCGTGGCCGTCGTCATCCAGGCGGGCATCGAATTCCTCGGCCTCGGCTCGGCCGGGCAGGCAAGCTGGGGCGCGATGCTCAACGAGGCGTTCGCCAATCTGTACACCAAGCCCACCATGCTGGTGGCCCCCGGCCTGGCGATCGTGATCACCGTGGCGACGCTCGGCCTGCTCGCCAACGCCCTGCGCGACGCGCTCCTGGACACGCCCGGCCCGGCGGCCCGGCGGCGCCCACGCCCCGCGGCGGCCCCGGCGAGCACACCCGGTCCGGCCGACGACGACAGCCTCCTCGCCGTCGAGGACCTGCGGGTCACCTACGCCACCCGCGACGGCGAGCGCACCGTGGTGGACGGGGTGTCGCTCACCGTGCGCCGCGGTGAAGTGGTCGGCCTGGTAGGCGAGTCGGGCTCCGGCAAGAGCCAGACGGCGTTCGCCATCCTCGGGCTGCTGCCCCCGGAAGGCCGGAGCGAGGCCGGCCGGCTCAGCTTCGACGGCCGCGATCTGCGGGGGCTCGGCCGTAAGGAGCGGAACGCGCTGCGCGGCTGCCGCATCGCCTACGTCCCCCAGGAGCCGATGTCCAACCTCGACCCGGCCTTCCGCATCGGCACCCAGCTCACCGACCCGATGCGGGCGCATCTGAAGCTGACCGCGCGGGAGGCGCGGGAGAAGGCCCTGGCCCTGCTGGAACGGGTCGGCATCGCCGAGCCGGAGCGCGTCTACCACGCCTATCCGCACCAGATCTCCGGCGGCATGGCCCAGCGGGTCCTCATCGCGGGCGCCGTCTCCTGCGACCCCGAGCTGCTGATCGCGGACGAGCCCACCACGGCGCTGGATGTCACCGTCCAGGCCGAAGTCCTGGACCTGCTGCGGGAGTTGCAGCAGGAGCGGGAGATGGGGCTCATCCTGGTGACGCACAACTTCGGGGTGGTCGCGGACATCTGCGACCGCGTGGTCGTCATGCGCACCGGCCAGGTCGTCGAAACCGCCCCGGCCGAGAAGCTGTTCGCCGAGCCGCGGCACGAGTACACCCGCATGCTGCTGGACTCGACGCTGGAGGACGCCCCGCCCCGCGCCCCCCTGCGAACTCCCGCGACGGGCGGACCCCTCCAGGAGACGGTATGAGCACCACAGCGACACCGACACCTACACCGGCCCCCGGCAACATGCTCGAAGTCGACGGCGTGGTGGTGGAGTACGCCGCCAAGAGCCGGCGCGGTCGGCCGTTCCGGGCCCTGCACGGCGTCTCCCTGGACATCCGGCCAGGTGAGACGGTCGGGCTGGTCGGCGAGTCCGGCTCGGGCAAGACGACGCTCGGGCGTGCGGTGCTCGGACTCGCCCCGGTGGCCGAGGGCGAGATCCGCTATGCGGGCCGGGCGATCTCGCGGCTGAGCGCGCGCGAGCGGCGTGCGCTCAGCGCCGAGATCCAGGTCGTCTTCCAGGACCCCTACACCTCGCTGAACCCGGCGATGACCGTGGGCGACATCCTCGCCGAGCCCCTGCTGGTCTCCGGCACCTCCCGCGCCGCGGCCGAGGAGCGGGTCAGCGGGTTGCTCGACCAGGTGCGGCTGCCGGCCGACGCCGCGCACCGGCTGCCGCGGGAGTTCTCCGGCGGGCAGCGCCAGCGTGTCGCGATCGCCCGGGCCCTGTGCCGCGACCCGCGGCTGATCGTGTGCGACGAACCGGTCAGCGCGCTGGATTTGTCCACCCAGGCGCGGGTCCTGGAACTGTTCGTGGAGATCCAGGAGCGCACCGGCGTGGCCTATCTGTTCATCACCCACGATCTGTCGGTGGTGCGGTGTGTCAGTCATCGCGTGGCCGTGATGTACGGCGGCCGGATCGTGGAGACGGGGGAGGCCGCGGCCGTGACCAGCGGCCCGCGGGACCCCTATACCCGGCGGCTCATGCTCGCCGCCCCCGTACCGGACCCGGCACGCCAGCGGGAACGCCGGGAGCAGCGCCGGAACCTCAAGTCCGTGGGGGCGGAATGACGACCGTGACGAACGCCTACGGATTCACGGCATACGGCGGCCCGGACGTGGAGCGCTTCCTGGACCTTCCACTCCCCTCCCCCGGTCCGGGGGAACTGCTGATCGAGGTCCACGCGGCAGGCGTCAATCCGGTCGACTGGAAGGTGCGCGAGGGAACGCACCGGTCGTTCCTTCCGCTCGACCTCCCGGCGGTGTTCGGGCGCGAGGCGGCCGGGGTGGTGGTGGGCCTCGGCCCGGGAGTGGCGGGGTTCGCCGTGGGGGACGCGGTGTTCGGCAGCAGTGCGCGTGGCTGCGGTGGCTACGCGACGCATGCCGTGCTGACCGCCGACTTCACGATCCCGAAGCCGGAGGGGCTGTCCTTCACCGATGCGGCGGCCCTCCCCGTGGCGGCGGGGACCGCGTACGACTCCGTGCGCGGGCTCGACATGACCGCCGGGGAGACCCTGCTGATCCTGGGCGTCGGGGGCGGGGTGGGAGTGGCGGCGGCCCAACTCGCCGCGTCAAAGGGGGTGTCGGTGGTCGGAACCGCGTCCCGCGCGAAGCGGGATTTCGTGGCGTCCCTGGGTGCCACGCCCGTTCCGTACGACAGCGATGACACCGCGGACCGGCTGGCCGCCGCGCTTCCGAACGGGGCCGATGCCGTGCTGGACCTGGTGGGCGGCGACGCGCTGGACACGGTCTCCGCCCTGATGTCCCCTGGCTGCCGTGTCCTTACCGTCGCCGGTCCGGACACCGCGGCCCGCTTCGGCGCCCGGCCGCTGTCCCGCGCCAACCGGGCGGAGACCCTGGGTGAGCTCGCCCACCGCGTCCAGGACGGCCGGCTCCATCCCCACGTCCGGGAGATCTTCCCCTTCGCCGAGGCCCCGTCCGCCCTCCGGGCGGTCGAAACCGGCCACCCCTGGGGAAAGGTGGTACTGGAGATCCGGACCGGGCCTCGATGACGTTCTCGCCCGGCGCGCGGAAACGCGTCGCCGCGGCTCATCGGCGTTCCGGCGGGATCCGCTGGGGCCGGCTCGGTGCCAGGTCTGTGCCGGGCGGGTGACGGGTGGAGTACGGCTGTGCCATGTGATCGGTAACCGGCTGTCATGTCACGCCGGTTACCGCTGAGCAGCACGGCGGACGCATCGTGAGCCGGTGGTTTCAAGGGGGCTTGTGATCGTGATCAGGGAAGCGGTGCGCTTCGGCTGCGCCGTCGCGCAGGAGCGCGGAGCGCGGCTCGCCGTGGAGCGGCACAACGCGCGCGCCGGCATCACGTTCCGCCTCGCCCTCGACAGAATCGTGAGGCTCCCATCGTCGGGTCCTTGCTCACCCTTGGGTGTGTTCGGGCGGGTTGATCCGCGACGCGTCGATCGCGGAGGCGCTGGTGCCCCACTTCTCGAGGATCCGGGCGTATATGCCGTTCTCGATCAACTCGTTCACGGCGGCCCGGAAGGCGCGGGTGAGCGGAGAGCCCTTCTTGAAGGCGAAACCGACGTCGAGGCGGTGGTACTCGCCGAGGAAGGAGGTATGGGCGGCGGACTGGGCCGCTTGGTACCGCAGTCCGTTGATGGTGGACATCACGACGTCGATGCGGCCCTGCTGCAGGGCCGTGAGGACGGCTCCGTTCTCCGCGTAGACCTTCACGTCGTACGGCTTCTTCCCGACCTTGGCGCACACCCCCTTCTGCCGGGTGAGGGTCGCCTCGAAGGTGGTGCCGGCCCCGGTGCCGATGGTCAGCCCGCACAGCTCGGTCAGATCGGTGACCTTCCGGCTGAGCGCCGTGCCGCCCTTCTTTACCGCGAAGCCCTGGCCGTCGTTGATATAGGTGACGAAGTCGATGGTCTTCAGACGCTCGGCGGTCACGCCGAAGTTGCCGGTGCCCACGTCGAACTTGCCGCTGCCGAGGGCGGGCAGGATCGTCTCGAAGGAGGCGTCCTGACGTTCCAGCCTGACGCCGAGTACCTTGGCCACCGCGTCGGCGATGTCGATGTCCTGACCCGCGGGCTTCTTGTCCGGGCCGTTCGGGTAGTACGCGCCCGGCGGAGCCCCGATCGAGCTGCCCATCCTCAGGGTGCCGGACCTGGCGACGTCGGCGGGCAGCAGGGCGGCGACGGAGTCCACCTTCCGTACTGCGGCGACCGGGTCGTCGGTCGGCGCGGGAGAGGCCTGGGCTCCCGCCGGCGTTGTGCTGTCCGTGCCACCGGAGCCACCGCATGCGGTCAGCGCCAGGAGTGACAGCAGCGTCAGCGCGGCGACGCGCGGCCGAGTTCTGGTCCCGGGGTGGTTCACAGCAGGGGGCCTTTCCGTTCTGCGCCGTGGTGGCGGCGATGGGAATACCTGGGTGGCCGTGCGACGGAGGTCATCGGTGTACGGCGGCCAGGGTCTGCACGCCACGCGCCGCACGCTCGGCATCACGCTTGGCGACCTCCTCACGGACGATCGGGATCACGTGCCGACCGAAGTCGATGGCGTCGCCCAGCAGGTCGTAGCCGCGGGCGGAGAGGATGTCGACGCCGAGGTCGTAGTAGTCGAGGAGGGCCCGGGCGACCGTCTCGGGGGTGCCGACCAGGGCATTGGAGTTGCCCGCCCCACCGGTCGCCGCGGCGGTCGGCGTCCACAGCGCGCGGTCGTAGCGCTCCCCCGCCTCGGCGATGGCGAGCAGCCGCTGTGAGCCGGAGTTCTGCGGATGTGCCTGCCCGGTGTGGCGCCTGGTGACCGACTCGCCGCTCGCCTTGCGGGCCTCGATCGCGCCCACCGTGCGGCGGGCCTTCTCCCAGGCGAGTTCCTCGGTCGGGGCGATGATCGGGCGGAACGCCACCTGGATGCGCGGGACGTCGGTACGGCCCGCGGCCTTCGCGGCGGCCTTCACCGCCTCGATCTGCTCGGCGGTCTTCTCCAGGGGCTCGCCCCACAGGCAGTAGATGTCGGCCTCGGCGCCTCCCGCGGCGTACGCGGCGGGGGACGATCCGCCGAACGAGATGTCCGGGCGGGGCTGTTGGGCCGGGAACACGTCACTGACGAAGTCACGGAAGCGGTAGTGCTCGCCCTCGTGGTCGAAGGGCTCGTGAGTGGTCCAGATCTTCCTGACGATCTGGATGTACTCGCGGGTGCGGGCGTAGCGCTGGTCCTTGGTGAGCGTGTCGCCCTCACGGCCCTGCTCGTGGTCGTTGCCGCCGGTGATGAAGTGCACGGTCAGCCGCCCCTCGCTGATCTGGTCGAGAGTGGCGAAGGTCTTGGCGGCGAAGGTCGGATACGAGACGTTGGGCCGGTGGGCGAGCAGGATCTGGAGCCTGTCCAGCCTGCTCGCGATGTACGCGGCGGCCGGCGCGGGGTCGGGCGATCCGGATCCGTAGGCGAACAGCACCCGGTCCCAGCCATGGTCCTCGTGGGCCCTGGCAAGCCGGAGTGTGTACTCCTTGTCGAATGCGCCACCGGAGCGTGCGGTGGTCTCGGAACCGTCATGGGTCGCGGCGATGCCGAGGAATTCCACGGGCATGGGAATGGCCTTTCGGGAGGACAGGGAGGAGCACGCGGACAGGCCGGAACGGCCCTTCGCATGGCCGTACAGGACGGCAGAGGGGAAATGTCACTGGCTGGAGCGGGCGTGACGACGCCGGGGCGTCGGGAGAAGGGGTGGCGGCAGCGTGTGTCCGGGCGCTCGCAGAGCCGTGTCCGAACGCGGGTCAGCGCCCGCGTTCAGCGGCGATACGACGAGAGAGCTCGGCCCGCGACGGGGTCACCGAGGGAGGGAAGGGCCGGTCAGACAGCCCGCTGCCGAGTCAGGCGCGACAAGCGGCCGACCACACCCGACCGAAGTCGATGTGGCCACGGGTGACCAGACGCTGCTCGGTATTCATGGGAGCAATTAGGCAGTACACAACGCTTCTCGTCAACCACCGCCCGCATACCGGACCGGCGTTGACCGGTTCCCACGTGTTCACCGGTTCCCATGTGTGCTTGACAGATGCATGCGCTGGGTACTTACGATCGACGACGGACGGGCCCGCCGCGCGCGGAGGCCCATCCGGCCGCGTTGAGGGACGCGGTGAGCGTGATGACGCCGAGCCCGGCCGCACCGTACCCGCGTACCGCCTTCTCGGGTGTCCGTGTGCGCGTACCACCGGGCTGTCGCCGACGCCCGTGCCCCCCTCACCCGGAGAGCCTCCCGATGGCCACGCCTTCCCGTACCACCGCACCCGACGCGGTGCCCGTCCCCGTCGACAAGCGCCCCGAGACGGGCGCCCCCGGTCCCGGCGACCTGCCGCGGATCGTGCCGCGCCGACGCATCGGCCGCCGGCTGACCGCCGCCGCCGCGCTCCTGGTCTTCGCGATGGTGGTCAACTCCGTTGTGCGCAATGACGCTTTCCAGTGGGACGTGGTGGGCCGGTACTTCACCACCGGCGCCGTACTCGACGGACTGCTGCTGACCCTGTGGCTGACCGGCGCGGTGATGGTGCTCGGTTTCCTGCTCGGCATCCCGCTGGCGGTGATGCGGCTGTCCACCAACCCGGTGCTGTCCATACTGAGTTGGGGCTATGTATGGATCTTCCGCTCCACGCCGCTGCTGGTCCAGCTACTGTTCTGGTTCAACATCGGCGCTCTGTACCCGACACTCGGCCTCGGCCTCCCCTTCGGCCCGCAGTTCGTCACCGTCAAGACGGTCAATCTGCTCGGCCCCACCCTCACCGCCGTCATCGGGCTGACCCTGCACGAGGCCGCCTACGCCGCCGAGGTGATACGCGGCGGCATCCTGTCCGTGGACTCCGGCCAGACCGAGGCCGCCCAGGCACTCGGACTCGGCAGACGGCGCACACTGCGCCGGATCGTCATTCCGCAGGCGATGCGTTCCATCGTGCCGACCGCGGGGAACATGCTGATCGGCACGCTCAAGGGGACCAGCATCGTCAGCGTGCTGGCCGTGCACGACCTGCTGTACTCGGTGCAACTGGTCTACAACCAGAGCTACCAGGTCATCCCGCTGCTCATGGTGGCCACCCTCTGGTACATCGCGGTCACCACCGTACTGAGCGCGGGACAGTTCTATGTCGAGCGGTACTACGCGCGGGGGGCCGCGCGGGCACTGCCGCCCACCCCGCTGCAACGGCTGCGCGCCCGTGCGGCCGCCGTCCCGCGCGCCCGGTCGCGCGCCACGACAGCCAGGACCGGCGTCTGACGCCGTGGGCCCGGAGGCGAACGTCAGCACGGCCGAGGCGTGGGTGGGGACCTCGACGGTTATCTCGTCGACCACCCGCTCGGGGCTGGTGACCTCGCGGGTCTTCGCGCCGACGCGGGTGGCGGCGGACACCTGCCGGACCGGGCCGAGGCAGTTGACGAGCGCGGCCAGGTAGTAGGGGCCCATGTCCAGCACGGGCCCGCCGCCCGGCCGTAGAAGGCCCGGGGGTCCGGGTGCCAGGTCTCGGAACGGCTGGACCGGACGAAGGCGGTGGCGCCGACGGGTTCGCCGATCAGGCCGGTGTCGATCGCGTGCCGGGCGGTCTGCACGGCGCTGCCGAGAAAGGTGTCCGGGGCCGAGCCCAGCAGCTTCCCACTGCGCTCGGCGGCGTCGAGGACCTCGCGGGCCTCCTCGACGGTGGCCGCGAGCGGCTTCTCGACGTAGACGTGCTTGCCCGCCTCCAGCGCCGCGATGACGGTCTTCGCGTGGAACGCCGGCGGGGTGATGTTGATGACGATCTCGACGGCGTCGTCCTCGAGAAGCTCGTCGGGACCGCCCCAGGCCGGGATGGCGTATTCGGCCGCGGCACGCTCCGCGCGGGCCGGGTCGACGTCGGCCACCCGGATCACGTCGAGCTCCGGAAAGGTGCGCAGTCCCTCGGCATAGCGGCCGAAGATGTTGCCGGCGCCCAGAATCCCGATGCGGTGCCGTGCAGTGTGCTGGGCCATGAGTCTCCTGCGGTCGTGCTGTGGTGGTGTACGGGGAGCGGCAGGCGGTCGTCAGGCGACGATCAGCGGGCGCAGGGTGCGGTGGGCGATCTCCAGGCCGGTTTTGACCTTCTCCTCGGTACCGCCCCACACCGGATCCTCGTGCTCGACCGAGAGGGTCCCGGTGAATCCGTGCTCGTAGAGGGCGTCCACGACGGCGCTCCAGTCGACCTGGCCCCGGCCGGGCACGCGGTAGCGCCACCAGCCGGTGTCCCACGGGTCCTCCCGCTGGACCGCCTTGCCGAAGAACCCGTAGCGGTCCACCTTTCCGGGGAGGATCTGGAGGTCCTTGGCCTGGGCGTGCACGATCCGGTCCGCGTAAGGCGCGATGGTTTGCACCGGATCGACACCGATCCACGTCAGATGCGACGGATCCCAGTTCAGATACAGCCCGAGGGAGAACATCCACTCCCACAGCTCGGGCGAATAGGCGAGGTTGCCCGGACAGCCGTCCGGGTGCCAGCCCTCCATCACACAGTTCTCGATGATGAGGCGGACGTCCCTCTCCCCCGCGTACTCGACGAGTTCCGGGAAGACCTTCTCGGCCTCTTCCAGATTGGGCGCCACCGGCCGGGTCCAGTCGCGGCCCACGAAGGTGCCCACGTACGGGACGTCGAGGGCCGCCGCGGTGTCGATGACCGCCTTGAGATGGGCGTGGATCTCCGCGCGGCGCGCAGGGTCGGGGTGGAGGTTGTTCTCGTAGTACGCCAGGGCCGAGAGGTCGAGGCGGTGGCGCTCGAACAGCCCCCGGATCTCCTCGGCGTCGCGTTGGCCGAAACCGGCCACGGGCAGGTGCGCGGCCTCGAAGTCCCGGCCTCCGGTGCGTGGCCAGGCCGCGACCTCCAGGGCCTCATATCCCGCCTCGCTCGCCCATGCGGCGATCTCGGCCAGGGAGAGATGGGGCAGACAGGCGGTGAGCATGCCGAGTTTCATGCGGTGGCCTCCAGGGCTATCTCTGTGGGGTCGACATCGGTCCAGGTCAACGACGCGGAGGAGGTCAGCACGGCCTCGACGATCCGTGCCGAGCGGACACCGTCCGCTCCGGTGGGCAATCCCTCGGGCGCATCCCCGCGGATGGCCGCATAGGCGTCGGAGACAAAGGAGGTGAAGCATTCGGCGTAGCCCTGGGCGTGGCCGGCGGGGAGCCGTGAGAGCCGTCGCTGCTCGGCCGATCCCTGGGCCGGGTCCCGGAACAGCACCCGTGCTCCGTCCGGCGCGCCGAGCCATACGGTCTCGGGATTCTCCTGGTCGAAGACCGCGCTGCCCCGCGCGCCGTCCAGCTCGAACCACAGCCGGTTCTTGCGGCCGGCCGACACCTGGGAAACCGTGAGCGTGGCCAGGGCGCCGCCGTCGGTGCGCAGCAGTACGGTCGCCACATCCTCGGTGCGCACCCGCACCCGTGGGCCACCACCCCTGGTCGCGAAGCTCGCGCCCGTGCCGGCGGGCCGGGTGGGAACGGTGGTGCCGAGCCTCGCGGTGAGTTCGGTGAAGCGGACTCCGGCCACCCACTCCACAAGGTCGCACCAGTGGGATCCGATGTCCGCGAACGCCCGGGAGGGGCCGCCGTCGGCCGGATCGACCCGCCAGGACATGGCCTCCTCGGACAGCATCCAGTCCTGCAGATAGCTGCCGTGGAGCAACTGCCAGGCGCCGAATTCGCCACGCAGCCGCCGGTCCCGGAGCTCCCGGACGAGCGGGTGGTAGCGGTAGACGAAGGGGACCGCGAGCACCAGCCCCGTCTCCTGTGCCAGGCTCGTCAGCCGCTGCGCGTCGGCGGCAGAGGTGGCGAGCGGCTTCTCGCAGATCACATGCTTGCCCGCGCGCAGTGCCGCCTCGGCCTGGCCGATATGCAGTGCGTTCGGGGTGCACACATGGACGACCGATACGCTGTCGTCGGCGAGCACCGCCGCGAAGTCGGGGTAGCGGCCGGGTACGTTCCACTCCTCGGCGACCCGCGCACTGCGCTCGGGGGTCGAGGCCACCACTCCGGCGAGCTCTCCGCCGCTCGCACGGATCGCGGCCGCGTGCACGGCACCGATCATCCCGGCACCTGATACCACCGCTCGAAGCGAACCATTCATCTGATGCACCTCCGTCGTCCCACCGCCGATCGCGGTCTGACGCCGCGCTGCGCATCACCTTGGTTTAGTTCTGGCAGCAAGCACAAGACAGCTTATTTAATTTTTTCCAAGGCCTAAAAGTGGCCAAATTTTCTGCGCGCTCGCCCTGGAAGCGCCTGAAGGGCAAGGTGAGAGGGGAGAATCGTTGACGGACCCAAGGGAGCAACATTACGGTCACTCGAATGCATAAAGACGACGGCTGGGCGGAGGAATCATGTGCCCCCGCATCGGTCCCCCTCGCACTGCGCCGGGTGCTGGGGCTTGTGATCTCCGGGGAGGCGACCAACCGCGCGGAGCTCGCGCGGCGCAGCGGCCTGGCCCGGTCGACCGTGGGCCAGCAGGTGGAGAATCTCGTCGGCAACGGCATCCTGCAGGAGGTCGAGTCCAGGCGATCCGTCCGGGGACGACCGCCCCGGGTGCTGACGATCAGCCCACAGGCCGGCACCGTCGTCGCCGTGGACGTCGACACCACCGCCTCCCACGTGGCCATCGCCGATCTCAGCAGGCGGCTGATCGCACAGGACACGGTCGCCGTCCGGATCGACGCGGGCCCGCGGATCGTGCTGGACGCGGTCGCCGAGCTGCTGCGGAGGCTGCTGGCGGAGTACGACCGCGATCCCGGCCGGTTGCGTGAGGTGGTCGTCGGCCTGCCCGGTCCGGTGGACTTCCAGCAGGGTTGCGCGGTACAGCCGACCGGCATGCCAGGCTGGGACGGCTACCCCGTCGCCGAGCACCTCCGGGAACGCTTCCGCGCCCCGGTCGTCGTGGACAACGACGTCAATCTGATGGCCCTGGGCGAGGCCGAACAGGGCGGGGCGGAGACTCCCCTGCTCTGCATCAAGATCGCGAGCGGTATCGGGGCGGGCCTCGTCACCGCGGGCGGTGATGTGTACCGCGGCGCCGACGGAGCCGCCGGCGACATCGGCCATACCCGTGCCGTCAGCGGGGGCAACGTCCTGTGCGTCTGCGGCAACGTCGGCTGCGTCGGGGCGATCGCCTCGCACCGCGCCGTCCTGCGCGGCCTCGGCATCCCCGAGTCGACCGACGACGACCCTCTGTACGGCACCCGGGTGCTCGCCCAGCGCGTCGCCGACAGCGACCCGGCCGCACTGCACGCCGTACGCCAGGCGGCCACGGAGGTCGGGGAGGTGGTCGCCGTGCTGGTGCACATGTTCAATCCGCGCAGCATCATCCTGGCCGGTCCGCTGAGCGAACTCCGCGACGACCTCGTCTCCGCCGTACGAGCCGCCGTGTACCAGCGCGCCCTCCCCCTGGCCACCCGCAAGCTGACCATCACCGCGACCCAGCTCAAGGGCCGCTCCGGGCTCCACGGCGGGATCGCCCTCGCCACGCGGGACGTCTTCGGACCGGCGGGCATCGCACGGCTGCTGGCCGACGAGCCCGGAGCGGGGGGATAGGCGGGCTCGGCGGGGAGCCCGCCGAGCCCGCCGAGCCCGCCGTGGCCGTCGCCGGCCGGGTGTCAGGCCACCGGGGCCGGGTAGGTCGGGTACTCCACCCCGGAGACGTACTGGACGACGCGGATGACCTGGCAGGAGTAGCCGAACTCGTTGTCGTACCAGAGGTAGAGGATGGCGTTGTCGCCCTCGACCTTGGTGGCACCGGCGTCGACGATCGAAGCGTGGCGCGAGCCGATGAAGTCGTTGGAGACCGCGTCGGGGGCGCTGGTGAAGTCGATCTGGCGCTTGAGCGGCGAGGTCAGGGACACATCGCGCAGATAGTCCAGGACCTCCTCGCGGCTGGTCTCGCGCGCGAGTTGCAGATTGAGGATGGCGATCGAGACGTCCGGCACCGGGACGCGGATCGAGCTGCCGGTGATCTTCGCATCGAGGTCGGGCAGGGCCTTCGCGACGGCGGAGGCGGCACCGGTCTCGGTGATGACCATGTTGAGCGGCGCCGAGCGGCCACGGCGGTCGGACTTGTGGTAATTGTCCAGCAGGTTCTGGTCGTTGGTGAACGAGTGGACGGTCTCCACATGGCCGCGCAGGACGCCGTACTCGTCCGCCATCGCCTTCAGCGGCGGGACGATCGCGTTGGTGGTGCAGGACGCGCAGGACAGGATCTGCTCGTCCGGCTTGATCGTGTCGTGGTTGACGCCATGGACGACGTTGGGCACATCGCCCTTGCCCGGCGCGGTCAGCACCACCTTGTCGACACCGGGGCGCAGATGCTTCGACAGCCCTTCGCGATCGCGCCACTTGCCGGTGTTGTCGATGAGGATGGCGTCCTTGATGCCGTACGCCGTGTAGTCCACCGACGTCGGGTCATCGGCGTAGATCACCTTGATCTCGTTGCCATTGGCGACGATCGTGCTGTTGGCCTCGTCAACGGTGATCGTGCCCTGGAACTGACCGTGGATGGAGTCGCGGCGCAGCAGCGAGGCGCGCTTGACGAGATCTTCGCCGGCCCGGCCGCCGCCCCCGCGGACGACGATGGCGCGCAGTCGCAGGCCGTTGCCGGACCCGGCCTTCTCGATGAGCAGGCGGGCGACGAGGCGGCCGATGCGGCCGAAACCGTAGAGGACGACATCGCGTCCCTCACGGCACTCGATCTTGTTGGCGCCCGTAGCACCGGCGACGGCCTCGGCGGTGAACTCCTCCACCGAGAGACCGCGGTCATCGGCCCGGTACGTCTCGGCGAGCATGCCGATGTCGATCTGGGAGGGGCCGAGGTCGAGCGCGGTGAGCGCCTGCAGGAAGGGCAGGGTGTCGGTGACCGAGAGTTCCGCACCGGCGATCTGGCGGGCGAATCGGTGGGTCTTGAGGATGCTGACGACCGACTTGTTCACCAAGGAGCGGCTGTGCAGCAGGACCGTGACGTCCCGCTCCCGATACAGCTTCCCGATGACGGGGATCATCGACTCCGCGATCTCCTCGCGGTGCTTCCAGTTGGTGAACGAGTCCTCGTTGAGAGTCACAAATCCATCTTTCGAGCTAGGTGGCGCTCATATGGTAACCCCCCAGGTCACGGAGGTACCCGGCACCCCCGACGGCAGCCGGGGAGGAGTCCGCCGAGGAACGGCCGAGGGTGACGGTGCCTCAGCTCACCGGGCCCGGCCTCTTTCGTATACGGCCGGCATTTTCGCTTACGAATTGCGACGTGGATATCGGCTGTAAAATGGGAATTTAGTGGGCGGCGTTTTTCGGCCAGCGACCACCGCGAAACTTATCATTAACAGGAATTTACCAGTGAGAAATGCCACTCCCCCAGGGATCAGCGCCCGGTAGCGGTCCGCCTCCGGAGAGGTAGATGGTTTTCACAGGCAACCATCTCTGCTGAGTGAAAGGGATGATCACTGTGTGCGGCATCACCGGCTGGGTCTCCTACCGCCGCGATCTGACCTCCCATCGCCAGGTCCTCGACGCCATGACGGAGACGATGGCCTGCCGAGGACCGGACGCGGCCGGAGCGTGGGTGACCGGCAAGGCTGCGCTCGGCCACCGCAGGCTGGCCGTCATCGATCTGCCCGGCGGGGCACAGCCCATGACCGTCGACACCGCCGACGGTCCCGTGAGCATGGTCTACTCCGGTGAGGCGTACAACTTCACCGAGCTGCGCGACGAACTGCGCCGCAGGGGCCATGGCTTCACCACCGACTCCGACACCGAGGTCGTCCTGCGCGGCTATGTGGAGTGGGGCGAATCCCTCACCGAGAAGCTGAACGGCATGTACGCCTTCGCCATCTGGGACTCCCGCACGGAAAAGCTGGTAATGGTCCGGGACCGGATGGGCATCAAGCCGTTCTACTACTACGAGACCGACGACGGCGTCCTCTTCGGATCCGAGCCCAAGGCCATCCTCGCCAACCCGCTCGCCGCCCCCGAGGTCGGCGTCGACGGGCTGCGGGAGATCTTCTCCTTCGCCAAGACACCGGGGCATGCGATCTGGAAGGGAATGAAGGAGCTGCGCCCCGGCCACATCGCCGTCGTCGACCGCAATGGACTTCGCGAACAGGCGTACTGGCGCCTGGAGGTCTCCGAGCACACCGATGACCAGGACGCGACCGTCGCCCATGTGCGGGAGCTGCTGGAGGACATCATCGCCCGGCAGCTCGTCGCCGATGTGCCCCGCTGCACCCTGCTCTCCGGGGGGCTCGACTCCTCGGCGATGACCTCGCTGGCCGCCCGCAAGCTCGGCGAGCACGGCGAGACCGTCCGCAGCTTCGCCGTGGACTTCCCCGGGCAGGCGGAGAACTTCCGCGCGATCGACGTGGCGCCCAGCGTGGACACCCCGTATGTGCACGCCGTGGCCGAGCATGTGAAATGCGACCACCGGGACATCATGCTCGACGGCTCCGCCCTGTCCGACCCGGCGGTGCGGCAGGCTGCCATCGCGGCCAGGGATCTGCCCACCGGGCTCGGCGACCGGGACAACTCGCTCTACCTGCTGTTCAAGGCCGTTCGCGAACAGTCGACCGTGGCCCTGTCGGGCGAGTCCGCCGATGAGGTCTTCGGCGGCTACCCGTGGTTCCACGACGAGCGGCGCGAGGCCGACACCTTCCCGTGGCTCGCCGGAGGACTGACGCTCGGCGACACCAAGAGCCTGCTGTCCCAGGACCTCACCGATAAGCTCGACCTGGACACCTACCTCCATGACCACTACCTCAGCGCCCTGGACGAAGTCCCCCTCAAGGACGGTGAGACCGGCCTGGAGAAGCGCATGCGCCAGGTCTGCTACCTGCATCTCACCCGCATGGTCAACACCCTGCTCGACCGCAAGGACCGGATGAGCATGGCCGTCGGCCTGGAGGTCAGGGTGCCGTTCTGCGACCACCGCCTCGTCTCCTACGTCTTCAACACCCCCTGGTCGCTGAAGACATTCGACGGGCGGGAGAAGAGCATCCTGCGCGAGGCCACCCGCGATGTGCTGCCCGAGTCCGTGGCCAACCGCAAGAAGAGCGGCTACCCCGGCAGCTTCGACCCCGCCTATCTCTCCGCCATCAAGCAGCAGGTGGGCGACCTCATCACCTCGGGACACCAGGCCCTCGAACTGTGCCGCACCGAGACGCTGAAGGAGGCGATCGCCGCACCGGCGGAGGACATCACCACCCAGCAGCGCGCCATCATCGAACGCGCCCTGGACCTGGCGACATGGATGGACCTGCGCAAGCCCACCATCACGCTCGACTGACACCCGCGGTTCGACCCGCACCGGGAGAGACGGACGGGGACCTGGCCCCCCAGGTCCCCGTCCGTCGTCCCGGTGGCCCCGCCGCAGACGCCCTCGCGCGCCGGACGTTCCGTGGCCCCGGACGGCGCGGCCGGCGGCCGCCCGGGCATCGAGGTGACGGGTGCCTGCGGCCTCGGACCGATGCTGGCCGCGGCCGAGGCCGCGTTCCCGGCCGGACGGCTGTACGCGGAGCGGGTTCCGCCCGATGCCCAGGTCGTTCGCCCCCGACACGGCGTTCGAGGCGGTGTGCGCGCGGTCCGGGCAGACGGTTCAGGTGCCGCCCGACGAGTCGCTGCTGGACGCCCTGACCCACGCCGGATATCCGGTGGCGTCCGGATGCCGCGAAGGGGTCTGCGGCAGTTGCGAACTCGCCGTCGTCGACGGCGAGCCCGAGCACCGGGACGACATCGGCGCCCCCGCGGGCCGGATGTACGCCTGTGTGTCCCGCGCCCTGTCCTCGCGGCTCGTCGTGGACCTGTGACCCCACGGCGAGCGGACTCGAACGGAAGGCAGGGAAAGACGTGTTGCCCAAGGTGCGCACACCCGAATCACGGCGAATGATCACGCTGGAGGTACGCGGGAACACCACACTGACGCCCGGATTCTCGACCATCACACTCGGCGGCCCGGATCTGGAGCATCTGAAGCCCACCGGCTTCGACCAGACCGTGCGGCTGTTCCTTCCCCGCGAGGGGCAGGACAGGCTGAGAATGCCGAAGCTCTCCAGCGAG
This sequence comes from Streptomyces violaceusniger Tu 4113, assembly GCF_000147815.2. Classification (NCBI taxonomy): domain Bacteria; kingdom Bacillati; phylum Actinomycetota; class Actinomycetes; order Kitasatosporales; family Streptomycetaceae; genus Streptomyces; species Streptomyces violaceusniger. The sequence continues at coordinate 4,701,435 of NC_015957.1, read as the reverse complement.
GCGTGGATGGCGGAGATTCTCCTGCTGCCGAAATCACGCAGGCCCTGGGTGCGCAACTTCACCATCCGCCGCGCCCGGCCCGAACCCGGCAAAGTGGACATCGAGTTCGCCCTGCACGGCGACACCCCGGCCGCCGCATGGGCCCGCCGCGCCCGGCCCGGAGATCCGGCGGGCATCTTCGACATGGGCGTGACCTACCTGCCGCCCGCTCATGCCGATTGGCAGCTCCTCGCCGGGGACGAGAGCGCCGTGCCGGCGATCCTCGCCATCCTCGAACACGCTCCGGCGTCACTGGCCGGGAAGGTCTTCCTGGAGGTGGCGGGGACCGCCGACATCCGCGCGGACATCACCGTTCCCGAAGGCGTACGGGTGCGGTGGCCGGCCCGGACGGCGCGAACGCGCTGCCCGGCAGACTGGCCCTCGACGCGGTCAAGAAGGCGTCGCTGCGGCCGGGCCGGTTCTACACCTGGGTCGCCGGGGAGGCCGGGCTGGCCACCGGGGTGCGCCGCCATCTGGCGCAGGACCGCGGCGTACCGAAGCCGGACATCGCGTTCTTCGGGTACTGGCGGCACGGCCGCTCGAGCCCCGGCTGAGCCGTGCCGCTGTGCCGGTGCGGTGTGCTCACACCGGCGGTTGCGGGTCGTACTGGATGCCACGTCGCACCTGACGTGCGCGCTCCGGCGAGGCCAGCCGGGCGACCAGGTGAAGAGCCATGTCGATACCGGCCGAGACCCCCGCGGAGGTGATCACGTCACCGTCGTCGACGAACCGCTCGTCGGGCCGTACGTCGATCGTCGGGTCGAGCTCCGCGAGCAGGTCCAGCGATCCCCAATGCGTGGTCGCGGGCCGCCCGGCCAGCAGCCCGGCCGCCGCGTAGACCAGCGACCCCGTGCACACGCTGGTCATCAGGGGAACCGATCGCCGCTGGGACCGGATCCACTCCAGGTGCTGCTCATCCTCGAGCTGGGGCCGGGTCCCCCGGCCGCCGGGGTGCAGCAGCACATCCAGTGCGGGCAGGTCGGCCATCGCCTGATGCGCCTCGACGGTGAGCCCCTTCGCGCAGGTCACGGGGTTGCCGTCGGCGGAGAGGCAGAACACCTGCCACCCGTCCTCGGTGAAGGTGTGCGTCCAGTACGACAGCACCTCCCATGGGCCGACGGCGTCGAGCTCTTCCACGTCCGGGAACAGCAGGATCCCGATCTTCCGCGTATCCGCATGGGCCATACGGTGATCCAACCAGAGCCGCCCCCGCTCGGCCATGGGATCTCCCGCGAGGCCGCCGATCGCCGTCGGCGGCCTCGCGCTGCCGTGGTGCGGTCGCGGTCGCGGTCGCGGTCGCGGTCGGCCGGTCAGTACGGCAGCGGCCGGTTCTCACGCGCCCAGACCTGTTCCGCTTCGCTGCGCGGGGGCGGAGGCGCCATCCCGTCGATCATCCAGAGATCCCGGGGCGTCTCGTCGATGTGGAACTCGCAGTACAGCCCGCGGTCCCGGGTGTGAGGGGCCAGCACACGGTCGAGCCCCTCGGCGGACCTCTTCCTCGTCTCGGGGTCCGACAAGCGGCGGGCGATGTGCTCGATCACGACCCGGACGGTGCGGTTCGACGGCTCGCCGCCGACCAGGAACGAGGACTCCGGGATGTCATGGAAGAGGGTGACGACGTAGAACTTCGGCAGACCGACCTGGGTGTAGTACTCCGTGACGTCCGCGGCGAATTTCCGCTTCTGCTCGGCGGAATAGGCGTCGACCGGATGGTAGATGTGCCACAGGGGCATGGCTCTCTCTCCTTCGAAGACAGTGACGGTGGCAATGGGCGACAGTGGTGACCGGTGGATGTCGCCGTGGCCGGTCAGCGACCGAGGGGAACGGTGAGGCCCTCCACCGGCCCGGCGAGCGCCGCCTTCATCTGCCGGGTCACATCGTCGACGAGCACCTCACTGGTGCCGTCCTCGACGCCGTCCAGAACCGTCTCGGCCACTTCGGCGGGAGAGATCTTCTGGGACGGGATCCCGGCGACCATGTCGGTGTCGGCGAAACCGAGGTGTACGCCGACGACCTGGGTCCCCTGCGGCGCCAGCTCGACCCGGAGAGAGTTCGTCATCGACCACAGCGCGGCCTTCGAGGCGCCGTAGGCTGCCGCGCCGGCGCCCCAGGACAGCACGGAGTGCATGTCGACCAGCGCGCCACCGCCGTTCGCCCGCAGGACCGGGGCGAAGCCACGTGCCACCCGCAGAGCCCCGAAGACATTCGTCTCGAACGTCGCCACCACGTCGCTCATGTCCGCCGTCAGCAGTGGCGAGGGCAGCAGCACCCCCGCGTTGTTGATGACGATGTTCACATCCGTGGCCCGGTCGGCGAGGGCCGCGACCGCGTCCGCGTCGGTGACATCCAGGGAAACGGCCTCGACCCGCGGGTCCTCGCTGGGACTGGGCTTCCGGGCGGTCGCGTAGACCTTCGCCGCGCCACGCTCGAGCAATGCCTCCACGAATGCCTTGCCGATGCCACGTTGACCTCCGGTCACCAGCACCACGGAACCATCGATCGCAACCATGTCGGACCCTCCTTGTCTCAGAGCGCGCTCGGACCTGCAGGGACGGCGGACCGTGAGGCCGGCGTCCCTGTGGCGCGCTAAAATAGATTACTAGCATCATCTATAACGGGTTGCAAATATCATCGGTGCGGTACCGGCATCCCGTACCCGAGTCCGGCAACCTACGCAGAAGGAAGTACCGACCATGCCCCGAGCATCCCGAGCCGAGGCCGAGCGCCACCGCGAGCAGGTGATCGCGGCCACCGCGAAGCTGGTGCGCACTCACGGCGCCGACAAGGTGAGCGTTCCCCAGGCGATGGCGGCGGCGGGTCTGACCCACGGCGGGTTCTACCGCCACTTCGCCTCGAAGGACGATCTGATCGCCCAGGCGTGCTCGGCCGCGTTCGCCGAACGCCTCGCGGCCATGGATGACCTCGCCGAGGGCGAGGACACGGGCCCTGACGCGGACGGAAACGCCAGCCAGGGCACGGGCGAGGAGCGCGGCCGCGGCGCCCGGGCGGCCTTCCTGGCGGCCTATCTGTCCACCCTCCACCGCGACAACCCCGCGCTGGGATGCGCCGCCGCGGCACTGGCGGTGGACGCCGCACGCGCGGAGCCCGGCGACCCGCTGCGGCGGGCCTACGCCGATGGCATGCGCAACCTGGTCGACGGAATGGAGCGACTCACGAGGAAGTCCGGCGACACCTCGCCGGACGAAGGGACGATTCTGGTCGAACTCTCCACCATGATCGGGGCGTTGGTCCTGTCACGGGCCTGCGCGGACGACGACCTCTCGGACCGTATCCTGACCGCGGTGCGCGACCACATCCTCGGCGACGATGAGCACACACCCGGCGGGAAGGGCACTTCCGAAACCGCCGGGTGAAGCGCGCGCTCGCGTCACGGAGGCCCGCCCCCGTGACGCGAGCGGGCTACCGCCCGAGCGCCGAGGACAGCCGCGCCGCGAGGGGCTCGCCGTCGAGGAAGCCCAGCAGCTCGCCGAGGGTCGGGGCAGTGGCGGGGCCGTGCCGGGTGACCGCGAAGGCGGCCGCGGCGTTGGCGCCTCGTACGGCGGTGCTCGGGTCCAGCCCGTGGCCGAGGAGGGCCAGGAACGCTCCCGTATGGGCATCGCCCGCGCCGTTGCTGTCGACCGCGGTCACCCGGCGGCCGGGGATGTGCAGGGCCTCTCCGCCGGGCGGGACCAGCCAGCAGCCCGCCGCGTCGGCCCGCAGCAGTACCCCGGTGCGCGGGCCCAGCCGGGCGGCGAGCGCCGCCGCGGCCTCCTGTGCGTCGTCCCGGCCGGTCAGCAGCCGCCCCTCACGCTCGTTGCAGCTGACCCAGTCGCAGCGCTCCAGAACCGGTGCCAGCACCTCCTCCGGGATCTGGTCGACCAGGGGACCCGGATCGAGGAAGACCCGGACGTGCTCCGGCAGCCGCGCGACGAGTGAGGCCAGGACCGGACCGTTGACCGGGTAGGCGAGCCCGTAGCCGGAGATCTGCACCATGTCGCCGGGGCGCAGCGTGGCGAGCACGGACGTCGCGTGGGCCTCGGTCAGCCGGGCCTCGGCTCCGAGGCTGGTGGCGAAGGTGCGCTCGCCGCCGCCGTCGACGAAGGCGACGCAGAACCCGGTGTCCTCCTCCGTGATCGGGGACAGCACCATCTCGATGCCTTCCCGGGCGAGGTCGGCCCGCACCCGGTCGCCGAACGGCCCGGTGCCATGGGCGCCCGCGTACACGGCCGACAGGCCCAGGCGGCGGGCGGCGGTGAGGACGTTGAATCCGCCGCCCGTGGTGAGGGTGGTGTCCGTGGAGACGATGTCGCCGCCGCGTTCGGGCAGTGCGGGCACCCGCATCACCAGGTCGACGATGGCGTTGCCGAGCAGGACCAGCCGGCCGCCCGTGACCTCGCCCGGGGCGTCGAGAACGCCGTCGTGGCCGCTCATGAGAGCTCCCCCGCGGCCGGGGCGGGCAGCACCTGCTGCTGGGTACGCTGCCCGGACGCCTCCTCGCGGACGGTGCCGTCGAACCTGCGCAGCACGGCGTACACGGCGGCGGCCAGCAGCAGGGTCACCACCCACCCCAGTCCGTTGGACCCGATCCAGCTATGGGACAGCGGCCCGGAGAACCACACGTCGGTCGCGCTGGTGCCGGCCTCGGTGAACAACAGGCCCACCACGATGGCCGCCGCCCAGGCGATCACCGCGGCCCAGGCGATCCCGCCCCGGAACCAGTAGCGGCTGGACCGGCCGACGTTCATGAGCGCCGCGCCGTCGTAGGACCGGCGGAGTATCAGGTCGACCGCGAAGACGCCCACCCAGGCGTTGATGGGGACGGCGAGGAGCGTGAGGAAGGTGATGAACGGGCCGTAGAAGTCCTTGGCGATCAGGATGAAGTAGATCCCGCCCGCGAAGGTGACGACCACGTCCAGGCCGACGGCGAGGGTGCGCCGGACCCGTATGCCCAGGGTGATCATGGTGAGTCCGGCCGAGTAGACGGACAGGTGGTTGGAGAGCAGCAGTCCGCCGAACGCGGCGATCAGATACGGGATGGACATCCACGATGGCAGCATCGTGTTGATCGCCGAGACGGGGTCGGAGGCGGAGGCGAGATTCGGTTCTCCCGCCGCCAGGAGTGAACCCAGCGAGATCAGCACGACCAGCGGGATACCGGCGCCGAAGGCGGAAGCGGCCACCAGCCTGCCACCCGGAATCCGCCGGGGCAGGTAACGGGCGTAGTCGGCGCCCGTGTTGGCCCAGCCGATCCCGGTACCGGCGGCGATCATGCCGACGCCGACAACCATCGAACTCACCGACCCGACCGGGGCGTGGAAGACCTTGTCCCAGTCCACGGTGGTGGCGAGGAAGATGATCACGACCAGGTTGAGCAGGCCGAAGATATAGCTGGCCCACCTGTTGATCCACATGATGGTGGCGTGGCCCAGTCCGCTGATCAGCAGCGTGCAGCCGATGAAGACGAGCAGGCACACCACGGTGAGGACGGTGTTCCGCCGGATGCCGAAGGCGGCGTCGAGCAGTGCCAGCAGGGCGAAGGCGGCCGTGGTGGTGTTGATGGTCTCCCAGCCGAGCCTGCTCATCCAGGTGACCAGCGTGGGGCCGGCGTTGCCGCGGACGCCGAACACCGCGCGGGAGAGGGTGAGGGCGGGCGCTCCGCCCCGCTTCCCCGCGATGCTGAGGGCGCCCACCAGGGCGAAGGAGCCGAAGGAGCCGAGAATGGCCACGACGGCCGCCTGCCAGATGTTCAGGCCGCGGAAGCTGACCAGGGCCGCGCCGAGCGGCAGACCGAGGATGCTGATGTTCGCGGCGAACCAGGTCCAGAACATCTGGCTCGCGTGGCCGTGGCGCTCGGCGTCCGGAACCGGCTCGATGCCTCGGGTCTCCACGGAGCCGACGCGGTCGTTCTCTGAAGCCGCCATGGTGGTACCTGTCTTTCTGTCCGGGGGCGCTCCGGTGCGGATGTGAGGGCGGGCGTGGGGGTCACGCGGCCGTGCCGGCGCGCAGCGCGAGCAGGGCCGTGGCCAGCGGTTCCAGGTCGAGACCGTTGACCGAACGCAGAGTGGCGAGGGCCTCGTCGGGGAGGCCCGAGGCCCCGCTGACGGCACCGGCTATCGCACCGGCTATGGCGCCGATGGTGTCGCAGTCACCGCCGAGGTTGGCCGCCAGCAGACAGGCCCGCCACGGCTCGCCCTCGGCGAGGGCCAGCACGGCGAAGGCGGCGGGGACCGACTCCTGGCTGGCGACGCTGGTGCCGACCAGGTCGCAGACGCGATCCAGGGCCTGCCGCTCGGGCAGACCGCGGACCAGCTCCACGGCCCAGCCGATGCGGGCGGCGATATCGGCACCGGCGACCCAGTGGCCGCGCTCGGCCCCGGCCGCGGCCGCCGTGACCGCCGCGCCGAAGGCGTCCTCCAGATCACCGCCCTCGATGCCACGGCTCACCGCGGCGGCCACGGCGGCCGCGGAGGCGATGCCGATGGAGGTGTCATGGGTGACCTGGCACGCCTCCGCGACCCGGTCGAGGAAGGGCTCCAGCGGGGTGTCGGGGAAGGCGACGCCGACGGGGGTGATCCGCATCGCCGCGCCGTTGGTGGCACCGGCCTTGCCCGCCTCCTCCGGCGGTACGCCGCGGGACACGGCCTCCAGGGCCGCCTTGGTGGAGGGGCCGAGCAGGTCGAAGGAGCCCCTGGCCTTCATGGCGCGCTCCCACTCCAGGAGCTCGTGCGCGAGCCGCAGCGGTTCGATCCGCCCGCCGGACCCGGTCAGCAGCCGGCCGACGATGACGGCCTGATCGGTGTCGTCCGTGACCGAACCGGCGGGCATTCCGGCACTTACCGGGTTGTCTTCGGGACCGGGCTCGAAACCGGTGACGGTGCCGAACCGGGCGACGATGGACGCCCGGGACATGATCTGGGTGGGCATACCGAGGGCGTCGCCCATCGCCAGGCCGTAGAGGGCGCCGAGCGCGCGGTCGTGCTGGTGGTTCATTCGGGATTCCTGTCGGTGCGCGGAGGCGGTACGTCGGGGAGGGCGGGCGCCGTGTGCGGTCTCATCAGGGGCCGCATGGGGGGAGCCTTATTGGGGCTTCATTGGGGGCCTCATTGGGGCTGCTCGCCGAAGCCGAGGTGCAGTTGGAAGCGGGCGGGGTCCAGCAGGCTGGTCACCTGCTCGACGATCTGGCCATCGGCTCCGCGGCTGACCCGGCGGGTGTTGAGCCACACCTCACCCTCCCGGCGGCGGAGCAGTGTCGCCTCGTCGGCGGCCAGTTGCCGTACGGAGGCCCACTCGTCCCCATGGGTGGCGCGGATGCCGACCGCGGCGAGGGTCTTGGTCAGCGAGCCGTCGAGGAGCCCGCCGAGCGGGACGTCGGCCAGGGCCGGGGCCATCGGAACCCTGCTGCGCTCCAGCGCGACCGCGGTGCCCTCCGGCAGCACGCGCAACCGGTCCAGCGCCATGAACTCGACGCCCTCGATGCCCAGTTCCCCGGCCAGCCGGGCATCGCGCACCGCTTCGAGACGGAGGACCTCGGTGGTGACGCGGGCGCCCTGGTCGGCCAGCGCCCTGGTCCAGCCCAGGCGGTTGTCCAGCAGGCCACCGTCGAAGGTGACAAAAGAGCCGACGCCCGCGTGCGTGGAGATCAGCCCTTGCTTGCTGAGCTCGTCCAGCGCCTGGCGAACGGTGGCCCTGCTGACCGCGAAGCGCCGGGTGAGCGCGTGTTCGCCGGGCAGCCTGCTGCCCGGCTCCAGGGCGCCGCTGTGGATCTCGCGGGCCAGAACGCGGGCGATGCGCTGATGCTTGAGGACCTGTTTAGGCATGTCCGGTAGTTAGCCATACATGTCCAGTCCTGTCTAGAGTCGCAGGACATGCATTCCCGCCGACGGTCGTCCGCCACGAGCCGGGCCGTGTGATCAGCTCGTTGTGATCAGCGATGGGCAGGCGGGGTGCTCATCACCGCGCGGCAGGCCCCTGGGCCTGCCGCTTGCGGGCGCGGTAGGCGGCCGCCTTGAGCTTGTTGCCACAGGGCTCCATGCCGCACCACTGCCGGCGCCCGCCGCGCGACCGGTCGATGTAGACACGGGTGCATTCGGGGTTGCCGCACTCCTTGAGCAGCGGCACATCCGGTCCGCTGAGAAGCTCGACGGCATGCCGCGCCACCGTGGAGAGCGCCTCTTCCGATGTCGCGTCCGTCCGCCGCCCGCTCGCGGTGAGTTGCGGCGCCGCGGGAGGCTTGCGGGCCGTGTCGTTCACCACGGCGAGTGCCTCGCCGTGGTAGGGATCCCCCGCGACGCGGGCGGTGACCAGCTCGTAGATGGCCTCCCGTAGGGCCACCGCGCGCTCGACGTCGGCATGCTGACCGGCGGAGACGGTATCGACGATTCCGGACTCCAGGTACCACGCGTCCAGCCGGTCCGGTGACACGAACATCTCGAACCGCACCGAGCGGCGAGCGCGCAACGTAGCGGCGAAGTCGAGAGCGGGGTTCCCACACAGAAAGACATGCTCCAGATTCACGTCACCATCCTGACAGGTGATTTTGATCTTTCGCAAGGCTCGCCACCGGCGCCAGGCGGCGAGCCGCACCAAGGGTGAGTCGTGCCGGTCAGGCCGCCTCGTGCAGGATCGTCGCCAGCTCGCCGGGCCGGTCGAACATCGGCCAGTGCCAGCCGAGCAGCTCGCGGTACGCCGAACTCTCGGTCGCCATGTGCCGGAAGGCCGGAACGGTGGCGATCCGCGCCCGGACCTGCTCCACCGGGAAGCCGCACAGCACATGCAGCCGCGGCAGCTTCTCCCATGCCTCGGTCAGCCGGACCGGAGTGGTGGCGGTGGCCCACGGCTGCGGCACCGACAGCCGCACCAGCCGTTCGAGCGTGCCGTCCGGCAGCCCGGGCACCTCGGACGCCGGCCGCTGCCACGGCGGTGGCGGGAGCTGCCAGCCGTGTCCCTCCTCGCGGACCAGCTCGGCGTTGCGCCTCTGCTCCTCCGGCGGGGCGAACTCCGCGTGGGACATCCCGTCCGGCAGCGGACCGCTGTCGATGAACACCATCCGTCTGATCCGGTCCGGCATCCGGTCCGCCACGCTCGGGACCACCACCGCACCGGCATAGCTGTGCCCGACCAGGACCACGTCGTGCAGGTCCTCGTAGCGGATCAGGTTGAGCACATCGGTGATGTGCGTCTCCACATCGGTGTCGGGCCGGGCCAGATGCGCCCGCTCGCCCATCCCGGTCAGGCTGAGCGGATGGACGTCGTGCCCCCGGCCGCGCAGGTCGGCCGCCACGGCGCGCCAGGCCCAGGCCCCGAGCCAGAACCCGGGAAGAAGTACGTAGGTTGCCATGGCCCGCACGCTAGGCGGGATACCGGACAGGAGCCGCCCGGTATCCGCGCCATACTTCCCGGCATGACCCGACCGACCGCCCGCGTGCTCGCCCTGCTGGAGATCCTGCAGGCCGGTGGCACCCGCACCGTCGCCGACCTGGCCGACCGGCTCGGCGTGGACGAGCGCACCGTACGGCGCTACATCGGCCACCTGATCGACCTGGACGTCCCGGTCCGTTCGGTGCGCGGCCGCTACGGCGGCTACCGGCTCGCCCCCGGTTACCGGATGCCCCCGCTGATGCTCACCGACGAGGAGGCGCTGGCGGTGCTGCTCGGCCTGGTCGCCGGGCGCCGGGCCGGGCTGGTGACCACGTCCGTCGCGGCGGCGGAGAGCGCCGCCGCCAAGGTGCGCCGGGTGCTGCCGGAGGCGCTCGGCCGTCGGCTGGACGCGCTGCTGGCCACCGCCGACTTCACCGCCCCCGCCCGTCCCGTGGTCATCCCGGAGACGAGCGTGCTGCTGATGCTCGCGGAGGCCGCGCGGGACCGCCGGCCGGTCGCCGTCAGCTACACCGCGTGGAAGGGGCGGCGCAGCGAACGCACCGTGCACCCGTACGGGATCGTCGCGCACTCCGGGCGCTGGTATGTGACAGGGGCGGACTCGGCCAGCGGCGAGGTCCGCACGTTCCGGCTGGACCGGATCGAATCCGCGACGGTGCTGCCCGGGTCGTTCGAGGTGCCCGTGGGGTTCGATCCGGCCGCCCGGGTGCTGTCGGGGCTCGCCGGGGTGCCCTATCTGCACGAGGTGTCACTGCGGGTCCAGGGCACGGTCGAACAGGTCCGCCACCGGCTCCCGCCGGGGCTCGCCACGGTGCGGGAGCTTCCGGCCGAACCGGGGCAGGGCGGCGTCGGAGATACGGCGGAGGGGGAAGGCAGCGGATGGGTGCGGGTCGAGCTGCGGGCCGAGCGGCTGGAGTGGGTGCCCTCCGTGCTCGCCTGGCTGGACCTCCCGTTCGTGATCGAGTATCCGGACGCCCTGCGCGACCATGTGCGCGCTCTGGCCCGCCGACTCGCCACCTGCGCCGACGCGGTCGACGGTGCCGCCGAGGGTGCGGAGTCGGACGGTCCGGCGGCCACTCCCCCGCCGCCGCCCTCCCCCGCGGAGTAGCACCGGCCCGTTCCAGCAGGGCACGACCCTCCAGGACCGCCCGGCTCTCCAGGACCACGCGGGCCGACCGGCCCCGGGCCAATATCCGGTCCCGGGGCCGAGCCGGTGCGATGCTCAGCCGCGGGGCCACCGTACGGCGGTGTCGGCCACGGCGGAACGCGCCCGCCGCAGCGCCTCGGTGTGCCCGAACAGACCGGGCAGACCGCCGGTGTGCAGGAAGACCGTGCGCTGCCCGGGGCGCACCTGCCCGTCGTGGACGGCCGCGATGAGACCGGCCAGGGCACGGCCGGTGTAGACGGGGTCGAGGATGATGCCTTCGGTGCGGGCCGCGGTGGTGATGGCGTCCATGACCGGTTCGGTGAGCGCGGAGTAGCCGGGACCGACCTGATCCAGGCGCAGCCGCAGGGACGTGGCCGCGGGCCGTCCGGCCAGCCCGTCGACCAGGTGGCCGACGGTGTGCTCGGGATCGGCGATGGCTCCGCAGTGCACCCCCAGCACCCGCTCGGCTCCGAGGGCGTGGACGAGACCGGCCATGGTGCCGCCCGATCCGACCGCCACGACCGCCGTGGCCAGGTCCGGGGCCTGTTCCAGGAGCTCCGTCCCCGCCTCGGCATAACCCCGGGCGCCCAGCACGCTGGATCCGCCCAAGGGGATCACCGCGGGCCGAGCGCCTTGCGCGCGCAGGTCCCCGGCCACGTCCGCCACGGCCGCCGCGAGTTCGGCCTCGCTCACCTCCCCCGCCCATACGACGCGGGCGCCGAAGAGACCGTCGAGCACGATGTTGCCGGTCATCCCCTCGCTCGGCGCACCGGCGAGGACAAGGACCACGTCCATGCCCAGCCGCGCCCCGGCCGCTGCCGTCAGGCGGGCGTGGTTGCTCTGCGCGGCCCCGCTGGTCACCAGCGTGGTGGCGCCCTCGGCGCGGGCGGCCCCGGCCGTCCACTCCAGCTTGCGGACCTTGTTGCCCCCGCCGCCCAGCCCGGTCAGATCGTCACGCTTGACCCATAGGTCACCGGGCTCCAGCCCGATGGCCCGGGCCAGCCGCGGCGCGGCCTCCAGCGGTGTGGGCCGACTCATCAGCTCGACCCGCGTGGTTTCCTGACGCCACGTGGTCTCCTGACGCTCTTCTGACACGATCGCCGCCTTCGCTCGCTGCGCTGAGGGATATCCAGGTGGGAGAAACGGCCGTTGGACGGACGCGGGCACACAGACGCGGGAACATAATCGCCGACGCGCGGCCGACGCGACACATCACCTACCGGGTTCGGCGTGAAGAGGTTGCGACAAGGCGGCCTTGGCCTGCCTGGTCTCGTCGTCGGCGAGAACTTCCCACCGGTCGTTCGCCAAGGCTTCCATGGTCTGCTCCGCCACGTCGGCGGTAGTGATCTTAGGCGCGTCCACCCAGGAGCTGAGGTCCGTGTCCACGAAGCCGGAATGGACCCCCACCACGAGCGTGCCCTGTTCCTGAAGTCCCTTGCGCAGCACCGTCAATGACCACTGGGCCGACTTGGAGGGGCGTATCCGGGGAAGCCCGGCTGCCCGACCCAGGACACCAGCGACAGCATGTTCACCAGCGCGCCACCGCCTTTGCGGGCGACGATCGAGGCGAACGCCCGGGAAACGGCCCAGGTGCCGAAGTAGTTGACCTCCATCGCCTGATGGGCGGCCTCGAAGTCGCCCTCCAGGAGTCCCGTGCCGGAGCCCCCGACGCCCGCGTTGTTGATCACGATGCTGACATCGTCCGCGATGGCAGCGGCCTCGGCGATCTGCTCCGGCTCGGTGACGTCCAGACGCAGCGGAGTGAGGTGCTGGTCGACCACGCGGGCCGGATCGCGGACACCGGCGTAGACCTTCGCGGCGCCGTGCTCGAGCAGCACCCGGGCGAACGCGCGGCCGGCACAGTGCGCGATTCCCATCGCGTCACCTACTTGACCGGTGATGAATGTGGCTGCAACCATCGTTGGACCATCGAAACGACAAGGAACGATGCGATGTCGGATAAGCGGGAAGTGCCGGATGCCGCGGAGACGGCGCGCCGCGCCCGGTTCAGCAAGCTGCCGGAGCGGATCCACCTGGAGGACACTGTGGAGGAGAGGGCGGCCATCGCGCCGGACCCCGCGAAGGACACGTACAACCCCGACGAGTGGCTCGTTCGCTACTGCCTGTGAGCCCAGCCGCTCGCGCGAGGAAGGATTCCCGTGCCGACAGCGAAAGTTTTGAGGACGACCGCAGTGGCCGTGGTCATCGTGGCCATCGCGCTCGGCTGCTTCCTCCAGGTCTTCTGATCCGCGCTCCGCTTGCATCCGCCGGGTAGCACTTCACCTCGGCGAGACGCCCGATCAGACGGGCAGGCCCCCCTCGCGCGCCTCTCGGGCGTGCGCGGGACGCTGCCGGTCGAGTTCGACGTACCGGGCTCGCATCGCGTCGCTGGCGGCCGGCCCCGCGGTGAAGACGAAGGTGTCGCCGTCGTCGAGGCTTCGGCCGGTGCGCGCGTCCACCACGACGGGTTCCACCTCCTCACCGGTCCGGGCGTCGACCAGGATCATGGCGCGCTCCTCCGGCGCGAGGTGCTGATTACCCCAGGCGGCCAGGGCGACGACCACGGGCCGCAGGGAACGGCCGCGTTCGGTCAGCACGTATTCATGGCGCACCGGGTTGCTCTGGTACGGGCGCCGCTCCAGGAGGCCGTCCGCCACCAGGGTCTTCAGGCGGGTGGTGAGCATGCTGGTGGAGATGTTCAGGCTCTGCTGGAACTGGTCGAAGCGTGTGTAGCCGTCGAAGGCGTCGTGGAGGATCAGCAGCGTCCACCACTCCCCCACGTGCTGAACCGTGGTCGACAGCGGACACTCACGGTCCTCCAGCCTGATCCGGCTTGCCATCGCGACACCCTCCCGAGTTACTGCTAAAGTGAAAGTTACTTGCTTCTATTTTAGCAGTCGCAAGGGGCGTGTTCGTGTGCGTCCCGGAACGGACAGCCTTGCCCACCTCTCCCGATGATTCTCTCGCCGACCGTCGCGCACTCGTCACCGGTGGCACCAAGGGTGCCGGAGCGGCGATCGCGGCCCGGCTGCGGACGGCCGGTGCGACCGTACTGGTCACCGCCCGCTCCCAGCCCGAGGACGTCCCCGACGACGACTTCGTGGGCGCCGACCTGACCACACCGGAAGGCGCCGAACACGTCGCACGGGAGACGAAACGGCGCCTCGGCGGCACGGACATCCTGGTCCATACGCTCGGCGGCTCGGCCGCGCCCGCCGGGGGCTTCGAGGCGATGTCCGAGGAGATCTGGCAGCAGGAGCTGAACCACAACCTGCTCGCCGCCGTCCGCCTGGACCGCGCCCTGATCCCGGGCATGATCGAACGTGGCCGGGGTGCGGTGGTCCACGTCTCCTCGATCCAGCGCCGGATGCCACTGTGGAACGGCACGCTGGCCTACGCCGCCGCCAAGGCGGCTCTGAGCACCTACAGCAAGGGCCTGGCGAACCAAGTGGCACCGCTCGGTGTGCGGGTGAACACGGTCTCTCCCGGGTTCATCCAGACCAGTGCGGCGGACGCGCTCATCGACCGCATCGCCCAGCAGACCGGCGACCGGGAAACCGCTCTGGCGTCGCTCATGGATTCCCTCGGCGGCATCCCCCTCGGGCGCCCCAACCGGCCTGAAGAAGTCGCCGAACTCGTCGCCTTCCTCGTCTCCGACCGGGCCTCCGCCATCGTCGGCGCCGAACACGTCATCGACGGCGGCACCGTTCCCGCGCTCTGAGCACCGTCCCGTCCGGGAACGGCCCGAGCACCATCCCTCAGAAAACCATCAGCGAGGCAGCCATGACCGACGCCACCACGCCCTTCGATGCCACCGACCTGCCCGACGTCGTCAAGCGGTATCTGCGGGCACACAACGAGCACGACGTACCCGCGGCCTCGGCCACACTCACGCCGGACGCGACCGTCACCGACGACGGCCGCACCTACGAGGGGATCCCGGCCATCGAGCGGTGGCTGGACCGTGCCACCTCCGAGTACACGTACACCACCACGCTCATCGGGGCCGAGCACGACGGCCCGGACCGCTACACCGTCACCCAGCATCTCGAGGGTGACTTCCCCGGCGGCACCGTCGACCTTCGCTATCGCTTCGCCCTGGACCAGGGCCTGATCAGCCACCTCACCATCGCCCCCTGACGCACGGCGCCGTGGTGGCACACGGTGCGTCAGAAGCCGTCCAGGTCAGTCCGTCCTGCCACCCCCGCCGGGCGTGGCGGCCCGCTCACGACCGGTGCGCACCGCATTGCCGAGGGGGTCCCCCTGTGCCAGGCGGTTGATGTTGGCCGCGATATCCGTGGCGCGGGCCGCGAAAGTCTCCTCGGTGTGGCCCGAGTTGTGGGGTGTCATCACCACACTGGGCAGGGTGTGGAACGGCAGGCGGCTGGGCGCGTGCGGAGGCCCGGCCCACCACACGTCCAGGGCGGCGCCGGCGATGGTGCCGTCCGAGAGCGCCTCGTACAGCGCCTCCTCCTGGACGACCGGGCCACGGGCCACGTTGACGAGGAGGGACCGCGGGCCCATCGCGGCGAGTTCGGCCGGGCCGATCAGTCCGCGGGTCGCGGGGCTCAGCGGAACGGTGACCACGACGATGTCGGATTCCGCCAGCAGGTCCCGGAGCCGCTCCGGGCCACCCACCCAGTCGGGGCGCAGCCCGTCCGGCAGGGGGGCCGACGGATCGCGGCGCACCGCCCGCACACCGAGCCCGACCGCCTGGCACAGCCGGCCGATCTCCCTCCCTGTCTCGCCGAAGCCGATGACTCCGACACGGCGGTCCCGCAAGGTGTCCCCGAAGGGCAGCTCGGAGTCCACGGCGACGTTCCGCCACCGTCCGGCGCGCAGCTCCTGGTCGGCCGCGAGCACACGCCGGGACAGCATCAGCACGCACATCAGGACGTGTTCGGCGATCGACCTGCCGTGGTGGTGGGTGTTGGCCACGATCACCTCCGGCCCCAGCGCCTCCAGGGGGATGCCGTCGTAGCCCGCGCCGACGACATGGACGAGGCGAAGCCGCCGGGCTCGCCGCGCGTCGTCCTCGGTGAGCTGGGAGCCCACGTACACGTCGACGGTGGCGATGGCGTCGGCGATCCGTGCCGCGTCCCAGTCGGAGGCGTCCAGCCATTCGTGCGGGCCCTCGATTCGCGCCCTCAGCCGGTCGGTGAACCTGCTCAGGATCCGGTGGTTGAGCATGATGCGCATAGTGGCCATGACCGCCGTCCTCATATGTAGCCGCTGTCTTCATTTCTGCACAGGGCTGTTGAGGCTGTCAATGATTCGGCCGGCCCGACCATGACCCTCTCCACCTGGGCTTGTTGTCAGGTCTCTTGACGTCCCGGCATCTCAGGTTTAGCTTCGGCGTCCACAAATACAAACCGGGTACGCAAGTGTAGACAGCCATGTCGACTGTCGTTCTCGGGCGGCAACCCGCCACCACCCTCGGAGATACGCCGACGATGAAGTCCTCCGTACCCTCCAGTCCGCGCCCGGAACGGGGCCGGGCCCATACAGTTCTCGCCTTTATGGCCACGGGCACGATGCTGCTCACCAGCGCGTGCGCCGTGGCGAACAGTGACACGGCGGGTGATGCCGGCAGCGCGGACGGGCGCACCCTGCGGGTGGTCCTGACCCAGGAACCGCCGACGCTGGAGCCCTGTGAGTCATCGCTGACCGCGACCGGTGTCGTCGTCCGCTCCAACATCACCGAACCGCTGGTGGAACGGGACCCCACCTCGGGCAAGCTGGAGCCGCTGCTGGCCACCGGCTGGCGGCAGACGAAGCCCACGACGTGGACCTTCGACATCCGGCCGGGGGTGACCTTCCAGAACGGGCGGCCGTTCACGGCGAAGGACGCCGCGTTCTCCATCGACCGCGCCGTCAATTCCGATCTCGCCTGCAACGTGGACGGCTATGTCTTCGGCGACGCGAAACTCGACGTACGCGCCGTCAGCCCCACCCGGCTGACCGTCACCACCGAGAAGACCGACCCCATCCTCCCGCTGCGGCTCAGCTTCGTCGAGATAGTGCCGCGCACCACCGACACCAAGGCCAAGGTGCGCATACCGATCGGGACCGGCCCCTACGCCGTCAAGTCGTGGCAGACCGGTGTCTCGATCTCCCTTGCCCGCAACGCCGACTACTGGGGGGAGGCTCCCGCCTACCCCCGGGCCAGGTATGTCTGGCGGAGCGATGCGAGCGTCCGCGCGGCGATGATCGACAGGGGCGAGGCCGACATCGCGACGGCGCTGGACCACACGAGCGCCGACAAGGGCAACACCGTCGCCTACCCCAACAACGAGACGACCGCCCTGCGTCTGGACGGCCGCGAGGCGCCGCTCAACGACATCCGGGTGCGCAAGGCGATCGGCCTGGCCATCGACCGCAAGGGCATCATCGGCGCGCTTCTCGGCGGACTGGCCAAGCCCGCCGCGCAATTGGTCCCGCCCGGCGTGGTGGGCCACAACGACGACCTCGCCCCCGCCCCGTACCAGGAGGCCGCCGCCCGCGCGCTGGTGAAGCAGGCGGCCGCCGACGGCGTCCCGGTACACCGGCGGATCACCCTCGTCGCGCGCAACGGCATGTTCGCCGGAATCTCGGAAGTGACCGAGGCCCTGCAGTACGAGATGGCGCGGGTGGGGCTGAACGTGAGGATACGCATGGCGGACACCGCCACCCAGCTTCAGTACCAACTGCGTCCGCTGCCCCGTGGTGTCGGGCCGGTGGCGCTGCTGATCATGCACGGCAACCAGGCCGGGGACGCGGCCTTCACCACGAGTCAGTACCTGCAGAGCGACGGCCCCCAGTCCACCTTCGGCACCAAGGACCTCGACCGGCGCATCGCCGCGGCGGACGCGCGCTCCGGCAAGGCCCGGCAGAAGGCGTTCGCCGACGTGCTCGCCTACCAGAACACGTCGGTCGTGCAGTACGCCTACCTGGCTCATATGCGCGGGCTGCTCGGACTGTCGCCGTCGGTGCGCTACCGGCCGGACTCCGCCACCGGGGACGAGATGCGGCTCTCCGAGGTCAGTCCGGCGACGACGGCGGGGAGGCGCTGATATGACGTCCTTCCTGCGCAAGCGCATCGTCTCCAGCGCGATCCCGCTGGTGTTCGTGGTGCTGGGCGTGTTCTGCCTGGCGCGCCTCACCGGCAGCCCCGTCGATCTCTACCTCCCGCTGAGCGCGACTGCCCAGCAGCGGGCGGAATTCTCCGCCGCCCACGGCTTCGACGACTCCATTCCGGTGCAGTTGTGGGACTACCTCATCAATGCCGCGCAACTCGACTTCGGCACCTCGCTGCGCACCGGCGAGTCGGCCGGTTCGATGGTGCTCAAGGCGTTCCCCGTCACGCTCCAACTCGCCGGGATGACCATGCTCCTGGCGATCCTCGGGGCGCTGCTGGTCGGAAGCCTGGCCGCCTACCGGCCCAACTCGCTCATCGACCGGATCGCCGGTCTGCTGTCGATGACCGCGGCCAGCATCCCCGACTTCTGGTTCGCGATCATGGGTGTGCTGGTCTTCGGCGTGGGCCTGGGCTGGCTGCCGACCTCCGGCACCCTGGGCGGCCCCGAGATCTGGGTGCTGCCCATCGCCACCTTGCTGATCCGTCCGTTCGGCGTGCTGGTGCAGGTGGTGCGCGGCAGCATGGTCGGCGCGCTGTCCGCGCCCTACGTCAAGGTCGCGCGCAGCAAGGGAGCCGACCCCAAGCGCGTGGTGTTCGGGCACGCCCTGCGCAACTCCATCACGCCCGTGCTGACCGTCGCCGGGGATCTCACCGTCGGTCTGGTCAACGGGGCGGTGATCGTGGAAACGATCTTCGGCTGGCCCGGAATCGGCAAGCTCATGATCGACTCGATTTTGCAGCGGGACTTCGCGGTGTTGCAGGCCGCCGTTCTGATCACGGCGGTGACGATCTTCGCGCTGAACATCCTCGTCGACGTCTGCCACGCCCTGATCGACCCCCGAGTGCGCCAGGCGGTGCCGGCGTGAGCGAAGGAGCCACCATGACCGAGCCCGCCGACCCCACCGGCCGTCCCTCAGGTGAAGCCGAGGCCGCCACGTCACGCACCCGACCGCCCCGCTGGTGGCTGCTGCTCGGCAGGGACCGGGGCGCGGCCGGCGCGGCCGTCGTCCTCGCCGCGGTGTTCCTGATCGCGCTGTTCGGCCGGCTGTTCATCGGGGACCGAGCCGTACGGCAGAACCTCCGCGCCTCGCTGCGCCCGCCCTCCCTCGACCACGGCTTCTACGGGCTGCTGGGCACCGATGTGCTGGGACGCAGCGTGCTGGCACGGCTGGTGGACGCCGCCGGGACGACGCTGTCCATCGCGGTGCCCGCGGTGCTGTGCTCGCTGCTGATCGGCTCGGCGCTGGGGCTGTGGGCCGGATACCACGGAGGGATGCGCGAGAACGTGGCGATGCGCGTCGCCGATGTCATCCTCAGCTTCCCGTCCCTGCTGATCGCGGTCGTCGTGCTGTATGTCTTCGCGCCCAGCGCGATGAACATCGTGCTGATCCTCGCCATCGCGCGCGTCCCGGTCTATCTGCGCACCGCCCGCGCGGAGTCGGCCGAGCTCAGAAGCCGTCTGTTCGTCGACGCGGCCCGGACCTTCGGCACACCGAGCCGGAACATCATCTACCGGCACATTCTGCCGATCGCGCTGCCCACGCTGCTGACCGTGGCCACGCTCGACTTCTGTTTCGTCATGCTGACCGAGTCGTCCTTGAGCTTCCTCGGCATCGGCATCCAGCCCCCCGATGTGAGCTGGGGGCTGATGGTGGCCCAAGGGCGCCAGTACCTGCAGACGGCCTGGTGGATCGCCGTGCTGCCGGGCTTCGCGATCGTGCTCACCACGGTGTCGGCCACGGTGCTCGCCGCCTGGGTCCGCCTGGCCACCGACCCCGCCCAGCGCTGGCGGCTGACACTGCCCCGGAAGCGGCGCGGCAACCGCGCCGCTGTTCCCTCGGAGATGATCGCGTGAAGCCCTCCACCCTGCCCGCGCCCGCCGCGACCGGCGATCCCGCACTCGAGGTGGAGGGGCTCTGCGTCGATCTGCGGACCCCCTCCGGCACCCTCCGTGCCGTGAACGGCGTCGGCTTCAGCGTGCGCAAAGGGCGCACGCTGGCGCTGCTGGGCGAGTCCGGCTGCGGCAAATCGATGACCGCGCTGTCCATCGTCGGGCTGCTCGACCCTACGGCCGAGGTGACGGGCGGATCCGTGCGGGTGTCCGGCACCGATGTGCTGCGGTTGGGCCAGGCGGGGCGCAGAAAGCTGGCCGGCCCCGTGCTGTCGATCGTCTTCCAGGACGCGCTGACCGCGCTCAACCCCGTACAGCCGGTCGGCAGGCAACTCGCCGAGCCGTTCCGGATCCATCGCGGGCTGTCGCGGCGCGATGCCCGGGAGAAGGCGGTCGAGCTGATGACCCGCGTCGGCATCCCCGAGCCGCGGCTGCGGGCGCGCGCGTATCCGCATCAGTTCTCCGGCGGTATGCGCCAGCGGCTGCTGATCGCGATGGCCGTGGCGCTGGACCCCGATGTACTGATCGCCGACGAGCCCACGACCGCGCTCGATGTCACCGTGCAGGCGCAGATCATGCGGCTGCTGCGGGATCTGCAGACCGAGCGGGACATGGCGCTCGTGCTGATCACCCACGATCTGGCGGTGGTCGCCCAGCGCGCGGACGATGTCGTGGTGATGTACGCGGGCAATGTGGTGGAGACCGGCCCGGTGGCCGAGGTCTTCTCCCGCCCCCGCCACCCGTACACCAAGGGCTTGCTCGATTCGGTGCCCGAACACGCCGTCAGGGGCGGCCCGTTGCCCGCCGTGCCCGGGAGCCCGCCCGAGCTCAGCACGGTCCCGTCCGGCTGTGTATTCCAGGCCAGATGCCCGCTGGCCGAGGAGCGCTGCGCCCTGGAACGCCCTCGGCTGATGTCCGTCGGGGCCTCGCGCTCGGCCGCCTGCCACTTCTCCGAGGAGCTCGACCGTGCCTGAGACGCCCCTCACCGACACCACGGCCGCGGGCCCGCGGGCCGATGGCTCGGCCACTCCCCCGCCACTGCTCGAAGTCCGCGGTGTGACCAAGTCGTTCGGCCATGGCCGTCGGCGCCTGACCGCGCTGGACGGAGTCGATGTACGGGTCGAGCGCGGGGAGACCCTCGGTCTGGTGGGCGAGTCCGGATGCGGCAAGTCGACCCTGGCCAGAGTGGTGCTCGGTCTTGAGCGGCCGGACTCGGGGACGGTGCGCTTCAACGGCACCGATCCGTTCACCCTCAAGGGCAAGGAGCTGCTGGCCTGGCGGCGCCGGGTGCAGATGGTGTTCCAGGACCCCTTCGCCTCGCTCAACGCCCGGATGTCCGCGGCCGATCTCATCGGCGAGCCGTGGCGCACCCACCGCGATGTCGTGCCCACGGCACAGGCGCGGGAGCGACGGGTCCGTGAGCTGCTGTCGCTGGTCGGACTGCGGGAGAGCGACGCCCACCGCTACCCGAACGAGTTCTCCGGCGGGCAGCGGCAGCGCATCGGCATCGCCCGCGCGCTGGCGCTGGACCCCGACCTCATCGTGTGCGACGAGCCCGTGTCCGCGCTGGACCTGTCGGTGCAGGCCCAAGTGCTCAATGTCCTCTCCGAGCTGCGGGAACGGCTCGGTGTCTCCTACGTCTTCATCTCCCATGACCTGTCCGTGGTCCGGCATGTCTCGGACCGGGTGACGGTGATGTATCTCGGCAAGGTCATCGAACACGGTCCCACCGAGGACGTCTTCGACCGCCCCCTGCATCCCTACACCGCCGCCCTGATGTCCGCCGCGCCCACGCTCGACGTGTCCGGGCAGGCCCAGGACGACGACGAGATCCAGTTGCGCGGGGAGATCCCTTCCCCGTTCGACATCCCGTCGGGCTGCCGGTTCCGCACCCGCTGCTGGAAGAGCGAGGCCCGGTGCGCCGAGCTCGCCCCTCCGGTCGTCACCCGTGACGCCACGGCGGACCCCGGGCGGGAGCCGCACGAGGGCCTGTGTCACTTCCCGCTGGGCACCGGGCCGACGGAAGCATGAGCCCGCCGGAGTTCACCCTGCTCTTCATCACGGTGGCGGTCGGGGCGCTGTTCCAGGTCTCCATCGGCTTCGGGCTCGGCCTGCTGGCCGCCCCGGTGATCGCGATATTCGACCCTTCGCTCACCCCGGTGGTGGTCCTGCTGCTCGCCACCGGGGTCACGGCCGCGGTCCTGGTGCTGGAGGGCGGCCAGCTGGATCTGCGAGGCGCGGGATGGGCGCTGGCCGGGCGGGTGCCGGGCGCGGCGGGCGGCGCGGCGCTGGTCGCCGTGCTGCCCGCCCGGCAACTCGCCCTCCTCGTCGCCGTGGTCGTCCTCGCGGGCGTCGTGGTGAGCCTGCGCGGCTTCGTTCCGGCGCCGCGACGGCGTGCGGTGCTGCTGGCGGGCCTGATGTCGGGGCTGATGGGCACGGCGACCTCCATCGGAGGGCCGCCGATGGCCATGGTCTGGCAGCGCCTGAGCGGACCGCGGCTGCGCGCCACGATGAGCGGGTTCTTCCTGGCCGGTTCCGTGATGAGCCTGGCCATCCTGGCGGCGACCGGAGCGGTGCACACGTACAGCCTGTGGCACACCGCGCTGCTCGCCCCGGCCGCGGCGATCGGGGTGCTGCTCGCCCGCCCGCTGTCGAGCAGACTGGACATGCGGCGCACCAGGGGTGTCGCCATGGTGCTCGCGGTGGCGAGCGCGACCGCGCTGGTGATCCAGCAGTTCGTCTGAGCCGAGCCGCATCTCCGCTACCGCCCCGGACTCGGGGAGCGTCAGCCCTCCGCTGCCACGGGGACGGCCCGGCGCTCTCCGGTGACCTTGGAGGAGGGCAGCCGCCCGGCCTTGGAGGTACCGGTCATCGTCTCGCCGTCGACCGTCATGGTGAACGCGAGGTTCAGACGCATGGGCTTGGTGATGGCCTGCCGCCAGGTGAGCCGGTCACCCTCGATCGCCACATCGGCCAACGGGACCTCCTCCCCCGCGCCGTGAGCCGTACCGGTCAACGTGCCGTCCTCGTCGCGGAATTCGGCCACGGCCTTGATCCGCCCGATGGGGGTGGAGACGGTCAGATCCCAGGTGCCTTCAACGGACATGGTGGTGTGCTTCCTCAACGTGGGTCGGGGCGGATTGCGCTGGGGCGGTGTGGTCACAGGGCGATGGGCGACGGCCCGTGGTGGCGCCAGGGGGTGCCGCGGCGCTCGTAGGCGAACAGCTCCTCGACGGCGTGGGCGATCTGCGGCCCCAGTTCGCGCTCCAGCAGGTACAGACCCAGATCGAGCCCGGAGGTGACACCGGCGCCGGTGACCAGGTCGCCGTCGTCGACGACACGGGCCCGGACCACGTTGACACCGGTGGCGTCGAGCATGTCCAGGCCCATGTGGTGGGTGGTGGCCCAGCGGCCCTCCAGCAGACCGGCCATGGCCAGGACGAGCGAGCCGCCGCACACCGTGGCGACGGTCACCTCCGGACGGTCCATGGCCGCCTTCAGCAGCCCCGGCAGGCCGGTGTTCACGGCGCGGCCCAGAGTTACGGGGATGAATTCGTGCTCCCGCCACTCGCCCCCGTCCGCGTCCGCGTCGAGATCGGGGACCTCGCCGGGTTCTCCGACCCGGCCGGCCGCACCGGGGACCACGACCAGGTCCGCCGTCGCGGGATCCAGGGCGGCCGTGGCGCGCAGCGGCACACCGCCGACCCCGCTCACCACCTCACGCGGCCCCTCGGCGGACACCAGCTCGGCGCGCAGCATTCCCCCGGCAGCCATGCCACCGGCGTGCAGCACTTCGTAGGGGGCGAGCACATCGAGGAGGTCGAAGCCGTCGAACAGGACAATCTGGGCGAGCATGAAATGTTCCCTCACATGCGGTCATGGCCAGTCCGTCTGGCCCTGTCCCGACGCTAGGCGAGGGCGGAAACGGCTCCCAGTGGCACGAGCGACATGGTTCAACGGAATATCGCCAAGCGGACGGGAGTGCGCCGCGGGCAGGCGTCTCAGACCAGGTCGGACGGCATGTTGTACGGCGTGACGACTTGGATGGGCGAGGGCAGGGCGGGGCCGTCGTCGGGCAGGGCTCCGTGGGCCCGCATGATGATCTGGCAGGCGCGGCGCATGTCCTGGCGCAGGTCGTGGTGGAGCACCGCGGACAGCCGGCGCTCGCGCAGCAGCCGGGTGTTGTCGTGGTCGAGGTCGTGGGCGATGAACACCTCGTAGGCGCGGCCCAGTTCCTCGAAGGCTTGCATCGTGGCGGTGTTGCCGCCGCCGATCGAGTAGACCGCCCGGATCTCCGGGTCGTGGCGCAGCGCCCGCAGGACCAGGTCACGCTGGGTGGCGTCCAGACCGTCGCTGTCGGTGACCTCGACCAGCGTGCGCCCGGGATGGGCGTTGCGCAGGGCGCTGCGGAACCCCATCTCGCGTTCCTCCTCCCCGCGGAAGAAGCCGCGGCTGATGGTGGTGAGCACATTGCCGGGGCGGTCACCGAGCCACTGTCCCAGGAGGTACGCGGCGGTGGCGCCGGCGGCGCGGTTGTCGATGCCGACGTAGGACCGGCGCGCGCTGCCGGGCAGATCGGTCACCAGGGTCACGACCGGTATGCCCACGGCGGCCAGGCGGCCGACGGCCGCCGTGACCTCCGGGACGTCGGGCGCCTTCAGGACGATCCCCTGGGAGCCGCCGCGCGCGGCCACGCGGTCCAGCGTGGCGATCAGTTCCTCCACCGGACCGGTCTCGCGGAAGTGGAAGCGCGAGCGCAGCACCGCGGGGCGCAGCGCCGGCAGCTCCGCCTCCAGGGCGGCGCGGACCGCCAGGGAGAAGCGCTCCGGCGCCTGCATCACGATGTCGATCATGAAGGTGCGGCCGCCGATACGGACCTGGGTCCGCTGCCGGTCCAGGTCCTTGATCGCCTGGTGGACCTCCCGGATGGTGCTCTCGCGCACGCCGCCCCGGTTGTTCAGCACCCGGTCGACGGTGGCCTCGCTCAGACCCGCCTGCCGGGCGATCTCCCGGATCGGATACGGATGGGACATCGGCGCGCCTCCATGAGGGGTTTTTGATGGACTGCTGAGGATTGCCCGATGCTCGGCTGATCACAACACTGACAGAAAGCCGCAGCCCACGGGAAGGACCGGAAAGCATCATGTCCCTCGTCGCTCCGAGGTCTCATGTCTGGCTCAGTGAGGCCGACTGCACTCTCGACGCCTTCCGCGCCCTGGTCGAGCGGACCCCCGACCCCGGCGACCACCCCGGCGCCGACGCCGTGGAACGACACGTCCCCGTCTACGACGGCGACCGCCTGCGCGCCCGGGCCGCCACGGCGCCCGGCCGCCGGGAGGCGCAGGCGGAACTGGTGGACGCCCTGCTGGACGGCCCCGGCATCGTGGTGTTCAAGGGCGCCTTCCCCGACCGGTCGGTCCTCGACCGGGCCACCGAGGCGTTCACGACGCTGATCGAGGAGGAGCGGGCGGCGGGCTCCGCCCGCGGTGACCACTTCGCCAAGCCCGGCACCAACGACCGGGTCTGGAACGCGCTGGAGAAGCTGGCCCTGGGCGCGCCGGAGGTCTTCGCCGACTACTACGCCAACGACCTCCTCGCCCTGGTGGCCACCGCCTGGCTGGGCCCCGGCTACCAGCTCACCTCACAGATCAACCAGGTCAACCCGGGCGGCGCGGCGCAGAGCGTGCACCGCGACTATCACCTCGGCTTCCTCTCCGAGTCGCAGGCCGCGGCATTTCCGGCCCATGTCCACCGGCTCTCCCCCGTGCTGACCCTGCAGGGCGCGGTCGCCCACTGCGCCATGCCCGTCGAGTCCGGCCCGACGCTCTACCTGCCGTACTCGCAAGCGTACGAGCCCGGCTACCTGGCCTGGCGCCGCCCGGAGTTCATGGCCTACTTCGCCGAGCACCATGTCCAACTGCCGCTGGAGGCGGGCGACGCGGTCTTCTTCAACCCAGCTCTCTTCCACGCCGCCGGGCACAATCGCTCCACGGACATCCAGCGGATGGCGAATCTGCTGCAGATCTCCTCCGCCTTCGGCCGCGCCATGGAGACCGTCGACCGCGCGGCGGTCGTCGACTCCGTCTTCCCCGTGCTGCGGCAGCGCAAGGCGGAAGGCGCCTCCGAGGACTGGCTGCACAACGTCGTCGCGGCCTGTGCCGAGGGCTACCCCTTCCCCACCAACCTCGACCTCGACCCGCCCGTCGGCGGCCTCGCCCCGGACTCCCAGGCCGACATCGTCCGGCGCGCCCTGGAGCAGGACTGGACCCCGGACACCCTGCGCGCCGAGCTGCGGGCAGGCGCCGAGCGCCGCAAGAGCTGAAGGAGACGGATCGCTGATGGGACTGCTGCAGGACAAGATCGTCCTGGTCAACGGAGGCAGCCAGGGAGTCGGCGCCGGTATCGTCCGCGCC
This sequence comes from Streptomyces violaceusniger Tu 4113, assembly GCF_000147815.2. Classification (NCBI taxonomy): domain Bacteria; kingdom Bacillati; phylum Actinomycetota; class Actinomycetes; order Kitasatosporales; family Streptomycetaceae; genus Streptomyces; species Streptomyces violaceusniger. The sequence goes on along the minus strand of NC_015957.1, from coordinate 4,675,453 downwards.
GCCGCCCGCGAAGGGGCCACGGTCGCCTTCACCGGACGCCGCCCCGACGTCGGCGAGCCGCTCGCCGGGGAACTCACCGCCCAGGGGGCCACCGCCTCGTTCCACCGCGCCGATCTGGCCGATCCCGCGCAGGCGCGGGGCAGTGTGGCGGAGGTGGTGGCGGCCCACGGCAGGATCGACTGCCTGGTCAACTCCGCCGGGCTCACCTCCCGCGGAACGCTGCTGGACACCACCCCCGAGCTCTTCGACGCGCATATCGCGATCAATCTGCGCGCCCCGTTCTTCGCCATGCAGGCCGCCGTCGCCGACATGGTGGCCAGGAAGGCTCCGGGGACCATCGTCAACATCATCTCCAACTGCGCACACGGCGGGTTTCCGTTCCTGGCGCCGTACTCCGCCGCGAAGGCCGGGCTCGCGGGCCTCACCCGCAACGCCGCCCACGCGCACCGCTGGGACCGCGTCCGTATCAACGGCCTCAACCTCGGCTGGACCGAGACCGAGGGCGAGGACGCCGTCCAGCGCGCCTTCCACGGCGCCGGGGACGATTGGCGCGAGGAGGCGGCCCGCGCCCAGCCGATGGGCAAGCTCGGCCAGGTCGACGAGATCGCCGATTTCGTCGTCCTCCTGCTCTCCGACCGCAGCGGCGTCGTCACCGGCTCGGTCATCGACTGGGACCAGATCGTCGTCGGCGGACTCGGCTGACCCGCCGCGGGGCATGGCCACAAACCGCACCGCCAGAAGCCACACCCTCACAACCCGCACCGCCAAAAGCCACACCCTCACAACCCGCACCGCCAAAAGCCACACCCTCACAGCCCGCACCGTCAGAAAGGGCACAACTCCCCATGCGTATCGGCATCATGGGCCTGGGCCGGATCGGCGCCTTCCACGCCGAAACCTTGTCCACGCTCGACGCGGTGGACTCCCTCGTGGTCACCGACCCGGTCGCCGCTGCCGCCACCACCGCCGCCGAGCGATTCGGCGCCCGGGCGGTCGCCTCGCCGGAGGCCCTGCTCGCCGCCGGTGTGGACGGCGTCGTGATCGCCGCGGCGACCGACGCCCACCCCGAGCTCATCCTCACCGCCGTACGGGCGGGCGTACCGGTCTTCTGCGAGAAGCCGGTGGCGCGCACGATCGAGGAGAGCCTCGATGTCCTCCGCGCGGTGCGGGACAGCGGCGTGGAGGTCCACATCGGCTACAACCGGCGCTTCGACCCCGGTTATGTGGCGGCGCGGAAGGCGGTGGTCAGCGGTGAGCTGGGGCCGCTGACCACGGTGCGCTCCACCACCTTGGACCCCGAGCCGCCTCCGGCCGCCTATGTGGCCGTCTCCGGCGGCATCTTCCGCGACTGCGCCGTGCACGACTTCGACACCGTCCGCTGGATCACCGGCCGCGAGGTCACCGAGGTCTACGCGACCGGCGCCAACCGCGGCGCCGACTACATCGCGGCCGCCGGGGACGTGGACACCGCCTCCGCCCTCCTCACCTTGGACGACGGCACCCTCGCCGTGGTCTCCAACACCCGCCACAATCCGCGCGGTTACGACGCCCGCCTGGAGCTCCACGGGATGAGGGACAGCATCGCCGCGGGCCTGGAGGACAATCTGCCGCTGCGCTCCGTCGAACCGGGCGCCACCTTTCCCGGCGGCACCCCGCACCACTTCTTCATGGACCGCTTCGCCACCGCCTACCGGGCCGAGCTCACCGCCTTCACCGAGGTCGCGGCGGGTCTACGGCCCTCCCCCTGCACCGTCGCCGACGCCGTCGAGGCCGGCTGGATCGCCGAGGCGTGCACCCTGTCCCTGCACGAGCACCGCCCCGTGAGCATGGAGGAGGTACGGAAGGCATGACGACAGCCGAACCGCTGCGCATCGGAATCCTGGGCGCCGCCCGGATCTCCGGGCTCTCCCTGGTCGGCCCCGCCCGTGCGGGAGGCCACCGCCTCGTCGCGGTGGCCGCCCGCACCCGCGGCCGGGCCGATGCCTTCGCCGCCGAGCACGGCGTCGAGCGCGTCCTCGACTCCTACGCCGAGGTGATCGACGACCCCGAGGTGGAGGTGGTCTACAACCCGCTGGCCAACAGCCTCCACGGCCCGTGGAACCTCGCCGCCCTCGCCGCGGGCAAGCACGTCCTGAGCGAGAAGCCCTCGGCGAGCAACGCCGAGGAGGCCACCGAGGTGCGCGACGCCGCCGCCAAGGCGGGCACCGTCTTCATGGAGGGCTTCCACTACCTCTTCCACCCCGTCACCCGCCGCCTCCACGAACTGCTGGGCTCCGGGGAACTCGGGGAGCTGCGGCACGTCGAGACGATGGTCGCCATGCCCGCTCCGCCCGGGTCCGACCCCCGCTGGTCCCTCCCCCTGGCCGGGGGCGCCCTCATGGACCTGGGCTGCTACAGCCTGCACGCCCAGCGCACGCTCGCGCCCTGGGCCGGTGGTCCCCCGCACCTGGTCACCGCCCGCGGCGGCGCACGGCAGGGCGCACCGGATGTCGACGAGTGGCTGGACGCGGAACTGGCCTTCCCGAACGGTGCCACCGGATCCGCCCGTTGCCATATGGCTTACGGGGCCTTGCGGATGAGCCTCCGGGTCGTCGGCTCGCGGGGCGAGGCCACGGCCGTGAACTTCGTCCAGCCCCACCTGGACGACCGTGTCCTGGTGCGCACGGCCGGGGGCGAGCGGACCGAGGAGCTGGGCAAGCGCTCCTCGTACACCTACCAGTTGGAGGCCTATGCCGCTCGTCTACGGCAGGGCGCGCCGCTTCCGCTGGACGCGGAGGACGCGCTGACCACCATGTCCCTGATCGACGGGTGCTACCGCACCGCCGGGTTCCCGCCCCGGCCCCGCGCCGCGCTTCCCACCTCGGGCTGATCCCGCACGGGGGCATGGTCCCGGCCGTGCCCCCGCCGGTCGGCCTGTCCCCGGCCGCCGGCTCAGCTCGCCGTATCGGCCGTCGACCCCGGCCGGGCCGCCGCGGGCGCGCCCACGCGCAGTCCGTCCATGACCAGATCCAGCAGCCGTCTGGCGCGCACCGGCCCCTGGTCATCGGGGCTGATCTGCCACAGACCGGAGATGGCGAGCAGGAAGTCGTCGGTGGTCACGTCCGGGCGGATCGTGCCGACCTCCTCGTTCGCCTTCAGCAGAAGCGCGACGGCCTCGGTCAGCTGGCCGTGACCCGGTTTCTTCTGGCCACAGGCGCTGCTGAGGGCCTTGTGCAGCGCGTCGGCCAGACCGGCCTTGGCCATGGCGAACCGGGCGAGGTGCCCCATCCACTCCCGCAGCGCCTCATCCGGCGCGCGGGTACGGAGCAGCTCGGCCGCGATGTCCGCGACCTGCAGCATCTCGTAGCGGTAGATCTCCAGCACGAGGGCCTCGCGGCTGGGGAAGTTGCGGTACAGCGTGCCCTGTCCGACGCCCGCCTTCTTCGCGATGGTGCTCAGGGGGACATCCGCCGAGCGCGTCAGCTCCGCCAGCGCCACTTCCAGGATGCGCTCGCGGTTCGCTTGCGCGTCCGAGCGCAGACGCGCGTCCTTTTCTGCCCGCACTCGTCCTCCTTCCGGACACCGCCATAGCGCCGACCTTGCCCAGCGGACAAGTGTCCGCTACGTTTCATGCATAGCGGACAGGCGTCCGCTTAGGTCCACCTTACCGGCTGAAATGGCCCGTGGGGATGGCCGGAACCGAGCGCCGACCGGCATTCTCACGCATTCCCCTCCCCCGGGACCCCCTCCTTGGACGACTTCGACGCGCACCACACCCGCGAAAGAAGGCTGATCATGGCCCCATCGACGTCCAGCGTCATCACGCTGACCATCAACGGCGAGAAGTACACGCTGCCCGTCGACCACCGCACCACCCTGCTCGACGCCCTGCGTGAGCGTCTCGACCTCACCGGGACGAAGAAGGGCTGCGACCAGGGCCAGTGCGGGGCCTGCACGGTACTGCTCGACGGCCGCCGGGCCGTCTCCTGCCTGCAGCTCGCGGTGGCGGCCGAGGGCCGCGACGTCACCACGATCGAGGGCGTGGCCGACGGCGACCGGCTGCATCCGGTGCAGCAGGCGTTCCTCGACCTCGACGGCTACCAGTGCGGCTACTGCACCCCGGGGCAGATCTGTTCCGCCCTCGCCGTGATCGAGGAACACGCGGCGGGCTGGCCGAGCGCCGTCACCGCCGACGTCCGCCCCGAAGCGGGGCCCCCACCACTGACCGCGGACGAGATCCGGGAGCGGATGAGCGGCAACCTGTGCCGCTGCGGCGCGTATGTGTCGATCGTGCAGGCGGTCGCGCAGGCGGCCGAGGTGCAGGCGACCGGAACCGAGGAGGCCGTCGCATGAAGGAGTTCGGCTACCAGCGCGTCCTCGACGTCTCCGAGGCGATCGCCATCCTCGGCGCCGATCCCGACGCGCGTTTCCTCGGCGGCGGCACCAATCTGGTCGATCTGATGAAGACCGGCATCGAGCGGCCCGGACGCCTCGTCGACGTACGCGAACTGCCCCTGGACCGCGTCGAGATGACGCCGGACGGCGGTCTGCTCATCGGGGCCACCGTCACCAACAGCGATCTCGCCGCCCACCCCGAGGTACGGCGCCGCTACCCGGCCCTCGCGCAGGCCGTCCTGGCCGGTGCGTCGGGGCAGCTGCGCAATATGGCCACCGTCGGCGGGAATCTGCTCCAGCGCACCCGCTGCGGCTACTTCACCGATGTGGCGGGGCCCTGCAACAAGCGCCTGCCCGGCAGCGGCTGCCCGGCCATCGAGGGTGAGCACCACAACCACGCGATCCTCGGCGCCTCCGAGCACTGCGTGGCCACCCACCCCTCGGACATGGGGGTCGCGCTCGCCGCCTTCGACGCCGTCGTGCGGTACGAAACCGCCGACGGGCCGGGCGAGTTGCCGCTCGCGGACTTCTATCTGCCCGTGGGCGACACCCCGCACCTGGAGACGGCACTGCCCTCCGGCGCGCTGATCACCGGCGTCATCCTGCCCCCGGCCCCGGTCGCCGCGCACTCCCACTACCGCAAGGTCCGCGAGCGCGCGTCCTACGCCTTCGCCATCGGCTCGATCGCCGCCGCCCTCGACGTCCGGGACGGCGTCGTCCACGAGGTCCGCCTCGCCTTCGGAGCGGTCGCCTCCCGGCCGTGGCGGGCCCTGGAGGCCGAGCGGGCGCTGACCGGAGGCCCGGCGACCGCCGAGGCGTTCGCCGCCGCCGCGGACGCGGAGCTGGCCGCCGCCGAGGCACTGCCCCACAACGGATACAAGGTGCCGCTGATGCGCAACCTCGTCGTGGCCCTGCTGACCGAACTCGCCGAGGAGGCCGCCCGATGACCACGACGACCGGAACCACCACGACGACGGGGGCCCTCGGCACCGCGCGCACCCGCGTCGAGGGCCGGGAAAAGGTCACCGGGGCGGCCCGCTACTCGGGCGACATCCCGCTGCCCGAACTCGCCCACGGCTGGCTGGTGTTGTCCACCATCGCCCGCGGCCGGGTCCGCTCGGTCGAGGCCGACTCCGTCCTGGCCATGCCCGGTGTTCTCGCGGTCCTCGACCATGAGAACGCCCCGCGCGTCAACCTGGACTACATGGGCATGATCGGGCCGCCCGACCCGATCATCGGGGTCTTCCAGCACGACCGTGTCCCCTTCCGGGGCTGGCCGGTGGCGCTGGTCGTCGCCGAGCGGCCCGAGCAGGCCCGGGAGGCCGCGGAAGCGCTGGTGGTCCGGTACGACCAGGAGTCGCACGACATCGACTTCTTCGCCGGGCACCCCGATGTGTACACCCCCGGGGACTCGCCGTTCGGGGCGGCGGAGACGACGAAGGGCGACATCGAGGCGGAACTCGCCGCCTCCACGTTCGTCGTGGACGCCGAGTACACCACCCCGGAAGAACACCACAACCCCATGGAGCCGCACGCGGCGACGGCCCACTGGGACGGCGGCCGGCTCGAGGTCCTCGACTCCAATCAGGGCAGTACGCTCGTGGCCGGTGAGCTCGCGCAGATCTTCTCCCTCGACACGGAGTCGGTGCGGGTGCGGTCCGAGCACGTCGGCGGCGGCTTCGGCTCCAAGACGATCCGCCCGCACCAGGTGGCCGCCGCCATGGCCGCGACCATCCTCGACCGTCCGGTCCGCGTCGTCATGACCCGCCGCCAGATGTTCTCGACCATCGGCTATCGCAGCCCCACCGCGCAGCGGGTCCGGCTCGGCGCCGACGCGTCGGGGCGGCTGCGCGCGCTCGACCACCGGTCCGAATGCGTCACCTCGACCGTGCACGAATTCATCGAGCGCAGCGCCACGGTGGCGCGTGTGATGTACGACGCCGACGCGCACCACACCAGCGACCGCGTCGTACGGCTCGATGTGCCGACCCCGACCTTCATGCGCGCCCCCGGCGAGGCACCGGGCTCGTTCGCACTGGAGTGCGCACTCGACGAACTCGCCGAGACCTCCGGCATCGACCCGATCGCGCTGCGCGTCCGTAATGAACCCGACCGGGGCCCCGTCTCCGGCCTGCCGTTCAGCAGCCGCAATCTGGTGGCCTGCTACGAGGAGGGCGCCCGCCGGTTCGGCTGGGCGGACCGGGATCCGCGTCCGGGGCTGCGCCGCGAGGGACGGTGGCTGCTCGGAACGGGTATGGCGGCGGCCAGCTTCCACTCCGGGGCGGGCCCGTCCACGGCGGGCGTGACGGCGGAGGCGGACGGCACCTTCACCGTGCGCATCAACGCGGCGGACATCGGGACCGGCGCCCGGACCGGCATCGCCCTGGTCGCCGCGGACGCGCTGGCAGTGGATCCGGACCGGGTCCGGGTGGTCATGGCGGACAGCGACCTCGGCCCGGCGATGATCGCCGGTGGCTCGATGGGCATGCGCTCCTGGGCATGGGCGGTGTCGATCGCGGTGCGCGAGCTGCGCGAGCGGCTGGCCCTGGGCGGCGATATCCCGCCCGAGGGAATCACCGCGCGGTCCGACACCTCCGAGGCGATCGGCGCCCTCTCGAAGAAGGAACGGCACTCCTTCGGGGCGCAGTTCGCCGAGGTGGCCGTGGATGTCACCAGCGGAGAGGTCCGGGTGCGGCGGATGCTCGGGATCTTCGCGGCGGGCCGGATCGTCAACCCCCTCACCGCGCGCAACCAGCTCGTCGGCGGGATGACCTGGGGAATCTCCATGGCCCTGCACGAGGAGGCGGTCCGGGACCGGGCCTCGGGCGGCCATGTCGGCCCCGATCTCGCGGGCTATCACTTCGCCGCGAACGCCGATGTGCCGCTCATCGAGGCGGACTGGGTGGACGACCCGGACCCGGACGACCCGGTCGGCATCAAGGGCGTCGGTGAGATCGGCATCGTGGGAGCCGCGGCGGCCATCGCCAACGCGGTGTGGCACGCCACCGGCGTCCGCCACCGCAACCTGCCGATCCGCCCGGACCGGGTCCTGTCGGCGGGGACGGGCGTGCCGGAGCCCGGCCACGGAGGCTGATCCCGCCATCGAGTGATCGGCGCCGGCCGGGCCCACAGCCTGGCCGGCGCCGCACTCGTTGGCGGGCCGGATACCGCCGATCGGCTGGCGCTGTGCGGCGATCCAGTCATCTTCACCCTCTGCCCGATGCCCTCCGGGCCCCGCGGGGAACACTCGCCCAACCCGAGGAAAGCAGAGAGGGCACCGATGAGCGACGACTTCGTGCTGGACGTGACCAAGATCCGCGACGAGGCCCGCCGGAAGATGACGGCCGGACCGGTGACGGACACCTACGGACTGGACAAGGACCGGGTCATCGGCATCCTCAATGACGTCATCGCGACCGAGGTGGTGTGCTGGCTGCGCTACACCCGCCATGCCATCTCCGCCAGCGGGATCGACCGCGCCCAAGTCTCCTCGGAGTTCACCGAGCACGCGAAGGAGGAGATGCAGCACGCGCTGCGCGCCGCCGAACGCGTCTCCCAGCTCGGCGCCAACCCCGACTTCGACCCCGCCTCGCTGGCCCAGCGCGCCCACACCGACTACACCACACCGCCCGACAACGACCTCAAGGCGATGCTGGAGCACAATCTGCTCGCCGAGCGCATCGTGATCGCCAGCTATCAGGAGATCATCCGCTGGCTGGGCGAACACGACCCGACCACCCGCCGGCTGATGGAGTCGATCCTGGAGCAAGAGGAGGAGCATGCCGACGATCTGGTGGACCTGATCGGCGTCTGACAGCCGTGGTGGGTCGGCCCATGACCACGCGTTGGCCCCGTTCGCTCTCCTGCCTCATCCTGACCGCCCTGTCGTCGGCCCTGCTCGTCGGGTGCGGGGCGGACAAGCATGGCCGGAGCTGCTCCGGCCATGCGGGCAAGGATCTCTCCAGCCGCACCGTCTCCGGTGGCGACCTGTGGCAGAAGAAGATGCGGTGCGTCAACCTCGAACGCTCCACCCTGACCGGGCTGGTGTCCGAGGCCAACCTGCGCCGCGGCAACCTCTACGAAGCGCGGCTGGCCGGTGTCTCCCTGGAGAACGTCGACCTGCGCAACGCCGACCTCCGCCGGGCCGACCTCACCTCCGCCACCCTCTCCCAGGTCGACCTGCGCGGCGCCGATCTGAGCGGGGCCATGCTCGGCAAGGGCCTGCTCACCGACGTCAGCTTCGATCGCGCACAGCTGGACGGCGCGGATCTGCGGGCGGCGTCCCTCACCCATGTCGGCCTCATCAAAGCGGACCTGAGCGGCGCCGATCTGGGCGGAGCCACGGTGTCCGACTCCGATCTCCGCGGCGCACGGCTGCGGGAGGCCGATATCTCGACGACGAGCTGGGAGAACGTCCTGTGCCCGGACGGCTCGCGGTCGAGCGCACGGGATTCCTGCGCCGACCATCTGAGCCGGGCCGAGTCCCGGGCGGCGGGTCAGTTCCCCGCGCCGTCGGCCGCCTTGCCGGATGCGCCCTGAGACGCCTTCTGCGCGACACGGTGCGCCTGTTCGAGACCTGCCATGTAGGCGTCCAGATAGTCGGCGTCCGACAGCCGGGCGCACGGTCCGGGGACGGGGTGGGAGCGGACCGCTCCGCCCTTGTGTGCGGCGGCGCGGTCGGCGATGGCATCGACACAGCGCTGGGTGTTCTCGGCTTTCTCGGCGGCGGCCGGAGTGCCGCTCGGGTTGCGCTTGTCGCCCGTGTCACCACCGCTGGAACAGCCGGTCAGCAGCAGGGTGATGGCGATGACGGCCGCGGCTTCGAGGGCAGGGGTGCGCATATGTCTCCCAGGGGCGTCGATGGTGGGGTGCATCATGCGGCGCCGGGGCGGCGGGGCGGGAGAGCCGGGTGACCGTTGTGATGAAACGGTGACCGAACGGGCGTACAGGGCGATCCCGCACACCCGACCGGAGCGGGCACAGAATGTCGGGTCCCGCGACGTGCGGACTTCCTAACGTGAGGGGCGTCGGGGAAGGAGACCGAGGTGCTGGAGCGGCTGAACAAGGCACTGGAACACATCGAGTCGCGTCTCGATCAGCGGATCGAGACGGCCGAGTTGGCGCGGATCGCGGTGACGTCGGAGTACCACTTCCGCCGGCTGTTCTCCGCGCTGGCGGGGATCCCGCTGTCGGAGTACATCCGGCGCAGGAGGCTCACCATCGCGGGGGCCGAGGTGCTCGCCGGGGAGCGGACACTCCTGGAGATCGCGGTGCGCTACGGCTACGGCTCGGGCGAGGCGTTCGCGCGGGCGTTCCGGGCCATGCACGGTGTGGGGCCGGGCGACGCCCGGCGGGCAGGTGCCGTACTGCGCTCCCAACCGCGGATGTCCTTCCGCCTCATTGTCGAAGGGAGCAGCAGCATGCGATACCGGGTCGTGGAGAAGGAGCGATTCCATGTGGTCGGCAAGAAGGTCCGGGTCCCGCTCGTCCATGAGGGGGTGAATCCGCGGATCGCGGAGTTCATCCGGGGTATCGGCCAGGAGACGATCGGGCGGATCACCGCCCTGTCCGATCAGGAGCCGGAGGGGATCCTGGGCGTGAGCGACAACCTCGACCCGAGCCGGGCGGAGGGCACCGAACTCGACTACTACCACGCGGTGGTGACCGGAGCCGCCGCCCCAAAGGACCTGGACGAGCTTGTCGTCCCGGCCGGGACATGGGCCGTCTTCGAGAACTCCGGACCGTTCCCGCAGGCGCTCCAGCACCTGTGGCGGGACGTCTTCACCCAGTGGTTCCCGTCCAACCCGTACCAGAGCAGGCCGGGGCCGGAGATCCTGCGCACCCGGCTGTCGCAGGACGCGGCGCGGGCGGACGCGGAGCTGTGGATCCCCGTGGAGCGGACCGCGGTCTGACACTCCGCCCGGCCGTCACGACGGCCGGGCGGAGCCGCGTCTCCTGCACGGCCGGGCGGAGCCCGCGTCTCACACACGCCCCCGCGGGCCGTGAGCCCCTCGGACCAGGCCGGCGATGAGCGCGAGGAAGGGGATGGCGCCGAGGACGATGCTCACGCCCACACCACCGCCGGTGACGAGGGTGAAGTTGGAGAACACCAGCCACAGCGCGGTCAGCAGTCCGGCCACGGCCAGCAGCGGGGCGATCCGGGTCTGCCAGGGCCTGCCCGCGGCGAGCTGGGCGTTGCGCGCGAAGAAGACGACCACGGCGGCGGACGTGATCAGCATGAGCAGGATCATGCCCACCGTCGCCAACCCCGCCATGGAGCCGAAGACACCCACCAGCGGATCGAGTCCGATGACGGCGCAGGCGACGACCAGGACCAGCGCGGTGGCGGTCTGGACGACCGAGGAGACGGACGGCGAGTGGTGGCGCGGGTGGACGACGCCCAGCCGTGCGGGGAGGAGGTCCTGGCGGGCGAGGGTGAAGGTGTAGCGGGCGATGACGTTGTGGAAGGACAGCACGCAGGCGAAGAGGCTGCTGAGCAGCAGTACCTGCATGACGTCCCGCAGGGCGGTGCCGACGTAGGCCTGGGCGGTGTCCATGAGCATGTTGCCCTGGCTGTCCAGGGTCTTCTGGGCCACGGCCGGGGCGTCATCGGTGCCCGCCGCCAGGACCAGCGCCCAGCAGGACAGCGTGTAGAAGCCGCCGATGATCAGGACGGCGAGGTAGGTGGCCCGGGGGATGGTCCGCTCCGGGTCGCGGGCCTCGTCCCGGAAGACGGCGGTGGCCTCGAAACCGATGAATCCGGTGATCGCGAACAGCACGGCCACGCCCAGCGGTCCGGAGAACGCCGCATGCGGGGTGAACGACTCGACGTTGACACCGTGGGCGCCGCCCCGGGCGAAGATCCCCGCGTCCAGGACGAGGACCACCACGATCTCCAGGACGAGTGCCACACCGAGGACCTTGGAGCTGAGGTCGATATGGCGGTAGCCGAGGAGGGCCACGATGCCCAGGGCCGCGAGCGCCCACACCCACCAGGGCAGAGTGGGCCCGCCGAAGGTGTGCAGGACATCGTTGACGGCCCAGCCCAGGTAGCCGTAGACGCCGACCTGGATCGCCGTGTACGCGACCAGCGCGACGGCGGCCGTGCCCACTCCGACGCGGTCCCCCAGGCCACGGGTGGCGTAGGCGTAGAAGGCGCCGGCCTGCGGAACGTGGGGCGTCATGGTGACGAAGCCGACCGCGAAGACCAGCAGGACCAGCGAGGCGAGGGCGAAGCCGACGGGGGCTCCGGCGCCGGGGCCGCCCGCGATGGCGAGCGGGACATTGCCGCCGACCACCGTCAGGGGCGCGGCGGCGGCGATCACCATGAAGACGATGGCACCGGTGCCGAGCCGCCCCGACAGATTCGCTTGTGCCGGTTGCCGGGTGGAGGACGCGTGCGCGTCGGAGTCGGTCAGCATGACGGGTCCTTGGTGGCGCGGGCGGACGGGGTGAAGAGGTCTGGCCGGAGGTCGGCCAGGTACGGATTGGCCTTGCGCGCTTGCCGGACCGTGTGTGGGTCCACGGTCGCGAAGAGCAGCCGGTTGCCGTGTTCGGCGCTGTCCAGCACGGTCGCCGACGGGCTCACGATGGAGCTGCGGCCGACGTAGCGCAGTGAACCCTCGTCGCCGTCATGGTTGACGTAGGCGATGTAGATCTGGTTTTCCCAGGCGCGCACCCTCAGCAGGTGCTCGGCGATGAACTCGTACGGTTGCATCTGGGCGGTCGGGACCGCGACGAGATCCGCACCGGCGAGGGCGGCGGCCCGCACGTTCTCGGGGAACTCCACGTCGTAGCAGATCAGCATCGCGATGCGGACGCCCTCGTAGTCGATGACGGGAGCGGGCCGGTCGCCGGGGGTGAAGTACCTGCGGTCGAGTTCGCCGAAGAGATGGTTCTTGCGGTGCCGGGCGAGGACCGCTCCGGCCGGGTCGATGAAGAAGGCACTGTTGTAGCAGGCGCCGGAGTCGTACTCGGGCGCTCCGAGGACGAGCGCGATGCCATGGGAGGTGGCGATTTCCCGGGCCGGTGACAGCAGGTCGGTGCGGGCCAGGTCCCGGACGGCGTCGCCGATGTCGTAGCCGGTCACGAACAGCTCGGTGGTGATCAGAAGTTCGGCGCCTTCGGCACGGGCCCGGCGGCAGGCCGCGTCCAGTTCGTGGAGGTTGGCGCCGACGTCGCCGGGCGTTCCCGCCGTCTGCAGTCCGGAGATCTTCATCAGTGCCTTTGGAGTGGGCGTCCAGGGGTGAATGCGAGCCATGAAAACATGCTCACTTTGATCAGGTAAACCCCCGGAGGTCACGGTTACGCAAAGCGGCGGCCCCTGCAAGAAGGCCGTGGGGCGGCCCCGAGCCCCCTACTCTGAGGGCATGGCGATCCAGGAACCGTCCGGCGCACCGAGCGCCCTGACCAGCAGCGCCCTCGCCGCGATCCGCCGCACCAGCGCCGTCGACACCGTTCGGGCCCGGATCTCCCTGGCGGTCGACCTGGGCCTGCTGGCGCCCGGTGAGCGGCTGCCCAATGTCCAGGCCACGGCGGCGGCGCTCGGGGTCGGCGAGATCACCGTCCGCCGGGCCTTCGGCACCCTGGAGCGCGAAGGCGTGGTCGAGCGGCGCCCGGGGCGCACGGGCGGCACCTTCATCGCGGAGCGGCCCCGCCGCCGCACCGTGGCGCAGGTCGCCGCGTACCGGGAGGACAGCGAACGGGTCCACCGGCTGATCGACGAGCGCATCGTGCTGGAGGCCGGTTTCGCGCATCTGGCCGCCGAGCGGCTCGATCGGGACGGGCTCGACCGGCTCGATCAGTGTATCCGGGAGATGGACGCGGCCGAGAGCTGGGCCGAGTTCCACGCCAGCGACCAGCGGTTCCATCTGGCCCTCGCGGAGGGCGCCGGGCTGTCCGCCGCCCTGGGGATGTACCAGCGGGTCACCGGAGAGCTGTACGCGTACTTCCTGCCGTACCCGATGGGCTACCTCCGCAGCAGCAACGAGCAGCACAGGGCCATCCGGGCCGCGCTCGGCGCGCAGCGCGCCACCGTGGCGGCCGGCCTCCTCCGGGACCATGTCGCGGAGCTCCACCACTCGATGTACGTCGGCCTGGCGGATACCGCCGAGCGGGGCGACGACGGCTGACACCGGCGCCGCCCGCGCGGTAGCGGGTGTCAGCGGCCGGTGGATCCGTCGATCCGCTCGCGGAGGATGTCGGCGTGGCCGGCGTGCCGGCCGGTCTCCTCGATCATGTGCACCAGGACCCAGCGCATCGACGGTGCCGAACCCCGGCGCGGGGCTCGCGGAGCGGGGAGCGCCAGATCGGGGCAGGCGTCGATGACCCGGTTCGCGCGCTCGACGGTCTCGCGGTAGTCGGCGAGCACGCCGTCGACGGTGTCCTGCGCGGACGGCCGCATGGTCGCGGGCCAGTCACCGGCGTCCTCACCGAGGAAGGAGAACCGCTCGACGAACGCCAGATGCTTGAGCAGCCCGAGAAGGCTGGTGCCCGAGGGCACTCCGCCCGTTCGGACTTGCGGTTCCGGTACGCCCGCGACCTTGTCCGCGACCGAGTTCCGCAGATGGTCGAGGAAGCCCCGCAGGGTGGCCTTCTCATCGGGGCCGGTCGTCGGAGGGCCGGTTTCCCTCGCCCGGATCCGGGATGGCTGGGCACTGTCTCCTTGCATCGAGTCGCTCCCCTGCGTCGTGAAGTCGGTTGGTTCAGGCGGTCATTGGGGGGTCGCGCCGCTGGACGAGCAGGACGTTGTCGATGACGGTGGCGGTCTCACCAGCGGGTCCGGTGGCCCGGCGGCGGGGCATCTCGGCGCGCCGCACGGACCAGTGCGCGGGGTCGAGCTCGAGTTCGGCGGCGATCTCGGTGGGCGTGGGGTAGTGGATGTCGGGGTCCTGGTTCCACGACCAGGGTGCGGTGGAGCCGTGGTCGACGATCAGCAGGAGACCGTCAGGGCGCAGCGCCCCTGCGGCGGTGCGCAGGACTCGGCCGCGGGACAACGAGAACGGGGTGTGGAAGTACTGGGCGGAGACCAGATCGAACTGGCCGGCCGGGAAGCTGCTGGCCAGATCGTGCTGTTCGGTGACGACCCGGTCCGCGACGCCGAGATCGCGGGCGCGCTCCCGCACCCGTTCGACGGCCGTGGTGGAGATGTCCACGGCGGTGACGTGCCAGCCCTGCTGGGCCAGCCAGATGGCGTCGCCGCCGGGGCCGCAGCCCAGATCCAGGGCGGCGCCGGGGCGCAGCGGCGCGGCGGTCTCGGCGAGCAGCGGGTTGACATGTGCGGGCCAGGCACGCCGGGTGCCGTAGTGCCGCTCCCAGAACTGCTCGGCGTCCGCGTCCGCCGTGCCCTGATCCCCGGCGTGGGCAGTGGGTCGTCGGCCTTGCGTGGAATCCATCTGAGTCGCCCCTTCGTCGGCCGGCGTGCCGAGCGTGATCCGATACGCGCCTTCGACGCCGGTGATGTACCGACAGCCTCGACGCCGCCATTTCGCTCTTGCAAGAAAAGTTGCGGATCCGCATCATCGGGGGATGGACAACCCAGGCAACCCCGCGGAAGACGTTCTGGCCGGAGTCGGGCCGCGGCTGCGTGCCCTGCGCCGGGCGCGGAGCGCCACGCTGGCGGCGCTGGCGGACGAGACCGGCCTCACGGCGAGCACCCTGTCCCGGCTCGAGAACGGCAAGCTCCGCCCCACCCTTGAGCAGTTGCTGCCCCTGGCCCGGGCGCACGGCGTCCCGCTCGACGATCTCGTCGCGGCGCCGCCCACCGGCGACCCGCGTATCCACTTGCGTCCGGTGCGGCGATCCGGGCTGGTGATGGTGCCGCTGACCAGGCGGGCCGGCGGTGTCCAGGCGTACAAGGTGATCTATCCGCCCGCCGACCGGTCACCCACGATCAAGCTGCAGACCCACGAGGGATACGAGTGGTTCTACGTCCTCGACGGCCACGTCAGGTTTGTGCTGGGCGAGCGGGAGTTCCGGCTCGGAGCCGGCGAGGCGGCGGAGTTCGACACCCGCATACCGCACTGGATCGGCAGTGCCGACGGTCGGCCCGCGGAGGTGCTCACCCTGTTCGGCGCGCAGGGAGAGCGCGCACATGTGGCACCGGCCGGGCACTGACCGTCCCGGGATCCGTCTGTGGCTGACTCCACAGATCACATGGTGAGATCAGGGTCCAGTTTATGAAATCCGGACCATATCCTCGTTTCCATGTCCGCACCCGCCCGTCCGCTGCGTCTCGCGCTGTTCGCGAACTCGGCGTGGTGCGTCGACGACGGCCTCTGTCGCCGCTGAGCCGGAACCAGCCGGTTTCCCCACCGCGCGCCGCCACCCGGCGCCGCGCCGCCCGGCCGGGCCCTCCCGCCCAGCGTGATGCCCCCCATTCGAACGTCTCCGGAGTCCGCACGTGACCACCGCCCCGCCCGCCGAGGCAGCGAAGCCCGCCGCGCTGCTGTCCCCCTCACCCACCTCCGTGCCCCGGCCGGAGGCGCCCGCCGCGCCGCCGGTGCGCCGGGTGCCGCTCGCCGTGTCCGGGCTGCTCGGCGCGGCGCTGACCGCGTATGTGTGGTCCGCCCACGGGGCCAAGCCCGGCGTCCTGCTGCTGCTCGGCCTCGCCCTGGGAATCGCCCTCTTCCACTCCCGCTTCGGCTTCACCTCCGCCTGGCGGCAACTGGTCGCCGTCGGCAACGGCACCGGCCTGCGCGCCCACACCCTGCTGCTGGGCACCACGGCCACGCTGTTCGCCCTGCTCATCGGCACGAAGACCGGGCTGTTCGGGTCCGTACCGGCGCCCTCGGGCGGACCGCTGGGCTTCGGGCTGCTGATCGGCTCGTTCGTCTTCGCCGTCGGTATGCAGCTCGGTGGGGCCTGCGCCTCCGGCACCCTCTTCGCGGTCGGCTCGGGGCAGTCGTCGATCGTGCTCACGCTCGGCGGCTTCATCGGCGGTGCGACCCTGGCCGCCTGGCAGTTCGACCTGTGGAAGGACCTGCCGTCGCTGGAGCCGGTCGTCATGGCGGACCATATCGGCTGGTTCGGCTCCTGGGCGGTGACGATCCTCGTGCTCGCCGCCATCGTCCTGATCAGCCGTAGCGTCCAGGCCCGCCGCAACCCGCCGCCGATCGGTCCGGTGCCCTCCGCGCGCGGTGCCGCCGCCCGTGTCCTGCGCGGCTCCTGGCCGCTGGCGGTCGGCGCTCTGGCGCTGGCCGTGCTGGGCGCCGGGGTGCTGCTCGTCTCGGGCGGCGCCTGGGGCGTCACCAGTGCCTTCAGCCTGTGGGGATCGGAGCTGGTGCGAGCGCTCGGCGGCCACCCGGAGAGCTGGAGCTGGTGGCAGCAGCCCGGAAACAAGGAGATGCTCGCCGGTCCGGTGCTCGCCGACAAGACCAGTCTCACCGACATCGGCATCATGATCGGCGCGGCCGTCGCCGCGGCGCTCGGCGGCACCTGGACCCTGCACCGCGGCGTGCCGTGGCGGACGGCGACCGCGGCGGTGCTCGGCGGGGTGCTGATGGGCATCGGTGCCCGGCTGGCGGGCGGCTGCAACATCGGCGCCTACCTCGCGGGCATCGCGTCCGGCAGCCTGCACGGCTGGGTCTGGGGCGGCTTCGCCCTCCTCGGCACCTGGGCCGGGCTGAAGCTGCGGCCGCTCTTCGGGCTCGGGAACCCGAAGCCGGGCGACGGCGTCTGCTGACCGCGACGGCCCCCTCCTCGGCCGCAAGTGGTTCGTGTTCGGGGGTCGTTCATGCACCCGCCATGTAAATGATCCATCGTCAGGGCGGTGTGCCGGTCCACCGACCGGCCCCGCAGCTGACGAAGGGTTGCTCACGATGGTCCCGTTCCATGCCGCTCCCCCGCGCCGTACCCGCCGGGTCGTCCACGCCGCCGCGCTGGTGCTGGTGGCCGGCGCCACCACGCTGTCCGCGCTCCCGGCCTCCGCGGTGGCCGGGAAAGCGGACTACGGCACGCCGACCATCAAACCGGCCACCTCGTACCTGTCCGGCGCCGTCGGCGCCACCGGCGACCCGACGGTGACCGTGAAGGTCGGCCAGAGCGGCGCCGACGCGGACGCGCTCACCGTGTCCGCGACCGCCACCACCCACGGCTCGGTCGCCGAGACCGGGGACGTCACGGTGACCGGCACCGGCGCCACCCGCGAGGTGGCCGTACAGGCGCGCGGCAAGGGCTACACCGACCTCACCCTCAAGGTGAACGGCCTCGGCGGCAAGAGCGCCACCACCACCCTGCACTACGCGGCCTCCGGTACCGTGGGCAACGCCGCCGACACCCGCTACCTCACCGGCTCCAGCGACTCCTCCGCCGCCGTGGACGTCGGCGACGGCTACATGGTCGTCGCCGACGACGAGTCCAACGTCCTGCGGCTGTACCGCCGCGACTCCTCCGGCGCGCCGGTGCGCACCTGGGACGTCAGCTCCGACCTCGGTGTCGACAAGGAGATCGACATCGAGGCCGCGGCCCGCGTCGGCGACACCATCTACTGGACCGGCTCGCTGGGCAACAACAAGGACGGTGAGCCGAAGGAGGACCGCTTCACCCTCTTCACCACCACCGTCTCCGGTTCGGGCGCCGACACCGAGCTCGAGGTCGGCGGCTCGTACCAGGGCCTGCGCGAGGACCTGGTGGACTGGGACAAGGCCAACGGCGACCGGCTCGGCTTCGCCAAGGGCACCGCGGACGGCCAGGTGCCCAAGCAGATCGACGGATTCAACGTCGAGGGCCTGGAGTTCGCGCCCGGCTCCGGCTCCACCGCGTACATCGGCTTCCGGGCGCCGCTGGTGCCGCCCGCCGACGGCGGCAAGGCGCTGCTGGTCCCGGTCACCAATGCCGACGAGCTGGCCCGGTCCGGCAGCGACAAGGACACCCACGCCACCTTCGGCGATCCGATCACCCTCGACCTCGGGGGCCTGAGCGTGCGCGACATCCGCCGCAACGACAAGGGCCAGTACCTGATCGTGGCGGGTTCCTGGGCGGCCGAGGACAACAGCGCCCCGTACGCGCTCTACTCCTGGGACGGCGTCGCCGGACACCAGCCGGTCAAGCGGCTCGACCTGCCGACGGCCGACCCGGGCGGCTGGGAGATCGTGGTGGACGTGCCCGACCTCACGGCCCCCGGCGCCCGCGCCCAGGTCATCACCGACAGCGGCTCGGCCGACCTGTACGGGGACGGCACCGAGGCCAAGGACCTGGAGCACGAGGAGTGGAAGAAGTCCCGGTCGGTCAGCTTCCCCCTGAACCCCTGAACCCCTGAACCCCTGAACCGGTTGCCCGGGCCAGTTGCCGAGAGCTGTCCCCGACGGTGGCTCAGCAGCCGATCCGGGAGGTGCCGACGGCGACGTCGTCGTACCAGAGAGTGTCGTCGCCCTCGCCGTAACTCTCCCAGCCCAGCCGCAGATCGCCCGGGGCGGGCCGCCACCCGCCCCGGCTCAGCCACTGCTGGTCGACGTCCTGGGTCGGGGTGCCGTCCACCACCAGGCCGGTGACGAGCGCGCCGTTCACCCAGGTGTCCAGGCGGCCCGCGGTGCGGTCGAGGCGGAACTCCAGACAGGTCCAAGTGTTGACGGGCAGCGGGGTGCTGAGCGCGACGCCCGCCGGGCTCTGGGCGGGGAGAGTGGCGTCGTCCGACTCGCGGTTCCACTGCAAGGCCTTGTTCTGACCGCCCATGCGCAGGTCCCTGCCGTTGTCGTTGGCGTCGCGCAGGGCGGCGAACGTGACGTGCTGGGCGGGCAACGCGGTGGTGTGGCGGACCCAGAAGCGTCCGTAGAGGTCGCCACCGGAGGGCAGACCGGACAGCGAGGTGCCGGCGAAGGCATGGTTGCAGTATCCCGCCTTGCCCGTGATCCGCACCGACGTGGTGCCGCCGTGAGCCGTCGTGGTGTCCACGGTGGCGGTGCCGGTGCCCGAGCAGTTGGCGACGGCCGTGGTCCAGCGGCCCGCGGGGGTGGTACCGGTCTGGGACTCGAAGTCCTCGCAGAAGCCATCGGCGGCGCAGGCCACCGGTTGTGCCGAGGCCCGTGGCGCGGCCGGGGCGGTCAGCGCCAGCGCCACGGCCACCGCGGCGGCGGCCAGGGCGCGGTGTGGTGTGGGGGTCATGGCGGATCCTTCGACTGGTCAGGACGATCGAGAGCTTGGGAGCGCTCCCACTACGTCGAGGCACTGTAGCCCGTACATGACAAACCCGGAAGGCCGGGCGTCCGAGGAACCGGTACGCGGACCCCTTGGGTCACTCGGTCACCAAAAGGTTCCCCAGTCACCGAAAAGTGCGTTCTTCCATGTCAGCGGCCACTCTCTTACGGTTTCCGGGTAACCAAGAGAGAGCGCGCCCCCATGGGCTCCGCGGAAGCGAGCCCGTGGGCTCCCCTGATGAGAAGGCAGGCAGCATGGCCATCACCCTGGTAAACCCCAGCGGATTGCCGGAGATCGAGGTGTACCGGCAGGTGTCGATCGCGACCGGGTCGAGGCTGGTCCATATCGCCGGGCAGGTCGCCTGGGATGCCGATGGGGTCACGGTCGGCGAAGGTGACCTCGCCGCTCAGGTCGAGCGGTGCTACCTGAACATCGGCACCGCCCTGGCGGAGGTCGGCGGCTCCTTCGACGATGTGGCGAAGCTGACCGTCTACGTCGTCGACTGGACGCCCGACAAGATGCCCCTGTTCCTGGAAGGGGCGGCCCGGGCGGCCGCGAAGCTGGGGGTCACCCCGGTCCCGCCGGGCACGCTGCTGGGGGTCGCGGCGCTGGACATCCCCGAGCATCTGGTCGAGATCGAAGCCACCGCGGTCCTCGACTGACGTGGCCGCGCGGTGGCCCCGCAGGACACGGGGCCACCGCGTGGTCGCTGTGACCGCTTCCCCGATCAGGCGTCGAAGCGGCGGCGGGAGTCCTCGATATGGCCGAGGTAGGTGTGGGTCCAGCCGCACATGCCGTCGACCGTCGCGCGCAGGGCCCGGCCCGGCTCGGTGAGGGTGTACTCGACCCGGGGCGGCACGGTGGGGTGCACCTTCCGCTCGACCAGGCCGTTGCGCTCCAGCATGCGCAGGTTCTGGGTGAGCATCTTATGACTGATGCCCTCGACCTCGTTCCGCAACTCGCTGAAGCGCAGGGTGCGTTCCCCGAGGAACTCGATGATCAGGAACGCCCACTTGTTGGCGACATCCGCGAAGATCTCCCGCGCCAAGGAGTCCGCGCGCATCAGATCGGCGTCCTCGGGCGAGCCGGTGTACTGCTTGGTGCCCATGGGGCCACTCTCCTACAGCTCCCGAGTCACCTCAAGAGAGCACGGAGGCGCAGGGCCGGCCCCGGCGCGTCCGCGACTCGGGTCAGGTGAGCCGGTCGGCCAGGAACGGCAGCAGGACGTCGGCCACCTCGTCCGGCACCTCCTCGGCGAGGTCGTGTCCGGCCTGGAAGACATGGCCGGTGACATCGTGGGCGAGCAGTCGCATCTGGGTCTCGTTCCGGTCGCCGATGAACGCGTCGCCGCCGAGCGCCAGCACCGGGATGTTCAGCATCGTGCCGGCCGCCTGCCGGTTCTGTTCGGCGTCGACGAGCATCGCCCGGTAGATCGCCAGCATCGAGCGGATACCACCGGGCATGGAGTAGCAGCGCACATACTCGTCGATTGCGTCGGCGGTGGCGGTGTCGGGGAAGCTGCGCTCGTCCTTCAGCATGTACGTGATGAGTTCGCGCTCATGCCCGGTGATCAGCATCTCGGGTACGTCCGGCTGGAAATAGAAGCCCAGATGCCACAGGAACATCCCGCCCGACACGTTCTCGCGGGTCAGCGCGGTGTGGTCCTCGAAGCCGAAGCCGGGCAGCAGCGCCTCGGCGAACACCAGCGCCTCGACGTGATCACGGTGGCGGGCGGCGAGCTGATAGGCGACCACCGCTCCCCAGTCCTCCCCCATCACGGTGTAGGACCCATGCCCGAGGTGGGCCATCAGCGCGGCGATGTCGTCGCTCATGGTGGCGCAGTCGAATCCGTCCGCGGGATGGGCCGAGTCGCCCAGACCACGGAGGTCCGGCACGACGACGGTGTGCCGTGCCGTCAGCTTCGGGACCAGATGCCGCCAGTGATAGCCGGTCTTGGGCACACCGTGCAGTAGCACCACCACCGGACCGGAGCCGGCCGTTCGGTAATGGAGCTTGGTGCCGTTGACGGCGGCGCGGCCGGTGCGGACAGGTTCTCCACGATGATCGAAAAGCATGACCCCTCCATGATTC
The DNA here is from genome assembly GCF_000147815.2 of Streptomyces violaceusniger Tu 4113. Lineage (NCBI taxonomy): Bacteria > Bacillati > Actinomycetota > Actinomycetes > Kitasatosporales > Streptomycetaceae > Streptomyces > Streptomyces violaceusniger. Next base: position 4,653,856 of record NC_015957.1, on the reverse strand, counting down.
GGGACTGATTAGTCTTGAATTAGTGCACACACAAGACACCCAGAGGTGTGGGTGTCTTCCGCTTCGACGCGGTCGCGGAGCGCCGCCGTCAGCCGGTGACGGCGGCCGCCGGGGAGGTCAGCATCGCCATGACGGTGTCGACCGCGGTGGTGATGCGGTCGCGCTGGTCCTCGCCCGCGCACGACAGCACCTTCAGGCCACTGTTGAGCGAGGCCAGCATGGTCGCCGCCGAACTCGGATCGACGCCGGGCGCCAGCTCGCCCTGCGCGCGGGCCCTCAGCAGCGCACCGAAGAGCGCGGTCTCGAGGCGGCTTCGGTTACCCTCCAGGCGCCGCGAGATCTCGGGGTCGGAATCCCCGTGCTCCACCGTGGCGTTGACCGCGAAGCAGCCCTGGGGCGTACCCGGCTTCGGGGCTGCCGCGCTGGTCTCCAGCAGATCCCGGACCGCGTCCAGGGCGGACGCACGCGACGCCAGGATGTCGGCCGGGCTCGGCGTGGCGGCGCCGGAGAGAAAGCGGTCGAGCGCGGCCAGATACAGCCCGCGCTTGGACCCGAAGGTCCCGTACAGACTTGCCCGCGCGATTCCCAGGCCCTCCACCAGATCACTGGTGGACGTCCCCTCATAGCCATTGCGCCAGAACAGCCGCATCGCGGCGTCCAGCGCGACCTCGGGGTCGAATTCCTTCCTCCGTGCCATACCGGCACACTAGCCTTTCGAGATCGATCAGTCAATTTGAAGAGGATGCCATGGACGACGGCCGCCGGCTGGGCGCTGCCCGAGGGCAGCGCCTCCATCAGACGGCGGACGACGATCCGGGGCCGACCGTGGCCCCGGGCGGAAAGGCCGTCACCGCCGTGCCCGGCGAGCACTCCTCTGACGGACGCGCGGGCGCATCGCCTTGCGGGCGTCGATGGCCAGGACCTCGAAGTTCTCGCCGGTGCTGTTCACCCGGCCGAAGAGGTTGTCCGGGCCCGAGATGCAGATCTTGGTGATGCCGCGCTCCCGCATCGTCTCCACCATGTCCGGCCAGCGGATCGGACAGTTGAAGGTGTCGAGCAGCATGGTGCGCACCCCCGCCGCGTCGGTCAGCAGCGCGCCGTTCTGGTCGGAGACGACCGGGAGCTTGGGGTCGGCCAGCTCGAAGCCGCCGAAGACCTCCTCCTCCGCCTTGCGGCGCAGATCGCCGAACGAGGGGGCGTGTACGGGCGGCCTCATGGTGTACATGTTGTAGCCGCCGAGGTCGCCGATCCGCTTCTTGAACCGATCGAGCACGGGCTCGCGCAGGGACACGAGGTAGAAGCCCTGGTCGATGTAGCCGGAGAGGTCGTGCCACTCCCCCTCGTCGTCCAGTTCGCCCAGCGCCTTGCGAAGGCTCTCCTCGGGGGTGTGGATCACGCAGTGCGTGACCGCCTCACGGTGCTCCTGCGCGAAGTACTCCTCCTCGCAGCGGGCCAGCTCGGCGGTGAGCCGCACGGTCTCCTCGAAGGGCAGGGACCCCGCGTAGGTCACCGCGGCCCGCTGGCCGAAGCTCGGTCCGGCACACAGCTCGGGCTTCTCTCCCAGCGTCTCCTCCGCCCAGTCGGCGAGGGAGAGACAGACGGTCAGGAAGGCGATCTGGGTGTGCGCGGCGTACTGCCCCTCCTCGTCGCCGTCCGACTGGCGGTACTGGTCGAACACGGAGTACCCCACCACCTCGTCGGCGATCGCGAGCCGGCGCCGGGCATGGGGGTTGGTCAGCAGGAACTCGCCCACGTCGGTGAAGCGGAAGGGCCCCATCCCGGGGAAGACGAACGCCGTGCGGCCCGGCTGCGACTCCGTTGCCCGGGACTCGGGGGTCTGCGACTCTGCTGCCTGGGATTCGGTGGTCTGGGGCTCTGTCGCCTGTGGCTCTGTCATGCCTTCGCTCCGGGTGCCAGGTCGAGAGCGAGCTGCTCAAGTTGTCGCTTGTCGGGCTTGCCGTTGCGGTTCAGGGGGAATCGCTCCAGGACATGAATGCGGTTGGGGTGCTCGAAGGCGGGCAGCAGAGAGCCGATCGGCTCCCGCCAGTACCGCGACTCCCGCTGCTGCTCGTCCTCCACGAAGAAGACGAGCTGGCAGCCTCGCTGCTCGTCGGGGACGGGGACGACCTTGACGAGACAGCCGCCCGCGGCCAGCTTGTGCTCGATGATCTCGGGATAGAGCGTGTGGCCGTTGCGGTGCACCGCGGACTTCCGGCCGAGGACGAAGAGGTTGTCCCCGCCGTCGAGATAGCCGAAGTCGCCGGTGGGGTACCAGTCGGTCTTGTCCTGGTCGACGGGGGCCACTGTGCCGTCGACCGCAAGGTAGCCCTCCATCAGGTCGGGCGAGTGGACCTGGATCTCCCCGACCTCGCCCGAGGGGAGGGCGGCGCCCTCGTCGTCCACGATCCGCAACGTCAGGCCCTCGACGGCCCGCCCGCAGGCGACGACGTTGTCCTCGGTCGCGAAGGCCACGTTTCCGGCCTCGGTGCTGCCATAGCTGTCCAGCAGGGGCAGCCCGAACTTCTCGACGTAATCGCCGACCAGGCCGGGATCCAGCGGGGCCGCCCCGCTGCAGAACATGCGGACACCGGACAGCTCGTCCGCCAGGGCGGGCTTACGGCCCATCATGTTGAGCATGCTGCGGTAACTGGCCGGGGTGGCGTCGACCACCGTCGCCCCGCAGGTGCCGGCCATGGTCATGGCCCGGTCCAGACGCCGGTAGGGCGCGATGACCAGCGAGCACTTGACCAGCCAGGCGATGAGCACCATGGACAGCCCGTACTGGTGCGAGAAGGGCAGCAGCGGCAGCAGGACGTCGTCGGAGCGATGGCCCACCTGCTCGGCGTTGCGCTCCAGGTTCTTCAGGAACTTGGCCCCGGTCTTGACGACGCCCTTGGGCTCCCCGGTGGACCCGGAGGACCACATGATCAGGCCGTCGGGCAGCTCGCACCAGGTGTCGAGGGACAGCCGCCGCTCGGCGGGGGACTGCTCCACGCTCGCCACGAGCAGTTCGTAGACGGTGACCCGGGCCGGGCCGCTCTCGGGCATCGGGGTGTCGTCGTCGACCACGCATATCTTGACGCCGGCCCGGTCACAGATGCTCTGTGTCGCCTCCGCCCGCTCCTGGTGGTCGACCATGACGATCGACGCGCCGACGTGCATCAGGGCGAGAAGGGCCCCGACGTAGCCGGCGGAGTTGCCCGCCTTCAGCATGACCCGGGTGCCGTCGCTGACTCCGCGCTCGCGGAGCGCGTCGGCGATGGCCAGGGCCCTCTGTTCGAACTCGGGAAGCGAATACACCGCTTCCGTCGCAAAGACCTTTGCGGTCATCGGGTTTCACTGTGCCTTTCTTCTTCTTGAAGTCTCTTGGGGTGAGAAACACCCGCGCCGCCGGGGCCCTTCGAGACGTGGCCCTGGAGTGCGAGTCCCCCCGGAGGTCTCCGGGGGGACTCGGCCTTCGTCAGTTGCCGAGATCCTCGAGCATCATGTCGATCAGGTCGTCGTCGTCCATCGCGTCGATGGAGTCCGTCTCCTTCTCCTCGGTGTCTGTCTCGGCCTGGTCCTTGCCGCTCGCCAGCTCGGTGAGCGCGTCCAGCAGACCGGAGCGGCGCAGGCGCCCCAGCGGAATCGACGTCAGAAGGGCACGGATCCTGGCCTCTTCCGGATCCATGTCCGACTCGGCCGGGCTGTCCGTCGCTACCCGGCCGCGCAGATACTCGGCGAGCGCGGCGGGCGTGGGGTTGTCGAAGATCAGCGTGGAGGGAAGGCGGAGCCCGGTGGCCGAGTTCAGCCGGTTACGGAACTCCACGCCCGCCAGCGAGTCGAAGCCGAGGCTCTGGAAGGAGCGGTCGGGCTTGATGGACTGGGCGCCGCTGTGGCCCAGCACCATCGCCGCGCTGCCACACACCAGGGCGAGCAGCGCATGGTCGAGTTCGGCTCCGGAGAGAGCAGCCAGCTGCTCCTTGGCCGACTCGGCAGCGGTCGCCTTCCCGTCGGCCGCCGCCCTGCTCCGCACCCGGACCGCACCCCGCAGCAGGGTGGGGATGTCGGTCTGGCCGCTGAGCGCCGAGGTCTCCAGCCGCATCGGCACGAGCAGGGCGTCCTCACTGGTCCGGCCGGCGTCCAGCAGACGCAGACCGTCCGCCATGGACAGGGCCGCCATGCCCTCGCGCGCCATGCGCACCATGTCCGCCTGGCTGAGCGTGCCGGTCATGCCGCCGGCCTGCTCCCACGGTCCCCAGGCCAGCGATACGGCGGGGAGGCCGAGCGCGCGCCGATGTGCGGCGAGCGCGTCCAGGAAGGAGTTGGCCGCGGCGTAGTTGCCCTGTCCCGGGCTGCCGAACACACCGGCGACGGACGAGAACATCACGAACTCCGCCAGGTCCAGATGGCGGGTCAGCTCGTGCAGGTTCCACGCCGCGTCGACCTTCGGCTCGAAAACCGCGTCGATCCGCTTCGGCGACAGAGTGTCGATGACACCGTCGTCGAGTACGCCCGCCGCGTGCACGACCGCGGTCAGCGGGTGGTCGGCGGGCACGTCGGACAGCATCCGGTCCAGCGAGGCGCGGTCGGCCACATCGCAGGCCGCCAGCGTCACCGACGCGCCCGCCTCGGTCAGTTCGGCCTTGAGGTCGGCGGCGCCCTCCGCGTCCGGCCCGCGCCGGGAGACCAGGACCAGGTTGCGCACTCCGCGCTCGGCCACCAGGTGGCGCGCCACCTCGCTGCCCAGGCCGCCGGTGCCACCGGTGATCAGCACCGATCCCTCGGGGTTCAGGGCGCTGGGCATGGTGAACACGTTCTTGCCGATGTGCCGGGCCTGGCTGATGTACCGCACCGCGTCCGGGGCCCGGCGCACGTCCCATGCCGTCACCGGGAGGGGGTGCAGTGCGCCACGGTCGAAGAGATCGACCAAGTCGACCAGCATCCGCTGGACCGAGTCGTAGTCGGCCACGTCCAGGTCGTACGCGCTGTACTTCACCCCGGGGTGGTCCTGCGCGACGACCTCGGGGTCCCGCACGTCGATCTTGCCCATCTCCAGGAACCGCCCGCCCCTGGGCAGCAGCCGCAGGGAGGCGTCGACGAACTCGCGGGCGAGCGAGTCCAGCACCATGTCCATGCCCCGGCCGTCGGTGGCCTCCGTGAAGCGCCGCTCGAACTCCAGGTCACGCGTCGAGGCGATGTGCTTCTCGTCGAATCCCATCGCCCGCAGGGTGTCCCACTTGCCGGGGCTGGCCGTGGCGTACACCTCGGCGCCGAGGTGGCGTGCGAGTTGCACGGCCGCCATGCCCACACCACCGGTGGCGGCGTGCACCAGGATGGTCTCGCCCTCCTGGAGCTTGCCGAGTTCCACCAGGCCCATGTAGGCCGTCAGGAAGACCAGCGGCACCGTCGCCGCCTGCGCGAACGTCCAGCCGCTCGGTATGGGGACGATCTGCCGCCGGTCGGCGACCGCGACGGGCCCGAACGATGCGTCGATCATGCCCATGACCCGGTCACCGGGTGCCAGGTCGGTGACTCCCGGGCCGACCTCCAGGACCACACCGGCGCCCTCGCCACCCATCGTGGCGTGGTCGTCGGGGTACATGCCGATGGCGATCAGCGCGTCACGGAAGTTCAGACCGGCGGCGCGCACCGCGATCCGCACGTATCCGGGTGCCAGCGGCTCCTCCGCCGCCGGATCGGGCATCAGCGAGAGGCTGTCCAGGGTGCCGCCGCCCGTGGTGCCGAGCTTCCACGCCGAGGTGTCGGCGGGGGCCTCGAGCACCCGCCCGGCGGCGTTCCTGGCGAGCCGGGGAATCAGCCCCCGGCCCACGCGGAGCGCCACCTCGCGCTCGCCCGCCGCGAACGCGGCCGTCACCACGCCGACGGCTGCGACGGCCGACTCGGCGTGGCGGTCGATGTCCACCAGCTGGATCCGGCCCGGGTTCTCCGTGGCCGCCGAACGCAGCAGTCCCCAGACCGCGGCGTTGGACAGTCCGGCGACGCCCTCACCCGGGCCCGTCGCGACCGCGTCGCTGGTCACCACGACCAGCCGGGACCCGTCGAACCGGTCCTCCGCCAGCCAGGACTGCACCAGGGCCAGCGCCCGGTGGGTCGCCTTCCGAGCGGCGTCGGCGAGGTTCCCGGCGTCCGGCCCGGCGGGCTCGCCGCCGCACCAGGCCCAGACCACATCCGGCACCGCGGCACCCTCGTCGACGGCGGCGACGAGCGCGTCCACCCCGGCGTACTCGGCGTACTCGACGGCGGAGGCGGTGAGCAGCTCGGCCACCCGCGCCCGGTCGGCGCCGATCACCGCCGTGGACGCGCCGTCCACGGTCCGCTCGCCGTCCCGCGCGGCGGCGAACTCGTCCCAGTTGACCCGGAACAGCGTTCCATCGCTGCCGGTGCCGCGCGGCCCCGACGCGAACCGCTCGGCCGCCACCTCCCGCACCACCAGCGACTCCACCGAGGCGACGGGCGCACCCGTGGCGTCGGTCACCAGCAGCGCGACCGTGTCCTTGCCCTGCGGGCGCAGCCGCACCCGCACCCGTCCGGCGCCCGCCGCGTACAGGGTCACCCCGGCGAAGGAGAACGGCAGGGTCACGCGCCCGCTCTCGCCGCCGAAGTCGCCCATCTCCATGGCGTGCAGGGCGGCGTCGAGCAGGGCCGGGTGCAGGCCGAACCGTCCGGCCTCCTGGGCGGCCGAGTCCGGCAGCGCCACCTCGGCGTAGACGTCGCCGTCCAGCCGCCAGACCGACTCCAGCCCCTGGAAGACCGGCCCATATCCGTAACCGACCTGGGCCAGGCCCTCGTAGAAGCCCTCCATCGGCACCCGCTCGGCGCCCGGGACGGGCCACCGCAGCAGGCTGTCGGTGACCGCGGCGCCGCTGTCGGCCTCGAGGACGCCCTGGGCGTGCCGCACCCACTCCTCCCCCAGCTCGTCGCTGTCGGAGCGGGAGTACACGCCGAGGGACCGTACGCCGGATTCGTCGGCGGGGCCGACCACGAGCTGGACGCGGACGCCGCCGTGCTCCGGCAGGAGGAGCGGGGTCTCGAGGGTGAGTTCGCCGAGCCTCCCCGCCCCGGTCTCGATGCCGGCGAGCAGGCCCAGCTCGACGAATCCGGTGCCGGGGAAGAGCACTCCGCCGGCCACGGCGTGGTCGGCGAGCCACGGGTGGGTCTGCAGCGACAGGCGCCCGGTCAGCACCGTGCGGTCGCCCTCGGCCAGTTCGGTGAGCCCGCCGAGCAGCGGGTGGTCCACCCTGCCGAGGCCGACACTCCGGGCGTCGCCGGTCACGGCGCCGCCCGACTCGAGCCAGTACCGCTTGTGCTGGAAGGCGTAGGTCGGCAGGGTGACGCGGCGGGCGCCGCGCCCGGAGTACACCGCGTCCCAGTCCACGCCGACACCGTTCGCGTACAGGGTGGCGACCGCCTCCGCCAGCGTCTGGGCCTCGGCGCGCCCGGAGCGGGCCAGGGGCACGAAGGCCGCGTCGGCACCGACGGCGTCCAGGCAGTCCTGGCCCATCGCGGTCAGCACGGCGTCGGGACCGAGCTCCACGCAGGTGGTCACGCCCTGGTCGGCGAGCTGCCGCATGCCGTCGTCGAAGCGGACCGCCTCCCGCACATGGCGGACCCAGTACTCCGGAGTGGCCAGTTCGGCGCCCGCGACATCGCCGCTGACGTTGGAGATGACCGGGATGGCCTGGACCGAGTACGCCAGGCAGGCGGCGATCTGGCCGAACTCCTCCAGCATGGCGTCCATCCGGGGGGAGTGGAACGCGTGGCTCACCCGCAGCCGCTTGGTCTTGCGGCCCTGGGCCTCCCAGTGGCCGGCGAGTTCGAGCACCGCGTCCTCGTCGCCGGAGAGCACCACCGAGGTGGGGCCGTTGAGCGCCGCCAGCGACACCTGGTCCTCGCGGCCCTCCAGGCTTCCGGCCACCTCCTCCTCCGACGCCTGGACGGCCACCATCGCGCCGCCCTCGGGCAATTCCTGCATCAGCCGCCCGCGGGCCGCCACCAGGGCGCACGCGTCCTCCAGGGACAGCACCCCGGCGACGTGGGCCGCGGCGATCTCGCCCACCGAGTGCCCCATCAGGAAGTCGGGGCGCACGCCCCAAGACTCCAGCAGGCGGAACAGGGCCACCTCGAAGGCGAACAGCCCGGCCTGGGTGAACATCGTCTGGTTGAGCTCGTCACCGGTGGCGGCGGCCGCGTCGTCATCCTCGGGGCCGAAGACCACGTCGAGCACGGAGGTGCCCAGGCGCACGTCCAGATAGTCGCACGCCTCGTCGAACACGTCGGCGAAGAGCGGGTAGGTCTCGTAGAGCTCGCGGCCCATGCCCAGCCGCTGGGCGCCCTGTCCGGTGAACAGGAACGCCATCCGCTGCACGGTGGACGTGCCCAGCACCAGGCCCGGCGCGTCGGTGTCCTCGGCGAGCGCGGCGAGGCCGCGCAGCAGCCCCTCGCGGTCGGAGGCCACCACCACGCCCCGGTGCTTGAGTGCGGCACGTGTCACGGCGGACGACCATCCGATGTCGACCGGCCGCGCGTCGGGGTGGTGCACCACGTGCTCGCGCAGCCGCGCGGCCTGCGCCCGCAGCGCCTCCTCGCTCCTGGCGGACACCAGCCACGACACGGGCTGGTACGCGGTCTCCTCGTCGGCGACATCGTCCGTGGCGGGGGCGGGCTCCGGCGGCGGGGCCTGCTCGATGATGGCGTGTGCGTTGGTGCCGCTCACGCCGAACGAGGAGACACCGGCACGGCGTGGCCGCCCGGTCTCCGGCCAGGGGCGCTGCTCGGCGAGCAGCGCCACGCCGCCCGACGACCAGTCCACGTACGGGGTCGGCACCTCCACGTGCAGCGTCCTGGGCAGGATGCCGTGGCGCATGGCCATCACCATCTTGATGACACCACCCACACCGGCCGCTGCCTGGGTGTGGCCGATGTTCGACTTGAGGGACCCCAGCCACACCGGCTGCCCCTCCGGGCGGCTCTCGCCGTAGGTGGCGATCAGCGCCTGCGCCTCGATGGGGTCGCCGACCGAGGTTCCGGTGCCGTGCGCCTCGATCACGTCGATCTGGTCCGCGGTCAGTTCGGCGTTGGCCAGCGCCTGGCGGATGACCCGCTGCTGGGAACGGCCGTTGGGGGCCGTCAGACCGTTGCTGGCGCCGTCCTGGTTGACGGCGGAGCCGCGTACGATCGCCAGCACCTCGTGGCCGTTGCGCCGGGCGTCCGAGAGCCGCTCCACCAGGAGGACGCCGACGCCCTCGGCCCATGACGTGCCGTCGGCCTCGGCGCCGAACGCCTTGCAGCGCCCGTTGGAGGAGAGTCCGCGCTGGCGGCTGAAGAGGATGAAGTCACCCGGGGTCGGCATCGTGGCGACACCGGTGGCGAGCGCCAGATCGCACTCCCCCTGGCGCAGCGAGTGCGCCGCCTGGTGCAGGGAGACCAGCGACGAGGAGCACGCGGTGTCCACGGTCCACGCCGGGCCCTCGAAGCCGAAGGTGTAGGCGATGCGCCCGGAGGCGACGCTGCCCGCGATACCGGTCAGCGCATAGCCCTCGAGGCCGCTCTTGGTGCTCTGCAGAGGGGGCCCGTAGTCGTGGTGCTCGGCGCCGGTGAAGACGGCGGTCCTGCTCCCCCGCAGCTTGGTCACGTCGATACCGGCCCGCTCGAAGACCTCCCAGCTGGTCTCCAGCAGCAGCCGCTGCTGCGGGTCCATGGCCAGTGCCTCGCGCGGCGATATGCCGAAGAACTCCGCGTCGAACTCGGGGGCGTCGTGGATGAATCCGCCCTCGGTCGCGTAGCTGGTGCCGGGCTGGTCCGGGTCCGGGCTGTAGAGCGCCTCCAGGTCCCAGCCCCGGTCGGTGGGAAACGGGGTGATGGCGTCCACGCCCTCGGAGACGACCTTCCACAGCTCCTCGGGGCTGTTGACGCCTCCGGGGAAGCGGCAGCTCATCCCGACGATCGCGATGGGGTCGTCGGAGCCCACGACGGCACGCGCGGGGGCGGTGTCGTCCGTGGCGACGGGGAAGATCTGCCGGTGGAGGTGGTCCACCAGCTCGCCGGGCGTCGGGTAGTCGTAGGCGAGCGACACCTCGAGCGTGAGCCCGGTGGCCGCCACCAGTCCGCGGTGCAGATTGACCGCCGCGAGCGAGTCAAGACCCAGGTCGAGGAAGGAGCTCTCGGCGTCGAGCGTACGCGGTGACTCAGACCGCAGTGCCCCGGCGACATGCGCGCGTACCAGGTCGAACAGGACCCTGCGCTGCTCGTAGTCCGGCAGTTCTCGAAAGTCCGGTGCGAGTGAAGGAAGTTCGCCTGGGCTCTCCCCGCAATCCGGCCCAGCCTGGATTCCGGACTCTCCTGAGTCGCTGGACCCGCGCAACATGCTGCTCACCTAACTCCTGCTTCGTGGAAGACCTTGCGTCAAAGCTGTGTGCCGCGCTGAATGCGGCCTCGGCGTTGGGCGCCCGCCCGCCATCCATCGATGCCGGGCGGGCGCCCGGCTGTTAGAGGCCGGCCACCCAGTCCTCGACGGCCTGGGCGGTGGTGTCCGCGTGCTTCTCCATCATGGTGAAGTGATCTCCGGGCACATCGATGGCGGAGTCGGCGGGCCAGTCCGCCTGCCAGCTCTGCGCCTCCGCGTCCGGAGCCGCCGCCAGCACCGGCTCCGTCGCACGAATCTGGAGGCTGGGAACCGAGATCTGCGGCGGCTTCCACCCCTCGAGCAGATGCACGTACCAACCCATGGCGGACATCCGGACACCCTCCATGGAGACGAGCTCCTCCCGCTCGTACATTTCGTCCGTCCAGGCGTCCTCGAACTGGCCGAGCTTCGTGGTGTACGGAAGGTAGGTGTCCATCAGGACGACTCCCGCGGCCGGTGTGCCCTGGCTCTCCATGGCGGCGGCCACCGCGTGGGCGAACATTCCTCCGGCCGAGGAGCCGCACAGGACGACCGGGTCGCCTTCGGCGTACTCGGCGACGACCCGCGCCTGCAAGCGGAACAGCGCGTCCAGGGTGGCCGGAAGGCTCTCACCGTGGACGGACCCCACGGTGCCGAGAGCCGCCACATCCCGGTTGCCACGGAACGGCGCGGCGAACCGCGCGTACTGGTGGACGCCGCCCAGGGCGACATGAGAGGAGAAGCACACCAGCCGGGGGCGCCCAGGACCCCGGGAGAGCCGCGCGGGCCTGATGTTCCCCTCGAAGTCGGCAGGGTCCTCGAAGGCCGGACGGAGCTGCGCCGCGTTCATCAGCAGATCCATGCCGATCTTGTGCTTGCCCTGCTGCGCCGCCTGCCGGTAGAGAGAGCCGAGGGTGTCGGGCGCGTTCGCCTGCGGCGCCGCGGGAACGGGCTCGGTCACGGGCACGGCGACCGGAACGGCCGGGGCGGTCTGCTCCTGGGCCTGGCGGCCGATGGGGCTGGACGCGACCTCGGCCGCGAGCCGGGGCCGCAGATGGGCCACCATCTCGCCCGGGCTCGGGTGGTCGAAGACGACCGTGGTGTTCAGCCGAAGGCCGGTGAGGGCGGCGAGCTGGTTACGGAATTCCACCGCGGTAAGGGAGTTGAAGCCCATCTCCAAGAACTCGTGGCCGGTGTCGATGTCATTCGGCGATGCGAACCCAAGCACCGCGGCGGCGACGGTACGCACCAGTTCGAGAAGCACCTCGTCCGTCTCGGCCTCCGACAGCCCAGCCAGCCGCTGCCGCAGCTGTCCCGGCTGGTCCACCTCGGACTCCGCCGCCCGAGCCGCACGGCGGACCGGGGAATCCGGGACGACGGAACGGAACACGGCGGACATCGCGGCGCCCTGGGCGCGCAGCGCACCGATGTCCAGCCGGGCGGGAATCACCACGGCCGTGTCGGAGACGACGCCCGCGTCGAAGAGCTCCAGGCCCTCCTCGGAGGAGAGCGGCACCAGACCGGTGCGCGCCACATCGTTCCACGCCGTGTCCAGCCGCTGGACCTCGTAGAGATCGCTCAGCAACGGGCTGGGCCGGACCGCGGTGAACGCGGGAGCGAACCGTTCCCAGTCCACGTCCACGACGGCCACCACACCGTCGTCACCCGCTATCGCGCGTTCCAGACCGGCGATCGCCGGCTCGGGCGCCATCCGGGGCAGCCCACGTCGCGCCAGCTGCTCCCCGGAGTCGTCCCCCGCCGCCATGCCGCTCTCGGCCCAGGGGCCCCAGACCACGGAGGTGCCGACGAGACCCCGCGCACGACGGTCTTCCACCAGCGCGTCCAAGTAGGCGTTGGCCGCACCGTAGGCGGCCTGGCCACCGCTGCCCCACACACCGGAGACCGACGAGAAGAGCACGAACGCGTCGAGCTCACGGTCGCCCAGCAGCTCGTCCAGGTTGACGGCGCCCGCCACCTTGCCCGATACCAGGGCGGCGACATCGGCCAACCCGCTCTCCATCAGTGGCACCACCCCGGTGGCCCCCGCCACGTGCACGACCGCCGTCAGCGGATGCTCCTCCGGCACCGCAGCCAGCACCGCGGCCAGCCGCTCCCGGTCGGCCACATCACAGGCCGCCACGGTCACCCGGGCACCCAGCGCCTCCAGCTCATCGCGCAACTCGGACGCACCCGGCGCGTCAAGACCCCGACGGCTGGTCAACACCAGATGCTCGGCACCACTACGCGCCAGCCAGCGGGCCGTATGAGCACCCAGCCCGCCCGTGCCACCGGTCACCAGCACGGTGCCCCGCGCCCGCCATGTCGCCCTACCGGTGGTCGCGGCCGACCGCACCAGACGGCGTACGAAGACACCGGAACCACGCACCGCGACCTGGTCCTCGCCGCCCTCGACGGACAGCACACCGGCCAGCCGGGCCGCGCCGCGCTCATCCAGCGACTCCGGCAGATCGACCACACCGCCCCCCAGCAGCGGCAGCTCCAGCGCGACCACCCGGCCCAACGCCGCCACCATCGCCTGTACGGGGCTGGTGAGCCGGTCCGAACCGCCCACCGAGACGGCCCCCCGCGTACCGCTCCACAGCCGAGCCGAGATCTTCGCCTCGACCATGGCCCGCACCAGGGCCAGGCTCAGCGCGTAGCCACCCGGCAGGGCCGGGTATTCCGGGCAGGGCTTCTCGTCCAGGGCCAGCAGCGACAGGACACCTCCCAGCTCGGGCGCCCGCTCGGCGACCTCGCGCAGCCGCTCCGCCAGCGCGTTCGCGTCGAGGTCCCGCTCCTCCACCACGACCGAGACCACATCCGCGCCGTGCCGCTCGAGGGCGGCGACAACGCCCGAGACCAGCTCGTCCTCGACGTGGGACGCCGGAACCACCACCGGCCAGGTCCCCGACAGCGACCCCTCGGCCACGTCCGGGACGGGCTTCCACGACACCTGGTAGCGCCAGTTGTCGGGTCCCTCCTGGGGTGTCACCCCGCTGTCCTGGGCCCACAGGCCCCACGCCAGCGAGACGCCCGGCAGTCCTTGAGCGCGACGCCATGACGCGAGGCCGTCCAGGAACACGTTCGCCGCGGCGTAGTTGCTCTGCCCGGCCGCGCCGAGCAGACCCGCGGTCGAGGAGAACAGCACAAACGCCGACAGGTCCATGCCCGCGGTCAGCTCATGCAGGTTCCAGGCCGCGTCCGCCTTCGCCCTCAGCACCGCGCTCGCCCGCTCGGGCGTCAGCGATGCGAACAGCCCGTCGTCGAGCACCTCGTCCGCGTGCACCACGGCGCTCAACGCGAACTCCTCGGGCAGCCCCGCCAGCGCCGAAGCGAGCGCCTCACGGTCCGCGGCGTCACACGCCGTGACCAACACCTCGGCGCCCGCGGCCTCCAGCTCGGCCCGCGATGCGGCCGCGCCGTCCGTCTCCGCACCCAGGCGGGACAGCAGCACCAGCTTCTTCACACCGTGCCGGGCCACCAGATGCCGGGCCGCCAGACCACCCAGACCGCCCGTGCCCTCCGTGACCAGCACGGCACCGGAGCCGAACACCTCCGTCTCGGGAGCGTCAGCCGCGGGCAGTGAACGTGCCAGACGTGGCACGTGGACCTCGCCCGAACGCACCACCACCTGCTCCTCACGAGTAGCTATCACCCCCGCGAGAAGTCCCACCGCACGCCCGACGTCATCCGTGTCGACCAGCACCACCCGTCCCGGGTGCTCCGACTGCGCCGACCGCACCAGACCCCATGCGGCCGCGGCCGCCAGATCGCGCACACCGTCGCCGGTGTCAACGGCACCCCGGGTCAGCACCACCAGCGGGGTTCCCGCGAACCGGTCGTCGGCTACCCACGACTGAACGGTCTCCAGCACCTCACCGACCCGTGCGTGGACCTCGTCCACCACAGCGGAGCTGTCCGAAGCCACCGGCAGTACCACCATTCCGGGCATGCTCGTGCCCGCCGCCACGGTGTCACTCAGCGCCGTGGGGTCCGCGTACACATCGGCGGGGAAGAAGCCCGCCGCCTCCAGAGCGGCGCCCACGCCGAGGCGGTCGTCGACCAGCACCGCCCACCAGCCAGGTGCCACGCCCTCGGCGGGCTTCGTGGTGCTCGCCGTCCACTCCATGCGCAACAACGCGTCACCGGCCGCCCGGCCCAGGTTCTGCAACGCGGCGGCCTGCATGGGCCGGAAGACGAGGGAGTCGACGGAAGCCACCGGGCGGCCCGAGGTGTCGGCCATGGCCACCGATACGGCCTGCCGCCCGTCCGGGACGATACGGACTCGCAGCGCTTGGGCACCGACGGCTTCCAGGGAGAATCCCCGCCACGAGAACGGCATCAGATTCCCCGCGCTCGGCGCGTCGTCGCCTCCGCGCAACGCGTTGTTGGCGCCGATCGCCTGGAGGGCCGCGTCGAACAGGGCCGGGTGCAGACCGAAGTACTTCGCGATGCCGTGCTGGTTCTCGGGCAGCTCGACGTCGGCGAACACCGCGTCGCCGCGCTTCCATGCGCGCCGCAGCCCGCGGTACGCGGGACCGTAGTGCAGCCCATGCTCCTCGGCGTGCTCGTAACCACCGGAGACGTCGACGGGCTTGGCCCCGGAGGGCGGCCACTTCGCGAAGTCGAAGGAGGCCGCCGGGGCGGGCGGGGTGAGCACACCGTGAGCGTGCCGCACCCACGGCTCCTCGAGGTCGGCCTTGTCGTCGGCCGGCTCCATCCGCGAGTACACGCTCACCTCGCGATGGCCCGAGGCGTCGGCCTCCGCCACCTCGACCTGGATCTGCACCCCTCCGCGCTCGGGCACCGCCAAGGGCGCCACCAGCACCAGCTCATCGACCCGGCCGCACCCGACCTGGTCCCCCGCTTGCGCGGCCATCTCCGCGAAGGCCGTCCCGGGCACGAGCGGCACTCCTTGCACCGCGTGGTCGGCGAGCCAGGCGTGCGTGGCCATCGACAGCCGCCCGCTGAGCAACACTCCGCCGCCGCCCGCGAGCGAGACCGCGGCGCCCAGCAGGGGATGCCACACCGCCCCGAGGCCCACCGATCCCACGTCGCCGACGGTCGCCACCGAGTTCAGCCAGTAGCGCTGACGCTGGAAGGCGTAGGTCGGCAAATCGACCCGGCGGGCACCACGGCCCTCGTACACCTTCCGCCAGTCGACGCCGACGCCAGTGACGTGCAGTTCGGCGGCGGAGGTCAGGAACCGCTCCAGGCCGCCCTCATCCCGCCGCAGCGTGCCCACGACCACCGCCCGCTTCTCAGCGGCCTCCACCGTCTGCTGAACGGGAAGCGTGAGGACGGGGTGCGGGCTCACCTCGGCGAAGACCGTGTGACCGTCATTCAGCAACGTGCGCGTCGTGGACTCCAGCTCAACGGTCTGCCGCAGATTCCGGTACCAGTACTCCGCGTCCAGACCCGCCGTATCGACCTGCTCACCGGTCACCGTCGAGTAGAACGGCACATCCGACACACGCGGCGCGATACCCGCCAGAACCTTCAACAACTCCTCGCGGATGGCCTCCACATGTGCGGAGTGCGAGGCGTAGTCCACCGGCACCCGGCGGACCCGGATCTCCTCGCCCTCCAGCTGCGCGACCATCTCATCCAGCGCACCCGGATCACCCGACACCACAACCGACCCCGGGCCATTGACGGCCGCCACCGAGATCACACCATCCCAGGCGGCGATACGCTCCTTGACCTGGTCGACCGGCAGCCCGACCGACACCATGCCACCACGGCCCGCGAGACTCGCCGCGATCGCCTGCGACCGCAACGCCACCACCTTCGCGGCATCCTCCAGCGACAACGCACCCGCCACACACGCCGCCGCGATCTCACCCTGACTGTGACCCATCACCGCGTCCGGCACCACACCCACCGAACGCCACAGCCTCGCCAGCGACACCATCACCGCGAACAACACCGGCTGCACCACATCCACCCGGTCGAAACCAGGAGCACCCTCAGCCTCGCGCAGCACATCCGTCAACGACCAGTCCACATAAGCCGACAGAGCCGACTCACACTCACCGATCGCCTCCGCGAACACCGGCGAGGAGTCCAACAACCCCACCGCCATACCCACCCACTGCGCCCCCTGACCCGGGAACACGAAGACGGTCCTGGGTCGCTTCACCGTCTGTCCCTTGACCAGGCCCGGAGCGATCTCGCCCTTGGCCACGGCCTGGAGGCCGCGCAGGAGGCTGTCGCGGTCCTCGCCGATCACCACGGCACGGTGCTCGAGCGCCGACCGGGACACTGCCAGGGAGTAGCCGATGTCCGCCACCGACGCGAGCGCGAGATCGTTGTCCTGGGAAGCACCCTGAGCCGTCAGACTCGCGTGCAGCCGCTCGGCCTGTGCCCGCAGCGCGGCCTCGCCCTTGCCGGAGACCAGCCATGGCACAACGGAGGAGGCGGCAGGCGCAGGCTCACCCCCAGCACCGGCCTGCGGATCGGCCGGCCCCGGCTCCTCGGCTTCGGGGGCCTGCTCGATGATGGTGTGCGCGTTGGTTCCGCCGATCCCGAAGGCCGAGATGCCCGCCCGACGGGGCCGGCCTGTCTCCGGCCAGGGCCGAGCCTCGGTGAGCAGCTTCACGGCCCCCGCCGACCAATCCACATGGGGTGTCGGCTCGTCCACGTGGAGTGTCTTCGGCAGGATGCCGTGCCGCATGGCCATCACCATCTTGATGACCCCGGCCACACCCGCCGCCCACTGCGTATGGCCGATGTTGGACTTGAGGGCGCCCAGCCACAGCGGCTGGTCCTCCGGCCGCTCCTGGCCGTAGGACGCGATCAGCGCCTGCGCCTCGATCGGGTCACCCAGTGACGTGCCCGTACCGTGCGCCTCGACCACGTCTACCTGGTCCGGGGTGAGTCCCGCGACATCGAGCGCCTGGCGGATCACCCTGCGCTGCGAGGGGCCATTGGGAGCCGTCAGACCATTGCTGGTGCCGTCCTGGTTGATTGCCGAACCTCGGAGAACGGCCAGCACCGGGTGGCCGTTGCGACGGGCGTCCGACAGCCGCTCCACGAACAGCACGCCGACGCCCTCGGACCAGTTGGTGCCGTCGGCGGGCGCCGCGAAGGGTTTGCAGCGGCCGTCGGTCGCGAGTCCTCGTTGGCGGCTGAACTCGGTGAACCCTCCCGGGAGGGCCATCACGGCGACGCCCCCGGCCAGGGCGAAGTCACACTCGCCCTGGCGCAGCGCCTGCACGGCCAGGTGCAGGGCGACCAGAGACGATGAACACGCTGTGTCCACCGTCACCGCGGGGCCTTCGAGGCCGAGCACGTAGGAGATCCGGCCGGAGGTGACGGCAGGGTGTTGCCCTGTGAGCAGATGGCCTTCGACCTCTTCGGCCTCCATCGCCCCGGCCGCGCCGTACCCCGTGTTGGCACCGCCTATGAACACGCCGCCCGCGGCGCCCTTGACAGACAGCGGGTCGATGCCCGCCCGCTCCACGACCTCCCAGGACGTCTCCAGCAGCAGCCGCTGCTGGGGGTCCATCGCCAGCGCCTCACGCGGGGAGATCCCGAAGAACACGGGGTCGAAGAGCGCGGCGTCGTACAGGAACCCGCCCTCGTTCACATAGCTGGTCCCCTGGCTGTCCGGGTCGGGATTGAACAGCTCCTCGTGCCAGCCCCGGTCCTTCGGGAACGGTGAGAGCACGTCGGCCCCGTCGGCGACGGTGCGCCACAGCTCCTCCGGCGAGGTGACCCCACCAGGAAAACGGCAGCTCATCGCCACGATCGCGATCGGCTCCCGCTGCTTCGCCTCCACATCCTGAAGGCGCTGACGGGTGCGGTGCAGATCAGTCGTCACCCTGTTGAGGTAGTCGCGGAGCTTTGTCTCACTCATTGTTTGGCGCCACTTTCTTCGCAGTCAAAGTTCACGAGGTCTTGGGCAGGGTTCAGGAAAGGCCGAGTTCCTGGTCGATGAAGTCGAACAGCTCGTCGTTGGAGGACGATCCGATCCGTTCGGCCATATCTCCGCTGGCGTCGACGCTCTCGGGGGCGTCATCCAGCTTGTTCAGGAACTCCCTCAGCCGTTCGGCCACCTTCGCCCGTACCTCACCCTCGGAGTCGAGCGCCGACAGGGTGGACTCCAGTCGGTCGAGTTCTCCGAAGACGGGCTCGCTCACGGGCCCGTCGGCGGGGGTGACCTCCTCGAGCAGGATCCGTGTGAGCGCCTCCGGGGTCGGGTAGTCGAACACCAGGGTCGCCGGCAGCCGCAGCCCGGTCTCCGCGTTGAGACGGTTCCGCAGTTCCACCGTGGTCAGGGAGTCGAATCCCATGTCCTTGAACGCGTGCTCCGGCTCGATCGCCTCTCCCGACGTGTAGCCGAGGACAACGGCCGCCTGGTCACACACCAGGTCCATGAGGACGCGCTCGCGCTCCGCTGCGGACTTCCCGGCCAGGTGCTGCTTGAGCGCGGCAGCCGGATCGGCGGCCGACTCCACGGCCCTCCGCGCGCGTGCGCGCACCAGTCCGCGCAGCAGCGCGTGTACCGGATCGCCCATCGAGGACAGGTCCATGGTGATGGGCACCAGGACGGCGTCGTCGAGATCGCGGGTCGCGTCGAACAGCGCGAGTCCGGCCTCGGGGGTGAGGGCGACCATGCCGTTCCTGGACATCCGGGTGATATCGCTGTCGGCCAGTTCGGTGGTCATGCCACCGTCCTGCGTCCACGGCCCCCATGCGAGCGAGGTGGCCGGGAGCCCCGCGGCCCTGCGGTGCTGGGCCAGGGCGTCCATGAACGCGTTGCCCGCCGCGTAGTTGGCCTGGCCGGCGCTGCCGAACGTAGCGGAGGCGGAGGAGAACAGGATGAAGGCGGAGAGGTCGAGATCGCGCGTGAGCTCGTGGAGGTGCAGCGCGGCGTCCACCTTCGGACGCAACACCTTGTCCACCCGCTCCGGCGTCAGCGACTCCACCACACCGTCATCCAGCACACCCGCCGCATGCACCACGGCCGACAGCGGATACTCCGACCCGATCCCCGCCAGCAGCCTCTCCACCGACCCCCGATCAGCCACATCACACGCCACGACCTCCGCCCGCGCACCGAGCCGGGCCAGCTCCTCCACCAACTCCGCCGCACCCGGCGCCTCCACGCCACGACGACTCGTCAGCACCAAACGCTCAACACCGTGCTCCACCACCAGATGACGGGCCAACAACGCACCCAGACCACCCGTACCACCAGTGATCAACACCGTCCCCCGACCATCCAGCGGCTTCGGGGTACCGCCCGAGGGGACCCGCGCCATACGCAGACCATGCACCGTTCCCTCACGGACCGCGACCTGCGGCTCCTCGGCGGCGAGCGCCGACCGTAGCGCGTAGGACACATCGCCGTGCTCCTCCGGGTCGAGGTCGACCAGGAGGAACTTCCCAGGGTGCTCGCTCTGCGCGGAGCGCAGCAGACCCCACACGGCCGCCTCGGCCGGGGTGCGCACGTGGTCGGAGTGTCGGACACCCATCGCGCCGCGGGTCACGAACACCAGATAGGAGTCGGCGAACCGCTCATCGGTGACCCACCACCGCACCAGGTCCAACGCCCGATAGGTGACGTCACGCACCCGCCCCACCAGGTCGTCGTCGTCATCGATGCCCACCGCCTCCGCGGTGCCCGTGACCATGACGACGTCGGGTACCGGGGCGCCGGACTCGATCGCCTCGCGCATCGCGGTCAGACTCGCGTATGCCTCCACGCCGGCACCCGCCGTCTCCAAGCCGGAGCGCACCCCCAGACCGTCCGTACCCAGCACGGCCCACGTCCCTTCGGAAGCGGGAGCCGGCGCGGCGACGGGAACAGGGATCCACTCCAGACGGAAGAGCGAGTCATGCCCGGCCGCCGGAGAACCAGGCGCCTGGATTTGCCCGTCCGCGACCAGTCGCAGCGCCAGGGAGTCGACGGAGGCCACGGGGAGGCCGGTTCCGTCGGCGACCTGGAGGCCGATCGAGTCAGGCCCGAGCGAACTGAGGCGCACCCTCAACTCCGAGGCGCCTACGGCCCGCAGCGAGACCCCAGTCCAGGAGAACGGAAGCCTGGCGGGCATCGGGCCCTCATACGGTACGAACATGACGGCGTGAAGCGCCGCATCCAGCAGAGCCGGGTGCAGCCCGAACTCCTCGGCGTCCGCGGCGTTCTCCTTGGGCAGACGGACCTCGGCGAAGACCTCGTCACCACGGCCCCACACGGATCGCAGCCCTTGGAAGATCGGACCGTAACCGAAGCCGCCCTCGGTCATCCGGTCGTAGACGTCCCCGATGTCGATCGGCTCCGCGCCCTTCGGGGGCCATACGGTGAGATCGACCTGCCCCGTCTCTCGCGGTGCGCCGCCCGGCGCCGGCGACAGCAGACCGGAGGCGTTCTGTGTCCACGGCTGTGTCACGGTGCCGTCTTCCAGCCGCGAGTAGACGTTCAGCGCACGCGCGCCGCTCTCGTCCGGCCCGCTCACCGCGATTTGGAGGTGCACCGCACCCTGTTCGGGCAGCGCGAGAGGCGCCGTGAGGGTCAGCTCCTCGACCCGATCACAGCCCACCTTCTCGGCAGCGTGCATCGCCAGTTCGAGGAAGGCGGTGCCGGGCAGGAGAATCGTGCCCTGAACCATGTGGTCAACGAGCCACGGATGGGTCTGCGGCGAGAGACGGCCGGTGAACAGGAAGCCGTCCGTGCCGGGCAGTTCGACGGCAGCGCCCAGCAACGGGTGCACCGGCGGGGTGAGCCCCACGGCGGTGACATCGCCGACGAACGTCGTCGGGGCCTCCAGCCAGTAGCGCTGCCGCTGGAAGGCGTACGTCGGCAGGTCAATCCGGCGGGCGCCGTATCCGGCGAACACCTTGGACCAGTCGACGTCGGCCCCGTTGACATGAACCTCGGCGATCGAGGTCAGGAACCGCTCCAGACCGCCCTCATCACGGCGCAGCGTGCCCACGATCACCGCCCGCTTCTCAGCGGCCTCCACCGTCTGCTCAACGGGAAGGGTGAGCACCGGATGCGGGCTCACCTCGATGAAGGTGGCGTGGCCACTGCCGAGCAGAGTACGGGTGGTGGCCTCCAGCTCGACGGTCTGCCGCAGGTTGCGGTACCAGTACTCCGCATCCAGCCCGGCGGTGTCCACCAGCTCACCGGAGACCGTGGAGTAGAACGGCACCCCCGAGGAACGCGGCTGAAGGTCCGCCAGGACCTTCAGCAACTCCTCGCGGATCCCCTCCACGTGTGCGGAGTGCGAGGCGTAGTCCACCGGGACCCGGCGAACACGGACCTCCTCGCCCTCCAGCCGCTCAACCATCTCATCCAGCGCCCCCGGGTCACCGGAGACGACCACCGAACCGGGGCCGTTGACAGCGGCGACCGAGATCGCGCCGTCCCAGGCGGCGATACGGTCCTTGACCTGGTCGACCGGCAACCCGACCGACACCATGCCACCGCGACCCGCAAGACCCACCGCAATGGCCTGCGACCGCAAGGTCACCACCTTCGCGGCGTCTTCGAGTGAGAGCGCGCCCGCGACACACGCCGCGGCGATCTCGCCCTGACTGTGACCCATCACGGCGTCCGGCTCGATGCCGACCGAACGCCACAGCTTCGCCAACGACACCATCACCGCGAACAACACCGGCTGCACCACATCCACCCGGTCGAAACCGGGAGCGCCCTCGGCACCACGCAGCACCTCGGCCAGCGACCAGTCCACGTAGGCCGACAGGGCCGTCTCACACTCGGCCATCGCCTCGGCGAACACCGGCGAGGACTCCAGCAAGTCCACCGCCATACCCATCCACTGCGCCCCCTGACCGGGGAAGACGAACACCGTCTTATTGGCCCTCCCCGCCACACCGCGCACCACACTCGGCGCGGTCCCGCCCCGCATGACGGCCTCAAGGCCGCGCAGCAGCTCCTCACGGTCCTCACCGACCAACACGGCCCGGTGGTCGAAGAGCGATCGGGTCGCCGCCAGGGAGTAGCCGACATCCACAACGACCGAGGAATCGTCGACAGCCGAGGCCAGCTGACCGAGCAGCCGTTCGGCCTGGCCCCGAAGAGCCGCCTCGGTCTTACCGGACAGGACCCAAGGAACCGGGCCCGCGGTGGAGCCCGCGACATCCCCCGCCTGCTCCGTACCGGGCCCGTCAGCGGTCGGCGCCTGCTCGAGGATCACATGCGCGTTGGTGCCACTCACACCGAACGCGGACACTGCCGCCCTGCGCACACGACCCGTCTCCGGCCAGGGCGTCGCCTCGGTCAGCAGCTCGACATCACCCGCCGACCAATCCACATGCGGCGACGCCTCATCCACATGCAACGTCTTGGGAAGCTTGCCCTCCCGCATCGCCATGACCATCTTGATCACACCAGCCACACCGGAGGCGGCCTGGGTGTGCCCGATGTTCGACTTCAACGCGCCCAGCAGCAGCGGCTGCTCCTCGGCGCGCTCCTGACCATAGGTGGCCAGCAGCGCCTGAGCCTCGATCGGGTCACCCAGCGAGGTGCCCGTACCGTGCGCCTCCACCGCGTCCACCTCGGCGGCCGAGAGGCGAGCGTTGGCCAGCGCCTGGCGGATCACCCGCTGCTGCGACGGACCGTTCGGCGCGGTCAGACCATTCGACGCACCGTCCTGGTTCACCGCCGAGCCCCGCACAACCGCAAGCACCTGGTGGCCGTTGCGCTCCGCGTCCGAGAGCCGCTCCACGAGCAGCACATCGACACCCTCGCTCCAGCCCGTACCGTCCGCCGCGGCCGAGAACGGCTTGCACCGGCCGTCCGGGGCGAGCCCGCCCTGCCGGCTGAACTCGACGAACGCCATCGGAGTCGCCATCACGGCCACCCCACCGACCAGCGCCATGGAGCACTCGCCCTGACGCAGCGACTGACAGGCCAGATGCAGGGCCACCAGCGAGGAGGAGCAGGCCGTGTCCACCGTGACGGCGGGGCCCTCCAGACCGTAGGTGTAGGAGAGACGGCCGGAGACGACACTGCCGGAGTTACCGGTCAGCAGATGGCCCTGGACGTCCTCGGGCACCGTCTCCAGGTTGGCGCCGTAACCGGAGCCCGAGGAGCCGACGAACACACCGACCTGGCTGCCCTTCAGCGACGCGGGGTTGATGCCCGCCCGCTCGAACGCCTCCCAGGAGGTCTCCAGCAGCAGCCGCTGCTGCGGGTCGGTCGCCAGCGCCTCACGGGGCGAGATCCCGAAGAACCCGGGCTCGAACTCGGCCGCGTCGTACAGGAATCCGCCTTCACGGACGTAGAACCCGCCCGACTGGTCCGGGTCCGGGTCGTACATGCCCGCCAGGTCCCAGCCGCGGTCCGACGGGAACGAGGAGATGGCGTCACCACCGCTCTCCACCAGCTTCCACAGATCCTCCGGGCTGCGCACCTCACCGGGGAAACGGCAGCTCATGGAGACGATCGCGATCGGTTCATCGTCCACACCCGAACCGGCGGACGCCCCGGACCCGGCGGCGACCGCCACCGACGACACACCCAGCACCTCCGTCCGGAGATACGCCGCGAGCACCGAGGCACTGGGATAGTCGAAGACCAACGTGGCCGGGAGACCGAGACCGGTCTCGGCGACCAGCCGGTCGCGGAACTCCACCGCCGTGAGCGAGTCGAAACCCAAATCCTTGAACGCCCGCCCGGGCTCAACCGCCTCCGTATCCGTGAATCCCAACACCGTGGCGGCGTGACCCCGGACCAGATCGAGCAGGACCCGGTCGGTCTCGGCCTCGCTCAGCCCCGCCAGCCGCTCCCGGAACTCCGCACCCGCGCCGAGCCCGGCGCCCTCGGTCTCCCCGGCCTCCGCCAGCACCCGCTCGACTTCGGGCAGATCACCGATCAGCGGACTCGGCCGCCCCATGGTGAATGAGGGGGCGAACCGCTCCCAGTCCACATCGGCGACCGCCACCACACCGTCATCACCCGCGACCGCGCCTTGCAACGCGGCGATCGCCAGATCAGGCGCCATCGCGGGCAGACCACGCCGCGCCAACTGCTCGCCACCATCGCCCTCCGCCATACCGCCCTCGGCCCAGGGACCCCAGGCCACGGCGGTACCGGCGAGACCGCGTCCGCGACGCTCCTCCACCAGCGCGTCCAGATATGCGTTGGCCACGCTGTACCCGGCCTGACCGCCGCTGCCCCACACACCCGCGATCGACGAGAAGACCACGAACGCGTCCAGCTCACGATCGCCCAGCAGCTCGTCCAGGTTGACGGCGCCCGCCACCTTGCCGGAAACCACGTCGGCGACGTCGGCCAACCCGGTCTCCATCAGCGGCGCCACCCCATTGGTACCCGCCGCGTGCACGACCGCGGTCAGCGGATACTCCTCCGGGACGGCGTCCAGCACCGCGGCCAACTGCTCACGGTCGGCCACATCACAGGCCGCCACGGTCACCCGGGCACCCAGCGCCTCCAGCTCCTCACGCAGTCCGGCAGCCCCCGGCGCGTCAAGACCCCGACGGCTGGTCAACACGAGATGCTCGGCACCACTACGCGCCAGCCAACGCGCCACGTGACCACCCAGCGCACCCGTGCCACCGGTCACCAGCACCGTGCCACGCGGCCTCCACGACGTTCCGTCGCCCACGGCCACGACCGACCGCACCAGACGACGCACGAACACACCCGAGCCGCGCACCGCCACCTGGTCCTCGCCGCCCTCGGCGGACAGCACACCGGCCAGCCGCGCCACCGCACGCTCATCCAGCGTCTCCGGCAGATCGACGACGCCACCCCACAGCGGCGGCAGCTCCAGCGCGGCCACCCGGCCCAACGCCCACACCATCGCCTGCGTCGGATGGCGGAGCTTCTCGGAACTGCCCACCGACACGGCGCCACGCGTTGCGGACCACACCAAAGCCTCGACACGCGCCTCGACCATGGCCCGCACCAGAGACAGCGTCAGGGCGAGGCCGTTCGACAGGGCCAGGTGCTCCGGGCAGGGGTCCTCGTCCAGGGCGAGCAGCGACAGCACACCACCCAGCCCGGACACCTCCGCGACCGCCTCGCGCAGCCGCTCCGCCAACGCGTCCGTGTCAAGGTGCCGTTCGTCCACCACGACCGACACCACACCCGCGCCATGCCGCTCGAGCCCGGCGACGACACCCGAGACCAGCTCGTCCTCCGCGCGAGACGCCGGAACCACCACCAGCCACGTCCCCGACAGCGAGCCGTCGGCGGCCTCCGGGACCGGCTTCCACGACACCCGATAGCGCCAGCCATCGACAATGGACCGGTCACGGCTGTTGCGGTGGTACGCCGACAGAGCCGGCAGCACCGCGCTCAGCGGAGTCTCGGCATCGACGTCGAGCGTCTCTGTGAGCGTTTCGAGATCCTCACGCTCGACCACCTCCCAGAACCGCGTATCCACCGACGGGGCGAACCCCTCGGCGGTGAAGTCGCCGGGAAACGTCAGGCTCTCCAGCCAGTAGCGCTCCCGCTGGAAGGCGTATGTGGGCAGCTCGACTCGCCGTGCGCCACGTCCCGCGAAGGCCCGTTCCCAGTCCACTCCGACGCCATTCACATGGAGCTCGGCCAGCGCCGTCGTCAGCGCCCGCGTCTCGGGACGGTTCTTGCGCAGCGCCGGGACCACGACGAGCGCCGAAGCCTTCTCGGCCGTCAGGCACTCGCGCGCCATCGCGGTGAGCACGCCATCGGGGCCGACCTCGACGAACCGGGACACGCCCTGCGCCTCGAGTGCCCGCACGCCGTCCGCGAACCGCACCGCCTCCCGCACATGGCGAACCCAGTATTCCGCAGAGCACATCTCATCGGCGGTGGCCGACTGACCGGTCACGTTGGATACCAGAGCGATCCTGGGCGAGGCGAACGACAGCTCTTCGACGACCTTGCGGAAGTCGCCGAGCATCGCGTCCATGCGGGGCGAGTGGAAGGCGTGGCTGACCCGCAGCCGGCGGATCTTACGGCCCTGCTCCGCCCACTGTCCGGCGATCTCCAGCACCGGTGCCTCGTCGCCCGCGATGACCACGGAGGTCGGGCCGTTGACGGCGGCAACGCTCACCTCGGCCTCGTGACCGGCGAGTGCCGGAGCGATCTCGTCCTCGGACGCCTGCACCGCCACCATGGCGCCGCCCTCGGGGAGCGCCTGCATCAGCCGGCCACGGGCGGCCACCAGCGTGCACGCGTCCTCCAGGGAGAACACCCCGGCCACATGCGCGGCCGCGATCTCGCCGATGGAGTGGCCGATCAGCACATCCGGAGTGACACCCCAGTGCTCCAGCAGCCGGAACAGCGCCACCTCGACCGCGAACAACGCGGGCTGGGTGAACGCCGTCCGGTCCAGCAGCCCGGCGTCCGCACTGCCCTCCGCCGCGAACACCACATCCCGCAGCGGACGGTCCAGCAGACCGTCCAGATGGGCGCACACCTCGTCCCACGCGTCGGCGAACACCGGGAAGGCGTCGTACAGCTCCCGGCCCATGCCGAGGCGTTGCGCGCCCTGGCCCGAGAACAGGAAGGCCGTCTTACCGGCCGCGCCCGCCATGCCGCGTACGACGCCGGGCGCCGCCTCGCCCTTCGCGAGGGCCTCGAGGCCACGCAGCATGTCCGCGCGGTCCTCGCCGACCAGGGCGGCCCGGTGGTCGAAGAGAGACCGGCTCGTCGCCAGGGAATAGCCGACGTCCACAGTGGGCATGAACTCTTCGGTGGCCGTGGCCAGTTGGTCACGCAGCCGCTCGGCCTGGCCCCGGAGGGCGGCGTCGGTCCGGCCGGACAGGATCCACGGCACCGGGGCCGCGGCGGTGTCCGGGGCGTCCCCGGCGCGCGGGGCCTCCGGCTCGTCGGAGACCGGCGCCTGCTCGATGATCGTGTGCGCGTTGGTGCCACTCACACCGAACGCGGACACCGCCGCCCGGCGCGGATGGTCCGTCTCCGGCCATGGCACCGCCTCGGTCAGCAGCTCGATGTCGCCCGCCGACCAGTCCACATGCGGCGTCGCCTCGTCCAGGTGCAAGGTCTTGGGAAGGACGCCCTCGCGCATGGCCATCACCATCTTGATGACACCCGCGACACCCGCGGCGGCCTGTGTATGACCGATGTTCGACTTGATGGCGCCGAGCAGCAACGGCCGGCCCTCGGGGCGGCCCTGACCGTAGGTGGCCAGCAGCGCCTGCGCCTCGATCGGGTCGCCGAGGGGCGTGCCGGTGCCATGGGCCTCGACCACGTCCACATCGGCGGAGGCCAGCCGGGCGCCGGCCAGCGTCTGCTCGATCAGCCGCTGCTGCGACGGGCCATTCGGCGCCGTCAGACCGTTGGACGCGCCGTCCTGGTTGATCGACGAACCCCGGATGACGGCCAGCACCTTGTGGCCGTTTCGCTGGGCGTCCGACAGCCGCTCCACGAGGAGCATGCCCACGCCCTCGGACCAGCCGGTGCCGTCGGCGTCCGCCGAGAACGCCTTGCACCGCCCGTCGAACGACAGCACGCGCTGGGCGCTGAACTCGATGAACGTACCCGGCGTGGCCATAATGGTCACACCGCCCGCCAGCGCCACCGAGGACTCGCCCTGCCGCAGCGACTGGCAGGCCAGGTGCAGGGCGACCAGCGACGACGAGCACGCGGTGTCCACCGTAACGGCCGGGCCCTCGAAGCCGAAGGTGTAGGAGATGCGGCCGGAGGAGACGCTGGGGGCGCTGCCGAGTCCGAGGTATCCCTCCACTCCCTGGCCGTCGGCCAGGATGCGCGAGCCGTAGTCGTGGTAGTTGGAGCCGACAAAGACACCGGTCCGGCTGCCGCGCAGCGCCACGGGGTCGACCCCGGCGCGCTCGAACGCCTCCCAGGAGGTCTCCAGCAGCAGCCGCTGCTGGGGGTCGATCGCCAGCGCCTCACGGGGCGAAATCCCGAAGAAGCCCGGGTCGAAGTGGCCCACCTCGTCGAGGAAACCGCCCGCCCGGACATAGCTGGTGCCGGACTTCTCGGGGTCCGGGTCGTAGAGGCCGTCGATGTCCCAGCCGCGGTCGTCGGGGAACGCGGAGATCACGTCCCGCTCGGCCACCAGCAGCTTCCACAGCTCCTCGGGGCTGCGCACCCCGCCGGGGAACCGGCAGCTCATGCCGATGATGGCGATCGGCTCATCGGTGGCGATGGGCTTGTCGAGCGCCTCCGGCCCGGTGGGCGCGGCGGCGGTGGCGCCACCGGTGACCGGCTGCTCGCCGAACATCTCGGTGTGCAGATACCGGGCCAGCACCGTGGCGGTCGGGTAGTCGAAGACACAGGTGACCGGGAGTCGGAGGCCGGTGACCACGCCGAGGCGGTTGCGCAGCTCGACGGCGGTCAGCGAGTCGAAGCCGAGGTCGCGGAAGGCCCGGTCGGCCTCCACCGCGTCCGCGCTGTCGTAGCCGAGGACATCGGCGGCTTGGTTGCGCACCAGCTCCAGGAGCAGCTTGGGCTGTTCGGCGGCGGGCAGCTCCGCCATCTCCCGGCGCAGCGCGGAGATCGCGTCGTCGCCGTCGCCCGCGTCCGCGCCACTGGCGGTGGCCGGGCGGTTCAGCTCGGGCACCTCGCGGAACAGCGCGTTCGGGCGTGAGCCGACGAAGTCCGGCTGGAAGCGGTCCCAGTCGATCTCGGCGATGACCAGGAAGGTCTCATCCAGTTCCAGGGCCTGCTGCAGTCCGGAGATGGCCAGCTCGGGCACCATCCCGACCATGCCGGAACGGTCCATCCGCTCGCCGACCTCGCCGGAGCCGAGGCCGCCTCCGGCCCAGGCGCCCCAGGCGATGGAGGTGGCCGGAAGGCCGTCCGCGCGCCGCTGCAGCGCCAGCGCGTCGAGATAGGCGTTGCCCGCCGCGTAGCTGCCCTGGCCCGGGCCGCCCAGCGTGCCCGCCCCGGAGGAGAACAGCACGAAGGCCGACAGGTCCATCCCAGCGGTCAGTTCATGCAGATTCCGCGTGGCGTCCACCTTCGGGCGCAGCACCCCGGCCGCACGGCGCACCGTCAGGGCGTCCAGGACGCCGTCGTCCAGCACACCGGCGGTGTGCACCACGGCGGTCAGCGGGAACTCCTGCGGAATGCCGTTCAGTACTGCGGCCAGCGCATCCCGGTCGGCCGCGTCACACGCCGCCACGGTCACCCGGGCGCCGAGGCCCTCCAGCTCCGCCTTCAGCTCGGCGGCGCCCTCGGCCTCCATGCCACGACGGCTCGTCAGCACCAGATGCTCGGCACCCGTACGCGCCAGCCAGCGGGCCACATGGCCACCCAGCGCACCCGTACCACCGGTCACCAGCACCGAGCCCCGGCTCTGCCAGGAGCCGCGGCCCTCGGCGTCCTCGGCCGCCGTGGCACGCACCATGCGCTTGGCGAACACACCGGAGCCGCGCACCGCGACCTGGTCCTCGCCCTCCGTGCCCGCCAGCACTCCGATGAGACGGGCCACCGCGCGGCCGTCCATGGTCTCGGGCAGATCGACCGCACCGCCCCAGCGCTGGGGGTACTCCACGCCGACAATGCGGCCCAGGCCCCACACCATCGCCTGCAGCGGGCTCGCCAGCCGGTCGGAGCGGCCCACGGACACCGCGCCCCGGCTGCCGCACCACAGCGGCGCCACCACACCGGCGTCGCCCAGCCCCTGGACCAGCGCGACCATGGCCGCAAGTCCCGCGGGCACCACCTCGAACGTCCCGTGGCCGGACTCGTCAAGACCCAGCAGCGAGAACACGCCCGCCACGCCCGAGGTCTCCGCCCCGGCCTCGTCGAGCGCCCCGCGCAGCCGCTCCGCCACGGTCCAGCGGTCGTTGCCCGATTCGTCGAGCACCACCCGGACGATGTCGGCGCCGCTCGTCTCCAGCCCGTTCACTGTGGCGGACACGAGGGCGTCGTCGGCGTGCGACGCGGGGAGGACGACGAGCCAGGTGCCCGAGAGGGCCGCATCGATGGCGGACGCCAGGGGCTTCCAGACCACCTTGTAGCGCCAGCTGTCCACCGTGTTCTGCTCACGGCGCTGACGGCGCCAGGACGACAGGGCGGGAAGCAACGCCGTCAGCGACGACTGCTGCTCCTCGTCCTCCACCTCCAGCGTGCGGACCAGCGCCGCCAGGTCCTCGCGCTCGACCGCATCCCAGAAGCGGGCGTCCACCGCGTCCGCGCCCAGAGCGTCGACGGTGGCCGACATCTCCGCGACCGACACATCCAGCCAGTACCGCTGACGCCGGAAGGCGTAGGTCGGCAGCTCCACCCGGCGGGCGCCGCGGCCCTCGAGCAGCGCGGTCCAGTCCACCGTGACGCCACGCACGAACACCTCGGCGGCGGAGGCCAGGAACCGTTCCGGACCGCCCTCGTCGCGCCGCAGCGTGCCGACGACAACAGCCTGGGCCTCGGCGGATTCAACCGTCTGCTGCACGGGAAGGGTGAGCACTGGGTGCGGGCTGGCCTCGATGAACACGGCGTGGCCGTCGTCCAACAGCCTCCGGGTGGTGGCCTCCAGCTCAACGGTCTGCCGCAGGTTGCGGTACCAGTACTCGGCGTCCAGACCGGTCGTGTCCACCAGCTCGGCGGACACCGTGGAGTAGAACGGCACCTCCGAGGCGCGCGGCTCGATATCGGCGAGGACCTTCAGCAACTCATCGTGGATCGCCTCCACATGCGCGGAGTGCGAGGCGTAGTCCACCGGCACCCGGCGGACCCGGATCTCCTCGCCCTCCAGCTGGGCCACCATCTCATCCAGCGCACCCGGGTCACCGGACACCACCACGGAGCCGGGGCCGTTGACGGCGGCGACGGAAATGGCGCCGTCCCAGGCGGCGATGCGCTCCTTGACCTGCTCGACCGGCAGGCCGACCGACACCATGCCACCGCGGCCCGCAAGGCCCACCGCGATGGCTTGCGAGCGCAACGCCACCACCTTGGCCGCGTCCTGCAGCGAGAGCGCACCGGCCACACACGCCGCGGCGATCTCGCCCTGGCTGTGGCCCATCACCGCATCGGGCTGCACGCCGACCGAGCGCCACAGCTTCGCCAGCGACACCATCACCGCGAAGAGCACCGGCTGGACCACGTCCACCCGGTCAAAACCGGGAGCGCCCTCGGCGCCACGCAGCACATCCGTCAACGACCAGTCCACATACGCCGACAGGGCCGTCTCACACTCGCCGATCGCCTCGGCGAACACCGGCGAGGACTCCAGCAAGTCCACCGCCATGCCCACCCACTGCGCCCCCTGACCGGGGAACACGAAGACCGAGCGGCCGGTGTCGCCGGTCTTCCCGCGCACCACGCCGTTCGCGGTGGAGGTGTCCTCGGCGACCGCCTCCAGCCGCTGGAGGAGTTCATCGCGGCCGGTGCCGGTCACCACGGCCCGGTGCTCGAACGCGGACCTGGTCGCGGCCAGCGAGAGCGCCACGTCGGCGGCGCTCAACTCCGGGCGCTCGATGAGGAATTCCCGCAGCCGCCCGGCCTGCGCCCGCAGCGCGTCCGCGCCACGGCCCGACACCGGCCACGCCACCGGACCGTCGACGGCCTCCGCCTCGCCGGCCTCCGTCGGCTCGGTCTCGGGAGCCTGCTCCAGGATGGTGTGGGCGTTGGTGCCGCTCATGCCGAACGAGGACACGGCGGCGCGGCGCGGGTGGTCCCGGTCCGGCCACGGGGCCGTCTCATGCAGCAGGGCGACGGCGCCGCCGGTCCAGTCGATGTGCGGTGAGGGCTCCTCCGCGTAGAGCGTCTTCGGCAGCATGCCCTCGCGCATGGCCATCACCATCTTGATGACCCCGGCGACACCGGCGGCGGCCTGGGTGTGCCCGATGTTGGACTTGATGCCGCCCAGCCACAGCGGCTGGTCGGTGGGCCGGTCCTGCCCGTACGTGGCCATCAGCGCCTGGGCCTCGATCGGGTCGCCGAGGGTGGTGCCCGTCCCATGGGCCTCGACCGCGTCCACCTCGGCGGCGGACAGCCGGGCGCTGGTCAGCGCCTGCCGGATGACCCGCTGCTGCGATATGCCGTTGGGGGCCGTGAGGCCGTTGGAGGCGCCGTCCTGGTTGATCGCCGAACCACGGACGATGGCGAGCACCTGGTGGCCGTTGCGCTGGGCGTCGGACAGCCGCTCCACGAGCAGCATGCCGACGCCCTCGCCCCAGCCGGTGCCGTCGGCCGCGGCCCCGAACGGCTTGCACCGGCCGTCGGCCGCCAAGCCGCGCTGCCTGCTGAACTGGACGAACGCCGACGGAGTGGACATCACCGTGACGCCACCGGCCAGCGCGAGTGTGCATTCGCGCTGACGCAGTGCCTGAACGGCCAGATGCAGGGCCACCAGGGAGGACGAGCACGCGGTGTCCACCGAAAGCGCGGGTCCCTCAAGACCCATGGTGTAGGAGATACGGCCGGAGACGATGCTCGCCGCGTTGCCGGTGCCCGAGTGGCCCTCGACGTCGTCGAGACTCTCGGAGGCACCGAGCATGAGCATGGAGTAGTCCTGGCCATTGGTCCCGACGAAGACGCCGGTCCTGCTGCCACGCAGGGACATCGGGTCGATACCCGCCCGCTCGACCGCCTCCCACGACGTCTCCAACAGCACTCGCTGCTGCGGGTCCATCGACAGCGCCTCACGCGGCGAGATTCCGAAGAACGCCGGATCGAACTGGTCGACCTTCTCCAGGAATCCGCCTGCGGTCGTGTAGCTGGTGCCGGGGCGGTCCGGGTCCTCGTGGTAGAGGGCATCGATATCCCAGCCCCGGTCCGTGGGGAACTCCGAGATCGCGTCGGTACCGTCCGCCACCATGCGCCACAGATCTTCGGGGGAGCTGACGCCTCCAGGGAACCGGCAGCTCATGGCGACGATCGCGATCGGTTCCTGGTCGGCTGACTCGGCTTCAAGAAGGCGCTGGCGAGTCTGCTGGAGGTCCGCGGTCACCCGCTTGAGATAGTCGAGAAGCTTTTCTTCGTTCATTGTGATATCACCCGGTAAGTAGTAAGGAGCGATCCTCGGGAATTGACCGAGGCTCCGTCAGGAAACTCAGCTCAGGAAATCCCAAGCTCCTTGTCAATGAAGTCGAAGATCTCATCGGATGTCGCCGACTGAATCTTGTTCGCGACCATCTTCTTGCCAGTGTTGCCCGAATCCTGTTCCGCTTCTCCCCACTTCAGAAGCAGCGTCTGCAAGCGCGTCGTGATCCTCGGCCGGTCCACGTCGTCGGCGGAGATCGTGGCCATCGCCGCTTCGATCCGGTCCAGCTCGCTGAGGATCGGTGCGGCCGCCGAGACTCCGTCCCGGACGACGTCGGTACGCAGTCGGCGGGCCAGCGCCGCGGGCGTCGGGTGGTCGAAGACGATCGTCGCGGGCAGGCGCAGGTCCGTCGCCGCGTCCAGCCGGTTGCGCAGTTCGACGGCGGTCAGCGAGTCGAAGCCGAGTTCGCGGAAGGCCCGCTGAGACTCGACCGACTCCACCGACGGGAAGCCCAGCACCATCGCCACCTGCGTGGTGACCAGGTCGAGCAGCGCTCGTTCCTGCTCCGCCTCGGACATTCCGGCGAGCCGCTCGCGCAGCTCCGAGCCACCGGTCTCGAAGACCGCGGCGGTCCCGCCGCCGAGCGCGGCCTCCAGGATCCGCCGCGCCTCGGGCACCTCGTCCAGCAGCCGGCTGGCCCGTACGGCGGTGTAGGCGGGTACGAATCGCTCCCAGTCGAGGTCGGCGATGGCCAGGTGGGTCTCCTGCAGGTCAAGGGCTCGCTGGAGGGCCTTGACCGCCAGCTCCGGGGTCATCGCGGCCATGCCGCCGCGCCGCAGCCGGTCCTCCAGCGCCCCGTCGACCGCCATGCCGCCCTCGGCCCACGGGCCCCAGGCCACCGAGGTGGCCGCCAGGCCCTGGGCCCGGCGCTGCTGCGCCAGGGCGTCGAGGTAGGCGTTGGCCGCCGCGTAACTGCCCTGCCCGGCGCCGCCGATGGCTCCGGCGAGCGAGGAGAACAGCACGAACGCGGACAGGTCGAGGCCCTCGGTCAGCTCGTGCAGGTTGCGGGCCCCGTCCACCTTGGGACGCAGCACACCCGCGACCCGCCCCACCGACATCGAGTCCAGGACACCGTCGTCCAGGACACCCGCCGCGTGCACGACGGCGTTCAGCGGATACCGCTCCGGGATGGCGGCCAGCACGCCGGCCAAGGCATCACGGTCGGCGGCGTCACATGCCGCGATGGTCACCTCGGCGCCCAACGCGACGAGCTCGTCACGCAGTTCGACGGCACCATCGGCCTCCAGGCCACGGCGGCTGGTCAGCACCAGGTGCTCGGCACCGGCGCGTGCCAGCCACCGGGCCACCTGGCTGCCCACTCCCCCGGTGCCGCCGGTCACCAGCACCGAGCCCCGCGCACTCCACGGCTGAGCCGTGGTCTGCGGGGCGGCAGCCCGCACGAGACGCCGGGTGAATACCCCGGAGGTGCGCACCGCCACCTGGTCCTCGAACTCGCCCGCGCCGCCGCCCAGCACACCGGCCAGCCGGTTCGCGGCCCGCTCGTCCAGCGTCTCCGGGAGGTCGACCAGACCGCCCCAGAGCCGGGGGTGCTCCAGACCGGCGACCCGGCCGAGGCCCCACATCTGCGCCTGGGCGGCGCTGCGCAGGGTGTCGGATCCGGTCACCGAGACGGCGCCTCGCGTGGCCACCCACAGCGGGGCCTCGACACCGGCGTCCACGAGTGCCTGCAGGGCGAGAAGGTTCAGCGCGAGTCCTCGCGGCACGACCGCGTGCTCGGAGCTGGGGTTTTCGTCCAGGGCCAGCAGGGAGAGGACCCCGCCGACGGTTCCGTCCGACGCGCCCTCGGCCGCCGTGCGCAACCGCTCGGCGACCGCCGCGCGGTCGATGTCCACGGCGCCGTCGAGCACGATCCGCGCCACCTCCGCGCCCTGCCGCTCGAGCGTGTTCACCGCGGAGGTGACCAGCTCGTCGTCGGCGTGCGAGTCGGGAACCATGACCATCCAGGTCCCGCTCAGCGCCCCCTCCGACAGCTCGGACACCGGGGCCCACGCGATCTCATAGCGCCAGCCGTCCACCGTGGAACGCTCACGGTGGCCCTTACGGTAGGACGACAGGGCGGGCAGCACCTCGGTCAGCGAGGCGTTTCCGTCCACGTGCAGCGCGGTGGTCAGCGCCTGGAGGTCCTCACGCTCGACCGCGTCCCAGAACCGGGCGTCGACCGAGTCCACGGAGGCGGGGGCTGTGGAGGCGTCGCTCTCGGGCTCCTCCAGCCAGTAGCGCTGCCGCTGGAAGGCGTACGTCGGCAGCTCCACCCGGCGGGCGTCCTGCCCGGCGAACATGGCCTCCCAGTCGACGGTGGTGCCGTGGACGTGGAGTTCGGCGAGCGCCGTGGTCAGCGACTGGGCCTCGGGGCGGTCCTTGCGCAGCGCCGGCACCACGACGGGAGCCGAAGCCTCCTCGACCGTCAGGCACTCGCGCGCCATCGCCGAGAGCACACCGTCGGGGCCCACCTCGAAGAACCTGGTCACGCCCGCGGTTTCGAGGGAACGCATCCCGTCCAGGAAGCGCACCGACGCCCTGACGTGCCGCACCCAGTACTCCGGCGAGCACACCTCGTCCGCACCCGCCGACTTGCCCGACACATTGGAAATCAGGGCAAGGGAGGGCGGGGCGAACGACAGCCCTTCGACGACCTTGCGGAAGTCGTCCAGCATGGCGTCCATGCGGGGCGAGTGGAAGGCGTGGCTGACCTTCAGCCGGCGGGTCTTACGGCCCTGCTCCGACCACTGCTCCGCGATCTCCAGCGCCGCTTCCTCGTCACCGGCGATGACGACAGAGGTGGGGCTGTTGATGGCGGCGATGCTCACCTCGGTCTCGCGACCGGCGAGCGAGGCCGCGAGCTCTTCCTCGGACGCCTCGATGGCGACCATGGCGCCGCCCTCGGGAAGGGCCTGCATCAGACGGCCACGGGCCGCCACCATCGTGCACGCGTCCTCCAGCGAGAACACCCCCGCCACCTGCGCGGCGGCGATCTCACCGATGGAGTGACCGATCACCACATCCGGGGCGACACCCCACGCCGACAGGAGCCGGAACAACGCCACCTCGACCGCGAACAGCGCAGGCTGAGTGAACGCCGTCTGGTCGAGCAGTTCGGCGTCCTCGCTGCCCTCCGCCGCGAACATCACGTCCTTCAGCGGACGGTCCAGCAGCATGTCCAAGTGCGCACACACCTCGTCCAGGGCACGGGCGAACACCGGGAACACCTCGTACAGTTCCCGGCCCATGCCCAGGCGCTGCGCGCCCTGCCCCGAGAACAGGAACGCCGTGATTCCCGTAGGAGTCGCGACCGAGCGCACGACCCCGGGAACCTCCTCGCCGGTGGCGACGGCCTCGAGCCCGCGCAGCAGCTCCGCGCGGTCCGCGCCCGTCAACACGGCACGGTGTTCGAACACCGACCGGGTGGCGACCAGGGAGTAGCCCACATCCTTCAGACTCAGCTCCGGCCGCGCGGTCAAATGCGCCCGCAGCCGCCGCGCCTGAGCGCGCAACCCGTCCGCGCTCCGGGCCGACAGCGTCCAAGGAGCCCCACCACGCTCGTCGGGAGCCGTCACCTCGCCCGGCCGCTCGTCATCGGCGTCCGTCGGGGCCTGCTCGATGATGGTGTGCACATTCGTGCCGCTGACACCGAACGCGGAGACACCGGCCCGGCGCGGCTGCCCCGTCTCCGGCCACGCCGTGGCTTCGGTCAGCAGTCGCACCTCGCCCGCCGACCAGTCCACCTGCGGCGACGGCGCATCCACGTGCAGCGTCTTCGGCAGCACACCGTGCCGCATCGCCATCACCATCTTGATGACACCGGCGAGTCCGGACGCGGCCTGGGTGTGTCCGATATTGGACTTCAGCGCACCCAGCCACAACGGGCGCCCCTCCGGCCGCTCCTTGCCGTAGGTGGCCAGCAGTGCCTGCGCCTCGATCGGGTCGCCCAGCGAGGTACCCGTGCCGTGCGCCTCCACCGCGTCCACCTCGGCCGCCGACACCCCGGCGCTGGCCAGCGCCTGGCGGATCACCCGCTGCTGCGACGGCCCGTTCGGCGCCGTAAGACCGTTGGACGCACCGTCCTGGTTCACGGCGGAGCCCCGCACGATGCCCAGCACCTGGTGACCGTTGCGCCGGGCGTCCGACAGCCGCTCGACGAGCAGCACGTTGGCGCCCTCGGACCAGCCGGTACCGTCCGCCGCGGCCGAGAAGGGCTTGCAGCGGCCATCGGGCGCGAGACCGCCCTGCCGGCTGAACTCGACGAACGCCATCGGGGTCGCCATCACCGTCACGCCGCCGACCAGCGCCATGGAGCATTCGCCCTGGCGCAGCGACTGGCAGGCCAGATGCAGGGCCACCAGCGACGACGAGCAGGCCGTGTCCACCGTGACGGCGGGGCCTTCCAGGCCGTAGGTGTAGGCGAGGCGGCCCGAGACGACGCTGCCGGCGTTGCCCGTCAGCAGATGGCCCTCGACGTCCTCGGGCACCGTCGTCAGGTTGGTGCCGTATCCGGATCCCGAGAAGCCGACGAACACACCGACCTGGCTGCCCCGCACGGACGTGGGATTGATGCCCGCCCGCTCGAACGCCTCCCAGGAGGTCTCCAGCAGCAGCCGCTGCTGCGGGTCGGTCGCCAGCGCCTCACGGGGCGAGATCCCGAAGAAGCCGGGGTCGAACTCGCTCACGTCGTAGAGGAATCCGCCTTCACGGGCGTAGAACGTGCCCGGCCGGGCCGGGTCGGGGTCGTACATGCCCGACAGGTCCCAGCCTCGGTCGGACGGGAACGACGAGATGGCGTCACCGCCGCCCTCGACCAACTGCCACAGGTCCTCCGGGCTCCGCACCCCACCGGGGAAGCGGCAGCTCATGGAGACGATCGCGATGGGGTCGTCGTCCGCGCCGGCGACGGCGGAGGCACCGGACCCGGCGGTGAGCGCCGGGGACGATGCGCCGAGCACCTCGGTGCGCAGATGCGCCGCGAGCGTCGAGGCGCTGGGGTAGTCGAAGACCAGCGTGGCGGGAAGGCTGAGACCGGTCTCGGCCGTCAGCCGATTGCGCAGGTCTACCGCGGTCAGCGAGTCGAAACCCAGATCGCGGAAGGCCCGGTTCGGCTCGACCATCTCCGCGGAGGCGTAGCCGAGCACGGAGGCGGCGTGCTTGCGCGCCAGATCGAGCAGCGCCCGATCCCGCTCCCCCTCGGTGAGCGGCTTCAGCCGCTCGCGCAGCTGCGCTCCGGCGGCGTCGGAGCTCTCGCCGTCGCCCCCCTTGGCCTCCAGCCGCTGGACCTCGTCGAGGTCGCTCAGGAACGGGCTGGGCCGGACCGCGGTGAACGAGGGGGCGAACCGCTCCCAGTCCACGTCCACGACCGTCACCACACCGTCGTCACCGGCCACCGCGCGTTCCAGAGCAGAGATCGCCAACTCGGGTGCCATCGCGGGCAGTCCACGCCGCGCCAGCTGCTCCCCCGCATCCTCCCGGGTCGCCATGCCACCCTCGGCCCACGGGCCCCAGGAGACGGCGGTGCCCGCGAGACCCCGCGCACGGCGCTGCTCCACCAACGCGTCCAGGAAGGCGTTTCCGGAGCCGTAGACGCCCTGGCTGCCGCCACCCCAGATCCCGGAGATGGACGAGAAGACCACGAACGCGTCGAGCTCACGGTCGCCAAGCAGCTCGTCGAGGTTGACGGCGCCCGCGACCTTGCCCGACACCACCCGGGCCGCGTCGGCGAGCTCGGTCTCCAGCAGGGAAGCCGCGATCGTGACACCCGCCGCGTGCACCACTCCGGTGAGCGGCTGGTGCTCCGGTACGGCGGCCAGGACGGCGGCGAGGGCGTCGCGGTCCGCCGCGTCACACGCGGCCACCGTCACCTCGGCGCCCATGCCCTCCAGCTCCGCCTTCAACTCGGCGGCGCCCTCGGCCTCCAGACCGCGGCGGCTGGTCAGCACCAGGTGCTCGGCACCGCTACGGACCAGCCAGCGGGCCACCTGGCCACCGAGCCCGCCCGTGCCACCGGTCACCAGCACCGTGCCACGCGCCCGCCACGAGCTCCCCTCATCGGCGGCCGCGGCCGAGCGCACCAGACGACGTACGAAGACACCGGAGCCACGCACCGCGACCTGGTCCTCGCCACCCTCGACGGACAGCACACCGGCCAGCCGCTCCGCACCGCGATCATCCAGCGACTCGGGCAGATCCACCAGACCGCCCCACAGCGGTGCCAGCTCCAGTCCGGCCACCCGGCCCAACGCCCAGACCATCGCCTGCGCCGGGCTGGTGAGCCGGTCCGAACGCCCCACCGACACCGCTCCGCGCGTACCGCACCACAGCCGGGCCGGAATCTCGGCCCCGACCATGGCCCGCAGCAGCACCAGGGTCAGCGCGTAGCCGCCCGACAGCGCCGGGTACCCCGGGCAGGGCTCCTCGTCCAGGGCCAGCAGCGACAGCACCCCACCCAGCTCGGGTGCGTCGGCGGCCACCTCACGCAGCCGCTCCGCGAGCACGTCCGCGTCGAGGTCCCGCTCGTCCACGACGATCGAGACCACATCCGCGCCGCGCCGCTCGAGCCCGGCAACGACCTCCGAGACCAGCTCGTCCCCGGCGCGGGACGCCGGAACGACCACGGGCCACGTCCCCGACAGCGAGCCGTCGGCGATCTCGGAGAGCGGCTTCCATGACACCCGATAGCGCCAGCCGTCGATCGTGGACTGGTCACGGTTGTTGCGGTGGTACGCGGACAGGGCGGGCAGCACGGCGCTCAGCGGCGCCTCGCTGTCGACCGCCAACGTCCCCGCCAGCGACTCCAGGTCCTGGCGCTCCACCACCTCCCAGAACCGCGCGTCGACGGAGCCGGTGACCTCGGCCGCGCTTCCGCCG
The DNA here is from genome assembly GCF_000147815.2 of Streptomyces violaceusniger Tu 4113. Classification (NCBI taxonomy): domain Bacteria; kingdom Bacillati; phylum Actinomycetota; class Actinomycetes; order Kitasatosporales; family Streptomycetaceae; genus Streptomyces; species Streptomyces violaceusniger. The sequence goes on along the minus strand of NC_015957.1, from coordinate 4,613,638 downwards.
GGCGGCAGGCCGAATCCATCGAGCCAGTAGCGCTCACGCTGGAAGACGTAGGTCGGCAGCTCGACCCGGCGGCCTCCACGGCCCTCCAACGTGGTGGCCCAGACGACCTTGGTGCCGCGCACGAACACCTCGGCGGCGGAGGTCAGGAACCGCTCCAGACCGCCCTCGTCACGCCGCAGCGTGCCGACGACCACCGCCTGCGCCTCAGCGGCCTCCACGGTCTGCTGAATGGGCAGGGTCAACACGGGATGCGGGCTCACCTCGATGAAGAAGGCGTGTCCCTTGCCGAGCAGGGTGCGGGTGGTGGCTTCCAGCTCGACGGTCTGCCGCAGGTTGCGGTACCAGTACTCGGCGTCCAGACCAGCGGTGTCCACCAGCTCACCGGTCACCGTCGAGTAGAACGGCACCTCGGAAGAGCGCGGCGCGATGTCCGCCAGGACCTTCAGCAGCTCCTCGCGGATCCCCTCCACATGGGCCGAGTGCGAGGCATAGTCCACCGGAACCCGGCGAACACGAATCTCCTCACCCTCCAGCTGCGCCACCATCTCGTCCAGCGCACCCGGGTCACCGGAGACCACGACGGAACCCGGGCCGTTGACCGCGGCCACCGAGATCGCACCATCCCAGGCGGCGATCCGCTCCTTGGCCTCGTCCGCGGACAGTCCGACCGACACCATGCCACCACGACCCGCGAGACCGGCTGCGATCGCCTGCGACCGCAGGGCCACCACCTTCGCGGCGTCCTCCAGCGAGAGCGCACCCGCGACGCAGGCCGCGGCGATCTCACCCTGGCTGTGACCCATCACCGCATCGGGCTGCACGCCGACCGAGCGCCACAGCTTCGCCAGCGACACCATCACCGCGAAGAGCACCGGCTGGACCACGTCCACCCGGTCGAAACCGGGAGCGCCCTCGGCGCCACGCAGCACATCCGTCAGCGACCAGTCCACATGAGCCGACAGAGCCGACTCACACTCACCGATCGCCTCCGCGAACACCGGCGAGGACTCCAGCAGCCCCACCGCCATGCCCACCCACTGCGCCCCCTGACCGGGGAACACGAACACCGAACGGCCGCGGACATCCGCCACACCACGCGTCACACCCGAGGCGACCTCATCCCCGGCCAACGCACCCAGCCGCGCCAGGAGTTCCTCACGGTCAGCGCCCGTCACCACGCCACGGTGCTCGAACACCGACCGCGACGACACCAGCGAGTACGCCACATCGGCCGCGCCCAGGTCCGGACGCTCCGCCACGAACTCCCGCAGCCGGCCCGCCTGGGCCCGCAGGCCGGCCGGGCTACGGCCGGACACCACCCAGGCCACCGGACCGTCGGCGACCTCGGCCTGGGTCTCCTCGGCCACCTCGGCCTCCGGAGCCTGCTCCAGGATCGCGTGCGCGTTCGTCCCGCTGATGCCGAACGAGGACACACCGGCCCGCCGAGGCTGCTCGGTCTCGGGCCAGGGGGTCGACTCGTTCAGCAGCCGGATGTCGCCCTCGGTCCAGTCCACCTGGCTGGAGGGCTCGTCCGCGTGGAGCGTCTTGGGCAGCACGCCGTTCCGCAGGGCCATCACCATCTTGATGACCCCGCCGACACCGGCGGCCGCCTGGGAGTGGCCGATGTTGGACTTCAGCGAGCCCAGCCACAGCGGCTTGTTCTCCGGCCGCTCCTTGCCGTAGGTGGCCATCAGGGCCTGCGCCTCGATCGGGTCACCCAGCGACGTACCCGTGCCGTGCGCCTCCACCGCATCCACATCAGCGGGCGTCAGGCCGGCGTTCTTCAGCGCCTGGCGGATCACCCGGCGCTGCGAGGGGCCGTTGGGCGCCGTCAGACCGTTGGACGCGCCGTCCTGGTTGATCGCCGAGCCTCGGATGACGGCCATCACCGGGTGGCCGTTGCGCCGGGCGTCCGAGAGCCGCTCCAGGAGGAGCAGGCCCACGCCCTCCGCCCAGCCCGTGCCGTCGGCACCCGCGCCGAACGCCTTGCACCGTCCGTCGGGAGCGAGCCCGCCCTGCCGGCTGAACTCGACGAACATGCTGGGGGTGAACATGACGGCGACACCACCCGCCAGGGCGAGCGAGCACTCCTCCTGACGGAGCGCCTGGCAGGCCCAGTGCAGGGCGACCAGCGACGACGAGCACGCGGTGTCCACCGTCACGGCGGGCCCCTCGAGGCCCAGGGTGTAGGCCACCCGCCCGGAGACCACGGAGGTGGCGTTGCCCGCGAGCAGCAGCCCCTCCACGCCTTCGGGCATCTCGCTCACCCCGGCGCCGTAGCCGGAGGGCGAGGCGCCGACGAACACACCGGCCTGGCTTCCCCGCACCGACGCCGGGTCGATTCCGGCGCGCTCGAACGCCTCCCAGGCGGTTTCCAGCAGCAGCCGCTGCTGGGGGTCGGTGGCGAGCGCCTCCCGCGGGCTCATGGAGAAGAAGCCGGGGTCGAAGTCGCCGGGGGCCTCCAGGAACCCGCCCTCGCGGACGGAGAAGGTACCGGATCGCTCCGAGTCCGGGTCGAAGAAGCCATCGACGTCCCAGCCTCGGTCAGGAGGGAACTCGCTGATGGCGTCGCCGCCCTCGGCGACGAGCCGCCACAGCTCCTCCGGCGTCTTCACGCCCCCGGGGTACCGGCAGCTCATCGCCACAATGGCGATGGGCTCCCGGTCCCGCTCCTCCACCTGTCGAAGTTGCCGACGAGCCTGACGCAGGTCAGCCGTCACCTTCTTGAGGTAGTCAAGGAGTTTTTCGTCTTCCGCCACTATCCCCAGCCCCTTGAAACACTCTGTGAGTTCCAGCTCGCCACGTCAGGAGGTTCCGAATTCGTCGTCGATGAGTTTGAAGATCTCGTCAGCGGTGGCCGATTCGATCTCGCTGTCGTCGTCCATGTCGTCGTCCAGCGCCGTCGCGGTGCCGGACAGCTGCCCGGTTCCGCCGGCGGACCACTTGGCCATCAGACCCTGGAGCCGCGCCATGACCTGGGTGTGTGTCTCGCTGTCGGAGTCGAGCGCCGACAGTGTGGATTCCAGCCGGTCGAGTTCTCCGAAGACGGGCTCGGTCGCGGGCCCATCGGCGGGGGTGACCTCATCGCGCAGGAATCGTCCGAGGGACGCCGGGGTCGGGTAGTCGAACACCAGGGTCGCCGGCAGCCGCGTTCCGGTGATCGCGTTGAGACGGTTGCGCAGTTCGACGGCCGACAGGGAGTCGAAGCCCAGGTCCTTGAAGGCGTGTCCGGGTTCGATCGCCTGTCCCGAGGCATAGCCCAGGACGACGGCCACCTGGTCGCACACCAGGTCCACGAGGATGCGCTCGCGCTCCGTCCCGGACTTCCCGGCCAGGTGCTGCTTGAGCTCGGCGGTCGGGTCGGCCGTGGTGTTCGTGGCGCCCGACTCGGCGGTCCTGCGGGCGGGCGCCCGCACCAGTCCGCGCAGCAGCGCGGGTACCGGCTCGCCCACCGACGCCATGTCCATCGTCATGGGCATCAGGACGGCACCGTCGAGATCGCGGGTCGCGTCGAACAGCGCGAGTCCGGCCTCGGGGGTGAGGGCGACCATGCCGGTCCGGGTCATGCGGCTGACGTCGGCGTCGGCCAGCTCGGTGGTCATGCCGCCGTCCTGCGTCCACGGCCCCCATGCGAGCGAGGCCGCGGGGAGCCCTTCGGCCCTGCGGTGCTGGGCCAGGGCGTCCATGAACGCGTTGCCCGCCGCGTAGTTGGCCTGGCCCGCGCCGCCGAACGTACCGGAGACGGAAGAGAACAGGATGAAGGCGGACAGGTCCAGGTCGCGCGTCAGCTCGTGCAGGTGCAGCGCGGCGTCCACCTTCGGACGCAGCACCTTGTCCACCCGCTCCGGCGTCAGCGACTCCACCACACCGTCATCCAGCACACCCGCCGCATGCACCACCGCCGACAGCGGATGCTCCGAACCGATCCCCGCCAGCAGCTTCTCCACCGCGGCCCGGTCGGCGACATCACACGCCACCACCCGCGCCTTGGCACCCAGCCCGGCCAACTCCGCCACCAACTCCGCCGCACCCGGCGCCTCCACGCCACGACGACTCGTCAACATCAGACGCTCAACCCCGTGCTCCACCACCAGATGACGGGCCAGCAACGCGCCCAGACCACCCGTACCACCAGTGATCAGCACCGTCCCCGGACCATCCAGCGTCCTCGGGATGGTCAGCGCCACCTTGCCGGTATGCCGGGCCTGGCTGATGAAGCGGAAGGCGTCGGGTGCCCTGCGGACATCCCAGGTGCGCACCGGCAGCGGCCGCAGTGCCCCGCTCTCGAACAGGGAGATCAGGTCGCTCCACATCTCATGGATGCGGTCGGCTCCCGCCTCCATGAGGTCGAACGCCCGGTAGGAGACTCCGGTGTATTCGGCGGCCACCTCGTCCGGGATCCGGATGTCGGTCTTGCCCATCTCCAGGAACCGTCCGCCGCGCGGCAGCAGACGCAGACCCGCGTCCACGAACTCCCGCGCCAGCGAGTCGAGCACCACGTCCATACCGCGCCCGCCGGTGACATCGAGGAAGCGCTTTTCGAAGTCCAGCGTCCGCGACGACGCGATGTGCTCGTCGTCCAGACCCAGCGACCGCAGGGTGTCCCACTTGCCCTCGCTCGCCGTGCCGAAGACCTCGGCCCCGAGGTGCCGCGCCAGCTGGAGCGTGGCCATGCCCACACCACCGGCCGCCGAGTGCACCAGCACCGACTGGCCGGGCTGGAGACCTCCCAGGTCCACCATGGCGTAGTAGGCCGTCAGGAACACGATGGGGGTGGAGGCCGCCTGCTCGAACGTCCAGTCCTCCGGAACCCGGGCGACAACCCTCCGGTCGGTGATGGCGACCGGGCCGAACGACCCGCTGAAGATGCCCATCACCCGGTCGCCGGGGGTCAGGTTCGTCACTCCGGGGCCGACCTCGGTCACGATGCCGGCGCCCTCACCACCGAGCGGCCCGGCTTCTCCGGGGTACATCCCCAGGGCGTTGAGCACATCGCGGAAGTTCATCCCCGCCGCGCGCATCTCGACCCTGATCTCGTTCTCGCCCAGCGCTTCGGTGACGTCGGGGCTGGGCAGCAGCGCCAGGTTCTCCAGGGTTCCCTTGGCGTGCATGTCCAGGCGCCATTCGCGTATGCCTGCGGGGGGCAGCAGCGCGGTGCCCGAGGAGACCCGGGCCATGCGCTGGCCGAGCACCGCGCCCTCGCGGACCACGGCCTGCGGCTCGTCGCCGGCGAGCACCGCGGGCAGTGCCGCCTTGGACGCCTCGGCGGGCTCCTGCGGGTCCAGGTCCACCAGGACGAAGCAGTTCGGGTTCTCCGACTGCGCGGACCGCACCATGCCCCACAGGGGTGCGTGGATCAGGTCCGGGGTCTCGTCGCGGTCCTCGGGCGCCATGGCGCCCGACGTCACGAAGACCAGTCGGGAGGAGTCGAACCGGCGGTCGCCGAGCCAGCCCTGGATCATGCCGAGCGTGTGGTGCGTCACCGCGTGGATGGCGCCCGCCGGCTCCAGGCCCTGCTTGGCCTTGCTCTTGCTCCTGCCCTTGGCCTTGCTCTTCGCCTTGCTCTTGGGCTTGCCCTGAGCCGCCTCGTCGTCGAGGCCCGGTGCGTAGGAGACCAGCACGGCCTCCGGGGCAGCGGCGCCTCCGTCGATCGCGGCGCCCAGCGCGTCGAGATCGGCGTAGAGGGTCACCTCGGCTCCGGCGATCGCGCCGGCGGCCAGTCCGTAGTGGTCGGTGCCCACCACGGCCCACTTGGCCGTTGCCGCCTCGGCCGGAGCGATGGCCGGAACGGCGGTCCAGTCCAGCGTGAACAGCGAGTCGCGGAACGCCGACGTCCTGGCCGAGTCGATGTGTTCCACCGACACCGGGCGCAGCACGAGGGATTCGATCGACGCCACCGGGCGGCCGGTTCCATCGGCCACCGCGAGGGAGATGGAATCCGGTCCGAGCTGGGTGAGCCGCACCCGCAGGGTGGACGCGCCACCGGCGTGGAGCGACACCCCGCTCCAGGAGAACGGGAGCCGGGAGAGGCCGACGTCCTCCAGGGCGACGAAGGTCACCGCCTGCACGGCGGCGTCCAGCAGGGCGGGGTGGAGGCCGAAGTCGGCCGCGTCCGACGCGTGCTTCTCATCGAGACCGACCTCGACGTAGACGTCGTCGCCGGAGCGCCAGGCGGACCGCAGGCCCTGGAACATCGGGCCATAGGCGAAGCCGGTGGCGGCGAAGCGCTCGTAGAAGTCGCTGATGTCCAGGGCTTCCGCGTCCGCCGGGGGCCATGCGCTCAGGTCGAACGACGGCTCGGGGCCGGCCGGGGCGAGCGCACCGGCCGCGTGCTGCGTCCACGGCTCGTCCGAGGAGGCCTTGGCCGAGCGGGAGTACAGGCTGAGCGAGCGGTAGCCCGTCTCGTCCCTGTCACCCACCCAGAGCTGCACCTGGACCGGTTCGTTCTCGGGCAGGACCATCGGGGTGGCCAGGGTGACCTCCTCGACCCGGCCGCTACCGACCTGGTCGGCGGCGCGGATGGCCAGTTCCAGGAATCCGGTCCCGGGGAACAGGGCCGCGCCGCCGATCGCGTGGTCGGCGAGCCACGGCTGGCTCTGCACCGACAGCCTGCTGGTGAAGAGGAATCCGTCGCTGCTCGCGAGCTCGACTCCGGCACCCAGCAGCGGGTGGTTGGGGGAGCTGAGCCCGATGGAGGCGACGTCCCCGGTCATGGCGCCGGGGGCCTTCGGCCAGTAGCGCTGCCGCTGGAAGGCGTAGGTGGGCAGCTCCACCCGCCGGACGTCGCGTCCGGCGAACGCCGTCGACCAGTCCACGGTGGTGCCGTGGACGTGGAGTTCGGCCAGCGCCGTGGTCAGCGACTGGGTCTCGGGGCGGTTCTTGCGCAGAGCGGGGACGAGGGTGAAGGCGGCGACGCCGCCGTCCTCGTCGGACGCCAGGCTGTCCTGGGCCATCGCGGTGAGTACACCGTCGGGACCGACCTCCAGGAACGAGGTGACCCCGAGCTTCTCCAGGGCCCGTACCCCGTCCGCGAAGCGCACCGCCTCCCGCACATGCCGCACCCAGTACTCCGGGGAGCACACTTCGGCCGCACCCGCCGACTTACCGGTGAGGTTGGAGACCAAGGACATCGACGGTGCCTGGAAGGACAGGCCCGTGACGACGTCACGGAAGTCGTCCAGCATCGCGTCCATGCGGGGCGAGTGGAAGGCGTGGCTGACCTTCAGCCGGCGGGTCTTGCGGCCCTCCTGCTCCCACTCTCCGGCGATCTCCAGTGCCGCGGCCTCATCGCCCGCGATCACCACGGCCGTCGGGCCGTTGACCGCGGCGATGCTCACCTCGGTCTCACGACCGGCCAGCGATACCGCGATCTCCTCCTCCGATGCCTGGATGGCCACCATCGCGCCGCCCTCCGGCAGCGCCTGCATCAGCCGGCCACGCGCCGCGATGAGCGCGCACGCGTCCTCCAGCGACAGCACTCCGGCCACGTGGGCGGCGGCAGCCTCTCCCACCGAGTGACCGATCAGCACATCCGCGGTGACGCCCCAGTGCTCCAGCAGCCGGAACAGCGCCACCTCGATGGCGAACAGCGCGGGCTGGGTGAAGGCCGTCTGGTCGAGCAGCGCGGCGTCCGCGCTGTCCTCGGCGGCGAACATCACCTCCTGCAGCGGCCGGTCGAGCAGCACGTCGAGATGCGCGCACACCTCGTCCAGGGCGCGGGCGAACACCGGGAAGCGGTCGTACAGCTCCCGTCCCATGCCCAGACGCTGCGCGCCCTGGCCCGAGAACAGGAACGCCGTCTTGCCGGCGGTGCCCACGGATCCCTGGACGACTCCGGGGGCCGTGGCGCCCGAGGCGATGGCCTCGAGACCGCTCAGCAGCCCGTCCCGGTCGCCGCTCAGGAGCACGGCGCGGTGATCGAAGACGGACCGGGTGGTCGCCAGCGAATAGCCCACGTCGTCGAGGTCGAGCTCGGGGTGGGCCGCCACGTAGTCGTGCAGGTTCCTGGCCTGGGCGCGCAGCGCCTCGGCGCCCTTGCCGTTGACCGTCCAGGGAAGCGTTTCCGAGTCGGCCGGCGGAGCGTCCGTACGGACCCGCTCCACCGCCTCCGGCTCCGGGGCCTGCTCGATGATGGTGTGGGCGTTGGTGCCGCTGATGCCGAACGAGGAGATGCCCGCCCGGCGCGGCTCGCCGCTCTCCGGCCACGGGGTCGACGCGGTCAGCAGCCGGACCTCGCCAGCCGTCCAGTCCACATGCGGCGTCGGCTCGTCGACATGGAGCGTCTGCGGCAGCACGCCCTCACGCATGGCCATCACCATCTTGATGATCCCCGCGACACCGGCGGCCGCCTGCGTGTGCCCGATGTTCGACTTGATGGAGCCCAGCCACAGCGGCTGGTCCTCCGGCCGCCCCTGGCCGTAGGTGGCCAGCAGCGCCTGCGCCTCGATCGGGTCACCGAGCCTGGTGCCGGTGCCGTGCGCCTCGACCGCCTGTACCTGGTGGGCGGCGAGGTCGGCGCTGGCCAGCGCCTGCCGGATCACCCGCTGCTGCGACGGCCCGTTGGGCGCCGTCAGACCGTTGGACGCGCCGTCCTGGTTGACGGCGGAGCCGCGCACGATCGCCATCACCGGGTGGCCGTTGCGCCGCGCGTCCGACAGCCGCTCAAGGAGCAGCATGCCGACGCCCTCGCCCCAGCCCGTGCCGTCGGCCGATGCCGCGAACGCCTTGCACCGCCCGTCCGTCGACAGCCCCTTCTGGCGGCTGAAGTCCACGAACGAGCCGGGGCTCGACATGATCGTGATACCGCCGGCCAGCGCGAGGGAGGACTCGCCCTGGCGCAGCGACTGCACGGCCATGTGCAGCGCCACCAGCGACGAGGAGCACGCCGTGTCCACCGTGACGGCCGGTCCTTCGAGGCCGAAGGTGTAGGAGATACGACCCGATACGACGCTGCCCGCGTTGCCGGTTCCGAGGTAGCCGTCGGGTCCGCCCGGGGCGGCCACCAGCAGGCCGATGTAGTCCTGGCCGTTGCTTCCCGCGAAGACGCCCGTCCGGCTTCCCTTGAGCGACGTGGGGTCGATGCCCGCCCGCTCGATCGCCTCCCAGGAGGTCTCCAGCAGCACCCGCTGCTGCGGGTCGATGGTCAGCGCCTCGCGGGGGGCGATCCCGAAGAACGCCGGGTCGAATTCGTCGGCGTCGTAGACGAAGCCGCCGCCGCTCGCGTAGCTGGTGCCCGTGTTCTCCGGGTCCGGGTCGTAGAGGTCGTCGAGGTCCCAGCCACGGTTGGTCGGGTAGGCGCTGATCACGTCGCTGCCCTCGGAGACCAGCCGCCACAGGTCCTCGGGGGTGCGTACCCCACCCGGGAAGCGGCAGCTCATCGACACGATCGCGATCGGGTCGTCGTCCACGACGGTGTCCGTCACCACCGGCAGGTCATCCACCGGCGCGGGGGCGGTGCCCTGCGTTTCATCCAGGATGAACCGGGCGAGCACTGTGGGTGTCGGGTAGTCGAAGGCCACGGTGACCGGGAGGTTCACACCGGCCGCCATGCTGAGGCCGTTACGCAGCTCCACGGCGGTCAGCGAGTCGAACCCGATGTCCCGGAAGGCCCGGTCCGGCTCCACCGCGTCGGCGCTCGGGTACCCGATCACCTCGGCGGCCTGGGACCTGACGAGGTCGAGCACCTCCGCCTCGCGTTCGACGGCCGACAGCCCTTCGAGGCGCTCGGCCAGCCCGGAGAGCGACGCGCCGAGTTCTGCCTCCGCCGCCTCCAGGGCCTGCCGCACCTCCGGCAGCTCGTTCAGCAGCGGACGCGGCCGGGCCGCGGCGAACCCGGGGGCGTAGCGCTCCCAGTCCACGTCGGCGACGGTGACGTCGACCTCGTCGTGATCGAGCACCTGCTGAAGGGCGTCGACGGCGAGGACGGGCTCCAGCGCCGGCATACCGCGCCGCTTGAGCTGGGCCGCGAGGGCGTCGTCGACCAGACCACCGCCGCCCCAGGCGCCCCATGCCACCGAGGTCGCCGCGAGGCCCTGTGTGCGGCGCTGCTGCGCCAGGGCGTCGAGGAAGGCGTTGGCGGCGGCGTAGCTGCCCTGACCGGCACCACCGACGGTTCCGGCGTAGGAGGAGAAGAGGATGAATGCGGACAGGTCCAGGTCCTGGGTCAGCTCGTGGAGGTTCACCACGGCGTCCACCTTGGGCCGGAAGACGCCCTGCGCCCTGGGGACGGTGAGGGTGTCGATGAGGCCGTCGTCCAGCACACCGGCCGCGTGCACCACCGCGGTCAGCGGATACTCCGCGGGCAGCCCGTCGAGGAGCTCCCGCAACGCGTCACGGTCGGCGGCGTCACAGGCCGCGACGGTGACCCGTGCGCCGAGGGCGGTCAGCTCGTCCCACAGCTCGGCCGCGCCGGGGGCGTCCAGGCCGCGGCGACTGGTCAGCACCAGGTGCTCGGCACCGGCCTGGACGAGCCAGCGGGCGAGGCGGCCACCTAGTGCACCGGTACCACCGGTGATCAGGACGCTTCCGCGAGGCTCCCAGGTACGGGCCGGCCGGGCGTCGCCCAAGGGCGCCCGGACGAGCCGACGGCCGAAGAGCCCGGAGGCGCGCACCGCGACCTGATCCTCGTCACCGGAGCGCCCGATCAGGCCGACCAGACGGTTCAGCACCCGGTCGTCGATCGCGTCCGGCGACTCGGGGAGGTCGACGAGACCGCCCCACCGCTGTGCGTACTCCAGGCCGACCACTCGGCCCAGACCCCACACCAGGGACTGCTTGACGCTGCCGACCCGGTCGGAGCGGCCCACGGACACGGCTCCGGTGGTGGCGAGCCAGAGCGGCACATCGATGTCGAGGTCGCTCAGCGCCTGGACCAGGGTCATGGTGCCGGCGAAGCCGCGCGGAACGCCCGGGTGTTCGGGGAGCGCCACCTCGTCGAGCGCGAGCAGGGAGAGCACTCCGTCGATCGCGAGCGTCCCCTCCTGCTCGGAGCCGTCCGCGGAGGGGGTGCGGGGGGCCGCGTCCCGGAGGAGTTCGGTCAGCGACGACCGCTCCGGCTCCGAGTCGTCCAGATCGACCCGCACCATGCGGGCACCGTGGCGCTCCACGTCCCGCGCGATGCGCTCCGCCAGTTCGCGGGCGGTGTCGACCGGCGGTACGACGACCATCCAGGTACCGGTGATCGGGGCGCCCTGCTCCTGCTCGGAGCCGGACGACGGCTGGTCGATCAGGGGCTTCCAGTTGATCCGGTAGCGCCAGTTGTCGACGGTCGAGCGGTCACGCCTGCCGCGCCGGTACGACGACAGGGCGGGCAGCACCGCGCTCAGCGGGGCCTCCCCGTCGAGCTGCAGCGTCTGCGCCAGTCCTTCGAGGTCCTCGCGCTCGACGGCCTCCCAGAACCGGGCGTCCACCGAGTCGGCCTCGGAGACGGGGGCGTTGCCGAACCCGGCGTCGTCGGCCGGCTGCGGCCAGTACCGCTGCCGCTGGAAGGCGTAGGTGGGCAGGTCGATCTGGCGGGCGCCCTGTCCGGCGAACACCTTCCGCCAGTCGACACCGACCCCATTGACATGAAGTTCGGCGATCGAGGTCAGGAATCGCTCCAGGCCGCCCTCGTCGCGCCGCAGTGTGCCGACGACCACGGCCTGGGCCTCGGCGGCCTCGACGGTCTGCTGCACCGGCAGGGTCAGCACGGGATGCGGGCTGACCTCGATGAACACGTCATGCCCGCTGTCGAGCAGGGTGCGGGTGGTGGACTCCAGCTCGACGGTCTGCCGCAGGTTCCGGTACCAGTACTCGGCGTCCAGACCAGCGGTGTCCACCAGCTCACCGAGCACCGTCGAGTAGAACGGCACCTCGGAGGAACGCGGTTCAAGGTCCGCCAGGACCTTCAGCAGCTCCTCGTGGATCGCCTCCACATGCGCCGAATGCGAGGCGTAGTCCACCGGAACCCGGCGAACACGGACCTCCTCACCCTCAAGCTGCGCGACCATCTCATCCAGCGCACCCGGGTCACCGGAGACCACGACCGAGCCGGGGCCGTTGACCGCGGCGACGGATATTCCACCGTCCCACGCGGCGATCCGCTCCTTGACCTGGTCGACCGGCAACCCGACCGACACCATGCCACCACGACCGGCCAGACCCGCGGCGATGGCCTGCGACCGCAGGGTCACCACCTTGGCGGCATCCTCCAGCGAGAGCGCACCCGCGACACAGGCCGCCGCGATCTCACCCTGACTGTGACCCATCACCGCATCCGGCTCGATCCCCACCGAACGCCACAGCTTCGCCAGCGACACCATCACCGCGAAGAGCACCGGCTGAACGACATCCACCCGGTCGAAATCGGGAGCGCCCTCGGCGCCACGCAGCACATCCGTCAGCGACCAGTCCACATGAGCCGACAGAGCCGACTCACACTCACCGATCGCCTCCGCGAACACCGGCGAGGACTCCAACAGCCCCACCGCCATGCCCAGCCACTGCGCACCCTGACCGGGGAACACGAACACCGAACGGCCAGTTGCCTCGGCCGCGCTCGCGCGGACCACGCCCGGTGCCTTCGCGCCCTGGGCCACCGCCGCCAGGCGCTCGAGGAGTTCCTCGCGGCTGGTCCCGGTCACCGCGGCCCGGTACTGGAACGCGGACCTGGTCGTCGCCAGGGAGAGCGCCACATCGGCGGTCCGCAGCTCCGGGCGCTCGGCCACGAACTCCCGCAGCGCGTCGGCCTGGGCCTGCAGCGCGTCGCCGCTCTTGCCCGCCACGACCCACGCCACCGGGCCATCGACAACGTCGGCCTCGGCGGTCTCGGCGGTCTCGGCCGCCTCGATCTCCGGAGCCTGCTCCAGGATGGTGTGCACGTTGGTGCCACTCATGCCGAACGCCGACACACCCGCGCGCCGCGGACGTCCCGTCTCCGGCCACGGCCTGGCCTCGGCCAGCAGCTCGACGTCGCCCTCGGTCCAGTCCACGTGGGGCGAAGGCTCGTCGAGGTGCAGGGTCTTCGGCAGCACCCCGTGACGCATCGCCATCACCATCTTGATGACGCCGCCCACACCGGCGGCCGCCTGCGAGTGGCCGATGTTCGACTTGATGGCGCCCAGCATCATCGGCTGGCCCTCGGGACGCTCCTGACCGTAGGTGGCCAGCAGCGCCTGCGCCTCGATCGGGTCGCCCAGCGAGGTGCCCGTGCCGTGCGCCTCGACCGCGTCCACCTCGGCGGCCGACAGGCGGGCGTTCGCCAGCGCCTGCCGGATGACCCGCTGCTGCGAAGGGCCGTTGGGCGCCGTCAGACCATTGGACGCGCCGTCCTGGTTCACCGCGCTACCGCGCAGCACGGCGAGGATCGGGTGTCCGTTGCGGCGGGCGTCCGACAGCCGCTCGAGGACGAGCATGCCGACGCCTTCGGCCCAGCTCGCGCCGTCCGCGGCGGCCGAGAAGGGCTTGCTGCGTCCGTCGGAGGCGAGCGCACGCTGCCGGCTGAACTCGACCAGCGACATCGGGGTGGACATCACCGTCACACCACCCGCCAGCGCCAGCGAGCACTCGCCCTGGCGCAGCGCCTGCCATGCGAGATGCAGGGCGACCAGCGACGACGAGCACGCGGTGTCCACCGTCATGGCGGGCCCCTCGAGGCCCATGGTGTAGGAGATACGGCCCGAGAGCACGCTCGGCGAGACACCGGTGCCGACGAGGCCCTCGACCGCTTCCTGGGATCCGGCGAGGACACCGCCGTAGTCCTGGTAGGTCACGCCCGCGAAGACGCCGGTCTGGCTGCCCTTCGCCGAGAGCGGGTCGATACCGGCCCGCTCCAGCGCCTCCCACGAGGTTTCCAGCAGCAGACGGTGCTGCGGGTCCATCGCGATCGCCTCACGCGGCGAAATCCCGAAGAACGCCGGGTCGAACTGGCTGGCGCCGTGCAGGAAGCCACCTTCCTGCGTGTAGCACTTGCCCGGCTCGTCCGGGTCCGGGTCGTAGAGGTTCTCCACGTCCCAGCCGCGGTCCGTCGGGAAGGGCGAGATGCCGTCCCGGCCCTGGGCGACGAGGTCCCACAGATCCTCCGGGGTGGCCACCTCTCCGGGATAGCGGCAGCTCATCCCCACGATCACGATCGGCTCGTCGCTGTCCGCCACCGCGACCGGCGCCGGCTGCCGCGCCCCGGTCAGCGAGCCGAGGACCTCGGCACGGGCGAACTTCGCCAGTTCGACGGGGGTCGGGTAGTCGAACACAGCCGTCGCCGGGAGGCGCAGGCCAATGGCCTTGCTCACCCGGTTACGGAACTCGACGGCGGTCAGCGAGCTGAAGCCGAGGTCCTTGAACGCCTGCGAGCCCTGGACCTGGTCGGCGGAGGCGTGTCCGAGCACCGCCGCGACATGCGTGCGGAGTATCTCGAGCAGCACGCGGTCCTGCTCGGGCTCGGAGAGCCCGGCCAAGCGCTCCCGCAGCGATGCGAGCGGCCCGGCCTCCGGGCCGCCCCGCTGGGCGGTGCGCCGTGCGGTCCTGCGTCGACGGGCAGGCGGCATGGCAGTGGTCTCCTCAGCAGGGGTTTCGGCGGCCACGGGGGATTCGGTGGCCACTGGAGCGTCGGCGCTCGCCTCGGGCGAGACGGCGGGCTCCGGCAGGGTCTCGGTCGTCTTCGGCGCCGGGAGCTCCGACTGCTCCGTGGCGACCTGGCGCAGCGTCAGCGTGTCGGCGGAGACCACGGCCTCGCCGGCTCCGTCGATCGCGGCCAGGGAGAGGGTCTCCGGGCCCGTACGGGCGAGCCGGACACGCAGCTCCGAGGCGCCGGAGGCGTACAGCGACACCCCGGCCAGGCTGAACAGGAGGCGGCCGCGCCCCACGCCGTCCAGCACTCCGAGGCCGAGCGGCTGCAGCGCCGCGTCCAGAAGGGCCGGGTGCAGCCCGAACCGCTCGGCCTCCGCAACGGACTCCTCGGCCAGGCTGATCTCGGCGAACACCTCGTCATCGCGCTGCCACACCGCTCGCAGGCCACGGAAGGAAGGTCCGTAGACGAGGCCGCCTTCGGCGAGCATCTCGTACAGGCCGTCCACCTCGACGCGCTCGGCGCCGGGCGGGGGCCATGCGGCGGAGGCGAAGCGCACCGCTCCTTCGGCGGTGGCGAGATCGTCCGGCTCGGGGGCGAGCACAGCGCTGGCGTGGCAGATCCACTCGTCCTCGTCCTCGTCCACCGGCTCGGCCACGCGCGAGTACATCTCCAGCGCACGGGTGCCGGACTCGTCCTCCTCGCCGAGGACGAGCTGAATCTGGACTCCGCTCCCTCGGGGAAGGGCCAGCGGCGCCTGGCTGACGAGCTCTTCCACATGGCCGAGGCCGACCTCGTCACCGGCGCGAATCGCCAGTTCGACGAGGGCCGTGGTGGCCAGGACCGCCTCGCCGCGCAGGACATGGTCCGCCAGCCAGGGCTGGGTGTGCAGCGAGAGCGTTCCGGTGAAGACCAGGCTGTCTGTGCCCGCGACGGGGACGGCTCCGCCCAGCAGCGGGTGATCGGCGGGGTCGAGGCCGAAGGCGGCGGCGTCTCCCGCGGCGGTGCCGGACTCCAGCCAGTAACGCTGGTGCTGGAACGCGTAGGTGGGCAGGTCCACGCGACGGGCGCCACGTCCGGCGAAGAAGGCCCGCCAGTCGACGGTTTCGCCGTGGACGTGTGTGTCGGCGAGGGCCGCGACGAGCGCCTGCGTCTCGGGACGGTCCTTGCGCAGCACCGGGACCAGCAGGGGGGCCGGTGCCTCCTCGGCGGCGATGTCGTCGACCGGTTCGGTCAGGCAGTCCTGGGCCATCGCGGACAGCACGCCGTCGGGGCCCACCTCGATGTACGTGGTGACGCCCTGGGCTTCGAGGGTCCGCACCCCGTTGAGGAAGCGGACGGTCTCGCGCACGTGCCGCACCCAGTACTCCGGCGAGCACACCTCTTCGGCACCGGCCTGCTCACCCGTGACGTTCGAGATGAACGCGGTGGACGGGCCGTGGTAGGTGAGCGTCTCCGCGACGGCGCGGAAGCCGTCCAGCATGGCGTCCATGTGCGGGGAGTGGAAGGCGTGGCTGACCCGCAGGCGGCGGGTCTTGCGGCCGCGCTCCGCCCACTGTCCGGCGACCTCCAGCGCCGCTTCCTCGTCACCGGCGATGACCACGGCGGTCGGGCCGTTGACGGCGGCGACGCTCAGCTCGGCCTCACGACCGGCGAGCGAACCGGCGATCTCCTCCTCCGACGCCTCGACGGCGACCATCGCCCCGCCCTCGGGCAGCGCCTGCATCAGTCGGCCTCGGGCGGCCACCAGGGTGCAGGCGTCCTCCAGCGAGAACACCCCGGCCACGTGGGCGGCGGCGATCTCACCGATGGAGTGGCCGATCAGCACATCCGGGGTGATGCCCCAGTGCTCCAGCAGCCGGAAGAGTGCCACCTCGATGGCGAAGAGCGCGGGCTGAGTGAAGGCCGTCTGGTCGAGCAGTGCGGCTTCCGCACTGCCGTCTTCCGCGAACATCACCTCGCGCAGCGGACGGTCCAGCACCACGTCCAGGTGCGCACACACCTCGTCCAGGGCACGGGCGAACACCGGGAAGGCGCCGTACAACTCCCGGCCCATGCCCAGGCGCTGCGCGCCCTGGCCGGTGAACAGGAACGCGGTCTTCCCGGCCTTGGCCGCCTGCCCCTGGACGATGCCGGGGGCGTCGTCGCCGGCGGCGACGGTCTCCAGGCCACGCAGCAGCGTCTCGCGGTCGGTGCCCAGCAGCACCGCACGGTGCTCGAACACCGATCGCGTGGCGACCAGCGACTCGGCGATGTCCAGCACACCGGACTCGGCCCCCTCGGAAAGGTGGGCTCGCAGCCGCTGGGCCTGGGCGCGCAGGGCTTCCGGGCTCCGGGCGGAGAGCGCCCAGGGGGCCATGCCGTGGTCGTCGACGGGGGCCGGGGCGGGCTCCGCCTCGTCCTGGACCGGGGCCTGTTCGATGATGGTGTGCGCGTTGGTGCCGCTCACACCGAACGCGGAGATACCCGCCCGGCGCGGCTGCTCGGTCTCGGGCCATGCGGCGGCCTCGGTCAGCAGCCGAACCTCACCCGCCGACCAGTCCACCTCGCGCGACGGCTCATCCACATGCAGCGTCTGCGGCACCACACCGTGCCGCATGGCCATCACCATCTTGATGACACCGGCGACACCGGCCGCGGCCTGTGTGTGACCGATGTTCGACTTGATCGATCCCAGCCAGAGCGGCAGGTCCTCGGGGCGCTCCTGGCCGTAGGTGGCCAGCAGCGCCTGCGCCTCGATCGGGTCACCGAGCGTCGTTCCGGTGCCGTGTGCCTCGATCACCTGGACGTCGGCCGACGACAGCCGGGCGTTGGCGAGGGCCTGGCGGATCACTCGCTGCTGCGAGGGGCCGTTCGGCGCCGTCAGACCGTTGCTCGCACCGTCCTGGTTCACCGCCGAGCCACGCACGATGGCCAGCACCTGGTGGCCGTTGCGCCGGGCGTCGGACAGCCGCTCCACGAGCAGCATGCCCACACCCTCGGACCAGCCGGTGCCGTCCGCGGCGTCCGCGAACGGCTTGCACCGGCCGTCGGGGGCGAGCCCGCGCTGGCGGCTGAACTCCACGAAGGCGGCCGGGCTGGTCATCACGGTGACGCCACCGGCGAGCGCCATGGAGCACTCGCCCTGGCGCACCGCCTGCGCGGCCTGGTGCAGGGCGACCAGCGACGACGAGCACGCGGTGTCCACCGTCAGCGCGGGTCCCTCGAGGCCGAGGGTGTAGGAGATGCGGCCCGACACGACCGAAGTGGCGCTGCCGGTCAGCAGCTGCCCTTCCAGCCCCTCGGGAATCTCCTGCAGCCCCGCTCCGTAGCCGGAGGTCGCGGCTCCGACGTAGACGCCGATCTGGCTGCCGCGCACGGACGCCGGGTCGATACCGGCCCGCTCGAACGCCTCCCACGAGGTCTCCAGCAGCAGCCGCTGCTGCGGATCCATGGCGAGCGCCTCACGCGGCGAGATGCCGAAGAACGCCGCGTCGAACTCGCCCGCCTCGTCGAGGAACCCGCCCTCGCGGGCGTAGAACGTGCCCGACCGCTCCGGGTCGGGGTCGTACATCCCCTCGACATCCCAGCCACGGTCGGAGGGGAAGTCCGTGATGGCGTCCGTACCGGCCGCCACGAGGTTCCACAGCTCCTCCGGGCTGCGCACACCGCCCGGGAAGCGGCAGCTCATTCCGACGATCGCGATCGGGTCGTCGTCGGCCGGGACCGCCACCGCCGACGGCACGGCCACCGCGTCCTGCGTCCCCAGCACCTCGGCACGCAGATGGCCGGCCAGCACCGTGGCGCTCGGGTAGTCGAAGACCAGCGTGGCCGGCAGGACCAGCCCGGTCTCCGCGTTCAGCCGGTTGCGGAACTCAACGGCCGTGAGCGAGTCGAAGCCCAGCTCCTTGAACGCACGGCCGGGCTCGACCGCCTCCGCACCCGCGAAGCCGAGGACGGCCGCGGCATGGGCGCGCACCAGGTCGAGCAGAGTCCGGTCGATCTCGGCCTCGGTGAGGCCCGTCAGGCGCCCCCGCAGTGCCGAACCGGTACCGGTGCCTTCGGCGTTCTCGGCGTTCGCCAGTGCCCGCTGGACCTCGGGCAGATCGCCGAGGAGCGGGCTCGGCCGCCCGATCGTGAACGCGGGGGCGAATCGCTCCCAGTCCACATCGGCGACCGTCACCACACCCTCGTCACCCGCGATCGCCCCCTGCAGCGCGGCGATCGCCAGGCCGGGCACCATCGCGGGCAGACCGCGGCGCGCAAGATGGTCGGCCTCGTCTCCGGCCGCCATGCCGCCCTCGGCCCAGGGGCCCCAGGCCACGGCCGTACCGGCGAGACCCCGCGCACGGCGGTCCTCCACCAGCGCGTCCAGGTAGGCGTTGGCAGCACCGTAGGCGGCCTGGCCGCCGCTGCCCCACACACCGGCGATCGAGGAGAAGACCACGAAGGCGTCGAGCTCACGGTCGCCCAGCAGCTCGTCCAGGTTGACGGCGCCGGCCACCTTGCCGGAGACCACGGCGGCGGCGTCGGCCAGCCCGGTCTCCGTCAGCGGCGCCACTCCGTTGGCACCCGCCGCGTGGACGACCGCCGTCAGCGGATACTCCTGCGGCACGGCGTCCAGCAGCGCGGCCAACTGCTCACGGTCGGCCACATCACAGGCCGCCACGGTCACCCGGGCACCCAGCGCCTCCAGCTCCTCACGCAGCTCGACCGCGCCCGGCGCCTCCAGACCACGACGGCTGGTCAGCACCAGATGCTCGGCACCCTGGCCCACCAGCCAGCGGGCCACCTGCCCACCCAGCGCACCCGTGCCGCCGGTCACCAGCACCGTGCCACGCGCCCGCCACGTCGTTCCGTCAGCAACGGGTGCGGCCGACCGCGTCAGACGGCGTGCGAACACGCCCGAGCCGCGCACCGCCACCTGGTCCTCGGTGGCCTCGGCGGACAGCACACCGGCCAGGCGCGCCACCGCACGCTCGTCCAGCGTCTCCGGCAGATCGACCAGACCGCCCCACAGCTCCGGCAGCTCCAGCGCGGCCACCCGGCCGAGCGCCCACACCATCGCCTGCTTCGGGTGGCTGAGCCGTTCGGAGCGGCCCACCGACACGGCACCCCGCGTACCGGACCACAGCGAAGCCTCGATTCCGGCGTCCGCCATGGCCCGCACCAGCGTCAGCGTCAGGGCGAGACCGTTCGACAGCGCCGGGTGCTCCGGGCAAAGCTCCTCGTCCAGGGCGAGCAGCGACAACACGCCGCTCAGTGCGGGCGCGTCGGCGGTCGCCGCACGCAGCCGCTCCCCCAGCGTCTCGGCGTCGAGGTCCCGCTCGTCGGCCACCAGCGACACCACGCCCGCGCCATGCCGCTCGAGCCCGGAGACGGTCTCCGTCACCAGGTCGTCCTCGGCGCGGGAGGCCGGAACCACCACCAGCCACGTTCCCGACAGCGACCCATCGGCCACGTCCGAGACCGGCTTCCAGGCCACCCGGTAGCGCCAGTTGTCGATCGTGGACTGGTCACGCCGGTTGCGGTGGTACGTGGACAGGGCGGGCAGCACCGCGCTCAGCGGCGTCTCGCCGTCGACGTCGAGCGTCTCGGCGAGCGCTTCGAGATCCTCGCGCTCGACCGCTTCCCAGAACCGCGCGTCCACCGAGTCCACGGCGCTCGACGTGTTCAAGCCGCTGAGGGAGATGGACACCTCGGGCCAGAACCGCTCGCGCTGGAAGGCGTACGTCGGCAGCTCCACCATCCGCGCACCGCGCCCGGCGATCACGGACTCCCACTCCACCGAGGCTCCGTGGACGTGGAGTTCGGCCAGCGCCATCGTCAGCGCCTGGGTCTCGGGACGGTCCTTGCGCAGGACCGGCACCACGGCCGTGGCCGCGGTCTGGTCCGCCGTCAGGCAGTCGCGCGCCATCGCGGACAGCACGCCGTCGGGGCCGACCTCCAGGAACCTGGTGACGCCCTGGGCGGTGAGTGCCCGCATGCCGTCCGCGAACCGCACCGCTTCCCGGACGTGGCGGACCCAGTACTCCGGTGTGCACACCTCGTCACGGCTCGCCGCCTCGCCCGTCACGTTGGAGACCAGGGCGATGGACGGTGTCTGGAAGGACAGGCCCGTGACGACGTCACGGAAGTCGTCCAGCATCGCGTCCATGCGCGGCGAGTGGAAGGCGTGGCTGACCCGCAGGCGCCGGGTCTTGCGGCCCTGCTCCGCCCACTGTCCGGCGATCTCCAGCGCCGCTTCCTCGTCACCGGCGATGACCACGGCCGTCGGGCCGTTGACGGCGGCGATGCTCACCTCGGCCTCACGACCGGCCAGCGAACCGGCGATCTCCTCCTCCGACGCCTGGACGGCGACCATCGCCCCGCCCTCGGGCAGGGCCTGCATCAGACGGCCGCGAGCGGCCACCAGCGTGCACGCGTCCTCCAGCGAGAACACACCCGCCACATGCGCGGCCGCGATCTCGCCGATGGAGTGACCGATCACCACATCCGGGGCGACACCCCAGTGCTCCAGCAACCGGAAGAGTGCCACCTCGATGGCGAAGAGCGCGGGCTGAGTGAACGCCGTCTGGTCCAGCAGCTCGGCATCCGCGCTCCCCTCCGCCGCGAACACCACATCCCGCAGCGGACGATCCAGCACCACATCGAGATGGGCGCACACCTCGTCCAAGGCACGGGCGAACACCGGGAAGGCGTCGTACAGCTCACGCCCCATGCCCAGGCGCTGCGCACCCTGACCCGAGAACAGGAACGCCGACTTTCCGCCGGTTACGGCCTGTCCCTGGACGGCTCCCGAGGCGATTCCGCCCTGCGCGAGAGCCTGCAGGTTACGCAGGAGGGTCTCGCGGTCCTCACCCACCAGCACGGCCCGGTGCTCGAACTCCGACCTGGCCGCCAGGGTGTGCCCGACGTCGAGCACACCGACGTCTTCGCGGGCCGCCACATGCCCGTACAGCCGCTCGGCCTGCGCCCGCAGCGCCTCCCGGCTCTTCCCGGAAACCAGCCACGGCACCACGGCCGCCGACACCGGCGCCTCGGGCGCGACCGCCTCGGAGGCCGCAGCCTCTTCCAGGTCAGGAGCCTGCTCGATGATGGTGTGGGCGTTGGTCCCGCTCAGTCCGAACGAGGAGACACCGGCCCGGCGCGGCCGGCCCGTCTCCGGCCACACGGTGGCCTCCGTCAGCAGCCGCACCTCGCCCGCCGACCAGTCCACCTCCCGCGACGGCTCATCCACATGCAGCGTCATCGGCAGCACGCCCGCACGCATGGCCATCACCATCTTGATGACCCCGGCCACGCCCGCCGCGGCCTGCGTATGACCGAGGTTGGACTTGATGGCGCCCAGCCACAGCGGGTGGCCCTCCGGCCGCTCCTGGCCGTAGGTGGCGAGCAGCGCCTGCGCCTCGATCGGGTCGCCCAGCGTCGTACCGGTGCCGTGCGCCTCGACCGCGTCCACCTCGGCGGCCGACAGTCCGGCGCTGGCCAGCGCCTGTCGGATGACCCGCTGCTGCGAGGGGCCGTTCGGCGCCGTCAGGCCGTTGGACGCACCGTCCTGGTTGATGGCGCTGCCTCGCACCACCGCCAGCACCGGGTGGCCGTTCTTCCGCGCGTCCGACAGCCGCTCCACCAGCAGCATGCCGACGCCCTCGGACCAGCCGGTGCCATCCGCGCCCTCCGCGAACGGCTTGCACCGGCCATCGGGCGCCAGCCCGCGCTGGCGGCTGAACTCGACGAAGGCACCCGGGGTCGACATCACCGACACACCACCGGCGAGCGCCAGATCACACTCGCCCTGGCGCAGCGACTGCACCGCGAGATGCAGCGCCACGAGCGACGACGAGCACGCCGTGTCCACCGTCATCGCCGGCCCCTCGAGGCCGAAGGTGTACGAGATACGCCCGGACACCACACTGGCCGCGCTGCCCGTGCCCACATGGCCACCGAAGTCCTCGGGGGCGTCGAGCATGATCGTGGAGTAGTCCTGGCCGTTGGTGCCGACGAACACACCGGTGCGGGTGCCCCGCAGCGCGGCCGGCTTGACGCCCGCGTACTCGAACGCCTCCCACGACGTCTCCAGCAGCAGCCGCTGCTGCGGGTCCATGGCCAGGGCCTCGCGCGGCGAGATGCCGAAGAACACCGGGTCGAACTGGGGCGCCCCGTAGAGGAAGCCGCCCTCGCGGGCGTAGAAGGTGCCCGGGTGCTCGGGGTCCGGGTGGTACATCCCCTCGACGTCCCAGCCACGGTCGCCGGGGAACCCGGCGATGGCGTCGCCGCCCTCTGCCAGGAGCCGCCACAGGTCCTGCGGGGTCTCGACACCTCCGGGGAAGCGGCAGCTCATCGCCACGATCGCGATGGGGTCGTCGTCATCGGGCCGCACCCGGTGCGCCACCGTCGAGCCGACCGCCTCGGTGTGGGCTCCGCCCAGCTCCTGAAGCAGATGGCCGGCGAGCACCTCGGCGGTCGGGTAGTCGAAAATGAGGGTCGACGGCAGGCGCAGACCGGTGGCCAGGTCGAGCCGGTTGCGCAGCTCGATGGCGGTGAGGGAGTCGAACCCGAGGTCCCGGAAGGCACGGCCGGGCTCGACGGAGTCCGCCGAGAAGTGGCCGAGCGCCGAGGCCGCGTGGGTGCGGATGAGGTCCAGCAGGACGGCTCGCTGTTCGGCGTCCGTGAGTCCGGCCAGTTGTTCCGGCAGGCCGGATCCCGGCTCTGTCCGGGCGGCGGCACCACCCGAGGCGGTCAGGAACTCGCGTGCCTCGGGGATGTCGCTGACGAGGGCGCTGGGGCCCGCGCTCATCATCGAGGCCATGCCGGTCCAGTCGATGTCGGCCACGACCAGCGCGGCCTCGTCGTGGCCGACGGCCCAGCGCAGCGCGTCCACGGCCAGCGAGGGAGTCATGGGAGGCAGTGGCCCGCCGCGCATCCGGTCCCCGGCACGGCCGCTCGCGGCCATGCCGCTCTCGGCCCACGGGCCCCAGGCGACCGCGGTGGCGGCCAGGCCCTGGGCGCGGCGCTGCTGCGCCAGCGCGTCCAGGTAGGCGTTGGCCGCCGCGTAGGCGGCCTGGCCCGCGCCGCCGACGACGCCGGCGAAGGAGGAGAACAGCACGAACGCGTCGAGCGACAGTCCTTCGGTCAGCTCGTGCAGGTGTCGCGCGCCCTCCACCTTCGCGGTCAGGGTCCCGGCGAGCTGGTCGATGGTCAGGCGGTCCAGCACGCCGTCGTCCAGGATGCCCGCCGCGTGCACGACGGCGCTCAGGGGATGCCGCTCGGGTATGGCGGCCAGCACCGCGGCGAGGGCGTCCCGGTCGGCGGCGTCGCAGGCCGCGACGGTCACCTCGGCGCCCAGTTCCTCGAGTTCGGCCTTGAGCTCGGAAGCGCCTTCGGCCGCCGGGCCGCGACGGCTCGTCAGCACCAGGTGTTCGGCGCCCTCGCGCACGGCCCAGCGCGCCACCTGCGCGCCCAGGGCGCCGGTGCCACCGGTGATCAGCACCGAGCCCCGGGGCCGCCACGTGCGCTCGGCCGACTCGTTGCCGACCGTGATGCGGGAGAGGCGCCGGGCGTACGCTCCGGATCCGCGCAGCGCCACCTGGTCCTCGCCGCCCTCGGCGGACAGTGCCCAGGCCAGTCGCGCGGCGGCGCGCTCGTCCAGCGTCTCCGGCAGATCGACGAGGCCGCCCCAGATCCGCGGGTGCTCCATGGCCGCGACCCGGCCGAGGCCCCAAATCTCCGCCTGCGCGGGGCTGGTGAGCTGGTCGGAGCGGCCCACCGACACGGCACCCCGGGTGCCGCACCACAGTCGGGCCTCGATGTCCGCCTCGGCCAGGGCCCGCAGCAGCGTCAGGGTCAGCGCCAGGCCACGGGAGACCACCGGGTGCTCGGTGCAGGGCCGCTCGTCCAGCCCCACCAGGGACAGCACCCCGCCGATCCCGGGCAGGCCGGTGGCGATCTCGCGCAGCCGTTCGGCCAGCACACCGGGGGCAAGGTCGCCCTCGTCCGCCACCACGCGGACGACATCGGCACCGTGCCGCTGGAGAGTGGCGGACGCCGACTCCCCGAAGGTGTCATCGACACCGGAGGTGGGGACGACCACGAGCCATGTCCCCGAGACGGTGGCCGCGGGGATCTCCGAGACCGGCTTCCATGAAATCCGGTACCGCCAGCCGTCGACGGTGGCCCGGTCACGCTGCTGGCGCCGGTACGAGGACAGCGCGGGCAGCAGCTCGCCGAGTGAGCCGGCGCCGTCGACATCCAGCGCCTGGGCCAGCGCCTCCAGGTCTTCGCGCTCCACCGCGTCCCAGAACCGCGCGTCCACACTGTCCGCGGCGGAACCCTTGGACGCCGCGCTCGTACCCTCCAGCCAGTAGCGCTGACGCTGGAAGGGGTACGTCGGCAGCTCGACCCTGCGGGCGCCCCGCCCGTCGAAGACCTGCGCCCAGTTCACCGTCACACCGTGGACGTGGGCCTCGGTCAGCGCGGCCATCACAGCCTGTGCGTCGGGGCGTCCCTTGCGCAGCACGGGCACCACGACCGGGGCCGACGCCGACTCGGTGGCCAGGCAGTCCCGGGCCATCGCCGAGAGCACACCATCGGGCCCGACCTCCAGGTAGGCGGTCACGCCCTGGGCGTGGAGGGAGCGAATGCCGTCGGCGAAGCGCACGGCCTCGCGCACATGCCGCACCCAGTAGTCGGGCGAGCTGATTTCTTCGGCGCCAACGGGCTCCCCGGTGACATTGGAGACCAATGCCTGGGTAGGAGTCTGGAAGGACAGCCCCCGCACGACACGGCGGAAGTCGTCCAGCATCGCGTCCATACGCGGGGAGTGGAAAGCGTGACTGACCTTCAGCCGGCTCGTCTTACGGCCTTGTTCCGACCACTGGGCCGCGATCTCCAGCACCGCGGCCTCGTCACCGGCGATGACGACGGCGGTGGAACCGTTGACGGCGGCGATGCTCACCTCGGCCTCACGCCCGGCGAGCGATCCGGAGATCTCCTCCTCCGACGCCTGCACCGCCACCATGGCGCCGCCCTCGGGCAGCGCCTGCATCAGCCGGCCGCGGGCCGCCACCAGCGTGCACGCGTCCTCCAAGGAGAAGACCCCGGCCACGTGGGCGGCGGCGATCTCACCGATGGAGTGGCCGATCAGCACATCCGGGGTGACGCCCCAGTGCTCCAACAGCCGGAACAGTGCCACCTCGATGGCGAACAGCGCGGGCTGGGTGAACGCCGTCCGGTCCAGGAGGTCGGCGTCCGCGCTCCCCTCCGCCGCGAACACCACCTCACGCAGCGGACGGTCCAACACGACATCCAGGTGCGCGCACACTTCGTCCAGCGCCTGGGCGAACACGGGGAAGCCGTCATACAGCTCCCGGCCCATCCCAAGGCGCTGCGCGCCCTGACCGGAGAAGAGGAACGCCGTCTTGACGGCCGTCCCCGCCACGCCCTGGGCCACGGCGGGAGCGACATCGCCCGTGGCCACGGCTTCGAGCCCGGCGAGGAGTTCCGCATGGTTCGCACCGGACACCACCGCGCGGTGCTCGAACATCGACCGGGTCGCCACCAGGGAATGGCCGACGTCCTGCGCGCTCAGCTCGGTCCGCTCCAGCAGGAACGCCTTGAGGCGGGCGGCCTGGGCCCGCAGCGCGTCCGAGTCACGACCTGACAGCAGCCACGTGGCCACCCCAGTGTCACCCCCGGACACCGGGGTCGCCTCGGCCTCGTCCTCGACCGGCGGGGCCTGCTCGATGATGGTGTGCGCGTTGGTGCCGCTCACACCGAACGCGGAGACACCGGCCCGGCGCGGCTGACCCGTCTCGGGCCACTCGGTGGCCTCCGTCAGCAGCCGCACCTCGCCCACCGACCAGTCCACCTGGCGCGAGGGCTCGTCCACATGCAGCGTCTGCGGCAGCACCCCGTGCCGCATCGCCATCACCATCTTGATGACACCGGCCACACCGGCCGCGGCCTGCGTGTGACCGATGTTCGACTTGAGCGCGCCCAGCCACAGCGGGCGGCCCTCCGGCCGCTCTTGGCCGTAGGTGGCCAGCAGCGCCTGCGCCTCGATCGGGTCACCCAGGGACGTACCGGTCCCGTGCCCTTCCACCACGTGCACGTCGGACGGGGCCAGCCGGGCGCTCGACAGGGCGTCCCGGATGACGCGCTGCTGGGACGGGCCGTTCGGCGCCGTCAGACCGTTGGACGCACCGTCCTGGTTGACCGCCGAGCCCCGCACGATGGCCAGCACCGGGTGGCCGTTCTTCCGCGCGTCCGACAGCCGCTCCACGAGCAGCATGCCGACACCCTCGGACCACCCCGTGCCATCCGCCGCGTCCGCGTACGGCTTGCACCGGCCATCGGGGGCCAGCCCCCGCTGCCGGCTGAACTCGACAAAGGCGCCCGGGGTCGACATCACCGTCGCACCACCGGCAAGTGCCAGGTCGCATTCGCCCTGACGCAGCGCCTGGGCCGCCAGATGCAGCGCGACCAGCGACGATGAACACGCGGTGTCCACCGTCACCGCGGGTCCTTCAAGACCGAAGGTGTACGCGATACGGCCTGATACGACGGAAGTCGAGGTACCCGTGAGCAGATGGCCTTCGACTTCCTCGGGGAGCTCAGCGACATCGGCCCCGTAGCCGGAGGTCGAGGCTCCCACGAAGACACCGCCCCGACGGCCCTTCACCGACCCCGGAGCGATGCCCGCACGCTCGAACGCCTCCCACGAGGTCTCCAGCAGCAGCCGCTGCTGCGGATCCATGGCAAGGGCCTCACGCGGCGAGATCCCGAAGAAGCCCGCGTCGAACTCGGCCACGTCGTGGAGAAAGCCACCCTCACGGGAGTAGAACGTGCCCGAGCTCTCGGGGTCCGGGTTGTACATCCCGTCCACGTCCCAGCCACGGTTGGACGGGAAGTCGGAGATGGCGTCACCACCGCCGGCCACCAACCGCCACAGGTCCTCGGGGCTCCCCACACCGCCCGGGAAACGGCAGCTCATCGCCACGATCGCGATGGGCTCCTGCTCTCCTGCCTCCAGCTCGCGCAGGCGTTGGCGCGCTTGGTGCAGATCTGCCGTTACCCGTTTGAGGTAGTCCCGAAGCCTATCTTCGTTCACCATGAAAACCTTGCCTGTTACGAGTCAAAGAAGACTGAAGAATGAAAGGAGGCCAGAGAACTGCACCTCGGCGGTCACATTTAGCTGAGCTCGTTTTCGATGAAATCGAAGAGATCGTCGTCCGACGCCCCGTCAAGCCGCTGCGTAATGCTCTCAGTGTCCGACGTCCCGCCCTCGCCACCGTTCAGCTTGGCGAGGAGCACCTGGAGTCGGGATGCGATGGCCATTCGCTCGGCGTTGTCCGGCTCAGCCGTGGAAAGTGATGCCTCGAGTTTTTCCAGATCCGCGATCAGCGGAGTAGCGGATGTCCCTTCGTCAGGCAGTACGCCCGCTCGTACGTGTTCTGCGAGAGTCCTTGCGTTGGGGTAGTCGAAGACCAGCGTGGTCGGCAGCTGGAGTCCGGTGTCCGCGTTCAACCGGTTTCGGAATTCTACCGCCGTGAGCGAGTCGAATCCCAATTCCTTGAAGGCGCGGTCGGATTCCACGCCTTCCATACCGGAGAATCCGAGAACCGCGGCCGCGTGACCGCGTACCAGGTCGAGGACGGCGCGCTCCCGCTCGCCAGGAGCCAGTGCGGAGAGCCGTTCCCGCAACCGCGATCCGGCCTCGGCGTTGCCTTCTTCGGCGGCACGGGCCTGTTCCAGAACCGATACGACCTCGGGCAGCTCGCCAATGAGCGGGCTCGGCCGCTCCATCGTGAACGCGGGGGCGAATCGTTTCCAGTCCATGTTCGCGACCGTCACCACACCGTCGTCGCCCACGATCGCGCCCTGCAAGGCGGCGATCGCCAGGTCGGGCGCCATGCTGATCAGTCCGCGACGCGCCAGCTGCTCGCCTCCGCTCCCGGCCGCCATACCGCCTTCGGCCCAGGGACCCCAGGCCACCGCGGTACCGGCAAGACCCCGGGCGCGGCGGCCCTCCACCAGCGCGTCCAGGTAGGCGTTGGCCGCCCCGTACGCGGCCTGGCCACCGCTGCCCCACACACCGGCGATCGAGGAGAAGACCACGAAGGCGTCGAGTTCACGGTCGCCCAGCAGCGCGTCCAGATGGTCGGCTCCCGCCGCCTTCCCCGATACCACCGACGCCGCGTCCGCCAGACTCATCCCCGCCAGCTCGGCGGCCTGCTCCACACCGGCCGCGTGGAAGACGGCCCGCAGCGGGAACTCCTCCGGGACGGCGTCGAGCACCGCGGCCAGTTGCGCACGGTCGGCTACATCGCAGGCCGCCACGGTCACCCGGGCGCCCAGCCCCTCAAGCTCCGCACGCAACTCCGACGCGCCCGGCGCCTCCAGACCACGACGGCTGGTCAGCACCAGATGCTCGGCACCCTGGCCCACCGCCCACCGTGCGATCCGCGAGCCCAGCGCGCCCGTACCACCGGTCACCAGCACCGAGCCGCCAACCCGCCAGGACCGCTCCGCACCCTCGGCGACCCCAGCTTCAGCCCTCATCAGGCGCCGGACGAACACTCCCGAACCGCGCACGGCGACCTGGTCCTCATCGCCCCCGGCGGACAGCACGCCCACCAACCGGCTCACGGCACGCTCGTCCAGCACCTCGGGCAGATCCACCAGACCACCCCACACCTCGGAGTGCTCCAGCCCCACGACCCGGCCCAGACCCCACACCTGCGACTGCGTCACGCCGGCGAGCCGGTCGGAACGTCCCACCGACACGGCACCCCGCGAAGCACACCACAGCGGGGCCCCGGCACCCACCTCCACCAGCGCCTGCACCAGCGTCAGCGTGGAAGCGATGCCGCCGGACAGCGCGGGGTGTTCCGGGCAGGGCTCCTCGTCCAGAGCGAGCAGCGACAACACACCACCCAGCTCGGGCGCGTCGGCGATCACCTCACGCAGCCGCTCGCCCAACACCCCGGCGTCCAGGTGCCGCTCATCCACCACCAGCGACACCACATCCGCGCCATGCCGCTCGAGCCCGGAGACAACGCCTGCCACCAGCTCGTCCTCGGCACGCGACGCCGGAACCACCGCCAGCCAGGTCCCCGGCAACGACCCACCGGTCACGTCAGCGACCGGCTTCCACGACACCCGATAGCGCCAGCCGTCGATCCTCGACTGCTCGCGGTTGCTCCGGTGATACGCGGACAGCGCGGGCAGAACCGCGCTCAACGGCGTATTGCCGTCGACGTCGAGCGCCCCGGCAAGCGCTTCGAGATCCTCGCGCTCGACCGCCTCCCAGAATCGCGCGTCCACCGAATCCGCGGCGGTCGAACCGGCATCCCGGCCGCCACCGGCCGCGGACGTCTCCGGCCAGAACCGCTCGCGCTGGAACGCGTATGTGGGCAACTGCACCTGGCCCGCACCGCGGTCCGCGAATACCGATTCCCAGTTCACCGCGCCACCGTGCGCATGCAATTCGGCCAGCGCCGTCACCAACGCCCCTGTTTCGGGGCGCTGCTTGCGCAGCACAGGAACCAGCATTTCCGCCGAAGTGTCTTCGGCGCTTTCCGCGAGGCAGTCCTGAACCATCGCGGTGAGCACACCATCGGGACCCACTTCCAAGAACCTGGTCACACCCAACGCCTCAAGCGAACGTACCCCATCCGCGAACCGAACCGCCTCACGCACATGCCGAACCCAATACTCCGGAGAACACGTCTCCGCTTCCGATACCAGCCCACCGGTGACATTGGACACCAGCGCCATGGTCGGCGGCTCAAAAGAGACCTCACGGACCACGTGGCCGAACGCGTCCAACATACTGTCCATGAGGCAAGAGTGAAACGCATGAGAGACCCGCAAACGCCTAGTCTTTGCCCCTTTCGCCGTCCATGTGTCCGCCACCTCCTGGACCCCGGCCGCATGCCCGGCGATCACCACTGCCGACGGACCGTTGACCGCCGCGATGCTCATCTCGTGCTCGCGGCCGGCGATCGAGGCGGCGACCTCCTCCTCGGATGCCTGGATGGCGACCATCGCGCCGCCCTCGGGCAGCGCCTGCATCAGCCGGCCGCGGGCCGCGATCAGCGTGCACGCGTCCTCCAGCGAGAACACCCCGGCCACATGCGCGGCCGCGATCTCACCGATGGAGTGGCCGATCACCACATCCGGGGTGATGCCGAAGTGCTCCAGCAGCCGGAACAGCGCCACCTCGATGGCGAACAGCGCGGGCTGGGTGAACGCCGTCTGATCCAGCAGTTCGGCATCCGCACTGCCCTCGGCCGCGAACACCACCTCACGCAGCGGGCGGTCCAGCACCACATCCAGATGCGCGCACACCTCGTCCAACGCCTGCGCGAACGCCGGGAACGCCTCGTACAACTCCCGCCCCATGCCCAGGCGCTGCGCGCCCTGACCCGAGAACAGGAACGCCGTCTTGCCGCCCGGTACCGCCTGCCCCTGGACGACGCCGGAGGCGATCCCACGCCCGGCCACGGCCTCGAGACCACGCAGCAGGTCTTCCCGGTCCCCGCCGACCAGCACGGCCCGGTGCTCGAACACCGAGCGGGTTGCCAGCGAGTGCCCCACGTCCAGCGTCCCGAGGTCGGCCCGGGCCGCCACATGCGCGTGCAGCCGTTCGGCCTGCGCCCGCAGCGCCTCCGGGCTCTTCCCGGAGACCAGCCACGGCACCACGTCCATCGACTCGGCCGTTCCGGGGGTCGCGGTGTCCGAGACCTCGGACTCCGCCACAGCGGGGGCCTGTTCGATGATGGTGTGCGCGTTGGTGCCGCTCAGGCCGAACGAGGAGACACCCGCCCGGCGCGGCCGGCCCGTCTCCGGCCACGCGGTGGCCTCCGTCAGCGGACGCACCTCACCCGCCGACCAGTTGACCTCCCGCGACGGCTCACCCAGGTGAAGGATCTTCGGCAACACGCCCTCACGCATGGCCATCACCATCTTGATGACCCCGGCGACACCGGCGGCCGCCTGCGTATGACCGATGTTCGACTTGATGGCACCCAGCCACAGCGGCTGCCCCTCGGGCCGCCCCTGACCGTAGGTTGCCAGCAGCGCCTGCGCCTCGATCGGGTCACCCAGCGACGTACCCGTACCGTGCGCCTCCACCACGTCCACGTCGGCCGCCGATAGCCCGGCACTGGCCAGCGCCTGCCGGATGACCCGCTGCTGCGACGGACCGTTGGGCGCCGTCAGGCCGTTCGACGCACCGTCCTGGTTGATGGCGCTGCCACGCACGATCGCCAGCACCGGATGACCGTTCTTCCGCGCATCCGACAGCCGCTCCACGAGCAGCATGCCGACGCCCTCGCCCCACCCGGTGCCATCCGCCCCGTCGGAGAACGGCTTGCACCGACCGTCGGGAGCGAGTCCACGCTGACGGCTGAACTCCACGAACGCACCCGGTGTCGACATCACCGACACACCACCGGCCAACGCCAGATCACACTCGCCCTGGCGCAGCGCCTGCATGGCCATGTGGAGTGCCACGAGCGACGAGGAGCACGCGGTGTCCACCGTCACCGCGGGTCCCTCGAGACCGAAGGTGTAGGAGATGCGCCCCGACGCCACGCTGGCCGCGCTTCCCGTGCCCAGGTGGCCTTCGAGCTCACCCTGCGCGTCCATCCACAACCCGGCGTAGTCCTGGCCGTTCGTGCCGACGAACACACCCGCCCGGGTGCCCCGCAGCGACTCCGGAGCGATACCGGCCCCCTCGAACGCCTCCCACGACGTCTCCAGCAGCAGCCGCTGCTGCGGGTCCATGGACAGCGCCTCGCGCGGCGAGATCCCGAAGAACCCCGCATCGAAGTCCGGGGCGCCGTAGAGGAAGCCGCCCTCGCGTGCGTAGGACGTGCCGAACCGCTCGGGGTCGGGGTCGTACAGCCCGTCGAGGTCCCAACCGCGGTCGGCGGGGAACTCGGCGATGGCGTCGCCGCCCTCGGCGACCAGCCGCCACAGCTCCTCCGGGGTATGGACATCCCCGGGGAAGTGGCAGCTCATCGCGACGATCGCGATCGGGTCACTGTCCACGGCGACGGCCCTCGGCTCGGCCGCGGCCACGGCCGGCTGGGTGGTGCCGAACGCCTCGGCGTCCAGGTAGTCGGCCAGTTCGACGGCGCTCGGATAGTCGAAGACCAGCGTGGCCGGGAGACGCAGCCCCGTCGCGAGGTCCAGCCGGTTGCGCAGCTCGACCGCGGTGAGGGAGTCGAACCCGAGGTCGCGGAAGGCCCGGCCGGGCTCGACCGCCTCCACCGAGGTGTGGCCGAGTACGGCGGCCGCGTGGCCTCGCACCAGGTCCAGCACGGCCTGGTTCCGCTCGGCCGCCGAGAGTCCTACGAGCGTCTCGGCGAATGTGGCCGCCTCCGTTGTGGCACCGCCGTTGACCGTGGTCAGGTGCTTGCGCACCTCGGGGATGTCACCGAGGAGAGCTCCACCGCCGGCCCCGGCCAGTCCGGGAGCCAGACGCTCCCAGTCGACGTCCGCGACGACGAGTGATGCCGCGTCATGGCCGACGGCCCAACGCAGGGCCGCCACAGCCAGGGAGGGGGCCATCGGGGACACCATGCCGCCCCGCAGCCGTTCCTCGGCACGGCCCTCCGCGGCCATACCGGCCTCAGCCCATGGTCCCCAGGCGACCGCCGTACCAGCCAGCCCGACCCCACGACGCAGGGCCGCGAGCGCGTCCAAGTAGGCGTTCGCCGCCGCGTAAGCCCCTTGGCCGGCGCCGCCCACGACGCCGGCGAACGATGAGAACAGCACAAACGCGTCGAGATCCAGATCTGCCGTCAGCTCGTGCAGATGCCAGGCGCCCTCCACCTTCACACCGAGCACCCCGGCGACCCGGTCGACGGACAGACCGTCCAGTACACCGTCGTCCAGCACACCGGCCGCGTGCACCACCCCGCGCAGGGGGAACCGCTCGGGGATGCCTGCCAGCACCTCGGCGAGCGCTTCGCGGTCCGCCACATCACACGCGACCACCGAGACCAGCGCACCCATGGCCTCGAGTTCCGCCTTCAGCTGGGGCGCACCGTCGGCCGCCAGGCCGCGACGGCTGGTGAGGACGACGTGCTCCGCGCCCTCGGTCACCACCCAACGGGCCACATGCGCGCCCAACGCCCCCGTACCTCCGGTCACCAGAACCGAGCCGCTCGGCCGCCAGGCTCCACCACCCGACGACACGACACGCACCAACCGCGGAACGAACACTCCGGAGCCCCGAACCGCCGCTTGGTCCTCGGCGCCCTCGGCGGACAGCACACCGGCCAGCCGCCCGACGGCGCGCTCGTCGAGTACCTCGGGCAGATCGACCAGTCCACCCCACATTCGCGGATGCTCCAGGGCCGCGACCCGGCCGAGGCCCCACACCTCCGCCTGCACCGGGCTGGTGAGCCGGTCCGAACGCCCCACCGAGACCGCGCCCCGCGAAGCGCACCACAGCCGAACGTCCATGTCCAGCCCTGCCAGGGCCTGCACCAGCCGCAGCGTCAGCGCGAGTCCCGCCGCGACCACCGGCTGCCCGGCGTACGGCTCCTCATCCAGAGCGAGCAGCGACATCACGCCGACCTCGGACTCGCCGTCGAGCGCGCCGAGCAGTGCCTGGGCGAGCCCGTCGGTGTCCGCGTCCGCGGCCACCGCCACCGGTACCACCCGGGCGCCGTGGTTCTCGAACCCCTGGCTGATCGACGTGGTGACGTCGCCATTCGCCAGACCAGCGGGCACGACCAGCAACCAGGTCCCCGGAAGAGAGACGGTGGCCAGGTCCGGGGCCGGCTTCCAGGAGACGCGGTAACGCCAGCCCTCGACCGTGGCCCGGTCGTGCTGCTGCCGACGGTACGACGACAGCGCGGGCAGCAGTTCGCCGAGCGAGCCTGTCCCGTCGATGTCCAGCGCCTCGGCCAGCGCGCCCAGGTCCTCGCGCTCAACGGCTTCCCAGAACCGGGCGTCCACGCTGTCGGCGGCGGAGCCGCCTGTCGCCCTGCCCGAGTTCTCCAGCCAGTAGCGCTGTCGCTGGAAGGCATAGGTGGGCAGCTCGACCTTCCGCGCGCCGCGTCCGGAGAAGAGGTGTTTCCAGTCGGCGGTGACGCCGTGGACGTGGAGTTCGGCGAGCGCCGTCGTCAACGCCTGGGGCTCAGGGCGGTCCTTGCGCAGCGCCGGCACGACGACCGAGGCCGATGTCTCCTCCGCCGTCAGGCACTCTCGTGCCATCGCCGAGAGCACACCATCGGGGCCCACCTCCAGGAAGGTGGTCACGCCCTGAGCCTCCAGTGCCCGTACTCCATCCGCGAACCGCACGGCCTCCCGTACGTGCCGCACCCAGTACTCCGGCGAGCACACCTCGGCACCCGCCGACTTGCCCGACACGTTGGAAACCAGCGCGATCGAGGGCGGGGTGAACGACAGCCCGTCGACGACCTTGCGGAAGTCGTCCAGCATCGCGTCCATACGCGGCGAGTGGAAGGCGTGGCTCACCCGCAGCCGACGCGTCTTACGCCCCTGCTCCGCCCACTGCGCGGTAAGCTCCAGCACCGCGCCCTCATCACCGGCGATCACGACAGCGGTCGGGCCGTTGACAGCGGCGATGCTCACCTCGGCCTCACGACCGGCAAGCAACGGAACGATCTCCTCCTCCGACGCCTGCACCGCCACCATGGCGCCGCCCTCGGGCAGCGCCTGCATCAGACGGCCACGAGCCGCCACCAGCGCGCACGCGTCCTCCAGCGAGAACACCCCCGCCACATGCGCGGCCGCGATCTCACCGATCGAGTGACCGATCACCACGTCCGGGGTGACACCCCAGTGCTCCAGCAACCGGAACAACGCCACCTCGACCGCGAACAGCGCCGGCTGGGTGAACGCCGTCTGATCCAGCAACTCCGCATCCGCATTCCCCTCCGCCGCGAACACCACCTCGCGCAGCGGCCGGTCCAGCACCACATCCAGATGCGCGCACACCTCGTCCAGCGCCCGCGCGAACACCGGGAACGCCTCGTACAACTCCCGCCCCATGCCCAGGCGCTGCGCACCCTGACCCGAGAACAGGAACGCCGTCGAACCCGATGTGCGCGCGGCGGACTGGACCACTCCCGGGGCGGTCTCACCGGCCGCGACAGCCTCGAGTCCGCGAAGCAGTTCCGCGCGATCCGCGGCCGTGACCACCGCACGGTGTTCGAGGGCCGAGCGCGTCGCCACCAATGAGTAACCCACATCCAGCGCGCCCAGTTCGGTGCGCTCCATCAGATACGACCTCAGCCGTTCGGCCTGGGCGCGCAGGGCTTCCGGGCTCCGGGCGGAGAGCGCCCAGGGAAGGACGCCGTGGTCCTCGGCGGGAGCCTCGTCCCGCACCGCCTCGTCGTACACCGGGGCCTGTTCAATGATGGTGTGCGCGTTGGTGCCGCTCACACCGAACGCGGAGACACCGGCCCGGCGCGGCTGACCCGTCTCCGGCCACGCGGTGGCCTCCGTCAGCAGCCGCACCTCGCCCACCGACCAGTCCACCTGCCGCGACGGCTCGTCCACGTGCAGCACCTTCGGCAGCACACCGTGCCGCATCGCCATCACCATCTTGATCACACCAGCCACACCCGCTGCGGCCTGCGTATGACCGATGTTCGACTTCAGCGCGCCGAGCCAGAGCGGGCGGCCTTCCGGCCGGTCCTTGCCGTACGTCGCCAGCAGCGCCTGCGCTTCGATCGGGTCACCGAGCATGGTGCCGGTGCCGTGGGCCTCCGCCGCGTCCACCTCGGAGGCCGACAGCCGAGCGTTCGCCAGTGCCTGCCGGATCACCCGCTGCTGCGAGGGACCGTTGGGGGCCGTCAGACCGTTCGAAGCGCCGTCCTGGTTCACGGCGGAGCCCCGCACGACCGCCAGCACCTGGTGGCCGTTGCGCCGGGCATCCGACAGCCGCTCCACGAGCAGCATGCCCACACCCTCGGACCAGCCCGTGCCGTCCGCCGCGTCCGCGAACGGCTTGCACCGGCCGTCAGGGGCAAGACCACGCTGACGGCTGAACTCCACGAAGGCGTCCGGTGAAACCATCACCGTCACACCACCGGCGAGCGCCATCTCACACTCACCCTGGCGCACCGCCTGCGCGGCCTGGTGCAGGGCCACCAGCGACGACGAGCACGCGGTGTCCACCGTCAGCGCGGGTCCCTCGAGGCCGAGGGTGTAGGAGATGCGGCCCGACACGACGGAGGTGGCGCTGCCGGTCAGCAGCTGCCCTTCCAGCCCCTCGGGAATCTCCTGCAGCCCCATTCCGTAGCCGGAGGTCGCGGCTCCCACGTAGACGCCGATCTGGCTGCCGCGCAGGGACGCCGGGTCGATACCGGCCCGCTCGAACGCCTCCCACGAGGTCTCCAGCAGCAGCCGCTGCTGCGGATCCATGGCGAGCGCCTCACGCGGCGAGATCCCGAAGAACGCCGCGTCGAACTCGCCCGCCCCGTCCAGGAACCCACCCTCGCGGGCGTAGAACGTGCCCGACCGCTCCGGGTCGGGGTCGTACATCCCCTCGACATCCCAGCCACGGTCGGAGGGGAAGTCCGTGATGGCGTCCGTACCGGCCGCCACGAGGTTCCACAGCTCCTCCGGGCTGCGCACACCGCCCGGGAAGCGGCAGCTCATCCCGACGATCGCGATCAGGTCGTCATCGACCGGGACCGCCACCGCCGACGGCACGGCCACCGCGTCCTGCGTCCCCAGCACCTCGGCACGCAGATGACCGGCCAGCACCGCGGCGCTCGGGTAGTCGAAGACCAGCGTGGCCGGCAGCACCAACCCGGTCTCCGCGTTCAGCCGGTTACGGAACTCCACCGCCGTCAGCGAGTCGAAACCCAACTCCTTGAACGCACGATCGGGCTCAACCACCTCCCCACCGGCAAACCCGAGGACCGCAGCCACATGGCCACGCACCAGATCGAGCAGGGCCCTGTCGGTCTCCGCCCCGGTCAGCCCGGTCAACCGCTCCCGCAGGCCCGCCGAAGTATTTGCCCCGCCGGGCGCACTCACGGCCTCAAGGACCTTCGCGACCTCGGGGAGGTCACCGATCAACGGGCTCGGTCGCCCCAGGGTGAACGAGGGGGCAAACCGCTCCCAGTCCATATCCGCGACCGTCACCGCGCCATCGTCACCCGCGATCGCGCCCCGCAAGGCGGCAAGGGCCAAGGCCGGATCCATGGCGAGCAGGCCACGACGGGCGAGTCCCCATTCCACCCCCTCCGCTGCTGCCATACCGCCCTCGGCCCAGGGACCCCAGGCCACAGCGGTACCGGCGAGACCCCGCGCACGGCGGTCCTCCACCAGCGCGTCCAGATAGGCATTGGCCGCACCGTAAGCGGCCTGGCCACCACTGCCCCACACACCGGCGATCGACGAGAAGACCACGAACGCGTCCAGCTCACGCTCACCCAGCAACTCATTCAGGCACGCCGCCCCCGCGGCCTTCCCGGACACCACCGCCGCCGCGTCCGACAGACTCATCCCCCGAAGCTCAGCCGCCTGCTCAACACCCGCCGCATGGAACACCGCACTGAGCGGAAACTCCTCCGGAACGGACGCAAGAACACCAGCCAACGCCTCACGATCGGTCACATCACACGCCACCACGGTCACCCGCGCGCCCAGCGCCTCGAGCCCATCCCGCAGCTCGCCGGCGCCCGGCGCCTCAGCACCACGGCGGCTGGTCAGCACCACATGCTCGGCACCCTGACGCACCACCCAGCGCGCCACCCGACTACCCAGTGCACCCGTGCCGCCGGTCACCAGCACGGTGCCGCGCGCCCGCCACGGCCGCTCCGCTCCCTCACCCGCGTCAGCCCGCACCAGACGCCTGGCGAACACACCCGAGCCCCGCACCGCGACCTGGTCCTCACCGTCCCCGGCCGACAGCACACCAGCCAGCCGCGCCACACCACGCTCATCCAGCGACTCCGGCACATCAACCAGACCACCCCACACCGCCGAGTGCTCCAACCCCACAACCCGCCCCAGACCCCACACCTGCGACTGCACCACCCCGGCAAGCCGATCCCAGCGCCCCACCGACACCGCGCCACGCGTACCGCACCACAACCGAGCCGGAACATCCACCTCAACCATCGCCTGCGCCAGCACCAAACTCAGCGCATAACCACCCGACAGCCCCGGATACCCCGGGCAGGGCTCCTCCTCCAGAGCCAGCAGCGACAGCACACCATCCAGCTCGGGCACCTCCGCGACCGCCTCACGCAGCCGCGCCGCCAGCACACCCGCGTCCAGGTCCCGCTCATCCGCCACCAGCGACACCACACCCGCGCCATGCCGCTCGAGCCCGGCCACAACCTGCGACACCAGCTCATCCCCGGCACGGGACGCCGGAACCACCACCAACCACGTCCCCGACAACGACCCCTCGGCCGCGTCCGGAACCGGCTTCCACGACACCCGATAACGCCAGCCGTCAATCGTCGACTGATCACGACTGCTGCGGTGATACGCCGACAGAGCCGGCAACACCGCGCCCAACGACGCCTCGTCGTCGAAGTCCAGCGCGTGTGCCAGCGCTTGGAGATCCTCGCGCTCCACCGCCTCCCAGAACCGCGCGTCCACCTCGTCCCGGACTCCGGCATCTGCGCCGACCGCGGCGGTGGACTTCTCGATCCAGTAGCGCCGACGCTGGAACGCGTAGGTCGGCAGGTCGACCCTGCGGGCCCCGAGGCCGTCGAAGGCCGACGCCCAGGCGACATCGGCCCCGTGCGCATGCAGTTGTGCCAGCGCCGTGATCAGGGCCGCTGCCTCCGAGCGGTCCTTGCGCAGCACCGGCACGGTCACGGGCGCCGAGGCAGGCTCGGCCCGTTCCGTCAGACAGTCCTGCGCCATCGCCGAGAGTACGCCATCGGGGCCCACCTCCAGGAAGGTGGTCACACCCTGCCTCATCAGTGCCCGCACCCCATCCAGGAAGCGCACCGCCTCCCGCACGTGCCGCACCCAATACTCCGGGGAACACACCTCAGTGTCCGAGGCCACCCCACCGGTGACATTGGAGATCACATCGATGGAGGGCGGGGCGAACGACAGCCCGTCGACGACCTTGCGGAAGTCGTCCAGCATGGCGTCCATACGCGGCGAGTGGAACGCGTGGCTGACCCGCAGACGGCGCATCTTGCGGCCCCGCTCCGCCCACTGCCCGGCGATCTCCAGCGCCACCGCCTCATCACCCGCGATGACCACGGCCGTCGGACCGTTGACCGCGGCGATGCTCACCTCGGCCTCACGCCCGGCCAGCGACGGAGCGATCTCCTCCTCCGACGCCTCGATGGCCACCATCGCCCCACCCTCGGGCAGTCCCTGCATCAACCGGCCACGAGCCGCCACCAGCGTGCAGGCGTCC
This sequence comes from Streptomyces violaceusniger Tu 4113, assembly GCF_000147815.2. Classification (NCBI taxonomy): domain Bacteria; kingdom Bacillati; phylum Actinomycetota; class Actinomycetes; order Kitasatosporales; family Streptomycetaceae; genus Streptomyces; species Streptomyces violaceusniger. The sequence continues at coordinate 4,573,724 of NC_015957.1, read as the reverse complement.
TCCAGCGAGAACACCCCCGCCACATGCGCGGCGGCGATCTCACCGATGGAGTGACCGATCACCACATCCGGGGTGACCCCCCAGTGCTCCAGCAACCGGAACAACGCCACCTCGACCGCGAACAGCGCGGGCTGCGTGAACGCCGTCTGGTCCAGCAAGTCGGCGTCCGCGCTGCCCTCGGCGGCGAACACCACCTCCCGCAACGGACGATCCAGCAGACCGTCCAGATGCGCGCACACCTCGTCCCACGCGTCAGCGAAGACCGGGAACGTCTCGTACAGCTCCCGCCCCATGCCAAGACGCTGCGCACCCTGACCCGAGAACAGGAACGCGAGCGTGCCCTCGCTCCGTACTACGCCCTGAACAACGACCTGAGCGGAACTTTCGCCGTTGGTCAGGGCCTCCAGGGCGCGGAGGAATTCGTCTCGGTCCCCGGCGACCAGGGCTGCGCGGTGCTGGAAAGCCGTACGGGTCGTGGCCAGGGAGAAGCCGACATCCGCCACATCCAGCTCTGAGTGGGCGCTCAGATGGGCGTGGAGCTGACCCGCCTGGGCGGCGAGCGCCTCCGTGCTCTTGCCGGACACCAGCCATGGCAGGACAGCGGGCCGCTTGCCCTCGCCCGCCTTGGGGCCCATCGCCTCAGGCTGTCCATCACGGTCGGCTTCCGGGGCGTGCTCGATGATGGTGTGCGCGTTGGTGCCACTCACGCCGAAGGAAGAGATACCGGCCCGGCGCGGCCGGTCCGTCTCCGGCCACGGGGTGGTCTCGGTCAGCAGCCGCACCTCACCCGCCGACCAGTCCACCTGCCGCGACGGCTCATCCACATGCAGCACCTTCGGCAATACACCGTGCCGCATCGCCATCACCATCTTGATCACACCAGCCACACCCGCCGCGGCCTGCGTATGACCGATATTCGACTTGATGGCCCCCAGCAACAGCGGCCGACCCTCCGGCCGGCCCTGCCCATATGTCGCGAGCAGCGCCTGCGCCTCGATCGGGTCACCCAACTTCGTACCCGTACCGTGCGCCTCCACCGCGTCCACCTCGGCGGCCGACAGCCCCGCACTGGCCAGCGCCTGCCGGATCACCCGCTGCTGCGACGGACCGTTCGGCGCGGTCATGCCGTTCGAGGCACCATCCTGGTTCACCGCCGAGCCCCGGACGACGGCCAGCACCTTGTGGCCGTTGCGCCGCGCGTCCGACAGCCGCTCCACCAGCAGCATGCCCACACCCTCGCCCCAGCCCGTGCCGTCCGCCCCGTCCGCGAACGGCTTGCACCGGCCATCCGGCGCCAGCCCACGCTGACGGCTGAACTCCACGAAGGTACCCGGCGACGACATCACCGTCACGCCGCCGGCCAGCGCCAGCTCGCACTCGCCCTGCCGCAACGCCTGCACCGCCAGATGCAACGCCACCAGCGACGACGAACACGCCGTGTCCAGCGTCACCGCAGGCCCCTCGAGACCGAGGGTGTACGAGATGCGGCCCGACACCACACTGGCCGAACTATTCGTCAGGTAGCCGTCGAGTTCACCCCCTACCTCATAGACATGACTCGCGTAGTCCTGGCCGTTCGTGCCCACGAAAACCCCGACCGGCCTGCCACGCAGAGACAGCGGGTCGATCCCGGTTCGCTCGATCACCTCCCACGACGCTTCCAGGACCAATCGCTGCTGCGGGTCGGTCGCCGCAGCCTCACGGGGAGACATACCGAAGAACTGCGGGTCGAACTGGTCGGCCTCGTAGATGAAGCCGCCTTCTCGGGTGTAGCTCGTCCCCGGGTTGTCCGGGTCCGGGTGGTACAGCACCTCGGTGTCCCAGCCCCTGTGCTCCGGGAACCCGGAGATGGCGTCGACGGCATCCGCGACCAGCCGCCACAGTTGCTCCGGGGTGCGCACGCCTCCGGGGAAGCGGCAACTCATGCCGACAATGGCGATGGGCTCTTTCGATGCCGCGACCAGGCGCTGGTTCTGCAGCTTAAGGCGGTCGTTCTCCCGCAAAGAAGCACGCAGCGCTTCGACAACTCTTTCGGAGGACGTAGCCATCAGTATCTCCACACTTCCAAAAACATCAAAGGTCCGCGCCGCCCAGTGCCCTCTGGACGAGATCATCGACATCCATCGCGTCGAGCGCGCTATTCGTTCCTTCTTGCGGCGCCGGCTCAGAAACGTTCTCTGAGGTGTGGGCGAGTTCCAGCAGGACATCCACTAGTCCGGCTTCACGGAGACGCGCGAGCGGAACAGAGGCCAACGCCTCGCGTATCCGGTCCTCTTCTGGGTCGCTCTGCTCGACCGCACCGCCCTGCGGAAACATGCTCGTCTCCAGATGCGCGGCCAGTGCGGTGAGGTTCGGGTAGTCGAATACCAACGTAGTCGGTAGGTCCAGACCAGTGATCGCGCCCAACGCGTTACGGAGCTGAACGGCCGTCAGCGAGTCGAACCCGAGCTCCCTGAACGACCGGTCGCTCTCGATACTGTCAGGCGTCGTGTGCTCCAGGACCGCGGCGACGTGCTGCCGGACCAGCTTGCGGAGGGAACGCTGACGCTTCACCGAGGAGAGCCCCTCCAGACTCGTACGCAGCTCCGCCGCGGCCGACTCGGCCGATACCAGGTCCGAGGGCACCGGTGATGCGTTGGAAGGCGCCGTCTTGAGCAGTTCACTCAGCAACGGTGCCGGCCGAGCCCCCTTCAGCTCTTCCGCCAGGCGCTCCCATGCGGCATCGAAGACAAGGGCGAAGGTGTCGTCCACGTCAAGAGCGCGCTGCAGTGCGCAGATGGCCAACTCCGGGTTCATCGGGACCATGCCGCCCCGCCTCATGTGCTCTTCGAGGTCCCCGTCGATCGCCATGCCGCTTCCGGCCCAGGCGCCCCAAGCGATGGAGGTGGCCGGAAGACCATCCGCACGCCGCTGCAGCGCGAGCGCGTCCAAGAAGGCGTTACCCGCCGCGTAACTTCCCTGGCCGGGACCGCCCAACGTGCTTGCCACCGAGGAGAACAGCACGAACGCCGACAGGTCCATCCCGGCGGTCAGCTCATGCAGATTCCGCGCCGCGTCCACCTTCGGACGCAACACCCCGGCCGCGCGTCCCACCGTCAGCGCGTCGATCACACCGTCGTCCAGCACACCCGCCGTATGCACCACCGCATCCAACGGGAACTCCGCCGGAATCCCGTCCAGCACCGCGGCCAGCGCCTCACGGTCCGCCGCGTCACACGCGGCCACCGTCACCCGGGCGCCCAGAGCCTCGAGTTCCGCCTTCAAGCCGGCGGCACCCTCGGCCTCCATACCACGACGACTCGTCAGCACCAGATGCTCAGCACCACGCTCCGCCAGCCACCGCGCCACATGACCACCCAGCGCACCCGTGCCACCGGTCACCAGCACCGAACCACGCGGACGCCAGGACGCCCGGCCATCCGCTTCCTCGGGCACGGACGCACCCACCAGCCGCTTCACAAACACCCCGGAGCCACGCAGCGCGACCTGATCCTCACCGTCCGCACCGGCCAACACCCCGGCCAGACGCGCCACCGCCCGAGAGTCCACGGTCTCGGGAAGGTCGACGACGCCACCCCAGCGCTGCGGATATTCCGCCGCGACAATCTGCCCCAGCCCCCACACCGTGGCCTGGGCAGGACTCACCAGCCGGTCGGAACGCCCCACCGACACCGCACCCCGCGTACCACACCACAGCGGTGCCACCACACCGGCGTCGCCCAGCCCCTGAACCAACCCCACCATCGCCGCCAGCCCGGCCGGCACCACCCCGAACGCGCCATGCCCCGACTCGTCCAACCCCAGCAGCGAGAGCACACCCACCGCCTCGGACGGCTCCAGCCCCGCCCCGTCAAGCCCCGCGCGCAGCCGCTCCGCCACCATGCCACGATCGTCATCAGACCTGCCCCACACCACCGGCACGACATCGGCGCCGCTCGCCTCCAGCCCCTTCACCGTGGCGGACACGAGCGCGTCATCGGCATGCGACGCGGGAAGGACGACGAGCCAGGCACCCGAGAGCGAGGCCTCGGCGGCGGACGCCATGGACTGCCAGACCACCTTGTAACGCCAGCCGTCCACCGTGGCCTGCTCACGCTGCTGACGCCGCCACGACGACAGCGTCGGAAGCAACGCCATCAACGACGACTGCTGCGCCTCGTCCTCCACCGCCAGCGTCCGCGCCAGCCCCTCCAGGTCCTCGCGCTCAACGGCTTCCCAGAACCGGGAGTCCAAGCTGTCGGCAGCGGTGGGGCCGTCTGCCGCCTCTGCCTTGTCCTCCAGCCAGTAGCGCTGTCGCTGGAAGGCGTAGGTGGGCAGCTCCACCCGCTGGGCGTCACGTCCGGCGAACAGCCGCTCCCAGTCGATGGTGACCCCGTTGACGTGCAGCTCGGCCAGCGCTGTCGTCAACGCCTGTGTCTCGGGACGGTCCTTGCGCAGCACCGGCACCACGACGGGAGCCGACGCCTCCACCGCCGTCAGACAGTCCTGCCTCATCGCCGAGAGCACGCCGTCGGGCCCCACCTCCAGGAAGGTGGTCACACCCCGCGCCTCAAGCGCTCGCACCCCGTCCGCGAACCGCACCGCTTCCCGTACGTGCCGCACCCAATACTCCGGGGAGCACATCTCGTCGCCCTTGGCCGCCTCACCCGTGAGGTTGGAGACCAGGGCGATCGACGGTGCCTGGAAGGACAGCCCCTCGACGACCTTGCGGAAGTCGTCCAGCATCGCGTCCATACGCGGCGAGTGGAAGGCGTGGCTGACCCGCAGACGGCGCGTCTTGCGGCCCCGCTCCGCCCACTGCCCGGCGATCTCCAGCGCTGCGGCCTCATCACCGGCGATGACGACCGCGGTCGGGCCGTTGACGGCGGCAATGCTCACCTCGGCCTCACGGCCGGCCAGCGACGGAGCGACCTCCTCCTCCGACGCCTCGACGGCCACCATCGCCCCACCCTCGGGCAGCGCCTGCATCAGACGGCCACGGGCGGCCACCAGCGTGCAGGCGTCCTCCAGCGAGAACACCCCCGCCACATGCGCGGCCGCGATCTCACCGATGGAGTGGCCGATCACCACATCCGGGGTCACACCCCAGTGCTCCAGCAACCGGAACAACGCCACCTCGACCGCGAACAGCGCCGGCTGGGTGAACGCCGTCTGATCCAGCAACTCCGCATCCGCACTCCCCTCCGCCGCGAACACCACCTCCCGCAACGGACGATCCAGCAAGCCGTCCAGACGCGCGCACACCTCGTCCCACGCGTCAGCGAACACGGGGTAGGCGTCGTACAGCTCCCGCCCCATGCCAAGACGCTGCGCACCCTGACCCGAGAACAAGAACGCCTTCAGTCCCGAAGCGTTCGCAACACCACGGACCACTGCCGGGGCGACCTCACCAGCGGCGACAGCCTCCAGGCCGTGCAGTAGCTCCGCACGGCCCGTGCCCGTCAACACGGCGCGGTGCTCGAATACCGACCGCGTCGCCACCAGCGAATAAGCTAGATCCAGCGTGCTCAGTTCCGGCCGGGCATTCAGATGTGCCAGCAGTCGCCGCGCCTGAGCGCGCAAGCCGTCCGAGCTCCGGGCGGAAAGTGCCCACGGAGCCCTACCACGGTCGTCGGGCGCCGCCGCGTCGGCCGGTCGCTCCTGTTCGATGTCGGAAGGGGCCTGCTCGATGATGGTGTGGGCGTTGGTACCGCTCACACCGAACGCCGACACTCCGGCCCGCCGCGGCCGCCCGGTCTCCGGCCACGCGGTGGCCTCGGTCAGCAGCCGCACCTCACCCGCCGACCAGTCCACCTGCCGCGACGGCTCGTCCACGTGCAGCGTGTTCGGCAGCACACCGTACTGCATCGCCATCACCATCTTGATGACCCCGGCGACGCCGGCGGCGGACTGAGTGTGGCCGATGTTCGACTTCACCGCGCCCAGCAGCAGCGGCCGGCCCTCGGGGCGCTCCTGACCGTAGGTGGCCAGCAGCGCCTGCGCCTCGATCGGGTCACCCAGCGACGTACCCGTACCGTGCGCCTCCACCGCGTCCACCTCGGACGCCGACAGCCCCGCGTTCGCCAGCGCCTGACGAATCACCCGCTGCTGCGACGGACCGTTCGGCGCGGTCAGACCATTCGACGCACCGTCCTGGTTCACCGCCGAGCCCCGGACCACGGCCAGCACCCGGTGCCCCTTGCGCCGGGCGTCGGACAGCCGCTCCACCAACAGCAGACCGACACCCTCGGACCAGCCCGTGCCATCCGCGGCGTCCGCGAACGGCTTGCACCGGCCATCCGGCGCCAACCCGCGCTGACGGCTGAACTCCACAAAAGCGCCCGGCGTGATCATCACGGTCACACCACCGGCCAGCGCCATCTCACACTCACCCTGACGCAACGCCTGCGCGGCCTGGTGCAGAGCGACCAACGACGACGAACACGCCGTGTCCACCGTCACCGCGGGCCCCTCAAGACCCAACGTGTAGGAGATACGGCCCGACACGACCGATGTCGCGCTGCCGGTCAGCAACTGTCCCTCAAGGCTCTCGGGGATCTCCCGCAGCCCGGTTCCATAGCCGGAGGTCGTGGTTCCGACGTAGACACCGATCTGGCTGCCACGCACGGATGCCGGATCGATACCGGCCCGCTCGAACGCCTCCCAAGAGGTCTCCAGCAGCAGCCGCTGCTGCGGATCCATGGTGAGCGCCTCACGGGGCGAGATCCCGAAGAACCCGGGGTCGAACTCCCCCGCGTCATAGAGGAACCCACCCTCACGGGCGTAGAACGTGCCGGGCCGGTCAGGGTCCGGGTCATACATCCCCTCGACATCCCAGCCGCGATCGGAGGGGAACGAGGAGATGGCGTCACCGCCGCTCTCCACCAGTTGCCACAGATCCTCCGGGCTCCGCACCCCGCCGGGGAAGCGGCAGCTCATGGAGACGATCGCGATGGGGTCGTCGTCCGCGCCGGAACCTGCGGACGCCCCGGACCCGGTACCGATCGCCGGGGACGACGCCCCCAGCACCTCGGTCCGCAGATACGCGGCGAGCGTGCCGGCGCTGGGGTAGTCGAAGACCAGCGTGGTGGGAAGGCCGAGACCGGTCTCCGCGGCCAGCCGGTTGCGCAGGTCAACCGCGGTCAGCGAGTCGAAGCCCAGATCGCGGAAGGCCCGGTTCGGCTCGACCATCTCCGCGGACGCGAAACCGAGCACGGCGGCGGCGTGCTTGCGCACCAGATCGAGCAGCGCCCGGTCCCGCTCCCCCTCGGTCAGCGGCTTCAGCCGCTCGCGCAGCTGCGCCCCGGCGGCCTCGGCCCTCTCGCCGTCGTTCCCCTTCGTCTCCAGCCGCTGGACCTCTTCCAGCTCGCTCAGGAACCGGCTGTGCCGGACTGCGGTGAACGCCGGAGCGAACCGCTCCCAGTCCACGTCCACCACCGTCACCAGACCGTCGTCACCGGCCACCGCGCGCTCCAGCGCGGCGATCGCCAGCTCGGGTGCCATCGCGGGCAGTCCACGCCGCGCCAGCTGCTCCCCCGCGTCGCCCTGGGTCACCATGCCTTCCTCGGCCCACGGACCCCAGGCGACAGAGGTGCCCGCCAGACCCCGCGCACGCCGCCGCTCCACCAGCGCGTCCAGGAAGGCGTTTCCGGAGCCGTAGACGCCCTGCTCAGCACCGCTCCACACGGCGGAGATGGAGGAGAAGACCACGAACGCGTCGAGCTCACGGTCGCCGAGCAGCTCGTCCAGGTTGACGGCACCCGCCACCTTGCCCGACACCGCCCTGGCCGCGTCCGCGAGCTCCGTCTCCAGCAGGGAAGCCGTCATCGTGACCCCCGCCGCGTGCACCACCCCGGTGAGCGGCCGGTGCTCCGGCACCGCGTCCAGAACGGCGGCGAGCGTGTCACGGTCCGCCGCGTCACACGCGGCCACCGTCACCTCGGCGCCCATGCCCTCCAGCTCCGCCTTCAACTCGGCGGCGCCCTCGGCCTCCAGACCGCGGCGGCTGGTCAGCACCAGGTGCTCGGCACCGCTACGGACCAGCCAGCGGGCCACCTGGCCACCGAGCCCGCCCGTGCCACCGGTCACCAGCACCGTGCCACGCGCCCGCCACGAGATCCCCTCGCCGACAGCCGCGGCCGACCGCACCAGACGACGCGCGAACACACCCGAGCCACGCACCGCCACCTGGTCCTCGCCACCCCCGGCAGACAGCACACCCGCCAGCCGCGCCACCGCACGCTCATCCAGCGACTCCGGCAGATCGACCACACCGCCCCACAGCGGGGGCAGCTCCAACGCGGCCGCCCGGCCCAGCGCCCAGACCATCGCCTGCGTCGGGCTGGTGAGCCGGTCCGAACGCCCCACCGACACCGCGCCCCGCGTACCACACCACAGCGAGGCTTCGATGCCCGCCCAGACCACGGCCCGCACCAGCACCAACGTCAGGGCGTAGCCGCCCGACAGCGCCGGATATCCGGGGCAGGGTTCCTCGTCCAGGGCGAGCAGCGACAGGACGCCACCCAGCTCAGGAACCTCTGCGGCCGTTTCCCGCAGCCGCTCCGCCAGCACATCGGCGTCGAGGTCCCGCTCGTCCACCACGAGCGACACCACACCCGCGCCGTGCCGCTCGAACCCGGCGACAACCCCCGCCACCAGCTCGTCCCCGGCACGGGACGCCGGAACCACCACCAGCCAGGTCCCCGACAACGACCCTTCGGCCAGGTCGGAGGCCGGCTTCCACGACACCTTGTAGCGCCAGCCGTCGATCGTGGACTGGTCGCGGTTGTTGCGGTGGTACGCGGACAGGGCGTGCAGCACCGCGCTCAGCGGCGCCTCGCTGTCCACCGCCAGCGCATCCGCCAGCGACTCCAGATCCTGGCGCTCCACCACCTCCCAGAACCGCGCATCGACAGAACCGGCGCCATCGGCCGCGCTTCCGCCGGGCGGCAGGCCGAATCCATCGAGCCAGTAGCGTTCATGCTGGAAGACGTAGGTCGGCAGCTCCACCCGCCGTGCACCACGGCCCTCGTACACCTTCCGCCAGTCAACGCCGACCCCGCTGACGTGCAGTTCGGCGGCCGAGGTCAGGAACCGCTCCAGACCGCCCTCATCCCGCCGCAGCGTGCCCACGACCACCGCCCGCGCCTCAGCCGCCTCCACCGTCTGCTGCACCGGCAGGGTCAACACCGGATGCGGGCTCACCTCGACGAACACGCCATGCCCACTGCCGAGCAGAGCGCGCGTCGTGGACTCCAGCTCAACGGTCTGCCGCAGGTTCCGGTACCAGTACTCCGCGCCCAGGCCGACGGTGTCCACCAGCTCGCCGGACACCGTCGAGTAGAACGGCACCTTCGACGAACGCGGCGCGATGTCCGCCAGAACCTTCAGCAGCTCCTCGCGGATCGCCTCCACGTGCGCGGAGTGCGAGGCGTAGTCCACCGGAACCCGGCGAACCCGGACCTCCTCGCCCTCCAGCTGCGCGACCATCTCATCCAGCGCCCCCGGATCACCGGAGACCACCACGGAACCGGGGCCGTTGACCGCCGCCACCGAGATCGCACCATCCCAGGCGGCGATACGCTCCCGCACCTGATCGACCGGCAGCCCGACCGACACCATGCCGCCACGGCCCGCGAGACTCGCCGCGATCGCCTGCGACCGCAACGCCACCACCTTCGCCGCGTCCTCCAGCGACAACGCACCCGCCACACACGCCGCCGCGATCTCACCCTGACTGTGACCCATCACCGCGTCCGGCACCACACCCACCGAACGCCACAGCCTCGCCAGCGACACCATCACCGCGAACAACACCGGCTGCACCACATCCACCCGGTCAAACCCCGGAGCGCCGCCAGCACCACGCAGCACATCCGTCAACGACCAGTCCACATAAGCCGACAGAGCCGTCTCACACTCGCCGATCGCCTCCGCGAACACCGGCGAGGAGTCCAACAACCCCACCGCCATACCCACCCACTGCGCCCCCTGACCCGGGAACACAAACACCGAACGGCCACGAACATCCGCCACACCACGCGTCACACCGGAGACCACCTCGTCCCCGGCCAGCGCGCCCAACCGCTGCAGGAGTTCCTCACGGTCCCCACCCGTCACCACACCGCGATGCTCGAACACCGACCGCGACGCCACCAGCGAGTGACCCACGTCCAGCGTGCTCAGTTCGGTGCGGTCGAGCAGGTACGACCGCAGCCGCTCCGCCTGGGCGCGCAGGGCTTCCGGGCTCCGGCCGGAGAGGACCCAGGGGGCGATGCCGTGGTCGTCGGTGGGAGCCTCGTCCCGCTCCGCCTCGGCAGGTGCCGGGGCCTGCTCGATGATGGTGTGCGCGTTCGTCCCGCTCACGCCGAACGACGACACGGCAGCCCGACGCGGACGCCCCGTCTCCGGCCACTCCGTGGCCTCCGTAAGCAGCCGAACCTCGCCCGCCGACCAGTCCACCTGCCGCGACGGCTCATCCACATGCAGCGTCTTCGGCAGCACGCCGTGCCACATCGCCATCACCATCTTGATGACGCCACCGACGCCCGCCGCGGCCTGGGTGTGGCCGATGTTCGACTTCAACGCGCCCAGCAGCAGCGGCCGGCCCTCGGGACGTTCCTGGCCGTAGGTGGCCAGCAGCGCCTGCGCTTCGATCGGGTCACCCAGCGGGGTACCGGTCCCGTGTGCCTCCACGGCATCCACGTCAGCCGGCGACAGACGAGCGTTCGCCAGCGCCTGCCGGATCACGCGTTGCTGCGACGGGCCGTTCGGAGCCGTCAGGCCGTTGCTCGCGCCGTCCTGGTTGATCGCCGTACCCCGGACCACGGCCAGCACCGGGTGGCCGTTCCGCCGGGCGTCCGAGAGCCGCTCCAGGAGAAGCATGCCCACGCCCTCCGACCAGCCGGTGCCGTCCGCCGCGTTCGAGAACGCCTTGCACCGGCCGTCGGCGGAAAGTCCTCGCTGACGGCTGAACTCCACGAACACGTTCGGCGACGACATCACCGTGACGCCACCGGCGAGTGCCAGCTCGCACTCACCCTGACGCAGTGCCTGAGCCGCCAGATGCAGCGCCACCAGCGACGATGAACACGCCGTATCCACCGTCACCGCAGGTCCCTCAAGACCGAACGTGTACGAGATACGACCGGACGCCACGCTGCCCGCGCTGCCGGTGCCGATGGAGCCCTCGAAGCCTTCCGGAGCGTTCCCCTGGAGACGAGTGGCGTAGTCGTTGTACATGACACCGACGAATACGCCGGATCGGCTGCCCTGGTTGGCGACCGGATCGATCCCGGCCCGCTCGAACGCCTCCCAAGAGGTCTCCAGCAGCAACCGCTGCTGCGGGTCCATCGCCATGGCCTCACGCGGCGAGATCCCGAAGAACACCGGGTCGAACTGGTCCGCGTCGTGCAGGAATCCGCTGTTCCGGACGTAGTACGTGCCCTCCCGGTCGGGGTCCGGGTCGTACATCCCCTCAAGGTCCCAGCCGCGATTGGACGGAAACTCGGACACCGCGTCCGTATCCGCCAACACCAGCTGCCACAGTTCCTCGGGCGTCCGCACCCCGCCCGGGAAACGGCAGCTCATACTCACGATCACGATGGGGTCGTCGTCCACCGGTGCGCCAGGCCCGGCCACCTCCCGCAGGCCTGCCGACGAGATGACACCGTCCCCGCCCAGAAGTTCGTCGCGCAGGTGGCCGACGAGTGCCATCGGGGTCGGATAGTCGAAAATCAGCGTGGCGGACAGTCGCAGGCCGGTCTCCGCGGTGAGCCGATTCCTCAGATCGACGGCCATCAGTGAGTCGAAGCCGAGTTCCTTGAAGGGCTGCCGCGTGTTCACCGTCTCGGGGGTGGCGTGCCCAAGGGCCGCCGCGATCTGAACGCGGACCAGCTCCAGCAGCATCTCGTCCTGCGCCGTCTGCGGCAGACCCACGAGGCGCCGGCGCAATTCGTCAGGAAGACTTGCGCTCTGTTCCGATCGCGCGGTACGGCGCGTCATCACGTGGGGCACGACGTTGCGGAAGAGAGTGGGGAGTTCGGCGCCCTGCGCACGCAGCGTAGGGATGTCCAGCCGCAGCGGGACCGGCACGCTTTCGTCCGACACCAACGCGGCGTCGAACAATTCGAGCCCTTCCTCGGAGGAGAGCGGCACCAGACCCGACCGCGACACCCTGCGCAGGTCCTCCTCGCCGAGGTGGCCGGTCATACCGCTGGCCTCGGCCCACAGACTCCACGCCATCGACACACCCGGCAGCCCCCGCGTCCGGCGCCAGGACGCGAGGCCGTCCAGGAACACGTTCGCCGCCGCGTAGTTGCTCTGCCCGGCGCCGCCCAGCACACCAGTGGCCGAGGAGAACAGCACGAACGCCGACAGGTCCATCGTCTCGGTCAGCTCATGCAGATTCCACGCCGCGTCCACCTTCGCCCGCAACACCGGCTCAATCCGCTCACGGGTCAGCGACGTCAGCAGCCCATCGTCGAGCACACCCGCCGCATGCACCACACCACTCAGACCAAAGCCCTCCGGCAACCCCGACAACACCCCGGCCAGAGCCACACGGTCCGCGGCATCGCACGCCACGATGACCACCTCCGCGCCGGCGGCCTCCAGCTCCGCCCGCAATTCCGGCGCGCCCTCGGCCTCCGCACCACGACGGGACAGCAGCACCAGCTTCTTGACCTCATACCGGGCCACCAGGTGCCGAGCCACCAGGCCGCCCAGCACGCCCGTGCCACCCGTCACCAACACCGCACCCGAACCAAACCCAGCCGACTCCGGAACGGCCACAGCCGGCACCCGCCCCAGGCGCGGCACCCGCACCACACCGGACCGCACCACCAGCTGATCCTCGCCCAAGGCCAGCATCCCGGGAAGGAGATCGGCCACCCCCTCCACATCATCGGTATCCACCAGCACCAGGCGGCCGGGGTTCTCCGCCTGCGCGGACCGCACCAGGCCCCACGCCGCGGCCCCCGCCAAATCCCTCACGCCAACGCCATCACCCACGTCCACCGCGCCCCGCGTCACCAACACCAACCGTGCGTCCGAGGACTCCTGATCGGTCACCCACGACCTCACCCACTCAAAAGCCCTAATCACCTCTCTATGAACCTCACCCACCACGTCCGCACCGCTGGAGACCACCCGCACAACCTCCACGTCCGGCACGGGCACTGCCCGATCCGCCGCGGGCGCGTTCACCCATTCCAGCCGGAACAACGCGTCCCGGGCCGCCCCACCCGCAACCCGCAGCTGACCAGCCTCGACCGGCCGCAACGCCAAAGACTCCACCGACGCCACCGCACGCCCGGACTCGTCCCCCACCACCACCGACACCGCACCCGAATTGCCCTCCGTCGCCGGAGCCAGCCTTACTCGCAGCGAGGAGGCACCGACCGCGCCGAGCCAGAATCCACGCCACGAGAACGGCAGCAGACCGCCCGAACCACCCGACAGAGCCTCACTCACGCCCATCGCGTGCAACGCCGCGTCGAACAACGCCGGGTGCAAACCGAACTCACCCGCACGCTCCCGCTCCCCCTCCGGAAGCGACACCTCCGCGAACACCTCGTCGCCACGCCGCCACGCACGCTTCAGCCCCTGGAAAACCGGCCCATACTGCAACCCGTTCTCCGCGGCCCGCACATACTGCCCCGACACATCCGCGACCTCAGTCCCCGCCGGAGGCCACGCCCCGAAATCAAAGAGGGCCCCATCAGCGCCTTCGGCCGGCGCGAGCGCCCCACGGGCATGGCACACCCAAGTCGCGCCCTCTCCCTCCGCCTCGTCCCGCGAGAACACACTCACCTCGCGGTAGCCGGAAGCATCCGCCTGGCCCACCTCGGCCTGAAGGTGCACCCCGCCCTTCTCGGGCACGATCAGCGGCGTTTCCAGGATCAGTTCCTCAACCCGGCCACAACCGACCTGGTCGCCCGCCTGCAGCGCCAACTCCACGAACGCCGTTCCCGGCAGCAACACGACGCCGTGCACGGCGTGATCCGCCAGCCACCCATGCGTGGCCAAAGACAACCGCCCACTCAGCACCACGCCGCCACCACTCGCCAGCGACACCACCGCACCCAGCAGCGGATGCCCCAGCGAGCCCAACCCCACCGAACCCACATCGCCCACACCCGCGGGCGCATCGAGCCAGTAACGCTCCCGCTGGAAGGCATACGTCGGCAACCCGACCCGTCGACCGCCACGCTCCTCCAACGCGGCGGCCCAATCCACCTGGACGCCATGGGTGAACAGCTCAGCGGCGCTGATCAAGAATCGCTCAAGTCCACCGTCGTCACGCCGCAGCGTGCCGAGAACCACGGCCTCTGTCTGGGCGGCCTCGATGGTCTGCTGCACCGGCAGCCTCAGCACCGGATGGGGACTCACCTCGACGAACACCGAGTGCCCGTCGGCGAACAGCCTGCGGGTGGTGGCCTCCAGCTCGACGGTCTGCCGCAGATTCCGGTACCAGTACTCCGCGTCCAGCCCAGCCGTGTCCATCGGTTCACTGGTAACCGTCGAGTAGAAAGGCACCTCCGACGAGCGCGGCTCGATGTCCGCCAGGACCTTCAGCAGCTCCTCATGGACCTCCTCCACCAAGACGGAGTGCGACGCATAGTCGATGGCAACCCGACGGACCCGGACCCCCTCGCCTTCCAACGCCGTGAACAGCTCATCCAGCGCCTTCCCAGCACCCGCCACCACTACCGAACCGGGACCGTTGACCGCGGCCACGGACACGGCGCCGTTCCAAGCGGCGATACGTTCCCGCGCCTGGTCGATCGGCAGTCCGACCGACACCAGCCCACCACGGCCGGCCAGCCTCGCCGCGATCACCCGCGACCGCAACGCCACCACCTTGGCCGCGTCCTCCAGCGAGAGGGCACCCGCGACGCACGCCGCAGCGATCTCGCCCTGGCTGTGGCCCATCACCGCGTCCGGCTCCACACCCACCGAACGCCACAGCCTCGCCAGCGACACCATCACCGCGAACAGCACCGGCTGAACGACGTCCTCCCGGTCATACCCGGGAGCACCGTCGACACCACGCAGCACCCCGGTCAGCGACCAGTCCACGTAAGGCGCCAACGCGGCCTCACACTCGGCCATCGCCTCCGCGAACACCGGCGAGGACTCCAGCAGTCCGACCGCCATGCCCACCCACTGTGCCCCCTGGCCCGGGAACACGAAAACGGAACGGCCGGGACGCGCGCTCTCGCCCACCACCACGCCCGGATGAGCCGACTTCTCCGCTACCGCGGCCAAGCCCGCCAGCAATTCGTCCCGGTCGCGGCCCACCACCACCGCTCGGTGCTCCAGCACCGACCGGGTCGTCACCAACGACAGCGCCACATCGGCCACACCGTACTCCGGGCGCTCCGCCACGAAATCCCGCAGCCGCCCGGCCTGGGCCCGCAATCCCCCCGCACCACGTCCGGACACCACCCAGGCCACCGGACCATCGACGCCCTCGGCCTCGGCGGCATCGACCACCTCGGCCTCCGGAGCCTGCTCCAAGAGCACATGTGCGTTGGTCCCGCTCACCCCGAACGAGGACACACCGGCCCTGCGCGGTGCCCCCGTCTCCGGCCACGGGGTCGGCTCGGTCAGCAGCGACACCGCCCCCGCCGACCAGTCCACGTGCTCCGACGGCTCCGCCACGTGCAGGGTCTTCGGCAGCACACCGTGCCGCATCGCCATCACCATCTTGATGACGCCACCCACGCCGGCGGCCGCCTGGGTGTGCCCCATGTTCGACTTCAACGACCCCAGCCACAACGGCCGGTCCTCCCCGGGGCGCTCCTTGCCGTAGGTGGCCAGCAGGGCCTGCGCCTCGATCGGGTCACCCAGTGTCGTACCCGTGCCGTGTGCCTCCACCGCGTCCACGTCGGCCGCCGACAGGCCCGCGTTCCGCAGCGCGTCGCGGATCACCCGCTGCTGCGAGGGACCGTTCGGCGCGGTCAGCCGGCTGCTCGCCCCGTCCTGGTTGACGGCGGCGCCCCGTACCACGGCCAGTACCTGGTGCCCGTTGCGCCGCGCGTCGGACAGCCGTTCCAGCAGCAGCACACCGGCGCCTTCGGACCATGAGGTGCCGTCGGCCGCGTTCGAGAACGACTTGCAGCGCCCGTCGACGGCGAGTCCGCGCTGCCGGCTGAACTCGATGAACACCCCTGGTGTGGCCATCATGGCCACGCCTCCGGCGAGCGCCAGCGAGCAGTCGCCCTTGCGGAGGGCCTGCGCGGCCAGGTGCAGCGCCACGAGCGACGAGGAGCACGCCGTGTCCACGGTCACCGCGGGACCTTCGAAGCCGAAGGTGTAGGAGATGCGGCCGGACGCGATGCTTGCGGCGCTGCCGTTTCCCAGGTGACCTTCGAGACCCTCCGGTATCGACTGGATGCGCGAACCGTAGTCGTTGTACATCACACCGACGAACACGCCGGTGCGGCTGCCGCGCACGGACGCCGGGTCGATGCCCGCCCGCTCCAACGCCTCCCACGAGGTCTCCAGCAGCAGCCGCTGCTGCGGATCTGTCGCCAGCGCCTCGCGCGGGCTCATGCCGAAGAACGAGGCGTCGAAGCCGTTCGCGTCGTGCAGGAACCCGCCCTCACGCGTGTAGCTCTTGCCCGGCTTCTCCGGGTCCGGGTCGTACAGGTCCTCGTCCCATCCCCGGTCCACGGGGAAGGTGGAGATGGCGTCGGTGCCCGAGGCGACCAGCTCCCACAGGTCTTCCGGCGATTCCACGCCACCCGGATACCTGCATCCCATGCCGACGATCGCGATGGGTTCCGTGTCCCTGTCCTTGAGTTCCCGCAGCTCTTGACGAGTCTCATGCAGACTGGCCGTCGCGCGCTTGAGGTAATCGCGCAGTTTGGTGTCGCTCACTGCCTCTTGTCACTCCTCTGAGAACCCCGGGACAGGGGGTTGAAAGCCTTCGGCCGGTTACTTCCAGGGACGGGGTGCGTTCCGCTCACGACGTTCCGAGCTCCTCGTCGAGGAAGTCGAAGATCTCGTCGTCGGTCGCCGACTCGAACTTGTCGGCGGCAGCGACCCCACCGTTCGTCGTCTGGGTCTGCTGGCCTGCGGTCAGCTTCGCCAGCACCTGCTGCAAGCGTGATGTGAGGCGTGTCCTGGCGGCTTCGTCCGCCACCACCTCGGCGAAGGAGTTCTCCAGCTTCTCCAGCTCCGACAGGACCGGCAGCACCACCGACGCTTCCGGCTCTTCCGCGACGAGTTCCTCCGCCAGATACCCGGCCAGCGCCTTGGACGTCGTGTAGTCGAACAGCAGGGTGGCGGGCAGCCGAAGGCCGGTCACCGTGCCCAGCTGGTTGCGCAGTCCGACCGCGGTCAGCGAGTCGAAGCCGAGCTCGAGGAATCCACGGTCCGGGACGATGGCGCGAGTGTTGTCGTGGCCCAGCGCCATGGCCGCGTGCTCGGTCACCAGTTCCAGGAGCGCCTGCTGCCGGGCGGCAGGCTTCATCGAGCCGATACGGCGACGCAGGTCGGCGGGGTCGGCGCCGGAACCGGCCGTGGATGTCCTCGCGGGGCCGCGCCGAGCCGTGGTCCGGATGATGCCCCGCAGCAGGGCCGGGATCGGTCCGTCCTGGGCTCGCCACGCCGAGGTGTTGAGCCGTGCCGGGACCAGGGTCGCCGTGTCGATGCCGCAAGCGGCGTCGAAGAGGGCCAGGGCCTCCTCGGAGCCCATCGGGGTCACGCCTTCCCGGGCGATGCGCCGCGTATCGGCCTCGTCCAGCTTGCCCGTCATGCCGCTGCGCTCCGCCCACAGCCCCCAGGCCTGTGACTGGACGGGAAGGCCCTCGGCCCGGCGGCGGTGTGCGAACGCGTCCAGGAAGGCGTTGGCGGCGGCGTAGTTGGCCTGGCCCGGGCCGCCGAGCGTCCCGGAGAGCGAGGAGAAGAGCACGAACGCGGACAGGTCGAGGCCGACGGTCAGCTCGTGCAGGTTGAGCACCGCGTCGACCTTGGGCCGCAGCACGCGGTCGAAGCGCTCGGGAGTGAGTGCCTCGACGACGCCGTCGTCCAGCACACCGGCGGTGTGAACCACGGCGGTGAGCGGGTGCTCGTCCGGCAGGGAGGCCAGGAGTCCGGCGAGGGCGTCGCGGTCGGCGGTGTCGCAGGCGGCGACCGTGGCCTGGGCGCCGAGGTCCACCAGCTCCGTGCGCAGTTCGGCCGCGCCGTCCGCGGCGAGACCGCGGCGGCTGGCCAGCACGAGGTTGCGCACACCGTGCTCGCTGACGAGGTGCCGGGCGACCAGGCCCCCGAGGCCGGAGGCCGCTCCGGTGACCAGGACGGTGCCCTGCGGGTCCCAGGTCATGCCGGGCGTGGCCGTGTCCTGCCCGGGCTCGTCGCCGCGCGCCGGGACCCGGGCCAGCCTGCCGGCCAGGACCGTACCGTCGCGGACCACGATCTGTGGTTCATCGGCGGTGAGCGCCACTGGGAGGATCCGGCGCGAGCCTTCCTGGCTGTCCAGGTCGGCCAGGACGAACCGGTCGGGGTTCTCGGACTGGGCCGAGCGCACCAGTCCCCAGACGGCCGCGGCGGCGGGGTCGGCCACATCGGTGTCGTCGCCCGCGGCGATGGCTCCCCGAGTGAGGAACACCAGTCGGGAGGCGCCGAAGCGGTCGTCGGCCAGCCAGCTCTTGAGCAGGTCGAGGGCGCGGTGGCCGGCTTCCCGTACCGCCCCCGCCAGATCCCGCGTCCGGCGGGTGCCGGACACGCTCGAGGCCAGGACGACGTCGGGAGCGGTGGCGCCCGCGTCGATGGCCTGGGCCAGGGCCGCGAGGTCCGGGTAGGTGTCCACGGTGCCATCGGCCGATCCGAGGACACCGCCCACCTCGGCCTGGTCGGATCCGACGAGCGCCCAGCGCCCGGCCGCCACTCCGTTCGGCTCCGGGGCGCGGGAGGTGTCCACGGGCACCCACTCGACCTGGTACAGCGACTCGTGCGGCTGAGCGGAGTTCACCTGCTCCGGGGCCACGGGTCGCAGCACGAGGGAGTCGACCGTGACGACGAGTGCGCCGGAGGTGTCGGTGGCGTGCAGGGAGACGGTGTCCCCGCCGGCGCTCGCAAGCCGTACGCGCAGCGCGGACGCGCCACCGGTGTGGAGGGTCACCCCGTTCCACGAGAAGGGGAGGGTGCTGCCGTCGGTACCGGTGGGGTTGAACGCGACGGTGTGCAGCGAGGCGTCGAGCAGCGCCGGGTGCAGGCCGTACCGCGCGGCCTCGGCCTCCTGCGTCTCGGGCAGGTCGATCTCGGCGAAGATCTCGTCACCACGGCGCCAGGCGGCTCGCAGCCCCTGGAAGGCCGGACCGTAGGCGAAGCCCACGTCGATGAAGCGGTCGTAGAGACCGTCCACGTCGATCGGCTTCGCGTCCGCGGGCGGCCACACGGCGAAGTCGGCGGCCACGGACTCCGGTGCCGTGGTGGACGGGTCCCTGGTGAGCAGGCCGGTCGTGTGGCGTGTCCAGGGGTCGTCCGGCTGGGCGTCCTCGGACCTGGAGTACAGGCTGAGCGCACGGGCCCCGGACTCGTCCGGCTCGCCCACGGTGAGCTGGATCTGGGCCGCGCCCCGTGCGGGCAGGACCAGCGGCGTCTCGATGGTCAGCTCGTCCAGCCGCTCGTAGCCCACCTGCTCCGCCGCGCGCAGGGCCACTTCCACGAAGGCCGCGCCCGGGAAGAGAACGGTCTCCGCGAATACGTGGTCGGCCAGCCACGGCTGAGTGGCGACGGACAGACGGCCGGTGAACAGGTGGGTGTCGGTGTCGGCCAGGGCGACGGCGGCACCGAGGAGCGGATGGTCGGGCGCGTCCAGCCCCGCCGAGGTCACATCCCCCTCGGCGGCCGGCGCCGTCTCGAGCCAGTAGCGCTGCCGCTGGAAGGCGTAGGTGGGCAGCTCCACCCGCTGGGCGCCACGCCCGGCGAACACCGCATCCCACTTCACCGTGGTGCCGTGGACGTGGAGTTCGGCCAGCGCCATGGTCAGCGACTGGATCTCGGGCCGGTCCTTGCGCAGCACGGACACGAGGGAGGGAGCGAGCCCGCCATCGGACTCCTCGGCCGTCAGGCAGTCCTGCGCCATCGCGGTGAGCACACCGTCGGGGCCCACCTCCACGAACGACGTCACGCCCAGCTTCTCCAGGGTCCGTACGCCGTCCGCGAACCGCACGGCCTCCCGCACATGGCGCACCCAGTACTCCGGCGAGCACACCTCATCGGTGTCCGCCGATGTGCCGGTGACGTTGGAGACCAGGGAGAGGGTCGGCGGAGCGAACGACAGGCCCTCGACGACCTTACGGAAGTCGCCGAGCACCCCGTCCATGCGCGGGGAGTGGAAGGCATGGCTGACGCGCAGACGACGCGTCTTACGGCCCGCTCGCTCCCACTGTCCGGCGATCTCCAGCACCGCGGCCTCATCGCCCGCGATGACCACGGCGGTCGGGCCGTTGATGGCGGCGATGCTCACCTCGGCCTCACGACCGGCCAACGACGCCGCGATCTCCTCCTCGGGCGCCTGGACGGCCACCATCGCGCCGCCCTCGGGCATGGACTGCATCAGTCGGCCTCGGGCGGCCACCAGGGTGCAGGCGTCCTCCAGCGAGAACACCCCGGCCACATGTGCGGCGGCGATCTCGCCGATGGAGTGGCCGATCAGCACATCCGGGGTGACGCCCCAGTGCTCCAGCAGGCGGAACAGCGCCACCTCGATGGCGAAGAGCGCGGGCTGGGTGAACGCCGTCTGGTTCAGCAGGTCGGCATCCGCGCTGCCTTCGGCCGCGAACATCACCTCGGTGAGCGGACGGTCGAGCAGCACATCGAGATGCGCGCACACCTCGTCCAGCGCCTGGGCGAACACCGGGAAGGCGCCGTACAGCTCCCGGCCCATGCCCAGGCGCTGCGCACCCTGGCCCGAGAACAGGAACGCCGTCTTGTGCTCGGCCCGCGCCACGCCCTGGATCAGCGTGGCCGCGTTCCCGCCCTCCGCCAGCGCGTCGAGTCCGGACCGGAACTGGGCCGGGTCCTCGGCGACCACAACCGCGCGGTAGGGCAGGGCGGAACGGGCCGTCGCCAGCGAATAGCCGAGGTCGACCACGTCATTGGCGTGCGCCGCCGTACCCACACCGTCGAACTCGCGCAGTCGCCCGGCCTGAGCCCTCAGCGCATCAGGGCTGCCGCCGGAGAGCAGCCAGGGAACCACCGCGGCCGCCGAGCTGATCACCTCGCCGCCCGTCTCCGGCGACGGGGACGCAAGGGCGTCAGCCGCCTCGATGATCGTGTGCGCGTTGGTACCGCTGATCCCGAAGGAGGACACGGCCGCCCGGCGCGGGCGGTCCGTCTCCGGCCACGGGGTCGGCTCGCGCAGCAGGGACACGGCGCCGCTGGTCCAGTCGACGTGCGGTGAGGGCTCGTCCGCGTGGAGCGTCTTGGGCAGCACGCCCTCACGCATGGCCATCACCATCTTGATGACACCGGCCACACCGGCGGCCGCCTGCGTGTGCCCGATGTTCGACTTGATGGACCCGAGCCACAGCGGCTCGTCCTCCGGCCGCCTCTGGCCGTAGGTGGCCATCAGCGCCTGCGCCTCGATCGGGTCACCGAGCGAGGTGCCCGTGCCGTGGGCTTCCACCGCGTCCACATCGGCGGTCGACAGGCCCGCGTTCACGAGGGCCTTGCCAATCACGCGCTGCTGCGCCGGGCCGTTGGGCGCCGTCAAACCGTTGGACGCACCGTCCTGGTTGATAGCCGAACCCCGGACGACGGCCAGCACCTGGTGGCCCTTGCGCCGTGCGTCCGACAGCCGCTCCACCACCAGCAGGCCCACGCCCTCGGACCAGCCCGTGCCATCCGCCTCGGCGGAGAACGCCTTGCACCGCCCATCTGGCGACAGCACGCGCTGGGCGCTGAACTCGACGAACGTGCCCGGCGTGGCCATGATCGTCACACCGCCGGCCAGCGCCATGTCGCACTCGCCCTGGCGCAGCGACTGGCACGCCAGGTGCAGGGCGACCAGCGACGACGAGCACGCGGTGTCCACCGTCATGGCCGGGCCTTCGAAGCCGAAGGTGTAGGAGAGGCGGCCGGAGGCGACGCTCGACGCGCTGCCGAGTCCGAGATAGCCCTGCACGCCGTCCGGCACGCTGATGGGCCGGCCGCTGTAGTCCTGATAGTTCGAGCCGATGAAGACGCCCGCCTGGCTGCCACGCAACGCCGCCGGGTCGATGCCGGCGCGCTCGAACGCCTCCCAGGCCGTCTCCAGCAGCAGCCGCTGCTGGGGGTCCATGGCCAGGGCCTCACGCCGCGAGATGCCGAAGAAGTCCGGGTCGAAGTCGGAGACGTTGTCGAGGAATCCGCCGGTGCGGGCGTAGGTCTTGCCCGGCCTGTCAGGGTCAGGGTCGTACAGCCCGTCGAGGTCCCAGCCACGGTCGTCGGGGAAGCCGGAGATCGTGTCGACTCCGGCGTTCACCACGTCCCACAGCTGCTCAGGGGTCCGCACACCGCCCGGGAACCGGCAGGTCATCGCCACGATCGCGATGGGCTCATCGAACGAGTCCGACCGGGTCGGCGACGTCTCGGTGGCGCCGCCTTCCTCGGTGCCGAACATCTCGCCGTTCAGGAACCGTGCCAGCACCGTGGGCGTGGGGTAGTCGAAGACCAGGCTGACCGGCAGCCGCAGCCCGGTCGCCGTGCCGATCCGGTTGCGCAGTTCGACGGCGGTCAGCGAGTCGAAGCCGAGGTCACGGAAGGCACGGTCCGACGCGACCGCGTCCGCGCTGTCGTGCGCGAGGACATCGGCGGCCTGGGCACGCACCAGGTCCCGCAGCGCCCCTTCGCGCTTCTCCCGGGGCATGGCTCCCAGCCGGTCGTGAAGTTCCGCCCGCCCGGGGGCGGCACTGCCCGCCGTGGGCTGCTGCCCCGTGATCATGCTCTGCGCGCTCCGCAGCTGGCGGAAGAGGGGGGTGTCGGCGGAGTCCGCTTCGATGCGTGCCCAGTCGATGTCCGCGACCGCGAGGAACGTCTCATCGTGGTCCAGGGCCTGCTGGAGCGCTGAAATCGCCAGCTCGGGAGGCATGGCCAGGATCCCCGATCGGCTCATCTGCTGGCCGACCTCATCCGTGACGAGGCCGCCTCCGGCCCAGGCGCCCCAGGCGATGGAAGTGGCCGGAAGCCCATCCGCGCGCCGCTGCAACGCCAGCGCGTCGAGGTAGGCGTTGCCCGCCGCGTAACTCCCCTGGCCCGGACCGCCCATCGTACCCGCCGCCGAGGAGAACAGCACAAACGCCGACAGATCCATCCCCGCGGTCAGCTCATGCAGATTCCGCGCCCCATCCACCTTCGGACGCAACACCGTAGCCGCCCGACGCACCGTCAGCGCTTCCACCACACCGTCGTCCAGCACACCCGCCGTATGCACCACAGCCGTCAGCGGGAACTCCCGCGGAATCGCCTCCAGCACCGCGGCCAGCGCCTCACGGTCCGCCGCGTCACACGCCGCCACCGTCACCCGCGCACCCAGCGCCTCCAGCTCCGCCGTCAACTCGGCGGCACCCTCGGCCTCCATACCACG
The DNA here is from genome assembly GCF_000147815.2 of Streptomyces violaceusniger Tu 4113. NCBI lineage: Bacteria > Bacillati > Actinomycetota > Actinomycetes > Kitasatosporales > Streptomycetaceae > Streptomyces > Streptomyces violaceusniger. Next base: position 4,550,164 of record NC_015957.1, on the reverse strand, counting down.
ACGGCTCGTCAGCACCAGATGCTCAGCACCCGTACGCGCCAGCCAACGGGCGACGTGACCACCCAGCGCACCCGTACCACCGGTCACCAGCACCGAACCACTCGGACGCCACCCAGCCGCGGTCGTAGCCTCGGGCACGGAAGCACGCACCAGCCGCTTCGCGAACACCCCCGAACCCCGCACCGCGAGCTGGTCCTCGGTATCCGAACCGGCCAGCACTCCGGCCAGACGGTCCAGCGCACGGTCGTTCAGCGTCTCGGGCAGGTCCACGACGCCGCCCCAGCGCTGGGGGTACTCCGCCTCCAGGATCCGGCCCAGGCCCCACACCATCGCCTGCGCCGGGCTCACCAGCCGGTCGGAGCGCCCCACCGACACCGCGCCCCGGGTCCCGCACCACAGCGGAGCCTCCACATCCGCATCGCCCAGCGCCTGAACCAGGCCCACCGTCGCTGCCAGGCCGGCCGGTACGACCTCGAAGGACTCATGCGCCGACTCGTCCAGCCCCAGCAGCGAGAGCACGCCCGCCACGGCCGACGGCTGCACCTCTACGCCATCGAGGGCCGTGCGCAGCCGCTCCGCAATCACCTCACGGCCATCCGCCGCCCCAACGACCACGCGCACCACATGCGCCCCGCGCCCGGCCAGCCCATCCAGCACAGTGGCGACCAGAGCATCGTCACCACGGGCTTCCGGAACGGCCACCAGCCAGGTGCCCGAGAGCGTGGTCTCGGACGCGGATGCCAGGGGCTTCCAGACCGACTGGTAGCGCCAACCGTCCACCGTGTTCTGCTCACGCCGTTGACGACGCCAGGACGACAGCGCCGGAAGCAGCGCCGTCAACGACGACTGCTGCGCGTCGTCCTCCACCTGCAACGTCTGCGCCAGCGCCTCCAGGTCCTCGCGTTCCACCGCCTCCCAGAAGCGCGCGTCCACCGCATCCACGCCCAGACCCTCACCGGCGGCCGCCGCATCGGCAGCCGAGGTGGCGTCCAGCCAGTACCGCTGGTGCTGGAAGGCGTAGGTGGGCAGGTCGACGGGGTGCGCACCGGTCCCGGCGAAGACCGTCCGCCAGTCGACGGCGATGCCGCCGACGTGGGCCTCGGCCAGGGAGGTCAGGAACCGCTCCAGGCCGCCTTCGTCACGGCGCAGCGAGCCGATGGCCGCCACGGGGGTGCCATGGTCATCGGCGGTCTGCTCGATGCCCACAGTCAGCACGGGATGCGCGCTGGCCTCCACGAACGTCTGGAAACCCTCGCCGAGGAGCACCCGTACCGTCTCGTCGAAACGCACGGTCCCGCGGAGATTGCGGTACCAGTAGTCGGCGGCCAGCTCCGTGGTGTCCAGCACACCGCCGGTCACCGTCGAGTAGAACGGCACCGAGGAGGACCGCGGAGCGATCCCGGCCAGAGTGCGCCGGATCTCCTCTTCCAGGCTCTCGACGTGGGCGGAGTGTGAAGCGTAGTCCACCGGGATACGGCGCGCCCTTATCTCCTCTGCCTCGCAGGCCGTCAGCAGTTCCTCCAGCGCATCGGCGTCACCGGAGACCACGACCGCCGAGGGCCCGTTCACCGCCGCCACCGACAACCGCTCACCCCACGCCGCCAGCCGCTCCCGCACCGAGTCCACGGGCAGCGACACCGACACCATGCCCCCGCGCCCCGACAGCACCGGCAGCGCCTTGCTGCGCAGCGCCACCACCTTCGCGGCATCCTCCAGCGACAACGCACCCGCCACACACGCCGCCGCGATCTCACCCTGCGAATGACCAATGACGGCAGCAGGCTCGACACCGTAGGAGCGCCACAGCTCCGCCAGCGACACCATCACCGCCCACAACACCGGCTGGACCACATCTACCCGCTGCAACGCCGCCGCAGCGCCCTCGCCGCCGCGCAACACCTCCACCAGCGACCAGTTCACATGCGGCTCCAGAGCCGCCGCGCACTCCTCGATCCGCCGGGCGAACACCGGCGAGGAATCCAGCAGCCCGGCCGCCATCCCCACCCACTGCGACCCCTGACCGGGAAAGACGAAGACAACTCCGGCGCTACGCCTGGCAACACCCTCGACCAGCCCCGAGGCACCCCGGCCCGCAAGCTGATCGACCAGGGCCCGTACCGCCTCCGCACGGTCCGGGGCCAGCACGACCGCACGATGGTCGAAGGCGGTCCGCGTAGTGGCGAGGGACAGCCCGATGTCCCCGGCCGCGACCTCCGGGTGCCGCTCCACGTGGTCCAGCAGCCGCCTGGCCTGGGCGCGCAGCCCCGCCTCGGACTTGCTCGACAGCGGCCAGGGGATAAGCGGCAGCGCCACCCGGGGCGCCTCCTCCGCCACGTCGGCACCGGACGCGGTGTCAATCGTGGTGGCGGACAGTGGCAGCGGTGCCTGCTCGATGATGGCGTGGGCGTTGGTGCCGCTGATGCCGAACGAGGACACACCGGCCCGGCGCGGCTCCTCCCTCTCGCGCCACGCGGTGGCCTCGGTGAGGAGTTCAACGGTGCCGGTCGACCAGTCCACGTGCGGGGACGGCTCGTCGATGTGCAGGGTGCGGGGCAACATCCCGTGCCGCATAGCCAGCACCATCTTCATCACACCCGCCACGCCGGCGGCCGCCTGCGTATGACCGATGTTCGACTTGACCGACCCCAGCAGCAGCGGATCATCCGCGGCGCGCTCACGGCCATAGGTGGCCAGCAACGCCTGCGCCTCGATCGGATCACCCAGCGACGTTCCCGTCCCATGCGCCTCCACCGCGTCGACCTGTCCGGCCGTGAGCCCGGCATTGGCCAGCGCCTGGCGGATCACCCGCTGCTGGGACGGCCCGTTGGGGGCGGACAGCGCACTGCTCGCACCGTCCTGGTTGGTCGCCGTGCCCCGGACGACGGCCAGCACGGGATGCCCGTTGCGCTGTGCGTCGGAGAGCCGCTCCAGGAACAGCATGCCCGCGCCCTCGGCCGGCCCGAAACCGTCGGCCGCCGCCGCGAAGGGCTTGCACCGTCCATCGGCTGCGAGCCCGCGCTGCCGGCTGAAGCCGATGAACGTGCCGGGCGTGGCCATGACGGTGACACCACCGGCCAGGGCCAGGGAGCACTCCCCCTGACGAAGGGCCTGTGCAGCCAGGTGCAGAGCTACCAGCGACGAGGAACACGCGGTGTCCACCGTGACCGCCGGGCCCTCCAATCCCATCGTGTAGGCCACACGCCCGGACAGCACGCTGATCGCACTGCCGGTCACCAGATAGCCCTCGACACCATCGGGAGCCTCATGCACCCGCGGACCGTAATCGGGAGCCACGGCCCCGACGAAGACACCGGACTGGCTGCCCCTGAGCGAGGCCGGATCGATACCCGCCTGCTCGATGGCCTCCCACGACGTCTCCAGCAGCAGCCGCTGCTGCGGATCCATCGCCAGCGCCTCACGCGGCGAAATACCGAAGAAATCGGCGTCGAAGTCCCCGAGGTCGTACAGGAACCCGCCCTCACGCGCGTAGGAAGTGCCTGGCCGGTCGGGATCCGTGTCGTAAAGCGAGTCGAGGTCCCAGCCGCGGTCCTCGGGGAATGGTGTGATGGCGTCCTCGGCGCCGCTCAGCAGCCGCCAGAACTCCTCGGGGCTGCGCACCCCGCCGGGGAAGCGGCAGCTCATCCCGACGATCGCGATCGGCTCGCGAGCCGCCGACTCCACATCCTGTAGGCGCTGCCGCGTCTGGTGCAGATCAGCCGTCACCCGCCGGAGGTAGCCGAGCAGCTTTTCTTGTTCCGACATCAGAACCTCTCGGGGTCGCGCTTCGGGAGCGGGGTGGTCGGCGGGCAGGTGGTGTGGCTACGTGGGTGCGCCGTGGTGGCGGCCGCTGGTCGGATCACGACGTCCCGAATTCCTCATCGATGAAGGCGAAGAGCTCGTCGGCCGCCGCTGTCTCCAGGTGCTCGGCGACACCGTCCGCGTCGCCGGAACCGTTGGCCGGTCCGCCGGCCGGGCCGTCCGGGGCCGGGCCGTCACGGTCACCGTCCCACTGGGACAGAAGGCGCTTCAACCTACCGGCCACCATCGCACGAGTGGCGTCGTCGGCCGAGGTGTCCGTGCCGAGCAGCGCGGCTTCCAGCCGGTCGAGTTCGGCGGCCACATCGGGCGCGTCGTCCGCCGCCACGGGGGCGATCTCCTCATACAGGTGTCCGGCCAGCGCGGCGGGGGTCGGGTAGTCGAAGATGAGGGTCGCGGGCAGCCGCAGCCCGGAGACCGCGTTCAGCCTGTTGCGCAACTCGACCGCGGTAAGCGAGTCGAAGCCCAGCTCCAGGAAGCCGCGATCGGTGACCACCGCCGACGCCGTCCCATGGCCGAGGACCGTGGCAGCGTGTTCCTGGACCAGACGCAGCAGCGTCCGCTGCCGCTCCCCCTGACCGAGCCCGGCCAGCCGCCGCGCCAGCGACGCCTCCTGCGAACCGGGGCCTTCCTGGGCCGAGGCGCGCCGGTGCGGGACAGACCGTCGTACGAGTCCGCTGAGCAGCCCGGGTACGGGCGTGGCGTCGGCGGTGGCTGCCAGGTTGCCGAGGTCGAGGTGTGCGGGCATCACCACGCCCTCGGCCAGCCGGCCGGCCATGTCGAACAGCCGCAGTCCCTCTTCGGAGGAGAACGGCACCAGCCCGCCGCGAGTCATTCGCGAGCGGTCCGTCTCGGCGAGGTGTCCGGTCATCCCGCTGCGCTCGGCCCACAGGCCCCAAGCGAGTGACACTCCGGGCAGGCCCATCGCCCGGCGCCGCTGGGCCAACCCGTCCAGGAACGTATTGGCGGCAGCGTAGTTGGCCTGCCCCGCCGACCCCAGGACACCGGCGGCCGAGGAGAACAGGGCGAACATGGCCACATCGAAACGACGCGTCAGCTCATGCAGATGCCACGCCCCATCGACCTTGGCGCGCAACACCGCGTCCAGCCGCTCCGGTGTCAGCGAGGTCACCGTGCCGTCGTCCAAGAGGCCCGCGGCATGCACCACACCGGTCAGGCCGTGTCCATCGGGCAGCCCCGCCAGCAGATCCGCCAGCGCGTCGCGGTCGGCGACATCGCAGGCGGCGACCGTGACCGAGACCCCTTGGGCCGTCAGCTCCGCTTCGAGCCCCGTCATGCTCTCGGCGGCGCGGCCACGACGGCTGACCAGCAGCAGCCGGCGTATGCCATGCTCCGCCACCAGATGCCGGGCGACCAGTCCGCCCAGGACACCTCCGGCGCCGGTGATCAGTACCGTCCCCTCCGGGTCCAGCGCGGCCGGAACGCTCAGCACCAGCTTGCCCACATGGCGCGCCTGGCTCATGAACCGGAACGCCTCGGGAGCCCTGCGCACATCCCACACCCGTGCGGGCAGCGGCTCCAGCTCACCACGTTCGAAGAGCGCCACGATCTCCGCGAGCATCTCCCCGATGCGCTCGGGGCCCGCCTCGGCCAGGTCGAACGCCCGGTACATCACGCCCGGATGCGCCGCGGCCACCTCATCGGCGGACCGCACATCCGTCTTGCCCATCTCGATGAAACGCCCGCCCTCACTCAGCAGCCGCAGCGACGCGTCCACGAACTCACCGGCCAGGGAGTCCAGGACGACATCCACACCACGACCGCCCGAGGCAGCCCGGAACCGCTCCTCGAACTCCAGCGTCCGCGACGACGCGATATGCGCCTCATCCAGCCCGAGACCACGCAGGACATCCCACTTGGCCTCGCTCGCGGTCGCGAACACCTCCACGCCCCAGGCCCGCGCCAACTGCACCGCAGCCATCCCCACACCACCGGCAGCCGAATGCACCAGCAGCGACTCACCGCGCCGCAGGCCCGCCAACTCCCGCAGTCCGTACAAAGCCGTTCCGAAGACGACGGGGATGGGCGCGGCCTCGGTGTAGGACCAGCCGTCCGGGATCCGCACCAGGCTGCGGCCGTCCGCCACGGTCAACGGCCCGAATCCGCCGTTCCACAGCCCCATGACCCGGTCGCCGACGGCGAAGGAGGTCACGCCGGGACCGGTGGCCAAGACCACACCGGCCCCCTCGCTCCCCATCATGGCCCCCGGATCCGGATACATGTTGAGGGAGATCAGGACATCGCGGAAGTTCATGCCCGCGGCGCGCACGGCGACCCGGACCTCGTGTTCGCCGAGCTCCCGGGTGGTGTCCGTAGCCGTGGCCAGGGTCAGCTCCAGCGTGCCCGCTCCGGACCCCTCCATCCGCCACGCCTCCATGCCATCGGGTGGCGTCAGCACGCCCATCGCGGCGCCGGGGGCCAGACGCGGCACCAATACTTCGGCGCCGCGCACCGCGAGCTGCTGTTCCCCGGTGGCCACCGCCTGGTGCACCACGGCGAGCGATGCCTCGGCGCCGTCCACGTCCAGCAGGACGAACCGGTCCGGATGCTCGGCCTGCGCCGACCGCACCAGCCCCCATACCGGGGCCGCCGCCAGGTCACGCGGGTCCGCACCGTCCTCGGTCGCCATCGCACCCCGGGTGACGAGCACCAGCCGCGCCCCGGCGAACCGGTCCTCCGCCAGCCATGCACGCACCATCTCCAGGGCCCGGTGGGCCACGGCCCTGGTCGCCGGTACGACGTCCTCGCCAGGTTCGGAGGCCACCGTGACGAACACCAGGTCCGGCATGGGAGCGCCCGATCCCACATGTGCCGCCAGAACGGCAAGGTCGGCATGTTCCTCCACCGACCCATCGGCCGTCTTCAACGCCCTGCCCAGGCCGAAGACGTCCGGTCCGGCCACGGCGCACCGGTCGGTGGCGGAGGTCGGGTCGGTGGCGGGCGCCACGACCCACTCCACCCGGTACAGCGACTCGCCGTCGTCGGCGGACGCCGCGAGCTGCGCTTCCGAGACCGGCCGGGTCACCAGCGCCTCCGCCGTGGCCACCGGCGTTCCGGCCGCGTCGGCCACCAGCACGGACATCCCTTCGGCGCCCGTGCGGGCCAGCCGCACCCGCAGGGAGGTCGCGCCGGTGGCATACAGCGACACACCGCTCCACACGAATGGCAGCTGGATCCCGCCCGTGCTCCCGTCCCCCTCCTCCCTCTCCGCGGCGACGCACACCAGCCAGGCGTGCAGCGCCGCATCGAGCAGCGCGGGGTGCAGCCCGAACCGGGCCGCCTCCGCCCGCGACTCCTCCGGCAGCGCCACCTCCGCGAAGACCTCGTCGCCCTTGCGCCACACGGCCCGCAGCCCTTGGAACACCGGTCCGTACGCCAGCCCGGTGGCCGCCACATCCTCGTAGAAGCCCGCGGTCCCGACCGCCTCCGCCCCCGCCGGCGGCCATGTCCCCAGGTCCACCGGGCCCCTCGTCCTGTCGGCGGCGGACGCCACGCCCAGCACGCCCTTCGCATGGCACGTCCACGACGCGTCCGGGCCACCCTCACGGCGGGAATACACGCTCAACTCCCGCTGCCCATCCTGCCCGGGCCCGCCCACGACCAACTGCGCCTGGACCGCCCCCTCATCGGGCAGCACCAAAGGCGCCTGCAGCGTCAGCTCCTCCAACCGATCGCAACCCACCGCGTCACCCGCCCGCGACGCCAACTCGACAAACGCCGTACCGGGCAGGATGACCCGGCCCAGCACCGCATGGTCGGCAAGCCAGGGATGCGTACGCAGCGACAGCCGACCGGTCAGCAGGAACCCATCGGAGTCAGGCAGCGGCACGGCAGCACCCAGCAACGGATGCCCCGCCGCGTCCAGCCCCACCGACGCCACATCACCAGCAGCGCCGATGGCGTCGGGCTCCAGCCAGAAGCGCGTGCGCTGGAAGGCATACGTCGGCAGATCCACCTGCTTCGCACCCGTCCCGGCGAACACCCCCGGCCAGTCGACGGACACACCGCCCACATACGCCTGGGCCACGGACGTCAGAAATCGGTCCAGGCCGCCTTCCTCACGGCGCAGCGAACCCACGGCGGTGACGTGAGTGGCGTGGTCCTCGGCCGTCTGCTCCACCCCCATGGTGAGCACCGGATGGGCACTGGCCTCGATGAACACCTGGAAACCGTCGGCCAGCAGAACACGGACGGTTTCGTCAAAACGGACCGTCTGACGCAGATTCCGGTACCAGTACGCGGCGTCCAGAGCGACCGTATCCAGCACCCCGCCGGTCACCGTCGAATAGAACGGCACCGACGACGAGCGCGGGGCGATCCCCGCGAGGATCTGCTGAAGCTCGTCCTCGATGGCCTCGACGTGAGCGCAGTGGGAGGCGTAATCCACCGGCACACGCCGCGCCCGGATCCCCTCGCCCTCGCACACCGCCAGCAGCTCATCCAACGCGTCGGCGTCACCGGAGACCACGACCGCCGAGGGCCCGTTCACCGCCGCCACCGACAGCCGCTCACCCCACGCCCCGAGCCGCTCCCGAACCTCCTCCAGCGGCAACGACACCGACACCATCCCGCCACGCCCCGACAACGCCCGCAGCGCCTTGCTCCGCAGCGCCACCACCTTCGCGGCGTCCTCCAGCGACAGCGCACCCGCCACACACGCCGCCGCGATCTCACCCTGCGAATGACCAATGACAGCCGCGGGCTCCACCCCATACGAACGCCACATCTCAGCCAACGACACCATCACCGCCCACAACACGGGCTGCACCACATCCACCCGCTCCAACGCCTCCGCGGCACCCTCGCCACCCCGCAGCACATCCGCGAGCGGCCAGTCCACGAACGGCGCCAGCGCGGCCGCGCACTCACCGATCCGCTCCGCGAACACCGGCGAAGACTCCAGCAACTCCGCCGCCATCCCCACCCACTGCGACCCCTGACCAGGGAAGACAAGCACTGCCTGGTCCCGGGCCGCCGCCATCCCCCGTACCACACCAGGCGACACATTCCCCTCGGCCAACGCGCCCAGGCCGTTGAGGAGGCCGTCCCCGTCGCCCGCCAGCACCACCGCGCGGTGTTCGAACACACTGCGCGTCGTCGCCAACGACAGCCCGACATCGGCGGGCGAAACCTCGCCGTGCTCGCGCACATGCGCCAGCAGCCGCTCCGCCTGCGCCTCCACCGCGGTCTCCGACCGTCCGGAGATCACCCACGGCGTGATCTTCGGCAGTTCCCCGGCCGGGGCGTCGTCATCGGCGGCAAGGCTGGGAGCGTCGTCGAGCGGGGCCTGTTCCAGCACTGCGTGGGCATTGCTGCCACTCATCCCGAAGGAGGAGACCGCCGCGCGCCGCGGCCGCCCCGTCTCCGGCCAGGGCATATCGTCCGTCAGCAGGCGCACTCCACCCGCGGACCAGTCCACATGCGCCGACGGCTCATCGATGTGCAGCGACTTCGGCAGCGCGCCATGCCGCATCGCCATCACCATCTTGATGACACCAGCCACACCGGCCGCCGCCTGCGCATGGCCGATGTTCGACTTCACCGAGCCGAGCCACACTGTCTGGTCCGCGGGCCGGTCCTGGCCGTAGGTGGCCAGCAGAGCCTGCGCCTCAATGGGATCGCCCAGCTGGGTGCCGGTGCCATGTGCCTCGACCGCGTCCACCTCGGCCGCCGACAGCCCGGCGTTCGCCAGCGCCGCGCGGATCACCCGCTGCTGAGACGGGCCGTTCGGGGCGGTCAGGCCGTTGGACGCACCATCCTGGTTGGTCGCCGAACCCCGGACGAGGGCCAGCACCTCGTGCCCATTGCGTCTCGCGTCCGACAGCCGCTCCACGAGCAGCAGCCCGACGCCCTCGGCGAATCCGAAACCGTCGGCGCGATTGCTGAACGCCTTGCACTTGCCATCCGCGGACAGCGCGCGCTGACGGCTGAAATCCACCAGCGCGACCGGTGTGGACATCACCGTCGCACCACCGGTCAGCGCCATGTCGCACTCGCCCTGGCGCAGCGCCTGGACCGCCAGATGCAGGGCGACCAGCGACGACGAGCACGCGGTGTCCACCGTCACAGCAGGCCCCTCAAGGCCGAAAGTGTAGGAGATCCGGCCCGAGGCGACGCTGGCCGCGCTGCCCATGCCCAGGTAGCCCTCAAAACCTTCGGGGGCGTTCCCTTCCAGACGGCTGCCGTAGTCGTTGTACATCACGCCGACGAAGACGCCGGTCCGGCTTCCCTTCGCCGTCTCGGGAGCGATGCCGGCCCGCTCGAACGCCTCCCACGACGTCTCCAGCAGCAGCCGCTGCTGCGGATCCATCGACAGCGCCTCACGCGGCGAGATCCCGAAGAACTCCGGGTCGAATTCATCCGCCTCGTAGAGGAAGCCACCGTTGCGGACGTAGTACGTGCCCTCACGCGAGGGGTCCGGGTCGTACGTGGACTCGAGGTCCCAGCCACGGTTGGACGGGAGCGACGACGTGGCATCGGTGCCCGCCATCACCAGCTGCCACAGCTCCTCGGGCGTCCGCACCGCACCGGGGAAGCGGCAACTCATGGCCACGATCGCGATCGGCTCGTCGTCCTTGCGCCACGCGGCCCCGTAGGACCCGCCCGCCGGTGCCGCGATGGCGCTGCCCTGGGAGCCGAGGATCTCCGAGCGCAGATGGCCCGCCAGTACCGTCGGGTTCGGGTAGTCGAAAACGAGTGTCGCCGGGAGGCGCAGACCCGTTTCCGCGCTCAGACGGGCCCGCAAGTCCACGGCGGTGAGCGAGTCGAAGCCCAGGTCCTTGAAGGGGCGTCCCACCTCCACAGCGTCCGACTTGGCGTGTCCCAAGACGGCGGCCACGTGGACACGGATCAGCTCTTCGAGCAGGAACTGTTCCTGATCCGCCTCGGACATGCTGACCAGTCGCCGCCGTAGGCGGGCGGCAACCTCATCCGCGTCCGCCTCTCCGGCGCCCGCGACACGCCGGACGGGCATCCCCGGCACGACGTTACGGAAGAGGGCGGGGAGCTCGGCGCCCTGCGCGCGCAGCGCCGGGATATCCAGCCGGAAGAGTACGGGCACCACCACGTCCGAGACCAGAGCGGCGTCGAACAGCTCAAGCCCCTCGTCCGTGGCCAGCGGCATCACACCCGAGCGGGATATCCGCCGGATGTCATCCTCGCCGAGGTGTCCGGTCATACCGCTGGCCTCGGCCCACAGACCCCACGCCATCGACACACCCGGCAACCCCCGGGTCCGGCGCCAGGACGCCAGGCCGTCCAGGAACACATTCGCCGCCGCGTAGTTGCTCTGCCCCGCGCCACCCAGCACACCAGTGGCCGACGAGAACAACACAAACGCCGACAGGTCCATCCCCGCGGTCAGCTCATGCAGATTCCACGCCGCGTCCACCTTCGCCCGCAACACCGACTCAACCCGCTCACGGGTCAGCGACGTCAGCAACCCATCATCGAGCACACCCGCCGCATGCACCACACCACTCAGACCAAAGCCCTCCGGCAACCCCGACAACACCCCGGCCAGAGCCTCCCGGTCCGCGGCATCACACGCCGCGATCACGACCTCGGCGCCGACGGCCTCCAACCCGGCCCGCAACTCCGCCGCACCCTCAGCCTCCGCACCACGACGAGACAGCAACACCAGCTTCTTGACGTCATGCCCGGTCACCAGACGCCGGGCCACCAAGCCTCCCAGCACACCCGTGCCACCAGTCACGAGCACCGCGCCGGAACCGAACACCTCCGACTCCGGAGCTTCACCCGAAGGCAGTGACCGGCCCAGACGCGGCACCCGCACCGCACCCGACCGCACCACCACCTGCTCCTCGCCCAACGCCAGCGCCCCGGGAAGAACATCGCCGAGGCCGTCCAGGTCATCGGTGTCCACCAAGACCAGACGCCCGGGATTCTCCGACTGCGCGGACCGCACCAGGCCCCACACCGCGGCCCCCGCCAAATCCCTTACGCCATCGCCCGTATCGACAGCGCCCCGGGTCACCACCACCAACCGCTCACCGGCGAGATCGTCGTCCGCCACCCACGCCTGGACCCGCTCCAAGACCTCAAGGACCCGGCCATACACCTCACCCACCACATCCGCACCACCGGAGACGACCCGCATGACCTCAGTCCGCGGCGCCACCTCACCCGCCACCACAGCCCCGGGCGCGCCCACCCACTCCACCCGGAACAGCGCATCCCACGCCACCCCACCCACAGCGTTCAGCTGATCCGCATCAACCGGACGCAACACCAGCGACTCGACCGACGCCACCCCACGCCCCGACTCATCCCCCACCAGCACCGACACCGCGTCCGACCCGGCACCCGCCGACGCCAGCCGCACCCGCAGCGATGTCGCACCCACCGCCTCCAGAGCAAACCCACGCCACGAGAACGGCAGCAGACTCCCCGAACCACCCGCCAGGCCCTCGCTCACACCCATCGCGTGCAACGCCGAGTCGAACAACGCCGGATGCAGACCGAACTGGCCCGCCCGCTCCCGCTCTCCCTCCGGGAGCTCGACCTCCGCGAACACCTCACCATCACGTCGCCACGCACGCTTCAACCCCTGGAAAACCGGCCCATACTCCAGCCCGTCCTCCGCCGCGCGCGCATACTCACCCGACACATCAACCGACTCAGCCCCCACCGGAGGCCACACACCAAAGTCGAACCGCGCCGCGGAGAGGGGCGCGGCCGAACCCAGCACACCATGGGCATGCCGCGTCCACGCGGCACCTTCGCCCTCCGCTTCCTCCCGCGAGAACACACTCACCTCGCGGTAGCCGGAAGCGTCCGTCTCCCCCACCTCAACCTGAAGTTGTACGCCACCCGTCGCAGGCACGATCAGCGGCGCTTCCAGGATGAGTTCCTCGACCCGGCCACAGCCGACCTGGTCGCCCGCCCGTGCCACCAGCTCCACGAACGCCGTCCCGGGCAACAACACCACCCCGTGGACGGCGTGATCCGCCAGCCACCCATGCGTGGCCAGCGACAGCCGCCCGCTCAGCAGCATTCCGCCACCACTGGCCAACGACACCACCGCACCCAGCAACGGATGCCCCAGCGAGCCCAACCCCACCGAACCCACATCGCCCACACCCGCGGGCCCATCAAGCCAGAAGCGCTCCCGCTGGAAGGCGTAGGTGGGCAAATCAACGTGGCGGGCGCCGTGGCCCGCGAACACCTTCCGCCAGTCAACGCCGACCCCGCTGACATACAGCTCGGCGGCCGAGGTCAGGAACCGCTCAGGCCCGCCTTCATCCCGTCGCAGCGTGCCGACGACCACCACCTGCGCCTCGGCGGCCTCCACGGTCTGCTGCAACGGCAGCATCAGTACCGGATGCGGGCTCGCCTCGATGAACACGGTGTGACCCGCATCGAGCAGCGTCCGAGTCGTGGACTCCAGCTCGACCGTCTGCCGCAGATTCCGGTACCAGTACTCGGCGTCCAAACCAGCCGTATCCACCAGTTCGCCGGAGACCGTCGAGTAGAACGGCACCTCGGAGGAACGCGGCGCGATGTCCGCCAGAACCTTCAGCAGCTCCTCGCGAATCGCCTCCACATGCGCCGAGTGCGAGGCATAGTCCACCGGAACCCGGCGGACGCGGATCTCCTCACCCTCAAGCTGCGCGACCATCTCATCCAGCGCACCCGGATCACCGGAAACCACCACCGAACCGGGGCCGTTGACAGCGGCGACCGAGATCGCACCATCCCACGCGGCGATACGCTCCTTGACCTGGTCGACCGGCAACCCGACCGACACCATGCCACCACGACCCGCAAGACCCACCGCGATCGCCTGCGACCGCAAGGCCACCACCTTCGCGGCGTCCTCCAGCGAGAGCGCACCCGCGACGCAGGCCGCGGCGATCTCACCCTGACTGTGACCCATCACCGCATCCGGCTCCACACCCACCGAACGCCACAACTTCGCCAACGACACCATCACCGCGAAAAGAACAGGCTGCACCACATCCACCCGGTCAAAACCGGGAGCACCCTCAATCCCACGCAGCACATCCGTCAACGACCAGTCCACATGAGCCGACAGAGCCGACTCACACTCACCGATCGCCTCCGCGAACACCGGCGAGGACTCCAGCAACTCCACCGCCATGCCCACCCACTGCGCACCCTGCCCCGGGAACACAAACACCGAACGACCAGGTGTTTCGGCGTCCTTTCCCCAGACCACACCGGGGAGCCTCGCCCCCTCGGCCACCGCCTCCAGGCGCTCGAGGAGTTCCTCACGGCTGGTCCCGGTCACCACGGCGCGCTGCCCGAACGCGAACCTGGTCGTCACCAGGGAGAGAGCCACATCGGCGGCGCCCAGCTCCGGACGGGCCGCCACGAACTCCCGCAGCCGCCCGGCCTGCGCCCGCAACGCGGTATCGCTCTGACCCGACACCGCCCACGCCACCGGACCCGCGACCCCCGCGACACCACCGTCAGCAGGCTCCTCCGCGGTCTCGGCCTCGGTCTCGACCTCCGGAGCCTGCTCAAGGATCACATGCGCGTTCGTCCCGCTCACACCGAACGAGGACACGCCAACCCTGCGCGGCTCGCCCGTCTCCGGCCACGCCCGCGCCTCGGTCAACAGCTCGATCTGGCCCTCGGACCAGTCCACGTGGCTCGACGGAGCGTCGACATGCAGCGTCTTCGGCAGCACGCCATGCCGCATCGCCATCACCATCTTGATGACGCCGGCCACACCGGCAGCGGCCTGCGTATGACCGAGGTTCGACTTCAGCGAGCCCAACCACAACGGCCGCCCCTCCGGCCGGTCCTGCCCATACGTCGCCAGCAGCGCCTGCGCCTCGATCGGGTCGCCCAGCGTGGTACCCGTACCGTGCGCCTCGACCACGTCGACCTGACCAGCGGTCAGCTCGCAGTTTTCGAGGGCCTGCCGGATCACACGGCGCTGTGACGGGCCGTTGGGAGCCGTCAGACCGTTGCTCGCGCCATCCTGGTTCACGGCGGAGCCGCGCACCACCGCCAGTATCTGGTGCCCGTTGCGCCGGGCATCGGACAGCCGCTCCACCAACAGCACACCGATGCCCTCGGACCATGTGGTGCCGTCGGCTCCGTCGGCGAACGCCTTGCACCGGCCGTCGGTGGCCAGTCCGCGCTGCCGGCTGAAGGTGACAAAGCCCTCGGGACTCACCATGACCGTCGCACCGCCGACCAGCGCCATGGAACACTCGCCCTGGCGCAGCGACTGAGCGGCCAGATGCAGGGCGACCAGCGCCGATGAGCACGCGGTGTCCACGGTCAGCGCGGGGCCTTCGAAGCCGAAGGTGTAGGAGACACGGCCCGAGGCGATGCTGGTGGTGGCGCTGTTGTGGAGGTACGGCTCGATCTCGTCCGGGATCTGCGCGGCCTCGGATGCGTAAGTGGTGTGCATGGCACCGGTGAAGACGCCTGTCTGGCTGCCACGCAGTGACGCGGGGTCGATGCCCGCCCGCTCCAACACCTCCCACGACGTCTCCAGCAGCAGCCGCTGCTGGGGATCCATGGCCAGGGCCTCACGAGGCGAGATGCCGAAGAACGCGGAGTCGAATTGGTCCGCGTCGTGGAGGAAACCGCCTTCGCGAACGTAACTGGTACCCGGATGCTCCGGGTCCGGATTGTAGAGCCCCTCCACGTCCCAGCCACGGTTTGTCGGGAAGGGCGAGATCGCGTCCGATCCGTCGGCGACCAGCTGCCACAGCGCTTCCGGAGAATTCACTCCACCCGGAAATCGGCAGGCCATACCGATGATCGCAATGGGCTCGGTGGCCGAACTGGTCAGCTGGCGGTTCTGATGCCGGAGCCGCTCGATTTCCTTGAACGACTTGCGCAGCGCTTCAACGGCCTTGTTCTGGTTGGATGCAGCAGGCATCAAAAACTCCACACTAAACACGTCGTTCGCTGGAAGAGCGCAACGGCCCTGAAAGTAATGAAAACACGGTTCGCCAGACAGACACCGACCACGCTAGCTCCGCTGCCATAAGGGAAACCCTAGAAACCCACTCAGGCGTGGTCGACACCCCGGGGCGTGTTCCCGGGTTTTGGTTTCAGCAGCGTTTCACCGGCCGTGTGACTCTTGCCACTCTGCGTTTCTCCGGCGCTATTCATGCCCCCGAAATTTCATGCGCTGTTTTCACACGCCAGGGTCTTCTTCGACGCGGATCGCGCCGGTCGGGCAGCGAGATACAACCTCGCGCAGAACGTCCAGCCGTCCGGTGTCGGGCTGCGCGTCGAGCAGAACGACGGAGCCGTCCTCGTCGCTCTGGTCGAACAGGTCAGGCGCGATCAGCGCGCACTGGCCGGCCGAACAGCACACCTCACGGTCGGCGGTGATCCTCATCCGGTCTCAGTCCTACCTTGTTGTTCGGGATGTCGAGCCGGCCACTCGCGGAGTGGCCGGCTCAGGAATCGAATCCGGGCTAGTTCAGTCGTCCCAGGTGACGGGAAGCGACTTGGGGCCGTAGTGCACGAACTCCTCGCGCATCGGGACCTCGTCGGCCGGTACGGCCAGCCGCAGCGTGGGAAACCTGTCGAACAGGGCCTCGTAACCGACGCGCAGGATCGTACGGGCGAGATGCTGGCCGAGACACTGGTGAACACCGTGGCCGAGCGCCAGGTGCCCGTGATCCGTACGGGCGATGTCGAGCTGGTCAGGGTTGCTGTAGCGCTCGGGGTCGCGGTTGACCGCGGGGAGCGCGACGGTGACCACTTCGCCCTTCTTGATGGTCTGTCCGGCGAACTCGACATCTTCGAGTGCCCACCGGCTGGCCCCGAGATGGGAGATGGTGAGGAAGCGGAGAAGCTCCTCGACGGCCTTCGCCATGAGCTCCGGGTCCTCACGGAGCTTGGCCAGTTGATCGGGGTGCTCGAGCAGGGTGAAGACGCCCATGGCGAGCATGTTGCCCGTGGTGTCGAAGGCCCCGGTGATCAGCGTGGCGACCATGCCCATGAGCTCCTGCTCATTGAGCTGCCCGCCACGGATCAGATCGCCGAGGAGGTCGTCCCGGGGGTCGTCCATCCTGGTCGGCACGAAGCGGGACAGGAAGCCGCCCATCCCGGATGCGGCGGCGAGTCCCTCGGGGATGGTGCAGGTGAGCCGACCGAGCGCGTCCACATGCCGCTGGAGGATCTTTCGCTCCGATTCGGGGACGCCGATCATCTCACACATCACCCGGGCGGAAACGGATTCAGCGAAGACCTCCACGAGATCAGCACCCGGTCCGGCCTTTTCCAGATCGTCGAGTTGTTCATGTACAATTCGCTCGATCATGGGGGCGAGTTGACGCGTACGCCGGACAGTGAAAAAGCCGGTGATCAGCTTACGGTAGTGGCTGTGATTCGGGTCGTCCGTCTTCGCGAAGGCGCCGGGGTCGGCCGGGCCGGTGTACACCAGCTCCGTGGGGACAGGCGAGATTATCCCTTCCTGGCGGGCGCTGAAGCTCTTGTGAGTGAGCAGTTCCTTGGCCTCGGCATGCCGTGTGACCAGCCATCCGGGCACCCCGCCCGAATAACTCATGCGCGTTATACTCTCCTGCTCACGCAGGGGGGTGTAGCCGTCCGGCGGATTGAAGGGGCAGCTCCGCTTGGTGGGCAGTGACACAGGTGGGCGCGGGGCGTCGACCAAGACTCCTCCATCGATTTCACATCCATGTATCGAGGTCGTCGGCGGCTACACCGGCTGGCTCGATGTCGATGCTAGCTTCGTCGTCGACCCGACAACGCACCGAAAGGCCCCCGCAGACAACGTCTGCAAATTTCCTTAGACAAAGGCGGAAGCTGTTGACCCCGTCCGGGTCGGCGAACTCACCGCGCCGGCCGCCACGTCTGAGCGTGCGGCCCGACCGCCCACCACCCCTCTTCCCCGGGTGTGCTCGGTCCAACCACAACCGGCCCGGGTCGAATGTCAGCCATCCCTCCTAAGGCGATTGTCTTAATAAGACGACCGCTTTACGGTGATCGCAGGTCCCCGACACCGGAGGAGTCCCCCCATGACGGAAGCCATCCCCGACTACCCCTTCGAGCAGCCGAACGCGCTGGAGCCCCCGCGGGAGTGGGCCGAGACGCGGGCCACCTGCCCCGTCGCGCACGTACGGATGCCCAGTGGGGACGTGGTCGGCCTGCTGACCGGGTACGAGGAGGTCCGTGGGCTGCTGACCGACCCGCGGTTCAGCCGCAATCTGGACCGCAAGGGCGCCGCGCGCATGGCGACCACCGAGGACGGGGGGACGTTCAGCCGGCCCTCCCAGGGCGACGCGGACATCAAGGAGGGCCCGGGACACCGGAGGTGGCGACGGCTGCTCAGCCGAGCGTTCACGGTCAAGAAGATGGAAGCGTGGCGCCCGCGTATCCAGGAGATGGCGGATGAGTTGGTGGACGCCATGGTGGCCAAGGGGTCCCCCGCCGATCTCCGCGCGGCGGTGGCCCTCCCCCTTCCCGTGCGGGTCATCTGCGCACTGCTGGGCGCGCCGAGCGAGGACCAGGACACGTTCGCCCGCTGGTCGGAGACGCTGCTCACGTTGACGCGTTACACCCAGGCCGAAGTGGACGACGCGCAGGCGGAGTTCCGTGCCTACGCATCCGATCTCGTCGAGCGCAAGCGGGCGCGGCCGGGGGATGACCTGCTCAGTGAGCTGACCCAGATCACCGACAGCGAGGACGGCCGGCTCAGCCACGACGAACTCATCGCCACCGTGGTCGGTCTCCTGCTCGCGGGGCACGAGACCACCTCGAACATGATCCTCAAGATGACGGCGATGCTGCTGTCGGAACGGGAGCGCTACGAAACCCTGCTCGCCGATCCCGGGCTGGTACCGGGAGTGGTGGAGGAGGCCCTGCGGCTGGACCCCCTCGGCGGGGTGGGCATCCCCCGGTTCATCACCGAGGACACGGAGGTCAGCGGGGTGCCGGTCGGCGCCGGGAGCACCCTGTTCGTCAATCTGCACGCCGCCAACCGGGACGAGCGCAAGTTCCCCGACCCCGACCGGTTCGATCCGCGCCGGGAGAACAGCGCCCAGCACGTCGCCTTCGGCGCCGGACCGCATTTCTGCGTCGGCCAGACGCTGGCCCGGGTGGAACTCCAGGTGTGCCTGGCCACCTTCGTCAGGCACCTGCCCGAACTGCGGCTGCGGGACGCCCCGGAAGACCTCCGTATGCGCGAGGGGATCTCGGCGGGCGGCTTCGAGGACCTGTGGGTCACCTGGTGACGGTCCGCGGCGGCGCGGTGGGCGAGCGGCGCCGTGCGTACGGCCGGGGCATGCCTGACCGGTGCCGTTAGCCTGACGTAATGACTCCTCCCGGCCCGGCTGCCCCGCCGTCTCCACGCTCCGCGCTCGCGCGGGACAAGCTGATGCGCACCGCCGAACGGCTCTACGCCGAGCGCGGGTTCGCCAACGTATCGGTCAGGCAGATCAGCGAGGCGGCCGGCCAGCGCAACAACTCGGCGGTGCAGTACCACTTCGAGAGCCGGGACAAGCTCATCGAGACGATCCTGTCGAGCCACACCCGACTCGTCGAGAAACACCGCATCGTGAGGGTGGAGGCGCTGCGCGAGCGGGAGACCGTGTCCCTGGAGGAGCACTACGGCTGCCTGATCCTGCCGAACGTCGAGAACCACATCGAAGCGGGCACTCCCACCTGGTGTGCCCGCTTCCTCGCGCAGGCCCTCGTCGAGCCCGCGCTGCGCGACTACGTCCTTCAGGACCATCTGGACACGCCGTCGCTCCGCCTGCTGGACGAGATAGGTGCCATCCGCCGGGACGGCATCCGCCCCGAACTCCGCGCCCGGCACGGCACCATGGTGCGCCAACTCTCCGTGCACGCCTTCGCCGAGCTGGAGTACGACCTGGCGAACGGCCGCATCGACCCCGCCACGGCGGAGGAATCCTGGCGGGTGCTCGGCCAGGATCTGATCAAGGCGCTGTGCGGACTCACCAACGGCCTGCTCGGACCCCTGTGACCGCGGGGCTTCCCCACGCTCATGGAGACGGCGTGAAGACACGGGGGTGACGGCCGCGTCACGCCCGTGCTGCCACCCTTCGTGCGGGAGTGTCAGCGGGACGCCACGTTCCTGTCGGCACCGACATGCGTGGGAGGTTCCGTCCGATGCCACCGCCGAAGGCTCTCGCGCAGCGGCCCCGGGTGTCGAAGACGGTGCCTGTCCCCACACAGGATCGGCCGGAAGTACACGACCCCGCACGACCCCAGTTCCCTCCGTCCAACGCGGCGGTGACGGCCGCCTTGTCGAGCGGACGCGGCCCGGCGGCGCTGCCGCCCACTTCCGCCCGGTTACCGCCTGCCGGGCAGGACATGGTCGGCAATGGCGCGGTCGCGGCGGCTCGCCGTACCGAGCCCGGCCCTCGGCAGCCGCCCACGGCCGAACCGGCACCACCGGTGGACACGGCGGAGTCGGCGCCCGCGGCCTCAACCGCCGCGCCGGAGACGAAGGCACGGCCCGGCCCGGGCGCGGATCCGAAGTTCGCGACGCTGAAGAAGGACGTACGGCACAAGAAGCACTCGGTCGCGAGCTCGCACCCGCCCCCGAGGACGGAGGCCGGGGCCGCGCAGGACGCCGCCCGGTCGCCCAAGGACGACGAAGAGGCACAGGGCAAGACCGCCAACGCCGAGAAGATGAACGAGGCCAAGCCGAAGGACTTCGACAAGGACGCGTTCATCAGGGCGGTCGAGAAGGCGATCGCCGAGAAGGCGCCGAAGAACCTCGACGAGGCCGACAAGTTCGCCGACTCCGGCAAGGCCGACGAGGTACGCGCGGAGGTGCACGGCAAGGTCGGCGAGGGCAAGTCGGACTCGGCCGAGCAGATCGCCACCACGACCGCCGCCCCGCCGGATACCTCGGCGGCCGTGCCCAAGAAGGTCGTGCCGCTGGCCTCGGACCGGCCCCCTGGGGCCCCCGGCACGCCGAATCCGGCGAACGCCGTACCGGACAAGCTGCCGGCGTCGGCCACCGATATGTCCGCGGGCCCCGCCAAACTCAAGCAGCGGATGGTGGGCGCGCAGGTCACCGAGGGACAACTGCAGAAGTCCAACGAGCCCACGTTCAAGGAGGCGCTGGGAGCGAAGAAGGCCGCCGAGCGCCATTCCGAGACGGCTCCCGGCCGGATGCGCGGGCACGAGAAGAAGGAGCTGAACGCGGCCACCGCGCAGGCGAAGCGGCTCGGCGCGGCCGCCATGGGCGCGATGGGCGCCCAGCGGGCGCGGACCGGGCAGCAGGTCGACCGGGGCAAGGGCGGCACGAAGGGCCGGGACGAGGAGAAGCGGACCCAGGTCACGACGCTTCTGCAAGGGGTCTTCGACACGATGAAGAAGGACGTCGAGGCGATCCTCGACGGCCTCGACAAGCTGGTCGACGACCAGTTCGGCAGGGGTGAGAAGGCGGCGCGGGACGCGTTCACCGCCGAGCACCAGCGGAAGATGGACGAGTACAAGGACCGCCGGTACTCGGGTGTGACGGGCAAACTGCGCTGGGTGCGGGACAAGTTCGCCGGGCTGCCCGCCGAAGCCGACAAGATCTTCGAGGAGGCCCGCGACAACTACGTCCGCCGGATGCGGCAGGTGATCTCGGACGTCGCCGACACCATCGGCGCGGAGCTGAACCGGGCCAAGCACCGCATCGCGCGGGGCCGGTCCGAGTTGCAGGCCGCGGTCCGCAGACTCCCGGCCGATCTGCGGTCCATCGGGCAACAGGCGGCGGCCGAGTTCACCGACAAGTTCGATGAACTCACCCAGTCCGTGGACGACAAGGGCACCCAGCTCGTCGACACGCTGGCCACCAAGTACACCGACGCGCTCACGTCCGTCGACGACGAGATCGCCGCGGAGAAGGAGAAGAACAAGGGCCTCGTGGCCAAGGCCGTGGACGCGGTCAAGGCCGTGATCAACACCATCCTGGAGCTGAAGCGGCTGCTGCTGTCGGTCCTCGCCAAGGCCGCGTCGGCGGTCATGCTGATCCTCAAGGACCCGATCGGCTTCCTGCGCAACCTGGTCTCGGCCATCGGCACCGGTCTGCGGCAGTTCCTGCGGAACATCGGCCGCCATCTGCAGCAGGGCATCCTGTCCTGGCTGCTCGGCAAGACGGCCGAGGCGGGCATCGAACTGCCGGCGAAGTTCGACACCCAGGGCGTCCTGAAGATGCTCGCCTCCCTGCTCGGGCTGACCTGGCAGTCGATCCGCGCCCGGATCGTCCGCAAGGTCCCGAAGATGGAACCGGCGGTCGCGGCGGCCGAGACCGCGGTGCCGCTGGTCGCGGAGGTCCGCAAGCGGGGCGTCGCCGGGATGTGGGACGACCTCAGGACGCGCGTGGGCGATCTGCGCAAGGACCTGCTGGACAAGGTCATCGCCTATGTCACGCCGACGATCGTCGTCGCCGGGATCATGTGGGTGATCTCGCTGCTCAATCCCGCGTCGGCGTTCGTGCGGGCGGTGAAGCTGATCATCGACATCGTGCGGTTCATCGTCACCCAGGCCCGCCAGATCTTCGAGTTCGTGAACGCCGTGCTCGACGCGGTCATCGCGATCGCCAGGGGCGGCCAGGGCGGCGTCCCTGGCCTGATCGAGCAGGCCCTGGCCCGCTCCATCCCGGTCCTGCTGGGCGTCCTCGCCGCGATCCTGGGCGTGGGCGGGATCGCGTCCCGCGTCAAGGGGATCGTCCAGGCCATGTCCAAACCGGTGAACCGGGCGGTGGACTGGGTGATCGACAAGATCGTGGGCCTGGTGAAGAAGCTGTGGTCCAAGATCAAGTCCGCCTTCGACAAGAAGAAGCCCAAGCCGAAACCGAAGCGCCGCCCGGACCGGAAGCGGCCGGGCGGCCCACGCCGACGGAAGCGTCCGGACCAGCGGCGCCGTCCCGACCGGCGCAGGCCCAAGCGGCGGCGCGACCCGAAGAGGAAGCGGCCCGGCAAACGGTCCAAGAAGAACATGCTGCGGGCCCTCGACGCCGCCGTACGCGAGGCGATGCGTCTGCTGGACGCCAAGTCGGCGACGGAGGAGACCATACGGCGAGGGCTTCCGGCCATCAAAGCGCGCCACGGCCTCTCCCGCATCGAACTCGGAAAATCGGCCCAAAATACCTACTTCATCACCGTCTCTATCAATCCCAAGAAAAAGACCCCACTCAAGACGCTCTTCCCTTACAAAATCGGCAAAGCCACGGCGTCGACCGAGCTCACCGAGGCCGGTGTGTCGGCCGGCGCTCTTCACGACATCGACCCCCCCATGCGGGAGAAGCATCCGGCCGCCTTCGTCATCACCATGGTGGCGACACCCAACGAGGTGAAGGGAAAGCCGAGGATCGCCGCACGCTATCTCGAAGAGGCATGGACCGGCTCTCCGGAAAAGAAGGTGGCCTGGGCCAGGACCGCCGTCATCATCGGCGTCAACTCCGCCGAACGCCTGGACCCGACTCGCTCGAAGAGCGGCGTCCCCGCGATCTCCCAGGCACTGGGGGCGATTGTGCGCCCGGACAAGCTGCGCATGATCGCGTTTGGCTTCGTCTGGACTCCGCAATGGTTCGACATCAACAGCAAGAAGACCGCTCCGTTCAGCACGGTGAAAAACGCGTACGACGGCTTGGACAACGCGCACAAGACAGCCGCACGTGCCGAGGAGGCGAAGGGCATCGGCAGCAAGCGGGCGAAGGCGGTACCGTACGGGCTCCTGCGCGGACACGTCTTCACGTCCTCGCACACCAAGCAGGCGGTATCCGTCCTCAGCAAGGTCAACCGGCAGGTGCAGGTCCTGAGCCAGGACCCCGACGGCGGCGTCCGCGCCCCCAAGGGCCGCGGCGTACTGGCCGCATACGACCAGATCCTCCGCAACATCGACGGCGACCCGGTCTTGATCGTCGGTGGCTATGACTTCGAGGAGCTCAAGTGGGAGGAGGGTGCGCAGGAGCGGGTGGTCCAGCTGACGCAGCTCGCCAACGCGATCGACCGGGCGGTCCGGGCGGCCGTCGCCCGGCACATCCCGGAGATGACGTACCCCACCGAGCCCAACACCCTGGTAAAGGTCTGGGACGAGAATCGCCGGAACGGCGTTTTCCAGATGATGCAGCATCGGGCCGACGCAGCGGCCAAGGACGAACTTCCCTTTGGTTTCGGCGAAGGGGAAGGGCGCAGCTTCCGCAAGTGGCTGTTGCGTCTCTACGGCAGCGCCTTCTCCATCGTCCATGACCAGAGCGCGTCCGTCAGCACCGACGCGAAGCTGAACGACCTCGGCCGCAAACTCGCGGTACGCGGGCTGAGCACGCGCAGCAAACGCCACATGGCGTACGCGATCATGCTGCAGTCGCAGTCGATGGCAAACGCGCAAGTGCTGGCCAACGAGCTCTTCCTGGCGAACCAGGGCTTGGGCCTCCCGGCCAAGAACTTCGTTCGGGCGGACGTCTTCTCTCATGTGGAGGCCACCGTCAAGATGATGGTCGACAACCCGGACCTGACGGTGGACGACCCGAAGATCCAGCAACGCATCGCGACCATGGAAAAATCAGTCCGGGAATACCTCGGGAAGCTCCCGCCGCAGGCGAACCGCAAATCCGGGGAGCAAAGACTGCACGACATCCTCGTGAGAGCGGAAGCCATGACGCGCGAGATCATCACCGCATTGACTGCAGACGAACTCAAGAGCGTCTGGCGGAAGCTGTCCCTCCTACTGAAGAAGGCCAAGGCCGAGGCCATGCAGAACGCGGAAGCAGCGAAGAACACGGAAGCGGGGAAGAAGTAAGTGGACGAGTCCGCACTCCGGCAGCTGCGGGCGGAGGCGTCCCGCGAGGACTACTCCTCGATGGCCAGTCTGGCGCACGCCCTGTACGAGAATGGTCTGTCCGTGCCGGAGGTCATGCGCGAGTGCTACGGAGTCGACCTGCCGAGAGAGTTCCTCGTACTCGCCGAGGCCGACCTGTGGCGTCTCGGCCTCCTGCTCGTGTGCACCCATCAGCCGTGGTGGCTGGCCGTCCCACCGGCCCGGGGCGGTCCGGTGGCCGCCCCGGACCCATCCGACGGGACGGAGCAAAAGCTCCTCGCGCTCGACCCCGATCTCCTACCTCTCGGCTACACGCTCGGCACGCAGAGCCCATCCTGGGAAAACAAGGAGGTGCTCTGCTACCGGCTGTCCGAGCTCGCCGCAGGGCGGCCGACCGTCTTCAGGCTGCGAGAGAAGACCGCTCGTCGCGACAGGGTCAAACGGCGGGGCGAATCCCTGATGACGGTGCTGGAGGAACTTCATCTCGAGGAACTGCGCGAGACGGAGCGTCAGGTGAGCGACTGGGACCCCGGCGCCGAGGAGGAGCTTCTGGGAGCGGCACGAGAATTGGTCGAGCGGGTCGAGGAGCTGCGGCGCAAGGTCGAGGCATAGCTTCCGGCGGATGATCGTGTCCGGTCGCGAGGAGTTCACGCCCCAGCCAACCGCTGAGGCGACGGCACAGTTGCGACTGCGCTACCAAGCATCCGCCGCGCTCGCAGATCTGTACGCACAGGCAGGATGGACCGTCGCCGTCCAAGACGTGGTCCTCCGCAAGCGCCTCGACGCCTACCTCGACGCCGTGACGAACAGACCCCTCTACCTGGTCGCCCTCGCCCCCACGCCCGAAGCGGTCGCGGCACGCAAGGCCGGCCGCCCCAAGAACGCCTACGGCGGCCTCTGGACTCGAGTTGCGTCGTCGTGGCCTGTATCTGGACGATGCAGAAGACGTCGGGGCCTATAAGTTGGCGTTCGACTACCTTCGTTCGCAGGCAGCCGACCCCTCGGCTTCTCTGCGGCTACCGACTCGGCGCGTCCTCGCAACGCGTCTTCATCGGCATGACGAGCAGCGGTGCAGCCGGGGTCGCCTGTGCGGCCGCTTTGGTTGTGGCTGCGTTGCCGAGCTGGTCCTGGGCAGCAGTCGGTGGTGTCTTGGCCGGCGCGTGCATGCCGTGGGCCACCGTCGCGTTGCTCACCGGCACCGGCACTGCCTGTACCGGCGCCGGAGCCGGTACCTGGTGGGTGGCGGCCGCGACCTCCCGGGGGCGGGCCGGTGGGATCGGGGCCACCAGGCGGTGGAGGGGGAGCGGGGGTTCGGTGGGCAGCATCGGCTTCACCGCGGGGTTCCGTCGTCGAGCAGATGGGCGTGCGGGCCCAGTTCGGCCGGGCGGAGCAGGCGGGCCTCGCGTTGGAACTGGCGTGCCACACCACGTACGACATGGCGCATGGCAATCGTGTCGCCGCTTCCGTCCGCCGCCGCCAGTGCCGCCGTGCGGGCCGCCGCGGCGATGGCGGCGCCCGTCATGTCCAGGCGGGCCAGGGCGTCGAGGTCCACGTCGGGCGCGAGCGGGGCCTCCTCGGGGAAGGCGAGGCGCCACAGTCTGCGGCGTTCGGCGGCGGCCGGGCGGGGGAAGTGGACGACGAAGTGGAAGCGCCGGGTGAAGGCCGGGTCGATGTTGTCCTTCAGGTTGCTGGTCAGGATGACCAGGCCGTCGCTGGCCTCCAGGCGTTGCAGCAGATAGCCGACTTCCAGGTTGGCGTAGCGGTCGGTGCCGTGCTTCACCTCGCCGCGCTTGCCGAACAGGGCGTCGGCCTCGTCGAAGAGCAGCACGGCCTGGCTCTCCTCGGCCTGCCGGAACGCGATCTCCATGTTCTTCTCCGTCTCCCCCACCCATTTGGAGACGACCTGGGCGAGGTCCACCTTGAGCAGTTCCAGGCCGAGCATGCCGGTGACGATCTCGGCGGACATGGTCTTGCCGGTTCCGGGCTCCCCGGTGAAGAGCGCCTTGACCCCGCCGTGCCCCGAGCGGCGGGCGAAGCCCCAGCTCTCGGCGATCCGGGGCCAGGCGCGGAAGGCCGACGCGATCTCCAGGATCTGGCGGAACTGGACATCGGGCAGGACCAGGTCCCCGACGGTGCGCCGGGGCGTGATCGCGTGCACGGCGCTGCCGCCGCGGCCTCGGGTGACGGTGGCGATGGCGGGCTCGACGTGGTCGGCGACCGGCTCCGGGTGTCCGTTGCCGGCCAGGCGTGCCCCGGCGTCCGCGACCGAGGCGACGGCGCGCAGTTCGCCGCCGCTCATCCGGTAGCGGACGGCGAGGTCTTCGAGGAGGGTGCCGTTCAGGTCCGGGAGCGCGGCCGACCACATCGCCCGGCGCTCGGTGAACCCGGGGACGGGCACGGTGAGTTCGGCGTACGTGCGCGCGGCGAGCAGGCCCGCCGGGCGCCAGGGCTTCAGGCCGGTCAGGCACACCGGCACACGCGAGCGCAGCAGCGCGGCGGACACCGCGTCGGCGGCGGGCCGCTGCTGCTCGCCGTACAGGTCGTCGGTGGGGATCCACAGCACGGCGCCCAGCACGGCGGCCGTCCGCAGATCGGCCTCGGGGTCGGCGGTCAGGGTGCGCAGCGGCGCTCCGGCGGCCCGGGCCAGCGCCTGTACGGCGTCGAGCTGGCCGTCGGGCGGGCAGCCCCACAGCCCGGCCAGGTCGAGATCGCCGGAGCCCAGCGCCCGGCCCAGCCGGATGAGCCGGTCCGAGGAGAGGTACGGGGACAGCACGCGCGGCTCCGGCGGTGCGACCTCGCCGGGGTCGTGGCCGAGCAGTCCCACATCCCCGCCCCAGCCCAGCAGGAAGTCCAACACCCCGGGGCCGGGGACCAGTTCCTGGGCGAGTTCGACCGCGGCCTCGCCGTGCGCGCGCAGCAGGCCGTACCGGCGCAGTGGCCCGGCCGGACCGAGGGAGCGGCGCAGGGTGAGGCGGGCCGCCGCATGGTCCGCGCCCACGGCCACCAGCAACTCCACGCTCGGCAGCCGCCGGTTCAGGTTGTCCACGACGTAGGCGTAGATCCGCTCATAGCCGCGGTCCAGTTCGGGCGCGGCGGCCAGGAGCAGGGCGTCCTGCTCCGCGCGGGTCAGGCCGAATCGGGTGGCGAGCGCGTCCAGCGGCAGGGTCGTGCCCCCGGCGGACGCGCGCCGCCTCAGGTCCCGTTCGGCTTCCGGCTCCGGTTGCCGGGGGGTGTACGGCTCGGCCATGGTGTCGGCGAAGGCGTGCACCTCGCCCAGCAGCACGTCGACCTGTTCGTCGGTCACGCAGTACGGGGTGAGGTCGGGCCTGGTGAGCCGGGCGGCGAGCGCCGCCTGGCGCTCGACGGCGGTCCTGAGCGCCCGGTGCAGGCCCGCCAGCCGGATCCGCAGATGCTCAAGCGCTGGTTCGCCCATGTGCCTCACCCGGCCGAGAAGGTCAGGGTCCGGCCGCCCAGCCAGGCCACGTCGGGCACATCGGCGAGCAGGCCGCCGCGCAGGAGGTCCGCATGGCGCCGTCCCATCGGGACGCGCACCCGGACGGCCGCGGCCTCGAACCGCACCGTGGCCGCCAGGTCGGCGAAGCGGCCCAGGGCCAGGAGCGGATCCGGGGTCTCGCGCTCGCGCCAGAGCGTCCAGGCGATCGTGGACAGGCCGAGCGCGGCGGCCAGGGTGACGGTGCGCTCCAGACCGCCGTCCTGGGCGAGCGGCACCGCCCGGCGCTCGGTGACCAGGGCGGTCACCAGGCCCGCGCACCGCCGGGCGTGGGCGGGCAGCTCCGCGGCGAGACGCAGGTCCGGTGCGGCGCCCGGCGCGCTCCACAGCGGTGTGCGCCAGGGCAGCCGCGCCACCGGGTCGCCGCGCAGCGGCCGTACGCCGGTGAGGAACGGCACGCCCGCCGAGGCGAGGTCGCGCAGGGTGCCCGGGGGCAGGGGCCCGTCGCAGAGCAGCACGGGCGGCCGCCCGCACGATTGCCAGTGCGGCAGCAGCCCGGCGGCCTCCGCGGCCCAGGCGATCGGGAACATGCCGTGGGCGTCGATGAGAAGCAGCCCGTCGTCGGCGCCCGTGAGCAGCAGCGGGTCGGCGGGGTCGTGGCCGCGGCACACGGCCAGCGCCAGGACGCCGTCGAGGACCGGCAGCGCGGGGCGCACCTGGCGGGTGAAGGCGGTCAGCCGCGCCTCGTCGAGGGGCGGGGAGAGACCGGCGAAGGCGGCCGCGGCCTCGCTGTCCCGTTCGGCGCGCCGCCAGCCGCGTGCGGTGGCGCCCAGCACCTTGTACGCCAGGGCCGCCGCGAACAGCGGGGCGTCCTCGGCCAGTTCGACACCGGACAGGGCTGGCCCGATCGCGTCGAGGTATCCGATGCGGGCCAGCGGCCCGGCGAGCAGGAAGGGCAGGGCGGACCACACCTGCACCTCACCGGTGGTGCGCACCCCGGCGGCGGTGCTCGCCCCGGCGGGGGCACCACCCACCGCGCCGGTGCCGCCCGCCGCGCCGGACGGCTCCTCGGCGCCCGGGTCGTACGGACCGGCCGGGGGCCGGGTCAGCCGTACCGCCTCCGCGCGGTCCGCCGACGTCAGGAAGTCGGCGAGCAGCCGCGGCAGGTCCGCCGCGTCGGCGCCCGCGACCGCCGCGCGCAGCCGCTCGGGCAGCGGCTCGGCAGGCCCGGGACGGGCGGTCTCGCCGTGCGGACCGGCGGGCGGAGGGTCTGCCGCGAGGGCGCGCCCGACGAGTTCGGCGAGCAGCCGGGCGGCCGCCGTGTCGTCCACGCCGAGCAGGGCCGGCAGATACGCCCGTACCGACGCGTCCGGCAACAGCGCGAGCAGCGCGTCCAGTTCGCCGCGCTCCGCGAGTTCGGCGAAGAGCGCGGCGGCGTTCGGGGCGGTCCACGGATCCGGCGCCGCCGCGAAGGACTCCTCGAACGACACGGCGTCGGTGTCGGGCGCCTCGGCGGGGACCTCCACCATCGGCACCGGCGCGAAGTGGACCTCGACGGGCGGCCCGCCGCCCGCCGTCCGGCCGGACCAGCCGTCCCGGCCCGGCCGGACGGTGACGGTCAGCGGCTCGGTGATCTCCACATCCGGCCCGTCGGCCGCCAGCCGCTCGGCGAAGTGGTCCGCCAGCAACTCCGGCAGGGCCTCGACCACCTGGCGGACCAGACCGCGTGGCTCGGGCCCCCAGCTCCACCCACCGCGCCGGACCACCGTCACGGTGCACCGGTGCACCGTGATCTCGCCGGGCTCACCCTCGTCGCCGGTCCCGCCGGTGCCGCCGGTGCCGCCGGTGCCGCCGACGGTCGGCGCGGTGGGCGCGCTCACGTCACCCTCACCTTCCCCAGGTGGCCCGCCCAGCCGGCCGCGAGCACCAGCACACCGTGCACGCTGCCCGCCACGAGGGTCACCGGCAGTTTCCCCTGGGTCTGCTGTGCGGGGATCTCCCCGGCGAGCACATGGGTGTCCTGCTCGTCGGAGACCAGGGCGACCACGGGGGTGGGGCGGGCCACGGCGACCTTCACGGTGACGGTGAGCCCGTCCGTGGCCAGCGCGATGCCCTCGGTCCACGAGGCGAGCCGCACCAGCGCCGGTTTGGGTTTGCCCTCGGGCGTCATCTCGACCCCGAAGGCCAACGGCTCGGCGAGGGCGGCCGGTTCGTCGTCCACGGCCGCCACGGCGAGGTCCCGGGCGCTGAGCGGAAGGGTCGCGACGCGGCCTCCGTCCAGAGACACGCGTAACGGCAGTGCGCGGCCGACGAGCGCGGCCACCTCGTCCGGGGCACCGGCGCCGGTCAGGGCCAGCGCGCCCACGACGTGGCCGGTGTCGATGGCGTACACCACGGAAAGTGCCATGGTCAGCCACCGCCGTTCGTGGGCGCGACCGTCGCCAGGACGAGGAAGTCGACCGCACCGGGCTGTTCGACGACCTCGGGGGTGGCCTTCAGGGGGTCGTACAGGCGCACCCGGCAGCGGACCCGCCGGTCTCCGTCCACGGTGGCCTCCACCGGGCTGTACAGCGTCGTGCCGCCGAGGGGCGGTGTGCGCGGGGTGAGATGGGCATGGATCACGACCCGCCCGTCGGCGACCTGTTCCGGGGTGATGCCGGACGGCAGCGGCAGCAGCATTCCGTCGGTGGCGGTCCCGGAGGTCACCAGCGTGCTGCCGGCCGGCATCCGGCCGCTGAAGCTGCCCTCGATCGTCAGGTTGCCGTTGGCCGCCACGGTCATCAGCGGGGCGACCGCGCCGCCGCCCTGGTAGAGGCCGAAGACCAGGGTGGGCCGATCGCCGCCGGACACGACGAGGGCGGGCTTGCCCTCCTCGGCCTCCGTGCCGGTCCGCAGGGTCAGCGCGCCCGACCGGGCCGAGACGGTGTCCGCGCGCACTCCGGCGAACCGCGCCGCGACGCCGCGCGCCGTGGTCTCGACGCCGCTGAAGTGGCCGTCCGCCCAGTGGACATAGCCCAGCAGAACGAGCCAGCGGGCGGGCGGGTCGGCCGGTGGGGCGCCGATCGCGGGCGGCTGCTGCTCCGCCGCCAGCCGCTCGTCGCCGCGACGCCCGAAGAGGATCTGGTACGACTCCTCCACCCGGGTCTTCGTGGCGCTGCCGGAGCAGGAGACCGGCCCCGGAAGCTGGGCCGGTTCCCGGTCGGCCGCGGTGAGGAAGACCGGGTAGGGCTCGTCCGTCGACTGGTCCGCGCCGTTGACCTCTTCGAAGTCGCTCTCGCGCAGCACGACCGGCTCGGTGACGACCACTTCGCGGCCCGTCCCGTCGACGGCGATCCCCGCCGAGACGCTCACCTCGACATGGCGGACGCCCGTCAGCGGGTCGGTACGGGGCTCGGTGGCGAGGCCGAGCCCTTCGACGATGCCCCACTCGTGGAGGTGCCGCGCGTGCCGGGCGGCCCCGGCGCGCGCGTACTCCACGGTGGCCGACAGGTCCGCGGCGGCCAGCACCTGGCCCTCGTGGAAGGCGGGGCGCAGGGGGCCCGTCATGGCGTCTCACCGGGCTTCCGGGTACGGGGCGACCGGCTGCGCTTGGCCGGGGGCTTGGCGGGTTCGTCCCCCTGCTCCGGCGCCTGGCCAGGTTGGTCGGGCTGGTCCGGCTGGCCCGGTCCCTGATCCGGTCCCTGATCCGGTCCCTGGTCCGCCGCTCGGTCCGATGTGCCTTCAAGGTCCGCGAGGCGGGGCCCGAGCCGTTCCGGCACCTGCCCCTCCAGCTGGGTCATGTGCGTCCGGGCGCTGCCCAGTTGGGCGCGCAGCCCCTCCACGGCGGCGGTGAGGTCCAAGACCTGGGTCCTGAGCCGGGCGAGCTCCTGCATGCTGTCGGTGACTTCGCTGGGGGTCGTGTAGACCTGTTCGTGCAGCGCCTTGGGCGGTGTCTCGCCGGGTGCGGGGGTCAGCAGCAGGGACAGCATCTCCTCCAGGTCCCCGGTGCGCGGCCAGTCGCCGAGCAGGTCGTCCGGGTACGGGCGCGCCACCGGGCCCTCGGACGGGAGCGTCGGCTTCTGGTGCTGGGGCACGGGCAGGCAGCACACGCGCTCGGCGAGTTCCCGCAGCCGGTAGAGCTTGGGCAGCCACTCGCCGTACGCCGATCCGCCCGGCAGCACCTGCTCCCGGGTGGCCGAGCAGACCCGTACGACATCGCAGCCGTCCAGTTCCAGACGCGCGAGCAGGACATCGGTGTCGGTGCAGTCACCGCACGGCGGGTTGAGCGTGGCGCACGCCGCGTCGGTCAGGAACCTGCGCAGCGCGGTGCCCAGAGCCGTGGCCGCCTCCGCGATCTGCTGCACCTCGGCGACGGTCGCCTTCTCGGTGCTGTCCGGCGGCGGGGGCGGCAGCAGCGGGGGTACGTCGGCGGCGGCGACGTCCGTGCGCAGCGCGCAGTCGGCGAGGTCGGCGGCCTGGTCCAGCCGGCACAGCAGCCACCCCCGGATCAGGCCGAGGTCCGCGCGGAACTCCACCCGCAGCGCGTGAGCGAGCGGTGTGCCCTGGGCCAGCATGCGTACTTCCAGCGGCGCGTCCGGGTCGCCCCGCTCCGGTACGACGCGGGCCGCGGTCTCGGTGACGACGGCGTGGGCGATCGTACGGCGCAGCGGGTCCGGCCACGAGGCTTCCATGTCGGCGCCCCTGAGCCGCTCGCACGCCGTGCCCAGGACGCCGCGGGCCTCCCGCACGGTGGCGAGGTCCGGGTAGTCCCTCCCGAGCTGCTCCTGCCCGGCCGGGTCGTAGGTGTCGTACCGGGCGACGGCGGCGGCCAGCGCGCGCACGTGCTCGGTCATCTCGCGGGCCGTCGGCGGGGAGGGCGGGCCCTCCCCGCCCGCGTTCTCGCGCAGCCAGGCGAGGGCGGTGGCGTACCGCCCCGCGTCGGCGGCGTCGAAGCGGAAGGCCCGGCCCGTGGCGAGCGAGGCGACGGTCAGCGCGTCGGCGTAGTACCCGAGCCGCCGGTCGCGGGTGCGGGCCCGGTCGGCCCGTGCGAGGTCGCCGAGGCTCATCAGGAGCCGGGTGCCGGGGTTGTGGCGGTGGTCCTCGAAGTCGTCGCACTTGACGACGAATTGGGACCCCTCCTGGATCCTGGAGGGGACGCATCCCGGTGAGGGGCAGGGCTCCTCCGTGGCGTACGGGGCCACCGGCTCGACGGGCAGCTCCCGGTAGCGCACGTAGAGCCCGTAGCGGCGCCCGCCGTCATCGGCGTTGTTGGCGCAGTCTTCCCCACAGTCCACACCGAGGCCGCTGATGCGCCGCTCGCGCACCAGTGCCTGGACGTCGACCCGCTCGGTGCAGGGCACCACGATGTCGTTTCCGGCGCAGTCCAGCGCGTGTCCGGGGTGCACCGCCACGGTTCCGCCGCCGCACGGGTCGCAGGTGACGCCGAGGCCGCAGATGACGCCCGGCCCGTACAGGGAGCGGTTGTGCAGTCTGGCCTTCGCCGTCGTGTACTCGACCAGCAGGCTGAGATCGTCCTCGGTCAGCAGTTGCCCTGCGAAGAAGCGAGGACGTACGAAGGCGGAGGTCCGGGTGGCGTCGCCACCGCAGCCGCATCCGCAGTCTGTTCGCATGATCAGCGCTCCTTCACGAAGAACCAGCTCTCGAAGACGTCCCCGCCCGCGCCGGTGCCGGACGTCCAGGGCCCGATGCCCGAGGGCGGGAGGTCGCAGCACTCGTCGCCGTGCGCGGCCGACAAGGTCGCACCCGTGTGGATGACCGGGACGCGTCCGCCGACGTGGGTGCCGTCGACCGGGCGGCAGCAGCGGTCGAGGAGGAACGCGGCGCGGACGGTGATCAGTACGCGGTCGCCGTCCTGCAGCGTCTCGCGGGTGATCTGGCGGTAGCGGAACTCCCGGGTGAACTCGTCGCATTCGTCGGCATCCGGGTCCGGTTCGGTGAAGGCGCCGCCCATGTACCAGGTGGAGGCGTTGCGGCCGCTGCCGCCCTCGATCACCTGGAGTTCCACCACGCCGGGCCGCAGGGTGTCCGACCGTACGTCGGCGGAGAACCGCACCACGAGCCCGCCGTCCTCGTTCTGGGTGCCGAGGAGGTCCTTGGCCTCGTCGATGGTGTAGGTGTGTCCGTGGATCCAGTTGATACCGGTGATCACCGTGGGCAGATGGCGGCCGAACGGGCGGCGTACGTTCATATGGATCTGGTCGCGGCGCACCGGCTCGCACCAGTCGACGCGGTCGATCCTGGCCAGCCACAGCACCGTGTGCTCGCACGCCGAGCAGCAGGTGTCACAGCGCTCGTCCACCGGTGGCTCGCACCCGGTGACCCGCACCGTGTAGCACTCCTCCGTCCAGCCGAACTCGCAGTCGGAGGTGTCCGCACAGGCGTCGTTGTAGACGGCGCGGGTGGGCTCGACGGGCCGCTCGGCGTATTCGATGCCGACCCAGACGGTGTCGGTGTCCCGTTCGTGCGGGGGCAGCGCCTTCCACAGGTCGATCACACACCCGCCGCGCACCACGACCTCGTTGCCCTCGCAGTCCACGGCGAGACCGGGAGTGATCCGCACCTTGGCCCTGCGCCGGGTGCGCTCCGGCTCGGTACCGCCCTCTTCCGCGCTCTCCCCGGGCCGCGTGGACTCCTCGCCATCGTCGTCCGGCGGGCAGTCGTCCTCGTCCCGCGGCACCGGCTCCACGTGCAGGCCGCACACCACGCCGTAGCCGAGCAGACAGCGCATGCGCAGTCTCGACTTCTCACGGTGGTACTCCTGTTCGCGCTGGAAGTCCCGTGCGCCCAGCATCTGGCCGTGGAAGTACCGCAGCCGGCGCAGTGGTGGCGCGTCGAACTCCTCGGTCCTCGGTGTTCCTGGCTCGGTCATCGCCCCGTCCTCTCACGACATTTGTGTCTGAATGCCGACGGCGGAGACGACTCCCACGCCTACCCCTCGGCGCAACCCTCTCGGTCCTGGCCTCAGCACCCCGTCGCGGTTCAGCCGCACGGGATGCGCACCGCCCAGTACGGGCGCCGGGAGCGGGACGAACGCGGTGTCCACGCCGACCGTGGACCGCGAACCGACCACGAACCCCGCGCCGCCGGTGCGTACCGACCCCACCGTGTGCGCGGGCGCCTGCCGCTCCACCAGCCGCCGCAGCGCCGCCACGTCCGCCGATCCGGCGGGCAGGAGCAGCCGGAACCGGTGCGCATGCACGGTGAACGGGTCGCTGTCCGGTGTGCCGAACGCGCGCAGCGGCGCCGCGCCCAGTGCTGTGCCGCCGACCCGGAAGCGGCTCGCCGACCGGCCGAACAGCCGCACGGCGCCGAGCCCTTGGGCCGGTCCGCCTGCTTGCCGCGCCTCGCGCAGCCATGCCCAGCGGCGGTCGGTCGCCAGCTCGTCGACGACCGGAGTCACCCCGAACACGATGCGCACCGCCTCCCGCAGCGCCCACGGTGTGCCCCGGCGCCGGTACAGCTCCGGGGCCGCGGCCAGCAGCGCCCGCCGGGTGCGGGCGTCCCAGCCCGCCTCGAACGACAGGCCCAGCAGACCGGCCAGCCACGGCAGCGCCTGATCCGGGATGCCGGCCGGGTCGAGGAGCGACGGATACCGCTCGATCACCCGGTCGAGCTGGGCGAGCGTGGCGTCGAACAGCGACAGGAAACGCTCGGTGAAGTCGTCGGCAGCGGGGTCCTCGCGGAAGGCGGGCGGCAGCAGATCGGCGCTGGTGACCCGGGGGAAGTCCAGCCGGATCCGGCGGACGACCGGAGTCGAGCCGCCGTCACCCGACAGCCGCAGCCGCAGCCGCAGGAAGCGGCCGGGCGGCTGGTCGACGAGGAAGTCCGTGGCGCCGGGAGCCGACGCCTGCCAGTCGCTCTCCTCGTACCGCCCGTCCTCGCTCACCACGATCTCGACGGCGGCCGCCGTCCCGGCGGGCACCTCGGCGTCCACGCGCACCCGGTGCCAGCGGCACCGCGAGATGCCGCTGTCGATCAGGGTGGTGAGGTACGACCCGCTGGTCACATAGGCGTCGGTGGCGGGCGGCGCGGGGTCCCGGGGCCGGCCCTGCCAGGTGAAGCACACGTTCTCGGGGCCCTCCGGGCCCTTCTCGCTCAGGCAGAACCCGTCCTCGTCCGCCGAGGTGAGCCCGGACGGCGGCAGGGCCGCGGCCAGTTCGTCCACGGTGACGGGGCGGAAGGGGCGGCCATGACCGCCCCGGTGGATCCCGAGCCGTCCGCCGTCGTCGGTGAGCAGCCACACGGTCCGCTCCGGGCCGGTGCGCAGGCCGATGACCTCGCCGGGCGCGCCGGTGCGCAGCACACCGCGGAAGCCGCCGGTCGAGTCGAACCGCCGCAGGTCCGTGCCGCCCTGACAGGCCACCAGGACGTCGTCGCCGGGGCCGAGGGCGGCCCACCGGGGCCGCTCGGCCCGGATCACACCGGCGAGTTGCTCGCCTTCGCGGCGCCACACCAGGACCCGGTCGGACTCCACCACGGCCAGCCGGTGTCCGCGCGCGGCGACGGAGACCGGTTCGCGCGGCGGGCCGGGGTCGCAGTCGGGAGGCCAGACGGGGGTGAAGGCACCGCTGCACCTATCGCGGCGCAGCAGCCGCCGCTCGCCGGGAACGAGCAGGTACCAGCCACACGGCCCGCATCCGGGCGCGAGGCGGGGGCCGGGGAACCACGGCAGTAGCTGGCTCCGGGTGGGTCCTTCCGGGTCGGCGCCCTGGTGGGCGAGCCGGAGACCGGCCGGGTCGTCGAAGCCGACGATGCCGTCCACGCCCGGCTCGCCGCCGGTCGGCTCGTCCCAGCCGACGTAGGCGTCGAGCAGCCGGAAGGTCGCGGGGTGCGGGGTGCACGTCATGGCCGGTCTCCTACCGGGATCAGCAGCGGGCGCTCCGGCCAGATCAGGGTGTGGGGCGGGAGGGTGTGGTCGGTGCAGGGCGGGCGGCGCACTCCGTCGACGGTGAGCGCGAGCCGGGTGACGGCCAGCACCCCGTCGACCGCCAGCAGCCGCCGGACCAGCGCCGTGTGGCGCAACGCGCCGCCGAACGGCCAGCCCGCGCCGTCCTCCCCGCCGCGCAGCGGATCCAGATAGGTGCGCACCGCGTCCCCGGCCCGCGCCAGGACCGCGGCCCGGTCGAGGTCGGGGTCGAGGGAGACCCAGGACTCCACGGCGACGCGGCGGTACGGCGCGGGGGCGGCGACCACCGTGACTCCGGCGGGGGCGGCTTCACGGATGAGGAAGTCGGCGACCGCCCGCAGGGTCGCGGCGGTGGGGACCGGCGGTTCGCCCGCGTCGTCGCCCGGCGGTAGCGGCGGTACGACGAGGACTCCCACCACGCCGGGGATCGGCACCCCGGCGAAGTCGGGGTGCAGGCCGGGCACGCCCCGGGCGCGGGCCACGGAGGCGCCGGGCGCGCGGGTGGCGAGCTGCCCGTAGTCGGCCGGGGCCACGGCGCGGCCGCGGGCGCGCAGTTCACCGGCGCCGCGGCGCATGGCGTCGGCGTCGGGCTCGGCGTCCGTTCCGCCGGAGGCCGGGAAGGGGTTGCCCACGCCGGTGACGAACGGCAGCGCGGTCACCACCCCGTTCACCGCGCCCGCCGGTACGGCGCCCGCGCTGCCGCCGCCCACGCGGTAGCGCACGGCGCGGACGTTGCGGAAGCCGGGCGGGACGGCCGCGCCGCTGACGCCGTCCCCGAAGGTCACCTCGCCGCTCTCGTGGTCCACGGTGAACACCCGGTCGTCGGCGCCGTACCCGGCCAGGCTCTCCACCTCACGCCACCGGGACGAGGTGCCGTTCGTGGTGCCGAACACATCGCCGCCCGTGTCGTCATCCACCTCGATGACCACCGATCCGGCGAGGATGGGCACCTGACTGAGCTTCATGCGTCGCCGTCCGGTCGCGGCGAGGTCCTGGACGGGCTGCAGCGGTTCGTCCCGGATGGTGCGGGCGGCGGTGGCGGCGACCACGTTCAGCCGCAGGCCGGACAGCACCGGGGCCGGTCCGGCGAAGGCGCCGTGGGCGATCCGCAGCCGCAGCCAGCGCAGCCGGGGCCGGGTGCCGGACGGACTGCCCGGCTCCCAGGAGCGCGGGATCCTCAGCTCGACGGTCCCGTCGGCGCCGAGCCCGGCCGTGGAGTCCCGCATCACCTCGGCCGGTACGAGCCGGGCGCCGTCCAGCACGTCCCAGCGCAGCAGCGGTGCGGGCGGCAGCGGCAGGGGCGCCGCGCCGCCGGAGGCCGCGGGAGCGGGGGGAGCGGCGACGACCACGAAGCCCAGCGACAGCCGCGGGTAGGGGGCGGTCGGCCCGGCGAGTCCGATCCACAGCGCGTTGCCGGGCTCCGGGTCGCGGCCGAAGGGCTCGAAGGGGCGGCTGGGCCCGGCCGGCCCCAGCGGCAGGGCCTGCAGCGTTCCGGCCTCCTGGACGGCGAGGTCGGCGAGGGTGGCCGGGGTGGCGTACAGATCCTGATCCGTCTCGTAGACGACCTGCCCCGCCGGGGTCGAGGCGGCGCTCTGGAACCCGGCTGGGACGAGCACGGAGGCGCCGTCCGGCGGGTTGACGGTGAACTCCAGCAGCGCCGCCGCCGCACCGGCCGGGCGCCTGCGCACGCCCGCCGTCGCCAGATGCTCGGCCAGGACCTTCTCCGGCAGCCGGTTGACGCGGCCGAGTACGGGTTCGGCCTGGGTGCCGAAGAGGCGGACGAGGGCGACACCGGCGTCCTGCCGGTCGGGGTCGGTCCAGTCGGGGGTGTAGCCCGCGATCCTGCCGCGGACGTCGGCGCGGACGGCCTCGCGGGTCGCGTCGACCAGTTCGGGCCGGCCGCCGGTCGGTCCGGGGCCGGGCACGATCCGCCCGTCCTCCCTCTCCCGTTCCCGCGCGTCCTTCTCCCACCACACCTCGCCGGTCATGACAGCCCCTCCCCCGGTTGGGCGGCGGGCACGATCCGGGTGTGGACCGTCCGCAGGACGGGAAGCTCCCCCGGGCCGAGCGGCACCTCGTCGCACTCCTCGTCCGGTTCGGCCCCGTCCAGGCCGATCGCCACGGCGGCGATGTCCGCGAGGTCGCCCAGCGACCGCTGCGCGGCCCGCAGCAGGGCCGAGGGCCGCAGCGGCTGTCCGAACGGCCAGCCGTCCTGGCCCTCACCGCCCACCAGCGGGTCGAGGAAGCGGCGCAGCGCGGCGGTGAGCGCGGTGGACACGCGGGTGCGGTCGGCCGGGTCGCCGGACAGGGTGACGCGCAGCGTCACCTCGCGGTAGCGGGGCGCGCGGACGAAGACCTCGGAGGTGAGCAGCCGCGTCTGTTCGAGGCGGGCGGCGGCCGCGCACAGCATGCCGGGGTCGGGGAGCGGCGCGGCGACGAAGTCCTCGCGGGCGAGGTCGTCGCGGGGCGCGGCCGGGACGATGTGGACGGTCACCGCGCCGGGCACCGTGGCGCACGGGAAGCCGGGGTGCTCGCCGACGGCCGGGTGGGCGCGGGCGATGGCGACACCCGGTGTCGTACGGGCCAGGGTGACGTGGTCGTCGGCGGTGACCGCGCGGGTCACCTCCCCCAGGGACGCGGCGGCGCGTTGACGCGCCTCGGTGATCGTCTCCGGGTCCGCGCCGCCTTCGGCCCGTACCAGGTTGGCGGCCGAGACCGCCCCCGGCGGGGCCGGAGGGTCCTCGGCCGGCAGCCAGTTGCCGGTCATTCCGCCGTTGCCGCCCCGGCCGCCGCCGGTGACGTAGTCGATGTGCGCGTCCGGGTCCGGGCGGGGGATGCGCCCGGTGAGTCCGTCGCCGAACACCAGCGCGCCCTCGGCCCGGTCGAGCACGAAGATCCGGTCGGCCGGTGCGCCGAAGGTGAAGTCCGGCACCGGCAGCCACTCCCGGCCCGCCAGCCGCAGGGTCGCCGCCAGGAGGCGGCCTGCGGCGTCCGGCAGGATGAGGTGCTGGCCGGGCAGTCTGAGCCAGGCGTCGATCTGGTCCCGGAGGTCGGCGCCGCTCGCGGTGCGGTACGTGTGGTGGTGTGCGGCGGACACGTTGACGGCGAGCTGGAGGAGCCGGGGCGGGGCTGTGTAGGTGGCGGCCGGGGTGGAGACCAGGAGCCCGGTGTCCTGTGTGGTCCAGCCGGCCGAGGGATGGAGCCGGACGACACCGGACCGTCTGAGCCCGGCCGTGCCGTCCTCGACCCTCGCGAATCCGCCGGAGACCTCCGTGCCCGGCCGGAACCAGGACCAGGTCAGCTCCGCCGGAGGCGGTACGTCGGCGACCGCCCCGGGCAGCCAAGAGGGCGTGGACGCGGCGGGCGCGTCCAGCTCGACGAGCAGGCCGATGGGGCCGGGCGCGGGGTGCGCCCCGGTGAGCGGCAGGGTGAACCGGACCTGTGCCGGGGCGCCGTCGCTCGCCAGCAGCGCGATGCCGCGGCGAGCCCGCAGGTCCGCCGTGCGGTCGCGGTCGGTCCGCACGGTGACCTCACCGCCCTCGGCGAGCGGGAGGACGGCCACGTCGTCGTCGAGGGTGAAGACGATCTGCCCGGTGGGGTCCCGGGTCAGCGCCGTCCCGGCGGGGACCACGGGTACGTCGGTGCCCTCCTGCCGGGCGGCGAGGCGCAGCACGGTGGCGGCGGGGCGGGCGGGGCGCGGCGGTTCGAGGCCGAGCAGCCGCAGTATGGCGACCACGAGCGCGTCCGGCACCTGGTCGAGCCAGTACAGCCGCTGTTCGAGGAGGTAGGCGAAGAGTTCGAGAAGGGTGACGCCGGGGTCCACGGGCGCGTGCAGCGTCCAGGTGCCGTCGGACTCGGCGGGGATCCGGCGGCGGATGGCCGCCATCATGTCGGCCCAGGTGAGATCGTCCAGCTTCGGTGCGGGCAGGGTCATGAGGTGCCCCCGGTGAAGCCGGTGAGTCCGGTGAGTCCGGTGTAGAACGGGAACACCAGGTTGGCCTTGGTGTTGCTGCGCCGGATGCGGTAGACGACCGAGACGGTGATCCGCGACTCGTCGGCCGGGTCGGCCTCCGCGCGGACCTCCTCCAGGTCCACCCGGGGCTCATGGTCACGGACGGCGGCGGCGATCGACTGCTCCAGATCGCGCAGGTTCTGCACACTGCCGGGCGCGAACACCAACTCGTGGGCGCGGGTGCCCAGTTCGGGCCGCATGACCCGCTCGCCGGTGCCGGTGAGCAGCAGTGCCCGCAGACAGTGCTCGATGCTCTCCTCCCCGACGGCGTACCCGAGCCGCCCGGACGCGTCGGGCAGGATCGGGAACCGCCAGCCGGTCCCGAGGAACTCCTCGCTCATGCCGTCCTCGCCTTCTTGGCCAGTACGGCGGGGGTGAGCGGCGGGGTGGGCGGGCCGG
This sequence comes from Streptomyces violaceusniger Tu 4113, assembly GCF_000147815.2. NCBI lineage: Bacteria > Bacillati > Actinomycetota > Actinomycetes > Kitasatosporales > Streptomycetaceae > Streptomyces > Streptomyces violaceusniger. The sequence goes on along the minus strand of NC_015957.1, from coordinate 4,508,794 downwards.
TCGGCCCGGCGGCGGAGGGGTGGGCGTGGGTGTTGAACGCCTGGAGCAGCGCGTTGCCGAGCACCAGCGGTTCGGTGGCGCCGCCGCCGAGGTCGATGGAGGGGGAGTCGACCGTCACCTTCGGCGCCTTGAGGGTGATCTCGCCCTGTGCGGTCACGGTGACGCTGCCGCCCTCGGCCGCGGTGATCCGGAGCGCCTTGCCCTGGTCGTCCAGTTCCACCACGTGTCCGGCGGCGGAGGTGATGCGTACGGCGGCCTTGGACTCGGTGTCGTCCAGGAGCACTTCATGGCCGTGCCGGGTCCGGATCATCTTCTGGTCGCGGCCCTCGGTGCGGGCGGTCGGCGGCTTGTCCTCGCCGTTGTAGAGGCCGCCGAGCACGATCGGGTAGCGCATGTCCCCGTGGACGAAGGCGACGAGCACCTCATCGCCCTTCTCGGGGACGAACACCGAGCCGTAGCCGCCGCCCGCGTAGAGCTGACCGACCCGGACCCAGTCGGTGACCGTGGTGTCGTCGAACCAGGGGAACTTCAGCTTGACCTGGCCTTCGTCATCGCCCTCGTTCTCCACCACGAGCGCTTCGACGACGCCGTAGTAGCGCCTGTCGGTGGAGCGGGCGCGTGGCGTGCCCCTCATGGTCACTGGTCCCCCTGATGGATCCGCCGAGCGGTGAACTGGGTGAAGAAACCACTGGTGTTGAGGGTGTGCTCGACCCGCTTGACGAAGTAGGTGCCCGAGAAGCGGCGGCCGAGGCCGTAGATCTCCAGGTTGTCGCCGGGCCGCAGCTCGGGCAGGCCCGCCACCTTGCCGGTCGCGGTGATGAACTCGTACGCCCGCTCGCGCAACAGGCTGATCGCCAGTTCGCGGGCCTCCTGGTCGCTGCCGACGGGCGCGTCGACCACGACCTCCTGGCGGCCCTGCAGAGTGGATTCGGCGGCCTGCGGCCCGCTCTGCCCATCCGCCGTGTTCTGCCCGGCGGGAAGGTTCTCGGCGGTCGCGGTGAACGCGATCGGCTGTTTGGCACGGGGGTCCCAGCCGCGCACGGTGACCTTGCTGACCTGCTGGGAGACGGTCAGGGTCGGGGTGAACTCGATCAGGTTGGGGATCAGCCCAGCGGGCCGGCCGGTGGGGCCGGTGCTCAGCCCCGGCGCGTACGCCAGCCGGTACAGCCGGATCGGGCGGCCATCGCGGCCGTCGGTCGGCTTGATGAAGTACAGCGTGTCCTCGCCGGTCGTGGCGTCGGGGAGGATGTAGCAGTCGAAGTCGAGCCGCTTGGCCCGCTCCAGCAGGAACGTCGCGTCGTCCTGGTTCTTCTGCACCACCCGGTCGTGGGTGGGCCCTTCCCTGGTGACCTCGATGCGCAGGTGGTTGCGCTGGGCGATCTGCTCGGCGATCCGCCAGTCGGGCAGATTGCGGTAGATCTTGGTCTCGTTCTCGGTGGGCTTGCGGTCCTTGAGCCGCAGCAGCCCGTCCACCCCGCTGACCTGGACGGTCGGCGACGCGCCGTCGGTGAACTTCGGGCTGAGCGTGGAGATGGTGCCGGTGGCGACGGTGAGCAGTTTGTCGGCGTAGCCGAGCCGCACCGAGACCCGGCCGCCGAGCCGGAAGCGCGGCGAATCGCTGTGCTTGAACCGCAGATGGGCGTCGTCCCAGTTGTTCAGGGTGAGGTCGAACCCGGACAACTCGTCGATGTCCCGGTTCACCTTGATGTCGATGATGTCGTTCTTGGTGGACGGGTCCATCTCCAGGCCCTCGATGCGCACATCGAACTCGGGCGCGTACCGGTCGGGCGACGCGACCTCGGGTGTGGGGGTGCTCATCGGGCGCTCCTCACGGCAGCCGGGGCACGGTCAGCACACGGCCCGGCCGCAGCTCCCGCGGGTCGCTGATGCCATTGGCGCGGGCCAGCTCCCGCCAGGCGTCGGGCCGCCGGTACAGTGCGGCGGAGATGGAGCTGAGCGTGTCGCCGCGGCGCACCACATAGCTCTTCTCCACCGTGGGCGACGAGCGCGGGGTCTCGGCGACCTGTACGGCGGCCGTACGGAACTCCTTGAGCGAGAGGTCCAGCATGGCCCGCAGCGGCACGCCGTCCGGCCGGAAGAGCTGGTAGTTGACGTCCAGCTTCTCCACGACGCCGGTGAAGACCTCCTCGTCCCAGACGAACCGGACGACCGGCGGGGCGTGTTCGCGGCTGTCGGGCCGCAGCAGGTTGCGCACCGCGTTGACGTAGAGCTTCCGTACGTTCTCCAGCGTGTCGGAGGTGTCCACCAGCGCCTGCACGGTGAGGGTCTCCGTGCCGCCGCGGACGTACTGCAGGGGCGGTGTCTCCAGGCCGGGGATGGTGATCTCGGCGAAGGTGTTGCTCTTGCTGAGCTTGTAGTCGGTGGGGTTGAACCGCAGCGGGATCCGCCGCTGCCGCTCGTCGGCGATCACCGGCCGCACGATCTCCAGCCGGGCCTTGGCGGCGCCCTGTCGGGCGAAGGACACGGGCGTCACGCTCATAGGTGGACCTCCCCGTCGCCGAAGCTGCGTTCGCCCTGGGTGTGTTGGGCGCGCGCGCACTGGTCCTCGTACAACCTCGCCCACGCCTGGATGTGCTTGTTGAACAGGCGGGTGAACACGGCGCCGTCGTCGCCGTCCACCTGGAACCGGACCTCGAGATGGTGAATGGTCACCTTCGGCACCTCGGTCACCTCCCTTGGCTCAGGCGCGGCAAGGCGCTCGCCGCGGCGTCCTGCAGGACCTTCGTCAGCCCCTCGTGCGCGATCTCCAGCGACTCGATGGCGATCGCGTTCTGCTCCGCGTGCAGGTCCGGGCCGGTCCACTTGGCGGCGAGTCCGCCGTGGAAGGCCCACGCCGCGCCGGGCACCCCGTCCGGGCCGAGCACGATCACCGCTCCGTCGCGGCGGGCGCCGAGCGAGTCGGCGAGCCCGGTCCGGTACCAGGACCACAACCCCGGGTCGCGCACCACCCCGCGCTTGAGCGTGATCCGGTTCCATGAGTGGCGCAGGGGCAGTTGGTGGACCGAGTCGTTGCGGCCGCCCTCCGCGTAGCTCGTCACCTCGAGCTGTGCGCCGAGCCCCGTGACCTCCTGGAACGCGCCGGAGGCGGCCAGGGGCAGCAGCAGCGCCTGCGCGGCGGGCAGATACGCGTCGCCGGGGTCGAGGGTGACCAGGAAGCGGTATTTCGGCAGCGGATCCAGGCTCACGCCTCGATCACCTCCAGACCTCGGTCCTGGCCGAGTACGAGACGCAGCCGGATGAACTCCATGGGGACGGCCGGGGCGACCTCGATCTCGCAGACCAGTTGCCCCGGGTCCTGCTCGGGCGGGTTGTTCGTGTCGTCGCACACCACTCGGAACGCCTGCTCGGGCCGGGCGCCGGCGAGGGCCCCGGCCCGGTAGGCCGAGAGGAGCACGGAGGTCAGCGCGCGTACCAACGTCAGCCGCAGCTCGGCCGAGTTGACGTCGAACACCAGCGGGCTCGCCGCCCGCCGGATCGCGCGCACCAGCAGATGCACCAGCCGGCGGTGGGCGACGTAGCGGGTGCCCGGGTCGGCGGACAGGGTGCGCCCGCCCCACACCACCAGCCCCCGCCCGCGGGTGCAGCGGATCAGGTCGAGTCCCGCGTCGAACAGCCGGATCTGCTGCGGCTCGGGGTATTCGGCGGCGAGGTCGACCGCCTCCAGGATCACGGCGCCCGCGGGCGTGTGGTGCGCCCCGCGCTCGCCGTCGAGGCGGGCGATGACGCCCAGGACGTGGCCGGACGCCGGGACGGTGCGCACGTCCTGCCCGTCGGGGGTGCGCAGCGGCGGGTGGTAGACGGCGGCGCAGCCGAGCAGCCCGCTGTCGCCGGTGGCCGCGAGAGCGCCCACCCAGTCGACCGCCTGGTCCACGGAGGACAGCCCGGGCGGCACGTCCAGCACGGCGAGGCGGTCGTGCAACGGCTGTACGCTCCGCAGCAGTTCGAGCACCGCGTCGGTGTGGGCGGCGCCGGACAGGTCCGCGCCCAGGTCCGGCAGCGCCACCAGCGCCGGTTCCGGCAGTTCGGCCTGTACGGCCACGGCGTCCGTGTACGCGTCGCGGGTGGGCGCAGCGTCGGCGCCGCCCGCGAGCGTCAGGTCCCAGGACATCGAGATCGGGCCGGGCCGCCCCGGTGGCGGTGGCGGCCCGTCCGGGACCAGCCGGATGTAGCGGGATGCGATCAGCCGGTCGGCCAGCCCGGCGGGCGGCAGTCCGGGGAAGGTCTCGGGCGGCTCACCGGGCATCATGACCCGTACGCCCACGGTGGGCGGCCCGGCGACGGTGCTGGCCTGGTAACGGATGGCGACGCGCCCGCCGTTGGCCCAGGCGCCCGGGCTGGTGGCGACCACCTGGTAGCGCGTGGTGTCCCAGCCGCTCAGCGGCCCGGCCGTCCACGCTGTCCGGCCCGTGGTGGCCGGCCCGGACACGCGGAGCACCCAGGCGGTGCGGCCGCCGTTCTCGAAGAAGCCGCGCAGTGCGTACGGGGTGGCGAAGGCGCCCTCCGGCGGCCCGAAGGTGCCCACGACGTCGTTCCAGCTCTCCACGCGGACCGGAGTGGCGACCGGGCCGCGGCGGAGCCGGCCCAGGAACGCCGCCACATCGGTGCGCAGCGGCTCCGTGTCGGAGTCGCGTGGCGCGAACGCGAGGGATACGCCGGGGAGCGCTTCGCCTGCCATGTCAGACTTCGATCTCCAGCTTCTCGACCGCCAGGACGAGTGTCTCCATGGCGATCTCGTTCTTGGTGGCGCTGAGCGTCGGGCCGGTGTACTTGGTGGGCCAGCCACGGTCGAAGTTCCAGCGCATCACGTCGTTGCGGTTCTCGTCGCACAGCACGATCGAGCCGTGGGTGCGCTTCACCGTGCCGTTGAGCGCGTCGGCCACCCACTTCCAGAAGGCGGCGTGGCCGGTGATGCCGCGTTTGAAGGTGAGGTTGGTGAACTTCTTCAGTCCCGGGATCTTGCGGACGGTGATGTCCTCGCTCCCGTTGCGGTATTCGATCGGCGGGATCTCCAGCTCCAGCCCGCTCGCCTCGGTGAAGGACCCGCTCACCGCGAGCCCGTCGTCGCTGACGTTGAACACGAAGATCTTGAAGTTATAGGACGCGTACGGATCGTCCCTGGTCACAGGCGGCATGGTGGACTCTCCTCGGGCACTCAGGCGAGTTGGGTCTCGCGGCTCTTCTGCTGGATCCGGAAGATCACGAACTCCGCCGGGAAGACCGGCGCGACGCCGATGGCGCAGATCAGACGGCCGTTCGCGAGGTCGTCCTCGGTCATCGTGGTGCGGTCACAGGCGACGAAGAACGCCTCGTCGGCGGTGGTGCCGGCGAGGGCGCCGCTGCGCCAGACCGTGGTGAGGAAGTTCGTGACCGTCTGGCGGACCAGGGACCACAGCGCCTCGTCATTCGGCTCGAACACCACCCACTGGGTGCCCTCTTCGATCGACTCCTCCAGGTAGAGGAACAGCCGCCGGACGTTGACGTACTTCCACGAGCTGTCCGAGGAGAGCGTGCGCGCGCCCCAGACCCGGTGGCCGAGCCCGGGGAAGAACCGCAGCGCGTTGATGCCCTTGGGGTTGAGCACGTCCTGATGGCGCTTGGTGATGTCCTGGGCGATGCCGTCGGTCAGCCGGATGCCCCGGATGACCGTGTTGGCGGGCGCCTTGTGCACCCCCCGCTCCACATCCACGCGGGCGTAGATCCCTGCCATATGGCCCGAGGGCGGCACCTCGGCATCGCGGCCCACCGACAGATCGCGGGTGACCAGCCACGGGTGGTAGAGCGCGGCGTACTTGGTGTCGAACCGCTCGCGGAACGCCTGGACGCCCTCGATGTCCAGACCGTCCTGCGGGTCGAGGATCGCGAACCGGTCCCTGAGCAGCTCGCAGTGGGTGACCAGGGCCGATTCGACCGTCCCTGACCACATGCCCGGCACCGCGCAGACCGCGACCTCGTCGATGTCCTCCAGCGCGTTGATCCCGGTGCGCTTGCCGCTGCCGCCGTCCTCGCCGACGAAGTCGGCCACGCTCAGGCTCCCGTAGGCGTCGTCCCCGCCTCCCAGCGTCAGCCAGGAGCCGACCGCGGGCAGGGGGAACTTCGCCGGGTCGGTGGACAGGGCGCCCAGAGCCGTCGCCCGCACCAGCCGGGAGCGCACTGCCAGGGTGGTCACCAGGTTCGCCGCGGTGTCACCGGTGAGCCGGAGGTTGCGGTGCGTCTCCGTCTCCACGGCCCCGGACGGATCGGTGAACCGGGCGTCGACCTGCGCCTCGACCAGTTGCAGCCGGTCGGTTTCGAACAGCGTCCCGGGCACGTTCCCGTCCAGGGTGACGACGTCCGCGGCGATCGACTCGACGGTGCGGATGGTCAGATGGGTGCCGTCGTCGAGCTGGACGACGGCGCCCTCGTACAGTCGGCTCGCTCCGCCGATCCGCAGCGTCGGCCCCGCCGAGGTCGTGCCCCGGCGCACGCGGCGCACCAGCAGCCCGCTCCGCCACGCCTCATGTGCGGTGCCGGACGGCAGGGTCAGCGTGACCTTCCCGTCCGCGGGCTGGCTGAGCTGGACCTTGAACCGGCTGGAGCCGATCTGCACCCAGACGTCGGGCGGCAGTTCGTCGGGGTCGAGCCCGGTCACCGCCGCGACCTCGACCGTCTCACTGTCCGCGGCGGCGTCCGCGGCCAGCCGCGTGACGAACAGCGCGCCCTCCTGCGGATCCGGCAGCACCGGCAGCGCGGCCGAGGCCATCGGCTGGATCCGGACCTGTACCCCGTCGCCCCATGAGCCGGGGCTGACGGCGGCGAACTCCAGTGTCTCCTCCGCGTTGCGCGTCCCGATCTGTACGTAGTCGCCGCGGCCCGCCCTCACCTCCGCGGGCAGCGGGGCGTCCAGCTCGATCCGGCGGGCGGTGGCGTCGTACGCGGCGACACCGGCGGTGTGGATCGACTGCTGGTCGTCGCCGCGGAAGAGCTGGATCTGCTGTCCGACGCCGGAGAACCCGATCAGGTGGCCGAGCTCCAGACGGGTCGCGCCCTTGGCGGCGTCGCGGGCGACCGGGCTCACCAGGCCGTGGCCCAGCACGCCCGAGGACGGGCTCGCCTGCCTGCTGGCGACCCGCTTGATGTACAGCCGCTGGCCGCCGTTGTCGAAGAAGCCCTTGACCGCCAGCGGGAACAGCCACCAACGGCCGCCTTCCGCCGGGTCGTTCGCCCAGGTGTCCCGGATCAGCGGGTCCGGCTCACGGAGAAATCCGCCGAAGGTGTTCTGGAACTCCAGGAAGTTGGTGACCAGCTTGGGCTTGCCGGTATACGGACCGCGTACGGTGACCCCGGCCATACCCGCCGTACTGGTGCTCACCCCCGCGATCGGCCGTGGGCCCGCATCGATCTCCTCGATGTAGACCCCGGGGCTCAGATACTCCGCCATGGACGGCTCCTTAACTCTCGCGGATCTCTATGACGTGCCGGCGCTCGATGTCCTGGGGCAGCCGCACGACCAGCGATCCGGTCCGGCCCGGCCGCTCGGTGGCCTGCAAGCGGAATATCTCCTCGACGGCGTGTTCTTCGGCCTTCTCGCCCTCCCACCGCAGGGCCAGCCGGAAGGCGCCCGTGGCGTCGGACAGGGTGCGCTCATGCCATGGCGTCAGGTCCCGGCTGGTCCGTCCCCTGGCCTCGACCAGCGCGCCCGCGACCGGCGCCCGCGTGGCCGCGTCGATCACGGCGCCGTGCACCGTGCGCAGACCCGTCGGGTAGGGGAAGGAGACGCTCGGCAGCAGCCGGACCAGCCGCGGCTCGGTCACCACCGGCGGCGGGTGGGCGTCGTCATACGGGTGCACCAGGAACTCGACGCCCACCAGGGCGGCCGAGAACGGCTGGCCGTCGGCCGGATACAGCGGCTGATAGCCGGCGGCCGCGAAGCGGGCCCGGTGGCGCCGTGGCCGCTTCGCCCACGGCTCGGCGCACCGGCCAAGACCCGGATAGGCGAAGGCGGCGCTGGGGGTGCGCACCGCCAGGTCGTCCAGCGGCAGCCAGTCGCCGTCCTCGTAGCGGTCCAGTTGGACCGTCACCCCGGCGCCGCGCACCCCCCGGGCGTAGTCGTCGAAGGGGATGAACCAGACCGGGCTGTGGAGCGTCGACCGCTCCAGCGGTACGAAGCGGCTCATGGCATCGCCGTCCCGCTGATGACCCGGCTGTGCACCGGGCGGACCGGGGTCTCGACGGCGGAGTCCAGGTTGACGACGCGGACCTCGTAGTTCAGCGACAGCCGGTACGGCTTCTGAATCGCGTACCAGACCCAGGACTTCTGGTCCAAGGTGAGCGGGGTCAGGCTGAGGTTCAGCGAGTCGGTGCTCGCCGCCAGGCTGCCGGACAGTTGTACGCCGTCCAGGATCGCGTCGTCGTAGAAGGTCTGCAGGGCCCGTCCGAGCATCCGGTGCTGGGTCGCCTGGTCGCCGCCCCAGGGGGTGACCAGATAGCGCAGCAGCAGGGCCATCGGCGGCTTGCGGGTGGTCGGTGGGTCGGGTGGCTGGGAGCGCACCGGCGGCCGGTTGCGCGAGGTGGGGTCCTCGGCGATCTCGTAGAGGAACACCGTGAGCTTCGGCGGCGGTGTCTGTACCGTCTCGGAGAGGTCGTTGAGTTCCGCGATCGGCGGTTCCACCTGGCTGAGCCCGCGCAGGGATTGGGTCAGGCTCTCCACGATGACCGTCGAGACGTCGGCGATGACGCCGAAGTCCCCCATGCGAATCCCCCCTCTCCGCGCTCGAAAGCGTGCTTCGAGAGAATGCCGGTCCCGGCGTGGCCGGACCGCGATGCGCTCATCACACGAGCGTCACCGGTCCGTTTTCGCTGCCGACGATGACGAATCCAGACACACACCGACAACGCCGAGGTGACACGGGGAGGCATATCTTCTTTTCATGGAAATCCCCTCAGAACGGACCGGTGTCCTGATCCTCCGGGTCTGGGTGGAAGGCGGCAGGCCGGACGGATTCCGTGCTCGCATCGTGCGGACGGAGGACCGGCACCAGGCGCCCCCCACCGCGGTGAGCGCGGTCGACGACGCACTCACCGCCGTGCGCGCCTGGCTCGATCAGTTCATCGAGCCCGACAGGTGACGTTGCCGCGACGTCCCGGTGATGCCTGGCCATATAGCGTCCTTTAGCGGGAAGGCCGGACACACGATCATGATCTGCTCGTAACATGGCTTTAGGGCATCCCGATGGGACGCATGGGATGGGTCGCTGAAGCCAATATCGCCCCGGGGGGCCGATGAGCGCAGAAGGCCATGTCATGACGTTGAGACTGCTCAAGAGTTTCGCGTTGTCGGTCGATCACAAACGCGTTCCGATATCCTCCAGCGCCCAGCGCCTTCTCGCGTTCCTCGCCCTGCAGAACATGCCACGGAGCCGTACCTACGTGGCCGGCACGCTGTGGCCGGACGTCACGGCGTCCCGTGCCAACGCCAACCTCCGCTCGTCGTTATGGCGCGCCACGCGTACGGGCCATCAGGTCATCGACGCGTCCGCACAGGAATTGGCGATCTGCAAGCACATCACCGTGGACATCCACGCGGCGGCGACGCGCGCACACCGGCTGCTCGACATGTCACGCCCGTGCGACGACATCCTCACCACGCAGATGCGGGAGGATCTCTCGGCCGACCTCTTACCCGAGTGGTCGGAGAACGAGTGGGTGCTGGTCGAGCATGAGCAGTACCACGAACTGCGGCTGTACGCCCTGGAGGCGATGACCGAACGGCTGACGGCGGCGGGCCGCCATGGCGAGGCCGTCGCCGCCGGGCTCGCCGCCGTGCGCGCGGAGCCCCTGCGGGAAAGCGCTCATCGCGTGCTCATGAACGCGCATCTCGCGGCCGGCAACCGAGGTGCGGCACTGCGGCAGTACGAGCAATGCCGCCGCGTCCTGCTCGACGAGCTGGGCCTGGAGCCCTCCCCGACGCTGAGGAACCTGGTGCCACCTGGGGGTGGTGCCACCCCAGAGCCCCCGGCGCGCCGGATCGTCTCCCGCCCGGTGAGCGACGTCCCGGCACAGGACACCGACACATCGGCCCCGGCGGGCACCGTGCCCGCGTAACGGGCGCGGTGCGCGGACCAGCGGACTGGACGGACTAGACGGCAGGGACCACTGGCGCGAGGTGGGTGTCGCGCCGTACCAGTGCGGCGTAGCGACCGTCCCTGGCCAGCAGCTCCTCGTGAGTGCCCCGCTCGGCGATTCGGCCGCCGTCGAGGACGACGATCTGGTCGGCGTCGCGCACGGTGGAGAGCCGGTGGGCGATGGTGATCGTGGTGCGACCGGCCGAGAGGGCGTCGATGGCCTGCTGAACGGCCTGCTCGGTGCGGGTGTCCAGGGCGCTGGTGGCCTCGTCGAGGATGAGGACGGGCGGGTCGCGCAGAATGGTGCGGGCTATGGCCAGACGCTGCTTCTCCCCGCCGGAGAAGCGATAGCCGCGCTCTCCCACCAGGGTGTCATAGCCGTCCGGGAGGGAGGCGATGTGGTCGTGGATCTGGGCGGCCTCGGCCGCCGCCACGATCTCCTCATCGGTCGCGTCGGGCTTGGCGAAGCGCAGGTTCTCGGCGACGGAGGCGTGGAAGAGATAGGTCTCCTGGGAGACGACGCCGATGGCCCGGGCGAGGGTGTCGAAGTCGAGGTCGCGGACATCCACGCCGTCGACCAGCACCCGGCCGCCGGTCACGTCGTAGAGCCGGGGCACCAGATAGCTGAGGGTCGTCTTGCCGGAACCGGTCGGCCCGACGACGGCCAGGCTGCCGCCCGCGGGGACGGTCAGATCGATGCCGCGCAGGGTGCCCTTCGACGCGCCGCCCTTTGACAGGGTGCTCTTCGACGCGCCGGGGGCCGTGCCGTCGTAGTCGAAGTCGACACCGTCGAAGCGGACTTCGCCGCGCACCTTCTCCAGCCGCACCGGGTCGGCCGGCTCGGTGATGTCGATCGGCAGGTCGAGGTACTCGAAGATGCGGGCGAAGAGGGCGAGGGAGGTCTGCACCTGCACACCGGTGGACAGCAGGCTCACCGTGGGCCGGAGCAGCCCCTGCTGGAGCGAGACAAAGGCGACGAGCGTGCCGATCGAGACGGTCGGGCCACCGGCCTGGAGGGCGATTCCCGCGGCCCAGTAGATCAGCGCGGGCATGGCGGCCATGACGATGCCGATGGTGGACATCCGCCAGCGGCCTGCCATGTTGGAGCGCACTTCCAGGCCCACGAGACGCTCGGATTGCTCGGCGAACTGCTGGGTGAGCGACTCGGACCGGCCCATGCTGCGGCCGAGCAGGATTCCGCTCACCGACAGCGACTCGGTGACCATCGCGGACATGGTCGCCATCTGCTTCTGGCGCTGCGAGGTGATCTTCTTGCGCTCCGCGCCGACACGGCGGCTGATCCAGACGAACACCGGCAGCAGGAGCAGCGAGACGATGGTCAGCCGCCAGTCGAGCGCGAGCATCGCGACGACGGTGGCGACCACGCTGGTGAGATTGGAGACCAGCGAGGTCGCGGTGGAGGTGACGGTGGCCTGCATACCGCCGATGTCATTGGCGATACGGGACTGCACCTCGCCGGTGCGGGTGCGGGTGAAGAAGGCGAGCGGCATGCGCTGCAGCCGGTCGTAGACGGCGGTGCGCAGATCGTGCATGACGCGCTGGCCGACGGTGGTGGAGATCAGGGTCTGCAGAACGCCGAAGACGCTGTTGACGACGGCCGTGGCGATCATGCCGAGGGCGAGCAGGGTGAGCAGTCCGGTGCGGCCGTCGGGGATGGCGGTGTCGAGGATTTCCCGGAGCAGGAACGGGGTGGCGACCGAGACCAGCGCGGAGGCGGCGACCAGCAGGCCGACCACGGTGAGGCGGCCGCGGTAGGGACGGAAAAGCCGGAGGATGCGCCGCACTTGGGCGGGCCGCTCGGGCTCCTGGGCGGACGGGATCCATGACGGTGGTGTGTCGGGGTGCATGGGCTCCTTCTGGAGTCAGGGAGGCCGCCGCGAGTGACGGCATGGTCGAGCCGTGATCGCGGCGGCGCGGACTTTGAGAGCATAGCTCATTGTTACCTATACTCACAATGAACGGGGTCCTGATAAACTGCGATCATGCCCACCCCCGAGACATCCGGCCTCCTCGCGGAGCAGTTGCTGCGCCTGACCCGCAGACTGCATCGCGCCCAGAAGCGCCATATGGAGCCACTGGGCATCACCCCCGCCCAGTCCCGCCTGCTGCGCACCGTGTCCCACAGCGACCAGCCGCCGCGGATGGCGGACCTGGCGCAGCGCCTCGAGGTGGTCCCGCGCGCCGTGACGACGCTGGTGGACGCCCTGGAGGCGCATGGCTCGGTGCGCCGCGTACCGGATCCGTCCAACCGCCGGGTGGTGCGCATCAAGCTCACCGACGCCGGGCGGGCGACGCTGCGCGCACTGCGCGAGGCGCGCCGAGCCGCCGCGGAGGACATCCTGGCACCGCTCAGCGATCAGCAGCGCGACGCGCTGGGCGAGCTGCTGGACACCCTCTCCGCCACCCCGGACCACCGCTGCTGAGGTCGCGGTGACGGGCATGTGACGGGCATCCGGACGCGGCGAAAGAGCGGCTGACCGCGGTGAAAGCGCAGCTGGACGCGAGGGAAGAGCGGCGCGAAGCCGTATCACAGCGCGACCAACTTCCCCTGCGCCCACCCGGCCTTCAAGCCGTACCCCCCGACGAGCCGGGCCATGGCGCCGAAGACCGCGGGCGGCGCGAGCCGCACGAAGGACGCCCGGACACGGCCGGCGCCGCGCTCAGGCGGCCAGATGCGCCTTGTCCCCCATGACCACCACCGGGTGCAGCTTGGGGTCGAGGTTCTTCAGCAGATACTCCATACCGGACTTGGAGAGGCTGACACAGGCCGAGGTGCCGCTGCCGTGATCCATGTGCAGCCAGATGCTGCCGCCCTTGCTCTGCCCTTCGGGCCGGGTCTGGTCGAGCGGCGAGGCGCCCTTGACCCGGTTGTAGTCAATGGCGATGACGTAGTTGAAGTCCGTCCAGTGGGACTTGGGCCAGTAGTGGGGCGCCGCGAAGGAGCCGGAGGCGGTGTACGGCAGCCGGGCGCCGGGGTCGGGCAGCACCCCGCCCGCGTCGCTGAGCGTGTAGACGCCGACCGGGCTGCGCTTGTCGCCCTCGTGATGGCTCGTCGTCCAGCCGCCCTTGCCGTTGTGCGCCGTCCAACTGTGTGTCCGCTCCCATGCCTTGCCCTGCTTGGTATAGAGGACCACGGTGGCGTCCGCGGAGTTCACCCCTTTGCCGTAGACCGCCACGACCTGACGGGACTGGTCCGGGATCCGGGACTGGAGCGTGTCCCCCACATCCGGGATACGCGTGGGATCCGGCGCGGGCGCCCCGCTGCGCAGCGCCTGTTTGCCCGAGCTTCCGCCCTTGTCACCGCCGCTGTCCCCGCCGCCGTCGCCGCAGGCAGTGAGAAGGACAAGGGCCGCGGCGGCCGCGGCCGCCGCGCGCATGGACATCGTGCCGGAGATTCGCATGTCCCCATGGTCCCACCTGCGTAGGACAGTGCCGTATGCGGGATTGGCGTGTTCCGGCCGCTCCCGGGAAAACCAGTTGAATTCCGCACCGTGGGAACGTCAGCCTTTCACCTCTCCTACCAGCCCTCCTCAGCCCGCCCGACCTTGGGACGTCATGCACATTCGCGATCTTCCGTATCCCGACCCCGGCCGACCCGACGTACGGTCAGGTCCGCGGTTTCTCTTCTGGCTGGGCAGGAATCAGTTGGGCGGGCAGGTCAAGGCGGCCCTGTGGGGTCTGGTGCACATGGCCGCGCTGGTGTCCTTCCCCATCGCCATCGGCTTCGGTGTGCAGGCGGTCGTGGACCGCTCCGGCTCCCGGCTGGCGATGGCCGGAGCGCTGATGGTGGGGCTCACCGTGCTCACCGCGCTGGGGGACGCCATGCTGCACCGCGCGGCGGTCACCAACTGGATCACGGCGGCGGCACGGGTGCAGCAGTTGCTGGCCCGCAAGGCGGTGGAGCTGGGCTCCGCCCTCACCCGGAAGGTGGCGGCCGGTGAGGTCGTCGCCGTCTCCACGGGCGATGTCGAGAAGATCGGCTGGTTTGTGGAGGCCCTCTCCCGCTTCACGGCTGCCGCGATCACCACCGTCGCGGTCTGCGTGGCCCTGATCCTCTACCAGCCGGCGCTGGGAGCGGTGGTGGCGGTCGGGGTGCCCGCGCTGGCGCTGGCCGTGCTGCCGCTGCTGCCGCGCGCGGCGCGCCGAGCCGATGAACAGCGGGAGAAGGCGGGCCGGGCGACCGAGCTGGCCTCGGACACCGTGGCCGGGCTGCGGGTGCTGCGGGGCATCGGCGGGGAGGAGCTGTTCCTGGGCCGCTACCGGCATGCCTCGCAGGAGGTGCGGATCGCGGCGGTGCGCAGCGCGCGGATGTGGGCGCTGATCGCGGCCGTGCAGGTCGCGCTGCCGGGGCTGCTGCTGATCGGTGTCGTCTGGTACGGGGCGTCGCTGGCCCGCGACGGACGGATCGAGGTGGGCGAGCTGGTCACCGTCTACAGCGCGGTGACCTTTCTGCTCTTCCCACTGCGGCACTTCGAGGAGATCGCCATGGCGTACTCCTTCTCCCGGCCCTCGGCGCGGCGCGCGGCCCGGGTGCTGGCGCTGCGGCGCTCCTCCCCGGACAGCAAGGGCGCGGCCGCCGTGAACGGCGGTGAGCGCGGCGAGGTGCAGGAGGCCACCGGGCCGCTCGGCGGGGATCTGTACGACCCGGCGAGCGGGATGCTGGCGCCCAGCGGGCTGCTGACCGCGGTGGTGTGCGGCGACCCGGACGCGGCGGGGCGGCTGGCCGACCGGCTCGGCGGACATCCCACCCACGACGGCCCGGGCGACGGGGACCCCGGCGGGGCGCCGTCGGCGCTGCTGGGCGGCGTCGCCCTGGACAAGGTGCCGCTGACCACGGCGCGCGCGGCGGTGCTGGTGCAGGACAAGGATCCAGTGCTGCTCTCGGGGGCGCTCGCCGAGCTGCTGGATGTGCCGAGGTCCGGCGAGGTCACGGCGGAGAAAGCGCTCGAGGCGGCCCAGTGCGGAGATGTGCTGGACGCGCTGGCGCAGGCGTCGGCGGCCGAGGCGGATGACGCCGGCCCCATGCGCACCCGGATCACCGAGCGCGGCCGCTCGCTGTCGGGTGGCCAGCGGCAGCGGCTGGCACTGGCCCGCTCGCTGGTGACCGATCCGGAGGTGCTGGTGCTGGACGAGCCGACCTCGGCGGTGGACTCGCACACCGAGGCGCGGATCGCCGACGGGTTGCGGGGGCTGCGGGCGGGCCGGACGACCATCGTGCTCACCTCCAGCCCGCTGCTGCTGGACCGGGCCGACCGGGTGGTGTTCGTGCCCGACGGCGAGGCGGCGGGGGTGGGCACCCATCGTGAGCTGCTGGGCACCGATCCCGCGTATCGCGCGGTCGTCACCCGGGAGACGGAGGACGGGGCCGCCGTGCGGCGGGCCGGGCGGGGCACAGGCCCGGCCGGACACGGCCTGAAGGACATCGGGCGGATCGAGGAACAGATCGAGGAGTCGGCATGATCGGCGTGGCACCCCCCGTCCATGACCCGGCCGCACCGGAGTCGGCGACGACGCTGCCGGTCGGCACACCCACCACCGTGCGGGCCTATGTGCGTGAGCTGCTGCGGCGGCATCGGGCCGCGTTCACCGTGCTGATGGTCGTGAACGCGACCGCGGTGATCGCCTCCATGGTCGGCCCCCAGCTGCTGGGGGGCCTGGTCGAGGACCTCTCCCAGGGCGAGGATGACCTCCACATCGGCCGCATCGTGGCGCTGTTCACGGTGGCGCTGGTGGTGCAGACCGTGTTCGTCCGGATGGTGCGGCTGCGCGGGGCGGTGCTGGGCGAGGAAATGCTGGCGGATCTGCGGGAGGACTTTCTCGTCCGGTCGGTGGGTCTGCCTCCGGGGGTGCTGGAGCGGGCCGGGACCGGGGATCTGCTGTCCCGGATCACCACCGATATCGACCGGCTGGCGAACGCGATGCGCGAGGCCGTGCCGCAGCTGGCCATCGGCGTGGTGTGGACCGGGCTGCTGCTCGGCGCGCTGACCCTGACCGCTCCCCCACTGGGGCTCGCAGTGCTGGTGGCCCTTCCGGTGCTGGTGGTCGGCTGTCGCTGGTACTACCGCCGCGCGCCGAGCGCCTACCGCTCCGAGGCAGCCGGCTACGCGGCGGTGTCCGCGTCCCTCACCGAGAGCGTGGACGCCGGGCGGACCATCGAGGCCCATCGGCTGGGCGACCGGCGGATCGCCCAGTCCGAGCTGCGTATCAAGCAGTGGACGGCGTGGGAGCGCTACACGCTCTGGCTGCGCTCGGTGCTCTTCCCGGTGATCAATGTGAGCTACACGCTGATCACCGGTTCGGTGCTGATGATCGGCGGCGTGTGCGTGATGCGGGGCTGGATGTCGATCGGCGATCTGACCACCGGTGCACTGCTGTCGCAGATGCTGGTCGAGCCGATCGGGCTCATCCTGCGCTGGTACGACGAGCTGCAGGTCGCTCAGGTGTCGCTGGCCCGGCTGGTGGGGGTGCGGGAGATCGAGGAGGGCCCCGCCGACAAGGGGGTGGTCCCCGGCGGCCGTGAGGTGCGGGCGGACGAGGTGCGGTTCGGATACCACGAGGGCAGCGATGTGCTGCACGAGGTGTCCATGAAGGTGCCGCCGGGGACGCGGCTGGCGCTGGTGGGCCCGTCCGGGGCGGGGAAGTCCACCCTGGGGCGGCTGCTGGCCGGGATCTATTCCCCGCGCACCGGCCGGGTGACGCTGGGCGGGGCGGAGCTGGCGCGGATGCCCGCCGAGCGGGTCCGTGAGCATGTGGCCCTGGTCAACCAGGAGCACCATGTCTTCGTGGGCTCGCTGCGTGACAATCTGCTGCTGGCCCGCGCCGTCGCCAAGGACGCCGAGCTGTGGGCGGCGCTGGGCGCGGTGGACGCCGACGGCTGGGCCCGCGCGCTGGACGAGGGCCTGGAAACCGAGGTCGGATCGGGCGGTCTCGCGCTCACCCCCGCACAGGCACAGCAGATCGCGCTGGCCCGGCTGGTGCTGGCCGATCCGCATACGCTGGTGCTGGACGAGGCCACCTCGCTGCTGGACCCGCGGGCGGCGCGCCATCTGGAGCGGTCGCTGGGCCGGGTGCTGGAGGGCAGGACCGTGGTGGCGATCGCCCACCGGCTGCACACCGCGCATGACGCGGATGTGATCGCCGTGGTCGAGAGCGGCCGGATCACCGAGCTGGGCAGCCATGACGAACTCGTCGCGGCGGACGGGGCCTACGCCGCGCTGTGGCGCTCCTGGCATCAGTGAGGGTGGCCGCGCCCAGGCGCGGCCACCCCGGTACCGTCCGGGATTCAGATGACGCCGAGGGCGGCCAGCCCACCCACGCCGCCCAGCAGCATGAAGACCGGCATCAGCACCTTCAACTCGACCCAGCTGCCGGCCCGGAACCGCATCCCCTTCGGCGGGCCGAGCGCGTACCAGCGCTTGCGGCCGATCGGGATGGGCCACAGGATCGGGCAGCCGGAGACGGTGAGCGCGTCCCCGATGTCGTGGATCAGGGCGCCGAGGACGATCGGCAGGCCGAGCCAGAGGTACTCCTGGCCCGGTGCGCTGAACAGCCAGTCCGAGCCGTTGCCCGGCTGGTGCAGCACATCGGCGAGGATCCAGGCGCTGGCCGCGCCGAGCAGCCATACCAGGACATCGCTGGAGACCCGGGCCGCGCGCCACAGCAGCCCCTCGACGGCCAGCACCATATGCACGAAGAGGATGCCCAGCACCGCCCACCGCCCGCCGACCATGGCGAGCGCCGAGGCTCCGGCGCCGATCAGCACCGCCCATACCCAGGTGTGGGTGAGGGTGCGGTGGCCGCCCGAGCGGCGCGGGTCGCCCTGCTTCCTGGTCGCCTTGTAGACGGAGTACGAGAGCTTGTCGATCACCTCGCACAGTCCCTTTGAGATGGGCCCGAAGGCGCGCGATATGGTCGCCGCCTTGTGGTCGAGGTCGGGGGCGAGCGCAGCTCCCGCGCAGATCAGCGCGCCGGCGACCAGCACCGGCCAGGGCATCGAGTGGCCGGCCGCCGCGGCCGCCGCCCCCACCCCCAGCCAGGCCGCCGCTCCGGACAGCGAATGCGCCGGTCCCATCATGGTCGTACCCCGCCCCTGTTCTTTCCCGCTTCCGTGCGGGAGTTGACTGCTTCGGCCCGGCACAGCCTAGCGGCGGGCGATCTTCGTCCGCACAGCCGGTTCCCGTCCCGGCGGGGAAACCAGGCAGTATAGGTGCGTGACTCTTATCGATCAGCTGCCGAGCGACGCCGACCCCGACGCACTTTTCGAGGCGTTCTCCACCTGGGTCGAGGAGCGGGGCATCTCGCTGTACCCCGCCCAGGAGGAAGCGCTGATCGAGGTGGTGTCCGGGGCGAATGTCATCCTGTCCACACCCACCGGATCGGGCAAGAGCCTGGTGGCGGCCGGCGCCCACTTCGCCGCGCTCGCGCGGGACCAGGTCACCTTCTACACCGCGCCGATCAAGGCCCTGGTATCGGAGAAGTTCTTCGAGCTGTGCAAGGCATTCGGCACCGAGAACGTCGGGATGCTGACCGGGGACGCGTCGGTCAACGCGGACGCGCCGGTCATCTGCTGTACGGCCGAGGTGCTGGCGTCCATCGCCCTGCGGGACGGCAAGGACGCCGATATCGGCCAGGTGGTGATGGACGAGTTCCACTTCTATGCGGAGCCGGACCGGGGCTGGGCGTGGCAGATCCCTCTGCTGGAGCTGCCGCAGGCGCAGTTCATCCTGATGTCGGCGACGCTCGGTGATGTGAGCCGGTTCGAGGGGGATCTGACCCGGCGCACCGGGCGGCCCACCGCGGTCGTGCGGTCCGCGACCCGGCCGGTGCCGCTGAGCTACGAATACCGGACGACGCCGCTGACCGAAACGCTGACCGAGCTGCTGGAGACCCAGCAGGCGCCGGTCTACATCGTGCACTTCACACAGGCGGCGGCGGTCGAGCGGGCCCAGGCGCTGATGAGCATCAATATGTGCTCGCGCGCCGAGAAGGACGAGATCGCCGCGCTGATCGGCAATTTCCGGTTCACCACCAAGTTCGGCCGGAATCTGTCCCGTTACGTCCGGCACGGGATCGGCGTGCACCATGCGGGCATGCTGCCCAAGTACCGGCGGCTGGTGGAGAAGCTGGCGCAGGCCGGGCTGCTCAAGGTCATCTGCGGTACGGACACCCTCGGCGTGGGCGTCAATGTGCCCATCCGCACCGTCCTGTTCACCGCGCTGACCAAGTACGACGGTCAGCGGGTGCGGACGCTGCGGGCCCGGGAGTTCCACCAGATCGCGGGCCGGGCCGGCCGGGCCGGCTTCGACACCGCGGGCTTTGTGGTGGCCCAGGCGCCCGAGCACGTCGTCGAGAACGAGAAGGCGCTCGCGAAGGCCGGGGACGATCCGAAGAAGCGCCGCAAGGTGGTCCGCAAGAAGGCGCCGGAGGGCTTCGTCAACTGGGGCCAGAACACCTTCGAGAAGCTCATCGCCTCCGAACCCGAGCCGCTCATCTCCCGGTTCCGGGTCACCCACGCGATGCTGCTGTCGGTCATCGCCCGGCCCGGCAACGCCTTCGAGGGGATGCGCCACCTGCTGGAGGACAACCACGAGCCGCGCAAGAACCAGCTCCGGCACATCCGCCGGGCGATCGCGATCTACCGGTCGCTGCTGGACGGCGGGGTGGTCGAGCAGGTGGAGCCACCGGGCGCCGACGGTGCGGACGGGGCCGCCCCGATCGTCCGGCTGACGGTGGATCTGCAGCAGGACTTCGCGCTCAACCAGCCGCTGTCCACCTTCGCGCTGGCCGCCTTCGAGCTGCTGGACCCCGAATCGCCCTCCTACGCCCTGGACATGGTCTCGGTCGTCGAGTCGACGCTGGACGATCCCCGGCAGATCCTGGCGGCGCAGCAGAACAAGGCGCGCGGTGAGGCGGTCGCCGCGATGAAGGCGGACGGTGTCGAGTACGAGGAGCGCATGGAGCGGCTCCAGGACATCACCTACCCCAAGCCGCTGGAGGAGCTGCTCTTCCACGCGTACGGGCTCTACCGCAAGAGCCATCCCTGGGTCGGCGACCACCCGCTGTCGCCCAAGTCGGTGATCCGCGACATGTACGAGCGGGCGATGACCTTCACCGAGTTCACCTCGTTCTACGACCTGGCGCGGACCGAGGGCATTGTGCTGCGCTACCTGGCCAGCTCCTACAAGGCCCTGGACCACACCGTGCCGGACGATCTGAAGTCCGACGATTTCCAGGACATCGTCGCCTGGCTCGGCGAGATGGTGCGGCAGGTCGACTCCAGCCTCCTGGATGAGTGGGAGCAGCTGGCCAACCCGGAGGACGAGTCGGCGGAGGAGGCGCAGGAGCGCGCCGACCAGGTCAGGCCGGTCACCGCGAACGCCCGCGCCTTCCGTGTGCTGGTGCGCAACGCGATGTTCCGCCGGG
Organism: Streptomyces violaceusniger Tu 4113; assembly: GCF_000147815.2. Taxonomy (NCBI): domain Bacteria; kingdom Bacillati; phylum Actinomycetota; class Actinomycetes; order Kitasatosporales; family Streptomycetaceae; genus Streptomyces; species Streptomyces violaceusniger. The sequence continues at coordinate 4,488,230 of NC_015957.1, read as the reverse complement.
TGGAGCTGGCCGCTCTGGACAAGGTCGCCGAGCTCGGGGAGATGGACGCGGACTCCGGCTGGGACGAGGATGCCTGGGCGGAGGCGATGGACGGGTACTGGGAGGAGTACGAGGAGCTCGGCACCGGGCCGCAGGCCCGCGGGCCGAAGCTGCTGCTGATCGAGGAGGACCCCGAGCACGGCCTGTGGCGGGTGCGTCAGACTTTCGACGACCCGAACGGCGACCACGACTGGGGCATCTCGGCGGAGGTGGATCTCGCCGCCTCCGACGAGGAGGGCCGGGCGGTGGTCCGGGTCACCGACGTGGGCCAACTGTAGCCTCCTGGACGCGGTCCACGCCGAGGACCGGCACGGCCCCCTCAGTGAAGGAGCACCACCGATGACCAATCCCGCCGAGCGCCTGGTCGATCTGCTCGATCTGGAACGGATCGAGCAGGACATCTTCCGCGGCCTCAGCCCCGATGAGTCGCTGCAGCGGGTGTTCGGCGGGCAGGTGGCGGGCCAGGCGCTGGTGGCCGCCGGGCGGACCACCGACGGGCTGCGTCCGGTGCACTCGCTGCACGCGTACTTCCTGCGGCCGGGGCGGCCGGGTGTGCCCATCGTGTACCAGGTGGAGCGGATCCGGGACGGGCGCTCCTTCACCACCCGCCGGGTCGTCGCCATCCAGCAGGGTCGCACGATCTTCAATCTGACGGCCTCCTTTCATGCTGCTGAGCCGGGTATCGAGCAGCAGCTTCCGATGCCCGAGGTGCCCGGGCCGGAAGGTCTGCCGACCCTCGCCGACGAGGTCCGCTCCCATCTGGGAGCGCTCCCCGAGGCGTTCGCCCGCATGGAGCGCCGGCAGCCCTTCGACGTCCGCTATGTGGAGCGGCTGCGCTGGACGGACGAGGAACTCAAGGGCGTGGAGCCGCGCAGCGCCGTATGGATGCGCGCGGTGGGGCCGCTCGGGGACGACCCGCTGGTGCACACCTGCGCGCTCACCTATGCGAGCGACATGATGCTGCTGGACGCGGTGCGGATGCCGGTCGAGCCGCTGTGGGGCCCACGGGGCTTCGACATGGCCTCGCTGGATCACGCCATGTGGTTCCACCGGCCGTTCCGCACGGATGAGTGGTTTCTCTACGACCAGGAGTCGCCCGTGGCCACGGGCGGCCGGGGACTGGCGCGCGGCCGGATCTACGACCGTGCGGGCCGGCTTCTGGTGTCGGTGGTGCAGGAGGGGTTGTTCCGCCCGCTAAGGCCCGCCGAAGGTGCCGCCGGAGGCGCGGCCGAAGGAGCGGCCGGAGAAGCCATCGACGGCGGCTGAGCGCCCCCGGGGTGTGTGCCGCGCCGTGTCTCATCGCCTGCCGACCAGCTTCTGCCACAGGCTCCGCGGGCGGCCCGGGGCCGGGGTGCGATCCTCGAGCGGCCGCTCCGCCCCGGCGTCCGGGCGCGGCGCCGGCCGGGCCCGACGGGCATCGCCCAGTGAGGAAGCAAGGGCGGCCCGATAGCGCCGGATCTCCCGTGGGTCGTCGGCCGTGACCACCGCGTCGATGACGTCCCGGACCGCGCCGGCCTCGGGGCGCATCCGGACGAGCGCGGGGCGCAGCGCCCGCAGATGTGCCCGCTCGTACGGATCGGCCACGGCCGAGGCCAGTTCGACGGAACGCAGCACCGAGGCCAGGACCGCGGCCCGCTCCCAGGGGTCCTCGGTCTGGGCGAGCAACTGGCCGATCCTGCGGCCGCGCCATTTCGCGGCCCGCCAGTCCTCCCCGGCGGCCAATGCGACGCTCAGCCCAGGCGGCGTGCGGCCGCTCAGCAACTCCGGCTGCCTGATGGCGAACTCGGTCAGCTCCGATGCCGGATAGAGCCATACGACGGCCCGATAGCGATTGATATAGAACCGGACGGGGGCGAAGAAGCCCCCGCGCGCGAGACGGGTGAGCCGGCCCTGGCTGATGCCGAGCAGCTCCGCGCCCTCCGCCGTGCCGACCACGCGCAGGCGGACGATGAGCGCCTCCGGGAAGCCCTCGGCGGCGGTCACCCGCCGCAACTCCTCGCACCCCACCCGCCGGCCGAGGCCGGTGGTGACGGTGCGCACCTCTCCCAACTGCACGGCCAGCTCGAACTCTCGCGGTTTGAGCCCCAGCGCCCGGGCCGCCGCGCCGAACGCGACACTCTCGCCCGGTCCGCCCGGCTCCGCCGGCCCGCCGGGGTCTCCCGGCCCGCTCGCCTGTCCCGGTACGCTCGGCTCCCCGAGCCACTCCAGGCTCCACGGCCCCTGGCTCTCCCGCAGCTCCTGATCCATCCGCACTGCCATGGCGACGTCCTCCCCCGCACTGCCTCAATCACTGACAGTGACGACGATAGCCGCGAAGCAAGACGGTCGGTCAGCCCTGTGGATAACTTCCGCGCGGCATCAGCCGGGTGTGCCGGTCTCCTGCCTGGCCTCGACTCCCAAGTGCTCCCCCACCCGGTTGACCAGCAGCGCCATCTCGTAGGCGACCTGCCCCACATCGGAGTCCGGCCCGGTGAGCACACACAGACAGCTGCCGTCCCCCGCCGCTGTGACGAAGAGGACGCCCTCGTCGAATTCGACCATCGTCTGCCGCACCCGGCCCGTCCGGAAGTGGTGCCCGGACCCCTTGGCGAGACTGTGCAGTCCCGAGGCCACCGCGGCCAGGTGCTCGGCGTCCTGGCGCACCAGTGTGGAACTCGCCCCCGTCACCAGCCCGTCGTTGGACAGCACCAGCGCATGCCGTATCTCCGCGATCCGCTCGGTCAGGTCGTCCAGTAACCAGTCGAGCCCCTTGTTCACTGCCATATCCGATTCCTCCCCGATTCCCCTTCAGCTGCGTGCCAGCCTTTCTCACTGCCGCCGTCTGGGCAACCCGCCCCGCCCGGCACCCCACGGTTGTGCGCTGATTGACGCAGGATGGGGACATGGCACAGAACATGACCAAGGATCAGTGGCAGAAGTTCCTCATGGAGGGCACCCGCACCGCGAAGCTGTCGACCGTGCGGGCCGACGGAAGCCCGCACATCGCCCCCGTGTGGTTCCTGCTGGACGGTGACGATCTTCTCTTCAACACAGGTCAGGAGACGGTCAAGGGACGCAACTTGGCCCGCGACGGCCGGGTCGCCATTTGCGTGGACGACGACAGGCCGCCGTTCGCCTTCGTCACGCTGCGGGGCCAGGCCGAACTCATCGACGATCTGCAGCAGGTCCGCGACTGGGCGACCCGGATCGCCGCCCGTTACATGGGTGAGGATCGGGCGAAGGAGTTCGGCGACCGCAACGGCGTGCCGGGCGAACTGCTGGTCAGGGTGCGCATCGACAAGGTACTCGCGCTCGCCGGAGTCACCGACTAGCGAGATTCGACCGAAATCCATTCCTTCAAGACGCACCCCCGCCCATCCGACGTTTACGGGCGCATGAGGATCTTTATCGCACCGTCCTCCTTGTGCTGGAACATCTCATAGGCGCGGGGTGCCTCCTCCAGCGGCATGCGATGGGTGGCGAATCCGTGGACGCCCAGCGGGTCGTCGTCCGTCAGCAGCGGAAAGATGTCGTCGGCCCAGCGCCGCACGTTCGCCTGGCCCATCCGTAGCTGGATCTGCTTGTCGAACATGGTCATCAGCGGCAGCGGATCGGCCATGCCCCCGTACACCCCGCTGAGGGAGATCGTGCCACCGCGCCGCACCAGCGCGATGGCCAGCCGCAGCGCCGCCAGCCGGTCGACCCCGGCCTTCTCCGTGAGCTTGGCGGCCCAGTCCCTCGGAAGGAAGCCCGCGACCCGCTGGGCGGTCCGGCCGAGCGGGCTGCCGTGGGCCTCCGCTCCCACCGCGTCGATGACCGCGTCCGGTCCGCGGCCGCCGGTGGTCGAGAGGATGGCCTCGACCAGGTCCTCCTGACGGGAGAAGTCATTGAGGTCATACGCCTGGACGCCGTCGGCGCGCGCTCGGCGCAGCCGTTCGGGGACGAGATCCACTCCGATGACCCGGTCGGCCGTATCCCGGACCTTCGCCACCCGGCAGGCCATGATTCCGATGGGGCCCAGTCCCAGGACCGCGAGCGTGCCGCCGCGCGGAATCTCCGCGTACTCGACGGCCTGCCATGCCGTGGGCAGCACGTCGGACAGATAGACGTAGCGGTCGTCCTGGACTCCTTCGGGCACCTTGATCGGGCCGTACTGGGCCTGCGGCACCCGCAGATACTCCGCCTGGCCGCCGGCCACCGCACCGTAGAGCTTGGTGTAGCCGAAGAGTTCCGCCCCCATGCCGTGCTCGGCGACCTGGGTGGTCTCGCACTGCGTCGGCAGACCGGAGCGGCACATCCAGCAGTGTCCGCAGGCGATCTGGAACGGGACCACCACGCGGTCGCCGGGGCTGATGTGCGTCACCTCAGGACCGGTCTCCTCCACGATGCCCATCGGCTCGTGGCCGAGGATGTCGCCGGGGGTCATGAAGGGCGTGAGCACCTCGTACAGATGCAGATCGGAGCCGCACAGCCCGGTGGTGGTGATCCGGACGACCGCGTCCGTCGGCTCCTTGAGGATGGGGTCCGGCACCGTCTCGACCCGCACATCATGTCGGCCCTGCCAGGTCACCGCTCGCATCGCCGCATCCCTTCGCCGTGGTCGTCGGCATGGTCTTCCGGGAGCCGTTCCGGGTACCCCGGCGAATCCGGCCGAAGCGTCGGCGGGACCACGGCCCGCGCCGCCGCTCCACCAGGTCCACGAGCCGGGATGTCTCCTCGGCGACCACGCCCGTCTCGGCGCCCGCGGTGCTCAGAACGGCCAGGCACGCGCCGTCCGCCAGCGCCGCGACGCAGAGGAGGCCCGCCGCCATCTCGATCATCGTCCGCCGGGGCGGGCCGCCGCGCCCCCGGCGCCCCGCGCTCGCGGCGACGCGGTGGAATCCGGAGGCGACGACGGCCAGGTGCTCGGCCTCCTGACGGGAGAGCCCATGGGACGCGCTGACGGTCGCCCCGTCCCGGGAGAGCACCACGGCATGGCGTACGCCTCCGGCCCCGGCCACCAGATCGTCCAGGATCCGGTCGAGATCGGCCATGGAGCGTGCGGCGGCACTGCGGGGCTTGGTCATGGGCGGTCTCCCTCGGTCGGGATGCGCCGCGCCGGGCGGCGCTCCAGGTCCCCTTTGGGCCAGGGACGCTAGACCCGGCAGGGGTGCACCTTGGGGGCGCATTACGGAACCTGTTGAAATTTGACAGAGTCAGATGCCAGAGCGATCGGTCAGCGTCCGAATCTGCACTCGATGCGGGCGTAGGCTGCTTGCTCATCGCATCGCTTCACCGTCGTACCCCAGGTGTCCCGAGGAGTTCCCGTGCCACATGAGCCCTCCCACGGAAACAGTGCGGCCGACGTGAGGGACTTCTTCACTCCCCGGTCGGCCGACTGGGACAGCCGCTTCCCGGACGACGGCCCCGCCTACGCCGGCGCCGTCGCCGACCTGGGACCGCGGACCGGGGACGCGGTCCTCGACGCGGGGTGCGGGACGGGGCGCGCGCTGCCTGCGCTGCGCGCCGCGGTCGGCCCCGCGGGGACCGTTCTCGGCGTGGACCTCACGCCCGCCATGCTGGACGCCGCCGTACGCCAGGGCCGGGACGGCTTCGCGGGCCTCGCCCTCGCCGATGTGGCGCGGCTGCCGCTGCGCGACGGCTGCCTCGACGCGGTGTTCGCCGCCGGGCTGATCTCCCATCTCGCCGAGCCAGGGCCGGGCTTGCGGGAGCTGGCCCGGGTGGTGCGCCCCGGCGGGCGGCTCGCGCTGTTCCATCCGGTGGGGCGGGCCGCTCTCGCCGCCCGCCACGGCCGCTCCCTCACCCCCGACGACCTGCGGGCGGAGCCCCAGCTACGGCCGTTGCTGGCGGGCGCCGGCTGGCGCCTGGAGTCGTACGCCGACGAGGACACACGCTTTCTGGCGCTCGCCGTCCGCCAAATCGACTAGACGGGCCGACCGGACCGGTCAGCCGGATCGGTCCGGTCAGGGCTGATCCGCGATCGCCGCCGCGAAGCCGGGGGCGTTGTCGAACATCACGTTGTGCCCCGCTCCGGGCACGGTGCGGACCGTCACCCCGGCCGCCGTCAGCTCCTCGCGCCCGGTGAGCTCCTCGCCGTTCCCGCCGACGAGATATGTGCGGGGGATCTCCGGGCCGAGGAGCATCGCCCGCATGGTCGGCCGGGTGCCGTGGCCGGCGCGCACGCGCTGCGGTGCAGGGCGGTCGGGTCGGCGAGCCGCATCGTCGCCCGCCACACCGGCCCGATCCGTTCCAGGGTCTCCACGCTGTGCCCGATGAGCTCGGCGCCCCACATCCCGGCCGCGTCGAGGGTCGCGGCCGGCGCGTCGGCGTGGTCCTCCAGCGTGTAGCCGAAATCGGCGGGGCGGTCGTTGATCCCGTGGCCGGGCAGGTCCACGAAGAGCGACCGACGGCCCGCGAGAGCCGGGACGGCGGCTATATGGGCGTGATAGACGGCCGATGACGCGCCGAGCCCATGGACATAGACCCGCGGCGGGCCGCCGTCCCCGGCCCCGGCCGTGCCGGTCCATCCGATGCGGCCCTCTCCGGGCCGAATGAAGCGTGCTGGATGCCCTGACTCCCCCTTACGGATCGGGTCGGACACCTGGCAATACAACGGGCCCGATGTATTGCGTCTGCGAGGTACAGCGGTCATGCGGCATAATGCGATCATGCTCGAACTCGCCATCCTGGGCTTCCTCCACGACGCCCCCCTGCACGGTTACGAGTTGCGCAAGCGCATCGCCGCGCTGACCGGACATGTGAAACCCGTGGCCGAGAGCACCCTCTACCCGGCGATCAAGCGGCTGGAGAAGGCCGGGCTGCTGGCCCGCCGGACCCAGCCGGGCGCGGGGGCGGCGCCCCGGCATGTCCTCACGCTGACCCCCGAGGGACATGCGGAGCTGCGCCGCCGCCTCGCGCATCCGGCGGACATCGACATCACCGACGAGAACCGCTGGTTCACCCTGCTGGCGTTCCTGCGGCATCTCGACGACCCCTCGGCACAGGCGGAGCTGCTGTCGCGCCGGATGGCCTTTCTGCGGCAGCCGTCGAGCTTCTTCTACGAGGGCGACCGTCCGCTGCGGGCCGAGGAGGTGGAGGACCCCTTCCGGCGTGGCATCCTCACCATCGCCCGGGCCACCAGCCAGGCCGAACTGTCCTGGCTGCGGCGCACGCTCGACACGCTCCGCGCGGCGACCGACGACTGAGGACCGACCGCGACCCGATGTCTCGACTCCATGGCTACTGGGTGGTTAAGGTGCGCGACGACGGATCGCCCTTCGGATCCGCATGCGCAAGAGGAGGCTGTCGTGCCCGCCACGGAGGAGTCAGGCGACGAGGCACTGTATGTGCTGACCGCGGTGCTGCTGACACCCGCTCAATTCCCGAGCGTGCTCGGTGACGACTATCCCGAGGCATGTGCCGTGCTCGGGCTGGAGCCGTACGAGACCGGCTACGGACTGGTGCTGGGGCAGGACGGCGGCGGTGCCCGCTGGACGGTGGTCACCGACGATGTGTCACTCGTGGCGTGCGCCATCGCGACCTGGGACTGCGGTATGGAGTACGCCTTGGCCATCGACGACCGGACGGTGGTCGCCTCCCTTCCCGGCTGGCCGCTCGCGGTGGCCGTGGCCGCCCCGGGCGTACCGGCTCCCCATGACCCCGCTCCCGGCGCCGAGCTGGGGGCGGACGCCTCCCGGGCGCCGCTGACGCCGCCGGACTCCGAGCGGTGGGGCCCGGCCCAGCGGCGGCTCGGCGCCGATGAGATCGCGCTCCAGTGGGCGATCTGGCGTGAGCAGGTCGACAGCGATGTGACGTTCGTGGCCCCGGGCGAGAAGCCGCATGGGGGCGTACGGCGGGTGCTCGAGGAGGCGCGCGGCTATCTGGCCTCGCCCCCGCCGACGGGCCGGATCCGTTCGGCGTTCGCCTCCGGTGACGCGCGGACACTCCGGGCCGACGGGCCGGGCTGGAGCATGGTGGCCCGGACCGACGACATCGCCTTCGTGCTGCTGGACGACGCTCCGGGCGAGGTGCTGCCGGTCGGCCGTGGCCCCGAGCTGCCGGAGCTGCTGACGGCCCTCGACAAGCTGGCCGTGCGACCCCACTGAGAGCGCGCCCGCGCCAAGACCTGAGCGGCCGGCCGTGCGCGCCCCCACTGAGAACCTGAGCACCCTCCCCCGTCCAGGCAGGTCACGGACGACGAGTACATGGCCCGCCGTCCTTACGGTCGCCACGGCCCACTGCGTCCCGGCCCCGGGCCTCAGCGGGACATGACTGCTCCCCCAGCCGGCCGGGCCCCGAAACGGGGTCGCGAGCGGTCCGCGATCGGTACTGCACGGTCACTCCCGGCTGCGCGCCGCCCGTGGCCCCGAGCCCGGCCGGCCGCCTTCCGCGGCCGCGCTCGGCGGCCGCGGCTGCTTCAGCGGCCCAGCTGCTTACGGGAGACCCTGTGCAACCTGCGGCGCTGGGAGGAGTCAAGCAGCAGATAGGCCGCCGCCGGCACTCCCACGATCACCAGCAGCGCCGCCCAGAAGGGCAACACCCAGAGCAGGATCACACCTGCCACCACACCACCGGTGGCGACCTTCGCGCGTGTGGACATTTCACCCGCCTCCTTCACGGCCCATAGCCGCACTCACTCCACACAACGGACGCCGACGGCACCCGGTTCCTCCTCGCGCCGTCATCCTGTACCCTCGGGCGGCCCGGGCTCCACTAGTCAAATTTGAGGAACGCTCAGCGCTGTGACCCCACCCTCCGCGGCAACACCCTCCGACGTCGCCGAACTCTCCCGCTGCACCGCGGTCTTCCTTCCCGGTGATCCGGCACGCACCGGCCGGATCGCGTTCTGGCGGCCGGACGGCTCCACCCCTTCCGGTCCCGCCACCGGCTCGGCCGAGGAGCTGACGGTCGCCGTCCCGGTGGACGCCCCCGACGACGGCTCCACCGGCCCCGCCCCCACCGGTCTCGACGTCCGGACCCGGACCGTACAGGCGCTCGTGCTGCCCATGGGCGAGGCGCTGCCGGTGCTCACCCGCGCCCGGGCGCGGGCTGCCCAGGCCGGTCCGGGCCAGTGCGACCCCGCCACGGCCTTCTGGGGCGCCGCCGCCGTACTCGCCCTCCAACTCGCGGCCCGCGGAAAGCTGCTGCCCGGGCTCACCGCCACCGACCACGACGCCTGGCGCGTCGGCCCGCTCACCCCCGACGACCTGACACGGGTGCGTGAACTGGCCGCCGCCATGCCGCCCAGCGCGCACGCGACGCCGCTGCCCGCCTCCGGCCCGGTGCTGCTGCCCGAGCCCGAGCGGCAGCTGCGCGCGTTCCTGGACGCGGTGGCGGACGGCCTGCCGCGCTCGCCCGCCGCGGCGCTGGCCGCGGGCGGCCCCGCCTTCGCCGCCACCGCGCCACGGCGGCTGCCCGAACAGCGGGCCTGGGCCGCCGACGTGGCCGCCGGGCATGACGCGGGGGTGCGGCTCTCGGTCCGTATCGAGCTGCTGCACGGCGGCGGTGGGAACGGTAAGGCGGACAGGCCGCACTTCCGTGCCGTCCTCCAGCTGCACAGCCTCACCGACCCGGCGCTGGTCGCGGACGCCGCCGATGTCTGGGCGGGCACCTCGCCCGTCATCCCGGCCCTCGGTCCGCGCGCCCGTATGGACGCGCTGCTGACCCTGCGGCGCGCGGCCCGCGCCTGGGCGCCGCTCGCCCCGCTGCTGTCGGCCGCCGTGCCGGACGCCCTGGACCTCGCCGACGAGGAGGTCGCCGAGCTGCTCGGCCCTGCGGCCGGGGCGCTGGACGCCGCCGGGGTCCAGGTGCACTGGCCCAGGGAGCTGGCCCGTGGGCTCACCGCACGTGCCGTCATCGGCCCGGACGACGACGAGGCTCAGGACGACGGCGGGCCCCGGTTCCCCGCCTTTCTCTCCGCCGACGCGCTGCTGCGCTTCAGCTGGCGGTTCGCCGTGGGCGACCAGGAGCTCACCCGCGCCGAGCTGGACCAGCTCGCCGAGGCCAGCCGGCCGGTGGTGCGGTTGCGCGACCAATGGGTCCTCCTCGACCCCGAGGCGGCCCGCCGCGTCCGCGACCGGCAGGACCGCAAGCTCACCCCCGCCGACGCCCTCGGTGCCGTCCTTACCGGTCGCGCGGAAGCCGACGGCAGCGAGGTGGAGGTACGGCCCACCGGCTGGCTGGAGGCCCTGCGGGACCACCTCGCCGACCCCGAGGGGACCGCCGGCGCACAGCCACCGCCCGTGTCCCAGCCGGCCGCTCTGGCCGCCACGCTGCGCGACTATCAGCTGCGCGGCCTGGACTGGCTGGTCCGTATGACCTCGATCGGCCTCGGCGGCTGTCTCGCCGACGACATGGGGCTCGGCAAGACCATCACCCTGATCGCCCTCCATCTGCACCGCCGATCCATCCCCGAAGCCTCCGGACCCACTCTGGTGGTCTGCCCCACCTCCCTGATGGGCAATTGGCGGCGCGAGATCGAGAGGTTCGCGCCGGGCACCCCGGTGCGCCGTTTCCACGGCCCCGCGCGCAGCCTGGACGGCCTCGCGGACGGCGAGTTCGTCCTCACCACCTACGGCACGATGCGGCTGGACGCACAGCGGCTGGCCGAGGCCGGGCCATGGGGCATGGTGGTCGCGGACGAGGCCCAGCATGTGAAGAACCCGTTCTCGGCGACGGCGCGGCAGCTCCGCACCATCGGCGCACAGGCGCGCGTGGCGCTCTCCGGAACCCCCATCGAGAACAACCTCTCCGAGCTGTGGGCGATCCTCGACTGGACCACGCCAGGAGTGCTGGGCACCCACGGTGCGTTCCGCAGGCGCTACGCCCAGGCCGTGGAGAGCGGAAGCGACCCCGAGGCGGCCGCGCGGCTGGCGAAACTGGTCCGGCCCTTTCTGCTCAGGCGCCGCAAGTCCGACCCCGGTATCGCCCCGGAGCTGCCGCCGAAGACCGAGACGGACCGGGCCGTCGCGCTCACCAAGGAGCAGGCCGGGCTCTACGAGGCGGTGGTGCGCGAAATCCTCGCCGAGATCTCCGGCACCGGCGGTCTCGTCCGGCGCGGGCTCATCGTCAAGCTCCTCACCGGGCTGAAGCAGATCTGCAATCACCCGGCGCAGTATCTGAAGGAGGACCGGCCCGTGATCCCCGGGCGCTCCGGCAAGCTGGAGCTGCTCGACGAGTTGCTGGACACCATCCTGGCCGAGGGCGCGAGCGTTCTGGTCTTCACCCAGTACGTCCAGATGGCGCGCATCCTCGAGGGCCATCTGGCCGCGCGCGGGGTGCCGACCCAGCTCCTGCACGGCGGTACGCCGGTGGCGCGGCGCGAGGAGATGGTGCGGAGCTTCCAGGACGGCGAGGTCCCGGTGTTCCTGCTGTCGCTGAAGGCGGCGGGCACGGGGCTCAATCTCACCCGGGCCGGGCATGTCGTGCACTACGACCGCTGGTGGAACCCGGCCGTCGAGGCCCAGGCCACCGACCGCGCGTACCGCATCGGCCAGACCCAGCCGGTGCAGGTCCACCGCATCATCGCGGAGGGGACCGTGGAGGACCGCATCGCCGCGATGCTGACACGCAAGCAGGAGCTGGCGGACGCCGTGCTCGGCTCCGGCGAGGGCGCGCTGACCGAACTGACCGACGCCGAGCTGGCAGAGCTCGTGGAGCTGCGGGGGACCGAACGATGAGCCGTGCCGAGGTCGAGCGCACCTTCGCCGCCCTGCCACCCGCCCACGGCCGCGGCTTCGCCGGCACCTGGTGGGGCCGGGCGTGGCTGAAGGCCCTGGAGGACACCGCGCTGGACGGAGAGCAGTTGAAGCGCGGCCGCAAGCAGGCGCGCGAGGGCGCGGTGGGCGCGGTGTGCGTACGTCCGGGCCGGGTCACCGGCGTGGTGCGGGACCGCGACCGCACGCCTTACCGATCCGACGTACTGCTGCGGGAGTTCACGGAGGCGGAATGGGACCGGCTGCTGGGGGTGGTCGCGGACCGCTCCGGCCATATCGCCGCCCTGCTGGACCGCGACATGCCCCCGCAGTTGGCCGAGGACGCGGCGGCCGTGGGCGTCGAACTGCTGCCGGGGATAGGCGATCTGGAACCGGAGTGCGGCTGCGAGGCGTGGGATCACTGCCTGCACACCGCCGCGCTGTGCTACCAGCTGGCCCGGCTGCTGGACGAGGATCCGTATCTGCTGCTCCTGATGCGCGGACGCGGGGAGCGGGAGCTGCTGGACGAACTCCAGGTGCGCAGCGCGGCGCGGGCCGCCCCGTACCTCCCACCAACGGCGGAGGACGCCTCTCCCGCGGCACCCGAGGGCGTACCGGCCCGGGAGGCGTTCGCCGCGCCCGGTCGGCCGCCGCTGCCCGCACCGCCGCCCGCCGTCGCCGCGCCCGGCCGTCCTCCGGCGCTGGCGAGCGGCACGGACCCGGCCGAGGGACTGGACGTCGCCGCGCTGGAGTTCCTGGCGGCGGACGCCGCCGTACGCGCCCGGCGGCTGCTGGCCGAGGCCCTCTCGCCCGGCCACGCCTCCTCCCCGGTCCCGGCGGTACTGACGGTGTGGCAGGACACGGTGCGGCTGGCCGCCGCCGGTCCCCCGGCGCCTATCGCCGCCCGGCTGGCGGCCGGTTGCGGGCGTGACCGCGCCGATCTGGCGCGGGCCGTCCGTGCCTGGGAGCACGGCGGGGCCGCCGCGCTCACCGTTCTGGAGGAGGAGTGGACGCCGGACGCGGCAGCCCTCGCGCGTGCCCGCGTGCAGCTCGCCGCCGCCTGGGAGGAGGACGAGCGGGCGCCCGGGCTGCGCGCCGCGGGGAACCGCTGGACGGTGGTGGGCGCCGATCTCCAGGTGCGCTACGGACGCGACGGCCGCTGGTGGCCGTACCGCAAGGAACACGGCCGCTGGTGGCCGGCGGGCCCGGCCGGACACGACCCGGCGGCGGCGCTGGCGATGCCCGGCTCCGACGGCTGACGCGGCGCGCGGCCGGTGGCGGCATCCTTCCGCCACCGGCCGCGCGGCGAGCAGAAGCCAGCGCCGACGGTGCCGTCCGTAAGGGAGAAGGGCCGGTGAGTGGCCCCCGGCCGTCGGCCCATCGCGGAGGCCACCTCGGGGTTGCCCCGTCCAGGCCGCCATCCCGTGGCCGGTGAAGACGGACGGGAGGGGTGGAAAATCCTGCCGGGCCGAAGGCGGCGGGGCGGCAACCTTTGGGCGGGTCGTGGAGACCGTAAGGGCGTCAACCCCCTCGGCACGTCTCCACGGGACGGAGTCACCGACCATGACCCTCAGCCCACGGCGCCCCCGGCGGCGCCGCCCCGCTTCGCTCATCGGCTCTCTGGCCCTGGCCACCGGCGTCGGGCTCGTCGCCGCCCCGGCCGCCGGCTGGCTCGGCGGCGACGCCCGGGCCCATGCCGCCACGCCCGCGGCCGCGGCGGCCACCATCGTGGTGGCCAAGGACGGCAGCGGTAACTACACCACCGTGCAGGCGGCCGTCGACGCGGTGCCGGCCAACAACCCGTCCGCCGTCACCATCTCCGTCAAGCCCGGTACGTACCGCGAGACGGTGAAGGTCCCCGCCAACAAGCCGCATATCCGGCTGGTGGGCACGACGAGCGGCAAGAACGATGTGACGATCGTCTACAACAATGCCTCCGGCACCCCCAAGCCCGGCGGAGGCACCTACGGCACCAGCGGCAGCGCGACCGTCGCCGTCGAGGCCGATGACTTCCAGGCCCGCAATCTGCAGTTCGTGAACGACTTCAACGAGGCCAACAGCGCCATCACCGACAAGCAGGCGGTCGCGCTGCGCACCGCGGGCGACCGGATCGTCCTGGACAACATCGGGACGGTCGGGGACCAGGACACCCTGCTGCTGGACTCCGCGAGCAAGTCCACCGTCGGCCGGGTGTACATCAACAACGCCTGGATCCAGGGGAACGTCGATTTCATCTTCGGCCGTGCCTCCGCCGTCATCAACAAGTCGGCGATCCGGCTCGTCAAGCGCTACGACGGCAGCTCCGGCGGCTATGTCGCGGCGCCCTCGACGGCGGCCGGGAAGAAGGGCTTCCTCTTCATCAACAGCAACATCACCGGGGATGTCGGCAGCCGGTCGTTCTACCTCGGCCGCCCCTGGCACGCGGGCGGCGACGCCAGTCTCGATCCGCAGGCGATCGTCCGCAATACGGATCTGTCAGCGGCGATCAAGACCACTCCGTGGACGGACATGAGCGGCTTCTCCTGGAAGGACGACCGCTTCGGGGAGTACAAGAACACCGGCGCCGGTTCCGGTGCGGCGAGCACCGACCGGCCGCAGCTGACCGACGCCCAGGCCGCGGACTACGAGATCGCCGACTGGCTCGGCGGCTGGCAGCCGTCGGCCTGACGGATGAGCCCCGGCCGCCGGTCCCGTCGGGGGGCGGGACCGGCGGCCGGACGCGGTCAGCCGCGCGCGGCGAGCAGATGGTCCATGGCGAGCTGGTCCAGACGCTCGAAGGCCATACCGCGCTCGGCGGCCGCCTCGACGTCGAAGTCCTCGAAGGCGGTGCGGTCCGCGAGCAGCGCCGCCGGGGTCTCCCCCTCCCCGAGGGTCGGCTCGCCGAGCTGGTCCAGGCGCGAGGCGCGCAGCGCCTCCTGGACCTCGGGGTCGGCGCGGAAGGCGGCCGCCCGCTCCTTGAGGATGAGGTAGTTGCGCATGCAGCCCGCCGCCGAGGCCCAGACGCCCGAGATGTCCTCGGTGCGCGGGGGCTTGAAGTCGAAGTGGCGCGGCCCCTCGTAGCCGCCCGTCTCCAGCAGGTCGACCAGCCAGAAGGCGGCCCGCAGATCGCCCGCGCCGAACCGCAGGTCCTGGTCGTACTTGATGCCGTTCTGGCCGTTGAGGTCGATGTGGAAGAGCTTGCCCGCCCACAGTGCCTGGGCGATGCCGTGCGGGAAGTTCAGCCCGGCCATCTGCTCGTGGCCGACCTCCGGGTTGACCCCGTACAGCTCGGGCCGCTCCAGCCGCTCGATGAAGGCCAGCGCGTGGCCGACGGTCGGCAGCAGGATGTCGCCGCGCGGCTCGTTGGGCTTGGGTTCGATGGCGAAGCGCAGATCGTAGCCCTGCTCGGTGACGTAGGCGCCGAGCAGGTCGAACGCCTCCTTCATCCGGTCGAGCGCGGCGCGCACGTCCTTGGCGCCGCCGGACTCCGCGCCCTCGCGGCCGCCCCAGGCCACATAGGTCTTGGCGCCCAGCTCGGCGGCGAGGTCGATGTTGCGCATGGTCTTGCGCAGCGCGTAGCGGCGCACATCGCGGTCGTTGGCGGTGAAGGCGCCGTCCTTGAAGACGGGATGGGTGAAGAGGTTGGTGGTGGCCATGGGCACGGTCATCCCGGTGGCGTCCAGGGCCTGCCGGAAGCGCTTGATATGCGATTCGCGCTCGGTCGCCGAGGCCCCGAAGGGGATGAGGTCGTCGTCGTGGAAGGTGACGCCGTACGCGCCGAGTTCGGCGAGCCGGGTCACGGACTCCACGGGGTCGAGCGCCGGGCGGGTGGCGTCCCCGAACGGGTCCCGGCCCTGCCAGCCGACCGTCCACAGTCCGAAGGTGAACCTGTCCTCGGGGGTGGGGTTGTAGCTCATCGCGGCTCCCTCGCCTATTTCGTCATGGCGCTTAACAAATTAGTATGCGCGAGCATTCCGGGGAAGCCCCGTTCCACCCGCACACCGCACCACCCATGGACGCAAGGGAGAGCGCGAGATGGCAGCAGCAGCCGTGCCCGTGCCGCAAGGACCACTCGTCGTCGGCGTGGACAGCTCCACGCAATCGACCAAGGCGCTCGTCGTCGACTCCGCGACCGGTGCGGTCGTCGCCCGGGGACAGGCCCCGCACACCGTCGGCGGCGGCAGCGACGGCACCGGTAAGGAGTCCGTCCCCGAGCAGTGGTGGGAGGCGTTGACCGAGGCGCTGCGCCAGTGCGGGACCCCGGCCCGGGAGGCGGCCGCGGTCTCCGTGGGCGGCCAGCAGCACGGCCTGGTCACGCTGGACGCCTCGGGCCGCTCGGTGCGGCCGGCGCTGCTGTGGAACGATGTGCGCTCCGCGCCGCAGCGCGACCGGCTCATCGAGGAGCTGGGCGGCCCGAAGGCATGGGCCGAGCGGGTCGGCAGTGTGCCCGCGCCCGCCTTCACCGTCACCAAGTGGGCCTGGCTGAGGGAGAACGAGCCGGAGGCGGCCCGCGCCACCGCGGCCGTCCGGCTCCCCCACGACTACCTCACCGAGCGGCTCACCGGCTACGGAACCACCGACCGGGGCGACGCGTCGGGCACCGGCTGGTGGTCCTCGGCCACCGAGTCCTACGACGAGGAGATCCTGGACCGGGCCGGGCTCTCCCCCGAGCTGCTGCCGCGCGTGCTGCGCCACGGCGAGGCCGCCGGGACCGTACGGGAGCTGCCCGATCTGCCGCTGCCCACCGGCACCCTGGTGGCCACCGGCACGGGCGACAACATGGCGGCCGCCCTGGGGCTCGGCCTGCGCCCGGGGCAGCCGGTGCTCAGCCTGGGCACCTCCGGCACCGTCTACGCCGTCTCGGCCCACCGGCCCGCCGACCCCACCGGGGTGGTCGCGGGGTTCGCCGACACGCGGGACGCCTGGCTGCCGCTGGCGTGCACGCTCAACTGCACGCTCGCGGTGGACCGGATCGCGGCGCTGCTGGGCCGCGACCGGGAGGCGGTGGAGACGGGCGGCTCGGCCGTGCTGCTGCCGTTCCTCGACGGCGAACGCACCCCCCATCTGCCGCACGCCTCGGGGCTGCTGCACGGTCTGCGCCACGACACCACACCGGGGCAGGTGCTCCAGGCCGCCTACGACGGGGCCGTCTTCGCCCTGCTCACCGCGCTGGACCAGGTGCTGGACGCGGACGCGGCGCCCGACGCCCCACTGTTGCTCATAGGGGGTGGCGCCAAGGGCACCGCGTGGCGGGAGACGGTCCGGCGGCTGAGCGGACGCCCGGTACAGGTGCCCCGGGCCGAGGAGTTGGTCGCCCTCGGAGCCGCCGCGCAGGCCGCGGGGCTGGTGCTCGGCGAGGACCCGGCGGCGGTGGCGCGGCGCTGGGCGACCGCCGAAGGGCCGTCCTACGGTCCGGTGCCCCGCGACGAGGCGGCGCTGGAGCGGCTCTCCCGGGTGCTGGCGGACGCGGAGGGCCTGCTGCGCCACGCGTGAGCGCCGTACGGCGGCGGCTGGGCACACCGGTGTCGTAACGGCCCGGCACAATGAGCGGATCGGGCGATCGGGTGAGAGGAGACGGATTGAAGTGGCAGCGCCACTGCCCAACACCCAGCAGGCGATGCGCCGGCGCAATCTCTCCCTCGTGCTGCACGCCGTGGCCGCCCACGGCCCGCTGTCCCGTGCGTCGGTGGCGGCCCGTGTGGGGCTCACCCGGGCCGCCGTCTCCACGCTCGTGGACGAGCTGATCCGGGACGGGCTGCTGGTCGAGTTGGGCCCCTCCCGGCCCGGTACGGTCGGCCGCCCCGGCAGCGCCCTGCAGCTCAATGAGCGCGGTCCGGCCGGACTCGGCGCGGAAATCGGGGTGGACCATCTCGCGGTGTGCGCGGTGGACCTCGCCGGGCGAGTACGGGCCCGTACGGAGATCGCGTCGGCGAACCGTGACCGTGCACCGGCCCCGGTGCTCACCCAGCTCTCCTCCCTGGTCCGGCAGGTCGCGGCGGAGGCGGAACTGGGCGGGCTGCGGCCGGTGGGGCTCGCGGTGGCGGTGCCCGGTCTGGTGGCGCGGGACTCGTCGCTGGTCGTCCGCGCCCCCAACCTGGGCTGGGAGGGGGTGGACATCGGCCCGGAGCTGCGCACGGCGCTGCCCGGGCTGCCGGTCACCGTCGACAACGAGGCGAATCTGAGCGCGCTCGCCGAGCTGTGGCGGGGCGGCCACGACCCGGCACCCCGGGACTTCATCCATGTCTCGGCCGAGATCGGCATCGGCGCGGCGGTCGTGCTGGAGGGACAACTGCTGCGCGGCACCCACGGTTTCGCGGGCGAGCTGGGCCATGTGCCGGTGCGTCCCGAGGGGCCCGAGTGCGCCTGCGGCGGCCGCGGCTGTCTGGAGCAGTACGCGGGTGAGGAGGCGGTGCTGCGGGCGAGCGGCCTGTCCCCCGAGCAGGCCGCGGCCCAGCACCCGGGCCCCGGAGGCCGTATCACCGTGCTGGCCGTAAGGGCGGCGAGCGGCGACCAGCAGGTGCGGCGTGCGCTGCGTGGCGCGGGCTCGGCGCTCGGGATCGCCCTCGCGGGCGCGGTGAACCTCCTGGACCCGGAGAAGGTGGTGCTCGGCGGCGCGCTGACGCCGCTGGCGCCCTGGCTGCTGCCCGCCCTGGAGCGGGAGTTGGGACGGCGGCTCACCGACCCGGCCCGTCCGGGCAGCGGCGCGGTGACCGTCTCCCGGCTCGGCCCGGACGGTCCGCTGCTGGGCGCGGCCAACTCGGTGGTGCAGGCGGTCCTCGACGATCCGGCGGGGTTCAGGGACCCGGCCGGAGCCGGAGAGCCGGCCGGGGTCAGAGGAAGCGATGCATGATGTGCAGCCCCACATAGCCCTTCGTGGGGTGGTCGAACGCCTTGGGGACGGTGCCGATGACCTCGAAGCCCAGTGAGCGCCACAGCGCCACCGCCCGGATGTTGCTCTCCACCACGGCGTTGAACTGCATCGCCTTGTAGCCCTCGGCGCGCGCCCACTCCAGGACATGCTCCCCCAGGGCCCGGCCCGCACCGCGCCCGCCGTGCTCGGGCGCGACCATGAAACTGGCCCCCGCGATATGCGCGGCGGGTCCCATGTGGTTGGGGTTCATCTTGGCCGAGCCCAGGACGGTGCCGTCGGGGTCGGTGGCGACGACGGTACGGCTCGGGGGCTCGGGCATCCAGACGTCGCGGGCCCGGTCCTCGTCCAGGTCGCGAGGGTAGGTGTAGGTCTCACCCGCGGCGACGATGCGGCGCAGGAAGGCCCAGATGGCGGGCCAGTCCTCGACGGTGGCGGTCCTGATGAGCATGCGGGCCAGCATGGCGGTGCGGGCGACGGCGCGCGAGGAATTTTCCCGGCCGCCGCCCGCGAGGCGTCAGCGGGCCGCGCGCAGGAACGCCTCCAGCCCCGCCAGGTCGTCGGTGTTGAGGTAGTCCACATCGGCGGCCAGGAGCTCACGCCACAGGGCGTCGCGCTCCGGCCCGGCCACATCCGGGGTGGCCCAGAAGCGCACGGTCTGCCGGGCGGCGTGTGCGGAGGCGACGAGGCGGTGCAGCGTCTCGCGCTCCGCCCGCGGCATCGGACCGGCTCCCGTCCAGGTGAAGGACTTGGTCCAGTCGGCGCTGATGAGCGGGATGAAGGAGGCGGGCACGCCCGAGCCGAGATCCTCCAGACGGCCGTCGTAGAAGGCGTGGCGCACCTTCTCGGCCTCCATCGGGGCCCGTGCGCCGCGGTCGCCGGAAATGACGGCCGTCACCGCGCCGCGGCGCACCCGGCCGTCCACCCCGCCGTAGGCGGCGCTGAACAGGGGGCCGTAGTGGCGCAGCCGCTTGGCCAGCTCCAGGTAGGTGGCCTCCCCGGCGGTCTTGAGGTCGATCAGCAGCTGCAGCGACAGGTCGTAGCCGCGGTAGACCCGGCCGCCGTTGGCCTTCACCCGCCGGGCCAGCGGGTCGAGGTAGAGCGACTCCAGAGTGCGGGTGGGGTCGAGGTCGGCGGCGTCGTGCGCGACCAGCAACTGGCCGTCGACCAGCCAGATGTCGGCCTCGACGCTGCCGAAGCCGTGGGAGAGCGCGTCGAGGAGCGGACGGGGGTGCTCGTAGTCGTTGTGGGCGTGGGCTCTGGCCAGCGGCCGCTTGCCCTTCGAGATGTCCCTCGAGCTGTCCTTCGAGACGGACGTGGTGCCGAGCGAGCTGGCCGTGCTCGCGAACGCGGGCGCGGCGGCGCCGCCCGCCAGAGCGGCTCCGAGGGTGACGACAAAGGCACGGCGTGTACGGCGGACCATGGGGCCTCCCGGCTCTCGTCCCGGCGCGGTGCCGGATACGCAGGATGGACGCCAGTGAGTATCGGGCGGCCGTACGCCCAAAGGGCAGTGCCGCGCGAAGAGTTCCACGGGTGGTCCCCGGCCATTTCCTCACCGTTCCCGAGGTCCCGAGGCGATGGCCCGCGGTGCCCGCCCGCGGGGACGCGCGACAGATGCGCGGGCACCGGGTGAACGGGCGGGGTCGCGAAGGCCGTCGGCCTGCGGCGCGCATTCGGAGGGTTTACCCGTCCGCGACCGCCGACATAACCATTACCCAGGCACTCTTTTGAGTGAATGCACCACTTAAAATCCGCTGATAGCTTGGCAGTTGCTCGAGCGGAATTTGTCCTCAAGGTCCGTACAGGGATGGGTGAGCATTCACGATGACGACGTCCGTTGAACCGGGTTCCGGTACCGAAAATTCGCAGCCGCAGTTGAGTCTCGGCACGGCGGCCGCGCGGAATCTGGCGACGACGACCAAATCCGTTCCGCAAATGCAGGGCCTCAGCTCCCGGTGGCTGCTGCGCATGCTGCCGTGGGTGCAGGTTCCGGGCGGTTCCTATCGTGTGAACCGCCGGGCGTCCCATACGCTCGGCGACGGCCGGGTGGAGTTCACCACCACCGGGTCCGAGGTGCGGGTCATCCCGGTCGAGCTGCGCGAGCTGCCGCTGCTGCGCGGTTTCGAGGACGCCTCGGTGCTCGGGGCCCTGGCGGACCGCTTCACCCAGCGGGAATTCGCGCCGGGCGATGTGCTGGTCGAGGCCGGGCGCCCGGCCGATGAGCTTCTCCTCATCGCCCATGGCAAGGTCGACAAATTGACCGAGGGCGCGTTCGACGAGCCGGCGGTGGTCGGCTCGGCCGCCGGCGGCGACCACATCGGGGAGCCGGAGCTGACCGCCGCCGAGGCGGGCACCTGGGCGAGCACCGTGAAGGCCGTGACCTCCTGCACGGTGCTGGCCCTGCCCCGGCAGGAGTTCGAGGAGCAGTTGGACCGTTCACCGCACCTGCGGGCGCATGTGGAGGGGGTGCGCTCGGCGCCGGAGGCCGAGCAGAACGAGCACGGGGAGGCCGCCATCGCGCTGGCCTCGGGACATTCCGGCGAGCCGATCCTGCCGGGCACGTTCGCGGAGTACGAGCTGACGCCGCGCGAGTACGAGCTGAGCGTGGCCCAGACCGTCCTCCGCGTCCACACCCGCGTCGCCGACCTCTACAACGAGCCCATGAACCAGGTCGAGCAACAGCTCCGCCTCACCATCGAAGCCCTGCGCGAACGCCAGGAACACGAGCTCGTCAACAACCCCGAGATCGGCCTGCTGCACAACGCCGACCTCTCCCAGCGCATCCACACCCGCAGCGGACCACCCACCCCCGATGACCTCGACGCGCTGCTGGCCACCGTCTGGAAGGACCCGGGGCTGATCCTGGCGCATCCGCGCGCCATCGCGGCGATCGGCCGCGAGTTCAACAGCCGTGGCATCTCCCCGCAGCCCACGGAGGTGAACGGCCATGCGATGCCGGCCTGGCGGGGCGTGCCCATCTTCCCGTGCAACAAGATTCCGGTGTCCCGGAGCGGGGTGACCTCGATTCTCGTCCTGCGCACCGGGGAGGAGAACCAGGGGGTCATCGGACTCCACCGCACCGGAATTCCCGACGAATACCAGCCGAGCCTCTCGGTGCGGTTCATGGGAATCAGCGAGCAGGCCATCATCTCGTATCTCGTCAGCGCCTACTATTCCTCGGCCGTGCTCGTTCCGGACGCGCTCGGAATTCTGGAGAACGTGGAAATCGGACTCTGACGCCCGCCCGACCGGGCCCGTGGCCTTCGCATACCTTCCCGAAGATCTACCGAAATGGGTGATGAGCACTTATGACCACTTCCGTGGAGTCCGGTGAGCAGCCGCTGAGTCTGGGCACGGCCGCCGCGCGGAATCTGGCGACCACCACCAAGTCCGTTCCGCAGATGCAGGCCATCTCCTCCCGGTGGCTGCTGCGCGTCCTCCCCTGGGTGCAGGTGTCGGCCGGTACGTACCGGGTGAACCGCCGACTGACGTACACGGTCGGAGACGGTCGGGTGGAGTTCATCAGCACCGGATCGCAGGTGCGGGTCATCCCGCCGGAGCTGGGCGAGCTGCCGACGCTGCGCGGCTTCGGGGACACCGCCGTACTGGAATCGCTGGCCGACGGGTGCGTCCAGCGAGAGTACGCGCCCGGGGATGTGCTGGTGGAGGCGGGCCGCCCGGCCGACCAGGTGTTCCTGATCGCCCACGGCAAGGTCCGGCAGGTCGCCCCCGGCGCCTATGACGAGGGCACCACGCTGGCGGTGCTGGCCGACGGGGAGTACTTCGGCGACGCGGTGCTGACCGGTCCGGAGCACGCCTGGGAGTTCAGCGTCCGGGCCGTCACCCGGACCACGGTGCTCACCCTCCCCCGCCGCGTCGTCCAGGAGGCCGCCGACCGCTCCGACGCGCTGCGCGACCATCTCCAGGGGCTTTCGGAGCGGTCCACCCCCGCTCAGAACCGGCGCGGTGAGGCCGATATCGCCGTCGCGTCCGGCCACGCGGGCGAGCCGGTCCTGCCGGGCACGTTCGTGGACTACGAACTGGCGCCGCGCGAGTACGAGCTGAGCGTGGCCCAGACCGTCCTCCGCGTCCACACCCGCGTCGCCGACCTCTACAACGAGCCCATGAACCAGGTCGAGCAGCAGCTCCGCCTCACCATCGAAGCCCTGCGCGAACGGCAGGAACACGAGCTCGTCAACAACCGCGAATTCGGCCTGCTGCACAACGCCGACCTTTCCCAGCGCATCCACACCCGCAGCGGACCGCCCACCCCCGACGACCTCGATGAGCTGCTGGCACGGCGCCGCAAGACCCAGTATCTGCTGGCCCATCCGCGCACCATCGCCGCCTTCGGGCGTGAGTGCAGCGACCGTGGTCTGTATCCGCAGGGCATCGAGGTGGCCGGGGTCGCGGTGCGGGCGTGGCGCGGGGTTCCGCTGCTGCCCTGCAACAAGATCCCGGTCAGCGAGTCCGGCACCAGCTCCATCCTGGCGATGCGCACCGGGGAGGAGAGCCAGGGGGTCATCGGTCTGCATCAGACCGGTATCCCGGACGAGTACGAGCCCAGTCTGAACGTCCGGTTCATGGGCATCAGCGAGCAGGCCGTGACGTCCTATCTGGTCTCCGCCTACTACTCGGCGGCGATTCTGGTGCCCGATGCGGTCGGTGTGCTGGAGGACGTCGAGATCGGCCGCTGAGCCCGGCCGGCGGTTGCCGGTCGCCGCGGGCGTGGGTCAGGGGCGGACGCTGCTGACCACGTCCGCGGTGGCGGCGAGCCCCTCGGAGATGGTGGGCGCCACGCTGCTGCTCGCCAGGTAGAAGCCCAGCGTCGCGCAGACCAGCGCATGCGAGATGCGCAATCCGCCGCTGCGGAGAAAGACCGCCGTCAGGATCAGAAGCAGCAGGACCACGGAGATGGAAATGGCCATGGGGAGCCTCCTCGGCCACGGAGCATCGGAATCCGGCCGTCAGTGTGGCCCAGAATCGCCCCTAAAACGCTGCTGGCTGGTGCTCCATACGGGTGCCGATCTGCTGTTCGGTATTCCCGGCGGTCGCCCCTCGGTGGTGAGCGGGCGTGGCGAGCCGTCTCAGGCGTCGGCGCGGATCAGCTCGGCGGCCATCTCGCCGATCATGACGCAGGCCGCGTTGGTGTTGGCCGAGACGATCGACGGCATGATCGATCCATCGGCGATCCGCAGCCCCTCGACGCCCCGGACGCGCAGCCGGGGGTCCACCACGGAGTCCTCGTCCCCGCCCATCCGGCAGGTGCCGACATGGTGGAAGTAGGTGCCGGTGTTCTCGCGGACGAAGTCGGCCAGGCCGTCCCGGCCGCTCACACCGGGGCCGGGCAGCAGTTCGCGCGGCTGCCACGCCCCGAACGCGTCGGTGGCGGCCAGCGACCGGGCCAGTTCGACTCCCTGGACCAGGGTGGCGAGGTCCCTTCCGTCGCTGAGATAGCCGGGGTCGATCAGCGGCCGGTCCTCGGGGTCCGCGCCGGAGAGCCGGACCGTGCCCCGGCTGTGGGGCTGCATCGCGGCGGCCGTCAGGGTGAAGGTGTTCCGCGGGAACGGCAGCAGCCTCGGGTGGAAGGGGATGTGAAAGAGGAACACCTCGAGGTCGGGGCGGGGCAGCCCGGGGTCGGTCCGGGTGAACAGGGCCGCCTCGGCGGTGGTCAAGGGGGGCGGCGGCAGCGGGGTGTCCGCCTCGTGGACCAGCCCGACCAGGGGGTGGTCCTGCAGATTGGCCCCCACCTCCGGGGCGTCCACCAGCACCGGGACGCCCACCTCGCGCAGATGGCCGGCCGGGCCGATCCCGGAGAGCATCAGCAGCTTGGGCGAGTCGACCGAACCGGCGCACACGATGACCTCCCGCGCCGCGCGTACCCGCCGTGCCACACCGCCGGATCCGGCGTATTCGACGCCGACGCAGCGGGTGCCCTCGAAGAGCAGCCGGTGTGCCTGGGCCTCGGTGCGGACGGTGAGGTAGGGGCGGTCCATCGCCGGATCGAGATAGGCGACCGCCGTGCTCTGTCGGCGCCCCTCGTGGATGGTCCAGTCATGGCGTCCGGCGCCGTCGCTCTCCGCCCCGTTGAAGTCGTCGTTGAAGGGATGGCCGAGTTCCTTGGCGGCGTCGAGGAAGGCGGCGCTCAGCGGGTTGGGCGTGTCGGCCCGGCTGAGCCGCAGCGGGCCGCCGGTGCCGCGGAAGCGGGGGTCACGGCCCTCGGTGTGCTCGATGGCTCGGAAGATCTCCAGCACCGACGCGGCGTCCCAGCCGGTGCAGCCGTCGGCGGCCCACGCGTCGAAGGTGCCGAGGTGGCCGCGGACATAGGTCATCACATTGATGCTGCTGGAGCCGCCGAGCACCTTGCCGCGCGCGGCGGCCTGCGGATGCCCGGCGAGGCCCGGCTGCGGGACGGTGGTGTAGCCCCAGTCGTGCTCACCGCCGATGAGGGTGAACCACGCGGTGGGGTCGTGGATCTGCTCGGCCGCGTCGTCCTTCCCGGCCTCCAGCAGCAGCACCCGTGTGTCCGGGACTTCCGTCAACCGGGCCGCGACCACCGCGCCCGCCGAGCCCGCGCCCACCACGATGTAGTCGAAGTCGCTCATCATGTGCCCCCGTTCCGGCCTCGCACGATGTGTCGTACAGCCGTTCGTCACCAGAGCGCCGTACAGCCGTTCGGCACTCTAGTGGCGTGATCGCGGAACGGGGGCGGGTTCGCCGGATCCGGCTGGTCAGCCGGTGGGGGCCGCCAGATCCACCAGCCCGGCGAGCGCCTGCCGGTGGCGGCCGGGGGTGCCCAGCGCGATCTCATCGCTCTTGGCCCGCTTGAGATACAGATGTGCCGGGTGCTCCCAGGTCATGCCGATGCCACCGTGCAGTTGGACGCACTCCTCGGCCGCGCGCACCGCCACCTCGGCGCAGTGCGCCTGGGCCACGGCCACCGCGACCGGTGTGTCCGGGCTGTCCGTGGCCAGTGCGTCGGCCGCGTAGCGGGCGGTGGCGCGCGCGGAGACCAGCTCCAGCCACAGCGCGGCCATACGGTGCTTGAGCGCCTGGAACGAGCCGATGGGGCGCCCGAACTGATGGCGCTCCTTGGTGTGGCGGACGGTCTCGGTCAGACACCATTCGGCCACGCCCAACTGCTCGGAGGCGAGCAGCCCGGCCCCCGTCAGCAGCGCCCGTCCCATGGCCGCCGCGGCCCGCTCGGGTCCGGCCAGCTTGCGGGCCGGGGCGCCGGTGAGGGTCACCGCGGCGAGCGGGCGGGTGAGGTCGAGCGAGGTGAGGGGTTCGACGGTGACGCTGGTCTCGGCGGTCCCCACGGCGTACAGCCCGTATCCGTCCGCGCCGGTGGCGGGGACGAGGAGCACATCGGCGCCCGCCGCGCCCGCGACCCCGGAGACCTGGCCGCTGAGCGTTCCGTCGCCGTCGGCCCGTACGGTCGCGGCGGGCGTGCCGGGCACACCGGCCACGGTGGACAGCGGCAGTGCGAGGGCGCCGACCGTGCGGCCCTCGGCGAGCGCGCCGAGCAGCCGGGCCACCGGCTCCTGGTCGGTGTCGCAGCCCAGCAGGGCACTGGCGGCGAGGACGGCGCTGGTGAGGTAGGGCACGGGGGCGACGGCGCGGCCGAGCTCCTCCATGACGACGGCCGCCTCGCGCGCGGTGGCGCCCTGGCCGCCGAGCTTGTCGGGCACCAGCAGTCCGGCGGTGCCCATCTCGGCGCCGAGCGCGCCCCACAGCGCGACGTCGTGGGCCCGGCCGCTCTCGGCCTGGGAGAGCACCGTGGCGGGCGGGCAGCGGTCGGCGAGCAGCGACCGTACGGCCGCGCGCAGATCGTCCTCCGCCTCGGAGTAGAGCAGGTCCGGGGTGCTCATCGGGGCAGGTCCTTCCACGGGACGTCCTTGTCGGTCCGCGGCTCGGGCGGCAGGCCCAGGACGCGTTCGGCGATGATGTTGAGCAGCACCTCCGAGGTGCCGCCCTCGATGGAGTTGCCCTTGGCGCGCAGATAGCGGTAGCCGGCCTCGCGTCCGGTGAAGTCCACCAGTTCGGGGCGGCGCAGCGTCCAGTCGTCGTAGCGCAGTCCCTCCTCCCCCAGCAGCTCGACCTCCAGCGCGCTGATGTGCTGGTTGAGGCGGGCGAAGGCGAGTTTCATGGCCGAGCCCTCGGGGCCGGGCTGGCCGACCGCGAGCTGCTGGCGCAGCCGCTCGCCCGCGAGCCGGGCCGCCTCGGACTCCATCCACAGCCGCAGCAGCCGCTGGTGGAGGTCGTGGGTGCGCAGTTCGGGCCGTTCGCGCCAGGTGTCGGCGACCAGGCCGATCATGCCGCCCTCGCGGGGGACGCGGCCGCCACCGATGGCGACCCGCTCGTTCATCAGGGTGGTCTGGGCGACGCGCCAGCCCTCGCCGATCTCGCCGAGCCGCCGGCTGTCGGGGATCCGCACTCCGGTGAGGAAGACCTCGTTGAACTCCGCCTCGCCGGTGATCTGGCGCAGCGGCCGGACCTCGACCCCGGGGTCGGTCATATCGCAGATGAAGTAGCTGATGCCGCGGTGTTTGGGCTGGTCGGGGTCGGTGCGGGCGATGAGGATGGCCCAGCGGGCGATATGGGCGCTGGAGGTCCAGACCTTCTGTCCGTCGACCACCCAGTCCTCGCCGTCGCGCACGGCCCGGGTGGCCAGGGCCGCGAGGTCGGATCCGGCGCCGGGCTCGCTGAAGAGCTGGCACCACACCTCCTCACCGGTCCACAGCGGACGCAGCAGCCGCTGCCGCTGCTCGTCGGTGCCGAAGCCGAGGATGGTGGGGGCGGCCATGCCCAGGCCGATGCCGATGCGGCGGGGGTCGTTGTCGGGTGCTCCGGCGGCCGCCAGTTCGGCGTCGACGACGGCCTGCAGGGAGCGCGGAGCGTCCAGGCCGCCGAGTCCGGCCGGGTAGTGCACCCAGGCGAGTCCGGCGTCGAAGCGGGCGCGCAGGAAGTCCAGGGGTTCGGTGGTGGCGGGCGGATGGGCGTCCAGGAGGTCGCGGACGCGGCGGCGCAGCTCGTCGGCGTCCACGGCGGGGTGCTGCCCGGCGGCGCTCATCGGGCGCCTCCGGCGGGCTGCGCGGGGACGACCACCACACGGCCGGTGGTCACGCCGTCGGCGACGCGCTGCACGGCGTCGGCCGCGCCCTCCAGCGGTACGCGCTCGCTGACCAGCGGCTTGACGGTGCCCTGTGCGGCGAGCTTGGTCAGCTCCTCGTGGCAGGCGCGGACCGCGGCCGGGTCGTGGGTGTTGTACAGGCCCCAGTGGAGGCCGAGGATGGCGTAGTTCTTGACCAGGGCGTGGTTGAGGGCGGCCTGGGGGACGACGCCGCTGGCGAATCCGACGACCACGATGCGGCCCTCGAAGGCGACGCATTTGACGGACTTGACGAAGGCGTCGCCGCCGACCGGGTCGTAGACGACGTCCGCGCCGCGTCCGCCGGTGGCCTCCTTGACGGCCGCCACGATGTCATCGGCGCGCCGGTCGAGGACGAGGTCGCAGCCGAGCTCGCGGGCGACCCGGGCCTTGTCCTCGCCGCCGACGACCCCGATCACCTTCGCCCCTGCCGCCTTGCCGAGCTGGACGGCGGCGCTGCCGACCCCGCCCGCGGCGGCGTGCACCAGAAGCGTTTCGCCGGCCTGGAGGCGGGCCCTGCGGTGCAGGCCGAACCAGCCGGTCTGGTAGCCGATGTGCAGCGCCGCGGCCTCGGCGTCGTCCAGGGCGTCGGGCGCGGGCAGCGCGTTCGCCGCCTCGACGGGCACCAGCTCGGCGAAGCCGCCCGCGGGGAGCGTGGGCGTGGCCAGGACGCGGGAGCCCACCTCGCCGTCGGCGCCCTCGCCGACGGCGACGACCTCGCCGCACACCTCGACGCCGGGGGTGAACGGCAGGGGCGGCCGCACCTGGTACTGGCCGCGGCACAGCAGGGCGTCGGGGAAGTTGACGTCGACGGCCCGGACCCGCAGCAGCAGCTGTCCCGGTCCCGCCTGGGGATCGGGCACGTCGTCGAGGCGCATGACCTCACCCGGCTCGCCATTGTCGTGCACTCGCCATGCCTGCATCCGGTGGCCTCCACAAACGGATCGTCGGGACGCGTTACCCGCGCCGGGCGCACATACTAACCAGTCGGTACGAGCAGGGGAACCGCCACGGCCGTCAGCCATCCTGCCTGCCCACGCGGCGGCGGATGAACTCTTGTGCAACTCTGGAGGCACCCTTGAGCCCGGTGCGTCGGCAGGTAAAGGTGGACGGCGACATATCGGCTCGTTTCACAGCGAGCCGTTGCCGGAACGGGACGGGAGAGAGACAGTGCCCGACGACAAGGCGATCAGCGAGGCCGAGATGGAGGCCCGGCTGCACGGCATCTGCTTCAAGACAGGGCCGCCGCGCCGCATCGGAGTCGAGCTCGAATGGCTCCTGTACGACCCGCACATCCCCGCACGACCCATCGAGGCGGCCCGGCTCGAAGCCGCGGTCACCGCCCTGCGCGGACTGCCGCTGCGGTCCGCCATCACCTTCGAACCCGGCGGCCAGGTGGAGCTCAGCTCCCTCCCGGCCGACTCCCTCACCGAGTGTGTGGAGTCCGCCGCCGCCGATCTGGTCCTCGTACGCTCCCTTCTCGCCGGGCTCGGCCTCGGCCTGGCCGGCCATGGCCACGACCCCTGGCGGCCGCCGAGACGGTTCCTCACCACGCCCCGGTACGAGTGCATGGAGACCTACTTCGACCGCCGGGGGCCGGCCGGGCGCTCCATGATGTGCAGCACCGCCTCCGTGCAGGTCTGCGTGGACGCCGGGCACGAGGAGCCCGGGCCGCTCGGCATGGCACGGCGCTGGCGGCTCGCCCATCTGCTGGGCGCGGTGCTGACCGCCGCGTTCGCCAACTCGCCCCTGCGCCAGGGCCGCCCCACGGGCTACCGCTCCACCCGGCAGGCGGTCTGGACGGCGATGGAGCCCGGCCGCACCCACGCCCCGCCCGACGGCGGGGATCCCCGCACGGCCTGGGCCCACTATGTGCTGGACGCGCCCGTGATGGCCATCCGGGACGAGAAGGGGCCCTGGGCGGTGCCGTCCGGGGTGACCTTCCGCCAGTGGGCCCGGACGGGGCTGCCCCGGCCGCCCACCCTCGACGATCTCGACTTCCACGCCTCCACGCTCTTTCCCCCCGTCCGCCCGCGCGGCCATCTGGAACTGCGCATGATCGACGCGCAGAGCGGTGAGGACGGCTGGATCGTCCCCCTCGCCGTCACGGTCGCCCTCTTCGACGATCCGCAGGCTGCTGAAACGGTTTACCGGGTGGTGAAACCGCTCGCCGAGACGGCGGGCGCACGCCCCGCACCGGGCAATCGGCTGTGGCGGGCCGCGGCGCGCCACGGTCTGGCCGACCCCGAGCTGCGCGCCGCCGCCGTCAGCTGCTTCGCCACGGCGCTGGACGCGCTGCCCCGCATCGGCGCCTCCCCCGCCATCACCGCCGCCGTCGCCGCCTTCACCGACCGCTATGTGGCCCGCGGCCGATGTCCCGCCGACGATCTGCTCGCTCCTCTCACCGGTAAGGAGGGACGGCCATGACCGCCCCCGACTCGGACCTCGCCATCGATCCCGAGGCGCTGCGCCGGCGCGCCGAGCTGGCACTGCGCACCGCGCGCGACCGTACCCACGCCCTCACCACGTGCGTGGACGAGCCCGACCTCACCGCCCAGCACTCCCCCTTGATGTCCCCGCTGGTCTGGGATCTGGCGCATATCGGCAACCAGGAGGAGCAGTGGCTGCTGCGCGCGGTCGGCGGCCGTGACGCACTGCGTCCCGAGATCGACTCGATCTACGACGCCTTCGAGCATCCGCGCGCCGAGCGGCCCTCCCTGCCGTTGCTGGCGCCCGCCGAGGCCCGCGGCTATGCCCATGAGGTGCGCGGCCGGGTGCTGGACATCCTGGAGCGGATCGAGTTGCGCGGCGCCCCGCTGGTCGACGCGGGCTTCGCCTTCGGCATGATCGCGCAGCATGAGCAGCAGCACGACGAGACGATGCTCATCACCCACCAGCTGCGCCGCGGACCCGCCGCGCTCACCGCCCCACCGCCGCCCGACACGGCGGACGGCGCGGCGCTGCCCGAGGAGGTGCTGATCCCGGGCGGCCCGTTCACCATGGGCACCTCGACCGAGCCCTGGGCCCTGGACAACGAGCGGCCCGCGCACCACCGGCTGGTCCCGGCCTTCCACATCGACACCACACCGGTGACCAACGGCGCGTACGAGCGGTTCATAGCCGATGGCGGCTACGGCGAGCGGCGCTGGTGGACGGCCGAGGGCTGGGCGTACCTCCAGGAGCACGGCCTGGCCGCCCCGCTGTTCTGGCGGCGCGAGGGCGGGCAGTGGCTGCGCCGCCGGTTCGGGGTGACCGAGCCGGTGCCGCCCAACGAGCCGGTGGTGCATGTGAGCTGGTACGAGGCGGACGCCTACGCCCGCTGGGCGGGGCGGCGGCTGCCGACCGAGGAGGAGTGGGAGAAGGCCGCCCGCCACGACCCGGACAGCGGCCGGTCCCGGCGCTATCCGTGGGGCGACACCGACCCGGCCCCCGACCAGGCCAACCTCGGCCAGCGCCATCTGCGGCCGGCACCGGCGGGAAGCTATCCGAAGGGCGCCTCGCCGCTGGGGGTGCGGCAGTTGATCGGCGATGTGTGGGAGTGGACCTCGAGCGACTTCCTGCCCTACCCGGGGTTCCGCGCCTTCCCGTACCGCGAGTACTCGGAAGTCTTCTTCGGCCCGGCGCACAAGGTGCTGCGCGGCGGTTCCTTCGCGGTGGACGAGGTCGTCTGCCGGGGCACGTTCCGCAACTGGGACCTGCCGGTCCGCCGCCAGATCTTCTCGGGTTTCCGCACCGCTCGGGACGCGTCCTGATGTGCAGGCATCTGGCGTATCTCGGGCCGCGGACCCCCATCGGCGAGGTGGTCATGGCGCCCGAGCACAGCCTGTTCCGGCAGTCGTGGGCGCCGCGGCGGCAGGCGCACGGCACGGTCAACGCCGACGGGTTCGGCGTCGGCTGGTACGCGTCGGGCGACCCGGTGCCCGCGCGCTACCGCCGCGCCGGGCCCATCTGGGGCGATCTGTCGTTCGCCGACCTCGCCCGGGTGGTGCGGACCGGGGCGCTGATGGCCGCCGTAAGGGACGCCACCGAGGCGAGTGCGGACGGTGAGGCGGGCGCCTCGCCGTTCGCCGCCGGGACCTGGCTGTTCAGCCACAACGGGGCGATCCGCGACTGGCCGCACGCGGTCGCGGACCTCGCCGCCTCACTGCCGCCCGCAGATCTGCTCGGCCTGGAGGCGCGGTGCGACTCGGCGTTCGTCTGGGCGCTGGTGCTGCGCCGGCTGCGGCTGGGCCACGAGCCGCCGGAGGCGCTGGCCGAGGCCGTCGAGCAGCTCGCCGGCGCGTCCCCCGACTCACGGCTCAATCTGCTGCTCATGGACGGGGAGACCATCGCCGCCACCGCCTGGGGCGACACCCTGTGGTACCTGGCCGAACCGGACCGGGGCGTGGTGGTGGCCTCCGAGCCGTACGACCAGGATCCCGGCTGGACGGAGGTCCCCGACCGCACCCTGCTCACCGCCACCCGCACCGATGTACTGCTCACCGCCCTTAAGGAGGCTTCCCGTTGAGCCCCTTCACCGTCACCCGCACCCTGCCCGCCGATGCCACCGCGGCCGCCCTGCGCGCCGATGTGGCCGACGGGCTGACCAGCACCCCCAAACAGCTTCCGCCCAAGTGGTTCTACGACGCCCGGGGAAGCGCGCTCTTCGAAGAGATCACCCGGCTGCCGGAGTACTACCCGACCCGTGCCGAGCGGGAGATCCTCATCGCCCGCGCGGCGGAGATCGCCGACGCCACCGGGGCCCGCACCCTGGTCGAACTGGGCTCCGGCTCCTCCGAGAAGACCCGCCACCTGATCCGGGCGCTGCCGGATCTGCGGGTCTACGTCCCCGTCGACGTGAGCGAGAGCGCACTGGAACTGGCCGGGGAGGCCCTGCTGGCCGAGCATCCACGGCTGACGGTGCACGCGCTGGTCGCCGACTTCATGAACGGGCTCGCGCTGCCCGACGACACCCCGGGTCCGAGGCTGCTGGCCTTCCTCGGCGGCACGATCGGCAATCTGCTGCCGGCCGAACGGGCCGCCTTCTACGCCTCGGTGAGCGATCTGCTCGCGCCCGGCGACGCCCTGTTGGTCGGCACCGACCTGGTCAAGGACGAGGCCACTTTGGTCTCCGCCTACGACGACGCACAGGGGGTCACCGCGGCGTTCAACAAGAACGTGCTGGCGGTGCTCGACCGCGAACTGGGCGCCGACTTCGACCCCTCCGACTTCGACCACGTGGCGGTGTGGAACGCCGAGGAGGAGTGGATCGAAATGCGGCTGAGGGCCCGTAAGGACCTCACGGCGAAGATTCCCGCCATGGATCTCGCGGTCCATTTCGAAGCCGGGGAGGAGGTCCGTACGGAGGTGTCCAGCAAGTTCCGGGAGGAGAAGGTGCGGGCCGAACTGGCCGCCGCGGGGATGGACGCGCGGCGCTGGTGGACCGACGCGCAGGGCCGCTTCGCGGTGTCGCTGGCCGTCCGCCGCTGACCGTTCGACCGATCACCGCACCGCCGCCCGGGGCCTCGGCCCCGGGCGGCGGCACGTTCACGGATGGGGCGAGGGGGCAGTCCGTCACCCTGCGTCCCGCGCGAACCACCGACGGAAACAGTGTGATGCACATCACATAAGCAGAAGAGGGTCGCAGCACAGCGCGCTGTGGCCCTCTTTCCAGGCGATCCCCCTCTTGTTGTGGCCAAATCGGCCCCCTTATCTTTGGCCCGCCCGGCAGCGCGCCGCACCCGGCAGCACGAGAAGGAGCCGTCCATGCCCTTACGGGGACGCCACCGCCGTTACAAGCCCAACCGCATCTCCCGTGCCTCACTGAGCGTCACGGCGGGCGGCGCCGGAATCGCCCTTCCGCTCATCGGCGCCGCGGGCGCGTCCGCGGCCTCGGGCGAGACCTGGGACAAGGTCGCCCAGTGCGAGTCCACCGACAACTGGGACGTCAACACCGGCAACGGCTTCTACGGCGGGCTGCAGTTCACGCAGAGCACATGGGAGGCGTACGGCGGCAGCGCCTACGCGGGACGGGCCGATCTGGCCACCAAGGACCAGCAGATCGCGATCGCGGAGAAGGTGCTCGACGGCCAGGGGCCCGGCGCCTGGCCGGTGTGCTCGGGCAAGGCCGGGCTGACGCAGGGCGACGCGGCGCCGCAGACTGCGCCGAAGATCGTCAAGACGGCCGCCGCCCCGGTCAAGAAGGCACAGCGGCCCGAGAAGGCCCAGCAGGTGGCGGCGAGCAAGCCCACACCCACCAGCCTCCCGGGGCACAACTCCACGAAGTCCGGCCACTATGTGGTCGTCGGCGGCGACTCGCTGTCCGGTATCGCCGACTCCCACGATGTCACCGGCGGCTGGGAGGCGCTCTACGAGAGCAACCGCGAGGCGATCGGCGGCGATCCGGATCTGATCTACCCCGGTCAGAAGCTCTCTCTCAAGGGCGGTAAGGCCACCGCCAAGCCCAAGGCGGAACCCGAGCGCCACCACCAGACCAAGGAGAAGCCCAAGCCGAAGCCCAAGGCGAAGCCCGCGCCGCAGCCGAAGGCCGAGAAGCCCCACAACAGCCGGGAGCAGAACACCAAGCGCGTCGCCTCCTCGGGCTTCACCGCCCCCGTCAGCGGCGTCAACCCGAGCACCGCCTACCGGGCGGCCGGCTCCAGTTGGTCGAGCGGCTATCACACGGGCGTGGACTTCCCCGTCGGCATCGGCACCTCGGTGAAGGCCGTGGGCACGGGCCACGTGGTCTCGGCGGGCTGGGGCGACGCGTACGGCTATCAGGTGGTCATCCGGCATCCGGACGGCAGGTACAGCCAGTACGCCCATCTCTCGCAGCTGTCCGTGCGGGCCGGGCAGAGCGTCAACGGCGGCCAGCAGATCGGCCGTTCCGGCTCGACGGGAAACGCCACCGGACCGCATCTCCACTTCGAGATCCGCACCGGCCCCGGCTACGGCTCGGACATCAATCCGCTCGCCTATCTGCGGTCACACGGCGTCAGCCTCTGATCCGGCGCCCGGGTGAGAGCCGGGGCAGGCGGGCGAATCGGGCCCCTGTGGTGAGCGTGGTGGCCACCATGTGCCCGGAGATACCGCCCAGCCCCGGCCCCGGGTGAGTGGAGGCGCCGATGTGCCAGAGCCCGCGGATGTCGGTCGCATGCCGTCCGGAGGAGGGCAGAGGGCGCCAGAGAAAGCTCTGGTCGAGTTCGAGCGAGCCACCGTACGGGTCGCCGTCGACCGCGTTGGGGTTCCGGCGGGTGAGGTCCGGGGCGCGATGACATCGACGGCGAGGATCTTGCCGGGCAGATCCGGGGCGTGCCGGGCAATCCGGCTCAGGACCCGGTCGGCGTACCCCTGGGCCAGCTCCGGGGTCCAGCCCTGAGCGGTGTCCAGCTCACCGGCCGCGTCTCCCCGCGGCGTGGGCGGCAGCTCCTGCAACTGCAGCCACAGCGCGGCGGCGCCGGGCGGAACCCGGCTGGAATCCAGGACGTACTGCTGCCCGACGACCACCGTGGGTCGCCGGGGCAGCAGGCCCGCCTCGGCCTCGGCGCAGGCGATACCGGTGCTGCCGGACCCGTCGGAGAGATACACGACCAGGACCGTGTTCAGACGCGCGTCGCGCCAGCCCAGCGGCTGGGACAGCGCCACATGGATCTGCATCGCGGCGCGGCCGTAGCGGAATCGCCGTGCCTGGTCCCGCAGTTCAGGCCGGACCGAGCCCTGCGGAAGGAGGGTGCCGTACAGGGCGGTGGGGGTCACCGAGGCGAGGACGGCGCGGCGGGCGCGGAAGACCCGGCCGCCGGACGCCACTCCTACGGCGCGCCCCTGCTCGACGAGGATGCGGTCGACCCGGGTGCCGGTCTCCACCCGTACCCCCGTCGTCGCCGGCAGCGACGTGAAGGCATCCACGAACCGGCCCGCACCCCCGCCCACCACCGGCACCCCGACGCCATGCAGGCTGGCGGCCAGCAACGTCATCAGGAACGCGCCCGACGCATGGTCCGGCGACAGCCCCGCGTGCAGCAGCCATGGGGCGAAGAGATGGTCCACCTCGTCCCCGCGGAACTCCGCACGGGCGTATCCACGGCCGCTGGCGGCCACCGAACGCACCCACCGCTCCACCCCCCGCCGCCCGCCGCCACGGAGCAGCGCGGCCGCGGGGCGGAAGACGGCCGGCGAGCGGAGCTCACCGCTCATCAGGCCGCCGATCGCCGCCATGTTGTCGCCCAGTCGGCCGAGCGCGGCCAGATACGCGGCCCTGTCCTCGTCGTGCGCGAAACCCTCGGCGGTGCGCCGCGGATCGCGATGGGCCAGGGTGACCCGGCCGTCGTCGGCCACGCTGGCAGTGACCCACTCGTCGGCGTTGCGGTACTCCAGCCCATGGCGGTGCAGCAGCTCCCCGAGACGCGCGTACGCCGGGCCGGAGACGAACAACGGATGCCATGAGGAGTAGGTGTCGTGGAGATAGCCGAGCAGGGTGCGCTCCTCGGTGGCGATGAACCCCCCGATGTTCGGCTCGCGTTCCACCAGGACGACGGACCATCCGGCCAGGGCCAGCTCCGCCGCGGCGACGAGGCCATTGACACCGGACCCGACGATGACGGCGTCTGCCTCGGCCATCTGGTGTCCCTCCGGCCGTCCGTCACACAATAGGGCTCGTATGCCCGGATTCAGCATGCTATGCGAAGAACGCGGGGCGGGCCGGAGGCCGCAGGGCGGTGTCGCAGAAGGGGTGTCGTAGGGGGATGCCAGACTCGCGCTCATGCAGACCCACCCCGTCCGCACCCCGCTCGACATCCGCCACGACGACCCCCGGCTGCGCTACCGGGGCGCGGTGTCGCTGCAGCGCGGCCCCGGGTGGACCGCCCCCTGGCGGCTGCCGCGCGAGGAGGCGGCGCTGTGTCTCCCCGGGGGCGGGCTTGGGCCGGGCCGCGATGCCGTCCGGGGTGCGGGTGATGCTGCGCACCGACAGCGCCTCGCTCGTCTGCCGCTAGCAGGCCGACCCCGCGCCCAGGCTGAACGGGCCCGAGGAGCGGGCCCGCCTCGATGTGCTGTGCGACGGGCGACCGGCCGCCACGGTAGAGCTCGAAACCCATGGCGCGGACGCGGAGTTCCGGTGCGAGGGCCTGCCGGGGCGGATGGCGACCGTCGAGCTGTGGCTGCCCTTCTACCATCAGTTCCGGTTGTGCTCACTGTCCGTGGAGGCGGGCGCGGCCCTGGAGGGTGAGGCCCTCGGGCGGCAGCCGCGCTGGGTCCACTGCGGCAGCTCCATCTCGCAGGGGCGCGGCGCCGCGTCCCCCAGCCGGACCTGGACCGCCCTGGTGGCCCGACGGACCGGGTGGGATCTCACCTCGCTGGCCCTGGGCACGTCGAGCTGTCTGGAGCCCATGACCGCGCGGCTGATGCGGGATCTGCCGGCCGATCTCCTCACCCTCTGCGTCGGGGTCAACGTCCAGGCGCTCGGCAGCCATAACCGCGATGCGCTGGTCTCGGCGCTCGTCGGCTTCGTGCGCACCGTGCGCGAGGGCCACCCCACAACCCCGTTCGCCGTGATGCCGGGGCGTCGGGGAACTCCACCGGGGTCTTCAACTCGCGCTGCTGGGCGGGGCGCAGCAACTCGCCGCCGAAGAGCGCCCGCTCGAACCGGGCCAGCTCGTCCGCGGTCGAGATCATGGCTCCGGCGGTCCAGTCGTAGGAGGGGCTGAACCGCGTCATATCGCGGCCCTCGAGGTCGTAGCCGTGCAGATGGGAGCCGTGCACCTCGGGGTCGGCCACCGGGAAGGAGGTGTCCATGCCTTGTCCCCGTGTGCCGTTCGCGGTTCATCGTGCCGTCGCGGCGCACCGGACTCCCATCTCGCTCCCGTCCGTCCCTTACGGGGGGGTCCCCACCCGCAGGGGCCGGATGGCCCGTCAGGGTGCCCCGTAGACCGGTCGTGGCGGTTCTGCCTCGGCGAGGAGTTTCCGGGCGGCCTCGCCCGCCTCCGCGGGGTTCCAGCGGGCGCTCTTCTCGGCGGTCGGGCCCGGCCGCCAGCCCTCCATGACGGTGATCCGCCCGGCCTCCGCCTCGAAGACCCGGCCCGTGACCCCGGCGCAGGCGGCCGAGCCGAGCCAGACGACGAGCGGTGAGACATTTGCGGGGGCCATCGCGTCGAAGGCGGCGGGGTCCTCCGGGGCGGCCATGGCACCGGCGAACGTCGTCTCCGTCATCCGGGTGCGGGCCGCCGGGGCGATGGCGTTGACCTGGACGCCGTAGCGGCCGAGTTCGGCGGCGGCCACCGAGGTCAGGCCGAGGATCCCGGCCTTGGCCGCGGAGTAGCCGCCCTGTCCGACGCTGCCCAGCAGCCCGGCCCCGGAGCTGGTGTTGACCACCCGCGCGACCGGTGTACGGCCCGCCTTCGCCTCGGCCCGCCAGTGGGCGGCGGCGTGCCGCAGCGGCAGGAAGTGGCCCTTGAGGTGGACGCGGATCACCGCGTCCCAGTCGTCCTCGCCGAGGTTGACGAGCATGCGGTCGCGCAGGAATCCGGCGTTGTTGACGAGGGTGTCGAGCCGGCCGTAGGTGTCGAGGGCGGTGGCGACGAGGGAAGCGGCGCCGTCGGTGGTGGCGATGTCCCCGTCGTGCGCGACCGCTTCCCCGCCCGCGGCCCGGATCTCCTCGACGACTTCCTGGGCCGGGCCCGCCGACGCCCCGGCGCCGTCCGGGGCCACGCCGAGGTCGTTGACGACGACCTTGGCGCCCTCGGCGGCGAAGGCGAGCGCATGCGCCCGTCCGAGGCCGCGGCCCGCTCCGGTGACGACGGTGACGCGCCCGTCGCAGAGTCCGCTCATCTCAGTCCTCCCGTGGGTCGGCCCGGCCGGTGCCGGGGGCCGACTGGTTGACGTTGGCTGCGTCGAGGAACGCGGGGCGCTCCCCGCCTCCGTGGATGGCGATGCTGGCGCCGCTGATGTACTCGGCCAGCCCGGAGGCGAGGAACACACAGGCGGTTCCGGCCTCGACGGGCTCGGCCAGCCGCCCGAGCGGCACGGTCCGGCCGACGGCGGCGATGCCCTCCTCGTCCCCGTAGTGCAGATGCGACAGTTCGGTACGGACCATGCCGAGGACGAGCGTGTTGACCCGGACCGCGGGGGCCCACTCCACGGCCAGGGTGCGGGCGAGGTTCTCCAGCCCCGCCTTGGCGGCACCGTAGGGCCCGGTGCCGGGGGACGGCCGGGTGCCGCTGACGCTGCCGATCATCACGATCGAGCCCCCGCCCTCCTGATGGCGCATCAGCTCATAAGCGCTCAGGGAAACGGTCATGGGAGCGATCAGATTGAGTTCGACGACGCGGGCGGCGCGCCGCTGCCCGGCCTCGGCGATCAGCCCGTAGGGGCTTCCTCCGGCGTTGTTGACCAGCAGGTCGAGCCGCCCGTGGGAGCGGCGCAGCCGGTCGAAGAACGCGGCGACCGCGTCCGCGTCCCGGACGTCGAGCGGTTCGAAGCGCGCCGTGCGCCCGTCCGCCTCGACGGGCTTGCCCGGGGCGTGGCGCGCACAGATCACCACCTCGGCCCCGGCGGTGAGCAGGGCCCGGGTGATCCCCGCTCCGACGCCGCGCGTGCCGCCGGTGACCACGGCGACGCGCCCGGCGAGATCGATGCTGACGGCCACGAGACACCTCCCGCTGTGCGGTGAGCGCTGCTACCTTCTCACCTAACAAATGTTTGGTGGAAAGGTAGCGGATCTGCTCATGGGTGTCTCCACCTCCGCACCGGCGGCCGGCGTCCGCCTGGTCGCCATGGACTTCCCACCCGTCAACGCCCTGCCCGTCCAGGGCTGGTACGAGCTGGCCGCGGCGCTGCGCGGCGCGGGCGCCGACCCGTCGGTGCGGTGTGTGGTGCTGGCCGCCGAGGGCCGGGGCTTCAACGCGGGCGTGGACATCAAGGAGATCCAGGCGGCCGAGGGCCATACGGCGCTCATCGGCGCCAACCACGGCTGTGCCGAGGCGTTCGCCGCCGTCTACGACTGCCCGGTCCCGGTCGTCGCCGCCGTCCACGGCTTCTGTCTGGGCGGCGGCATCGGACTGGCCGGGAACGCCGACGCGATCGTGGCGAGCGAGGACGCCACGTTCGGCCTGCCCGAGCTGGACCGGGGCGCGCTGGGCGCGGCCACCCATCTGGCGCGGCTGGTCCCGCAGCATCTGATGCGCGCGCTGTACTACACCTCGCGCACCGCGACCGCCGGGGAGTTGCACCGCCACGGCTCGGTGTGGCGGGTCGTCCCGCGCGCCGCGCTGCGGGAAGCGGCGCTGGAGCTGGCCGGTGAGATCGCCGCCAAGGACGGTGCGCTGCTGCGCCTGGCGAAGGCGGCCATCAACGGCATCGACCCGGTCGATGTGCACCGCAGCTACCGCTTCGAGCAGGGCTTCACCTTCGAGGCCAATCTGGCGGGCCTGTCCGATGGACCCCGCGACGCGTTCGTCGCCAAAGGCACCGGGAAGGGGTGAGCGGCGTTGGCCGACAAGACGATGACGGCCGAGGAGGCCGTCGGCCGGATCCGCAGCGGTATGACGGTCGGCATCGGCGGCTGGGGCTCACGGCGCAAGCCCATGGCCCTGGTCCGCGCCCTGCTGCGGTCGGATGTCACCGATCTGACGGTGGTCTCCTTCGGCGGCCCCGACGTCGGGCTGCTGGCCGCCGCCGGGAAGATCCGCAGGCTGGTGACGGCGTTCGCGACCCTCGACTCGATCCCCCTGGAGCCGCACTTCCGGGCGGCGCGCGAGCGGGGGGACATCGAACTGACCGAGCTGGACGAGGCGATGATGATGTGGGGGCTGACCGCCGCCGTGCACCGGCTCCCGTTCCTGCCCGTCCGCGCGGGCCTGGGCTCGGACGTCATGGCGGTCAACCCCGGTCTGCGGACGGTCACTTCGCCGTACGAGGACGGTGAGGAGCTGGTGGCGGTGCCCGCACTGCGGCTGGATGTGGCGCTGGTGCACCTCAACCGGGCGGACGCACAGGGCAACGGACAGTACCTCGGGCCCGATCCGTACTTCGACGACCTGTTCTGCGAGGCGGCGGCCGAGGCGTATCTCTCGTGTGAACGCGTCGTCGCCACCGCCGAGTTCGCCGACGCGGGCGGTCCGCAGACGCT
This sequence comes from Streptomyces violaceusniger Tu 4113, assembly GCF_000147815.2. NCBI lineage: Bacteria > Bacillati > Actinomycetota > Actinomycetes > Kitasatosporales > Streptomycetaceae > Streptomyces > Streptomyces violaceusniger. Next base: position 4,447,422 of record NC_015957.1, on the reverse strand, counting down.
GCTGGTCAAACGGCATGCGGTGACCGGTGTGATCGAGACTCCGCGGGGCGCGCACTTCACCTCCTGCGCCCCCGACTACGAGCGGGACGAGGCGTTCCAGAGCGCGTACGCCAAGGCGGCCGCCGATCCGGAGGCGTGGCGGGAGTTCACCGAGCGGTTTCTGTCCGGGGACGAGGAGCGGTACCGGGCCGCGGTGGCGGCGTTCGGGAGGGAGGGCGTATGACCGGCAGAGTGACCCGGGCCGAGTACTGCGTGGTGGCCTGTGCCGAGGCATGGCGGGGCGACGGGGAGATCCTGGCCGCCCCGATGGGTGCGGTGCCCAGGGTCGGCGCCCGGCTGGCCCGGCTCACCTTCGCGCCCGAGCTGCTGCTGACGGACGGCGAGGCGATGATCGTCGGTGGCGACCCGGAGGTGGTGGAGGGGTGGCTGCCGTACCGGGCGCATCTGGCGCTGGTCACCGGCGGGCGGCGCCATGTGATGATGGGCGCGAGCCAGCTCGACCGCCACGGCAATCAGAACATCACCTGCGTCGGCGACTGGAAACGGCCCAGACGGCAACTGCTGGGGGTGCGCGGAGCGCCGGTCAACACCCTCAACAACCCCACGAGTTACTGGGTGCCCCGGCACTCTCGGCGGGTCTTCGTCGAACGCGTCGACATGGTGTGCGGGGTCGGCTACGACCGGGCGGCGGCCGTAGGGCCCGCCGCCCGCTTCCATGACCTCCGGTGTGTGGTGACCGATCTCGCGGTCCTCGACTTCGCCACGCCCGATCGCACGCTGCGGGTGCGCTCGCTGCATCCGGGGGTGACCGCCGAGGCGGTGCGGGAGGCCACCGGCTTCCCCCTCGACATCGCCGACGACGTCCCGTACACCCGGGAGCCGACCCCCGCCGAACTGCGGCTGATCCGGGAGGTCATCGATCCGGAGGGGGCCCGCGAGCGGGAGGTGCCGTCCTGATGGACACCCCGCTGACCAGGCTCGTCGGGGTGCGCCACCCGCTCGTCCAGACGGGCATGGGCTGGGTGGCCGGACCCCGGCTGGTGTCGGCGGTGGCGAACGCCGGGGCGCTGGGCATCCTGGCCTCCGCGACCATGTCGCCCCAGCGGCTGCGCACGGCCGTCCGCGAGGTGGCCGCCCGCACCGACGCGCCCTTCGGTGTCAATCTGCGCGCCGATGCCGGGGACGCCGGGGAGCGGGTGCGGATCATCGTCGAGGAGGGGGTGCGGGTCGCCTCGTTCGCGCTGGCCCCCAGGCGCGAACTGATCGACCGGCTGAAGGACGCGGGCGTGGTGGTCATCCCGTCCGTGGGCGCCCGGCGCCATGCGGAGAAGGTCGCGGGCTGGGGCGCGGACGCGGTGCTGGTGCAGGGCGCCGAGGGCGGCGGCCACACCGGACAGGTGGCCACCACCGTGCTGCTCCCCCAGGTCGTGGACGCGGTGGACATCCCGGTCGTGGCCGCGGGCGGCTTCCACGACGGACGGGGGCTGGCGGCCGCGCTCGCCTACGGGGCGGCGGGGATCGCGATGGGCACCCGGTTCCTGCTCACCTCCGACAGCACGGTCCCGGACGCCGTGAAGGCGCGCTATCTGGCGGCGGCGGTCACCGACGTCACCGTCACCACGGCGGTGGACGGGCTCCCGCACCGGATGCTCCGCAGCGAACTGGTCGACTCCCTGGAGCGCTCCGGCCGCACCGCCGCGCTGCTGCGCGCCGTGCGCCACGCCGCCGCCTTCCGGCGGCTGGCCGGGCTGAGCTGGCCGCGGATGGTGCGCGACGGGCTGGCCATGCGGCACGGCAAGGACCTCACCTGGAGCCAGGTCCTGCTGGCCGCCACCACCCCGATGCTGCTCAAGGCGTCGATGGTGGACGGCCGCACCGACACGGGGGTGATGGCCTCCGGACAGGTGGCCGGGGTGATCGAGGATCTGCCCAGTTGCACGGATCTCGTGGACCGGATCATGGCCGAGGCCGCCGAGACCCTGGACCGGCTGACCCGCGGTCGTACAGTGGGGTGAAAGCGGCCAGACCATGACACGGGTAGTGGGAGGTCATCATGGCCGATCCCAAGGGTTTCCTCACCACACCCCGTCGTCTTCCGCCCCGCCGTCCGGTGGACGAGCGGGTGCGGGACTGGAACGAGGTCCAGGCCCCCGGCGCCCTGCTGCCGATCATCAACGCCCAGGCGGACCGCTGCATGGACTGCGGCATCCCGTTCTGCCACGACGGCTGCCCGCTGGGGAACCTCATCCCGGAGTGGAACGACCTGGTCTCCCGTGACGACTGGCTGCGCGCGAGCGAGCGGCTGCACGCGACCAACAACTTTCCCGAGTTCACCGGCCGGCTCTGCCCGGCCCCCTGTGAGAGCGCCTGTGTGCTGGCCATCAACCAGCCGGCGGTCACCATCAAGAACGTCGAGGTGGCCATCGCCGACCGGGCCTGGGAGAGCGGATATATGACCCCCAAGCCACCCGAGCGGCTGTCCGGCCGGACCGTCGCCGTCATCGGCTCGGGGCCCGCGGGCCTGGCCGCGGCCCAGCAGCTCACCCGCGCGGGACACACCGTGGCGGTGTACGAACGCGACGACCGGGTGGGCGGACTGCTCCGCTACGGCATCCCCGAGTTCAAGATGGAGAAGCGCCATCTGGACCGGCGGCTGGGGCAGATGCGGGCGGAGGGCACCAAATTCCGTTCCGGCGTGGACGTCGGCACCGATCTGGACGCCGCCGAGCTCAGGGCGCGCTACGACGCGCTCGTGATAGCGGTGGGCGCCCGGGCCTGGCGCGAACTCCCCGTACCAGGAAGGGAGTTGGCCGGAATCCATCAGGCGATGGAGTATCTGCCGATGGCCAACCGGGTGCGCGAGGGCGACTACGCCCGGCCGCCGATCACCGCCGAGGGCAAACATGTGGTCATCGTCGGCGGCGGGGACACCGGCGCGGACTGCCTGGGCACCGTGCTGCGGCAGGGCGCCGCCTCCGTGACCCAACTGGACATCCACCCCCGGCCCGGCGACGAACGGGCCGACGGCGAACCCTGGCCCACCTACCCCAAGATCTACCGGATGTCCGCCGCCCATGAGGAGGCGCGGGAGCTGGCGGCCTCTCCGGAGGCGGACGTGGACGCGCGGGTCTTCTCCGCGGCCACCGTCCGCTTCGAGGGGACGGCACCGGACGCGGAGCGGCCGCAGGGCGGCGTCCGGGCACTGCGCCTCATCGGGGCCCGGGCCGACGGGCAGCCCGGCCCGGACACGGAGCGGGTGCTCCGGGCGGATCTGGTGCTGCTGGCCCTCGGCTTCCATGGCCCGGAGCCGGACAGCGGGCTGTTCGACCAGCTCGGGCTGGAGCTCGACGAGGGCGGCACCGTCGCACGCGACGCGTCCTTCGCCACCGGCGCGGACGGGGTGTTCGTGGCGGGCGACGCGGGCCGTGGCCAGTCGCTGATCGTCTGGGCCATCGCCGAGGGCCGCTCCGCCGCGGCCGCCGTGGACCGCTATCTCGCGGGCTCCACGACGCTCCCGGCGCCGGTCGGGGCGGCCGACCGCCCGATGACGGCCTGACGGGGCGGCGCCGCGGTGGCCGGCGCAGGTGGCCGACACCGGTGGCCGACACCCGCGCACACGGACACCGGCACACCTGGAGCGCGACGCGTCCGGCCACCGGCTCCCGGAGGGCGGGCCGCCTGCCGCGGGCGCGCGGCGCGGGAATAGTGTGCGTCCATGATCTCGCAATCGCCCCTCCTCGCCGTGGCCGACGGTGTGCACATCTGGTCCCCCACCCCGAGCGCCGGATGGGGTCTGGCCAACTGCGGTCTGATCGTCTCGCCCGACGGCGCCGCCGCCTGGATCGACACCCCCTACGACCGGCGGATGGCCGGTGACTTCCTGGAACGCAGCCGGGCCCTGCTGCCCGACGGAGCCCGGATCGAGCGGGTGATCGTCACCCATGCCAACGGCGACCACCTGTGGGGCGCGGAGGTCGTACCGGACGCGGAGATCGTCGCCACCCGCGAGGCACTCGGCCATATCGAGTACGAGCCCTCGCCGCAGCAGTTGCACGCCCTGGTGCACGGCAGCGATCCGGCGACTCCGCTCGGCTGGTATCTCCAGCGGCACTTCGGGCGGTTCGACTGGTCCGGCACCGAGGTGGTCGAGCCGACGCTCACCTTCGTGGGCGAACTCGACCTGCGGGTGGGCCAGGTGCCGGTGCGGCTGTTCAGTCTGCCGTCCGCGCACACCGCGGGCGATCTGGTGGCGTATCTGCCGCAACAGAAGGTGGCGTTCACCGGCGATGTCATCTTCGCCTGCGAGCGGGTGCTCGCGACCGGGGCCGAGGTGATCGTCCCCGGCCATGGGCCGGTCCTCGACCGGGAGGGGGTCCGCGGCCACGTCGGCTATCTGGAGCATCTGCGGGACCGCACCCGGCAGCTGCACACGGCAGGGGTACCGGCCCTGGAGGCCGCCCGCACCCTCATCGCCGAGAACACCTATCCGGCGCTGGGCCTGCCCGAGCGGCTGGTGATCACGGTGGGCTCGGAGTACCGGCATCTGAACGGCACGGATGAGGCGGCGGATCTCGTGGCCACCATGGCCGACCTCGCCCAGGTGGCGTGGGAGCGGCGCGAGGGCGCGCCGGCGTCGGCCTGACGGCACCCGCGGCGGAACGCGGGTGACGGGGGCCGCGGACAGTGGCCGGGGCCGGTCGACGGCGGCCGGGGGCCCGGTCCGTACGGGCCGGTGTCACCGCGGGGCGCGTTCCGCGGCCGGAAGGTCCTGCTCGGTCCAGATGATCTTGCCGTCGCTGGTGTAGCGGGTGCCCCAGCGCTGGACCATCTGGGCCACGAGGAACAGCCCGCGTCCGCCCTCGTCGGTGGTGGCCGCCCGGCGCAGATGCGGCGCGGTGGTACTGCCGTCGGCGACCTCGCAGATCAACGCCCGGTTGCGCATCAGGCGCAGCCGCACGGGGCCGACGGCGTGCCGGATGGCGTTGCCGAGCAGCTCGCTGACCACCAGCTCGGTGGTGAAGGCGGCCTCCTCCAGGTTCCAGTCGGCCAGGGTACGGGCGACGGCCGCGCGCATCCGGCCCACGACTTCGGGGTCCGACGGCAGCTCCCACGAGGCCACCCGGCTCGCGTCCAGCGCGGTGGTACGGGCGATGAGCAGGCAGACGTCGTCGGTGCGGCGCGGCGACAGCAGGGCGGCCATCACGGCGTCGCAGGCCCGCTCCGGGTCGGGGTCGACATCGGTGAGGGCGTCACGGAGCTGGTCGAGCCCGGTCACGAGGTCCCGTTCGCGGTCCCGGACCAGCCCATCGGTGTAGAGGACGAGGCGGCTGCCTTCGGGCAGTTGCGTCTCGGTCGTCTCGTAGAGCCGGCCGCCGAGTCCCAGCGGCGGTCCTGCGGGCAGGTCGAGGAAGGTCACGGAGCCGTCGGGACGGACCAGGGCCGGGGGCGGATGACCGGCCCGCGCCAGGGTGCAGTGCCGGGAGACCGGGTCGTAGACCGCGTACAGACAAGTGGCCCCCGCCGCCCCGACGCCGCCGTTCACGGCCGTCTCCTCCCGGTCGACCAGGTCGACCACGTCGTCGAGCCGGGCCAGCAGCTCATCGGGGGGAAGGTCCACGACGGAGAAGTTGAGCACGGCGGTGCGCAGCCGGCCCATGGTCGCGGCGGCGTGCAGTCCGTGGCCGACGACATCGCCGACGACGAGGGCGACCCGGGCCCCCGACAGGGGGATGACGTCGAACCAGTCGCCTCGCACCCCGCCGGGGGCGGGCAGATAGCGCTGGGCGGCGACGACGGCCTGCTGTTCGGGGCGGCCGCGCGGCAGCAGGCTCTCCTGGAGGGCCAGCGTGGTGGCGTGCTCGCGCGCGTAGCGGCGGGCGTTGTCGATGGCGACGGCCGCCTGGCCGGCCAGCTCCTCGGCGAAGGACCGGTCCTCCTCGTCGAATGGCGGGGCGTCCCCCGAGCGCCAGAACGCCACCTGGCCCAGCCGGACACCGCGCGCGCTGAGCGGCACGGTCAGCAGCGAATGGATGCCGTACTCCACCGCCCATCCCAGCCGCTCCGCCTGGGGCGTCCAGTCGGGCGAGGACGGCAGCTCGCCCACGGGGAACAATCGCGCCCGGCCGGTGCCGCCGGCCCGCTGGGCCAGGGGGAAGGCGGAGACGTGCTCGCCGACATGGCGCAGCGGGGGGTCCTGCCGGATGCCGCTGAAGGCGGCCCGGCGCAACGGCGAGTCCCGGCCGCCCGGCTCCTCGCCACGCAGTACGGCCTCGTGCAGATCGACGGTGGCGTAGTCGGCGAAGCGCGGCACGGCGACCCGGGCCAGTTCCTGGGCGGTCCCTTCCATGTCGAGGCTGCTGCCCACCCGGACGCCGGCCTCGTACAGCAGTTGGAGGCGTGCGTAGGCCCGGTCGGCCTTGTCCGTCAGGGCGCGCAGCTCGGTGGCGTCCCGCAGGGTGGCGACGCTGCCCCAGGGCGCTCCGCCCCGCTCCGCCGGGCGCTGGTTGACCGCCAGCAGCCGGTCCCCGACCTGATACACCGCGTCGGTGGCCGCACGGCCGGAGGCGAGCAGTCCGGCGAGCTCCGGGGGCAGGCCGACGTCGGTGATCTGCCGTCCGTGCGCGTCGGGCGTGAGGCCCAGCAGACGCAGCGCCTCGTCGTTGGCGAGCAGCAGCCGCCCCTCGTCGTCGACGATCAGGACCCCCTCCTTGACGCTGCGCAGCACGGCGTCGTGGTGTTCGTACATCCTGGTGATCTCGGCGGGGCCGAGCCGGTGGGTCTGGCGCCGCAGCCGCCGGGCCACGAGTGCCGCACCGCCCCCGCCCAGGACGAGGGCGAGCGCCGTGGAGCCGTAGATCATCGGCAGTTGGCGCCCGACCGTCCGGGCCACGGAGGGGATGGAGACCCCGGCGTTGACGATGCCGATCACCCGGCCCCGGGCGTCGGTGACCGGCACGGCGGCACGGATCGAGGGGGCCGACCGGGTGATGCCCGGGAGCCTGTCGGTGAAGGTCCGGCCCGCCGTGGCCGGATAGAGGCTGTGGCCGATGTGCTTGCCGAGCATCTTCGAATTGGGATGGGTCCAGCGGACGCCTCTGGGGGAGGTCACCACGATGTAGTCGACGTCGGTCCGGTGCCGGAGCTTCTCGACATAGGGCTGGAGGGTTGTGGAGGGGTTGCGGGACTCCAGCGCCCGCTGGACGCCGGGGGCGAGGGCGACGGTCCGCGCGACGGTCAGGGCACTGGTCCGGGCCTGGCTGTCCCCGCTGCCGCGGGCCTGGAGGGACAGCGTGGCACCCGCGGCGAGCACCAGGAGCGTCACGATGATCAGCATCAGGGCGCACACCTGCCCGCCGACACTGCGCGAGCCCAGCGCCGAGCGCACCTTCACATGCTCTGTCTAACGCATATCCCCGGGTCGCACACCCGGTGGCGGCCGGGGCGGGGCATCGGGGGTCACAGATTGATCATGTGTCCGGCGAGCCCGTGGACGGCCTCCTTCACCGCCTCGCTGAGGGTCGGATGGGCGTGGATGTTGCGAGCCACCTCGTGCACGGTCAGGTCCCACTGCTGGGCGAGGGTGAGTTCGGGCAGCAGCTCGGTGACCTCGGGGCCGATGAGATGGCCGCCCAGCAGCTCGCCGTGGCGGCCGTCGCTGATGAGCTTCACGAAGCCCACCGGGTCGCCGAGGCCCTGGGCCTTCCCGTTGGCGGTGAACGGGAACTTCGCCACCCGTACGTCGAAGCCGCGCTCCCGCGCCTGGGCCTCGGTCCAGCCGAAGCTGGCGATCTGCGGCTGGCAGAAGGTGGCGCGCGGGATCATCACATAGTCGAGCTCCACGGTCTCCGCCCCGGCGATGGTCTCCGCCGCGACGATGCCCATGGCCTCGGCGGCGTGCGCCAGCATCAGCTTGGCGGTGACATCACCGATGGCGAAGATATGCGGCACATTGGTGCGGCAGAGGCCGTCCACCTCGATGGCGCCCCGCTCGGTCAGCCGGACGCCGGTGTGCTCCAGCCCGTATCCGTCCACCCGCGGCCGGAATCCGATGGCCTGCAGCACCCGGGCGGCCTGCAGAGTCTGCCGCTGGCCGCCCGTGGTCACCATGACCTTGACCGCGGGGCCCGCGTCGTTGATCGCCTCCACCCGGGTGGAGGTCAGGATGTTCATGCCGAGCCTGCGGAAGCGGCGGGTGAGCTCGGCGGAGACCTCCTCGTCCTCCAGGGGCACGATCCGGTCCATGAACTCCACCAGCGTCACCTGCACCCCGTAGCTGTGCATGATGTACGCGAACTCCACGCCGATGGCGCCCGCGCCCGCGATGAGGACGCTGCCGGGCAGGGTGGGGGCGAGGATCTGCTCCTCGTAGGTCACCACTCGCTCGCTGAGGGAGGTGCCGGGCAGCAGATTGGTGAGCGAGCCCGTGGCGATGACGCAGTGGTCGAAGGTGACCGTCTCCGTGTCACCCTCGGTGAGGGTGACCCGCAGCTCGTGGGGCCCGGTGAAGGTGCCCCGTCCCTCGTACTTGGTGATCTTGTTCTTCTTCATCAGATAGTGGACGCCCTTGACCCGTCCGTCGGCCACCTTGCGGCTGCGCTCGAACGCGTCGCGGTAGTCCACGGTCACCTCGCCGTTCACCCGGATGCCGAAGTTCTCGGCCTCATGGATGAACAGATGGGCCAGCTCGGCGTTGCGCAGCAGGGCCTTGGACGGGATGCAGCCCACGTTCAGGCAGACGCCGCCCCAGTAGCGTTCCTCGACGACGGCCGTGGTCAGGCCAAGCTGGGCGGCGCGGATCGCGGCGACATAGCCGCCCGGGCCGGCTCCCAGAACCACCACGTCGAAATGTGCGCTCATGCGTCGCACCTTAGACATTAGAGTCGGGGTATGGCTTCAGACGAGGGGTCCGTACGGGTGGACAGCTGGATCTGGTCCGTGCGGCTGACCAAGACGCGCTCCATGGCGTCCTCGGCCTGCCGCGCGGGGCACGTCCGGATCAACGGCGAGCGCGTCAAGCCCGCGCACACGGTGCGGCCCGGAGACGAGGTGCGGCTGCGCCATGCGGGGCGCGACCGGGTCGTGGTCGTCTCGCGCATCGTGCGCAAGCGGGTCGGCGCGCCGGTGGCCGCGGAGTGCTTCGTCGACAACAGCCCGCCTCCGCCGCCGCGCGAGCACACCGTGCCGATCGGGCTGCGCGACCGCGGGACGGGCCGTCCCACCAAGCGCGACCGGCGCGAGATGGAGCGGCTGCGCGGTACGCCAGGCGACATCGGCTGAGGGCCGGTCAGTCCAGCGAGATCCGGTCAGTCCACCGTGATGCGTACGGGGCCGCCGTGTGCGTCGGCCGCGGCGATCCAGTCGGCGGGCACGTGGAACGGCCGGCCCGGCGCCACCGTGCGGGGAAGGCGCCCGCGGTGCAGTGTCCGGCCGTCCTGGCCGACGGTGAGCACCGGCCGGGTCAGGAACCGCGTGGTGCGCAGGGTGAACCGGCCGCGCGGCGGGCGGGGCCCGTCCGGGGCGATCCGGTTGGGTGAGACCCACAGCAGCGGCGCCTCGACCCGCACGGGCAGCGCCCCGGGGGTCCACGGCCGGCCGGCGAGATGGCGCAGCACGGGCCCGGCAGCCAACCGGCCGTCGAGGGCGGCGATATCGGCGGTCTCGACGGGGTGCAGCAGATTGCCCACGGCGAAGACCCCGGGTCCGCCGGTGCGGAACTCGGCATCGGCAGCCGGGCCCCGGGTGCCGGGGTCGAGGGCGATCCCGGCGCTTCTGGCCAGTTCGTGGTCGGGGATCCAGTCGCCGGTGAACACGACGGTGTCGCAGGCGACGGCCGCCGTCCTGCCGTCCCGGTGCCGCAGTCGCACGCTCTCCAGCCGCCCTCGGCCGGTCAGTTCGGCCACGGCGGCGTCGGTGACCAGCGGAACGCCATAACGCAGCCGGGTGCCGAGGTGGCGCGCCGGGTGGGTCTGGTGGCGGGGCTGGTCGGTGACCATGGCGGCGACGTCGGCCCCGGCCCGGCGCAGGGTGGCCACCGCGGAGTAGCTGACGCGTTCCGCGCCGACGATGACGGCGCGTCGGCCGACGTGCTGATGGTGCAGATGGACGGCCTGCTGAAGCTGCCCGGTGGTGAGAACACCCGCCGGCCGGGTGCCGGGCACCAGCCGGGCGCTGCGCGGGCGTTCCCGGGCGCCGGTGGCCAGGACGACGGCCGTGGCGGTGATTCGCTCCAGGCCCGTCGGGCCGGTGATGTCCACGGTCCTCGCCGCCGCCCAGCCCGTGGCCGTGACCGAGGTGCGCAGCACCGCTCCGGCGCGGATGGCGGCGGCGATGTGGTGGCGGGCATAGTCGGGGCCGGTCATCAGCCGGCGCAGATCGCGCAGTCCGAATCCGGTGTGGTGGCAGTGGCGGGGAATGCCGCCCGCGTGCTGCTCGCGGTCGAGGACCTCGACCCGGTCCACCCCCGCGGCGGCCAGCCGCGCGGCGAGTGCGAGTCCGGCCGGTCCGGCGCCGATGACCAGCACGTCGACAGTGCGGTGGGTACGGTCGGTGGGGGTCATCGCCGGGCCTCCGTCCGGTCCTGGGCCGCGGTGGCCGCGTCGAACTGGGCGCGCACCGCCGCGCCGCAGAAGAATCCCTGGCAGCGTCCGCCGAGGGCCCGGGTGCGGCGCCGGAGGCCGTCGAGCGAGCCCGGTGGCACGGTGGCGGTCAGCGCGTCGCGGATCTCGCCCCGGGTGACGCGTTCGCAGTGGCAGACCACGGTGCCGTACGCGGGGTCGGCGGCGATGAGATCGGCGCGTTGGTAGGGGCGCGGGAAGGCCTCGCCGATGGTGGGCATCCGCACGGGCTCGATCTCCCGCTGGGGCCCGGGGTCGAGACCGCACTCGGTGAGCAGCTCCGCCACATGCGCGGCGATCGCCATCGAGGCGGTGAGTCCGGTGGAGCGGATGCCGCCCACGGCGACATACCGTCGGCCGGGGTCGGCGCGGATCTGGAAGTCGCCGTGCTCGGTGGCGGCGCGCAGCCCGGCATAGACCGCGGTGACCTCCTCATCCAGCAGCTCCGGCATGATCCGCGCGCCCTTCTCCCGGAGCGAGGCCAGTTGGTCCGCAGACGATCCGGTGGCGGTCTTGTCGCCGAGGTCCTCGGCGGTGGGGCCGAGCATCACATTGCCGTACACGGTCGGCGCCACCAGGACGCCCTTGCCGAGTGCGGTGGGCACCGGCAGCAGGATGTGGTCCACCAGGCCGCGGGCGAACTTGTCGAAGACGATCAGCTGGCCGCGGCGCGGGGTCACGGTGAACTCCTCGTGGCCGAGCCGCCGGTTGATCTCGTCCGAGTACAGCCCCGCGGCGTTGACCAGATGGCGGGTGCGCAGCACCCCGCGCGGGGTGGCGATCTCGTGGTGGTCCTCGCCGGTGGTGATGGCCCCGGCCGGGCAGTTCAGATGCAGGGCGACGCCCGCGCGCACCGCCTGGGTGGCGTAGGCGAGCGTCGTCGTCCAGGGGCAGATGATGCTCTCCCCGGGGACTTCGAGCGCGCCGAGGGCGCCCGGTCCCAGATGGGGTTCGCGGGCGTAGACCGCGTCCGCGTCGAGGATGCTCGTCTCGTCGTAGCCGTTGCGCACGGCCTTCTCGGCGAGTGACGGCAGCGCGGCGAGCTGTTCGGCGTCCCAGGCGACGAGGAGCGCGCCGAGCGGTTCGAGCGGGATGCCGGTCTCGGCGGCGTAGGCGGTCAGCCGCTGGTAGCCCTCGCGCACCAGGCGGGCCTCCAGAGTGCCCGGGGTGGCGTCGAAACCGGTGTGCAGGATCGCGGTGTTGGCCTTGGAGGTGCCGTTCCCCACATCGTCGGACGCCTCGACGAGGGCGGTCCGCAGCCGGTGGCGGGCCAGTTCGCGGGCGATGGCGGTGCCGACCACCCCGGCGCCGATGATGGCCACGTCGTAGACCTCGCCGGGGAGGTCACCCGTGGTCGTAACGGTCATTGTGGTCCCTTGCTCGGTGGTGCGAACGGCTCCTGGCGCGCGGCGGTCCTGGGCGGATGTCCTCAGCGGGGTCCTCAGTCGTGGGCGGCGGCCGTCGGCGCCTGGTCAAGCAGCGAGGCCACGGCCGAGCGGAAACCGGCCAGGCGCTCGGCGGCCCGCTCCGCGCTGATCCGCGGTTCGTAGACGGCGGCGGGCTCCCACGCCGGGACCGCCTCCTCGACCGTCAGGCCCGGGTCGAGCCCCAGCCGCGCGGCGGCGCCCACGCCCAGCGCCGTGACATCCGGCAGCGCCGACACCTCCACCGGCCGCTGCAGCAGATCGGCCTGAGTCTGCATCAGCAACGCCGAGCGGGTCAGTCCCCCGTCGACCCGCAGGACGGTCAGCGGCGCGCCCAGGTCGGAAGCGGCCGCCTCGGCGATCTCCACCACCTGGGCGGCGATGCCCTCGCACAGGGCGCGCACCAGATGCCCGGCGGTGGTGTCGAGGCCGAGCCCGGTCAGCGAACCCTTGAGGTCGCCGCGCCACCACGGCGCCGCGAGTCCGGCGAGCGCCGGTACGAAGGTGACTCCCCCGGCGTCGGACACGGTCCGGCCGACCGGGTCGAGGTCCTGGGGCCCTTGGATCACCCCCAGGTCGCTGAGCCAGCGCACCGCGGAGGCGGCGGTGTACACCTGGCCGTCCAGGCAGTAGCTGGTGCGCCCGCCGAACCGCCAGGCCACGCAGGAGACCAGGCCATGGGGGCCGCGCCGGGGCCGGTCCCCGGTCTGGGCGAGGAGGAAGGCCCCGGTGCCGTAGGTGCACTTGGCGGTGCCCGGCTCGGTCACCCGCTGCGCCAGCAGGGCGGCCTGCTGGTCGACGAGGAGCCCGGTGAGCGGGACTTCGCCGCCGAAGGCCGTGGTGGTGCCGACGGGCCCGGCGGCGTCGACGACGCGCGGCAGCCGTTCGGCGGTCAGCCCGTAGAGGTCCAGCGCCTTCGGGGACCAGGCGACACGGTCGAGGTCGAGCAGCCCGGTGCGCCCCGCGGTGGCGGCGTCGGTGACGAACGCGCCGGTGAGCCGGTGGACCAGCCAGGCGTCGCTGGTGGTGACCACGCCCTCGTCGGTCAGATGGCGCCGGATCCACGCCATCTTGGGCGCCGCGAAGTACGGATCGAGGGGCAGTCCGGTGAGTTCGCGCAGTGTCTCGGCGTGCGGCGCGAGCTGTTCGCACACCGTCCGCGCCCGCCGGTCCTGCCAGACCAGCGCGTCGGTCAGCGGGTCGCCCGTGACGGGGTCCCAGGCCAGCACGGTCTCGCCCTGGTTGGCCAGCCCGACCGCCACGACCGGCTCTCCCGCGGCCGCGAGAGCCTGGCGTCCGGCCTCGAGGACCGAGGTGAGCAACGCGGCCGGATCGACCTCGACCAGTCCGCCGGGCAGATAGCGGGGGCGCACGGAGACCTCGGCGGAGCCGATCACCCCGCGCTCGGGACACAGCACCAACGCCTTGGTGCCCGAGGTGCCTTGGTCGACGGCGAGGACCGGGCCGGTCGCGGGGTCGGCCGGGGTGCGGTGGCGACGCTCTGCAGGCAGCATGTCCGGTTCTTCGCTCGGGACTGGTGGATCGCTTCGGGCTCGGGGACGGTGCGCGGGGATCTTGCCGGAAAGCCTGGTGCAGTCACGGGGCGGGCGTCAAGACGGCCGGTCGGGGCACGCCCGTGGTCCCCCGTGCCCGAGTCGCCGCGGCGGGACTATAGGATCCCTGCAACCATCCCCCAGGCCCTCGTTCACCGCGTCCGGTACGCCAGCTCCGTACGAAAGTCATCCGATGCCCGAGGAAGAGTTCCGCCCCGTGTACCACCCCGCGGGGTATGACGGCGGACTGCGCATCGCGCTGCAGGATCTGCGCACCGGACGCTGGATATCGATGCGCAATCTGCTCGCGGAGACTCCCACGTGGGCGCTGTGGACCCAGCGCACCCAGGTGCTGGCCACGGCCGGCGCCGGATCCAACGTGGTGGACGCGTGGCGGGCCGAGGAGCCGCAGAGCGTGGCGGCGCTGGTGATGGGCGCGCGGGTGGGGGTGGAACGGGCGGTGCGCGCACACCGCGAGGGACATCCCCGCACCCGGGAGCTGTGGCGCGAGGCGTGGCAGTCCTGCCAACTGTCCGCGCACCACTCCCCGGCGGACCCGGTGCCGTGGGTGTGTCTGCTGGCCCTGGCCCAGCTTGACAAGGAGCAGCGGCAGGAGGAGCACCGCGTGCCCCCGCCCGGTCCGCTGCTGTTCCCCGGGCCCTGGGGGCTGCTGGCGGAGGCCGACCGGCGCGATCCGTACAACCGCGAGGCGTACCACCGGATGCTGCAGTTCGTGTACGCCCGGCGGGCCGGAGGTTCGCTGGCCGAGGCGGTCAACTTCGTGCAATGGGTGTCCTCGGGCGCGCCCCGGGAGTCCGCGCTGCAGGTGCTGCCGCTGTATGTGCACGTCGAGCGGTACCGCGAGGAGCGGGGCTACGAGAAGGCGCTCGACCTGCACTGGGCCACCGAGGACGCCACCCGGGACGCTCAGAAGGCACTGCACGGCTGGTTCGACCACGCCGATCTCACGACGAGTTCACTGCTGGATCTCAACCATCTGGCGCACGCCCTGTGGGGCGCGCTGCGATTCTCCGACGCGGCCCGCGTCTTCGAGGCGCTGGGGCCGTACTTCACCCCGCTCCCCTGGGCCTACCGCACCCCCGACCCCGGCGACCGCGCCGCAGCTGAAGAAATGTTTCTTCGCGCCCGGGTCCGCTCACTGGCCGGCGCCCGCGGGCCAAGACCCGGGGTCAACGGCTGAGCCGGGGCCCTCCCCGGCGCATTTGGACCACCGCTCCCCCATCCGCCCTTCCGCCCTTCTGCCAGACCGATTTCCCACCTGTACCACCACCCTCGCCCGCCCCAGCATTCGGGAGGTACATTCATGTCCACGGCATGGTCGAGTTCGGGTCCCGCTCCCCAACGGGACGACGAACAGCGGCTGCGTGAGCTCGGCTATCAACCCGTACTGGCCCGCCGCATGGGCGGGTTCGGCAATTTCGCCATCAGTTTCTCGGTCATCTCCATTCTCTCCGGCTGCATGACGCTGTACGGCTTCGGGCTGGACACCGGAGGCCCCGCGGTCATGATGTGGGGCTGGGCCGGAGTGGGGCTCTTCGTCCTGTGCGTCGGGCTCGCCCTGGCGGAGGTGACCAGCGCCTATCCCACCTCGGGAGCGCTGTACTACATGGCCGACCGGCTGGGCGGACGGAGGTGGGGCTGGTACACCGGCTGGCTCAATCTGCTGGGGCTGCTCGGGGCCATCGCCGGAATCGACTACGGCGCCGCCCTGTTCACCGGGGCGCTCTTCAACCTCCAGTGGGGATTCGATCCCACACCGGAATCGACCATGGTCATCTTCGTCTGCATTCTGCTGCTGCACGCGGTGCTGAATCTGTTCGGGGTGCGGCTGGTCAGCGTGCTCAACTCGGTCAGTGTGTGGTGGCATCTGGCCGGTGTCGCCATCATCGTCGGCGCATTGGCGATCGTGCCCTCCCACCACCAGTCGCCCGGATTCGTCTTCACCGAATTCGTCAATGACACCGGCTGGTCTAATCCGCTGTACGTGGCCGCGATCGGACTGCTGCTCGCCCAGTACACCTTCTCCGGCTACGACGCCTCCGCGCATCTGTCCGAGGAGACCTCCAACGCCTCCGTCTTCGCCGCCCGGGGGATCGTCCGCGCCATCTGGGTATCCTGGGTGGCCGGGTTCGTGCTGCTGGCCGGGCTCACCTTCGCCATCCAGGACTACGCCGGTACGCAGAAGAGCGCCACCGGAGTGCCCCCGGCGCAGATCCTTATCGACGCCCTGGGGACGAGCGGTGCCACCGCGATGCTGCTCGTCGTCATCGTGGCGCAGCTCTTCTGCGGGAACGCCGAGGTGGCGGCGGCCAGCCGGATGGTGTTCGCGTTCAGCCGGGACGGCGCGCTGCCCGGCTCACGGCTGTGGCAGCGGGTCAGCTCCCGCACCCAGACGCCGGTGCACGCGGTCTGGCTGTCGGTGGCGGTGGCATGTGTGCTGGCCCTGCCGTCCCTGTACTCCGAGACGGCCTACGGCGCGGTGACCGCCATCAACGTCATCGGGATCACCCCCGCCTACGCCATCCCCATCTTCCTGCGGCTGCGCGCCGGGGACCGGTTCCAGCCGGGCCCGTGGCAGCTGGGCCGCTGGAGCAAACCGGTGGGCTGGGTCGCGGTGGTGTGGGTGGCCGTGGTGACGGTGCTGTTCTGTCTGCCGCAGTCCAGTCCGGTGACGGCCGACTCGATGAACTACGCCTCGATCGCCCTGGCCGTGGTACTGCTGCTGGCCACGATCTGGTGGTTCGTGGCCCGCCGCTCGTACAACACGCCCTCCGCGTACGGCACGGCGCGCGAACAGGCGGAGATCGCCGAGGGCATCGTCTGAAGGTGTCCGTCCGGAGCGGGGGTGCGGAGGGATTCCGCACCCCGGCTCCGCGCGATCGGACTCATCCGGAAGGCCGCAGCGACGCGGCCGGGGGCCGCTCGCGGCCGGCGCCGTAGGCGAGGAAGTACGCGGGCCCCCGCTTCAGCCAGGGCGCCTTGGTGAGCACCTGGGTCAGCCGCAGCGGCTGCCCCGCGACGGCCGGTGAACGCCCCTGCAGCAGCGGCTCGATGACCCGTGCGTGGGCGATCCGCTGCAGTATCTGCGTCCCGGCGGCGGTCGGCCACCGGCGGTTCTGGATGGCGCGTACGTCGGCGAGGCCCACGGTGCCCTTCCGCAGCGGCCCGGCCAGATGGCGGGCGGCGGCGACCGCGTCCTCGACGGCGAGGTTGATGCCGATCCCGAACACGGGCGACATCGCGTGGGCCGCGTCCCCGATGCACAGCAGTCCGGGACGGTGCCAGCGGCGGAGCCGGTCCATCCGGACGTCCAGCAGCTTGACCTCGTCCCAGGACCGCGGGCGGGGCTCGCGGTCGGGCACGCCCCGCCGTATCCATGGCGTGGCCTCGGCGAACGAGGCGAGGAACTGGTCGAGGGGCTGGGCGCGCCAGGCGTCGTCGGCCCCCTTGGGGATCAGGACGGCGCACTGCCAGTAGTCCCCGCGGTCGATCATGGCCGTGAGATAGCGCTCGCCGGCGTTGCCCACCAGCCCTTGCGGGTCGCGCTCCTCGCGCGGCAGCCGGAACCACCAGACGTCCATCGGGCAGGGGAACTCCCGCAGCCCCAGCTCGGGCAGGACGCGGGCGAGCGACCCCCGGCCGTCGCAGGCCACGGTGAGGGTGGCGCGCAGCTCGCCGGTGGAGCCGGCGACGCGGTCGCGGTAGCGCACTCCGGTGACCCGTCCGCGCTCCATGAGGAAGGAGGTCACCTCGGTGTTCATCCGCAACTGGAAGGTGGGCTCCCGCTTGGCCTCGTCCGCCAGCAGATCGAGCAGATCCCACTGGGGCACCATCGCGACGTAGTTGTACTTCCCCGGCAGCGAGCTGATGTCGCCGACCGTGAACAGATCGCCGTCCCGTCCGATGGGGAGCTGGACGGAGTGCACATGCCGCTGCGGCAGGGCCGCGAACCGCTCGGCGAGGCCCAGGTCGTCCAGGAGCCGCAGCGTGCTGGGATGGACCGTGTCGCCGCGGAAGTCACGCAGGAAGTCCCCGTGCTTCTCCAGGACGGTGACCTCCACCCCGGCCCGGGCCAGCAGCAGCCCGAGGACCATCCCGGCGGGCCCGCCGCCCACCACACAGCATGTGGTCCGCTCCATCTCACGGCTCCCTTCGACGTCCCCGAGGCCATGGGCACCCTCTCAGGAGGGCTTACCCCGTGGCGGCACGCCACACCGGCGCCGCGCGTGCGCCCGATCACGATCGGCTTGAATCCTCCCGGGCCCGCGTCCGTATCCCCGCGTAATGGTGTGGGGCGCATAAGGAGGTCTGTATGGCAGCCGAACCCGATCCGGACCGACCAGCCGGGCGCGAGGTGCTCGAGCCGACCGCGATCTTCCGTGCGACGCCGGAGTACGACGACGACTCGGAGCGGCCCGTCGAGGGGTGGATGGAGGAGCTCGACCTCTTCCGGCCGCCGGGCACCGAACTCCCGCCCGAGGCACCGCCCATGGCGGATGCGGACACCCAGGAGATGACCGGCGGTCCGACCGCGGCCGACGCCTGGCCGGTTCAGGACGCACCGGCCGAGCCGCGCCGTCCGGCCGAGCCGCCCGCCCCGGCCGGGCGGCGCTACCCCAGGGCCGCCCTGCTGGTGCTGGCCGGACTCGGCGCGGGGGTCGCCCTCTCGCTGGTGGTGATGGTGGACCGGGACTCGGCGTCCGGTGCGGCCGAGGGCGGCGCGTCGGCCACGCCGACGGCGCCCGCGACCTCCGCCGCACCGGGGACGCCGAGCGCGCCCGCCTCGCAGCCGCCGGACGACCAGTTACCGCCGCCGGGCGATCCGGGCGATGTGCTGACCCTCGGGGACACCGGGCCGGAGGTGACCGAGCTCCAGAAGCGTCTGCTGCGGATTCCGAACGTGTATCAGGACGGTCCGGTCAACGGGCAGTACGACCAGAGCCTCGCCCAGGCGGTCTCCCGGTTCCAGGTGTGGTACGGGATCCGGGGCGACGCGAACGGGGTGTACGGGTCCGCCACGCGGCAGCAGTTGGAGTCCCGCACCTGACCGTTCCGCCGTCGACCGGGGTCGTCAGACGGCGCCGTAGACCTGGGTCCAGTACGTGCCCGCACGGCTGCCGGCGGCGTGGCCGACGCCGATATGGGTGAAGTCGGGCTTCAGGATGTTGGCGCGATGGCCCGGGCTGTTCATCCAGCCGCGCACCACCTCCGCCGGGGAGCGCTGGCCGCATGCGATGTTCTCGCCGATGCCGCGATGTGTGGCCCCGGCGGTCCGCGCCCGGTCCCACGGCTGATGTCCTTCGGGGCCGGTGTGGGAGTAGAAGTCGCGGGCCACCATGTCGTCGCTGTGCGCCTGCGCGGCCGCCGTCAGCCGCCGGTCCGGGGCGAGCGGTGCCAGCCGGGCGGCGGCGCGCTCCGCGTTGGTGAGGGCGATGACCTCGGAGGCCAGGCGCAGCAGTCCGTCCGGGGTGAACGGCCGGGCCCATACCGCCGTCCAGTAGACGTCCCCGGTGGTGGGGCCGTCGGCCCGGCCGATCCCCAGGTGGACGAGGGCCGGGTCCTGGAACGGGCCCCGGCGCTCATCGCCTTCGAGGCAGTAGTCCACGAACTCCCACGGGGTGCGCGGCCCGGAGACGATGTGCTCGGCGATGGTCAGCGGGGTGTATCCGTGCGCGGCGATCCGGCGGAAGAGCGATATGCCGTCCGGGGTCTCCAGCCGCAGCGCGCCGTGGGCGGCCATGGCCCGGGCGTGCGCCTCGGCGGCAGCGGTCAGCCCTCCGTCGAGGGAGACGGGGGCGGCTCCGGCCCGTGCCCGCGCCGCGTTCACCACCTCCAGGGCATGCCATGAGGCCCCGTCGGCGGGCGGCGCAGCGGGAGGCACGGGAGGCGCGACGCGGGCGGAAGGCGCGGTCCCGGCCCGAGTGGTCGGCGGAGGCATGGGCCGGGTGGTCGGCGCGGGCATGGGCCGGGTGGTCGGCGCGGGCGGGGGCGGGGCCCCGTCGTCGGCGACGTCGACGCCGAAGTCCCGCGCCACACCGGCCAGTCCGTCGGCGTAGCCCTGGCCGATCGCCCGCACCTTCCATCCGCCGCCGCGACGGTAGATCTCGGCGAGCAGCAGCACCGTCTCCGCCGAGGGGCGCGGCGGGGCGAACCGGGCCAGCGGCGCTCCCCGTTCGTCCAGGACGCTCAGCACGGGCGCCGGCAGCCGCCCGAGCGGGGTGCCCGGGTCGGCGGGGCTGATGACGAGGGTGACCCGGGCGGCGCCGGGCCGTAGCCCCCGGGGCCGCAGGGTGAGGGTGTCGCCGTCCAGCCGGGCGCCGGGCGCGGTGGGCTGGTTGAAGAAGACGAAGTCGCCGTCACCCGCGACCTTGCCGTCCTCGCCGGTGATCAGCGCGGACAGGTCGAACGGGCCCGGCACCCGGATGGTCAGGGCACCGTCGGGCAGCGCCTGGTTCCCGCCGGGCACCAACTCGCCCATGTCCGCTCCTCACCGCCGCGTTCATGGAGGCAACGCGTCATGAAGGCAACGGCCGGGCGCGCCCGGCGGTTCCGGCGGTGTGCTCCCGGCCGTTGCGGCGGTGGGGCCGGTTGTCAGACCGGCACCGCGACGTACTTGTACTCCAGGAACTCGTCGATGCCGACGCGGCCGCCCTCGCGTCCGAGCCCGGACTGTTTGACGCCGCCGAAGGGGGCCGCGGGGTTGGAGACCAGACCGGTGTTGAGGCCGACCATGCCGACCTCGAGCCGCTCGCTCACCCGCAGCGAACGGCTCAGGTCCTGGGTGAACACATAGCCCACCAGGCCCCATTCGGTGCTGTTGGCGGTGGCGACGACCTCGTCCTCGTCGTCGAAGGTGAGGACGGCCGCGACCGGTCCGAAGATCTCGGTCCCCATCAGCCGGCTGGCCGGGGAGACGCCGGTGAGCACCGTGGGCGGGTAGAAGCAGCCGGGGCCCTCGGGGGTGCTGCCGCCGACCAGGACCTCGGCGCCGCGCGCCACGGCGTCCGCGACCAGCTCCTCGACCTTGGTACGGCCGGCCTGGTCGATGAGCGGCCCGACGTCGACACCGGGCCGGCTGCCGGGGCCGACCTCCAGCGCGCCCATGCGGCGGGCGAGCCGGTCGGCGAACTCGGCCGCGACGGAGGAGTGGACGAAGAACCGGTTGGCCGCCGTGCACGCCTCGCCCATGTTGCGCATCTTGGCGGTCATGGCGCCCTCGACCGCGGCGTCCAGATCGGCGTCCTCGAAGACGATGAAGGGGGCGTTGCCGCCGAGCTCCATGGAGGTGCGGACCACCGCGGGCGCGCACTGGGCGAGCAGGGTGCGGCCGACCTGGGTGGAGCCGGTGAAGGAGAGCTTGCGGACGTGTCCGCCGGTCAGCAGCGGCTCCACGACCTCGCCCGCGCGGGAGGTGGTGACCACGTTGAGCACCCCGTCCGGAAGCCCCGCCTCCGCCAGGATGCCGGCGAGCGCGAGGCTGGACAGCGGGGTCTGCGGGGCGGGCTTGAGCACCATGGTGCAGCCCGCGGCGATGGCCGGGCCGATCTTGCGGGTGCCCATGGCCAGCGGGAAGTTCCACGGCGTGACGAGCAGACAGGGGCCGACCGGGCGGCGCATCAGCAGCATGCGGTTCCTGCCGTCCGGCAGCGTGGAGAACCCGCCCTCGATGCGTACGGCCTCTTCCGAGAACCAGCGGAAGAACTCCGCGGCGTAGGCCGCCTCGCCCCGCGCCTCGGCCAGCGGCTTGCCCATCTCGGCGGTCATCAGCGCGGCGAGCGCGTCGGCCCGCTCCATGATCAGCTCGTAGGCGCGGCGCAGGATCTCGCTGCGCGCGCGGGGCGCGGTGGCCGCCCACTTCTCCTGGGCGTCCGCGGCGGCGGCCAGGGCGCGCTGCCCGTCGGCGGGGGCGGCGTCGGCGACCTCGCACAGCACCTCACCGGTGGCCGGGTCGTCGACCGGCATGGTCCGAGCGCCGGCCGCGTCGGACCACGACCCGGCGATGTAGAGCTGCTTGGGCACCGCCGCGAGGACCTCGGCGGCCGAGGGGTACGAGGGGGTGGACATAGGGGCAATCTCCTTCGTGGCCGCCGCCGGTCCGAGGGGTTCGGACCGGCGGGCGGATCGGGCTCCCGTTGGGCGATATGCGGTGCGCGTCAGGAGTCCGCTGTTCCGGCGCTGACGGCGGCGGACCAGGCGCGCAGACCCTCGTCGATCGCCGCTTCGTCGACGACGAGGGCGGGGATCATCCGGACCACATGGTTCCAGGCCCCGCACAGGAGCAGCAACAGTCCCTCGTCCACGGCGGCGCGCTGTACCCGGGCCGCGGTCGCCGGGTCCGGCTCCCCGTCCTCGGTGACGAATTCGCTGGCCAGCATGAGGCCGAGGCCGCGCACATCGCCGATGGCCGGGGTCTTGGCGGCCACGTCCTCCAGACCGCTGCGCAGCCGCGCCCCCATCGCCTCGGCGTTGGCCACCAGGTTCTCCTCGCGGACCACGTCGAGGGTGGCGGCGGCGGCCGCGCAGGCCACGGCGTTGGCGCCGTAGGTGCCGCCCTGGGAGCCGGGCCATGCCTTGCTCATCAGCTCCTCGGAGGCGGCGATGCCGGACAGTGGGAAGCCGCTGGCCAGCCCCTTGGCGGTGACCAGGATGTCGGGGCGGATGCCGAAGTGGTCATGGCCCCAGAACCGTCCGGTGCGGCCCACCCCGGTCTGCACCTCGTCCAGGATCAGCAGGAAGCCATGGCGGTCGGCCCGCTCCCGCAGGCCCTGCAGGAAGCCCTCGGTGGCGGGTACGTAGCCGCCCTCGCCGAGCACCGGTTCGACGATGATCGCGGCGGTGTCGTCGGGCGGGGAGATGGTCTGCAGGACGTAGTCCAGCTCCCGCAGGGCGAACCGGGTCGCGGTCTCCTCGTCCCAGCCGTACCGGTAGGCCGTGGGGAACGGGGTCACCACGACGCCGCTCATCAGGGGCGAGAAGCCGGAGCGGAAGCGGGTTCCGGAGGTGGTCATGGAGGCGGCGGCCACCGTGCGGCCGTGGAATCCGCCGTGGCAGACCAGGACGTTGGGCCGGCCGGTGGCCTGGCGGGCGAGGCGCAGGGCCGACTCGACGGCCTCGCTGCCGGAGTTGGAGAAGAACAGACTGTCGAGGCCGGTGGGGAGCACCTCGCCCAGCTTCTCGACCAGCCGCCGCAGCGGTGGGTGCATGACGGTCGTGTACTGGCCGTGGATGAGCGTGCCCACCTGCTCCTGCGCGGCGGCGACGACCCGCGGATGGCAGTGTCCGGTGCTGGTGACGCCGATGCCCGCGGTGAAGTCGAGGTATCGCCGCCCGTCCTCGCCGTCGATGTAGGCGCCCTCTCCTCGGACGGCGACCACCGGAGTGGCTTGACGGAGCTGCGGCGACAGATTGGTCATGTTCTCTCCCACACGCACAGGTCGGCGATGCGCTCGGACACTTCGAGGGTGAGGGGGCGAACCCGGTCAGGACAATGATCACTATGTCGCGGGGTGGTGATCGGTATGGACGATCTGTCAACGACCTCCCACACAGCTCTTGTCAAGATGCCGGGCGGGGTGATGGTTGCGCTCGGCGCGGGGGCTTGCCAGAGTGAGCGGCATGAACGGCTCCGGCGGCACCGCGTACGACGCCGCCGGACGGCCGCCGTCCCGCCCCGCCGGGCCCCCGCGGGTCCCGGGGCGCTCCCCGCTCAGCCTCGCCGACGTGCTGCGGCTTCCGGTGCTGGCCGCCGGGGTGCCGGAGGTGGTGTCCGGCCATGGACAGCTCTCCCGGCCGGTCCGCTGGGTGCATGTCACCGAACTGCTCGACCCGGCATCCTTCCTCAAGGGCGGGGAGCTGGTGCTGACCACCGGGATGCCGCTGCCCGAGGACCCGGCGCTGGTCCGCCGGTATGTCGACGAGCTCGCGGACATCGGCGCCGCCGGGCTGGTCATCGAGCTGGTGCGGCGCTACCACCGGCCGCCGTCGGAGCTGGTGCGGGCCTGTCTGGCGCGGGACTTCCCGCTCGTCCTGCTCTCCCGGACCGTGAACTTCGTGGAGGTCACCCAGGTACTCCACTCCCTGATCGTCGGCAGCCAGGTGGAGAGCCTGCGCCGGGCCCAGGACGTCCACGACACCTTCACCGCGCTGACCCTGCGGGGCGCCGGGCCCGAGGAGGTGGTGGACATGGCGGCCGAGATGAGCGGGCATCCCGTGGTGCTGGAGAACCTGGTGCACCAGGCCGTGATCTGCGGTTCGCCGGGGCGCGGGGTGGAGGGGGCGCTGACCGGCTGGGAGCGGCGCTCGCGCGCCACGCCCTCGCCCGACCGGACCGGGCTGAGCGGTCCGGAGGACTGGCTGGTGACCGCGGTGGAGTACCGGGGCGAGCGGTGGGGGCGGCTGCTGATGCTCCCGGACGGGGCCGGGCATTCGGCGGTCGGCCCCGAGGACGCGATGGTCCTGGAGCGCACCGCCACGGCCCTGACCATCGCCCGGCTCACCCATCACACCCGCTGGGAGCGGCGGGCCCGGCGCACGCTGCTGCTGGACCTGGTGGAGCAGCGCTGCCGCTCGATGGGGGAGGCCCGGGCCAGGGCCGAGGCGCTGGGCGTGCCGGTCGCGGGCCGCCGGCTGATGGTGGCACTGGTCAGCCCGGGCCCCGGCGCCGGGGAGACGACCGAGCTGGAGGACCGGCTGACGGACGAGCTGGGGGCGGCCGGGGCGGCCGTGCTGGTCGGCGCGGTGCCCGGTGACCACATAGGGGTTCTGCTGGCCCTGCCCGCCGCCACGTCCTGGCGGCCGCTGGTGGAGCGGCTGAGCCGGTCGGTGCGGGAGTCCCGTCCGGAGGCCGTGATCAGCGTCGGCTCGGAGGTGTCGGAGCTGTCACAGACCGCCCGGTCGTTCCAGCAGGCGGCGCGGGTCGCGGACGCCGCCGTTCCGGGGACGCCGGACAAGGCGTTCCACGAGCTGTCCGACATCGGGCTGCGGCAGTTGCTGTACGCGCTGCGCGGCGATGTGCGGCTCCAGGAGTTCGTGGAGCGGCAGTTGGGACGGCTGGTGGACTACGACGAGCGGCACGGCACCGATCTGCTGCCGGTGCTGCACACCTTTCTGGACGCGGCGGGCAACAAGACGGTGGCCGCCAAGCGCGCGAACCTGTCCCGCCAGGCGTTCTACCAGCGGCTGCACTCGATAGAGCGGGTGCTCGGCTGCGATCTGGAGTCGGGTGAGCAGCGCACCCAGCTCCATGTGGCGCTCACCGCCTTCCGTCTGTTGCGGCTGTCCCGGGGCCCGGCCCCGTCCTGACATGGCGACGCGCCACGGCCGGCCCGGATCCGGGCCGGCCGTGGCGCGTCTGTCGGCACCCGCGGGGGGCGCGTCATTTGACGAAGTCGTCGACGACCTTTGGCGGCCAGCAGCCGACGTTGAGGACGCCGATGGAGTAGGCGCGGGAGACGAGGGCGGCCCGGTTGGGCACCCGCAGCTTCCGCAGCAGCCGTGTCACGTGGTACTCGACACCCTGCCGGCTGAGGTAGAGCCGGGAGGCCAGGGGGATCGTGGAGAGCCCGGCAGCGATGCCCTCCAGAATGCGCGCCTCGGTCTCGGTGAGGAGCTTCTTGCGGTCGGTGACCATGTCCACCTCCTCGCCACCCGCCGTGGGTCGCAGGACCACCAGGATCGAGGCCACATGGGCGGAGCCCTCGCGCACGGCGACCGCCGTGAGCCCGCTGGTGAAGGCGGCCCCCTCGGCCCCGATGGCCACCACATGGGTGGTGAACCGGTGCCGGGAGCCGTCGAGAAGCCGGGTGAACTGCCGCTTCACCGCCTGCCGCACACTGGGGTGCAGAAGGTCACAGAAGTCACGGCCGCACACGTCCGTGGAGGCGTCGTCGAACTGCCGGAAGAACTCCCGGTTCGCCTGCTGGACGGTGAGCGACGGGTCAAGACAGACGACACAGGCCCCTGGCTGGTCGAACTGGCGCAATAGATCCGTGTACTCGGTCTGCTCGTGTCCAAGCTCGTGGGGGGTTGGCCGAGCCGAATCGGTCAGTAAAGGCAATGCCAAGGGACTGCCATCCCTTCCTAATTCTCAGAATTTGGAATCGAATACCGAATATTCAATTCCAAATGTTCATTTCAGAATTGAGACTAGGGATCTACGAGCACGGAAGTCAACGTCAACAGGGGTGTCGCCGCCCAATCCCGTGGTGGGGGACCCCGAAGGTTCGGTCCGCACCCCACCGCTTCGGTGGGCCGGTACGGTCGGTTCACGAATCCTCGTCAAACACCGTCTAATTATCGCCGTTAACGCTACGTTCATGAATCCATGCGAGGCAGCAGCTCGATGAGCTCGCGGCGTCCGGAGACGCCCAGTTTGCGATAGGAACTGGTCAGATGCTTCTCGATGGCGCGGGAGCTCACCCCCAGCTCGGCGGCGGCCTCCTGATTGGTGAGGCCACGTCCCACGAGGGAGGCCACGGTGCGCTCGGTTCGGGTGAGGGCCGCCTCCGGCGGGGCGGCCGACGCACCGCTGCCGTCCGCGGCGCGGATCCGCTCGACCAGCCATGGGACCCCGCACGCCGCGGCCAGGCCCCCGGCCTCCTGGAGTACCGCCGCCGCCTCGCCGCCCGGCCCCAGCCGCCGGCCCAGCAGCAGCAGGGTGCGGGCGAGTTCCAGTTCATCGGCCGAGGCGCGCAGCACATCGACCGATTCACGCAGCAGCCGCACCCCCTGGCCACCGCCGGTCAGCCGGGCCTTCATCCGCAGCGCGCGGCCGAGCGCCACCGGTGCGCCCCACTCCTTCGCCCGCAGCAGCTCCTCCTCGGCCAGCGCCCCGGCCGCGCCGGGGTCGCCGACGCGCCGGTGAAGCTCGGCCGCCCAGGGCCGCCAGGCGAAGAGCACGGGGTTGCGCCAGCCCGACGCCTCCAACTGCCGGCCGCAGGCCAGGAGGGTTTCCAGGGCGCTGGTCCAGCGTCCGTTCCCGGCGTCCTGCGCCGCCTTGGCGAACTGCAGCGTCGTGGTCAGGGCCAGGCTCGAGGAGCGGCGCCGCCCAGGGCCGTCCAGAATCCGCTCGATCAGTACGGGGTCCTGAAGGTCCAGGGCGACTCGGGTCAGGGCGAGGGTGGAGACGACCCCGGCCTCCTGCCAGTGCACCTCGGCCAGCCGCACGGCCCGCTCGGCGTACTCACGCGCCTGGGAGACGCGTCCCCGGGCACTGAGCACCATGGCCTGCTGGACGTTGACGAGCGCGTCGGCGACGGTGCCGCCCTGCCGCCGCGTCTGCTGTTCCATGGCGAGCCAGGAGCTGATCCCCCGTACCGAATCGGCGGCGACCAGTCCGATCACCACCAGCGGCAGCGGGGTGTGGACCTGTTCGGAGGTGGCCGGTTCGCGCTCCAGGATGCGGTTCGCCAGCCGGGAGACCTCGGCCGCGGGCCATCGGGCGGTGAGCACCGCCGAGTTGAGCAGCACCGCCGTCAGCTCACGCTCGGCGGCGGTGACCAGCGCCGGATCCTCCCCCAGCGCGGACAGCCGCTCCACCGCGGCGGCCAGCTCCGCCGGATCCTCGTGTCCGGCGTGTCGCAGCCGCGCCTCCAGCCGCAGCGCCACATCGCGCGCCGTGCCCTCCAGCGAGGCCGCGGGCCCCAGGTCCTCGGCGACCTGGTGCAGCAGATCGATGGCCGACGGGGGCCCCAGGCCCACGATGGTCGGCGAGATCCGCAGGGCCGCGGCGGCCCGGAGCCTGGGCGTCGTCAGCAGGGGTATCGCCTGGGAGATATGGCGTTCGCAGGCGGCCGGGTCGAAGCCGCGCTCCGCGGTGGCCAGATCGATCAGCAGCCGGGCCCGGCCCTCCCCCGCCAGCGAGCCGTCCAGCAGGGCGCGGCGCAGATAGCGGGCGGCGGTACGCGGCGCCCCGCGGCGCAGCGCGGTGTCCGCCGCGGCCCGCAGCACCTCCACCGCCCAGGGATGGCTCGAGCTGGTCACGGCCATGAGCTGGGCCGCGACCAGCTCGGCGGGGCGTCCGTTGTGGTACAGCAGGGCCGCCGCGGCGTCGTGCAGCCGCTCCCGTTCCGCCACGGTCATCGAGGACTCCACCGCGTCCTGCACCACCCGGTGGAGGAAGCGCGGCTCCTGCTCGGCGGCGAGCAGCCCCACCTCGTGGAGATCGCGCAGCGTGGCCAGGAAGCCGATCGGGTCCAGCCCGGCCAGCCGGGCCAGCAGGTCCGGCTCCGCCTGGCCGCCGAGGACCGCGATGGCCGCGGCCAGGTCCCGCGCCGGCCGCGGCTGGACGCGCAGGGAGCCGGCCAGCCGCTCGCGCAGCAGGGCGGGGCGCAGCGAGCGGACCGCCTCGACCTGCTCGGCGGTGGGCCGCAGGCCGCTCATGGCCAGGTCCGCCAGCACCGACTTCAGGAACAACGGATTGCCCGCGGAGGTCTCATGGCAGGCGCGGGCGAACTCCTCGTCCCCCGGCACGCCGAACTGCTCGTGGATCACTTCCTTGGTGGCGCCCAGCGACAGCGGCGCGGGGCGCAGCTCCCGCCGCGCCGCGTCGACGACCTCCCGCAGCAGCGGGTCCCCGGGGCGCCGGTAGCCGTCCCGCAGCGCGCAGACGACCACGGCGCGCAGCCCGTGCAGCCGCTTGACGAGGAAGGCGAGCCAGCGCAACGACGGGGCGTCGACCCACTGCAGGTCGTCCACCAGGATGAGCAGCGGGCTGTCGGCGCTGACCGCGGCCAGCGCCGAGCGCAGGCCGTACAGCGCCTCCTCGGGCATCGTGAGGGTGCCGCCGTCGTCGAGCAGCGGGGCGTCGTCGGAGAAGACCGTCCGGTAGAGGTCGCCCTCTCCCCCCAGCCGGCACTCGTGGAGTTCCTCCGGGACACCGGTCAGCAGGCTGTCGAAGAGCTGGCGGACCACGCCGAGGGCGAAGTCCTGCTCCACCGGCGCGGCGTTGGCGCGCAGGACGTGGATCTCCTCGCCCTCGGCGAGCATCGGCAACTGTTGCAGCAGCGCGGTCCGGCCGATGCCCATGGGGCCGGTGAGCAGCACCAGCGACGAGTCGCCCGCCGCCCCGGCCTTCAGGGCCTCGGCGGCCTGGGCCAGTTCGGCCTCCCGTTCAAGCAACATCCGTTCCGCCTCCCTCTGCCGCCCGCAGCAACGCGATCAGCTCTGCTCGGCCGCTGATCCCCAGCTTCCGGTACGCGCCGCTGAGCCTCAGCTCCACGGTGCGTCTGGTGACAGAGAGGGTTTCCGCCATCTCCCGGTTGCCATGACCGAGTCCGACAAGGGCCGCTGTGCGCTGTTCGGGTTCGGTCAGGCTCGCCCACGCCGGATGCGGGACGCTTCCGCGAACGGCGGACGGCCCAGCCCGCTCCGACAGCGCCCGCACTCGTGCGACCAGCCGGCTGGAGGACCGGTGGGCGATGACGAAGGTGAACAGCTCGGCCACCAGGGGGGCCGCGGCCTGCGGGTTCCCCGCGTCGAGCTCGGCCGTGGCCAGCTCCATCAGGGACCCCGCGTAGGCGAGCCGGGCCGGGGTGTCGCGCAGGGTGGCCACCGCCTCGCGGAGACGGTCGACCTGCCCTTCGGGGGCCACCCGTCCGGCGCCCAGCTGAGCCCAGCCGATCGTGTTGGGGGCGCCCCACAGCCGGGCCAGCGCGAGCTCCTCATCGGTGAGCCGCCGTGCCTCCTCACGGTCGCCGAGGGCGTCGTGGACCCGGGCGGCCATCGAACGCCATGGCATCAGGGCGGGGTTGATCCGCCCGCGGCCCAGCTCCCATCTGCCGGTGGAGCGGAACAGCTCCAGCGCCTCGGGCAGCCGCTCGTCCTTGACGGCCACCAGCGCCCTGGCGAAGAGCAGATAGCCCCAGGAGCCGCCCTCCCGCGACTCGGCGGGCACGGGCGCGCCCGCGAGCGCACCGGCCTGGCCGACATCGCCGTTCTCCAGGGCGATGAGGATCCGGATGGCCATCAGATACGGGACGGTGTAGCGATGCCAGAGGGAGCGCGGCAGTGACCGCTCCGCGGCGGCCACGTCCCGTTCTGCTATGTCGAGCCGGCCGCGCCGCAGGTTCAGCTCACCGCGCACGGCCAGGGCCTGGGCGGCGGCCGCGCGGGCGTGCCGCCTGCGCAGATCGGTGTGGAGCACGTCCAGCCGGACCTCGGCCTCATCCAGGTCGTCGGTCAGCAGCAGAGTCCGGGCGGCGGTGAGCCGGGGCAGGATCAGGGCCCCCGCGGCGCCGTCCACGCTGAAGACCCGCTGGGCCAGCGCCCGGGCGGTGGGCAGGTCCTCGCCGCGCAGGACCAGTCGCCAGGCGAGCGCCGCGGCCTGCACCGGGCAGGTGGGGTCGGCGGGCAGCGGTGGGATACCGTCCGGGACCAGATCGGTGTCCTCCTGCCCGACGGACTCGGTGAGCCAGAACAGCCCGGCCAGGGCCCCTCGCTCCTCGCCGTCGGTGAAGGGCAGTACGTCGGCGATCGCGCGGCGCAGCGCCTTGTCGTCGCCGCGGGAGAGCCCCAGGTCGGCGGCGCGTACCCGGATCCGGCCGGGCCCGCCGTCGCCGGTGCGGATGATCTCCGCCAGCCGGCGGCCCGCGGCCTCGGGAACGGCCAGCACTTCGATGGCGGCCAGTTCCAGGCCCAACTGGGCACGCGGCGCCGGGTCCAGCGGTTCCTCCAGCGCCCGCGACAGGCAGGCGATCGCCTGGGCGGTCCGGCCCCCGCGCAGTGCGGCGGCGCAGGTGCGGCGCAGTACGGGGATCACCCAGGGCTCGTCGACCGGGCGGGCGGCGAGCAGCAGCCGGGCGATGTCCTCGTCGGGTACGGCCGCCCGGTAGGCCAAGTCGGCGGCGCGGGCGTGCAGTTCGGCCCGCTCGTCGCCGGGCATCTCGGCGAGGATCCAGCTTCGCGTCTCGGGCCGGCTCAGCCGGAGCCCGGTCTCGGCGGCGGTGGCGAGCCCGCTTTCCTGGAGTGCCTCGGGGAGTCCGGGCTCGCTCGCGGCGCGGGGGTCCGCGAGCGCGTACAGCAGGGACAGATCCAGCAGATCGCCGCAGACGGCGAGGGCGCGGACGACGGCGACGGCCGTGTCGGACAGCGCTCCGAGTGCGCGGACGGCGTGTTCGCCGCTGACGGCCTCGGCGATCGCGGACAGTTGCGGCAC
Source organism: Streptomyces violaceusniger Tu 4113 (assembly GCF_000147815.2). Lineage (NCBI taxonomy): Bacteria > Bacillati > Actinomycetota > Actinomycetes > Kitasatosporales > Streptomycetaceae > Streptomyces > Streptomyces violaceusniger. Next base: position 4,416,659 of record NC_015957.1, on the reverse strand, counting down.
CCGCGCGGCCACCGGTGCGTATCCGCGTCTGATGAAGCGCCTCAGCGCCTCGGACAGCACCTCGGGGTTGCCCGCGCTCGCCTCCAGGGCGGCCGAGGTGAAGGCGGTCTCGCCGGGGCGGTCGCAGATCAGCGCGACCGTGGCGGCCACATCGCGCGGAGCGAGCGGGGCCAGCTCGACTTCGAGGGTGATCACCTGCTGCGGCGCGGTGGAAAGGGGGCAGGCCCCCGGGCGGAGCCGGCCGGTGCCGCTCACCAGCAGGGCGATCCGGGCGTCGGGCAGGCGCCGGATGAGCGCCCCGAACCAGCGCTGCGAGGCCGGGTCCAGCCATTCCACATCGTCGACCACCAGCAGCGTGGGCTGTCCACGCGCGGTCCGTAGCAACTCGGTCAGGCCCGGTAAGCGGCTCTCGGGTCCTCGTCCGGTCATGGCCTTCAGCGAGCCGTCGGTGAGTCCGTCCATCGGGGCCAGCAACTGTGCCACCACGCCGTAACGCACCTCGCGCTCGCCCGGCGTCGCCTGGGCACGCAGAACGCGGTGGCCCTGGTCCTCGGCCAGCCGGGCGGCGAGGTTCAGCAGGCGGCTCTGTCCGTAGCCGGGCCGGCCGATCAGCGTCACCGCCGAGGAACGGCCCCTGCCGAGATCGGCGACGGTCTGGGCAAGCATGGCCTGCTCTCGTTCACGGCCGGGGAACGGGAGCCCGTTGAGCTGCATAGTGTGACTATATGCCTGGGGCGGGGGGCGGACATGGCACCCGGCCCCGCGTGCGGGTCAGCGTCGGCCGCGTGAGGCGAAGACCCACGCCGGTGCCTGCGGGTCGGGAAGGCTCGGGGTGTTCAGCACCGAGGCCAGCTCACCGCGCTGACCCACACTCAGCTTCCGGTAGACGCTGGTGAGATGCGTCTCGACGGTGCGTACGGTGACGAAGAGCGACTCGGCGATCTCGCGGTTGCCCGCCCCGCGTGAGGCCATTTGGGCCACTTTGCGCTCGGTGCCGGTGAGCAGGTCGACCGGTGAGGCGGTGATCTCGCGCATCCGGCCACCCGCGGCGACCAGCCGGTTACGGGCGTCCTTGGCGAGCGCGAGCGCGCCGCAGCCCTGGGCGAGGTCGACGGCCGAGCGCAGCCGCTCCCGGGCGTCGCGCGGCCGCCCGATGTCCAGCAGCGCCCCGCCGAGCAGGAACTCGGCCCGGGCGTGCTCGGCGCGGGCGGGCGAGCCGGAGAGGTGCTCGACCGCCTCGGCGAGATGCGCGATGCCCTCCTCGCCGGGGGTGGTCACCCCGCGGGCGAGGGCGGCGAGCCCGAAGGCACGCGGGGTGCTCCAGCGGCGGGCCAGCTCGGCGCCGTGCTCGACCAGGTCCCGCGCCTCGTCCGCCCGCTTCTCCGCCGCGAGCACACAGGCCGCCTCGGTCCACCAAGGCAGGAACGCCGGGTTGGCGAAGCCGGAATCCTCCAGGGAGGCGCCGCAGTCGAGCAGCAGCCGCAGCGCGGTGGCGCCGTCGCCGAGCGCCCAGCGGGCCCGGGCGCGGGCCATGAGATACCAGTGGTACTCCATGACGAACCCGTCCAGGTTGGGCCGGGTGACGGCGGCCAGCAGTTCCTCGGCCCGCTCCGGTTCGCCCCGGTCGATCAGGATCGTCGCCAGCGCGGTCTGGGGCATGGTCACATTGCCGCTCCAGCGCTCCTCGCCGATGATCTCGACGGCGGTCTGGGCGTCGGCGAGCGCGTCGGGGATCGCGCCGAAGCCGTGCAGCAGCATGGCGCGGTAGGACAGGGTGATCACATACGACCACACCGCGGCGTTGTCCTGGCCCTGGCGCAGCGCGTGGTCCAGCGCCTCCATCGACCCCTCGACCTCGTCGGCCAGGCCCAGGGTGAACGCGGAGAAGAGCAGCGACCAGTTGTCGAGCCGGTCCGGGGAACTCAGCGCGCGGTGGGCCTGTTCCACGGTCCGCCGCACCGAGCGGCCCTCCATCGCGGACAGGACCGTCATCATGGCGAGCATCTGCCGCTGCGCGGGGGTGTCCCCGGAGGGTTCGGGAATCCGCGCGAAGCGCTCCCGGACCGTATGGATCGTGGCCTTCTCGTCGGATCCGCTGATCAGCAGCGCCGATTGGACGAGGGTGCGCAGCTCACGGTCGCGCGGATCGGGGTCGGGCCCCAGCTCGGCCTCGAGCTCGTCGAGCACCTCGCTGAGCACCCGGACGGCGGCCGGTGACTGCTGGACGGTGAGGCAGGTGAGGCCGAACTGCACGGCGATGGGCGCCTTGGTACGGACGTCGGTGGCCAGCGTGAGCGCGCGCCTGAGCAGGCGGATGGCCTCGGCGGGGTTGATCTCCGCGAGCGCCTTGGCGAGCGGGACATGGGCCGACAGGCTGTCCGGCTCCGCCTCCAGGACGCGGTAGAGATAGCGGGCGGCGGCCTCCGGGGCGCCGCGGTGCTCGGCCTGGACGGCGGCTTCCCGGAGCACCCAGCCCATCCACGGCTGGGGGGTGCCGGGCACCAGCAGCACCTGGTTGGCGACCTCCTCGGCGGGCCGTCCGGCATCGCTCAGCAGCAGGGCGGCCCGGGCGCGCAGCTCGGCCAGCGGCTCCTCCCCGGCGGCCTCCAGCACCGCGGAGCGCACCACGTCATGGGCCAGATCCGCCCGGTCCGGCGCCATCACCTCGGCACCGCGCAGCAGCTCCACGGCCTCCGCGACACGGGCCGCGGGCACCCCCGCCAGCGCGCCGATGTGCTCCGCGTCCTCCTCGCCGAGCACCGCGATGGCGGTGGCCACGTCCCGGACCCAGTCGGGCCGGGCGTCGAAGAGGGTGCGCACGGAGAGGGCGACCACGTACTGCCCGACCTCGGCGATCTCGCGCAGGCCGCTCTCGTCGGGTGAGACGCCCTTGGCCCGCAGCTCGCGCAGCAGCCGGGTGACGGTCAGCGGGTTGCCGCCGCAGACGGCGGCGGCGCGCCCGGCGAAGGAGTGCGCGACGGGGGCCGCGAAGACCTGGCGGGCCATTTCGGCCACTTCGGCGTCGGTCAGCGGGTCGAGGCGGATCACCGAGGAGCGAGGCTGGGCGAGGATGTCCGCCAGGGTCACGGGGGCGACCGGTTCCTCCTCGGTGCGCTGGGCGAGCACCACCAGCAGCGGCAGCTCGTCGGCCCGGCGGAGCAGGAAGTCGATCCAGCGCAGGGAGCGTTCGTCGCACCAGTGCACATCGTCCAGCACGAGCACGAGCGGGCCCTGGGCCATCAGGTTGGCCGCGAGCCAGTACAGGCCGTGCAGCACCGGATAGACGGAGGCTGCCGTGGGCGGCCCCTCCTCGCCCGGGTGGGGGCTGAGCGCGGGAAGAGCGCGGCGGGCGCTGCCGCGCAGCAGCGGGGAGTCCTGGGCGTCCTCGGCCGAGAGCCCGAGCCCCCCGAAGAGGGCGCGCACTCCGCTGTAGCCGGCGCCGGCCACCACCTCACCGCAGGTGCCGTGCAGAACGGTCATCTTCCGGCAGACGTCGCTGTCGAGGAAGGCACGCAGCAGACTGGTCTTGCCGATTCCGGCCGGGCCCGACAGGACCACCAGACCGGAACGGCCGTCGTGGGCGGCCTCCGCGTGGGCGGTCAGCGCCGCGAGTTCGGCAGCGCGCCCGACAAGCGCGCCGGGTAAACCGGAATCGATTTTCCGGTCCACCACGCAGCCTCCTCGAGCCACAAAAACGCGAACAATCTTCCGGAAAAGTTTGCTACTGCCGCGGCCAGGAGGCTACACGACCGCTGTGACGACGATCAATATCGATCAGTGATGCCCGGAGACGGAAGGCGTGGTGAGGGCGATCACCATTCCGTCCCCGGGCCCTTCGGTATCACTGTGTGGGTACGAGGCATGAAGTCGTCTATGGCATCTCCTTTCGTCGGCTCACGTTCACGGGGTCATATGCGCTTCTTCCAGAGCGGCTTCCAGCGCGATGGCAGGTGGATGGAGCTCGAACCAGACGACCTTGCCCGCCGCCGTGCAGGTGGAGCCCCAGCAGCGGGAGAGCAGGTCCAGCAGATGGAGCCCGCGGCCCCCTTCGTCATCGCCGCATGTCCGGCGCACCTGGGGCTGCTCAGGGTGCTCGTCCGCCACCTCGCACCGGAAGGCGCGGTCGACGGAGCACAGGGAGAGCGTCAGGCGGATCGGTCCGCCCGCGTGCCGCAGGGCATTGGTCACCAGCTCGCTGACGAGCAGCTCGGCGTCGTCGGAGAGGTCGTGCAGCGCCCATACCCCGAGCTGGGCAATGGCCAGCCGCCGGGCCCTGGGCACCGACGAGGGCTCGGAGGGCAGCAGCCACGACGTCCCGCCACTGGTGGCGGGAGGCCGGGCGGCCTCGGGCCGGCGCTCGGTGCTCACCGGGGCGCCGCGCGAGACGGTGGGAGTGGTCGCGTTCATGTCGGCTTATCGGGGCTGATCCGGGGGGCGGGGATGGCACGCCCGTCGGGAAGGAGTTCACCCGTGTCCGCGAAGATCACCACTCCGTTGCAGAGCAGGCTCCAGCCCTGCTCGGGATGGGTGGCCACCCGACGCGCCGAATCATGATCCGATGCGTCGGCCGACGGACAGGGAGGTTGATGGAGGCACATGGTCCGAACCTTCGATCTTCCGCCATGGCCGGCGGAACTCGTTTCCGAGGTCACCATGGTGGGTCGGCGCGGCGGTGCGCGACGAGGGGAGATCTCCCCGCATCGGTACCCGAACCCGGCCCCGGGCCCCGGGGAGGTCACGGGCGGCCGACGCCCGCTCACTCTCGGTGAAACACCGCCCCGGCAGGCGGACCGCCCGCCCGAAGTGCGTGCGGTGGCTCCCGGCCCGGGCATAGCCTGGAAACAGGGCTTCGGGTCCGTGCGGGCATCGGCCCGTCCACCCGAGCCCGGTGCGAGGCATCGATGGGTGCGGTGGCGACGAGCACCCCGACCGGACGGCAGACAGTCAGGCTACCGGCCGAGGTGACCAGTTTTGTGGGACGTCGGCATGAGGCGGCCGAGGTCAAGGAAATGCTGTCCGCATCGCGCCTGGTCACCCTCACCGGCGTCGGCGGAGTGGGCAAGACCCGGCTGGCGCTGCGGGTAGCGGACGAGGCGCGCCGGGCCTTCCCCGACGGCGTCTGGCTGGCCGAACTCGCCGAGCTGGACAACCCCGCGCTGCTCGCCCAGGGCCTCACCGAAGCACTGGAGATACGGGACCACTCCCCCCGCCCGGCGCTCGACGTCCTCGTCGACCATCTGCGGGACCGGCAGGCACTGATCGTCCTCGACAACTGCGAACACCTCCTGGAGGAGTGCGCCCGGCTCGCCGACCGGCTGCTGCGCGCGGCGCCCCGGCTGCGGCTGCTGGCCACCAGCCGTCAGGCGCTGGGCACGGCCGGTGAGCAGAGCCTGGCCGTCCCCACCCTGGGGCTGCCGGACCTCGAGGGGCCACGGCCCACTCTCGCCACCCTCGCGCGGTGCGACGCGATACGGCTGTTCACCGAGCGGGCGGCGGCCATCGTGCCCGGATTCCAGCTCACCGAGGACAACCGGGGCGCCATCGAGCTGATCTGCCGCCGGCTCGACGGTATCCCGCTGGGGATCGAGATCGCGGTCGTACGGCTGCGCGCCCTGTCCGTCCAGCAGCTTCTGGACCGGCTCGACGACCGGTTCCGGCTGCTGACCACCGGCTCCCGGACGGTCCTCCCCCGCCATCAGACGCTGCGGGCGCTGATCGACTGGAGCTATGAGCTGTGCACCGAGCGGGAGCGGCTGCTGTGGGCCCGGGTCTCGGTGTTCGCCGGAAGCCTGGACCTGGACGCGGCCGAGGCGGTCTGCTCGGACGAGGGCATCGACCGCGAGGAGATCCTGGACCTGGTGACCGAGCTGGTGGACAAGTCGGTGCTGCTCAGGGAGGAGCACCGGACGGCGGTGCGCTACCGGATGCTGGACACACTGCGCAGTTACGGCCGTGAGCGGCTGGCCGCCGCCGGAGAGGAGGCCGTACGGCTGGAGCGCCATCGCGACTACTACCGCGGGCTCGCCGCGGACGCACGGGCGGCGCTCTTCGGACCGGCCCAGGTGCAGTGGTTCGCCAGGCTCCAGCTCGAGCACGCCAATCTGCGCACCGCCCTGGAGGGCTGCCTGGCCGCGCCCGGGCAGACCGGCTGCGGTCTGGAGATGGCGGCCGATCTGCTCTACCACTGGATCACCAGCTACTACCTCGGCGAGGGCCGCCGCTGGCTGGACCAGGCCCTGGCGCTGTGCACCGAACCGACCGGGGCACGGGCGCGCGCCCTGTGGACCGGCAGCTGGCTGGCCGTCATCCAGTCGGACACCGACGCCGCCGCGGCCATGCTCGAGGAGAGCCGGTCCATCGGGACCCGGCTGGGCCTGGACCCGGTGCTCGCCTACACCGCGCTCTACTCCGGCATGGTCGCCATGTACCGGGGCGAGACCCGAGCCGCGATCGCGCTCTACGAGGAGGCCGTGACCCGCCACCGCGCGACCGGCGATCCGGTGGGGCTGGCCCTGGCGCTCATCCGGCTCTCGCTCGCCCACTCGTTCATCGGCGACTCACCCCGCGCGATCGCCCTGGGCGAGGAGTCGCTGGCGGTGTGCGACGCGTACGGGGAGGGCTGGCACCGGGCCTACGCGATGATGGCGCTCGGCATGGACGTATGGCGCCAGGGCGACACCGCCAGGGCGGCCGCGCTGGAGAAGGACAGCCTCACGTTCAACCGCTCGCTGGACGACCCGCTGGGCGTCGCGGTCAATCTGGAGGTGCTGGCCTGGATCGCGGCCACCGACCGGGACCACACGCGGGCGGCCGGGCTGCTGGGCGCCCTGCGGACCATCTGGCACGCCATCGGCGCCCCGCACTCCGGCTACGGGCATCTCGTCCACTACCACGAGGAGTGCGAAGCCACGGTGCGGCGGGCCCTGGACAAAGCGGCCTTCAACGCGGCGTTCAAACGCGGCGCCCGGCTGTCCTACACCGAGGCGCTGGTGTACGCGCTCGAGGACGAACTGCCCAGCGAGGAGACGGCGGTGGGCGGGCGGCCGTCGCCGCTGACACCCCGGGAGTCCGAAATCGCGCAACTGGTCGCGCAGGGGCTCAGCAACAAGGAGATCGCCTCGTCCCTGGTCATCGCCCAGCGCACGGCCGAGGGCCATATTGAGCACATTTTGAGCAAGCTGGGTTTCACCTCGCGTGCGCAGGTGGCGGTCTGGGTAGCGGAACAGCACCGCACCGCGGAGGTCGATGGCGAACACCCGCCGGAGGATACGGTCTGAGCCACGCCGGCATTCTCAAGGGGCAAGAGGCGGAATTCTATTCGATACGGGCGCACATGTCCCCTAAGTTTTCACAAGCCCCACGAAAATCCTCGCCCGGCCCGGCTTCGAGGGATCATGCGTCAGGCTCGAGGGACGAGCCGCAACGGCCGTGTCAGCGCGTCGACGCGACCCATGCGACCGAGGAGGTCCCGCCGTGACTGTTGCCGCAGTCGGCAATACCGGTGATGCCATGGAACTTTTCCGTGGCACCGCCCACAGCCCGTCGTTCTTCGCGCTCAACCGCGCCGGGGTCACGGGTGGCGGACAGGAGCTCGTGGACTTCTGCATCCCCTGCAATCCCTACTTCCCCACCCCCGCGATGTTCGCCGTGATGGCGGTCAGGCTGCGGGACATCCTCACCCACTACCCGAGCTCCGCCGAGACCATCACCGCCGAACTGGCCGATGTGCTCGGGCTGCAGCCGCAGACCATGGCGATGGGCAACGGCTCGACCGAGCTGATCACCTGGATCGACCATCTGCTGGTGAAGGAAAGCCTGGCGGTGCCGATTCCCACCTTCGGCCGCTGGACCGACCAGCCGATGGAGACCGGCAAACGGGTCGACTTGTTCCAGCTTCCGGAAATGAGCGGATTCGCACTCGACCCGAACGCCTTCGTCAACTTCGTACGCTCCCGGGGCTCTCGGGTCGCCGTGATCTGCAACCCCAACAACCCCGACGGCGGGCTGGTGTCCCGCCAGGCCCTCATCGGCATCATGGACGCCCTGGCCGACCTCGATCTGATCGTGATCGACGAGTCCTTCCTGGAGTTCGCGGACGCCGAGGCGTATCCGAGCGTCGTCGACGAGGCCATCCTGCGCCCGAATGTGATCGTGCTGCGCAGCCTCGGCAAGAACTTCGGGCTGCACGGGGTGCGCTTCGGCTATCTGGTCGCCAATCCCTCGCTCGCCGTGCAGATCCGCTCCCGGCTGCCGAAGTGGAACCTCAACTCCTTCGCCGAGGTCATCGTCTTCATGCTGAAGCGGTACCGGCAGGAGTACGTGGACAGCCTGCGCATGCTCAGCCACGACCGGCAGCAGATGACCAGCCAGTTGGCCGGGCTGCCCGGGATGACGGTCTACCCCTCCCAGGGCAACTTCGTCTTCGTCAAGCTGCCGGCCGGAACGGACGGCGGCTGGGTCCGGGACCAACTGCTGTCCCAGCACGGTGTACTGGTGCGCGAATGCGGCAACAAACTGGGCAGCAGCAGCCAGTTCATGCGGCTGGTGGTGCGCTCCCAGCCCGATGTGCAGCGACTGCTGACCGGGCTGAGCACGGTGCTGTACGGGACGTCCTTCTACGCCCCGCAGGTGAGCTGGGAGCAGCAGCCTTCGGTGTCCTCGGGGTACGCGGGATCCTCGGCATACGCGGGATTGCCGGGGTCCTGGGGATCCGCCGCGCAAGCGCCGTCGCTGGACTACTCCTACCAGCAGCCGCCCCAGTTGCCCGCGGCGCCCATGGCGCAGGAGCCCCAGCCGATGTACTCCGCGGCCGCCTTTCCGGCGCCTCAGGGCGTCTCCGGCGATCCGTACGGGCAGGCGTCCTTCGCGGGCGCCTCGACGGGGTACGCCCAGCAGCAGCCGCTCGCGGAGCTGTCGCCCGCGTATGTCGCCACTCCCCCGGCCCAGACGCCCCTGTACCAGGCCCCGGCGGCGCTGCCGCAGCCCCAGACGGCCCAGGCCGCGCAGCCGCTGATCCCGCAGCAGGCACCGGCACAGCAGTTCCAGGCCCCGCAGTTGCAGCCGGCCCAGAGCCAGGCGCCGCAGGGCCAGGCGCCGTTCATGCAGATGGCGCCGCAGCCGCAGAGCGCGCGGTACCAGGGCGCCCAGGCGCAGACCGGCCAGATCCCGATGGTCCAGGTCCAGGGCGCCCAGGGGCAGGGGGCGGCGCCCGCGTACAACTTGTTCCGGCCCGAGGAGACGACGGTCGACCAGATCCCGGTCTATGGTCAGCGGGACGCCGGTGTGCCCGAGCCGTCGCCAGTGGAGCGGACGCAGGCCATGACCTACGACCCCGCCGAGCTGAAGGCCGCGGCCGCGGCCCCGGTGGTGCCCCTCAGCGAGCAGGAGGACGACCCGACGGGGCAGACTCCGGCGCTGCAGCGCTATCCGCGCCCCGCGGCGTACCTCCAGGGCGACTCGATGTCATGACCGGGCCGAGGTCATGACCGTGGCAGCCCTTCGTCGCACGGCCAGGCAGGGGAGACCCCGGCCGCCGCGCAGACCGCGATATGCAGCAGCAGGGGATGGGTGTACGGCTCTCCGTCGCCCGGCCAGTGCACCACACCGGGCTCCTTGGTCCCGGTGGGACCGGTCCGCCACCCGGGCGGGCCGGTCACCGTGGCGCCGACCGCGTAGACGGCCGGTGCGGGCCAGTTGACCCCGATGTCCGACTGCGGCGGCACGATCCACCACCAGCGCCCGGCGCGGGCGAGCACACATCCCGCCCGGGGCAGCAGGGCCATGACCCCGGGGCCGTGCCGCTCGGCGATCCCCACCGCGTCGTAGGCCCGGTCCGTCCGCAGCGCCGACGGCAGTTGAAGGCGGTGGCGTCCGGACGCCGGACGGAATCCGCGCCGGCCGAACCGGCCGCGGACGAGGCCGGTCAGCGCACCGGCGAAGGCGTACGTCATCTAGGGGCACTTCACAAAGGTCGGGCCGCTCGCGCCTGCGGTCGCCGCGGCAGAACGCGGTAACGGGATCATGACGCAACTATGCGCACCGCCGCGCACACTTGGCAAGGGGCACTCTGAACAATGCAGAGTCGTAAGTGCAATGTGTCCGTTCCGCATTGGCCATGGCACACTGCGAACATCAGTGTTGGGGAGGTCAGGGAGGGATTTCAGGTGAGCGAACCGCGGTCGGCCCCGACCGTGGGTCAGGTCGTCCTCGGCAAGAGGCTGCAGGACCTGCGGGAAAAGGCGGGGTTCAAGCGGGACGAGGCGGCGAGAGTGCTGCGGGTCGCGCCCGCCACCGTCCGCCGCATGGAGACCGCCGAGGTCGCGCTGAAGGTTCCGTATGTGCAGATGCTGCTGGACGCCTACGGGATCACCGGCGAGGAACTCGATTCCTTCATCACCCTGACCGAGGAGGCCAACAAGCCCGGCTGGTGGCAGCGGTTCCACGACATTCTCCCGGACTGGTTCAGCGTGCATGTCAGCCTGGAGGGCGCGGCCGAGATGATCCGGGCGTACGAGCCGCATTTCGTCCCCGGACTGCTCCAGACCGAGGAGTACGCCCACGCGGTCATGCAGACCGGCGCGGTCGGCCAGTCCGCTCCCCGGCAGGCGGAGCGCCATGTGGCGCTGCGCATGGAGCGGCAGACGCTGCTCACCCGGCGGGACGCGCCCCGTCTGTGGGTGGTGATGGACGAGACGGTGCTGCGCCGCCAGGTGGGTTCGGCGGCGGTGATGCGCGACCAGATCGACCGGCTGCTGGAGTCCGTCGAGATGCCGCACATCACCCTGCAGATCTCGGAGTTCACCTCCGGACACCATCCGGGCACCTATGGGCCCTTCGTCCTCTTCCGCTTCGCTGTTCCCGAACTGCCGGACATGGTCTACGTCGAGTACCTGACCGGCGCCGTCTACCTGGATGAGCGCATCGAGGTGGCCTCCCATCTGGAGGCCCTGGACCGCATGGCGGCCCAGGCGGCAACCGCACGACGCACAAAGGAAATCCTCCGTGATTTCCGCAAGGAGCTCTGATCGGAATGGATCGCATTCACAACGGCATGCGCGCGAGCGACCTCGGCAGCGAGGGCTGGCACAAGCCGTGGAGCGGTGGCAACGGCGGCAACTGCGTCGAGGCCATGAGGCTGGACGACGGCCGGGTCGCGATCCGTCAGTCGACCGATCCGGACGGTCCGGCACTGATCTACACCCGCAACGAGATCATGGCGTTCATCGAGGGCGCCAAGGCGGGCGAGGCCGATTTCCTCATCTCCTGACACGCCTCCCGTGCACCGGCCCGCTCTCCACTGCCGCGCCGGTGCCACCGTGGGCCGCCGCCGTGTCCGGACACGGCGGCGGCCCACGGGTTTCCGGCCGTCCGGCCGTCGGTGTCAGCCGTTACGAGGCGTCCGCCGCCAGCGCCCGCAGCAGACCGACGGCGAGCGCGGTACGGGCCGGGATCGGGGCGAGCACCGTGTGCTCATGGCGGGCGTGGGCGCCTGAGCCGAGGGCACCGAGCCCGTCGAGGACCGGACGGCCGAGCGCGGAGACGAAGTTGCCGTCGCTGGCCCCGCCGACCGCGGTCTCCTCCAGCTCCCAGCCGTGTTCCGCGGCGACCGCGTGGGCCTGCTCGAACAGTCGGCGGGACGGATCGTTGGGGACCATCGGCGGGCGGTTCCACTCACCGGTGACGGTCAGCCGCACCCGCTGGTCGGAGGGGGCGAGGGCGTGCAGCGCGGTGTCGATCCGCTTCATCTCCTCCGGTTCGGCGATCCGGATGTCGATACCGCAGCTCGCCTGTGCGGCGATCACATTGCGTCCGGTGCCACCGTTGATCAGTCCCACGTTCACCGTGGTTCCGCGCTCCGGGGCGCTGAGCGCGGCGATCTGCGGGACGACCTCGGCCAGCGCGTGGATGGCGCTCGCGCCCGCGAACGGGTCGAGTCCCGCATGCGATTCGATGCCGTAGGCGGTCACATCGAACAGCCCGACGCCCTTGCGGGAGGTCTTGAGCGCCCCGTCCAGCGATGCCTCGAAGACCAGCGTGGCCAGGACGTCCTCGCTCAACCGCTCGATATGGCGCCGGGAGGCGGGGCTGCCGATCTCCTCGTCGCCGCCCAGCAGCAGCCGCACCGAGGGGTGCGGAAGCTCCAGCTCGCGCAGCAGCCGCAGGGTCCAGACAGCTTGCACCAGACCCGTTTTCATGTCGAAGACACCGGGTCCGCCGGCCCGGCCGTCCTCGATCCGGAAGGGCCATTCGGCGAGTGTTCCGGCCGGCCAGACCGTGTCGTAGTGGCACAGCAGCAGCACGGTGCCGGGGGCCGTGCCGCGGTAGGTCACGACCAGCACATCGCCGTAGGTCCCGCCGTCGTGGCGCTCCGTTCCGTCCGGCTCGCCGAGCCGGTCGACGAGCCAGCCGCTGATCGTGGCGAGCCCGGCGTCCAGCAGCCGCTTGTCATCGCTCGGCGTCTCCAGCTCCACCAGCGTCCGTAGGTCTTCGGTCATCTCGGGCAGCACCCGGGCGGTGGCGGCGGCGAGATCGGAGGGGGTCATTCGAGGGGATCCTTCCCGAGGTGGCGTGGGTGCGGGAGCGGCCGGGGATCAGCGGACGGGCGCGCCGGGGCCGAGTGGAATGCCCAGCGCCCACCAGGCGTAGAAGAGCAGGGTCCAGGCCACCAGCATGGCCACCGAGAGCGGCAGGGTCAGCGAGGCGAGGGTGCCGATTCCGGCGGAGCGCCGGTAGCGCTGGAGGAAGCCGAGCGCCATGACGAAGTAGGCGCTCATCGGGGTGATGGCGTTGGTGCAGGAGTCGGCGATGCGGTAGACGGCCTGGGTGGCCTCCGGGGGGATGTGCAACAGCATCAGCATCGGCACGAAGACCGGGGCCACCAGCGCCCACATGGCCGAACCGCTGGTCATCGCCAGATTGATCACTGTGCACACCAGCACGATGCCGACGAAGGCGACCGGGCCGGTCACCCCGAGGTCCTTGAGCAGATCGGCGCCGCGGATGGCGAGCACCTGGCCGACGCCGGTCCACTTGAAGTAGGCGAGGAACTGGGAGATGGCGAAGAACAGCACCAGGATGGGGGCCATCTCCCGCATGCCCTGCGCCATGAAGTCCGGGATGTCACGGCCGCCGCGCACGGTACCGGCCGCACGTCCGTAGACCGCGCCGAGGAGGGCGAAGAGCAGTCCGAGCACCACGGCGATACCGGAGAGCACGGGCGATTCGACGATGCTGCCGCCCTCGCCGCGCAGCGGTGACCCGGTGGGGATCATCGCCACCACGACCAACGCGAGGAAGACGAAGAGGGCGATGGTGGCGTGGCGCAGCCCGCGGCGCTCCTCGAGTGCCAGGGCGAGCTCGACCTCCGTGGTCCGCCCGGTCTCCCCGGTGGTGTCCCCGGCCGCCTCCTCGGGCTCGGGCGGAAGCGCCGCCACCCGCTTCACCAGCACCTTCTCGGTGACGAAGGTGATCACGGCGGCCAGCACCACCGAGGAGGCGAGGGAGAAGAAGTAGTTCGACAGCGGGGTGACGACATAGCCGGGGTCCACGGTGTGCGCGGCGGCCGTGGTCAGCCCGGACAGGACCGCGTCCATGGGGGTGATCAGCGGGCTGGCGTCATAGCCCGCCGATACGCCCACGAAGGCCACCACGATCCCCAGGAGCGGACTGCGCCCGACGGCCCGGAAGGCCAGCCCGCCCAGGGGGACCAGCGCCACATAGGCGGCGTCGGACGCGACGTGGGCGACCATCGCGGTGAAGGCCAGGGCGAAGGTCATCCAGCGCGCCGGGACCTTGGCGACACCGGCCCGCAGCATCGCCGCGAGCAGCCCCGAACGGTCGGCGACGGCGACACCGAGCATGACGACCAGGATCGTGCCGAGCGGTGGGAAGGTGGCGTAGTTGGTGATCGCGTCGCTGATCATCGACCGCACCCCGTCGACCGAGATCAGGCTGCGCACCGCCACGGTCTTGCCGCCCGCCGGATCGACGGCGGAGACGTCCGCGGTGGCCAGCCCCCAGCTGATCAGCGCGAGGAGGACGCTGAGGATCGCGAACAGCCAGAAGGGATGGGGAAGTTTATTGCCCGCGCGCTCGACGGCCCCGAGCACCCGGAGCAGTGCGGACAGGGCCGCCGAGGACTCCCCGGGCGCGTCGGGAGGCGTTTCGCCGGGTGTGGTGCCGGGTGTCTTCCCGGGCGTGTTGTCGGGTGTGGTCGTGGTGTCTTTGGAACTCACCGTCCGCACTCCTTCGTCGGCGACGCAGTAGTGGTCGTCCATTAGAGAAGGCATGACGGAATGAGGCAAGTAAAAGTGTTGTAACGCAAGAATGATTCACGCGTGCAGCACCAAGTGCACGATAGATTCGTATCCATGGCAGCCGTTCCCACCACACCACCGGTACTCGACGACGCCGACCTCGATCTGGTGGCCGCCCTGCAGGTGGCGCCGAGGGCGCCACTGAGCGCGCTCGCCGAGGTGCTCGGCACCTCGGCCAGCACCGTCGGCCGCCGGCTGACCCGGCTCGGGGAGGAGCGGCTGCTGCGGGTGATCGGGCAAGTGGAGTGGCCCATGCTGGCCGAGGGCAACCCCATGCACGTCTGGGTGACCACGGCCCCGGGGCAGGCGTGGCAGGTGGCCCGGCGGCTGTCCGAGCTGCCCGAGATACCGTTCGTCGCCACGACCACGGGCCGCACCGATGTCTACTGCTCCCTGCACGCGACCCGGCGCGGCCGGGCCCGGGAGCTGCTGATGACCCGGATCCCGTCCGTCCCCGGGGTGCGGTCGGCCCATACCGAACTGGTGCTCAGGGCGACGGCGAAGTCCGACTCCTGGCGGCTGCGGCGGCTGGACGACGCCCAGGTGCGGGCGCTGCGGGAGGTCGCCGATCCGGTGGCGGAGCCCACCGCCGTCACCGAGTTCAGCGACGACGAACTGCGGGCCGTGGAGCTGCTGCGCCAGGACGCCCGGGCGAGCGCCGCCGATGTGGCGCGCGGGCTCGGCATCAGCCGGTCCACCGCCTACCGGCTGGCCCAGTCGCTCCTCCAGCGCGGTCTGGTACGGCCCCGTGTGGAGATCGAACCGGCGCTGCTCGGCCATGCGCTGGAGGTCGTGATCGAGCTGCATGCCGCCCCCGGGGCCATCCAGGAAGTGGCCGACGCGCTGGCCCGGCACGCCTCGGCGCGCTATGTCTCGATCGTCGCGGGCACCTCCTCGGTGATCCACCACGGGGTGTTCCGGGACGAGGACGGCCTCGCCGAGCTGCTCACCCACGATCTGGCGAAACTCCCCGGCATCACCGCCTGCGAAGTGTCGGTGGTCCTCGATGTGCTGCGCCGGTACTGGATCGGCCGGGAGGACGGAAGGCTGCTGAGCCAGGACCGATGAGTTCCGCGCGGCGGGCCGGTCTGATGCGTGACGACACTTCCCGCTCACCGAGGAGAGACCATGAGCGACACCGAGATCACCGTCACCCGGGACCTGGACGCACCACGCGAGACGGTGTGGCGGGTGTGGACCGAGCCGGAGTACTTCGCCCGCTGGTTCGGCGCCACCCCCGAATCCGTCGCCCTCGACGTCCGGCCGGGCGGCGCCTGGAAGGCGAACATCGCCACTCCCGGGGGCGAGATGCCGATGCGCGGCGTCTACCGCGAGGTGGTCGGCCAGGAGCGGCTGGTGTGGACCCTGGACCTTCCGCAGGGGGTCATGGAGATGACCGCCACCTTCGCCGAGCTGGGCGACGGCCGGACCCGGGTGGTGCTCCGGCAGCCGGCCCCGCCGCAGGAGCAGTGCGCCCAGGCCGAGGAGGGCGCCGCCCAGCTCCTGGACAGCTTCGCCAAGGTACTCGCGTCGGTCTGAGCGCTCGCGTCGGTCCGAGCGCTCCCGGTCACTCCCCCGGCGGCGGCCCGTCCCACTCGATGACGTGCACCTCATCGCCGACCGCCAGCTTTCCGGTGCGGGTCACGGAGAACTGGCAGCCGAACAGGGTGGCGCCACCCGGGCCGCGCCGGTAGCCGGCCAGGGTGCGCAGTGGCTCCGGGCCCGCCTTGACGCCCTTGCTCTGATCGACGGTCGTCACGACGCACCGGGCGGTGGGCTTGGCGAAGCCCAGCTCGGCGCCGCCGATGGCAATTCTGCGGATCCGGTCCTCCCGATGGGGTTCGTCCCATCCGCCGAGCACGATGCCGGGGCGGAAGCGGTTCATGGGCAGCGCGGCGCCGCCCGCCTCGGCGATCCGCTGGTTCAGCCCGTCCAGGCTGGCCCGGGAGACGAGGTGCACGGCGCCGCTGTCGGCGTAGCCACAGGTGCCGGGGATCCAT
The DNA here is from genome assembly GCF_000147815.2 of Streptomyces violaceusniger Tu 4113. Taxonomy (NCBI): domain Bacteria; kingdom Bacillati; phylum Actinomycetota; class Actinomycetes; order Kitasatosporales; family Streptomycetaceae; genus Streptomyces; species Streptomyces violaceusniger. The sequence continues at coordinate 4,400,344 of NC_015957.1, read as the reverse complement.
CCTTCGGTCACCCGGCCGTGCTCCGGGGGCACCCGCACCAGCCTGCTCGGCGCGCCCAGCACCTGCGATAGCCACGCGGCGGCGGCATCGCCCTGGTCGATACCGAGGAAGGGGTTGTGGAACAGCTCGACCTCGCGCCGGGCGGAGGTGGTGTCGACGTCGATGGCCACGTCACCCTCGCCGGGTGCCGACAGGGTGAGCCGGGTGCCGTCCGGGTCGATGGCGGGGCGGATGACGGCGAGGCGGGGATCGCGCCGCTGGGTGCGGCACTCTCCGTCCTCGCCGATGACCATGAAGCTGCGGTCGTGCCGCAGACCCGCCTCCGTCAGCAGCGCCTCGGATACGGGAACGCCCGCGCAGCCCTTGACGGGATAGGAGGTCAGCTCGACAACGATCGCCACGCGGCAACCCTACCCCGGGCCCCACCCGGGGGTCGTGTCGCCGATCGGCCGGTCGGAGCGCTCCTGAGCGCTCGCCCGGTGCCCGACCGGCGTTTCATGGCACGCCCCGGCTCCGCCATGCGCCCCCGGCCCGGCGTCCGGCGGCAGGACGTAGCACGGAGTACGCCGAATGCCCCGCCGCGCACGGCCGGTGACCACCGGCACATGACGTAGGCGCGCTGCGCCTCCCGTCGGCAGGAACCCGAATTCGACCGTTTCCCTGGAGCGGCGGACGAGATCGCGGGAAAAGCGCGGTCTCCGGCGTCGCCCGGGGTCCCGGGCCGGCGGGGTGAAGGGTGATGATTTCGGGGCCGCCCCTGAGAGCGGCTCGAAGGGGGGAAGTCGATGTGAGGCAATGATATGCGCGGCGGCGTGCTTCCCGCTATACACAGACCGCGTGATTCTCCGCCAGTTCCCGGCCGCCATGACGACCGGCTCTTTTCGGAGAACTGCCGCGGCGCAGGGGCGGTCGGCGCGGCGATGCACGACAAGAGATACGGTAAACGCCGAGTCAAGTCCGTTCGAACGTCGGCGAGTTGGTCCGGGCGCCAAGCAGCGCCCCTGTTCGGCGAGCCATACCGGATGCCGGAGAAGATACGAGCCGGGGTCGAGGTTCCGCGCCCGCCATCCTCGGCCCGCACCATCTCGCCTCGCGTCTTCGCGCGGGCCACCCCCGTTCCCGGCCGGCCCCGCCGCTGAACGCCGCGGTCGGCGGCACACCGCCGTAGATTACGTTTCAAGCTCCCACCGCACACAGGGAAACGCCGCCGGGCCCGCCCGGCGCGTTCGCTCAGGCGTCCCCCTCTTCCCCCGCTCCACCGCAAGGCCGTCCTCATTCCCGCCCCTCGCTCGGCCTCCCGCTCTCCCCTCTCTCCTCCACTCCCCGGCATTCTCCGGTTGCCGGCAGGAAGAGCGGAACGGCCGGTTCCAGCGCGGTGCCGCGCGGTTACGGCCGCCCGCCGCGGCCCGGCCGCCAAGCGGCCGATCTTGACCGGGCGGCGAGGCAATAGCGCCGAGGAAGATCCCGCGCCGCACGTCCGGCCCGCCCCGGGCGTCGTATTGAGCCGCCCGCCGCTCGTCCGCGCTTCAACTGTTCATGCCCCGGCCGCAATTCGCCCCGCAGGCCGCCCGGGATCGGTCACCGATCATCCGGAGACGAATCCGGCGGAATAGCGTCCGCCCCCTCAGGCGCCCCGGAGAATCATTTCCCGCCGCACGAGGACGTCCAGCGGGGCATGATCGCCCGCATCCGCCCCGGCCCGCCGGACCCGCCCCGTCGGCGGCCGTGCGCCCCCGGCCCCCCATGCGCCTCCCGCCGCCCACCTGACGGAGCGTCAGTCGATTTCGGGGTGGCACCGGGCGGCGCGCGGCCGTCCATGAGGCCCCCTGCGCCTTGTGACCTGCGGGGCCGGGCTGCGGTACTCGTACAGCCCGCCGGGTCCTCCGGAGGGCACGTCGAGCGCCGTTGTGTCGAGAGGAACCAGCCTCATGACCGTACGAGGAAGTCACCGACGCCCCGCATCGCCCAGCCGGATCTCCCCGCTGTGCGCGGCCCTCACCGCCGGCGGTGTCGGCATCGTCCTGCCGCTCCTCGTCACCGGCCCCGCCCACGCGGCCTCGGCCGGCACCTGGGACCGGGTCGCCAAGTGCGAGAGCGGGGGCAACTGGCACATCAACACCGGCAACGGCTACTACGGCGGGCTGCAGTTCTCCCAGCACACCTGGGCGGCGTTCGGCGGCACCGCCTACGCCGCGCGGGCCGATCTGGCGCCCAAGGCCCAGCAGATGACCGTGGCGGAGGTGGTCCTGAGCAAACAGGGCCCGGGCGCGTGGCCGGTCTGCTCCGTCCGCGGCCGGCTGTCCTGGTCCGGCCCGCCCGCCGAGGTGGCGAGCCGCAGTGCTGAACCCCGCGCCGAGCACCCGGCCGAGCCCGCCAAGAAGTCGGCCAAGTCCGCCGCGAAGTCCCGGGCCCGGCAGCACACCGCCCGGCGCGCGGCGTCCGGCTCCTACGCGGTCGTCCGCGGCGACACGCTCTCCCGCATCGCCGCGCGTGCGTCGGTCAGCGGTGGCTGGAAGGCGCTGTACCACGCCAACCGCGGGACCATCGGCCCCAATCCCCATCTGATCCACCCGGGGCAGCGGCTGGCCCTGCCCTCGGGCGCCCGGCACGTGCGCAAGGCGGCGCCCCGCCACCGCGCCTCGGCGATCTCGAGCCACACGGTGGTCCGCAAGGCGGCCGCCCGCCCGCATATGGCCCCGGTCGGCGGGACGGTCAGCGCGGCGTACGGCATCCGCGGCGCGCGGTGGGCGAGCGGCCGTCACACCGGCGTGGACTTCGCGGTTCCCATCGGCACCTCGGTGCGCGCGGCCGCCCCGGGCACCGTGGTGGCGGCGGGGTGGAGCGGCGCCTTCGGCTACCAGGTGATCATCCGCCACGCCGACGGCCTCTACACCCACTACGCGCATCTGTCGGCGCTGACGGTCCGCACCGGGCAGTCCGTCGAGGCGGGCGGCCGGATCGCCCGGTCCGGCAACACCGGGAACGCCACCGGACCGCATCTCCACTTCGAGGTCCGCACCGGCCCGCACTACGGGTCCGACATCGACCCGCTCGCCTATCTGCGCTCACGCGGCGTCAGCGTCTGACGGCTCACACCGGACGCACGCCGCCCATCGAGGAAGTGTCCGGCGGATCTTGCCGCTTGCGGCAGGCCGCGCTCTCCCCGCCCCTGGCGACGGTCAGGGGCGGGGAGGGGAAAGGTCCGCCGGGCACCCCATAGGTCCATCTCCAGGGGGTGGGGGGAAGGGGAGGCCGCCCGAGGCACGGCTCGGGCGGCCTCCCGCCATCCGCACGGGGCTCGGTCAGTACCAGATCGCGGCGCGCAGCCCGGTGTCCGCCTCCTGAGGCGGATCGGGAAGGCTCCGGGCGGCCCCGAGCGCGATCCGCCGCGCGCTCCAGGCCGCCACCGCGGCGTCCAGGACGTCGTCGGGCGGCACCCGGCCGGCCGGTCCGAGGTCGTCGGGCAGGACGATGCCCTGGTCCTCCAGCAACCGGCGGCGCACGGCCTGGCCGTTCCAGCTCTTCTTGCTCCAGGCCACGGGCCGCCCCCTGTTGACGGCGGCGAAGGAGACCTCGGGATGGACCTCGTTGAGCCGGTGGTCGCCCCCGTCGCGGCAGGCGTTGGCCTCGCGCAGCTTCGCGGCCAGCCCCCAGGTCTGACGGCTCAGCCCCTGACCGGTCCGGGCCCGGCAGCGCAGATTGGCGTCGTCGTAGTCGTCCGCCTCCCAGACCTCGCGCGGCGGCACCGGGAAGACCCGGGAGCGGTGCGGGGCCACCATCGCCACGGCCAGGGCCTCCGCCTCGCGCCATCCGGCCGTCAGCATCCCCAGCGGCATGTCGACCGCCACCACGGCGGCGTCCGGAAACCGGCCGAGCAGTTCGCTCAGCCCGCCGGCGGTATCCGCCCCGGCGAAGCGGCCCTCCTCGCACAGGGCCACGGCCACCCAGCCGGTACGGCAGGCGTCCACCCCCACGACCGGTGATCCGGCGCATCCGGGCGCGGGCGGGGTGTGAAAAGCCTCGAGACGGGAACCCATGCGCCGTATCCGACCATGCCGATGGGCCGGTGCGGGGCAGAACAGCGCGAAAGGACGGGCGATGGGCGTACGTACATGGATCCGGGAATGGCCTGTCTACCGCCAGCTGACCGGAAGCGACCCGCTCGGCCGCGGCGCCGCCGCCACCTCGGCCGCCACCCGTGAGCAGCGCCCCCGCACCGTCACGGCCGACAAGGTGGTCAAGTCGGTGTGCCCCTACTGCGCGGTGGGGTGTGCCCAGAACGTCTATGTGAAGGACGGCCGGGTGGTGCAGATCGAGGGCGACCCCGACTCACCGGTCAGCCGCGGCCGGCTGTGCCCCAAGGGCTCGGCATCCCTCCAGCTCACCACCGGCGAGTCCCGGCGCCACGAGGTGCTCTACCGCCGCCCGTACGGCACCGAATGGGAGCGGCTGGACCTGGACACCGCGATGGACATGGTCGCCGAACGGGTGGTCCGCACCCGCCGCGAGGGCTGGCAGTGGGAGCAGGACGGGGTCAGCGTCAACCGCACCCTGGGGATCGCCAGCCTCGGCGGCGCCACCTTGGACAACGAAGAGAACTACCTCATCAAGAAGTTGTGGACGGGGCTCGGGGTGATCCAGGTGGAGAACCAGGCCCGGGTCTGCCACTCCTCCAGCGTCGCCGGGCTCGGCACCTCCTTCGGCCGTGGCGGCGCCACCACCTTTCTGCAGGATCTGCAGAACTCGGACTGCATCGTGATCGAGGGCTCCAACTTCGCCGAGGCCCATCCCGTGGGCTTCCAGTGGGTGATGGAGGCCAAGGCGCGCGGCGCGAAGGTCATCCATGTCGATCCGCGCTTCAGCCGCACCAGCGCGCTGGCCGATCTGTATGTGCCGATCCGGGCCGGCACCGACATCGCCTTCCTCGGCGGCATCATCAACCACGTGCTCACCGGCGGCCACGACTTCCGCGACTACGTCCTGGAGTACACCAACGCCTCGACCATCGTCGGCGAGGAGTTCGAGGACACCGAGGATCTGGCGGGGATCTTCTCCGGCCTCGACCCGGCGACCGGCCACTACGACATCTCCACCTGGAGCTACGAGGGCGCCCAGGTCCAGGCCCCGCAGGGGGCGCCCGACGAGCTGTACGAGGAGCGCACCCGCAAGGGCGCGTCTGTCTCGATGGCGGCCTACTCCGAGTCCCATGGCTCCGGCGGCGCGCCCATCCCCCCGGAGGTCCCCACGGACCGCACCCTGGAGCATCCGCGCTGCGTCTACCAGATCCTCAAGCGTCACTTCTCCCGCTACACACCCGAGATGGTCGAGGAGACCTGCGGGATTCCCCAGGACACGTTCCTGGAGGTGTGCCGCGCGCTGGTGGAGAACTCGGGTCCGGACCGCACCTCGGAGTTCGTGTACGCCGTCGGCTGGACCCAGCACACCGTGGGCGCCCAGTACATCCGCACCGCGAGCATCCTTCAGCTACTGCTCGGCAACATCGGCCGCCCCGGCGGTGGCATCCAGGCGCTGCGCGGCCACGCCAGCATCCAGGGCTCCAGCGACATCCCGACCCTGTTCAACATGCTCCCCGGTTACATCCCGATGCCGCATGCCCACGCGCACGAGGACCTGGACACCTTCGTCGAGGCCATAAAGACCGAGAAGGGGTTCTGGGGCGAGATGCGCTCCTATGTCGTCAGCCTGCTCAAGGCGTACTACGGCGACGCCGCACACGCCGACAACGACTACTGCTTCGGCCATCTGCCCCGGCTGACCGGCTCCCACAGCACCTACCACACCGTGATGGAGATGCTGAACGGAGTCTGCAAGGGCTTCTTCCTGATGGGTGAGAACCCCGCTGTGGGCTCGGCCAACACCAAGATGCAGCGGCTGGGCATGGCCAACCTGGACTGGCTGGTCGTCCGCGACTTCTCCCTCATCGAGTCCGCCACCTGGTGGCAGGACGGACCGGAGATCGAGACCGGCGAGCTGCGCACCGAGGACATCGCCACCGAGGTGTTCTTCTTCCCCGCCGCCGCCCACACCGAGAAGTCCGGCTCCTTCACCAACACCAACCGGATGCTGCAGTGGCATTTCGCGGCCAAGGAGCCGGACGGCGAGGCACGCAGCGATCTGTGGTTCATGTACCACCTGGGGCGGCTGGTCAAGGAGCGGCTGAAGGACTCCACCGACCCCATGGACCGGGCCGTCCACGATCTGGCCTGGTCCTATCCCACCGAGGGCCCGCTCGCCGAGCCCAGCGCCGAGGCGGTCCTGGCCGAGATCAACGGCCGTGACGCGCGGGGCGCGCCGCTCAGCGCGTACACCGAACTGAAGGACGACGGCTCCACCTCCTGCGGCTGCTGGATCTACTGCGGGGTGTACGCCGACGGCGTCAACCAGGCCGCCCGCCGCAAACCGCATACCGAGCAGGACTGGATCGCCGCCGAATGGGCCTGGGCCTGGCCCGCCAACCGCCGCATCCTCTACAACCGCGCCTCGGCCGATCCCGCCGGCCGGCCGTGGAGCGAGCGCAAGGCGCTGGTGTGGTGGGACGCGGACCAGGAGCGGTGGACCGGCCATGACATCCCGGACTTCATCCCCGACCGGGCGCCCTCCTACCGCCCGCCCGAGGACGCCCGGGGCCCGGACGCGCTCAGCGGAGTGGATCCGTTCATCATGCAGGCCGACGGCAAGGGATGGCTGTACGCCCCGGCCGGGCTGGTGGACGGGCCGCTGCCGACGCACTACGAGCCGCAGGACTCACCGGTGCGCAATCCCCTCTACCCGGACCAGCAGCGCAATCCGGTCCGGGAGGTGATCTCCGATGAGCACAATGCCTTCCATCCCAGCGGGGACGAGCCGGGCAGCGAGGTGTTCCCGTACATGATCACCACCTACCGGCTCACCGAGCACTTCACCGCGGGCGGGATGAGCCGCTGGACACCGTATCTGGCCGAGCTGCAGCCGGAGTTCTTCTGCGAGGTCTCTCCCGAGCTGGCCGCCGAGCGGCATCTGGAGCACACCGGCTGGGCGACGCTGGTCAGCGCGCGCGGAGTGATCGAGGCCCGGGTGATGGTCACCGAGCGGATGTCCCCGATCAGGGCCGGGGGCCGCACGGTGCATCAGATCGGGCTCCCGTACCACTGGGGCCCCAACGGCTACACGCGCGGGGACGCCGCCAATGAGCTGTCCGCGATCATCCTCGACCCGAATGTCCACATCCAGGAGGTGAAGGCGCTGAGCGCCGACATCCGTCCCGGCCGCCGCCCCCGCGGCCCGGAGCTGACGGCCCTGCTCGAAGACTATCGGCGGCGCGCCGGAATCACGGCGCGGACCGGAACGGAGGTGCGGGGATGACCGACACCTCCCGGCGCTCGTCACTGATCGGCCGCAATCTGCTGGCCGGAGCCGAACCGGACGTGGCCGGGGACGCCGGACACGACGGGCATCCGCCCCGGGTCGGCTTCTTCACCGACACCTCGGTGTGCATCGGCTGCAAGGCGTGCGAGGTGGCGTGCAAGGAGTGGAACGCCATCCCGGAGGACGGGCTGGACTTCACCGGCATGTCCTTCGACAACACCCAGGGCCTTGACGCCTCCAGCTGGCGCCATGTGGCCTTCATCGAGCAGAGCAAGCCGCTGGGCCGGGCCGAGGCGGCGGTCGACCACAGCGATGTCGATGTGCTGGCCCTCGCGGCGCGGGGCTCCGGGACCCCGGTCGAGGAGGCGGCGATCACCCCCACCTCCCCGGCGCCGTCCCCGTCCGCCGACGGGCAGACCGGGCTGCGGTGGCTGATGGCCTCGGACGTGTGCAAGCACTGCACCCACGCGGCGTGCCTGGACGTCTGTCCGACCGGTGCGCTGTTCCGCACCGAGTTCGGGACCGTGGTGGTCCAGGACGACATCTGCAACGGCTGCGGCTACTGCGTGCCCGCCTGCCCGTACGGGGTCATCGACGTACGGCCCGAGGACGGCGGGGCCCATAAGTGCACCCTGTGCTACGACCGGCTGGGCGCCGGCCAGGAACCCGCGTGCGCCAAGGCGTGCCCCACCGACTCCATCCAGTTCGGCCCCCTGGACGAGCTGCGCGAGCGCGCCGCCGCCCGGGTCGAGGAGCTGCACCGGGTGGGGGTGGCGGACGCCCGGCTGTACGGAGACGACCCGGAGGACGGCGTCGGCGGCGACGGTGCCTTCTTCCTGTTGCTGGACGAGCCGGAGGTGTACGGGCTGCCGCCGGACCCGGTCGTCACCACCCGGGATCTGCCCTCGATGTGGCGGCACGCCGGTGCCGCGGCACTGACCCTGCTCGGCGGCGTGGCCGCCGTGTTCGCGGCCCACGGCAGTGTGCGCGGGCGCCGTACCGGAAGGAGGGGCCGATGAGCGAGTCGGACGTCACCCGTGATGGCATCCGCGGCGCCCGGCCGGGCCGTGACGCGCTGGTCGGCAAGGGGATGGGCAACGGCGAGCGGCGCCGCCGCAGGGGCGGGAAGGGCGGGAAGGGCCGCAAGGGCGATCAGCCGATGGTCCCCCGGGCGGAGTTCACCTCCTACTACGGGCGGCCGGTGCTCAACCCGCCCACCTGGCGCCCTCGGGACATCGCGGGCTACTTCTTCCTCGGCGGGCTCGCGGGCGCCGGCTCGGTGCTCGCGGCGGGTGCCGAGCTGACCGGCCGTCCGGCCATGGCCCGCGCGCTCAAGGTGTCCTCGGTAGCCGCCCTCACCGGGTCCACCGCCGCGCTGATCCACGACCTCGGACGCCCCGGGCGGTTCGCGAATATGCTGCGGGTCTTCAAGCCCACCTCGCCGATGAGCGTCGGCTCATGGCTGCTGGCGGCCTACGGCCCGGTGGCCGGGGCGGCCGCCGCCTCGGGCGTGGCCGGGCGGCTGCCGCGCGCCGGACGGGCGGCCACGGTGGCGGCGGCGCTGCTGGGCCCGGCGGTCGCCTCGTACACGGCCGTGCTGGCCGCCGACACGGCCGTCCCCGCATGGCACGACGGCTACCGGGAACTGCCGTTCGTCTTCGTCGGCTCGGCGGCCGCGGCGGCGGGCGGTATGGCCCTGCTGGTCTCGCCGGTCGCCGAGAACGCCCCGGCGCGCGGGGTCGCGCTCCTCGGCACGGCGGTGGAGACCGCCGCCGTCAAGGCCATGGAGCGGCGGCTCGGTGTGGTCGCCGAAACCTACCGCGAGGGCCGGGCGGGCCGGCTGATGCGCGCCGCCGAGGCGCTTTCGGCGGCGGGCGCGCTCGGCGGCGCCCTCCTCGGCCGCCGCAGCCGCACAGCCGCGGCCCTCAGCGGCGCGGCCCTGCTGGCGGCCTCCGCCTGCACCCGTTTCGGGGTGTTCCACGCCGGGATGCGGTCGGCGGAGGATCCGAAGTACACGGTCCTGCCCCAGCGGGAACGGCTCGACGCGCGACGGAACCGCCCGCAGGACGGCTGACCGCCGCGGCACGCCGTACGACCGACCGCACCGCGGCCGTACGGCGCTGCCCGAAAGGGCAGTCCCCGCCCGTGCCGTACCCGGGGCGCCTGAGAGGATGCCGCATGATCCGCTACCTGCGTTTCTTCTTCGAGGCCGGCGTGGACACCCCTCTGTGGCCGGAGGACATGGACAGCCCGTACGGCTACCCCTGTGAGCTGGACAGGCTGCCGATCAGCCCGGCCACCCGAGAAGAACTGGCGAAGTTGTCCGAGTGGTATCAGTCGTCGATCGACTGGAAGTATCCGCCGAACCCGTCGCCGTGGTCGGACGAGGAGCGGCAGGCCTTCAAGCGGCGGGCGCACGCGGCCTTGGTCGCTCTGCGCCGTGAGCTGGGGACAGGCTGGACAGTCCGGGACGAGAGTCTGCTCTGAAGGGAGCACCTGAAGGGAGCACCGTCTCCGCCCGAGCGGTCATGAACGGCGTCGGAAAGGTTCGTGACGGCCCACGGGTTGCTGACTCATCCGCAGTTCCTAGTACCGCAACCGCATCGCTCTGCACTTGGGGGTCAATGTTTCGCAAAGTCAGGTACCGTGCGGGGGAGCTCCGTACAAAACGATTGGGTAGCCAGTGCTTCTGAAAACGTTCGGCTGGTCGTTCGCAGTCACCGCGCTCGGCCTGGTCGCGGCGGTGTTCTACGGGGGGTGGACCGGCTTCGGGATCGTGGCGATCCTGTCCATCCTCGAGATCTCGCTTTCCTTCGACAACGCCGTGGTCAACGCCGGGATCCTGAAGAAGATGAATGCCTTCTGGCAGAAGATCTTCCTCACCATCGGCGTCCTGATCGCGGTCTTCGGTATGCGCCTGGTCTTCCCGGTCGTGATCGTCGCCATCAGCGCCAAGATCGGTCCGATCGAAGCGGTACGGCTCGCGCTCGACGACAAGGACAAGTACCAGCAGTTGGTGACCGACGCCCACCCGTCGATCGCCGCCTTCGGTGGCATGTTCCTGTTGATGATCTTCCTCGACTTCATCTTCGAGGAGCGGGAGATCAAGTGGCTCGGCTGGCTGGAGCGTCCGCTCGCCAAGCTCGGCAAGGTCGACATGCTCTCCGTCTGCATCGCGCTCATCGTGCTGCTCGTCTCCGCGATGACCTTCGCCACCAACGCCCACCAGCACGGCGGCATCCATACGGACAAGACGGAGACCGTCCTGATCGCCGGCGTCGCGGGCGTGATCACCTACCTGATCGTCGCCGGCCTCTCCGGCTACTTCGAGAACAAGCTCGAGGAAGAGGAGGAGCGCGAGCACGAGGCCGAGGAAGAGGCCAAGAAGAGCGGCAAGAAGGTCCCGGCGGTCGTGATGGCCGGCAAGGCCGCGTTCTTCATGTTCCTCTACCTGGAGGTCCTGGACGCGTCCTTCTCCTTCGACGGCGTCATCGGCGCCTTCGCGATCACCAACGACATCGTCCTGATGGCGCTCGGCCTCGGCATCGGCGCGATGTACGTCCGCTCGCTCACGGTCTACCTGGTCCGCCAGGGCACCCTCGACGACTACATCTACCTGGAGCACGGCGCGCACTACGCGATCGGCGCCCTGGCCGTGATCCTGCTCGTCACCATCCAGTACGAGATCCACGAGGTCATCACGGGCCTCGTCGGCGTCGTCCTCATCGCCTGGTCCTTCTTCTCCTCGGTCCAGCGCAACCGCAGGCTGGCGGCGGCCGAGGGAAAGGACACGGGGCCCAACGAGCAGGCTGAGGTCTCCTCCGGCGTCTGAGCCGGGCCGCCGGCGCGGCCCGCAGGGCCGCGCCGGCGGACGGTGTCCTCCGCGATACCCCGCCGGTGGCCGACCATCGCCCTCGACTGGTCGGCCAACCGCCGAGGACACAACGCCCAGATGCGGCTGCGGCACCAGGACCGCCGAGGACTATCGCTTCGCCGAAGCCTTCGGTGCGGCTTCGGGCGAGGCTTTCGGTGAGGTCGACGGTGAGGAAGGGGCCGTGGCGCCGCCGGGGTTCGGACCGTAGGCGTCCAGGAAGCGGTCGCGGAAGGAGCTCATCTTCCACACCGGGGCCTTCGCGCCCGGCATCAGGCCGTCCTCCCAGCCCCAGTGGGAGATGCGGTCCAGCACCGCCTTGTCGTGTGCGACGATCGCGACCGGTACGTCCCGGCTGGCGTTGTTGCCGCTGACCCGCGAGAGCGGCTGGTGGTCGCCGAGGAAGACGAGCACAGTGTTCTTGTTGCCGTACTTCAGCACATAGTCGATGAGGCTGTTCACCGAGTACTGGATGGACTTGCCGTACTCGGCCTTCACCTTATTGGGGTCGGTGAACACATCCGCGGGATTCTTGCCCGCCTTCTGGATGGCCTTGTAGACCGAGCCGTCGCCGACCTGGCTCCAGGGGATCGTCTTGGGGATCGGCGCCCAGGGCTGGTGACTGGAGGTCAGGATGATCTCCGACATCAGCGGCTTGTCGCGCTTCTTGCCGTGCTCCAGGTGCTCGAACGCCTTGAGGGTGTACTGGTCGGGCATGGTCGACCAGCTGAACTTCGGGCCCTTGTAGCCGAGGTCGCGGGAGTCGTAGACGTGGTCGAGGCCGTAGAACTTCCCCTCCGGCCAGCCCTTGGTGACTCCCGGCATGATGCCGACCGTCCGCCAGGCGCCGGTGCGCTGGAAGGCGCGGGTGAGGGACATGTGGTCGCCCGCGGTGACGGTGCGGTAGCGGTTCTGGTTGTCGATCCACAGGCCGGTGAGGAAGGTCGAGTGCCCCAGCCAACTACTGCCGCCGTACGTGGCCGAGGTGAGCCAGCCGCTCTTGGAGGCGAACCCGGCCTTGTTCAGCCGCTTGGTGGCGTTCTTGAGGGTCTTGTCCACACCGGGCGCGATGGCCGGGTCCTCGATGGCCGAGCGGCCGTAGCTCTCGATGAAGGTGAACATCATGTCCTTGCCGCGCAGCCCGGTCAGCAGTTGGTCGCCGGGGGTGTCGCCGTAGGTGTCGACGGCGGCCACCTTGGCGAACTCCCGCTCATCATTGAGGGTCTTGCGCACCCGCTCCGCCCGGTCCTGGACGAGCGCGGTGGTGCTCCGGGACGCGAACGGCGCCCCGGCCACCTGCACGCCGAGCGCCGCGCACATGACCCAGACGGTGCCGAGCACCAGGGTGGTACGAGTCGCCACGGCGCTGTTCCGCGCCATGACGTCGCTGATCCGCAGGACGGCGAGCCCCATCAGGACGAGCACCGCGATGGCGAGGACCACGACACCGATCACGGCGGCGGTGGCGGCCGTCTCGCCGAACGCGTCCTTGACGTACGACTGGGCGTCGTCCAGCAGTATCCAGTCGAGCACCACGTTGAACCCACGGCCGAGGAACTCGTTGAAGCCGATGTCGAGCAGGTTCAAGATGGTCAGCGCGCCGAGGACCACCCCGGCGAGCACCGCCACCACCCGCCGGGCCGGCGACGGCAGCATCAGCAGCAGCGTGGCGCCGAACACGGCCTCCACCGGGATGCGCATGAAGGCGCTGGGTTCGATGAGGCTGAGCTGGGTCGGCAGGAGGAGAGCGAGGAACACGAGGGCGAGGGAAAGCCCGGTGGCCGTCCATGCCACCGTCCGTGCCACGGCGGGGTACTTGGCCCGCCAGCCCTTGGGGGCGGCGGCCGTGTTGTGGACGGAGCTCACCTCCTGGTCGGGGACCTCGTCCCGCTCCCCGGTGTCATCCTGCCGCTGGGCGGGGAGATCCGGCGTGGCCTCGGGATCAGCCTGAGGTGGAGGCTCCGGAGTCGGGCCCTGTGTCGGGGCCCGCTCCGTGGTTCCCTTGTCCGTTTCCGACCGCTGATGAGAGCTCGATTGGCGCGACAACCCGAAGGTCCTTCCCTGCGAAGCCCGGTGGTGGCACGGCGGGCCCGGCTCGGGTAGTCGGGCCCGTCGTTATCCGTACGGCGCGCCGCGGGCCTCCGTTCAATCACCTGGCACTTTTCCCGGCGCCTCCCGCCCGCTCGCGAGCGCACCCGCCCCACGATACGCTGCAACCCTCACATGGATGTGAAAGTCAGCCGGATCGGCGGCACGCGGGCAAAGAGACGCGGCACGCAGGCAGAGAGACAGGACGGACACATGCGCATCGGAGAGCTCTCGGAGCGCACCGGCACACCGCGCCGGTTGCTGCGCTACTACGAGGAGCAGAAGCTGATCCTGCCCGACCGCTGTGCGAACGGCTACCGCTCGTACGACGAGCGTCTCGTCGACCGGGTGCTGCAGATCAGGGGGCTGCTCGACGCGGGGCTTCCGACCCGGATCATCAAGCAGATCCTGCCGTGCCTCGACAAGCCCCGCCGCATTCACTTCTCCGACGCCACACCGGAAATGATCGCCACGCTGGAGAACGAGCGCGACCGCATGAGCCAGCGCATCGAGTGCCTGACCCGCAACCGGGACGCGATCTCCGAGTACCTTGACGCCGTGCTCGGCAACAAGACCGCCGGCTGACCCACCCCGGGGGAGCCCATCAACCCCACGGCCCAGATCAGCGTGTTGAGCCACCGCCGATAATCCGGTGCGCCCCACCCACGCACTGGGCTAGCGTCGCCGCTCATGACGACATCACCGCGCATCCGTCCTCCCCGCACCGCCGATGAGCGCGCCCAACTGCTGGGCTGGCTCGATATGCAGCGTGCCGTCATCTCGTGGAAGTGCGAGGGCCTGTCCGAGGCGGACGCCCACCGGTCCTTCCTGCCGACCTCGCCTCAGATGACCCTGGCCGGGCTCGTTTCCCATATGCGCTGGGTGGAACACCTGTGGTTCGAGATCGTCCTCCTCGGCCGCCCGGCCGAGGGCCCCCGGTTCGACGAGGACGTCGAGGATGCCGATATGAGGGTCGAGGGCGTCCCGCTCGCCCAGCTCCTCAAGGACTACGCGCAGCAGTGCGAGGTGTCCAACGAGATCATCGCGGCCCACGCCCTGGACGACACCGGCCGCCACCCGGACTTCAACGCCACCTCCACCAGTCTGCGCTGGATCCTCTTCCACATGATCGAGGAAACCGCCCGCCACGCGGGCCATATGGACACCATCCGGGAACTCGTCGACGGCGAGAAGGGCTACTACTGACGCCCCGCTCCGGTGGGCCGGGTGACGTGCATCGAGATCAACGGAGCGCCCGCCACCTTGCGGTGGATCCCCGGTCGGTGTCGCCGCGCCGCAGGTGCACGTCGATCCAGCGCAGGTCGCTGTAGAGCTGGTCGCCGAGGCTGAGCGAGCCGAACTCGCCCGCCAGCGTCCGGGCCTCTCGCAGGTCGGCCGGCGCTCCGTCGAGGTCGTCGTATCGCCGCAAGTGGGCGCTCATCGGCAGCGTGGCGGCCCGGCCCCAACGGTCGCCGGCCTGCCGGAAGCGGGCCAGGGCCGCCTTCACATGGACACGCATCCGCATCAGCACGCCCGCGTTCCCGGCGATCTCGGCCTGGAACATATGGGCCAGCCCGGACAGCCACACGTCGTCGCCGTCGGCCAGGCGCTGGAAGATCGCGAGCGCGGCCTCCTCCTTCCGCAGGAAGAGCAGGACCGGGCCGAACACGCGGTAGTGGCTCGGCAGCTCCGGATGCGCGAGCAGCCGGTCGGCCAGCTCGCGCATCTCCGTCCGGTCGTCCGCGGCTTCCCCGGCGGTGCCCCCCGACAGGATGTCCGCCCGGTTGAGCAGGTGGGCGGCGCGGACGCAGTCGCGCTCGGGCGTCGGCCCGCCGCCGGTCACCGCCAGCACCTCGCCCAGCCAGTAGGCGGCGTCGGAGTGGCGGCCGCACATCTGCCAGTGGCCGCCTGCCCCAGGCATTCCGTACGATTGCGGCCGCGGGGCCCCCGCCCTCGGCGTTCGCACCCGCCGGGTTCATGCCTGCCGGGTTCATGCCTGCCGCGCTCATGTCTGCCGCGCTCGCCTCCGTCGCGCTGGTGGCCCGGGCGGTCGCCTCCGTCACCGGAACCGAGGCCCTCGGACTCAGCGCGCTCCCGGCCGGGGCACGAGAAGCCGCCGGGCTCCCGGCCGGAGCGCCCCCCGCCGAGGCAGTCGGCCGGTCTGTGAGTCGGCCCGCCTGCCGCCGGAACGCTTCGGTGTTCCGGCGGTTGCGGACAAGGGGACGAACGGGGCACCCCCCGGCCAGGTCAGCCGTCTCCCCGGGAGGCGGTGCGCCGGGCGCTGTCGCGGCGCGGCCTGAGGGGGGCGTCCTCGTCGCTGAAGAGCTCCGGGTGCTTGGCGCGGATCTTCTCCACATCGCTGAAGACCAGCCGCAGATGGGAGCGCAGCGCCCCGTCGGCCCGGTCCAGATCGCCCTCTTCCAGCAGGTCGACCACCTCCCGGTGCTGGCCGATGAGCAGGGACATCTGCTGGGTCATGGGTAGTGACAGCCTGCGGGCTCGGTCCAGTTGGGCCTTGGCCTGGCTGACGACCGGCCAGGCCGAGGCGTGTCCGCTGACGGCCATCAGCCGGGCGTGGAACTCCTCGTCCAGTTGGAAGAAGCCCTGCATATCGGAGTGGCGGTCGGCCTCCTCCTGCGCGGTGAGCAGCACCCGCAGCTCCGCCACATCCCGCGCGGTGGCGTTCTCCACGGCCTCCCGCAGCGCGGCGCACTCCAGCGCCTCCCGGATGAACTGGGCGGAGGCGACATCGCGCTCCCGGATGCGCGAGACGAACGTCCCCATCTGGGGGTAGATGTCGACCAGTCCCTCGTCGGCGAGCAGGATCAGGGACTCGCGGACGGGGGTGCGGCTGACCCCGAGCTCGGCCGCCAGGTCGTTCTCCGAGACGGCGGAGCCGGGCTCCAGCTCCAGGCCGACGATGCGCGAACGCAGCACCTCATGGACCAGTTGCCGGGTGTTGCGCCCCCGGGAGCGTGCCGCGTGCAGTCCTTCCGCCGGTGCCATCCGACCCCTTCCGAACCCTTGACTCGCCTCGCTGACGTACTTGTATGGTAGCCGACCGACAGCCCGGACTCCACCCCCCGGAGCTGCCGGAAGCCCCCCGGAGTCCCCGGGAGCCCGCTCAGTGAGGAGCACATGCGTATGGCCACGATCACGGAGGCCAAGGTCATCGTCACCTCGCCGGGTCGCAATTTCGTGACCCTGAAGGTGACCACCTCCGACGGCGTGACCGGTCTCGGTGACGCGACCCTCAACGGCCGCGAACTCGCGGTCGCCTCCTACCTGGAGGACCACCTCGTACCGCTGCTGATCGGCCGCGACCCCGCCCGTATCGAGGACACCTGGCACTACCTCTACAAGGGGGCCTACTGGCGCCGCGGCCCGGTGACCATGACCGCCATCTCGGCCGTGGACACCGCGCTGTGGGACATCAAGGGCAAGGTCGCGGGCCTTCCCGTGTACGACCTGCTGGGCGGCAAGGCCCGCGAGGGCGCCATGGTCTACGGCCACGCCAGCGGCGGCGACGTGCCCGAGCTGCTGGAGGACGTCGCCCGCTTCCAGGAGATGGGCTACCGCGCGATCCGCGCCCAGGCCGCCGTCCCCGGCTCGCCGGGGACCTACGGCATCCGCCACGGCACGGTCGCCACCGTCTACGAGCCCGCCACCGGCGCGCTGCCCGAGGAACAGCCCTGGTCCACCGAGGCGTATCTGGACTTCGCGCCGCGCTATCTGGAGGCGGTCCGCGAGCGGTTCGGCTTCGACTTCCATCTGCTGCACGACGTCCACCACCGGCTCACCCCCACCGAAGCGGGGCGGCTGGGCCGCAGCCTGGAGCAGGTGCGGCTGTTCTGGATGGAGGACCCCACCCCCGCCGAGCTCCAGGAGTCCTTCCGCCAGATCCGCCGTTCCACCACCACCCCGATCGCGGTCGGCGAGGTCTTCAACTCCATCTGGGACTGCCAGCAGCTCATCACCGAGCGACTCATCGACTACATCCGCGCCTCGGTCGTACACGCCGGCGGCATCACCCATCTGCGGCGGATCTTCCACCTCGCCGAGCTGTACCAGGTGCGCACCGGCTCGCACGGCGCCACCGACCTGTCGCCGGTGAGCATGTCCGCCGCCGTCCACCTCGATGTCACCGTGCCCAACTTCGGCATCCAGGAGTACATGGCGCACGACCCGCTCACCCATGAGGTGTTCCGGCCGGCCTACGAGCTGCGCGACGGCGCGCTGCACCCCTCGGCCGCGCCCGGCCTCGGCATCGAGCTCGACGAGGAGGCGGCCGCCCGCTTCCCGTACGACCCGAAGTACCTTCCGGTGAGCCGCCGTACCGACGGGTCGGTGCACGACTGGTGAGCACCAACCCCACGCGGCGCCTGTCCCTGGCCACCCTGCCCGCCGTCCCCGCCGAGAGCCGCCCGCCGATCGACCCGCGGGCGCTGCGCCCCCGGATCGTGCATCTGGGCATCGGCGCCTTCCACCGCGCCCACCAGGCCCTGTACACACAAACCGCCGAGGCGGCGCACGGCGGCGGCTGGGGCATCGCCGGTGTCACCCAGCGCAGCCGGTCCGTCGTGGACGCGCTGCGCCCGCAGGACGGGCTGTACTCGTTCACCGAGCGGCGCCCCGACGGCCCGGCCACCCGTGTGGTCGGCACGGTGACGGAGGTGCTGCACGCCGCCGACGACGGCGCCCGGCTCGGCGCGCTCCTCGCCTCCGCCGAGGTCACCGTCGTCACCCTCACCGTCACCGAGAAGGGCTACCGGCGCGACGCCGCCACCGGCGGACTCGCCCTGGCGGACCCGCTCGTCCGGGGCGACCTGGAGGGACGGCCCGCACCCGCGAGCGTGGCCGGACAGCTCGCGGCGGGGCTGCGCGCCCGGCTGCGGGCCGGCGGCGCCCCGGTGTCGCTGGTGTCCTGCGACAACATGGCCGACAACGGCGCCGTACTGCGCCGCCTGGTGCGGGAGTTCATCGCCGCGACCGCCTGGGAGGACCGTGACCGTCTGCTGGACTGGATCACCGGCTCGGTCGCCTTCCCCGCCACCGTCGTCGACCGCATCGTCCCCGCCACCACTGACGCCGACCGGCAGACCGCCGCCCGCGCGCTGACCGTGGCCGACCAGGGCGCGGTGACCGGCGAACCGTTCACCCAGTGGGTCCTCCAGGACATCTTCGCCGCCGACCGCCCGCGCTGGGAGGAGGCGGGGGTGCGGTTCGTCGCGGACGTCGCCCCCTACCAGCTCGCCAAGCTCCGGCTGCTCAACGGCGCCCACTCGCTCATCGCCTATCTCGGCCTGGCCGCCGGATGCGAGACCGTCGCCGATGTCCTGGCCACCCCCTGGGGCGAGGAGACCGTACGCGCCTACTGCGCCGAGGCCGCGCAGAGCCTGCCGCCCACCGAGGGGCTGGACCTCCCCGCCTACATCGACAGCCTGGTGGACCGCTTCGCCAACCCCGCGATGGAACACCGCATCCAGCAGATCGCCATGGACGGATCCCAGAAGATCCCCGAACGGTGGCTCGCCCCGCTGCGCGAGCTGCGCGCCGCCGGACGGGACACCCCCCTCCTGGCCACGGCCCTCGCCGCCTGGGCCCGCCGCACCCGGGACCACCCCCTGGACGATCCGCACGCCGAGGAGCTGCGCCGCGCCTGGGACGGCCCGCACCCCGACGCCCCGCGCCGGCTGCTGCGGCTGCTGGGCGCAGGCGACCTCGCGGACGACACCGCCCTCGTCGCGTCCGTACGGGCGGAGCTGGACTCCGGCGCCCGGCCGCCGCGCTGACCGCACGCACCGCCCCTTCAAAGGAGAGCCGCCTTGAAGACGCCCAGAGTCGCCCCCGCCACCGACACACCGCCCCAGGACGAGGCCACGACCGGGCCACCGCGCCCACGCGGCCTGCGGCACAACACCCGCTGGCTGATGGTCTTCCTCTGTTTCCTGGGCATGACCGTCAACTACGTCGACCGCGCCACCATCTCCATCTCCCTGCCCTATATGACCGATGACCTGCACATCGGCCCCGAGTGGCAGGGCGTCATCCTCAGCATGTTCTTCGTGACCTACGCGCTGGGCCAACTGCCCGCCGGGGCGCTGATCGACCGCTACGGCGAGAAGCGCATGTTCGCCATCGGCGGGCTGCTCTGGTCGCTGGTCACCGTCGGCACCGGCTTCGTCCGGGGCATCGGCAGCCTGCTCTTCGCCCGCCTCGCCCTCGGCGCGGGCGAAGCCCCGGCCTACCCCTCGTGCGCCAAGTCCGTCTCCCGCTGGTTCCCGGTCCGCGAACGGGCACTGGCCAACAGCGTCTGGGACAACGGCGCCCGCGCCGGCACCGCCGTCGTCGCCCCGGTGGTGACCGCGCTGATCGCCTGGCAGGGCTGGCGGATGGCGTTCTGGGTCACCGGCGCCGTGGCCCTGCTGTGGGTGGCGCTGTGGCTGAAGGCGTACCGCGAGCCCACGGCGCGCGACGGGCTCAGCGCCGAGGAGCGCGCGTACGTCACCGCGGGCGGCGCCCGGCTCGAGGAGAGCCCCGCCGGGGAGACGGCGCCGCAGGAGCCCGCCGTCCGCTGGCGCGACCTGTTCCGCCACCGCACGGTCTGGGGCATGATGATCGGCTTCTTCTGCCTCAACTACGTCATCTACTTCTTCATCACCTGGTTTCCCAGCTACCTCGTCGACGCCCGCGGCTTCGACCTGCTCAAGCTGGGCTTCTACGGCGCCCTGCCCGGCATCGTCGC
Organism: Streptomyces violaceusniger Tu 4113; assembly: GCF_000147815.2. NCBI lineage: Bacteria > Bacillati > Actinomycetota > Actinomycetes > Kitasatosporales > Streptomycetaceae > Streptomyces > Streptomyces violaceusniger. The sequence continues at coordinate 4,380,275 of NC_015957.1, read as the reverse complement.
CATCGCCGGCAGTCTGCTCGGCGGCTGGACCAGCGACACGCTGCTGCGCCGCGGCTGGTCGGTGACCCGGGCCCGCAAGACCTGTCTGGTGTGCGGCATGCTCTTCTCCTCGGTCATCGCCTTCGCCGTGCTCGTCCCCAGCGCCATGTGGGCCCTGACACTGCTGTCCGTCAGCTACGCGAGCCTTGCCTTCTCCGCCGCCTCGGTGGCCAGCCTGCCCGCCGACGTCGCACCCACCCCGCGCCATGTCGCCTCGCTCGGCGGCATCCAGAACTTCGCCTCCAACCTGGCCGGGGTCCTCGGCTCGACCACCACCGGGCTGCTGCTGGGCTTCTTCCACCACTCCTTCGTCGCACCGCTGATGCTGTCCGGCGCGCTGTGCGTGGTCGGCGCCCTCACCTACGGCCTGGTCATCCAGCGTGTCGAACCGCTGCGGATGTCCGCCGCCTGAGCCCCCTTCACCTGGTTCGTCCGAGAACGCCCCGGCCTTTAGGCCGGGAAGGAATCGGACTCCTGCGAGGCCGGGCAAGGATAGCCGAACCGCCGATGGGGCGATTTCGATCTCTCTCCTCCCGCGCACGGTGGCAGGGCAGGGCGCACAGGCCGAAACCCAACTGTCATAGCTCTCGGCTGGATTGGCGATTGTGACGGCGGCGGCGAAGACAAGCGAGGCCGCTGGGTATGCCCGATGGGCCTACCGGCTTCGTGTATCTGCCAGCGCTCGCGCGGCGCTCGAGGCGGAGTGGGGCCGGTGCCGGTGGGTGTGGAACGAGTGCGTTGCCCGTTCAAAGAAGGCCCACCAGGGCGGGGAGACGTGCGGACCGGCCGCGCTGGACAAGATGCTGACCGAAGCCCGCCGCATCACCCCCTGGCTGAGGGAGGGCTCCTCGGTTCCTCAGCAGCAGGTCATCCGCGACTTCTGCAGGTCCCGCTCGAAGGCGCTGAAGGACATCAAAGACCGGCTCCCCGTGCGCCGGCGGGCGGGGATGCCCGGCTGGAAGAAGCAGCGGGACGCCGCCCCGACGCTGAACTACACCCGGCGCGGCTTCCGGCTGAAAGACGGACGCCTGCATCTCGCGGGCGGCATTGTGGTGACGGTCGTGTGGTCGCGCGAGCTTCCCGCCGGCCCGTCCAGCGTGCGTGTCTACCAGGACAGCCTCGGCCATTGGTACGCGTCGTTCGTCGTTCCCGCTCAGGTCGAGCCGCTTCCCGGAACCGGTCTCGTGCTGGGCGTGGACTGGGGCGTGCGCGAGACCGCCACCACCACCTCCGACGCCCACGACCTCCCCTACGCCGGACACGGTGGAAAGGCCATGGCGAAGCTGGGCCGCTACCAGCGCATGATGGCCCGCCGCCGCGCGTCGAAAGGCAGGCCGCAGTCGAACGGCTACCGCGCCGCCAAGCGGCAGGCGGCCAAGCTGCACAAGAAGATCGCCCGGCAGCGGCAGGACACCGCCCGCAAATGGGCCAAGAAGGTGGTCCGCGACCATGACGCGGTCGCGGTGGAGGACTTCCACCCGAAGTTCCTCGCCAAAACGTCGATGGCGCGCAAGGCGGCCGACGCCGCCATCGGCGCCACCAAGGCGGCCCTGATCGAGATGGGCCGCAAGCACCAGCGGGATATCCGGCTGGTGAACCCTGCGCACACCACCATGGACTGTGCGCGGTGCGGAGCGAGAACCAAGCACGCACTACCTCTCTCGGAACGTACCTACACCTGCACCGCCTGCGGAGCCCTATCCCCCAGGGACAAGAACTCCGCCCACGTGATGCTCGTCCGGGCTGGTCCGAACCCGGCTGGTGCCGAGGGCATAAGACCTCCCGGACCGCCGGTCCGGGAGGCGGCCTGAGCCAGGAATCTCCCGCCTTCAGGCGGGAGAGCAGTCAAAATGGGGATCATGTCCCGACGCACCCGACGCCCGCAGCCGGCCCGCCCCACCCCGGCCTCCTGCCCCTGCGGGCTGCCCGCGGCCTACGACGACTGCTGCGGCCGGCTGCACCGCGGCCAGGCCCGCGCGACCACCGCCGAGACGCTGATGCGCTCGCGCTACAGCGCCTTCGCCGTCGGGGACGAGGCGTATCTGCTGCGCAGCCATCACCCCACCACCCGGCCGCCCGGCGCCGGGCTCGACCCGGGGGTGCGCTGGGTGCGCCTGGAGATCCTGGGCACCACCGAGGGCAGCGCGTTCCACACCACGGGCACCGTCGAGTTCCGCGCCCACTACACCGAGGGCGGCCGCGCGGGCTCGCTCCACGAGAACAGCCGTTTCGTACGGCACGAGGGCGAGTGGGTCTATCTCGACGGTGTGACCGGCGACTGACCCCCTCCACGGGGGCCGGCGTGGTCACGGTCCGCGCCGACTTGGTCATTTGTTTCCCGTGTCGTCGCCGACGCCTTCTGGTGCCCGGTCAACTCCGGGGCGATGCTGGGGCGCTGTGCGTGTGAACCACGCGAGTCCCCTGGCCCCATGGAGTTGCCGTGCCTCCTGTCGCGTTCGCCAGACCTCTGGCGGCCCTGGCCGCGGTGTCCGCCCTTGTGCTGGGCGCCGCCGGCCAGGCCACCGCCGACACCACCCCCGCCCCGGCGCCCGAACCCCTGCCGCGGGTCTCCACGGAGATGCTGCGGCCGGTCGCGCCGCCCGCCGCCAGCGGTGCGACGGGCACCCGGTCCGTGGCCGACGGCGACGGGCTGCAGACCGCCCGCTCCTCGCGGCCGGTCGCCCCGGGGGTGAAGCTGACCTCGTACGACCGGCTGGAGTCGGACAAATGGCTGCGGGTCGACGCGCTGTCGGTGGACCTGGCCGGCGGCACCAAGGTCGACTATCTGCACCCCGACCAGGTCGCCAAGCGGCGGGCTGTCTCCCAACTGGCCGCCGAGCACGACGCCGGGCCGGGGCGCCGCACGGTCGCGGCGATCAACGGTGACTTCTTCGACATCAACCAGACCGGCGCCCCCGAGGGCAATGCCGTCGGCGACGGCCGCCTCGTCAACTCCGCCTCCGCGGCCGGGCCCGCCCAGGCCGTCGGCATCGGCCCGGCCGACGCGGGCCGCGTCCTCCAGCTCTACTTCGACGGCACCCTGACCCTCCCCGACGGCCCCCATCCGCTCGCGGCGCTCAACGCCGCCAACGTCCCGGCCGCCGGGATCGGGGCGTACACCGCCCAATGGGGCGAGGCGGACCGCGCCCAGACCGTGGACGGCGCACGGCGCACCGCCGAGGTCACGGTCGTGGACGGCAAGGTCACCAAGGCGGCCACCGCGCCCGGCAAGGGCCAAATCCCGGCCGGTGCGACCGTGCTGCTCGGCCGGGACGCCGGGGCCGACGAGCTGTCCGCACTGGCCGTCGGCGACGCGGTGTCGATGGAGTACCGGCCGCGCACCGACGACGGCGACCTGCCGCGCACGGCCCTCAGCGGCCGGGAACTGCTGGTCGTGGACGGCAAGCCGGTCGGCCACGACGGCGAGGGCAACAACACCACGGCGCCGCGCACCGCGGTCGGCTTCTCCCGCGACGGCCGCACCATGCAGATCCTCACCGTGGACGGGCGGCAGGCCGACAGCGGCGGGGTCACCCTCACCGAGCTGGGCCTGATGATGAAGGACGCGGGCGCCTACAGCGCGCTCAACCTCGACGGCGGCGGCTCCTCCACGCTCGTCGCCCGCGAGCCCGGCAGCGACACCGCCCGGGTGGAGAACAGCCCGTCCGACGGCGCCGAGCGCACCGTCCCCAACGGCCTGGCCCTGACCGCGCCCGACGGCAGCGGCCGGCTCAAGGGCTTCTGGGTGGACACCGCGATGGACCGCGCGTCCGCGCCCACCGCGGACCCGGTCCGGGGCGGCCACCCCGAGCGGGTCTTCCCCGGGCTCACCCGCCGCCTCACCGCCGCCGGTTACGACGAGACATACGGCCCGGCCGACGGCGCGCCGCAGTGGCGGACGGCTGATTCCCACATCGGCCGGGTCGGCGCCGACGGCACCTTCACCGCCCGCCACGGCGGTGACACCACCGTCACCGCCCGGCGCGGCGCCGCCCACGGCGACATCGGCCTCACCGTCCTGGACCGGCTGGACCGGATCCAGCCCACCAGCCGGCTGGTCGGCCTGGCCGACGCCGAGGCCACCGGACGGTTCGGCATCGTCGGCCTGGACGCGCACGGCACCAGCGCCCCCGTCGAACCGTCCGATGTGCGGCTCTCGTACGACCACGCGCTGTTCGACATCGCCCCGGACCCCCGGACGGGCACCTTCACCGTCAAGGCGCGCCACGACCAGGCCGCGGGGCAGGTCAAGGTCCGCGTCGGCGACGCCACCACCGTGCTCGCCATCACCGTCGGACTGACCGAGCGGCAGGAGGCGTCCTTCGACGACGCCGATCGCTGGACCTTCAGCCAGGCCCGCGCCTCCGGTTCGGCGGAGGCCACGCCCGACGGCCACACCGGCACCGGGCTGAAGCTGGACTACGACTTCACCCAGTCCACGGCCACCCGCGCCGCCTATGTCACCCCGCCCCAGCAGATCGAGGTGGACGGGCAGCCGCAGTCCTTCGGCCTGTGGATCAAGGGCGATGGCAAGGGGGCGTGGCCCACTCTGCACCTCAAGGACGCGGCGGGCTCCGACCAGTTGCTCCGCGGACCGTATGTGACCTGGACCGGATGGCGACATGTCGACTTCGCGGTCCCGGCCGGGGTCGCGTATCCGCTGAAGGTCAACCGCTTCTACCTCGCCGAGACCTCCGCCACCCGCCAGTACACCGGCAGTGTGGTCATCGACGACCTCTCGGCGCGGGTGCCGCCCTCCGTCGCACTGCCCACCGAAAGCGTGCGCCCCGATCCGCTGATCTCCACCGCCGCGCAGGCGCGGGGACGCGACTGGCGGTTCGCGGTGATGTCCGACGCGCAGTTCGTGGCCCGCGATCCGGGCAGCCCGATCGTCGCCCAGGCCCGCCGCACCCTGCGGGAGATCAAGGCGGCCAAGCCCGACTTCCTGGTGATCAACGGGGACCTGGTCGACGAGGGCTCCCCCGCCGATCTGTCCTTCGCCCGCACCGTGCTGAAGGAGGAGCTGGGCGATGAGCTGCCCTGGTACTACGTGCCCGGCAACCATGAGGTGATGGGCGGCTCCATCGACAACTTCACAGGCGAATTCGGGCCCGCCCACCGCGCGTTCGACCACCGGGGCACCCGCTTCCTCACCCTGGACACCTCACGGCTGGGGCTGCGCGCCGGTGGCTTCGACCAGATCAAGGAGTTGCGCGCCCAACTGGACGCGGCCGCGAAGGACCCCGATGTCGGCTCGGTGATGGTGATCGAGCATGTGCCGCCGCGTGACCCCACCCCGCAGCAGGGCAGCCAGCTCGGCGACCGCAAGGAGGCGGCGCTGCTGGAGGGCTGGCTGACCGACTTCCGCCGTACGACGGGCAAGGGCGCGGGCTTCATCGGCAGCCATGTCGGCACCTTCCACGCCTCACGGGTGGACGGCATCCCGTACCTGATCAACGGCAACTCGGGCAAGAACCCCGCCACCCCGCCCAACCAGGGCGGCTTCACCGGCTGGTCGATGGTCGGCGTGGACCACGTCTCGGCCCGGGACCAGGCGGCCGTGCGCCACGCACCGTGGCAGGGCGGCCCGGACTGGGTGTCCGTGCAGACCCGCGCCCATGTGGACGGGCTCACCGTCACCGCCCCGGACGACCTGCGCACGGGGCAGGCCGCCGACATCACGGCGACCGTCTTCCAGGGCGAGGGGATCGATGCCCGCCGAGTGCCGGTCGGCTTCCCGCTGAGCGCGGACTGGACCGGCTCGCCAGGCGTCCACATCGGCGACCCGGACGATGCCGGGCGCCGTGATGTGGCGGCGTACGACCCGGCAGCCGGCAAGCTGACCGCGCTGCGCCCGGGAACGGCCACCCTCGCGGTGCGCGTGAACGGCGCCACCGCACAGGCGCGGTTCACCGTCACCGCGGCGGCCGCGGCGCCCGCGGCCTGAGGGCCGTCCGGCGGCACGATTCCGGCGGTTGGCCCGCCGGGACATCGGCCCGCGCATCCGCACCGGGCAGGTGCGGATGCGCGGTACCGAAAGTCGGGTCACCGCCGCAGCGGTCCCTCGCAACTGAAGTCCGCGGTACCGGAGTTGCCCGTGACGGTGGGCCGGCCGAAGCTGCAGTTCATATCGCTGAAGTCGACGGCGGCGGGCTTGGAACGGTCGAGCAGGTTGGCGTCGACCGCCTCGGACATCTCCGTGAAGACCTTGTTGAGGCTGCCGGGGTCGCTGAGGTTCGCGGTGATCTCGCCGGTGCAGACGAACCGTCCGTGCTCGCCGTCGCCATTGTCCTTGCAGACGGGCTGGTTGCCGGTGGCCCGGGAGAAGGCGCTCTGCGCCCCGGCGGCGTCGGTGAGCGTCAGGTCCTGGTTGGGCACGAACGTGGTGTCCGGTACGTACAGGTCGTCGACGATGGCTATCTGCTGGTCGAGGAAGGTGTTGTACTGCTGCTGGAGGTTGACGTCCGCGCCCTGCTGGTTGCGCCAGTTGTCGAAGGCGGCGGGGTCGTCGGCGCGGATGAACCGGTACATCTCCTGGAGCTTCGCCGGGTGGTCGCGCCACAGGAACTCGAAGAACGTTCCCGCGTAGGAGTAGAAGCGGAAGCCGTCGCCGGAGTAGGTCGCGTGCAGCATCTCGTTGATCGTCATCCGGGGCCTGCCGCCCTGCGTGTCGCTGATGATGTCGCGGACCAGGGACTGGCGTACGCGGATGCCGTCGTCACGGGTCGAGCCGTCGAAGAACTCGGCGCTGCCCTCGTCCATGGCCGTCGTGCGGTCCCCCTCGTACCAGGGGCCCTCGCCGAAGAAGCCGGGGACGGCGAACCGGCCGTTGAGGTAGTGGGTGTACTCGTGCCGGAAGAGCTCTTCCAGGGTGAGGGAGGAGTCCTGGGGCACCCGGCGCTGGTAGGTGTAGAAGGTCGCACCCTGCTCGATGTAGACACCGCCGTTGTCGGTCCCCATGCCGGTGAGCATCGGGTGGTAGACCTCGTAGTCGGAGCGTGAGGCGTACAGCACGATGACCAGGGTGGCGTTCGGGTCGCCGGCGAGCGGCTCCTCGGTGCCGAGCACCCGGTTGAACTGGGCCCTGACCTGCTTGGACGCATAGTAGAGCTGGTCGACGGTGGCGCGGTCGAGGGCGGTGCGGACCTTGATGCCGCCGTTGTCGTAGGAGTACGTGTTCGGGAAGATCCGCTTCTCGATGTCCTCCTTGCACACGCCATAGGGCTTGCACGCCTCGAAGGTGATGAGCCAGGAGACGACCTTGCCCCAGGGTGCGCTGCCCTCGCCGAAGTTCTGGACGGTGACGGGCAGCAGGGCTCCCAGGTCGGTGATGGTCTGCTGCTCGAGGGCGTCGATCTCGCCGAAGCGGCCGTACTCGAGGAGGGCGTCGCGTACCACCCAGGCGTTGGGGGTGTCCTTGAGGTGGGTGTAGTCGGCGAACGCCTTGAAGGCGGCACGGTAGCCGGGGTCGGCGGCGACCGCGGCCTGGAACTCCTTGTCCTGGTTGCCGGAGTAGACGCCCAGGTAGTTCAGCGAGAGCGCGGAGAGGGCGGCGTTGCCCCAGGACTGGTCCTTGTCGGTGGCGGTGTGCTCCGGGTCCATGGTGGCCAGGACCTTCTTGACCAGGCCGAGTTGGTACTGGCGCCCGCCGGGCCCGCTGCAGGCGATCAGGGCCTCGCGCAGGGTGTCGGCGTTGGCCCGGGTGGCGTCGAAGGTGCGGGCCGCGGCGCCGAAGGCGTCGACCGCGCCGCGTACCGCGTTGACGGTGGGTGCGTCGGTGGTGTCGATCTCGTCGTGCGAGAAGTCGTGGTAGGCCACCGCGTGGAGGTACGTGAACATCTCGTACAGGTGGCTGGTGTTCTCGCCGTCGTGGCCGGGGGCGAGTGAGGCGATGCGCCGGGCCACGGTCTGGACGTGTGCGTCGGACATGACGGGGACCAGCCGCGGGTCCCAGTTCCAGACGAGGCCACGCAGACAGCCGTCGGCGGTGACCGCGGGGTCGGCGAGGAAGTCGGCGAGCTGATCGGGGTTCAGCCCGGTGATGCCGTCCAGGGTGCAGGGGGCGACGGCCGGCTTCTTGTCGTGGTGCGGGGTGGCCGGCCCGGACAGCGGGCCGGGGATCCGTCCGTCGGTGGTGACGGAGCGGGGCGCGGGGACCGGAGGCGCGCTCAACTCCGGTGTCGTGTCGAGACGTTGGGCGTGGTCGAAGCGGTTGCCGGCGGGCCGGGGCGGGGGCTTCGGTGCCGCCTTCGGCTGCCACGGCTGGGCGGATGGCGCGAGGTCCCTGGGCGCGGCCGCGGCGGCCTGCCCGAGCGGCATCACGAGCGCGGCGACGAGGGTCGCGGCCAGCAGGAGTCTGCGCGAGGAGCGCGAATGTAACACCTGAACCTCCAAGAGGCGGTGGGGGGTGAGTGGGGGCCCGAGGCAATGGCCTTCACTTCACGAGGTGTGACCTGTAACATAGTAATGTGAAATTGCACTGACAAGGCGTCAGGAAAAGGTCATCCAGATTTCCTTCACCGGAGGTGTCCGTGACCGCGCGTGCCGCCCAACTCCACACCGGCAGCCACGACTTGCCCGTATCGGACGCCCTCGCCCGCTCGATGGCCGACGGCTGGGCCCCCGCCCCGCCCCCCGATGACTCCCGGGTCCCCGGCTTCGAGCAGCTCACCGGCCGCCGGGCCCGGCTCGCCGCCCGCTTCCCCGGCGATCGGCTGCTCATCCCGGCCGGCGAGCTGAAGGTCCGCTCCAACGACTGCGACCACCGCTTCCGCCCGCACAGTGCGTACGCCTGGCTGACCGGGCTGACCGGCGAGGACCAGCCCGGTCACGTACTGGTCCTGGAGCCGGACGGCGAGCCGGTGCTGTACCTGCGGCCGCGGTCACCCCGCGACGAGGGCGGGGAGTTCTACCGGGACCGCAAGTACGGCGAGTTCTGGGTCGGCCGCCGCCCCGACCTGGCCGAGGCCGAGCGGCTGACCGGCGTCCGCTGCGCCCACCTGACCGGCCTCGCCCGCCTCGGCCCCGGCAGGGACGCCTCCCGCGATCCCGCACTCGCCTCCGTACTCAGCGAGTTGCGATTGGTGAAGGACCCATGGGAGGTGGCCCAGCTCCAGCAGGCCGTGGATCACACCACCACCGGCTTCGAGGATGTCGTCCGCGCCCTGCCGTCGGCGCTGCGGCACCCCCGCGGCGAACGCTGGATCGAGGGCGTCTTCCAGCTCCGCGCCCGCGCCGAGGGCAACGGCACCGGCTACGAGACCATCGCCGCCGCCGGCGCCCACGCCTGTGTGCTGCACTGGACCCGCAACGACGGCCCGCTCGACCCGCGACAACTGCTGCTGCTCGACGCGGGCGTGGAGACCGACACGCTGTACACGGCCGACCTCACCCGCACCCTGCCGCTGTCCGGGCGCTTCTCCCCCGTCCAGCGCCGGGTCTACGAGCTGGTGCTCGCCGCGCAGGACGCGGGGATCGCCGCACTCAAACCCGGCGCGAGCTTCCGCGACTTCCACCGGGCCTGTTCCACCGTGCTCGCCGAGGGCCTCGCCGACTGGGGCGTGCTGCGCATCCCCGCCGCACAGGCACTCACCGCCGAGAGCGGCCTCCACCGGCGCTACACCCTGTGCAGCTCCGGCCATATGCTCGGGCTCGACGTCCACGACTGCGCCCGGGCCCGCGCGGAGCAGTACCTGGACGGGGTCATGGAGGAGGGCCAGGTCCTCACTGTCGAACCGGGCCTCTACCTCCAGCCCGACGACACGACCCTGCCCGCCGAACTGCGCGGGATCGGCGTCCGCATCGAGGACGACCTGGTGATCACGGCCGACGGCGCCCGCCTGATGTCAACGGCCCTGCCCCGCACGGCCGATGCGGTGGAGGAGTGGATGGACCGGCTGCTGTCCTCCCCGTCCGGCTGATCCACGGTCGCGCTGCGCTCACGCCCAAGGGGCCCGCTCCCGTCCAAGGGGGCCCGCTCCCGTCCAAGGGGCCCGGCGGGGCGGCACCCCGTCAGAGCAGTCGTGCCGCCTCCTCGCGGCCCTCGGCCCACAGGGAACGGACATGGCCGAGGTGGCGGGCCATGCATGCCTCCGCCGCCTCGGCGTCCCCGGCCAGCATCACATCGAGCAGTTCCACATGCTCCTCGGCGGACGGCAGTAGCTGGTCGTGTTCGTCGAGCCAGGTCAGGCCGTAGAGGCGGGAGCGCTTGCGCAGGTCGCCGACGGTCTCGACGAGGCGGTCATTGCCGCTGAGGCCCAGCAGTTCGAGGTGGAAGCGGCGGTCGGCCTCCAGATAGCCGACGAGGTCGTGGGCGGTCGCCGCCTCGACGATCTCCAGGGCGATCGGGCGGAGCGCCTCGAGCTGGGCGCGGGTCGCGGTGCGGGTGACCCTGCCGACGACCGGGACCTCGATCAGCGCCCGGATCTCGGTGTACTGGTCGAGGTCGCGGTCGCTCACCTCGGTGATCCGGAAGCCCTTGTTGCGCACCGGCTCGACCAGACCCTCGCGAGCCAGGTCGAGCATGGCCTCCCGCACCGGTGTGGCCGAGACCCCGAAGTCCGCGGCCAGACCGGGCGCCGAATAGACCGTGCCCGGCCGGAGTTCACCCGCTATCAGGGCCGCACGGAGCTGATGGGCGACCTGGTCGCGCAGCCGGTGCTGAACGGTGGCCAGGCTCCGATGCTTGAGTTCACCCATCTCGGCCCTCCGAATGGCACGTCGAGTCGGCGCGGAGTGCCAGCGTACAATGTCACGTTGCGCAAACGGCCCGACAGCGGCCCGACAGCGGCCCGGCGGGGACCGGCGAGAAACGGGCTCAGGTGTCCCAGACCCGACGGACCTGTTCGAAGCGGGTGGGCAGCGGAGGGCGGCGACCGGCGTACCGGGCGTTCGTACGGTGGACGAACCGGCGCCAGGAGAGCACCAGCCCCTGCCGGGTGATGGGCAGCCCGGCGACCACGGTCACCCCGTTGTCATGGGTGTGGTGCACCGTCAGCAGCAGCGCGTCCGGCACCGACCCCTCCAGCTCGGCGCAGAGCTCCTGCCGCACCCGCAGCCAGCGCCGCAGCACCAGCACGGTGCCGCGGTCCAGGCCGTGCCGGCGCGGGACGCGATGCTTGCCGTGCTCGATGGTCACCCATCCGGAGTCGAGGTCCAGCGCCGACAGTCTGCAGCGCAGCAGTCCGCCGTACCGGGCGCCGCTGGCCCGCGCCAGGCCCACCACCACGGCCAGCCGTACGGTCTCCGGCTTCGCGCCGTCCTCCATCGCCTGCACCGAGAGCTGCCGCCAGATCCACTCCGCCTCCGCCGTCGAGACCACCGGCCGCGGATAGCGGTCCTGCGCCGTCTCCTTCGCCGTCCGCGCCTGGGACCGCGCCGCCATGTCCACCCCCTGGAGCCTCGCGACACCGAGTCGCTTGGCACACTATTCTTTTCGTCGATGCCCGCGTCAAGGGCATCACGGCGGTACGGTCGTCCGTGTGCGTCTTCTGCTGATGTCCGACACCCATCTCCCCCGGCGCGCCAAGGCGCTCCCCGGGGAGTTGCTGGAGCGGCTGCCGGACGCCGATGTGGTGGTCCACGCGGGCGACTGGGTCGACCTCGCCACCCTCGATCTGCTCCAGGAGCGATCGCGGCGGCTGATCGGGGTGTACGGCAACAACGACGGGCCCGAGCTGCGGGCGCGGCTGCCGGAGGTGGCCCGGGCCGAGCTGGCGGGGGTACGGCTGGGCGTGGTGCACGAGACCGGAGCGGCGCGGGGGCGGGAGCGGCGCTGCGCCGAGCGGTTCCCCGGCCTCGATGTGCTGGTGTTCGGCCACAGCCATATCCCGTGGGACTCCACGGCCGAGGGGCCGCTGCGGCTGCTCAACCCCGGCTCCCCCACCGACCGGCGCCGGCAGCCGTACTGTACGTATCTGACGGCCGCGATCGAGGCCGGGCGGCTGACCGCCGTGGAGCTGCACCGGCTGGCGCCCCGCCGCTGACCGATCGCCGTTCCCCGGGCGGGGTGGCCGCGCCCGTTTCCTTCCGTTCCCTCGTCTCTCCTTTCAGCCCCGGTATCCGACCTGTCCTTTTCGGGTGCCGAGGAGTGTGTGATGACGGCGGTAAGTGGCGGGTCCGCGGGGCGATGGGCGCTGGCGGCGGTGTCCGCGACCGTGTTCTGCGTCCAACTGGACGCTTTCGCGCTGAACCTGGCCCTGCCCGGGATCGGGCGGGATCTGGGGGCGGCGGGAGGCGGCCTGCAGTGGGTGGTGAGCGGGTATCTGCTCGCGGCCGGCGCGCTGATGGCGGGCGCGGGGCGGCTGGGCGATCTGTACGGCCGCCGCCGGTTGCTGACGGCGGGGCTTGCGGTGTTCGGCGGGGCGTCGCTGGTCTGTGCGCTGGCCCCGTCGCTTCCGGTGCTGGTGGGCGCGCGGGTGGTGCAGGGCGCGGGCGGGGCGATGGCCATGCCGGCCGGTCTCGCCCTGCTGACGAACGCCTGCCCGCCCGGTGCGCGGGGGCGGGTCATGGGCCGGGCGCTGGGGATCGGGGGCGTGGCCACGGTGTGCGGGCCGTACGTCGGCGGGGTGCTCACCGAGGCGGTGTCCTGGCGGGCGGTGTGCTGGCTGAACGTGCCGCTCGCGCTGGTCGCCGTGGTGTGCGCGGCACGGGCCGGGGAGTCGCGGGACACCACCGCACCGGCGTCCGTGGACGCGGCGGGGCTGGTCACGGCGACCGGCGCGCTCGCGGCGCTCGCGGTCCTGGTCGACCGGGGGCAGGTGTGGGGCTGGGCCTCGGGCCGCTCGGCGGTGGCCCTGGCGCTGGCGATCGGGCTCGGGGTCGTCTTCGTACGGCATGAGCGGGCGGCGGTGCGTCCGCTGGTGGATCTCGCCCTGTTCGGCAACCGGCGCTTTATGGCTCTCACGGCGGCCGGGGCGGCGGCCAATGCCGCGACCGTGGTCGTCCTGTTCGTCGTGCCCCTGGCGTTGCAGGGGCCGTGGCGGCTGTCGGCGACGGGCGCGGGGGTGGCCTTCCTGGCCCCGGCGGCGGCGATGGCGCTGGCCGGGCCGGTTGCGGGGCGGATCCGCACGGCGGACGCAGTGCGGGCGATGGCCGGGGCCGTGGTGTTGGGGGCGGTGGCGCTGGGCGTCGCCGCCGCGGCGCCGACCCTGGCAGTCTTCCTCGTCGCGGTCACGGGGTGCGGGGCCGCGCTCGGGGTCGCGGGCACCCTGACGCTCATCGCCACCCAGGCGGTGGTGCGGCCCGAGCGCGCCGGGGAGGCGTCGGGGGTGACCAAGACGGTCATCACCACGGCGGCGGGGCTGGGGGTGGCCCTGTCCGGGCCCGCCGCCGACGCACACGGCGCCGCCACGGCCGCGGCCGTCGACGCGGCCCTGATGGCGGCCGGGGGCTGCTGTCTGGCCGGGGCGGCGCTCCTGGTGCTGACGCGGCTGCGGCCCGGCGGCTCGCGCGGAGGCCGCTCCGCCGCCGACGGGCGCCCGGACGACGGGCGCCCGGATTGAACCCCGCAGCTCGGTGGAGTAAAAAGTATTTAGGGTGCATATCGGATCTCGGCTCGGCGACCCGCGCCGAGCCCGACCAGACGAGGGCGCCATGACTGATTCCCACCCCGAGAACGCCACCGCACCCGCCCCGGCCTCGCCCAGGACGGCGGCGCATGTGCTCCGAGCCCATGATGTCGGTCTGCTGGTCCTCCGGCTCGGCGTCGGGCTGATCGTCGCCGCGCGCGGCGCACAGCACCTCTTCGGCTGGTGGGGCGGCCTGGGCATCGACAAGACGGCCGTGGCGTTCGCGCAGTTCGGCTATCCGGCGCCCAAGGCCATGGCCGTGATCGCCGGGCTCACCGAGACCTTCGGCGGCCTCGCCCTCGCCGTGGGGCTGCTCACCCCGCTCGCCGGTGCGGCCGTCGCGGGCACGATGGCCAACGCCGTCGCCGCCGCCACGCCGCTCGGCTATTTCGGCGGTTTCGAGTTCCCGCTGCTCGTCGGCGTCGGCGCCGCCGGGCTCGCGCTCACCGGAGCCGGCCGGATCTCCCTCGACGCGTTCCTCCCCGTCCTGCGGTCGCAGCGGCTGATTTACGGCATCGCCATGCTGGTGCTGGCGGCGATCCTGGCGACGGTGACGATCCTGCTCAGCAAGAACTGACGGCACCGGGGCGGCGAGGAGCCTGGGGCGCAGGGCGGCGAGGCGCCCGGGCACGGGGCGGGGAGAAGGATCGCCGTCGCACGGGTGAACACCAGGGGCCGGTTCTCCGTATCGCTCTGTGTGCGTCCTGCCCATGGGACGCGCGCCGCCCGCACAGGCCGATACCGAGACCGGAGGCCCCGTCCATGAATGACCGGTTCATCCCTCCCATCCAGGCGCTGCCGGATGGCGACGCCGAAGTCCGCCTGGTGCTCCATCTGCCCTGGGAAGTGGTCGCCGCGCTGGGCCAGGAGGCCGGCCGGCTGGCGGCCCAGTCGCAGCGGCCGGTGAGCCTGGACGAGGCGGTCAGCCATCGGCTGCGCCAGGGGACCCACACCATCGGCGTCCACGCCAAACCCGAGCGGGAGCGGCCCCAGCCCGCGGCCACGGCGCCCCACCCCGCACCGCCGTTGGCGGCCCGCTCCCCCGGTGAGCAGGCCCGGCAGGCGATCGAGAAGATCAACGGGTCGGCGCAGCCGCACAACGGCACCGCGAACGGCGGCGCCGGTGCCGCCGAGTCCACGGGCCCGCAGCACACCACCGGCGCCCCGGAACCGGCCCCGCCCGACGCCCGGGGCATCCTGGAGCGCCCCACGAGGGCCACCGGAACGGTGAACGGCACATCGACGGAGATGCCGAGATAACACCGGACGCAGGCGCGGGGAAACGGCTGGAAAGGCCGCGGATACGAGGGTGCCGTCAGCCACCGGACGGCACCCTCGTATGCGCGGCACCTCGAAGGTGCGAGTCGGCGAGCCTCCGGCCCTCTCGCCTTACTCGACGTGGTCCAGCGCCGCGGCGACGATGCCGTCGCTGTCGATGCCGTGGTAGCGGTAGACGTCCTCGATCGCACCGGACTGGCCGAACCGGGTCACGCCGAGGGTGGTGACGGGCGTGTTCCGGATCGTGCCCAGGAAGGACAGGGTGTGCGGGTGGCCGTCCAGCACGGTGACCAGAGGCGTGGTCCGTTCGGCGGGGAAGACCTGGTCGAGGATCCAGGTCGGGTCCTTTGACAGGCCGCGGCGGGCCTGCAGCGCGCGGAAGAGCAGGTCCGGGCTGGTCACGCACACGACATCGGCGCCGTGGCCGAGGGCGGCGAGCCGGTCGGCGGCGGCCAGGGCCTCGGGGACCAGTGCGCCCATCGCGGCGAGGGTCACCACCGGGTGCTCGTGCTGCCTCAGCCGATAGGCTCCGGCGACCGCGTGCCGGCGGCGGCGCTCACGCGCGGCCGGGTCGGTCGGCACCGCGGCCGCGGACTGGTCGACGGGCCGGGTGGACAGCCGCAGGTAGGCCGAACTCCCGTCCGGCCGACCGAGGTTGCCGAGCGCGGCGAGCAGACACCATTCGGTGTCGATCGCGAACGCGGGTTCATAGGTGACACAGCCGGGCTGCTCGATACCGAGTGACGGAGTGGTGATCGACTGGTGCGCACCGCCCTCGGGGGCGAGCGTGACGCCGGACGGCGTGCCGACCAGGATCGACTGGCCACCGGCGTAGATACCGAAGGACCACGGCTCCAGGGCCCGGTTGACGAAGGGGTCGTAGACCACACCGATCGGCAGCAGCGGCTGGCCCCAGCGGCTCCAGGTGGTGCCCAGTTCGCCGAGCAGGCCGACCAGGTTGGTCTCCGCTATGCCCAGCTCCACATGCTGGCCCGTGGGCCGCTCCCGCCAGTGCAGGATCGTCTCGGCGTCGTCGGCGAACCAGTTGGGGCGCTCGGTCGGCGACCACACCCCGACCTTGTTGAGCCAGCCACCGAGATTGGTGCTGGAACTGACGTCGGGGCTGACGGTGACGATCCGTTCCGCCGCCTCCGGCGCCCGCCGGGTGAGGTCCAGCAGGACGCGCCCGAGCGCCTGCTGGGTGTTGCCGGTACCGGTCGGTGCCGGGCGGGCCAGGTCGGCGGGCACCTCGGGGGGCCGCCGCGACGCGTGTCCGGGGCGGCGCAGCCGATCGGCGGCCGCCGCGCACAGGGCCGCTTCCGGCGAGCCGTCCCCGAAGGCCGCCCAGGGGCGGTCGAGGTCCGTCCCCAGGCGGTCGGCCAATGCCTTCATCTGGTCGCCGGTCAGCAGCGAGGAATGGTTCTGCGGATGGCCCTCGGTGGGCAGCCCGCAGCCCTTGACCGTGTACGCGAAGATCACGGTCGGGCGGGTGTCGTCGACGGCGTCGTACGCGTCCATGAGGGCGCGGATGTCGTGGCCGCCCAGATTGCGCACCGCTGCCAGCAGCGAGGCGTCGTCCAGTGGCGCGATGAGGTCGGCGATCGGCCCGGCCGTGGAGCCGGTGCCGGGCAGGCGCTCACGCAATTCGTCGGCGGAACACCGCAGCAGGCGCTGGTATTCGGGGTTGCCCATGGCGTCGATACGGGCGCGCAGCGCCTCGCCGCCCGGCCGTGCGAACAACTCCTGCAGGAGCTGCCCGTACTTGAGGTTGATCACCTGCCAGCCGGCCGCGGTGAACATGCCCCGCAGCCGCTCCGCGGCGATACCGGGCACCACGCGGTCCAGAGACTGCCGGTTCAGGTCGACGACCCACACCACCTCGCCCAGGCCCGGCACCATCGGGTCCTGGATCGCCTCCCAGATCGCGCCCTCGTCCAGTTCCGCGTCGCCCAGCAGAGAGTACTGCCGTCCCGTACCGGCCCCGCCGAAATGCCCCTCCGCGTAGCGCCGCGCGATGGCACCCCACAAGGGCGCGGTGGCGCCGATGCCGACCGAGCCGGTGGAGTAGTCGACCGGGTCGGGATCCTTGGACCGGCTGGGGTAGCTCTGCAGGCCCCCGAAGGCGCGCAGGGTGGTCAGGTAGGACTCGTCCAGCTCACCCAGCAGGTAGTTGATCGCATGCAGCACGGGCGAGGCGTGGGGCTTGACCGACACCCGGTCCTCGGAGGTCAGCGCGTGGAACCACAGCGCCGTCATGATCGAGGTCATCGAGGCACTGGACGCCTGGTGACCGCCGACCTTCAGCCCCGAGGGGTTCGGCCGCACCCGGTTGGCATGATCGATGATCGCCGTGGACAGCCACAGCACGCGCCGTTCGACCGCCTCGAGCGCGGCGAGCTCCGCCTCCCGGGCAACGCCCGAGCCCTTGCCGCCGACTGACCTCAGCTCCGAGTTCACGACCGTCACAGAGCGCACCCCACTGTCCGCACCTTGCTTCCGCGAAAATTTGACGTTGTGCTCTGCCAGTAGACAGATAATCCCTGGGGTGCACAACATGTCCCCGTAGGACTGAGCATTCTGCTCAGACTCCGAGTCGGATGAGAGACATCGATTGGACACTATGAGCGATGAGCGAGGCGTGGACGCCACCGACGCGCGGATCCTGCTCGCCCTTGCCGCCGATCCACGAGCCACCATCGTCGCCCTGGCCGAGCAACTGGGGTTGTCCCGCAACACCGTCCAGGCCCGGGTGGCCAGATTGGAACAGGGCGGCGCGCTGGACTCCTTCGAGCGCCGGATCACCCCGAAGACGCTGGGCCATCCCCTCACCGCGTTCGTCACCGCGCGGGTGCATCAGCACCGGTTGGCCGAGGTGTCCGAGGCGCTGGCGGGCATCGACGAGGTCGTGGAGGTCTTCGGCCTCAGCGGTGAGACGGATCTGCTCATACGGGTGGTCGCCACGGATGTGGAGGCCCTGTACGGAATCGCGGGACAGATCCTCGCCATCCCCGGCATCGAGCGCACCACGACGGCCCTGGCCATGCGCGAACTGGTGCCGCACCGCCTCACCCCACTGCTGCGCCGTGCCGCGGCGGGTGGCTAGCAGGACCCTTCCGCTGGGCAGAAACCCGACTTCCGGGTGTCTCCGGCGCGATTTACGTTGCGGACGCGCTGCACTTCCGGCAGCGCGCACCCGCGCAGCGTCCTGGAGGTCTCTTGATGCGTCCAACTCATCGTTCGCCCAGAAGGACTTCACCGTTACGGTCCCGCTCCCGCGCCGTGGCCGTGCTGATCGTGCTGGCGACCACCCTCGCCACCGCGCTGTTGACCGCCTCCGTCACACCGACCGCGGCCGCCGAGCGGCAGCCCCGGAGCAGGCCCGCGACCGGCTCGTCCACCGACAGCGCTGCCGTCCTCGCGACGATCCCGAATCCGACCGCCGCTTCGCTCGAGGCCACGAACGGGCCGCTGGCCACCGCCACCTACACCGTTCCCCATCCGAGCGGGTACGGGTCCGGCACCATCACCTACCCGACGGCCAGTGGCTCGTACCCGGGCGTCGTGCTGATGCCGGGCTATCAAGGGACCCAGCAGAACCTGCAGTGGCTCACGCCCCGCCTCGCTTCCTGGGGCTTCGTCGTCATCAACGTCGGCACCTATACGCTGGGCGACGATCCCGCGTCGCGCGGCCGCCAGATCAGCGCCGCCGGTACCCAGTTGATCTCGTTCGGTTCCGCCTTCGGCAACCCGATCCACGGGAAGGTGAACGGCACACTCGGTGCGGCCGGTCACTCGATGGGCGGCGGCGGTGTCATGGTGGCCCTCCGGGACGACTCCCGCTTCAAGGCGGGCGTGCCGCTGGCACCGTACAACCCGAATCAGAATTTCTCCGGAGTGACCGACCCCACCTTCTTCATGACCTGTCAGAGCGACCCCGTCGCGCACGGCAACACCTACGCGCTGCCCTGGTACAACTCGATGTCCCAGGCCGAGAAGCTCTACATCGAGGTTCCCGGCGACCACCTCTGCCCGATGACCGGCTACGGCAACAAGGCCAAGCAGGGCAAGTGGATCGTGTCGTTCTTCAGCCGCTGGTTGTACGGCGACACCCGCTTCAGCCCGTTCCTGTGCGGTGCCGCGCGGGAAGCGGACAAGAACAGCCCGGCCCTGGTCACGCGCTGGCAGGACACCTGCCCGTTCTGAGCAGGACCTCGCACGCACGGCTCCCGCGGTCCGCCGCGGGAGCCGTCCTCACGAGCCGCCCGTTCTGCCCGCTCCAGCCACGTTCACGCCCTCTGGAGGCGTCGGCTCACGCGCCGTTCTGCCGATGACGATGACGCAACGCTCGGGAGATGGCCCGGCCGGTAGCCCTGACTTCCGGCGCGAGCACGCTCTGTCCGGCGCCGGAGGTCCCCGGGAGGACGGACACCGCGGCCACGACCTCGCCCATCGCGTCCCGCACGGGAGCCGCGGCCGACGCCCTGAACCCCGGACCGGGCCACCGGCCGTTCACCGCGCAGCCTGTCCGCTCCACCTCGGCGAGCACGCGCCGCAGACCGGTCGTCAGGGCATGGTGGGCCAGATAGCGTTCCTGGGCGGTCGCCCCGGCGTACGCGAGGAGCACCAGGCCGTCACCGGTGGCGTGCGCCGGGCGCCGGCCGCCGACCGGTTCGCCCGCTCCGTCGGCGGCCGGGGCACCGATCCGCTCGACGAGCACCGTCTCCATGCCGTCCAGCACCGTCAGCCGAACCTGCTGTCCCCCGGTCTTCCGGTTCAGGCCCCGGAGGAAGGGCGTCGCCAGGTCTCTCAGTTCCAGCCATCGTGGGGCCGTGGCAGCGACCGCCCACAAGTGCAGGCCGATCTCGTAGCGGCCGTTCCGGTTCCGTTCGAGTGCACCCCAGGACAACAGCTCGCCGACCAGCCGGTGCGTGGTGGCCAGCGGCATTCCGGTTCGCCGGCTGATGTCCGAGAGAGTCAGCCGACGGCGTTCTCCGGCGAACGCGTCCAGCACGCTGAGAACCCGGCCGGTCACCGAGCGGGGGGCTGATTCCTTCTCAGCGGGCGCCCCGCTGGGCGGAGGTGGAGGCGGCGCTGAACGCATGTGGCGATCCCTTCGGCGGTGAGGGCCGTGCGCCAGAGTATTGGCATGCATGCAACAAGAGCTTCGGGTGTGCGGGGAGACACGGCCACCCCTCGCCCCCGGATATGAAGCTGTCGTTTACGCATAAGAAAACCGCGGGAGTCGAACCGCTTGCTTGGTGCGCCCGAGCACACGGCCGGATTGATGCGTATGACGCATCGACAGATCCCGGTCCGATGCTGGACACCGCTTGGACACGGCTTGGAGACTCACCGTGGCAGGGCGACGCCCGCCACCTGCCTCGCCCCCGGAACGACGCCGCCCGGCCACGTGTCGGCGCTCACCACACCGTACGGCTCATCCTCGGTTCACCCCACCAGACGGCCGGCTCCACATCCGGCCCTCTCCGGCTGCCCGACACCTTACGGAGGACCCATGAAACGGATCACCAGACGTACGGCGCTCACCATGGCCGGGGGTACCGTCACCGCGTCGATGGTGATCAACGCGGCCACCGCGGCAGCCGATGCCCCGGCGCCGGGACGACCGAAGGCGTCCGGAGCCGGTCCCGCTCTGCGGACCACCCTCATCACACGGGTGACGCCCAGGAACAACTGGCGGGTGACCGCCGTCGCCATCCGCTACGCGAACCCCATCGACCTGCGCGGCGGCGTCATCCCACCCTCCGCGTTCCAGGTCACCGCCGACCTCGGCGGGCAGCGCGCGGCCCGAACGGTCAGCCGGGTCTACCCGAACACCGTGGCCGGGACGGACGACCTCCCGCACGCGGGACGTCCGGGCAGATACCTCATCATCGAGCTCGACCCGGACGACGCCAATGCGCAGGCCGCCGGCACCGATCCGCTGCCGCTCCATCGCGCCTACGCCGTCAGGCAGGTTGCCGATGTGAAGACCCCCGGCGGCGACCTGGTGCTCGCAGCCGGTCCGTTGGCGATCCGCAACGACGACGTCATCACCCCGGTGGTGGACGACCTGACGGCGGGATCGTTCACCGACTCCACGGGATTCGAGCTGGCCTTCCGGCTGTACCAGCCGGAAGGGTTCGTGCGGAGTCCGGGCGCGGCCACCCGGTATCCGCTCGTCGTCACCCTGCACGGCGGCGGCGAGGTCGCCGACAACAACATGACCCAGCTCACCGCCAATCGCGTCGCCGTCACCTTCGCCAAGCCGGAACGCCAGCGTCGGCACCCGGCGTTCGTGCTGGCCCCCCAGATCCCACTCCCCCGCCCCATGGACGGACCCGACGGTACGGACTGGACCGACCCCAGGGTCCGAACGGCGCTGGTCGAACTCATCGACACCTTCACAACGCAGCGCCCCGTCGACGCGGATCGGCGCTATCTCGTCGGCCTGTCATCGGGTGCGCGAGGCATCTTCAACCTGCTCCCGAGGCATCCCCACACCTTCGCCGCGGCCCTGGCCACCGCCGGGTGGGGCGACCCGTCCACCATGGACAGGATCACGCACATCCCGATCTGGGCCGATCACTCCATCGACGACCCGGTGGTCCCCTACCGCGAGGGACGGTTCGGAAAGCCCGGCACCTGGACGCTGATGAACGCGCTGGAGAGCGCCGGTGCACCCATCACCCGCGGGGAGTGGGCCAACGACCTGCCGAAAGCGGAGTTCGAAGCCCGGTCCAGGGCCCTGCTGAACCGGGCCCGCAGGACCGGCAGCCATGCGCTGTTCACGAGCTACACACCCGGAACGACGCCGGTGAGCCCACATTTCGCGTGGGCACAGACCTATGAGAACGACGTCGTCATCGACTGGCTCTTCGATCAGTCCCGTTAGGTCACCACCATGACGGGTCCACTCCGCGCCGGGCGTGACGGCCTCCCTGACCAAGGCGGTAACCGCGTCCGGTGTGGGCCGCGTCGTCGGGCTCAGCAGCTGGGGAGCCCAACACGTCGAGGGCACCGGCCCGGTCACCGGGCTCCATCGCCTCGAACGGGCCCTCTCGGCCGCCCCTGGAGTGGACACGCTGTGGCTTCGGGCCGGCTACTTCATGGAGAACCTGCTGGACCACATCGGCGTTGTCAGGGACCTCCACCGCATCAGCGCCCCCTTCGACCCCGACCTGCCGCTGCCCTTCGTCGCCACCCGCGATATCGGGGTCGGAGCCGCGAAGGAGCTTGCCACCGGCACCTGGCGCGGTACGGAGGTCCTGGAGCTCCAGGGTGAACGCGACGTGAGCATGCGGGAAGCCACGGACGCGATCGCGCAGGCCGTAGGTGCGGACGACCTCACCTACGAACAGATCAGCCTCGTACCGCCCGCACCTCGACCCCTACCTCCATCGAACGGTTCGTCGAGAGGAATTCGCTCCCCGGTACCGCGCGACCGAATCAAAGTGTGGCTGCGTGTCGGCGTTGCGGCTCGTGGCGTCGGCGCAGTGCTGTGCCGGGCGAGAGGATCAGTCGCGATCACACACCGACGACGGCCAGCGCGGCATAGCCGACAACCGCGACGAGAAGCGTGGACAAAGCGCCCAGGGCAAGGCCTCGCCTTCCCGCCCGAAGCAGCGCACCGATCTTGACGCCGCTGCCCAGCCCGAACAGTGCGGCGGCGAAGAGCAGCGTGGTGACGACTTTGACCACGGACAGCGCGGTCGACGGCACGATACCGCTGCTGCGAACCAGCATCATCATCAGGAATCCGAGGACGAACAGCGGAACGGTCGGCGGACGTTTCCCCGTAGCGGCCCCGCCTTGTCGGCGCTGAACGATGCTGACGCCGGCGACCATCGGGGCGAGCAGGACGACCCTGGTCAGCTTGGTGACGACAGCGATGGCAACCGCCCCGGCCCCCGCCGGTGACGCGGCCGCGACGACCTGAGCGACTTCGTGAACGGAAAGTCCTGCCCAGGACCCGAGGTGCTCGGGACTCATTCCCAGCGCCTCACCGACGAACGGTACGAGCGCGATCGCGGCGCTTCCGTAAAGGGTCACGAGTGTGACAGCAGTCGCTACGTCCTCTTTGTCGCTTTCGGTGACGCTGTCCATTGCCGCGATCGCCGACGCCCCGCAGATGGAGAATCCGGTCGCCACCATCAGCGCGAGTCCCCGCGACACTCGGATCAGCCGACCGAGCAGGAGGGTTCCGAAGAAGGTCACGAGCACGGTGACCACGACCGCCAGCACCTTGCCCACACCGAGCCCGAAGACCTCGCCGAGCCCGAGCTGAAGCCCGAGCAGAACGACGCCGAGGCGCAGAAGCTTTTTCGTCGCCCAGCCCAGACCTTCCTGGGTCTTCGTCGGAAGGCGACCTCCCACGGCGACTCCGAGGACCACCGCGACGGTAAGCGCGCTCACGGCAGGCACCAGCTTGTTGAGAGAGAACGCGGCAGCCGTGCCGATAGCCACTACGAACAGCCCCGGGGCCAGTGAACGAACTGGCCTGGCGGCGTCTGCGGCACGCTCGACAACGTGTCCTGGTTTGGTCATGCCCTGATCGTCATCGTGCTGCGCCGAGCGCGGTACCGGTCAATAGGTGAGGACGTCATACCCCAAGGGCATGACAGGCCCGGAGCCATACGCTGGAGCTATGAGCCAGTTGCCGGATCTGGAATCGCTGCGTCTGCTCGTCCTTGTGGGAGACGTCGGAAGTCTGAGCAGGGCGGCGGCGCGGCTCGGTCTCGCGCAGCCGTCGGCCAGCAAGCGGCTGTCCACACTGGAGCGCAGGCTCGGCCTCGTGCTGGTGGAGCGGACCCGGCGCGGATCACAGCTCACCGACGCGGGTCGGGCCGTGGCGGTCTGGGCCCAGCAGGTTCTCCAGGACTTGGACGGTCTGCTCACCGGCGCGGAGGCATTGCGCACCAAGCGCGACGCCGAGCTGAGAGTCGCGGCGAGCATGACGGTGGCCGAGTACTTGGTACCGGGTTGGCTCGGCGAACTGCGTCGGATGCGGCCGGAGCTGTACGTGGGCCTCCAGGTGACCAACAGCGAGCACGTCCCGGAGCTGCTGCGCAGTGGCGCGGTGGATCTCGGATTCATCGAGTCACCGCAGGCCCCAGCCGGATTGCCTGCTCGGCGGGTCGCCCATGACCGTCTGCTCGTGGTCGTTGCGCCGGGGCACCCTTGGGCGCGCCGCCGTCGCCCGCTGGGCGTCGCCGAGCTTGCCGCCGCGCCGCTGGTTCTCCGTGAACGTGGCTCGGGCACCCGCGAAACTCTGGACCAGGCGCTGCGCCGGGCGGGAATGGCCGAGCCCCGGCCCCTGCTGGAGCTGGGGTCGGCGACGGCCGTGCGAAACGCCGTGATGGCCGGGACCGGCCCGGCAGTGATCAGCGAACTCGCCGTACGAACGGACCTCGCCGACCGCCGCCTGGTGGCGGTCGAGGTCGAGGGCATCAAACTGCACCGTGCCCTGCGCGCCGTATGGGCATCGGAACGCCCCCTGGCCGGCCCGGCCGCCGAACTCCTGGCTGTGACCAGACGACACAGACCAGACGTCGCCACCACGGGCGCCACCGCGCGGTGATCGCGCGACTCGCGGCAGAAGCGGACGTTTGGGCAGTTGTCACCGCTCACTGGCCATAGGAGAAACGAAGATCAGCGAACAGCAGTTGGTTGAGCCGTCGCCGAAGGTGTCCGGTCTTGCTCTGGTCGGGGGCTTCGTCGGTGGTGAGCAAGGTAAACCTCAGTAAGGTCCCTCCGTCACACGAGGCCGTCAGCGCGAAATGTACCTGATCATTGGGCCGGCTTGGCCACAGCGATGACCACACCGCCTGGCTGGGCTTCTCTGCGGCCAGGACTCTGGGATCGACTTCGTCGGCCAGCAAGTGGAGCCACGGACGGCCCCCTGGCCGACGAGGCTCCACGAGTGAGTCCCAGACGGCAGACGGAGGCGCCGGCAGCTTGCGCGCCCGCGAACCGATTTCCATCACACGAGCAGAGTATGTCGATCCACCAACGTGCACACACTCCATTCGACATGAGCGCGCGTCACGCCGAACCACGGATCAGTGGCAGCAGTGGATGTTCGCTGCGTGAGCGCTGAAGGGTTCGCCCTGATGCTGGAGACGGCCCTGTTCCGGCGCTGGGTCGTTCACCGGCCGGTCACTTGATCGGCTCGGCCAGCGCGACCATGATGCCTGCGGGGCCGCGGAGGTAGCAGAGCCGGTAGCTGTTCTCGTACCGCACCAGCTCGCCGACGAGTTCGGCTCCGTGTGGCCGCAAACGGTCGAGGATGTCGTCGATGTCTTCGACGGCGAACATGATGCGATGTGCGCCCAGCGTGTTCGCCGGAGCGCACGGGTCGCCGTCGCGGCTGGACGGCGTATGGTACTTGGTCAGCTCGAGCCGTCCGTGGCCGTCCGGGGTGCGCATCATCGCGATGTCCGATCGGACTCCTTCGAGCCCGACGAGGCGATCCACCGCGCTGCCCTCCACAGTCGCCTCGCCTTCCAGCTCCAGTCCGAGTTCGACGAAGAACGCCTTCGCAGCCGCGAGGTCGTCGACGACGATGGCGATATTGTCCATCCGCTGGATCGTCCCCCGCCCAGGGCCTCGCTGGTCGGTGTGGTTCATGATGATCTCCATTCGGGGGCGGCCGCCGGGTTCGGCGGCGGGTGTGCGTGTTCAGGCGGGCTGACGTTCTTTCTGTCGCTGCATGAGCTCCTCGATGGCGGTGGGCAGGGTGGTCTCGAAGTCGATCAGCTTGGCCCAGGTCGGCTTCACCACGACTCGGACCATGCCGTCGTAGAGCGACTTCACGCCTTCCTCCCACTCGGCCCGTTGCTCGGGCGTCATCTCGTAAGTGCCGTTCCACTTGAAGTATTCGTCCGGGATGCCGTCGACGACATCCAGTTCCGCCTGGCCGCGGATGAGCAGGACCTTCGGTGGGTGCGACTCGGTGTCGATCGTCAACGCGACCGCGGGATCGCGGCGCAACGCCGGGATTTTCCGCGCGTTCGTCGCGGTGCACATGACGATTTCCGTGCCGTTCCAGACGATTCCGATCGGGATCGACCGCGGGGTGCCGTCCAGTGCAATGAAGGCCAGCCTGGCCAGGTCACGGGTCAGGAGTTCCTGACTGAGTGGGCGGTTCAGTACCTCGTCGATGGCGTGCTGGTCCATGGTTCGAGCTCCTCAGTTGTAGTAGCGGCGGGCGCTGGAGCCGACGCGGGAGATGTCGGTGCCGTAGATGTGCAGGCTGATGGCGGTCTCGTCGCCGACGTTGCGGATGCGGTGGATGTCGCCGGGCGGCGCGAAGCCGCTGACCTCGCCGGGAGGGTTGTCCCGCGTGCCCATGGGATTGAGCGCTTCGTCGAACAGTTCCTCGTGCTCGATGCCCGACAGCACGCCCACGACACACCAGGTGATGTGGTCGTGGATCCGGGTGGTCTGGCCGGGGCGCCAGATCAGGCCGAGTATGGAGAACGCCCCGTCGGGCTCGGCGTGCAGCAGGTGGCCCGCGACCCTGTCGGGCCGGCCAAGACGCTGATCGGGCGTCAGGATCCCGGGGCCGGACAGGTGCGCGCGGAGCTGATCGGCGACCAGTTCCGCGGTGTCCGTCCAGCCGGTCCGCACGTCGATCGCCTGGCGCACGGCCACGACGAGGTCGGTGAGCGTTGCCGGTGAGCGGGCCATGGCCACGTCCTCCTTCACGGAGCGGGTTTGTCCCGATCAGCCTCGCGCGCACCGACCCATTCGTCTAATGACAATACTTTGGCTAACTCATGCGTATCCTCTATGTATGCTGGATATCCTGCGGTTACGGGTTCTCGCGGCGATCGCGGCGCATGGCTCGGTCACCAAGGCCGCCAAGCACCTGAACTACTCCCAGCCCGCCGTCAGCCATCATCTGGCCAGGCTGGAAGCCGAGACCGGCGCCAGACTCGTCCAGCGGGTCGGCCGGGGCATCCGCCTCACCCCGGAGGGCGAGCACCTGGCCCGCCGCGCCACCGAGATCGTCGGCCGGGTCGACACCGCCGCCGCGGAACTGTCCGCGATGGTGGGCCTGCGCACCGGCCGCGTCCGGGTCGCCGGCTTCCAGTCGGCGCTCGCCGCGCTGGTGCCGCACGCCGCGGGCACCCTGCGTCGCGAGCACCCCGGCATCGAACTGCACCTGATCGAGGCCCACCCGCGCGTGGCACTCGATCTGCTGCGGGCCGGGCAGGTCGACGTCGCGGTCGTCTTCCGCTACGACGACACGACCCCGGACGACATCCGCCCCACGCATCTCTTCGACGACCCGATGTACCTGCTCAGCCTCGAACCCGGCCAGACACTGGCAGGCAATCGCGACTCCGCCTGGATCGCGGGTTGCGAGAACTGCCGCCACGAGTTCCTCGATGCCTGCGACAAGGCGGGCTTCACCCCGCCCATCGCCTACACCAGCGACGACATCATCGTCCAGCAGGCACTGGTCGCCGCGGGCATGGGCGTGACCACCATGCCAGGGCTGGCACTGCGCACCCACCGCGCGCCCGGAATCGAGGCCAGCGTCGTCCGCGACTTCCGGCGGCACGTCTACCTGGCCACCTATGGCGACCCGCCGGATCCGCCGGCGACCACGGCCTTCGTCAGCGCACTGCACCACGCCGTCCAGCAGACCCGACCCGGCGAGCCGACCCCACCCGCAGCCTGTCTGTCTCAAGTGGACTGACGCATCAGTCCAGTTGCGGCCGGCTTGATCGGCTGCGAGTCGTTCACCCCGGATGTGCGGTCTGGTCGGTCCGCTTGCCTTCAGCGGCCTTCCGCGTCACGGCGGTGACGATGAAATCGAGGGCGTACTCGAATTCCTCATCGTGGTTGAAGTGGGCCAGGTACGGGGCCGCCTCGACCAGCGCGGGCATTCCCGAGGACTCGAGGTCGTGGCGTCGCCCTGCCTCGGCCTCGGAAACGACCGCCCCGAAGGTCGGACCGGCCGTGACCTCGCGCAAGAGGGTCCCGATGATCGACGCCAGCAGCGTCCTCAGAAGATGGACCGCCTCAGCGGGTTGGCAGCCGGCGGCACGCAGGATCGACAGCACCCTGTCGATGGGATGAAGACCGGCTGTGGACGAGAGCTGCCGGGTCAGGACGAGGGCTCCGGCCCGGGGGTGCGCGAGGGTGCTGGCGCGGAACGTTCTCCCTATGGCGCGGAGGTCCACGTCGAGTGATCCCGTCGGTTCGGGGAGTGGGAGGCCGGCCAGGATGTGCTCGGCGACGGCGTCGAGGAGGCTGTCCTTGCCGTCGACGTAGTTGTAGAGGCTCTTCGCGTCGACTCCCAGCCGCCGGGCGACGGTGCGCATGCTGACGCCCTCGACACCTTCCTCGTCGATCAGAGAAATGGTGGCCCCGACGATGGCCGCCCTGGTCAGCGTGGACGCGCCCTTGCGGGGCCGGCCGCGTCGTGTCGGCGTTCCAGGTGGATTCTCGGCGGATGTCGGCAGCGTCGTCACCACTTCATCATGCCTCATCCTTGCCAAAATCCACGGTGTGGACTATAACCGGTGGGACCAAATATCCACAGCGTGGAATTACTCTGGAGACCCGGATGCGGAACTTTCCGTGGCGTGCGGCGGACGTGGTGGATCTGCCGGTGATCGGCACCCCCGTCGACACGCTCACCGACCTGAGCCGGACGCCCGGAGGGCCGGGCGCCCGGCTGGCCGCGGTCCGTCTGGAGGCGGCAGCGTTCAAGCGAGAGTTCGCGACGACAGGGACGCCTGACACCATCACCACCTGCGATCTGGTCACCCTGCCCTACCCGACGCGATTCGGTCTCTTCCGGGCGTCGCGCGCGATCGCGCCATTCCTGTCGATAACCAACCGCATGCTCGTCATCCGGTGGCATGAGACCGACGGTCGGTCACGTGTCCTGCTGTTCGAGCCCAGCGACGTCGAACTGGGCCGGTACACGCCCTACTTCGACAGGCTTGCGCAGCGTACGCCTGACGTCGTCGCCCGCCGGATGCTGACCGAGCATGGAACGGTGCTGGACCATCTCGCCGCCCTGGACATCGCGCCGGGAGACATCGACTACCTCCTGTTCGACCACCTTCACACTCAGGACCTTCGGCGCTGGGTGGGCACCACGGCGCATCAGGAAGACCTCGGGGGTCAGCCGGAGCCGGCCTTTCCGAACGCCAAGGTCATTGTTCAGCGTGACGAACTCGCGGGCATGGCCGAGCTCCACCCGCTGCAAAAGCCCTGGTACCAGCCCGGCTCCTACCGTGACGTCCCGGCGGAGGCGTTTCTCCCGATCGAGGGCTCGGTGATCCTCGGCCCCGGCGTCGCCGTGGTGAAGACACCGGGGCACGTGTTCGGCAACCAGACTCTGGTCGTCAACACCTCGACCGGCATATGGGTCAGCAGCGAGAACGTCATAGCGGCCGAGTGCCTGACGCCGGAGCACTCGAAGCTCCCAGGTCTGGCGAAGTGGAGCCGCGAGTGGGGGCAGGAGGTCGTCCTCAACGCCAACAGCATCGAGAGCACGGCCGACCAGTACAACTCGGTCATCCTGGAGAAGACGCTCGCCGATCCGTGCCAGG
Source organism: Streptomyces violaceusniger Tu 4113 (assembly GCF_000147815.2). NCBI lineage: Bacteria > Bacillati > Actinomycetota > Actinomycetes > Kitasatosporales > Streptomycetaceae > Streptomyces > Streptomyces violaceusniger. The sequence continues at coordinate 4,350,811 of NC_015957.1, read as the reverse complement.
AAGACCCGCGTTTCCTGCAGTTCTTCCCGTCCAGCGAGCTGACCGGCGCCTGGACAAACCCCGGCACCAAGCCGACATTCAGCCATCGCACCATCACCCACGCCAAAGAGCGAGCGACTACGTGAACCGTTTTGTTCTGCCCTCCGAGTCCGTGCTCCGCGCTCGCGAGAAGCTCGTTCTCGACCATTTCCGCGACGAGGTCGCCCAGGACTGGGACGCCACCTTGTCCACCTTCCCGCATCCGCACTACGAGCTCATCGCGTTGATGAGGGTGCACGACGGCGACTCGGAGGTGCGCGAGTACTACGACGGTACACGCGCGGCCTTCCCCGACCAGGACCACGAGATCATCGCTATGCGTCACAGTGTCGACGCGGTCATCGTCGAGTTCTGGCTGATGGGCACCCACCTGGGCCCCCTCGGCAAGATCCCGCCGACAGGTGCCGGGCACCGCACCCGCATGAACGCCTACTTCATCTTCGACGAGAACGAGAACCTGGTCACCGAGCGCATCTACTTCGACCAGTTGACCATCCTCAAACAGCTCGTCGCGAGGATCGACAAACGCAAGCCGAGCGGTCTGCTGAAGCTCATCCGCATCCTCAAGGGGGCCCTCGGGATGGCCGGCGGTGAAGCCGATCCGCGGCTCCTTCGCACCACCCCGCCCGACTTCATACGCCGGCCCGCCGACCCCGAAACAGGAGAACCCGTATGACCATGCCTGCCCTGATCGGCGGCAAGGGACGTGACTGGACTCTTGAACAACGTGCTCTCCCCGAGCAGTTGGGGGCCATCCGCGTCCAGGTGATGGCCGCCGGCCTGAACCGTGCGACTGCCATGGCCGAGATGACGGAGGCCCTCGGGTGAGAGTCCACCACCTCAACTGCGGGACGATGCGGCTGCCGGGCGCCGATCTGGTCTGTCACGTACTGGCGGTCGAAACCAGCAACGGGCTGGTGCTCGTCGACTCCGGGTACGGGACGCAGGACATCGCGGAACCGGCCCGCCGTGTGGGCCCTGTCCGCCACATCGTCCGTCCGGCGTTCGATGTACGGGAGACCGCGCTGCACCAGATCAAGGAGCTGGGCTTCCAGGCGGAGGACGTCTCACACATCGTGACGACCCATTTCGACCTGGACCACATCGGGGGACTCTCGGACTTCCCGGACGCGCAGGTCCATGTGACATCCGCCGAGGTGCGAGGCGCGCTGTCGCCGGCCACACGACTGGAGCGAGGACGGTACCGCCACATCCTGCTGTCCCATCGCCCAAAACTGGTGGAGCACGACCCGACCGGGGATCAATGGCGCGGGTTCACAGCCGCCAAGCAACTCACCGAGATCGACGACGGCATCGTGCTGGTGCCCATGCCCGGCCACACCAGAGGACACGCCGCCGTCGCTGTGGACACCGGCGACTACTGGGTCCTGCACTGCGGGGACACGTTCTACCACCCGGGGACACTCGACGGCACATCCCGTGTCCCCGCCTCGCTACGGGTCCAGGAGCGTCTGGTGGCACACAACGTCAAGGCGCTGAGAGCCAACCAAGAACGCATCGCGGAGCTCCGTGAAGGCGACCAGGAGCATCTGATGGTGGTGTGTGCCCACGACCCTTCCCTCTTCCAGGCCGCCCGCGCACGCAGCGCGGCAGCCCCCTGACCGGCAGCCTGCCGGCGCGCGACGGAGCACCCACAGCGGGGGCCGCCCCTGTCCCTACGGGCCGTCCTTGCCTGGGCATCAGCCCCGGGCCGGGGCGTTTCAGGCTGTCACAAGCGGACCTTGCTGTAGTCGACCTCCTGTTCGGGGTAGGTGGCGGCCCGCTGCCCGAGAGCCCGCATCCGGTCCCGCGTCCGGTCCCGCATCTCGTCGGCGGGCAGATGGCGGAAGCTGCCATGACCCGGCAGTACCCACTCGAAGGTCAGCTCCCCCGCGCCCCGGGCCACGGACCCGGCCGGCGTCTTGATGGAGTCGTAGACGACGCTGTCGGCCACTTCCAGGTCCTGCTGGGAGTTCGACCAGAAGAACGCGTCGCCGGTGAAGCAGAACTTCTCATCCGCGATGAAGAGCGCACTGCCCGCGGTGTGTCCGGGGAAGGGGTGAGCGATGACGCCCGGCCCTGTCTCCACCGGGTCCGTGCCGCGGATGAGGTGGTCGGCGTCGGGGAGGGAGTGCAGGTCCCCTTCGTGGATCCACACCCTGGCCCTGAAGGCGTCGGCCGACGCAAAACCGCTCTCGGCGCCGCACTGGGCGGTGTTCCGCTGGGCGATCGCTTCGGCCACCTGCTCGATGGCGGTGCGTAGAAGGGCACCGTAAGCGTCGTCCCGGGGAGATGGGGAGCATGGGTCATAACTCCTCTCTCAATCGCGCCCAGGTATGGGTGTCCAGGCTGTCGTCGGGACCAATGCGGGAGAGCTCGGCGCCGTGGTGTCCCAGGGCCACGATGACGGGACGGGCTCCGCGGCTGACGTAGGGGGACGTCCAAACAGTGATGAGCTTGCAGTGCTTGGGGTTCTCGATCCGGCGGGCACCGACGAGAACGTGGCCCACGTCCCGCCCGAGGCGCACTTTGGCGCAACTGATCCACGGGGCTGCCGTGATGGAGCGTGGCGGGTCAATGCTGCGGGTGAGGCTGAGGACGCCCCCGGCGTTGCGAACGTCGAGCACATCGATGTTGACAGGATCGTCTCCGGAGCCGCTGCCGCCCCCCACGTACCGCCACTGCTCGTCGTACCACTCCAGGAGGGCAATGTGCTCATGCGTCCGCGGTGACTTCGGACGCCACACGATCCAGATCGCCCCGACACCGGCAGTGGCGTCCACATCGGCCGACACCACGGTCAGCACACGCCGCGGGATCCACCACGGCTGCGGCACATCTCTCGCCAGCGCCCGCCGCACGACACCCCGCAGAAAGGTCTCCGACCGGGGTCCCGTCCACACGGCCCTTCCCCATGCCCGCATGCGCCTGCGATACCCGGCCCGCGAGAACGTCAAGCCCCAGGCCGGTGGGGCGTTACGGGACGAGCCTCAACTGCACGACGTACCCGACCGCGCCCATATCGCGTACGCATCGCACACCCACCACCTGTCCACCAGCCGACTTGTGGATACCCCACAACCCGGCGCCCCGCACGTGCGGGAGAACAATGACACACCTCGGGCGCTTTCTTCGGACACGCGTCCGCCGTCGGGAACATCGTGCAACTATGGCCGGGCGATGCCCGGCTGACCGAGAGGGAAGATCCCCGCTCCCCTCGTCGTTGCCACCTCGCATAAGCATCCGATGCGCATGACAGGAGTGGAACACCGTATGCCCAGCCCTTCCACCACCCAGCCCACCGCCCAGATCGGCGTCACCGGGCTCGCCGTCATGGGCAGCAACCTCGCCCGCAACTTCGCCCGGCACGGGCACACCGTCGCTCTCCACAACCGCACGTTCGCCAAGACCAAGGCGTTGATGGAGGAGCACGGCCACGAGGGGAGCTTCGTGCCGGCCGAGAGCGCCGCGGAGTTCGTCGCAGCCCTGCAGCGGCCCCGGCGGCTTGTCATCATGGTCAAGGCGGGTGCGCCCACCGACGCCGTCATCGAGGAGTTCGCACCCCTCCTCGAAGAGGGCGACGTGATCATCGACGGGGGCAACGCCCACTTCGATGACACCCGGCGCCGGGAGAAGTCCCTGCGCGAGCGCGGGCTGCACTTCGTGGGCACCGGCATCTCCGGCGGCGAGGAAGGCGCGCTCAACGGGCCCAGCATCATGCCCGGCGGATCGGCGGAATCCTACAAGTCGCTCGGGCCGCTGCTGGAGGACATCTCCGCCAAGGTGGACGGCGTCCCCTGCTGCACCCATATCGGCCCGGACGGGGCCGGCCACTTCGTGAAGATGGTGCACAACGGCATCGAATACGCGGACATGCAGCTCATCGCGGAGTCCTACGACCTGCTGCGGCGGGCGCTGGGCATGACGCCGGGTGAGATCGCGGAGGTCTTCCGCACCTGGAACGGCGGCCGGCTCGAGTCGTATCTGATCGAGATCACCGCCGAGGTGCTCGGGCACACCGACGCCGCGACCGGCAAGCCGTTCGTGGACGTGGTGCAGGACCAGGCCGAGCAGAAGGGCACCGGCCGCTGGACCGTCCAGACCGCGCTGGACCTGGGCGTGCCGGTGAGCGGGATCGCCGAGGCGGTGTTCGCCCGTTCGCTGTCCGGCCACGCGGATCTGCGGGAAGCCTCGCAGGGGCTGCCGGGGCCGTCCGGCGAGAAGCTCACGGGTGCGGCGGCGGAGCGGTTCGCCGACGATGTCGAGCAGGCGCTGTACGCCTCGAAGATCGTGGCGTACGCACAGGGCATCCACCAGATCGAGGCGGGCAGCCAGGAGTACGGCTGGGACATCGACCCGGGGGCGGTCGCGAAGATCTGGCGCGGCGGCTGCATCATCCGGGCGCGGTTCCTGAACCGGATCACCGAGGCGTACGCCAAGGACGGCAAGCCCGTCACGCTGCTCACCGACGACCACTTCGCCGAGGCGCTGGGCGCGGCGCAGGACGCCTGGCGGCGAGTGGTGTCCACCTCGGTCGAGCTGGGCGTGCCGGCACCGGGCTTCTCTGCGGCGCTGGCGTACTACGACGCGCTGCGCTCGGAGCGGCTGCCCGCCGCGCTGGTCCAGGGGCAGCGGGACTTCTTCGGTGCGCACACCTACCGGCGGGTGGACCGCGAGGGTTCGTTCCACACGATGTGGGGCGCCGACCGCGACGAGCGCACGGCCTGACGTCGTGACTTCGTGAGGTCGTGACGTCGTGACGTCACGAGGGCCGTGTCCCCGCCCCGGATTCCGGTGAGGGCACGGCCTTCGTGCCGTTGTGCTACAGCCCTCGTGCCGTCGCGCCGCCGCCGCGTCGTCAGGGTGTGTAGCGGCGGAAGGCAGGCACCGCGGCGGCCAGCCCGAGCGTGCTGACGGCCACCAGCAGCCCGCCCGCGGCGACCGCCGCGCGGGCCCCGAGGAGGGAGCCCGCGGTGCCGTGCAGCAGGTCGGCGATGCGCGGGCCGCCCGCCACCACCACGGTGAACACGCCCTGCATCCGGCCGCGCATGTCGTCGGTGGCGGCCGACTGGAGGATCGCGCCGCGGAAGACCATCGAGACCATGTCGGCGACGCCCGCGAGGGCGAGGAAGGCCACCGCCCACCACAGGTTCGGGCTGAGCCCGAATCCGGCGATGGCCACGCCCCAGGCCACCACGGCGGCGATGACCATCAGACCGTGGCGGCGGGCGCGGGAGAAGGTACCGGACAGCAGACCTCCGGCCACCGCGCCGATCGGGATCGCCGCGAAGAGCAGGCCGAGCGCGAACCCCTCGCCCCAGGGCGCGTAGGTGTGCGAGGCGAGCTGGGGGAAGAGCGCGCGGGGCATGCCGAAGACCATGGCGATGATGTCCGCGAGGAAGGACATCAGCAGGATGCGGTGGGCGGCGATGTACCGGAAGCCGTCGACCACATCGCGCCATCCGGCCCGTCGGCCTCCGCCCGCGGCGCCCTCGGTGAGCGGTGGGAGGGAGGGCAGCCGCCAGACGGCCCACAGGGTGATGCACAGCGCCACGGCGTCGAGGAGATAGAGCGTGGGCAGGCCGAGGACGGGGATCAGGGCGCCCGCGAGCAGCGGGCCGATGATCATGCCCGTCTGGGCGACAGTGGACTGCAGGGCGCCCGCGGCGGGCAGTTCGTCGGCGGGCACGAGGCGGGCGACGGAGGCGCTGCGGGCCGGGGAGTTCATGCCGAAGAAGCCCTGCTGGGCGGCGAGCAGCACCATGAGCACCGCCACCGAGTCCAGACCGGCGAAGGACTGCGCCCAGAACAGCAGCGAGGTGACGGCGATGCCCACGTTGGTGACGAGCATCAGGGTGCGCCGGTCCATCCGGTCGGCGACCACCCCGCCCCACAGCGCGAAGACCACCAGCGGGAGGAGCCCCGCGAAGCTGGCGTAGCCGACCCACGCCGATGAGCCGGTGATGTCGTAGATCTGCTTGGGGACGGCCACGGCGGTGAGCTGGCTGCCGACGGCGGTCACGGTGGTGGAGGTCCACAGCCGCCGGAAGGGGCGGTGGCGCAGCGGCCGGGTGTCCATCACCCAGCGGCGCCAGCCGGGTTTCGGCGGCGGGGCGGGGGTGCCGTCCCCGGCTCCGGGGGGCTTGTCGTCGTCCCGGGCGGTGGGTCCTATCTCGTCGTCGCTGCTTCTGGCGGTCTCCACGGCTGGTTCGAATCCTCCTACATCCATTCGGGCCGGGAACCATTGTGACGACCCCCGGCCCGGGACGTGGCCCCGGCTCCCTCAGTCTCCGGCCGCGGGACGCATCGCCTGCCGGCCGTGGATGCTGCCGCTCAGGGAGGTCAGCCGGGTGCCGCTGCCGCCCCCGCGGTCGGCGATGATCTCGGCCGCGATGCTGACGGCGGTCTCCTCCGGGGTACGGGCGCCGAGGTCCAGGCCGATCGGCGAGGCGAGCCGGGTCAGCGCCTCCTCACCGAGACCGGTGGCGCGCAGCCGGCGGAGCCGGTCGTCGTGGGTGCGGCGGGAGCCCATGGCACCGACGTAGGCCAGCGGCAGGCGCAGGGCGACATCCAGCAGCGGCACATCGAATTTCGGGTCGTGGGTGAGCACGCAGACCACTGTGCGTTCGTCGATCCGGCCCGCCTCCGCCTCGGTGCGCAGATAGCGGTGCGGCCAGTCGGTCACCACCTCGTGCGCATCGGGGAAGCGGCGCGCGGTGGCGAAGACCGGCCGGGCGTCGCACACGGTGACGTGGTAGCCGAGGTACGCGCCGATCCGGGCCATGGCCGCCGCGAAGTCGACGGCACCGAAGACCAGCATCCTCGGCGGGGTGGCGTGGACCGAGACGAACAGGGTGAGCTCCTCGTCCATGCGCGTGCCGTCGTAGCCGTAGCGCAGGGTCTCGGTGCGCCCGCCGGCCAGCAGTCCGCGCGCGTCCTCGGCGATGGCCGCGTCCAGCCGCCCGGAGCCGAGGGATCCCGAGGTGCTCTCGGGCCGTACGACCAGCCGGCGGCCCAGCCGCCCCTCCGGGTCGGGCCCGTCGACGGCCACGCAGATCACCTCGGCCACCGGCTCTCCGGCGGCCACCGCAGTGGCCACCTCGCCCAGTTCGGGGAAGCCTTCGGGGTCGACCCGCTCCACATACACATCGATGATTCCGCCGCAGGTCAGCCCGACCGCGAAGGCGTCGTCGTCGCTGACGCCGTAGCGCTCCAGCACGGGCGTGCCGCTGTCGGTCACCTCCTGGGCCAGTTCGTAGACGGCGCCCTCGACACAGCCGCCGGAGACGCTGCCGATCGCGGCGCCATCGGGCCCGACCAGCATGCTCGTCCCGGGCGGCAGCGGGGAGGAGTGCCAGGTCGCCACCACCGTGGCACGGGCGAACGGCTCGCCCTCGCCCCACCATCGGTGCATCTGCGCTACGACGTCTCGCATGGAATCCAAATCTCCTCGCCGACCCATGTAAGAGGTTGATACATTCAATGTATGAGCCTCTCACATCACTCACCCAGTAGCGACATCATCTTGCGGATCAACAGCACGTCCCACCCGATGACCATCGACAACCGGACGACCCTGCTCGATGTGTTGCGCGAGCGGCTGGGGCTCACGGGCACCAAGAAGGGCTGCGACCACGGTCAGTGCGGGGCCTGCACGGTACTGGTCGACGGTGAGCGGGTGAACAGCTGCCTGGTGTTCGCGGTGACCGCCGAGGAGCGCGAGATCGTCTCCATCGAGGGCGTGGCGGCGCTGTCGGGCGGCGGGGAACTGCACCCGGTGCAGCGCGCCTTCCTCGACCGCGACGGGCTGCAGTGCGGCTACTGCACCCCGGGCCAGATCTGTTCCGCCATCGGGGCGCTGGGCGAGGCCGGGCGCGGCTGGCCCAGCCATGTCACCGAGGACACCGCCGCCGGGGTGGCCGAGGTCTCGGAGCTGGACGCGCGGGAGGTGCGCGAGCGCATGAGCGGCAATCTGTGCCGCTGCGGTGCGTACAACGGCATCGTGGAGGCCGTGCTGGACGCCGCGGGCACCCAGGACACTGCCACGGTCGGAGGCGCCCGATGAAGGAGTTCGCCTACGCCCGCGCGGGCGACGCCGACGAGGCGGCCGCGCTGATCGCCGAGCGCCCCGATGCCACCTACCTCGGCGGGGGCACCAATCTGGTGGATCTGATGAAGCTCGGCGTCACCGGCCCCGGGCTGCTCATCGACGTCTCCCGGCTGCCGTACGACCGGATCGAGCACCGCGACGACGGCTCCGTGCTCATCGGCGCCACCGTGCGCAACGGCGCTCTGGCGGGCGATCCGGGCATCCGCGAGCGCTTCCCGCTGCTGTCCCAGGCGCTGCTGGCCGGGGCGTCCGGGCAACTGCGCACGGTGGCCACGGTGGGCGGCAATCTGCTGCAACGCACCCGCTGCGGGTACTTCCAGGATGTGACCAAGCCATGCAACAAACGCGAACCGGGCACTGGATGTCCGGCGATCCAGGGCGCGCACCGCGATCTGGCCGTGCTGGGCACCTCCGACCAGTGCGTGGCCTCCCACCCCTCCGACATGGCGGTGGCCCTGGTGGCGCTCGACGCGGTGGCGCATCTGCGGTCCGTGGACGGCGGCTCGCGCACCGTTCCGGTGGCGGAGCTGTATCTGCTGCCCGGCGAGACACCGCACCGGGAGACCGTCCTGGACCACGGCGACCTCATCACCGCCGTGGAACTGCCCCCGCCGCCGCACGGCGCCCGGATGCGCTACCGCAAGGTGCGGGACCGCTGGTCGTACGCCTTCGCGCTGGTGAGCGCCGCCACCGCGGTGTCCGTGGCCGAGGACGGCTCGCTCCAGGACGTACGGATCGCGCTGGGCGGGGTGGCGCCCCGGCCGTGGCGGGCCCGGATCGCCGAGGAGCGGCTGCGCGGCGGCCGGCCGGACGAGGAGACGCTGCGGGAGGCGGCCCGGGCCGAGCTGGCCGAGGCGCGGCCGCTGCCGGACAACGCCTTCAAGGTCGACCTGGCCATTGATCTGATCGTCGCGGGTGTCCGCGACCTCGTCGCGAGGAAGGATCGCGCATGACCACCGTCGAGCGATGCGTCGGCGCCCCGATGACCCGGGTCGACGGCCTGGACAAGGTGACCGGCGCGGCGCGCTACGCCTATGAGTACCCCACTCAGGGCGTCAGCTACGTATGGCCGGTGCAGGCCTCCGTCGCCCACGGCCGGGTGACGGAGGTGGACCCCGCCCCGGCACTGGCCCTGCCCGGTGTGCTGACGGTGCTCGACCACACCAACGCCCCGCGGCTGAACGCCGAGGCACAGGCGAGCGCGGACCTCTTCGTGCTGCAGTCCCCTCAGGTGGCCTACCACGGCCAGATCGTGGCCGCCGTGGTGGCCACCTCACTGGAGTCGGCGCGCGAGGGTGCGGCGGCGGTCCGGGTGAGCTATGAGCGGGAGCCGCACGATGTGGTGCTGCGCGCCGACGACGAGCGGCTGGAGATCGCCGAAACGGTGACCGACGGCAGCCCTGGCCTGGTCGAGCGCGGTGACGCCGACGCGGCGTGGGCCGCCGCTCCGGTGCGGGTGGACAACACGTACACCACCCCGGTCGAGCATGTGAGCCCGATGGAGCCGCATGCCACGATCGCGGTGTGGGACGAGGACCGGCTGACGCTGTTCAACTCCGACCAGGGCCCGTACATGAGCGCGCAGCTGCTGTCCGCGCTGTTCGGGATCGAGCTGAGTGCGGTCGAGGTCGTCGCCGAATACATCGGGGGTGGCTTCGGGTCCAAGGGCATTCCGCGCTCGCCGACGGTGCTGGCGGCGCTGGCCGCACGGGCCCTTGGACGGCCAGTGAAGATCGCCCTGACCCGGCAGCAGATGTTCCAGCTGATCCCCTACCGCTCCCCCACGATCCAGCGGGTGCGGCTGGGGGCCGGGCGCGACGGCCGGCTGACGGTGATCCAGCACGACTCGGTGCAGCAGCGCTCGGCCCTGGTGCCGTTCGCCGACCAGACGGTGTCCTCGACGCGGATGATGTACGCGGCGCCCAACGCCCGTACGACGGTGAAGGTGGCGCCACTGGATGTGATGACGCCCGCCTGGTTCCGCGCGCCCGGCCACACGCCGGGGATGTTCGCGCTGGAGTCGGCCGTCGACGAACTGGCCGAGGCGCTGGGCATGGACCCGATCGAGCTGCGGATCCGCAACGAGCCGGAGAACGACCCGGAGAGCGGAAAGCCGTTCAGCAGCCGCAACCTGGTCGCCTGCCTGCGCGAGGGCGCGGCGCGCTTCGACTGGGAGCACCGCGATCCGACGCCGGGGATCCGGCGCGAGGGACGCTGGCTGGTCGGCACCGGTGTGGCCGCCTCGCACCACCCGGACTACACCTTCCCCTCCTCCGCGGTGGCGCGCGCCGAGGAGGACGGGACGTACCGGGTGCGCATCGGCGCGGCCGACCTCGGCACGGGCGCCCGCACCGCCCTCACCCAGGTGGCGGCGGACGCGCTGGGCATTCCGGTGTCGCGGCTGCGGCTGGAGATCGGCCGCGCGTCGCTGGGCATGGCGCCGTTCGCGGGCGGTTCGCTGGGCACCGCCTCCTGGGGCTGGGCGGTGGACAAGGCGTGCCGTGCGCTGCTCAAGGAGCTGGACGTCTACGGGGGTGTGGTCCCGGACGGCGGTCTCGAGGTGGTGGCCGACACCACCGAGGACCTGGGGCAGCGGGCGGATCTGTCGCGGCACACCTTCGGGGCGCAGTTCGCCCAGGTGCGGGTGGACGCCGACACCGGTGAGATCCGGGTGGACCGGATGCTGGGCGTGTTCGCGGCCGGGCGGATCGTCAATCCGCACACCGCGCGCTCGCAGTTCCTGGGAGCCATGACGATGGGTCTGTCGATGGCGCTGCTGGAGATCGGCGAGGTCGATCCGGTCTTCGGTGACTTCGCCAACCATGACTTCGCGGGCTATCACATCGCCGCCCACGCCGATGTCCCGCGGCTGGACGTGGTGTGCCTGGAGGAGACCGACAACACCTCCAACCCGGTGGGTGCCAAGGGCATCGGCGAACTGGGCATCGTGGGCGCGGCGGCGGCCATCGGCAGCGCCTTCCACCATGCGACCGGGGAGCGGGTGCGGGATCTGCCGATCCGCATCGAGCGCTCGCGGGAGGCGCTGCGGGCGGCCAGGTCCGCCGAAAAGCGCAGGCCAGGGGCGGGCGGGCCGGAGCATCGGGTCGGGTAGGGTCACCCGAATGGCACCCACCGCGAAGGGACGCGCCACCTACCACCACGGCGACCTGGCCGCCGCGCTGGTGGAGGCGACCCTGGAGATCATCGACGAGGTCGGGGTGCGCGGCTTCTCCGTCGCGGAGGCCGCGCGCCGCACCTGTGTCAGCCCCGGTGCCCCGTACCGCCACTTCGCCGACCGGGACGCGCTGCTCGCGGCCGCCGCGCTGGAGGTCGCGCGGCGGCTGCGGGCCATCTATCTGGAGACCGCGGCCGAGACCGGCTCCGCTCAGGAGCGGCTGGCGACGGTGGCGGGCAGCTTCGTGCGCGCGGCCGCCCGCTACCGGGGCGGGCTGGACATCCTGTTCGCCCCGGGGTTGCGGGCCACCCATCCGGAGCTGCGGGACAGCACCAGGGAGTTCGTCGATCTGCTGTTGCCGAGCGCCTTCGAGGTGATCGCTCCGGGCGAGGGCCCGGCGACGGCCGTGGCGCTGCTCGACGCTTTGCATGCACTCGCCCGGGGGTATGTCGCCCAATTGCTGGAAGGGAAGTTCGGCGATCCGGATGACGTGGTCGAGGGGGTCGCCATCCGTGCGACCCAGGCCGCGCGGGCGCTGGTGGCGGGCTACGGCGTGCCATCGGGGCCCGTCGGCGAGGTGGCACGGGACCGCTGACGGAGGGACGGAATTTCCCGTTCCGCTTCACGATCTTCGTTCGGCGCGCATACCGTCGATGCGGAACGGATCGGAGGAACAGATGTCCCTGAAATCCGGTAAGGGCGCCCACCGGGCGCCTTCACGTCTGCGCTCGCCGCACGCCATCGGCGCACTGGGGGCGGCGGTCACCGCCGCCGTCCTCGCCACCCTCGTCCCGGCCACGGCCTCGACGACCGACCCCGACCACGACGCCGGTACCGACCCGGCCCCCGTATCGTCCGTCCCGCACCCCGAGCGGGACTGGATGGGCTCGACGATCGCCCGCCACGAGAAGGCCGGCCCCGGCGCCTCACTCAGGGCCACCAGAGCGGCCACCGTGGAGGGTGTGGACGTCAGCGACCATCAGGGTTCGGTCGACTGGGCGGCCCTGTGGGACGACAACGTCCGATTCGCCTATGTGAAGGCCACCGAGAGCACGACCTACAAGAACCCCTCGTTCTCCGCGCAGTACAACGGCTCCTTCCAGCAGGGCATGATCCGCGGCGCCTACCACTTCGCCCTGCCGGATCGTTCCAGCGGCACCCGCCAAGCCGACTTCTTCGTGAGCAACGGAGGCGACTGGTCGGACGACGGCAAGACGCTGCCGCCCGTCCTGGACCTCGAGTACAACCCGTACGGAGCAACCTGCTTCGGCCTGACCGCGTCCCAGATCGTGGACTGGATCGGCGACTTCACGGCGCGGGTCAAGGAGCGCACCGGACGCCAGCCGGTGATCTATACGGCCACCGGCTGGTGGAAGACGTGCACCGGTAACAGCGCCGCCTTCGCCGAGCGGAACCCCCTGTGGCTGGCGCGGTATGCCGCCACCCCCGGGGACCTGCCGGCCGGCTGGGAGACCCACACCCTGTGGCAGTACACCTCCACCGGGCCGCTGGTGGGCGACCACAACAGGTTCAACGGAGGCCTGGCGGGCCTCAAGGCGCTGGCCACGGGGTGAGGCGGCGGCGCTCAGCCGCCGAGCACACCGCCGAGCACACCGTCGAGCGTGTCCCCGACACCGTCCACCAGACCGCCCACCAGACCCTTGCCGTGGTGACCGCCCCCGCCGGGGGTGGACTGCGGCGGCTGGCTGGGCTGCTGTGAGGGGGTGGTCGGATCGGCGCTCGGGGTCGTCTCGCTCGGCGAGGAGGGCTTCGAGGGGACCTGGTCGTCCCGCTGCGCCGGGGTGGGGGCCGCGTGGGTGGTCGGGGCCTTGGAGGGGGCCGCGTCGGGGGTGGCCGGGGTGGTGGGCCGCTGCGCGCCGGCGCCCCGGTCCGTCGCCCCGCCACCGGGAGTGGCGGCGTCCGTGTCGTCGGAGATCAGCTTCGGCTTCGTGGACTCGCTGGGCGAGACATGGCTCTGCGAGGGCGAGTGGTCGACGGCGGGATCGATGTGCGGCGCCCGCTCCTGCTGTGTGTTCACATCGGAGCGGGCCTGCACGGACTTGTCACCGCCGGCCGTCGAGTGGAGGCCGAAGGCTATGGTTCCGGCCACTCCGAGGGCGGTAGCCGCCTTGAGCGTCGTGGTACGCGCCTGCTGAGCGGCGGTCGGTCGGCTGTGTCGACCCATTTCGCTGGTCTCCCCGTTATGACATGGGTTGGGTGCAGTGCACCGGAAGGCCCGGTTCCGAGAGGAACCGATGTCCGACGCACACGTATTACAGAGTAAAGAATGAGCCAGATGATAACCACGACCCCCCGGTGTACGGCCACCCGTACACCGGGGAACGTTTGTCCATGGTTAGCGCGCGGCCTCCGGATAGAAGTCGCGTGAACCGCCCTTGCCGTCCTTGAGCTTGCCGAGCAGGCTCGCCGGATACTCGATGAGCCAGTAGCTCACCGCGGCGGCGGCCACCGCCACCACCAGCACGATGACCACGGCCAGCGGGAAGCCCGCCTGTCCGTCGGGGGGCAGCAGCCCGGCGTTGTACAGGCCCAGCATGATCGGCTCATGCCAGACGAAGAGGCTGTAGCTGGCCAGCCCGGCGCCGGTGAGCCAGCGGGCCGTGAGCCACGTGTGCCACCGCCCCTGCCGCCGCACATGGATGGTGCTGTACAGCAGCAGCATCCACAGCAGGGCGGACAGCGGATGGTAGAAGGTGGTGGGGAAGTCCTCCGCCTCCGTACCGGACCAGGACAGCAGATACAGCCCCAGGAGGGCGGCCACCCGCAGCGGGATCGCCACCTTCGCGTGGAGCCGACCCCGGTCGCCGAGGGCGACCATCATCACGGCCAGGCCCATGCCCGCCGCGAACCCGCCGAAGCGGGCCTGCGGTCCGAAGTACACCGGCCATTCGGTGTGCGGGATCTCCAGCACATAGCGGGCGACCGCGATCCAGATGAACGGCCCGATGTACAGCAGGGCACATCCGGCGGCGCACACCGCCACCCGGGAGGCCCGCTTGCGCAGCGGACGGCAGACGCGGGCGGCCAGCGGGCCGAGTCCCACCAGCGCCAGATAGAACATGATTTCCAGCGACAACGACCAGGTGGGGCCGATGGTGTAGAAGATCTGCTCCTGGTCGAAGACCTGGGTGAAGGTGAGATGGTGCACCAGATCGGACCATTCGCCCGGCAGGGTCGGGTTGCGGGTGGCCCAGACGCACAGGACCGCCAGGAAGTACAGCGGGATGATCCGGATGGCCCGCCGGAAGAGGAACACCCGGCCGGGGCGGGTCGACCCCCCGTCGATCGCCGCCCGTGCGTAGGACAGCGTCAGCAGAAACGCGGACAGGACGAAGAAGAAGTCGATGACCTCCAGCGACACGAGCGCGTTCGCGTACCGGTTGGGCACCGGTGAGTGAGCGCCGTCCCGGTCGTAGACGAAGTACTGCTGCCAGACGTGGAAGACGACCGTGAGGAGCGCCGCCATTCCCCGGAAGCCCTGGATCTCCGCGTTCCTCCGGTGGCGGGAGGGCGCGCCCTTGGCGGGCGTGCCGTTGACCGGCCGGCGAACGGTGGCGGGCGCGGTGGTGAGGGTCGTGGACACCGTGCTCATGTCCGCTTCACCGCCTTCTCGCCGGGCCGCGGGGTGACCCGCCACTGGCGGTCCCGCAGCACCTCCTTGAGGAGCGACTGACGGGCCACGATGTTCTTGAAGTGGCTGTAGAAGAAGGTGGACACCAGCAGATACCGCCAGAACCACGCCCTGCGGCGGCGCAGTTCGGGCACCGCGAGCCGCCATGCGAACAGCGCCTGGACCAGCCCGGCGGAGAGGGTGAACAGGGTGGCCAGCAGGCAGACCGGCACCGCCCAGTCGAGCTCGTCCGCTCCGCCCGCCCGCCACGCCGAGTACAGCAGCACGGGCAGGATCTGCAGGGTCAGCCACGGCTGGATCTCACGCCAGCCCAGCAGCACCAGCAGCCCCGCCTTCTGGCGGGGGGTGAAGGCCGGCGAGCGCAGTCCGCGCCACAGATACTTCAGCGACACCTGGAGCCAGCCCTGGGCCCAGCGCGACCGCTGGTTCCACAGCGCCTTGAGGGTGGTGGGCGCCAGTTCGCGCGAGATGAGCGTGCGGTCGGTGGCGATCCGGGCGCCCTCGCGCAGGGCGCGCATCGAGGAGTCGATGTCCTCGGTGAGCATCGTGCCGTGCATCCGGGTCCGGGCGAGCAGATCGGTGCGCCAGAAGCCGTTGGAGCCGCCGAAGACGCCGAAGGTGTAGAGCCGGGTCCGGCCGGGGTGGCTGACGGCGTAGATGGCCTCGAACTCCACGCCCACCAGCTTGGAGACCCAGGAGCTCTCGCCGTTGCGGATCACACAGTGGCCCTGGACCACGTCGTAGCCATTCGAGAGCCAGTGCCAGGCGTGCTGGAAGGCGTCGGGCGCCGGGTGGTGGTCGGCGTCGAAGATGCCCACGAACTCACCGTGCACCCGGGTGACCGCGGCGTTGACGTTCTGCGCCTTGGAGGTGCTGCCCGCCACCGGCATCAGCACCAGCCGCGGGTCGCGGCGGGCCATCTCCCGCAAGGCCTCCTCGACGGGCATGGGGTGCGGCGTGTTGTACGCGAGCACGATCTCCAGCTCGTTGGGGTAGTCCAGGCGCAGAAAGGACTCGATGGTGTCGACGATGGTCGCGGCCTCATTGGGCAGATAGGCGGCGATGACGGCGCTGGCCGACGGATACGGCTGTGCGGGCTGTTCGGGCCGGGGTTTGGCATCGAGCGCGAAGAGGCACTCCAGCACGATCATCGCGGCGGAGAGCACCAGCCCGGACACCACGACCCAGTAGGCGGCCGAGCCGACGTCCCAGCCCAGCTCGTACATCTGCTGGTAGAAGACTAAGGGGATGCCCACGCCGAAGAGAAGCACCAGGATGGGCGAGAGCGCCGACAGCAGGGCGCGGAGCGCGGTGGCCAGCGGACGGCGACGGCGGCGCTGGTTGCCGCGCATCCACGCCGCGTACTTGACCGGCCGCAGATCCCGGTGGCGGATCGATTCCTCGACCGCGTTGCGCGAGTTGGCGACGGCCTGGGCGCGGTCCGGGCAGTCGGCCAGCGGGGTCCATCCGATCGCCGGGGTCAGCCGTACGTTCTCATCGGCGACCACGAAGCGGGTCCCGGCCACGGCGTTGGCGAACTTCTGCAGTTCGCCGCGCGCGGTGTCCTCGTCCACACCGGGCATCAGCATCAGCAGGTGGCCGTCATCGTCCCAGCCGAGCCGGTCGCAGACGCCGCCCAGCTTCTCCGCCACTCCGGCCAGACGTTCGGCGACCTCACGGCGCACCCGCGGCCCCAGCCGGGCTTCGAGGGCGGCTATCTCGGCGACGCCGACCATGGCGACGACACCACCGACGCGGCTGTCGTCGACCCGCTTGAGTTCCCGGTCGAGTTCGCCCAGGAAGTGGGGCTGGGAGTACAGACCGGTGCGCGGGTCGAGCAGCAGATTCTCGACGGGGACCGGGACCCGGCGCAGCTTGGCCTCGATCCGGGCGGCGAGCTCGACGGGGTCGGAGCTGTCCGACAGGCAGTCGTCGGCGCCGCCGCGCAGCATGTCGGCGACGCCCACGGGGCCGGGGTCGGAGGTGACCATGAGCAGGGGAAGCGCCCGTCCCGCGGGCACGGCGCGGACCTCGCGTATCAGGTCCAGCCCGTCGTGGGCGTCGTCCAGGGCGACGATCGCGTCCGGAGGGGATTGCCGCATCTGACGGCTGACGTCGCCGGGCTCCGCATGGCTCACCTCATGCCCGGTCGAGACGAGTGTCCGAGTCAGCTGATCGAGTCTGGGGCCCGGTGTGCCGACCGCCAGCACATGCCCGCTCGGTCCCGCCACATCGCCGCGAGCGGCGGGCCCGGGTTGCTGGTATTCGGGTGATCGTGGGTGGTGCGAAGTAAGCACCTGAGAGGTTCCTTTCTGGAAGACATGCGTCACCGAACGGGCCGTGGGCACGCGGACGTTCCGGCCGGGGTCAGGGCAGACCACATGGCCCGCGGGCATGCGTGGGGCATGCGTCTACGGGCAGGCCGGAGGACGGCGTCGCCGGGAAGGCCGGGGCGATCCGCCGTTCGGTGAGTGGTGAGAGGCGGCTACGCCGCGACCGTGGCCGATCCGCGCGGGGAGAGGTGAGGTCTCCGGCGGGGTCTCGGGCAGACGGACGTGACGGCGGCGGTGGACACGCGAACGTGCTCCAGCGAATTGCGCATAAGGTCCCATCCTGTTCGGATCGTGGGGGGCGGACCGAACGTCACCAGTGCGGGTCGACCGGCCTTTTGGGCTGACCGGTCGGATTCCTTAGTCTCATCGATCACTACGGAACCACACAACACATCGAAGTAACACTCTCATTAATCGAGGACAGAGTTCCGCGTTCCGACGGGCCGATCGCCTCCGGTCTCAACTCGCCTACGGTGCGGGGGCGTCGGAGCCCTGTCGGTATGGCGTCGGCGGGGCGTCGGTGGGTCATCGACCCGGCGTCGGCCACGTCGGTGCGGTGTCGGTACCTCCATCCAGTCTTTTTCCAGGCACCACATTCGGTGGTTGAATTCGGAAGGGACAACACCATGCGCAATACCCGGGTCCTGATTTCCGGCGCCAGTATCGCCGGGCCCGCCCTCGCCTACTGGCTGGACCGCCATGGCTTCCGGGTCTCCGTGGTGGAGCGCGCCGCGGGGCCGCGCCCGGGCGGACAGGCGATCGACGTACGAGGCCCGGCGCTGGAAGTGGGCGCGCGTATGGGTGTGCTGGAGGAGATCCGGGCGCGCCGCACCGGGCTGCGCGGTATGTCGATGGTCGACGGCGACGGAAAGGAGCTGTTCAGCACCACCGAGCGCACCGCGAGTGGCGGACATTTCGACAGCCCCGACGTCGAGATTCTCCGGGACGATCTGTCCTCGGTTCTGCTGGCCGCGGGCGGCGACGGGATCGAGTACCTCTTCAACGATTCGATCGCCTCGCTCGCCCAGGGCCCCGATGAGGTGGCGGTCACCTTCCACCGGGGCGGTTCGCGCGGCTTCGACATCGTGCTGGCGGCCGACGGGGTGCACTCCTCCACCCGGGCGCTGGTCTTCGGCCCGGAGGGGAAGTTCCTTCACCATATGGGGGGTTATCTGGGCGTGTGGACGGCGCCGAACTATCTGGGCCTCGACCGCTGGGAGGTCATCTACCAGATGTCCGGCGACGTCTGGGGCGGCATGGTGATGAGTGTCCGCGAGAACACCGAGGTCCGGGTCTACGTCGGCATCGACTCGGACGAACCGCCCGCCGAACTCCTCGGCTCCCGGACCGTCTCGGATCAGAAGCGGCTGGTGGCCGAGCGGCACAAGGACGCGCGTTGGGAGATGCCACGGCTGCTGGAGTACATGTGGGGGGCGCCCGACTTCCACCTCGACGCGGCGGCCCAGATCCATATGGACTCCTGGTCCCGTGGCCGGGTGGCCCTGGTCGGCGACGCCGGTTACTGCGGCTCGCCGATGTCCGGGCAGAGCACCAGCGTGGCCATGGTCGGTGCCTATGTCCTGGCGGGCGAGCTCAAGGCCGCCGGCGGCGACCACACCGCGGCCTTCGCCGCCTATGAGCGCGAGCTGCGGGGCTATACGGCGGCCAACCAGCAGCTCGCGCTGGACATCAAGGCACGGAAGGACGCGGAGACCGCATCGCGCGGGCAGGATCCCGACACCAACCCGAGCTATATCGGTGACAGTTTCTACGAGGTGGTCAATTCCTACACTCTCAAGGACTACTGACCGGGCCGCCCGACGGCCGTGACCGTGGTTCCGTGGCCGTCTAGGACACCACGTCCTTGCGGCCGAAGCCACGGTAGGCGAACGCGAGGAGCACCAGCGCGTAGGCGACGGACACCGAGACGCCCTTCACCATTCCGCCCCACTCCATATGGGGCTGGAGTGCGTCCGCCCACGCGAACTGCCAGTGCGCGGGCAGGAAGTCGCGCCAGGAGCCGAGCGCCGTGACCGCGTCCAGCACATTGCCCACGATGGTGAGCCCCACCGCGCCGCCCACCGCGCCCAGCGGCGCGTCGGTGACGGTCGAGAGCCAGAACGCGAGGGCGGCCGTGACCAGCTGGGACAGGAAGATGTACAGCACCACCAGGGCGAGCCGGACGAGGGCGTCCCCGATCGGCAGTTCACCGCCCGTGGGCATCTGCAGCGGCCCCCAGCCGTACGCGACGGTGCCCACCGCGAGCGCGACCAGCGGCAGCAGCACCATGGCGGCCGCGCTGAACGCGAGGGCCACCGCCACCTTGCTCCCCAGCAGCCGGGCCCGGGGCACGGGCGCGGCCAGCAGATAGCGCAGCGAGGACCAGCTCGCCTCGGAGGCCACGGTGTCACCGCAGAACAGCGCCACCGGCACGACCAGCAAAAAGGCGGCCGAGACGAACAGCGCGGTGGCGGCGAGGTTGGCGCCGGATGCGGTGGCCGTGGCCATCAGGGTGACCCGGTCCTCCTGCCCCTCGGGGGTGCCGCCGATGGCGAACGCGGCGACGAGGACGAACGGCAGCAGCGCCAGCACCAGCGCCATGACCAGGGTCCGGCGGCGGCGTAGCTGCCGTACGGCCTCGACCCGCAGCGGCAGGGTGTGATGGGCCCGGTAGCCGGGCGCGACCTGGGACAGGGAGCTCACGCGGATCCTCCTGCAATCAGCGTCAAGAAGGCGTCTTCCAGGCGCCGGTTGGGCCCGAAGCTGGTCACCGGGATCTCCAGCCGCACCAGTTCGGCGAGCAGCCGCGCCGGGGTGGTCCCGTCGAGCTCGACGAGCAGTCCGTCGGCGGTGCGGGCGGCGGAGACGATACCGGGCAGCGCGTTCACCTTGTCGAGGTGGGCCTCGCTCAGCTCGCCGTCGTGGCCCACCAGCACACTGGCGCCGTTGCCGGTGATCTCGCCGACCGGGCCCGCCTGGATGAGCCGGCCGCGGTCCATGACGACCAGATGGGTACAGGACTGCTCGACCTCCGCCAGGAGATGGCTGGAAACGATCACCGTGCGTCCCTCGGCGGCGTACCGGATCATCACCTCGCGCATCTCGCGGATCTGCGGCGGGTCGAGGCCGTTGGTCGGTTCGTCGAGGATCAGCAGATCGGGCAGGCCCAGCATGGCCTGGGCGATGGCGAGCCGCTGCCGCATGCCCTGGGAGTAGGTGCGCACCGCACGCTCCAGCGCGCTGCCCAGGCCCGCGATCTCCAGTGCCTCCTCGATATGGGCGTCGGCGGCGGGGCGGCCGGTGGCCCGCCAGTACAGCTCCAGGTTGGCGCTGCCGGTCAGATGCGGCAGGAAGCCCGCCCCCTCGACGAAGGCGCCGACGCGGGAGAGCACGGGCGCGCCGGGCCTGATGGCCTGGCCGAAGACCCGGATCTCGCCCTCGTCGGGGGCGATGAGCCCCATCAGCATGCGCAAGGTGGTGGTCTTGCCCGCGCCGTTGGGCCCGAGGAGCCCGAGCACCTGCCCCTTCTCGACGCGGAAGGACAGCTCGCGTACCGCGTAGCGGTCGGCGGACTTGGCGTATCGCTTGCTGAGACCGGTGATCTGCAGGGGCACCTCGGCCAGTTCGGGGTCGGGCGCGGGAGTGGCCGTACGCCGCCTGCCGGTCAGCACCAGCACGAGCGCCACCACGGCGGCGACGAGCGGCAGCCCCCACACCCACGCGGGCAGCGGGGCGGGCTGGGTGTGCACCGCGGGGGCGGTGGGAACCCTCAGGCCGCCGTCCACGAGCCCGACCGTGTAGGTGGCGGGCTCGGTCGGGGAGGCGTAGCCGAGATCGGTGGAGGCGAGGACGAGCCGCAGCCGATGGCCCGCGATGAGCTCATGGTCGACGGCGGGCAGCCGCACGGTGACGGTACGGCCCTGCTTCGCGCCGGTGACGCGCAGCGGCGTGACCAGTTGCTCGGGCAGCACCTGCTGCCCGTCCGGCCCCACGTCGTAGACCTTGGCGAACAGGACGGCGTCCTCCGCGTCGGCCTTGACCCGCACCTTCACCTCGGGCGATCCGGTGATGCGCAGGGGCCGGCCCAGCCGCGCCGAGTCGAACCGTGCGAACTGGCCCGGGATGTCGAGGGAGAGGCCGACGCCGAGCGAGGACGCCTGGGAGAGCCCGGCCACGCCCGGCACCGTGGAGATGGAGGGCGGCCCCGCCCCGGGCGGGTTGGCGAACGACTGCTCGCGTCCGGGCAGTGCCACCTTCCGGGTGCCGTCGCCCAGGCCCGGGTAGCGGTCGCCGGTGGCGCCGCGTAGCTGCACCGCGCCGTTGGTGGTGTCGATGCCGCCGGTGCGGCTGATCCGGAAGGCGGGGCCGGTGTCGGCGCCCTTGTCGCCCTTGAGGTAGCGGTCGAACCAGGCGCGGGTGCGCGCCGCCACCCGCGAGGTCTCGCGGTCGCCACCGTCATGTCCTCCGGCCGTCCAGTCGACGGCGACCGGCGCCCCGGCGGCCCGGATCGACTTCGCCATCTCATCGGCCTGGCCGAGGGGGAAGAGGGAGTCGGCCTGTCCCTGGAGGATCAGCGTGGGGACCTTGATCCGGCCGGCCACGGCGGAGGGGCTGCGGGCCTCGAGCAGCCGGCGGGCGGCGGCGTCGGGCTTTCCGGCGACCGCGACCCGCTCGTACATCTCGCACAGCCGCTTCTCGAAGCGGCCGCAGCCCTGGCCTCCCAGGGCCTTCCCGCCGCTCTCGTCCGCTGCGCCGTTCGCGCCTCCCGGGCCTGCCTGGGCTCCCTGGCCCGCCCCGCCGTTCGCGCCTCCCGGGCCCGACTGGCCCCTTCCGCCGCCCGCTCCTCCGCCGCCGTTCGCGTCCTCCTGGCCGCCCTGGGCCTGGGTGAGGTCGGCCGAGCCGGTGGTGAAGAACAGCCCGGTCCAGAGCTTTTTGTAGACACCGTTCGGGAAGAGCGCGTCGGCGAGGTTCCAGTAGGTGATCTCGGGCGCGATGGCGTCCACCCGGCGGTCGTATCCGGCGGCGAGCAGGGAGATCGCCCCGCCGTAGGAGGCGCCGGCGACGCCCACCCGGGGGTCGCCCTGGCCATCGAGCCGCACCTCGGGGCGTTTCGCCAGCCAGTCGATCAGCCGCCGGGCATCGGCCACCTCATGCTCCGGGTCGTTCAGCCCGATCTTCCCCGTGGATCTGCCGAATCCACGCGCCGACCAGGTGAGCACGGCGTATCCGTCGCGGGCCAGCTCCTCGGCCCGGTCGCGTACGTCGTCCTTGCTGCCGCCGAAGCCGTGGGCGAGCAGGACCGCGGGCCTGCGGCCGGTGCCCGAGGTGAAGTACGAGGTGTCGATGCGCGCGCCCGGCATGTCCAGCACGCGGTCCTGGCGGTGCACGGCCGGCCGGTCGTCGGAGGCGGCGGCCGCCCAGGTGCCCGCGCCTGCGAGGACGGCCGCGGCGGCCACGGCGGCGGCCAGGCGCCGGCCTCGCAGCCGGGTCTTTCGGAGATCCATACCCGCAACCCTAAGAGGAGGATGCGAACGCTGGAGCTGACACCAGACGGATTCTCGTCCCCTCCCGGGGGAGTACCCCGACACCTGCCGTACACCCGGCGCGGTATACCCCCGGCCGCGGCGCCGGGCTTTTGGATCCGTCAGGTGAAGGTCCATAAGATGCGCCGGTGATCATAAAGAAACGTCTGGCGACAGGCGCGTTGGGGCTGCTCGCGGCCCTCGCCTGCGGCCTGATATCCCCTCCCGCCGCGATGGCCGGCGAACCGGCTCCCGATTCCCCGAAGGTCGAGCTGGTGCTCGACGTCAGCGGCTCCATGCGGGCCCGCGACGTCGACGGCGACACCCGGATGGCGGCAGCGAAACAGGCGTTCAACGAGGTGCTGGACGCCACTCCCGAGGAGGTGCGGCTGGGCATCCGCACCCTCGGCGCCAATTACCCGGGCAAGGACCGCGTGGCCGGCTGCCGGGACAGCGAGCAGCTCTACCCGGTGGGCCAGGTCGACCGCACCGAGGCCAAGGCCGCCGTCGCCACGCTGCGCCCCACCGGCTGGACGCCCATCGGGCTCGCGCTGCGCGGCGCGTCCAAGGACCTCTCCAGCGGCGAGGGGACCCGCCGGATCGTGCTGATCACGGACGGCGAGGACTCCTGCGGTCAGCCCGACCCGTGTGATGTGGCCCGTGAACTGGCCGCCCAGGGAACCCATCTGGTCGTCGACACGCTCGGGCTGACGCTGGACCGCAAGGTCCGCGAGCAGCTCAGCTGCATCGCCGAGGCCACCGGTGGCACCTATACGGCGATCCAGCACCGGGACCAGCTCTCCAGCCGTATCAAGCAGCTCGTCCGGCGCTCCGCCGACACCCCCGTGCAGACGCCCACGCCGGTGCAAGGCGCCGCACAGTGCGCGAAGGCTCCCTACCTGGGCTCCGGCCTGTACAGCGACCGGGAGAGCTTCGGCGAACACCGCTGGTACCGGATGCGGGTGGCGCCCGGTCAGGAGCTGCGGGCCTCGGCGAGCGTGGCCGTGGACCGCGCCGTCGACCCGGATTACGGCGTTCTGCTGCGGGCGATGACCCCGGGCGGCCAGGAGCTGGTGCGCGGCAGCGAGGCGGGCAGCGGCCGTACGGACGTCATGTCCAGCGGGCTGCGCTATCCGGTCGCCGATGTGGACGACGACGAGGACAAGACCGCGCGGACGGTGTGCCTGGAGCTGAGCCAGTCCTTCTCCGCGCCCGCGTCCGTCAAGCGCGCTCCGGGCCTTCCGGTGGAGCTCGCCGTCGATGTGGTCGGCAACGACGATCCGCCCGCCGATGTGGCCGCCTTCGGCCTGGGCCGCGGCTGGATGCTGCTGGGCGTGCTCACCGTGGGCGGGCTGCTCGCGGGGTTGCTGTGGGGCTGGCTGGCCCGCTGGCGTGTCACCGTCTGGAGGTCCAACTGATGCGAGTTCTGCGTACCGTGAGCGCCGCGCTCACCCTGTGTGCCGCCGCCTGGCTGACCGCCGCCGCTCCGGCCGCCGCGGACGGCACGGACGACAAGAAGGACGGCGCCCCCACCGAGGCGGGCACGAACTTCCGTACCGCCACCGAGATCAAGCCCGGTCAGAAGGCCACCGCGGCGGCCTCCACCGGCGACTATCTGTACTGGGTGTTCCCGGCCGCCGCCGGGCAGATCCCCAAGGTCGAGGCGGAGCTGAAGCTGCCCGACGGTTCGAGCCGGCACGGCAGCGCCACCTGGCAGCTCGATGTCTACGACGGTCTGCGCCGCCACCAGGCGTGTGCCTCGGGCACTCCGGCGCGCAGGGCGGGCCGGCAGGACGGGTCGGTCACCGTGAGCTGCACCCTGCGCCAGGTGCGGTCCTGGTCCGAGCGCTGGGCCAACGACCCGCTGCAGGGCGCCTATTACGTGCGGCTCACCGTCGTCGATCTGCCCGCCGAGGACCTCGGGCTGCCGATCGACGCCGAAGTGGAGGCGTCCGTACCGGATGCGGGCGGGGCGCACGCCGACGGCGGGGACGTGACCCCGCTCAATCCGGTGCTGCGGTCCGGGACGGCCCCCGGCACGGGCTCCGAGCCGCCGGGCGACACGTCCTCGGATTCCGCGGACGACAAGAGCGGGGACATCCCGCACGCGGTCGCCGAGCCGGCGGACGACTGGGGCTCCGGCTGGTGGTCGGACCGGTGGGTGTGGACCGTGATCGGCGCGGCGCTGGCGGCGCTCGCCGGGGTGGGCGGCTACACCCTCACCCGCGGGCCGCGCTTCCCGGGCCGCCCGCCGAACGACGCCTGACCCGATATCTGACCCGATGTCCGGAATCGGCGCGCGGCCCGCACCTTCACCGTGCGGGCCGCGCGCCACCCGGGCCCCGGCAGCCCGGACCCTCAGGAATAGTCCTGGCCCATGAGCCGCCCAAAGTCTTCGGGATCCGTGTCGAATCCACGAAAAGCGCTCTGCATTCCCCATTCCCCCGAGTCGTCCCGGGTGAATACCGCCACCGTGGCGGCAGTGGCTTCTGAGACACCGGTGAAGTCGCTCTTAATCAGCTCGGTGTATCCGTTGAGAATCCGGACGCTGGTGTTCGGAACATCTCCGAAGGCCTTCCGTCCCGAGCTCCGCTGGATGACTATCCCGACGACCACCCGCGAGTATTCGGACGACAGCCGTTCGAGTTCAAGGGTCATGGACTCGTCGACGCCAAGGCCCTGACCGGTGCGGCTGTCCCTGTTGAGGTTGATGGTGCCGTCCGGTGAGCGGCTGTCGAAGTGGACGAGATACGCGGGCTCACCGTACGGATCGGCGGCGCGGTACGTCCCCGCCACGATGTCGAGATCATGGGGCGGCTCACCGGTGGGACTCGGATCCCACTTGAGCGCCACCTCGATTTTCCGAAGCCCCTTGTTGAGACCAGTCACCCGGACTTCCCTTCCCTCGAACCGTGCGGATGTTGAATGCGCGTGGCGTCAAGCGTATCGCGGGCAGGGCGAGTTGAGGATTTCCCGACGGCCACGTGCGGGGCCTCCCCGAGGGGTCTCTACTATGGGCCTCCGTACTAACGGCGGAAGGAAGCGTCCATGCGACGGTTGGGGGAGCTCGAGGCGGAGATCATGGACCGCCTCTGGGCTTGGCAGCGTCCCACCACAGTGCGGGAGATCGTGGACGACATCAACGAGCACCGCCCGGTCGCCTATACCACGGTGATGACCGTCGCTTCCATCCTCTACAACAAGGGCTGGCTGCTGCGCGCCAAGGAGGGCCGGGCGTGGATGTACTCGCCGGTCCGCAGCCGAGAGGAATACACCGCCGCCCTGATGGAGGACGCCCTCGGCACCAGTGAGGACCGCTCCGCCGCCCTCGCCCACTTCGTCGAGCAGATGGGCCCGGAGGAGGTCAGCGCGCTGCGCAAGGCATTGCGGGCCGCGGGGCGGCGGACCCAGGCGTGACGGCCGCCCTCGCCCTGGGCTGCTACGCCGCCGTGGTCGGCTCGGTGGCGCCGAAGGCGCTGGCGCTCAGCGCCTGGCCGTATCGTGCACCCGGCTTGGCGGTTGCCGTTTGGCATGGATTGGTCCTGTCGTTCACCATCGCACTGGCTCTGACCACTTATCACCTTGTCACCCCAACTTGGCATCTTCATAATGGAATGTCCGGCTTGCTCCGGTTCTGTGGGTTGACGTTCGACGCCCGCATCCCGGGCACGGGCCCGGTCGGCGTTCCGGCCATCGCCGTACCGGCCTTGGTGGCACTGCTTCCGCTCGTCCGCTTCGGCCATGAGCTGCTGCGGGCCCGGCGCGTTCGCGCCCGCCACCGGGGGGTGCTGGACATGGTCGGCCGGCGCTCGGCGCGATGGCGCGCCACCGTGCTGGACCATGACACGCCCGCGGCGTACTGCCTGCCCGGCCGCAGGCCACGGATCGTCGTGAGCGCGGGCGCGCTGAGACTGCTCTCCCCCGCGCAACTGGAGTCCGTACTGGAGCATGAGCGCGCGCATATCGCGGGCCGCCACCATCTGGCACTGGCGGCCACCGAGGCGTTCGCCCGGGTGTTCCGGTGGCTGCCGCTGGCGCGCGAAGCCAAGGCACAGACGGCACTTCTGCTGGAGATGGCCGCGGACGACCGGGCCCTGCGCCGCCATCCGCGCGAAGCGCTCGTCTCCGCCCTGTACGCGATGGCGGCGGGCCACGCTCCCGGCGGGGCCTTCAGCGTCGGCGGACCGGACGCCGTGGTCCGGCTGCGGCGGATACTGGAGGCCCGGCGGCGTCCGCATCCGGCGCTGCGCGGCCTGGTGGTGACGGCCGCGGTGGCCGTACCGCTGCTGCCCCCTCTGCTCGGCTGCGCCCCCGGGATGGGATAGCGCCCCGGCGCGCCTCGGGGGCCGCCCCGGGGCCACGCGGAGGGACCACGGGACCCGGGGCGGCGGGGCGGGCGGCGGATCAGAGCCGGTCGAGGAGGGTCCGCAGGGTGGCGACCTCGGTGGACTGGTTCTTGACGACGTCGTCGGCGAGCTTCTTGGCCTTGGCGTTACGGCCGTTCTTCTTCTCGCCCTTCGCCATGGCGATCGCGCCCTGGTGATGGTCGATCATCATGCTCGCGAAGGCGCGGTCGAAGGCGGGCCCCTGGGCGGCCTCGAGCTTCCGCATGTCCTCCTTGGACATCATTCCGCTCATATCGCCCTTACCGCTCGAACCGTGGTCCATGCCAGCCATGCCGTCCATACCGCCCGATGACGCCTTCTCCGGCTTGCCCCAGTCCTTGAGCCAGGACTTCAGGGTGGCGATCTCCGGGTCCTGCGCCTTCTCGATCTGCCCCGCCAGGCTCGTGATCCGCGCGTCCGAGGCCCGGTCATCGGCCAGTGTGGCCATCGTCAGGGCCTGCTCATGATGCGGGATCATCATCTGCGCGAAGCGGACGTCCGCGTCGTTGAACGTGCCCGCGGCGGAGCCCGCGGTCGCCTCGGAGGCGGTGGACTCCTTCGTGCCCGTGTGGTCCATGTCCTTCGTGTCGTCGCTCCCGCCACAACCGGCGAGCAGCAGCCCTCCGGCGGCGATGGCGCCCACGAGCGCGAGACGGCGGTGGAGCGTCCGACGCGGGGCATGCGTGAATACGGTCATGTCGACATACCTCTTTTTGCCAAGTGTTGACTGTTCCATGGGGCGTACCGGCGCTTTACGCGCGGTTCGGCCTAAATCCGCAGAACAGACAGGGCAGTGAGGTCGGGTCCGTGTGACGGAGGGTCGGGCCGCGCGACGACAACCGACGCCACGGGTAGCCTCAGCGGGGGAACGCTCCGGCGGGCGAGGGCCGCACTCAGGAGCGCCCCGAGCACCCAGACGCCGAGCACCGCGACACACAGCGAGGCCATGTCCATACCGGTCATGGGCGCGCGCGGCTTCGTCTTGGGCGCGGCCGGCGCATGCCCGGCCTCGGCGGACGAGGCGGGCGTGGCCCGGTGCGACCCGGAGCCGGTGGCGGCCGTACCGCCGTCGCGGTCACCGCCGTCCGGCGCGGGGCGCGGCTCACCGGAGGCGTGGTGTGCCGAGTGGCTCCCACCCGCACCGGATCCGCCGTCGGGATGGCCCAGGGTGTGCATGACGAAGACACCGAGCGCGAGCACGACGACAAGCAGGAGCCGCGGAAGGACTCCGCCCGCGCGCACACTCCTGCCGGTGGCCACCGTCACTCCTCGGGGGTCGGTGTGATCTCTCGGAGCCACACCCTACTCCTAATGCCGTTAGTATGTGCACGGGCCCCCGGAAGACCCCAGGAATCCGCTCAGCCCTCCCGCATCGCCAGTCTGGCCAGCATGTTCTTCGCCTCATCGGCGACCTCGGCGTCCGCGACCACGTCATAGCGCGCGGCGACGATCTGGCTGCGGGACGAGAAATCGCGCTGCCCCCGGGTCATGGCATGCCCGACGAAACCGAAGATCGCGCCGAACACCGCGCCGTAGACGAGACCGCTCACCAGCAGCACGATCACATTGTTGGCCCCGGCGGCGAACACGGACAGCAGCAGCCCGATCAGCAGCCCGAACCAGGCCCCCGTACCGGCTCCCGCCAGCGCCGCACGGCCCCTGGTCAGCCGCCCGAGCACCGTCTCGACCATCCGGAGGTCCGAGCCGATGATCGCCGTGTGCTCCACCGGGAACTTGTTGTCGGCCAGGAAGTCGACCGCGCGCTGGGCGCCGGCGTAGGTCGGAAACGAGCCGACGACCGGGCGGTCGACCACCTCCGACGGCGGTTGCTGGGTCATCGCCGCCTCCCTCCGTCAAGGAGAGCGTGCGCCCGCGCCTGTCCCCTCGCAACGGGAGAGCCGCGGGGAGGGGAGAGGGGAAAGCGGCGGAACCTCCGAGGATGGTCCGCGCCGCCGGAAAATCCGGAACGCCGGCGCGGCTATCCGCGGAGCATTTCCCCGGCCCTCTTCGCCCTTCTCCCTGCCACACTTCGCCCTTCATTTCCCACCCGGGCACGAGACCGCGCCATTCCCGGAAGGGGCCGCTTCCTTTCGCGCTGTCGGTGCATGGGCCCTGCTGGGGCCTGCTCCCCTCGCTCGGGACACCGTTATCCGTTTTCGGTTAACCGTTGACGGCGATCGTAGCCGTGGGAACGGCTGACGCTGACGCGGTGACCGCGCGCCGCCGGGCCGGGCCCGCCGCGATCCGAGGAGGCGCGGCGGGCCGGCGGTTTCAGCGGCGGGCGGGGCGGTCGGTGTGATCGGTGCGCATGAGGGAGCGCACCATCCGGCAGGTGATGTCGGAGGGCGGATGCACCCCGATCCGGTCGGCCGTGGAGCGTATCTTGCGGTTGGGCGCCTGCTCGGGGCGGTAGACACCGGAGTTGAGCAGCGCGATGGCCAGACGCATGGCCTTCAGACGGCGGTTGTGGGACTCGTACCACTCACGCGGACGCCCGGCGGGCATCCGCTTCTTCGGCAGGGTCGGAAAGCTCGGCAGCTCCTGAAGAGGGGGTGCGGCAACGGCCATCGGCAGCCTCCTGAGATGGTCGGGAAACCTTCCCTTCAACTGCCTCCATTCTACGGCCGGGCACTGACAAAGGCCCCTGGTCAGGCGCCATTTACGAGGCGGCCTCGCGATACCGTGCACGGCATGGAGATCTGGATCAATCCGGCATGCGCGAAGTGCCGTGGCGCGCTCACCCTGCTCGACGCGGAGGGGGCCGGGTACACCGTCCGCCGCTATCTCGAAGACGTGCCGAGCCAGGACGAG
Organism: Streptomyces violaceusniger Tu 4113; assembly: GCF_000147815.2. Taxonomy (NCBI): domain Bacteria; kingdom Bacillati; phylum Actinomycetota; class Actinomycetes; order Kitasatosporales; family Streptomycetaceae; genus Streptomyces; species Streptomyces violaceusniger. The sequence goes on along the minus strand of NC_015957.1, from coordinate 4,320,784 downwards.
ATCCGCGAGGTGCTCGGCCGGCTCGGGCTGGAGCCGTGGGACATCACCCGGACCCAGGAGGCCGCCGCGAAGGAGCTGGGGCTGAAGGACTGGCCGCGTGCGGAGAGCGCTCGGGACCGCTGGATCGCGGCGCTCGCCGAGCACCCCAAGCTCATCCAGCGGCCCATCATCACGGCGGACGATGGCACGGCGGTGGTGGGGCGCACGGAGGAGGCGGTACGGGAGGCGCTGTCCCGGTCCCGCGAGTGACCTCAAGGCCATGGCCACGACGCGCCCGGCGCCCCGCGCTACGACACGGGACGCCGGGCATGCGCGATGCCTTGCGGAGGCCACCTCGGCGCGGGAACCGCTCAGGGGCGCCGGGGCGAGGGCTGCTGCGGACGCAGCAGGAACCGCTGCGTCTTACCGCTGGAGGTCTTCGGCAGCTCGGTCACGAAGTGGACGTTCCGCGGATAGGCGTGCTTGGCGTACCGCTCCCTGACGAGCTGCTGCAGCTCGGCCGCGAGCGCGTCGTCCGCCTCCGTCCCCGGTCGCGGCACGATGAACGCCTCCACGACCTCGCCGTACTCCTCGTCCGGTACGCCGACCACGGCGGCCTCCGCCACCGCGGCGTGCTCCAGCAGCACGGTCTCCACCTCGAAGGGGCCGATGCGGTAGCCCGCCATCAGGATGATGTCGTCGCCGCGCCCGGAGAAGAACAGATCGCCCTCCTCGTCGCGGGAGGCGGTGTCACCGGTGTAGAACCAGCGCCCGTCGGGGCTGAACTTCTCGGCGGTCTGCTCGGGGGCGTCGAGGTAGCCCTTGAACCACATCAGCGGGCTGTCCTCGATGTCCACCACGACCCGGCCGGGGATGTCCACCCGGGCCAGTGCGGAGTTGGTGTCCTCGCGCAGCACCTTCACCCGCCAGCCGGGCAGCGGACGGCCCATGGAGCCGGGCTTGATGTCGTCGCGCAGGGACGGGTGCCAGGCGTGGGCGATCACCATGCCCAGCTCGGTCGAGCCGTAGTGGTCGCGCACGGGGACACCGAGCGTCTCGAGCGCCCAGTCGACGACGTCCGGGGGCAGCGGTTCGCCCGCCGCGGAGCAGCAGCGCAGCCGCAGATCGCCGGGGGCGGGGATACCGGAGGCGCGCAGCTTGCGGTAGACGGTGGGCCCGGCGGTGAAGTTGGTGACCCCGAAGCGGGAGAGCACCTCCCAGGTGGACTCCGCGGAGAACAGGCCGTTCAACAGCAGTGCGCGCTGCCCGAGGGCGAGCGGCCCGATGAGCGCGTAGTACAGGCCGTACGCCCAGCCCGGGTCGGCGGCGTTCCAGAAGACGTCGGTGGGCCGGTGGTCCAGGCCGAACTGCTGGTACATCGCGAACCCCGCGACGGCCCGCAGCGGGATCGGGACTGCCTTGGGGGTGCCCGCGGTACCCGAGGTGAACAGCTCCACGATGAGCCCGTCGCCGCCCACGGCCACCGGCTCGGGCAGCGTGGCGTCTCCCTCGGCCAGTTCCGCGAAGGACAGGTCGGACCCGGTGACGGGCCCGGTGGTGACGATCCGCCAGGGGCGCTCGCCGGGGAAGCCCGACTCCGGGTCCAGCTTGGGGCGTTGGTCGGCGTCGCTGATCACGACCTTGGTGGCGTTGCCCGCGATCCGCAGCGCGATGGCCGGCGGGGCGAACGCGGTGAACAGCGGCACCTGGACGGCCCCGAGCCGCCAGATCGCCAGGGTCGCGATCAGCAGGTCGGCGGATTTGCCCATCAAGGTGGCAACGCGGTCGCCCACTCCGACTCCCAGGGCGGCCAGGGCACCGGCCATCCGCGACGAACGGTCCCGCAGCTCCCCGTACGTCATGTCGTGGCCGGTCAGGTCCTTGCCCACCACCGTGAACGCGACGGCGTCGTCCGGGTGCCTGTCGCACAGCAGGTACGCGGTGTTCGCCGCAGGCTCACCGAAGGTCTTGAGCAGGTCAGCCATGCGCTGTTCCGGGCTGGTCAAGAGGGCTCCTAGTGCTGGTATCCACGAATCGCGCCGGACGGGAGCCAGGGCCGGTGCCCGGCTTCGGGCGAGCGCGGACGCACCTCGGGGGCGCGGGCGCATCTCGCCTTCCGGGGTGGGCTGTTCCCGGATTGCGCTGAGCCGAAGTCCAGGCGGCAGCTCCCGTTGGCCTGTACACGCTATCGCGCTTTCCCACCGGTCCGGCAGCCGTCCTCCGGTACCGGGACCGGGACGACCGCCGGGGGCCGGAGCGAAGCCGATGCGGGGCCGATGCGGAGCCCGGAGCGGGACCGGCGGGCGATGGTCCCGGCCGTCACCGACGCACTCTGGCGCCCCCTCCTCCCCCGCCTTACCTTGGGGCAGCGGTAGGCATACCGCTCGTACGGCTTGTCATCTCCGAGCTCCAAGACGCCCGACACGAGGTGAGCATTGTTACTCCCCCGAAGACCCGTCGGCCGGTTGACCGTCGTCGCCACGGTCCTCGCCACCGCGGCGGCCATCGCCGCCGGACCCGCGCGGGCCACCCCCGACGACTTACCGTCGGCCGGTCCCGCCCGGCCGTCGCTGGTGCGGCCGATCGACCCGCAGCAGTGGCGCAACCCCGACGACATGACCTGGGCCGACTACCGTGCGGTCCCCGGAACGCGCTGGGCGGACCCCGACGTCAAGCCCACACAGCGCACCTTCAAGGGCGCGCTGGTGCTCCTGGACTATCCGGACGAGGAGTTCACGGTCAGCCGCCCGGCCGGATCCACCCTGTTCGGCAATCCGCAGGCCAGTGCCTCCGACATCCCCCGCGCTCGCCTCCCGCGCTTCTACCAGGACTTCCTCAACACACCGGGGCCGCTGAACAACGGTCACACCATCAACGAGTACTGGATGGAGGACTCCGGCGGCCGCATCGGTGTCGATCTGACCGCCTTCGGTGTGTACCGCATGCCGGGCAAGTCCTATCAGTACGGTGTCGAGGACTCGATGAACCCGGGGGCCTGCCCGGCCGGGGACACCTGCGACAAGGACATTCGGGCCGACGGCAAGGCCGCCTGGGTGGCCGATGTCGGCGCCGACAAGACGGACTCGTTCGACTTCGTCTTCTATCTCACGGCCGGGCAGGACGAGTCGTCCACCTGGCAGGAGTTCGGCCAGATGAAGTTCCCGAGCGCGGCGGACATACCCGCCGCCTGGGGGCCGCCGGCCACCACGGGCGACAACTCCGCCCGGACCCGCTACGTACCGTGGACGTCCTGGCAGTCCGCCGCCCGTATCTGGCCCAACGCCGCCGACGGGTCGTCGGTGCAGGCCGAGAGCTCCGGGATGGCCGTGTACGCCCATGAACTCAGCCATATCCTGGGCATCGGGGACAACTACAACAACCCGTACGGCACCCCCCTCAGCCGTTCGTACACCGGTATCTGGGGCATGCTCTCCCGCGGTTCGTTCAACGGCCCCGGCGGGCCGCACACCCGCTGGCAGATCCCCGCCACCGCCGGTGGCTCGATGGGCTCCCAGCATGTGCTGCGCGACAAGCTGAAGCTCGGCATCGTCGACGAGAAGAACGTCCTGCGGCTGGACCGCGACGCCCTGAAGAGCTCCGGCCTCGTCGTCGCCCGGGTCACCGCACGCTCGGCCCCACCGGGTGAGAAGGGGCTCTCCGGGGTCAACATCGCCCTGGGCCGCGATCTCTCGCCGTCCTGCGACAATGCCACCGACCCGCTGTGCGACGGCGGTGGCTACGACAACTACACCGTCGAGATCGTCGACCGCATGGGCATGGACTCGTTCACCCCGGATCACGGGGTACTGCTCACCAAGACGAAGAACAAGGACCGGGCCCCGTTCGCCTGGGTCGTCGACGCGCACCCCGAGGACATCGGCCTGGTGGACTTCCGGCGCCCCGACGGCACCACCCAGAAGATCACCATGGGCGACTACCGGCAGCTCAGCGATGCGCTCTTCCACGCCGGAGCCGACTCCGGCAGCCAGTACGAGTACCTCGACCGGGCCAACCGGCTGCACTTCTATGTGCTCGGCCTCGAGCGCGACCGGTCCGGAGTGCTCTCATACACCATCGCGGTGAAGTCCCTCGACGGCGCGGGACCGCAACGCCGCGGACCGGCCCTCCACCACGGCCAGGCCAAGGGGGACGCCGCCCGCTCCCGGGCCGTGTGCACCTTCGGCCTCGACAACACCGGGCGCGCTACGGGCAACCGGGCCGAGGCGGCGGCCACTTCGGTGGACTCGGATGTCTACCGGCTGTCGGCGAGGGCCGTGGGCCGGGGCTGGTCCGCGTGGCTGCCCAACCGTCTCGCCACCGCAAGGGCCGGTGGATCGGTGGATGTCGAGGTGGCGGTGGCCGCGAAGAACGGCGCCACGCGGCAGGGGGCGGTCGTGCTCACCGCCCGCTCCGAAAGCGACCCGCACCGCACCGCCAAGGCCATGTGCCGGCTGTCGAGCCGCCAGTAGGGCGATGGGTGACGGTGAAACGGGTGACGGCCCGCCGGCATGCGGCGGGCCGTCCCTGCTCTACGGGTCGTCGGTGCTCGGTGGCCCTACTCCGTCTCGTCGGCCGCGGTCTGGATCGGCACCCGGAGGGTGTCGGGCTCACAGCCGGCCGTACCGGCGATGATCCGCGCCGCCCCCTTGGTGAGCGGCACCAGGCTCTGCTCGTCCACCTTGTCCGGGGTGTCCCGCGGATCGAAGATGTACATGGGCGTGGTGATCAGCTGCACCAGCGGCACACCCGTGTAGTAGAAGTAGGCGCCGTCGGTGGCCGGGTTCGGCGCGAAGGCGGTCGGCGACAGAATCCATGAGCGGCGCAGGTCCTCCGCCGCGAGGGACTCGGCCACCAACTGCTCCAGCTCGGGCGCCTGGGTGGTGAACCACCAGCGCACCTCGGGGTCGTCGGTGGGCACCACCTCGCCGTCCACCACCACCGCTTGGCGTGCCGCGTGTTCCAGATGCATTTCGAGGACGACCTGGGGAAACAGCTCGGGATGCGCCGCGATGAACGCCTGTGTGCCCGCGGCGCCCGCCATATGGCCGGACGTCAGCACGAACAGCATGTTGTGCGGTCGCAGCTCCTGCGGCACCGACGCCCAGAACTTGGCCTGCGCCAGCACGAGTGCGACCCCCGAGGCGTCCTCCACGGCCGATGCCCAGGGGCCGTCGTGGTGTGAGCCGATGATCAGCCAATGGTCGGAGGCGCCGGGCAGGGTGCCCACCACATTGTGGGTGGTCTCCTCGGTGATGGTGGCGTCGGAGACGATCCGGCCCTCGCACTCCCCCGACGCCATCAGCTCGCGGACCCGCTGCCCGTCCTGGCCACTCAGCCAGATGCCGGGGATGGGGCGCCGTTCGGCGTCATAGGGCCAGTAGAAGTCGCTGGTCTCCCAGGGCAGTCCGGTGAGCAGACCGACGTAGGCCGTGGCACCGTCCTTGATGGCGATGTCGAAGTCCAGCACATGGGGAAGGTCGAACGGCACGGTCTGGACGAGGTCGGGGAACACGCCCTCGGGGTCGTAGGAGCCGGTGGCCCGGGCCTGCACCTCGGTCTGCGGCAGCCGCGTGAAGCCGATCTCCTGGACCGTGATGGAGCCCCGCACCTCCCCGTCCTCCATCCGCACCAGCCGACCTTCGGTGCCCTCGGTCGGCGTGGTGTACGGCAGGGCGAGGCCCTCGAAGCGGATGACCTCATCGGGGCGGCCGGTGGGCCAGATCTCGAAGGCGGCGGACCGCGGCCGCCAGATGGGTGTGTCCAGCGGCTCCAGTCGCACATCCGCCAGCCCGGTCTCCCGGAACTGTTCCGCGGCCCACTCCTCGGTCCAGCCGTCGGCCGGATAGCCCGCCCGGCGAATGCCCTGGCCGACGATCAGTTCGATCCAGGCCATCATCTCCTTCGACGTGGGTGCCCGATCGAGGTACTTCTCCAGCGCCGGCCAGCCGCTCATCGTCATCCTCCTCATCGCCACGGTCCGGATTCATGCTCGACGGGCGGGCTAAAGCTGGGCTAACGCGAGCCCAGTGCGCCACTTTTCGCGGGTCCTCCCCTTTCCGTATCGGTTCGCATCAATCGGTTCGTATCAGGGAGGAGGCCAAGCCGGGCGTTAGACCCACTTTGGTGGCGGCGCAAATGATGGTCGCCGTATCCGGAGTGGCCGCCTGGCAGGTGGCTCAGCCGCAGGTCAGCGCCCGATTGACGGTTGGGAGTCGAGTGTGCGCACCGAGAAGTCAGAGGAACGGGAACCGGATGGCACGGCCCGGCGGAGGAAGTGGATCCGGCGCGTCCCGGCCGGTGTCGTGGGCGTGGCCGCCGTGAGCCTGATCGCGCTCACGGTCTCCCCGGTGAACGCCGAGCCCGATACCAGAGCCAAACCGCCGCGCGGCAGGAATCCACTTCCCGCTCCCCCGCAGGTCCACGATCTGGACTTTCTGCTCGGCTCCTACACCTGCGACTACACCCCACCGCCGGGTGGCACGGCGGCGGTGCTGAAGCTGACCACCAGGCGGGCGATGGGCGGGCATTACTTCTACACGGACGCCACCCTCGAACCCGGAAACGTGGTCGGCCGTTCGGCCTTCGGCTGGAATCCCGTCGACGGGAAATTCATCAACCAGTACCACGACAACTGGGGTTCCTCCGGAAACTACACCTCGTCCGGCTGGAAGGACGGCCACCTGATATTCAAGGGTCCCCTCACCCAGGTGATCACACCGAATGCCACGGGACAGACATCGGGCGTGAAGCTGGACCTCATGGATGACTACCAGGTGCTCGGTCGGGGGCATTTCAAGAACTCCACGAGCTTCACCTTCCCCGACGGAAGTATTTTGCACGGCAGTTACGACTGCCGCCAATAGCGTTCAGCGTTCCGGACCGAGGGAAGTGGGGGTGGCCGACCATGGCGGGCAATGAAGAGAAGCTGCTCGACTATCTGAAGCGGGTGACGGCGGATCTCCGTCAGACCCAGCGCCGTCTCAAGGATGTCGAGTCCGCGGGGCATGAGCCGGTCGCGATCGTGGGAATGTCCTGCCGCTTTCCCGGAGGCGTACGGTCCCCCGAAGAGCTGTGGGAACTGGTCGCCACGGAGCGGGACGCCATCTCGGAACTCCCCACCGACCGTAATTGGGATCTGGAGAATCTCTTCCATCCCGATCCGGACCACCCGGGGACGAGTTATACGCGCGAGGGCGGCTTCATCGACGACCCCGCGGGATTCGACGCCACGTTCTTCGGCATCAGCCCCCGCGAGGCTCTCGGGATGGCCCCGCAGCAGCGGCTGGCCCTGGAGGCGTCCTGGGAGGCCATCGAGCACGCCGGTGTCGACCCGGAGTCGCTGCGGGGCAGCCGGACGGGCACCTTCATCGGCTGCGATCACCTCGACTACTGCTCCGACGCCTCCCAGGTGCCCGAGGGCTCGGCCGGCTACTTCACCATCGGCAACTCCGCCAGTGTGGTGTCCGGCCGGGTGGCGTACACCCTCGGTCTGGAGGGCGCCGCGGTGACGGTGGACACCGCGTGCTCCTCCTCCCTGGTCGCCATGCATCTGGCCTGCCAGGCGATCCGGCAGGGCGAATGCGATATGGCGCTGGCCGGGGGCGTGGCCGTGATGTCCTCCACGGCGCCGTTCATCGGCTTCAGCGAGCTGCGAGGGCTCGCCCCGGACGGCAGGTCCAAGGCGTTCTCGGCGAACAGCGACGGCATGACCCTGGCCGAGGGCGTGGGCGTCCTGCTGCTGGAGCGACTGTCGGACGCGCGGCGCAACGGCCACCAGGTGCTGGCCGTGATCCGGGGCACGGCGGTCAACCAGGACGGCGCCAGCAACGGCCTGACCGCGCCCAACGGGCCGTCGCAGCAGCGCGTGATCCGGCAGGCGCTCGCCAACGCCCGGCTGTCCCCGTCCGAGGTGGACGCCGTCGAGGCGCATGGCACGGGGACCACGCTCGGTGACCCGATCGAGGCCCAGGCGCTGCTGGCCACGTACGGGCAGGAGCGGGACGAGGGACGCCCGCTGTGGCTGGGGTCCATCAAGTCGAACATCGGGCATGCCCAGATGGCGGCGGGTGCGGCCGGTGTCATCAAGATGGTGATGGCGATGCGGCATGGGGTACTGCCCGCCTCACTGCACATCGATGAGCCGACACCCCATGTCGACTGGAACGCGGGCGATGTCCATCTGCTGACCGAGGCGCGGGAGTGGCCGCGGGGCGAGCATCCACGCCGGGCAGGGGTCTCCTCCTTCGGCATCAGCGGGACGAACGCCCATCTGATCCTGGAGCAGGCCCCCGAGGAGACCGCGACAGCGCTTGGGGACCTCGAGGCGGAGCCGGTGGAGCCGGTGGCGGGGGAGCTGGTGGCCGCCGAGGCGGAGCCGGTGGCGGTGGAACTGGTGGCCGCCGAGGTGGAGCCCGTTGCGGTCGTGGTGGAGCCGGTGGGCGGGCCGGTGCCGTGGGTGGTGTCGGCACGCGGTACGGAGGCGCTGCGAGGCCAGGCGAGGGCGTTGACCGCACGGGTGAACGCCGACCCGGGGGTGAGCGCCGCGGAGGTGGGCTGGTCCCTGCTGCGGACGAGGACGCTCTTCGACCACCGGGCCGTGGTGATCGGCCAGGACCGTGCGGAGCTGGTGGCGGGGCTGGAGGCGCTGGCCGCCGGGGAACCACATCCGAGTCTGGCGCACCCCGGACAGGCCGCCGAGGCGACCGGCCAAACGGTGTTCCTCTTCAGCGGGCAGGGCAGCCAGCGCCCCGGCATGGGAGTCGAACTCTACGACCGCTTCCCCGTCTTCGCCGAAGCCTTCGACGAGGTCTGCGGCCTCCTCGACCCTCATCTGGAGCACCCGCTGCGGGAGCTGGTTTTCAGCCAAGACCCCGGAGACGCGGCGCTACTGGATCACACCACCTATGCCCAGGCGGGGCTGTTCGCCCTGCACATCGCCCTGGCCCGGCTGCTCGACTCCGTCGGCGTACGCCCCGACGCCGTCATCGGCCACTCCATCGGCGAAATCGCCGCCGCCCACATCGCCGGAGTCTTCGACCTCCCCGACGCCTGCCACCTCGTCGCCACCCGCGCCACCCTCATGGGAGAACTCCCCGAGGGCGGAGGCATGGCCACCATCACCGCCACCCCCGACGAACTCGCCGAGGATCTAGCCCGACACGACGGCCAGGTGAGCATCGCCGCCCTCAACACCCCCGGCAACACCGTCATCTCGGGCCCGATCGACCTCGTCACCGACATCAGCAACTCCTGGGCCGAACGTGGCCGCAAAACGCGTACCCTCACCGTCAGCCACGCCTTCCACTCACCCTTGATGGACCCCATCCTCGAGCCTTTCAAGGAGGCAATCAGCGGGCTGACCTACCACCCGCCCACCATCCCCCTCATCAGCAACCTCACCGGACAACCAGCGGATGAGCACATCGCCACCCCCGACTACTGGGCCCAGCACATCCGCCAACCTGTCCACTTCCACCCCGCCATCACCCACACCGCACCCCAGACCAGCACCTACCTCGAACTCGGCCCCGACCCCGTTCTCGCCACCGCAACCCACCACACCCTCCACCACCACACCACGACCAATACCGAGCAGAACAACGCCACCGACCGGCCGACGCCCCTGGTCACGTCCGCCCTCACCCGTAAGCAGCCTGAGGGACAGGCCCTCACCCACGCCCTCGCCCGGCTGCACAGCGCCGGTGTCGAAGTCGACTGGACCAGTTGGTTCCCCGTCGACCCGACGCCCCAGGTGGTCGGGTTGCCGACGTATGCCTTCCAGCACCAGCGCTTCTGGCTGGCCCCGCCCGCCGCCCGTACGAGCTTCGAGGGGGCTGCGGAGGACCCGGCCGAGGCCCAGCTCTGGCATGCCATCGAAGAGCTGGACGTCGACGCCCTCACCAGCACGCTCCGGCTGGAGAAGGGCAGCCCCGGCATCGACGCCCTGCTGCCCGCGCTCCCCGTACTGTCCGCCTGGCGGCGTCAGCACCGCGAACGCTCCACCATCGACTCCTGGCGCTACCGGGCCACTTGGCAACAGCTCCCCGACCCGGCCACACCGGCCCTGACCGGAACCTGGCTGGTGGTCGCCCCTGCCGGGCAGGAGGAGCACGCGACGGTCCAGGTCACCGTCCAGGCGCTGCGGGCGCACGGCGCGACGGCGCTCCCGTTGGCGGTGGACGCTCATGACATCGACCGCGCCGCGCTCCGCGAACGCCTCGGCCGGCTGCCCGAGGAGGCCCAGCCCGCCGGAGTCATCAGCCTGCTCGCCCTCGACCAGGAACCGCTCGCCGGCCACTCCGCGGTGCCCGCCGGGCTCGGCGCCACCGTCGCTCTCCTCCAGGCTCTCGGTGACGCCGACATCAGCGCGCCCCTGTGGTGCGTCACCCAGGGAGCCGTCGCCACCGGTCGCAGCGACCTCCTCCCCCACCCCGAGCAGTCGCAGATCTGGGGGTTCGGCCGCGTGGCCGCGCTGGAACATCCGCAGCGCTGGGGCGGACTCATCGATCTGCCCACCACCATGACCCACCACACCGCGGGTCGGCTGGCAGCCCTTCTCGTAGCCGGGCAACCCGAGGACCAGGCCGCCATCCGCACCACCGGAACGTACGCGCGCCGCCTCATCCGTGTGCCCGCCGGCGACACCGCCCCCGCGCCCTGGGAGCCGTCGGGGAGCACGCTCGTCACCGGTGGCACCGGGGGTCTCGGCGCCCAGCTCGCCCGCTGGCTGGCCCACCGGGGCGCGCCCCATCTCCACCTCATCAGCCGTTCCGGACCCGACGCGCCCGGGGCGTCCGAGCTCAGCGAGGAGCTCACCGCTCTGGGCACGGACGTCACCATCACCACCTGCGACGCCTCCGACCGTGACGCGCTCCGGCAGCTCATCGACACCGTCCCCGCCGAGCACCCCCTCACCGCCGTCTTCCACACCGCCGGCACGATGGAACTCGGGCAGATCAGCGAGCTGGACCCCGGGCGGTTGCAGTCCGTTCTGCGGTCCAAGACCCTGGCTGCCGCTCATCTGCACGACCTCACCCAGCATCTCGATCTCACGGCCTTCGTTCTCTTCTCGTCGAACGCCGCCACCTGGGGCAGCGGGCACCAGGCCGCCTACGCCGCCGCGAACACCTACCTGGACGCACTCGCCGACCACCGCCATACCCGGGGCCTGCCCGCCACCAGCCTTGCCTGGGGCCCGTGGGGCGAGGCAGGCATGGCCGCCGACCAGCACACGCTCTCCCATCTCAAGCGGCGCGGTCTCTCGCCGCTCCCCACCGACCTCGCCATCGCGTCGCTGCACCACGCCCTGACACACCACGACACGGCCGTCACGATCGCGGATGTCGACTGGGCGAGGTTCGGCGGTACGTTCACCGCGCAGCGCCCGAGTCCGTTCCTCGCCCATCTGATGCCGTCGGCCGCGGAGGCCGCCACGCCCACGGACACCGCCGACGACAATCCGTTGCGTCAGCGGCTCAGCGCGGCGCCGGCCGCGCAGCGGCACCAGATCCTGGTCCGCCATATCCAGAGCCTGGCCGCGACAATCCTCGGTCACCCCGGCCTGGACGCGATTCCCCCGGCGCAGCCCTTCCAGGAGCTGGGCTTCGACTCCCTCACCGCGGTCGAGCTGCGCAATCAGCTCGCCGCCACCACCGGCCTCCCACTCGCCCCGGCGCTGGTCTTCGACCATCCGACGCCGAATGCGCTCGCCACCTATCTGGGCGCCGAACTGACGGGGCGGAAGGCCGCCGTCAGCACCCATACGGCGTCCGCGGTCGCCGACGACGAGCCGATCGCGATCGTCGGCATGGCCTGCCGCTACCCGGGTGGCGTGCGCTCACCCGAGGAGTTGTGGGAGCTGGTCACCGCGGGCCGGGACGCCGTCGGGGAGATGCCCACCGACCGTGACTGGGATCTGAACACCCTCTTCGACCCCGACCCCGAGCATCTGGGCACCAGCTATGCGCGCGAGGGCGGCTTCCTCCACGACGCGGCCGGGTTCGACGCGGCGTTCTTCGGCATCAGCCCGCGCGAAGCGCTCGCCATGGACCCCCAACAGCGTCTGCTTCTGGAAACCGCCTGGGAGACCTTCGAGAACGCGGGCCTGGACCGGGACACGCTCGCCGGAAGCGTCACCGGTGTCTTCGCGGGCGGCACCTATCAGGGCTACGGCGCCTCCGGAAGTTCCTCGGCGCGGGAGGTCGAGGGATATCTGCTCGCGGGCGGTACGCCGAGTGTCATGTCCGGCCGGGTGGCGTACGCGTTCGGCCTCGAAGGGCCCGCGGTCACGGTGGACACGGCCTGCTCGTCCTCGCTGGTGGCCATGCATCTGGCGGCTCAATCGCTGCGGCAGGGCGAATGCACGATGGCTCTGGCGGGCGGCGTGACGGTGATGGCCACGCCGACCACCTTCATCGAGTTCTCCCGCCAGCGCGGTCTGGCGGCCGACGGCCGGTGCAAGCCGTTCGCATCGGCGGCCGACGGCACCGGCTGGGGCGAGGGCGCCGGGCTTCTGCTGCTGGAACGGCTGTCGGACGCGCGGCGCAACGGCCACCGAGTGCTGGCTGTCGTCCGGGGTTCCGCGGTCAACCAGGACGGCACCAGCAACGGCCTGACCGCGCCGAACGGGCCCTCACAGCAGCGGGTCATCGGCCAGGCGCTCGCCAACGCCCGGTTGTCGCCCGCAGAGGTCGATGTGGTGGAGGGGCACGGCACCGGGACCACGCTCGGCGATCCGATCGAGGCGCAGGCGCTGCTGGCCACGTACGGCCAGGAGCGGGACGAGGGACGTCCGCTGTGGCTCGGCTCCATCAAGTCCAACATCGGCCACACCCAGGCCGCCGCCGGAGTGGCCGGGGTCATCAAGATGGTGATGGCAATGCGGCATGGGGTGCTGCCCGCCTCACTGCACATCGACGAACCGACCCCGCATGTCGACTGGAACGCGGGCGATGTCCACCTGCTGACCAAGGCGCGGGAATGGCCAGGGGACGAACATCCACGCCGGGCGGGAGTCTCCTCCTTCGGCATCAGCGGGACCAATGCGCATGTCATCGTGGAGCAGGCCCCCGAGGAGCCGATGGCGGTCGAAGCCGTCGAGGCCGAGCCGGTGGGCGGGCCGGTGCCGTGGGTGGTATCGGCGCGCGGTACGGAGGCGCTACGGGGCCAGGCGCGGGCGCTGGCCGCACGGGCAAACGCCGACCCGGGGGTGAGCGCTACGGATCTAGGCTGGTCCCTGCTGCGGACCAGAACACTCTTCGACCATCGCGCGGTGGTGATCGGCCGGGACCGTGCGGAGCTGGTGGCGGGGCTGGAAGCACTGGCCGCCGGAGAGCCGCATCCGGGCCTGGTGGAGCCCGGGGAGACGACCGGCGATGCGACCGGTCAGACCGTGTTCCTCTTCAGCGGGCAGGGCAGCCAGCGCCCCGGCATGGGAGCCGAACTCTACGACCGCTTCCCCGTCTTCGCCGAAGCCTTCGACGAGGTCTGCGGCCTCCTCGACCCGCATCTCGAACATCCGCTGCGGGAGCTGGTCTTCAGCCACGCCCCCGAAGACGCGGCGCTGCTGGACCACACCACCTACGCCCAGGCCGGACTGTTCGCCCTGCACATCGCCCTGGCCCGGCTGCTCGACTCCGTCGGCGTACGCCCCGACGCCGTCATCGGCCACTCCATCGGCGAAATCGCCGCCGCCCACATCGCCGGAGTCTTCGACCTCCCCGACGCCTGCCACCTCGTCGCCACCCGCGCCACCCTCATGGGTGGGCTTCCCGAAGGCGGAGGCATGACCACCATCACCGCCACCCCCGACGAACTCGCCGAAGACCTGGCCCGATACGACGGCCAAGTAGGCATCGCCGCCCTCAACACCCCCGGCAACACCGTCATCTCCGGCCCAACCCACCTCGTCACCGACATCAGCACCACCTGGGCGGCCAAGGGCCGTAAGACCAAGACACTGACGGTCAGCCACGCCTTCCACTCCCCCCTGATGGACCCCATCCTCAAGCCCTTCAAGGAGGCAATCAGCGGACTGACCTACCACCCACCCACCATCCCCCTCATCAGCAACCTCACCGGACAACCAGCGGACGACCACATCACCACCCCCGACTACTGGACCCAGCACATCCGCCAACCCGTCCACTTCCACCCCGCCATCACCCACACCGCACCCCACACCAGCACCTACCTCGAACTCGGCCCCGACCCCATCCTCACCACCGCAACCCACCACACCCTCCACCACCACACCACGACCAATACCGAGCAGAACAACGCCACCGACCGGCCGACCCCCCTCACCACCTCCACCCTCACCCGCAAACAACCCGACACACAGGCCCTCACCCACACCCTCGCCCAACTCCACACCAGCGGAACCACCATCGACTGGACAAGCTGGTACCCCGCCACCCCCACCCCCCACACCATCGACCTCCCCACCTACGCCTTCCAACACCAGCACTACTGGCTGTCGTCGGCCTCCTCCTCGGATCCGACGCCCACCGAGGCAGGTCTGGTCGACAGGAAGTTCTGGGAGGCGGTGGAGCGCGAGGATCTGGAAGCGCTCGCGGCGACCATCGATTCACCGGCGGATCGGCAGCCCATGCTGAGCGCTGTTCTCCCGACGCTGTCCGCCTGGCGGCGGCATCACCGGGAGCAGTCGGTCATCAATTCCTGGCGGTATCAGACCACCTGGAAGCGCCTTTCCGCTCCCTCCGCGCCTCCGGCCCTCTCCGGCACCTGGCTCCTGATCGTCCCCGCCGGCCAATCCGACCATCCTGCCGTGGCAACCGCCGAGCAGGCACTGACCGCCTACGGCGCCACCCCGCTCCGCCATGTGCTCGACACCCACACTGTCGATCGTGACACCTTGGCGGTCCACCTCACCCGGCTGGCCTCGGAGAGCGAACCCTCCGGAGTGCTGAGCCTGCTCGCCCTCGACGAGGAGCCGCACCCCGACTACGCCGCCGTGCCCTCCGGGCTGGCCGCGACCACCGCGCTCGTCCAGGCCCTCGGCGACGCAGAGATCCCGGCGCCGCTGTGGTGCCTCACCCAGGGCGCCGTCGCCACCGGTCCCGGTGATCCGCTCCCGACCCCGCGGCAAGCGCAGACATGGGGACTGGGCCGCGCCGCGGCCCTGGAACACCCTCGCCGCTGGGGTGGCCTGATCGACCTCCCGAGCGTCATCGACCACCACACCGCCGACCGTCTGGCCGCCCTGCTCGCCCCCCGTCGACCGGAGGACCAGACCGCCATCCGTGCCACCGGCAGCTACGCCCGGCGCCTCCGTAGGGCCAGTACTCCCGCCACTGCGCCCAGGACCTGGCAGCCCACGGGTACCACGCTCATCACCGGCGGCACCGGCGGTCTCGGCGCCCATGTCGCCCGCTGGCTCGCCCGCCACGACGCACCCCATCTCCACCTCATCAGCCGCTCCGGACCCGACGCCCCCGGCGCCACCCAACTCGCCCAAGAACTCACCACCCTGGGCACCACCGTCACCATCACCGCCTGCGACGCCTCCGACCGCACCGCACTCCAGCACCTCCTCGACACCATCCCCACCGCACACCCCCTCACCGCCGTCATCCACGCCGCCGGAACGTCGGACACCGAGCTCATCGCCGATCTGGGGCCGGAGCGACTGGAGCATGTGCTCGGGCCCAAGGCCCTGGCCGCCGCTCATCTGCATGAGCTGACGCAGGGGCTCGACCTCAGCGCGTTCGTGCTCTTCTCGTCCGGCGCGGCCGCGTGGGGCGGCAGTCGGCAAGGCGCCTACGCCGCCGCGAACACCTATCTCGACGCCCTCGCCGAGCACCGCCGCACCCGGGGACTCCCCGCCACCAGCCTCGCCTGGGGCCCCTGGGGCGACGCGGGCATGGCCGCCGACGAGACGGCGCTCGCGTTCTACGGCCGACGGGGACTGTCTCCGCTGAGCCCCGAACTGGCCGTGGCATCGCTCCAACACGCCCTGGACCACCGCGACACCACGATCACCGTCGCGGACATCGACTGGGAGAAGTTCCCGACGGCCTTCACCGCCCAGCGGCCCAGCCCGCTGCTCGACGACCTCAACACGGCCGCCGAGAACGCGACCGAGGGAACCACCAGCGCATCAACGGGCGCGTCCGCCGGCACCTCGCTCCAGCAGCGGCTCACCGCCGGCACCCCCGCGCAGCAGCACCAACTCCTGCTCGAACGGATCCAGTCCCTCGCGGCCTCGATCCTGGGCCATTCCGGGCCGGAGGCCATTCCGCCCGCCCAGCCGTTCCAGGAGCTCGGATTCGACTCCCTGACCGCCGTGGAGCTGCGCAACCAGCTCGCCACCGCCACCGGAATCGACCTCGCGCCCGCGCTCGTCTTCGACCATCCCACGCCCAACGCCCTCGCGACGTACCTGCGCGCCGAACTCACGGGCCAGCAGATCGCCGTCGCCGCGCACAGCCCCACCACGGCCGCCCAGGACGAGCCGATCGCGATCGTCGGCATGGCCTGCCGCTACCCCGGCGACGCACACTCCCCGAAGGATCTGTGGGACCTGGTCGTCGCCCATCGCGATGCCATCGCGGAAATGCCCACCGACCGCAACTGGGATCTGAACGCGCTCTACGACCCCGACCCCGACCGCGCGGGGACGAGCTACGTCCGGGAGGGCGGTTTCCTCTATCAGGCGGCCGAGTTCGATCCCGGGTTCTTCGGCATCAGCCCGCGCGAGGCGGTCGCCATGGACCCCCAGCAGCGTCTGCTCCTGGAAACCGCCTGGGAGACCTTCGAGAACGCGGGCCTGGACCGGGACACGCTCGCGGGCAGCAACACGGGAGTGTTCGCGGGGGTGACGTCGCAGGACTATCTGTCCCTCACCGGCGATACGGCGAGCGACATCGAAGGCTATGTCGCCACGGGCAATATCGGCAGTGTGGTGTCCGGCCGGGTGGCGTACTCGTTCGGCCTCGAAGGCCCGGCGGTCACGGTGGACACGGCGTGCTCGTCCTCGCTGGTGGCGATGCATCTGGCCGCCCAGGCGCTGCGGCAGGGCGAATGCACGATGGCCCTGGCGGGTGGCGTGACGGTGATGGCCACCCCGGGCGCGTTCATCGAGTTCTCGCGCCAGCGCGGTCTGGCGCCCGACGCGCGCTGCAAGCCGTTCGCGGCGGCGGCGGACGGCATGGTGTGGGGCGAGGGCGCCGGTCTCGTACTGCTGGAACGGCTGTCGGACGCGCGGCGCAACGGCCACCGAGTGCTGGCCGTCGTCCGTGGCTCGGCCGTCAACCAGGACGGCACCAGCAACGGCCTCACCGCGCCGAACGGGCCGTCGCAGCAGCGCGTGATCCGGCAGGCGCTCGCCAACGCCCGGCTGTCAGCGTCCGAGGTGGACGCGGTGGAGGCACACGGTACGGGCACGACGCTGGGTGACCCGATCGAGGCCCAGGCGCTGCTGGCCACGTACGGGCAGGAGCGGGACGAGGGACGTCCGCTGTGGCTCGGCTCCATCAAGTCCAACATCGGCCACACCCAGGCCGCCGCCGGAGTGGCCGGGGTCATCAAGATGGTGATGGCGATGCGGCATGGGGTACTGCCCGCCTCACTGCACATCGACGAACCGACACCCCATGTCGACTGGAACGCGGGCGACCTGAGCCTGCTCACCGAACCCGTCCCATGGCCCCAGGGCGAACGGCCCCGCCGGGCGGGGATCTCCTCCTTCGGCATCTCCGGTACGAACGCGCATCTCATCCTTGAGCAGGCCCCCGAACCGATCGAGCCCACCCCGGTATCGAACGCCGCCGGTGTGGCTCCGTGGGTGGTCTCCGCCCAGAGCGAGGCGGCACTGCGGGGCCAGGCGCGAGCCTTGACCGGGCGCATCAGCAACGATCCCGAGGTGACACCGGCCGAGGTGGGCTGGTCCCTGCTGCGGACGAGGACGCTCTTCGACCACCGGGCCGTGGTGATCGGCCAGGACCGCGAGGAGCTGGTGGCGGGGCTGGAGGCGCTGGCCGCCGAAGAACCACATCCGAGTCTGGTGCACCCCGGAGAGACCCCCGAGGCGACCGGCCAAACGGTGTTCCTCTTCAGCGGGCAGGGCAGCCAGCGCCCCGGCATGGGAGCCGAACTCTACGACCGCTTCCCCGTCTTCGCCGAAGCCTTCGACGAGGTCTGCGGCCTCCTCGACCCGCACCTGGAGCACCCGCTGCGGGAGCTGGCCTTCAGCCACGCCCCCGAAGACGCGGCGCTGCTGGACCACACCACCTACGCCCAGGCCGGACTGTTCGCCCTGCACATCGCCCTAGCCCGGCTGCTCGACTCCGTCGGCGTACGCCCCGACGCCGTCATCGGCCACTCCATCGGCGAAATCGCGGCAGCCCACATCGCCGGAGTCTTCGACCTCCCCGACGCCTGCCACCTCGTCGCCACCCGCGCCACCCTCATGGGAGAACTCCCCGAAGGCGGAGGCATGACCACCATCTCCGCCACCCCCGACGAACTCGCCGAGGATCTAGCCCGATACGACGGCCAGGTGAGCATCGCCGCCCTCAACACCCCCGGCAACACCGTCATCTCCGGCCCAACCCACCTCGTCACCAACATCAGCACCACCTGGGCGGCCAAGGGCCGTAAGACCAAGACACTGACGGTCAGCCACGCCTTCCACTCCCCCCTGATGGACCCCATCCTCAAGCCCTTCAAGGAGGCAATCAGCGGACTGACCTACCACCCACCCACCATCCCCCTCATCAGCAACCTCACCGGACAACCAGCAGACGACCACATCACCACCCCCGACTACTGGACCCAGCACATCCGCCAACCCGTCCACTTCCACCCCGCCATCACCCACACCGCACCCCACACCAGCACCTACCTCGAACTCGGCCCCGACCCCATCCTCACCACCGCAACCCACCACACCCTCCACCACCACACCACGACCAATACCGAGCAGAACAACGCCACCGACCGGCCGACCCCCCTCACCACCTCCACCCTCACCCGCAAACAACCCGACACACAGGCCCTCACCCACACCCTCGCCCAACTCCACACCACCGGAACCACCATCGACTGGACCAGCTGGTACCCCGCCACCCCCACCCCCCACACCATCGACCTCCCCACCTACGCCTTCCAACACCAGCACTACTGGCTCGCCCCGCCCGCTCCGCGCGCCGACACCAATGCCAACGGCCACGACCCGGCCGAGGCCAGGCTCTGGGACGCCATCGAAGAGCTCGACGTCGACACCCTCACCAGCACACTCCAGTTGGAGAAGGACAGCCCCGGCGTCGACGCCCTGCTGCCGGCGCTCCCCGTACTGTCGACCTGGCGGCGCCGGCACCGCGAACGGTCCACCATCGACTCCTGGCGCTATCGCGTCGCGTGGAGGCAGTTGCCGGACCCCGCCACCGCGCCGACGCTCAGCGGGACCTGGCTGCTGCTCGTCCCCTCCGGGCTGGAGGACCACCCGGCCGTCCACGCCGCCGCCCAGGCGCTCGACGCCCATGGCGCGGCCCATGAGCTTCTGTCGGTCGATGGCGCGGAGGCCCGGCGCGATGCCCTTGCCCCGCTGGTCTCGCATCTGCCCGACGGCAGCACACCCGAGGGCATTCTGAGTCTGCTCGCACTCGACCAGACGCCCCACCCCGACCACCCGGCCGTCCCTCTGGGGCTGGCCGCGACGGCCGCGCTCGTCCAAGCCCTCAGCCAGACGGCGCTGGTCGCGCCCCTGTGGTGCGTCACTCAGGGTGCGGTGGCCGCCGTCGCCACCGATCCGCTCCCCCATCCGCACCAGGCCCAGATCTGGGGTATGGGCCGGGTCGCGGCGCTGGAACACCCGCATCTCTGGGGCGGTCTCATCGACCTTCCGGCCGTCGTCGACGCCCGTACCCCCGCCCGTATCGCCGCAGTGCTGGTGCCCGGACAGCCCGAGGACCAGGTGGCCATCCGCTCCACCGCCCTGGCCCGCCGGCTGGAGCGCGCCGCCTGCCCGGACACCGCACCCACCGCGTGGCGCCCCACCGGGACGACCCTGATCACCGGCGGCACCGGCGGTCTCGGCGCCCATGTCGCCCGCTGGCTCGCCCGCCACGACGCACCCCATCTCCACCTCATCAGCCGCTCCGGACCCGACGCCCCCGGCGCCACCCAACTCGCCCAAGAACTCACCACCCTGGGCACCACCGTCACCATCACCGCCTGCGACGCCTCCGACCGCACCGCACTCCAGCACCTCCTCGACACCATCCCCACCGCACACCCCCTCACCGCCGTCATCCACGCCGCCGGTATCGCGGAGAACACCCCGCTCGCCGAGGTGGATCTTCCGGGGATCGAGGCGGTGCTGCGGCCCAAGGCGCTCGCGGCCACCCTTCTCCATGAACTCACCGAGGATCTCGACCTCAGCGCGTTCGTGCTCTTCTCGTCCGGCGCGGCCGCGTGGGGCGGGAGCCGGCAGCCCTCCTACGCCGCCGCCAACGCCTATCTCGACGCCCTCGCCGAGCACCGCCGCACCCGGGGGCTCCCCGCCACCAGCCTCGCCTGGGCACCCTGGAGCGATGCGGGGATGGCCGCCGACGAGGCCGTCGTCGAGTACTACCGCCGGCGCGGGATGCGTCCTCTGGACACCGATCTCGCCATCGCCTCGCTCCAGCACTCCCTCGACCACGGCGACACCACGGTCACCATCGCGGACATCGACTGGGAGAAGTTCCCGGCCGGTTTCACCGCACAGCGGCCCAGTCCGCTGCTGTCCGACCTGGCCGCCGCCGCGTCGCCGAGCGCCGATACCGCCCCGGACGACGCCGTGGCCGTGAGCAGTTCGCTTCAGCGGCAGTTGGCCACCGGCACCCCCGCCCAGCAGCATCAGCTTCTCCTCCATCACATCCAGACGCATGCCGCAGCGATCCTCGGTCACCCCACCATCGATGCCATTCCACCCGCCCAGCCGTTCCAGGAGCTGGGATTCGACTCCCTCACGGCCGTCGAATTCGGGCATCGGCTCTCCGCCGCCACCGGTCTCGACCTTCCGCCCACCCTGGTCTTCGACCACCCCACCCCCAAGGAGCTGGCCGACTTTCTGCGCGAGCGGCTCGTCGAGGGGGAGCTGACCTCCGAGGGACATCTGCTGTCGGAGCTCGACCGGTGGGACGCGGTCTCGGCGCCCTCGGGGGTGGACGAGGCGGCCCGTCGGCGGATCACCGGGCGACTGCGGCTGCTGCTGGCCAAGTGGAGCGACACGGAACGGGAAACGGAGCGTTCCGCGGCCCACAGCGAGCTCGAGACGGCGACCGCAGAAGACATCTTCGACCTCATCTCCGACGAGTTCGGAAAGTCGTGAGCCCGATGACCCCCATCCTCCGCGACGCGCCAAGGAGCCTCCGCTAGATGTCGAACGAAGAGAAGCTGCTCGACCACCTCAAGTGGGTCACGGCCGAGTTGCGCCAGACCCGTGAGCGTCTGCGGGAGGCCGAGTCCGCCGAGCCGGAGCCCATCGCGATCGTGGGCATGGCCTGCCGCTATCCGGGTGGGGTGCGGTCGCCGGAGGAGCTGTGGCGGCTGGTGCGGGACGGGGAGGACGCCGTCTCCGGCTTTCCCACGGACCGGGGGTGGGGCACCGAGGAGCTGTTCGACCCGGACCCCGAAAGCTATGGGAAGTCCTATGTGGACCAGGGCGGATTCTGCTACGACGCGACCGCATTCGACGCGGCCTTCTTCGACATCAGCCCCCGCGAGGCTCAGGCCATGGACCCCCAGCAGCGGCTGCTGCTGGAGACCGCGTGGGAGGCATTCGAACGCGCCGGGCTCAATCGGGAGTCGCTGAGCGGCAGTAACACCGGGGTGTTCGCCGGGGTGGGTTCGCATGACTATCTGTCGGTCATCGGCAACATCACCAGCGAGGTGGAGGGCTACGTCGGCGCCGGGAACCTCGGCAGTGTGGTGTCCGGCCGCGTCGCGTACTCGCTCGGCCTCGAGGGTCCGGCGGTCACGGTGGACACCGCGTGTTCCTCATCGCTGGTCGCCATCCATCTGGCCACTCAGGCGCTGCGCCACGGCGAATGTGATCTGGCCCTGGCCGGCGGGGTGGCCGTGATGGCGACGCCCGGCGCGTTCATCGAGTTCTCCCGTCAGCGTGGCATGGCCCCGGACGGCCGTTGCAAGCCGTTCGCGGCGGCCGCAGACGGCACCGGATGGGGCGAGGGCGCCGGGTTGATCGTCCTGGAGCGCCTGTGCGAGGCACAGCGCCGCAACCGCCGTGTTCTCGGGGTGATCCGGGGTTCGGCGGTCAACCAGGACGGCGCGAGCAACGGTCTCACGGCGCCGAACGGGCCCTCGCAGCAACGGGTGATCCGGCAGGCGCTGGCGAACGCGCAGTTGTCCGCCGCCGAGGTGGACGCGGTCGATGGACACGGCACGGGGACCACGCTGGGTGACCCGATCGAGGCGCAGGCGCTGCTGGCCACGTACGGCCAGGGCAGGCCGGAGGTCGGGCCGCTGTGGCTCGGCTCGATCAAGTCCAACCTGGGGCATACCCAGGCCGCCGCCGGTGCGGCCAGTGTGATCAAGATGGTGATGGCGATGCGGCATGAGCTGCTGCCCGCCTCGCTGCATATCGACGAGCCGACTCCCCACGCCGACTGGGCGTCGGGTGCGGTGCGGCTGCTGACCGAGCCGGTTCCTTGGCCGCGTGGGGAGCGTCCGCGCCGGGCCGGTGTGTCGGCGTTCGGCATCAGCGGTACGAACGCTCATCTGATCCTTGAGCAGGCACCCGAACCGGCCGAGGCCGCCCCCGCACCGGACACCTCGCCGGGCAGTGTTGCCGCAGGTGATGTGGTGCCGTGGGTGGTGTCCGGACGTGGCCGTGAGGCCTTGCGCGGCCAGGCCACGGCACTGACCGAACGAGTGACCGCCGACCCCCAGCTCACACCGTCGGACGTCGGCTGGTCACTGATCAGCACCCGGTCCGTCTTCGACCACCGCGCCGTCATCATCGGCCAACACCGCCACGAACTCCTCGCCGGACTCAACGCCCTGGCCACCGGCAACACCCACCCCGCCCTCATCGAACCCGACACCACCACAACCACGGGCAGCATGGGACCGGTCCTCGTCTTCCCCGGCCAGGGCTCACAGTGGCTCGGCATGGGCGCCGGACTCCTGGACACCTCACCCCCCTTCGCCACCCGCATCACCGAATGCGAACAAGCCCTCACCCCCCACGTCGACTGGTCCCTCACCGACGTCCTGCGCGGCGGTATCAACGCCGCCGACCTCGCCCGCGTCGACGTCGTCCAACCCGTCCTGTGGGCCGTCATGGTCTCCCTCGCCGCCGTATGGGACCACCACGGCGTCATCCCCGCCGCCGTCGTCGGCCACAGCCAAGGCGAAATCGCCGCCGCCTGCGTCGCCGGAGCACTCTCCCTCGACGAAGGCGCCCGCATCGTCGCCCTCCGCGCCCACGCCCTCCGCCGCCTCACCGGCCACGGCGCCATGGCCTCCCTCACCATCAACCACCACCACGCGAAGGAGTTCCTGACCGGGCTCGGCGAACGCGCAGAAGGGGTGGGCGTGGCCGCCGTCAACGGGCCGGGGTCCGTGGTGGTCTCCGGGCCACCGGAGCAGGTCGCCCACGCCGTGTCCGCATGCGAAGGGACAGGCCGCCGGGCCCGGCTCATCGACGTCGACTACGCCTCCCACAGCGCCCAGGTGGACGAGATCGCGGATGAGCTGAGGGAGGTGCTGTCGGGGATTGAACCCGTCCAGGCGGAGGTGGCGTTCTACTCGACCGTCACCGGCACCCGCATGGACACCAGCGGACTCGACACCGACTACTGGGTCACCAACCTCCGCGAACAAGTACGGTTCGCCGACGCCGTACAAGCACTCCTCGACGACGGCCACCGCGTATTCATCGAAGCCAGCACCCACCCCGTCCTCACCATCGGCATGCAAGAGACCTTCGAGGAAGCCGGTGTGCCCGCAGCCGCGGTGCCGACTCTGCGACGAGACCACGGCGACCAAGCACAGTTGATGCGATCGGTGGCCCAGGCCTTCACCGCCGGAGTCACAGTCGACTGGACCCGCTGGTTCCCCGCCGACCCCACACCCCGCGCCATCGACCTGCCCACCTACGCCTTCCAGCGACGGCGCTACTGGCTGGACGGGCGGAGTGGCCACAGTGGCGACCCGGGTGACCTCGGGCTGGGGCCCGCCGGTCATCCGCTGCTCGGCGCCGCAGTGGAACTCGCGGAGGGCGGAGCGCATGTACTCACCGGCCGACTGTCGCCGCGGACCCACCCCTGGCTGAACGATCACCGGGTCCTGGACACCGTCCTGCTACCGGGCACCGCCTTCGCCGAGCTCGCCCTGCACGCCGCCGCACGGACCGGCTGTGACCAGGTGTCGGAGCTGACCCTGCACGCGCCGCTGGTGATTCCGCAGGGCGAGTCGGTCGATGTGCAGATCGCCGTGTCCGCTCCTGATCACACCGGGGAGCGTCCGATCACGGTGCATTCCCGGCCGGTGGCCGACGCGGGTGACACGGGCGACGCGTCCTGGACCCGGCATGCCACCGGGGCCCTCGCCACCTCGTCCGCGGCCGACGCCCCGCCCCTGGACGGCGCCTGGCCGCCTCCCGGGGCCACCCCGCTCCCCGTCGAGCACTTCTACCGGCAACTCGCCGACCACGGCTACCACTACGGACCGTCCTTCCAGGGCCTCACCGCGGCCTGGCGGCTGGACGGCGACGTCTACGCCGAGGTGTCCCTGCCCGAAGGGGACTGTGACGGCGCGGCCGCGTACGGCATCCATCCCGCCCTCTTCGACGCCGCGCTGCACGCGCGGGCCCTGGACGTCGCCCCCGGCTCCGAGGACGCGCACCGGGTCCTGCTCCCGTTCACCTGGAGTGGTCTGCGGCTGCGCGCCACCGGGGCGGACACCCTGCGGATCCGCATCACCCCGAGCGCACCGGACCGGCTCACGCTGTTCGCGGCCGATCCCACCGGCGCCGCGGTGGCCATCGTGGACGATCTGATCCTGCGCCCGGTGCCGGACGGGCAGTTGGGGCGGGCTCGTGCGGCGGGCAGGAACGCGCTGTTCCAGGTCTCCTGGACGCGGCTGACGCCGGCCGAGGGCGCCCCCACCTGCCGTTCGGCCGTGATCGGGCCGGCCGGCGGCCTCCTGGCCGATGCGCTGCCCGACGCCCCTGGCCTTCCGGATCTCGCCGCCGTACGGGCGGCCGTGGCGGACGGGGCCCCGGCCCCCGATGTGGTGTTCGCCTTCTTCGGCTCTCCCTCCGATGGTCGTTGCGATCCGGTGGAGCGCACCCATGACCTCGGCAAGCAGACCCTCGGGGTGCTGCGGGAGTTCCTCGCCGCCCCTGAACTCGCCGACGCTCAACTGGCCGTGGTCACCCGTGGGGCGGTCGCCCCGCAGAGCCATGACGATGTCCACGATCTGCCCGCCTCGGCCGTGTGGGGTCTGGTGCGCAGCGCCCAGTCGGAGAACCCCGGCCGGGTCCTGCTGCTCGACCTCGATGAACGGGACGCCTCACCACGCGCCTTGGTCCGCGCCGTGGCCTCGGGCGAGCCCCAGTTGGCACTGCGCGACGGTGTGGCGTACGTCCCGCGGCTGGTTCACGACGACGCGGCCAAGCGGCTCACCCCGCCGGTGGGGTCGGCCACGTGGCGTCTGGGGCTGACCGGCCACGGCAGCCTGGACCAGCTCGCGCTGGTCGACTGCCCGGACAACACCCGCCCGCTGGGCCGTGGCGAGGTCCGGGTGGCGCTGCGGGCGGGCGGCGTGAACTTCCATGACGTGGTCGTGGCACTGGGCATGGTGGAGGATCCCAGGCCACTGGGCGGCGACGGTGCGGGCGTGGTCCTCGAGGTGGGTCCGGAAACCGACGCGTTCGCGGTGGGCGACCGGGTGATGGGTCTGTTCAACGGCACCGGGCCGCTGGTCGTCACCGATGCCCGGATGATCATCAGGATCCCGGCGGGGTGGTCGTACGCCCAGGCGGCGACCACACCGTCCGCCTTCCTCACGGCCTACTACGGTCTCGCCGAGCTCGCGGGGCTGCGGGCCGGGGAGAGGCTGCTGTTGCACGCGGCCACCGGCGGTGTGGGCTTGGCGGCCGTGCAGTTGGCACGCCACTGGCGGGCCGACGTGTATGCCACGGCGGGCCCCACCAAGTGGCATGCCCTGCGGGAGCGCGGATTCGACAACCGTCACATCGCCTCCTCCCGCACTCTCGACTTCGAGGAGGGGTTCCGCACCGCCGCGGGTTCCATCGATGTGGTGCTCAATTCGCTGGCCGGTGACTTCGTGGACGCGTCCTTGCGGCTGCTGGCGCCCGGCGGTCGCTTCATCGACATGGGCCGGACCGACGTCCGCGACCCCGAGGAGGTCGGCGCCCGCTATCCGGGGGTCCTCTACCGTGCGTTCGACCTGGTCGGCGGAGCGGGCCCGGACCGTATCCAGCGGATGCTGGCCGAGTTGTCGGCCCTGTTCGAGGACGGGACGCTGCGTCCGTTGCCCACCACCCTGTGGGACATCCGCCGGGCTCCCGAGGCGTTCCGCCACTTCAGCCAGGCGCGCCACATCGGCAAGATCGTGCTGACGCTCCCCACCGCCCTCGACCCGGAGGGCACGGTCCTCATCACCGGTGGCACCGGCACCCTGGGCGCCGCCACCGCCCGCCATCTGGTGGCCCAGCACGGCGTACGGCGGCTGCTGCTCATCAGCCGCCGGGGCCTCGACGCCCCGGGTGCCACGGAGCTGGCGGCCGAGCTGACCGGGCTCGGCGCGCGGGTCTCCATCGCCGCGTGTGACGCGGCCGACCGGGCCGCCCTGGCCAAGCTGCTGGAGAGCGTTCCCGAGCGCCATCCGCTCACCGCCGTCGTCCACGCCGCCGGGCTGCTGCGCGATGCCACGGTCGAGGCGCTCACGCCCGATCAGCTCGATGAGGTGTTGCGGGCGAAGGCCGACGCGGCATGGAATCTGCATGAGCTCACCCGCGACGCGGGGCTGTCGGCGTTCGTGCTGTTCTCCGCGGCCGCCGGACTGCTGGGCGCCGCGGGACAGGGCAACTACGCGGCGGCCAACGCCTTCCTGGACGCCCTCGCCGCGCACCGCCATGCCCAGGGCCTGCCCGCCACCTCCCTGGCCTGGGGGTACTGGGCGCAGGCCACCGGGATGACCGGAGGAATGACCGACGCCGACCGGGCGCGGCTGGCGCGGGCCGGGATGGTGGGCCTGGAGACCGAACAGGGGCTCGCACTGCTCGACATCGCCCTCGACAGCGGCCGTCCGGCCCTGGCGCCCATCCGGCTCGACCTGGCCACCCTGCGGCGGGAGGCCCACGCCGACGATCTGCCGCCCCTCTTCAGGAGCCTGGTGCGCGGCGCCGCCCCGCAGGCGGCCACCGGTGCCGCCGGCCCGGGCGGAGCGGCACCGGCGGATGCGTTCGCCACTCTGTCCGAGGAGGACCGGCAGCAGGCGCTCCTCAAGCTGGTGCGCAACGCCACGGCGACGGTGCTGGGCCATGACGCGGCGGATGCCATCCACCCCGCCCAGAACTTCCGGGAGCTGGGCTTCGACTCGCTGACCGCCGTGGAGCTGCGGAACCGGCTGGGCGCCGCCACCGGTCTGCGGCTGCCCGCCACGCTGGTCTTCGACCACCCCACGCCCACCGCGGTGGTACGGCTGCTGCGGGAGCTCCTGGTCCCGGCCCAAGTGGCGCCGGGCGGCTCGCTCCTCACCGGTCTCGACACCCTCGACGCCGCCTTGACCGGGGGAATCGCCGACCGCGAGCAGCGGGCCCGGATCGCGGTGCGGCTGCGGGAGCTGCTGCGCAAGGTGGACGGCCCATGGCACGGCGACGACGGTGACGACCCCGCCGAGGCGGATCTGGCGTCGGCCAGCGACGAGGAGTTGTTCCAGGCACTCGACAACGAGCTGACCGTCCCCTCCGACGACGGTCTCCGATGAACCGCTGAATCAGGACCGCTGAATCGGGACCCCCAACAGGGCCCCAACAGGACCCCCAACAGGACCGCTGAAATCAGGACCGCCGTGACGATCGGGTTGATGCGATATGACGGATGACGAGAAGCTCCGCAGCTATCTCAAGCGGGCGACCGCCGATCTGCGTCTGGCCAGGCGGCAGTTGCGCGAGGTCGAGGACCGCGCCCGGGAGCCCATCGCCATCATCGGGATGGCCTGCCACTTCCCCGGCGATGTGGCGAACCCCGAGGACCTGTGGCGGGTGGTGGACGAGGGCGTGGATGTCATTTCCTCGTTTCCCGAGGACCGTGGCTGGGACCTGGAGAACCTCTACGACCCTGACCCGGAGCACGCCGGCACCAGCAGCGCCCGCGAGGGCGGGTTTCTGCGCGATGTGGCCGATTTCGACGCCGAGTTCTTCGGGATCAACCCGCGTGAGGCCGCGGCGATGGATCCGCAGCAGCGGCTTCTGCTGGAGACGGCGTGGGAGGCGTTCGAGCGCGCGGGGCTGACGCGGGAGGCGCTGAGCGGCAGCGGCACCGGGGTGTTCACCGGGGTGGACTCGTACCACTATCTGTCGCTCATCGGTCAGACGACCGGCGACTCGGCGGGCTATGTGGCCACCGGGAACCTCGGCAGCGTGGTCTCGGGCCGGGTGTCGTACTCGTTCGGCCTGGAGGGGCCCGCTGTCACGGTGGACACGGCGTGCTCGTCGTCCCTGGTGGCCACGCATCTGGCGGTGCAGGCCCTGCGGCAGGACGAGTGTTCGCTGGCCCTCGCGGGCGGGGTGACGGTGATGGCCACGCCCGGTGGGTTCACCGAGTTCTCGCGTCAGCGCGCGCTGTCCCCGGACGGTCGGTGCAAGGCGTTCGCCGCGGCGGCGGACGGCACGGGCTTCTCCGAGGGCGTCGGTCTGGTGCTGCTGGAGCGGCTGTCCGACGCACGGCGCAACGGGCATCGTGTGCTGGCTGTGATCCGGGGTTCGGCGGTCAACCAGGACGGCGCGAGCAACGGTCTCACGGCGCCGAACGGGCCCTCGCAGCAACGGGTGATCCGGCAGGCGCTGGCCAACGCGGGGCTGGCGCCGTCCGAGGTGGACGCGGTGGAGGCACACGGTACGGGCACGACGCTGGGTGACCCGATCGAGGCGCAGGCGCTGCTGGCCACGTACGGCCAGGACCGGCCGGAGGGACGTCCACTGTGGCTGGGCTCCGTCAAGTCCAACATCGGGCACACCCAGGCCGCCGCGGGAGTGGCGAGCATCATCAAGATCGTGGAGGCGCTGCGGCACGGGGTGCTCCCCGCCTCGCTGCACATCGACGAGCCGACACCGCATGTGGACTGGGGCGCGGGCGCGGTGCGGCTGCTGACCGAACCGGTCGAGTGGGCGGCGAACGGACGGCCGTGTCGTGCGGGTGTGTCGTCGTTCGGTATCTCCGGTACGAACGCTCATCTGATCCTTGAGCAGGCCCCCGAACCGGCCGAGGCCGCCCCCGCACCGGACACCTCGCCGGGCAGTGTTGCCGCAGATGGTGTGGTGCCGTGGGTGGTGTCCGGACGAGGCCGTGAGGCCTTGCGCGGCCAGGCCACGGCACTGACCGAACGAGTGACCGCCGACCCCCAGCTCACACCGGCGGACGTCGGCTGGTCCCTGATCAGCACCCGGTCCGTCTTCGACCACCGCGCCGTCATCATCGGCCAACACCGCCACGAACTCCTCGCCGGACTCAACGCCCTGGCCACCGGCAACACCCACCCCGCCCTCATCGAACCCGACACCACCACAACCACGGGCAGCATGGGACCGGTCCTGGTCTTCCCCGGCCAGGGCTCACAGTGGCTCGGCATGGGCGCCGGACTCCTGGACACCTCACCCCCCTTCGCCACCCGCATCACCGAATGCGAACAAGCCCTCACCCCCCACATCGACTGGTCCCTCACCGACGTCCTACGCGGCGGTATCAACGCCGCCGACCTCGCCCGCGTCGACGTCGTCCAACCCGTCCTCTGGGCCGTCATGGTCTCCCTCGCCGCCGTATGGGACCACCACGGCGTCATCCCCGCCGCCGTCGTCGGCCACAGCCAAGGCGAAATCGCCGCCGCCTGCGTCGCCGGAGCACTCTCCCTCGACGAAGGCGCCCGCATCGTCGCCCTCCGCGCCCACGCCCTCCGCCGCCTCACCGGCCACGGCGCCATGGCCTCCCTCACCATCAACCACCACCACGCCCGAGAATTCCTCACCGACCTCGGCAAACCAGCCCACCAAGTAGGCATCGCCGCCGTCAACGGCCCCGGATCCGTTGTCGTATCCGGACCACCGGAGCAGGTCGCCCACACCGTGTCCGCATGCGAAGAGACAGGCCGCCGGGCCCGGCTCATCGACGTCGACTACGCCTCCCACAGCGCCCAAGTGGACGTAATCGCCGAGGAGTTGCATGAGCTTCTGGCCGGGGTCAAGCCGGTGCCCGGCCACGTGGCGTTCTACTCGACCGTCACCGGCACCCGCATGGACACCAGCGGCCTCGACACCGACTACTGGGTCACCAACCTCCGCGAACAAGTACGGTTCGCCGACGCCGTACAAGCACTCCTCGACGACGGCCACCGCGTATTCATCGAAGCCAGCACCCACCCCGTCCTCACCATCGGCATGCAAGAGACCTTCGAGGAAGCCGGTGTGCCCGCAGCCGCGGTGCCGACTCTGCGACGAGACCACGGCGACCAAGCACAGTTGATGCGATCGGTGGCCCAGGCCTTCACCGCCGGAGTCACAGTCGACTGGACCCGCTGGTTCCCCGCCGACCCCACACCCCGCGCCATCGACCTGCCCACCTACGCCTTCCAGCGTGAGCGGTACTGGCTGGACGGAGCGGGCGGGCCGGGTGGCGATCCGGCCGATCTGGGGCTGACGTCCGCAGGTCATCCGCTGCTCGGCGCCGCCGTGGAACTCGCCGACGGCACCACCCATGTGCTCACCGGCCGCCTCTCCGCGCGGTCCCACCCGTGGCTCGCCGAGCATGTGGTGGCGGGTGCGGTGCTGGCGCCGGGCGCGGTGCTGGTGGAGTGGGCGCTGCGGGCGGCCGACGAGGTCGGCTGCGGCGGGGTGGAGGAGCTCGCGCTGCAGGTTCCGCTGGCGCTGCCCGAGTCCGGTGGGCTGCGGGTGCAGGTGGTGGTGGGTGCCGCGGCGGAGGACGGGCGGCGTGAGGTGCGGATGTACTCCCGCCCCGACCGGCTCGGCGGCCCCGACCGTCCTGGCGGCCCCGGCCTGGCCCTCGATTCCGGCCCGGACGCGGGGTGGGTGTGTCATGCGGTGGGCGTGCTCGCACCCGCTGCCGAGGACCCCGCACCGGTGGAGGGCCTGGGCGGGGTGTGGCCGCCACCGGGCGCCGAGCCGCTGGACGTCGGCGCCTTCTACGAGCAGGTGATGGCGGCGGGTTACGGATACGGCCCGGCGTACCAGGGGCTGACGGCCGCGTGGCGTCATGGCCGGGATGTCCTCGCCGAGGTGGCGCTGCCCGATGCCGCGGGTGGCCGGGACGGTTTCGGCATCCATCCGGCGCTGCTGGACGCGGCGCTGCATCCGTCCCTGCTGATGGACCGGCCCGAGGGTCAGGAGGACGACGGCCAGGTGTGGTTGCCGTTCGCCTGGAACGGCGTGTCCCTGTGGGCCACTGGGGCGGCCACCGTACGAGTGCGGCTGTCGCGGGACGAGGAGCGGCAGTCGCTGCGGCTGACAGTGGCGGACACGGTGGGCGCTCCGGTGCTGACGGTCGATTCGCTGGTGACCCGTCCGGCCGCGACGGACCGGCTGCGCACGGCCGCGGCCGCCCGTGCCGTGGACGGGCTGTACACCCTGGACTGGACGCCACTGCCCGTTCCGGCCACCACACCGTCCCCGACGTCGGTGGTCGGAGAGGACGGCTGGGTGGTGCTGGGCGAGGACCGGCTGGGGCTGGTGGAGCCGGTCGCGGCCGGAGTGGGCCCCGATGCCACGGTGTGCCATCCGGACCTGGAGGCGCTGATCGCGGCTGTGGACGCGGGCGAGCCCGCCCCTGCCGTCGTACTGGCCCATCCGTACGTCGCTGAGGGTGGCCAGGGGGACGGGCTGGGGGCGACCGAGGAGCTGCTGGGGCTGGTGCAGTCCTGGCTGAGGCGGCCGGCCCTGGCCGATGCGCGGCTGGTGGTCGTCACACGGGGTGCGATGGCGGCGGGCGGTCCGGGCGATCACATCGACAACACCGGTGACACCGCGCTGGATCCGTCCGGTGCCGGGGCGTGGGGGCTGATCCGCAGCGCCCAGTCGGAGAACCCGGGCCGGTTCGTACTGCTCGACCTCGATGAGGGTCGCGAGGGCCTCGTGGCGGCCGTGGTGCGCGCGATCGAGTCGCATGAGCCCCAGGTGGCGCTGCGGGACGGACGGGTGCTGGTGCCCCGTATGGTCCGCGCGACGGCAGCGCCGGCAGCGACGGCCATGCCGGCAACGACGGCCACGCCGGGCCCGGCCGTCGACGGCCGGGACGAGCAGGAGAAGACCCCCGGACTCGACGCCCATGGCACCGTGCTGATCACGGGTGGCACCGGCACCCTGGGCGCTCTGGTCGCCGAGCACCTGGTGCGCAACTGGGGAGTCGGGCATCTGCTGCTGGTGAGCCGGAGCGGTCCGGAGGCCGCCGGTGCCGATGAACTCACCGACAGACTGGCGGAGTTGGGTGCTCAGGTGCGGATCGCCGCAGTCGATGCCACCGACCCGGACGCGGTGGCCGCTCTGGTGGCCGGGGTCGATGCCGCGCATCCGCTGACCGGTGTCGTCCATGCGGCCGGGGTGCTGGACGACGCCGTCCTCACCACCCAGACTCCGGAGCGGCTGGCTCGGGTGTGGCGTCCGAAGGCCACGGCCGCGGCCCATCTGCACGCCGCGACCGCGGAGCTGCCGCTGTCCCTGTTTGTGATGTTCTCCTCCACGGCGGGCACGCTGGGCGCCTCCGGGCAGTCCAACTACGCCGCGGCGAACGCCTACTGCGACGCCCTGGCCGCCCGGCGCCGTGCCCTCGGCCTGCCGGGTCTCTCGGTGGCGTGGGGCCTGTGGGCGGAGGCCAGTGGGATGACCGGGCATCTGGGGGAGGCGGACCGGGCCAGGATGGCCCAGTCGGGCATCGGGGCGATGTCCAGTGAGCGGGCGCTGGGGCTGCTGGACGCGGCCGTGCGCCACGGGCACCACCATCTGATCGCCATCGATCTGGACGTACGGGCCCTGGCGGGACAGCCTGCGCTCACCCTGCCCGCTCCGCTGCGGGCGCTCACCGGTGGCGGTACGGCCCGGCGCACCGCGGCCACCGCCCGGCCGCACACCGACTGGGCCGGTCATCTGGCCGCGCTGCCACTGGAGGAGCAGCGCCGCACACTGCTCTCTCTGGTCCTCACCCATGCCGCGGCGGCGCTGGGCCACTCCGACCCCGGTCGGATCCAGACCGAGCGCGGCTTCCTGGAGCTCGGCTTCGACTCGCTGACCGCGATCGAACTGCGGAACCGGCTGACCGCCGTGACCGGGCTGCGGCTGGCCACCACCCTGATTTTCGACCATCCGAATCCGGCCGCGCTCGCCGCGCATCTGCATATGGAACTGGCGCCCGAGGACGTGGATCCGCTCGCCCCGATGCTGGGCGAAATCGACAGGATGGAAAGCGCGCTGCTTTCCGTGGCCCAGGACGAGGCGGCGCGGGAAGCGCTGCTCAAGCGCCTGCAGAGCACGCTGTCGAAATTGGGCGCGCTGCACGGCGGCGGAACGGAGGAAGGGCCCGCGGCCGGCCGTATTCAGGACGCCACGGCCGACGAGATCTTCCAGTTCATCGACCAGGACCTTGGCCGAAGCGACAGCAACGGAGAGCATGCACACGGGGGCACACGGTGATTGATGAGCGAAGCCGGAAGAAGCTCATCCTCGAGCACAGCCGCCGGATGAACGCCGCGGATATCGACGGGCTTCTCGAACTCTACGCGGACGAGGTCACTTTCGAGGATCCGGTCGGATCGGGGCGCAGGACCGGGCGGGACGCCCTTCGTGAGCATTTCGAGGAGCTCGCCGCGGCGGGTATCAGCGAGATTCCCGGTGAGCCGGTCGCGGGGCAGGACGGTGTGCATGTCCTGGTGCCGGTGACGGCCACCATGGACTATCTGCCCAAAGGCCCCGGATTCGCCGAGCGCGGCTGGCTGACGGCCCCGGACACCCCGGAGGACTCCCGCATCACCTGGGACTACGTCCTGATGATGCGCGCGGGGGCCGGCGGTCTCATTCAGGAACTGCAGATGTTCTGGGGGAGGTCGGACATTGACATCACCGGCTGATCCCCCACGACCCCGGCACCGCACAGGAGGCGTTCATGGCCGATGAGGCGACCCTCAAGAAGATGGCCCTGGAATACGCACGGCGGATGAACGCCGGTGATGTCGAGGCCGTATTGGAGCTGTTCTCGGACGACGTCGTCTTCGAAGACCCGGTCGGCGCGCCCCCGCTCATCGGAAAGGACGCCCTTCGCGGACACATCGCCTGGTCCATCGAATGCCAGGTGCACGAGACCCCGGGCCGTCCGGTCACCTCGATGGACGGCCGCAGGGTGGCGGTGCCGACCACGGTCACGGTGTACGCACCGGCGAAGCTCACCTTCAGCATCATCGGCGTGATCGAACTCGGTGATGACGGTCTGGTCCATCACGCCCAGGCGTTCTGGGGCATCACGGATACGAAAGTGGGCGACGGCCCCGAACTCAGCGGTGTCGCGCATTTCATGGCGGTCACCCAGAACCTCGCCAAGATGGTCCAGGCCAAGGGCAGCCCCAGTCCGATGTAAAAGGCCGTAAGCGGTGAAGGGACGAAAGCAGAACCATGACCGAACCCAAGCACGGAATCGTTCTGGGCGGAGGCTGGGCGGGAATGCTGGCTGCCCATGTGCTGGCCCGCCATCTGGAGCGCGTCACCGTCGTGGAGCGCGATGTGCTGCCGGACGGCCCCCGGCACCGTAAGGGATCGCCGCAGGGACGCCATGTCCATGTGCTGTGGTCCAGCGGTGCGCGCATCGTGGACACGCTGCTGCCGGGCATGATCGACCAACTGCTCGACGCGGGCGCCCGACGGATCGGATTCCACCAGGACCTGGTGACCTTGACGTCCCACGGCTGGCAACACCGCTTTCCACCGCGGCAGTACGCCCTGATGTGCACCCGCCCCTTCCTGGACTGGAAGGTCCGCGACCGCGTTCTGGCCACCGGGCGGATCGCCTTACGTCAGCGCGCCGAGATCCTCGATCTGGTCGGCGACGCCAAACGGGTCACCGGGCTCCGGGTGCGCGACATGGACACCGGTGCGCAGGAAACGCTGGCGGCCGATCTGGTGATCGACGCCTCCGGGCGCGGTTCCCGGCTCCGGCACTGGCTGTCGGCGCTGGAGGTGCCGCCGCTGGAGGAGGACATCGTCGACGCGGGCATCGCGTACGCCACCCGCGTGTACCAGGCGCCGCCGGGGGCCGCCGCCGGATTCCCCGCCGTCAACGTGGCCGCCGACCACCGGCTGCGCGAGCCGGGCCGGTTCGGGGTGGTGTATCCGCAGGAGGACGGCACCTGGATGGTGACCCTGTCGTGCACCCGGGGCGCCGGACTGCCCGCGCACGACGACGACTTCCTGCCCTACGCCCGGACGCTGCGCCATCCGCTGGTCGCCGATCTCATCGACCTCGCGAAGCCGCTGACCTCGGTGGCCGTCTCGCGTGTCGGCGCCAACCGGCGGCTGTATCCGGAGCGGCTGGACATCTGGCCGGAGGGGCTGCTGGTGCTCGGCGACGCGCTGGCCGCGTTCAACCCCATCTACGGCCATGGGATGAGCTCCGCGGCTCGGGCCGCCGCCGCGCTGGACACCGAACTGCAGCGGTCCGGGACCGACGCGGGAGCGACCCGCCGGGCCCAGCAGGCGATCAGCGCCACCGTGGACGATCCTTGGATCATGGCCGCGTCCAAGGATGTGGAGTACGTCAACTGCCGGATGAGCGCGACGGATCCGCGGCTGACGGGCGGGGCCGTGACCCGGCAGCGCTTCTCCGATCTGATCTCCGACCGGTCGATCCGTTCCTCGGCGGTGTGTGATGTGGTGACCGATGTCATCAGCCTGACCGCCCCGCAGTCCGAGCTGGCGTCCAGCGGTTTTCTGTCGCTCATGCACAAGGACCGGGTCCTTCCGGAGCTCACCGAGCCGCCGCTGACCGCCGAGGAGCTCGCGCTGGTGAATCTGACGCCGCGCAGCACGGTGAGTGCGGGCGGCTCATGAGCAACGAGGAAAAGCTCGTCGACTATCTCAAGTGGACCACGGCCGAGCTCCATGACACCCGGCAGCGGCTGCGGGAGGTCCAGGCGGAGCTGACGGAGCCGATCGCCGTCGTCGGCATGGCCTGCCGCTTTCCCGGCGGGGTGCGCACCCCGGCACAGCTATGGGACCTGGTGGCCGACGAGCGGGACGCCGTCTCCAGCTTCCCCACCGACCGGGGCTGGGACCTGGAGAACCTCTATCACCCCGATCCGGAGCACCACGGCACCTCGTACGTCCGGGCCGGTGGCTTCATCTATGACGCGGCCGACTTCGACGCGGAGTTCTTCGACATCGGCGCCCGGGAGGCGGCGGCCATCGAACCGCAGCAGCGGATGCTGCTGGAGCTGGCGTGGGAGGCGACGGAGAGCGCCGGCATCGATCCGCACACTCTGCGGGGCAGCCGGACCGGCGTCTATACGGGGGTGATGTACCACGACTACGCCTCGCGTCTGGACGAGATCCCCGAGGGGCTGCTGGGCCATGTGGGCAACGGCAACGCGGGCAGTGTGTCCTCGGGCCGGGTGGCGTTCACCCTCGGTCTGCAGGGCGCGGCGGTCTCCTTGGACACCGCGTGTTCGTCGTCGCTGGTGGCGATGCATCTGGCGGCCGGATCGCTGCGGCGGGGCGAGTGCACGCTGGCGCTGGCCGGTGGCGCCGCCATCATGTACACCGCGAGCGTGTTCCAAGTGGCCTCCAGCCAGCGCCAGTTGTCCCCCGATGTCCGGTGCCGGTCGTTCGCGGACGCCGCCGACGGCATGGTGTACGGGGAGGGCGCCGGTCTGGTGCTGCTGGAACGGCTGTCGGACGCACGGCGCAACGGCCATCCGGTGCTGGCCGTGATCCGCGGCTCGGCGATCAACCAGGACGGTGCCAGTACGGGCATGGCCGCTCCCAACGGCCCCGCCCAGCAGCAGCTCATCCGCGACGCGCTGGCGGACGCCCGGCTGTCCACGGGGGATGTGGACGCGGTGGAGGCGCATGGCACCGGTACCGCGTTCGGCGACTCGATCGAGCTCCAGGCACTGCTCGCCACCTACGGCCAGGACCGTCCGGACGACCGGCCGCTGCTGCTGGGATCCATCAAGTCGAACCTCGGTCATACGCAGGCCGCCGCCGGAATGGCCGGTGTGATCAAGATGGTGATGGCGATGCGCCGGGGCGTGCTGCCGCGTTCGCTCCACATCGACCGGCCGACCCGGCTGGTGCACTGGCGCAAGGGCGCGGTGCGGCTGCTGACCGAGCGGATGGCCTGGCCGCGGGTGGACCGGCCACGACGGGCCGGGGTGTCCTCGTTCAGCGCCAGCGGCACCAACGCCCATGTGATTCTCGAGGAGTTCACCGAATCGGTGGAGCCCGCTGCCGACGACAGTGGCGCCCGCGATGCGGGGGTGGTGCCATGGGTGCTGTCCGCGCGGAGTGCGGCGGCGCTGCGCGGACAGGCCCGTGCACTGGCCGCGCATACGGCGGCGGCCGGTCCGGGGCTGTCCCCCGCCGATGTGGGATGGTCGCTGGTGACCACGCGGTCGGCCTTCGACCACCGGGCGGTCGTGGTCGGCCGGGGGCCGGACGAGCTGAGCGCGGGGCTTGCGGCGCTGGCGGCCGGTGAGCCGCATCCCTCGGTGGTGGGGCCCGAGGTGGCCCGTACCGGCGCGGCGGCCTCGGCGGGCGGGGCGGTGTTCGTCTTCGGTGGCGAGGGTGGCCACCTCCCAGGGGCGGGTGCCGAGTTGTACGACCGGTTCCCCGTCTTCGCCACGGCCTTCGACGAGGCCGGTGAGCTGCTGGGAATGAAGGGGGACCGCGACGTGTCCTCCCCGGCGGGGCTGTTCGCCCTCTACGTCGCACTGGCCCGGCTGCTGGCCTCGGTGGGGGTGCGCCCCGACGCGGTGGTGGGCTGTGGGGTCGGTGAGATCGCCGCGGCGCACATCGCCGGTGCTCTCGACCTCGCTCACGCCTGCCGCCTGGTGGCCACCGGCACCGATCCGAGCGCGGTGGAGTACGAGCGGCCGTCCCTGCCCTCGCTGGACGAGGCCGGTGCGGTGTGGGAGCTGGGGCCGGAGGCGATGCTGACCTCCGCCCCGGCCGCGCTGGTGCTGTCGCCCTTCCGGGGCGAGGGGGCCGAGGGCTCCGAGGTGCGGGGGCTGGTGTGCGGCCTGGCCCGTATGCACACCGTCGGCGCCACCGTGGACTGGGCCGCGCTGTTCGACGGCGATCCGGCTCCCCGCACCGTCGCCCTGCCCACCTATGCCTTTCAACGACAGCGCTTCTGGCTGCAGAACGAGGCTCCGGCGGAGGCCGAGTCGCGGGTGGAGACCTGGGCGGACGCCGAGTTCTGGGATGCCGTGGCCCGTGCGGACACGGCGGCCCTGACCCGGGCGCTCGAGGTCCCCGCGGGCCGGCGGGACGTGCTCGCGGAGATCCTGCCCGCCCTGGCCACCTGGCGGCGGCAGCGGGAGTGGCGCTACCGCATCGTCTGGAAGCCCCTCGCCGACCCGCCGGCGCCACGGCTGGCCGGCACCTGGCTGGTCGTGACGTCCGGCCACAGCGGATCCGATGACAGCAGCGGCAACGCCACGGTGGCCGCCGTGACCACCGCGCTGCGCCACCATGGCGTCGAGGCCGTCGTGTTCGCCCCGCAGACCACACCTTCGGAGACCACACCACCGGACGACGAGACCCAGGCCCGGCGGATGTCCGAGGCCGTCGCCGGGCGGCCGGTCGCCGGGGTGCTCTCCCTGCTGGCGGTGGAGCCACCGGCCGACGACGGGCGCGGCCCGGCGCTCGCCCCGACCCTCGATGTGTTCGAGGCGCTGCGGCGGGTCGGGATCGAGGCCCCGGTGTGGCTGGCCACCCGTGGTGGCGTCGGCGTCGACCTGGGCGATCCGATGTCCCGTCCGGAGCAGGCCCGGTTCTGGGGTCTGGGCGGGGCGCTGGCGATGGAGCGTCCGCGCTGGTGGGGCGGGCTGGTCGACCTGCCGGAGCGGTTCGACGACCGGGCGGGACGGCGGCTCGCGGCGGTCCTGGCCGGGGCGTACGGCGAAGCGGAGGTGGCCGTGCGCGGCGACGGCTGCTTCGCCCGGCGCCTGGTACGCGACATCCCCGCAGCCCTCACCAGCCCCGCCCGACGGCTCCGGGGAACGGTCCTCATCACGGGCGCCACCACCACCCTGGCGGCGCACACCGCCCGCTGGGCGGCCGAGGACGGCGCCGAACACCTGCTGCTGGTCGACACGGCGCCACCGGCCGCCGACCTGGTGGCCGAGCTGAGCGCCTCGGGCGTACGGGTGTCCGTGGCCACCGTCGCTGTGGCGGATCCGGAGGCGCTCGCCGCGGCGGTCGCGGGCATTCCCGCGGAGTTCCCGCTGACGGCCGTCCTGCATCTCACGGCACCGCTGGCCGCCGAGGCGGGACAGCTCGAGACGGCGCGGATCGAGCGCGAGTGGACGGCGACGGTGGCGGGTGCGGTGAACCTCTGCGCCCTCGGCGGCAGCCATGAGCTGTCGGCCCTGGTGCTCGGGTGCTCGATCGTGGGCGTCCTGCCCAGCCCGGGCCTGGGCAACCAGGCGCCGGCCCACGCCTATCTGAGCGCGCTCGCCCAGGAGTGCCGGGCGCGGGGCGTTCCGGCGACCTCGGTGTGCTGGGGCTCGATCGACGACCCCGACACGGCCGTCGGCGCCGCCAAGCAGCTCCGGACCAACGGGATGCCCGCACTGCCCCAGCGCTCGGCCGCCGCCCTGCTGCGGCAGGCGGTCATGGCGGACACGGCCTCCGTGGTCATCGCGGACATCGACTGGAGCTGGATGACCGCACACGCCTCCGAGCTGGGAAGGCATCGGCTCTTCGATGACCTTTCCGGCCCTTCGGCCACGCCGCATACGCACCACGGTCGGTGATCACGCCGACCGGTCCCAACCAGGCGGGAGTACCGATGAACGCACACACCACCGTCAACAACCACACCCCCGGCGACGCCGGCCCTCAAGGAGACGGATCCGCGATGCAGACGGAGAAGAGCGAGACCGCACTGGACGGGGCGGCGCTGCACCAGGCGCTCGCCATCGCCACGGCCGAGGAGCGCGAGGACATCCTGCGGGAGACCGTACGGACGCAGCTCGCCGACATCCTGGCACCCGCCGTGGTGGACGACGACAGCAACTTCCTGGAGAACGGGCTCACTTCGCTGACCGCTCTCGAACTCACCCGCAATCTGATGACGCTCACCGACGTGGAGATCCCCCTCGTCGCCATTCTGGAGTACCCCACCCCCGCCCAGCTCGGCCACTACCTCGCCGAGGCGTACGCCGCGGTCAACTCCGGTGACGACGCCACGGCCTAGTCCGGCCCGCCGGGCACAACGCCGCGCGGGAGGGGGACGAACCCCCTCCCGCGCGGCGTTTTCCTGTCGGTGGTGCGCGAGTTGCGCCGGTGTGTCAGAACGCGCAGTCGACGTGTTTGATGGCCTCGACGAAGCTGGCCACCAGCCGCCGGGGCTCCCCCACCGTGCGGATCTCCGGCAGCCGGCTGAACAGCTCGCGGAAGAGCACCGTGACCTCCATGCGGGCGAGATGGGCACCCAGGCAGAAGTGCGGGCCGACCGACCCGAAGGTCATATGCGGATTGGGGTCCCGGGTGATGTCGAACTGATAGGGGTCGGTGAAGACGTCCTCGTCCCGGTTGGCGGACCAGTAGAAGAGCAGGAGCTTGTCGCCCTCCTGGAAGCGGTGGCCGTTCACCTCGCAGTCCCGCTTGACGGTTCGGCGCATCCAGTTGATGGGGGTCGCGACCCGCAGAATCTCCTCGACCGCGCCCGGCGCGTAGGTCTCGAAGTCGGAGAGCAGCAGCTTCCGCTGCTCCGGATGCTCGGTGAGCAGCACCAGACCACGTGAGATCGCGTTACGGGTGGTCTCCATTCCGGCGACGACGAGCAGGATGAAGAAGGAGGAGAGCTCTTCGGGGCTGAGCCGCTCACCGTCGATCTGCGCCTGCACCAGCCGGGTGACCAGATCTCCGGTGGGGTTACGGGTGCGGTCGGCGGCGAGCCGTGAGATGTAGTCGGCGAGTTCATGTGAGGTCT
The DNA here is from genome assembly GCF_000147815.2 of Streptomyces violaceusniger Tu 4113. Classification (NCBI taxonomy): domain Bacteria; kingdom Bacillati; phylum Actinomycetota; class Actinomycetes; order Kitasatosporales; family Streptomycetaceae; genus Streptomyces; species Streptomyces violaceusniger. The sequence goes on along the minus strand of NC_015957.1, from coordinate 4,279,382 downwards.
TCAGCAGGGCGGCGGTGGCCTGATCGGCCCGGGGAACGTATTCGGGGTCGAAGGTGCCGACGATGACATTGGACCGGTCGTAAATGAACTCGTAGTCGTCGCTGGGAATCCCCATCATGCCGCTGAGCACCGCGATCGGCATGATCGCCGCGACGTTGCGGACGAAGTCGCCCGGGCCGTCCGCGATGAGGTCGTCGACAATCTTCCGGGCCGCCTTTTGGGACGCCACCTCGAACTCGGCGGCCATTCCCCGGCCGAAGGCGCGGGACACCAGTCGGCGCAGCCGGGCGTGCTGGGGATTGTCCATATTGATCATCGATCCGAAGAAGCTGTTGAACTCCTCCGGCAGATCGATGATGCTGATCGCGGTGGGCAGCGAGCCGAAGTCCTGCGGACGGCGGCTCACCTCGGCGATATCGGCATGCCTGACCATCGCGTAATAGCCGGACCCACGCCCGAACCCGGGCATGGCCGGTTCGCGGAAGAGCACGGGCTCCGGCCGCCGGCGCAGCGCCGCGAAGGCGGCGTCACGGTCGCCGTAGGGCTGGGCCCAGAAGGACAAGTCGGTGAGGTCGATGTTGTCGACATGGGCGAGCCTCGATTCCGGGGGATACACAGCGCCTCACTTCAGCTCGGAGTCTACGGTCGGTAAAAGAGTTGGGTCGACATAAGAGAATGAATCGCCCGGCGGCCCAGCGTCTCGCGCCCCGCTTAAGCGCCGCTAATCTGCGGATACATCACATCCCCAGCGGTCGAATCGGATTGGGCGGCCCGGCTAGAATTCCGGCATGGATCTTTCCGTGCCTGTAACCGACGATGTGAAATTGCATTTCCGGCACCGGCCGGGAACGGCGTCGCTTCCCTTTCTCCTGGTCCATGGCATGGCCTCCAGCGCCCGGCTGTGGGACGAGGTCGCCGACCATCTGGCCGCCGCGGGCCATGCGGTGTACGCGGTGGATCTGCGCGGCCACGGGGACTCCGACACACCGGAGACCGGCTACGACACCCCGACCGCGGTCGCGGATCTGGTGGCGGCGGCCGCCGCCCTCGGGCTGGACCGGGTGGTGGTGGCCGGTCACTCCTGGGGCGGCAATGTCTCGGTGCGGCTGACCGCCGAGCACCCCGAACTGGTGGCCGCGCTGGCGCTCGTGGACGGCGGCTGGCTGGAGCCGGCCAAGGCGTTCCCGTCCTGGGACGCGTTCGTCGGGGCGTTGCGGCCCGCGTCCCTGGAGGGCGCCACCGTGCAGAGCGTGAGCGACTACTTCCGCGCCATCCACCCGGACTGGTCCCCGGCGGCGATCGAGGCCGCGGTGGACACGATGCTGGTGAACCCGGACGGGTCGCTGTCCCGGCGCATGTCCGCCGAGCAGCACATGTCGATCCTGCACAGCATCTGGAACGAGCCGCCGAGGCCGTGGTACGCGGCCATCACGGTGCCCACCCTGCTGATGCCCGCCATTCCCAAGGGCGCGGACGGGAAGTGGGCGGACCGCATCCGCTCCCGTATCAGGGAGACCACGGCCGACCTGCGCCACGCCACGATGCGGGAATATCTCGACTCCGAGCATGATCTGCACGCCCAGCGTCCCCGGCGGGTGGCCGACGATCTGCTCGACCTGGCCCGCGGCATACAGCCGGTCCGCGGCGCTCACTGAACTCCCCGCGGGCGAACTCCCCGTACGGTCTCCGTACGGGGAGTTCGCGCGCTCGGTGGGCGCGGGCGCGGGGCCCGCGACCACCGGTCAGACTCCGAGTTCGCGGTCGATGAGGGCGAACACCTCATCGGCGGTGGCCGCCGTCAGGTCCTGCTCGTCCGCCGGTCCGTCGGCCTCCTGCGCGGTGGCGGTGTACTTCCACACCAGGGCCTGCAACCGGTTCACCAGGCCGGCTCGCCGCGGATCGCCCGTCGGCAGCCCGGCCAGTGCGGCCTCGAGTTCGTCGAGGTGTCCGGAGAGCGGGTGTGCCGCGCCGGCCGCTCCCGGGTCCACCTCGGCCAGCAGATGGCCCGCCAGCGCCCGGGGGGTCGGATAGTCGAAGACCACCGTCGTCGGCAGGCTCAGCCCCGTGGTGGCGCGCAGCCGGTTCCTGAGCTCGACGGCCGCGATGGAGTCGAACCCCAGCTCCTTGAACGGGCGGTCCGGCTCGACCGACTCCGGCGCCGGATAGTGCAGTACGGCGGCCACATGCGCGCGTACCAGCGCCAGCAGCCGCTCGATCCGCTCGTCCTCGGCCAAGGGGCCCAGCTCCCGCCGCAGCGCCGACGCCTCATCGGCGCCGGTGTCCTCCGCGGATCCCCGGGCGGCCTCGATGGCCTGGCGGGCGGCCGGGACGGCGTCGAACAGCCTGCTGGGACGGGCGAGGGTGAACAGCGGCGCGAAGCGCTCCCATTCCACATCGGCGATCGTGACACGCGGATCGTCGTGGTCGAGCACCTGGCGCAGCGCGGTCAGCGCCGGCCGTGGCTCCAGCGGGGACAGGCCCTGCCGCCGGGAGCGCTCGGTGTGCGCAGCCACCGGCGCGTCCGGGGTGTCACCGCCGTACGGCAGATCCCACAGCCCCCACGCGATCGAGACGGTGGGACGGCCGTCGGCCCGGTCGCGGTGCGCCAGCGCGTCGAGGCAGGCGGTGGCGGCCGCGTAGGAGCCGTGGTCCTTGCTGCCCCAGGACGCGGCGACGGTGGAGAAGTAGACCACGGTGTCCTCGGGGCCCATGCCGCAGAGTTCGTCCAACCGGCGCCCGGTGTCGTCCAGATGGGCGCGGATCTCCTCGGCCAGCCGCTGCGGGGTGAGCTCCATCAGCGGGGCCAGTTCACCGGAGGCCGAGGTGTGGATGATCGTCCCGATCCGTCCGCTCGCCTCCGCCACCCGCTCGACGAGGCGTGCGGTGCCGTCCTGGCCGGCGGGTGAGTGGTCCGCCACGGTGAGTCCGGTGCCGAGCGCGTCCAGTTCGGCCTTCAGCTCCACGGCGCCGGGGGCGTCGCCACCTCCGGGGGCCAGCATCAGGAGGTGTTCGGCGCCGTCGGCGGCCAGCCGGCGGGCGACGTGGGCTGCGGGGCCGTCGGCGGTTCCGGTGATGAGCACGGTGCCCCGGGGCTTCCAGGTGCGCCGCGGGGCACGGCCGCCGATCGGGTCGGGGACCAGCCTCCGGCCGTAGGCACCGGTCGGGCGCAGCGCCGCCTCGTCCTCGCCACAGGCCCCGGTGAGCAGGGCGCGCAGCCGCTCCGCGTCCAGGGTGTCCGGGCTCGCGGGCAGGTCCACCAACCCGCCCCACCAGTCGGGGTGTTCCAGGGCGGCCACCCTGCCGAGCCCCCACAACTGGGCCTGGTGGGGAGCGTCCAGGGGGTCGGAGTCGTCGATGGCCACCGCGCCGCGGGTGGCACACCACAGGGGCGCGGTGACGGCGGCGTCCACCAGGGCCTGGAGCAGGGTGAGCGTGCCGGTCAGGCCAGGTGCCACGCCGGGGAGCGGCCGTGCGTCGTCGTCCAGGGCCAGCAGCGACAGTACGCCCGTCGGTGGCGTCTCCTCGGCGGACCGGGAGCGCAGCAGTTCGGCGAGCCCCTCCCGGTCGGTGTCCTCGGCCAGCTCCAGCCCGCGCACCCGGCCGCCGTCCGCGCCCAGCGCCCGTACGCAGGCGTCCGTCCAGCCGTCGGCGGCGCCCTTCGGGTGGACCACGAACCAGGAGCCCGCGGGGGCGGCGTCGGTGGCGGGGGCGACGTCGGTGACGGGCCGCCACTCGACGCGGTAGCGCCAGGAGTCCACGGCGGAGCGCTCACGACGGCCGCGACGCCATGTCGAGAGCGCGGGGAGCACCGTGCCCAGCGAGGTCCGGTGGCCGGTTCCGTCCGGGAGGCTCAACGTCTCGGAGAGCGCGCTCAGGTCCGCTCCCTCCACCGCGGCCCAGAACCGGGACTCCTCCTCGTCCGCCGGGGACCCGGTGGCGAAGGACACCGAGTCGGCCAGCCAGTACCGCTCCCGCTGGAAGGCGTAGGTGGGCAGTTCGACGGTGTGCGGGGCGGCGGGGCCGGTGGGGTGGAGGGTGGTCCAGTCGACCGCGACGCCTGCCGTAAACGCCAGCGCTAGGGACTCGATCAGCCGCGCCCGGCCGCCGTGGTCGCGCCGGAGCGTGGGCACGGTGACCGCGTCGGCCCCGGCTTCCTCGAAGCTCTCCTGCATACCGACGGTCAGTACGGGGTGGGTGCTGCTCTCGATGAACACGCGGTGGCCGTGGGCCAGCAGCGCCTGGACGGTGTCGGCGAACCGCACCGGCTCACGGAGGTTGGTCACCCAGTACGCGGTGTCCAGCCCGGTGGTGTCGATCCGCCGGGCGGTGACCGTGGAGTAGAACGCCACCTTGGACGCGACCGGCCGGACACCCGCCAGGGCGTCCGCCAGTTCGTCGGCGATCTCGTCCACCTGGGGGCTGTGCGAGGCGTAGTCCACCTCGATCGGCCGCGCCCGGTCGCCCGCCGCCTGACATGCCGCCACGGCGTGCGCCACCTGCTCGGGCGGTCCGGAAATCACCGTGGAGGAGGGCCCGTTGACGGCCGCAACGCCGACGGCCGCCGCCTGGTCGCCGAGATCGGCCAGCAGCTTCCCGGCCCGCTCCCGGCTCACTCCCAGGGAGGCCATCGCCCCGCCACCGGCGAGCCGCCGCAACGCCTTGCTGCGCAGTGCCACCACCTTGGCGCCGTCCTCCAGCGACAGGGCCCCCGCCACCACGGCCGCCGCGATCTCGCCCTGGCTGTGCCCGATCACCGCCCCGGGACGTACGCCGTGGCCTGCCCACACCGCGGCGAGGGACACCATCACGGCCCACAGGACGGGCTGCACCACATCGACACGGCCCAGGTCGGCCGCCCCGTCGGCGCCGCGCAGCACATCGGTGAGGGACCAGTCGACGTACGGCGCCAGCGCCCGTTCGCACTCCGCCACGCGGGCCGCGAACACAGGTGAGACTTGGAGCAGTTCGGCTCCCATGCCCGCCCACTGCGAGCCCTGGCCGGGGAACACCAGCACCGGGCCCAACTCTCCGGCCACGGCGGCGCCACCGGGGTGGACCAGGCCCGGGTGCGTCCCGCCGGTGGCCAGCGCTTCCACGGCCGCCATCAGTTCTTCGCGGGTCTCGCCCACGGCCACGGCCCGGTGGTCGAACACCGACCGGGTGGTGACCAGCGACCAGCTCACATCGGCGATGGGCAGCCCCGGATCGGCGGCCATGCGCCGGGCGAGCGCCGCCGCCTGCCCCCGCAGGGCCTGGGCGCCACGGGCGGACAGCACCCAGGGCACCACCACCTCGGGTGCGGGGGTGGCGGGCTCCGGCTGGTCAGGGGGGCTGGGCTCGGGGGCCTGTTCCAGGATCAGATGGGCGTTGGTACCGCTGATCCCGAAGGAGGACACCCCTGCTCTGCGGGGTCGTTCGCCCCTCGGCCACGCCACCGGTTCGGTCAGCAGCCGCACCCCGCCGCCTTCCCACTCCACATGAGGGGACGGCTCATCGATGTGCAGGGTGACCGGCAGCGTCTCGTGCCGGAGCGCCATCACCATCTTGATGACACCGGCCACACCGGCGGCCGCCTGGGCATGGCCGATGTTCGACTTGAGCGACCCCAGCCACAGGGGCCGGTCACCGGGCCGGTCCTGTCCGTAGGTGGCCAGCAGCGCGTGTGCTTCGATCGGGTCGCCGAGGGAGGTCCCCGTACCGTGGGCCTCCACCGCGTCGACCTGGTCGGCGGCGAGGTGCGCACTGGCCAGCGCCTGACGGATCACCCGTTCCTGCGATACGTCGTTGGGCGCGGTCAGACCGTTGCTGGCACCGTCCTGGTTGACGGCCGAGCCACGGATCAGGGCCAGCACCCGATGCCCGTTGCGGCGTGCGTCGGACAGCCGCTCCAGCAGCACCAGCCCGACGCCCTCGGAGAAGCCCGTACCGTCCGCGGCCGATGCGAAGGACTTGCAGCGGCCGTCCGGGGCCAGCCCGCGCTGCCGGGAGAACTCGGCGAAGGCGGTCGGAGTGGTGAGCGCGGTGACCCCGCCCGCGAGCGCCAGATCGCATTCGCCCTGACGCAGCGCCTGGCTCGCCAGATGCATCGCCACCAGCGACGACGAACACGCCGTGTCCACCGTCACCGCCGGGCCCTCCAGACCGAAGGTGTACGCGACCCGGCCGGAGACCACGCTGGTGAGGCTGCCGGTGGTGGCATAGCCCTCGAAGCCCTCGGGGACGCGGGGCATCCGGGACATGTAGTCCTGGCTGGACACGCCCGCGTACACACCGGTCCGGCTGCCCTTCATCGCCACGGGGTCGACCCCCGCGCGCTCGAACAGCTCCCAGGCCACCTCCAGCAGCAGCCGCTGCTGCGGATCCATCGCCAGGGCCTCGCGCGGGCTGATCCCGAAGAACTCCGCGTCGAAGCGGTCGGCGCCGTCCAGGAATCCGCCGTGCCGGACGTAGCTGGTGCCGGGGTGGTCGGGGTCGGGGTGGTAGAGGCCCTCCAGATCCCAGCCGCGGTCGGTGGGGAACGCGGTGATGCCGTCGCCACCGGAGGCCACCAGCTCCCACAGCTCCTCGGGGCAGCCGACACCACCGGGATAGCGGCAGGCCATGCTCACGATGGCCACCGGCTCCTGGGATCGCTCCTCCATCTCGCGCAGCCGCTGACGAGCCTGCCCGAGATCCACTGTGACCCGCTTCAGATACTGGCGGAGTTTCTCTTCCGTACCCGACATCAGTCCTCACTCACGATCAAGAGGGCAGTTCCCTGTCGATGAACTCGAACAACTCGTCGTCCGACGCGGAGTCGAGGGCGCCGTCGTCCACGGTGGGGTGGCGCTTGCCTGTGGCCTCGGCGGGTGTGTCGTCGGTCAGGCGCCACAGCAGCGCCTCCAGGCGCTTCGCCAGCCGGTCACGGGCCTCGTCGTGGGGTACGAGGCGCGCCATCGCCGCCTCCAGCCTCTCCAGCTCGCCGAAGACCGGCGCCGAGGTGTCCGCCTGCGCGGGGCACAGCTTCTCGCGCAGTTCGGCGGCGATGGCCGAGGGCGTCGGATGCCGGAAGACGACGGTGGCGGGGAGCCGCAGCCCGGTGGCGGCGGCGAGCCGGTTGCGCAGTTCGACGCCGGTCAGCGAGTCGAAGCCCAGATCCTTGAAGGGGCTGTCGGCGGATACCGTCCCGGCGTCGGTGTGGCCCAGAACCGCCGCGGCCTGCGTGCGCACCAGTGTGAGCAGGATCCGGTGCTGTTCCTCCACGGGCACCGCCGCGAGCTGGGCGACCAGACCGGCGGCGGGCGCCCCGGTGGCGGCGGTACGACGGGTGGTCGTTCCGTTGTCGAGGAGCGTGCGCAGCAGGGCGGGCAGGGTGTCCGCGGGCTGGGCGGCCAGGGCCCGGAGGTCGAGCTGGACGGCCGCGGGCTGCGGGGCACCGTGCCAGCAGGCGGCGTCCATCAGCCCCAGCGCCCGCTCGCCGGACATGGCGGCGATGCCGGAGCGGGACATCCTGGCCAGGTCCGCCTCGTCCAGATGCCCGGTCATCCCGCTGGCATCGGCCCACAGCCCCCAGGCCACCGAAACCCCCGGGAGTCCCATGGCCTGGCGGTGGGTGGCCAGGGCGTCGCAATAGGCGTTGGCCGCCGCGTAGTTGGCCTGGCCGGGACTGCCCATCACCCCCGCGGCCGAGGAGAACATCACGAACATGCCGAGCCGCAGATGGGCGGTGGCGGCATGGAGATGGGCCGCTGCCGTGGCCTTGGGCCCCCACACCCGCGCCAGATGCTCGGGGGTCTGCGAGGTGGCCACCGCGTCGTCCAGGACACCCGCCGCGTGGACGACACCGGTCAGGGGATGCGCCGGGTCGATGCTCGCGACGAGGTCGTTCACCGCGGCGCCGTCGGTGACGTCCGCGGCCACGATCCGGGCCTCGGCGCCCAGGTCGGTGAGGTGGGCCAGCAGCTCCGGTGCGCCGGGGGCGTCGGGGCCGCTGCGGCTCACCAGCAGCAGATGGCGGATGTTCCAGGCGCGGACGAGGTGCTCGGCGACGTGCTTGCCGAGGGTGCCGGTGCCACCGGTGATGAGCACGGTGCCGTCCGGGTCCACGGGGGCTGGGACGTCCAGAACCAGCTTGCCGGTGTGCTTGGCCTGGCTGAGATATCGCAACGCCTCACGCGCCCGGCTGAGCGGCCACGCCCGTACCGGTGGCGGCTCCAGCAGTCCGGAGGCGAACAACTCGCCCAGCTCCCGCAGCATTTGGCCGATACGATCCGGCCCGGCGTCCGTGATCAGGTCGTAGACCCGGTAGGTCACCCCGGGATACTCGGCCGCGATCAGCTGCGGGTCGCGGACATCGGTCTTGCCCATCTCCAGCAACCGGCCGCCTTCGCGGAGGAGACGGAGCGAGGCGTCCACGAACTCCCCGGCAAGACTGTTGAGCACCACATCCACACCCCGGCCGCCAGTGGCCTCCCGGAGCGTCTCCTCGAAGTCCAGATCGCGTGAGGAGGCCCGATGCACCTCGTCGATGCCCATCGCCTCCAGCACCGCATGCTTGCCGTGGCTCGCCGTGGCGTAGACCTCCGCGCCCAGGTGCCGTGCGATCCGTACCGCGGCCGTCCCCACACCACCGGTCGCGGCATGGATCAGTACCGACTCCCCCGGCCGGAGCCCGGCGAGGTCGGTCAGTCCGTACCAGGCGGTGAGGTAGGCCACCGGTACGGCCGCCGCATGCCGGAAGCTCCAGCCGTCCGGGATCGGCGCCAGCAACCGCGCGTCGGTGACCGCCAGTGGCCCGAACGACTGGTCGAGGACGCCCATGACGCGATCGCCCACGGACACATGGGTCACCTCGGGGCCGATGTCCACCACCACTCCGGCGCCCTCACCGCCGAGTCCGGTCTGTCCGGGCACCATGCCCAAACCGACCAGCACATCACGGAAGTTGACACCGGCGGCGCGTACGGCGATCCGTACCTGGCCAGCGGCCAGGGGCTCCAGCACCTCGGGGCAGGGCACGGGTACGACGTTCTCCAGGGTCGCCGTGCCCGCCGTGTCCAGCCGCCATGCTTCCGGCTGCTCCACGGGGCCCACCAGCCCTGCGCCCCCGGTACCGGCATGGACCAGACGGGGCACCAGTGCCCGGCCGGCACGCAGGGCCAACTGGGGCTCGTCCATCTCCACGGCGCGCGCCACGGCGATGCGCACGGCGTCGGTGTGGGGGGCGGCGTTGGCGTTGGGGTTGCGGTTGGCGTTGGGGTTGGCGTTGACGTCGAGGTCGTCGTCGCGGTCGAGGAGGACGAACCGGCCGGGGTTCTCCGACTGTGCGCTGCGTACGAGGCCCCACACGGCGGCCGCGGCCAGGTCCACCCGGGTGGTGCTCTCGGGGCCGTCGACCGCGACCGCGCCTCGCGTGACCACCACCAACCGGGCATCCGCCAATCGCGGTTCGGCCAGCCAGCCCCGCACCAGTTCCAGCGCCCGTTCCGTCGCCGACAGCGCCTCGGCCGACGCCTCCTCGGCGCCCGCATCGGTGGGGCTGGTCAGGGCGGTCATATCGGCGAGAACGACCGGCGGGACGGGCTCCTCATCACCGAGTGCCGCCACCAGCGCGGCAGGATCCGGGTGGCCTTCGGCGCCCAGGACGGCCCAGCCATCGTCGCCGGCCGCCGCCTCTTCGGCCCCGGCCGCGAGCGGCAGTGGCGTCCAGTCGACGGTGAACAGGCTGTCCGTGCCGCGGCTGCCGTGGGCCACCGCCGCCCGCAACTGATCGATGCTCGCGGGCCGCATCGCCACGGAGTCCACGGTCAGCACCGGAGCGCCGACGGCGTCGGCCACGGTCAGCCGCAGTGCGCGCTCGCCCTCGGCGTTCTCCTGCTGAGGAGAGAGCCGAACCCGGACCGTGGTGGCCCCGGCCGCCCACAACGTCACGCCGTTCCAGGCGAACGGCAGCCAGACCCGGCCATCTGAGGCTTCGGTATCGGTCTCGGTGTCGTCCGCGTCGAGCTGGTCGATCAGCAGCGCGGGATGCAGCGCGGCGTCCAGCAGTGCTGGGTGGATGCCGAATCCGGCCTGCTCCCCGGCGGCCTCGGGCAGGGCCACCTCCGCGCACACATCCGCGCCGTCCCGCCATACGGCCCGCAGCCCCTGGAACGACGGTCCATAGGCATATCCCGAGGCCGCGACCCGGTCGTAGAACCCCTCGACGCCGAGCGGTGCCGCACCGGCCGGGGGCCACGCCCCGCCCAGTCCCAGCGCCTCGTCGGAACGGTCCGCGGGTGCGCTCAACACACCCTCCGCATGGCACACCCATCCCGTGGCGGAGTCTCCTTCACCGGCGAGCCGGGAGTACACCCGCACATCACGACGCCCGTCCTCGGCGGCCTCGCCCACGACGACCTGCACCCGAAGCGCGCCCGACGACGGCAGGACCAGCGGCACCCGCAGCGCCAATTCATCCACTCCGCCACAGCCAACCTCATCGGCCGCCCGCAGCACCCACTCGGCCAGCGCTGCGCCCGGTACCAGCACCGCGTCCGCCACCACATGCTCACCGAGCCAGGTATGCGCACGGGCTGAAATCCGGCCCGTCAGCACATGGCCACGGCCATCGGCAAGCTCGACAGCGGCACCCAGCAGCGGATGTCCGGCGGAGACGAGCCCGAGGTCGGCCGGGTCGCCGGCGCGTCCACCGTGGCCATCGAGCCAGTAGCGCTCGCGCTGGAACGCGTAGGTGGGCAGTGCGACCACGCGGGGTGGCGGGGCGCTCGGGTACAGAGTGGTCCAGTCGACGTCGACTCCAGCGGTGAACGCCTGGGCGAGTGAGTGGAGAAGCTGGGCCCGGCCACCGTGATCACGGCGCAAGGTCGGCACGGTGACGGCCGTCACCTCGGCTTCCTCGAAGGTCTCCTGAAGGCCGAGCGTGAGCACGGGATGCGTACTGGCCTCGACGAACACCCGATGCCCGTCCGCCAGCAACGCCTGAACGGCATCGGTGAACCGCACCCGCTCCCGCAGATTCGCCACCCAGTAAGCGGTGTCCAGGTCGGTCGTGACGACACGGCCACCGGTCACGGTCGAGTAGAACGCCGTACCCGAACCCGACGTATCCAGCGGACGCACACCGGCCAGAACCTCATTCAACTCCTCCCGGATCTCCTCCACCTGAGGACCGTGCGAGGCATAGTCCACCTCGATCAGCCGTGCCCGCTCTCCCGCCTCCTGGCACGCTGCGACGGCGGCGGCCACCTGCTCCGGCGGACCCGAAACCACGGTCGACGAAGGCCCGTTGACCGCGGCTACGCCTACACCAGCGGCCTGATCGCCCAGGCCGGAGAGCAACTCCCCCGCCCGCTCCTGACCCACACCGAGCGAGGCCATCGCCCCACCACCGGCCAACCGCCGCAACGCCTTGCTCCGCAAGGCCACGACCTTGGCGCCGTCCTCCAGGGACAGCGCCCCCGCGACAACAGCCGCCGCGATCTCACCCTGGCTATGGCCCACCACCGCCGCAGGACGCACGCCGTGTCCGGCCCACGCCGTGGCCAGTGACACCATCACCGCCCACAGCACGGGCTGGACCACATCCACCCGCCCCAGATCCGATGCACCCTCCGCGCGGCGCAACACATCCGTAAGGGACCAGTCCACGTACGGCGCCAGCGCCTGCTCGCACTCCGCCACGCGGGCCGCGAACACCGGCGACACCTCCAGCAGCTCGGCGCCCATACCGGCCCACTGCGAACCCTGACCGGGAAAGACCAACACCGGACCCACATCACCCGCCGGCGCCGCCGCATCCGACCGCACCACGCCCGGATGCGAGACATCCCCCGCCAACGCCTCCACGGCGGCCAACAGCTCGGCACGGTCATCGCCCACCACCACCGCCCGATGCTCGAACACCGACCGCGAAGTGACCAGCGACCACCCCACATCGACGGACGAGAGCTCGGATGCGCCGCCCACACGTTCACCCAGGGCGGCGGCCTGGCCGCGCAGCGCCTCCGCGCTCCGCGCCGAGAGCACCCACGGGACCGTGCCCACGTCGGAGAGGACCGGCTCCGTCTGCTCATCCTCCTCGGGCGGAGCGGGAGCCTGTTCGAGGATGACGTGGGCGTTGGTGCCGGAGGCGCCGAACGAGGACACACCGGCCCGGCGCGGCCGCTCGCCGTTCGGCCACTCCACCGCCTCGGTCAGCAACCGCACCGCACCGCTGTCCCAGTCCACATGCGGGCTCGGCTCATCGATGTGCAGGGAGGCGGGCAGTGTTCCGTGGCGCATGGCCTGCACCATCTTGATGACGCCCGCCACACCCGCCGCCGCCTGCGTATGCCCAATGTTGGACTTGATCGAGCCGAGCAACAGCGGCTTCCCGTCAGGGCGATCCTGACCGTAAGTGGCCAGCAGCGCCTGCGCCTCGATCGGATCACCCAGCGTCGTACCCGTACCGTGCGCCTCCACCGCATCGACATCCGAGACCGACAGCCCGGCGCTCGCCAGCGCCTGACGGATCACCCGCTGCTGCGACGGACCGTTCGGCGCCGTGAGTCCATTCGACGCACCGTCCTGATTGACGGCCGACCCACGGATCACCGCCAGCACCTCATGGCCGTTGCGCCGAGCGTCCGACAGCCGCTCCAACAGCAGCACACCCGCGCCCTCGCCCCAGCCCGTCCCGTCGGCGGCGGCCGCGAAGGGCTTGCACCGGCCATCGGGGGCCAGGCCACGCTGACGGGAGAAACCGGTGAACACATCCGGCGTGGCCATCACCGTCACCCCACCGGCCAACGCCAGCGTGCACTCACCCTGCCGCAACGCCTGCGCCGCCAGATGCATCGCCACCAACGACGACGAACACGCCGTATCCACCGTCACCGCAGGACCCTCGAAGCCCAGCGTGTACGCCACCCGGCCCGAGACCACGCTGCCCGAACCCGCGAGCATCGCATAGCCCTCGAGCTTCACATCGGCGCCACCGCTCAGCCCGGCCGCGTAGTCGTGATACATCACGCCCGCGTACACACCGGTCGGACTGCCCTTCACCGACACCGGATCGATCCCCGCCCGCTCCAGCACCTCCCACGACGCCTCCAACAGCAACCGCTGCTGCGGATCGGTGGCCAGCGCCTCCCGCGGATTGATCCCGAAGAACGCCGCATCGAACGCATCGGCGTCATGGAGGAAGGCACCCTCGTGGGCATAGCTGGTGCCGGGGTGATCGGGGTCCGGATGGAACAGCCCGTCCAGATCCCAGCCTCGGCCGATCGGAAACTCCCCGATCACGTCCTTCCCCGAGGCGACCAGGTCCCACAGCGCTTCAGGGGAGTTCGCGCCTCCCGGGAAACGGCAGGTCATGCCGATGATCGCCACGGGATCGTCCGTATCGGCCCTCGCCACGACGGGGGCACGGGAGCCGGCGGTCTCGCCGGTCAGCCGGGAGCACAGATACTCCGCCAGCACCCGAGGCGTCGGATAGTCGAACACCATCGTCGCCGGCAACCGCAACCCCGTCACCACCGACAACCGATTACGCAACTCCACCGCCGTCAACGAATCAAAACCCAACTCCTTGAACGCGGCATCCACCCGCACCTCACCCGCAGAACCAAACCCCAACACCACCGCCACACCACCCCGCACCACCTCCACCACCACATCCAACCGAGCACCAACCCCCACCCCCACCAACCGCCCAGCCAACCCCGAGGCCGACAGGCCACCCTCGGCGATCCGCCGCCTGGTACGACCGGCCACCAACCCCCGCAACACCGCCGGAAGATCCCCACCGGCCGCCCCGGCCGGATCGAAGTCCACGGCCACCATCAGCGGGCTCGCGTACCGGCATGCTGCGTCCAGCAGGGCCAGCCCGCGCTCGGACGACAACGGCCTCATCCCGCGCAGTCGCGTCAGGTCGGCCCGGCCCACATGCCCGGTCATCTCGCTGGCCTGGGCCCACAGCCCCCAGGCCAGCGAAAGCCCGGGCAGTCCGAGCGCCCGCCGCTGGGCGACCAGGGCATCGACAAACGCGTTCGCCGCCGCGTATCCGGCCTGACCCGCGTTGCCCACGACTCCGGCAGCCGAGGAGAACATCACGAACATGCGGAGCGGAAGATCCGCCGTGGCGGTGTGCAAATGGGCGGCCGACGCGGCCTTCGCCGCCCACACCCGCGCCACCTGTTCCCGGGTCTGTGAAGTGACCACCGCGTCATCCAGCAGCCCGGCCGCATGAATGACACCGGTCAGCGGATGCGCCGGGTCGATACCGGCCACCGCGGCGGCGACCGCGTCGCCGACCGTGACATCCACCGCGGCGATCCGCACCTGCGCGCCCAGGTCGCTCAGCCGCTCGGCCAACTCCGGTGCGCCGGGCGCGTCCGAGCCACGGCGGCTGACCAGGACGAGATGCTCGACCTGCCACGTACGCACCAGATGCTCGGCCACCAGGCCGCCCAGCAGGCCCGTACCACCGGTGATCAGCACCGTACCGTCGGGATCGAGCCCACCAGGGGCCAGTCCTCCCGATTCGCTCTCGTCGGCGCCGTCGGTGTCGCGTGCGCGCGTCAGTCGGGGCACCATCAGACGCCCGGAGCGGAGCGCCGCCTGTGGCTCGTCCGCCTGTACGGCACGGACGACGGCATCCGCCACATCGCCTGCGGTCGGATTGGTGGCCTGGTGAAGGTCGAGGAGGATGAACCGGTCCGGGTGTTCCGCCTGCGCACTGCGCAGCAGGCCCCACAGCCCTGCCGCGGCCGCATTCAGCTCGTCGTCGCCGGAATCCCCGTCTTCAGTGCCTCCGGTCGACACCGCACCGCCTGTCACCACCACCAACCGGGTTTCGGCCCAACGCGGTTCGGCCAGCCACGCCTGCACCAGCTCCAGCGCTCGGCCGACGGCAGCCAAGCCATCGGCCGCCTTCGCCGCGGCTCCGGCCTCCTGCGGGCCACCTCCTGCGGGCAGGTAGGTCACGGCGAAGGCGGGAGGTGGCGCGCCGTCGTCGAGTGCGGCGGCCAACGCTTCAAGACCCGGATGGCACACCACTCGCCCATCGCCGAGTCCGGGCTCCTCGGCCAGGTGCAAGGCGTCCTCACCCAGCACGACCCAGCCCATGGCGTCGGAGGTGTCCACCTCCGGCACGCCGGGCATCGGGACCCAGCCCAGCGTGAACAGCCCATCGACGCCACGTCCGCCCCCGGACCTCAACTGGCTGGGGTCGACGGGGCGCATCGTCAGGGAGTCGACCGTCAGCACCGGGGCGCCCATGGCATCGGCCACGACCACTCGCAACCCGCCTTCCCCCACTGAACCGTCCTGATGGGGAGAGGGCTGGCGGGGCGAGAGCCGGACCCGGACCGTGGTCGCCTCCGCGGCCCACAGGGAGACGCCATTCCAGGCGAACGGCAGTCTCATCACCCTGTCGTCCGCCGACTCGAGGTCGGCGGCGAGCAGCATGGGATGCAGGGCGGCGTCGAGCAGTGCCGGGTGGATGCCAAAGCCGTCCGCGTCCCCCGCCGCCTCGGGCAGCGCCACCTCGGCCAGCAGATCAGCGCCGTCCCGCCACACGGCACGCAGCCCCTGGAACGACGGCCCGTACGCATAGCCCGCCGCCACGGCATGCTCGTAGAACCCCTCGACATCTAACGGCTTCGCGCCCTCGGGAGGCCAGACTCCGCCCAGCTCCTCGGCCGCGCTCGGCGCGGCCGGCGGGCACAGGACGCCCTCCGCATGGGACACCCAGTCCGGATCCGCGCCGGGCTCGGCATCGCGGTCGGGCCGGGAGTGCACCCGCACATCGCGCCGCCCGTCCTCGGCGGCCTCGCCCACGACGATCTGCACCCGCAGCCCACCCGACGGCGGCAGCACCAACGGGACCTGCAGTGCCAGTTCCTCGATGCGGCCACAGCCCACCTCGTCGGCCGCCCGTAACGCCCACTCCACCAGCGCCGCACCCGGCACCAGTGGCGCTCCGGCGACCACATGGTCACCGAGCCAGCCGTCGCCGCCAGTGGCCGACACCCGTCCGGTCAGCACCAGCCCGCCATCGGCAAGACCCACCGCCGCCCGCAATAACGGGTGCTCCACCCGCTGCAGCCCCGCGGCACCCATATCGCCGACCCCGCCGGTGGCAGTGGCCCAGTAGCGCTGGCGCTGGAAGGCATACGTGGGCAGATCGACCGTACGGGGGGTGGGGTCGGCCGGGAACGCGGTCCTCCAGTCCACCTCGACCCCGGCGGTGAACGCCTGGCCGAGCGAGTGGAGAAGCTGGGCCCGGCCGCCGTGATCGCGGCGCAGGGTCGGCACGGTGACGGCCGTCACCTCGGCTTCCTCGAAGGTCTCCTGAAGGCCGAGCGTGAGCACGGGATGCGTACTGGCCTCGATGAACACCCGATGCCCGTCCGCCAGCAACGCCTGGACAGCATCGGTGAACCGCACCCGCTCCCGCAGATTCGCCACCCAATAACCGGTATCCAGGTCGGTCGTGACGACACGGCCACCGGTCACGGTGGAGTA
Organism: Streptomyces violaceusniger Tu 4113; assembly: GCF_000147815.2. Lineage (NCBI taxonomy): Bacteria > Bacillati > Actinomycetota > Actinomycetes > Kitasatosporales > Streptomycetaceae > Streptomyces > Streptomyces violaceusniger. Next base: position 4,262,894 of record NC_015957.1, on the reverse strand, counting down.
GAACGCCGTACCCGAACCCGACGTATCCAGCGGACGCACACCGGCCAGAACCTCATTCAACTCCTCCCGGATCTCCTCCACCTGAGGACCGTGCGAGGCATAATCCACCTCGATCAGCCGTGCCCGCTCTCCCGCCTCCTGGCACGCCGCGACGACGGCGGCCACCTGCTCCGGCGGACCCGAAACCACGGTCGACGAAGGCCCGTTGACCGCGGCTACGCCTACACCAGCGGCCTGATCGCCCAGGCCGGAGAGCAACTCCCCCGCCCGCTCCTGACCCACACCCAGCGAGGCCATCGCCCCACCACCGGCCAACCGCCGCAACGCCTTGCTCCGCAAGGCCACCACCTTGGCGCCGTCCTCCAAGGACAGCGCCCCCGCCACCACAGCCGCCGCGATCTCACCCTGACTGTGACCCACCACCGCCGCAGGACACACCCCATACCCCGCCCACACCGCAGCCAGCGACACCATCACCGCCCACAACACCGGCTGCACCACATCCACCCGCCCCAGATCCGCCCCACCCTCCGCGCGGCGCAACACATCCGTGAGCGACCACTCCACATACGGCGCCAGCGCCCGCTCACACTCCGCCACCCGGGCCGCGAACACCGCCGACACCTCCAGCAGCTCCGCCCCCATCCCCACCCACTGCGAACCCTGACCCGGAAACACCAACACCGGACCCACATCACCCACCACCGCAGCAACACCCGACAGCACCACACCCGGATGCGACACACCCCCCGCCAACGCCTCCACAGCAGCCGACAACTCGGCCCTGTCACCGCCCACCACCACCGCCCGATGCTCGAACACCGACCGCGTAGTGGCCAACGACCACCCCACGTCCACCGCCGACAACCCCGAATCCCCACCCACCCGCTCAGCCAACGCCGCCGCCTGCCCCCGCAACGCCTCCGCAGTCCGCCCCGACACCACCCACGGCAGCACCCACGGCGCCACCCCACCCACACTAGAGGAATCCACCTCCGGCGCAACCTCCACAGGCGCCTGCTCCACGATCACATGCGCATTGGTGCCGCTGATCCCGAAGGACGACACACCGGCCCGGCGCGGGCGCTCACCCGTCGGCCACTCGACCGCCTCCGTCAGCAGTCGCACACCGCCGCCGTCCCACTCCACATGGGGGGTCAGCTCCTCGGCATGGAGGGTGGCCGGGAGTACGCCGTGTCGCAGGGCCATGACCATCTTGATCACACCGGCCACACCCGCCGCGCCCTGCGTATGGCCAATGTTGGACTTCAGCGAGCCGAGCCACAGCGGCCGGTCCTCCGGCCGGTCCCGGCCGTAGGTGGCGATCAGCGCGTCGGCCTCGATCGGGTCGCCCAGCTTGGTGCCCGTGCCATGCGCCTCCACCGCGTCCACCTCGGACGGGGCCAGCCGGGCGCTGGCGAGGGCCTGGCGGATCACCCGCTGCTGGGACGGGCCGTTCGGCGCGCTGAATCCGTTGCTCGCGCCGTCCTGGTTGATGGCCGAGCCACGGATCACCGCGAGCACCTCATGCCCGTTGCGCCGGGCGTCGGACAGCCGCTCCAGTAGGACGAGTCCGACGCCTTCGCCCCATCCCGTGCCGTCGGCGTGCACCGAGAACGCCTTGCAGCGCCCGTCCGGGGACAGCCCCCGTTGCCGGGAGAAGCCGGTGAACACCTCGGGGGTGGCCATCACCGTCACCCCGCCCGCCAGGGCCAGGGTGCATTCCTCCTGCCGCAGTGCCTGGCAGGCCAGATGGATCGCGACCAGGGATGACGAGCACGCCGTCTCCAGCGTGACGGCCGGTCCTTCGAGGCCGAAGGTGTACGACACCCGGCCCGACAGCAGGCTCGGTGCGTTGCCCGCGTATCCCTCGGATCCCTTCTGCGGAAGGTCACCGGATGTGGCGCCGCCGGTGGTCGCCGTCCCGGCGTAGACGCCCGTCCGGGAGCCCTTGAGGGACACCGGGTCTAGCCCCGCCCGTTCGCATGCCTCCCAGGCGGTTTCCAGCAGCAGTCGCTGCTGAGGGCTGGTGGCGAGCGCCTCGCGGGGGCTGATGCCGAAGAACTGGGGGTCGAATCGGTCGGCGTCGTAGAGGAATCCGCCCCGGCGGACATAGGTGGTGCCGGGGTGGTCCGGGTCCGGGTGATAGAGGCTGTCGAGATCCCAGCCGCGGTCGGTGGGAAAGTCCCCGATCGCGTCCACACCGCCGGTGACCAGCCGCCACAGGTCCTCGGGCGTGTTCACCCCGCCCGGGAACCGGCAGGCGATGCTCACGACCGCGATCGGCTCCTGGTATCGCTCCTCCACCTCGCGCAAACGTAGGCGCGTATCGTGCAGATCCGCGGAGACGCGCTTGAGATACTCGACCAGTTTGTCTTCATTCACGTTCACCATGAGGTTTCACCCGGCCTCAGCGATCGTCGCGCCCGGCACATTCAGGACACACCCAGTTCGTTGTCGATGAAGTCGAGAACCTGGGCCGCGGACGCGGACTCCAGCCTCTCCGCGGCGGTCATTTCTTCCTCCGCCGGCTTTCGTGTCGCTTTCCACTTCGCCAGCAGGCTTTCGAGCCGTGCCGTGACCGCCCCCGAATCGTCGTCTTCCATCTCGAGGCCGATCAGGGTGGCTTCGAGCCTGGCCAGTTCGTTGAGGACCGGATCGGCGCCGTCCCGGCCCGGGGCGGCGCCGACCGCCGGGGCGATGCGCTCCAGCAGGTAGTCGGCGAGCACGGCCGCTTCCGGATAGTCGAAGACGAGGGCGGCGGGCAGCCGCAGACCGGTGGCGGCGGCGAGCCGGTTGCGCAGTTCGACGGCGGTCAGGGAGTCGAAGCCCAGCTCCTTGAAGTTGGTGTCGGCCTGCACCGCTTCGGCGCTGGCATGCCCGAGCACGGTGGCCACATGGCCACGGACCAACGTGAGGACCGCGCGGTGCTGTTCCGCGGCGGACAGGCCCGCCAGCCGGCCGGCCCAGTCGTCCGGCCGCGCATCGGCTGCCGCCGCCGTACGTCGCGCCGCCGCGCCACCGGCGCCCGATGCGGCGAGGGCGCGGAGCGTGGCGGGGAGAGTGTCGGCGGGCTGGGCCGCCAGGACACGCGTGTTCAGATCCGCCGCGATCAGCAGGTGGCCACCGTGCTCGGCCGCCGCGTCGAGCAGCCGGAGGGCATGGTCGGCGGCCATCGCGGTGACGCCCGAGCGCGTCATCCGGGCCAGGTCCGCGTCGGCGAGGCCGCCGGTCATCTCGCTGGATTCGGCCCACAGGCCCCAGGCCACGGAGACCGTCGGCAGGCCCAGTGCCTGGCGATGGGCCGCCAGCGCGTCGCAGAAGGCATTGGCCGCCGCGTAGTTGGCCTGTCCCGGGCTGCCCATGACCCCGGCGGCCGACGAGAACAGCACGAACGCGCCCAGGCGCAGATGCGCCGTCGCGGCGTGCAGATGCGCCGCGGCGGTGGCCTTCGCCGCCCAGACCCGGGCCAGCCGCTCTGGAGTCTGCGCGGTGACGACCGCGTCGTCCAGCACACCGGCCGCATGGATGACTCCGGTCAGCGGATGCCCGGGATCGACCCCCGCCACCAGGTCGGCCACGGCTGCCGCGTCGGTGACATCGGCGGCGACGATGCGTACCCGCGCTCCCAGGGCGGTCAGCCGGTCGGCGAGGTTGCGGGCGCCCGGCGCTGCCGGGCCCCGGCGGCTCACCAGCAGCAGATGCCCGATGCGCCAGACGCGTACGAGGTGTTCGGCGACCAGCGCGCCCAGGGTGCCGGTGCCACCGGTGATGAGGACGGTGCCGTCCGGGTCCACCGGGGCGGGGACGTCCAGGACCAGCTTGCCGGTGTGCTTGGCCTGGCTGAGATGGCGCAGCGCCTCACGTGTCCGGCTGAGCGGCCACGTCCGCACCGGCAGCGGCCGCAGGGCTCCGGTGGCGAACAGCTCGCCCAGTTCACCCAGCATCCGGCCGATGTGTTCGGGCCCGGCGTCGGTGATCAGGTCGTAGAGCTGGTACGTCACCCCTGGGTGCTCCTCCGCGACGCGCTCGGGGTCACGGAGGTCGGTCTTGCCCATCTCCATCAGCCGACCGCCCTCGCCCAGCAGCCGCAGGGAGGCGTCGACGAAGGGTCCGGCGAGGCTGTTGAGCACGACATCGACGCCACGCCCGCCGGTGGCCTCGCGGAACACCTCCTCGAAGTCCAGATCGCGTGAGGAGGCCCGGTGTGCCTCGTCGATGCCCATCGCCTCCAGCACCTCATGCTTGCCGGGGCTCGCCGTCGCGTAGACCTCCGCCCCCAGATGCCGGGCGATCCGTACGGCCGCCATGCCCACACCGCCGGTCGCGGCATGGACCAGGACCGTCTCCCCGGCCTGGAGCCGGGCCAGCTCCACGAGCCCGTACCAGGCGGTCAGGAACGCCACCGGCGCCGAGGCCGCCTGCGGAGCGGCCCACCCGGAGGGAACGGGCGCCACCATGCGGGCGTCGGTCACCGCCGTCGGGCCGAACGCGCGGTCGAAGACCCCCATGACCCGGTCGCCCACCGCGACCCCGGTCACCTCGGGGCCGACGTCCAGCACCACACCGGCGCCCTCGCCACCGAGCCCGGTCTGGCCCGGGACCATGCCCAAACTGATGAGCGCGTCGCGGAAGTTGATACCGGCCGCGTGCACCGCCACCCGCACCTGACGCGGTCCGAGGGGCTCGAGCACCTCGGGGCACGGCACCGGCTTCACGTTCTCCACCGTGGCCGCGCCGGTCAGCTCCAGCCGCCATGCGGGCTGTCCCACCAGTGCGGCCACACCCCCGCTGCTCACGCCACCGGCACGCATCAGCCGGGGCACCCGGAGCCGCCCCGCCCGCAGCGCGACCTGCGGTTCGTCCAGGTGCGCCGCCCAGGTCACGGCGCTGCGCACACTCTCTTCGAGCGGCTCGGAGTCCGGGTCGAGATCGACCAGAAGGAATCGCCCCGGGTTCTCCGCCTGCGCACTGCGCACCAGCCCGCACACGGCGGCCCCGGCCACGTCCAGGCCGCCGTCTCCGGCGCCGTCCGTTTCGGAGGCGCCGTCCGCCCCGGGGGTGCCCTCTGCCTCGGAGGTATCGATGGCGACCGCTCCCCGCGTGACCACCACCAGCCGGGTCTCGGCCAGCCGCGGTTCGGCCAGCCAGCCCCGCACCAGTTCCAGCGCCCGCTCCGAGGCCGCCAGACCGGCGGCCGCCAGGTCCGTACCCGTGTCACCTCCGGACGAGCCGCCGAGCGCGGGCAGATACGCGATGGCCACGGAGGGGGCGGGGCCGCCACCGTCGAGGGCGGACACCAACGCCTCCAGATGCGGGTGGTGTACCGCGCCCGGCACGATCGGCCCGTACTCCTGCGGGCCCAGAACCGCCCAACCGCCGCCGTCCGCCGGATCCGGCTCCTGCTGTCCGGCGCCGGTGTCCGGTGCGGGGACGGGCAGGGGCGTCCACTCCAGGGCGAACAGCCCCTCCACCTCGGGCCCGCCGGAGGTGCGCAGTTGGTCGATGTCGGCAGGTCGCATCAGCAGCGAGTCGACGGTCAGCACCGGACCGCCCAGGGCGTCGGCCACCTCGACCCGCAGACCGCGCTCGCCCTCGGCGCCATCCGCTTCCTGCTCCCGGGGCGAGAGCCGGACCCGTACGGTCGTGGCACCGCCCGCCCACAGCGACACGCCGTTCCAGGCGAACGGCAGCCACACCCGGCCGTCCTCGTGCTCCTGCCCGGGCCGGTCGAGGAGGAACGCCGGATGGAGCGCGGCATCCAGCAGTGCCGGATGGATACCGAATCCCTCCGGGTCTCCGGCGGCCTCGGGCAGCGCCACTTCGGCGAGCACATCCGCGCCGTCCCGCCATACGGCCCGCAGGCCACGGTACGACGGCCCGTAGGCGTATCCCGACGCCGCGGCGCGCTCGTAGAACCCGTCCAGCCGTACGGGCTCCGCGCCCGCCGGAGGCCATGCCCGGCCCGGCTCGTCCACCGGGCCCCGCGCGGGGCCCTGCGGGGACGGCGGACTCAGAACGCCCTCGGCATGGCATACCCAGCCCGGTTCAGCACCGGGCTCGACATCGCGGTCGGGCCGGGAGTACACCCGCACATCACGCCGCCCGTCCTCGGTGGCCACGCCGGCCACCACCTGAACGCGCAGCCCACCGGACGCGGGCAGGACGAGCGGGACCTGGAGCGCCAACTCCTCCACCCCGCCGCAGCCCGCCTCATCGGCGGCCCGCAGCGCCCACTCCACCAGCGCGGCGCCCGGCGCCAGCACGGCGCCCGCCATCACATGCTCGGCCAGCCAGCCCCCGGCGCCACCGGCCGAGATCCGGCCGGTGAGCACCAGCCCGCCATCGGCGAGCCCGACGGCCGCCGGCAACTGCGCATGCTCGATCCGCTGCAGCCCGGCGGCCCCCACATCCCCGACGCCACCGCCCTGGGCCAGCCAGTAGCGCTCGCGCTGGAAGGCATACGTGGGCAGGTCGACCGTCCGGGGCGCCGGGTCGGCCGGGAACCAGCGGGCCCAGTCGATATCGGTGCCATGGGTGTGCAGTTGGGCGAGGGCGTGGCCGAGTGCGTGCGCATCGGGTCGTTTACGGCTCAGGGTGGCTGTGACCAGCGGAGTCGCTCGGTCGGCCCCGCCCTCGTCGGCGTGGGCGTCGGTCGTCGCCTCGTCGGCGGTGAAGTGCTGAAGGGTGTGCTGGGTCGCGGTGGCGAGGACGGGGTCGGGGCCGAGTTCGAGGAAGACGCCGGTTTCGGGCGCGATATGAGCGACGGCGGGGTGGAAACGTACGGGTTGACGGATGTGGCGCACCCAGTAGCCCGGCGTGGCCATCTCCTCGTCGGCCGGCTCACCGGTGAGGTTGCTGAGCACCGGAAGGGTGGGCCGGTGGAACGTCAGGCCGTCGATGGCCTGCGCGAACGGCTCCAGGATGGGGTCCATCAGCGGGGAGTGGAAGGCGTGGCTGACGGTCAGGGTCCTGGTCTTGCGGCCCTTCGCCGCCCAGACGTTGCCGATGTCGGCGACCAGCTCGACCGGGCCGGAGACGACGGTGTTGCCGGGGGTGTTGAGGGCGGCGATGCCCACCTGGCCGTCGTATCGGGCCAGATCCTCGGCGAGTTCGTCGGCGGTGGCCGCGATGGTGACCATGCCTCCGCCCTCGGGAAGCCCACCCATCAGGGTGGCGCGGGCGGCGACGAGACGGCAGGCGTCGGGGAGGTCGAATACTCCGGCGACATGGGCCGCCGCGACCTCTCCGATGGAGTGCCCGATGACCGCGTCGGGGCGTACGCCGACCGAGTCGAGCAGCCGCGCCAGGGCGATGTGCAGGGCGAACAGCCCAGCCTGGGCGTAGGTGGTGTGATCCAGGAGCCCCGGCCGCTCGGCCACACCGTGGAAGACCACGTCGCGGAGCGGATGTTCCAGGTGGGGGTCGAGCAGGCCGCAGACCTCGTCGAACGCCGTGGCGAACACCGGGAACCGTTCGTACAGCCCGGCCCCCATCCCCTGGCGCTGGCTGCCCTGACCGCTGAAGAGCCACACCGTCTTGCCCGTCGCCGCGCCACTGCCGGAGAGCACCACACCCGGATGTGGCTCACCGCTCGCCAGTGCCTCCACGGCAGCCAACAGCTCGGCGCGGTCATCGCCCAACGCCACCGCCCGGTACTCGAACAGCGATCGGGTGGTGGCAAGTGACCAGCCCACCTCGACCGCTGTCATCTCCGGGCAGTTGGCCATGCGTTCGGCCAGCGCGGCGGCCTGGCCGCACAGCGCCTCCGCACTCCGCGCGGAGAGCGTCCATGGAACCGCCCGCATGTCGGGGGAGGCCACGGGTTCGGTCGTGACACGCTCGACCGGCTCGGGGCCCTGCTCCAGAAGGAGATGGGCGTTGGTTCCGGAGGCGCCGAACGAGGACACACCGGCCCGGCGCGGCCGTTCGCCATTCGGCCACTCCACCGCCTCGGTCAGCAACCGCACCGCACCGCTGTCCCAGTCCACATGCGGGCTCGGCTCATCGATGTGCAGGGAGGCGGGCAGTGTTCCGTGGCGCATGGCCTGCACCATCTTGATGACGCCCGCCACACCCGCCGCCGCCTGGGCATGGCCGATGTTGGACTTGATCGAGCCGAGCAACAGCGGCTTCCCGGCAGGGCGAGCCTGACCATATGCGGCCAGCAGTGCCTGCGCCTCGATCGGATCACCCAGCGTCGTACCCGTGCCGTGCGCCTCCACCGCATCGATGTCGGATGGCGACAGCCCCGCGCTCGTCAGCGCTTGCCGGATGACTCGCTGCTGTGAGGGGCCGTTCGGCGCGGTGAGTCCGTTCGACGCACCGTCCTGATTGACGGCGGAGCCACGGATCACGGCCAGGACATCGTGACCGTTGCGCCGGGCGTCCGAGAGCCGTTCCAGCAGCAGTACGCCCACGCCTTCGCTCCAGCCGGTGCCGTCGGCGGCGGCCGCGAAGGGCTTGCACCGGCCGTCGGGGGCCAGGCCACGCTGGCGGGAGAAACCGGTGAACACGTCCGGCGTGGCCATCACCGTCACCCCACCGGCCAACGCCAGCGTGCACTCACCCTGCCGCAACGCCTGCGCCGCCAGATGCATCGCCACCAACGACGACGAACACGCCGTATCCACCGTCACCGCAGGACCCTCGAAGCCCAGCGTGTACGCCACCCGGCCCGAGACCACGCTGCCCGAACTGGCCAGCATGGCGTAGCCCTCCAGCCTCGCGTCGCCGCCGCTGAGCCCGGCCGCGTAGTCGTGATACATCACGCCCGCATAGACCCCGGTCGGGCTGCCCTTCAACGACACCGGATCGAGCCCCGCCCGCTCCAGCACCTCCCACGACGCCTCCAACAGCAACCGCTGCTGCGGATCCGTGGCCAGCGCCTCCCGTGGATTGATCCCGAAGAACGCCGCATCGAACGCATCGGCGTCGTACAGGAACCCGCCTTTGCGCGCGTACGAGGTGCCGGGGTGGTCTGGATCGGGGTGGAAGAGGCCGTCCAGGTCCCAGCCTCGGCCGGTGGGAAACTCCCCGATGGCGTCACGGCCCGAGGCGACCAGATTCCAGAGTTCCTCCGGCGAACTGACCCCACCCGGGAACCGGCAGGTCATCGCGACGATCGCGATCGGCTCATCCGCGTCGGCCGCCGCCACTACGGGCGTGTGCGCGGCCGACCCGGCGGTCTCGCCGGTCAGCCGGGAGCACAGATACTCCGCCAGCACCCGAGGCGTCGGATAGTCGAACACCATCGTCGCCGGCAACCGCAACCCCGTCACCACCGACAACCGATTACGCAACTCCACCGCCGTCAACGAATCAAAACCCAACTCCTTGAACGCGGCATCCACCCGCACCTCACCCGCAGAACCAAACCCCAACACCACCGCCACACCACCCCGCACCACCTCCACCACCACATCCAACCGAGCACCAACCCCCAACCCCACCAACCGCCCAGCCAACCCCAAGGCCGACAGGCCACCCTCGGCGATCCGCCGCCTGGTACGACCGGCCACCAACCCCCGCAACACCGCCGGAAGATCCCCACCAGCCACCCCGGCCGGATCGACGGCGGCGGCGACGCACAGGGGTCCGCCCTGCGCACAGGCGGCGTCGAGCAGGCCCAGCGCCTTCTCGCTGGACATCGGGGCGATGCCCGAGCGGGACATCCGGGCCCGGTCCGTGGCGGCGAGTTTTCCGGTCATCTCGCTGGACTGGGCCCACAAGCCCCAGGCCACCGACAGCCCCGGAAGGCCACGGGCCTGACGGTGTGCGGCGAGGGCGTCGCAAAAGGCGTTCGCCGCCGCGTAGTTGGCCTGTCCCGGGCTGCCCATGACCCCGGCGGCCGACGAGAACATCGCGAACAGGGACAGCGGAAGGTCGGCGGTGGCAGTGTGCAGATGCGCCGCGCCCGTGGCCTTGGCCGCCCACACCCGGGCCAGCCGTTCGGGTGTCTGCGAGGTCGTCACCGCGTCGTCGAGCAGCCCCGTGGCATGGATGACACCGGTCAGCGGGTGCTCGGCCTCGACCCCTGCGACGAGCTCGGCCACCGCCGATGCGTCCGTGACGTCCACGGCGGCGATCCGCACCCGCGCACCCAGCCCTTCCAGGCGGGTGGCCAGTTCGCGGGCTCCCGGGGCGTCCGGCCCGCGACGGCTCACCAGGAGCAGATGGCCGACCTGCCACGTGCGCACCAGGTGCTCGGCCACCAGGCCGCCCAGGGTGCCGGTGCCGCCCGTCACCAGCACGGTGCCGTCAGGGGCAAGCCCCGCCGGGGTGTCCCGCTCCTCCGAACCGCTGTCGGCGGAGGCACGGATCAGCCGTGGCACCCACGCCCGGCCATCCCGTACGGCCAACTGCGGCTCATCCAGGTCCACCGCCCGCGCGACGGCGTCCCGCAGGCTGCCGGCGGGACGCTCGGACACGGTGTCGACGCCGAGGTCTACGTCTAGGTCGGGATCAGCGTCGAGCAGAAGGAAGCGCCCCGGGTTCTCCGCCTGAGCGCTCCGCAGGAGACCCCACAGCGCGGCGGCGGCCACATCCGTACCGCCCTCGGCATCGGCGACGGCGACCGCGCCACGCGTCACCACGACCAACCGGGCATCGGCCAGCCGCGGCTCGGCCAGCCACTTCTGCACCAGTTCCAGGGCGCGTTGCGCCACCGCCAGACCAGCAGCCGCCATGTCGGTCGCGGTGTCGGCGTCGGCGTCGGCGTCGGCGTCCGAGCGCGGGAACTCGGCGAGAACCACGGCCGGAACCGGCTTCCCGTCATCGAGCCCCGCGAGAAACGCCGCCAGATCCGGATACGCCCCCTCGGTCGCCAGCACCACCCAGTTGTCGCGATCGGCCACCGGCCCCTCAGCCCCCGTCGACTGCGGCAGTGGGGTCCAGTCCAGAACGAACAGACCGTCCACACCACGTGCCGCCGCCCCCCACAACTGCTCTACGGATGCCGGTCGCGTCACCAGGGAGTCAACCGTCAGAACGGGGTCGCCCACGGCATCGGCCACCACCAGCCGCAGCCCGCGCTCGCCCTCGGCACCATCCCGATGCGGGGTGAGCCGTACCCGTACGGTGCTCGCTCCAGCAGCCCACAACGACACCCCGTTCCAGGCGAATGGCAACAGCACCTGGCCGCCGTCCCGCTCCTGGTCGGATCCGGTGTCGAGCAGAAGAGCCGGATGCAGGGCCGCGTCGAGCAGCGCCGGGTGGATGCCGAAGCCGTCCGCGTCCCCCGCCGCCTCGGGCAGCGCCACCTCGGCCAGCAGATCAGCGCCGTCCCGCCACACGGCACGCAGCCCCTGGAGCGACGGCCCGTACGCATAGCCCGCCGCCGCGGAACGCTCGTAAAACCCCTCCAGATCCACCGGTTGCGCACCCGCCGGAGGCCATGTTCCGCCCAGTCCCTCGGCCGACTGGCCGGCGCCGTCCGGTGCCGGGGCCAGCACCCCTTCGGCGTGGCATAGCCAGCCGCCATCGGCGCCCGAGTCGGCCTCGCCGTCCGGACGGGAGTAGATTCGTACATCGCGCCGCCCGTCCTCCGCCGCGGCGCCCACCACCACCTGGACGCGCAGCCCGCCCGACTCCGGCAGCACCAACGGCACCTGTAGCGCCAGCTCCTCGACCCCACCGCAGCCGACCTCGTCGGCGGCCCGCAACGCCCACTCCACCAGCGCCGCGCCCGGGGCCAGGACGGCGTTCGCCACGATGTGTTCGCCGAGCCAGTCGTCACCGCCACCGGCCGCGATGCGCCCGGTGAGCAGGTGGGCGCTTCCATCGGCCAGCTCCACGGCGGCGCCCAGCAAGGGATGGTCGGCGGCGACGAGACCGAGGCCGCTGGGGTCACCGACGGCGCCCGAGCCGTTCATCCAATAGCGCTGGTGCTGGAAGGCGTACGTGGGCAGATCGACCGTACGAGGCGTGGGATCGCCCGGGAACGCGGCCCTCCAGTCCACCTCGACCCCAGCAATGAACGCCTGGCCGAGCGAGTGGAGAAACTGATCCTGGCCACCATGATCGCGACGCAGCGTGGGCACGGCAACCGCATCCACACCCACCTGCTCGAACGTCTCCTGCAAACCGAGAGTCAACACAGGGTGACTGCTGACCTCGACAAACACCCGATGCCCATCCGCCAGCAACGCCTCAACCGCATCGGCGAACCGCACCCGCTCCCGCAAATTCGACACCCAATAGCCCGCGTCCAAAACAGAAGCGTCCACCCGCACACCGGTCACCGTCGAATAGAACGCCACCTCATCCGCCCCACCAACAACCGGGCAAACACCACCCAGAACCTCATCCAACTCCCCACGAATCTCCTCCACCTGAGGACCGTGCGAGGCATAATCCACCTCGATCAGCCGTGCCCGCTCTCCCGCCTCCTGGCACGCCGCGACGACGGCGGCCACCTGCTCCGGCGGACCCGAAACCACGGTCGACGAAGGCCCGTTGACAGCCGCCACACCCACACCAGCGGCCTCATCGCCCAGGCCGGAGAGCAACTCCCCCGCCCGCTCCTGCCCCACACCCAGCGAGGCCATCGCCCCACCACCGGCCAACCGCCGCAACGCCTTGCTCCGCAAAGCCACCACCTTCGCACCGTCCTCCAAGGACAGCGCCCCCGCCACCACAGCCGCCGCGATCTCACCCTGACTGTGACCCACCACCGCCGCAGGACACACCCCATACCCCGCCCACACCGCAGCCAACGACACCATCACCGCCCACAACACCGGCTGCACCACATCCACCCGCCCCAGATCCGCCGCACCATCAGCCCCCCGCAACACATCCATAAGCGACCACTCCACATACGGCGCCAGCGCCCGCTCACACTCCCCCACCCGCGCCGCAAACACCGCCGACACCTCCAGCAGCTCCGCACCCATCCCCACCCACTGCGAACCCTGACCCGGAAACACCAACACCGGACCCACATCACCCACCAACGCAGCGACACCCGACAGCACCACACCCGGATGCGACACACCCCCCGCCAACGCCTCCACAGCAGCCGACAACTCGGCCCTGTCACCGCCCACCACCACCGCCCGATGCTCAAACACCGACCGCGCCGTCACCAACGACCACCCCACATCCACAGACGACAGCTCCGCCACGCCACCCACCCGCTCAGCCAACGCCACCGCCTGCCCCCGCAACGCCTCCGCAGTCCGCCCCGACACCACCCACGGCACCACCCCACCCACACCAGAGGAATCCACCCCCGGCACAACCCCCTCAGGCGCCTGCTCCACGATCACATGCGCATTGGTGCCGCTGATCCCGAACGCGGAGACCCCGGCCCGGCGCGGCCGCTCGTTGCTCGGCCACTCCACCGGCTCCGTGAGCAGCCGCACACCGCCGCCGGACCAGTCCGCATGCGGGGTCGGCTCATCCACGTACAACGTGGCGGGCAGCAGTTCATGGCGCAGCGCCATCACCATCTTGATCACCCCGGCCACGCCCGCAGCACCCTGCGTATGGCCGATGTTCGACTTCAGCGAGCCGAGCCACAGCGGCCGGTCCTCCGGCCGGTCCCGGCCGTACGCGGCGAGCAGGGCCTCGGCTTCGATCGGGTCGCCGAGCGTGGTGCCCGTGCCATGTGCCTCCACCGCGTCCACTTCGGCGGAGGAGAGCTGGGCGTTGATCAGCGCCTGGCGGATCACCCGCTGCTGGGACGGGCCGTTGGGCGCGGTCAGCCCGTTGGACGCGCCGTCCTGGTTGATGGCCGAGCCCCGGATCACCGCGAGCACCTGGTGGCCGTTGCGTCGTGCGTCGGAGAGCCGCTCCAGCAGCAGGAGCCCGACGCCCTCCGAGAAGCCCGTGCCGTCGGCGGCGGCCGCGAAGGGTTTGCAGCGGCCGTCGGGGGCGAGGCCGCGCTGGCGGGAGAATTCCACAAAGGTGTTCGGGGTGGTCATCACGGTCACGCCGCCGGCCAGGGCCAGGGTGCATTCGCCCTGCCGCAGCGCTTGGCAGGCGAGATGCATCGCGACCAGGGATGACGAGCATGCGGTGTCCACCGTCACCGCGGGCCCCTCCAGACCGAGGGTGAAGGCCACCCGGCCGGAGACGACGCTCAGGGTGTTTCCGGTGAGCAGATATCCTTCCGCGCTCTTTTCGATCTGCGGGGTGCCGAAGCCGAGAATTCCGGCGCCCGCGTAGACCCCGGTGGGGGTGCCCTTCAGCGAGGTGGGGTCGATTCCGGCGCGTTCGATCAACTCCCAGGCGATTTCGAGCAGTTGGCGCTGCTGGGGTTCGGCCGCCAGGGCCTCGCGCGGGCTGATGCCGAAGAAGGCGGCGTCGAAGCCGTCGGCCCGGTCCAGGAATCCGCCATGGCGGACGTAGCTGGTGCCGGAGTGGTCGGGGTCCGGGTGGTAGAGGGCCTCGGGGCGCCAGCCGCGGTTGGTCGGAAACTCCCCGATCGCGTCCCCGCGCGAGGCGACCAGCTCCCACAAGTCCTCGGGCGAGGCGATCCCGCCGGGGAACCGGCAGGCCATGCTCACGATGGCCACCGGCTCCTGTGACCGCTCCTCCATCTCGCGAAGCCGCCGACGCGTCTGCCCCAGATCGGCCGTGACCTTCTTGAGGTACTGGCGGAGCTTCTCTTCGGTACCCGACATCAGTTCCGCGCCTCCATCAGGGCAGTTCACGGTCAATGAGCTCGAACATCTCGTCGTCAGAGGCGGCTTCGAGGGCATCGAAGTCGGTCGCGTCGGCCGGGGCGCCGGACCCGCCGCCGTTCCATGTCGCCAGCAAGGCGCCCAGCCGTTTGGCGATCCGCTGCCGGCCTTCGTCGTCCGTGACGAGGGCGGCCAGGGTGGTGTCCAGCCTGGCCAGCTCGCCCAGGACCGGGTCCACGGCGTCCCGGCCCGGCGCGGCTCCGTCGCCGGGTGCGAGCCGTTCCAGCAGGTAGTCGGCGAGCACGGCCGCTTCCGGATAGTCGAAGACGAGGGCGGCGGGCAGCCGCAGACCGGTGGCGGCGGCGAGCCGGTTGCGCAGTTCGACGGCGGTCAGGGAGTCGAAGCCCAGCTCCTTGAAGCTGGCCTCGGCCTGTACCGCGTCCACATCGGCGTGTCCGAGGACCGTGGCGGCGTGGCCCCGGACCAGGTTGAGCACGAGTCGGTGCCGTTCGGCCGTGGACAGGCCCGCGAGCCGGGCGCCCCAGTCGACCTGGCGGCCTTCCCCGGCCGCCGCCGCGGTGCGCCGCCCGGTGCCGCCACCGCCGCCGCCCGTGGCGGCCAGGGCGCGCAGCGTGGCGGGCAGGCTGTCGGCGGGCAGTGCGGCGAGGGTGCGGGTGTCCACGTGGGCGGCGACCAGATGGTCACCACCATGCTGGACGGCGGCGTCGAGCAGGGCCAGGCCGTGCCGGGTGCTCAGGGCGGCGACGCCGGTACGCGACATCCGGGCCAGATCCGCCTCGGCCAGGTGTCCGGTCATCCCGCTGGCGTCGGCCCACAGGCCCCAGGCGATCGATACGCCGGGCAGCCCGACGGCCCGCCGATGGGCGGCGAGTGCGTCGCAAAAGGCGTTGGCCGCCGCGTAGTTGCCCTGTCCGGGGCTGCCGAGTGTGCCCGCGGCGGAGGAGAAGAGGACGAACATGCCGAGCCGCAGATGGGCCGTGGCCGCGTGCAGATGGGCCGCGGCCGTGGCCTTGGCGGTCCAGACCCGCGCCAGCCGTTCGGGGGTCTGTGAGGTCACCACCGCGTCGTCCAGCACACCGGTGGCGTGGATGACTCCGGTCAGCGGATGATCGGGGTCGATGCCCGCCACCAGATCCGCCACCGCCGTGGCGTCGGTGACATCCGCCGCCGCGAGGCGCACCCGCGCGCCCAGCTCCTCCAGCCGGGCGGCCAGGTCGCGGGCGCCCGGAGCGTCCGGCCCCCGCCTGCTCACCAGCAGCAGATGGCCGATCCCCCAGGTGCGGACGAGGTGTTCGGCGATGTGGGCGCCCAGGGTGCCGGTGCCGCCCGTGATCAGCACCGTGCCGTCCGGGTCGACCGCGGCGGGTACGTCGAGCACCAGTTTGCCGGTGTGCTTGGCCTGGCTCAGGTGCCGTAGCGCGTCCCTTGCCCGGCTGAGCGGCCAGGGCCGTACGGGGGCGGGCCGCAGCACTCCGGCCGCGAACAGCTCGCTCAATTCGCGCAGCATCTCCCCGATGCGGTCCGGCCCGGCGTCGGGGACCAGGTCGAAGGCGCGGTAGCGGACGCCCGGATGCGTGGCCGCGAGGTGTTCCGGGTCGCGGATGTCGGTCTTGCCCATCTCGGAGAGCCGCCCGCCGTCGGCCAGCAGCCGCAGGGAGGCGTCGACATACGGTCCGGCGAGGCTGTTGAGCACCACATCGACGCCACGTCCGCCGGTGGCCTCGCGGAACACCTCCTCGAAGTCCAGGTCGCGCGAGGAGGCGCGATGCGCCTGATCGATGCCCATCTCCTCGAGCACCCCGTGCTTGCCGGGTCCGGCCGTGGCATAGACCTCGGCGCCCAAGTGGCGGGCGATCTGCACCGCCGCCATGCCGACACCGCCGGTCGCGGCGTGGATCAGCACCGTTTCGCCGTCCCGCAGCCCGGCCAGGTCCACCAGCCCGTACCAGGCGGTGAGGAACACCACCGGTACAGCGGCGCCCTGCCGGAAGCTCCAGCCGTCGGGGATCGGCACGACCATGCGCGCGTCCGCCACCGCCCACGGGCCGAACGCGCCCTCGAACAGGCCCATGACCCGGTCGCCCACCGCGAGTCCGGTCACCTCCGGGCCGATGTCCACGACGATGCCCGCGCCCTCGCTGCCGCGGAACACCCCGCCTCCGGGGTACATCCCGACGACGATGAGCGCATCGCGGAAGTTCATGCCCGCCGCGTGCACCGCGATCCGGACCTCTCCCGGCCCCAGCGGCTCCAGCGCCTCGGCACACGGCACGGGCGTCACATTGTCAACGGTGGACGCGCCGCGCACGGCGAGTCGCCACGCGGGCTGTCCCACCGGGCCCACCAGGCCACCGCTGCCGGGGCCGCCCGCACGGATCAGACGGGGCGCCCACACCCGGCCGGAACCCACCGCCACCTGCGGTTCGTCCAGGGCGACGGCCCTCAGCACACCGCCCAGCACCGCCGCGCCGATCTCGTCGGCGTCGGGCGCGCCGTGCGGATCGCGGTCGAGCAGGACGAACCGCTCCGGGTTCTCCGCCTGTGCGCTGCGCAGCAGCCCCCACACCGCGGCACCGGCCGCGTCCACGGCCCCGGCGTCGGGATCCTCCGCCACCGGGCCACCGGCGGCGACCGCACCGTGTGTCACCACCACCAAGCGGCTCTCGGCCAGCCGGGGTTCGGCCAGCCAGCCCCGCAGCAGGTCCAGGGTCCGTCCCACGGCCGTCAGGGCATCGGCTTCGGTGGCCCCGATGTCCATGGCCGTCTTCGAGGCCGGTACGGCGGTCAGCGCCACCGAGGGCGCGGGTGTTCCCGCGTCGAGCGCGGCGACCAGCGACTCCAGCTCCGGGTGCCGGACCACGCCCGGCAACAGGCCCAACTCCGCGCCCTCGGAGCCCAGCGCCACCCAGCCGCCGTCCCCGGCCACCGGCTCGGGCAGCCCCGTGTCAGCGCCGGGCGCCGCCTCGGGGAGCGGGATCCAGTCGAGGGTGAACAGCCCGTCCACGGCGCCTCGGCCGGCGGTCCGCAACTGATCCGCACGGGCGGGGCGCAGCACCAGCGAGTCGACCGTCAGGACCGGGTCGCCGACGGCGTCGGCCACGGTCAGCCGCAGCGCCCGCTCGCCGTCCGGGCCCTGCTCACGCGGGGACAGCCGGACGCGTACGGTGGTCGCTCCGGCGGCCCACAGCGACACTCCGTTCCAGGTGAACGGCAGCCAGACCTGGCCGGTGCCGCGCTCCTGCTCGGTTCCGGCGGTGAGCATGCCCGCCGGGTGCAGCGCGGCGTCCAGCAGCGCCGGGTGGATGCCGAATCCGGCCCGGTCGCCCGCCGCTTCGGGCAGCGCCACCTCGGCCAGCACATCCGCGCCGTCGCGCCACAGCTTCCGTACGCCCTGGAACGCGGGCCCGTATCCGTATCCGGCGGCCTCGGCACGCTCGTAGAAGCCGTCCGTGTCCACCGGCTCCGCGCCCGCCGGGGGCCAGGCTCCGTTGGGCTGGGGTGCCGGTTCACCGTGCGGGCCGAGTACGCCGACCGCATGGCACACCCAGACCGGGTCAGCGGTGGTTTCGGTGTCGCGGTCGGGCCGGGAGTACACCCTTACGTCGCGGCGGCCGTCGTCGGCGGCCTCGCCCACCACCACCTGGACGCGCAGCCCGCCGGTGCCGGGGAGGACGAGCGGGACCTGCAGGGCGAGTTCCTCGACCGTGCCGCAGCCCGCCTCGTCGGCGGCCCGCAGCGCCCATTCGATCTGGGCCGCGCCCGGCACCAGCCGGGCGCCCGCCACCACGTGTTCGCCGAGCCAGCCCTCGCCGCCACCGGCCGTCAGCCGTCCGGTGAGCAGATGGGCGCTGCCGTCGGCGAGCTCCACGGCCGCGCCGAGCAGCGGGTGATCGGCGGAGACCAGGCCGAGGTCGACGGGGTCGCCGCCCCGGCCGGGGGTGCCTTCGAGCCAGTAGCGCTCACGTTGGAAGGCGTAGGTGGGCAGCGGCACCGTGCGGGGCGCGGGGTCGGCGGGGACCAGGGTGGTCCAGTCGACCTCGGCTCCCGCGGTGAACGCCTGGGCGAGCGACCGCACCAGCTGGGCGAGATCGCCGTGGTCCCGGCGCAGGGTCGGTACGGTGGCGGCGGGAACGCCCGCCTCCTCGAAGCTCTCCTGCATGCCGACCGTGAGGACGGGGTGGGTGCTGGCCTCGATGAACACCCGGTGGCCATCGGCCAGCAGCGCCTGAATCGTCTCGGCGAACCGCACCCGCTCGCGCAGATTCCGCACCCAATAGCCCGTGTCCAGGACGGAGGCATCGGCCCGGCCACCGGTCACGGTGGAGTAGAAGACAACACCGGACCCGGACGCCCCGACCGGCTCAACTCCCCTGAGGAGTCCGGTGAGTTCCTCGGCGATCTCGTCGACCTGGGGACTGTGCGAGGCGTAGTCCACCTCGATCGTCCGGGCGCGTTCCCCGATGTCACGGCAGGCGGCCACGGCGGCGGCCACGTGCTCCGGCGGACCGGACACCACAGTGGAGGCGGGACCGTTCACGGCGGCCACGACCACGGCTGCGGCGCGGTCGCCGAGCCCGGACAGCAGCTCCGTGGCCTGTTCCTCACCTACGCCGAGGGAGGCCATGGCCCCGCCGCCGGCCAGTTGGCGCAGCGCGCGGCTGCGAAGGGCGACGATCCGGGCGCCGTCCTCGACGGTGAGCGCCCCGGCCACGCAGGCGGCGGCGATCTCGCCCTGGCTGTGGCCCACGACGGCGGCGGGCCGCACCCCGTGGCCCGCCCACACGGCGGCCAGGGACACCATCACCGCCCACAGGACGGGCTGCACCACATCCACCCGGCTCAGATCACCCGCGCCGTCCACGCCGCGCAGCACGTCGGTGAGCGACCAGTCGACGTGGGGTGCGAGCGCTCGTTCGCACTCCGCCACCCGGGCGGCGAACACCGGCGAGGCGTCCAGCAGTCCGGCACCCATCCCGATCCACTGGGAGCCCTGGCCGGGGAAGACCAGCACCGGGCCCGCGCCGCCCGTGGTGGCGGCCGTGCCCGTGTGCACCACGCCCGGGTGGGTCTCGTCGGCCGCCAACGCCTCGACAGCCGCCATCAGTTCGGCGTGGCTCTCGCCGACCACCACGGCGCGGTGGTCGAAGAGGGTGCGGGAGCGGATGAGGGACCAGCCCACCTCGACGGGCGAGGCCGTGGGGTCGGTGGCCAGCCGCGCGGCCAGCGCCCGCGCCTGGTCCCGGAGTGCATTGGCGCCCCGCGCGGACAGCACCCAGGGCACCACCCGGGGTCCGTCTGGTTCGGGCTCGCGCTCGGTGTGCCGGGCCTGGTCGGGGGCCTGTTCGAGGATCACATGGGCGTTGGTGCCGCTGATGCCGAAGGAGGAGACGCCCGCCCGCCGGGGCCGTTCGGCCCATGGCCACTCGACCGCCTCGGTCAGCAGCCGCACTCCGTCGTCGTCCCATTCCACATGCGGGCTGGGTGTGTTGATGTGGAGGGAGGCGGGCAACAGACCGTGGCGCATGGCCATCACCATCTTGATCACACCCGCCACGCCCGCGGCGGCCTGGGTGTGCCCGATGTTGGACTTGATGGAGCCGAGCCACAGCGGACGTCCCTCGGGCCGCTCCTGCCCGTATGTGGCCAGCAGCGCCTGGGCCTCGATGGGGTCGCCGAGCGTGGTGCCCGTGCCATGGGCCTCCACCACGTCGACGTCCACCGGGGAGAGGCGTGCGGTGGCCAGGGCCTGGCGGATCACCCGCTGCTGGGAGGGCCCGTTCGGGGCGGTCAGGCCGTTGGAGGCGCCATCCTGGTTGACGGCCGAACCACGGATAACCGCCAGCACCTCACGGCCGTTGCGGCGCGCGTCCGACAGTCGCTCCAGGACGAGCAGGCCGATGCCCTCGCCCCAGCCGGTGCCGTCGGCCGCCGCGGCGAACGGCTTGCAGCGGCCGTCCGGGGCCAGTCCGCGCTGCCGCGAGAACTCCACGAAGGTGTTCGGTGTGGCCATCACCGTCACCCCGCCGGCCAGGGCCAGGGTGCACTCTCCCTGCCGCAGGGCCTGTGCCGCGAAATGCATGGCCACCAGCGACGAGGAACACGCCGTGTCCACCGTCACCGCGGGCCCCTCCAGCCCGAAGGTGAACGCCACCCGGCCGGAGGCGATGCTCGGTGTGCTGCCGGTCATCAGACGGCCCTCGACGCCCTCCGGGGTGCGGCCCAGGAAGCGGCTGCCGTAGTCGTCGTACATGACCCCGGTGATCACCGCGCTCCGGCTGCCCCGCAGGCTCACCGGGTCGATGCCCGCGCTCTCGAACGCCTGCCACGCGGTCTCCAGCAGCAGCCGCTGCTGAGGGTCGGTGGCCAGTGCCTCGCGCGGGGAGATCCCGAAGAACTCGGCGTCGAACCGCGGGGCCTCGTAGAGGAATCCGCCCTCGCGGGCGTAGCTGGTGCCGGTGTGGTCCGGGTCCGGGTCGAAGAGGCCCGCGAGGTCCCAGCCGCGGTCCGCGGGAAACTCCCCGATCGCGTCAACGCCCTCGGCCACCAGCCGCCACAGCTCCTCGGGGGAGCCGACGCCGCCCGGATAGCGGCAGGCCATGCCGACGATGGCGATCGGGTCGTCTTCCGCCGCCACGAGGGTGGCCGTCGGCGGAAGCGGTGTCTCGGCCGCGCTCCCGACCAGCCGCTCGCGCAGGAAGCGCACCAGGGCGTCGGGGGTCGGATAGTCGAAGATGACGGTGGCCGGGATCCGGGTGCCGGTGGCCGCGTTGAGCCGGTTGCGCAGGTCCAGCGCGGTCAGCGAGTCGAAGCCGAGGTCCTGGAAGGCCCTGCCCAGTTCGATGGCCTCCGGTGCGGGGTGGGCCAGCACGGTGGCGACCTGGTCGCGTACCAGCTCTCCGATGAGCCGGTCCTGTTCCTCGGTGGGCAGCCCGGCGAGCCGCCCGGACAAGGAGCTCGTCCCGGTGTTCCGCGCGGCCCGCGTGGGGACATGCACCAGCCGTCGCAGCACGGGCGGAAGTGGCCCGGCGGCGGCCCGGGTGCGCAGCGCCGCGAGGTCGAAACGCGCGGGGACGAGGGTGGGGTGGTCGGTGGTGAGCGCCGTGTCGAGCAGCGTGAGCGCCTGCTCGCCTGAGACCGGGGCGATCCCGGAGCGGGCCATCCGGGCGAGGTCGGCGTCCTCCAGGTGGCCGGTCATGCCACCCGCGGACGCCAGCAGCCCCCAGGCCAGCGTATGGGCCGTCCGCCCCTCGGCGCGGCGGTGCTCGGCGAGGGCGTTGAGGAACATGTTGGCCGCGGCATAGTTGGCCTGGCCGCCGTTGCCCATGATGGAGGCGGCGGAGGAGAACATCACGAACGCTGCCGGATCCATGTTCCGGGTCAGCCGGTGCAGATGCCATGCCGCGTCCAGCTTCGGGGCCAGTACGGTGTCGAGTTGCTCGGGCGTCATGGCGGTGACCACGCCGTCGTCGAGCACCCCCGCGGCGTGGATGACGGCCGTCAGCGGATGCGCCGCGGGGAGGGTGGCGAGCAGCGCGGCCAGCGCCTCGGGGTCGGCGGCGTCACACGCGGCGATGCGTACGTCCGTCGCGCCCAGCGCGGTCAGCTCGTCCGCGAACGCGTCGATGTCCCCCGTGATGCCCCCGCGCCGGCTGACCAGCAGCAGGTGGCGGACGCCATGTGCGGTGACCAGATGCCGGGCGACCAGCCGGCCCAGCGCTCCGGTGCCACCGGTGATCAGCGCCGTGCCGTCCGGGTCGAGGGCGCGGGGCGGGGTGTCCTGATGGGGGACGCGGGGCGGAGTGTCCTCGTCGGGGCGGACCTTGACCAGACGGGGCACATGGGCCGTTCCCGCCCGTACCGCCACCTCGGATTCGGCACCGGCGACGGCGGCCGGAAGGGCGGTGCGCAGGACATCGCGCGACGCGGTGTCGTCGTCCAGGTCGAGCAGCAGGATGCGCTCCGGGTGTTCGGCCTGGGCGGCGCGGACCAGACCCCATACGGGCGCGGTGGCCAGGTCGGCGGGGGCGTCCCCGGCGCCGGTGGCGACCGCGCCGCGGGTGGCGATGACCAGCCGGGCCCCACTGAACCGCTCGTCCGTCAGCCAGGTGCGCAGCGTGCCAAGGACGTCATGGACCACCGCGCGTACACGGGTGGGCGTCTCGTCCGGGGGCGTTGCGGTGTCCGGTGCGCCGGAGCATGCGAGGACGACGACGTCGGGGGCGGGCTGTCCGCCGTCGAGGGCGGCCCGCAGGGCGGCCAGGTCCGGATATGCCGGGAGGTCCGGGTCCCAATGTCGGGGTCCGACGAGCGCCCAACTCGCCGTCGGCGGGGCCGAGTCGGCGGAGACCGGATACGGCTGCCAGTCCAGGCGGTACAACGGGGTGTCGGCCGTGGCGGAGCGGGCGGAGCGCCAGCGGTCGGCGGAGACCTCCCGCAGCCCGAGGGCGTCGATGGTGGCCACGGGCGCGCCGTGGTCGTCGGTCAGCCGCAGCGTGACGGTGCCCGGGGCGGTGGGGGTGATGCGCACGCGCAACCGGGTGGGGCCGGTGGCGAAGAGCCGTACCCCGCTGAAGGAGAACGGCAGCCTGACGGTCCCCTCGGCGCCGTCCGGCGCGTGGTCGCCGCCGAAGAGCTCTTCCACCGGGTGCAGGGCGCTGTCGAGCAGGGCGGGGTGCAGTCCGTAGCCGTCCGCCTCGCCGCGCTGTTCCGGGGCCAGGCGCACCTCGGCGAACATCTCCTCGCCGAGCCGCCATGCGGTGTGCAGGCCACGGAAGGCGGGCCCGTAGGTGTAGCCCTGCGCGGTCAGCCGCTCGTACAGGTCCGCCACGTCGACCGGGGCGGCCCCGGCGGGTGGCCAGGCCGTGGCTTGCGGTCCGTCGTGGGGCGGTGGCGTGACCTGGT
This sequence comes from Streptomyces violaceusniger Tu 4113, assembly GCF_000147815.2. Classification (NCBI taxonomy): domain Bacteria; kingdom Bacillati; phylum Actinomycetota; class Actinomycetes; order Kitasatosporales; family Streptomycetaceae; genus Streptomyces; species Streptomyces violaceusniger. Next base: position 4,239,342 of record NC_015957.1, on the reverse strand, counting down.
CGGCCAGTACGCCGGTGGCGTGATGGCGCCAGGCGGCCGGGGCGTCCAAGGCGTCGCCGCCCTCGTCGGCGGGGCGCGAGGCGATGGTGACGGCCCGTCGTCCGGTTTCATCGGGTGCGGTGACGGCGAGCTGGATCCGTACCGCACCGGAGGCGGGCAGGATCAGCGGCGTCTCCAGGGTGAGGTCGTCGAGCAGCTCGCAGCCGGTGTGCGCGGCGGCGAGGAGGGCCAGCTCCAGCAGGGCCGTACCGGGCAGGGGCACGCTGTCCGCGATGGTGTGGTCGGCGAGCCAGGCGTGAGCGTGTGTGGACACCCGGCCGGTGAGCAGTAGCCCGCCGTCGGGTGTCTCCACGGCGGCCTGGAGCAGGGGATGACCGGTCGGGCCGAGACCGACGGCGCGTACGTCGGCGGTGGCGTTCGGGACGGGCCGCCAGTACCGCTGCCGCTGGAACCGGTAGGTGGGCAGGTCGACACGGCCCGCGTCCTTGGGGAGGGCGGCGGCGAAGTCGACCGTGCCGCCGTCGATGTGCGTCAGGGCCAGTGCGGTCAGCAGCGTACGGGGCTCGTCGCGGCCCGGGCGCAGGGCGGTGGCGAACACGGGCGCGGCGACAGGGGTGTCGGAAGGGGTGTCGGAGTTGTCAGGCGCGGCGGAGGCATCGGCGGGGGATGTCACGGCGGCCAGGGCGTCCTGGGCCATGGTGGTGAGGACGGCGTCCGGGCCGAGTTCGAGGTAGCGCGTCACGCCTTCGCCGTGCAGGGTGCGCAGACCGTCGTGGAACCGTACGGGCGCGCTGACGTGGCGTACCCAGTACTCGGGGTCGCGGAGCTGCTCGGGGTCGGCCGGCCGGCCGGTGACGTTGGAGATCACCGGGATGCGCGGTGCGTGGTAGGTGAGCCGCCGCGCCACGTCGCGGAAGTCGTCGAGCATGGGATGGAGCAGGGGCGAGTGGAAGGCGTGGCTGACGCGGAGCCGCTTGGTGCGGTGCCCGCGCTCCTTCAGGGTGCGGGCGATCTCGTCGACGTCCTCCGTGGCTCCGGATACGACCACCGAGCTGGGGCCGTTGACCGCGGCGAGCGCCACGCGGTCGGCACGGCCGGCCAGCAGGGGGAGGACCTGTTCCTCGGTGGCTTCGATGGCGGCCATGGCGCCGCCGGACGGCAGCGCCTGCATCAGCCGGCCGCGGGCGGCCACCAGTTCGCAGGCGTCGGGAAGGGACAGCACGCCCGCCACCTGCGCGGCCACCAGCTCGCCGACGGAGTGGCCGGTGAGGAACGACGGGGTGAGGCCGAACGACTCGACGAGCCGGAAGAGCGCGGTCTCCAGGGCGAAGAGGGCCGCCTGGGTCACACCGGTGCCGTGCAGGGCCCGCGCCTCGTCGGTGTCCTCGGCCGCGAAGAGGATGTCGCGCAGCGGGCGGCCGAGCAGCGGGTCCAGATGGGCACAGGCGTCGTCGAGCGCGGCGGCGAACACCTCGAAGGTCCGGTACAGCTCACGGCCCATACCGGACCGCTGGCTGCCCTGCCCGGTGAACATGAAGGCGGTGCCGCCGGAGCAGGTCGCCGCCGTGGCCCGGGTCAGCCCGGGGTGGCTCCGGCCCTCGGCCAGGGCCCGCACGGCGGCGAGCAGTTCGTCGCGGTCCTCGCCGATGGCCACGGCCCGGTGTTCGAAGGCCGAGCGGGTCCGGGCGAGCGACCAGCCCACATCGGCCACGGGCAGCCCGGGGTGGGCGGTGAGATGCGCGACGAGTGCCGCTGCCTGGTCCCGTAACGCCTGGCCGGTGCGGGCGGACACCACCCAGGGCACCACCCAGGGCACCGCCCAGGGCATCACCCACGGCACCACGTGGCCGACCGATGCCGTGGTGTCCACGGCGGTCGGACCGGGGGTCCGGTCCCGGGCGGATGACTCGTCGGCGGGGGGCTGTTCGAGCAGCAGATGGGCGTTGGTCCCGGAGATTCCGAAGGAGGACACCGCCGCCCGGCGGGGCCGCTCGCCACGTGGCCAGTCGACGGCTTCGGTGAGCAGGCGCACGGCGCCGGTGTCCCATGCGACATGCGGCGTGGGCTGGTCGACGTGCAAAGTGGCGGGCAGCGTCTCCTGCCGCATCGCCATGATCATCTTGATGATGCCGGCCACGCCCGCGGCGCCCTGGGTGTGCCCGATGTTGGACTTGACCGACCCCAGCCACAGCGGCCGGTCCCCGGACCGGTCCCGGCCGTAGGTGGTGATCAGCGCGTGGGCTTCGATCGGATCGCCGAGGCGGGTTCCGGTGCCATGTGCCTCCACCACGTCCACCTCGGCCGGGGACAGCCGTGCGTTCGCCAACGCCTGGAGGATGACGCGCTGTTGGGAGGGGCCGTTGGGCGCGGTCAGGCCGTTGGAGGCGCCGTCCTGGTTGATGGCCGAGCCCCGGATCACCGCGAGCACCTGATGGCCGTTGCGGCGTGCGTCGGACAGCCGCTCCAGCAGCACCAGGCCGACGCCCTCGGAGAAGGCGGTGCCGTCGGCGTCGGCGGAGAACGCCTTGCACCGGCCGTCGGGGGCCAGCCCGCGCTGCCGGGAGAACTCGGTGAAGACGTTCGGGATGGCCATCACCGTCACCCCGCCGGCCAGCGCCAGGGTGCACTCCCCCTGCCGCAACGCCTGCGCCGCCAGATGCATCGACACCAGCGAGGACGAGCACGCGGTGTCCACCGTGACCGCCGGGCCCTCCAGACCGAGGGTGTACGCCACCCGGCCGGAGAGCACACTGGGCGCGTTGCCCGTGACCAGATAGCCCTCGGCGCTCTTCTCGATGTGCGGGGTGCCGAAGCCGGGAAGCGCGGTCCCGGCGTACACGCCCGTCGAGGTGCCCTTCAGCGAGAGCGGGTCGATTCCGGCGCGTTCGAGCAGCTCCCAGGACACCTCCAGCAGCAGCCGCTGCTGGGGGTCGATGGCCAGTGCCTCACGCGGGCTGATCCCGAAGAACTCGGGGTCGAACCGGTCGGCGTCGTAGAGGAAACCGCCCTCGCGGGCATGGCTGGTGCCGGGGTGGTCCGGGTCCGGGTGGAAGAGTCCCTCCAGGTCCCAGCCGCGGTCGGCCGGAAACTCCCCCATGGCGTGCGCGCCGGAGGCGAGAAGCCGCCACAGCTTCTCGGGCGAGTCGGCCCCGCCCGGGTAGCGGCAGGCCATGCCGACCACGGCCACCGGCTCCTGGGAGCGGTCCTCCAACTCGCGCAGCCGCTGACGCGTTTCGTGCAGATCGCCTGCCACTCGCCTCAGATAGTCGACCAGCTTCTCTTCATTAGCGTGCGTCATAGAGGGTCACCCGGCCTTCAGCGAAGGGCGCGCCACGTTGTTCATGACAGGCCAAGTTCGTTGTCGATGAATTCCAGAACCTGATCGGCGGTCGCCACCTGCAACCGCTCCACGGCATTGCCGTCGTCCGCCTCCGCCGGCGAGCACATCGCCTTCCACTTGGACAGCAAGGTCTCCAGCCGGGCGGTGACCGCGCCGGAATCCACGTCCTCGACGACGACGGCCGACAGGCTGTTCTCCAGCCTGACCAGCTCGTTGAGGACGGGGTGGGGCTGGGGTACGCCGGGGCCGTGGGCGCCCGGCTCACCGCCCGGCGAAAGCTCCTGGCGCAGATGCTCGGCCAGCACCGCCGCCTCCGGGTGGTCGAAGACGAGGGCCGCGGGCAGCCGCAGTCCGGTGGCCGCGGCCAGCCGGTTGCGCAGCTCCACGGCGGTCAGCGAGTCGAAGCCGAGGTCCTTGAACGACGCGTCCGGCTGCACCACACCCGGATCGGCGTGGCCGAGCACCGTGGCCGCCTGGGTACGCACCAGGTTGAGCAGCAGCCGGTGCTGTTCGGTGGACGGCAACCCCCTGAGCCGGCCCGCCCAGTCGGTGTTCTGCCCACCGGCGGCCGCGGTGGGCCGGGCCCGCCCGCTGCCGCCGACGGTGGCGAGGGCCCGCAGGGGGGCGGGGAGGGCGCCGGGGGTCTGCGCGGCGAGGGAGCCGGTGTCCAGGTGGAGCGCCAGCAGATGCGGATGGCCGTGGTGGCGGGCCGCGTCCAGCAGCGCCAGCCCCTCCTCGGTGCTGTTGGCCTTGATGCCCAGACGGCCGATCCGGGCCAGATCGGCGTCGGCCAGCCGCGCGGTGAGACCGCTGGTGGCCGCCCAGAGCCCCCATGCCACCGACAGCCCGGGGAGCCCGGCCGCCTGGCGGCGGGTGGCCAGGGCGTCGCAGAAGGCGTTGGCGGCGGCGTAGTTGGCCTGGCCGGGGGTGCCGAGGTCGGAGGCGAAGGAGGAGAACAGGACGAACATGCCCAGCCGCAGATGCGCGGTGGCGGTGTGCAGTTGGGCCGCCGCCGCGGCCTTCGCCGCCCAGGCCCGCGCCAGCCGCTTCGGGTCCTGCGAGGGCAGCATGGCGTCGTCCAGCGCCCCCGCCGCGTGCACGACACCGGTCAGGAGGTGCGCCGGGTCGACGCCCGCGAGGGTCTCGGCCACTTGGGCGGGGTCGCCGAGGTCACAGGCGGCGATACGTACCTGGGCCCCCAGGTCGGTGAGGTGGGCCAGCAGCTCCGGTGCGCCGGGGGCGTCGGGGCCGCTGCGGCTCACCAGCAGCAGATGGCGGATGTTCCAGGCGCGGACGAGGTGCTCGGCGACGTGCTTGCCGAGGGTGCCGGTGCCACCGGTGATGAGCACGGTGCCGTCCGGGTCCACGGGGGCTGGGACGTCCAGAACCAACTTGCCGGTGTGCTTGGCCTGGCTGAGATATCGCAACGCCTCACGCGCCCGGCTGAGCGGCCACGCCCGTACCGGTGGCGGCTCCAGCAGTCCGGAGGCGAACAACTCGCCCAGCTCCCGCAGCATTCGGCCGATACGATCCGGCCCGGCGTCCGTGATCAGGTCGTAGACCCGGTAGGTCACCCCGGGATACTCGGCCGCGATCAGCTCCGGGTCGCGGACATCGGTCTTGCCCATCTCCAGCAACCGGCCGCCTTCGCGGAGGAGACGGAGCGAGGCGTCCACGAACTCCCCGGCAAGACTGTTGAGCACCACATCCACACCCCGGCCGCCAGTGGCCTCCCGGAGCGTCTCCTCGAAGTCCAGATCGCGTGAGGAGGCCCGATGCACCTCGTCGATGCCCATCGCCTCCAGCACCCCGTGCTTGCCGGGACTCGCCGTCGCATAGACCTCCGCCCCCAGATGCCGAGCGATCCGCACCGCGGCCGTCCCCACCCCACCCGTCGCGGCATGGATCAGCACCCGCTCCCCCGCCTGGAGCCCGCCCAGCTCCACGAGCCCGTACCAGGCGGTGAGGAACACGACGGGGGTCGCGGCTGCCTGCCGGAAGGTCCAGCCGTCGGGGATGGGCACGACCGTACGGGCGTCCGCCACGGCCTGCGGGCCGAACGCGCCCTCAAACAGGCCCATCACCCGGTCGCCCACGGACACATGGGTCACCTCGGGGCCGATCTCCCGCACCACACCGGCGCCCTCGCTGCCCCCGAACACCGCGTCCCCGGGGTACATCCCCAACACGATCAGCGCATCACGGAAGTTGACCCCCGCCGCGTGGACATCGATCCGCACCTGGCCCGCCCGCAGAGGTTCCAGCACCTCCGGGCACGCCACCGGCCGCACGCCGTCCACCGTCCCGGCGCCCTCCAGCCCGAGCCGCCAGGCTGACGGCCCCACCGGGGCCGCCAGGCCCGCGCTCCGTGCGGCGCGCACCAGCCGGGGCATCAGCGCCCGCCCCGCGCGCAGCGCCAACTGCGACTCGTCCATCTCCACGGCGCGCGCCACGGCGTCGGCCACGAGGCGGGCGGACACCTCGGTGTGAGGGTCGAGATCGAGCAGCAGGAAGCGGCCGGGGTTCTCGGCCTGCGCGCTGCGCACCAGACCCCATACCGCGGCCCCCGCCGCATCCACACCCTCGTCCGTGGGATCAAAGCCATCCGGGTCACCCGTCGCGACGGCGCCACGCGTCGTCACCACCAACCGGGCCTCCGCCAGGCGTGGCTCGGCCAGCCAGTCCTGCAGCAGCGCCAGGACCCGTTCCGCCGAGGCCAGACCGTCGGCCGCGATCCCGCCGCCCCGCGTCTCGACCACCTTGGCGGGCTCAAGTGCCAGTACGACCGCGGGGGCGGGCGCGCCCGCGTCGAGCGCGCTGATCAACGCCTGCGGATCCGGATGGCGTACGGCGGTGGACCCGGTCGGAACCCTGTCCCCGGGTCCCAGGATCGCCCAGTCCGCGTCATCGGCCGTGTGGTCTGTGGACTGCCCGGCGCCGTTGGGCAGCGCGGGAACGGGCAAGGGAACCCAGTCCATGACGAACAGCCCATCCTTGCCCGGGCGTTGGGCTGCACGCAACTGATCGGCGTCGGCCGATCGCAGCATCACCGCGTCGGCGCTCAGCACCGAAGCACCGAGTGCGTCCGCCACGGTCACCCGCAGCGTGCGCTCGCCCTCCGCGCTCGACTCGTACGGAGAGATCCGCACCCGCACCGTGGTCGCCCCGGCCGCCCACAGCGACACTCCGTTCCAGGTGAACGGCAGCCACACCCGGCCATCGGCCGATTCGGCGTCGTCGCTCGTGGACCCCTCGGTCAGCAGAACGGGATGCAGCGCGGCGTCGAGCAGCGCGGGGTGGATGCCGAACCCCGTCCGATCGCCCGCCGCTTCGGGCAGCGCCACTTCGGCCAGCAGGTCAGCGCCGTCCCGCCACACGGCACGCAGCCCCTGGAAGGCCGGGCCGTAGGCATACCCCGACGCCGCGATGTGCTCGTAGAAGTCCACGGGGTCCACCGGCTTCGCGCCCGCCGGTGGCCACGCCCCGCCCAGCTCCTCCACCGGCCCGGAGCCCTCGGAAGGCGGGCTCAGCACACCCTCCGCATGACACACCCACTCGGCCGCCGTGTCGCCACCGTCGTCGGGACGCGAGTACATCCGCACATCGCGTCGGCCATCGGCACCCGGCCCGCCGACGATCACTTGCAGGCGGACCCCGCCGTGGGGCGGCAGCACGAGCGGTACCTGGAGCGCCAGCTCCTCCACACCACCGCAGCCGACCTCATCGGCGGCCCGCAACGCCCACTCCACCAGGGCCGTCCCGGGAACCAGGGTCGCGCCGGCCACCACATGGTCGGCGAGCCAGCCATGGGACTGTGCCGAGAGCCGTCCCGTCAGCAGATGGCCCTGGCCGTCCGCGAGCTCCACGGCGGCGCCCAGCAGCGGATGCCCCGCGGCGACGAGACCGAGGTCGGTGGGGTCGGCACACCGGCCGCTGAGGCCGTCGAGCCAATAGCGCTGGTGCTGGAAGGCGTACGTGGGCAGATCGACCGTACGAGGCGTGGGATCGCCCGGGAACGCGGCGCTCCAGTCCACCTCGACCCCAGCAATGAACGCCTGGCCGAGCGAGTGGAGAAACTGATCCTGGCCACCATGATCGCGACGCAGCGTGGGCACGGCAACCGCATCCACACCCACCTGCTCGAACGTCTCCTGCAAACCGAGAGTCAACACAGGGTGACTGCTGACCTCGACAAACACCCGATGCCCATCCGCCAGCAACGCCTCAACCGCATCGGCGAACCGCACCCGCTCCCGCAAATTCGACACCCAATAGCCCGCGTCCAAAACAGAAGCGTCCACCCGCACACCGGTCACCGTCGAATAGAACGCCACCTCATCCGCCCCACCAACAACCGGACGAACACCACCCAGAACCTCATCCAACTCCCCACGAATCTCCTCCACCTGAGGACCATGCGACGCATAATCCACCTCAATCAGCCGTGCCCGCTCTCCCGCCTCCTGGCACGCTGCGACGGCGGCGGCCACCTGCTCCGGCGGACCCGAAACCACGGTCGACGAAGGCCCGTTGACAGCCGCCACACCCACACCAGCGGCCTCATCGCCCAGCCCGGAGAGCAACTCCCCCGCCCGCTCCTGCCCCACACCCAGCGAGGCCATCGCCCCACCACCGGCCAACCGCCGCAACGCCTTGCTCCGCAAAGCCACCACCTTCGCACCGTCCTCCAAGGACAGCGCCCCCGCCACCACAGCCGCCGCGATCTCACCCTGACTGTGACCCACCACCGCCGCAGGACACACCCCATACCCCGCCCACACCGCAGCCAACGACACCATCACCGCCCACAACACCGGCTGCACCACATCCACCCGCCCCAGATCCGCCGCGCCATCAGCCCCCCGCAACACATCCATAAGCGACCACTCCACATACGGCGCCAGCGCCCGCTCACACTCCCCCACCCGCGCCGCGAACACCGGCGACACCTCCAGCAGCTCCGCCCCCATCCCCACCCACTGCGAACCCTGACCCGGAAACACCAACACCGGACCCACATCACCCACCACCGCAGCAACACCCGACTGCACCACACCCGGATGCGACACACCCCCCGCCAACGCCTCCACAGCAGCCGACAACTCGGCCCTGTCACCGCCCACCACCACCGCCCGATGCTCAAACACCGACCGCGAAGTGACCAACGACCACCCCACGTCCACCGCCGACAACCCCGAATCCCCACCCACCCGCTCAGCCAACGCCACCGCCTGCCCCCGCAACGCCTCCTTGCTCCGGGCCGAGAGCACCCACGGAACCGTGCTCGCGTCCGAGCAGGCCGGGGCCATTGGCGCATCGTCCTCAGCCGCCTGCTCCAGGATCAGATGGGCGTTCGTACCGGAGATGCCGAACGAGGAGACCGCCGCACGGCGGGGGCGTTCCAGGCGGGGCCACTCCATCGCTTCGTTCAGCAGCCGCAGCCCGCTGTCCTCCCAGTCCACATGCGGGGTGGCGACGTCGAGGTGCAGATTCGCGGGCAGTTGTGGGTGCCGGAGCGCCATCACCATCTTGATCACGCCTGCCACACCGGCCGCCGCATGCGTATGGCCGATGTTGGACTTCAGCGAGCCCAACAGCAGTGGCCGGTCGGCGGGGCGGTTCCGGCCGTACGTGGCGGTCAGGGCCTCGGCCTCGATCGGGTCGCCGAGTTTGGTGCCGGTGCCGTGTGCCTCGAGGGCGTCCACATCGCCCGGGGTAAGCTGGGCATTGGCCAGGGCTTGGCCGATGACACGTTCCTGGGCCACGTCGTTGGGCGCGGTGAGACCGTTGCTGGCGCCGTCCTGGTTGATCGCCGAGCCACGGATCACCGCCAGCACTCGATGGCCGTTGCGCCGTGCCTCCGAAAGCCGCTCCAGCACCACCAGGCCGACGCCTTCGGAGAAGCCGGTGCCGTCCGCGTCGGCGGCGAAGGACTTGCACCGGCCGTCCGGGGCAAGTGCGCGCTGCCGGGAGAACTCGGTGAACATGATGGGGGTGGCGAGCGAGGTGACACCGCCCGCCAGGGCCAGGGTGCACTCCCCCTGCCGCAGCGCCTGCACCGCCAGATGCATGGCCACCAGTGAGGCCGAGCAGGCGGTGTCCACTGTCACCGCCGGCCCTTCCAGACCGAAGGTGTAGGCCACCCGGCCCGAGATCACGCTGGTGAGTCCGCCCGTGGTGGCGTAGCCCTCGAATCCTTCGGGGATGCGTGGGGCCCGGGACAGATAGTCCTGGCTGGACACACCGGCGTAGACACCGGTGCGGGTCCCCTTGAGCGACACCGGATCGATACCGGCCCGTTCAAGGGATTCCCAGGCCATCTCCAGCACCAGCCGCTGCTGCGGGTCCATGGCGAGCGCTTCCCTGGGGCTGATGCCGAAGAACGCCGCGTCGAACCGGTCCGCTTCGACGAATCCGCCGTGCCGGACACAGCTCGTGCCGTAGTGCTCCGGATCGGGGTGGTAGAGGTTCTCGAGGTCCCAGCCGCGGTCCGTCGGGAAGTCCCCGATCGCGTCGACACCGGAGACGAGCAGTTCCCACAGCTCCTCCGGGGAGGTGACCCCGCCGGGAAAGCGGCAGGCCATGCCGACCACGGCCACCGGCTCGTGGGAACGCTCCTCCACCTCGCGCAAGCGCAGACGCGTATCGTGCAGATCGGCGGAAACGCGCTTGAGGTACTCGACCAGCTTCTCTTCGTTGGCCATGAGGGTCACCCGGCCTTCAGCGATCGTCGCGCCCGGCACATTCAGGACACTCCAAGCTCGTTGTCAATAAACTCAAGGACCTGATCCGCCGAGGCGGACTCCAGCCTTTGGGCCGCGCTCATTTCATCCGTCGGCTGCCGTGGCACCTGCGTGCTCGGCGGGACGATCGCGGTGGGGGTGGCGGCGGTGCCGTCCGAGGTCAGCCGTCGCACAAGGTGGTGGGCGATGCCTTCCGGGGTGGGATGCCGGAAGATCAAGGCCGCGGGCAGCCGCAGACCCGTGGCGGCCGCGAGGCGATCGCGCAGTTCGACAGCGGTCAGGGACTCGAAGCCCAGCTCCTTGAAGCTGGCGTCGGCGCGCACCGCATCGGCATCGGTGTGGCCCAGCACGGTGGCGGCGTGGTCGCGCACCAGGCCGAGAAGCGTGCGATACCGGTCGAGGGCCGACAGCCGCGCCAGCCGGGCGGCCCAGTCGACGGACGGCGCTTCGGCGGCGGCGGTACGCCGCCGTACGCTTCCCCCGCCACCGCCATCGGTGGCCACCTGGCCGGTGTTGAGGGATCGCAACTGATCGGCCTCGGCGGGACGCAGCAGCAGTGCGTCGATCGTCAGCACCGGGGCTCCCACGGCGTCGGCGACGATCACCCGCAGTTCCCGCTCGCCCTCGGCGGCCTGCGGACGGGCGGTGAGCCTCACCCGTACGGCGGTGGCCTCGGCCGCCCACAGGGACACGCCGCTCACGGTGAACGGCAGCCACATCCGGCCCTCGCCCGGCTCCGGCCCGGCATCGGGATGGCCGGGCAGCAGCGTCGGATGGAGCACCGCGTCCAGCAGGGCGGGGTGGATACCGAACCCATTGGGCTCTCCCGCGGCCTTGGGCAGTTCCACATCGGCCAGGAGGTCGGCGCCGTCCCGCCATACCGCGCGCAGGCCCTGGAACGCGGCTCCGTAGGCGTATCCGGATGCGGCGATCCGTTCGTAGAACCCGTCGGTGTCCACCGGCCGCGCTCCGGGCGGCGGCCATGTCCCGAGCAGCTCCGCCGCTCGGCTCTCCGGTACGGCAGGGCCGAGCACGCCCGCGGCATGGCAGATCCAGTCGGTGTCCCCACCCGTGCGAAGGGCGTCGTCGGGGAGGGAGTAGACCGCGATGTCGCGGCGCCCGTCGTCGGCGGACGGGCCCACCATCACCTGGACACACCGGCCGCCCGTCGCGGGCATCACCAGCGGCAGCCGCAGCGCGAGCTCCTCCACCACACCGCAGCCCGCCTCGTCGGCCGCCCGCAGCGCCCACTCCAGCAGCACGGTTCCGGGGACCAGGGCCACGCCCGCCACCACATGGTCGGTGAGCCAGCCGTGCGTCTGCGGGGAGAGACGTCCGGTCAGCACATGGCCGCTGCCGTCGGCGAGTCGCACCGCGGCGCCCAGCAACGGATGGTCCGCGGCGACCAGGCCGAGGGCGCCGGGGTCCCCGCCGGACCCGCCGGGGGTGTCCAGCCAGTAGCGGCGGCGCTGGAAGGCGTACGTGGGCAGATCGACCGTACGAGGCGTGGGGTCGGCCGGGAAGGCAGCCGACCAGTCCACCTCGGCCCCGGCGATGAACGCCTGCGCGACCGACTTCGTGAGCTGGGCCAGGTCCCCGTGGTCACGCCGCAGGGTGGGCACCGCGGCGGCGCCGCTCTCCGCGTGCTCGAAGCTCTCCCGCATCGCCATGGTGAGGACGGGGTGGGTGCTGGCCTCGATGAACACCCGGTGGCCATCGGCCAGCAGCGCCTGGACCGCCTCGGCGAACCGCACCCGCTCCCGCAGATTCCGCACCCAATAGCCCGTGTCCAGGACGGAGGCATCGGCCCGGCCACCGGTCACGGTGGAGTAGAACACCACCCCGGATGCGGACGCGCCGACCGGCTCAACTCCCCGGAGCAGCTCGGTGAGTTCCTCCGCGATCTCGTCGACCTGGGGACTGTGCGAGGCGTAGTCCACCTCGATCATCCGCGCCCGCTCGCCCGCCTTCCGGCAGACGGTCGCGGCGGCGGCCACCTGCTCCGGCGGACCGGACACCACAGTGGACTCGGGCCCGTTCACCACCGCCACCACTACCGCGGCGGCCCGGTCGCCGAGCCCGGACAGCAGCTCCGCGGCCTGTTCCTCACCTACGCCGAGGGAGGCCATGGCCCCGCCGCCGGCGAGTCGCCGCAAAGCCCTGCTGCGCAGCGCCACGACCTTCGCGCCGTCCTCCAGGGACAGCGCTCCCGCCACCACGGCCGCCGCGATCTCGCCCTGGCTGTGGCCCACCACGGCGGCGGGCCGCACACCGTACTCGGCCCATACGGCGGCCAGGGACACCATCGCCGCCCAGAGCACCGGCTGCACCACGTCCACTCGGCTCAGGTCGGCGCCTTCGGCCCCCCGCAGGACATCCGTGAGCGACCAGTCGACGTGGGGTGCGAGCGCTCGTTCGCACTCCGCCACCCGGGCGGCGAACACCGGCGAGGCGTCCAGCAGTCCGGCACCCATCCCGGCCCACTGCGAGCCCTGCCCGGGGAAGACCAGCACCGGGCCCGCGCCGCCCGTGGTGGCGGCCGTGCCCGTGTGCACCACGCCCGGGTGGGTGCCCTCGGATGCCAATGCCTGGAGGGCGGCGGTGAGTTCGGCGCGGTCCTCGCCGACCACCACCGCGCGGTGCTCGAACGCCGTCCGTGTGGTGATCAGTGACCAGCCCACTTCCCCGGCTGACGGGGCGTTGTCGGCGGCCATGCGGGCGGCCAGCTCCCGGGCCTGTCCCCGGAGGGCCTCGGCGCTCCGGGCGGAGAGCACCCAGGGCACTGGCCGGTCGTCCTCGTCCGTCCGCGCCCCGGCGGGTGCGGTTTCCGGCTCGGGGGCCTGTTCCACGATCAGATGAGCGTTGGTGCCGCTGATGCCGAAGGAGGACACGCCGGCGCGGCGGGGGCGTTCGTCGCGCGGCCACTCCAGCGGCTCGGTCAGCAGGCGCACCGCGCCGCCGTCCCAGTGGACATGCGGGCTGGGCGCGTCGATGTGCAAGGTGGCGGGCAGCAGTCCGTGCCGCATGGCCATCACCATCTTGATGACGCCCGCCACGCCGGCGGCGGCCTGGGTGTGGCCGATGTTGGACTTGAGCGAGCCCAGCCACAGAGGCCGGTCTCCGGTCCGCTCCTGCCCGTAGGTGGCGAGCAGGGCCTGGGCCTCGATCGGGTCGCCGAGGGTGGTTCCGGTGCCATGCGCCTCGACGGCGTCCACCTCGGACGGCGACAGCCGCGCGTCGGCGAGGGCTTGGCGGATCACCCGCTGCTGGGAGGGGCCGTTGGGCGCGGTCAGGCCGTTGGAGGCGCCGTCCTGGTTGACGGCCGAGCCCCGGATCACCGCGAGCACCCGGTGGCCCTCCCGCCGTGCGTCGGAGAGCCGTTCCAGGAGCAGCAGGCCGACGCCCTCGCCCCATCCGGTGCCGTCGGCTGCCGCCGCGAACGGCTTGCACCGCCCGTCGGGGGCCAGCCCCCGCTGGCGGGAGAAGCCGGTGAACATGCCGGGTGCGGCCATCACGGTCACCCCGCCGGCCAGGGCCAGCGCACACTCGCCCTGCCGCAGTGCCCGTACCGCCAGATGGACGGCCACGAGCGACGACGAACACGCCGTGTCCACCGAGACCGCGGGCCCCTCCAGGCCGAAGGTGAACGCCACCCGGCCGGACACCACGCTCGGGGTGCCGCCGGTCAGCAGATGGCCGTCGAGTCCCTTGGGTGCCTCGTGCAGCCGGGGGCCGTAGTCCTGGGCCGTCACTCCGACGAACACCCCGGTCGGGCTGGACCGGAGGGCGGTGGAGCGGATGCCCGCCCGTTCGAAGGTCTCCCACGCGGTCTCCAGCAACAGCCGCTGCTGGGGGTCGGTGGCCAGCGCCTCGCGGGGGCTGATGCCGAAGAACTCCGTGTCGAATTCCGGTGCGTCGTGGAGGAAGCCGCCCTCGTGGGCGTAGCTGGTGCCGGGGCGGTCCTGGTCGGGGTCGAAGAGTCCGGCCAGGTCCCAGCCGCGGTCCCGGGGGAACTCCCCGATCGCGTCGGCTCCCTCGGCCACCAGCCGCCACAGCGCCTCCGGCGAGTCGACCCCGCCCGGGAAGCGGCAGCCCATGGCGACCACCGCGATCGGTTCCCCGGCGTCGCGCGGTGTGGTGGCCATGGCCGCAGCGGAGGAGTCGGTGGCGGGGGTGGTGTGGGCCCGCAGCCGGTCGGCGACGGCCAGCGGCGTGGGGTGGTCGAAGGTGAGCGTGGCGGTCAGGGGCAGCCCGGTGGCCGCGCCGAGCCGCTCGCTCAGTTCGGTGGCCGCGAGCGAGTCGAAGCCCAGCTCCTTGAAGGTGAGGCTGGGATCGATGGCGCCCGGCGCCGAGTGCCCGAGGACGAGGGCCACATGTGTCCGTACGGTGTCCAGCGGGTCGCGGCGCCACCCCGCGTCGGCAGGCTCGGCCGACTCATCTGTGGGCGGCGCCGGGTCCGGGGCGCGGTCCGTCCCGATGGGGTGGGTGGAGGTCCCGATGGCGGGGGTGGCCGTCGCGGTGGATTCGGGTGGGGCGCCGGGCCAGTAGCGGTCCCGCTGGAAGGCGTACGTCGGCAGGGCGACCCGCCGTCGGGGATGTCCGGCGCAGGCCCGGTCCCAGGCCACTTCGGCGCCGCGGACATACGCCTGGGCCATGGCGGTGGCGAAGGTGCGCACCTCGGAGCGGTCGCGGCGCAGCGCCGCCACGGCGGCCGGGCGCGCCCGCCCGGGGGCCGCGCCCGGCCGTGCGGTGAGGCATTCGCGCGTCATGGCGGTGAGCGGGGCGTCCGGTCCGAGTTCGAGGAAGGTGGTGACACCGGCGTCCAGGAGGGTGTGCACACCGTCCATGAAACGCACCGCGTGGCGGGCGTGCCGGGCCCAGTAGTCGGGTGAGGCGAGTTCTGCGGCGGTGGCGAGCCGTCCCGTCACATTGGAGACGAGGGGGACGGCCGGTGTGGAGAAGGTCAGTTCCGAGGCGACGGCGCGCAGTTCGTCGAGCATGCCGTCCATATGCGGCGAGTGGAAGGCGTGGCTGACCTTCAGCAGCCGGGCCTTGCGGCCACGGTCACGCCAGACGGCGGCGGCCGCGTGGACGGCGTCGTGGTCGCCCGAAATCACCACGGACGAGGGCCCGTTGACGGCGGCGATGTCCAGCCGGTCGTCCCATCCGGCGAGCAGTCCGGCGGTCTCGTCCGCGTCGGCCTGCAGCGCGGCCATGGCCCCCTTCGCCGTGACCGACTGCATCAGCCGGCCGCGGGCGGCCACCAGAGCGCAGGCGTCGGGCAGGGTGAGCACACCGGCCACATGGGCCGCGGCGATCTCGCCGACCGAGTGGCCCATCACATGGCCGGGGGTGAGCCCCCAGGATTCGGCCAGCCGGTACAGAGCCACCTCGATGGCGAACAGCGCGGGCTGGGTGTACGAGGTCCGGTCGAGCAACGCCGCCCGCAGCGACGGGGCTTGGGCGGACATCACCTCGTGCAGCGGCTCCGCCAGCCGTGCGTCCAGGCAGTCGCACACCTCGTCCAACGCCGCGGCGAAGACCGGATAGGCGGCATACAGCTCATGTCCCATGGCCGCTCGCTGGCTGCCCTGGCCGCTGAAGAGGAAGGCGAGGCCGCCGTCCACGGCCCTGCCCCGCACCGCCCCGGCGGTCTCCGCGCCAGCGGCCAGCGCGTCCAGCCCGCTCAGCAGCTCGTCGGTGTCCGCGCCGAGGAGCACGGCGCGGTGATCGAAGGCGGTGCGGGTGGTGGCCAGGGAGTGTGCGATGTCGGCCGGGGAGAGGTCGGGGTGGTCCGTTAGGTGGTCGCGCAGCCGCCCGGCCTGGGCGCGCAGCGCCGCGTCGGTCTTCGCGGAGATCGGCCAGGCCACCACCGGGGGCGCGGGGGTGTCGGCCGGTGCGGGCACGGGTGCGGGCACGGAGGCGGACGCGTGAGCGGGCGCTTCGCCGAGGACGAGATGGCAGTTGGTGCCGCCCATGCCGAACGAGCTGACCCCGGCGAGCAGCAGCCGGTCCGGGCGGGGCCAGTCGCCGAGCCGGTCCTGGACCCGCAGTCCGAGCCCGGTCAGCGGGATCCGCGGGTTCGGGGTGGTGAAGTGGAGGCTGGCCGGGAGCAGGCGGTGCCGGATGCCGAGGGCGGTCTTGAGGAGGCCCACGATGCCCGCGGCGCCTTCGAGGTGGCCCACGTTGGTCTTGGCGGAGCCGACGAGCAGGGGTGTGCCGTCCGTCCGGGCGGTGCCGAGCGCGGCACCGAGCGCCGCCGCTTCGACGGGGTCGCCGACGGGGGTTCCGGTGCCGTGCAACTCGACGTACTGGACGTCGTCGGGTGCGACTCCGGCCCGCCGGTGGGCGGTTCGCACCACGTCCTCCTGGGCCGCCGGGCTGGGAGCCGTCAGCCCGTCGGTGGCGCCGTCGTTGTTGATGGCACCGGCATGGATGGCGCAGTACACCGGGTCGCCGTCGCGTACGGCCGCGGCAAGTGGTTTGAGGAGGACCGCCGCACCGCCCTCACCGCGGACGAAACCGTTGGCGCGGGCGTCGAAGGTGTGGCAGCGCCCGTCCGGGGAGAGCCCGCCGAACTGGGCGGCGGCGGCCGTCATGCTGTCCTCGGTGAGGATGAGGTTGACACCGCCGGCCAGCGCCAGGGTGCACTCCCCGCGCCGCAGGCTCTCGCAGGCCGTGTGGACGGCCACCAGCGAGGACGACTGTGCGGTGTCCACGGTGAGGCTCGGGCCGCGTAGACCGTATCCGTAGGAGACCCGGTTGGCGATGATGCTGCGGTGGACACCGGTCATGGCGTGCCGGGTGGCCGCGGTGGTGTCCCGGCGCAGCAGGGTGGCGTATTCGTCCCAGATGGCGCCGACGAACACACCGGTCGGGGTGTCCTTCAGTGTTCCGGGGCGGATTCCCGCGTCCTCGAACGACTCCCAGGCGAGTTCGAGCATCAGCCGTTGCTGGGGGTCCATGGCCGTCGCCTCGCGGGGCGAGATGCCGAAGAAGGAGGCGTCGAAGGTGTCGACGCGGTCCAGGAAGCCGCCGTACCAGGTCGGGGCGGGCCGGTCGGGGCCGTCGCCGGCCGCGGTGGCGGCGGTGCCGGTGGCGGCGGTGTCGGTCCGGCGGCGGTCCTCCGGCATGGCGGTGACGGCGTTCCCGCCCTGCCGCAGCAGCCGCCAGAAGGCTGACGGACTGGGTGCGTGCGGCAGGCGGCAGGCCATTCCCACCACGGCGATGGGCTCCGCTTGCTGAGGTGTCCGGGTGGGCGCGGCGCTATCCATCGCACCCCATATGGCGCTGGGAGAACATCTGCGTGTTCCGGGTGTTCTGGGTCATGGGCGGCACTCCCGCTCCGGATTGATGATCGGTGCGAGCACGTGGCCCATCGTGGGGCGCGGCTCTAAAGCAAGACCAAATAGGCCACGGCCGGTGACTTTAGAGACGCGTTACCGGAACCCATGACCATCGCTGAGCGGGTGAGCCCTTTATGCGCCCTTGGCCGACCCGATCTCCGAGCACACAGGAGGAGTGCCATGACATCTCCATCGGCCGTGCCACCAGGCGGCACGGTGTCGGACTACTACAGCTCGCTGGGACCGCTTCTGCAGATGGCGTGGGACGACAACTTCCACTTCGGCTACTGGGACGGCCCGTCCGATACCCGTTCGGTCCAGGAGGCCACCGATCGCTTCACGGATCTGCTGATCGAACGGCTGCGGGTGGGGGCGGGAGACCGGGTACTGGATGTCGGCTGCGGTATCGGGAAACCCGCGATGCGCGTGGCGACCGCCGCCGGTGCCCATGTCCTGGGCATCACGATCAGCGAGCTCCAGGTCAAACAGGCGACCGAATCCGCCCGGCTGGCCGACCTGTCCCACCAGGTGGCATTCCAATACGCCGACGCCATGGCCATGCCTTTCGACGACGCGGCTTTCGACGCCGTACTCGCATTCGAATCGATCAATCATATGGACCGCCCGACGGCGCTGCGGGAGATGGCCCGTGTGCTGGGATCCGGGGGCCGGGTGGTGCTCACCGATGTCACCCCGCCGAGCGACGGCAGTTACCAGCCGGACGCCGATCCCGATGTGGTCACCTCGCTGACCCGGCTGGAGGACTGGCCCGGTCTGATCGGTGACGCGGGGCTGGTGCTCGACGAGCTGACCGATGTCACCGAGAACACGAAGGACACCGCCAACCGGATGATCGACGGCATCCTGCGCTGCCGCCGGGAGTTCGAGGCGCAGCACGGGGTCAGCGTCCAGGAGGTACTGGACGCCGCCAAGTCGGCGCTCCCCACCGTGCCCAGCGCCGGTTGCGCGATCGTGGTGGCCCACAAGCCCTGAATCACGAACAAACCTGACGGTTATTCGACATCCCCTTCATGGGCCCCGCGGAGCCGGAATTCTCCACTCCTCATCAAAGCGGCGCCAAGGGCTCCATGATCCAGCAAGATTCGCTTGTCCCGGCCGATGCGATCCGCGTATTCTCATTCGCGGACTGCACCACCTCAAGTGCGGGGATATCCGGATTCCGATCTTCCGGACGTATTGCGAATACCCGCTCCGCCCTGTCGAGGACGCCGCCTCGAGGGCGCGTATATCCGGATTCTAGGTGAGGTGGGTAGTCATAGGACTTGCTTAGATGTGGGGCACCCGCCGAAGGCGTCGATCTTGTCCGTTCTCTGATTCCTCGGCAGGGCCCGCGATAAAAGAGGGGTGAGTAATGGCAGTCGCGAACGGCGTGCGTCAGTGGATCCGGCGGCACCGCCCGTCCCCGCACAGAGGGGCGCGACCGGACCACTTTCCACACGCAAGCGGCTCAGCAAGCGCCCACTTCCCATCCCCTCCGGGGTCGCCGGACTCCGGGGACGTGACAATTGCCGAGCGCCACCCGGACGGCCCGGAACGGCGATCCGCGCGGATCACCAGAGCCACCAGAGCCCGCCCCGCACATATGTGCGCCTCCAGAAGCAGACGGCCCTCGACATCGAGGAAACAGCCAGAAAACACCGCGGGCACTTCCGGCAAAGGCGCCGACTGTCCCATGACCGCACTCGTCGGCGACTCGGATGGGGCACATCGTGCGATATGAGATCATGGGACCTCTCCGGGTGGTAGAAGGAGAGCGGAAATTAACCATCAGGGCGCGGAAGATCGAGGTCCTGTTGACCGTTCTTCTCGTCCGCGCCGATCAGGTGGTCCCGATCGACCAACTCATCGCGGAGATCTGGGGAGAGTATCCGCCGCGCCGGGCGATCGCCGGGCTCCATGTGTATGTCTCCCAGATCCGTAAGTTCCTGCGCCGGCCCGGCCAGAGCGAAAGCCCCGTTCTCACCCGCCCACCGGGATATGTCCTGCGGCTGGGCCCCGATCGCCTCGACTTCCACTGCTTCGAACGACTGGTGTGCGAGGGCCGGGATCATCTCAGGGAGCGGCGCTACCAGCAGGCCACGGCCACTTTCGAAAGCGCACTCGATCTCTGGCGCGATCCGTTGCTGGATGATGTATGCCATGGGCCGATCCTCGAAGGTTTTCAGACCTGGCTGAAGGAAGCCCGGCTGGAATGCATCGAGATGCTGACCGATTCCCGGCTCATGCTCGGCCGCCATCGTGAACTGGTGAGCGATCTCTACCAGTTGACCACCGAGCATCCTTTGCGGGAGGCACTCCACCGTCAGTTGATGCTGGCGCTCTACCGCTGTGGCCGCCGGGCGGACGCATTGCATGTGTATCAAGCGGCGCGCAAGACGCTCAATGAGGAACTCGGGCTCGAACCGTGCCGGGCCCTGCAGGACATGCAGCGCGCCATCCTCACCTCGGATGACCGGCTGGAACTGCATGTTCCCGCATGAGGAAGACCGCGTAAGGAGGTGGACATATGAGCGATCACGTCAGTTATCTGTCCGACGGCAGCCCGATCGAGGTCGTCCTCGAAGGCGGACCGGACGATCTGCCCCGGGCATTCCAGACCGGGCGATCGACCCTCACCAGCAGGAAGCTCAAAATCCAGCATCGCGATGGATACGAGCACTTCGAACTCGTCAGCGATTCCGCTGACATCACCACAGCGATCTTTCGCTGGACCATGCGTACGAAAATCGCCGAGTAGCCTCCATGGCCCCGGAACCCCGGGATCGCCGACCGGTCGCCGCCGACTCCCGATCCCGGGGCGGGGGCCGTGGCCAGGAGGTCCGTATGCTCACCTCACGATGGCGCGGCGTCGTGATCGCCGCGGTCGCGATATCGACAGCCCTTGCCGCACTGCCCGCCGGGCCCGCGTCGGCCCGGACGTCCGCCCAGCCCGGTGCCCGGGTGGTGGACGGCCGTACCCAGCCGGTGTTCTCGTATCCGGATGCCGTGCGCGAGCACCTCATGGTCCAGACGCCCGTCGACAGTGACGGCGATGGACACAAGGACCGGGTCGCGGTGGACGTCATCCGGCCCAAGGAGACCCAGCAAGGTCTCAAGGTGTCGGTCATCATGTCGGCCAGCCCCTACAACGACACCGTGGGCCGCGGGTTCGAGTCGGAGCGGAAGAGCTACGACGCCCAGGGCGCCCCCGCCAAGTTCCCTCTCTTCTATGACAATTACTTCGTGCCGCGCGGCTACGCCGTGGTCGATGTGGATGTGACCGGGACCGGCAGATCCGACGGCTGTCTGACGGTCGGCGGCGCCTCCGACGTGGCGGCCGCCAAGGCGACGATCGACTGGCTGGGCGGCCGGGCCACGGCGTACGCGGCCGACGGCAGCGAGGTGAAAGCCTCCTGGTCCACCGGCAAAGTGGGCATGATCGGCCACTCGTACGAGGGCATGCTGGCCAACGCCGTGGCCGGCACCGGTGTGAAGGGCCTGGAGACCATCGTCCCGATCTCCGGGATGAGCTCGTGGTACGACTTCGCCCGCACCAACGGCGCCAAGCACTGGAATGGCTTCGCCTCCTACCTGACGACGGCGCTGGACACCGACCCACCCCAGAAGTGCCAGGCGGTGCGCGACCGGCTGCAGGCCGGCGAGGACGACGCCACCGGCAACTACAACGCCCACTGGCATGAGCGCAATTACATCGCGCAGCCGGCGCCCGAGGTCAACAAGGTGCGCGCGAGCGTCCTCGCGGCACACGACCTCAGCGACTACAACGTACGGATCGACCAGTTCGCGAACTGGTGGGCCCCGCTGGCCGAGCGCGATGTGCCACGCAAGCTGTGGCTGGGCCGTTACGGGCACACCGATCCGTTCGACTGGCCCGGTCGGCGCGCACAGTGGGTCGACACCGTGCACCGATGGTTCGACCACTGGCTCTACGGCGTCCAGAACGGAATCATGGACGAGCCCCGGGTCGATCTGCAGACCGGCCCGGCCACCTGGACGACCCAGGCCGACTGGCCCGCGCGCACTTCCTCGGTGCCCCTGCACCCCGGGCCCGACGGCTCGCTGGCGCTGAGCCCCGCGAGCGGCACCGGGACCTTCACCGACACCAAACTGAGCGAGGCGGATCTCACGGCCGACCCGTCGGCGAGCCGTCCGGGCCGGCTGGCGTTCCTCACCCCACCGCTACGCACCGGAGTACGGCTCTCCGGCACGCCCACCGCGGATCTGCGGGTCACGCTCGACAAACCGACGTCGAACCTCACCGCGCTGCTCGTGGACTACGGCGAGGACGAACGGATCGACTGGAACCGCAACGAGCCCCAGAACAGGATCCATGACGGTCTGCAGGGGCTGGACGAGGAATCCTGCCACGGGGAGAGCACCGCCCAGGACGACGCCTGCTACCAGAACACCGCCAATGTGACGGCGCGCAAATCCTCCGAGGTGATCGCCCGCGGCTGGATGGACGCCCAGAACCGCCACTCGCTCACCACCCCCGAGCCGATGACCCCCGGCCGGCCCTACCGGATCACCTGGAAGACACTGCCGAACGACTACGAGATCAAGCCGGGCCATCGGCTGGGGCTGGTCCTCGGTGGCACCGACGCCGACTTCCTCTACTTCGAGGATCCGACCGGGGCGAAGGTGACAGTGGACCTGGGCGGCAGCCGTGTCACCGTACCGGTGACCGCCGCCGGTGGACTCACCAAGTCGCTTCGCTGATAGGCAAGTTGACGAGGCCCGGGCCGCCACCGGCGGTCCGGGCTCAGCCCTGGATCCAGGTGTGGATCACATGGGCGCCCAGGTCCCCGTACCCGTCGGCCATGCGGTGGCCGCTCTCGTACCGGGCCGTGAGGTCGCCGTAGCGGATGTCCTCCCGCGCGGAGAAGCCCAGCCGGTGCAGGTCTCGGGCGAGTTCCTCCGGGGTGAAAAAACTGAGGAAGGGCGCACCGGCCTCGGCGGCCCATGCCGCGCGGGCCTCGTGCACGGCGCGTTGCTCCGGTGGCAGCGTGTCCGGCGGCTCGCCGTAGTCGAAGACGGCTCCTGAGCCGTCCGGCAGGCCCGCGATGAAGCCGAGCGTGTCCAGCACGGCGGTGTGCGTCAGATACGGCACCACCCCGAGCCAGCTGAAGAACGCCGGGCGGGCCGGGTCGAAGCCCGCCGCCGTCAGCCCGTCGGCCAGGCTCTGCCGCTCGAAGTCGACCGGTGCGAAGGTCAGTGAGGGCGGTACGGGGATCTCCGCGGCGGCCAGCCGACCGCGCTTCCACTCCTGGGTCGCGGGATGGTCGACCTCGAACACCCGCAAGCCCTCCGCCTCGTACGGATTGCGGCAGCCGAAGGTGTCGAGCCCCGCCCCCAGCGCCACCGCCTGCCGCACCCCGCGCGTCACGGCGGCGGCGACGGCGTCCTCGGCGAACCGCGCGCGGGCGGCCACGGACAGCCGCACATCCTCGCGCTCGGGCCGGAAGGCCGCCTCGAGGAGGTGGTCGTCCGCGTCGGCGGCGAGGATACGGAGCGCCAGCGGATCGTGAAACACCCGGCCGTCCTCCAGCTCCTGGTGGGCCGCGCGGAACGCGGCGGCGCCGCGGGCGGTGATGCTGGGCCGGCCGTTCTGCATGGAGCGTCCTCCCCCGAGGTCCCGCCGTATGTCGCGAGCGGGCACACCCCATGGTGTCAGCTCCGCACCCCACGCGCATGGCTAACCGCCCATGTTCACAAGGGAGTTATGCGACGGACGGCCGCCTGGGGAACCGCCGGGGCCGCGACGCCGCGCGGCAGGCGCGCATTGTCCCATCGATGGGCACCGAACAGGGGTTGGCCGGGCCCATCGGGTACATCCGGTCGGCCGAACCGGTGAAGCTCCCCCTCACTCCGCGACCCCTCCGGATGTCGTGCATATAAATATGACAATCCGACAATCAGAACAATAGGGTCCGGTATGGCCCGGACCAGTGCGGAGTGCACCGTGTCCCCTCACCCACGCCATCGGACGGCGCTGCTCGCCATCGCCCTGCTCGGCGCCGCCACCGCGTGCGGCAGCGGGACACCGGCCACCCCCAAGGCCGAGGAGAAGCCGTCGAGAACCGCACCGGCCAGGAGCGGGGCCATGAAGGGCTTCACCCTGGTGGCCACCGGCGATCTGCTGGTGCACGCCTCGGTCATCCGGCAGGCACAGGCGGACGCGGGCGGTGACGGCTATGACTTCCAACGCATGATCCGGGCGGCCACGCCCGTCGTCGCCCAGGCCGACCTGGCCATCTGCCATATGGAGACCGTCTACGGGGCCGCCCACGGGCCGTTCACCGGCTATCCGACCTTCAAGACGCCTCCGCAGCTCGCCTCGGCCGTGAAGAGGCTCGGCTACGACTCCTGCTCCACCGCCTCCAACCACACCCTCGACGCCGGTCCCGAGGGGGTGGTCCGCACCCTCGACGCCATGGACAAGGCCGGGCTCAAGCACGCCGGATCGGCCCGTTCCGCCGCGGAGAGCGCCCGTCCCACACTGATGGAGGCCGGTGGCGCCAAGGTCGCGCAGCTCGCCTACGCCTACGGCACCAACGGCATCCCGGTTCCCAAGGGCAAGGCGTGGCTGGTCAACCTCATCAACCCGGCGCGGATCATCAAGGACGCGCGGGCCGCGCGGCGCGCCGGGGCCGATGTGGTCGTCGTCAGCGTGCACTGGGGCACCGAATGGCAGCAGGCGCCGGACAAACTCCAGCTCGCGCTCGCCAAGAAGCTGACCGCCTCCAAGGACGGGGGCCGCCGCGACATCGACCTGATCATCGGCACCCACGCCCATATCCCCCAGGCGTACGAGAAGGTCAACGGCACCTGGGTGGTCTACGGCATGGGGGACCAGATCGCCGGGATCATGCCCGACAAGCGCGGTCAGATGGGCTCGGCTGCGCGCTTCACCTTCGCCCCGCCCACCGCCGAGGGCAAGGCGTGGGAGGTGAAGAAGGCGGAGTACATCCCGCATGCCGTGGACAACGATCCGATCTCCCTGGTGAACCTTCCCCGGGCCCTGGAGAAGAGCCCCGGCAACCCGGGTTACACCAGCGCCCTGAGCACCATCCAGGAGGCGGTGCTCAGCCGGGGCGCCAAGAAGGACGGTCTGACGATGGGTCGTTGACCCGGCCCGGTCCCCGTGCCGTGGCGCTACCACTCGGGCCGGGCCGGGCCGCCCGGCTCGTCCGACTGCTCCGTTCGTCCGGGCTGCTCCGTACGTCCGGGCTGCTCCGTCCGTCCGGGCTGCTCCGTTCGTCCGGACTGCTCCGCCTGCCCCCCGGCCTGCTCCGCCTGGCCCGGCGGGCCGGGGGGCCCCGTCCGCTCCGCCTCCTGTGTGTGGAAGACCAGCTTCTCGTTCTCCACATCGACGCGGACATGGCTGTGGGCCGGCAGCGTGCCGCTGAGCAGCATCCGGGAGAGCGGATTGTCGACCTCGCGCTGGATGGTGCGGCGCAGCGGCCGGGCGCCGTACTCCGGCTGGTGTCCGTGCCGGGCCAGCCACTCGACGGCGGGCGGGGTGAACTCCACGCTGACGTCCTGGGCGCGCAGCCGGCGCCGGGTCTCCTCCAGCAGTACATCGGCGATCTGCCGGAGCTGGTCGTCGGCGAGCCGGCGGAAGATGACGACCTCGTCGATGCGGTTGAGGAACTCCGGCCGGAAGTGCTCCCGCAGCGGGCGCAGCACCCGCTCCCGGCGCGCCGCCTCGTCGGCCTCGTCGTCACCGCCGCCGAAGCCCAGGGGGCCGCCGCGTCCGGTGATGGCTTCCGAGCCGAGGTTGCTGGTCATCACGATGACGGTGTTCTTGAAGTCGATGGTGCGGCCCTGGGCGTCCGTCAGCCTGCCGTCCTCGAGCACCTGGAGCAGGATGTTGAAGACATCGGGGTGTCCCTTCTCCACCTCGTCCAGGAGCAGCAGGGAGTAGGGCTGGCGGCGCACCGCCTCGGTGAGCTGCCCGGCCTCCTCGTGCCCGACGTATCCGGGGGGCGCGCCGACCAGGCGGCTGACGGTGTGCTTCTCCTGGTACTCGCTCATGTCGAGGCGGACCATGCGGTCCTCACTGCCGAAGAGCGCCTCGGCCAGTGCGCGGGCGAGTTCCGTCTTGCCGACGCCGGTGGGGCCGAGGAAGAGGAAGCTGCCGCTCGGGCGGTTGGGGTCGGCGAGTCCGGCGCGGGCGCGCAGGACGGCGTCGGCCACGGCGGCCACGGCCTCCTCCTGCCCGACGACCCGCCGATGGAGGTGTTCCTCCAGGCCGAGCAGGCGATCGCGCTCCTCCTGGGTCAGGCTGGCGACGGGGATTCCGGTCTGCCGGGAGACGATTTCGGCGATGTCCTCGACGGTGACCTCGGCGACGCGCCCGCCGTGGTACTGCGTACCGGATGCCTCCGTGATCCGGGTGTTCAGTTCGGCGATGCGGTCCCGCAGGGAGGTGGCGCGTTCGTAGCTCTCGGACGCGACGGCCTGGTCCTTGTCCCGGGTGAGCTGCTCGACCTCCCGCTCCAGGGCGCGCACATCGGTGCCGCGGCCGCTGGAGCGCAGCCGTACCCGGGCCCCGGCCTGGTCCATGAGGTCGATGGCCTTGTCGGGCAGGAAACGGTCGGTCAGATAGCGGTCGGAGAGCTCGACGGCGGCGAGCAGCGCCTCGTCGGTGTAGCGGACCTGGTGATGGGCCTCGTAGCGGTCCCGGAGACCGTGCAGGATGGCGACGGCGTCCGCGGGGGTGGGCTCGGGGACCATGATGGGCTGGAAGCGGCGGGCGAGCGCGGCGTCCTTCTCGATGTACTGGCGGTACTCCCGGAGCGTGGTCGCGCCCATCACATGCAGTTCGCCGCGGGCCAGTGCCGGCTTGAGGAGATTGCTCGCGTCCATCTGGCCGCCCTCGGAGCCACCGCCGCCGGCGCCGACAACCGTGTGCAGCTCATCGATGAAGATGATCAACTCGTCGGAGTTGGCGCGGATCTCATCGACGATGCCGGTGACCCGCTGCTCGAAGTCGCCGCGGAAGCGGGTGCCCGCCACGACGCTCGCGATGTCGAGCTGGACGACCCGGCGGCCGAGCAGGATGTCCGGCACATCGGCGTCGGTGATCCGCTGGGCGAGCCCCTCGACGACGGCCGTCTTGCCGACACCGGCCTCGCCGATGAGCACGGGGTTGTTCTTGCCGCGCCGCGCGAGCACCTCGATGCTCTGCTCGATCTCCTCATCGCGGCCGATCACCGGGTCGATCCGCCCCTCGCGGGCCAGTTCGGTCAGATCGCGGCCGAACCGGTCGAGGTTCGGGGTCTTCCGCTGGTCCACGACGGGCCGCTGATCGGTGGTGGGGGCGCTCGGCGTGAGGCCGCCGGTCTGGGGCGGACCGGGGGCCCGGGGTTCGAAGCGGGCGGCATTGAGGATCTGCCCGGCGGTGGACTCGCGGTTGGCGGCGAGCGCGATCAGTACGTGTTCGGGGCCGATGTACGAGGAGCCTCGTGAGCGGGCTATCTCATGGGCGTCGAGCAACGCCCGCTTGACGGCCGGGGTGACGGCGACCGAGTTGCGCGGCGGGCCGCCCCCCGCCTCGCGGTCGATCTCCGCGGCGATCCGGTCGGGGTCGGCTCCGGCACGCGAGACCATGGTCCGGGTGGGCTCGGAGGAGAGCGCGGCCCGCAGCAGATGTTCGGTGTCGAGGTCGGTGCTGCCGTGTTCGGCGGCGTAGGAGGCGGCGGCCGAGACAAGATGCCGCGCGTTCTCACTCATCAGCCGGCCGAAGTCGACATGTCGTGAATCGGGCCGCTGCCCGGCTGGCCCGGTCCCGAGGAAGCGTGCGAGGAAGTCGCCGAGTGGATCCGGCCCGAAGTCCTCGGGGCCTTGATCAGGGCCCCCATTCCCGCTGCCCATGTGACCAGTTTAAGGGCGATTGGCGCTGATGTCCGTTCGTGGGCGGTTTCGCGGGCGGCGGGCATCGGCGACACCGGCCCCCGCCCCAGCTCCCCGCCCGGGCCCCCTCGGCTCCCCGCCCGGCCCCCTGGACTCTCCCTCCGGCGGGATCAGGGCTCCGCCCCGTGGCGTTCGAGGACGACCAGGGCGGCGTCATCGCCCTGGTGGCCGCCTGTGTGGCAGAGCAGATCGCGGTGCACTCGGTCGACGAGGTGCTGGGGTCCGGCGCCGTTCCATCCGGGGAGCCGTTCGGCGAGCGGGTAGAAGGTGCCCTCGCTGTTGCGCGCCTCGATGACCCCGTCGGTGTAGAGAAGCAACTGATCGCCCTCCGCAAAGGGGAAGACCTCGCTGTGGTACCGGCCGGCCACCAGATGGCCGAGGCCCAGCGGCAGTGCGGGCGCATGGCCCTCCAGCGCCTTCACACCCGAGTCACACAGCATGATCGGCGGTGGATGTCCGCAGTTGACGAGGCGGACCACCGGCTGGTCGTCGGGGATCTCCAGCACGGCGGCGGTGACGAACGACTCCCCCGCCCCGGGCGCCTTGTCGGGGGGTTCGGTCCGCTCGGCGGACAGGGCGGTGTCCAAATGGGCCGCCAGATCGGTCAGGGGTACGGGCCAGTGGGCCATCGCACGGAAGGCGCCGAGCACCAGGGAGGCGTCCGCGACGGCGGTCAGCCCGCTGCCCCGGACATCGCCGATGATCAGGCGGGTGGTGTTGGAGGTGCGCGCCGCCGCGTACAGATCGCCGCCGATCTCCGCCCCCGGCTCGGCCGCGAGGTAGACCGAGGCGATCAGCAGCGGTCCGACCCGGAGGGGAAGCGGACGCAACAGGACCCGCTGCGCCACATCGGCCACCGCCCGCACCCGGTTCAGCTCGCGCATATGCCGGTCGAGGACCGCGCGGAACAGCACGATCAGCGCCGAGACCAGGGCCAGGGTGACCACCTCGGCCTGGGGGCCGGGACGGCCGAGGACGCCGTCCGAGGCGTTCGACGCAATCTGTCCGGCCACGGCCAGGAGCCCGACGCACGCGGTGAGCAGGGGGCCGGCGAACGAGGCGGTCATGGCGGGGGCCGCGATCAGCAGCGGGCTGAGCCGGATGCTCGCCGGGGTCAGCTCATCGCCGAGCGTGATCAGGCCGATGAGCAGCAGGGGGATCACGACCAAGACGCGGGTACGCCACCTTGGCCGGCGCAGATCCGAGTGACCTTGCCGCATGTGCACATCTACTGCTTACGCCTGCCCTTGCCGCCGCGCCAGCCCCGCCCCGCCGGGAAGATCACAACCGCTCCACCGGAAGGGGCCCGGACCGCCCGCGAGGCCGCCGCCTCACCGGGGAGACCGCCGCCGCACCCGGGAGGCGGCTGTCTGTCACACTTCCGGCCGCCATCTCGTCCTCCCTCTCAGGCCGACGAGAGGATCAGGACATGGCAGAGCTGACCGACTTCGAACAGCAGCGCGACCGGCTGTGGGCCGTCGCCTATCGCATCACCGGCTCGGTCGCCGACGCCGATGACGCGGTGCAGGAGACCTGGCTGCGCTGGCAGGCGCTGCCCGTGGACGAGGTCGCCGACCCCCGCGCGTATCTGACCACCGTCATCAGCCGGATCTGCTACGACCTGCTGGGTTCCGCGCGGGTGCGGCGCGAGGCGTACATCGGCCCCTGGCTGCCCGAGCCGGTGGTGGCGACCGCCGGTCCTGAGGACCGGGTGACGCTCGACGAGTCGGTGGGGCTGGCGCTGCTCACCGTGCTGGAGCGGCTGACCCCGGCGGAGCGGACCGCGTTCATCCTGCACGATGTCTTCTCGGTGCCGTTCCCCGAGATCGCCGAGGTCGTGGGCCGCAGCCCGGAGTCCGTACGGCAGCTTGCCTCCCGGGCGCGCAAGCGGGTCCGGGAGGAGGCGCCGCGGCGCTCGGTGGACCGCGGGGAGCACCGGCGGGCCGTGGACGCGTTTCTCCAGGCGGTCCTGGGCGGTGACATGGAAGGGCTGCTGGAGATCCTGGATCCGGAGGTCGTCTGGCGTTCGGACGGTGGCGGCAAGGTGGCGGCGGCCCGGGTCCCGGTGCTGGGCAACGAGAAGGTGGCCCGCTTCGCCCAGGGTCTCGCCCGGGGCTTCGACCCGGCCACGATGGTGGTGCACCGTTGCGCGGTCAACGACGCCCCCGGCCTGGTCATCGCCGACCGCACGGCCGGCCAGGCCGTGGTCTTCGCGTTCTCCGTGCACCAAGGTCTGATCACCGAGATCGACGTGGTCATCAACCCCGACAAGCTCCGCCATCTCGACCTGCCGAACCTGTGACCGGCATCACCGTCACATCTGGAGCCGCTATGTCGTCCTCCTCATGAACACCATCCGAGAAGGAGGCCGCCGGTATGGAGAAGCAGCAGGTCCTGGTACTCGGCGCGGGCTATGCGGGGCTGATGGCCGCCCTGCGGCTGGCCCCGCACACCCGCGTCACCCTGGTCGATCCGAGCACCGCTTTCACCGAACGCGTCCGGCTGCACGAGCGGGCCGCCGGACGGCCCGACATCACGCATCCGCTCGACGCGCTGACACGGCGGGCCGGCATCGTCCACGTGGCCGCCCGCGCCACCCGGGTCGACCCGGCGGCCCGGCAGGTCACCACCGACGACGGCCGCCGGCTTCCGTACGACCGGCTGGTGTACGCGCTCGGCAGCCGCACCCCCGACCCCGGTGAGCGCGCCTACACCCCGGAAA
Source organism: Streptomyces violaceusniger Tu 4113 (assembly GCF_000147815.2). Lineage (NCBI taxonomy): Bacteria > Bacillati > Actinomycetota > Actinomycetes > Kitasatosporales > Streptomycetaceae > Streptomyces > Streptomyces violaceusniger. The sequence continues at coordinate 4,209,252 of NC_015957.1, read as the reverse complement.
CGGCGGCCGAACTGCACAAGCGGCTGCTGGACGGCCCGGGTGAGCTGACGGTGGTCGGCGGGGGGCTCACCGGCATCGAGCTCGCGGCCGAGATCGCCGAGTCCCAGCACGCCTGGAAGGTCCGGCTGATCACGGGCGACGAGGTCGGCACGGGGCTGTCGGCGAAGGGCCGCGCCCATGTGCGGACGACGCTCACCGGGCTCGGTGTCCGGATCGAGGAGGGCCGCCGGGTGGCGGGCCCCGAGGACATCGACACCGACGCGGTGGTCTGGGCCACCGCGATGACCGCGAACACCGCGCTGGCCGAGGCCGCCGGGATCAGCCTCGACCCCACCGGCGGCATCAGCGTCGACGGCGCCCTGCGCTCGGTGTCCCATCCGGAGATCTACGCGGTGGGCGACTCCGCGGCCATGACCACCTCGGCCGCCGGTGCCCTGCGCATGGCCTGTGCCACCGCGCTCCCGGCCGGGTCGCACGCCGCCTCCTCGATCATCGCCGAGACGCGGGGGCGACAGCCGGAGCCGCTGCGCTTCCGCTTTGTGGTGCAGTGCGTGAGCCTGGGCCGCCGGGACGGGCTGATCCAGTTGGTGCGGGCGGACGACTCCCCGCGCGAGGGGGTGCTGCGCGGTGGCCTGGCCGCACGCGCCAAGGAGCGGGTCGTGCGCTCCACGGTCAGCATGCTGCGCCTGGCGGCGCGCCGCCCCGGAGCCGTGCCCCTCATCCCCGGGATGAGCTGAATCCCTGGGCTGAGTTGCGTCCCGGGGACGGGCTGAGTCCCCGGGATGGGCTGAGTCCCCGGGATGGGCCGAGGGGCCGCGCAGCCGCTGGAAGGGGTAGTGCGGGTGCGGGTGGCGAGGGTGATCCACCGGGTGTCGCTGAACGCCTCGATGCCTCAGCGGCCGCCGAACCGCCCGTACCCCGACTGTTTGATGCCACCGAACGGGCCTGTGGCTCGTCCGCCACCGACTGGTCGTTGATGTGCACGATGCCGGTCCGGATACGGCGGGCGACCTTGAGCCCATGGGTCCCGTTGTCGGTGATGATGCCGCAGGTCAGGCCGTGGTCGCTGGCGTTGGCCAGGGCCACGGCCCGATCGTCTCACCATGGCGGGACGTCAGTCTCCGCCGGGCCGGGACGTCAGTCTCCGCCGGGCCCCGGGCCGTCGTCGATGCGGAGGCGGCGGCGGGGCCACCGCACCCCGCCGGACGCCGTCACCGCCAGGACGCCGAGGAGGGCCAGCGCGGCGGCGGGGGCGAGGACCGTCCACGGGGCGCGCTCGGCGTAGGGGTGGTTCTCGGCCAGCAGCCGCCCCCACTCCGGGGACGGCGGCTGCGCGCCCAGGCCGAGGAAGCCCAGCGAGGCCAGGGCGAGCGCCGCGGCCGGCAGGCGCAGCAGGGCGTGCCGGATGACCGGGGGCAGGACCGCGGGCAGGAGGTGGCGGCGCAGCAGATGGCGGCGGGAGGCGCCCAGTGCGCGGGTGGCGGCAAGATGCGTGGCGGCGCGCTGCTGCCGCAGCAGGGCGGAGGTGTGCGCGGCCAGCGGCGCCCAGGCGACGGCGGCCACGGCGAGCGCGGGGGTGTACGGGCCGCGGCCGGCCGCTCCGGCGATCAGGAGCCCGGCGAGCACGGGCGGCACCGCGTTCACGGTCTCGACGAGTCCGCCGGACAGCCGGGGCACCAGGCCGAGCAGCACCCCCGCCACCAGTGCGGCGGCGCTCACCGCCACCGCGAGCGCGAGCGTGGACAGCGCGCCGTGCCCCACCCGGGCCAGCAGATCGCGGCCCAGCGCGTCGGTGCCGAACGGATGCGCCCAGGACGGGGAGGTGAGCCGGGCGGCGGTATCCACGGCCAGCGGGTCCCGGAGGGCACCGAGCGCCACGACGGCGAGCAGGAGCGCGCCGTAGAGCAGCGGAATGGAACGGGCGGACGGCGCGGACGGCCGGTGGAGCGAGAGCAGCGCCCCGTCGCGCAGCGCGGGCCCGAGCAGCAGCCGGGCCGCGAGCCGGGCGAGACCTCCGGCGACGGCCGCGAGCAGGACGAGGACGAGGGTGCCCGCCTGAAGCACCGGCAGATCCTGGGCGATGGCCGCCTGCAGGGTGAGCCGGCCGAGCCCGGGGATGTCGAAGACCTGCTCGACGGCGACCGCCCCGCCGGTGAGCCCGACCACGAACAGCCCGATGTTCGGCAGCACTCCGGGCACGGCACGCCGCAGTGCGTGGCGGGCGATCCGCCGGGCGGGCAGCCCGCGTGCGGCGGCGGCCCGGGCCCAGGGTTCCGCGAACGCGCCGGGCAGGGCGTCGTCCAGGACCCGGCCCAGCAGGGCGCCCGCGGGCAGGCCGAGGGCGAGCGAGGGCAGCACCGTCCACCGCGGCCCGTACCAGCCGACCGCGGGCAGCCAGCCGAGCCGCACCCCGACCACGGCGGCCAGCACGGACGCCAGCAGGAACTCGGGCAGCGCGGCGAACAGCGCGCCGCCGCTTCCCGCACCGGCCCCGCGCCGGGCGGCCCGCCGCCTCGGCCCGAGCCACAGGGTGCGCCCGCACACCGCGCCCGCGGTGACCGCCGCGACCACCAGCGCCCCGCCCATGAGCAGCAGCGAGACGCCGAGCGCCTCGGCGACCGAGGGGGCCACGGCCGTCCCCGAGATCCAGGACCGGCCCGCGTCGCCGTGGGGCAGTCCGGCGAGCCATCGGCCGAGCAGCGTCAACGGCCCAGCATCGAGGCCGAGTTGGGAGCGCAGGGGCTCCAGAAGCTCGGGGCTGGGCTCGCGGTCGGCCTCGCGCGCCTTGAGGACGGTACGGGCGGGGTCGGTGCGGGACAGCCAGGGCAGCAGCCCGATGCCGCACAGCAACGCCCCGGCGAGCACGAGGCGCCACAGCGCGCTCAGGCCGGTGGACTGCCCGGCGCTCAGGCCGGTGAACCGCACGGCGCTGAGCCGGGTGGACCGACCCGCGCCCGGCCCGGTGCATCGCCCGCCCGCGCTCGGGCCGGTCGACCGACCCGTACTCGGCCCGGTGGACCGCGCCCTGGTCCGCGTGCCGCTCAACGTCGCGTACCGGTGCCGACGAGCGTGCGCTCGTACGGATCGAGGATCACACCCCGCACCGAGGCGCCGACGCCGTGGATGATCCGCTGGTGGACCAGCGGGACGACCCCGTCCGTGCGCAGCACGGCGGTCTGCGCGGCCAGGGCGGCGCGATGGCGCGCGGCGTCGTCGGCACGGGACCCTGCCTCGGCGACCGCGCGGTCCACGGCCTTGTCGCACACCCGGGCCAGGTTGTAGCCGCCGTCGCAGGTGAAGTCGTCGGCGAGATAGGAGACCGGGTCGCCGGTGTCGAGCATGGTGTTACGTGCGGCCACCACGGCGTCGAACTTCCCGGCCAGGGCGTCGCTTTCGAGCCGGGAGTACTCCCGCACCTCCAGCTTCACGCTGAACCCGGCCTTGCGTAGCTGCTGTTGCAGCACCTGGGCGACCTCGGGCAGCTCGGGCCGGTTGTCGTAGGTGGCGAGGGTGAGCGCGGTGTCCCCGGCACGCTTGGCGGCGGGGCGGCCGGATGGCCGGGGGCGCTCGCCCGCGGCCCAGGTGAGGGCCGGGCCGAACAGGCCGCGGCCGGTGTCGGCATGCCCCTCGTAGACGTCCTCGGCGAGGGCGGAGGCGTCGACGGCTTCGCGGGCGGCGGCGCGGACGGCGGGGTCGGCGAAGGGGCCGGAACGGGTGTTGAGGAAGAGGGCGGTGGTGCGGGCGGTGGGCACCTCGCGGACGGTCGGCCGGTCGAGGGTGGCCGCCTGGGAGACCGGGACCGCCTCGGCGATGTCCACCTCGCCGCTGCGCAGCGCGTTGGTGCGGGCCGTACCGTCGGCTATGAAGCGGACATCGAGACCGGAGGCGTGGGCGAGGCCGCCCCAGTAGTCGTCGAAGCGGTGGAGGGTGGCGCGGGTGGCGCCGCTCGTCCTGGCCAGGGTGAAGGGGCCGGTGGCGGTGCCGGCCGGATCGACGGCCGGTTTCCCGTCCGCCGTGTCCGAACGCGGCTCCGCCGAAGCGGACTCATCCGTACCAGCCGTCCCCGTACCGGCCTTCGTGCGATACGCCTTGGGCGAGAGGATGGCCAGGCTCGGGCTGGACAGTCGCAGGGGCAAGGCGGAGTCGGCGGTGGCGGTGGTGACCCGGACCCGCCGCTCCCCCACCGCCTCGGCGGTGAGCGTGACCCCGGTGAGCGCGGCGGGCGCGGGATCGGCGTGGGTGGCATGGGTGAGGGCGCCCGCCACCGCCGCCGGGGTGACCTCGGTGCCGTCCTGGAACCGCGCCTCGCGCAGGGTGAACACCCAGCCGCCGCCGCTCTCCCGGGTCCAGGACTCCGCGAGGGCGGGCACCGCGCCACCGTTGCCGTCCAGCCGGGTCAGCCCCTCGGTGACCCCGAGCCGGCTGAGCAGAGTGGCGTCGGCGCCGTACGGGGAGAAGCGCTCGGCGGGCGGGAAGGCCATGGCGACCCGGAGGCGTCCGCCGCCCGCACCGGCCCCGGCGTCGTAGGGCGAACCGTCGCGGGCCGCGAAACACCCGGTGAGCAGCGGGACGAGCAGCAGCGCGGCGGCCCACCGGCGGCGGACAGAGTGCATGGGCGTGGTTCTCCAGGGGCTGCGCGGGACGGCAGAACAGCAGGAACGCTACATGATAATCATTTCCATCAACTCACGGCATCCCTGGCCCCATGGGGACCTCGAAGTGGACGACCCCCTGACCGCCCCCGGGTGCCTCCCGCTCATCGCAGACGACCTTCCCCATGGACCGCCAGAACGGCTCGGCGCCCGCCACCCCCGGATCGGTGTGCAGATAGACCGCTCGATAGCCGCCGTCCGCCACGGCGAAGTCCAGCAGCGCATGCACCAGCCGCCGGGCCAGCCCATTGCGTCGATGCTCGGATCGCACATAGACCCGGCGCAACTGGGCGGTCTCCCCTGACGGGTAACGCGCTGCCAGCCACGACGGGTTGGGCGGATGGGCCGGACCCCGGGAGTCGAGCGCGGCGGTCGCCACGACCGCCCCGTCGCTCTCGTCCACCGCCACCAGCAGGGTGTGGCGCGCGCCGTTCAGATACGCGGCGGCGGGATCGATGATGTCGGCGTGCCAGCGTGGCACATAGCCGGTTCCGAAGTCGCGGTAGACGGTGTCGAGCATCACGCTGCGGACGGCGTCGAGGTCATCGGGGGTCGCGGTTCTGATGCGATAGCTGAGCACCTGCATATCGTACGCAATAAGCCTGTGGGCTGATCGTACTGGCAGACTGGGCCGGGACCGGAGGAGGGGGCCGATGGGGCGGGGACGGCCGTCGATGCAGGAGCTGATTCAGCGGCGCAGGAACGCCGGATTCGTGGGGCGGCAGCGGGAACTGGACGCGTTCCGGGACAACTTCGGGCTGCCGCCGGAGGACGGGCGGCATCGCTTCGTCTTCCATGTGCACGGCCACGCGGGCGTGGGCAAGACCTGGCTGATGCGCCGGCTGGAACAGACCGCCCGCCAGGAGTACGGCGCGCTCACCGCCCGCGTCGACGAGGCGGCGGGCTCCGTCCCCGAGGCGATGGCCGCGATCAGTGAGCAATTCGCCCGCCAGGGGCGGGGGTTAACGGCCTTCGACCGGCGGCTCGCCACGTATCGGCAGCGCCGCCATGAGGCGGAGTCGGTACCGGCTGAGGGCGAGCGGCCCGGGCCCAGCACCGGCAGCCTGGTCGCCGCGCGAGCCGGGCTCACCGGCCTCGGCCTGGTGCCGGGTGTCGGGGCGCTGGCGGGCGCCGTCGACCCGGTGCCGCTCGCCGAGGGCACCGACCGGCTGCGGGCGGCGCTCAGCTCGCGGTTCCGCGACCACAAGGACGTCCAGCTCGTGCTGGACCCGGTGGAGGCGCTGACCCCGCTGCTGGTCGGGGAGTTGTCGGAGGCGGCAGCGGCGGTGCCGTGGCTGGTGCTGCTCTTCGACACCTACGAGCGCCTCGGCCCGCTGCTCGACCCCTGGCTGCGCACCCTGCTGACCAGCGAACGCCTTGGCACCCTCCCCGCCAACACCGTACTGGTGCTGGCCGGGCAGACCCGCCCGGACCCCGGCCGCTGGGGCGACCTGGCCGATGTGGTCGCGGAACTGCCGCTTGAGCCGTTCACCGACGCGGAGGCCCGGCAGTTGCTCACCGCCAAGGGGATCACCGATGAGCCGGTGGTGCGCGAGGTGCTGCGGCTCTCCGGCCGGCTGCCGGTCCTGGTGTCCACCCTCGCCGAGAACCCCGGAACCAGCGGCGACCTGGACGACCCCAGTGCCACCGCCGTCGACCGGTTCCTGAAGTGGGAGCGCGATCCGGTGCGCCGCTCCGCCGCCCTGGCGGGCGCGCTGCCCCGGCGGCTGAACGAGGACGTCTTCAGGGCGGCGGTGGACGAGGACGGAGCCGAGCTGTTCGGCTGGCTGCGGTCGCTGCCGTTCATCGGCGACCGTAACGGGGCGGCCCGCTACCACGATGTGGTCCGCGCCCCGATGCTGCGGCTTCAGCGGACCACCTCACCGCAGCGGTGGAGTGCGGCGCACACCCGGCTGGCGGAGACCTTCGCCGGGTGGCGGGAGGCGGCCGCCGGGGGGCTCGACGCACGCGACGGGTGGCGACTGGACGGCTGGAGCGGACCGCGTCTGGAGGAGTGGTACCACCTGCTGTGCGCACGGCCGTCGGCGGCGCTGCCCGGAGCGCTGCGGGACGGGATCGACGCCTGCGACGCGGGACCGGCGGTGGCCCGGCGCTGGGCGTCCACCCTGGTCGAGGCGGGCGAGGACGCCGACTCGGACGCGGTGCGCACCTGGGGGCGGCGCCTGGTGGAGGCGCTGACGGACGAACGGCGGCGTGGTATCGAGGCGCTGGGACTGCTGCTGGCGCGGGCCGGGCTGGACGCCGCCGACCGGGTCGCGGCGCTCGTCGTACGGGGGTGGCACCGCCGGTCGGTCGAGGAGTACGACGGGGCGCTGGAGGACTTCCGCCGGGCGATCGAGCTGGCCCCCGGGAACGTCCGCGCACACTTCGGGCGCGCCGTGGTCCACCGGGCGACCGGGGACTTCACCGCGGCGATGGACGCGCTGGACGGCGTGGAGGCGCTGGAGCCCGGCTCGATCTGGGTTCAGCGGGAGCGCGGGGAGACCTGCCGCCGGGCGGGCCGGTACGAGGAGGCGCTGGCCCGGCTCGACCCGGTGGTCGAGGCCGATCCGGCGGACCATGTGGCCCTGGGCAGCCGCGGCCAGACCATGATGGCGCTCGGCCGGATCCAGGAGGCTCTGGCGGACTTCGACCGGGCCATCGAGCGACACGGCGACTACACCTGGGCGCTGGTCCGGCGGGCCCGGGTCCGCAGCACCCTGGGGGACGCGGCGGGCGCACTGGACGACCTGGACCGGGCGGAGGCGCTGGAGCCGGGCGTCCCGGGAACGCTGGGCGAGCGCGGCGATGTCCACCGCTTCGCGGGCCGCTACGAGGAGGCCATCGCGGCGTACGACCGGGCGCTGGCCCTCGACGCCGGCTACGCCTGGGCCCTGGGGAGCCGCGCGATGGCCAACGAGGCCCTGGGCAGACGCGCGGAGGCGCTGGCGGATCTGGACCGTGCGGTGGAGCTGAATCCCGGCTACGCCTGGGCCGTGGCGCAGCGCGAGCGTTTGCTTCTCGGCGGGGATTCACCGGAGGGCGGACGGAACGACGGACCGGTGTGACCTCCCGGCACCCGTGGTTCCGGCTCCTCTCCCTCCGCGGCCGGTCACCGGCCCTGTCGTGACGCGCGCCCGGTGATGCAGGACGACACGGTGTGGCGTACGGCGCGCAGCACGGCACGGCAGCGCGACAGATACCGGGCCGGGCGGGACCGGCGGACCGGGCGCGGTGCAGCCGATGGAGCCGGTACGGACGTCGGGGCCGGTACGGCCGACGGAGCCGGCACGGCCTCGGCCACGTCCCGAGCGGTGGCGTCCGCCGGATCGGGAGCGGCCGGATCGGCCGGGGGCGGCGACGGATCGGTGGTCCTGGCTTGCGGGGTGACGGGGCGCCGGGTGGCTTCTGCGCGCATCATCGCGCGCATGGCGGCATAGACATCGATGGGCATGCGGATACTCCTGCGGTCTCGGACGTCCGGTGGCTGAGCGGGCAGGGCACACCGCATCCGGGATCCGCGCGGCAGCCGCGGAATCGGGATGGCGGACGTGCCCGGGCCCGGTCAGCAGCGCAGGACGACGGACCGCGAGGAGAGCCGATCGGCCGGGATGTCGCCTCCGGCGGCGAACGCGCCGACGCCCGGCGCGGGGTCGGCGGGGCGACCGCGGACCGCGACGAGCACGAGGGGGCCGAGGGACGTCGAGAGGGATCGATGGGCGCCGAACGAGGCGCCGTGGACCACCCGCCCGGCATGCCGGGCCGGATGCCCGGCACCGTCCCGGGCGAAGAGCGTGGCCGACGCCGATGCGGGGGAGCGCTCGTCCTCGGTCTCCGGCGCCACCGGAACAGGCGCTGGGACGCCGGGAGCGCCCGCGGGGGCGGACGCGAGGAGGCCCGGGGCCGAGGCGGGAGCACCGGCGTCACCGGACGTAGCCGGGGCCGGGGCCGGGGCCGGGTTCGGGTTCGGAGGCCCGGCCGCGCACTGGTCCGGCCCGGTGGACGGCGAGTCGCGGACGACCCCCAGGGCCAGCACGGCATGCAGCAACGTGACCGCCAGCAGCAGAAGGACGGCGGCCGCGCACGGGCCGCCGCACACCGCGGGGCGGTTCGTTCTGCGGCCGTGCACCATGCGGCCTCCCTCGCTGATCCCCCTCCAGGGAACCCCGCGCAGCGGAAGACAGCACTCCGATTACCGGGAAAAGTCTATACTTTCACCCGTGTCGGTTATCTCCTCGAACGCATATATCGTCGCATTTCGAGGAGTTGCCGGTCGCCGTGGTGTGATCATTCGAGCAGCGCGGCCGGTGCGGCCTGCCGCCAGGAGTCCAGCAGGATGTCCCGCAGCTCATCGACGTCCTCCAGCGCGGCGAGCCGCACCCGCACCCAGGCCGAACTCGCCTCATGGGCGGCGACCCAGAACTTCTCCGGCTCCGCCAGCACCAACTCCTTCCGCTCCTCCTTGGGACATCTGACGGCCATCGAGGTCTCGTCCTCGGGCAAGGTGGCGAACATCTTCCCGGCGACCCGGAAGGTGGGCATCGACCAGGCGATCTTCTCTGTGGTCTCCGGCAGCGACAGGGCGACGGCACGGACATCGTCGGAGGTGGTCATGGCCCGACCGTAGAACACCCCACCGACAAGCGTGCCCGTGCTTGAATGCCCAGGTGACGGATCTGGACGTGCTCAAGGTGTTCTGCGGGCCCTACGGCCGCGGTGGCAATGAACTCGGCGTGGTGCGGGACGGCGCCGCCGTGGTCGGCGAGGCGGAGCGGCAGCGGGTCGCCGCCGGGCTGGGGTTCAGCGAGACCGTGTTCGTGGACGACCCGGAGCGCGGCGTCGTCGACATCTACACCCCGAGCGTCCGGCTGCCCTTCGCGGGCCATCCGCTGGTGGGCACCGCCTGGCTGCTGGACCTGCCCGAGCTGCTGCCGCCCGCCGGTGAGGTTCCCGCCCGGCAGGACGGCGAGTTCACCTGGATCACCGGCCGGCCCGCCTGGGCGGCCGGGCGGCGCACCCAGCAGTACGCCTCCCCGGAGGAGGTCGAGGCCCTGCCCACCCCTCCCGAGGGCGAAGGCTGGCTGTACGCCTGGGCGTGGCAGGACGAGGCGGCGGGCCGGGTGCGGGCGCGGGCGTTCCCCCGCCGCGGGGACGGGATCGTGGAGGACGAAGCCACCGGCGCCGCCGCCCTGGTTCTCTCGGGCGAGCTGGGCCGTGCCCTCAACATCACCCAGGGCGTGGGGTCGCAGATTCTGACCGGTCCCCTGCCAGACGGCTCCATCGAGATCGGTGGCCGGGTCGAGATCGCCGAGGTCCGCTCGCTGTAGGCCCTCGCGGAGACGAGTCGGCCCGGCGGCCGTCCTCCATCCCGGCGGAGGTCCGGGCAGGTCCGGGCCGTCGCGGTCAGTGCGTACGGGCGTGGTGGATCGCGATCCGCGCCCCGAGGCGCGCGTTGTTCTTGACGAGGGCGATATTGGTGCGCAGACTCTCCCCCTTGGTCAACTCGACGATCCGGCCCAGCAGATACGGGGTCGCGTCCTTGCCGCCGATTCCCGCCTCCGCCATCTCGGCGAGGGCCTGCTCGATGATGCCGTCGATCCGCTCGGCGGGGATCTCCTCGGCCTCGGGCACCGGATTGGCGATGCTCAGCCCCGCCGTCATGCCCAGCTCCCACTGGGCGCGCATGGTGGCGGCGATCTCCTCGGGTGAGTCGACGCGCAGCGGGGAGCGGAAGCCGCTCACCCGCGAGTAGAAGGCGGGGAAGTCGTCGGTGCCGTAGGTGAGCACCGGAACGCCCAGGGTCTCCAGCTTCTCCAGGGTCAGTCCGATGTCGAGGATGCTCTTGACCCCGGCGCTGATGACGGCCACCGGGGTGGTGGCGAGTTCGGTGAGATCCGCGCTGATGTCGAAGGAGTGCTCCGCTCCCCGGTGCACTCCACCGATGCCACCGGTGACGAAGACCCGGATCCCGGCGAGCGCGGCGAGCCGCATCGTGGACGCCACTGTGGTGGCGCCGTGGCCGCCGCGCGCGATGACATGGGCGAGGTCGCGCACGCTGACCTTGCCGACGTCGGGGCTGGTGGCGAGCAGTTCGAGAGCGGCCCGGTCCAGGCCGGCCCGTGGCGTGCCGTGGAGGACGGCGATGGTGGCGGGGACCGCCCCCTCGGCGCGGATGATCTCCTCGACCTCGGTGGCCATCTCGACGTTCTGCGGATACGGCATGCCGTGGCTGATGATCGTGGATTCCAGAGCGACCACGGGGCGGCCGTCGCGCAGGGCCTCCGCGACCTCCTCGGTGAGGGTCAGCCGGGGGTGGGGCGTGGTCATGTGGTCCTCCGCAGCGGTGCGTTGAGCGCGTCCTCGATCAGACGCGGGGTCAGGTCGGGTCGTACGGTGGCGGGGGTGGCCACGGTCAACGCGGCGGCGGCGTGGCCGTAGCGGGCGGCGTCGACCGGGTCGGCGCCACCGAGCAGGGCGTGCGCGAACGCGCCGAGCATCGCGTCGCCGGCCCCGGTGACGTCGTGCACCTCGGCCGGTGGCGCCTCCAGCGGCACCCGGCTCTCGTCGAGGGTGCTCAGCAGGGAGCCGCGCGCACCGAGCCGCACCCACACATGCCGCACGCCGCGCTCATGGAGGACGGCCACGGCCCGGATCAGCTCCGGGTCGTCCGCGGCGGCGTCCTCATCGAGGTCCCGGCCGGTGAGCGCGCCCAGCTCCGCCACGTTCGGCGTGACGGCGAAGACCGGCCGCCCGGTGGCGAACAGCGGGGCGAGCAGCGCCGCCTTGGGGACGCTCACCGGGTCGATCAGGGTCTGGACGCCGGTGGCGGCGGCGATGTCCAGGACGTACGAGAGCACCCGCGGGGAGAGGTTCCCGTCCAGCACCAGCAGACCGGCGTGGCCGATGAGCTCACGCGCGGCGTGCAGATGCTCGGGGCTGAGCGCGTCGGTGGCGGCCATGTCGGCGATGGCCACGACCAGATCGCCGTCGGCGTCCAGCACCGCCGTGTAGGTACCGGTGGGGTGCGGGCCGCGGTGCACATGGTCGATGCGCACGCCCGCGGCCTGGGTCTCGGTCAGCAGCCGCTCCCCCGCCGCGTCCTGACCCACGGCGGCGATGAGATGGGTGGGGGTGCCCAGCCGGGCGAGGTTCTCGGCGACGTTGCGGGCGACCCCGCCGGGGCTGGTGTGGGACCGGCCCGGATTGCTGGTGCGGTACGCGACGGGTGCGAGGCTGCGCACCTTGATGTCCACGTTGGCGCCGCCGATGACCACCACCGCGTGTTCCTGGCGCAGGATGTAGCCGCGCCCCAGGATGGCGCCCTTCTTGCCCAGGTTGGAGAGATGGACGTTGACCGCGGCCCGGGTGGTCCCGAGGGCGTCGGCGATGGACTGGGCCCCGGCCAGCGGGTCCCGCCGCAGCAGCACGAGGATCTCCCGTTCCCTGCGCGTCAGCATCATGCTCAGCAGAGTAAAGGACCCTTAGCCCGATAAACAGGCCACTGACACCCATGGGTTGGCCCAGGGGATCGTAAAAGAACGGCGGATGACATCCTGGGAAGCCATGGCGCGCCGGACACTCTCGGCAGCGGCCCGGGAACCTGTCCGGTGACGAGGAAGAAGGCCGATGAGACTCTGCTTTCTGGTGGAGGAGCGCTATCGCCATGACGGGATGCCCCGTGAGGTGATCCGTCAGCTCTCCGCCTGGGGCCACCAGGTGGACGTGGTCCGGCCGGGCACTTCCCTGCTGCGGATGTCCGATGCGGTGCGGGCGGGCAGCCATGACGCCTGGGTGCTCAAGACGGTGTCCGGAGGCCCCGGGCTGACGCTGCTGGAGGCCGCGTCGGCGGTCGGGCTGACCACCGTGAACGACGCCCGCGCCATCCGCGGCGTACGGGACAAGGCGCTGGCCGCCGCCATCGGGCGCAGCCGGGGGCTGCCGTTGCCGCCCACCTACGCGGCGGCCCGGCCCGAGGCGCTGGAGGAGATACCGGAGGCCGAGTTCCCCCTGGTGGTCAAGCCCGCGGACGGCAGCTCCGGGCGGGCCGTGCGGCTGGTGCCGACACCGGACCGGCTGCGGGCGCTGCGCGCCGAACTGGCCGTGGAGGGCATGCTCATCGCCCAGCCCTATGTGCCGAATTCGGGCATCGATCTCAAGGTGTACTGCGTGGACGGGGAGTTGCACGCGACCGAGCGGAGCTCACCGCTCGGCCCCGACGGGGGCGCACGCGGCCGTCGGGTACGGCTGTCCGCCGAAGTGGCGGCCATCGCCGCCGAGGTGGGTGCGGTCTACGGCCTCGATCTGTACGGGGTGGATGTGCTGCTGGGCCCGGACGGGCCGGTGGTCGTCGATGTGAACGACTTCCCCAGCTTCAAGGAGGTGCCGGACGCGCCGGCCCGGGTGGGACGTGCGGTGCTGGAGTTGGCGCGCAGGGGCGGTGCCCGGTCCGGGACGGCGCTCGTCGGTGCCCTCACCGAGCCGGTACTGGCTCCGGAGCCGCTCCCGGCCGTGGCCACGGGCCGGATATGACCGCGGGCCGTGGCCACGGGTCGGCTATGAACGCGACGGTGAGCGGCGGCCGATGAGGATCGGTCTGATCACCGCCGACCCCGGCCATCAACTCCTCGCCGACACCACGGGGTTGCTGACGCCCCGCCATGAGGTGGTGGCGCTCGACCCGGGCGGCCACGGGGCCGGGGCGCGGGGCCCGGTCTTTCCCGGAGACCTGGCCGGCCCCGGAGAAGACCCGGCCGACCCCGGGGAACTCGCCGATGTCTATCTGCTCAAAGCCCGGACGCCGCGTGCGCTGGCGCTCGCCCGGTCCCTGGAGCGGCGCGGCGCCCCGGTGGTGAACTCCGCGGCGGCCACCGCGCTGTGCCAGGACCGGACGGCGATGGCCGAACTGGCGCTCCGCGCCGGTCTGCCGTTCGCCCCCACCCGTACCGTGGCCTCACTCGCCGGGCTGACGGCGGAGCGGCTGCCTCGCCCTGTCGTCGTCAAGAGCCGCCACAGCCGCCGTCACGATCTGGTGGCCCGCGTCGACGACACCGCACGGCTGCGCGCCCTGAGCGCCGACTGGGGGGATGAGCCCGTGGTGGTGCAGGACTTCACCCCGAACGACGGCTGGGACCACAAGCTGTGGGTGATCGCGGGCCGGGTGTTCGCCGCGCTGCGCCGGTCGGAACTGGCGGCCGGCGGCCGCGGCCCGAGCCTGCCGCTCGCCCTGGACGCGCTGCCGCCCGGCTGGCTGGATCCGGTGCGCCGCGTCGGTCCGGTGTTCTCGCTGGACGTCTACGGCGTGGATCTGATCGACGCGGGTGGCGGCGCCCCGCTGATCGTGGACATCAATGCCTTCCCGGGCGTCCGCGGTCAGGCCGGCGCCCCCGAGGCGCTGGCGGCCCTGGCCCTGCGGACCGCCGAACGGGGCGGACTCACCGCGCCCCGCCCATGACCGACACGAGAGAAATACTAGGGGACTCCGGTCCGAAATAGGGGTGGTCGCAGGTCGGACCGGTCCGGCAGGGTGGTCTACTGGTCTCCGCGCGACCCGAGGCACGCGCGCGACAGCCACACGACAGCCGCCGTAGCACGAACGGCGCGAAAGGACATCACGTGACCGCAAACCCCACCGGCACAAGCCTGTGGATCAGGCAGTTCCACCCCGCGCCGGCCGCGGCGACGCGACTCATCTGCCTGCCCCACGCCGGCGGGTCCGCCTCCTACTACTTCCCCGTCTCCAAGGCGCTCTCGCCCACGGTCGATGTGCTCGCCGTGCAGTACCCGGGGCGCCAGGACCGGCGCAACGAGAAGTGCATAGACACCATCCCCGAGCTGGCCGACGCGCTGGTGCCGGAGCTGCTGCCCTTCACGGACAAGCCGGTGGCGCTTTTCGGCCACAGCATGGGCGCCACCCTCGCCTTCGAGGTCGCCCTGCGCCTGGAGCAGAAGGGCGTGGTGCCGGTGGTGCTGTTCGCCTCGGGGCGGCGCGCCCCCTCCTGCCACCGTGACGAGTCCGTCCACCTCCGCGACGACGACGGGCTGATCGCCGAGGTGAAGGCGCTCGCCGGGACCGACACCCAACTCCTGGGCGACGACGAGGTCCTCCGGATGGTGCTGCCCGCGATCCGCAGCGACTACAAGGCGGCCGAGACCTACCGCTACACGTCCGGCCCGCGGCTGGCGACGCCCATCCACGCGCATGTGGGGGACGACGACCCCAAGGCGAGCGTCGAGGAGGCCCGCGCCTGGGGCGAGCACACCACCGGTGGCTTCGACCTCCAGGTCTACTCCGGCGGCCACTTCTACCTCAACGACGAGGCTCCGCGCGTCATCGCGTCCATCCGGAAGGTGCTGACCGCGCAGTCCTGAGCGCCCGCCCGGCCGGGGTCACGGGGTGGCCGCCCTGACGACGCACGGGGCGGCGATATCGCCGTAGGTGGTTCGCGGAACCCGCGCTCGCAGGTGCCACGTCGCGGCCCCGCTCCTGGCCGGGCTCTTCCAGGCTGCCGATTCTCGCGGTTGCCGTCGAACGCCTCCAGCCGATGGCCGATGCCGGGCATGGCAGCGGATACGCGCCTCCACGGCCCGGCGGAGGTTCTCCCGCACCTCGTCCGTACCGGTGACGGCGGCGGTGTTGTCCTCGAGCGGCCGCTCCATCGTGCCGAGCATGGTGTCGCCGACCGGGGGCCGACATGAGTTCGGTTCAATCCAGAAGGAAAGCCTCTCCGAGGAATCGCGGTAACACCGCGTCCATTCCCCCTGAGCAATAGTCCCAACCTGAACTCGGTTACGAGTCGATTCCCGGGTTGCGTTTGCCTCTCCCGCGACCACCGCGTTACCTGGAATGAGGCGCAGTGAGGCTCACCGTCGCGGCGAGGAGCGGCCATGATCACGCAAGAGCAGGTCGACCGGGTCCTGCGGTTGAGCGGGAACGGTCTTCCGTGTGTGTCCCTCTACGTCCCCGTGCTGCCCGAGCAGCCCGGCCGCAGCACATTCATGACCCGGGTGGCCAGTCTGCTGGACGGCATCCGGCCGCTCTCACTGGACAGCTCGCTCGATCATGCCGCGCGACTCTCGCTCCGCGAGGACATCGTGAAGCTGGAGAAGTCGCTGGCCTTCGAGCCGCACCAGCCCGGCGCCGTCGCCGTCTTCGCCTGCAGCGGCAAGGACGTGTACGAGCAGGTGTGGCTGCCGCGCCCCACCCGCGAGCGCATCGTGGTGGACTCCGATCCCTACGTCCGCCCCATGCTGGCCGTGCTGGATGAGTACGACCGCGCCTGCGCCGTCATCGTGGACCGGGGGACCGGCCAGATCTGGGAGCACTACCTCGACCAGGCCCGGGAGCTGAAGGCGATCCGCGACCGTACGCTGCGCAAGCCGGACTACGCTGCGGGGCTCGCCGAGGACAGGGTCCGCAACAAGGCCGATGAGCTGAGCAAACGCCACTTCCGGAAGCTCGTCGGCGAGCTCAGGCAACTGTTCGGGAGGCGGGCCTTCGATGTGCTCGTGGTCGGCGGGCACTCCTACGAGGTGCCGAACTTCCTTCAGTTCCTCCCCCGTGACCTGCGGGACCGGCTGATCGGCGACTTCACCGTCGACCGTGAGACCGCGACCCCCGCGGACATCAGGAACCGGGTGCAGAAGATCGTCTCCGACCACGCCCACCAGGAACAACGGCAGCTCGTGGGCGACATCCTGGAGGCCAAGGCGGCCGGGCGGCCGCCGAGCGCCGTGGGGCTGGACGAGACGCTGTGGGCGGCGTCGCTGGCCGCAGTCGGCACACTGGCGGCGGACGAGGAGGCGGCCGCCCCCGGGGTCGTCTGCGACCGGGACGGGCTCCTCGCGCGCTCGGGCGAGAGCTGTCCGCTGTGCGGCGATCCGCTGCGCGAGGTCCCCGACATCATCGATGCGCTGACCGAAACCGTCATTGACGACGGGGGCGAGATCCGCCATATCGAGCCGGAGACGGAGCTGCGCACCCATCTGACCGGGGCCCTGCTGCGCTTCGAGCTCCCACCGCGGCCGGCCGCCGCGGGATAGCCCGCCCCGGGCCCGGTCCGGCGGACCTTCGGCGGACAGGGCCCGGCAGAGGTGTGCGGGCGGCGCCGCGGGACCCACGGCGGCCCGGCCGGTCCGAGGACGCCGAGGCCGGGGGGCGCGGAGCGGTCAGCCGTGCGGCCGGTCCGCCAGGACGGTCCGTATGTAGTCCTCCACGGTGGCTTCCAGGCCCACGTCACGCCCGGCCCGCTCGGACAACAGCCAGCGGTGTTCGAGGAGTTCGTAGTAGATCTGCGCGGTGTCGGTGACACCGCGCAGATCCTTGGGAACGGTCCGCACGGTGGGCCGGAAGACATCACGGACCCACCGGTGGGCGAGCACCTCCGGGCGTGCGCCGAGCGGATCGCCGGGCGTGTAGTCGTCCTGTGTGGCCATCCAGGTCTCCAGGTCGTTCAGGAGGCTGCGGGCCTGGTTCTCCTCGGCGTCGAGTCCGGTCAGCCGCAGCAACTGCCGCTGGTGGTGGCCCGCGTCGACGACCTTGGGCACGAAGGTGACGGTGTCGCCGTCGGGTGAGCGCTCGATCTGCATCTCCGCCACGTCGAATCCGAGGTCGTTCAGGCGCCGGACGCGCTGGTCGATGGCGTGGCGCTGGGCGAGCGGATAGACCGACTGGCGGGTCAGCTCATGCCACAGGTCGCAGTAGCGCTCGGCGATGGCCTCGCCGAAGAGCACCGGGTCGACCGAGGGGTGCAGGGAGCCGCCGGCCTCCAGGTCCATCAGCTCGCCCGCGATGTTCACCCGCGCCACCTCGACGTCGTAATCCCGCTGGCCGCTGGTGAGCTTCGGCTGGATCTGCCCGGTCTCGGCGTCGACCAGATAGGCGGCGTACGCGCCCGCGTCGCGCCGGAAGAGGGTGTTGGACAGCGAGCAGTCGCCCCAGGCGAACCCGGCCAGATGCAACCGCACGAGCAGGACGGCGAGCGCGTCGAGCAGCCGTCGGATGGTGCTCGGCCGCATGGTCGTCTGGAACATCGAGCGGTACGGCTGCGAGCCCACCAGATGGCGGGTGATCAGCGCGGGTTCCAGCGGTTCGCCGTGCTCGTCGGTGCGCCCGGTCACCACCGCGAGCGCGTCCACCGCGGGGACCGCGAGCCGGTCCAGGTCGCGCAGCAGCCCGTACTCGCGTACCGCCGCCCACTCGCCGACCTCCTTGACCGCGACGATCTCGCCGCCCGCCTGCGCGAAGCGGACGACATGGCGGGAGATGCCCCGGGGCAGCGCGACCAGGTGCTCCTCCGGCCACTGCTCCAGCGGGATGTTCCACGGCAGATCGAGCAGCGACGCCGGATGCTCGGGCGAGGTGGCGGTGATCTGCAGCTCCATGACACCCCAGTGTGCGGTACGGAGGTGTGATCAGAGCCGGTCGGGCAGTGGGGTGCTCGCCGGTGCGCGCATTCCGTCGAGGACGACCGTGACACACCGTTCGGTCTGAAGCCGGTCGGCCGGGAGGTCCAGCACACAGGCTCCGGCGGCGGCCGCCCTGGCCAGGAACGGAATGTCCCGCCAGGACAGATCGGCGCGCAGCACGCCGTCCCGCTGGGCGCGTTCGGTCAGGCGCCGTACGAGATCGAGCAGGGTGCGGCGGGCGGCGGCCACCTGGGGTCCGCCGCGGTCGTCGAGGGAGTCCGACAACCCCGCGTTCTCTCCGGTGCGCAGGGCGAGGCCGGTGAAGAACCGGGTGAAGGCCGGCCAGGAGTCGTCCTCGCCCAGGGCCTGTTCGGCGCTGTCGGCGAGTTCGCCGAGCACATCGAGGAGGACGGCTTCCAGCAGTTGGGCCCGCTCGGGGAAGCGACGGTAGACCGTGCCGACGCCGACACCGGCCAGCCGCGCGATCTCGTGATAGCTGACATCGAAGCCATGGACGGCCACCGCCTGGCGTGCCGCGGTCAGGACGCGGGCGGCGTTGCGCCGCGCGTCCGCGCGCGGCGGTCTGGGGGGCCGCTGAGCGGAGGGCATGCCCGTCATGTCCCCAGCCTAGTCAGAAGTGGACAGAAACTGTCCACCTCCGTAGGCTGAACTCTAAGCGGACAAAATCTGTCCATTTAGCCAGCGGCACCACGGCCGCCTACCCCGCCGGCCTCTTCGCCACACGTCCCACCCGCACGACCGAACAGGAGCCACGGGCATGAGCCATCTCGACGGCATGACCGCGGTGATCACCGGGGGCAGCGAGGGCCTCGGCTACGCCATCGCCGACGCCTTCGCCACCGAGGGCGCCGACCTGCTGCTGCTCGCCCGCGACCAGGAGAAGCTCGACCGGGCCCGGCACACCCTGGCCGGACACGGCACCACCGTACGCACCCTCTCCGTCGACCTGGCCGACCCCGGCGCCGTGACCACCGCCGCGCGTCAGGTGCTCGCGCTCACCGAACGGGTGGACACCCTGGTCAACAACGCGGGCACGGCACACTTCAGCCCGCTCGCCCAGACCTCGGCCGACTCCTTCGACGCCATGCTCCACCTCAATGTCCGGGTGCCCTTCCTCCTCGCCCAGGCGCTGCTGCCCGCGCTCGTCGAGGGCCGCGGCAGCATCATCAACATCAGCAGCTACTGGGCGCACAAGATGGTCGCCGACCGCCCGTCCGCGGCCTACTCCGCCACCCGCGGCGCCATCAACGCGATGACCCGGGCCCTCGCCAATGAGCTGGGCCCCTCCGGCGTCCGGGTCAACGGCATCGCCCCCGGCGCCGTACGCACCCCCACCTACGAACGGGATCATCTCGGCCCGATGAGCGCCGAGGAGCGCGACGGGCACGACCGCCGCACCCGGGACGCCTATCCCCTGGGCCGCGTCGGCGAACCCGACGAGGTGGCCGCCGCGGCGGCCTTCCTCGCCTCCCCGCAGGCCGGCTGGACTACCGGCACCATCATGAACGTGGACGGCGGGCTGACCGTCCGCTGACCACCCTCGTAAGAGCCGGCGGCCGATAAAATGGCCTCCGATGCCGAGAATCCGCCACACTCCCCAGGCGACGACGGGCCTGCGTCCGCTGCCCGCCGGTGGCGGCGTCGACGCCCATCGGCACGACGAGCACCAGATCGTCTACGCCGGGCGAGGGGTGCTGGCCGTCACCACCGACGCGGGAAGCTGGATCGCGCCCGCCAACCGGGCGCTGTGGATACCGGCGGGGACCGTCCATGAGCACCGCGCGTACGGCGCCACCGACCTCCATATGGTGGGGCTGGCGGTGGCGGACAATCCGCTGCGGCTGGAGCAGCCCGCGGTCCTCGGCGTCGGCCCGCTGCTGCGCGAGCTGATCATCGAATACACCGCGCGGCCGGGGGACGCCAGCGCCGAACGCCGCCGGCTGCGGGCCGTACTGCTCGATCAGCTCCGCCACTGTGCCGAGCAGCCGGTGCATGTGCCCGCCGCCGGGGACCCGCGCCTGGCCGCGGTGTGCGCCCTCCTCCACGACGACCCGGCGGACCACCGGACCCTGCGGCAGCTCGGCGCCGCGGTCGGGGTCGGCGAGCGCACCCTGACCCGGCTGTGCGCGGCGGAGCTGGGGATGACCTTCCCGCAGTGGCGCACCCAACTGCGCCTGCACCACGCCCTGCGGCTGCTGGCCGAGGGCGCCCCGATCACGGCCGTCGCCCATCGGTGCGGCTGGGCGTCCAGCAGCGCCTTCATCGATGTCTTCCGCCGGGCCTTCGGCCACACCCCCGGCGCCCGCCGCGCGCTCGGCTGACTCCGCGCCGTGGTTCAGTCCTCGGCCAGGACCACGACCGTATCGCCCTCCTC
Organism: Streptomyces violaceusniger Tu 4113; assembly: GCF_000147815.2. Lineage (NCBI taxonomy): Bacteria > Bacillati > Actinomycetota > Actinomycetes > Kitasatosporales > Streptomycetaceae > Streptomyces > Streptomyces violaceusniger. The sequence continues at coordinate 4,188,801 of NC_015957.1, read as the reverse complement.
CAGGGTCAGCGGCGCTGTTTTGGACGGGTTGAGGTGGACGCCGTACAGCGGTGGCTCATCGCTCTGCCGGGCCAGCCGGTAGCCGATGGCCGTCTCACCGCGCTGCCGGGCGGCCTCGATGACGGTGGCGAAGTTGGCCTCCGCGCCCGGTATCAGATAACTGGGCGCGGGTTTGAGGTAGATCTCGGATCCCTGTGGGTCGAAGAGGTCGGCGAAGACCGCGTACAGATGGCGGTTCTCGGTGAGCTGGGTCAGCAGCAGGCTGATCACCTTGGTGGAGACGATGAAGTCGTCGGCCTTGGTGACCTGTGCGACCTCGCGGTTGGCGTCGTCGTGCATCTCGGTGACGATCGAGTACGGATCGCCGAGCTGGATTTCGATGTCGCGCAGGTGGAGCAGGGTGACCAGGGTGCGGTCGTCGGACCGCCCGGGGTCGATCCCGTCGTCCGTCAGCACCACGATATGACGGTAGCCGTCCAGCCCGACTGCCTCCAGCGACGGGCGGCGGGTGGGTTCGCAGTGCTTGAAGCCAACCGTGAGGTTCCTCAGCTCCCGGTTCGTCTCCTCCCGGGGCGGGCGCGGGGCGGCGATGTCCACCACCGAGCCGGGTTTCACCAGGAGGTCGAGCTGCGCGATGATCTTCTCCGCGCGGGAGTTCCAGCCGATCAGCAGGGTCCGGTCAGGTACCGGCGGGCGGAACGCGGCCGCGGCCATCGCCGAGCGCGCGATCCGGGGCCGGGTGGCCGCCATCTTGATGAGCAGATCGTCCTCGGCGACCATCAGCAGCCGGTCCCCGCGCTCGATCACGGTGTCCATGGCGGGGTTGACCAGCGCCTCGCCGTCCGCGCGCTGCACACCGATGGGCACACCGAGTTCGAAGGCGTTCAGCGACTCCCCGTAGGTGGCGCCGGCCAAGGCGGGCGCGTGCCAGGGGTAGATCTCGTTGCCGATGAAGCTGAGCAGTTCATTGAAGACGGTGGACAGACCGGACTGGCGGTGGGACTGCACGATCAGCCCGACCGCGATGTCATCGGCGTCGATCACCAGCGCGGTGTCCCCCGCGGCCAGCCGGGCGGCCGCCAGGTTCGCCGAACTCTGCACGGCGGCCACCACATTGGGCCGCCTCCCGGTCCAGGTGCGGCCGTTGAGCAGCAACAGCGTCTTGATGACGTCGATGTCGCTGTCGTCCCCGACGGGAGACAGCACCATGATGGCCTTGGCGCTGTCCGGGCTCACCAGCTCCAGGTCGCCGCGCTGGAGCGGACTTCCGGAGCGGCAGACCACCCGGGTCTTCCCGGTGTCCGGGATGCGGCGCCGGATCTCGTCCTCCATGTCGACCTTGTCCCGGTCGGCGAGGATCACCACACACGAGCGCCGCTCGCTCTGGTTGGCCTCCGCCAGCTCCGCTATCACCGTGAAGACCTGCTCCGACCAGCCCAGCACAATGGTGTGGTTGTGCTCGATCAGCCGTGAGGTGCCCTTGCGCAACTGCTGGATCCGGGCCTCCAGGCCGGTGGTCATCACACCGATCAGCGCGCTGACGATGAAGATTCCGCCGATGGTCACCGTGAGCATGAGGACCAGGAACAGCGGCCGGCCCGTGTCCCCGCCCATCGTGCCCGGATCGAGGGTCCGCAGCAGGCTCATCCAGACGACGCCGAGCCAACCGCCGTTGTCCTCGGTGTCCTTGTGGGCGAAGGCGACCACCACCGCGGAGACCAGGGTGATCAACGCCAAGGAGGCCAGCCCCAGCCAGCCGATCAGCGGGTGCCACGGTCCATCGTCCCGTCGAACCAGTACCGCAGCCGCTCCCGCAGCCTCTTGCGCATGCCGCATTCCTCCATAGCCCATCACGCCGCCGGGCCCAACGGCCCGTGGTGAGCGGCGCTCTACGCCATGAGGGTGTCGTCTGACCCCGCTTCAGCGCCAATCGGGCGCCGCCGGTGACCAGCGGAGCGTCCGTCCGGCCCTCCCGTTGGCGACCATGCGGGGCGGCGGGGTCAGCCGGGGATGTCGTCCCACTGGTCGAGGAGATCCTCGCCCTCGGGGTCGGCCAGCGGGAGCATCGGGTCGGTCAGGGGCTGCTCGGCCCAGATGATCTTGCCATTGGGGGTGTAGCGGGTCCCCCAGCGCAGCGCGTACTGGGCGACGAGGAAGAGCCCTCGGCCGCCTTCGTCGGTGGTGGCGGCGCGGCGCAGATGCGGGGAGGTGCTGGAGCCGTCGGCCACCTCGCAGATGAGGGTGCGGGCGCGCAGCAACCGGACGCGGCTGGGGGCGCATCCGTAGCGGATGGCGTTGGTCATCAGCTCACTGAGGATGAGTTCGGTGGTGAAGGCGATCTCCTCCAGGCCCCATGCGGTGAGTTGCTCGGCGGCCTCGTTGCGGATGCGGGCGACCGCGGCGGGGTCGGAGGGCAGCTCCCATTCGGCGACGTGCCCGGGGTCCAGCAGGTGGGTGCGGGCGACCAGGAGAGCGATGTCGTCGCCGGGGTGGGCGGAGGCCATGGCGTCGAAGACGGCCTGGCAGGTCTCCTCCGGTGTGCCGTCGGGCAGTCCGGCGAGGGTGGCGCGCAGGACGCCGAGGCCCTCGTCGAAGTCCCGGTCGTGGTCCCGGATCAGCCCATCGGTGAACAGGGCCAGCCGGCTGCCCTCGGGCAGCTCCAGCTCGACGGTCTCGATGGGTTCGCCGCCCAGGCCCAGCGGCGGGGCGAGGGGGATCTCGGGGAAGGTCACGGTGGAGTCCGGGAGGACCACCGCCGGGCCCGGGTGGCCGGCGCCCGCCATCGTGCAGCGGCCGGAGACCGGGTCGTAGATGGCGTACAGACAGCTTGCGCCGCTGATGCCCGGGGCGTCGGTGCCCGCGGCGGCCTGGTCCTGGTCGAACCGGCTGGCCAGCTCGTCGAGATGGGTGATGAGCTCATCGGGCGGCAGGTCGAGGGCGGAGAAGTTGTGCACGGCGGTGCGCAGCCGGCCCATGGTGGCGGCGGCGTGCAGTCCGTGGCCGACGACATCGCCGACGGCGAGGGCGACCCGGCCGCCGGGCAGGGAGATGACGTCGAACCAGTCACCGCCGACCCCGGCCTGGGCGGGCAGATAGCGGTGGGCCACGTCCAGGGCGTCCTGTTCGGGCAGGCCCTGGGGCAGCAGACTGCGCTGGAGGGTGGCCGCCATGGCGTGTTCGCGGGTGTAGCGGCGGGCGTTGTCGATCGCGACCGCGGCGCGGGCGACCAGCTCCTCGGTGAGCGCCACGTCGTCCTCGTCGAACGGCTCGGACTGCTCGGAGCGCCAGAAGGTGGCGATGCCCAGGGTGACGTCCCGGGCCCGCAGCGGGATCGTGATCATCGAGTGGATGCCGTACTTGACGATCTTCGTCGCCTGTTCGGGGTCCTGCTCCTGCCATCCCTCATAGGCCCGCAGATCCGCCTCGAGCACCGGCCGGCCCGCGCCGAAGCCCAGCGCCTGGGGCACGCCTCCGGCGTAGGTGATCATCTTGCCGACCCGCCACAGCGGATGGTCGGCCCGGATGCCACTGGTGGCGGTGCGGCGCATGGCGCTGCCCGCGGGCTCGTCGCCGCGCAGCACGGGGTCCACGAGGTCGACGGTGGCGAAGTCGGCGAACCACGGGACGCCGAACTGGGTCAGCTCCTCGGCGGTCCGCACGATGTCCAGGGTGGTGCCGATCTTCGAGCCCGCCTCGAAGAGCAGCCTCAGCCGCCGCTCCGCCACTTCGGCCTTGCCGGACAGCGCGCGCAGTTCGGTGGAGTCACGGAGCGTGGCGACGCTGCCGGACATCCCGCCGTCCCACCGGGTGGGGCGCTGGTTGACGGCGAGCAGCCGGTCCCCGGCCAGATGCACCTCGTCGGTGGCGACCCGGCCCGAGGCGAGCAGCTCGGCGGTGCGCGGCTCGAGGCCGAGTTCGGTGATGGGGCGGCCCTCGGCGTCCCGGGGCAGGTCGAGCAGCCGGCCGGCCTCGTCGTTGGCGAGGACGAGGCGGCCGTGGCTGTCGACGATGAGCACGCCTTCGCGCACGGAGTGCAGGACGGCGTCGTGGTGCTCGTACATGCGGGTCATCTGGGCGGGGCCGAGCCCTCGCGTCTGGCGTCGCAGCCGCCCGCCGACCAGCGCCGTCCCGCCGGTGGCGAGCGCGAGCGCACCGGCGGCGGAGCCGAAGACCAGCGGAAGCTGCCGCTCGACCCGGCCGCTCACATCCGCGGCGGTCATTCCGGCGCACACCACACCGGCCACGGTGCCGTTGCCCCGGGGGACCGGGACGGTGGCCTGGACCTCGCGGCCGAGGGGCCCCTGCACGGACTCGGTGACGATCTTGCCCCTCACCACGGGCCGCCAGTCGGCGACGAGCTCCTTGCCGATGAACTCCGGCCTGGGGTGGGTGTAGCGGATGCCCTTGGTGTTCGCCACGACCACGAAGTCCAGATGCGCCTGCTTACGGGTCTCCTCGGCCCGCGGCTGCAACTGGGCGGTCGGATTCTCGGTGCCCATCGCGGACGCGATCCCCGGGGAGGTGGCGAAGGTCTGGGCGACGGCGGTCGCGCGGCGGACGGCCTCCTGCTCGGTGTCGTTACGCGCCTGGAGGATGAGTGCCGTCGTGGCCGCGACGATGAGGAGGCCGACAAGCAGCACTTGAACAGCGAAAACCTGCCCGGCGATGCTGCGCACGCTCAAGCTGCGCATGCTCAAGAGCGAACGGAAGCGCTTCGGGGACAGGGGGTGTGGGGCAGGTCTTGACCGACCGAAAACTCCGACCACGCACCCTTCCTACCATTTATCACCCTCGGACCGTGAAGCCTGGCGGCACACGATCGGGGGCCGTCCCGGTCTCCGATACGCATCGGCACGGTGTGTGGCGGCTCGGCCACGCATCGCTCACCGCGGCGCTCCTCGTCGAGCGTCACGGGTCATATCGGCCCCTCTACCACGGTCACACATCAAGCCGGTGGGCCACAGTCCGCATCGCCGCCCTCGCGGCGTCCAGATCCACCCGCGCCCGATCGGCCACCAGATAGAGAAAGACACCCTGGCGGGTGCGCTGGCTGAGCGGACGGATCAGGTGATACTCGGTGTCCAGCGTGACCACGATGTCCTCGAGACGGTCCGGGCCGTAGCCGAGCAGCTCCAGAGTGGACAGCTTGGCCCGCATGACATCCGTGTCCCCGTAGGCCACCTTCTCCAGGTCCGGACCGCGCGGGGTCTGGACGGCGCCCAGGGTGATCCGGCTCAGATAGTCCACGAGCGAGGCCGCCAGCGCGCCCTCGCACTCCATCATCTCGCGCAGCGACTCCTCGATGTCGATCATCGCCCGTCGCCCTTCCGGGACCTGGAGATCATGTGCACATATTTCATCCTTGCACAGGGTCCACCGACGCACCCCCGCGCGCGTCCGATCCCCGGCGCCGCCTGTCCCACCCCGTGTTGGCGGACCGCCGATCGTCCTATCCTGCGCACGCGTTGATCGACTTCGGATTGAATCGTTGCTTCCCGCTGGAGGACGCATGACCGTCGGCAACACCCCGTCCCGGGCCGTGGTGGTGGGCACCGGCTCCCGGGCCCAGATGTTCACCGAGGCGCTGGCCCGCCGCCCGCACCTGAGGGTCGCCGCGCTGTGCGATCCGAACCCGGTGCGCATCGCCCACCACCAGCGGCTGCTGAAGGAGGCCGGCGAGCCGGAGGCCGCCGCCTGGACCCCCGAGGAGTTCGAGCGGCGGCTGCGCGCGGACGATATCCAGGAGGTGGTGGTGACCTGCGTGGACGCCCTGCACGACGCGTATGTCGTGCCCGCGCTGCGAGCCGGCTGCCGGGTGGTCACCGAGAAGCCGATGACCACCGACGCGGCCAAGTGCCGTCGCATCCTGGAGACGGTCCAGGAGACCGGCAACCATCTTGCGGTCGCCTTCAACTACCGCTTCAACCCGGTGCACGAGGAGGTCCACCGGCAGCTCTCCGGCGGCGCCATCGGCGAGGTGCTCTCGGTGCACTTCGAATGGCTGCTGGACACCCGGCACGGGGCCGACTACTTCCGCCGCTGGCACCGCGAGAAGGAGCACAGCGGCGGGCTGATGGTGCACAAGTCCAGTCACCACTTCGACCTGGTCAACTGGTGGCTGGGGGCCCGGCCGCAGGAGGTGTTCGGCTACGGCCGGCTCGGCTTCTACGGCCGTGCGGCGGGCGAGCGCAGCGGCTACCGGCGCGAGTACGAGCGGGCGCACGGCGCCGCCGCCGCGCAGGACGACCCGTTCGCGCTGGAGCTCGCCGAGAACGACGCGCTGCGCTCGCTGTATCTGGACGCCGAGGGCGTGGACGGCTACCACCGCGACCGCAATGTGTTCGGCGACGGCGTCACCATCGAGGACGACATGGCGCTGCTGGTCCGCTATGACACCGGTGCCACCATGACGTACCACCTGACCGCCTACTCCCCCTGGGAGGGCTACCGGGTGATGTTCAACGGCACCCGGGGCCGGCTGGAGCTGGAGGTCGAGGAGAGCGAGTGGCAGCCGTCGCTGCTGGGCACCTCCTCCGGCCGCGGCACCATCCACGGCGACCAGGCCCTGGCCAACGCGGGCGGTCCGCGGCTGGTGCTGCGGCCGCTGTGGGAGCCGCCGCGGGAGGTGGAGCTGCCGGCGTTCGACCACGCGGGACACGGCGGCGGGGACGAGCGGATGCTGGAGGTGCTGTACGGCCCGGTGGATCCGGCGGCCACCGGGAAGGCGGCCGTGGACGCCTCGGACGCCTCGCGCCGGCGGGCCACCGAGGAGGACGGGGCGCTGGCGCTGGTCACCGGGCTCGCGGCCAACCAGTCGTTCGTCAGCGGAAAGCCGGTGGCCACGGCGGATGTCGTGACGCTGTAACCGGGGCGCCGGGTCCAACGCGGCTCATCCCGCCCGGGGTTGAGGCAGGATAAGCCGCATGGACACGGATGCGATCGAAACACCCCGGGTGCCCCTTTCCCGGAGCGCCGCCCGGCGCCGCCGAAGACGGCTGCTCGGCTCTCTCACGGCGGCCGGTCTGCTCAGCGCATGTGGTACGCAGACCTCCTCGGGAGTCGCCGCGGTGCCCGACGAGGCCACCTCCCGCCCGTCGGGCATCGCCGTCTCCCCGGACACCGCCGCCCCCACCGCCCCTGCGGTCTGCCCCGACTCGGGGGTGCTGCTGCGGGCCGCGGAGGCCAACGCGGCGATGGGGCTGCGGGAGCAGCAGATCGAGCTGGTGAACTGCGGCAGACGCGCCTATACGGTGAACGGCCATCCGTCCGTCCAGGTCCTCGACGCGGACCTGGAGCCGCTGGAGGTCACGGTCGGCCATGGCGCGTCGGGCATCGCCACCGTCGAAGGCTTCGAGACGGCCACCGGGCCGGTGCGGCTGAAGCCCGGTGAGCGGGCGGTGATGCGTCTGCTGTGGCGGAATCTGGTGACGGACACCACGCGCCCCGCCGCCGACGGGCGCTATCTGCGGATCGCGCCGAACGGCGACGGAGCGGATGTGCAGACCGTGCCCGACCTCGTCGACCTGGGCACCACCGGCAGGCTGGGCGTGAGCGCCTGGGCCCGCCCCGCCCCGGAGCGTCCTGCCCCGAATCGTCCTGGTGCGGATCGCCCGGACGCCGGTTCGTGACGCCCGCCGGTGGCGCCGTAGGTCTCGCGGACCGTCAGCCCGGGGCGCCCAGCCGCTCCTCCGGCCGGTCGGCCGGATCGAGCCCCAGTTGCTGGGCGAGCCCCGCGGCCAGGGCCTCCAGGGTCGGGTGCCGCCAGACGAAGTTGCCCGCGAGCTTGATGTTCAGCCCCGTCTCCAGACGCACCCGCAGCTCCATGGCGAGCAGCGAGTCGAACCCCAGTGACCTCAGGGGGGTCCGCGGATCGAGGGTGGCGCTGCTGAGCCGCAGCACGGCACGGATGTGGTCGGTCAGATAGGCCTCCAGCGCGGTGCGGCGGGCCGGGCCCGCGGGGAGTGCGGCCAGCCGGGCGCGGATGTCGTCGGTGCTCTCCCGGGCGGCCACCGGAGTGTCGTCGCCGGGGATGAGCGGGGCGAACAGGGCGGACCGGCGGCCGGCGGCGGGGATCCAGGTGGCCGGTTCGCCGGGGATCACACCGGTCTGCACCCGCCGGTGGGCCAGCAGGGCGCCGAGCGCGCCGAGCCCCTGCTCGGTGGGGATCGTCTGATAGCCGCGGTCGGCGAAGTCGGTGGCCACTCCGGTCTCGCCCCACGGGCCCCAGTTGACGGCGAGGGTGGGCAGGCCGTGTGCCGAGCGCCATGCGGCGAAGCCGTCCAGCCAGGCGTTGGCTGCCGCGTAGGCGCCCTGTCCGGCGTTGCCGAGCAGCGACGCCATCGAGGAGTACACCGCGAACCAGTCGAGCCGGTGTCCCTCGGTGGCCTGGTGCAGCCGCCACGCCCCGGTGACCTTCGGCGCCCATACGCGGCCGAGCTGGTCCTCGCGGATGTTGGCCACGGCCGCGTCGTCGAGGACCATCGCGCTGTGGACGACACCGTTCAGCGACGCCCCGTCGGCGGCGGTGGCGGCGGCCACGAGCCGGTCGGCCGTGCCCGGGTGGCTGATGTCGCCGGTGACGACGGTGATCCTGGTGCCGGCGGCGGAGAGTTCGGCGAGCGTCCGTGCGGCGGCGCCGACCGGTGCGGTACGCCCGCTCAGCACCAGGTGGCCCGCGCCCTGCCGGGCCAGCCAGCAGGCGGTGGCGAGCCCGAGACCGCGCAGGCCGCCGGTGACGATGTACGTACCGCCGTCGCGCACCGTCAGCGGTCCGTCCGGCAGGACGGCGTCGACCTGGCCCTCCTGCGGGATGGTCAGCACCAGTTTGCCGATGTGGCGGGCCCCGGCCATCCACCGGAACGCGTCGGTGACCTCGGCCAGCGGATAGGTGGTGCAGCGCAGCGGCTTGAGACGGCCCTCGGCGATCGCGGCGAGCACCTCGCGCAGCATTGCGGCGTACACCTGCGGGCGGGCCAGTTGCAGCTCCCTCAGGTCCACGGTGGAGAAGGTGATGTTGTGGCGCAGCGGGGAGAGTCCGAGCGGGGCGTCGGAGAGGATGTCGCGGACGCCGAGTTCGATGAAGCGGCCGAACGGGCGCAGACACTCAAGACCGGCCCGGATGGCCGAGCCGGCGAGGGAGTTGAGCACGACGTCGACGCCCTCGCCTCCGGTGGCCTCCTTGACCTCGTCGCGGAAGTCCAGCGACCGGGAGTCCATCACCTGGGCGATGCCCATGGCCCGCAGGAAGCGCCGCTTCTCCTCGCTGCCCGCCGTGGCCAGCACCTCGGCGCCCAGCAGCCGGGCGACCGCGATGGCGGCGAGCCCGGTGCCGCCGGTGGCCGAGTGGATCAGCACCCGCTCCCCCGCGGTCACCTGCCCGACGTGGCGCAGCGCGTACCAGGCGGTGAGGAAGGCGATCGGCAGCCCGGCGGCGGTGTCCGGGGTGAGGCCCTCGGGAAGGGGTGCGGTGCGGTCGGCGGGGACGACGGTGAACGATCCGAAGGCGCCGCCGTGCACATCGGCCGCCACCACCCGGTCACCGGTGCGGAGATGGTCGACACCGGGTCCGACCGCGCTCACCTCGCCCGCGCATTCGAAGCCGAGCCGGTAGCGGATGTTCTCGTCGCCGGGGAGCAGGCCCATGGCGGTGAGGACGTCGCGGAAGTTCAGGCCCGCGGCGAGCACCCGCAGCTCCACCTCGCCGGGCCCGGGCCGACGGCGGGGCGCGGTGGTGAGCTCCAGGCTGCCGAGGTCGCCGAGGCGGCCGGCGCGCAGCCGGAAGCCGTCGGTGCCGCAGCGCACGGTGCGGGCACAGGCGGTGGTGCGCTCGGTGTCGGTGAGGGGCGCGTAGTCCAGTTCGGCGGTGTAGCGGGCGCTGTCGCGCAGCGCGATCTCCTCCTCGGGGCCGTCGGCGAGGAGTTCGGCGGCGAGGGTCTCCGCGAGCTCGTCGGGGGCGGCCGGGTCGGTGTCCACCAAGGTGGCCCGCAGCTCGGGGTGTTCCAGGGCGAGCACCCGCAGGAGTCCGCGGAGCGGGCTCTGTCCGGGGTCGGCCAGGTCCCCGGGGGTCACGGTGCGGGCGCCGCAGGTGGCGGCGTAGAGGCGGGGCGGTTCGGGGAAGCGGGCGGTGAGCGCCTGGGCGGCGGCGAGCAGCCGGCGGGTGCGGCGCAGTCCGTCCTGCGCGCCGCCGTCGGCGGGGCGCGGGGCGCACAGGAGCACCACGGCGCGCGGCCGGTCTCCGGGGCGGGTGAGCCGGCTGGTGAGGGCGTCGCGGAAGGCGTCGAGCCCCTGCTCGGCCAGGGGTGTCTCCCATACCCGGGCGGTGGCGCCGGCGTTGCGCAGGGCGGCGGCCACCGGGCGGGCGGTGCCGTCCGCCTCTCCGACGATCAGCCATCGTCCCGGGGGCCGGGTGGCCGCGGGCCGGGTGGCGCGCCGCCAGCCGACCTCGAGGAACCACTGGTCGACCTCGGCCGTGCGGTCCGCGGCGCTGTGGACGATCCGCAGCCCGTCGACGGCCAGCACCGGCCGGCCGGCCGCGTCGAGCAGGCGGACGTGCCCGACGGTGGCCCCGGGGGTGGTCTCGGCGAGCCGGGCGTGGCAGTACACGGCGGTCTCGGGGTCGCCGAGGACACGTACGCTCTGCATCCGCGCGGGCAGCAGCAGTCGCCGGTCGTCCTCGTCGAGCAGCCCGGCGACGAGGAGTTGGGCGCACAGGTCGACGAGGACGGGGTGGATGCGCAGACCGTGTCCGGGGGCGCGGGCGGCCTCGGGGATCCGTACCCGGGCCCAGAAGCTGTTGCCGTGGCGGGCGGCGGACACTTCGGTGATGCCCTGGAAAGCCGGTCCGTGTGCCACGCCCCGGGCCCGCAGATTGGCGTAGAGGGCGTCGGCCTCGACGGGCAGCGGATGGCGCAGGGCGAGGGTCCGGACGGAGGCGGCGCGGGAGCGCGGCGGTGCGGCGAGTCTGCGGAGCACCGCGGTGGCCTGCCGCACCCAGGCACCGTCCTCGTCGCGTCCGAAGATCTCGCATTCGGCGCGGTCGGCGGCGGCGAGGGTCACCGTGGTGGAGAGGTCGGTGTGGTCGGCGAGCCGCAGCAGCTCGCGGAAGTGCAGATCGGTGACCTCGACCTGCTCGGGCTCGGCGCCGAACACCTCGCAGGCGGCGGTGAGCGCGAGGGCGTAGGAGGCCGCGCCGGGCAGGACGGGGGCGTCGTGCACCCGGTGGTCGTCGAGCCAGGGCAGGGCCGCGGTGCCGGTGCGGGCGCGCCAGGAGTGGCGGACGGGTTCGCCGGGCATCTCCAGGTGCGCGCCGGGCAGCGCACCGGCCGGCCCCGCGCCGGGCGGGTCGGCGGAGGGCGCGGCGAGCGGTGCGTCGGCCCAGTGGCGGGTGCGGTCGAAGGTGATGGGCGGTACGTCGGCGAGGGCGGCGTCCGCGTACAGCACGGACCAGTCGACGGGGACGCCCGCGCAGTGCAGCGCGGCCAGATGAGTTCGGAACGTGGCCGGCTCGTCCTCGTCGCGGCGGAGGGTGGGCAGGACGACGGGGTCCTCCACCAGACCGGCGAGACCGCGCAGGACGGGGTGGGTGATGACGGGGTGGGGGGATATCTCGACGTACACCAGGTGGCGGTCGGCCGCGGCGGCGGCGACGGCCGCGGAGAACCGGACCGGGTGGCGCAGATTGGCGCACCAGTACTCGGCGTCGAAGGCGGGCGGGGTGCGCGGATCGTCAAGGACGGTGGTGTAGAAGGGCACGTCCGGGCGGCGGGGGGTGAGGTCGGCGAGGGCGGTGCGCAGATCGGCCAGGAGCGGGTCCACCTGGGGTGAGTGCGAGGCGACGTCCACGGCGATCAGCGCGGCGGGCACGGAGCGGGCCTGCCAGCCGGCGACGAGCCGTTCGACGTGGGCGGTGTCCCCGGCCACCACGGTGGAGCCGGGTGCGGCCATGACGGCGACGGTGACCGCTTCCGCGGCGCCGCCGGTGTCGAGTTCGGCCTGTACCTCGTCGGCGCCGAGGCCCACCGTGGCCATGGTGCCGTTCCCGGCGACGCGGGTGAGCAGCCTGGAGCGGCGGCAGATCACCTTCGCCCCGTCGGCCAGGGAGAGCGCCCCGGCCACCACGGCGGCGGCGACCTCGCCCATGGAGTGGCCGATGACCCCGGCGGGCTGGACGCCGTGGGCGCGCCAGGTGGCGGCGAGCGCGGTCTGCAGGGCGAACAGCACGGGCTGCACCCGGTCGCAGCCGGTCACCGGAGCGCCGGAGCGGACGATGTCGAGCACCGAGAATCCGGACTCGGCGGCGATGAGCGCGTCGGCCTCGGCGAGCGCCTCGGCGAAGGCCGGTTCGCTCTCCAGCAGCCGCCGTCCCATGCCGGGCCACTGGGAGCCCTGTCCGGAGAACACCCAGATCGGCCGGCGGGAGACCTCGGCGCCCACGGCGCCGGTGACCACGGCGGGGTGGGCCTGACCGGCGGCGAACGCCCTCAGGGCGCCGATGAGTTCGGCGCGGGAGGCGGTGGTGACGCCGAGTCGTCCGCGGCCGGCGCCGCGGCGCAGCGCCAGGGTGTGGGCGATATCGCGCAGCGGGGTGTCCGCGCCGTCGCCCTCCAGCCAGTCCGCCATCCGCCGCGCGGCGGATGGCAGCGCGGCCGGGGACCCGGCGGGGACGAGGAACACCTGCGGAACGGCGTGGGTGGCGGGCCGGGGGCGCCGCGGTGCGGGGCGGGAGGCGGGTGCGGGGGCTGCGGGGGGTTGTTCCAGCACCACATGGGCGTTGGTCCCGGAGAAGCCGAAGGAGGACACGGCGGCCAGCCGCGGGCCGGTGCGCACCGGCCAGGGGGTGAGCTCGCGGGGGATGAAGAGGCGGGTGCGGTCGGCGTCGATGGTGGGATTCCACCGGGTGAAGTGCAGATTGGGCGGGATGAGTCCACGGCCCAGGCACAGCACGGCCTTGATCAGGCCGGTGACCCCGGCGGCGGGCTCCAGATGGCCCAGGTTGGTCTTGACCGAGGCAAGGGCGCAGCGGTCGCGGCCGGTTCCGTAGACCTGGGCGAGGCTGGCGAATTCGACCGGGTCGCCGACGGGGGTGCCGGTGCCGTGGGCCTCGACCATCCCGACATCGGCGGGGTCGACCCCGGCGCGGCCGAGCGCCTCCTCGTACAGGGCGCGCTGGGCGGTGGCCGAGGGCGCGGCGAGCCCGTCGGAGTGGCCGTCCTGGTTGACGGCCGAGCCGCGCAGCACGGCCAGGATCCGGTCCCCGTCGCGCACGGCGTCGGTGAGGCGTTTGAGGACGACGATGCCGCAGCCCTCGCCGCGGACGAAACCGTCGGCGGCGGCGTCGAAGGCGTGGCAGTGGCCGGTGTGCGAGAGCATGCCCATCCGGTCGAACGAGCGGGTGATCCGCGGCTCGAACATCAGGGTGACGCCGCCGGCCAGGGCCAGATCGCAGTCCCCGGCGCGCAGCGCCTGGACCGCCAGGTGGACGGCGACCAGGGAGGACGAGCACGCGGTGTCCAGGGCCACGGAGGGGCCGTGGAGGCCGAGGAGGTAGGAGATCCGGCCGGTGGCGACGCAGTGACCGTTGGCCAGGGCGGAGCCCTCCAGCTCGCGGGGGTGCCGGTCGAGCCGGTTCATGTAGTCGTTGTAGCTGAGCCCGGCGAAGACACCGGTGGCGGTGGAGCCGAGCCGGTCGGGTGGCATTCCGGCATGTTCCAGGGCCTCCCAGGCCACTTCGAGCAGTAACCGGTGCTGGGGGTCGAGGATGTCTGCCTCGCGCCCGGAGACGCCGAAGAAGTCGGCGTCGAAACCGGACACGTCGCGCAGATATCCACCGCGGACCGGGGGCGCGGATTCGGGCCGGGCGGTCGTGGTGGGGTCGGCCGCCCAGAGCGCGGCGCGCTCGGCGGGCGGTTCGGCGACGGCGTCGCGCCCGTCGGCCAGCAGCCGCCACAGGGCGGCGGGCGAGTCGGTGTCACCGGGAAGCCGGCAGCCCATGCCGACGATGGCGATGCGGCCGGGGGAACGGCTGGGAGCGGGGGTGTGCTGACTCATCGGGGTCTCCGTGGGTGGTGCTCGGCCCGGGGTGGGGGCCGTGGGGGGCCGTGGGGTGGAGATCGCCGCGGGGGTGTACGGACTCAGGTGGCGTCCGGGCCGCCCAGCAGCATCGCGTGCTTCACGCCACCGATCTGGTAGTTGAAGCTGAGCGCGTGGTCGAACTCGAGGGGACGGGCGCGGGTGCCGGGGACGGGGTCGAACGAGAGCCCGTCCGCGGGCTGTTCGCAGTTGGCCGTGGGGCACACCTCGCCGAACTCCATCATCATCAGGGTCAGGGCGAGGCCCACGCAGCCGGAGGCCGCTCCGTGGTGGCCGAAGCAACCTTCCTGGGAGGACAGCAGCACGGTGGAGTCGGGGCCGTAGAGCTCGCGGACGGTGTTGGCCTCCATGGCGGTGACGGCGGCACCGCCGTCGCTGGCGCCGTTGATGTACGGCACCTGCTCGATCCGCCATCGGTCACCCAGGCAGAGGCGGACGGCGCGCGCGAGCTGCGCACCGGTGTGGTCGGCGGCCAGCGGATTGGCCAGGCCGTCGCGGGTCATGGCGGCGGCGAGCACCTGACCGTAGAGGTGGGCGCCGCGGCGGGCGGCGTGCGCCCTGCTCTCCAGGATCACGGTGGCGGATCCCTCGCCGTGGTTGATGCAGTCGGCGCGCCGGTCGTAGGGGCGCATGAGGGAGTCGAAGGACGGCAGCAGATCGGGCATTCCGGCGGCGTCCATGCCGTCGTAGGCGTGCTGGGCGCCGCGCAGCAGCCGCTGACCCTTTTCGATCAGGCCGACGTTGAAGACGTCGACACCGGTCACCACCGCGAGGTCGGTCTCGCCGGTCGCGATGAGGCGGCGGGCGTTGCCGATCTGCACGGCGCTGGAGGCGCAGCCGCAGGACACGGTGAAGCAGGGGCCGATGGTCCGGGTCAGCGCGCCCTGGACGACGGCCACGTCGGAGGGGGACACGGCCTGTTCGGCCGCGACGAACATCTCCAGGGCGTCGAGGGTGGTGGCGGAGTCGGGGTCGATGCCGAGCAGGGTGAGATAGCTGTCCACATTGGCGTCCACGCTGCCGCGGCCGACCACCAGGGCCGCCTCGCACAGATCGCCCGCGGCCACGTCGAGTTCGGCGTCGGCGCACGCCTCGACGAGGGAGACCAGGCCGTACCGATGGGCGTTGGTGTAGTGGCGGGAGAAGAAGTCGGGGATGTCGGGGAGTCGCTCCTCGAACTGCCCCGCCGTCAGATGGACCGAGCCGTAGTGGCTGCCGTCCCGACCGAGGACGGTGCGGCCCTGGGAGGCGATGTCCCACACCTGGGCCGCGGTGAAGACGGGTTCGGCGCCGCCCGGCAGGCAGAAGCCGAGGCCCGTGACGACGGCGTCCCGGGGGTTCCCGGCGCCGCCCGGAGCCGGGCGGGAGGGGTGGCGGCTCGGGCTCACAACGCCCTGCTGAATCTGGAAAGAGTCATGATGGTGGTCCCTTTCGCTCACACCGGAGTACGGACCCGCCGGTACGGAGCTTCGCCGAAAGCGCGGTGGCACCGTCGGTGGGCCGGAATCGGTCCACCGGCGAATTCGGCGCGTACGGCGCGGCGTTGGGCGTACTCGAAGCCTTTCCCCGTTGGATGGTGAGTCGCCTCCGTTCGGGAGTCGCTCACCTTTCGGAAAGGACGGGTGGAATAGATGACGGTACGCCCGCGGGGACATGGGCCGGTAGGTGGTATCCGCATCACCGAGGTGGATTCGGCCGGTCCGGCGCACCGCTGTTGTACCCCCGGAGCCCGTGCCGCGCGACCCCTGGAAAGAAGGGGCTCGCGCCCCGGTTCACGCCCCCCTGTTGTGGAATCTTTCTGAAAGAGCGTACAGAAAAAGGCGCCTCAGGCATTCAATGAGTATGGGGCCGTTGGAAAGCACGGAAGAGCCCTTTACCTATGGGGCAAAAACCGTAAAGGACGACAAAAGATGACGTATCCGCCCGCACTGTTCGACGATCTGGACCGCAAGATCGTCGCGGCACTGGTCGAAAACGCCAGGACCAGCTTCACCGAGATCGGCGCCGCGATCGGGCTCTCCGCCTCGGCGGTCAAACGCCGGGTCGACCGGATGCGGGAGACCGATGTGATCACCGGCTTCACCACCACCGTGCGTCCGGCCGCACTCGGCTGGCGGACCGAGGCGTATGTCGAGGTGTACTGCGACAGCGCCGCACCACCCCGGCGTCTCGCGGAGGTCGTGCGCAACTATCCGGAGATCATCGCGGCCATGACGGTGACCGGCGGCGCGGACGCCCTGCTGCATGTGATGGCCACCGATGTGGAGCACTTCGAGGAGGTGCTGGAGCGCATCCGGGCCGAACCGTTCGTCCGCCAGACGATCAGCTACATGGTGCTGTCCCACCTGCTCACAGGCAGTCCGGAGGCCAGTTCGGCGCCACCCGCGACCGCGACGCAATGAACCGCCGCCAGACGGCCTCAGCACGCAGCATCGGTGCGCCTACACGCAGTTTTCCTTTCTTGTCTCCCCTCTCCTCCGTTTTCTACCGTTGATTCATCCCCCCGGTCGCCCGCGGAAGCGAGAGGAATCCTCCGTGTCCCTTACGCGTGTGCCGCGCCCCAGGCGCTTCTTGACCTGTGCCCCCAGATTTTTCGATGTGCGGTATGCCATCAATCCCTGGATGCGCGAGGACACCGAGGTCGATACCGACCTCGCCCGGGCGCAATGGGAGACGCTGATCCGCGCCTACCGCGACCACGGCCATCGGGTCGAATTCATCGAGCCGGTGGCAGGGCTGCCGGACATGGTGTTCGCGGCGAACTCGGCCCTCGTCCTGGAGGGCCGGGTCTTCGGCTCGCGATTCCACGCACCGCAGCGCCGGCCGGAACAACTGGCCTACGAACGGTGGTTCAAGGCGGGCGGTTTCGACGTCCATCCGCCGGAGGCGGTGTGCGAGGGCGAGGGCGACCTGGTGCCGGCCGGGCCCTTCGTCCTGGCGGGCACGGGCTTTCGCACCACCCGGGCGGCCCACCAGGAGGTGCAGGAGTTCTTCGGGGTGCCGACCATCAGCCTGCTGCTGGTGGACCCGTACTTCTACCACCTGGACACCGCGCTCTTCATCCTCGACGACCAGAACATCGCCTACTACCCGGAGGCGTTCTCCCCCGGCAGCCGTGAGGTGCTGGAGCGGCTCTACCCCGACGCGCTGATCGCCACCCGCGACGACGCCATGGCCTTCGGGCTCAACTCCGTCTCCGACGGCCGCCATGTCTTCGTCGCGCCCCGGGCCACCGGCCTCATCGACCAGCTCACCGACCGCGGTTACGTCCCCGTCCCCGTCGACCTGTCGGAACTGCACAAGGCCGGCGGGGGCATCAAGTGCTGCACACAGGAGATCCGCTGATGACCGCCACCACCCCCACCGCCGCCGGTTCCACCGCCGCCGCGGCGGACGGTGTCCGCGCCGCCCGCTCCTCGCGGGAGCTGATCCGCGCCGAGGAGTCCTCGCTCGCGCACAACTACCATCCGCTGCCCGTGGTCGTCGCCCGCGCCGAGGGCACCTGGGTCCGGGACGTCGAGGGCCGCCGCTATCTGGACATGCTGGCCGGCTACTCGGCGCTCAACTTCGGCCACCGCCACCCGGCGCTCATCGAGGCGGCCCACCGCCAGCTCGACCAGCTCACGCTGACCTCACGGGCCTTCCACAACGACCGGCTGGCCGGGTTCGCCGAGGGGGTGGCGGAGCTCACCGGACTCTCCATGGTGCTGCCGATGAACACCGGCGCGGAGGCGGTGGAGAGCGGCATCAAGGTGGCCCGCAAGTGGGCGTACGAGGTGAAGGGCGTCGCCCCGGACCAGGCCACCATCGTGGTGGCGGCCGACAACTTCCACGGCCGTACGACGACGATCGTCGGCTTCTCCAGCGACCCCGTCGCCCGCGACGGCTTCGGCCCGTTCGCCCCCGGCTTCCGCGTCGTGCCGTACAACGACCTCGCGGCGCTGGAGGCCGCCATCGACGAGACCACAGCGGCGGTCCTCATCGAGCCCATCCAGGGCGAGGCGGGCGTCGTCATCCCCGACGACGGCTATCTGCGGGGGGTGCGCGAGCTGACCCGGCGCACCGGGACGCTGTTCATCGCCGACGAGATCCAGTCCGGTCTGGGCCGCACCGGCACCACCCTGGCCGTCGAGCACGAGTCGGTGCTGCCGGATGTGCTGCTGCTCGGCAAGGCGCTGGGCGGCGGCATCGTGCCGGTGTCGGCGGTCGTGGCCGACCGTGCGGTGCTCGGCGTGCTGGGCCCCGGCGAGCACGGCTCCACCTTCGGCGGCAATCCGCTGGCCGCGGCGGTCGGCTCGGCCGTGGTCGACCTGCTGCGCACCGGCGAATTCCAGCGCCGCGCGACCGAGTTGGGCGAGGTTCTGAGGGCCGGGCTGGCCACGCTGACCGGCAAGGGGGTCGTGGGCTACCGCTGCCGCGGGCTGTGGGCGGGCGTCGATGTGGACCCCGCCCTCGGCACCGGGCGCGAGGTGAGCGAGCGGCTGATGGCCGAGGGAATCCTGGTCAAGGACACCCATGGGTCGACGATCCGGCTGGCACCGCCGCTGACCATCACCCGTGAGGAGCTGGAGGGGGCCCTGGCCGCGCTGGAGAAGGTGCTCGGCTGAGCGATTGATCGAAAGCGACGAGGAGCGCCGGGCCGCAGTACGTTTCATACGGCCCGGCGCTTCGTCATGTTCAATCCGCGCGCGGAATCTTTTTCAGCGGCCCAGTAGTGGTGCCGCGAGAACCCCGTATCGCAGATAACGCCCAGGTCACGACGGCCTTTTCGGGTTTTTATGTACGTTGTTGAGCATCCCACTGTTCCCGATCGCACGCTGTGGAACACTTCCTGTCATCTCGCCGGGTGGACCTGACGGGAAGTTGACAGTTCTCGCAGGTCGGCACGGTGGAGAAGGCAAACGTCATGGTGCGGAAAGGAGTTGCGGCTGGAGTGGACAGCGAGCCGCTCACGGTGACTGCCGCATACCGGGTGGACCCCGGCCGCGAAAGCGAGTTCTATGCCTGGGCGATCGAGATACTCAATGCCGCGGCACGCCTTCCGGGATATCTCGGAGGCGGGGTCATGGGATCCGGTTCGGCCGCCTCGGAGTGGCATGTCCCCTACCGGTTCGAGGCGGAAGGCCCGGCACGGGCATGGGATTCCTCGCTGGAACGTGCGCGATTGGCATCCCTGACCGGGCCCTTCGTCCAGGAAAAGAGAACACAGCGCACCTCGGGACTGGAGAACTGGTTCAAGGGGCCGGTGCGGCCGCTGCCGCCACCGCCCAAATGGAAGCTGTGGCTGGTGAATCTGAGCGCGGTGTTCCCTCCGGTCCTCATCTTCAATGTGCTGGTGATCCCGTTCATCAAGGACACCAATTTCCTGCTGCGGACCCTGGCTCTGTGTCTTGGTGTGACCGCGATGGTGACCTGGCTGGTCATGCCACGGCTGCAGCGGATTCTGAAGAAGTGGCTCTACCCGCCGCTTCAGCCGATACGAGGACGTCACAGGCGGATGGCGGCCGACGGCCCACGCGCTCGCCGGTAGGTGAGCGACGCGCCACGGCCCGGCGACCGGGGCGGGTGATCCCCGGCCGGTTTTCTCATCGCAAGGAGGCAAATCCGGATGGAATCGCTGAGGACACTCCTCGTCGATCATCACGACTCGTACACGTACAACCTCTTTCATCTGCTGACCGAGGTCAACGGCGAGGAACCGGAGGTGCTTCTCCATGACGCGCCGGAATGCGCGGACATCGATCTGAACGCGTTCGACAACATCGTGCTCTCCCCCGGCGCCGGGCATCCGGCCGATCCGCGGGACTTCGGCGCCACCGCCCGGCTGATCGAGCGGTCGACCATTCCGGTGCTGGGGGTGTGCCTGGGGCACCAGGGAATCGCGCTCGGCGCCCAGGCGCGGGTGGTGCCCGCGCCCGAACCGAAGCACGGGCATCTGTCCCGCATCAAACACGGCGGGCGCGGGCTGTTCCGCGGTCTGCCGCAGGACTTCACGGCCGTTCGCTATCACTCGCTGTGCGTGGCCGAGCCGCTGCCGCTGGGGCTGCAGGGCATCGCCTGGTCCGAGGACGGTGTGCTGATGGGGGTGCGACACCGGGCCCGTCCGCTGTGGGGCGTCCAGTTCCACCCGGAGTCGGTGCTGACCGGATACGGCCACCGTATGCTCGGCAACTTCCGCGATCTGACCATCGAGCACGCCAACGGCGAGTCGGTGACCTCGACCGTGGCCCCCGCCCCCGCCTCCACCTCCACCTCCACCTCCACCGAGGAGCCGCGCCGCGCCCGTGCCGCGGCGGAACCTGCCGCGGGGCCTGCCGCCGGGCCGGGCTCCCCGCAGGCCCCCGAGGCGGACCCCCGAGCGGAACTGGCCCGTCTCGACCCCGACCCGGGCGCCCCGGCGCAGTCGCCCCCGGAAGGCCCCGCCTACCGGCTGCACGCCCGGTGGCTGGCCGATGCCACCGACACCGAGGCGGCCTTCACCCGGCTGTACGCGAAGGCGCCGCACGCGTTCTGGCTCGACAGCTCGCGCGTCGAGTCCGGCGAGGCGCGCTTCTCCTTCCTCGGGGACGGCACCGGTCCGCTCGCCGAGTTCGTCCGCTACGACACGGACACGGACGTCTGCGAGGTCGAGCGGGCGGGACGGCCCGCCGTCCGGGTCGAGGGCAGCGTCTTCGACTACCTCAAACGGGAACTGGCCCGCCGCCGGGTGACCGCCCCCGGTCTCCCCTTCGACTTCACCGGCGGCTATGTGGGCTACTTCGGGTACGAGCTCAAGGCCGACTGCGGCGCCCCGGGTCGCCACAGGTCCGCCACTCCGGATGCCTGCTGGCTCTTCGCCGACCGGTTCGTCGCGGTCGACCACCAGGAGGGCGTCACCTACATCTGCTGCCTCACCGAGGACACCTCCGACGGCCACCGGGAGGCGAAGGACTGGCTGGACACCACCGTGACGGTGCTCAGCGGGGTGCCGACGCTCACCGGCCCCGCCCCGCAGCCGCCCGCCCTCACCACCACGGCCGCCGTGGAGCCCTGGCTGGTGCGGGACCGGGAGCGGTATCTGGCCTCGATCGAGGCGTGTCTGCGGGAGCTGCGCGCCGGGGTGAGCTATGAGATCTGCCTGACCAACGCCGCCTGGCTGCCCGCCCCGAGCGATAGTTACGCCTTCTACCGGGCCCTGCGGCGGTTCAACCCGGCGCCGTACGCCGCCTATCTGCGGTTCGGCGGCACCGATGTGGCCTGCGCCTCCCCCGAACGCTTTCTGCGCATCACTCCCGACGGCACCGCCGAGGCCAAGCCGATCAAGGGCACCGCCCCGCGCGGCCGGGACCCGGAGCAGGACGCGCGGGCGCTCGCCGCCCTCGCCTCCAGCCCCAAGGCCCGCGCCGAGAACCTGATGATCGTGGACCTGCTCCGCAACGATCTGGGGCGGGTGTGTGCACCGGGCAGCGTGTATGTGCCGCGCCTGATGAACACCGAGACCTACGCCACCGTCCACCAACTGGTCTCCACCGTGCGCGGCCGGCTGCGCCAGGAGACGACCTCCGTCGACTGCGTCCGGGCCTGCTTCCCGGGCGGCTCCATGACCGGCGCCCCCAAGCTGCGCACGCTGGAGATCATCGACTCGCTGGAGACCGAGGCCCGGGGTGTCTACTCGGGGGCGCTCGGCTACCTGAGCTGCAACGGCGCGGCCGACCTCAACATCGTCATCCGCACCGCTGTGTTCACCGGCGGCCGGATGCACATCGGCGCGGGCGGCGCCATCGTGCTCGATTCCGATCCGGCCGAGGAGTACGAGGAAATGCTGCTGAAGACCGCCGCCACCATGCGTGCCTACGAGGCCGTGGAGCCCGTCCCCGCCGGTGAGCCCGCCGGGGAGATCGCCGGGGAGCCCGCCGGGGAAATCGACGACCTGCTCGTGGCCGCCGCCACTGCGTCACCGGCCCCTGCGGCGAAGGAGCCCGGCCGGTGACCGCCCTGTCGGTACCCACCGTTTCGACGGCCGCCGTTTCGATGCCCACACCGCCCATGCCCACCGGCCCCACGGTCTCCGCCAATGTGGCCGCGCATCTCGCGGCGCTCGCGGACCGCCGCGGCTGGTCCGGCCGGGCCGCCTTCTTCGAGGGCCACCGGGTCTGGACCCACGGCGAGGTCCACGACCGCGCCGAGCGCGCCGCCACCGTGCTGGCGGGCCGGGGGGTGGCGGCCGGCGACCGGGTGCTGCTCGCGTTACCCGACGGCGTCATGTGGGTGACCGCGTTTCTGGCCACCGCCCGGCTGGGCGCGACGGCGGTGCTGGTCAATCCCGCGCTCACCGCCGACGACCACCGCTTCATGGCCGAGGACTCGCGCGCCGCGCTGGCCGTCTCGGGCCCCGATCTCCAGGACCACTTCGAGGGCGTCCCCTGGCTCGGCGGCGACCAGCTCTCGGCCCTGACCGGCCCGCCCGCCACCCCGGCCCCGGCGGCCCCGGCCCCGGCGGCGGAACCGGTGACGGCCGCCACTCCGCTGTACCTCCAGTACACCTCCAGGACCACCGGCCGCCCCAAGGCGGTGGCCCACAGCCATGGCGATATGGCCGCCTATCACGATCTGGTCGGGCAGGAGGTGCTGGACATCGGCCCGGCGGACGTGTCGTTCTCGGTGTCCAAGCTGTTCTACGCCTACGCCTACGGCCTCGGGAACGCCTTCGCCTTCCCCCTCTTCTCGGGGTCGGCCGCCGTGCTCACCGCGGACCGCCCCGGACCGGCCCTCATCGACGGCCTCGTGGCCCGGCACCGGGTGACCCTGCTGTACTCGGTACCGTCCTCGTACGCCGCCCTGGTGGACGAGCGCGGCACCGGCGATCTGCAGTGCCGGGCGGACGACCCGCCGGAGTCCTTCGGCACCGAGAAGGCGGTGCGCCGCTGGCTGCCCCGGCTGGTGGGCGAGGACTGCGCCCACCGGGTGCTGTGGGTGTCGCGGTACCACTTCCTGCGCAAGGTCGCCGGGTCGTTCGCCGATCCGTCGGGACGGGTGCTGCTGGCGGGTGAGGCCGCTCATCTGTTCCCGCCCTTCGGCGCCCGCGGGATGAACAGCGGGATCGCGGGCGCCGTCGCGGCGGCCGAGGCGGTGTCCGCGGCATGCTCCGAGCCGTCGCGGGGACCCGCGGCGGTGGCCGGGTACGCCGCCGCCCGCCGGAGCGCGGCCCTGCACAACAGCGAGGCCGCCGGGGCGGCCCTGGACCATCTGCGGCCCCGGCCGTGGAAGCGAGCGGCCCAGCGGGCGGCGGCGACGCTGGCCCCGGTGGTCCCCCGCTGCGGGGAGTGGCTGGAACGCGCTCCTTACGGCCCCCGGGGCGGCCCGGCGCGCGGCTATTGACCGGCATTCCAGCGAGCGGGGCCAGGAATCCGGCCGGACAGCACTCATCGGATACCGGAAAACACCGGAAGCAGCTTCGGACAGCATCGGGACGGAGACGTGGAAGCGGACATGGTCGCTGCACAGAACATCGGTCACGCCGACGCGTCGGAGAAGAAGCAGTGGACGCTGATGTGGCGCGAGGACGGCGGGCTGATGCCCTCCCGGGCGGTGCCGGACGCCGCACTGCTGGCCGCCGATTCCTGGCTGGTCGACGACGGACGGGTGCGCGGGCTCGACCACCATCGCCGCCGGTTCGTCGCCGCGTGCGTCGAGGCGTCCGGCGACTCCTGCGCCCGGATCGAGAGCTTCTGGCGCGAGGCGATCGCCGCCCTGCCCCGTACCGAGCGCTGGTTCCCGCGGGTCGAGCTGGCCGGTCCGGAGCCGGCCCGGCTGTTCCTGCGGATACGCCCGGCGCCGCCGCGGACGGCCAATGTGACCGTTTGCCTGACCGAGGAGTTCGATCCGCGGTCGTATCCCCGTCGTAAGGGCCCCGACCTCCCCCTGCTGGCGCATCTGCGCGAGCGGGCCGCCGCCCGGGGCGCGCAGGAGCTGATGCTCACCACGCCCTCCGGACTGGTGCTGGAGGGGACGACGGCGAGCGTTCTGTGGTGGGAGGACGACGTCCTGTGTCTGCCGCCCCCGGGGCTTCCGCTGCTGGCGGGCGTGACCGCGGCGCTGATCCAGGACCGGGCGGCCGAGCTGGGCGTCCGCACCGAGCACCGCAACCGCACCGTCCAGGAGCTGGACGGCCGTGAGGTGTGGCTGGTCAACGCGGTGCACGGAATCCGTCCGGTGACCGCCTGGCTGGGCCGTCCGCTGCGGGCGGGCCCGGCGCTGCGCGCCGCCTCCTGGCAGTCCTGGCTCGACGGCGCTTCCGATCCCCTGGTTTCGACGAACGGAGTTCACCGATGACGACGACCACCCCGGACCGCACCACCGCCCGGCTGGATCTGAAGGGCCTCGCCCCCGAGGTCTCCGCCGCGATGGGCGAGCTGCACCGGGCGGCGCTGCGGGCGGCCCAGGCGGCGGGGGTCGAGCCCGGGCTGCTGGAGCTGGTGCGCATCCGCGCCTCGCAGCTCAACGGCTGCGCCTTCTGCCTGGACATGCACACCAAGGACGCCCGTGCCCAGGGCGAGACCGAGCAGCGGATCCACACCCTCGGCGCCTGGCGGGAGACCCCGTTCTTCACCGAGCGGGAGCGGGCCGCGCTCGCGCTGGCCGAGGCGGTGACCTCCGTCCAGGACGGCCAGGTGCCGGACGAGGTCTACGCGGCGGCCCGCGAGGTGTTCGACGAACCGCAGATGACGGCGGTGATCTGGGCCGCCGTCGTGATCAACGCCTACAACCGCACGGCGATCAGCGCACGGATGGTGCCCGGCGCCTATCAGCCCGCCCCGCGCTCCTGACCCCGACACCGGTGCGAGAGCGCGCCGGTGTCAGCACTCGCTGGAGGCCAGACCATGAACACCCACGGACCGCGACGCGTATTCGGGCCGCGTCCGCCCCTGCCCGGGCGTCCGGCCAGGGGTCCCAATCCGCTGCGCCGCCGGACGGACCGGATCCAGACCTGGTGCACGGTGCTGTTCGTGCTGATCCTGGCGGTCGGGCTGCCGGCCGCCTCGATCAGTGCGGGGCACGCGGCGCACGCCTCCCAGATGCGCGTCGTGGCCGCCGAGACCTCGACGCGGCACCAGATCACCGCGCGGCTCGCCGAGGCCCCGCCCGGGCCGGACCACACCGATGTGCGGGAGCCACGGCAGGCGCGGGTGCGCTGGGTCGCCGATGACGGTGAGCGCCATACGGGCACCGCCACGGTGTCGGGCGGCGGCTCGGGGGGCGAGGTGCGGGTCTGGGTGAACCGCGAGGGCGCCCTGGCGCAGGCGCCCTCCTCCCCGGCGACCGCGCGGACCATGGGCTGGTTCACCGGCTGTGTCACCGCGGCGGCGGTGGCCGCGGTCGCGTTCACGGGGCGGGCCCGGGTCCGGCGGGCCCTGGACCGCAGGCGGTACGCGCGATGGGAGGCAGAGTGGAAGGTGGTGGAACCCGCGTGGTCCGGCCGGAACCGCCGCTGAGCGGGGCTCCGGTCGCCGCCGCGGGATGCGCGGCCGCCAGAAACGGCCACAGGCCGCCAGAAAAGCAGCCACAGCCGCCAGAAGCCATCAGAGGCGGCCGCCAGAAGATGAGGAGCAGACCATGTCGCACACAGTGGAGTGGAGGGTCCATCTCTACCTCTCCGAGGACGAGGGGCGGACCATGGCGCGCGTCGAGCTGGACACCGGGTCCGCGGCGCTCACCGGCCGGGGACTGGCCCGGTGCAACCCGGACGACGAGGACGTGCCCGTGATCGGCGATGAGCTCGCCGCCGCGCGGGCGCTCAGCGACCTGGGGCAGCAGTTGGTGCACGCCGCCGAGCGGGACCTGGAGAGCGTGGGCGCGCCCCCGGCCTCGCGAAGGCCGCGGCCCGGCTACGGCTGGATCGCCTGAGGAGTCGGCCACGACCGTAGTACGGACCTCAGGAGCGAGGTCCGGTGGGCGCTGACGGCCTCGGCGAAGGCTGGAGGAACGGAGCGGAAAACCAACCGCACCAGCGCCGGCCATTATTTATGAATACATCTTGACAGCCCGTTTGGCACCCCCGGACGATGAACCGATCTCTCATCGCCGAGCCGCCGACCGCGGGGAGCCCCCTGTGACGCTGTCGCCGCATCTGCCGGACAAACTGACCATCTCGCTGTGGGACTTCAGCTGGTACACCCGCACCGGCCCGGGCGAGCCCTTCGCCGATCTCGACCGCGCCTTCGAGGAGGCCGTGACCCGCGGCTACAACACCGTGCGCATCTGCGCCATGCCGTTCCTGCTCTTCGGCTCCCGGCTCGACACGGGCAAGCTGCGGCCCTCGGGCCTGGGCGGGGCGTACGGGCAGCGGATGCGCTGGTACGACGTGGGCGGCGGGGGCGAGATCGACGGACGGGCCTGGCTGCGCGAACTGTTCGAGGCGGCCCTGCGCCATGACTGCTTCGTCATCCTCTCGAGCTGGGAGTACCAGCAGAGCCCGTCGTTCGGCGAGGACCGCGCCTGGTTCGACGCGCTGATGGCCGTCGATCCCGAGCGGCGCCCCGAGGCGCTCGCGGACGCGCTGGCCGATCTGATCGACTTCCTGGTGATCCACGGCCTGGACGACCGGATCGCCTTCACCGAGCTGCACAACGAGGTCCAGGGCAGCCGGCTCACCGAGGGGCTGGAGGGCCAGGACAAGGTCGTCGCCCTGCGGCCGCGGCTGGAGCGGGGCATCGCCCGCTTCAAGGAGCGCCACCCCAACCGGCCCGTCACGGTCAACTACGCCAAGGTGCCGGTCGGTTCGCTGCGCGGGGTCCCCCGCGAGGTGGATGTGGCGGTCTTCCACCCCTACGTCTACGGGGTGCTGGACGAGCTCCTGGCCACCTTCGCCATCCGCGACCGGGGCCGACCCTTCGCCCAGGAGCCGGTCCGCCGGGAGCTGCTGCGCCCCGGCGCCCCCGATCTGGCCGACTGGACTCCTCCGCCCGGCGATCTGTGGCGGCTGGAGGCCACCACGGTCGGCCCCCGGGAGATCTACGTCCACGACTGGTGCGACCCCGACCGCTGGGACGCCTGGCTGTACGACCGCTACGCCATGCACCGTCTGGCGATGGAGCAGCGGCTGACCACCTGGATCGAGGCGGCCGCGGACTGGGCGGCCGGGAGCGGGGTCCCACTGGTCTTCGGCGAGGGCTGGATCGGCTACACCCCGCTGCACGGGACCTTCGAGGAGGGGCCGGTGGGGGCCGCGTTCTGCCGCCGCGCCGTCGAGGAGTCGGCGCGGGTGGGGGCGTGGGGCGCGGTGGTGTGCTCCAACGCGGCGCCCCAGCACCCGATGTGGCAGGACATCGCGCTGCAGCGGGAGTGCAACGCGGTGCTGCGCGGCTGACGCGCCCGGCCGTCGGCGGCTCCGGTGACGATGACGCACGTCATGAGGGCAGGCGTTCGGCCGGTTCTGCGGGGCACTCGCGCGCCACTGGAGCCGCGCTCGCACCGGTAGCGGCCGCCCCCAACGGGTACGCACATCACGTTCCCCTTGGCGGTGACGGCGAAAGGGCCCGAATGTGACGACGTCCCCAGCGGATCCGAGAGAGCGTGCCGCCGGGCGGGCCCCGCGCCGTGCGCTGGTGGCCGGTTCGGTCGGCAACTTCATCGAGTGGTACGAGTTCGGTGTCTACGGCTTCTTCGCGACGATCATCGCGGCGAACTTCTTCACCCCGCACGGCGGCAACGAGCTCGAGGGCCTGGTCAAGACCTATGCCTCCTTCGGTATCGCGTTCTTCTTCCGCCCCATCGGCGCCGCCGTCTTCGGCCGGATCGGCGACCGGATCGGCCGCCGTCCCACGCTGATCCTGGTGCTGCTGCTGATGACCGGCGCCACCACGCTCATCGGGGTGCTGCCCACGTACGACACGCTGGGCGCGGCCGCGCCCTGGCTGCTCACCCTGTTGCGGATCCTCCAGGGGCTGTCCGCGGGCGGGGAGTTCGGCGGTGCGGTGTCGATCATGACGGAGTTCGCGCCACCGGGCCGGCGTGGGCTCTACGGGGCGTGGCAGTCGTTCACCGTGGCGCTGGGGCTGCTGGCCGGGGCCGGTGTGGCGGCGCTGCTGGCCACGGTGCTGAGCGAGGAGTCGCTGGGCGACTGGGGATGGCGGTTGCCGTTCCTGGCGACCCTGCCGATCGGGCTGGTCGCCCTGTGGCTGCGGCTGAGGCTGGAGGAGACCCCGTTCTTCCGTGCGGCGGCGGACGGGGAGACCGGCACCGCGCCGGGCCCCGGGGCACCGTCCGCCGGACCGGAGCGGGTGGCGGACCCGCGTGAGATGGCCGGGGCCATCGTCATGGGGGCCGCGCGCATCATGGGCTGGGCGGCGGCCGGTTACACCTTCCTGGTCGTCATGCCGTCGTATCTCCAGGCCACCTTGAACGCCACCTTCCAGCAGGCGCTGGTCGCCACCGTGGTGGCCAACGCGGGCTTCGCGCTCTCCATCCTCCCCGCGGGCCTGCTCAGCGACCGGATCGGGCGGCGGCCGGTGATGCTGACCGGGGCCGCGCTGGTGGCGGTGCTGGCCTTCCCGCTGCTCAATGTGTTGCAGGAGCCGGGCAGTTCGGCGTGGGTCCAGGGAGCGGCGGTCTTCGTCGCGGGCGTGGTGGTGGGCCTGATGGCGGGTCCTGGGCCGGCCATGCTCGCCGAGATGTTCCCGACCCGGGTCCGCTACACGGGCCTTGGACTGGCCTACGCGCTGTCCAACGCCGTGTTCTCCGGATGCGCGGGGCTCATCATCACCGAGGTGATCAAGCACACCGGCGAGGTCGACATCCCGGCCTACTACGTGACGGTGACCTGCGCCATCAGCGTGCTCGCGCTGTTCACCCTGCGCGGGGAGGACCACCGCGGCGCGCTGCCGGGGGTGGCGCGGGCGAGGAAGGCCGCCGAGACCGAGGAGGAGACACCATGCGCGTGATCGGTCTGATGTCGGGCACGTCCCATGACGCGGTCGACGCCGCGGCAGCCGATCTGGTGCTCGACGGCGACACCGTGGTGCTGGCCCCGCTGGGGCTGGTCCGCGAGGCGTATCCGGAGGCGCTGCGGTCGGCGCTGAGCGCCGCGCTGCCCCCGGCGGCCACCACCATGAAGGCGGTGTGCGCGCTCGACACCCGTATCGGCCAGGCGTTCGCCTCGCTCGCGGCCCGCGCCGACCGGGAGCTGTGCGAGGGCCGCGCGGACCTCATCGGCTCCCACGGTCAGACGGTGTACCACTGGGCCGAGGGCGGGCGGGTGCACGGGACGCTGCAGCTCGGCCAGCCCGCCTGGATCGCCGAGGCCACCGGCTGCCCGGTCGTCTCCGATCTGCGCACCCGTGATGTGGCCGCGGGCGGCCAGGGCGCTCCCCTGGTCAGCCTGGTGGACGCCCTGTGGCTGCACGGGCGGCCCGGTGTGTGCGCCGCCCTGAACCTGGGCGGGATCGCCAACATCACGGTGGTGTCGAGCGCCGGCGATCCGCTGGCCTTCGACACCGGCCCGGCGAACGCGCTCATCGACGCGGCAGTGGGTGATCTGACGGGCGGCCGGCTGGACCATGACGCGGACGGCGCGATGGCGGCGCGCGGCACCGTCCACGAGCCGCTGCTGGAGCGGCTGCTGGCCGAGCCGTACTATGCGCTGCCCGCGCCCAAGACGACCGGCAAGGAGCTGTTCCACGGGTCCTATCTGCGGGCGGCCCTGGCCGCCGCGGGCCCGGTGCCGGACGATGACGTGGTCGCCACCGTCACCGAACTGACGGCCCGTACCGTCGCCGACGCGGTGCGGTCGGTGCACTCCACCGAGGTGATCGCCTCGGGCGGCGGCACCCGCAACCCCACCCTGATGGGGGCGTTGCGCCGGGCGCTGGGCACCATCGCGCTGCGGACCTCCGATGAACTCGGCCTTCCGGCGGCGGCGAAGGAGGCGTACGCCTTCGCCGTCCTCGCCTTTCTGACCGCCCATGGGCTGGCCGGTACGGCACCGAGCTGCACCGGTGCCCGCCATGCCAGCGTGCTGGGGTCGATCACCCCGGGGCGCCGCGGCCTCACCCTGCCCGCACCGGGCCGGCCGGCGCCCACCCGGCTGGAGATCTTCCGCCGCTGAGCGGGCGGCGGCGCGTGGCCGGTAAAGGGGATGTCGGCATCGGCCGCACCCGGGGTACGTTGGGAACGGTCGGCTATAGAAGGGGCGAACGTGGGTAAAGACCCCACGAGTTGCCGACGGGGGGCCGACGGGGGGACGGGGCACGTGGCGGAATCCGGAATGGGTGTGGGCTTAAGAGGCCGCAGCGGGATCATCAGTCTGGTCGGAGAATGTCTCAGGCTGGGTCCCACGGACGAGCGGCCGGTGATCATGCTTCTGGGGCCGCGCGGCAGTGGGGCCAGCGAGGCCCATGGCGCGCTGATGGAGAAGTTCGGGCCCGAGACGCCGTTCGCGTATATCAATCTCGGCGGTGAGCAGTCGCTGCTGCCGCGGTACACGCTGGCGCTGCTCGCCCGCCAGCTGGAGCGCAAGCTTCCGCGCTACCGCCGCTCCTACTTCCCGCGGCTCACCCTCGGTCTGCTCGCCTCGGACCACCAGCTACGGATGACGAGCCTCGCGGAGGGGCGGCGCAACATCCGGCGGGAGCTGGACGCGTTCCAGGAGCGGGCGGAGGCGCGTTACGGCGACTATCTCGCCGCCTTCTTCGAGGTGGCCGGAGGCGCCGTGGGCGCCCCCGACGGCGCCTCCACAGCGGCGCTCGCGCTGCTGCGGGACGCGCTGCGGCGTGGCCGGAGGCGGCTGCCGGGCCGCAAGTTCACCAGCAGCGCCGCCTGGTACGGCGGCCATCCGCTGCTGCAGAGCCGGGATCCGTGGGAGGCGCTGGTCGAGCTCAACCTGTGGCGCCACGACGGGGACGAGGACGATCAGGAGCGGCTGGACCGGGTGCTGTTCTCGGCCCTGCTGGAGGACATGCGCGGCAATGTGCGCCACTCGTTCATGCCCCGCTCCTATCTGCTGCTGCTCGACAACTCCCATACGGAGTACGGCCGTCGCTTCCTCGATCTGCTGATCCGGACCCGCCATGACGCCGCCGTGGTGGCGGGCACCGACTGCGATCCGCTCACCGTCGTGGCCAGCTCCAACCGGTGGCTGCCCCGCTGGGGCTCGGCCACCGGCGATCAGTGGCCCTGGCAGCTGCGCGGCCCCGACCGGGCCTCCCTCACGGACTGGACGGAGCACCGGCCGGGCCGGGACAGCGATGACACCTGGTGGTATCCGCTGCGGCTGCGCGATCTCAATCTGGACGAGGTGCGCATCCGGATCGAGCTGGAGCTGCGCCACCACCCCGACCTCGCGCCGTTCACCCGGCTCGCGCCCTTCATCCACCGGCTGACCGCGGGGCTCCCCCGGGCGGTCAGCCAGGTCCTCGAGCTGTTCCGGCATTCGACCGTGCCCACCGAGGACGGCGCCGAGCAGGACCGCTGGCTGCGCACCCTGCCGGACCGTACGCCACGGGAGGGCGAGGACACCCGGACGCTGGTGGAGGCCGCCCTGGACCATCTGCTGCGCGGTTTCGACCCCATGCAGCGGGCGGCACTGGAGGAGTCCGCCGCGGCGCGAGATCTGTCCATCGGCACCCGGCTGCTGGGCTCGGGCGACTCGCTGTTCGGCGAGGTCCGCGGCCGCTGGCTGCTGCACAGCCCGGGCACGGTGACCCCGGCCCTCCACCCCTGGCCGCGGCGGCTGTTGCTGTGGCGGCTGGCAGCGCGTCCGGACGACTGGGACGCGGTGCACGAGCTGCTGGCCGAGCACTTCAGGTCCGAGGGCCGCACCGTCCAGGAGATGTACCACCGGCTGGCGGCGGAGCGGATCGACGAGGTGACCGGGTATCTGGTGGCGCGCTTCCCGGCGGTGCCCGCGGCGCAGTGGATCAGCGAGTTCGACACGATCACGGCCGCCCCCAACCGGCTGGGCCAGGCCGGCGGACCGCTGGAGCTGCTCGCCGGCCTCGCCCCGGAGGAGCCCCCGGAGGCGGTCACCACCGCCTCGGTGATCCGGGAGCTGATCACGGTGCGCTGGGTGTGGAGCGATCCGCTGGCCGACCCCGGAATGCGGCTGAACAACATGATCGCCGACGGGTTCAACCAGCTCTCACGACTGCGGAGGAACGACATCGTGGCCCTGTTCAACGAGGCGGAGCGGTACCGCCACTGGCGCCATCCGCTGACGCGCGCGGGCGAGGGGTGAGACCGGTGCCGAGACTGGAATGGCCGCTGCACATCGTGCGCCGGGTGGTGATCGGCGTGATCGCCGTCGCGCTGCTCGCGGTGGCGGTCCCCCTCACCGTGAACTGGATCGAGGAGAAGCGGGCGCGGTGCGGCGAGGGCGTCGTCAAGCAGGGCGACGACCACGAGTGCGTCGGTGTCACCGACGGCTCGTACGTCTTCGCGGACCATCTGAAGTCCGTGGAGAAGAAGATCAAGGAGGAGAACCGCCGGGTGGAGGAGAACGCCGGCAAGGAGCCGTACGT
The DNA here is from genome assembly GCF_000147815.2 of Streptomyces violaceusniger Tu 4113. Classification (NCBI taxonomy): domain Bacteria; kingdom Bacillati; phylum Actinomycetota; class Actinomycetes; order Kitasatosporales; family Streptomycetaceae; genus Streptomyces; species Streptomyces violaceusniger. The sequence continues at coordinate 4,156,222 of NC_015957.1, read as the reverse complement.
CAGCGTCGCCTATATGACCTCCTTCACTCTGACCGACGACGACAGCAACTCCGAGGAGTCGGTCCGCCATGAGCTGGAGGGCGCGTATCTGGCGCAGTACCGGCACAACCTCGGCGATCTCTCCTCCTCCCCCAAGATCAAGCTGCTGATCGCCAATGTGGGGAGCAACGCGGCCCACTGGGAGCACACCGTCGACGAGCTGATCGGCCGGATGGCCCCCGACCGCGACAAGCTGGTCGCGGTCACCGGGCTCGGCCCCAGCACCGAGCGGAGCCTGAGCGCGCTGAGGCGGCTGTCGGACCGCGGGCTCGCCCTGGTGGCCAGCACCATGACGGCCACCAACATAGAGGGCATAAAGGGTTTCGTCCGGGTCTCGCCGACCAATGTGGACGAGGCGTACGCCGCCTCCGCCTATCTGAAGAAGCAGAAGGTCCGTACGGCGGTGGTCGTTCAGGACGCCGCGCGGAGCAACTACTACGCCAAGACGCTGGGTGACGCCTTCACCGAGGTCTTCCAGGACACCAAGGGCCATCGGCTGGTGGCGGACCGGATGACCTATGACTCCTCGGTGCGCAGCGCCTGGGAGAACGAGCTGCGCTATATGCCGGGGCAACTGTGCGACCAGAAGCCGGAGGTGGTCTACTTCGCGGGCCGCGGCAAACACCTCACCCGGTTCCTGGACTCGCTCGCCAACCGGCCCTGCCAGGAGCGGAAGTTCACCGTCATCACCGGTGACGACACCTCCAACCTCACCGCCAAGGAGCTCGCGCACGCCGCCGAGAGCGGGGTGCGAGTGCTCTACACGGGTCTGGCGCACCCCGACATGTGGCAGCAGGACCCCCTCCATGTCTCCGGCCCCTCGGCCCGCCACTTCCAGGCGGGCGGCTCGCTGGACAAGTGGTTCCCGGGCGATCCGCGCTACGACGGCCAGGCCATCATGGGGCATGACGCGGTGCTCGCCGCCGCCCATGGCATCCAGATGGCGGCGGGCTGGCAGGGCGAGGTGTCGGGGGACGCGGTGGCGCGGATGTTCCACCAGATGGACGGCCGTCAGCAGGTGGCGGGGGCGAGCGGCTTCATCTCGTTCGAGAACAACGGCAATCCGCGCAACAAGGCCATTCCCATCCTGCACCTCAACGCCAAGGGGCGTTCGGAGCTGGTGGAGGTCTCGGCGCCACGGGGCGAGCCGCCCAGGAAGCAGTGACGCTCAGGCCGGAGCGACGGTCAGGACGCGGTGACGGTCAGGCCGGAGTGAGGCCAGGCCCCAGGAAGCGGTGGCGGTCAGCCGCCGCCCTGGGGCCGCTCGTCCCCGGCCGTCCCGTCCCCGGTCTTCTCGTCGTCGACGATCTCCGCGTCCACGACCTCCTCGTCGGGCGCGTGGGCCTGGCCCCCGCCGCCACCGGAGGAGCCGCCTGCCGAGCCGCTCGCTCCGCCGTCGGACGGGGCGGACTGCTGGGCCTGGGCGTAGATGGCGGTGCCGATCCGCTGCCCGACGGCGGCGGTCCGCTCGGTGGCCTCGCGGATCGCGTTGGTGTCCTCGCCCTCGAGCGTCCCCTTCAGCTCCGCGACCGCCGCCTCGGCCTCCTGCCGGACGTCCTGCGGCACCTTGTCGGCCTGGTCCCGCAGCAGCCTCTCGGTCTGGTAGACGAGCGCCTCGGCCTGGTTGCGGGTCTCGGCGGCCTCGCGGCGCTTGTGGTCCTCCTCCGCGTAGCTCTCGGCCTCCCGCATCATCCGGTCGATGTCGTCCTTCGGCAGCGCGGAGCCGCCGGTGACGGTCATCCGCTGCTCCCGGCCGGTGCCGAGGTCCTTGGCGGAGACGTGCATGATGCCGTTGGCGTCGATGTCGAAGGCGACCTCGATCTGCGGCACCCCGCGCGGGGCCGGCGGCAGGCCGGTCAGCTCGAACATCCCGAGCTTCTTGTTGTACGCGGCCATCTCGCGCTCGCCCTGGAAGACCTGGATCTGCACCGACGGCTGGTTGTCCTCGGCTGTGGTGAAGACCTCCGAGCGCTTGGTCGGGATCGTGGTGTTCCGCTCGATCAGCTTGGTCATGATGCCGCCCTTGGTCTCGATACCGAGGGACAGCGGGGTGACGTCCAGCAGCAGGACGTCCTTGACCTCGCCCTTGAGGACACCGGCCTGCAGGGAGGCGCCGATCGCCACGACCTCGTCGGGGTTGACGCCCTTGTGCGGCTCCTTACCGGTCAGCTCCTTGACCAGGCCGGTCACGGCGGGCATCCGGGTGGAGCCGCCGACCAGGATCACATGGTCGATATCGGAGGTCTTGATCCCGGCGTCCTTGATCGCCTGATGGAAGGGGGCCTTGCAGCGCTCCAGGAGGTCCTCGGTCAACTGCTGGAACTGCGAGCGGGTGAGCTTCTCGTCCAGATGCAGCGGGCCCGCGTCGGACGCGGTGATGTACGGCAGGTTGATCGTGGTCTCGCTGGCCGCGGAGAGCTCAATCTTGGCCTTCTCGGATGCCTCGCGCAGCCGCTGTACCGCCATCTTGTCGTTGGCCAGATCGACGCCGTAGCCGCCTTTGAAGCGGGTGACCAGGTGGTCCACGATCCGCTGGTCCCAGTCGTCGCCGCCGAGGTGGGTGTCGCCGTTGGTGGCCTTGACCTCCACCACCCCCTCGCCGATCTCCAGCAGCGAGACATCGAAGGTACCGCCGCCGAGGTCGAAGACCAGGATGGTCTGGTCGTTCTCCTTGTCCAGTCCGTACGCCAGGGCGGCGGCTGTCGGCTCGTTGATGATCCGCAGCACCGTCAGCCCGGCGATCTCGCCCGCCTCCTTGGTGGCGGTGCGCTGGGAGTCGTTGAAGTACGCGGGGACGGTGATCACGGCGTCCGTGACGTCCTCGCCGAGATACGCCTCGGCGTCGCGCTTGAGCTTCTGCAGCACCCGCGCGGAGATCTCCTGCGCGGTGTAGCGCTTGCCGTCGATGTCGCCGGTGGCCGGGAACCGCCACCGGTCCTCGCCCACGTGGCGCTTGACCGACCGCGCCGTGCGCTCCACGTTCGTCACCGCCTGGCGCTTGGCGACCTCGCCCACCAGCACTTCGCCGTTCTTGGCGAAGGCCACCACCGAGGGGGTGGTCCGGGTCCCCTCGGTGTTGGTGATGACGGTCGGCTCGCCGCCCTCCAGGACGGATACGACCGAGTTCGTCGTACCCAGGTCAATACCGACTGCGCGGGTCATCTGAGCCCTCCTCCCGATCTGCCTCCCAGTATCCCAAAAAGGGACATCCGGGGCGGGCGGGGAGGCGGGCCGGGGCTCAGTCCCGCAGGTGGTCGACCTCGCGCATCTTGTTCGTGGCGTCGAGCGCGGCGACCTTGTAGGACTCGGCGAAGGTCGGATAGTTGAACACCGCGTCCACCAGATAGTCGACGGTGCCGCCGCAGCCCATCACGGCCTGGCCGATATGGATCAGCTCGGTGGCGCCGGTGCCGAAGCAGTGCACCCCGAGCAGCCGCCGGTCCTCCGGGGAGACCAGCAGCTTCAGCATGCCGTGCGCATCGCCGACGATCTGGCCGCGGGCCAGCTCCCGGTAGCGCGACACCCCGACCTCGAAGGGCACCTTCTCGTCCGTGAGCTGGTCCTCGGTGCGGCCGATGAAGCTGATCTCGGGGATGCTGTAGATCCCGATCGGCTGCAGATGGTGGATCGGGTTCACCGGCTCCTCGCAGGCGTGGTACGCCGCGCTGCGCCCCTGTTCCATGGAGGTCGCGGCCAGGGCCGGGAAGCCGATCACATCGCCGACCGCGTAGATATGCGGTACGGCGGTGCGGTAGTGCTCGTCCACCGCTATCCGGCCCCGCCGGTCGGCGGTGAGCCCCGCCTTGTCGAGGTCCAGCCCGTCGGTGAGCCCCTGGCGTCCCGCGGAGTACATGACCGCGTCGGCGGGGATCTTCTTACCGCTCTCCAGGACGGCCAGGGCGCCCCGCGCATGGCGCTCGACGGCCGCCACGGTCTCGCCGAAGCGGAAGGTGACGGCCAGGTCGCGCAGCCGGTACTTCAGCGCCTCGACGATCTCGACATCGCAGAAGTCCAGCATCCCCTCGCGCTGCTCGACCACGGTGACCTTGCTGCCCAGGGCGGCGAACATCGAGGCGTACTCGATGCCGATCACTCCGGCGCCCACGATGACCATGGAGCGCGGCACCCGCTCCATGTTGAGGACGCTGTCGGAGTCCATGATCGTCCGCTCGTCGAATTCCACGCTCGCGGGGCGGGCCGGGCGGGTGCCGGTGGCGATCACGATATGCCGCGCGGTCAGCAGTTGTTCCTGACCGTCCGCGTCCGTGACGGCCACGGTGTGGTCGTCCACGAACCGCCCGGTGCCCGGGAACAGCGCGACCCGGTTGCGGGACAGTTGGTTGCGGACGACGTCCATCTCACGGCCGACCACATGCTGGGTCCGGGCCGTCAGGTCGGCGATGGTGATGTCGTCCTTGAGCCGGTAGCTCTGGCCGTACAGATCCCGCTGGGTCAATCCGGTGAGATAGAGCACCGCCTCGCGCAGGGTTTTCGACGGAACGGTTCCGGTGTGGAGGGAGACCCCGCCCACCATCTCCTTCCGGTCGACGACGGCCACCCGGCGACCGAGTTTGGCGGCTGCGATGGCAGCTTTCTGGCCGCCCGGTCCGGACCCAATCACAAGCATGTCAAAGTCGGTCACGGACCGAGTCTGGCATCGGATGACGCCCCGCTGGAAGAGCAAATCGCCGGTCAACCGCCCGAGGCGTCACCAGACTTGGGGCGGACCTACTCGGCATGGGGCCACAGACGGCCCTGCGCGTCCCGGGCCAGCGAGGTCACGGAGGCCAGCAGAACGAGGGCGACCAGCCCGGTCGGCAGGGCGGGCGCGGCCCGCGCGGCATGCGCCACCAGCAGCCCGCCGGCCGCGGCGCCCACCACCAGGGCCCCCAGCAGCGCCATGCTGAGCCTCCCCACCGTGCCGCTGCGCGCCACGTCGACCAGCAGCCCGGTCAGGACGCCGGTGAGATAGGTGGTGGAGAAGCCGGGCGGCCCTACGGCCCGCACCAGACCGCTCTGCCCGCCCATCGCGAGCGCGGCCACCGCCAGCAGCCCTAGCTGCCGGCCGCCGGAGGGGTGGCCGCCGGCCGCCGCCCACACCGCCCAGAGTCCGCCGAGCGCGAGCAGTTCCACCATGAGCGCGCAGCGGGCGCGCCAGGCGGGCCGGGGGCCGCGGACGATCCGGCCGCTGAGCAGCGCGCCCACGATGTATCCGGCCATGGCGACCGCGGTGTCCCGGGCCCGCGTCGCGTCCAGGGACGCGGTCGACATGCCGAGCAGGGAGAGGTTGGCGGTCATGACGCTGGTGAAGACCCCGCCCAGCGCCAGAAAGCTGATCGCGTCCATCGCCCCGGTCGCCACGGTCAGCGCGACGGCGGCCGCCATTCCCCCGGAACCGGCGGCCCGGCCCGGGCGCCGTCGCTTCGGCGCGGGGTCGGTGTCGCTCTCATCGGCCATCGGCACTCCTCCAGCCCTCTCGGGTGCCCCGGGCGGCGCACCGGAAACAACGGTCCCGGGAGCGTCGGGGGCGTCAGGAGCGGGCCGGGGCGGCGGCGGCCCGCCGCTCGCGGTGTTTCGCGGCCTTGGCGCTGTTGCCGCACAGCCGCATGGAGCACCATCGGCGCCGTCCGCCCGGCGTGTGGTCGAGGTAGACCATCGTGCACAGCGAGGCGTCGCACATCCGCAGCGCCCCGCGCCGCTCCGGGTCTCCGAGGACCGCGATGAGGTCGCGGACGACGACCGACTGCAGCTCCCGCCCGGACAGCGGGCGATCGGCGCCGTCGACCCCGACCCCGGTGCCGGTGGCTACCAGCAGCGGCTGCGGCGGGGCGAGGCGCGCCCGGTCGTTGACCAGCGCCACGGACACGCCCGACGGGGACCGGCCGTGGACGACCGCCGCCACCACGTCATACGCCGCCTCGCGCAGCGTCCACAGCTCGGTGAGGAGTTCATCGGTGACGGCCTCGTCGTGGAGCCGCAGCCCGACTCCGTCGCACCACTCCCGCAGCCGGTCGAGGGTGCCGAGGCGCTCGATCGGGGCGCTGGTGCGCCGCCCGAGGGTCGCGACGAGATTCAGGGCGAGGCTGCCGGCGTCGAAACGCAGTGCCCGCAGCCGGGCGGTCACCCGCGGCCGCGGGGCCGGCTCCGTCGAGGAATCCATCCGCATATAGTAACCGTCCGAAGGGTTATCAAGCGGCTGAGGATGAGGGCACATCATGCGGATCGCGGTCATCGGCGCGGGTGGCGTCGGCGGATACTTCGGCGCGCGGCTCGCCGCCGCGGGTGACGACGTCACCTTCGTGGCACGGGGCCGCCATCTCGCGGCGATCCGGGAGAAGGGGCTGACGGTGCGCAGCCCGCTGGGCGATCTGCGGGTGCCGTCCGAGGCGGTGGTGCCGTCCATCTCCGACCTCGACGCCCCGGACCTCGTCATGGTGGCGGTGAAGCTGTGGGACACCGAGGACGTCGCCCGGCAACTGGCGCCCCTCGCCGAAGGCGGCGCCGCCGTCGTGTCGTTCCAGAACGGGGTCCAGAAGGACACGGTGCTGCGCCGCCATCTGCCGGCCGGGTCCGTCCTCGGCGGGGTCGGCTATATCTCGGCGTTCATCGAGGAGCCCGGGGTGGTGGTGCACAACGGCACGCTGCAGCGGCTGGTGTTCGGCGAGTACGACCGTACGGAGTCCCCGCGCGCCCGCGCTTTCCTCGACCGCGCTGTGGCGGCCGGTATCGACGCCGAGATCAGCGCGGACATCGAGCGCACCATCTGGGAGAAGTTCGTCTTCCTGGTGGGCCTTTCCGGGACGACGTCGGCGGTGCGGCAGCCGATCGGGGTGGTCCGCGGGGATCCCGGGTCGCGGGCCCTGCTGCGTGAGGTGATGCACGAGGTGGTCGCCGTGGGACGGGCCAAGGGGGTGGCCCTGGACCCCGGTTTCGCCGACGACCGGCTCGCCTTCTGCGACACGCTGCCCGCCGCGATGACGTCCTCCATGCACAACGACCTGCTGCGCGGCAACCGTCTCGAACTCGGCTGGCTCAGCGGGGCGGTGGCCGACCTCGGCGCCGAGCTGGACGTCGCGACCCCGCGCAACCGGGCCATCGCCGACATCCTCTCCCCCTACGCCCTGGGCGACCCGGCCGCGACCGGCGGCGCGGATGTCAGCGCAGCAGAGGCAGCTTCCCGATGAGCTTGCTCACCCTGTTCCGCGGGCCGACGAGGCTGAGCGCGAGATAGTCGAGGTCCTCGGTCTTGGTACCGGCCAGGCTGTCGAGGTACTCGTCGTAGACCCGTGACGTCTGGGCCTGCCCGGGCATGTTGACGAGGAAGATGTCGTCCTTCCCGGCGGCCTTCGCGCGCAGCTCGCGCAGCGTCTCGGGGCCGGCGACCAGGATCGAGCAGCCGGCCCACGGCAGCCCCGGGTGGCCGGCGCCGGACCCGTCCCGGCCGTCCGGCCCCAGCAGCTCCGGCATCGCCCGGCCGACGGCGGCGGCCATGCAGGCGGCGGCGTTCACCGCCCGGCCCGCCGGCAGTTCCTCGGCCACGACGATCACCCACTTCAGCTTCGCCTGCCGGGTGGACTGATCGGTGCGGACATCCTCGTCGGTCAGCTGGGGAACGGACACGAGCGGCACTCCTTGTCGATGGCTAATGTGGTGGATGTGGTGGACGGTACCCATCCATCCGTGCAGTGGCACGGCCCGCCGAATTTCCTCAGGCAAAGGAGCGCATTCGTGGAACTTGATGCACTCGACCGCGCTCTTCTGCGGGAGCTGCAGAACGATGCACGCCAGACCAATCGCGAGCTGGCCCAGCGGACGGGGGTCTCGCCGTCGACCTCCCTGGAGCGGGTCCGGGCGCTGCGGGAGCGCGGCATCATCAGCGGCTATCACGCCGCCGTCGATCTGGAGGCGGTCGGCCGCCCCGTCCAGGCGCTGATCTCGGTGCGGATCCGCCCGCCGTCCCGGCCGGTCATCGAGGGCTTCCGGGAATGGGCCGCCCAGCTACCGGAGACCATCGGCCTGTTCGTCACCTCCGGCGCCCATGACTTCCTCATCCATGTGGCGGTGCCGGACACCAATGGGCTGTACGCGTTCGTCATCGACCGCCTCACCGAGCGCCGCGAGGTGGCGGATGTGCAGAGCACGATGGTCTACGAACACGCCCAGTCGCGCTGTATCGACCCCGCCCCCGCCGAGCGCCCGGCGTCCTCCCGCCGGAGGCGGTAGCGGGCCGGGGAGGGGACGGGATGGGTCAGTGGTGCGGGGTGTCGCCGAAGGCCGTCACGGTCAGGAACCGTATGGGCAGGGTGATCAGCTTCTCCGGGCCGTGCGGCGCCTCGCCGTCGAACTGAAGCGCGTCACCGGCCCCCAGCGTGTAGCTGGACTTGCCGTGGCCGTAGACCATGACGCCCTCGAGCATGTAGATCAGCTCGGTGCCGCCGTGCTGGAAGAGCGGGAACACCTCGCTGGACTCGGTGAGGGTGACCTCCAGCGCCTCCATCCGCTTGTTGCTGCCGCGCAGGGCTCCGAGCAGGGCGTACTCATGGCCGATCCGGGTGCCGCGGCGCACGATGCGGGCGCCGTGGCCGGCCGGGACGAAGACCGCCTCGCGCTCGTCGTCCATCCCGCGGAAAAGCGCGGTGACGGGCACGCCCAGGCCGCGCGCGAGCCGGGAGAGGGTGGTGAGGCTGCAGGCGGTCTGGGCGTTCTCGATCTTGGACAGCATGGCCTTGGAGATGCCCACCCGCTGGGCCATCCCACCGACCGACGCCCCGGCCGCCTGCCGGTACTCCCGCGCCCGGACCGCGATGATCCGCTCCAGCGCCTTGTCGTCGTCCCCCGCTTCTGCCGCCATCCACCGCATCCTAGTGCCGGATGAGGGCCCCAACTCGGCGGCGGGCGACGCCGTAGCGACGCCGCCCGCCCCGGGCCCTGCACTGCCGGGAGGTCAGGAGCCCGCCACCGCCGCCGTCTTCTCCGGCCGGGGCCCGGGCGTGGCGGGGACATCGCGCGTCCACAGCGGCCGCAGCCGGTAGGTCAGCAGATAGAGCACCGCGGCGGCGGCCGCGGCGACGAACATGCTCAGATCGCCCGCGTGCGGATACGCCGAGGCGAACGCCCCGGTGTACAGGTCGGATTGCCAGAACGGCACCGAGGCCACCACCCCGCCGGCCCAGGCGACGAAGCCCCAGGAGAGCACCCGTCCACGGTCGTAAAGCTCCGCGATCCGGCTGGGGTCGGAGCGGCCGCCCAGGTGGTAGTCGAGCAGCAGCACGGTGGCGAACGGCGCGATGAAGTACGCGGTGAGGTTGAGGAACACCGAGAACTTGTCCTCGATCCCGGAGTGTCCCCACAGGCTGATCCCGTACGCCAGCGCGCAGATGAGGGTGACGGCCTGGGTCCGGGTGACCGGCACCTTCAGCGTCTGGACGGAGATCGCGCCGCCGTAGACGTTGAGGAAGTTCTGCGCGAGCGCCGAGAGCCCGATGGCGATCAGGGCGGGGATGGCGAACGGCCCGGTCAGCTCGTGCAGGGCGGTGATGGAGTCGGTGCTGGAGGCGTTGGAGCCGAGGAGCACACCGAGGATGCCGAGCCAGCAGATGGTGACGAAGTTGCCGAGCCCGGTGTACCAGGCGGTGCGGCGCACCACGCGTGGCGAGTCGGGCAGATAGCGCGAGTAGTCCGAGGCGAACGGCGCCCAGGCGACGAGGAAGGAGAGGAACCAGCCGCCGAAGGTGATCCAGCCACCGGTGGAGCCCACGTAGTCCGGTGCCTTCGGATCGGCGCCGAAGGTGCCCGCGCCCCGCACCAGGGCCACCACCGTGATCATGACGAACAGCGGGGTGAGCACATAGGTCAGCACCCGCTGCAGGAAATTGATCATGTTGTAGCCGTAGATGGACACCACCAGCTCGACCAGGGTGAGCGTCAACCCACAGACCCAGAAGGGCAGATGGGTCAGCTCGGCGATGGCCTTGCCGCCGAGGATCACGGTGACGGCCGCCCAGCCGACCCCGGCGAACACATTGATGTACGCCACCGGCAGGAAGTTGCCGAAGAAGCCGAGCGGACCACGCGCCTGGATCTGCTGGGGCACCCCCAGCCGTACGCCCATCCGGGACATCACGGCCATCAGCAGCGAGCCGAGACCCGCGCCGGCCACGATCGCGGCGACGGCGCCGCCGAAGCTGAGACCGAGCCCGACCGCGCTGAACCCGAGCAGGATGATGGGGAAGTTGAGACCGGCGGCGAACCAGACGAAGAACTGCGAACTGGGTTTGCCGTGCCGCTCGTTGTCGGGGATGTGGTCGACCCCGAAGGGCTCCACCTTGGTGACCGCGCTGCCGTACACCGGCGCCGTGTCGTCGTGGGTCATGGGCGTGCTCCTGGGACGGGAGGAGTGGACGTCAGGGGGGACCGGTGGGCGTACGGATCCGGGCGGCGGCCTCTCACCACGGCAGCGGCGCGGTCTGCGAGATGTCGAAGAAACCGCCGCCGCTGTAGACGAGCGGGGCCAGCTCCGCATGGCGGGCGGAGACCACCCGGCCGGTGAAGACGGTGTGGCTGCCGGCCTCCAGCCGCTCGCCGATCTCCACCTCGAGCTGGGCGCAGGACCCGTCGATCAGCGGGGCACCGAACTCCCCTGGGGTCCAGGCAAGCCCGGCGAACTTGTCGTCCGCCTTGGAGGCGAAGGTCTTGGCCACGTCGAGCTGGCCGGCGGCGAGGATGTTGATCCCCAGATGGCCGGCCCGGTGCAGCGCGGGGTGGGTGGTGGAGGTGCGCTGCACGCAGACCAGCACCATCGGCGGATCCAGCGAGATGCTGGCGAACGCGTTCACCGCGAGACCTCGGGGCTTGCCGTCGTCCTGGCAGGTCACGACGGTGACACCGGTGATGAACTTACGGTGCACCCCACGGACCAGATCGGCGTCGACTGCCGCTCGCTGGGTGGTGGTGATGATCCCGAGCGCCTCCAGCAACTGCCGGGGATCCCAGGTCACCCACTCCTCGCTGACCACACCGTGGTCGAAGCGGGTGAAGGTGGCGCCGGAGACTTCGACCGGCCTGCCGGTGGCCGGCACGCCGAGGAAGTCGCCGGTGTGACTGCCGGTGCTGCGCCAGCGGATCGCCAGCGATTCACCCTCCTCGACGATCTCCTCGATTTCGGTATGGAGATCGGGAAAGGCCCGGCGGATGGCGCGGACCGACTCCTTGAACTGCTCTCGGTCCTGGGCGGCCGCGGCGGGACCGCGTCGGCGTACATAGCCGGGGCTGAGCAACTGGTCGAGCGCGTCGACCTGGCCCTGGTCCCAGACGGCCTGCCAGGTGGAGCGGATGCGGGCGGTGCGGTCAAGAGTGTGCGTCATGACGTCTTCCCTCACTCAGCTCTTGTATGGCAGAGGACCGTAGGAAGGGGCATCAGTCGCTGTCAACACCTAGGGATGAATGAAGCGGAAAAGGGCCTACAAGACCCGTCCGAACAGCAAAGACACAGGTCAAAAGTAGTTGCCTCGATCGCAGCCCTTGACGGAGCCAGAATCGGACTCCTAGCCTCCCTGCCATGGCACAGCGTGAGCCGGAAGAACAGGACGGACGCTGCATGCGCTTTTCGATATTTCACAACCTCGGTGCCCCGGGCCGCCTCGGCGAGTACGCCGACGTCATGGCGGAGGCCCGGGAGTTCGCGGTCACCGCGGACCGGGCGGGCTTCTGGTCCACGTGGTACACCGAGCACCACTTCGGGCACGAGGCGATCGAGATCACCCCGAACCCGGTGCTGATGGGGGCGGACATCGCCGCCCGTACGACGGATATCCGGATCGGCCAGGCGGCCTCCATCGCCACCTTCTGGCATCCGCTGCGGCTCGCCGAGGACATCGCGATGCTCGACCAGCTCTCGGGGGGCCGGGTCGAGGTCGGTCTCGGCCGGGGGCTGTACGGCCGCGAGGCGCTCAACCTCAACGCCCTGGCCGATCCGCGCGACCAGGAACAGAACCGCGCGCTGTACGACGAGACCGTGGAGGTCCTGCGCAAGGCGTGGAGCGGCGAGTTCTTCTCGCACCAGGGCCGTTTCTACGAGTTCCCCGCCCCCGGGGTGAAGTGGAACCACCCGCTCTCCCCCGCCACCCCGGACTACACCGAGGCCGGTGTCATCACGAAGATGCAGGTCACGCCGTTTCCGTTGCAGCGGCCGCATCCTCCGCTGTGGCAGGTCATCGACAGCCCCCGCTCGATCAAGGCCGCGGCGGCAGACGGCGTCCAGGGGCTCTTCTGGCTGCCGCCGGTCTCCGCGCTCAAGGAGCGGTTCGAGCTCTACCGGGACACCGCGAGCCAGGCGGCGGGCCGCGAGTACGCGCTGGGCGAGGGCATCGGCCTGGTGCGCGATGTGTATGTCGCCGACACCATGGAGCAGGCGCGCGCCGAATGCGAAGAGGCGCTGATGACCACCTACCGGTGGATCATGCACTGGCGGGGGCTGGGCAACCTCATGGAGGCGGGCGAGGAGCTCACCGACGCCCATGAGCTGTCCTTCGACTTCCTCCAGCGGCGCAATCTGCTGGTCGGCACCCCCGAGTACGTCTCGGAGAAGATCGCCGAGCTGCGCGACGAGGTGGGTCTGGAGCATCTGCTGCTGTGGACCACCCACCCCGGTCTGCCGCACCGCAACGCGATGCGCAGCCTGGAGCTGTTCGCCGAGAAGGTCATGCCGCAGTTCACCACCGGCGGCGGTCATGGCTGAGGCGCGGCTGCGCAAGGTCGTCACCGTCGCCGATGAGCTGATGCTGGAGCTCGGCCGCCCGGTCGCGGTGCCGGTGCGCCGGGTCGCGGCGGCCGCGGTGATCCACAACCCCTGGGCCGGTGGCGGCGTCGTCGCCGATCTGGGGCCCGAGGTCGAGCGGATCGCACCGGGGCTGGCCCGGCTGCTCACCGGCCGGATCAGCGAGGCGCTGGGCGGGGTCGACCGGATCGAGTCCTTCGGCAAGGCCGCGATCGTGGGGCTCGACGGGGAGATCGAGCACGGCGGCGCGCTGATCCACACCCCCTTCTTCGGCAATGTCTTCCGCGAGCTGACCGAGGGCACCTCGATCATCGTCTTCAGCGACGACCGGCTTCCGGCCGGTGAGCCGCTGACCGTGCCGCTGTGGCACAAGACCGCGGCCGCGACCCGCTCGCACTACCAGACCTGCCAGATCCGCATCCCCGACGCGCCCCGCCCGGACGAGATCGTCGTCATCGCGGCCGGGGCGTCCGGCCCCCGCCCGAACGCCCGGATCGGGGACCGCGCCACCGACCCCCTCATCCGCCTCGCCGATCTGGACGACCTGGAGACTGCGACGTGAACATTCGCAAGATCATCACCTTCACCGAGGACATCCACAGCGAGGGCGGCCGCCCGGTGGACCCGCCGGCCCGTACGGCGGTGGTGCTCGCCGTCATCGAGAACCCCTGGGCCGGTCAGGGCTTTGTGGCGGATCTGCTGCCCGGGATCGACGAGGCGGCGCCGAAGCTGGGCGAGTTGCTGGCGCCCCGCGTGGTCGAGGCGCTGGACGCGCCGGTGGAGGCGTACGGCAAGGCCGCGATCGTGGGGCTCGACGGGGAGATCGAACACGGCTCCGCGCTGATCCACACCCTGAAGTTCGGCGACCACTTCCGCCGGGCGGCGAACGCGACCACTCTGCTGCCGGCCGTGGAGAAGCGGGCCGCCGCGGGGACGGTCTTCGACATTCCGCTCAAGCACATCACCGACGCCACCATCCGCTCGCACCACCAGAGCATCGAGGTCCGGGTGGCGGACGGACCGCGCGCCGACGAGATCGTCATCGGGCTCGCGGCGGCCGCCCAGGGCCGCCCACAGGCCCGGCTGGCCCCGCTGTCGACGGAGCGGTGAGCGGCATGGACGCGGTGCGGGCTCCCGACGGGGCACCGGGGGCGGGCGCTCCCGGCGGGCCGGCCCCGGCGGGGGCCCGGGCACCGGTGGCGCTCGCCCATGAGTCCCATGGCACGGGAGCGCCCATGGTGCTGCTGCACGGCGTGGGCCTCGACCGCCGCATGTGGGACCGCTGTCTGCCCGCGCTGGCCGCCCGGCACCGCGTGACGCTGGTCGATCTGCGTGGCCACGGCGCCTCCCCGGCCGCGGCGGCCGGGGTGTCCCTCGCCGAGCTGGCCGAGGATGTCGCGGAGCTGCTGAGCGGACCCGCGCATATCGTCGGCTTCTCGCTCGGGGCCCTGGTCGCCCAGCGGCTGGGGCTGGACCGGCCGGACCTCACCGCCTCGCTCACCCTGGTCAGCTCGGTCGCGGGCCGGTCGGAGGAGGAACGGGAGGCGGTGGCCCGCCGCCAGGAGCTGGCCGCCGAGGACTTCGGGGCGTCCGCGTGGGCGGCGGTCGACCGCTGGTTCTCGCCCGCCTGGCGGGCCCAGGACCCCGATCTGGCGCAGCGGGTGCTCGACACGCTGCTGGCCAACGACCGGGCCTCCTACCTCGCGTGTTACCGGGTCTTCGCGACGGCCGACACCGGGCTGTGGCGGTGGCTGCCCCGCATCGCCGCGCCCACCGTGGCGGTGACCGGCGAGCGTGACCCCGGCTCGACCCCGGCCATGTCGCAGCGGCTGGCGGGGCGGATCCCCGGCGGCCGGGCGGTGATCTTGCCGGGCGCCCGCCATCTGCTGCCGCTGGAGTGCCCCCAGGAACTCGCCGACGTGATCCTCACCCACACCGGAGCCCACACCGGATCCCACCCCGGATCCCACTCCGGATCCCACCCCGGAGCTCAGACCGGATCCCGCCCCGGAGCTCAGACCGGAACCGACACCGGAGCCCACACCGGACAGGAGTCCCACCGCTCATGAACCCTCTGCCGCGCCATGACCACTACATCGCGGGCGAGTGGACCGCCCCCGCCGACGGCGGCTACTTCGCCAGCGTCAACCCGGCCACCGCCGAACCCTGGTACGAGGTGGCGCGCGGCACCGCCGCCGATGTGGACCGTGCGGTGGGCGCCGCCCGTACCGCCTTCGAGGATCCGCGCTGGCGCGATCTGAGCCAGACCCGGCGCGGGCGGCTGCTGCGGAACCTCGGCGATCTGATCGGTGAGCACGCAGAGCGGCTGGCCCGTACCGAGACCCTCGACAACGGCAAGCTGCTGCGGGAGATGCGGGCCCAACTCGCCGGGCTGCCCGAGTACTTCTACTACTACGCGGGACTCGCCGACAAGATCCAGGGCGAGGTGATCCCCGGGGCCGGCCGCGAGCTGCTCAACTACACCCTGCGCGAACCGGTGGGCGTGGTCGGCGCCATCACCCCCTGGAACTCCCCGCTGCTGCTCACCGCCACCAAGCTGGCCCCGGCCCTGGCCGCGGGGAACACGGTGGTGGTCAAGCCCTCGGAACACACCTCGGCCTCGCTGCTGGCGCTCGCACCGCTCTTCGAAGAGGCGGGATTCCCGCCGGGAGTGGTCAATGTGGTCACGGGGTACGGCGCGGAGGCGGGCGCGCCGCTGACCGAGCACGAGGCCGTGGCCAAGGTGACCTTCACCGGCTCCAGCGGGACCGGCCGCCGGATCGCCCGTACCTGCGCCGACCGGCTGATCGGCTGCACGCTGGAGCTGGGCGGTAAGTCGCCCAACATCATCTTCCCGGACGCCGATCTGGGGTCGGCCGCCATGGGGGTGATCGCGGGCATCTTCGCGGCCGCGGGCCAGACCTGTGTGGCGGGGAGCCGGGTGCTGGTCCACCGGGAGGCGTACGACGAGGTCCTGGAGCGGGTGACGGCGCGGGCGGCCACGATCCGCGTCGGCGATCCGCTGGAGGAGACCACCGAGCTCGGCCCGCTCGCCCTCGCCGAGCAACTGGAGAAGGTCGAGTCGTATGTCGAGCTGGGGCAGGCCGAGGGCGGAAAGGTGGTCTGCGGCGGCAGGCGGCCGGAAACGGGCCTCGACGGGTACTTCTACTCCCCCACCGTCTTCACCGGCACCGACAACGGGATGCGGATCTGCCAGGAGGAGATCTTCGGGCCGGTCGCGACCGTCATGCCCTTCGGCTCCGAGGAGGAGGCCCTGGCGATCGCCAATGACTCCGCGTACGGCCTGGCGGCGGGTGTGTGGACCCGGGATGTGAACCGGGTGCACCGGATGGCCGCCCGGCTGGAGGCCGGGACGGTGTGGGCCAACACCTATCGCTCGATGTCGCCGATGTCGCCGCGGGCCGGGTTCAAGACCAGCGGGATGGGGACCGAGCACGGCACGGAGGTGATCCGGGAGTACACCCGGCTGAAGAGCGTCTGGATCAACATCAGTGAGGAGCCCGCCGGGGATCCCTTCATCCTGAAGTCCTGATCCGGTCTTGGGTCGAGGAAGGGTTCTTGTATGGCACAACACCCGAGCGCATCTTCGGTGGATCTCTCCTCCGACGCCTCAGTTGACGAGGTGCGACGGCCGCCTCTAGGGTCTCGTGCCATGCAACAACCCACCGGAAAGCGGCTTCAGCAGACCAGCATGCAGGCGAGGGTCGCCGAAGAGCTGCGGCAGATGATCATCAGTGGTGAACTGCCGCCCCGCTCCAGCCTTTCCGAGATGGCACTGTCCGAGACCTTCGGCGTCAGCCGGACACCCATCCGCGAGGCCCTCAAGCAGCTCCAGATCGAGGGGCTGGTCGAGGTGCGGCCACGGGTCGGAACGTTTGTCGCGGTACCGTCCCGGCGCGAGCTGACCGAGCTGTTCCAGATGAAGGAGTTGCTGGAGGGCGCCGCCGCCCGGCTGCTCGCCTTCCGCGGGAACGTACCGGAAGTGGAGCGGCTGGAGGCCAATATGAAGGCGGCCGACGCGGCCGTCCGGAACGGCGACGCCGAGCAATACGCGGCGCTGGTCCACGAGTTCCACGATCTGATCGTGGTGGGCGCGGACAACAGCAAGCTGGAGGCGCACTACCGCACCCTGATGAACCAGCTTGCCTACGCCCGGCTGGTGCGCACCTCGCTGTCCCGGCCCGGCCGGCTGGACGAGTCCGACGACGAGCACCATCGCGTCCTCAACCTGATCCAGGCCAAGGACGGCGACGGCGCGGAGCGGGTGATGCGGGAGCATGTGCGGATGAGCCACCAGGCGCTGATGGCGGGCATGGACGAGCGCCAGGCCTGAGCCTGACGGGGGCCGCGGCGCCCTTGGCCGACGCGGTGGCGATGTTCCTCCGGTGTCCCTTCGGGGACCGGCGGTTCACCCCCGGCCGGCCGCCGCTCGTGCGGAGCGCAGCGCGGCGCGGAGCCGGTTCCTGGCGCCGAGGAGGTGTTCGCGCAGGGTGGTGGCGGCGTGCTCGACATCGCCGGCGCGCACGGTCGCCAGCAGGTCGGCATGGGCCCCGGCAAAGGGGCGCAGATCGACGTCCTGGGCGTTGGTGACGTCGAGGATGACACCGAAGGTGGGGCGGTACTGCTCCCAGACCGCCAGCAGCCTGCGGTGTCCGGAGAGCACATAGAACTGGGAGTGGAACTCCAGGTCGGCGAGGGCGAAGTCACCGGCCGCGGCGCGGTCCGCGGCGTCGCGCATGTCCCGCACGAAGCGCTCGGCGGGTTCCCAGTCGCCGGGCCCCGCCCGGCCGATGGCGAGAGTGAGGGCGAGCGTCTCCAGGGACTCCCGCAGGGTATAGAGCTCCTCGACGTCGTCCTCGGTGAGCCCGGTGACGAAGACCCCGCGGCGGCGCGCCTCGACCAGCCCCTCGGCCTCGAGCTGACGCAGCGCGTCCCGCACCGGGCCGCGGCTGACGTCGTACTGCTCGGCGAGGGCCCCTTCGACAAGGTGGGTGCCGGGGCGCAGCCGTCCTGAAACGATGAGGACCCGCAGCTCATGCGCGACCAGATCGCCGAGGGACCGCTGCTGCAGCGAGGTGATGGGCACCGACGGGCTCCTTCTGGCGCGTGGACCGGCACGAGTCAACGGTTAACCGTTGACTTCATTATCGCCCTCCTGCGCCTCGCCGGAACAGTCGCGGAACAGTCCCGGAAACAGTGCGGACAGCAGGGCGCCCGCGCGCACGGCCCCGGACGCACCGGGAGCCCGGACGCCGATCCTGTCGTACGTTGGCAGAAGACCCACGGCAAAGGTGGCGGCCCGCATCCCGCACAGGGTCGTGACCAGCATGGTCTTGAGGAACTCGGACTCGGGGACAACAGATCGCCGAAGGCCAGGACAAAGACCATGAATGATGTGCGCAGACGTACGGTGCTCGCCGCGGCCGGAGGGACGGCCATCGCGGGCAAGGCCGCGATGGCCCGTGCCCAGGCCCCGCCCGCCCCCACCTCCGACGCGCCCCGGCCGGGGCCGGAATCCGGCCCGTATGAGACCAGGATCCGGGCCCTGATGGCGCGGATGACCATCGACGAGAAGCTCGGCCAGCTCCAGCAGTTCGCCTGGACCGGCGACACCGGACCCGGCGGCGGGCAGACCGCCGCCGCGGAGAAGGCGGCCCGCAGGGGCAGGCTCGGCTCCGTGCTCAACATCTACGGCGCCCGCACCACCAACACCCTGCAGCGGATGGCCGTCGAGAAGTCCCGGCTGGGCATTCCGCTGATCTTCGGCCTCGATGTCATCCATGGCATGTGGACCACCTTCCCCATCCCCCTCGGCCAGGCCGCCGCCTTCGACCCCGCGGTGGCCGAGTGGGACGCGGAGGTGTCGGCGAGGGAGGCCCGCTCCAACGGTGTGCACTGGGCGTTCTCCCCGATGATGGACGTCACCCATGAACCGCGCTGGGGGCGGATCGCCGAGGGCGACGGCGAGGACCCGTATCTGGCGGCGGCGCTCGCGGCCGCCAAAACCCGCGGCTACCAGGGCGACGACCTCCGCTCCCGGCATCGCCTCGCGGCCTGCGCCAAGCACATGATCGCCTACGGAGGCGTCGAGGGCGGCCGCGACTACAACACGGTGGACGTCTCCGAGGCCCGGCTGCGCAACTTCTACCTGCCCCCGTTCAGGGCGGCCCTGGACGCCGGGGTGGCCACCGTCATGGCGAGTTTCAACACCGTCAGCGGGGTCCCCGCGCACGGCTACCGGCATGCGCTGACCGAGATCCTCAAGGAGGAGTGGGCCTTCCGCGGCTTCGTCGTCAGCGACTACAACGGCGTCCAGGAAATGATCGTCCACGGCTACGCCGCCGACCGCTCCGACGCGGCCCGGCTGGCCTTCAACGCCGGGATCGACATGGAGATGGCCAGCACCACCATCAACGAGTACGGCAAGCGGCTGCTGCGCAGCGGGCAGATCACCACCGACCGGCTGGACGACGCGGTGGCCCGTATCCTGCGCCTGAAGTTCCGGCTCGGGCTCTTCGAGCACCCCTACGCGGACGAGGACACGGCGATCGCCGGGCCCACGAAGGCGTCCCGGGCGGCGGCGCGCGAGGCGGCCGGGCGCACCATGGTGCTGCTCAAGAACGAGAAGTCCACGCTCCCGCTGGACCGATCGGGCTCCATCGCCGTCGTCGGGCCCTTCGCCGACTCCACCGACCTGCGCGGCTCCTGGGCCGGGACATGGGCCGACGCGTTCCGCCCGGTCACCGTCCTGGACGCGGTCAAGGACGCGGCGCCGAAGGCCAGTGTCAGCCATGTCGAAGGCGTGGACGCGTCCGGCCGGAGCACCCGGGGCATCGCCCGGGCGGCCTCGGCGGCCAGGGCGACCGATGTGACCGTGGTGGTGGTCGGGGAGGCGGCGACGCTCAGCGGGGAGGCGTCGGTACGCAGCGACCTCGGCCTGCCCGGCCGGCAGGAGCGGCTGATCACCGCGATCGCGGACACCGGCGCGCCGTTCGTGGTGGTGCTGCTCAGCGGACGTCCGCTGACGATGGGCGGCTGGCTGGACCGCACCCCCGCCGTGCTGCAGGCATGGCATCCGGGGATCGAGGGCGGCAACGCCATCGCGGACGTGCTCTTCGGCACCGTGAACCCCGGTGGCAAGCTCCCGGTGACCTTCCCGCGCACGGTCGGGCAGATCCCCATCTACTACAACCACGAGAACACCGGACGCCCCTACGACCGGGCCAACCACTACACCTCCAAGTATCTGGACCTGGCCCACGGGCCCCAGTTCCCCTTCGGCCACGGCCTCAGCTACACCACCTTCGACATCGGCGAACCCCGGCTCAGCGTCAGCCGCGTCCGGGCCGAGGCGCTGCGCAAGGGCGACACCGTCGAGGTCGCGGTGGCGGTGCGCAACACCGGGCGCCGCAAGGGCGATGAGGTGGTGCAGTTGTACATCCGCGATCCGGTGGCGAGCATCGTGCAACCGGTGCGCAGGCTCAGCGGTTTCCGCCGGGTCAGCCTCGGCGCCGGGAAAACCACCACCGTCCGCTTCCGGTTGAGCGCAGAGGAGCTGGGCTTCTGGACCCAGGACCCGCACGGCAGGTTTCTGCTGCAGAAGGGCGAGATCCGGGTCTTCGCGGGCAACAGCTCCCTGGCGAAGCGGGGACGCACTCTCACCATCACCTGACCCCTGACCAGCGCCCGGTAACCGACTTCACCAGCGTCGCGGCCGAATTACTTGTAGGGTGCATGCTGACCGCTACGCACCCGGAAGACGCCCTTGATGACCGCCGCGCCCTGGCCCTCGACCACCACGACGAGCGGACGAGCCCCCGCGGCACACCGCCCGGGCCGCTCCGGCCACGGTGGGGTGGAGGCCCAGTGGGCGGTGTGATCACCGGCTTCGGTGTCATCGCGGCCATCATCGTCGTCGGCTATGTCATCGGGCTCCGCCGCTCTCTCGGCGACCACGGCCGGGAGGTGCTCACCAAGCTCTCGTTCGATATCGCCTCCCCCGCGCTGCTGTTCACCACGCTCTCCAAGGCCGACCTCTCCGCCATCATCTCCACCCCGCTGCTGGTGACCGCCCTGAGCACCTTCGTGGTGGCGGGCACATTCGTCGCCGTCGGCGCCGTACGGCGGTGGAGCGTGGGCCGGACGACGATCGGCGCGCTGTGCGCGAGCTATGTGAACGCGGGCAACCTCGGCATCCCCATCGCGATGTACGTCCTGGGCGACGCGAGCCTGATCGCGCCGGTGCTGCTCTTCCAGCAACTCGTCATGACCCCGATCGCCCTGACCGTCATCGATCTCAGCCGACCCGACCGGCGGCCCTCGCTGATCCGCAGGCTGACCACGCCGTTCCGCAACCCCATCGTGATCGGCTCGCTGTCCGGCGTCCTCGTGTCCGCGGCGGGCTGGCGGATCCCCGGGCCCGTCACCGAACCGCTCTCGCTGCTGGGCGGCATGGCCGTTCCCGCCGTCCTGCTGGCGTTCGGTATCTCGCTGCCGGGCACTCAACTCCCCGGGCGCGGCGCGGAACGCGGGCCGGTGCTGCTGTCCGTGGCGCTGAAGTCCTTCGCCCAGCCGGTGGTGGCCTGGGCCATCGCGGCGGGTGTGTTCGGGCTGGGCGGCCCGGCGCTCTTCGCCGCCGTCGTCACCTCCGCGCTACCGGCCGCTCAGAACCTGTTCACGTACGCCTCGCGGTATGAGACCGCCACCATCCTCGCCCGTGAGTCGATCCTGCTGTCCACGCTGCTCGCGGCACCGGTGCTGATGACGGTCGCCGCGCTGCTGGGCTGAGCCCGGCCCCACGGCGGCCGCTCGGGGCAGGTGTTCGCCGCGGTGCGCCGCCGCGCGGACCCGTCGGGGAAGAACTTTGTTTGCCCGCTCGGGGCCCAGGGCAGGCGGATATTCGTGCTTCGGACCGTAGGCACGCACCGCGGGAGCAGTCTGCAATGCTCCACATCGCGGCGGCGCGCCGGTCAGCACGTCCCCGTGAACCTCCCGCGATGCACCCCCGGTCCCAAGTGACCCGTCAACCCATCGCAGGAGGTGTGTTCCGTGACGACCGCGACGCAGGATATGGCACGGCCCCAGACCGGCCCCACGAAGCACGCGCATGACGACGCGCCAGACACCAGCGCCGAGTTCGCGGAAATGGCCCGTCTTCCCGACGGGCCGGAGAAGGAGGCGTTGCGCCGCCGGGTGGTGGAGGCGTGGATGCCGATGGCCGAGCGGCTGGCCCGGCAGTACCGCAACCGCGGCGAATCCCTGGAGGACCTGGAGCAGGTGGCCGCGCTCGGTCTGGTGAAGGCCGTCAAGCGCTACGACCCGGAACACGGCACCGCCTTCGCCGGGTTCGCGGTGCCCACGATCGTCGGCGAGATCAAGCGCCACTTCAGGGACCATCTGTGGGTGCTGCACGTCCCCCGCCGGGTCCAGGACCTGCGCAACCGGGTGCGGGCCGCCCACCGGGAGCTGTCCCATTCAGCGGACGACCGGCCGCCGCGCACCCAGGACATCGCCGAGCGCACCGGGCTGACCGAGAAGGAGGTGCGGGCCGGTATGGAGGCCATGGGCAGCTTCACCCCGCTCTCCCTGGACGCCCAGCTCACCGGCTCCGACGACGGCTACTCCCTGGCCGACACGCTCGGTGCCCAGGAGGCCGCGTACGACCGGGTAGTGGACCGCGAGGCCGTGCGGCCCGGTCTCAGCCGGCTTCCCGAGCGGGAGCGGCAGATCCTCTACATGCGCTTCTTCTGCGATATGACACAGAGCCGGATCGCCGAGCAGCTCGGCATATCGCAGATGCACGTCTCGCGGCTCATCAACCGCACCTGCTCGACGCTGCGCGACCAGGCGCTGGCCGATGCCGGCTGAACGAGGACCGACCGGGAAGGGCACGGGTTGCGCCGCTGGAACGATGTGCATCGCCTTAGTGGGTGACCGTGGCGCCGTGGGGAGCGGCGGCTCCCCCCACGGACTGCGAGGGTCGGTGCGGCGGGTGACGCCCAAGCGAAGGAGACGAAAGCCAGTGAACACCAATCCCGAGCGTCCTCCTCCGGTGCACGCCCCGGAACTCCTCAAGGGGCAGAAGGCGCTGGTGACCGGGGCGAACTCGGGGATCGGGAAGGCGACCGCGATCGCCCTGGGGCGGTCCGGAGCGGATGTGGTGGTCAACTACGTCAGCGACCGGCCGGCCGCCGAAGCCGTCGTCACCGAGATCCAGAGCCACGGTGTGCGCTCCTACGCCCATCAGGCGGATGTGTCCCAGGAGGACCAGGTCATCGACATGGTGTCCACGATGATCGACCGCCTGGGCACGATCGACGTCCTCGTCGCCAACGCGGGGCTCCAGCGGGACGCCCCCACGGTGGAGATGACGCTCGAGCAGTGGGAGAAGGTCATCTCCGTCAACCTCACCGGCCAGTTCCTGTGCGCCAGGGAGGCGATCAAGGAGTTCCTGCGGCGCGGTGTGGTCCCGGAGGTGTCGCGGGCGGCCGGGAAAATCATCTGCATGAGCTCGGTCCACCAGACCATCCCGTGGGCGGGCCATGTGAACTACGCGTCCTCCAAAGGCGGCGTGGCGATGCTGACGCAGACCCTGGCCCAGGAGTTCGCGCCCCACAAGATCAGGGTGAACGCGATCGCGCCGGGCGCCATCAAGACCCCGATCAACCGCAGTGCCTGGCAGACCCCCGAGGCGCGGGCCGCCCTCCTGGAGCTCATCCCGTACGGCCGGATCGGCGACCCCCTGGACATCGCCAACGCCGCCGTGGTCCTCGCCTCCGACCTGTGCGACTACGTGGTGGGCACCACCATCTACGTCGACGGCGGCATGACCCTCTTCCCGGGTTTCGCCACCGGCGGCTGACCGACGGCCACGGCGGGTCGGGCGGATTTCGGGAAGACTGGCGCACATGTCCGAGGCCCCTGTTTCCCTCACCCATCCCGTTGTTTCCCTCACCCATCCCGTCCCCTACTACGCCCAGTGGGAGTCGGCCGCCCTGGTGCCCGACATCATCGCGGGCACCCTGTCGGCGGCCGACGACCCGCTGTGGCAGAAGTCCGGGGCGGCGAGCCGGGAGGAGTACGCGTTCTGGTCATGGCGGCTGTGCGGGATGGCGTGTCTGCGCATGGCCCTGGACCACTGGCGTGGCACCGCGCCGCCCGCGGTGACGCTCGCCGAGGAGTGTGTCGAGGCGGGGGCCTATGTGCGCCACCCGGACCGGGTGGACGGGCTCAGCTACGCTCCGTTCGCCGCCTACGCACGGCGGCGCTGGGGGCTGTTCGCCGAGTCCCGGCCGCGGCTGCCGGCCGAGGAGCTGCCGGAACATCTCGCGGCCGGGCGGCTCGCGATGCTGTCCGTCCACCCCTCGCTGCGCACCCTGGACCCGCGGCCACCGCACCAAGGCGGCCATCTGGTGCTGGCCGTCGGTGCCACCCCGGGCCATCTCCTCGTCCACAACCCGTCGGGCTTCCCAGACGGCTCCCAGCGCTTCGCCGAGGTCCCCTGGGCCGACCTCGGGCGGTTCTACGCGGGGCGGGGTGTCCTGCTCGGCCCGGGTGAGCGCCGGTCGTAAGGCCGCGGTCTCCCGTCGACCGCAAGGCACACACCGCGTTTCTGCCGGCGGGCACACCGTGTCACTCGTGCGCACCGTTGTGGTTTCCGCCGGGCCGGGTACCCATGTGGTTCCCGTAGATCATCGACACACCTTCCCAGGGAGCCGCAGTGAAATTCGGCGTATCGACGTTCGTCACCGACCAGGGCATCCGGCCCGCCCCCCTGGGGCGGGCCCTCGATGAGCGCAGGTTCGACTCGCTCTTCCTCGCGGAGCACACCCATATCCCGGTGGAGCGCCGCACCCCCTATCCGGGTGGCGGAGACCTGCCGGAGATCTACTACCGCACCCTCGACCCGTTCGTGACGCTGGCCTCGATCGCCGCGGTCACCCGCCATCTGCTGCTGGGGACCGGTATCGCCCTGGTGGCGCAACGGGACCCGATCATCACCGCCAAGGAAGTGTCCTCCCTCGACCTGGTCTCCGATGGAAGAGCCGTCTTCGGGGTCGGCGCCGGCTGGAACCGTGAGGAGATGGAGAACCACGGCACGGATCCCTCCACCCGGGGCCGGCTGGTGAACGAGCGACTGCGCGCCATCCGTGAGCTGTGGACGAAGGAGAAGGCCGAATTCCACGGGGAGTTCGTGAACTTCGACCCCGTCTTCCAGTGGCCCAAGCCCGTCCAGCGGCCACATCCGCCGATCTATGTGGGGGGTGGCGGCGACGCCGCGTTCCGGCGGATCGCCGAGCTCGGCGACGCCTGGCTGGCCAACAGCGAATCCCCCGAGCAGTTGCGCCCGCAGATCGAGCGGCTGCGCGAGGTGGCCGGCCGCGAGGTGCCGGTGACGGTGTACGCGGTGCCCGAGGACCCCGACGTGGTCGAGGGGTATCAGCGCATCGGTGTGGAGCGGGTGCTCTTCTATCTGCCGACGATGCCGGAGGCGGAGACGATCGCACGGCTGGACGCGATGGCCCAGGTCGCCAACCGGTTCCGGTGAGCCACCGGGAGCCCCGATGCCACAGCTGACGAGCGCGCAGGCGCGCGAGCGTTTCGCCCGGGCCAGGCTGGCCCGGCTGGCGACCGTCGGCGCCGAGGACCGCCCGCATCTGGTACCGGTGGTCTTCGCGCTGACCGGCGACACCGTGGTGACGGCCGTCGACCACAAGCCGAAGCGGACGACGCGGCTGAGGCGCCTGGACAACATCCGCGCCCACCCCGCCGTATGTCTCCTGGTAGACGACTACGACGAGAACTGGGACCACCTGTGGTGGGCGCGGGGGGACGGCACGGCCCGCGTCCTGCCCCCGGCGGACGAGTCGGCGCTGTCCTCGGAATACATCCGGCTGCTCGTGGACACCTACCCGGCCCAGTACGGGGACCGGCCACCGCGCGGGCCGGTCGTGGAGGTCACCGTCGGCCGGTGGAGCGGCTGGCGGGCCATATGAGCCGCGCGTCCGCGGACGCGTCAGCGCACGGACTCCGCCATCCTCGCGAACTCGCTGCCCAGCTGGGACATGGCGTGCTCGTACTCCTCGGCGGAAACCGCCTCCCGGAGCGTGGCGAGGACCGCCCGGACACCTCGGTCGGCCTCCGACTCGGACAGCCCGGTGCGCTCATGCACCCTGCGGACCGACTCACCGGGGCCGAAGATCTCCATCTCCGCCGGCCCACGCTTAAGGGACTCCCGGAGGTGTTCGGGCAGTTCCAGGGCGAGATCGCGGGCCTCGCCCGCGCTGAGGCGGGCCGCCAGGGTCTCGAGCGTGGCACGGGTGACATCGGCCGCTTCCTGCCGTGAGAGCTGGGTGCGGTCCGCCACTGTCTGGAAAAACTCCCTGTCGTCCATGCGGGCCTCCCTATGACGCGCCCAGGACACGGCCTCATCCACCACCTTGCCATGCGTGACCGCCGCCCGCGAGGCACTACCCGGTGTCATCAGGCGCGGGGACGGGCGCGGGGGGACGATGGTTGTGTGGGGCCACGGCCATCCTGTTCCCCCAGGAGGTGGACGACCATGACTTACTCCTCCGACAGTCCGCACGGCGCCGAGCAGCCGAGAGGGGAGCCCTCCGGCCGGCCGGGAGAGCGGCCCTTCGGCGAGGACACCCCGTACGCCACGTTGCAGAACATGCTCTCCGACACCGCCTGGCAGATCCTGGTGGCCACAGGTCTGGTGGCGATCGCGCTGGGCATCATGGTGCTGGTGTGGCCGGGGGCCACCCTGGTGGTGGTCGGCGCCCTGTTCGGCGCCTATCTGCTGATCAGCGGGATCTTTCAGCTGGTCGGGGCCTTCGGTGCGCATATACCGAGGCATCTGCGGGTACTGAGTTTCGTCACCGGGGCGCTGAGCGTGCTGCTCGGACTGCTCTGCTTCCGGGGCCCGGCCCAGTCGATCCTGCTGCTCGCGCTGTGGATCGGCTTCGCCTGGCTGCTCCGGGGCGTGATGCAGACCGCCACGGCGATCTCCGGTGAGGGCATGCCCGCCCGTGGCTGGCATCTGTTCCTCGGTGTGCTCACCATCCTGGGCGGGATCATCCTGATCGTGGCGCCCTTCGGCTCGATCACGGCGCTGACCGTGGTGGCCGGCATCTGGCTGCTCGCCCTGGGCATCATCGAGATCATGCACGGCATCCAGTTGCGCACCCAGCTCGGCGGCGGTGCTCCGCGCGCGGAGCACCGGGGGCTGCACTTCCCCCGCTTCCGCTCACAGCCGCATCCGCAGGCGTAGCCGCACCGTCGCGATGGCCGCTCACGGCCGCCGCGACGGTGCGGGACGGTCAGGGGCTCCGGCTCGGGACGGGTGGCGGGGCGGGTCAGCGGGTCTGCACCCACCACGCCATCAGGCCGATGGCCGCGGTGCCGCAGGCGTACGACGCGCCGCGGACGAAGTTGGCGGCCGCGAGCCGGCCGTATCGACGCCATCTGCTGGTGGAACGGCTGGGTACCGGTGGGCGAACCTCCATGGTGTGCATATGGAGCCCCTTTCGTGGACGTACGGACAGTGACTGTCCGACACGGGGGAACGACGCGCTGGAGAAAGCATACAAAAGTGTGAACTTGCTCCATGCATCGGACTCGCCGAAAAAATTCCTTTCGACACGATTTCAGGGCGGGGCCGATCAGCGGGATTTGGCCGCCGCGGGGACGGTACGAGTGGCGGTGTTCCAGCCCGAGATCCGGACCGAGGGGGCCGAACCGCCCAGGTCCGCCGTGCGATAGGTGGCGGTGAGCGTCACCGACTCCCCCGGCCACAGGCTCACCTCGTTGTCCGACCAGCGCACGGGCAGGACGGGCGCGTCCGAGCCGTTCACCAGATGGGCGTCCACGAGCAGCGCCGGTGTGCCGCGGCTCGCGGTGTTGCGCAGGGTGACGGTCGTGGTGGCGGTGGAGTCCGGCCCGCCGGTCGTGGTGGCGGTGGCGGACACGGGCGCCTCGGCCATGTCGTCGAGCCCGGTCAGATCCGCGTAGGAGGTGGTGGGGGTGTAGTACCAGTCGGTGTTGTCCCAGTCGAGCACGTCCTGCTCCGTGGAGAGCCAGTACACATTGCGGCCGATCTCCTTGCCCGCGCCATCGGTGAGCTGGAGCTTGGCCAGATAGGTGCCGGACACTCCGCTCACGTTCGCCGGGACGGTGAGCGCGGTGGCCTTGCCACCGTCGCCCGGCACCCGAAGACCGGTGGCGCTCTTGTCGAACTTCCGGGTGCCGTCGGGGGTGTAGAGGCTGACCCGGGCGGTGAGACCGGTGGCGGCGGTGTGCCGGCTGTTGACCACGACAACCGAGCGGGAGTCGTACGAATACTGGATGTGCAGCGGCTCATTGGCCTTCTTGGCGCCGTAGTAGGCCCCGCCCTGGTCCAGATAGCGGTCGAAGAGCTGCCAGTGGAGCGAGGTCCAGCCGCTGTTCAGCATCCAGTGGACGACACCGGTGGCGGGCCGGGAGGCGTCGGAGAAGTTGCGCGCGTACGCCTCGAACTGGGCGCGCACCGCCTCGTACCGCGCGAGCCGCGCCTTGCGCACATAGTCCGTCAGCCCGGTCGGCGGCCCGTAGCGGCCGATCAGCGCGTTGTCGAACAGCTTGAGGTCACCGAAGGTGTCCGAGGGGGACCGGTGGTACTGCTTGGCCGACGGGTCCCGCCACAGGGTCTCCAGTTCGCTGGGGGACATCATGCGCCGGAGCGTGTCCAGGGTGGGGATGTCGGGTCCGGCACTGGTCTCGGAGTTGAAGCCGGTGGCCCCGCCCTCCCGCTTGGCGTACCAGTAGTCCGGCGGGACCCAGTCGTAGGGGCCCGTCATCTTCATGCCGGACTTTCCGAGCTTCGGGGAGGACTTGGCGGAGGCGGCGGAGATCACCGGATTCGGCCAGTCCGCCGCCTCGAGGGCGTCGAGGTAGTTCTTCTCGATGGTGGCGTCGGGGGCGAAGTCACTGCCGATGAGGAAGGAGATGACGCTGGGGTGGTCGCGCAGCCGCGCGGCCTCGGCGGCCATCGAGTCCTTGGCGACGGGGTAGTCGGCGGCGCTCCACTTATCCCCCGTCTCATCGCCGTTGACCTGGCCCTCCCACTTGTCGCAGCACTCCCAGCCGGGGAGGGTCAGGATGCCGTAGCGGTCCGTGAGGTCGAAGAACTCGTCCGGCTCGATATGACCTTCGAGACGGACGGTGTTCAGCCCCAGGTCGAGGGTGTACTTCAGCCGGTCCTCCACCGAGCGGGCGTCCCAGCGCAGAAACACATCGGGGGACCAGCCGCCCGCCTTGATCAGCAGCGGGCGTCCGTTGATGCGGTACTCACGGGCACCGTCGGCGTTCAGCGGCGCCTTGACATCGCGGATGCCGAAGCGGTGGTGAGCGGTGTCGGAGGGGGTGCCCGAGACGGTGGCGGTCAGGTCGAGGTCGTACAGCGGCTGATCGCCCATCCCGGCGGGCCACCACACCTTGGGCCGGTCCAGTCGCAGTGCCGGAACGTCGTCGGGGGTGAAGGTGACGGTCCTGGTCTCGTGCGGGGCGAGCGAAACCGTGCGGCTGATGTCCGCGGGGCCGGCCGTACCGGAGACCGTGGCGGCGACCGTGGCGCCGGAGTCGTTGCGGACCTGGGTCTTGACGGTGAGTTCGGCGGAGGCGAGCGAGTCGGTGTCCAGCCGGGTCGTCACATGCGCGTCGCGCAGGGCCACCGGGCCACCGCGGCGGATCAGCACATCGCGGACGATGCCCATGTTCTCGTCGGGCGGGGGCTGCAGCCAGTCGATCCAGCCCATCGTGAGGTTCTTGCGCGGATCGTTGGGCTGGACACGGAACGCCACGGTGTTGGTGCCCGCCTTGACCAGGTCGGTGACGTCCAGCTCATGGTGGGTGTACGCGCCGGCGATCCGGTCCTTGGTGGCGGCCTGGACGCCGTTGACATACACATCGGCGGCGGACACGACACCGCTGACGTCCAGATAGGTGCGGCGGGAGGGGTCGGCCACGGTGAAGTCGCTTCGGTACCACCAGGGGACGGCGAAGTCGGCCGCCGGGATCTTCTTGAGGTTGGTCGAGTAGAACGGATCCGGGTACGTGCCGGCGTCGAGCAGCCCGGCGAGCACCGTCGACCGGGGGCCCACGGGGTGCCAGCCGGACGTGGGATAGCCGGGCGTGGAGATGGCCGCGGGAGTGTCCGACACCTTGGCCGAGGACTGCGTGGCGAAGCCCGCGAGCGGAGTCGCGGTGCCCGGCGCCCCGCCCACCCGGGTCACCGGGGCGGGGGCGCCCGCCGCCGTCCCGGGGCGCGGGGGCGCGGCGCCCGTGGTCAGGGAGACGGTGAGAAGGAGGCCGCCGACGGCGAGCGAGGCGGTCAGGGCGCGTCGGACGCGGGCTCGCGCCCGCCGCCGGGATGGTGCCGGACGGAGGACCACGGATGTCTCCCTGAAGGCAGGCAGAGCATTGGTTAAGTAGGTTTCCTAACAATCTACGGACGGTAGAGAGCTGAGGGAGGCATGTCAACCAGGCCCGCCGAGAAATGGCCCTTCCGGCACATCGGGGGTCATTCGCGGTGCGGGTTGCTCTCCGGGATCCGGGTGGTCATCCGCGGTGAGGCGCCGGGCGCTGAGACTCCGCGCCCGGCGCCGCGCGCCTCGTCGGGCTTCGTGGCCCTCGTCAGCCGTCGTGCGCCTCGTCAGGCGTGCCAGCGCAGCACCGCACCCAGGCCCCCGGCCGGTCCCTGGAGTCCCTCGGGCACCACCAGCACCTCGGTGTCGGCCACCGCCGCGGACCGCATCAGCGCGTCGTCCGCGCGGGCGGGCTCGGGCGTTCTGACGCCCATGGCGCGCGCCTGGGAGCGCTGCACGGCCACCTGATCGGCGTCGGGGCCGATCCACACCTCATGGCGCATATCGCCCCCCGCGGTCCCCAGCAGCAGCGTGGCCGCCTGATGGCTGCGCATGGCCTCCACGACCGCAGGCACCCCCTCCGCGGCCCCGCTGCTCGACGGTCCGTTGCCGTCGTGCCCGCCCGGGCCCGGCCCGCCGGGGCGGCCCCGCCCGGCGCGGAAGAGGTCGAGGACCGACTCCAGATGGGCGCGGGCGTGCTCCGCCCGGGCATGGTCGATCTCCGCGTTCAGCAGCTCGGAGCAGCCGGCGGCCCTGCTGCCGTGGCGCATCTCCTCCATCGTGGCGCGCAGCGGCTCGGGCAGCCGGTCGCGTACGGCCCGGCGCTCACGCGGATCACCGGCCAGGATCAGCAGCTCGGCGTCGCCGTCCGACCACTGCCGCACCAGCTCGTCGGCCACCCGATCGGCGGTCAGCTCCCAGGTGTTCCCGACCCGGTTGCGGTAGTGCCACTCGTGGCGGTCGGCGGGCACCGACCGGTGGCCCCGCCCATGCCCTCGCCTCCCCGCGGCGCGGCCCGCCGGGCGGCTACCGGTGTCGTCCCGCAGCTCCAGATCGGCGCCCTCCTGGTCGACGAAGGCCACCAGAGCGGCCGGCCACTCGCCGCGGAACGCGGCCAGCGGCGCCACCCGCGGCAGCATCGACCAGGACGTCACCACATCGATCGGGGACGTGGCCAGCGGCAGGTCGAGCACCACCTCGCCATCCGTCGCGAACAGCGCCCGACCCGCGGACGCCCTGGCCACCTGCTCACCGGCCAGCCGCTCGATCACCGCGTCACAGGTGGCGCGGTCGGCACCCTGCTCGGCGAGCTGATCCGCCACGAACCGCTCCCGCAGCGTGCGCCGCCTGGGCGCGTCCTCCGTGCTGCGAGAGGTGTCCATGTACACACCGGCCCATGGACCGGGGCGGTCGAACAACGGCTTCAGGAATCCAACGTCCATGACCTCCCCCAAACCCGGGGACACACACGGCACAAACCGGCCGACCCGAATTCCGCGGATCGCCGTTTCGCTCCTGACACCAGGATCCCTCCACCTCACCGGGTTCGCCAGAGACGGCTAGAATCGCTGGCATGGCTCGCTCCAATGAGGAGGTCGAAGCCCTCCTGCGCGAGTACGCCGATCTCCTCCTGATCACGGGCGGGGACGCGTACCGGGCGCGTGCGTACGAGAAGGCCGCCCGGGCGATCGGTGGCCATGCGGCAGACATCTCGCAGTTCGACGCGAAGGCGCTGCGGGACATCCCCAATGTGGGCCGGTCGACCGCCGACAAGGTGGTCGAGTATCTGCGCACCGGGACCATGCCCGCCGTCGAGGAGGCGCGCGCCGCGATCCCGGCCGGGGTGCGGGAGCTGACCGCCATCCCGGCGCTCGGGCCGAAGAAGGCCATGATCCTCTACGAGGAGCTGGAGATCTCCTCGGTCGACCAACTGGCCCAGGCGATCGAGGAGCACCAGCTTCGCGATCTCAAGGGCTTCGGGCCGAAGTCGGAGGAGAACATCCTCCACGGCATCGCGCTGATGCGCGCCGCGGGCGACCGCATCCCGCTCGACGAGGCGATGGACGTGGCCGATGACATCGTCGCCGCCCTGTCCAAGGTGCGCGGCTGCCGGCGGTGTGCGTACGCCGGGTCGCTGCGCCGGATGAAGGAGACCGTGGGCGATGTGGACATCCTGGTCGCGGCGGAGGATTCCGGCCCGTTCATGGAGGCGTTCACCGGGCTTCCGCTCACCGCCGAGGTGATCGCACACGGCCAGAAGAAGACATCGATCCGCACCACGAAGGGGCTGCAGGTGGATCTGCGGGTCCTGCCGCTGGACTCATGGGGCGCGGGACTGCTCTATTTCACCGGTTCGAAGGCGCACAACATCCGCGTCCGCGCGATCGCGGTGCGCCATGGCCTCAAACTCTCCGAGTACGGCCTCTTCGAGACCAAGAGCGGCAAGTCCATCGCCTCACGCAGCGAGGAGGACGTCTACGCCCGGCTCGGCATGGACTGGATCCCGCCGACGCTGCGCGAGGACCGGGGCGAGGTCAAGGCCGCCCTCGAAGGCCAACTCCCCAAGCTGGTAACGGAGTCGGACCTACGGGGCGATCTGCACACCCACACCAACCTCACCGATGGGCTGGAACCGCTGGAGGACATGATCACCAAGGCGGAGCGGCGCGGATACGCGTACTACGCCATCACCGATCACGCGCCCAAGCTGTATATGCAGCAGATGACCGAGGAGAAGATGCTGGCCCAGCGGGAGCGGGTGCGCGAGCTCGACCGGGGGCGCGGACGCGGGCACACCCGGCTGCTGCACGGTGTGGAGCTGAACATCGACACCGAGGGAGACGTGGACTGGCCGCCTGAGTTCCTCGAGGACTTCGACGTGTGCGTGGCCTCGGTGCACACCCAGTTCGGCATGGACCGCAAGGCCATGACCCGGCGGCTGGTGAGGGCCTGCGAGAACCCGTACGTCCATGTCATCGGCCATCCGACGACCCGGCTGATCGGCAAACGGCCCGGTATCGACGCCGACTTGGACGAGGTGTTCGCCGCCTGCGCCCGCACCGGCACCGCGCTGGAGATCAACGCCCATCCGGACCGGCTCGATCTGTCGGACGACAACATCCTGCGGGCGAAGTCCTACGGGGTGGTGTTCGCCCTGGACAGCGACGCCCACTCGACCCGGGACCTGGACAACATGCGGTACGGGGTGGGCGTGGCGCAGCGGGGCTGGCTCACCCCGGACGACATCATCAACACCTGGCCGCTGACCCGATTGCGGCGTTTTCTGCGCAAGGACAAGGGGCAGCAGCCTTCTCCATGACCACTTCCGCATCCGCGCCCTCCTACCCCGCCCAGTCGGCCCCCGGCGCCGAAACCCTCGCCGAGCTGGACGAACGGCTCATCGACTGCCGTGCCTGCCCCCGGCTGGTCGGGTGGCGCGAGGAGACCGCGCGCACCAAGCGCCGGGCCTACGCCGACTGGGACTACTGGGGACGGCCGGTGCCCGGCTTCGGGCCGCCGGACGCCTCGGTGGCGATCGTGGGCCTCGCACCGGCCGCCCACGGTGGAAATCGCACCGGCCGGATGTTCACCGGCGACCGCGCCGGCGACTTCCTGTACTCGGCGCTGTACGACCTGGGGCTGGCCAACCGGCGCACCGCCACCCACCGCGGCGACGGGCTGGAGCTGCGCGGGGTCAGGATCACCTCACCGGTGCACTGCGCCCCGCCCGCCAACCGCCCCACCCCCGGAGAGCGGGACACCTGCCGCCCGTGGCTGGCCCGTGAGCTGCGGCTGCTGCGGCCGACCGTGCGGTCCGCCGTGGTGCTCGGCGCGTTCGGCTGGCAGGCCGTGCTGCCCGCGCTGGAGGCGGCCGGATGGTCCGTGCCCCGGCCACGGCCCGTGTTCGGGCACGGCGCGCGAAGCACACTGCGGGCGGCCGACGGCGGGGCGCCGCTCACGCTCTTCGGCTGCTACCACGTGAGCCAGCAGAACACCTTCACCGGACGGCTCACCCCGGCCATGCTGCGCGAGGTGCTCGGCACCGCGGCGGAGGCGGCCGGGCTTCCGGTCTCCGGCCCGGATCCCTCCTGACCACCGCGGGATTGCGTCGGGCGGGATTCCATCAGGGGCCATCAGCGGGCGGAGGGAAGGGGAGGCCCCGGGCACTGGGGCAGGAGGGCGCCCGGGGCCTCCGATCATGGGGTGGGCCGGATCAGTTGAGACCCTGGCCCGCATCGCTGCCGGTGTCACCAGCCCCGGCGGCGGCACCGGCACCTGGGTCACCCGAACCGCTAGCGTCCCCGGCACCACCCGCGCCTTGGTCCCCGCCACCGCCCACCGCGCCCGCGTCGCCGGCACCGCCCGCCGCGTCGCCGGCACCACCGGCGGCATCACCGGCACCACCGGCGGCATCACCGGCACCACCAGCCGCATCACCGGCACCACCAGCCGCATCACCAGCGCCACCAGCCGCATCACCGGCACCACCGGCCGCGTCACCAGCGCCACCAGCCGCATCACCGCCGCCGCCTGCGCCGATGACCGCTCCGGTGGCTTCCAGCGCGCCGGTCACCGGCTGGAAGAACGTCTCGCCGCCCTGGGTGCAGTCGCCACTGCCGCCGGACGTCAGCCCGACCGCCGCGTCCTCGGCGAACATCGCGCCGCCGCTGTCGCCGGGCTCGGCGCACACATCGGTCTGGATGAGGCCGTTGACGATGTCGCCGTTGCCGTAGTTCACCGTGGCGTTGAGGCCGGTGACCGTGCCATCGGTGACCCCGGTCGTGGAGCCGGAGCGCTGCACCTTCAGGCCCACGCTCGCCTCGACGGCACGCCCGATCTCCTGGGTGCTGCCGTCCTGGAGGTCGACCGTGCTGGACGCCTGGGTGGTGGCGTCGTCGTACATCACCAGCGCGAAGTCGCTCTCGGGGAACTGGGAGTCCTGCACCGTGCCCACCTGCTGGGCGCCGGCCTCGTCCGAGGTCCAGGTCTGGGATGCGTTGCCACAGTGGCCGGCGGTCAGGAAGCCCGGCGCGCCGTCGACGCTGACGTTGAAGCCCAGCGAACAGCGGGCGCCACCGCCGAAGATGGCATCGCCGCCGTCGAGCCCTCCGGCCGCGGCGTCACCACCGCCACCGGCGTCACCCGCACCACCGGCGTCCCCGGCACCACCCGCGCCCTGCTCCCCGCCGACGGCGCCTCCGGCACCGGCATCCCCGGCACCACCCGCGCCCGCGTCATCAGCACCGCCCGCCGCACCCGCACCGGCACCGCCCGCGCCGCCCGCCGCACCCGCGTTGCCCGCGGCATCCCCGGCACCCGCGGCATCCCCTACACCCGCGCCGCCGTTGTCGCCGGGCTGGGCCGCCTCCCCGCCGTCGAACTTCTTGAACTCACCCTGGCTGCGCTTGACGCTGACCGTGCCCTCCATCTGGTCCGTGGCCTTGGTCAGCGTGGCCCACTTGGCGCCGGTCACCGTCCGGTCGGCGGTCACCTGGACCTTGTTGGTGACCGGGTCGACGGACCAGGCGGTGCCGGGCACCGACGCGTCGCTGCTCAGCGTCTTGGTGGCGGCCTTCAAGTCTTCCATGCTGTTGGTCACGAGCTTCGCCACGGCGCCCTTGGCCCGGACGCCCTCGGCGGAGTCCTCGTCCACCACATTCATGACCAACTGACGGCTGGCGTTGTCGTAGTACCAGCCCGCACCATTGTCACCGAGGTCCGCGGCGAGGCTCCTCGCGAGCTTCACCGCGACCGGGGAGGAGAAGGTCTTGGCGCCCGACGTCTTATCCGGGTTCGCATTCGCGTTGGGCAGCAGAATGGCCGCTGCTCCGAGCGCGGCGACGGCGGCTCCGGAAATGGCGAGGGTCCGCTTGTTCACACGTCGGTGGCTCAACTCACTGACCTCCAGTCGGGGATGCGCGGCAGGCGTGCCCGGAGCGCTTGTCGCGTTCCGCCACGCCCCCGCGCGGGGCCACCACGTCGTACGCGGACGCGTTCGCCCCGTTCTCACCCGTACTCAAGGTCTGATGAATCGCTGCGCCGAACGATCCGAATCGGTAGGCTCCGCCGGTTCGGCCGATCGTCTCGACGCCTGCGGCGGGCCGTTCCCCTCCCCGCCCCTTCCCGCGGCATCGATACGCGGCTCCGCCGCGTGGCTGGGCTCCGCCCCAGCCCGGGGTCCAGGGGCGAAGCCGCTGGCAACGCAATCCAGCCCCTCCGGCGTTTGCCGAGCGGGGTCCAGGGGCGGAGCCCCGGCGGGGGCCGGGGCCGGGCCCCCACGCGCCGGACACTCCGTAGCCGGGGCGTCCCCTACCCGTGCTCGGCGGCCCCGGTCTGGGTGCTCAGCTCCCACACCTCGCCGAGCGCCATCCGCTCCGACTCGGCGGGGGAACCGCCGGTGTCCTCGAAGTGGTCGACGTAGGCGCCGATGAACTCCTGCCAGCGCTGGTTGGCCGGATCCTTGTCCAGCGCCGCCATCGCGGCCGGGAAGTCCTCGCAGTCCACGAGGTGGAAGAGATGGCGGCCACTGCGCCAGATCCGCCAGTTGGTGATCCCGGCCCGTCGCAGTGCCTCCAGCAGGTCCTCCGGGACCGTGGCGTGCACCTGCTCATAACCGGACTCCTGGCCCTCCTTGAGAACCGAGTGCAACGCCACCCGCATGGACGCTCCTCCTTCTTCCGCTGCCGTTTCCGTTGACGGGCGGCCACGGTGGCCGTCCGTCAACGTCCCATAATGCAGCGCTCAGCTCTTCTGTTCGACGCGCACCCAGTCCACCTCCGCCTGCACTCCCCCCGCCGCGATCCGGTCGACGCTGGACTGCGGCAGGCCCCAGTAGGGGGTGGTGACCTTGTTCCAGCCCGCCGGATACGCCCCGCCCAGGGCGAGGTTGAGGATGACGTACTGGTTGTGGCCGAAGACCCACTGGCCACGGGTGGATTCCAGCTTGTTGCGGGTCGTCTCCTGGACCACCCGGTCATCGAC
Source organism: Streptomyces violaceusniger Tu 4113 (assembly GCF_000147815.2). Classification (NCBI taxonomy): domain Bacteria; kingdom Bacillati; phylum Actinomycetota; class Actinomycetes; order Kitasatosporales; family Streptomycetaceae; genus Streptomyces; species Streptomyces violaceusniger. The sequence goes on along the minus strand of NC_015957.1, from coordinate 4,119,001 downwards.
GAAGAAGCGCATCACCATGGGTGTCCACTCCACCGCGTAGGTGTGCCACTGGTCGGCGCGGCCGCCGCCCTCGTAGATCTGACGGGCGCCGATGTTGCCGTCCGCCGAATAGCCGGGGCCGTGCAGGGCGGTGCTGGTCCAGTCCGCGTAGCCGATGTTTTCCATGATGTCGGTCTCGCCGGAGGACGGCCAGGACACCGACGGATCGTCCACATCGCTGCCCAGCAGCCAGAACGCGGGCCAGAACCCGTCGCCGACCGGCAGCTTCATCCGGGCACTGACCCGCCCGTAGGTGAAGTCCATTTTGGTGTGGGTGTCGATGCGCCCGGAGGTGAAGTCGTAGGTGCCGCCGCCCGCCTGGGTGCAGCCCTTGCAGTACTTCGCCCTGAGGACGAGATTGCCGTTCTCGGTGCGGATGGTGTCGGAGGAGTCGACATACGCCTGCGACTCGCCGTTGACCGACCCCATCTCCTGGCCGGTCCGCACCACACGCCACTTGGAGCGGTCGAGGGTGGCACCGGTGAAGTCGTCGAGGAACGTCGTCCGGTACGCACCGGACTGTTCACCCGGGAGGGCGGGGTAGGCCGCGGAGGCGCTCCCGCCGGTGCCCCAGACCTGGAACTCGTAGAGCGAGTAGCCGAACTGGGCTGTGGCCGGGGCCGGGTTGTAGAAGGAGCGGCGCTCCTTGCCGAGCATCCGCACATAGCGGCCGGTGGCGGGCTGCGACAACTTCACGGTGTCACGGCGGCCCACCGCGTCGGCGGGCGATTTGACGTCCGCGCGACGGGCGGCCACCTCGGCGGCGGAGGGCTGATACACCGTGCGCCAGGTGCGGTTGTCGTCGGACACCTGGAGCTGGTAGTCGACGGCGTAGGCCGCCTCCCAGTAGAGGTCGACGGTGTCGATCGTGGAGGTGGCGCCGAGGTCCACCGAGACCCAGCGGTCGGCGTTCCAGTCGCTGGACCAGCGGGTCTGGTCGTCCTTGAGGTTGGCGGGCCAGCCGCCGTCGGTGAGGAAGGCGGGTGAATTGCCCGCGTGCTGGTAGTAGTTGGAGTAGGCGGGGTGGTTCAGAGCGAGATTGGTGCGGGTCGTGGACGCCGGGGCGGGCTCTCCGCCGTACACCTTGAACGAGTACAGCGAATAGCCGTAGGGCGTGCCACGCTCGATGCCACGCATCCGTACGTAGCGGCCGGTGACGTCCTGCGGATAGGTGTGGGCGGTGAGAGATCCTCCGGTGCCCGCGTTCTCGGTGTAGAAGGGGGTCCAGTCGGTGCCGTTCTTCGACACCTCCAGGACGTACTTCTTGCCGTAGGCGGCCTCCCAGTCCAGGACGACCCGGTCGATCCGGATGGTGGCGCCGAGGTCGACGCGGATCCACGCGTCGTCGCTGAACGGGCTGGCCCAGCGGGTCGACCCGTTGCCGTCGAAGGCCAGGCCCGGGGCGGTGCCGTCGTTCTCGCTGCCGGACGCGGTGACGGCGCTGTGATTGGCGGCGTACGCGGCCGCCGCGCGGTCGGTGTCCCACGTCGCCTCGGCGGCGGCCTTGGTGGAGTGGGACGCGGGCGTGGCGAGGGCCGGGCCCGTGGACAGCAGCGCCACGGTGGCCAGGGTGGCGAGGGCGCTCAGCAGTGTGCGGTGGTGGTGGCGTTGGGTACGGGATGGCATGCGGCTCTCCTCGATGAGGTCGTGGGGATGCACGTGCGGTGCCGAAGTGCGGTGGTGCCGAAGTGCCTTCGTGCCGTGTGCCGATGTGCCGTGTGCCGTAATGCCGTGTGCCGATGTGCCGATGTGCTTTCCGTCGTGCCTGCGTGCCGTGGTGCGCGTGGTGCCGTCTGTGCGGGCCCTAGGGGCGTCCGGCGGGACTTTCCCCCTCCCCGCCCCTTCCCGGTACCAGGGGCTCCCGCCCCTGGACCCCGCTCCTCAAACGCCGGAGCGGCTGGATCGCGTTGCCAAGGGTTCGCCCCCGGACCCCGGACCCCGGGGTCCGGGGTCCGGGGTCCGGGGTCCGGGGCGAAGCCCCACCACGCGGCTGAGCCGCATGTCGACGCTGCGGGAAGGGGCCGGGCCGGGAACGGCCCGGACACCTCCTACGCTGCGCGGCGGGCTCGGCCTCGGTGGTCGCGGATGATCTCCGCGTAGCGGTGGCCGGAGCCCTTGATGGTGCGGGTCTGGGTGCCGTAGTCGACGTGGACCAGGCCGAAGCGCTTGTCGTATCCGTAGGCCCACTCGAAGTTGTCGAGCAGCGACCATGCGAAGTAGCCGGCCAGCGGGGCGCCCTTGCGGGCCGCCGAGGCGCAGGCCGCGAGGTGCTGGACGAGGTAGTCCTGGCGCTCGGGGTCGTCGATGGTCCCGTCCGGGCGTACGACGTCGGGGTAGGCGCAGCCGTTCTCGGTGACGTACAGCTTGCGGGCGCCGTATTCGCCGGTCAGGCGCAGCAGGAGGGTTTCGATCCCGGTGGCGTCGATCTCCCAGTCCATGCCCGTACGGGGTACGTCCGGGCGGCGGACGGCGCGGGCGTGGGGGGCCGGGCCGGTGGGGTCGTCGGTGACGGTGGCCGGGAAGTAGTAGTTCAGGCCCAGCCAGTCCAGGGGTGCGGCGATGGTCTCCAGGTCGCCGGGGCGCTCCGGGAGTTCGACGCCGTACACCTCGCGCATGTCCGCGGGGAAGCCGCGGCCGTGGACGGGGTCCAGCCACCAGCGGTTGGTGTGGCCGTCCATGCGCCGGGCGGCCGCCAGGTCCTCGGGCCGGTCGCTGGCGGCCTCGACGGTGTTGAGGTTGTTGACGATGCCGATCTCGGCGCCCGGTGCGGCGGCCCGGATCGCCTGGGCGGCGAGGCCGTGGCCGAGCAGCAGATGGTACGAGGTCCGGACCGCCGCGGTCAGATCGGTGAGCCCGGGCGCCATCACACCTTCGAGGTGGCCGATCCAGGCCGAGCACAGCGGCTCGTTGAGGGTGGTCCAGTGGTGCACCCGGTCGCCGAGGCGGTCGGCCACCACCGAGGCGTACGCGGCGAAGTGTTCCGCGGTGTCGCGCACGGGCCAGCCGCCCCGGTCCTGCAGCACCTGCGGCAGATCCCAGTGGTACAGGGTGACGGACGGGGTGATGCCCGCCTCCAGCAGACCGTCGATCAGCTCGTCGTAGAAGGCCAGACCCTTGGCGTTGACCGGTCCGTCGCCGCCCGGCACCACTCGTGGCCAGGCGATGGAGAGCCGGTAGGCGTTGGTGCCCAGCCGCTTCATCAGCCCGATGTCCGCGCGCCAGCGGTGGTAGTGGTCGCAGGCCACGTCGCCGTGGTCGTCGCCCGCGACTCTGCCGGGGGTGTGCGAGAAGGTGTCCCAGATCGAGGGCGACCGTCCGTCCTCGGCAGCGGCTCCCTCGATCTGGTAGGCCGAGGTCGCCGTGCCCCACAGGAAGTCGTGCGGGAAGGCTGTGAGGTCCAGGAGTTCGGACACGTACGTCCTTTCAGAGGTGGGAAGGCCGGTCACTTCACCGCTCCGGCGGTGAGTCCGGCGACGAGGTAGCGCTGGAGGAGCAGGAAGCCCGCGACCACGGGGACACTGACGACGAGCGAGGCGGCCATGACCTGGTTCCAGTACACCTCGGTCTGGGTGGCGTACCCCTGGAGGCCGACGGCGAGGGTGCGGGTGGTGTCGTTGGTCATCACGGACGCGAAGAGCACCTCGCCCCAGGCGGTCATGAACGCGTAGACGGCGACGGCGACGATGCCGGGGATCGCGGCCGGGACGACGACCCGGAACAGCGCGCCGAGCGGTCCGCAGCCGTCCACCAGCGCCGCCTCGTCCAGATCGCGCGGCACCGAGTCGAAGTACCCGATGAGCATCCAGATCGAGAACGGCAGCGAGAAGGTGAGATAGGTGAGGATGAGGCCGCCCCGGGAGCCGAAGAGGGCGATGCCGGTGGCGTTGCCGATGTTGATGTAGATGAGGAACAGCGGCAGCAGGAAGAGGATCCCGGGGAACATCTGGGTGGACAGCACGGTGACCGTGAACACCCGCTTGCCCCGGAAGCGGTACCGGCTGACCGCGTACGCGGCGAAGACGGCGATCACCACCGAGCAGATGGTCGCGGCGCCCGCCACGATGACCGAGTTCACGAAGTAGTCGGCGAGCGGGACCGTCGACCAGATGTCGATGTAGGGGCGGATGGTCAGCCCGCTCGGCAGCCAGCGGAACGTCCCGGAGACGTCCTGCAGTGGCTTCAGGGAGCTGGAGACCATGACGTACACCGGCAGCAGGACGAAGCCGGTGAGCAGGGTGAGGAAGATCCGGCGGGCCCAGAGGAAGGACCGGGGAGCGGCCATCGGTGAGCGGGGAGCGGCCATCGGTGAACGGGGCGGCGCCTGGGAGGTGCTAGACATCGGCCGTCTTCCTTCGTCGGGAGGTCAGCAGGAGGTACAGGCCCGTCACCACGAGCAGGAAGAGCAGCAGCAGTACGGACATGGCGGAGCCGGTGCCGAAGTTCCAGGTGGCGAATGTCGTCTGGTAGACGTGGATCGAGATGAGGTCCGCGGCCTCCGGCGCCGCCTTGCCGAACAGCACATACGGGGTGTTGAAGTCGTTGAACGTCCACAGGAACAGCACCAGCACCAGCACCTGGTTGACCGGGCGCAGCGAGGGCAGGGTGATGCGGCGGATCTGCTGCCACATCCCGGCGCCGTCGAGGGCGGCCGCCTCGTAGAGCTCCTTGGGGATGTTCTGCAGACCGGCCATGACGACGAGGAACGCGAACGGCCAGCCCTTCCACACCGACACGGTCAGCAGCGCGATGAAGCTGTTGTCGCCGATCAGCCAGAACGAGGGCTTGTCGGTGAGGCCCAGTTGGTCGTGGAGGACATGGTTCACCAGGCCGTTGTCGTGCTGGAACATGAACGCCCAGGTGATGACGGCCGTGTAGACGGGCAGCGCGTACGGGACCAGGAACAGGGTGCGCAGCAGCCCCCGTCCGCGGAAGGTGTCCTGCAGGAAGATGGCGGCGGCGGTGCCCAGTAGCCAGCACATCCCGACCGACAGCACGGTGAAGCCGCAGGTGACCCAGAACGAGTGGAGCAGCGCCTCCCCGGCCGGGGCGTTGATGTCCACCGAGATCTTGTAGTTGTCCAGTCCGGACCAGGGCGCGGCGCCCCAGTCCCGGATGGAGAACCGGGTAAGCGCCTTGAAGCTCATCAGGATGCCGATGACCATCGGCACCAGATGGACCAGGAGTTCGAGGACGAGGGCGGGCAGGAGCAGCAGGTACGGCAGTCCGATGCGGCGGATCCGCCCGGGGCGGCGCGGGCCTCGCGCCGCCCCGGGGGTGCTCCCCGACACCGTCCGCCGGTCTTTCTCAGCGGTCGCGGTCGTGGTGGTCATGAGGTGTCCGCACTCACTTCGCCGGCATCTGCTGCTGGGCCTTCTCCAGCTTGGCCTTCACCGACTCGGTGGTCACCGGGCGTCCGCCGGCGGCATCGGCGAGCAGCTCCTTGACGGCCGTGCCGACGGAGGTCTCGAACTGCGACTCGTCGGCCACCTGCGGCAGCGCCGCGGCGCTCTTGGCGAGGGTTTCCCGCAGGGCGGCCGTCGCCTTGGTGTTGAAGGCGGGGTCGGACTGGGCGGCCTTGACCGGCGGGATGGAGCCGTACGCCTTGTTGAGGATCTTCTGCTCGGCGTCGCCGGTCATGAACTTCACGAACTTCAGGGCGCCGTCGTGGTTGTCGGTGTTCTTGAAGACGGCCAGGTTGATGCCGGCGACCATCGAGTTGACGGAGGTGCCGGAGCCGGGGGTGCCGGAGCGGACGGGCGCCGGGGCCACGCCCCACTCGTCGTCCTTCATGCCCAGTGAGGTGAGGGTGGCGGAGGCGGTCTGCCACAGGACCATCGCCGTCTTCCCCTTGGCGAAGTCGCTGAGGGACTGGTTCTGCGCGTACTCGGCGTTGCCCGGGGCGATGATCTTGTCCTTGGCCATCAGATCGACGTACTGCTTGATGGCGGTGACCGCGCCGTCGGAGGTGAAGTCGGGCTTGCCGTCGGCGGTGAAGAAGTCCGCGCCGTGCTGCTTGGCGAAGACGAAGACCTGGTGGATGTTCTCCGAGAGGTTCGCGCCCTCGGCACCGAGGCCCCACTTGCCGCCCTTGGAGAGCTTCTTGCCGTCGGCGACCAGTTCGTCCCAGGTGGCGGGCGGCTTGGAGATGCCCGCGTCGGCGAACATCTTCTTGTTGTAGTAGAGCGCGTACGCCATCGAGTAGAGCGGCACCGCGGCCGGGTCCTCGCCCTGCGCACCGGTCGAGCCGAGGGCGGAGTCCACGAAGCGGTCCTTGCCGCCGATGCTGCCGAAGTTCTTGGTGTCCCACGGCAGCAGCGCCCCGGACGCCTGCAGCGAGGCGCTCCAGGTGTTGCCGATGTTCAGGACGTCGGGGCCCTGGCCGGAGGTGGTCGCGGTGAGGATCCGGTTCAGCAGCTCGGACCAGGGGATGACCTCCAGCTTCACTCTGATCCCGGTCTGCTTCTCGAACTTGTCGAGTTCGGGCTTCAGGACCTTCTTGTCCACCGTGATGCTGGCGCCCTGGTTGGACGCCCAGTACGTGAGCGTCTTCGGCGAGTCGTTGGAACCGCCGCCGTCCGTCGAGGAACCACCTCCGCACGCCGAGGCGGCAAGGGCGAGTGACAAGGTGACGGCGCCTATGGCCGCGGCTCGGATCCTGCGCATGGCTCCAGGTGTCCCTTCCGGGAGGGGTGAATGCCAAGAAGGGCCCGGGCACGCCAACCGCGTTCAACTCCCGAAGCCGCTCACGGCTTAATTTAGGACGTGAGTTAAACCTCAAGAGAAGGTCGCGTCAAGAGATCCGGCGGAGGTATCTTGCGGCGCGGAGCCGGGACTTGAGGAGGCCAGGTGGCAGCGCACAACGGGCGTAACGTTCGTGACCTGCGGCGGGAGAACCGCGCCGCCGTGCTGCGTCGGTTGTATTTCGACGGACCGATGAGCCGCTTCTCGCTGGCCCCCGCGACCGGGCTGAGTTCAGGTTCCATCAGCAATGTGGTCGCCGAACTGCTCACCGAGAAGCTGGTGGAGGAGGCCGGAAGCATCGACTCCGACGGCGGCCGTCCCCGCACCCTGCTGCGGATCACGCCGCACAGCGGCCACATGATCGGAGTGGACGTCGGCGAGACCCGGGTCCGCGTCGAGCTGTTCGATCTCTCGCTGGCCGAACGGGCGCGCGCCGACCGGCCGTTGCCCACTCGCGGCGCCGGGCGCCAGGTGGGCTACGACAGCGAACTGATCGCGGGCCACATCCGCGACGGCATCGCCGAGGTCCTGGAGGAGGCCGGACGCGACCCCTCGCGGATCCTCGGCGTCGGCATCGGCGTCCCCGGCATCGTCGAACACTCCGAGGAGGACGGTGCCGTGGTGCACGGCCAGCCGATCGGCTGGGAGGCGGTGCCGCTGGAACGGATGCTGCGCGGATCGGGCCGGCTCCCCGACGAGGTCCCGTACTTCATCGAGAACGGCGCCAAGACGCTGGGGCAGGCCGAGATGTGGTTCGGCGCCGGGCGTGGTGCGCGCAACGCGGTGGTCGTGCTCTTCGGATCGGGCGTCGGCGCCTGCGTCGTCACCGACGACGTCGAGCACGGCCGGGCAGTGGAGTGGGGCCATCTCACGGTGCGGGTGCGGGGCCGCCGGTGCCGCTGCGGGGCGCTGGGCTGTCTGGAGGCGTACGCGGGCGCGGAGGCGCTGCTGGAACGCTGGCAGGAGGCGGGCGGGCAGCCGCCACCCGACACCGACGAGGAGACCGCCCTGACGGCGATGCTGGCCGCCGCCTACCCCGCGGACGGCGGCGCCCCGGACCCGGTGGCGGCCGCCGTCCTCGCCGAGACCGCGGAGTACCTGGGCGCCGGGCTGTCCGACCTGATCAACCTCTTCCAGCCCGAGCGCATCCTCGTCGGCGGCTGGGCCGGTCTCCAGCTCGGCGCGCGTTTCCTGGATTCGGTGCGGCGCCACGCGATGTCCTACGCGCTGCCGTACCCCGCCGGGCGGGTCGGCATCGACCTGGGCGCGCTGGGGCCGGACGCGGTGACGGTGGGCGCCGCGATCCTGCCGCTGGCCGCGTTCTTCGCCCGCGGCGGGCGCCGCCTGCCGCCCACCCCCGCGCCGGAGCCGTCCCCGGCGTGGCGCGCCACCTTGGGCACACGGCTGGCGTAGGGGGTACGAGCGCGGCTGGCAGGGGCTGCGGGTACGTCCGGGCGCGGGGGCTACGGGCACGTCCGGGGGCGGGGACTCCACGCACGTCCCGCGCAGGGCGACGGGCACGCCGGGCGCGGGGGCTACGGACACGTCCCGCGCGGGGGCCACACGCACCGTCCGGGCGCAGGGGCCACACGCACGTCCTGCGCAGGGGCTACGCGCACGTCCCGCGCAGGGCTACGGGCACGTCGGGCGCAGGGGCCGCACACACGCCCCGCGCAGAGCTACGGACACGTCCGGGCGCAGGGGCCGCACACACGCCCCGCGCAGAGCTACGGACACCGTCCGCGCGCAGGGGCCCCACACACGCCCCGCGCAGAGCTACGGACACCGTCCGCGCGCAGGGGCCCCACACACATCCCACGCAGAACTACGGACACCGTCCGCGCGCAGGGGCCCCACACACATCCCACGCAGAACTACGGACACCGTCCGCGCGCAGGGGCCCCACACACATCCCACGCAGAACTACGGACACCGTCCGCGCGCAGGGGCCCCACACACATCCCACGCAGAACTACGGACACCGTCCGCGCGCAGGGGCCCCACACACATCCCACGCAGAACTACGGACACCGTCCGCGCGCAGGGGCCCCACACACATCCCACGCAGAACTACGGACACCGTCCGCGCGCAGGGGCCCCACACACATCCCACGCAGAACTACGGACACCGTCCGCGCGCAGGGGCCCCACACACATCCCACGCAGAACTACGGACACGTCCGACGCGAGGGCTACGCCGACTCGCGTACCACCAGCTCCGGTTCGAAGAGGACCGAGGCCGGCTCGGTGCGCAGGCCGCGGACGTGCTCGTCGAGCAGCCGGGCCATCGCCGCGGCCATGTCCTCCACCGGCTGGCGCACCGAGGTCAGCGGCGGCCGGCAGGTGGCGGCCACGCTGGAGTCGTCGAAGCCGACGACCGCGACATCGTCGGGCACCCGCCGGCCGCGCTCCCTCAGCACCTGGCAGACCCCCTGGGCCATCAGGTCGTTGGCGGCGAACACGCCCTCCACATCCGGGTGTTCGGCCAGCAGCTCGGTCATCGCCGCCACCCCGCTGTCCAGTGTGAAGCCTCCCTCGGCCACCGCCACATACGGATGGCCGCCGCGGGCCATGGTGTCGCGGAACCCGGCGAGCCGCTCCTGGCTCGCCGCCACGGCCCACGGCCCCGACACGGTGGCCACCTTCCGGCACCCCCGGGCCAGCAGACACTCGGCCGCGAGGCGGCCACCGTCCCAGTGCGCCAGGTCGACATGGCTCAGCGCGACCGGCCGCACAGGACGGGCGAACAGCACGGCGGGCAGTCCGGCCTCGGCCAGCAGCGCGGGCAGCGGATCGTCGGGGTGGGTGGACACCACGAGCGCACCGTCCGCGTTTCCCTGCCGCAGATACCTCAGCACCTCCTGCCTGGCCTGCGGGGACTCGGCGAACATCAGTACCGGGTGCGTCGAGCGCGGCCGCAGGAACCCCACCACCCCGCCGACCACCCGGCCGAAGAACGGATCGGCGAACACCCGCGCGGCGAAGGCGTTCTGCTCCTCTTCCGAAGTGTCCCCGGTGCCGTCCCCGGCCCCGGAGACGACGAGCGCCACGGTGCCCGTGCGCCGGGTCACCAGCGATCTGGCCGCCCGGTTGGGCGCGTAGCCGGTGCGCTCGATTGCGACGCGGACCAGGTCCTGGATGGCCGGATCCACGTTGCGGACGCCATTGACGACCCGGGACACCGTCGCCCGGGAGACACCGGCCTCCCGGGCGACATCCTCCAAGGTCGGGGCGTGTCGGTTCATGCCCCGCACCCTAGTGGCAGCGCGCCCCGAGGGCATAGAGCGCTCTCCCGCCACCGCCGGGGACACATCACCACCGGTCATGGATCAGCGGTAGACGCCGAACTCGTAGAGCGAGTAGCCGTATCCGGTGCCACGGGCCGTGCCGTGGACGCGGACGTAGCGGCCGGTGCCGGAGACGTCGAAGTCGTCGACACCGCCGTTGCCGTCGGTCACCTCACGGATGGTGCGCCAGCTCTGGCCGTCGTCGGAGGTCTGGAGGGTGTACGCCTTGGCGTAGGCGGACTCCCAGACCAGTTGGACGTGGGTGAGGGGGGTGGACGCGCCCAGGTCCACCTGGAGCCACTGCGGATCGCTCCAGTCGGCCGCCCAGCGGGTGTCCGCCTTGCCGTCCACGGCGTTGGCGGCAGGGCAGGGGCAGTCGCCACCGCCCGCCTGGTACGAGGAGGCGGTGGCCGGCTTGCCGAGGGCCATATTGGTGCCGTTCACGGCGGGCGGGACGACCCGTACGGAACGGGTCTCGATGCCCACGTTGCCCTTGCCGTCGGTGGCCTTGACGTAGATCTTCCACACGCCGGGGCGGTCCGGCGCGGTGGCCCTCAGCCGTCCGCCACCGAGGTCGGTGGCGGGCAGCGCGGTGAGCTTCTTGTCCTGGTCGAGGTACATGCTGCTGCCCAGCACCTGGTAGGAGAGGGCGTCGCCGTCGGGGTCGGTGGCCTTGACCGTGAGCGTCAGATCGCGGCCCGCCTCCACCTTGGCGGGGTCGCCGTCCACGGCCAGTGCGGAGATGACCGGCGGGGTGTTGTCGTGCGAGGTGTCCGCGCCGTACGCCTTCTTCACCGCGTAGTACGACAGCCGCTTCTGGCCGGCGGGCAGCAGATTGAACCAGACGCCGCCGAAGTCGTCCTCGGTGCCGTAGTGGAACATCGTGGCGCCGAGCGCGACGCCCTGGTGGCCGGTGACGCAGTTCCACGCCTTGGTGTAGCCCGCGGCCTTGGCCTGGTCGGTGGGCTCCGCCGGCACGCCGTTGGCGTCGTCGGGGACCTCCCACTCCCCCGGCGGGCCGGTCTCGGTGACGATGTACGGCTTGGTGTAACCGCCCTGCTCCCAGGTGGCCTTGATGTCGCAGACGGCGTTGTAGGAGTTGACGGCGTACAGGTCCAGGTCGGGGGCGTTCCGCTGGTAGTACGGCCAGGCGCCGGTCCATGCGTCGGTGGAGGTGACCGGGTGGTCGGGGTCGACGCCATGGATCTTCTTGGCGATGTCGTTGACGAACGTGGTGTAGGCGTCGCGCTGCCGCTCCAGCTCATCGCCGCTGTAGCAGTTCTGCAGGCCGAGCACCGACTCGTTGCCGACGTTCCACATCAGCACGCCCGGGTGGTCCTTGTACGTGGCGACCCACTTGGGGAACTCGGCGAGCATCTGGTCCTTGTAGGCGGTGTCCGTCCGGTAGTTCACACAGCCGCCGCTGCCCGGGCCGCCACCGGGCTGCAGCCAGAAACCGGCGATCACCTTGACGCCGTTGGCGGCGGCCGAGTCGAAGAGGGGTTTGCTGGAGGCGTCGGTGCCCCAGGTGCGGAGGGTGTTGACGCCCATCGACCGCAGATCGGGCAGATAGCGGTCGGCGTCCGCGATGGCGGGGCCCCAGGTCAGGCCCTTGATCTGATACGGCCGGCCGTCCACGGTCAGCCGCCAGTCGCCCTGGGTGCCGGTGACCTTGACGACGCTTCCGGCGGCGTGTGCCTGCTGGCCGGGCAGTGCGAGGGCGCCGGCGGCCAGCAGACCGGCGGTGAGGGGCGCCGCGATACGGCGTGGAGCGGTACGGGTCCGGGTCATGGTGGTGTCTTTCGGTGTGTCGGGGAAGTGGCGTGCGAACGGCCCGGCCGCGGTGGTGTGCGCACCGGCGGCCGGGCCGTGGTTCACGGCAGCTCGTAGTTCTCGTCGAGGGTCGCTCCGGCTTCGGGGTGGGTCTGGTCGTAGCCGCGGGCGTCGCACTGCAGCGCCCCGACGACGCAGTGGTCGACGAGCGCCTTCAGCGTGGGCGCGTCCCAGGCGTTGAAGAAGTCGTAGTGGAACGACCAGCTCGGGCCGCTGGCCAGCCTCGCGTGCGAGAGGTCACCGTTGACGGGGAAGGCCATCTTGAACTCGACCATCGGCAGCGCCACCGGGTGGTCGGCGGGGCACACGTTGTTGTTCGTCCCGGGGTTCACCACGGGGTAGGCCATATGGCCGCGGTGGTCGGGCGTGTCCAGGTACCTGCCGTCCCAGCAACTGGGCGCCTGGAAACGGATGTTGAGCTGGACGTCGGGCCGGCTCGGGCAGTCCTTGGGGAACTCGACGTTGAAGTAGCTGTCGCCGCACTCCCAGCCCTCCACGAAGCCGGGGTGGTGGCGGAACTCCTCGGCGGTCTGCATCGGGTCGCCCACCACGAAGCGCAGCCCCTTGGGGAACGGCCGCACACTGGTGTAGTCGGTCACGCCCGCCTTGTAGTAGATGGTCTGCGGGCCGATGGGCAGCACCGGCCGGTCGCCGCCCAACAGCGTGGGCATCCAGTAACCCGACTTGTCCCCCGGTGCCTTGCAGGTGGTGCGGCCGGCCTCGAGGGAGGCCGTGGTGCTGGCCGCGTCGGTCGTGGTGTTGCCCATGAAGGTGTGGTCATGGGACGCGCCCGGCTGCTGCGGGTACACGATGGGGTCGTCCGGCTTGGTGTGGCTCACCGAGCAGTTGGCCTGGAACTCATGGAAGTAGCGTGGCGACGGCTCCTTCGTGGACGGGGTGACGCCGGTGACCGGCGGGTTCGCGGGAATGTAGCCGTCGCCGTCCGGGTCCTCGGGCGAGGAGGCGGACTGCGCCGCCATGACATGCCCCGCGTGGGCGGCCGTGCCACCGCCGCCCGCCGGGGCCGTGACGCCGCCACTCGCGGGCTTCGCCGGGGGCGCTTCGGCGCTCATCGCGATGCCACCGAGTCCGAGCGAGGTCAGCAGTAACGCGCCTGCGATCAGGGTTCCTGAAACGATCTTCGATCTCCGTGCCATGGAGACTCCTGCCACCTGGAGAGAGGGTATGACGGGCCGTCACAGACCCGCGACAACATCGGGAGAGCGCTCTCCAAGACCGGAGTGTCCGGGCGAGGACGCGAAGGTGTCAAGGCGTCGAGCGGAAAGGATCAGACACCGGTTTCCGCTTACCTCTTGAACACAACATCCATGGACACGAGTGGTCGCGAATCCGCCCCAAGTGTGCCCGAACTACCGGAATTTCCAGGCCAGTTGATGTTCAAAAGGCAACAACACGCACAGACTACGGTCACAACTCTTGACGAGTCGTTCACATGACTGAAGCATGCGACGGCAAGAGAGCGCTCCCTCACCCCCATCCCGTTCATTTACTGAACCAGGAGAGACGCCCCCATGACGCCTTCCCCCACGCCTTCCCCCACGCCTTCCCCCACGCCTTCCCCCACGCCTTCTTCCTCCGGCCGCTCCCCGGTCGGCCGCCGGGCCGTGCTCGGCGCCGCGGCCGCCGTCGCATCGGCCCCCGCCCTCGCCGGCCTGGCCACCCCCGCGTCGGCCACCCCTTCCGGCCGGAGAAAGAGCCCGCGGGCGCTGCCGGGCGGCGGCGACCTCGGCCCGAACGTCATCGTCTTCGACCCGTCCACGCCCGGCATCCAGGCCAAGCTGGACGAGGTGTTCAAGAAGCAGGAGTCGGCGCAGTTCGGCACCGGGCGCTACGCCCTGCTGTTCAAGCCCGGCTCCTACAGCGGGCTCAACGCCCAGATCGGCTTCTACACCTCCATCGCCGGACTGGGGCTGTCCCCCGACGACACCACCATCAACGGCGACATCACGGTGGACGCCGGGTGGTTCAACGGCAATGCCACCCAGAACTTCTGGCGTTCGGCGGAGAACCTCGCGGTCGTCCCGGTCAACGGCACCAACCGCTGGGCGGTGGCGCAGGCGGCGCCCTTCCGCCGGATGCACGTCCGCGGCGGGCTCAACCTCTCCCCCGACGGCTACGGCTGGGCGAGCGGCGGCTATATCGCGGACAGCCGCATCGACGGCCAGGTCGGACCGTACTCCCAGCAGCAGTGGTACACCCGCGACAGCGCGATCGGGAGCTGGCTCAACGGCGTGTGGAACATGGTGTTCTCCGGTGTGGAGGGCGCCCCCGGGCAGAGCTTCCCGAACCCGCCGTACACCACGCTCGACACCACCCCCGTCTCCCGGGAGAAGCCCTTCCTGTACCTCGACGGCAGCGAGTACCGGGTCTTCCTCCCCGAGAAGCGGACCAACGCCCGCGGGGTCACCTGGGGCAACGGCACCCCCCGAGGCACCTCGCTGCCGCTGTCGCAGTTCTACGTGGCCAAGCCCGGCGTCACCGCGGCCACCCTCAACGAGGCACTCGCCCAGGGGCTCCAACTGCTGCTCACCCCGGGGATCTACCACCTCGACCAGCCGATCCAGGTGAACCGGGCGAACACCGTCGTCCTCGGGCTCGGCTACGCCACACTCATCCCCGACAACGGCGCCACCGCGCTGAAGGTCGCCGATGTGGACGGGGTGCGGCTGGCCGGTTTCCTCATCGACGCCGGACCGGTCAACTCGACCACCCTGCTGGAAGTCGGCCCGGCGGGAGCCTCGGCCGACCACTCGGCCAACCCCACCACCGTCCAGGACGTGTTCATCCGCATCGGCGGCGCGGGCCCCGGCAAGGCCACCACCAGCATGGTGATCAACAGCCGTCACACCATCGTCGACCACACCTGGGTCTGGCGCGCCGACCACGGTGACGGGGTCGGCTGGGAGACCAACCGCGCGGACTACGGAGTCCGGGTCAACGGCGACGACGTCCTCGCCACGGGGCTGTTCGTGGAGCACTTCAACAAGTACGACGTGCAGTGGTACGGGCAGCGGGGCCGCACCATCTTCTTCCAGAACGAGAAGGCGTACGACGCCCCGAACCAGGCGGCCATCCAGAACGGCTCCATCAAGGGCTACGCGGCCTACAAGGTGGCCGATTCGGTGACCACGCACGAGGGATGGGGGCTCGGCAGCTACTGCTACTACAACGTCGCCCCGAGCATCGTGCAGCACCACGGCTTTGCCGCCCCGAACGCGTCGGGGGTGAAGTTCCACAATCTGCTGGTCGTCTCGCTCGGCGGCCAGGGCCAGTACGAACGCGTCATCAATGACATCGGATCTCCCACGTCGGGCACCTCCACCGTGCCGTCGACCGTGGTGTCATATCCCTGATCTACGATGCGTCGCGGGCCGGTGTCCCCGGTGAACCGCCCTCGATGTACCGACCGCCCAGGAAGGACCACCACGCCATGGCGACCGCCCCCGTGCGCGACCGTTCCACGATCATGGTCCTGAACGGGCCGAATCTGAATCTCCTGGGCCGTCGGCAACCCGAGATCTACGGTACGGACACCTTGGCCGACATCGAGAAGCTGGTCGCCGTGACGGCCGCGCCGCACGGTCTGAGGACCGACTGCCGGCAGAGCAACCACGAGGGGCAGCTGATCGACTGGGTCCATGAGGCGCGTGAGCACCACGCGGCGGTCATCATCAACCCCGCGGGCTACTCCCACACCTCCGTCGCGCTGCGCGACGCCCTGGCGACCTGCGACGGTCTGCCGATCGTGGAGGTGCACATCTCCAACATCCACCAGCGGGAGACGTTCCGGCACCACTCCTATGTCTCCGCGCTGGCCAACGGGGTAATCGCCGGATGCGGTGTCCAGGGCTACGCGTTCGCCGTCGAGCGGGTGGCCGCCCTGCTGGCCGCGGCCAAGGCGTAGGCGTCGGGCGCTCCGGGCCCGTCGGCCACTTCGGGCCCGTCCGGCACTTCGGGCCCGTCAGGCCCTGATCACGCGGACACCGGCCTCGGTGTACGGAGCAACCAGCTCCGCATCGGCGCCGGTGTCCGTGATCAGCACATCGATCTCCTCGAGTGCGCAGATCCGGGCGAACGCCCGGCGGCCCAGCTTGGAGCTGTCGGCCACGACCACCACCCGGGCCGCCCGGCCGGCCATGAGGTGGTTGATGCTGGCCTCCCCCTCATGGTGGGCGGTCGCGCCCTGGACCGTGTCCAGCGCGTCCACGCCGAGGATCGCCAGATCCAGCGACACCTGGCCCAGCACCCCGGTGGCCAGCGGCCCCATCAGCTCGAAGGACTGCGGACGGGCGACCCCGCCGGTGAGCACGATCTTGACCTGGGGGCGCACCGCCAGCTCACTGGCGATGTTCAGGGCGTTGGTGACGACCGTGACAGCCGTGCCGCCGCCCGGGGCGGATAGATCGCCGCGCAGGGAGATGGCGCGGGCGACCTCGGTGGTGGTCGTCCCGCCGTTGAGACCCACGATCGAGCCCGGTTCGGCCATCCGGGCCGCCGCGGCGGCGATCCGCTGCTTCTCCGAGGCGCGCCGGGCGGTCTTGTAGCGCAGCGGAAGGTCGTACGAGAGGTTCTGCCCGACCGCGCCGCCCCGGGTACGCGTCAGCATCTGCTGCTGAGCGAGCTCATCCAGGTCGCGGCGGATGGTCGCGGCGGACACCGCCAGCTCGGCGGCCGCCTCCTCCACATCGATCCTGCCGTCCCTGGTCAGCAGATCCAGCAGGGCGTTCCAGCGCTCGGGCCGTTTCACGTCGATCACCCTACCCCGCGCACATCGGCTCTGGACTTTCATGCGTGATCCTGCGCATTATCTGCTCGCACGAAACAACTCCGCGCATGAAAAGTGCTCGGGTCATCCGTGCGACGAGGGGGGTCCCATGAGCCACACCGAGGCCGAGATCGCGAGCCAGCCCGACTGCTGGCGGCGCGCCATCGCCCTGGCCCGGGATCCGGAGGGGCCCGTACAGGCGGCGCTGCCCCGGCCGGGTGAGCGGGTCGCCGTCGTGGGCTGCGGCACCTCGTGGTTCATCGCCCAGTCGTATGCGGCGCTGCGCGAGGCGGCCGGCCAGGGCGAGACGGACGCCTTCGCGGCGTCGGAGATGCCGGCCGGCCGCGTCTACGACCGGGTGGTGGCACTGTCCCGGTCCGGTACCACGACCGAGGTGCTGGAGCTGCTCGGCGCGGTGCGCGGCCGGGTGCCCACCACCGTCATCACGGCGGTTCCCGACTCCCCGGTCGTGGGCGTCGCGGACGCCGCGGTCGTGCTCGACTTCGCCGATGAGCGGTCGGTGGTGCAGACCCGCTGGGCCACCAGCGAACTCGCCCTGCTCCGCGCCCACTTGGGCGCGCCGCTGGAGCACCTGGAGGCGGACGGCGAGGCGGCACTCGCCGAGCCGCTGCCCGGGGCGCTCGTGGACGCCGGGCAGTTCACCTTCCTCGGGCGGGGCTGGACCTACGGGGTCGCCCAGGAGGCCGCGCTCAAGATGCGCGAGGCGGCGGGGTCGTGGACCGAGGCATATCCGGCCAAGGAGTACCGGCACGGCCCGATCAGCGTGACCGGCCCGCGGAGCGTGGTGTGGTGGCTGGGCGAGGGGGCGTCGGATGTGGCGGACCAGGAGATCACCCGCACCGGCGGCCGGGTCGCCGGGTCCGGCCGCGACCCGCTGGCCGAACTGGTGGTGGTGCAGCGGCTCGCGGTCGCCATCGCGGCGACGCGCGGGCTCGACCCCGACGAGCCACGCCATCTCACCCGCTCGGTGATCCTCGGCTGAGCCGGGACCGACGGAACACGCGAACCGAACGAACACGGAAACGGCCGGAATATGGAAACGAGCGGAAGGAGCCGGTAGATGCCGCTGGTGGCCACCGGAGAGATCGTCGGGACGGCCGCACGCGCCGGGCTCGGCGCGGGTGCGTTCAATGTCATCCAGATCGAGCACGCCCAGGCGATCGTGGCCGGGGCGGAGGCGGCGGGCGCGCCGGTGATCCTGCAGATCAGCGAGAACGCGGTGCGGTATCACGGCGCCCTGGCCGCCATCGGCCGGGCGACCGTGGAGGTGGCCCGCGCGGCACGGGTGCCGGTGGCCGTGCATCTGGACCACGCCACCGGGCCGGAGCTGGTGCGGGAGGCGGTGGACCTCGGCTTCGGCTCGGTGATGTTCGACGCCTCGGCCCTGGAGTACGACGGCAATGTGACGGCCACCGCCGAGGTGGCGGCCGACTGCCATGCCCACGGGGTGTGGGTGGAGGCCGAGTTGGGCGAGGTGGGCGGCAAGGACGGCGTCCACGCACCGGGTGCCAGGACCGATCCGGCCGAGGCCGCCGCCTATGTGGCGGCGACGGGCGTGGACGCGCTCGCGGTCGCGGTGGGCACCTCGCACGCCATGGTCGTCAAGGCCGCGGTGGTGGATCTGCCGCTGGTCGCGGCGCTGCGCGCGGCCGTGCCCGTACCGCTGGTGCTGCACGGCTCCTCCGGAGTGCCCGAGGCGGATCTGACCCGGGCCGTGGAGGCGGGGCTGACGAAGGTGAACATCGCCACCCATCTGAACGTGGCCTTCACCCGGGCGATCCGCGACCATCTCGCGGGCCACCCCGAGGTGGTCGACCCCCGCCGCTATGTCGCGGCCGCGCGTGACGCGGTGGCGCGCGAGGTGGCCCGGCTGCTGAAGCTGGTGCGGGCCACGCACTGAGGGGCCCCTGCCGGAAGGTGTTCCGAAGGCCGCCGATTCGCGCGGTATCACGCATCGGTTTCCCCGGGCGGGCGTATTGACATGAGCTTATCAACTCGCCAGGATGCCCGACGAGGTTAGGAAAGGTTCCTAACAAAGGGGTGTCCTATGCGCAAGCGTTTCGCTTTCGTACTCGCCGCGGCCGGACTGCTGGCCGGCTCCGTCACCGCCGGCGCCCATGCCACCACCCGGGGCCCCGCGCCGGCCCCCGCGAACACCAAGGAGGGCACGGTCACCGCGGCGCAGCTGCTCGCCAAGGTGCAGGGCTGTTCACAGATATCCAGCGGCAAGTACCGCACCGACGACGAGACATCGGCCAACATCCCGGTCTGCGGTGCCAATGGGGCGGTCTTCTGGAAGGCCGATATGGACATCGACTGCGATGGCCAGGTGACCTCCCGGTGCAACGAGAACACCGACCCGTGGTTCCAGGACGACACCGCCTTCCACCAGTCGGACGGCAAGCCCCTCGTCGCCGACAAGCTGCCGTACGTCGTGGTGCCGAGCCCGAGTTCCACCTGGGACTACACCAAGTCCGGCATCAAGGGCGGCGGTGTGGTCGCGGTCATCTACAACAACAAGGTGCAGTACGCGGTGGTGGGCGACACCGGGCCGACGAAGATCATCGGTGAGGCGTCCTACGCCACGGCCAACGCGCTCGGCATCGACCCCGACCCGGAGACCGGCGGCGCCGAATCGGGGGTGACGTACATCGTCTTCAAGAACTCCTCCGTCTCCCCCATCGAGAACCACGACAAGGCCGTGTCGGTCGGCGACGGTCTGGCGAAGCAGTTCATCCAGAACAACTGACCCCGCCACCCCGGCGGCGAACGGACTGTGGTGCACGGCCCCTGACGGCCGTGCACCACAGTTGTGCGTCCGCGAAGCGGCGGCATCGCGGGGCGCGGCCGGAGGGGTGCGGCGATGACTTTTCCTCAGCCGGGCGGTCTTCACCGGTGAACAGGTGAACACCACGACAGGAGGTGGACGTTGGCCCGTCCCGAGCCCGAGAAGCCGCCCACGCCGCCCCCGGCCCCGGCCCCGCCGTCCCCGGCCGTGCTGGTCCTGGGCCGGCCGGTCACCCGCGCCGAGGTGGAGCGGCTGTGCGAACGGCTGTCCGCGCTGGCGCGCCTGGCCGGTCCTGGACCGGTCACCGTGGACGTGGGCGGGGCGGGCCGGCCGGACCTGGCCGTCGTCGAGGCCCTGGCCCGGCTGCGGCTGACCGCCGGCCGGCTGGGGCGCGGGATCCAGCTCCGCAACGCCTGCGGCGAACTGCGGCGGCTGCTCGCCTGGACGGGGCTGGACGAGGCCCTGACGACCCCCGCGGCGTCAGGGCACGCCCTGGCGTCAGGCCACGCGCTCGGGCTCGAGCTGGGCGGGGAGGCCGAACAGGGGGAAGAGGCGCTCGGTGTCCAGGAAGGAGTTGAGCCCGGTGATCCGGCCCCCTGATATCTCGAGGACCTGAAGCGCCCAGGCTTCATGGCGGCCGTCGGGGCCACTCGGACGGTACTGGCCGAAGGCGGGCAGGCCGTTGGCCACGGTCGGGACCAGACGGGAGCCGCGGCAGCCGATGCCATGGCCCAGCAGCCACTGGCGGATGTCCTCATGGCCGCGCAGCCACAGCTCGTACGGCGGCATGGAGAGCGTGGCGTCCTCATGCAGCAGGGCGGTGAGGGAGTCCAGGTCATAGCGCTCGAAGGCGTCCACATAGCGGGCCAGCAGGGCGCGCTGCTCCTCGTCCAGCGGCTTGACCGGGTCGGAGTCGCTGATCTCGCTCGCGGCGAGGGTGGCCCGGGCGCGCTGCAACGCGCTGTTGACGGACGCGACGGTGGTGCCCAGCAGCTCGGCGACCTCGCTCGCCTTCCACGCCAGCACCTCGCGCAGGATCAGCACCGCCCGCTGGCGGGGCGCCAGGTGCTGCAGCGCGGCGATGAACGCGAGCCGCACCGCGTCCCGCTGGGCCGCCACCTCGGCGGGGTCTCCCCCGGCCGGCAGCACCTGGCCGTCCGGGACCGGCCCGATCCAGGTGGCCTCCGGCTGCTCGGCGAGCGCGGCCGGGAACGGGGTGGCCACGGAGGTCAGATCCATAGGCCGGGCCCGGCGCTTGCTCCCGTTGAGCATGTCCAGGCAGACATTGGTGGCGATGCGGTAGAGCCAGGACCGCAGCGCGGAGCGGCCCTCGAAGCGGTCCAGGCCCCGCCAGGCGCGCACCATGGTCTCCTGGACGGCGTCCTCGGCTTCGAAGGCCGAGCCCAGCATCCGATAGCAGTAACCGGTCAGCTGCGTGCGGTACGGCTCCAACTGGAGCTCGACACCGGTCGCGCCGTCCATCGCCGCCACATCACTCATCGCCGCACCTCATCGCTCTTCGGACTCCCATGGGGCAAACGTAGCGGGCACCACTGACAACGGCGCCGACCTGCGGAGACGACAGACGCATCGGGCACCGGACGGGTGATTCAGGACACCGGGCGGGCGCTGACCGCGGCGGCGTGCACCTGATGGCCGCCACTGGCGATCATCCGCACCTCGTCACGGTCGCTGATCTCCGCCCGCACGATGCCGGTGTCGTCCGCGTACACAGGGTGCCCGCCCGGACCACTGCTGTCCGTACGGTGCACCACCACGACATCCTCGGTCCCGGGGACGGTCGCATCCACGAAGATCAGCTCATACCTCTCTCGGCTCCGCATCACACCCTCCTCCACACCGACCCGCCCCCGTCATCCCAAACCGGGACATTCAACACTATCGCTCGGGCCGGGTGGCGCAAGAGGTTCGGTGGTCACCGGGATGCGGCGGTCGCCTCCGCCCCGTCGGCGGCGTCCGCGCCCTCCGCCGCACCCTCCGCCTGATCCGCTTGATCCGCCTGATCCGCTTGGTTCGCTTGGTCCCCTTCAAGGGGCGTGCTCTCCAGGCGCAGCAGCGGCGCCAGGAGGGGGCCGGCCAGGGTGGCCGCGGTGATGGACCCCAGGGTGATGGCCCAGGCGACCGGGCCGAGCGGGGTGCAGTCGAAGAACTGGCTGACGCCCGGGGTCTGGATGATGGCGGCGAGCACCGCGGCGGAGCCCAGCCCGGCGATCAGGACGTGCCGGTCCAGGCCGCCCGTGGTCAGGGTCTGCGCGAGCTGGGTGCCGACCAGGGCGGCGAGCGCCACCGTACCGGCCCGGCGGCTTCTGCCGGTGACCCGGGCGCCGGTCCACGCCAGTCCGGCCCCGGCGGCCGTGATGACGCCCCGCAGCAGCATCTCCTTGGTCAGCGCCGCGCCCAGGGAGCGGCTGGGGCCCTCCTTGAGCAGCCGTTCGCCGGTGTGCCCGGTCGGCTCGCGCACCGCGATGGCGAGCGCGGGCGCGAGGTCGGTCAGCAGGTTGACCAGCATGATCTGACGGGCGCTCAGGGGTGTGGCGCCGGTCAGGGCGGAGGTGGCCACACTGAAGGTGACCTCGCCGAAGTTGCCGCCGATGAGGATGGCGAGGGCCGCGCGCACCGAGGCCCACATGGCACGCCCCTCCATCAGGGCCGAGACGATCGTCTCCAGGCGGTCGTCGGTGACGACCAGGTCCGCGGCGGCGGTCGCGGCGGGGGTACCGCGCCGCCCCAGGGCGATCCCGACGTCCGCGAGCCGGATCGCGGGAGCGTCGTTGGCGCCGTCCCCGGTCATCGCCACCACCCGGCCGAGGCGCTGATACGCCTGAACGATACGGACCTTGTGGTGCGGGCTGCACCGGGCGATCACGTCCACCGTCGGCAGCAGCTCGTCCAGCTCCGCGTCGTCCATCTCGTCCAGCTCCGGACCGGTGCACACCTTGGGCTCGGGGAGATCCATGATGGGGGCGGCGATGGCGTCCGCGGTGGCGGGGTGGTCGCCGGTGAGCATCATGGTCTGCACACCCGACTCGCGAAGCCGCGCGAGGGCGGGGGCGGCGCTGGTGCGCACGGGGTCGGCGATGGCGATGAAGCCGAGGAAGTCCAGGTCCCGTACGGCCTTGTCGGACAGCTCCTCGCCCTCCCGCATCCGCCGCTCGGCCACCGCCAGGACCCGGCGACCGGCACCGGCCAGCTCTTCCGCGGTCTCGCCCAGCTTCCTGATGCCCTCCGCGTCCAGTTCGGTGGCCTGGCCGGTGCCCGGGGTGCGCCGCCGTGCGACCCGGTCCAGGACGCCTTCAGGCGCGCCCTTCACGCTGAGCAGCGGACCGTGCACGGTGCGCCCGGTGGTGGCGTGGTAGGCGCGGGAGGGTTCGAAGGGCAACGCGTCCGTACGGCGCCAGCGGGGCGCTCCGCGCCGCACCCCGACCCCGGCCCGGCGCGCCCCGACGCTCACCGCGCGGTCGGTCTGGTGCGCCATGGGCTCGGACTGGCGGGCCGGCGGGGTCGCGCGCAGGGCGGCGGCGAGCACCGCCTTACGGGGCGCGTCGAGCCGGTCGGCGGGGAGCGGGCCGCCGCTGTCGCTGACGGCCGCGAGCTGGAGGTTGCCCTCGGTGAGGGTTCCGGTCTTGTCGAAGCACAGCACGTCGGCGCGGCCGAGCGCCTCGATGGTGCGGGGGTTGCGGACCAGGGCGCCGAGGTCGGCCAGTCGGCGGGCGGCGGCCAGCTGGGCCGCGTTGACCAGGAACGGAAGCCCTTCGGGGACGGACGCGACGGCCAGGTTGACGGCGGAGGCGAGGTTCTTGGTGAGCGGGAGGCCGTGCAGCAGTCCGGCGCCGGCGACCGCGGCGGCGGATCCGAGCGCGATGGGCACGCTGGACCGGGTGAGCGAGGTCAGCCGCGCCTCGACACCGGTGACCGGGGCGGCCTGGCGGGCGGTGGCCAGGCTTCGGCCGACCTCGGTGGCCGGTCCGGTGGCCACGACGACGGCCACGGCGCGCCCCGCGGAGACGGTGGTGCCCTCGTAGAGCATCGACCGGCGCTGGGTGATGTGCGCGCCGACGACCGGCGCCGGATCCTTGCTCACGGGGAGCGATTCGCCGGTCAGCGAGGACTCGTCGACCTCGAGCCCCTCGCCCTCCAGTAGCCGGCAGTCGGCGGGCACCACGTCCTCGGGGCCCAGCATGACGATGTCGCCGGGGACGAGGTCCCCGGCGGTCACGAGGCGTTCCGTACCGCCCCGGCGGACCCGGGCGCCGATCGCCGAGCGGGCGAACAGCTCGGACAGGGCCCGCTCGGTCCTGACCCGCTGGAATCCGCCGACCAGGGCGGAGATGCCGGTGATGGCGGCCACCAGTGCGGCGTCGGTGCGCGAGCCCACGGCGGCCGCCAGGGCGGCCCCGGCGGCGAGGACCGGGGTCAGGGGGTTGGCCAGCTCCTCGATGAACGCGGCGGGCAGGGTGGTGCGGGTGGGCTCGCCGCGGCGCGGCCCCAGCGCGGTGCGGGCGGTCGCCTCCTCCGGGCTGAGGCCGTCGGGGCCGGTCTCCAGGCGCTCCAGCACCCGGGGGACGGGCATCAGATGCCAGGGGGTGGTGGTCACCGGCGGGTCCATGGGGCGGGCGAGGAGCTGGCGTGCCCGCCAGTGGCCCAGGGCGAAGGCCAGGGTCCCCGCGGTGGTGCCCGCCGCGGCGGCCCGGGCGGTGGCCTGGTTCGGGGCCGCCTGGAGGGCGGCCACCGCGCCGACGGCGCTGCCGCCCGCGGACAGCAGGGCGCTCTCCCGGTCGACCCGCGCGGCCACGCCCACGGCGTCCACGATGAGCCCGGCCGACTCCAGGTCGGCGCCGACGAGCAGATGGGCGCCCCAGGCCGGGGGCTCGCCGTCGCGGTGCACGCCGACGCCGCAGTCGGCGGCTCCCAGGGCCCGGCGGTTGCCGGAGAGCAGCAGCACCACGGCGCCGTCGGCCTGCAGGGACCGTACGGAGGCCACGAGGCGGCGGCCGGCGGGCATCACGGCGTCGGCGAAGGTGAACCCGGTGGGATGGGGCCGGTCGGTGGCCAGGACGATGCGGGATCCTGCCCGGCGGGCGGCGGCCGCCACGGCCTCGGCGCCCGGCACGGTCTGCGGGGCGAGGCCCACCACCGCCTGGAGCGTGCTTCCCCGGGCCAGGCCGAGCACCCGCTCGCTGCCCCTGCGGCGGAGCCGCGCCGCGGTCTGCTGCCCGGTGCGGCCCGTCAGCTCCAGCCGGTCCAGGGGGCCGAGCACCCATCCGTTGTCGTGGCGGGTCTCCAGTGGCTCATCGGGGTCGAAGAGGCCGAAGAGCCGCTCGGCGGTCGGCTCGGGGTCGGCGCCGCCGAGGAGTTCCAGGTCGATGGGCTCGTAGCGGTCGCCGCGCAGCGCCGCCTCGTCCAGCACCACGGTGTCGACCTGGCCCAGCCGCCGCAGACTGCTGCGGTCCATGGCGAGGACGCCGCGCAGGGCGAGAAACTGGCCGAGGCTGGTCGCGAACCCCTCCCGGCCGGCCCCCGGCGCCTTGGGCACGGACGAGAACGCGACCGCGAATCCGCGACGCGGACCGGCGAACGGGGCCGCGAGGACACCGGCCGCGGCCCCGGCGGCCATGGAGCGCTCCGCGAAGCGCTCCACGGTGTCCTTGGGGGGCTTTCCGGGCCGCTCGACCACGATCGGCTCGGCCACCACGTCCTGGGGGCCGTGCACGAGCTGTGGCTCCATCGCCGCCCAGGCCCGGCCCTCCGCCTCCGCCTCCCGCCACAGGGCCGCCCGCTGGACGAGGTCGAGCGCGAGCCCGCCACCCCGGGTGGCCACGCCCTGGGTCAGCGCGGCCAGCACCGGCAGTGCGGCCTCGGTGGGCTGCCCGCGGGTGATGGCCAGGGCCAGCCGCCGCAGGCGGGGGTGGTGCTGGATGATGGACAGGGTCGCGGCCGCCTCGGTCGGCAGTCTGAGCCACGGGGTGAGCCGCAGGGCGGTGGCCACGCTCAGCCCCACGACGTCCGCCGCCACGACGGCCAGCGACTGGGCCTCCTTCGCGCCGCCGGAGGGATGGCGCGGCTCCGGGGCCCACTCGTCGAACTCCTCGGTGGGCGCGACGGGCTCCTGGACCTCCGCGCGCTCGATCCGTGCGATCAGGTCCTGCTCGGACGGGGGCGGCTTGCCCACGGCCACCAGGACCCGCTCGGAGGGCGCGTTGACCCGTGCCCACTGCACCCGCGGATGCTCCTCGAGGGCCCGTTCCACCCGGCGGGCCACCTGCTCGCCCCCGATCCCGTGCACCCCGCGGACCTCGATGTAGTACCTCCCCGGGTAGGACCAGATCCCGCGCTGGGAGGGCCGGACCAGCCGCCCGACGGCTCCGGCGGCATCCCGCACACCCGCGGCCACACCGGCCTTGATGGGCGCGAGGAGCTGCAGGGGTGGCAGGGACAGCAGCTTCAGCGTCGCCAGGGGCAGATGCAGCGGTGACAGCGGTGACAGCGGTGACATCGAGGGAACCTCCGCTCCCCGGGCGGCCTGCCCGGTTCATCCCTATTACCCTTAAATAGGAAGAAGATTCAATCCGCCATCACCGTGTGGACGTGAGACCAGTGACCACTCCCGCTACTTCACGCAAGCGCAGCTCCTCGACAGCCGCGAAGAAGACGGCACCGGGGCGCGGCGGCAAGTCGACGAAGTCCCAGGCCGCGGCAGCCACGTCGGCCACGTCGAAGTCTTCGGAGACGAAGAAGGCGACGAAGACCACCAGGCCATCGAAGACCACGCAGCGACAGCGGACGGCGAAGGCCGCCAAGGGTGCCATGGAGACGTCGCGCAGTGACGGCAGGCGCAGCCTGACCCTCACGATGCCCACGTTCGACACCATGGGCCACGCGACGAAGGAAACCCTCGGCACCGTCGGCCAGGCCACCAAGGGCACCCTCGACACCGTCGGTCAGGCCACCAAGGGAACCCTCGACACCGTGGGTCACGCCACGAAGGAGACCTTCGACACAGTCGGCCACGCGACCACCCGTGCGACCGGGGGCGCGGCGAGGGTGGCGCTGAAGCCGGTCGAGATGGCCCGCCGGGTGCTGCCCGCCAAGGGCGGACTCCCGCTGTACCTGGGGCTCGGCGCGCTGGGTGCCGTGGAGGTCATCGAATGGCCGGTGGCCGTCGGCATCGGGGTAGGTTATGCGGTGCTGCGCAAGGGCGGCATCATGGCCCCGCCGGCCGAGAAGGGCACCGAAGGCCGCACCGCGGACCGCTCGAAGAGCAGCCGCTCCGGAAGCCGCGCCAAGACCAGCAAGTCGGCCAAGGCCGCGGCGTAGCGCTCCCACCAGCGGCTCCCACCTCCCGCCGGTTCCATCAGCAAAGCGGGCAGAAAGCGGGCACAACTCTGTTGGAAACGGGCACCCCACAGTCACTGTAGCGTTGGTATACACCAGGAAGCGGATCTAACACCCGTCACTGAATTCCCCCTGGGGTCCGGCGCATTGCGTGGCCCGCTGTGCGCCGACCCTCCGTCACCTGGGGGTTCACCCGAGACGGACTGACCACTCCGTCACGAACCGACTGAAAGCGGTGACTCCTCTTGGCCCTCCCCCACAGCGCTCAGAGTGCCTCTCGAGTGCCCGGACAGGCAGTGCCCGCCGCCGCCTCGCGACACGCCACCGGAATGGCCACACTCGCCCCCGACCTCCATGTGGTGGCCGGGGACGAGGACTTCTGCCGACATTTCGGCGCATCCTCTGCTGAGTTGTGCGGCCGCAGCCTGTTCGACCTGCTGCACCCCAGCACCTCCTCCGTCCTGCGGGAACACTTCTCGCGGCTGCACGACGGACGGCGCACCCGCTTCACCGAGCGCGTCCTCGGCTGCCACTCACGCGGCCAGGTGTTCTCGGGCAAGCTGACCGGCACGGCCATCCAGGGCCGGTCCGACCGGCTCTCGTCCATCGTCGTCATGGTCAAACCGGATGACGAACGACCCGAGGAGGCACCCGCCCCCACCAGCCAGAAGCTGCTCTCGCCGCTGGAGGCCCGGATACTCGAGGGAGTGGCCACCGGCGCGTCGACCGTGCAGATGGCCGCCAAGCTCTACCTGAGCAGACAGGGCGTCGAATACCACGTGGGGTCGATGCTGCGGAAGATGAAGGCACCCAACCGGGCCGCCTTGGTCTCGCGCGCATACGCGGCGGGCATGCTGACCGTGGGCACCTGGCCGGCCCGGGTGCGTCCGGAATTCGTCAAATGAGGCCGGCCATGTGACACCACGTCACTCCGAACAGGCCCGGGGCGGCATGCCCCGGGCCTGTCGCCTTCGGCCGCCCCACCCCTACCGGCCGGTACTCCACGGGCCCGGCGTGAGACGCCTCCGCCGCTCAGTAGTCTGTGACGGCCATGCGTTCACTCCCCCACGCGTCCCGCACCGCGCGACGACGCCCCCGCCCCCGGCTGCCACGCGGCCTGCTGTCCGCCGTGGCGACCGCGTGCGCCATCGTGACCGCCGCGGGGTGCGCGGCCCAGTCCGGGGTGCGGGACGACGGCGCGGCGCCCTCGCTGTCGGCACCGGTCAGCGCCGTTCCGCTGTGGCCCCGGTACACTCCCTCGGCCACGTCGTCGCCCCGTCAGAAGCCGGACTTCGACCGCTATCTGCCGGTGAGCAGGCTCCGGCTGCCCTCGGGCGGACTGACCGCCGTCTCCGCGCAGGACCTGCTGCTCAACGACCCGAATGTGCCGGCGCTGGTGCAGAAGGAGATCTCCGTGTGCCCGGGCAGTGGCGACTGTCCGCTGCGGGGCGCCGTCCACCGCGATCTGACCGGCGACGGCAAGGACGAACAGGTGGTGGCGGTCGATCTGCCGAGACTCGATCGGACGCTGCTTCAGGTCTACACGGCCTCGGGCCGCACGGTCCGCCCCGTGCTGATCTACTGGGGCCCGCCGGGGCTCACCGGCGAAACCTTCGGCCGCGATCTGCTGATCAGCGCGACCGGCGAGGACGGCCGGGTCACCACGCGCTTCCGCTGGAACGGCCGCGTCATGGCGGCCGTGACGCCCGAGGGCGGCGCGGGCACCCGGGCGAAGGAGCCGGGGGCCGACCCGGGTGTCGTACCGGAACCAGCGCCGGGCAGCAGCCTCACGGCGGTCCCGGACCCCCGTACGGAGACGAGGACGACGCGATGACCACCGGCTTCCTCCCGCCCGGCCCCGCCCCGGGCACCGGCTCCCCGACCGAGGCACATCTGCTGCTCGTCGAGGACGACAAGGTGATCCGCAATACGGTGCGGATGGCCCTGGAGCGGTACGGCTTCACGGTGTTCACCGCGGGCGACGGTCTCACCGGGCTGGAGATCTTCCGTGAGAAGCAGCCCGATCTGCTCCTCCTGGATGTGATGCTGCCCGAGCTGGACGGCATCGGACTGTGCCGCAGGGTCCGCGAGTTCAGCCTGGCGCCGATCCTGATGATGTCCGCGCGCGGGGACGCCCTCGACGTCGTCTCCGGTCTCGAAGCGGGTGCCGACGACTATGTGATCAAGCCGTGCGAGAGCGCGGTCCTGGTGGCCCGTATCCGCTCGCTGCTGCGCCGCGCCTCCTTCACCCCCGCGGCCCGCGCCTCGCACGCCGAGGCGCGGAACGGGGCGGCGGAGCCGGACGGCGCGGCCGGGCCGGACACCCTCGCCTTCGGCGATCTGACCATCGACACCCTCGGCATGGAGGTGCGCCGCGCGGGAGAGCCGCTCGCGCTGACCCCCACCGAACTGCGGATGCTGCTGGAGTTCGCCGGCTCGCCCGGTGTGGTGCTGGAGCGCCGTACGCTGCTGAACCGGGTCTGGGACCACGCGTGGCAGGGCGACACCCGGGTGGTCGACCTCCATGTGCAGCGGCTGCGGGCGAAGATAGGCGCCGAACGGATCGAGACGGTCCGCGGCTTCGGATACAAGCTGCGACGCTGAGATGACGCTGAGATGGCGGATCGTGGCCCTGGTGGCGGCGGCGACCTGTGCCGCCGCGGCCGCGGTGGGCGTGCTGGTGCACCATGCCTCACGCGACCGCGAACTGTCCCAGGCGCGCGAAGGCGCGCGGACCACGCTCGACCGTGCCGCGCTCAGCTACGCCCGCACCGGCGGCGTCCAGGGCTCCGGTGCGGTGATGGACGCACCCGGGCTGCCCCAGGGTCTGCGGCGGCTGGTGAAGAAGGGGCATCAGGGCACCGAGTTCAGCACCGGCCCGGACGGGCCCGCGATGTGGGCGGCCCGGCCCGCCGACGGTCAGGTCCTGTCCGTACGCGTCGACATGAGCACCGCGATGCGCAACATCGGCGCGCTGGACACCAACATCATCCTGGCCGGGCTGATGACCACCGCCGTGGTGCTGCCCCTGGGCGTACTGACCGCCGAGCGGATGAGCCGGCGGCTGCGGCTCGCGGCGGCCACCGCGCGGCGGATCGCGGCCGGGGACCTGGACGCCCGGATCTCCGCCGCCGCCCGCCCGCACGACGAGATCGCCGAGATCTCCGGGGCCGTGGACTCGATGGCCGCCGCGCTGCAGGAGCGGCTGCTCGACGAGCAGCGGTTCACCGCCGATGTGGCGCATGAGCTGCGCACTCCGCTGATGGGCCTGGTCACCGCCGCCGAGCTGCTCCCGCCGGGGGAGGCGGCCGGGTATGTGCGCGACCGGGTGCGGGTGTTGAGCACACTGGTCGAGGATCTGCTGGAGATCTCCCGGCTGGACGCGGGGGCCGAGGAGGCCGATCTGTCGCCCTGTCCCCTGGGACCCGTGCTCGACGATGCCATCGCCGGCACCGGGCTGTCGGCATGCCTGCGCACCGGCGGCGCGCAGGACAGCGCGCCGCAGGACCCCGAGGACGGCCCGAAGGTGTGGACGGATCCCCGCCGGCTGGCCCGCATCGTCACCAATCTCGTGATCAACGCCCATCGCCACGGCCGTGAACCGGTCGAGGTGACGGTGGCGGCGGACGGCCGGACCGTGACCGTCCGCGACCATGGAACCGGCTATCCGGACGATCTGCTGGAGAAGGGTCCGCAGCGGTTCCGCACCGGGGTCCGGGAGCGGGGCCGGGGCCACGGTCTCGGGCTGACCATCGCGGCGGGACAGGCTCAGGTCCTCGGCGCCACGCTCACGTTCGGCAACGCACCGGACGGCGGCGCTGTCGCCACGCTGCACCTGCCGGAGCGGCCCGAGCCCGGACCGATACACGGCTGATACATCGTCGAGGGGAAGTCGAGAAGCGGTCGAGCCCCGGCCGAGATCGCCCGTTGCCGTTCCGAAGATCTTCGCTGAGGAGGATGGCGCCGACCCCCGCGAATCCTCGCGGCCGGGATCGATGGAGGAGCAATCGGCATGGCAGGTCCCCTCACGGCACTACGCGAACGGTTCACCCCGGACTCGAAGCAGGCGCCGCGGGACACCAGACCCCCGAGCCGACAGCACGGTGAGAAGAGACACGGAAAGCCGAAGCGGACCGGCATCCGGCGGCTCTTCACCTGGCGGAAGCTGATCGCCTATGTGGCCGGCCTGTGCGCCCTGCTGATCGGGGCGTTCACCGTGCTCTACTACTCCATCGACGTTCCCAAGGCCAACGCCCAGGCGAAGGCGCAGAGCAACGTCTACAAGTACAGCGACGGCACGATCCTCGCCCGCACCGGCGAGATCAACCGCGAGATGGTCACCCTCGACCGGATACCCACGGGCGTGCAGCACGCGTTCGTCGCGGCGGAGAACAAGTCCTTCTACAAGGACCGGGGCGTGGACCCGATGGGCATTCTGCGGGGAGTGGTCAACACCGTGGCCGGCAAGGGGACCCAGGGCGGTTCGACCATCACCCAGCAGTACGTCAAGAACTACTACCTGAGCCAGGAACAGACCGCCAGCCGCAAGATCAAGGAGCTGGTGATCTCCCTCAAGGTCGACCAGCGCAACTCCAAGGAGGACATCCTCGCGGGGTATCTGAACACCAGCTACTTCGGCCGCGTGGCCTACGGCATCCAGGCCGCCGCCCGCGCGTACTACGACAAGGACGTCGACGACCTCACGGTCGAGGAGGGCGCGTATCTGGCGGCGCTGGTGCAGGCCCCCAGCCAGTACGACTGGGCCGTGGCGAGCCCCAAGGCGAAGCGTCTGGTCACCCGGCGCTGGAACTATGTGCTGGACAACATGGTCGATATGCACTGGCTGGACCCCGCGCAGCGGAAGCACATGCGCTTTCCCGTGCCGGTCGACCCCAAGCCCGCCCCCGGTCTCGACGGCCAGGCCGGCTACCTCGTGGACGCTGCCCGCAATGAGCTGATCGCCTCGGGCGTCAGCGAACAGGAACTCGCCGCGGGCGGCTGGACCATCACCCTCAACGTCGACCCGGCCAAACAGCGGGCGCTGGAGAAGACGATGCGCCAGGGCCTCGACGGCTCCGCCAAGGGGAAGCCCCGGACGGACGGTTCCGGCGAGGAGAAGCAGACCCGTGCGGACGGTTCCGCCGACGAGAAGCAGGCCCGTGCGGACGCCGCCGCCACCCAGGGCGGCGCGGTCTCGGTGGACCCGAAGAACGGGCGGATCCTCGCGCTCTACGGCGGCCGGGACTACACCCGGCACTATCTGTCCAACGCGACCCGCGGCGACTACCAGGTGGGCTCCGCCTTCCAGCCGGTCACCGACGCCGCCTCCATGGACGCCAAGATGCATAACGGGCCCGACGCCGGCGGACTGCCGGAGATCAAGCGCACCGCCCGGGCCCTCGGCATGGACACCGACGGCGGCTTCGGCACCAAGGAGTCGGTCGAGCTGGGGCTGATGGGCTCGAGCCCACTGAAGATGGCCGGTGTCTACGCCTCGTTCAACCACCAGGGCAAGCGGGTCACCCCGAGCATCGTGAAGTCCGCACGGCGCGGCGACGAGACGGCCGGGCCGCCGAAGGCCGTGGGCGATCAGGCGATCGCCCCAGCGGCGGCTCAGCTTGTCACCCGGAATCTCATCATGAACGGCGGTAAGGACGCCGTACGCGCCGTCAAGCGCCCCGCGGCGGGCAAGGGCGGGGTCTCCGACGACAAGAGGGCGGCCTGGTACGTCGGTTACACCCCGGACCTGGTCACCGCGGTCGCCCTCTTCGGCGAGGACGCCGAGAAGCGCAAGCAGATCCCGCTCAAGAACGCCAGCGCCCAGCGGGTCGCCGACCTCTGGAGCGACTACACCGACCAGGCGCTGCGCAATGTACCCGCGGCCTGGTTCGACTCCGGCTCCGAGGCCGGGGCGATTCCGAACCCGACCCGGATGGCGCCTACCGGACGGTGAGGGCGGCGGCGAAGCCGCCGGCGAGGGTCGCGGCCCCGAGCAGGCAGACCAGGAGGAGCCGGCGGCGCAGCGTGCGGTAGACCTCCTGGTACTCCGCCCGCAGCTCCTCACAGCGCCGCACCACCTTGCGCAGGGTCTGCTCGGTGACGGCCAGCTGGTCCTGCAGGTAGAGCCGCTCGACCTCCGCCCGCTGGGCGGAGGTCAGCCAGTCGAGCGGGGCCGTGAGGCGGCGGGCCCGCTCCCGGGCCGCGTCCCGCTCCGTCTGCAGCAGCAGATAGCCCTCGATCTGGTTGATTCCGGCGGCGATACCGGGAGGCTCGGCGGCTCTGGCCATACTCACGCCACACTCTCCTTCTGGCCGACATCGGGATGGTGCAGATCGAACGCGGGGGATTCGGAACGGATCTTCGGCAGGCTGACGAAGTTATGGCGCGGCGGCGGGCAGGAGGTCGCCCATTCCAGGGAACGGCCATATCCCCAGGGGTCGTCGGTGACGACCTTCTCGCCGTACTTGGCAGTCTTCCAGACGTTGTAGAGGAACGGCAGGAACGACAGGCCGAGGACGAAGGAGCTGATGGTCGAGATGGTGTTCAGGGTGGTGACGCCGTCGGCCGCCAGGTAGTCGGGAATTCTGCGGAGCATTCCCTCGGCGCCCAGCCAGTGCTGCACCAGGAACGTGCCGTGGAAGCCGAGGAAGAGGGTCCAGAAGGTGATCTTTCCCAGCCGCTCGTCGAGCATCTTGCCGGTGAACTTGGGCCACCAGAAGTGGAATCCGGCGAACATCGCGAAGACCACGGTGCCGAAGATGACGTAGTGGAAGTGGGCCACCACGAAGTAGGTGTCCGAGACAGCGAAGTCCATCGGCGGCGAGGCCAGGATCACGCCGGTCAGGCCGCCGAAGACGAAGGTGATGAGGAATCCGGTCGCCCAGAGCATCGGCGTCTCGAAGCTCAGCGACCCCTTCCACATGGTGCCGATCCAGTTGAAGAACTTGATACCGGTCGGCACGGCTATCAGGAACGTCATGAAGGAGAAGAACGGCAGCAGCACACCGCCGGTGACATACATATGGTGCGCCCAGACGGTGACCGAAAGGCCCGCGATGGAAATCGTCGCCGCGATGAGCGAGATATAGCCGAACATCGGCTTCCGGGAGAAGACCGGAATGACCTCGGAGATGATGCCGAAGAACGGCAGGGCGATGATATAGACCTCCGGATGGCCGAAGAACCAGAAGAGGTGTTGCCAGAGCAGCGCCCCGCCATTGGCCGCGTCGAAGACATGCGCGCCGAATTGGCGGTCCGCCTCCAGGGCGAACAGCGCGGCGGCCAGCACCGGGAAGGCCAGCAGCACCAGCACACCGGTCAGCAGCACATTCCAGGTGAAGATCGGCATCCGGAACATCGTCATGCCCGGAGCGCGCATGCAGATGATCGTGGTGATGAAGTTGACCGAGCCGAGGATGGTGCCGAAGCCGGAGAGGGCCAGACCCATGATCCACATGTCCGCGCCGACCCCCGGTGAGCGCACCGCGTCCGAGAGCGGGGAGTAGGCGAACCAGCCAAAGTCGGCCGCGCCCTGCGGGGTCAGGAACCCGCCCACCGCGATCAGCGAGCCGAAGAGATACAGCCAGTACGCGAACATGTTCAGCCGCGGGAACGCCACATCGGGCGCACCGATCTGCAGCGGCATGATCCAGTTGGCGAACCCCGCGAACAGCGGAGTGGCGAACATCAGCAGCATGATCGTGCCATGCATGGTGAACGCCTGGTTGAACTGCTCGTTCGACATGATCTGCAAACCCGGACGGGCCAGTTCGGCGCGCATCAGCAGCGCCATCACCCCGCCGATACAGAAAAACGCGAACGACGTGATCAGGTAGAGCGTGCCGATCGTCTTGTGATCGGTGGTGGTCAGCCATCTGACGGCCGTGGACCCTGGTCCGGGGCGGCGCGACGGCGGGGCGGCCGGCGCCGCCGCGACAACGGTGTTGTTCCTCATGATCCGAAGGTGTCCGGCACCCCGTGGATCGTCACTCCGACGGCCGGTCAAGATTTCCCGCTCCTGGGTGTGATGATCCGAGGCATGCCGGACACCTTCGGATCATGAGCACCGACGACGCCTTCGACGCCGCCTACCGTGAGCATTACTGGGCGGTCAGCCGTTTTGTGGCACGGCGGCTGGACGACCAGGCATGGGAGGTCGAGGAAGTCGTCGCCGAGGTCTTCGCGGTGGCCTGGCGGCGCCGGACCGAACTGCCCGAGTCACCGCTGCCGTGGCTGTATGGGGTGGCCCGGCACTGTCTGGCCAACACCGTGCGCGGCAAGGGCCGTTACCGCAGGCTGCTGGCCAAGCTGGGCCACCACGAGGTGACGCGCGACGGGCGCACCGTGGCGAGCCCGGACGCGGAGCGGCCGGGCTCCTGGGTGCTGGAGGCGCTCGCCCGGCTCGCCGAGGCCGACCAGGAGGTGCTGCGGCTGACGACATGGGAGGAGCTGACCGTCGAGGAGCTCGGCACCGTGCTGGGGTGCGGCCGGTCCGCCGCGGCGATGCGACTGCACCGGGCGCGGCGGCGGCTGCGGGAGCAGATAGAGACCCTGCGCCGGGACGACCGGGTCTCAGTGGGGTGCACGAGCGGCAAGGGCGACAAGGCCCACAGCGCTGGCAGGGCCGACAAGGCCCACAAGGATGGACACGCATGACCGACGAACTGGATCTGCTCCGCGAGGCCGACCCCGTGTCCGCCGACACCGGCCCCTGGCGGGACCGGCCGCTGAACGCGCGCGCCGAGCTGCTGCTGCGGCGGCTGCCGTCCCAGGACCGGGGGCGCCGTACCGTCCGACGCGTGATCTGGAGCCTGGAAGCAGCGGCGGCCGCGACGGTCCTCGCCCTCGCGCTGACCGTCTCGGGCACCCCTTCCTCCGCGGTGGCCGCGTCCAGACCAGTGCCGCTGGTGGCGCATGCCTCCGGGGCGGACGTATCGCTCGGCGAGATCGTCCGGCGGGCGCGGACGGCGGCCGAGGAGTCCCCGGGGAAGAGCGAGCGGGGCAGCCATTTCCAGAGCTGGGCGCTGAGCATGAAGTCGGGCGAGGATCCGGTGACGCTGCCCCGGGAGTCGCTGACCCGGTGGAACGCGGACGGCAGCGGTTTCTCGCTGGAGGTGGCCACCGATCCGCGCCACCCGGGCCGCCCGGTGATCGCCGACGGTACGCCGCCCCGTGCGGTCCACGACGGCAAGGTGCTGAGCGAGGAGAAGTATCCGGCCGGTATCAACGGCGCCAACGAGAGCTACTTCGAGGATCCTCCGGCCGGGGCCTCGGCGCTGCGCGCCTATCTCGCCGTCTGGTCCCGGGGCGCGGACCGCGACCCGGCGGAGCTGATCTCGGCCATCGAGTCGTTTCTCGCGGTGTGGACTCCCGGTCCGCGCCAGCGGGCGGACATCGTCACCCTGCTGTCCCGGATCGAGGGGCTGCGCCCGACGGGCAAGGTCACCGACCGGCTCGGCCGGGAGGGGCAGGCGTTCCGGTTCACCCCCGCTTCCTCCGGGATGCGGTATCTGATCGTCCTCGATCCGGACGACGGCAGCGTGCTGGACGTCGAGGAGACCATCACCCGGGACGATCCGGAGTACAAACTGAAGGCGGGCGACGTGATGTCGTACAAGGCGTGGGTGTCCTGATCGGGCGGGCGCGAGGGCGCCGATCGGGCCACGGGTCGCCCACGGGCGGGCGTCAGCCGCATCACCGGTGGAGCTCCCGATGGCCCTGGACCGTGGTCGCCCACGGGCGGGCGTCAGCCGCCGTCCCGCTGGCAGTGGGGGCACCACAGGCTGGTCCGCCCCGCGATCCGGCCGCGGCGCAGCGGATGGCCGCAGCGGGGGCAGTGCGGGTCCGGGTCGTCGCGCTGTCCGGTGAGCCAGTCCGGGTCGTCCGGCACCCGCCCCGCCCGCACCGAGGCGCGCAGCACCTCGCGCATCGCGGTGTGGAGCCGTTCGTGCTCGTCGTCGGTCAGCGCGTTCGCCGGCCGCTGCGGATGGATCCGGGCCCGCCACAGGATCTCGTCGCCGAGCAGGTTGCCGAGTCCGGCGATCACGGCCTGGTCGGTCAGTGTGGCCTTGACGCGTCCGCGCCGCCCCGCCAGCAGCCGGTCGAGATCGGCCCGGCTCAGGGAGAGCGCGTCCGGGCCCTGATCGCCGAGGATCCGGTCGACGTCGGCTTCGGTGGCGGCGAGCCAGATGCCCTGGAGTTTGCGCTGGTCCTCGTAGCCGAGGCGGTGGCCGTCGTCGAGGTCGAAGGCGACGCGCTCGAACCGGCCGGCCGGTTCGGACTCCGCCCCGCAGGCCAGCCGCCCGGTCATGCCGAAGTGCACCACGACCGTGGGCCCGTCGGTGGGGGCGATCAGCCACTTGCCGTGGCGGCGCGGTGCGGCGAAGCGGCGGCCCTCGAGATCGCGCTTCAGCCGCTGCGCGGTCACCCCGTGCAGCACCCCCGCGTCGGCCACCTCCACCCGCTCGACGCGGTGGCCCTGGGCGCAGGAGGCCAGCGTTCGCCGGAACCCCTCGACATCCGGTAGCTCGGGCATAGCGTCAGGCTACGCCCGGGACCTCCGTCGCGTGTTACCGAGAACCACCCCTTTGGTGGCTTTCATCGGATAAGGTCCAAGTTATGCGATTCATACGCTTCGCCCCGGGGGCGAGCGGTCGCAGCCACACGCTGTTCGCGGTCACACGGTGTCTGCCGTTCCTGGTCCTGGCGGCGGTGCTCAGCATCGAGCTCTCCCCCGCGCACACCCTCTACACCGGCCCCCTGCTCTCCCCGGCGCCGGCGCTGGCGGCGGTGACCATGGGCCCGTTCGGCACCGGCGGGGTGGCGCTGCTCGCCATGGCGGTGAGTGCGGTCACCGCCACCCACAACAACGTCTGGGGCAGCGAGATGGTGTACGCGAATCTGCTGGCCCTGCTGGTGGTGGCGCTCGCGAGCGTGGCGACCAGCGCGGTGCGGGTGCGCCGGGACCGCGAGCTGGCCCAGATCCGCCGGATCGCCGAGGTGT
Source organism: Streptomyces violaceusniger Tu 4113 (assembly GCF_000147815.2). Lineage (NCBI taxonomy): Bacteria > Bacillati > Actinomycetota > Actinomycetes > Kitasatosporales > Streptomycetaceae > Streptomyces > Streptomyces violaceusniger. Next base: position 4,081,151 of record NC_015957.1, on the reverse strand, counting down.
CCCAGAACGTGGTGCTGCGGCCGCTGCCCGCCCGGATCGGTGTCGTGAACACCGCCAGCGTCTATATGGCGGCCGAGCGCGGCGCGCAGATCGGCGGGGACCTCTACGAGGCGATGTGCACCCGCTACGGAGTGCGGCTGATCGTCGGCGATGTGCGGGGAAAGGGGCTGGCCGCGGTGCGGTCCGCCGCGGCCGTGGTGGGCGCCTTCCGGGAGGCGGTGCACTACGAGCAGGACCTGGCCGAGGTGATGCACCGCTGTGCGGCCGCGCTGGCGCGCGAGTACGAGCTGCTGGACCGCTCCCAGCTCCAGGACCCGCAGGAGCTGGAGGAGCAGTTCGTCACCGTCCTCCTCGCCCAGGTCTCGGACGAGTCGCTGGTCGAGCTGATCAACCGCGGCCATCCGCCGCCCCTGGTGATGCGCGAGCGCAAGGTGCGCTCCCTGGACCCGGCGCGCCCGCTGCCGCCGCTCGGCCTCGAGGAGTTCCTCAGCCCTCCCCCGATCTGTGTCGAGTCCTTTCCGTTCCTGCCCGGTGACCGGCTGTTGCTGCACACCGACGGCGTGGTCGAGGCCCGCAACCACTACGACGAGTTCTTTCCGCTGCACCGGACCATGGAGACGCTGGACGGTGACACCCCTGGCGAGTACCTGGACCGGCTGCGCCACGCCCTGGTCCGGCATGCCGAGGGACGGCTGGCGGACGACGCGGCCATGGTCCTCATTGAGCGGGCCATCGGCGGGGCACGGCGGCCGTTCCTCTGAGCGGGCATCCACCGTGCCGTCGGCCCGCGTTGGCCGTCCCGGCATGGGTTGACGCCCTCGCGGAGCGCGACGACACTGTCAGGGACGGTCACGATCGTCAGCGCCCACCGTGCGGAATCCCCGCTCAGGTGGGTCACCGGCCCCGGCTCGCTGACAGGCAACCCTTCTCCCGCGACGGGGTGCCCCCGGGTGACGACCAGGTTCCGTCGGTGTGGACGGGACAAGCGCGGTCTCGCTGCCTCGCGAGCCCCAAATGATGGGATCGGTGAGATGCCCAGGACCGACAGCGACGGGGACTGCGCCCGTCGGCGTCCCCGGCCGTGGTCCCCGCTCCGCCGTCGCCACCTCCTGACCAGGCGTCTGCACATCGATCTGCTGCGCATCTGCAGCGCCTCCAGTCCAGCCGGCTGAATCGACGCGGTCACCGAGCGCGGCCCCGCGCGCCGGGGTCGGGTGTGTCCCGGCACCGTCCCGGCGAACGCCCCGCGCGGGCTTCCCTTCCGTTGCGCCATCGGCGCCGCCCAGACCGGCGGGCCGGGGCTCCGTCCTTGCCTTGGAGAGCCATGTCCGAGACGTTTCCGGTCAGTTCAGGCCCTGCCGCTCTTCTCGACCCCGACCCCTGCACAACCCGCCCCCGGATCGCCCCGCCCGCTCCGCCGCACCGCTTCCGCAGCCGCATCGGCGTCGACCTCGCCGGTGGCTTCTATCCGGTGCCGCATCGCTATCGGCTCTATCTCTCCGCGAGCTGTCCGCTCTCGCTGCGCGTCTCCATCACCCTCGATCTGCTCGGGCTGCGGGACACCGTCGCCACCACCCTCGTCGGACCCCCGGCCGACACCCCCGAAGCGTTCGCCGCGCTGCGCGGGGCGTACGAGGCCACCTGGCACCGCTACGGCGGACCCCTGGACGCCCCGGCGCTGTGCGACGGCTGGACCGGACGCGTCGTCAGCAACCACACGCCCGACATCCTGCGCGACCTCGCCGGCCATCTGAGTGACGGCGGCGGAACCGGACGTCCCCGGCTGCGCCCGGCGCCCCGTGCCGCGGACATCGACGCCCTCCGCGAACTCCTCGACGACGACATCACCCATGCGGCGCGGCAGGCCGGGACGGCGCACGAGCCGGAGTGCCGGGACGCGGCGCTGGAGCGGCTGCTGACCGCCCTCGGCCGGCTCGACCGCAGGCTCGCGGCCGCACCGTACGCACTGGGCGACGAGCTGACCGCCGCCGATGTGGACCTGTGGGTGGCCCTCGTCCAGCTCGACACCGAGCACCGGCTCCGCCTGGACGCCGACGCGGCCCAGCGGGTCTCCCGCCATGGGCGGCTGCGCGCCTATGTGCGGCGGCTGCACGCCCATCCGGCCTTCCACACCACGATTCCGGAGGCCCTCCAGGACGACGTGTCCTGAGCTCGCGTCCAGGACCGGGCGCCCTGTCCGGCGGCTTCGCTCAGGACAGGGCGGCCCGGGCGTCGCCGAACTCGTCCATCGCCCCGGCCACGATGGCCTCCAGCCGGGCGTGGTGGGCGCCGCGCCAGTAGACCCGCTCGCAGACCGTGCAGCGGGCGAAGACCTCGTACGTGCGCCGGGTGCCGTGCTGGAGCAGCTCCCGGACCGACTCCTTGTCGGCGTCCTCCAGCGTGCCGTTGCAGGCGGTGCAGCGGGTCCAGGGCGCCAGGCTCGGGGTGAACCGGCCGAGGACGTCCCGCAGTTGCTCATCGGGGCGGTCGCTGTAGACATACGCCCCGGCCCACAGCTCACGGCGGCGCAGCAGCCCCCGGTCGCGGGAGAGCAGCACCCGGCGCTGGGCGGCGGAGCGCGCGGCCAGCTCGGGGTCGCCGATGTCCTCGCTCTCGTACGCGGCGTCCACGCCCAGCAGCCGCAGCCGGCGCGCAAGCGTGCCCAGGTGCACATCGAGCAGAAAGCGCAGCGGGGCGCCCGGCACCCGCTGCGGGCGGACGACCGGATGCACCTCCACGGTCTCACCCGCGCTCGGCACATGCGAGACGGCGGTCTCTTCACCGTTCACCACCAGCCGGCCGACCTCGGTGAGCGGGACCCCGAGCGACTCGACGACATGGCCGAGGGTGGAGGCGCCGTCGGTGACCACGGCCGTCCAGGGGCGGCGCCGCTCCGGGACGGCGAAGAATCGCAGTTCAGGGGCGAGACTGAGGTGGATCTCAGGTCCGTTCACACCGCCAGCATGCCAGGCGCGCCCGGCCTGGGGCGACGGCGTTTCGGATCCGGCTCCGGGCTCGACGATCATGGAAGCGACCACCGGCGGGAGGCGTCGCATCATGGTCGCGGGCCACGCCCGCACGGTCGGCGCCGGGGCGTCAGTCCGCCGGTGGGGCCGCCTTGGCCTGGTCGCGCCGCCGCTTACGGCGCCATGCCACCATCCGCAGATACTCCTCGTACAGCACCCGGCCCAGCAGCGCACCGCCGAAGACCACGTATCCGACGCCGACCAGCCAGGACTGGACGACCAGGACGGTGCCGACCGGACCGTAGGAGACGGCGTTGGAGGCGATCAGCGGGGAGAACACCAGTTGGGAGAAGACCCGCAGTCCCAGCAGCCCCACGCCGGTGGCCAGCGCGCCGGGCAGCAGGGCGCCCCAACTGATCCGCCCGCCGAGCAGCAGCCGCTGCGACCACCAGAAGAACAGCACCGTGCCCACCACCGCCACCAGCACCCGCGAGATGCCGGGCTCCAGATGGGCGGAGAGCAGCAAATAGCCGATCAGCACCACGAACCACACCAGATGGCGCCAGGCGGTGTGCCAGCGGCCGGCCGGAAGCTCCCACACCTTCTCGTAGCCGACCTGCAGCACCGTGCCGAAGCGCAGGCTGAAGACGGCCAGCGTCGCCAGACCGAAGGCGGTGGTGGACTCCAGCGCCTGCTTGGGCGGGGCGAACAGCTGCTGCACCTCGCCCCGCGAGGTCGAGGAGAGCCCGAGGCCCTCGGCCAGCCACTGGGCGAAGCCGAGCCGGTCCACCGGATCGGCCGCCGCGACCACGATCAGCAGGGGCACCAGGGTGAGAAAGCCCAGGGCGGCGAAGCCCATCGCGCGGTGCAGCAGTTCGAAATCACTGCCCCGCCGCCATCCGCGTCCGATCGCGGACCGGTGGAACGCGTCCTCCAGCCGCCGCCACCACCTGGGCCCCCGGGAGCCGGACGCGGACCGATGCTCGGACATACACCCACTCCCCTACCGGCGCCACCGGTTCAGCCCCCGGCAGGCGGGAACGCGCACCGGGCGGCGCGCGCGCCACGGGCCCCCTCGGCAGGGGTGTCGGTCAGTACGGGTACGGGTGTCGGTCGGGCTTGTCCATCCATGCCTTGTACGCCTCGGCACCCATCTGCGCTGGACGCCCCGCGGTTCGATCGTTTTGTCCAGGAAATTTTCGTTTGATCCAGATTACCCGTCGAGCGCCGGCCTCTCACGCCGTGGCCACGACCGGGTCCCCGCTGTCCGCGTCGATGACGCTGACCCGGACGGCGGGCTCGCGCACCGTGTCCAGGCTGGCCGCGGCGTCCACCGCGAAGAGCACCAGAACGGGCCTCGCGGCCGTGCCGCCGCCGTGCACCCCGGCGAACTGGAGGATGCGCCAGCCGCCGTCGTCCCAGTGGTCCAGCAGCGCGGAGCGCACCACGCGGGAGGCGCTCTGCCAGGCGCGCGAGCGCTCCAGCAGTTCGACGGTCGCGGCGACCGGGACCGCCGCCGGGGCTCCGGTCGCGGCGAGCGAATGTCCGGTCGCCGCGAGCGGATGACCTGTCGCCGCGAGCGGATGTCCGGCGATCCGCAGCCGCAGTCGGCGCAGCGGCATCCGCCAGCGGCGGTCCGGATCGGCGGAGAGGGCCGTCAGGGCCGCCGCCGCGGCCAGGACCAGGCACAGCGCCGCGACCGGACGGCGGGCCGCCGCGGTCCACCAGGGCTGCTGGGCCAGGGCCGCCGCGACCCCGCCCGCGAGAACCGCGGCGGCGCGGGCGAAGGCGCGCCAGGTGAGGGGGGCGTCCTGCCGTGCCGTACAGCCGCAGGAGGAGCCGGGTGCGGCGGTGCGGGCGTAGCCGAGATAGCCGAGGAAGCCCGCGCCGAGGAGGGCGGCAGCCGTCCCCGGGAGCGGGGTGGCGGGTGGCGCCAGCAGCGCGGCGGCGAGGAGGAGTTCGACCGCGCCGAGGGCGCGGAGGACGAGCGCGGCCCGGCCGCCGTCGCGCAGCAGCCGTGCGAGCGCGGTACGGGGCGCCTGCCGGGCGGTGCCCCGGCCGAACAGCTTGCCCGCCCCGGCCGGCCCGAGCACCCCGGCGAGCACCAGCGGGGCGAGGGCGCAGACCAGGGCGCTCACCGCCGCCTCCCCGCACCGGGCGCGACCGCGACCCGGACGAGGTCCACGGAGCCGTCGGACGGCCGCCACGCGCCCAGGACCTGGGCGCTCTGGCCGATCGTGAGCCGGGACAGATCGGCGGTGGGCGAGGCCTCGCCGTACGAGGCGCTGGTGGTCTGCGCCATGAGGTTGCCGACGATCTCGTGCTGCCCGTGCGCGAGATGCAGCCGGGTCTTCTCGATACCGCGGATGGTGGCGTGGAGGTTCACGATGTTGACCCACACCGCGTCGGCGGCGAGGGTGCCGTCGGGCAGGGGGAGGCCACGGGCGTAGAGCCCGTCGCCGGTCTCGATGTCGGCGGCGGTGGTGGCCCGGGCCTTCCAGACGCTGGTGGCGTTCGTGACCCGCACCCGGGAGTGGTCGCCGTAGGAGCCCGCGACCTCCAGGACGTCGTGGTTGATCGCGGTGATCCGCCCCTCGGCGAAGGCGCTCTCAGCGACCGCGGGGTCCAGGGGGCGGATGGGTGCGGCGAAGGCGGCGTCGGCGTCCACGGCGCCCAGGGCGGTCGCCCCGATGACTCCGGTGCCGAGGACTCCTGCGCTCAGGGCTCCCGTGGTCAGGGCTCCCGTGCCGATGACGGTGGCGCCGCGGAGGGCGGCGGCGGTGAGGAAGCGACGGCGGTCGAGGGGGTCGCCGGTTCGGTACGCGCTCATGGCCGGGCCCGCCTCATTCGAAGATGGAGACCGGCAGGGTGCCGGAGCTCAGGCTGCCGATGGCGGAGAAGGCGGCGGGGGTGAGGTCGATGACGCGGTTGGTGCGGCAGACCCCGTCGCAGCAGGTGGACTCGGAGCAGAAGCTGCGGGTGCGCGGGCCGCAGTCGCTGACGGTGACACAGACGCTCGCGCCCGAGCAGTCATGGCGCACCTTCATCATGGAGCCGCAGCCGCGCCGGGGTATGTCCTCGCCGCACAGGTCCGGCCGGGTGAGGTCCCAACACGCCTTGGAGGCGTTGGGCCAGGCCGCCTGCAGGGCGCTGGAGCGGCAGGTGCCGCACGCTCCACCGCCCGCCGAGGCGCACGGACCCCAGGCGTTGCCACAACAGAACCAGGTGGCCTCGCCGTTCCAGAGCTTGGTCGATCCGCACGCCATGCCACTGTCCTCCCGGCTTCGGTCCGCCCCTCGGAGCAGCACCATCATCCGTGGGGCCGGGCACGGCCGCCACGGGAAGGCGTCCGGTCGGAGTTCTCGTCAGCGGCCAGGGCCCCTACAACCGCTCGACAATCGTGACGTCGGCCTGCCCGCCCCCCTCACACATCGACCCCCACCTCCACGCCCCCCTCACACCGCTCGGCCCCGGAGGGCCTCACGGGCTTCGGGTGCCTGCGCCGGACTCCGTCCGTCGAGCCGGTGGCCACGGCCCCTACAACCGCTCGACGATCGTGACGTTGGCCTGCCCGCCCCCCTCGCACATCGTCTGCAGGCCGTAACGGCCGCCGGTGCGCTCCAGTTCGTGCAGGAGGGTTGTCATCAGCTTGGTGCCGGTGGCGCCGAGCGGGTGGCCCAGGGCGATGGCGCCGCCGTTGACGTTGACCCGTTCGGGGTCGGCGCCGGTCTCCTTCAGCCAGGCCAGCACGACGGGGGCGAACGCCTCGTTGATCTCGACCAGGTCGATGTCGTCGATGGTCAGGCCGGTCTTCTTCAGTGCGTGCGCGGTCGCCGGGATGGGCGCGGACAGCATCCGGATCGGGTCCTCGCCGCGCACCGACAGATGGTGCACCCGGGCGCGCGGGGTCAAGCCGTGCTCCCGTACGGCCTGTTCGGAGGCGACCAGCAGGGCCGCGGCGCCGTCGGAGACCTGTGAGGAGAGCGCGGCGGTGACCCGGCCGCCCTCCATGAGCGGCTTGAGGGCGGCCATCTTCTCCAGGCTGGTGTCCCGGCGCGGCCCCTCGTCCATCCGGACGTCCGCGAACGGGACGACCTCGCGGTCGAAGCGGCCCTCGTCCATCGCGCGCAGCGCCCGCTGGTGCGAGCCCAGGGCGAACTCCTCCATGGCCTCGCGGGTGATGCCCCACTTCTCGGCTATCAGCTCGGCTCCGTAGAACTGGCTGACCGGCCGGTCGCCGTAGCGCGCCCGCCATCCCTCCGAGCCCGCGAAGGGGCCTTCGGTCAGCCCCAGGGGTTCGCCGGCCTGGCGGCTGGCGAAGCCGATGGGCACCATCGACATGTTCTGCACCCCGCCCGCGACCACCAGATCCTGGGTGCCGGAGAGCACCGCCTGCGCGGCGAAGTGCAGGGCCTGCTGCGAGGAGCCGCACTGCCGGTCGACGGTCACGCCCGGGACCTCCTCCGGGAGCCCGGCGGCCAGCCAGCAGGTGCGCGCGATGTCCCCGGCCTGCGGGCCCACGGTGTCCAGACAGCCGAAGACGACGTCCTCGACGGCGGCCGGATCGGCGCCCGAGCGCTCCATCAGCGTGCGCAGGACGTGCGCGCCGAGGTCGGCGGGGTGGACGGAGGCGAGCCCGCCCTTCCGCCGCCCCACCGGCGTCCTCACGGCTTCGACGATGTATGCCTCGGGCATGTCAGCTCCTTGAGTTCCTCACGTCATGACGGTTTTACGGTCGCTCTTGCCGCTCTCGCGGAGTGATGCCGTCCAGGACCATCGACAGGTACTGGCGGGCGATCTCCTCGGGGCTGTGCTGTCCGCCCGGCCGGTACCACGAGGCGGCGACCCATACGGTGTCGCGCAGAAAGCGGTACGCCAGTCGGATGTCGAGGTCGGCGCGGAAGACCCCCTCGGCCACTCCGCGCTCCAGCGCGCCCAGCCAGGCCCGCTCGAACCTCCGCTGCGACTCGGTGAGATAGCCGAAGCGCGGCTGGGCGGACAGGTGCCTGGACTCCTTCTGGTAGATCGCGACGGCGGCGCGGTGCCGGTCGATCTCCCGGAAGGACTCGGTGACAAGTGCCTCGACGGTCTCCCGGGGGCCGAGTCCGGCGCCGAGCACCGCCTCGTATCCGGCCCAGAGCTCGTCCAGGAAGGTGGAGAGGATCTCGTCGACCATCGACTCCTTGGAGTCGAAGTGGTAGTAGAGGCTGCCCGCGAGCATCCCCGCCTCGTCCGCGATCCGGCGGACGGTGGTCGCGTTGTACCCCTGGGCGGCGAAGACCTCCGCCGCGGTCGAGAGCAGTTCGCGCCGCCGCTCGGGGGACGGGCTCACGGTCGTCTTCTTCTCGCTCTTCTTCGCACTGTTTCCGGTGGAAGCGCTGGTCCTGATGGAATTCGGCACGTTCTCATTCTCGCCTCATGCGTGCTGGCTGCTCACGGATACCGTCTCGCCGGTCATGTACGACGAGTAGCCGCTGGCCAGGAAGACGATGACGTTGGCCACCTCCCAGGGCTCGGCGTACCGGCCGAACGCCTCGCGCTCGGTGAGCCCGGCCAGCAGTTCGGGGGTGGTGACCTTCACCAGATGCGGATGCATGGCCAGGCTCGGCGAGACCGCGTTGACCCGCACCCGGTACGCGGCGGCCTCGACCGCGGCGCAGCGGGTGAGCGCCATGACGCCCGCCTTGGCCGCCGCGTAGTGGGCCTGGCCGGCCTGGGCGCGCCAGCCGACGACCGAGGCGTTGTTGACCACCACCCCGCCGTGGCCGCCGGCCTTCATCCGGCGCAGCGCGGCGCGGGTGCAGCGGAAGGTGCCGTTCAGGGTGACGTCGATGACCTTGTCCCACTGCTCGTCGGTCATCTCGGTCAGCAGGGCGGTGCCGCCGAGCCCGGCGTTGTTGACCACCGCGTCCAGCCGTCCGTGGCGCTCCTCGGCGAGGTCGTACAGCGCGGCGATCTGGGCCTCGTCGGTCACATCGCTGGCGCATCCGGCGACCCGTTCCTCCCCGAACTCCTCGGCGAGCGCGGCCACCGTCTCCTTGAGCCGGCGCCCATGGGCGTCGCCGAGCACGACCCGCGCGCCCTCCTCGAGGAACCGCCGGGCCGTGGCGCCCCCGATTCCGGCGCCCGCGGCAGCGGTGATGACGGCCGTGCGGCCGGTAAGGAGGCCGTGGCCGGGGACGTACGGCGCCTTGTTGTCCATCACGACGCCACGGTAACCTACCAAACACTTGTTAGGGAAGGTCGGCCGAGGGAGGTGACGCACCGGTGGACCTCGATCTCACCGAGCGGCAGACGGCGTTCCGGGCCGAGGCCCGGATGTGGCTGGCCGCGCACACGCCCACCGCTCCCCTGCCCTCCCTGGAGACCGCCGAGGGGTTCGCGGCGCACCGCGCCTGGGAGCACACTCTCGCGGCGGACCGCTGGTCGGCCGTGACCTGGCCCGAGGAGTACGGCGGCCGGGGCGCCTCGGTGGTCGAGTGGCTGCTGTTCGAGGAGGAGTACTACGCGGCGGGCGCGCCCGGCCGGGTGAGCCAGAACGGGATCAGCCTGCTCGCCCCCACCCTCTTCGAGCACGGCAGCCCCGAGCAGCGCGCCCGGATTCTGCCGCCGATGGCGCGCGGCGAGACGATCTGGGCCCAGGCGTGGTCCGAACCGGAGTCGGGCTCCGACCTCGCCTCGCTGCGCTCCACCGCCCGCCGCACCGACGGCGGCTGGTCGCTGACCGGTCAGAAGACCTGGTCGTCCCGGGCGGCCTTCGCCGACCGGGCCTTCGGCCTGTTCCGCAGCGATCCGGCGGCGGACGCACCGCACCGGGGGCTCACGTATCTGATGTTCGCCCTGGACGCGCCCGGTGTGACCGTGCGCCCCATAGGCCGCCTCGACGGCAAGCCCGCCTTCGCCGAGCTCTTCCTGGACGAGGTGTTCGTGCCGGACGAGGACGTCATCGGCGAGCCGGGGCAGGGCTGGCGCATCGCGATGAGCACGGCGGGCAACGAACGCGGGCTGACCCTGCGCAGCCCGGGGCGGTTCACCGCGGCGGCGCGGCGGCTGGTGGCGCTGTGGCGGGAGCGGGCGGACGCGCCGGACGACGAGACGGCCGCCTCGCTCCACGACCGGGTCGCCGACGCGGTGATCCGCGCCCGCGCGTATGAGCTCTTCGCCTACGCGGGCGCCTCCCGGCTGGCCGCCGGGGGCTCGCTCGGCGCCGAGTCCAGCCTGAACAAAGTCTTCTGGTCGGAGCTGGACATCGCGCTCCACGAGACGGCCCTGGACCTGCTGGGCCCCTACGGCGAACTGGCCGACGGCGCCGACGATCCCGCCGCGCCCGGCGCTTGGTCCGACGGCTACACCTTCGCCCTCGCGGGCCCGATCTACGCGGGCACCAACGAGATCCAGCGCGACATCATCGCCGAGCGGCTGCTGGGCCTGCCGAAGGGGCGCCGGTGAGGCCGGTGACGGTGACGGTGACGAGCACAGTGGCTGGTGACGGGCCCAGTGGCTGACGAGGGGATCCCCGGATGAGATTCATGCTCGATCAGGCGCAGACGGACTTCGGCCGCACCGTGGACCGGATGCTCGGCGCGGCCGATACGCCGCACGCCGTCCGGGCGTGGGCGCGCGGGGAGCATGCGCCGGGGCGCGCGGTGTGGGGGCGGCTCGCCGAAGCCGGGGTGACCGGGCTGGCCGTACCGGAGGCGTACGAGGGCGTCGGGCCGCTGCCGGTGGAGCTGGGCGTGGCGTATGTCGCGGCGGGGCGGCACGCCGTGCCGGGGCCCCTGGCCGAGTCGGCCGCCGCCGCGGTGCTGCTGGCCGCGCTCGCCGAGGGCCGCCCGGCACGGACCGTTCAGGCGGCCGAGTACTGGCTGCCCCGGATCGCCGGCGGGCGGGCGCTGGTGACGCTGGCGGCGGCCGACGGCGGGCCGTACGCGCTGGACGCGGACGCCGCCGACGCCGTCCTCGCCGTCGAGGGCGAGGAGCTGTGGCTGGCCCCGGGGCACGGGCCGGTCCAGCCCTCGTTCGACCCGGCCCGCCGACTGGCCCGGCCGCTGCCCGGCGGCGAACTGCTCGCTCAGGGCCCGGCCGTGGCCGCTGCCGCCGCGCGCGCCGCCGACTGGGCCGCCTTCGCCACCGCCGCGCTGTCCCTGGGCACCGGGCTCGCGCTGGTGGAGCGCACCGCGGCGTACGCCGGGCAGCGTACCCAGTTCGGCCGCCCGATCGGCTCGTTCCAGGCGGTGAAGCACCGGCTGGCGGACGCGCTCATCGGCCTGGAGTTCGCCCGGCCGCTGCTGTACGGGGCCGCGGTGGCGCTGGCGTCGAGTGCGTCGGGGCCCGCGGGCGAGGTGCGGGCGGAGGTCGCCGCGGCGAAGGTGGCCACCGGCGAGGCCGCGTACACGGCGGCGCGCACCGCCCTCCAGGTGCACGGCGCGCTCGGCTACACCGACGAGTACGACCTCTCGCTGTGGATCCGTAAGGCCCGCGCCCTGCGCTCCGCCTGGGGTTCTCCGTCGATCTGCCGTGCCCGCGTTCTCGCGCCCTGACCGGTCTTGATCCATGCTGTACCGACCATCAGTGAGCACACAGCGAGGTATGCGCGGATGCACCGTCCCCGGCCCACCCTGGAGAGCGTGGCGCGGCGCGCGGGTGTCTCGCGCGCCACCGTCTCCCGAGTCGTCAACGGCTCCACCAAGGTCGCCGAGGAGAGCCGGGAGGCGGTGCTGGACGCGATCCAGGAGCTGGGCTACGTCCCCAACCAGGCGGCCCGCAGCCTGGTCACCCAGCGCACCGACTCCTTCGCGCTGGTGCTCCCCGAGGAGCCGGGCCGGGTCTTCTCCGACGACCGGTTCTTCCCCGGCGTGGTGCGCGGGGTGAGCCAGGAGCTGGAGTCCGCGGACAAGCAACTGGTGCTGATGATGGCCCGCTCCCCCGCCAGCCGTGACCGCATCGAGCGCTTCGCCCTGGCCCGCCATGTCGACGGGGTCATGGTCGCCTCGATGCACGGCGCCGATCCGCTGCCGGCCGCGCTGGCCCGCATGGGCATCCCCGTGGTCTGCAACGAGCGGGTGCTGAGCCCGGCCTCGCCGCCGTACGTAGGGGTGGACAACGCGGCGGGCGCGGCGCTGGCCGTGGAGCACCTGATCCGCTCCGGGCGCACCCGTATCACCACGGTCGCGGGCCCCCAGGACATGGTCGCCGGGATCGACCGGCTCTCGGGCTACCGGACGGCGCTGTCCGGGGCGCGGCTGCAGGCATACGTCGCGGTCGGTGACTTCACCCAGGAGTCCGGGGCGGTCGCGATCCGGGAGCTGCTGGACCGGGAGCCCCGGCTGGACGGGGTGTTCGTGGCCTCCGACCTGATGGCGATCGGGGTGTTGCGGGCGCTGCGCCAGACCGGCCGACGGGTGCCGGAGGACGTGTCGGTGGTCGGCTTCGACGACATCGAGCCCGCGCGCTACACCGAACCCCCGCTGACCACCGTGCGCCAGCCGATCGGCGGGATCGGCCGCCGGCTGGCCCGGCAACTGCTGCGCCTGACGGCCGGGGAGAGCATCGAACCGGCGCTGGTGTTGCCCACCGAGTTGGTGATCCGCGAGTCGGCGTAGCCGAGGGTGCGGCGCCGAAGGGGCGACGGAGGCGCCGCCACGGCTCAGCCGCCACCCGCATACCGCGGCAGCCACGCCCGGAAGTCCCGTTCGAACCCGTCATAGCGACGCCGTAGCTCAGCACCGGGCCAGTCCTTTGGCAGCAGCCGGGCGGGGAGGACGGGGTCGGCGAGGAGGTGCCGGAGGGCCGCGGCCGCGACGGTGAACCGTTCGGCCGGTTTCTCCGCGTCGTCCAGCGCCGCGCCGAGCAGCCTGGCCTGGCGGGCCCAGCCGTCCAGGTCCCATAGGCGCGCGGCGAGCTCGGCCGGATCGCCCTCCGGTGCGCCGGTGAACCAGCCGCACTGCTCGGCGGCGACATCCGGGCGCGGGTGGACGAGATTGGCGGGGCGCATCCAGGTGCCCTCGCGCAGTTCGGCCAGGCGCAGGGCGGCCATGGCCTGGCGGAGGGCGGCCCGCTCGGCCGCGTCGCGCCGGTCGGAGGTGACGATCGCGATCTCCCAGCCGCCGTCCCAGCGCCGGGTGCGGGGGGCGCGGCTGTCGTCCTGCCGCGCCTGGCGGGCCAGCAGGCGGTCGGTGAGCCGGTAGGTGCCCTCGCTCTGCTCCAGGTCACCGGCCGCGACCATACGGGTGAGCGCGACCCGGATGGTGCCCTCGGCGGTGCCGAAGAGCGCGCCGACGCGCACCAGCGCGCGGGCGGGAAGCTGGGGCGGGTGATGGCCCAGCAGGGTGCTGAGCACGATCGAGCGCGCGGTCAGCGGCCGCAGGGTGAGCGTTCCGGTGTCGGTGTCGGTGTCGTCCATGGCTACGCGAAACCCTATCCATTACAGTTCTGATTCGCGCATGATGGAACTGTAAGACCCGCCCGCCTGCCCACCGCCCGACCGGCCGCCGGGTCCCGGGAGACCGCCGCGAACGAGGAGATGTCTGCCATGAGCGCTACGCATGAGGTCCTCAACCAGGCCCCGCCGCTCGTCGGCTTCAGCACGGCGGACGACCCCGCCCTGCTGGAGGCCCTGCGGCGGGATGGTGGCGGCTGGGGCGAGCCGGAGGTGCGGGACCTGGGGGCGCGGGCCGGTTCCGCCGAGGTCCAGGACTGGGCGCGGATGGCCGAGGAGCACTCTCCGGCGCTGCACACCCACGACCGTTACGGCCATCGCATCGACGAGGTCGAGTACCACCCCGCCTACCACCAGCTCATGGACGTCGCCGTGGCGAGCGGCCAGCACGCGGCGGCGTGGAGCGAGACCCGCCCTGGCGCCCATCTGGTGCGCGCGGCCAAGTTCTACGCCTTCGCGCAGGCCGAGCCCGGCCATGGCTGCCCGATCTCCATGACGTACGCCGCGGTCCCGGCGCTGCGTGCCGAACCGGAGCTCGCCGCCGTGTACGAACCGCTGCTGGCCGCCCGCACCTACGACTTCGGGCTGCGGCCGCCGCTCGCCAAGCGGGGCCTGATCGCGGGCATGTCGATGACGGAGAAGCAGGGCGGTTCGGACGTCCGCGCCAACACCACCCAGGCCGTTCCGGACGGTGCCGGCGGCTACGCCCTCACCGGCCACAAGTGGTTCACCTCCGCGCCGATGAGCGATGTCTTCCTGACGCTGGCCCAGACGGAGGAGGGGCTCACCTGCTTCCTGGTGCCCCGGGTGCTGCCGGACGGCAGCCGCAACCCGCTGCGCCTGATGCGGCTCAAGAACAAGCTGGGCAACCGCTCGAACGCGTCGGCCGAGATCGAGTACGAGTCCGCCATGGCCTGGCGGGTCGGCGAACCGGGCCGCGGGGTGCGGACCATCGTGGAGATGGTCAACGTCACCCGGCTGGACTGTGTCATCGGCTCGGCGGCCGGCATGCGGGCCGGGCTGCGGCAGGCGCTGCACCACGCCGGGCACCGCCGGGCGTTCGGGGCCGAGCTGATCGACCAGCCGCTGATGCGCAATGTGCTCGCCGATCTGGCGGTCGAGTCGGAGGCGGCCACGACGCTCGCGATGCGGCTCGCGACCGCTCTGGACCGCGCGGAGGCCGGGGACGAGGGCGAGGCGGCGCTGCGCAGGCTGGGGCTCGCGGTGAGCAAGTACTGGGTGTGCAAGCGCGGCTCCACCCACGCCGCCGAGGCCCTGGAGTGCCTGGGTGGCAACGGCTATGTGGAGGAGTCCGGCATGCCGCGCCTGTATCGCGAGGCGCCCCTGCTGTCGATCTGGGAGGGCTCGGGGAATATCGCGGCGCTCGATGTGCTGCGCGCGCTGAGCCGGGAGTCGGGTGCGCTGGAGGCGTTCCTGGCCGAGGTCGACGCCGCGGCCGGGGCCGACGCCCGGCTCGACGCGGCCGTGGACCGGCTGCGCGGGCTGCTGCCGCAGCTCGCCGACCCCGAGCGGGCGCAGCTCATGGCGCGCCGGCTGGCCGAGCAGATGACGCTGGCGCTGCAGGGCAGCCTGCTGGTGCGGTACAGCCACCCAGCGGTCGCCGACGCGTTCTGCGCCTCGCGGCTGGACGGGGACTGGGGGCATGCCTTCGGCACCCTGCCGCCCGGTACGGACACCGGCCCGATCCTGGAGCGCGCCCGCCCGAAGGACGCGCGGTGACGCCCACGGACGGCGCGGCGGACGCGGGGGCAGCGACGGAAGCCGTGGACGCGGCCGGTGCGCCCCTTACGGTTCGCACGGAGCGGGAGGGCCCGGTCACCACGGTCGTGCTCTCCCGCCCCGAGGTGCGCAACGCCGTCGACAGCGCGACCGCCACAGCGCTGGCCGACGCCTTCCGCGCCTTCGACGCCGACCCGGCGGCCCGGGTCGCGGTGCTGTGGGGCGAGGGCGGCACCTTCTGCTCCGGCGCCGATCTGAAGGCGGTCGGCACAGCGCGCGGCAATCGGGTGGCCGAGGACGGCGACGGCCCCATGGGACCCACCCGGCTGCGGCTGTCCAAGCCGGTGATCGCGGCGGTCAGCGGCCACGCCGTGGCGGGCGGGCTGGAGTTGGCGCTCTGGTGCGATCTGCGCGTCGCCGAGGAGGACGCGGTCTTCGGGGTGTTCTGCCGCCGCTGGGGCGTGCCCCTGATCGACGGCGGAACGGTACGGCTGCCACGGCTGATCGGCGCGAGCCGGGCGATGGACCTGGTGCTGACGGGGCGGCCGGTGCCGGCCGAGGAGGCGTACGCCATCGGGCTCGCCAACCGCCTCGTACCGCCGGGGCGGGCGCGCGCGGAGGCGGAGCGGCTGGCGGCCCAGATCGCCGGCTTTCCGCAGACGTGTCTGGGCTCGGACCGGGCCTCGCTGCTGGAACAGGAGGGACTGCCGGAGGACGGGGCCATGGCGCGGGAGCTGCGCCACGGTCAGGCCACGCTGGCCGAGGGGCTGGACGGCGCGTCGCGGTTCGCGGCCGGCGCGGGTCGGCATGGAAGCTTCGGCGAGCTGTGACCAGGGGCGGTGCCGCCGCGGGACGAGCCGAACGCCATGAGGTGAATGTCCTCCGGTAAACCTCGAAGCGCCAATGTCCGGGTCTATTCCCCTATTCGGGGGAATCCCGGTGTTCACACGGCTGGCGGGCGCCTGTTCGGCGGAACATCTCCTCGTGAAGCGATGGCAGCGCGTATGGCGTGCGGGGGTCCTGACCACTGCCCTTGTTCTCGCCTCGGCGGGGGCGACCGCCCTGGCCGACCAGGGCGGTGACGGTCCGGCTTCCGCGTCCGCCTCCCCACGGCCGACGGCCGATGCCCGGCCCGGCACCGGGGACCCGGACCACGGACCGCATGTCTGGGTGAAGATCCGGATCGGTCCTGGCCTGTGCGTCTGCGTCGCCGCTTCGGCGGGCCCGGTCGGCTTCTTCGCCCACTACGGCTGGTGCCACAAGCCGACGCCCACGCCTACGCCGACCCCGACGCCCACGCCCACCCCGACCCCGACGCCCACGCCCACCCCGACCCCGACGCCCACCCCCAGCCCGTCCGCCACGCCAACCCCTACGCCCACGCCCACGCGGACCCCGAGCCCCACCCCCACACCCACCCGGACGCCGCGGGCCCCCTCCCCCACGCCCTCTCCGCGGCTTCCCACGCCGGGGCCCACACCCGAGCCCGCGCTTCCGCTGCCGTCCCCGCCCCTGCGCACCAAGCCTCCGGCCTCACCCCCCACGCCGGTTCCCACACCGACCAGGACCCGTGCCGTCGAGGTGCACGCGTATCAGAAGCCCACGCGCCAAAAGCCCGACAACGGCACCTCCCTGGTCACCTTCACCCTGCTGCTCACCGCGCCCGCGGTCCTCGCGGCCGCCGCTCTTCGTCCGCGTTCGCGCTCCGCCGGGCGCGGCGGGCGGCGCGGCTGACAGCTCACTGTCGAACCGCTTGGGAGGTTATGCATGCCCGAATGGCTGATTATGGCCCTGGTGATGGCCGGGACCTGCGGGGTCGTGGTCACCGGGGCGGTCCTCAACGCCCGTCGGCTCGGGGAGGAGGACGATCCGGACGAGACCCCCGATGTCCTCGACTACATGATCATGATGATCGGCGTGGTCTACGCGATCGTGCTGGGCCTGGCGATCGCCGGTGTCTGGGAGGCGCGCTCCGCCGCGCAGGACGGGGTCCGTACGGAGGCGCAGGCGCTGCACGAGGTGGTCGAGCGGTCGAGCGTCTACCCCGGCCCGGTGCGCGACCGCATCCGCGACGACGTGGACGCGTATGTGCACCATGTGGTGCACAAGGAGTGGAAGGTGATGATCGACAAGGGCGAGCTCACCGACCGCGGCGGCGAGCTGCTGACCGCCCTGCGCCGCGACGTCACCCTCGCGACACCGCACAGCGATCTCCAGTCGCAGGCGTATCAGCCGCTGGTGGATCAGGTGGCCGCCGTGGACGACGCGCGGAACGCCCGGCAGCAGAGCGCGGGGCCCACGATGCCCCATCTGGTCTGGTTCGGCCTGGTGCTGGGCGCGGCGCTGGTGGTCGGGCTGGTCTTCACCCTGCAGATCCGCCGCTCGCCCCGGGAGCTGATGCTCGCGGTGATGTTCACCGCGCTCATCGTCTTCCTGCTCTTCCTGGTGTGGGACTTCGACGCGCCCTTCGGCCGGTCGGTCGGCGATTCGACCACGGCCTTCACCGATCTGTTCCCCAGCGCACGGGGAGGGTCTTGAGCCCGTTCTGGAAGTTGGAGGTGAGCCGCACCGGCTCACCCGCCCGGCGCAGCCCCGGCAGCCGGTCCAGGGTGGCGTGCAGCATGGCCCGCATCTGGACGCGGGCCAGATGCGCGCCCAGGCAGACATGCGGTCCGAACCCGAAGCTCAGATGGTCGTTGGGGGTGCGGGTGATGTGGAACCGGTCGGGGTCGGTGAAGACCGTCTCGTCGCGGTTGGCCGAGGCGTGGAAGACGACCACCTTCTCACCGCGCCGGATGAGCTGGCCGCCCAGCTCCACATCGCGGGTGGCGGTGCGCCGGAAGTCGATGACGGGCGGCCAGAAGCGCAGCATCTCCTCCACCGCGGGGCCGGTCAGCTCGGGCCGGTCGCGTAGCAGCCGCAGGCTCCCGGGGTGGTCGAGCAGGGTGAGCAGCCCGCCGGGGATGCCGTTGCGCAGCGTCTCGTTGCCCGCCACGGCGAAGAGGAAGAACATGTTCTCGAACTCGTCCCGGCTCAGCCCGCCCTCCCGCATCCGCGCCATCACACTGCCCGGACGGGGCCGCTCGGCGAGCGCGTGGGCGTAGGCGAACATATCGGCCAGTGCCTCGCGGGAGCGCGGGTTCATCGGCCGGCCGTCGGGGCGTCGCGCCGCCGGGGCCGGTCTGCGGGCGAGGGCGGCGCGCCCCATGGGGCTCAGCTCCTCGCGGGCCACGGTGGACGATCCGGCGTAGTCGGCGTCCTGGTAGCCGATGACCCTGCCGGCCCAGTCGAACAGCAGCCGCCGGTCGCCCTCGGGGATGCCCATCACATGGGCGAGGGTCCAGACCGGCAGATCGGCGGCGAGCTCGACGAAGTCGGCCTCGCCGCGCCCGGCCACGGAGTCCACGAGCGCCGCCGCGCGCTCCTCGATGACCTCCTCCAGCTCCCGAACGGCGCGCGGGGTGAAGGCCGCGGCGACGATGCGACGGGTGCGGGAGTGGTCGGGCGGGTCCTGGTTGAGCATCATCGCCCGCACGAACTCCAGATCGGCGGGGGTGTCGGGGTCGCGGATCTGGGTGGCCCCGAGGTGGGAGGAGAAGACCTCGGGGGTACGCAGGACGTGTTTGACGTCGGCGTGCCGGAACACCGCCCAGAAGCCGGGGCCGGCCGGCCAGGACCCGACCGCGGGCTCCTCGATCCGGCAGACCGGGCGGGTGGTGCGCAGTTCGGCGAAGAGCGCGTAGGGAACACCGGCGGTGTAGGTCTCGGGAAGGAACGCCTCGACAGGGTTCACAGCCGAGACCGTACGGCGCCGCCCTCCGGGCCCGTCAAGACGCCCGGAGCCCGCCGCCCCCCTTGAGCCCACCAACAACACCCCGAGCCCATCGGACAACCCGATCCCACCGGAGACCGCGAGCCCACCGGACGCCCCGGGCCCACCGGAGACCGTGGGCCCGTCGGACGCCGTGCGGCCCCTACGGCACCGGCACCGGGAGGATCCGGCGCAGCGGGTCCTCCGGCAGCCGGCCGTGGGCCTTCCACTCCCGCGGGTAGCCGACCGAGACCTCCTGGAACTTCACCCCGTCCTCCACCGTGGTCCGGGGGATGTGCAGATGGCCGTAGACGACGGTCTCGGCCCGGAACCGCACATGCCAGTCGGCGGTCAGCTCGGTGCCGCACCACAGCGCGAAGTCGGGGTAGCGCAGCACCCGGGTGGGCAGCCGGGTCAACGGCCAGTGGTTGATGAGCACGGTCCGCAGCCCCGGGTCGACGGCCGCCAGCCGGGCCTCGGTCTCGGCCACCCGGGCCCGGCACCACGCGTCGCGGGTGGGGTAGGGGTCGGGGTGCAGGAAGTGCTCGTCGGTGCAGACCACGCCCACCTCATGGGCGTGGGCCAGCGCGGCCTCCTTGGTGGCCATGCCGTCGAGGCGGAAGGTGTAGTCGTAGAGCAGGAACAGCGGGGCGATGACCAGCGGTCCGCCGACGCCTTCCCAGAGGGGGTAGGGGTCCTCGGGAGTGACGATGCCCTTGGCCCGGCACATCTCCACCAGCGCGTCGTAGCGCGCCACCCCCCGGGCTTCCAAGGGGTCCTTGGGATGGGTCCACAACTCGTGGTTTCCCGGTGACCAGATGACTTTGGCGAAACGCTCGCTCAGCAGGCCGAGGACCTCCTCGATCTCGGAGAAGACCTCGCCGACGTCCCCCGCGACGATCAGCCAGTCGTCGTCGGAGCCGGGCCGCAGCCGCTCCACGATCGCCCGGTTCTCCGAATAGGCCACATGCAGGTCGCTGATTGCGAGGAGTTCGCCCCCGTGGGTGCCACCCATTGTCTCTCCTGTCGTACGGTGGCGGTCATGACGCGGTCGCGGTGCTCACGCGCCGCGGGACGGGCCGGGTGATCACCGGACCGTCCCTGGCGCTAGCCTCGCAGATGTGGTGGACAAACTCCCTCCGTCTTTTGAACGGGGAACCGACGGACCCAAGGTCATCGTGGCCGGACTGGACGGTTCCGAATCTTCCTGGCGTGCCACGGCCTACGCCGCCGGACTGGCCAGACGCCAGAAGGCGCTGCTCGTCGTGGTCTATATCCAGCCGGTGCTGGCCGCCGGGGCGGCGCTGGGTGCCTCGGTGGCCGACACCACGGGCGAGGTGGCCGAGGAGCTGATGACGGAGATACGGGAGGCCACCGAGCGGCTGCGCGGGGTCTTCGACGTGCGCTGGGAGTTCCACACCTTCCGGGGCGATCCGTACAACGGCCTGGCCCAGGCGGCCGATGAGCTGAAGGCCGACGCCGTGGTGGTGGGCGCGTCCGAGCAGGCCGGGCACCGCTTCATCGGCTCGGTGGCCGTACGGCTGGTCAAGGCGGGCCGCTGGCCGGTCACGGTGGTGCCGTAGGGCCCCCGCCGGCTCGCGGAGCCCGGCGCGGTGAGGCACGGTGGGAGAAACGAACGGACCACCCCAGGGACCGGGGAGACTGCCATGGCCCACACCTACCGGGTGACCGAGATCGTCGGCTCGTCCACCGAGAGCGTCGACGACGCGATCCGCACCGCCATCAGCCGTGCCTCCAAGACGCTGCGAAACCTCGATTGGTTCGAGGTCGGTCAAGTGCGCGGGCATATCGAGGACGGCCGGATCGCGCACTACCAGGTGGGGCTGAAGGTCGGATTCCGGCTCGAGGACCCCGACTGACCCCGGCCGGGCCCGCAGCACAGCGGGCACGGCCTCAGCGGCCGTGTGCTCAGCCACGGGGCACGACGGTGGAGAGCACGGACGGCAGCGGATACCAGTCGGCGGTCGCGAAGCTGGCGTGCCGGGCGGCGAGTTCGGACACCCGCGTGCGCGCCTGGTCCTCGGTGGGGCTGGTGCCGTCGATCGCGGGCGCCACGTTGTGCGCGTCCGTCATGATCAGCAGGTAGTGGCGGTCGTCGTACCAGGCGGTGTCCACACCGCTGGTGACATACGTGGACGCGTCCCCGTCGAAGACCACGAACCACGGCCGGAGGGTGGCGTCGGTGTAGCGGGTGCGTGGGTCGCCCGAGGCGGCGCCGTGGACGGCGGGGAAGGCGGCGGCCTGACCGAGCTTCCCGGCGGCGGACAGGTCCCGCAGATGGGTGGCGTACTCACGGTCGGTCCACAGCGAATCCAGCGGGTTGTTCTCCTCGACCGTGCCCGGGATCAGCTCTACGACGAACTTGCCCGCGAGCGCGGAGCGGGACGGCCAGCCGTCCGCCCGCACCGCCTCGTCGAGGTTGGCGTGGCCGCCCACCACATCCGCCGGGCGCAGCAGCGCGTCGCCCAGGGTGGCGCCGAGCAGGGTGTCGAGGTCGCCCGGGCCGCGTCCGCTCTTGCCGTAGAAGCCGTCCTTCATCTCCACCTTGATGAAGATGGGACGGTGGCCCGGATGGGCCTGGTGCCAGGCCCTCATGTCGGCGAGGCAGCCGGTCAGGCTCTGGTCGCGGGGCTTGGTGCGCAGCTCGTCCGGGCCCGCGGCGTTCTCGCAGTTGTTGTCGTTGCCGAGCGGATTGCCGTGCGAGACCCGCCAGCCGGCGCCGAACGCGTTGGTCCACACGTCGAGTTCCAGGAGCGAGGCGCCGGAGTCCAGCGCGTCGGCGAAGTACGGATACTTGGCCTTTTCGTACGCGTTGTGCACGCCTACCGAGGTGGTGGCGGAATAGGACGGATCGTCCGCGGCGGCGGGCCGGGCCTCCGCCGGTGCCGTCAGACACAGTGCGGCGGCCGCCGCGGCGACCGCCACCGTTCCCGTGCGCCGGGCATGACTGCGCGCCGGATTCCCCACCCTGCCCATGTGTCCCCACCCTCGTCGACAACCCGACCAACTGGGCAGAAGCGTACGGGAGTCGCGTCACGGGTTACGAGGGGCAATGGGTCACAGCGGGACGGGCCCCGCGGCGGTGCTGCCGCTGAGCCCGTCTCATGTGCCGCGTCTCACACGGCTGGGGGCCGTTTCCCACCCGGCCGGGGCCCCGGTGAGGCCCTCTTCGGGGTCAAGGGGCTCGGGGTCAGGGGCGCTCCCCCACACCGGTCGTCGCGGCCTCGCGGGGCCGTCCGCCGGGCAGCTTGGCAGCCAGCGGGGCGGTCTGATCCATACCGGTGCCGCGCCGCAGCCCGGTGAGGAACTCCCGGAGCGTCTCGACGGCGGTGTGCCGGGGCCGCCAGCCCAGTTCCTCCTGGGCACGGGTGGTGTCCATCAGCGGGAGCCGCAGGGCCGCGTCGAAAAGCTGGGGCGAGGGAGGCAGCAGGTGCAGATGCCAGGCCGTGGCCATGGCGGAGCGGGCGGCGAGGCGCGGGATCCGCACCGTCCGTGCGTCGAGGAGGCCGGCCAGCGTCTCGCCGTCGACCGGCGGTTCGGCCGCGAGGTTGAAGGCGCCGCGCACCTGCCGGCCGAGCGCCAGGCGGTACGCCTCGGCGGCGTCGTCGGTGTGCAGGACCTGGAGGCGCAGTCCGGGCAGGTCGAAGACCGCGGGCAGGAAGCCGGCGCGGATCAGCCGCCGGGGCAGGAACGGCCCCATGAACAGCCGGCGCTGCTCGGCCGCCGCCTCCTCTTTGAAGAGGAAGCCCGGCCGCATCCGCACCACCCGGATCTGCGGATGTTCCCGTTCGAAGGCGTCGAGCACCCGCTCCACATACGCCTTCTCACGGCAGTACGCGGCCTCCGGCCAGCCGTGGGTGGGCCAGGACTCGTCCACCGGGCGGCCGTCCTCGGGGCCGGGTGAGTAGGCGCCCACCGAGGAGGCGTACACCAGCACCGGCACCTCCGCCCGCGCCACCGCCTCGAAGACCCGGACGCTGCCGAGGACATTGGTGTCCCAGGTGACGGCGGGCCGGTGGCTGGGCTGGATCAGCCAGGCGAGGTGGACGACCGCGTCGGCGCCCTCGAAGTGCCGTACGAGATCGGCCTCCGCACCGGCGTCCCGCCCGATGTCCGCCCGTACCCAGGTGGTCTTCGGCGGCGACCAGTTGGGCACCCTGCGGGCGACGCCCACGATCGACTCGATGTCCGGGGCCTCGCCGAGCGCGCGGACGACGCTCGTACCGGCGTTTCCGGTGGCGCCGACCACCACCACACGCATGCCCTGCTTGATGCCCATGTGTCCGCTCCTTCCGGCCGCGTCGTGACCTCGGCAGTCCCGGTCTTGGCCGTCCCGGTCCTCAGCCGTCCCGGCCGACCAGTTCCCGCGCGGCCGCGACGATCGCGTCCGCGTCGATCCCCGCGTCGCTCAGTTGCTCGGCGGGGGTCGAGGAGCCCGGCATGATGCGCACCGCGAGCCGGATCGTCCGGGGCACCGGGCGGCCGTCGTCGAACGCCCCGAGCACCGCGTCGCCCAGTCCGCCCTCGGGGTGGTGGTCCTCCACGGTGATCAGCCGGCCCGTCACCTCGGCGGCGGTGCGCAGCGTCTCGGCGTCCACCGGCTTGACCGAGTACAGGTCGATGACGCGGGCGCGGATGCCCTCCTGGGCGAGCCGGTCGGCGGCCTCGATGGCCTCGTGCAGGGTGACCCCCGCGCCGATGAGGGTGACCTGGTCGTCGTCGGTGGCGCGGACGACCTTGGAGCCGCCGATGGGGAAGGTCTCGGAGGGCGGGTAGATGACCGGCGTTCCGCCGCGGGTGGTGCGCAGATAGCGGATGCCGGATTCGGCGGCCATGGCCGCGGTGAGCTGGGCGGTCTGGTTGGCGTCGCACGGGTAGAGCACCGTGCTGCCGTGCACGGCCCGCATGGCCGCCAGGTCCTCCACGCCCATCTGCGAGGGGCCGTCCTCACCGATGGCCACCCCGGCGTGGGAGCCGATGAGGTTGAGGTCCGCGTCGCTGATGGCGGCCATCCGGATGAAGTCGTAGGCACGGGTGAAGAAGGCCGCGAAGGTGGAGACGTACGGGTTCCAGCCGCGGGCCTGCATGCCGACGGCGGCGGCCACCAGTTGCTGCTCGGCGATGAAGAACTCGAAGTACCGCTCGGGGTGCTCCTTGTGGAAGTACTCCAGCCGGGTGGAGTCGCCCACCTCGCCGTCGAGTGCCACCACAGCACCGCGGGCGGTGCCGACGGCGGCCACCGCCTCGCCGAACGCGTCACGGGTGGGCACCGAGTCGCCGGTGTTGTAGTGCGGCAGGACCAGCGGGCCCTCGGAGAAGGGCCGGGTGGGAGAGACCGAGGGCGGGCCGAGCACCGGCACGGCCATGTTGCGTACGCCGCCGAGCTCGGCGATGGCCTCCTCCGCGTTCTTCAGCGGCTTGCCGTGCATCCCCTCGCGGTTCTCCACCGAGGCGACGCCGCGGCCCTTCATGGTGCGGGCGATGATGGCGCTGGGGCGGCCGACGGTGGACAGCGCCTCGGCGTAGGCGCGGTCGATGGCCTCGATGTCATGGCCGTCGATCTCGATGGTGTGCCAGTCGAAGGCGCGGATGCGCCGCGCGTAGGCGTCCAGATCCCATTCGTGGCGGGTGGGGCCGCGCTGGCCCAGCCGGTTCACATCGATGATGGCGATGAGGTTGTCCAGCCGCTCGTAGCCCGCGTGCTCGAACGCCTCCCACATCGAACCCTCGGCCATCTCGCTGTCGCCGCACAGCACCCAGACGCGGTAGGGCACATGGTCGAGCCGCTTGCCGCTCAGCGCCATGCCCACGCCGTAGGGCAGGCCCTGCCCGAGCGATCCGGTGGCCACGTCCACCCATGGCAGCCGCGGGGTGGGGTGGCCCTCCAGCCTGCTGCCGCGCTTGCGGAAGGTGAGGAACTCCTCGTCACGGAGGGCCCCGGCCGCCTTGTAGACCGAGTAGAGCAGCGGGGAGGCATGGCCCTTGGAGAAGATC
The DNA here is from genome assembly GCF_000147815.2 of Streptomyces violaceusniger Tu 4113. NCBI lineage: Bacteria > Bacillati > Actinomycetota > Actinomycetes > Kitasatosporales > Streptomycetaceae > Streptomyces > Streptomyces violaceusniger. Next base: position 4,056,181 of record NC_015957.1, on the reverse strand, counting down.
AGGTGATCATTGCCCGGACGCTCGGGCTGCTCGAAGTCATAGCGCAGATGGTTTCCCATCAGGACGGCCATCAGGTCCGCCGCCGACATCGACGATGTGGGATGGCCGGACCCGGCGGCATCGGCGGCGCGCACCGAGTCCACACGGAGCTGCTGCCCGAGCTCGCTGAGTTGTTCGTGTCGCATTGTTCTCCTTCCAGGTTTCGCCGACGGTCAGCCGCGACCCGCCCGTACCGTCTGCGCGACCTCGGGCGATTCGGTGTCCAGCGGCACCGCCCACGGCGGGACCACCCCGAGCTGCACCGCCTGACGTGGCAGCACCGCGTCGAGCAGCCAGTCGGCGGCGACCCGGATCCGGTTCCCCGGCATCGCCATCAGGTGATAGCCGCGGGTGACCGCGTTCGCGATCGGCCCGGACAGCGGTATGTGCAGCGGGTCCGCGGCGGCCTGCGCCCCGCCGAGGTCGACGGTGAACCCGAGGTCATGGTGTTTGTACGGTTTGGGGGCGCCGCGCCCGAGGGCGGCCAGGACGTTGTGGGCCGCGACCTTTCCCTGCCGGTGGGCGTGCTGTGCGGTCATCGGGGTGAACTGGCCCGGCCGGGTCAGATCGGGTACCGCGGCGGCGTCCCCACACGCCAGCACCTCTGGATGGCCGGGCACGGCCAGATACTGGTCGACCCGCAGCCGGCCGCGTTCGGTCGCCAGCCCGAGCTGCTCCACCAGCGGGTCGGGGCGCACTCCGACACACCAGATCAGCGACCGGGTGTCGATGAACTCGCCGTCGTCCAGCCGCACGCCCTCCGAGGTGGCCTCCTTGACCGTGGTGCGGGTGCGGATCTCCACGCCCCGTTTGCGCAGCACCCGGTCGGCCGTGCGGGACAGCTTCTTGTCCAGCTCCGGCAGCACCCGGGGGGCGATGTCGAGCAGCAGCCAGCGGGGCCGCGGCGCGTCGCGCAGCGTGGTGTTCTTCCGCGCGAGCGAGTCGGTGAAGAGCACCCCGTGGGCGGCCACCTCGGTGCCGGTGTAGCCGGCGCCGACCACCACGAAGGTGCGGCGGGCGGCCCGCTCCCGCGGGTCCTCGCTGGTGCCGGACATCTCGATCTGCCGGGTGACGTGGTCGCGCAGGAAGAGCGCCTCCGGCATGCCGCGGAAGCCATGGGCGTGCTCGGCCACACCGGGGATCGGCAGCAGTTTGTTGACGCTGCCGACGGAGAGGATGAGACGGTCGTACGCCATCTCGCCGGACCGTCCGTCCGGATCCCGCCAGGAGACCCGGCGGGCGTCCAGGTCGACGCCGTGGACCTCGCCCAGCACCAGCCGGACATGCGGCAGGGTGCCGGTGAGGGATACCGAGACCCGCCGGGGCTCCAGGACCCCGGCCGCCACTTCGGGCAGCAGCGGCAGATACAGGAAGTAGTCGTTGGGGTTGATCAGGACGATGTCCGCCGCGCCCCGCAGGGTGCGGGAGAGCTCACGGGCGGCCTGGTAACCGGCGAAACCGGCGCCGACGATCACTATGCGTACTGGGCTCACACGAATCTCCCGGGCATACGGGGCCAGGGAGCACCAAGTGCCCGTGAGAACCCGGACCAAACGTCGGGCCCACGCGGCCCCGCCCCCGGGACCGCGTTCCGGAGGGTCCCGGTACGGTCCGGGGGCGGGGCCGCGGTGGGTCAGCGGCGCCGGCGGGCCGTCTGCGCGTCGACCGGCTCGTCCCAGTCGATGCGGTAGCCGGTCAGCCAGTCGGGGGCGCCGTTGCCGGCCCGGTCCAGCTTGCGCGGCATGGTGGCATCGCGCAGGGCCCGCGCCACGGGTCCCGGCGCCGTGCGGCGGGCCATGCCCGCACTGGCGGCGGCGACCTTCTCGACCCGCTCCCGGCGCAGCGCCTCGTACGCGGCGAAAGCCGACTGGGGCGAGCGCAGATCGCGCAGGCATTTGGCGAGCACGACACCGTCCTCGATGGCCATCGACGCGCCCTGGGCGGCATTGGGCGCGCAGGCGTGCGCGGCGTCGCCGACGATGACCATGGCCTCCTCGGACCAGGTGGGGGTGGAGACGATGTCGTAGGCGGCGGTGGCCACGATGGAGTCGCCGGTGGCGCGGACCAGGTCGGCGGCCGGGGTGTTGTCCTCGGCGAAGAGCCTCAGCAGCCGCTCCCGCCACTCCTCGGCGGTGATGGCGGCGAGCTCACCCTTGGGCATCTCCTCGGCCGGGGCGTTGCAGAACCACCACACCTCGCCGTCCGGCGCGGTGGTACAGCCGAAGAACGCCTGCTTGCCGAAGACCATGGTGTAGGCGTCCGGGTCCGGGGGCGGCTCGGCGTCGCGGGTGTAGCCGCAGACGGTGTGCTGCCCGGTGTAGCGGGGCCGGGGCGCGGCCGCGTCGATGGCCCTGCGGACGAGCGAGTGGATGCCGTCGGCGCCGATCAGCACATCGCCCACGGCGCGCCCGCCGTCGGCGAAGGAGCAGACGATCCGGCCGTTGGGGCTGGAGTGTGCGGCCAGCAGCCGCTTGCCGTGTTCGATGCACACTCCGCGGCGCACCGCCTCCTCGCGCAGCACCCGGGCGAGGGTGGCGCGTTTGAGTGTGACGGAGCCGAGGCCACCGTCCTGCGATCCGGACATGGGCCGGTTGCCGAGCCGCTTGCCGGTGTTGCTGATGAACTCGACGCGGCCGACCGGGAAGGAGTTCTCCAGCACCGGTTCATGGGCGTCGATGGTGCGCAATGCCTCCAGGCCGTTGGCGGCGACGACGAGGAACGCACCCGCGTCGGTGGCGTCCGTGGGGTACGTCTCGTAGACGACCGCGTCGATCCCGGCTTTCCGCAGGGCCATCGCGGTCACCGTGCCGGCGATGCCGCCACCGATGATCAGGGCTGTGGTCATGGTGCTCCGTGACGTGGCGTGGGGTGGTCGTGTCATGGGGTTGCGACAGCACCATATGGCGGACCGGAGCCCCCCGGGTCAAGAGCGCCAGTTCAACGACCCGGTGGTGGGCGGCATTTGGGACAGCTCCGGCAACCCGCCGCCTGAGCGGCCCGCTGCATGAGCGACCCCGCTGCATGAGCAGCCCCGCCACGTGAGCGGCTCCGCCACGTGAGCCGCGCCTACTTGAGCAGCCGGGACAGCCGCCGGTCGGCGAGCGGCTTGCCGCCGGTCTGGCAGGTGGGGCAGTACTGCAGCGAGGAGTCGCGGAAGGACACCTCGCGGACGGTGTCCCCGCACACCGGACACGGCTGCCCGGTGCGGCCGTGCACCCGCATGCCGCCGCGCTTCTCCCCCTTGAGGTCGGTGGCGGCCAGGCCGTGGGAGCGCTCGACGGCGGAGCGCAGCGTGGCGCCCATCGCCTCGTACACCCCGGCGATCTCCTCCTCGGTGAGGTCAGAGGCGAGCCGGTAGGGCGACATCCGGGCGGCGTGCAGGATCTCGTCGGAGTAGGCGTTGCCGATCCCGGCGATGACGCTCTGGTCGCGCAGCACCCCCTTGATCCGGTGGCGTACGCCGCGCAGCAGCCCGGCGAACGCCTCCAGGGTGAAGGAGTCCTCGAGCGGGTCCGGGCCCAGCCGGGCGATCCCGGGGACCTCCTGGGGGTCGCGGACCACGTACACCGCGAGCCCCTTGCGCGTCCCGGCCTCGGTGAGGTCGAACCCGGAGCGCTCCGGACCGGCCAGGAGCAGCCGCAGCGCGAGCGGACCCTTGCCGGGGCGGGGCGGGGCCTCGGGGAGCCCGTCCCGCCAGCGCAGCCAGCCGGCCTTGGCGAGGTGGACGACCAGATGGGGGCCGTCGGTGGCCAGGTCGAGGAACTTGCCGTGGCGGGCCGCCGCCGTGATGGTGTGGCCTTCGAGCACACTCAGGGGCGGGTCGTAGGTCTTCAGGACGCTCACCGCGACGGGGAGGACACGGGCGATCTCCCGGCCGGCGGCGCGCTCGGCCAGGATCGCGGTGAGGGCCTCCACCTCGGGCAGCTCCGGCATGCCACCAGTGTGCCGCAGGGCGGCGGCGATTCACCCGGGGCATCCCGGAGGGAGCCGGTTACCACCGGCGCACCGCTCCGGGCTGCGGCCTCGCGGGCGCTCCCTTACCGTCTCTTTTGTCCCTTCTCGTCCCAGCCTGCCCCGTACGGAGCGTTCCCCATGGTCGACACCAAACAGCAGTCCGTACGAAGCGAGGCAGTACGCGGCGGTGCGGCGGCACGCGTCGGCGAGGCGGCACGGCACGAGGCGACGGGCGGGACGCGAGGCGCGACGTACGAGGGCTATGAGGCGTACGAGGGCGGCAGCCCCGAGGCCGAGCGGCGGCGCTTCGAGAAGCTGACCCACGAGCTGATGCGGATGCAGCGGGCACGCCCCGGCGGTGCGGACAGCCCGGGCGCCCCGCAGCTCCTGCGCCCCTTCCGGGCCAAGGCGGCGCTGGGTGTGGAGAACGCCCGGCTGCGGTTCCATGACGACCTTCCGCCGGAGCTGTGCGTGGGATACGCCCGGCCGGGCGCCGAGTACCCGGCCGTGGTGCGGCTGTCCAGCGCGAGCGGCACCGAACGGCATGACACCACACCCGATCTGCGCCGGATGGCGGTGCGGGTCCAGGCCGGTCCGGAGGAGACCCACGATCTGCTGGCCACCAGCTTCCCGGTGTCCCATGCCGCCGATGTGCACGAGTTCGTCGCCTTCGCCAAGGCCACGGCAGGCGCGGGGAGCACCGTGGAGAAGGCGTTCGGGCTCTTCGTCCGGCTGCCGCTGGCGGTGGGCTGGGCCACCGCCGACCGGATGCGCCGCAATGTGCGGATCGCCACCCGCCATACGGTGGGCTCGCTGGCCCGTGAGACCTTCTGGAGCCGGGGCGCGATCCTGTGGGGCCCGGCCGGTCCGGTGCGGTATCAACTCCGTCCGGCGCCCGGCGGCACCGCCGCTCCCCCGCCCGACCGCGGCGACCCCGACTATCTCGACCGTGAGCTGGCGATGCGGCTGTCCACCGGCGACATCGCCTTCGAGCTGTGTGTGCAGCGCTATCTGGACGACCGCCGCACGCCGGTCGAGGACGGCTCGGTGGAGTGGCGGGAGAGCGACGCCCCGGTCGTCCCGGTCGCGGTGCTCACCGTGCCGTGCCAGGACCTGGACGGCGCCCGGGCCCGGGCCGCGGCCCGCCGGGTCGAGCTGCTGGCGTTCAACCCCTGGCACACCACCGAGGAGTTCCGCCCGCTGGGCAATCTCAACCGGGCGCGCAAGGCCGCGTACGAGGTCGCCGCGGCGCACCGCCTCGGTCTGCGCTTCCCCACAGCCGAACCAGGCCCCACCGCCGAGCCAGGCCCCACCACCGAGCCAGACCCCACCTCCGAACCGCGCCTCACCGCGCTGCTGCCCGTTCCGGTGCGCGCGGCCTTCGACCTGCCGGTGCGCGCGGCCTTCGGCCTGGTCAACCGCTGTGTGCCGTGGCATCGGCTGCCGGACCCGCTGGGGCTGCTCAACCCGGTCGCGCTGGGCCGGGCGCTGCGCCGGTTCGGCCTCCTCGACGCGGCCCCGTCCGAGGCGCCGCCGCGCCCCGATCCGGCCCCCGCCCCGGCCGGGGAGAGGCCGCGGGTGGCGCGCTCGTACGACGGCCCGACCGGCGATCCGGGCGTGGCGCGAAAGGACGGGGCACGAAAGGACGGGGCACGGAGAGACGTGGCCGGGGCCGCCGTCGGCCGTCGCCTGTCACCCGTCCACCGGCCCGATCTGATCCATGTGCCCCACCCCGCCACGGTCAGCGAACGGCTGCTGCACCGGGAGCGCTTCCGGCCCGCCACCTCGCTCAATGTCCTGGCGGCCGCCTGGACCCACTTCCAGTTCCCGGACTGGGTCGACGCCACCTCCCATCGGTGGGACGGCTCGCAGGTGTACGGCGGCGCCGGGCCGTGCCTGGAGGAGGGCCATCTGCCACTGGGCCCGGGCGGGGTGCCGCCGATCGGCTCGGCCGGCGCCTGGTGGCTGGGGCTCAGCTCGATGCACACGCTCTTCGCCCGGGAGCACGAGGCGGTGTGCGAGGCGCTGCGCCGCACCCATCCGGCGATGGACGAGGAGTCGGTGCATCACACGGCCCGGCTGGTGGTCTCCGCGCTCATCGCCAAGATCCATACGGTGGAGTGGATTCCGGCGGTCCTCGCCACCGAGGTGATCGACCTCGGCTCGAAGACCAACTGGCAGGGTCCGCCCGCCCATTGGCTGTCCCGGCTCGGCCTGTGGCTGTTCGAGGCGAGTGCGTCGGCGGGCGGTCCCGGCGGCGTGCCGGACCATCCCGGGGTGCCGTTCGCCCTCGCCGAGGAGTTCATGACGGTCTACCGGACGCATCCGCTGGTCCCGGACGACGTCGAGCTGTGCGACCACCGCTTCGGGCGGCGGTCGCGGTTGCTCGGCTTCGACGAGGTGCGGGGCGCGGCGGCCGAGGCGGTGATGCGCAAGACGGGGCTCGCCGACGCCCTCTATTCCTTCGGCATCGCCCATCCGGGCGCGATCACCCTCCACAACTACCCGCGCGCACTGCGGCGTTGCGAGCGGGACGGCGAGCTCCTCGATCTGCCGGTGGCGGATCTGATGCGGGCCCGGCGGCGGGGCGTACCGCGGTACAACGACTTCCGGGCCCGGCTGGGCAGAGCGCGGATCCGCTCCTTCGAGGAGCTGTCCCCCGATCAGGACACGGTCGCGCGGCTCGAGGAGGTCTACGCCTCGGTCAATGAGATCGACACCATGGTGGGGCTGTTCGCGGAGAACCCGCCCGAGGGGTCCGGCTTCAGCGGGACGGCGTGCCATGTCCTGCTGCTCATGGCCACCCGGCGGATTCAGGACGATCGCCTTCTGACCGTGGACTTCCGGCCCGAGGTGTACACGCCGCTGGGGCTGGACTGGGTGGAGAAGTCCAGCATGACGTCGGTGATCCTGCGGCACTGCCCGGAGCTGGCCGGAGCGCTGCCGCGCGGGGCGAGTCCGTTCGCGCCCTGGCGGCCGGTGGTGCCGGCCGCGTCCTGAGCGCGGCCGTGGGCCGGCTCAGTCCTGGCGGAAGCGGTTGATGGACGGCAGATGGCGCTCGCGCAGCTCCGGATCGCGCACCCCCAGGCCCTCCTCCGGGGCCAGGCACAGGACGCCGACCTTCCCGGAGTGGCGGTTGCGGTGGACGTCCTGGGTGGCCGTGCCGACCGCCGCGAGCGGATAGACCTTGGAGAGCGTGGGGTGCACCATCCCCTTCTCGATCAGCCGGTTGGCCGCCCATGCCTCCCGGTAGTTGGCGAAGTGGGTGCCGATGATCCGCTTGAGCGCCATCCACAGATAGCGGTTGTCGTACTCATGGCGGTAGCCGGACGTCGAGGCGCAGGTGACGATCGTTCCGCCGCGCCGCGCCACGTACACACTGGCGCCGAAGGTTTCCCGGCCGGGGTGCTCCAGGACGATGTCCGGATCGTCGCCGCCGGTGAGTTGGCGGATCCGGGCGCCGAAGCGCTTCCACTCCTTGGGATCGGGTGTGGACGCGTCCTTCCAGAACCGATAGCCCTCCTCGGCCCGGTCGATGACCAGCTCGGCCCCCATGGAGCGGACGAGTTCGGCCTTGCGCTGCCCGGAGACCACGCACACCGGGATGGCCCCGCCGTTGACGGCCAGTTGGGTGGCGTACGAGCCGAGGCCACCGGCCGCGCCCCAGATGAGGGTCACATCGCCCTGTTTCATCTGGGCGCCGTTGCGGGAGACGAGCTGCCGGTACGCCGTGGAATTGACCAGGCCCGAGGACGCGGCCTCCTCCCAGGTGAGGTGGGCGGGCATCGGCATCAGTTGGTTGGCCTTGACCAGCGAGAGCTCGGCGAGCCCGCCGAAGTTGGTCTCGAAGCCCCAGATGCGCTGCTCCGGGTCGAGCATGCTGTCGTCGTGGCCGTCCGGTGAGCGCAGTTCGATGGACAGGCAGTGGGCCACCACCCGGTCGCCGGGCTTCCAGTGGCGCACCCCCGGCCCGGTGCGCAGCACCACACCGGCCAGATCGGAGCCGAGGACGTGGTAGGGCTGGTCGTGGCGGGCCGCTCCGGGGTCGTCGGTCCGTGCGTACCGCTCCAGGAAGCCGAAGGTCGGCAGCGGCTCGAAGATGGCGCTCCACACGGTGTTGTAGTTGATCGCGCCGGCCATGACCGCGATCACCGCCTCGCCCGGGCCCGGTTCGGGCGTGGGCACCTCACGGATGTGGAGCGACTTCTGGGGGTCCTTGTCCTTGGTCGCCATGCCCTCGAACATCTCGGATTCCTCTTTGAGGATCACCGCGCCCCGATACGACTCGGGCACGCTCAAGGCGGCGAAATCCGCGGCCACCGCATCCTCTGCCAGCACGGCGCTGATGATGTCCTGCATGACATGTCCTCCGATGTACCGCCCCGGGCACTCTGTGTCCCGGAGGCTATGGCAGCGGCCACGATCCGAATAACCCCTACATCCGCCCAGGTCCGGCCCCCTAGGTGGCCCCCCTATGCCGCCAGGGAGTGCAGACAGGCGATGAGCGTGCGGGCCTCGACATTGACGTAATGGCTGTGGCGTATCAGGTCGAGGAGCTGACGCACGGCCATCCAGCGGTAGTGCGACGGCTCCTCGGGGACGGCGCTCATCTCGGTCTCCACGACGAGATAGCGATTGAAGGCGTGGAAGAAACGGCCGCCCTCCTCGGAGAGCACGGTGTCGAACCGCACCCGGTCGGCCGTCGCCTCCACCACCTCCCGGAGGAACGGCGGGGTGGCCCGCTCGGGCAGATGGGTGTAGTTGCGCGGTGTGCACTGCACGGTGGGGGCCAGCTCCACCACATCCGTGTAGCCGGGTTCGGCGCGGGCCTGCACCAGCACATGCGGCACCTGGTCGGCGTAGGCCAGCAGGAAGGCCGCCACGCCCGGGCCATGGGGCTCGATCATGGGCTGGGTCCAGCCGCCCACCTCACGGCCGCCGGCGGTGACGTCCACGGCCATCACGCTGAAGAAGCGCCCGCTCTCATGGGAGATCCGATGGGCACTGCGGTGCCAGCCGGCCGTCTCCCGCAGTGGTATCCGCTCGGTGCACACCTCGCGCTCGGTGCGCAGTCCGGTGATCCAGCTCAGGATGTCGGCGTCGCGGTGACGGCTGTGGGCCTCGAGGGCCGGGAAGGTCTCCTCCGAGTCCAGCGGGGAGTGCGGCAGACAGGCCAGGACGCTGCGCGCGTCCATGTTCACCAGGTCCTCCACGGCCAGCAGATGGTGAAGCTGGCCCAGTGTCAGCCAGCGGAAGCCGTCGCGCACCTCGACGTCCGTCTCCGGGGCGACCTCGACCAGCATGTTGCGGTTGCGCTTGTGGAAGAACCAACTGCCCTGCTCCGACTGGCGGACGTCGGCGAGCACCCGGTGCCGTTCCGCCTGCTGGAAGTACTCCACATACGGCACGGCCCGGCCCTTGTGCACGCGCGTGTAGTTGCTGCGGGTCGCCTGGACGGTGGGCGAGAGCTGCAGCCCGCCGTGGTTGCCCGGCTCCATCTTGGCCTGCATCAGGAAGTGCGGTACGCCGTCGAAGTCCTTGACCAGGATGCCGAGGATGCCGATCTCCGGCTGGTGGAGGATCGGCTGGCGCCACTCCTCCACCGGCGCCCCGGGCATCCGCACCCGGATGCCCTCGACGCTGAAGAACCGGCCGGTCTCATGGACGAGGTTGTGGGTGTCCGGTGCGAAGGCCCAGCCGCGCATCGCCTCGAACGGAATGATCTCGACCCGGGACTCGTCGGCGTCGACGCGCTCCCGGAACCAGCGCTGGAAGTCGGCGAGCAGGGTCACCGAGCTGTCGACGGTGGCGGCCGAACGGACCAGCCGCTCCTGGAGCGTTTTCACCACGCCCACGCCTCCGGCCCGGGGCCGCCGTTGCCGATCGGCGGGAACAGCCGGTCCAGTTCGGTCAGCACCTCGGCCGGCAGCGTCAGCTCCATGGCGTTGCAGGCCCCTTCGAGCTGGTCAAGGCTGCGCGGCCCGATGACCGGCGCGGTGATGCCGGGGCGGCCCATCACCCAGGCCAGGCCCACCTCGGCCGGGTCGGCGCCGAGGCCGTCGCACAGCTTCTCGTACGCGGCGACGGCGTCCCGGTGGACTTCCAGCGCCTGGGCCGCCCGGCCCTGGGCGGTCTTCATCGCGGTGCCCTCGGCCAGCTTGCGCAGCGCCCCGCTGAGCAGTCCGCCGTGCAGCGGGGACCAGGCGAGCACCCCGACCCCGTACCGCTGGGCGGCGGGGATCAGCTCCAGTTCGATATGGCGGGTGACGAGGTTGTAGACGCTCTGCTCGGAGACGATGCCGAGGAAGTGGCGGCGGGCGGCGGTCTCCTGGGCCTCGGCGATATGCCAGCCGGCGAAGTTGGACGAGCCGACGTAGCGCACCTTGCCCTGCCGGGTCAGCGTCTCCATCGCCTGCCACACCTCCTCCCAGGGGGCGTGGCGGTCGATGTGGTGCATCTGGAACAGGTCGATCCAGTCGGTGCCCAGCCGGCGCAGCGAGTCCTCGCAGGAGGCGATGATGTGCCGGGCGGACAGCCCCGAGTCATTGGGCCAGTCGCTCATCGGGTTGAACACCTTGGTGCCCAGCACGACCTTCTCGCGCCGGCCGCCTCCCTGGGCGAACCAGCCGCCGAGGAACTCCTCCGTGTAGCCCTTGTGCTTCTGCCAGCCGTACTGGTTGGCGGTGTCGACGAAGTTGACCCCGCGGTCGAGTGCGGTGTCCAGGATCGCGTGGCTCTCCTCGTCGCTCGCCCTGACCCCGAGGTTCAAGGTGCCCAGGCACACCCGGCTCACCTTGAGGCCGGTACGTCCGAGATAGGTGTACTCCATCAGTGTCCTTCGGTACGGGCCGCCGCGGCAGCCGGTCGGCTCGAGGTGGCGGAGGCGGCCCACAGGTCGTGGAGGGATTCCTTCAGCGCCACCTTCGGGGACCAGCCCATGAGCCGCCGGGCGAGGCGGATGTCGGCCTGGGTCCAGCTACCGCCCTTGCTGTGCACGGCGCCGCTCTCCTCGCGCACCAGATCCGCGGGGACCTGGGAGGCGGAGATCAGCAGCCAGGCCAGTTCGCGCATGCTGGAGGCGTCGCCCTGCCCGATGTTGATCGCCCGGCCGGTCACCGGGCTGCTCGCGGCCAGCGCCACGGCCTCGGCGACGTCGCGGACGTCGATGAAGTCGCGCTGGTCGTCGACGAGGGTGAGGGAGAGCGGAGCGTCCTCGGTCGTCCGGCGCAGCCGGTGGGCGAGTCCGCCGAGGAAGCTGCCCCGGGGAGTGCCCGGTCCGCAGACGTTGGTGACGCGCAGAACACAGCCGTCGATGCGGCCCGCGTCCGCCGCGCCCAGGACGATCCGGCTGCCGACGAGCTTGGTGCGGGCGTAGGGGGTGTGGGGGGCGGTGGGGTGGTCCTCGGTGATGGCCGTGCCGTCGGGGACCGGGCCGTACTCGTGCACCGAGCCCAGATGGACCAGCCGCGGCCGCCTGGGGAGGGTCGCCACGGCGTCCACCAGCCGGTCGACGAGCGGGATGTGCGAGGCCGTCATGCTCGCCTCGTCGCCCTCCCAACTGTCGCCCGCGGCGTTGACGACGAGATCGGCGGACTTCGCGGCCCGGGCGATGTCGTCGCTCGGCGCGGATACCGCGTCAAGGGGCAGAAATACGACTCCGGGAATGGGTTCGGCGGGTTTTCTCGCTATTGCCAGGACTTCATATCCGCGTTTGGTGAGAGCCCTGCAGATATGTCGCCCGATGAATCCGGTGCCGCCGATCACAACGGCCTGCCGATCTCGCATGTGGGCCATATCGCCACCGTATTGGCGCCGCTTCAGGCGGAACAACCCCTACCCTCATCCACCCCTATCTGCCACCCCTATTACGGCTCCGACCTGCGATGTCATTGGAATAGATGTCGTTTATGGGCCTCGCTGACTGCTGCCGCGCGATCCTTCACCCCGAGTTTCTCGTAGACATGCAGCAGATGTGTCTTCACCGTCGCCTGACTGATGAACAACGCCGCCGCGGCCTGTCGATTCGTGGCCCCGTCCGCGATAAGCCTGAGCACTTGGAGTTCACGGTCGCTCAGCGGTCCCTGGGTGGGTTTGCGGACCTGGCCGAGAACCCGTCCGGTGACCGCGGGCGAGAGAACGGACTGGCCCGAGGAGGCGGACCGCACGGCGCGGGTCAGCTCCTCGCGCGGGGTGTCCTTGAGGAGATAGCCGGTCGCCCCGGCGGCCAGGGCGCCCATGACGTCGCTGTCGGTGTCATAGGTGGTCAGGACCAGGATCCGGGCGTCCGGATCGCCGCGCAGCAGCCGTTTGATGGCCTCGACCCCGCCCATCCGGGGCATGCGCAGATCCATCAGGACCACATCGGCCGGCCGCCGCTCGTACAGTTCGACGGCCTCGGCACCGTCACCGGCCTCGCCGATCACCGTGAAGTCGGGGTCCCGCTCCAGCACCCCGCGCAGCCCGTCGCGGACCACCGGGTGGTCGTCCACGATGAGGATGCGGATGGGCGCGGCGGCGGGGCGGTGGGCGCCGCCGTTGTGGGGGTTATCGATGGGGGTGTGATCGCTGGGGGCGTTGTTACGGCTGGGGGTGATTCCGCTCATGCACCGGCTTCCTGGGGGATGACGGGGACGGCCGCGCTGATGGCGGTGCCCTCGCCACGGGCGCTTTCGATGTCCAACGTACCGGCGACCCGGCCCAGTCGGCGCCGCATCGCCACAAGCCCCAGCCCGTGGTCACCGGAGGTGCCGGCCGCGGCCGCCGCGGCCGCGGGGTCGAATCCGACGCCGTCGTCGAGCACATCGAGGACGACCACGTCCTCCATGTACGAGAGGGTGATGCCCACCTTCGACGCCTCGGCGTGCTTGGCGATGTTGGCGAGGGCCTCCTGTGCCACCCGGTAGAGCGTGGCCTCCAGTTCGGCGTGGACGGGGGTGGCGGTCCCGGTCGTCGCGAACGCGACCTTCGCCTCCCGCCCCCGTGACCAGCCCTCGACCAGGCACACCAGGGCGTCGGGCAGCGTCCGGGACTCCAGTTGCTCGGGGCGGAGCGCCTGGACCGACCGGCGCGCCTCGGCCAGGCTGTCCCGGGCCAGGTCCTTGGCCGCGACGAGATGGCGGCGCCACACCTCGCGGTCGCCTTCGGCGTGTTCGACGGCTTCCAACTGCCGGATGATGCCGGCCAGCCCCTGGGCGAGGGTGTCATGGATCTCCCCCGCCATCCGCTGGCGCTCGTCCAGCACTCCGGCCTCACGCGCCTGGGTGATGAGCTGGGCGTGGAGCCCGGCGTTCTCGTTGAGCGCCGACCGGAGTTCGGCCACGGTCCGTTTGCGCCGCTGATGCTGTTCGTTCAGCCGGCTCGACAGCAGATTGATCCAGCCGATCACCACGGTCTGGAAGGCGATGGCGGCGATATAGCCGACCACCGCGCCGGTCGTGAGGCGCGGGAATCCGTCCGGCACGGTGTTGACGACGAACGAGGTGGCCGCCACGGACACCAGCGCCCAGACCGTCGGCAGCAGCACCAGCGCCTGCAGGAACCCGGTGGCGGCGAAGACCATGAACACCTGGTCCCGTGCCATCAGCGCGGCGGAGAGGGCGAGCAGCCCGGCGAAGTAGACGGCAGTCCGCGCCATGCCGTACGGCTGTCTGCTGCGGCGGCCCGTCGGCAGGGTGTAGGTGCCCAGGATCCAGAGGGCGGCCAGCGCCGCCAGGCCGAGCGTGGTGAGCAGCCGACGGGCCGGCGGCGGGCCGTGGACCACGCTCAGGGCCGTGGACAGAAACAGCAGAAGGTAGGGCAGCCCTCCGAACAGGATGTCGGAGTGCCGCTCCCACCGTCCGCCGTCGTCCTTGGACGCGCTCACCTCACTCCCAGCGGAACAGCTTGGCCGCGGCCGCGGTGGCGGCCACCGCGATCACCCCGAGGACGGTCAGGTGCAGCGCCTGCGGCCACTGGTTCTCCCAGGAGTCGCGCAGCGCCTGCAGCGCGGCGCCCAGCGGGGTGTAGTCGCCGATGGTGGACACGGTCTCGGGCAGATCCTCCTTGGGGAGGAACGCCCCGCCGAAGAAGAGGCTGGGGAAGAGCAGGGAAAGGCCCATCGCGGTGGCCGACTTGCTGCTCGGCGCGATGGCCGCGATGACCAGGCCGATGGAGAACAGCGCCCAGGTGCCCAGGGCGAAGCTCACCAGGAAGGCGGGGACGTCACCGGGCAGCTTGGTGTCGAAGGCGGCCTTGCCGACGATGAGCACCAGCACCGCGGAGACCGCCGCGGTGACCAGGTTGATGAAGAGCTGGGCGATCAGCAGATTCCCCGGATGGACGGGGCTCGCGGCCAGGCGCCGCAGGATGCCCTTCTCCCGGTAGGTCGCCAGCGTCGTGGGCAGCAGGTTGAGGGCCAGCATCGTCAGACACAGCGACATGGCCATCGCGGGGACGAACGCGGCCATCGACTCCTTGGTGGCGGCGTCGTCGTTGGACTTGGTGGTGACGAAGTGGAAGATGGCCAGCAGCATGATGGGCAGCGCGATGACGAAGAACACCGCGGTGGGATCGCGCAGGAACAGCTTGCTCTCGACGAAGGTGAGCTTGGTGCGCCCGGACATGGCAGAGATCTCCTCGGCGGTTCAGTTGGCGGGCTTGGAGCCGGTCAGGGCAACGAAGGCGTCATCGAGACTCGCCTGTTCCAGGCGGAGTTCGTTCGCCACGATCTGATTGCGGGCCAGGACGGAGATCACCGCGTAGACGACATTGCCCTTGCCGACCACTGTCACCTGCGACTTGGACCGGGTCACACTGCTCACCTCGGGCAGCGAGGTCAGCAGTTCGTCGTCCATCGGCACGGACGGCTTGAACCGGATGATCTGCTGCTCATCGACCCGGGACACCAGTCCGGAGGGGGTGTCCAGGGCGACGACCCGGCCGGATTCGATGATGGCGATCCGGTCGCAGAGCCGCTCGGCCTCCTCCATGAAGTGGGTGACCAGCAGCACGGTCACGTCCTGCTCCCTGACCTTCTCGATCAGCTTCCAGGTCTCGCGCCGGGCGTGCGGGTCCAGTGCGGTGGTCAGCTCGTCGAAGACGGCGATCCTGGGGTTGCCGACGAGGGCGAGCGCGATGGACAGCCGCTGCTGCTGTCCACCGGACAGCGATCCGTAGGGCGTGTCGGCCTTGCCCGACAGGCCCCAGTCCTTGATGAGCTCGCGCCAGTCGACGGGGTCGCGGTAGAAGGTGCTGTAGAGCTCGAGCGCCTCCCACACCTTCATCTTGGGGGGCAGTTCGCTCTGCTGGAGCTGGATCCCGATGGACTCGCGCAGCTCGGCGAGATCCTTCAGCGGGTCCAGGCCCATCACGGAGATCTCGCCACCGTCCCGTTTGCGCATCCCCTCGATGCACTCCACGGCGGTGGTCTTGCCCGCGCCGTTGGGGCCCAGGATGCCGAAGATCTCACCCTCCTCCACGGAGAAGGACACGTCCTGTACCGCGACGTGATTGCGGTATTCCTTCCGCAGGTTACTGACCTCGATCAGCGGCATCGGCCCGGGTCCTCCTCGCTCGGTTCCTTCACTCTTCCACCGTAGGAAGCGGGTATCCCCCGCGGATCGGCCCATCGGCTGCCCACCGGGCTGATCCTCCCTCCACCCACCGGCTGACCGGCCGCATCAACCGATCGGTGGAGGGGGGTACGCCACGGCCGGGTCAGTCACGCCGGGGGTGCAGCGCCCGGCAGACCTCGTAGGACGGCAGCAGGCCCGCCCGTTCGGCCTCGGCCAGCCCGGGGGCGTTCCGGTCGCGCTGGGAGACCAGATACTCCAGGTCCGTGGGCCAGGGCAGGCCGAGCGCCGGGTCGAAGGGGTCGATCTCGTGCTCGGCGCCCGGGTTGTACTCCGCCGAGTTCAGATAGGCCGCCACGGTGTCGTCCCGCAGCGCGATGAAGGCGTGGCCGAGGCCCTCCTCCAGATAC
This sequence comes from Streptomyces violaceusniger Tu 4113, assembly GCF_000147815.2. Classification (NCBI taxonomy): domain Bacteria; kingdom Bacillati; phylum Actinomycetota; class Actinomycetes; order Kitasatosporales; family Streptomycetaceae; genus Streptomyces; species Streptomyces violaceusniger. The sequence goes on along the minus strand of NC_015957.1, from coordinate 4,040,229 downwards.
ACCGCCCGGTACGAGACGGGGTCCAGGCGCACGCTGTCCCAGTGGCCGAAGGTGGGCGAGCCCATCCTCAAGTCCACGACCACGTCGAGGAGTTCGCCGCTGGTGCAGGTCACCATCTTGGCCTGGCCCGGGGGTACGTCCGCGTAGTGCACCCCGCGGACGGTGCCGCGCCGGGAGACGCTGTGGTGGTTCTGGCCCAGGCGCAGCGGATGCCCGACGGCCGCGGCGAAGGCCGCTTCGGTGTAGTGGGCGACGAACGCGCCGCGCTCGTCGCGGTGGACGTCCGGGCTGAACTCGTAGGCGCCGGAGACCGCCAGCTCACGCACCTTCATCGGCCGTGCTCCACGGTGAGCTTCTCCAGCACCGGCACCACATCGTGCGGGGTGGGCGTGTGCAGGTTCTCCTCGCGCAGCCGCTCGGCGCTCTCCTTGTACGTGGCGTCCCCCAGCAGCCGTTCGACGCTCTCCCGCAGCACCTCGGTGGTCAGCTCGGAGGCGTGCACGGCGAGTCCGGCACCGGCCTCGTGCAGACGGGTCGCCTTGTTCCACCAGTCGCCGTAGCGGATGGTGGGGATGAACTGCGGTACGCCGTTGACCAGTGCGGTGCCCCAGGAGCCGAAGCCGCCGTGGTGGATGAGGACCGAGGCGCCGGGCAGCAGGGCGTGCAGCGGGACGAAGTCGACGATGCGGGTGTTGGCGGGGATCTTCTCCAGGGCCCCGACCTCCTCGGGCGGCAGCGCGGCCACCACGTCGATGTCCATGGTCCCGAGGGTGTCGATGATGTCGGTGACGGGCATGAAGGTGCCGCCCAGGGCCGCCCGTGCGGAGACACCGGAGGTCAGCACGACCCGCGGCCGCTCGGGGACCTCGCGCAGCCAGTCCGGGATCTCACAGGGGCCGTTGTAGGGCAGATAGCGGACCGGGACCCGCTGGACCGACAGCGGAAGCTGAAGGCTGGTGGGGATCTGGTCGATGGTCCACTGGCCGACCACGACCTCCTCGTCGAAGGTGCGGTCGTAGCGGGCGAGGATGCCGCCGAGCCAGTCGGCCATCGGGTCCTCACGGCGCTCCTCGGGCTGCTCCGCGAGGCGGGTCAGGAACACTTCGCGCATCTTGGAGTAGATGTCGATACACCACAGCAGCCGGGCGTGGGCGGCGCCCACGACCCGGGCGGCCACCGGGCCCGCGTAGCTGACCGGGTCCCAGATGATCAGATCGGGCTGCCAGTCGCGGGCGTAGGCCACCAGCTCGTGGACCATGCAGTCGTTGTAGGTCTGGTACGCGAACATCACGCTGACCTTGAACTTCATCAGCACCTGTTCCCAGGAGTGCTGATCGAGGTCCGGAGCGGACCAGTCGGACAGCGGGTTCTCCAGCGAGTCGCGGTTCTCCGTCAGCATCTCGTGGAGATTGTGGTCCGTGCCGACGGTGACGGCCGTCAGACCGGTGCTCTTGATGTGCTCGGTCAGCGCTGGGTTGCTGGCGACTTGCACCTCGTGGCCGGCCGCGGCCAGCGACCAGGCGAGCGGGACCATGGTGAACAGGTGCGATTTCTCGGACACCGTCGCGAATAGGATACGCATCGTCGGTTTCTCTCTCAGTCGATAGGTCGTCGGGGGCGGGCGGTGGCCGCCCGGAGGGTGTCCGTGATGACTCCGGCCACCGCTGCCTTCTGTTCACCCAGGTAGAAGTGGCCGCCGGAGAAGACCTCCAGCCGGAAGGAGCCCGAGGTGTGCTCCCGCCAGCCCGCCATCTCCGGGGCCCTGACCCGGATGTCGCTGTCGCCGGCGAGCCCCACGATGTCGCAGCGCAGCCTGGCGCCGGGCCGGTACTCATAGGTCTCGGCCGCCTTGTAGTCGCTGCGGATGGCCGGCAGGGTCAGCCGCAGCAGTTCGGCGTCGCCGAGGATCCGCGAGTCGGTCCCGCTGACCAGTTGGAGCTCGGCGATGAGCCCGGCGTCGTCGCGCCGGTGGATGTCCAGGCTCCGGTGGTGCGAGGGCGCGGGCCGGCCCGAGGCGAAGAGCGCCACGGGCACGGTCCCCAGCTCCCCTTCGATCAGCCGGGCCAGCTCGAACCCGACGCTCGCGCCCATGCTGTGGCCGAACAGCGCGATCGGCCGGTGTGCCGTCAGTGGCGTCAGCGCCTCGAAGATCTCGCGCGCCATCTCATGGATGTTCTCGATGGGCGTGTCATGGCGGCGATCCTGCCGTCCCGGATACTGGACGGCCAGCGCCTCCACGGTCGGCGGCAGCAGCTCGGAGATGGGGAAGTAGAAGCTGGCGGCTCCTCCGGCGTGCGGCAGGCAGACCAGGCTGACCTCGGCCTCCGGGCGCGGATGGAACCTGCGGAACCACAGGCTCTCATCGGTGACGGGCAACGCCATGGTCGTCGTTCCTTTCGCGGTACGGGAGGGCGCCTCGGCGGCGGGTGCGGGGCGGGGTCAGGCGCCGTCGCGCGGCAGGGACTCCAGCCAGTCCTCGATGGCCTGGGCGGTGGGGAGGGAGTGGTCCTCCATCATGGTGAAGTGGTTGCCGCGCACATCGACGACGTCGTGCGGCAGCTCCCAGAAGGACCGCCAGTCGGGCAGCTCCTCCAGCTTCAGCGAACCGGTGGACAGCGGCTCCAGCGCGCGCACGAGGAGGGTGGGGGTCGCGATCGGCTCGGGATCCCAGCGTCCGAAGAGATTGAGATACCAGCCCATGGCCGACAGCCGGTCGTCGTCCATGGTGACGAACACGCCCTCGCGCTCGGTCATCCCGTCCATGAGCGAGAGCCCGAACTGGTTGAGGATGCTGCTCTTGGGCACGTACGTGTCCACCAGCACCACCGCGGTCGGCTGAATGCCCATCCGCTCCAGATGTCCCGCCGCCGCATGGGCGAACCAGCCGCCCGCCGAGGAGCCCAGCAGCACGATCGGCGCCCCGTCCGCGGCCTGCGCCACCGCCTCGGCCTGGGCGGCGACCACCGCGTCCGCCGTCTCCGGAAGGGGCTCGCCGCGGCCGAAGCCCGGCAGCGCGAGCGCCGACACATCGCGCCGGCCCCGCTGCGAGGCCGCGAACCGCGCGTACTGGTGGATGCCCGCGACCGCCAGGCACGAGGAGAAGCAGAACATGTGCTGTTCGGCCGGGCCCTTGCTGAGCCTGACCGGCGTCGGCAGCTTCTCCAGCTCGGAGGTGGCGCTGAACCGGGGCCGCAGCGCCGCCGTGGCGTGCAGCAGGTCGAAGATCTCTTTCCATTTCCCGGTCTCGAACGCCTGGGTGTAGAGCGCGCTCAGCGTGGTGGACTCACCCGCGGCGGCGGCCGTCGTGCCCGTGGGTGTCTCCCCGGACGGGCCCGACTGCCGGGCCGCGGCCAGGTCCGAGCGGAGCCGGGCGGCCAGATCGGTGGGCGTCTCGTGGTCGAAGACGAGCGTGGCGGGAAGCCTCAGCCCGGTGGCCGCGTTCAGCCGGTTGCGCAGCTCGACCGCGGTGAGCGAGTCGAAGCCGGAGTCCACGAACTCATGGGTGGCGCCGATGGCGGACGGGTCCGGGTGGCCGAGCACGGTGGCCACCTGCGTTTGCACCAACTCCACCAGTACGGCGTCCTGTTCGGCCTCCAACAGCCCGGCGAGCCGTTCCCGCAGCGCGGAGTCGCCGCCCGGTGAGCCGGCGCGCGTGGTCGCGCCCGCCCGGCGCGCCGGTGCCCGCACCAGTCCGCGCAGCAGCAGCGGCACCGAGCCGGATCCGGCGTTCGCGCGCAGCGCCGCGAGGTCGAGCCGCATCGGGATCAGCAGCGGAGTGTCCAGGGCGAGGGCGGTGTCGAGCAGTTCCATGCCCTGTTCGGAGGTGAGCGCGGCCACGCCCGAGCGGGCGGCCCCGGCCGTGTCCGCCGTACCGGTCATCGTGCTGGTCTGCGCCCACAGCCCCCAGGCGAGGGAGTGGGCGGGCAGCCCCTGTGCCCTGCGGGCCTGCGCGAAGGCGTCGAGGAAGCCATTGGCGGCCGCGTAGTTGCCCTGTCCGGCGCCGCCGAGCACCCCGGCGGCCGAGGAGAAGAGCACGAACGCGGCCAGGTCCAGCTCCCGGGTGGCCTCGTGGAGGTGGAGTACGGCGTCGGCCTTGGGCCGCAGCACCGTGTCCATCCGCTCGGGGGTGAGCGAGGAGATCACCCCGTCGTCCAGGACCCCGGCGGTGTGGAACACCCCGGTCAGCGGGTGGTCGCCGGGCACCTGGGCCACCAGGGCGGCCACGGCGTCCCGGTCGGCGGTGTCGCACGCCGCCACGGTCACGGTGGCGCCGAGCGCGGTCAGTTCGTCCCGCAGCCGCCCGGCGCCCCCGGCGGCCGGTCCCCGGCGGCTGGTCAGCAGCAGATGGCGGACACCGTGCCGGGTCACCAGGTGGCGGGCGAGCAACCCGCCGAGCGTCCCGGTGGCGCCGGTGATCAGAACGGTGCCCTCGGGGTCCAGCGCACGCGTGGCGCCGGTCTCGCCCTGGGCGCGGGCGAGCCGCGGGGTGTGCGCCTGGCCGGCCCGCAGGGCGAGCTGCGGCTCACCGGAGGGGAGGACCGCCGGGAGGGCCCGTACGGACTCCTCGTGCTGGTCGAGGTCGACGAGGGTGAACCGGTCGGGGTTCTCCGACTGCGCGGAGCGCACCAGGCCCCAGACGGCGGCGCCGGGCAGATCGGTGACGTCCGCGCCGGGCGCGGTGGCCACGGCGCCGCGGGTGATGAACACCAGCCGGGAGTCGGCGAACCGCTCATCGGCCGACCAGCTCCGGGCCAGCTCCAGGGCGGTGCCCAGGGAGGCCCGTACCGCGTCGGCCGGTGCGCCGGGCCCGGTCTGGCAGCACACCAGGACCGCCGCGGGGGCGGCCGTACCGGCGTCGACGGCCGCGCCCAGCGACGCCAGGTCCACATACGACTCCAGGTGGACCCCGGCGGCGAAGAGGCTCTCGGTCACCTCCAGTCCGTCGTCGCCGACCAGCGCGGCCCGGGTCAGCGGGGTGGCCGGGGCGGAACCGGCGAGAGCGGGCCAGTCGAGCTGGAACAGTGCCTCGTTGCTCGCGGCGCGGGCGCCGCTGAGCTGGTCGCCGGTCATCTTCCGCAGCAGCAGGCCCTCGACGGTGGCCACCGGGCGGCCGGTGGGGTCGGCCACCGCGAGCGCCACGGTGTCCTCCCCGGCCGGGGAGATCCTCACCCGCACCTCGTCGGCCCCGGCGGCGTGCAGCGACACCCCGGTCCAGGAGAACGGCAGCCGCCCCTGCGCCGTCCCGGGGTCCTCTCCGGCGAAGAGGGTGCCGAGTGCGATGCCGTGCAGGGAGGCGTCGAGCAGCGCCGGGTGGATCCCGTACGCGGCGGCGGCCGACCGCTGCTCCTGGGCCAGCCGTATCTCGGCGAACACCTCGTCGCCGCGCAGCCAGGCGGCCCGCAGGCCCTGGAACGAGGGGCCGTAGCCGAAGCCGCCCGCCGCGTACCGCTCGTACATGTCGCTGACGTCGAGTTCGGTGGCGTCCGCCGGAGGCCACGCGGTCAGCTCCGCGGGGGTGGCCGGTGCGGCGGTGGCGAGCGTGCCGGTGGCGTGCGGGGTCCACGGCTCGCCGAACCCGGCGCCCTCGGGGCGGGAGTGGACGTTCAGCGGGCGCCGTCCGCTCTCGTCGGGTTCCCCTGCGGTGACGCGGAGGGTGAGCGCGCCACGGGCGGGGAGGATGAGCGGCGCCTGGAGGGTCAGCTCCTCGACCTGGTCGCAGCCGACCTGGTCCCCGGCCTGGATCGCGAGCTCGAGGAACGCGGTGCCGGGGAAGAGGACCGTGCCGGAGACGGCGTGGTCGGCCAGCCAGGGCTGGGCGGCCAGGGACAGCCGCCCGGTGAGCACCAGGCCGTCGGTGTCGGCGAGTTCGACGGCGGCGCCCAGCAGCGGATGCCCGGCGGCGCCGAGACCCGCGGAGGTCACGTCGCCGGCCCGGTCGGTGCCGTCCAGCCAGTAGCGCTGCCGCTGGAAGGCGTACGTGGGCAGCTCCACCCGGCGGGCGCCACGGCCCGCGAACACCTGCTCCCAGTCCACCTCGCCGCCGAGGGCATGCACCCGGCCGACCCCGGCCAGCAGCGACTCGGCCTCGCCACTGTCCTTGCGCAGCAGCGGGACGAACGCGACGGCATCGGTGTCGGCCCCGGCCAGGCACTCCTGGCCCATGGCGGACAGCACACCGACCGGGCCCAGCTCCACACAGCGGGTCACACCCTGGTCCTCCAGGAACCGCATGCCGTCCTGGAACCGCACCGGCTGCCGCACATGGCGCACCCAGTAGTCGGGCGTGCACAGCTCCTCGGCCGCCGCCTCGCCGGTCACATTGGACACCACCGCGATCCGGGGGGTGCTGTAGGACAGCTCGCCGACGACCTTGGCGAACTCCTCGAGCATGGGGTCCAACAGCGGCGAGTGGGCGGCGACGCCGACCCGCAGCCGCTTGCTCCGGACGCCCACCGCTTCCGCGATCCGCAGGACGGTCTTCTCGTCACCGGAGATCACCGTGGCGGCCGGGCCGTTGACCGCGCCCAGGGCCACCTGGTCCTCGTGGCCCGCCAGATGGGGCAGCACCTCGGCCTCGCCGGTCTGCAGCGAGACCATCGCGCCTCCGGCGGGCAGCGCATCCATCAGCCGGCCCCGGGCCGCGACCAGTGCACAGGCGTCCGGCAGCGCGAACACGCCCGCCACATGGGCCGCCGCCAGCTCGCCCACCGAGTGGCCGACCAGGAAGTCCGCGGTCACGCCCCAGGACTCCAGCAGCCGGTACAGCGCCACCTCGACGGCGAAGAGGCCGGTCTGGGTGTAGAGGGTCCGGTCGAGCAACTCGGCGTCCTCGCCGAAGACCACGTCGCGCACCGCGTGCTCGGCATGGCCGTCCAGGTGGCGGTCGAGTTCGGCGCAGACGGTGTCGAACGCGGCGGCGAAGACCGGGAAGGCGGTGTGCAGGGCGCGTCCCATGCCGAGCCGCTGTGCGCCCTGCCCGGTGAACAGGAACGCCGTCTTGCCCGCGCCGGCCACCGCGCCGGACGTGACACCGGAGGCCAACTGGTCCAGTTCGCCCAGTAGTTCGGCTCGGCTCGATCCCACGACCACCGCGCGGTGGGTGAAGGCGGAGCGGGTGAGCGCCAGCGAGTAGCCGATGTCCACCGGGGACGGCTCGGGCGCGCCCGCCACATACGACCGCAGTCGCGCGGCCTGGGCCCGCAGGGCCTCCTCGGTCCGCCCCGACAGCGGCCACGGCACCAGGTCACAGGCGGCGGCGGGCCCGGTGTCCGCGGGGGCTTCGGCCTCGGTCTCGTCCTCGTCCTCGGGCTCCTCGGCGGGGGCCTGTTCCAGGATCACATGGGCGTTGGTGCCGCTGAATCCGAAGGCGGATACGGCGGCGCGGCGCGGCCGCTCGGTGTCCGGCCCGGGCCACGGCCTGGCCTCGGCCAGCAGCCGTACCGCTCCCGACCCCCAGTCGACGTTGGGTGTCGGCTCCTCGGCGTGCAGTGTCTTGGGCAGCACGCCGTGGCGCAGCGCCAGCACCGTCTTGATGATCCCGCCGACGCCCGCGGCGGCCTGGGTGTGGCCGATGTTGGACTTCAGGGAGCCGAGCCACAGTGGCCGGTCCTCGGGACGGTTCTGGCCGTAGGTGGCGAGCAGGGCCCCGGCCTCGATGGGGTCGCCGAGCGAGGTGCCGGTGCCGTGGGCCTCGACGGCGTCCACATCGGCGGCGGTGAGCCCGGCGTCGGCCAGCGCCTGCCGGATGACGCGCTGCTGGGAGGGGCCGTTGGGGGCGGTGAGCCCGCTGCTGGCGCCGTCCTGATTGGTGGCGGAGCCGCGGACGACCGCGAGCACCCGGTGGCCGTTCTCCCGCGCGTCGGACAGCCGCTCCACGAGCAGCATGCCCACGCCCTCGCCCCAGCCGGTGCCGTCGGCGGAGGCGGCGAACGCCTTGCAGCGTCCGTCGGAGGCGAGCCCGCGCTGTCGGCTGAAGTCCACGAAGGCCACCGGTGTGGACATCACCATCGAGCCGCCGACGAGGGCGAGTTCGCACTCCCCCCGGCGCAGCGCCTGCGCGGCGAGATGCAGGGCCACCAGCGAGGACGAGCAGGCGGTGTCCACGGTGACCGCGGGGCCTTCGAGACCGAAGGTGTAGGCGATACGGCCGGAGGCGATGCTGCCGGAGCCACCGCTGCCGACGTAGCCCTCGACATCGTCGGGCACCTGGCGCAGCCGGGTCGCGTAGTCCTGGTACATCACCCCCGCGAAGACGCCGGTACGGCTGCCGCGCAGCGTGGCCGGGTCGATCCCGGCCCGCTCCAGGGCCTCCCACCCGGTCTCCAGCAGCAGCCGCTGCTGGGGGTCCATGGCCAGCGCCTCGCGCGGGGAGATGCCGAAGAAGGCGGGGTCGAAGTGGTCGGCGTCGGTGACGAAGCCGCCTTCCCGCGCATAGCTCGTCCCCGGTTTGTCCGGGTCCGGGTCGTAGAGGGCCTCCAGGTCCCAGCCCCGGTCGGCGGGGAACTCGGTGACGGCGTCCCGGCCGTTCGCCACCAGCTCCCACAGGTCCTCCGGGGACGCCACACCGCCGGGGTAGCGGCAGGCCATCCCGACGATGGCGATGGGCTCGTGGTCCTTGGCCTCGGCCTCCTGAAGGCGCTGGCGAGTGCGGTGCAGATCCGTGGTCACTCGCTTGAGGTAGTCGCGGAGCTTTGCCTCGCTCACCGTTTACCGCCCATCTCTTTGTATTCCAAATCCGGGTACTGTCAGGACAGGCCGAGTTCGTTCTCGATGAAGTCGAAGATCTCGTCGTCCGAGGCGGCGTCGATGCGGCCGGCGACCGCGTCCTCCGGGCCCTGGCCGAGCCGTACCAGCAGGTCCTGCAGACGCGAGGCGAGCGTGGTGCGCGCCTCCTCGTCGGTGGCGACCCGGGCCAGATTGCTTTCCAGGGCGTCGAGTTCCGGAAAGGCCATCGACGCGGCGGTGAAGGTCTCCGGGGCGATCTCCGCCTCCAGGTACGCGGCGATCGCCGTGGATGTGGGGTAGTCGAAGAGCAGGGTGACCGGCAGCCGCCGACCGGTGGCCTTGCCGAGCTGATTGCGGAGTTCGACCGCGGTGAGCGAGTCGAAGCCGAGGTCCAGCAGACCGCGCTCCGCCTCGACGGCGGCCACCGAGTCGAAGCCCAGTACCCCGGCCACGGTCGTGCGGACCAGGTCCAGCAGGAACCGGCCGCGCTCGGCCTCCGGCAGGCTGGACAGATGCTGCTTGAGGCCCTCGGGCCGCGCGGACGCGGCCCCGGCCCCGGCCCCGGCCCCGGCTCCCGCTCCCCCGACGGCCCGTCGGGCGGGCTTGGCGGGCGCGGCCCTCACCAGCCCGCGCAGCAGCGCCGGTACGTCACCGGAGCGCGCCCCGAGCCCCGCGGTGTCGAGCCGCATCGGCAGCACGACGGCGGCGTCCACGGCGCGTGCGGCGTCGAAGAGCCTGGCGCCGTCCTCCGAGGAGAACGGGACGATGCCACCGCGCGCCAGCCGGTTCAGATCGGCGCCTTCCAGCTTGCCGGTCATGTCGCTGCGCTGGGCCCACAGCCCCCACGCATGCGACTGGACGGGGCGGCCCTGGGTGCGGCAGTGCTGGGCGAAGGCGTCGAGGAAGGCGTTGGCCGCCGAGTAGTTGCCCTGGCCCATCCCGCCGAAGGTGCCGGCGATGGAGGAGAAGAGGACGAGCGCGGACAGGTCCAGGTCGCGGGTCAGCTCGTACAGGGTGAGCGCGGCGTCGACCTTGGGCCGCAGCACCCGGTCCATCCGCTCGGGGGTGAGGGAGGACACCACACCGTCGTCCAGGACGCCCGCCGTGTGCACGACGGCCGTCAGCGGATGGGCGGCGGGGACGGTGGCCAGCAGCGCCGCCAGCGCCTCCCGGTCGGCCACATCGCAGGCGGCGAGGGTGACCTCGGCGCCCAACTCGGTGAGTTCCGTGCGGAGTTCGGCAGCGCCTTCGGCGTCCGGTCCGCGGCGGCCGGCGAGCAGCAGATGCCGCACTCCGCCCTCGGCCACCAGATGGCGGGCGATGACCCCGCCGATGGTGCCGGTGGCCCCGGTGACCAGCACCGTGCCCTCGGGGTCCCAGGCGGGCGGGGCGGTGTCGGGGGCGGGGGTGGTGGCGAGCCTGGCCACCGTGATGTCGCCCCGGCGCACCGCCAGTTGCGGCTCGTCGAGGGCGAGCGCGGTCGGCAGGGCGCCCACCGACTCCTCGTGCTCGTCGAGGTCGACGAGCACGAACCGGTCGGGGTTCTCCGACTGCGCGGAGCGCACCAGGCCCCAGACGGCGGCGTGGGCCAGATCGGGCACCTCCGCGCCGGGCGTGGTGGCCACCGCGCCCCGGGTGACGAACACCAGGCGGGAGTCGGTGAACCGCTCCTCGGTCAGCCAGGCCCTGACCAGCGCGAGCGCCCGGTGGGTCGCCGTCCGTACGGCGCCGGCCACCCCCTGGGGCTCCGGTGCGCAGGGCACCAGCACGGTGGCGGGCATGGCGGCCGGGTCGGCGGGCAGCGCGTCCAGGTCGCGGTAGGTGTGCGCGTCGAGTCCGACCAGCTTGAAGTCGTCGTCGCCGAGCAGGCCCCAGCTTCCGGCGGGGTGCTGCTCGGGCGCGGCGGCGGAGATGTCGGCGGCCACCCAGTCGAGCCGGTAGAGCGTGTCACCGCCGGTGGCGGCGTCGCCGAGCCGTTCGGGCCGCTTGCGCAGCACGAGGGATTCGACGGTGGCCACCGGCCGGCCGATGGTGTCCGCCACGGTCAGTGCCACCGTGTCGGCGCCGCCTGGTGTGAGCCGCACCCGTACCTCACCCGCCCCGGCGGCGTGCAGCGACACCCCGGTCCAGGAGAACGGCAGCCGGCCCTCGCCGTCCTGGAACGTCGGGCCGAGCGCGATGGTGTGCAGCGCGGCGTCCAGCAGGGCCGGGTGCAGCCCGTAGCCGGTGGCGGCGGACTGCTGCTCCTGGGCCAGCCGTACCTCGGCGAACACCTCGTCGCCGCGCAGCCACGCCGCGCGCAGCCCCTGGAACGAGGGGCCGTAGCCGAAGCCGCCCGCCGCGAACCGCTCGTACAGGTCCTCGACCTCGATCGGCTCGGCGCCCGGCGGCGGCCACGCCCCGCCCAGGTCGTAGGAGCCCTCGGCGGCGCCGACCGCCAGCACACCGGTGGCGTGCCGGGTCCACGGCAGCTCGCGCTCCGCGTCCTCGGGGCGGGAGTAGACGTTCAGTGTGCGGTGGCCGTCCTCGTCGGGCGCGTCCACCACCAGTTGAAGGGTGACGGCTCCGCGCTCGGGGAGGCTGAGCGGCGCCTGGAGGGTCAGCTCCTCGACCCGGTCGCAGCCCACCTGGTCACCGGCCTGGATCGCGAGTTCCAGGAACGCGGTGCCGGGGAAGAGGACCGCGTCCAGGACCGCGTGGTCGGCCAGCCAGGGCTGGCCGCGCGTGGACAGCCGGCCGGTGAGCACCAGGCCGTCGGTGCCGGCCAGTTCGACGGCGGCGCCCAGCAGCGGATGCCCGGCGGCGCCGAGACCGGCCGAGGCCACATCGCCCACGCCGGCGGGCGCGTCCAGCCAGTAGCGCTGCCGCTGGAAGGCGTACGTGGGCAGCTCCACCCGGCGGGCGCCACGGCCCGCGAACACCTGCTCCCAGTCCACCTCGCCGCCGTGAGCATGCACCCGGCCGACCCCGGCCAGCAGCGACTCGGCCTCGCCACGGTCCTTGCGCAGCAGCGGGACGAACGCGACGGCATCGGTGTCGGCCCCGGCCAGGCACTCCTGGCCCATGGCGGAGAGCACACCGGCGGGGCCGATCTCGACGAAGCGGGTCACCTTCCGCCCGGCGAGGAAGCGTATGCCGTGGCCGAAGCGCACCGCCCGGCGGACGTGGCGCACCCAGTACTCCGGTGAGCACAGCTCCTCGCCCGCCGCCTCACCCGTGACGTTGGAGACCACCGCGATCCGCGGCGCGGAGTAGCCGATCCCGGCGGCCACCGTGCCGAACTCGGCGAGCATGGCGTCCATCAGCGGCGAGTGGAAGGCATGGGACACGGTGAGCCGCTTGCTCTTGACCCCGGCCGCCTCCGCGATCCGCAGGACGGTCTCCTCGTCACCGGAGATGACGGTCGCCAGCGGCCCGTTGACCGCCGCCACGCTCACCCGGTCCTCATGGCCTTCGAGATGCGGCAGCACCTCGGCCTCGGCCGCCTGGAGCGACACCATGGCGCCGCCCTCCGGCAGCGCCTGCATCAGCCTGCCCCGGGCCGCCACCAGCGCACAGGCGTCCCGCAGCGAGAACACCCCCGCCACATGGGCCGCCGCCAGCTCGCCCACCGAGTGGCCGACCAGGAAGTCCGGGCGCAGGCCCCAGGACTCGACGAGCCGGTAGAGCGCCACTTCGAGGGCGAACAGCCCGGTCTGCGTGAACACGGTCCGGTTCAGCGGCTCCGGGTCCTCCCCGAACACCACCTCCCTCACCGAGCCGGCCAGATGGGGGTCAAGCTCCGCGCACACCGCGTCGAACGCCACCGCGAACACCGGGAAGGCGTCGTACAACTCCCGTCCCATACCGGGTCGTTGCGCGCCCTGTCCGGTGAACAGGAAGGCGGTCTTCCCGGTGTCGGCCAAGGTCTCCTGGGCTGTCCCCGAAGCCAGTTCCGCCAGGCCCCGCAGCAGCTCCTCGCGCTCGGCGCCGACGACCACTGCGCGGTGGCCGAAGGCCGAGCGGCTCGTCGCCAGCGCGTAGCCGACGTCCACCGGGCGCAGCTCCGGCCACTCCTCCAGATGGGCCCGCAGCCGCCCGGCCTGCGCCCGCAGCGCCGTCTCGCTCCGCCCGGAGAGCACCCAGGGCACCACATCGGAGCCGATCGACCGCTCGGCCACCGGCGCGGCGGGCTCGGGGCCCTGCTCCAGCACCACATGCACATTCGTGCCGCTGACACCGAAGGCGGACACGCCCGCGCGCCGCGGCCGTCCCGTCCCGGGCCACTCCCGGGCCTCGGTCAGCAGCTCCACCGCACCGGCCGACCAGTCCACGTCGGGCGAGAGCGCATCGGCGTGGAGGGTCTTCGGCAGCACACCGCGGCGCAGCGCCAGCACCATCTTGATGATTCCGGCGACACCCGAAGCGGCCTGGGTGTGGCCGATGTTGGACTTCAGCGCGCCCAGCCACAGCGGCCGGTCCGTGTCCCGCCCCTGGCCGTACGTGGCCATCAGGGCCTGTGCCTCGATCGGGTCGCCGAGCCGGGTGCCGGTGCCGTGGGCCTCGACCGCGTCCACGTCGGCGGCCGACAGGCCCGCACCGGCCAGCGCCTGGCGGATCACCCGCTGCTGGGAGGGGCCGTTGGGGGCGGTGAGGCCGTTGGAGGCGCCGTCCTGGTTGACGGCGGAGCCGCGCACCAGCGCCAGCACCTCGTGGCCGTTGGCCCGCGCGTCCGAGAGCCGCTCCAGCAGCAGCATGCCGACGCCCTCGGCCCACCCGGCGCCGTCGGCGTCCGCCGAGAACGCCTTGCAGCGGCCGTCGGGGGCCATGGCCCGCTGCCGGCTGAACTCGATGAAGGTGTCCAGCGTGGACATCACGACGACGCCGCCCGCCAGCGCCATCGAGCACTCCCCCTGGCGCAGCGCCTGGACCGCCTGATGGAGGGCGACCAGCGAGGACGAGCAGGCGGTGTCGACGGTGACCGCGGGGCCTTCGAGGCCGAAGGTGTACGAGATGCGCCCGGACGCCACGCTGCTCGCGCTGCCGGTGGCCAGATAGCCCTCGAACTCCTCGGGCGCGCGGCCGAAGCGCGATCCGTAGTCGTTGTAGCTGGCGCCGATGAAGACTCCGGCCTGGGTGCCCTTCACCGAGGCCGGGTCGATCCCGGCCCGTTCGAACGCCTCCCAACTTGTCTCCAGCAGCAGCCGCTGCTGCGGGTCGATGGCAAGTGCCTCGCGCGGGGAGATCCCGAAGAACTCGGGGTCGAAGTGGTCGGCCTCGTGCAGGAATCCGCCGCCGGTGGCGTAGAAGGTTCCCGGCTTGTCGGGGTCGGGGTCGTAGTGGCCCTCGATGTCCCAGCCGCGGTCGGTGGGGAAGTCCGACACGGCGTCGCGGCCGTCCATCAGCAACTGCCACAGCTCCTCGGGGGTGGTCACCCCGCCGGGCAGACGGCAGCTCATGGCCACGATGGCGATCGGATCGTCGTCGACCGCGACGGTGGCGGGCACCGGGCCCGCCGGGGCGGTGGCATCGGTGCCGTCGGCGCCGCTCTCGGCCAGCAGGAAGCGGGTCAGCGCGGTGACGGTCGGGTAGTCGAAAACGAGGGTGACCGGCAGCCGCAGCCCGGTGGCCGCGTTCAGCCGGTTGCGCAGGTCGACGGCGGTGAGCGAGTCGAAGCCCAGCTCGCGGAAGGCGCGCCCGCACTCGACCGCCGTGGTGTCGGGATAGCCCAGCGCGGCGGCCACTTCGGTGCTGACGAGGTCGGCCAGTGCCTCCTCGGCCTCCTGCGGCGACAGTCCGGCCAGCCGCTGGGCGAGCGGGGTGTCCGCGTCGGCCGTGGTGGCCGCCGCCGCGCCCGTCCGCCGGGCGTCGGGGAGTTCGCCGAGCACGGCGGCCCCGTCCAGCGAGGGGGTGGCGGCGATGAGCCGGTCCCACTCGATATCGGCCACGGCCACATGGGTGTCGCCCACGTCCAGGGCGCGCTGCAGGGCGCCGATCGCCGGGTCGGGCGCCATCGCGGGCATACCGGTGGCCCGCAGCCGCGCTTCGACCGCCTCGTCGACCAGCCCGCCACCGGACCAGGCGCCCCAGGCCACGGAGGTGGCGGGGAGGCCCTGGGCGCGGCGGGCGTGGGCGAGCGCGTCGAGGAAGGCGTTGGCGGCCGCGTAACTGCCCTGGCCGGGGCCGCCGAGCGTGCCCGCGAAGGAGGAGAAGAGCACGAAGGCGGACAGCTCGCGGTCGCGGGTGAGTTCGTGCAGATGGAGTGCCGCGTCCACCTTCGGGCGCAGCACCCCCTCGGCGCGCTCGGGGGTGAGGGTGTCGAGCACCCCGTCGTCCAGGACGCCCGCGGTGTGGACGACCGCGTCGAGCGGGGCCTCGTCCTCGTCCAGCGTGGCGAGGAGGGCGGCCAGCGCGTCGCGGTCGGCGGCGTCACACGCGGCCACGGTCACCCGGACCCCCGACTCGCGCAGCTCATCGGCGAGTTCGGCCGCCCCGGGGGCCTCGGGGCCCCGGCGGCTGGTGAGCACCAGGTGTTCGGCGCCACCCCTGGCCAGCCAGCGCGCCACATGGGCGCCCAGGCCGCCGGTGCCGCCGGTCACCAGCACCGTGCCGCGCGGCCGCCACGGCGCGGTGGCGTCGGTCAGCGCCGCCGAGGCCCTGACCAGCCTGCGTCCGTGGACGCCGGAGGCGCGCACCGCCACCTGGTCCTCGCCGGTCGACCGGCCCGCGAGCACTCCGCACAGCCGCGCGATGGCGCGGTCGTCGAAGGTGCCGGGCAGATCGACCAGACCGCCCCGGCGCCGCGGATACTCCGCGGCGGCGATCCGGCCCAGGCCCCAGGTGAGGGCCTGCAGCGGGTGGTCCAGCACGTCCGCACGGCCCACGGACACCGCCCCGCGCGTGGCATACCAGATGGGGACGTCGGCGCCGGTGTCGCCGAGCGCCTGCAGCAGGGCGAGGTTGAGGGCGAGGCCGAGCGGCTGCGCCGTGCCCGCCCCGTACGGCTCCTCGGCGAGCGCGAGGAGCGAGAGCACCGCGGTCGGGGGCGCGTCCGCCGTCGGTGACGCGTCCACGGTCGGTGACGCGTCCACGGTCGGTGACCCGTCAGCCGTCGGTGACCCGTCAGCCGTCGCCTCGCCGAGCCTGCGGGCGAGCGCCTCGCGTACGGCGTCCGCCTCCGTCAGCTCCACCAGCCGCACCTGGGCGCCGCGTTCCCGCAGCGCCTCCGCGACCCGCGCGCCTTCCGGCGCTCCGGCGGGCGCGGCGATCAGCCAGGTGGCACCGGCCGACGACCGGTCGTGGGGTGCGGTGAGCGCGTCGCCCAGGGGCTGCCAGGTGATGTGGTAGCGCCAGGAGTCGAGTACCGACCGCTCGCGGCGCGCCCGGCGCCATGAGGCCAGTGCCGGAACCACCATGGCCAGGGACGACTCCTCGGCGTCCACCTCCAGCGCGGTGGCCAGCGCCGCCAGATCCTCGCGCTCCACGGCGTCCCAGAAGTCCGCGTCCACCGCGTCGCCTTCGACGGCGGGTGCCGAGGAGCCCTCGAGCCAGTAGCGCTGCCGCTGGAAGGCGTACGTCGGCAGTTCGACGACCGACGCTCCCGTCCCGGCGAACACCGCGGCCCAGTCGACGGCCACCCCACGGACGAACGCCTCACCCAGCGAGGCCAGCAACCGCTCCGGACCGCCCTCGTCACGTCGCAGCGACCCCACCACCACCGCGTCCTCGACGGTCGCCTGCAACGGCATCGTCAGCACCGGATGGGGGCTCATTTCGAGGAACGTCCCGAACCCGGTCGCCGACAGAGCCCGCACCGCCGACTCCAGCTCCACCGTCTCCCGCAGATTGGTGTACCAGTACCCGGCGTCCAGACCCGCGGTGTCCAGGGGTGTGCCCGTCACGGTGGAGTGGAAGGTGATGTCCGAGGTGCGCGGGCGGATCGGGGCGAGGAGATCGAGGAGTTCGTCGCGCACCTCTTCGACATGGGCCGAGTGGGACGCGTAGTCCACCGGAATGATCTTCGCCCGTATGTCCTCGGCCTCGCACTCCGCCTGGAGTTCACGCAGCGCCTCGGGATCACCGGACACCACGATCGAACCGGGGCCATTGACCGCCGCCACCGAGATACGGCCCTCCCAAGCCGTGATCCGCTCACGCACCCGATCGGCACTCTGAGCGACGGACATCATGCCGCCGTGTCCGGCAAGGCCCCGTGCGATGGCCTGCGACCGCAGCGCCACCACCCGCGCCCCGTCCTCCAACGACAACCCACCCGCCACCACCGCCGCAGCGATCTCCCCCTGCGAATGCCCCACCACCGCCGCAGGCACCACCCCACACGACCGCCACACCTCCGCCAACGACACCATCACCGCCCACAACGCCGGCTGCACCACATCCACCCGACCCAACCCCGGACCCCCACCCCGCAACACCTCGCCCAACGACCACTCCACAAACTCCGCCAGCGCCACCTCACACTCCGCCAACCGCCCCGCGAACACCGGCGAGGAATCCAGCAACTCCACCGCCATCCCCACCCACTGCGACCCCTGCCCCGGAAACACGAACACCGGACGGGCGTCGGTCGCCATCACTCCCTCTCCGCGCACCACGTGCGGGGACGCGCCGCCCGACGCCAGCGCGCCGAGTGCGTCGATCAGCTCGTCACGGTCGCCGCCCAGGACCAGCGCACGGTGGTCGAAGCGGCCACGGGTGGTGGCGAGCGAGTGGCCGATGTCGGCCGGGGACAAGCCGGGGCGCGCGGTCACATGGGTCAGCAGCCGCTCGGCCTGCGCCCGCAGGCCCGCCGCGCTCTTGGCCGACAGCACCCACGGCACCACTCCCCCGCCCACGGGGGCGGTCCCGTCGGGCGAGGTGTCGGAAGGCTCCTCCTCGGGCGCCTCCTCGATGATGGTGTGCACATTGGTGCCGCTGGCCCCGAAGGCCGAGATACCGGCCCGGCGGGGCTCCTCGCCACGCGGCCACTCCCTGGCCTCGGTCAGCAGCTCCACCGCCCCCGCCGGCCAGTCGATCCGCGAGGAGCTCTCCTCGGCGTGGAGCGTCTTGGGCAGCAGGCCGTGGCGCATGGCCTGCACCATCTTGATGACACCGCCGACACCCCCGGCGGCCTGCGGATGGCCGATGTTGGACTTCAGCGAGCCGATGAGTACGGGGCGGTCCGCCGCGCGGTCCTTCCCGTACGTGGCGAGCAGCGCGCCCGCCTCGATCGGGTCGCCCAGCGGGGTACCCGTGCCATGGGCCTCGACCGCGTCGATCTGCTCCGCCGTCAGGGCGGCGTTGGCCAGCGCCTGGCGGATCACCCGCTGCTGGGAGCGGCCGTTGGGGGCGGTGAGGCCGTTGCTGGCGCCGTCCTGGTTGACGGCGGAGCCGCGCACGAGCGCCAGCACCGTGTGGCCGTTGCGCCGGGCGTCCGAAAGTCGCTCCAGCAGGAGCATGCCGATGCCCTCGCCGAGGCCCATGCCGTCGGCGCCCTCGGCGAACGCCTTGCAGCGGCCGTCCTGCGCCAGTCCGCGCTGCCGGGCGAAGCCGATGAGCCCCATCGGGGCGCCCATCACGGCGGCGCCGCCCGCGAGGGCGAGGGAGCAGTCGCCCTGGCGCAGCGACTGGCAGGCCAGGTGGAGGGCGACCAGCGAGGAGGAGCAGGCGGTGTCGAGGGTGACGGCCGGGCCCTCCAGGCCGAGGGTGTAGGCGATGCGGCCGGACATGATGCTCGCGGAGATGCCCGTGACCAGGTGGCCCTCCAGCCCTTCGGGCATATGAGGCCAGTCGGGGATGTAGCCCTGGTAGGCGGCGCCCACGAAGATGCCGGTCTTGCTGCCACGCAGGCCCGCCGGATCGATTCCGGCGCGCTCGAACGCCTCCCAGGAGGTCTCCAGCAGCAGCCGCTGCTGCGGGTCCAGCACGGTGGCCTCGCGGGGCGAGATGCCGAAGAACGCCGGGTCGAACTGGTCGGCGTCGTGGAGGAATCCGCCCTCGGTGGCGTAGACGGTGCCCTGCCGGTCGGGGTCCGGGTCATAGAGGTTCTCCAGGTCCCAGCCGCGGTTGCCGGGGAAGCCGGAGATGGCGTCGCGTTCGCCGGTGACCAGCTCCCACAGGTCCTCGGGGCCGCGCACATCGCCCGGGTAGCGGCAGCTCATCGCCACGATGGCGATGGGTTCGCGGGACGCGGCGGTGAGTTGCTGATTGGCCCGGCGCAGCCGTTCGGTCTCCTTCAGAGACTCCCGCAGCGCGCCAACGATCTTGTCGGTTGGGTTTGCCATTGTCAGCTCCGCAGTCGAGTCTCGTCAGAGGTCGTTCTTGTCGTAGGCCATGCGGACGAGGTCATCCACGTCCAGGTCGTCGATGGACTCGGCGGGCTCCTCGTCCACCGGTCCGGTGGCGGGGTCGTGGGAACCGGCCAGCCGCAACAGCTCGTCCAGCAGCCCGGATTCGCGGAGCCGGAGCAGGGGGATGGAGGTCAGCGCCGCGCGGACCTCGGCCTCCTCGGCCTGCTCGGGGTCGAGGCCGGTGCCCGCGGTGTCATCGGGGAAGAGTTCGGCGCCGATGTGTCCGGCGAGCTCCTCCGCGCTCGGGTAGTCGAAGACGACGGTGACGGGGAAGCGGAGCCCGGTCGCGGTGCCCAGGCGGTTGCGCAGGTCGACGGCGCTCAGGGAGTCGAAGCCCAGTTCGCGGAAGGCGCGCTGGGCGTCGACGGCCTCCGGGCCGGGGTAGCCGAGCACGGTGGCGATCTGGGAGCGCACCAGCGACAGCACGGCCGCCTGCCGGTCCGCCGGGGCCAGGTCGGCCAGCCGGTCGCGCAGCGAGGAGGACTCACCGGTCGCGTCCGCCCCCGTGTCGGCGTCGGCGGCGAGGATCCGCGCCACGTCGGGCACCTGGCCGATGAGCGGGCTGGGCCGGGCCGAGGTGAAGACGGGGACGAACCGCTCCCAGTCCACGTCGGCGACCACCACCACGGTCTCGTCCCCGTCCATCACCTGCCAGAACGCGTCGATGGCGAGCCGGGGAGTCATGAACGGGATACCCCGGCCGCGCAGTTGCTCCTCGGCGAGGTTGGCGGCCATGCCGCCCTCCTCGGGGCTCCAGATGCCCCACACCACCGAGGTGGCGGTGAGGCCGCGGGCCCGGCGGTTCTCGGCGAGCCCGTCGAGATAGGCGTTGGCGGCGGCGTAGGCGCCGTGTTCGCCACTGCCCCAGACGGCCGAGATGGAGGAGAAGAGCACGAAGGAGTCGAGCGTGTCCCGGTCGAAGAGGGCGTCCAGGTTGGCGGCGCCCGCGACCTTGGCCTCCGCCGTGTCGGCGAACTCCGCCAGATCGGTGTCGGCGAGCGGGACGAGCACACCGGCACCCGCGATGTGCAGCACCGAGCGGATCGGCGGGCCCTCGGCCTCCACCTCCCGTACGAGCGCCTCCAGCGCGGCGCGGTCGGCCACATCGCACGCGGCCACGGTGACCTTGGCACCCAGTTCGGTCAGTTCGGCCTTGAGCTTGTCCGCGCCGGGCGCCTCGGGGCCACGGCGGCTGGTGAGCACCAGGTGTTCGGCACCGGCCTGGGCCAGCCGGCGGGCGATCTGGGCGCCGACGCCACCGGTGCCGCCGGTGAGCAGCACGGTGCCCTCGGGGGTCCAGGAGGCGCCGCTCCCCCGGTGTCCGGCGGCCCGTACCAGCCGCCGGGTGAACACACCGGAGGGCCGCAGGGCCAACTGATCCTCGTCGCCGAGACGGCCCGCGAGCGCGCCGCACAGCCGTGTGGTGACCCGGCCGTCGACGGTGCCCGGCAGGTCGATCATGCCGCCCCAGCGCTGGGGGTGTTCGAGGGCGGCGACCCGGCCCAGTCCCCATACGGCCGCCTGGGCGGGGCTGTCGAGCACATCGGTGCCGCCGACGGACACGCCCCCACGGGTGGCCAGCCACAGCGGGGCCGCCACCCCGGTGTCGCCGAGGGCCTGGACGAGGGCGAGGGTGAGCGCGAGTCCCATGGGCACCCCCGCGTGGCCGGGGTGCGGTGCGTCGGCGAGCCCGAGCAGGGAGAGCACCCCGGCCGGGGTGTCTCCGGCGGTGGCCTCGGCGAGCCGCGCGGCGACCGCGGCGCGGTCGGCCTCGGCCGCCTCGACGGTGACGACCGTGGCGCCGTGGGTCTCCAGACCGTCGCGTACGGCGTCGATGAACTCGGCGGCGGGGCGTCCGGCCGGGGCCACGAGCAGCCAGGTGCCGGTCAGGGCCGCCGAGGCCGGGTCCGGCACCCGGTTCCAGGTGACGTGGTAGCGCCAGGAGTCGAGCACGGACCGCTCCCTGCTGCCGCGACGCCATGAGGACAGCGCGGGGAGCACGGTCCGCAGCGACGACCGCTCCTCGTCGGCGTCCACTTCCAGCGCGGCGGTCAGCGCGGCCAGGTCCTCGCGCTCGACGGCATCCCAGAACTCGGCGTCCACCGGGTCGCCTCCGGTGGCGGCCGCCGGTGCCGGGGGCTGCTCCAGCCAGTAGCGCTGCCGCTGGAAGGCGTACGTCGGCAACTGCACGACGGACGCGCCCAGCCCGGCGAACACCGCGGCCCAGTCGACGGCCACCCCACGGACGAACGCCTCGCCCAGCGAGGCCAGCAACCGCTCCGGACCGCCCTCGTCACGTCGCAGCGACCCCACCACCACCGCGTCCTCGACGGTCGCCTGCAACGGCATCGTCAGCACCGGATGGGGGCTCATTTCGAGGAACGTCCCGAACCCGGCGGCCGACAGAGCCCGCACCGCCGACTCCAGCTCCACCGTCTCCCGCAGATTGGTGTACCAGTACCCGGCGTCCAGACCCGCGGTGTCCAGGGGTGTGCCCGTCACGGTGGAGTGGAAGGTGATGTCCGAGGCGCGCGGGCGGATCGGGGCGAGGAGGTCGAGGAGGTCGTCGCGCAGCTCCTCGACATGGGCCGAGTGGGAGGCGTAGTCCACCGGGATGATCTTCGCCCGTACGTCCTCGGCCTCGCACTCCGCCTGGAGTTCACGCAGCGCCTCGGGATCACCGGACACCACGATCGAACCGGGGCCATTGACCGCGGCCACGGAGATACGGCCGTCCCAGGCGGTGATCCGCTCGCGCACCCGATCGGCGCTCTGAGCGACGGACATCATGCCGCCGTGTCCGGCAAGGCCCCGTGCGATGGCCTGCGACCGCAACGCCACCACCCGCGCCCCGTCCTCCAACGACAACCCACCCGCCACCACCGCCGCAGCAATCTCCCCCTGCGAATGCCCCACCACCGCCGCAGGCGTGACACCGCATGCCCGCCACACCTCCGCCAACGACACCATCACCGCCCACAACGCCGGCTGCACCACATCCACCCGACCCAACCCCGGACCCCCACCCCGCAACACCTCGCCCAACGACCACTCCACAAACTCCGCCAGCGCCACCTCACACGCCGCCAACCGCCCCGCGAACACCGGCGAGGAATCCAGCAACTCCACCGCCATCCCCACCCACTGCGACCCCTGCCCCGGAAACACGAACACCGGCTTCCCGGCCGGGCCCGCCACTCCCTGGGCCACGAGGCCACCGGGCTCGCCCCGGGTGAGCGCCGTCAGGCCGCCGCGGAAGTCCTCGACGCCGCCACCGACCACCACGGCGCGGTGGTCGAAGAGGGCGCGGGTGGTGGCCAGCGAGAGGCCCACGTCGGCCGGGGGCAGCTCCGGATCCTCCGCGAGACGTGCCATCAGCCGTTCCGCCTGGGCCCGCAGGCCCGACTCGGTCTTGGCCGACAGCACCCAGGGCACCGTTCCGCCGCCCACCGGGGCGTCCCCCTCGACCGAGGTGCCCGAAGGCTCCTCGTCGGGGGCCTGCTCGATGATGGCGTGGGCGTTGGTGCCGCTGGCGCCGAAGGCGGAGACCCCGGCGCGGCGGACCCGCCCGGTCTCCGGCCACGGCCGGGCATGGGTGAGCAGTTCGACGGCGCCCGAGGACCAGTCCACGTTGGGCGACGGCTCCTCGACGTGCAGGGTCCTCGGCAGCACGCCGTGGCGGATCGCCTGCACCATCTTGATCACGCCGCCGACCCCCGCGGCGGCGGCCGTGTGGCCGATGTTGGACTTCAGCGAGCCGAGCCACAGCGGCCGGTCGGCCGGGCGCTTCTTCCCGTACGTGGCGAGCAGGGCGTTGGCCTCGATCGGGTCGCCGAGCGACGTTCCCGTGCCGTGCGCCTCCACCACATCGACATCGGCGCCGGACAGCGTGGCGTTGGCCAGCGCCTGCCGGATCACCCGCTGCTGTGCACGGCCGTTGGGCGCGGTGAGGCCGTTGCTGGCGCCATCCTGGTTGATGGCGGAGCCGCGGACGACCGCGAGCACGGTGTTGCCGTTGCGGCGGGCGTCCGAGAGCCGCTCCAGCAGCAGCACTCCGACGCCCTCGCCCCAGGCGGTGCCGTCGGCCGTCGAGGAGAACGCCTGGCAGCGGGAGGAGGTGGACAGCGCCCGCTGGCGGCTGAATTCGATGAAGCCGCTCGGCGTGGACATCACGGTGGTGCCGCCGGTGAGCGCCATCGAGCAGTCGCCCTGCCGCAGCGCCTGGCAGGCCATATGCAACGACACCAGCGAGGATGAGCACATGGTGTCGACCGTGACGGCCGGTCCCTCCAGGCCCAGGGTGTAGGCGACCCGACCGGAGAGGATGGCGCCCGAGGCGCCCATGGACATCTGGCCTTCGAGCCCTTCGGGCAGCTCGGTCAGACCACGGGCGTAGTCGAAGTCGGTGGCGCCCATGAAGATGCCGGTGTCGCTGCCGCGCAGGGAGCCCGGGTCGATTCCGGCCCGTTCGAAGGTCTCCCAGACCACTTCCAGCAGCAGCCGCTGCTGCGGGTCCATGGTGAGGGCCTCGCGCGGCGAGATGCCGAAGAACGCCGGGTCGAACTGGTCCACGTCATGCAGGAATCCGCCCTGGCGGGCGTAGGTGCGGCCCTCCCGGTCGGGGTCCGGGTCGAAGAGGTTCGGCAGGTCCCAGCCCCGGTCGGCCGGGAAGTCGCCCATGCCGTCCCGGCCTTCGGCGACGGCCTGCCACAGGTCCTCGGGGGACCGGATGTCGCCCGCGTAGCGGCAGTTCATCGCCACGATGGCGATGGGCTCGGGGGTCTGCAGCTCCTGGATCCGGCCGTGTGCCGCGCGGAGGTGGCCGGTGGCCCGCTTGAGGTAGTCGCGCAGCTTCTTCTCGTTGTCCATGGTCGTCAGCTCCTCAAGAGGGCCGGAACGTCGGTGGCGGCCAGGGCGATGGCGCTGTGGTTCATCGGGCCGTCAGATCCCGGCCCAGCAGCTCGAACATCCCGTCGAGCAGCTCGAACATCTCGTCGTCCGTGGCCGATTCGATGTCGTCCAGCTCCAGGGCGGCGAGGGTGGACTGGGCGCGGTCGAGCTCCGCGACTGACGCGGTGTCCCTGGACTCCTCGTCCGACGGCAGGAGTTCCTCCCGCAGCAGCCCGGCGAGGTCGTCGGCGGTCGGGTAGTCGAAGACGAGGGTGACCGGCAGCCGCAGCCCGGTGGCGGCGTTCAGCCGGTTGCGCAGATCGACCGCGGTGAGCGAGTCGAATCCCAGCTCCTTGAAGGCCCGTCCGGTCTCGACCGCGCCCGCGTCGGCGTAGCCGAGGGCCGCCGCCGCCTGCTCGCTCACCAGCTCCACCAGGGCGGTGTGGCGGTCGGCCGGGCTCAGCTCCACGAGCCGCTTGCGCAGCGCCGCGGCGCCACCGGCCTCCTCCCCCTCTGCTGCGGCCGGGTCCTGCCCGGTGCCGCCCGCCTCGGGGAGGTCGGCGAGCAGCGGCAGCGGGCGGGTGGTGGACAGGGCGGGGGCGAACCGGCCCCAGTCGATGTCGGCCGCGACGAGGAAACCGTCGCCGTGCGCGACCGTCTGCCGCAGCAGTTCCAGGGCCCGCACACCGTCGATGGGCGGCGCGCCACGCCGTCGCAACTGGTCCGTCACCTCACCGTCGATCATTCCGCCGCCCGCCCAGGCGCTCCAGGCCACCGAGGTGGCGGGCAGGCCGTCCGCGCACCGGAGTTGGGCGAGCGCGTCGAGATACGCGCTGGCCGCGGCGTAGTTGCCCTGTCCGGCGGCGCCCACGGTTCCGGCGATCGAGGAGAGCAGGACGAACGCGTCGAGGTCCAGGTCCCGGGTGAGCTCGTGCAGATGACGCGCGCCCGCCACCTTCGGTCGCAGTACGGCCTCGATCCGCTCGGGGGTGAGCGCGTCGACAGTGGCATCGTCCAGCACGCCCGCGGCGTGCACGACGGCGGTCAGCGGGTGGTCCGCGCCATCGCCCGTGACCGAGTCCAGCAGGTGGGCCAGCGCCGCGCGGTCGGACACATCGCAGGCGGCGACGGTCACCTGGGCGCCGCGCTCGGTCAGTTCGGCCTCCAGCTCGGCCGCGCCCGGGGCCTGGGGCCCGCGGCGGCTGACGAGCACCACGTGCTCGGCGCCCTCGTGGACCAGCCAGCGGGCGATCTGGGCGCCGACACCGCCGGTGCCACCGGTGATCAGGACGGTGCCGCGGGGCTGCCAGCGCTCGGTGGAGGACGTGGCACCGGCCCGCCTGAGCCGCCGGGCGAGGGTGCCCGAGGCGCGGATGGCCAGTTGGTCCTCACCGTGCTGGCCGGTCAGGGCGTGGGCGAGCGCCCGGAGGGAGCCCTCGTCCAGCCTGGCGGGCAGATCGATCAAACCGCCCCAGCGCTGCGGGTGTTCCAGGGCGACCGCCCCGCCCAGGCCCCAGACGAGGGCTTGTGCGGGGGCTTCGAGACGATCGGCGCCACCTGCGGAGACGGCGCCGCGGGTGACACACCACAGGGGCGCGTCGAGGCCCGCGTCGCCCAGCGCCCGTACCAGGGCGAGGGTGGTGGCGAACCCGGTGGGGATGTCGGGGTGTGCCGGATGCGGTGCCTCGTCGAAGGCCAGCAGGGACACCACCCCGCCGGGCGCCCCGGCTTCCCCGAGGGCCTCGGTGATACGGGCGGCGAGGCGGGTGCGGTCGGTGTCGTCCGCGCCGATCCGCAGGGGGACGATCTCGGCGCCGAACTCGGCGAGTCCGCGGGTGATGGCCTCGGCCGTGGCGGGCTCGGTCGTGGCGGCTGCGGTGGCGGTGGCGGGCTCGGTCGTGGCGGGACCGGTGGTGACGGGTCCAGCCCCGACGGCCCCGGTCACGGTGGCCCCGGAGTTGGCGGCTCCGGCCTCGACGGCTCCGGTCACGGTGGCTCCCGAATTGGCGGACCCAGCCTCGACGGCCCCGGGCGCCGTGGCTCCCAAGCCGGCGGACCCAGCCTCGACGGCCCCGGTGTCGGTGGCCCCGGCCTCTGCGGGGAGCACCACCAACAGGCGACCGGTGAGCGCGGGGGTCCGCTGTCCGTCGATCGGCTGCCAGCCGATGCGGTAGCGCCACGAGTCGAGCATTGCCTGGTCGCTCAGCCGGGACCGCCACGAGGAGAGCAGCGGAAGCACCTCGCTGAGCGGCGCGTCGGCGCCGGTGCCCAGTGTGGCCGTCAGCGTGTCCAGGTCGGCGTTCTCGACCGCGGTCCAGAACTCGGCCTCCGCCGGGCCCGTGGCCGCCTCGGCGACGGGCCCGCTCTGGGGCTCGACCCAGTAACGGGCACGCTGGAACGGGTACGTGGGAAGGTCGACACGGCCGGCTCCCCGCCCGGCTAACAGCCCCCGCCAGTCCGCCTCCGCGCCGTGGACGTACGCCTGGGCGAGCGAGAGCAGCATCCGCTCGGGGCCGCCCTCCTCGCGGCGCAGGGTGCCGATGACGGCGGCCGTGCCGTCGGCGGCCTCGACGGTGGCCTCCATGGCGGCGGCCAGCACGGGGTGCGGGCTCACCTCCACGAACAGCCGGTGGCCGCTGGTGAGCAGCGCCCGGGTGGCCGTTTCGAGCCGCACGGTCTCGCGCAGATTCCGGGCCCAGTAGGCGGCGTCGAGCCCGGCGGTGTCGAGGGGTTCGCCGGTGACGGTCGAGTGGAAGACGATCCGCGAGGTGCGCGGACGGATGGGGGCGAGGATGTCCAGCAACTCGTCGTGGATCTGCTCCACCTGGGCGGAGTGCGAGGCGTAGTCCACCGAAATCAGCTTCGCCCGTACGTCCTCGGCCTCGCATCGGGCCAGCAGCTCGTGCAGCGCATCCGGTTCACCGGAGACCACCACCGCGCCGGGGCCGTTGACGGCCGCCACCGAGATACGGCCGTCCCACGCGGCGATCCGCTCCCGCACCTCCTCGACCGGGAGCGAAACGGACATCATGCCGCCGTGTCCGGCAAGGCCCCGTGCGATGGCCTGCGACCGCAACGCCACCACCCGCGCCCCGTCCTCCAACGACAACCCACCCGCCACCACCGCCGCAGCAATCTCCCCCTGCGAATGCCCCACCACCGCCGCAGGCACCACCCCACACGACCGCCACACCTCCGCCAACGACACCATCACCCCCCACAACGCCGGCTGCACCACATCCACCCGACCCAACCCCGGACCCCCACCCCGCAACACCTCGCCCAACGACCACTCCACAAACTCCGCCAGCGCCACCTCACACTCCGCCAACCGCCCCGCGAACACCGGCGAGGAATCCAGCAACTCCACCGCCATCCCCACCCACTGCGACCCCTGCCCCGGAAACACGAACACCGGACGGGCCTCCACCACCGCCGCGCCCTGGCCGCGCACCACCCCGGTAGACACCCCGCCGAAGGCCAACACCTCCAGGCGGCCGAGCAGTTGGAAGCGGTCAGCGCCCACGACCGCGGCGCGGTATTCGAAGGCCGACCGTCCGGTGGCGAGCGCGTGGCCGACGTCGGCCGGGGACAGGCCAGGACGCTCGTTCAGCCGCGCCAGCAGCCGCTCCGCCTGCGCCCGCAGGGCCACTTCGCTTCTGCCGGAGAGCACCCAGGGGACGGCGGAGCCGCCGAGCGCGGTCCCGTCGAGTGCGGGTGCGCCGTCTTCGTCGTCCTCCCCGGCGGCCGGGGCCTGTTCGAGGATGACATGGGCGTTGGTGCCGCTCACGCCGAACGCGGACACCCCGGCCCGGCGCGGACGGCCACGCTCCGGCCACTCCTGGGCCTCGGTCAGCAGCTCGACCGCGCCGGAGGACCAGTTGACGGCCGGGGACGCCTGGTCGACGTGGAGTGTCCTCGGCAGCGTTCCGTGGCGCAGCGCCATCACCGTCTTGATGACCCCGCCGACCCCGGCCGCCGCCTGGGTGTGGCCGATGTTGGACTTGAGCGAACCGAGCCACAGCGGATGGCCGGAGGTGCGGCCCTTGCCGTAGGTGGCGAGCAGCGCGCCCGCCTCGATCGGGTCGCCGAGCGCCGTGCCCGTGCCATGGGCCTCGACGGCGTCGACGTCGTCCACCGTCAGCCCGGCGGCGGTCAGCGCCGCCTCGATGACCCGGCGCTGGGCCGGGCCGTTGGGCGCGGCGAGGCCGTTGCTGGCACCGTCCTGGTTGATGGCGCTGGAGCGCAGGACGGCGAGGACCGGGTGGCCGTTGCGACGGGCGTCGGACAGCCGCTCCAGCAGCACCATGCCCGCGCCCTCGCCCCAGCCGGTGCCGTCGGCGCCCGCGGCGAAGGACTTGCAGCGGCCGTTGGCCGCCAGCCCGCGCTGATGGCTGAACTCGACGAAGACACCGGGAGTGGCCATCACCGCCACCCCTCCGGCCAGTGCCAGCGAGCATTCGCCGCGGCGCAGCGCCTGGGCCGCCAGATGCATGGTCACCAGCGATGAGGAGCACGCGGTGTCCAGGGTGACGGCCGGTCCTTCGAGGCCGAGGGTGTAGGAGATGCGCCCGGAGGCGACGCTGGAGACGTTGCCGATCAGCAGATGGCCCTCGACGCTCTGCGGCGCGTACTGCGGATCTCCGCCGTACTGGAACGAGGCGAGTCCCACATAGACCCCGGCCCTGCTCCCCTTCAGCGAGAGCGGGTCGATGCCCGCGCGTTCGATCGCCTCCCAGGACACTTCGAGCAGCAGCCGCTGCTGCGGGTCCATGGCCAGCGCCTCACGCGGGGAGATGCCGAAGAAGGCCGGGTCGAACTGGTCGGCGTCGTGGACGAATCCGCCTTCACGGGTGTTGCAGGTGCCCGACCGGCCCGGATCCGGGTCGTAGAGTCCCTCGACGTCCCAGCCCCGGTTGGCGGGGAATTCCGAGATCGCGTCCCGGCCCTCGGCCACCAGCCGCCACAGGTCCTCCGGTGAGCGGACACCGCCGGGGAAGCGGCAGCCCATCGAGACCACGGCGATCGGCTCCCGCTCGTCGGCCTCGATCTGGTCCAGCCGCGCACGGGCCTGCTTGAGATCGGAGGAGACCCGCTTGAGGTAGGTGAGGAGTTTCTCTTCGTTCTCGTTCGCCATCAGGAAGCCCCGAATTCGTTGTCGATGAAGTCGAAGACCTCGTCGGCGGTAGCGGAAAGGAGTTCGGTGTCGGGGGATGGGCTGCCGGTGTCTTCCACGGGCGTGCCGCCCAACTTCGCCATGAGGTCGCCGAGACGCCCCGTCAGCCGCTTCCGGACTCCGTCGTCGGCGATCAGCTCCGGCAGCGCGGACTCCCACCGGTCCAGGTCGTCGAGAAGGGTGAGCGCGTCCGTCGGCCGGGCCGACGGCAGCTCGCCGCGGAGGTACTCGGCCAGCGGCGCGGGCGCCGGATAGTCGAAGACGAGGGTGGCGGGCAGGTCGAGTCCGGTGACCGTGGCCAGCCGGTTGCGCAGTTCGACGGCGGTGAGCGAGTCGAAGCCCAGCTCCTTGAACGGGCGGCCGCCGGCGACCGCGTCGGACGAGGAGTGGCCGAGCACGGCCGCCGCCTGGGCGTGCACCAGATCCCGCAGGGCCCGGCCCAGGTCCTCGCCCGACAGGCCCGCGAGGCTCTCCAGGAAGGTGTCCGCCACGCCGTCCGGCCCGGTGCCATCGGGGGCTGCCGCCGTGGTGGCGAGGGCGTCGCGCACCTCCGGCAGCTCGCCGATCAGCGGCCGGGGGCGCGCCGCGGTGAAGCCGGGGACGAAGCGGTCCCAGCGCACATCGGCGAGGACAAGGGAGGTCTCGCCGGCGTGCAGTGCCTCGCCGAGCGCGGCCACCGCCAACTGCGGTGCCATCGCGGGCAGTCCGCGACGGCTGAGGTGCTCCGCCACCTCGCCGTGCTCGATCATGCCGTGGTCGGCCCAGGGGCCCCAGGCCACGGAGGTGGCGGGGAGGCCGCGTGCCGCGCGGTGCTCGGCGAGGGCGTCCAGGCAGGCGTTGGCGGAGGCGTAGGCGCTCTGTCCGCCACTCCCCCAGGTGGCGGCGATCGAGGAGAAGAGCACGAACGCCTCGAGGTGATCCTGGTCCAGCAACCCGTCCAGATGAGCCGCGCCCAGGACCTTGCCGTCGGCCATCTCCGCGAAGTCGGCCACCGTACTGTCGGCGAGCTGGGCGAACTCCACGACGCCCGCGGCGTGGAAGACGGCGTGCACCGGGTCGCCTCCCGCGGTGGTCCGGTGCAGCAGCGCCGCCACCTCGTTACGGTCGCGGACGTCGCACGCCGCCACCGTCACCCGCACACCGCCCTCGCCCAGCGCGGTCAGCTCGTCGCGCAGTTCGGCGGCGCCGGGGGCCGCCATGCCACGTCGGCTGGTGAGCACGAGATGTTCGGCGCCGGAGCGGGCCAGCCAGCGGGCGACCTGGGCGCCGAGCCCACCGGTGCCCCCGGTGATCAGCACGGTGCCATGCGGCTTCCAGCTCTCCCGGCCCGGTGTGCGCAGCGGCGCCCGGACGAGCCGCCGGACGAACACCCCGGCGTCGCGGAGGGCGAGCTGGTCCTCCGGACCGCTGCCGCCGACGATGCCGGAGAGCGCGGCGCACAGCCGGTCGGCCGTCCGCTCGTCGAGGTTCCCGGGGAGGTCGACAAGACCGCCCCACCGCTGTGGGTGTTCCAGGGCCACGACCCGGCCGAGGCCCCAGGTGGCGGCCTGTGCGGGGCTGCCGAGCGGATTGGATCCGCTCACCGACACGGCTCCGGCGGTGGCGAGCCACAGCGGCGCGGCGATCCCCACGTCGCCCAGCGCCTGGATCAGCCCGACATTGAGGGCCAGACCGGTGGTGAGCGCGGTGTGTTCGGGGTGCGGGCCGTCGTCGAGGGCGAGCAGCGAGAGCACACCGGCCGGGGTGCCCCCGGTGGCCACCGCCTGACGCAGCCGCTCGGCGAGCGCGTCACGGCCGGTCGTGGACAGGGTGAGGGGGGTGACGTGTGCGCCGCGCCGGTCGAGGGCGGCCGCCACAGCGGCGACCCGCGCGCTGTCGGCCCGGCCCTCGGGCACGGCCAGCAGCCAGATGCCGGACAGCGGCGCCGTACGTTCCTCGACGGACACCGGGGACCAGGTGATCCGGTAGCGCCAGGAGTCCACGGTGGCGCGGTCGCTCTGGCCCCGGCGCCAAGAGGAGAGCGCGGGCAGCAGTTCGCTGAGCCGCGTCTGCTGGTCGATCTCCAGGGTGGTGGTCAGCGCCTCCAGGTCCTCGCGCTCGACCGCCTCCCAGAAGCGTGCCTCCACGGAGGACGCGTCCGTGGCGGTGGCGGTGGCGGTCGGGGTTCCAGGCGCGGCGGGGTCGAACCAGTAGCGCTGCCGCTGGAAGGCGTACGTGGGCAACTCCACCCGGCGCGTACCACGCCCGGCGAACACCCGCCCCCAATCCACCTCGCCACCATGAGCGTGGAGCTGGGCGACCCCGGACAGCAGCGCCTCGGCCTCGGCACGGTCCTTGCGCAGCAAGGGGATGAACGCCGCGGCGGCCTCGGAGACGCAGTCCCGGCCCATGGCGGAGAGCACACCGGCCGGGCCGATCTCCACATAGCGGGTGACACCCTGACCTTCGAGGAACCGTATGCCGTCCCCGAAACGCACCGCCTGACGCACATGGCGCACCCAGTACTCCGGCGAGCACACCTCCTCGCCCGCCAACTCGCCCGTGACGTTCGAGACGATCACCAGTCGCGGTGCGGAGTAGCCGATCCGGCCCGCCACCTCGGCGAACTCGGCCAGCATCCCCTCCATCAGCGGCGAGTGGAAAGCGTGCGAGACGCTCAGCCGCTTGCTCTTGACCCC
Source organism: Streptomyces violaceusniger Tu 4113 (assembly GCF_000147815.2). Classification (NCBI taxonomy): domain Bacteria; kingdom Bacillati; phylum Actinomycetota; class Actinomycetes; order Kitasatosporales; family Streptomycetaceae; genus Streptomyces; species Streptomyces violaceusniger. Next base: position 4,008,433 of record NC_015957.1, on the reverse strand, counting down.
CACCGCCTCGGCCACCGCCAGCACCGCCGACTCCTCACCGGAGATGACGGTCGCCGCCGGGCCGTTGACCGCGGCCACACTCACCCGGTCCTCGTAACCGGCCAGATGCGGCAGCACCTCCGCCTCCGCGGCCTGGAGGGAGACCATCGCACCGCCCTCGGGCAGCGCCTGCATCAGCCGACCGCGCGCCCCGACAAGAGCGGCCGCGTCCTCCAGTGAGAACACCCCCGCCACATGCGCCGCCACCAGCTCCCCCACCGAATGCCCCACCACGTAATCCGGTGCGAGACCCCACGATTCGATGAGCCGGAAGAGCGCCACCTCTACTGCGAACAACCCGGTCTGCGTGAACACCGTCCGGTCCAGCGCCTCCGCATCCCCGCCGAAGACCACCTCCCGCACCGAACCATCCAGATGACGGTCCAGTTCGGCGCACACCGCGTCGAACGCCTCCGCGAACACCGGGAACTCTGTGTACAACTCTCTTCCCATACCGGGTCGTTGTGCGCCCTGCCCGGTGAACAGGAACGCCGTCCTGCCCTCCTCGTCGGCTACTGTGCCGGGGGTGATGCCCGTGGCGAGCTGGTTCAGTCCGCTCAGCAGTTCCTCCCGGTCGCGGCAGACGACCGCCGCCCGGTGACCGAAGGCGGACCGGGCCTGCGCCAGCGAGTAGCCCACATCCACCGGATCCAGCTCCGGCCGCGCCGCCACGTACGACCGCAGCCGCTCCGCCTGGGCGCGCAACGCCACCTCGGTGCGGCCGGACACCAACCACGGCACCACATCGGTGCGCACCGACGGCCCCGGCTCCGGGTCGGCGGCGGGCTCGGCGGGCGGTTCCTCCAGGATGAGGTGGGCGTTGGTGCCGCTGATGCCGAAGGCGGACACCCCGGCGCGGCGCACCCGCTCGCCCGTCGGCCAGTCCCTGGCCTCGGTCAGCAGCTCGACCGCTCCCGTCGTCCAGTCCACATGCGGGGTGGGCTCCTTGACGTGGAGCGTCCTGGGCAGCAGACCGTGGCGCATCGCCATGACCATCTTGATGACACCGGCGCCGCCGGCCGCGCCCTGGGTGTGGCCGATGTTGGACTTCAGCGCGCCCAGCCACAGCGGCCGTTCGGCCTCCCGGCCCTGGCCGTAGGTGGCGAGGATGGCCTGGGCCTCGATCGGGTCGCCGAGCGTGGTGCCGGTGCCGTGGGCCTCGACGGCGTCCACCTCGGCGGCCGACAGCCCGGCGTTCGCCAGCGCCTGGCGGATCACCCGCTGCTGGGACGGGCCGTTGGGGGCGGTGAGGCCGTTGCTGGCGCCGTCCTGGTTGACGGCGGAGCCGCGCACCAGCGCCAGCACCTCGTGCCCGTTGGCCCGCGCGTCGGACAGTCGCTCCAGGAGCACCATGCTGACGCCCTCGCCCCAGCTCGTGCCGTCGGTGTCGGAGGAGAACGCCTTCGACCTGCCGTCGGGGGCGAGGCCGCGCTGCCGGCTGAACTCGATGAACAGGCTCGGCGTGGACATCATCGTCGTGCCGCCCGCCAGCGCCATCGAGCATTCGCCCTGGCGCAGCGCCTGCGCCGCCTGGTGGATGGCGACCAGGGAGGAGGAGCACGCGGTGTCGATGGTGAGCGCCGGGCCCTCCCAGCCGAGGGAGTAGGCGATGCGGCCGGAGACCACGCTGGCGGCCTTGCCGGTCAGGAGATACCCCTCCATGTCCTCGGGGATCTCGCCGAGCCCCGAGGCGTAGTCCTGGCCGGTGGAGCCGATGAACACGCCCGCGGTGCTGCCCCGCGTGGTGTGCGGGTCGATCCCGGCGCGCTCCAGCGCCTCCCAGGAGGTCTCCAGCAGCAGCCGCTGCTGCGGGTCCATGGCGAGCGCCTCGCGCGGGGAGATCCCGAAGAACTCGGGGTCGAAGTGGTAGGCGTCGTAGAGGAAGCCGCCCTCCTTGGCGTAACTCCTGCCCGGCGTATCGGGGTTGGGGTCGTACAGCTCCTCGACGTTCCAGCCACGGTCGGCCGGGAAGGCCGAGATCACATCGCGGCCGTCCGCCACCAGCTCCCACAGCTCCTCGGGGCCGCGGACCCCGCCCGGCAGCCGGCAGCTCATGGCCACGATGGCGATCGGATCGTCGTCGGCGGGCCGGACGGCGGCGACCACGGCTGCCGCCTCCTCCCGCTCGCCCAGCGCCTCGCGCCGCAGCTGGTCCACCAGCACGGCGGGGGTCGGATAGTCGAAGAGGAGGGTGGTCGGCAGCCGCAGCCCGGTGGCCGCGCCCAGCCGGTTGCGCAACTCCACGGCGGTCAGGGAGTCGAAGCCGACCTCGCGGAAGGCGCGGGTGGCCTCGATGTCCTCCGGGGCGGCGAGCCCCAGCACGCCCGCCGCGTGTTCCCGCACCAGGTCCAGCAGGAACGGGTCCCGGTCGGCCGCCGCCAGGGCGGCCAGCCGCCGGCCGAGCGAGCTCTCGCCCGTTTCCACGGCCCCGCCTCCGCCACCGGCCCGCACCACCCGGCGGACCGGCGTCCTGACCAGGCCGCGCAGATACGCGGGCACGGCGTCCTGGCCGGGGGTGCCGCTCGCGGCCCGCCTGCGCAGATCCGCCAGATCGAGCCGGACGGGCACCAGAGTGGCGTCCCCGGCCGCCCGCGCGGCGTCGAAGAGTTCCATGCCCTCCGCGCTGGGCAGCGGACGGATACCGGAGCGTGCCATGCGCCGCACATCGGCGTCGGCCAGATGGCCGCTCATGCCGCTGCGCTGCTCCCACAGGCCCCAGGCCAGGGACTGGGCGGCCAGGCCACGGGCCCTGCGGTGCTGGGCGAGGGAGTCCAGGAAGGCGTTGGCCGCGGCGTAGTTGGCCTGTCCGGCGTTGCCGATGGTGGCGACGACCGAGGAGTAGAGGACGAACGCGGCCAGGTCGTGGTCCGCGGTCAGCTCGTGCAGATTCCATGCGGCGTCCACCTTGGGCCGCAGCACCAGGTCGAGCCGCTCGGGGTTCAGCGCGTCCACGACGCCGTCGTCGAGCACACCCGCCGCGTGGATCACGGCGGTCAGCGGATGCGCGGCGGGTATCGCGCCGAGCAGCCCGGCGAGCGCCTCCCGGTCGGCCGTATCGCAGGCGGCGACGGTGACGGCGGCCCCCAACTCGTCCAGCTCCGCGCGGAGTTCGGCCATGCCCTCGGCGGCGGGCCCGCGCCGGCTGGTCAGCAGCAGATGCCGTACGCCGTGCTCGGACACGAGGTGACGGGCGAGGAGCCCGCCGAGGGTGCCGGTGGCGCCGGTGACGAGAACGGTGCCCTCGGGGTCCAGCCGTCGGTGGGCGTCGGCGGCCTCGGTGGGCCGTGTGCTGGCGGACTCGGTAGCCCTGGTGGCGGCGACCTCGGAGGCTTCGGTGGCGGTGGCCTCGGTGGCCTCGCTGGCGGTGGCCACGGTCGCGGCGAGCCCGGCAACCTCGGTGCCGGTGACCCCAACAACCTCGGTGCCGTTGGCCTCAGCGGTCTCGGCGCCGGTGGCCACGGTCGCGGCGAGCCCGGCAACCCCGGTGCCGGTGACCCCAACAACCTCGGTGCCGTTGGCCTCAGCGGTCTCGGCGCCGGTGGCCACGGTCGCGGCGAGCCCGGCAACCCCGGTGCCGGTGACCCCAACAACCTCGGTGCCATCAGCCTCAGCGGCAGTGACCACCGTAGCCCCGGCAGCGGCAACCCCGGCCCCGGCAACCTGGTCAACCCCGGTGCCGGTGACCCCAGAAGTCCGGGTGGCGGTGCCGCCGGTAACCCCAGCAGCCGCACCGGCCCCAGCCCCCATAGCCACCCGGCCCAGCCGGGGTACCCGCGCCCGGCCCTCGCGCACCGCGCACTGCGGTTCGCCCGAGGCCACCGCACCCGGGAGGGCGTCGACCGACTCCGGGTGGCCGTCGAGGTCGACGAGGACGAAGCGTCCGGGATGCTCCGACTGCGCCGAACGCACCAGCCCCCATACGGCGCCGTGTGCCACATCGGGCACCTCTTCGCCGGGGACGGCCGCGACCGCGCCTCGGGTGACGAACACCAGCCTGGAGGAGGCGAAGCGCTCGTCGGAGATCCACCGCTGGATCAGCGCCAGCACGCGGTGGGTGGCCGCGTGGGCCGCCTCCGCCACGTCTCCGTCGTCCTCAACGGTGCGGGTGCACGGCACCAGTACCGCGTCCGGCACGTCCGCCGCCTCGTCGTAGGGCACCGCGTCCACGGCCGGGGAGAGTCCGAGCGGGTCGTCGCCGAGCACCGCCCAGGTCGCCGGGGCCACGGCCGCGTCCGCGGCGGACGCGGTGGACGCGGCGGGCCACTCCAGGCGGAACAGCGACGGGTGGAGGGCGGAGCGGCCGCCGATCGGTTCGGGCGTGTCCGCCGTGCGCAGTACGAGCCGGTCCACCGAGACCACCGGGGCGCCGCTCGGGTCGGCCGCGGCCACCGCGTAAGTGTCGGAACCGGTCGGTGTCAGCCGTACCCGCAGCGCCGTGGCGCCCGTGGCGTGCAGTACGACACCGCTCCATGAGGAGGCCAGCCGCGCCCCGTCGCCGCCGCCGTCGCCCGGGGCCTCCACCACGTCGAGCACCGACTCGAGCAACACCGGGTGCAGACCGTAGCGCTGGGCGTCGGCCTCCTCGGCCTCGGTCAGCCCCACCTCGGCGTAGAGGTCCTCACCCAGCCGCCAGGCCGCGACGGCGCCTCCCGCCACCTCCACCGGGACCGCATCGGTCGGCGGCCACACGGCGAGGCCCAGGTCCGTGACCGGCGTACCGACACCCAGGACCGCGGTGGCGTACCGCGTCCACGGTTCGTCGGAGTCCGCGCCCTCGGCGCGCGCGTAGACGCTGAGCGCGCGCAAGCCGCCACCGTCCGGGGCGCCGACGCGCACCTGGATCACCGCGGCGCCCTTCTCGGGCAGCACCAGCGGCGTGTCCAGGGAGAGTTCCTCGATCCGGAGGCAGCCGACCTGGTCGCCCGCCCGGATCGCCAGCTCGGCGAGGGCGCTGCCGGGGAGCACGGCCGCGTCCGGGCCGGTGCGCTCGGTCAGCCAGGGGTGGTCCTGTGCGGAGATCCGGCCGGTGAACAGATGGTCGTCCGCCCCGGCCAGCGGGATCGCCGCGCCGAGCAGCGGATGTCCGGCCGGGTCGAGTCCGGCGGCGGCCACATCGCTCGCCGCCACCGGCTTGTCCAGCCAGTACCGCTGCCGCTGGAACGGATACGTCGGCAGCTCCACGTCCGGTGCGCCGCGCCCCGGGCCGCCCCCGAACACGGCGTCCCAGGACGGCTCGACACCCTGCACATACGCCTCGGCGAACGAGCCGGCGAAGCGCTCCGGGTCGCCCTCGTCCCGGCGCAGCGTGCCGACGACGGCGGCGCTCCCTCCGGCGTCCTCGATGGTCTGCTGGAGCGACATGGCGAGCATGGGGTGCGGAGCGCACTCGATGAACGCCGTGTGGCCGTCGGCCAGCAGCGCCCGGGTGGCCCGCTCGAAGTCCACCGGCTCGCGCATGTTCCGGTACCAGTAGTCGGTGTCCAGCTCCGTGGTGGCCAGCGGCCCGCCGGTCACCGTGGAGTAGTACGCGATCCGCGAGGCGCGCGGCCGCACCCCCGCCACGTCGCGCAACAGCCGCTCGCGCAAGCCGTCGACCTGCGGGGAGTGCCCGGCCGTGTCCACGCCAGGCACCCGGCGGGACTTCACCCCGTCGGCGGCCAGCTCGGCCATGAAGGCGTCCAAGGCCTCCGGGTCGCCGGAGACGGTCACCGTTGCGGGGCTGTTGACGGCGGCGATGCCGAGCCGTTCGCTCCACGGCCGAAGCCGCTCGGCGACCGTCTCGGCCGAGGCGAGCACCGAGAGCATGCCGCCCTTGCCGCTCAGCTCGGCCCATGCCTGGCTGCGCCGGGCCACCACCTTGGCGGCGTCCTCCAGCGAGAGCCCTCCCGCCACGTAGGCGGCGGCGATCTCGCCCTGCGAATGGCCCACCACCGCCGCCGATTCGACGCCGTACGAGCGCCACAGCGCGGCCAGCGACACCATCACCGCGAACAGCGCGGGCTGGACCACATCGATGCGGGACAGTGACGGGGCGCCCGGCTCACCGCGCAGCACCTCGCGCAACGACCAGTCCAGGAACGGCTCCAGCGCGTCGGCGCACGCCTCCAGCCGCTCCGCGAAGACGGGCGAGGCGTTCCACAGCGGGAGTGCCATCCCGATCCACTGCGAGCCCTGCCCGGGGAAGACGAACACGGCCTTCCGGCGCCCGCCCGCCGTGCCCTGGACCACATGGGACGCCGGGGTGCCCTGCGCGAGCGCGCCGAGCCCGTCCAGGAGCCGCTCCCGGTCCCGGCCGAGGACCACCGCCCGGTGGCCGAAGGCCGTCCGGGTGGTGGCGAGCGCGCGGCCGAGTGCGGCGAGATCGGTGCCGGGGTGGTCGGCCAGGTGGTCGCGCAGTTGCTCGGCCCGGGTCCGCAGGGCCTGTTCGGTGCGCCCGCTCAGTACCCAGGGCAGCACGGGCAGACCCGGAGCCGCGGGACGAGCCTTCTCCTGGGCGGCGACGTCCGGTTCGGCCGGGGCCTGCTCCAGGATGGCGTGGGCGTTGGTGCCGCTGATGCCGAAGGACGAGACGCCCGCGCGCCGTGGCCGCGCGGTCTCCGGCTCCGGCCACGGCCGGGCCTCGGTCAGCAGTTCCACGCCCCCGGACGACCAGTCGACATGCGGCGAGGGCTCGTGTACGTGCAGGGTCTTGGGGAGCGTGCCGTGGCGCAGCGCCATCACCATCTTGATGACCCCGGCCACGCCCGCCGCCGCCTGGGGGTGGCCGACGTTGGACTTCAGCGAGCCGAGCCACAGCGGCCGGTCCTCGGGGCGGTCCTGGCCGTAGGTGGCGAGCAGGGCTCCCGCCTCGATGGGGTCGCCGAGCGAGGTGCCGGTGCCGTGTGCCTCGACCGCGTCCACATCGGCCGTGGTGAGCCCGGCGTCCGCCAGCGCCTGCCGGATGACGCGCTGCTGGGCCGGTCCGCTCGGGGCGGTGAGGCCGTTGCTCGCGCCGTCCTGGTTGGTGGCGGAGCCACGGACCAGCGCCAGCACCCGGTGGCCGTTGCGCCGCGCGTCCGACAGGCGCTCCAGCAGCACCATGCCCACGCCCTCGCCCCAGCCGGTGCCATCGGCGTCGGACGAGAACGCCTTGCAGCGGCCGTCGGGCGACAGCGCCTTCTGGCGGCTCAGCTCCACGAAGATCCCGGGGCTGGACATCACGGTGGCGCCGCCGGCCAGCGCCAGCGAGCACTCGCCCTCACGCAGCGACCGCACGGCCATGTGCAGCGCCACCAGGGACGACGAGCACGCCGTGTCCACGGTGACCGCCGGGCCTTCAAGACCCCAGGTGTAGGCGATACGGCCGGAGGCGACGCTGGTGGTGCCGCCGGTCAGCAGATAACCCTCGAACCCTTCCGACGCCTCGTCCATCCGCGGCCCGTAGTCCTGCGGCATGGTGCCGACGAAGACGCCGGCGTCGCTGCCCTTGAGCGTGGCGGGGTCGATCCCGGCGCGCTCGAACGCCTCCCACGCGGTCTCCAGCAGCAGCCGCTGCTGGGGGTCCATCGCCTGGGCCTCGCGGGGGCTGATGCCGAAGAAGGCCGGGTCGAACTGGTCGGCCTCGTAGAGGAATCCGCCCTCGCGCACATAGCTGGTGCCGTGGCGGGCCGGGTCCGGGTCGTAGAGCCCCTCCAGGTCCCAGCCCCGGTTGGCGGGGAAACCCGCGATGGCGTCCCGGCCCTCGCCGAGCAACTGCCAGAGCTGCTCGGGCGTGCGCACCCCGCCGGGAAGGCGGCAGCTCATCGCCACGATGGCGATCGGGTCGTCGTGGCCGGTGGCGCGCCGGGCGGCGGCCGGACGCGAGGCCGTGGCCGTGGCCGTCCGGGAGCCCACCGCCACGTCCTGGACGTGGCGGGAGAGGGCCAGCGGGGTGGGGTGGTCGAAGAGGACGGTCCCGGCGAGCCGTGTTCCGGTGGCGGTGCTGAGGAGGTCGCGCAGCTCGACGGACATCAACGAGTCGAAGCCGAGATCCTTGAAGATCGTCTCGGGGTCGACGGTCTCGGGGCCGCGGGAGCCCAGGACCCAGGCGGTGTGCGTACGGACCAGCTCCAGCGCCACGCGCTCGCGCTCGGCGGGGTCGGCCAGGGCGGCGAACTCCTCGCGCCAGGAGAGGGGTTCACCGGTGGCGGCCTCCTCGATCCCGGGCAGGTCGCTGTCCAGCCAGTAGCGCTGCCGCTGGAAGGCGTACGTGGGCAACTCCACCCGGCGCGTACCACGCCCGGCGAACACCCGCCCCCAATCCACCTCGCCACCATGAGCGTGGAGCTGGGCGACCCCGGACAGCAGCGCCTCGGCCTCGGCACGGTCCTTGCGCAGCAAGGGGATGAACGCCGCGGCGGCCTCGGAGACGCAGTCCCGGCCCATGGCGGAGAGCACACCGGCCGGGCCGATCTCCACATAGCGGGTGACACCCTGACCTTCGAGGAACCGTATGCCGTCCCCGAAACGCACCGCCTGACGCACATGGCGCACCCAGTACTCCGGCGAGCACACCTCCTCGCCCGCCAACTCGCCCGTGACGTTCGAGACGATCACCAGTCGCGGTGCGGAGTAGCCGATCCGGCCCGCCACCTCGGCGAACTCGGCCAGCATCCCCTCCATCAGCGGCGAGTGGAAGGCGTGCGAGACGCTCAGCCGCTTGCTCTTGCCTCCCACCGCCTCGGCCACCGCCAGCACCGCCGACTCCTCACCGGAGATGACGGTCGCCGCCGGGCCGTTGACCGCGGCCACACTCACCCGGTCCTCGTAACCGGCCAGATGCGGCAGCACCTCCGCCTCCGCGGCCTGGAGGGAGACCATCGCACCGCCCTCGGGCAGCGCCTGCATCAGCCGACCGCGCGCCCCGACAAGAGCGGCCGCGTCCTCCAGTGAGAACACCCCCGCCACATGCGCCGCCACCAGCTCCCCCACCGAATGCCCCACCACGAAATCCGGTGCGACACCCCACGACGCCACCAGCCGGAACAGCGCCACCTCCACAGCGAACAACCCGGTCTGCGTGAACACCGTCCGGTCCAGCGCCTCCGCGTCACCGCCGAAGACCACCTCCCGCACCGAACCATCCAGATGACGGTCCAACTCCGCACAGACCGCGTCGAACGCCTCCGCGAACACCGGGAACTCTGCGTACAGTTCACGCCCCATGCCCAGCCGCTGGGCCCCTTGCCCGGTGAACAGGAACGCCGTCCCACCGCGGCCCGCCACCGTGCCCGGGACCACGCCCGTGGCCAGTTCGTCGAGGCCCCTCAGCAGCTCGTCCCGGTCGCGGCCGACGACCGCCGCCCGGTGGCCGAAGGCGGACCGGCCCAGCGCCAGCGAGTACGACACATCCACCGGGTCCAGCTCCGGCCGCGCCGCCACGTACGACCGCAGCCGCCGAGCCTGAGCCCGCAGCGCCGCCTCGCCGCGGGCCGAGAGCACCCAGGGCACCACGTCGAGGTCCATCGGCCGTTCCGCGGCCGGGTCTTCGGCGGGTGCCTGCTCCAGCACCATGTGCACATTGGTGCCGCCCATGCCGAACGAGCTGACGCCCGCGAGCCGTGGGGTGTCCGCCTCCGGGACCCAGGGGGCGAGGGCGGTCTGGACCGTGAGGCCCAGGCTGTCCAGGGGGATGGCGGGGTTCGGTGTCTCGTAGTTGAGGCTCGGGAACAGTTCGCGGTGGGCGAGCGAGAGCAGCGTCTTGATGAGGCCGGTGATTCCGGCGGCGCCTTCGAGGTGGCCCACGTTCGTCTTGGCGGAGCCGACGCGCAGCGGCGCGCCGTGTGCCCTGCCGGTGCCCAGGACCGCGCCGAGCGCCTGGGCCTCGACCGGGTCGCCGATCTTGGTGCCGGTGCCGTGCAGTTCGACGTACTGGACCCGGGCGGGGTCGACCCCGGCGCGCTCGTAGGCGGCGCGCAGCATGGCCTCCTGCCCGTGGGCCGCGGGGGTGGTGAGGCTGTCGCCGCCGCCGTCGTTGTTGGCCTCGGAGCCGCGGATCACACCCAGCATGGGGTCGCCGTCGCGTCGGGCGTCCGCGAGCCGTTTGAGTACGACGAGGCCGCCGCCCTCACCGCGCACATAGCCGTTGGCACGGGCGTCGAAGGTGAAGGAGCGGCCGTCCGGGGAGAGCGCGCCGAAGCGGGAGGCGGCGATGAAGCTGTCGGGGGCGAGGTTGAGTTGGACGCCACCCGCGACGGCGGTCTCGGTCTCGCCGCGCCGCAGGCTCTCGCAGGCCAGGTGGACGGCGGCCAGGGACGAGGACTGCCCGGTGTCCACGGCCACGCTGGGGCCGCGCAGTCCCAGGGCGTAGGAGACCCGGTTGGCGATGATGCCGCGGTTCAGGCCGGTGAGGGTGTGCTGGGTGATGGTGGCCGGTTCGCGGCGGTGGACCAGTGTCGCGTAGTCGTCGGCGATGGCGCCGATGAAGACGCCGGTGCGGCTGCCCTCGAGGTGCGCGGGGACGAGTCCGGCGTTTTCCAGGGCTTCCCAGCACAGTTCCAGCGCGAGCCGCTGCTGGGGGTCCATCGCCAGTGCCTCGCGGGGTGAAATCCCGAAGAACTCCGGATCGAACTCGGCTGCCGTTTCGACGAACCCGCCGAACCGAATGCCGGCGTCCCGGAGCTCATCGGCATACCGGTCCGCCGGAATCTCCGTGATGGCGCTCTCTCCATTGCGCAGCAACTGCCAGAACCCATCCGGTGTCGATGCGCCCGGTACGCGACATGCCATACCGATGACCGCGATGTGCCCGTCACGCACCAGGGAGTTCTCCGCCATCACGACCTCAGACTCTTCTCTCAGTTGAGATACGACGCGACTGGACTGACCATGATCCGGAAGTCGACGGTATGGGCTCGGGAGTCGCCTCAACCACCCCTAACCATCGGCACCCCTAACCGTGGGTATAGGGGTGGTCACCTCTTCTTGAGAGGTTCCCACCAACCGCGGTGTGTCATGTACCACTTGGCGGTTTCCGCGAGACCGTTCTCGAACGATATCTCGGGGCGGTATCCCAGTTCGGCGGAGATTTTCGCGATGTCCACGGAGTAACGGCGGTCGTGGCCCTTGCGGTCGGGCACCCTCTCGACCATCGACCGGTCGGCGCCGAGGAGTTCGAGCAGCCGTTCCGTGAGGTCCAGATTGGTCAGTTCGGTGCCGCCGCCGATGTTGTAGACCTCTCCCGGGCGGCCGTTCTCGGCGACCAGGGCGATACCGCGGCAGTGGTCGTCCACATGCAGCCAGTCCCGGACGTTTCCGCCGTCGCCGTAGAGCGGCACCGGTTTGCCGTCCATGAGGTTGGTGACAAAGAGCGGAATGACCTTCTCGGGGTGCTGGTACGGGCCGTAGTTGTTGGAGCAGCGGGTCACACAGACGGGCAGTCCATGGGTGCGGTGGAAAGCCCTGGCCAGCAGATCGGAGGACGCCTTGGACGCGGAATACGGCGAGTTTGGCTCCAGCGGTTCCTGCTCGCTCCAGGAGCCGCTTTCAATGGAGCCGTAGACCTCGTCCGTGGAGACGTGGACGAATTTTCCGACCTCCGCGTTCGCGGCCGCGTTGAGGAGCGTGTGCGTGCCCAAAACATTGGTGCGCACGAATTCCTCGGCGCCGGATATCGAGCGGTCGACATGCGATTCCGCGGCGAAGTGGACCACCAGATCGGTGCCGCGCAGCAGCTCGCCCACGAGCTCGCCGTCGCAGATGTCGCCGCGGACGAAGCGCAGCCGGGGGCTGTCGGCGACCTCGGCCAGGTTGGCCTCGTTGCCCGCGTAGGTGAGCTTGTCCACCACCACGACCTGGGCGTCCGCCCAGGCGGCGTACGCCCCTGTCAACGTCTGCCGGACGAAGTGGGAGCCGATGAAGCCCGCGCCGCCGGTCACAACTATGCGCACTGGAGACAACCCTTCAGCGATGATTGGCCGCGATATCCATCAGATATTTTCCGTAGTCCGTCTTGCCGAGTTCCGCACCGAGCTCATAGCAGGCGGTCGCGTCGATGAAACCCATGCGGAAGGATATCTCCTCGAGACAGGCGATCCGCACTCCCTGGCGCTGTTCCAGAAGCTGCACATACTGGCCCGCCTGCAGCAGCGAGTCATGAGTTCCGGTGTCCAGCCAGGCGAATCCGCGGCCGAGCCCCACCAGTCTGGCCTTTCCGCGCTCCAGATAGACGCGGTTGACGTCCGTGATCTCGAGTTCGCCGCGCGCGGAGGGCTGTACGTTCTTGGCGATGTCCACGACGTCGTTGTCGTAGAGATACAGACCGGTGATCGCCAGATTGGACCGGGGAGCGGCCGGCTTCTCCTCGAGGGAGATCAGCCGGCCCTGCTCGTCCATTTCCCCGACACCATAGCGCTCGGGGTCCTTGACTCCGTAGCCGAAGAGCACACAGCCGTCGACATGGCTTGCCTCGTTGTGCAGCATCTTCGAAAACCCGGGCCCGTGGAAGATGTTGTCGCCCAGGACCAGGGCCACCTGGTCGTCGCCGATGAACTCGGCTCCGATGATGAATGCCTCGGCGATGCCATTGGCCTCGGGCTGTTCGGCGTACTCGATCGAAAGGCCCAGCCGGCGGCCGTCGCCGAGGAGTGCGCGGAACAGCCCCACATGGAGCGGGGTGGAAATGATCTGGATTTCCCTGACGCCGCCGAGCATGAGCACCGACAGCGGGTAATAGATCATCGGTTTGTTGTAGACGGGAAGGATCTGCTTCGACACCGCATGTGTCAAAGGATGCAGTCGGGTACCGCTTCCTCCGGCGAGGACTATGCCCTTCATGCGGCCAGAAGCTATCAACGCGGTCGGCCCGCGCTCCAGGTCTGCCACGGCGATAGGGGGGTAATCAGGGGTGGTCATGGAACAGGGGTGGCATCGTGTGGCCACCCCTTCCGCGGGACCTCGCCCCGTCAGCGCTCAGGCGATTTCATCCACCTGGGCCCGCAGCGCGGTCGGCAACTGCTGGCGACTCCTGATATTCAGCTTGCGGTACACCCGCGTCAAATGCTGCTCAACTGTGCTGATGGTGATGAAGAGGCTGGCGGCTATTTCCCGGTTCGTATAACCGTCCACCGCCAGGGCGGCGACCCGGGCCTCGGATTCACTGAGCTTGGTCCCCAGGGACGGCGGCACCGCCGGTTTCGGGCGGAGCGGTCCGGACACCGGCCGCACCACCGGCCGTGGATCGGGGGCCTCCAGACCGGAGTCGAGGCGGATCCGGTCACACAGCTCCTCGGCGCCGCACTCCTTGGCCATCCGCCAGGCCCGGCCGGTGATGGCGTCGGCCCGTCCGAGCTCGCCGGAGCCGCGCAACGTACGGCCCAGATCGTCCAGGGCCCGGGCCAGCTCCAGCCGGTCGCCGGAGCACTGCAGTTCCTCCACGGCCTGGCCGAGCAGCCGGGACCGGTTCTCGATGTCGCCCGCGGCGGCCAGTAACCGCAGGGAGACGCCGCGGACCCGGGAGTCCCCGGCACCGTTCCTGGCCAGTTGCTCGGAGACCAGGTTCGCGGCCTTCTCCCGGTCGCCGAGCTCCAGCCACGCCTCGGCGGCGTCGGAGCGCCAGGGCAGCAGCGCGGGCTGGTCGAGCTCCCACAGCTGGGCGAGCCGGCCGGCCATCAGGAATTCGCCGAGCGCCGCGTTGATGCGGTTGGTGGCCAGGTAGTAGCGGCCGCGGGCGCGGGTGTAGCCGAGTCCGTAGATGCTCTTGAACAGCGCCTCAGGGACCGGACGGCTGAGCTGCCGCGCCGCCGCGTCGTACGTGCCCATCGCCGTGTACGCGAGGATCTGGCTGGCCAGCGGGCCGCCGATGAAGACGCTTCCGTCGCTGCCGGGCACGATGTCCAGGGCGGTGGTCGCATAGGCCGCCGATTCCACGAGGTTGCCCTGCCGCAGGGCGATCTCGGCCCGGATCGAGGCGAAGATGGCGCGCCAGCCCGGTGCCCTGCGCCGCTCGGCCTCCTCCATCAGCGAATCGCACCACGGCGCCGCCTTGTCCGGGCGGCCCGCGTACACCAGCGCGTTCACCGAGTTGACGATGGGTTCGAAGGTGGCGTCGGTGAGCGGCGAGACTTCGAGCACCTTCTCCGCCGCGGCGACCGGCGACTCCTCGCTCCCCCCGCGGCCGAAGAAGCCGCTGAACGCCGCGGTGATCGTCGACAGCGAGGAGGGTCTGCGGGATCTGAGCGGCGTACGGGAGGCGCCGCCGTCCTCGCCCTGGCGCGCCGCGGCCCCGGGGCCGCGGTCCGGCGCACCGGATTCCTGGGCCCAGCGGGCGGTCATCCGGAACTGGGCCATCGAGGTGGGTCCCGCGTTGCTCATGACGGCGTTGAGCCGGCCGATGGCGCCGCGCGCCTCCTCGATCCGGCCGTGGGCGAGCAACAGCTCGATCAGCCGCCCGATATGGGCGGCGGGCAGCCGGTCGGCGCACAGCGCGGCCAGCGGCTCCTCCAGCATCCGCTCGGACGCCGAGGGGTTGAGCCGCCACATGATCCCGGCGGTGCCGATCCTGATACCGGCCCGCAGCTCCTCGTCCTGGCAGGCCGCGTACGCCAGCTCCAGACAGGCGACCGCCAGCTTGGCGTCGTCCTCGGCGAGCGCCTGCTGCGCGGCGTCCCGCAGCAGCGGCACCGCCCAGGGCTCGTCGGCGGCCTGGGCGGCGAGCAGATGGCGGGCCACGGCGAGGGTGGCCCCGCCGCCCTGGTGCAGCAGGACGGCGGCCCGGCGGTTCATGTCCAGCCGGACCTCGGGGTCCATGTCCTCCAGCACCGCGGCCTCGACATACGGGTGGCGGAAGGCCAGACCGCCGACGAGGCCCGCCGCGTCCAGCGCCGCGACTCCGCGGCGGGTTCCGGCGGGGCCGATGCGCAGCAGCCGGCCGAGGAGTTCGGGAGAGGCGGACGCGCCGAGCACCGCGATGCCCTCGGCGAGCCGGGCGACGGTGTGCCCGCTGCGGTAGACGCAAGTGAGCACGGCCTGGACGAACATGTCGCCCACTACGGGTTCCACGGCGCGACCGTGCCGTGGGGGCGCCCCGGCGGTGCGGTAATCGTCTATCACCGCGCGTAGCAACAACGGATTTCCGCCGCTCACCTCATACCAGCCGTATGCCACATCGGCCGAATCCGGAAGTCCCAGACGGGTGGTCAGCAGATGCGCCGTCTCCTCCCAGGACAGCCTCTCCAGCCGCAGCCGCTGGAAATTGGGCTGGCGCAGCAGTTCGGTATTGAAGACAGCGTCTTTCTGATCGCTGTCCGTCGCCTGTGCGAACACCATGAGTAGTTTGGCGGAGTGTGAACGGGTCGCCAGGTACAGCAGGTACTGGAGTGACTCCGCATCGACGAGCTGGAGTTCGTCGACGCAGATCACCACCGGTTCGCGGGAGGCGAGTTCATACAGCGCGGCCCGGAACTCCCGGGCTCCCTGGATATGCGGCGGGGTCCCGCCGGCGGGGTCGCCACCAGGGGTTTCGCGGGGCTGTGCGGCGTCGAGGGCGCCCTGGTCGAGCGCTTCGCGCAGATGGTCGGCGGTCGCCTTGGGTAGCCGGGGAGAGTCCAGAAGCTGGCGCAGGGTGCCGAGCGGAGCCCGGTCGGCCGACGTTCCGTATGCCTTGAGGACGAGGGCTCCGGCCTTCGCCGCATGGGCCGTGACGGCTTCGAGCGCATGGGTCTTGCCGCAGCCGACCGCACCCTCGACGAGCACGATGCCCGCTTCCCCGGACAGGCACCGGGAAAACGTCCGACGAAGTCTCTCGAATTGTGCGTCGAATTGTCTGGCTCTGGCCGATGAAAATACCATTGCTCGCACCCCCGAATGCGACGCGAAGTACTGCTCACGGCAGCCCGAACGACCTCCAGCAAGCTATACGCCCACTGGCCACGCCACCATCGCCGCACGTAAAATCATCGTTAACGAATTACCAATTCTGAGCGGACTGCCCGACGATCGACAAAATCGATGCGATCGAGCCGGCCCCTACCTGGGGCAACATCGCTGAGCCGAAGTGCACCAACACCCTGACAACTCTGCGCCACCCCCGTTCACGTGGGCATTTGTTCGGAGGAGCCAGCATACACGAGACCCTCTAGCAGCACCCGGGATAACTCATGACATCCTTGACTTCGACACCAAGTGGTCATCCAATGAGGCACCCCGGGATCCTCTTCGAACATTTATTTGCCCGTTTTGATCGCTAATGCGATTCTTATGTCTGTTGCCGCTGGTAACCGCAAGCGATTCGCCGGGAATTCTCGTGCCATAAAGCGGACAGAGACGTGGCGCGCCAATCCCTGTGACAATGAATTCCGCAGCCACCCATCCAAGCCACACATCCAGCCCTTGGAATATTCCAATGGCACGTGCATACCCATTGTCATCCCTCGTGGAGGCGCAGCCCCCTGCCGCCCTTGCGGCCCAGGTGACCCGCCTCGACCAGCCGCTCCAGATGGCGGGCCGGGGCCAGGGCCGGATCCCGGAAGGTGCCGTGCAGGGTGCGCTGGATGGCGAGGGAGACATCGAGCCCGATCACATCCAGCAGGCGCAGCGGACCCATCGGATAGCCCTGCCCGGCCGCCATCACCGTGTCGATGTCCGCGGCGGTGGCCCAGCCCTCCTGGACCATCGCCACCGCGCTGTTCAGATAGGGAAAGAGCAGGGCGTTGACAATGAAACCGGCCCGGTCCGGGCAGTCCACCGCACGCTTGCCGAGCGCCGCGGCCACCGCGTGCGCCGTGCCCCGCGCCTCCTTGGAGGTGAGCACGGTGTGCACCACCTCGACCAGCCGCATCACCGGGGCGGGGTTGAAGAAGTGCATCCCGATGACGTCCTCGGGCCGCCGCGTCGCCATCGCGCACTCGATGACGGGCAGGCTCGAGGTGGAGGTGGCCAGCACCGCCCCCGGTGCGCACACCCGGTCCAGATCGGCGAAGACGGCCCGCTTGACGTCGATGTCCTCCGCCACGGCCTCGACCACCAGGTCGCAGGTGCCGAGCGGCTGAAGGTCACGTCCCGCGGTCAGCCGGTCCATCGACTCGGTGAGCAGCCCGGGCGCCAGCTTGCCGCGCCGCACCCCCCGCTCCAGCGAGCGCTCCACAGCGGCCGTGGCCTCCTTCGCGCGCAGCCCGCTGCGGGCCACCAGCACCGTCGGATAGCCGGAGCGCGCGCACACCTCCGCGATGCCGACGGCCATCGTGCCCGAGCCCACCACGCCGATCCGCCGCACCGCGCGGGCCGGTACGGGCTCGCCGAGGCCGTCCGCCTCCCCGCCCCGCGCGGCGCCGCCCGCCTCGTACTCGTAGAAGCCGCGGCCCGCCTTCACCCCCAGCAGACCGGCGGTCACCATATGGGCCAGGGTGGGGGCGGGCGCGTACCGCGGATCGCCGGTGCGCTCGTACAGCGCCTCCAGGGAGTCCCGCGCGGTGTCCAGCCCCATGGCGTCAAGCTGGGCCAGCGGCCCCATCGGCAGTCCGCAGCCGAGCGTCATGGCGGTGTCGATGCTGTCGCGCGAGGCGTAGCGCCGCTCGTACATGGCCACGGCGTTGTTGAGGTACGCCATGGTGAGCGCGCCCCCGATGAAGCCCGGCCGGTCGGCCACCGGCACCGGGATCCGGCCCAGGTCGCGGACCAGTTCCCGGACGTCCGCCAGGACCGCGTCGCCGGTGAGCGGGGTGCCCACCACCTCCACCGCCCGGTCCTCGCGGTCGGGGCCCAGCGGGAAGAGGTGCAGCCCCACCGTACGGTCGGTCCGGCCGGAGCCGAAGGCGATCTCGGTGACCGGCAGCCCGGTGGTCGTGGTGGCGAACACCGTCTCCGGCGGACAGTCGGCGTGGGCGCGGGCGAGCAGCCGCCGCTTGGTCTCCAGCCGTTCGGGGACCGCCTCGATCACCAGATCGGCCCGTGCGGCGGCCGCCGGGTCGGTGGTGAACTCGACGGCGGATTCCGCCGCGGTCACCCGCCCCCGACCGCGCCGCAGGGCCGCCTCGTCCCGCTCCACGGCGATCACCCGCCGACCGCCGCGGACCAGGGCGTCCACGAGGTGGCAGCCGGTGGTGCCGAGCCCGAACACCGCGACGGTGGGAAAGCGCTGTGCCATGCCGATGAGTCCTTTCACTGGCTGGGACCTTGGGTTGGTCACGAACCGCCGTGGCCGTCCTGCCACCTGACGAGCGCCGCGCCGAGCGACATCCCGCCCCCGAAACCGGCCAGCAGCAGCAACTCCCCGTCGGTGAACACGCCCTGCCGCCGGGCGTCGTCGAGCGCCAGCGGGATGGAGGCGGCGCTGGTGTTGCCGTGCTCGGCCACCGTCAGATGCGTACGCGCCCGCGGCAGCCCGAGGTCCGGGAGCGCCTTGGCCAGCAGCACGCCATTGGCCTGATGGGGAATGAAGTGATCCACGCCGGCGGCGTCCGTGCGATGCGCGGCCAGCAGGGCCCGTATCGCACGCGGCAGCTCGGCGAGGACGTACTCGCCGACCGCGCGGCCCCGCATCCGGAAGAAGTGGCCCCCGTCGGCGAGGGTCTTCTCCGACGCCGGCGCGCGGCTGCCGCCCGCCGGCACCTGAATCAGCTCGTGGAGTGCGCCGTCGCTGGTGAGCAGCGATCCGGTGAGGCCGTAGCCGTGGCGCACGGGCCCCAGCACCACCGCCCCCGCCCCGTCGCCGAAGAGCACCGCGGTGCGCCGGTCGGTGCGGTCGATGATGCGGGAGTAGACATCGGCGCCGATCACCAGGGCGTACGGGGCGGGGGCGCCGGAGCCGGCCAACAGCCCGGCCGCCGTCACCAGGGCGAAGACGAAGCCGCTGCAGACCGCGTTGATGTCGAAGGCGGCGGCGCCCGTGGCGCCGATCCGGTGCTGCACCAGACAGGCGGTGGCCGGCTGGGGGTGATCGGGGGTCGAGGTGGCCACCACGATCCAGCCGAGCTGACCGGCGCGGATCCCGGCGTCCGCGAGGGCGGCGCGGGCCGCCTCCACGGCCAGGTCGGAGGTGGCCTCGTGGTCGGCGGCGTAACGGCGGCGCCGGATCCCGGTCTTGGCCGCGATCCACTCCGCGGTCACTCCCGCGCGCTCGGCCACCAGCTCATTGGACACGGCCTCGGCCGGCAGATACGAGCCGGTGCCGAGGATCCCGACGGGCCGGCCGCCCGGTGTCCGGACCGGGTGGTCGGTCATCCGGCTCTCCCGGCCCGCGCGGCCACCGCCGCCTTCGCCGGTGCCATCGCTGTGGTCGCTGTGCGCGGGGTTCGGCGGTGCTCGAGAAGAAGCATTGAGTGGTTCCCTCCGGATCCATGCCGGGCTTTGACGCTACGGACCGGGCACGGCACGGATAACCCCTAACCCGTCACCCCCCTAGGCCCCCTACCGAATGAACCCGGGCCGCCGTATGAGCCGGCGCATGGCGGGCACCCGCCCAAGGTGGTACCGATACATGCAGGCCGAAGGCAGACCGGCTCAGGGAGCGGCCCCCATGGAGTGGTTCACCTCATCCGACTACTGGCTGAGCCGACTCGTCTTCCAACGGGGGCTGGCCGCCGTCTATCTGATCGCCTTTCTGACGGCGGCCCTCCAGGGCCGGGCGCTGCTCGGCGAGCGGGGGCTGACCCCGGTGCCGCGCTTCCTCGAACGGATGCCGTTCCGGCGCTCGCCCAGCCTGTTCCATCTGCACTACTCCGACCGGTTCTTCGTCTGCTGCGCCTGGCTGGGGGCCGCGCTGTCGGCCGCGCTGCTGGTGGGGGCCGCGGACCGGGCGCCCCTGGCGGTCGCGATGGTGGCGTGGCTGGTGCTGTGGCTGCTGTATCTGTCGATCGTCAACGTGGGACAGGTGTGGTACGGCTTCGGCTGGGAGTCCCTGCTGCTGGAATCGGGGTTCCTCGCCGTCTTCCTGGGCAATGAGCACACCGCGCCGCCCGTGCTCATCCTGTGGCTGCTGCGCTGGCTGCTGTTCCGGGTGGAGTTCGGCGCCGGGCTGATCAAGATCCGTGGGGACCGCTGCTGGCGGGACTTGACGTGCCTCTACTACCACCACGAGACCCAGCCGATGCCGGGGCCGCTGAGCTGGTTCTTCCACCATCTGCCGAGGCCGCTGCACCGGGCGGAGGTGGCGGCCAACCATGTGGCGCAGCTCATCGTGCCGGTGCTGCTGTTCACCCCGCAGCCGGTCGCGAGCGTGGCGGCGGGGATCATCGTGGTCACCCAACTGTGGCTGGTGGCCTCCGGGAACTTCTCCTGGCTCAACTGGCTGACGATCCTGCTGGCGCTCCCGGCGGTCGACGGGCGCCGCGCCGCCGACGTGCTGGGGCTGCCCCGGCCGCCGGCCCTCGCCGCTCCCCCGGTCTGGTACGAGGTGGTGGTGCTGGCCGCCACCGCGCTGGTGCTGGTGCTCAGCTACTGGCCGGCCCGCAATCTGCTGTCGGGCCGTCAACTGATGAACTATTCATTCAACCCGCTGCACCTGGTCAACACCTACGGGGCCTTCGGCAGCATCAGCCGCAGCCGGCAGGAGGTGGTGATCCAGGGCACCGGCGACGCCGTCCTCACCCCGGACACCGTCTGGAAGGACTACGAGTTCCGGGGCAAGCCGGGCGATGTGCGCCGCATGCCGCGCCAGTACGCCCCGTACCATCTGCGGCTGGACTGGATGATGTGGTTCGCGGGGCTCTCACCCGCCTACGCCGGGTCCTGGTTCACCCCGCTGATCGGCAAGCTGCTGGTCAGCGACCGGGCGACGGTGAAGCTGCTGCGCGCCACCCCCTTCCCGGGGACACCGCCCACCCATCTGCGCGCGCGGCTGTATCTCTACCGCTTCACCACCCCGGCGGAGCGGCGGGCCACCGGGGCCTGGTGGCATCGGACCCTGCTGAGCGAGTTTCTGCCACCGGTCAGGCTGGAGGACCACGGCTCGTCACGGACGTGACACCAGGCCGGGCCGATGCTCAGGCGGCGGCACCCTTCGCGTTCGGAGTCTCGGCGCCCGGCGGGGGGTTGCGCAGCACGGCGTAGCCGACGCCGACGCCCACCGCGATCGGCCATTCCAGCACTCCGGCGAGGCCCATCGCGCCGAGGCCGAGGTAGAGCGGAAGCCCGCCCTTGGCGGGCAGGATCCGCCGTGCGGTCCTGATCGGCATCGTGGCCACGCTCGCCGTGGCCATGGCGGCACGGGGGACGGTGAAGGTGACTGTGCGGTCGTCCTTCTTCCCCCGGGACGCGCCCGTCTTCCGGGTGTCGGTCGTCTTGGCTGTCGTCGCTGCGCTCACGCCTTCCTCCTACCGGACGTCACTTTGATTACTTTGTGGCTGAATTAGGTAAGTATAGGCCGAATTTGCGATCCCGGCATAGCAGGACCGAGGGGAGAGCAGCCGTTGCTGCCCATCACTATGTTCACGGGCCTCGTCTCCGCCCCGTCCCGCGGGATGAGCGGGCTGCGGCTGCGCCTCGCGGACATCGCCGACGTCCTGCGCGACACCGGCGACCGGCGCTCCAGCCGGAGGGTGTGGGCCCGGGCCGGCCGAGCCCATGTGGAGGTTCATGGGCTCACCGGCCACGGGGAGGGGCATGAGCGGCTGGCCCGCGCCGTGGAAGAGGCGCTGCGGCGGGTGGCGGGCGTCAACTGGGCCGGGGTGAACGCGGCGCTGGGCCAGGTACTGGTCGACTTCGACGAGGACCAGCTCGGCCCCGAGGACGTACTGAAGGTGGTCGAGCGCGTCGAAGCGGCCCAGGGGACGGACGCGGACTCCTTTCCGGCGGACCGTCCGCAGCCGCCGTTCGCCTCCGCGCCGGCGACGCTGGCCGCGACCGCGCTCGCCGCCGACTGCCTGGGCCTGGTGGCGGCCACGATCCGGCGGGTGTCGATGGTGCCCGCGCTCTCCCCCGCGCTGCGCATCCCCACGGTGATGGCGGAGATTCAGCCGCGGGTGCGCGGTCTGCTGGAGTCCCGGCTCGGCCGCGCCCAGGCCGACACCCTGATCGGCGTGTCGAACGCCGTGCTGCACGCCCTGACCAGGGGCGAGGCCCAGCTCGCCCTGGACGCGCTGCAGCGCATGCTGCAACTCGCCGAGATCCGCGGCCGGCAGGTCGTATGGCAGAGCCGGGAGCCGGAGTTGGTGACGGACGGCGACGGGCTCCCCGAGCGCTCGCACCCGCCCGCCCCCCGGCCCACTCCCCTGCCGCACGGTCCGGTGGAGACCTGTATCGACCGCACCTCCCTGGCCTCGCTGTCCGGTGCGGGCGGGCTGCTGGCGTGGACCCGTGATCCCGAGCAGGCCGCCAAGGCGCTGCTGGCCACCGTGCCGAAGGCCGCAGCCATGGGGCGGGAGGCGTTCGCCGCCCGGCTGGGCGATGTACTGGCACGCGATGGTGTGGTGCCCATGGATGGCACCGCACTGCGGCTGCTGGACCGCGTGTCGGCGGTGCTGATCGACTCGCGGGCGCTGTGCGCCGGCCGTCCGCGGCTGCTGTCGGTCACCACCGTCGGCGACCTGGGCGAGGCCGAGGCGTGGAGCGCCGCGCAGTCCGTCCTGGACCGCCGCACGCTGCGGGAACTGTCCGACGAGGGGCCCTGGACTCGCGGCCCCTGGCGGCTGGAGCGGCCCCACGACATCCCCGCGGCGATCCCGGCGAGCCCGTTGGCCCTGACCGCGGACCTGCACGGCGAGGACGGCCGGCGGCAGGCCCGGATCCGGATCGGCTGCGAACTCGACCCGCTGGCCGACGCCGTGGTGGCGGCGGCCCGCACCGGCGCGCGGCGTCTGGTGCTCACCGGACACGCCAGCACGGACGAGATCGCACCATGGGCCGACGAACTCCTCCCCCTCGGCACCTCGCTCCCCGACACGGTGCGCCGGCTGCAGATCGGAGGCCACGGCGTGTTGCTGATCAGCGGCGAGGACGACGAGGCGCTGGGCGCGGCCGATCTCGGCGTCGCCGTCACGGCGCGCGGCGAGAGCCGGGTGTGCTGGTCGGCCGATCTGATCTGCGGCCCCGGGCTGCTCCATGCGTGGCGGGTGCTGCGGGCGCTGGAGGACGCGCGCTCGGTCAGCCGGCGATCGGCCCGGCTGTCGATGGGCGGATCCGCGCTCGGCGCGCTCATCGCCGCGGCGGGAACCCGGCCCGCGGTGGCCGGGCTCGCCACCTCTCCGGTGTACAGCGCGGCGTTCCTGGCCGTGCTCGGCGGGATCGGCGCGGCGCGCCGGGTGGAGCGCCGCCCCCGCCCCCGCCCCGTGTCCGCGGCAACTGGCACGCGCTGGGGGCCCGGGAGACCCTGAGCGTGCTGTGCGCGTTCCGGGAGAACGGGACGGAGCTGCCCGACGGCTCGGGCGCGTCACGCGGTGCGGGTCCCGGGGAGCCGGGCGCGCCGGGGGCCTCCGGGGCCCTGTGGTCCGCCGGGGTGCGCCCGGTGCGCAAGGCCGCCGGGACGGTCGTACGGGCCGGGGCGCCCGGTGCCATGGGGTCCGCCGCCGCCCGCTTCGCGGCGCTGCACCGGAACACCGCCTCGCTGGTGAACGCGGTGCGCGAGGAGCTGCACGATCCGCTCACCCCGGTGCTGGCGCTCGGCGCCGCGGCCTCGGCGGCGGTGGGATCCGGTGTGGACTCCTTCCTGGTCGTCAGCGTGATGGCGGGCAATGCGGTGATCAGCGGGGCACAGCGGCTGCGCGCCGAACGCTCGCTGCGCGGCCTGCTGTTGAGCGAGCGGATGAACGGCCGGCTGGTCGACTGGGCGCCCGCGATGTCCCTGGCCGACGGGGTGGCGGCGGACCGCGAGGTCTTCTTCGCGGGGCTGACCGCCGCCCCGGTGCGCACAGTGGCCGCCGAGGAGCTGCGGGTCGGGGACATCATCGCGCTGCGGCCCTCCGACGTCGTACCGGCCGATGCCCGGCTGCTGGTGAGCGACCGGCTGGAGCTGGACGAGGCCGGGCTGACCGGCGAGCCCGGGCCGGTCGCCAAGGACCCGGCCGCCACTCCGGGCGCCGACCTCGCGGAGCGGTCCTGCATGCTCTACGAGGGCTGCACGGTGCTCGCCGGAACCGGATACGCCGTGGTCGTGGCCGCCGGGGCGCAGACCGAGGCCGGGCGCGCCACCGAACTGGCCGGACGCGCCACCGCGCCCATCGGGATCGAGGGCCGGCTGGCCACGCTCACCAAGGTCGCGCTGCCCGCCACCGGCCTCGGCGGCGCCGCCGTCACCCTGCTGGGGCTGATGCGCGGGGTGCCGGTGCGCGAGGCGCTGTCCACCGGCGTGGCCATCGCGGTGGCCGCCGTGCCCGAGGGGCTGCCGCTGGTGGCCACGGTGGCGCAGTCCGCCGCGGCGCGCCGGCTCTCGCACCGCGGAGTGCTGACGCGCTCGCCGCGGGTGCTGGAGGCCCTGGGCCGGGTCGACGTCGTCTGCTTCGACAAGACCGGCACCCTGACCGAGGGCCGGCTGGCCGTGGCCCGGGTCGCCGGGTACGACCACGAGCTGCCGACCAGCAGTGCGCTGGGCATGCGGCTGCTGCGTACGGCGGCCCGGGCCTGCCCCGAGCGCGAGGGCGGGCGGGCGCTGGCCCACGCCACCGACCAGGCCGTCATCGACGCGGCGGCCGCCCACTGCGACGGGGACGGCGCCTGGTCTCCGGTGTCCGAGCTGCCCTTCGAGGCCAGCCGTGGATTCTCGGCGTCGCTGGGCACGGAGTCCGGGCGCCCGCATGTGGCGGTCAAGGGGGCACCGGAGATCGTGCTCGCCCGGTGTGCGTACGCCCTGAGTCCGGGGGCGGCGGGCGACACCGTGCCGCTGACCGCCGAGCGGCGGCACGCCACCGAGCGCCTGCTGTACTCGCTGGCCTCCGACGGGCTGCGGGTGCTTGCGGTGGCCGAGACCCGGCCCGCCACGTCCGACACGCCGTCGGCGGAGGTGGCCGGGATCGCCACGGAGCTCACGCTGCTGGGCTTCATCGCCATCGCCGACACCACGCGGCCGGGTGCCGCCGAGACCGTCAAGCGGCTGACGGACGCCGGGGTACGCGTCGCCATGGTCACCGGCGACCATCCGACCACGGCGGTCGCCATCGCCCGGGAGCTGGGCATCCCGGACGCCGAGCCGGTGCTCACCGGGGCCGAGCTGGACACCCTGCCCGAAGGCGAGCGGGTCGAGCGGATCGCCCGTACCACCGTCTTCGCCCGGGTCTCCCCCGAGCACAAGGTCCGTATCGTCCAGGGGCTGCGGCAGGCCGGACAGGTGGTGGCCATGACGGGGGACGGGGTGAACGACGCGGCGGCCATCCGCCTCGCGGACATCGGCATCGGACTGTCCGCCCACGGCTCGGCCTCGGCCCGCGCCGCCGCGGACTTGGTGCTCACCGACCCGGACCCGACCCGGATCCTCGACGCGCTGCAGGAGGGCAGGGCGCTGTGGCGCAGTGTGCGCGACGCGGTGGCGATCCTGGTCGGCGGGAACGCGGGTGAGGTCGCCTTCACCGTACTGGGCGCGGCGGTGGCCGGGCGGGCGCCGCTGGTCACCCGTCAGCTACTTCTGGTGAATCTGCTCACCGACATGCTGCCCGCCCTGGCGGTCGCCCTCGCCCGGTCGCGGGAGCAGAAGTCCGGTGAGGACCCGCTGGTCGGTGGCCCGGCGTCCGCGCTGTTCGGCTCCGATCTGGGCCGCATTCTCGCGGTGCGCGGCAGTGCCACCGCGCTGGGCGCAGCCGCGGCCTGGCAGTGCGGGCGGATGACGGGCCGGGCCCGGCGGGCGAGCACCATGGGGCTCGCGGCGCTGGTCGGCACCCAGCTCGGCCAGACGTTCATGACCGACTGGCACAGCCCCCTGGTGCTGGTCACCAGCGTCGCCTCGGCGGCCACGCTGTTCGCCATCGTGGAGACCCCGATGGTCAGCCACTTCTTCGGCTGTACGCCCCTTGGCCCGATGGCCTGGTCGGTCGTCGGCACGTGCTCGGCCGCCGCCACTTTGGGGGCGGCCGTCGCGCCGCGGCTGCTCTTCCCCCGGCGGGCGCCGCTCGCGGTCTGAACGCGCCACCCCGGAAACGGGGCATCTCGGGCGTTTCTTAACCTGAGCTTTCCGTCCATTCACCGGATGCTCACCCGGTGTGCGCCACCCGCTTTCCGATGTGGGTCAGGCTACGGATCGGAAGCGGATGCCTCGCTTCCGCTCGTGTTCCGTCCAGTGAGGTACTCATGGCCCACATTCTGACGACCGTCCTGGTCAAGCTGGCCCAGATCGCGCTGGAGGCGTTTGTCGCCCAGTTCGTGAAGACGCTTCTGACCTCGACCTTCCGGCCGGCCGCCGCTCCGGCCGCCGCCTGATACGGCCGGCACCCGCCGGCCGTTCGGGGTGACGTCCCCAGGGACGGCGCCCCGTCATCGTCATCGAGGCCCGGAAGCGCAGTGACGCTCCCGGGCCTTCCGCAGGGCGGCGGCGCCGCGCGGCCCTGCTCCGTGCGACGGGCTCAGTGCGACGCGCTCACTGCGAAGCGCTCAGTGGCCGTACGACGCCGCCCGGTGCACCGGACCGTGGGCGGTCGGACAGTGCTCCGCGTCCTCCCGTCCCCGCGCGGCGGGGTCGTCCAGATGGTCGACCTGAAGCGTGGTGTGGGTGATCCCGTACTCGCCGCGCAGCACCGCTTCCAGGTCCTCCCGGACCGCATGGCAGTCGCCGCCCGCCGCGACCAGGACGTGGGCGGAAAGCGAGACCTCACCCGAGGTGATCTGCCAGACATGCAGATCGTGCACCTCGGCCACCTGTCCATGGGCGACGAGGCGGCCGCCCACCTCATCGGGCTCGACGCCCGCCGGGGCGGCCTCCAGCAGCACCCGGCCGGAGGCCCGCAGCAGCTCCACACCCGCCTTGATCATGAGGACGACCACCAGCAGACCCGCGATCGCGTCGGCGCGGGCGAAGCCCGTCGTCACCACCACCAGTCCGGCGACGGCGGTGGCGATGAAGGCGTAGAGATCGTTGAGCACATGCTGGAAGGCGCCCTCGACATTGAGCGAGGAGCGGTTCGCCTTCGACATGCACCACGCGGCCGCGAGATTCACCACCACACCGGCCAGCGCGGTGACCAGCACCAGACCGCCGGTCACCTCGGGCGGATCGATCAGCCGCCCCACACTCTCATAGCCGAGATAGGCGCCGAGCAGCAGCAGAGAAAGGCCATTGGCCTGGGCGGAAAGGATTTCCGACCGCTTGAGCCCATAGGTGAATCCGCCACGCGCGGGGCGCGCCGAGAGCCGGATCGCGATGAGCGCGAGCACGATCGAGGCGGCGTCGGTGAGCATATGGGCCGCGTCGGACAGCAGCGCCACGGAGCGGGCGATGACCCCGACGACGACCTCGACCGCCATGAAGCCGCTGATCAGCGCGAGGGCGAGGGACAGCCACCGACGGTCGGCGTTCTCGGCCACGCCGTGCCCAGCTCCGCCGTGCCCAGCTCCGCCGTGCCCCTCGTCGGGTCCGTGCGCATGAGCTCCCACCGGCTCCTCCTCGGATCGTCTTCGGGACAGCGCAATTGAAACAGCCCCGAGGTGAATTCACCAAAGGCTGCAATGGACACGGTTATCAATAAACTTCCGCTCCGGCGACGAAGGGGCTTTATGAATGCGGCAATGCTTTTCATTTCGGAGTGCGAAAGGGTGCGCGGCCCGGCCGCCCGGGCCCGCCACCAGGGAGTCGCTGACATGTGCGAGACCACGCCGATGCGGGTGAGACCGGCGCGCGGACGGTGACCTGGCGGGGCGCGGCGCGTTGTCCGACCATGACGACGACGATGCGACGCCGTTCTCTCTCGCAGCCGAGCAGAGCGCTGGACCGGAGCACCGAAGGCGACGGAACGGTTCATCAGACCGTTCACACATCCACATCCGTACCGATCTACGCGGATCTGGTCGAGCGCTGGGCCTCCGCGGGGCGCGCGGTGCCCGGGCGCTACGACCGCGAGTGGACCGAACTGGTCAACTGTCCGCCCTGGCCGGACCGGATCCGGGCGGCGGCCCGCCCGGCGGCACGACCGCCCGCCGACTGAGCCACCGCCCGTTCACCGCCCGCCCACAGCCCGGCTCATCGCGCGGGGACGTGGACGTGCCTACTCGTCCCTGCGTGGACGCGCTTACTCGTCCCCGCCCTCCAGGCCGCCCTCCGTCTCCAGATACAGCTCCCGCACCCGCTCCAGCACCTCCGGGTCGGGCTCGTCCCACAGCCCGCGGCTCTCCGCCTCCAGCAGCCGCTCGGCCATGCCGTGCAGCGCCCAGGGGTTGGCCTGCTCCAGGAAGGCGCGGTTCTCCGGGTCGAGCAGATAGGTCTGGGCGAGCTTGTCGTACATCCAGTCGGCGACCACGCCCGTGGTCGCGTCGTAGCCGAAGAGGTAGTCGACCGTCGCGGCGAGTTCGAAGGCGCCCTTGTAGCCGTGGCGGCGCATCGCCTCGATCCAGCGCGGGTTGACCACCCGGGCGCGGAAGACCCGTGAGGTCTCCTCGTGGAGGGTGCGGGTGCGGACCGTCTCGGGGCGGGTGGAGTCGCCGATGTACGCGGCGGGGGCGGTGCCCTTGAGGGCGCGCACGGTGGCCACCATGCCGCCGTGGTACTGGAAGTAGTCGTCGGAGTCGGCGATGTCGTGTTCGCGGGTGTCGGTGTTCTTGGCCGCGACCGCGATCCGCCGGTAGGCGCTCTCCATCTCGGCCCGCGCCGGCCGCCCCTCGAGACCGCGGCCGTAGGCGTAGCCGCCCCAGACCGTGTAGACCTCGGCGAGGTCGGCGTCGGTGCGCCAGTCGCGGCTGTCGATGAGCTGGAGCAGCCCGGCGCCGTAGGTGCCGGGGCGGGAGCCGAAGATCCGGGTGGTGGCGCGGCGCTCGTCACCATGGGCGGCGAGGTCGGCGCGGGTGTGCGCCCGTATGTAGTTGTCCTCGTCGCTCTCCTCCAGGGCGGCGGCGAGCCGTACGGCGTCGTCCAGCAGCCCGACGACATGGGGGAAGGCGTCCCGGAAGAAACCGCTGATGCGCAGGGTGACATCGACGCGCGGGCGGCCCAACTGGTCGAGCGGCACGGGTTCCAGGCCCGTCACCCGGCGCGAGGCGTCGTCCCACACCGGCCGGACGCCCAGCAGCGCCAGCGCCTCGGCCACATCATCGCCGGAGGTGCGCATCGCGCTCGTGCCCCACAGCGAGAGGCCGACGGACTTCGGCCACTGGCCGTCGTTGTCGGCGCGGTAGCGCTCCAGGAGCGAATCGGCGAGGGCCTGGCCGGTCTCCCAGGCCAGCCTGCTGGGCACGGCCTTGGGGTCGACGGAGTAGAAGTTGCGGCCGGTCGGCAGGACGTTGACCAGTCCGCGCAGCGGCGAGCCGGACGGCCCCGCGGGGACGAACCCGCCGGCGAGGGCGTGGACGGCGTGGTCGATCTCGTCCGTCGTGGCGGCCAGCCGGGGGACGACCTCGCGGGCGGCGAAGTCGAGAATCGCGGAGACGGCGGGGCGCTGCTCCTCGGGCAGGGTGAGGACGGCCTTCTCGACGGCCTCGGGGGCCCATTCGGCGTCCTCCATCGCCTGGACCAGCCCGCGGGCCCGCTCCTCCGCCTCATCGGCGCCGGTGCGGGTGGCGGCCGACTCGTCGAGGCCGAGCGCCTCGCGCAGGCCGGGGAGTGCGGACGTACCGCCCCAGATCTGGCGGGCGCGGAGGATGGCGAGCACCAGGTTGACGCGCGCGGGCCCGGCCGGGGCGGTGCCCAGGACATGCAGTCCGTCGCGTATCTGGGCGTCCTTGACCTCGCACAGCCAGCCGTCGACGTGCAGCAGGAAGTCGTCGAAGCCGTCGTCGTCCGGCCGGTCGTCCAGTCCCAGGTCGTGGTCGAGCCGGGCGGCCTGGATGAGGGTCCAGATCTGGGCGCGGATAACGGGGAGCTTGGCCGGGTCCATCGCGGAGATGGCGGCGTACTCGTCGAGCAGCTGCTCCAGCCGCGCGATGTCGCCGTAGGAGTCGGCGCGGGCCATCGGCGGGACGAGGTGGTCGACGAGGGTGGCGTGGACCCGGCGCTTGGCCTGGGTGCCCTCGCCCGGGTCGTTGACCAGGAAGGGGTAGATGAGCGGCAGATCGCCGAGCGCGGCGTCCGGGCCGCAGGCGGCGGACAGTCCGGCGTTCTTGCCGGGCAGCCACTCCAGGTTGCCGTGTTTGCCCAGGTGGACCATGGCGTCGGCGCCGAATCCGCCGTCGGCGCGGGGGGTGGCCATCCAGCGGTAGGCGGCCAGGTAGTGGTGCGAGGGCGGCAGATCGGGGTCGTGGTAGATGGCGATGGGGTTCTCGCCGAAGCCGCGCGGGGGCTGGATGACGACGAGGAGGTTGCCGCGGCGCAGCGCGGCCAGCACGATCTCGCCCTCCGGGTCGCGGCTGGTGTCGACGAACATCTGGCCGGGCGGCGGGCCCCAGTGCTCCTCGACCGCGTCCCGCAGCGCCTGCGGGAGCGTGGCGTACCAGCGGCGGTAGTCGGCGGCCGGGACGCGGACGGGGTTGCGGGCGAGCTGCTCCTCGGTGAGCCACTCCTGGTCGTGGCCGCCGGCCTCGATGAGGGCGCGGATCAGGTCGTCGCCGTCGCCGGAGACCAGGCCCGGGAGCGCGTCCGGCCCGTCCTCGGGGCCGAGGTCGTAGCCGTCGGCGCGCAGCCGGCGCAGCAGGGCGACGGCGCTCGCGGGGGTGTCGAGGCCGACGGCGTTGCCGATCCGGGAGTGCTTGGTGGGATAGGCGGAGAGGACGAGCGCCAGGCGCTTGTCGGCGGCGGGGATATGGCGGAGCCGGGCGTGTCGTACCGCGATTCCGGCGACACGCGCGGCGCGTTCGGCATCGGCGGCATAGACCGGCAGGCCGTCCTCGTCGACCTCCTTGAACGAGAACGGCACGGTGATGAGCCGCCCGTCGAACTCGGGGACGGCGACCTGGGTCGCGGCGTCCAGCGGGGAGAGCCCCTCGTCGCTCTCCTGCCACGCGGCGCGCGACGAGGTCAGGCACAGCGCCTGCAGCACGGGCACGTCGAGCGCGGCGAGCGCGCCCGCGTCCCACGCCTCGTCGTCGCCGCCCGCGGACGCCTCGGCGGGCCGGGTGCCGCCGGCCGCGAGGACGGTGGTGACGATGGCGTCGGCCGCGCCGAGGGTCTCGATCAACTCGGGTTCGGGGGCCCGCAGCGAGGCGACGAACAGCGGCAGCGGGCGGCCGCCGGCGTCCTCCACGGCCCGGCACAGGGCCTCCACGAAGGCGGTGTTGCCGCTCATGTGGTGGGCGCGGTAGTAGAGCACCGCGATGGTCGGGCTGGTGACATCGCCGGGGCCGGCCGCGCGGTCGGTGCGCTCCAGCGGACCCCAGGTGGGCGCGGGCGCGGGCGGTTCGAAGCCATGGCCGGTGAGCAGCACGGTGTCGGAGAGGAACCGGGCGAGCTGGTCGAGGTTGGCGGGCCCGCCGTGGGCGAGGTAGGCGTGGGCCTCGGCGGCGATGCCGACCGGGACCGTGGACGCCTCCATGAGCTGGGCGTCGGGCGCCTGTTCACCGGTGAGGACGACCACGGACAGGTCGCCCGCGAGCAACGTGTCGAGCCCCTCCTGCCAGGCGCGGATGCCGCCGAGGAGCCGTACGACGACGAGTTCGACGCCGTCGAGGAGTCCGGGGAGGTCGTCGAGAGCGAGGCGGGCCGGGTTGGCGAGGCGGTACGGCACCGGGCCCGTGGCGGCACGGGCGCTGAGCAGGTCGGTGTCGGACGTCGACAGCAGCAGAATCATGCGGCGGCATGCCTTCCTCGGGGTCCGCGCCCCGGGCGGGTTCAGACGGCGGCAGTTCCTGGCTCGCGCGGCCGCTGCCGTTCGGCAGCCGCCGCGCTCACAGTGGCGGGACCGCGCCGGATTTCCACCGGCTTCCTACCGTGAGTGCCGTCTTGTGCGTTCGGCGGGCCGGGACCGACCCGCCGCTGAGCATAGTAAGCGTTGCTGACCTGCCACGGGACGGTGAGTTCCGGCCTGGCCGGGGCGGTGGGACGGACCGGATCGTCGGTATGCTCGCCGCCATGTCCCTCCCCCCGACAACCACCCCATCCGGGGATGAAACCCCCGTGCGCGGGCGCGATGACGCCTGTCCGGGCGCGCTGCGGTTGCACCCGGCGGACGACGGTTCGCTCGCCCGGATCCGGGTGCCGGGCGGACTGCTGACGGCCCGTCAGGCCATGGCGTTGGGGCGGGTGACCGAGGAGCTGGGCGACGGGCGGCTGGACATCACCTCACGGGGCAATCTGCAGGTGCGCGGCCTGGACGCGGGGTGCGGCGCGGAACTGGCGGGCCGGCTGCGGGCGGCCGGACTGCTGCCCTCGGACCGCCATGACCGGGTGCGCAACATCGTGGCGTCGCCGCTGTCCGGCCTGGACGGCGGGGGGCATGCGGATGTGATGCCGTGGGTGCGGGAACTGGACGCCGCGCTGTGCGACGACACACCGGCGAGGGACGGGGAATTGTCGGGCTTGTCGGGCAGGTTCCTGTTCGCGCTGGACGATG
This sequence comes from Streptomyces violaceusniger Tu 4113, assembly GCF_000147815.2. Taxonomy (NCBI): domain Bacteria; kingdom Bacillati; phylum Actinomycetota; class Actinomycetes; order Kitasatosporales; family Streptomycetaceae; genus Streptomyces; species Streptomyces violaceusniger. Next base: position 3,975,899 of record NC_015957.1, on the reverse strand, counting down.
GGCGGGGCGATGTGGCCACCTTGGAAGCGGATGTGACATTGATCGCAACGCCGGACGGTGGAGCGGTGCTGCGGGTCGGCGGTCCGCTGCCGGGTAGGGCTGTGTCCCCGCCGTCGACGGTGGGGACACGCCCGGACGCGGCAGCGCGGCGGGGGTCTCGTACAGCCGGGTCGGCGGCGGGGGGCGGTCTCCGGGTGCGAGGCGAGGACGCGCCGCGTGCGGCGGCGCTGGCCGCGGTGGAGTTCCTGGCCAAGGCCCGTGAGAGCGGCTCCCGGGCGTGGCGGGTACGCGAACTGCCCGCGCGACACGCCGTGACGACCGAAGGATTGGCCGCGCGACTCGCCGACGCGGGCGTCGAGGCCGTACCCGTGGAGCATGAACCAGCGCCCCACGCCCGCGCCACACCACCCGCCCCCGGGCCGGTCCCCGGCCCGAACGGGCGTCACGCGCTCTCCGTAGCCCTCCCTCTGGGCCGGGTGAGCGCCGCGCAGTGGCGGCTGCTCGCCGGGCTCGCCTCCCGGAGCGGGGCCGATGAGCTGCGTATGACACCCTGGCGCGGCGTGGTGCTCCCCGGGTTCGCCCCGGACGACACACGCGGTGCCTTGGCCAAACTGTCCGACGCGGGACTGGTGGCCACACCGGACTCGCCATGGCTCGGGGTCGGCGCGTGCACGGGACGGCCGGGCTGTGCCAAGTCCCTGGCGGATGTGCGGGCCGACACGGCGCGCATGGTCGCGGACCCGGCGCGGGGGGCTGCGGACCCGGCGCCGGGGACCTCGGGCACGGCTCGGGGGACCGCGGACACGGCGGCGGTGGTCGCGGACCCGGCGGGAGTGGTCGCGGACACGGCGGCGGTGGTCGCGGGCGGTTCGATGCCGTGGCCGGTGAACGGCACGGCGTACGACGGCGGTCCGGCCGGGCCGGATCCGCTGCCGGTATATGTCTCCGGCTGTGAGCGGCGCTGCGGTCACCCCGGGGGCCGCTGGGTGGACGCGCTGGCGACCGGCGACACGGACTACCGCGTCACCGTACGGGGCGCGAGGGGAGACACGCCGGAGGCGGACAGCACGGACAGCACGGACAGCGTGGTTGTGACAGCAGAGCAGTTGGCCGGCGCCGTGGCGGCGGCCCGTGGAACGACATGATCGAGGACACCGTGTTCGACTACGAGAAGGACGGGGCGGCCATCTACCGCGCGTCCTTTGCCACCATCCGTGCCGAGGCCGACCTCGGCGGGCTCCCCGCCGACGTCAGCCAGGTGGCGGTGCGGATGATCCACGCCTGCGGCATGGTCGACCTGGTCAAGGACCTCGCCTACACCCCCGAGGTGGTCTCCCGCGCCCGCGCCGCGCTGCGGTCCGGCGCGCCGGTGCTCTGTGACGCGCGCATGGTCGCCAGCGGGGTCACCCGCAAGCGGCTGCCCGCCGACAACGAGGTCATCTGCACCCTCGCGGACCCCGCCGTACCGGAGTTGGCGCGGCGCATGGGCACCACGCGCAGCGCCGCCGCGCTGGAGCTGTGGCGGGACCGGCTCGAAGGGGCGGTGGTGGCGGTGGGCAACGCCCCCACGGCGCTGTTCCGGCTGCTGGAGATGATCGAAGAAGGCGGGGCGGGCGCGCCGCGCCCGGCCGCCGTGATCGGTGTGCCGGTGGGCTTCATCGGCGCCGCCGAGTCCAAGGAGGCGCTGGCCGGGCATCCGGCGGCGCTCGACCACCTGGTGGTGCACGGCCGGCGGGGCGGCAGCGCCATCGCCGCGGCCGCGATCAACGCGATAGCGAGCGAGGAAGAGTGAGCGAGCAGCAGACGGGCCGGCTCTACGGTGTGGGGCTCGGCCCCGGCGACCCCTCCCTGATGACCGTACGCGCCGTGGAGGTCATCGCCGAGGCCGATGTCATCGCGTACCACAGCGCCCGGCACGGGCGCAGCATCGCCCGCTCCATAGCCGAGCGGCATCTGCGGCCCGACCACATCGAGGAGCGGCTGGTCTACCCGGTCACCACGGAGACCACCGACCATCCGGGCGGCTATCGCGGCGCGATGGACGAGTTCTACGCGGACGCGGCCACGAGGCTCGCCGCGCATCTGGACGCGGGGCGCACGGTCGCGGTGCTCGCGGAGGGCGATCCGCTCTTCTACGGCTCGTACATGCACATGCACAAGCGGCTCGCCGACCGCTACCCCACCGAGGTCATCCCCGGTGTCACCTCGGTCAGCGCCGCGGCCGCCCGGCTCGGCGCGCCGCTGGTGGAGGGCGAGGAGGTGCTGACGGTCCTCCCCGGCACCCTGCCGGAGGAGGAGTTGACGGCCCGGCTGGCGACGACGGACGCGGCGGCCGTGATGAAGCTCGGCCGGACCTTCCCGACGGTGCGGCGCGCGCTGGAGCGGTCGGGGCGGCTCGCGGACGCGCGATATGTGGAGCGCGCCACGATGGACGCGGAGCGGACCGCCCCGCTGGCCGAGGTCGACCCGGAGTCGGTGCCGTACTTCTCGATGGCGGTGCTGCCCAGCCGGGTGGACGCGCCGCGCGATGAGTCCGGCATGGGCGAGGTCGTGGTCGTCGGCCTGGGCCCGGCCGGTCCGCTGTGGCTCACTCCCGAGGCGCGGGCCGAACTGGCCACCGCGCAGGACCTGGTCGGCTACAGCACCTATCTGGACCGGGTGCTCGTACGGCCGGGCCAGCGGCGCCACGCCTCCGACAACAAGGTCGAGTCCGTACGCGCCGAGTTGGCCCTCGACCTCGCCCGGCGGGGCCGGCGTGTCGCCGTGGTCTCCTCCGGCGACCCCGGCGTGTTCGCCATGGCCACCGCCGTCCTGGAGGCCGCCTCCGAGGACCCCTACCGCGAGGTCCCGGTGCGGATCGTCCCCGGCATGACCGCGGCCCACGCCGCCGCCGCCCGGGCCGGTGCCCCGCTCGGCCACGACTACGCGGTGATCTCCCTCTCCGACCGGCTCAAGCCCTGGGAGGTCATCGCCGAGCGGCTGCGCGCCGCCGCCGCGGCCGACCTGGTGCTCGCCCTCTACAACCCCGGCTCCCGCAGCCGCGTCTGGCAGGTGGGCAAGGCCCGCGAACTCCTGCTGGAGCACCGCGCCCCCGACACGCCCGTGGTGCTGGGCCGCGACATCGGCGGCCCCGGCGAACGGGTGCGGATCGTCCGCCTGGCCGATCTCGACCCGGCCGATGTCGACATGCGCACGATCCTCCTGGTGGGCTCCTCCCAGACCCGCACGGTCCGCCGCGGCGACGGCACCGACGTCGTCTGGACGCCACGCCGCTACCCGGAGGCATAGCCTCTGGGCTCATAGCCGCCGGGCTCAGGTCAGGGTCGTACGGAGCCAGGCGGCGGCATCGGCGGGGGTCTGGGCCATCGGAACGCCCTGGGGGGCGGGTGGGCGGCGGATGACGACGACCGGGATGCCGGCGGCGCGGGCCGCGGTGAGTTTGGGGGCGGTGGCGTGGGCGCCGCTGTCCTTGGTGACCAGCACCTGGACGCGGTGGCGGCGCAGCAGCTCCGCCTCGCCGTCGAGGGTGAACGGGCCGCGGTCGAGGATCACCTCCATCCGGGGCGGGACCGGCGGCTCGGGGGCGTCGACCGAGCGGACCAGGAACCATGGCTCGGTGAGATGGGCGAAGGTGGCCAGGCCCATCCGTCCCGTGGTGAGGAAGATCCGCTCCCCCAGGGCCGGGGCCAGCCGCGCCGCGTCGGCCAGTGAGCCGGCCGAATGCCAGCGGTCGCCCGGGCCGGGTACCCAGCCGGGGCGGCGCAGGGCGAGCAGGGGAACATGGACGTCGGCGGCCGCCCGGGCCGCGTGGGAACTGATCGTGTCGGCGAAAGGATGGGTGGCGTCGATGAGCGCGTCCACCTGGTGCTCGCGGAGCCAGCGGGCCATGCCCTCGGCGCCCCCGAACCCGCCGATCCGCACCTGCCCCACCGGCAGCCGCGGCGCGGCGACCCGGCCCGCGAGGGAGCTGGTGACGCGCAGGGCGGGGTCGTCGGCGAGTTCCCCGGCGAGGCGGCGCGCCTCGGTGGTGCCGCCGAGGATGAGCACATGGCGCTGCGCCGGTGCGCTGTTCATCGGGTGCCTTTCGTCGTCCGTGCGCCCGTCATCGTATGCGCGGCGGCCGGCCCATGGCTGAGGCGGAGACGGGGGCCAAGGCGACCGGGGGGCGGAGCGCGCAGCTCGAGCGGACGGGGCTGCGGCACGGCTGGACCACCGGGGCGTGTGCCACGGCCGCGACGACGGCCGCGTACACCGCGCTGCTGAACGGGGAGTTCCCCGACCCGGTGACCATCGAACTGCCCAAGGGGCAGCGGCCCGCGTTCGCGCTCGCGGCCGAGGAGCTGGCAGCGGACCACGCCATTGCCGCGGTCGTCAAGGACGCGGGCGACGACCCGGATGTGACCCACGGCGCGCTGGTCAGGGCCACGGTACGGGCCCTGCCGCCCGGCAGCGGAGTGGTCTTCCGGGCCGGTCCGGGCGTCGGCACGGTGACCCGGCCCGGGCTGCCGCTCCCGGTGGGCGAACCGGCCATCAACCCCGTGCCGCGCCAGATGATGCGCGACCACATCGCCGCGGTCGCGGCCCGGCACGGCGGAACCGGTGACGTCGAGATCGAGATCTCGGTGGATCACGGCGAGGAGATCGCCCGCTCCACCTGGAATCCGCGGCTGGGCATCCTCGGCGGGCTGTCCATCCTCGGCACGACGGGCATCGTGGTGCCCTACTCCTGCTCGGCGTGGATCGACAGCATCCGGCGCGGGGTGGATGTCGCACGCGCGGCGGGGCGGCGCCATGTGGCGGGCTGTACGGGCTCGACGTCCGAGAAGGTGGCGGTGGCCGTACACGGGCTGCCCCAGGACGCGCTGCTGGACATGGGCGACTTCGCGGGGGCGGTGCTGAAGTATCTGCGCCGCCACCCGGTGGACCGGCTCACGGTCGCCGGCGGCTTCGCCAAGCTCTCCAAGCTGGCCGCCGGGCATCTGGACCTGCACTCCGCACGCTCCCAGGTGGACAAGGGCTTCCTCGCGGCCCTGGCCCGCCGGGCCGGGGCGGACGAGAAGCTGGCGGAGGCGGTGGCGACGGCCAACACCGGCCTGGAGACGGTGCAGTTGTGCTCCGCCCGCGGCGTACCACTCGGCGACCTGGTCGCGGCGGCGGCCCGCGACACGGCGCTCGGCGTGCTGCGCGGTGCGCCGGTGGCGGTGGACGTGATCTGCATCGACCGCGCAGGCACAGTCGTGGGCCGCGCCGAACCTCGCGGCCCCCGGGAACGCTGACCCTTCGCTGCGGCGGGCGCGATCGCCGCACCTGGCGCGTTGCGGCACGGCACCCGGCGCGATGCGGCACGGCACCCGGGCCCATGGCCGTCCCTTCGGGGCGACACGTCGGCAGGCACGGCGACACACCGGCACCGTGGGATACGACCACCCTCGGGACGTGGCGCACGGGACGGGGCACGTATCGTCACCGCGCCCGCCGTACGGACCCACCACGCACGGAGCCAGCCCTCCGACACGCCGCGGACACCTCGCCTTGCGGGCCACGCGCGCCGGCGCCACCACCTTCGGCCGACGCGACGACACATCTGCCCGGCGCGGTACGGCCGCCCGTCACCCGCGGCGCGCGGCGCACCGGGCGGGGTGGGGGTCGTCACCGCGCCCGCTGCGGGGACCCGTCGCCGCTGCCGTCGGCGCCGACCCGCAGCCCCGCGCCGCGCGGTCGCGGTGGCACGCCACGGCCCCCCTCGCCGCGTGCCCCGCACGGACCGTGCGACGCCGCGCGCGGGACACCACTCGGGCACACGTCGCACGCTGCCGGGGCCCCAGCACCCCGGACACCATCGGGACCACACCACCGGGGCCGACGCCCCGGCACCACCAGCCAGCGGGTGGTCCTGGTCCCGGCAGCCCCGCGCCGCGCGGTCGCAGTGGCACGCCGCGGCCCCCCTCGCCGCGTGCCCCGCACGGACCGTGCGACGCCGCGTACGGGACACCACTCGGGCACACGTCGCACGCTGCCGGGGCCCCAGCACCCCGGACACCATCGAGGCCACACCACCGGGGCCGACGCCCCGGCACCACCAGCCAGCGGGTGGTCCTGGTCCCGGCAGCCCCGCGCCGCGCGGTCGCAGTGGCACGCCGCGGCCCCCCTCGCCGCGTGCCCCGCACGGACCGTGCGACGCCGCGTACGGGACACCACTCGGGCACACGTCGCACGCTGCCGGGGCCCCAGCACCCCGGACACCATCGAGGCCACACCACCAGGGCGGGCCGACGCCCCGGCAGCGTCAGGCGGCGGGTGGTCGTGATCCCGGCTACGCCGGGGCGGGATCACGACCCCTGCGGGTCGCAGGGGTCGTGGGGGCGTTCGCGGTCCGGAGAGTAGAGGTGGCTGTCGCGGAACTGTTCGGCGCCCAGGGTGCGGCCCACGATGATGACCGCCGTCCGTACCACGCCCGCCGCCTTCACCTGGGCCGCGATGTCGTCCAGCGTGCCGCGCAGCACCAGTTCGTCGGGGCGGCTGGCCATGGCGACCACGGCGGCCGGGCAGTCGGCGCCGTAGTGCGGGAGGAGTTCGCCGACCACGCGGTCCACGTAGCGGGCGGCGAGATGCAGCACGAGGAGGGCGCCGCTGCGGCCGAGGGTGGCGAGGTCCTCGCCTTCCGGCATGGGGGTGGCCTGCTGGGCGATGCGGGTGAGGATGACGGTCTGGCCGACGGTCGGGACCGTCAACTCGCGCTTCAGCGCGGCGGCCGCGGCGGCGAAGGCGGGGACGCCCGGGACGACGTCGTACGGAACGCCGGCGGCGTCGAGGCGGCGCATCTGCTCGGCGACGGCGCTGAAGACCGACGGGTCGCCGGAGTGGAGGCGGGCCACGTCATGGCCCGCCTTATGGGCGGCGACGAACTCGGCGGTGATCTGGTCGAGGTCGAGCCGGGCGGTGTCGACCAGGCGGGCGTCCGGCGGGCATTCGGCGAGCAGTTCACGCGGCACCAGGCTGCCCGCGTACAGACACACCTGGCAGCGGGCCAGGGTCCGGGCGCCGCGCACCGTGATCAGATCGGCGGCACCGGGGCCCGCGCCGATGAAGTACACCGTCATCGTGTCTCTCCTTGAGCGGCTTCGACGGATCCCGCGGGATCGGCGGCGTACCCGCCAGGGCCCCGGGAGTCGAGCGGTTTGGTGGCGGACCACTGGGTGACCGGCATCGCCTGCCGCCAGCCGGTGAAGGCCCCGACCGGGGTGGCGTGGGAGACGGCGAGGCGGACGAGGTCGCCGCCGTGGCGGCGGTACCGGTCGGCGAGCAGCGCCTCGGACTCCAGGGTCACGGTGTTGGCGACGATCCGGCCGCCCGGCGGCAGAGCCGCCCAGCACGCCTCCAGCACCCCGGGGGCGGTCAGGCCGCCGCCGATGAACACCGCGTCGGGGGTGGGCAGTCCGGCCAGGGCGTCCGGGGCGGCGCCGGTGACGACGGTCAGCCCGGGCACGCCGAGCGCGGCGGCGTTGCGGCCGATGCGCTCGGCGCGCACCGGGTCGCGTTCGACGGAGACCGCCCGGCAGGTGCGGTGGGCGCGCATCCACTCCACGGCGATGGAGCCCGAGCCGCCGCCGACGTCCCACAGCAGTTCCCCGGGGGCGGGGGCGAGCGCGGCGAGGGTGGCGGCCCGCACCTGGCGCTTGGTGAGCTGTCCGTCGTGGTCGTACGCCGTATCGGGCAGCCCCGGCGCGAGCGACAGCGGCCGGACGCCGTCCGCCGGAGCGCAGTCGACGGCGATGACGTTGAGGGGGTCGCCGGGCGGATGGGGCCACTCTTCGGCCGCGCCTTCCACACAGCGTTCCTCCGCGCTCCCCAACTGCTCCAGCACCCGCATCCGGCTCGGGCCGAACCCTCGGTCCCCGAGCAACCCGGCCACCTCGGCGGGGGTTTCGGCGCCCGCGCTGAGCACGAGCAGCCGCCGTCCGGCGTACAGCTCACGGTTGAGCGTGGCCAGGGGACGGCCGACGAGGCTGATCACCTCGGTCTCCTCCAGCGCCCAGCCGAGCCGCGCACAGGCCAGGGAGACGGACGAGGGATGGGGCAGCACCCGCAGCCGCTCGGCACCCAGCAGCTCGGCCAGGGTGCGGCCGATGCCGAAGTACATGGGGTCGCCGCTGGCCAGCACAGAGACCCGCCGCCCGGTGTGCGCGGCGAACAGCCCGGGGACGGCGGGGCGCAGCGGAGACGGCCAGGGCACCCGCTCACCGTGGCACTCCGGCGGCAGCAGGCCCAGATGGCGATGTCCGCCGATGACCACCTCGGCCGTACGCAACGCCTCGCGGGCCGCGGGACCGAGCCCGTCCCAGCCGTCGGCGCCGATACCGATGACGGTCACGGGGGGAGGCGGCGGGCTCACGATGGTCACCTCGCGGGTCGGGGAACGGTCCACGAAACTCTACTGACCTGCTACGACGCCCCGGCCCCCGGCTCCCGCTCCAGGCCGCGCTCCCCCACCTGTCCCCGCTCCTTCGTCTGCTCGCGCTCCAGCTCCGCGAGCGCCAGCAGTTGCTCGACGGTCATGTCCTCGGGGATCGGCACCGGCGCCGGGGTGCGCAACGGCGGCTGCCAGCCCTCCTCCGGGGCCCATCGCCGTATGATCCGGGCCGGCGCCCCGGCCACCACGGCGTGGTCGGGCACCTCGCCTCGTACGACCGCGCCCGCCGCGACCACCACATTGCGGCCCAGCCGCGCCCCGGGCAGGATCACCGCGCCCGCGCCCAGCCAGCTACCGGGGCCGATGTGGACGGGCGCGGAGCGCGGCCACTGGCGGCCGATGGGCTGCTCCGGATCGTCGTAGGAGTGGTTGTCGCTGGTCACATAGACGTACGGCCCGCAGAAGACATCGTCGCCGAACTCCACGGGCACGGACGCGATCACATGGCTGCCCCGGCCCAGCACCACGCCGTTGCCGATGCGCAGCACCGGATCGGGGCCGAGGTCCACACCGGGCATCATGCCGGCGGTGAGGGTCACCTGCTCGCCGATGACGCAGTGCTCGCCGAGCTCGATCCACGGTTCGCCGAAGAGGGTGCCCTGGGGGAACGCCAGCCGGGTGCCGACGCCGATGCTGCCGAACCGGTACGGGCCGGGGCGCTCGGCCGTCACCGCGCCGGCCCGCTGCACGGCGCGCCATCCACGGTGGACCAGACGGGAGGTGACGCGTCCGCACCAGCCCCGCCAGGATGAGAACAGGTTCTCGTTCTTCGGCATTCGCCCACCGTATCGGCCCATCGGGAGGCCGTCTGCGCCACCCCGGCGTCCCCTACGCGCGCCCGCTGAGCGTCCCCTACGCGCTCCCGCGCCCCGGCGCCTCGCGCAGTACGCAGTCGCCGCACAACCCGCCGCCGGGCACGCGGTAGTAGAGACAGCAGGTGCGGCGCCGGTAGCCGAGCGGCGCGGTGCTCAGGGTGCCGGCCTCGCGCAGCGGCGGGTGGACGAGCTGGGCACGTGCCAGCTCGGTGGCCCGGTCCGCCGCCTCGGCGCGGCCGTGCGCCCGGCACCAGTCGTGCAGCACGCGCAGCGAACCGGCCAGCGCCGAGGCGGCGTTGCCCCACAGCAGCCGCTCCGAGACCCGGTAGGCCCGTCCGATGGCGTGGTGCAGCGGCATCAGATGGACGAACGCCGCGGTGCCCACCTGACCGGCGAGTCCTCCCGGTTCGCCCATCACCGGCGGCACGCCGGGCCACCACAGGTCGTCGGGGGCGACCCGCCCGGGATTCCACCACAGCCGGTCGGGCCGGAGGTGGGGGACCCGGTCGGAGAGGGCGGCGGGGCCGAGCGCGAGTGACCACACCCGGGCGGCGAGGCCCTGGAAGGCGAGGGAGGCCGCGACTCTCGGCTCCTCGGTGCGCAGGCTCGCGGCGACCGCCTCGACCCGGGCGCGCAGCACCGGCCCGGCGGCGCCCTCGCCGGTCAGCCGGTACGCCTCGCCGATCCGTACGTACCCCTCCTCGCGCGGCTCGCCGATGCCGGTGCGCAGGGCGAAGAACGGCCCGACCCGCGCCGCTTCCGGCAGCGGCGCCTCATCCACCGTCGGCCGGGGCCCGGAACGCCTCCAGCAGCCGGTCCGCCGCCAGCGTGGCCGTCAGGGTGCCCTCGCGGACCCGCTGTTCCAGCTCGGGTCCGAGCCGCCGCACCTCGGGGTGGGCGTGCAGCCGCGCGAGGAGCTGGTCGCGCACCATCGACCAGGTCCAGTCGACCTGCTGGTCGCGCCGCTTGGCCTGGAGCGCGCCCGTGGCCTCCAGCACCCGGCGGTGCTGCTCCAGGCGCTCCCACACCACGTCGAGCCCGGTGGACTCGCGGGCGCTGCAGGTGAGCACCGGCGGGTTCCAGGGCGCGTCCGCGGGCTGCAGCAGCCTCAGCGCGCCCGCCAGCTCGCGGGCCGCCGACTTGGCGTCCCGCGCGTGGGGGCCGTCGGCCTTGTTGATGGTGACCACGTCGGCCAGCTCCAGGACGCCCTTCTTGATGCCCTGCAACTGATCGCCGGTGCGGGCCAGGGAGAGCAGCAGGAAGGAGTCGACCATATTGGCCACCGCGGTCTCGGACTGGCCCACGCCCACGGTCTCCACCAGCACCACGTCATAGCCCGCGGCCTCCATGACGACCATGGACTCGCGGGTGGCGCGGGCGACCCCGCCCAGCGTCCCGGCGCTGGGCGAGGGCCGTACGAAGGCCTCGGGGTCGACCGCCAGCCGCTCCATCCGGGTCTTGTCACCCAGGATGGAGCCGCCGGTGCGGGTCGACGAAGGGTCGACGGCGAGCACCGCGACCTTGTGGCCGGCCCCGGTGAGCATGGTGCCCAGGGCGTCGATGAAGGTGGACTTGCCCACCCCGGGCACCCCGCTGATGCCGATCCGCCGCGCCCCGCCGGTGTGCGGCAGCAGCTCGACCAGCAGCCGCTGGGCGAGGTCGTGGTGGTCGGGCCGGGTGGACTCGACGAGCGTGATCGCACGGGCGATATACGCGCGATGGCCGTCGAGCACACCCTTGGCGTACTCCTCGATGTCGATCGTCCGTGGCATGGACTACAGCTCGTGGCCGAGGTCGGCGGCCAGCTTCCGCACCAGGTCATGGGCGGCGTCCGGGATGACCGTGCCCGGCAGGAAGACGGCGGCGGCGCCGGCGTCGTGCAGGGTCTGGACGTCGTGCGGCGGGATGACCCCGCCGACCACGATGGTGATGTCCTCGCGCCCCGCCTCGGCCAGTTGCTCGCGCAGCGCGGGCACCAGCGTGAGGTGACCGGCCGCGAGCGACGACACGCCGACGATGTGCACATCGGCCTCCACCGCCTGCCGCGCGACCTCCTCCGGGGTCTGGAACAGCGGGCCGACGTCGACGTCGAAGCCCAGGTCGGCGAAGGCGGTGGCGATCACCTTCTGGCCGCGGTCATGACCGTCCTGGCCCATCTTGGCGACCAGGATGCGGGGGCGGCGGCCCTCGGCGCTCTCGAACTTCTCCACCAGCGCGCGGGTGCGGCTCACGCCGGAGGATGCTCCAGCCTCTTCTCGGTACACACCGGAGATCGTACGGATCTGCCCCGAGTGGCGCCCATAGACCGCCTCGAGCGCGTCGGAGATCTCGCCGACGGTCGCCATGGCGCGGGCGGCGTCCACGGCGAGCGCCAGCAGATTGCCCTCCAGACCCGCGCCCGGACCGGACCGGGCCGCGGCGGTCAGGGCGCGCAGCGCGTCCTGGCAGACGGCCTCGTCGCGCTCGGCGCGCAGCCGCCGCAGCTTCTCGATCTGCTGGGTGCGCACCGCGGAGTTGTCGACCTTGAGGACCTCGAGCTGCTCATCGCTGTCGATGCGGTACTTGTTGACGCCGATCACCGGCTGGCGGCCGGAGTCGATCCGCGCCTGGGTGCGGGCGGCGGCCTCCTCGACGCGCAGCTTGGGGATGCCCGCGTCGATGGCCTTGGCCATGCCGCCGGCCGCCTCGACCTCCTCGATGTGCTGCCAGGCCCGGCGCGCCAGGTCGTACGTCAGCTTCTCGACGTACGCGCTGCCGCCCCACGGGTCGATGACCCGGGTGGTGCCCGACTCCTGCTGCAGCAGGATCTGGGTGTTGCGGGCGATCCGGGCGGAGAAGTCGGTGGGCAGCGCGAGCGCCTCGTCCAGCGCGTTGGTGTGCAGCGACTGGGTGTGCCCCTGGGTGGCGGCCATGGCCTCCACGCAGGTGCGCGCCACGTTGTTGTAGACGTCCTGGGCGGTCAGCGACCAGCCGGAGGTCTGCGAATGGGTGCGCAGCGACAGCGATTTGGGGTTCTCCGGGTCGAACTGCTTGACCAGCTTGGCCCACAGCAGCCGCGCCGCCCGCAGCTTGGCGACCTCCATGAAGAAGTTCATGCCGATCGCCCAGAAGAACGACAGCCGGGGCGCGAAGGCGTCCACGTCCATCCCGGCGTCCCGGCCGGCCCGCAGATACTCCACACCGTCGGCCAGGGTGTACGCCAGCTCCAGATCGGCCGTGGCTCCGGCCTCCTGGATGTGGTAGCCGGAGATGGAGATGGAGTTGTAGCGCGGCATCCGCTGCGAGGTGAAGGAGAAGATGTCGGAGATGATCCGCATCGACGGCTGCGGCGGATAGATGTAGGTGTTGCGGACCATGAACTCCTTGAGGATGTCGTTCTGAATGGTCCCGGCCAGCTTCTCGGGCGGTACGCCCTGTTCCTCGGCGGCCACGATGTAGAGCGCGAGCACGGGCAGCACCGCGCCGTTCATCGTCATCGACACGCTCATCTTGTCCAGCGGGATGCCGTCGAAGAGCTGCCGCATGTCGTAGATGGAGTCGATGGCCACGCCCGCCATGCCGACGTCGCCGGTGACCCGGGGGTGGTCGCTGTCGTAGCCCCGGTGGGTGGGCAGGTCGAAGGCGACCGACAGGCCCTTCTGGCCGGCCGCGAGGTTGCGGCGGTAGAAGGCGTTGGACTCCTCGGCGGTGGAGAAGCCCGCGTACTGCCGGATGGTCCAGGGCTGGTTGACGTACATCGTCGGGTACGGGCCGCGCAGATAGGGCGCGGCGCCGGGGTAGGTGCCCAGGAAGTCGACGCCTTGGAGGTCCTCGGCGGTGTAGAGCGGTTTGACCCCGATGCCCTCGGGGGTGTCCCACACCAGGTCCTCCACGCCCTTGCCCACGCTGTTCTGCAGCGCGGCGGCCCAGTCGCCGGAGCTGGGCACCGGGCCTTCGGCCGGTCCGTCCAGATCGACCGCCGAGAAGTCCGGGATCTTGCCCGGCTCCACCGGAGCGCCGGCCATCACGCCACCCCCATGGTGTTCAGAGCCGAGGAGAGCACCTCGACCGCGTCGCAGCCCGCGAAGACGTATCCGTCCACTCCGGCCCGTTCGTACTCATCCTGTTGTGTGCCCGGCCGTCCGGCCAGGTAGACCCGGGTCGCCCCGGCCGCCTTCAGCCGCTCGGCCACGGCCGCCGCCTCCTGCGCGTACAGCTTGTCGCTGGAGCACAGGCAGGCCACGCGGGCGCCGCTGGCGGCGAACGCCTCGGCGACCGTCTCCGCGGTCACGGTGGCGGGTTCGTGGACCGCCTCGATCCCGCCCGCCTGGAAGAGGTTGGCGGCGAAGGAGGCGCGGGCGGTGTGCGCGGCGGCGGGGCCCAGCGCGGCCAGGAAGATCCTGGGCCGGCTGCCCTCGGCCGCCAGTTGGGCGTCGGCGCGGGTGCGCAGCGCCTCGTACGCCTCGTCGCGGCGCACCCTCGGCAGTCCGCCGCTGGGCGGCTCCGGGACGGGCTCGCGCTCGACGGGCCGCTCGGCGAGGTTCGGGAACTCGCTGACGCCGGTGATCGGCTCCTTGCGGCGGGCGAGGTCGCGGCCGCGGCGCGCCCAGGTCTCGGCGAGCCGGTCGCGGACCAGCCCGGAGGCGAGGGCCGCGGCCATCCCCCCGGCGCGCTCGATCTCCTGGAACCAGGCCCAGGCGGCGCGGGCGACGTCGTCGGTGAGCTTCTCGACGTACCAGGAGCCGCCGGCCGGGTCGATCACCCGCGCCAGCTGCGACTCCTCCAGCAGGATCGTGGAGGTGTTGCGGGCGATCCGGCGGGCGAAGTCGTCGGGCAGGCCGATCGCGCTGTCGAAGGGCAGCACGGTGACCGCGTCCGCGCCGCCGACGCCCGCGGCGAGGGTGGCGACGGTGGTGCGCAGCATGTTCACCCAGGGGTCGCGCCGGGTCATCATCACCGAGGAGGTCACCGCGTGCTGACGCTGGGCGCGCGCCTCCGGCGGCGCGCCGCACGCCTGCGCCACACGCGCCCACAGGCGGCGGGCGGCCCGGAGCTTGGCGATGGTGAGGAACTGGTCGGCGGTGGCCGCGTAGCGGAACTCGAGCTGGGCGCAGGCGGCTTCGACGCTCAGCCCGGCCTCGGTGAGGGTGCGCAGATACGCCACGGCGGCGGCGAGGGAGCAGCCGAGCTCCTGGGCCGCCCCGGCGCCCGCCTCGTGGTACGGCAGGGCGTCCACGGCGAAGGCCGTCACTCCGGGGTGGTCGCGGTGGCAGATCCCCGCGAGGTCGGCCGCGGCGGCGAGCTGCTCGGCCAGGCCGTCGTCGCGTCCGGTACGGGCCGCGAGCCCGAGCGGGTCCGCGCCGAGGTTGCCGAGCGCGGCGCCCGGCGGCACCTCGCGGCCGGCGTAGAGCCGCAGCAGGGCGCGGGCGGCGTCCTCGAAGTCGGCGCCCGCGTCGAGGGCGACGGGGGCGAGGTCGAGGTAGACCCCCTTGAGGGCCTCGGGCAGCCCGTCCACGGGCACCCCGGCCGCGCCGGCCGCGAGCCAGACCGAGCCGGCGCCGTTCTCCAGGTCGGCGAGGATCGCCTGGTTGGTGCGCGCCGGATCGGGGTGGGCGTGGCGCTGGCGTACGTCCCAGCCGGAGACGGCGGAGCCCTCGGCCCGGCCGCCGCGCACGAAGGGCGCGAAGCCGGGGAATCCGGCGTCCTGGGGCGCGTCTTCGGCGGTGTAGAGGGGGTGGACGGTGATGCCGTCCTCGAGCGCGGTCGCGAGGGCCTCTTCGGCCTCGGCGCCCACGGCGTCCGATGTGCCGGTTTTGCGCAGCACGCCTTCGACGAGGTGACGCCATTGGTCTCGCGTCACTTCAGGGAAATCGTCGGCTAGGGGAAGCCCGTCGGGCAGGACCGTCATAGGAGGAGGCTAGTGCGGTCCGCTGAAGCCGGAGCAGTGGTTAAGCCTGTGAGCTTACTCTCTAGTGATCTCAGGGGTGAGCTCTAGGGATTTCCGTAGTGGCGACCGCCCACGGCCGGGGTGGGTGAGGCGCATGGGCCCGGCGCGGGGTGCGGAACGGGCGCCCACGGTCGACGACGGCCCCGGGCATGGGACCGGCTCGGACACACAGAGGCCCGCCCGGTGCGACGGGGGATGCACACCGGGCGGGCTCGAAGTCCTTTTTACCGCATCGGCGGGGGGTTATGCATCAAAAACGTGTTCGCTTCCCCGGTTCACCATGCGACGGGCAGCGAGATCAGGCCACGCGCGCGGATCGACGGCCGCCATCGGAGCTCCTCCCTCGGGACATCCAGCCGCAGCCCCGGAAAACGCCGAACCAGCGCGGCCAGAGCGATTTCCATCTCCATCCGGGCCAGGGGCGCGCCGAGGCAGTAGTGGATGCCATGGCCGAGCGCAAGGTGACCGGACCGGCCAAGATGTGGATTGAAGTCGTCCGGATCCTTGAACTGGGCCGGGTCACGGTGTGCCGAGGCCACCGAGAGCAGCACGGTCTCCCCGGCGGGGATGGTCACACCGCCGATCTCGATCTCCTCGAGCGGGAAGCGGCGGATCCCCAGCGACGCCGGGCCCTCGTACCGCGCCAGTTCGTCGAAGGCGGCCGTAAGACCGCCCGGTTCCGCGCGCAGCTCCTGGAGGAGGACCGTGGGGTGGTCGAGCAGGGTGAGCACCGAGTTGGCGATGAGGTGGACGGTGTTCTCGTAGCCCGCGAGGAGGATGAGGAAGGCGAGCGAGGTCAGTTCGTCCTCGGTGAGCCTGCCGTCGCCGTCCCCGGCTTCGTCGTCGCGGACCCGGATCAGATCCGAGAGCAGATCGTCCCCGGGCTCGGCGCGCTTCTTCGCGATCAGCTCGGTGTAGAAGCGGAGCATGCTGCCGACCGCTTCCTTCGCCGCCCGCGGCCGCGCCGGATCGGGGGTGATCAGGGCGTCGCTCCAGGCCCGGAAGTCGCGCTGGTCGCGCTGCGGGACGCCGAGCAGATCGCAGATGACGATGATGGGGAGCTGTCCGGCGTAGGCGGCGAGCAGGTCCGCGCGGCCCTCGGACTCGACGGCGTCGAGCAGCTCATCGGCGATCCGCCGGACCGGTTCGCGCATCCGCTGCACGCGGCCGGGGGTGAACGCCTTGACCACCAGCCGGCGCACCCGGGTGTGGTCCGGCGGGTCCATGTTGAGCAGATTGGCGTCGAGGGCGGGCGGCAGGGAGAAGCCGCTGTAGTTGCCCGGGGCGGCGTGGCGCTTGTCCAGGGCCAGGCGCGGATCGGCGAGCAGCCGCCGCACATCCTCGTAACGGGTCACCAGCCAGGCGGGTCGTCCGTCGGTGCCGGCGATCCGATGGACCGGGCCGGCCTCGCGGAGCGTGGCCAGGGCCGGGTAGAGGTCCTCGATCATCGGGGCGGTGTCAACGAGCTCCGGGCCGTCCGTTCCGGCGGCGTGCGCGGTGTTCTGCATGGATCCCGACTCTAGGCGGTGGCGTCCTCCGGGCCTGACCGGGTGGGGCGTTTCGGCCCGTCCGGACGATGCGCACGGATGCGCGTGGTGGTGGCCGGGAGGCGGCGCCGGGGCTGAATCCCCCCAGCGCCGCCTGTGCCACGGGTGGCCCCGACCCCCGTCCAGGGCCACCTCGTCTGTGATCCCCCCCGTTCACCGCCGCTGGGCGGCGGTCTCCTCCCTCAGTTCCGCGAGCACCTCGTCCACGAGCGGCAGGTGATAGACGTCGGCGACACGGGCCAGATGCTCGTGCTCCTCCACCAGTTCGGCGCCTGTCGTCATCACCACGCTGTCCGCCGCGGACCCCGGCACATGTCCCGCCGCTTGATTCAGCAAACCGCGTCTGAGCGCCGCGGCTTCCACTACGGCAGCAAGTTGCCAATCGTCGAGTCGCGCCGCGCCGGCCTTGACATGCGCGATCTCCAGGACGGTGGCCTCCACATGGCGCCGTACGCCGCGCTGTACGTCGCGGATCTCCGCCATCTGACGGTTGGCCCGCCACTCGAGGTCCGCGAACGGCCACCAGCCGGTCCAGCGGGAGTGGCCCATGGACACCTCGGGGGCCTGTGCGGTGACCTCCCGCCACAGCGGCCGCAGCCGCCGGAAGCGGCGCCACGCGGAGGCCCGCGGCCCGACGGCGGGGATGGCGAAACCGGCCAGCACCAGGAGCGCCGCGACCGAGGCGGTCAGCGGGGCGACCCCGTTGGAGAGCCAGTACAGCTCACGGCCCGCCCAGGAGAAGACGAAACCGATCAGCTTGCAGGCGCAGTACGCCAGTCCCAGCCAGCATCCGGCGGCCAGCACCCGCAGCCCCCGGGCCAGCCATGAGCCGCGCAGGCTGGCGGCATAGCGCGGGCAGAGGATGCCGAGCCCCGCCAGACCGGCTCCGAAAATGGCCAGATACAGCACCAGGAAGAGGACCACTCCTGGGGCGTCCGCGTAGGCGGTGCTGAAGTCGCGGGGGTGCTCGACCGCGTCCGGGCGGCCGACCGCGAAGCCGACGATGGCCACGGTCCATGCCACGGCCACGGCGGCGACCACCAGGACGGGCCGCACCGCCGACCCCGTCCAGCGCAGCAGCAGCACCAGGGCGCCGGTGGCGAACACCACGACGGAGGAGTAGAGGAAGACCATGGCGAGATTGGCGACGCCCACCAGGCCGTCGAACCAGCGGTAGACGCTGGGCGCGGAGAGCAGGAACACATTCGCCACGGCCGCGGTCATCACGCAGGCCAGGCCGAGATCGGCGTTGGCGCGGTCGCGGAACCAGGCCCGGGCCTTGTAGCCGGCCATCGTCCAGGCGGCGGCGCCGAAGCAGAGATACACGAGGTCAAACACCGGCGTCACCGCCCGGCTCACCGCGTACGCCACCGTCGGCGCCGGCCGCGCGGTCGGTGCGCACGTGGCGCAGCGCCGGGCCGAGTGCCGCGGCGAGTTCGGCCGCCCGGCCCTGAAGCGGCAGCCCGTGGTCCGGCGAGGTCGGCACCACATGCTCCATCAGCAGCGTGCCCAGCACCTCGGTCTCGCGCTCGGTGAGGTTGTCGTAGCAGTGGTGGCGGGCGAAGTCCGGGGTCATCCCCAGCCGGCGCATCGCGGTGGTCACATCGACAGACGGCGTCCACATCCGCAGCGCTTCCTCGGTGACCGCCGGGTCCTGCTCGTGTCCGAGCAGGAGATGGCCGATCTCATGCAGCACGATATGGATCTGGTGCCAGGGGGACGTCCTGAGCTCGTAGAAGATCCAGTAGTCCTCGTCGGTGGAGGCGGTCATGCCCGAGACCACACCGCCCAGGCTCATCGGCACCAGATGGACGGGGCGTCCGACGCGGCGGGCGACGAGGTCGCACAGACCGGGCAGGTCGGTCGAGGCGGGCAGCCCGAGCTCCTTGATGAGCTGCTTGCACTGCCGCCGCATCCGGCCCACTCGCATGCCTGTACCACCCTCGTATCCGGTCCGCCGCCAGGAGGAGAACAGTTCCGGGTCATCGACTGCCATTCGTCGCCTCGCCGTCCGGACCGCCCGAACCGTCCGCTCCCGCGGCCCCGTTCGGACCGGGAGGTTCGGGCGGAAGGTTCATCTGCTGCCGGAACTGGGAGATGATCGTGGTGAGACTGTCCTGGACCTCTGGCGGGAGGCCCACGGAGCGCAGCGCGATGCTGCGGACCCGCTTGTCGCGCATCGCGACGAGGAACCGTACCTCCTCCTCGACCCGCTCGGCCTGCGAGGGCGACAGGTCGCCCAGCAGATAACCGACGGGCACGGCGAAGAACTTGGCGAGCGCCCGCAGCACATCCGGGCTGGGATTGGTGCGCTTGCCGTTGCGCAGCATCGACAGATACTGCTCGGTCACGCTCACCCCGCCGTACTCCTCGCCGCCGCTGATCTCCTCGGCGACGTAGGCGTTGGTGTACGGCGCGCCCGGCGGGTGCATGGTGGTGAACAGGTAGTTGAGCCGGTCCGCCAGCGGGCTGTCGGCGGCGTCCGGTGACCTGTCGGCACCCGCTGCCATCTGCGCCCCCTCACGGCTGCTCCCGGGCTCGAACACCCTCACGGTTGGTTAAGGCGGACGATGCCGCGCGACGCATCTTGCCATGTCCATCGCACAGCACACCAGTCCGGTGCCGAATCGTGGGGGCGGCCGACTTAACTACCAGTTGGTAGCTGGGCCAAGAGGGTGATCGATCAGGCGAGGGAGGAGGTCGGCCGACGGCCGCGATGTCCGCTTGCTGCCAGCGGCCGCGGCCGAGGGCCCGGTGCCCTCCCCCGCTCTCAGCGCATGCGCCGGGCCATCAGTCCACGCTCTGGAGAATGTGCGGCTCGGCGAGGTCGTCCTCGTAACCGGCGAGTCGGATCGGCGCGGAACGCGCCCATACTTCCAGACTGCCCACCTCCGTGGCCTGCACGAACCGCCCGCTGTTATCGGCGCGCGCGTCGTCGCTCTGTGTTTGTTCGGGGGTCACCGCACACTCCCTCGTGTCGGCTGAACCGGATCTGTCGTCAGATTAACCAGCGTCTGAACGGTCCGCGCGTCGATTCTCATGGACTGGACAACGAGCCGTCGCCGGGACCCCCTTCCGCGCCCGGTGGCCGCGCGGAACCGTCCGTGGTGAGCTGGTACGTACGAGACCCACCGAACTCGTCTCACGTGCTGGACAGCGCGGCATCCCAGGCGACATGGCCGTCCGGGCGCACCAGCACCGTGCTCCGGCGCGCCCAGCCGTCATGGACGGTGGTCGGCGCACGGTCACGGTCCGCATCCGGTCCGGACTCCCGGTGATCGCCTCGGCGGCGCGGGCGTCGGCGGCACCCGGGCCGTCGGCCGTCCCACGCCCCGCGTCGCCGCCCGGGCCGAGGTGGAGCAGTACGAAGCGCCCGTCGGCCAGCAGCGGATACAGGCTGGGCTCGGGCGCCCCGTCCAGCCCGAGGTCGGGGGCGCGGCTACCGGCCAGCGAGTGACCGCCCCCGGCCCCTCCCGGCTCCGCGGCCCCCGCCCGCTCCCCCACCGCCGGGCGGTAGGCCACGTCCAGCGCGGAGAGCGCCCCGGCGAACTGCCGGTTCACCGCCGGGTGGGCGGCCAGAAGCCGGCCGAACACCGAGCGCAGGGCGCGTACGTCGGCGGTGTGCGTGGCGCCGAGCACGGTCTGGGCCCGGGTGTTCTCCAGCAGCGCGGCCCCCACGGGGTGGCGCTCGGCGTGGTAGGTGTCCAGCAGCCCGTCGGGGGCGCGGCCCTGGCACACCGCGGCCAGCTTCCACCCGAGGTTGAAGGCGTCCTGGAGCCCCACGCTCAGGCCCTGGCCCCCCATCGGCATATGCATATGCGCCGCGTCCCCGGCGAGCAGGACGCGGCCGTCGCGGCAGCGGGCGGCCTGCCGGGAGGCGTTGCCGAACCGGGACAGCCAGCGGGGCGCCCGCATCCCGAAGTCCGTGCCCGCGACCTGGCGCACATATCGGCGCAGCTCGTCGAAGGTGAGCGGCTGATCGGCGGGGATGGTGAGGGACTCCCCTGGCCGGCGCGTTCCTCGGCGGCGGCCACAGCCCCGCCGAGGCCGGCCGGCGGACCTGGTCGCTGGTCTACTTCACGCTCGGCCTGGCCCAGGAGGAACAGGCCGCCCAGGACATCGGCGGCATGGAGCCGCTGCTGCGGGCGGCCACCGCCGAGCGCTTCCCCGCCCTGGCCGCGGTCGCCGAGCACTTCGGCGACTTCGAGCACCGCTTCCGGCACGGCGTCGGGCTGATCGTCAGGGGGCGGGAAGCGAGCGCGTAACCCGCCCTCTCAGGGCCGGGAGGTCCGAGGTCTTACCGCGTTTGCCGCCGCGCAGACGCCATTTTCCCCATGACTGCTCGCCGTCCATCCGATGTTTATGACGCACAAGGGGTTCCGGTTCCGCCACGCGGGCTGCATCATGCCCGCGGGGGTTCAGATTGTGGAACCTCAGGCATGTACGTGACCGCCCGCTGCTGCCCCCGCAGAAGATCGCCCGCACCCGGTTCACATCCCCTGGA
This sequence comes from Streptomyces violaceusniger Tu 4113, assembly GCF_000147815.2. NCBI lineage: Bacteria > Bacillati > Actinomycetota > Actinomycetes > Kitasatosporales > Streptomycetaceae > Streptomyces > Streptomyces violaceusniger. The sequence goes on along the minus strand of NC_015957.1, from coordinate 3,954,637 downwards.
GCGTCATGTCATCCGCACCCACCCGAAGGACAGTCGTCGGCACCGCCGTGGCCGCCGGTGCCGCCGCCGGACTCGCCGGCCCGGCCACCGCGTACGCCGCCGAGCCGCAGGCCCCCGCCGCGGCCCTGACCGCCCACCCCGCGGGGGACCCCTGGGCCACGGTCCTCGCCGACGCCGACATGGTGTGGCAGAAGATGCCGCAGACCTGGTACGAGGGGCCGTTCCTCGGAAACGCCCTGCTCGGTTCCGGCATCTACGCCGAGCCTGGCGACGCGAACGCGGTGCGCTTCAATGTGCAGCACAGCGAGGTCCAGGACCACCGGCCGGAGTTCGGCTCCCTCTTCGGGCTCGCCCGGCTGCCCATCGGGTACTTCACCCTGGAGCCGGTCGGGGCCATCACCGCCATCGACTGGCGGCTGCGGCTGCGCGACGCCGAGCTGACCGGGACCATCACCACCGACAAGGGCACCCTCCGCCTGCGTGCCCTCGTCCACAACTCCCGTTCCCTGCTGGCCATCGAGGTGACCCCGAGCGCCGGTGAGGCCGCGTTCCGCTGGGTGTTCCACCCCGCCGAGGCCATCAGCCCGCGGGTCGCCTTCAAACCGGTCCCCGACGGCTACACCGGCAACCCCCCGGCCGTCGTCGAGGACCACCACGGCATCCAGGCCGCCGTGCAGCCGCTGCTGGCCGGCGGACAGCATGTGACGGCCTGGCGGGAGCGGACCCACGCGGGGCGGCGGACGCTGTACGTCACCGTGGCCCACTCCCACCCCCGGCGCACCGCGCGCGACCGTGCGCTCAAGGACATCCGGTTCGCCTCTGCGCTCTCCTACGACGTCCTCGCGCCCAGCCATCGCGCCTGGTGGCACACGTACTACCGGAAGAGCTTCCTCTCGCTCCCCGACGCCCGGCTGCAGCGCTTCTACTGGATCCAGCTCTATAAGGTGGCCTCGGCCGCGCGCGCCGACGCCCCCGTGATGGCCACCTCCGGCCCCTGGCTGGAGTCCACCCCGTGGCCCGCGACCTGGTGGAACCTCAATGTGCAGCTCGAGTACTGGCTGATCCACGGCTCCAACCACCTCGAACTCGACGCGGTGACCCGGGCGCTCAGTGAATTCCGCGACAACCTCTCCAACCAGCTCGCCACCCCGTACCGCAAGGACTCGGCGGGCATCCCCCGCACCACCGACATCCACCTGGTCAACGGCGGCGACGCGGCGAACGGCGGCTACGCGGTCGGCATTCCCGGCCAGGACCCGCCCACCCCCGAGGTCGGCAACCTCACCTGGGCGCTGCACAACGTCTGGCTGAGCTACCGCCACACCATGGACGAGTCGGTGCTGCGCGAGGTGGTCTATCCGCTGCTGCGCAAGGCCGTCGCCTACTACCTCCACTTCCTCACCCCCGGCAGCGACGGCAAGCTGCATCTGCCCGCCACCTTCTCGCCCGAGTACGGCGTCAACGCGCCCGACTGCAACTACGACCTGATGCTGCTGCGCTGGGGCTGCGCCACCCTCCTGGACTCGGCCGGGCAGCTCGGCGTCAAGGATTCCGCCGCGCCGCGCTGGCGGGAGGTGCTGGCCAAGCTCACGCCGTACCCCGTCGACGAGAACGGCTTCATGATCGGCGCGGGTGTTCCGTTCGCCAAGTCCCACCGCCACTACTCCCATATGCTCGCCGTCTATCCGCTCTACGAGGTCACCTGGGAGGACCCCGCCAAGCGCGAGCTGATCGAGACCTCGCTCAACCACTGGGTCGGCTTCGAGGGCGCGCTCCAGGGCTACACCTTCACCGGCGCCGCCTCGATGTCCGCGCAGATGGGGCGTGGTGAGGACGCGCTCAGGTACCTGGGCGAGCTGATGAGCCGCTTCATCCAGGCGAACACCATGTACAAGGAGTCGGGCCCGGTCATCGAGACTCCGCTGTCCGCCGCGCAGTCGCTGCACGACATGGTGTGCCAGAGCTGGGGCGGGGTGATCCGGATCTTCCCCGCGCTGCCCGCCGCCTGGCGTGAGCTGGTGGTCCACGACTTCCGCACCCAGGGCGCGTTCCTGCTGAGCGCCGCCCGCGAGGACGGCCGTACCCGCTGGGTGCGGCTGCGCAGCGAGGCGGGCGCGCCCTGCGTCGTACGGCACTCCCTCGACGGGCCGATCGAGGTGCGGGACGCGCGCGGGCGGCGGCTGCCGTACGAGACGGTGGGCGCGGGAACGATACGGATCGCGCTCAGGAGGGGCCAGGAGGCGATCATCACCGCCCGCGGCGACCGCCCGGACCTGACGGTCCGTCCGGTCGAGCCCAACGAGCCGGCGCCGCGCTGGGGGCTCCCCGCGTCCTGATCCCCCGGCGGGGATCTCCCGCCAGCGATCTCCCGGCAGCGATCTCCCGGCCGGGCCCGGCCGCTCCGGTGCGGCGGCCCGGCCCGGATCGGCCCGGTCGCCGTCCAATGACGACTGCCGACCGCGGTTCCGGGATACCCATCACGCATGAGACGCATCAGTGACTTCGACCGCCGGCTGTTCGCGCGGGTCGCGGACAGCCGGCTCCGCGGCGCCCATCCGCTGCTGCCCCGGCTCAGCCGGGCCGCCGACCACGGCCGGCTGTGGTTCGGCACGGCCGGGGTGCTCGCCACAGTCGGCGGCCGCACCGCGCGGCGGGCCGCGCTGCGCGGGATCGGCTCGCTCGCCGCCGCCTCGCTCGTGTCGAACGTCGTGGTCAAGTGGACGGTGGAACGCAAGCGTCCGGTCATGGAGACGGTGCCCCTGGTCCGCCGACTGCGCCGGCAGCCGTGGACCAGCTCCTTCCCCTCCGGGCATTCGGCCTCCGCCGCCGCCTTCGCCACCGGGGTGGCCCTGGAGTCCTCGCGGTACGGCCTGATGGTCGCCCCGCTCGCCGCCGCCGTCGCCGCCTCCCGGGTGTACGTGGGCGTCCACTACCCCAGCGATGTGCTGGCCGGAATCGCCCTCGGCGCCGGCGCCGCCGCGCTGACCTGCCGCTACTGGCCGCCGCGCCCCGAGGCCCCGGCGCAGGCCCGGCCGCGGATCTCGGCGCCCGCCCTGCCCAAGGGCGAGGGGCTGGTGGTCCTGGTCAACCAGCGGGCCGGGATGGCCACCCCCACCGGCGGTTTCACGGTCGCCGAGCAGCTACAGGTGCTGCTGCCCGCCGCGGAGATCCTGGAGTGCGGGCCCGACGACGACCTCATGGACCTGCTCGGGCAGGCCGCCCGGCGCGCCGCCGACCGGGCCGGGGCGCTGGGCATCTGCGGCGGGGACGGCAGCGTCAACGCGGCGGCCACGATCGCGGCCGAACGCGGGCTGCCGCTCGCCGTGTTCCCCGGCGGTACCCTCGACCACTTCGCGCTGGACCTCGGCGTACCGGCCTTCGAGGACACCGCCCACGCCGTGACCGAGGGCGACGCCGTGGCCGTGGACCTCGGCCGCGCCACCCCCCTCGCGGGAGGCGGCCCGACCAGCCAGTTCGTCAACACCTTCAGCATCGGCTTCTACCCGGAGCTGGTACGGATCCGGGAGAGCGTGGAGGGCCGGCTCGGCAAGTGGCCCGCGGCCGCCGTCGCGCTCACCCGGGTGCTGCGCACCGCGAGCCCCATGGAGGTCGAGGTCAACGGGCGGCCGCGGCGGCTGTGGATGCTGTTCGCCGGCAACGGCATCTACTCCCCCGAGGGTTTCGCGCCCACCTACCGTCAGCAGCTCGACGACGGACTGCTCGATGTACGGGCGATCGACGGCGAGGAGCGGCTGGCCCGCACCCGGCTGCTGATCTCGGCGCTCACCGGCACGCTCGGGCGGTCCCACGTCTACACGACGCGGCGCATGCGCCAACTGCGGCTGTCGGGCCTCCACGCAGTGGACAGCCGGGCCTACGATGGAGAGGTGGCCGCCGACCCCGCGGAGGAGCTGCTGATCGACAAGTGGCCGGGGGCGCTCACCGTGTACCGACCCGCCGAGCCGCAGAACGAGTTGCTCCAAAGGGCCCGTACGGCCGCCGCGAAGGCCCCCCATTGGTGGAGGTCTCTACTACGCAAGTAGTAGTCGGAAATCTGTGCTCAAGGACGACGACGGGGGCGCCTCCCACCGTCAAGGATGAGGGCATGGACGACGACCGATCGGCCCAGGGGGCCGCGACGTGACCTCCCTTGCGCTGTCTGTGCTGCTGGCCCTGGTCTCGGCGGTCTGCTACGCCGCCGGAGCCATACTCCAGGAGCATGTCGCGGCCACGACGCCGCGCCTCGCGGCCGCTCCGCTGCGGCGCGGGAGTTGGTGGGCCGCGGTGACCCTCAACGGTGCGGGCGCGGTCCTCCATGTGATCGCCCTGGCCTACGGCCCGCTGAGCGTGGTGCAACCCCTAGGGGCTCTGACGATCGTCTTCGCCCTGCCGATGGCGGCCATATTCGTCCGCCGCCGGGTCGGCGGATCCGGCTGGCGGGGCGCGCTGCTGGCGACCGCGGGGCTCGCCGGACTGCTCTCCCTCACCGGCACCTCGCGGGCCCAGTCGCTGGCCGAGCAGGAGGGCGTCTGGCTGATCGTGATCACGGTCTCCGCCATCGCCGTGCTGGCCGGGGCGGCTCGCCTGATGCGGTCGCCCGTCATCCGCAGTGTGCTGCTGGCGGCGGCCGCGGGGACGGCCTTCGGTGTCTCGTCGGTGGTCACCAAGAACGTGGCCGTGGAGTGGACCTGGGACGCGTGGGAGGACGCCCTGCCCGGCCTCGTCACGATCGGGCTGCTGGCCTCGGGCGGGGTGCTGCTCTCCCAGGCGTCGTACCGGGGCGCCGGGCTGGCCTCGCCGCTGGCGACGGCGACCGTGGTCAACCCCGTGGTCGCCACGGCCGTCGGCATCGCCGCGCTGGGCGAGAACTTCCGGCACGGTACGCCCGGCACCCTGCTGGCCCTGGTCGCGGCCCTCGTCGCGAGCACCGGCCTGGTGATGCTGACGGTGCACAACGCCGAGACGGAGGCCGAAGCCGAGGCCGAGACCGCGACCGAAGCAGCCGCCGGGGAGGCCCCGGTCGCCCAAGCCGCGGCTGCCGAGGGCCCGGGCGCCCCCGGGCACGGCGGCGGGGGCGGCGGGCCGGAGGTTCCGGAGGGGCCCGGCGGATCCGGCCCGCACGCGGTGCCGGACGCCCCCGCCGGGCCTGCCGAGCCCGGTACCCCGCTCCTGCTCCCCCAGCCGATCCCCCGCCAGCCCACCGGCGAGAACGACCCCGCCCCGCGCCTGCCCGAATGCGGCGAGGCCGTACTGCAGCACCACGCCTAGGCGGCGCCACACCTACGCGACACCCACCCCTAGGCGGCGCCGGGCCGTTCCGCGCCGAGCAGCTCCACCAGCCCCGAGAGACCCTCATGGCCATGGCCGTCCGCGACCCGGCGGGCCATGAGGTCGCCGATCGGGACGATCAGTTCGGGGCTGATGCCCTGGTCCCGTGCGGAGCCGGTGAAGTTGACGAACGCGGCCGACTGCATGGCGAGGTTGGAGACCACCCCGGTGGCGTGGTCACCGGAGTCGATCTGCCCCGCGAAGCCGTCCACGGCCCCGGACATGGCGGACAGCCAGCGCCCCAGCAGCGGGGCGGCATCGGCCGCCGCCACGCCGTCCGACCGCACAAGGGCGTAGGCGTGCAGCACGCCCGAGAACATTCCGTACATCGCGCTGAGCAGTGCGAGGTCGTACAGCGGGGCGCGGCCGGGGTCCTCGCCGAGATGGTGGCTCTCGCCGAAGCGGTCCAGCACGGCGCGGTGGGCCGCGAAGACGCCCGGTGAGCCGCTGTAGAGGAGGAAGGCGGCGGGCGTCCCGATCATCGGCGGGACGGCCATGACGCCGCCGTCGAGGTACTGGGCACCGTGTCCGGCCGCCCATGCGGCCAGGTCACGGGCCTGCCGCGGAGTGCCGTTGGTGAGGTTGACGACGGCCTTGCCGGACAGGGCGTCCCCGAGCGGGTCCAGCACCTGCCGTACGGAGTCGTAGTCCAGCAGGCAGACCACCACCAGGGGGCTCGCCGCGACGGCCTCACCGGCCGTGGCGGCGGTCAGCGCGCCCTCGGCGGCGAGCGCCTCGGCCTTGGCGGCCGTACGGTTCCACACCGTCGTCCGGTGCCGGCCGTCGCCAGGGCGCGGGCCAGCGCGGTGCCCATGTCGCCGAGGCCCAGCACCGTCACGGGGGTTTCGCTCATCTCATCCGCTCCAGTTGTTTCGATACCGCTGGTGGTTCGTAGGGGTCCGGCGCGCCGCTCACAGCCTCGTTCCCCGGCGGTAATGTGGGCAAGTACCCACTAAAGAGTGCGTACTTACCTTGAGGTCAGTGGGGCGGGGCCATGCGAAATCAGCCTTATGTCTGTGGTCTGGACGCGGCCGTGGATGTGATCGACGGCAAGTGGAAAGTGCTGATCATCTGGGCGCTCAATCACCAGCGGTGCCGTTTCGGGGAATTGCGGCGGCTGGTTCCGGGCGTGACCGAAAAAGTACTGACGCAACAGCTCAGGGAGTTGGAGGGGGACGGAATCGTCCACCGGGAGCTATACGACGTGGTGCCGCCGAAGGTGGAGTATTCGCTGACCGAGCTGGGCGACGAGCTGAATACGGCACTGGGTCCGCTGGGCGCGTGGGGCAAGCGCCGGATGGCGGTGCTGGAGGAGGAAACGGGGCAGGGCTGACTTCCAGGGCTGCCGCACCGCCCGGGGCCCCGGTCCCGCCGGCGAATCGGCGTCAACCGGCGCTGTCGCGCGTATTTTCCAACCGGGCCTCCGCGGGGTAGGGGTGTGGAGATCACCCCGCTCACTTGGAGGCCCCCTGTGACCGACAGCGCTCCCCGGAGCCAAGCGCGCACGCCCTGGCGAGCCGTGTTCGGCGGCTCGATCGGAAATCTCGTCGAGTGGTACGACTGGTTCGTCTACGCCAGTTTCGCCACCTACTTCGCCGGAGCCTTCTTCCCCAAGGGCAACGACACCGCACAGCTCCTCAACACCGCCGGGATCTTCGCGGTCGGCTTCTTCATGCGTCCCGTCGGCGGCTGGCTGCTGGGCCGGTTCGCCGACCGGCGCGGCCGTAAGGCGGCGCTCACCCTGACAGTGACGCTGATGTCGGCCAGTGCGCTGCTCATCGCCATCGCCCCGACCTATGACCAGGTCGGCTACTTCGGCGCGGCCGTGCTGCTGATGGCGCGGCTGCTGCAGGGCCTGTCGGTGGGCGGGGAGTACGCCGCCAGTGCCACCTATCTCACCGAGGCGTCCCAGCCCGGCCGCCGCGGCTTCGTCTCCAGCTTCCAGTACGTGTCGATGACGATGGGCCAGCTCATCGGTCTCGGTCTCCAGATCGTGCTGCAGCACACCATGTCCGATGACGCGCTGCACTCCTACGGCTGGCGCATTCCGTTCATCGTCGGCGCCGTGGGCGCGGCGGTGGTCTTCTGGCTGCGGCGCAATCTGCTGGAGACCGAGGTCTACACCGAGGAGGACGCTCACCAGGACGAACGAGGGACGATGGCCGAGCTGCTGCGCCACCGCAAGGAGGCGGCGCTCGTCATCGCGCTGACCATGGGCGGCACGGTCGCGTACTACACGTACACCACCTATCTCACCAAGTACCTGTCGAACACGGCCGGTCTGAGCAAGTCGGACGCGTCGCTGGTCAGCTTCTGCGCCCTGTTCCTGTTCATGCTGTTGCAGCCGCTGGCCGGATCGCTCTCGGACCGGATCGGGCGCCGTCCGCTGCTGATCACCTTCGGCTTCGGCTCGATGCTCGGCACCGTCCCCATCATGACGGCGCTGTCGCACACCGACACCTTCACGGGGGCGCTGCTGCTCTCGCTCGCGGCGCTGGTCATCGTCACCGGCTACACCTCGATCAACGCCGTGGTGAAGGCCGAGCTGTTCCCCACCCATGTCCGCGCACTCGGGGTGGCCCTGCCGTACGCGCTGGCGAACGCGCTGTTCGGCGGCACCGCCGAGTATGTGGCGCTGTGGTTCAAGAAGGGCGGTGCGGAGTCCGGGTACTACTGGTACGTCTCGGCGTGTGCGGCCGTCTCGCTCATCGTCTACCTCATCATGCGGGAGACCCGCGACGCCGCCCTCTCCCGGGACCGCGCGGACGGTCCGGCCGCCCCGGGGAAGCAGCGGACGACGGCGGTGTGACGGCGCCGAGGGGCCGGGCCCGGCGTCAGCGGCCGGCGGTCACGCTCATCTGAGCCCAGACCACCCGTCCGCCGTTCACGCCCGGCCGGTCCCCCCATGCGTCGGCCAGGGCGCGGACCAGCGCGAGTCCGCGTCCGCACTCGTCCTCCAGACCGGCCTCCCGCGGCGTGGGGACGGCCCGTCCGCCGCCCTGGTCGGCGACCTCGATATAGAGCATGTGCCGCTCATGGGCGCGCAGCACACAGAGGATCTGCTCGCTTCCGGTGTGCACCAGGGCGTTGGTGAACAGCTCGGACATCACCAGCTCGGCGGACTCGCAGAGATCCTCCTGGAAGCCCCACTCCAGCACCCGTGAGCGCACCCGGTGCCGGGCGACGGCGACCGAGGCGCCTCTGGCAGGCAGTTGGAACCTCTCCTGACGGAGGGCGGAGTCAACGCTCCCGGAGTTCGGGTGGTGGGCCATCGTCGAGCGTTGACGCAATGCCACGGCCATGTGCCTTCCGTCCGTCTACCTTGTGGGGGCGTGAATGCCGTACGTGAATGCCGCAAGTGCGCGACACAGCAATCACGTTGGACTGGTCACACCCGTCACTATCGTTGCTGCGAGCATCAGTTGGCAAGGCGCGATCTGCAAAATGCAGAATAGCCAGCGCACTCTGTTGCCCTCACCTCGTACGTGGCACACTGATTCTGACAAGACCGTCCCAGGAGGTATGACGTGGGTGAAGCGCGATCTGCCCCGACCGTCGGGCAGATGGTCCTCGGCATGAGGCTGCGGGACCTTCGCGAGAAAGCCGGCGTCAGCTACGACCAGGCCGCCAGGGCGCTGCACGTCAACCAGACCACGGTGCGCAGGATGGAGAAGGCCGAGGTCGGCCTGAAACTCCCCTACGTCGAGAAGCTGCTGCAGACCTATGGCGCCGAACAGGAAGAGATCGACTCCTTCCTCGCGCTCGCCGAGGAGGCCAACAGACCCGGCTGGTGGCACCGGTTCCGCGATGTGCTGCCGGACTGGTTCAGTCTCTATGTGAGCCTCGAAGGCGTGGCGAGCCGTATCCGCGCCTACGAGCCGCATTTCATCCCCGGACTCCTGCAGACCGAGGAGTATGCCCGCACGCTGCTCTCCATCGGCTTCCCGCACGGCTCCGCCCAGGAGCTGGACCGCCGGGTGGCGCTGCGGATGGAGCGCCAGGAGCTGCTCAGCCGCCCGGACGGACCGCATCTGTGGGTGGTGATGGACGAGACGGTGCTCCGTCTGGCCATCGGGGGTCCCCAGGTGATGCGCGCCCAGATCGACCACCTGATCGAGGCGACACAGAAGCCCAACATCACCCTTCAGGTGGTGCCGTTCTCCGCCGGCCCTCACCCGGGCATGGGAGGACCCTTCCAGCTCTTCCGGTTCCAGATCCCGGAACTGCCGGACATCGTCTACGCCGAGGGCCTGACCGGCGCCGGCTATCTCGACCAACGTTCCGATGTGGTCGCCTATTTGGAGGCCCTGGACCGCATGGGCACCCAGGCCACACCGGCGCGGCGCACGGAGAGTTTTCTCCGTGGGATTCGCAAGGAGCTCTGACTGTGGATCAGGTACATGTGTACAACGGCATGCCGGCCAAACATCTGGGGACCGAAGGCTGGGCCAAGCCGTGGAGCGGTCCCAACGGCGGTGCGTGCGTGGAGGCCCTGAGGCTGCACGACGGGCGGGTCGCCCTGCGTCAGTCGACCGATCCCGACGGCCCTGCCCTGATCTACACCCACCATGAAATCGAGCGGTTCATCCAAGGTGCCAAGGCCGGCGCCGCGGACTTCCTGCTCAAGCGTCCAGACCCCAACCTGACCTCCTCGGCGGGTACCGCACCGGAACGGAGGGCCGCGTGACCGACTACGGGCTCGCCCCTGACCAGATCGACACCACCAAGCCGCACCCGGCTCGGATGTACGACTTCTACCTCAACGGCAAGGACCACTACGAGGTCGACGCGGAGGCCGCCGGGCGGGTGCTGGAGGTCTATCCGACCGTCCGGCTCAATGCCACCATCAACCGGGGCTTCATCCACCGCGCCACCCGCTGGCTGGCCCGGGAGGCCGGGATCCGGCAGTTCCTCGACATAGGCACCGGCATACCCACCGAGCCCAATCTCCACCAGGTGGCCCAGGGCGTCGCCCCGGAGGCCCGGGTGGTCTACACCGACTACGACCCCATCGTGCTGGCCTACGCCCAGGCGCTGCTCGTCGGCACCCCCGAGGGCCGTACGTCCTATGTGCAGGCGGATGTGCGCGATCCCCAGCGGATCATGAGCGCCCCCGAGCTGCATGAGACGCTGGACCTGGACCAGCCGGTGGCGATCTCCGTGAACGCGCTCTTCCACTTCATCTCGGAAGAGGACAAGCCGTACGAGATCATCCGCGAGCTGATGGCGCCCCTGGCCCCGGGCAGCTATCTGATGCTGACCCACTCCACGCATGACTTCTCGGCGGAGACCTGGCGGAACGTCATCCAGGTCTACAAGGAGAGCGGCATCTCCTTCACCACCCGCTCCCAGAGCGAGGTCGGGGGCTTCTTCGACGGTCTGGAGCTGGTCGACCCGGGTGTGTCGGAGCCCCACCACTGGAACCCGGATCCCGGGGACCGCCCGGAGACCATCCGCAGCGCGGACATCAACATGTGGGCGGGAGTGGCCCGGAAGCGCTAGCGGCAGCCGGGAAGCCCCAGCGGCAAGATGGTCGCGCCCGGGCCTCACGGCCCGGTGTCACCGCTCCTCGGTGCCGTCGCCGACCGTGAAGCCCAGAATCGCGCCCCCGCCCGGGCGCGGCCGGGCGAAGACGGTGCCGCCGTGTGCGAGGGCGACCTCGCGCACGATGGCAAGGCCCAGCCCCGAACCGGGCAGGCTGCGTGCGCCGGGCGCGCGGTAGAAGCGGTCGAAGACGCGCTCGCGATCCTCCTCGGCGATGCCGGGGCCCCGGTCCAGGACCTCCACCCGGCGGCCGGTGATCACCACCTCGACGGGCTCGGTGCCGTCCCGGTCGAACTTGGCGGCGTTCTCCACCAGATTGGAGATCGCGCGCTGCAAGCCGGCCGGGCGGCCCGTCAGCCGGGTGTCGCCCTCGGCCCGTACGCTGATCTCCCGGCCGGTCCGGCGCCGGGCGAGGTTCGCGGCGGTGGTGGCCACGTCCGCCAGCGAGACCTCCGTAGGGGGTTCGTCGTCCCGCTGTCCGGCCGCCAGCTCCACCAGCTCATTGACGAGGTCGGTCAGCTCCCGGGTCTCCCCCGACAGATCGGCCAGCAGATCCTCGCGCGCGGGCTCCGGCAGCTCCTCGAAGCGGCGCAGCAGCGAGATATTGGTGCGCAGCGAGGTGAGCGGGGTGCGCAGTTCGTGCCCGGCGTCCTCGACCAGCCGCCGCTGGTCGTCCTTGGAGCGCGCGAGCCGGCCGAGCATGCCGTCGAAGGCCCGCCCGAGGCGGCCCACCTCGTCGTCCCCGGCGACCGGCACCGCCACCTGCATCCGGCCGGTCGCGGCCACGCTCTCGGCGACCCGGGTCAGCCGCACCAGCCGCCGGGTGATCCGCCCGGCCAGCCACCAGCCGGCCAGTCCGGCGGCCAGGATGACGGCGACCACGAACAGCGCGGTGCGCTTCTGGAGTTCGCGCAGCAGATCCTCGGTGTCGCTGATCTGCTGGGCCACCTGGACCGCGCCGGTGCCGTCGCCCACGGCCACCGTGGCCATGCGGTACTGCTCTCCGCCGATGCCGATCTCGCGCCGTACGACGGTGCCCGGTGTGCGGGAGGCGGCGGTGATCCGGTCATCGCCGGTCACCGGCAGCGGGGGCTTCCCCGCGTCGTAGATCGTGCCGTTGCCTTTGATCACCTGGACGTCCATCCGGCTGATCCGGCGCAGATCGTCCCGCAGGTCGTAGGGGACGGGCACGGCGGACTCGGAGGGGTACTGCCGCAGGATCACCTTCTCGCCGCGGACCTGGCCGCGCAGATCGCGGATCACACCGTCGAACGCCGACTGCTGGTCGACCCGCACCAGCCCGGCCGCCGCGTCGTAGCTGAGACCGCCGACCAGGAGGGTGACCACGGAGGCCGCCGCCGCGAACGAGAGCGCGAAGGTGGTCCGCAGACTGGGCCGCCCACGGCGGAGCGGTGGGAATCGCACCATTACTCCTCCCGCAGGGTGTAGCCGACCCCGCGCACCGTATGGATCAGCGGGGTGCGCCCCTCCGGATCGACCTTGCGGCGCAGATAGCCGATGTAGACGGCGAGGTTCTTCGATCCGGGGCCGAAGTCGTAGCCCCAGATGCGGGCGTAGATGGTGGCATGGTCCAGGACGATGCCCGCGTTGCGCGCCAGCAGCTCCAGCAGGTCGAATTCGGTGCGGGTCAGCTCCAGCTCCGTACTGCCGCGCCAGACCCGCCGCGCCGAGGAGTCCAGGCGCAGATCCGCGACCTCCAGCACGCCGTCGATGGCGGCGTCCTCCGGCGCGGCCGGTTCGGCGGGGGCGGCGCGGCGCAGCAGCGCGCGCAGCCGGGCGAAGACCTCCTCGACCTCGAAGGGCTTGACCACATAGTCGTCCGCCCCGGCGTCCAGCCCCTCGATCCGGTCGGCGGTCTCGACCCGTGCGGTGAGCATCAGGATGGGGGTGCGGTCCCCCTCGGCGCGCAGCACCCGGCACACCTGCAGCCCGTCCACGCCCGGCATCATCACATCCAGGACGACCACGTCCGGGCACTCGCGGTGGATGGCCGCCAGCGCCTCTATCCCGTCGGGCACGGCGGTGACGCGGTACCCCTCCAGGGTCAGGGCGCGTTCCAGCGCCTGGCGGATGGCACGGTCGTCCTCGGCGAGCAGCACGGTGTTGGTCACACCCCGAGTCTGCCAAGGTCACGGAGGTGCCCGCCCCGGGAGGGGTCCTGAGCGAGGCTTCTTACCCCGCTCTCACCTTCTTCACGCGACGGGCTTACCGGGCCCGGACAAGGTGTCCGCTACGTCCCGGGGGGAACCTACCCCAGAGATGCAACCGGCCGGAGATAAATACCGCATGAAGATCGCATTTCTGCTGCACAACGCCTACGGGATCGGCGGAACGATCCGGACGACGATGAACCTCGCGACGGCGCTCGCCGACCGCCATGAGGTGGAGATCGTCTCGATGATGCGGCATCGCGAGACGCCGCGTTTCGCCCTCGACCCCCGGGTGCGGCTGGTCCCCCTGGTGGATGTACGTCAGGAGAGCGCGGACGCGAAGGATCCGCTGTTCTTCGAGGCCAGCCGGGACTTTCCGGCCGCGGAGAAGCGGCACCACCAGTACAACCGCCTGGTCGACACGCGGGTCGCGGAGTATCTGCGCGGCTGCCCCGCCGATGTGATCATCGGCACTCGGCCTGGGGTGAACGTCTACCTGTCCCGCTTCGCCCCCCGTCGCGCGCTGCGCATCGCCCAGGAGCATCTGCGGTATGAGGCGCACAGCAAGAAGCTGCGGGCGGAGCTGGCCCCGCACTACCGGCTGCTGGACGCCGTCGTCACCACGACGAAGGCGGACGCCGCGGTCTACCGCAAGAAGATGCCGATGCCGGGGGTGCGGACCCTGGCGATACCCAACAGTGTCCCCGAACCGGCCGTCGCCCCCTCCGAGGGCACCGCGCCGGTGATCGCGGCGGCCGGGCGGCTGGTCCGCGGCAAGCGCTTCGACCTGCTGATCGACGCCTTCGCGGAGGTCACGGCGAAGTTCCCGGCCTGGCGACTGCGGATCTACGGCGGGGGCGCGGAGAAGGAACGGCTCGCGGAGCGCATCGAGCGGCTGGGCCTGTCCGGGAGCGCGGAGCTGATGGGGTCCTACTCCCCCATCGAGGAGGAGTTCGCGAAGGCATCGCTGGTCGCGGTGGCCTCGGACGCCGAGTCGTTCGGGATGACGATCGTGGAGGCCATGCGCTGCGGGGTGCCGGTGGTGAGCACCGACTGCCCGCTCGGCCCCGCCGAGATCATTGAGGACGGGCTCACCGGACGGCTCGTCCCCACCGGGGACAAGCAGGCGCTGGCGAGTGCCTTGATGGACCTGATGGCCGACGCCCCGGCCCGGCGGGCGATGGCCGCGGCCGCCCTGGAGAGTTCCCGGGCCTATGACCCCGCGCCGCTCGCCCGGCGCTACGACCAGCTCTTCGAGGAGCTGCGCGCGAGCCGCTCCGCCCGCTTCTGGGAGCGCGGCCGGGCCACCGCCCGCGCCCGCCTGCGGCGCCTGGCCCGCCGCTTCGGCATCTCCCCCGCCCGCCGGACCCCGGCGGCGGGCGGAAAGGCGAGCGCCTGACGCCACGGCGGACCGCGCCGGGCAAGGCGCGGGCGCGCCCGTAACCGCCACGGCGGGGGGCGCGCAGCCGCCCGCGGCGCCCCGGCCCTACCAGGACGTCGGGGCGTAGTCCTTCAGGAAGCAGCCGAAGAGGTCCTCGCCGCTCTCGCCCCGGACGATCGGGTCGTAGACCCGGGCCGCGCCGTCCACCAGGTCGAGGGGGGCGTGAAAGCCCTCGGCCGCCAGCCGCATCTTCTCCGGGTGCGGGCGCTCGTCGGTGATCCATCCGGTGTCGACGCTCGTCATCAGGATGGCGTCGGACTCGAACATCTCCCGTGCGCTGGTGCGGGTCAGCATGTTCAGCGCGGCCTTGGCCATGTTGGTGTGCGGATGGCCCGCGCCCTTGTAGCCCCGGCCGAACTTGCCCTCCATCGCGGAGACGTTGACCACGTACTTGCGCCGGGCGGGCGAGGCGGCCATCGCCGGGCGCAGCCGGCTCACCAGGATGAACGGCGCCGTCTCATTGCAGAGCTGGACCTCGAGCATCTCGACCGGATCCACCTCGTTGACCCGCTGCACCCAGGTGTTGGTCGGGTCCAGGTCCGGGACCAGCCCGCCCGCGTCGATCGCGGTCCCGGCCTCGATCCGGGCCGGTGAGGCGGAGCCGCTGGTGAGGGCGAGGGCGGTGAGGTCCTGCGGGGTGAGGGCGCCGTCCTGCGGCGTGCGGGGCGCCGGGAGGGCCGCCTGGGCGCCGCTGCCGAAGGCGCCGAGGACCAGGGACTCGGGGAGCTCCCCGGCGGGGAGCGGCGCCGACTCGCCCGCTATCAGCTCCGCGTACGCCTGGGGTGTGCGGCGGACGGTCTGGGCGGCGTTGTTGATCAGTATGTCCAGCGGGCCCGCGGCACTGACCTCGTCGGTCAGCGCGATGACCTGGGCGGGGTCGCGCAGGTCGATGCCGACGACCTTGAGCCGGTGCAACCACTCCCCGCTGTCCGGCATGGCCTTGAAGCGGCGGATGGCGTCGCCCGGGAAGCGGGTGGTGACGGTGGTGTGCGCGCCGTCGCGCAGCAGCCGCAGCGCGATGTACATGCCGATCTTCGCCCGGCCGCCGGTGAGCAGGGCTCGGCGCCCGGTGAGGTCGGTGCGGGCGTCGCGGCGGGCCCGGTTCTCGGCGGCGCAGTCGCGGCAGAGCTGGTGGTAGAAGGCGTCGACCTCGACGAACCGGGTCTTGCAGACATAGCAGGAGCGGGGGCGCGCCAGGATGCCCGCGATCTCGGTGGAGACGGAGCTGCTGAGCGCGCGGCCCAGCGTCTCGTCGTCGATCCGGTCGGCGGCGCCGGTGGCGGTGGCCTCGGTCACGGTCTTGTCATGCGCGGTCTTCGCGGCCCGCCGCTCCTGGCGCCTGCGCTGCTTCACGCTGCGGTAGATGCCGGAGGTGGCCCGGCGGACCATGATCGCGTCGGGGTGGTCGACCGGCAGCCGGTCGAGTTCCGCGAGGACGCTCAGACAGGTCGCCAGCCGCTCCGGGTCGATGCCCGGCTCCTCGGCCGCCGCCTGTTCGGCCCGGCCTTCGTCTATCACCGTCATCGCCGCTGCCGCTTTCTGGTTCGCCTGTTCCCCTGGACAACGGCGAAACTTTACGGAAGCCGAGGCGTATGCGCCAAACCGCGCCCGGTCTCACCCTCCTCCGGGCTTGCGGTACGCATAGCCGCCGGTCCGCGCCGGGGCCTGTGCTCCGGCCGGGTGCCCGGCGTCCGTCAGCGTGCGGATCACGCCGTGGTCCGGGGAGAGCGCACAGGCCGGGTCGGTACGGGCGGCGTCGCCGGTCAGGGCGTACGCCTGGCAGCGGCAGCCGCCGAAGTCCTCGGTGCGGCGGGAGCAGGTGCGGCACGGCTCCCGCATCCACTCCTCGCCCCGGTAGCGGTTGAAGGCGGTGGAGTGGTCCCAGATCCACTCCAGGGTGTGGTCGCGCACATGGGGCGGGTCCAGGTCCGGCAGGCTCGCGGCGGCGGGGCAGGGCAGCGCGGTGCCGTCGGGCGCGACGGTCAGCGAGACCGCGCCCCAGCCGCCCATGCAGGGCTTGGCGACGCCGTCGAAGTAGTCGGGCACGACCCACACCAGGTCGACGGTGCCGCCCAGCCGCTGCCGCCGGCGCTCCACCGTCTCCCGTGCCCGGGCGAGCTGGTCGCGGGTGGGCAGCAGGGCGTCGCGGTTGCGCAGCGCCCAGCCGTAGAACTGGGTGTTGGCCAGCTCGATCCGGTCGGCGCCCCAGTCCAGACCGCGCTGGATGATGGCGTCGAGCGCGTCGAGGTTGTCGCGGTGCAGGACGACGTTGATCCCGAGCGGCAGACCGGCCTTGCGCACCAGGGCGGCGGCCCGTTCCTTGGCGGCGAAGGAGCGGTATCCGGCGATCCGGTCGGAGGCGGCCGGGTCGGCGTGCTGCAAGGAGAGCTGGACGCTGCGCAGCCCGGCGGCGATCAGGGCGGCCAGCCGGGGCTCGTCCAGGCCCACACCGCTGGTGACGAGCTGGGTGTAGATCCCGGCGGACTCGGCGGCGATGACGATCTCGGCCAGATCGGGGCGCAACAGCGGTTCCCCGCCGGAGAGATGGGTGTGCACCACGCCGAACTCCCCGGCCTGGCGCATCACCTCCGTCCACTCGGCGGTGGACAGCTCACGCGAGCGGCGGACCAGCTCCAGCGGGTTGGAGCAGTAGGGGCAGTGCAGCGGGCAGCCGTGGGTGAGCTCGGCGAGCAGGGCCCAGGGGCGGGGCGCGGCGGTCATCGGACCCAGCCCTCCGTACGCATCCGGCCGAGGAAGGCGGGCACGTCCTCGGCCACGGGCGCGCCGGGGAAGCGGCTCGTGAGCTCCGCCACGATGGCGTCGAGGTCGCGGTCGCCGTCGCACAGCCGCAGGATGCGTGCGGCGCTGCCCCGCAGCACCACCACCCGCTCGGGCAGCACCAGCAGCTCGGCGTCACGCACCCGGTCATGGCGCAGGCTCACGGCGGGGGCCAGCGCGGGCCGCCATCCGGCCGCTTCGGGCGGTGCGGGCGGGGTCTCCGGGGCGGGCGGGGTGTCGGCGGCGGTCATGCCCCCTCCCCGGGGCCGTCCTTGGTGTCGGCGTGCTCGACCGCGTCCAGCAACGACCACAGCACATCGCATTTGAACGCGAGCGCCGCCACCGCGCGGTCCTCGTCCTCGGGGGTCCGCGCCCAGGTCAGGACCAGGTCGAGCGCCTCGGTGCTGTCCCGGCGCCCCTGGTCGACCCGATTGCGGAAGTAGGCCAGGCCCGCGCGCTCGATCCAGGGGTAGTACCGCTCGAAGGCGTCGATACGGGTGAGCATGATGCCGGGCGCGGACAGCTCGGTGAGCGAGGCGGCGACGGCTTCCAGCGGGCCGCGCAACCGGCAGAAGTTGACGTAGCCGTCGACCGCGAGCCGCACTCCGGGCACCACCTCGGCGCCGGACAGCAGCCGGTCCCGGTCCAGGCCGGCGGCCTCGCCGAGCCGCAGCCATCGCTCGATGCCGCCCTCGCCGTCGGCGGCGCCGTCGTGGTCCTGGATGCGCCGCAGCCACATCCGGCGCAGCCGTGCGGTGTCGAGTTTGGCGGTGATCAGCGCGTCCTTGATGGGGATGTGGCGCTGGTAGTGGAAGCGGTTGAGAATCCAGCGGCGCAGTTCGGCGGGGGTGAGCTCGCCCGCGTGCATCCGTACGTTGAAGGGGTGGCGGTCGTGGTAGCGCTCCTGCGCGACCGCGCGCAGCCGCTCCTCAAGACGTGTCCGTGGGGTGCTCACAGGTCGATCACCATCCCGTCGGCGGCCACCTCGACGCCCAGCTCGCGCAGCACCGTGTGCTGGGGCGCGGCCGGGTCGTTGAGGGGGTTGGTGTTGTTGAGGTGGGTGTAGAGGGTGCGCGCTCGGAGTGCGGCGAGCCGCCGCGCCGTGCCGTCCGGTCCGTCGATCGGCAGATGCCCCATGGCGGTTGCGGTACGCGAGCCGAAGCCGCTGGTGAGGGGCTCGTCGTCGGACCAGAACGTGCCGTCGACGATGACGTGGTCGGCGCTCTCGGCGGCGCGCTGGAAGGCGTCGGGCCAGGCGGCGAGCGCGGGGGCGTAGAGGAGGGAGCGGCCGGTGGTGCGGTCGGTCAGCCGCAGGGCGACCACCCAGGCGTCGTCGTCCGGGGCGCCGTCGTCCGGGGCGTCGAGTCCGGCCGCGTAGCGGGGGCGTTTGGCGGAGACGGGGACGGCGCCGACGGCCGGCGGCGAATCCTCGGCGAGCGGCCGGTCCTCGGGACCGAGGGGGCGCCAGTCCAGCCGGGCGTACGGGGTGAGGACCTCGCCCAGGTGGAGTCCGGTCAGCAGGGCGTTGCGCACCGGTGCGGTGGCCACGATCTCGATGCCGTCCGCCTCGCGCAGCCGGGCGATACCGAGGGTGTGGTCGAGTTCGGCGTCGGTGAGGATCACCCCGGCCAGCGGGGTCCGGCGCGGTTCGGGCCCGGGGTGCAACTCGGGGCAGTCCTCGACCTGTTCGCCGAGGTCGGGGGTGGCGTTGACCAGATACCAGCGGCCTTCGGCGGCCTGGACGGCGAGCGAGGCATGGCGGCGGCGCCACCCCGGGTGGGCGCGTGCCCCGGAGCATCCGGGGCACGCGCAGTTCCACTGGGGTACGCCGCCACCCGCCGCGGTGCCGAGCACGCGCACACGCATGGCGGGGAGCTCAGCGGGCGTTCAGCGAGTAGGCGGTGACCTCCAGCGCGGTCTCCACGACCACGTAGTCGGGCGTCTGCCAGGCGGTTTCCGCGGCGTCCGTACGGGTCCGGTCCGTCGCGTCGGGAGCCGTGTGCGGTGTGGTGTCGTTCATGGCTTCGACCTGCTTTCCATCTGGGTGGGGATTGGTCAACGGGACGGGACGGACCGTCAGTCGGACCGTTGGTCGGCGGTCCGGATCCGCAGCGCCCCGCCGTCGGGGGTGGTGCTGTCGTCCGCGATGGTCGATGGCCTCGTCGTCGGGCACGGGGTCATGAGCCGCTGCTCGGGTAGGCGGTTCCGATGCGCACCTCGTCGAGCAGCAGCTTGCGGTAGTGCTTGGTGTCGGTGGCCGCCGCCCAGGTGCTGTTCACCGTGAGCCGGACATAGCGCTTGGTGGTGGCGGGGAGGTCGATGAATGCCACCCCGCGGGCGCTGGGCAGCGTTCCGCTCGCCACCGGGCTGCCCCAGTCGCGCCCGTCGCTGGAGACCTGCACCTGGTAGTCGCGGATGCGGGCGGACTGCTCGGTGTCGGAGCGGGCGTAGGAGACCGACCACTCCCGCTGGTTCACCGCCAGATAGCGCAGGCTCTTGGCGGACCGCAGATCGAAGGTGACCGAGGCGGGCAGGGTGGTGCTGTTGTCCCAGTAGGTCTCCGGATCGCCGTCGAGCACGGCGGAGGCGGGGTGGCCGCTCGCGGAGACGCTGGCGCTCGCGGTGATCGAACTGGCCGGAACGACACCCTGGCGGCCGTCGGTGCGGACCGCGAGGACGGTGTCGTACGGATCCCAGCCGGTGATGCCGGAGATGGTGATCCTGCCGTCGCTCTGGCGGAAGTTCAGCTTCTTGCCGGTGCGGAAGTCGGTGACAGCGGTCGCCTTGTAGCCGTTGTCCCGCACGGTCAGCGTGGAGCCCGAGGGCCTGGTGAGGACGTGGACGAAGTGACGGTCGGGGTCGGTCTTGCTCACCGTGGTCACCCCGTGGGCGCCGTCGTTCCAGGCGCCGGGCCGCAGTCCGCCGTAGGAGTAGCCACCGCCCTCGGTGCCGCCCAGCGACCCCCAGATCTTGTCGAGATAGCTCTTGGCGTAGTCGTTGAAGGCTTCCTGCTTGCTGGGGAAGCGCCCGTTCACCTGGGCGGTTTCGGCCATCAGCGATTTGACGGACGATCCGGAGTTGCTGATCAGCCGGCCGAGGGTGAGTCCGTGGTCCACCGCCGAGTCGGTGCCGCTGTACCACCAGGCTCCGCTGCTGGGCAGCTTGAAGCAGGCTTCGGTGAGCCGGGGCTGCGGGGTCCAGATGGCCTGGGGATAGTCGTAGGCCGGGGTCATCCCGGTCTTCTGCTCATTGCTGACCGTGTCCATGATCGGCGTGTCTTCGTTGTTGTTGCTCAGCAGCCAGCCGGGACGGTCGGCACGGATCTTCTCGTAGAGCCCGTGGTCGATCCAGTAGTCGTTGTCGTTGTCGATCCAGAACCCGGACAACTTCGGGTACTTCCGCATCACTTCCACGAAGTTGTCGTAGGAGTACTCGCCGAAGCCGTCGCGCGTGGTCAGGTCGACGTCATGGCCCTTGTAGGCCGAGTAGGCCGCCGAGTCGAGCCATTCATGGCCGCCCTCGGCATGCCACTGCGGATCGTCGGTCATATAGAGCATGACCTTCAGCCCCTGGGCGTTGGCCGCGTCGATCAGCTCGCCGAGGAAGTCCCGCTTGGTGGAGCAGCTTCCGGGGACGGCGGACGGCCAGGCCCGCGCGTAGCCCAGACGGCTGTGGAAGGAGGCGAGCACCAGGTAGGAGGCGTGCAGCTGCTTGGCCTCGGCCACCCAGTAGTCGGCCTTCCAGCCGCCGTCGGTGACCGCCTTCTCCCAGGCGGAGCAGTCGGTGTAGCCGGGCGAGGTGCGCATGCCCCAGTGCAGGAAGAGGCCCGCCTGGGAGTCGCGCAGCCACTGCTGGCGGGGGTTGATCACATCGGCCCGCGCCGGGGCGGGGCCGGTCAGGGCGAGGGTGGCGACGAGCGACAGCACGGCTGCCAGCCAGGCGCCGAGGCGCCGGCGCGATCTGCGGCCCATGAAGGCTCCTTCTCGGGGGGCGTACGGTCATGTGCCGTTCTGTTGCAGCGTCACCGGCTGTTGGGGTCCGGTCAATAAGCGTGCGTCAAAAATCCTCCGACCTCTTTGGCTGTACATTTCCTGTGCGACGCCAAGAAACAAGCGGAACCTGCTGGTAGTTGGCAACTTTTCGCCGACCGCCACCCACACCACCACCCCCTTGGTCCACACCATTCCTTGACTCATCGCACCACACCTCCTACCTTCCGCGATGCACTGTCCGCGCTCAAAGGAGATGATCATGCAAAGATCCACACGATCACGCGGTCTTCGCTCCTGCCTCGCGACCGTCACCGCGGCCACCACGGTCGCCGCCGGCGCCCTCACCGTGAGCCTCACCACCGCGGCGCCGCAGGCCGTCGCGCTGGACAACGGCCTCGCCCGTACGCCCCCGATGGGCTTCAACAACTGGAACGCCACCCACTGCGACGCCTCGTTCAACGAGTCCATGGTCAAAGGCGTTGCCGACGCGTTCGTCTCACTCGGCCTCAAGGACGTGGGCTACACCTACGTCAACATCGACGACTGCTGGGCCGAGCCCAGCCGGGACGCGAGCGGCAATCTGGTGCCCCACCACACCCGCTTCCCGAACGGCATCAAGGCCGTGGCGGACTATGTGCACGCCAAGGGGCTGAAGTTCGGGATCTACACCAGCGCCGGCACCAAGACCTGCAACGCGGCGAACGGCTTCCCGGGCGCGCTGGACCACGAGAAGCAGGACGCCAAGCAGTTCGCCTCCTGGGGCGTGGACTACCTCAAGTACGACAACTGCAACAACCAGGGCGTCGACGCCCAGAAGCGCTACAAGGCCATGCGCGACGCGCTCGCCGCCACCGGCCGCCCGATCCTCTACTCGCTGTGCGAATGGGGCCAGACCACCCCCAAGGTGTGGACCTGGGGCGAGCCGGTCGGCAACTCCTGGCGCACCACCGGCGACATCAGCGACAAGTGGTCCAGCATGATCGACAAGCTGCACATCAACGACGATCTGGCGCAGTACGCGGGCCCCGGCCACTGGAACGACCCCGACATGCTGGAGGTCGGCAACGGCGGGATGACGGCCACCGAGTACCGCACCCACTTCAGCCTGTGGGCGATGATGGCGGCGCCGCTGCTGATCGGCAGCGACATCCGGAACGCCTCCGCGACCGCCCAGTCGATCCTGAAGAACACCGACATCATCGCGCTCGACCAGGACACTCTGGGCAAGCAGGCCACCATCGTCTCCTCCAGTGGCGGGAAGACCGTGTACACCAAGCAACTGGCCAACGGCGACCACGCGGTGGCGCTGCTCAACGAGAACTCGTCCAGCAAGACGATCTCGACGACGGCGAGCGCGATCGGCCTCGGCGGCTCGTCCTCGTACCGCCTGAAGGATCTGTGGTCGAAGGCCACCTCCACCACGAGCGGCTCGATCAGCGCCTCGGTGCCCGCGCACGGCACGGTCGTCTACCGGGTCTCCCGCGGCTGACCGAGACTGACCGCGACTGACCGTGGCCGACCTGTTGACGGGTTAGGAAGCCTTCCTTACAGTCCCCCCATGTGAACAAGGATCAGACAGGAGAATCCTTGATGGAGCGTTCACCGCTCTTACCACGCACCGCCCTCGCTCTCGCGGCGACGGCCGCGCTGATCGCCCCGGCCGCGGTCGCCTACGGTGCCGAGCGGTCCCCGCAGACGCCGGCCGCGTCCTGGAGCCTGAAGTGGAGCCCCGCATCGGGGGCGAGCGTGGCCGACGCCTTCGAGGGCGCCGAGGACGACCGCGCCGACTCCCACCCCGGTGTCACCCACATCTACCCCTACCAGGGCGGTTTCCGTACCGACATCCACTACCCCAAGGACGTCGACACCAGCACCGACCGCCAGCGCCAAGAGGTCAGGGGCATGGAGCAGAACGGCTCCGCCGTCAAGATCCTCAAGAACGAGACCTGGCGGATCCAGTACCAGATGTATGTGCCGGACACCCTCGACGCGACCACCGGCTTCACCCACATCATGCAGATCAAGGTGGGCGACGTGGCCGCTCCACTGTTCACCATGTCGCTGCACCAGCACAGCGACGGCCCGAAGGTCGAGATCCGGACGTCGGACGACGACGACAACCTCACCGAGGCCGGGGCCGCCGACATGAAGCCGCTCCAGGGCACCTGGAGCGATGTGTCGGTCGAGGTCAAGGCGGCCGACTCGGGCGCGTACGCCGACTGGTCGGTGACCAGCGACGGCAAGAAGGTCGCCGCGTACCAGCGCACCGGCCTGGACCTGTGGCGCGGCAAGAACTATCTGCGGCCCAAGTGGGGCATCTACCGGAGCCTGAACAGCACCGGCCTCCAGACCACATACCTGCTCACCCGGAACTTCAAGGCATACAAGCTCCAGTAGGAGGGCGCGCGATGAAGAGCTATCGGAAGACCCTGGTGGCCGCGGCCGCCACCACCGCACTCACCGCGGGGCTGCTGCTCACCCAGACCGGCACCGGCAGCGCCGCGACCTCGGCGGCCGACTCGGCCCCCTCGGACATCAAGACCGTCTCGTCCGGCTGGTCGATCCCCTGGGGGCTGAGCTGGCTGCCCGACGGCTCGGCCCTGATCACCCAGCGCGATGCGTTCGACGTGTACAAGCTCACCCAGTCGGGCGCCAGGACCAAGGTGGGCACGGTGCCCAATGTGGTGACCACCGGGGGTGAGGGCGGGCTGATGGGCATCGCGGTCTCCCCGAACTGGAACAGCGACCACGCCGTCTATCTGATGCACACCGCCTCCGACGGCAACCGCATCGCCCGGATGACCTACGACGGCTCCTCGCTCAGCGGCTACAAGGCGCTCGTCACCGGCATCAAGAAGAACAAGTACCACAACGGGGGACGCCTGAAGTTCGGCCCGGACGGCTATCTGTACGCCACCACCGGGGAGGCCCAGACACCCGATCTCGCCCAGGACAAGAACTCCCTCAACGGCAAGATCCTCCGGATGACCACGGACGGCAAGCCCGCCCCGGGCAATCCGTTCGGCACGCTCATCTACTCCTACGGCCACCGCAATCCGCAGGGCATCACCTGGGATCCGCAGGGGAGGCTGTGGGAGGCCGAGTTCGGCAACAGCAAGTACGACGAGCTCAACCTCATCGAATCGGGCAAGAACTACGGCTGGCCGACCTGTGAGGGCAACTGCTCCACCTCCGGGATGACCAACCCCAAGCGCCAGTGGCCGGTCGGCGACGCCTCGCCCAGCGGGGTCACCTACGCCGACGGCGCGATGTACATGGCGGCGCTGCGCGGTGAGCGGCTGTGGCGGATCCCGGTGGACGGGACCAGCGCGGGCACCCCCAAGGCGTACTACACCAGCTCCTACGGGCGGCTGCGCACGGTGGAGACCGTGCCGGGCAAGAACACGCTGTGGCTGTCCACGACCAACGCCGACAACAACGGCGGGGAGCCGGAGGGCGCGGACAAGGTGTTCCAGGTCGAGTTGAAGTAGCGCCTTCGCGGATGAGCGTACGGGCGCGGTCCGCGGACCGCGCCCGTACGTCCGTGCCGCGCCCCTACGTCCGTGTCAGTGTGCGAGCCGCTCGTTCATGAGCAGGAAGGCGCCCAGACCGTGGAGGTCGTTCGTATTGCGCGGCCGGCCCAGGTAGTAGGCCAGGTCTCCGACGTTGGTGCCCTCGCTGATGTCGGAGATGTTCGTCAGCCCGTCGGAGCCGACCGACACCTTCCGCAGCACGCCCTGATAGCCCCTGCGCGCCGCCGAGGCGTAGGCGCCCCCGCTGATCCAGCCGTGGTCCAGGGCCGCGTGCAGCATCAGGGTGTACATGCTGGAGGCGGAGGTCTCGGTCCAGTTGCCGGGGTCGCTCGCCTTGTCGACGACCTGGAACCAGCGGCCGGTGGCCGAGTCCTGGTAGCGCGCGAAACCCTTCGCCAAGTGGCGTACGTTGCCGATCAGTTCGGCGCGGCGCGGGTGGTTCGCGGGGAGCATTTCCAGCACCTCCACATGGGTCATCGCGGTCCAGCCGATGGCCCGTGCCCAGAAGTAGCCGGAGGTGCCGGTGGCGGCGTCGGGCTTCCAGGGGGCGTCCCCGTCGGCGTCATAGGCGTGGTAGAGCAGCCCGTTGGACGCCTTGAGGTGGCGGAAGTACACCGAGAGGTTCCTGGTGACCTCCTCGTACGCGTATGCCTGGTCGCCGTAGGCGATGCCGTAGCGCAGCAGGAAGGGCTGGGCCATGAAGACACCGTCGCCCCACAGTTCGTTGGTCTTGCCGGTGGCGTGCCACATCCCGCCGTCGGCGGTGCGCGGATAGGTGGTGATCCGGTTCCGGATCTGGTCGGCGGCGGTCCGGTAGCGGGGGTCGCCGGTCTCCTGGTGGAGGACCAGCAGCAGATTGCCGGACTGCATCGCGTCGAGGTTGTCGAAGGTCCGGCTCATATGGCCGTCGGCGTCGACGAAGTTGTCCACCCAGCGCTTGATGTACGCCAGGTACGAGGGCTCCTTGACCCGCTGGTAGACGCGGTGGGCGCCGAGCAGGAACAGCCCCTGGGTGTAGCCCCAGCCGCCGAGCGACGCGGGGTCGGGGCGGCGGGCGATGGTGGAGTCCACCACCGCCCGGGACCAGTCGGCGGGCGCCGCGCCGGCGCCCGCCGTCGGGAGGAGAAGGCCGCCGGTGATGCCCAGTGTGCTCGCGAACAGCGTTCTGCGACTGATCACTCGTTCCCCTTTTCTCAGGGCTCGGTTCGCCTCCGGGGCGCCCACGTCTCCCCCGGCTACCGCTGGGAGGGACCCCCTGCCGATGGTCGACCGTGCCCGGCCCCTGCGTTCCTCAAGGGGCCGCGCGCGCTCTCCCTTTCGACAGCGGTGCGCCCCTTCGGCTCACCGGCCGCGGGTGGCGCGTACACGCCAAGAATAGCGGCGAACGCTCCGCACCGGGGCAAAAGCGGAGGAAAGACCAGAATCCGCCGTACCCGTCAGTAGTCCGGCCACCAGCCGGCCGGTGGCGGGCGCGAGCATCAGCCCCAGCATGTTGTGACCGGTCGCCAGCAGCACCCGGGGATGGCCCGGCACCGGCCCGATCAGCGGCAGCCCGTCGGGGGTCATGGGCCGCGGCCCCACCCACTCCTCCTGGCGGTCGTCCCAGTCGGCATGGCGCAGATACGGGCGCGCGGCGGCGACGATGGCCTCGATGCGCCGCTGCCGGAACCGGTCGGCGTCGCGCTCGAACTCCATCGTCCCGGCCACCCGGACCCGCTTGCCCATCGGAGTGAGCACCACCTTGGCCGCGCCGAGGTGGACCAGGCGGGAAGGCGGCGGTTCGGCCGCCACGGAGAAGCTGTACCCCTTGCCCGCCACCAGGTCGACATCCAGGCCGAGCCCGCGGACCAGCTCGCGCGACCAGACGCCCGCGGCGATGACCACCGCGTCGCTCCGGTACGTCCCCGCCGAGGTGCGCACCTCGGTGCGGCCGCCCCGGTCCGTGACGGCCGACACCCGGGCGCCCTCGACCAGTTCGACGCCCTGGCCCCGCAGCCGCTCGGCGAGCCGGTCCACGAAGAGCGACGGGTCGAGCGACCACTGACGCTCCACCACGAACCCCGCCCGCGCGCCGTCGGTGAGCGAGGGCTCCGCCTCCGCGAGCCGGGTCCCCTCCAGCACCCCGCCGGGTGCGATGGGCGCGTCCAGCCGGCGGAAGGCGGCCAGCGCCTCGGCGGCGTACTCGCGGGAGGGGAAGGCGAACAGGAACCCGTCCTTATGCGCCTCCCCGTCGACACCGGCCGCCTCCAGCTCCTCGAAGAGCCCGAAGGTGCCCTTCGCGAGCGCGCCGAGGGCGGCGGCCCCCCGCGCGTAGCGGCGCGAGGTGGCCCGCAGCCCGAACCGGACCAGGAACCGCAGCAGTTCGGCACCGGCCGGGGGGTGGATGGCAAGCGCGCTGTCCGGACGGTGCAGCCCGCGCAGCGCCGTAGCGATGACACCGGGCGCGGCCAGCGGTTCGACCAGGTCGGGGCAGACCTCCCCGGCGTTGCCGCGGGACGCGCCGCTGCCCAGCCGGTCGCGTTCGAGGACGGTGACCCGCAGCCCGGCGGCACTGAGGTAGTGGGCGCACGCCAGGCCGACGACTCCGCCGCCGACGATCGTGACCGTGGCGGGCGGGGTGTCCGGGGAGGTCATGAAGGCTCCTTCGCGGGGGACGGTGTGGTCGAAGAGGTGTCACGGCGGGTACGCGCACGCCCGCGGGGGCTGTAGTCCGCGTCCGCCGCACTGGCGTCGGCGAGGGTGAGCCCGCTGGTCTCCGGCGCGAGGACATACGACGTGCCCCAGCCGATGACGCAGATCACCGCGCCGAGCAGCATGGCCAGCCGGGTGCTGTGGTCCAGGACGACGGGCGCTCCCCAGGTGCCGATGGCCGCGCCGACGCGGCTGATGCCGGTGGCGAAGCCGTTGGCGGTGGCCCGCACTCCGGTCGGGAACAGCTCGGAGGGGTAGATGGCCTGCAGACACTGACTGGAGAAGGCCGCCACGCCGAAGGCCGCGAAGAGGACGACCACGACCGCCGGTGCGGGGCGGGCGATGGCCGCGAGGCAGAGCAGGGGGATCGCGGAGAGGCCGAAGCTCCACAGGAGCAGGGTGCGCCGCCCCTTGTTGATGACCAGGATCCCGGAGAGCGAGCCGAGCACGAAGAAGATCTGCACCACGACCGAGCCGAGATAGGAGTCGTTGCCGTCGGCCAGTCCGAAGGAGGACAGGATGGTGGGTTCGTAGGTGGTGATGGCGTAGATCGGCAGGAGCTGGCAGGCCCAGAAGACGCTGACGAAAATGGTCCGGCGCAGATAGGCGCCGCGGAAGATATCGGTGTAGCGGGTGCGCGAGGCGGTGTCCGCCTCCAGGTCGGCCAGGGTCGCGTCCGGGCCGAGCATCTGCTTCAGCACGGCCTCCGCTTCCTGGTTGCGGCCCTTGCTGAGCAGCCAGCGCGGCGACTCGGGGGTGCCGAAGCGCAACAGGAGGATGAGGACGGCGGGGATGGCGCTGCTCGCGAGCATCCAGCGCCAGTTGTCATAACCGGAGGACATCATCGCCCAGCCGACGACATACGCCACGGCGGCGCCGACCGACCACATGGTGACCATGATGACCAGCAGCGGGCCCCGGGAGTTGCGGGGCGCGAACTCCGAGGCGATGGTGCCCGCGATGGCGAAGTCGGCGCCGATGGCGATGCCCATGAGGAAGCGCAGCACGGTGAGCTGCCAGGGATCGCTGACGAAGAACTGCGCCGCGGAGAGCAGGATGAAGGCGGCGATATCGAAGAGATAGACCTTCTGCCGCCCGACCCGGTCGGTGACATAGCCGAAGACCAGGCCGCCGGCGAACATGCCGACCAGGGAGGCGGAGCCGACCACTCCGGAGTCGAAGGAGTTGAGGTGGTAGTCGGCGGTGAGAAGCGGAAGCGCGACGCCGATGATGCTGAGGATGTAGCCGTCGCAGAACTCACCACCGCCGGCGTAGAGCGTGATGAGCCAGTGGGTGCGGGTGGGACGGGATTTCTCCAGGGATGCTGTGCTCATGGCCGTCTCCTGAGGAGATGCTCCTGGGGAGGAGGAGGACGGATGGCCGGGCGGTCGCGAGGCGCCCGGTGCTGATGTCCGAAGACAGTAGGCAGCGTCCGGCGGTCGGTCATCGTTGGAATCGTACGAACCGATCGCCATCTGGAAGCCCACGCTTGTACGATCCATCCATGGACCCCTCGATCGATCCCATGAGTGGCCGTCCCGCCCTGACCCCGGAGCTGGCTCAGGAAATCGCCCAGGACATCGGCCGGATCACCGGCTTCAATGTGCTGATCACCGACCCCGGGGCGGTCGTCATCGGCTGCGGCGACCTCGCGCGCGTCGGCACCGTCCACGAGGCGTCCCTGGAGGTGGTGCGCACCGGGCGGCCCGCCACCCACACCGCCGAGCAGGCGGGCCGGATGCGGGGGGTGCGGCCCGGGATGAGCTTGCCGATCACGGTCGGGGAGGAGGTGATCGGCACGGTCTGTCTGACCGGGGTGCCGGCGGAGGTGCACCGCTTCGGCCTGGTGGTGCGGCGGCAGACGGAGATCCTCCTGGAGGAGGCGGCGCTGCTGCGCTCGCGGCTGCTCCACGAGCGGGCGGTCGACGACTTCGTACGGGACATCGCGCTCTACGACCCCGAGGTGGTCGACGCCGGAGCGGTGGACGCCCGGGCGGTGGAGCTGGGTCTGGCCCCCGGGCCGGCCCGGGCCGCGGTGCTGCTGGAGGTGAGCCCGGCGGACGAGGGCGCGGCGGCGGTCTCCCGGATCACGGTGCTGCGGACCGTACGGGAGGTGTTCCGGGACCGGCAGGACGTGGCGGGGGTCCAGGCCGCCGGCCGGTATGTGGTGCTGGCCGCCGCGCACGGTGAGCGGACGGCGCCGGGACGGCTCGCCGACGCCTGCGGCCATCTGCTCTCGCTGCTGTACGACCGGCACGGTCTGGACGGGCGGATGGCCGTCGGCGAACCCGGCGCGGGCACCACCGGGATGCACCACTCCTATCGCGACGCCGCCACCGCGCTGCGCACCGGACCGGCCGTCTTCCCGGGCGACCGCGTTTTCACCGCCGCCGACCTGCGGATACCGCATCTGCTGGGGTCCGCTCCGCGGCAGAGCCGGGCGCGGTTCGCCGACGCCGTGCTGGGGGAGCTGCCCGGACAGCCCGACTGGCCGACCCTGCGGGAGACGCTGATCGGCTGGGCGGAGGGGGGGTTTCATCTGGTGCGGGTCGCAGAGCGGCTGCACATCCACCGGAACACACTCCTGTACCGGCTGGAGAAGATCGGAAAGTTGTCGGGGAGACAGGTGCGGGAGCCGGCCCAGGCCATCGAGATGTATCTCGCCTGCCTGACCGACATCCTCCAGGAGAGCGCCACCCAGGACAAGGTAAGGTAAGCCTCACCTTAGCTACTGGAGTTGTCCGTGCGCCCCCACCGTCTGTTCCCCCTGCTCTCCGCCGCCCTCGCCGGCGCCGTCCTCACCGGCTGCGGCTCCTCGGATGCCGCGTCGTCCTCGACGTCCTCCACGTCCTCCAAAGCCCCGGAGTCCCGAGCGGCCGACGGCGCCTTCCCTCGCACCGTCGCCCATGAGCAGGGCAGTACGCCGCTGAAGGCCGAGCCGAAGCGCATCGCCGCGATCAGCACCGGGCAGCTCGACGATCTGCTCGCCCTCGGCGTCGTACCGGTGGCCACCACCCGCGCCGACTACGCCGGGCTGGTCCCCACCTATCTGCGCACGGCCTTCCCCCGGCAGGCCGAGGCGCTCGGCGCGATGGCGGACATCGGCACCCGCACCTCCCCCAACATGGAGAAGCTGGCCGCCGCCAAGCCCGATCTGATCCTGGTCAACGGCACCCAGGGCAATCTCCACGCCACCCTGTCCGCCATCGCCCCGACCGTGGTCACCAAGGGCCGCGGGGTGAACTGGAAGAAGGATCTGCTGACCGTCGCCGACGCGGTGGGCCGGCGCGAGCGGGCCCGCACCCTCCTCACCCGCTTCGAGAAGGACGCCGCCGACCAGGGCGAGAAGCTGGGCGGCGAGCACACGGAGCTGTCGATGGTGCGCTTCAACCCCGACCGGGTGCGGATGTTCGGGAAGAAGTCGTTCACCGGCACCATCGCCGACGACATGGGGCTCGGCCGCCCCAAGTCCCAGCGCTTCGACGACATCTCACAGGACCTCAGCGGTGAGCGGATCCCGCAGATGGACGGCGACTGGATCTTCTACTCCGTCCAGGGCCGCCCCGGGAAGACCGACACCGCCACGTATCTGTCCCATCCGCTGTGGAAGAAGCTGGGCGCGGTCCGCGCCGGACACACCGTCAAGGTCGATGACGACCCCTGGTACCTCAACGCCGGGCCCACCGCCGCCCGGGTCGTCCTGCACGACATCACCGAGCGCCTCGGGCGCTGACACCGGGCGTCCAGCATGGGCGTCCCGCATGGCCGAAACCGAACCCCTCGACCGGCGGGCCGGGCCCCTCGACGCCCCGGCCGGCCGTGTCAACCTCCGACCGGCATAAGCCACCGTCACACCCCGTACGCGATCGGGACAACGCGTCACCACAAGACCGTCCGCAGGCAATAGTCTCGGCGTACAGGACGTGGCTGAGGAGGCGCCCATGGGGACCGGCGATCGTGAGCAGACATACGCACGGGCTCGGCAGGAGGCCGAGCGGCTCACCGCGAGCGGAATCCAGGGCATCGCGCTGACCTGGGTGGACAACGCGGGGGTGACCCGAGCGAAGTCCGTGCCCACCGCGCGGCTGCCCCATGCCGCACGGCGCGGGGTCGGGATGTCCCCCGTCTTCGACGTCTTTCTCGTGGACGACTCCATGACCACCAGCCGCCATGTCGGCGGCCCCGACGGGGATCTGCGGCTCATCCCCGACCTGGACCGGCTCATCCCGCTGGCCGCCCAGCCCGGCTGGGCCTGGGCCCCGGTCGACCGGTACGACCAGCAGGGCCGGGCGCACCCCGTCTGCCAGCGGCTGTTCGCCCGGCGGATGGCCGAGCGGGCGCGGGAGCGGGGGCTGAGCGTACGCATGGGGTTCGAGACCGAGTGGGTCGTCACCACCGGCGACCCGGACCAGGACCCGCCGCACTACCCCTCCGCCGGTCCCGCCTACGGCATGGCGCGCGTGGCCGACCTCGCCGACTACCTCGCCGAGCTGCTCGGGGCGCTGGACGCGCAGCACACCGAGGTGCTCCAGCTCCACCCGGAGTACTCCCCCGGGCAGTTCGAGGTGTCCCTGGCGCCCGCCGACCCGGTCGGCGCCGCCGATCTCGCCGTGCTGGTGCGGGAGACGATCCGGGCGTGCTCGGGGCGCGCCGGGCTCAACCCGATGTTCGGCCCGGTGGTGGACCCGGACGGGGTCGGCAACGGCGCCCATGTCCATCTGAGCCTGTGGCAGGGGGACCGCAATCTGTGCCGGGACGGCGACGGGCCGCACGGCATGACGGCGACGGCCGAGGCGTTCCTCGCCGGGGTGCTGCGCGAACTGCCCGCCCTGCTCGCCATCGGCGCCCCCTCCCCCGCGAGCTACCTCCGGCTCGAACCCTCGCGCTGGGCCGGGGCGTACCAGTGCTGGGGCCTGGAGAACCGCGAGGCCGCGGTGCGCTTCATCACCGGCGCACCGGACGATCCGGGGGCGGCCAACGCCGAGATCAAGTCCTTCGACCCGGCGGCCAACCCCTATCTGGTGGCGGGCGCGGTCATCGCCGCGGGCCTCGGCGGGCTGGACTCCGGGCTCTCCCTGCCGCCACCCGTCTCGGGGGACCCCGCGGTCGAGGGGCGCGAGCGGCGGCTGCCCACCTCGCTGCTCACCGCGCTGGAGCACTTCGAGGACTCGACGGTGCTGCGCGAGGCGCTGGGCGATCCGCTCTTCGAGTCGATCGCCGCGGTGCGCCGGGCGGAGGCCGCCCTGTTCGAGAAGTCGTCCCCGCGGGAGATCGCCGTCGCGACCCGGAGGCGGTACTGACCGATGGAGGCCGCCGAGCAGACGGATCCGACCGAGCCGCCGCTGCCGCTCCTGGTGGACCACCACTGCCATGGGGTGGTCCGCTCCGAGCTGAGCTCGGCCGCGTTCGAGGCGTTCCTGACCGAATCCGACGCGCCCGCCGCGCTCGGCACCACCTTCTTCGACAGCCAGCTCGGGTTCGCGGTGCGCCGCTGGTGTCCGCCGCTGCTCGGCCTCGAACCGCACTGCCCGCCCGCCCACTACCTCGCCCGGCGGCGCGAGTTGGGCCCGCGGGAGGTGACCCGGCGGCTGCTGAGCGCCGCCGGGATCAGCGAATTCCTGGTGGACACCGGGCTGCCAGGCAATCTGACCACCCCTCAGGAGCTGGCCCTCGCGGCGGGTGGCACCGCCCATGAGATCGTCCGTCTGGAGCAGTTGGCGGAGCGGGTCGCCGACACCTCGCTGACCGCCGACGACTTCCTGGCCGGAGTGGCGGACGGGATCCGGGAGGCGGCCCGTACGGCGGCCGGTTTCAAGTCGGTGGCCGCCTACCGCTACGGACTGGACTTCGAGCCCGATCCGCCGGGCCCCGGCGCCGTCCACACCGCCGCCGAGCACTGGCTCGCCCGGCGCGGTCAGGGCGGCACCGCCGCCGCCCGGGTCACCGACCCCGTACTGCTGCGCCATCTGCTGTGGTCGGCGGCGTACACCGGACTGCCGCTGCAACTGCACACCGGATTCGGCGATCCCGATCTGCGGCTGGACCGCTGCGATCCGCTCGCCCTCACCGACTTCATCCGCGCGGTGCGCCCCACGGGCTGCACGCTGATCCTGCTGCACGGCTATCCGTACCACCGCGGCGCCGCCTATCTGGCCGCCGTCTTCCCCCATGTCTACGCCGATGTGGGACTGGCCCTGTCGCACACCGGGGCGCGGGCCGGGGCCGTGCTCGCCGAGATGCTGGAGCTCGCCCCGTTCGGCAAGGTGCTCTTCTCGACCGATGCCTATGGGCTGCCCGAGCTGTATGTGGTGGGGGCGCGGCTCTTCCGGGAGGCGCTGACCGGGCTGCTGATTCACTGGGTCGCGGAGGGCGCCTGGTCGCGCCGCGACGCCCGGCGGGTGGCCGCGCTGCTGGGCGCGGACAACGCCCGCCGTGTCTACGGCCTCGGCACCCCGGCCCCGCGCGAGGGCTAGGGCCCCGGCCTCGCACCGGCCCCGCGGCTCGCCCGGGTATCGCGCCGCCGCGGGCCGTGCGTACATACGGGACGGGGCCGGGGCCCTTGCCCGGCGCGGGGCGCATACCCAGTACCGTGCCGGAACGTACTCGACCGTAACCGGAGGAGATCGCATGCGGATCGACGGCACGACCGTCCTGCTCACCGGGGCCACCGGCGGCATCGGGCAGACGCTGGCCCACGCGCTCGCGGCCAAGGGTGCCAAGCTGCTGCTCACCGGGCGCCGCGAGGAGGTGCTGCGGCCACTCGCAGAGCGGCTGGGCGGCCGGGTGATCGTCGCCGATCTGGCCGAACGGTCCGATCTGGAGCGCCTGATCGAGGAGGCGGCGGACGCCCGGATCCTCATCGCCAACGCCGCGCTGCCCTCCAGCGGCCCGGTCCTGGACTACCGGCCCGAGGAGCTGGACCGTGCCCTTGACGTCAATCTGCGCGCGCCGATGCTGCTGTCGCGGCTGATGGCACCGCGCATGGTGGAGTCGGGATCCGGTCAGCTTGTGATGATCGGCTCGCTGTCGGGGCGTACGGCCTCCCCCGGCGCCGCGCTCTACAACGCGGCCAAGTTCGGGCTGCGCGGCTTCGCCCTCGGGCTGCGGCAGGACCTGCATGGCACGGGGGTGGGGGTCTCGCTGGTGCAGCCCGGATTCGTGGGCGACGCCGGGATGTTCGCCGACGCGGGCACGTCCCTCCCCACCGGGGTCCGTACGATCTCCAGCCGCCGGGTGGCGGCCGCGACCATCCGGGCCATCGAGCGGAACCGGGCCGAGGTGAACGTGGCCCCGCTGGAGCTGCGCCTGGGCAGCGCTCTCGGCGGGCTGTTCCCGACCCTCGCCGAGCGGGCCCAGCGGGGTGCGGGCGCCGGGGAGACGTCCCGTCAGCTCGCCGACGGTCAGCGCGGCAAGCGCTAGCGCCACGGTCCGATGCGCGGGCGGTGTCAATGACCCGTCCGCGCACGGGTCATTGACACCGCCGAGCCCCCGTGCCAAAGTTTCGCGACCCTGGTCGGACAACGTTGTCAAGCGGAGGTGCGTCCCATGCGGTCGCTGATCGGTGGAATCCGTGCGCGCGCGGCGGGCACGGTCGCGGGGGTGATGACGGCGGCGCTGCTGGGCGGCGGTCTGCTGGGACCGCCGGGGGCGGCGGCCGCCTCCACGGCCGGGGACCCTCCGGCCGACCCCACCTCGCTGGTCCACCCCTTCGTGGGCACCGAGAACTTCGGCAACACCTTCCCCGGCGCGAGCGCCCCGTTCGGCATGGTCCAGGTCAGCCCGGACACCGGCGGTCAGGGCGGCTACGACTACGACCAGAACGCCATCCACGGCTTCAGCCAGACCCATCTTTCCGGCGTCGGCTGCGGGGTCGCGGGCGAGCTGCCCATCATGCCGACGACCGGTGCGGTCACCGACGTCGACCCGGACCACTACCGCTCCACGTACAGCCATGACGACGAGGAGGCCACCCCGGGCTACTACCGGGTGGGGCTGAAGACCTACGGCATCGACGCCGAACTGACCGCTACCCGGCGCACCGGCTGGCAGCGCTACACCTTCCCGGCCACCGGCGCGGCCAATGTGCTGTTCAACACCGGCAAGGCCAATCAGAACGTCTTCGGCTCCGAGATCCGCGTGGTCGGGGACCGGACCGTCGAGGGCCGGGTGGAGGCCGGGAACTTCTGCGCCGGAAAAGACCGGCACACCGTCTACTTCACCGCCACCTTCGACCGCCCCTTCGCCTCCTACGGCACCTGGCGCGGCACGACCCCCTCCCCCGGCTCCCGCGAGGCGGCCGGAGAGGGCGGCAACGGCGCCTGGGCCGGCTTCGACGCGAGCCAGGACCGGGATGTGGTGGTCAAGGTCGGGCTGTCGTACACCGGGCCGGAAGGCGCCCGTAAGAACCTTACGGCCGAGACCGGGGACTCCTACGACTTCGACGCCACCCGCGCCGCGCTGCACGACACCTGGCGCAAGAAGCTCGACGCGATCCGGGTCGGCGGCGGCACCGAGGAGCGGCAGCGCGCCTTCTACACCGCGCTGTACCACGCGCAACTGCACCCCAATGTGGCGGGCGACGTGGACGGCCGCTACACCGGTTTCGACGGCGCGACCCACACCGCCTCCGGCTATACGCCGTACCAGAACTTCTCGCTGTGGGACACCTACCGGCCGCAGAACCAGCTACTGGAACTGCTGGAGCCGGGGGTGGCCCGCGATGTCGCGCTGTCGGTCGTCTCCATCGGCCGGGACGGCGGCTGGCTGCCGCGCTGGGCGCTGGCCAACAGCGAGACCAACATCATGACGGGTGACCCGGTGACCCCGTTCCTCGTCGAGGCGTGGTCCAAGGGGCTGCTGGCCGGGCACGAGGACGAGGCGTACGCACTTCTGAAGAAGAACGCGACCAGCACCCCGCCCGCCGACTCCCCCTACAACGGCCGCTCCGGAGTGGACTATTACCGCAAGCTGGGCTACGTCCCCTCGGGGCTGAAGCTCGGCACCGACTGCGCCGACAAGGGCGGTGACAACGACTGCGTCCACCCCGCCTCGGCCACCCTGGAGTACTCCGCCGCGGACGCCGCGCTCGCCCTGATGGCGCGCGGGCTCGGACACCGCGCCGACGCCCGGATGTTCGCCGAGCGCGGCCAGACCTTCCGCACGCTGTGGGACCCGTCGATCGGCCACTTCCGGCCGCGCACGGCCGACGGCGCGTGGGTGACCCCGTACGACCCGGTGGAGGCGGGCAAGCAGTTCCACGAGGGCGGCGCCTACCAGTACCAGTGGCTGGTGCCGCAGGACCCGGCCGGTCTGGTGGAGCTGATGGGCGGCAGGCGCGCGGCCGAGAAGCGGCTCGACGCCTTCTTCGCCTACGACAAGCTGCTCACCGACCCGGCGGGCACGGCCCGCAATGACTGGATCTCCGCCCCGTACGACTACTACGGCAAGCCCACCTACAACCCCAACAACGAGCCCGATCTGCACGCCCCGTACATGTATCTGTGGGCGGGCGCGCCCGCGAAGGCGGCGACCGCGGTACGGGCGGCGATGACCCTGTTCACCACCGGGCCGGACGGGATGACCGGCAATGACGACCTCGGCACGATGTCGGCCTGGTACATCTTCTCCTCGCTGGGCCTGTACCCGACGATGAGCGGCGGGGACTTCCTCGCCCTGTCCAGCCCGCAGTTCGCCTCGGCCGTGGTCCGCATCGGAGCGTACGGCACCCGGCAGGGCGGCACGCTGACGGTCACCGCACCGGGCGCGAGCGACGCCAAGCGGTATGTGCGCGGCGTCTCGCTGGGCGGCCGTCAGGTGGCGCGGACCTGGCTGGACTGGGACCAGATCGCCCACGGCGGGAAGCTGGCCCACCGGCTGTCCACACAGCCGTCGTCCTGGGGCACCGGCCCGGGCGCGGAACCGCCCTCGGTGGGCGCCCCCCGCAAGGGCTGATACCGGCCCGTTGTGGTGTAGGTTCTAGGGCCCGCCTGGACACACGGGCCTGGGGGTGTGGTCGAGCGAGGGAGCGGGTGTCCATGCGTGCTGTGGTGTTCGACGACTTCGGGCGCCGGCCCGAGGTCCGGAGCGTCGAGGACCCCGCTCCCTCCCCGCGCGGCGTGGTGATCCGCGTCGAGGCGACCGGGCTGTGCCGCAGCGACTGGCACGGCTGGATGGGCCACGACCCGGACATCCGGCTGCCGCATGTCCCCGGCCATGAGCTGGCGGGGGTGATAGAGGCGGTCGGGCCCGACGTCCTCAACTGGCGCCCGGGGCAACGGGTCACCGTGCCCTTCGTGTGTGCCTGCGGGCGCTGTGCCGCCTGCGCGGAAGGTGCCCAGCAGGTGTGCGAGCGGCAGACGCAGCCCGGGTTCACCCACTGGGGCTCGTTCGCCGAATACGTCGCGATCGAGAACGCCGATGTGAATCTGGTCGGGATACGCAACGAGCTGTCGTTCACCACGGCCGCCGGTCTGGGCTGCCGCTTCGCCACCGCCTTCCGCGCCGTCGTCGCCCAGGGCCAGGTCGCCCCGGGCGAGTGGGTCGCGGTGCACGGCTGCGGCGGGGTGGGGCTGTCCGCGGTGATGATCGCCGCCGCGGCCGGGGCCCGGGTGGTGGCGGTGGACATCTCACCGGAAGCGCTCGCCCTCGCGGCCCGGTTCGGCGCGGCGGTGTGCGTGGACGTGGCGTCCACGCTGGGCTCGGTGGCGGAGGCGGTCGCGGACGCCACGGGCGGCGGCGCGCATGTCTCGCTCGACGCGCTGGGCTCGCCGCGGACCTGCGCGGCGTCCATCAAGAGCCTGCGCCGCCACGGCCGCCATGTCCAGGTCGGGCTGCTGCCACCGGCCGCCGGGACCCCGATGATCCCGATGGACCGGGTCATCGCGCAGGAGCTGCGCCTGCTGGGCAGCCATGGCATGGCCGCCCACGCCTACGGCCCGATGATGGAGATGGTCGAGGCCGGTTCGCTGCGGCCGGATCTGCTGGTCACCGATGTCATCGGGCTGGACGCGGTCCCGGAGGCGCTGTCCACGATGGCGTCGGGGGCCAGGGGCGGGGTCACCGTCATCGAACCGCACCGCCCGCCGCTGACCGGGAACTGACGGGCCGTCCCGGCGCTGACCGGGAACTGACGGACCGTCCCGCCGCTGACCGGAGGCTGACGGACCGTCCCGGCGCGGCCCTCACACCGTCCCGCTGGTCCCCCAGCTCCCGTCCCTGCCGCCGGAACGGCCGC
Source organism: Streptomyces violaceusniger Tu 4113 (assembly GCF_000147815.2). Classification (NCBI taxonomy): domain Bacteria; kingdom Bacillati; phylum Actinomycetota; class Actinomycetes; order Kitasatosporales; family Streptomycetaceae; genus Streptomyces; species Streptomyces violaceusniger. The sequence goes on along the minus strand of NC_015957.1, from coordinate 3,915,926 downwards.
GACGGGGGCGTGGGCGGTCCGGGTCAGAGCGGCACGGCGCCCGTCGCGAGGGCGGCGGCGGTCATCACGAGCGTGGTGCCGAAGGCCCAGCGGAAGAGGAAGCGCTGGTGCTCCCCGAGCTGCACCCCGCTCATGCTGAGGAGGATGAAGGTCGCGGCGGTGAGCGGGCTCAGCGGGAAGCCGGTGGTCATCTGGCCGAGGACGGCGGCACGGGCGATCTCGGCGTGGTCGGTGCCGAAGGCGTCGGCGGTCCCGGCGAGCACCGGCAGCACGCCGAAGTAGTAGGCGTCCGGGGTGAGGACGAGGCTCAGCGGCATGCTGGTGACGGCCACGAGCACCGGTAGATGTCCGCCGAGCCCGTCGGGGATGATGTCGACCAGCGCCTCCGCCATCTTCCCGATCATCCCGGTGCCGCCGAGGACGCCGGTGAACACCCCGGCCGCGAAGATCATGGTGATGACGAGCACCACGCTCTTGCCGTGCTTCTCCAGCAGCTCCTGCTGGTCCTCCCAGCGGGGGTGGTTGACCAGCAGCGCGAGGACGAAGGCGAAGACGAAGAGCACGGGCAGCGGCATGGCCTCCAGCACCAGGCAGACCAGCAGCGCCACGGTGAGCAGCAGATTGAAGACGGTCAGCGCGAGGCCGGGGCGGGCGGCGACCCGGGGGGTGCCGGGGCCGTCCCCGACCGCCACCTCGGCAGGCGGGGCGGGCTCGAGGGCTTCGAGCCGCCGCCGCTCACGGCGTCCGATGAGGTAGGCGGCGAGGAGCACCCAGGCGATACCGGCGGCGAGGGCGGGCAGCAGCGGCGTGATGATGTCGGACGTGTCGATCTTCAGGGCCGCGGCGGCGCGGGCCGTCGGCCCGCCCCACGGAATCATGTTCATCACGCCCGCGCCCAGGCCGACCACCCCGGCGAGCACCAGCCGGCTCATCCCGAGCCGCTGATAGACGGGGAGCAGCGCGGAGATGGTGATGAGGAAGGTCGAGGCGCCGTCGCCGTCGAGCCCGACGCACACGGTCAGCACGGCGGTGCCGACCGTGATCCGTACCGGGTCGTTCTTGGCGACGCGCAGAATGCCGCGGATCAACGGTTCGAAGAGGCCCGCGTCGATCATCAGGCTGAAGTAGAGCACCGCGAAGGCGATCATGATGCCCGTCGGGGCCACCTTGGACAGCCCGTCGAGCGCCATCGGGCCCAGATCGTCGCCGTATCCGCCGATGACCGCGGTGACCACGGGCGTGAGAACGAGGGCGACCAGCACCGAGACCCGTTTGAACATGGTCAGCAGCAGGAAGCCGCCGATCGTGCAGAATCCCAGTGCTGCCAGCATGGCCGCTCGCTTCCTCGTCCGGTCGGGTGCTGCCGAAGAGTTTCCGAGCGGGGAAAGATCCGCGTCCAGCATTGAACACAGATCTATCCATGCGATCTGCGCAACAGTTCCGCCGCGCGGCCACCCGCGCCTACGCTCACGGACCATGGACGTCACCCTGCGCCAGCTCACCGCGTACGCGGCGGTCGCGCGCGCCGTGAGCTTCACCGCGGCCGCCGCCGAACTGCATGTGTCCCAGTCGTCGCTGAGCCGTGCGGTCGCCGATCTGGAACGGACGCTGGGGATGCGGCTGCTGGAGCGGGACACCCGCAATGTGCGGCTCACCCCGGCGGGCGCCGAGGCGCTGCGGATCGCCGACCAGATCCTCTCCGCGCACCGCGCGGGCCTGGCCCAGCTTGGGCGCTACGGGGCCGGTGAACGCGGTGCGGTGGCCCTGGCGACCCTGCCGTCGGTCGCGGCCGTGCTGCTGCCGCCGGTGATCTCCGCCTTCCGCGCGCGGCGCCCGGAGATGACCGTACGGCTGCTGGACGGGCTCGAACGCTCGGTGCTGGAGCGGGTGGTCGACGGGGACGCCGACTTCGCGGTCAGCACGGTGGCCCGGCGCGCCCCCGGCGTACGGCTGCGGCCGCTGGTGCGCGACCGCTTCGACGCGGTGCTCCCGGAGCACCATCCGCTGGCCGAGCGGGAGGAGGTGACCTGGGAGGAGCTGGGCCGGGAGCCGTTTCTCGCGGTGGGCACCGACTCCAGCGTGCGCCGGATGACCGACGCGGCCTTCGCCCAGGCCGGTATGGAGGCGAACCCGGCGGCCGAGGCGTCGAACGTGGCCACGGTGGGCGGGCTGGTGGCCGCCGGGCTCGGCGTCTCCGCGCTGCCGGCCCTGGTCCATCCGCTGATGGTGCCGGGCCGGCTGGTGCGGCGCCCGCTGGTGGGGCCGGTGGTGGAGCGCCGGCTGTATGTCGTCCTGCCGACGCGCCGCACCCTGCCGCCGGGGGCGCGCCGCTTCCTGGACCAACTGGAGGAGTTCCGCTCCGCCGCCGATGCCCTGCCGGCGGGGGTGGTGTGGGAGGAGGCGGACGACGGTCCGTGGTGAGGCCGCGGGGGCGCCACCCGGCCCGTGCGGGGTCCTTGCGTCATCCTTCCGCCATCCTTGCGAGATCCGCATGAATTGATCCCCCTTCATTGCTGGACGCGCATACACCCCACCCCGCAGCCTGGCCGCATGGAGGACCAGACCAGCACACGGCAGGGACAGCTCACAGGGCTGAAGGTGGTGGAGTTCGCCCATGTGGTGGCGGGCCCGCTCGCCGGAGGGATGCTCGCCGACCAGGGGGCGGACGTCGTCCACGTGGAGCCGCCGGGCTCCGGTGACGCGGCGAGGGCGATGGGGCCGCGGCGCGACGGCGTTCCGCTCTGGTTCAAGGTGGCGGGCCGCAACAAGCGCTCCGTGACCCTGGATCTGCACCACGAGGAGGGCCGCGACGTCGCCTGGGAGCTGATCGCGTGGGCCGATGTGGTGATCGTGACCCTCCGGGCGGGCCGCCTGCGCGCCTGGGGCCTGGACTGGGAGGCCGTCCACGCGCTCAACCCCACCGCGATCCTGCTGCAGATCTCCGGCTTCGGCGCGACCTCTTCCCGTGCCGACGCGCCCGGCTTCGGGAAGATGGGCGAGGCCCGCAGCGGTGTGGTCCATCTGACCGGCTTCCCGGACGGCCCGCCCGTGCACACCGGTTTCTCGCACGGTGACGCGGTCACCGGGCTGATGGGCGCGTTCGCGATCCTGGCCGCCCTGCACCGCCGTGACACCGACCCGGACTTCGACGGCGAATGGATCGACCTGGCGCTGTTCGAGCCCCTGTACCGCCTGGTGGAGTGGCAGATCATCGCGTACGACCAGCTCGGCACGGCCCCCGAGCGGGCGGGCAACCAACTGGCCGTCGCCCCGGCCGCCGTCATCAACACCTACCGCAGCGCCGACGGCGACTGGCTCACCGTCACCTCCGCCACCAACCGCTCGGTGCGCAATGTGGTGCGGCTGCTGGGCCTGCCCGACGGGGAGTTCGCCACCGTGGACCAGCAGCACGCGGGGCGCGAGCGGCTCGACACGGCGCTGCGGGACTGGGTCGCGGCGCGCCCGGCGGCCGAGTGCCTGGCGGCGTTCGAACGGGCCGAGGTGGTGGCCTCGCGGGTGTTCACCGCCGCCGACATCGCCACCGACCCGGTCTACGCCGAACGCGAGGACATCATCACGGTGGACGACGCCGACCTCGGCCCGGTGCGGATGCAGTCGGTGATCCCGCGCTTCCACCGCTCCCCCGGTGCCGTGTGGCGGACCGGCCCCGCCCTCGGCGCGGACAACGCGCTGGTCTACGGGAAGTGGCTGGGCATCGACGACGGACGGCTGGCGAAACTGGAGGCCGAAGGTGTCATCTGACGGCGATACGGGCGCGACGCACACGACGGGCGTGACGACACGTCGTGTCCCCCTGCGCTCCCTGCTCTTCGTGCCCGGCAGCCGGACCGACTGGCTGCCCAAAGCGGAGGCGGCGGGCGCCGACGCGGCCATCCTCGACCTGGAGGACGCCGTCCCGGAGGTCGGCAAGGCGGCGGCACGCGAGGCCGTGGCCGAGGCCGTGGCTGCCGACCAGGTGACGGCCGGAACGCCCGCTCCAATACGCCTGCTCGTACGGATCAACGCACTGGACCGCGCCACGGGCTGGCAGGGCGCCGACGACCTGCGAGCGGTGGCCCGTCCCGGGCTCTACGGCATCGTGCTGCCCAAGGTGAGCGGCCCCGAGGACGTGACCACCGCCGACCGGCTGCTGGCGTGGTGCGAGCGCGAACACGGCCTGCCCGAGGGCCATTTCGCCCTGCTGCCGCTGCTGGAAACGGCACGCGGACTGCGCGAGGCGTACGCCATCGGCCGGGCCGCCGCCCGGATCGCCCACCTGGGCGCGGTGACCGCCCCGGGCGGGGATGTGGAGCGGGCGATCGGCTACCGCTGGACCCCGCAGGGCGAGGAGACCCGTGAACTGCGGGCCCGCGCGCTGCTCGACGCACGCGCCGCGGACCGCCCCCACCCGGTGGCCGGGCTATGGGCGGACGTGGCGGACCTCGCGGGGCTACGGCGCTTCGCCGAGCAGAACCGCGCCCTCGGCTACGAGGGGATGGCGGTGATCCACCCGTCCCATGTGCCGGTGGTCAACGAGGTGTTCGCACCCGACGCCGAGGAGCTGGCCCGCTGTGAACGGCTGATCGCGGCGGTGGAGCGGGCACAGGCGAAGGGCGCGGGGGCGGTGCTCTTCGAGGGCCGGATGGTCGACGAGGCGATGGCGGCAACAGCCCGCCACACCCTGGCCCGCCACGGCGGGGGGTGACGGCTGGCCCCACACTCGCGTCGGCGACGAGACGCTTGCCCCCACGCTCGCGCCGGCTACCGGACCTTGTCCCACCCCGCCCCTTCCCGATGCTCCAGACGGGTAATTCTGGAGTGACCGACAGTGGCGGTATCGCAGCAGGTCGTCGATGATGGTCATGCTGACCTTCGCCGCTCAGGTGAAGTCGCAGAGCATCAGTAACCGGGTGACAGTCGGCCATGCGCAGGATTGCGCTGCGATGAAGGGGCGGCGGTCGTTCCCCGTACGGCTACCTACCCGCCCCATGCCCGTCGAACACGGCGGGGTCGGGTGAACGCTTATTCCGGACCCGGACCCCGGCGCGGTGTGGGTCATTGAGCGGAACGTCCCGGCCCTAGTAGGACTCCGTTAGGTCTGTCTTGATCTAGGTGTTGTCGTCCTGGTGGGGAGGGGCTGGTGGCAGGTGGTGCAGGTGCCGGTCCAGCACCTCAGGATGTCTTGGAGGTCGTCGAGGATCTGGTAGAGAGTGAGTGCGGTCCAGGTGCTTTTGGGGCCAGACGTTGTTCGGTGAGAAACGCGTGGGCCGCGGTCACGAGGGTGACGTGGTGGTGCCAGCCGGGCCAGGACCGGCCTTCGAAGTGGTCCAGGCCCAGGCCGTGCTTGAGTTCGCGGTAGTCGTGCTCGATGCGCCAGCGGACCTTCGCCAGACGGACCAGGTCGGCAATCGGAGTGTCGGCCGGCAGGTTGGACAGCCAGTAGTCGGTGGGAGCCTCGGCCTCTTCGGGCCATTCGACGACCAGCCAGCAGTCGGGCAGGATGCCGTCCCACCAGCCCTGTTCGGTCGAGGCGGCGGCCCGGATGGGTCGTTCGACGGCGTTGCCGGCCGGGCGGACGCGCACGGCGGCGAAGCGGGAACGTAATTCGCCGCGTGAGCCCTGCCGCCAGGTGAGGGAGGTGAACGCCTCCTGTCCGAGGCCGGTGGCAAGGGCTGCCACCGAGGGTGCGGGGCGGCGGTAGCGGGGCTGGGGCCAGCAGCCGACGGGGCCCTTGCGGTCCGGGGCTGTCGGTTGGGCGTTGAATGGGTGGGCGGTCACGTCCGCGCGGACGGCCAGCATGTAGTCGATTCCCCGCTCTGCCAGGCTGGCCCGCAGGTGTGCGTAGGCGGCGTCGGCCACCACGACCGGCGGCCTCATGCCCCAGCTGGCCAGCGTGTCGAGCATGTCCAGAGCCAGCCGCCACTTCTCGCGGTGCCCGGCCTCGGGCGGGATGCGGGTGACGGTCCTGCGGTCAGTGTCCGCCGCCCACTCCTTGGGCAGGAACAGCCGCCACTGCAGTGGACAGGAGGCCGTGTCACTGGCGGCGTGGACGCTGACCGCGACCTGGCAGTTGGCGCGCTTGCCCAGAGCTCCGCAGTACTGCGGAGCCACGGCGACCGACATTCTTCCGTCCTTGGGCAGCGACACGTCGTCGATCACCCAGGCCGTCGGGTTGACCAGTGGCAGCATGCGTTCGCAGATCCGCCGCTGCACCGGCGCCGGGTCCCAGGTGGACTGGTTCACGAACTGCTGCAGGTTCTGTTCGTTGCCGTCCGGCAGCCGCTAGGCCATGGCCTGGATCGACTTGCGGCGGCCGTCCAACATCAGTCCCCGCAGGTAGCAGTCGCCTTTGGCCCGCTGGTCCTTGCGCGGCACCGACGTGAACACGTCAGCCACGTATAACGCCAACTTCGCCCGAACACGGTTCACTTCATGTGCGTCCATCCACCCAACATGCCCAGGAACAGGCCGAACCGGAAGACCTAACGGAGTCCTACTAGGGGTTGTCCCGTAAATGATCTCGGCCGTGCTCGCTGACCTGCTCGTTCCGTCGTCAGCCGGTGAGGGTGAGGTTGTGCAGGCGGGCGATGCCGAGCATGGCGTGGTGGACGCCGACGCCTTTGAGGCGGCAGTCGCGGCGGATCTTCCAGCTCTTCATGCGGGCGAAGACGTGCTCGACGCGAGCGCGGACCTGCTTGTGGGACTTGTTGTGGGCCTGCTTCCAGTCGGGCAACTCCTCGCCCTTGCGGCGCCGGTGTGGCATCACGAGCCCGGTGCCCGGATAGCCGCCGTCGGCGATGGTCATGGTCGTGCCGACGGCGGCCTTCGCGCCGGACTCCACCCACGCCTTGCAATCGTTGCGGTTGCCGGGCAGGGGTTGGCCGACCACCACGACGAGGCGGGTGTCGGCGTCGATGACGACCTGGTGGTTGGTGGAGTACCGGTAGTTCTTCGACTGCTCGGCGACGGTGTGATCGCGGGTGGGCACCAGGGTGCCATCCACGATCAGCACAGTGTCCTTCGCGAACCGCTTGCGGGGCTGGAGGGCGAGCATCGGCCCGAGGTTATCGATGATCCGGTCCGCCGCCGACTTGGACACCCCGAACAACGGCGCCAGTTGGCGCATGGTCAGGTTCGTGCGCCAGTACGCCGCGACCAGCAGTGCCCGGTCCTCCAGCGGCAGGCTCCACGGTCGGCCCCTGCGGACCGCGTCCGCACCATCGCGCCGCAGAGCTGTCACCAGCTTGCCGAACTGCCGCGGCTCAGCCCGGTGAACGGGGCTATCCAGGACGGCTCCGAAGCCGTGATCACACCAGCCACGGCGAGATCGTCTCATCTTGATCATCCTGCGGGGCCCGTCGGCCTCTGGCGGGACACATCTCGGTCGCCCGGACGGATTCGGCATGAGAGCCTCACGCCTGTGGCTACTGAAACCGAGGTGGGAGAGCTGTTGCACCAGCGCGGCTGGCGGACGGCATTCACAGTCGCTGAAAGGGTGAACGCGTGGGCCGCCCTGGTGAGCGCCATCGAGCGTGGCTACGGCGACGACATCTACGAGTACACCAACGATCTGTACTGCCGAAACTGGCTGCACGAGGCGTGGCTCCTGCTGGACGAACACATCGTCCAGCTCTGGACCCCGAAGATCAGAGCCTTGGACGACCGTTACAAGGCCGCGACCATCGACGACGACGGCCAAGCACTCGACCAGTTCCACAGGCTGCCCGGCCCCGACCTGTGGTGGTGGCGGCGACACCCCCGCATCCTCACTGAAGACCTCGGGCGTTCGCTGCGCTCGGCCGGCGCCATCGGCACCGCCCCGAACACAGCATGACCCTCAGCCTCCTGGAATTGTGGGACAGCTTTTAGTGTCGGGGAAGACTCCGCACGCCATTGCGCAGATGCTCAACCGGGACAGGGTTCTATCGCCGTCCGCGCACTGGGCAGCCCACCAAGCCCACACGAAGAACACCGCTGCGGAACCGGAAGCGCCGAGCTTGCCAGGCGTCCCGCGCAACGGCGTTCTCGGACCCTGGTCAAGATGCATGACGAACCTCGCGCTCATGGGGTGGAAGATGCACAAGCGCAGCCCCGTGCGGGCCGATCAGGGCGTGCCCGTTATGGCAATCGAGACCTCGATTCTCACGCGTGAGGAGTTCGATCAGGTGGCGCGCTGCTCGCCCCGAAGCCGACGGGGTAAAGCCGCCCGAGCGCAAGGATTCCGGCGCACTGCTGCTGCGAGTCATCCACTGTGCTCGCCTAGGACTGGGGAGTAGGGCGACGGAAAGTCGCGCCAGGCGTATTCTCAGAGCCAGGAACTCCTGTAAGTAAGTGTGGTACACATCTCGGCGCGCTTGCTTCTTATGTGTACTTTCCGTGGCTATGGCGGTTAGGTATGTTGCACCCCCTGTGGCCAGTGCTCCAACAACCGCGCCCAGTAGAGCGGCCAGTCCTTGATCCATGATTCCCCGTTCACATTGTCCGCCGAGCCGCGATACCCCCGTTTCCGCCAAACTGTGGCGGGTGCGGGGGCTTGACGTCTGCGCTGATGACCGCTGCGGCAGCGGACTTCCCGATGATGACTTGGCATGAGACGATGCCTGGGTGTCGAAGAGCCAGCGAGATTCAGCACTCGTATTGTGGGACGTGGACCATACCCTTGTGAGTATTGGTGGCGTCAGCCGTGACATCTACGAACATGCCTTCAGGTCGGCAATCGGGCGCCCCCTTAGTCGGCTGGCTTCCATGACCGGCCGCACGGAACGCGCCATTATCACCGAGACCCTTGAATTGAATGATGTCGAGGTTTCCCAGGCATCTGTTTCGCGCTTCTGCTCTGCGCTTGGTGTAGCCGCACACAAATTGGAAGGGCGCATTCGGGAATCCGGACGCTCTTTACCGGGGGCCGCTGATGCTCTTTACGCCCTCCAGGATGGGCGCGTAGTGCAATCCGTGGTGACTGGAAATATCCGGTCCATCGCCAAAACAAAGCTCAGCGCATTCAATCTTGCGGATAGCCTCGACCTTGAGGTAGGCGGCTACGGCGATGACGGAAGCGACCGGGCTGTGCTTGTTCGGCTCGCTTGCGAACGGGCCGAAGAGAAGTACCATACTTCCTTCGCTGGCAAGCGAACATTCGTCATTGGCGACACGCCGCATGACATTAAAGGCGCCCGCGATGCTGGCGTATTCGCGGTCGGAGTAGCAACCGGAAGAAGTTCCGTTAAGGTGCTAGAAAAGTGCGGCGCTGATTTGGTACTCACTGACCTGACGAGCATAGAGGAGCTACGCAACACAGTCTTTGACTCGCAGGGAAGCTAGAACCAAGCTAGTTCCTGCGCGGCCACTCGATACTTCTCCCTAAAGTCGATAACGCTGGAAACTCCACTGTACGGCGCAAGTGACACCGCAAATTCTCCCAGTCTATCAGCGACGCGTGCTGAACCAATCATGCGGCTAAGGTCCAGCGCGTGGCTCCCCGTCTGACACGCTTGCTCAACCTCCCCGTCAAGGAGATAGCACTTAGCAAGTCGAGAAAGGTAGTGGACTCTGTCGCGAACTCGGTTTGGGGCATGGATGCTCAACAGACCAATGGCGCTGGTAAGTGAAGTGACTGCCTTCTGACTCATCCCGAGGTCGAGATAGCAAGCCCCCTCCTGTGCGGCTACTTCAATAGCATCAACGTAAGAGACGTAGCCTGGTTCCTCCAGGCTCCCCACCTGATCGAAGTCGTTTCTCGCGGCGTCCAGCGCTTTCAGGCACGATGCTCCGTTCCCCAGGCACGCGTGTGCTCTGGCCAGTCTCGTCCCGAGCATCGTACGGATGAGTGGTGTTAGCTGATGCGAGTTTAGAGTAATTGCTTCTTGAGCGAATGAGAGAGCGGGCGTTTGCCGTCCTCGATAAGTTTCCTGCAAACTCATGTACGCAAGCGCACTGGCCTTGAGCCCTGGGTTGTCGGCCTCATGCCCGACCCGAACGGCCTCGTTGAAATAATTTCTCGCAGCAGCATGGTTATTCGCATCAAGTGCTAGCCATCCCACCATCTGATTAAGCTGACCGAACACAATTAACGCGCCGCTGGGAATTTTTTCGCGCACGTTGACAGCCATCCGGGAAACATATCGTGATAGCGGGAGAAAGAGACTGTCGCCTCCCAGTTCGTCATCGAGATGAAGGAACATTTTCAGCATATGCTCGCCGCTCTCTTGGAGCGCCATACCATCAAATGGAGAAATCCCAAGCGTCGGAGCACCCGCCATACCTTTAAGGTCACGAAAGACGGCACCCTCGCCACCATTCGCCGAATCCGAAATGTTTCGCGATTCGCATTCCTCGGTGTTGCCGATCAACTCACCTGCCTTCTCTGTGAGTTTGCCGTCAGCGCCAAGCAAAGCATCGAGCGATGCTGCAAGTTCGGCAGAAGGACGCTGTTTTCCGGAAAGTACACGGGACAGGAACGCATGGTCGTAGTTCATGGCTCGTGAAGCCGCCCGGATGCTCAACTTCTGCTCACGCAGTGATACTCGGACCATACGTGCGAAGTCCCCGCCGCTGCTCATGAATCCATCGTACGAGCCACAGTCACCGCGCAGTCGCCAGTCACAGTCATCGCCGAGTTGCAGTCACCACCCAGTCACCAGTGAGTCACCGCTCAGAGCAATGTATGCCCGAAAGACTCGGCAGCAGGGAGCGCCGGACGGCATCTATCTCGCCGAGTGCATGACGTGCCCCGCCACGTCGGGGCGGGTGGACGGCAACCTCGATCCCGTCGCGCACTGGGCCATCCTCCACACCGAGCAACAAGGGCTGAACCATAGTCAGTTCCTCGTGACCGTTGAACGTCACTGGCGAGTGGACCCCGTGCGCACCCCGGGCAGATACGGCACGGACACACTGCCCCCGACCCGCACCGTCAGCACCGGGAACCGGACGCCCGCCACGCATTGCGCCCCCGGGAGCTGGGGCACCCGCTGTCGCCACGCCATGGCGTGGCTGGGACGATCGGCCGGAACATCGCAGACCCGTGGAGACAGTTGTTGCCAGGGCATTCCGGAGAAACGATTCCCAGCCCGGTCGGCGACGCCGACGCGCTGATCGCCGCGGCCCACGAGCACGACCCTGACATCGTCATCACCGATGTACGGATGCCACCGGGCAACGCCGACGACGGCCTCCGCGCCGCGGTCGCGCTACGCGATCACCGCGCCACCCTGCCCGTCCTGGTGCTCAGTCAGTACATCGAGCAGTCCTACGCCACTCATCTGCTCGACCTGGGCAGCGAGGCCGGCATCGGCTATCTGCTCAAGGACCGGGTCAGTGCCGTCACCCAATTCGCGAGCGCGGTCGAGGAGGTGGCCGCCGGGGCGACGGTCATGGACCCCGAAGTGGTGCGCCAGCTCCTGCGCCGACGGCATGGCCCCCTGCGGCAGCTCACCCCCCGGGAGCGCGAAGTCCTCTCCCTCATGGCCGAGGGACGCTCCAACGGCGAGATCGCCCGCGACCTCTATGTCACGGAGGCCGCGGTCAACAAGCATGTCAGCAGCATCCTCCAGAAACTCGACCTCCGCCTGGACGGCCAGGGACACCGACGCGTCCTCGCCGTTCTCACCTACCTGCGCGCCTGACAGCCCGACGCCCCCGAGCACAACGAAGGCCCTCGGCCCCGACTCCTGTCGCTCCGGTGGCGTCAGTCCAGGACCGTCAGATCGAGCCCGCTCAGCCGCTCGGGGTCGGCCAGGATGTCGATCGCCGCGATCCTGCCGTCCATGACCGTGAAGGCCAGCACCGAGAACGGCCGCCCGTCCCGGGAGCTGACCACGCCCACCGCCCCGTTGACGAGCGCGGGACGGGCGAGGAGGCCCGCGCTGCTGAGGCGGGAGAAGGTGAGCGCCTGGTCCGCCACGGCCGCCGCGCCACGCACCTCGCGCGGGGCCGGGGCGGGCGCGGGGCCGTAGTCGGCGCGCAGGACGACATCCGGGTCGAGTACGGAGATCAGCCCCTCGAAGTCGCCGTCGCGCGCGGCGGCGAGGAAGGCGCCCACGACCTCGCGCTGCCGGGCCAGGTCCGCGTCGGGGACCGGGGCCGCTCCCCGCACCCGGCGGCGGGCGCGGCTGGCGAGCTGACGGGCGGCGGCCGGGGTGCGGTCGACGATGGGGGCGATCTCGTCGAACGGCACGGCGAACAGATCGTGCAGTACGAAGGCCAGCCGTTCGGCGGGGGCCAGCGTCTCCAGGACGACCAGCAGGGCGAGGCCGACCGAGTCGGCGAGCAGCGCCTGGTCCTCGGGGCCGGGCCCGGTCTCACCGCTGATGACCGGGTCGGGGAGGTGCACCCCCAGGGGCTCCTCGCGCCGGGCGGTGCGCGAGCGCAGCATGTCCAGGCAGACCCGGCCGACGACGGTGGTCAGCCAGCCGCCCAGGTTCTCCACCGCGGCGGTGTCGGAGCGGCTGAGCCTCAGCCATGCCTCCTGGACGGCGTCGTCCGCCTCGCTCAGCGAGCCGAGCATGCGGTAGGCCACCGCCCGCAGATGACGGCGGTGGGCCTCGAAGCCCTCCGCCAGAAGGTGGTTCTCGTTCATCGGTCACATCCCCTTGTCGCAAACCGCACCGTCGCAGGCCACACCGTGCTGACGGATGGGCCGGGTGCGATGTGACGGAGGGGCGGGGTGGTCCGTGCACCCGTCCAGTCCCTTGACGCACTGCGATCACATCATTACATAAATTGGGAGCGCTCCCACATCTCCCATATCTTCCACGCCTTCCCAAGGACGGTCCGTCATGCCCGTGCCCCTGTTACCCCGTCCGCGCGGTGCGCGGACCGCCACCGCGCTGCTGACCGGCGCACTGCTGCTGATCGCCGCCCAGTCCGCGCCCGCCGGAGCGGACTCCTCCGCGGCGCCCGCGGCTCTTACCACCCGTGCCACCGCCTCCGCCGCGCCGTCCGCCGTCCAGGTCAATCAGCTCGGGTATCTGCCGGACGGCCCCAAACGCGCCACCGTCGTGAGCGCGAGCGCCACCGCCCTGCCCTGGCAACTGCGCGACGCGGCGGGCCGCACCGCCGCCTCGGGCACCACCGCCGTACGGGGCGCGGACGCCGCCTCCGGGCAGTCGGCCCATCTGGTGGACTTCTCCGCGTACCAGGGGACGGGCACCGGCTACACGCTCACCGTGGACGGCCGGACCAGCCATCCCTTCGACATCCGCGCGAACCTCTACGACGGGCTGCGCGCGGACGCCATGTCCTTCTTCTACCAGCAGCGCAGCGGTATCCCCATCGAGGCGTCCCTGGCCGGTGCGGCATACGCACGCCCGGCGGGCCATCTGGGGGTCGCTCCCAATCGGGGTGACACCGCCGTGCCCTGCGTCAGCGGGGTGTGCGACTACACCCGGGATGTGCGCGGCGGCTGGTACGACGCGGGTGACCAGGGCAAATACGTGGTCAACGGTGGTCTCGCGGTCTGGCAGCTCGTCAACTCCTTCGAGCGCGCGAAGCGCACGGGGCACGCGGCGGCGCTCGGGGACTCCACGCTGCGCGTCCCCGAGCGCGGCAATGGGATCCCCGATGTGCTCGACGAGGGGCGCTGGGAGCTGGAGTTCCTGATGCGCATGCAGCTCCCGGAGGGCGCGCCACGGGCGGGGATGGCCTTCCACAAGGTCCACGACGCCGCGTGGACCGGGCTGCCCACCCGTCCGGAGCGGGACGCCGAGCCGCGTGAGCTGCATGCTCCGTCCACCGCCGCGACCCTCAATCTGGCCGCTGCGGCGGCGCAGTGCGCCCGGGTCTACGCACCGTACGACGCCGCCTTCGCCGCCCGCTGCCTGGACTCCGCGCGCCGTGCCTGGGCCGCCGCGCAGGCGAACCCGGAGGTGCTCGCACCGGGTTCCGACTCCACCGGCGGTGGGGCGTACGACGACACCGAGGTGGGCGACGAGTTCTACTGGGCGGCGGCGGAGCTGTACGCGACCACCGGGGAGGCGCGGTACCGGGACGCGGTCACCTCCTCGCCGTACCACACCGCGAGCGATGTGTTCACCCCGCTCGGCTTCAACTGGCAGGACACCGCGCCCCTCGGCCGGATCGTCCTGGCCACCGTCCCCAACGGCCTGCCCGCCACCGACCTCGCCCGCGTCCGCGCGTCCGTGGTCTCTGCCGCCGATGGGCAACTGAGCACGATGGCCGGTCAGGGCTATGGGGTGCCGCTGCCGGCGGACGGCTATGTGTGGGGCTCCAACGGCCAGGTGGCCAACAACGGGACCGTCATGGCCGTCGCCTACGAGCTCACCAAGCAGCGGCGCTACCGCACCGGGGCGCTGGAGACGCTGGACTATCTGCTCGGCCGCAACGCGCTCGGCCAGTCGTACGTCACCGGCTACGGCGAGCACGCCGCGCAGAACCAGCACCACCGCTTCTGGGCGCATCAGTACGACGCCTCGCTGCCGAACCCGCCCGCCGGATCCATCGCGGGCGGGGCCAACGCGGGGCTGGAGGATCCGGTGGCGCAGGAGAAGCTCCCGGGCTGCGCGCCCGCGGCGTGCTACATCGACGACATCGGCTCGTACTCCACCAATGAGGTGGCGATCAACTGGAACGCGCCGCTGGCGTGGCTGACCGCGTTTGCCGCGGAACGCGGCTGAGCCCGGGTACGGGATCGACCCGGCGGGCGAGGGGCCTCGGGCCCCTCGCCCGCCGTCGTTTTCACCGGGGAAGCCGCGCCTCGATCGCGGCGACGACGTCGTCCGCCTCCGGCTCGGTGCGCGGCCGGAACCGGCCCACGACGTCACCCTCCGGCGAGATCAGGAACTTCTCGAAGTTCCACTGCACATCCCCCGCCTCGCCCTGCGCGTCCGGCGTCCGCGTCAGCTCGGCGTAGAGCGGATGCCGCTGCTCGCCGTTGACATCGATCTTCTCCAGCAGCGGGAAGGACACGCCGTAGGTCGTCGAGCAGAACGTCTGGATCTCCTCGCTCGTCCCCGGCTCCTGCCCGGCGAACTGATTGCACGGAACCCCCAGCACGGTGAACCCGCGCTCGGCATAACGCTGCTGCAGCCGCTCGAGCCCCTCGTACTGCGGGGTGAGACCGCACTTGGACGCCACATTGACCACCAGCAGCGCCGCGCCCCGATGCTCACCGAGAGAGGTCGGCTCGCCGGTAAGGGTGTGCAGGGGAATGTCGTACAGGCTCATGGGATCAACCGCCTTCGTCGTTCGGTGGGTGAGCCCAAATCTATGCGCTCACGGACCCGTGACGCCCGGTCACGATATGAACACCAAGCACACACAACCTCTTCACTTTTCAATCAGCGTGGCTAGGGTCGGTTCCTCACGTATCACTCAAGGGGGGACCATGTCCTGGAATAACCAGCCATCACCGGCACCGAGACGCCCCGGATGGGCACGCAAGCGCGTCGCCATCCCGGTCGCGGCCATCCTGCTCTTCGCCGGAGTCGGCATAGGGTCGGGCCAGGGCGAGGACGCGAAGGCGGCGGACGGCGACAAGCCCAGGCCCAAGGTGACGGTCACCGTCACGGCCAAGCCCGCCCAGGTGAAGCACACTGCCGAACCGACACCCACCGTGACGGTCACCAAGACCGTCACCGCGAAGCCGAAGCCAAAGCCGAAGCCGAAGCCCGCGCCCAAGTCGACGAAGAGTGCTGAGGACGACTCGTCCTCCTCCACCGGTGGTGGCGGCACGTCATCCGGCGGATCGTCCTCGTCGGGCTCCGGGGGCGGCGGTTCGTCCGGCTCCTCGTCCGGCGGGTCGTCCGGCAGTTCCTCGTCCAGCAGCACAGGCGGATCGAGCAGCGGTGCCACGGCGCTCTGCAACGACGGGACCTACTCCTACGCCGCCCACCACCAGGGCGCGTGCTCGCATCACGGTGGTGTCGCCGTCTTCTACAGGTGATCTGACACGGCGATGGGGCGGGCCGCAAAGCCCGCCCCATCGCCTGCCGGGTAACGCCGGGTAGCGGACTACTCGGGCGGCGTCGGCGTGTCGTGGTTGCGGTACATCGCCTGGATGTCGAGCTCCAGCTTGACCGTGGGGCCGACCACGGCGATGCCGCGGGCGAGCATGTTGCGCCAGTTCAGCGTGTAGTCCTCACGGTGCAGTTCCGCCGTGGCGAGGGCGGCACAGCGCAGTTCCTGGTCGTAGCCGCCGTTCACGGCGCCGAGGTAGGTGGTGTCCAGGTTCACCGAGCGGCTGACGCCGTGCATGGTGAGGGGGCCCTGGAGGGTCCATTTTGGTCCGCTGCGCCAGGTGAAGCGGTTGCTGGCGAAGTGGATCTCCGGGAAGTTCTCGACGTCGAGGAAGTCCGCCGAGCGCAGGTGGTTGTCGCGGGTGTTGTTGCCGGTGTTGATGCTGGAGGCGTCGATGACGACCTCGACGCGGGAGTCCTCCATCCGCTCGGCGATGTGGATGCCGCCCCGGAAGCGGGTGAAGCGGCCGTGCACATTGGCCATGCCGACGTGGCGGGCGATGAAGCGGATCGCAGTGTGCGGCGGGTCGAAGAGCCAGGTGCCCGGCGGTGGGAGTTCCAGTTGCTGGGAGGGTTCCATCTGCACCCGGCGGGGCGGTTCGCTCTGGCCGTGGGCGATGTCGACGGTGAGGCGGTTGGGCTGCAGCCCGCTTCCGGTGAGCAGCACGGTGTACTGCCCCGGTTCGAGTGTGGCGAGGAACAGGCCGTGTGGATCGGTGGTGGCCTTGGCCACCGTACGGGCGGCGCCACGCGTCTCGGCGACGGTGACCTCCACGCCGCCCAGGGCCTGGCCGACGGGGTCCAGGACCTCGCAGCTGAAGGCTCCGGCACCCACGGGCAGGGGGATCCTGAGTCCTGATCCGCGGTCCGGACGCCTGGTGCGCATGCGCCGGAGCAGTGCGAGGGGCATTGCAGTCATCTCACTAACGGTTTCTCTGGGGATGTGGGCGTGTCCATGATGGAGCCCCAGGTTGAGCTCCTTGCGCCGGGGGGTGGGTGTCAGCCGTGGCCGAGAATCTTCCGTAGCGCCCCGATCAGCAACTCCCCGGCGTGCGGGGACGTTTCGGGGTGGCGGAAGCCGATGTGGTTGTCGGGGCGGGTCAGCAGGGCCCCGCAGTCGCCGATCTCGCGCAGCCGGGCCCAGTCGCCGTACGGGTCCTCGTACTCCTGGCCCGGGCCGATGGAGACGGTGACGAGCTCCACGCCGAGTTCCTTCCGGGCCGCCGCGGCGGCCTCCTCCCAGCAGTCCCCGCCGATGCCGGTGAAGAGGGTGAACCGGCCGTGGCCGCCGAGGTCGAGGGTGGACAGCCGGTCACGGCCCCGGACGACCCACGCATGCGGCAGCTTGGCGCCGGGGCGTGTGGTGGGCTGGTGGTACAGTTCCGGGTCGCGGCCGAAACCGGGGTCGGGGGTGCCGTCGGGGACGATGGCGTCCGAGACGTACCGCTGGTTCATCTCCACACCGTGCGCGTTGAACTCGTACACCTTGGCCGCGATGGCCTCGCGCAGTCCCTGCCGTTGCTTCGCGCCCTCGGGCGTGGCGGCCTTACGGGCGTCGACATTGCGCCACATCTGCTCGGTGTCGGAGGTGGCGAGCACACCCAGCGCCTCGAAGACCGGCGCGGTCTCACCGATGCTCCGATTGGCCCGCTCGACGATCTGCCGTCCCACCGGTGCCCGTTCGGCGGAGTAGCTGTCCAGAAGGGCGGGGGCGGCGGTGCCGTCGAGGACCAGCTTGAGCTTCCAGGCGAGGTTGTACGCGTCCTGGACGGAAGTGTTGGAGCCCAGCCCGTTGGACGGCGGATGGCGGTGGACGGCGTCGCCCGCGCACAGCACCCGCCGGTCGGCGTAGGTCTCGGCGTACAGATGGTTGACGGTCCACGCGGAGGTCGAGGTGATGCGCACGGGGATCGTGTCGTCGCCGAGCAGCCGGTGCACCACGGACCGCGCGAACTCCTCGGTGAGGTCCGGCGGGCCCGCCTCCAGGTCGTAGCCCCACACCACCATCCACTCGGTCCAGGGGCGCACACAGCGCACCAGGCCCGCGCCGATGCCGCCCACCGTCGCGCCGGGGGCCAGCACCCAGTAGAGCGTGGAGGGGCGATGGGCGGTCAGGTCGGTGAGATCCGCCTCGAAGACGATGTTGAGGCTGCCCGCGACGCCCATCCGGCCGACCGTGGGCAGCCCGGCGTTCTCCACGACACGGCTGCGTCCGCCGTCCGCGCCGACCAGATAGCGGGCCCGGACGCGGTAGGTGTCCCCGCGCAACCGGTCCTCGACCAGCACGGTCACGCCGTCGTCCGACTGCTCGTGGGAGAGGTACTCGGTGTGGAAGCGCAGCGCGGTGCCCCGGGAGACCGCGGCGTTCACCAGCACCGGCTCCATCAGGTGCTGGGGCATGTCGCACATCCGGCTGGGGCTGGCCAGTTCATGCGCGGCCTGGACGAGCGGGTCATTGCCCCAGGAGCGCAGCCGTCCCAGCTCCTCGCCCGCGAGGCTGGTGCAGAAGACGGTGTTCCCCATCAGCGGCTGCGGCGTGGCCTGGGCGGTGATCTGGTCCTCGACGCCGAGGTCGCGCAGCACCTCCATGGTGCGCTGGTTGGTGATGTGCGCACGGGGCGTGTCCGCCAGGCTTCCGTACCGGGTGACCATGACGTTGGGCACGCCGTAGGTGCTCAAGGCGAGCGCCGTCGCGGCGCCGGCGGGGCCACTGCCCACGACCAGTACGTCGGTCTCGACGGTCTCCACTGCTGAAGGGCTCCTCTCCGGGTGATGGGCGATCTCCTGACGACCGGCGGTCTCCCGGCGACCGGCGACCGGCGACCGGCGACGATCCTCGATCGGCCATGACGACCGGCGATCGACCATTGGTGATCTTGTTCCAGAACCCGGGCCCCGAGGTGTCTCATTTCGAAACACCGGCGACGTATACGGTGGAGTGGCTGTGACGACCATCGACGACACCCCCGCCGACTCGGCCCTCTCATCCCTGCGCCGGGCGCGCGACCGGTTCCTCAGCGGACGGCCACCGGGCGACGGCGTCCCCGAGGACCTCGCCGAAGCCTGGCGGCGGGCGCGGTTCTTCGGCGTACCGCGCGATCTGGTGGCCCTGCCCAGGGTCCGGCCGCCCGAGGATTCACCGCTGCTGGCCGCGGCGCGCCCCGCGCTGGACCGCGTGGCGCCCACGCTGAGCGGTGAGATGGGACTGGTGCTGGTCGACTCCCGCTGCCGCGCGCTGTGGTCGGGCGGCGGCCGTTACACCGACCCGTCCGCCGATGTGGCCGGTCTCGATCTGTCGGAGAAGGCGGTCGGGCACAACAGCGCCGCGCTCGCGCTGCGCACGGGGCGCCGGGCCGAGGTCCACGGCCCGGAGCACTTCCTCGACCTGTGGCAGGAGGTGTCGGCGGTCAGCGTGCCGCTGTACGAGCCGACGGCGGGCCGCCCGGCCGGCACCATCACCGTGGTGGCCCCGCTGGGCGAGGGCCGTACCGCCCACCCGGGCGCGGCGGTCGCCGAGGCCACCGCGCACGCCGTCGAGACGGAGCTGCTGGGCCGGGCGCGCCCGCCGGAGCGGGTGCTGCTCGACGCGTATCTGCGTCAGCGGGCCGACGGGGCGGCCGTGGTGTCGCTCGACGGCAGCAGCCGCCTCGTCAGCCCGGAGGCCGCGCGGCTGCTGTCGCACGAGACGCTGGCGCGGCTGGAACGGCACGCCACGGCCCTCCTCAGGGACGCGGACGCCGGACCGGAAGGCGCGGACGCCGGACCGGAGGACGCGGACGCCGGACCGGAAGGCGCGCACTCCGGGGCACCGGAGGAGATCGCCGTACCGGACGGCGCCGGGCTCACCGTGAGGATGACGCGCGTGGTGCACGGGGGCGAGGTCGTCGGGGCCGTCGCCACGGTGTGCCCGGCCCGGCGGGCGCGGGCGGCGGAACGGCCGGGCCCTGACCGGCTCCCGGGGCTCGTGGGCACGTCCCCGCCCTGGCGGGTGGCCGTCTCCCGGGCGACGGAGCTGGCGCGGGCCACGGAGCCACTGCTGCTGATCGGCGAGCCGGGCGTGGGCAAGACCGCGCTGGCCCGCGCCCTGCTCGGCCGCCGGGACACGGCCGCACCGCGTCTGGTCGACGCCGCCGAGCAAGTGGCCGGTGAGGTCCCGCGCTGGTGCCGTGCGCTTGCGGAGGGGGACGGGGGCGCACCGCCGCTGCTTCTGCGCCACGCCGAGCGGCTGGGCCAGTCCGATGTGGCCGCGCTGCTCTCGCTGCTGGAGGAGCGTCCTGCGGTGCCGTTGGTGGCGACGCATACCCCGGGTGCGCCGACCGGTCCGTGTCTGAGCCGGCTGCTGGACATCCTCTCGGCCCGGTCGGTGACGCTGCCGCCGCTGCGCGAGCGCGTCGAGGACATCCCGGCGCTGCTGGCGGGCCTCGCCCGGCGCCCCTCCCCCGGACGTCCCCCGCTGGCCTGGAGCCTGGACGCGCGCCGGGCGCTGGAGCAGCACACCTGGCCGGGCAATGTCACCGAACTCGCCCATGTCGTAAGGGAGGTGGCCGAGCGCCGCCGCGCCACCGGGCCGGTGCGGCGCGAGGAGCTGCCGTACGGACTGCGGGTGCCACCGGCCACCCGCCGCCTGAGTGGCATGGAACGGGCGGAGCGCACGGCGATCCTGGAGGCGCTGCGCCGCCACGGGGACAACAAGGTGCGGGCCGCCGAGTCCCTGGGCATCGGCCGGGCCACGCTGTACCGGAAGCTGCGGGCGTACGGAATGGACCAGGCGTAGGGGAATGGACCAGGCGTAAGGGCGGAAACAGTCACCAGGGGGGCCGGTCACAGGGGAGCCGGTCATCGGTCGCGGAGGGGGCAACGGTGACGCGAGAAAACAGCGCCGAGGGCGAAGCGGTCACGGGCAGGCTGCTGATCCTGGAGTACGAGCAGGTGAAGGAGGAGCAGCGGGCGCGGATCGGGTTCCGCGACAATCTGCTCTACGCGACGCTCGCCGCGATGGCGGCCATCATCACCTTCTCCCTCCAGAGCCATGGACGTCCGGAGCTGCTGTTGCTGCTGCCCCCGGCGTCGGCCCTGCTGGGCTGGGCGTATCTGGTCAACGACGAGAAGATATCCGCCATCGGGCGGTATGTCCGGGAGGATCTGGGGCCTCGGCTGGCGGCGCTCGTGCCGGGCCGGCCACCGGTGTTCGGCTGGGAGCGGGCCCACCGCGACGACGGCCGCCGGATCTCCCGCAAGCGGCTGCAACTGGCGGCCGATCTGCTGCTGTTCACGGTGGCGCCGATCGCCGCTCTCGTCGTGTACTGGGCCTCGGAGCCGGTGCGGGCGGTGCTGCTGGTGGTGTCGGTGGCGGAGGTGGCGCTGATCATCGTCCTGGGGGTGCAGATCGTGCTGTACGCGGATCTGCACCGGCCCTGACGCATGAGGCCCATTGGGTGCGTCGCATCCGTAAGGTGTCGACGGAAGCTGTCCTAGGGGGGATCCATGGGCGCTGAGGGCAAGGGCGGGGCGGCGCGGGCCGATGTGGTGGTCCTGACCGCGCTGGAGGTCGAGTACCGGGCGGTCCGGGCCCACTTGGAGGATCCGCGCCCGGTCAAGGCGGAGCGGGGCGCACTGTTCGAAGTGGGCGTGTTCCGCGCCGGATCCGGTGAGCGGACGGTCGCCATCCATATGACGGGTCCGGGGAATCCGGGCGCCGCGGCCTCGGTCGAGCGGGCCGCGGCGCTCTTCGCGCCCTGGGCGGTGCTGTTCGTGGGGGTCGCGGGCGGCGTCAAGGACGTCGCGCTGGGCGATGTGGTGGCCGCCGACGCGGTGTACGACTACGAGACCGGTAAGGACACCGAGTCGGGGTTCTGGCCCCGGCAGAAGACCCATCAGTCCGCGTACGGGCTCGTGCAACTGGCCCGGCTGGTGGCGGCGGGCGACGCGTGGCAGCGGCGGATCCGCCCGGGAGACGACGCGCCACGCCCCCGCGCGCAGGTGAAACCCCTCGCGGCGGGCGGCCGAGTGGTGGCGCACCACCGCTCGGATGCCGGGCTCAGGCTCGCCGCCAGTGCGGGTGACGCGCTCGCGGTGGACATGGAGGGCTTCGGCTTCCTCGCGGGCGCGTACGTCAACCAGCAGTTGGACGCGCTGGTGATCCGCGGCATCTCGGACCTGCTCGGGGACAAGGGCGAGGCGCACGACGAGCGCTGGCAGCCGGTGGCCTCCCGGCACGCGGCCGCCTTCGCCTTCGAACTGATCGGCCGGATCCCGGTGGCGGCGGACGCCCCGGGGGTGGCGGATGACCCGGCGGCCCGGCCGTTCACCGCCGACACGCGGTCCCTGGACACCGACATGGGGTCCCGTGCGGCCGATACGCCCCCGCTCGCCAGCGGTACGCACCCCCAGGCCCCCCGGCGGCGCAAGCTGACGATCCGTGACATCGGCGATCTCGCGGACACGCTGCTGGCCGTGTCCGGGATGACCTCCCCCGCCCGCTGGCAGCAGTTGCTCGACGAGTTGCCCACCGTGGGAACCGCGGTGGGCCGTCAGTCGGCGAGCCGCTCGGAGGCCCTGTCCCTGCTGCGCACCTGCGAGGCGCGGCGTGCGATGGGCGAGCTGGTGGAGGTGATCGCGGTGCTCGCCCCGGACGATCCGGCGGCCGCCGAACTCACCCGGCGGGTCGAGGATCTCGGATTGGCGTGACCCTCCTCACCCTCCCGACCCGGCGGGTGCCGAACCCGGGCCCCCTGGGCGCGGGGCCCGCGCGCTCCCCGGGCCACGGCGGAAGGGCGTCCCGCACGCCAGGTCGCCGGAATCGTCCAGGTGGGCCCCTGGGGAGGACCACCCTCCGCCTCACGGGCATATGCTCCCCCGGTCCACCACCGGGACGTGTCCCCGCCGCGGCGGGGCCCTCCGGGGGCGGGGACCGTGCCCTGGACATACTCGCCCAGGGGGTGTCAGGCAGAACTTGCGGGGAAAACAACTTGTCCCGGAGTCCGAGCAGTTGGCGCCCGCGTGTGGCAGGGTCTCCGGCGGGATCATCGGCGGCGGGGACCGGTGATGCGGCCTCGGGGGAGGGCACAGCATGGCGGCCATGGGGGAAGGTGGCCTGAAATCGGTTGGCAACCTCGTCACGGCGTTGAAGGAGTTCCGCTGTCTGACGGATCCGGATCTGCGCACGCTGTGTCTGGATCTGGTCGCCATGGAACTGGAGATGACCAGCGTTCCCGTGCGCGTCCACCGGGTGACCGACTACTTCCTGGTGGAACTGGCCCGCGAATGCCTGGAAAACGTGCGGATCATGCACGCGCTACGCGCGTCCCTCGCGGTGATGGCGGCGGCCGACGAGGACGCCATGATGCGGCTCGACTCGGTCATGGAGCAGATGACGGCCCGTCCGGCACTGCCCGAGACCGCCGCCGCGAAGCTGCGGTCGCTGCTGGAGGAGCTGGAGATCGAGCAGTTGGGCCAGTTGTGCCGGGCGGCAGCGGGCCCGTTGCAGGACATCCCCGCGGTCACCAGCCCCTGGCACGCCTTCGAGGTGCTGAGCCGGATGAACGCACAGCCGGGCGGGCTGCCGCCGGGCCTCGCCCTCGTGGAGTACCTCGCGGCGGCGGCGCGTCCGCTGGAGCGGGCCGACGCGCTGCGCGAATGGGCCGATGAGCAGGCCCGGGAGCTGGGCCTGACGCCACAGCTACGGTCGCTGCGGCAGCAGGTGGGGCATGCCGCCCCGGCCGGGCCGGTGGACGCCTATCTGGTGATCCGGCTGCTGCCGCAGGAGGAGGCCGGGTGCTACGAGCTCTCGTCCTGGCACCAGTACGACCCGTCCGGCTGGCATCCGGCCCGCGGCCCGGTCACCCAGGTCACCTCGGAGACCGCGGAACGGGCGGTCCAGACGCTGGTGTACGAGGCCGCCGAGGAGTGGGACGACGCCGGGGCGATCCATATCGAGTTCATGCTCGACACGGATGACCTGAATCTGCCGGTCCACCGCTGGCGTCTGGAACTCGACAGCGAGTCCCCCATCCCGCTGTACATGGGGGGCTATCCGGTGGTCGTACGGAGCCTGGAGCGCAGCCGGACCAAGCGCTGGCACCGCGACTGGAAGCAGCGCTGGAACGTCTTCGACCAGCAGCCCGAGCGCGCCAAGCAGCTCGTCGTGGACGGCGAGGGCCCGGACAGCCCGCGCTCCGGCGACACCACCGCCCTGCTCGCCCGGCTCAAGGCCGACCCCCAGGTGGTCGCCCTGATCCTGAGCGCGCCCCCCGGGGCCACCCCCGAGGGAAACTCGGAGGTGCTGACCGCCTGGCGGGCCGGGATCCCGGTGGTCGCCTGGGACGGCCGGACACCCCGTGACCCCGGCTTCGTCCAGCAACTGAGACAAAAACAGGCCGAGCCGAGCGGGAACCTGGCACGGCTCCGTGAAGCCATGACAGAGTTACGTCTGGACGCCCATACGAACGGCTCCGCAGAGGGGGAGCATCACCTCGGGCAATATGTGGTGCTCGTTTGGGACGACCCAACCCGACCGGTGGAACCTCTTGGGCGCATGACGGGGCCGGACGACGGGGTAGGTGGTCGATGAGCGACGGAGAGCCTGCGCGGCGGCACAACGGACGGGTCCAGCAGGACTCGGGTTCCGCTTCCGGTGCCCTGCCGTCCGGGATACCGCGCCCCTGGTGGATCTACCAGGGCACTGGGCGCCCGCTCCACGACGTAAGCCTGGAGGAGATCCTTCCGCCGCCGCCCCCGTGGCGCACCTTCGGCGGGGTCTCGGCCTGCCCGCCCGACGGCGACGGCCGGCCCGGCGCGTTATCCGATCGGGACGACACCCCGACCGAGCCCCCGGCGCCGCCGGAGGACGAGCAGGACACCGCCCGGCGGCTGGGCACGGCACCCCTGGGCGTGCGGTCCGACCCCGAGGAGGCCGATCTCGTCAACGCGGCGCTGATCCTCAGGCGTCCCCTTCTGGTGACGGGCCGCCCGGGCACCGGCAAGTCGACGCTGGCGTATCGCATCAGCCGGGAGCTGGGCCTGGGCCGGGTGCTGCGCTGGCCGATCACGACGCGTTCGACCCTGCGGGCCGGGCTTTACGGCTACGATGCCGTCGGCCGGGTGCATGCCGCCGCGGCCGGACAGGCGTCGGAGGGGGACACGCACGAACCCGGGCCGGAGGACATCGGCGACTTCCTCCAACTCGGGCCGCTGGGCACGGCGATGCTCCCGCACCGTCTGCCGCGCGTCCTGCTCATCGATGAATTCGACAAGAGCGATATCGATCTGCCCAATGATCTGCTCGACATCTTCGAGGCCGGCGAGTACTCCATTCCCGAGCTGGTGCGCGTCCGCCGACGCCGCCCGGCCGTATCGGTCCTCACCGACGATCCGGAGCGCAGTACCGTCATCGCCTCGGGGCGGGTGCGCTGCAGCGCCTTCCCCGTCGTCGTCATCACCAGCAACGGCGAGCGGGATTTCCCGCCCGCGTTCCTGCGGCGCTGTCTCCAGCTCCGGCTGCCCGAACCGGACGCGGACCGGCTCGCCGCGATCGTGGCCGCGCATCTGGGACGGGCCGACGATCCACGCGCCCGGGAGCTGATCCAGATGTTCCTCGAGCGCAGCGAGCGCGAAGGCGGCCTCGCCGCCGACCAGTTGCTCAACGCGGTGTATCTGGTGACGGCCCAGTCGCATGTACCGGGGCCCGAGTGGGAGGAGCTACTGCAGGCCGTCTGGCACCGGCTGGACAGTGCAGCAGGCTCGACATGACACATCACCCAGGCGGCCGGTCCGCCGGGCCCGCCCCCCGGGACCTCGACTGGCGCCAGTTGGCCGACGCCCTGTGGCTGGCGGTCTGCAAGGCCGAGACGGACCCCGGCCCCGGGCGGCCGGACCCCGGACCCCTCCCGGGGACACCGGAGGCGGACGCCCCGCCGCCCGGTGACGAGCCGTCCGACGAACCGCGGCAGGACCGCGAACGGGAGCGCCCCGCGGCCGAGTCCGAGGCCGGGCCCGCGGCCGCGGAGCCGTTGCTCCCCGTGGAGCTGCTCGGCGTCCCCGCACCGCCTGGAGACGCGGAGCCGGTGACCGTCGCGGAAGCCTTCGTGCCCGCGCGCCGGGCGTCCGTCTGCGAGCCGCCGCTGCCCGAGCGCGCCCTGTCCCGGGCGCTGCGGCCGCTCAAGCGCACCTCGCCCTCGCTGGTCGAGATGGAGATCGACGAGGAGGCCACGGCGGAGTGCGCGGCGCGCGAGGGGCTGTGGATGCCCGCGTGTGTGCCGGTGCGCGAGCGCTGGATGGACGCCGTTGTGGTGGTGGACTGCGGCAGTTCGATGGTGGTGTGGCGGCGGACGGCCGAGCATCTGGTCACCGTGCTGCGACGCACCGGCGCCTTCCGGGATGTGCGGGTGCACCGGCTGAACACCGACCATCCGTTACCCGAGGACCGGTCGCCGGTCGCCGGGATGCCGCCGCGCGGCAAGCGGACGGTGCTGGTGCTGACCGACGGCATCGGCGCGGCCTGGGCCGATGAGAGCGCCCAGCGCGCGCTGGCCCACTGGGCGCGGCACGCCTCGGTCGCCGTGCTGCATGTCCTGCACCAGGGCCGCTGGCGCCACACCGGTGTGGCGCCGGAGCGGGTGCGGGTGCGGGTCCCCGAACCGGGCGCCCCCAACGGCACCTGGCGGCGGGCGGACGGCGGTTCCTGGCCGGGCGGCGCACCACCGGTCCCGGTGCTGGAGCTGGACGCGCGGTGGATGGCCAACTGGGCGCGGCTGGTGACCCGCCCGTCGGCACGCGGCGAGGACACGATGGCGCTGCTGCCCGGGGCGCCGGCCGAGCGCTGGGAGCCCGAACCCGAACCGAGCGCCTGGGACCGCGTCTTCCGGTTCCGCGCCACCGCCTCGCCGAGCGCCTTCCGGCTGGCGTCCCGGCTGGCCGCCGCGCCGTTGAACATTCCCGTGATGGAGTTCGTGCAGGGGATCCACCAGCCGGAGGGCAGCCCCGGCGATCTGGCCGAAGTCCTCCTGGGCGGACTGCTGCGCAAGGTGGGGAGCGCCGACCCGCTGGACGAGACGGGCATCGGCTACGAGTTCCACGACGGGGTACGGGAACTGCTGCTGTCCGCCGGGATGCGGGACGAGTCGCTGTACATCCTCGGCAGCGTCCTCGACCGGCTCGGCCGCCGCTGGAAGCCGCTGCTGATGCTCCGCGATCTGCTCAACCACCCCTCCGGGTCGGTGCGCGACCTCCCCAAAACGGAGCGCCTGCTTCCATATATCCGCCTTCAGGAGCAGGTCTACCAAGCGCTTTCCGGTCCGTACCTGGAGGGCGCGCGCTCCTTTCGCGCCCTGGTCCTGGCCCATCAAGCGCTCGCCCGCTCGGGGGAAAGCCGATCCGATCCAGTTGAAGACGCATCACACAGGGGGAGATATGCGGTCTCCGAGGCGCTTGCCATGACTGACTCCACGACTCCCCGAACCGACCCGCTGGCCCAGGCCGACGATTCACCATCCCCGCCGGCGCACGGCACGCCGGGCTCGGCGGCGGAGCATCTGAGAGGAACATTCGTGTCCGTGACCGCTGCCCGGTCCCTGCCCGCTGTGGAGGAGCGCCAGGCCGGGGAACCCCCGTCCATCTGGGGAAATGTACCGCCCCGGAACAACAACTTCACCGGGCGGCAGACGTTGCTCGACACTCTCCACGAGCGGCTGAGGAGCGAGGGCACCGCCGCCGTGCTGCCCGAGGCCCTGCACGGGCTGGGCGGGGTGGGCAAGTCACAGATCGCACTGGAATACGTCCATCAGCATGCCGCGGACTACGACGCGGTGTGGTGGATCCCGGCGGAGCGCCCCGAGCAGATCCGCCAGGCGCTGGTGCAGCTCGCCGATCGGCTCGGACTGCGCGCGGGCATGGAGGCCAACACGGCCGTGCCGAGCGTTCTCGACGCCCTCCGCACCGGACGCCCGTGCCGCAACTGGCTCCTGGTCTTCGACAACGCCGAGGAACTGGAGACGGTGCGGCCGTTCTTCCCGGCGGGCGGGCCCGGCCGGATCCTGGTGACCTCGAGGAACGCACAGTGGTCGCGCGCCGCCCGCACCGTCGAAGTGGACGTCTTCGAGCGGGAGGAGAGCATCGAGCTGCTGCGCCGCCGGGGGCCGGAGCTGCCACGCGATCAGGCCGACCGGGTCGCCGACGCCCTGGGGGACCTTCCGCTGGCCATCGAGCAGGCGGCAGCCTGGCTCACCGAAACGGGTATGCCGGTCGACGAATACCTTCAGGTGTTCGAGGACGAGCGGGCCGATGTCTCCACCCGCCGTAACGAGTTGCTGGCGGCGGGTGTTCCGGTGGACTACCCCGAACCGGTCGCCGCCGCCTGGAACATGTCGCTGCGCCGACTGGCCGAAACCCATCCCGGTGCGCTCCAACTTCTGCAGATGTGCTCGTTCTTCGCGCCCGAGCCGATCTCCCGGCGGCTCTTCTCCGGCGTGCGCGGGGTCTCCCTCTCCCCCGAGCTGTCGGAGGTGCTGCAGGACCCCATCAAGCTCGGCCACGCGATCCGTGAGATCAACCGCTACGCCCTGATCAAAATCAATCACCGAAACAACACGATCGAAATGCACCGACTGGTGCAGGCCGTGCTGATCGGCCAGATGTCGACGCAGCAGCAGGCGGATATGCGCCACAGCGCCCATGTGCTGCTGGCCTTCGGCGATCCCAACGACGTCGCTCCCCCGAACTGGGGACGGTACGCCGACCTCCTCTCCCATGTCCGGGCGTCCCGCGCGATGGAGTGCGATGACAAATGGGTGCGGCAGATGGTGCGTAATCTGGTCCGCTTCCTCTATATCTGGGGGGACCACGAGGGTGCGCTCGAGCTCGGTACCCAGGTGCGCCGGGAATGGGTGGAGACGCTCGGCGAGGACAGTGCGGAGACGCTGGCCGTCTCCCGGACCCTGGGCCATGTCCTGACCGTGCTGGGGCACTTCAAGGAGGCCCGGGAACTCAACCGCCGGACGCTCGAGCTCCAGCGCGCCAAGGACGGCGACGACCACGAGAACACCCTGGTGACTCAGGGCGCGGTCGCCGTCGACACCCGCTACCAGGGCGACTACTCGCGCTACGTGGAGCTGGAGAAGGACCGCTGGACCAGAACTCTGCGGCTCTTCGGGGACGAGGACCCGTACTCCATCGGCGCGGCGAACGACTACGCCCTGGCACTGCGCGCGGTGGGGGACTACGAACGCGCCCGGCAACTGGAGGAGGGCGCCCGGCGCACCGCCGAACTGGTGCTCGGCGAGAACGCCCTGCTCACCATCCTGGTGGAGGCCAATCTCTCCATCGACATCCGCGAGGGCGGGGACTATCTGGCCGCCCGCGACATGCTGGAGCAGACCTGCGCCCGCGCCCGCCAATCGCTCCCGCAGAACGCGCCCATCGCGGTCTACGCCCTGCGCAACCTCGCCGTGGCGCGGCGTAAGGCGGGCGACCACGAGGGCGCCCTGGACCTCAGCCGGGAGGTGCTGGAGCGCTACCGGCTGCGCTACACCGAGCCCAACCTCCACATCACCATCACGGCCCTGGCCCTCTCGATGGATCTGCGGCAGACCGCCGATCTGGAGGGCGCCCGTGAGCTGGGCCGGAAATGCCTCGACGAGATGCACGTTCTGCTGGGGGAACGGCATCCGGCGACCCTGGGCGCGGCGACCGACCTCGCCGTGACGCTGCGGCTGCTGGGCGAGACGGACGAGGCGCTCGCGCTGAACAAGAAGACGCTGCCGGTGCTCGTCGAGCGGCTGGGAGCCGACCACCCCACGGCGCTGGCCTGTGCCATCAACATGGCCAGCGACCACTACACCCTCGCGGACTACCAGGAGGCCCGCGACCTGGACACCACGACCCTGGCGACCTGCCGGTCCCGGCTCGGTGAGGACCACCCCACCACCCTCGCGTGTGCGGTCAATCTGTCGGGGGATCTGCGCGCGCTGGGCGAGGGCAGGCAGGCGGAGGAGCTGCACCAGGACGCGCTCGGCCGGCTGCGCCGGGTGCTGACGGCCAACCACCCGACGACGGTCGCGGCGGCCCGTGGCATCCGGGCGGACTGCGATGTGGAGTCGCTCTCCATCTGAGCCGCCGTCCGCGGCTCCGTTCGCGGGGCCCGCGCCGCGCTCCGTTCACCCGGGTGTACGCATCCCGATCCACCACGCCAGAGCCACCGGATCGGGACCCGTGTCCGGCGCGGTGCGCAGTTCCCGGTGGACGGCCAGGGCCAGTTCGGGGTGGTTCAGCAGCGTCGTCCTGGCCACGCCGTCCGGCAGGCTGAGCGCGAGCCCCGCCCATGCCGCGATGTCGTCCGGGTCCGCTTGCAGGCGGGCCCGGTAGCCGCGCAGCGCGGCCGCGGGGTCCCCCGCGGCCCAGTCGAGGTCGGCCCGGTCAGGGGCGTCACCGCCCCCGGGCAGCCCCTCTCCCCGGTCCTCGCACAGCCGGGCGAACCGCGCCGGATCCCCGAGCCGGAGCCGGGCGAGCGCGGGGCGCGCCGATGCCTCGGGGCGGGTCGGCCGGACGGAGGTCCCGGGCAGCTCTTCGGGAGGGTCGGTCCCCTCCCGCCAGGCCCGTGCCCACCGGACGGTCGGCTCCGGGTCCGCCGACAGGTGGCGCATGCGGTGGACAAGACGGTGATCACGGATCAGATCCGACGCCAGGCGCTCCGGTACGGAGGGCACCCGCTGCGCCAGCCACAGCCTCAGGCGTTCCCCCAGCCGGTGGAGGAACTCCGCGCCCCGGGGCGTCAGTTCGGCGTGAGCGAGGAGTGTGCGCAAACCCGAGGCGGTCTGTGCCCGCCGCAGCGCGAACTCGAACGCGGCGCTGTCCCGAGCCGGTCCGGGCTCGGCGCGCCGCACCCGGTCCCACCAGAATCCGGTCACGCCCATGAACGCGTACACCCCCTGGAGGAGTCCGCGCAGCGGGCGCGGGTCCAGCCGCCAGGGCGCGTAGTGGATCTCCTCCAGGCCCCCTTCGATCAGGGGCACCAAATCCATCAGGGCGCTGAGTTTGATGTGCTGGGCCTCGTGCACCAGCGCGGCGGCGAGGGTCAGCGGGTCCGTGGCCCCGTTGAGCAGCACACAGCCGTACGCCTCCGGCGATGAGGCGCTGAACGGTTCGGGCCAGGCGGCGTACGGCACGGGCACGACGGAGGCCAGACAGGCGCCGATTCCCCGCGGGTCCACCTGGCGCTGCTCCGAAACCAGCCGCCACGCATTGTCGAATCGCCCCTGCCAGCCCTGCCACTCTTCGTCGTCGAGCCGTTCCGGGCCTCGGATCCGGAGAAAGTCGCGATAGGGATCGATGTCATCGACAAGGGGCGAGCAGACAATCCCCTGGTGTTCTCCGCGCAGTCGCCGCAGACCGTGCCAGCCAGGAGCGTCCTCGGATAAGTCGGCGGGCAGCGTCACTGAATGCGGGCCGGATAACACCGTCGCCTTCTTCCCGCTCATGACGACCTCGGCGACATCGGTCGTGTCCGGAATGCGGGCGAATCCCAGGGCCGGCAATATCACCCCGTCCTCGCGCACGGGAACGGCGCCGCGAAAGTCGATTCCGGCGAGAAGAGCGGCCGAGGCGGCTACGGCATACACATAACCCACCGCACTCCACAGCGGCTCGTCCCCCGATTCCAGACCGCGCAGCCTGCGCAAACAGCGGTTGAGCCACACACCGACGGGAGGGTGCAGCAGCAGCCTGTCCACGGCGGCCGGGGAGCGGTGCTCGGCCCGAATCAGCAGGTGCCAGGCGTCCCGGGGCGGGGGAAGAGGGCCGGGCAGGGCGGGGTGCGCGGAGGCGACGTCCACCAGGGCGCGCAACAGCAGCATGGCCCGGCTGCGCTGTCCCGACCTCAGTTCGGCCACGGCCGAGGGGCCGCCCGAACCCCGCGCCAACTCGGCGAAACACCCCGCCGATAAACGATGGTTGAGACCCCGCGTGACGGAGGACGTCATAGCCGCCTAACTCACGCAGCTGTCCGGCGACGCCGACGAGTTGCCGATCGTCGGCGGGCGCTGGACGATGTCGAGCAGCCGCTCCGTCACCGCGGAAACCCCTTCGTGCCGCTCAAGGTCTTCGAGTGTCGCCCCCGATAGGTCCAGTAGCTCCGTCTCGACCTCGGTCGCGACTCGTTCCATGACACGGTCCCCCTCCGGACGCTCCCTACCGGCTCATTTGCGGCATCCCTATGGTGGCCTACCCCCTATTGATTGCGAAAGGGTGAACACGGCCAGTCGGCGCCCGCCTTGTCAAGATTTTCGGACACGTCGGTGCGCCGGGGAACGCCCCGATATGCCGGTGTCATCCACCCGTTCCGGACCGCATCGCCTCGACCTCGAAGACACCTCCGCACGCCCGGAACGACCGCGCCGAGATCTTCATCGCGTCGAAGGAATCCGGCGGATAGACGCGAATCCGCGCGGCGGCGCCGCGGCACGGGGTGTCGGTCATGCCCTCGTTCAGCGTATGGAGGGCGGCGGAGGCGCTGCCGCCGGGCGGCAGGGTGATCGGGGAGTGCGTGGGGCCGCGCCGGGTGGCGGGGGCGCCGATCGCCGCGTCGGTGGAATCGAGCAGCGAGACACCGGGATATCCGGTGAGAGTGCAGGTTGTGGAGCCCTTGTTGGTGAACACCAGGGGCAGATACACATTGCCGGCGCCCACATCCACCCGGCCTGCCGCCAGCGTCAACTGCGTCTTGGAGCAGACGCGACGCGCACCGGACGCGGCGGGCTGCGAGGAGGACGCACGCGAGGAGGCGGAGTGCGCCGAGGGCGGAGGGGACTGCGCGGTATGCGAGGCGGGCCGCTCGTTCCGTGAGCCTTCGGATGTGTCGGCGGAGTCGACCGAAGGGGAGGAGGGTGGTGCGGCCGAGGAGGCGGAGGTGACGGACGAGGCGCGCTGTGCGGAGTCCCCGTCCCCGGTGTCGCTGCCGCAGGCGGTGACCGTGGCCAGCGCGCCGACGAGCAGCGCGCATAAGACCGGTGGCCGGAGCGAGCGGGACCGCGATGTCGTCGTACGCCGAGCAGCCGAGCCGTTGCGTTGACCCATGAGCGACCTCCCGAGGTCAGCCATCTGCCGGGGACCGGCCGCGAGGTCGGGTGCCCCGATGCCTCCTGTGCGTCCCCCTTCGGTCTACCTTCCCCGCCTGAAGGCTCTTATGTCCGGGCACATTGATCGCATCAGCGCGCCAATTCCTCACATGGGATTCTCTACCGCAAACATCAGAACGTCTTGTCCCAGCCAGAACCGTGGGATTACTGTTCGGCAGCCATCGCACTTGCCAACTGCCGTATCAGGACAGGAAGAAGGACTCCATGGCCGCTCGAGGACGCCATCGCCGGCCCCGCCCCCACCGTGTCTCCCGTGCCTCGCTCGCGATCACCGCGGGCGGCGCCGGGGTCGCCCTGCCGCTCATCGGCATCAGCCAGGCGAACGCCGCGTCAATCGCCACACCCACCTCGCCCGCCCCGGCCGTCACCACCGTCAAGACCGTCACGGCCGCGAAGGCGCAGCCGCTCCTCCTCGTCCCGAAGGCCGTGCCCGAGCCCCCGGCCAAGGCGCACCCTCAGCCCACCTCGTACACGGTCGTCCACGGTGACACCCTCTCCGCGATCGCGGACACGGAGAACGTGGCGGGCGGCTGGGAGCGGCTCTACGAGATCAACCGCCAGGTGATCGGCGCCGACCCGGATGTGATCCGCCCCGGCCAGCGGCTCACCCTCGGGAGCCACTGAACAGGCGGGCGCCTGTATACGGAAACGCGCGCACACGCACATGAGCGTCCGCCCGCGGTGGACCACCGCGGCGGACGGCCCTGCGCCTCAACAGGCCTCAACGGGCCTCAGATCAACAAATGTGCCTTGGAGTGGGTGACTTCCTCGATGTCGCCACCTGCCTTGCCGATCAGCCGGTGCGCCAGATTGGTCAGTGCCCGCGCCGCCGCGATCTCCTCGCCGACCCTGGGCTGTGACGGGTCCTCGGGGTTGCGGTTGGCACGGCCCTGAGCCAGCATCTCCGTGCCGTCGTGCATCCTCAGCCGGACGACCGCTTCGGTCAGCGGACCGATCTCACGGAATTCCATCTCAATGTCGCATCCCACGATCGTCTCCATCGCGATCACCTCCTGCGTCACCTTCCAGGATGCGCCTCACCCGTCTCTCCAGTCGACCGGGACAGCAACTCCACCACCTCGTCGTCCGCGGTCTGGGAGAAGTCCTCGTACCACTCCCCCACCGCCGCGAAGTCCGAGGGGGTGGAGAGGGCCACCACCTCGTCCGCGTCCTCGCGCAGCGTGGTGACCGCGTCCGGCGGCGCCACCGGCACGGCGAGGACCACCCGGGCGGCTCCCTGGACCCGTGCGACCCGGCAGGCGGCCTGGGCCGTGGCGCCGGTGGCGATGCCGTCGTCCACGACGATCACGGTCCGGCCCTCGACCGGGACCCGTGAGCGGCCCCGGCGGAACCGCCGCGCCTTGCGGGCCAGCTCCTCCCGCTCGGTCCGCTCCACCTCGGCGAGGTCCTCCTGGTCGGCCCGGCTCATCCGGACGATCGCCTCATGGACGACCCGGACATCGCCCTCGCCGATGGCGCCGAACCCCAGCTCCCGGTGGAAGGGGACGCCGAGCTTACGGACGATGATCACGTCCAGGGGCGCATGGAGCGTCCGGGCCACCTCGAAGGCCACCGGCACCCCGCCCCGCGGCAGCCCGAGCACGACCGGTTCGGCGTCACCCAAGGGGCGCAGCGCCTCGCCGAGGCGCCGCCCGGCGTCCACCCGGTCGGTGAAGATCATGGACTCACCCCCGCTGCTCAGGGCTCTTCTGCGATGCAGGCCGACGGTTACGAATCAAGCCGACGATCCGTCCGTCCGCAAACCGGCGGCTCCCGGCCGACGGCCAGGGCTCGCGAATGCCGCGGACTCCGGCACCCTGGAGGTATGGAGAACGCCACCGGCCCGGGCGAGTCCGGATACCCCGTCTTCGTCGAGTCATTCGACACCGACAGCCGCTACCGGCGGGTGCGGCTGCGCGGCCTGGGCTCCGAACCACTCGAACCGGAGGAGTTCGAGCCGCGCGTCCGGCAGGTCTTCCCCGATATCGACCTCGACGATCCGGCCCAGGTCCACTGGGAGGACCGGCCCGGGCAGTGGCCGCCCTGGCATCCGGGCGAGGCATGACCGTCCTGGTCGGCACCTCGGGATGGCAGTACCGGGACTGGCGCGGCGATCTCTACCCGGAGGGCTGTCCGCAGCGGTTGTGGCTAGAGGAGTACGCGCGCGCCTTCGACACGGTGGAGAACAACAACGCCTTCTACCGGCTGCCCTCGTACGACCAGTTCGCCACCTGGCGGAAGCGCCTTCCCGAGGGCTTTGTGATGGCGCTCAAGGCGAGCCGCTTCCTCACCCACGTCAAGCGGCTGCGTGATCCGGACGAGCCGGTGGCGCGGCTGATGTCCCATGCGGCCGGGCTCGGCGACCGGCTGGGCCCGGTGCTGCTGCAGCTGCCGCCCACCCTGCGGGCCGACGGCGAGCTGCTGGACCGCTGTCTGCGCTGCTTCCCCTCCGGGACGCGGGTGGCCGTCGAACCGCGGCACACCTCCTGGTGGACCGAGGAGATCCACGCGGTGCTGGAGGGCCGCGCGGCCGCGCTGTGCTGGGCCGACTCCGGCTCCCGCCCGGTCACCCCGCTGTGGCGGACCACCGGGTGGGGGTATGTGCGCTTCCACGGCGGCCTCGCCCGGCCGGCCCCGCACTACGGGCGCCAGGCGCTGGACACCTGGGCGCGGCGGATCCGGGACACCTGGCCGGCCGAGGCGCGGGTCTACGCGTACTTCAACAACGACACGGGCGGGGCGGCGGTGCACGACGCGGCCGTCTTCGCCCGCGCCGTCGCCCGCGCCGGCCGCCCGGTCAGCGCCGCCCCCGCGCGGTAGCGCCGCTGCCCGCCGGGCTCACTCCTTCACTGCCCCGCCCAGCATGCCCTCGATGAACCGGCGCTGCAGCGCCACGTAGACCACGACCACCGGCAGTGCGATGAGCACCGAGGCCGCCGCGAGGAGCGCCGCGTCGGAGCTGTGCCGGCCCTGGAAGAAGGCGAGGCCGAGGGGGACCGTGCGATGGGCCTCGTCGCTGACCATCACCAGGGCCATCAGGAACTCGTTCCAGGTCCACATGAAGGTGATCACGACCATGGTGGAGATCGCCGGGCGGCCCATCGGGACCAGGACGCGCCACAGCGTGGTCCAGGTGTTCGCCCCGTCGATCCGGGCCGCCTCGATCACGGACCGTGCGCTGCCGCGGAAGTACGTGCGCATCCAGAAGACCCCGAAGGCCAGGGACTGCGCGGTCTGCGGCAGGATCAACGCCCAATAGCCGTCGGTGAGTTCGGCGTAGCGCAGATCGAAGTAGAGCGGGACGACCAGCGCCTCCTGGGGCAGGGTCAGCCCGATCACGAAGAGATGGAAGAGCACCGTGGAGCCGGGGAAGCGCATCACCCCGAAGGCGTACGCGGCGAGGACGGCCAGCACGGTGGTGGCGGCCACCACGACCGCGGTGACCAGGACCGAGTTCCCCAGATAGGTGCCGAAGTGGCCACGGCTCCAGGCGTCGGCGAAGTTGCTCCAGTGCAGACCGCCCTTCGGCAGCGAGAAGCCGGTGTCCAGGGAGTTCTGCGAGCCGAAGGCCGTGGAGAGGATGCCGATCACGGGGGTGAGCGCGATGACGGTGAAGAGGGCGAGGATGCCGTAGGTGACGGTGCGTTCCAGGCGTGTCGTCATGCCCGCCGCCCTTCCACGAGCCGGGAGACCGTGACGGTCAGGACGAAGATCAGGACCGTGAGGGCCACGCCGACGGCGGCGGCCGAGCCGACCTGGTTGGTCTCGAAGGCCCGGTGGTAGACCTCGTAGGCGGGTACGGAGGTGGCGTTTCCGGGGCCGCCGCTGGTGGTGATGTAGATCAGGTCGAAGTTGCGCAGCCCCGCCACGATGGTCAGGGTCAGCGCCACCGCGATCTGTGGTCGCAGGCCGGGCAGGGTGACGGTGAGGAATTCGCGCAGCGGCCCGGCGCCGTCCATCCGCGCCGCCTCGTACAGCTCGCGTGGGATGCGCTGGGCCCCGGCGAGGAAGAGGACCATGCACAGCCCGGTGCCGACCCAGGTGCCGACGACGCCGATGGCGGGCAGCGCCCAGGTGTAGTCGCCGAGCCAGGGGCGGGCGAGACCGCCGAGGCCGACCTCGCGGAGGGCGTCGTTGAGCAGTCCGTCGGGGGCGAGGATCGACCGCCAGGCCACGCCGACCACGATCAGCGCCAGGACCTGCGGCAGGAACAGGACCGTACGGAAGAAGGTCATCCCCCGGATCCGGACCCGGGACATCAGAGCGGCCAGCAGCAGCCCGATGGCCACCGGCAGGGCCGCGTAGAAGACGAGCAGCAGCAGCGCGTGGAGGAAGGGGGCGCGCAGGCTCGCATCGCTGAACAGCGCGCGGTAGTTGTCGAATCCGGCGGGGGTGGCGACCGTCAGCCCGTCCCAGTGCACAAATGACAGCCACACCGACTGCCCGAAGGGGTAGAGCAGGAAGGCGGCGTACACGATCAGCGCGGGCAGGATGTACACATAGCCGATGGCGCGCGGCTCTCCGGGCGCCCGGCGGCGGTAGGCCCTGGTCAGAGCGGTGGCCTTCATCGGGTCCCCGCCGGTGCGGGGGTGGCCTTGTGCTGCTCGCGCTGCTTGGTCATGAAGGCGCCGTAGTCCTTCTGCAGGGTCGTGGCGAAGGTGTCCGGGGAGGTCTTGCGGCTGATCACGCCCTGGAGGGCGGCCGCGAGCGTGTCGTAGAAGCTGGGCGTGGAGTAGTCCAGGTACGGGACGAGTCCATCGGCGGCGCTCAGCCGCTTCCAGCCGGCGACCATCTGGCCGTCGGCGCTGTCCGGGCTCACCTGTTCCGCGGCCTTGCCCGGTACGGCGGGCAGCACTCCGTGCCGGGTCATGACGTCGGCGGCGTGCGCGTCGGTGAGGAAGTCCAGGTAGGCGGCGGCCACCTCGGGGTGGCGGGAGCGGGAGGTGATGGACCAGGCGAGGCCCTGGCCGCCGGTGGTGACGGGGTCGCCGCCGGCCTTGGCGGGCGGGGGCGGCATGATGCCCAGCTTGCCGCCCATGGACTTCTTGAGGTCGGCGAGCTGCCAGGTGCCGGTGAGCAGATACGCGCCGTCGCCGGAGGCGAACTTCTTGGCCGCGTCGTCGTAGCCGAGGCCGTTGGCGCCGCCCGGCAGATAGCCGCGCTTCATCCAGTCGGCGAGGGTCGCCGCGGCGTCCTTGGTGGCGGCGTTGTCGAAGCCGTCGCCGCGGCCGAGGACGGTGTCGCGGGCGT
The DNA here is from genome assembly GCF_000147815.2 of Streptomyces violaceusniger Tu 4113. Classification (NCBI taxonomy): domain Bacteria; kingdom Bacillati; phylum Actinomycetota; class Actinomycetes; order Kitasatosporales; family Streptomycetaceae; genus Streptomyces; species Streptomyces violaceusniger. The sequence goes on along the minus strand of NC_015957.1, from coordinate 3,877,579 downwards.
CGGCGGCGCCGAGCTGGTCGTGCAGCACCCCGAAGGTGTGGATGGCCGGGTACTTGTCGAGGTTCCCGAACTGGACCGGCAGCTCGCCGCGGTCCTTGAGCCGGGCCAGGCCGTCGGTGAACTCGCCCCAGGTGCGCGGGGGTCGGAGCCCGGCCCCCTTCAGCAGCTCCTTGTTGTAGTAGAGGCCGATGTACTCGCCGGTCTGGGAGATGCCGTAGAGCCGCCCCCTGCCGAAGTCGTTGCCGTCGGCGGAGACCCGGTTGAGGCCCAGCAGGGTGCCGGGGTAGCGGGTGTTCCAGTCGTAGATCCCGGCGTAGTTGTCGAGGGGGGCGAGCAGCCCGGCCCGGACGAAGGCCACCATGTCCGGGTAGCCCTGGTTGGCCTGGATGACATCGGGCGGATTGTTGCCGGAGACGGCCAGCTTCAGGGTGGTCCTCAGATCGGTGAAGCTCCGGGCGACCCGCTTGATCCGCACATTGGGGTACTTCTTCTCGAACTCCCGGTTCAGCTCCTGTATCTCGCCGTTGGTCCCGCCGCGTATCTCCTGGTCCCACACGGTCAGCGTGGTCTTTCCGGCCTTGGCCGGATCGGGTATCGCGGTGGCCGCGCCGGTCCCGGCACCGGCGGCCCCCGAGCCGTCGGTGCCGGGGACACATCCCGCGGCGAGCAGGACGACGCCGACGGCGAGCGCGGCCGGGACGGCTCTGCCGCGCGTGCGGCGCGCCCGGGTACGGGCGAGTTCCATGGGGTTCTCCTCGATGCGGTGGTCAGGAGCGTCAGGACCGTCGGGCACTGTCATGCACCCGGAAGCCGATGGTGGGCAGGGCCCGCAGCCGTGGGCAGTCGCGCACCCGGTCCGGGATCAGCTCGCCCAGGAAGGCGTAACGGCGGGCGAGTTCGGCCGCGTCCGCTGTGCCGTCGGCAGGCCGCAGCGCGCGGTTCCACCAGGCGGCCACTTCCGGCCAGCCGGGCGCGGCCAGGGAGCCGCCGAAGTGCTGGACGGAGAGGGCGGCGGTGAGGTTGGCGAAGGCGAGCCGGTAGGTGAGCGGCCAGCCCGCGAGCGTTCCGGTCATGAATCCGGCCACGAAGACATCGCCCGCCCCGGTCGGGTCCAGGGCGTCCACGGGCAGCCCGGGCACCTCGGCGCTCTCCCCGGTGAGCGAGTCGATGGCCACGGCGCCCTCGGCGCCCCGGGTGACGACCGCGATCGGCACCAGCTCCGCCAGGGCGCGCACCGCCCGCTCGGGGCTGTCGGTGCGGGTGTAGCGCTGGGCCTCGGCCGCGTTGGGCAGGAAGGCGTGGGCGTAGGGCAGATCGGGGAGCGCGGCGGGGTCCCAGCGGCCGGATTCGTCCCAGCCGACATCGGCGAAGATCTTGCTGCCCTGGGCGTGCGCCTGGCGCACCCAGTCCTCCTGGCGGCCCGGTTCGAAGGCGGTCACGCAGGCGCGGGAGCGGGGTGGCGCGCCCTGGACGGCGGGCGGCGGGGCCGGGTGCTCATGGGTGACCATGGTGCGCTCGCCCTCGTACGCCATGGAGACGGTGACCGGGGAGTGCCAGCCGGGGACGCGCCGGGAGTGGTTGAGGTCCACCCCCTCGCCGAGGGCGAGGCTCTCCCAGCAGTAGTCGCCGTAGACATCGGTGCCGAAGGCGGCGGCGAGCGTGGTGTGCAGTCCCAGCCGGGCCAGGGCGGTGGCCATGTTGGCGATGCCGCCGGGGCTCGATCCCATACCGCGCGCCCAGGACTCGGTGCCGCGGACGGGGGCGTGGTCGAGCCCGGTGAAGATGATGTCCAGGAACACGGTGCCGGTGAGGTACACGTCGTGCTCGGGGTCCGTGGCGGCGCGCAGCGCCGCGAGCGGGTCGATCGGCTGGATCGGATCGGGTGTTGCGGCCGTGGTGCTCACCGACGTGCCTTTCCTTGTGCGGCATGGCCTGTTCGCGCCGATGTGGCGTGAGCGACACCTTGCACCTCGGCCGTGTTGAATGCAAGAGGTCGATCACAGTCGCGCACACTCGCTCATCTGGAGTACGTTGCCACCATGCTGCGAGAGACCCGCCACGAGAAGCTGCTGAGCATCCTCGGCGAGGAGGGCGTGCTGCCCATCGGGGAGATCGCCACGCGTCTGGGCATCAGCGAGGCCACCGCCCGCCGGGACCTCACCGAACTGGGCCGGGCGGGCCGGCTCACCCGGGTCTACGGCGGCGCGGTGGCGGCACCCACCGAGGACGAGGAGCGCCCGTTCGGCGAGGTGGCGGTGGACGACCTGGCCGACAAGGAGGCCGTCGCCCGCGCCGCCGCGGAGCTGATCGCGGACGGCGATGTACTGCTGCTGGACATCGGCACCACCACCCTCCAGCTCGCCAAGCTGCTGCGCGGCCGTCCGGTCACCGTGGTGACCAGCAATCTCGCGGTCTACGACGAGCTGCGCGACGACCCGCAGGTGACCCTGATCCTGCTGGGCGGGCAGGTGCGCGCCAACTACCGCTCCCTGGTCGGCTTTCTCACCGAGTCCAACCTCCGCCAGCTTCGGGTCGGCCGGCTCTTCCTCGGTGCGAGCGGGGTCCTCCCCGACGGCAGCGTGCTGGACAGCACCCATGTGGAGGTGCCGGTCAAACGGGCCATGCTCGGCGCCACCCGGGAGGTGGTGCTGCTCGCCACCGCGGGGAAGTTCCCCGGTGACACCGGCCTCGCCCGGATCTGCGGACCGGAGCGGATCGACACCCTGATCACCAACAAGACATCCGACCCGGCGACGCTCGCCGTATTCCGCGAGGCCGATGTGGAGGTAGTGACCGTATGAGGCTGACTGTGCTGGGCGGCGGCGGGTTCCGTATGCCCCTGGTGTACCGGGCCCTGCTCGATGACACCGGGGACGAGGCCGGGCGCTGCACCGAGTTGGTGCTGTACGACACCGACTCCCGCCGGCTGGACGCGATCCGCGCGGTCCTGGCCGAACAGGCCGAGGGCCGCGCCACCGCCCCCGCGGTCCGGGCCACCACCGATCTGGACGAGGCGCTGCGCGGCGCCGACTTCGTCTTCTCGGCCATCCGCGTGGGCGGCCTGGAAGGCCGGGCGAACGACGAGCGGATTCCGCTCGGTGAAGGGGTGCTGGGGCAGGAGACCGTCGGTGCGGGCGGGGTGCTCTACGGGCTGCGCACGCTCCCGGTGGCGCTGCGGATCGCGGAGCGGATCGCCACCGTGGCCCCGGACGCGTGGGTCATCAACTTCACCAACCCGGCGGGCATGGTCACCGAGGCGATGCAGCGGGTGCTCGGCGACCGGGTGCTCGGCATCTGCGACTCCCCGGTCGGCCTGTGCCGCCGCGCCGCGCGGGCGGTCGGGGCCGACCCGGACCGGGCCGTCTACGACTATGTGGGCCTCAACCATCTGGGCTGGCTGCGCCGGGTGGTGGTGGACGGCCGGGACCGGCTGCCCCAGTTGCTCGGCGACACCGCCGCCCTGGAGTCGTTCGAGGAGGGCAAGCTCTTCGGCGCCGAGTGGCTGCGGGCGCTCGGCGCGCTGCCGAACGAGTATCTGCACTACTACTACTTCAACCGGGAGGCGGTGGCCTCGATCCGCCAATCCCCGGCCACCCGTGGGGAGTTCCTCCGCGACCAACAGGCCCGGTTCTACGAGACGGCGGGCTCCGGCGCGCCCGGGGCGCTCGGGGCGTGGGAGCGCACCCGGCTGGAGCGCGAGGCCACGTACATGGCCGAGAGCCGCGAGGCCACCGGCGGCTGGGAGCGCGACTCCTGCGATCTGGACGGCGGCGGCTACGACCGGATCGCGCTCGCCATCATGCGGGCCATCGCCCGCGATGAGCGCACCACGCTGATCCTCAACGTGCGCAACCGTACGGCCGTCCCCGGGCTGGACGAGGACGCCGTGGTGGAGGTGCCCTGCCTGGTGGACGCGGGCGGGGCGCGGCCGCTGGCGACCGGCGCGGTGGCGCCGGACCAGCTCGGGCTGATGCTGTCGCTCAAGGCCGTGGAGCGCTCGGCCATCGAGGCGGCCACGACCGAAGCGGGCAGCGATTCGGGCATCGCCCGCGGCGCGGCCCTGCGGGCCCTGGCACTTCACCCCTTGGTGGACTCGGTCAAGGTCGCGGGCCGGATTCTGGATGCCTCCGGGGCGCTCGCCCGCTCATAGCACATGTCCGTTCGGGCATTCCCCAGTATCTGGAGGCGCCCGGTCGGGCTCCGTTCACGCCCTCTTTCGGTAAACGGGCGAGAATCGGGCCCGCCGGGGGGATAATCAGGCATCCGGGTTCCTCACCGTCCGTTGCCTCATCCGTTCCGACCTGCTGAGATAACGGTTGTGAAACGGGCGCATACAGTCACGATCTCTGCGGTGCCAAGGCTGGCCACTCCTGTTGCACGCTTGTAAAACTGCCACGCAAGCCGAAAGAGAAGGCAGGAGGTGCGGCGTGGACGCCGAGGAACGCCGTCGGGAGATCCTCGACACGGCTCGCCGTGCCGGCGTCGTCGATGTGGGCAAGCTCGCCGCCGACCTCGGGGTGTCCAAGGAGACGGTGCGCCGCGATCTGCGGGTCCTGGAACAGCACGGACTGGTGCGGCGCACCCATGGCGGCGCCTACCCCGTGGAGAGCGCCGGTTTCGAGACCACCCTGGCCTTCCGCACCACCATGCATGTGCCGGAGAAGTCGCGGATCGCGACCGCGGCCGCCGATCTGCTGGGCGATGCCGAGACGGTCTTCGTCGACGAGGGATTCACCCCGCAACTGATCGCGGAGGCCCTGCCCCGGGACCGGCCGCTCACCGTGATCACCGCTTCCCTCACGACCGCCACCGGCCTCGCCACCCGTGACAACACCACCGTGCTGCTCCTCGGCGGCCGGGTACGCGGCGGCACGATGGCCACCGTCGACCACTGGGCGACGCATATGCTCTCGGGCTTCGTCATCGACCTGGCGTTCATCGGCGCCAACGGCATATCCCGCCAGTACGGCCTGACCACCCCGGATCCGGCGGTCAGCGAGGTCAAGGCGCAGGTGGTGCGGGTGTCCCGGCGGAAGATCTTCTCCGGGGTGCACACCAAATTCGGAGCCGTCAGCTTCTGCCGGTTCGCCGATGTCTCGGACTTCGAAACGATCGTGACCGACACCGGTCTACCGCTGACCGAGGCACATCGCTATTCGCTGCTGGGCCCCCAGATCGTCAGGGTCTGACGCCCTTCCTCCGCTGTTTTCACCTTCCCCACGTCCCTTCGATTGGACCCGTTATGCCAGTCCTGACTCTTCGTGCTGCCCGGATACCGGTGGTGGCCCTGACCGCGGGCGCGCTCCTGACCGGTTGCGCCGGTATGGGGGGCGGCAGCTCAGGCGACAAGACCATCCGCGTTCTGATGGTGAACAACCCGCAGATGGCGGACTTGCAGAAGCTCACCAAGAAGTATTTCACCAAGGAAACGGGCATCACGGTCAAATTCACGATGATGCCCGAGAACGAGGTCCGCGACAAGATCAGCCAGGACTTCGCCAATCAGGCGCGCCAGTACGACGTGGCCACCATCAGTAATTTCGAGGTGCCCTTCTACGCGAAGAACGGCTGGCTGATGCCGCTGGACGGCTACGCCGCCAAGGACAAGGCATTCGACCAGAAGGACGTCCTCCCCTCGATGCGGCAGTCGCTCACCGCCGAGGACGGCAAGCTCTACGCCGAGCCCTTCTACGGTGAGTCGTCGTTCCTGATGTACCGCAAGGACGTCCTCGCCGAGAAGCATCTGAAGATGCCCGAGCGGCCCACCTGGCAGCAGGTCGCGGACATCGCGTCCAAGGTCGACGGCGCCCGCAAGGGGATGAACGGCGTCTGCCTGCGCGGACTGCCCGGCTGGGGTGAGCTGATGGCCCCGCTGACCACGGTGGTCAACACCTTCGGCGGCACCTGGTTCACCAAGGACTGGAAGGCGCAACTGGACTCGCCCGAGTTCACCAAGGCGACCAAGTTCTATGTCGACCTCGTGCGCAAGCACGGTGAGGCCGGTGCGGCCCAGTCGGGCTTCGCCGAGTGCCTGAACAACCTCACCCAGGGCAAGAGCGCCATGTGGTACGACGCCACCTCGGCCGCCGGGTCGCTGGAGGCCGCCAAGTCCCCGGTCAAGGGCAAGATCGGCTATGTCCAGGCGCCGGTGGAGAAGACCGACAGCTCGGGCTGGCTCTACACCTGGGCCTGGGGCGTCCAGAAGGCGACGCGCCACCCGGACAACGCGTGGAAGTTCATCTCCTGGGCATCCAGCAAGAAGTACGAGGACTTGGTCGGCAAGAACTTCGGCTATGCCAACGTACCCGCGGGCAAGCGGTCGTCCACTTATTCCAATCCGGACTACCGCGACACCGCCGGCTCCTTCTCCGAGGAGACCCGCAAGGCGATCCTCAGCGCCAAGCCGCGTGATCCGGGAGTGCAGCCCCGGCCGACCATCGGCATCCAGTTCGTCGACATCCCCGAATTCGCCGATCTGGGCACCAAGGTCGCCCAGGAGATCAGCGCCGCCATCGCCGGAAAGCAATCGGTCGAGTCGGCATTGAAGAAGTCGCAGCAGCTGGCCGAGAAGGTCGGCGAGGAGTACCGATGAGTAATCCGACGACGGCAGTATCCGTGAGCGGCGAGCGGCCACCGACCGCGGCGCCCACCTCCGCACGGCGCCCCGTGGCGCAGCGGAACCGGGCCCGGGAGTGGGCCACCCGGGCGCCGCTGCTGCCCGCACTGATCTTTCTGATCGTGGTCACCCAGCTTCCGTTCGTGGCCACGCTGGTGATCTCGCTCTTCGACTGGAACTCGTTCCGGCCCGACCGCCGCGCCTTCGCGGGGCTGGACAACTACAAGACGGTGCTCAGCGACCAGGCGCTGCGCGACTCCATCGTCACCACCGTGCTGCTGACCGCCTCCGTGGTGATCGTCAGCGTGGTGCTGGGGCTGCTGCTGGCGCTGCTGCTGGACCGCAAGTTCCGCGGCCGGGGCCTGGTCCGCACCATGCTCATCGCGCCGTTCCTGCTGGTGCCGGTGGCCTCGGCGCTGCTCTGGAAGCACGCGCTGTACAACCCCGAGTACGGGCTGTTCAACGGCGTGCTCAACTGGCTGGGCGGGCCCCAGCCGGAGTGGCTCACCGATACGCCGCTGATCGCGGTGGAGGCGTCGCTGATCTGGCAGTGGACGCCGTTCATGATGCTCATCCTGCTGGCCGGGCTGCAGAGCCGCCCGCTGGACATGATCGAGGCGGCCCGGCTGGACGGGGCGGGGGCCTGGCAGATCTTCCGCTTCCTGACGCTGCCGCATCTGCGCCGCTATCTGGAGCTCGGCACCCTGCTGGGGTCCATCTACATCGTGCAGAACTTCGACGCCGTCTTCACCATGACCCGCGGTGGCCTGGACACCGCCAACCTGCCGTACACCATTTACGAAACCTTCTACAACGCCCACGAGTACGGGCTGGCATCGGCCGCGGGGGTCGTGGTGGTGATCGGCACGATCATCATCGCCACCTTCGCGCTGCGCGTGGTGTCGTCCCTCTTCCGTGAGGAGGCGTCCCGCGCATGACCGCCGTGAGCACCCCGGTGCCCATCACATCCGTTCCGGAAGCCACCCGCCGGGCCGAGCGGCGCGGTGCCGCGCTCGGCGTACTGGCCTGGTTCATCGGCATCCTCTTCGTCCTGCCCGTGCTGTGGATGCTGCTGACCTCGTTCCACTCCGAGGCCGACGCCGCCACCAACCCGCCGTCGCTGGCCGCTCCGCTGACCCTGGACGGGTACAAGGACTTCTTCGGCGTGGGCGGCGGGGCCAGCCCCTGGCCCGCGCTGCTCAACTCGGTGGGCACCTCCCTCTTCTCCACCTGCCTCGTGCTGGTGCTGGCGCTTCCGGCGGCGTTCGCGCTGTCGATCCGGCCGGTGCGCAAGTGGACGGATGTGATGTTCTTCTTCCTGTCCACCAAGATGCTGCCGGTGGTGGCCGGACTGCTGCCGGTGTTCCTGTTCGCCAGGGACATCAACTTCCTGGACAACGTCTGGTTGTTGGTGATCCTCTACACCTCGATGAACCTGCCGATCGCGGTGTGGATGATGCAGTCCTTCCTCGCCGACGTCCCGGTGTCCATCATCGAGGCCGCCCAGATGGACGGGGCGCGGCTGCCCACCATCCTGTGGCGGGTCGTCGCCCCGATCGCGGGCCCGGGCATCGCCGCCACCTCGCTGATCTGCTTCATCTTCAGCTGGAACGAGATGCTCTTCGCCCAAGTGCTCACCGGTGTGGTCGCCCAGACCGCCCCGGCGTTCCTGACCACGTTCGTCACCAGCCAGGGGCTGTTCCTGGCCAAGGTGTGCGCGGCGTCGATGGTCATTTCTCTGCCGGTGCTCGCCGCCGGTTTCGCCGCCCAGGACAAGCTGGTCCAGGGCCTTTCGCTAGGAGCAGTCAAATGAGGGCCGCTGTCATCGAAGCCCCCGGCAAGGTCACCGTCGCCACCGTCGCGGACCCCACCCCGGGCCCCCGTGAGGTCGTGGTGGACGTGGCGGCCTGCGGGCTGTGCGGCACCGATCTGCACATTCTGCAGGGGGAGTTCGCGCCCACGCTGCCGATCGTGCCCGGGCACGAGTTCGCCGGTGTGGTCGTGGGCATCGGCAGCGGTGTCACCGAGCTGGAGGTGGGCGCCCGGGTCGCGGTCGACCCCTCCCTGCACTGCCACGAGTGCCGTTACTGCCGGATCGGCCGGGGCAATCTGTGCGACAACTGGAACGCGATCGGGGTCAGCGTCGCCGGCGGGGCCGCCGAGTTCGCGGTGGCCCCGGTGGCCAACTGCGTCAAGCTGCCCGAGCATGTGGACGTGGCCGACGCGGCCCTGATCGAGCCGCTGTCCTGCGCGGTGCGCGGCTATGACGTGCTCAACGGCAACCTGGGCGCCGAGGTGCTCATCTACGGCTCCGGCACCATGGGGCTGATGATGCTGGAGCTGGCCAAGCGGACCGGCGCCGCCAGCGTGGACATGCTCGACGTCAACTCCGAGCGGCTGGCCACCGCCGGCACCCTCGGCTGCACCCGGTCCGCCGCCTCGGCGGACGAGCTGGAGCAGCCGCGCGGCTGGGACGTGGTCATCGACGCCACCGGCAACCAGGCCGCCATTCAGGACGGCCTGGGCCGGGTGGCCAAGGCCGGAACGTTCCTGCAGTTCGGTGTCGCCGACTACGCGACGCGGGCCACCATCGAGCCGTACAAGATCTACAACCAGGAGATCACCATCACCGGCTCCATGGCCGTGCTGCACAGCTATGAGCGTGCCGCCGGGCTGTTCGCGACCGGCGTGCTGGACCCGAAGATCTTCATCAGCCACCGGCTGCCGCTGGAGGAGTACCCCCAGGCACTCGACCAGTTCAAGGCAGGACAGGGCCGGAAGATCGTGGTCGTCCCGTAACCGTACGTGGTTGACGGCCCAGGCCCGGCACACCAGGCTTGGGCCGTCAATGATCACGGTCGGCGGGAGGGCGGGCAGATGGGCAAGGGCGACGCGGTGGTGGTGGGCGGAGGGCTCGCGGGCACACTGGCCGCGGGGGCGCTCCTCGGCCACGTGGACACGGTCACCCTGGTGGAGCGCGACCGCTACCCGGAGCAGCCCGCCTTCCGCAAGGGCGTGCCCCAGGGCCGTCATCTGCATGTCTTCCTCAGCGGCGGGCGGCGCGCCCTGGAAGAGCTGTTCCCCGGACTGAACGGTGAGCTGGAGGCGGCGGGCGCCCATCGCCTGGAGGCGCCGCGCGATGTGATCACCAAGGCTCCCAACGGCTGGCAGCGCCGCTTCCACGAGGGCAGACACGCCACGACGAGCTGCACCCGGGCGCTGTTCGACGCCACCGTACGGGCGCGGGTGCTGGCCGATGCCGAGGGATCCGGGACCCGGGTGGAGGTGCTCCAGGGCACCGAGGCCATCGGGCTGCTCGGCGGCGCGGACCGGGTGACCGGCGTACGGGTGCGGGCGCGCGACGCCGGGCGCACCGGCCGGGAGCTGCCCGCCGATCTGGTCGTCGACGCCTCGGGACGCGGCTCGCGCGCCCCCAAGTGGCTGGCGGAACTGGGCGCTCCGGCGCCGCGCGAGGAGATCGTCGACGCGGGGATCGGCTACTGCACCCAGATGTTCCGGCCCGCCGAGCCGCTGGACATGGTGATGGTCATCCAGCCGCGCCCGGACCGTCCGCGCGGTGCGGCATGGTCGCCGGTCGAGGGCGGCAACTGGCTGCTGACGCTCTCGGGGGTGCGCGGCCAGCATCCGCCGACCGAGGGCTCGGAGGTGCTCGGCTTCGTCAAGTCCCTGAACGAGCCGACGCTGTATGAACATCTGCGGACCTGTGAGCCGGTGTCCCCGCCGTACGGGTTCCGCGACACCTCCAACCGCCGCCGCCACTACGACACCCCGGGCGCGCTGCCCGAGGGGTTTCTCGCGGTCTCGGATGCCGCCTGCACCTTCAACCCGATCTACGGTCAGGGCATGGCGGTGGCCGCCCTCAGCGGGCTGGCCCTGCGCCGCTGCCTGGCCGAATCAGGTCTGCGGCCCGGTTTCGCGGCCACGGCACAGCGCGCCGTGGCCCGGGCGAGCGACACCGCCTGGCTGACCGCCGTCGGCGCGGACCGCCCGTACGCCGCGGACGCGGGCACCACGCCGCCCGGGGCGGCCGAGCGGCTGCGGAGCTGGTACTTCGGGCGGCTGGCGGACCGCGCCGCGATCGACCCGGTGGTGGGCGCGGCGTTCCGTGACGTCACGTATCTCGCGGCGGGTCCGTCCCGTCTGCTCTCCCCCGGGGTCGCCCTGCGGACGGTGCTGCTGCCGAGGGCCCGGGGCCTGACGGACCCGCCGCTGCGCGTGGAGAGCTGACCGGGGCCGGGGGCTTTTGCCGGGGCGGAGCCCCCGGACCCCCGTCCCGTGGGCTCCGCCGCCCCCGGGACCCGGGGGATGCGTTCAGGCGGTCGCGTCGCGCAAATGTGCCGCCGCCGCCTGCTCCAGGTGGACCAGGTCGCTGCTGACGGTGGCGAAGGTGAAGCCCTGGGCCAGGCGCCCCGCCGCCGTCGCCCCGTCCGGGCAGTGGATTCCGGCGGCGATGCCCGCGGTCCGTGCCTCCTCGGCGACCTTCGCCAGCGCCGCCTCGAACTTCTCCGCCACCGAGGTATCGGTCGAGGTCCGGCCGCCGAGTGCGATGGTGAGGTCGGAGGGGCCGATGTAGACGCCGTCGAGCCCGTCCGTGGCACAGATCTCCGCGGTGTTGGCCAGTGCCTGAGCCGTCTCGATCATCACGATGCAGGCGACCTGCTGATTGGCCTCGGCCGGGGCGGGGCCCACGCGCAGGCCCGAGCGCATCGGGCCGTAGGAGCGCACCCCGAGCGGGGGGTAGCGGCAGGCGGCAACCGCGGCGGCGGCCTCCTCGGCGGTGTTGACCAGCGGGACGATGACCCCGCGGGCCCCTGCGTCCAGGGCCTGGCCGATCCAGAAGCCGTCGTTGGCCGGGACGCGCACCATACCGGCGGCGGTGCCGCGGGCGTCGATGGCGGTCATCGCGCCGAGGGTGCCCTTGTAGTCGAGGAGGCCATGCTGGGCGTCGACGCAGATGTAGTCGTAGCCGAGCCCGGCCAGGCGCTCGGTGCCCACGGGGTTGTCGAGGACGACCCAGTAGCCGATGATCCGCTGGCGGGCGCGCAGCCGGGCGGCGAAGTCGGCGGGGGAAGTGTTCATGCTGTCAGCTTCTCTCGTTCTCTCTCGTATCTGGGCTCAGGAGCTTTCCCGCAAGCGGCTACGGGGTGGGCCATGGCGCGTTCACACCACGGCGTTCACCGGTTCCTCCCCGCGCAGGACGCGCACCACATCGGCGGCCACGGTGGTGCCCATCGCGGCGTTGGCCTGCTGGGTGAACGCGGCGCAGTGCGGGGTCAGCACCGCGTTGGGGGCGGTGAGCAGTGGATTCCCGGTGGGGGGCTCGGTGGCGAACACGTCGATACCGGCCGCGGCGAGATGCCCGCTGTGCAGCAGCTCGGCCAGGGCGCCCTCGTCGACCAGCCCGCCGCGCGCCGTATTGATGACGCAGGATCCCGGCTTCATGGCCGCCAGTTCGGCGCGGCCGAGCAGCGGTCCGCCGGACGGCATCGGCAGATGCAGGGTGATCACATCGGCGGCCGCGATCAGCTCGTCGAGGGTCACGGCCGGCACTTTCTGCTCGGCGAAGACGGCGGCGGGAAGGTGGGGATCGTAGGCGATGAGGTCCATGTCGAAGCCCCGGGCGCGGCGGGCGACCGCCTGTCCGATGCGGCCGAAGCCGACGATGCCGAGGGTGCGTCCGGCCAGTTCGGGCCCGAAGAAGCGGTCCCAGCGGCCGCCGGTGACCGAGGCGTGCGCGGGCACGATCCGCCGTACGGCGGCCAGCAGCAGGGCCATCGTCATATCGGCGACCGCGGTGGTGTTGCTCCCGGGGGCGTTGACCACGCGGACACCGTGGGCGGCGGCCGCGGCCAGGTCGATGTTGTCGGTGCCGACGCCGTGTTTGGCGACGACGTTAAGCCCCGGTGCCGCGTCCAGGACGGCCGCCGTCACCGGGTCGAGCCCGACGACCAGCGCCTTGACGCCCTCGGCCTCCTCGATCAACTGCCGCTCGGTGAGCGGATGCGCCGCGCTCGCGGTGCGCGCCCGCACCCCGGCGGCCTCGAACACCTCCCAGGGCCCGCTCGCATGCTGTCCGAAGCTGGGTGTGGTCACCAGGACGTCGTGGCCGGTGGCTCCCCCGGCCTCGTTCGCCTCGTTCAACGCGCTCAACTCCCCACCCCGAACCCGAGGACGTCGAGGACCGAATAGATTCCCAGGGCGCCGATGGCCGTACTGCTGAGCATCAGCGCGCCGTTCAGCACCGGGTTGCGGCGGAACCGCGGATCGACCTCCGTGGCGCGCAGCCGCCAGACCGCGATCACGACCGCGAGCAGGAAGATCCCGCCCGCGATGCCCCCGGCCTGCACCATCAGCACCGGCTCCTGCAGATAGAGGTAGAAGGCGGCCCACACGGGCGGCAGGACGACGGTGAGCAGGCGGATGACGCGCTGCCGGGCCTTGACGTTCCGCCAGTCGAACACGCCGAGCAGTCCGAGGGTGTTGGTCCACAGCCGCGGCACGCTCGCGGTGGAGGCGATGATCGTGGAGTAGAGGACGGCGATGGCGCCGATGAGGAAGACGTACTTGCCCGCGGGACCGAGGGTGTCGGTGTACATCCGGGACAGCGTGGTGATCATGTCGTTGCCCTCGGGCACCAGCTTCTGCCGGTGCAGGATGGCCGCGCCGATGATGTAGAAGGAGAGCGTGCACAGGGTGCAGACGACCCATGAGGTGAGCGCGTCGATCCGCATCACCCGGATCCAGCCCTCGGCGCGCCGGGCCCGGGCCTCGGTGCCGTCGTCGGGGCCGGTCCAGCGGGCGTAGCCCTTCTCCAGACACCAGTAGGTGTAGGTGGTCATCTCATCCGCGCCGACACCGGTGATGCCGAACATGGCGACGGCGAAGCCGAGCGTCCCGGCGGGGATGGACAGGGTCAGCCCGGAGGCCAGGTCGGAGCCGCCGTAGCCGAAATCGGTCCAGGGCAGCCCGACCGCGAGGGCGACGGTGGAGAGGGTGAAGAAGACGACGGTGATGAACCCGGCCTTCTCCACCAGCCCGTAGCGGCCCGTGTACATCAGCGCGACGACGGAGGCGACCACGATCACGGTCCAGACGGTGAGCGAGGTGCGGCCCAGCGGTGCGCCGCCGATCGGGGCGAGGATGCTGAACGCGGCGGCGGCACCGCCGATCATGCCTCCGCGCTGGAGCATCTTGGCGAAGTCCATGAGGATCCACAGCACGTTGATCCAGCCGACCCGGCCCACCTTGGGAGGGACCTGGCTGTAGCCGGCCAGGGCCGTCTTGCCGGTGAGAATGGTCCAGCGGGCCAGCTCCATCTGCACCCATACCTTGACCAGCGCGCTGGCGATGACCAGCCACAGCAGCACGAAGCCCGCCTTGGCGCCCAGGGAGGTGGTGGTGATCAGCTCACCGGATCCGACCACGGCGGCGGAGAGGATCATCCCGGGGCCCAGCCGGCGCACCGTTCCGCGGAGATCGCGCGGCGGCTCCTTGATGTCGCCCGACCGCGGTGCGTACGGATCGTCGGACGGCGCCTCGCCCCCCGTTCCGACCTGCGCCGGCACACTGTCCGCCGTCATGCGACCTCCCCCTCCATGCGTGTTGTGAGCGGAACGCTCGCACGATTGCACGTAACACGCAAGACTCTGCGCAGTGTCCGCGAGGAAACAGCGCGGAATGCGCAGACTGATAATGTTGCTCAGGGCTGCGCAGAGTCGCGCAGGGTGAGGGAAGGATGGGGGCCGCCATGAGCCAGGAGGCCGGTGTGGAGGAGCGCAGACGGCTGCGCGCCGGGGACCGCCGGGAACTGATCGCCCGAATGATCCAGACCGATGGCACGGTCGCCGTGGAGGAGCTGGCCCGCTCGCTGGAGGTGACCCCCTCCACCATCCGCCGGGATCTCGCGCTTCTGACCGAACAGGGCGTCATCGCCCGCACCTACGGCGGCGCGATGAGCGCGGGTCACACCGTCGAGCCCACCCTCGGACAGCGCAGCGGGCTCGCGGTCGCCGAGAAGGACCGGATCGGGCGCTGGGCGGCAGCGCGGATCGGGCCGGGCGACACCGCCATCCTCGACGCCGGCACCACGACCGGACGGCTCGCCCACCATCTGCGCGCCCGTACCGATCTGACCGTGATCACCAGCGGGCTCACCGCGCTGCGCGAGCTGGCCGAGGCGGACGGCGTCGAGCTGATCACCCTCGCCGGGACCCTGCGCCATGTCAGCCAGGGCTTTGTCGGGCCGCTCGCCGAGCTGACCCTGTCCCGGCTGACCGCGGACAAGGTCTTCCTCGGCGCCGACGGGCTGGACGCGCGGCGGGGCATCTGCGAGGCGAGCCTCCAGCAGACCTCGCTCAAGGAGATGATGGCCGACCGCGGCAAGGAGCTGTACGTCCTCGCCGACAGCAGCAAGCTGGGCCAGTCACCGTTCACCGCCTGGGCGCCGCTGGACCGGCCGTGGACGCTGGTCACCGACAGCGGGGCCACCGATGACCGGCTCGGTCCCTTCCGGGCGCTGCCCGACGTCGAGGTGATCACCGTCTGACGACGGACCGCTCCGGGCGGGTGAGGGGGCCGGGAGCCTGGCGCTCCCGGCCCGCCCGGTTCAGTCCCGGTACATCCGCGGCGCGGCCGTCACGCCCACCAGGCCGAAGCTGTCCTCGACCTCGGCCTTCTCGGCGGTGTTCGGGTAGGGGTTGGTACAGGGGATCCCGGCGGTGGAGCCGGACATCAGGCTCGAGCACGGCCCCGGCTTCATGTCCGGCAGGCCGAGGATATGACCGAGCTCATGCGAGGAGATCCGCACCGTGTTGTAGCCCTCGTCGACGGCCTGACGGCCGAAGTAGATCGTGCCGCGGCCCAGTCCGGTGGAGAGGGTGCGGGGCCAGCCGTTGTCCGCGATGATGCGGACGTTGGCCTGCTGCCCGGACGCGGCCGGCTTCAGCTCCACGTTGGCCACGCTCTCGTTCCAGATCGCCGCCCCCTTGGAGACCGCGTCCTTGAACTCGGCCGCCCCGCCGGCGTCGTACGTCACGATCCGCGCGGCGGCGGTGTGCTCCGCCGGGGCGGCGGAGGCGGGAGCGGCCACGGCCTGTCCGGCCGTCAGGGCGAGCACCGCCGTCACCGCGGCGGGTAAGGCACGGACGAACTTGCTGGATCTCACGATCGGCCTCCTTGTGGGGGAAGGACGGACAAAGCAGGTGGGCATGAGCATGACACGTCGCCCATCTCATCGGCCACTGTGCCCACACACCTTGCCCCATCCGGCCGGTTGTCCACAGGTGGTCACCGCGGGTTCCCGCGGGCCCCCTAGAATCGGCGGATGGCTCTTCCCGACACCGGCCCCGATACGAGCGCCGCGCTCGGCACCGACGCGAGCGACGCGCTCGGCGTGCTGCACCGCGTCTTCGGTTACGACGCGTTCCGGGGAGGTCAGCAGGAGATCATCGACCATGTCGTGGCCGGCGGTGACGCGCTCGTCCTCATGCCGACCGGCGGTGGCAAATCGCTGTGTTACCAGATCCCGGCGCTCGTGCGGAAGGGCGTCGGCGTCGTCGTCTCCCCCCTGATCGCGCTGATGCAGGACCAGGTCGACGCGCTGCGGAACCTCGGGGTGCGGGCCGGGTTCCTCAACTCCACCCAGGACCTGGACGAGCGGCGGATGGTCGAGGCCGAGTTCCTCGCGGGCGAGCTGGACCTGCTCTATCTCGCGCCGGAGCGGCTGCGGGTCGAGTCCACGCTGCGGCTGCTGGACCGGGGCACGATCTCGCTGTTCGCCATCGACGAGGCGCACTGTGTGGCCCAGTGGGGGCACGACTTCCGGCCCGACTATCTGGCCCTGTCCGAGCTGCATGAGCGCTGGCCCACCGTGCCCCGGATCGCGCTGACCGCGACCGCCACCGAGGCCACCCACTCGGAGATCGCGTCCCGGCTGAAGCTGCAGGACGCGCTGCACTTCGTGGCCAGCTTCGACCGTCCGAACATCCAGTACCGGATCGCCCCCAAGAACGAGCCCAAGAAGCAGCTTCTGGAGCTGCTGCGGGCCGAGCACGCGGGCGACGCGGGGATCGTCTACTGCCTGTCCCGCTCCTCGGTGGAGAAGACGGCCGAGTTCCTGGTCGCCCAGGGCATCGACGCGGTGCCCTACCACGCCGGGCTGGACGCGCGGATGCGCGCCGAGCACCAGGCGCGCTTCCTGCGGGAGGACGGTCTGGTCGTGGTGGCCACGATCGCGTTCGGCATGGGCATCGACAAGCCCGATGTGCGGTTCGTGGCCCATCTGGACCTGCCCAAGTCCGTCGAGGGCTACTACCAGGAGACCGGCCGCGCCGGGCGGGACGGGCAGCCCTCCACCGCATGGCTGGCGTACGGGCTCCAGGACGTCGTCCAGCAGCGGAAGATGATCGACACCTCCGAGGGCGACGACACCCATCGGCGCCGCCTCGGCGCCCATCTCGACGCGATGCTGGCGCTGTGCGAGACGCTGGAATGCCGCCGGGTGGGGCTGCTGGCCTACTTCGGCCAGGAGTCCACCCCCTGCGGGAACTGCGACACCTGCCTCACGCCCCCGGAGTCCTGGGACGGCACGATCCCCGCGCAGAAGCTGCTGTCCACGGTGGTGCGGCTCAAGCGGGAGCGCAACCAGAAGTTCGGCGCGGGGCAGATCATCGACATCCTGCTCGGCAAGAAGACGGCCAAGGTCATCCAGTTCGACCATGACGCCCTCTCGGTGTTCGGCATCGGCACGGAGCTGCGCGAGGCCGAATGGCGCGGCGTGGTACGGCAGTTGCTGGCGCAGGGGCTGATCGGCATCGAGGGGGACTACGGCACGCTGGTGCTCTCCGACACGAGCTCGGAGGTGCTGGGCCAGCGGCGCGAGGTCAGGCTGCGGCGCGAGCCGGAGAAGGCGCCGCGCGCCGCCAAGGCGAAGACGGACGCTTCGGGGAAGTCCAAGAAGGCCCCGGTGGATCTGCCGGAGGAGGCCGTGCCGGTCTTCGAGCGGCTGCGCGCCTGGCGTGCGGCGGCCGCGAAGGAGCAGGGCGTCCCCGCGTATGTGGTCTTCCATGACGCCACTCTGCGCGAGATCGCGATCCTCTCCCCCACCACGCTCGAGGAGCTCGGCACGGTGAGCGGGGTCGGCGAGAACAAGCTGGTGAAGTACGGGCAGGGGATTCTGGACACTCTGGCCTCCTGACCGTATGGCAATCCCAGTGGGGGTTACCGACGGGTGTTACCTGAGGTAACGTCAGGCCGTGCCACAAGACGGTGGCCGCCGGGGGCTGGGGTGCTCCGGCGGCCACTCATCTCATCGCGCCGTTCTCGCGCTGTTCCTCACGCCGTACGCGGGCTGTCCTACAGCTCCTTGATGCGGATGTCGCGGTACGAGATCACATCATCGGTGCTGTGGACCTGGAGACCGATGTACCCGGAGGAGTACCGACGGCCGTCCGTGCCGGGGTCGTCCCCGCGCGGCGGGGTGAACTCCTGGCCGCCGGTGTTGTCGAACTCATTGAGCAGCACACCATTGCGGTAGATCGAGTAGTGCTGACCGACCACCCGGATCTCATAGTCGTTCCAGCTTCCCTTGGGGGTGACCCCGGCGCCACTGAGCCCGACCCGGTCGAAACCGTAGATCGATCCGGTCTTGTACATATCGCCGTCGGGGCGGTCGAGGATCTGCACCTCGTGCCCGTATTTGATGGCGACCCACTCCGGACGGGACTCCTCGGGGTGGTCGTGCACATAGGGGAAGCGCACGAAGACACCGCCGTTGGCATTGCCCGTCCCGGGTGCGTCATCGCGGAACTGGAGCTTCAGCGAGAAGTCGTCGTAGGTCCGCTGCGGGAACCACAGCATGCCCATGCCCTCGACCGAGGTGCTGCTGGTGATGCTGCCGTCGTCATTGAGACCGAAGGCCCCGCCGCCCACGTGCTGCCACTTGTCGTAGGACTTCTTGGTGCCGTCGAACAGCGGGCGGTAGCCCTCGTCCTGACCGGGCTTGCCGATCCCGGACTGCTTGGCCGCCTTGTTGATCGCCCGGTACTCGCGCTGGTCGATCACGCCGTCGGTGAGCAGCTTGTCGGTGACGGTGGTGACGTGCTTGAGGAAGAGGGCGTGGGAGGACCAGTCCTTCTCGTCCTCGATCAGCTCATTGATGGTGCAGCGGCTACGGGTGATGCGGTTGGGGACGCCGGTGTCCACCGTGCCGACGATCACCGTAAGGCGCTCGTCCCACTCCGGGCACGCGGGTGCGGGCACCCCGCCGCCCTCGGCCACGGTGAACGCCAGTTGCCGCGCCTCGGAGGTGTTGCCCGCCTTGTCGGTGGCGCGGTACGCGACGGTGTGGCGGCCCACCCGGTCCACCGCCACGGGGGTGGTGTAGGCGAGATACGGACCGCTGTCCAGGGAGTACTCGACCTTCTCCACCCCGGAGTCGTCATCGGCCGCGGTGAGCGAGACCTTGGCGCTGCCCACATAGGCACCGTCGGAGTTCTTCGTTCCGTCGACCGTCGCGGAGACCGCCGGGGGTGTGGTGTCCTCGGCCGGCGGGGCCACCACGGTGAAGTCCACCGACTTCACCTCCGACACGTTGCCCGCCTTGTCCGCCGCCCGGTAGCGCACCGTGTGGGAGCCCGCGTCATGGACCATCACCGGACCGGTGTAGGGCTGGAACTCCCCCTGGCCCAGGGCGTAGTCGATCCGGTTGACCCCGGAGCCGGTGTCGGAGGCGGTGATGGTCACGGTGGCCATGCCGATGTACGCACCGGACGGGTCCTTCTCACCGGAGACGGTGGCGGAGGTCTCGGGCGCCGTGGTGTCGTCCGTCGGCGGCGCCACCACGGTGAAGTCCACCGACTTCACCTCCGACACGTTCCCGGCCTTGTCCACGGCCCGGTAGCGGATGGTGTGCGCGCCCACCTGGTGGACCATCACCGGGGCGGTGTACGGCTGGAACGCCCCGTCCCCCTCCGCGAACTCGATCCGGTCCACGCCCGAGCCCTCGTCGGTGGCGGACACCGTGACGGTGGCCATCCCGATGTAGGCGCCGTCCGCGTTCTTCTCGCCCTCGACCTTCGCCGTGGCGTCGGGCGCGGTGGTGTCCTCGCCACCGCCGCCGTCGGTGACCACCAGGATGCCCTGCATCTGGCCGTGGCCGGGGATGGTGCAGTGGTAGCGGTAGCGGCCGGGGCTGAGGGTGACCTCGGCGGTGTGCTTGCCGCCGCTGTCGTCCGAGGGGTTGGCCAGGATGTTCAGCGGAACGTCGTTGTTGTACTCGGGGTCGGAGACATCGAAGGTCAGGGTGTGCGGCATCCCCATGGTGTTGCCGGTGGCCGTGCTGTTCTCGAAGACGATGGTGGTCTTCCCGGCGACCGCGGTGGTGGGCGCCGAGGCGTACTTGGTGATGTCGTCACCCGCGGTCCAGGTGAGGGTCTGCTGTGCGGCCTGCCGGGTGTCGTTCTGCCCGTGGGCCGCCGTCGCCGTCGCCGAGCTCAGCCCGAGGATCATGAGCAGCGCGGCGAGGAGGGGCAGCCAGGGTCTGCTGGGTTCGGGGCGCCTTCGTTTCACGGTCACTCCGCCTTCCTGGCCAGGTCCTTGGCGAGCGGAGTGGGCTCGCCGCCGGTGTAGGTGATGTGCCACAGCGCCGACTTGGAGTCGGAGGTGAAGAAGCCGCGCCCGTAGTCGAGGACGTAGAGCGAGCCGTCCGGGGCGAACTTCCAGTCCATGAGGTTGCGGATGCCGTCGGCGCCCACCGGGATGATCTTCTTCAGGGTTTCGGCGTGCACCGGCAGACCGCCCTTGCCGACGGTCTTCGGGTCGGTCACCACCGCGTGGCGCGGCTGGTCGGCGTCGTAGAAGTCGCCGACGAACCACTTGCCGTCCCAGTAGGCGGGCCACTTGGTGGTGGAGTCGCTGTCGGCGTCGTAGCGGTAGACCGGGCCGTTCATGGTGGCCTGACCGCCGCCCTTGAGCCACGGCAGCAGGAACTTGGCCTCGGACGCCTTGTAGCTCGGGATGCCGTTCGCGTCCCGCGGATAGTCGGGGGCGCCGCCCTGGGGCGAGTACCAGATGGTGTTCCCGGTGATGGGCGGCAGGTTCACCAGACCGTTGTTGTTGGGCGACTCGTTCTTGGGGTGGTCGCAGTCGTACCAGCCCAGGGGCTTGCTGGGGTCGGGAAGATTGCGGTCCCGGTAGGGCTGCTTGTTGCCCATGCAGTACGGCCAGCCGTGGTTGCCCGGCTTGGTGATGGCGGCGAAGGTGTCGTACTTGGCCGGGCCCCAGGTGGTGCTGGGCTCGCCCGCGTCGGGGCCGACCCAGCCCGCGTAGAGGATGTCGGTCTTCTGATCCACGAAGATCCGGGCCGGGTTGCGCACCCCCATCACATAGATCTCGCCACGGGTCTTGCCCCCGCCCTCGTCGGGCTCCTTACCGGTGAAGAGATTGCCCTCGGGGAGGGTGTAGGTGCCGTCGTCCTCGGGGTGGATCCGCAGGATCTTGCCGTTGAGGTTGTTGGTGTTGCCCGCAGTGCGGCGGGCGTCGGAGAAGGAGACGCCCTTGTAGTTCGGCTGCGGGTTGTTGCCGGAGTAGCCGTCGCTGAACTGCGAGGAGTTGTTGTCGCCGGTGGCGATGTAGAGATTGCCCTTGGAGTCCCAGGACATCCCGCCGCCCGCATGGCAGCAACTGTGGATCTGGACCGGCCAGGAGAGCAGGACCTTCTCCGAGCCGAGGTCCAGCTTGTTGGTCTTCAGGTCCATGGTGAAGCGGGAGACGCGGCGCTCGGCCATTTGGGTGTCCCGGTTGATCCGGGAGTGCGGCGTGTAGTGGAGATACACCCAGCCGTTGTCGAGGAAGCCCGGATCCAGCTCGATGCCGAGCAGCCCCTCCTCGTTCTTGATCAGCTCATCGCCGCCGCCCTTGTTGCCGAAGACGGTCACGGCGCCCGCGAGCGTCACCTTTCCGGTGGCCGGGTCGTAGACATGGATCTGGCCCTGGCCCTTGCCGATCTCCGGGTCGTTCCAGTCGGTGACCACGGGCGCGCTGTTGTCACCGCCGCCGCGGCCGATGTAGAGCACCCGGCCGTCCTTGGCGACGACGAGGCCGTGCGGCTCGCCGATCTGGTCGGACTGGCCCGGCTGATTGGGCTTGGTGACGCGCTCGGCCTTGTAGTTCGCGTTGATGGTGGCCTTGCAGTCGGCGCTCGAGAGACGGGTGGTCCACAGCAGCGCGCCCCGCAGATGGGCGCGGAAGTCGGTCTCCTGGAAGGTGGCGACCGTACCGCCCATCCCGGTGTAGAAGGAGCGGCCGCCGTCGTAGTCGCGGCACCAGGAGATCGGGTGATCCCAGCCGTTGGCGCCGGTGCCCGGCTGGTAGCTGGACTCGCGGACCCGGGCCACGGTGTGCACCGTGCCGGAGGGATTGTCCTTCCAGTTGAACCAGGTGTCCGTGCGCTTCCACTCCAGCGGCAGCTCCTTGGTGGCCGGGTGGACGCGGTCGCCGACCTCCACCACGGCCCGCTGGGCGGTGCCCGGGCTGGTGGCCGCCGGGCGGGCGCCGATCAGCCCGCTGTACCAGTCGGAGTACGGCTCGTTGCGGGCCGCGTCATGGATGCCGAGGAAGCCGCCGCCCGCCTTCATGTACGCCTCGAGCCCCGCCTCCTGCTCGGGGTCGAGCACATCGCCGGAGCCGGTCAGGAAGACCACGGCGTTGTACTTGCCGAGCTTGGGCTTGGTGAAGACCGAGGCGTCGGCGGTGGCGTCGACGGTGAACCGGGTCGCCGCGGGGCCCTGGTCGCCGATCTTCTCGATGGCCTCGATGCCCGCGTTCACCGTGGCCGGCTCGTCCCCCGCCGAGCCGTGGAACACCAGGACCCGGACGTTGTCCCCGCCGGGCGGGGACGGCAGCGTGAGTGGCGCACGATCCTCGGGCCGGGCGCTGGCGGGGGACCCGCCCAGCAGGGTCGCGGTGAGCGCGCCGAAGAGCAGTGCCGCCACCCCCGCGCGTCTCTTCCGCAGCCGACCGACTGTCATCCCTCTCCACCTTGAGGGCATTTGGTACGGTTTGTCCCGCATGGGTCACCCATCCCTCTCACATACCGGAAACCACCGCTGAAGGAAGCTAGACGGCTTTTCGCAACCCGCCAATACCTATGACCGCAACTCAACGAACTTTGTCCTGAGTGTGGATGAACGAGGCTGCCCCGGCTACCGTGAAAGCACCCCGGGGCATCTGCGCATCGTCAACGGCAGGGGATCCACAGCGATTTGGGAGAACGATGAGCGACGCACCCGGCATCACCTCCAGACGCGGTCTCAGCAGACGGCTCTTCACCGGCGGCGCGGCCGCCGCGGCCGTCGGACCGCTGGCCCTCACCTCCTCCGCCGCCGCGAAGGCGCCGAAGGCCCCGTCCGGCGCGGTCCGCACCGCGACCGCGGGCGGGGCGGTCCGCCATCTCAAGCTCTACGCCGAGAAGCTGCCTGACGGCCAGATGGGTTACGGCCTCGAGAAGGGCAAGGCCACCATCCCCGGTCCGCTGATCGAGCTGACCGAGGGCGACACCCTGCACATCGAGTTCGAGAACACCATGGACGTCACGGCCAGCCTCCATGTGCACGGCCTGGACTACGACGTGGCCAGCGACGGCACCCAGCTCAACCGCAGCGCCGTGGAGCCGGGCGGCACCCGCACCTACACCTGGCGCACCCACGCCCCGGGCAAGCGCGCCGACGGCACCTGGCGGCCGGGCAGCGCGGGCTACTGGCACTACCACGACCACGCGGTGGGCACCCCGCACGGCACCGGCGGCCTCCGGAAGGGGCTGTACGGCCCCGTGGTGGTGCGGCGGGCGGGCGACATCCTGCCGGACAAGCAGTTCACCATCGTCTTCAACGACATGACGATCAACAACAAGGCGGGGCATGAAGCCCCCGAGTTCCGGGCGACGGTGGGCGACCGCGTCGAGATCATCATGATCACGCACGGCGAGTACTACCACACCTTCCATATGCACGGGCACCGCTGGGCGGACAACCGCACGGGGCTGCTGGAAGGCCCGGACGATGTCAGCCGGGTCATCGACAACAAGATCACCGGACCCGCCGACTCCTTCGGCTTCCAGGTGATCGCCGGGGAGAACGTCGGCCCCGGCGCCTGGATGTACCACTGCCATGTCCAGAGCCACTCCGACATGGGCATGGCCGGGCTGTTCCTGGTCGCCAAGGCCGATGGCACCATCCCCGGCCACGACCCGCACCAGCTGTCCGCGCACCACCACGGATAGGCGCTGAAACGATTGCGACGGGGCGGGCCGGGCGGCCCGCCCCGTCGTCTTGTCTCCGTACCGCCCCGTCAGGCGGTGTGCAGCCGCAGGCCGTACACCGACAGGATCTCGTTGATCGGCTGGTACCAGGTCTCGCCGCCGCCGGAGCAGTTGCCCCAGCCGCCCGAGGTCACGCCCTGGGCCTGGTCGCCGCTGATGAACGAGCCTCCGGAGTCACCGCCCTCGGCGCACACACTGGTCTTGGTCATCTCGTACACCGCGCCCTGGCTGTAGTTCACGGTCTCGTTCTTGGCCAGGACCGTGCCGCAGTGCCAGTGGGTGGTGGAGCCGGAACGGCAGATGGAGGCGCCGATCGGGGCCTCGTTGGAACCGCGGACCAACTGGTCGGGAACGGTGCCCCAGCCGAGCACCACCGGCACGGTCCACCAGCCGCTGCCGACGCTGACGTAGGCGTAGTCGTTGCCGGGGAACGAGGAGCCCTGGAAGTTGCCGATGTACGAGCCGTCCCAGCCGCTGACGGAGCCGCCCGCCTGGCCGCAGTGTCCGGCGGTGACGAAGCCGCCCTGGACCGAGAAGCCTATGGAGCAGCGGACGTTGCCGGTGTAGTACGGGTCGCCGCCGACCGTACCGGCGGCGAAGGTCGTCGGCGCCTGGGCGGGGGCCTTCTCGACGGTGACCGGGACCGAGGACGAGCGCTTGGCCTCGCGG
Source organism: Streptomyces violaceusniger Tu 4113 (assembly GCF_000147815.2). Classification (NCBI taxonomy): domain Bacteria; kingdom Bacillati; phylum Actinomycetota; class Actinomycetes; order Kitasatosporales; family Streptomycetaceae; genus Streptomyces; species Streptomyces violaceusniger. The sequence goes on along the minus strand of NC_015957.1, from coordinate 3,852,959 downwards.
AGGAAGGCGCGGACGGCGGCGTCGCCCTCGCTGCCCTCGCGGACCCGGACCACGACGCCGCCCGCGCGGGGGTCGGCGCTCCAACTGCTCACCCCGGCCGGGGCGGCCTTCTTCCGGGCCTTGTCATCGAGGCGCGCCGTGGCCGCGTCGAGTGCGGCGGCGCTGTGCTGCACGATCCGGGTGGTGGCGCCCGTAGCCCGTACCGACGCGGCCCGCTCGGCGCCGGTGACGCCGACGACCAGCTTTCCGCTGCTCGTGTCGAACCACGAGCCGCCGTAGGACGCGCCGGCGGCGCGCTCGGCCTTGGACTCCAGCTTCATGGCGGCGGCCTCCTGGCCGAGCCGCTCGCGCGCCTGGTCCGCGGTCAGGCCGAGGTCACGGCCGAGCGCGCGGACGAGGCCGGCGGACGGCGCCGACGCGCCGGCGGGCTTCGCCGCGGGGGCGTCGGCGCCGGATGCCGCGGCGGCGGTCGAGAAGGCCCCGCCGGCGCCCGAGAGGGCACCGAGGACGAGGAGTGCGGACAGTCCGGCACGGACAACGGGCTTCCGTCTCATGGAAGTTCCCCTTCGGTTCGGCGGGTGAGAGCGCTTTCACGCGTCGATCGCGCCGAGCCTAGCGAGCCAGGGGGGAAAGTCCAGACCAAGACCGTGATCGGTCACACTCGGAAACGGATGCCGCGGCGGGCTCACGGGGCGTCGTCCGGATTCCAGTTGAGCAGCCGCACCTGGGCGACGGTGCGGACATGGCGGCGCATGGCCGCGGCGGCGGCCTTCGGGCGGCGCTCGGCGATGGCGTCCAGGATGCTCTGGTGCTGGCCGAGCGACCGCCTGGGACGGCCGGGCTGACGCAGCGACTCCTCGCGGCTCTCGGCGATCTGGTCGGCGATGGAGCGCATGAACTCGCCGAGCAGCGGGCTGTGCGCGGCCGCGGTGACGGCGGCGTGGAAGCGGCGGTCGCCCTCGACGCCGTGGCGCCCGGACTCGATCTCGTCCTCCATCCAGATCAGGGCCTGCTGAAGGGCCATGAGGTCGTCGTCGGTGCGGCGCTCGGCGGCGAGTTCGGCCAGCTTGGTCTCCAACGCCTCGCGGGCGTCGAGCACATCGGGCAGCCTGCGGCGGCGCTCGACCAGCCGCTCGACCGGCTCGGTGTCGAGGCTGTCGCGCAGCAGGCACATACCGCCGCCCTGGCGCACCTCGACGAGCCCCTGCACCTCGAGGACGACGATGGCCTGTTTGACGGAGGCGCGGCTGATGCCGAGGCGCTGGGCCAGCTCGCGCTCGGTCGGCAGCCGGTCGCCCGCGCGCAGCCCGCCCTCCTCGACGTAGGCGCGCAGCCTCTCCAGCACCTGCTCGTACAGGCGCTGACGGCTCATCGGGCGCAGCGCGTCACCGGCCATACGGGCTCCCCCCATCGCGGTTTGTGACGGCCCCGATTCGCAGCGTAGCACCGGGTGGAGGGATGGTGCGGCGGTCTGACGGACCGGTGGAGCATTGGTCAATTGGCTGAGCCAATCTGCCACCGATGTCTTGACTGCCGAACCGCCCGGCCCCCAACGTGAGTCAGCCAGCAGGCCACTTGGCCCGACCGTCCCCGGTCCGCCGACCGGGTCCCCGTGACGGGAGCGCTCGATGTCCGACGAATTGATCTCGATACTCGTGCTGGTGGTGGTCTTCGTCATCGCCACCACTCGTTCGATCAACATGGGCGCCCTGTCCTTCGCCGCCGCCTTCGGCGTGGGCGAGCTGGTCGCCGACTTCAGCGCGGACCATATCTTCGCCGGGTTCCCGGGCGATCTGTTCGTGGTGCTGGTGGGGGTGACGTATCTGTTCGCCCTCGCCCGGGCGAATGGCACCACCGACTGGCTGGTGCACGCCTCGATCCGGCTGGTGGGCGGGCGGGTCGCGCTGATCCCCTGGGTGATGTTCGCGATCAGCGGGGTGCTGACCGCGATCGGGGCGGTGAGCCCGGCGGCGGTCGCGATCGTCGCCCCGCTCGCGCTCTCCTTCGCCGCGCGGTACCGCATCAGCCCGCTGCTGATGGGCGCCATGGTGGTGCACGGCGCCCAGGGCGGCGGCTTCTCCCCCATCAGCATCTACGGCTCGATCGTCAACGGCATCGTGGACCGGGAGAAGCTGCCCGGCAACGAGGTCACGCTGTTCCTCGCGAGCCTGGTGGTCAACCTGATCATCGCCGCCGTCGTCTTCGTCGTCTGCGGCGGGCTGAAGCTCCCCAGGGCCGCCGTCGCCGCCGGGGAGGAGCGGGCGGACGGCGCCGGGGAGGCACCGGCCGACGCGGAGGGCCGTCTCACCCCGGCCCGTATCGCCACGCTGAGCGCGCTGGTGGTGCTGGTGGTCGCGGTGCTCGCCTTCAACCTGGACGCCGGGCTCACCTCGATCACCCTCGCCGTGGCCCTGAGCGTCTTCTGGCCGGACCACGGCAAGAAGGCCGTCAACGAGGTCACCTGGCCCACCGTGCTGCTGATCTGCGGTGTGCTCACCTATGTCGGGGTGCTGGACGAGATGGGCACCATCGACTACGCGGGCAAGGCGGTCAGCGACATCGGGATTCCGCTGCTCGCCGCCCTGCTGCTCTGCTACATCGGCGCGATCGTCTCCGCGTTCGCCTCCTCGGTGGGCATCATGGGCGCGCTGATCCCGCTCGCCGTTCCCTTCCTGGCCCAGGGCGACATCGGCGCGGTGGGAATGATCGCGGCCCTCGCGGTGTCGGCGACCGTCGTCGACGTCAGCCCCTTCTCGACCAACGGGGCGCTGGTGCTGGCCAACGCGCCGGATGTGGACCGGGACCGGTTCTTCCGGCAACTGATGGTCTACGGCGGGATCATGGTGGTCGCGGTGCCCCCGGTCGTCTGGCTGGCGTTGGTGGTCCCCGGCCTCGGCTGAGCGGGCCGACGGGGACTCCCACCCCGGGTTCGGCCCGCGCCTTCAGCCGGGCGGCAGCGGAACCCAGCGGGATTCCCCCGGGGCGACGGTCAGCGAGCGGTCGGCGAGCCGCACCTCGATCGGGGATTCCTCCGAGTCCGGCACGCTGATCCACAGCCTCCCGGCCCGCACCCGCAGGGCGACGCCCCAATGGCCGCGATAGCGCACCGAGAACCGGTACTCCGACAGCCCGGACAGCTCGGGGAGCGGCACCGGATCCAGCCACAGCGCGTCCTCACGGGTCTCCAGCCCGGTCAGGCCGCGCTGCACCAGATCGAGGGTGCCGCCCATGGCGCCGAGGTGGATGCCCTCGCCGGTGGTGCCGCCCTGGACGTCCGCCACGTCGCCGAGCAGCGCCTCCTGGCAGTGCCGCCACGCCTCGGCCCGGCGCGCCCGCACCAGCACCCAGCCGTGCACCAGCTCGCTGAGGGTCGAGCCATGGCTGGTCCGGGGCAGGTAGTACGCCACGGTGGCCCGCCAGACGTCGTCGTCCAGGACGTAGCCGAGCCGCCGGAAGAGGCCCGACAGCTCGGCGGGGGCGAAGAGGTATCCGAGCATCAGCGCGTCGGCCTGCTTGGATGCCTGATAGCGGTTGACGGAGTCGCCCTCGGACTCCAGGATCCGGTCCAGCCGGCGGATGTCGCCGTAGCGGGCGCGGTAGCCGTCCCAGTCGAGTTCGGCCAGCCCCCCGTAGCCCTCGAACTGGCTGATGACGCCCCGGTGGAAGGGGACCAGCAGCCGCCGTGAGACGTCCTCCCAGCGCTCCGGCTCCGCGCGGTCCAGGCCCACCCGCTCGAACAGCTCACGGCGGCGCGGCTCGGGCAGCGTGCGGGCCAGCTCCAGGGCCCGGTCGAGCACCCAGGCGGCGGTGACGTTGGTGTACGCGTTGTCGTCGATCCCGGGGCGGTCGGTGCCGGGATAGCCGTCGTGGTACTCGTCGGGCCCGACCACCCCGCGGATGCGGTACCGCCCGTGGTCCGGATCCATGACGGCGGTGTCCGCCCAGAAGCGGGCGATCTGCACCAGCATCTCGGCGCCCTTGGTGTACAGGAAGTCGGTGTCGCCGCTGGCCTGGCAGTACTGCCACACGTTGTACGCCACCGCCGAGCCCACATGGTGCTGCAGCCGGGAGTGGTCCGGCAGCCAGCGGCCGGAGCGCGGGTTCAGATGCAGCGTCTGGGTCTCCTCGCGCCCGTCGCCGCCGCTCTGCCACGGGTACATCGCCCCGGCCCGCCCGGCGTCCGCGGCGGCGCGGCACGCCTGGGGCAGCCGCCGGTGGCGGTAGTGCAGCAGGGCCCGGGACACCTCGGGGAAGTGCAGGTTCAGATACGACAGCACGAACAGCTCGTCCCAGAAGACATGGCCGCGGTACGCCTCGCCGTGGAGGCCGCGGGCCGGGACGCCCACGTCCAGTTCCGCGGTGTGCGGCGAGAGCGTCTGCAGGATGTGGAACAGGTGCAGCCGCAGGATGTGGCCCGCCTCGCCGGGGACCTCCAACGCGGCCTCGCGCCACAGGTGTTCCCATGCGGTGCGGTGGGAGGCCAGCAGCTTCCCGAACTCCGGCGCCCGGGCCACCGCGTCGAGGGCGGCCTGGGTCGGATCGCTCATCGCGGGGTCCTTGGAGGTGTACACCGCCACGGTCTTCTCCACGGTGACCGGAGCGTCGGGCCCGACCGGCACGGCCAGGGTGCGCATCACCGCGCTCTCGGTGAGCCGCTGCCCGCCGGCGGTGGGCGCGCCGCGGACGGCCCGGGTGCGCGCGGCCATGGCCACGCGCACCTCGGAGGTGGTGGTGCGGCAGCTCAGCCATACGGTGTCGGGGCCCGCGGCGCCGGTGCGCCGGTCGACGAGATGGCGGCCGGACAGCGCGGCGTAGCGGGCCACACCAGTGTTGGCCACGGCACCGTCGAGCCCCGACTCCAGCTCGACGGTGCCGGACCAGCCCTCGGCCCGGAAGGTGACGCGCATCGCCGCCAGGTGCGAATCGCCCATGTGGACGAGCCGCTCCTGGTCGACGTGGAGCACCCGGCCGTGCCGGTCGGTGTACCGCAGCCGCCGCAGGAGGGTGCCGTGCCGGAGGTCGAGGGTCTGCCGGTAGCCGGTCAGCTCGGCCCCGTCGGGTGTGAGCCAGCCGCCGGTGCCGGCGGGCCGGTCCGGGTCGTGGACGCGGTAGCGCAGCGGCAGCCAGTTCGGCAGGTTGACCAGGTCCTCGTTCTGGACCTGCCGTCCGCCGATCACCGACGTCAGCCGGTTGTAGCAGCCCGCCACATAGGTGCCCGGGTAGTGCGTCTCATCGGCGGCCGCCTCGCAGGCCGCACCCCGGGTGGCGAGATAGCCGTTGCCGAGCGTGCACAGCGACTCGCGCAACCGCTCCTCGCCGGGCTCATAGCCCTCGTACTCCCACACCCAGTCCGCCACGGCCGCTCACCGGTTCTCCTCCCTCGACACCCCCATTGTCTTCCGGGCGGCGGGACTTCACCGGCTGCGCCGCGCCCCCGCGCGGCGGGCGCTCAGCAGAGCTTGTAGTCGACCCGGCTGCTGTTGTACGAGCAGGTGTCGACCGTGGAGCCGCCGGTCTTGCGGAGGGTGGCCTTGTCGGCGTCGTTGTTCCAGACGTACGCCCGGCGGTCCTGGTACTTGGTGGCCGAGGTGTCGGAGCCGATGCCGGTCCGGACGGTCACGGTCTTGCCCGCGCCGAGGGTGTAGCTCGGGAAGGTGTACTTGTGGTTGCTCGCGTCGACGAGCACCCAGCCCTTGAGGCTGGCCCCGCGCGAGGTGGAGTTCTTGATCTGGACGTACTCGCCGTTGAGGCTGGAAGTGCTCCGGTTGTCCGGGCCGGGCGAGTCGTAGTAGATCTTGGAAAGGTGTACGGAGCCCGCGGCACCGGCGGGCGTCGCCGGGTACAGCAGGGCGATCGCGCAGCCGGCGGCGACCGCCGCGCCGATGCGGGCGGTGTATGCGGACATGAGGTCCCCCCTTGCGTCGTGCATGGTGAAGCAGTGGTGACGCAGGACGGACGGGCGGCCGCGCCCGAAGATGGTTTGGAGTCAGCGAGCTGACTCCTTCGGTGCGGCCGTCCGTCCGTCTTCCCCCCACCTGTGTGGAGGACCAGACTGGACCACGGCTGAACGCGGCGGCAGGGCTGCGCGGCCCTTGCTCCAGGGCCGTATGGCCCTAGCGCGGATCCGATCCGCGGCTCTATCCGGCGGGGGGGGGCGCCGGGGGTGAGGCGGCGTCAGCGGCCCAACTGCGCACCGCCGTTGATGTGCAGGACCTGGCCGGTGACGTACGCGGCCTCCGGGGAGGCCAGATAGCGGATGGCGGCCGCGATCTCGACGGGCGTCCCGGGCTGTCCGGTGAGCGTCTGCCCGATCTGCTGGGCGATGAACTCGGGCGTGCCGCGATCGCCGAAGAACTCGGTGTCCTCGACATAGCCGGGGGCCACCGCGTTGGCGGTGACGCCCTCCGGGCCGAGCCGCTTGGCCAGCTCGAAGGTGTAGGTGTGCAGCGCGGCCTTGGTGCCGCCGTACGATCCGGGGCCGCGCAGCGCCGCGACCGAGGACAGATGGACGATCCGGCCGCCGGGCCGGGTGAGGTGGGGCAGCAGCGCCTCGGTGAGCAGTACGGCGGTCAGCACGTTGGCCGCGAAGTTCCGCTGGTACTGGTCGGCGATGCCTTCGAGGGTGCCGTCGTTGGAGGCCGCGACATTGCCGCCGGCGTTGGTGACGACGACGTCAACCCCGCCGTCCGCCGCGATGAACTCGGCGGCGCGCCGAGTCTGTTCCGGGTCGCTGAGGTCCGCACTGGTCCAGGTGACCAGGTCGGGGCCGTAGGCGGCGTTGAGCTTGTCCGCCGCCGTGCGCAGCACCTCGGCGCGGCGCCCGAGGATGACCACTCGGTCCCCTTCGGCGGCGAAGGTCTCCGCGGCCGCCAGTCCTATGCCGGTACCGCCGCCCGACACCACGATCCGTCGCCCCATCACGGGCCTCCTCCGTGCAGCTTATTGAATTCCAGTCACATCTATGAACCGCACGCTAGGGAGAAAGCGCATTCCCGTCAAGGCTCAGGACCCAACAGGCAGGCTGTTGCCTTGCGTTCACTATTGACAGGTTCTGTTGGGGATGGCGCAATGGCGGCGCCCCACTTGTCCCAGCAACAGCCTCAGTAGCTGTTCCAGCAAGGAGGACATGTGCGTTTTCGTTCATCTTTCGCCAGATCCGTGGTCGCGACCGTGGCCTTGGCGCTTGGCGCGCTCGGTCTGCTGACCGGTCCAGGTCCGGCCGCGGCCGACACCCCCTCCGACGACTCCCCGGTCGTCCAGGGCCTCCGCGGCGACTACTACCTCCAGTCCGCCCCGGGGGCCTTCGACTTCCATGAGCTGAAGGCCACCAGCCTCGACACCGCCCTGGACTTCGACAATCTGGATCCGCGGCTGCAGGCGACCACCGGACGGTCCGACGACGTCAGCGTCCGCTGGACCGGCCAGATCACACCGGAGCGCTCCGGTGCGCACACCTTCTCGATCACCGGCGACAACGGCTTCCGGCTGTGGATCGACGGCAAACCGGTCATCGACCACTGGGTGGACGACTGGGACAAGGAGCAGACCTCCCAGCCCGTCGAGCTCACCGCGGGCAAGGCGTACGACATCAAGGTCGAGTACTTCGAGCACTACGGCGGCTCCAACCTCCATCTGTCCTGGACCCCGCCGGGAGCGGCCAAGGCGCCCGTACCCGCGTCCGCCTTCCGGCTGCCCGCCGACTTCGACTACGACGGCCCCCTGGCCAGCGCCGTCCAGCCCGACGGCCGCACCCTGCTGCTGGACTTCGCCCAGCCCCTGACCGCTCCCCCGGCCGATCTGACGTCACATCTGACCGCGGTCATCGGCGGCGCGGCCTGGCCGCTCGGGCGCGCCCGGCTGGACGCTTCCGACCCGTCCCGGCTGCTGCTCGCCCTGAAGGAGCCGGTGGTCGGCCGCGGTGGCGAGGCGGTCGTGCGCTACGACGGCGAGGGCGGCCTGGAGGACGGTGACGGCGCCATCGAGCCGTATGTGTCCTTCGGCGGCAACACGTCGACGTATCAGCTCAGCACTCCCTGGGCCAAGGACGTCGGCCCGGACAACGCCCACCCCGAGTACCCGCGCCCCCAGCTCACCCGCGATCAGTGGCGCAACCTCAACGGCGACTGGCAGTTCGCCGCCGCGAAGGAGGGGGAGAAGCCCCCCGTCGGGCAGCGGCTCAAGGAGCGGATCCTGGTGCCGTACCCGGTGGAGTCCAAGCTCTCCGGCGTGGAGCGCCATGAGGACCGCATGTGGTACCGGCGGACGTTCACCGTGCCGGACGACTGGAAGGTCGGCGACGGAAAGCGGTTGCGGCTGAACTTCGACGCCGTCGACTGGCAGGCCGAGGTGTATGTCAACGGCACCCGGGTGGCCGACCACCGCGGCGGCTACGACCGGTTCAGCGCCGATGTCACCGACGCCCTGCGGCCGGGCCGCACCCAGGAGCTGATCGTCGGCGTCTACGACCCGACGGACGCGGCCGACGGCGAGAACCCGCCGATGGGCAAGCAGCGCCTCGACCCCAGCGGCATCTTCTACACCCCCTCCTCCGGCATCTGGCAGACCGTCTGGATGGAGCCGGTCGCCACCGACCACGTGGACACGCTCAAGCTGACCCCGGACGTCCCCGGCGAGACCCTCACCACCGAGGTCCGCGGGGTGCGGGACGGCGTCCCGGTCACCGCCACCGCCTACGACGGACGGCGCGTGATCGGCACCGCCACCGGGCGCACCGGGAAGCCGCTGACCGTCCCCGTGCCCTCGCCGCATCTGTGGTCCCCCGACGATCCGCATCTGTACCAGCTCAAGGTCACGGTCGGCCGGGGCGCCTCGGCGGACCGGGTGGAGAGCTACTTCGGCATGCGGAGCATCGCCGTCAAGGAGGTGGACGGCAAGAAGCGTACGGTGCTCAACGGGAAGCCGATCTTCTCCATGGCCACCCTCGACCAGGGGTTCTGGCCCGACGGGCTGCACACCGCGCCGACCGACGAGGCCCTCGCGTACGACCTGAAGATGCACAAGCGCATGGGCTTCAACTCGGTGCGCAAGCACATCAAGGTCGAGCCCGACCGCTGGTACTACTGGGCCGACCGGCTGGGCCTGATGGTGTGGCAGGACATGCCCGCCATGAATACGGTCACCCCGTCCGAGAAGGCGCAGGCGCAGTACGAGCACGAGATGAAGCGGATGATCGACCAGCACGTCAGCAGTCCGTCGATCGCCATCTGGGTCACCTTCAACGAGAGCTGGGGCCAGTACGGCGGCCCGAAGGTGCCCGAGCTCGCCAAGGGCTGGGACCCCACTCGGCTCATCGACGGCGCCAGCGGCTGGAACGACACCGGCAACGGCGACCTCGCCGATATTCACGCCTATCCAGGGCCGGGCGATCCGCGCCCCGACGCCTCACGGGCGGGCGTCACCGGCGAGTACGGCGGCCTGGGCCTGGCCATACCGGGACATGCCTGGCCCGTGCAGCACACCTATGTCGGCGTGGACAAGGACCAGTACACCGAGGAGTATCTGAAGCTGCTGGACAAGGTGCGCGAGCTGGTCGCGTGCAACGGCAGCAGCGGAGCCGTCTACACCCAGATCACGGATGTGGAGGGCGAGCTCAACGGGCTGCTCACCTATGACCGCAAGGAGATCAAGCCCGATGTGGAGCGGCTGCGCCGGGCCCATCAGGCGCTGATCCGCGACGCGGCGGACCCGGCGTCCATGGAGTGCACCACGTAAGCACACGGCTCGGCCATGGTGATGACCCGTTCCGGGGCGCGGCAGCCCCGGGGCGGGTCATTCCGTCGCCAGCGCCTCGATGACGGCGACCGTACGGTCCACCACCACGTCGTACAGCCTGCTCTGGGCTCGCGGCAGCCTCGACAGCAGCGGGGCGACCGCTTCCCGCTCCTCCTGGGGGTAGAGGGCCAGCGCCTCGCTCAGGGCGTCCAGCTTGCGGGCGGAGACGGGGCCGCGGTGGGTCTCGTAGACCGCGTGGCCGATGACGGTGGAGCCGATGAGGGTCACCGCCAGCGCGAGATCGTCCTCGGTCAGCCGCAGGGGGCGCAGCATCCGGGTCAGGGTCACCAGGGAGGAGATCCGGGCGGGCTGCTGAGTGGCGGCCATATAGGGGAGCAACTGGCGGTGGGGCAGCAGATAGTCGCGGCTGCTGTGCATCCAGGCGCGCAGCCGCTCCTGCCAGGTCTCCCCCGGCGGGTCCTTGTGCTGGGTCTCGGCCAGGACCCGGTCGGCCACGGCCTGGAGGAGATCGTCGCGATCGGGGAAGTAGCGGTAGAGCGCCATGGGGGCGGAACCGACCGCCTCGGCCACCTTCTTGACGGTCAGCGCGACCTCCGGCTCGCGGAGCGCCAGCTCCGCGGCGCTGCGGACGATCTGCTCGCGCGACAGGCGGGGCGGGCGCCCACGTCCCCTGCGGACGGTCCCCTCCGCGGTCCCGGCCATCCGGTGTCCTTTCGCTCGCCCCCGTCGTACCAGGCCCCAAGGCTACGCAAGTCGGCTCGGGTGCCGCTCGTGGCCGTCCGCCGCCTTGAACGCGGTCTCTTGAACGCCGCCTCGCGCCGTGCCGGCTTGAATGCTCCCCCTCCTGGGACGACGCCCGATCCCGATGTACAGACCCTCCGCGCCGCAGGCCGGGGAGACGGCTCCTCCCGGGCGTCAACGTCGGGGCATCCTCGCCAGCCGCAAGTGAACTGCGAGAGGACCTGTCGGAGACGGCGGAGGCGCCCCGGACGGCTATATTTGACGTACCAGTTACACAAATTTATGCGACACTGCTGCCGCACCTGACGTGGATCGTCCGCGCCCCGACGAAGGACCACCGTGACTTCCTTACCTCCGACCCCCGATGCCCCCGAAACGGGGATGACCGCCCACCCGCCGCGCTCCGGACCGGTGGTCGCCGTCCTGGCGTTCGGCGGAATCGTCGTCTCCCTGATGCAGACCCTCGTCGTGCCGCTGATCCCGGACCTCCCGGGGCTGCTGCACACCTCGGCCTCGGACGCCTCCTGGGCGATCACCGCCACCCTGCTCGCCGGCGCCGTGGCCACCCCCGTACTGGGCCGGCTCGGCGATATGTACGGCAAGCGGCGGACGCTGCTGCTCAGCCTGACGATGCTGGTGGTCGGATCGGTGGTGTGCGCACTCTCCGACGCGCTCGCGCCCATGATCGTCGGCCGTGCGCTCCAGGGCTTCTCCGCGGGCGTGATCCCGCTGGGCATCAGCATCATGCGGGACGAGTTGCCCGCCGAACGGCTCGGCTCGGCGATGGCCCTGATGAGCTCCTCGCTGGGCGTCGGCGGCGCACTCGGCCTGCCCGGCGCCGCGGCGCTGGCCGAACACGCCGACTGGCATGTGCTGTTCTGGGTCTCGGCGAGCCTGGGCGTGGTGGTGATCGCGCTGGTGCTGGCGCTCGTACCGGAGTCCCCGGTGCGCGGCGGCGGGCGATTCGACCTGGTGGGCGCCATCGGGCTGTCGGCCGGGCTGCTCTGTCTGCTGCTGGCCGTCTCCAAGGGCGCCGACTGGGGTTGGGCCAGCACGACCACCATCGGGCTGTTCGGCGGCGCGGTGGTCGTGCTGCTGCTGTGGAGCCGGTGGGAGCTGCGGGTGACCGGGCCGCTGGTGGATCTGCGCACCACCGTCCGGCGTCAGGTGCTGCTGACCAATCTGGCCTCCATCGTCATCGGCTTCGCGATGTTCGGGATGTCGCTGGTGCTGCCGCAACTCCTGCAGATGCCCGAGGCGACGGGGTACGGACTGGGCCAGTCGATGATGACCGCCGGTCTGTGCCTGGGCCCGTCCGGTCTGGTGATGATGGCCATCTCACCGCTGTCGGCGCGGATTACGGCCACCTCGGGCCCCAAGGTGTCGCTGATGCTCGGCGCGGGGGTGATCGCCGCCGGGTACGGCATGGGCGTCTTCCTGATGGACGCCGCATGGCAGGTCGTGATCATCTCGTGTGTGATCGGCGCCGGGATCGGCCTCGCCTACTCCGCCATGCCCGCGCTGATCATGTCGGCGGTTCCGGTGTCCGAGACGGGCGCGGCCAACGGCCTCAACACTCTGATGCGGTCCATCGGCACCTCGACCGCCAGTGCCGTGGTGGGCGTCGTCCTCGCCCATATGACCACCGCGTTCGGGCCCACCGAGGTCCCGTCCCTGAACGGCTTCCGCACCGCCTTCGTGATCGGCGGCGGCGCCGCGCTGGTGGCGCTCGCGGTCGCCTCGCTGCTGCCGGGCCGCGGTCCGGACCGGCTCACGGCCCCGTCGGAGCGGTCCGGCACACCGCAGCCGGTGGCGGGCCGCTGACCCAGGGCCGACGACCGACGGCCGACAGCCGCAGTCACCTCGCAGCCGCCCGTGTCTCCCCGCCCGCCCGCGTGGCGGAAGGGGGGATACGGGCGGCTTTGTCGTGGCGGGGGCGCATACGGGCCATCATGTGGACAGCGGTTGACGGAACGGGCCTGTGCGGGGCTGAATGATGCGGGTGAGGACTGAGCTGCCCCTGGTCACACGCGACCACATCGACTTCGGTCGGGTGTGGTCCGCCTCCTGTTCCGGCTGACCCGGCAGCGGGCCGTCCCACCGGCCGCCCTCTTCTGATCTCGGACTCCTCTGATCTCGGACTCCTCTGATCGCAGGGCCCTCGTCTGCCACTTCCGCGCCTGACGCGCCATCACCCCGCGAACCGCGCCACTTTCCGGTTCCGGGGTGCTTCTCCCCTGTTCCGCTTCGCCCCCCTTTCCCGCTTCCCGAAAGGTCACCCCATGTCCGTGGAGTTCCTCGGCACCGCCGCCACCGACGACGGCTCGCAGCCCGGTCCGCGCTCCGGCGCGGCCTTCGCGGCCGACCCCCCGCACCGGCTGACAGTGGCCCGGGTGACCGTGGACGATCCGCGGGTCGAGCCGCTGCTGCGCGAGCTGGCGTACGAGTACTCCACCCGCTACGGCAGGGCTGCCGACCGTGAGCTGAACCGCTATCCGGCCGAGGAGTTCGCCCCGCCGCACGGGGAGCTGCTTCTGCTGCTGGAGGGCGGAGAGCCGGTCGCCGGGGGTGCGTACCGGCGGTACGACGAGCGAACGGCGGAGCTCAAGCGGATCTGGACGCACTCGGGCCATCGGCGGCGCGGGCTGGCCCGCCGGGTGGTGACGGAGTTGGAGCGGTCGGCCGCCGAGCGCGGCTACCGCCGGATCTACCTCACCACCGGGCCCCGCCAGCCGGAGGCGCGCGGGCTGTATCTGGCCACCGGCTACACCCCGCTGTTCGATATCTCGGCCGACCCGGAGACCATCGGCCCGCTCCCCTTCGAAAAGGGGCTGTAGGCCCGGCGGAGCCCCGTCCGCCGACACCCGTCCGTCCGCCCGCCCGGCCGCTCCGGGCGGACGGGCACATTCCTCCGTTTACGGTTGACCGTTCTGTGTCAACTGTTGGTGAACGCCCCCACGTGCGGTTTTAGGATGCGGTAATTCTGCCGCGACCCGACCGCCCGAAGGCACACCATGACCAAAGTCCCGAACGTCGATGCACTACCCGAGCCAACCGTGCTCAAACGCGCGAAGCGACGGCGTCCCGGACTTCTGGTGGCCAATGGGATCGTGCTGGTACTGGCCGCGATGGCGGTCACCACGATATTCACCAACCCTCGTTTCGAGTGGAACACCGTCGCGAAGTACTTCTTTGAAATCCGGGTGCTGAAGGGCATCGGGGTCAGCATCGGAATGACCGCGGTGACCATGGCGATTTCTCTGGCTTCCGGCACCCTGGTCGCTCTTATGCGGATGGGCGACTCCCGGCTTATGTCCACGGTCGCGGCGGCGTTTATCTGGGTTTTCCGCAGCATTCCCATGCTGGTGCAGCTACTGTTCTGGTACAACCTCGCCGCCTTGTTTCCGACACTGTCCCTCGGCATTCCCTGGGGGCCGCGTTTCGTCACCTTCGACTCGAACGACGTCATCGGCCCGCTGACCGCCGCGATCATCGGCCTGACCCTCCATGAGACCGCGTACATCGCGGAGTTGATCCGTTCGGGGCTGCTCGCGGTACCCGACGGACAGCATCAGGCGGCGTCCGCGCTGGGGTTGACGCCGGCTCAGATCTTCTTCCGCATCACCCTCCCCCAGGCGCTGCGGGTCATCGTCCCACCGATGGGAAATGAGCTGATATCTCTCCTCAAGGCCACCTCCCTCGTCAGCGTGATCACCCTGGCCGACCTGCTCTACTCGGTCCAGCTCATTTACGCCAAGAACTTCCAGACCGTTCCGCTGTTGATCGTGGCCGCCATTTGGTACATGATCATCACTGGCGTCATCACTCTTCTGCAGCAGCGCCTGGAGCGACGTCTGGGACGGCACACCCTGATTTCGGCCGACAAGGCCGGGAAAGTGAAGAGGATCGAGCACTCGGTATGACCGTGGCATCGGAAAAGCAATCGCAGGCGGTCGTCTCCCTGCGTGGGATCCGTAAGTCGTTCCGTGGCACCGAGGTGTTGCACGGCATCTCCCTGGATATCCACCGAGGTGAGACGGTCTGTCTGATCGGTCCCTCCGGATCCGGAAAGAGCACGCTGCTGCGCTGCGTCAATCACCTCGAGGTGCCGGACCAGGGCGTGGTGGTGGTCGACGGCAGCGTCATCGGCTACCAGCTTCGCGGCCGCACTCTGCATGAGCTGGGCCCGCGGGAGCTGGCCGCCCAACGCTCGGCGATGGGCATGGTGTTCCAGAGCTTCAATCTGTTCCCGCACCTGACCGCCCGCGAGAACATCGTGGAGGCACCGCGCCGGGTGCTCGGGCTCTCCAAGACCCAAGCCGACAAGCGGGCCGTGGAGCTGATGACCCGGGTCGGGCTCGCCCACAAGCTGGACAGCTATCCCGACAAGCTCTCCGGCGGTCAGCAGCAGCGGGTGGCCATCGCCCGCGCCCTGGCGATGCGCCCCAAGGTGATGCTCTTCGACGAGCCGACCTCCGCCCTCGACCCCGAGATGGTGCAGGAGGTGCTCAGCGTCATCAGGGACCTGGCCCGCGAGGGCATGACGCTGGTCGTCGTCACCCATGAGATGCGCTTCGCCGCCGATATCGCTGACCGGATCGTTTTCATGGACGACGGCCGGATCGTCGAAGAAGGTGCACCCGGCCAGCTACTGCGCGCCCCCACACACGACCGCACCCGTACGTTCCTGTCGAAGGTCTCCCCATGAGCACTGGACTTCCCCTGCCCGCCAAGACCGTCCGGCGCCTGGAGCTGTGGGACTCCTACCGCTCGTACCAGTATCTGGAGGCCGGGGAGGACTTCCGCGCCTTCGAGCTGGCGCCCGCCATCGGCCGGGTCCCCGGGTCCGCGCTGGAGTGGAGCGAGGACGTCGAGGTCCGCGCGCGGGACTTCGAGGAGCGCCATCCGGTGATCTCCGCGCATGACCATCTCTCGCTGCGCCCCGCGGATCCGGGCGACTTCGCCGACTACCGCCGCCAGGGCCGGGAGTCGATTCCCTACGAGGGCGTCGCCCACTCAGGGGTCGACCTGTTCTTCGACGGCGGCCCGGCCGCGGTGAGCATGATCCGCTCGCATGCCCCCTGGGACTGGGACGACACGGTCAGCGATCTGGCCATGCGCCAGGCGGACCTCGCCCATCAGCGGCTGGTGGCGCCCGTCCGTACGCTCGAGGAGGCCGACCGGGCGCGGGCCGGCGATCAGGTGGGGGTGGTGCTGACCCTGGAGTCCGCCTCCCCCATCGGCAATGACATCGACCGGCTCGATCTGCTCCACGGTCTGGGCGTCCGCCTGCTCGGCCTGGTCTACAGCGAGAGCAATCAGCTCGGTTCGGGGCTCGCCGACACCGGTGACACCGGTCTGACCCTGCTCGGCCGCCGGGCGTTGCGCCGGATGAACGACCTCGGGATCATCGTCGACGTCTCGCACAGCGGGGACGCGACGGCCCTGGACGCCGTGCGCCGCTCCGCAGCGCCCGTGGTGATCACCCATGCCGGGTCCCGGGCGCTGTGGCCGACTCCGCGGATGAAGCCGGACGATGTGATCCGGGCCTGCGCCGGCTCCGGCGGGTTCATCGGTGTCGAGGCGGCGCCGCATACGACCATCACCGCCCAGCACCCCCGGCACAGCCTGGACTCGGTGATGGAACACATCGAGCGCTGTATCGATCTGGTCGGCATCGACCATGTGGCCTTCGGCCCGGACACCAACTTCGGCGATCACACGGCCTGGCACCGGACGTTCGCCCCGCTCTTCGGCAAGGACGACGCGCACGACGGCAAGGCCCCCGAACTGCCGCCGCACGAGGAGGTCGCGTACGTACGCGGCTGTGAGAACCCCGCGGAGGCCGTCGGCAACATGATCCGGTGGCTGTTCGAGCGGGGCTACTCCGAAGCGGACGTGGCCAAGCTGGCCGGGGGCAACGTACGGCGGGTCGCCGAGACCGTCTGGGGCCGCTGACCGGTCCCGTTCTTCCGCATCCGCTACCCCCCACCTCCCGGAATGGAGCACCCATGCGCAACCGTCTCCACGTCGCCGCATGCGCCCTGCTGGCCTCCCTGACGCTCACCCTGTCCGCCTGTTCGGTGGACGACACCCCCGGCGACGGCAAGGACAAGAGGAGCCATCCGGCGGCCACGCTCGCCCCCGAGCCCAAGGACAGCGCGCTGGCGGCCGAGGTGCCCGAGGAGTACACCAAGAAGACGCTGATCATGGGTGTCAGCGAGTACGCGCCGTATGTCACCTTCGAGTCCGACGGGAAGATCACCGGGCTGGTCCCCGAACTGTCCGCGCAGCTCTCCTCGTTGCTCGATGTGAAGATCAAGGTGGAGCGGACCAACTTCGACGCGGTGATCCCGGGGCTGAAGTCCGGCCGGATCGACCTCAGCGCCCCCTCCGGCGACTTCATCGAGCGTCAGAAGGAGGTCGACTTCGCCGACTTCGCGCAGAGCAGTGTGACACTGATGGTGCTCAAGGACAGCTCCTTCCGCCCCAGGAGCGGTCTCGAGGTCTGCGGGCACAAGGTCGGCGTCGAGAAGGGCGCCGGAACCCAGAACGTACTCGCCGCGCAGAACAAGCGCTGTGCCGCGAAGGGCAAGCCGTCGGTGGACGCGAAGCTCTACACCGATCTGCCCGCCGCCTCGCTGGCGCTGCAGAGCAAGCGCGTGGACGCGGTGGCCGCGCCCAGCGCCTCCAACACCTCGGTCAGCCAGAACGCGCAGGACCGCTTCGAGACGCTCGAGGTCAAGGACATGATGGACCTGCCCGCCGCGTCGGCCATCTACGGCATCCAGGCCAAGAAGGGCACCGGCCTCGCCTCCGTGATCGTCAAGGGGCTGCAGAAGATGTACGAATCGGGCACCTACGCCAAGCTCTTCGGCCAGTGGGGGCTGCCGCTGTCCACGGTCACCCGGTCCCAGCTCGCCGTCAACGGCTCCAAGCAATCCCAGACCCAGTGAGATCTTCCATGGCACGAACCAGTCGGACCGAAACGAGCGGGGACAGAGAGCGGGCGGCCTGGGAGGAGCCCGCCCGGCTGCTGGACGAGCGGGTGTGGCGACGCACCCTGCGCGTTCCGATGCGGGACGGGGTCGTCCTGGCCGCCGATCTGTTCTCCGCCGAGGAGCGGCCCGGGCCCCGTCCGGTCATCCTCGAACGGACCCCCTACGGCCGCCGCGACCTACGCGACTCCGACCGCAGCCGCCACGACGAGCCGGTGCCGACGCCGGAGGAGACCTCGGCGCTCTTCGTCCGCGCGGGGTACCACGTGGTGCGGCAGGACTGCCGGGGCCGCGGGGACTCGGACGGCACCTTCGTGAAGTACCTGGGCGAGGGGCCGGACGGCGCGGACACCATCGACTGGATCGCCGCCCAGCCCTGGTGCGACGGCCGGGTGGCCATGATGGGGGTGTCCTACTCGGCCCACGCCCAGACGGCGGCCGCGGCCGAGTCCCCCACCGGCCTGTCCGCGATGTTCATGGACTCCGGCGGCTTCGCCAGCGCCTACGAGGCCGGGATGCGGATGGGCGGCGCCTTCGAGCTCAAGCAGATCACCTGGGCCTTCCGGCACGGTGAGGAGAGCCCGGAGGCGGAGCGGGACCCGCTGGTGCGCAAGGCGTTCGCGGGGACGGATCTGCGCGACTGGTTCACCGTGCTGCCGTGGCGCACCGGCGTCTCCCCGCTGCGTCAGGTGGGGAGTTACGAGCGCTATCTGCTCGACCAGTGGCGGCATGACGCCTTCGGGGCGTACTGGCGCCAGCCGGCCATCTACGGGCGCGGCCACTACGACCGCTTCCCGGATGTGCCGACCCTGCACATGTCGAGCTGGTACGACCCTTATGTGCGCTCCACCATCGAGAACTTCACCGCCATGGGCCGGCTCAAGCGGTCCCCGGCGTATCTGGTGATGGGGCCGTGGAAGCACGGGCTGCGCTGTGTCACCTTCGCCGGCGATGTGGACTTCGGGCCCGCCGCGACGTTCAGCGGCAATGTGGACACCTCGTATCTGTCCTTCCGGCAGCGCTGGTTCGACGCGGTGCTGGGGGGCGGCGACCCGGAGTCGATCCCGCGGGTGCGGTACTTCCTGATGGGCGGCGGAGACGGCCGGCGCGACGAGGCCGGGCGGATGCGGCACGGCGGCCGGTGGCACACCGACACCCGGTGGCCACCGGCCGGGACCCGGGAGACCGCGTTCTACTGCCACACCTCGGGCGAGCTGAGCCGGGAGCGGCCGGCGGCCGAACGGGGCTGGGTGGAGTACGACTTCGACCCGAACGACCCGGTGCCGACGCTGGGCGGCCAGGTCACCTCGGGTGAGCCGGTGATGGTGGGCGGCGCCTTCGACCAGGTGCCGGACGAGCGGTTCTACGGTGCCCGCCCGCCGTATCTGCCGCTGAACTCCCGGCCCGATGTGATCTCGCTCGCCACCCCGCCGCTGGAGGAGCCGCTGGTGGTGGCCGGGCCGGTCACGGCGCGGCTGTTCATCTCCTCCTCCGCCCCGGACACCGACTTCACGGTGAAGCTGGTCGATGTGTATCCGCCGAACGAGGACTATCCGCACGGCTTCGCGATGAACCTCACCGAGGGCATCTTCCGCTGCCGCTTCCATGAGTCGTTCGAGCGCCCGGAGCCGCTGGAGCCGGGCGAGGTGTACGAGATCGAGATCCCGGCGCCGGACACGGCCAACCGCTTCGAGGCCGGGCACCGGCTGCGGGTGGACATCTCCTCCAGCGACTTCCCCCGGTTCGACGTCAATTCCAATACCGGGGTGCCGGAGGCGGTGAGCCGCCGCAAGGTGGTCGCGACCAACCGCGTCCACATGGACGCGGACCGCCCCTCGGCGGTGCTGCTGTGGACCCAGCCGGGCTGACGGACCGCGGGCGCGCGGCCGTCACCGCATGATGGTCGCCAGCACGTCCTGCCCCAGCCGGAGCAGGGTGGTGGTGGCCAGCCGGTGGTAGACGTACTTGCCCTCGCGCTCGGACTCGATGAGCCCGGCGTCCCTGAGCTGGCGCAGGGTGCGGGAGACCTGCGTATCGGCGAGCCCCATCCGCTGGGCCAGTTCGGAGGTGGTGATGGGCTCGCCCAGCAGATGGCGGCACACCTCCATCCGGCCCAGGGACGCCAGCGCGGACATCCGGGCCCGCAGCTCCGCCTGGGTGAGCTGATCGGCCGTCCTGTCCTCCTGGGCGGCGAACTGGAGCACCACGGGGTGGGACTCCTCGTCCTTGACGGTCAGATGCGGCCAGACATGGACGGAGGGGAGCAGGAAGAGCGGGCGCGGGCCGATCTCGATCTCGGCGACGGCCAGCTTGTCGTAGCGCACCCGCTCCCCGCCCCGGGAGACCACCGCGGTGGGGCTGAGCCCGGCCAGCACCTCGGCCAGACCTCGCCGCCGGATGTCGCTGCGGACCCGGGCGGCGGCCGACTCCAGCCGGTCGCGGACCGTGCGCCACTCGGAGGCGAAGAACGCCTCGGCGCAGGAGTCGAGGAAGCACAGGAGCCGGCCGCGCAGCCCCTCGGGCGAGGCCACCAGATCGTGGGCCAGCTCCCCGCGCCGGATGGACCGCAGCTCGCACTGGGCCACATAGCGCTCGGCGGCCCCGGGGTCGGTGAGCAGGCTTCGGGCCGGGGGCACGGCCTCGCGGAAGCCGAGCACTCCCTGGGAGCACAGGCCCACGAACTCCTCGAGCGGCAGCTTCTCCAGATGGCGCAGCTCGTCCTCGAAGGGCTGGTCCAGCGGGAGCCCCAGCGGGAACAGCAGCCGGCAGCGGAGCCGGGCCCACAGCGGGGACAGGGCGCTCATCTCATGGGCGAGGGAGGGGGAGATCGCCGTCCCGAGCCGGTGGGTCCAGCGCTGGGCCTCGGGGTGGTGGTCGGGCTCGGCCATAATGTGCAGCACCGACATGAGCTCGGCCAGCGCCGACCGGCCGACGTATACATCGGCCGGTCGTGCGCGCTGGAGGTTGAGCGTGATCCCCACACCCGCACATTACTCGGCGGGTGACGGGCCCGGCCGGGGTGTCTCGCGAATCGGCGCCGGAGCCCCAGGTCAGGGGCTTGGGGCGGCCGGGGCCGGTCGCGGGGCCCGGTCAGTCGCGGGGCAGCAGAGGGCCCAGCGGGCCCAGATCCAGGTTGAGGTCGTCCTCCGTCAGCCCGAAGTGCTCCCGCAGCTCGGCCATGTTCTGCTCCAGGGCCATCAGCGTCAGCCCGAGCTTCTCTATCTGTTCATCGCTGATGCCGCCCTGCTCGACGCGGCGCAGCGCCTGCCGCTCCATGAGCTGCCGCAGCAGCTCGACGATGGTGAGCACCAGACCGGCCAGGCTCTTGCGGACCGACTCCTCGTCCACTTCGATCCGCCGGCCGGGCCGGGGAGCGCGGTCATCCGTCATGGCGGACCCCCTCCCTTCCTCCTCGTTCCTCCTCCTCGTTCTCCACCCGTACGGAGGCGATCAGGGCGCGCAGGGAGATCCGCACCAGGTCGATGTCGGCGATGGTCAGGGTGATCTCCCCCGCGATCACCACGCCTCCGGCGAGCACCCGGTCGAGCAGGTCGACCAGGGCCACCTCCCTGCGCTCGATCGCACGGGTCACGACGGCGCCTCCTCCGGCCGGGCCTCTCCTTCCTGTCCTTCCTCTCCTTCCTGTCCTTCCCGCTTCGGCGGAGCGGTGAAGGAGTACGGCGGCCAGGGGCCGCTGACCTCCAGGGTGACGCCGGGGTAGCGCTCCCCCAGGGTGATCACCAGGGCGGTGAACTCCTCGGTGAGGCCGTCGGGCACCAGATAGGAGTTGTTCAGCACCATCCATCCCTCGTACTTGGCCAGCGCGGTGTCCTGCGGCGGATGGGCGGCCGTCGCCCCCGCCAGCGCGGCGAGGGAGGCGTGGATCCCCGCCGCCCGCTCGGTCGCCCGCAGATGCGCGGTCTCCTGGTCCTGCCGCTGGGCCCGCCGGCGCAGCAGATAGGCGGTTCCGGGGCTGTCCTCGCCGCCGGCGGGCTCGTCCGGGTCGGGCAGGAAGGACCTGGGGTCGACATACGCCTTGACGCCCCACTCGGTGCGGCCCGCCACCCGCCGCAGCGTGGCCGTGAAGTCCTCCCGGCGCTCCTGGAGCATCGCGCGGACCCGGTCGTCGTCGTGGTAGAGCGTGGCGAAGCGCAGCGGGATGACCTGGCCCTGGCGGGCCGCGCCGTTGATCACCCGGTGGTGGGCGCGGGCCGTGCGCTCCAGCCACTCCAGGTCCTCCAGATGGCCGCGCAGCGCGTCCTCGTCGAACTCCTCCAGGGGTACGGAGCCCACGACGGCGGCCAGCCCCGCCTTCTCCACCAGGCGCACCGGCTCGTCCGCCACACCGGTGAGCCCCTGCGGCGGGGCGCCGTCCTCGGGAGCGGCCGTCACCGCGTACAGCCAGGTGGCGAGGGAATCGGTCACCGTTCGTCCTCCCGCTCCGCACCGCGGTCCACCTCGCGCGCGCCGGGGCCGTCCTCCAGCTCGCCGACGCGCCGCCGCAGCCGCTCGTTCTCCTCCAGGACGTCGCGGGCGCCGGAGGAGAGCGTGGGGTCGTGCTCCCACCAGTCGATGCCCATCTCCTTGGCCCGGTCCACGGAGGCGACCAGCAGCCGGATCTTGATCGTCAGCAGTTCGATGTCCAGCAGATTGATCTGGATGTCACCGGCGATGACGATGCCCTTGTCGAGCACCCGCTCCAGGATGTCGGCCAGGCTGGAGGGCTCGGAGCCACGGCGGGCCGGTTCGCGTGCGCCGCCGGTGCGCCGGACCGGCGCGTTCCAGTCGGAGCTCTGGTTCATGTCCGGTCCTCCCTCCTGCCCCGGTAGTAGCGCTCGGTGCGGCGGTAGGAGGAGAGTTCGCCGGTGTCGTCCAGCTCGACCTGGTACTCGGCGAGGATGTCGGTGGAGTCCGGTATCCGGTGGGTCTCGACGACCTCGATGCCGATGATCCAGCCGTCCTCCCCGCGCTCCAGCGAGGTGACGCCCTCCGCGGCCCGCCCGGTCAGCCCCTCCACATGGCGCGCCGCACTCCGCGCGGCGCCGCGGGCGTCGAGGGCGGAACGCCGGGGCCACTCCCGCTCATGGCCCTGCTCGTGCCGGTCCCGTTCCTCACGGGGCCGGGTGCGCGGCCGCTCCTCGTGGTGGCGGTCGTCGCGGTGGCGATCCTCGTCGTGGCGCGCCTCGCGGCGGCGCTCCTCGCGAGGCCGTTCCTCGGGGGGCACGGCTCATACCTCCATGCCCCCGCCGGGCGGCCCCTGGGACATCAGCCTGCGAACCAGCTCGTCCTCCTCGCGGGCCGCCTCCTCCTCGGTGAGCTCTCCGCTCTCCCGGGCCTCCGCGACCTCCTCCAGCCGCTGCTTGATCACCTCGGGGTCGTAAAGCTGCCGATGAGCCTCGTCATGAAGCCGCTCGGCGACCCAGACGACACCTCGCACCGGGGCCAGCGGCAGCGTGACCAGGCCGGTGAACAGTCCCATGGCTACTCTTCGCCTTCCTCTCCTTCGAGCAGTGCGTCGGCCACGAAGTCGTACGGCGCCAACGGGCCGAGCAGCCGCAGCCGGACCCGGCCGTGCCAGAGCTCGGCGAGCTCCTCGGCCGCCTCCTCGAACGCCTGCCGCTTCGCGTCCTCCACCAGGAACGAGGCGTTGACCAGCCCTTCGGCGGACGCCGCCTCCTGCGACACCGAGCCCAGCGCATACGGCCCCAGCCGACGGTCGAGCTCCAGCGCGTCCACGCTCCGCTTCGCTTCGATGGTGTCCAGGACGAGCCGGCCGAGCTGGATCCGCTGCTCGTACCCCTCCTCCTCCGGCAGCCCCCGCAGCTCCTCGCGGAGCCGTCTGGCCTCCGGCTGTTCGGTCACCACCTCGCGCAGGACCGCGTCCTGCTCATACCGGGCGCGCACGGTGAGCTGCGAGCGGCCGCGGAGCCGGTCCAGGCCACGGGCGAAGTCGTCATGCCCCTCGGCGAGCAGCTCGTCGGTCACCGCCGCGGTGTCGCGCACCACGGTGCCGAAGCGGAACGGCAGCACCGGTGGGCCCTGCTCGGCCAGGCTGTCCAGCACCTTGGCATGGGTGCGCAGATCCTCGGGGGTGCCCAGCGGCTTGCCGACGGGCACCTCGCTGACCACCGCGGCCTGGCCGCGGTGGCGGACCAGGGTCACCGGGGCCTCCGGATCCCCGACGGCGGGCAGGTCCTTGACCGCCTCATCGGTCCGGTCGTCCGTGACGACCCCGTAGACATAGCAGGCACGTCCGTCCTCGGCCATCACCGCTCGCGCTCCCTGTGGCTGGTGGAACCCCTCGTGCGCCGGGGCCTGCCCCGCTCCTCGGGCTCGGGCTCCCGGTCCTCGTCGGCATCGTCGGCATCGTCCTGCAGCAGATCCGAGACCGATTCCTTGACGCCCTCCAGGGCGCCCTTGGTCTTCTTCTTGCCGCCGCCCTCCCGGAGGTCGTCCATGAGGCCGGGCAGACCATGGGTCTCGGTACCGCTGCGGGCGAGGTCGAGTCGGTTGGTCGCCTCCGCGAACCGCAGATACGTGTCCACGCTGGCGACGACGATCCGGGCGTCGATGGTCAGAAGCTCGATGCCCACCAGGGACACCCGCACATACACATCGATGACCAGGCCCTTGTCCAGGATCAGGTCGACCACGTCGACCAGGGCGCTGGAACTCGCCCGGTCCAGATACTGGCTCTGCTGTTGGCGTGCTACGGTCACCGCGCTCACCCGTTCCCGGGGCGGGAGCCGTCAGCGTCGCTCGCGGCGCCGTACGGGCTCCTCGTCCTCGTCATCCTCCTCGTAGGCGTCCCGGGGCTCCTCGTCCTCGTCATCCTCGGGCTCCTCGGGCTCTTCCTCCTCGTCGTACTCCTCGCGCTCCTCGCCTTCCTCGCCCTCCTCGCCCTCCTCGGGCTCTTCCTCCTCGGACTCCCGTCCCTCCCGGTCGTCCTCCTCCACGATCTCGCCGTCGCGCACCACACCGCGCCAGCCCACGATCTCGTCGGGGTTGAGCAGTACCTCGCGCATGAGATGACGGCGGAAGTGCTTCATCTCCAGCCGCATCCGGCGGCCCTGGGCGCGCCAGAGGTTGCCGGTGCGCTCCATGAAGCCCTGCGGCCAGTACTCCAGGACGAAGAGGATCCGGGTGAGCTCGGGGGCCAGCTCATGGAAGGTGATCGTGCCGTCCACATGGCCCTTGTCGGCCCTGGACTTCCAGATGATGCGCTTGTCGGGCACCTGCTCGATGACCTCGGCCCGCCACTTGCGGTGCGACCAGAAGATCTGGGCCTTCCACTCGGATTCGATCCCGACCTCGTCCTCGTCCTCGTTCCGGACGTCCTCGACCTTCTTCATGTACGAGGGGAAGTTCTCCCACTCCGTCCAGAGGTTGTAGGTGAGGGACAGCGGCGCGCCCACGTCTATCTGCTCCACGATGTTGGTGACCTTGAGCTTCTTGCCGCCCTTGCCGCCACCGTCGCCGTCGCCACCGCCGCCGAGGCCCGGGATCACGCTCTTGACCTTGTCGACGACCTTCTCCTTGACCTGGCCCTTGACTTGGTCCTTGACCTGGTCCTTGGCCGTGTCGACGACCTTCTCCCTGACCTGCTCCAGCCCGCCTTTCAGAGGCCCGAGCGATGCCGTCCCGGGGTTCTTGCCCAGGTGGGTGACCGATTCCAGGGCCCGTTCGCCCAGCGCCGCCAGCAGGCTCTGCGCTTCCTTCACCAGGCGGTCGGTGGGCAGGTCCTGGGAGAGCGCACCGCGCCCACCGGTCCGTTCCTTGGGGGTTTCCTCAGCCATCGCCCTCACCTCTGGCTTCGCCGCGCGGGCCCTTCGGAGCCGGTCCGCTTCCTGGCCTGTGCCGGACGGTCGGCCGGCTTGCGCTGCTGCTTGCCGCGCTCACGCGGCTCGCCTTCGCGGGACCGTGCGGCTCCTCCACGCTCGCGCTCCTCGCGCTCCTCGTGCTCCTCGCGCTCCTCGTGCCCGTCCGGCTCCTCGTGCTCCCCGGCCTCCGGCTCCCCGCCCTCCGTACCGCCGGTGCGCAGGGTCGAGGCGCGCTGCTCCAGCCGGTCGCTCAGGGCGTCCATGCGCCTACTGGCCGCCGACATGGCCGCCTCCCGACCCGCGGTGACCAGACGGCCGCCGATCTCCTGGCCGAGCCTCCCGAACTGGGAGGACTTCAGCTGCTGGGCGCCCGGTGGACTGATGCCGGAGCTGAGGCGCTTGCCCGCGGCGATACCGGCGAGGCCGAGGACCAGGGCCCCCCTATGGCCACGCCCGAACAGATAGCCACTGGCGAAGGCCAGTGCCACCCGGCAGTTCTTCATGATCGCTCCTCCTCCCGGAGCCGAACGAGTCAGCCGTTCGGGTGCATATAACCAAGTATGGTGCATATCACCCTATTCAGTGACCTTTTGGGTCGGAGGGGGTGCCCTCTTGCGTCGCGGGGGCTGGTTCACGGGCGAGGGGTCCGTCAGGCCGCGAGCGCCGGATGCAGCACCACCTTGGTGTAGCCCTCCACCCGCTTGTCGAACTTCTCGTACGCCTGCGGGGCCTGGTCCAGCGGGAGTTCATGCGAGACCACGAAGCTGGGCCTGGCGCGGCCCGCGATGATCAGGTCGCGCAGTTGGCGGTTGTAGCGCTTGACATTGCACTGGCCCGTGCCCATGCGCTGGCCCTTCTCGAACATCCGGCCGATGGAGACCAGAAGCTGACCGCGTTTGGCGTGCTCGTCGGGGGCGCCGGGGTCGGAGGGGACGTACAGCCCCGGCACGCCGAGCCGTCCGGTCGGCCGCACCGTGTCGACCAGCGAGTTGAGCACCACCGCGGGCTCCTCATGCCCGGCCTCGCGCCCCTGGGCCTGGTAGCCCACCGCGTCGATGCCCTTGTCGGTGCCCTCGCCGCCGGTACGGTCCAGGATCTGCCGCACCGCGTCGTCCTTGCTGAAGTCGATGGGGATGGCGCCGATCTCCTCGGCCTTGGCCAGCCGCTCGAGGACCCGGTCGACCACGAAGACCTTGGCCGCGCCGCGCAGCAGCGCGGAGTAGGCGGACATCAGCCCCACCGGGCCCGCGCCGTAGACGGCCACACTCTCGCCCGGGGAGACCTCGGCCAGCTCACAGCCGTGATAGCCGGTCGGGAAGATGTCGGCGAGCAGGACGAAGTCGGTCTCGAACTCCTCGCCCGCGGGCAGCTTCAGGCAGTTGAAGTCGGCGAAGGGCACCCGCAGCCGCTCGGCCTGGCCGCCCGGGTAGGGGCCCATCGCCACATAGCCGTAGGCACCGCCCGCGAAACCGGGATTGACGGTGAGACAGAAGCCGGTGTCGCCCGCGAGGCAGTTCTTGCAGAATCCGCAGGCCACGTTGAACGGCATGACGACGCGGTCGCCCTTGGACAGCGCGACGACGCCGGGGCCGGTCTCCTCGACGACGCCGAGGTTCTCGTGCCCGAAGACGATGCCGGGCTCGGCCGCCGTACGGCCCTCGTACATATGCAGATCGGAGCCGCAGATCGCGCTGGAGGTGACGCGGACGATCACATCGTTCGGATGCTCGATCCGAGGATCGTCGACGTCCCTCACCGCCACCGAATAGGGCTTCTCGTAGACGACGGCTTTCACCTGGATCACCTCCGCGTCGGATGCTGACGAGCGGCGGTGGTGGCGGAACGGCCGGTCCCAGGGTGTCTCGGCCACCACCGGGTACTTCCAGCGAAACGCCGTCGGACGCCCGGCGCAACCGGGCCCCGTGATCCGGGGCCTACTCGACCGTGATCCAGTCCAGAGTGCGCTGGACGGCCTTCTTCCAGCCCGCGTAGCCCTCCTCCCTGGCCTTCTGGTCCCACTGGGGCTCCCACCGCCTGGACTCGCTCCAGTGGGAGCGCAGCTCATCGGTGTCCCGCCAGAAACCCGTGGCCAGCCCCGCGGCGTAGGCGGCGCCCAGGGCGGTGGTCTCGGCGATGACCGGGCGGCTGACCGGTACGCCCAGCACATCGGCCTGGATCTGCATGCACAGCTCGTTGTCGGTGACCCCGCCGTCCACCCGCAGGACGTCCAGGTGGATGTCGGCGTCCCGCTCCATGGCCTCGACCACGTCCCGGCTCTGGTAGCAGATGGCCTCCAGGGTGGCCCGGGCGATATGGCCATTGGTGTTGTAGCGGGTGAGGCCGACGATCGCGCCCCGGGCGTCGGAGCGCCAGTACGGGGCGAAGAGCCCGGAGAAGGCGGGCACGAAGTACACCCCGCCGTTGTCCTCGACGGTGCGGGCGAGCCGCTCGCTCCCGGAGGCCTCGTCGATCATCTTCATCTGGTCGCGCAGCCACTGGACGGCCGAGCCGGTGACGGCGATCGAGCCCTCCAGGGCGTAGACGGGAGGGCTGTCGCCGAACTGGTACGCCACGGTCGTGAGCAGCCCGCTGGTCGAGCGGATCAGCTCCGCTCCGGTGTTGAGCAGCAGGAAGTTACCGGTGCCATAGGTGTTCTTGGCCTCACCGGGAGCGAAGCAGACCTGGCCGACCGTGGCCGCCTGCTGGTCGCCGAGGACGCCGGTGATGGGGGTGGCGGTGCGCAGCGGGCGGGAGGTGCGGGCCTGGCCGAACGCCTCGGGGTGGGAGGAGGGGTTGATTGTCGGCAGCATCGCGCGCGGAATGCCGAAGATCTCCAGCAGTTCGTCGTCCCAGTCCAGCGTCTCCAGGTTCATCAGCATGGTGCGGCTGGCGTTGGTGACATCGGTGGCGTGGACGCCGGCGCCGGGGCCGCCGGTGAGGTTCCACAGCACCCAGGCGTCGGTGTTGCCGAAGAGGGCGTGGCCGCGCTCGGCGGCCTCGCGGACGCCCTCGACGTTCTCCAGAATCCATTTGATCTTGCCGCCGGAGAAGTAGGTGGCGGGCGGCAGCCCCGCCTTGCGGCGGATGATCTCGCCACGGCCGTCCCGTTCGAGGGCGGCGGCGATGGTGTCGGTGCGGGTGTCCTGCCAGACGATGGCGTTGTAGTACGGGCGGCCGTTGCGCGGATCCCAGATCACCGTGGTCTCGCGCTGATTGGTGATGCCCATCGCGGCCAGGTCGTCGGCCGTGAGGCCGCCCTCGCGGAGGGCGTTCTGCATCACGGAGTTGGTGCGCTCGTAGATCTCCACCGGATCGTGCTCGACCCACCCCGCGCGCGGCAGGATCTGGCGGTGCTCGAGCTGGTACCGAGCCACCTCGTCGCCGTCGTGGTTGAAGATCATGAAGCGGGTGCTGGTGGTTCCCTGGTCCACCGCACCGACGAATTCCGGCATGATGCCGCCTCTCGTGGGTGGGGTCCGGCCCGGACCGGCTATTCGGGGGTGGGGGTGCGGCCCACCTCCGGTCCGGCCACCGGGAGGTAGCGAGTGATCAGGACCTTGTAGAGGGCGGCGCCGATCAGCCCGCCGACCAGCGGGCCCACGATCGGCACCCAGAAGTAGATGTCCCCGTACTGATCCCGCCAGGCGCTGTGATAGCCGGTGAGGTAGCTGGCGAGCCGGGGGCCGAAGTCACGGGCCGGGTTGATGGCGTACCCCGCGTCGGCGCCCCACGCCATGCCGATCGCGACCACGATCAGGCCGATGATGAGCGGCCCCAGATTGGCCCTGGGGGCCGAGTTCAGCAGGTCGGTGACGGCGAAGATGAGCAGCACCAGGATCGCGGTGCCGATGATCTGGTCGCGCAGCGCGCCCCATTCACTGACCGGAAGGGCGCCGTTGCCGGGGAGGGTGGAGAAGACGAACTGGGTCTTGAAGGTGTGCCCCGGGTCGGCGTGGCCCAGCACCTCGGTGTAGTTCCAGCGCACCAGCAGGGCCCCGACGAACGCGCCGAGCGTCTGGGCCGCCACGTACGGCAGGACCTTGCTCCAGGGGAAGCCCTTGAAGGCCGCCAGCGAGACGGTGACCGCCGGATTGATATGGGCCCCGCTGAGCCGCGCCGCCACATACACGCCGAGGGTGACGCCCAGGCCCCAGCCCCAGGCGATGGAGTCGTGATCGCCGAGGCCGCCCGGGGGCTTGGTGAGGTCGCCGCCGGCCACGACCTGGGCCACGACGCCGCAGCCGAAGAGGATCAGCACCATGGTGCCGACGAACTCCGCGCAGAGCTCGCCGATCAGTGCCGACCTCGGACGGTTCGCCTCCGGAGCAGCCTTCGGGTCAGTCATGCGCCCATCCTGGGCGCGCGGCGGCACGGCGGCCCGTCCTGCTGGGCCGTCCGGGGCATGGACCGTCATGGACGGGTCACGGAAGCGAATCATCGACGGGTCATGGACAGGTCATGGACGGCGAAACCCGGTCTGTACGGATCAGGGTGCGGCCCTGTACCAAGGTCAGGACACCATCACCCATCGCCCTCCAGCGGAAACAGGACGACACGGATGCCGACCACCCACGCCCCGACGAACTGGGCCGGGAACATCACCTTCTCCGCCGCCCGGCTGCACCACCCGGACACCGTCGACGAGCTGCGGCGGATCGTCCGCTCCGCCGACCGGGTGCGGGTGCTCGGCACGGGCCACTCCTTCAACCGCATCGCCGACACCGAGGGCGATCTGGTGAACCTGGACCGGCTGCCGCACCGGGTGGAGATCGACCCCGGGAAGCGCACCGCGACCATCGCGGCGGGCATGCGCTACGCCCATGTGGCCCAGGCCCTGCACACGGAGGGCCTGGCCCTGGCCAACCTCGCCTCGCTGCCGCACATCACGGTCGCGGGGGCCTGTGCCACCGCCACCCATGGCTCGGGGAGCGCCCAGCAGTGCCTGGCGGCGGCGGTCGCGGGGCTGGAGATCGTCGGCCCCGACGGCGAAGTGACCCGGATAGGCCGGGACGAGGACCGGGACCGGCTGAACGGGGCCGTGGTCGGGCTCGGCGGACTCGGCGTCGTCACCGCCATGACGCTGGACATCGAGCCCACCTACGACGTGGCTCAGTGGGTGTGGACCGGGCTTCCGCTGGACCGGCTGGACGACAGCTTCGAGGAGATCTTCGGCGCCGCCTACAGCGTCAGCGTCTTCACCGACTGGCGCTCGGGCGAGGGGGTGGTGTGGCTGAAGTGCCGCACCGATCTGCCCGATCCCCCGGAGCCCGGGCAGCCGTGGCTGGGGGCCGTCCCGGCCGACCGCCACCACCACCACCCGGTGCCCGCGATGCCGCCGCTGCACTGCACCGAGCAGTTGGGCGCGCCGGGGCCGTGGCATGAGCGGCTGCCGCACTTCCGCCCGGACTTCACCCCCAGCAACGGCGATGAGCTGCAGTCGGAGCTGCTGCTGCCGCGTGAGGCCGCCTCGGCGGCGTTCGCCGCGCTGCGCGGCCTCGGCGACCGGATCGCGCCCGTGGTGCAGGTGTCCGAGGTCCGTACGGTCGCGGCGGACGAGCTGTGGCTGAGCCCCGCGTACGGCCGGGACAGCGTCGCCTTCCACTTCACCTGGGTCCCCGACCACGAGGCGGTGATCGAGGTGGTGGCCGCGATGGAGGAGGCGCTGCTGCCGCTGGGGGCGCGGCCGCACTGGGGCAAGCTGACGACGGCCGCCCCCGAGCGGATCCTCTCCTCGTACGACCGGGCCGCCGACTTCGCACGGCTGCTGGCCGAGCACGACCCGGCGGGGAAGTTCCGCAACGCCTATCTGGACGGCTACTTCCCCACCGGGTGACCCCCTCGGTCCGCCGGGCGGGCGCGTCCGGGCCGGTCCTCAGCCGACCATTCGGCGACCTCGGGCATATCGGTGCCGTGCTCGCGGATCCAGGCGTGGTGGCGGGTGCGGGCGTCCTGCATCCGCTGCCGTACGGCCACGGCGCGCGCCGCGAGCCCCGGGGTCCGGTCGATGACGTCCATCACCAGCCGGAAGCGGTCCAGAGCAGGGGGTTGGCCAGCAGATAGATCTGGCCCGCCGCGAGGTAGTTGGCGGCGCGCCAGTGGGCGTCCAGGGCGCGGATCCGGTTGTCGCCGAGCCCGCTGTCCGGTGAGCCCGTCGAGCTTTCCGGTGAGCCGGTCGAGCTGTCCGGCGAGCCCGTCGTGGTCGGTGCGTCCGGCATGGACCTCTCTCCCTCGTGGTGTCCGGTGTCCGGTGATGTGCCCTCGTGGTCTCCGGTTGCTCTGCCTCTCTGCCTAACGGTCGCGTTGCCTGCCCGCCGGGCGCGCCGCCGGTCGGCCGTTCAGACCCGCTCCGGCACGATCACCACCGGGCAGGGCGCGTGGTGCAGTGCCGCGTGGGCGATGCGGCCGAGCTCCAGTCCCACAGCGTGGCCGCGGCCGCGGCGGGCGCCGAGGACCAGCAGATCGGCGGTGGCCGCCGCGTGGAGGAGCGCCTTGCGGGCCGTTCCCTCGACTGTCGCGCGGTGGACGGTGACCTCGGGGTGGTCCCGTCCGGGGGTCCGCAGGGCGTGATCCACCGCTCGAGGGGCGCTTCGGCCCCGCCGGGGGTCGTTCGGCCCAGGGCGCCCATGCGGGCCGAACGGTCCGCATCGGACCCCGGGCAGCCCAAGAGGGCGGCCGGGTCGCCGTCCGAAGCTGGGACCGGACCGGGGAGGCACGGATGAAGCACCGCAAGATCGGCAACGTGATGACCGACGACGTCGTCCGGGTGAGCTCCATGACCTCGTTCGACGAGGTCGGTGCGCTGCTCTCCCGGCACCGCTTCAACGGGCTGCCCGTGGTGGACGACGACGACAAGGTGGTCGGCATGATCACTGGGACCGACCTCAGCGAACCCGCCCCGACGGCCGGGCAACTGATGTCGCGCCCCGCGGTCACCGTGCGCCCCCAGGACAGCATCGTGGACGCGGCCCGCGCGATGGACCGTCATCGCGTCGAGCGGCTTCCCGTCGTCGACGAGGAGGAGCGGCTGATCGGCATCGTCACCCGCCGGGATCTGCTGCGGGTCTTCCTGCGCCCGGACGACGAGATCCGTGCCGAGGTGATCGACGAGGTGCTGGTCCGCTCGCTGTGGCTGGGCCCGCAGTCCGTCGCGGTCACCGTGACCGACGGGATCGTACGGCTGGAGGGGCAACTGGACCGGCACAGCGAGATCCCCATCGCGGTCCGGATGACCGGACAGGTGGACGGCGTGGTGGCCGTGGTCGACCGGCTCACCTACCTCATCGACGACTCCGCCGGCCGGGGAGGTGCGCGGCGATGACCCACCCGGCCAAGCCGGTGCGGGACGGCCGGGTGGTGGTGGGCCTGGACGGCTCGGACAGCGCCTGGGCCGCGCTGGACGGGGCGGTCGCCGAGGCGCGGCGCCGTCACGCCAAACTGGAGATCGTGCACGCCTGGCCGTGGGCGCGGACCGACCCGCTCGCCTTCGACCCGGACAGCGAACCCCGGCGGCCCGCGGTGGAGATCGCCAGAACCGTGCTGCGGCTGGCCGTGTCGCGGGCCCAGGAGCAGGATCCGCAGCTACGGATCGTGCCCACCCTGACGGCGCAGGACGCGGTGCCCGAACTGCTGCGGATCGGCGGGGACGCCGCGCTGATCGTCATCGGCACCCGGGGGCTCGGCGGTTTCACCGGACTGCTGCTCGGCTCGGTCGGGCTGCGGCTGGCCGCCCACACCCGGCGCCCGCTGCTGGTGGTACGCGGCGGGCCGACGACGACGTACGGGCCCGAGAGCCACGGCAAGGTGCTGGTCGGGGTGGAGAGCGGGGCGGACGCGGCGGCGGCCCGGTTCGCCTTCGAGGAGGCGAAGCGGCGCCGCGCCTGGCTGCGCGTGCTCTACGCCTGGCCTCGGCCCCGGGTCTTCGCGGGCGATCACGCCCTGCCCGCACGCGAGGTGGTGGCGCTGCGCGCCGAGCGGGAACAGACGGTGGCCTACGGCATGGTGGCCGGCCTGCGCGAGGAGTTCGGGCAGATCCGGGTACGCGAGCACACCACCCACACCGCCCCCGCCCAGGCCCTGGTGGAGGCGTCACGAGCGGCCGACGTCCTGATACTCGCCGTCCACCGGCGCACCCCTCGCCTCGGCATGCAACTCGGCCCGGTCACCCACGCGGCACTCCACCACGCGCACTGCCCGGTGGTGCTGGTGCCGGTGGAGTAGCTCTGGGGCTGGGACGGAGTGGGCTGCCGGCCGAGGGCCCGGAGGGGGCTCCCCAGCCGGGTGACGAGGCCGGGTGACGGGGCCGGGTGGGCGCGCGGGGTGGCGCGCCGGACGACGGCCCTGGTGGCGGGGCCGGGTGACGGGGTCGGGCAGCCGGGTCGGTGGACGGGCCGGGTGACCGAGCCGGACGACCGGGTCGGTGGACGGGCCGGGCGGCGCAGGCCGGGTGCCGGGGCTTGTTCTGGGCGGTGGAAAGGGCCGGATGACCTGGCCCCTGGGACCCAGCCGGGACCGGTCGGCCCTGTCGGTAGGGGCCCGGTCATGGTCCGCTGGAGATGGCACCGGGGGCATCCGGCAGACGCGGAGAAGCGGATGCACGAATACCGCGCACCGCGCAATCAGGGCCCGCGAGAAGTGGGCGCCCCCGGCGCCGCGCCTCGGGCTGGGCGCCTCCAGCGGTGGCCGCGGCTATGCACAAGGGTGCGTCGCCGCCGTGAGGGCACGTACGCGGGCCGCGGTCCGGCGTGCGGCGCCGCGCGCGAGTAGCCGGGCGCGGTCGGCTGACGGCGGTCGGCTGGCGGCGGTTGGCGGCCGGCGGCTCGTACGTCCCGGAGGCGGGCCGAGGTACCGAGTGGGTCTGCCGGGAAGGAGGCAGCGATGGCGCGCCCCGTCACCGTCGGGCTGGACGGTTCCCCCGAGAGTCTGGCCGCCGCCGGCTGGGCGGCACACGAGGCCCGTTCGCGCGACGCGCCGCTGCGGCTGGTGAACGCCTGGCCGGGGCCCGATCAGAAGGATCTGACACCGGGCCGGGAGGCCGCCTGGCACTACTGGGCCGAGCGCGCCCTGGGCTCGGCCCGCGCCGAGCTGGACGCCGACCACCCGGACATGGCGATCCTCACCGATCAGATCCCCGGCCGGCCCGCGCCCGTTCTGCTGGCCGAGGCGGAACGCGCCCAGTTGCTGGTGGTGGGGTCCCGTTCGATCGGCGCGGTCGCCGGGTTCTTCCTCGGCTCCGTCGGCCTGGAGCTCGCCGCACGCGCCGTGACCCCCGTGGTCCTGGTGCGGGCGGACGCGCACGAGGACCGGCAGGGCGATGTGGTGGTCGGGGTGGAGCCGGGCGAGCCGGGCGACGACATCCTGGAGTTCGCCTTCGACGCCGCGGCCCGCCGCGACGGTGTGCTGCGGGCCGTGTACGCCAGCCGGGTCCCCGCCATCCGGGGCGACGCCCCCTGGGTGGTGGACGTGGGGCTGAGCGACGCGCGCAAGGAGTCCGAGCACGCGCTGGGCGAGGTGCTGGCGCCGTGGCGGGACAAGTTTTCCGAGGTGCGGGTATTCGAGGAGATCGCGTCGGACAGTCCGGCCCGGCAGTTGGTGGGCGTGGCGGCGGGGACGGCGCTGATGATCGTGGGCCGTGGTCCGCGCCACGTGGGGTTCGGCCCCCGGCTGGGGCCGGTCACCCAGGCCGTGGCGCACCACGCCGCCTGCCCGGTCGCGATCGTGCCCCAGCGATGAGACCTCGGGACCTCGGTCACCTCACAAGACAACGCGCCGATCGGATGACACGCCGCGCGACGAGGCGGCGGAAGCCGAAGGCGAACCCGGAGGAGAACCCGGAGGAGAACGCGAACAACCGGAGGAGAGGGAAAGGGCCATGAAAGCACTCGTCTTCCACGGGCCGGAGCAGTCCTCCTGGCAGGAGGTGCCCGACCCCGAACTCGAGGCCACCACCGACGCGATCGTGCGGATCGACACCGCGACCATCTGCGGCACCGATCTGCACATCCTCCGCGGCGAGCTGCCGGACGTCAGCCCCGGCAGGGTGCTCGGCCACGAGGGGGTCGGCGAGATCGTCGAGACCGGTGCCGACGTCCGCGGGGTCCGCCCCGGCAACCGGGTACTGCTCTCGTGCATCTCGGCCTGCGGCCACTGCCGCTTCTGCCGGGAGCGCCACTACGGACAGTGCCGTGACGGCGGGGGCTGGATCCTCGGGCGCATGATCGACGGCACCCAGGCCGAGTACGTCCGGGTGCCCTTCGCCGACATGTCCACGCATCCGCTGACGGGGTCGGTCGAGGGCCATGACGCCGTGCTGCTGGCGGATGTCTTCCCCACCGCCTATGAGGTGGGCGTCCTCAACGGCCGGGTGGGGCCGGGCGATACGGTCGTGGTGATGGGCGCCGGGCCCGTCGGGCTGGCCTCGATCGCCACGGCGCAGTTCTTCTCCCCCGGCCGGATCATCTCCATCGATCCGGACCCGGCCCGGCTGGACACCGCCAAGCGGGTCGGCGCCGACGCGGTGGCGGACCCCGCCGAGGACCCGGAGCGGCTGGTCGACGATCTCACCGAGGGGCTCGGCGCCGATGTGGTGATCGAGGCCGTCGGGAGCCCGCGGAGCTTCGAGACCTGCACCCGGATGGTGCGGCCGGGGGGCAGGATCGCCAATGTCGGTGTGCACGCCCGGCCCGTCACGCTGCATCTCGAAGAGCTGTGGATCAAAAACGTGACGATCACCACCGGGCTGGTCGACACCTTCTCCACCCCCACCCTGCTCTCCCTGCTGGCCGCCGGGCGGCTGCCCGCGTCCGCGCTGATCACCCATCTGTTCGAGCTGGACCAGATGGAGGAGGCGTACGACGTCTTCGCCCGCGCGGCCGACACCGGCGCGATCAAGATCGCGCTCGGCGAGGCCGCCCGTCCGCTGGTGGCCCGGGGGACGTGAGCGGGGAGGTGACGCGTATGGGAGCGCCGATCGTCGTCGGCGTCGACGGTTTCGCCGAGAGTCCGCCGGCCGCGCACTGGGCGGCCCGCGAGGCGCTGCTGCGCGATCTGCGGCTGCGTCTGATCCACGCCTGGAACCCGCCGTCGCCCGAGGCCCCGACCCTCCTGCTCGTGCTGGGCCGCGAGGAGACGGAGCCGGGCCCCGTCCCCTGCCTGGGCTCGGTGATCCATACGGCGGTGCACCACGCGCCGTGTCCAGTGGCAGTCGTCCCGTGCGGCTGACGTCCGAAGGGAGGCGAGAGTGACATGTCGGAGGCGATGACCACCGACCTCTACGAGGCGACGATGGCCCTGTCGTATCTGCGCGAGGGCATGACCGGCCCGGCCACCTTCGACCTCTACGCCCGCGACCTGCCGCCCCTGCGGGGCTTCCTGGTCGCCGCGGGCCTGGAGCCGGCGCTGGACTTTCTGTCCGGCTTCCGCGTGGAGCCCGAGGACGTGGCGGCGTTCGCCGCGGCGATGCACCGTCCGTACGAGGACCTCGAACCCCTGCTGGGGCTGGGCTTCGACGGCGAGGTGCGGGCGGTGCCCGAGGGGCGGATCGTCCTGGCCGGGGAGCCGCTGCTGGAGCTGACCGCGCCGCTGCCGCAGGCCCAACTGGTCGAGACGTATCTGATGGGGCAGTTGAGCCATCAGACCACCATCGCCTCCAAGGCGGCCCGGTGTGTGCTGGCCGCGGAGGGGCGCCCGGTGGTGGACTTCTCGCTGCGCCGCACCCACGGCCCCTGGGCCGGGATGCAGTCGGCGCGGCTGAGCGCGATGACCGGGTTCACGGCCACCAGCAATGTGGCGGCGGCGGTCGCGTACGGGATCGAGGCCAGCGGGACGATGGCGCATGCGTACATCGAGGCGTTCCCGGACGAGGAGACCGCGTTCCGCGCGTTCGCCCGTACCCACCCCGGCCCGGTCACCTTCCTGGTGGACACCTATGACACCGCGACCGGAGTGGCCACCGCGGCGCGGGTGCTGAGCGAGCTGGAATCCGGGCCCAGCGGCGCGATCCGGCTGGACAGCGGCGACCTGGGCGAACGGGCGGTGCGGGCGCGGGAGATCCTCGACGCGGCGGGGCTGCCCGAGGTGCGGATCGTGGTGAGCGGCGGGCTCGACGAGTACTCCGTGGAGGAGCTGGTCCACTCGGGCGCGCCGATCGATGTCTTCGCCGTGGGCACCCGGATGGGGGTGTCGGCCGACGCCCCCGCCCTCGACACCGCGTACAAGCTGGTCGCCTACGACGGGACCCCGGTGATGAAGCTGTCCTCGGCCAAGGCCACCGCCCCCGGGGCCAAGCAGGTCTGGCGCCGCCCCGGCTACGCCGATGTGATCGGCGAGCGCGACGAGCTTCCGCCGGGCGGCGGCGCGCCACTGCTGGAGACCGTGATGCGGGAGGGCAGGCGCACCGGAGCCCCCGACACCCTCGACCGCGCGCGGCGGCGGTTCGACACCGATCTCGCGGGGCTGCCACCGCACGCCCGGCGGATCCGCCACCCGGTCCCGCCCCGGCCGGCCACCTCCGCCGGGCTGGCCGGGCTCGCGGGGCGGGTACGCCACCGGATCGAGCACCGGCTGGCGGCCGCCGGCGAGGCGGCCGGAAGACAGGCAGCGTGACCAAGGAGGATGCCGTGCCCCGGAGTGCCCACATTGTGAGCGATGTGATGACCCATACCGTCGTCGCCGTCGGCCGCGAAGCGCCGTTCAAGGAGATCGTCAGAACGCTGGAGCAGTGGAGGGTGAGCGCCCTGCCGGTGCTGGAAGGCGAGGGCCGGGTCATCGGCGTGGTCTCCGAGGCGGATCTGCTGCCCAAGGAGGAGTTCCGCGACAGCGATCCGGCGCGGGTGGCGCAACTGCCCGACCTCCCCGGTATCGCCAAGGCGGGCGCGGTGACGGCCGACGAGCTGATGACCTCCCCCGCCATCACCGTGCACGCGAGCGCGACGCTCGCCGAGGCCGCGCGGATCATGACCCATAAGCGGGTCAAACGGCTCCCGGTGGTGGACGAGGAGGGCCGACTGGAGGGCATCGTCAGCCGCGCCGACCTGCTGAAGGTCTTCCTGCGGCCGGACGACGACATCGAGGAGGAGGTACGCCGCGAGGTGGTGGCCCACCTCTTCCCGGCCGCGGGGGAAACCGTCCGGGTGAGCGTGAACGAGGGCGTGGTCACCCTGACGGGACGGGTCAAGGAGGCCGTCCTCATCCCGGCGGCGGCCCGTCTCATCCGAGCGATCGAGGGCGTGGTCGACTTCGACAACCAACTCACGGCGGCGCCTCATACGGCCCAGCGGCGGTAGGCGCGCGGCGCGGCCCGCCGGACCCTGCCGGGCCGGAGGCGCGGCAGGGTCCGGCCGCACGGGCCCCGGCGGGCGTAGCCGGGACTGTCCGAGTGCGCCCAGCACGAAGACGACAAAGACGCACCCCTACGCCACGCCCGCGCCGCCGCGTGCACCACGGCGACGATCTGCCGGTAGGCGGCGCGGCGCGCGATGCCGCCTGGCAACTGCTGGGAGGCGCCCCAGCACCGGACGCCACCCGCCCTGCAGCCACCCACCGGTGCCACAGGCGCGCAGACCGACCGGGCCCAGCGATGCGTGGCCGACAGGGAGGCGGTGCAGCGGCGACGCCCCCGGCAACCGCTGGGGGCATCCGCCGCCGGACGCCGCCCGGCGGCGTCCCGCCGATGCCACCCGCGCCAAGACCGGCCGGGCACGGCGGTACGTGATCGGGCCTCACCGGATGCGGCGGCCCAGCGCACTGGGAAGCACCCCCGCCCCGGACGCGCTCTCCGGCGTCGGCCTCACCCCCTGGCGGCGGCCGCCATCGCCCCTCGCCCCCTCCTGCCGGGCGGTCGGCGCCGAGGGCTCGACTGGGCACGTCCGCCTCCGCTGCCCAATTGCGCCGAAGGCGCAAGACGAAGGCCGCGCCCGGCCGAGCAGATCAGCGCGCCCGGAGGGGCATGGCCGCCGGGGGCCGTGGCGGCAGGGCTGCCGGGCGCGGCCCGGCACCGCCCGCTCTTCGGCGTCGGCCTTGACCCCAGGCGGCGGGAGCCGCCACCGGCCCCCGCCCCCTGCGACCCGGCGGTCGGCGGCGAGGGCTCGGCCGGGCACCTCGGCCGCCGCTGCTCAATTGCGCCGAAGGCGCGAGACGAAACCCGCGCCCGGCCGAGCAGACCAGCCCGCCCCGCAGAAGCAAGGCAGCCCGGGGAGGGGCCCCCGCCGTGGCGGCGTGGCAGCCGGAGTCCGGCGACGGCGTGGCCGCCCGGCCCGGGGCCCGCAGGCCCCGGTGGGCTGGGGCCACAGACCCGGGCAGCGTCAGCCGCCGGTGGCACACACGCGAAAGACCCGCCGGGCACGGCACTACGTGACCGCGCGTCACCGGATGTGGCGGCTCCAGCGGGGGCCGACCTCGGCCCAGGCGCGTCCCCATGCCTGGGTGCGGGCGCGGTCCAGGCGCCAGCGCGCCATGCCGCGTCCGGCCAGCGAGATCGCGCCCACGCCCGCCGCGGCCGATGTCCCGGCGAGCACCGCGCGGGTGGCGATCTGTTCGGGGGTGGGCGGTCGCTGGACCAGTTGGCCCCGGCCGTCGGTCCAGACCTCGGTGGCGGTGCCCGCCTTGCTGCCGTCGTGGACCCGGGCCGTACCGGTGTGGACGGTGCCGTCCGGGCCGGTCCACCGGACGATCGCGCGCACCTGGCCGGTGGTGGACCCGTCGCCCGCGGGCTGCGCGACGGGCGCGTCCTCCTTCAGGACCGCGGGCACCCGGTGCCGGTCCGCCCGCTCCTGCCGCAGCGACGCGTCCACGGCGGTGCCCGCGGCCACCCCTGCCGCCGGGCCGCCGACCGCCATCACCACGCCGGTGACCAGCACGACCCACGCCTCGATCACATCCGAGCGGCGCCTGAGCGGGTTGCGACGCCACCGCCATGTCCGCCGCCCCCGCACTTCCGTGCCCATGTCGCGACCGTCGCACGCGCGGGGAGGGCGGGACGAGGGCCGGGCAGCCCCCTTGGGGGCCCGTTCGGCCCTGGTACCGCCCTGACCTGCTGCGCCACGATTCCCACCGGGGGCAGGGCGGACGGCGGACGAACAGTGCGAGAGCCCATGACCGAGACACGAGCGACACCGGCGACACCGGCGACACCGATCAGGGTGTTCGTACTCGACGACCACGAGGTCGTCCGGCGCGGACTGCACGATCTCCTGGACGCCGAACCGGACATCGAGGTGGTCGGCGACGCGGGGACCGTCGACCACGCGCTGGCCCGGGGCCCGGCGCTGCGGCCCGACGTGGCCATCCTGGACGTCCGGCTGCCGGACGGGGACGGCATCACGGTCTGCCGTGAGCTGCGCTCCCGGATGCCGGATCTGGCCTGTCTGATGCTGACCTCGTTCGACGACGACGATGCGCTGCTGGACGCGATCATGGCCGGGGCGGCGGGCTATGTGCTCAAGCAGATCAAGGGGTCGGACCTGGTCTCGGCGGTGCGCACCGTCGCCTCCGGCCAGTCGATGCTGGACCCGGCCACCACTGCCCGGCTGATGAGCACCCTGCGGGGCGACACCGCCCCGCAGGAGCCCAGGGACGAGGTGCTGGCCGGGCTGTCCCCGCGCGAGCGGGAAATCCTGGTGCTGATCGGCGACGGGCTCACCAACCGGCAGATCGGCAAGCGGCTCTTCCTCTCCGAGAAGACGGTGAAGAACCACATCTCCCGGCTGCTGGCCAAGCTGGGCGTGGAGCGCCGTATCCAGGCGGCGGTACTGGCGACCCACTCGGCCCCGCCCCCCGCCGACGACCATCCGGGATGACCCGGGCCCGGGGCCGGGTCCGCACGGCCCCCGTCCCCTACCCCCGACGGCCCGGCCCCCGGCCCCCATCCTGACGGCCCGACCACTGACGGCTCACCAATCACTGACGGCTCACCACCACTGACGGCTCACCACCACTGACGGCCCACCGGCGAGGAGACCCCATGCAGCCCGCAGCGCTCGACGCGGCGATCCTGGAGAAGCTCATCTCCGCGGCCGTGGCCGCCCCGTCGATGCACAACACCCAGCCGTGGCGCTACCGGCTCAACCCCGACACCGTCACGCTGGAGGTCCGGGCCGCACCCGAGCGGGCGCTGCGGTACGCCGATCCGATGGGCCGGGCGCTGAGCGTCTCCGCCGGGGCCGCCGTGTTCAACCTGCGGGTCGCCGTGGCCCACTTCGGCTGGGACCCGGTGGTCCGGCTGCTGCCGTACCGGTCGCAGCCCGATCTGCTGGCCACGGTGCGCCTGGCCGCGACGCCCCACGACGGCGCCGGGCACGATGCCCCGCACCACGGCGACCGGCACGGCGACCCGCACCGCGATCTGTACGACGTCATCTGGCGGCGGCACAGCAGCCGCACCCCCTTCTCCGGGCGCCGACTGCCGCCACGGGTGCTGTACGAACTGGCGGAGGCGGCGCGGGCACACGGGGCCACGCTGTGGCTGGCGGGCCCGGAGGAGACCTCGCGGCTGCTGCGGCTGACCGCCGAGGCGGAGCGGCGCACCTCGGGGGATCCGCGTCGGCTCGCCGAGAGCCGCGACTGGGTCCGTGACACCGGGCCGTACGGCATCCCGGCGGCCGCCCTCGGGCCACGGGACGTCACCGGGCGGCTGCCGATGCGCGACTACCTGGGCCCGGGGCCGGACGGCCGCCGGGGCGGTGATTCGCCCGCCGCGGCGTTCGAGAGCCACCCGGCCATCGCCGTACTGGCCACGGACCAGGACCGGCGCACCGACTGGCTGCGGGCCGGGCAGGCGCTGGAACACGTACTGCTGCTGGCGACCTCGTACACGGTCCGGGCCTCCCTGCTGCACCAGGCGCTGGAGTGGTCGGATCTGCGGTGGTCGCTGAGCGACGCCCACCGGACGCCCGGCCATGTGCAGATGCTGATCCGGCTGGGTTACGGACCGGTCGGACCGGGCACTCCGCGCAGCGAGGCGGCCGAGTCCCTGGACGGGGGCCGCTGACGCGACTTGGGCCCCCGCCGACGCGCCAGGGCCCCGCCGACGCGGCACGGCCAACGCCGACCGCTCCGGCGGCGACAGGCCCACCGCCCATTGCCGCCGCGGCGGCATCCGCCCCCGCGGCGGCATCGCGTCGCCTACCGCCCTCGCAGCGGTACGCCCACTGCCCACCGCCGCCGCAGCGACACCGCAGCGACACCGCCCCCGCCCTACCGCCCCCGCAGCAACAAACCCGCCGCCCACCGCCTACCGCTCCGGCAGCGGTACGCCCCACACCAAGCGGGTGCCGCCGCCCGGCGGCTCCCCCAGCTCCAGCTCGCCGCCCAACTTCTCGGCGCGCTCGGCCATGTTCCGCAGTCCGCTGCGGCGGCCGCCCTCGGGGACGCCCACCCCGTTGTCCGTGACCATGAGGGTCAGCCTCCCGGCCGCCACGACCAGCGAGATCTCGGCGGCGTCGGCCCGTGCGTGCCGGGCGATGTTCGACATCGCCTCGGCCAGCACGGCGACCATGTCGTCCGCGACGGTGCGCGGCACATCGGTGTCGACCAGGCCCTCGGTGCGCAGCGAGGGGGTGAAGCCGAGCGCGGGCACGGCCTCCTCGATGGTCTTGGCGGTACGGACCCGCAGCCCCTGGACCGCGGGGCCCGCCTCGTGCGAGCGCAGCCCGAAGATCGTCGAGCGGATGATCTTGATGGTGTCGTCCAGGTCG
This sequence comes from Streptomyces violaceusniger Tu 4113, assembly GCF_000147815.2. Lineage (NCBI taxonomy): Bacteria > Bacillati > Actinomycetota > Actinomycetes > Kitasatosporales > Streptomycetaceae > Streptomyces > Streptomyces violaceusniger. The sequence goes on along the minus strand of NC_015957.1, from coordinate 3,809,960 downwards.
TCCACCACCCGCAGCAGCCGTTCCGAGCCCTCCGGGTGCTGGACGAAGCGCAGCGTGGACTGCAGCGTCATCCCGGCGGCGAAGAGCCGCTGGATGGCCAGGTCGTGCAGATCGCGAGCGATCCGGTCGCGGTCCTCCAGCAGCGCGAGCTGCTCCGCGTCGCGCCGCCGCTCGGCCAGTTTCATCGCGATCGCCGCCTGGCCCGCGAAGCCCAGCAGGGTGTCGGTCTCGATCTGGGTGAAGGCGGGGCTGTCCGCCATGCGGGCCAGCGAGAGCACTCCGCCCACTCCGTCGCTCGTCCGCATCGGCACCGCGACAGCCGGCCCGAGCCCCTCCCAGCGCTGCGGGCCGACCGTGATCCGCGGGTCGTTCTGGACATCGGTGCTGGTGACCGGCTCGGACGCGGTGAAGGCCGCCCCGCCGAAGGTGCCCCGGCGCGGCAGCACCAGACCGCGGTGGGCCTCGGCGTCCGTCCCCGCCGCCAGCGCGACCTGCAGTTCGTCGGTGCCGGGCACCGGGATCATCAGCACGCCCAGATCGGCGGAGAGGATCCGGCGGGCGTGCTCGACGATCAGCTCCAGGACCCGGGTCTCGTCCACTCCGGACAGCAGGCTGTGGGTGACCTCGGCGTTCGCCTCCAGCCAGCGCTGGCGGTGCCGGGCCTCCTCGTACAGCCGGGCGTTCTCGATGGCCACTCCGGCGGCCACGGCCAGGGTGGACAGCACCGTCTCGTCCTCGCCGTCGAACTCCTTACCGTCGCGCTTCTCGGTGAGATAGAGGTTGCCGAAGACCTCGTCGCGCACCCGGATGGGCACCCCGAGGAAGGAGCCCATCGGCGGATGGTTCGGGGGAAAGCCGTAGGAGGCCGGATGCTCCGAGAGTTCGGCGAGCCGCAGCGGCTGGGGGTGGCGGATCAGCTCCCCCAGGAGACCGTGGCCCGACGGCAGATGCCCGATCGCCTCGATCCGCCCCTTGTCGATGCCCACCGGCAGGAATTCCGCCAGCCGCTGATCCTCGCCGATCACTCCCAGCGCGCCGTATTCGGCGTCCACCAGCACCACCGCGGCCTCGACGATCCTCCGCAGCACATGCGAAAGATCCAGCTCCCGGCCCACCGACAGGACGGCTTCCAACAGGCTGTGCACCCGGTCCTGGGTGCCGCGCACCCCGTCGATGCGTAGCTGCAGTTCCTCCAGCAGCTCGTCCAGTCGTAGCTGGGGCAGGGACTCCGTACTCCTCGTGCTCTCCATACCCACGGTGCCTCCGTCGGCCTCACCGCGCTCGGCGCGGCATTCCGCACGGCCCTCACTCTCTTCACGGTAGCCGCGCCCGGCCGCCGGTGAGTCGGTCGGAACATCTTGGCGTGAGGGAGCACGTTGGCTAATGTGCGGGCCTGTTCGCTCTGGAGCGTTTCGACACCCACAGAAGGGTGGACCACCAGATGCCCCTACGCCCTCCGCCGTCGCGTCCTCCTCCCCCGCTTCTCCCGGCCACCCCGGCCACCCCGAATCCCCCGGACCTCCCGGGCTTCCCGGATCTCCCGGCCACCCCGGATATCCCGGATCGCCGCCCTCGCCCTGGCCCTCGCGCTCGCCGCCCCCGCCGCCCCGGCGGCAGCGGCGAATCCCCCCGATCCGCCCGCGGATGTCTACAAGCTGCTGGAGGACCCCGCGGTCACCTCGGTCGGACAGGAGCCCGCCCATGCGCGGCCGACCCCGTACGCCGACACCGCCGGCGCCCTGGACGGCGGCTCCAGGAGCCGCTGGACCGCCTCGCTCGACGGCGCCTGGAAGCTCCATATGTCCGACCGCCCCGAGGAGGTCCCGAAGGACTTCTTCACCGAGGGCTACGACACCTCCCGGAGCGGCTGGCGCAGCGTGAGCGTGCCGCACACCTGGCAGACGGACGGTCTCGACCATCCGGTGTTCCGGAACATCCCCACCGAGATGTATCCGGACGCTCCCCCGAAGGTCCCGCACGACGTCAACCCCACCGGCGCCTACGTCAAGACGTTCGAGCTGCCGAAGAGCTGGGAGAAGCGGCGGACGTTTCTCCGCTTCGAGGGCGTCACCAGCGGCTATCTGCTGTGGGTGAACGGCTCCTACGCCGGCTACGACCAGGGCGGCTACACCCCCGCCGAGTTCGACATCAGCGACCGGCTGCACCCGGGCCGCAACACCGTCGCGGTGCAGGTCCACCGCTGGGGTTCGGGGGCGCATCTGGAGGACTACGACCAGTGGCGGTTCTCGGGCATCTTCCGCTCGGTCGGGCTGTACTCCACCCCGGCCACCTATCTGCGGGACATCGCGGTCAAGACCGATCTGGACGCCCGGTACCGCGATGCCCGGCTGACCGCCGAGGTCGAGGTGGCCGCCAAGGGGCCACAGCGCGGCACGGCTGAGCGCAAGGTCCTCGGCACGCTCTACGACCGCCGCGGACGCAAGGTGACAACGATGTCGGGAACGGTGGACGGCGGCGACGGGTCCACCACCCTCACCGCAGACGTGGCCGATCCGGCCAAGTGGACCGATGAGACGCCCGACCTCTACACCCTCGTCGTCCGGCTCGCCGACGCCGACGGCACGGTCACCCACACCACGGCCCAGCCGGTGGGCTTCCGCGAGATCGAGATCAAGGACAGACAGCTCCTCGTCAACGGCAAGCGCATCCTCGTCAAGGGCGTCAACCGCTCCGAGACCGACCCCGGAACCGGCCGCCACGCCACCCGTGAGCGCACCACCGCCCCGCGCCCTCGGACGTCTCCCTGTTGACGCTCTCCCGCCTGAAGGCGGGAGATTCCATGGGTCGCCCCGTGGATTTCCTGCTTCGTCGGCGACTGCCCGCCCGGAGTTCTCCGTTGAGGTCTTACGCCTGCTCCACAGGCCGATACTGCCCGTCCGGCAGCCAGAAGGTTCTTCGCGGCGTTCACGTCACGGTCATGGGTGACACCGCAGCCACACGTCCAGGTGCGGACATGCAGCGGCATCGCCCCGGCGAGGGCGCCGCAGGCGGAGCACAGCCTGGAGGAGGGGAAAAAGCGGTCGACCGCGATCACTTCCGGGCCCCGGTCACGCACCCCCGGGGCCCGCGCCGTCCGTTCAGTCCTCGGGGCCGCGCCTTCCGTTCAGTCCCCGGGGCCCGCGCCGTCCGTTTCCCGGAGCCGCTCCTCGAGCCGGTCCAGGAAGACCCGCTGCTTCGTCACGATCTTCCGGCGGGCCTCCTCCGGGCCGAACCAGGCGACCCGGTCGATCTCGGGGAACTCCCGCATCCGGCCGGACCCCTTCGGCCACTCCATGGTGAACGTGCCGGGGGTGATCCGCTCCGGGTCCAGATCGCCCGCGAGCGCCCAGACGGTGACCTCCTTGCCCCCGGTCTGCGTCACCGAGCCGAGCGGAATCGGCTCGCCGGCGGGCGGGGGCACGCCGAGCTCCTCCTCGAACTCCCGGCGCGCGGCGGCCTCCGGGGTCTCGTCCTCGTCGTACTCCCCCTTGGGCACCGTCCAGGCGCCCGCGTCCTTGGCGGCCCAGAACGGGCCGCCCATATGGGCGAGCAGCACCTCGACGGCCGGGCCCGCCGGGCCCGCACCGCGGTACAGCAGGAGTCCGGCGCTGCGCTTACGAGTCACAGCGAACAGTGTGCGCCCACGCCGCCGGGGTGGTGCGCCGGGCTCGCCGGATCAGCCCTCGCAGGCCCCGGGGTCAGCCCTTGCGGGCGTAGCCGAGGTAGGTGACCAGCGGCCGGGCGTCCGGGGCCAGGACGAAGTCGACGATCGGCGGGATCTGCTCATCGCTGATCTGCCCCTTGCGGCGCGCCATGGTGGCCTTGACCAGGCTGCGCGGATCCTTGGGCTTGAAGTCGCAGATGTCCTCGTTGCGCAGCCCCTGCCGGTCCAGGGCGGCGGTCAGTTCGGCGGGGGTGCGCAGCCGAGCCGCCGTGTAGCGGCCGGCCGGCATGATCCGGGTCATCGGGACGCGCTGGAAGGCGCCGAGGTAGATCAGCCGGGAGAGCAGGGTGCGGTTGACGGTGTCGTAGATCAGCACACCGCCGGGCCGCAGCACCCGGGCGGCCTCCGCGAGCACCCGGTCCAGCTCCGAGGTGATCTCGAAGGTGTCCGCGTAGTAGGCGAGGTCGAACGCGCCGTCGGCGAGGTCGAGTTGCTCGGCGGGCGCGGTGCGGTACTCGATTCCGGGGTGCTCGCCCTCGGCCGCCTCGCGCGCCATCTCGGTCGCGGTGGCGGAGGGGTCGACGGCGACGACGTCGAAGCCGAGCCCGGCCAGCCCGCGGGCCAGCAGCCCGCGGCCGCTGCCGACGACGACGGCGCGGCTGCCGGGCGCGGAGAGGTCCGCGCTCTTGAGGGTGGTGCGGACGTACTCCAGGCGGCTGTCCTGGAAGGTGACGGCCCGGATCTGACGGCCGTCGACGGCCTCCGGCGACCGTGAGTCCAGTTCGATGTGCGGGGCGGCGGCCATCGTCTTCTCCCTCACGGGTGCGCGGATTCGCGGATTCACCGGTGCCTGGGGTGGCCCGGACGGGCTCGCCCGGTTCCCCGAGGAAACCTAACATCCTCAAGTTCCCTCAGGGAACTCGGCTAGGGTTGTGTCATGACCCGTACTCCGCTCGCCGATGTGGCCTGTTCGATCGCCCGCGCCACCGATCTGTTCGGCGACGCCTGGACGGCGCTGATCATGCGGGATGTGCTCACCGGGGTCACCCGCTTCGACGATCTCGCCCATGACCTGGGCATATCGCGGAAGGTCCTGGCCGCCCGGCTGTGCCGGCTGGTCGAGGAGGGGGTGCTGGTCCGGGAGCGATACCAGGAGCGGCCGCCCCGTGAGCACTATCGCGCCACCCCGAAGGGCGAGGAGCTCTATCCGGTGCTGCTCGCCCTGATGGAGTGGGGCGACCGCTGGTACGCGGGCCCCGCCGGGCCGCCGGCCCGGATCCGCCATCTCGGCTGCGGACGGGACACCACGCCGGTGTCCGCGTGCGCCCACTGCGGGGAGCCCCTGACGGCCGGCAACACCACCCAGCTCCCGGGCCCCGGCGGGCGCACCGGACCCGGCACCAGGGTGCTCGGCCCGCTGCTCGCCGCGCGGGAGGACACCCCGGAGACCGGGCGCCCGGCGACGGTTTGAGCGAACGGCACGGGGCACTCGGCACCACAGCCGGGCATCCGACCACGAGGAGCGCCGACCATGCGCTACGAAGAACTGACGGCCCTGGTCCAGGCCCGGGCCCAGCTCCCCGACCGGCAGTCGGCCGAGCGGGCGATACGGGCGACGCTCGAAACCCTCGCCGAGCGCATCCCGGGCGGGCTGGCGGACCACATGGCGGCACAGCTACCCCAGGAGGCGGGCGAGCCCCTGCGCCGGGTCGCCGCCGCACACGAGGGCACGCCCGAGGAGCGGGCGCACCGGCGGGACCACGGCGAGCGGTTCGACCTCACCGGTTTCGCGGGCCGGGTCGCCTGGCGCACCGAGCACACCGAGGATGAGGCGCTGCGCGAGGCGGCCGCCTTCTTCGAGGTGCTGGACTCGGCCGTGGACCCGGAGCTGATGGAGAAGCTCTACGGCGTGCTGCCGAGCGACATCCGGGAGCTGCTGCCGGAGGCGCGGGCCGAGCAGGACGCGCGTCGCCCCGAGCGGGACTGACGGACCGAGCGGGACTGACGGACCGAGCGGGACTCGCGGACCGAGCTGGGCCAAGGAGCCCGGGCCCGGCCCCGTGGGAGCGGTTCACTTCGACTGCCCCGGGTGGTCGGGATGACCGTGGCGCGGCGGCGGGCTCGGCTCGGCCGCCGTCTGCGGGGTCACCGGCGATCCGCCCTGCGGCGGAGAGGGCCGCTCGGGGAGCGGCTCGGCATCCGGCTCACCGGGCGAGGGGGTGGCGCCGCCCTCCAGTTGACGCAGGCGCGCCGTCACCACCTCGACGACCGGAAGGCGGTCGGCGTGGGAGCGCTCGTATTCCAGCAGCCGCCGCAGTTGCTCCTCGGTGAGGGCGCGGATGCGGTGCCGCAGGGCGCCGAGCGGAAGATGGTCGTAGTCGGCGAGCGGCAGTTCGTCGTGGGTACTCATCCGTTCTCCTCCCGGGCCCGCCGGGTGTGTGTGCGGTTGGCCTTGCGGATGGCGTCCAGCAGCTCCGGCCGGCTCATCCGCGAGCGGCCCTCGATGCCCAGCCGCTGCGCCACGTCGTAGAGGTGCTGTTTGGTGGCCCGCTCGTCGACGCCCTCGCCGGTACGGCCACCGAGCTGCCGTGGCCGTGCGGACCGCGGATCGGAGGGGCCCTTGCGCCCCTTCTCCTTGCGCTCCCAGTGGTCGCCGACCTTCTCGTACTTGTGCTTCAGGGCCCCGTAGGCCACCCGGTGGGCGCGCTCGCCCTCGCCGTACTGCTCGACGGCCGAGTCATGGGCCTTGATCCAGGTGCGCTGCGCGTCCTCGGGGGAGCGCTCCAGGGTCGACGGAAGTTCTTCCCGTCCCGGCATGGCCGATCACCTCCACTGCTGAGCGCCGAGCGGGTACCCGCACACGTACGGCGAAAACGACATAGCGGGCGAGAGTGGCGGGATGGGCTGCCGCCCCGCCGTGCATAACGGGGGAGCACCGCGGGGCGGCAGCGGCCGAGCCGGGATGACTCGGCCGAGCCGCGGGGGCGTGGGATGTTCCCGGCGGCTCATCGGCGTCTACGGACCCCATCGGTGCCCTGTTCACCTTTTGTCCGATGGTGAGCACCCACCGCTTGAGCACCGGCCACGCGCCCGGTGCGCGGGGCGGTCCGGACCCCGGTCCGGGTCCGCGGATCGCCGTGGCGTGATCGTCTGTCAGGCTGTCCCCATGCCGACCACCACCGTGTCCGAGCTCGTCGACGAACTGCTCTCCGGGACCCGTCCGCTGCCGATCGTCTCCGCGGGCGTCCCCGTCCTCCGGCAACCGGCCTTGCCGTACGAGGGCCAGCTTGCCGCGGATCAGCTCGACCGGCTGCTGGCGGCGATGCGGGAGACGATGCACTCCGCGCCCGGGGTGGGGCTCGCGGCCCCGCAGATCGGTGTGCCGCTGCGGCTGGCGGTGATCGAGGACCCGGCGGAGGTGGCGGCCGAGGTGCAGGAGGTGCGCGGCCGGGTGCCGCAGCCGTACCGGGTGCTGGTCAATCCCGGCTACGAACCGGTCGGCCACGGCCGGGCGGCGTTCTTCGAGGGGTGCCTGAGCATCCCCGGCTGGCAGGCCGTGGTCAGCCGCCCGGACCGGATCCGGCTGCGCGGGCAGGACGAGACGGGGCGGGAGCTGGACGAGGAGTTCACCGGCTGGCCCGCGCGGATCGTCCAGCATGAGACCGACCATCTCGACGGCGTCCTCTATCTGGATCTGGCCGAAACTCGCTCCCTGTCCACGGCCCAGGCCGTCAGCGACTACTGGTCCCAGCCCACCCCCGCCACCGCCGCCCATTCGCTGGGCTTCCCGCTCCGGACCGCCACCGGCACCGGCGATGACAGCGGCGGCACCGGCGCTACCGCTCCGTAACCACGGGCCGACCAGCGGCATGTGTTCGTCATCGACTGGCAGTCGCCGAATCACCACACGGACACTGTGACGTACGTCGCCACGGCAAGACTGGTGAACGCCCGCAGTGCGCGCCGCCTCAGCGCACCGCACGGCGAGTGAGGCGTTTCTTCCGCTCTTCCCCAAGTCCCCACCGCTCCTGACTTCCCTTGAACGGAGAACAGGAATGTCCGTGCTCACGACGTCCTCGACGACGGCGCCCACCAGCTCGTACGTCACCTCGATCGCCCACACCCAGGAGCAGATCCACGCCGCGCAGCGGCTGCGCTACCAGGTGTTCGGCGAGGAGAGGGGCGGCCGGCTGGACGCCGCGGTCGACGGCCGCGACGTGGACGAGTTCGACGAGATCATGGACCACCTGATCGTCACGGACACGGCGACGGGCTCCGTGGTCGGCACCTACCGGCTGCTTCCCCCCGGGCGCAGCGAGCGGCTCTACTCGGACACCGAGTTCGATCTGCGCGGCCTTCCGACCGAGGTCCGCTCGTCCATGGTCGAGACCGGCCGGGCCTGTGTCCACGCCGACCACCGCACGGGCGCGGTCATCAACCTCATGTGGGCCGGTCTGGCCCGCTATGTGCTGCTGTCCGGCCATCGCTATCTCGCGGGCTGTGCCTCGGTTCCGCTGGCCGAGGGCGAGGGGGCCGCCGCCAACGCCTGGCTGCTCGGCACCAGCAAGCACGCCGCCCCGCCCGAGATGCGGGTCCACCCGCTCGACCCGTGGATACCCTCGCGGCCGCTGGACGGCGAGCCCAGCTACGCCGACCTGCCGCCGCTGCTCCGCGGCTATCTGCGGGTCGGCGCCTGGATGTGCGGCTCCCCGCAGCACGACCGGGCCTTCAACGACGCCGACTTCTTCGTGCTGCTGGACACCGAGCGGATGAACGACCGCTACCGCCGCTACTTCCTGGGTGAATCCCAGTGACCGACGCGGCCGCGATGAGTCTGCCCGAGCACGCCTGGGCGGGCTGGTCCCCGTGCACTCCCGGCTGTGTCTCCCACGCCGCCGACCGCGCCCCGGCCACCCGGGGCGCCCGGCGGGCCGCGGTCTTCGTCCGGGCGGTGATGGGCGCGGTCCTGTCCGGCCGGCGGCTCGCCGAGCCCGAGACGCTGCGGGCGCGGGCGGCGACGCTGCTGGACTCCCTCGGCATCCGGCTGGAGGTGACGGGCGACAGCACGCTCAGCGCGCCCGGCGGCACCGGCACGCTCGTCGTGGCGAACCACATCTCCTGGCTGGACATCCTCGCGCTGCTCGCGGTGGAGCCAGTGGTGATGCTGGCCAAGCGGGAGATCGCGGGCTGGCCGCTGATCGGCTCGCTGGCCACCCGCGCGGGGACGATGTACATCGACCGCGGCTCGCTGCGCGAACTCCCCGACACCGTACGGGAGATGGCGGCCCGGATGCGTGACGGCCAGTCGGTGATGGCCTTTCCGCAGGGCATCACCTGGTGTTCGGGCACGGGTGGCAGCTTCCGGCGGGCCACCTTCCAGGCCGCGCTGGACGCGGGCGCGCCGGTGCGTCCGGTGACCCTGGAGTACGTCCAGCACGGCGTCCCGACCACGGTGGCGGCCTTCGTCGGCGAGGACGACTTCGGCGGCTCGCTGCGCCGGGTGCTCCGCGCCGACGGGCTCACGGTGCGGGTGGTCGTGCACCGTGCGCTGCGGCCGATGCGGGACGTCGACGACCGGCGCAGGGTCGCGGCACAGGCCCAGGCGACCGTCTGCGGGGCGCGGTTGCCCCTGCATCAGGAGTTCCCCGCTCTCGAACTGGCACGCTGAGCCCGTCCGCTCCGGGCCCTCCGTCCCGGGCGCCGCGCCCCGTCCAAGGACGGCGCCCGGGGTGGTGTTCAGCTCTCCGTGCGCCGGTCCTTGACCCGGCGGATCTTGCCCACGGAGCGCTCCAGCGTCTCCGGGTCCAGGACCGCCACCTCGACCGTGAGCCCCACCCCGTCCTTCACTCCCCGCGTGATGGCCGCCGCGGCGGCCGCGCGCTGCTCGGGGCCGACGCCGGGGCGGGCCTCGATCCGCACCGCCATATGGTCCATCCGGCCGCGCCGGGTCAGCTCGAGCTGGAAGTGCGGGGCCACCGCCGGGACCCGCAGCACGATCTCCTCGATCTGGCTGGGGAAGACATTGACCCCGCGCACGATGAGCATGTCGTCACAGCGGCCGGTGATCTTCTGGATGCGCCGGAAGGCGGGGCGGGCGGTGCCGGGCAGCAGCCGGGTCAGATCGCGGGTGCGGTAGCGGATGACGGGGAGCGCCTCCTTGGTGAGGGTGGTGAAGGCCAGCTCCCCCTCCTCGCCGCCGGGCAGCACCGCGTCGGTGAACGGGTCGACGATCTCCGGGTAGAAGTGGTCCTCCCAGACGTGCAGCCCGTCCTTGGTCTCCACGCACTCCTGGGCCACCCCGGGGCCGATCACCTCCGAGAGCCCGTATATGTCCACCGCGTGGATGTCCATCCGCCCCTCGATCTCCCGGCGCATCTCCTCCGTCCAGGGTTCGGCGCCGAAGATGCCGACCTGGAGGGAGGTGGAGCGGGGATCGACGCCCTGCCGCTCGAACTCGTCGAGGAGCGTCAGCAGATACGAGGGCGTGATCATGATGATCTCGGGCCTGAGGTCCTGGATGAGCCGCACCTGCCGGGCGGTCATTCCCCCGGAGGCGGGAATGACGGTGCAGCCGAGCCGCTCCGCGCCGTAGTGGGCGCCGAGGCCGCCGGTGAACAGGCCGTAGCCGTAGGAGATATGCACCTTGTGGCCGGGCCGGCCGCCGGCCGCGCGGATCGAGCGGGCGATCACCTCCGCCCATACCGCCAGGTCGTGCTCGGTGTAGCCGACGAGGGTGGGGCGGCCGGTGGTGCCGCTCGAGGCATGGAGCCGCCGCACCTCGCTGTGCTCGACGCCGAACATCCCGAAGGGGTAGGTGTCGCGCAGATCGTCCTTGGTGGTGAAGGGGAACCGGGCCAGGTCCTCCAGGGTGCGGCAGTCCTCGGGGCCGACCCCGGCCGCGCGGAACTTCTTGCGGTACAGCTCGACATGGCCGTACGCATGGCGCAAGGTGGCGCGCAGCCGGGTGAGCTGGAGTGCCCTCAGCTCCTCGGGGCTCATCCGCTCGGCGTCGTCGAGCGGAGCCACGCTCAGGGATTCCGCCATGGGCCGTCCACCACCTCCGGTTGCCGACCGAACATTCGGTTACCGTTCGGGCGCGGTCCAGTAATCCAGCATCCGACCTGGCTGTCAAGGGTCCGGACAGCCCGGCCGCGCCGGTACGCACCCGGCCGGACGCGGAACGGTTGCGAGGACGGTGAACGATCGGCGCCACCCCTCCGTATCCGTAGCTGCGATGGACGCAGCCGCGACCCGGATCCGATGCGAGAGGGCCTTTTATGTACGACGCCGCCGACGCCGACGCTCCGCACCCGCTCCGGACCGCCGGCCGCCCCCCGCGCCGCCATGGCCCGCGCGCGGTGGCGGTCGCGGCGGCGGTGGGCGCGCTGCTGACCGTCGCCGGATGCGGCGGTGGGGACGGTAAGCCGGACGCCAAGGCGGAGACCGGGGGGAACGCCGCCCGGCCGAGCGCGAGCCCCGCGCCCAAGGCCGCGCGGGTCGAGCAGCTCGCCTCGGCCGCCGGCTGCGAGCCGGAGTTCACCACCAAGGTGGACGACTACCGCCAGGCCGTGTGCAAGACCGCCAAGGGCAAGTTCGTCTTCCTCGACTTCGTCACCGCCAAGGGCCGGCGCGACTGGCTGGAGACCGCGCAGATGTACGGCGGGGTCTATCTGGTCGGCAACCGCTGGGTGCTGTCGTCCTCGCCCAGGAAGAACATGGAGAGGCTCCGGGACGAGTTCGGCGGCACCATCGAGGAGGAGACCTCCTACGGGGGCGCCTCCCGCACCCCCGAGTGATCACCTGCCCATCACTCGCCACCGATCCCGTGTCCGGCGGCTCCTTTCCCTCCCCGCCCCTTCCCGCGGCATCGATGTGCGGCTCCGCCGCGTGGAGGGGCGTCGCCCCTGGACCCCGGGGCGTCGCCGAGCCGACCGTCGCCGCCGTGAACACCCGCACCGGCGGGCTGATCGCGGTCGGCACGCCGACGCGGCGGATGACCGGGCGGACGCCCGCGCACATCCGGGGCGCCCGGCCCGGGGTCTGGGGCGGAGCCCCAGTTGAGGGAAGGGGCGGCGAGGGGAGCACCCGCCGCAGGCGCCACGACCCGCCGGACACCCCCCTAAACGTCGGCGAGCGCCCGCAGCGTGGCCGCCTCCCGCGGCAGCAGCCGCTCGTCGTCCTCCGGCACGAACTCCAGCAGGACATCCAGCGGCTGACCGCCGGACACCGCGGCGCGGTGCGTGCGCAGCCGCTCGAAGACGCTGCGCCACAGCGGGGCGCGGGCGGTCAGCGGCAGCCGGGTGGTCCCGGGCCACCAGGAGAAGGCGTGCACCGCGGCGATCCGGTCCCCCAGCGCGTCCAGCCCCTTCAGCGCCTCGGCGTCGGGCATGTCGACGGGCGGCTGCCAGTAGGTGGCGACCTCGGCGCGGTCCACCTCGTCCAGCAGCCGGAGGGTGTGGTCCGCGCCGTCGGTCAGGGTGTTGCGGTGGAATTCGTAGGCGAGTTCCACCCCCGCGTCCGCGGCGAGCGCGGCGGCGCGCCGGGTGTCCTCGACGACCGCGCGGCGCCCCTCGGGCGGGGTCTCCCGGGTGCCGGTGGCGCCCGCCCAGAGCCGGATGCGCGGGGCGCCGAGCGCCACGGCGGAGCGCAGCACCGCGTCGAACTCCTCCGGGTCGCCGCGCCCGGCGCGGTAGTAGGAGCCGTACGAGGCGACGGCGAGCCCGGCGGCCACGGTGGCGTCGCGGACCCGCCGGGCGGTGTCCTCGTCGCCGGGCGGCACATGGACGTCACCGCCCCATTCGACGCACTCCAGGCCCGCTCCGGCCACGGCGGCGATCACCCGGTCCGGGTCGAGCCGGCGCAGCGTCACCGAGCAGATGCCGAGCCGCGTCATGCGCCCGCCTCCGTGACGGTGGGCGCGTCGCCCGCGCCGAAGTCCACCACGACGCCTTGGCCGTCCGGCAGCCGTACGGTGACCGCGAGCCCGTTCACCTCGGCGGTGGCGAGATCGGCCAGCGGGGCCGGGTCGCGTTCGCCGGTGAGCGAGGCCAGTGCGACGAAGAGGGTGCCGGCGGGGTCCTCGCCGACGCTGCCGGTGAGTTCGGGGACCAGAGCCCACGGCCCGTACGCGGTGCCCTGCGGCGCCCTGACCGCGGTGGCGCTCTGCCAGCCGTGCAGTCCGAGGAGCTGACCGGTCACCTCCTCCCCGTCCAGCCGTATCCCGGCGCCCTGTTCGGTCTCCGCCGGAGTGCCCGGGGGCAGCGCGACGGCCCAACCGCTGTGGTGGATCCGGGTCCCGGCGGGGACGCCCACGGCGCGGTGGACGCGCACTTCGAGCCGGCCGCGGACCAGGGTCAGGCTGTCGACGCGAATCGAGGGCACCTTGGGGCCGGCGTCGGGGAAGGCGGGAGTGTGGGAGGAGGCGAGCCAGTCGGGGCCCGCGGCCAGGGGGTGGATGCGCAGCCGGGCGCTGCGCACTCCGCGCACCTCGATGGCGATGTGGTTGTCGGGGGTGTTGTCCGCGCTGGTGGGCCCGGTGCGGGTGGAGTAGGCGAGCCGGGCGTAGAGCGGGTCGGCGGGCCCGTGCTCGGCCTCCCAGGGGCGGAGCTTGTAGCTGCCGTGGTTGTGCAGCCGCACCAGCCCGTCCCGGCCCGTGGTCTGGACGAGGAACCCGGCGGCGGGCAGCGCCAGCGCCCGGTCCGGCCCCTCGACGGGCGCGGCCTCCTCGGTGGCGGTCCACACCGGGTGGTCGGGCGGGAGCAGCAGGGCGAGGAACCCCTTGGAGGCCCAGTAGGGCGAGCCGGGCCCGGAGTAGCGCTGCAGGGTCGCGGCGTGCGGCCCGTACCAGCCCAGGCTCAGCACCCCGTCCTCGGTCAGCGCCCCGCGGTCCAGGAAGTGGCGCAGCGCTCCGCTGAGAACGCGGCGGGTGGCCCCGGGGGCGAGGGGGGTGTGGCCGGTGAGGGCGCCGAGGGCCACCGAGGCGACGGCGGCGAACCGGTAGGTGAGGGAGCGGCCGTGGTGGATGGGGGCGCCGTCGGCGTCGAAGAGCAGTGAGAAGCCCTCGAGGAAGGTGCGCAGCCGGGGGCCGAGCCGGTCCAGCAGCGCTTCGTCGCCGGCCAGATGGGCGTGGAGCAGCGGGTACATGTGCAGCGCCCAGCCGTTGTAGTGGTCGAACGACCGCCCGTCCCCGTCGGAGTACCAGCCCTGGCCCTCGTACCAGCCCTCCAGGAGGCCGAGCCCCCGCTCGATGGCGCGCGCCGTCTCCGCGTCACCGCGTCCGACGGACTCCAGAAAACCGGCGACGGTGAGGGGGAAGAGATACCAGTTGTTGGGGGCGGGCTGGTGGCGCAGCGCACCGCGCAGCCACTCCTCGGTGCGGTCCTGGGCGTCGGAGGGCAGGGCCTCCCAGGTCCACGGCGCGGTCAGCCGCAGGCCCAGGGCCACGGACGCGGACTCCACCATGGGCTGGCCGTGGGCGCCGTGATGGCCGATCACCGGCCAGGACTCGGCGTCGTCGCGCCCGGGGGTGAGGGTGCCGCGGGCGATGCCTTCGGTGTAGCGCTCCAGGAAGCCGTGCTGGTCCTTGCCCGAGGCCCCGGCGGTGCGGAAGGCGGCGAGGAGGAAGGTGCGGGCGAACCCTTCGAGCCCGTCGGAGCGCACCCCGGACCTCGACGGGGGGCCGGGCAGATCGATCAGGCCCTGGCCGGGGGTGGCGTAGCGGAGGGCGGCGTGCAGCATCCCGTCCGCGGCGGCCTCCCAGTGGGCGCGGGTGTAGCCGGTGTGGGGGCTGAGGGTGCGGTCGTCGGCGGGGAGGAGGAAGGGGAGCTCGGGCATGGCGGGGTGGGCCTCCTGGGGTCGCGGGACGTGAGAGGGCGCGCCCTCTTACGCCGAGCGGTCGAGGATCTCCGGTCGTACGGGGTGGGCGAAGTCGCGGCCGGTGACGTAGTTCTCGATCTCGCCGATGGCGAGGTCGGCCAGGCGGCGCAGCTCACCGCTCTTGGATCCGGCGATATGCGGGGTGATCAGCGCGTTGTCGCAGTCGTACAGCGGTGAGGCGGCGGGCAGCACCTCCGGCACGGTGACATCGAGGACGGCGCGGATCCGCCCGGCCACCAGCTCCTCGGTGAGCGCGTCCTGGTCCACCACCGCCCCGCGCGCGGTGTTGATGAGCGTGGCGCCGTCCGGCATGGCGGCCAGCAGCTCCCGGCTGACCAGCCCCTGGGTGGCGGGCAGCAGGGGGGTGTGGACGCTGATGACATCGCTGCCGGCGAAGAGTTCCCGCAGGCCGACCTGGAGCGCGCCGAGTTCCTCCGCCTCCTGAGCCGTGACATACGGGTCGTACAGCCGCAGGTCGAGGTCGTACGGGCGCAGCAGCTCGATCACCCGGCGGCCGATGACGGAGGCGCTGAGGATGCCCACTGTCCGGCGGTAGTTGCCGGCGTCCGGATAGCGCTCGTTCCAGTCGATCGTGCGCCGCTCGGCGCGGTAGTCCCGGGCGATGTCCAGGATGCGCTTGTTGGACAGCAGGATCATGGCGACGGTGTATTCGGCGACGGGTACGGCGTTGGCCGCGGCCGCCGAGGAGACCGCGATGCCGCGCTCCCAGCAGGCGTCGGTGATGTGGTGGCGCACGGTGCCCGCGGTGTGGACGACGGCGCGCAGCCGGGGCGCGGCGTCGAGCACGCGGCGGTCCAGGGGCGGGCAGCCCCAGCCGGTGACCAGCAGTTCGGCATCGGCGAGGGCACGGCGCGCGGCCGGGGTGGTGAAGTCGTCGAGGACGAGGCCGGGGTCGAGGTCGAGGAGTTCGGTGAGCCGGCCCAGGCTTCCGGATCCGAGCACCTGCCGGGCGGAGCGCTCGGCCATGGCCAGGGCGGCTCGGGGGCGGTGGCGGGCGGAGAGGTGCGGGTCGGTCACTTGACGCTCCCTGCGGTCAGTCCGGACTTCCAGTAGCGCTGCAGCATCACGAACGCCACGATCAGCGGCACGACGGCGAGCAGTGAGCCGATGACCACGAGGGGGTAGTACTCGGGCGAGACGGTGGCGGCGCTGTTCCAGGTGTAGAGGCCGAGGCTGAGCGGATACAGGTGCTGGTCGGAGAGCATCACCATCGGAAGGAAGAAGTTGTTCCAGATGGCCGTGAGCTGAAAGAGGAAGACGGTCACGAACCCGGGCCCGAGCATCCGCAGGCTGACCCGCACATAGGTCTGCAGTTCGCCCGCGCCGTCGACCCGGGACGCCTCCAGCACCTCGTTGGGCACATAGCCGCTGCTGAGCAGGCGGGCGAGGTAGACGCCGAAGGGGTTGAAGAGCACCGGGATGAAGACCGACCAGAAGGTGTTGACCATGCCGATGTTGGAGGCCACCAGGTAGAGCGGGAGGGCCAGCACGGTCGGCGGCACCATGACGCCGGTGAGCACGAGGCCGAACAGCTTCTCCTTGTGACGGAACTCGTACTTGTCGAAGGCGTAGCCCGCGGCGACGCTGATGAGCGAGCCGACCAGGGCGCCGACGACCGCGTACAGCAGGCTGTTGACGTACCACTCGCCGTAGAGCCCGCCGTCCATGGAGAACAGGTCGGAGAGGTTGCGCCCGAAGGAGAAGTCGCCGAAGGAGAGGATGTCGCTGCCGAAGAGGGCGTCGGCGTTCTTGGTGGACGCCAGCAGCAGCCACAGCGCGGGCAGCATGGTGTAGAGGGCGGCGATCAGGACCACCGCGTTGGCGATGCCACGGCTGGTCAGCCTGGAGCGCCCGAAGGGCTTGCCGAGCGGTCTGGCCGGCGGTCCCTGGGGGGCGTTCACGGGGGTGGTGGGTGTGGTCGTGGTCATCACGCTCTCCGTTCCCGGCGGCCCGACCAGCGCGTCACGGCGTACGACAGGACACAGGTGACGATCAGAAGAATGATGGAGGCCGCGGAGGCGAGTCCGTAGTTGTTGCGGCGGAAGGCCGCGTCGTAGATGTACATGTTCGGGGTGAAGCGGGAGTTGACCATCGGGGTGGCCTGGTTCATCAGCATGGGTTCGGTGAACAACTGGAGCGCGGCGATCAGGGAGAACATGCACACCATGACGAGGGAGCCCCTGATGATGGGCACCTTGACCTGGAGCGCGGTGCGGATGCCCCCGGCGCCGTCGATGGTCGCCGCCTCGATCACCTCACGCGGCAGCGCCTGGAGCGCGGCATAGAAGATGATCATGTTGTAGCCGAGCCCGCTCCACAGGGCGATATTGACGATCGACGGGAGCACGGTGTGCAGACCGAGGAAGTCGATGGTGATATCGGCCTGGGCGAAGAGCTTGATGACCGGGCTGAGCCCCGGGGTGTAGAGGTACAGCCAGATGACGGCCGCGATGATGCCGGGCACGGCGTGCGGCAGATAGACCAGCATCTGCGCGGTCCGCCGCATCCGGACGAGGCCCGAGTCGAGCAGCAGGGCGAGCGCGAGCGCACTGATGACCACGAGCGGGACGAAGATCACGCAGTAGAGGGCGATGGTGCCGAACCCGGAGAGGAAGCTCGGGTCCTGCAGCACCGAGAGGTAGCTGCGCAATCCGGTGAAGACGGTGCGTCCGCCGCCGAAGCCGAGTCCCTCGTGGTCCTCGGAGAAGAGGCTGAGGTAGATGGCGTAGCCGACGGGGACCAGGAACACGGCGACGAGCAGCGCCGTGAAGGGCGTCAGCAGAACGGCGGCGGCGACCCTCTGCTGGCGTCGTCCGGTTCTGCGGGGCGGGTCGGGGGCGGCCGCCGATGGCGGTGCCGCCCCTTTCGAGGACATGACAGTGCTCACGGATTACCTCGGCTCAGGCGGGAAGAGGTGCGGCTCGGGATGAGAAGGAGAGATGAGGGGGTTCAGCGGGTGGTGACCGACAGGCCGAGGCTCTTCAGATCGGGCATCGTCCGGCTCTGGGCGTCGCGCAGGGCTTTGAGGATGTCGCCGCTGCCGGCCCCCGCCTTCGCGAGCCCGTCGTCACCGGAGCTGGTGGTCGAGGTCATCCGCGGGCCCCACTTCCAGGTGGGCGCGATCCGCTCGGCCTCCTTCTGGAAGAGACCGAAGATGTCCTGGCCGGAGTAGTAGCTGGTGTCCATCTCCTTACGGGCGACCGGCACCAGGCTGGGCACGGACGGGAAAGCGCTGCTGACCCCGCTGGCGAGCTTGGCCTTCAGGGCGCCGGGGCTGGTCACCATCCAGGAGATGAACTCCATGGCCTCCTTGGGGTGCCGGCTGTCCTTGGTGACCATGAAGGTCGAACCGCCCTGGGTACTCACCTTGGGTTTCGCCGGATCCCACTGCGGCATCGGCGCGATGGCCCATTTGCCCTTGCCGTCGGGGGTGGACGCCATCATCGAGCCCGCGGCCCAGGCGCCCGCCAGATAGCCGGCCGTCTCCCCGCTGCGCAGATGGGCCCGCCACTGCTGACTGGCCCCGGGCTCCACCCGCACCAGGTCGTCGTCCATCAGCCGCTGCCAGTAGCCGGCGACCTTACGGGTGGGGGCGTCGTCCATGGAGATCTGCCAGGTGTCCCCGACGGTGTCGTACCACTTCGCCCCGGCCTGCCAGGCATAGCCCGCCATGTAGAGGGTGCCGCCGGTGGTGAAGAGGCTCGCGATACGGGACCGGGGCTGGGCCTGCTTGAGCTTGCGGGCCGAACTCTCGAACTCCGCCCAGGTCTTGGGGACCGGGATGTGGTTCTTGGCGAAGATGTCCTTGCGGTACAGGAAGACCATCGGCTCGATGTCCACCGGGACGGCGTAGGTGCGCCCGTCGAAGGTGGTGAGGTCCAGCGCCTGCGGCAGGATCTTCTTGCGGACCGAGTCGGGCATCAGCCTGGTGATGTCCCGGGGCACGCCGTCGATGGTGAAACCGGGGAGCTGGGGGTATTCGATGGTGGCGACGTCGGGGGAGTTGCCCGCGCGGGCGGCGTTGCTGAGCTTGGTCCAGCCGCCCTGCTCCCCGGAGGGGACCTGCTGGAATTCGACTTTGATGTTGTCGTGGGTGCGGTTGAACTCGTCGACGACTTCCTGACTGCCGCGCAGCGCCGACCAGAAGGTCAGCCGTACGGGACCGTCGCCGACGGTGTCGGATCCGCGACTTGTCGAGCAACCCGCGCAGCCCGCCAGAACGAGGGCGAGCAGCGTGAGCAGTGCGGTGGTGCCCGCCGTCGCCCGGCGTCCGGTTGCCGAGCGACCTGGGCGTCTATGACCAGGCATGGGCCCTCCCCTGATTCAGCGGTGGAGTCAGGGGAATCTTGAGCGCTTGACTGAAAAGCCGTCAATACATCGAACAGAAGAAACTAAAGCGGTCAAACAATCAGAGAAGTGGGGCGGTGGAATCCCGGACCACCAGCTCCGCCAGCAGCTCCAGATGGCGGGCGGCGCCGGCCCACCGCCCGGCCCGCGTCCGCTCCAACTGGCGGGTCAGCAGCTCCAGCGCGGCCTGTCCGACCTCTCCCTTGGGCGGGGCCACGGCCGTCAGCGCGATCTGCCCCATGTCGGCCACCACATCGTTGTACGCGACCACCGAGCAGTCGCGCGGCACCTCGACACCCGCCTCACGCAGCCGCTGGACCAGCACCAGCGCGTCCATGTCGCCGTGGATCAGCGCGGCGGTGGCCCCGGCGCGGCGCACCGCGTCGGCCAGGTCGGCCGCCCCCGCGTCGCGCGGGCGCGGATCGGGTCCGGCGGTGCGCGAACTGAGCATCACCGGGCACCCCTCACGGATGCCACGGGCCGCGGTCTGCGCGGCGAACTCCGACCGGATCACCCGTGCGGTGGGGCTGTCGTCGCGCGCCGCCAGCACGATGCGCCGATGCCCCAGCGAGGTCAGGTGCTCGAGCGCCAGATGCACTCCGTGGGCGTGGTCCGAGCGCACACAGTCCAGGCCGTAGATGGCGCTGCCCCGGTGGGGCCGGCGCTCCACCAGCACCACGGGGAGCTCCAGGGCGCCGAGCCACGCGTGGTCCGCCCGCTCCTCCGCCTCGGTGCGCCAGCGCGGTGAGAGCAGCAGGCCGCGTGCGCCCGCGTCCAGCGCCTGGCGGACCGCGCGCTCGGTGCCGCGCTCGTCCGCGGCGATGTGCAGCGCGAGCCGCAGCCCGGCCTTCTCGGCGGCCTCGCGAGCCGCCTGGACGGCCTCGGTGAGATAGGTGTTGCGCTCGGGGACCACCATGCCGATGGTGTCGCCGGTGGCGGTGGACTCCTGGGCCATCGGCCGCAGCGAGCGCGCCACCCCGTGGCCGCGGCGCACCTCCCCGCGCTGGGCCAGGTCCTCCACGTCCCGCCGTACGGTGACGACGGACACCGCCAGCTCATCCGCGAGATCGGTGATCCGCGCGCTGCCCCGGGCCTCCACCAGCGCCGCGATCCGTGCCTGCCGCTTCCGCGCCGTCTCCCGCATGTTCCCCACCCCTGACGCGATCGGCTTTCGTCTGCACTCGAAACACCGCCATAGTAGCGATCATTCGATCAGACAGCAGTCGGCGGGTGTCCGGAGGTGGTCAGCACTCGGTGACGCCACGCGCCCGCAGGGCCGTCCGCAGGGCCCGTGTCGCGTAGTACGTCCGCGATTTGACGGTTCCGGGAGGCACTCCGAGCACCCGGGCGGCCTGGCTGACACTGCGGTCCAGGCAGTGCAGATGCAGCAGCACCTCTCTTTGCGGAGGCGCCAGGTCCGCCATCGCGTCCCACACCAGTTGGGCGGTGAGCGCTTGATCGACCGCGTCCGGCGCGGCCAGCAGTGCCATCTCCGCCTCCCCGGCCGTCTCCACCGGCCACTCCGCCTGGTCCCGGTGGCCATCGGTCACCAGGTCGCTGACCACGGTGAACAGCCGGTTACGGACGGTGTCGTCCATGGGGCCGACGTCCATGGGGCGCTGCCAGGCGTGGATCGCCACCTCCTGCACGATGTCCTGTGCCCGGTGCCAGTCCCCGCCCAGCATCCGGGCCGCCAGGCGGTGCAGTGCCGAGCCGTGTCGTCGGTACAGCGTCCTTAAGAAGGTGTCGGCGTCGGTCGTGACGGTCGCCGTGCGGATGTCCATCGTCTCGTTCCCCCGAGGCTCATGTGTCAATGGCGCGAGCGTAAAAGAAAGCCGACGCCGATTGAGTGACGAAAGTCTGACGTCGCATGGCGGCCGGAAGAACGCGGTGCCCGAAACGGGCTCGACTAAGATCCCTAGTTGTGCGATTTACGGTGGTAGGCCCGGTCAGGGCGTGGCGTGATGAGGTCGAACTGGAGCTGGGTCCGCCCAAACAGCGAGCGCTGCTCGCACTGCTACTGGTGCGGGCGGGACAGCCCGTGGCGCTCAGCGAAATCGTCGACGTGCTCTGGGCGCAGGATCCGCCGAGCACCGCGGTGAATGTGGTGCACCGCCATGTGGGCTCGGTGCGCCGGCTGCTGGAACCCGGTCTGCCGACGCGGGCGGAGGGCAGCCGGCTGGTGCGCAGCTCGGGCGGCTACCGGCTGAACGCCGACGCGGACGCGCTGGATCTGCTGCGCTTCCGGGAGCTGAGCGAATCGGCGCGGCGCACCGCCGCCGCGGGCGGCCCGGAGCGGGCGGCCGAGCTCTTCTCACAGGCGCTGGCCCTGTGGCAGGGGCCGACCGCCACCGGGGTCCCCTCCGACATCCAGTCCCATCCCGTCTTCTCCGGTGTCGACCGGGAACTTCTGGCCGTCGCCAAGGAGGCCGCCACGACGGCACTGGCCTCCGAGGTCCCGGAGCAACTTCCCACCGTGCTCCAGCAGTTCGCCGCCCGCCATGCGCTGGACGAGACTCTGCAGGCCCAGCTCATCCGGGTGCTCGCCGCCACCGGACGGCGGGCCGAGGCGCTGGAGGTCTTCTCGGCCGCGCGGAACCGGCTGGCCGATGAGCTCGGCGTACCGCCCGGCCGCGAACTGCGCGCCGCCCATCGCGAGGTGGTGCCCCGGTCGACCCCGGCCCCCGCCGAGCCGGTCCAGCCGGCTCCTGCGGCGGCGCCGCCCGTCCCGGCGATCCGCCCGGCGCAGCTCCCGCCCGACCTGCCCGCGTTCAGCGGACGCCATGCCGAGCTCGCCGGTGTCCATACTCTGCTGCCCGAGGGCGCCGAGGCCGGATCACCGGGTCCGGTGGTGATCAGCGCGATCGACGGGATGGCCGGGATCGGCAAGACCACGCTGGCCGTGCACTGGTCCCATCGGATCGCCCACCGCTTTCCGGACGGGCAGCTCTACGCCAATCTGCGCGGCTTCGATCCGACCGGTTCGATGATGTCGCCGAACGAGGCGCTGCGGGCGTTCCTCCACGCACTGGGGATTCCGCCGAACCGGGTGCCCACGGGTCTGGACGCCAAGACCGCGCTGTACCGCAGTCTGCTGGCGGGGCGGCGGATGCTGATCCTGCTGGACAATGTGGTGGACTCCCAGCACGTCCGGCCGCTGCTGCCCGGCTCCTCCGGCTGTCTGACCATCGTCACCAGCCGCAATCAGCTCCACGGTCTGATAGCGAGCGAGGGGGCCCGTCCCCTTACTCTGGGGCCGCTGTCCCCGGCCGAGTCCCATGAGGCGCTGGTCCGGCGGCTGGGCACGGACCGCATCGCCGCGGAGCCGCAGGCGGTGGCGACCATCATCCGGCTGTGCGGGCGGCTGCCGCTCGCGCTGGCGGTGGTGGCCGCCCGGGCCGCGACCCGTCCGTCCTTTCCCCTTTCTTCTGTCGCCGCGGAGTTGCGCGAGAGCCAGGGAAATCTCGACGCGTTCGCGGGCGCCGATCCGAGCACGGATGCGCGGAGCGTCTTCTCCTGGTCCTATCGGGCCCTGGACCGGGAGGCCGCCCGGCTGTTCCGGCTGCTCGCCCTGCATCCGGGGCCCGAGGTCTCCGCCGCCGCGGCCGCGAGCCTGGCCGGGCTCCCGGTCCGGGTCACCCGTGCTCTGCTGACCGCGCTCACCCGCGCCCATCTGCTGGTGGAGCAGGCCCCGGGCCGCTACACCTTCCACGATCTGCTGCGGGCCTACGCCATGGAGCTGGTCCAGGACCACGACACGGACGAGATCCGCCACGACGCCCGGCACCGGATGTTCGACCACTATCTGCACACCGCGCGCACCGCCGCCACGCTGCTCGCCCCGCGCCGGACCGAACCGCTGCCGCTGTCCCCGGCCCGGCCCGATGCCGCACCCGAGCATCTCGGCGGCCAGGACCGCGCCGAGGCATGGCTCTCGGCCGAGCGGGTCGTTCTGCTGTCGGTCGTCGAGCACGCCCGCGACCACGGGTTCCCGTCCCACGCCTGGCGGTTGGCCGTGACGCTGGAGCTCTTCCTGGACCGGCGCGGCCACTGGCAGGAGCAGACCGCCATCCAGCGCACCGCGCTGGGGGCGGCCCGGGCGCTGTCCGACCGGCTCGGTCAGGCGCACAGCCACCGCACTCTGGGGTTCGCCGAGGGACGGCTGGGCCGGTACGAGGAGGGGTGCGGCCATCTGGAGCGGGCGCTGGAGCTGTTCACGGAGCTCGGCGAGGCGGGCGGAGCGGCCCGCACCCTGCGCTCCCTGGCCTTTCTGTCCAACAGCCAGAGCCGCTACCAGGAGGCGCTGGACCACTACCGGCCCGCGCTCGACCACTATCGCGCCGCGGCACACCTCAGCGGACAGGCCAGCGTGCTCAACGAGATCGGCTGGACCCATATCCTCCGCGGTGAGTACGAGCACGCGCTGGCCCACTGCCGCCAGGCGGTCGAACTGCACCGGCGGATCGGCGACTCGGCCGGCGAGGCCGCCGCGCTGGACAGCCTGGGGTACGCGTACCACCACCTCGGACGGTACGAGCCCGCCCTGACCTCGTACGGCCGGGCGCTCGCCATTTACCGCGAGATCAGCGACCGGTATCTGGAGGCCGACACACTGCACCACCAGGGGGACACCCGGCTGGCCCAGGGCGACCTGGCCACCGCGCTCACCGACTGGCGCGGGGCCCTGGGGATTCTCCAGGAGCTGAACCACCCCGACGCCCGGGTCCTCGACGGCAAACTGGGGCAGTACCGGCAGTCACCGCATCCGGCCTCGGCTCTCAGCGGATGACGGGGCCTGGTGGGCGTGGTCTTCCGCGCTGTCGTATCCACGGCGGGGCGCCTCCGGGTCGTCGGGACGGTGCTCGGCGCTCCGCTCGGGAGCGGCCGGGCACCGGGTTCTCCCTGCCGTACGTACGGGCCCGGTGAGTTGCTCAACCGGGCGGAAAAAAATTTCTCAACACCCCTGCGGATCGCGGCCGCGCAGGGTAGCAGCCGGAAGTGATCTCTGTCCCGGCTTTATTCACTGGTGATGAGGTCTCCACGACCGAGCCACACGAGGTACTAGCGTCCGGTGTCACTCCGAACCAAGGAGGGCGCTGTGCCACCAGCAAACCTCACCAGACCCATCGCCTCCAGCCGAACCATCGGCACCGGGCTCATCATTGGGGCGCTCGCCGTCACACTGGCGGCGATCCTCATCCCGGTGTCGCTGTTCGGCGAGAGCAGCGCGGCCCTGCCGCGCAACGGCGTCACGGACGACGGCGGTGGGACGGTCAGCACCCAGTACGGGCCGCTCACGGCCACTGACCGGGACTTTGTCCGCAAAGTCAGGCTCGCCGGAACGTGGGAGCTCCCCGCCGGGCGGCTCGCCCAGCAGCGGGACGTTCGGGACGCGGTGAAGACCGCCGGTGAGCATCTCATCGAGGGACACACCGAACTCGACCGCCGCTCCGAGGAGGTCGGCCGGGCACTCGGGATCCCGCTGCCCAACCAGCCCAACGCACAGCAACAGGGCTGGCTGAACGAGATGACCAGCGCCGGCAGCAGCGCCCAGTTCGAGCGGGTGTTCGCAAACCGGTTGCGCGCCGCTCACGGCAAGGTGTTCAACCTTGTGGCGCAGGTGCGAGCCGAGAGCCGCAACTCCATGGTCAGATCTCTGGCCACCAGGGCCAATGCCATCGTTCTCGACCACATCACGGTCCTCGAGGACACCGGGCTTGTCGACTTCGACACCCTCTAACGACTAAGTGAAGTGATCTTATGAGGCAACAGACCCACAAACGCGGGCGGTTCACCAATAAGACCGTCGCCATCGTCGCCGCCCTGGCGCTCGGCGGTGGCGGGGCCGCGATCATCGCCGCCAACGCGTCCGCCCACGGCGACAAGGGCGACTCCGGCCAGAACAACACCGTGGCCGCGAAGGCGGGGACGATCCAGTGCCCCGATGTGGGGCAGAAGCTGAGTGATGTGCCGGAGAAGGCCAGGCCCAAGGTCGACAAGAACCTGGCCGAGCTGGACAACCAGGTGGCCAAGGCCTACCAGCAGATGAACCAGCAGCAGGGTTCGAGCGACGCGGTGCTCTCCAAGCTCAACGACCAGCGCTCCCAGACGATGGACAACATCGGCTCGGCCATGGGCGGCGACAACTCCCAGCTCCAGGGGATGACCGACTGCAAGTGGCAGGAGGTCGCCACCCAGGGCGGCCAGCAGCAGGGCAACCAGCAAGGCGGCGACCAGCAGGGCAACCAGCAGGGTGGCCAGCAGCAAGGCGGCGACCAGCAAGGTGGTCAGCAGGGCGGCGACCAGCAGGGCGACGGCCAGCAAGGCGGCGGCGACCAGGGCGGCGAGGGCGCCAACGACGTGCCCGGCAACGCGGGCGGCCAGGGGGGCAACGGCCCCTCGCAGGACGACTTCGTCGACATCACCAAGGTGCAGCCGAACGTCCAGCAGCCGCCGCAGGCCCAGCAGAACGGCTCCACCGGCACCTTCGCCACGGAGTGCGGCGTCGGCGACCCCAAGCTGCGCAACAGCGACAACGTGATCGTCGCGCCCGGTGTCGGCAACGGCGCCCACCACACCCACGACTACGTGGGCAACGACAGCAACGACGCCTTCGCCAACAACCAGACCTTCGAGCAGGGCGGCACCTCCTGCAAGAACCAGGACGACAAGTCGACGTACTACTGGCCCGTGGTCCGTGCCCAGGACGGCAAGGACGAGGCGGACGCCAATGAGCTCGGCGGCGGCCAGGAAGGCAACGTCGGCACGATCCTGACCCCCACCAGCTCCAAGATCGAGTTCAAGGGCAACGCGCAGAGCAAGGTCACGGCGATGCCGAAGTTCCTGCGGATCATCACCGGTGACGCCAAGGCGTTCACCAACGGCGACGCCAACGCCAACGCCTCCTGGAGCTGCACCGGCTTCGAGGACCGGCAGCTCACCGACAAGTACCCGCTCTGCCCCGAGGGCAGCTCCGTCACCCGGACCTTCGACTTCCAGAGCTGCTGGGACGGCCAGAACATCGACAGCGCCAACCACCGTGACCACGTGGCCTTCGCGGGCGAGGACGGCTCCTGCCCCAACGGCTTCCAGGCCATCCCCCAGCTCGTGAACACCATCACCTACGATGTGCCGGCCAACACCCCGTTCGCCGTGGACGGCTTCCCCGAGCAGTTGCACAAGCCCATCACCGACCACGACGACTTCATCAACGTGATGTCGGAGAACCTGATGAACGAGGCGGTGGACTGCATCAACAGCGGCAAGCAGTGCGGCTGATGGAACACAGTCACCAGGCGCGCGTCGGCCGTTCGGCCGGCGCGCGCCGCGCTGCCACCGCGCACTTACACGAGGCCGCGGACGACGACGCGGCCACCGGCCCTCCGGCGGCGGGACATCCGGACACCGAGGGGCTCCAGGGCCGGGGACATACCGACCGCCCGGTCCGCCCCGTCCCGGACCAGGAGCTCACCCGCCAGTTGGCGGAGGGCTACCGGTCGGGCAGCAGCAGCCCGGCGGCAGGCGACCTCCTCTACCGCCGCCACCACACGGCGACCCTGCGCTACGCCCTAACCTGCTGCCGTGACCCGCATGACGCCGAGGACCTGGCCTCCGAGGCGTTCTTCCGCACCTTCCAGGCTGTTCGCGCCGGGGGCGGACCCCGGGGTCCCTGGCGGCCGTATCTGCTCACAGTGGTGCGCCATACCGCGACGGAGTGGAGCGCCGGGGAGCGCCGGGTGCTGCTGACCGCCGACTTCGAGTCCTGGCGGCAGCACGCGTCCACGGCCGATCCCCAGCAGCATCTGGTGGCCCGGGAGAACCGCCGGTTGCTCATCCACAGCTTCCGGGGACTTCCCGAGCGCTGGCAGACCGTGCTGTGGCTGACCCTCGTCGAGGAGGAGACCCCGCACCGGGTGGCCGTGGTCCTGGGCATCTCCCCCAGCGGGGTGACCTCGCTGGCCTTCCGGGCCCGGGAGGGGCTGCGCGAGGCGTATCTGCGGGCCCATCTGGAGTCGGCGCGCGACGACCGGTGCCGGCACTACAGCGGCCTGATCGGCGCCTCGGTGCGCCGCGGCGGGGTGCGCGGCCGGGCGCTCGCGCGCCATCTGGCCGGATGCGCCTTCTGCTCCCACGCCTACGGCGAACTGCTCGGCCTGAGCGCGGCGATGCGTACGGCCCCGCGTACGGCGGCGCCCGCCGGGGCGCGAGGCCAGGACCTTCCTCCGGCGATCCGCGTCCGGCGTCCGCCCGGCGGGCGTCCGGATCGGCCGTGACAGCGAAAACCGCCGACCGCGTGAGCGCGGCCGGCGGTTCGCCTTCTGCGGGTCAGAGTCCGTTGACGCGCGCCTCCCTGGCGATGCCCAGCGGCCGGACCCCGGGGGGCGCACCGGCACGGGTGCGGCGGCCGACCCGGGACGCCTGGCGCCGTATCCGGTCCATCTGCGCCATCAGCCTGCGGCCGCGCAGCGCCATCTCCAGCTCGAAGCGTATTCGGGGGTCCCGCAGGCCCGGCCCGAAGAGCTTCTCGATCTGGCGCAGCCGGTAGCGCACCGTCTGCGGATGCACCTTGAGGGCCTTGGCCGCCTCGGGCGCGCCACCGCCCTCCAGCCAGGCCAGCAACGTCATCTGCAGCCGCTCGCTCTGCCGGGGGGTCAGCCCGACCAGCGGCTTGAGCCACCGGGCGGCCAGCGCCCGGACCAGCGACTCGTCCTGCAGGAGCAGCAGCATCGACAGATGGTCGTCGACGAAGAGCACCCGGGCCTCGGGGCCGGGGCGGGCGGGCGCCAGGGTCAGCAGGCGCCGTGCCCATCGCACCGACGAGGACGCGTCGTTGAGCGGCACCACATGGCCCACGGCCGCGGTACGGCCGCGCAGCGCGGTCTCCAGCGCCGACCGGGTGCCGGGCTCGGCGGGCGCTTCGCGCTCCGGCTCCCGGTCGCCTTCCTGGGGGGCGGCGGTGGCGGTGGCGGTGTCCACGGTGGGGTGGCGGCCCTGGTCCGCGTCCGGGTCGGGGATCAGCAGGCACAGCTCGTCGCCGACCGCGCCGATGAGGGTGTCGCCCAGCACGGCGGCCAGTTGCGGCGCCTCGCCCGGGGTGGGCAGGGCGATGGCCTGCACCGTCTCGGGAAGCGGCCACCGGGCGGCCCGGGAGAGCTCCATCAGGGTGCGCTCGGAGACCGCCACTTCACCGATGAGGGCCTCGAACAGATCGCGCCGGGCCCGCTCGGGCGGCACCTCGGCCAGCGTCTCCTCACCGGAGGCGGGGGCGGCGGCCTGCTCGCCCGCGCCGTCCTCGCCCGCCTTGCGGTGGCCGAGTGCCGTCAGGAGAGCCTGCTCGACTCCCCCTCGGACCTTGTCTCGCTCAGAGTCCTCCAGAAGTTCGGCGAATCCCGGAATTCTGTGCCGAAGGTTCTCAACCACCTCGTCGGCCAGGGACGGGAGTTCATTGCGCAGCACGCGGGTCCACTCGCCACGGGGGCGGGACCAGATGCGGTTCACGAGTTCGCCCATCATTACCTCGTTCTTGCCGGGGGGAGACCTGGCCGTTGGGGGGTCGGCCAGGTCCGTGGAGGTTGCCTCCGTGACCGGTTCGTCCAGTAGCCGGTCAGGGAGTCGAGGGTCCTCCGCTACGTCATAGAGGACCCGGCCCCCTCCCGGTCCCGACACTTTGCCGGGTCTTTGCCATTGAAACGACAATGGATCATCCGGGGACGGCGTGGGCAGGGTCCGTCCACTAGAAGTTGTCACGTTACGACAAATCTTATGGAGATCAGGTGTACTTCCGAGAAGCTGCTGCCCCCAAGACGACTTTGACGTAACTCGTCACCCGCGCGAATCCGCGCGATCGGGAGGCTCCAATGTCCATGTCCCAAACGCCGCTCCCCTCCTCGCAGGGGCGTAACCGGGGACGCCGGGCTCGAGGCGGACGACGGGCCGCTCGCCGGACTCAGCAGCGTGGCCAGTCCGGGATCGGAAGGCCACGCCACATCCGGATCTATGCCATCCTCGGCTCCATCGCGCTGTCCCTGTACGTGGCGTGGGACGCCGGCGCGTTCTCCAAGATCTTCGTGTTTCTCGACTTCGGCGCGGGTGTGCTCGCGCTGGTCTGTCTGACGTCGGCGGTGCTGTGGGGGCTCGCCGCGACCGACCAGCTCATCCTGCACACCAGGCAGCGGCTGATGGCCCAGGCCGTCCACCGGGCGGCCGCGGTCGCCGGTCTGCTCTTCCTGGCCGTTCACATCTGGGTCAAGATCGCGGAGAGCCACACCAACGCCGCGTCCATCGTGTTGCCGTTCGCTGACGCAAATCAGCCGGTGCTGATCGGGCTCGGCACCATCGCCGGCTACCTCTTCGTGATCGCCGCGGTGACCGGTGCGGCGCGCAGCTCGTTCGCCTCGGCCGGCAACTCCCGCTGGCGGTATCGCTGGTGGCGGGCGCTGCATGTGGGCGCCTACCCGGCGTGGTGCGCCGCGCTGATCCACGGCCTGAAGGCGGGACGCGCCGCCAAGACCTGGGCCACCTACGGCTACATCGCCGCCCTGGCCGGTGTGGCCATCGCGCTGTGGCTGCGGCTGGTCGCGCGGCGGCGCCAGGACGTCGACCGGGCGGACGGTATCGAGGTCAGGAACCCGCCCGCCCGCAGCATGCAGGAGGGCCGGACCCGGCGGGGCGATCCCACCGTGCCGCGCCCCCGTTCGGCCGAGCCCGGCTCGCGTGACAGTCAGCCGCTCGGTGCCTCTCGCGGGTGGGACCGTTGATCACGACCAAACCCAGGCTCGCCTGTGTCGATCCGCCCCGGCTGCTGGCCGGGCTCGACGAGGTGTACCGGCTCGACCGGGTCGGCCATCTGACCGTTCATGGCACCATGCCCGCCCTCCGGGCGGATGAACTCGTGGCGCTCGCGGAGAACATCGATCTGCGCGGGCGCGGCGGCGCCGGTTTCCCCTTCGCCACCAAGGTCCAGGCCGTCGTGGAGTCGGCCGGCCGGCGCGAGGGCCGCTGCGCCGTGGTGGTCAATGGCAGCGAGGGTGAGCCCGGTTGTCTCAAGGACACGGCGCTGCTGCTGCACACCCCGCATCTGGTGATCGACGGCGCCGTGCTGGCCGCCGAGGCGCTCGGTGCCGAGGAGGTCGCCATCGCGGTGCACCGCGCGGATGTCGAGGAGTCCGTGGCCGCCGCGATCGCCGAACGCGGCCCCAGCGGGGTCCCGGTGTCGGTGAACCGCACCCCGGACCGGTTCGTCGCCGGTGAGGGGGGCGCGGTCATCAACGGCATCAGCGGCGCCCCGGCCATCCCCAACGGCCGGAAGATCCGCACCAGCGACAGCGGGCTCAGCGGTCTGCCCACTCTGCTGTCCAACACCGAGACCTTCGCCCAGCTCGCGGTGGCGGCGCGGATGGGCGCCCTGCCGTACCGCTCGGTGGGGCTGCCCACCGAACCGGGCACCACGCTGCTGACGGTCGGCGGGAAGTACGTGATGGAGACGCCCACCGGGGTGCCGCTGACCTACGTCCTGGAGCTGTGCGGTCTCACCCCCGGCCAGGCGGTGCTGGTGGGCGGCTACCACGGCAAGTGGCTGGACCCCAGGAGCATCAACGCCGCCACGATCTCCCGGGAGTCCATGAAGAAGTACGGCGCCCGGCTGGGCGCCGGGGCGGTGCTGCCCATCCCCGAGAACACCTGCCCGCTCGGCGAGACCGCGCGAGTGGCACGCTGGCTGGCCGCCGAGACGGCCGGACAGTGCGGGCCCTGCTTCATCGGGCTGCCGGCGCTCGCGGACGCCATCGGCCAGGTGGAGCGCGGCGGCGGCCAGTCCTCGATCGACAATGTGCGCGCCTACGTCAACTCGGTGCGGGGGCGCGGGGCCTGCAGCCATCCCGACGGCACCGCCGGTTTCGTGACCACCGCGCTGGACGCGTTCCCCGAGGAGTTCGAGGCGCATGCGCTCGGCGCCGGCTGCGGACGGCCCACGGTGGGCATCCTCCCGCTGCCGGAGGACGCGCTGCCGCCGGCCCTGCCGCCCGCCCCGCTGAACCCCGCGGCGCGCGACGAGCGCCCCCAGCGGGGGCCGATGGAAAAGCTCCTGGTGGACTGGTCGCTGTGCCAGGGCCACGGGCTGTGCGCGGACATCCTGCCGCCCGAGGTGCTGACGCTCGGCATCGACGGCTATCCGGCCTCGGCCAAGATGGAGGTGCCGCGGCAACTGCGCGCCCAGGCGGTCCGCGCGGTCCGCCGCTGCCCCGCCCTGGCGCTGCGGATCGAGGAGTAGGCCGCAGGGTGATCCACCGCACCATCCGACACCACGGCGGCCGTGCGAAACGGCCGTCGACTGCTGTGCGCTCAAGGATCCGGCGTTTTTTGCGTCAGGTGACAAATTCGGAAGCCGCTGAGCGCCGGTCCGCGTGGGCTCCGTATGGACATGACGTCGGCGCAATCATCGCCGGACCGATCGAGATTGCAGAGGGATGGTCATGGAGAAGCGTCACATCGCGTTCGCCGGGGTGTCGGTAGCGATGGTTCTGCTGACGGCGGCTTGCGGCAGCAGCAAGGACAACTCCGCGGGCAGCGCCAATGTGCAGCCGGCGGGTGGCAGTCAGACCGTGGGTGCGGGGGCCTCCGCGTCGGCGGGCGCGGGCGCGGTGGCCGGGGCGACCGGCGGGTACGAGGCGGGCGGCGACACCGGTGCCGCCGCGGGTGGCGAGGCCGGGCGCACCGGTCCGGCGAAGCAGCTCGCGGTCAAGGAGGACGCCAAGCTGGGCAAGTTCGTCACCGACAGCAAGGGCTGGACCCTCTACCGGTTCGACGAGGACACCCCCAAGCCCGCCAAGTCCAACTGCAACGACGACTGCGCCACCAAGTGGCCCGCGGTGCCCGCGGACGACGCCGCGGCCACCACCGGTATCGAATCGAGCAAGCTGGGCTCGGTCACCCGCTCCGACGGCACCAAGCAGCTCACGCTGGCGGGCTGGCCGGTCTACCGCTTCGCGGGCGACGCCAAGCCGGGTGACACCAAGGGCCAGGGCGTGGGCGGCACCTGGAACGCGCTGGCGCCCGACGGAAAGCCGGCCGGCAAGACCGCGGCCGCGGACGACAGCCTCCAGCTCATGGTCAACAACAACGCCGATTTGGGCAAGATCATCGTGGACGGCAAGGGCATGACCGTCTACCGGTTCAACAAGGACAGCGCCTGGCCGATGAAGACCGGCTGCCTCGGTGCCTGCCTGGACACCTGGAAGCCCGTCAAGGCCGTGGACACCACGAAGGTCGCCGGGCTCGACGCCGCGAAGGTCACCTCCTTCAAGCGCCCCGACGGCACCAAGCAGGCGGCGTTCGACTGCTGGCTGCTGTACACCTTCACCGGGGACACGAAGCCCGGTGACATCAACGGCCAGGGCGTGAAGGGCACCTGGTTCGCGGTCACCGACAAGGGCAAGAAGGCGGGCCAGTAAGACAGACTCCACCACTTACGGTCCACCGCGGCGGGTGGCCCGAGGCCGTCCGGCCCGGGCCGCCCCGCCGGATTTTCTACGGGAGGTTGATGTGTCACTCGCACTCCGTGCCACCGCGGTCGGCGCGGCCCTGCTGTTCCTGGCCGGCTGCGGTGGAGGCGATCAGGCACACGGGGCCAAGCACGAGCAGAAGAAGGTGTCCCCCGCCACCAAGGAGTTCGCCAAGCCCGGCAAGCCCGCGCCGCTGACGCGGATCGCCGACGCGATCGGCTGCAAGGCCACGGTCATCACCGAGGCGGACGAGCTGCGCCAGGGCGCCTGCGGGTCCGGTGGGAAGCGGTTCACGATGGTCACCTTCGCCACCGACAAGGGCCAGCACGACTGGCTGACGACGTCGAAGGACTACGGGGGGATGTACCTGGTCGGCAAGCGCTGGTCGGTCACCGGCCTGTCCATGAGCTCACTGGAACCCCTGCGCGAGAAGCTCGGCGGATCCCTCGAGAAGGGGATGTCCCACGGCGCGTCCCATGGCGGGATGAAGCAGGGGGACGGGATGGACGGCATGGAGGGCATGGACGGCTCGGCGAGCCATACGGGCCACGACGGGAAGAAGTGACACGCGGAACCCGCCGACCAGGCGGTGAGCGTCGATCAGCCCCTCAGGCCGCCCGGGAGTCCGCCCACTTGACCAGCTCCGGGTCGGCCAGGGTGGAGACCCACACATCGACCGGCGGGGGCTCGTCCACCGGCTTCCGCGGCCCGACGCCGAGCACCCTCAGCCCGGCGCGCGAGGCGGACAGAAACCCACAGTGGGAGTCCTCCACCGCGAGCGCGTCCTCGGGGGCCGCACCGCACAGCCGGGCGGCCTCCAGATAGACGTCGGGATACGGCTTGGGCCGCACCTGCCCCTCGGGGACCAGCACATGGCCGAAGTACCGCAGCAGCCCGGCCTTGGCGAGCCCGTCCTCGACGACGTCGCGCGGGCAGTTGCTGGCCACGGCCAGCGGCGCGAACGTCGCCGCCTTCGCCACCAGTTGGGGCGCTCCCGGCATGGTGACCGGGTCCTCGGCCACCAGCCGGCGGAAGGCGTCGAGGAGTTGTTCGGTCATCTCGTCGGCGAGCTCGGGGCGGCCGGCGAATTCGGCCAGCATACGGCCGCATTCGGTGTAGTGGAGCCCCTTCGTGCTTTGCGCGAACTCCTCGTCGGCGGCGGTTCCGTGGTTTCTGAGGACCACTTCGCGCGCCTCCACCCAGTGTCGTTCGGAATCCATCAGGGTGCCGTCGCAGTCGAAGACGATGGCGGCTGGGGTCCATCCGAGAAACTTTTCGGCTGTCATCTGTCTGCCGTTCCATGGGAGGTGGAGGAATCGGCCAGGGAGTGCCTGTACTCGCGGGGAGCCGTTCAGTGGAAATGTCCTGGCGGCTCGGAAGTGGCGCCGTGCGCCGACCGCTGCTGTCGTACAGGCCGTGAGGTTCGCCTGCCCGAAACATAACGATCACTACGTTAGTTACCTGACCCGCAGTAAGCAAGAGGTCACTCAGTGTCGGCGATTTGTTCGTCGTTCAGACCGTTCGTCACCCATGAGTTCGTCGCACAGCGTGTTCGTCGCTCAGAGGTACTGGAGCACGCCGACCGCCGTGCAGATATCGGCCTGGCGCAGCCGGAAGACGCACGTTCGGCCGTGGGAGGTGCACTCGATCACGGCGGGCGGAAACGACTCGGTGAAGCGGATCGCCTTCATGCGGCAGGCGACGGGCCGGGTCAGCGTCCCGCCGGTGGCCAGTGCCGCCGCCTGACGGGCGCCCTCCAGCAGTACCAGGCCCGGCACATGGTCGCTCCAGTGGTCGAAGAAGAACGGATGCCGGGGGTCGGCGGGGTCGAGGTAGACCACTCCCCCGTCCCGCACCACCAGCACGTCCCGGGCCGCGGGAACGGCCAGTTGCGCAGGTGAGGGCCGTACCGCGGCGCGCAGCCTGCGGCGCGCGGTGTGCCCGTGGAAGGCGGACCGGGTCTCCGCGTAGGCCGTGCCGTCGAGGAAGCGCGCGGTGCCCCCGGCCCACGCGAAGAGCTTGCCGCCCGCGGACAGCACGACATCCAGCCGCATCCCGGAGACGAAGCGTCCGCAGGGGGTGGTGCGGATGTCGGTGACGGCGGCCCGGCAGGTGATGTCGGAGGCGCCGTACGGCGCCCGGGGCTCGGTCTCGGGGTCCAGCCGGTAGGAGATGTCCCGGATCAGGAAGTGCGCCCCCGCGGGCACCGCGTAGTACCGCGTGGGGATGTAGATCCCCAGCTCGCGCAGGGTTTCCGCGATCATCAGCGGATGGTGGCGGCCGTCTCCGCCGTGCGGGAAGGTGGGATGGGACCGCGGCCACTGGGCGGCGGCCTCGAACCGGTTGTCACCGTGCGTACGCACGTCGGTGAGCAGCACCTCGGCCACCGAGACCCGGTGCACCGCCTCCCGCGCCACGGTGCGGGACCAACTGAGCGGCCGCCCGGTGGGACCGGACGGCTCCGAAAGGCCATGAGCCTCACGAACGATCACCTTAAAATACTAATAATGTTTGACCTGTCTCGCCTCATCACCATCGCAGGCCGAAAGTCCGCTAAGTTCTCCCCGTCACATCCGACGGGCTGCTGAAGGACGGCGAACACGTGCAAGAACGGGCCGAGCAAACACGCCGAACCCTTCTGGAGGCCGCCGCGTTCCTTTTCCACGAACGGGGATACGCCGGCACGAGCATCAGCGACATCACCTCCCGGTCCGGTCACACCAGCGGCGCCATCTATTTCCATTACACGAGCAAGGAAAGGCTCGCCCTCGCCGTGGTGGAGGAGCACTTCGCCACCTGGCCCCCGCTGATCGAGCGCTTCACCGCCCTCGACGCGCCGCCCCTGGAGCAACTCGTGCGGCTCAGCTTCGCGGTGGCCCGCGCCTTCCGCGACGACCTCGTGGTCCGGGCCGGGGCCCGGCTGTGGACCGAGCGCACCCTGATCGAGGCGCCCATGCCACCGCCCTTCGTGGGGTGGATGGACGCCGTGGGGCAGATGATGGAGAAGGCGTGGGCCGAGGGCGATCTGGCCCCGCATGTCGATCCGCTGCCCGCCGCCCGGACCGTCGTCTTCGCCTTCTTCGGGCTGCACACCGTCTCCGAGGCCCTCGACGGGCGGCGGCTGGTCGAGGACCATCTGGCCGATCTGTGGACCCTGCTGCTGCCCTCGCTCCAGGCCCGGCCAGGGGACACCGCGAGGCTGCTGGCGCTCGCCCGCCCGGACGCCCCGCCCCCCTCAGAGTGAGGCGCCCGCGCACATCACCAGCGTCTGCCCGGTGACCGCGCCGCCCTCCGGGCCCAGCAGGAACGACGTCAGCCCCGCCACCTCCTCGGGACGGACGAGCCGGCCCAGCGGTGGCATCACCGGCGGGGTGCCGCTGCGGCCCGGGTCGCGCAGCATGGGGGTGTCCGTGGGCCCCGGCGCCACCACGTTCACCGTGACCGCCCGGGGCGCCAGCTCGGCCGCCCAGGACCGGGCCAGGGCGGGCAGCGCCGCCTTGGTGGCGGCGTACTGGCTCTTGCCGGGGACGCCCGTCATCGTCCGGCTGCCCACCAGCACCACCCGGCCGCCGTCCACCACCCGGTCCACCAGCGTGTCGACCAGCACGCCCGCCGCCTGCACATGGATGCGCCACATGAGGGACCCGTCCTCGGGCTCCAGCTCGCCCAGCCGCGCCGAGCGCTGAACGCCCGCCGCGTGCACGATCGCGTCCACCCCGGACACCGGGGCGAGCGCCTCGGGGAGCTCCTCCGGCCGGGACAGATCGGCCGGGATCCAGTGCAGCCCCGCGACCGGGCGCGCGGGGGACGTACGGCTGATCCCGGTGATCCGCCATCCCTCGGTCAGCAGCCGGGTGGCGATCGCGGCGCCGATACCGGAGCTGACACCGGTGACCACGGCGTGCCGGGGCTCAGACATCGGCCGCCCAATCCGGCGTGACCCGGACGTACTTGATGGCCCGGCGGTGGTAGGTGTACGCGATGTGCAGCGTGCCGTCAAAGCCCTGCCGGATGGTGGGGTAGGACAGCTCGCGGTTGAGCCGGTCGCGTGAGTTGTTGGTCAGGCAGTGGCCGTCGCCGGTGTCCAGATCGCGCCGTACGGGCCAGGTCAGGCCGTTGTCGGAGGACAGCGCGAGGGTCATCGGGGCACGGGGCGCGCCCCAGAAGGCACCGGGTGCCGCGTCGTCCCGCGTGGCGGCCGGGGCGGGGGGCTCGCCGGTCCTCCCCTCGTCGTCGATCTCGTCGTAGAGGGAGACGCGGCGGGCCGTGGCGTCCGCCCGGCTGCTGTGGTTGTAGACCAGTGCGAGCCGTCCGTCGGCGAGCGGGACGTACTGCACGGAGGAGTTGTTGTTGGGCAGTTCGGTGCGGACCGGCTCGCTCCAGGTCTCCCCGCCGTCGGTGCTGTGCGAGCGGTACACCGCGTCCGCCCAGCGGCTGCGGAAGAGGGCCAGCACGGTGGTGTCCGGCAGTTGGTGGACGTTCATGTGCACACAGCCGGTCGAGCCGGGCACCGGCCGCTCGCGCCAGGTCCGCCCCTGGTCGTCGCTGATCATCACCGCGCTGGTGTCGTGGTCGCCGACCCACTTGACCCCGGGGGTGGCCACGCAGTGGAACACCGGCAGCAGCCATCGCCCGGAGTCCAGGACGGCCACGGGCTGACGGATGAACACCCCGCCCGCCTCGGTGGCCGGGAAGAGCGTGCGCGGCGCGTCCCAGGTGGCGCCCTCGTCGGCGGACACCCGCAGCCGGACCTCCGCCGTGTCCTGGTCGCCCGCCCGCTGGGCGGTGTAGAGCAGCCACAGCTCCCCGGCCGGGGTCGGGAACAGCAGCGGGTTCTGCTCCGAGCGGGTGTCGTCGTCGGAGAGCCGGACCGGCTCCGTCCAGGTGCCGGAGCCGGGGGCGAGCCGGGAGAACCACACGGAGATGTCCGGTACGCCCTCCTGCGTGCCGCCGAACCACACACAGCCGAGGTCCCCTCCCGGCAGCACGGTGAGGTTCGCGGCGTGGTTCTGGACGGCGGGCGCCGGCAGGAACGCCTCCTGGCGCGCCGGGTCGCCCGGGCGTGGCCGGAGCCGTCCATCCGTCGGCGGCATCGCGGTGTCATGGTCGGCGGTCATGGGCGCCGGGCTCCTCATGGTTGCGGTGGTACGGGGATGTCTGCGGCCGAGCTTCCCGGCCCTCCGGGAAGGGGCGGGAAAGGCCACGGAGCTACCGGTTGTACGCGGGCATCGGGCCCCTGAGCCGGGCACCCACCTCGTCGCACGCCGCCGTCACATCCGCCGGAAGGGGGCCCGCGGTCGCGGCGGCCAGATTGGCGCGGAGGTGTTCCACGCGGGAGCCGCCGAGCAGCAGCGCGTCCACCCCGTCCCGGCCGAGCAGCCAGCGCAGCGAGAGGTCGACGAGCGGGATGCCCGCCTCCTCGGCGATCCCGGACAGGGTCCGTACGGCCTCGAAGAGCCCGGCGTCCCAGTAGCGCTGCCGGTACATGGCGGCCACCCGGGAGTCGCCGAAGCGGCCCGACTCCGGCTGCTCCTCGAAGGTATGACGGCCCGTCAGCAGCCCGCCGCCGAGCGGGTTGTAGACCATGGTGCGCAGGCCGCTGGTGGCCGCGTACGCCGCGTATTCCAAGTATTCCTCCTCGATCCGCCGCGCCAGCAGGTTGTAGAGCTGCTGGGCCACCACCGGGCGCGGCGCGCCGACCCGTCCGGCGGTGTGGGTGATCTCGGCGATCTGCCAGGCGGCGTAGTTGGAGACGCCGAGCGCCCGGATCTTGCCCTCGGCGACGAACTCGGCGACCGTGCCCAGCGTCTCCTCCAGCGGCGTGGAGCGGTCGGGCTGGTGCAGATAGAACAGGTCCACATGGTCGGTGCCCAGGCGGCGCAGGCTGCCTTCGAGGGCCGCGCGCATCCCGCGCGCGGACAGCGGTGCGTGGTCGCCGGCGTCGGGGTGCGGCATACCGGCCTTGGTGGCGAGCTGGATCCGGTCGCGGCGGCCGGGGAGCAGCTCGGCCAGGATGGTCTCGGTGGCGCCGCCCGCGTAGGCGTTGGCGGTGTCCACCGCCGTCACCCCGGCGTCCAGCGCGGTGTCCAGCATCGCGGCGGCGCCCGCGCGGTCCACCGTGTCGCCGAAGGTCATGGTGCCCAGCACCAGCCGCGAGAGCGGCACCGGGATCCCCGGCAGGGCGACCCCGCCGGGCGACGCCTGGGTGGTGGTGTGGGGCTGCGGATGCGCGTTCACTGCGTTGCTCCTGGTTCCTGGTCGGTCGCGATCGCGGACACGAGGGCGCGCGGTTTGCGTCCCCGCATGGTCGTCGGGTCGAGCGCCGCCCGCCGCAGCGCCCTGGTGTACGGGTCGGTGGGCGCGGAGAGCACCGTGCCGGTCGGCCCGGACTCGATGATCCTCCCGGCGCGCATCACCACCACCTCGGAGCTGATCTCGCGGACCACTCCGAGGTTGTGGGAGATGACGATGTAGGCGAGCCCCTGTTCGGCCTGGAGTTCCCGCAGCAGCTTGAGCACCTGGGCCTGTACGGAGACGTCCAGCGCGGAGGTGGCCTCGTCGCACACCAGCAGTTCGGGGCCGCTGGCCAAGGCTCGGGCGATGCCGATCCGCTGGCGCTGGCCGCCGGAGAACTCGGCCGGGCGCCGCTGGAGCGCGCCGGAGTCCAGCCCCACCTGGTCGATGAGGACGGCGGCGCGGCGGGCGCGTTCGGCGCGCGAACGCATGCCGTTCAGCCGCAGCGGCTCGGCCACGATCTCCTCGGCCGTCAGATGCGGGTCCAGGGAGCCGTACGGATCCTGGAAGACCATCTGCACCCGCTTGCGCAGCGGGCGCAGCCGCCGCTCGGGCAGGCCCGCGATATCGGTTCCGTCGAGGAGGATCCGGCCCTCGGTCGGGCGCAGCAGCCGGACGAGGGAGCGGGCGATGGTGGACTTTCCGCAGCCGGATTCGCCGACGACGCCGAGCGCCCCGCCGGGCGGGACGGAGAAGCTGACGCCGTCCACCGCGCGGAAGACACCGCCGGCGACCGGGTATTCGACCACCAGGTCCTCGACGGCCAGCAGGGGTGTGGTCACAGCGCCTCCTCGGTGACGGCGGCGGCAGCGGGGGTCTCGTGCCAGGGGCCCAGCGTGGGCACGGCGGCGAGCAGATCGCGGGTGTACCGCTCGCGGGGGTGGTCCACGATCTGTTCGACCGGCCCCGACTCCACGAACCGGCCGCCGCGCATGACGTGGATGCGGTCGGAGACCAGCCGGGCCACGCCCAGATCGTGGGTGATCATCAGGATGCCGATGCCGGTGCGCTCCTGGAGCTCCATCAGCAGGTCGAGGACGCCCGCCTGGACGGTGACGTCGAGCGCGGAGGTCGGCTCGTCGGCCACCAGCAGCCGGGGCTCGGCGGCCAGCGCGATGGCGATGAGGACGCGCTGCAGCATGCCGCCGGAGAACTGGTGGGGGTAGGCGCCCCAGCGGGTCTCGGGGTGCGGGATGCGTACCCGGCCGAGCAGTTCGACGCCCTTGGCGCGGGCGTCGGCGCGGGACATGCCCGGGTGGCGCAGCCGGAGTGCCTCGCCGAGCTGACGGCCGATGGTGTGTACCGGGCTGAGCGCCGTCATCGGGTCCTGGGGGATCAGGGAGACCCCGCGGCCGCGGATCCGCCCGGCCGCCTTGGCGTCGGCGATGACGTCGGCACCGAAGATCCGGGCCGTCCCGGAGAGGACGGCGAGCCCGTCGGGCAGCAGCCGCAGCAGGCCCATCGCGGTGGTGGACTTGCCGGAGCCGGACTCGCCGATGATCGTCACCGTCTCGCCGGGGCCGATGGTGAAGCCGACCCCGTCGACCGCGCGCACCACCCCGCGGTCGGTGATCAGCTCGATCTGCAGGTCCTCGACCTCCACCAGGGGGCCCGGGGCGCCGGTGTCGCTGGTGTCGTGGGTGCCGCGGGGGTCGCTGGTGTCGCGGGTATCGCGGGTATCGCGGGTATCGCGGGTATCGCGGGTGTCGCGGGTGTCGCTCATCGGGAGCCCTCCGTCGCACGTCGGCGGGTGCGGTCGCGCAGGCCGTCGCCCAGCAGGTTGACCCCGACCACCAGCAGCACGATGACGAGGCCGGGCAGGGTCACCAGCCACCAGGAGGTGGTGATGTAGTCCTGGCCGTCGGAGATGATCCGGCCCCAGGTGGCGAACGGCCGCTGGGGGCCCGCGCCGAGGTAGCTCAGCGCGCTCTCCAGCAGCACCGCCTGGGCGAGCAGCAGCAGGACCACGAGCGATGCCTGGCGGACGATGTTGGGGATGATGTGGCGGGCCAGGATGGCGATCCGGGGCAGCCCCAGCACCTGGGCGGCGGCCACATACGGCTTCTCCCGCTCGACCAGCACCAACGACCGGGTCAGCCGGGCCACCTCGGGCCACTGTGCGATGGCGATGACGCAGGTGATGACGGTGACGGAGGGGCCGAAGAGGGCCACGACGAGCAGCAGCATCATCAGCAGCGGCAGCGACATCTGGGCCTCCAGCAGCCGGGAGACGACGGCGTCCACCCAGCGGCCGTAGTACCCGGCGGCGGCGCCCGCGACGATGCCGATGAGGCCGGAGACGACGACGGCGAGCACACCGATCGACAGCGAGACCTGGCCGCCGTGCAGCACCCGCGAGAGCACATCGCGGCCGAGCTGGTCGGTGCCGAAGAGATGGCCGTCGGTCAGCGGGGCCAGCCGGCGCCGGGAGAGGTCCTGGTCGCCCGCGCCGGGCAGCGGCAGCACCTGGGCGAGGGCGACGGGGACCACCACCAGCAGGGTGCACACCGCGCCCGCCCACAGTTTGAGGCTCGCGCTGCGGCGGCGCCGGGTGGCGGTGGCGCGCGCCAGGTCCCTGGCGGTGACCGCGCTGGGGCGGGGCGCGGGGCTGGCCTTCGCGGGGGCTGGGGGTTCGGCGGGGGTTTCGAGGGCGCCTTTCATCTCAGGCCGCCTTTCCCAGGCGTACCCGCGGGTCGAGCAGCGGATAGGCCAGGTCGATGAGGAGTTGGACGAGGACCGCCAGGGCGGCGGTGACCAGCACGGTCGCCTGGATCAGCGGATAGTCGCGGGTCTCCAGGGCGCGGACGACCAGGGAGCCGACACCGGGCCAGCCGAAGACCACCTCGACCACCACGACGCCGTTGAGCATCGCGGCGAAGCGGGTGCCGAGCGCGGTGAGCACCGGGATGGCGGAGTTGCCCATGGCGTAGCGCCAGGTCAGTACGCGGTTCGAAACCCCGCGGGAGCGGGCGACGGTCACATACGGCGCGGCGAGGGCCGCCACCATCTCCCGGCGGACCAGCCGGGAGATCAGCGCCATCTGGAGGATCGCGACGGTCACAGTGGGCAGCACCAGCCCGCCCCAGGTGGTGAAGCCGGAGGCGGGCAGCACCGGAACGGCCACGGCGAAGAGGGTCAGCAGCATCACGCCGATCCAGAAGTCCGGCATGGACTGCCCGGCGATGGTCAGCACATTGGCGCCCAGCTCGCGTTTGGTGTCGGCGCGGCGGGCCATCCATACGCCGAGCGGCACGGCCACCAGCGCGGTGAGGGCGATCGCGGAGAGGGAGAGGGTGATGGTGTAGGGCACCCGGTCGAGCACCACGTCCAGGGCGGGCGCGTGGAAGGAGTAGCTGGTGCCGAGGTCGCCGGTGAACAGATCGCGCAGAAAGAGCCCGTACTGGCTGAGCAGTCCGCGGTCGAGGCCGAACTGCTCGCGGATCCGGGCGAGGTCGGCGCTGGAGGGGTTGGGCCCGGCCAGGGCCGCGGCGGGGTCGCCGGGGGCCATGCGGACCAGGACGAAGACGGTGGAGAGGGTCAGAAAGACCGTCAGGACGCTCTGGCCCAGGCGGCGTATCAGATAGCGCGTCACGGCTCAGCCCTCCAGACGCACGGCGGCGAGATCGTAGGAGTTGAGCTGCAGAAGGCGCACATCGCGCACTCGGGTGCGGCGGGCCAGCACCACATCGGGGACGAAGGCCCACAGGCAGGGGCGGGTGTCCCAGATCTGCTGCTGGACGGCGGCGAGCCTGGTGTTCCGCGTCTTCTCATCCGTTTCGGCGGAGGCGTCGGCCAGCCGGGCGGCGATCCGCGGAAAGACATAGCCCTGGTAGGTGTCCCGGGTCCGCTCCTTCTCCGCGGTGCCGCCGTACATGCCCTGGAGGCTGGTGGAGGCGTGGCCGGTGGGGACGGAGAAGCCGTTGCCGAGGACGTCCCAGTCGCCCCGGCGGCCCTGCCGCCACTGCTGGATGTCGCCGCCCGGCTCGAACTGCTGGAGGGTGGCGCGGACGCCGACCGCGCGCAGCATCTCCAGCACGGCCTCCATCACCGAGGTGTCCGCGGGGAACTCGCCGGACTCCCAGATGATCTTCACCTTGAGATCGCTCGCGCCCAGCGCGGCGAGGCGCTTGCGGGCCTCGCCGGGGTCATGGACGTAACGGCCGGTGCGCACCGAGCCCTTGAGGGCGAGCGGGATGACGCCCTCGGCCTGCTGGGCGGAACCGGTGAGCACATCGCGCACCAGGGCCTCGCCGTCGATGGCGTAGCTGAGCGCCTCGCGCACCCGGGCGTCGGCCAGCGGATGTCCGCGCGGTTTGCGGAAGTTGAAGAACAACTGGTTGACGCGGGTGCCCGAGGTGCGGTCCAGACGCACCCCCGGCAACCCCTTGAGCTGCTCGGCGGAGTCGGGCGTGATGGTGTCGATGACATCCAGCTCACCGCTGCGCACGGCGACGACCCGGCTGGACTCCTCGGGGACGAAGCGCACCCGTACCCGGTCCACGGTGGGGCGCCGCCCCCAGTACCGGGGGTTGGCGTCCAGGGTGTACTCGCCGGTGCCGGAGTTGGCCGAGGTGACCAGGTACGGGCCGGAGCCCACACCGCCGGACAGCTCCTCGGGCCGGTTCCGCGCGGCGGGGCTGATCAGGATGTTGGCCATCAACTGGTCGAGGATGGGCACCGGGCGCCTGGTGTGCAGGCGGAAGGTGCGCTCGTCGACCGGCTCGACGGTGGGCATCTCGGGGAAGAGGCCGACGATGAACGAGCCGTTGACGCCCGCGTACATCTTGAGCGCGGTCGAGACGTCCTTGACGGTGACCGGCGTTCCGTCGGAGTAGCGGGCTCCTCGGCGCAGCCGCACCGTCCAGGCAGTGGGCCCGGTCATCTCGAAGCGGTCGGCGAGTACGAGTTCGGGCCGGAGCCCTTTGCCGATCCGGGTCAGCGCCTGGCGCACCGCGCGCTGCACCGTGACCGCCGCGTCGAACTGGTTCAGCTTGTTGTCCAGGCTGACCAGCGAGCGGTTCAGCCCGAGGCTGATGGCGCCGGGCCCGGGCGCACCGGTGGGGCCCGCGCACCCGGTCAGCGGGGCGAGGGCGATACCTGCTGAGGCGCCTGCTCCGAGGCGCAGCACGGACCGGCGGCTGAGGGCCGGGCCGAAGGGGATACGGGTCATCGTTGACCTCTCGGCGTTCCTGAGGCGAGCGACCGGCTCGTTCGACCCGCGTGGCGCCCGGATGACGGCCGTACGGGTCAAAGTGTCGCGGCGGTCACCGTGACATGGCTGCGCGCTTTACGCAATACTCCTCGCGCACTTCGCGCAACGTATGCCATCATCGGCACCACGGAGACGATGTCCACGCCATCGGATCGCTCCGTCCGTCACGGTCATTCGAGGAGGTGCCGGTGGACATGACGCCCAACCGGAGGCTATTGGCCATCGCGGATGACCTGTCAGGCGCCGCGGAAGTGGCAGCCGCGCTTTGCTCGCGCACAACACGCAGCCGGGTCGTGCTTGTGGGGAGGCCCGAAGTGGTCAACGGCGGTGGGGCGAACGCTGGTGGGACGACGGCCTTGCGCCCTCCCCCTCCCGGCGAGGCGACCGTCCTGGACCTCGACTCCCGCTACCGGCCGGCCGCCGAGGCGGCCGAGGCGGTCCGCGCCGCGCTGCGACTGTCCTCGCCGGACGGGGATGCCGACGGGGACACCGACGGGGACACCCTCGTTCTGAAGAAGATCGACTCGCTGCTGCGGGGCAATGTCGCCGCCGAGATCGCCGCCCTCGCCGAGGACGGAGCGGGTGTGGTGCTCGCCCCCGCACTGCCGATCGCCGGACGCGTGGTGCGCTCGGGGGTGGTCCACATCGGCGGGGTGGCGCTCCACGAGGGCGACGCATGGCGCGCCGAAACCCTGCCTCCGCCCGCTTCGGTGGCCCAGGCACTCGGCGGCCTGCCGACCGAGCTGATCCCGC
This sequence comes from Streptomyces violaceusniger Tu 4113, assembly GCF_000147815.2. NCBI lineage: Bacteria > Bacillati > Actinomycetota > Actinomycetes > Kitasatosporales > Streptomycetaceae > Streptomyces > Streptomyces violaceusniger. The sequence continues at coordinate 3,765,295 of NC_015957.1, read as the reverse complement.
TGACGACCGTACGGGCGTCCCCGCCTGCCCTGCCGGCCGCGCTGCGTGCGGCCGTGGCGGCCGGACGGGTGGCAATCTGCGACGCGGAGACGGACGCCGATCTCGACGCGGTCGTCAAGGCATCGCTCGCCGAAGGCCCCCGCATGCGGCTGGTCGGCTCAGGAGGCCTGGCCGTAGCCCTCGGCCGCCACCTGACAACCGCCCTCCCTGCCGCAATGACTCCGGCCGCCGCCCAGACCACCGCCGTGTTGACGGCTCCGGCCGCCACTGGCCCGGCTGCCTCCGAGGCCACGACTCCGGCCACCCCCGACCCCACCAGGGCTCCGGCCGCCACCACCACCCCGGCCCCCGACACGGCCACCCCGGCTCGCCCCGCCACCACGGGCCCCGCCGCCACCAAGCCCACCACGACTCCGGCCACCCCCGACCCCACCGGGGCTCCGGCCGCCACGGTCCCGGCTGCCACCACCACCACGGCTCCGGCCGCCGCCCAGACCACCGCCGTGTTGACGGCTCCGGCCGCCACTGGCCCGGCTGCCTCCGAGGCCACGACTCCGGCCACCCCCGACCCCACCGGGGCTCCGGCCGCCACGGTCCCGGCTGCCACCACCACCCCAGCTCCGGCCCCCGACACGGCCACTGCCACCCCGGCTCGCCCCGCCACCACGGGCCCCGCCGCCACCAAGCCCTCCACGACTCCGGCCACCCCCGACCCCACCAGGGCTCCGGCCGCCGACACCGCCAACCCGACCCCGGCTACCCCCGCCACCACGAGCCCGGCCGACAACGACCCCATCACCACACCGGCGAGGGCAGCCGCGTCGACGGCCAGAACCACGGTGCCCTCGGCGAACGCCGGAGCCGCCCCCACCACAGCGACTCCGGGCGCCGACACCGCCACTGCGATCCCGGCGGCCCCCGCCACCACACCGGCGGGGGCCGCCACGTCGGCCGCTGGAACCGCAGCACCCTCGGCGAACACCGGCCGACCAGTGCTGGTCGTCGTCGGCACGGCCGAACCCGCAGCCGCCGAACAGATCAGGCGCCTCGTCGAGGACGGCGCAGCCCACCACCGACTCCCGCTCGCGGGGCTGCTGTCGGACGGTCCCCCGCTGCGGCTGCCCCCGCTGACCGCCCCGGTCACGGTCGTCTCCCTCGCCGCCTCGCCCAGCCCCTCGCCGGTAGCCCCCGGCCCGGCACCGACGCACGGCGCGGCGGCCGACACCACCGTGCCGACAATGGACGCGACGCCCATCCCGTCCCCCCGTCCGGCGGACGAGTCGTCTCCACGTCCGGAACGCGAGGCCGTCGCGCCCGCCGACGCACCCGACCCGGCACCCAGCCCACCACCCAGCCCCCGGCCCGCCACGACGCCACCGTCCGGCAGCGGGGCCGACCGCACTGACCCGAGCGAAGGCCCGGCCGGAGGCCCGAGCACAGACCCGGACGGACGGGCGAACGCAGGCCCGGACGGATGCCCGAGTGAAGGCCCTGCCGGAGGCCCGGACGGCGGGGCAGGTGCGCGACCCGAGCCCGTATCCCCCCGGGGACTGGTGCTCGGCCTCGCCCGCGCCATCCGCGACGCCGTCGCCGCGCATCACGGCGCCGTCGACCTCGTACTGACCGGCGGCGAGACGGCACGCCGGGTGCTGGACGCCCTGGCGGTGACCGAGCTCGATCCGGTCGGCCAGGTGCACCACGGCGCCGTTCATCTCTCCACTCCCGACGGGCGGTCCGTCGTGACCCGACCGGGCAGCTTCGGCGATCCCGACTCCCTGCGCCACATCGTCCAGGCGCTGCGCCCCCACCCGATGGAACGGAAGGTCACCTCATGAACTCCTCCACCAACCTCGCCCCCACCGGGGCCGCTGGTGCGGACGCCGATCCCGCCCCGCTTCCGCTCATCGCGGTCACCATGGGCGACGGCGCCGGCATCGGACCCGAGGTGATCGTCCCCGCGCTGCTCGACCCGGACACCCTGCGGCGCTGCCGTCCGGTGGTCATCGGGGACGCGGAGCGGCTGCGGCAGGCCGCCCGGCTGCGCGATATCGCGTGCGAGATCGTCACCGTGGCCGCGCCCGCCGACGCGGCGTTCACCCCGGGCCGGATCAACGTCGTCGACCTCGGGCTGCTCCCCGCCGAGCTGCCCTGGGGAACGCTCTCCCCGCTGGCCGGGGACGCGGCCTACCAGTACGTACGGACCGCCGCCGAACTGGCCATGGACGGTGAGGTGCAGGGCATCTGCACCGCGCCGCTCAACAAGGAGGCGCTGCACGCGGGCGGCCATGTCTTCCCCGGCCACACCGAACTGCTGGCCCACCTCACCGGCGTCGAGGAGGTGTCGATGATGCTGGCCACCCCCACGGTGAAGGTCATTCACGTCACCACCCACATCGGACTCATCGACGCGGTGCGGAAGATCGAGCCGGGCCTGGTCGAGCGCACCGTGCGCCGCGGCCATGAGGCGATGGTCCGGGCCGGGACCCCGGAACCGGTGATCGGGGTGTGCGGGATCAATCCGCACGCCGGGGAGAACGGCCTGTTCGGCTACGGCGAGGAGGAGGAGAAGATCGTGCCCGCGCTGGAGGTGCTGCGCGCCGATGGCATCGACGCCCGCGGTCCGCTCCCCGCCGACACCGCCTTCTTCCTGGCCGGGCGCGGTGACTACGACCTGATCGTGGCGATGTACCACGACCAGGGGCACGGCCCGGTCAAGGTGCTGGGCCTGGAGGCCGGGGTCAATCTGACCGTCGGTCTGCCCGTCATCCGCACCTCCGTCGACCATGGCACCGCCTTCGACATCGCCGGTACGGGCACGGCCGACGCCGGTAGCATGATCGAGGCGCTGCGGCAGGCCGCCGCGATGGCTCCGTCCCCCGCCCACTGACGCCAGCCCCGGTTGCCGACGCCAGCCCCTGTTGCCGCCGCCCAGCCCCTGTTGAGGAACGCGAGGCCGAGCCCACGTTGACGAACGCGAGAGACGCGAGAGAGATGCCGGTGAACGGAGCGCGGGCCCGGCGCGACCAGATCGTCCACCTCGCCACGACCACGGGCCTGACCAGCGTGGAGGAGCTGTCCCGCGCCTTCGGCGTCACCGCCTCCACCATCCGCCGCGACCTCGCCCAGCTCACCGCGGACGGGCGGCTGGCGCGGACGTACGGCGGGGCGATGGCCCTGGTCGCCCACCCGGAGGCGTCGCTGCGCCAGCGCACCGGCGAGGCGTTCGAGGCCAAGCGGGCCATCGCGCGCTGGGCGGCGTCGACGATCCGCACCGGGGAGACGGTGCTGCTCGACGCCGGTTCGACGGTCGGCGCCCTCGCCCATGAGCTGCGCACCGCCGACGGACTCACGGTGGCCACGACCGGGCTCACCGCGCTGCAGGAGCTCGCCGATGTGGAGACCGTACGGGTGGAATGCCTCGGCGGTACGCTCCGGCCGCTGAGCCAGAGCTTCCTCGGCCCACTCGCCGAGGCGGCCCTGGAGCGCATGACCTTCGACCGGGTGTTCCTGGGCGCCGACGGGGTGACGGCCGAACACGGCATCTGCGAGGCGGATCTGAGCCAGACCCGGCTCAAGGAGCTGATGGCCCGCCGGGCGGACGCGGTGTACGTACTGGCGCACTCCGCGAAGATCGGCCGCCGCCCCTTCCACACCTGGGTGCGGCTGCCGCCCGGCTGGACGCTGGTGACGGACGAGGGCGCCGACCCCCACGAGATCCGGGCGCTACGGGCCCAGGGGGTCGAGGTGACGGTCGTCGGCGGCGAGTGACCTCCGCTCCGCGACGGCCGTTGATCCACAAGTTGATCCACAACCCGTGGGCCGCACACCGTTCCTGTGGACTGAGCAGGAGTGAGCCTGTCCAGCCGCACGCCCCGAACGGTCTTGGGCGCACTGGTCCCCGGCGTACTCGACCCCGGGGCAGCGACACGGATCCTGTCCGTGGTCCGATCCCGGGAGGCCGGTTCCCTCACGACCTGGCCATGTGAATACGGCCAGAGGCGGCGGGGAGGCCTCGAACCATCACTCCGGTGGAGCGGGGGCCCCGCACACTGGCGCCGCACCCGGCGTCCCAGATCGCACGATCACCGTAGCCCGAACGGCCCAGGCCAGCGCAAGCCCGGAAGTAGACCATCACACGATCGAGTTAAACCACCCTCATGTGCGGCCGTGCCACGACTCCCACAGCGCGGCATACGCACCCCCGCGCGCCACGAGCTCATGGTGCGGGCCGAGTTCGCTGATCCGCCCGTCCTCCATCACCGCCACCCGGTCGGCGTCATGCGCGGTGTGCAGCCGGTGGGCGATCGCGATGACGGTACGCCCCTCGAGCAGGGCGGCGAGGGAGCGCTCCAGACGGCGGGCCGCGCGCGGATCGAGCAGCGAGGTGGCCTCGTCCAGCACCAGGGTGTGCGGATCGGCCAGCACCAGCCGGGCGAGGGAGAGCTGTTGCACCCGGTCCGGCGCCAGGGCCGCGCCGCCCGCCCCCACCCGCGCGTCAAGCCCCAGCTCAAGGGCCCACTCCCGGGCCCCGACCGCGTCCAGCACCCGCTCCAGTTCGGCGTCGGCGGCCTCGGGCCGGACGATGAGCAGATTCTCCCGGAGCGTTCCGGAGAAGACATACGTCTCCTGGGTCACCAGGGCCACCTGGCCACGCAGCCGGTCCGGGGAGAGCGCGGTGAGCGGCACCCCGCCGACGGTCACCGAGCCGGTGCGCGGTGCGTGGATCCCGGCGAGCAGGCGGCCGAGGGTGGACTTGCCCGCGCCCGACGGCCCGACGACCGCCAGCCGTTCCCCCGGCTCGATCTCCAGGTCGATCCCGCGCAGCACATCCCTGCCCTCCCGGTAGGCGTAGCGCACTTGGCGCAGCGCCAGGCCCCGGTGCCGGGGCGCGGCCGTTGTGGGGGCGTCGGCTCCGGGTCCGGGGGTGCGGTGGACGCCCCGCAGCCGGGCCAGTGAGGCGGCGCCGGCCTGGAGGTCGCCCAGGCAGTACAGCACCGTGTCGACCGGGCCCAGCAACTGCTGGACGTAGAGGGTGGCGGCGGTGACCGCGGCGAGCGAGACCATGCCGTGGAGCGCGAAGAGGCCGCCGAGCACCAAGGTCGCGGCCACCGGCAGCAGATAGGCGGTGTCGATGACCGGCAGAAAGACCGTGAGCAGCCCGATCGTATGGCGCTCGGCCGCGTAGGACCCGGCGATGTCCCGGTCCGTACGCTCCTCACGCCGCCCGGCCAGGCCCAGCGCCTCGACGGTACGGGCCCCCTCGACGGTCTCGGTGAGGCCCTCGGTGATCCGCCCGTAGGAGGCGCTCTGGCGCAGGAACGCCTCGCGCGACCGGCCGAAGAACCACCGGCCCGCGAACCACAGCACCGGAACCCCGATCAGGCAGGGCAAGGCCAGCAGCGGGCCCACCACGACCAGGGCGCCGAAGGTGACGGCGAGGGTGACCAGAGCGGTCATGGTGGCGGGGACCGCGCGGCGCACACAGCCCGCGAGCACCTCCACGTCCCGGATGGTGCGGGTGACCAGATCGCCCGCGCCCGCCCGTTCGACGGTGGCGAGCGGCAGGGCGAGCACATCGCCGACGAAGCGCTCGCGCAAGTCGGCCAGGACCTTCTCGCCCAGCCGCGCCGAGGCGTACGTCGCGGCATGGGTCAGCAGCGCCTGGACGATGACGAACGCGCAGATCAGCAGCGCCGTACGGGTGATGGCGCCGCCGCCGTCGCGGGTGTCCTCCACCAGGTCGCCCAGCAGCCGGGGGCCCACCAGCCCGCAGCCCGCGGCGAGCGCGTACAGGACGAGCACGGCGGTGAGTTCGCGCGGGTGGCGCAGTGCCAGCCGCCGGGCGTAGGCGCGGGTGTCGCCGGCCGGGGCGACCGGCAGCGGGGTGTGGGTGCTCATGCCGACTCCTCCCGCGCCACGACGGACCGGTAGCGGACATCGGTGAGCAGATCGCCGTGCGAGCCCTGGGCGACGGCCTTCGCGCTCTGTACGTAGACGACGTGGTCCGCCCGGTCGAGCACCACGGGGCTGGTGGTGAACACCAGCGTGGTCCGTCCCGCGCGCAGGTCGCGCAGCCCGCGCGCGATACGGGCCTCGGTGTGGGCGTCGACGGCGCTGGTGGGCTCGACGAGGATCAGCACCTCCGGGTCGGCCATGAGCGCGCGCACCAGGCGCAGCCGCTGCTGCTGGCCGCCGGAGAAGTTGCGCCCGGACTCGGCGACGAGGTCGTCGAGCCCGTCCGGGAGCGCCTCCGCGATGTCCCGCGCACAGGCGGCGTCGACGGCCCGCTCCAGTTCCGTGTCACTCCCCCGCCCGCGCAGCTCCTCGCGCAGCGGACCGGCGAAGAGACGGTCGTCGTTGTCGGCGACGAGGATGCGGCGGCGTATCTCGTCCGGGGGCAGATCGCCGAGCGGGGTGTCCCCGAGGGTGACGGTGGAGTCGGTGTAGCGGCCCAGCCGCGCGGCGAGGGTCGCGGTGTCGGCGGGGGACGCGCAGGCCACGGCGGTGAACCGGCCCGGTGCCACGATCAGCCCGGAGGCGGGGTCGGCGAGCGGGGCGGGCCCTTCGTACGGAACGGGCCCCTCGCACGGTCCCTCGTACGGAGCGGGCCCCTCGTGCGAGACGGGTCCGCCGTACCCTCCGTCGTACGGAGCAGGTGCGGCGGCCCTCAGGGCGAACTCGGAGCGCAGCGCGAGAAACGCCGTGATACGGCGCGCTGCCACATGCCCCTGGGTCAGCCGGCCGGCCGCGTTGGTGAGCCGGCGCAGCGGATCGACCAGGAAGACGGCGTAGCCGTAGAAGGCGACGAGCTGTCCCGGGCCCATCCGCCCGCTCGCCACGTAGTGCGCGCCCAGCCAGACGACGACGGTGGTCAGCAGCCCCGGCAGCAGCACCTTGGCACCGTCGAGCAGGGCCTCCACCCGGGCCACCTCGACTCCCGCGGCGCGCACCCGCTGCGAGTCGGCGCGATAGCGGTCGGCGAAGACCTCCTCGCCGCCGATGCCGCGCAGCACCCGCAGCCCGCTGACGATGTCCACGGCGCGGCCGGTCAGCTCGGCCTGCTGTTCGCGCAGCCGCTGCTGGCGCCGGTGCAGCGGACGGATCAGCAGGGACACCGTCCCCGCCATGAGCGGCACCCCGAGCAGCACCACCAGGCCCAGTTGCCAGGAGGTGTGCAGCAGGATGGCCGCCACGACGGCGATGGCGACGACGGAGCCGCTGCCCCGGGCGGTTTCGGCCAGCGCCTCCCCGAGTCGGCCGATATCGGCCACTCCGGCATTCACGATCTCGCCTTTGGCCACCCGTTTCGGCAAGGTCGCCCCCAGTCGGGCGGCCTGGCGGGCGATGAGTTGTGCGGTGCGATAGGCGGCGCCCAGCCGGGTGGTGAGGGCGGCGCGGTCGCGCAGAATTCCGGCGGCGGCCTGAATCGTCCCGAGGGCCACTACCGCACCGCCCCACCACAGGAGTGCCCGCTGGTCACGGGCGATGATCCCGGCGTCGATGGCCTTGCCGACGGCGGCGGGCACCAGGGCCTGCGCCAGTACTTGGACAATTCCGTAGAGAGCGCCAAGGAATATGGCATTGCGCTGATAAGCGGCAAGCCATAACAGATAGGATATGGGTGAGCGATGGTCTGGATTTCCGGGATCCGGATCAGGAAAACGTCGCATGACGACGGCGATGCTAGCGACGCCGCTTCCGCCGGGCGGAGGAATTATCGCCCGCCCTCCCCGCCGCTCGCGCGTTCGGCGCCGAGTCCATGCGTACATCCCAGGGGACCGGGGCACCCGCCCCGGAAACGATGTGGCCACCCGCCGACGAGCTTTGGAGGACACCGTGGCACGGCAGACCGACCCGACCCTCATCCATCCGACGCAGCGAGATCCCGGGCCGCCGTCTCCGACTCCGTCGCCCGGTCCGGGCGGCCCCGAACCGGGTCCCGCACCGGGCCCCGTGCCCGGACCGCCTCCGGGGCCGCCGCCCGACCCGATTCCCACGCCTCCGCCCGAGCCGCCGCCGAACCCCACCCCCGGCCCCGCACCGGTCCCGTCCCCCGATCCGGTGCCCAAGCCGCCGGGCCCCGATCCGGTTCCCGATCCGTCACCGGCCCCGGGCCCGATCAGGTGATGCCGCCAACCGACCACCCGGGCGCGACGGAGGCCCGGGTGGCGTAACAGCGGTGGGTGCCGCGGCGGCCGGGGTGAGATCCTCGGACGGAATCGGACCGGAAAAGGAGAAGCAGATGTCCATCACCGCTCCGGCCCGCCCCGTCCTCGAACCCGCCGCCGCGGCGTTCGCCGAGGCCACCGCCAAACCGCCGTATCCGTACCAGACGACGCCCGCGGAGGGCCGTCGCACGCTCGACGAGGTGCAGTCGGGCGAGGTGCCCAAACCGGAGGTGGACGAGGAGTGGATCAGCGTCGGCGGTATCCCGACGGGCGGCGTCAAGGCGCGGATCGTCCGCCCTCCGAAGGCCGTCGGCACCCTTCCGGTGATTCTCTACATCCACGGCGCGGGCTGGGTGTTCGGCAACGCCCACACCCATGACCGGCTGGTCCGGGAGCTGGCGGTCCGAGTGGGCGCCGCGGTCGTCTTCCCCGAGTACGACCTCTCCCCCGAGGCCCACTACCCGGTGGCGCTGGAGCAGAGCTACGCCGTGGGCCAGTGGATCGTGGCCCATGGCGAGGGAGCGGGGCTCGACGCCTCCCGGATCGCGGTGGCCGGGGACTCGGTGGGCGGCAACCTGGCCATCGCCCTCACCCTGCTCGCCAAGGAACGCGGCGATCTGTCACTGGTGCGGCAGGTGCTCTTCTATCCGGAGACCAACGCCGCCTTCGACACCGGCTCGTACGAGGAGTTCGCCGAGGGCTACTTCCTCACCCGTGAGGCGATGAAGTGGTTCTGGGACCAGTACACGACCGACCCGGCGCACCGCTCCGAGATCACCGCCTCCCCGCTGCGCGCCACCCCCGACCAGCTCGCCGGGCTGCCGCCCGCCCTCGTCATCACCGGCGAGGCGGATGTGCTGCGCGACGAGGGCGAGGCGTACGCGGCCAAGCTGCGGGAGGCCGGGGTACCGGTCACGGCCCTGCGGATGCAGGGGATCATCCATGACTTCCTGATGCTCGACGCGCTCCGCGACACGCAGGCCGCTCGGGGCGCGCTCGCCCTGGCCGTGGACACCCTGCGGGACGCGCTGGGCACTGTCTGAAGCCCGGCAGCACCGCCTGGCGCCCGGCAACGCCGAAAAGGCCCCCGCTCAGCCTCCCGCGCCGCCCTTGGCCCGCTTGGCCTGCCGCTTGAGTTCCTGCTTGTGGGCGCGGACCTTGTCCAGCGACTCGGGCCCGGTGATGTCGGCCACCGAGCGATACGCGCCCTCCTCGCCGTAGGACCCGGCGGCCTCGCGCCAGCCCTTGGGCCGCACCCCGAGCCGCTTGCCCAGCAGCGCGAGGAAGATCTGCGCCTTCTGCTTGCCGAAACCGGGCAGTTCGTTCAGCCGCCGGAGCAGTTCCTCACCGGAGGAGGCATCGCGCCACATGGCGGTCGGGTCGCCGTCGTAGTGCTCGGCCAGATACCCGCAAAGCTGCTGGACGCGCCCGGCCATCGCGCCCGGGTAGCGATGCACGGCGGGCTTCTCCGACAGCAGCGCGGCGAACCGCTCGGGGTCGTATGCGGCGATCTCCCGGGCGTCCAATCGGTCCCTGCCCAGACGCCCCGCGATGGTGTATGGACCGGAGAACGCCCACTCCATGGGCACCTGCTGATCAAGCAGCATCCCGATCATCAGGGCCAGTGGGTCGCGCTCGAGCAGGGCGTCCGCCTCGGGCTGCTGGGCGAGTCGAAGGCGTGCGTTCATCCCCTGGCCATACCCCGCCGCCATCGGTACGAACCAGATGAAACGCGCATACCACCCAAAAGCGTGCACAACATCACCAACTCGGCCGAATTGCGAGGTGTGAGGGCGCATGCGAATCTGGTGGCGAACCGCCGTGACATCGGAACACGGAGGCGAGTGACCATGTCAGCAACCGCGACTCGCCAACGACGCCATGACGACACTCCCGACACCGGCGGTGCCTTCCTGCGTCTGTCCCGGCTCCCGTCCGGGCCTGAGCGCGACGCCCTGCGCGAGACGATCATCTGCGCCTGGCTGCCCGTCGCCAAGCGCCTGGCGCTGCGCTTCCGCAACAAGGGCGAGAACATGGAGGACCTCACCCAGGTCGCCTCGCTGGCCCTGGTGAAGGCCGTCGACCGCTACAACCCCGACCTCGGGCATGCCTTCCCCTCCTATGCGATCCCCGTCATCACCGGTGAGCTCAAGCGCCACTTCCGCGACTATCTGTGGACGCTGCACATCCCCCGCAACATCCAGGAGGTCCGCTCCCGCACCCGCTCCGCGCGCGACGCGCTGGAGCAGGAGCTCGGCGGGCGCACCCCCACCATCCATGAGATCTGCCTCCGCACCGGTATGCCCCAGGAGGACGTGATGGCGGGACTGGAGGCCAGCGCCTCCTGCACCCCGCTCTCCCTCAACGCCGCGGTCCAGGGCGCCGAGGAGCGGCTGCTCGCCGAGACGGTGGGCGCGGACGACGCCGCGATCGAACGCGTCGTCAACCGCGAGGCGCTGCGGGTACTGATCGCCGAACTGTCGGAGCAGGACCGCTACGTCCTCTATCTGCGGTTCTTCGCCGGGCTTTCGCAGAGCCAGATCGGTGAGATCCTGGGCTTCTCGCAGATGCACATATCCCGCAGGCTCTCCCGGCTCTACAGCGAGCTGCGGCAAGGGCTCATGGCCTACGCCTAGCCGCAAGCCCAGCCCCGCACCCCCCGGCAGGAGGTGGCCGATGCGCTCCGAGACCGCCCGTATCGCCACGGACGACGCCATGCTCGTGGGCGATCTGGCCCTTCCCGACCAGCCCATCGGCGTCGTCGCGTTCGCCCACGGCAGCGGCAGCTCCCGGCACAGCCCGCGCAATCGCGCGGTGGCCCGGGTGCTGCAGGACGCGGATCTGGCCACCCTGCTGTTCGATCTGCTCACCGACGCCGAGGAGCGGGTGGACGCGATCACCGCCGAACTGCGCTTCGACATCCCACTGCTGGGCCGGCGGCTGGTGGCCGCGGTGGACTGGCTCGGCGGGCACCCGGCCACCTCGGCGCTGCCGGTGGGGCTGTTCGGCGCCAGTACGGGCGCGGCGGCGGCGCTGACGGCCGCCGCCGAGCGGCCGGAGCGGGTGGCGGCCGTGGTCTCCCGCGGCGGCCGGCCCGATCTCGCGGGCGGTGCGCTGAACCGGGTGCGGGCGCCGGTGCTGCTGATCGTGGGCGGTGACGACCACGAGGTGCTGCGGCTCAATCAGCAGGCGGCCGCCATGCTCGTCGCCCCGCACGAGATCCATGTGGTGCCCGGCGCGAGCCATCTGTTCGAGGAGCCCGGAACCCTGGAGGAGGCCGCCGAGGCGGCGCGCGACTGGTTCGTACGGATGGCCAGGAACCCGGCCCGGGGCGGCAAGCGGTGACGGACCGAGCGGTGACGGACGGCGGCAAGGACGGCAGCAACGGCTACGCGTCCGCGGCGGACGACCCCAGCACCTGGCGCAGATCGTAGGAGACCGGCTCCTCAAGCTGGTCGTAGGTGCACTGCTCGGGCTCCCGGTCCGGCCGCCAGCGCCGGAAGCGGGCGGTGTGCCGGAAGCGGCCGCCCTGCATGTGGTCGTAGGCCACCTCGCACACCCGCTCGGGGCGCACCGGCGTCCAGGACAGATCCTTGACCCCGGTCCAGCGGCTGGGCGCGCCCGGCATCCGGCCCTTGGCATGGGCCTCCTCGCGCGCCCAGTCGGCCCAGGGGTGGCCTTCGACGGTCTCCATGCGCAGGGGCTCCAGCTCTTCCAGCAGCTCCTGGCGGCGGCGCGCGGTGAAGGCGGCGCTGACGCCCACGTGCTGGAGGCGGCCCTTGTCGTCGTACAGGCCGAGCAGCAGCGAGCCGACGCCCTGGCCTGACTTGTGGACGCGGTACCCGGCCACCACACAGTCGGCGGTGCGCTCGTGCTTGACCTTGACCATCACGCGCTCGCCGGGGCGGTAGCGCAGGTCGGGGCTCTTGGCCACGACGCCGTCGAGCCCGGCCCCCTCGTACTGCTCGAACCACTGCCGGGCCATGTCGAGATCGTCGGTGCAGGGGGCGAGGTGCACCGGGTCCCGGGCGCCGCGCAGCGCCTCGGTCAGCGCCTCGCGGCGCTCGCGGAGCGGGGTGTCCATCAGCGAGGCGTCCCCGAGGGCGAGGATGTCGAAGGCGACAAAGCTTGACGGCGTGTTCTTCGCCAGCAGCCGCACCCGGGAGTCGGCGGGGTGGATCCGCTCCAGCAGGGCGTCGAAGTCCAGCCGTCCGCCGCGCACGATGATGATCTCGCCGTCCAGGACGCAGCGCGGCGGGAGGTTGGCGAGCAGCGCCTCGGCCAGCTCGGGGAAGTAGCGGGTGAGCGGCTTGGTGGTGCGGCTACTGATCTCGATCTCGTCCCCGTCGCGGAAGACGATGGCCCGGAAGCCGTCCCATTTGCCCTCGTAACGCATCCCGGGCGGGATCGTGGCCACGGCCTTGGCCAGCATCGGCTCGACGGGAGGCATCACCGGAAGGTCCATGATGTCCGATTGTGCTCCCGTGGCGGGCCGCTCGCCCGCCGGGAGGCGGCCTCGGGCGGGCGGGCCTAGCGTGGCCGTATGGCAGAGTCGGTGGAGCTCACGGTCGGCGGTCGCACGGTGCGGGTGACCAACCCCGGGAAGGTGTATTTCCCGGAGCGCGGTTTCACCAAGCTGGACCTCGCCCGCTACTACCTGGCGGTCGGCGAGGGCGCGCTGCGGGCGCTGCGGGACCGGCCGACGACGCTGGAGCGCTATCCGGACGGGGTCGACGGGGAGTCGTTCTTCCAGAAGCGGGCCCCGAAGAACCTGCCGGAGTGGATTCCGACCGGCCGTATCTCCTTCCCCAGCGGGCGGCACGCGGACGAGATCTGCCCCACCGAGACGGCGGCCGTGGTGTGGGCGGCGAATCTGGGGAGCCTGACCTTCCATCCGTGGCCGGTGCGGCGCGAGGACACCGAACACCCCGATGAGCTGCGGATCGACCTCGACCCCCAGCCCGGCACCGACTACGAGGACGCGGTACGGGCCGCGGAGGAGCTGCGCGAGGTGCTGGACGGGCTGGGGCTACGGGGGTGGCCCAAGACCTCGGGTGGCCGGGGGCTGCATGTGTTCGTCCCGATCGCGCCGGAGTGGACCTTCACCCAGGTGCGGCGGTCCGCGATCGCGATCGCGCGGGAGTTGGAGCGGCGGGCTCCGGAGCGGGTGACCACCAAGTGGTGGAAGGAGGAGCGCGGCCGGAAGATCTTCGTGGACTACAACCAGACCGCCCGGGACCGCACCATCGCCAGCGCCTACTCGGTGCGCCCCCGCCCCCATGCCCCGGTCTCCGCGCCGCTGCGCTGGGCGGAGGTCCCCGACGCCCGGCCGCGCGACTTCGACCTGGCCACCATGCCGGTGCGCTACCGCGAGCTGGGCGATGTGCACGCGGACATGGACGAGCACGCCTTCCGCCTGGAGTCCGCCCTGGAGCTGGCCACACGGGACGAGCAAGAGCATGGGCTGGGCGACCTCCCCTATCCGCCGGAGCATCCGAAGGCCGCGGGCGAGCCGAAGCGGGTGCAGCCGAGCCGGGCCAAGAAGTGATGGCCGGATCCTTGGCGGCTGCGAGAATCGCGCCATGTCCGTCTTCGCTCACCCCGGCCGCCATCGGGTGGTGGTGCTGGTGCGCCACGGGCTGCTGCCGTTCGAGCTGGGCATGGCGCACCGGCTGTTCGGCCGGGCCGTATCGACCGCCGGTGAGCCGCTGTACGAGGTGGTGACCTGCGCGCTCGTCCCCGGTGAGGTACGCACCGACTCCGACGTAACGATGCGTGTCGCCCATGGCCCGGACGCGCTGGCCGAGGCCGACACCGTGCTCGTCCCGGCGGCCAACGAACCGGACGAGCCCCAGGCCGAGGGCCGCCTGGGCGCCCCGCTCACCGGCGCCTTCGCCCGGATCCGACCCGGCGCCCGGATCGCCTCGATCTGCACGGGGGCGTTCGTGCTGGCGGCCGCGGGGCTGCTGGACGGCCGCCGGGCGACGACCCACTGGCAGGAGGCCGACCGGTTCCGGGAGCTGTTCCCGGCCGTCGCGCTCGACCCGGACGTTCTCTACGCGGACGAGGGCGAGGTGCTGACCTCGGCCGGGGACGCCGCCGGTATCGATCTGATCCTGCATATGATCCGGCGCGACCACGGCGCGGCGGTGGCGGGCGAGGTCGCCCGCGGCTCGGTGGTGGCCCCGCATCGCGAGGGCGGCCAGGCGCAGTTCATCCGGCGGCCGGTGCCGGAGCAGCGCGGCGGCTCCACCGGCGCGGCCCGCGCCTGGGCGCTGACCCGGCTCGACCGTCCGCCGACCCTGCGGGAGCTGGCCGAGCGGGAGTCGATGAGCGTACGGACCTTCTCCCGGCGGTTCCGCGAGGAGGTGGGGATGACTCCGGTGCAGTGGCTGACCCAGCGGCGCCTCGAGCGCGCCCGGCAGTTGCTGGAGGAGACCGATCTGCCGGTGGACCGGATCGCGGCGGACGCGGGCTTCGGCACCGCCGCCTCGCTGCGGCAGCATCTGCACACCGCCCTCGGGGTGTCACCGAGCGCCTACCGCGCCACCTTCCGGGGCAGCGCCGCCGCCCCTAACGACGGGCCGTGAACTGTCCGGTGCCCAGGGTGTGGAACCACGTCTGGATCCGATGCTCGTTATGGGTGGTGGCGAGCGAGAGAAGCAGCAGCAGCCGGGCCTTCTGCGGGGTCAGGTCCTGGGCGCCGATGACGCCGTGGACATCGGGGTCGTAGACCGCGCCGGAGCCGGTGCGCGAGGCGGAGACCATGACCACCCCGTTCTTGACGGCGTCGTCCCGGGCCTCGGTCATGGCCGGGGAGAGGCCGCCCGCCCCGGTGCCCGCGGTGACGATCCCGGCCGCCCCGGCGTCGGCGAACGCCTTGATGGCCTGGGGTCCGGCGCCCTGGTAGCTGTAGGCGATGTCGACCTTGGGCAGTGGTCGCCGGGCGATCCGGTCGAGGTCGAACGGGGTCTTCCAGCCGGGCTTGCCGCACTGCTCGACCCGGGCCGGCGCGCGGTCGACGCGGATGTGGTTCTGGTCGATGACACCGAGCTCACCGCTGCTGCCGCTGCTGAACGCGTTCAGCCGCAGGGTGTCGGACTTGCGCACCTCGCGGGCGGCGTGGATCTGGTCGTTGAGCATCACCACGGCGCCGAAGCAGGTGGTACGCCCGCTGGCGGCGAGGTGGATCGCGTTGTAGAGGTTGGCCGGGGCGTCGGAGCCGATCACCGTCCAGGGCCGCATGGAGCCGGTGAGCACCACGGGCTTGTCGCTGCGGACGGTCAGGTCCAGCCAGTACGCGAACTCCTCCATGGTGTCGGTGCCGGTGGTGACCACGACCCCGTCGTTGAACTTCAGGGCGTGGTCGACGGCGGCGGTGAGCCGGCGGTACTCGGGGATCGTGTAGTTGTTGGAGTCCTTGTTGCCGAACTGCTGGGTGGTCACATCGGCGATCCGGTTCACCTCGGGCCTGAGGTCGTTCACCAGCCGGGACACCCGGAGCTTGCCCGCCTCGTAGTCGTCGAAGGACACCTTGGACTTGCTGACGCCCGCGATGGTGCCTCCGGTGCCGATGACCGCGACCCTCGGGGTGGGCCTGGGGTGCGGCTCCGCGGCACCGGCGAGGGAGGCCGTGGTCCCCAGGGCGACCGCCACCAGGGCGGTCACTACGGTGAAGCGGCGGGCGAGCTGAGCCATCGGGACGTCGTTTCATCGATGGAGTGGGTGATGTGTCGGCCCTTCTTCAGCCACCTTCCACGGTAACCACGGACGTCTCCGGCAGGCGAGGGCGGCGCAGCCGGGCCAGCAGCAGGGCCACATCGTCGTCGGGCGCCCCGTGCAGCGCGGCCAGCACCTGGTCGCAGATCCGCTCCAGCGGGCCCTGGTGGCGGCGCAGCAACTGGACCAGGGTGTGCAGTCCGACGTCGAGGGACTGATGGCGCTTTTCCACCAGTCCGTCGGTGAACAGGGCCAGCAGCGCCCCCTCGGCCAGCTCCCGCTCCACCGAGGCGAAGGGGACGCCGCCGACGCCCAGCGGCGCGCCGGTGGGGATGTCGATCAGCTCGGCCTCGCCGCCGGGCTGCACCAGCACCGGCGGCAGATGGCCGGCGGTGGACATCTCGCACCGCCCGGTGCGCGGATCGCAGACCGCGTAGAGGCAGGTGGCGATGGACTCCCCGAGGCTGGGCGTGATCTCGTCGAGATGCCACAGCACCTGGGCCGGGGGCAGATCGAGCCGGGAGAAGGCCCGGGTGGCGGTGCGTAGCTGGCCCATGATGGCCGCGGCGTGGATGCCCTTGCCCATGACGTCGCCGACCACCAGCCCGACCCGGCCGTCCGGGAGGGGCAGCACATCGAACCAGTCGCCCCCGGCGGCGCTGACCGCGGGCAGATACCGGGAGGCGATCTCCAGGCCGTCCAGGTCGCGTGGCTGCTGGGAGAGCAGGCTGCGCTGGAGGGTGAGCGCGGCGTCGCGTTCGCGGGCGTAGAGCCGGGCGTTGTCGATGCACAGGGCGGCGCGGATGGCCAGTTCGCAGGCGAGGGTGAGGTCCTCCTCGTCGAACGGCCTGGGGTTGATGGTGCGGTGCAGGCTGAGCGTGCCGAGCACACTGCCGCGGGCGATCAGCGGGGCGGCGATGTACGAGTGCACGCCCTCGCGCAGCAGCACCCGGGCGGCGTCGTCGTCCCGGGCGATCCGCCGTACGTCCTGCTCGGTCACGTGCGGCACCAGGATCGGCCGCGCCTCGCGGACGCACTGGGTGATCAGCCGGGTGGGTTCGTAGCGGGCGATCTCGCCGACCGGGTCCGCCGCGTGGACGGCGTCGGTGGGGTAGCCGGCGGCGACGGCGAGCGCCCGGAAGCGGGCGGAGCCGTCGGCCCACACCCGGGGCGTGGCGTCGCGGTGCACCACGGAGTCCAGGACGTCGACGGCCGCGAGGTCGGCGAGCCGGGGCACGGTCACATCGGCGAGCTCCTGGGCGGTCTGCCGCAGATCCAGCGTGGTGCCGATACGGACGCTCGCGTCGGCGATCACGGCCAGCCGCTCGCGTGCCTCGGCGATCTCGCTGGTCTCCCGGTGGCGCCGGGAGATGTCCATGATGGAGACGGCGACGCCCAGGATCCGGCCGCTGGGGTCCTCCAGCCGGTAGTACGACTCCGACCACGCGTGGTCATGGTCGGGGTCGGCCGGGGTCCGGCCGATGCTCTGCTGGTCCAGCAGCGGTTCACCGGACTCCAGCACATGCCGCATCGCGGCCTCGATGGCCTCGCTGTCGAGCCCGGGCAGCACCTCCCCGACGCGGTGGCCGCGCACCTGGGGCTCGGTGATGGAGTTCATCTGCTGCAGGGCCGGGTTGGCGCGCAGCCAGCGCAGCTCGGTGTCGAACACCGCGAGCCCCACCGGCGACTGTCCGATCAGGAAGCCGGATACGGCCAGATCGGTCTCCAGCCGGCGTACGGTCCCCTCGTCGGCGGCCAGCCCGAGCGCGTAGCCCTCGCCATGGGCGTCGCGCAGGCCCATGGTGCGGAACTCCACCTTCAATGTGGAGCCGTCCGGGCGGCGGACCGGGAAGACGCCGGCCCAGGTGTCACCCGCCCGTACGCGCGCGAAGAGCTCCACGGCCGCGCGCCGGTCCTTCGGGTGGACCAGCAGCTTGTCCGCGCGGCGCCCCAGCGCCTCGGCCGCGCGGTAACCGAACAGTTGTTCAGCCTCCGGGCTCCACAGGGCGATCCGCCCCTCGACGTCCAGCGCCACGGCGGCGACCCGCAGCAGATCGAGCACTCCTCCCGGGGCGGTCGCCATGCTGCCGATACCCGCCTCGTCCTCCTGGTCAACACGGTCATGCGTGGTCATACCGGCACCTCACCGGCTCGCCGTGCCCTCCTACTGTCATACCTCGCTCGGCGGGCCGCCGCACACGGGTATGACGCGGGCACGCTACAGATCCCGGTTCAGATGGTGAAGGGCCGCTGCCGGGCGAATGCGGAGTTCGGCGCACCCACCTGGAAGAGGTGGGGCGTCTGGTCGGGCGGCATCCGCTTGACGATCTCCCGGTGCAGCCCCCGGTAGCTGCCGGCGAAGGCACCGCCCCGCCAGACCTCCAGCAGGGTGCCGGTGAACAGGCCGTTGACGATCCCGTCGGCGGAGGTCTGGTTGTCCTGGCAGCCGGAGATCTGCAGCACGCTGGCGTCGATTTTGGCGAGGTCCTTGGCGGTGCGGGTGTTCTGGATGCGGTCGTAGGCGTCGCGGTCGCGCCGGTAGACGGCGGACTGTACCGACTGGGGCATGACCCGGATCCTGCGGCCGACCTCCGCGGGGTCGGCGGTGCTAAAGCGCCGGTCGAGCTCCTGGGCGCTGAGCATCTCGGGCAGCCGCCGGGCCACGGTGCCGCTGTGGCAGCTATCGGAGAGCAGCCAGATCCGCACCCCCTTGGCGAACTTCCCGAACAGCTCGAAGAGCTCGTCGTCGACCAACTGCCGGTCGTGGAGCACCCAGGTCTCGTCGAGCCGGTCCCCGGTCTCGTCGTGGTTGAGGTCGGGCACCTGACCGCCGTGGCCCGAGTAGGTGAGGAAGAGGATGTCCCCCTCGGCCAGCCGCCCGGCCGCGGCCTCCAGGGTGGCGGTGACCGTCTCCGCGGTGGCGGCCGGGCTCAGCAGCGGGTCGGACACATCGAACCCCGCGGCGTCGGCGATCCCGGCCATGTCGACGGCGTCCTGCTCACAGGCGCCCAGCTCACCGCTCCAGCCGTCGTAGGCGGCGGGGTCGACCTGGTTGAGTCCGATATGGACGGAGAGGCCGGTTGACATGGGGGCTCCTAGGGTCGAGGACGCGCGGCGGCTCACCACCGCTCGTCACTAAGCGATGATGCGGGGCCGCGCACCGCCATGCCCTGTTCTCCGGCCCATCCGGAGGAGACGCCCGGTGGAGAAGGAGCCCCGCCAAGGTGGCGCCCCGCCGCCTTGGCGTCCCGCCACTTGGCGTCCCGTACGTCCCTCGGCCCCGCCCCGGCCGTCAGGCCCCGAGCGGCCGGGCACCCAGGGCCCGCAGCGCCATATCGGCGGCGCGCTCGAAGTAGCCGGGCTCCAGGGCCGCCCCACGGGCCGAGACGCGCCAGTAGACCAGCCCGCCGAGCAGATCGAGCGCCAGCTCGCGGTCGAGGTCCCGCGGCAGCTCACCGCGCTCGGTCGCCCGGTCCAGCATGCCGATGGCGCGGGCGCGCCGCGGCTCGCCGACGCAGCGGGCGAGGGCCTGGAACAGCTCCTCGTCCCGCTGCGCCTCGGCGATCAGGTCCGGCAGGATCCGCGAGAACCGCGGATGGGTCAGCCAGTCGGCGACCAGATGAAGCGCGGCCAGCACATCGCCGCGCAGGGATCCGGTGTCGGGCTCCTCGACCAGGGCGACGCTCAGCTCCGACACGACCGCGATGACCATCCGCTGCTTGGAAGGCCACCGCCGGTACAGGGCGCTCTTGCCCACTCCGGCCCGCTTGGCCACGGCCTCCATCGACAGCCGGCCGTATCCGTGCTCGGCGAGCTCGTCCAGAACGGCCTCGGCGATGGCGGCGGTCTTGTCCGCGCGCAGGGTGGCGGCGCCGCTCGGGGGGCGCCGGTTGGTGTCCGACATGGCCTCAAGGTTAACAGATGGACAGGACGGTACCGTCTCGTTCTATCATGTGCGGACGGGACGGTACCGTTCCGTCCGTTGGCTGTGGCATCACCCTGCGAGAAGGAAGTACGTCATGGATGACCGCATCAAGGTGTTCGAGCGGGCGAAGGAACTGCTGCTCGACCACGACATGATGGGATTCGCGAACCTGTGGGCCGTCGACGGCACCATGGAGTTCCCCTTCGCCCCGGCCGGCCGGCCGCGTCTGCTGGAAGGGCGTGAGGCCGTGCGCGAATACGTGCGGGACTACGCCGACCACATCGATCTGCGCGCCGTCGCGCATCAGGTCATCCACCGCACCGAGGACCCCGAGGTGCTGATCGTGGAGTTCTCGATGGACGCCGTGGCCGTCTCGTCCGGCCGCCCGCTCCGCCCCTCGTACATCGCCGTCATCACCGTCCGGGACGGCGAGATCGCCTCGTACCGCGACTACTGGAACCCGCTGATGCTCAGCGAGGTCAGCTTCGGTGCCGAGGAGGACCGGACCAATGGCTGAACCCACTGTTCTGGTCCTCGGCGCCACCGGGAACACCGGTTCCAAGGTGCTGCGGATGGTGCGCGCACAGGGCGCGCGGGCGCTGGCCGCCACCCGGCGGCCCGAGTCCGCGGCAGCGGCCGAGGCGGGCGAGGCCGTCCGGTTCGACTGGCACGACCCGGCCGGCTATGCAACGGCGCTGAACGGCGTGGAGCGGATCTATCTCGTCTCGCCCCCTGGGGGTGGCCGAGCCGCGGCCCGTGGTCGAGCCGTTCCTGAACACCGCTGTCGCCCAGGGCGTACGACGGGTGGTGCTGCTGAGCTCCTCCGCGGTCCCCGAAGCGCCCACGGGCCTCGGCGCACTGCATACGCTGGTGAAGGAGACCGTTCCGGAGTGGGCGGTGCTGCGGCCCTCGTGGTTCATGCAGAACTTCACCGGTGACCATGCGGTGGCCCATGCCATCCGCGGCGACGGCGAGATCGTCACCGCCACCGGGGACGGCAAGGTGGCCTTCGTCGACGCGACGGATATCGCCGCAGTCGCCACCCGGGCCCTGCTGGACGACCGCCCGCACAACACGGACCACGTCATCACCGGTCCCGAGGCGCTCGGCTACGCGGAGGCGGCGCACATGGTGACAGAGGTCTCCGGGCGGCCGGCCCGCCATGTCGCGGTGGAGGCCGGGGAGTTGCGGGAGCGGCTGAAGGCGATAGGGATCCCGGCGGAGTTCGCCGCGGTGCTCGCCGGGCTCGACGAGGACATCCGGCACGGCGCGGAGGACCGGACGACCGACACCGTCCAGCGGGTCACGGGGCGCGCTCCCCGCTCCTTCCGCGCCTTCGCCGAGGCACACCGCGCCGCCTTCACCGAGGCGCATCCCGCCGCTTTCGCCCCGGCGCCCGCCGTCCAGGGTCTGTCGTTTGGATCAGGCCGGATCAGGGAGCGGGGTCAGGGGGTACCACCCAGCGGTAGCTGGGGGAGCGTGCGGCCGCAAGACGGAGGAGGGAGTCGACGCGGAGCGTCGGCGAGTGACGACAACGCCGCAGATGCGCGTGCCAGACCCCGCGAGCCCGGCCTGATCCGAACGACAGGCCCTGGGCCCGGCCCGCTGTCCGGCGGACCGTCAGGGGCCCGCGGCGTCCGTCGCCGACGTCAACAGGCGCCGAGGCCCACCGGACAGGGCCTGGCGGAACAGCACATCGCCTAGCGGAACAGCACATCCGGGAGGCCGGGCCGGTCGATGGCCTCCTCCAGGGCGGTGCGCAGAGTACGGCTGTCGGTGAGCGGGCCGCCGGGCCGGATCAGCCACACATGGCCCTGCCGGACACAGCCGGGCCTGGGGCAGCGCAGCACCCGGCCGGGCCCCGCCGCGGCCACTGCGCGGCGGCGCGCGTACGCCGTCCCGGCCAGCCAGCCCTTCCACTCGGCCGCCGATCCGGGCGGCACGAGGAAGGAGAGCACATGGCTGGCGGTGGCGAGCATCACCGGTCCCGCCGCGTCGCGCCGCCGAAGCGCCTGGATCACCGCGGTGCCGATGTCGTCGCACATCCGCACCAGGTCGAAGACGGGGCCCACCGGCAGATCGGCGAGGCCGGTGCCGCTGGCCCACTGCAGCCGCACCCGCCCGGGGTCGTCGCTCGCGGCCAGCAGCCATTCGGCCGCGTCGGTCTCCACGGTGACCCGCATCCGGCGGTCACCGCGCGCCCCCGCGTTCATGAGGTGGCCACCAGGGGCAGGGTGAACCACACCTTCTTCCCCCGGGCTCCGGGGGCGGGCGGCTCGGTGCCCCAGTCGAGGGCCAGGTCCTCGACGATGGCCAGCCCTCGTCCGGACTCCTCGGTCGGCTCCGGCTTGCGGGCGACCGGGATCACGGGCGAGCCGTCGGCCACCTCCACGCGCAGCTCACGGCCGAAGCGTTCCAGCGAGACGGTGATGGTGACGGTGTCGGCGGGGCCGGAGCTGCCGTGCTCCACGGCGTTGGCGAACAGTTCGTTGGTGGCGAGGACGACATGGTCCACGATCGCGCCGAGCCGCCAGTCGCGCAGATGCCCGGCGACCATCCGGCGTACGGCGGCGGCGCGGTCGGGAAGGGCGGGGAACTCCGCCCGGAAGAGCCGGCGGGTGTCCAGCGGGATCACCGTCCTCTCCCCTCCGGCGCAGGGGACGGGGATCGCCGCGGCGGCCGGCGCGGTAACCGGATCGGCTCCCGGCCCGGTAACCGGATCGGTTCGAGGCCCGGTAAGCGGATCAGTTCGCGACCGGGTAACCGGATCGGTTCGCGGGCGGTCCGTGGAGACCGCGATGCCATGGCTCGCGCCCATCGTCTCGCTCTCCTCATCGGCCGACGCCGGCCTGTGCGACAGTCCTGGAAAGGATCGGCTCACGGTGTCGGTCCTCACGCTCCTCGTCGGTCTGTGGGCTGTGGTGGCATACGGGCCCATGGAGTGATTGATGCTCCGATGAGCGGGTAAGCGCATTCTGGCGACCGACCGCCTGGCATCTGAGCTGGTGACAGGTGGTGCGCACACCCCACCCGACCCGCCTGGACAAGCTGCCCCGGACGGAGACGGCCCGGTCGCGGTGAGTGCCGGATACCGGCATGGTTCCTCCTTCGAAGGCAGCGCAAAGCGCCGTCGGTCGCCGTTCATGTAGACAAACGGTTGGACCGGCCGGTGGGCGAGAGGGCATGGGGGTTGTCCGGTTGTACGGGCGTAGTGGTTCGGGCTGTACGGTCCGGACGTGGCAAGCGTGAGCGACGGCCGCGAGGGGCGGCTCGGCCCGGGGCAGCGGTCCGGTGTGGACGCCAAACGGGTCCTGGTGACCGGGGGCTCCCGGGGGCTGGGTGAACAGATCGTACGGCTATTGGCCGCCGGTGGGGCGCGATTGGCCACGTGTGCGCGGACACCGGAGGATCTGCGGTCCCTCACGGCGTCCCTGAGCGCCGAGGGCCACGGGGAGTTGTTCACCCGTGCGCTGGATGTCACCGAGCCGGGGCTGCTGGAGGAATTCGTCGATGCGGCGGGGATACGTTTCAGCGGTCTTGACGGCGTGGTGGCCTGCGCCGGTGGCGCCCGCGGCCGCGGCATCGAGGACGCCGGCCCCCAGGACTGGTCGCTGACCTGGGAGATGAACGTGGGTCATACGGCACGGCTGGTGAAGGCCGCGGTGCCGCATCTGCGCCGCGCGGGCGGCGGCTCCGTGGTGGTGATCGCCTCCATCTCCGGCTGGAAGCCGGGACCCCAGGCGCAGTACGGGGCGGCCAAGGCCGCCCAGATCCATCTCGCGGCCTCGCTCGCCCGTGAGCTGGGCCCGGTCGGGATCCGGGTGAACGCCGTCTCCCCTGGGTCCATGCTGATCCCCGGGAAGCGGTGGGACCGGATGCGCACCGAAGCGCCCGAGGCATACGCCCGGTTCACGGCCGAGCTGCCACACGGTGAACTGGTCACCCCGCGGGAGGTCGCCCAGGTCGTGGCGTTCCTGCTCTCGGACGCCTCGAGCGGGGTCTCGGGTGCGCATCTGCCCGTCGACCGAGCCCAGAACGCCCCCACGCCGGGAGGGTATTGACCCCCCGGCGCTCCCCCGAGCGGAGGCGCTCCGGACACGTCACCGGCCGCTCACACGGAGCGGCCGGAGACTTCGCCGAGGCACCGGGCGGGGCGAAGCCCCGGGGCCCGGAGCCTCAGGCGGCCACGCCGAGCACCGTCCGGGAGCGCTGCTCGAAGTCCCGGACCATGGGCTCCCCGCGGTGCGGCCGCAGCCGGGTGCGGAAGTCGCGCAGCGCCTGGATCGAGCGCTCGCTGTGCACCCCGCTGAGCGTGTCCAGCGCCTCCCCCGCGGTGCCGACGGCCTCGTCCAGCCGGTTCTGCTGGAGATAGGACGTCGCCAGCACGGATCTGCTGATGGCCTGGCGCCGGCGCCGGTCGGCGTTGGCGCGCACGGATTCGGCGGCAGCGTGCTCGGCCTCGGTGGCGTTGCCCAGGTCGCGGAAGCACAACGCCGCCTCGGCCGCCAGATAGTGGTGGTCGAGGAAGCGCACCCAGGGCGATTCCTGCTCGGAGCCCTGGCTGGCCTCCAGTTGGGCGTCGGCCGCGCGCAGCGACTTGGACGCCTCCCGGGGCTGGTCCAGGGCGGCGTAGCCCCGGGCGGCCATGGCGTGCAGCCGCATCAGCCCGAGCGGGCTTCCGGCGTGCTTGGCCGTGGCGACACCGACCCGGGCCAGCTCGACCCCCGCCTCGGGCTGGCCCAGGTTGGTCGCCAGATGGGACAGGCCGGCCAGGATCTGACCGCCCAGGACCCGGTCGCCGCCCTCGGCGCACAGCCGCAGCGCCTGGGTCATATAGCGCTGG
The DNA here is from genome assembly GCF_000147815.2 of Streptomyces violaceusniger Tu 4113. NCBI lineage: Bacteria > Bacillati > Actinomycetota > Actinomycetes > Kitasatosporales > Streptomycetaceae > Streptomyces > Streptomyces violaceusniger. The sequence continues at coordinate 3,740,640 of NC_015957.1, read as the reverse complement.
GCCAGGCCGTATTCGGCGTTGTCATAGCTGCTCCAGCCGGCCATCGCGGCCAGCTTGGCCGCGGCGGTGAAGAGCTGGCGCCGCTCCTGCGGGGGCGCGCCGCGCTGCTGGAGCATGGGGACGACCTCGGTCGACAGATAGAGCACGATGCTGGCGCGGACCTGGCCGCCGCCGAAGCGATTGTCCATCTCGTCGAACATGTTGATCGCCGCATGGACCTGTTCGACGCGGCCGCCTTCGGCCGCGGGTGCGAGCCGGGCGGGGTCCTGGTTCTCGACCAGCCACAGCAGCCATTCGCGCTGCGGGGTCACCAGTGCGCCGGCGACGAAGGGCACCGCGCCCAGCAGGCTGCGGCGGGATATGTCGGTGGAGCCGAGTTCGGCGAGCGTGTGCAAGGTTTCTGCTACGTCCTCCCGGTAGGCCAGCGCCCGGGCTACGACCGGACGCTGTCTGTCGGAGATGAACCCCAGCTCGGCGGGGGCCACGGGCCTGCCGAGCCGGTGGGAGAGCACGGCGGCGATCAGCTCCGGCGTGGTGCCACGCGGCTGTCCGCCTTGCAGCCAGCGGGTGACGGACGCCTTGTCGTAGTTCGACTCGCGTCCCTGCCTACGGCCCAGTTCGTTGACCCGCAGGGCCAATGAGGCGTAGGAGCATCCGGATTCCTTCAGCGCCGCGGCCAACCCGACGTTGGTCACGGCGCCTTGGCGCCCGCTTACCTGCTGTGCGTGATGCGTCACCGTGACCGTCCCTGTTTCGTGCCACGGCGGTCTGCGGGTTCCCCATCGTGCGGCGCCGACCTGCCGGCCGGGCACCTCAACGACGTTGTGGACATGGGTGGTTGGGAGCCCTCGCCATAGAGGGTGAGATGGGTCACGTGCTCACTATGCGTGGCGAAGCCATCACCCCGCAACCTTCGTTCTGATAATTTCAGAGCGATTCGCTCGCTCTGTCAGTGTCATCCATCGCGTGGCACACTGTGCAGGCATATGACAGCCATTCCTCCGGGAGGCGGACGTGAGCGAGGCACGGCCGGCCGGCGCCGCCCCCACCGTCTTGCGCAGAGTCCTCGGCAAGCGTCTGCGGCATCTGCGCGAGCGGGCGAAGGTGTCGTTCGAGGAAGCCGCGAAAGCCATCGAGGTCACCCCGTTGACCGTGCGCAGGATGGAAAAGGCGGAAGTCGGTCTCAAGATTCCGTATCTCAAGGAGCTGCTGCGGAACTACGGCGTCCGCGGCCCGGAGATGGAGGACTTCCTCGCCCTGGCACGGGAGGCCAACCAGCCGGGCTGGTGGCATCAGTTCCGCGATGTGCTTCCGGACTGGTTCAGTGCTTACGTCAGCCTGGAGAGTGAGGCCACCGTCATTCGGGCGTACGAGCCCCACTACGTCCCCGGGCTGCTCCAGACTGAGGACTACGCCCGAGCGGTACTGCGCATGGGCTTCCCCCGGGACACCGAGGAGGAGCTGGAGCGCCGGATCGCCCTGCGCGTCCAGCGCCAGGACCTGCTCACCAAGCCGGACGCGCCGACCATCTGGGCCATCCTCGACGAAACGGTGCTGCGCCGCCCCGTGGGCGGCGCGCAGGTGATGCGCGACCAGATCGACCACTTGATCGACACCTTGGAGATTCCCAAGGTCAGGCTGCAGATCATGCGGTTCTCGGCGGGGCCGCACCCCGGAGCCTTCGGCCCCTTCCACTACTTCCGCTTCGGATTCTCCGAACTGCCGGACGTCGTCTACACCGAGAGCCTCACCGGGGCGGTCTATGTGGACAAGCCGGCCGAAGTCGTCGCCTATCTCGAGGTCCTGGACCGGATGGCGGTCCAGGCCGAGCGGATCGGCGACTCCAGCACCATCCTGGCCGAACTGCGTAAGGAGCATTGAGATGCACGACCCCGTCTACAGCGGAATGCCGGCCACAGACCTGGGCACGGAGGGCTGGGAGAAGCCCTGGAGCGGGTCCAACGGCGGCACCTGCATCGAGGCCAAGCGGCTGCCGGACGGGCGGGTCGCGCTGCGCCAGTCCACCGACCCGGCCGGGCCCGCGCTGATCTACACCCGCTCGGAGGTGGCGTCCTTCCTGGAGGCGGCGAAGTCCGGCGAAGCGGACTTCCTCATCGCGTAGAGGGGCCACGCACGGGCGACCCCTCGAAAACCACTACGCCCGCACAACCGCACAACCCCGCACCGCACTCCCGCCCCCGCCGTCCCGCCACGCACACTGAAGACGCCGTGGCGGGCGGCGGCGTCGTCCCCCTCGCAGAGCTGAGAGCTATGGGACCGACAGGATGCCGGAAATGAACCTCGACCATGCGGTGGCACAGCACCGCACACTGATCGTCGAGGGCTGCGACGGGGTCGGCAGGGACGCGCTGCTGGCCGGGCTCGCCCGCCGGCACGGCTACACCGTCACCCGCGCCTCCCCCGACCTCCCGCATGTGGACCCGGTCCGGCCGTACCGCGAACTCCTCCTGTACGGCGGGCCGCTCGCGGTCGACGCCGGGCTGGTCGGCGAGCTCGTCTACGGACCGCTGCGCCGTGGCCACTCCCGGGTGACCTGGATTCAGGCGTTCGACTTCGCCGACGCGGTGGCCGAGCGCCACGGCGCCTTCGTCCATGTGACGGCCCCGGTGCCGGTGCTGAAGGACCGGCTGGCCGCCCGCGGCGCCTCGGCGGCGGCCCTCGCGGAGATCGGGGCCGCGGTGACCGGCTATGACCACGCCTTCTCCACTCTCGCCGAGCACGCCCCGGTGCTCACCATCGAGGAGCAGCCGGCCGCCGGCGGCGGCCCGGGTCCGGATCCGGGCCGCGGCGAGGCGGCGCCCGAGCCGGTCTCCTCGTTCGCCCGGCCCCTCCCGCGCATCCGCTCCCCCGTGCCGTTCCACGCCCAGCGTCGCTGAACTCCCCGGCACCGGGCTTACGTTGGTGCCCCGCGAACCGCACCCGCACGGCAGGAGATGGCCCCATGACCGACGGCTCGTCCACCCCGGACCAGCAGGCCCTGAACAAGATCGACACCACGGTGCCGCATTCGGCCCGGATCTGGAACTACTGGATGGGCGGCAAGGACAACTACGAGGTCGACCGGATCGCCGGTGACGAGTACCGGGAGGTCGCCCCGAACATCGAGACCATGGCCCGGGCCTCGCGCGCGTACCTCATCCGCACCGTCACCCATGTGGCGGGCGACTGCGGGATCCGGCAGTTCCTGGACATCGGCACCGGGCTGCCCACCTACGACAACACCCACCAGGTCGCCCAGCGGGTGGCGCCCGAGGCCCGCATCGTCTACGTGGACAACGATCCCCTGGTGCTCCGGCACGCCCAGGCGCTGCTCACCAGCACCCGGGAGGGGGTGACCGACTACATCGACGCCGATCTGCACGAGCCCGAGCGGATCCTGGAGGCGGCGGCGAAGACGCTCGACTTCGACCGGCCCATCGCCCTGATGCTGATGGGCATCCTCGGCCATATCCGGAACTACGACGAGGCGGTGTCGGTCGTGCGGCGGCTGCAGGACGCCTTACCGTCCGGCAGCTACTTCGTGCACTACGACAGCACCGACACCGACCAGGCGCTCAAGGAGGCGCAGCAGGGCTACGACGACACCGGCGCCGTTCCCTACGTGCTGCGCAGCGTGGCGCAGATCAGCCGCTTCTACGCGGGGCTGGAGCTGATCGAGCCCGGTATCGTGTCGTGTCCGCTGTGGCGGCCGGGTCCCTCCGAGACGGGCATCGAGACCACCGATGTCCACGGGGGTGTGGCCCGCAAGCCGTGACGGCCGTGACCACCAAACGAATGGTTCGGCCACCGGGGAGGTAACCCCCGCCCCCGTCGCGTCGTCAGACACGGCGCCGGGAAGCTAGGCGGAGGGACGGGTGGGTGTTCGAGGTCGGAGCCTGGAGAGTGCCCTCCGTCAAGCGGCTGCTGCGGGCGTCGATCGCCGGTGCGCCCGCCGTCGTACGGCAACGCCGCGGCCCCCAGGACGAGTCACCGGGGCGGCCGCGGCATCTGGCCATCATCATGGACGGCAACGGCCGCTGGGCCGCCCTGCGCGGCCTCTCCCGCACCCGCGGCCATCAGGCGGGGGTGCTGGCGCTGCCACGGGTGGTGGACACGGCCCTGGAAGAGGGCATCGAACATCTGTCGCTGTTCTTCTTCTCCACCGAGAACTGGAACCGTCCGCGCGCCGAGGTGGCCGCCCTGATGCGGCTCACCGCCCAGTTGGCGGACGTCTTCCGGGGCTACGGCGAGCGGGGGGTGCGGCTGCGCTGGCTGGGCTCGGAGGCCCGGCTCCCCCGGGCCACGCTGGCCGCGCTGCGCCGCGCCGAGGCCGATACGTGCGACAACGGCGCGATGACGCTGGCCTTCTGCTTCAACCACGGCGGCCGGGAGGAGATCGCCCACGTCGCGACCCGTCTGGCCCGCGCTTCGGCGGACGGCGCGCTGGACCCCGGGCTCATCGACGAGGCCCTGTTCACCCGCCATCTGCCGCACGCCGATCTGCCGGACATCGACATGCTGGTGCGCACCTCCGGGGAGCAGCGCATCTCCAACTTCATGCTCTGGCGGGCGGCCTACGCGGAGCTCTTCTTCGTCGACACCCTGTGGCCCGACTTCACCGGTGAGGAGCTCCGCGCGCTGCTGGCCGCATTTGCCTCCCGGAAGCGGCGTTTTGGCGCGGGCGTCGGCCCCGGCTGACGCGCCCGCCGTTCCTCAGCAGGTCAGAGGAAGTCCGCTACGGTTCGGGCAGCGGCCCCAAGGGGCGCGGGGCTGTGTCGATGTGCGGCTCCGCCTCGCGGGCGCGACCAGCCACGACGGCGCCGCAGTCGGCCGACGACGCATCGCGACACTCCCGGCGGAGCGCTCAGCGGATCTGGACGCCGGAGAGGGTGCGGGCGATGACCAGGCGCTGGATCTCGCTGGTGCCCTCGAAGATCGTATAAATCGCGGCGTCGCGGTGCATCCGCTCGACCGGGTACTCGCGGGTGAAGCCGTTCCCGCCGAGGATCTGCACCGCCTGGGCGGTGACCTGCTTGGCGGTCTCGCTGGCGAACAGCTTGGACATGGAGCCCTCGGCCGACTCGAAGGGCTTGCCGGTCACGGCCATCCACGAGGCGCGCCACACCATCAGACGCGCGGCGTCGATCCGCGTGCGCATGTCGGCGAGCTGGAAGGCGACGCCCTGGTTGTCGATGATGGGGCGGCCGAACTGCTGCCGGGTCTTGGCGTAGTCGAGCGCGACCTCGTACGCGGCGCGGGCGGTGCCGACCGCCATGGCGCCGACGGCCGGGCGGGACGCCTCGAAGGTGGCCATGGCGGCGTTCTTCAGACGCTCCCCGCCCGTCTTGGCCCGCTCCCGGGCGCGCGCGAGGCGTTCGTCCAGCTTCTCCTTGCCCCCGAGCAGGCAGCTACCGGGCACCCGCACCTGGTCGAGGACCACCTCGGCGGTGTGCGAGGCGCGGATGCCGTGCTTCTTGAACTTCTGGCCCTGGGACAGACCGGGGGTGCCCGGCGGGATGATGAACGACGCGTGGCCCTTGGAGCCGACCTCGGGGTCGACGACCGCGACCACCACATGGACATTGGCGATACCGCCGTTGGTGGCCCACGTCTTGGTGCCGCTCAGGACCCATTCGTCCTTGGCCTCGTCGTAGACGGCGCGGGTGCGCATCGAGCCGACGTCGGAGCCGGCGTCGGGCTCGGAGGAGCAGAAGGCGGCCACCTTCACGTCGTCCGGGTCGCCGTACATCTGCGGGATCCAGGTGCCGATCTGCTCCTCGGTGCCGTTGGCGAGGACGCCGACGGCGGCGAGGCCGGTGCCGACGATGGACAGCGCGATACCCGCGTCGCCCCAGAACAGCTCCTCCATGGTCATGGGGATGCCGAGGCCGGTGGGGTCGAAGTACTGCTGGGCGTAGAAGTCCAGGGAGTACAGGCCGATCTTGGCGGCCTCCTGGATAATCGGCCAGGGGGTCTCCTCGCGCTCGTCCCATTCGGCGGCTGCCGGGCGCATGACGTCCGCGGCGAAGCCGTGGATCCAGTCGCGCACCGCCTTCTGATCGTCGTCGAGCTCGAACGAGAACTCCGCCATGACCCCTCCACGTGCTTATTACCTGCGGTAACCGCAGTCTGTTACCGACCAGTAGACGATGTCAACTCCCCCGGGCACGCGGGCCCCGCGGCCCCCGCGGGTGTTACGTTGCGCAGAGCGCGGAGCGCGATCGCGCCGGGAAACGCGAGGCGCGAGAGCGCGAGTACGACATCGGGGGCGGGGAGGCAACGCATGCGGACCGGGACCAGCCAGCGGGACGACCAGCGGACAACGGCCCAGCAACGGCGCAAGGAGCTGCTGGAGGCCGCGGACCGGGTGGTGCTGCGCGACGGACCAGAAGCCTCGATGAACGCCATCGCCGCCGAAGCGGGCATCACCAAGCCCATTCTCTACCGCCACTTCGGCGACAAGGGCGGCCTGTACCGCGCGCTCGCCAAGCGCCACACCGACGCCCTGCTCGCCTCGCTGCGCGCGGCCCTGGACGCGCCCGCCGAGGACCGCCGCCACCGCGTGGAGGCCACGCTGGACACCTATCTGGCGGCGATCGAGGCGCGGCCCCAGGTGTACCGCTTCTTGATGCACCCGGCCGACCACGGCCAGCAGGAGCCGGAGCAGGGCTTCGACGTCGGCCACCACTCCGCCCCGCTGCTGCGCAGGCTCGGCGAGGAGCTCGCCATGGTGATCGCCGAGCGGCTGGATCTGGGATCCGGCGGCGACGAGGTGGCCCGGGTCTGGGGCCACGGGATCGTCGGCATGATGCACGCGGCCGGTGACTGGTGGCTGCGCGACCGCCCGTGCGAGCGCGGCCAGTTGGTGCACCATCTCACCGATCTGCTGTGGGGACGGCTGTCGCTGGCGGACGACCGGGTCGGCGCCCCGGGCTTCTGAGCCGCCGGCCTCCGCTCGCATCCCGCCGCGCTCCCGCCGGAGCGGCCCTACGCCCCGGCGCCGCGCCGGCGCCGGAGCGGCCCTACGCCCCGGCGCCGGCCGACGCCGCCCAGGGCGCTCGGCGGACCGCCCGCAGCACCCTGCGCCGCCGCAGCCCGGAGAGCCGGTCGAGGAACAGCCCGCCGTCCAAGTGGTCGCACTCGTGCTGCAGACAGCGCGCGAAGAAGCCCGTGCCCTCGATCCGCACCGGCTCCCCGGTCATCGTCACGCCCTCGATCACCGCACGGTCGTAGCGCGAGGTGCCCGCCTCGATGCCCGGCAGCGACAGACAGCCCTCCGGCCCGTGCACGTTCACCCCGTCGGCCGCGGCCAGCCGGGGGTTGACGACATGCCCCAGATGGCGGTGGTCCTCGTCGTCCGGGCAGTCGAAGACGAAGACCCGCAGCCCCACACCGATCTGATTGGCGGCGAGCCCCACCCCGTGCGCCGCGTACATCGTGGCGTACATGTCCTCGATCAGCAGGGCGAGCTCGGCGTCGAACGCCGTGACCTCCGCGCACGGCGCGCGCAGCCCCGGATCGCCGAGGAACCGCATGGGCCGCACCGCTCCGCGGCTGCCCGGTATCACGCCATGTCGCATGGCAGCCAAGCCTACGGGGCGGGGGAAGTGTCCTGCGCGGGTGACGGAATTCGGGACAGCCGCCGGATCTCGATAGGCTGCTACCCGACCGTGGCCTCCCGGCTGGCGATGCGGCGCGGAGGGGGCGTACCACCGGCGCCTCGGGGGGCAGGTGCGGCGCCGGTATGCGAGGAGGATCGAGAGACGATGGCAGGCAACTCAGAGCCGCTGTCGCCACGTGCCAAGCTGGCCGTGACGGCGGGCAGGGCCGCGGCGGCGGTGTCGAAGGCCGCGGGCCGCGGCAGCGGATCGGTGATCGGCGGCAAGGTGGCCCTGCGCCTCGACCCCGATCTGCTCGGCAGGCTGGCACAGCACCTGGACGTGATCCTGGTGTCGGCGACCAACGGCAAGACCACGACCACCCGGCTCATCGCCGAGGCGCTGCGGGCGGCCGGTCCGGTCGTCTCCAACGCGCTGGGCGCCAATATGCCGGCCGGCATCACCTCGGCCCTGGCCGGCGGCTCCGACGCCCGCTACGGCGTCATCGAGGTCGACGAGAAGTACCTCGCCGGTGTGGCGCGCGACACCGAGCCCAAGGCCATCGCGCTCCTCAACCTCTCCCGTGACCAGCTCGACCGCGCCGCCGAGACCCGGATGCTCGCCGAGAAGTGGCGCGAGGGCCTGACCGGCACCAAGGCGATCGTGATCGCCAACGCCGACGACCCGCTGATCGTCTGGGCCGCCTCCTCCAGCCCCAATGTGGTGTGGGTCGCCGCCGGGCAGGAGTGGAAGGACGACGCCTGGTCCTGCCCGTCCTGCGGCGGTGTGCTGCAGCGCCCGGGCGACGACTGGGTCTGCGGGGAGTGCGGCTTCCGCCGTCCGGTCCCGAGCTGGGCGCTGAACGGCGACTACGTCCTGGACCCGCACGGCGCGGCCTGGCCGATCCACCTCCAGCTCCCCGGCCGTGCCAACAAGGCCAACGCGGCCACCTCGGCCGCCGTCGCCGCCGCCTTCGGGGTGCCCCCGCAGGTCGCACTGGAGCGGATGTACCAGGTCCAGGCCGTGGCCGGCCGGTACGACGTGGTCACCTTCCAGGAGCGCCAGATGCGGCTGCTGCTGGCGAAGAACCCGGCCGGCTGGCTGGAGACCTTCTCGCTGATCGACCCGCCGCCCACCCCGGTGATCCTCTCGGTGAACGCCCGCGGCGCCGACGGCACCGACACCTCCTGGCTGTGGGACGTGGACTACACCCGGCTCGCCGGGCACCCGATCTGCGTGATCGGCGACCGTAAGCTGGACCTCGCGGTGCGCCTGGAGGTCGCCGGGCTGGACTTCCGGGTCTGCGCGGACGTGGACGAGGCGGTGCGGATCTCCCCGCCCGGCCGCATCGAGACCATCGCCAACTACACCGCGTTCCAGGACCTGCGCCGCCGGGTCGGCAACTGACCCCCCGTACGAGAGGCACGAAGATGCGAAGCATGAGCCAGAACGGCCTGCGTCTGGTGTGGGTCTACCCCGACCTGCTGAGCACGTACGGCGACCAGGGCAACGCCCTGGTGGTGGAGCGCCGGGCGCGGCAGCGCGGGCTGGAGGTCTCCCGGCTGGACGTCCGCTCCGACCAGCAGATCCCCACCTCCGGGGACGTCTATCTGATCGGCGGCGGCGAGGACCGCCCGCAGCGGCTCGCCGCCGAGCGGCTGATCCGGGACGGCGGGCTGAGCCGCGCGGTCGCCAACGGGGCGATCGTCTTCTCGGTGTGCGCCGGGTACCAGATCCTCGGCCATGAGTTCATCAACGACCTCGGGCAGCGCCAGCAGGGCCTGGGGCTGCTGGACGTGGTCAGCACCCGCGGCGAGGGCGCCCGGTGCGTCGGGGACGTGCTGGCCGACATCGACGAGCGGCTCGGGCTGCCCCCGCTGACCGGCTTCGAGAACCACCAGGGCGTCACCCACCTCGGCCCGACCGCCCGCCCCTTCGCCCGGGTCCGGTTCGGCAACGGCAATGGCACGGGCGACGGTTTCGAGGGCGCCTACAACGACACCGTTTTCGGGACGTACATGCACGGCCCGGTGATGGCCCGCAACCCGCATATCGCGGACCATCTGCTGAAGCTGGCCCTCGATGTGAACGCGCTGCCGCCGGTCAACGACCAGTGGTATGAGGCGCTGCGCAACGAGCGGATCGCGGCGGCGTCCCAGCCCGCCTGAGCCGCGGCCCGCTCGCCCGAGCGCCACTCGGACGCCGTACGGGCGCCACTTCGCCGCCACCCGGGCGAAGGGTGCCCGCATGGCGGACATCCGACGGACGACCGCGCCCCCGCCGCCCGGCCGCTTGTAAGGTGGCGGGGTCCCGCCGGACGACGCGGTCCGGCCGTCGGCCCCCATCTCAGACAGAGGTATGCGTGCCATGCGCATTGGTGTGCTCACGTCCGGCGGCGACTGCCCCGGCCTGAACGCGGTCATCAGGTCAATCGTCCACCGCGCCACCGTCGACCACGGCGATGAGGTGATCGGCTTCCACGACGGCTGGAAGGGCCTGCTGGAGGCCGACTACCGCAAGCTCGACCTGGACGCCGTGGGCGGCATCCTGGCCCTCGGCGGCACCATCCTCGGCTCCACCCGGGTGCGCCCCGAGCATCTGCGGGACGGCGTGGAGCGGGCCAAGGGGCATGTGGCGGAGCTCGGCCTGGACGCGGTCATCCCCATCGGTGGGGAGGGCACGCTGAAGGCCGCCCGGCTGCTCTCGGACGCCGGACTGCCGATCGTCGGCGTGCCGAAGACCATCGACAACGACATCGCCTCGACCGATGTGACCTTCGGCTTCGACACCGCGGTCGGCGTCGCCACCGAGGCCCTGGACCGGCTCAAGACCACCGCGGAGTCCCATCAGCGGGTGCTGATCGTCGAGGTCATGGGGCGGCACACCGGCTGGATCGCGCTGCACTCGGGCATGGCCGCGGGCGCCCACGCCATCGTCGTCCCGGAGCGCCCGTTCGACATCGAGGAGCTCACCAAGGCCGTCGGGGCGCGGTTCGAGGCGGGCAAGAAGTTCGCGATCGTGGTGGTGGCGGAGGGCGCCAAGCCGCGCGAGGGCACGATGGACTACGAGGCCGGCGGCAAGGACGTCTACGGCCACGAGCGCTTCGCGGGCATCGCCCGCCACCTCTCCGTCGAGCTGGAGCGGCGGCTCGGCAAGGAGGCGCGGGCGGTCATCCTGGGCCATGTGCAGCGCGGTGGCACCCCGACGGCGTACGACAGGGTGCTGGCCACCCGCTTCGGCTGGCACGCCGTCGAGGCGGCCCACCGCGGCGCCTTCGGCACGATCACGGCGCTGCGCGGCACGGACATCGACCTGGTGCCGCTCGCGACGGCCGTGGAGCGGCTGAAGACGGTCCCCGCCGAGCGGTACGCCGAGGCCGAGTGCGTACTGTAGGGGCGACACAAACCGGTTAATGCCGACTCCAACCGCGGCCATCAATTGCGCAACCCTTACGGCGAGCAACCAGGTCCGCGAGAGCGGCGCCGGTTTAGGCGCAGAGCCGGTTTAGGCGCACAAAGGGGATACCGATGGATCACGGCGGGCACGGCATGACCATGGATCTGCCGCCGTTCACCCTCGCTCGCGGGTTGGAGTTCGGTGGCGATCCGTTCTTCCTGGTCGGCTGTGTGCTGGCGCTCGGGCTGTACGGGTGGGGCGTCGGGCGGCTGTGGCGGCGCGGTGACGCCTGGCCGGTGGGGCGCCTGGTCTCGTTCGTGCTCGGGGTGCTGACCATCGCGGTCGCGATGTGCACCAAGCTGAACGACTACGGCATGGTCATGTTCAGCGTCCATATGGTGCAGCACATGATCATCAGCATGGTGTCGCCGATCCTGCTGCTGCTGGGCGCGCCGGTCACGCTGACCCTGCGGGCCCTCCCGGCGGTCGGGCGCGGCCGCAAGGGGCCCCGGGAGCTGCTGGTCGCGCTGTTGCACAGCCGCTATATGCGGATCATCAGCCACCCGGCGTTCACGATCCCGCTGTTCATCGCGAGCCTGTACGCGCTGTACTTCACCTCGCTCTTCGACTTCCTGATGGGGAGCAAGGCCGGGCATATCACGATGATGGTCCACTTCCTCGCGGTGGGCCTGGTCTTCTTCTGGCCGATCATGGGCGTGGACCCGGGCCCGCACCGGCCCGGCTATGTGATGCGGATGCTGGAGCTGTTCGCGGGCATGCCGTTCCACGCGTTCTTCGGCATCGCGCTGATGATGGCGTCCGAGCCCATGGTCGGCGTGTACGAGCATCCGCCCGCCTCGCTGGGCATCGACGCGCTGTCGGACCAGACCTGGGCGGGCGGGATCGCCTGGGCCTTCAGCGAGGTCCCGTCGGTGATCGTCCTGGTGGCGCTGGTCTATCAGTGGTACAAGTCCGAGCAGCGCCAGGCGCGGCGCCTCGACCGCACCGCGGACCGGGACGGCGACCAGGAGCTCGCGGCGTACAACGCCTATCTGGCCTCGCTCCAGTCCCGGAGCCGCTGAGGGCGGGCCCTGCAGCCTGCTAGCGGCGGGGCCCCGGACCGCGAGACCATGGACCCGGGCCCTGAGCGGCCCGGGTCCTGGCGAAGGGGCGTCAGGACCGCCGTGAGGAGGTCGGGGATGCCCGGATCCGCGAAGACGATGACGGTGGCCACGGTGGGGGGCCTGGTGCTGGTGACGGCCTACACCGTGGCCCTGGGGAGCAACGGCTGGCTGTGGTTCGGCTGGGTGGTGCTCGGCCTGCTGACCGTGGGGGTCGTGGTGGCCCGGGGCTGAGCGGCGGGGCCGCCGCCATCCCTACGGAGCGGATCCCGGGGGCCTGCCCAGCAGCCACCGCCATAAGGCGACCCACCACGGGACGCGCCCGGGAGCCGTCGCCTCGGGCCCCCCGGTGGCCGCTTCCGGGGCCTCGTCCTCGGGCAGCCATCGCGGCCGCGGGGCGAAGAGGGTCGCGGAGGGGTCCTCCGTGCTCTCCGACTCGGGTCGGCGGGGCATGAACTCCACCGGCAGCGCCACGAGATGGCGGGAGATCCAGGACGAGAGCCAGGTCAGCTCGGACTCGTCGACGGCCAGCCGCAGATCGGGCAGCCGCAGCAGCAGGGTGTCGATGGCGGTGTCCGTGATGGCGCGGCCGATGTCCTGCCCCGGGCATTCATGGGGGCCGCCGCTGAAGGCGAGATGGGACCGGTTGCCGTACATGGGCGCGGCGATGTCGGGGCGGATGGCCGGGTCGACGTTTCCGGCGGCCAGCCCCAGCAGCAGCATGTCCCCGGCCTTGATCCGCTGACCGCCCAGCTCGGTGTCCCCGGTGGCCCAGCGGCCGGGGACGACCGTGAGCGGGGGCTCGTTCCACAGCACATGCTCGATGGCGTCCGGCAGGGTCATATGGCCACCGGCCAGGGAGGCGCGGAAGCGCGGGTCGGTGAGGACCATGCGCAGCGTGTTGGCCATCAGATTGGTGGTGGTCTCATTGCCGGTGAGCAGCACCAGCCGCAGATGCTGGACCACCTCCTCCTCGGTGAGGCCGGAGGGGTGGGCCAGCAGCCAGGACGCCAGATCCTCGCCGGGGTCGGCGCGTCTGCGGTCCACCAGGCCCTGGAGGGCCCCGGTGACATACGCGTCGCTGCGCAGCGCCGTCTCGGTGCCCTTCATCAGGTCCCGGGTGGCCTCGACCAGCCGCGGGCCGTACTCGTCGGGCATGCCCAGCAGTTGGGTGAGGACGAGCATGGGCAGTTGCTGGGCGAAGGCGGTGACCAGTTCGGCGTCCCCGTCGGCGCAGAAGTCGTTGACGAGCTGATGGGTGAAGCGGGTGACGTGGCGGCGGATCCCCCGGCGGTCCAGGCGCCCCATGGACTCGGTGAGCGCGGCCCGCAGCCGCTCGTGCTCGTCGCCGTCGGCGAAGGTGCACATGGGCTGCCATCCGACCACCGGGAGCAGGGGCGAGTCGGCGGTGATCCTCCCGTCCTTCCAGGCGTGCCAGTGGCGGGAGTCGCGGGAGAAGCGGGAGGGGGTACGGGACACCTCCAGGTTCTCGCGGTAGCCCAGCAGCAGCCAGGCCGGTATGCCACCGTCGAGCACGATCGGGGCCACCGGGCCGTGCTCGGCGCGCAGCCGCTCGTACAGGCCCATCGGGTCCTTCTCGTTCTCGGGCCCGAGGAGGTCCACCAGGCCGGCGTCGGACAGCGCGGGGTGGACGGGGCACCGGGTGGGCCGCAGATCGGCCGTCCCGGTGCCGGGGTCGTCGGGATGAGAGGTCACGGTGTCTCCGGGGTCACGGTGTGGAGGGATTGCAGATGCCGCACGAGGGTGAGGAGGGTGTCGCGGCTGGAGGCCCGGTCGCGGGCATCGCAGTCGATGATCGGTACGGAGTCGGGCAGATCCATGGCGGCGCGCAGCTCCGCCATGGGGTGGACGGGGGCCTCGGGGAACACGTTGACCGCGACCACGAAGGGCACACCGCGCTCCTCGAGCCGCCCGACCGCGTCGAAGCTGACCTCCAGACGGCGGGTGTCGATGAGGACCACGGCACCGAGGGCGCCCTCGAAGAGGCCGTTCCACAGGAACCAGAACCGCTCCTGACCGGGGGTGCCGAACAGATAGAGCACCAGCCGTTCGTTGAGGCTGATCCGGCCGAAGTCCATCGCGACGGTGGTCTCGGTCTTGCGCTCGATCCCGGCGATGTCGTCGACGCCGACCCCGGCCTGGGTCATGGTCTCCTCGGTGGTCAGCGGGCGGATCTCGCTCACCGAGCCGACCATGGTCGTCTTGCCGACCCCGAAGCCTCCGACGATCACCACCTTGACGGCGGCGGCCGCGGAGGCCGGGAGGGTGTCCTCGCTGCGCGGTCCGACGATTTCCTCAGCTTCCCCGGATGCCTCAGAGTTTCTGTAGTCCATGCATCACCGCCTGCAGCAGTTCGTGGTCGGGCAGCACGGCTGCCGGGACCGGCGCCCTGGCCTCCACCCGGCCGTCCCCCAGCAGCTCCGCGAGGATCACGATGACGGTGGAGACGGGCAGGACCAGATACGCGGAGATCTCCGCCACCGAAAGGGGGAACGGGCACATCCGCAGCACGGTGGCGGCTTCGGGGGCCATCCCCGGCTCCGGTTCGGCGCGCGCCACGATCAGGCTGACGAGTTCGACGGGCCGCTGCCGGGGTTCGTGCGGGGCGCGGCCCCGGCTGACGGTGTAGAGCCGCTCGGGCCCGCCCTCGTCCCACGCCTTGGCGGGCTCGCTCATGTCACCCGTCCGTCGACGCGCGGCGGACTGCTGAGGTGTTCGCCGAGCCGTGCGACCAGGTCTCTCATGCACTGGCCCATCAGCCCGGCGTCCACGCTGTCCTCGGCGAGCACCGCCAGATACGAGCTGACGCCGGCCGCCATCAGATAGAAGAAGCCGCCGTCGACCTCGATGACGACCAGCCGCATCCGCCCGTCCCCCTCGGGGAATTCGGTGGCGATCGCACCGGAGAGGCTCTGCAGCCCGGCGCAGGCGGCGGCCAGCCGGTCGGCGGTGTCCTTGTCCGTACCGACCTGGGCCATGCACAGGCCGTCCGAGGACAGCAGGACCACGTGGCGGGTCTGCGGAACGCTGGAGGCCAGGTCCCGGAGCATCCAGTCCATGTTGAACCGCGGTTGCGTCACTTGCCTACTCATCCTTGTCCGACGGGAGCGGGGTGTTCGGGGTGTTCGAGGTGCCGGGGGATTTCCGGGTGTCCGGCGCGGCGGCACCGGCGTCCGCCGCCGGGATCAGCTCGCCGTTGAGCCCCTTGGTGAAGGCGTCCAGCCAGATCCCCGGCTGGACGGGCGGCCCGGCCGGTTCGCGGGGCACGGGGGACGCGGCAGGGGGCCGGGAGTCGACCCTGATGGGCGGGGTGACCATGGGCATCCGGCGGCGGCGCTGCGGGAGTCCGGCGCCGTTCTGCCGGAAGCCGGGGCCGGGGCGGCCCTGCACGATAGGGCTGACGCGGGTGGGCGACGGCAGGGGCGTGGCCCGCTTGATGGGCTTGGGCTGGGGCAGTTTGGCCGCGCGGGCGATCGCGCCGCCGGGGGCGGGGGTGGGGCAGATGATGTCCTGCGGTACGACCAGCACCGCGCGCACTCCGCCGTACGCCGAGGGCCGCAGCGAGACCTGGAACCGGTACTTCACGGCGAGCCGGCCGACCACGGCCAGACCGAGCCGCGGTGTCTCGCCCAGGTCGTTGAGGTCGAATCCGGTCGTCGCCTGGACCAGCACCGCGTCGGTGCGTCTGCGCGCCTCCTCCGACAGGCCCACCCCGGCGTCCTCGATCTCGATCGCGACCCCGGACTGGACCTCGATCGCGGTCAGATGCACCCGGGTCTTGGGCGGCGAGTAGCGGGTGGCGTTGTCCAGCAGTTCGGCGAGGGCGTGGATCAGCGGCTCCACCGAGGGCCCGACGATGGCGACGTCCGCCACCGAGTGCAGATCCACCCGCTCGTACTCGAGGATGCGGGACATGGCGCCGCGGCAGACGTTGAACAGCGGCACCTCCTTCTGCCACTGGCGGCCCGGGCGCTGGCCGCCCAGGACCGCGATGGAGTCCGCCAGCCGGCCGATGAGTGCGTTGCCGTGGTCCAGGTGGAGGAGGTCTTCGAAGACGTCCGGGTCGGCGCCGTGCTTGTCCTCCATCTCCCGCACGTCCTGGGCCTGTTGGTGGACGATGGCCTGCACCCGGCGGGCGATGTTGACGAAGGCCCGCTGGCCCGCGTCCCTCAGGTCCTCCTCGGCCCGCACGGTTTCCAGCGCCGACCGCAGCAGAAGCTCGTGGGCGGCGTCGAAGTCGGGGTCGATGCGGGGCGCGTGGTCGATGGCCCGCATCGCCTCGTCCACCATGGCGCCGCGCTGCAGCCGGGTCACCGCCACGGGCAGCAGCTCCCGGGCCAGCCGCCGGATCGCCGTCTCCTGGTCCACCAGGCGCTGCCGCAGCTCGGTCTCCTGGGCCGTGAGCCGGGTGCGCAGCGTGGTGATCAGCCGGCCGCGGCGCATCGCCTCGGCCGCCGCCAGGGCCACCGCGAACGTCGCCGCCACCCCGCACCAGGCGACCGTGGCCCGCGCCCCGGACGGGACCACGACGACGGCCAGCGCCGCGCAGAACGCCATCGCGGCGGGAGGGATGACCCATACGAGCGTGGAGGCGGGCCGTCGGCCTCCGGATGAGGTGCCGGCGAAAACCATGGACATCCTTAAAAACAGCGAAGAGAAAACGCGTACGAAATACGGGCGGTGAGCCAGCCCGCCATGGGCCCTGGAGCTTAGCGGTTTCACCGACGCGCGAATCGAATATGCCTTTTTCTTCGAAATGCGTCACGGTGAATTCAGAGAGCGCGAAAAAGCGATCATCTTGTACTCACCGTTTGACCGTGAATGATCGCGCCATGGGCGAATCTGCTCGTGGCGAAGGAGTCTGGGCAGCGTGGCGGCCGGGCCGTAGCGTCCCGGCATGACCAATGGCAGCGCATGTGTGATCGGGGCGACGGGGCAGATCGGCCGGGCGGCGGTGCGCGCGCTCGCCGCCGAGGGATGGCGGGTGCGGGCGGCCTCGCGCGGCGGGGGCCGCGACGAGAGCTGGCCCGCGTCCGTGGTGAACGTGGCCGTCGACCGGGACGACGACGCCGCGGTGGCCGCGCTGATCGGGGACGGCTGCGATGTGGTGCTGGACTGCGTCGCCTACGGGCAGGCGCACGCACGGCAGTTGCTGGGGCTCGCCGACCGCATCGGATCGGCGGTGGTGATGTCCACCGGGGCGGTGTACGAGGACGACCGGGGCCGGGGCTTCGGGACCCAGGACCGGCCGGACGGCGCCCCGCGCTATCCGGTGCCGCTCCCCGAGTCCCAGCGGACCGTCCCGCCGGGCGAGGGCTACGGCAGCCGGAAGGTCGCGCTGGAGCGGGAGCTGCTGGCCGCCGGGGACCGGCTGCCGACGACCCTGCTGCGCGCCGGGGCGATCCACGGCCCGCACTGCCGTACGCCCCGTGAGCTGTACTTCGTCAAACGGGCGCTGGACAAGCGGCCGGTGCGGATCCTGGCGTACGGCGGCCGCAGCCGGTTCCATCCGGTGCATGTCGACAACATCGCGGAGCTGGTGCGGCTGGCCGCCCACCGGCCCGGTTCACGGGTGCTCAACGCGGGCGATCCGCAGGCCCCGACGGTCGCCGACATCGCCACCGCCGTGGACGCGGTGCTGGGGGTGCGCGGCGAGCTGGTGCTGATCGACGGGGAGCCGCCGCATCCGCATATCGGCAGCACCCCCTGGAGCCTGGCCCACCCGCTGGTCTACGACATGTCCGCCGCCGAACGGGAGTTGGACTACCACCCGGTGACCGGCTATATGGAATCGCTGCCGACGACCGTCGCCTGGCTCGCGGACCGGCTGGCGGCCACCCCGGACTGGCGCACCGCCTTCCCCGACATGGCGGCCGCTTACGACCCGATGGCCGATCTGTTCGACTACGCGGCCGAGGACGCGTGGCTGCGCAGCGGCGGACACGCGACCTGATCGCTTCGGGGGAAACGGCGCCGGGCCCGTGCGTTCCCCGCACGGGCCCGGCCCTTCACCACATACCGCTTCTCGTCGACTACTTGACGAGGGCGGCGGCCTCCTTGGCGGCCTTCGCGGCCTTCGCGGGCGCACCCGACTTCGCGGGCACCGGCGTGGCGTGCGGAGCGCAGGTCACGTCCTTGGCGTCCACCGTGCCCTTGAGCAGGTAGGCGTCCACCCGGTCGTTGACACACGGGTTGACCAGACCGGTGACCCCGTGCGAACCGGCGTCCTTCTCGGTGACCAGGCGCGAACCCTTCAGCCGCTTGTGCAGCTCCACCGCGCCCTCGTACGGGGTCGCGGCGTCACGGGTGCTCTGCACGATCAGCGTCTTGGGCAGCCCCTTGGCGGCCCCCACCTCCAGCGGGGTGTGCTGCTTGGCACCCCAGGTGGCGCACGGAATGTTCATCCAGGCGTTGGACCAGGTCAGGAAGGGGTAGTCGCGGTGGAGCCGGGTGTTGTCCCGGTCCCACTTCGCCCAACTGGTCGGCCACTTGGTGTCCGCGCACTCGACGGCGGTGTAGACGGCGTTGCCGTTCTCCGAGGCGATGTTGCCCGCGGTGTCGGACATGTCCGGGCCCGCGGCCTCGACCAGCGCCTTCTCATCGCCGGCGAGGTAGTCGCTCCACACCTGGGCGACGGTGGCCCACGACGAGTCGTAGTACGGAGCGCTCTGGAAGAGCCCGAGCAGCTCGGCCGGGCCCACGACCCCGCCGATGGGGCTCTTCTTGGCGGCCGCGCGCAGCGTCTCCCACTGCTTCTGGACCTTCGCGGGGGTGTCGCCGATGTGGTAGGCGGCGTCGTTCTTGGCGACCCACGCCTTCCAGTCGTTCCAGCGCATCTCGAAGGCGACGTCCTGGTCCAGGTTGGCCTGGTACCAGATCTTCTCCCGCGAGGGGTTGACCACGCTGTCCACGATCAGCCGGCGCACATGGGTCGGGAAGAGCGTCGCGTAGACGCCCCCGATGTACGTTCCGTAGGACACGCCCAGGTAGTTGAGCTTCTTGTCGCCGAGCGCGGCCCGGATGACGTCGATGTCACGGGCGGTGTTGGGCGTCGTCATCTGCGGCAGCATCCAGCCGCTGCGCTCCTTGCAGCCCTCGGCGTACTCCCGGGCCAGCTTGCGCTGGACGCGCTTGTCCGCCTCGCTGTCGGGCACCGGGTCCGGCTTCGGGGCCTTGACGTACTCCTGCGGGTCCGCGCAGGAGATGGCCGTGGAGTGACCCACCCCGCGCGGGTCGAAGCCGACGAAGTCGTACGCCTTCGAAGTCTTCGTCCACAGCGGGTTCTTGGTGGTGACCCTGGTCGGGAAGCGCAGCCCGGAGCCGCCGGGCCCGCCCGGGTTGTAGATCAGCGAACCCTGCCGCTCGGAGGCGGTGCCGGTGTTGCCGATCCGGTCCACCGCGAGCTTGATGGTGCGGCCGTTCGGCTTGGCGTAGTCGAGCGGGACGGTGACATAGCCGCACTGGATGGGCTTCGCCAGCCCCCAGTCGGCCGGGCAGTCCGTCCAGTCGATGCCCTTCTTCGCGGCCTTGGCCGCGGCCACCGCCACGCCACGCGCCTCGGCGGCCCCAGCGGGCGTCCGCTCCGAGGCCCCAGCCGTGGGGGCGGCCAGCGCACCGGTTATCAGCGCCCCGGTGATCACACCACCGGCCACGCCGAAGAGTGCTGTGCGTCTCACGTAGTAATCCCCCTGCTTGGTTGTTGCGCCGCCTGGAGCGGCGATGATCACAGAGTGTCAGGCAGGATTCTTCTGTCTTGCTTACCGCCGAGTACAGGGCAAACCGCCGATTCTTTATCAAGACGTGAACATCAGCCCACGGCCGCGCCCGCCTCATCGAGCGCGCGGCGGAGGTGGAGGGCGTCCGGGGCCGCGGCGGTGGCCAGGGCGGCGGGGCCGGTCAGCGGCGTGAGGACGGCGGTCCCGGTGAGGGCGCGGGGGGCGACGGGGCCGGTGGCGTAGGACGGGTCGACGACGAGGAGCTGGCCCACCGCGCGATGGCCGCCGAGTACCGCGCCGCCGTCCCAGCCGGGGGCGCCGGGGCCGTAGGAGAGCTCCTGGTCGAGGAGGGGGCGCCCGGCGCGGTGGACGGTGAGGCGGGCCGTCAGATGGCCCGGAGATTCGCCGGTACGGCCCAGGATCTGCTCCTCGCGGAGCACCAGACGGGCGGTGGGGGCGAGTTCGACCCTGGTGGTCATGCGCAGATCGCTGCCCTGGGCGGAGATCAGGGGCTCGGGCAGCCAGTGCAGGGTCGCACCGTCGGCGACGGTCAGCCGGATCTCGTAGTGGGCGGGCCGGCCCGTCCGCCCGGGCAGGGCGATGGTGGCCGCGGCGGAACCGATGTGCAGCCGGGCCCCCGGTCCGGCCGTCACCTCCAGGGCGATGCGATCCCCACCGAGGGGCGCGCTCATGGCCCCGACCACGGTAACGCGCGCCTCCCCGCCCACGGCCCGGGTGCGCCGTAGGGCGAGCGGGCCGTCCCCGGCGAGGACGGGCAGCGCGGTACCGCCGCGACCGTCCGCCTCGGCGACGATGCGGGCGGTGGCCTGCAGGCCGGTGCTTGGGGTGGCGGGGGTGCCGGGGGTGGCTGGTGCAGCGGAAGCGCCCGACGTACCGGGGGCGGCCTTCGTACCTGAGGCACCCGGGGCGCGTCCGTTGTCCGGGGTTTCCCGCGCCGAGCCGCGCCCGGACGTCCGCGGCGAGGGGTGCGGCCGTGCCCCGCCCGACGCGGCCGGATCGCCCGCCCACGGCGGCTCCGCGCGGGCCGCCGCGTCCTGAGCGGGCGTCATGCCGCCGCCGTCCAGGCGGCCAGGCGGGTGCGGACCCAGTCGGCGATGGGGCGGACGCCGTCCTCGGCGACCAGGGAGGTGAAGGCGACGGGGAGTTCACCGCGCTGGGCCTTGGCGTCGCGGGCCATGCGCTCCAGGTCGGAGCCGACGTACGGGGCGAGGTCGGTCTTGTTGACGACGAGCAGATCGGCCGTGGTCACGCCGGGGCCGCCCTTACGGGGGATGTCGTCGCCGCCCGCGACATCGATGACGAACACCTGCGCGTCGACCAGGCCCTTGGAGAAGGTCGCGGTGAGGTTGTCGCCGCCGGACTCGACGAGGATCAGATCGAGCGGGCCCACGGTCTCCTCGAGCTCCTCGACCGCCTCCAGGTTGGCGGAGATGTCGTCGCGGATCGCGGTGTGCGGGCAGGCGCCGGTCTCCACGGCGGTGATGCGTGTCGCCGGCAGTACGGCGTTGCGCAGCAGGAACTCGGCGTCCTCGCGCGTGTAGATGTCATTGGTGACGACGGCGATGGAGAGCTGGTCGCGCAGCGCCCGGCACAGCGCCGCGACGGTCGCGGTCTTGCCCGAGCCCACCGGTCCGCCGAGGCCGATGCGCAGCGCCCGGCGGGTGCCGTCGGGGCGGTGGGGGGCGGCGGCGCCGTAGGTGTGGCGCGGGGGGTAGGTGTCCGCGTGGTCGAGATGCATGACGGCTCCGTGGTTCCAACGGGGTGCGGGGGGATAGGGGTCACCGCCTCGGTCATGAGGCGAAGAGACGTACGGACCAGGTGGCGTGCTGTTCGGCGGCGATGTCGAGCAGGGGTGCGGAGGCGGCGGGCAGCGCGCCCGGGCCCTCGTCGAGGGCGCGCCGAGCCGCCTCGGCGGCCCGCGCCGCGACCCGGTCGAGCTCGGGGGCGAGGCGGGCGAGGACGGCGGTGGCGTGGAAGGGGTCCAGGCTCAGCAGCCGTACGGCGGCGGTCGCGGGCCCGCTCACCGCCTCGTACCCGGCGGCGTACGCGGCGTCCCGCGACCCGAGTCCGGCGGCGCGCGCGACGAGTCCGAGCACCACGGGCTGATGCGCCCCGCGCGGCCGGGCGGCGGCCAGGGCGTCCAGCTCGGGCGACGGCCAGGTGGCGCGGGCGGCGCGCATCAACTGGCGGCCGAGCCGCCGGGCGGTGGTGCGCAGCGTGGGGACGGGAGTACGGGCGTCCGCCGCCTCGTCCAGCGCGAGCGGGTCGAGCCCGGAGGCGGCAGCGGCGGCGAGCCCGGCCGCGGTGAGCCCGGCGGTGTGCAACCGGCCCCGGCAGAACGCCTCCAGGGAGGCCGCGTCGCGGATCCGCCCCGCGGCGACGGCAGCCTCGGCCCCGCCGGAGTGGGCATGGCCTCCGGCCGGGAACCGGCCATCGGCCAGAATCAGCAACGCGGCGACCCCACCCTGGGCTCCGCCCCGGACCTCACCGGGCGCGTCACCACGGACCCGTCCGGGAGTGTCCCCCCGAGCCCCACCACGGCCTTCGCCCTGAACCTCGCCGCAGGCTTCGCCCCAGAGCCCACCGGGCGCTTCGCCCCGGGACTCACCGCAGGCTTCGCCCTGAGACCCGCCGGGGGTGGCGCCCCGGACCTCACCGGGCGCATCGCCACGGACCCCGCCGGGGACTTCGCCCCGAACCCCGCCAAGGGCTTCACCCCAGACCTCGCCCCGCACATCACCACGCGCCCCGCCGGGGACTTCACCCCGAACCCCACCACCCACATCACCCCAAACCCCGCCGCGGGCGTCACCCCAGACCTCGCCCCGCACATCACCACGCGCCCCGCCGGGGACTTCACCCCGAACCCCACCACCCACATCACCCCAAACCCCGCCGCGGGCGTCACCCCAGACCTCGCCCCGCACATCACCACGCGCCCCGCCGGGGACTTCACCCCGAACCCCACCACCCACATCACCCCGAACCCCGCCGGGCGCCGCACCCCCGGCCCCGGGCCCCCCATGCATGCCCCGTCGCCCCGCCCCCGCCGCTCGCCCTACCGGCATGCCTCCCGCCGGCCGGCGGGCCTGATGCGGTCCGTCCGGGGGCGGGTTGTCGGGGGTCCAGGGGGCGGCGCCCCCTGGTTGCGGGGAGGGGCGGGGTTGGGGAAGGTCCGCCGGCGGCCCACCCGTGGCCGGACCGCCGCGGCCGTCCCGGGGCGTGGGCTGCGGGATCTCGTTCGTGGTCATGACGGGCCCCGTCAGAAGAGGAAGTACCGCTGGGCCATGGGGAGTTCCGCCGCCGGGGCGGGTTCCACGGGCTCGCCGTCGATCGTCACCGTGAACGTGTCGGGGTCGACCTCGACTCGCGGCAGGGCGTCGTTCTCCCGCATGTCCGCCTTGGTGACCCCTCGCGTGGAGCGGATCGGGGCGAACCGCTTACCGAGCGCCAGCCGGTCCACCAGCCCGTCGTCCAGCGCCGCCTGGGTCACGAAGTTGACCGAGCCCGTGGCCGCCGCGCGGCCGAGCGCGCCGAACATGGGGCGCGGCAGGACCGGCTGCGGGGTCGGGATGGAGGCGTTGGCGTCGCCCATCTGCGCGTAGGCGATCTGTCCGCCCTTGATCACCAGTTGCGGTTTGACGCCGAAGAACGCGGGGTCCCACAGCACGAGATCGGCCAGCTTCCCGGTTTCGATGGAGCCGATCTCCCCGTCGAGGCCCTGGGCCACCGCCGGGTTGATGGTGTATTTGGCGACATAGCGACGCGCCCGGTGGTTGTCGGCGCGGCCGTCGCCGGGGAGGGCTCCGCGCCGCCGTTTCATCACATGCGCGGTCTGCCAGGTGCGCAGCACCACCTCGCCGATCCGTCCCATGGCCTGGGAGTCGGAGGAGATGATCGAGATCGCGCCGAGGTCGTGCAGTACGTCCTCGGCGGCGATGGTGCTGGGCCGGATGCGGGACTCGGCGAAGGCGAGGTCCTCGGGGACGGCCGGGTTGAGGTGGTGGCAGACCATCAGCATGTCGAGGTGTTCATCGACCGTGTTGACGGTGTGCGGGCGGGTCGGATTGGTGGAGCTGGGCAGCACATTCGGCTGGGAGACCACGGTGATGATGTCGGGTGCGTGCCCGCCGCCCGCGCCCTCGGTGTGATACGCGTGGACGGAGCGCCCGGCGATGGCGGCGAGGGTGTCACCGACGAAGCCCGCCTCGTTGAGGGTGTCGGTGTGGATGGCGAGCTGGGCGCCGCTCTCCTCGCAGACGCCGAGGCAGGCGTCGATGGCGGCGGGGGTCGCCCCCCAGTCCTCATGGATCTTGAATCCGAGGGCTCCGCCGCGCAGTTGGGACCACATCGCCTCGCGCGCGACGGTGTTGCCCTTGCCGAGCAGTCCGATGTTGACCGGATATCCCTCCAAGGCCTCGAACATCCGGGCGAGATGCCAGGGGCCGGGGGTGATGGTGGTCGCCTTGGTGCCCTCGGCGGGGCCGGTGCCGCCGCCGACGAGGGTGGTGATCCCGGAGCAGAGCGCCTGGTCGATGAGGGTCGGGGAGATGAAGTGGACATGGGCGTCGATGGCGCCAGCGGTGAGGATCCTGCCGTTGCCCGCGATGACCTCGGTCTCGGGCCCGATGACGAGGTCGGGGTGGACGCCGTCCATGGTGTCGGGGTTCCCGGCCTTGCCGATGCCGGTGATACGGCCGTCGCGCAGGCCGATATCCGCCTTGACGACGCCCCAGTGGTCGAGCACGACCGCGCCGGTGATCACGGTGTCGGGGGTGCCCTCGGCGCGGCTGGCGCGGGACTGGCCCATGGATTCGCGGATCACCTTGCCGCCGCCGAAGACCGCCTCGTCCCCGGCCCGGCCGGGACCGCCGCTGCGGTCCTCCTCGATCTCGATGAACAGGTCGGTGTCGGCGAGCCGGATGCGGTCCCCGGTGGTGGGGCCGAAGAGATCGGCGTACGCCGCGCGGTGGAGCTCAGCCATCGAGCCGTCCTCCCGTCTCCCCGCGCAGCCCCGGCACGATCCGCTCCCCCGCGATCGGGATCAGGGCGACCTCGACGGGGATGCCCGGTTCGAAGCGCACGGCGGTGCCCGCGGCGATATTCAGCCGCTTGCCGTGGGCGGCGGCGCGGTCGAAGTCGAGGCCGGGGTTGGCCTCGGCGAAGTGGTAGTGGGAGCCGACCTGGACGGGCCGGTCGGCGGCGTTGAGCACGGTGAGACGGGTGACGGGCCGCCCCTCGTTGAGGGTCACCGGCTCATCGGCGTGGCGGATCTCTCCGGGGATCACGGATACGCCCTCCCGTCAGGCGATCGGCTGATGGACGGTGACGAGCTTGGTGCCGTCGGGGAAGGTGGCCTCGACCTGGACGTCGTGGAGCATCTCGGGGACGCCCTCCATGACCTCGTCGCGGGTGAGCACCTGGCGGCCGGAGGCCATCAGCTCGGCGACGCCGCGGCCGTCGCGGGCCCCCTCCAGGATGTGGGCGGTGATCAGCGCCGTCGCCTCGGGGTGGTTGAGGAGCACGCCCCGGGCCCGTCGCTTCTCGGCCACGTCGGCGGCCACATGGATGAGCAGACGTTCCTGCTCATGTGGGGTCAATTGCATGCTTCCCACCTCATCCTCGTCCTGCCCGGCGGAAACCACCCGCTCAGCACGTCCGGGGCGGCTCGCACCCGGCCTGAGCAGGCTAGTTCCATGGCGTTTCGTCAGCGTTAACTGATCAGTCCCCATCGACGCTGGTCAAGCCGGTCGGGCGGGTCTCGGACACGCTCCGGCCCCGCACCCGATTTCCGCTCGGCGGACCCCTGTGTCCGCCTATCGCACTTGACGGCCCGCCGCGTACCCCCGATTCTCATGACCGCACCACCATGATTCACCTGCTCCGCTCCAACCCCCCACATCACAACGGAGCCCAACTGTGAAGCGAATAGTGTCATTTCGCCGTGGAACCCTCGCGGCGGCAACCGGTGCCGCGCTCACCGCGGCCCTGCTGACCGGCGCCTCCGGCGCCGAGGCCACCATCAACAACCAGGCCGCGGCCCCCGACGTGGACGTCGCGGCGGTCAAGGCCGATCTGGGCGAACTGCAGTCCATCGCCGACGCCAACGGCGGGAACCGCGCCCATGGCCAGCCCGGCTACCAGAAGTCCGTGGACTTCATCAAGGGCAAGCTGGACGCGGCCGGATTCACCACCTCCGTCCAGGAGTTCACCTCCGGCGGCAAGAAGGGCTACAACCTCATCGCCGACTGGAAGGGCGGCTCCGAGGACAAGGTCGTGATGGCCGGATCGCATCTCGACTCGGTCGAGGCCGGCCCCGGCATCAACGACAACGGCTCCGGCTCGGCCGCGATCCTCGAGATCGCGCTCGCCGTGGCCAAGGCCGACCTCCAGCCCACCAAGCACCTGCGGTTCGCCTGGTGGGGCGACGAGGAGGACGGCATGGTCGGCTCGACGCACTACGTCGACAGCCTGGCGGACGGCGACAAGTCGAAGATCGACTCCTATCTCAACTTCGACATGCTCGCCTCACCCAACCCGGGCTACTTCGTCTACGACGACGACCCCGAGCTGGAGAAGGTCTTCACCGACTGGTACTCCGCGAAGAACATCTCCACCGACCCGGAGACCGAGGGCGACGGCCGCTCGGACCACGCCCCGTTCAAGGACGCGGGGGTGCGGGTCGGCGGTCTGTTCACCGGCGCCGAGGCCACCATGAGCCAGGAGCAGGCCGACAAGTGGGGCGGCAAGGCGGGCGAGGCGTTCGACCCGTGCTACCACTCCGCCTGCGACAAGGCGTCGAACATCGACGACAAGGCGCTGGACCTGAACACCGACGCCATCGCCAACGCCATCTGGACGCTCAGCTCCTGACGAGCGTCCCAGCACCCGACCGGCGCTGAGCCGGTCTCGTCCCGTCCGTCACTTCTCGCGGCCCGGACGCCGATCCCCGGCGTCCGGGCCGTTGTGTTCCGCCGCGATGCCGAAGCGCCGCCGTTCGCCCGGAGCGGACGAGGTGGGGCGCGTCGATGACACGGTACTGATCACCTGCTCCTCCGCGCGCTCCTCCGCGTCCGCCTCCATCTCCTCCAGCCGCCGCAGGTCAGCGGCGGAGACCAGGGCGACAAGCGGCTTCCCGTGGCGCGTGACGACCACCCTCTCGCCGCCGTACACCACGCGGTTGATCAGCTCCGCGAGCTCTGCACGGGCTTGCGTCACCGGAATCTCGTAAGCCATGCTCCCATCATATCGGGATGTACGTCCTGTACATTTCTTACGGAGCCAAGCCAACGACGCCCGACGACGCCGAGAGGTGACGCGATGGAACGATCGACCGCGCGCTATGTCCTGCCCGAGTTCACCGAGCGCACCAGTTCGGGGACGCACACCATGGACCCGTACTCCAAGCTGCTCTCCGAGCGCATCGTCTTCCTCGGCACCCCCATCGACGACACCGCCGCCAACGATGTGATCGCGCAGCTCATCCATCTCGAGCACGCCGCGCCCGGCCAGGACATCTCGCTCTACATCAACTCGCCCGGCGGCTCGTTCGGGGCCATGACGGCGGTCTACGACACCCTGCACTTCATCTCCTGCGACGTCGAGACGATCTGCCTGGGCCAGGCCGCCTCGGCGGCCGCCGTGCTGCTGGCCGCCGGCACCCCGGGCAAGCGGCTGGCCCTGCCGGGGGCGCGGATCCTCATCCACCAGGCCGGGTTCGCCGAGCCGGTCGAGGGCACCACCTCCGATCTCGAGATCCAGGCCAATGAGCTGCGGCGCACCCAGGAGACGCTCGAGCAGATGCTGGTGCGGCACACCGGCCGGAGCGCCGAGCGGATCCGGGCCGATATCGACCGCGACAAGATCTTCGACGCCGAGAGCGCGGTGGCGTACGGGCTGGTGGACCAGGTCACCCAGAGCCGTAAGCGGCCGGGCGCGCCGCTGCGGTCGAGGTGAGCGCGGTGCTGCCACCCGAGCTGCCACCGCTGCCCGCGCTCACCCGCGCCGAGGGGAGCGTCGTGGACGGCTATCTGGACGTGGTCGATCTGCTGGGCCGGATCAATCCGGCGCGCGGCCGCGACACCTACGGCGGTCTGCGGGCCGCCCAGGCCCTGGTGGGGAAGGCCACCGCGCTACGGGACGCGCTGGCGCTGATGCATGAGCGCGGGGAGAGCGAGCTGCACACCGCGACCCTGGCCCGGGCGCTGCGGGTGCTGGACGGGGAGCGACGCGCGGAGCGGGTCACACTGCCCCCGGCGCTGCGCGCCTGAGACGCGCCCGTCGGGGCGCGGGCCGTCGCCCGCCGCGGACGCGGGACCGTCGCCCGCCGGGGACGCGGGACCGTCGCCCGCCAGGGGCGCGGGACCGTCGCCCGCCGGGGCACGAGCCGTCGCCCGAACGGCGGAGCGGGATTCCGGCGGCCGGGGCGGGGTCGGCTTGCGGCCCGCGGGCGCCCCGGGTCCGCGTCCCGCCCGCCCCACCATGCCTCGACGCGCCCGTTCGCGCAGGTCACGGACGTGGGGCGGAGCGACCGGCACCACCCGAACGGCCCCGCCGTGACCACCGTCACACCGCGCCCTCTCGACTCGGAACCGGCCGCGCGGCTGCGTGACCATCCCAGGGGACGACAGGACTCCGCCACCACACCGGGGCGGGGTCGGCCCACGAAGGGTGGCGCGTGATGTCTGCGCACATACGTATCCCCAGGATGTTCTCGCGAGCCAGCGCCGTCTCCGCCCTCACCGTCGCCGCTGTGGGGGGCACCGTGGCGACCCCGGGGTATCCACCCGAGGCCGAGGCGGCGACCGTCGCGGCCAAGGCGCTGCGGATCGCGGCGTCCAAGAAGGGCGCACCGTACAAGTACGGCGCGGAGGGGCCCAAGCGCTTCGACTGCTCCGGGCTGACGCTGTACGCCTACAAGCGGGCCGGGAAGCGGCTGCCGCGCACCGCGGCCGCGCAGTACAACCGGACCCGCCACATCAAGGCCGGCTCCCGCAAGGGCGGGGACCTGGTGTTCTTCCACTCCGGGAGCGGGGTCTACCACGTCGGCCTGTACGCGGGCGGCGGCCGGATCTGGCACGCCCCCAAGACCGGCACGGTGGTGCGGCTGGAGCGGATCTGGACCAAGAAGGTCTGGTACGGACATGTGCGCTGACCCCGCCGTAGGTGTCAGTGACCGTGGGTAGGTTGACGGGGCCGGGCCACACCGCTGTGGACCGGCCCCGTCGACCACCGGAGGCATCGCATGGCGTATCCCGACGACGACGATGGGTTCCGCCGGGAGCGCGGCGGCGTCGAGCGCGGTCCGGTGCCGGTATGAACGACCCGTTGCACGGCGAGCCCTTCCAGGCCGACCGGACCTACGACCAGGTGTATCTCCTCTTCGTCGACACCTCCGGGTATTCGACGATCGTCCGCTCGAACCCCAGGGACCGCGCCGCGCACGCCTTCGATCTGCTGCGCGAGCGGATGCGCGCCCGGATCGGGCAGCTCTCGGCGCAGCGGCGCTGTGCCCGCAGCGACTTATGGAGCTGGCGCGGCGACGGGGGCTTCTTCGCGGTCCACGACGACAGCGAGAGCGTGGCCCGCGATGTCGCGCTGGAGGCGGCCCGCACCTTTCTCACCCTGGATCTGCGCCATCTGCGCGACGAGTTCGCCCAGGCGGGGGTGGACGGGGAGCTGCATGTGCGGATGGCGTTGCACAAGGGGGCGATACGGCACACCGGCGAGGGCCGGACCGGCACCATCCACTCCCCCGACATCAATCTGGCCGCGCATCTGGAGAAGGCGACTCCGGCGGACTGCCTCGCGGTATCGGAGGATGTGTACCGCACCGCGGGGCCGTATGCGGAGCTGTTCGCCCATGTGGGAAGCCATGAGGGCAAGGACGTCTATCTGATGGCGGGCGACGGCGGTCCGGGCGGGGCGGCCAAGGCGTGGCTCGCGGGCCGGGGGCTTTCGGACGGTTCCCCGGTGCACGCGTATCCGGAGCGGCCGAGCCCCCAGGAGAAGGCGCGGCTGCTGGACGCGGCGGGCGAGGAGGTCCTCGACATGGGGACGGCGCTGCGCACCTCCTCCGGCCGGCTGGTCACCACCGAGCGTCCGGCCCGCTTCCGCGACGCGATCCTCGGGCTGCTGCGCCGGGGCGGCACCTACCGCTGCTATCTGCTGGACCCGTCCTCGGACGCGGCGGCCACGCTCTCCCGGCAGTACCAGGAGGACATGACGCGGAAGATCAAGGATTCGCTGGAGCGGTTCGGGCGTTTCAAGGAGCGCTATGGAGCGGAGGCGGACGGCTTGCACGTCTATCAGACGGACGAGTTCCCGGGCTTCTCGGCGCTCACCGTCGATATGCACCGGCCGAGCGGGCTGATCCTGTACTCCTCGTATCTGTTGGGCACGAGCCGGTACGGGGTGATCGAGCGCGGCGACATGCCGCACTATCTGATCGGCCCGGACGCCGGGCGGGTCTTCACCCGGATCCGTCAGCTCGCCGAGGCGCGGGCCTCGGAGGGGCAGGCCCAGCGCGTGCTGTGAGCGGGGTCAACGGACCGGCACGGTCCACGGCAGGGCGATCCAGACGGTCTTGCCGCCGTCCGCGGTCGGGGTGACGAACACCTCGCCGCCCGACTCCGCGGCCAGACAGCGCACGATGACCATGCCGCGCCCGCTGTCCTGCTGGGTCGCCAGCGGCAGCCAGCGGGGCCATTGGGGGTGGCTGTCGGTGACCCCGATCTCCAGCCGCTGCTCGCGGTCGAGCCGTAGGTCCACGGTGAAGGTGGGCGACTGGCCCACGGTGTGCTCCACGGCGTTGGTGGCGAGCTCGGAGACGATCAGCCGCACGGTGTCGGCGGCCTCTCCGCCCTGCCCGAGCCCCCATTCGGCGAGCACGTCCGTGACATAAGCGCGTGCCGCGGGAACCGACGCCGGTGCGCTCGGCAGAGTGACGGATGCTTCCTGATGGTCTGCCATGACGGCCTGTCCCTTTCCCGCCGGGGCCCGGCTGCGGACGCGTTGGAAGGTGGAGCTGCGAAGCCGGTGTCGTGGGCTGCCCTGACGGCTCTACGCGTCAGAGTGCCACCGATGGCCGCTGTAACGGGGGCGATCCACCGAGTTATGCATATATCTGTCGCCCAAAGCGGTGAACTCTGCTACGGAAAACCGGATTTGGAAGGCACACTGGGCCACTGGTGCGACACGCGCTGTGGGTGACGCGCCGGCAAGGGAAAGGCGGGAGGGAGAACTCATGCGGTACGGCCCGGCGGTGCGCCGTCGCAAGCTCGGCGCGGAACTCCGCCGCCAGCGCGATCTGGCCGGACTCACCAGTGGTGAGGTCGCCCTCCGGCTGGGCTGGCATCAGTCGAAGGTGAGCCGGATCGAGACCGGCCGGAGCGGGGCCAAACCCTCGGATGTGGCGCGGCTGCTGGAGGTCTACGAGGTCGCCGACCCGGAGCTGCGCGCCCTGCTGGAGGCGCTGTGCCGCGGGGGCGCCTCGGATCCGGAGGGGTCACGGCGCGGCTGGTGGTACGCGTATCGCGATCTACTGCCGCCCGCCTACCGGGACTTCATCAGCCTGGAGGCGGAGGCGTCGGACGCGTACACCCTGGAGACCACGGTGGTGCCGGGTCTGCTGCAGACGCCGGACTACGCCCGGGCGGTGACCCTCGCGGCGCTCCCGGATCTGCCGCGGGCCCAGGTGGACTCGCTGGTGGAGGTGCGGATCGCGCGGCAGTCGGTGCTGCACGGCGAGCGGCCGCTGCGGCTGCACGCGGTGCTGGACGAGGCGGCGCTGCGGCGCGAGGTGGGCGGACCCGACGTGATGGCGGCGCAATTGAGCCATCTGGCCAAACTCTGCGTATTGCCTCAGGTGGAGCTGCAGGTGCTGCCATTCTCCATCGGAATGCCCATTGGTATGACAGGTCCTTTCATTATTTTCTCTTTTCCGCACATTAGTGACCTGGACGTAGTAGTTCTCGACCACCTGACGAGTAGCCTCTATCTGGAGCGGAAAGAAGACCTCCGGGCGTACAGCGCCGCGTTCGAAGTACTGCGGACCCGCGCCCTGACACCTGAGGAATCGTTGTCCTTCATCAACAAAATCGGGGGCGGCGCCTGAGGGGGCACCATGTTCAGTATGTCCGCCAAGTCCGTCCACTGGCTGCGCAGCAGCTACAGCGTCGGCATGAACAATTGCGTCGAGACGGCCCTGCTGGGGTCCGACCAGCTCGGCGTGCGCGATTCGAAGAACACGGCGGGCCCCGTCCTGCTGTTCACCCCGTCGACCTGGGTCTCCTTCCTCGAGGGGCTCAAGGACGACGGCCCCGGCTCCGCCACTTCCCGCTCGGCCGGAACCGGAAGCTGATCCGTCAGTGAAGTATCTGTTCCGCCTGTGAACGGCTGATCCGTTCATCCCTCCCGTCAGTGAGCCATCAGGCGGTCGGCGCGGTCTTCACGATCACGTCGACCGCCCTCTCGACCTGCTCATCCGTCAGGTCCCCACGCGCCGTCAGCCGCAGCCGCGAGATGCCGTCCGGGACGGACGGCGGGCGGAAGCACCCCACCAGCAGCCCGGCCGCGCGGCAATCCGCCGCCCAGCGCACCGCCTGCTCCGGCGACGGGGCCCGCACCGACACCACCGACGCGTCCGGCCGCACCGCGGTCAGCCCGGCGGCGGTCAGCCGTCCGTACAGCCCCATGGCGACCGTACGGACGCGGGCGGCGCGCTCCGGTCCCCGGCGCAGCAGCCGCAGGCTCGCCAGGGCGGCGCCCACGGCCGCCGGGTTGAGTCCGGTGTCGAAGATGAACGTGCGTGCGGTGTTCACCAGGTGCTCGATCACCCGGGCGGGCCCCAGCACCACCCCGCCCTGGCTGCCCAGCGACTTGGAGAGGGTGGCCGTGACCACCACGTCCGGCGCGCCCGCGAGCCCGGCCCCGTGCACCGCGCCGCGTCCGCCCTCGCCGAGCACCCCCAGGCCGTGCGCCTCGTCCACCACCAGCGCCGCGCCGTGGGCACGGCAGGCCCCGGCGAGGGCGGCCAGCGGGGCGGCGTCGCCGTCGACGGAGAAGACCGAGTCGCTGACGGCGAGGGCGCGCCGGCGCGCGGGGACCGCTCCGGTCTCCTCGGTGGCCTCGCCCCGCGCGTCCTCATCGGCCGCGCCCAGCGCCTTGCGCACAGCGTCCGGGTCGGCGTGCGGGACGACGGCGACCTCGGCGCGGGAGAGCCGGCAGCCGTCGATGAGCGAGGCGTGATTGCCCGCGTCGGAGACGATCAGCGCGTCCCGGCCGCTCAGCGCGGAGACGGCGGCCAGATTGGCGGCGTAGCCGGAGGAGAACACCAGGGCCGCCTCGAAACCGCAGAAGTCGGCGAGTTCCCGCTCCAGTGTGGTGTGCAGCTCGGTCGAGCCGGTGACCAGGCGCGATCCGGTCGACCCCGCACCCCAGCGCTCTGCCGCCGCGGCCGCGGCGGCCGTCACCTCCGGGTGGCGGGCCAGCCCCAGATAGTCGTTGCTCGCCAGATCGAGCAGCGGGGAGTCGGCGGGCCGGGGGCTGAGCCGGCGCACCAGCCCGGCCCGGTCGCGCCGCTCCCGCTGTGCGTCGATCCATGCGAACGCGTCGTCCGGGCGGTCCTGGGGCATCGGCTGTCTCGCCTTCCTGGCCTCGTCAAGGGCACCGACTGTCGGGTCCGGATAGAACGTAGCCCCCTCCATGCCCGGTCATGGTGTGGCAATACCCACACCCCGATCCGCGCGTCTTGTACGGTCCCTCCTTGGCCGGAAGCGGTGGGGTAGGAAAGGATCGTCGCCATGGACCTGCTGAACACGCTGGTGGACAAGGGGTTGCGGCGCGAATCGCCGACCCGCGAAGAAGCGCTCGCCGTCCTGGCGACCTCCGATGACGAGGTGCTCGATGTGGTGGCCGCGGCGGGCAAGGTGCGCCGCGCCTGGTTCGGGCGGCGGGTGAAGCTCAACTATCTGGTCAACCTGAAGTCGGGGCTGTGCCCCGAGGACTGCTCCTACTGCTCGCAGCGGCTGGGCTCGAAGTCCGAGATCCTCAAGTACACCTGGCTCAAGCCGGAGCAGGCGGCCGCCGCGGCGGGCGCCGGGGTCGCGGGCGGCGCCAAGCGGGTGTGCCTGGTGGCCAGCGGACGCGGTCCCACCGACCGCGACGTGGACCGGGTCTCCCAGACCATCGCCGCCATCAAGGAGGAGCACCAGGATGTCGAGATCTGCGCCTGTCTGGGGCTGCTGTCCGACGGCCAGGCCGAGCGGCTGAAGGACGCGGGGGCGAACGCGTACAACCACAACCTCAACACCTCCGAGGCGACCTACGGCGACATCACGACCACCCACACCTACGCCGACCGGGTCTCGACCGTGCAGCAGGCCCAGGCGGCGGGGATGTCCGCCTGCTCCGGCCTGATCGCGGGCATGGGCGAGTCGGACGAGGACCTGGTGGACGTGGTCTTCTCGCTGCGCGACCTGGACCCGGACTCGGTGCCGGTCAACTTCCTCATCCCGATCGAGGGCACCCCGCTGGCCGGGGACTGGAACCTCACCCCGCAGCGCTGTCTGCGGATCCTGGCGATGGTGCGGTTCGTCTGCCCGGACGTGGAGGTGCGGCTCGCGGGCGGCCGCGAGATCCATCTGCGGACGCTGCAGCCGCTGGCCCTGAACCTGGCGAACTCGATCTTCCTCGGCGACTATCTGACCACCGAGGGCCAGGCGGGCGAGGACGATCTGGCGATGATCGCCGACGCGGGCTTCGAGGTGGAGGGCACCGACACCACGACGCTGCCCGCGCACCGCGCGGACGCGCTCGCCGCCGCCGGTTCCGGCTGCGGCGGCCACGGCGCGGAGGGCGGTGGCTGCGGCCCGTGCGGTGACGCCGCGCCCGCCGACGCCGTACCCGCCCAGGCGACGGCCGGCGCCACGGTCTCCACCCCGGCGGCCACGGAGGGGTCCCACGCCGATCTGGTCGCGGTGCGCCGCCGCGGCGCGGGCACGGATCTGCCGCCCAATGCCTGAGCCGCTGACCCCGGCCGAGCTGCGGGCGCTGGACCGCGAGCACGTCTGGCATCCGTACGGCCCGATGCCCGGCCGCCAGGACCCCCTGGTCGTGGAGTCCGCGGCCGGGGTCCGGCTGCGGCTGGCCGAGCCGGTGGAGGGCGTCCGCGAGCTGGTGGACGGCATGTCGTCGTGGTGGTCCGCCATCCACGGCTACAACCACCCGGCGCTCAACGACGCCGCGCGGGGTCAGCTTGACCGGATGAGCCATGTGATGTTCGGCGGGCTCACCCATGAGCCCGCCGTCCGGCTGGCCACCCGTCTGGTGGAGATCACACCGGAGCCGCTGCGCCATGTGTTCCTGGCCGACTCCGGTTCGGTGTCGGTCGAGGTCGCGGTGAAGATGTGCCTGCAGTACTGGCGCTCCCTCGGCCGCCCCGCCAAGCGGCGGCTGCTGACCTGGCGCGGCGGCTACCACGGCGACACCTGGCAGCCGATGGCGGTGTGCGACCCGGACGGCGGAATGCACCGGCTGTGGTCCGGTGTGCTGCCAGAGCAGATCTTCGCGGACGCGCCGCCGCCCGGATTCGACGCGGACCCCGACCCGGCGTACGAGGCACACGTACGTGAGCTGGTGGCCCGTCACGCCCATGAGCTGGCCGCGGTGATCGTGGAGCCGGTGGTGCAGGGCGCGGGCGGGATGCGCTTCCACTCCCCCGCGCTGCTGCGGGTGCTGCGCGAGGCGTGCGACGAGCACGATGTGCTGCTGGTGTTCGACGAGATCGCCACGGGCTTCGGCCGCTCGGGCACGCTTTTCGCGGCCGAGCACGCGGGGGTGTGCCCCGATGTGATGTGTCTGGGCAAGGCGCTGACCGGGGGTTATCTGACCCTCGCCGCCACGCTGTGCACCCCGCGGGTGGCGGACGGCATCTCGCGCGGCGAGGTGCCGGTGCTCGCGCACGGCCCGACGTTCATGGGCAATCCGCTGGCCACGGCCGTCGCCTGCGCCTCGATCGATCTGCTGCTCTCCTACGACTGGCGGCAGGAGGTCAAGCGGATCGAGACCGGGCTTCGGGACGGGCTCGCGGAGGCGGCCGAGCTGCCGGGCGTCCGGGAGGTGCGGGTGCTCGGCGCGATCGGCGTCGTCCAGTTGGACCGTCCGCTGGACGACGCGGGGATGGCGGCGGCGACGCGGGCCGCGGTGCGCGAGGGCGTATGGCTGCGCCCGTTCCGCGATCTGCTGTACACCATGCCGCCGTACATCACGGGCGACCACGATCTGGCCCGGATCTGCACGGCGGTACGGGCGGCCGCGGCCGCGGCCGTCTGACCCGCCTGCTCCGCTCGCGGTCGGCCTCCCACCCACAGGAGGGGACCGGCCGCACACCGGGGCAGACCGGGAGCACGAAC
The DNA here is from genome assembly GCF_000147815.2 of Streptomyces violaceusniger Tu 4113. Taxonomy (NCBI): domain Bacteria; kingdom Bacillati; phylum Actinomycetota; class Actinomycetes; order Kitasatosporales; family Streptomycetaceae; genus Streptomyces; species Streptomyces violaceusniger. The sequence goes on along the minus strand of NC_015957.1, from coordinate 3,704,356 downwards.
GAAAGCGAAAGGCAATGGAAACGAAGATGTCAGTACTGGTCGTCACCGGCACGGGCACCGAAATCGGAAAAACCGTCAGCACGGCGGCCGTCGCCGCCGCGGCGCTCGCCCGCGGCCGCTCGGTGGCGGTGCTCAAACCCGCCCAGACCGGTGTCGCGGAGGGCGAACCGGGCGACGCCGCCGAGGTGGCCCGGCTCGCCGGTGCGGTGACCCTGCTCGAACTCGCCCGCTACCCCGAGCCGCTGGCCCCCGCCACCGCCGCCCGCCGCGCCGGACGGCCGCCGGTGCGGCCGCACGAGGTGGCGGAGGCGGCCGAGAAGCTGGCCGCCGAGCACGATCTGGTGCTGGTCGAGGGCGCGGGCGGGCTGCTCGTACGGTTCGACGAGACGGGGGCGACGCTCGCCGACGCGGCCCGGCTGCTCGGCGCGCCCGTCCTCGTCGTCGCCCACGCGGGCCTCGGCACGCTCAACGCGACCACCCTGACCACCGAGGCGCTGCGCGTCCGCGGGCTGGAGTGCCCCGGGGTCGTCATCGGAAGCTGGCCCGCCGCCGCGGATCTCGCCTCCCGCTGCAATGTGGCCGATCTGCCGGATTCGTCCGGTGTCCCGCTGCTGGGCGCCATCCCCCAGGGCGCCCCCGCCCTTCCGCCGGCCGACTTCCGCACCCAGGCGCCCGGTTGGCTGGCGCCCCGGCTGGACGGGAGCTGGGACGCGGTGCGGCTGGCCGCGTAGCGACGCCCCCCGCGTGGGCAGAATCCCGGTATCGGTCCATCGTCCGTACCTGGGACAAGGGGGAGCTCCCATGCCCGTATGCCGTCGCACACCCCCGCGTGACGCCGTCCACCACCCGCTCTTCGCCCGCTGCTACGCCAGAATGGGCCCACTGGCCGACGAGCGGGCGGGGGTCGGTGAGCTGCGCGGCGAGCTGCTGGCCGGGCTGTCCGGCCGGGTCATCGAGATCGGCGCGGGCAACGGGCTGAACTTCCCCCACTACCCCGAAGCCGTCTCCGAGGTGGTCGCCATCGAACCCGAGCGCCATCTGCGGCGGCTGGCCACTCGGGTGGGGCTGCGGGCCGGAGTGCCGGTGGACGTGGTGCCGGGCGTCGCCGAGGCGCTGCCGGTCAAGAGCGAGGCGTTCGACGCGGCGGTGGCCTGTCTGGTGCTGTGCTCGGTGCGCGATGTGCGGCGCGCGCTCGCGGAGCTGCTGCGGGTGCTGCGGCCCGGCGGTGAACTGCGCTTCCTCGAGCACGGACGCGCCGAGGGGCGGGTCCTGGCGACCACCCAGCGGGCGCTGGACCGCACGGTGTGGCCGCTGATGTTCGGCGGCTGCCATACGGCGCGCGAGGTGCGATCGGCGATCGCGGCCGCGGGCTTCGAGCCGATCGGCCACCGCCGGCTGCGCATCCCCGAGCGGGGCCCGACGCTGCCGACGTCCCCGTGCGTGCTGGGCGCCGCGCGCCGTCCGGTCTCGCCTGCGCATCCGTAACGCCGGGGCATCACGTTCCCGTCGTCACCGCGGGCGCGCCCGGCATCGCGTTCGCGCCCCCGCGTCGCCCTCCCGTCGGTCATCGCATTCGTGTACGCCCGCGTCCATGGGGGGGCGCATCGGCGGCCGGGTCCCTACCATCGAGGGCACGACGTTCCGATACGGGGAGGCATCGTGTCCACACCGGCGGCAACGAAGACGGACGGGTTCGCGGAGGGCGGCGCCCATGCGGCGGCCCGCGCCCGGTCCCTGACCAAGGCGTACGGCAGCGGCGAAACGGCCGTGCTCGCGCTGGACGCGGTGGACGTGGAGATCGAACGGGGCAGGTTCACCGCGGTGATGGGCCCGTCCGGATCCGGCAAGTCCACCCTGATGCACTGTCTGGCCGGTCTCGACACGGTCTCGTCGGGCCAGGCCTGGCTGGGCGACACCGAGATCACCGGCCTGGGCGACAAGGAGCTGACCCAGCTCCGCCGCGACCGGATCGGCTTCATGTTCCAGTCGTTCAATCTGCTGCCCACGCTCAACGCGGCCGAGAACATCACCCTGCCCATGGACATCGCGGGCCACAAACCCGACCGGGAGTGGGTGGACCGGGTCATCGACAAGCTCGGGCTGCGGGACCGGCTGCGGCACCGGCCCGCCCAGCTCTCCGGCGGACAGCAGCAGCGGGTGGCGTGCGCCCGGGCGCTCGCCTCCCGCCCCGAGCTGATCTTCGCGGACGAGCCCACCGGCAACCTGGACTCACGGTCGGGCCTGGAGGTGCTGCGCTTTCTGCGGGAGGCCGTCGACGAGCTGGGCCAGACGGTCGTCATGGTCACCCACGACCCGAGCGCCGCCGCCCACTCCGACCTGGTGCTCTTCCTCGCCGACGGCCGGATCGTGGACCGGATGGAGCGGCCCACGGCCGAGGCGGTGCTGGAGCGGATGCATATCTTCACCAGTGCCACGCCCGGGGCCGAACCGGAACCCGACCCGCTGAGCTGAGCCCCTGAGGCGCCCCGAAGGAGCGCGGGGCTGTGTCGATGTGCGGCTCCGCCGCGTGGGCGCGACCAGCCACGACGGCGCCGCAGACGATCGACGGCAGCTCAGCGCACTTCCAGCGGAGCGCTTTGCGATCCCGAACGGCGCCGATCTCGGATACGTTCGCCGTATCCGCGCTCAAGGAGGGCTCATGGCAAGGCCGTTCCGCTTCGGAGTCAATCTGCTCACCCTTGAATCGGCCGAGGCATGGCGGGCGAAGTGCCGCCATGCCGAGCAGCTCGGCTATGACGTACTGCTGACCCCCGACCACCTCGGCAACCCCGCCCCGTTCCCGGCGCTGGCCACCGCCGCCGAGGCGACCGAGCGCCCACGGCTGGGCACCTTCGTGCTCAACACCGGCTTCTGGAATCCCGCGCTGCTCGCCCGGGAGGTGGCCACCTGCGACGCGCTCACCGACGGCCGGCTGGAGCTCGGCCTGGGCGCCGGCTATGTCAAGGCCGAGCACGACAGCGCCGGGCTGCCCTTCGGCTCACCACGGGAGCGGGTGGACCACCTCGTACATACCGTGGCCGAGTTGGAGCGTCTGCTGACCGAGTCCGAGCACCGGCCCCGGCCCGTCCAGTCCCCGCGCCCGCCGCTGCTGCTCGGCGGCAACGGCGACCGGCTGCTGCGGCTGGCCGCGCGCCATGCGGACATCGCGGCCTTCACCGGGGCGGTGCAGGCCCCCGGCAAACCCCAGGGCGCCCTGCAGCTGATCAGCCCCGAGGCACTGGAGGAGCGGGTGGGCGCCTTCCGCCGCTTCGCCGCCGAGGCGGGGCGGGCGGAGGGGGCCGATGAGCCGGGTGAGGCGATCGAGCTGAACTACCTCATCCAGATGGCCGGGCCCAGCGCCGACCGACGCGCCAAGGTGCGTGAGCTGTCCGGGTACGCACCGGGCCTCACCGAGGACCAGATGCTGGAGCACCCGGCGCTGCTGCTGGGCGACGCGAAGGAGATGGCGGAGCAGTTGCGGGCCCACCGCAAACGGTTCGGCTTCTCGTACTTCACCGTGCTGGAGCACAACATGGAGGCGCTCGCCCCGGTGATCGAGGAGCTGCGCGGAAGCTGACCGGGCGGCATTCCCGTCGACGCCGCGGTCCTCCTGATGGTGGGATGCGGCCATGAACGATCTTCGGATACGGGCCGCGGCCCCCGCCGACCTCGACACCGTGCTCGCCTTCTGGAAAGAGGCGGCGGAGGGCACCAGCATCAGCGACGACCGGGACGGGGTGGCCCGGCTGCTCGACCGCGACCCGGAGTCGCTGCTGCTGGCCGAGTGGGACGGGGAGCTCGCCGGAACCGTGATCGCCGGTTTCGACGGCTGGCGCTGCCATCTCTACCGGCTGGCCGTCCACCCCGGGCACCGCCGCCGGGGCGTGGCGACGGCCCTGCTGGCGGCGGCCGAGGAGCGCTTCACGGCCCTGGGCGGACGGCGCGGGGACGCGATGGTGCTCAACGAGAACGGGCCGGCCCACCATGCGTGGAGCGCGGCGGGCTATGCGCGCCAGCCGCAGTGGAGCCGCTGGGTCAAGCCGCTGTCCCCCTGACCCGGCATGACCGTCCTCGGCACGGCCGCGCGGGGGCTGCATTCCTCCGGTCCCTGGCGGATCATGGGACGGAGGTGAACCGATGACCGAAGTCCTCCTCCTGGCCGTGGCGCTCCTCCTTGCGGTGACCTGTGGCGCCTTCGTCGCGGCGGAGTTCTCGCTGACCACGGTCGAGCGCAGCGAGCTGGAACGGGCGGCCGAACGCGGGGAGCGCGGCGCGGCCGGGGCGCTGAAGGCCGTACGGAGCCTCACCTACCAGCTCTCCGGCGCGCAGCTCGGCATCACCGTGACCAATCTGGTCGTCGGCATGCTGGCCGAGCCGTCCGTCGCGGCCCTGCTGGCCGGGCCGCTCACCGCGATCGGCGTACCCCAGTCGGCCGTCCGCTCGGCCGCGCTGGTGCTCGGCACCTTTCTGTCCACCGTCGTGCTGATGGTCGTCGGCGAGCTGGTGCCCAAGAACTGGGCCATCTCCCGACCGCTGCCGGTCGCCAAGGCCGTGGCCACCCCGCAGCGCGTCTTCAGCTCCGTCTTCCGCCCGCTGATCAGCCATCTCAACAACACCGCCAACCGCACCGTGCGCCGGATGGGCCTGGAGCCCGCCGAGGAGTTGGCCTCCGCGCGCGGCCCGCAGGAGCTGATCGCCCTCGCCCGCCACTCCGCCAAGGAGGGCGCGCTGGAGAAGGACACCGCCGAGCTGTTCGTCCGCACCCTCAACCTCTCCGAGCTCACCGCAGAGAACGTGATGACCCCGAGGGTGCGGGTGGTGGCGCTGGACGTACGGGCCACCGCCGAGGACGTCGCCAACGCCACCCGCGCCACCGGGCTGTCCCGCTTCCCCGTCTACCAGGGCAGCCTGGACACCGTCGTCGGCATCGTGCACATCAAGGACGTCCTGGCGGTCCCCGCCGGGGAGCGGCCCCGCCGCCCGGTCTCCGATCTGATGCGCGAACCGCTGTTCGTCCCCGAGTCGCTCACCGTGGACCGGCTGCTGGACCGGCTTTCGGCGCAGCGCAGCATGGCGGTGGTCATCGACGAGTACGGCGGTACGGCCGGGGTCGTCACCCTGGAGGACATCGTCGAGGAGGTGGTCGGCGAGGTCCGCGACGAGCACGATCCGCACGAGACCCCCCATCTGATGCCGATGGGCCGGGACACGGAGGGCCATACGCTGTACGACGCGGACGGCGCGGCCCGCGTCGATCAGCTGGAGCGCATCGGGCTGCGAGTGCCGCCGGGCCCGTACGAGACACTGGCCGGGCTGATCGCCTCGGAGCTGGGCCGGATCCCGGCCGTCGGCGACACCGTCGAGCTGGCGGGCTGGTCTCTGGAGGTGCGGAAGGTGAGGAGCCACCGGGCGGCCCGGGTCCGGCTGCGGGCGCCGCTGCGCGGTGCCGGGAGCGATGGCGACGGCGGCGGGCCCGGGGCCGACGGGGCGGCGGGCCGATGACCGTCCTCCAGTTGCTGATCGGCCTGCTGACACTGGTCCTCAACGCCTTCTTCGTGGGCGCGGAGTTCGCCCTGATCTCGGTGCGCCGCAGTCAGATCGATCCGCATGCCCAGCAGGGCGACCGGCGGGCGCGGTCCGTGCTGTGGGCCCTGGAGCACCTCTCCGCGCTGCTGGCCGCGGCCCAGCTCGGGATCACGCTGTGCACGCTGGTGCTGGGCGCCGTCGCGGAACCGGCCATCGCGCATCTGCTGGAGCCGTTCTTCCATGTGGTGGGGCTCCCACTGGGGCTGGTGCACCCGATCTCGTTCGTGATCGCGCTGACCGTGGCCACCTATCTGCACATGCTGTTCGGCGAGATGGTGCCGAAGAACGTGGCGCTGGCCGAGCCGGTGCGCACCGTGCTGCTGCTCGGCCCGCCCCTGGTCGCCCTCGCCCGCGCCCTGCGCCCGGTGATCTTCGGGGTGAACGCCTTGGCGAACGGGCTGCTGAAGCTGATGCGCGTGGAGCCCAAGGGCGAGGTCGCGGCGACCTTCTCGGACGACGAGCTGGCCCGGATGGTCTCGGACTCCAGTGAGGCCGGACTGCTGGACGACCGGTCCACCGAGCGGCTGCGGGACGCGCTGGAGCTGGGCCGGCGACGGGTGCGGGATGTGGTGCTGCCCATGGATCAGGTGGTCAAGGCGCAGCTCGGAGTGACCCCCGAGGAACTGGAAGAGCTGGCGGCGCGGACCGGCTTCTCACGGTTCCCGGTGGTCGACGACTCCGGGCGGATCCTGGGCTATCTGCATGTGAAGGACGCGCTGGACGCACGGCCGCGGGATGTGCCGTTCCGCCCCGATCAGCTACGCCCGATCCCCCGGGTGCGGTCCCATACGCCGCTGGACGACGTGCTCACCGCGATGCGCGACAGCCGCACCCACCTCGCGGCGGTCATCGCCGCGGACGGACGGCTGGAGGGACTGGTGACCATGGAGGACGTGCTGCGCGAGCTGGTGGCCTGATCGCATCTGGCCTGACCCGATCACCTATGTGGTCGGGCACCTCATTCCTCGTCGCCTCCGGTCACTCCTCGGTGCGTCTGGACTCATGGGCGATGATGCACTCCTGCCAGTGGGCCAGCGCCTCCTCCCGTCCGCCGCCGCCCTCCTCGGCCACCGCCACCAGCGCATGGGCGGCCATCGCGGCGAGCCGCACCGCGACCCGGCACGCATCGCGCATCTCGAGCGGCTCCAGGAGGGCGGCGGCGCCCTCCCCGTCGTCGGCGAGCGCGGCGGCGACGATGGCCATGGTCGTGCGGTCGCATTCGAAGGCATCCACGTCGACCAGACTGCCCCGCCACGCGGTGCGCGGAACCCCGCGCGGTCCAAGCGGGCCAACCGGAGGGCATCGCCCGGACGGCCGCGCGAGGCTCAGCGCCGGGGGCCGGAGGCGCTGCCTGGGCCGGTGCCGGGCCGGGTGCCCATCGGGTCGTAGCGGAAGATCACGTACTCGACCCGGCCGATGACCTTGGTGCGGTTCGTCCGCCGGTACAGCTCCGGTGGCCGGAAGATGTTGTCGTCGTAGATGTCCGCGCCGGGCTCCACATTCCAGCCGGCGGTCGTCCCGTTCCGGGCCCCGCCCTCGAAGTAGATGTGGGTCATCGCCATGCGGCTCATCATGCTCGCGGTCGGCGGTCAACGCAGCCCGCCCACCGGGATAGGATCGCCTGCGCCATGCAGACGAACATCACCTACAGCAGTTTTGTCGCGGTCGGCGACTCCTTCACCGAGGGCATGTCGGACCGGCTCCCGGACGGCACCTACCGAGGCTGGGCGGATCTGCTCGCCGGGCGGCTCGCGGCCCACAGCCCCGGCTTCCGATACGCCAACCTCGCGGTCCGCGGCAAGCTGATCGGGCAGATCGTCGAGGAGCAGACGGGCCCGGCGGCGGCCATGGGCGCCGATCTGGTGACCCTGGTCGGCGGGCTGAACGATGTGCTGCGGCCGAAATGCGATGTGGGCCGGGTGTGCGCCCTGCTGGAGGAGGCCGTCGAGCGGCTGGCGCCCACCTGCAAGCGGCTGGTGCTGATGCGCAGCCCGGGGCGGCGCGGGCCGGTGTTCGAGCGGTTCCAGCCGCGGATGGAGCGGCTGTTCTCGGTCATCGACGAGCTGGGCGCACGGCATGACGCGACCGTCGTGGACCTGTTCGCCTCCCAGGCCGTCGGGGACCCCCGGATGTGGGACGAGGACCGGCTGCATCTGAACGCCGAGGGGCACCGGCGGGTCGCCGAGGCCATATGGCAGGCGCTGGGCCATGAGCCGGAGGCCGACTGGAACGCGCCGCTGCCGCCCGCGGTGCCCGTCGGCTGGACAGCCCGCCGCACCTCGGATGTGCGGTTCGCCCGCCAGCACCTCGGGCCGTGGATCGGCAGGCGGCTGACCGGCCGCTCCTCGGGCGACGGTCGCGCCCCCAAGCGCGCCGAGCTGCTGCCGTACGAGGACTGATCCTCAGCTCATCCGCGGCTGATCCGCAGGGCCCGCGCCCGCCCGCGCCCCGGGGCCCTTCGGAGGGGTCCCTCGGCCACCGGTCTGGCCTGCGAGGACGGCCAGTAGACTCTGTGCACGTGACTGGTAAGCCGCGCATTCCGAACGTCCTGGCCAACCGCTACGCCTCCGCGGAGCTGGCCGTCCTGTGGTCCCCCGAGTACAAGGTGACGCTGGAGCGGCGGCTGTGGCTCGCCGTGCTGCGCGCCCAGAAGGACCTCGGAATCGAGGTGCCGGACGCCGCCCTCGCCGACTACGAGCGGGTCCTGGAGATCGTCGACCTGGCCTCGATCGCCGAGCGAGAGAAGGTCACCCGCCACGATGTGAAGGCCCGGATCGAGGAGTTCAACGCCCTCGCCGGCCATGAGCACGTCCACAAGGGCATGACCTCCCGCGATCTCACCGAGAACGTGGAGCAGCTCCAGATCCGGCTCTCCCTGGAGCTGGTACGGGACCGTACGGTCGCGGTGCTGGCCCGGCTCGGCAAGCTGGCCGCCGAGCACGCCGAGCTGGTGATGGCCGGCCGGTCGCACAATGTGGCGGCGCAGGCCACCACGCTCGGCAAGCGGTTCGCCACCGCGGCGGACGAGCTGCTGGTGGCGTACGGACGGCTGGAGGACCTGCTGGGCCGCTATCCGCTGCGGGGCGTCAAGGGCCCGGTCGGCACCGCGCAGGACATGCTGGACCTGCTCGGTGGCGACGCGGAGAAGCTGGCGGAGCTGGAGCGGCGGGTCGCCGCCCACCTCGGCTTCGCGCAGGCGTTCACCTCCGTCGGCCAGGTCTATCCGCGCTCGCTGGACTACGACGTCGTCACCGCGCTGGTGCAGCTCGCCGCGGCTCCGTCCTCGCTGGCCAAGACCATCCGGCTGATGGCCGGGCACGAGCTGGTGACCGAGGGCTTCAAGCCCGGCCAGGTCGGCTCGTCCGCGATGCCGCACAAGATGAACACCCGCTCCTGCGAGCGCGTCAACGGCCTCGCCGTGATCCTGCGCGGCTACGCCTCGATGACCGGGGAGCTGGCGGGCGACCAGTGGAACGAGGGCGATGTCTCCTGCTCGGTGGTGCGCCGGGTCGCGCTGCCGGACGCGTTCTTCGCCTTGGACGGGCTGCTGGAGACCTTCCTGACCGTGCTCGACGAGTTCGGCGCCTTCCCCGCCGTCGTCGCCCGTGAGCTGGACCGTTACCTGCCCTTCCTCGCCACGACGAAGGTGCTGATGGGTGCCGTCCGGGCCGGGGTGGGCCGCGAGGTCGCCCATGAGGCGATCAAGGAGAACGCGGTGGGCGCGGCGCTGGCGATGCGCGAGCAGGGCGCCGAGCGCAATGAGCTGCTCGACTCGCTCGCCGCCGATGAGCGCATCCCGCTGGACCGGGCCGGTCTCGACGCGCTGATGGACGACAAGCTCTCCTTCACGGGCGCGGCCGCGAACCAGGTCGGTGCGGTGGTGTCCCGGATCGAGGAGATCGTCAAGGAGCGCCCGGCGGCCGCCGCCTACACCCCCGGCTCGATCCTCTGACGCCGGCGATGACCCCCGCCGAACTGGAGGCCGCCCGCGACCGCCTCGTCCCCGATGTGGTCGGGGACGGCCTGCGGGTCCTCTTCTGCGGTATCAACCCCGGGCTGATGACGGCCGCCACCGGCCACCACTTCGCCCGCCCCGGCAACCGATTCTGGCCCGCCCTCCACGCCTCGGGTTTCACCCCTCGCCGACTCGATCCGTCCGAGCAGGCGGAGCTGGTGCGCCATGGCCTGGGCATCACCAATGTGGTGGCACGTGCCAGTGCGCGGGCCGATGAGCTGAGCGACGAGGAGTACCGGGAGGGCGGCCGGATCCTGGAGGAGAAGGTGCTCCGGCTGCGGCCGCGCTGGCTGGCGGTGGCGGGGGTCACCGCCTACCGCGCCGCGTTCGGCGACAAGAAGGCGACGATCGGCCCGCAGACGCGCACGATAGGGGACACCCGCATCTGGGCCCTGCCGAATCCCAGCGGGCTCAACGCGCACTGGACACTGGCGACGATGGCGGAGGAGTACGGCCGCCTCCGCCATGCCGCCGAGGCGGACGGCTAGGCGGACCCGAGGGCGGAGGCCGAGGCCGGAGGGAGGGGCGTCATATCGTCCCCTCCTCACCTATCGCCACCAGGAGCTGGAACGGCAGCTCGCGGTCGCCCTGCCCCACGCCCAGCCCGACCCAGCGGCCGTCGAGGCGCCAGATGCTCAGCTCGGGCACGTAACCGCACAGGGTGTCCAGCGGGGGCGGAACGGGCTCGCCCATCGCCGAGCGCTCCAGGGAGCCGGTGAGATCCAGGACATCGGGGGCGCCCCACCGTAAGGTCAGCACCTGGACCAGCACGCTCAGCTCGGCCTCGAACTCCTCCAGCACTTCCTCGATCCGGGTCAGATCGGCATCCCAGAAGTCCTCGCTGACGCGGAGGTCGGCGACATGGAAGCCGGGGCCGCTCTCCACCCGCCCGTCGGCGGCCCGCTGCGCGGGGAAGTCCCGCGCGCGCAGCTGATCGATCGTGGCCACCTGGTCCGCCGTACTGGTCATGGCGTCAGTAAACAGCGCGGGTCGGACATCTGGCCGCCCGTCAGAATGACCATTTCGGCGGCCGGGCGGCCCGGGTGGGAGGAGGCACTCGCCGCCTCCCCGTCCAGCGGATACGATCCGGCAGATACGCACTGGGAGGGAGGCCGACGTTGGGGCGGCTCACCGGCGGGGATCCGTCTCTGCTGCGACGCATCAACTCCGCCGTGGTACTGCACGCGTTGCGCGCCGCGACCGCGTCCGGCACGGCCACCGAGGGTGGCCCGGACGACGCGGGCGGCTGTGCCGGAAGCGCGAGCCTCACCGATCTCACGCGGGTGACCGGGCTGTCCCGGCCCACCGTCGAGGGCGTGATCGACGGGCTGGCCGACAGTGGTCTGGTGGTCGAGGTGCCCGCCGAGGAGGGCGGCATCCGCCGCCAGGGCCGCCCCGCGCGCCGCTTCCGCTTCCGGGCCGAGGCAGGGCATCTGCTGGGCATAGAAATAGGGGCACACCGGGTCGCCGCGCTCCTGTCGGACCTCGACGGACACGCGCTCGGCTCGATCGTGCGCGAGGTCTCGGAGAAGGCGTCGGCCGACGAGCGCCTGGAGCGGGTGCGCACCGCCGTCGCGGACCTGCTGCGGCGCGCGGGGGTCGCCCGGTTCTCGCTGCGCGCGGTCGGGGTGGGCAGCCCCGGCATCGTCGAGGCCGACGGCACCGTCCATCTGTGCACCGCGCTCCCCGGCTGGACCGGGCTGCCTCTGGGCGAGCGGCTGCGGCGGTCCTTCCGCTGTCCGGTGCTGGTGGAGAACGACGCGAACACGGCGGCGGTGGCCGAGCACTGGAAGGGCGCGGCGGTCGGCTCGGACGATGTGGTCTTCGTCCTGGCCGGGTTGAGCCCGGGGGCCGGGTCGTTGATCGGCGGCCGGCTCCACCGTGGCTTCGGCGGCGCCGCCGGGGAGATCGGGGCGCTGCATCTGCTGGGCCGCGAGGCCGCCCCGGAGGAGGTGCTCTCCACGACCGGGGAGCCGCTGAACCCGCTGGACGAGGCGCAGGTCGCGCATGTCTTCGCGCTGGCCCGAGACGGCGACCTACGCGCCCGCGCGGCCGTGGACCGCTTCGTCCGCAGGCTGGTGCACGACACGGCGGCCCTGGTGCTGGCGCTGGACCCAGAGGTCGTCGTGGTCGGCGGCTGGGCCGCCGGGCTGGACGGTGTGCTGGCCCCGCTGCGCGATGAGCTGTCCCGCTACTGTCTGCGGGCCCCGGAGGTCACGCTCTCGCTGCTGGGCGAGGCGGCGGTGACCACGGGGGCGCTGCGGCTGGCCCTCGACCATGTGGAGCAGGAGCTTTTCGCGGTCGACAGTACGGTGACGACCCGCCGCGCGAGCCGCTGACGCGGGACGCGGGGCGGGCCGGGGCGTTGGGGGATCTGGGTTTCGGAGTGCCGTACGCGGCGGCGACGCGAGACGCGCCCACGACACAGAACGGGCCCGGATCAGCCCGCCAGAAGCTCCTCGCCCGCCGCGTCACCGAAGGTGAGCCGGCAGGTGTCGGCCCGGTAGGTGGCCACGGCGACGGCCGCGGTGCGGCCCTCGGCCACATAGCGGGTGGTCACGAGGAGGACGGGGGCGCCGGGCAGCCGGTCGAGCTCCTTGGCGTCGTCCGCGCGGGCCGAGCCGAGCTCCACGGTCTGCTCACGGCCCTCCAGCTCAAGCCGGCGCAGCTCGCGCAGCACCGCGCGGGCGCGGGCCAGCCCGCTGGGGGTGTCGATGGCGGCGAGGCCGGGGACGGAGTCGGCCGGTACGTACAGCAGCTCGGCGGCGAGCGGCTGGCCGTGGGTCATCCTGGTGCGGCGCACCCGGTGGACCGGGGTGTCGGGGTCGAGCTCCAGCAGCCGGGCGACCTCGGCGGGCGGCACGGCCTCGGTGCTGTCCACGGTCTGCCAGGTGTCCTCACCGGAGGTGTCGGTCCAGCCGTGGGCGTAGTCCCCGACGGCCACGCCGACGCGGGGCGGGGCGACGGTGGTGCCGACGCCGCGGCGGCGCTGCAGCCTGCCCTCCAGCTCAAGCTGCTCGAGGGCCTGCCGGAGGGTGGCGCGGGCGACGCCGAAGCGGGCTGCCAGCTCACGCTCGTTGGGCAGGATCTCCCCGACCGCGAACTCCGAGTCGAGCGCGTCGCTGAGCACGGTCTTCAGATGCCAGTACTTGGGCTCAGGCACCGATTCAAGCTGCGTGGTCCCCACTCTGTCCCCCTTGATTCCGACGGCCGACAGGCGTGCGCGCCTTCACAGTTATGCGCGCTTCTTTATTAAAGGTTGTTGCAGTATCAATGTGACCATAAGGCGGCGTGCGAACTTGGTCAAGACCAATCCTTTGACCGGTTATCGTCGGTGACCGTCGGAACGAAATGCGTTACGGGGCGGAGCTGAGCAAGCGGATGGGCACGGACCAGGTCACGGTGGTCACCGGGGGCAGTCGCGGTATCGGTGCGGCGGTGGCGGTGCGGCTCGCCCGCGCCGGGCACAGCGTCGCCATCGGCTACGAGAGCGCCCAGGACGCGGCCGAGCGGTGGGCGGCGGCGGTGCGCGCGGAGGGTGTGCGGTCGGTGGTCGTCCAGGCCGACACCAGCGACGCGGAGCAGGTCGAGGCGATGTTCGACCGGGTGCGGGAGGAGCTGGGGCCGATCACCGGCCTGGTCAACAACGCCGGGATCACCGGGCCGTTGGGCCGCTTCACCGAGACCTCACCCGAGGTGATGTGCCGCGTCGTGGACGTCAATGTGACCGGGGCCCTGCTGTGCGCCCGGCGCGCGGCGCGCGAGATGTCCACGCGCCACGGCGGGCAGGGCGGCGCCATCGTCAACATCTCCTCGGGCGCGGCGACGACCGGCAGCCCCGGGGAGTATGTGCACTACGCGGCCAGCAAGGCGGCGGTCGACACGATGACCGTCGGACTGTCGAAGGAGCTGGCGGCGGAGGGGATCCGGGTCAACTCCGTCCAGCCCGGGATGACGCTGACCGACATCCACGCACGGATGGGCGACCCCGAGCGGCCGTGGCGCAACCCCGGGCGGGTGCCGATGGGACGCCCGGGGGAGCCGGAGGAGATCGCGGGCGCGGTGGCGTGGCTGCTGTCGCCGGATGCGTCGTACACGACGGGCGCGGTGCTGCGGGTCGCGGGCGGGCTGTAACCGCGCCGCGCCCCGGGCGCCGGGGTCCCGTTCAGTGCGCGAAGGCGCCGTTCAGCTCGCGGCGCCGCTCAGGGTCGCCGGGAATCGCGGTGTGGGCACGTCGACATGACGCCGGGGCCGTTCGCCCCGAGAGCCGACGGGCCAGCCCCTCGGCGATTCACTCGCGCGGGGCGCGCACCGCTCGCGGTCGGCGTAGGCGTATGCACAGGCACCGGGGCTACCCTCCGGTAACTCTTGCTGACATGCTGTCTCATACGCCGCATGCGCGCCTGCCCGAACGCCGATCGCGAGGAGCCATCCCATGCCCGCGTCCCTCTCCTTTTCCGTCGCCACCCCCGGCGGCCCCCGCACCGCCCGGGTCGTCCACGAACGGCGCGGCGCGGGGCGGCCGTTGGTACTGCTGCACGGCATCGGCCACCACTGGCAGGCGTGGGAGCCGGTGCTGGACATCCTCGCGGTCGACCGCGAGGTGATCGCCGTGGATCTGCCCGGCTTCGGGGCGTCGGACGCGCTGCCGGACGGCATCCCCTACGACCTCGACGGCGTCATACGGGTGCTCGGCGCGCTCTTCGAGACCCTTGGTGTCAAGCGCCCCGACGTGGCTCGCTGGGCGGGCTGTTCGCCCTGGAGCTGGGCCGACTCGGACTCGTACGGTCCGTCACCGCGCTGTCCCCGGCCCAGTTCTGGAACGAGGCCGAGCGGCGCTACGCCTTCGGCGTGCTGTCCGCCATGCGGGCCGGCGCGCGGGTGCTGCCGCCGCCGCTGGTGGCCTGGCTGGCCCGCGGCGCGGCCGGACGGGCCGCACTGACCGGCGCCATCTACGCCCGGCCCGCGCGGCGTTCACCGGCCGCGGTCGTCGCCGAGACGCGGGCGATGCGTGAGGCGGTCGGCTTCGACGCCACGCTGGCCGCCGGAAACTCCGAGCTGTTCACGCATGACATCCCCGATGTCCCGGTCACCATCGCCTGGGGCTCGCGCGACCGGGTGCTGCCGCGCCGCCAGGGCGTCCGCGCCAAGCGGGTCATCCCCGGCGCCCGGCTGGTCCGCCTCCCCGGCTGCGGCCATGTGCCCATGAACGACGACCCCGCGCTGGTCGCCCGCGTCATCCTGGACGGCAGCCGCTGACGACCGGCTTCCCGCCCGGCACCCCGGATCACCCGCCGTTCCCGCGCGCCGCCCGGTCCGCGGCCCCGCGGGTGTTCCGCACGGGGCCGCGCACCGCGCCGCATACGGCTACTGGCCGACCAGACCCGGACGCAGGACCTTGGTGAAGAGCACCTTGCCGCCATCCTCGCGCAGCCGGACCGTCATCTCGGCGCTGTCGCCGTCGATGTCCACCTCGCCGTAGAACTGGAAGCCTTCGGCGGGCGAGACGTTCGCCACGGTCGGCGCCTTGACGAAGGGCTGCTCGGGGCCGAACGTGCCGTCCAGCTTCACCGAGGGGAAGGCACCCGCGTTCAGCGGACCGGAGACGAACTCCCAGAACGGCGCGAAGTCCTTGAACGCCGCCCGCGAGGGGTCGTAGTGCTGCGCCGAGGTGTAGTGGACGTCCGCCGTCAGCCACACCGTGCCGGTGATCTTCCGGTGCTTGATGTGCCGGAGCAGGTCGGCCATCTGAAGCTCACGGCCGAGCGGGGCGCCCGGGTCGCCCTGCGCGACGGCCTCGAAGTCGGTGTCCCCGTCCGGGACCACCAGGCCCAGCGGCATATCGCAGGCGATGACCTTCCACACCGCGCGCGACCGCGACAGCTCGCGCTTGAGCCACCCGAGTTGCTCGGCGCCCAGGATGCCCTGGGCGTCCTTCGGCTGGCGGCCCGGCGAGTTGGGGTCGCGGTAGGTGCGGCAGTCCAGCACGAAGACGTCCAGCAGCGGGCCGTGGTGCTGGACCCGGTAGACGCGGCCGCTCGCGTCCGGCCGCAGCGTGCTGATCGGGAAGTACTCGGCGAACGCCTGGCGCGCGCGGGCGGCCAGCACGTCGACGTTCTTCTCGGTGTAGCGGTCGTCGACCAGGATCTCGCCCGGGTACCAGTTGTTGAGCACCTCGTGGTCGTCCCACTGGGTGATGGTCGGCACCTCGGCGTGGAAGCGGCGCAACGCGGAGTCGAGCAGGTTGTACCGGAAGTTGCCGCGGTACTCGTCGAGCGTCTCGGCGACCTTGGTCTTCTCCGGGGTGATGAGATTGCGCCAGGTGGAACCGTCGGGCAGCTTGACGGTCTCGGTCATCGGGCCGTCGGCGTAGATGTTGTCGCCGCTGCACAGGAAGAAGTCCGGCTCGCGGCGGCGCATCTCCTCGAAGATGCGGTAGCCGCCGTGGTCCGGGTTGATGCCCCAGCCCTGCCCCGCCAGATCGCCCGACCAGACGAAACGCACGTCCTTACGGCGCTCGGGAACCGTGCGGAACGTGCCGTGCACCGCCTCACTGGTGCGGCGCGGGTCCTCCGGGTCGGCCAGCAGCACCCGGTAGTGCACCTGGCTCCCGGCGGGCAGGCCGTGCAGTGCGGTGCGGCCGGTGAAGTCGGTGCCGGGGCCGACCAGCGGGCCCCGCCACCGCTTGGCCCGCGCGAACGACTCGGTCGCGGACGTCTCCACGATCATGCGGGCCGGACGGTCGGAGCGGACCCACACCAGCCCCGAAGACGTCGTCACATCGCCCACCTGAACGCCCCACTGGGCGCTCGGACGCCCCGACAGCGCCTGAGCGGGCGCGCCGGACGTGGCCGACGCGGCCGACGCCACGGCGGGCACCGCGAGCGCCGCCGACGCGGCCGCCGATCCCTGCAATACCGTGCGCCGTCCGATCCCTCTGCCGGATTCCCGCCCCATGGTGCCCTCCGTTGCTCGTAGAACTGCTGTGCTGTTGTGTTTGTTATCCGTACAAGATGCCGCTCTTACGAACGCCCAGTGAATAACCGGGCGCCCGCACCGGGGAAGTGCCCCGCGGGGCGTTCCCGAGAAGGCACCGTAAGGGCGCCGCGTTCCCGCGCCGGGCACCGTAAGGCCGCCGCGCAAGCCTGACCGCGACCGTAAGGCCGCCGTGTTCCCGCGCTGGGCACCGTAAGGCCGCCGCGTTCCGGCGCCGCTCGTCGTAAGGCCGCCGCGTACCGTACGGGCATGGGATCCACCGACGCCCCCGACCCGGCCTCCCGTCTCACCTATCCGGAGGTGGGCGCCACCCGACGGTGGCCGCTGCCCGCCGGCTATCGCCGGCTACGGGTGCGGACCCGCATCGGCCACGGGCGGGGCACGTTCGAGGCGGCCGGGCGCGCGGTCATGGACTGGCGGATGCACCGGGCGGTGGGGGTGTCGATCCGCGCCGCGGATCCGGTCGCCACCCCCGGGCGGCCGGTCGTGGTGGGCCTGGGGGTCGGACGGCTGCGGCTGCGCGCGCCGTGCGAGGTGGTGTGGACGGTCGCGGAGGAGACCCGGACCGGCTTCGCGTACGGCACGCTGCCCGGCCATCCGGAGCGCGGCGAGGAGTCGTTCCTGGTGGACCTGGAGCCGGATGGCTCGGTGGTGCTGACGGTGACGGCGTTCAGCCGCCCGGATTCCTGGTTCAGCCGGGCCGGCGGGCCGCTGGTGCCGCTCTTCCAGCGGGCGTACGCACGGCGTTGCGGCAGGGTACTGCGCAGGTGGACGGTAGGGTGACGGAACCTCGGACTTCAACTTTTTAATTTCGGACAAAATGAGCTTCTGTTATCAGATGCACCCTTAACCCATAGGTCACAGTCCGTTCGTGATCACGCAACACCTTTGCGCGAGGGTGTTTGCATGACATTTCGAGCGACCCCCGAGCACCCTTCCCGGCACCGCCCCCGCTGGCGGCGCGAGCTGGTCGCATGGTGGTCACGGCGCCAGGACCACGCACCCCCGGGCAGCTCACCCTCGCCCGCGGCCGACGCGCACAACGCCCACGCCGCGGGCGCCCCGCAGACCACGACCCCCGAGCCCACCACGCTGTGGCGGATGCGCACGACCGTAAGGGACGAGCCGGGCACCCTCGCCGCGCTGTGCGCGGCACTGGCCGGGCACCGGGTCGACATCCTGGCCCTGCAGACCCATCCGCTGACGGACGGCACGGTGGACGAATTCCTGCTGCGCGCGCCCGAGGCCCTGCCGTCCGTCGAGCTGACCGACGCCGTCGCGGCCGCGGGCGGCAGCGACACCTGGGTCGAGCGGGCCGACGCCCACGACCTGGTGGACGCGCCGACCCGGGCGCTGACCCTGGCCACCCGTACCGCCCTGGACGCCGCCGAACTCCCGCTCGCCCTGCGCCAGTTGTTCGGCCGCTGCACCATCCGCTCGGTTCCCGCCAAGTCCTTCAGCGGCCGCTCCCTGGAGAGCACACCGCCCGCCGAAGGTGTCCTGGAGGAGACCGTGATGCGGCTGCGCGACCCGTCCGGCGGCGCGATCGTCATCGAGCGGCCGTATCTGCCCTTCACCCCGACCGAGTTCGCCCGGGCCCGCGCGCTGGTCGAGCTGGACGCCCGGCTCGGCCCGCGGATCCCGCACGACGGTGATGTGCTGACGCTGCCCGAGGGCAACGCCATCACCGTGCGCCGCGCCGACGCCGGCGACCTGACCGCGGCCCGCGAGATGCACGCCCGCTGCTCCCCCGCGACGCTCTCGCTGCGCTACCACGGACCGGTCGGCGACGCCGACCGCTACCTCGCCCATCTGCTGAGCCCGCGCTTCGGCCGCACCCTGGCCGCGTACACCGCCTCCGGGCGGCTGGTCGCCCTCGGCCATCTGCTGTGGGACGGGGACGAGGCCGAGGTCGCCCTGATCGTCGAGGACGAGTGGCAGCGGCGCGGCGTCGGCGGGGAGCTGCTGCGGCGGCTGGTCGCGATGGCCGCCGAGACCGGCTACGGAAGCGTCTACGCCGTCACCCAGTCGGCCAACACCGGTATGGTGACCGCGATGCGCTCCCTCGAACTGCCGCTGGACTACCAGATCGAGCAGGGCACGCTGGTGATCAGCGCCCGCCTGGACCCGGCACCGGCACCGGTCCCCCCGCTGCCGCACTCGCGCTGAGACCGGCCGGGACATCGCTGTAGGCCGCGCGCTCCGCCCGGTGGGCGCCGCGCCCCGCCGGGCCGCCGTCGAGCGCCTGGTCCAGGTCGCGCCAGACATCCGCGACGTCCTCGAGCCCGACCGACATCCGCAGCAGCCGGTCGCCGATCCCCGAGGAGTGGCGGTCCCCCTCGGCCACGATGCGGTGGCTGATGGAGGCCGGGTGCTGGATGAGGGTGTCCACACTGCCCAGGCTGACCGCCGGGGTGATCAGCCGCACCCCGGAGATCACCGCATGCGGATCGCCGCGGGTCTCGAAGGCGACCATCGCCCCGCCGATCCGCGGATAGTGGACGCGGGCCACCCGGGGATCGGCGGCCAGCCGCCTGGCCAGCTCGGCCGCGGTCGCCGAGGCGGCCCGCATCCGTACGGGCAGCGTGGACAGTCCGCGCAGCAGCAGATATCCGGCGAGCGGATGCAGCACCCCGCCGGTGGCGAACCGCACCTGCCGCAGCGCCCGGGCGAACTCCTCGTCGCAGGCCACCACGCCGCCCATCACATCGCCGTGTCCGCCGAGGTACTTGGTGGCGCTGTGCAGTACGGCGCTCGCGCCCCGCTCGGCCGGGCGCTGCAGCACCGGTGTGGCGAAGGTGTTGTCCGCGAGCAGCGGGACCGTACCGCAGGAGTGGGCGACGGCCCGCAGATCGACTTCGGCGAGCGTCGGATTGGCCGGGGTCTCGACCATGACGAGACCGGTGTCGGGGCGTATCGCCTCCGCGATCCCGGCCGGATCCACCCAGGTGACCTCGGTGCCCAGCAGCCCGGCGTCCAGCAGATGGTCGCTGCACCCGTACAGCGGGCGGACCGCGACCACATGCCGCAGCCCCTGGGACCCGCGCGCCAGCAGACACGCGCTGAGCGCCGCCATGCCGCTGGCGAACGCGACCGCGCTCTCGGTGCCCTCCAGCCGGGCCAGGGCGGTCTCGAAGCGGGCCACGGTGGGATTGTCCAGGCGGGCGTAGACGGGCGGGCCGTCCGGCCGGGCGCCGGTGGCGGCGAACGCGTCGATCCTGGCGGCCTCCTGGCGGCTGTCGTACGAGGGATAGGTCGTCGACAGATCCAGGGGTACGGCGTGCAGTCCCATGGCCGGAAGGTCCTCGCGCCCGGCGTGGACGGCCTCGGTGGCGAACGCGCGCCGTCCGGCCTCGCCGCGCGGGCCCCGTGTGCCCGGCGTGGTCCCCGTGGTCCCCGTGGCCCCCGTGGTCCCCATGCTCTCCGTGCTCTCCGTGCTCTCCCTGATGTCCATGGGTGAAGGGTGAACAACCACCGGACTCTCGCGGCAGATGTCCGTGCTACGTTCGGCCGATGGCCGAAACCGTCGCTCTCGATCCGGTGGACCTCCAGATTCTGCGGCTGCTGCAGAACGACGCCCGGACCACCTACCGCGATCTGGCCGCCCAGGTCGGCGTGGCGCCCTCGACCTGTCTGGACCGGGTGACCCGGCTGCGCCGCTCCGGCGTGATCCTCGGCCATGAACTCCGTCTGGACCCCACCAAGCTGGGACGCGGTCTCGAGGCCCTGCTCTCGGTCCAGCTACGGCCCCACCGCCGGGAACTGGTCGGCCCGTTCGTGGAGCGGATCCGGGCACTGCCCGAGTCCCGGGCGCTCTTCCACCTCGCCGGGCCGGACGACTATCTGGTGCATGTCGCGGTGGCCGACACCGCCGATCTGCAGCGGCTGGTGCTGGACGAGTTCACCTCGCGCCGCGAGGTGACCCGGGTCGAGACCCGGCTGATCTTCCAGCAGTGGAGCTGCGGCCCGCTGCTGCCGCCCGCCCGAGACGGCTCGGCAATCTCGTAGCACACCTCTGTTCCCGCTCGTCACACTCCCGTGGTGCTGACGCCGCGCCCCGGAACGTACGAGGATGGGCCGCATGTCCGATACCAAGAACGCTCCGCTGCCCCGTCAGGTCGCCGACAGCTATGTCGACGCCCTCATCGAACTCGACCCGATCACCGGCACCTACCTGGGCGTTCCCGAAAGCTCCCGGCGCCTCCCGGACTTCTCCCCCGACGGGGCCGAGGCCGTCGCCGACCTCTCCCGCACCACCCTGGCCCGGCTGGCCGAGGCCGAGGCGCGCCCCGGGGCGGACAGCGACGCCGAGCGGCGTTGCGCCCGGCTGCTGCGGGAGCGGCTGACCGCCGAGCTCGCCGTGCACGACGCCCACGAGGGGCTGCGCGCGGTCAGCAACCTGAGCTCCCCGCTGCACTCGGTGCGCGGCATCTTCACCGTGATGCCCAGCCAGACCGAGGAGGACTGGTCGGCCGTCGCGGCCCGGCTGCGCGCCGTACCGGCCGCACTGGAGGGTTACCGCGCCTCGCTCGCCGAGGGGCTGCGGCGCAGCCTGCCGGCCGGCCCCCGGCAGGTGGCCACGGTCCTCGATCAGTTGACGGAGTGGATCGGCACGGACGGCGGCTGGTTCGCCGACTTCACCGCCGGGGGGCCCGACGCGCTGCGCGGTGAGCTGGACGAGGCGGCCGCCGCGGCGAGGGGCGCGCTGGTCGAGCTCCGCGACTGGCTGCGCGGGACCTACGCCCCGGCCATCGAGGGCGCCGCCGATGTGGTGGGGCGCGAGCGCTACCGCCGCTGGGCCCGGATGTGGAACGGCACCGATCTCGACCTGGACGAGGCGTACGCGTACGGCTGGGCGGAATTCCACCGTATCCACGCCGAGATGCGCACCGAGGCCGAGAAGATCCTGCCCGGCGCCAACCCGTGGGAGGCGCTGCGCCACCTCGACACCCACGGTGCCCATATCGAGGGCGTCGAGGAGACGCGGGTGTGGCTGCAGGAGCTGATGGACGAGGCCATCGAGGAGCTGAACGGCACCCACTTCGACCTGGCCGAGCGGGTCAAGCGGGTCGAGTCGATGATCGCCCCGCCGGGCAGCGCGGCGGCGCCGTACTACACCCAGCCGTCGGTGGACTTCTCCCGCCCCGGCCGGACCTGGCTGCCCACGATGGGCGAGACCCGCTTCCCCGTCTACGACCTGGTCTCCACCTGGTACCACGAGGGCGTCCCCGGCCACCATCTGCAGCTCGCCCAGTGGGCACACGTCTCCGACCAGCTCTCCCGCTACCAGGCCACGGTCGGCATGGTCAGCGCCAACGCCGAGGGCTGGGCGCTGTACGCGGAGCGGCTCATGGACGAGCTGGGCTTCCTGTCGGACCCGGAGCGGCGGCTGGGCTATCTGGACGCGCAGATGATGCGGGCGCTGCGGGTGATCGTCGACATCGGGATGCATCTGGAGCTGGACATCCCCGCCGATTCGCCCTTCCACCCCGGTGAGCGGTGGACCCCGGAGCTGGCGCGCGAGTTCTTCGGGCTGCACTGCGGCCGTCCGGCGGAGTTCCTCGACAGTGAGCTGGTGCGCTATCTGGGCATGCCGGGCCAGGCCATCGGCTACAAGCTGGGCGAGCGGGCCTGGCTGACGGGGCGGGAGGCGGCCCGTAAGGCGCACGGCGACGCCTTCGACGCCAAGAAGTGGCATATGGCGGCGCTGTCGCAGGGTTCGCTGGGGCTTGACGACCTGGTGGAGGAGCTGTCGGCGCTCTGAGCTTCCGCTGAGCGCGCGGGGCGGGCCGCGATCCTCACGGGGTGCGGCCCGTCCTCCCGCTGGTGCGAGGGCTCGCCCTCCCGCCAGGAGGCGTCCGGCGGATCTTGCCGCCGGCGGCTGGCTGCTCCCCTCCCCGCCCCTCCCCGCCCCTTCCCCAACCGGGGCTCCGCCCCTGGACCCCGGGGTCCAGGGGCGGAGCCCCTGCCACGCAGCGGAGCCGCATATCGATGCCGAGGGAAGGGGCGGGGAGGGGAAAGCATCGATATGCGGCTCCGCCGCGTGGTCCGCCGGACACCCGTAGTGCCCGGGCTCGCCTGCTCGTTGGTGCGACGGCCCGCCCTCGCGCTAGATGAATGAGTCCAAGGGGTGTTGTCACGGTCAGTGGTCATAGGCGATCAGTGATCGCTTGACCGGCTGTCTGGTGAGGTCGTTGTGCCAGACGGCCGCGGTCAGCGCGAGGATCCGGCACAGAACGCGTGCGACCACGCCACGTGGGCTCTTGCCGCCATGCCGTTCCAGATCGAGCTGGCCTTTGAGAGTCTGGTTGATCGACTCGATGACCTGGCGAAGGGGCTTGAACAGGTGCGCTCCGGCCCGCTCGGGCTCGCCCTTGCGGGCTGGCCGCAGCAGGACGAGGTGACGCTCCGCGAGGTCGTGCTCGAACTCGTAGCCGTAGTAGTTCTTGTCGGCGATGATCGTCTGTCCGGGGTGGGAGGCGGTCACGTCCGGCGCGGTGTCGAGCATGTCCCTCAGCGTTTCGCGTTCATCGGCCTTGGCGCCGGTCAGCGCGAACAGGACCGGCAGGCCGCCGAGCGTGCACACCAGGTGCAGCCGCAGCCCCCAGAAGTACCGGGAGTGGGATGCGCAGTAGCCGTACTGGGCCCATCCGGCCAGGTCCGAGCGTTTGGCTGTTTCCCGGGAACATCCGCAGCCGACCGGGGTGGAGTCGACCAGCCACACGTCGTCGCTCCACAGCGAGGTGTCCCGGGCCAGAATCCGGATCATGCTGATGAGCAGGGACGACGCGGCACGCAGGCGCTTGTTGTAGCCAGACTGCTGGGGCACACGGGGAAAGAGATGGCGGAAGTCCTGGTCGACACGGCGCAGCCAGCGCCGCTCGGAGGTGTAGCCGAGCACCGCCGACATCACAGCGAGCGTGAGCAGCTCCGCGTCACTGAGCCGGGGAGCGATCCCCACCGCGGGCCGCGCCGGGGCCAGCCACGGCGAAGCCTTCAACTCATCGTCGATCCGGGCGTACAGTGCCGTTGCGAGGGTGTTCAGGTCGTTCGTCACACATCGACATTGGACGCCCTCGCCTCATGTCCGCAGGCCATCCCTTGGACTCATTCATCTAGTGCGCGGCGGCCGTACGGTGGCGTACGGCCGAGCCCTCTCGGCCCTTGACGACCTCCAACTGGGCGGGGATCCGCCGGCGCAGATCGGCGACATGGCTGACGATGCCGACCGTACGGTCCCGCTCGCGCAGCGAGTCGAGCACGTCCATGACCTCGTCCAGGGTCTGCTCGTCGAGGCTGCCGAACCCCTCGTCGATGAAGAGGGTGTCCAGGCGGACCCCGCCCGCCTCGTCGGTGACCACGTCCGCCAGGCCCAGCGCGAGGGCGAGCGAGGCGGAGAAGGTCTCGCCGCCGGAGAGGGTGGCGGTGTCGCGTTCGCTGCCGGTCCAGGCGTCGATGACATGCAGTCCGAGACCGGAGCGGCCGCGCCCGCCGGAGCGGGCGTCGGAGTGCACCAAGGTGTAACGCCCGGAGGACATGTGGCGCAGCCGGGCGCTCGCCGCCGCCGCGACCTGCTCCAGCCGGGCCGCCAGAACATACGCCTCCAGCCGCATCCTGCGCTCGTTGTCCGTGGAGGTGCCCGCGGCGAGCGAGGCGAGGCGGGCGATCCGGTCGTGCTCCGCGCGCAGCGGGGCGAGCCTGCGGGCGTCCGCGACCGCCTGCGCGGAGAGCGCGTCGAGGTCCTCGCAGCGGGTGCGGGCCGCGGCGTCCGCGGCCGAGACCTCGCGCAGCGCGCGGGTGGCCGCGTCGGCCGCCGTCTGCGCCGCCACGGGGTCGGCGGGCGGCGCCTGCGCGGCGGCGAGCACCCTGGCGTCGGACAGCTCGGCCCCGGCCGCCGCCGACTCCGTCTGCCATGCGTCGAGACGACGGCGCGCCTCGCGCTGCCGGTCCGGGGGCAGCACGGCCTCGGCGGCCTGCTCCGGAGTCGCGAACCCGGCCCGGTACGCGGCGTCCGCGAGCCGGGCGTCGGCCTCCTTCAGCCGGGTCGCGGCCGCGTCGGCAGCCCGCGCCGCCTCGGCGGCGTGGGCCAGCAGCCCCGCCTGCCGCTCGAGCCGCGCCGCACGCTCGGCGACGGTGGCGTCCGCGCCGCGCGCCCGCTCCAGCTCCGCCAGCAGCGCGGCCCGCTCCCGGGCCAGGGTTTCGCGGCGCGAGGTGCGGGCGGCCGCCCGCCGCTCGGCCTCCTGCCGCTGCGCCGTACGCCGTGCGTGCTCGCCCTCGGCCCGGTCCAGGGCCGCGCGGGCGGCGTGCCCGTCGGCCGCCGCGTCACGGGCCTCGGCGTACGCGGCCCGCAACTCGGCCAAGGCCCGGTCGAGTTCGGCCGCGTCCTCGCCCTCCGCCGTGGCCTCCGCGCCCGCGTGGGCCTCCCGTAGCGCGTTCCGCGTGCGCTCGGCCTCTTCGCGGACCTCCTCGGCACGCTGGTAGTCCGCCAGCGCGGTCTCCTCCGCCGTACGGTCCACATGCCCGGCCCCGGGCCGGGCCGGACCCGGGTGCTCGGTCGCCCCGCACACCGCACAGGGCTCCCCCTCGCGCAGCCCGGCCGCCAGCTCGGCGGCGATGCCGCGCAGCCGGGCCTCCTTGAGGTCGAGCCAGTGCTGCCGCGCGGCGGCGGCCCCCTCGCGGGCGCGCAACAGCTCGTCCCGCGCCTCCCGCTCCTGCCCGGCGAGCCGGTCCCGCCGCCGGGCGGCCTCAAGACGCCGCTCGGCGGGCTCGATCCGCCCGCCCAACTGCTCGGCCTGGTTGACGGCCTCCTGCGCGGCCTCGATCCGCCGCTGATGCGCCCGGTGGGTCTCCTCCCACCCGGCGAGCCACTCGGCGGCCTCCTCGATCGCCTCGTCGTCGGCACGGGCCTCCCCGTCGAGCGCACCGATCTCGCCGACCACGGCCTCCGCCCGCGCCTCCCCCCGCCGCGCGGCCCCCAACGCCCCAAGCTCCTCCCGCACCCGCCGCTCAACCCGCCCCAACCACTCGGCATCGGCCTCGCCGAGCACCGCGGACGCGTCCGAGCCGTACGGAGCACGTTCGCCCGAGGCCACCGCCTCCCGCCCCGAAGCGCGCGCTTCACCGGATGACGCCGGGCCCGGCCAAGCCCCTCGTCCGTGCCCGCCGTGCGCAACCGCCGCGCCCCTCGCGTGCCGGGTGGTCTCGTCCGGGGTCGCGGTGCCCTGTGCGGGCAGGGACGTGCCGGGCGATGTCGCCGGGGCAGCGGGCGTGCGTTGGTCGGGGATGTCCGCGATCACCGCGAGGGCCGACGCCGCAAGGCCGGGTTCGGCGGTCAGGCGGGCGCGGGCCTGGCGTTCGGTGGTTTCGGCGGTGTCGTGGTCGCGGGCGGCGGCGGTGCGCAGGTCGAGTGCGGGGACCACCGCGTCGGCCGCGCGGGCTCGTTCCAGCAGCTCGCGCAGCCGGTCGTGGTCGGGCCGCTGCCGTTCGAGGTCGTCCGCCCGGCGGCGGGCCTCGGCGTGGCGGCGCTGCAGTTCGGCCCGTTCGCGTGTCGCGTCGGCGGCCCGCTGGGCGGCGTCGTGGGCCGCCTCGGCGGCCCGTACGGCGGAGAGCGCGATGTCCCGCCGTTCGCGCGCGCCGGTGCGGGCGACGGCGGCCCACTCCAGGACGGCGTCGGCCAGCCCCGGTTCACCGGGGGTCGGCTCGGGCAGCGGATGCCCGTCGAGCTCCGTGGTGCGGCCCGCCGCCTGCCCCATCCGATGGGCGAGTGCGAGCAGCCGCTCGTCCCCGGTCGCGACCCGCTTCTCCGCCGCCCGCCGCAGCTCCGCCAGCCGTTCCTCGACGGCGGCGAAGCGGCCGGTGTCGAACAGCTTGCCCAGCAGCTTGCCGCGCGCCAGTTCGTCCGCGCGCAGAAAGCGGGCGAAGTCGCCCTGCGGCAAGAGCACCACCTGGCAGAACTGCTCCCGGCTCATGCCGAGCAACTGCCCCATCTCCTCGCCGATCTCCTGGTGGGAGCGGCTGAGTGCCTTCCACTGCCCCGGCCCGGAAGCCGAGCCGGATACCGAAGCGGACGCCGCTGCCGGGGCGTACTCGCGCAGCAGGGTCTGCGCCTTCTCCCGGGTCATGCCCGTGCCCCGCTTCTTGGGGCGCGGCTGCTCGGGGCGCCGGGTGATCTCCAAGCGCCGCTCCCCGGCGGTGAATTCGAGAACGACCTCGGTCGGGGTCAGCGGTTCGGCGTGGTCGCTGCGCAGCGAGAGCCCGTTGCCCTGGCGGGCGCCGGGCACCTGGCCGTACAGCGCGTAGCAGACCGCGTCCAGGACGGACGTCTTACCGGCGCCGGTCGGCCCGTGCAGCAGGAAGAGCCCGGCGGCGGACAGCTCATCGAAGTCGATCCCCTGGGTGGCGCCGAACGGGCCGAAGGCCGTGACGGCGAGCCGGTGCAGCCTCATCGCGCCACCTCCCCCGCCGTCGCCCCGGCCCTCGCCGTCGCGGTCGCCGCCGCGCCGTGCTCCTCACCGGGCACAACCCCCTCGTGCGCCTCGCTCCGTACGGCCTCCAGCGCGTCGCCGAGCAGCGCGCGCTCCGCCTCGTCCGGGCCGCGGCCGCCCCGCACATGGGCCACGAAGTCCTCGGCGATCTGCCGGTCCGAGCGGCCGCGCAGCCGCTGTGCGTACGAGGCGAGCGGATCCTCGGGGGGCCGCTCGGGGTCGAAGACCAGCGTGAGTACGTGGGGGAAGCGCCGCGCCAGCCGGGCCATCGGCTCATGCGGCCGCACCGCGTCGGTCAGCGTGGCCTCGACCCACGCCTCCTCATGGCGGTCGAGGTCCGGGTCGTCCAGCAGCCCCTCGATCCGGCCGCGGATCCGGGCCAGCGGGCGCGGCACCGGGCAGTCCACCCGTTCGCACGACGGCGCCTCGCCCGCCACCTCCAGCTCCACCACCCACATTGACTTGCGGTGCGCCGCCTCGGAGAAGGAGTACGCGAGCGGGGAGCCCGAATAGCGGATGCGCTCGGTGATGGTCTGACAGCCGTGGAGATGGCCGAGCGCGGCGTAGTCGACGCCGTCGAAGACGTCGGCGGGTACGGAGGCGACTCCGCCGACCGTGATGTCCCGCTCGCTGTCGCTGACCGCGCCACCGGTGACGAACGCGTGCGCGAGGACGACGGACCGGGTGCCGGACGGCCGGGTGGCGAGGTCGGCGCGCACCCGGTCCATGGCGGCGCCCAGCACCGCCGTATGACCGGCCGCGGAGGCGCCCAACTCCTCGCGCACCAGCCCGGGTTCGAGATACGGCAGACCGTAGAAGGCCACCTCGCCGTGGTCATCGGAGAGGACGACGGGGGTGGCGCATCCGGCGGGGTCGGTGCGCAGGTGGATCCCGGCCCGGTCGATCAGCCCGGCGCCGACGCCGAGACGGCGGGCCGAGTCATGGTTGCCGGAGATCATGACCGTGGGCACGCCGAGGTCCGCGAGCCGGTGCAGGGCGTCGTCGAAGAGCTCGACGGCGGCGAGCGGCGGCACGGCCCGGTCGTAGATGTCACCGGCGACGACCACCGCGTCGATGTGCCGCTCGCGCACGGTGGTGACGAGGTGGTCGATGAACTCCCGTTGCGCGGCAAGGAGGCTGACCCGGTGAAAGGACCGTCCGAGGTGCCAGTCGGAGGTGTGCAGCATTCTCACAAGCGGTCTCCGACCTGCACTTCTGTCCTTCCTCCACCCCAGTGGCCAGCATCACACCCGCGGCGTACGCACGGCCCGGGCACCGACCACGTTAGCCGCGGTCGGTGCCCGGTATCTCACGGACCTCGTATTTCCCGCCCGTGTCGGGATCCCGGAGACCTCCCGGTCTCATGCGTCCTGGTACGCCTCGCCGCCGAGCTCCAGTGCTGCGGTGCCGGCGGTGGCGTCCGCCAGCCAGTCGCGGAAGGCGTCCACATCGGCCTCGGGCAGCCCCAGTTCGATGGTCACGGCCTCGGCGTAGCGCACCTCCCGGACCGCCCGCCCCGTCGCCCGCAGATCGTTCTCCAGCTTTCCGGCCCGCTGGTGGTCGACAGTGACGGTCACCAGCCGGAACCGCTGCCGGGTGACGGTGCCCAGCGCGTCGAGCGCCTCGCCGACCGCGCCGCCGTAGGCCCGGATCAGACCGCCCGCGCCGAGCTTCACGCCCCCGTAGTAGCGGGTGACGACGGCCACCGCGTACCGGACCTCACGGCGCAGCAGCATCTGCAGCATCGGCACCCCGGCCGTACCGCCCGGCTCCCCGTCGTCGCTCGCCTTCTGCACACCGCCGTCCGCGCCGATGACGTACGCGAAGCAGTTGTGGGTGCCGGTGGGGTGCTCCTTCCTGACGCGCTGGACGACGTTCTGCGCCTCCTGCTCGGTCGCGGCGGGCGCGAGCGTGCAGAGGAAGCGCGATCTGTTGATCTCGATCTCGTGCACGCCCTCGCGCGCGACCGTCCGGTACCGCTCCTGCATCAGGCCACCCTATGTCCCGGCCTGTGCGCTGGTCCCGCGTGTGTCCCCCGTGAGCAGCGGCCAGGGGTGGACACCAGCGAGGCCGCCCCACCAGGCGGACGCCGCCCGGCCCCGCTGTCTCGCGGGGAGGGCGGCGCACCCCGGGAAGGGGCGGCGGTATCCAGGTCAGCGGCCCAGGGCCTTGGCCAGCTGGTCCTTGGTCATGTTCGAGCGGCCCTCGATACCGCGCTGCTTGGCCTCGTTGTAGAGCTGGTCGCGCGTCGGACCCTTGGGTCCCGTCCGGTTGCCGGAGCGCTGGCCACCACGCTGCGGAGCGGACTTCGGGTCCTGGGTCGAGGTCTTGCCGGCGGACTTGGACTCCCCGGAGCGGGCGCGCTCCTTGTTCACCGTACGGGCGGCCATTTCCTTCGCCCGGCCGGTGGAGGCACCGCGCTCCTCGGCGCCTTCCTTGATGTGCTCGTACTGCCGTTCACGCTTACGGCTGGATCCTGCGGGCATGGTCTCTTCCTCTCCTTCCGCCCCCTCGGTCGGTCGCGGTCGGCGGTTCATGATTGCCGAGCGCATGAGTCGGGTTCCCCCTGCTTCCGCTCCTATAACCAGCATGCGTCTCCTGGGCGTCGGCCGGATGCCGTGCGGTGTGCGCAGGTGGGTATCGGTCTTTCGGCAGTGTCCGCCGGTCCACGGTTTTCGTAAGGTCACCTCTGCGAATCGGCTGATCACGCAGGTGGGGGACATGACGACACACAGAACCGGATTCACCGGCCGCCCGGGGGCCTTCTTGACCGGGCACCTTCCGCTCGCGGCCACCGTCGCCACCGCCGGGTTGAGCGTGGTCAGTCTGTGGTGGGTGGTGCCCACGGCTCGGTGCGCGTTCACGGCGGGGTGGCGGCCCGGACGGCAAGGACGCCCCGTGCGGCGCGGGCGGCACGCACAGCTCGGGCGCCCCCGACGGCACCGACGCCCCCGACAACCCGGACGGCGCGGTGGCGGATGACCACCGCCGCGCCCGCCGCCGGCTCGGCCGCACCCTGGTCGCGGCCCTCATGGTGCCCCCCGTCGCGGGCGCCCTGCTGATCGGGGCGCTGCGGCGTGGGACACGCTGAGGGCCCGGGAGTCGGTGCTGCCCCCGGACGACTACGCCCGGCTGCGCACCGGACAGGACCGTGACCGGATCGCGGAGTATCTGCCCAGGCGCCAGACCGGCCGACCGACGGCGGCCGAACCGGGGGGAGCCGTTCTTGAGTACTACGCGATGACGGCCGATCCCTTCGCCGACCGGTCCGGGGACAGTGACCGTAGGAACGGCGAAGGCCCGCCGCCTCTGGTGAACGGCGAGGACGGGCACCTGACCTTCGTCGGGGTTGACACCCTGGCGGGCAGGGCCCCCGGAAGCGCCACGTCGGCCCGTCATGTCACCAGGGGACGACACCCCCGTCGTCGAAGAAGCCGCCGCGCGGCCCGTCGTCCGGCAGGGTGGCGAGCCGAATCGCTATAGCGGCGCCCTGCTCGGGCGTCCGCAGCGCGTTGAAGCCGGTGAAGTCGGTCGCGACATAGCCGGGGCAGGCGGCGTTCACGATGACGTTCGTGTCGGCGAGCCGGCGGGCGTACTGTGCCGTGACGCTGTTGAGCATCGACTTCGACGGTGCGTACGCGGCCATGATCGGGCCGGTCTGCAGTGTCAGCGAGCCCATGTTGCTCGACATGTTGACGATGCGCGGCGCGTCCGCGCGGCGGAGCAGCGGGAGCATCGCGTTCGTCACCCGGACGACCCCGAATACGTTGGTGTCGAGGACGGTGCGCACGACGTCGAGGTCGAGCGTCGTCGGATCTTGTGCACCACCGTCGGTCCGGCCGCCGATGCCCGCGTTGTTGACGAGCACGTCGAGCCGTCCCGCCGTCTCCTCGATCGTCGCCGCTGCCGCCGCGACGCTGTCGTCGGAGGTGACGTCGAGGGCGACCCCCAACGCGTCGATGTCCGCGGCACGCAGACGCTCCACGGCCTCCTTCCGCCTGGCATCGTCGCGGGCGCCCACCGCGACCGTGAAGCCGATCGCTCCGAGACCCTGTGCGATGGCGAAGCCAATTCCCTTGTTCGCGCCGGTGACCAGCGCGATCTTCGTGTTGTTCACCCGATCCATGCTCGGCGCATCGCGCACTCGCTGTCCAAGACCGATTGGGCAGGCTGTGATACTCGCCAGGTATCAGGCGGTAGGCTCCGTCCGTGGACGATCTCGAGACCCGTCAGCTCCGCTACTTCGTCGCCGTCGCCGAGGAGCTGCACTTCGGACGTGCCGCCGATCGGCTCGGGATCGCGCAACCGCCGCTCTCCCGCGCGATCCGCCAGTTGGAGCAGCGGCTCGGGGTCCGGCTCCTCGACCGGGACCGTCGTGGAGTGGCGCTCACCGACGCCGGCCGGGTGCTGCTCCGCGAAGCCAACGTGGCCCTCGACGCGGTCGCGGCCGCCGCGCGCCGGACGCGGCGTGCCGCGGATCCGAAGCGTCCGCTGGTGCTCGTGACGAAGGCCGGGGCCTCCCACGAGCTGCTGCAACGGCTCCTCGACGCGCTGGCGAGCGAACCCGGTGCGGCACCGGTCGACGTCCTCCTGTGCGAGGTCGGCGAGCAGGCCGGGCTCCTGCGCGACGGGCGCGCCGACGTGGCGCTGATGCACCGGCCGTTCGACGACCTCGCCGGGTTCGACACCGAGGACCTCCACACCGAAGGCCAGATCGCACTCCTTCCCGCGGGCCATCCGCTCGCGTCACACGAACAGCTCACGCTGGCGGAGGTCCGCGATGTGCCGGACCTGCCGATCGCTCGATGGCCCCAGCTCGACGGGACCTACCCGGACGGGCCCGGTCCGGAGGTGCACACCCAGTCACAGCTCGCTCAGCTCGTGGCGCTCGGCAGGACGCTCCTCGTCATCCCCGCCTCCAGCCGTGCCTGGCAGTGGCCCGATCACGTCGCGGTGCCCGTCGTCGACGCACCGGACGTCACCACGGTGATCGCCTGGCCACCCAGCAGTCGCTCCCCCGCGGTCGCCTCACTCGTCCGCTCGGCAGCCGGGCTCCGCGGCACCGAGCTGCCCGCGTCCGCGGGCTGAGAGCCTCCTTACGCTGACCTGTTGCGCGATCACCCCGACACCGGGGGAATCCCTCGCGTGCCGCCTACGGCGTCGCCGATGTCCTCCAGCGCTTCGGCAAGCGCATCGTGCCCGTGCACCCGAAGGCCGAGACCGTGCACGGCGAGCGGGGGTACGCCTCGCTCACCGAGATCCCCTTCCCGGTGGGGACAGTGTCCTGAGGTCGTGATCCAACACTTACGAGGAGACGAGGGTCGATGCGCCCTTCGATTCGGAGGGCTGACAGAGCACCAACGGTGGGCACCGGGGCCGCTGTCCCGTCCGCCAGGTCAGATGTGATCCACGACACGTGGATTGCGCGAGAAACCCGCGTAATGACTCCGCCGATGCGCTCTCTCCATGGCAGGCCCGCTAAAAACCACGCGCGGGCCGTACCACTTGGGAGGGCTTACTCATGGGCGGTCAGATGGACCAGCGGACAGCGCTGTTGCTGCTGGCGGGCGGTGGCTCCGTGTACGTCGCATTCGAACATCCTTCCTTCGGCACCGCTCTCTTGGTCGGCGTCGGCGTGGTGACGCTGCTGCACCTTCTGCTGAAGGACCACTGACCCGTGCCTCCGGTTTGACTGATCCTCTGCATCGCCCCACCGGATCAGCCGCGCCGTCGAGCGGACCGCCGGTGGCTCGCGCTCAGGCCTGCGCCGGCCCGGAAGACGTCTTCGAGCGGACGTGCTCACCGCGCAGGAAGAACTCCACCAGGTCGCCCACACCCCAGCGCTACGGAGTCGATCCAGTGCTTCTGGCCCCTGCACCAGCGGAACATCCGCCAGGGACTGGCCGACCGGAGCGACGCCGTCGCCACGGACTCCCAGGAGTGCTCTTCAACCCCGCCACCGTGCCCACGAAAGCTGACCGTCGTTTCCGTTCTTCGACTTCTCAGACTTGGCCCGTCTCCGGTGCGGCGGCGGGGAACCTGTACCCGGTGAAGTCAGTGACATGGACGTATCCGATGCGCTGATAAAGCGCGTTGCTGCGCGCATGACTGGCCGGCCGCGCATGAACCTGGCTCCCCCCATCAGGCCCCTTGGAATGGAACGTCTAGGCTGGCGCGGTGACTGATGACCAGGAGCCGGTGCAGCCGTCGGGAGTGTGGGCCACGGCGGTGGGGGTGGCCAGGGTGCGGGCGCTGGAGACCGAGCGGGAGAACGCGCTGTTCCGCGACCCACTGGCACAGTCATTCGCCACCGCCGGCGGCCTGTGGCCCTCCTCGCCGCCGCCCGATGACGAAGCAGCGCGACGCCGCCGACTGGCCGTGTCGTACTCCATCGTCATCAGGACGAAGTTCCTCGACGACCTGTTGCAGCAGGCCTCCGCGTCCGGAGTCCGGCAGGTCGTGCTGCTCGGCGCCGGCATGGACAGCCGGGCCTTCCGAATCGACTGGCCCGAGGGCACCCGGCTGTTCGAGGTCGACACTGCCGCGCCACTGGACTTCAAGGCTTCGGTGCTGCGCCAGGAGCGGGCCGTCGCACGCTGCGAGCGGATCACCGTCGCGGTGGATCTGCGTGATGACTGGCCAGGCGCGCTGGCCGCCGCAGGGCACGACCCGACCGTGCCGACCGCGTGGATCGCCGAAGGACTACTGATCTATCTGCCCGACGACGCGGTGGAGCTACTGCTGGCCAGGATCAGCACGCAGTCGGCGGCAGGCAGTCGGATGGGGCTGACATTGGGCTCGCGCGGCGTAATCGAGCGCTTCGGCGCGGACGCCGCGCCGGGATCGGCGGCGTCCATGTGGGTCTCGGAGATGCCCGACGACCCGGTGGGCTGGCTGGCCGGGCACGGCTGGGAGGCCGACAGCCACACCCTGCGCGAGCGCGCCGCCGCCTACGGCCGTCCGATCAGCACCCCGCCGCAGCGCGAGGAGCGGCCCGGCGGACTGATCTCGGCGATCCGCCGGTAGAGCGCCTCCCGGTTCCCGCCGTCCCTGCACCGTTTACGCGCTGAGCAGCGACGACTTCGCCGCAAGTGAAGACCGAACACTCCAGTAACATCGGTGCGGCTCACCTGCGTGGACTGTGCGGGTGCCGATAAATCATCCACGCAGGTCGGAAGCCTGACCACGGATCTCCGGTTCTCCTCGACGTTCAGCCCGGGGTCTGCACCTGCGCAGGGCCCTGGCGGCATCATGATCTGTCGTGCTCCTGCGCCTGGCCTACCTCGCCGCGACCAACGCCCTGGCGTTCCTACGCCTCCTGCCGATGAGCGACAAACAGAAGGACGTTGAGATCCTCGTACTCCGGCACCAACTGCTGGTCCTGCAACGCCGGGTCGGCAAGCCGACCTTCACCGACACAGACCGCGCCATCCTCGCCGGTCTGCTCCACCACCTCCCCAAAAACACACTGCGACACCTTCTGCTCCTGGTACGCCCCGAGACGGTCCTGCGCTGGCATCGCGACCTGCTCAGGCGGCGCCATGCCGCGACCCGCGCACCCAGACGACGTGGACGCCCACGCACCATCCGCTCGATCCGCGCCCTGGTCCTGCGCCTGGCCAGAGAGAATGCCTCGTGGGGATATCGCCGGATCCACGGCGAACTCACCGCGCTGGGGATCAAAGTCGCCGCCTCCACCGTCGGGGAGATCCTCCGCGAGCACGGCATCCCACCCGCACCCGAACGGCAGAACACCACCTGGGCCCGCTTCCTCCGCAGCCAGGCCAAAGCTCTACTCGCTTGCGATCTTTTCGAAGTCCGCACGCTGACCGGGGCGCGCCTGTACGTCTTCGCCGTCATCGAGCACACCACCCGTCGCATCAGGATCCTCGGCGCCACCCCGCACCCCACCGCGGAGTGGATCGTGCAGCTCGGACGCAACCTCCTCATGGACCTCGAGGACGCAGGCAGCAAGGCGAAGTTCCTCATCCGCGACCGCGACGCAAAGTTCACAGCCGCCTTCGACGCCTTGATGACCGATGCCGGCCTGAAGGTCGTCACCACCGGCATTCGGATGCCGAGGATGAACTCGCTCATGGAGCGCTGGATACAGACCTGCCGCAGGGAGCTGCTGGACCGGACCTTGATCTGGAACCAGAGCCACCTTCTCCGCGCCCTGCGCGAGTACGAATCCTTCTACAACGAGCACCGCCCGCACAGGGCCCTGGAGCAGGCGGCCCCATGCCGCCCGCTACCCACGCCCATCACCCAACAAGCCCAACTCGCCCACCTGGAAATCCACAGACGAGACCGACTCGGCGGAACCCTCCACGAATACCAGCACGCGGCGTGAACTGCACGAATGATTTATCGGCACCCGCAAGGCGCCAGCTGTCCACCCGTGGTCCGTACCGCTTGCTCCATGAGGTCACGTCCACTGTCTGTGCGACCCAGTCCGGTTCCGCGCAGGTCAGCGCTTCCAGTGCGCCGCGGACCGCTTCCCCGGCCAGCTCCAGCCGGTTCAGGTCGCGCACCGCCGCGGTCACGTGGGTGGAGTCCGTGCGCTGCTTGCCTCCTGCGGCCAGCAGGCCTTGTTCGACCAGCCTGGCCACCAACAAGTCCAGCACCTTCTCTTCCAGGCCATGGGCGGCGACCCGGGTACGGAACTGGGACAGGACACTGAAATCGAAGCCGGGATCCTCCAGGCCCAGTCCGAGCGCGTAGGACCACGAGAGTTTGTCCCGCACCGCCTCGGCAGCTTGCCGGTCGGTCAGGTTCTCGGCCATCTGCAGCACCGTGACCAGTGCCAAGCGGCCCGGTGACCAGCCACGCGGCCCCGTCACCGCGAACGCTTCCGCGAACTCGGCATCCGCGAACAACTCACCGAGCCGATCACGCACCACGACCGGCAGCGGCACCTGACGTCCCCGGTACTTTGCCCGCACCGCCCGAGCCACCTCCGGCGCCGGCTCCGGCCACGACTGCGGCTCCATCGACACGGAACCCCTCCCGCTCCGTGACCGGGAACGAAAAGGACCGGCCACCAGACCAGCCTGCCGCAACGATCAACACCCCGACCAGCACAAACAGTAAATGGGCAACAGGATCGTGTAGGTGCCAGAAACCTCATCCGTGCTGGTCATGATGGGCGAACGCTGCGGTGGGCCCGCCAGCCTCGTTGCCGCCCCAGCCTCTCCCCCACCAGCATGGTGGAGTGCTGCTGCGACTGCTCTATCTGACCTTGACGAGCATGTTCACCCTGATACGCCTCCTACCGAGGAGTGACCACGACAAAGACGCCGAGATACTGGCCCTACGCCACCAACTCACCGTGCTGCAGCGACAGACCCACAAACCGAAGCTCACCTGGCCAGACCGTGCGCTGCTGGCCGCCCTCCTGCATTCCCTCCCCCGTGTACGTCTTCGCCAACTACATCTGATCGTCTCACCTGACACGGTGCTGCACTGGCACCGTGAGCTGCTGCGCCGCCGCCACGCGAAGGCTTCCCGTCCCAAACGGCCGGGACGACCCCGCACCGTACGATCCATCCGCGCCCTGGTGCTACGGCTGGCACGAGAAAATTCCAGCTGGGGCTACCGGCGCATCCACGGCGAACTCGCAGCCCTCGGCATCAAGCTCGCCGCCGGCACCGTGTGGAACATCCTCAAGGAACACGGCATAGACCCCACACCCGAACGCGACCGCACTACCTGGGCGACCTTCCTACGCTCCCAGGCCCAGTCCATCCTCGCCGCCGACTTCTTCGAGACCAAGTCATTGACCGGAGCGACGCTGTACGTCCTCGCGGTGATCGAGCACGCCACCCGCCGCGTGCGGACCCTCGGCGCCACGGCACAAGTGGCCGCGGCCAAGGGCAGCTCCCACAGGACTCCACGCTCGCCCCCGCCCTGGCAGCAATCCACGGCTTCTACCTCCACCTGGCCGACCTCCGCCGGATCAGCACGAAGGCGGTCGACGCCCTGTTCGTCACCGCTCCGCACCCGGCGACGGGGAAACTCGTCCTGGAGCCACGCATCCGTGTCGATGCGCGGCCGAGCCACGCTTCCGGGCGGGCGCCGGCCGCCAGCCACGAGGAGTTCGCCGCACTCCTGCGCGCTGCACAGACCGCTCGCGACCGCTGCATGGTCGCCTTGCTCGGCGCGTGCGCGCTGCGCGTCGGCCAGGTCGTCGGCCTGCTCCG
Source organism: Streptomyces violaceusniger Tu 4113 (assembly GCF_000147815.2). NCBI lineage: Bacteria > Bacillati > Actinomycetota > Actinomycetes > Kitasatosporales > Streptomycetaceae > Streptomyces > Streptomyces violaceusniger. The sequence goes on along the minus strand of NC_015957.1, from coordinate 3,667,073 downwards.
CGGGGACATTCACCGGGACGGCGGTCACATATCCGGCATTATGCTCGCCACTCTGGTGGCGCCAAGAAAATCCGACCGGGCGCCTTACTCACTCGATCACCCAATGACTTACCTCAGGGGCCTAATGTCTGGATGCCCTCGTGTGCAATTGGGTGGATAACGCCTCTCCAAGCGGCCACAACTCACGGGACCACCGTTCCACCCTGCCCGGGAGGGCGCCCCCGACTGGCAGCCCCCGACGTCACCCCCGGTGGGCCTTCCAGCCCAGCCCGGGGCCCAGGGTTCTGCCCAGGCAGATGCACTCCCTCGACGCCGGAGCGATCCGGCCACGGCGTTTTCTTCGATCACCCCGGCGCTTGGGAATCCCTGGAATGTGGTGCCCGTTGTGGCAAACAGGTTGTTTGTCGTACCCACAGGAGGCACGCATGTACGGCGACCCGGCGACGGTCCGCAAGATCCTCACAGAGCTGGGAGACACTTGGGCGGTAGTCGGCCTGTCCTCCAACCAGCAGCGTGCGGCCTATGGGGTCGCGGGTGTTCTCCAGCGCTACGGCAAACGGATCATACCCGTGCATCCCAAAGCGGAATCGGTGCATGGCGAGCGGGGGTACTCGACACTGTCCGCAATTCCGTTCGAACTCGATGTCGTGGATGTATTCGTCAACAGTGATCTGGCGGGCCCGGTCGCCGACGAGGCCGTCGCCATCGGCGCCAAGGCCGTCTGGTTCCAGCTCGGCGTCATCGACCCTGCGGCCTACGACCGCACCCGCGCCGCCGGGCTCGCCATGGTCATGGACCGCTGCCCGGCCATCGAGATCCCTCGGCTCGACTGAGCGCACCGCCGTACTGTCGATGTATGGAGTTCCGCATCAGCGCGGATGAGCAGCGCGTTCTGTTCCTCATCGTTGACCATCTGGACGCCGGCGACGCTCCCACCGCCGACGAGCTGTCGCGTGCCGCCGGCGGCGACGTGATGAGGGATGTCGCGTCTCTCCGCTCCAAGGGCTGGATCCTCGTGCGCCACGTCGACGAACACCCGATGGTGATCGGCCTATCCCCCATGGCCGTGGCCGCGGTCAGGAACCTGCGCTACGGCCGACGCGAGACGTGAAGAGGCCCCGCCCGCCGCCAGCGCACGGGCGGGGCCGCAATCAGGCTGCGACGTCAGCGAGGCGGTCTGCGGTCGACGTCGGGGATGATGAACCCTCGGATCGGCCAGTTGTCAGGCGGGGCCTGCCTGGAGGTCTCCGCCTGGGCCTTCCTCATGGCCGCGACCAGATCCGCGTACCGCGGGTCGATCCATTCCATGCGCGCCATGCTCGTCCTCCCTTCCGGTGGCCCGCAGCCTACGCGTCAGTCGGTGGGCTTGGGCTTCGGCTGGACGATGATCGGGCCGTCGTCCTTCCCGTGCTGGCACTTTGCCGCCACGGTGGCCACGTCCGAGTCCGGCGCCCCCCATAAATCGCCATCGATCGAAAATCCGAGTTCGGAGATCCGTAGCTTCGTTCGGTCCAGGACCTCCGGATCGTAATTCTTCGGGTCGTACCCGACGTCTTCCAAGGCACCGTCACCGTCGCGGCGGTCCGCTGATGGCTCCACTCGTGATCCGTCGGATGGAACTCAGGGGTGCATGACGATCTTTCCCACGTGCCCCCTGAGGGAGAGTTCTTCTTGCGCCTGAGCGGCCTGGTTCAGTGGGAAGGTCGCGGCGACGACGGGCTGGACCTCTGCCCGACGAGCGAGGTTCATGAGGAGGTCGAAGTGCGTGGGCGTGTGCATCGCGGACCCGATGACCTGGGCGTTGTGCAGGTAGAGGCGGCGCACGTCAAAGGTCAATTCGTAGCCACCGAGTGCGCCGGCGATGACCCACCGGCCCCCTTCGCGCAGCAGCGGCAGCCCCTCGCTGACCAGTTCGCCGGCCACGACGTCGAGTGCGACGTCGATGCCCTCCGGGGCGGCGGCGCGGATTTGTTCGGCGATGTCTCCCGCACGGTCGATGACTTCGTGCGCGCCTGCTTCGCGCACCGCGTCGATCTTGGGTCCACTACTGATGGCGAGCACCCTTGCGCCGCGTGCACGGGCGATCTGCACCAGCGCGAGGCCGACGCCGCCGGAGGCTCCCGAGACCAGGGCGGTTTCCCCCTTCCGTAGCCGGCCTCGCTCGATCATGCCCAGCGCCGTGCCGTAGGCGGTCGGCAGCGTCGCGAGCTGCTCGTCCGTAAGCGGAGATTCCGTCACGTCGTGTACACGCTCCACCGGCGCCGTCACGTACTCCGCGTATCCGCCGTCGCGTTCGCTCCCCATCAGGCCCACCGGGTGGGCGTCCGGCCCTTCGGTGTCGTAGATCGCGGGGTCGACGACCACTCGGCGTCCCACGAGGCCCCCCGTTACGCCGGTCCCGACGGCCACGACCCGGCCGGCCACGTCGGCGCCCTGGATGCGCGGGAAGTCGATCGGGCCTCGCCAGCCCGACAGCGCCTTCGGGTCGTCCGGACGGCCGTAGGCGCCTTCCCGGGTCCACAGGTCGGTGTTGTTCAGCGCTACCGCGCCGACCTGGACCAGCACCTCCCCTGCCTGAGGGGCGGGGACGGCGACCTCCGTCAGCTCAAGGACCTCCGGTCCTCCGTGCCTGGTGATGCGCACCGCTCGCATGAAATCGGACACACCCATCGCTTGAACCTCCTCGCAGGTATACTGATCTGTGAACCTCCCCCACCGTACACCGATCTGTGAAGGGGCCCGTCGTGCAGCAAGCGCGGCCTATGACGCCGGCCGGCCGCCGCATCGTGGCGGCCGCCGAGGAGTTGTTCTACAACCGCGGCATCGCGGCGGTCGGTGTGGATCTGATCGCCGAGCGCTCGGGCGCGACCAAGCGGACCCTGTACAACCAGTTCGGTTCGAAAGACCGCCTCGTGGCGGCCTATCTCACGGAACGCGACCAGCGCTGGCGGTCACTCGTCCGTGCCGCCGTTGACGCCGGCGACACTCCGGCCGAGGCCGTCACCGCCCCCTTCGAGGCCCTGCGGACCTGGAGCGAGACCAACACCCGCGGATGCGCCTTCATCAACGCACTGGCAGAACTCCCGGATCCCTCGCATCCCGCATACCGCATCGCCGCGAACCAGAAGCTCTGGCTGCTGAACCTGTTCAAGGAACTCGCCGCCACGGCGGGCTGCTCGCACCCGGCCACCCTCGCCACCCAACTCCTCGTGCTGCACGAGGGTGCTGTCGCCACGCAGCCCCTCTCGCTCGACAGCCTTCCGGAGAGCACTGACCTGGCACGAGTCCTGGTTCAAGCCAGCACATCGCCCGGTCAGTAGAGCGTTTTCGACAAGGTGCTGTCGTTCGGCCAGGCTGGGCGGCGCCCGGGGCCTACGACCACAAGGCGGAGGGTCGTCCTGGTACGGGGTGCACGGAGGCAATTCCGACAACACGGCGAGGTACGCGTGATAGGCATCGCGACCCCGGTCATGATCCGCCGGACAGCACACCCAGCCGGGCGTCGCAGCGTGGACGGGTTCAGGCGCCAGGCGCGCCCAAGCCCTCCAGGACCACCGCGCCCGGCAACCCGGCGAGCAGCTTGCCCGGCACGATGAGTTTGCCGCGTCGGGTGCCGCTGCCGATGAGCGCGTAGGGGATGTCCGCCACGGCCGAGTCCACCAGGAGCGGCCACGTGGCGGGCAGGCCGATCGGGGTGATGCCGCCGAACTCCATGCCGCTCTCGCCCGTCGCCGTGTCGACCGGGGCGAACGACGCCTTGCGTGCGCCGAGTTGGCGACGCACCACGCCGTTGACGTCCGCGCGGGTGTGGGCGAGGACCAGACAGGCGGCGAGGGTGGTCTCACCGCCCCGCTTGCCCGCGACGACGACGCAGTTGGCGGACTGCTCCAGCAGCCAGGGGCCGTAGTTCTCGACGAGTACGGCGGTGTCGGCCTTGTCCGGGTCCGTGTCCACGAACAGCACCTGCTCCACCGGCTCCGAGCCACGCCAGTCGCGCAGCGCCTCGGCGACGGGGGCGGTCAGCAGATCCAGGCACTCGACGGCGGGCCGGACCTCGTCGAAGGCATCCATCGGCGTACTCATGCCGCCAAACTAGCAGGCGGGGCGGGGTACGAGGGCCCGGCGGCGTCAGCGCGCGGGCGGTACCGACACCGCCATGGTCATCTCCACCGGCGCCGTCCCCTCGTTGCGGTAGGTGTGCGGGGTGTTCGCCTCGAACGCCGCGGAGGTGCCGGCCGGGACGGTGTGCGCCTCGCCGCCGAGCACCAGGGTGAGCTCGCCCGCCGTCACATGGATCAGCTCGACCGTGCCGGACGGATGCGGATCGGAGGCGCTCTCGTCGCCGGGCATCAGCCGCCATCCCCACATCTCCAGCGGACCGCCCGCCTCGGTGCCGACGAGCAGCGCGGTGTAGCTGCCCGCTTCGGTGGACCACATCCGTACCGCCTGCTCGGGCGGGACGAAGGTCACCCGCGGCCCGTGCTCGTAGTCGAGCAGGGTGGTGATGCTCACGCCGAGCGCGTCCGCGAGCTTGACCGTGGTGCCCACGCTCGGATTCGTACGGGCCTGCTCGATCTGGATGATCATGCCCCGGCTGACCCCGGCGCGGGCCGCGAGGGCATCGAGGGTGAAGCCGCGTTCGTTGCGGCACCGCTTGAGGTTGCGGGCGAGCGACTGCGTGAGCTGATCGAGGTCCGTCACGATCCGGTCCGTCCAAAATAGTGAATGGCGTAGTCGAGTGCAGTGAACTACTGTGGGCTGTACTCCCACGTCCACCACACTGTACGGCGAGGTTTCACCATGTCCGCGCTCTTCGCTCTTGCCACCAGCCTGCTCTGGGGGCTGGCCGACTTCGGCGGAGGGTTGCTCACCCGGCGCACACCCGCGCTCACCGTGGTTGTCGCCTCCCAGATCATCGCGATGACCGCCCTCGGCGCCATCGTGGTGGCCACCGGCGGATGGTCCGAGGCGGGCCCGCAGCTATGGTTCGCGGCGGCGGCCGGTGTGGTCGGCCCGGCCGCGATGCTGTGCTTCTACCGCGCCCTCGCGCTCGGCCCGATGGGCGTCGTCTCCCCGCTCGGCGCGCTCGGCGGGGTCATCGTGCCGCTCGGCGTCGCGCTGGTGCTCGGCGAGCGGCCCGGGCTGCTGCAGGTCTCGGGGGTCGTGGTGGCGGTCGCGGGCGTGGTCCTGGCGAGCGGTCCGCAGACCGGCGGTGCGCCCGTCCAGCGGCAGACGCTGCTGCTCACCCTGGTCGCCGCGCTGGGCTTCGGCTCGGTGATGGCGCTGATCGCCGAGGCGTCGTCCACGCTGACCGGGCTCTTCCTCGCGCTGTTCGTCCAGCGGGTGTGCAATGTGGCGGTCGGCGGCACCGCGCTCCTCTTCTCCGTACGGCGCGGAAACCCCGGGCTGCCCGAGGGCGGGATGGGCGTGGTGTGGGCGTCGCTGCCCGCGCTCGCCTTCGTGGGCCTCGCCGACGTGGCCGCGAACGGCACGTACAACCTCGCCGCCCACCACGGCCCGGTCACCGTCGCCGCGGTGCTCGCCTCCCTCTACCCCGTGGTGACCGCCCTCGCCGCCCGCGCGCTGCTCGGCGAGCGGCTGCGCGTGGTCCAGGCCACGGGCGCTGGACTCGCCCTGGTCGGGACGCTGCTGCTGGCGACGGGCTGAGCGGACCGCGGCCCGGCCCGTCCCGCATAAGCGGCCCGGCCCGCCCCCATCAGCCATGCATAAGCCGACGTGACCCAGGAACCCACTACGCCATGGGGCACATGATCGAGAAGCTGTATGTGATACGAGCCGAACCCCGGGGGATCGCGGGCGCGGCGGTGCGGGCGTGGCGGGGGCCGGGGCGGGAGCGCGACCTGGTCGTGCAGTCGCTGAAGGCGGCCGGGGCGGCCACGCTCGCCTGGGCGGTCTCGGGGTGGTGGCTGAAGGATCCGGTGGCGCTGATGGCGCCTTGGGTGGCGGTGGTCCTGGTCCAGGCCACCGTCTACCGTTCGCTGTTCAAAGGGTTGCAGCAACTGGTGGCCATCGCCGTCGGCACGCTCCTGGCGGCGGGGGCCGAAGCCCTGACGGGGAACACCCTGGCCTCGGTGGCCCTGGTCCTGCCGGTCGTGATGCTGCTCAGCAACTGGCCGCGCCTCGGCGACCAGGGCATCTACGGGCCCACCACCGCCCTGTTCACCCTCATCTCGGGCCCGGTGTCCGGCCTCACGGTCTCCCACCGGCTGCTGCAGGCGCTGCTGGGCGCCGTGATCGGCATCGCGGTCAACGCGCTGATCTTCCCGCCGGTCCATCTGCGGAACGTACGGGAGAACCTCAGCAGACTGGCGCGCGGGACGGAGGAGATGCTGACGGGCATCGCCGCGGGGCTGGCCCAGGAGGACTGGTCCGAGGACACGGCCGCCGACTGGCGACGCCTGGCCGACCAGCTCCAACAGCGGCAGGAGAGCCTGCGATCCGCGCGGCTGTGGAGCCACGAGAGCCTCCGGCTGAATCCCAGACTGCCGTGGAAGTCGCGCAGGAATCTGCCGCCGCTTCCCTCCGAGAACGAGGATCAGCGATGGGGCTCGATCGTCGCCCAGGTCGGCGCCGTCGTCGACACCATGATCGACATCGCCGACGAGAACCGCACCATCCCCACCCCCGACCAGCAGCCGCTGCGCGACTACGGCCGCCTTCTCGCCGATCTGGCGAGCGCCTGCCGGGTCCGGGCGGATCTGATCTGCCTGTCCTCCGCCCCCGAAGACGCGCACGCCCGGCTGGACGAGGCGCTGGACTCCGTGGAACGGCGCCACAACGCCCTGCACAAACAGCTCACCGACGAGCGCATCGTCTCCGCCGCCACCACCGCCGTCCTGGGCACCCTGCTGATCCAGGCCCAGAACATCTGGCATGACATCGCCCCGGAGACCTGGCCCCGCGCCACCGCCGGGGCATAGCACCCGGCCGTCGGGGTACACCGCTGCAGTCCCCGCGGTGATGTCGGGGCGGAGTGTGAGGAGTGGTGCCCATGAAGCCGATCGGCCACGTACGGCCGGGATTCCCCTGCTGGGTGAGTCTCGCCGCCCCCAGCCTCCGGGCGGCGCAGGAGTTCTACACCGCGGTGCTCGGGTGGACCTGGCGCCCCACCGGGCTGGGTGAGGAATTCCGCACGGCGCTGTTCGGCGGCGCGCCGGTGGCCGGGGTCGGAGCGCTCGCGAGCAGCCTCCGGAGCGCGGCCGCCTGGACGCCGTTCTTCGCCGTGGAGGACGCGGACGCCACCGCGGCACGGATCCATGAGCGGGGCGGCACTGTCGGCGTCGGCCCGCTCCCCTTCGGCCCGGGCCGCCGCGCCGCGCTGGCCGCCGACCGCGACGGCGCCGTCTTCGGCTTCTGGGCGGGGGAGGCGCTGCCCGGCTGGCCGTCGGGCCCGGACGGCGCCCCGGCCTGGCTGGAGCTGCGGACCCGTGACGCGTTCGCGGCCGCCCTCTTCTACGGCGAGGTCTTCGGCTGGGCGTCCCCGGCGGGCAACTGCTCGATCGAGTACGAGAACGACGAGGTGATCGTGCGCGAGGCGGGGCGCAAGCTGGCGGTGGTCCACGGCGGCGCCGTCGAGCAGGCCCCCGACCCGGAGGTCCGGCCGCGCTGGTACGTCCACTTCCGCGTCCCCGATGTAACCGCCGCGGTGGCTGCGGCCCGTGCCGCGGGAGGCACGGTCGCCCTCGCGCCGACCGCCTCCCCCACGGGCCGTCAGGCGATCCTGCGCGACCCGGACGGCGGGCTGTTCACCGTCACCACCGCCTGACGGACGACTCGCCCCGGTTCGGCCCGGCCCGCCTCGCCCCGCCCCGGCCCGCCTCGTCCCGCCCCGGCTCGGCTGAGCCCACGCCATACCCCCGCCCCGGCTCGGCGTATGGCGGAAAGACGGCGCGGACCGGTGACGAAGCCGGTCCGGCCGGGAAGCCGTGGTGGCGAAGGGCGCGCGGGAACACCCTGCCGTCCGGACTGTCGTCAGGACGGAGAGCCGTAATGGCCACCACGGCGGACGAAACCCGGGCCGGTCTGCCCGCGCCGCACACCATCCGGCTGCCGGGGATCGTGCTGGGCGTGGGGCTCGGCGGATTCCTCGACGGGATCCTGCTGCACCAACTGCTGCAGTGGCACCACATGCTGAGCAGCACCAACCACGACCGCATCGGGGTCAGGTACTACAACCCGCACACCGTCTCCGGGCTGGAGATGAACACCGTGTGGGACGGGATCTTCCACGCCGTGTGCTGGATCGCGGTCCTGCTGGGGCTGGCCCTGCTCTACGCCCGGGTCACCCACGACCGGCGCCGGGTGTGGGGCTCGCGCGTCCTGTGGGGCTGGATCCTGGTCGGCTGGGGCCTGTTCAACCTGGTCGAGGGGGTGCTGGACCACCAGATCCTCGGCATCCACCATGTCCACAGCGGCCCGGAGCAGCCGTGGTGGGACGCCGGTTTCCTGATCCTGGGCGCCCTTCTGGTGGCCGGCGGCTATCTGCTGCAGCGCGGCGGGGCGCCCTCCGACCCCGAGGCACCCCGCGCCACCGGGCACGTGTGATGGGTGGTGGCGCGGCGCATCCCGGCCACGGACACGGCGGGGGCGCCGGGGGCAGCGGCCCCCTGGACGTATGGCCGCCGGCCCTCGCCCTGCTGGTGTGTGCCGCCGCCTACGCGCTGATGGTCCGCCGCGCCCGTCGCCGTAACCCCGCCCAGGGCTGGCCGCCCGCGCGATCGATGAGCTTCGCCGCCGGGCTCGCCCTCCTCGCCATGGCGCTGCTGCCTCCGCTCGCACCGTTCGCCCATCGGGACTTCCGCGGCCATATGGCCCAGCATCTGCTGCTCGGGATGTACGCACCCCTCGCCCTGGTGCTCGCGGCCCCGGTCACCCTGCTGCTGCGCGCCCTGCCCCCGCACCGCGGCCGACGGCTGACCGCCGTGCTGCGCTCCCGCCCCGCGCGGCTGCTCGCCCACCCCGTCACCGCCCTGCTGCTGACCATCGGCGGGCTGGTGCTGCTGTACTTCACCCCCCTCTACGACACCGTCATGGGCCGACCCGGGTGGCACTGGCCGGCGCACGCCCATTTCCTGCTCTCGGGCTGGCTGTTCGCGTATGTCATCGCCGGTCCCGACCCGGCCCCCGCCCGGCCCGGTGTACCGGCCCGGCTGGTGGTCCTCGGCGTCGCCATCGCGGCCCACGCCGCCATCGCCCAGTTGATGTACGGGGGCTTCTGGGTCGAGGTCCATGCCCCGATCGCCGAGGTCCAGGGCGGCGCGGAGATCATGTACTACGGCGGCGACGTCGCCGAGCTCCTCCTGGCCGCGGCCCTCGTCACCACCTGGCGCCCGGTACGGACCCCTCGGAGTGCGTACGGGACACGGCTACGCTCGGTGCGGCGCCCGACCGGGCGGCTCGAGGAGGGGATTCCTGATGGCGGACCGTGAGGACCAAGACGGAGTGGTGGTGTACTGGCGGCCGCTGTGCCCGTTCTGCATGCACCTGCGTACACGGCTGCGCCTCGCCCGGCTGCGGCACACCGAGGTGAACATCTGGCGGGATCCGGAGGCGGCCGCGTTCGTCCGATCGGTCGCGGACGGGAACGAGACCGTGCCGACCGTGACGGTGGCCGGCCGGCCCATGGTGAACCCGTCGATGGGCGAGCTGATGGAGGCGGTCAGGACCCACGCCCCGCACGTACTTTCCAAGGACGGATGAGGGGTGTCGGACCGGGCCGACTGGGGTACCCACCCCGCAAGCCGTCGGCGTACCCCCGGGGGAATTCGGTGGCCAGGCCCTTCCAGTCCAGACCACGGGCCGGAAGAGCCGTTCGGCTGATGCGTCGGCTCCGGCCGATGCGTCAGCCGTCGATACCGCCCGTCAGCCGTCGATACCGCCGCTCTCGCAGATCTGCCGGGCGAGGTCGCGCAGCTTGACGTTCCGCTCCTGGGACACCCGCCGCATCAGCGTGAAGGCTTCATCCTCGGTGATCTTCAGGCGTTCCATGAGGATGCCCATGGCCTCCCCGATGGTGTGCCGGGTCTCGATCGCCTGCTGGAGCTGATCGGCGGTGCGGGCGCTGGAGAAGGCGACCGCGGCGTGCGAGGCGAGCAGCCAGCCGGCCGTCTCGCTGGCCTTGGTGAAGGCGGCGGGGCGCATCGAGTACAGATTCAGGGCGCCGAGGTTCTCCTGCTCGGTGTAGAGCAGGAATCCCATCATGCTGCCGATGCCGAGGTCGCGGGCCTGGCGGACGTACGCCGGCCAGCGCTCCTCCGGCTGGGTGAAGTCCTTGATCCGGAACACCCGCTCACCGCCCAGCCGACGGGCGGCGTCGAAGCAGGGCCCCTCGCCGAGCCGCTCCTGCAGCCGGTCGGAGCGGACCACCATGCTGTCGGTGGGGGCGAGGGACTCCACCCGCTTGCCGCGGAGCATCAGAATGCCGGCCGCGTCGCAGCCGTCCACGATGTCCACCGCGCACTCGGAGATCCGATCGAGAGTGGCCTCCACGGATTCCTGCGCCAGCAGGTCCCGCGCCAAGGTGGCCATGCGCTCGGCGAAAGCTTCCCAGTCCATGACCACCATCCGATCACATCGAGCTACTCCCCGCCTCTGAGCGCTTCGCGGTACTGCTTGGCCCGGTCCGCGTACACCTGGGCGTTCAGCTTGATGCCTTCCCGTTCCTCGTCGGTGAGGGCGCGCTTCACCTTCGCCGGCACCCCGGCCACGAGGGAGCCGGGCGGTATCTCCATCCCCTGCGGCACCAGGGCCTGGGCGGCGACCAGCGATCCGGCACCGACCCGGGCGCCGTTGAGGACCGTGGCCCCCATGCCGATCAGCACATCGTCCTCGACCGTGCAGCCGTGTACGACCGCGTTGTGCCCGACGGAGACCCGCTCGCCGATCGAGACCGGGAATCCGGGGTCGACGTGCACCGTGCAATTGTCCTGGATGTTGCTGTCCGCGCCGATGGCGATGGGGCCGCCGTCGCCTCGTAGCACCGCCTGGTACCAGAGGCTCGATCCCGCGGCCAGCACGACCTCGCCGATCACCACCGAGGTGGGGGCCACGAACGCGTCGGGGGCGATCTGTGGCTCCTTACCGCCGATTCCCATGATCAAGGCGTCGTGCACCGTCTCTCCCACCTGGTCGTCCCCTTCACGTTCCTCGCCCTGGCCGGTCCCATCGCTTCGACCGGCGGGGCCGTCCCAGTCGCCGGATCGCTTCGACCGGCGGGGCCGTCCTAGTCGCCGGCCGGGACCGGCTGCGGCTCGGCCGTCTCGGAATCGGCTGCCGTGACCGCGGCGGGCTTGGCCTTCTTGGAGCGCCACTTCATGACGAGCATCGAGCCGAGGCCGAAGAGCAGGGCCAGCACGAGGCCGAGCCAGGAGAAGCGCTTGAGCCAGTCCTCGGCGACCTTGCCCAGGGAGTAGATGACCGCGGTGGTGCCACCGGCCCAGATGATGCCGCCGAGCACATTGGCGATGAGGAACTTCCAGTACGGCATCTGCAGCACACCCGCGAGCGGGCCCGCGAAGATGCGCAGCAGCGCGATGAAACGGCCGACGAAGACCGCCCACATGCCCCACTTCTGGAAGGAGCGCTCGGCGGTCGCCACATGTTCGGCGCTGAAATGCTTGGGGAATTTACGGCCCAGCCACGTGAGGAGTGGCTGTCCGCCCTTGCGGCCGATGAGATAGCCGATGGAGTCGCCGATCACCGCGCCCGCGATGGCGCTGCCCCCGAGGATGTAGGGGTTGATGTGATCCTGGGAGGCCGCCAGCAGCGTCGCGCTGACGAGGACGATCTCACCGGGAAGCGGGATTCCCAGGCTCTCCAGGCCGATGACGAGACCCACCAGCAGATACACGCTGACCGCGGGTACGGTCTCGAGCCATGCGTCGATATGCAACGCCGGTTCCTCCCCATGTGGCGATCGCTTCCCGGCGTGCGCCGGACGGGAGCGCGGCACACCCCGGGAAGACTACTCAATCGGCGCGCGGTCGCCATCATCCCCAGGTCGTGCTCCCCTTCGCGTCGACTCCGGCGAAGGGATGACGGCTCAGGACTGGGGACGCAGGGTCCATACGATGGACATCTCGCCGGTGACCGCGCCGTCCTCCCGGGTGATCGCGATGTTCACCGGGAATTCGGGGCGCTCCCCCGCGTCCAGCTCGGCGACCACCTCGGCGGCGGTCCGGCCGAGGGTGGCGGTCGCGGTGACGGGACCCTTGGCGAGCTTCTTGTAGCCGATCTCGGCGCGCACGGCCAGCGGTACGGCACGGCCGAGCTGATCGCCGAACGCCGCCAGCACGATCGCGCCGCTCGCGGACTCGGCCAGGGTGAACATCGCGCCCGCGTGGGGGCCGCCGACGTGGTTGTGGAAGTCGGCCTGGTCGGGCAGGCGCAGCACCGCGCGCTCGGGCGACGCCTCGAGGAACTCCAGGTTCAGGGTGCGCACCATGGGCACCGTGGCGGCGAGCGTCTCGCCGATGGAGGGCTGAGTTTCTGACATGCCACGGAAGTTACCACCCAGTAGCAAACGGCGGAAGGGCCGGTTCCCGGGGCAGACGTAGCAGCCGTCGTCGGCCCCCTCTATCGTTACTCGCCATGTGGCCAGGAGAGCAGCCGCCCGGGGGCGAGCAGAACAACCCGCAAGGTCAGAACCCCTATCAGCAGCCGGGGTACCAGCAGCCGGGATACGACCAGTCCAACCCGTATCAGCAGCCGGGATACCAGCAGCCGAATCCCTATCAGCAGCCTCCCCAGCAGCAGCCGGGACAGCCCGGCCGGCCGGAGCAGCCGGGGTACGGCCAGCAGCCGGGTTACGGTCAGCCGCAGCAGCCCGGCTACGGCCAGCCGCAGCAGCAGCAGCCCGATTACGGCCCGCCGCAGGGGCCGCCGCAGCCGACCGGCCAGCAGTGGGGCGCTCCGTCCGGCCCGCCCGGCGCGCCGCAGCCGCCGCGCGACAACAAGAAGCGGACGACGACCATCGCCATCGTCGCGGCGATCGCGGTCGTCGCGGCCGCCGCCATCACCGGTGTGCTGGTCCTGGGCAAGGACGACAGCCACGGCGGTGACGAGTCCAAGGGGAAGGACAAGACGCCCACCGTCCCCTCGTCCGCTCCGGCCTCCGACAAGCCGACCGAGGACCCGGCCGGCGGCGGTGCGGACAACCCGCGCGCCGGCGGTGACACCACCGACGTCAAGGCGGTCATACCCGGCTGGAAACCGGTCGTCAGCCCCAAGCGGCACAACGCCTTCGACGTCCCCCCGGAGTGGACGGTCGAATCGCCGGGGCTGAGCACAGGCTTCGAGGACGACAAGGGCAAGCCGCTCGTTGTCATGTCCGCTCCGGCCAAGTACAAGAAGGACTACTGCTCGGTCAAGGACAAGGACGGCTACGTCAACAAGAGCCACGCCGCCGGAGTGGGCTCCAAGGGTGCGCAGGGCGCGAAGAACGAGGCGTCGGCCGCCAAGGTCGAGGCCGAGAACTGGGTCTTCGCCGCCTTCGACCAGGATCAGACCGGGACCCGCAAGGTCACCGACGCCAAGAAGTTCACCAGCGCCCACGGCCTCAAGGGCTACACCGCGTCGGCCACCGTCACCGGGGTGAAGAAGACCGACAAGTGCACCACCGACGGCAAGTCCGTGACGGTGACCTACACGGACACCAACGGTGACTTCGCGACGTGGGTCCTGTACTCCGTCAAGGGCACCAAGGAAGAGGTCCCGGACTCCACCATCAAGAAGATCATGAGTTCGCTGCGGCCGGTGAAGTCGGAGGTCTCCTGACCACCGCCTGACCGCCCGCTGACGGCGGCCGGAATCCGGTTGGACGCCGGGGCCCGCCCCCAGGGATAGTCCCGATGTGACGACTCCTCCGGCCCCGCGCCTCCGACCGCGCCGCCCCGCGTGGGCGGGCCATAACTACACACTGCTGACCACCGCCGCCGTGGTGACGGGCCTCGGGAACGCCGGAGCCCTCATCGCGGCGGCGTTCGCGGTGCTGGAGGCCGGTGGGGACGGCGGCGACGTCGGGCTCGTGGCGGCGGCCCGCACGCTTCCGCTGGTCGTCTTCCTGCTGATCGGCGGCGCGCTGGCGGACCGGCTGCCCCGCCACCGGGTGATGGTCGCCGCCAACAGCCTCAACTGCGCCTCGCAGGCGGTCTTCGCCGTCCTCGTCCTGTCCGGCGAGGCGCGGCTGTGGCAGATGGCCGTGCTCTCCGCGCTCGGCGGCACCGGGCAGGCGTTCTTCTCCCCCGCCGCCGAGGGCATGCTGCTCTCCAGCGTCACCGGCGAACAGGCCGCCCGCGCCTTCGCGCTGTTCCGGATGGGCATGAACGGTGCGCAGATCGGCGGGGCGGCGGTCGGCGGCGCGCTGATCGCGGTGGTCGGCCCCGGCTGGATGCTGGCCGTCGACGCCGCCGCGTTCGCGATCGCGGGCGCCCTGCGCGCCCTGCTCGACGTCAGCGCCGTGGCCCGGCGGAAACCCGGGGGCGGCATGCTGCGGGATCTGCGCGAGGGCTGGCACGAAGTCATCTCCCGCCCCTGGCTGTGGTCCATCATCGTGCAGTTCGCCGTCGTCAACGCCGTGGTGGGCGCGGCCGAGTCGGTGTTCGGCCCGCTGGTCGCCGAGGACCATCTGGGCGGCGCGCGCCCCTGGGGGTTCGCGCTCGCGGCGTTCGGCGCGGGCACCGTCCTGGGCGGTCTGCTGATGATGCGCTGGCGGCCACGGCGGCTGCTGCTCGCGGGCTCCTTGAGCATCCTGCCGCTCGCCCTGCCGGCCGCCGCGCTGGCCGTCCCGGTGGCGATTCCGGCACTGGTCGTGGTGATGTTCCTGGTCGGCGTGTCGGTCGAGGTGTTCGGGGTGTCCTGGATGACCGCGCTGCACCAGGAGATCCCCGAGGACAAGCTGTCGCGGGTCTCGGCGTACGACTGGTTCGGCTCCGTCGCCATGGTGCCGGTCGCCACGGCGCTCGCGGGTCCGGCCGAGGAGACGTTCGGCCGGTCGGCCTCGCTGTGGGGGTGTTCGGCGCTGATCCTGGCGCTGACGCTGGCGGTGCTGACGGTCCCGGACGTACGGCGGCTGCGCCGGCGCGAGACCACGCCCGTCGCCGAGGGCGGACCGGCCGCCACGGACACCGCCCCGGAGCCGGTCAGCCCACGCTGAACGCCCCGTCCGGCGGCTCGGGCGACGGTGTGGCGTCCGCATCCCGTACCGGCGCCGCGCCGCCCATGAAACGCTCCAGCGCCGCCCCGTACTCGACCCTGGCCGGGAAGGCGTCGGCCGCCGTGCGGCGGGCCAGCACGGCGACCGGCGGTTCGGACTGGGAGGCCACCAGCACGGCGTTGCCGAACCGGCGGCCACGCAGCACGGACGGCTCCGCGATCAGGGCGAGATGCGCGAACGCCGTGCGGTAGGTGGCCAGTTGGGAGCGGAGGAAGGCGAACGGCGCCCCGTCGGCCAGATTCGCCACGTACCACCCGCCCGGCCGCAGCACCCGGGCCGCGGCGCGGGCGTACTCCACGGAGGTCAGATGCGCGGGCACCCGCGAACCGCCGAAGACATCGGCCACGATCACATCGGCGGACCCCTCGGGCGCGGTCTCCAGCGCCGTCCGGGCGTCCTGCCGCCGCACCGTGATGCCCGCCCCGGACGGCAGCGGCAGATGCTCGGCGACCAGCTCCAGCAGCCCCCGGTCGGCCTCGATCACCACCTGGTGCGAGCCGGGGCGGGTGGCGGCCAGATAGCGGGGCAGCATCAGCGCCCCGCCACCCAGGTGCAGAACGTCGAGCGGGCCGCCGGGATCGGCGGCGGCGTCCAGGACATGGGCGATCCGCCGCGCGTACTCGAATTCGAGATGGGCCGGATCGTCGAGGTCGACATACGACTGCGGGGCGCCGTCCACCGTGAGCAGCCAGGCGTGCGGGCGGTCCAGGTCCGGCATCAGCTTGGCGGTGCCGCCGTCCACGGCGCGGCTTACGGGTATCGGCTCGTTCACCGTCTCATTGTGCCGTCACGGGGCTCGCGCCTCGCGCCGCCAGGGACTTCGCGGCCTCGCTCGCCCGCCTCCTGCCGGGGAGGCGGGCGAGCGGTGCCGCTTCGTCCTTACGGCTGGTCGAGCACGGTGGTCACCGTGCCCGCGCCCACCGTGCGGCCGCCCTCGCGGATCGCGAAGCCGAGGCCCGGCTCCAGCGGTACGGCGCGGCCGAGCTCGACCGTCATGGTGACGGTGTCCCCGGGGCGCGCCACCGCCACCGGCCCGAGGTCCACGGCGCCGACCACATCGGCCGTGCGGAGGTAGAACTGCGGGCGGTAGCCGGTGGACACCGGGGTCCGCCGGCCGCCCTCGGCCGCCGACAGCACGTACACCCGCGCGGTGAAGCGCCGCCTCGGCACGAGGCTGCCGGGCGCGGCCACCACATCGCCGCGGCGCACCGCGTCCCGCGCCACCCCGCGCAGCAGCAGCGCGACATTGTCGCCCGCCTCGGCCGCCACCATGGACTTGCCGAACGTCTCCACTCCGGTGACCACCGTGGCCACCTCGGCGCCGGGCACCTCGACATGGTCGCCGACGCGTACCGTGCCGCGCTCGATGGCGCCGGTGACGACCGTGCCGCGTCCGGTGATGGTCAGCACGTTCTCCACCGGTAGCAGGAACGGGGCCCGGGTGTGGCGCACGGGCGTCGGCACATAGATGTCCACGGCGTCCAGCAGCGCCTCGATCGCCCCCGTCCACCGCGGGTCGCCATCCAGCGCCCGCAGCCCGGAGACCCGTACGACGGGCGTCGTGTCGCCGGGATAGCCGTGCGCGGAGAGCAGCTCGCGCACCTCGAGCTCGACGAGGTCGGTCAGCTCGGGGTCGCCCGCGTCGGCCTTGTTGAGGGCCACCACGATGTGGTCGACCCCGACCTGACGGGCCAGCAGCACATGCTCGGCGGTCTGCGGCATCACGCCGTCGAGCGCGGAGACGACGAGGATCGCCCCGTCGATCTGGGCGGCGCCGGTCACCATGTTCTTGATGAAGTCGGCGTGGCCGGGCATGTCGACATGCGCGTAGTGGCGGGTGTCGGTCTCGTACTCGACATGCGCGATGTTGATGGTGATGCCGCGCGCGGCCTCCTCCGGCGCCCGGTCGATGCGGTCCGCCGGTACGTAGGCGCCGCCGGTGCCGCGCTCGCTCAGCACCTTGGTGATGGCGGCGGTCAGCGTGGTCTTGCCGTGGTCGACATGGCCCATGGTGCCGATGTTCAGATGCGGCTTGGTGCGCACATAGGTCTGCTTGGACATGCGACGGTCTCTCCTCGTCAGCGGAGGTGGGAAGCGCGGACCCCAGAACCTCGCCGACCCTCCCCCTGGGGGATCCGTCGGAGTTGTCCGAGGAGGGTCAGCTTCGGGCGCCGTGGAGGCAGACGGCGGGAACGGCGGCGGGCGGATCCGTGGTGAGGGCGGCGACCGCGGCCGGAGCGAGAGAGGGGACGGCAGCCTTCGGCGCGTCCGCGACCGCGGACGTCGGCGTGAGGAAGGCGAGCCGGAACATGCTGTGATCTTCGCGCACTGTACGGTCCGCGTCGAATGGTTTTCGGTGCGTACGGGGTCGGTGGGACCGGTGGTCCGGGAGCGAACGCCGGTGGCACTGGGGTGGTTGGCCGGTCGCCCGGCCTGCTCGTTTCCGGTGTCCGGCCCGGGCCCGGCGACCGGTTTCGGACCGTTCCGCCGACTGGTTTCGGGCCGTGCGCCGACTGGTTCGAGACGGTCCGCCGACCCCCTGTCGACGGTCTGCCGACAATCGGACGACAACGCGACGACATCACGGCGCCCGCCCGGCTTGGTCGGTTACGCTCCACCGATGCTCGATGTCGCCGCACCGCCCGCGAAACCGGCCGCGCGCCGCGCCCGCGCCGTGCTCCTCTCGCCGTGGTCGCGGCTGGGGCTGCTCGCCGCGCTGCTCACGGGTTCCGCGATCGCGGTCTGGCTGTGGCAGCCGCAGCGGCTGCTGACCCACGGCTGGCCGGAGCTGTCGGGCGGGACGGCTGTGGTGCTGTTCACGGCCGCGTACGGGGTGGGCACCGCCGCACTGGTGCCCCGGCCGCTCCTGAACCTGGCGGCCGGTGCGCTCTTCGGCATCCAGACCGGGCTGGTCACGGCCGTCGGCGGCACGGTGATCGGCGCCGGGATCGCCTTCGGTCTTGGCCGGCTTCTGGGGCAGGACGCGCTGCGTCCGCTGCTGCGGGGCCGCTGGCTCACGGCGGCGGACCGGCAGCTCAGCCACCACGGGTTCCGGTCCATGCTGGCGATCCGGCTGTTCCCCGGCGTACCGTTCGCCGCCGCCAACTACTGCGCCGCCGTCTCACGGATGGGCTGGCCGTCGTTCCTGCTGGCCACGGGGCTGGGCAGTGTGCCGAACACCGCCGCGTACGTAGTCGCGGGCAGCCGCGCCACCACCCCCACCTCGCCCGTCTTCCTCCTCGCGATGGCCTTCATCACGGTGCCCGCCGTCGCGGGGGCGCTGGTGGCCTGGCGCAAACGTGGCCGGCTGCGGCCCGCGGGCCCCGGGGAGCGCCTCGGCCAGGACGCGGCCTCGAGCGAGACGCCACCGTCGGCCTGACGGGCGGGCCCGCTGCGGCCGCTGGGGTCCGTCAGGCGTCGGCCGGGCCGCTCGCGGAGGCGGAAGCGGACGCCGCGCGGGCGGACAGCGGCTCGGCGATGTCCTCGAGCGGGCGCTGTTCCGCCGGGATGGCGAGGAAGGCGGCGACAAGCCCGGCGGCGACCATGAGCGCCGCCCCGATGGAGAAGGCCAGCGCGGTGTCGGCGACCACTCCGCTCTGCGTCAGATTCGAGAAGATCAGCGGGCCGGTGATGCCTCCGGCCGCCGTGCCGATGGCGTAGAAGAAGGCGATGGCCAGGGCGCGCGTCTCCATCGGGAAGACCTCGCTGACCGTCAGGTACGCGGAGCTCGCACCGGCCGAGGCGAAGAAGAGGACCACGCACCAGCAGGCGGTCATCGTGGTCGCGCTGAGCCAGCCGTTGCCGAACATCCAGGCGGTGATGAACAGCAGCACACCGGAGAGGATGTACGTCCCCGAGATCATCACGCGGCGGCCGACCGTGTCGAAGAGCTTGCTCAGCAGGGCCGGTCCGAGGAAGTTGCCGAAGGCGATGACCGCGAAGTAGTAGCCGGTGTCGCCGGTGGGCACGTCGAAGAACCGCACCAGGATCGAGCCGAAGCCGAAGGTGATGGCGTTGTAGAGGAACGCCTGCCCGATGAAGAGGGCCAGCCCCAGGACCGCGCGCCGGGGATACGCCCGGAAGAGCGTCCGGGCGATCTCGATGAAGCCGGTGCTCTTCCGCGGCTTGATGGTGATGGCCCTGTCCGGCTCGGGGAGGCGCCGCCCGGTCTCGTCCTCGATCCGCCGTTCGGCCGCCGCGACCAGTTCCTCGGCGCCCTCCGCCCGGCCGTGGATGAACATCCAGCGCGGGCTCTCCGGGACGTTACGGCGCACCAGCAGGATGACCAGGCCGAGGACGACGCCGAGGGCGAAGGTGAGCCGCCAGCCGACGTTGAGCGGGAAGAAGTCCGTGTTGAGCATCAGCACGGCGAGCAGCGAGCCGCCCATCGCGCCGAGCCAGAAGCTCCCGTTGATGACCAGATCGACGCGGCCCCGATACCTGCTGGGGATCAGCTCGTCGATCGCGGAGTTGATGGCCGCGTACTCCCCGCCGATGCCGAAGCCGGTGAGGAAGCGGAAGAGGAAGAACCACCAGGCGGAGAAGGCGATGGCGGTGAGCGCGGTGGCGGCCAGATAGACCCCGAGGGTGATGAGGAAGAGTTTCTTGCGGCCGTAGCGGTCGGTGAGCCAGCCGAAGACCAGCGCCCCGGTGCAGGCCCCGGCCACATAGAGAGCCGCCGCGACCCCCGTGACCTGCGCGTCGGTGATGGGCAGCCCGCTGCCGGGCTCGGAGAGGCGGCTGGCGATATTGCCGACGACGGTCACTTCGAGACCGTCCAGGATCCATACGGTGCCGAGGCCGATCACGATCATCCAGTGCCAGCGCGACCAGGGCAGCCGGTCCAGCCGTGCCGGGACCTTGGTGGTGATCGTGCCGCCGGGCCCGTCCCCTCGGCCTCCCCGTCCTCCGTCGTGCCCGATCGCGGTCATACGGTTCGGC
This sequence comes from Streptomyces violaceusniger Tu 4113, assembly GCF_000147815.2. Taxonomy (NCBI): domain Bacteria; kingdom Bacillati; phylum Actinomycetota; class Actinomycetes; order Kitasatosporales; family Streptomycetaceae; genus Streptomyces; species Streptomyces violaceusniger. The sequence goes on along the minus strand of NC_015957.1, from coordinate 3,646,900 downwards.
TCCTCGGCTGTCCACGGCTGATCACGGCTGATCCTCACCAGGGCGCCCGCGGCCGGGCGGCCGAACGCCGAGTACCCAAGGTCAAAGCGATGAACCGATGGTCCGACCAGGCCCTTGATGGGCCGCGCACCCGGGGACGCTACGCTGCCCACACCCGGCAGTTGATCCTCGACCGCCGACTTCCCACCGACCACCCCCGCCTGAATCGGTCACGCCTGGCCATCTCTGGCCAGAAATCGATCAGCGCACGATCAGCCTCTGGATAGCGAAGACTCAATGTCGTGGTTTGAATCATTCATCCTCGGGCTGGTCCAGGGGTTGACTGAGTTTCTTCCGATCTCCTCCAGCGCCCATCTGCGGCTCACGGCCGCGTTCGCCGGCTGGAGCGACCCTGGGCCCGCGTTCACCGCGATCACCCAGATCGGCACGGAGCTCGCGGTGCTCATCTACTTCCGCAAGGACATCGTCAACATCGTGTCGGCCTGGTTCCGCTCGCTCTTCAGCAAGGAGTGGCGGGGCAACCACGACGCCCAGATGGGCTGGCTGGTGATCATCGGCTCGCTGCCCATCGGTGTGCTCGGGCTCACCCTGCAGCACGCGATCGAGGGTCCGTTCCGCGATCTGCGCCTCATAGCCACGACCCTCGTGGTCATGGGCGTCGTCCTGGGCTTCGCGGACCGGCGTGCGGCGCGCGATGAGTCGGGCGGCCGGCATCGCGTCGCCAACCAGCGCAAGACGCTCAAGGAGCTGAGCATCCGGGACGGCCTCATATTCGGCGTCTGCCAGGCGATGGCGCTGGTGCCGGGCGTCTCCCGGTCCGGCGCGACGATCAGCGGCGGACTGCTCATGGGCTACACCCGCGAGGCGGCGGCCCGCTACTCCTTCCTTCTCGCGGTCCCGGCGGTGCTGGCCTCGGGCGCCTTCGAGCTGAAGGACGCGTCCGAGGGGCATACGGCATGGGGCCCGACGATCTTCGCGACCGTTATCGCCTTCTTTATCGGATATGTCGTCATTGCGTGGTTCATGAAGTTCATTTCCACTAAGAGCTTCATGCCGTTTGTGATCTACCGGATTCTGCTGGGCATCGCGCTCTTCGCACTGGTGGGCTTGGGCGTGCTGAGCGCCCACGCGGCCGAGTCGGCGGGCTGACGCGCTTCTCCGCACAGACAGGGAGATGGGCCGCCGGCCGAGGAGGGAGGAGTCCGGCGGCCCCTTCGCTCAGGTCTGGCGCCCCCTGAGCGGCATGGGACGAGTCAATCGCCATGCGGGGCACCCGGGAAGGGTGTGCGGTAGATATATGCAAGCACTCGCGTCACACCGGGTGTGAATCCCTCACCCAGCGCACGCCTCTGCCCTGAGCCGGCGGGCCACCGGGACGATCACACCGACGGTTCGGCGACGATCTCCACCAGCTCACTCAACGAGCCGATTCGCCAGTCCGCCATCGCCGCGTCGGCGGTATCGGCCCACAGATACGCCCACGGCCCCCGGCGGATATGCGCGGCCCGCAGCCCGGCGGCCTTCGCCGGCCGGATGTCGAAGGCCGGATGGTCACCCACGTACAGCGTGTCCCCCGGCGCGGCGCCGCCGAGCTCCAGCACCCGCCGGAAGAACTCCGGATCGGGCTTGGCGACCCCCCACTCACTGGACGTCGCCACGGCATCGACCGGCAGCCCCAGCTCCCGCAGCAGCACACCCGCCCGCAGCGACTGATTCCCGGCCAGGACCACCCGCAGCCCCGACTCCCGCAGCCCGCCGAGCACGGACCGCACATCGGGGTAGACGTCCGACTCGTCCAGCCACTCCCCCCGCCCCGCCGCCTCCCGCGCCCGCCACTCGGCGTCGATGTCCACGCCCGGCCGCACCAGACGGATCGCGTCCTTGTCGTCCCGCCCCTGCGCGACAACGGCCCCCACCAGCGCGGACAGAGTGTGCCGCGGCACCCCGAGCCAGTCGGCCCAATCGCCCCAGTAGCGGTCCTCACGGACGAGGGTCGAGCCGATGTCGAACACGACGCTCTCGATCAACGCGGCCCCTTCCTCCGGCCACTGCCCCTCACACCTTCTCGGGCCCCTGGTCCTCCCAGTCCGCGTAACGGATCCGGGCCAGATCCAGCACCTCACCGACCGTGCCCCATTCGTTCTTCCCCAGCCGGGACAGCGGCCGCAGCCTGGTGATCTCCGCATGCCCGTCGACCATCACCGCGTCGTCGATCGCGGCATACACCACCCGCCCGAAGACCACCGTCGAATTCCCGAGCCCCATCGTGCTGTGCACCACGCACTCCAACGCCACCGGCGACCCCGCCACCCGAGGCGGCTTCACCCGCGCACTCGCCTCCTGCGCCACCCCCACCGCCTCGAACTCGCTCACCCCGTGCGGAAAGTCCGTCGCGGTCGCGTTGACCTGCTCGAACAGCCCCTCCGGCGCGAGGTTCACCACGAACTCCCCGGTGTCCTCGACATTCCGCAGCGAGTCCTTACGCCCCACGGAGGTGAACTGCACGATGGGCGGAGCCACGGCCGCGACGGTGAAGAACGAGTGCGGGGCGAGGTTCGCCGAAAGGTGGTCTCGGCTGATCGTCGAGACCCAGGCGATCGGCCGGGGCACAACGACCGAGGTCAGCAGCTTGTAGAAGGGAGCAGAGCCCATGACCTCGGGGTCGAAATCGATACGCATGCCGCCCAGTATCCGTGCAGGCGGCGGCGCATCCTAACGAGGGATCGCAGCATCACCCGGCCCCTGAGTTCCACGGAAGGTGCCCGGTGTCGGAAGACACGAGCATCCGGAGCTGAGCACCACCATGTCCGCCGTTTCCCCCTGGGACGACTTCGACATCCCACCCCAGGCCCGCACCGGCCGCGTCCCCTCAACCTCTACGACCAGCTCTCCGCCTACGCCCCGAAGCGCCCAGGCGCCTACCTGCGGATCTCTTCCGACCGCTTCGGCCTGGAGGCGGGCGTCGACCGCCAGCGCGAAGACGCCGAGGACACCCTCCGGCGTCTGCGCTGGATCACTTTGCTGCTCACCAGCGCCCCCTCTCGGCGGCGATGGAAGAAGGTGCACCAAGTAGTTGCGCCTCCGTCGCTGGTTCCCCACGCGCCGTTATGTGCGGTCGTCATCCACTCGACGAGCTGGAGTCCACGGCCGCTCTCAGCGTCGCCGTCGACACGCCGGATGACGGGCAGCCATGGCGTCTCGTCGTGGACAGAGATACGTAATAGGTCGTCACCCTGGAGGCTGATCAGGAGGGTGACCTCCGTCCCGTGGCTGTGCAGGATCGCGTTCGTGACCAGCTCGGAGGCAGCCAGGACCACGTCATCCGACATGGCGACCAGCCCCGAGTGCTCCAGGCAGGCTTTGGTCAGGTACCGCATCTCCTTGACGCGGCGGGCGTCAGCCTCAGGTAGCTGGTCGTGTGCGCCACGTTTGGCGATTTCGAAGCGGACCCTCATCGCATCGCCGCTGTCCGACATCTCCGGGGTGCCGAGCGAGGGGCAGTCCTGCCTCCCCCGCTTGGTGAAGGCGTTGACGGCTGCGGGCCTGATCAAGCCAGCTCCTCATGAGTCGGACGGATATGCCGCCGAACGCCGGAGGGGGCCGCAGATCATCACGCGACGCGGCCTTCCCGACGTCCACGCACCCAGGTAACCGCCACGAACGCCCTTTTGTTGATGCCAAGTCGCACAGATGCTGCTCGCCAGAGCAGTGCCATTTTGACTATCTCTTCACCCGGGGTGGTCCACGCGACAGCGGGCGACGGTACGCCGTAGGAGCCGTCTGAACGGCCGTCGGGGCGCGGAAGTAAGAACCCGCCCTCGCGGGGCGAGGGGGTGGCCGTCGGCGCGGTCGCGTCGCCGTCGGTGGAGGTCGAGCCTGTGGGTGGGGGTCGGGTGGTCGGGGTGCAGATCGTGACCGCCTGGCGGGAGGGGATGACCAGCGTGGATCTCCCGCCGGTCTACCGCGACATCGTGGACGTGATCGACGACGCGCCCGAACCGGTGCAGGCGAAGCAGACCGTCCCTCGGATCGGGTTGTAGAAGGCATGATGAGGTTCAGCCACGCCGCGATCTCGATCCCGATATCGCCTACGCCCTACCGCCGTAGTTGCGGGGCAAGCTTCTCGCCCAGATAGCGTTCGCACGCTGTCCTATTTGCCGACGAGGCGCATGTGCGTGTCGTTGTAGCGGTCTCCGTGTACGCCGACGCGGGCGGCGAGCGTGTCGAGGTCGGCGATGTCGTCGGCGGACAGGGCGACGTGTGTGGCGCCGCTGTTCTCCTCAAGGCGTTCGGTGCGGCGGGTGCCGGGGATCGGGACGATCTACGGGTGCTGTGCAAGGAGCCAGGCCAGGGCGACCTGGCCTGGGTTGGCGTCCCGGGATTGGACGAGTGCGGTGACGTGGTCGACGAGCGGACAGGGCCCGGAGCCCGGCATGGGGTTCAGCGGTCGGTGGTGGCCGCCGCGTCCTCGGTGGCGGCCCAGGCGGCCAGCAGCTGAAGTGCATCATGCGCTGGCGTGTGCGGCTGCGCGCTGTACGCCGTCAGGGTGAGGCCGGGCTGTGCGGGCAGTTCCATGGCGTCGAAGTCGAGGGTGAGCTCGCCGACGGCGGGGTGGCGGAAGGATTTGCTGCCGGTGTGGTGCAGGCGCACGTTGTGTTTGGCCCAGGCGGTGCGGAACTCCTCGCTGCGGGTGACGAGTTCGCCGATCAGGCCGGTCAGGTCGTTGTCGTGCGGTGCCCGGCCGGCCTCGGTGCGCAGCAGCGAGACGGTGGTGTTCACCGAGGTGTCCCAGTCGGGGAAGAAGTCCCGGCTCGTGGGGTTCAGGAACTGGAAGCGGGCGATGTTGGCCGGGCGTGGGGCGTCGTCGGTGAACAGCGGGGCGTACAGGGCGCGGCCGAGCCGGTTGACGGCGAGGAGGTCGAGGCGGCCGTTGCGGATGAAGGCCGGGCTGTCGGTCATGGAGTGCAGCACGCGCAGCGTGCTGTCCCGTAGCGGACCGCGGGCGCGCCGGGTGCGGGTGGCGGGGCGCTTGGCGACGGCGCGGGCCAGGTCGTGGAGGTGGGCGCGTTCGGCGTCGTCCAGCTGGAGCGCGTTCGAGACCGCGTCGAGGACCTCCTGGGAGGCCCCGGCCAGGTGGCCGCGCTCCAGGCGGACGTAGTAGTCGATGCTGACCCCGGCGAGCAGGGCGACTTCCTCGCGGCGCAGGCCGGGCACGCGCCGGTTGCCGCCGTAGGCGGGCAGTCCGGCCTGCTGCGGGGTGATCTTCGCGCGGCGGGAGGCGAGGAACGCGCGGATGTCGCTCTTGGTGTCCACACTGCCAGGCTAAGTCGGCTCGCGCCGGGGTGGGGGGCCCTGTCAGTACCTGTAACGCCCGTACCTTCCACATGCGCGTGACCTGCGTTTTCCTCGGGAGTGGCCGCGGTTGCGGCCCCGGCGGGCGCCCCTGGTGAGAGGCCCTGGACCTGCCGGGTCGGGCCTTCCCCCGCACGCGGAAATGCCCGCCTTTGCATATTTTGGCGAAGCGAAGCAAGGAGTCGTCGTCATGACGAAGCAGTCCGCGCCCCCGGAACTGGCGAAGATCGCGCCGAAACTCGTCGAGGTCACCAACGAGGTGCTGTTCGACGACGTATGGGAAAGGACGGAGCTGTCACCGCGGGACCGAAGCCTGGTCACGGTCAGCGTGCTGGCGTCGCTGTACCGCACCGAGCAGCTCGGCTACCACCTGCGCACGGCGCTGGAGAACGGGCTGAGCGTCCAGGAGCTGTCCGAAGCGATCACCCACCTCGCCTTCTACGCGGGCTGGCCGAACGCGATGACCGCGATCAACCAGCTCAAGGCGATCGCCGACGAGCAGACCGCCGCCTGACCACCCCGCACCCCCGTTGTCCGCACCCCGGAAATAGCAAGGAGCACCACCCCATGGAATTGCTGAAGAAGCAGCCCACGATGAAGCTGCCCGCCCAGTGGTTCACCGGTGACGCCTGGGCCGATGTGATCTACCGCGGTGAGGAGCCCTCGCGGGCCCGCGCCAACGCGGTGCGCTTCGCCCCCGGCGCCCGTACCGCCTGGCACTCCCACGGCCTGGGCCAGACCCTCTACATCGTCGAGGGCATCGCCCTGGTCCAGTCCCGCGGCGGCGAGATCATCGAAGGCCACCCGGGCGATGTGATCTGGACGCCGCCGGGCGAGGAGCACTGGCACGGCGCCGCCCCGGACCACTTCATGACGCACATCGCGCTGTGGGAGACCGACAAGGTCGACTGGCTCGAGCACGTCAGCGACACCGAGTACGGCGGCCCGCGCACCAGCACCCGTCGCTGAGCGCCCCGCCCCCGATCCGAACCGAACCGTTAAGGAACGTCATCATGCGCGGAGCAGTTCTCCACGCCCCCGGGGACGTGCGCTTCGAAGAACGCGACGACCCCGAGATCATCAAACCGACCGACGCGGTCATCCGCACCGTCGCGACCTGCGTCTGCGGATCGGACCTGTGGGACTACCGCGGCATCAACCCGGTCGAGCGGCCCACTGCGTTCGGCCACGAGTACGTCGGCATCGTCGAGGAGGTCGGCGACGACGTCACCACCATCAGGCCGGGCCAGTTCGTCATCGGCTCCTTCTTCGCCTCCGACAACACCTGCCCGAACTGCCGGAACGGCTACCAGACCAACTGCCTGCACCGCGAGTTCGTCGGCGCCGAGGGATGCCAGGCTGACAAGATCCGTATCCCGCTCGCGGACGGCACCCTGGTCGCCACCCCCAGCCAGCCCGCCAAGGAACACATCGCCAGCCTGCTGGCCTGCTCGGACGTGATGGGCACCGGCTGGTACGCGGCCGTGGCCGCCCAGGTGCAGCCCGGCGACACCGTCGCCGTGGTCGGCGACGGCGCGGTCGGCCTGTGCGCCGTGATCGCCGCCAGGGAACTGGGCGCCGCACGCATCATCGCCATGTCCCGGTCGCACCCCGTTCCGCCGCCACGGGCCGGCACCCCACCCCACCGGAGGGCCTTCACGATGAGCACCTGGGACCAGACACAGCTGCGCACCTTCACCCCCGCCGACGACCTGCACATCTCCCCGCTCCGCGAGGACGGCGTCACCTACGGCACCCCGACCTGGATCTGGTCCGTCGTCGTGGGCAGCGACCTCTACGTCCGCCCCTACAACGGCCCCCGCTCCCGCTGGTACCAGGCGGCGATGACGCAGAAGGCCGGACGCATCCGCATCGCGGGTACCGAGTACGACGTGGCCTTCGCCCCCGCCGACGACACCGTCCTCGACGCGACCGACGACGCCTACCGCACCAAGTACGACCCCAGCCCCTACGTGGAGCACATGCTCCGCAGCGGCCCCCGCTCGACGACCGTCCGCATCACCCCCACCGCGTAGAGAGCGGGCCGACGGAACACAACCACCCAGCCGATCCGCCCGCGACCCGCAAGGAGCTTCATCATGGAGTACGTCCGTCTCGGCACCACCGGCCTGAGGGTGAGCCGGCTCGCCCTGGGGTGCATGAGCTACGGCGACCCCACCGCCCCCGGCGCCCACCCCTGGGCCCTGACCGAGGACCAGGCCGAGCCGTTCTTCCGGCAGGCCGTCGAGCTGGGCATCACCTTCTGGGACACCGCCAACGTCTACCAGGCCGGCACCTCCGAGGAGATCGTCGGCCGCGCCATCCGCACCTACTCCCGGCGGGAGGACATCGTGCTCGCCACCAAGGTCCGCGGGAAGATGCACGACGGCCCCGGCGGCGAAGGACTGTCCCGCAGGGCGATCCTCGAACAGGTCGATGCCTCCCTGACCCGGCTCGGCACGGACTACATCGACCTCTACCAGGTCCACCGCTTCGACGACGACACCCCCGTCGAGGAGACGATGGAAGCCCTCCACGACACCGTCAAGGCCGGCAAGGTCCGCTACATCGGCGCCTCCTCGATGTACGCCTGGCAGTTCGCCAAGCTCCAGCACGCCGCTGACCTCGGCGGATGGACCCGCTTCGTGTCCATGCAGAACCAGTACAACCTGCTGCGCCGCCAGGACGAACCCGAGCTGATGGCCCTGTGCGGTGACATGGGAGTGGGCCTCGTGCCCTACTCGCCCAACGGCAAGGGCCGCCTGGCCCGCCCTACCGGCGAGCAGAGCAACCGCTCGCGCACCGACCACGTCGTACAGTCCTTCGACAGCCCCCACGACGAGCCCGTCATCAACGCCGTACAGCAGCTCGCCGAAACCCGTCGCGTCACCATGGCCCACATCGCTCTGGCCTGGGTACTGCGCAACCCTCTGGTCTCCGCCCCCATCGTCGGAGCCACCGCACCCCACCACCTGCAGCAGGCCACCGATGCCCTCAGCCTCCGGCTGACGGACGAGGAAGCCGCCACCCTGGAGGAGCCGTACGTCAACGCCGGACCCTCCTGGTTCTGACTCTCCCCGCAGGCCGGGCCCGGGACGGCGAGGCTGCCCGAACTGGACCGGGCCTGGCTGCGCAGTTCGGTGAACCGGGGCCCCCGCCCGTCCCGAGTCACACGGGACGGAAGGCTCGCGCCACACGGCCGACAGGGGTCCCTGACAGGGCCTGCCGCCCGTCGTGTGGCTGCTCGGCGTGGTCACCTTTCTCATGGACACCGCCGAGCTCGTCGTCGGCCTACTGCCGGAAATCTCCGCCGACCTGGACATCAGCGTCTCCTCCGCCGGACTGATGGTCACCGTCTTCGCGATCGGCATGATGGTCGGCGCCCCGCTGATGGCCATGGCGACCCTGCGGCTGCCGCGCCGCTTCACGCTGATCGCCTCGCTGCTCGTCTTCGCCGCCGGACACGTCATCGGCGCGCTCAGCCCCACCTTCGCCCTGGCGCTGATCGGGCGGTTCGTCTCCGCCCTGGCCACCGGCACCTTCTGGGCCGTCGGCGCGGTCGTCGCGACCGCCGCAGCAGGTCCGGCCGCGAGCAGCCGCGTGATGGGGGTCGTGATCGGCGGGGTCACCCTGGCCAACATCGTCGGCGGTCGCCGATGTGATCTCCGTACCCACCGGGCGGGCACGCAGCGCGCACGGCCGCGACGCGGTGGCCGAAACGGGAGGGGTCCTCGCCTGGTGGTGCGTGCCCGTCCTCGGGCCGCGCGGGGCCGGCGCGCCGCGTAGCGCCCCCCGGCCCGGGTACTCGGGTGCCCCGGGTACTCGGATGCGCGGAGAGGAGAACCCATGGTGATGGCATGCGCCGCCGTTCCGCGCGGCCCTCTCCAGCGGTACGGGTCCCGGCAGGCGCCGTGACCACGCCCGCCGTCGGTGTCGTCGTCGCCACCCGCAATCGCGCCGACACCCTCGCCACCACCCTCGAACACCTCGCGGCGCTGCCGGAACGGCCGCCCGTGCTGGTGGTGGACAACGGTTCGACGGACCACACCCGCGCCATGATCGCCGAATGTTTCCCCGGAGTGGATCTTCTGGTCCATCCCGTCAACCGCGGGGCGTTGGCCCGCAACGATGGCGTACGCGCTCTGACCACCCCCTACATCGCCTTCAGCGACGACGACTCGTGGTGGCGGGAGGGGGCGCTGAGCCGGGCGGCCCGTCTCCTCGACGCCCATCCCCGGCTCGGGCTGGTAACGGCACAGGTGCGGGTGGGCCCCGAGGAGCGACCCGACCCGCTCAACGCGGTGCTTGCCGCCTCCCCCGTCGGCCGAGCGCCCGACCTGCCGGGACCGGAGGTCTTCGGCTTCCTCGCCTGCGCCGCCGTGGTGCGCCGCAGCGCTTTCCTCGACGCGGGGGGCTTCCATCCCCTGATCTTCTTCGGCGGAGAGGAAACCCTTCTCGCCTACGACCTCACCGCGCGCGGCTGGGGCGTTTCGTACTGCGCGGAGGTGGTGGCCCACCACAACCCGGCCCCGGCCCCCCGCCCTGGCCGCAACGCCGTGATGCGACGCAACGAGCTGATCGGCCACTGGCTGCGGCGTCCCCTCCCCCTCGCCTTCCGGAGTACCGCCCGGCTCCTTGCCGAGGCCGCGTGTGACCCGGAGGCGCGGCTCGCCCTGCGGGGGCTGCTCGCCCGGCTCCCGGCGGCGCTGCGGCAACGCCGCCCGCTGCCGCCGTGGGTGGAGGAGGCCGTCCGGCGGGTGTCCGCGTCCTGAGACCATGCCCTGGGTCGTGTCCTGGGCCCTGTCTTGAGAAGCCCACGGAATTCACCCCCGGCGCCAGTCCCCGCTGCCCAGGTGTGACCCGGCCATCGGCCCCATGCGGAGCATGCCACCGTCCACCGCCCAGGAGGCGCCGGTGACATAGTCGGCGTCCGGGCCCGCGAGGAAGGCGATCACGGCGGCGACCTCCCGGGCATCCCCGGGCCGCCCGAGCGGGATCCCCGGCCGGTCCTGGCCGCGGACGTCCGTGTCCTCCTGGCCGGTCATCGGGGTGGCGATCTCGCCTGGTGCGACCGCGTTGACCCGGATCCCGTGTTCGGCCAGTTCCAGGGCCATCACCTGGGTGAGCAGGCCGAGCCCGCCCTTGGCCGCGCAGTAGGGTGCGGCGCCCACCCGTGGCTGGTGTTCGTGGACGCTGGTGACGTTGACGATCCGGCCGCCCCCGCCCTGGCGGATCATCCGGCGCGCCGCGCGCTGTCCGCACAGGAAGGGGCCGACCAGGTCGACGTCGAGGACCTGTTGCACGGTGGTGTGGTCGAGGTCGAGGAAGGGGGTGGCGGTTCCCGTGCCCGCGTTGTTGACGAGGACGTCGAGGCGTCCGAGGGCGTCGGCCAGCCGGTCGACGGCCTCGGCGGCCTCCGGGAGTCCGGTGAGGTCCATCCGCTCGATCACGGCCCGCCGCCCGTGTTCCCGCACCTCGGCCGCCGTCCGTTCGGCCCCTTCGTGGTCGGTGTTCCAGGTGATGCCGATGTCCATGCCCTCGTCGGCGAGCCGCACTGCTGTGGCACGGCCGATGCCGGAGTCCGCGCCGGTGATGACGGCGCCGCGGGCGAGACGGCCGGAGCCGGTGGTGTCGCTGGGGGTCATCCGGCGGCCCCGGTGGGGGTGGTCGGGTGCGGGCGGCGGGGCGCGGGCGCGGCCGGGCGGGGGAGCCTGCCGACCGCCGCCAGGACATCGGCCACGCTGATGGCGAGCAGTCGCTCGTCGGGGACGGTGCCGTGCGCGTCACCCGGCCTGGGGGTGGCGTCGCCGCCGTACCAGAGCGCCTGGTGGAGGTCGCAGCGCGGTGGTCCCCACAGCCGGGGGGCCACCGGTCCGAAGAGGACGACGGAGGGGGTGCCCAGGGCGGTCGCCAGATGTGCCAGGCCGGTGTCGCCCACGACCACGGCCCGGGCCCGGGCGACGAGTGCGGCGAGGTCGGCGAACGGTACATCGGCGTCGCCGCCGAGCACGGCCGACCGAGGCAGCCCGGCGGCCCGGGCGACCCCATGGGCCAAGGGGGCCTCATCGGCGCCCGCGGTGACGACGACCCGGTGGCCGGTCGCGGCGAGGGCCCGTCCCACCGCGGCGAAGCGCTCGGCGGGCCACCGGCGCGCGGCGGCGTCGGCGCCGGGATGCAGGACCACCGCTCCGGGCGCGGGCGAGCCGCGGCCCTCGGGGGCGCTGATCCGCTGGTCCCCCGGGTCGGCCGGGATGCCGTACCAAAGGAGCAGCCGGCACCAGCGGACCCACTCGTGTTCGTCGTCGCGCCACAGCGGTCCGGGGACTTGGGGGGTGTCGGGGTGGGCGTAGGCCAGAGTGCGGCCCGGACGCAGGGCGCTCAGCAGACGGTGGCTGGGCGGCCCGTTCCCGTGGAGGTCCACGGCCACCTCCGGTGGCGGTCCGGTCCAGTCGATCCGGTTGGGGACGGCCCGGGCGGGGGCCGAGGTGGCGAGCAACCGGTCGACGGCTCCGGTCGCCGCCGAGGCCTCGGCGAGGCGGCCCGGTGCGGCCAGCAGCAGCTCGTAGCCGGGGTGGGAGCGCCGGAGTGCGCGGAGCGCCGGGACGGCCGTGAGCAGGTCGCCGAGGCCGAGAGCGCGCAGGACCAGCAGGCGGGGGCGGCGGCCCGCGGGGCGCGTCATCGGCGGGTCCGCGAGGGCACCGGGGGCGGGGCCGGGCGGACGGTGGCCCCGAGGGCCGCCCGGCGGGCGAGTTCGGTGGTGGACCGACCGTCGAGATACGGCAGGACGAGGGCCTGCCCACCCCATTCGCGCAGCACGGCGGCCTCGGGCAGGGTGTCGGCACTGTAGTCGCCGCCCTTGACCCAGACGTCCGGGCGCAGTCTGCGCAGCAGCGGCTCCGGGGTGTCCTCGTCGAAGACGGCGACGGCGTCGACGCAGCCCAGTCCGGCCAGCACCCGTACTCGGTCCGCGACCGGGTTGATCGGGCGGCCGGGGCCCTTCAGACGGGTCACGGAGGCGTCGGAGTTGACGCACACGATCAGACAGTCACCGGTGCGGCGGGCGTTCTGGAGCAGTCCGACGTGGCCGGCGTGCAGCAGGTCGAAACAGCCTCCGGCGGCGACGACGGTACCGCCCCGGGTACGGACCGCCTCGGCGAGGCCGTAGGCGTCGCGCGGGCGCCCGGGGGCCTCGTCACCGCTGAGGGCCTCACCCGGCCGGAGGGCGCCGGCGCCGCCCGACGCCACGAAAGCGGCGGCTTCGGCGACGGCAAGCTGGACCGCCTCCTCCGGCAGCCCTCCGTCCGCCAGCACGCTCGCGGCAGTGGCGGCGAAGCGGTCTCCGGCACCGCAGGGGTCGCCCTGGGCCCGGTAGGCGGCCGGAACGTAAAGGTGATCGCCGCTGTGCGGGCGGGTGAGGAGCGCACCGCGCTCCCCCAGGGTGACGGCGACGGCCGCGGCGCCCCAGAGCTCACCGAGGCGGGTGCCGCGCGCTCCGTGGACGCGCAGGGGCCCCTGATCGTTCCTGGGGCCGCCGTCGGAGCCGAGGAGGAGCCGGGCCTCGGCGGCGTTGGGTGTGGCGAGCCGTACGCCGGGCACGGGCCGTTCACCGCGCGGGTGCGGGTCCCAGACCAGGGGTGCGGTGTGCGCCGCGTCGGCGAGGTGTCGGCGCAGCGCGCCCGCGGTGCCGTGGCCGTAGTCGGCGACCAGGACGGCTCCGGCGTTCCGTAGGGCGGCGAGGGCGGCCCTTCCAGGGCTTCCCGGCGTTCCGCCCCCTCGGTCGACGCGGGCCAGGGGGCGGCCTCCGGCGCGGATCCTGGTCTTGACCGGGAGGGTGCCGTCCAGGGGTACCTCGGCCAAGGTGACCAGGGAGCGCAGGGCCTCGCGGACGGTCCGGCTCGCGGCGTCGTCGCCCAGCGCGGTGACGAGGACGACCTCGCGCCCGCCGCGGGCGGCGAGCAGAGCGGCGAGTCCGGCACCGCCGGGGCGGCTGCGGTCCACGGTGACGTCCACGACGGGGGCCGGGGCGTCGGGGGCCAGGCGGGTGGCTTCGCCGTCGACGTCCTGGTCCAGCAGGGTGTCACCGACCACGACCAGGGGTCGCTGCGCGGCGCTCATGGGTCACCTCCCGTCGGTCGCGCGGCTGGGACGGGGCGCGGGGGGCTGGGCGCGCGGGAGGTCGTAGCGCCGTGTGGTTACGGGGTCGGCGGTGCCCGTGGCGAGGGGCTCTTCGTCGAGGGTCTCGTGGTCGTGGTCGTGGTCGTCGTCGAGGGCCTCGTGGTCGTGGTCGAGGGCCTCGTGGTCGTGGTCGAGGGTCTCGTGGTCGAAGCTCTCGCACAGCAGATGGAGGGCCACCAGGTGGGCCTCCTGGACGGTCGCCGTGCTGCCGGAGGCGATGCACAGCGTGTCGTGGGCGCGGAGGGTCAGCGGGTTGGGGCGGGGGCCGGTCATGGCCCAGACCCGCAGCCCGGCGGCGCGCCCGGTGTCGGCGGCGGCCAGCAAGTTGGGGCTGCGTCCGGAGGTGGACATCAGGACCAGCACATCGCCGGGTCTGCCGTGCGCGGCGACCTGCCGGGCGTACAGCTCCTCGAAGCCGTAGTCGTTGCCGATGGCGGTGAGGCTGGAGGTGTCGGTAGGCAAGGCGATGGCCGAGTAGGCGGGGCGTTCGCGGCGGTAGCGGCCGACGAGTTCGGCGGTCAGGTGCTGGGCCTGGGCGGCGCTGCCTCCGTTGCCCGCGGCGATGAGCCGGCCGCCGACGGGGAGGGTGGCGGCCAGGTGGCGGCCCCACGCGGTGATCTGTTCCAGGCCGTTGTCGCGCAGGTGCGCCACGGCGTCCTGGAGCGACTGGCAGTGTGCCTGGGCGGCGCGCAGCGTGTCGGTCATGGCTGTCCGGGCCGGTACTTCGCCGGTGGGCGGGTTCGGCCCGCACCTCCTTCCCGTTGAGTGGGGCGGCCACCCGCGGGTGGCCGCCGTCGGGGCGGTCAAGCCGCCCTGGGCGGTCCGGCCGTGGCCAGCAGATCGCGGTAGGCGCTTTCGGTGGCGGCGGCGACCCTGTCCCAGCTGTAGCGGGTCAGGACGCGCCGTCGGCCCGCTCGGCCGCAGGCGGCGGCCGTCGCGGGGGCGGCGAGAAGTCCGGCGACCGCCTCGGCCAGGGCTGCGGGGTCCCGCGGCGGTACGAGCCGGCCGGTGGCGGGGTCGACGACCGTGTCGCGCTGACCGCCCACGGCGGTGGCCACCACGGGTGTTCCGCAGCTCATGGCCTCCAGGGGCACGATGCCGAAGGGCTCGTAGTCGGCGGGGCACAGGACGAGATCGGCGGCGCGCAGCAGGGCGGGTATCTGTTCGGGCGGCAGGCCGCCGGTGAATCCGACCCTGTCGGGGACTCCCGCCCGGCGGGCCAGGGCCCTCAGACGGCGTATCTCCGGGTCATGGGCCGCCTGGGCGGGCGGCGGCCCGCCCACGATCAGCAGGACGGCATCCGGCAGCAGAGAGAGGGCGGCGAGGGAGACGGCGGCCCCTTTCCGGGGCACCAGCCGGCCGATCTGCACCAGCAGGGCCCGGTCCGCGGGCCGGCGCGCGGTGGGCCCGCCGGGGGTGAAGAGCCGTGGGTCCACGCCGCAGGGCACGACCGTGATCCGGTCCGTGCTCAGGCCCATGGCGGCCAGTTCGGCGACTTCGTCCCGGCAGGTGGCGATGATGCGGTCACAGGCCTCGCCGACCTTCGTCTCCCAGGCGACGCGGTCCGGTGGGCTGGTGTCCGCGTCCTTCTGATGGCGCCGCTTGACGGTCCCGAGCGCGTGGTAGGTGTGCGCGAGCCGCAGTCCGAGGGCCCGGGCGGCCTGCAGCGACGCCACCCCGGACATCCAGAAGTGGGAGTGGACGACATCGGGCGGGGCGATCCGCCACTCGTGTTCCAGGTGGTTTCCGAAGTCGGGCATGTACGGCAGCAGGTCGTCCTTCGGCAGTGGCCGGGCCGGGCCCGCGGGCACATGCCGCACCTCGACGCCCGCGCGGATCGGCACCGTGGCGGGCAGGTCCGGCGCGTCGCGGCGAGTGTAGACGCGGACCCGGTGGCCACGGTCGGCGAGGGCCCCGGCGAGGCGGGCAACGTGTACGTTCTGGCCACCGGCGTCCACTCCGCCGAGCGCGGCGAGGGGGCTGGCGTGCTCCGAGACGAGCGCGATGTCCAGTGACGCGCGGGGGCGGTCGTACTGCGGTGTCATCGGGTCACCTCCGCTATCAGCCGCTCCCAGTCGTCGAGGAAACGCTTGATTCCGTACCGGTCGAGAGCGGCCCGGCGGGCACGCGCCCCGTCCTCGGCCGCGGCGTCCGGGTCGTGCAGGTAGGTACGCGCCGCGCGGGCGAGGACCTCGGGGCGGGTGGAGAGCACTCCCGCGCCGTCCGGTACGGCCTCGACCACCTCGGTGGTGGCCAGGGCCACGACGGGCATGCCCAGGTGCATGGCCTCCAGCAGGGACAGCCCGAGCGAGGTCCAGCGCACGGGGTGCAAATACAGACGGCGGCGTGCCATGGCGGTGTGCAACTCGGCCTGGGGCAGCTCCCAGGTACGACAGAGGCCGCCGGGCAGGGCGAGGTGGCGGGCGAGTCCTCGGGTGGCCATGCCGAAGACGTCGAGCGGAGCGGCCCGGCTGAGCGCGGGCAGCAGGTCGGTGCCGGTGTGGCGGCCCCGCCGTATCGGTTCGTTGACCACGACGGCGGCGCGTTCGCACTCCCCCGTGTAGCGGTGTCCGGGGTCCATGACGCCGTGCTCGACGACGGCGGTGGGGGCGCGTCCGTTGTCCCAGAAGAGCCGGTTGAAGTGGGTGACGTGGACCAGGGTGAGGTCGTCGCGGTCGGCGCACGGGTGGCGGGTGCCGGGAACTCTGCCGTCCGGGGCGTTGTGCTCGACGTAGACGGCGGGCACCTCACGTCCGGGGCGGCGGCCTCCGAGCCAGCGGCGGGCGAGCCCGGGTTCGTGGGGCCGTTGGAGGACGATCAGGTCCACCGGGGTCTTTGTCAGCTCTTCCGGAGTGATCTCGGTGGCCGACTCGGGCCACGGGAAGGTCCGGGCCCGGCCGCGGCCGTCGGGACCACGGCCGGGGAGGACGGGCACCAGGTAGCGGTGGGGGCCTTGCACGAAGGCCGTAGTCCACGAGCCGTGCACATGCCACAGAAGGATGTTCATGCCGTCGCCTCCAGGGGGCGGTCGTCGGCCCGGCCGGTGGCGATCAGCGCGTCCACGGCGGCGAGGACCTCGGCGTCGGTCACGGAGTCCAGGCAGGGGTGGCCCGCTACGGGACAGACGCGGGCGCGGCTGCCCGCGCAGAGGGCGTCCTGACGCCCCAGCAGCCGGTGGGCAACGCGGTAGGGGGCCCAGCGTTCGGCGGGCACCACGGGTGCGAAGAGGCAGACGACCGGGGTGCCGACGGCGCTCGCCAGATGGCAGGGCCCGGTGTTGCCGGTGACCACCGTGTCGGCGCCCGCGAGGACCCCGGCGAGTTCGCCGAATCCGGTCCGCCCGCCGAGGTCCAGGGCGGTTCCGTCGGCGACGTGCGCCGTCAGTTCCGTCTCCGCCGGTCCGCCGGTGACCACCACCCGGTGGCCGGTCTCCCCCAGGGCGGCCACCGCCCGCGCGGCGCGCGCCGGGCTCCAGGCGCGGGCGGGAACGGCGGCGCCGGGGTGGACGACCACATAGGGATCGGTCCCGGTGAGCGGGGCGGTGTCGGGAAGGGAGGTCACGCCCAGCCGCCCCGTGTCACCGGGCGGCAGGGCGAACCCGGCCGCCTCGGCCAGCTCCAGCGCGGCGCGTGCCTCGTGGCGGTGCGCCGCGCGCCGGTGCCGCAGGTCCAGCAGGGTGCCCGGATAGTGCTCGCTGTCCGCCGCGACCCAGGGGACCCCGGCCAGCTTGAGCAGCAGAGCGGCCGGGAGGGGACTTTGATGGTGGGAGCCGAGGATCAGGGCGCGGTCGAAGCGTCGGGCGGCCAGCGAAACGACCAGGGCTTCGGTGGTCTCACGCCGCACCGGTGGGGCATCGAAGCCCACCCATGGCGCATCGTGGACCAGCACCTCGTCGACGCCGGGGAGGAGCCGGGCGGCGGGCTCGCCGAGCGGACCACACAGGATCCCGGTGTGGCGGGAGCCGGCGGCGACGGCACGCACGGCCGGCCCGGCCAGCAGGACGTCTCCGGCGCTGTCGAGCCGTACGACCAGAGTGCGCGGCCCGGCGCCCGGCGGGTTCAAGGGCCGCCTCCCGAGTCATCGCAGCCGCCGAGCAGCGCCCGTACCGCCGTGAGGAGGTCCGGTGCGGTGTGTTCCGCGGCGGCGGTCTCCTCCGGCCGGGTCACCGGGGTGGGGATGAGCACCCCCGTCGCACCGGCCGCTTCTGCCGCGTCGATGTCCGCGCCGATGTCCCCGAGCACCACGGCCGCGCGCGGGCCGACGTCCAGGGCGGCGCAGGCGGCGTGGACGAGCCCCGGGGCGGGTTTGCGGCACCCGCAGCCATCGTCGGGGCCGTGCGGGCACACCGCCCACACGTCAAGGGGGCCGAGCAGTTCCTCGACGCGCCGCCGCACGGCCTCGACCGCGCCGGGGGTGAGCAGTCCGCGAGCGATACCGGACTGGTTGGTGACCACACCGACCGGTATCCCGCGGGCCCGTACGGCGTCGACGGCGGCGCGGGCGGAGGGCATGAGCCGCACCCGGTCCGGATCGCCGTTGTACGGCAGGTCTTCGACCAAGGTGCCGTCGCGGTCGAAGAGGACCGCTGCGGGGCCCGTGCGACGGACACGGGTGCGGGAGCCGTGCGGCTCACCCTGGGTGAACAGCCACGGCCCTTTGCACACGGGCGACGCCTCGGGGGCGTCCACGGTGGACACGGGCCCCGAGTAGCCCGGACATATCGTTATCAAACGATGCAAAGTGCTACGCATGGTCCACCGCCCCCGTAGGCACCGCCGTGCGGTCGAGGCGGGCGGCCGAGCGGTGGCGTATCAGGCCCGCCACCCGGTGCGCGGTGGCCACGGGCGGGATCACGGCACTGGTCAGGGCCATCGTCACGATCTCGGCCCGGGTGCGCGGCCCCGGCAGGACACGGGCCAGGGCGAATTCGGCGGTGCCGGCCAGCCACAGCGCCGCACCGCCCGCGGCCCGCCATCGGCTACCGGTCGCGGCGCCGATCACGGCGGCGGCCCCGGCCGCGGTGATGGCGAGATGGCGGCGCAGACGGCCGCGCGGAGCACCTGCCCGGGCCCACCAGTCGCGCCCGTGGACCCTGGCCATCAGCGCGTCGTCCGCGTTCCCCGCCTGGGTGCGGACCGACACCCAGCGGTCTGCCGGGCGCACGGGATGGGTCGTCCGGCGCGAGCCCGTGGACAGCCCCCATCCGGCCGCCACGATACGCAGCGCGAGGTCGGCGTCCTCGCGGAAGGCGCGAGGGAACCGCTCGTCGAAGCCGCCGACGGCCTCCAGCGCGGCCCGCCGGTACGCCATGTCGGCGGTGATCCAGCGGGCGGTGGCGAGCCCCGCGGTCATGCGCTCCCAGTCCGTGGGCCTGCGGTCATCCGGCAGCGGTACGGCGATCCGGCCCTGGCTGCCCGCGACGCCGGGCCCGGCCGCCGCCAGATCGGCGGCAAGGTCGTCCGCCCAGGTGGGGCCGGGGACGACATCGTCGTCGAGGAAGACGGTCCAGGGTTCGGGGGCGGCAAGCCAGCCGATGTTGCGCGCGGCGGCGGGTCCGGCGGCGCACCCGGGCGTGATCTCCACCAGGGGCGCCAGGTCATCGGGGACCGCGGCGGGCAGCGCCGTGCAGTCGTCCAGCGGCCGGTCGTCGACCAGGACGATGCGCCGCGGCGCCGGCCCTTTGGCGTCGGCGAGGGCGCGCAGGGTCACGGCCAGGCTCGGCCGGCCCAGCGTGGGGATGACCACGGCGTATTCGGGTGCGGCGGTCCGCTCTGCCGCTTCCGTCATGGCGGGCTCCTCCCTCGGCATGTGGTCCGGTAGCGCGGGCAGCCCGCTCAGGTCCCCTTCCGCGGTGCCGTATCGGTCCGGCCGCCCGCGAACAGGGCGCCGCGGCGGATCACGAACGGCCCGATGGCCAGCAGGTCGACGGGGGCGGAGCCGAAGCACTCCAGGGCGTCACGCGGATCGTCGACCATGGGGCGGCCGGAGGTGTTGAGACTGGTGTTGACGACCACGGGCAGCCCGGTACGCCGTTCGAACGCCGTGAGCATGCGGGCCACCAGCGGTTCGGCCGCGGCGTCGACGGTCTGGATGCGGGCCGTACCGTCCACGTGCACCACGGCCGGGATGCGATCACGCCACTCCGGGGCGACACCGTGCACGAACAGCATGTAGGGGCTGGGCAACGGGCCGTCGAAGATCTCGGGCGCGCGCTCGGCCAGCACCATCGGAGCGACCGGCCGGAACTGCTCCCGCCCCTTGACATCGTTGAGCCGCTCCAGGTTTCCGGACCTGCCGGGGTGGGCGAACAGCGAACGGTGGCCGAGCGCCCGCGGCCCGTACTCGGAACGCCCCTGGAACCACGCGACGATCGCGTCGTCCGCGAGCGCCTCGGCGACCGTCTCGGCGACATCGGCCGGACGTTCGAAGGGCACGGCCGCCGTCTTCAGCCACGCCTCCACTTCGGCGTCCGACCACTGGCGTCCCAGGTCCGCGCCGGTCATGGGTCCCGGCCGGTCGCCGGCCTCGGCGGAGAGCAGCAGCGCACCACCCAGCGCGGTGCCCGCGTCACCGGCGGCGGGCTGGACCCAGACCCGGTCGAACTGCCCCTCACGGGCGATGCGCGAGTTGGCCACGCAGTTGAGCGCCACTCCCCCGGCCAGGGTCAACACCCGGTCGTGGGTACGTCCGTGCAGCCAGCGGACCAGGTCCAGCAGCGTCTCCTCCAGACACGCCTGGACGCTCGCGGCCAGGTCGGCGTGTGCCTGTGACCACGCCTGGCCGGAGCGGAGGGCGGGGCACAGACCGGCCCACGGCACACCCGTGGCGTGGAAACCGCCGTCACCGGTGGCGAACACGTAACGGCGCAGCTCGGGGAGCATCCGAGGGGTGCCGTATGAGGCGAGGGCCATGACCTTGTACTCGTCGGAGGAGCGCAGGAAACCCAGGTGTTCGGTGAGTTCCTCGTACACCAGCCCCAGGGAGTGCGGCAGTTCCTGCCCGTACAGCGGTTCCAGCCGGTCGCCGGTACGGCGGGCCGCCAGGTGGGAGGTGGCTTCGCCCCGTCCGTCGAGGACAAGGACGGAGCTGGTCTCGGCGCCGGGCGCGGCGAGGGCGGAGGAGGCGGCGTGGGCCATGTGGTGGGGAACGAAGCGCACGACGTCCGGGTCGAGCCCGGGGAGGGCGGTGTGCAGGAAGCCGGGGGCCTGGCGGGCGTAGGTGAGCCGGAGGTGGTCCCAGGGGTCGTCCAGGCCCATGGTCGCGGCGGGACGGGCCAGGGCCGGGTCGAAGGAGTAGGCGACAGCGTCCAGATCCTGGGGGCGCAGGCCCGCCTGTTCCAGGCACCACACGGCCGCCTTCTCGGGGACTTCCCAGGCGGAGAAGGGAACCGGGCGCTTGCCGTGCTTCCGCCGCGAGAACCGTTCCTCCTCCGCGGCGGCGACGGTGCGTCCGTCGACGACGAGGGCGGCGGCCGGGTCGTGGAAGAGGGCGTTGATGCCGAGGATGCGCATGGGCGGGGCCTTTCCGTGGCTCCGGGGCCGCTGGGGAAACGGGTACGGGGCAGGCGGGACACGGGGCGGGGGCTCAGGCGGCGACCCGCGCGCGGAACCACTCGATGGTGCGGGCCAGCCCCTCGTCGGCGGAGACGGCCGGCGCCCATTGCAGCTTGCCGCGCGCGAGGGTGATGTCCGGGCAGCGGACGGCGGGGTCGTCGGTGGGACGGCCGATGAACTCGACGGTGGAGCGGGACCCGGCCAGCCGGATGATCTTGTGAGCGAGATCCAGCATGGTGATCTCGTCCGCGTTGCCGATGTTCACCGGTCCGCGCAGGTCCGACGCCGCCATCGCCAGAATGCCGCGCACGGTGTCGTCGATGTAGGCGAGGGAGCGCGTCTGCGCACCGTCGCCGGTGACGGTGAGCGGTTCCCCGGCCAGCGCCTGACGGATGAAGGTGGGCACGGCTCGTCCGTCATGGCCGCGCATCCGCGGACCGTAGGTGTTGAAGAGCCGGACGACGGCGGTATCCGTACCGTTGCTTCCCGCCTCCGCGATGGTCAGTGCCTCGCCGAAGCGCTTGGCCTCGTCATAGACGCTGCGCGGCCCCACCGGGTTGACGTTCCCCCAGTAGCGCTCGCTCTGCGGGTGCTGCTGGGGGTCGCCGTACGCTTCGGAGGTCGAGGCCAGCACGAAGCGCGCCCCGTGGCGGCGGGCCAGGGCCAGCGCGTTGCGGGTGCCGAGGCTGCCGGTCTCCAGAGTGTGCAGGGGCAGTCGCAGATAGTCGGCGGGCGAGGCCGGTGACGCGAAGTGCAGGACGAGGTCGGCGGGCCGTTCCACGTCGAAGGGCTCCGTGACGTCCCTGCGCAGCAGGGTGAAACCGGTCCGTCCCCTCAGGTGGGCGACGTTCTCCGGGGTTCCGGTGCAGAAGTCGTCCACACAGGTGACGGTGGCTCCTTGAGCGAGCAGCGACGAGCACAGGTGCGAGCCGACGAACCCGGCCCCGCCGGTGACGACGGCGTGCGCCCAGGAGGGGGCGGAGGCTGCGGAGTCACTGGTCACCATGGCCATTCCCTTCCCTTCACGCATGGGACCCCCGGATACCCGCACGAATGGGACGCAATCAGGACATGACCGATACGCGGACCGCTCGGCCCACCGCTTCCCCGTCCGCACCGATCACGGGACGGGGGCCGGCTCCTCGACGCTCCGGGCCGACCGCGGGGAGGGGGGCGCGGACTCGGGCACGTGGGCGGCCACGGGCTTCGCTCCGGAACGGGGCGCCCTGCGGCGGGTGCGGCACAGCGCGCCCGCCCCGATCACCGCCGCGATGAGCAGCCCGCCGAGGACAAGGGCGCCGCGCGGACCCGCCCACTCCATGAGCAGCCCGAGCAGCGGAGGGCCCACCAGGCCCCAGCCCGTCTGCGCGGTGCGCCACACACCCAGCACCCGTCCGCGCATCCCCGGCGGCGGATCGGTTTGCAGCACCGTGGTCCCGGCCGTGTCGGAGACCGACTCCACGACGGCCATCGGCGCCGTGACCACCAGCAGCACCACCAGGGTGGGCGAGAGCCCGGCGACGACCTGCAAGAGCGCCCCGGCCGCGGCGAACGTGCCGATCAACTGTACGGACGGCCGCTGCATGCGCCCGGCCAGCAGGGCGCCCAGGATGCCGCCGACGGCCAGCACGGTGGCGACGGTCCCGAACTGCTCGTCGCTCCCCGCCAGCGGTCCCGTGACCAGCACCGCCAGCGTCAGCCCGTAGTTGCGTCCGAACATGGCACTCACCGCGGTGACCACCGTGAGGGCGACCAGCCGTGGCCTGCCCATGAAGTAGGCGAGTCCCTCGCGGGCGGCGGCCACGGGCCGTGGCGCCCGCCGGTCGGGTTCGGCCGGGGCGTGTCCGGCCACCGGACGGAGGAAGGGGATGACGGCGGCCACGAAGAGGAAGGACAGCCCGTTGGCCGCGTAGGCCGCGGAGGTGCCGAGCGCCCCCACCGCGACCCCGGCGCATGCCACCCCGATGAGCCGTCCCGCACTGTGCACCACCGAACCCAGGGCGATCGCCGAGGACACGTCCCGGACGGGCACCAGTTC
Source organism: Streptomyces violaceusniger Tu 4113 (assembly GCF_000147815.2). NCBI lineage: Bacteria > Bacillati > Actinomycetota > Actinomycetes > Kitasatosporales > Streptomycetaceae > Streptomyces > Streptomyces violaceusniger. The sequence goes on along the minus strand of NC_015957.1, from coordinate 3,623,782 downwards.
GTTGCCGAGCAGGGCGCACGCCGGTCCCTCCACGGTGGCCACCAGCCCGGTCAGTGCGGAAAGGACCATGAGCGCGGCGACGTCGAGACGGTCGAACGCGACCAGGGCCGCCGTGGTGAAGGCGATGGCCGCCAGCGCCACCTGGCTGACGGCCGCGGTGAGCTTGCGCGGCCAGGCATCCACCGCCGCTCCCCCGGCCAGCCCGAGGAGCAGTCCCGGAGCCGCCTGCACCGCCAGCGAGACACCGGTGGTGGCGGCGGATCCGGTGATGTGCAGCACCAGCAGGTTCTGCACGGTCAGCTGCATCCACGTACCGACGTTCGACACCAGGTTCGCCGCCGACCACCACCGCATGCCACCGTGCCGGAGGCAACGCCAAGGGGAGCGCTTGCTCCGCCCGGACGAGGGCGGTGCGGGACGCTCGGGAGATCGAGGCGCGGGTATCGGAGGCAAGGAGGAGGTCACGCAGGCAGGCCGAGAGTGAGGAGATGAACGGATAAGAAAGCCCCATCAGGGGTCGGCTGACCATGGCGACACCGCTATGGCCCAGCGACCGTCCATGCTCACAGACGAACCCTCCGGGAGAAGACCCCGCCGCCGGTGGCCTTCCTCACACCGGAAAGCACAGGGCCCCGCCCGAAAGCACAGGCCCCGCCCGAAAGCGCCCCTCAGCTCACGTACCGCCGCGCCGTCGAGGTCCGCTGTGTCTCATCCAACAGCCGGAGCCGGTCCTCGATCTCCGCGGGGACGACCCGCCGCTGCGCCAGTGTCCGGGGTGCACCTGCCGCAGCCTGGAGGAATCCGCGCAGGCTCGCCGTGTCCCGGGGGACCGTGCGGGCCAGGAACAGGGTGCGGCGCACGGCGGCGGGAAACGGTCGGCGCAGCCAGGTGAACCAGAGGGTGTTGCGCAGACCCCGTACGCGCCTGGCCACGGGTTCCCGGACCACCGAGGGCGCGTGGTGAGCCGTCATCTCCGGAATGTAGGCGAGCCACCAGCCGCGCACCGCCAGATCGGTGGCGAGCAGCTCCTCTTCGCCGTCCAGCCACAGCCGCGGCGAGAAACCGCCGACACTACGGAAGGCATCGGTCCGCACACAGGTCGCGGCGGCCATGAAGGAGCCGAGAGCCGGGCCCGGCAGCCACGGCGGCCCCGGTACGGGTGAGGAGCGCAGCTCCGCCACGATCGGGTCCTCGGTGCCGGCGGGCTCCACGAGGACGCGGGCCGTGGCAGTGGCGAGGAGCGGATGGCGGTCCAACCGGTCCACGGCGGTTTCCAGGGAGCCGGGCTCCCACCACGAGTCGTCGTCGCAGAAGGCGGTGTACGGGGTGCGCACCTCCCTGACGGCCACGTTCCGGCCGAGTGCCGCGAGGTTGCGGCGGAGGCGCAGCAGCCGTACGCCGCCGTGCAGACGGGCTACCGCGTCGGCGGTCCCGTCGGTGGAACCGTTGTCGGCCACGATCACGGGCGGCCGTTCGGGCAGCTCCGCCAGCCGGTCGAGCGTATGCAGCAGCTCGGCGCACCGGTTGTGGGTGATGACGACCACGGTGATGCGATCGCCGGTCATGGCCCGCTCCTCGCGTCGCTCGTACGCTCTCGCCGGCCCTCGGGCCACGCGGCCGTCGAGAGCACTCGCGCCAGCCCCGCCGTCCCGTCGTCCCGGGTGTCATGGAAACGCGCACCCAGGAACTCCTGCCGGCGCCGCTCGGCGAGATTCCGGCCGTCGCCCAGGCACCAGGACCACCACCGGTCGAGTTCGGCGCGGACGCACTGGCCGGCGCCCAGCGTCGCGGGCCAGGAGAGGGCCCGGGCCTGCGCCGATACCTTCGCCCCACCGGCGACGGGGTCGACGGCCAGCGCCGGAACACCCGCCCGCAGTGCCAGTACGAGCCCGTGCAGACGGTCGGTGACCACCAGGTCCAGCCGGCTCACCACCGACTCGAACTGCCCCGCCGTCGTACACAGCCGCCAGTCATGCGCGTCGAGCCGAGTGGTCAGCTCCAGACATGCGCAGTCCTTGGCCGCCAGCCACCGGGTCAGCGTGGCTGCCACCTCGGCGTGGCGCCGCGCGCCCGCGTACTCCCCCTGCCCGTGGGTGAGGACCACCCCGACGACCGGGGCACCGGGGCCGGTGGGAGCGGCGGCGGCCAGGTCCCGTAGCGGACGGACACCGCCGGGGGCGTCACGGGACAGGACGTGGTGGAAGCCGGTGACAGCCGGGGCGGAGCCATCGATCACGGACGTGCCGACGGCGATACGCACACAGGAGGGAAAGCTCCGGTGCAGTTCCTCGACCTGGGGCCCGTGCGCGGGGCCGCAGAGGAAGACCAGATGGGTATAGAGGTTTCCGGCCGCCTCGGACAGGTCCAGGGCGTCGGGCCGGTAGCCCGCGCTCCAGGCCACGTCGTACGGGATTCCGAGGTGATCCAGGCAGGCTCGGACCCGTCGCAGCGCGAGCGCGTCGCCCGCGGTGACCTCACCGTCCAGGAAGCTGAACCAGCCGGTGAGCAACACTCTCCCGGGCTTCGCCGCCTCGTCCTCGATGGCCATCCAGCCTCCCGCCGCCTCGTACTCGACCGGGGTGGTGATGGGTGGCATTCAGCGCGTGCGCACTTCCCTCCGCCCACCATTGCCTGTCCTCACCGCCGGGCTACTTGCCCTTGAAGACGGCCTTCTGCACCTCGTCCGGGCCTTCGAAACGACCCTTCTTCAGATGCGCCAGTTGGTCGACCAGTTGCCGGTCCGCACCGTTGTCCTTGGCCCGCTCGACCAGGGAGTCGCGGTCGGCCGGATAGTTCGCGTCCTTCAGGGCCTTCTGGAGGTCTGTGGGGTTGGGCTTGGCCACGGCGCATCCTTCCCTTCGCACTTCTCGGGTTGCGCTGCCTCCACCGGCACGGCACTCGATCCGCCGTGCCTTGTGCCGCCGGGTAACCCGCCCCCACGGGAGCCAACCAGCCATAGCCACCCAATTGCCATGTACTGACGAAATGAGCCACATAGGCGCTCCGGCCGACATCCGGACGTAGGGAAGACCCCGCGACAGCTCGGAGCAGGCCCTGGCCGCGCTGCTGCTGCTATGGGAGGTCAGGGACCGGCTGGCGTGGCGAGCCGCCAGGCCGCCGAGCGTCGTCACCTGCGCGTACGCCCCGGACCCCCCGGCGCCACCGGCGAGCAGCGCATACAGGCCACCCGCGACCGCCGCTCCGCCGACCACACCGTCACGACCTCGCGGACCGCGTCGAGAGCCTGCTCGCGGGCGCCCGAGGCAGTGCGCACGAAACCCTGCCGGGCACGTCCGTAACTGTGTGCGACGAGGGTGCGGGCACCGGGCAGGACGTCACCGCCCTGCTCACGATCCGGTCCGAGTCCTCCGCCTTCCGCCTTCACTACCCGGATGACCCCCCGTGTCCGGGCCGGCATCCGGACCAGGCGGCGGAAGGCGTCCCGCCGGCCGCCTCCCGTGGCCCGCCCCACCTCGTCGAAGAGGTTGCGGATCCCGCCGTGCTGACGCATCAGGAGCGCCACCACATCGTCCAGGCCGTCGGCGGCGTGGCGCTGAGCGTCATCGGTCACGATGTCCTCCGGAGGACGCCGAGGAGATCGAAGAGCGGGGTGTGCCCTGGTCCCTGTGGAACGCCTCCAAGGCAGTGCCCGGCTTCTCGGGCCAGGTCTTCGCCATGGGGGGCGGATGCCGAGGAGGCCGTTCGTCTGCTGGCACTGCCCCGCGAACGCCGCCATGCCGAAGTCCTCGACGTGATCCGTTCGCTCGCGCTGCCTTCTCGGTGTGCGACGCCCCGGGGGCCGACGTGATCTACGAACCGCACAACGACACCCTGTACTGGGCCGGCGTGATCACTGATCAAGTCGACTTCTCTCGCGATTCAGGCAAAGAGATCGCGGCGGAGATGCTCGAACGGCTCCCCAAGGAGGACCGGTCCCGTGCCGGTTGAGGGTGGTGCGGGCGGGTCATGAGGCATCACGATCCCGGCCATTGGACCGGTCACAACCTCAGGCGGTACGGCATCCTGCAGACGACCGCATCGGTGCGCGCCTGGAGGACCGCGGCCAGCAGCAGGCCGCGCTGGTTCTGGAGAAGCGCGTAGCGCCGGTGCCGGGGCTCGACCTCAGGGATGAGCACGGCGACCTCGCGGCCGGTCCCCGTCTCGCGCCGCACGTAGCCGACCATCGGCTGCACCAAAGAGCGGTGCGGACTGTCGAGGATCTCCAGACGCACCCCGGGATTCCAGCGCTCCCAGGCGTCCCGCAGCGCCAGCGCCTTCTCGGGCTCGGCCTGGACGCTGACCGCCACGACTTCGTCGCCCAGGGCCAGCGCCGCCGTCAGCGCACGCTGCGCGAGCCTGCTGACCTCGCCGACTGGGACGATGACCAGGCTCATGGTGTGCGCCGGCGGGGGCGGGATCCGTCCGAGCCCCAGTTCCTCGCCGACCGCCGTGTAGTACCGCTGGATGCGGGTGAACAGCAGCATCAGCAGCGGCACCGCGACCATGACCAGCCAGGCCCCTTCGAGGAACTTGGTGGTCAGCAGGACCAGCCCGGCCACGGTCGTCAGCACGGCCCCCAGACCGTTGATCACGGCCCGGCGCAGCCACCCTTCGGGCTGCTCGGTCGCCCAGTGGCGTACCAGGCCGACCTGGCTGATGGTGAAGCCGGTGAACACCCCGATGGCGAACAGCGGGATCAGCCGGTGGGTCTCGGCCCCGACCGCGATGAGCAGCAGCGCCGACAACACCGCCAGCGCCACCACCCCGTACCGGTACACCGGCCGCTCGGAGCGCAGCCCGAACAGGTGGGGCAGCCGGTTGTCCCGCGCCAGCACGCTCATCAGGACGGGGAGACCGCCGAAGCTGGTGTTCGCGGCGAGCGCGAGGACGAGGGTGACGATGAAGCTGGTGGCGTAGTACTCCCATCCGGTTCCGTACGCGCCGGCGGCGAGCTGGGCGAGGACCGTCACACCGCCGCGCGGCGCCACCTGGTCGCGGCGGATGAGATACGCCATCCCGAGCAGCATCGCGCCGAGCAGCACGCCCAGCATCAGCTCGGTGTGCTGGGCCCGCTTGACGTGCGGCTCACGGAACATCGGCACGCCGTTGGCGATGGCCTCCACACCGGTCAGGGCGGAGCAGCCCGAGGAGAACGCCTTGAGGATGAGCAGGGCGCCCAGCGACTCGGTGGCCCGGACGGAGTGGGCGGTGCCGACGACGGCCGCGGGGTGCGAGCGCAGGATCCCCATGACGACGATGCCGAGCATGCTGACGATGAACAGCACGGTCGGCAGCATCAGCACCCGGGCGCTCTCGGCCACTCCCCACAGATTCACCGTGGTGAGCAGGACGAGCAGCACCAGGCAGACGGCGAGCAGATGTGTGGAGAGGGCCGGAAAGGCGGAGGCGAGGCTGGCGGCGCCGGCGGCCAGGCTGACGGCGACGGTGAGGACGTAGTCGACGATCAGGGCCGCTGCGGCGAGCAGGCTCACCCGTGGCCCGAGGCTCTTCTTCGCCACCGCGTAGGCGCCGCCTCCGTCCGGATGGACGGCGATCACCTGGCAGTAGGAGATCACCAGCACGGTGAGCAGAATGACGATGACCACGGTGATGGGCAGCGTGGCGGTCAGCGCCCCGGTTCCGGCGGCGATCAGGACGACCACGATGGCCTCGGGGCCGTACGCGACCGAGCTCAGCGCATCCAGGGAGAGCGCGGCCAGCCCCTCAAGGCTGGTGAGCCGGTGTTTGTCGCCCTCCCCGTGGCGCAGCGGTACCCGGGGCCGTTCCTTGCGGTGTGCCAGTCCGAACGCCATGGGTAACCTCGGGGCGGGATATCGGGGGCGTTGGGCGACAGTGTGCCCCGCCGTGGCGCCCGGCCATCCGAGGCGTGCCCGAACCGCCGCCAGTTCTCCGCCGCTCCCCCGGCTCCCCTGGGCCGACGGAGTGTTCCTGGCGGCGCTCCCCGAGTGTCGCCGTCGGGGCGCGGCCCGCGGCCCTAGCATGAGCTGGCGTGGGCACCGGCCTGTCGACAGGAGAGCGGGCCGCGCGATTGGTTCCCGCGGGCCCGTGCGGTCGCGCGTCCGGCGAGCGAGGGTGGCGCTGACGAGGCGCGCCGGGTTGCCGCCCAGCGCCGGACGACTGGAGGTTGGTGACCATGACGGTGATGTCCGTGCCCAGGTTCGAGCGGTTCTTCCGGGCGGCGGCGGGGCTTGACGTCGACAAGAACGACCTCAAGCGCTATAGCGACTTCGTGAACGACAAACTCTACGATCTGCTGCTCATCGCCGAGGCGACCGCGAAGGCCAACACCCGGGACGTGATCCTGCCGTGGGACCTGCCGATCACCAAGGGGCTGCAGGAGAGCATCCACCGCTTCCGCGCCCTCGACCAGGAGATCGAGCTGAAGCCCATCCTCGACCAGCTCACCGCCCATCCGGCCCTGGACCGCATGCCCGACGCCGACACCGAGGCAAGGTATCCCGAGATCATCGGCGGGCTCAGCCTCGCGCTGGCCCAGACGTTCAAGATCGTCTACCCGGACCTGAAGAACCCCCAGACCCAGCACTGGGAGAGCGTCGGGCGGCTCTTCGATCTCCTGCTGTGACACCTGGCTGGTGCTGGGCCCTCCGCGGCTAGGCCGGGATGACGGTGGCCAGGTCGGCGGGCAGCCGGCCCCGAAGGTCGTGCCATTCGCCCTCGCTGATGTGGCGCTGCAGGGTTTCCAGGACGGTGTGGACGAGCTGCTCGGTGTCGCCCTGGATCGAGTACGGGAAGTCGTGCCGGATCCGCCGGTAGAACTCCTCGCTGTGCATCTTCACCGGCGTCTCCGCGGGTTTCCAGCCGTCGTAGTAGATGCCGCGCACCAGGAGCGGGAGCTGTGCGCCGAACTGGACGGCCTCGTCCACCGTCAGCCGGTCCCGCAGGTGGTGCAGGACCGCGCGCAGGGCGGCGTAGGACTGTTTACGGCGCTCCTTGGGCCAGCCGTACGCCTCCTCGATCTCCTTGAGGAGCCGGTTGGTCTTGTCGACCGTCGTGTCGAACGCGGGAAAGCCTGTCGCAACCATCGTGTTCGTCCTTCCGGTGCCCGCGGCGGCCGCCCGGCGAAGCGGGGGCCGCCGCGGGGAGGAGAGAGCCGGTTCGCGGCCGGCAGGCGCGCAGCCTCAGCGGCCGCCCTGCGACTGCTGCGACTGCTGCGGCTGTTGCGGCTGTTGCGGCTGTTGTTGCCGCTGGGATTCCTGCTGCCGCTGGGATTCCTGCTGCCGCTGGCTTTCGCCTTGAACGCTCTCGGTGATCTCTATATGGCGGGGCTTGGCGGTCTCCGCCTTCGGAACGGTGATCGTGAGGACGCCCTCGGACATGGTCGCCTTGACGCCCTCGGTGTTCACCTCGCTCGGGAGCAGCAGCCGGTACTCGAACCGGCCGGTGCGGCGGCCGCCGCGGCGCAGGACGCCCTTGCGCTCCCGTTCCTTGATCTCCCCGGTGACGGTCAGCTCTTGGCCGTTGACCTCGAGGTCGATGTCCTGGCGCTTGACGCCGGGGAGTTCGAGTTCGATGTGGTATGCCTCGTCGCCTTCGGTCACATCGGCGGCGGGCGTCCACGTCGCCAGACCGGGCGTCGGCGCTCCGCCGACCGTGGATTCGAGCAGACCGCCCATCTGGTTGAGCAGATCGTCGAATTCCGCCAGCGGATTGGGCGCCCACACCCGGGGTCGGTCCATCGCGCCTTGGCGCTGCTGTTGCTGTCGTCGGACGGGTGTGCTCATTATCCTTCACCTCCGGTCATGTGTAACGGATGCGTGCGGGTCACCGCCCGGCGCGGCGGACCGGCCGGACGGAGCTTGGATGTCACCGTTGGGGCGAGTGGGGTCGGCGCTGGTGTGGCCGAGGTGGTCATGGACGTGGTGGATGGCCATCGCCCCCTCGCCGGCTGCCGAGGCCACGCGCTTGACCGAGCCGCTGCGCACGTCACCGGCGGCGAAGACCCCCGGCAGCGTGGTCTCCAGGCTCAGACAGCCGCGGCTCTGGCCCTCCCAGACGCCGGCGCCCGACCGGGCCTCGGCCTCGGCGCCGGTGAGCACGAAGCCCCGGTCGTCCAGGGCCAGGACGTCGGCGAGCCAGTCGGTGCACGGCTTGGCCCCGATGAAGACGAACAGCGCGCGGGCGTCCACAGTGCGGCGCTCCCCGGTGCGGGTCTGCTCCACCACGATCGACCGCAGGACGTCATCGCCCCGTACCTCACGGATCTCGGTGTCCAGCGCCACGCTCACCCGGGGATGGCGCTCGATCTGGTCGACCAGATAGCGGGACATCCGGGCACCCAGGTCCGAGCCCCTGATCAGCAGATGCACCCGGGGCACCCGCTCGGCGAGGAAGAGCGCCGCCTGGCCCGCGGAGTTGCCGCCGCCGACCACGGCGACGGGGTCCGCGCCGCACTGCTGCGCCTCGTAAACAGTAGCCGCGTAGTAGACGCTCGCCCCCTCCAGCCGCTCGATCCCGGGGACCTCCAGCCTGCGGTACCGGGCGCCGGTGGCCAGGACGACGGTACGGCCCAGCGCCTCGCTGCCGTCGGCGAAGGCGACGCGGTAGTGGCCGTCGCCAGGTTCCAGGGACGTCGCCTCGGCCGGGATCCGCACCTGCGCCCCGAACTTGCGCGCCTGCAGCACACCCCGCTCGGCCAGTTCGGAGCCGGAGATCCCCGTCGGGAAGCCGAAGTAGTTCTCGATCAGGGACGAGGTGCCGGCCTGACCGCCGGTGGCGATCGCGTCCACGACCGTGGTGGTCAGCCCGTCGGAGGAGCCGTACACGGCGGCGGCGATCCCGGCCGGGCCGGAGCCGACGACCAGCAGATCGTATTGGCCGCGGTCGGGGGCCGGTGGGGAGAGGCCGATGAGCCGGGCCAGTTCGGCGTTGTCGGGGTTGCGCAGCACCTGGTGCTCACGCCAGATGACGATCGGGGTTTCCTCCGGGCTGATGGAGAAGCGGCGCAGCAGCGCCTCGGCCTCTTTGTCCGTCTCCAGGTCGATCCAGCGGTGCGGCAGCCGGTTGCGGGCTGCGAACTCGCGCAGCCGCCGGGTGTCGGGCGAGTAGCGCGAGCCGAGGATGCGGAACCCGGCGCCGGTCCCGACCAGCAGGGCGCGGCGGCCCAGATAGGCGCGGAGGATGAGGTCGCCGAGGACGGGGTCGCGGGCGACCAGCACCCGCAGCCGGTCCACCGGGAGGGCCAGCACCTCCCCGGCCTGGCGGGAGCGGGCGGTGTAGAAGGCCACCTGTCCCTGGAGCAGACCCAGTTCGCCGAGGAAGCGCCCCGGGCCGTGCACCCTCAGGAGCCGCTCGTCCGGGGTGCCGTAATCCTCGATGATCGCGATCGAGCCGCTGAGGATGACATAGAAGTCCGTGCACTGGTCGCCCTCGCGGATGAGCACCTGGCCGGGCACCACCGGATGGCGGGTACCGTGCCCGGCCAGGAACGTGATCTGCTCGTCCGTCAGCCGCGGATACGCGCCGTAAATATCCGGGGTCTCGTCCGGTACCGCTCCCTCGGGTGCGGTGTCCGCGGACCTGTCCTCGCTCGTCATCAGGCCATGGCCTCGTGGGCGTAGCACCACCGCCAGGTCTCGCCCGGTTCCAGGGGCTCGACGATGGGGTGCTGGTCGGCGTACGCGTGCGCACGGGCGTGCTTGAGGGGCGAGGAGTCGCAGCACCCGACGTGTCCGCAGGTCAGACAGAGCCGCAGATGGACCCAGGGGGACCCCAGGCGCAGGCACTCCTCGCACCCCTCGGGGCTGCGCGGGGTGACCGGACGCACCATCGCCAGGTGCGGATCGGGCTCGATGGCCATGGCGTTCACCCTTCCTTGCTGTCGCGGCCCGTCATCACCTGCTCGATCCACGAACGCAGGGCGCCCGCGGGCGCCGCGCCCGCGCGGCGGGCGACCAGCTCCCCCTTGTCCAGGATGAGCAGGGTCGGCACGGCCTGCACCTCGAACCGCTGGGCGAGCCGGGGATTGCGGTCGATATCGACCTTGACGAGCTTGATCTCTCCGGCGAGTTCCCGGGCCACCTGCTCCAGCGCGGGGCTGACCATGCGGCACGGCCCGCACCAGGTGGCCCACAGGTCGACGACGACGAGGGGGTCGGCCTGCTCGGCGACCTCGGTGAAGTCCCGCTCCTCGGCGTCCACGATCCACGGCAGCGGGTTCTTGCAGTTGCCGCACCGCGGACGGCCCTCCGCCGCAGTGGGCACCTTGTTGGTCTTCCCACAGGTGGGGCAGGTGATGGTCGAAGCCTTGATGGTCTGGCTGGGCATGGTTCTCACGCGGCCTTTCCGAGTCCTGCGGTCTCGGGTTGTGGTTCGTAGGTGACGACGAGTTCGCCGTGTTGGGCGTCGACTTTGACGGTGGCGCCTTCGTCGATGTCGCCGCGGAGCAGGGCGCGGCCGATGAGGGTTTCCACTTCGTGGGAGATGAAGCGGCGTAGTGGGCGGGCTCCGTAGACGGGGTCGTAGCCTTCGTGGGCGATGACCTGGCGGCCGGCGGGGGTGAGTTCGACGGCGATGAGGCGTTCGGCCAGGCGTTTGCGCAGTTCGTCGAGTTGGAGTTCCACGATGCGTTCGATCTGGGGTTCGCCCAGGGGTTTGAACAGAACGATGTCATCGACCCGGTTGAGGAATTCGGGGCGGAAGTGGCCGCGCAGTTCGCTCATCACCAGGCCCCGGGCGTCCGGCTTGAGCTCGCCGTCGGTGGTGACGCCGTCCAGGAGGTGCATCGAGCCGATGTTGGAGGTCATGATGATCACGGTGTTGCGGAAGTCGACCAGCCGTCCCTGGGCGTCGGTGATCCGGCCGTCGTCCAGGACCTGCAGCAGGGTGTTGAAGACATCGGTGTGGGCCTTCTCGATCTCGTCGAAGAGGACGACCGAGTACGGTTTGCGCCGCACCGCCTCGGTGAGCTGGCCGCCCTCCTCGTAGCCGATGTATCCGGGCGGGGCGCCGACCAGGCGGCTGACGGTGTGCCGTTCCTGGTATTCGCTCATGTCCAGGCGGATCATGTTCTCCTCGGTGTCGAAGAGGGCTGCGGCCAGTGCCTTGGCCAGCTCGGTCTTCCCGACGCCGGTGGGGCCGAGGAAGATGAACGAGCCGATCGGGCGGCGTGGGTCGCGGATGCCCGAGCGGGCCCGGATGATGGCGTCGGAGACCAGCTTGACGGCCTCGTCCTGGCCGATGACGCGCTCCTGGAGGATCTCGTCCAGGCGCAGCAGTTTCTCCCGTTCGCCTTCCTGCAGGCGGGAGACGGGGATGCCGGTCCAGGCGGAGACGATGTCGGAGATCTCCTCCTCGGTGACCACCTCGCGCAGCAGCCGGTGCGCGCCCTGTTTGGCGGCCAGTTGTTCCTCCTCGGCGGCCAGTTTGCGCTGAAGCTCCTGGAGTCTGCCGTAGCGGAGTTCGGCGGCGCGGTTGAGGTCGTAGGCGCGTTCGGCCTCCTCGGCCTCGCGGCGGACCTCTTCCAGCTCCCGGCGCAGGTCCTGGACCCGGCGGATGGACTGCCGTTCGGCCTCCCACTGGGCGTGTTTGGCATCCGCCTCGGCCCGCAGATCCGCCAGTTCCCGGCGCAGTTCCTCCAGGCGCTGGGCGCTGGCGGGGTCGCTCTCCTTGGAGAGCGCGGCTTCCTCGATCTCCAGCCGGGTGACCCGGCGGGTGATCTCATCCAGTTCGGCGGGCATGGAGTCGATCTCGGTCCGCAGTCTGGCGCATGCCTCATCGACCAGGTCGATGGCCTTGTCGGGCAGGAACCGGTCGCTGATGTAGCGGTGACTGAGGGTGGCGGCGGAGACCAGGGCGGTGTCCTGGATCTTGACGCCGTGGAAGACCTCGAGACGCTCACGCAGGCCCCGCAGGATGGAGATGGTGTCCTCCACACTCGGCTCGTCCACCAGCACCATCTGGAAGCGGCGTTCCAGCGCGGCGTCCTTCTCGATGTGTTTGCGGTACTCGTCCAGGGTGGTGGCGCCGATCATGTGCAGCTCGCCGCGGGCCAGCATCGGCTTGAGCATGTTCCCGGCGTCCATGGCACCCTCGGCGGCCCCGGCGCCGACCACGGTGTGCAGCTCGTCCACGAACAGCAGGATCCGGCCCTGGGCGGAGTTGACCTCGGTGAGCACGGCCTTGAGCCGCTCCTCGAACTCCCCGCGGTACTTCGCGCCGGCCACCAGGGAGCCCATGTCCAGGGCGAAGATCGTCTTGTCCCGCAGCCCCTCGGGGACGTCACCGCGCACGATACGCTGCGCCAGGCCCTCGACGATGGCGGTCTTGCCGACGCCGGGATCGCCGATGAGCACCGGATTGTTCTTCGTCTTGCGGCTGAGGATCTGCGTCACCCGGCGGATCTCCGCATCCCGGCCGATCACCGGGTCCAGCTTGCCCGAACGGGCCTCCAGCACCAGATCCCGCCCGTACTTCTCCAGCGCCTCATACGCCACCTCCGGATTGGCGGACGTCACCCGCTGACTGCCGCGGACCCGGGTCAGAGCACCCAGGAACGCCTCCTTGGTGACGCCGTGCTCCCCCAGCACCCGCCCGGCCGCGGTGGCCGAACCCTCCTCGGCGAGGGCGAGCACCAGGTGCTCCACCGACACGTACTCATCCTTCAGCCGCCGCGCCTCCTGTTCGGCGGTATCCAGCAGTTGGGACAGCCGCTGGGTGACGAAGACCTGCCCCGGCGTGGCTCCGGGGCCGGTGACCTTGGGTTTACGGGCCACCTCCGTCTCCAGCATGGTGCGCACCGCCTCCGGATCGGCGCCCAACTGGCCGATCAGCCGGGGCACCAGCCCCTCGGGCTGGTCCAGGAGAGCCAGCAGCAGATGCTCGCCGTCGACCTCGCTATGGCCGTACCGCTGAGCCCTGGTCTGCGCGTCCTGGAGGGCTTCCTGGGACTTCTGGGTGAGGCGGTTCATGTCCATGACGGTTCTCCACTCCTCACGCCACTACGGCGCAGTGCGGCTTCCAGCAGATCGATACGGTCGAGCAGATCCAGCACCAGACCGATGGAGGCGTAATTCAGGCAGAGCCCCGAACGCAGCCGCTCCACACGGCCCACCGCCGCCGGAGCACCAGGAGCGAACACCAGCCGCCCCGCCGCATCACGCTCCGCCTCCACCAGACCGAGGACGACAAAACGCCGGATCAGCTCGGGATGGAGCCCGGTACGAGTAGCCACCGTCTCCAGGGAGAGCCTGGGCGCGGGCACCAGGTCGTAATGAACCGACGTCACGGGCGCATACCGGGCCGCCGTGACCATCCCGGGTGTGTGCGTGCTCATCGCTCACTCCCCCGTGTGTGCGTGCTCCCAGGTGTGGGAGTGCTCCCGGGGGTGGGAGTGCTCCCGGGTGTGTGCGTGCTCCCGGGTGTGGGGGTGCTCCCGGGGGTGGGGGTGCTCCCGGGGGTGGGGGTGCTCCCGGGTGTGGGAGTGCTCCCGGGGGTGGGGGTGCGCCCGGGGGTGGCCGTGACGGTCCCTCGTGCGTGGGTGGTCATTGCTCGCTCCTGGGGTCGAAGGAGGAGGTGCGGCCCAGTTCCTCGAACAGCTCGCGCTCGCGGTCGCTGAGGCTGGGCGGCACCATGATGCGGATCTCCGCGAACAGATCACCGTCGGGTCCGCGCGGGTTGGGCATGCCCTCACCGCGCAGCCGCAGCCGGCGTCCGCTGGAGGACCCGGGCGGGACCGTCACCTTGGCAGTACCGCCGGGCGTGGGCACCGGGACGGTCGCGCCCAGCGCGGCCTCCCACGGCGCGACCGGGAGCGTCACATGAATGTTCCGGCCCTCCAGCCGGAACCGCGGATGCGGCTGGATCCGCACCCGCAGATACAGATCCCCCGCCGGCGCGTCACCCGTGCCCCGCCCGCCCTGCCCGGCCAGCCGGATCCGCTGCCCATCGACCACACCCGCCGGGACATCCACCTCGAACGTGCGCTGCCCCGACGGCCCGGCCAGGGTCACGACACGGTGACCACCATGGAAGGCGTCCTCCACGGTGAGCGGCAGCTCCGCCTCCTGATCGGCCCCCGGAATATCCACCCGCCCCCCACCCCCGCCCGGGCCCGCACCACCGCCGAAGAACGCGCCGAACAGATCCTCGAAATCCACACCCCCGCCCCCGGCGTCCTCCCCGAAACCACGCGTGAACCGCACCCGCCCCCCGTCCCCGGCAGTCGTCCACCCACGGAAACCACCACCACCGGCACCAGCACCGGCGCCGGCGCCGACACGCTCCTCCCAGTCCTCCGGGATCTTGCGCCAGTCATCACCGAACCGGTCATAACGAGCCCGCGTCTTGGGGTCGGAGAGCACGCTGTAGGCGTCGTTGAGCTCCTTGAACCGCTCCTCCGCGTCCGGATCCTTGTTCACAACGGGGTGAAGGCGACGGGCCCGGGTGCGGAACGCCTGCTGGATCTCATCCTGGCTCGCACCCCGTGAGACACCGAGCACCTCGTAGTAATCCCGTGCCATCGCCGTCTCACTCCCGCTTCGCCACGGCCACCGCCACCGGCCTGAGCTGGTTGCCGGGATCCCCGTAGCCCGGCCGCAGGACCTGGACCACCGTGCCCGGCTCGGCCTCGGGGTCCTCGACCACACCGACCACCTCATGCCGGGCCGGATCGAACGCCTCCCCCGTCTCGCCCCGCCGCTCGTAACCCAACTGGGCCAGAGTGTTCACGGCCTGATCACGGACGGCCCTGACACCCTCCACGATCGAACCCGGGTCGGACTCGGCATGGGACAGAGCGAGTTCAAGATTGTCGATGACGGGCAGCAGAGCCGCCGCCGTACGGGCCCGCTCCGCCGCCCGCTCCCGCTCCACCTCCCTGACATGACGCTTACGCAGATTCTCCACATCCGCCAGAGCCCGCCGCCAGCGGTCCTCCAACTCCGCCAGCGCGCCAGCCTGCTCACCGGACGCCGTGTCGGAGCCGGTGCCGGCGGGGCCGCCGGCCGCATCCGGACCCGGTCCCTCCCCGCCCCTCCCGCGCGCGTCCACGCCACCCGGCGCGGGCAGACCCTGCTCCTGCCCCTGCCCCTGCCCCTGCTCCTGCCCTGGCTCCGGCTCGGTCACGGCACCCTCCGGCACCGGTTCGGGCTGCTGCGGTTGAGTGGACATAAGCGGCCTCTCCATCAGCCTTCGTCGAATGAGCCTCTGGCCGAATACGCCTTTGCGGTGCCGTACCGGTCAGCCCTTGTCGAACTCGGCGTCGATGACATCCTCATCGTCCCCACCCCCGCCCCCGGCCCCGGCCCCGGTGTCCTGGGCACCGCCCGCCCCACCGGCCGCCCCACCGGCACCCGCGCCCGCATCGGCGCCGGCCGTCTCGTGGGAGGCCAGGCCCGCGTAGACCTGCTGGAGCTCGGAGATCAGCGGCCTGGTCCGGTCGACACCGGCCTCGTTCCTGACCGCCTCACGGGCATCGTTGACCAGCATCTCGGCACGCGACCGCTCATGCGAGGGCACCGCATCACCCAGCTCGGAAAGACGCTTCTCGACCTGGTAGGCGATGGCGTCCAGCTCGTTGCGCGCGTCCACGGCCTCGCGCAGCGCCTGATCCTCACCACGATTGCGCTCGGCCTCCTGCACCATGCGCTCGATCTCACCGCGGTCCAGATTGCCGGTCTCCGTGATCTGGATCGACTGCTCCTTCCCCGTGTCCTGGTCACGCGCGGTGACACTCAAGATGCCATTCGCATCGATATCGAAGGTCACCTCGACCTGCGGCTCGCCCCGCGGCGCCGGACGGATACCAGTGAGCTGGAAACGCCCGAGCACCCGGTTGTCAGCAGCCCGCTCACGCTCCCCCTGCAGGATCACGATGTCCACGGCCTGCTGATTGTCCTCAGCCGTGGAGAACGTCTCCGTACGCCGCACCGGAATCGTGGTGTTCCGCTCAATGATCTTCGTCATCACACCACCACGGGTCTCCACACCCAGCGACAGCGGGGTGACATCCAGCAGCAGCACATCCTTGACCTCGCCCTTGAGCACCCCCGCCTGGATCGCGGCACCCAGGGCCACGACCTCGTCGGGGTTGACGCTCATATTGGGCTCCTTGCCGCCGGTCAGCCGGCGGACCAGGGCCTGTACGGCGGGGATCCGGGTCGATCCGCCGACCAGGATCACCTCGTCGATGTCGTTCTCGCCGGCGTTGGCGTCGGCCATGGCCTGCTGGACCGGGCCCAGGCAGCGCTCCACCAGATCGGAGGTGATCTGCTCGAACGTGGACCGCATGACGGTTTCGGTCAGATGCTTCGGACCGGAGGCGTCCGCGGTGATGAACGGCAGACTGACCTGCGTCTGCGTCACCGAACTCAGCTCCGTCTTGGCCTTCTCCGCAGCCTCGAACAACCGCTGCAGCGCCTGCGGATCCTGACGCAGATCGATGCCGTTCTCCTGCTGGAACTTATCCGCCAGATGATCCACCAGCCGCCGGTCGAAATCATCCCCGCCCAGATGACTGTCGCCCGCGGTGGAGCGCACCTCCACCACCCCGTCCCCGACATCGAGGATCGACACATCGAAGGTGCCGCCACCCAGATCGAAGACCAGAACCGTCTCATGACCCTTCTTGTCCAGCCCGTAGGCCAGGGCGGCCGCGGTCGGCTCGTTGATGATCCGCAGCACCTTCAGCCCGGCGATCTCACCGGCATCCTTGGTGGCACTGCGCTGAGCATCATTGAAGTACGCCGGCACCGTGATGACTGCCTCGGTCACCCGCTCACCCAGCTGCTTCCCCGCGTCGTCGGCCAGCTTGCGCAGCACCTGCGCACTGATCTCCTCCGGCGAATACAGCTTGTCGCGGACCTTGAACCGGGCCAGGCCGTGCTCGTCGGGGACCACGTCGTAGGCGACCGCCTTGGCCTCGTCCGAAACCTCGTCGTAGTGCCGGCCGATGAACCGCTTGGCCGAGTAGATGGTGCCCTTCGGATTGAGAATCGCCTGGCGCCGGGCCAACTGCCCCACCAGCCGTTCACCGGTATCAGTGAACGCCACCACCGACGGTGTGGTACGGCTCCCCTCGGCGTTCGCAACGACCGAGGACTCACCACCCTCCCACACGGCGATCACCGAGTTGGTGGTGCCCAGATCGATTCCGACTGCCTTGGCCATGGCAACTCCTTCCCAGGCGGCCGCCAGCCACAATCAGCGCCCGGCCGGCCGCGGGAGCGGGATCGGTTAACGAGCCTCTACCACAAAGGGTGACAAACCGGGCCATGAACGGTCCAGCGATCCGGGGACGAATATCCACCCCCCGAATGCACCCACAGGACAGGGCATCCGTCAGCGCGAGCCGTCCGGGTGCAGGACGACCTTGGTCCAGCCCTCGTCGCGGCGGTCGAAGTGCTCATAGCCGCTCGGGGCCTCGTCCAGCCCGAGCTCATGGGAGACGACCCAGCTCGGCTCGGCCTTGCCCCCGGCGATCAGATCGCGCAGCATCCGGTTGTACCGCTTCACCGGCGCCTGGCCGGTGCCGATCCGCTGGCCCTTGAACCACAGCTTGCCGAAGTCGATCGGCACCTTGCCCTGGGCCTCGAGTTCACCCTGGACGTCCTTCCCGCCCGGGTCCTCGGGGACGAACACGCCCACGACGCCGATCGCGCCGGTGAACCGCACACAGTCGATCAGGCCGTTCATGGTCATGGAGGCGTCCTCGCGGCCTTGCGGGTCATGGGCCTGGTAGCCCACGCACTCACAGCCGTTGTCGGCGCCGAGCCCCAGGGTGGCCGACTTGACGACGTCGGACGGGTCCTGCTCGCGGATGTCGATCGGGATGGCCCCGATCTCCTCGGCCTTTCGCAGCCGGTCGCTGTGGAAGTCCACCGACCACACCCGGCCGGCGCCCCTGAGCACCGCCGAATAGGCCGCCATCAGCCCGACCGGGCCCGCGCCGAAGATCACGGTCTGGTCCCCGGGCTTGACGCCGGCCATCTCGGTGGCGTGGTAGCCGGTGGGAAAGATGTCGGCCAGCATCACATAGTCCAGCTGGCGCTCCTCGGCGTCCTCACCGAGCCGCAGCGCGTTGAAGTCGCCGTACGGCACCCGCAGATACTCGGCCTGGCCGCCCTGGTACGGCCCCATGTCCGCGAAGCCGTACGCGGCTCCGGCCGCAGAGGGTTCCGGCTGCATGGTCAGGCAGTAGTTGGTCAGCCCGCGTTCGCACTGTTTGCAGAAGCCGCAGGCGATGTTGAACGGCAGTACCACGTACTGACCGACCTTGACCTTCCGGACCGCCGAGCCGACCTCGACGACCTTCCCCAGATTCTCGTGCCCCAGGGTGCGGCCCGGTTCGAACGAGGTGCGCCCTTCGTACATATGGAGATCGGAGCCGCAGATGTTGGTGGTGGTGATCTGCACGATGATGTCGCAGGGATGCTCGATCTTCGCGTCCGGCACATCCTTGACCGTCACCGTCCGCGGTCCCTCGTATACAGCTGCTTTCATGGTCGCTCCTCGAATCGGAGGCTCCCCCTCCATTCGCTACGGTCTCACTCGTAACACCCGCCCGCGACCGGGGAGTTATTGGCCCAGTTCAGTGCGGGGAGAGGTCCTGCTCGACCCAGATCGTCTTGCCGTCCGCGCCCTGCCGGGTGCCCCAGCGCGTCGCCAGCTGGGCCACCAGCATCAGACCGCGGCCGCCCTCGTCGAAGACCCGGGCCCGCCGCAGATGGGGCGCCGTGTTGCTGGTGTCGGAGACCTCGCAGATGAGGCGGCCGCGGTCGCGGATCAGCCGCAGCCGGATGGGCGGGCGACCGTAGCGGATCGCGTTGGTGACCAGCTCGCTGACGATCAGCTCGGTGGTGAAGAGCGTCTCCTCAAGACCCCAGGCCAGCAGTTGCCCGGTGGCGTTCCGGCGGGCCTCGGCGACGGCGGCCGCGTCCGCGGGGATGTCCCAGGTGGCGACCCGGTCGGCGGGGAGCGCCCGGGTGCGGGCGAGGAGCAGGACGATGTCGTCGTCGGGACGGACCGGGAGCAGGGCCCGCAGGACGTCGTCGCAGAGCGCCTCCAGGGAGGGGGCGGGCCGGCTCAGGACCTCGCGCAGAGTCTCCAGCCCCTCGCCGATCTCGCGGTCGCGGCCGACGATCAGGCCGTTGGTGTACAGGGCGAGCAGACTGCCCTCGGGCAGCTCCGTCTCCATGACCTCGAACGGCAGCCCGCCCAGCCCCAGCGGCGGACCGGTGGGCAGGCCGAGAAGATCGGCGGTGCCCTCCGGGCCGACCACCAGCGGTGCGGGATGGCCCGCCGCGGCGATGGCGCAGTGACGGGAGACCGGGTCGTAGACCGCGTACAGACAGGTGGCGCCGACGGCCCCGCCAATCTCGGGGTTCTCGTCCGAGGACAGCCGGTTGACCAGATCGTCGAGGTGGGCCAGCAGCTCACCGGGGGGCAGATCGATATCGGCCAGGGTGCGCACGGCGGTGCGCAGCCGCCCCATGGTGGCGGCAGCCTGGATGCCGCGGCCCACGACATCGCCGACCACCACGGCGGCGCGGGCGCTGGACAGCGGAATCGCGTCGAACCAGTCGCCGCCCACTCCGGCCCAGGCGCCCGAGGGCAGATAGCGCGAGGCGATCTCCAGCGCCGTCAGGTCGGGCAACCCCTGCGGCAGCAGGCTGCGCTGCAGGGTCTCGGCCGTCATGCGTTCCCGCAAATAGCGGCGGGCGTTGTCGACACAGACGGCCGCCCGGGCGGTGAGCTCCTCGGCCAGCATCGTGTCGTCCTCGGTGAAGGGCGCCGGTGTGCGGTGGCGGGCGAAGAAAGCCGCACCGAGGGTGACCCCACGGGCGCGCATCGGCGCCACGATCACCGAATGCATCCCGTGCTCGCGGATCCGGGCGGCCCGGGCGGGGTCCGTGGCCTCCCAGCCCGCCAGCAGGGACTCCGTCACCTGGTGCCGCGCGGCCCGGCCCTCGATCAGGCACGCCGCCGTGGGGGAGTGCCGGGGATGCGTGGCCAGGCCTCCAACGTCGACCAGCGCCTCCGGGGTGCCCTCGAGGACGGACCGGTGGGCCGCGCGCCGCAGGGTGATGGGCTCGCGCAGCGGCCCCGCCGGGGGCTCGTCGCCCCGGTGGAGGAAGGTGAGCAGATCGATACTGGCGAAGTCGGCGAACCCGGGGACCGCCACCTTGACCAGTTCCTGGGCGATCCGGTCCAGGTCCAGGGTGCTGTCCAGCCGTGCCCCCGCCTCGCTGAGCAGCAGCAGCCGCTGCCTGGCCTCCTGCGCGGCGGTGGTGTCGCGCGCCGCGAAGCACACGCCCTGGCGCCCGCCGGTCCGGTCGACCAGCGGGGCCAGGGAGACCGACCAGGCGTGCGCATGGCTCTTGCCAGGCCCCCGCAGGTTCGTCTCCAGCTCGAGCCGTTCGCCACTCTCCAGCACTCGCCGCATGGCCCGCTCGACCCGTTCAATCTCCCCGTGGCGGATCAGCTCCGTCAGCCGCAGCCCGCGCATCTGGTCCTCGCTGCGGGTAGTGGCGGCCTCCATGTCGGCGTTCGCCGACACCAGGCGCAGCTCCGTGTCGAAGACCGCCAGGACGCACGGACACTGGGCGAACGCGCGGTCCGCCGGTGCGCCCGGCTCCCGGGAGAGCGGCTCCCGGGGCGCGGCGGAGACCAGCAGCCAGCCCGCGGATCCGCCGTCCACCGGGCCGCGGTGCGCCAGCAGCTCGACCTCCACCCGGCGCCCGTCCCGGTGGCACAGCGCGACCCGTCCGCTCCACCGGGGCTCGTCCGCCAGGCACGGCCCGGGGCCCTCGCCGGCGGGCCCGGCGGTCCGCTCCGCGCGCAGCTCGCCCGCCGACCGCCCTACGACGTCCTCGGCGCGATAGCCCAGCAGCCGCCGGGCACCCTCGCTCCACCCGGTCACCACGCCGTGGCCGTCGACCGTGGCCGTGGCCAGGCCGGGGGCGCCGGGCGGAGTGTCCGGCCGGACGCGGCGGGCGGCGGGGTCGGGGGGCGTCATCGGATATCGTCCCGACGGCTCAGGGATCCGGCGGCAGCCACTCGATCATCAAAATCGTGGCGTCGTCGCTGAGCTCACTGTGCCGGTGATCGAGGATGGCGTGGATGAGCAGCCGGAGCACCTCGGGGGCGTTCTCCCCGGCGGCCGTCGAGCGGATGATGTGGTCGGCGAAGCGCTCCAGGCCGAACTGCTCACCGCCCTCGTCCCGCGACTCCACAACCCCGTCCGTGTACAGCAGGAGGCGGTCACCGGCCTCCAGGGCCGTCTCATGGACCTGCCGGGGAGCGTCCGACAGCTGCGCGAGCAGCCCCAGCGGGGGCTCGGAGGTCCGCTCCAGCTCCTTGTCCAGCAGCCGCCGGCGGCGGATGACCAGCGGGGTCGGGTGGCCGCAGTTGGACCAGCGCAGCGCCCCGCTCGGCATGTGCAACTGGAGGAAGACGCCCGTACAGAACTGGTCCGGAAGCCATTTGGCCAGCGCCTCGTCCACGGTGGTGACCAGCTCCGCCAGATCGGCGCCGGTGCGCCGGGCGTTGCGGCTGCCCGCCATCGCCACGGAGGTGGTCAGCCCGGAGGCCAGATCGTGGCCCATGGCGTCGAGGATCGTGGCGTGCAGGACGTCCTCGGTGAACGAATGGTCGAAGGCATCGCCCCCCAGCTCGTACGCGGGCTCCACGACGGCCGTCGAGACCACCCGGCCGGTGCCGATCGAACGCGGCGGGAGGAAGGCCCGCACCATCTCGGTGGGCAGCTCCATGGACCGGGTCCTGATGCGCTGCGCGAAGGTATCGATATACGTCCGTTTGGACGTGATGACCAGGGCCAGGAGCGAGGCCAGCGTCCGGCAGCGCCAGAGCGTGAGCCCGTCCAGGGATTCCATCCGCAACTGCAGCACCCCCAGCCGCTCCGCGCCGTTCATCAGCGGCAGCCAGACGGACAAGCCGCCCGCGTCCTCGTCCTCGATCTGCGCCGAATCGGTGCGGAAGGCGAATCCGGCCAGGGAGTCGTCGATGTCCAGACGCGGTACGTCCTCGTCGAGCGGCATCAGCAGCCGCTGCTCGAGGTCGACCAGGTAGATCACCGCGCGGCCGATGCCCATGGCCTCGGTGTAGCGGTCCAGGGCCACCGGGAGCTCCATCGGTGATGCCTCGTGGGTGGCCCGGAGCAGCTCGTCCAGCGACTGCTCAGCGGCCTCGGCCGAGGTCGACACACTCGCGTCCACCATGCGGTCCACCTTACGGCGGCGGGCCGCCCGGCGCCCTCGGGACGGCGGCGGGCTCGCGCACGGCCGCCTCCGGCTTCGGCGCCCCCGCCGACGTCGCCCGCTGGTTGATCACTTCGCCTGGGCGAGCCGGACCGCGTCGGGACCGGCCGGGAACCGGAGCTGGCCGGTCGTGTCGTGTACGGCTCGCCACACCGTCTCGGCGACATCGCTCTCCTTGGTGAACAGGTCCTGGCTCGTGAAGTCGCCCATGGCCTTCTTCACCCACGGTGCGTAGGGCGCCGGGACCAGCGCGTCCAGCGACCCGCCGTTCGTCGCCCTGTCCGCGAAGTTCGTCGCCAGGCAGGCGCCCGGCTCGACCGTCTTCGCCTGCACACCGAAGGGCTCGAGCTCGAGCGCGAGAGATGAGGTGAACCCCTCAATGGCCATCTTGCTCGCCTTGTAGACGGCCGAGAGCGGCATGTGGCCCAGCACCACGCTGGAGGTCACGTTGACCACCACGCCACAGCCGCGCTCGCGGAACTGGGGCAGCACCGCCTGCGTCGTCGCCATCACGCCGAACGTGTTGGTCTCGAAAACTTCCCGCACTCGGGCCATGGGGGTGCCCTCGAACACACTGATCGACGGGACGCCCGCGTTGTTGACCAACACGTCGATGGGCCCCGCTTCCTCCAACGCGGCGGTGATGGTCCCGGGCTTGGTCACGTCGAGCTCGACGACGCGCAGCCGGTCCGACTCGGGCAGGACGCCTGCCCGCGGGGTGCGCATCGTGGCGATGACGTTCCACCCCTGGGCGTGGAAATAGAGGGCGGTCTCGCGCCCGTATCCGGAGGAGGTGCCGGTGATCAGAACTGTCTTCATGCTGTGTCCCTTGCGATGTGGTGGGATCCGCGGAGGGACAGGCATTTTTCTGCTCCGCGGGAGAACTGCTGATCCCATTGAATCGCTCTGACCTGCGGTAATAGTAGAACTATTCTCCCTTCCCCTTGCACGATCCTCCTCCGTGGTCCAGCCCTGCTCAGGGCAGGAAGCCCACGGGGGCGCGTACGGTGTTCCGCAGGCGGGCCGCGTCCCGGCTCGGGGGTGCGCCGAACTGGCGGCGGTACTCGCGGCTGAACTGCGAGGGGTTGTCGTACCCGACGTGGTGGCCGACCCCGGTGACGTCGCCCGGGTGGGTGGCGAGCAGCAGCCGGGCCTCCTGGAGCCGGATCTGCTTCTGGAACTGGATGGGGCTCATCGCGGTCACCGCCTGGAAGTTGCGGTAGAAGGCGGAGACGCTCATGCCGGACAGGCGTGCCACGTCCTCGACCCGGAAGGGCTCCGCGTAGTGCTCGCGGATCCAGCGCACGGCCCGGGAGATATGGCTGAGGCCGCTGTCGGCGAGGCCGAGCTGGCGCACCGTCGCACCCTGCTCGCTGGTGATCAGGCGCCACAGGATCTCGCGCTTGACCAGCGGGGCCAGTACGACGCGGTCGCGGGGCTCGTCCAGCAGGCGCAGCAGCCGGACCACCGCGTCGAGCAGTGCGGGCGGGGCATCGCTGACAGCGATGCCCGACGGCGCGCCTGCGCCGGCGCGGGGGGTGTCCGCGGGACCGGCCTGCAACAGCAGTTCGGCGACGGCGGACGGTTCCAACGTGAGGCCGAAGCCGAGGGCCGGCTGCTCCGGTTGGGCCTGGGTGAACTGTCCGGTGACGGGCAAGTCGACGGATGCGACCAGGTACTGCCCGGCGCCGTACTCGTAGACCCTCTCACCCAGCGCGAGTCGTTTGGCGCCCTGGGCAATGACCGCCAGCACCGTGCCGGACATGGAGGGCGCCAGCGGGTCCGCCCGGTCGACTCTCGAGATCAGGACGCCGTCGATGGCAGTGGTCCAGTCGGGCCGGGCATGCCGGGCCAGCAGGGTGCGGAGCTCTTCGAGGAACATGCGTCCAGTTCAGCACCATTCCGCAGCGCAGCTCCCAAGCCCGCGAGGATCGTGCAAGTACAAGCGCGCATCGTTCTACGTTCCCGCAGGCCAGGCGCATTGAATGGAGTCACCTCACTCCATCACCAAGAAGAAGGCAGCCATGATCGTCACATACGGCTTCAACGCCGTCCTGACCGCCAAGCCCCACATGGGGGACCGGCTGGTCGACCTGCTGCTGACCGGCCTGAACGAGGGCAGCCCCGGCGCGAGCGAGCACTGCGTCGTCTACCTGGTTTCCCGCTCCGCGTCGGAGCCCGACGTCGTCCACATCACCGAGGGCTGGACCAGCGAGGAGGACCACCACCGGATCTTCGCCGACAAGGCCGCCCAGGCCATCGTGGCGCAGATCGACGGGCTGCTGGCCAAGGAATCCGAGTACACCGACTACGTCCCGGTCCGCGGCAAGGCCGCCTTCTGACCCCCGGACCGCTCCCCCGGCCTGCCGCCTCGATGCCCACCGAGGCGGCCCCCACCCTCTCCGACCGTCCCGCGCCACCCCACGAAAGGCCAACGACCATGACCACGGCACGACCCGCCCTGGACCCCGAACTGCGTGAGCTCCTGGCCGACATGCCACTGATGTCCCGGCTCAGCCCGGAAGTACTCGCGCAACTGCGCCAACTCCCCTCGACGCCCATCGAGTCCCTGCTCGCGCACCGGCAGGTCGACCGGCGCGAGATCACCGTGCCCGTCAAGGACGGTGCCCCGGTCCCCCTGTCGGTCTTCAGCCCCGCGAACACCGATCGCACCACTGCCGCACCCTGCGTCTACTGGATGCACGGCGGCGGAATGGTCATGGGCGACCGCTACTCGCAGATCGACATCCCGCTGGAGTGGCTCGACGAGTTCGGCGCGGTCGTGGTCTCCGTGGACTACCGACTCGCCCCCGAGGCCACCGGCACCGCCCTCGTCGAGGACTGCTACCAGGGACTGCGCTGGATCGCCGAACACTCCGAAGAACTGGGCATCGACCCCGTCCGGATCGTCGTCGCCGGCGCCAGCGCGGGCGGCGGCCTCGCGGCCGGCGTCACCCTGCTGGCCCGCGACCTCGGCACCCCGGCGATCGCCGCCCAGATGCTGATCTGCCCCATGCTCGACCACCGCAACACCAGCACCTCCAGCCGCCAGTACTCCGGCGGACCCGGTGTCTGGACCCGCGAGATGAACGAGTTCGGATGGCGCGCCGTCCTCGGTGACCTCACCGACGACGAGGTGTCCGAGTACGTCTCACCCGCACTGGCCGCCAACCTCTCCAGCCTGCCGACCACCTTCATCGACACCGGCTCCGCCGAAGTCTTCCGCGACGAGGACACCGACTACGCCACCCGCATCTGGACGGCCGGCGGCCAGGCCGAACTCCACGTCTGGGCGGGCGGCTTCCACGGGTTCGACGCCCTGTACCCGCAGGCACACATCTCGGCCACAGCCCGCCGAACCCGAACCGACTGGCTCGCCCGAGTCCTGTCCCCGAACCGCGCCGCATAACGCCGACCTGGCGCGGTCGGGCGCCACAGCCGCCGTCACGCAGCACCACCGACTCGGCCGGAATCTCCCCCGAGGCCCTCCACGCCGGAGGAGATCAGCAGGACATCGAGGGTGTTGTCACTGGCCTACAGCGATCTGGTTGACGAGGCGCTGGAGGAAACGTCCAACGCAAGCTCACCCTCCGCCGCAGGGTCGAGATCGCCGCGTGGGCGTGGAGGACGGGAATCCGGCCGCACCGTCAGCGTGTGCTCACCCTCGGTCGCGGGCCGGCGGGCGGTGAGGACGAGCCGGTGGATCGCCGAGCCCCACACGCGGGTAAAGGCCGGGTCGGTGAGCGGGATCGTCTCCACTGAGGCGGTGAACGCCCCGGCGTTCCAGCCCAGGATCAGCCCACGCCCGGCCGACGGGCTGACGACGGCCCGGCCGCCCCCGTCCGCGAGGGCCACATCCCCGCCGGCCAGGAGGTGCAGCGCCAGTGAGCCCGGCGGGGCGGAGCAGCCCCAGGCGTCGCCGATCTCTATGCGCTCGTCGTCGTCCGCGTCGCGTACGAGCCGGAACGTACGCTGCCAGCGAGTCAGCCCTGCTTCAGGCGGATAGGCCGCGGCCAGGTCACACCTCAGCTCGTCAGTGGTGCCGTCGCAGCAGTGGGCGACCGCGGCCGCCCGGAAGCCCGGCCCCGGCGGCTGGCCGAGGCCGTTGACCATCGGCACGTTGTGATACTCGCTGGTCATCGACCAGATTCCGTAACGCTCCGGGCTGAACGTCTCCTTGCGGTACGTGCCGACCCCGGCGTCGATCAGCAGCGGCCGGGCGTCGAGGGCCACGATGAAGGTGCCGACATCGTTGTGGTTGTGGCTCTCGTCGTTGTGGCCGCCCTTCGCCGCGAGCAGCAGCCCGCGCTCCGTGCCCGCCGCGGCGCGGGTGACCAGGACCTGGGTGTCGGGCAGCCAGCTTCGTACGGGCAGTGGGAAGGGGGCGGGCCCGGCCGCCTGCCAGTCGGCGTCGAAGAGGGCATCCGAGATTCGGCGCAGGTCGAACGGCCCGCCGGTCTCCGGGGTCGCGGCATCGGCGCCGCCGCGCAGCGCCCGGGCGTGTGCGGACACCTCCGGCTGATCGGTGCGGCGGCCGTACCGGTGCAGCACCGCCGGCCCCATCTCGCGCGGACGCGCCGGCCCGTCCGCGAAGTTGACCGCCCAGCCGTCGCCGATCCAGGTGGCCAGGGGATAGCGCGCGATGGCGCGTATCAGCGGATGGTCGAAGACCCCCGCGTCGGTGCCGAGCAGCGAGGTGAGGGTCTCCAGGCACTCGAAGAGGCTGGCCCCGGCGCGCCACCAGTAGTGCGGCCCTTCGTCGCAGCCGCCGTCTTCCGGGTGCGCCGCCAGGTAGTTCTCCAGGCCCTGGACGATGCGGGAGACCAATGTGCCACGGACCTCGTCGGACTCCTCTGTCAGCGCGGTGGCCAGCAGCAGCTCGGAGTGGATCCAGGGATTCCAGTTGTTCAGCTTGGCGGTCGAACCGTCATACCAGCCCCAGTCGTCGCGTTGCAGATACGGCTGCAGCACCCGGGTGGAGACCTCCCGGCGCAGCCGTCGGCGCACCAGCGGGTCGATCCGGTCCAGCTCCTCGCCGACGATCGCGTCGGTGAGCGCCAGGAGCACGGCCGTCATCGAGGCGCCGAGGTCCAGGGTGGGGCACTCCGGGTCCGGCAACAGGCCGCGTTCGCGGCCGTGGGAGCCGAGGACCCGGAAGTCGTGCGCCGGGAGCACCCAACTGGTCTCCTCGCACAGCGCCCAGACGCCGTCCATCACTTCGTCCAGGAATTCCGCGGATGAGGGACTTATGGCGGCGGCCAGCACCGCCCACCCGAGCCGTTCTCGCCGCGCGGCGGCCGGCGCCTGGTGATCCCAGCGGTCGCCGTCGCGCGCGAAGCGGGCGAACAGCGAGGCGGGCAGGGACGGCCACGGCTCTTCGAGCGTCGAGGCGGCCGCCTGCAGCACGCGGTCACGGGTGTCGTTGCCGATGCCCTCCCACGCGCCCCGGTCCGCCGCAAGCGGTACGGGACTCCACTCGCCGATCCGCGGCATACGGGCGGCGACCAGCGAGGACGGGAACAGCTCTGTCAGACGGGGATAGCCGGGCATGGCGTAGGGCTCCAGGGGGTTGGGGACTTGGGACGGACAGGAGGCGATGGGCCGGGGCTACGGCCCGCGGTGCGTGCGCGGCCGCGGCACGAAGGCCATATGGAAGACCCCCGCCCGCCCCGACCGCCGCGGCGGAGGCGCTGAGCGTCGAGTACGTCACCCGCATCGGCGCACCCGGCGGGCCATCGGGAAGCGGTTCACTGCCGCGGAGATCTCCGCCAAGTGCAGCTCGGCGGCCTTCGGCGGCACCGCGGGGCCGCCCACGACCATCAGGTCGGTGTCGTACGGATCGGTCCTCGCGACCGCGCCACGCGCCAGAACCTGCGCCACGTGCCGGATCGCATCGACCGCCCGGGGACGTTCCCGGCGGCCGCCGCGCACACCGTGCCGTACCGCAGCGCGCCGTCCGGAGCGGTCATGCCCGCGGCCGCGGCCCACACGACGACGGCGGACATCGGCGCGCGCTCGGGCACCACACGCGGGCCGCCCGCGGGCGTCATATGGCCGAGAGCGTGGCGCCCGGGCGCTTTCGGGCGCTTCAGACCAGCAGCAGCGACCTGGGCTGAGCGGACAGGGTGCGGTCCAGGACCAGGGCGGCTGCGCCGATTGCCGCCACGTTTTCGCCCAGGGTGGTCGACGTGACCGTCGTCGGGTGGGTCGGTCTGACGAATGGGCTCCGCGCCACCATCGACTCGATCGTGGTCAGGAGGCGATCGGACAGAAGCTGCCACACCGGACCGCCGAACACGACCGTGTCCACGTCCAGGAGCGTCGCCGCCGCGCAGACGCCGCGGCCGATGCGGATGGCCAGGCGCTCGATGATGCCGTCCGCCGGTACGTCCCCGGCCGCGGCCGGCGCCGCCAGGCGTTCCAGGCCGCGCTGGGCGTCGGCCGGGTCGAGGCAGGTGTACTCGGTGCCGAGCACGCCCAGGGCGATGGCCTCGTCGACGAGCGTACGGGCCGAGAAGGACGCGCCGAGGCCGCCGACCTCGCCCGCGTTGCCCGACACGCCACGCAGTACCGTGTCCTCCACCGCCAGGCCCATGCCGGAGCCGGTGCCGAGGTAGAAGAAGAGCAGGTTGCGGCTGTCCGTGGCCGCGCCTGCCCAGCGCTCGGCCACCACCGCCGCCGTCACGTCCTTGTCGAGCAGCGCCGGGAAGCCGGTGGCTTCGCTCAGGCGATCGCGCAGCGGGTAGCGGCCCCAGCCCGGCAGCTCCGGCGGGTCCACCACCCAGCCCGCTTCCGCGTCGATGGGGCCGGGAGCGGCGATGCCCAGGCCCAGTACCCGGGCGTCGTCGATGCCGGACTCGGCCACCAGCGCCGACACCGATGCCGCCATGTCGGCGGTGGTCCGGTCGGTGTCGCCGCCGCTCGGCGTCTGCCGGCTGCGCCGGGCGACGACGGTGCCGGCCAGGTCCACCAGGACCGTGGTGATCACGGCGGGGTCGAGGTGAATGCCCACGGCGTAGCGCGAGCTCGGCACGACCTCCAGCAGCGTGCGGGGCTTGCCGCTGCCGGTGTGCTGTTTGCCCGACTCACGCGCCACACCCTGGTCGAGCAACCGGCGCGTGATGTTCGAGACGGTCTGTGCCGACAGGCCAGTGGCCTGGGCGAGTTCCACCCGGCTGAGGCCGTCCGCGTGCCGGCGGATGGCGTCCAGGATCACGGACTCGTTGAAGTCCGCCATCCGCGGCAGGTTGGTGCCGCGCCTGATGGCCGGCTTTTCGGGCTTCACGGTCGTCAACGTACCTCCCCCTGGCTCGGGGGCATCGTAGGCCGCAGCCGCAGCGTACGGATCTGGAATGGGCGGAACTCCAGGACCACGGTCCCGTCCTCGGACGCGGCCGGCCGCGCGCCCGGCTGCTCCAGCAGATCGCAGTCGTACGCGGCGGCGAGCTCGAAGCCCGCCGTGAGCCGCGCCGCCCGCACCGCCCCGCCGCACGCCTCGTACAGCCGCACCACGACGTCGCCGCCCCGGTCGTCGGCGAGCTTCACCGACTCCACCACGACGTCGCTGGTGTCGACGGACACCAGGGCGGCGGCCGACGCCGGGGCCGGGCGCAGCGGCAGGTTCAGGGCGTAACCCCCCGCGATGGCCTCCTCGATGCCGGCTCCGGCCACCAGCGCGTAGCTGAAGCTGTGCCGCCCGCGGTCGGCCTGCGGGTCGGGACTGTGCGACGAGCGGAGCAGCGAGAGCCGCACCGTGGTCGTGGTGCCGCCGTCCGCGCGGGTGTCGCGGCGGACGTCGTGCCCGTACGTGGAGTCGGTGAGCAGCGCCGCGCCCCAGCGCCGCTCCCCCACGTGCACCCAGCGGTGCGCCCACAGCTCGAAGCGGGCCGCGTCCCAGCTGGTGTTCTCGTGCGTGGGCCGCTGCACATGCCCGAACTGGATCTCGGCGCTTTCGCGCTCCGCGTGCACGTCCAGCGGCCAGGCCGCCTTCAGTACGGTGTCGCGCTCCTGCCAGTCGATGTCGGTGCGGATCGTCACCTGACGGGATTCGGCGGCGAGGTCGAGGTGCTGGACGATCCGGGAGGCGCCGAAGGCGCGCTCCACCCGCACCGAGGCGAGCAGCGGGCCCTCGTCGACAAGCGTCACCGACTCGGCCTCGTCGAGGTCGCGGACGGTGTCGCGGTAGTAGGTGTCGATGTTCCAGGCCGACCACAGGTTGGGGTCGTCGGGGTGTAGCTGGAGGAGGTTGCCGGCGCTGCCCGGGGCGATCGACTCCCGGTCGGCGGCGTGGTGGTGGACCGAGGTGATCAGACCGCGCCGGTCGACCACGACCCGTACCACGCCGTTGTCGAGGACGAAGCCCCCGCCTTCGGAAGCAGCCGTGACCTCCTGCCGCGGCGCGGCCACCGTGCCGCCGGAGGCGAGGGCGTCCACCTCGGCGAGGACGGCGCTGCGCCCGTCCGACAGGCGCTGCGCACCGGGGAGTTCGGCGCCGGACACGACGGCGACCTCGCGGCGCGCGTACGGCCCCGCGTTGAGCAGCGCTCCGGCAGCGCCCGGCAGCCGACCCGCCGCATCCGCGATCAGCGTCTCCAGCTCGTCGCGGATTTCCCCGTACTCCCGCTCGGCCTGCTGGTGCACCCACGCGATGGAGGTGCCCGGCAGGATGTCGTGGAACTGGTTCAGCAGCACCCGCTGCCACAGCGCTTCGAGGCGCTCGTACGGGTACGGCGCGCCCGCCCGTACCGCCGCCGTCGCCGCCCACAGCTCGGCCTCGCGCAGCAGTGCTTCGCTGCGCCGGTTGCCGCGCTTGGTACGGGCCTGGCTGGTGTAGGTGCCGCGGTGGTTCTCCAGGTACAGCTCGCCGCGCCATACCGGAAGCTCGGTGCGCTCGGCACGCGCCGCCGCGAAGAAGGTGTCCGGCGCCTCGATGACGACCTTGGGCGAGCCCTCCAGGTCGCGCAGCCGGCGGGCCTTCTCCAGCATGGAGCGGGAGGGGCCGCCACCGCCGTCGCCGTAGCCGAAGGGGACGAGGGAGCGGGTGGCCACTCCCTTGTCCTCGAAGTTGCGCTCGGCGTGGGCGAGTTCGGCCGCCGTGAGCGACGCGTTGTAGCTGTCGACGGGCGGCAGGTGGGTGAAGATGCGGGTGCCGTCGATGCCTTCCCAGTGGAAGGTGTGGTGCGGCAGCTTGTTCGTTTCGTTCCAGGAGAGCTTCTGGGTCAGGAACCACTCCGCGCCGGCGAGCTTGGCCAACTGCGGGTAGGCGGCGGTGTAGCCGAAGGAGTCCGGCAGCCACACGCCCTTCTGCTCGACACCGAACTCCTCCGCGAAGAAGCGCCGCCCGTACACCAACTGGCGGGCCATGGCCTCGCCGCCGGGGAGGTTGCCGTCGGCCTCGACCCACATACCGCCGACCGGGACCCAGTTGCCTTCCTCGGCCGCCTTCTTCATCCGGGCGAAGATCTCGGGGCGCTGCTCGCGCATCCACGCGTACTGCTGCGCCGAGGAGCAGGCGAAGATCAGCTCGGGGTACTCCTGGGCGAGCGTCGTCATGTTGGTGAAGGTGCGCGCGCATTTGCGTACGGTTTCGCGCACCGGCCACAGCCAGGCCGAGTCGATATGGGCGTGCCCGACGGCGGCGAGGGTGTGCGCGGAGGCGTGCGCCGGCCGGGCGAGCACGTCGGCGAGGCGGTCGCGTGCCGCCGCGGCCGTGCTCGCCACGTCGGCCGGGTCGACGGCGTCGGCGGCACGGCGCAGGGCGTAGCGGATCTCGTGCCGCCGGGCAGAGCCGAGCGGGAGCTCGCGCATCAGCTCGTCGAGGACCTCGATGTCGTGGATGAGGTGCCAGACGTCGTCCTCGCGGACTGCGATCTCGGCCTGCTTGAGGCGGTAGAGATGGTCGGGGCCGGCCGTCGCCCGCGAACCGTAATGGGTGTTGATCCCCGCACTGCCGGTGATGGGCGGATTGGCGGCGAGCTCGATGAGGAGGTCGACGCCGTCGCCGCCGGTGGCGGGGTCGGCGAGGAGCACGCTGCGGTTGTACGGGTGCAGGCCCTGGACCGGCGCGCCGTGGGCGTCGTGGACGAGGCCCTCGGCCTGGCCGCCGGGCCCCTTGGTGAGGTCGAAGTCCAGGTCGAAGACGGCCTCGACTCGGCGGCCGGCCCAGTCGGCGGGGATCTGGGCGCTCGCGCGCATCCAGGTGGTGCACCAGGGCGCGCCCCATGTCGAGCCGAGCTGGAAGGGCTCGTACGCGGCGGTCAACGCGTCGGCCACGGGCACGGGCTCTCCGTCCACGAACCAGGCGCTCAGCGAGAGCGGCCGGGCAGCGCTGTACAGGGCGGGGCGGACGACCCGGTCGAGCAGCTTGCGGATCCGGTCCTCGATGATCCTGCGGTCGTCATGCACGGTGGTAGTCCTTCCAGGGGTCGTACGCGTCGGGATCGGGGGCGGGGAGTCGGATCGTGTCCCGGGTGCCGTCCGTCCAGGTCACGTCGGCGAGCAGGGTGGTGCCGTCGGCACGGGTGGTGACCTGCGGCAGGGCGGCGGGGTCGGTGCCGCCGAGGTGCGTCAGGGCGATGTGGAGGGTGCCGTGGGCTACGGGGCCTTCGGTCTCCACGACGGGGGTGGCAGAGGCGGGGCCGAGGGCGTTGCTGTCGGAGCCCGGGCGCACCGCGCTGTTGGGCAGCCCTTGCGCGCCCACGACGAGGGAGATGAGGCCGTTGGTGCCTTCGACTCGGGCGGGGCCGCCGGCCGGGGATGCGAGGCCGTCTGCGCCGGCGGCCCGGGCGGTGCCGGCGTCCGGTGGCGTGCCGCCCACGGCCAGGGCCCAGCCGCCGACCCGCAGCACATGGCCGGGGCCGGGGTCGCCGTCGACGCGTACGGCGCGGACCTCGACGGAGCCGCGCAGCGCGGAGCCGACGGTGACCCAGGGGCCGAGGGTGTAGTCGGTGTCGGGGCCACCGAACACATCCCATGTCGCGTCGTCGAGCCAGTGCGCGCGCGAGCGCGAGACGGCGGTGGCGCCGTCGACGGAGATACGGGTGGCGGGGCGCCGATGCGAGGCGCGCCCGGCCGCGTCGAGCAGCACGACCGCGTTGTCGAGCGGGTCGGTGTCCGCGCTGCCGCCGGGGACGGTCGGGTCGCCGGGGGTCTCCGGCGCGGTGTGCGTGGAGTAGGCGAAGCGCGCGTAGGACGGGTCGTCGGCGTGCGGACGGGCCGGGTCGGCGTGGTCGCCGCCGTGGTTGACGACGCGTACGACGCCATCGGCGGCGGTGCCGGAGACGAGCCAGCCGGGCGTCGCCAACGCCTGTGCGAAGTCGCCCTCTTCGACGGCGAGCGGCGTCGCCTCCTCCGTCCACACCGGGTGGTCCGGCGGCAGGGCGAGACCGATGAAGCCCTTGCTCGCCCAGTACGGGGAGGCAGGGCCGGAGTAGCTCTGCAGGATGCCGCGGAAGGGCCGGTGCCAGCCGAGCGTGAGCAGCCCCCGCGCATTCAGCGCCCCGTGCCCGTTGAAGTGGTCGAGCATGCGGGTCGCAAGCGACCGGGTCTCCCCCGGCGCCAGCGGTGTGGCGTCGAAGACGGCACCGGTCCACACGGAAGCCAGCGCCGCATGCCGGTACGTGAGCGAGCGGCCCTGGATCAGCGGTGAGCCGTTGGCTCCGACCAGCAGCCGCTGGTCCGCCAGAAACCGTCGCAGCCGCTCCCGGTAGCGGTCCAGCAGCCCGGCGGGCGCCGCATCGCCGAGGATGCGGCAGAACCACAGCGGGTAGAGGTGCATCGCCCACCCGTTGTAGTGGTCGAAGTTGCGGTGTCCGGCGCCGGTCAGCCCGTCGGAGTACCAGCCGTCGCCCGCGTACCAGCCATCGGTCAGCGCGATGGTCCGGTCGAGGTCCTGCCGGCGCCACTCGCCTCCAACGGTCCGGGCGAAGGCTTCGGTGACGCCCTGGAACCAGATCCAGTTGTTCCCCGGCATCAGGTTGCCGACCATCGGCGCCAGCCAGTCCAGCACCCGCTGCCGGACCTTCGCCTCCAGCCGCTCCCAGATCCACGGCCGGGTCTCGTGCAGCGCCAGCGCGATGGACGCCGCCTCGACCTTCGCCTGGTTGCACTCGGCGAAGGCCGGCCAGCGGTCCGGGTTCTTCGGGTCGGTGCCGGCGGCGAGGCCGGCCGCGTACCACCCGGCAAGGTCGTGCGGATCCGCGCCCGCCGCCCCCGCCAGCCGGAATGCGGCCAGCAGGAACGTGCGGGCGAACCCCTCCAGGCCGTCGCTGTGCGCGCCGTTGTGGCTCGGCCTACCAGGCAGGTGGATCAGGTCGTGCCCTTCGGTGGCGTACGGACGGACGGCGAGCAGCATGTCGTCGGCGGTCCGCTCCCAGTTGGCTCGGTCCTCGGCGGGGGTGCGGTGGCGCATCAGTGGCGGATCTCCCATGCCTGCTCGTACTCGGCACGCATCTTGTCGCCCGCCCGCTTCCGCCAGTCCCTCATCGCGGCGTCCCACTCCGCCATGCGGTTGCGGCCGTCCATGATGCCGTAGCGGAGGCTGTCGAGCTGCGTGTTGAACAGCTTGGACAGCTTGGCGTCCGTCGCCGAGTACAGGGCCTCCGCCGGGTTGGGGATCAGCCGCTTGACGGCCTCCTCCTGGAAGGCGTATTGGGTGGGGACGATGTCCGGTTTCTGCGGGTAGTAGAGCGTGAACGGCGCATCCGTGGCGAAGTTCGTCGGCAGATAGGTCTCGGCCGTGCCCTTCGGTGTCAGGATCGGATCCGGCCCCTTGACGGTGTGGTCGGGGCCCCGGACGCCGTACTTGCGCAGCAGATAGCCGTCGGTGCCGAAGGGGGCGGCGAGGGCATTCAGGGCGCGCAGGATCTGCTTGATGCGCGCCTTGGGGGCCTTCCTGATGATGAGCGTGGCGTAGTTGGCCCGGCCCTGCCACTGCCCACCGCGGGTGCTGTCGTCCCACGCCGGCGGCAGCATGTAGCCGACATCCAGGCCTTTGGAGATCGGGCCGTAGGTCGTGTAGTAGTCATTCCACGCCGCGGGCGCGTCCGGGTTCATGGCGATCTGACCGTTTCCGAACCAGTCCTTGAACTTGCCCTTGACGGCGAAGGCGTCCGGGTGCAGTACGCCGGCCTTCTTCAGTTGGTGGACCGCGTCCAGGGCCTGCTTGCACTCCTCCGTCTCGTAGTAGTGGGTGAACCTGCCCTTCTCCGCGCGCCACCAGTTGGGCGCGCCCTGCATCTGCATCACGAGGTTCCACGTGGTGACGGGGTCTCCGAGGGCGTACTGATGGACCTTCGGGTCGGTGATGTCCTTGCAGAGCTGGACGAATTCGCGCCATGTCTTCGGGTTCGGGTCGAGGCCCTTCTTCTTGAACAGGTCGAGCCGGGTGAAGATCGGGCCGCCGGAGACCGGGCGGGGCATCGGGATCGCGTAGATGCCTCCGTTGCGCACGCAAGGGCGCCAGGAGTCGGTGGGGATATTGGCGAGGTACGGGTAGTCGCGGATGTTGTTCCCGGACAGGTGCGGGGTGAGGTCCTCGAAGAGCATGTCCAGCATGTCCGGCGTAGCGGCGCTGTTCTGGTCCGGCGGCAGCATCAGCATCGCGTCCGGCAGATCGCCGCCGGCGAGGACCACCGCGAACTTCTGCGGGTAGTCGTTCACAGGGGTGATCTCGAAGTTGAGGTCGCAGCCGACGTATGTGTTGAGCGCCTGCCACATGGCGTTCCGACCCACTGGCGGCGGCACCGGGTTGAAGATCAGGTTCATGATGTTGATGGCGGCGCCCCTGGCGGGCGGGCCGTCCGGGAACGCCTTGGCGGGCTCGTGCGGGAAGTGTGTGTAGCCGGCGGAGACGCCGTCCTTCGTGGCGGGCATCGAGGTCGGCACGCCCTTGTACTGGATGTACGTGGGTAGCTGCGCGTCCGCGTTGGCCAGCCGGGCCGGCTTGGGCTTGAAGTCGCCGCAGCCAGTGAGGGCGAGGCCGGCGCCGACACCGGCGGTCGCGCCGAGGAAACCGCGGCGGCTGAGTGGTGGCTTCATGTTCATCCCTTCACCGCCCCGACCATGACGCCCTTGTTCATGTGGCGCTGGACGAAGGGGTAGACAAGCACGATCGGCACGATGGACAGCACGAGGATCGCCGCCTGCAGGGAAGGCGTCGGCGGCACCGGCGCTCCGGCGGCGGCGTCGACCTGGCCACCGCTGATCGCGTTGTTGTTGACGACGTAGGAGCGCAGCACGAGCTGCATGGGCCACTTCGACGCGTCGTTCATGAACAGCAGGGCGTTGAAGAAGGCATTCCAGTACGACACGGCGTAGAAGAGGCCGATGACACCGATGGACGCCTTGGAGAGCGGGACCACGATCCGGGTGAGGATGTTCCACTCCGAAGCGCCGTCGATACGGGCGGCGTCGATCAGCTCACGCGGCAGGCTCATGAAGAAGGAGCGCAGCACGATCACGTTGAACGCGTTGATCAGTGTGGGCAGGATCAGCGACCAGTAGCTGTTGATCAGGCCGAGCTGCTTGACCATCAGATAGGTCGGGATGACGCCCGGTACGAACAGCAGGGACATCAGCAGCAGCAGAAGCACCGGCTTGTGCAGGAAGGAGCCGGGCCGGCTCAGCCCGTACGCCAGCATGATGGAGGTGACGAGGCTGAGAGCGGTGCCGACGACGGTGACGCCGACGCTCACCATCATCGCCTTGGACACCAGGCCGCCGGAGAGCAGCGCCGAGTACGAGGCGAAGGTGGGGCTGTGCGGCCAGAGCACGAACCCGCCGGCCTTGGTGACCTGGTGGGAATCGGCGACCGAGGTCGCGACGATCGCGAGGAAGGGCAGCAGGACCAGCAGCACACAGATCAGCAGGAGCAGCGACTTCAGGGCCCGCCACGGCGGGGTGCCGGGCGACTCGCCGGGGACGGCGCTGTAGGACCTGCGCGGTTTGCCGGTGCCAAGGGGGCGGGCGGGAGTCAGCGTGGTCATGAGCGGTAGACACCTTCTTCGCCGAAGAAGTGGGCGGCCTTGTTGGCGCCCAGCACGAGGAGGACACCGACGATGCCCTTGACCAGGCCGACCGCGGCGGCGACGCCCCAGGCCCCGCCGACGATGCCGTTGTTGAAGACATAGGTATCCAGCACCTCGCTGCTGTCCAGGCCGACGGCCTGCTGCTGCAGCAGGATCTGCTCGAAGCCGACGGACAGGGCGTCCCCGAGGCGGAGGATGAGCAGCAGGATCACCAGGCCGCGCAGGGCGGGCAGGGTGACGTGCCAGGTCTGCCGCCAGCGGCTGGCTCCGTCCATCGCGGAGGCCTCATAGAGATCGCTGTCCACACGGGAGAGGGCGGCCAGGAAGAGGATCGTGCCCCAGCCGGCGTCCTTCCAGATCACCTGGGAGGTGAGCAGCCCCTTGAAGAAGTCGGGGTTGCCGATGATGTTCCAGGTGTCCAGGCTGTGGGACTGCAGGAACAGGTTGAGCAGGCCGGTGGCGCCGAGCATCTGCTGGAAGAGCGCGACGATGACCACCCAGGACAGGAAGTGCGGCAGGTACAGCACGTTCTGCACCCACTTCTTGACGCTTTCGCTGACCAGGCTGTTCAGCGCGAGCGCCAGCAGGATCGGCACCGGGAAGACGAACACGACTTGGATGAGCGTGAGTTCCAGGGTGTTGACCAGCGCCTTGAGGAAGGCGTCGTCCCCGTTGAAGATCACGCTGAAGTTGTCGAAGCCGCTCCAGGGGCTGTGCATGATGCCGATGAACGGCTGATAGTCCTGGAACGCGATGATGTTGCCGAGCAGCGGGATGTAGTGGAACAGCAGCATCACGACGAGCCCTGGTATCACGAACCAGAACAGGGCCAAGTCGTGGCGGCCGACCGGGCGCAGCCGACGCGGCCGACGCTTGTCCGCCCTTCTGCCCTCCTCGGCCGGCGGGGCCGCCGGTTGTTGAACCGTTGTCATGAGGTGGAGCCCCTTTCATCAACGAAATGTGGCTTCCGGCCCTCCCCGGCCGGTGGGGTCACGATGTGAATCCAGTGGATATGCTTGTGGTGGGGCAGGCTTCCGCCAGTTCCTGGCCTGAGCCGGACCACTCAGGCCAGGCGCACCAGTGCCTGCTGGGTGACCTCGCCCCGCAGCGGCTCGCCCGCCACCCAGCGGGCGACCTCCGCGACCGCGTACTGCCCGAGCCGCCGCACCTCTGTGCCCTGGGCGCCGGCGATATGCGGAGTGAGCAGCACATTCGGCAGCGAAACCAGCGGGTGCCCCGGCGGCACCGGCTCGGGGTCCGTCACGTCGAGGTACGCATCGAGCCGGCCCGAGGCGCATTCGCGCGTCAGTGCCTCGGTGTCGAGAATCGCGCCCCGTGCCGTATTGATCACCGCGGCCCCGTCGGGGAGCAGCGCCAGCAGCTTCGCGTCCAACAGTCCCGTCGTCTCCGGCAGCAGCGGCGCGTGCACGCTCACCACCGCCGAGCGGCGGCAGAGTTCGGCGAGTTCCACCGGCTCCGCGCCCAGCGACCGCGCCTCCTCGTCCGTGACGTACGGGTCGCTGAGCAGGATCCGGTAGCCCGCGTCGGAGCGCGCCAGTCGGGCGATCACGCCGCGGCCGATGCGGGAGGCGCCGATGATGCCCACCGTCAGGCCGTCGCCGCCCGAGCGGAGCGCGTGGTCCGGCCACCCGACCCCGTATCCCGCCGCCATGGTCAGCGTCCGCCGGGCGGCGAGCGTGATCAGAGCGGCGGTGTACGCGATGACCGGGCCGGCATTGGCATCGGCGGCCGACGAGACCACGATGCCGCGCTCCCACACTGCCTCGCTCACCAGCGACTTGACCGTCCCGGCGGCGTGCAGTACGGCCCGCAGCTTCGGGGCCCGCGCCAGCACCTCGGCCGTCAGCCGCGGGCAGCCCCAACTGCTGACCAGCACCTCCGCCTCGGCAAGCGCCTCGGGGAAGGCGGCGTGCACCTGAGCACCCGAGGGGTCCGTGACCAGCCGGGCCATCTCGGCCAGCTCATCGCGCAGCTCCGTCGGCAGTACGAGACCGGCGACGTCGGGGCTCATCACGCACACCGCCGTGGGGCGGTCCGGGCGTGCCGCTGGGGCAGTCATATCGGTCCGGTCCTCTCAGGCGCGCGGCAGCCGCAGGGTCACCAGCTGGAACGGCCGCAGCGCGAGCGCCACGCCACCGTCGGCCACGGTCGGCCGTTCGGCGCCGGGGAGCGGGCGTTCCAGCAGGTCCGTGAGTACCGCGCGGTCGGCAGCGAAGCCGTCGACGCGGACGGTGGCGCGGGCGCGGGCGCCGTTCGCCTCGTAGAGGCGCACCACCAGGTCGCCGCTGTGATCGTCGGCGAGCTTGACCGCGCTCACCACGACGGCGTCGTTGTCGACCCCGACCAGGGGCGCCACCTCGGCGGCGGTGCCGGTGACGCGACGCTCCGGCAGGTTGGCGCGGTAGCCCTCGCGGACCGCGTCGCCGACCGTGGCGCCGGGGACCAGCGCATGGTGGAAGCGGTGTACGCCCTGGTCCGTCTCCGGATCCGGGTAGCGGGGCGCGCG
The DNA here is from genome assembly GCF_000147815.2 of Streptomyces violaceusniger Tu 4113. Taxonomy (NCBI): domain Bacteria; kingdom Bacillati; phylum Actinomycetota; class Actinomycetes; order Kitasatosporales; family Streptomycetaceae; genus Streptomyces; species Streptomyces violaceusniger. The sequence goes on along the minus strand of NC_015957.1, from coordinate 3,583,976 downwards.
CAGCAGCGACGCCCGTACAGTGGTGGTGGTCCCCGCGTCGACACCGGTCCGTACCGCGCGGGTCACATCGTGGCCGTACGTGGCGTCGTTGACGATTGCCACGCCCCAGCCCGGCTCGTCGACATGCACAAAGCGGTGGTTGCAGGCCTCGAACTTCGCCCACTCCCAACTGGTGTTCTGGTGGGTGGGCCGGTAGACGTGTCCGTACTGCGTCTCCGAGGCGTACCGGTCGGCCTTCACGTCCAGCGGGAAGGCGAGCTTCAGGAAGCGCTCGGTCTCGTGCCAGTCGACCTCGGTGTCGATGTCGAGCCGCTTGGCGTCCTTCGGTACGGACAGGAGCTGGCTGACGCGGGAGCGGCCGAAGGCGCGCACGATGCGCACCGAGGTGCCCTCGACGCCCAGAGCGGCCACCTCGGTGAGGTCGCTGCCGGTGTTGCGGTAGAAGGCGTCGACGTCCCAGGCGTCCCACTGGTTGGGGAAGTCGGGGTGTAGCTGGAGCAGGTTGGCCGCCTGCCCGGGGGCGATCGCCTCTCGGTCGGCAGCGCGATCGTACGCGGAGACGACCAGGCCGCGGGCGTCGATCTCGACGCGCAGGAGGCCGTTGTCGAGGAGGTAACCGCCGCCGTCGCGCGGGACCGGGACGACGCCGCCCTCGTCAGCCGCGGCCGACGCGCCACCGGCCGGGACACCGCGCCGTGCGTGCGGCGCCGAGTTGAAGACCAGCTCACTGGTGCCCGCACCGGCGAGCGCCCGCTGCGCACCCCCGATGATGCCCTCCAGCTCCTCCGCCACCCGCGCATACGTCTTCCGCGCCTCCCGGTGCACCCAGGCGATCGACGAGCCCGGCAGGATGTCGTGGAACTGGTGCAGCAGCACCGTCTTCCAGATCCGGTCGAGCCCTTCGTACGGATACGGAACTCCCGCCCGTACCGCCGCCGTGGCCGCCCACAGCTCGGCCTCCGTCAGCAGGGACTCGCTGCGCCGGTTGCCGCGCTTGGTCTGCGCCTGGCTGGTGAGGGTGGCGCGGTGCAGCTCCAGGTAGAGCTCGCCCACCCACACCGGCGGGTCGGGGTATTCGGCCTCGGCCTTCTCGAAGAAGTCGGCAGGAGATTCCCACTGGACCGTCGGCGCACCCTCCATGCTGCGCAGCCGCGCCGCCTTCGCGACCATCTCGCGCGTGGTGCCCCCGCCACCGTCGCCGTAGCCGACCGGGGCGAGGGACCGCCTGGCGACCCCCTTCTCCTTGAAGTTGCGGGCAGCGTGCGCGAGCTGGGCGCCCGTCATCTCGCAGTTGTACGAGTCGACCGGCGGGAAGTGGGTGAAGATCCGGGTGCCGTCGATGCCCTCCCAGTGGAAGGTGTGGTGCGGGAAGGGGTTGGTCTTGCTCCAGGAGATCTTCTGAGTGAGGAGGCGGTCGGATCCGGCGGCCTTGATGATCTGCGGCAGGCCGGCCGCGAAGCCGAAGGTGTCGGGGAGCCAGGCCTCGTCGTTCTCGATGCCGAACTCTTCGAGGAAGAAGCGCTTGCCGTGGACGAACTGCCGGGCCATCGCCTCGGAGCCGGGCATGTTGGTGTCGGACTCGACCCACATGCCGCCCGCCGGCACGAAGCGGCCGTCCGCGACCGCCTTCTTGACCCTGGCGTAGACCTCGGGGCGGTGCTCCTTGATCCAGGCGAACTGCTGGGCCTGCGACATGGCGAAGACGAAGTCCGGCTCGTCCTCGAGGAGCTTGGTCATGTTCGAGGCGGTGCGGGCGACCTTGCGGACCGTCTCGCGCAGCGGCCACAGCCAGGCGGAGTCGATGTGGGCGTGGCCGACGGCGCTGATGCGGTGCGCCGCGGGGCTCGCGGGCGCGGCCAGCACCTCGGCGAGCTCGTCCCGCGCGGCCTGAGCGGTGCCGTTCACGTCCTGCAGGTCGATGGCGTCCAGCGCACGGCTGACGGCGCGCAGGAGCTCCCAGCGGCGGGCGCCGTCGACGGGCAGCTCGGCCATCAGCTCGCCGAGCACCTCCAGGTCCATGACCAGGTTCCACACCGTCTCGTCGAAGACGGCCAGCACCATGTCGCCGAGGACGTACTGGGGCGCGTCGCCCGCGGTCGCCTTGTCGCCGAGCCGGGTCGGCCGGAAGGGCACGCCGTCCGCCTCGAGGTCGGGATTGGAGGCGGCCTCGATGCGCCAGTGGATCTGCTCGCCGCCGGCGGCCGGGGCGCCGACGCGGACGTGGTTGTTGCGCGGGTGGAGGCCCTTGACCGGGGTGCCGTCGAGCTCGTGGACGAGGCCCTCGCACTGGAAGCCCGGGGTACGCGGGGTGAAGCCGAGGTCGAGCACGGCCTCGACCGTCCTTCCGGCCCACTCGGCCGGCACCTCGCCGGTCACCTTGAACCAGCTTGTCCCCCACGGCGCGCCCCAGGGGGCGCCGGTGACAATCGGGCGGGTCGGTGCCACCAGCCCCTCGGCCACCGGGACGGGCTCGTCCGCCGTGGACCAGATCTCCACGGTCAGGGGTGTGGTGGCGGGGTGGACGGCGGGACGGACGCGTTCGTTGAGGACGCGTTCCAGGCGGGCTTCGACCAGCTTCCGGTCGTCGTGCATCCAGGGCCTGTCTTTCGGGTCTTGTCGGCGAGTACGGGGTGGTGACGAGCGGGGCGATGACGCGGATGGGGTGTGGCAGGGGACCGTGGTTCGGAGCGTGCGTTCCGGGCGGTGCGGGACCCGGCGAGATCCGGAAGAGACAGGCCCTGGGATCTCCTGGTGGGGCGGGTCAGAGGGCGACCGGGGCGGGGCGCTCGCAGGTGCTGCTGACCGGCAGGGCCCGGCCCTGCTCCGCCGCGTCCATGAGCGTCAGCATGACGTCCAGGACGTGGGCGGCGAGTTCGGCGGACGCGCGGTGCGGGCGACCGGCCGACAGGGCCTCGGACAGGTCGGCGAGGGCCGCGCCGCGCCCCGCGTCCGGGTAGCCGGCCGAGGCCGGCAGCGTCTCCCAGCCGTCGCCGCGGTTCAGCTCGACGGCGCCGTCGAAGTTGTTCGGGTCGGGTACGGACAGCGAGGCCTCGGTGCCGTGTACCTCGATGCGCGGCAGGCGCGCGGCGCGTACGTCGAAGCTCATGATGAGCGTGGACAAGGCGCCTCCGGCGTGCTCCAGCGTGCCGGTGATGTGCGTGTCCACCTCCACCGGGAAGCTGTGCCCTGCGCGCGGGCCGCTGCCGATGGTGCGCTCCGTGCGCGAGCGGGAGGACGCGCCGGTCACCTTGACCACCGGACCCAGCAGGTGCGCCAGGGCGGAGAGGTAGTACGGGCCCATGTCGAGCAGCGGGCCGCCGCCGGGCCGGTAGTAGAACTCCGGGTCCGGGTGCCACTTCTCGTGGCCGGCGCCGGTCATGAAGGCCGTAGCGGCGACCGGTCGGCCGAGCAGGCCGTCGTCGATTGCCTTGCGCGCGGTCTGGGTGCCGGTGCCGAGGACGGTGTCGGGCGCGCAACCGACCCGCAGACCTGTCTCGCGGGCTGCGGCGAGCACGGCGTCGGCTTCCTCGCGGTTCGCAGCCAGGGGCTTCTCGCCGTAGACGTGCTTGCCCGCGCGTAGTGCCTGAAGCGCGACGTCGGCGTGGGCGGCCGGGATGGTGAGGTTGAGGACGGCGTCCACGTCCTCACGCGCCACCAGGTCGGTCACGGAGTCCGCCACGGCGACCTGGCCCTCGTACTGCGCGGCGACGGCCTCGGCGCGGCCACGGTCGAGGTCGGTGACGGCGGTGAGCTCCACCGATATCAGCTTGGTCAGGGTGGCGAGGTAGGCGCCGCTGATCTTTCCCGCGCCCACGATGCCTACGCGCAGTGGCTTCAGCGGCTCGCCCACAGCAGTCCCCTCTCGGTCAGCGTCCGGACCTCCGGCACGTCGAAGTCGTCGGGCTTGTGCCCGATGGTCGATACGAAGACCCGGCCCCGACCCCAGGTCCTGGTCCACACCGCGGGCATCACCGCGGGCCGGTCGTGGAACTCGTCCGGCGGGAAGACGGTGGTGGCCAGCACGTCGATATGCGGGTCGGTGAGCACCCAGTACTGCTCGGAGTGGAGGGTGAAGTCGCCGAGCCCGGCGACGATGGGGTGGTCGGCGCGCTCGGGCACGATCTCGTAGCCGTGGTCGAGGTAGCCGGGCGGGTGCATCACGAACTTGCCGCCGGTGAGCAGGTGGTAGCCGTGGTCATGAAAGCAGTCGACGATGCCGCCGTGCCAGCCGGCCAGGCCGGTGCCGGCGCGGACCGCGGCGGCGAGATTGGCGCTCTGCTCACGGGTGACGCTGCCCATGGTCCAGCACTGGACGATCAGGTCGGTGGTGGCGAGGCGCTCCGCGTCGTCGTACACCGCGAGGTCCTCGGAGGTCTCGACGGTGAAGCCGTGATCCTTGAGGTACGGAACGAAGCCGTCGCTGATCGTCACGGGGTGATGCCCGTCCCAGCCGCCGCGGACGACCAGCGCCCGCCGGGTGTCGGTGGTCAAGGTGGATACACGCTCCCATTCGTCACCGCGTGGCAGGACGCGGCTTTCGGGGTGGTCTGGGCTGCGCCCGGCAGGTCTGGCGGGAGAGGAGACGTGCCACCGATCGACGGTGCCGGTCGCGAGGTTGCGAACGTATGAACCGACTCGGCTCTTTGTCAATACGTTGTACTAACTCGCTGCCCCGGTGGTGGGTGCCGGGTGGTGCGCTCGGGCGGTGACACGAACTCGGCGAAGCCGTCGGCAAGTCGTTGTCATGCGGACGCGGTCGGCGGCCCTCACCCCTGCTTGGAGGATTTCTCGTATGCCATCAGGCCCTGCCGACCGGGGTCCTGCGCCACGGATGCGGTAGCGACCCTGCTGGTCAGAGCCACATCGCAGGAGCGCTGCGGAAGGGCGGCCGACTGCCCGGCCCCCTGCCGCATCGCGTGCCGTACCACCCGCTCCGTCGGCATCCCGGCAGGACGTGCGGGCTCATGCCGTCGGGTCAACTCTCCCGAGCGTCCGATGAATAGGGCCTGTCGACCGCATTGACGTAAGTCAATCGGATGGACTTTCATGTCCGCCCAGTGACGCCCTGAGGGCTCACCCATCCCCACCGCCGCTCACGCGAACGAGAGGCCATACATGCATCACCGCAGAGTCCGGCGACTCTCCATCTGGGTCGCCGGTGCCGCACTGCTCGGCGTCCTCATCGACCTCCCCGGCACCGAAGGGCGCGCGGAGGCCGCGGCCGGAGCCGGCTCCGAAGCCAAGGCCGCCGCCGAAGCCGGGGCCCGTACCCCCTTTGCGACCGTCGAGGCGGAGTCCGGGACACTCGGCGGTGGCGCCAAGGTCCACGCCATCAAGCCGGGCGATCCCGCGCCCACCAAGGCCACTCCGGAGACCGAGGCATCCGGCTACGCCTATGCCAAGCTGGACCGGACCGGCCAGTCGGTGGCGGTGGTGAACAAGACTGGCAAGCAGGCCAACACGCTCGTCGTGCGCGCCTCCATCCCCGACGCGCCGCAAGGCGGCGGCATCGACGCCTCGCTGAACCTCTACGTCGACGGCACGTACCGCCAGGCGATCACGATCAGCTCCAAGCAGGCATGGAACTACCGTCACGCCGGCACCAACGCGGACGACCCGAACGCCGGCGGGGCGGCCTACCGCTTCTACAACGAATTCCCCGTCCGCATCGAGGGCGCCCCGATCCTCGACGGCAGCACCATCACGCTCAAGAAGGATGCCGCCAACACGGCCGCCTACTACGACGTGGACTCCGTCGATCTGGAGAACGTCGGGGACGCGCGCACCCGCCCTGAGAACTCGCTCTCCGTGGTCGACTACGGCGCCGACCCGACGTTCGGGAAGGACTCGACGGTCGCCATCCAGAAGACCGTCGACACCGCCCGCGAACAGGGCAAATCGGTCTGGATCCCGAAGGGCAAGTACCTCACCAACAGCTTCGACGGGGCCGCGCCGTTGGACTTCACCGGCGTGACCGTGCGTGGCGCCGGCATGTGGTACACCACGATCTACCGCAAGCCGCCGCTGCCGGCCAGGCAGCGCTCCCAGATCCTGGTCGGCTCCGGCACCCGGCTGAGCGACATCCAGATCGACGCCAACGCCATCTACCGGGACGTCCGCGGCCCCGGCGGCTCCGACTACGGCATCAACGCCAGCGGCGCCAAGGGCTGGCTGGTCGAGCGGATCTGGACCCGGCACACGGATGCCAACTGGCTGTCCGGCACAGGCGGCACCATCCGCGACAGCCGGACCGCGGACTCCTACGGCGATGGCTTCAACATCAACAACAGCAATACACCCAGCCCGGACAGACGTGGCGACAACATCACGGTCCAGAACAACTTCGCCCGCAACACCGGCGACGACTCCTTCGCCGTCTACTCCGACTCCGGCACCAACGGCGACAACGGCCGGCTGAGCGGCGCCCGGGTGCTGAACAACACCGCGATCGCACCCTGGTGGGCCAATGGCCTCCGGATCGCCGGCGGCAAGGACATCCAGTTCAAGAACAACCTGGTGAAGAGCGTGTCCTCGAACAGCACGCTGGAAGTCGGCGTGTTCGGCGACTCGGGCCACCCGCTGGAATCCGCCACAGTCAGCGGAAACGTCCTGCTCGGTGGCGGCGGCTGGAACGGCATCCGGCACGGGGTGCAGATCGGCTCGCCGTCCCCGACGTCGAACTTCCCCGACGCGTTCACGAACGTCACCATGACGGACAACGTCATGCGGGGCGCGCTGCGCGCGGGCCTGTTCATCACCAAGAAGAACGTAAAGGTGACGCTGCGGAACAACACGGTCGACGGCCCGGCGAACCAGGGCATCTGGGTCACCTCGGGGGTCACCGGGACCGGGGCGTTCTCCGGCAACAAGGTGCAGAACCTGCTGCCGGGGCAGGTCGAGCTCCAGAACGACTCGAAGGACACGTTCAAGATCACGGAATGACGTGCGCGCGCCTGGCGGCCCCCACCTCGGGGCGAACCGCCGGGCGCGTCCACGTCTTCCCCCGCCGCCACCGGAGAGCGGCTGGTCATGGCGCGGAGGGCCCGCAGTTCCGCAGCGTGACGGGACTCAGTAGTGGCCATTAAATGCTGTGCGAGTGGGGGCGTGAGGGGCGGCCGTGTCTACGTCGGGTGAGGTTTCGTTGACCCAGCGGGAGCTGGCGGAGCTCGATGCGTGGTCCGGGAACAGACCGGAGCGGGCGGTGCGGGCAGCGATCGTGCAGGATGCGGCTGCGGGGCTGTCCGTGTCGCAGAGCGCACACCGGCTGGGTATCTCGCGGCCGACGGTGAGCGCCTGGCGGCAGCGGTATGCGGCTGACGGCCTGGCCGGCCTCGAGCACCGGCCGCGCAGCGGACGCCCGGTGCGCATCGACGAGGCGGACGTCGTCGCGGCGACGCTTGCGGGCCCACCCTCGCCGCAGCGCACGTGGTCGGCGAGGGCGCTCGCCGACCATCTCGGGATCTCGCACACTACGGTCGGCCGGGTGTGGCAGCGCTGGCGGATCCGGCCCGACGGCCCGACGGCCCCTGCGTGCCTGCCTCTTGAGCCACCACTGGCCTGCGCGCGGCCCGAGCTACTGGCCACGTGGGCTCGTGCGGACGGCGCGGCGTTCCTCGTCGTCGCCGACGCCGTCCCTGGCGGCCAGCCGCGCACCAGAGCAGCGACCGCGGACGAACGGCGCATGCGCTACGCGGCGTTGGGCGCCGCGCTGCGGGGCGTGCACCCCGGCGACATGGAGCAGGGCGCGGCGCCGCCCGGCGCGGCCGTCCGCCCGGCACCGGCGCTGCCCGCGGGGCGGCTTGCCCGCTGGGCCGGGCACCGTCTCCACCTCGTCACCTGGGGTGGAGCGGCGGGACCTGCCGGGCTGCCGGCTAACACCCGCACGCACGTGGCGCCCGCGTCGATGGGTTGGGCCGCCACTGTCTCCCTGATCGCCCAGCTCGAGCTGGAGCATCAGCCGCAGGCCGCGCGGGTGGCCCTCGACGCACTGTCGGACACGGCGCGTGAGCTGTCCCGGACACCCGGCGGCGCTCCGGTTTGGTGGCTGCGCCCGGACCTTGCGGCGGCGACCGGGCAGCGGCGCGCGGTGCACCGCGCCTTCGATCAGCCTGCGTTGGGGTCGTTCAACGAGAAGCTGGTCATCGAGTCGGTCAGGGTGGCGGGTTCGCTCAGCCGGATCGAGATCGCCGAGCGCACGGGTCTGACTCCGCAAGCGGTCTCCCGGATCACCCGCAACCTGCTCACCTCCGGGATCCTCGTGGCCGACGAGCGGCGCTCGACCGGCACCGGCAAGCCACGGGTGCCGCTGCGGCTGCGTCCGGAGGCGGGCTGTGCGATCGGCATCCACGTGGATCCCGAGTTGATTACCCATGTACTGGTCGATCTGTGCGGCACCGTACGGTCGCGTCACACACTCGCGGTGACACAGAGCAGCGACCCTCAGTCCTGCATGGAGTGGATGGAGCGCACGACCCAGCACACACTCGCTGCCGCGGGGCAGCTCGGGCAGAATCTGCTCGGGGTCGGTGTCGCGGCGCCCGGCCCGCTGGACGCGCGGGAGGGCGTGCTGCTCAATCCGCCGTTGTGGGCAGCGTGGGGCGAGGTGCCGCTCCGCGCCGAGCTGGGCAAAATGCTGGGTCGGCCGGTGCTCCTGGAGAAGGACGCGACGGCCGCGGCGATCGGCGAGCAGTGGCTCGGCGCGGGCGAGAGCAGCACCGACTTCGTGTACCTGTATCTCGGCGCGGGGGCGGGCAGCGGCGCGTTCCTCAACGGCGATGTGTTCCGGGGCGCTTCGGGCAACGTCGGCGAGTTCGGCGAGCTCGCCGCCTACGCGCTCGGTCACGTGACTCCCGAGGGTGGCCCGTTGATGGTTCCCGAGTGCGCGCCGATGTCCGCGGTGGTCGCGCGCGCGGCCCAGGCGGGTCTGAGTGCGGCGCCGGGCCGGCACGCCTACGGCGCGGTGTGCGCGGCGGCGGCCGACGGCGACGCACGGGCGATCGACGCGATCCGCGGCGTCGCCCGGGTCGTCGCGCGCGGTGCCGTTGCGATGACCGAGCTGTACGACACGGACCTGATGATCGTCGGCGGGCCCGCGGTCCCGCCCGAGGTCGCGGAGTTGTATCTCGCGGAGATCTCCACCGCGGTCAACCGCTTTCCGATCGCCCGACGGGTCCGCCCGGTGCGGGTCACCTACTCCACACTCAGCGCCAACGCCGCGGCCGTCGGCGCCGCGGCCGGCGTGTTCCACATGGCTTTCGCTCCCCGCCTGCGCACGCACAGCGGCACAGCGAGGTGAACCTGCCCGCTCGACAGCCAAGCCCAACAACTCGAATCCATTGATCCACTCCGGGCCGCTGCTGGCGACCGCGCCCACCGAACAGGACGACTAGCAGCGTGCGGCCGGTGTGCAGCATCCTCCAACGGGCTGCTCCACGATCGATCTCGCCGTACTCCTCGCGTCGTCCGGTGTACCGCTGGAGGGGCCGCCACTGCCGATGCTCGGCGTGGGCGTGCTCGACGCAGCTCCGGCGGGAAGGTTGCCGGCGTCGCAGCGCGCGCCACCCGTACCGCGCCCGCACTCCTGGTGGCGCACCGGTGCGAGCCACTTCGAGTGGCTGGAGGCCCTCTCCTTCCTGGCGGGCAAGGCACCGCGCGCGGCCTCGTAGATGAGGTCCGCGAGGTGACTCACCCGGACACGACTGCAAAAGTATTTACTGCCCACGCGCGCATGAGGGGGCGCGTGCCGCAGGACGGCCGTCACGGGCGCCGATCGGCGCCCGTGACCAGTTCACGCGCGAGATGCCCACGTCACCGCGGAAGGAAATAAGTTTTCCGGCCGTGACTTCTTCAAGGCAGAGCACGCCTTCCGTATTGACGTGACGCAATCCAATGCATTTTCTTACTCCCGGCGCTCGGTGACCGAGGTGCCATTTCGCGCCTGAGAGTGTGCGCATCCGCACGCCCCTTCGCAGCCGTCTTCGCGGGAGTCCCATGAATGCCACCATGTCCAGACGCGCAGCCCTTCTCTGCGGCGCCTTTGTGGCCGCCGATCTCGTACTGCGATCGACCCCAGCGTCGGCGGACACCCCAGGAGAGTCCAACGGCGGTGTGCGCATCATGCCGCTCGGCGATTCCATCACCGACGGATTCACCCCCTACCCCGGCGGGTACCGCGTCGGTCTCTGGCAGCGTCTGGCAGCCGGCGCCCACACCGTGGACTTCGTCGGCTCCAAGTCCAACGGCCCCACCGAGCTCGGCGATCACGACCATGAGGGCCACTCCGGCTGGCGCATCGACCAACTGGACGCCAACATCAACACCTGGCTCCAGCAGAGCGACCCCCGCACGGTCCTGTTGCTCATCGGCACCAACGACCTCAACCAGAACTATGACATCGCCAAAGCGCCCGCACGCCTGTCGCGGCTGATCGACCACATCCGGGCTGCCAAGCCGAGGTGCGAGCTGTTCGTCGCGACCATTCCGCCCCAGTCCAACGCCACCCTCGAGAGCAGGGTCAGGGCATACAACGCGGCGATTCCCCAGATCGTGGCCTCGAAAGGGCCGCACTCGCATCTGGTGAAGATCTACGACGCGATGACCACCGCGGATCTCGCCGACGGCATTCACCCGACCCGGGCCGGCTACGGGAAGATGGCCGCCGTCTGGTACGAGGCGCTGCGCGCGGTTCCCGGCTCGCTCGTGCCGCTTCTCCAGAGCTCCAGCGCTCGCGATGACCACCGGCGCCTGCGATCCCGTGCGGCCTGAGTCAACGGTGCCGCGCTGCGGCCGGGTGCGGGAGCGGCCGCCCGGCCCTATCGATTCGTCTCACACACAGCGCCAAGCAAGGAGCTGAAATGGCTGAACACTCCCACAACCGGCGGAGTTTCCTGCGCGGTACCGGCGCTCTCGGCGCGGCAGGGGCAGCAGCCTGGACCGGAATCGGCAGCCTCACGCCCGCCGATGCGCAGACCGGAAGTTCCTCGGGCGCGCGTCCCGCACCCAAGCACGTGCGGACATATGCGGCCGATGCGGTCAAGGGGAAGGTGTACGTGGGATACCAGGGGTGGTTCGCCGCCGCTGGCGACGGCTCTCCGATCAACACCTGGACGCACTGGTCCAAGGGCACCACACCGTCCCCCGGCAACCAGACGTTCGAGCTCTACCCGGATATATCGGCCTATCCCGTTGGGTCCCTCTTCCAGACGGGGTACGCGCGGTTGGGCAACGGCAAGCCCGCCACATTGTTCAGCTCCTACTCCACCGCGGTCATCGACCAGCACTTCCACTGGATGCAGCAGTACGGGATAGACGGCGCGGCCCTCCAGCGTTTCGGCAGTGACATCGCCGCGGTCGGCCAGCCGCGCCTCAGACAACGCAATGACATCCAGAGCAAGGCACGTGACGCGGCCCAGAAGTACGGGCGCGGCTTCTATATCGAGTACGACATCAGCGGCCTGAACGACACCAATCTGGTGGCCACGATCCAGAGCGACTGGACCAACACCATCAACGGCACGCTGCACCTGCCCGATTCCCCGGCCTACACGCGCGAGGGCGGAAAGCCCGTCGTCCACCTGTGGGGCCTCGGCTTCACCAACCGGCCCGGCAACGTCGCCAGCTCCCTTGAACTGGTCAATTGGTTCAAAAGCAAGGGCGCCTACGTCATCGGGGGCGTCCCCAGAGGCTGGCGCACCGATGCCAATGCCAAGCCCGGCTTCGGTCCCGTCTATGCCGCCCTGAACATGGTCTCTCCCTGGAACGTCGGCAACGCCACCGTGGACCAGAAGCTGTTCGACGATGACATGGCCAAGCTGAGGGCGAACGGGCAGGACTACCAGCCCGTGATCTATCCCGGATTCGCCTGGTCCAACTGGAAGGAAGGAGCGCCGCGCAACGAGATCCCGCGCAGGGCCGGTGACTTCATGTGGCAGCAGGCCGTGGCCGCCGCCCGGTGCGGCACCAAGTCCGCCTTCATCGCGATGTTCGACGAGTACGACGAGGCCACTGCCATCGCACCGGCCGCGGCGGACAAGTCGATGATCCCCGCCAACCAGTACTTCCTCACCCTGGACGCCGACGGGACGAGCGTCTCCTCCGACTTCTATCTGCGCCTGGCGGGCGCCGTCACCAAGATGATCAACGGGTCGACCGGCATCAGCCCCACCGTGCCGATCCCGCCAAAGGTCTGACCGAGCTGCCGTAGGCGGAGGAGACCTGACGCCCTCCCCCTACGGCCTTCAACCGCCCGCGTCCCCAAGGAGCCCTTCGTGGCAGCGCCACTCAACCCTCATGGCCACTCCAGCACGTCCGCAGGAAGCGTGCGCATCATGCCCCTGGGTGATTCCATCACCGATGGGCACAACGCCTACCCTGGTGGCTACCGCGTCGCACTATGGCAGCGGCTGGCCGCGGACGGCCATGCCGTCGACTTCGTCGGCTCCCTCGCCAACGGCCCGGTTGAACTGGGCACCCGCCACCACGAAGGACACTCCGGCTGGCGCATCGACCATTTGGACGCACACATACGGGCATGGCTGCGGCACAGTGTCCCCCACACCGTGTTGCTGCTGATCGGCACGAACGACATGAACCAGAACCACGACGCCGTGCAGGCCCCGACGTGCCTGGCCCGGCTGATCGACCACATCCAGGAGGCCAGGCCGGCCTGTGAGCTGTTCGTCGCCACGGTTCCGCCGCAGTCCGATCCCACACGGGAGCGGCGGGTCAAGACCTACAACGCGGCCCTTCCCGAGGTGGTCGCCGCAAAGGGGCAGCGGGTGCATCTCGTGAACATGTACGACGCGTTGACCACCGCCGACCTCGCCGACGGCATTCACCCCAACCAGGCGGGTCACGAGAAGATGGCCCGTGTATGGCACGGCGCTCTTCGTTCCGTACCCGCTGCGCTCACGCCGGCGGTGTCGAGCCTGGCCACATGCTAGGCGACCCGTCTGCCGCCCCTGGGCAGACCGGCCCGGCCCCGTCGCGGCTGATGCTCCACCTCAGGGCACTGAGCCGGACCGAAGTCATCGACAGGGGCGACGTATTGATGTCCGGCCTCACACGGGGATCGGACAGTATGTGTTACGGGTACACCAGGAGCTTGCCGCTGGTCGTCCGGGACTCGATGTCGCGGTGGGCCTGGGCGGCGTCCTTGAGCGGGTAGCGACCCCCGATGTGGTGGATGATCAGCAGTTTCCACCGTCCCCGGATGACGCCGAGGGCATGCTCGACCCGGCTGATGTGGCAGTCCGGGCCTGACGTCCCGGCAGAGGTCTCCAGATGTTCCATGTCACTGACTTCTGTTCCTGGAATCGGACGTGGATGCCGGTCCAGCGGGGCGGGCGGTGAGTGCCCACCAGTCGGAGGTGGCCTCCTGCGCCGTCATGCCCCAGTCCCACTCGTCCTTGTGCAGGCGCAGGGAGACCACGCCGTGCCAGGCCGACCGGAGCAGGAGGGCGGCGGCGAACGGGGCGTCCGGATCGACCCGGCGGGCCAGGTCCACGATCCGCCGCTGCAGGCGCGGGCCGTGCTCGGCTCTGGTGGCCGGGAGTTCGTCGCCGCTCTCGAAGAGGAGTTGGTAGGCGCCGGGGTGCTCCAGCGCCCAGGCGATGTACGCGTCGCCGGCGACCACCAGCCGGTCAGTGCCTTCCACCGCGGCGTCCAGCGCCGCTTCGACGGCCTCGATCAGGGAGGCGTACTCGGCATTCACTCGGCCGTACTGGAGCGGCAGGTGCAACTCGTCCAGAGGGACCCTGTCCGGGCGAGCAGGCCCTGCGACAGGTCCCACAGACGCCGGGCGTTGTCCGGGTCGACGGCGTACCGGGCGACTCCGTGCAGCGTGCCGGAGCGCCGGTCGACGACCTCGGTCTCGTTGCAGTCGACGAAATACCGGCCGCCGACGCCTTCGAGGAGCGGCGAGGTCGCGAGGAGGACCGAGGTCGCGGCGCCCTGCTCGACGCTCTTGATCAGCTCGGCGGGCACCCTGCCACTGCCCCGGCCCCCGGTGTGGCGCTGCAGATTGGTGTAAATGGCGCCGGGCATCAGGGCGTTGGCGGTGATGTTGTCGTCGGCCCAGCGGCGGGTCGCCTCGACCGCGAAGAGGACGTTCGCGGTCTTGGACTGGCCGTAGGCCAGCCACGGGTCGTAGGGACGGAAGGCGAAATTGACGTCGTCCCACACGACGGGGGATTGCTGGTGGCCGGTGGAACTCACCACGATGACACGGGCGTTGCCGTCGGCGGCCAGCGCGTCGTGCAGGCCGGTGGCAAGGGCGAAGTGGCCCAGGTGGTTGGTGGCGAACTGCCACTCCCAGCCCTGATCGGTGTACTGCTCGGGGCAGGCCATCACGCCGGCGTTGTTCACCAGTACGTGCAGCGGGCCCTGCCAGGCGGCGGCGAAGGCGGCGACGGACCCCGGATCGGCGAGGTCGAGCTGTGCGACCCGCACCTCCTGGTTGCCGGTCGATGCGGTGATGTCCTTGGCGATGTGCTCGCCCGCCGCCATGTCACGGACGGCGAGGGTGATACTCGCGCCGGTCCCGGCCAGGGCGCGGGCCGTCTCGGCCCCGAGACCGGACGAGGCGCCGGTGACCACCGCCTGGCGGCCGGTGAGATCGATCCCTTCCGCCACCTCGGCGGCCGTGCTGGAGAAACCGAAGGGGGTGGTGATCGTGGTGGTGTTGCTCATGCGTGAACTCCTTGCCGGGTACGGGGATGAGTGCGTCGGCGCCGCGTGTTCAGGGCGTGACCAGGCGGTCCTGCTCCACCGGAGGCGTGCCGTCGTGCCAGTCCAGGGCTTTGCCGGACCGGACGAGTTCGCCGTAGAGGGCGGGATCGACGTGGTCGGAGAAGACCAGGTCGAGTACGGCTTCGGCGGCCTGGGCCGGCGACTGTGCCTGGCTGTAGTCGCTGAACCAGGGGCGCGAGGTGGCGGTGTCGACCATGCCGGGGCACACGGCCGCGATCAGCGTGTCGGTGGCGACGTCATGTTCGCGGCGTTCGGCGGCGAGCGCGCGGACGGCGGCGACCTGGGCCACCTTCGAGGGCACGTTCAGCCAAACCGGCCAGCCCGCCTCCCGCGCGGTCCGGTGATGGATGGCGCTGCGCCACGACTCCACGGCGTACTCGACCTGGTCCAGGGTCGCGCCGTCGAAGAGATGGTGCAGGCGCGCATCGAGGTGGCCGAGGGTGCCCAGGCTGCTGGCCACGACGAGCAGCCGGCCGCCCGGGCGCAGGACGGGGCCGAAGGCGCGCAGGATCGAGTGCGTGGCGGTGTTCGATACGTCGATGAACTCGTCGGCCCGCTCGACCTGCGACTCCTCGGGCAGCAGCCGGGCAACCGCGTTGGAGAGGACGATGTCGACCCCTCCGTACCGGGCGCGCAGGTCATCGGCGAGACGGGCGACGGCCTCGGAGTCGGTGACGTCCAGTACCCGGCCCTCGACGCGGGCCCTCGTGCCGGGCAGCCGGCTGACCTCGCGGGCGGCGTCCGTCACCCGCTGGTCATTGCGTCCGGTGAGCAGGACCAGGTCGTCCGGTTGCATACGGGCCGCAAGCCCTTCGACGAGAGCGCGGCCGAGTCCTTGGTTGGCGCCCGTGACAAGGGCGATGCGTGAGCTGTTCATGCACGCCACGCTAAGAACGCCACGTCCATGAGTCCAACGAAAGTTCAGCACGGCTAGTATGCGTAAACGTCATGGACTTCACGGATGTGTCACTCACCGCGCTGCGCGTCTTCCGCGCCGTCGCCGAGCAGGGAACCTTCACCGCGGCCGCCGCGTCGCTGGGCTACACGCAGTCGGCGGTGTCCCGGCAGATCGCCGCGATCGAGCGGGCCGCGGGCGCGGAGCTGCTCGAGCGGCGCCGCGAGGGCGTACGGCTCACCACGGCCGGGCACCTCGTCATGCGCCGCGCGACGGTCGTGCTCGACGAGATCGACGCCACCGCGCGCGAGCTGTCCGGCCTGCCCGAGCAGGCAGGAACGGTACGCCTCGGCTGGCTGCCCAGCGCCGGCGCCGCTCTCGTGCCCCGCGCTCTGGCCGCCCTGCGCCATACGGACCCCGGCATTCGGGTCGTCGGCCGGGAGGGCGGCACCCCGGCGCTGGTGCGCGCCCTGCGGGCCGGCAGCCTCGACCTGGCCCTGCTCGCCTCGGCTCCGCCGTTCCGGCCGCCAGACGCCGAGTCGCCCCCGCTCGCCCTGCAGACCCTCACCGAACGCGCCCTGTGCCTGGCCGTGCCCGCGGCGCATCCGCTGGCCCGCGGCGACTTCATCGACGTGGCCGATCTGCGCGGGCAGCACTGGATCGCGAGCTCGGCCTCGGGCGAGGACCGGCTGATGGGCGTGTGGCCCGGACTGGACGAACGGCCAGAGATCGCCCACACCGCCCGCGACTGGCTCGCCAAACTCCAACTCGTCGCCGCGGGTTGCGGATTGACCACGGTTCCCGCGTCGCTCGCTCCAGCCGCACCACACGGCGTCCGCATCCTGCCCGTCCGCGGCGGCCCCCAGGAACAGCGACGCCTGCTTCTCGCCCACCCTCCCCAGACGCCGACCGAGCCGGTGACTCGCGTGGCGGCGGCCCTGCGCGCGGCGGCCCTCAGCTCCGGCACGCCCGATGCCTCTTGATGCTGATCAGCCCGGTGCCGTTTCGATCAGCTCGAGGAGGTTGCCTTCCGGGTCGGCGACGTACGCGTACCGCATACCCTCGGTCGCGCCGGGCGCGGGCGGCGACACCGCCCCGGCACCGCACTCAGCGGTCAGGCGCGCGAACGCCGCGTCCAGATCTGGGACTTGAAGCGCGAGGTGCGTGAAGGTCTGGTGTGGAGCTTCTGGATCGCCTACATCCTCACCCGCCAGCTGGGCGCGTCGATCGGCGACTGCCTGTCCCGGCCGACCGGTGGTGGCGGTCTGGGGCTGGGCAGGGGCCTGACCGGTGCGCTGTTCCTGGCGGTCATGCTGGGCCTGGTCGGGTACCTCGGCGTGACACGCGAGGACGTCTCCGAGCCGGAGCCGGTCGCCCGACACGCTGTCTGACCTGCCGCTCGGCCTCATTCAGGATGCGTTCAGGTTTCCTCTGTCACGGTCGAAGATCTCGGCCGCCGTCGGCAGTCGGCTCATCTCACAGGGCGCTCGTCCCGGTTCCGGAGGCGAGCGCCCTGTCGTTCGACCGGACAGGAGTAGTCGTTTTGAAGGAACCTGAGGTCCACACCGACCTCGGCGTGGCGAGCACGTCGACGAAGACCAAGTCGGTGATGAAGAAGCTGCCCGAGGTGACGCTCGCGTTCTGGATCATGAAGATCGCGGCGACGACCCTGGGCGAGACGGCGGGCGACCTCTTCGCGCAGACACTGAAGCTCGGCTACTTCCTCACCACGATCGCGCTGTTCCTGGCCTTCGTGGTGACGTTGGTGGTGCAGCTGCGATCGAGCCGCTACAACCCGTTCTTTTACTGGACGGTGATCCTGTCGACCTCCATGGCCGGCACGACCATGTCCGACTTCATGAACCGGGACGCCAGCGCCAAGTACCTCTCGGGCGGCGCGACGAAGCTGGGCTGGGGCCCGCAGGGCTTGGGCCTGGGCTACCCGGAGGGCGCAGCGATCCTGATCTCGATCCTGCTGCTGATCTTCCTCGGCTGGAAGCTGAGCGGGATGACCTTCCAGATCACCGAGATCGTCACCTTCCGGGGCGAGGCCCTGTTCTGGTCGGCGATCCTGGTCTCCAACACGCTCGGCACCTCGATGGGCGACTTCCTGTCCGACAGCTCCGGCCTCGGGTACGCCGGCGGCGCCCTGCTCGTGACCGGGGTGCTCGCCGTGCTCGTGGCGCTGATGAAGGTGCCCGCGGTCCCCAATGTGCTGCTGTTCTGGATCGCCTTCGTCCTCACCCGTCCGCTCGGTGCCACCGCGGGCGACTTCCTGACCAAGCCGGTCGCCAAGGGCGGCCTGGACCTGGGCACGGCCGGCTCGTCGGGCGTGCTGCTGGCCGTCCTGTTCGGTCTGATGGCCTACGCCCACGTGCAGGAGCGCCGGGCCGTCGCCCCGGCGGAGGAGGAACGGGAGCCGGGCACCCGGCAGGCAGGCTGACGTCTTCTGGCAGAGCCTCGTGCACCGGCGGCGGCGAGGCTCCTCGCCGGGAGTCCTACCCAGCACATCACCACGCCCCGGCCGCTGCCGTGGTCGCTGGTCACCGTCTCCGGCGCGAAGAACGGCCGCCCCGCCACCGGGTAACCGGCGAACTCAGCGACCAGAGCAGCGGGCACCCCTGGATACAGCCACTCCATCTCCAGACTCCAGCCCGGCCGCATGGGCAGCGGCAGCAGCACGTCCCGCAGCAGCATCGCCACCTCCACCGACGGCGCTCGGTCAGCGTGGCGCGATCCGGGTCGTACCCAGGCCACGGCTCGCCCGCCGACGCCGATCAGATGGGCAAGAGCGCCACCCCCGGGACCGGCCCCGGCAGCCGCTGCGGCGGGCAGGGGGACGATGAACCCGCGGCGGCCGGAGCGGACTGTGAGTGCGGCTCAGGCTGTTGTATCCCGGACGACCTCGTACGGCACGTCTGGCTCGCGGGCAGCCCGGTCCTGCCGTACACAAGACGCATGAGCGAGGAAAGCGGCGACGTCCACCACCCGGGAGAGATCGTGGCGGAGTCCGGGATCTACGAGTGCGACTGCGGCCAGTCGCACGGCTACAGCACGGACGTCAAGGGTCACCGGTTCCCTCCTCTACCAGCCGGCTGCACCGGTAGGGGCTGGAAGCTGAAGACCGCCGCTCACCCCGGAAGCTGACAGCCGGGCCCCGTCAGACTCCAGCTCGGTGGCGTTGGCGGCCGGCCGCGCCGTGGCATACGGATCCTGGCGATGTGAAGCCCGGAGCGGCGTCACGCTGCGGCCAACGCTCAGGTGGCCGCTTCCTCAGTCTCGCCCTGGGCCGTCCAGGTCTCGCGAACGCGGCGGCGGCCGTCGGTCTCCTCAAGGAGCTTGATCACGACGGCCGGGTCGGTTCCGTAGCGCCCGACCCACTCCGCGTACCGGCGCTGAGCAGTGCCGACGGCGGTCCATTCGGCCTCGATGCTGGGCCGCCCCCGCCGAACTGCAGCGTGGCGAGGTGCTTGGTGATCGTCATGCGGTTGCTCCTCACCTCCGTGCTCCGGTTCGCCTCCATCATGTCGCTCGCCCCGGCCCGGCGCGTCTTGGCCTAAGAGGGGGGCGCGGTGCCGGACTCGGCCTCTTTACGTCTGCGCTCCGCCTGCTCGCGGCGCATCCTCTCCCGTTTGCCATAGGCGGCGCGGCGGACCGCTTCATCGCTTTCGAACTCCGAGCCGAGCGCTCCGCCGATGATGGCCGCCGAACACGCCAGCCACGCCAGACGCGCGTAGTCGCCGGATCCCACCGGGCGCTTCACCTGATTCGCCAGCACTCCGCTCTCGATGAGGAACGACGCCACCGCGAAGTCCACGACGAAGAGCCCGAGGAGACCCCCCAGGACGCCCAGGGACAGGGTCACCACCGTGGAGGCGTTGTACAGCGCGGCCTTCTCCCGGTCCTGGCGGGATGGGGAGTCGGGGCGCTCCCACAGATGCCGGTGGACGATGAGCCAGGCCACCATGGTCGCCGTGGAAAAGACCGACAACACCGCGAGCCGCTCCACCGCGATCGCGGTGGACACGTTCCAGAGCGTTCCGTTGACGAGGACGACGGCGCTGGTGGCCAGCGCGGCGGCGAGCGCCTTCGCCAGGGCGGGGATCAGCCGCCAGGGGGTGTTGGCCCGCACCATGCCCAGCAGCAGGCGCAGCCGCCCCCGCGCGGCGGATCCCACGATCCGTAGATCGATGAGGTCCTCGTCCGCCACCGCGCGCTTCAGCGGGGCGGTCCGCTGCGGGACCACAGGGCCCGTATCCACCCGCATCAGATCCCTCACCAGCCGGACGATCGAGCGGCGCAGCCGCCGTCGCAGGAAGATCCCGCCGAGCGCGGGCATGGACACCAGGGCCACCCGGTCCGCTGTGTCCGCGTCGACCGCCAGTGGCCTGCCGTTGCCGTACAGGGGAAGATCGGTGAGGCAGATGGCGATGTCCCAGGAAGCGCGGATCTTCCGCTCCCGCGTCACATCGAGGATGCTCGCGCTGTCGAGCAGGGCGGCGGTCGTGGGGTCGCGGACGACCTGCACGGACCACATGACGTTCGGGTCGATCTGCTCGGAGAGCAGGTCGGGCAAGTCCTCGGCCAGCTCCTCCGCCAGCTCCGCGGGGGCGTCCGGATCGGCGACGAGGCCCACCGTCACCTGCGGTGGCGGCTCACCCCCGGCGTCGTGAGTTGGCTGGCTCACCCGTCCCGCCTTCCGTGATGTCATGGCCTGGCCCGCGCCGCATCACGGTAACGGGACGTCCGCGCGGTGGCGCGGCGACACGGCGCTTCTCCCACGGTTCGGCGAACCATTCGATCCGCCCCCGGAGGAGCGGATCGGCGGCATCACGGCATCCGGCGCGGCCGCCGCGCGTCACAGCTCCAGGACGGTCCGCACCGGCAGATGGTCGCCTGGCAGGCTCGGTGCGGTAGATAGGTGAAGATCGGTCGGCGCCGCATCTGAACCCATGGTGGCGGGTGGATGATCGTTTCTGCGGCAGTGGCGGTGGGCGTGGTCATCTGGTGGTCTTCCGGTTCCGAAGGGCTGCCGCGGTGAAGCGCGTCATTTCTCGGCCCGGGGTGGGGGCTCGGGGAAGGCGTAGCTGGAAGCATGCTCCGAGGGTCCGGGGGGTGAGGGTGAGGGTGCCTCGGTGGCGGTGGGCCAGATCGCGGGCGATGGCGAGGCCCAGGCCGGTGCCGCCGTGGTCGCGGGAGCGGGCGTCGTCGAGCCGGACGAAGCGTTCGAAGATGCGCTCGGCGTCGTCGGTGGGCACGCCCGGTCCGTCGTCGTGCACCGTGAGGACGACCCAGGCGTCCTGGTTTCGGATGGTGATCTGGATGCGGTGCGCGGCGTGGCGGGCGGCGTTGTCGATGAGGTTGCGCAGCAGCCGTTCGTATTCGTCGAGGTTTCCGTGTGCGTGTGCGGGGGCGGTGCTGTCGCAGGTGAGGGTCAACGGCCGTTCGGTGAGGGGGTATTGCTCGGTCAGCCGGGAGGCGAGGGCTGTCAGGTCGACGGTTTCGGGGCCGGCTGTGGGGGTGCGGGTGTCGAGGCGGGCGAGGAGCAGCAGGTCTTCGGCGAGGGCGTGGAGGCGGCGGGTCTGTCGTGCGGCGGTGGTGGCCGCGGCGGGCCAGTCGGTGCGTTCCGGGTAGGCGAGCGCGACTTCCAGGCTGGCCAGCAGTGTGGTGAGGGGGCTGCGTAGTTCGTGGGCGGCGTCCGCGACGAAGCGGCGTTGCTGGGCGGCGGCGTTGTCGAGGCGTTGGAGGGTGGTGTTGATGGTGGTGGCCAGGGCGGTGATCTCGTGTCCCGTGGCGGGGACGGTGACGCGTTCGCGGGGGTCGCTCGCGGTGACCGAGGCGGTGAGGACGCGGATGGCTTCGACCGGCCGCAGCGCGATTCGGACGGCGAAGTAGGCGACGGCGGCGATCAGTACGAGGCTGACGAGCCCGGCCCGCAGCAGCAGGCGGTCGGTGGTCTTGGTGATTGCCTCGGCTGTGTGCGGGAGCACCACCACATAGACCCGCAGCTTGGCGTCGGCGGCGACGCCCAGAGCGGCGACTTTGTCGCCGCTGAGTTCATCGGCGCTGATATCGGCGGACATGACCATGTAGGTCTCGCCGGCCATATTGAGTCTGTCCCTGGGGTTGTCGTCGCGGCGCACCGGCATGCGGATGGGACGGATCGTCCAGCCCCCGGGCTCCCTGGCCTCCGATGGGGCGGGCAGCACATGGCGGGTGCCGGGATCGAAGGCGTCCATGCCTCCGCCGTAGGCGACGGCGGTGCGTCGGCCGGTCGCGACGACCTCGTACGGCATGGCGCTTCTGCGAACGGGAACCACACCCTCGTTCAGCTGATCAGCGAGAGCCCGGAGCTGTGTCTCGGCTTGTTTTTCGGCGACCTGCGTGCTCTCGCGGTAGACGTCGCGGTGTACCCACCAGCCGATGCCGACCAGGATGACGGCGGCGGTCGAGGCGGCGGCCAGGGCCGCGCGGGCTCGTACCGAACGCGGCCACCAGCGGCGTCGCGGCTCAGTCGCGTTCACGGTCGTCCACCAGTCGGTAGCCGGTACCCCGTACGGTCTGCAGGGACTGCCGGTGGAACGCGGTGTCCACCTTCTTGCGGAGGGCGCTGACGCGCGCCTCCACCAGGTTGGGATCCTGGGCTTCGTCGGGCCACGCGTGATAGAGCAGATCCGTTTTGGAGACCGCCTGGCCCGCCCGGCGGGCCAGCAGCTCCAGCACGGCGAACTCCCGGGGTGTGAGTTCCACCCGGGCCCCGGCCCGGCGGCAGACCCGGCCGGCGACATCCAACGAGAGGTCGCCCACGGCAAGGACGGGCGGGGCGACCGTGGCGGCTCGTCTGACCAGGGCCCGCAGCCGTGCGACGAGCACCACGTAGGAGAAGGGTTTGGCCAGGTAGTCATCGGCCCCCGTGTCCAGGGCCTCTGCCTGATCCCAGTCCCCGTCCTTGGCGGTGAGTACCAGGATGGGGGTCGCGTTGCCCTCCCGGCGCAGCTGGGCGCAGACCTTGTAGCCGTTGAGTCCGGGCAGCATCAAGTCCAGGACGACCAGGGCGTATTCGCCGGTCCGGGCCATCCACAGTCCGTGTCGGCCGTCATGGGCGAGGTCGACGCTGTAGCCCTCGGCGGTGAGACCGGTGTGCAGGGTGTGGGCAAGGTCCACCTCGTCTTCGACCACCAGGATGCGCATGCGGTGCAGCCTTGCACAGCGCCGGCCCGCCTTCCTGATCGGCCGGTCAGGTTGGATCAGCATCCGGTCAACGAGGTCCGGGCACGCTGGCGGAGTTTCTTCGCCGCTGCTGAAAGGCCCTGCTGCTGATGTCCGTTGCTGAACGTGGCCCCGCCGTGGCCAGGACGGTTTCCCCTCCCGTACCCGTCCGTCGACGATCACCGGGCCCGGCCAAAGCCGTTGTCGTCATCGCGCCCTTGTCGCTGGCCATCGCTCTGGGGCTCTGGGGTATCCGCAGGAAGAACACCATGTGGGGGGACGAGTCCGTCACCTATCAGCTCGCGCACCGCGATCTTTCACAGATATGGCTCACCGCCCAGCAGATTGATCTGGTCCATGCCCTCTACTACGCCGTGATGCATGAGATCTTCGGTCTCTTCGGCGGAGGGCTGCTGACGTTGCGGCTGCCGTCTGTGCTGGCAATGTCCGTGGCGGCCAGCGGAGTCGGGCTTCTGGGGCTACGCCTGGCGGGACCCCGTGCCGGGCTGCTGGCCGGGCTGGTGTTTCCGCTCCTTCCGCAGGTACAGAAGTACGCGCAGGAAGGCCGCTCGTATGCCATGGTCTGTGCCCTGGTCACCTGGGCCTCCTATGCGCTCGTGGTCAGCGTCCCGCATCGCGCCCGGTGGCGGTGGGCGGTCTATGGCTCCACCATGCTGCTGGCCTGTCTGCTCCATGAGTTCGCGGTCCTCGCCCTGGTCGCACACGGCGTCACACTGGTCGTCTCCCGTGTTCCACGACCGGCGCTGAGGGCGTGGAGTGTGACGGCCGCGGGCGTTGTGGCCGGGCTGTTGCCGCTGGCGATCTGCAGTGCGGGGCAGTCGGGGCAGGTGTCCTGGATCGGCGGACCGGTGCGGCTTCCTTATTTCCTGGTTGTGGTGGTCGTGGGCGTGGCGTGTGCCCGAGCGCCCCTGGGGGTGAGGGGGCCCGTGCGGCTCCCCGCGCTGGCTGTGCCGATTCTTGTGCTTCCGGGCCTTCTGCTGCTGATCGTCTCACTGGTCAAGCCCCTTTTCGTCGACCGGTATGTGCTCTACGGCAATATCGGAATCGCGTTGCTGCTGGGCGCCTGGATGGATTACTTCCACCGGCGGCAGCGGTCTTCCCGCAACGCGTGGATCGCGGCGGTTGCCGTACTGGCCGCGCTCGTCCCGCCGAGCCTTACGCTGAGGACGCCCCAGAGCCGGAGCAATGACGTCACCGCCATCGGCGCCGCCGTACGCAAGGAAGGCCGTCCCGGCGACGGGCTGCTCTATCTCTCCGGCCGGCACCGGATCTTGACCGCGGCCACCCCCGAGGACACCCGTTTTCTGACAGATCTCGCCCTGGCACAGGACGCCGTTTCGTCGAACACACTTGCAGGTGTCGAGCTTCCCGCCCAGGAAATAGCGGCACGCATGCTGGAATTCGACCGGATCGTCGCGGTCCGCGCGGCGGGTGCGCACTCGCCGACCAACCCGCAGGAGGAAGCGAAAACAAGCACCCTGCGGCGCTACTTCCGCGAGTACGGAACAACCCGTGTCAACGGGGCGCGAGTCACCGTCTATGTCCGAGACCACGGCCCAGCTCCGAAGGCCGGTCCTGGATCCAACAGCCCGGGAGCGAGCAGTGGGGTGATGAGGTGACCGCGACTGGTGCCGGCCCGGCCGCCACCACCGCCGTCACGCTGTCTCGACCCGGAAGCCACGGACCTTGACTTGCCGGTCGCTGCTGCCATGGGAGGCCGCGGCTGTTCTGCGCCACTGCCCAACTCATCGCGACCGCACGCCAACGGCGCCTGCGAGGAGGGCACCCCGACAAGGTAACGCCACCGGTGCGGGCAATCTCGGCTGGAGTGGCGGCTACCGCCTGCCGCGGGCCACCGGATGCTTCACCCACCTACCGCACCTCGCGCTCCAGCTCACGCGCGTGTGTACGCAGGGCCAGGCGGTGGCCGGCCCCGGCCTTGCGCCAGTACGGGTGCCACCACACCTGCGCCGACAACGCCAGCAGGCGCCGCCGCAGCGCTGTCGTCCGTCCGCTCTGAGCCGGGTCGGCGAGCGCACGATACGTGCGGTACCAAGCACACTGCGCGGCGACCAGGTCTTCGGGGAAGGCAGGGCAACACATACCGACTATTGCATCACGTGTTCGAATTCTGGCGCATCCCCGCAGGTGGCGTGCCGCCCCCCCCAACTGTGACTGAGCGCCGTAGTTGGCGAGTGAGCGCTTTGGCCGGCGGGTTCTGAGCGCATCTGACCCAGGCCGCTGGTCGGCCGATCACCTACAGCCGCCTGCCCACGACGCTGCTGGCGCAGGACGAGATCCTCGGCAAATCGGCAGCACTCGTCGACAACGGCAGGCTGGTGGGAAACGCGAACCCCGACGCGATGCGCGCCGAGTTCCCCTTCCTGCTGCGCTTCGACCGCTGGCTGGCGGGCCCTGGCGCGGGCCTCCTCGAGGAGGCACTCCGTTCCGCGGGCACGGGCATCGCTCTGCGCTGAACGAGGCCCTGCGCACGATCCGTCCAGACCTGGGCGACGAGCTTCACCTCGACCGGCAACTCGGGGAAGGCCACCCGAGGGGTACCGATCTCGTGCTCGCCACCTGCGGATCAGCGACCAGAGCGGCGGCCTGACCTGGATGGCAGACGCCGGAGTCCCCGTCCACGTTCTGCAGGGAATCGCCGGACACGGCTCGCTTGCCACCACCCAGCGCTACCTCCACCCGAGCAGACGGTCGATCCACCCATCGTCTCGAAGACCCTGCGCCACTCCACGATCTCCACCACTGCCAACACCTACGGCCACCTCACCAACCGGCCGCAGGAATGCCCATGAACCGTCCGGGGGTGCAGCTCCCAGGGCGACACGGATCCATGTCTTGATCACGGAGCGTGGCACGGGCCGTGGCCGGAGTGCAGAATGGGCCAGGGGGGAGAAAGAAGGTGCCCCCATGACTACGCACGCTCCCCACACCGACCACGCCCACCAGCATGGAAGCGGCTGCGGCCACGTCGCGCTCCCACACGACGATCACACCGACTACGTCCACGAGGGCCATCTGCACCGGACACACGACGACCATGTCGACGAGTGCGAGCCCAGTGGGCACACCGTCCACGAAGGCCACGACCACCAGCACCACGACGACTGCGGACATGTCGCCGTACCGCACGGCAAGCATGTGGACTACGTCCACGACGGGCACCGCCACGCCCAGCACGAGGGCCACTGGGACGACCACTGACCACGCCCCTGGCCGGCGCCACGATCGTCTTCGACCAGTCCCCCGAGTCCCGCAACTGCTGGCTCTCGGCTCCCCGCCCCCGGGATACGGAAAGCCCCAGGCCAACGGCCTGGGGCTGAACCGCTGAACCGTGTGCCCGCCTTTCACCGGCCCGGCCGGGTCGCCACCGCATCGTTGTACGGGTCTTTGGGCGCGGGAACGCGCTTGACGGTCGTGGCGTCCAGGGCCGGGCTCGCGTCGTCCGTCCCGACCTTGCCGGTGGGGTGCCAGGTGCCGGTGACGGTGACCCAGGCATCGGCGGGCGGCGGCGTGGCCCCGTGCACCCGCACCTTGCGCACCGTCGCGTCGGCGGCGCAGCAGCTGATGGCCAGGCGGCTGACGTACCAGGTGCCGTGGCGGCCGGGGGTGACGAAGCCGGTGAGGCGCACGGTGTGCCCCCTGAGGGTGCCGTCGGTGTCCCAGACCGCCCGGGAGCTGAAGTCGTTCAGCGACAACTCGACGATCCCGCTCTGCGGGAGGGCGGGGAAGAGGCTGTCTCCGGCAGTGGGGGCCTTGGCCTTCGCCTCGTCACGGGCGGCGGTGTACGAGCCGAGCGCGGGGGGCGCGAGGAACAGGATGGTCAGCGCCGGTACGTACAGCAGCCAGGCGATCCGCGGCCCCTGCGAGTGATCGTGTCCGTGGCCTTGGTGGCCACCGCCTTGGTGGCCACCGTGTCCGTGGTCGTGGTCCGTACGCGGGCGGTTGAAGGGAAAGCCGTCGCGGGCGGCACTGACCGCGCCGAGCACGATCAGCAGCACCCCCGAGGCGATGAGCGCGGGCCGCAGGCCCGGGCGCACATAGCGCAGATACAGATCGGTCAGCAGCGAGATGTGCAGCAGACCGACACCGGTGAACAGGAGCAGCAGCACCTGGATGTTGCGTTTCACAGCAGCCACCACCCCACCAGAGCACTGCACAAAACCGCCACCACCCAGGTGGCCGACGAGAAGCGCAGCGCGAAGGCCCGCCCGAAGGTGCCCGACTGCAGCGCGATCAGCTTCAGGTCGACCATCGGCCCGACCACCATGAAGGCGAGCCGGGCGCTGGGCGAGAACCCGGTGAGCGAGGCGGCGACGAACGCATCGGCCTCGGAGCACACCGCGAGGAGCACCGCCAGCACCCCCAGCATGGGCACCGACAACCACACGGAGTCGGAGAAGAGCCGCAACGCGGAATGCGGCACCGCCACATTGAACGTGGCCGCGGCCGCCGCACCGACCACGAGGAACCCCCCGGCGTGCAGGAAGTCGTGCTGGAGCGAGACCCGGAGCTCCTCCGCCCGGCTCACACCGGCGGTGTGCCCGGTGGGCCCCTTCGGGGCGCGCAGCCACTCCTCACGGCCCAGACGGAGCCACAGCCAGCCCATCACCACGGAGGTCAGCAACGAGGCGACGAGACGAGCCGCGACCATCCAGGGGTTGCCGGGAAAGGCCACGTACGTCGCCATCAGCACTATCGGGTTGATGGCAGGGGCCGACAGCAAAAACGCAAGCGCCGCCGCCGGGGTCACCCCGCGCCGCATCAGACTGCCCGCCACCGGGACCGACGCGCACTCACATCCCGGCAGCACCGCCCCGGCCACCCCCGCGACCGGCACCGCGAGCGCCGGGTTGCGCGGAAGCACCCGGGTGAACACCCACGCCGGTACGAAGGCACTGATCGCGGCCGACACCAAAGTGCCGAGCAGCAGAAACGGCACCCCCTGGATGACGATCGCGGTGAACACCGTCCGCCACGCCGCCACCGCCCGGCTGTCGAGCCCGCCGGAGATCTCCGGCCCCAGCACGATGGCGACGACACCGAGCACCGCCACGGGCAGCCCCGCGATCAGCGCATGAGAGGCGACACGTACGGCCGCGCGCAGTCCGCCGCCCCCGTCGGGGTGTGTGGCCGACGGCTTCCGGTCGTGGGCAGGGCTCTCGGGCAGCGGTGGCGCGACGTCGACATCCCTGTCCACTACGCCTCCCTCACACGGCTCTTCGCCACGGTGACATCCGCAGCCACACCTTAGCGGTGGGTCGGCAGATGGCCGTGCGGGGACCGCCGGTCCGGTAGGGGCCCCGCCGGCACCGCGCCCCGTTCCCTGCGCTGCCACGAGACGATCACCGCGCTCACCTGGCGGCCGGGCAACAGCGGCCACCTCGCCAGCGGCGGCCACGACGGCACGGTCGCACTGTGGCGGGCCACCTCCGGCAGGCCCCGGTCCCGGCTCTCCCCCGTCCGCACCCTGGACGGCGACGCGGCGGTCGCGGCACTCGCCTGGGCCGGTCCCCACCTGCTGATCGCCGCGCACCGGGACGGCCGCGTACGCGCCCACCGGCTGCCCTCCCGGACCGCGCTGTGAACCCCCGTACGGCCACGATCGGCGGCGCCCGCGACCGGCCGTGCACCCTGGTCGTCTGCCGGGGCTGCTGCTGCGGCAACCCGCGCAAGCACCCCGGCACCGACCACCAGTGGCAACTCGACCGGCTGCGCGCCGCCGCCGCCGAATCCGGTGGCCGGCTCGCCGTCCGCACGACCGACTGCCTCGGCCCCTGCGACCAGGCCAACGTCATCGTCGTCCAGCCCTCCGGAGCCGGACGCCGCAGCGGCGGCCGCGCCACCTGGATCGGCTGGGCCAACGACGACGACTGCACCGACGACATCCTCGGCTGGGCCGCCGGCGGCGGACCCGGACTCGCCGAACCACCGGCCACGCTTCGGCTGCAGTTCATCCGCCCGCCCGGTGAAGCCCGGACGCGGGCACGCGGGCGCGGACGTGCACGCCGATGAGGCCCTGGGCGGCCGCGGTGTCCGCGCGGCCGTCCGCCTCGACGATGCCACGGCGGCATCCGTCGCCGCCGCGCTCCAGGCCCTGGCCACCCCGTCCCGACTGCTGATCCTCACCACCCTGCGGCAATCGCCGCACTCGGTCACCGAACTCGCCGCCGGCATCGGCATGGAGCAGTCCGCCGTCTCCCGCCAGCTCCGTCTGCTGCGCACTCTCGGCCTGGTCACCGGGCGCCGGAACGGCCGCCGCATCGTCTACAGCCTCTACGACGACCACGTCGCCCAACTCCTCGACCAGGCCGTCCACCACATCGAACACCTGCGCCTCGGCATCCGCGACACGTAACGAAAGCCGCTGGGGGTGGTCATCGTCGATGACCACCCCCAGCGGCCGGAGCGCCTATCGGGAGCCGTAGGGGAGCAGGGCCATCTCGCGGGCGTTCTTGATGGCGCGGGCGATCTGGCGCTGCTGCCGGCGCGTCACATGGCTCACCCGGCGGCTGCGGATCTTGCCGCGGTCGGAGATGAACTTCCGCAGCAGGTCGGTGTCCTTGTAATCCACGTAGGTGATGCCCGCCGCGTCGAGCGGGTTGACACGGCGACGCTTGGGGTCCGGGCGCTTGGTGCCGATGCGTCGGGACATGATCAGTTCCTTTCCGTACGGTGCCCGTCCGCGTTCAGGACACCGGGTCGAGCAGTTCGTCGAAGGCGTGCGACAGCTTCTTCCAGCCGTCCGGCCCCGCCGCGTACTCGACGTCGGTCAGCAGACACGAATCCAGCAGGGCGACCAGACCTTCGCGGTCGAGGCCGGGCGAGGTGAAGGTCATGTGCTGACAGCGGTCGCCGTGTTCGGGATGCCAGTCCATCGAAGCGGCCACCCGCCGTTCGGCCGGCACCATGTCCCAGGCGGCGTCCGGCAGCGCTGCCAGCCAGGGCCCGGCGGATTCCACACACAGGGCGCCGCCCGCCGCGTCCCACGACAGCAGGGTGTCGGGCCGGTCGGCCAGCCAGAAGCGCCCCCGGCTGCGGGCGGCGGCACAGCTCAGGTCTTCCAGCGCCTCATACAGCCGATCCGGATGGAAGGGGCGGTCACGGCGCCAGACCAGGGTGCTCACCCCGTGTTCTTCGCTCTCCTGCGGCAGCAGCGCACACGCCGGATGCTGACGGGCTGCCGCCGCCTCGACATCGAACCCGGCCAGCAGAGCCGCCACCAGAGCCCCATCGCCGACACGCACCTGCCGTGCGCCCGGAGTGAGCTGGGTCAGCAGGGCGAGATCGCCGTCGTCCGCGGACTCCTCGCACGTCTCGTCCTCGGCGACGGCGATCACGGTGGGGTACTCCAACTGCCGGGCGAACGTGTCACCGACGGTGCGCTGGTCGGTCGGGGCGGCGGCGAAGCCCACATCGGCGAGGTCGTCACCGTTGGCGAGATACGGCACCATCAGGGCCGGGTCGACCGCGGTGGCCACCCCGGTCAGCTCCAGCGGCGCGCCCTCGGCCGCGATGACGGCGGCCATGGCCTGGAGCTCGACCGACTCCCACAGCTCGACGACCGCGAGCCGGTGGCCGCCCCCGGTGGCCAGGCGCAGCAGTTCGGGGACCATGTCCTCGCGCAGCGCACAGCACGCGCAGTCGTTCACCAGCGGCGCCTCGCCCTCGCCGAGCGATCCCGAGGCATCGCGCACGGTGCGGCGCACGGCGCGGTCGGTGGCGGCGGACAGGTCGTGGTGCAGCGCCACGGAGCCGGGCACCGTGCGCAGGATCTCCTCGACGGCCGCCCGGCGCGCGTCGGCGTGCAGCCCGCCGACTATGGCGACGGGCAGCCGCCCCTCCGTCACGCTCACCGGTCCCCCCGTCCGCGTCCGTAGCGCCGCTCGAACCGCTCGACGCGGCCCGCGGTGTCCACGACGCGCTGGTTGCCGGTGTAGAAGGGGTGGCTCGCCGAGGAGATCTCCACATCGATGACCGGATAGGTGTTGCCGTCCTGCCACTCCACGGACTTGTCGCTGGTGGCGGTGGAGCGGGTGAGGAAGGCGAAGTCGGCCGACCGGTCACGGAAGACGACGGGCCGGTACGCGGGGTGAATGCCGGGCTTCATGGCGGTCAGCGCTCCTCACGGAAGTCGACGTGGCGGCCGGCGACGGGGTCGTACTTGCGCAGGGTCATCCGGTCGGGGTCGTTCCGACGGTTCTTGCGGGTCACATACGTGTAGCCGGTGCCCGCGGTGGACCTCAGCTTGATGATCGGGCGTAGTTCATTGCGTGCCATGGACGACAGCATACATGGGATCGATTTTCATTTTCATTTAGCTGATACGGTGCTGCCGTCGCAACCCGCACGAGAAAGAGGAACCATGTCCGCCCACTGCCAACTCACCGGCCGACAGCCCGGCTTCGGCCACCACATCTCCCACTCCCACCGCCGCACCAAGCGCCGGTTCGACCCCAACATCCAGCACAAGCGCTACTGGCTGCCGAGCGAAGGCCGCCACATCCGCCTCACCCTCAGCACCAAGGCCATCAAGACGGTCGACACGATCGGCATCGAGGCCGCCGTGGCCCGCATCCGCGCCCGGGGAGGGAAGGTCTGATGGCCAAGAAGAGCAAGATCGCAAAGAACGAGCAGCGACGGGTGATCGTGGCGCGTCACGCCAAACGCCGCGCCGAACTGAAGGCGCTCATCGCCGACCCCCGCGCCTCGGCGGAGGAACGACTCGACGCCCAGCGGGAACTGCGCCGCCAGCCCCGCGACGCCAGCGCCACCCGCGTACGCAACCGCGACTCCATCGACGGCCGCCCCCGCGGCCACCTGCGCGCCTTCGGCCTCTCCCGCATCCGCCTGCGCGAAATGGCACACGCGGGCGAACTCCCCGGAGTGACCAAGAGCAGCTGGTGACCATCGCCGGGCCGCCTCCCGTCGGTCGGCCCGGCCACCCACCCCAGCACGAGATCCGGCGACGCCCCCACACACCGCCCCGCGCAGCGGCGAGGCCGACACCGTCGTGGCCGGCCTCGACACCGTCGAGGCCGGCCACGCCCTCACGGTGCCGTGTCAGCTCTCCGGGCCCGGCGCCGCGTCGCCGAGCAGCGGATCGGGCAGGCGGGCCCAGCGGTCGGCGCCGAGGGCCAGTTCACCGTCGTCGAGCACGGCGGAGTCCAGCGCGGCCCGCAGCCGGTCCAGGTCCAGGTCGGCACCGGTGAAGACGATCTCGTTGCGCCGTTCGCCGTAGTAGTCGTCCCAGTACCACGAGGCGAGCGTCCGGCGCTGGGGCGAGGCGGCGCGCCATGCCACGGTGTCCCCGTCCTCCAACCAGCCTCCCGCCTCGTGCAGTTCGAGGTGGCGCCCGGCCGAGCGCCAGGAGATGACCGTCCGCGGGCGAGTGGCCATCCACAGGCGTCCGCGGCTGCGTATCACCGACGGCATGACGCGCGGCAGGCTCGCCGCCAGCCGCTCGGGATGCAGCGGGCGCCGGGACCGCCAGAGCACCGAGGTCACGCCGTGGTCGATGCCACGGCGGCGTATGACGGGGGCGACGACGTCGAGACGGTCGGCCGGTCCGGCCGTGCTCCAGCCGGAGTCGGACCGCGCCAGAGCCGTCAGCGCGGTGACATCGGCGTCGTCCGAGTCGAGATGCACCACCGCCGACGGGTTGAGATGGCCGAGCAGGGCGCGGCACCCTTCCCGGCGGCCGTC
The DNA here is from genome assembly GCF_000147815.2 of Streptomyces violaceusniger Tu 4113. Taxonomy (NCBI): domain Bacteria; kingdom Bacillati; phylum Actinomycetota; class Actinomycetes; order Kitasatosporales; family Streptomycetaceae; genus Streptomyces; species Streptomyces violaceusniger. The sequence goes on along the minus strand of NC_015957.1, from coordinate 3,551,380 downwards.
CCCATCCCCCGGCCCGCCCCGCAGGACCATCACCTGGGCGGCCTCCAATTGGCGGGCGGCGGCTTCGGCGACCGTGAGGGGCGCGGCAGTCGGGTCGTGACCGAAGACGCGGGTGGCGCGGTGCACACAGCGCAGATCGTTGAGCAGGCGGCCGGGGTCCACGCCGACGGCGGTCGGGGCCAGTTCGTAGTGGTGCGACAGCGGAGTCCTGCCCAGTGGGGTCCGCCACAGCTCGGCGAGAAACGGCGCGGTGTCCACGGTGTCAGGGAGCGCGAGCACGACATGCGGACGCGAGGCGGTCCGGGCGATGGTGTCGAGATCCTGCCGGATGATCACAGCCGGGTCTCCGGTCGCTCCTTGGCACAGCGAGGCGCGCCGCCGTTCCTCACCGCCCATGACGAAGCGCTGTACGAAGGGGTACCGCCCCGTCCCGTCGGCGTGGACCGAGACCGAGAGCACCAGCGCGTCGGGCGAGGCACACCGCAGCAGGTCCAGTACGCGCCCCCGGACCTCCGGGGTGTTACCGCACACCAGGCCCAGGAGACCCCGGCTCGCGTTCGCACCGGCGCTCACTCCGCCACCTGGGCAAGGGCGGTCACGACGGCATGGGCGGTTCTGCGCACCCGTAGCAGCACCAGCGGCACATCTCCTCCTGGATGACGACGTCACAGTGTCACCGCGGAGACTACATGGAAACGGTACCCATTTTCATATAGGCTGCAGGTGACCACCCGCCGAACAGGAAAGGACCCTTGACGTCATGGCCGTGCCCAAGCGGAAGATGTCCCGGAGCAACACCCGCCACCGCCGCGCCCAGTGGAAGGCGAACACGCCGGAACTGGTGACGATCACCATCGACGGCCGCGAACACCGGGTGCCGCGCAACCTCGTCCCCGCCTATCGGCGCGGACTGCTGAGCCCCGAGGGCTGACCGCCCGATGGCCGACCAGCTTCCGGTGACGGTCCTGTCGGGTTTCCTGGGGTCCGGCAAGACCACACTCCTCAACCACCTCCTCAACAACCGCGAAGGACTGCGGGTCGCGGTCATCGTCAACGACATGAGCGAGGTGAACATCGACGCCGCTCTCGTCCGCGATGGCGACGCGGCCCTCTCTCGCACCGAAGAGCGCCTGGTCGAGATGACCAACGGCTGCATCTGCTGCACCCTGCGGGACGACCTGCTGGAGGAGGTGGACCGGCTCGCCGGGGAGGGACGGTTCGACTACCTCCTCATCGAGTCCAGCGGCATCTCGGAACCCATGCCCGTCGCCGCGACGTTCGCCTTTCCGCGCGACGACGGCGCCACGCTGGGCGAGGTCGCGCGGCTCGACACCATGGTCACCGTCGTCGACGCCGCGGGCTTCCTGCCGGAGCTGACAGGCGGCGACGAGCTCATCGAACGGGGCCTTGACCAGTACGAGGACGACGAGCGCACCGTCAGCGATCTCCTCATGGACCAGGTCGAGTTCGCCGACGTCATCGTCCTCAACAAGCTCGACCTGGTCACCCCCGAGACCGCCGAACGTCTGGCGGCGGCGCTGTCCCGGCTCAACCCCGCCGCCCGTATCGTCCCCGCCACCCACGGCCGAGTCGCCTCCGCGGAGGTGCTCGGGACCGGCCGCTTCGACCTCGAACGCGCCCAGCAGGCCCCCGGCTGGGTCATGGAGCTCAACGGCGACCACGTTCCCGAGACCGAGGAATACGGCATCTCCAGCACCGTCTTCCGCGCCACCCGGCCGTTCCACCCCCTGCGGCTGTGGGACTTCGTCGCCACGGAGCTGGACAGCGGGACCTACGGCAGCGTCCTGCGCTCCAAGGGCTTCTTCTGGCTGGCCAGCCGCCCGCGAGTGACCGGGCTGTGGTCACAGGCCGGCGCGGTGGCCCGGTTCGAGCCGTCCGGAGCACGCGACGGCAGCGAGCCCGGCTCCGCACCCGGCCCCGACCGCGGTCAGGAACTCGTCTTCATCGGCACCGGACTGCAACTCGCCGCCCTGCACACGGCCCTGTCCGCATGCCTGCTCACCGACGACGAGCACGCCGGGGGCGTACCCCACTGGGTGACCTGGGACGATCCCTTCCCCGCCTGGGAGACCTACGGTCTCGACGAAAGCTGCGACCACGAGCACGGACCGCACGACGCCGTGCCGGTACCGCAGCACTGACCAACGGCGTGCCGCGAAGCGGGCGCCATGCGTAACCGCTCGGACAACGCGCCGTCGCTCCCCACCCCCACCTGCAGCCGGGCATGTGACAGCACAACAATCCTGGTCATGGATGTCATGTTCAACTAGCATGCGCAACAGATCGATGCCTGTGTAGCGGGAGGCAAGCGTCATGCACAGTTCGTCGGCCAGCGCCGATCCGGACGTCGCCGAGGCCCGCGGGGTGCCGGTGCACGCACTGTCCATCGCCTTCATGATCGTGCTCGGACTCGCGGTCGCCCTGTCGGTGCAGATCGTCGGCGCGCTGCTGGTCCTCACCCTCGTCGTCACCCCCGCCGCGGCGGCCGCCCGCATCACCGCGTCGCCCGTGCTGCTGCCGGTGCTCAGTGTGGTCTTCGCCGTCGCCTCGATCGAGGGCGGCATCCTGCTCGCTCTCGGCAGCTCCATCCCCATCAGCCCCTACGTGACGACCATCTCGTTCACCATCTACATCGTCTGCCGGCTGGCGGGCACCTACCGCACCCGACGGTGGGGAGCCAGGAAGGCAACGCCCCAACCCACCTGAACGACGGCGCCGACCTGCCTTTGAGGGGAGGAGCAGAGGTGACCCACGCGCGGCCGCGCCGTCTGGCAGGCTGCTCGTCATGGCAGCGCACGAGACGGTGAAGTCACCCGAGTTCGCACAGTTCTCCCGGCCCCAGGAGATCACCCCTGCCCTCAGGCGGGAGCTGATCGACTGCTGGACGGCCGTGAGCAACGCGGGCGGGGCGGTTCTCGCGGGCGGCTTCCCGCTGCCGCCCGTGAGCACGCGGGACGTCGGACCAGTGGTGGACCAGATCGTCCACGGACTTGATCCGCGACGCGGCAGGCTGCTCGTGGCCGCCGTCGAGGGTGTGCTCGCGGGCTGGCTCATCCTTCGCCGCGATCCACATCCGCTCGTCACACACTGCGGCGTGGTCAACCACGTCCAGACGCACACCCGTTTCCGCGGTCTGGGCATCGGCGCCGCGCTGATGCGCCGCGTCCCCGGCATCGCACGCGACGAGATGGGCCTGGAACGGCTGGGGCTCGCCGCGAGGGCGGGTCTGGGGCTGGAGGAGTTCTACGCCAAGCTGGGCTGGGCGGAGATCGGCCGATGGCCGGGGGCACTGCGGGTGGCCCCCGGCGACGACCGGGACGAGATCCTGATGAGCCTGGCCCTGTAACAACCCTCTGGACGAGGAAGGTCACCGGCTGCCGCCCCCGGCCGGGGTGTGCCTCCCGGCACCGGGCGGGACCTCACGGAGACATCCGGGCGTATCAGTCCTTGACCGCCACAAGGACGTGGCTGTCGCCGAACTGCCAGACCGGGGCGACCTGGCCAAAGCCCGCCTGTCGCAGCAGTTCCGCATGGCGGGCCGCGGTCAGGTGGCCGCCCTCGTTGCCACCGCCGCTTGCGGGGCGGCGCTGCTCACGCTGGGTGAACAGGTCGGCCAGTTCGGGGTCCCGGGCCGCCGCGGCCCACCAGGATTCCCAGTCCTCGTGGCCGTGACTGCCTGCCCGCTCGGCCCGGCGGCGCCCCACATGCGCGGTGAGCTCCGAGCAGAGCGGGCCGTCCTGGGGAAAGTGGTCGCCGTTGACGAGGGCACCGCCGGAGCGCAGGAGTGACCCGAGACGGCGGTACGTGCACAGGAGCGTCGGCTCGGGGAGGTAGTGGAGGGCTGTCGTCGAGACGGCCGCGTCCAGGGGGCGGCCCAGTTCGAGGGCGTCGGTCCAGCCGTCGTCGCCGATCAGGGTGTCGACGTAGCGGGCGGCGCCCGCGTGGTGGGTGCGGCCGAGTTCCAGGAGGAGCGGGTCCATGTCGACGGCGACGATCTCCGCGTCCGGCAGGCGCTCGGCGAGTCTGGCGGCCAGGGAGCCGGGTCCGCAGCCCAGGTCCAGGACGAGAGGCCGGTCGCGGCCGGCCGTAACGTGTTCGACAACATCGGCGACCACGGTGAACCGCTCCTCGCGGTCGACGGCGTAGTGCTGCTGTTGTCGCTCCCAGCGCTCCACCCACATTTTGGCCGTCGCCATGCTCACGCCCATCTGGTCGCGCCACCTCTTCCGTCTGTCACCTGTCGCGGACACCGCCGAATGTACAGGTGGAAACGGTTTTCATTCCAGCTTTACATGAGCGACGCGAGTACAGTCAGCAGGCGGTCGATCTCGTCCACGGTGTTGTACACGTGCAGACTGACCCGCACCGAGCCGTCCTTCTCGGCCGCCCCGGCCTGGCAGAGACTGTCGGCCCGCACCATGAAGCCATGGCTGAAAAGAATGAAGCCGAGGTCATCCGAACGGATGTCGTGGTGCCGGAAAGTGACGATGCCGTGGCGCCGCTGCGCGGCGGGGACGACGGAGCCGGCGGCCAGGCTGGACTGGCAGCCCAGGATCTCGTACGCGGCAAGGCGTCGCAGCCCGTCGGTCAGCCGGGTCGTGAGGGCGGCGGTCCAGCGCGCGATCCGGTCCGTACCGACCGTGTCCAGCCAGTCGAACGCGGCTTCCAGAGACGCGATGCCCACGGTGTTGGGGGTGCCGTGCCAGCCGCCGGGCCGGAACACCGGCCCTCGCGAGTTCCGTGCCCAGACCGCCCCGGAGCCGGGCAGCGCGAGGGCCTTGTGCCCCGAGAAGACCACGAAGTCCACGTCGAGCGTGGACTGGTCGACGCGGACCGGCAGATGGCCCACGCTCTGGGCGGCGTCCAGAGCGATCGGGACGTCCGGGCCGACGGCGGCACGGATGCGGTGCACGTTCATGTCGCCGCCGTACACGTGGTGGATGTGCGTGGCGGCGACGAAGCGGGTGCGCGGGCCGACGACCCGGTCCAGCGCCCGGTGGTGGTAGTCACCCGACTCCACCTGGTACGGCAGTGCCCGCACGCGGATGTCGATTCCCCGGTCGGCCAGCAGCCGCCGGGCCTCCAGCCAGGGGTCCAGATTCGCCTGGTGGTCGCCGAACGGAACGAGGATCTCGTCACCGTCGGCGAGGTACGTGGTGAGCCAGTCACGGGCGATGGTGCGCAGCCCTTCGGTGGTGCCACTGGTGAAGTGGACGTCGGACCGCTGCGGCTCCGGGTCGCCGAGGAAGTCCTTGACCCTCTGGCGGGTCCCTTCCACCAGTTCCGTGGTGCGGTTGGCCCACGGGTAGGTGCCCCGCCCCGCGTTGGCGTTCGAGGTCGTCAGATATGCCTGGACGGCTTCCAGGACGGCTCTGGGCTTCTGGGAAGTGGCCGCGCTGTCGAGGTAGGCCAGCTCGGGGTGGGCGGCGATGATGGGGAACTGCTCCCGCGCCTCGCGCTGCCAGTCCGCCGCTTCGGCCCGCTCCTCCCCGCACACGGGGTCCACCGCGTTCATTCCCTCACCAGCGGCGCGCCCGCGTCCCGCCAGGCGACGATGCCGCCGGCCAGGCTGCGCACATCGGGATGCCCCATCCGGGTCAGCAGCGCGGCGTACCGGGCGGACTTCTCGCCGACCGGGCAGGCCAGCAGCACCGGCCGCCGCTTGCTGAAGGGCAGTCCGCCCCGGACGAGTTCCTCGAAAAGCTCGTCGACGAAGTTGACCGAGCCCTCGATGTGCAGCGCGGCGTACGCGTGCGGGCCCCGCAGATCGACCACGAGCGGGGGCGGCTCTGCGTCGGCGATCCACCGCCGGGCGTCGTCGACGCCGATGACCTTGGCCTGGGCCGCCACCTCGGCGCCGGTGAGGGCGGCGGCTAAGTGTCCGCGGCGGGGCTGCCCCAGGAGTTCGGGCCGGCGCTGGCGCACATAGCTCAGATAGCTCTCGGCCCGGTCGCAGACGATGAAGACCGCTGTCCGGCGGAACCCCGGATCCGTCAACTCCGCGTCCACCGCCCGCAGATGGCGGATCGCCCCCTGGTAGGCGGCGCCTCCGGTCGGTCCCGACAGCAGTCCGCAGCGCCGGATGAGCGTCAGCATGCCGTCGATGGCCTCCTCGGAGGTCACCGACTCGATCGTGTCGTACGTCGCCGGGTCGAACAGGCCGACCTGGCGCACCTCGTCGATGGTGCGGATGCCGGGGATGAAGTCCGATTTGTGGGCGACCAGGCCGAGGACCCGTACCTCCGGGTCGTGCTCGCGCAGCACCCTGGCCACGCCGGTCGACGAACCGGCCGTGCCGACGCAGGCGATGAACCAGTCGGGCGCCCGCCCGTCCAGGTCCTTGACGATCTCCGGGCCGGTGCCCGCCGCGTGCGCCTCGGTGTTGCGCGGGTTGAAGTACTGATCGGTGTGCAGATACGCGCTGCCCGGCTCCGTCAGCGCCTGGTGGAAGCGGGTCAGGGGATCGTCGGTGTCGGTCGGGTCGAGGCACTCGCTCTGCCCGGGCAGTTCCTCGATCTCGGCGCCCAGCAGCAGAAGCAGTTCCTTGATCTCCGGCACCCGCATCCGGTTGGTCACGCTCTTGAACCGCAGCCCGTGCATGCCCGCCAGCAGGGCGAGAGCCTTGGCCGTATTGCCGCTGGAGAGTTCCACGACCGTCTCACCGCGCCGGCCCGCGGCCTCCAGATGAGGCAGGGCCATGTTCCAGGCGGGCCGGTCCTTGACCGAGCCGAACGGGTTGAGCATCTCCAGCTTCGCGTACAGGTCGATGTGGCGCAGGCCGTGCACGGCCGGGTCGATGCGTACCAGCGGCGTGTTGCCGATGGCCTCCGTGATGCTGTCGTACCTCATGACAACGCTCCCCCCGCGTTGGTGATCGGCCAGTACTCCTCGTCCAGGCACCAGCGCCAGGAGCCCCCCTCCCGTACGACCGCGACCGTGCGGGCGACCGGCTGCCGTTGTGCGTGATGGGCGTGGAAGTCCATCGCATAGCCCGCGGTGTTGGCGAAGGCCAGCAGGTCGCCGGTGCGCGGCAGCCGGGGGAGGAAAACCATGCGCCGCGTGATCAGATCGGCCTCCAGACAGAGATTGCCGACGAGGTACACCCCCACCGGTTCCTCGTCTCTCTCCCCTCCCCCTCCGGTACGGGGCAGCAGGACGGGGTCGACGAGTACACCGTGCTCCTCCAGGCTCACGTCCCCGGCGTTCATGCCGAGACGCACCAGATACTCCCCCGGCCCCGCCCCCTCCCCCGTACGCCGTACGTCCAGGACTCGCGCCAGCGAGAGCCCGCACTGGTCGACCAGGGCCCGGCCCGGTTCGGCACACAGGTCGTAAAGGTGCTCCAGGAGCAGGGTGGCCGACGGGCGGCCCAGCGCGGGTGCGGACAGCGAGAGCAGCTCATCGAGGTAGCCGGGCCCGGCGGTGGGGCGGTGCGCCGGGTAGAGCGCCGCGGCCCCGCGCACCGTGCCGCCCTCGTTGCGCAGCCCGTAGCCGTGCCCGCGCCAGGTCAGGGCCGGACGGGTGCCGAGCACCGCCTCGGTCAGCGCGGTGGTGTAGCTCTCCCACTCACCGGCGTCGGCGACGTAGCCGACCCCGAAGCCGCCGCCGATGTCGACGACGCGCGGCGCCAAGCCCCGGGCCCGGCACTCGTCCATGACCATCACACAGCGTTCCAGCGCGCGGACCTTCTCGGCGAAACCGGTGGTGTCCAGGTGGTACGCGACACCGGTCAGCTCCACGGCGTCACGGTGGCGTTCCACAGCGGACAGCAGCTCGCCCGCCTCCCCTGCCGGGGAGCCGAAGCGGCTGCGCCGTGAGAGCACCCGCACACCGGACGCCTCGGGACCCGCGGCCGACTCGAACTCGGAGAGGCGCAGGAGGACATCGACCCGGGGCAAGGCGTACTTGCGTACCAGATCGGCCAGTTGCTCCAGCTCGCCGCGTGAATCGAGGTTCACTGTCACCCCGACGCGGGCGGCCAGCCACAGGAACTCCGGATCCTTGGGCCCGGTGGCCATGATCCGCTCCGGAGTGAAGCCGCACCCCAGGACGTGCCGCAACTCCCCCAGCGAGGCCACGTCAACCCCCACCGCGGCCGGATCCTCCGCCGCCAGCCGCCGCGCCAGGGAGCTGGACCGGTTCGCCTTGTGCGCGAAGTACACCCGCCCGGCGAGGTGGTGACGGCGATAGACGTCGCGAAACCGTTCGGTGTTCTCGGCGATCCGCTCCGGGAGCAGCACGTTGAGCGGAGATCCGAGCGCGTCGACAAGGGAGTGCAGGAACGGTCCGGCGTCCAGCAGCCCGGTGAGCGGTGGTTCCAGTCGCGGCCGCAGGTACAGGGGCACACCCACCACAGGTCCCTTCCCTCAGAACCAACCGACCGTAACCGGGACAACCGTTCGGGCGTAATCATTTCCGCCTACAAACGTCATTAAGCCCCGGCGCAAGACGCTGTCGCCGATCGTTTCGGCCTCTTTCCGAGCCGCAGCCACCCGGCCCGTAGGCTCACCCCTGCCCCTGCCCCCGCCCCTGCCCCCGCCCCTGCAACTCGGCTCACCTACGGTCGGCCCGCTCTTCCGGGGTCTCCACACGGACGGCCCTCGTCTCCCCGCCGGCATCCCCCAGCGCGGCGGGGCCACCGGCACCAGGGACAAGGACTCCAACCTGAGCTGGTACGTCGAGGCATGCCCGGGCGCCATCCGCACCACACTGAGGTACGGATGGCGCTGCTGAAAGGCGTCGGCAGTCAGGCCGCGCGCGTCAACTCGATCCGGCCGAACAGGAGGGCATAGCCGGAGGGAAGCTGGGCGAGGATACGGTCCACCAGCCCGTCTCCCGCGAGTTGCGTGACGACCTTGAGGACGGAGCCGGTGTCCCAGCGAGCGGTGGCGGGAGTGCCGCCCACCCGGGTGGCGATGTCCTTGACGAAGCCCCAGCCGGTGAGGGGCTCGGGGGCGGGGATCTGGTCGGCGAGCGCCCGGGCCGCCTCCACGGGCAGACAGGCGGCGAGGTCGACCCGCTCATCGCCGGTGAGCTGCCGGCCCAGGCCGGCGAGCACGGCACGGACGACCGTCTCGGCCCGTTCACGGGTGGGGTAGGCCCCTTCATAGCGGACCTTCTCCAGCATCTGGTCGAACCTCATCTCCGCTGCGGTCGGGGCGTATTCGGACTGGACCGGCATGGCTGGGTCGATTGCCTTTCTCGTCATGCTTGCTTGTCATGATGGTGTACGCGAGTGATCGCGGAGGTCGCGGAGGACGGGGCAGAGGACGGGAAGGAAGCGCCCGGCCTTCCTGGCGTCCTCCGCCCGCGATGGTGCATACCCCCGGCGTCAGCCGCTGATCTGCTTGCGCCCGGCGCCCTCGCCGATGGCGATCTTGCGGGGCTTGGCCCGCTCGGCGACGGGGATGCGCAGCGTCAGGACACCGGCTTCGTAGTCTGCCGTGATGTGCTCGGTGTCGAGGGTGTCGGCCAGCATCAGCTGGCGGGAGAAGACTCCGAGAGGCCGTTCGGACAGCTCCATCTGCACATCGTCGGCCTTGGCGACCGGCCGCCGCTCTGCCTTGACGGTGAGCATGTTCCGCTCGACATCGATGTCGATCGCATCGGTCGAGACGCCGGGGAGGTCGAGGGCGATCACATAGTCGTCACCCTCACGGTAGGCGTCCATCGGCATGGTGGACGGCCTGGACCAAGTGCCGGACGAGCCCATGAGCTGCTGGGTGAGCCGGTCAAGCTCGCGGAACGGGTCGGTGCGCATCAACATCGTGAAACACCTCCAGTGTGCTTGTCTGCTTTGGGCAGTACCGCCAATGCGCTGTAACCTGCCCTCCGTTGTAGCATGTCATCGGAACGATGACAAATGATTCTGTCGTCAACCCGATGACGAAGGAGGGATACGCCATGGTCAGCCCGGAGGAGTCTCGCGAACCCGACACCCACCCCGCCCCCACGTCGTTCCACGCCACCTCGGCGGCGTTGGAGGCCATCAACGAGGTCGTGCGCACCGCCACCGCCCCACCGGGCCGAGGGCCGGAGCCGCACCGGACCAGCTCGGAGGAGGCCCTGGCCGCGCTGTTGCTGCTGCGGGAGGTCAGGGACCAACTCGCCGGGTGGGAACCGTGGCTGATCGAGACGGCTCGCGAGGCGGGCGCCAGCTGGGCCGAGCTCGCACACCCCCTGGGCGTGGCGAGCCGCCAGGCCGCCGAGCGTCGTTACCTGCGCGTACGCCCCGGAACCCCCGGCGCCACCGGGGAGCAGCGAGTACAGGCCACCCGCGACCGCCGCGCCGCCGACCGCACCGTCACCTCATGGGCCCGGGGCAACGCGGCCGACCTGCGTCGGCTCGCCGGGCAAGTCACCTCCCTCACCGATCTGCCCGCCGAGGCCCGTAACCACATCGCCCGGCTGACGGACGCCCTCGCCCACGACGACGCCGCCCAGCTCGTCACCCCGCTCGCCGAAGCCCATCAGCACCTGTCAGCACGTCATACCGACCTCGCGGACCGCGTCGACACCGTAGCCCGCCACGCCGACCGGCTCCGGCAGACAAGCGGCGACCAGCGCCGCGGCACGGACTGACTCCGCCCCGAGTCAGCCGATGCGCCGCCGGGACCCGCGCCGGAGCCAACGCCCGGCCCAGCCCACCGAGATGGCTCCTTCGGCGCGGCGTCGGCACGCGCCCTGCCGGTCGTCGAAGGAGCGGCGGTCTGAGGGCGGCCGGCATGGGCTTCTCAGCCACCTGCCCGGTCCTGTCCGAAGCGGCGGGCCTGAGACGTTCCCGCAGGTCCGGGACAGCCGCTCCAGGAGGGAGCGGCTCATCGTCCCTGCCGGGACTCCGCCCGTCACTGGATGCCCTCGGCAGCCCCGCGCGGTCCGGTGGGTGACCTGCCCGTCCGCCTGCACGAGGCGGACGATGGCCGGCACCGTGTTGCCGCCGGCGGACGCGAGCACGACCATGGCCGACCGTAACCGGATCGGCGAGCCGGTGCCCCGGCAAGAGGCAGAGCACTGGCCGGATACCGGACTCCTGGTCCAAGGCGCCGGCGAAGTGCATGTCCGACGTGCCCGCCGGCCATCAGACGGCGTGGGCCTCCAAGTCCGAGGACGCCAGTCGGCGCTCGGCAATCTGCTGGGCCGCCCGCAGCAGGGTGGTGCCGGCCGAGAGCGCCAGGTCAAGGAGGCGGGTCACGGTGTCGCCGATGCCCTCCACCCGCTTCTGCGCGGCCTCGTGGCTGTAGTTCTCCGACTCCCGGCTCAGGGCGTAGGCGATACCGCCGGCACTGGCGACATAGTCGGGCACCCAGACAATGCCCCGCTCCGCGAGGGCATCGGCCACGCGCTCCTCGGTGAGCTGGTTGTTCGCCGGGCCGACGACCAGGCGCGCGGTGATCTGCGGGACGGTCACGTCATTGAGTACACCGCCGACGGCAGCCGGGACCAGGATGTCGGCCGGCGCGGACAGAGCCTGACCGGGCTCGACCCATCCGTACCCGCTCGCCAGGGCCGCCTCCTTACGGGAGGCTTCCAGGTCCGACACGACGACATGCGCGCCCTTGGCGGCCAGGCCGGCGGCAATACCGCTGCCCACCGACCCGAAGCCGCTGATCACCACGGTCCGTCCGGTGCAGGAGGCATCGCCGAATACATGCCGCGCACCGGCGCGCAGGGCCGCCAGAACGCCGGTGGCGGTCGGGCCTCCGGAATTGCCGGTACCGCCGTGCCCCTCGGGCGCGCAGTACGCGTACGGCGAGAAACGCCGCAGGACCACCATGTCCTCGGGGCCGGTGCCGACGTCGGGGCCGGTGCGGTAGGAACCCTGGAAGGAGGCGATCAACTCGCCCAGATCCTCCAGTGCGGTCTCACGCAACTGTGGAGTGAGTGCGGTGTCGTTGTCGAGGGCGATCACGCTCTTGCCGCCGCCGAAGTCCAGACCGGCGACCGCGGCCTTGTAGGTCATCGCCTCCGACAGGCGCAGCGCGTCAGCCAGTCCATGCTGCCAGGTGTCGTAGCGGCGCAGTCGGCAGCCGCCGACCGCCGGGCCCAGGGCCCGGGAGTGGACTGCCACGATCAGCGGCAGCCCAGAACGGCGTCCGCGTCGAATGATCACGTCCTCATGTGCAAGTGCTTGGCTCATGCCCCCGAAGCTAGGCTGATGCACGGAACGGTCGACGTGACGCCGAAGTAAATTCGGTATCGCGATGCAGGAGGTAGCCATGGATGAACTTGATTCGGCGATCGTGCACCATCTGCAGGCCGATGGTCGGCAGTCCAACCGGGCCCTCGCCGAGAAGCTCGGTATCGCCCCCTCCACCTGCCTCGAACGCACCAGGTTGCTGCACAAGCGCGGCATCATCCAGGGCTACCGGGCCCAAGTCTCCCTGCGGGCACTCAACCGCTCCGTGCAGGCGATGGTCTTCACCCAGGTCCGGCCTCTGCGCCGGGATGTCGTCGCCGCCTTCGAACGGTCGGTGACCCAGCTACCAGAGGTGGTCTCCGTCTACACGATGGCCGGCAGCGACGACTTCCTCGTCCACGTCACCGCCCCGGACATCGACCACCTGCACGCCTTCCTCCTGGACCAGTTCACCAACCGCCGGGAGATTCTCAGCTTCCGCACCTCGATCATCTACCAGCACCTCACCAACCCAGTGCTCGACCCGCTGCCCACAGAGACAGAGCGCCTGTGACGCCACGCGGTCACCGGACAGCCCGCTGTTCCGGTGCCCGCATACGCCTCAACTCGTACGTGAACAGGCCGGACCGCGCGACGTCGAGCGTCCGAAGGTGCGGCGGTAGGCGGTGGGGGTGGTGCCCAGTGCGCGTCGGAAGTGCAGCCGCAGGTTGGCTGCCGTGCCCAGTCCGCAGTCCCGCGCCACCCGATCCATCGGGTGGTCCGTGGTTTCCAGCAGTTCCCGCGCCCTGCTGAGGCGGGCGCCCTGCAACCACTGCAACGGGGTCGTGCCCGTCTCCTCGGTGAACCGGCGCATGAAGGTGCGCTGCGAGAGACCCGCGTGCCGGGCGAGCACGCGCAGTGTGAGCGGTTCGCCGAGCCGGTGCAGGGCCCATCCCCGGGTACCGGACAGCGACGCCTGACCGGCCACCGCGACCGGAGCCGGCACGTACTGGGCCTGCCCACCGTCCCGGTGGGGGGCGGCCACCAGACCGCGGGCGATCTCGTTGGCCACCACCGCCCCCAGGTCGCGGCGCACCAGGTGCAGGCAGAGGTCGATGCCGCAGCACACCCCGGCCGAGGTGAGCACGTCGCCCTCGTCGACGTAGAGCACGTCGCGGTCGACCTTGACGGCCGGGAAGCCCCGCTGGAGCTCGTCGATGTGCTTCCAGTGAGTCGTGGCGTGCAGCCCGTCCAGCACGCCCGCCGCGGCCAGTGCGAAGGCGCCCGTGCAGATCGACACCACACGCGTGCCTCGGTCGCGGGCCTCGGCAAGCGTGCCGAGCACGGCGTCCGGCAGTTGGAGGATCGGTTCGAATCCCGGCACGACCACGGTGTCTGCGGTGCGCACCTGCTCCAGCTCCCCGTCGGCTACCAGGGCGAACCCCGCGCTGGTGACCACCTTCGCGTCCAGCGCGCACAGGGTCATCTCGTAAGGGGTTTCCGGCCGGGTGGTGAAGATCTGCGTCGGGATCGCCAGGTCGAGCGGGGTGACCCCGTCCAGCGCCAGGACCGCGACTCGATGCACTGTCATGGCAAGATTCTATCGAAGTGAGGAAATTTTGCCTCTCGCCAGGTCAGGGCGGTCGCGGCCAGGCTGAGGACATGACCGGATCTACCCACGAGGCGACCGCCGACCTGATCACGCTGCCCGGCACACCACTTGCCGACGCCGTCGTGAACTTCATCCGACCGGTGGAAACGCCGTCCGTGTTCAACCACAGCGTCCGCAGCTATCTGTTCGCCCGGCTGGTGGCCGGCCGCCTCGGCCTGGCCGTCGGCCACGACTACCACGACGACCTGTTGTTCGCCGCGTGCGCGATGCACGACCTCGGCGTGGCGTCGGACGGCCCGCACAGCCAGCGGTTCGAGGTCGAAGGCGCCGACCGGGCCGCCACATTCCTCATCGAACGCGGAGTGCCCGCAGCCGACGCCGACCAGGTCTGGCAGGCCATCGCCCTGCACACCTCACCGGGCATCGCGGAACGCCGCGGCACGCTGTGCGTGCTCGTCCGCGAAGGCGTCGCCCTCGACTTCGGCGGCGCACTGGGTGCCGACCACGTCGACGCCGTCACCGATGAGCAGGCCGACGCCGTGCACGCCGCCTATCCACGGCTGGACATGATCCGCTCACTCACCGACGCGATCGTCGCGCAGGCCGCGAAGAACCCGACGAACGCACCCCGGTACGCGATTCCCGGCGAATTCCTCCGCGAACGCGAGACCTTCGGCCGGACCCGGCTGGAGCACGCCTGCCGTTCGTCCCGCTGGGGCAACTGACTCCGCGGACTCCACGCCTTTCATCAACAGAGAAAAGGAAGCACCGCCATGACCGTCCACACCGTCGAGATCCCTGAGGACAACGCAGTCTTCGGGCAAACCACCAGCGCCTTCGCGGGCTTCGGCTATTCCGCCGCGGTCCGCGCGCACGGCCTCCTGTTCATCGCGGGAACGATCGGCCGCCGAGCCGACGGAACCATCCCGGACACCATCGAGGAGCAGACCGAGATCGCCATCCGGAAGATCGAGGAGATCCTTCGACTGGAGAACCTCGACCTGTCCGCCCTCGTCGACGTCACCAGCTACCACGTCGACATCCGCCAGCACCTGCCCGGCTTCATCGAGGCCAAGCAGCGCCTCGTCGAAGCGCCTTACCCGACCTGGACGATCATCGGGGTCAGCGGCCTCGCCAGCCCGGGACTCCTCGTCGAAATCCGCGCGACCGCCGCGTACCCCGACTCATCCCGGTAGCCACCGCTCGTGGGCCCGCTCCCGGGCCCACGAGCCCATCGGCGACTGACGTGAGGGCGTGGTGAGTACCGGGATGCTCACCGGGCTGGATGCGGCCGAGCGCCGGGCACTGTTCGCTCACGAGCACGCGCATCTGGCCCGCCGCCGCCACCATCGGTTCCTGCTCACCGTGCAGCTCGCGGCGCGGGCCAACCCGCGACTTCGGGAGTCGTTTTGGAGCGGGCATCGTGATCAATATCAGTGACTTTTGGGTTCTGGCACAGATCTTGGGGAGTGGTCGCGGAGGGTTACTGAAGCAGGATCATCTTGCGGAGCAGTTCGAATCCGGCGCACCCGTAGGGCTCTTGAGCAGGGCCCTTGAGTAGGGCTCTTGACCCTCACGTCACGTCAGGCTGCATAGTCGGTGCCGTGGAAGATCACTGGACTGTGGGACGCGTGGCCGAGCTGGCCGGCGTGAGTGTCCGCACGCTGCATCACTATGACGAGATCAGGCTCGTTCGGCCGTCGGCGCGGACCACGGCCGGGTACCGGGCCTATTCGGCGGGCGACGTGGAGCGGCTGCGGGAGGTGCTGGCCTATCGGCGGCTGGGCTTCGGGCTGCGGGAGGTTGCGGAACTGGTCGGCGACCCGTCCACCGACGCGGTCGCGCACCTGCGCCGACTGCGAGGCCTCCTGCTGGAGCGGCGCGATCGCGCTGACGCCATGGTGGCGGCCATCGACAGAGAACTGGAGGCACGGGCGAAGGGACTGATGGTGACACCGGAGGAGCAACTGGAGATGCTCGGTGCACGGCTGTACGACGCGATCGGCGGCGCTTACACCGCGACGCGATGTACCGAGCCGCGGATCGCCGGGCAGATCTGGGACGCGCTCGGCGACGCGGAAACGGTGCTGAATGTCGGGGCGGGCACCGGCTCCTACGAGCCTGCTGATCGCGACGTGACCGCGGTGGAGCCATCGGCGGTCATGCGGGGGCAGCGGCCTGCCGGCTCGGCGCCGTGTGTGGCCGCCGCCGCGGAGAGTCTGCCGTTCGAGGACCAGTCCTTCGACGTCGCGATGGCCGTCTCCACCGTTCACCACTGGGGGGACCCGATAGCGGGGCTGCGCGAGATGCGGCGCGTGGCCCGACGTGTGGTGGTGCTCACGTTCGACACCGACGAGCCGGGATGGCAGGACCGGTTCTGGCTCACCCGCGACTACCTGCCCGAGTTCGCCGCCGTCCTCGCGGAGTTTCCCTCGCTTGCTGGGATGGCCGACGCGATCGGCGCCCGCGCTGAGCCGGTGCCCATCCCGTGGGACTGCGCCGACGGCCTGTTCGAGGCATACTGGCGCCGACCGGGGGCGTATCTGGAGGATCACGTGCGCCGTGCGGTGTCGGTGTGGACGAGGGTCGGACCCAAGGCCGAGCAGCGGGCGGTGCGAGGCCTCGGCGACGACCTCGACTCCGGCCGGTGGGCCAGGCGCAACAGCGACCTCGCCGACCTCGACGCGGCAGATCTCGGCCTCCGCCTGCTCATAGCTTGACCCGCGTCGCATCCGATGAGGGCGGGAGGCCGGCCGCTCAGCCCTGGGTAAGAGGGGGGTCCTGTGGCCCGGAGGGGGCGAGGAGGTAGGAGTGGAGCTGCCCGAGCAGTTCGGCGATGCCTTCCCGGTCGGCGCGGTAGCGGACCAGTTTGCCGCTGCGCGTCGACTGGAGCAGGCCACCGCGCCGGAGGACCGCGAGGTGCTCGGAGGTGGTCGACGGGCCGAGCCCGGCACGCTCGGCGACCTCGCCGACGGTCAGCTCCTCGCCATCGAGGAAGTGCGCGAAGAGCCTCTGCCGGGTTCCGCTGGTCAGCGCCTTGAGGAAGACCTGGAGGTCGTCGCCGGGTACGGCGCCCCCGGGGCGTATCCCCTGTGCCGTACCGGAGCCCGTCCGCTCGGACGCCTGGTCGCCGGCCGCCGGTGGGAGCTCGTCCGGGCCCCGGTACGGGCGGGGGACGCGGAGGGGGCGGTGGAGGTCGAACTCGGTCGGAGGGATGTCCAGGGCTGAGCAAGCCTCGCGGACGACGTCCCGTTCGCTGTCGTCGAAGTAACCGTCGGCGCAGCCGATGACGATGCCGATCTGGATGACGGCCCGGGCCTCGGCGGGCCTCCTCTTCGCCTTGCCGATCTCCCGCATGGCGCTCGCCATCCCGAGGGCGAAGTCCGTGGTGAGCTCGTCGAGGTGGTCCTCGAAGCGGCGGTGCAGCTCGTCCGGGGCGAAGTTCTGGAGCACGTCGTTGGTGGCGATGAGCTGGGCGACGCGCTGCCGCTCGGACGGATCGATCGTGCCGTCCGCCGCCGCCACCAAGGCACACATCGCCATGCTGGCGTCCCGGAAGGCCCCGCTCCGCAAATCGTTCTTCTTCGCCGTGAGCTGAGCCTGCATCGTCTGGACCGAGTCCTTGAGGCGGTCCCACAGCGTCATCTGCATCTCCTTGTCAGTAATACCTCCATTGTGAGGAGAAAACAGAATCTACAGGTTTGTAGAGCCCCCTCGCGCGCCGCCACGGCACCCCTCGCTTCCCTTGGCTTCAAATGATCGGATGCGGCCGGCCCGGCACACCCGGCGGGAGCAACGGGAGCTGCACGTGGTGCTCCTGGACGTGGGGGGTGGACGAGGCGCCGGCGGCGCAGAAGGCCCGGGGCCGGTGGGTTCCACCACGCGTCTTCGCCCGGCACCAGCGGGGTCTCGACCGCCTGCTGCACGCGTTGTCCGGGCCTGACACGGCGTACCCGGACGACGCCGTGAGGCCGGTCCCCGAACCGGTGGCGGAAGCGGCTTCCACCGTCCTGCTCGACCGGATATCGCGAAAGCACGTGGGGGCAGCGGTGTTCGGCCTGTTGCCATAGGTGGTTACGAGCAGTCGGCCACACCAGCGCCGTACCCGACAGGCCCCTCCTGGCGGCGTCAGCGCGGTCCGGTGCCGCTGTTTCCGCTGCCGGGCTCGGTGTCCGTCGTCCGGGAGCTGATCGCATCGCCGGGCCGGGCTTTGATGACCCTCGGACCGGAGGGGTCCCGCTGACCGTCGTCGTCGGATGCCATCGCCTTGGCTTCGCTCTTGAAGATACGGGCCGATTTGCCCATGGAACGGACCAGTTCGGGGAGCTTCTTGGCCTCGATGACGACGATGACCACGATGAGGAGGAGGGCCAGCTCGCTTATCCCTAGCATGGGTGCCTGCTTTCTCCATGGATGGTGGGGTGGTGGCGTCGCAGCACGCCGAGGCATCGCGGCGGCCCCTGTGAACGCGGCTCCGGTGCTCGATGAACCACGAGGAAAATCTACAGCACTGTAGATGACCGCGGCGCGTAGACCGGGCCGAGCTCAGTCGTCATGCCGTCAGACGGTGGTCCGGGCGGCGGCAATTCGCAAGTACTCCAGCTTTTCCTCGTCCGACGTGCCCGGCTCTGCCGTATAGGTGACGACCCGCACATCGTGGTCAGGCACCTTCAGTACATCGTTGTCGAGACCTATCTCGCCCACAAGAGGATGCCGCAGGCGTTTGTGGCCGCCCAGGCGGGAGCCGAGCGCTGGGGTGCTCCAGAGGGATCGGAACTCTTCGCTGTTACTCATGACCTCATCGATCAGAACTCTGAAGTCCTCATCGTGAGGATATGCTCCGCGCGTTATCCGAAGGTCTACGACGAGAGCAGCTTTGAATTCGGTGGTGTTCTGCTCGGCGGGAAAGAGCGGTTGACCCATGTCCGGTGGCTCGTTGAACACCGCGCGTACCAGGTTTCGTTCTTCTGGCGATCGGAGGGACGGGTCACCCAGCAGGGCCGTCCACATGGATGTCCAGGTCAGCAGGGTCCATGAGGCGGAGAACACTCCCACCGGAATGTTCCCCCAGCGGCTGACGAGCCGTTGCACTCCAGGCGGCATGAGTTGCGGGATCTTGAGGGGCGTCGGCGGAAGAAGCCTGGCCACCAGGTGCAGATGGCAGGTTTCATCCGTACTGAGTCGCAGCGCGCGGGCGAGTGAGGCCACGACGTCGCGAGAGGGGCGCCGGGACCGGCCCTGTTCAAGACGGAGAAGGTAATCCGTGGATATTCCCGCCAGATGGGCAAGCTCTTCGCGGCGCAAGCCGGCGGTGCGTCGCCGGCGGGTGGACGGCAGTCCAACGTCTGCAGTCGTAATTCGGGCACGCCATGCACGCAGCGCGTTCCCCAGCGAGTTCTCTGGACGACTCATGTTGCCATTGTTGCCGACCCTGCGGTCGGTAGCATGGTACTGCCGTTCCTGGGATAAAGCGGCCGCGGTCACCTTAGTCGTGGTGACCGAGATGGGCCGTCAGCAGATTCGCATCCCCGCCTGTGGTGAGCGCACCGCTGGCGACGTAGACCGTGTCGCCGTCGACCGCCACCGATGTGGTGTTCTGCAGACCATCGCTCTCATCGAGGACGGTACGGTCGGCCTTGCCCGGAGTGATGAGGACCAGTTCGCTCGGGACATTGAGTGCGGCCAGGAGCTGATCACCGCGGCCGGTGAAGGCGAAATCATCGACGCTGTCGAGTCCGGCTGCCATGACCTGATGCGGACCAGCGGTTCCCGTGTCTGTCAGCGGTATCCGAAGGATTGTTCCTCGATCGATGTTGGAGATCCAGACGGCTCCGTCGTGCACCTTCACGCCGTTGGCGCCGAAGAAGTGCGTCGGGGCGAGATCCTCTCCCGCGGCCCAGAGCTTGGCGGTTCCGCCGTGCGATCCGACCTGCCACACTCCGCCCTGTGTGGAGTCGGTGATGTAGAAGTTCCCCGTACGGTCGTCCCTGGCAAGTCCGTTGAGGAAGCTCGCCGCCGGCAGAGCGGCGACGCGCTCCGGCTTGCCTCCCGGGCGCAGTTTCCATAGACCGGTGAGGTATTCGTCCCCTGCCGAATACAGGAAGTAGAGAGTTCCGTCTCCCGTTCGTTCGATCCCCGTCACCGCGGCGGATCCGGTGCCAGGGGTGTTCACGCCCCCATCCGCGGGGAGAGGCATGGTCGCCACTACCTCAACACGTCCGCCGAGCGTGACGTGAGCCACCTGCCGCGACAGGATGAGGCCGACATCCGCCGACCCGTTCGGCCGCACGATGACGCTCTCCGCCACCTGCCCGGCCGGACGGTCGAAGTGGGCAACGATCCGCGGGTGCGTCAGGGGTGGCGCGGCCGCTTCCGCTGTTGACGAGACCGCGGTCAGTCCGATCACGGCGCCGGCCGTGGTCACCGCCAGGTGGAAGACAAGGTGTTTCGGCATGATCGCCTCCGAAGGTGATGCGCTTCATCGCAGGCGGTCCGGCCTGCGGGAAGAAGCATCAGCGCACCCGCGTGGCTCAACCAGTACCCGGCTCATCCCCGGAACCGAAGGACCATGCTGTCCGGGGACACCCGGACGGTACGCAGGCGTTGGCCGTGGGGCGGGACCTACTCCTGGTGTCCGTGTCCACCAGGACTCGGTCTTCGGTGATGAGCATCGTCCGATTCTCCTCGATCAGGAGGACACGACGTCACCAATGCCGGCTCGAGGACATCAACGAGTATCTGGAAGCTCTGGGGCGCGGCGGGTCCGGGCCGTCAGCCGATGCGCACGGCGCGGGCCAGGAAGTGCCGGGGCGCGTCCTCGTAGCAAGTGGGCGCCCAGCCCGCCGCGTTGAGGGCGGGGCGCAGGTTCTCCTCGGCCAGCGGGTCGTCCGGGTCGAGGGGACGGCCGTGGCGGGCGGCGCGTTCGGCGCGGCCGGAGGGGTGGAAGAGCAGCAGGACACCGCCGGGGGCGGTCACCCTGGCCCACTCGTGCAGGGCCGCCACCGGATCGGGCACGTGGTTGACCAGGCCCGCGCTGAAGATGCCGTCCACCGCCCCGGCCGACAGCGGCAGACGGCAGGCGTCGGCCAGCAACAGCCGGGCGAGGCCGGCGCGGCCTTCCTTCGCGGTGGCCGTGAGCATCGCCGGGGTGATGTCCACGCCGAGCACGACACCCTCCTCGCCGACGTCGGCACGCAGTGCGGGCAGCGCCCGGCCGCTGCCGCAGCCCACGTCCAGCGCGCGCTGCCCCGGACGCAGCCCCATCCGGGAGACGGCCGCCGCGTAGACCGGGCCTTGGGCGGTGAAGCGCTCTTCCCAGACGGCGGCGCGGGGTGTGAAGAAGGTACGGGTCGCGGTCACCGCCGCCCGCTCCGCGACAAGGGCGGCGAAGCGCGCGAACACACCGTCACGGTGTGGTGCCAGTGCGGCCAGCTCAACGGGGGCGGACTCGACGAGGGCCGGTGCGATGGCCGCTTCGTCCGGGAACGCCACGGCGAAGGCGCCGACCGCCGGCGCGTCCACTTCCAGGTGGAACTGCAGACCCCAGGCCGAGCCGCCGATCCGGAACGCCTGGACCGGATAGCGGTCGCAGGAGGCCAGCAGGGTGGCCCCGGACGGCAGGTCCATGGTGTCGCCATGCCACTGCAGGACGCGGAGCCGCTCGGGCACGCCGGTGAAGAGCGGGTCGGTGTGCACGGCCGGAGACAGCCGTACCTCGCTCCAGCCGACCTGCAGGCCATCGGTACCGGCGCGGGCCGTACCGCCCGCCGCCACGGCCAGCAACTGGGCACCCAGACACACGCCGAGCACCGGCACCTCGGCATCGAGCGCGGCGCGCAACAGCGCCAACTCCCGCGTACGGCTGGGAAAGTCTTCGTACGCCGCCATCGGCCCGCCCATCACCACCAGGGCGACCACATCGGCCAGCGTGTCCGGCACCGCGTCCCCCGCCCACGTCCGGCACACCCGCACCGGCAGTCCGGCCGCCGCCAGCGCCGTACCCAGGGCGTACGGGCCCTCGTGCGGCATGTGCTCCACGACCAGGACACCCGCGACCTGCGCCGGACTCATCAGGCTCCACTCATCCCGGGGCAGCCGCCGTCCACCCGGGCTGCCGCCTCCCGGATGACCGTACCCGAACCCGCGTCCGGGGCACATGCATTTGCCAGCCTGGTTGGCCATTGGGCCAGCTCATGCCGTGGGAAAGAAGGCTTTTGCCTCGCACTTGCGGGCGCGGCCGACCCGTGTCGATGGCGAGCGGTCGCCGACGATCATGGCGCGTACGCTCGTGTACATGGTTGAGCATCGAATGGTCGACACGAACGGGATTCGGCTGCACATCGCCGAGGAGGGCGAAGGCCCCCTGGTCGTGCTCCTGCACGGCTTCCCCGAGTCATGGCACTCCTGGCACCACCAGTTCGGTCCCCTGGTCGAGGCGGGCTTCCGAGTGGTCGCCCCCGACCAGCGGGGATACGGGCGCAGCGACCATCCCGACGACGTCGACGCGTACAGCATCCTCCATCTGGTCGGGGACGTCGTCGGTCTGATCCGGGCACTGGGCGAGGACAAGGCGTACGTCGTCGGGCACGACTGGGGCGCGCCGGTCGCCTGGAACACCGCGCTGCTGCGGCCGGACATGGTGCTCGGGGTGGCCGGTCTGAGCGTGCCACCCCCCTTCCGCGGCGCGCAGCCTCCGCTGGCCGCCATGGAGAAAAGGTTCGGTGGCCGCTTCTACTGGAACTACTTCAACCGCCCCGGTGTCGCCGACGCCGAGCTCGCGAGGGACACCCGCACCGCGTTGCGGAAAATCTTCTACTCGATTTCCGGCGACGCTCCCGACACGGGAGAGCAGCCGCTCGTCGCCCCGGAGCAGGGCTGGCTCGCCACCATGACGGACCCCGACGTACTGCCGGAATGGTTCACCGAGGAGGACCTCGACGCGCTCACCGAGAGCTTCTCCAAGGGCTTCACCGGAGCCCTCAACTGGTACCGCAACCTCGACCGCAACTGGGAACTGACCGCGCCCTGGCACGACGCCGTCGTCACCCCGCCCGCCCTGTACATCTACGGCGACCGCGACCCCGTTCCCGCTTTCCCCGGCGCGCCCGAACTCATCGCGCGCCTGCCCGATCTGATGCCCAACCTGCGACGCGCGCCCCTCGAACTGGCGGGCTGCGGACACTGGACACAGCAGGAACGCCCGGCAGAGGTGAACGCCGCGCTCATCGAATTCCTCACGGCCGGCTCGTGGGCCCGGCCCGCCGGGTGACCGGGCCTGAGGACCGGGCGCGGCCGGTCCTCAGGCGGGGCGCTCGGCCATGACGACCACGCTCGGCCCGGTGTGCTCAGCCGCGGGGAACCGAAGCTCGGCGACCGGGTGCAGGCCGGCCTGCTCGATCAGGTCCACGAGTTGTTCCGGCCGCCATTTGTGTGTCGTCCAGCGAACGGGCACACCTCCGTAGGCCTCGGTGCGCGCCACGTCCTCGTCGCCGACGTGTGTCCCGGTGATGAAGTGTCCGCCAGGCTTCAGGGCGCGCGCGAACAGGGCGAGGACCTGGGGAAGGACGTCGCGAGGGAGGGTGAACAGCGACCACCACCCGAGTACGCCGCCGAGCGACGCTTCCTCAAGGTGGAGGTCGGTGGCGGAGGAGACGCTGAAGCGGCATTGCGGATGAAGACGGCGCGCGTTTTCGATCATGCGGGGTGAGAGGTCGACTCCGGACACGTCGAGTCCGCGTTCGGCGAGGTAGGCGGTCACCATTCCGGGTCCGCAGCCGACGTCGAGGACGGGCCCGAGGTCGCCCACGGTGTCGGCGAAGACGTCGATGGACGCCTTGAGCCAGGGATGGCGACGGATGTCGCCGACTCCCGTCGTCGCCACCATGTGGGCGTAGTTGTCGGCCACCCGATCATAGGACTCACGGACCACGTCGAGATCGGCCGGGCGGTCTATACGGTGTGCGCGCATCGGACAACCATAGGACGACGGTCACCTCAAGGCGCAGGCCTGGATGTCGCCGACCTCGTAGGTGTGTGTCACATAGCGTTCCGCCAGGGGGCGATGGGCTGCCAGGTACCGACCGGCCGCCTGGAGGTGGCGGCGCCGCTCCAGTGTCGTACCGGCCTGCAGCGTCAGGTGCTTGCGCAGGAACTTCCACATGTCCAGTGCGTACGGGTGTTCTTCGGGGATGCCGAAGTAGTGGATCAGGCCGGACGGCGCCACGGCGTCGATCGCGTCGCCGAGCGTCGCGGTCTGGTGGCGATCGCCTCCACGATCACGCCCGGCCGCCGGTCGTCGGCCAGTTGCGCGGCCCAGCGCCCGGTGGCGCCGTGCACGGCCTCGTCCACTCCGAACAGGGCGGCGTGGTCGGCGCGGTCGACGACATCCACCCCGGTGACCCGCCGCGCCCCGCGCTCCTTGATGACGTGGCTGAACAGGATGCCGATCGGCCCCTGGCCGAGGACGGCCACATCGGCGCCGTCCAGGGGGCCCAGCCGGTCGACGGCGGACAGGACGCAGGCCAGGGGCTGCAGCAGGACCGCGATGGCCGGTTCCGGCGCCGTGTCGTACTCCGCCAGCCCGCCGCCCGCTGTGACCACGTATTCGGCGATCGCGTTGGCGGAGTCCGCCCATCCGACGACCCGGGCGCCGGGCGCGAGGGAGGCGTCTTTCGAGGCCAGCACCTCTCCGACCACTTCATGCATCGGGAAGCCCGGGAGAGCGGGAGCGCCGGGCCCCTTGTCCCGCGCGGTCAGCGGTGCCCGCAGACCGCGGAAATCCGGGGCGTCACTGCCGCAGATGCCACCGGCGAGGGTGCGCAGCAGCACCTGCCCGTCCCGCAGATCGCCGGCTTCCGGCGCGGGCACATCGACCTTCTCGAACCGCCTTGGCGCGGCCGGCACATACGCCCACATCGTCGAACGCTCGCTTTCTCCTCAGCGGTGCCTTGTCTCGTCCTTCGCGGCGTCGGTCGCGGAGCGCCCGCCCGCGGCGCCCATGCCGCGGGCGTCCATCCCGCCCAGCGTGTCGCCCGCCACCTCCGCGTTGTGCGCATGCGCGAAGTGGTGCAGGCCGAAGACGGAATCCATACCCGCCAGCGCACCCTGGCCCACTACCTCCGGCAACGCTATGCGGGAGACCCGAACGGAGCCCTGCGGGCCGAAGTGCAGGCCGCGGCCATCGTCGCCGCGCACCACAACGGGTTGCGGACCTGGCTGCGAAGCGGGGGGCACGGCGATGGCGCGAAGGCGGTGGATCAGTCGCTGGCATTCGTCCGGCAGACGTGGGGCAGTGCCCGCGAATCCACGGAGAGTGGCGCCGCGCCCGCCCCCCGCGCTGGGGAGTGAGGAGGACGATGTGGTCGTCATCGTCGCGCCGCGGAAAGCTCCTCTGTGGCGCGTGGTGCAGAAGATCGAGAAGACGTTGGGGGACGACTGGCCACCGACTGGCCACCGGCGTGGCACTCAGCGCCTCGAGAGGGTACTCAGTGCCGTACCGGGGCCAGGTGCCGGGTTCATGAGGACGGCGCCGACCCGTTGGTCGCCGCCCGCGTGTACTGATGCACACCGTCGGTGAATGCCACCGTCGCCTGCCCCCGCAGCACCAGGACATCCAGGTGTGCGGCCGTCTCATTGATCGCGAGCATCTGGTTGAAGGCGCTCAACTCCGCGAACGGCACGGCACGGCGCGTCCAGGCGAGCTCGCGCGCCACCGCGTGGGCGTCGAGTGTGTTCTCGCCCAGCGCCGCCAGGCTTCTGGCCAGCCGTTCGTCATGGTGGGCGAGCAATTCGGCGACCCGGGTGTGGGTGCTGTCGGTCACCGGCCCGTGTGCGGGCATCAGGCGGGCGTCGGCGTAGCGGGTCATCAGCCGCAGCGAGTCCAGGTAGTCGGCGAGCGGACGGCCGCCGGGCTCGGCGAGCTCGAAGCCGATGGACGGGGTGATGTGCGGCAGGACGTGGTCCCCGGAGAACACCAGCCCCCGCTCTTCGTCCAGGAAGACCACATGGCCCTTGGTGTGTCCGGGGGTGGGGACGACCCGCAGCTCGCGCTCGCCGAAGCGCAGGGTCTCCGCACCCAGCCAGCGGTCGGGTGCCTCCCACACACTCGGGTCGTAGCCGCCGTGGTCCAGCGCCTCGATGCGGTCGGCGAGGTCCCCGGCCCCCGCCGCGCGCAGGGTCCGCAGTGAGCCCACGGGCCGGTCGCTGCGCAGCCGGTCGAGCATCTCCAGGCCAGGCCGCTCCCCCGCGCCGAGGTAGACGCGCGAGCCCAGCAGCCGGCGCAGTTCCACCGCCTGTGTGTAGTGGTCGCGGTGGATGTGGGTGACCAGGATGTGGCTGATGTCGCCTGGGTCGCGGTCGATGGCGGCCAGGGCGTCCTCGAGCACCTTGCGCGCCTCGGGGATCGCCCAGCCCCCGTCGATCATGACGATGCCGTCGTCGGCCAGATCCTCCAGGAGGTAGACGTTGACGGCGCGCAGCCCGTCGCCCGGAAGTGGCAGCGGCACGCGGTGCACCCCGGGCTGTACGGTCTGGATTCCGGCCTCCGCCCAGGGAGCCTGGTCGAACCGTGCCGTCATGATCCTCCTTCGCGGGTGTGCAGCCTGATGGCCAGGTCCCGGGCCCCGCCCCGGTCGAGCTTGCCGACCTTCGTCTGGGGCAGTTCCTCGACACCGTAGACGTACTCGGGCCACTTGGTCTTGGACAGACCGACGCTCTCCAGATGGCCGGTCACCTCGTCCAGCTCGACACCGCCGCCGTCCTCGGCCACGACGAGCAGCGCCACGCGTTCGCCGAGGACGTCGTCGGGGACCGGCGCGACACAGGCTCTGGCCACGCGTGGATGGCTGGCGACCGCGCGCTCGATCTCGGTGATGTCGATGTTGCGGCCGCCGCGGATGATGATGTCCTTCTCGCGGCCCATGATGGTGAGGGTGCCGTCCTCATGGACCATCAGCAGGTCGCCGGTGGGCAGGTAGCCGTCCTCCGTCAGCGCCGGCGGATCGGTCCTGCCCTCGCGGGCGTACCCGAGGAAGAGGGACGGGCCGCGGACCTGCGCCCGGCCGGTCACTCCCGGGCCGGCCGCCTGACCGTCGGTGGTGAGCGCGCGCACGTCCGTCCCCGGGAAGGGGCGGCCGTCCCTGCCGAGCCGGATCTCCTCGGGGTCGTCGGGGCTCGGCGTGGTGTGGCCGAGGCATTCGGACATGCCGAAGACGCGGAGGATCTTGGTGGCCAGGGACTGTTCGGCCCGGGCCAGGGCTCCGCGGTCCATGGGCCCGCCGCCGACGGTGATCGACCGGACGCCCCGGAGGACGCCGGAACCGGCCGCTTCGGTGCCCATCTGCAGCGCCATGGTCGGTACGCACATGGTCCAGCGGACACCGGCCTCGGCCATCCGCCGCAGTGCGACCGCCCGGTCCCACTTCCCGGTCAGGACGAGCGGTCCGCGCAGCACGAGGGAGAGATAGACCCCGAAGCAGTACGCCGCCGTGGACGACAGCGGAACGATCGCGGCGATGGCGTCGCCCGGCGCCAGGCCGTTGACGTCGATGGTGCTCGTGGCGGCGTAGCGCAGGGCCCGCTCGGACTGGACGACGCCTTTGGGGCGCCCGGTCGATCCGGAGGTCAGGCCGATGAGGGCGCCGCCGGACCACCGCGACACCTCGCGTTTGTCGGGTGCGGACCGGCAGGTCCAGCCGTCGAGCACGGTCCGCGCCGGGTCGGGCAGCCGGGTGGGCACCGCCCACTCGTCCATCGCCGAGGGCTCGGCGACGACGGCGTCCGGGCGGATGTCCTCCCATGCGGCGGTGAACTCGGCGGGTGTGGTGTGCCGATTGACCACCGCGAGGACCCCGCCCCGCAGCCCCACGGCGAGCGTGGCGGCGACGGTGCGCCATGAGTTGTCCGCCTGGACCAGGACGGTGCCGACCGAGCCGTCGGGCTCGCCCGCGGACAGCGCTCCGGCCAGCCGTACGGCCTCGTCGAGCAGTTGCCGGGCCGTATGGCTGCCGGTGTCGTCGATCACGGCGATGAAGTCGGCCTCTTCCGCCTTCTGCTGGAACTCCCGCACTACCTGTCGCATCCTGCCCCTCGTTGCGCTGTGCCGAACTCCGTTTGCCGAACTCTGTGGTGCTTGCCCTGCCGCTGGACCGCGCCGGGCGGCCCGGCATCCTCAGGCGGCGAACAGCTCCGCCTCGTGTCCCATGACCGCGATCCGGCGGCCCTTCATGTCGCCGACCTGGGCGACGGCCTCGGCCCACTCGGGGCTCGCGAGGGCCTTCCTCAGGTCCTCCGGGGAGTCGAAGCCGAGCACGGAGATCCCGTCCCAGCCCTCGGAACGCGGCTCCAGAGCGGTGTCGATGTCGGTGTGGCGCCAGGCGCGCAGCCCGGGCAGGCGGTAGGTCAGCTCCGCGTGGTCGCCGCGCCACCAGGTGATGAACTGTTCATGCGTCCACTCCGGGGGCCGGGCTGCCAGCAGGACGAGGTTGTACATGACGGTGCTCCGCACGGGGTCGGGGGGATGGGGGTGGTGAGCGGGTCCGATACCGCTCAGGTGAAGCGGATCTCGGATGAGCGCCCGATCAGCAGGCGCCGCAGTCGGCCTTCGCCGTTCACCTGCCCGGCGGCGACGAAGCTGGCCTCGGGGACGCCGGCGCGTCGTACCTCGCCCAGGAAGAGCTCCTCCTGGCCGAGCGTGGTCGCCGAGAGCAGATGGTGGGTGCGGGTGCCCTTCTCGCGCTGTTCGAGATAGCCGACGAGGGCGGCGCGGTCCCCGGCGAAGTCGGTGGCGTTGCCGTCGCCGGTGGAGAACAGGATGGACAGCGAGAAGTCGTCGCTGATCAGGTCGAGGATCCGGGACGGCTCGTCACCGTCCAGTATCTCGAACCACGCGGTGAGGAAGGGGGCCGCGGCCGGGGTGTCCGTCATGCCCGGCTCCCGTCGTTCGCCCAGTCGACCAGTTCGAACGAGGTGGTGAAGAAGGACTGGTAGCGCGACAGGAGCCCGCCGGGCGAGATCACCGCGGCGGAGAGGAAGGAGCCGGTGTACCGCCCGCCCTCCGTCACCACCCCGTACACGGTCTCGACGTCGCCGTCCCGGCTGTGGCGCAGGATCTCATGCGACCGGTCCTTGGGGTTCCGGCCGGCGATGTAGGCGGCGAAGTCCTCCTTGGATTCGCCGGTGACCTCACTGCCCGGCAGGGCGATGAGGAAGCGGAAGTCGGGTTCGAGCAGGTCCAGCGTCCGTTCCGGATGGTCGCTGTCCATACTGGCCATATACGTGCGCAACGTCATGACTGCGCCCTTTCGATGGGTGGCCGAGGGCTCCCGGGGACCCGGGGCCGCCACGGCGGCCTCCAGATCAACCTGAGTTCAGTTCAATTCAGGTTGGATGCTAATCCCGGGGAAACACGGCTGACAAGAGTCCGTACGAAACATGAAACGGCCCCCGGCGGATATCCGCCGGGGGCCGGAAGCGACAGGGGGCCGCTCAGGGGGTCAGGTGGCGACCATGCGTACGCAGGCGCCCTCGATCAGTTCGCCGACCTCCGACAGCGGCGTCGGCCCCGAGGGCCGGTACCACCGCCAGACGCTGACGATCAGGCCGAGCACGCCCGAGCCCAGCAGTTGCGCGTCCCGGAGCGGGAAAGCGCCCATGGACATGCCCCGGACCAGCAGGTTCGTCCAGTTCCGCTCGACGAGCTGGACGAGCTTGCGGGCTTCGACGCGCTCGGCCTCCTCCCGCTTGGACTTGCGCGTGCCGGAGAGCAGATCCATGTGGTTGTGCAGGATCCGCATCTGCAGGACCTCTTGGTCCGAGACGTCGTAGGCCGCGCGGACGGCCGCCCGGAGCGCCTCGGTCGGGTCCTCGACGCCCTCGGTCGCCTCCGTGAACTTGTCGTGGGACCGCTGGAGCTCCAGCCGCATGATGGTCAGCAGGCAGTGCGTCTTGGACTCGAAGTAGTGGTACAGCGCGGTCTGCCCGATGCCGACCCGCTCCGCCACGGTGGACCACTTGGTGGCCTCGAACCCCGTCTCGCCGAAGCAGTCGACGGCGGCCGCCAGGATGGCGGCGCGCTTGGACCTGGGTCCCGCTTCCGGTTCAACGATTCTCGTCGCCATGCCTCGTCTCCTGGCTGCAGCCCACCGTGTCCGTACCCGAGAGTAGCCCCAAGCTGAACTCAGTTGCCAATCGACGTGAACAGAGCCGGGTCAAAGGCGCTCCAGCACGGTCGCGTTCGCCATGCCGCCGCCCTCGCACATCGTCTGCAGACCGTAGCGTCCCTGGGTCCTGCGCAGTTGGTGGACGAGCGTGGTCATGAGGCGGGCGCCGGTGGCGCCGAGCGGATGGCCGAGCGCGATGGCGCCGCCGAAGGCGTTGACCCGCTCCGGGTCGGCGCCGATCTCCTTCTGCCAGGCGAGGACGACGGAGGCGAACGCCTCGTTGATCTCCACCAGATCGATGTCGCCGATCGACAGCCCGGCCCGGTCCAGGACCTTCTCGGTGGCGGGGATCGGACCGGTCAGCATATGGATCGGATCGGAGCCGACGACGGCCATGGTGTGCACCCGCGCGAGCGGGGTCAGGCCATGGCGGCTCACCGCCTCCTCGGAGGCGATCAGCAGGGCGGCGGCTCCGTCGGAGATCTGGCTGGAGACGGCGGCGGTCAGCCGGCCGTCCTCGGTGAGGGTCTTCAGCCCGGCCATCTTCTCCAGGGTGGTGTCGGCGCGCGGGCCCTCGTCTGCGGTGAGTCCGAAGGCCGGGGTGATCTCGTCGTCGAAGGCGCCGTCGGCCTGGGCGGCGAGGGCGCGCTGGTGGCTGGTGAGCGCGAATTCCTCCATGTCCGCCCGGGAGACGCCCCACTTCTCGGCGATCAGTTCGGCCCCGCGGAACTGGGAGACCTCCTGGTCCCCGAAGTGCTCGCGCCAGCCGTCACCCGCGTACGGGCTGCCCATACCGGCCTGTTCGCCGACGGTCATGGGGCTGGCGATGGGCACCAGACTCATCACCTCCACCCCGCCGGCCACCACCAGATCGGCGGCCCCGGAGCCGACCGCCTGGGCGGCGAAGTGCACGGCCTGCTGGGAGGAGCCGCACTGGCGGTCGATGGTGGTGCCGGGGACGTGCTGCGGCAGCCCGGCCGACAGCCATGCGGTGCGTGCGATGTTGCCGGTCTGCGCGCCGATCTGGCTGACGCACCCGAAGTACACGTCGTCGACGGCGCCCGCGTCGGCTCCGGTGCGCTCCAGCAGGGCGCGCAGCGCATGGGCGCCGAGATCGGCGGGGTGCACGCCGCTGAGCGTGCCTTTGCGGCGGCCGACGGGGGTGCGGACGGCTCCGACGATGAATGCTTCCGACACGGTGGGGCTCCAGGGGTTTCGGGGAGGTGTCAGGTGCTGGGGGCGGCGCGGGTGAAGTCGGGTGCCCGCTTGCCCAGGAAGGCGGCGACGCCCTCGCGGCCCGCGGCGGAGGCGGCCGCGGCGGCGATCGCATGGGCCTCGCGGTCCAGGTGCGTGCCGAGGTCCGAGGTCAGCCCGGTGGCGACGAGACGGCGGGTGGCACCGAAGGCGGCGGTGGGGCCGCCGCACAGCGTCTCGGCCGTACGGACGGCCTCGGCGGTCAGCCGGTCGGGGGCGACGACCCGGCTCACCAGGCCGATGGCCTCGGCTTCCGCCGCCTTGCTGCGGCGGTTGGTCAGCAGCAGGTCCAGGGCCCGCTTGGGGCCGACGAGCCGGGGCAGGAACCAGCTCACCCCGGCATCCGGTGAGTAGCCGATCCCGGTGTAGGCGGTGGTGAACGAGGCGTTGTCGGCGGCGAGGGTCACATCGGCGGACGCGGCCAGGCCGATGCCCGCACCGGCGACGGCGCCCTGCACGGCGGCCACCACGGGCGCGTCGCCCGCCGCGAACGTGCGCAGGGCCTCGTGGAGCGCGCCGGTCACCGCGATGAGGTGCTTTTCCAGCGCCTCGCCGGAGAGCCGGGAGAACTCCCCGAGATCGCCGCCGACGCAGAAGGACTTCCCCTCGCCGGTGAGCAGCACGGCCCGTACCGACTCGGTGGCGCAGGCCCGGGCCGCGTCCAGCAGTCCGCGTGCCATCTCCAGGTCGATGGCGTTGCCCGCCTCGCCGCGGCGCAGGGTGACGCGGGCCAGACCGTCCTCGATCTCGATGCCGACCCTCATCGCGCGGTCCATCCGCCGTCGACGGTCAGGACCTGCCCGGTGCAGTACGAGGATGCGTCCGAGGCCAGGAACAGCAGCGCGCCGTCGAGTTCCTGGGCGTCGCCGCCGCGCCGCAGCAGGGTGTTGCGCTCGACCCAGCGGCTGGAGCGCTCGTCGTCGAAGAGGTCGGCGGTCATCTCGGTGCGGAACCAGCCCGGGGCGAGCGCGTTGACGCGGGTTCCGCCCGGGCCCCACTGTCCGGCCAGCTCGCGGGTCAGCCCGATCAGCCCGGCCTTGGACGCCGCGTAGCTCGCGCCGCCCAATGGGGCGGCGGTGACCAGGCCGAGGATGGAGGAGACGTTGATGACGCTCCGGGGCGGCGTGCCGTCCCCGGCGGGTGCCTCCGCCACGAGACGTGCCAGGTGGAAGGGGGCGGTGAGGTTGACGCCGAGGACGTCGGCGAAGGCGTCCGGGGATTCGTCCTCGGCGCGGGTCTCGCCGGACGTGGCCGCGTTGTTGACCAGGATGTCGATGCGGCCGGTGGTGGTCCGCGCGGTCTCGATCAGCCGCGTACGGTCGGTGGCGAGCGAGACGTCGCAGGCGACGGGGTGGATCGTTGCGTCGGAGTCGGCGAGTTCCTTCAGCCGGTCGATCCGCCGGGCGGCGGCGAACACGGTGGCGCCGGCCTGCGCGAGGACGGCGGCGAAGCGTGCGCCGAGCCCCGCGGACGCGCCGGTGACCACGGCCGTCCTGCCCTCGATCGAGAACAGCTCCGCGGCGGGTCGGGGCGCGCTCATCCCTCCACCCCGATCGGCAGGGCGGTCGCGCCACCGTCGAGCACCAGGGTCTGGCCGGTCATCCAGGAGGAGGCGTCGGAGGCCAGGAACAGCGCCGCATGGGCCACGTCCTCCACCGTGCCGAGGCGCCGCAGCGGCAGCTTGGCGGTGAGGATCGGCTCGCGGACCTCCCACACCGCCCGCGCCAGCTCGGTCTTGATCAGGCCGGGGGCGATGGCGTTGACGCGCGCGTGCGGCCCCAGTTCGTAGGCGAGCTGCCGGGTCATATGGAGCATGGCGGCCTTGGTGGCGTTGTAGTAGCCGATGTGCGGGTCGACGATGAGCCCGCCGACGGAGGCGATGTTGACCACCGCTCCCCCGTGTTCGGCCAGCCAGGCGCGCCAGGCGCACCGGGTCCAGGCGATCATGCCGTACTGGTTGACGCGGACGGTCTTCTCCGCGCGCGGCAGGTCCAGGTCGAGCAGATCGCCGTGGTACGGGTTGGTCGCCGCGTTGTTGACGAGGAGGTCGAGGCGGCCGAAGCGGGCCATGGTCTCCTCGACACATTGCTCGGCCTGCTCGGGTTCGCCCGCGTTCGCCACCACCGTGTGCACGTCGCCGTCGCCCTTGACGCGCAGCAACTCCTCGCGGGCCTCGGCGAGTCCGGCCGGTTTACGGGCCGCGATCACCACGTGTGCGCCGGCCGCCCGGTAGGCGGTGGCGATGCCGAGGCCGATGCCACGGGATCCGCCGGTGATGACGGCCACCTTGCCGTCGAGGCTGTTGGCGCTCACGCCGCCCCCGTCTCCGTGTCGGTCTTCTTCTTGTAGTGCGCGAGTTCCTGGCGGGCCACCGTCCGCAGATGGACTTCGTCGGGGCCGTCGGCGATCTGCAGCGCCCGGGTGATGGCGTACAGCCGGGCCAGTACGGTGTCGTCGCTGACCCCCGCCGCGCCGTGTGCCTGCACCGCCCGGTCGACCACCTTGTGGGCGACCTCCAGCGCCGCGACCTTGATGGCGGCGACCTCCATGCGGGCGGCGGCGTTGCCCACGGTGTCCATCAGCCAGGCCGATTTGAGGACGAGGAGACGCAGTTGCTCGATCTCGATGCGGCTGCGGGCGATCCACTCCCGGACCACTCCCTGGTCGGCGAGGGGCCCCCCGAAGGCGGTGCGTTCGGTGACGCGCTCGCACATCAGCCGCAGGGCGCGCTCGGCGAAGCCCACGGCGCGCATCGCGTAGTGCATCCGGCCGGGACCGAGCCGTCCCTGGGCGAGCGCGAAGCCCTCGCCCTCCCCTCCGAGGATGTTCTCCGCCGGGACGCGGACGTTCTCGAAGAGCACATCGCCGTGTCCGAGCCGGTCGGTGTAGCCGAACATCGGCAGATCGCGCAGGACGGTGACGCCCGGGGTGTCCCGGGGGACGAGCAGCATGGACTGCTGCCGGTAGGTGGGCGCGTCCGGGTCGGTCTTGCCCATCAGGATGATCAGCTTGCAGTCGGGGTCGAGGATCCCGGAGGTGTACCACTTGCGGCCGTTGACGACGTAGCTGTCGCCGTCGCGGGTGATGCGGGTGCGGATGTTGCGGGCGTCGGAGCTCGCCACCTCCGGCTCGGTCATGGCGAAGCATGAGCGGATCTGGGCGTCGAGCAGCGGGCGCAGCCAGCGTTCCTGCTGCTCGGGGGTGGCGTACAGGGCGAGCAGCTCCATGTTGCCGGTGTCGGGCGCCGAGCAGTTGAACACCTCGGGGCCGATGATGGAGCGGCCCGCCAGCTCGGCGAGCGGCGCGTATTCGAGGTTGCTGAGCCCCGCGCCCCAGTCGCCGTGCGCCATGAAGAGGTTCCACAGGCCCTCGGCGCGGGCCTTCTCCTTCAGCTCGGCCATCACCGGCGGCAGGGCGTGCGGGTCGTCCCCTTCGGCCAGTTGCCGGTCGTACGTCGCTTCCGCGGGGAAGACGTGTTCGTCCATGAACGACCGCATGCGGTCCTGGAGTTCACTCGCCCGTGGCGAGTATCCGAAATCCACGATTGCTCCTGTTCGGTGGGGGCGTACCGGTGCCGGATCAGCCGAGGATGTCGCGGGCGGTGCGGATCATCGCGGCGATGGTGGGCGGCAGGCGTTCCTGGTCCGGGTCGTGGTGCTTGCCCTCGCGGTGCCGGCGGAGGTTGTGGCCCATGATCGCGGCCATCTTCATGCGGCCGAGGGCCCGGAACCAGTCCATCGCGGGCAGCGCGGGCCGCCCGTCGCGGTAGGTGTCCAGCAGTTCGGCCTCGCCGGGCAGTCCGGGCACGGCGTGTCCCAGTTGCGGGAAGTTGCGGTGGTCGGCGAAGAGCAGGAACCAGCCCAGGTCGATGCGCGGGTCGCCGACGCTCCAGATCTCCCAGTCGACGACGGCCACGGCTCGCTCGCCCACGCACAGCACATTGCCGAGCCGGAAGTCCCCGTGCAGCAGCACCGGCGGAAGGCCGTGGGGTACGCCGTCGGCGAGACGCGCCAGCAACTCCTCACCGCCGGGCCGCAGTTCGGCGGGAACGGCCCGCAGGGTGCGGCTCCACCGCTCCAGCTCACCGGCGGCGTCCAGCGGTGCGGGCGCGTCGAGCCCGGGCGTGTCCACATCGGTGCCGTGCAGTCGGCGCAGGACGGAGGCGATCTCCAGCATCCGGGCGCGGGCCGTCGCGGGGTCCACCTCGTGGTCGTCCAGTACCGGCTCGACGGCCTCCCCGGCCGCGAAGTCCATGGCGAACCAGGCGGGTTGGGTCTCGTCGACGGCCACGACGCCCGGTACCGGCACCGTGGATCCGGCCAGCGCGCCGAGCACCCGTGACTGGCGCAGGACGTCGTTGCGTCCGACGGGCCGCTGCCCCGGAGGCACCGCCTTGACGACGTACCGGGCATCCTCCACCGCGACCTCGTACGTCAGCCCGGAGTGGCCGCCCGGCAGCACCGTCAATTCGCCGACCGTGGCTCCCGGGTGGTGGCGGGCGAGCCGGTCGCGGACCCGGGCGGCCAGCTCCGGCACCTCGGTGGCCATGCTCATCGGACGGGCTCCTTGGGCAGGCCGAGTACGCGCTCGGCGAGGATGGTGCGCTGGATCTCGTCGGTGCCGCCCGCGATGCTGTAGCCGGGGGCGCCGAGGAGGTGTTCCGTCCAGGCGTAGGTGCCCCACTGCCCCGTGTCCGCCACGAGGCTCGGCCCCAGCAGTTCGGACACCAGGTCGCTGGTGCGCCGCATGGTCTCGGTGGCGTACAGCTTGCCGACCGATGCCTCCGCGCCCGGTTCGCGCCCGGCGACGAGGGCGGCGGTCACCCGCAGCCCCATGAGTCGCTGGACGAGGGTGCGGAGGTGGAGGTCGGCGGCCCGCTGCTGTTCGCTCCCGGTGAGCGGGCGCGACAGGTTTCCGGCCAGGTCCAGCGCCCGGTCGGCGTTGTCCAGGCCGAGGCTGCCGGAGTCGAGCCGTTCGGCGGCCAGCACGCTGAGCGTGACCCGCCACCCCTCGCCGACCGGCCCGAGCCGGTCGGTGTCGGGCACCCGCACACCATCGAGGTAGACCTCGTTGAAGCTGGTGCCACCGGTCAGCTGCCGGATGGGCCGTACGGTGACGCCCGGCGCGTCCATGCGCACCAGGAAGACGGTGATGCCGGCGTGCTTGCGGACGTCCGGATCGGTGCGGCACACCGCCACGCCCCAGGTCGCCACGCGGGCCCCGGAGGTCCACACCTTGTGCCCGGTCAGCACCCAATCATCGCCCTCGCGCACCGCCCGGGTGCGCACCGCGGCGAGGTCGGAGCCCGCCTCGGTCTCCGAGAACAACTGGCAGGCCAGCTCGTCGGTGCGCAGCATGGGCACGAGCCAGCGGCTCTTCTGTTCCTCGGTGCCCCACAGGCCGATCGCGGGGGCGACGAGCGCTTGGGTCACCGGGAAGATCTCGGGGCGGTGCGGTACGTCGAAGGCCGCCTCCTCGCCGCGGTAGAGCTGCTCGTAGTACGCGGGCAGCTCTCGGCCGCCGTACTCCTGCGGCCAGTTGAGCGCGGACCAGCCCTGGTCGTAGCGGGTGCGTTCCCATTCCTGGACGCGGGCGGTGTGCTCGCGCTCCTGCTCCTCGGTCCAGTTCTCGAATACGGCGACGGAGTCGGAGCCGCTGCCCCACTCCCCGTCGGCGGCGCGGGGCCGGGCCACTCCGGCGAGCCACGTCCGGGCCTCGGCGCGGAACTCATCGGGTTCCGGGATACCGCTCATCTCTTCCTCCACCTCCGATCGGGGGGCCGTTCAGCGGGACATTCCGCCGCACATTCGGCGGGACATTCCGCCGCACATTCGGCGGGACATTCCGGCGGACATCCGGCGCAACTCTCAACGGGACCTTCAACGGGACAGGACCGTGCAGGCGCTCACGCCGGGGGCGCCGTACACATGGGTGAAGCCGATCCTGGGGCGGTCCGGGACCTGGCGCTCACCGGCCCGGCCGCGGAGCTGCTGGACGACCTCGTAGACCTGGCGCAGACCCGAGGCGCCGATGGGTTCGCCGTTGGCGATGCAGCCGCCGTCGGTGTTGACCGGCAGCGTTCCGTCGATCGCGGTGGCGCCGGAGGCGATCAGCCGCTCCTGCTCGCCGTCCTCGCAGAATCCGCACTCGGCCATGTGCATGACCTCGGCGCCGCTCTCGGTGTCCTGCAGTTGACAGACGTCGACATCGCCGGGGCCGAGCCCCGCCTCCTCGAAGGCGGCGGCCGAGGCGTCACGGCTGACGCTGGTCGGTGTGCCCCCGGGAATCCACGGGCTGAACACCTCGAACGAGCCGAAGCGCCGGGTGCGTACGGCCGCCGAGCGCAGGGTGACCGGTGTGCCGTCCATCGCGCGGGCGGCCTCGGGCGAGCAGAGGACCAGCGCCGCCGCGCCCGCTCCCGGGGAGCAGAACATGAAGCGGGTCAGCGGATCGCTGACCATGCCGGATTCCAGGATCTCCGCGGCGGACACCGGTTCGCGCCGCCACGCCTCGGGGGTCAGACCGCCGTTGCGGTACGCCTTCTCGGCGACCAGGGCGAGGGTCCGCGGGGTGATCCCGTGGTCGTGCATATAACGCTGGATCTTCATGCCGAAGAACTGGGTGGTCACCATCAGCCCGTCGCTGCCGTACTCCGCGCCCAGGCCCCAGTCCTCGGGCCTGGGATCGAAGGCGCCGCGCGGGTGTTTGTCGAAGCCGACGGCGAGGACGACGTCCGCCATACCGGAGCGGATCGCGTTCACGGCGGAGACCAGCGCGCTGCCACCGGTGGCGCAGCCGTTCTTGACATTGACGAACGGCAGCCCGGTCAGGCCGAGTTGGGTCACCAGGGTGTCCGCGAGGCCCGCGCTGTCGCTGCCGCCGAACGCGGCCCGCACCCGCGACCACGCGATCCCGGCGTCCGCCAGCGCGGCGTTCACGGCGGCGACGGCGAGCTGCCGGCCGGTCGTCTCCGACCGGCCGAACGGGGTGCGCCCCGCGCCGCAGATCAGCACATCGGTGCTCAAGAGCCCTCCTCGCTCGGGGGTGTGGGCCTGGCCCGGGGCACCCCGGGACCGGCGGTCACGGAGAGCGGCATGCCGATACGGACGGCGTCGAGGTCGTCGACGTCGAGGACGGCGGCCACCCGCACGCCCTCCGCCAGCTCGACATAGCCGAGCGCGAACGGCTCGAAGCCTCCGGGCGGGGCCTGGTAGGGCGGCGATTTGGGGGCGTACCGCTGCACCGTCCAGGTCCACAGCGTGCCCGTGCCCTGGAGGGCCGCCGGTTCGGCCGGCCCTCCGCAGCGCGGGCACGTGTCGTCCGCGGGGTACACCGTCACCGAGCAGCCGGAGCAGCGTGCGCCCTGGAGCCCGCCGGCGGCGGAGCTCCGCGGATCCGTGGTCATCCGGATCAGCGCCCCTGCCACTTGGGTTCGCGCTTCTCCAAGAACGCCGACACGCCCTCGTTCGCGTCCTCGGAGTTGAGCGCCACACCCACGGCGAGGTGCTCCATGACCATCAGCGACTGGGTGTCGGCGTCCAGGCTGCGGTCGATCGTCATCTTCGTGAGCCACATGGTGAAGGGGCTCTTGTCGGCGAGGTGGCTGATGAACTCCTCGACCGTCGCGTCCAGCTCCTCGGCCGGTGCCGACTTGTTGATCAGGCCGAACTCGGCGGCCTCGATGCCGGAGAGCAGCTTGCCGGTGAGCATCAGCTCCTTGGTCTTACGGATGCCGATCATGCGCGGCACCCGGTAGATCGGACCGGCGCCGCCGAAGAGCGCGCGGCGGATGTGGAAGTCGCCGATCTTCGCGTCGTCGGCGGAGATGGCGAAGTCGCAGGAGATCATGATCTCGAAGCCGCCTGCGGTGACATGGCCCTCCAGGACCGCGACCGAGGGGGTCTTCATCGAGTACAGGCGGTCGCACACCTTCGCGGACTTCACCGCGACGTCGATCGCGTTCGACTTGCCGACGTACTCGGCCTTCAGGCTGTCGAGGTCGAACCCCGAGCAGAACGTGCCGCCACGGCCGCGCACCACCAGGACCCGAAGCTCGGGGTCCTCGTCCACCTCGGTGATGATCTCGTCGAGCCGGTCCAGGATCGGCACGGTGACGCAGTTCTTCTTCCACGGACGGTTGAGCCACACACGGGCGACGTGGCCGTCGCGCTCGAACTGGATCTCTTCTTCCGTTGTCATCCCTCACCCCTCTGAAACTGAACTGAATTCACTACAACTTTGATTCCAGAGCCGCACCGTGTCAAGCCCTTGATCGAGACATACCCATTCGAGTTCAGGCAGCGGGGCGGCTGGCGAGGCCGACGAGCCCGGCGAGCCGGGTCCGGTGCTGGTCCGCCGTGCCGAACAGCACCTCGGCGCCGCGCGCCCGGCGCACGTACAGATGAGCCGGGTGCTCCCAGGTGAAGCCGATCCCGCCGTGCAACTGGACGTACTCGGCCGTCGCCAGGCGGAAGGTCTCGGAGCAGACCACGGCGGCGGCGCAGGCGGCCACCGGAAGCTGCGGCGAGGCGATGGCGGCGCAGGCGGTCGCGTACGCGGACCCCGAGCGCGCCGCCTCCAGCGCCACCAGCACATCGGCCAGCCGGTGCTTGACGGCCTGGAAGGACCCGATGGGGCGGCCGAACTGGTGGCGCTGGGCCACGAAGGCGACGGTGCCGTCCAGCGCGTGCCCGCTGCCGCCGACCTGCTCGGCCGCGAGCGCGGCCCGCCCGATGTCCAGCGTGGCCGAAACCGTGCCCTCGGCCTCCTCCGCCGTGCCCACGGCAGTGGCCGGGGCACCCATGAATTCCACCAGCGCCTGGCGCCGCGTCTCGTCCAGGACGCGGCGCGGAGTCCGCCGGCAGGTGTCGGGGGCAGGCTCACAGGCGAAGATCCGAGGCCCGGCGGGCGTTCCGGCCCGGACCAGGAGCAGATCCGCACCGGCCCCGTCGAGCACGAAGTCCGCCCGGCCACGCAGCACCCAGCCGTCGCCCCCCTGTTCCGCGGTGACGGCGAGCCCGCGGGACCGATCGGGGCCACCGGGCCGACCGGGGCCGCCGGGGCCGAACCCGGCCACGGTGGCGGTGAGCGTGCCGTCGGCGATCCGGGGCAGGTAGCGCTCGCATGCCGTACGGTCGCCGCTGAGCAGGAGGGCGTGTGCGGCCAGGACCACTGTGGGGAGCAGCGGCGCGCAGTACAGGGCGCGTCCGGATTCCTCCAGGGCCACGGCCAGTTCGGCGAAGGTGAAGCCCGACCCGCCGTACTCCTCCGGAACGGCCAGGCCGTGGACGCCGATCTCGCCCGCGAGCCGTGCCCAGAGCGCTTCGTCGTATCCGCGCGGGGTGGCCAGATGCTTGCGCACCTCCTCGACGCCACTCGCCTCGGCGTAGAGGTCCCGCAGGACGGTACGCAATTGTCGCTGTTCGTCCGTTTCGGACAGTAGCTGGGGGTCGACCTCGGGGTGGCGACGGTGCATGGGATCTCCATCGTGCTCGTACGGCGGGCGAGGAGCGCAAGAACTGAACTCAATTCATGACCGTAGGCATGGGACTCCAGGCAGGCAAGACCATCCGGCGCCAGGATCGGGGCGGGCCCGGATCCGCTCAGGCGGTGAACCGGCCGCCGTTGGCGAGCAGCACCGCGCCGACGAGGTTCGCCGCGGCATCGCTCGCGAGGAAGAGGACGATCTCGGATATCTCCTCGGGCGTCGCGTACGGGCGCACCCGCGGGTCGGCGAAGGCCGACCGCAGCGCCTCGGGAGTGCGGGCCGCCATCCCCGTGTCCGTCGGCCCCGGGGCCACCAGGTTCACGCGGATCCCGGACGCGATGACCTCCTTGGCCACGGCCTGGGCCAGGGCGTGCACACCCGCCTTGGAGGCGGCGTAGTGCGGGTAGCCGACGGGCGCGTCGAAGGCCGACGACGATCCGATCACCACGATCGCCCCGGCCTCGCGGGGCCGCATGACCCGCACCGCGGCGCGCAGCACATGGAAGGTTCCGTCCAGGTTCACGCGCAGGACCCGCCGCCAGGAGGCGTCGTCGAGGGAATCGGTCAGCTCGACCGGTCGGCCTTCGACGGCCGCGTCCGCGATGCGCCGCTTCGCCTCCGGATCGTCGACCCCCGCCGCGTGCACCAGGACGTCGAGCCGCCCGTGTCGGTGCAGTACATCCTGGAAGGCACTGTCGACGCCCGCCGCGTCCGTGACGTCGAGTGCGACCGCCCGGGCCGCGGGCAACTCCTCGGCGACGGCCGCCGCGCCGTCGCCGTTCACGTCCGCCAGGACGACGGCCCGCGCCCCTTCCGCGGCCAGTTGCCGGGCGACCGCCGCGCCCATGCCCGAGGCGGCTCCCGTCACCATCGCGACCCTGTCGGCGAACCTCCCCGTGCGGGCCTCTTCGCTCATCGCACCGATCCCCTTCCGTTGCTGCAACCATCTATTGAACCGACTTCACCTCTGTTACCGTGGCAGCCGCAGCGCTGACAAGACCCGGGACGGTGAAGATGAGGGCACTGCGGCTGACGGCCTGGGGCGAGGCTCCGGCACCAACAGATGTCGAGCGGCCCGTTCCCCACGGCGCCGAGGTGCTGGTGCGGGTCGAAGCCGCCGGCCTGTGCCGCTCCGATCTGCATGTCATCGACGGTGCTCCGGGCGCGCTCCCCTACCGGCTGCCGTTCACCCTCGGCCACGAGGTGGCCGGGCAGGTCACGGCCCTGGGGCCCGCCGCCGACGGGGTGCGCGCAGGTGACCGCGTGGTGCTCTACGGGCCGTGGGGCTGTGGCTCCTGCGCGCGGTGCGCCGCGGGCTCCGACAACTACTGCGATCGGCGGAACACCCTCGCCTGGCACGGGGCCGGACTGGGCCGGGACGGCGGAATGGCCGAGTATCTGCTCGTCCCCTCCGCCCGCCATCTGGTGCCGATCGGCGACCTGCCGGCCGACCAGGCCGCCCCGCTCTCCGACGCGGGCCTGACGTCCTACCACGCCGTGACCGGGCTCCGGCACGCCCTCGGCGAGGGCACCACCGCCGTCGTCATCGGTGTCGGCGGGCTCGGCCATCTGGCCGTCCAGGCCCTCCACGCGACCACCGCGAGCCGCGTGCTGGCGGTGGATGTCCGCGAGGACGCCCTGGCTCTCGCGGACCGCTCCGGCGCGGACTTCGGCACCCTGATGCGACCGGACACCGCCCGCGTCCTGAGGGCGCGCAGCGGTGGCGTGGGAGCGGACGCCGTATTCGACTTCGTCGGCGCCCCACAGACGCTGGAACTGGCGACCGGCGTCCTGCGCCCCGGCGGCGAACTCGCCGTCGTGGGAAGCGGAGGCGGCAGCCTGACGGTGTCCAAGCCGGGTGTCCTGCCACCCGGCTTCCGGCTCTCACTGCCCTTCTGGGGAACGCGCCAGGAACTGGCCGCGGTCGTCGCGCTGGCACATTCGGGGGCGCTCCACGTCGAGACGGAGCGCTTCCCGCTGTCCGCCGCCGCGGAGGCGATCGACCGGCTTCGCCGGGGCCAGGTGCGGGGCCGGACCGTGCTCGTACCGGACTGATCACATTCGCGGTGGACTGATGGCTCCGGCTCATGGACGCGGAGCTTATGGACGCGCGAGCGCGCGGACTCACGGATGCGCGGGCTCACGGACACGGCAACTCACGGTTGCGGAAGGGAAGTTCAGCATGCGCTTCACCGGAAAGGTAGCGATCGTCACCGGCGGTGCCCGGGGCATGGGTGCCACGCATGTACGGGCGCTGGTCGCGGAGGGCGCCCGGGTCGCCGTCTGCGACCTGCTGGACGACGAGGGAGCGGCCCTGGCCGATGAACTCCCCGACACACGGTACTGCCACCTCGACGTCACCGACGAAGCGCAGTGGCGGTCCGTCGTCCGCACGGTCGAGGACACCCTCGGCCCCGTGGATGTCCTGGTCAACAACGCGGGGATCATGCACTACGGCGGTGTGGAGCAGCAGTCGCCCGAGCACTTCCGCCGGATCGTCGACGTCAATCTGGTGGGCGCGTTCCTCGGCATGCACACCGTCCTCCCCGGCATGCGCGACCGCGGCCACGGGGCCGTCGTCAATGTCTCCTCGGCCGCCGGCATGACGGGTTTCGCCGGTGGCATCGGCTACGTGGCGAGCAAGTGGGGGGTGCGCGGGATGACCAAGGCCGCCGCACTGGACATGGCGGGCAGCGGGGTGCGGGTGAACTCCGTCCACCCGGGTGTCATCCGTACGTCCATGGGTGAGACCGCCTCACCCGCGCTCTTCGCCCATCAGCCGGTGCGGCGCATCGGGGAGCCCGAGGAGGTCACCCGCATGGTGCTCTTCCTCGCGAGCGACGACGCCTCGTACACGACGGGCGGGGAGTTCCTCATCGACGGCGGCCAGACCATCGGCCACGGCGGCCACTCCACCGCGGATTAGAGCGGCGCTGGGCTCGCGGCCGTGCGTGGCGGCGCCGTGCGTGGCGGCCTGCCGCCGCCACGGCCGAACACCTTCTAGACATCCTTGCGGACGGTGAGCAGGGAACCGATGCCGATCAGGCAGACCAGCATGACGAAGAACGCCGGGGAGAGCAGGTTCCCGGTCCGGTCGACCAGGAAGGCCGCGATATACGGAGCCGTACCGCCCGCGAGGACGGTGCCGACGTTGTACCCGATCGCCATACCGGTGTAGCGGACCCGGCGTTCGAACAGATGCGGCCACAGACTCGCCGCCGGGACCTGCACGAACGCACTGCTCAGCATCAGGAGCAGATACGCCAGACCGGCCAGCGCCAGGCTGCCCTGGCCCATCAGCAGCATCGCGGGGTAGGCGGTCACCAGGAAGCCCAACAGCCCGCCCATCAGGACGCGCCGGCAGCCGAACCGGGCGGCGAGCCGGCCGGCCGGCACCATGAGCAG
Source organism: Streptomyces violaceusniger Tu 4113 (assembly GCF_000147815.2). Taxonomy (NCBI): domain Bacteria; kingdom Bacillati; phylum Actinomycetota; class Actinomycetes; order Kitasatosporales; family Streptomycetaceae; genus Streptomyces; species Streptomyces violaceusniger. The sequence goes on along the minus strand of NC_015957.1, from coordinate 3,507,329 downwards.
CACGGTGACGAGCACGACACCCGCGGACAGCCAGTACACCAGCGTGGTGTCGTATCCCAGGTTGGTGGTCAGGTAGATGCCGATGTACGTCAGCCCGAGGAAGATGGCGCCGCCCTGTGCCATGGCCAGGCCGACGGACTGCAGCAGCGCCGTACGGTGAGTGGCCAGGACCTCCCGGATCGGAGCCGCGGGGATGTCGGCGCGCTGTGCGGCCTCCTTGAATTCCGGGGTGTCCTCGATCCGCAGCCGGGCCCACAGGCACAGGAGGGTGAGCGGCACGGCCATCAGGAAGGGCAGCCGCCAGCCCCAGTCGCCCATCTGTTCCTTGGTGGTGAGGGCGGAGATCGCTCCGGCCGTCGTGGCCGCGAACATGAACCCGAGATTGGACCCGATGGGCGTGACGGAGCCGAGGAAGGCCCTGCGCTGGGGTGGCGCCGACTCGTAGATGTAGGTGTAGGCGCCGACCGACTCGCCACCCGAGGAGATGCCCTGCACCAGCCGGGTGATGAACAGGAGCACCGCGGCGAACACGCCGATCTGGCTGTAGGTCGGCAGCAGTCCGGTGAGGCTGCTGGCCACCCCCATGCACAGGACCGAGGAGACCAGCGCCTTGCGACGCCCCCAGCGGTCGCCGATCCATCCGAAGAAGACGCCGCCGATCGGCCGCACCACGAGGCCGGTGGCGAACACCGCGAGCGCCGCCAGCGTCGAGGCCGCCGGATCGTCGCCCGGGAAGAACTGCGGAGCGATCGCCACGGCGAGATAGCCGTAGACGCTGAAATCGAAGTACTCGATCAGGGTGCCGATGCTCCCGGCGAGCATCGCGCGGCGCACCGTACGTGGATCGTACGACGCCGACTCCTCCGCCGGCGCGGGCTCCTCCCCCGGCGGCGCGGGCTGCTGTGTGGTGCTCATGATCCGGCTCCCTTCCCCGCGGCATGGTCCGGTACCTTGCCGACGCCCGGGACGCTACAGAACTGAACTCAGTACAGCTAGCCGTCGCACACGAGTTTTCTCCGGGGGCGCGGCAGAGGCCATGGGCACGATCAGGCACGCAGGCCGGAAGGGCTCCATGCATACGGCGCACGACCTGCGATTCAGCCAGCAGCGGCGGGCCGCGCGAGACGGTCACCGTATCGGCACACGCCCGACCGGTTGAGGATCTGAATTGGATTCGGTTTACTCGTAAGGGGCGGGGTGTGCCGGGTGCGGTGCCCGCGCTTCGGACCAGCTTCGCGTCGTGGGTACGCGGTCGCGCGCCCACGAAGCGAAGTGTCGCCGTACAAGTAGGTCGCCGTACACGTAGGCAGTAGCCAAGCTCGGGAGTGCAACGTGCCCATAGGGTTCGAGATCGATGAACGGGTCGCCGGGATCGCACGGCACACCACCGAGTTCGTACGGGAGGTGGTGATACCCGAGGAGCAGGCGTGTGATGGCAACGTCCATGCCGGGCCGGAGCCGCTGCGCCGCCGACTCCAGGACGCGGCTCGCGAGGCGGGGGTGTTCGCCCCGCACGTCGGCGCCGAATGGGGCGGACTCGGACTGGACCTGTGCGGACAGGCAGTGGTGTTCGAGGCGGCCGGGTACTCGCTGCTGGGGCCCCTCGCGCTCAACTGCGCGGCTCCCGACGAGGGCAATACGCATCTGCTCGAGGTGGTGGCCACGGAGGAGCAGAAGGAGCGGTATCTGCGCCCGCTGGCGGCCGGTGAGGCGCGCTCGTGCTTCGCGATGACCGAACCGGCGCCGGGCGCCGGCTCCGACCCGCGTGCGCTCACCACGACCGCGACGAAGATCGACGGCGGCTGGCGGCTCGACGGCCGCAAGTGGTTCATCAGCGGCGCCGACGGGGCGGCCTTCGCCATCTGCATGGCCCGCACCAGCGGCGGCCCCGGCGACCCGGGCGGCGCGACGATGTTCCTCGTCGCCGCCGACAACCCCGGCATGAAGATCGTCCGGAATATCGACACTCTGGACCAGGGCCTCTTCGGCGGGCACAGCGAAATCGCCTTCGAGGGCTGCGAGGTCGCGGACGATGCCGTACTGGGCGAAGTGGACGAGGGCTTCGCGTATGCCCAGGTACGCCTCGGGCCCGCGCGCATGACCCACTGCATGCGCTGGCTCGGAGTGGCGCGGCGGGCGCAGGACATCGCCCTGGAGCGCGCCGCGGACCGTTCGGCCTTCGGCAAGCCGCTGGCCGAACTGGGCATGGTGCAGCAGCTGCTGGCCGACTCCGAGATCGACATCGAGACCAGCCGGGCCGTGCTGTGGCGGGCCTGCTGGGAGCTGGACCAGGGACGCCCGGCCGCCCAGCACACCTCGATCGCCAAGACCTACGTCTCCGAGGCGGTGAACCGGGTGGTCGACCGGGCCGTCCAGATATGCGGTGCGCTCGGCATCTCGGGGGACGCCCCGCTGTCGCGGCTGTACCGCGAGGTGCGTCCGTTCCGTATCTACGACGGCCCTTCCGAGACCCATCGCTGGGCCATCGCCAAGCGCGCGGTGCGGGCGGCGCGGGAGCGGCGGGGCACCCGGTGACCGGCTCCGGGACGACGGTGGCCGGCGTCGACGTGGCCGCGTTGCAGCGCTACTTCGAACGAAACGTACCCGAGTGCGCGGGCCCGCTCACGGTCACGCTGCTGCAGGGCGGGCGCTCCAATCTCACCTACGCGGTGACCGACGGGGCACACCGGTGGGTGGTGCGCCGGCCGCCACTGGGGGTGCTGACACCGACCGCACACGACATGGACCGCGAATACCGCGTCGTCGCGGCGCTCGGCGACACCGCGGTGCCGGTCGCCCGGGCCGTGCTGTCGTGCACGGACCCGGAGGTGATCGGGGCGCCGTTCTGCGTCGTCGACTTCGTGGAGGGCACGGTGCTGCGCGACGGCGACGAGGCCGCCGCGCTCCCGCCCGACGACGCGCGGCGCGCCGCTGACGCGCTGGTGGACGCCCTGGTCACGCTGCACTCGGTGGACGCCGCCACCGTCGGGCTCGGCGACTTCGGCCGGCCCGACGGCTATCTGGAGCGCCAGGTGCGGCGCTGGCGTGGTCAGTGGGACAAGGTCGCCACGCGGAGCCTGCCCGACCTCGACGCACTGCACGGCAGGCTGGCCCGTTCGCTGCCCGCGAGCGGCGCCCCGGCCATCGTGCACGGCGACTACCGCCTGGACAACGTCATCCTGGCACCCGGCGAGTTCGGGCGTATCGCCGCCGTCCTCGACTGGGAGATGGCCACGCTCGGCGATCCGCTCGCCGACCTCGGGATGCTGCTCATGTACTGGGACCGGACCTGCGAACCGGTCCTCGCGGCGCGCCATGTCCCGACGGCCAATTCCGGTTTTCCCTCGGGCCGCGAGGTGGCCGAGCGATACGCCGAGAAGTCCGGACGGGACATCGGTGGCCTGCCCTTTTACCAGGCGCTGGGCTGTTTCAAGCTCGCCGTCATCGCGGAGGGCATCCACGCCCGCTATTCGGCGGGACAGACGGTCGGAACGGGATTCGAGCGGGTCGGCTCCGCGGTGCCCGCGCTGCTGCGCTCGGGGCTGGAGCTGCTGCCGTGACCGCTGACAGCGGAGATGCCACGGCTGACACCGGAGATGCCACGCGAGAGGCCATGCCAGATGCCACGCGAGTTACCACCCAAGGTGCCACGCAAGACGGAGGAGAGCCCGTGCGAGACCGACTGTCCCGACAGATCGCCCTGGTCACCGGCGCGACCGGCGGTATAGGAGCCGCCGTCTCGCGGCGGTTGGCCATCGAGGGCGCCACGGTGGTGGTGACCGACGTGGACGCAGACCGCTGCGAGCAGCTCGCGGAGGAGCTGACGAAGGAGCTGGCGGCCGACGGAGCGCGGGCGTTGGGCCTCGCGCTGGACGTGAGCGACGAGGAGGCGTGGCGCGGCACGGTCGAGCGCGTGGTCTCCGAACTGGGCGGCCTGTCCGTGCTCGTCAACAACGCGGGTATCGCCCAGATGCGCACCGTGGAGACGGAGACCCAGGACTCCTGGGACAAGGTCATCGCGGTGACCCAGGGCGGTGTCTGGCTCGGCATGAAGCACGGTGGACCCGCGATCGAACGCTCCGGGGGCGGCTCGATCATCAACATCGCGTCGATCTTCGGCACGGTGGGCGGCTTCGGCAGCCAGTTCTCGTACCACGCGGCGAAGGGTGCGGTGCGGCTGATGACGAAGAACGCCGCCCTGCACTGGGCCACGCGCGGCGTCCGCGTCAATTCGATCCATCCCGGTTTCATCGAGACCCCTCTCTCGCGCGAACTGTGGCGGGGCACTCCCCGTCACAGCGCGATGGTCGAGGGCACCCCCATGGGGCGGCTCGGCACTCCGGACGAGGTCGCGGGGGCCGTCGCCTTCCTCGCCTCCCAGGACGCGAGCTTCGTGACCGGCTCCGAGCTGTACGTGGACGGCGGCTGGACGGCACGCTGACGCCCCACCACCCGGTCGCGGGGACGACGCCCCACCACCCCGTCGCGGGTACCACGCCCCACCACCCGGTCACCGCGGACGAGCCAGGTGGCGGGGCGGGGAGCGCTCAGTCCGTCGCCTGTGACGCCCTCGTCTGTGCCGCCTCCGCCGTCGCCGTCACCGTCGCGGTGGCGGTGGCGGTGGCGGTGGCGGTGGCGGTGGCGGTGGCGGTGGCGGGTGGCGGTAGCTGTGTCCGCGGCGGTCAGTCCGAACATCAGGGCCGAGGCGATGCCGCCCGCGTAGGCGCGGTGCCACAGGCCACCGGTGTCCGACCCAGCAGCGAGGAGTCCGTGGAGCGGTTCATCGTCCCCGCGCAGGACGCGGGCCCGGTCGTCGATGCGCACACCGTGAAAGGGGAAGGTGATGGCCGGTACCGTCTCGATCACGTAGTACGGCGGTTCGTCGAGGGGAAGGCGGTCCAGTTGTCTGCCGGGCACCGCCTCCAGCCCCGCCGCGGCGTCTTCGTAAGCCGCCGGTCGCGATGAGCGTGGAGCCGGCACACACGCGCATGCGCGTGCCATCGGCCGGCCTCAGCTCCGCCCCCGTCACGCCCCCGTCCTCGACCACCAGCCGTTCGGCACACGTCTCCAACCAGCAACGTGCCACCGCCTTCGCGGATGATCCGACGACAGGTGTCGACATACTGATGGGTGTCGAACTGGTGCCCGCGACCGAAACCGAGGACGCGCTGCGCGTCCTTGATGTCCACGTCGAGCGAACGAATCCATTCGACGCCTTCGGGAAACCGATCCACGAGGGCGCGCTTGAGCACGGTGTCTCCCCATGGATTGTGCTGGTCCATGACGTCGTGGCTCGGCGCGGTCCACGCGTAACCCGCGACGCGCGCGGAACCGCCGGCGTCCGCGGCGATCTCCACGACCATGACGGACAGACCATTGCGAACGGCACGGGCACCGGCGGTCAACCCCGCCATACTCGCACCGATGACCAGCAGGTCCACATTCTCCACGCGCACGTGACTCCCCTCCGGCGATGAGCTCGACGGCTCGCCAAGGGCGACGACACATCCTTGACGACCCTCCCAGCGAAACCAAATCCAATTCAACACACAAGCATTGGGCCGGGATGCACAAGCAGCACCGAAGTGAATTCGCTTTCAGAATGTGGAAGAGCTCTCAACGCTCCTGCAGTGCCGCAAGGGCGTGGACGGTCACGGCGGTGTCCGGGTACAGCCGCCGGTAGAGGGCGTACAGCTCGTCGTAGCGCCCGGTGTGCTCGGCGCCGGGCGTCACCGTCTCGCGCACCGGGTTCCAGTCCTCGATGGAGGCGTCCCCGACGAGCTGCGCGGCCAGCAGAGCGTCGCCGTAACCGGCGCCGATGGTGATGGTGCGCAGCTCCTGCGGGCGGCCGGTGATGTCGGAGACGATCTGCGTCCACAGGGAGCCCTGGGTGCCGCCACCGACGGCGACCACACGGCGGATGTCACCGCCGGCCGCCTCGATGACCTCGATGTTCTGGCGGACGCCGAACCCGGTGGCTTCGAGCGCGGCCCGGTAGAGGTCGCCACGGGTGTGGGACAGGGTCAGCCCGGCGATCACTCCGCGGGCGTCCGGGTCCATGATCGGGGTCCGCTCGCCGGAGAAGTACGGGAGCATCAGCAGGCCATTGGCGCCGGGCCCCGACTCGGCGGCCAGCGCGGTGAGTTCGGCGTGGTCCCCGTCGGCGAACAGGTCCCGCAGCCAGTTGGCGACCGCACCGGAAGTGGCCATGCCGCCGGCCAGATTCCGGGTTCCGGGCAGGGCACCGACCGTGCCCCACAGGGACGGGCTGGTCAGCGGCTTGGGCACGGTGTGGATGAGAAACATGGTGGTGCCGTACATCAGCATCAGATCGCCGATGTGCTGCGCCCCCACGCTCAGGGCCTCGGCCCAGGCGTCGATGGTGCCGGTGGTGACAGGGATCCCGGCGGGCAGGCCGGTCGCCTCGGCGGCCTCGGTGGTGAGGGCGCCGGCCACCTCGCCGGGCCAGCGCAGTGGCGGCAGTTCGATACCGGGGGCGACCTCGGCGGCCCAGGGGCCGTACCACTCGCCTGCGAGCGTGTCGTACAGCGGGGTGCACTGGCTGGCCGAGTGGTGGTCGAGGACGTAGTTTCCGGTGAGCTTCCTGACCAACCAGGAGCTCGGCATGTACAGCCGCCGGGCCCGCGCGTAGACCTCGGGCTCCTCCTCGGCGATCCAGGCGATTTTCGGCCCGGCGGCCTGCGTGGTCAGGGCGGAGCCGCAGCGGCGGATGATCTCCTCGGCCCCGAGCCGCGCCTCGATGCGCTGGATCTGCAGGACCGAGCGGGTGTCCACCCCGTACAGAACGGCGGGGCGCAGCGGGGTGTCGTGCTCATCGGCCAGCAGAACGCAGGGCCCCATGCCACTGACCCCGACGGCGACCACGGTGGTGTCACCGGGGGCGGTGCCATCCGCGGCGGTGTCACCGGAGGCGGTCAACTCCCGGGTGAGTTCGACGAACTCGCACCACCAGACGGCAGCGTCCATCTCGAAGTGACCGGGGCCGGGCCTTGCGGGGGTGTGCTCCCGAGTGGCCGAGCGGATCAGTGTGCCATCGAGACCGACGAGAACGCCCTTGCTGCTCGAGGTGCCGATGTCCACACCGATGACTGCGTTGCGAGGCATGGCGAGCACGCTGGCAGAAGGCGATTTCAGCGTCAAGGAAGTGCGGACACATGGCCCTTATCGGGGAGAAAAGCCATATCAACAGCACGAACAGCAGCTCGTGGAGTCGGTCACGGCGTCCCGTGAGAAGTCGTCCCATGCCACGGTGGCCCGGTGGCGATGGTGTGGCCGAGCAGGTGCAGTGGGGCGGCGCTTACTCCGGCCGCTTCGACCGCGTCCCAGTAGGCGTGCGCATGGGAGGCGTTGACCAGCCCGTGGACCAGTGGCAGGCCGGGCACGGCGGTGCGCAGCAGGGATTCGAGTCGGCAGGAGGCGACCGTGCCCGGTAGCCAGGATCGTTCGGCGTATCCGGAGGCGGCGGCCGGTGGGAGGTTGTCCGCGATGTGCCGCTCGGTGTCGCCGACCGCGAGCAGGCCGCCTCCGACGGTCAGCACATCGCGCTGCCCGCGCATCCGGGCGAGGGCGCGTGCGGTGTCGAAACAGTGCGGGAAGAGTCGTCGACCACGACGGTGCCGGGGCGCAGCCGGTCGACGTCGAGGACGGCCTTGCCGCCGCTGACGGCGGTGACGACCAGGTCGGCCTCGTACACGGCTGAGGGAAAGGCCGGGGCGGACTCGGCCGTCGCCACCGACTCGGCCAGGCCGCTCCCGCGCAGCTCCATGGCATCAACTCCACGGCGTCCGGGCCCAGGACGGTGTCCACCGCGCGGCCGCGGCTGAGGGCCGCGCGGTCCAGGACACGTGGCACCGCCACCTCGTCCAGGGGCGGGAAGGTGACCGCCAAGGTGGCCTCGGCCAGGCCGTAGACCGGCAGCGGGGCCCGCTCGTCGAGCCCGGTCCGGGGCCGCGCGTCGGCGGCGTCCAACAAGACCTGCGGAAGCGTGGTCTCGCCATTCGGTCCCGTCATCAAGATCCCCAACTCACTTGCCGTCCCCTAGTGGGAGGCACGGAGAGAGCATCGGGTTCCAGGGGGTCGGCAATCCCTCACCTCGGCATTCACCTCCGCGTTCACCTCCGCGTTCACCTCAACGTTCGCCCGGGGCCACAGCGGCGAGCCGGTCCACCACGGCCTGGTAGTGGGTCAGGCCGTGGTCGACCCACTGCATGGCGCTCTCGCGAGCCGTCCGACCATAGGTGCCCGGCCGGTCACCCACGCCGCGGCTCACCATGATGTCGACGAGTTCAACGAGATAGTCGGCGGAGAGTTCACGCTCGTAGTAGCCGGTGACGGCGAGCAGAGAGTCCAGCGGATGGTCGTAGGGCGCGCCGGTGTCCAGCAGGAAGCGGACCTGATTGCGCAGTACGGACAGCTCCTCCTCGTAGCCGTACGGCAGCCTGCGGACGAGCGCGTCCACGCGCGTGGTCGCGAGTTCGCGGCTGACGGCTCCCCGTTCCAGCAGCAGGCGCACCTGCCGCTCCGGGTACGGATCCGACCGGACGGCCAGGTCGAGCAGGGTCTGACCGGCGGTGTTGGTGGCGTTGATATCGGCGCCCGCGTCCAGCAGGGACCACAGGAGGCTCCAGTGCTCCTCGTCTTCGACCCGGCGGGCGGTGGGATACGGACGGCCCGGACCGGCGGCCGCGAACTGGGGTGCGTTGCCGAAGGCCGCCTGGGCGCACGGATCGGCACCCGTCGCAAGCAGTACGTCGACCGCCGCGGCCGAACGCGCCGCCACGGCGTGGTGCAGCGGTGTTGCGGCGTACTCGTCGAGCGTGCCGACGTCAGCGCCCTCGCCGAGCGCGGCGCGCAGCGCGGCCGGGTCCCCGGCGGCAGCGGCCAGCAGCAGGGCGCGGCCGGCCGGGTCCGGGGTATCGCGGGGTGGGAGTTCCAGGATGGCGAAGGCCACTTCCTGGTTCGGCGGGGCGGCGCTGGCCAGCATGACGAACCGTGCTCCGGGGAGCCGTGTCGCCACATGGCCCAGGTAGCAGTCCTCCTCGAAGTCCTCCGTCAGGAAGTCCATCGGGCCGAGGACACCGCAGAGCAACTGGACGACGGAGCGTCGCCGCGGGTCCCGTATGCCTCGCAGAAGAGCGAGCCATTCGTTCCCTTCTTCGCCGTCTGCCTTTACGCCTTCATCCTCCGCGGCCGTGACGAAAACGTGCGCGCCGAACTCGGCCGTCTCCGCCGCCCACTCCTCCTCGTCGAGTTCCGTCAGATCCTCCTCGTCGGGGAGTTCGTCGCCGAGGAGATCCAGCGCCTCGTAGAGCGAGGGCGCGACACCGATGAGGGAGAACCAGGCACCGTCCTCGTCCTCGAACTCCTCGTCCTCGGACTCCTCGTCGGTGTCCTCGGTGGCGTCCGGCACCGGCACGGCGTCCGGGGCCGCCGTGCCGGTGCCGGGGGCTGGGGCGCCGAAGAGTTCAGCGAGGGCCGCGTCGTCGAACACCGTCTCCTCGGGGTCGTACTGCAGGACCACATAGCGCCCACCGGTGAGCTCCTCCCGCAGCTCACCCGACTCGGCCTCCGCGAGACACCGCAACAGCTCGTCAAGATCCATGGCCGGAGTCTGGCAGGCGGGTCCGACAGCCTCCGGGCAGCCGGGCCCGCCGCGATCGGCGCGGTCGTGGTAGGCCCGGTCGCGACCGGGCCTACCACGACCGCCCCGCCGCCGCCTCCCCTCAGGCGAACACCGACAGCAGCAGGGCCATCGCCAGGCCGAGCACGCTGACCAGCGTCTGCACAACCGTCTGGGTCTTGGTGGCCTGGCCGAGGTCCATCCCGAACGACTCCTTCACCAGCCAGAACCCCGCGTGGTTGACATAGTTGAGGCCGAGGGAACCGGCCCCGATCGCGACCACCAGCAGGGACGCCTCCAGGCCCCCGCCGTCACCGATCAGCGGGGCCACGATGCCGGTGGCGGAAACGATGCCGACGGTGGCGGAGCCCGTGGTCAGCGACAGCAGCAGGGCGATCAGCCAGCCCAGCAGGATCACATTGATATGGGCGCCCTCGGCGGCAGAGGCGATGGCATCGCCGATGCCGGAGTCCTGAAGGACCTGCTTGAACGCCCCTCCCCCACCGATGATGAGCAGGATCGCGGCGATGGACTTCAGACTGTCGGTCAGGGAGGCGCGGGTCTCCTCACCGGAGCGGCCGGAGCCGGCGAACGTCACCCCGAGGGCGAAGACGAAACCGGCGAGCATCGCCACCAGCGGCTCTCCGGCGAATACGAGCGCCGCGCCCAGCCCGCTCGACTCGTCCAGCACCGTCTCGGCGAGCGTACGCAGCAGCATCAGGACGACGGGGACCAGCACGGCCGCCACGGCCAGGCCGGTGGGCACACCGGTCCGGCGGGGCGTGTCCGTGCCCGCCTGCGCACCGGGTCCCGAGGTGGCCGCAGCGGGCTGCCGCTCGGCCCCGGCGAACTGGGCCACCAGTTCGGCGTCCGGGGCGACGTCGGGAAGCCGGGGCGCGATCCAGCGGGCGTAGACGGGACCCGCCAGGATGACGGTGGGCACGGCGCAGACGATGCCGACGCCGAGGGTGAGACCGAGGTCGGCGTGGAGGCCGGTCATCGCGGTCAGCGGTCCGGGGTGGGGCGGCAGCATGCCGTGCAGGGTGGACAGCGAGGCGATGGCGGGCACGCCGAGGAGTACGTACGGGCTGCCCTTGGTGCCGCCCTGGCCCTCCATCCTGCGGGCGACGCTGAAGATCAAGGGCAGCAGCACGATCAGGCCCACCTCGAAGAACATGGGCACGCCGATGACGAACGCCGCGGCGCCGACCAGCCAGGGCAGCCTGCGCGGCTCGGCGCGGGCGACGAGGGCGCGGGCGATGGTGTCGGTCGCACCCGAGTCGGAGAGCAGACGGCCGAGCATGGCGCCGAGGGCGAGGGTGACGCCCACGTCGCCGAGGGTGCCTCCGGCGCCCTCTTCGATGGATCCGGCGAGTTTCGAGGCGGGTTCCCCGGCCGCGATCCCCGTGCCCACGCTGACCAGGATCAGCGCGACGAACGGGTGGACACGCAGCCGGGAGTTGATGAGGTAGATCAGTGCTGCTATCGCCACCGTGAGGATGAGCAGCAGCCACCAGGTGTGTGCGGTCATGCGGTGCCTTCCAGGACATGCGTGTCATTACGGGACACGGGACATGCGGGCGGGTTCGTACGGCCACCAGGGCATGGGTGGGTCAGGGGGGCAGGGGAGTGGGTCAGAGGGCGGGGGTGATCCGGGTCGAGGGCATGGGTGGGTCAGGGGGTGGTGGGGGTCGAGGGCATGCGGGCGTGAGGCGGTGGCCGGTGGCAGCCGCCATAGCGGTCACCGGTGGCGGCCCCGCCCCGGAGGGTGTCGGTCAGTCCAGTCCCAGGTGTCCGACCAGTTCGGCCACGGCCTTGTCCTGCCGGGCCAGGTAGGTGGCGAAGGCGCCACCGGTGGCGAAGGCGTCGGTCCAGCCGTGGCGGGTGAGCTCGGCCTTCCACTGCCGGGAGGTGTGCAGCGCGGTCAGCACCTCGATCCAGCGTTTGCGGTCCGCGGAGCTGATGCCGGGCGGGGCGACGATCCCCCGCCAGTTGTCGAAGACGAGATCGATCCCGGCGGCCTTCAGCGTCGGCACCCTGGGCAGCGCGGCCACCGGCCGGTCGCTGGTGACCGCGAGCACCCTGAGCTGTCCTGCGGCGATCTGGTCGAGGAACTCGCCGATGCCGCTGGTGGCGAAGTCGACTCGGCCGTCCAACAGGGCGGGGAGCAGATCGCCGCCACCGCCGTCGTAGGCGGCGTACCGCACCTTCTTCGGCTGGATGCCGACCGCGCCGGCCAGCGCCATGGGCAGCAGGTGGTCCGGGCCGCCCAGGGACGAGCCGCCGCCGACCGTGACGCCTCCGGGGCTGTTGCGCCACTCGGTGACCAGGTCGGCGAGGGTGCGGTACGGCGAGTCCTTGCGGACGACCACCGCTTCGGGCTCCTCGATCAGGCGGGCGATCGGGGTGGTCCGCGCGACGGTCACCTTCGCGCCCTGCACATGGGCCGCGCCGAGGACGCCGAGGCCCATCTGCAGGGCGAGCCGTCCGTTGCCCCGTTCGTCCACGGTGCGCCGCAGGCCGACGGTGCCACCGGCTCCGGGCAGGTTGAACACCTCCATGTCCGAGGCGGTCCCGGTCTCCTCCAGCACCCGGGCCACGGTCCGTGCCGTGGTGTCGTACCCGCCTCCGGGTGTGTTGGGCACCAGGATCCGCAGACCGTCGTCCGCGGTGTCCCCCGGGCCCGGCCAGGTGCCACACGCGCCGACGAGCAGGGACAGCACAGCGGCCAGGAGGCCGGACAGGGCGCGGGTGCGGGTGCGGCCGCTCATGGCACCTCCCTTTCGCTTCCCATACGGCGGACGCCATGATTGTGCAGCCTGGTGAGAAATGCGCCCAGGTTGTGTCAGCAGGAGAGATTGAGTTCATTGTGGTCGCCGCGTTCCGTCGTCAAACGCTCGCGGGCGAGATGCTGGTGTTGCAGCTCGCCATCGTCGTGGTGGTGCTGATGGCGGTCGCCGCGGTCTCGCTCGCGCAGTCGGAGGCCACCTTCAACCGGGTGGAGGGCCGCCGGGTCGGTGCGCTCGCCGAGCAGCTTGCCGCCCAGCCGCTGGTACGCACCCGGCTGGTGGGCCCCTCACCGGCGGAGGCGCTGGCCCCGTTGGTGTATTCGTCCCGGGTGCAGTCGCGGGTGACGTCCGTCACGGTGGCCGACGGTAACGGGCGCGTCGTCAGCTCGACGAATCCCACGGTGCTCGGCGACCAGCTGCCGCTGGGCAAGGGGGTCGGTGCGGGGCGCGGCTGGTCGGGCACGCTGGACTGGGACGGCAGCCGGGAGCTGGTGGCTCAGGTGCCGGTCCTCGGTGCGACGGGCGACGACCTGGGGCGGCAACTGGGCACCGTCATGATCGGCGAGGCGTCTCCCACGGTGTGGCAGCGGCTGAGCGGCGCGTCCTCGTACCTGCCCGTCTACCTCGGTGTCGCCAGCGCGCTCGGCGTCGTCGGCTCCTGGCTGCTCGCCCGGCGCGTCAAACGGCAGACGCTCGGGCTGGAGCCGCGTGAGATCACCGGGCTGGCCGAGCACCGCGAGGCGATGCTGTACGGCATCGCCGAGGGCGTTGTCGCGCTCGATCCGCAGCATCGGGTGACGCTCGTCAACGACATGGGCAGACGGCTGCTGGACCTGCCCGAGGACTGCGTGGGCCGGAATCTGGCCGAGCTCGGCATCGAGGGACGGCTGCTGGACGTGCTGGCCGGTGCACGGAAGGAAACGACGGACCCGAAGGACGAGGTCGTCGTCCGGCACGGCCGTGTCCTGGTCATGAACCGGATGACCGTCGTCAAGGACGGACGGCCGCTCGGCTCCGTCACCACGCTGCGGGACCGCACCGAGCTGGCGAGGCTGGAGCGCGAGATCGGCTCTTTCCGGAGTACCTCCGAGCTGCTGCGCGCGCAGACCCACGAGTTCGCCAACCAGTTGCACACCATCTCCGGGCTGATCCAGATCGGCGAGCAGGAGGAGGTGGTGCGCTACATCCGCGCGCTGAACCAGCGCCGCCAGTCGCTGGACATGTCCATCGGCCGCCGGGTCCGGGACACCGCCGTGGCCGCGCTGCTGATGGCGAAGGCGTCGCAGGCCGCCGAGCGGAAGGTGGCCCTGCGCCTCTCGGACCGCACCGCGCTGGACCGGCTGACCCCCGAGGACGCCGCCGATGTGGCGACCGTGGTCGGCAATCTGGTCGACAACGCCATCGACGCCGCCACATCCGAGCGCGGTGACGGGAATGGGGGCGGTGACGGGAATGGGGGCGGTGACGGGAACAGGGGCGGTGACGGGAATGGGGCCGCCGGGGACATGACCAGGCTCGGGGCCCGGGACGGCGACGAGCCATGGGTGGAGGTCGAGTTGCGCCAGGACAACGCCAGTGTGGAGATCGTGGTGCGCGATTCCGGCCCCGGCGTCGCCCCCGGACTCGCCCAGGAGGTCTTCGCCCATGGCTTCACCACCAAGGCCGCCCGGGAGGGCGAGCGCGGCATCGGGCTCGCCCTCACCCGGCTCGTCTGCGAGCGCCGAGGTGGCGAGATCGCGGTGACCAACACCCCCCAGGGCGCGATGTTCAGCGCCCGCATGTCCGTCAGCCACCCCGCCGACGCGGTGGCGGAAGGAGCGACCCGATGACCGAGTCGGCCGGCACGATCGATGTGCTCGTCGTGGACGACGACTTCATGGTGGCCCGTGTCCACCGCACCTTCGTGGAGCGGATGGCGCCGTTCCGCGTCGTCGGCACCGCGCACACCGGCGAGCAGGCGATCGAGGCGGTCGACGCGCTCCGTCCCGACCTGGTCCTGCTCGACCTCTATCTGCCCGACCTCTTCGGCCTGGACGTCATCCCCCGGCTGCGCACCGCCGGGCACGACTGCGATGTCATGGTGATCACCGCGGCGCGGGAGGCCGACGCGGTGCGCGGCGCGGTCCGCCAGGGCGTGGTGGACTACCTCCTCAAGCCCTTCGACTACGAGGATCTGCAGCCCCGCCTCGAACGCTATGCGACCCAGCGCGGACGGCTGCTCACCACCGTCGTCCGTGGCCAGGCGGATGTGGACCGGGTCCTGGCCGGGGCGTTCGCACCCCCGGCGGGCGGCGCCCTCCCCAAGGGCCTGAGCGTGGAGACCGCCCAGCTCGTCGAGCGCGCCCTCCGCGAGGCGGACGGCACCGTCTCCGCCGCCGAGGCGGCCACCACGATCGGCATCTCCCGCGTCAGCGCCCGCCGTTACCTGGAGTACTTCCACGCCACCGGCAACGCCGACGTCTCCCTGCGATACGGCACCGCCGGCCGCCCGGAGCGCCGCTACAACTGGCGAACGTAGCACCCCGGTCCGGTCCGCACCGGTTCGCACCGACCCGGTGGGCGGCCCGGGGTGGGACAGCCGAACGAGCCTTGTCATGACCCTTGACGCGGGTCGGCGCGTCCACCAAGATCCCACTGGAATCGATTCCATGGAAACGGTTCCAGTGGGATTCATTCCGAGCCACGCCGTCCCTGTCCCTCCCCCAACCTCACCATCAGGGCGGCCGCTTCGCCGCACCCGCACGAGCCCGACCCAGCGAAAGGCCCCATGTGGACGCCACCGTTACCCTCAAGGACGTCGCGGCGCGTGCGGGTGTCTCCGTGGGGACCGCGTCGCGGGTGCTCTCCGGCCACTCGGCCACCTCACCCGCGGCCCGCGAACGTGTGCGGGCGGCGGCCACCGAACTCGGCTATCGGATGAACGCCCGGGCGCAGGCGCTGCGTTCGGCGCGCAGCCATGCGGTGGGGCTCCTCGTCTCCGACGTACGCAACCCGTTCTTCGCGGACATCGCCCACGGCGCCGAACAGACCGCGCTCGCCTCCTCGTACGTCACGCTGCTGGCCAACGCCAACGAGGACACCGCACAGCAGGACACCTACCTGGATGTGTTCCTCACCCAGCGGGTGGACGGCATCATCATCGCTCCCCAAGGAGAGGGCCGCGGCGACCTGCGCGCTCTGGAACAGGCGCGGGTGCCGCTGGTCTTCGTGGACCGCACCGTCGACGGGTTCGATGTGCCCAGCGTGACCGCCGACAACGCACAGGGGGTCGAGCTCGCCGTCGCCCATCTCGCCGAACAGGGCCACACCCGTATCGGATACATCGGCGGACCGCCGTCCGTGTCCACCGGGCGGGCGCGTCTGAGCGCGTTCCTGGAGTCGATCGCCCGCCACGAGCTGGACGACGACCCCGCGCTGATCACGGCGGGCGACTTCCGCCGGGCGAGCGGTGGCACGGCGGCCGCCAAACTCCTCGCGAACCACCGGCCGCCGACCGCGTTGCTCGCCGCCGACAGCCTGATGGCGGTCGGCGCCGTGGCCGAGGTGCGCCGGCGCGGTCTGCGGATCGGCGAGGATCTGGCCCTGGTCGCCTTCGACGACATCGAGTGGTTCGGCGAACTCGACCCCCCGCTCACCGTGGTGGCCCACGACGCCCGCGCCTTAGGGGCGACCGCGATGCGGCTCCTGCTCGACGTCATCAACGGCGGCACGGCCGAATCCGTCGTCCTCCCCATGCGGCTGATCCCCCGCCGGTCATCGTCGGCGCGGCCGACACACACCGCCGCCGTCCACCCCTCCGTCTGACGGCCCCGACCCACCCACACCCACGGCCCGAACACCCACGGCCCCAACACCCACAGCCCCAACACCCACAGCCCGAACACCCACTCCGCGGAGCCGCCCACTGTGCGGCCCCGCCGCCTCGGCGCGGCCTTCGCGGACCACCCTCACCTGCCCGACGCACGACGAAAGGCTGACCATGCGCATCGCACTCGGCAACGACCACGCGGGGCTGGCGCTCAAAGAACACGTCCGCCAGGTGCTGCGACGTCTGGGACATGAGGTGGCCGACTTCGGCCCGGACACCGAAACCCCCGTCGACTTCCCCGACATCACCTTCGCCACCTGCGACGCCGTACGCCGCGGCGAGGCCGACCGCGCCGTGCTGGTGTGCGGGACGGGCGCGGGGGCGCTGATGGCCGCCAACAAGATCGCGGGCATTCGATGCGGTCTGGGACATGACGTGTACTCCGCCCACCAGGCCGTCGAGCACGACGACGCCAACGCGCTCGCCATGGGTGCGTGGCTGATCGGTCCTGCCATGGCCACGGAGGTCCTGGAGGCGTTCCTGGCCGCGACGTTCGACGACGACGCCGACACGGTGCGCCGCGTGGCCAAGCTCCGCGATCTGGAACTGCGCTCGGCCCGCGAGCTCGCCGACCGCATCTGACTTCTCTGGCACACCTCCGATCGAAGGAGACCGGTATGAGCGCTCCTGCCTCGCCCCCGACCCCGCCACCCACGCGTGGACGCGTCCGCACGGCCCTCGCGTCCGCCGTCGGCACCTGTGTCGAGAACTACGACTTCGTCGCCTACGGCACCGCGTCCGCCCTGTACTTCGGCGACGCGTTCTTCCCCAACTCGGACCCGGTGGTCGGCACTCTGCTGGCCTTCGTCACCCTCGGCGTCGGCTTCCTGATGCGCCCGATCGGCGGGGCCATCGGCGGCTACCTCGGCGACCGCCACGGGCGTAAACCGGTCCTGGTCGCGGCCCTGCTGACGATGGGCATCGCCACCGTCCTGATCGGCATGCTGCCCACGTATGGGCAGGTCGGGGTGTTCGCGCCGGTGCTGCTGGTGGTCATCCGCTGTATTCAGGGGCTGGCGTTCGGCGCCGAGTGGGGCAGCGCCGTGATGATGACGTACGAGCACGCGCCCCGCACCCGCCGCGGCCTGTACTCGGCGATACCCCAGGCAGGCAACCCGCTGGGCATCGCGCTCGCCAATATCGCCTTCCTGCTCTCCTCCACCCTCGACTCCGACTGGGCCTGGCGGCTGCCGTTCCTGGCCAGCGCCCTGCTGATCGTGGCCGGAGTGGTCATCCGGATGAAGCTCACCGAGTCCCCGGAGTTCGAGGCCGCCCGGGCGAAGGGCACCACCGTGCGCAACCCGGTGCTCAGCGTGGTGCGCGAGGACTGGCGCAACATCCTGCGCATCATCGCCCTGCGCGTCGTGGAGTCCTGTGCCTACTACCTGACCGCCACCTACCTCCTGTCCTACATCACCGACCGCGACTCCGGCGACCGTGGCGTGGCACTCGCCGGTGTGGTCACCGCCAGTCTGCTCGCCACCGCCACCACCGTGCTCTCCGGCGCGCTCACGGACCGCGTGGGTCGCCGCACCGTCTACCTGGTGGCCTGTGTGCTGGCCGCCCTCTTCGGCTTCCCGATGTTCCTGATGGCCAACTCCGGGGCCCCGGTGCTCATCGTGCTGATCTTCCTGATCGGCATCGGGGTGATCCACGCCGCGCTGACGGGCACTCAGGCGGCCTGGTTCGCCGAGCTGTTCAACACCGCCACCCGCACGTCCGGGGCCTCACTGGGCTACCAGACGGCGGCGTCGGTGGCCGGTTTCGCGCCGTTCCTCGCCGTCCTGCTCGCGGAGTCCTTCGGCTGGGCGGGCCCGGCCGGGCTCTATGTGTGCATGGCGCTGGTGGGACTCGTCGGTGTGCTGTCCACCCGCGAGACCTGGGGTCCCGGGCAGCGCACGGCCCTCCCGGCCGATCAGCCGCGGCGCGTGGCCGACCGGGAGCGGCATCCCTCGCACTGAGCGGCAGCCGGGTGATCCGGGGCCCGGACACGGCACCGGGCTCGCCGGTGCGGGCCGCGCTGACGCGGCCGCCCGCACCGGCGAGCCCATGGAGGACAGACACCGAAGGTACGACCTCAGGGCTTGCGGGCCACCGCTCCGTACATCGCGATGTCCTCGTCCTTGATGGTTTCGGTGGAGGTGCCGTCCGGGCGCCACTTGTGGACCTGGGTGACGCCGGGCTCGACCAGGTCGAGGCCGTCGAAGAACCGCTCGGCCTCGGCCTCGGTGCGCAGCCGCATGGGCATGTCGCGGGCCGCGTACTCGCGGGCGACCCGGGCCACCTCGTCCGGCGCGAAGTCGGCGGTGCCGATGGACATCGCCAGACAGCTTCCGGAGGGCAGCGGCTCCAGGAGGCGGTTGACGATTCCGTAGGCGTCGTCCTTGTCCAGGACGAAGTGCACGATGGCGATGACCGTCAGGGCGACCGGGCGGCCGAGGTCGAGGGTCTCGCGGAGCTCGGGGGCCTGAAGGATGGAGGCGGGCTCGCACATGTCCGCCTCGACATAGGCGGTCCTGCCCTCGGGTGTGCTGGCGAGCAGCCCCTGGGAGAGGGTGAGGACGATGGGGTCGTTGTCCACGTAGACGACCCGGGAGTCCGGGGCGACCGCCTGGGCGATCTCATGGAGGTTGGGCGAGGTCGGGATGCCGGTCCCGATGTCGAGGAACTGCCGGATCCCCGCCTCTTCGGCCAGATAGCGCACGGCCCGGTTCATGAAGTCGCGGTTGGCCCGCATATGGATCGGGAGGGCGGGCCACTCCCGGGACATGGCGATGCCCGCTTCCTTGTCGGCCGGGTAGTAGTCCTTACCGCCGAGGATGTAGTCGTAGATTCGTGCCGAATGCGCGCTCTCGGTGTCGATGCGGTCGGCCGACCATCCGTTGTCGCTCAAGGCGTCCCCTCCCAGTGGATCGTCAGTTCGCTGTCGGTGTGGCCCCCTGTCCGTGCTGGGCCGGGCCGGCCTCGCACAGACAGGGAAGGTTGCGGTGCCGTGGCGCTAGCAGAGGAAGTCGGCGTCGCCCGCCTTCACACCTGCCAGAAACCGGGTCATCTCGTGTGTGGTGAAAACCAGTGCGGGGCCGTCGGGATCGGTCGACTGACGCAGCGCCACCCGCCCGTCGTGCAGCTTCTTGGCTTCGACGCAGGCGCCCCCGGCGTCGTCGCTCCACGGCTTGGACCAGCCCCTGGTGCCGAGATCACGGGAGGGCATGCCGCTGCGTATGTGGTGGTGCACTTCAGAGCTCCTTGCGAATGGCGCCGAGGACGGCCTCGGTTTTCCTGGCGGGCACCGACTGGGCGCCCATCCGGTCCAGGACCTCGCGGTACACCACCACGTCTTCCTCTTTGTCCAGATACACCGCGCCGACCAGGCCGCTGAGGTAGACGATGTCGGGCAACTCCGCGGCCCTGAACCGGAAGACATGGAACGCGCCGGCCCGCATGGCCGGATGCGGACCGCTTCCGAACGGCATGATCTGCACGGTCACGTGAGGAAGAGCGCTGATCTCGATCAGGTGGTCGATCTGGGCGCGCATCACGGCCGGGCCGCCGACCGGCCACCTCAGCACGGTCTCGTCCATCACGACCCACAGCCGGGGAGGGGATTCCCGGGACAGCAGTTCCTGGCGCTGCATGCGCAGGGCGACCCTGCGCTCGGTGGCCTCCGCCGGAGCATGCGGGTTGCCGGCGCTGAGCAGCGCACGGGCGTAGTCCTCGGTCTGCAGCAGCCCGTGGACGAACTGCGCCTCGTAGGCGCGGATCTGAAGCGCCGCCTGCTCCAGGTTCAGATACGCGGCGAACCAGTCCGGCATCACATCGCGGTAGGTGTGCCACCAGCCGCGCTTGTTGGCCTCGCGGACCGACTTCAAGAAGGTGTCGATCTCATGCCCGTCGGTGACGCCGTACGTCTGGAGCAGCTTCTCCACGTCCGCGAGCCTGAGCCGCGCCACTTTTGCGGCTTCCATCCTGCGGATCGTCGAGTGGCTGACCCCGATCGCCGCTCCCGCCTGGTCGTATGTCAGGCCGGCGCGCGTCCGCAGCTCCTCCAACTGCCTGCCGAGGATCATGCGGAGGACAGAGGGTGCACCGCCCCATGCGGTTTCCGCGGCCAACGCTCTACCTCCCCACACCGGGCATTACGGCTGCAGTCTGTCACGGTCCCCGGACCGGGCAAGCGGAACCTCCGATGGCAACTTGCAATTTCCAATTTACCGCTTGCAACTCGTTCGTTGCACCTGTCACAGTGGTCACACCGTCCGATCACGGTGGGAACGCTTGCGTGGGTACGTCCGTAGGCACTGCGCAGTGCGGGAACGGCACGGTCCATGACGCGCAGGCAGACGAAAGGCGGCCGCTCGTGGCTCCCCTCGCCCTTCCCCTGACTCCCCTTCGGACGTCCCGGGAGCGGGACACGCATCCGGCAGTCGCCTTACGGCTGCCCGCCATCGCCTCCTCGGTGAGCACAGTGCGCACGGCCGTGCGCGAGCGGCTGCGCGCCTGGGGCGTGAGCGCCCAGGCGTGCGACGACACGCTCCTCGTGGTCTCCGAGCTGGTCACCAACGTGATCACACATACGCTCAGCGATCATCTGGAGTGCAGGCTGAGCATCGGCGCGGGACATCTGCGCCTCGAGGTCGAGGAACAGCTCCGGGCCCACACCCTCCCCGCGCCGCGCACCCCCGACCCCGATGAGCACGGGGGACGAGGGCTGCTGCTGGTCGGCGCGGTGAGCAGCGCCTGGGGCGTCAGGGACACCCCGCACGGGCCGGGGCGGATCATCTGGGCCGAGCTGCCGGCGCGCACGGAAGAGTGTCACTGACTGATGGACCGACAGTTTGTTGCCCCTGAGGCCCCATCACTCAGCGCGCCGAACCGCTGGCGAGGCCACAGCGGACGCCTGCGTCTGCCGGACGGACTGCCCGCCAGACTGGGATACGACGCGGTGGGGATGCCCGCGGACATCGGCCGGCGGGTCATGAAGTGCCTGCCCCGCATCGGCTGTGTCTTCGCCGACGATCAGCGGTGGTGGTGGATCGTGCCGTCCGCATCCCATATCGACGTCGCCTGGCCGTCGTTCACCAGCTACGCGATCGGCGCCCATATGACCGACCTGAGCGCCCGCTCCCGCCTCCCCCGCCTGGTCCATCACCCCCAGGACGACTCGCCGTACACGCCGCCGATTCCGCTGTACTTCATGACCTGCCATATCGCCGGCATCCGGCCCCACTGGTCACCGGGGGACGCCACCGGGCCGTCCCAAGCGGTGTGAGCCGGACCGTACCGCCTCCCGCACACTGATGCTCCGCACGAGGCCCAGCAAGGCCGACAACGTTGTCCCAACTATGGACAAACACCCGTTGTGAATGCTCTGGTATTCGTGCAGCAAGTGTTCCCTGTGGAAGAGTCCCGCCGCCCACCGGGCGGCGGCGCCAACCGGACCATGGAGCAGCAGCGTGCTGAAACACTTGTTCCTCCGCTTCCCCTCCCTTCTCCGTCCAAGACGGACCTGGCGGCGGCGCGTTGCCGCCGCCGTGGTCCCCGCGCTGGCCGCCACCGCCCTGCTCGTCTCCGGTGCCGGCCCCTCCCACGCCGCCCCGGCCTGGGACCCCAAACCCTCCCCCATGACGACTCCGTGGACGAACCAGGTCCCGGTCGACCACCCGCTGCCGGAATATCCGCGCCCGCAGCTCACCCGGCCCGACTGGGCCGATCTCAACGGCATCTGGGACTTCGCGGTCACCTCCCGCGACGCCGGACAGCCGACGACATTCGGCGAGCAGATCCGGGTGCCGTTCGTGCCCGAGTCCGCGCTCTCCGGCGTCCAGCGCAAGATCACCCAGAATGACAAGCTCTGGTACAAGCGCACCTTCACGGTGCCGTCCGGCTGGAGCGGCCGCCACATCCAGCTCAACTTCGGCGCGTCCGACTGGGAAACCACGGTCTGGGTCAACGGCCGGCAGGCCGGGGCCGCCCACCGCGGCGGATACGACGCCTTCTCGTACGACATCACGCCCCTGCTGAACGGCGGCACCAACACCATCGTCATCTCCGTGTACGACCCGACGGAGACCGGCGGTCAGGCCATCGGCAAGCAGCGCATCCAGGACGTCACCCCGCACCCCGGCAAGAGCATCGTCTACACCGCCTCGTCCGGGATCTGGCAGACCGTCTGGCTGGAACCCACCGCCACCGCGCACATCACCCGCCTGGACATGGTCCCGCGCCTGGAGGACAACACCCTGCGGGTCACGGTGCGCGGCGCCGGAGGAGCCGACGGCACGAGCGTCAAGGTCACCGTCTCCAGCGGCGGCACGACCGTCGGCAGCGCCACGGGCACGGTCGGCAGCGAGCTCTCCGTGCCGGTGCCCAACACCCACCTGTGGACGCCGGAGGATCCGTTCCTCTACGACGTCACGGCCGAGCTGACCGGCACCGCAGCCGACAAGGTCGGCTCCTACACCGGCATGCGGTCGATCGCGGTGAAGGACGTGGGAGGAGTCCGGCGGCCGGTACTCAACGGCAAGTTCGTCTTCCAGACCGGCACCCTGGACCAGGGCTACTGGCCGGACGGCATCTACACCGCGCCCACCGACGAGGCCCTCAAGTACGACCTGCAGAAACACAAGGACCTGGGCTTCAACATGGTCCGCAAGCACATCAAGGTCGAGCCGCAGCGCTGGTTCTACTGGGCGGACCGGCTCGGGCTGCTGGTGTGGCAGGACATGCCCTCGATGGACAGCGGCAAGACCCCGGACACCGCGGCCCGCACCCAGTGGGAGAGCGAATACCGCGCCATCATCGACCAGCACCGCAGCTCGCCCTCGCTCATCCAGTGGGTGGACCAGAACGAGGGCTGGGGCCAGTACGACCAGGCCCGCATCGCCGACATGGTCAAGGCGTACGACCCCGCCCGCCTGGTCGACAACATGAGCGGCGTCAACTGCTGCGCCGCCAAGGACGGCGGCAACGGCGACGTCATCGACAACCACAACTACGTCGGGCCCGGCAACACCCCGACGGAGCCGGTCCGCGCCTCGGTACTCGGGGAGTACGGCGGCCTCGGCTACCGCGTGCCCGGCCATGAGTGGTACCCGGGCGGCGGATTCAGCTACGAGGACCAGCCCACCACGACCGCACTCAACAACCGGCTCGTCGGCCTGCTCGACGGGATGCGGGAGAACACCATGCCCGCGGGCGGCCTGTCGGCCTCCGTCTACACCCAGATCACCGACGTCGAGAACGAAGCCAACGGGCTCATGTCCTACGACCGCCAGGTGGTCAAGGTCGACCAGGCCCGGGTCCGGGCGGCCAACCAGGCCCTCATCGCGGCGTCCCGGTCACCCGGCGCGACGGTGAAACTGCCGGTCGGGCAGAACGTGTCGATCCGGGTCACCACACCCGGCTACACCGACCGCTACATCCGCCACTACGACGGGCTGGGCTTCACCGAGGTGGTCAACTCGGCCAGCGGGGACCTGCTGAAGCAGGACGCCACCTGGACGGTCAGGCCGGGGCCGGCGAACAAGCTCTGCTATTCCTTCGAGTCCCGCAACTACCCGGGCGAATACCTGCGCCACCGCGAATTCCGCGTCCGGCGCGAGGCCGGCGACGGCTCCACCGTGTCCAAGGAGGACGCGACCTGGTGCCCGGTCCAGGGCAGCGGAGGCGTCCGGATGTCGGCCGCGGGCTTCCCCGGACAGTATCTGCGGCATATCAACGCCGAGCTGTGGCTGGCCCAGTCGGGCTCCACCCACGCCTGGGACAACCCGGCCGGCTTCACCGAGGACACCACCTGGGCCATCGAGCCACCCTGGGCTCCCTGACCGACCGCCGCCGGCCCGGCATCGACGGGCCCGCACCTCCGGCGGCCGCCGCTTCGCACGGGCGGCCGCCACTTCTCTCCTCCCCCACGCTCATGCGCACGGCCCCCTACGAAAGGCGGGTACGTCATGTCAGCGCGGCTCCACCGTGTCCTTCGCGGACTCCTGACCCTGGCCATCGCCCTGGCCGGACTGGTCCTCCTGCCCACGCCGTCCCGTGCCGCGACCCCGGTCTGCGCACTGGCATGCGACACCCTCGACCCCTCGAAGGCGCAGCGCGACACCTTCCCCGTGCCGCAGGTGAACCTCAACGGCCGGATCCTGAAGCTGCATATGTCCGACCCCGACAGCATGGCCTGGGCCGGCATCGACAACGGTGTGAGCGGCGACTCGGTCTGGCTCGACCGCTCCTGGGACCGGGGCGCCACCTGGGAGGGCCTGCTCGGCAAGGCGAGCATCCCCGGCACCTGGACCGGCACCCGCACCCTGATGTACAACCTCACCGACCCGGTGGGACACCGGCGCGGCTGGATCCGCGCCTGCGGTGACGCCGCCGGTGTCACCTGCACCGACTGGGTCTACCCGACGGTGTGCGACGGCACGTCCTGCGACGGCGCCGACCCCGCCACCGCGGCGGGCGACGACCGCCCGGTGCCGTCCACCACCCTCTTCGGGCGCACCATCAGCCTCCATGTCGACCAGCGGAACGGAATGGCGTGGGGCGTCATCGAAAACGGCGGCGCGGGCGACGAGATCTGGCTCGACCGCTCCTGGGACAACGGCGCCACCTGGCCCGAGGGCTCCTCCCTCGGCCGTACGAGCGTGCCCTCGGGCAAGACCACGACGCACACGGCCATGTTCGCCACCCGGGATCCGCGCGGGCTGATGTTCGGCGGCGCGGTCCGGGCATGCGGCCGGGCGGCCGCCCACCAGGAGGGCGGTTGCACGGCCTGGGTGCGGCCCGCGCCGAGCCGGGCGCGCGCCGGGGCGGACGCGCTGATGGCGTCGTACCAGACGTACGAGGGCTGGTGGCGCAGCAGTTGGTGGAACTCGGCCGTCGCGGTCACCTCACTCATCGACTTCGCCGAGCGCACCGGGCGGCACGACTACGACTGGGTCATCGCCCGCACCTTCGAGCAGAACCGCGGCGCCTTCCCGGCCGGGGTGCGCAGCTCCGACGCGGTGGAGGGCCATTTCATCAGCCGCGCCATCGACGACGCCGCATGGTGGGGAGTGGCCTGGCTGGCCGCGTACGACCACACCCATGAGCGGCGCTACCTGGACGAGGCCGTCACCATCGCCACTTACGTCCACCAGTACTGGGACACCGGAAGCTGTGGCGGCGGTGTGTGGTGGGACCGGGAGCGCACCTACAAGAACGCGGTGACCAACGGGCTGTACCTGTGGCTCACCACATCACTGCACCAGCGGATCTCCGGCGACACCGGATGGGGCGACCGGGCGGCCACGGCCGCCACCTGGTACCAGGGCAGCGGATTGATCAACGGCGCGGGCCTGGTCAACGACGGGCTGACCGGCGACTGCCGCAACAACTCCCAGACCGTGTGGAGTTACAACCAGGGCCTGGCCATCGGCGCCTTCACCGAGCTGTGGCGGTCCACCGGCAACGGCCAGTACCTGGACACCGCCCGCCGCCTGGCCGATGCCGCGATCACCTCGACGACGCTGACCCGCGACGGTGTGCTCACCGAATCCTGCGACACCGGCACAGGCGCGTGCGACGACAACCAGAAGCAGTTCAAGGGCATCTTCATGCGCCACCTCGCCGACCTCGCGGACGCCACCGGATCGGCCACCTACCGGGCGTACATCACCCAGCAGGCCGACTCGATCTGGACCACCGACCGCGACCCCCTCAACCGGCTCGGCCAGCGCTGGGCGGGCACCACCCCGAACCAGGTGGACTGGCGCACCCAGGCCGGCGCACTCGGCGCGCTGACGGCCGCGGACGGCCTGTGACCCGCTACGCCGACACGGGGACGGCCACTCGGTCCGGACCCCACCCGCCGTACGCACATCGCCCCAAGGAGGCGCCCATGAACCCCCGCACGACCCGCCGCCACGCGGCACTGCTCACCGCGCTACTGGCCATCCTGTGGGGCCTGGTCGCCGCCCAACCCGCCGCCACCGCGGCACCACACACCGCAGCCGCGGCCCCGTCTGCCGCCAAGGGGACACCACACACCGCCACCGCGACACCGCATACCGCCGCCGCGGGCACCTTCCGCAACCCCCTCAACACGGGCCCCGACCCGTATATGACCGTCTGGAACGGGAACTACTACCTGACCACCACGCAGGGCAACAGCATCCGGATGTGGCGCTCCTCCTCGCTGGGCACCCTGCTCGACGCCGATCCCATCACCGTGTGGACGGACACCGACCCCTCCCGCAACCAGCACATCTGGGCACCGGAGTTCTACCGCTTCGGCGACCGCTGGTACCTCTACTACACCGCCGACGACGGAGTCGACGACCACCACCGGCTCTATGTGCTGGAGTCGGACCGCGACGACCCGGCCGGTCCCTACCACTTCAAGTCCCGTCTTACGCCGCCCAACCACGCGTCCGACTTCGCCATCGACCCCGGCATCCTCCAGCACAACGGACGCCTCTACCTCGCCTACTCCGGCATCAACCAGTACCAGCACAACGGCATCAACATCGCCCCCATGTCCAACCCCTACACCGTCTCCGGCAACGCCGTCGCCCTGAACGCGGCCGGTGGCTGCCCCGAGGTGCGCGAAGGCGCCGAGTTCCTCTACCGCAACGGCCGCACCTGGATGACGTACTCCACCTGTGACACGGGCAAGCCGGACTACCAGGTGTGGATGATGTCCCTGCCGTCCACGGCCGACCCGCTCGTGCCCGGCAACTGGACCCAGCACAGCGGTGCGCGGTTCTCCCGCGCCGACGACCACGGCGTCTACGGCCCCGGCCACCACGCCTTCTTCCGCTCCCCCGACGGCACGCAGGACTGGATCGTCTACCACGCCAAGACCACCTCGGTGAACACCTACACCGACCGCACCACACGCGCCCAGAAGATCACCTGGAACGCCGACGGCACCCCCGACCTGGGCCGCCCGCTCGCCACGGGGGCCACCCAGGACCTGCCGTCCGGCGACCCGGGAGCGGGCACGTACTGGATCAACGACGACGGCCGGTCCAGCGGCGACGGAAGCGCCACGTTCACCGGCACCTGGAACTCGGGGACCGGCTGCGCCACCCAGTGCTTCTGGGGCGACGACCACTGGAGCGACCAGGCGGGCAACACCGCCACCTTCTCCTTCACCGGCACCCGGATCGCCCTGCTCTCGGTCCGCGACACCGGCAACGGCATCGCCGCCCTCAGCGTCGACGGCGGCCCCGAGCAACGCCAGGACTTCTACGGCGCGATCCGCACCGGCGAGACCCTCCAATACCTCAGCCCCCGGCTCCCCTACGGCCGGCACACCCTGCGCATCCGCGTGACCGGCGAGCACAACGCCCAGTCGGGCGCCTCATTCGTGAGCGTGGACCGTGCGGAGGTGTACACCCGCTAGCACCGGCCGCTCCGGCCTAGGGTGTGTCCGCCGCGTCGGCCGCCGGGACGAGCAGCCCGTGCAGGGCGTACTCCACCAGCTTGCGCACCTCCTGGGGGGCCAGCGATTCATGCCCGGCCATCAGGCGGAACGCCGGCGCGCCCAGCAGCACGTCCGTGGCCGTCGCGGCGTCCACGCCCCGCCTGGTCAGCCCCGCCTCGGCGGCCCGGTCCCAGTACGGCTCCAGGGCCGCCCTGCGGGGCGCCAGGAAGAACTCATGGAAGTACGGCGCCGCCTGCGGCTCGGTCGCGCAGGCGGCCAGCAACTGCCCGAGGACGCCACCCTCCGGACTGGTGTAGTAGGTCAGCAGGTCGGTCGCGTAGGTGACCAGGTCCTCGACGGGGCGGCCGGTGTCCGGGAAGACCACCGCCTCGGCCGCGTCACGGCCGAACGCCTCCGCCATGATCGCCGCCTTGCAGGGCCAGTGCTTGTAGATGGTGGCCGTGCTCACCCCCGACCGGCCGGCGATGCGGTCGATGGTGACCCCGGACGTGCCCACCTCGCGCATGAGCGCGCTGGTAGCGGTCAGCACCGCGTCATGCGCCCGGATGCTGCGCGGCCGCCGGGGACGGTCCGGTGTGCGGCGCGCACCGGGTACGTCGGCGGTGGTGTCCACGGGTGGCCCTCCTCTGCGCTTGCTTGCCGTTGAACTAAAGTGATGCTTCACTTTAGTTTGCGGAGACCGGCGACGCAATCCCGACCGCCGGAAACCCCCGCGAACCGCGACAACGGAACGGTCAGGACATCGGCCATGCTCTATGAACTCGCCACCCTTTCCCTCAAGCTGCGCACGGTCCCGAAGGCACTGTCCGCGCTGGAGACGTACACCACGAGCCACGCCACCGGCGGCCGGCTGCTCGGCTGCTGGGAGCCCGAACACGGCGTCATCGTCGGGCAGTTGCTCCTGCTGCGCGGCTTCGAGAACGCCGAGGAACTCACCGAGGAGCGCACCCGCGTGCTCACCAGCCCCGACCCGTTCGGCATCGGGGAACACCTCACCGGCTTCCAGGTGGAGAGCTACGCCCCGTTCCCCTTCCTGCCACCGGTCGAGCCGGGCCACTACGGCTCCGTGTACGAGTTCCGCACCTACCACCTCAAGGTCGGCGGCCTGGTGCCCACGATGGCGGGCTGGGAGGCCGCGGTGCCGGAGCGCACCCGGCTCCACCCGCTGACGACCGCCATGTACGGCCTGGACGGCGTCCCCCGTATCACCCACATCTGGCCCTTCCCCGACCTCAACGCCCGGCTGGAGATCCGCCGCGAGTCCTACGAACGCGGCATCTGGCCCCCGGAGAACGGCCCGGAGAACATCGCCCACGCCACCTCCACGATCGCCCTGCCGACCCCCATCTCCCCGCTGGCCTGAGCCCGGGAGCCGTCACCCGGCCCCGGAGCCCGGCTACGCCCGGCCTGCCGCTTGGCACACTATTCTGCTGCGGGCCTGCAGGCCTTCAGGGCCTTCAGGGCCTTCAGGGCCTTCAGCGCCGTCAGCTCCCGAGGGTGGCGTCCAGCCCGGGCTGCAGCCGATCGGCGTGTGCGCGCACCATGTCGTCGCACAGCTCCCAGATCTGCTCGACGCGCAGGGCGGCGGCGGTCGCCGGGTCGGTCATGGCCGCATGCCGGATGTGGCGCGGCTCGTCCTCCAGGGCGGCCCGTACCACCAGGTCGTTCATGCTGAGGTAGGTGCGGTTGAGCGCGGCGAGCTGCGGGGGCAGCGCACCGGCCCGGGTCGGCTGGACACCGGACCGGTCGACCAGGCAGGGCACTTCGACCACGCCGTGGGCCGGAAGGTTCTCGATGAGGCCGTGGTTGGGCACATTGCCGTAGACGGTCCTGGGGGTGCCGGTCACCATCGAGTGGATGATCTGCGGGGCGTACTCCATGGTCCCCTCGACGTCGATGCAGGCGCCGGCCGCGAGGTCGTCGCGGGTCCGCTCGTAGGCTGCGACGTTCTCGTCCACGATGCCGAGATAGGCGCCGATGGGCAGCCGCAGCCGCTCGATCTCGCTGTCGTGGTGCAGATACCAGGGCACGTACTCGGCGGAGTGCTCGCTGGTCTCGGTCGGGTAGTGGCCGAGCCGCCGGTACATGTCGACGCGGACCCGGCGCCGCAGTTGCTCGTTCTCGGCGATCAGCGCGTCCAGCCGGGGGTACAGATCGGTGCCGTCGTGCTCGAAACGGAGCACCCACGCCTGGTGGTTGACCCCGGCGGCGCGGTAGGTGATCTCGTCGAAGGGGACCTCGAGCAGGGCGCACAGGTCGTGCATGGTCCAGTACACCGAGTGGCACAGGCCGACCACCCGGGTCAGGCCGGTCGCCGCGGTGAGGTACTGCACGTTCATGGCCATCGGGTTGGTGTAGTTGAGCAGCCACGCCCCGGGGCATACGGCGGCGATGTCCTCGCCGAGCGCCTTGAGGAACGGGAAGGTGCGCAGGGCGCGGAAGATACCGCCGACGCCGAGGGTGTCGCCGATGGTCTGCCGCACTCCGTGGCGGGCGGGGATCTCGAAGTCGGTGCGGGTGGCCTCCCCCATGCCGATCTGGACGAGGTTGATGACGAAGTCGGCGCCGTCGAGTGCTGCGCGCCGGTCGGCGTGTGCGGTGATGTGCGCGTCGGCACCCCGCCGCTCGGCGATGTACCGGGCGGCGGCCTCGGCGGTGGCCAGGCGTTCCGGATCGATGTCGTGCAGCGCGATCCGCGCGGTCTTCAGCTCCGGGAAGGCGAAGAGGTCCGCCAGCAGGCCCTGGGTGAAGACGACGCTTCCGGCGCCGATCAGCACGATTTTGGGGTAGGTCATGTCGGGCTGTCTCCGTTGACGGTGAGGTGGGTGAGGGCTTCTTCCCAGGTGGGCTGGGCGGTGGTGCCGCCTGCGGCGCGGGTCGACAGCGCACCGCAGGCGGCGGCGAGGTCGAGCGCCTCGGCGATGGGCCGGCCCGCGAGCCGTCCGGCGAGGAAGCCCGCGTTGAAACTGTCGCCCGCGCCGACGGCGTCCTGGGGTGTCACGCGGATACCGGCGCTGGTGAGCAGGGTCCGGCCGTCGTGGCACAGGGCGCCGTCCGCCCCGTTCTTGACGGCCACCAGCGGCACCTGGTGTGCGAGGAGTTCGGCTGCTGCCGTGACGGATGTGCCGTCGGTGCCGGCGAGCCGGTGCGCCTCGGCGGCGTTGGGCAGCAGGATGTCGGTCCGGGCGAGGACGGGCGCCAGTGCCGCGCGGTCCCATCGGCCCGAGGAGTCGTCGTTGGTGTCGAGCGAGGTGGTGGCGCCCGCCGCGTGGGCGGTGTCGAAGAGGCCCGGCAGATCGGCGGCGAGCCCCGGCATCAGGAAGTAGGACGCGGCGTGGACGTGCCGGGCCGAGGTCAGCAGGTGCTCGGGCACATCGCGCCCCGAGGTCGCGGCGAGGGTGCCCGGCGCGGTGAG
Organism: Streptomyces violaceusniger Tu 4113; assembly: GCF_000147815.2. NCBI lineage: Bacteria > Bacillati > Actinomycetota > Actinomycetes > Kitasatosporales > Streptomycetaceae > Streptomyces > Streptomyces violaceusniger. The sequence continues at coordinate 3,476,189 of NC_015957.1, read as the reverse complement.
GATGGCCCGGTCGTCGCCGCGGGTCACGACGACCGTGAGCGGTGTCGGCAGGCTCGGGTCCAGGTGCAGCCCGCCGATGTCGACGCCTTGGGCGGCGAGTTGGTCGCGCGTGTAGTGTCCGGCGCCGTCGTCCCCGACGCGTCCGGCGAAGGCCACGCGCAGCCCCAGCCGGGCGGCGCCGCACGCGGTGATCGCGGCGGATCCGCCGAGGGTGAGCGCGCCACTGTCGATGAGCTGTTCGCGCTGGCCGAAGGCGAGTGGCGTGGTGAGCGGTCCGACGATGACGTCCGGGTTGGCGTCCCCGATGACGAGCAGGTCGAAGGTGGGCGGCATACGGCTTCCTGACGAGTGGTGAGGGAGGGGCGGTGCGGGGCCGTGGTCAGCCCTTGAGGCCGGTGGAGGTGATGGACCGGACGAAGGTCTTCTGGGCCGCGAGGAAGGCGAGCAGCACCGGCAGGACGGTGATGACGTTTCCCGCCATCACGGCCGACCACTGGGTGTGGTGCTGTCCCCGGAAGGTGGTCAGGCCCAGTTGGAGGGTGTAGTTGGCGTCGTGGTTCAGGGCGATGAGCGGCCACGACAGGTCGTTCCAGGTGGTGAGGAAGGTGAGGACGGCGACGGTGCTCAGCGCGGGGCGGGACAGCGGGACCACGATCTGGAACAGCACCCGCAGCCGCGAACACCCGTCGATCCAGGCGGCCTCCTCCAGCTCCCTGGGCAGGGAGAGGAAGAACTGCCGCAGCAGGAACACCGCGAACGGCGTCACCAGCGACGGCACGATCAGCGCCCCGAGGGTGTCGACGAGCCCCAGTTTCCGCATGACCAGGAAGGTCGGGATCATGGTGAGCTGGAAGGGGATGGCCATGGTCGCCAGCATCAGGACCAGCAGCACCCGGGAACCGCCGAACCGCATCCGGGCGAAGGCGTATCCGCCCAGCGTCCCCAGCAGCAGGTTCGAGAAGACCGCGACGGCCGAGACGATCAGGGAGTTGGCGAACCAGCGCGGGAACATCGCGTTGCCGAGGACGAAGCGGTAGCCGCCCAGGTGGATCCCGGAGGGCCAGAGCGCCGGCGGGAACCGGTTGATCTCCGCGTCGCTCATCACGGAGCTGAGCCCCAGCCAGATCAGCGGTACGGCGAAGAGCAGCGCCAGTGGCGCGAGCAGCAGATGCCACGGGCTGAACGGCAGTCGGAACCGGCGCCGTGGGCGGGCCACGGGCTCCCCGGTGGTCCGGCCGACCGGCCGGAGCCGGTCGGTGGCGCTCCCGGGGAGGTGGGACAGGTCCGTCATGGCGTGGCTCCCTTGAGGCGGCGGTCGTCGCGGCGCCGTACCAGCCGCAGCCCGGCGGCGACCACGAGCAGGGCGACGCCGAGGACGTAGGCCGCCGCGGCCCCGTATCCGGCGGTGAAGTTCCGGAACGCCTGCTCCCAGACGAAGTAGACGATCACGGTGGTGGATCCGAGCGGACCGCCCTTCGTCGTCACGTACACCAGGTCGAAGACCTGTAGGGCGCTGATCGTCTGCCAGAGCAGCAGGAACACGCTGACCGGCGCGATGGTGGGCAGGGTGACATGGCGCAGCACATGGCGGCGTTCCGCGCCGTCCAGGGTGGCGGCCTCGATGAGTTCCCGGGGTACGTCCTGGAGGGCGGCGAGGTAGATCACGACGCAGAAGCCGGTGCCGCTCCACAGGGAGATGGCCACCAGGACCAGCAGGGCCTGGGCCGGATCGGACAGAAACCCCTGTGGGGAGAGCCCGAGGCGGTGCAGCAGCGCGTTGGCCGCGCCGAACTCCGGGTCGAGGATGAAGGAGAACAGGACGCCCTGGGCGGCGGCCGAGACCACGAACGGCACGAAGAGCAGCGTGCGGTACAGGCCGGAGAACCGGATGCGGCGGTTCAGCACCAGCGCGAGCGCCAGCCCCAGACCGATGCTCAGCGGTACATACAGCGCGGTGTACACCAGTGTGTTGCGCACGGCCTGGGCGAACTGCGGATCGTCGGCGAGCTGGCGGTAGTTGTCCCAGCCCACCCAGACGCTCGGGGTGAGGAGGTCGCTGTACTGGAACGACAGCAGCAGCGACCACAGGACGGGGACGACGCTCAGGCCCAGGATGACCAGGACCGAGGGGAGGACGAACGCCCAGGCCGTCGCGGCCTCCCGGCGGCCTCTGCGGCGTGCGGACCCGGCCGGTGTTCGCGGCGCCGGACGGGTGATGGGGGTGGGCAGACGGGACATGTGGTACTCCTCAACGCACCTTGGCCATGGCGGCGTTGGCCTCGTCCGCGCACCGCCGCAGCGCCTTCGCCGGTGTGCTCTTCCCGAGCAGGACGGCGGTGATGGCCTCGCCGAACGGCATGGAGATCTTGGGGTAGGCCCGGTCGACGGGCCGTACCCGCGCGGTCTCCAGCACCTCGGTGAACACCGGGAGACCGGGCACCCCGGCCGCGTGCTCCCGCCACTTCGGACGGCGCTCGGCGGGCCGGCTCTGCGGCAGGCTGCCCGCCTCGGAGTCCCACAGATACGCCTGTTCGGGCTCCATGAGCCAGCCGATGAACGTACGGGCCGCCGTCAGCCGCGCGGAGCCGTTGTCGAACACGCTCCAGGTGTCGGGGCCGGAGATCGTCACCGACCGGCCATGGAAGCCGGGCAGCGGGACGACGTGATAGTCGATCTTCGCCTGCCGGATGTCGGGCAGTTGCCAGGGACCAGTTCCGACCATGCCCAGCCGGCCGGTGGAGAACGCCTGGTACATCTGCTCGCCGCCGGGCTTGGGGTCGACGTAGACGCTTCGGTCCCTGGCGAGTTCGGCGAGCACATCGAGGGAGCGGGCCCCGGGTTCGCCCGCGAATCCGATCTCCCGCTTGCCCTTGGCGATGACCTCGCCGCCCAGGTCCCAGATCATGGGCCACATCCGCCACACCGTGTCCTCGTCGCCCGCGCCGGGCCAGCCGGTGCCGAACGTGCCCTTGCCGCGGTCGGTCAGCTTCCGGGCCATCTCGGTGAAGTCCTGCCAGGTCCAGCCCGGTGCGGGCAGCTCCAGCCGGGCCTCGCGGAAGAGCTTCTTGTTGCACACCACGGCGAGCGAGTCCAGCACCGCGGGCACCGCACGGACCACACCGTCGACCATGACGCCCTCCCGGGCGGCCGGCCAGTACTGGTTCCAGGGCACCGGCTGCGATTCCACGACCGACGTCATGTCCGCGAGCTGGGGACTTCTGGCGACACTCGCCAGGTCGGGGCCGAAGATGTAGGCGACGTCGGGTGGCGACTGGGCGACGAGTCCGGCCATCACCTTCTGCAGCATGTCGTCCGCCAGCACCCCGCCGCCGATGTCGACCCGGATGGCGGGGTGGCTTCGGTGGAAGTTGGCCACGAGCCGTTTGAACGCCTTCAGCGAGGGGCCGTTCTGCCCGTGCCACACCTCGATGTGGACGGTTCCGTCGGAGTCCACACCGAGGCCGGTCCCGCATCCCGCCACCGCCGTACCCGCTGCCGCGGTGAGGGCCAGCGCGCCACCGCCGCGCAGGATGCCACGGCGCGAGGGGCCGCCACGGCCACTGCGGACCGCGTCCATGTCTGCCTCCAGATGTTCGGTGGATGCGTGGCCGCCGCGGTCCGCGGCGGCCACACCGTCCCCGGCCAGGACTACGGGCAGGTCTTGCGGACGTAACCGTCCTCGCCCTTGGGCAGGACATCGCGGTCGCGCTGGACGACGCTCACCCGGTCGCCGTACTCGCAGGCGTTCTTCATCCCGGCGTTCGTGTACTCGATGAAGATGGCGTTGTTCCCGAACTCCGCGAGGTAGTCGGCGCACTCGTTGTACTCGGGGTTGCCGCATTCCTCGGCGATGGCGAAGTCGAGGCCGTTGGCCGCGTGGTTCTTGGCCAGCTCCACGGTGTTCTTCTGACCGACCGCCAGGCCCTTGCCGTGGCCGTAGGCGGACAGCATCCGGATGTAGGTCTGGGCGTGCTCCTCGGTGATCCTGCCCTCGACGACATCACGGGTGAAGGTGTCGAAGTTGTCCAGCTCCAGCGCGTCGAAGCCCTTGGCGGCGCATTCGTCGATCTGGGCGTCGATCTTCTCCGCGATGCCCTCCCGCTTCTTCTCGGTGGTGATGTCGAGGATCGCCTCGTCCCAGTCCGTGTCGATGATGACGTCACCGTCGTCGTTCTTGAGCAGCAGGTCGGAGGGCCAGTCATCCGGGCCGCCGGGCTGGCCGGTCTTCTGCGTCTGGAAGGCGTTGACGTAACAGATGTTGTACAGACCCGGTGCCGGGGAGGCGCTGTGGTCGCGGCTGACGACCCCCACCCCGGACGGCGGGGTGTACGCCCCGCCGATCTGGTAGTCGAAGCCCGCGTGGACCGGCGGAAGGGCGGCCGAGGCGGCCGAGGCGGGGGCGGGGGCGAGAACGCCGGCCGCGGCGGCCGCGGCGCATGCCATGGCGGCGCCCACAGTGGTACGGATGCGCGAACGGTTCAGGCTCATCGCTGAGAGCTCCATGATCCGTGGGCACGGCCCCGCCTCGGTCGCAGACAGCGACCTGGCGACTCGGGCCGGACTCGCGGCGGGGCCGCATACCGGCTGGGCGTACCTCTGTCGCCGAGCATTCGACATCGGCGTGCCAGGGAGTAAACCGATCAGACCGAGCCACGTCAAGAGCGTGAAACTGCTCAGTGTCGGCTCGGAACACGCACAAGCGATCAGCGCATGGGGGCTCCACGGCGGACATTACGCACAGATGCGGGCATGCCGACGTGCGGGAACCCGTCGGCCCCCGCGCGCCCGACACACTAGATCCGCCGAAGTCCCACCAGCACTCTCTCCATCAGGGCGCGGTCCGGCGCGGCGCCCTCCTCGGAGGCCGTCCGGTGGACGACGATCAGCCCGCGCTCGGCCATGTCGCCGAGCAGGACCTTGGCCACCCCCAGCGGCACCAGGAGCATGGCCGCCACCTCGGCCACCGATCTCGGCTCCTGACACAGCGCGATCACCGGGCGGTGGTCGGCCTGCAGGACGTCGGTGGAGCGGTGACCCAGCTCGGTGGTGGTCACCAGGGTCTCGACCTCGAAGTGATGGTGGGATCTGGTCCGGCCGCCCGTCCATGAGTAGGCGCGCACGAGCGCGGCCGGGCCCTGGCTCTCGTCGTGCTCGGACTCCCAGGCGGCCGGCCCCTCGGCCTCCGACGACGCCCTCGGGAAGGATCCCCCGGGCTCCTCGGGACGGCCGTCCCCGCCCTCACGGCGGGACGGGGCCTCCGGCGTGCCGTCGGAGCGAGATGCCTTCCGCCCGCGTCGCCCTTTGCCGAAGCTGAAGGCGTTGAGCACGTCGGCGAAGGTCTGTTCGTCCTCCGCCCCCTGTTCTCTCCCAGGTCCCTGCCCGGAAGGGCCTTCACCGGTGCTCATCATCTCCCCGTCCGGCCTATTGGGCTGATGTCCGCTTCACGCCCTGCAGGTTGAGCTCCTGCAGCTCAGCGCGGAGCTCGGGGGTCAGCATCTCGCCGACCTGGTCGACCAGTACGGTCATCTCGTAGGCCACCTGACCGATCTCGCAGTCCGGCGCCGCCAGCACCACGAGGCATGAGCCGTCCTTGATCGACATCAGGAGCATGTTGCCGAGCTCCATCTGGATGACCGAGGACCGCACATCACCGGTCATCAGGCACCGGGCGGCGCCCTGGATCAGACTGATGGCCCCCGCGGCAATGGTGGCGACCTGCTCGGCCCGGTCGGCCGCCAGCCCGTCCGACGCGGTGAGCAACAGTCCGTCGGCCGAGACCACCACGGCGTGCGCCACATTGGGCACACGCTCGGTAAAATTGGTGACCAGCCATCCGAACTGGCTCACCTCCCGTAGCTGGGGTGAGGTCATTGGTTCTTCCTGTCCATCTTCGCTGAGACCTTATGTCTCGTCGCGTCCGTCGGGCTGACCCCGGCGGATGCCCGACTGGTAATTGCTGAGGAATGAATGGGTGCGGCCGGCGTTCCGCCGCGCGGTTTCCTCGTCCGCGGCTCCACGCGGCTTGGGGCGCTCCTCGGTGGCGCGCGGCTTGGCCCGGTCCGTACCCGGGTCCTGGCGCGGCACCCGCCGGGGCAGCCCGGCCTGCGTGATTCCGCCCGCGTCCGCGGCGCCCGGCCGCTCGTGGACGATCTGGCCGGGGTCATCGGCGGCATCCGGCCGGCTCTCGCCGGGGGACGCGGGCGCGGCGGGGACGGGCCGCCGGGGGAGCTCGGAGGCCGGGAGGTCCGCCGGCTTACGGCTCTCGGCCGTCTCCTCGGCAGGGGAGCCCGCCGGGGCCGTCTCGGCCTCGGCGGAGGCGAACCACGGCGAGGGGGCGTCGTCGCCAGCGGCCGGATGTGAACGCCGCGGTGGCAGCGGAGGCTGTCCCGGCGGCTGTGCGGCACGGCGGTCCAGGGGGGCGTTGCCGTTCCCCTTGCCGTTGCCGTTCCCGGGGGCGGCGGCCTTCCCCGGTGCGTCCTCGCCGACCGGGGCGGGCCGGCCGGCCTTGGCGGGAGGTATCCGGCGCGGCAGTCCGCCGGGCTGCAAGGCGTCCACGAACGCCCGCGAGCCGCTGGAGCGGGTCGGCAGGGAGCGGCCCGTGGCCGCGGAGTCGGCCGGGGAATCCCCGGCGCGCAGCGAGCGGGCGCCGTCGGTCGCGCGGCGCGGCAGCGGCGCCGCCGGGGCCGCGCCGGTCTCCCGGCGGGTGCCCACCGGCTCGGCCGTCCTGGCGGAGGTCTGCCGGACGGGCAGGGAGCTCTGCCCGCCCGCGAGCGCGGGCTTGTCCGCGAGCATCAGCCTGGCAGGGACCAGCACACCAGCGCGCAGCCCACCGCCGGTGTCGCGCTCAGAGATCAGCTCCACGGTGACGCCGTGGCGACGGGCCAGATGGCCGACGACGGTCAAGCCCATCTGCCGGGACGTAGGTACCTCCACGGATACGTCCCCCGCTACGCGCCGATGAGCCTTGGCCAATTCGGCCCCGCTCATCCCGAATCCCTCGTCGCGGACCTCGATCAGTGCGGAACCGTCCAGGCGCAGTGTATTGCTGACCACCACTTGGGTCTCCGGCGGGGAGAACGCGGTGGCGTTGTCCAGCAGCTCAGCGATCATTCGCGCCAGGTCACCGGCAGCGTACCCGATCACTTCGGCGGCCGGAACGGGCTCCACCACCACCCGCCGGTAGTGCTCGATCTCGGAGACCGAGGCCCGCAGCACATTGTCGAGCGGCACGCGCTGCTCGGACGGGCGGACCGGGGTGCTGCCGCACAGGACCATCAGGTTCTCGTTATTGCGCCGCATCCGGGTCGCCAGGTGGTCCAGCTTGAAGAAGCTGGCCAACTGGTCCGGGTCCTCTTCGTGCAGTTCGAGCTGTTCCATCAGGCGCAGCAGCCGGTCCACCAGGCTCTGGCTGCGCCGGGAGAGGTTGACCAGGGTGTCCCGCAGGTCGCCGCGGAGCGCGGCCTGTTCGGCGGCCAGCCGCACGGCCTGGCCGTGCACCGCGTCGAACGCCCGCGCGAGCTGGCCGAACTCCTCGGTGGTGTGGACGGGCACGGCGCTGATCGACGTGGTCGCCATCTCGCCCTCGCGGATGCTCGACACCGCTTCGGGCAGCCGGCGCTCGGCCACGTCGAGCGCGGTGGAGCGCAGCACGGTCAGGGACCGCAGCAGATGCCGGGCGATGGCGATACCGATGGCGAAGGCGAGCAGGAGTACGGCGAAGAGCAGCACGGACTCCGCACCGGCCCGGTCGCTCGTCTCGTCCTGCAGCTTGGCGGAGGTCACGCGGAGCCGGTCGGCAAGCCGCTTCTCGACCGTGTTGATGAGGGTTCCGGTCGCCTCCGAACTGCGGTTCCAGTCGCGGACGGAGAACGACGCGGCATCGGCGGAGTTCTGTCCGGAGCTCTGCGAACCCGCCTGGGACAGCACGGTATCCAGCAGCCGGGTGCGCCGCTCGACCTCCGGGCCGGTGACCGTCCGCTGGTAGGCGCGCTGGTCCCCCTTGGTGGCCACGGCGCGGAAGTCGCTCAGCTTGTCCCGCAGGCGGATGTCGGACTCCTGGAGCGCCCTGATGAGCTTGGGGTCCTTCAGTGTGGCGGGGTCGGGCGCGTCCATGACGATCACGTGCTGGAGGTGGACCTGTTCCTGGACCAGCTCCAGGTCGTACAGCGCGGTGGCCGGTCCGGAGAGCTGGGGTTCACCGAACCGGCTGCCCAGTGCCTGGTCCAGGTCGAGCAGACCGTTGATGATCTTGCTGTACTCGGTCACCGCGGTCCACGAGCCGATGTCCGTGGACGTCACCTGCTTGCGCAGCGCGGGCAGCCCGTCCAGCAGCTTGAACGCGTCGCGATAGCGGTTCGCCGAAACGCCTCCGAGACCGTGTGCCCGCTTGGTGGTGCGCGTGACGGCGGCCTGCGCGCGGTCGACGCGCCGGCTCTGCTGCCGGAGCATGGCCGGATCGGCGGACGCGCTGTCTCTCAGCCGCTCGGCCGACATCGTCCGTTCCATCTGCAGATCGCTGATCAACGGCATCAGCCCACCGCGCAGTCTGACCAGCCGCTGCACGTCCGCGTAGGTGTTCGCGCGCGCGACGTCGCGTTGGATCTGCACGACGCCCAAGGCGACGGCGAGCAGAGCGGGCACCACCAGAACGGCACCCAGCTTCACGGGCAGCCGCCAGTTGCGCCATTCCACGACGCCGGCCCACCACGACGGTGAGCGATCGCGCGCGGCCGCATGCCTGCCCGGGGTCATGAGGCGCGCTCCGCGCTCGGACCGGCTTGCCCACAGGGATGTATCACGATGCCGTTTCTCCTGGGATTTCCCCGGCTGGGGAAAGTCGAACGCCCGGCAGCGCGCCGGCACATCGCTTTCGGCGATGCGTCGGCGCGCCTGGCTCTACTCGAACAACTTGCTGCTCTTCTCGGCCAGTTGGTAAAGACCGTACAGAAACGGCACAGCTACCCACAGCCATGCCACGACCATGACCACGGGAGAACCCGTCTTGGCCACGTCCGGCGAAGGGCTGTCTGCGTCAGTCACCGGCTTACCGCCTCTCTGCCGGAAGGGGGTCGGGGGTTTCCTCCGGGGACGCCGACTCCGCCTGGGCCGACTCCGGTTCATGGAACTTCGGATTCACCGGACGCACCAGTTCGTTCGCGATGAAGCCGACGACAAGCAACCCCATCATGAGAGTGAACGAAAAGGTGTAGAGGGCCGGGCCGGTGTCCCCGGACTCATGCGCGGAATCCGCGATGGAGTCCACGATGAGCGGTCCGGCGACTCCGGCGACCGACCACGCGGTCAGCAGCCGGCCGTGGATCGCGCCGACCTGGTAGGTGCCGAACAGATCCTTGAGGTAGGCCGGAACGGTGGCGAACCCACCGCCGTAGAACGACAGGATCACCATGGTCGAGGCGACGAACAACGCGGTGCTGCTGTCCTTTTCGAGCATGATCGTGAGGTAGAGCAGGGCACCGGCGCCCAGGTACAGGCGGTAGATGTTCTTCCGGCCGACCACGTCGGAGACCGAGGACCATACGAAGCGACCGGCCATGTTGGCCAGGGACAGCAGCGCGACGAAGCCGGTGGCGGCGCTCGCACTCACCGGACTGGCCGTGTCCTGGAAGAAGTCCTGGATCATCGGGGCGGCCTTCTCCAGGATCCCGATACCAGCAGTAACGTTCATGCACAGCACGACCCAGAGCAGCCAGAACTGGGGCGTGCGCACCGCGTTCTTCGCCGATACGTTCGCGGTGGTGACGAGCCGCTTGCCCGAGTCGTCGCGGGGCGTCCAGCCGGCCGGCCGCCAGCCCTCGGGCGGCACCCGCACCAGCACCACGCCCAGCGACATGAAGGCGGCGTAGGCCAGGCCATGCACCAGGAAGGTCTTCGCGATGCCGCTGGTGTCGCTGCCGAACGCCTTGAGCATCTCCGTCGACCAGGGCGAGGCGATCAGCGCGCCGCCGCCGAACCCCATGATCGCCGTACCGGTGGCCATTCCCGGCCGGTCCGGGAACCACTTCATCAAGGTGGACACCGGCGCGATGTAGCCGATGCCGAGCCCGACCCCGCCGATGCCGCCGTATCCGAGAACGACCAGCCAGTAATTGCGCGTGGCGACGCCGAGGGCGGCGACCAGGAAGCCGATGGAGAAGGCCACGAGCGAGACGAACATGGCCCAGCGCGGGCCTTTTCTCTCGACCAGCGTTCCCCCGAACGCGGCGGAGAGCCCGAGCACCAGAATGCCGATCTGGAAGGGGAGGGCGCTAGCCGTCCCCGAAATGTCTAGGGAATCCTCCAGAGGTATCTTAAAGACGCTCCAGGCGTACGCCTGGCCGATGGAGAAGTGGATCGCAAGCGCCGCCGGTGGAATCAGCCAACGATTCCACCCCGCCCCTGCGATGATGCGAGAGCGATCGAGGAAACCCACGGATCAACCTACCTCCGGCTTCTTGAGAGCACCCCCGCAGACTGCGTTCCTGGACCTATACAAACACCTCGGGGGAGGCAGTGGCGAGCACGGGGCTGCCGTCATATGCCAGTGGCAGACTCACTGCACAGCGGCACGCTCACAGCACTCATGCTCACGCACGACGGGACGTTCTGCCCGAGGTGAGGTTCTACCAGTGGCGACACTTGGGACACAACGCCGGGTCCCGAAATGTCCTCAAGGCGCAACCCTCAGCGGCCATCGTCAACCTGACATCAAGTCAAAATGGACAACACGGGAAGGAGAGACAAAGTATTGGTTCAGCGGCCACTCCCGCCATATTCGAGAGGTCGCCGACGCCCGATGTCTACCATGACACCCGCCCACCTGCACCGGTGAGAGCCGGGGGCGGCGTTGACTGTATCCGGCGCCTCACTACACTTGCGGCGTCAAGGGCCCGCCGGTCGCCCCTCCCTCCACCGCTCGAGCGCGGGCGCTCCGAACCGACGCCTCGTCAGAAACACCCCGGAGAAGACCATGAATAAATCGGTGCGACCGCCCGCTTCCTTGCCATCCGAGCGGGCCACCGGAACGGGGTTCGCCGATCGCGGTGACGACATCGGGGAGCCCGATTTCGAGGCGATTCAGCAGAGCCCGGAGTTCAAACTTCTCCGCAAGAGACTGCTCTGGTTCATCTTCCCGATGAGCGCCTTCTTCTTGTGCTGGTACATGACCTTCGTGCTCTTCTCGGCGTATGACCACGAGTTCATGAGCCGCAAGCTGTTCGGCGCGGTCAACACCGGCACCGTCTTCGGCCTGCTGCAGTTCGTATCGACGATGGCGATCGTCCTGACGTACCGGCGCTTCGCGCGCAAGAAACTTGACCCGCAGGTGGACACGGTCCACGAGCTGGCGGGAGTCGGCAAGGAATGACATTGCAGATCGCAGCCCGCACGACCGGCAGCCCGATAATCAACCTGAGCGTCTTCTTCGCTTTCGTCCTCATCACGCTGTTCGTCGTCTACAAGGCCACCAACAGAAATTCGACGACCTCCGACTACTACGCCGCGGGCAGCGCCTTCACCGGCGTCCAGAACGGCATCGCCCTGTCCGGCGACTTCCTCTCCGCGGCCTCGTTCCTCGGCATCTCGGGGGCGATCGCCGTCCATGGCTACGACGGGTTCCTCTACTCCGTGGGGTGGCTCGTGGCGTGGCTGGTGGCCCTCCTGCTCGTCGGGGAGCGGCTGCGCAACACCGGGCGGTTCACGGTCGGCGATGTGATGGCCTACCGCATGAAGCAGCGCCCGGTGCGCGCGGCGGCGGCCAACTCCACCCTGGTCATCACGTTCTTCTACATGCTCGCCCAGATGGCCGGTGCGGGTGGTCTGATCGCCCTGCTGCTCAATGTGCACAGCAAGGGCGGGCAGGCCCTCATCATCACCGGCGTCGGCCTCGTCATGGTCTTCTACGTCCTGGTGGGCGGCATGAAGGGCACGACCTGGGTGCAGATCATCAAGGCGGGCCTGCTGCTGATCTGCGTGACCTTCATGAGCGTGTTCCTGCTCGGCAAGTTCGGGTTCAGCTTCTCGGCGATCCTCGACCAGGCGGCGCAGAACAGCTCGCTGGGCGCGGATCTGCTCAATCCTGGTGGCTGGTACGGCGAGAACTCAATGACCAAGCTCGACTTCGTCTCGCTGTCGCTGTCGCTGGTCCTCGGCATCTCCAGCCTGCCGCACGTGCTGATGCGCTTCTACACCGTGCCCGACGCCAAGGAGGCCCGGCGTTCGGTGGTCTGGTGCTCCTGGTCGATGTTCATCTTCTACCTGTCGATCCTGATCGTCGGGTACGGCGCCACCGCGCTGGTCGGCTCGGACCGGATCGTCAACGCCCCCGGCGGCGAGAACTCCGCCGCTCCCCTGCTCGCCTTCGAGATCGGCGGCGCGATGCTGCTGGGCGTCGTCTCCGCGGTGGCCTTCGCGACGATCCTCGCGGTGGTGGCCGGGCTGACCCTGGCCGCCTCGGCCTCGTTCGCCCATGACGTGTACGCCAACGTGATCCGCGACGGCAAGGCCGACCCGCGCTCCGAGATCCGGGTCGCGCGGCTGACGGCGCTCGTGATCGGTTTCATGGCCATCCTCGGCGGCATCGTCACCAACGGCCAGAACGTGGCGTTCCTGGTGTCGTTGGCCCTGGCGCTCGCCGCGTCCGCCAATCTGCCGACGATCCTCTACACGCTGTTCTGGAAGCGGTTCAATACGACCGGGACGCTGTGGAGCATCTACGGCGGCCTGGGGTCCGGCCTGGTGCTCATCATCTTCTCGCCAGCGATCTCGGGCAGTTCCACGTCGATCATCAAGGGCGTGGACTTCCACTGGTTCCCCCTCACCAACCCCGGCCTGGTGTCGATTCCGCTCTCCTTCCTCTGCGGATTCCTCGGCACGATCTTCAGCAAGGATTCCTCGGACTCCAAGAAGCAGGCGGAGATGGAGGTCCGGTCGCTGACCGGCATCGGTTCGAAGGCGTAAGCCGGACGGACCGCTCCTGGGCGGCCCCGCTCGGGGCCGCCCAGGGCCTGTCCGGCGGATCTTCGCGCCTGTGACATCAGCGGCCGGCGCCGCGGGGCCCGCGGCGTCTGGTGCAGGGGGCACCTCCCAGCGGTAGCCGGGGGCGCGGTGCCAGGCGTCGCGGGCCCGCGAAGGTCCGCCGGACAGGCCCTACGGCCGGCGGATGGTGCCGGGGGCCGTGAGGGGTCCCCTCCGGAGCTCCGACGGCTCGGCCCGCGCCGAGGAGCTCGGTGCCGTCGACCGCCCGGGGAGGGGGACGTTCCTGCTGTCCCGGGGGCCGGCGGTCTCGTTCCGGGGCCCGCGGGTGACGCGCCGGCCGGCGGTCTTGGACGGCGCCGACGGGGTGGGCGACGCCGAGGGACGACCGGGGGGCGCCGACGGGAGCGGGGGCGTCGTACGGCCCGTCGCGGGCGGCGGGGCGAGCGGCACCGTCGGGCGCGCGGGCGTCTCGGGCGCAGTCAGACGGAGCGGCAGCGCGATGAGGGCGGCGACGGCGCAGGACACGCCGACCCCGGCCGCGGCGCGCAGCAGCCGGCGGCGGGCCGCGGCGCGGCGGATCGCCTCGTACCGGCCGGGGGGCGGGCCGAGGTAGTCGGAGGTGGGCCGCAGGATCACCGCGAGGGGGTCGTCGGGTTCCAGCTCCGGGCCGTCGTCAAAGTGTGGGGTCAAGGCTTCTCCTCAGATGGACGCGGAGCAGTTCTCTGGCCGCGTGGAGGTCGGCCTTGACGGTTCCTTCCTTGCGCCCGGTCAGTACGGACACCTCCCGGATCGGCATATCAGCGTAGTAGTGCAGCAGGATCGGCACGCGCAGTCGTTCCGGCAGCGACTGTACGAGCAGACGTACCGACGGGTCGGACTGTTCGGCGTGGGGGCGGAGGGCGGCTTCGGAGGTGGCCCGGCGCATGGCCTTGCGCTCGCGCTCCATCTTGCGCCAGTGGTCCCGGACGAGATTGGCCGCGGTGACGTAGAGGAAGCCACGCGGCTCCTCCACGGACGTCCAGCGGGCCCAGAGCCGGGTGAACGCCTCGGAGGCGATCTCATGGGCTGTCTCGTCGTCGTCGACGAGCCGGCGGCACCAGCCGGCGAGGCGTGGGTAGAGGGCGGCGAACAGCTCGGACGCCGCCCTGTCACGGGACCGTTTCAACGCACTCCATGGTCGTGATGGCACTCGGAGGGGAAGACCCCGGGCCGCCGGTGTGGGTTCCGTCGGCCCGGGATCCAGGGGTGGGTCAGGAGCCGGCGGAGGTCAGCGCGGCGAAGACGATCACGTTGTCGAGGTAGCCGTCGCCGGAGCGCGGGCCACCACAGGTGATCAGCCGCAGCTCCGGACGGTCCACGTCCCCGTAGACGTCGTCCGCCGGGAAGTCCGCCTTGGCCACCGTCCGTACGGCGGTGATGGCGAACACCGCCGCCGTGCCGTTCTCCAGGCGCGCCACGACCCGGTCGCCCCGGCGCAGCCGGGCGAGGTGGCGGAAGACCCCGTCACCGTAGTCGCCGACCGTCACATGGCCGAGGATGACCGACGGGCCGACCTGTCCCGGTGTCGGCGAGTGCCGGTACCAGCCCGCCTGGTCGTGCTCCGTGACCGGCGGCACCCGCACACTTCCGTCCCGCGCCAGCCCCAGCCGCATGACCGGGGTGTCGACGTCGATGGCCGGGATCAGCAGCCGGACCGGGACCGAACGCCCCAGGGGACGCGCCGCCTTCACGGGGGTCGGGGAAGGCGGTGAGGTCCTCCCGGAACCTGGTCCGGCCGTGGCCTGCCGGGCCGGATGGCCGCCGCAGCCCACGAGCAGCGAGGCCATCGCCGCCGTGGTGAACGCGCGCCTGGAGAACGGGGTCATGCCCCGGTCGCCCGCCGGCGACGGACGACGAAGACCGCCGCGCCGCCCGCGACGAGCGCCGCGGCGGCGCCCCCGCCGATCAGTTGGCCCTGGGCGTCGGAGCCGGAGGACTTGGCCGTCACGCCGGTGTTCGGCGCGCCCCTCGGGACGACGCCGACCTGGCCGCGGTCCCGCGTCTTGGTCGGCTTCTCCTTCGGGGCCGGGGTGGCGGCGCCCGGCCGGCTCGGCTGCCGGCTCGGGACCGGGCTGGCGGCCGGGCCGCGGGTGGGTTCCGCGCTCTGGGCGGGGGCCGCGGCGGACGAGGGGGCGCGGGGGGCCGGAGACTTCTCGTCGGCGAACGCGGGCGCGGTGCTCACCAGGACGGCGGTACACGCGAGTGTCATCGCGCTGAGGACGGTTCGGCGCATGGAATCGCTCTCTTTCGTCGGTCCGCCCGCTATGCGGCGGGCGGGTTACGGATCGAGCGGAGAGACGAGGCAGCGGCGCGGTGCGTTGTAAAGAGCAGGCAAAGTATGTCGGTCGGCCCTGTTCTAGCCGGAGTTCGGGCTGAACGCCGGAGTGAACGCCGGGCGGAAAAGCGTCCAGGCCGGCCCGTGCGGGCCGGCCTGGACGTCGTGCTCAGGTGTGTCAGACGAGGTCGATCCGGTCGAGGTTGGAGACCTTGACCCAGGCGGCGACGAAGTCCTTCACGAACTTCTCCTTCGCGTCATCGCTCGCGTAGACCTCGGCGAGCGCCCGCAGCTCGGAGTTGGAGCCGAAGACCAGGTCGGCCCGGGTGCCGGTCCACTTGACCGCACCGGTGGCGCCGTCGCGGCCCTCGAAGGTGCTCTGGTCCTCCGAGGTGGCCTTCCACGTCGTGCCCATGTCGAGCAGGTTGACGAAGAAGTCGTTGGTCAGCACTCCGGGCGTCTCGGTGAGGACACCGGCCGCCGACTGCTGGTAGTTGGCGCCCAGCACCCGCAGGCCACCGACGAGGGCCGTCATCTCCGGGCCGCTCAGGGTGAGCAGGTTGGCCCGGTCGAGCAGCAGGTACTCGGCCGGGAGGCGGTTGCCCTTGCCGACGTAGTTGCGGAACCCGTCGGCGGTCGGCTCCAGCGCGACGAAGGACTCCGCGTCGGTCTGCTCCTCGGTCGCGTCGACACGGCCCGGAGTGAAGGGCACCTCGATGTCGTGTCCGGCGTCCTTGGCGGCCTTCTCCACGGCGGCCGCACCGCCGAGCACGATCAGGTCGGCCAGCGACACCTTCTTCGCACCGGCACCGGCGTTGAACGCCTGCTGGACGCCCTCGAGGGCGCGCAGCACGGTGGCGAGCTCACCGGGCTCGTTGACCTCCCAGTCGCGCTGCGGCTCGAGGCGGATGCGCGCGCCGTTGGCGCCGCCGCGCTTGTCGCTGCCGCGGTAGGTCGAGGCCGACGCCCACGCCGTGGAGACGAGCTGGGCGACGCTCAGGCCCGCGTCGAGGAGCTTGGCCTTGAGGGCCGTGATGTCCGCGGCGTCGATGACCTCGCCCTCGGCCTCCGGCAGCGGGTCCTGCCACAGCAGGGTCTCCGCCGGGACCTCCGGGCCCAGGTACAGCGACTTGGGGCCCATGTCGCGGTGGGTCAGCTTGAACCAGGCGCGGGCGAAGGCGTCCGCGAACTGGTCGGGGTGCTCGTAGAACCGGCGGGAGATCGGCTCGTAGACCGGGTCGAGGCGCAGCGCCAGGTCGGTGGTGAGCATGTTCGGGGCGATCTTCTTCGAGGAGTCGTGGGCGTGCGGCACCGTGCCCTCGCCCGCGCCCTCCTTCGGCCGCCACTGGTGGGCGCCGGCCGGGCTCTTGGTCAGCTCCCACTCGTAGCCGAAGAGGTTCTCGAAGAAGTTGTTGCTCCACTGGGTGGGCGTGGTGGTCCAGGTGACCTCGAGGCCCGAGGTGATGGCGTCCGCGCCCTTGCCGGTGCCGTAGGTGTTCCGCCAGCCCAGGCCCTGCTCCTCGATGGTGGCGGCCTCGGGGTCCGCGCCGACGTGGTCGGCCGGGCCCGCGCCGTGGGTCTTGCCGAAGGTGTGGCCGCCCGCGATCAGCGCGACCGTCTCCTCGTCGTTCATCGCCATCCGGCGGAAGGTCTCGCGGATGTCGCGGGCCGCCGCGATCGGGTCCGGGTTTCCGTTCGGGCCCTCCGGGTTGACGTAGATCAGACCCATCTGCACGGCGCCGAGCGGGTTCTCCAGCTCGCGGTCACCGGTGTAGCGCTCGTCCCCGAGCCAGGTGCTCTCCGGGCCCCAGTACACGTCCTCCTCGGACTCCCAGACGTCCTCGCGGCCGCCGCCGAAGCCGAAGGTGGTGAAGCCCATGGACTCCAGGGCGACATTGCCGGTGAGGACCATCAGGTCGGCCCAGGACAGGGCCTGGCCGTACTTCTTCTTCACCGGCCACAGCAGACGGCGCGCCTTGTCCAGGTTGCCGTTGTCCGGCCAGCTATTGAGCGGGGCGAAGCGCTGCTGACCGGCGCCCGCGCCACCGCGGCCGTCGCTGATCCGGTAGGTGCCCGCGCTGTGCCACGCCATACGGATCATGAACGGGCCGTAGTGGCCGAAGTCGGCCGGCCACCAGTCCTGCGAGGTCGTCAGCACCTCGGCGATGTCCTGCTTCACCGCCGCGAGGTCGAGCCCCTGGAAGGCCTCCGCGTAGTCGAACCCCTCGTCCAGGGGGTTCGCCACGGCGGGGTTCTTGGCCAGGATCTTCAGATTGAGCCGCTCCGGCCACCACTGACGGTTGCCGCCCCCCTGAGTCGGATGCGGAGCGCGCTCGTGCGCGACCGGGCAGCCCCCCGCCTCCTCCGTCTTCGCGTCTACGACGATTGCCTCATGGTTCTCGGACATGGGAATCCTTCCAAGCTGGGCGGATCATGGTGCTCAGGAACTCGTGGCGGTGGAACAGTCGGAGCACAGGCCCCAGTAGATGACCTCGGCCTCGTCGATCGAGAAGCCGTGGTCGTCGGACGCGGTCAGGCAGGGCGCCTCACCGGCGGCACAGTCGACATCGGCGACGGCATCACACGACCGGCACACGACGTGGTGGTGGTTGTCCCCGACGCGTCCTTCGAACCGGACGGGGTTGCCGGCCGGTTCGATGCGGCGTACGAGGCCCGCCGCGGTCATCGCGTGGAGGGCCTCGTACACGGCCTGCAGGGAGATGTGGCCGACGCGATCGCGTACCCCGGAGGCGATCGCCTCGACGCCGAGGTGGTCGCCGTCCCGGACGGTTTCGAGCAGCGCGACACGGGCGGCCGTCACCCGCAGGCCGGCACCGCGCAGCTCCTCGGCAGTGGTCGGAGTCTGGGATGCGGTCATGGCGCTTGAACCTACCCGCATAAACGCGAACGCTACAAGGAAACGAGGCGTTAAAGTCTGCCGCAACGCGGAAAAGTTTTGCCCGATTTTCGGGTGTTTTCCCCTCCCGAGCCCTCAGAGGCGCTTGGCGCTGCGGAAGAGCCCGGCGTAGAAGCCGTTGCCGTCGATCCGGGAGACACCGCCGTTGTCGCCGATGGTGGGGCCGTTCTGCTCCTTGCGGCTGGAGACGAAGACCCGGTGGCCGTCGGTGTCCAGCCCCAGGTACAACGCGACATGGTCCATATGGTTGCCGGTGCGGTGATCCATCTTGAAGAACAACAGGTCACCAGGTTGCAGAAGGTCGATGTTGGTGGGCCGGGTGTACCAGGGGGCGGGGCCCTGCATCTTGATGACGTCGACGCCGGTCTTGGAGCGGGCCATGCCGTCGGCGGTGCGCGGCAGGCCGTCGCCGAGGGCGTTGGTCGCCATCAGGGGGAAGCGGGCGCGGTAGCCCATCACCATGCGGATGAAGCCGGAGCAGTCCAGCGCCCGGTAGCGGTCCTGGCGCGGGGCCAGCGTGGTGCCGTTGCGGAAGGTGTAGGAGATGCCGAGGTAGTCGTAGAAGTCGTTCTGCTCCAGACGGTCCACGCCGTCCGGCTTGAACGGTCCGAAGACCGCGTCGCCCGCGTACGGGATGCCCTGGGCGTCCTTCTTGACCGGCGCGCCCTGCACATACTGGAAGGCGATCGCGAAGAGGTCCTCCTTCTCGCTGCCGTAGTTCTCCTTGAACCAGCTCTTGAACCACTGCTCCTTCTCGGCGCCCGCGGTCCACGCCTCCGGCATCAGCCGCACCCAGTCCTCGGTGATCACCTTGGACTTGGTGTTGACGGGCTCGCTGAAGGTACGGGAGGGGCCACGCAGGGTGGCGGTGCGGGCGCGGTCGGTGAAGGTGGCGAGGATCTGGCCGTTCTCACCGCGCAGGATGGTGCGCTCGGGGTTCTTCAGCCGCTCCCAGGTCTGCTTGCCGCCCGGCCGGCCGGTGCCGCCTTCCAGGTTCAGCTCGTCGATGACCGCCTGGGTGGCGGGCGTCTTGGCCTGCTCGTCCTTTCTGAGCTCCACGGTCAGATAGCCGCTGGCGCCGAGCAGCGCGAGCACGGTGGCGGCGTGCAGGACGGGGCGTTTCTTCTTGGGTGGCATGGGATCGGCTCCAGTGGTGGGTCAGGCGGACGGCATGACGCCGAGGAGGATTCCGGCGGTGAGGACGACATAGGCCATCAGCGTCACCGACCCGGTGGACAGCAGGGTGGCCCCCCGGGGCTGGCGGACCAACTGGTAGGCGATCAGTCCGGGGACGATGAAGCCGAGGGTCTGGTTCGCGTACATCAGCGGGAACTCCAGCGACAGGATGATCATCACGGTCGCCTGGAGCGTCACGCCGAGCAGCACGACCGCGGCGAACAGCCGCTTGCCGTAGAGGATCACGAACTTCTGCATCAGCAGCGTGCCCACATAGGTGAGCACGGTCACGCCGACCACCATCGCGGCCCGCTGCAGATCCTCGACGAGGGTCAGCGCCAGCCAGCCCGGGGTGATCATGCCGCCGGGCGAGAGGTTGGTGGTCAGATAGCAGACCAGCGAGAAGAGCAGCCCGATCGCGATGCCGATGGCGGCGATCTCAGGGGTGAGGACGGCGGGGATCAACGGTGCTGCTCTCCTGGGTTCTGCCCCTGCTGGGAGTCGTCGGCGGGCGGGGCGGGCGGGACGCGCGGCTCGAACAGGCCGCGGGGCTGCGGGGATTCGGGGGTGGATACCACCGGCGGGGATCCGGGGGCGGGTATCACCGCGGGCCAGGGCTCCCGGGAGTCCTGGCCGTAGGTCTGCCGCGGGTACGGCTGCTCGGAGGTGCGCTGATGCGGCACCTGCGCCTGGGGCGCGTACCGGCTCTCGTACGCCTCCGGGTACCGCTGGTAGGGGTCCAGGCGGGGCGCGTAGAGCTGCATCGTGTCCACGTACTCGACATGGCGCTCGTCGGCCGCCGGGGCCGACGGGGCCGCCGCTGCCGCCGGTACCTCGTCGGCGCTGTCGTCGGCCGGCAGCTCGGCGAGGTGCTCCAGGAGGAGCTCGCCCTGGCCGTGGATGTTGCCGATGGCGACCAGGGAGGAGTCGGCGCCGAGATGGCCGAGCAGCTCGGCCATGAACTCCTCGGGGTCCCGGCGGTCGCCGCCGAGGTCCACCGCCCGGCCCCGGTACTCGGCCGGGATGGCGTCGATGGCGGACTTGGCCGGATGCCCGATGACGAAGACCTGCTCGGGGTCGAGGTCGGGGATGATCTCGCCCATCTGGCCATTGCGCTCGACGCGGTCGGGGCGGCAGTTGATGACGACGTTGAGCGGGCGGTGGACGGCGCCGAGGTCGAGAAGCTGGTTGATGTTCATCAGCGTCGACTCGGGGTCGTTGGCCGCGAAGACGTTGGCGAACCGCAGCTTCTTGCCGTCCTCGGTGGCGTACCGCTCGACGGAGAGCACACCGGGGTCCGGCGGGGCGTCGTACATGCCCTTGAGGGCGGTCTCGCGGTCGACGCCCACCAGCTCGGCGACGGTGAGCGCGATGGCCACGTTCTCCTTGAAGGTGAACCAGCTGAAGCCGCGCAGCTCCTCGTCGCTGACCGTATCGGGGTCGGCGTAGATCAACTGGCAGTTCCGGGCGTCCGCCTCCTCCTGGAGGATGTCGAAGCGGTCCTGCTCGGCGGTGACGCAGATGCCGTTCTCGGGCATGGACCGGCACAGGGAGCGCGCCACGTCGTCCAGCGTCGGGCCCATTTCGGCCAGGTGGTCCTCGCGGACGTTGCACAGCACGCCGATCGTGGAGCGGATCAGCTTGGACTGGTTGATCTCCTGGAGCGCCGGCATGACCGCCATGCACTCGATGACGAGCGCCTCCGGGTTGTAGGCGGCGGCGCGGCGCACGATGCCGATCTGCTCGACGACGTTGGCGATGCCGAACTTGCGGTAGACGGGTTCCTCGGTGGCGTCCGGGTGGATGAAGCGGGCCGCCGTACCGGTGGTCTTGGCGACGGTGGTCAGCCCGCCGCCGCGCAGGGCGCCCGCGCACAGCCGGGTGATGGAGGACTTGCCGCGGATGCCGTTGACCAGGACCCGGGTGGGGATCATGTCGAGGTTGGTCTGGTGCCGCCGCTGTTCGACGATGCCGGCGATCAGCAGGACGGCCTCGCACACCACGAGCACGGTGTAGAGGAAGAGCACGGTGAGGGCCTCAGTTCCTTCCGACTCCGGCGGGGGTCCGGCTGCCGCCGTCCCGTTTGCGGGGCTGCTCCTGGAGCTGCTGCCGGATCAGCTCCAGGCTGCGGACGACGGCGCCGACCTCGTCGTGGTGGCGCGGGAACAGCACGGTCTTGCGGTCTCCGGCGGCGAGCGCCTCGGCCAGCTGGGCCAGGGCGCGCAGCGGCCGTACGACGACGATGTGCAGCCAGCCTAGGCAGGCGGCCGCGGCGGTCAGCCCGAGCAGTCCGGCCAGTACGGTCCGGTTCTGCAGGCTGTACTCGGGGATCGCCAGGCCGGCGGCGGGCTGCCAGCTCGCCAGGGACCACTGGAGCGACTTGGCCGCACCGCCGCCGCTGAACGGCGCGACGGCCGCGACCCGCACCGTGCCGCCGCGCTGGACGGTGGCGTGCGCCCGCTTGGTGGCGAGCAGCGAGCTCAGGTGCGAGGGCGCCTTCTCGAAGGCGATATAGCCGGAGTCGCCGCCGATGACCCGGCCCTTGGTGTCCACGACACGGACCTCTCCCATGCCCTGGCGGCCCAGCAGCGCGTTGACGAACTCGATGCGGAACTCGCCGACGACGGCGGCGCCGCCCCGGCCGGGTGCCTGGGCGGTGGCGGTGACGACGGGCTTCTTGCGCCCCTCGCCGGTCACCTCGAGGGCCTGCTTCGAGGGGCCCTTGCCGTCCGCGTGGTGCGGGGAGTGGCCGGCCCGCGCGAGGATCTCGCCGTCGGCGCCGAGGACGTACACCGACTCATAGCGGTCGTGGTCCTGCATGGTGCGCTCCAGCACCTGCTTCATGTCCTCGGGCGTGGTGCGGTCCCCGATCAGGGCCGCGACCGCGGACAGATCCGCATGGCCCTCGTTGAGCGCGCGGCGGACCCGGTCGCTGAGGGTGATGGTGCGGGAGTTCTGGTCGTGAACGATCTGGACCGGGACCTTGACGGCGGAGTCGGCGCGGTTGAGCAGCAGCATCAGCGGGACCGACCAGACGAGCAGCAGGACGGCGCAGACGGCGAGCAGGGCGCGGGCGCCCAGGCCCTTGCGCACGGCCGGGCCCTCGACGTCCGCGGGCTCGCCCTGGAGTTGCCCGCGCAGCCGCTCCAGGGCGGCGCCCACCCGGGCGGCCTCCCCGGCCCTCGGCACGCTCACCGGGCGGGCCAGGTCGCCGCGGGTGAGGCGGCGGCTCTCCAGGAACAGCCGGATCAGCGGGCGCTGCACGGTGCCCAGCAGCACGACCACCGCGAGCCCGCCGATGACCAGCAGGGCGCCGGCGGCGGCCACGCCGAAGGCGGGGCGGGTGATCTGGGAGACCTTGGCGGAGACGTCGACCTCGGTGACGACGGTCAGGCCGAGGCTGCTGGCGGTGGTGGCACCACCGGCCTGGGGGGCTGCGAGCGTGGCGTAGCCGCCGACGGTGCGGACCTCCTTGGCGGCGCCCCCGGCGAGGTGGCCGCTGACGCCGGTGTAGCCGCCCGCGCCGGGCTCCTTGGCCTTGACGGGGTGCTGCCGGCCCTTGCGCGCGGCGGTCTTGGCGAACGAGGTGAGCTGCTTCCGCGCCCGCTCGCTCTCCAGGGCGCCGTGGCTGGAGAGCAGATGGCCGGTGGAGTCGACGACGCCGATGGCACGGCCCGGGCCGAGGTCGACGCCGGGGAAGCTGAGGGTGCTGGAGGCGACGAGCAGTTGCTGCGGCTGGCCCTTCCAGGACAGCAGGGCGACGATGATCAGCCGGGTCTGGCCGTTCTCCAGGCGCACCATGCGCGGGTCCAGCCCGTCGCTGCGGGAGAGCTTGGTGAGATCGATCGCGGTCAGCGGGACGTTCTCGCCGCGGGCGGCGAGCATCTTGCCCGATTTGATCTCGATGACGGCGGTGCCGCGCCACTTCTGGTAGACCTTGCCGACCTTGTCGAGGACGGTGTCGGCGGAGACCGGTCGGCCCTCGTTGAAGAGGGTCGCGGTGCTGGTGAGATCGGTGACCGACTCGTCCAGTGACGCCCGCAGCGCGATGGCGCCGTCTTCGGCGACGTACTGCTGCGAGGTCAGGACCGCCTTGGGGACCAGGGCGTTGTCCGGTTTGCCCAAGGTGAGGGCGGTGATTCCCGCGAGGGAGAGGAGCAGAACCGACAGCACCGCTATGGGGGGCCGAATACCCCCCAGAAGCGACATGTCGGCCCTTCGGCGGACCTTGTGCCGCCGCTTCGAGCGCGAAGCGGCCACGGATGGGCTCCTCTCATGCAACTCACACCACACAGAGCGCACTCGAGTGCGATCCGGACCGTCAGACAGTCAGACGGATCAAAGGGTTGCACATCGTAAAGAAAAAACGAGAAAACGCGTTTGTCATTGACCAAGACCGGGCAAACGACGATCCCCCGCCCTTTGCCGGGCGTTCATCTGGACGTCATTCTTCGCCAGCATCCTCCCGGTATGCCCCCGTAAAAAGGGTCGTTACGATGAGACGGTCATGGCGGAGACACGAGCGAAGTCGATCATCGCGGCGGCCGTCACGGTCGCGTTCGGTCTGCTCCTGGCGGGATTGAGCGCGTATACGATCGGCCGGTCGGGCGGGGGGCCCGCCTCGGACGGTGCGGATGCCCCCGAGGTCCCGCTGGAGCGCAGGATCACCGACTTCACGGCCGGATTCGCCCCCGGCTCCGGCTACCGGGAGCCGCGCCGCGCCGAACGCCGCGCCGTCGCCGACGCGGTGGGCCTGATCCTCGACGGACACCCGGACCGCGCCCGTCCGCCGCTCGCCGACGCCGGCTTCCGGCTCCGTACCCTCACCGACACCGGCACCGGCCGCCGCTACGCCGAACTCTCCGACCGCACCGAGGACGGACCCGCCCCGCGCGGCTGGGGCCGCGTCTACGTGGACCTGTCCGCACCCGCCCGCTGGTCGGTCCAGGTGCCGCACCCGGTCTCCGACGCGGACACCGAACGGCTCGGCGCACGCGTACTCCTGGACTCCCCCGGCGGCGTCCTGGTGCTCGCGGGCGCCCACCGCAGAGCCGGGGAGGGCGATGCCGCGGACGCCGCCCACCGTACGGACTCCGTCTTCGACGCGGTCTGCGACGAGCTGGCCCGGCGCGGTCTGCCCGGCGTCCAGGTCCACGGTTTCGCCGACGACTCGGCGCCGGGCCGGGACGCCGTCGCCTCCACCGGCAAGGGCTCGACGGGCCGCGCGGACGCCCGCCGTCTCGCGGCCGCGCTGACCGCACGGCACTTCTCCGTCTGCCGGGCCTGGGTCCGCGACTGCCCGCTGGAGGGCCGCGACAACGTCCAGGGCCGCAGGGCCGCCGCCGATCATGTGCCGTTCCTGCATGTCGAGTTCGCGCGGTCGGTGCGCGCGAGCGACACGGGGATCCGGCATGCGGCGGCGGCCATCGGCACGGTGACCGCCCGGTGGGCGAAGGACGACGCGGACTGACCAATCCGGCCATCCCGCGGTGATCTCGCGGCTTTCCACGGCATCGATATGCGGCTGCGCCTTGTGCAGGGACCTCGCCCCCAGGCCCCGGGGTCTGGGGGCGGAGCCCCAGTTGAGGGAAGGGGCGGGAGGGGAACAGCCCGCCGCGGGCGTCACGACCCGCCGGACACGGGCTAACCGCGGGCCGCGGCCACCGTGAACGCGCTCTTCACCGTCTGCGCCACGGTGTTGCCGTCCGCG
Organism: Streptomyces violaceusniger Tu 4113; assembly: GCF_000147815.2. Lineage (NCBI taxonomy): Bacteria > Bacillati > Actinomycetota > Actinomycetes > Kitasatosporales > Streptomycetaceae > Streptomyces > Streptomyces violaceusniger. The sequence continues at coordinate 3,451,100 of NC_015957.1, read as the reverse complement.
TCGGTCCCGGTGACGCGCAGGGACGCGTCCCGGCCCGCCGCCGATTCCGGAGTGGTCCAGTCCGCGCGGAACCGGCCCTTGCCGAGCGCGGTGGTGGACGCCGCGGTCCATCGCTCGCCGTCGTCGAAGGACACCTCGACCTTGGCCTTGGTGACCGCGGGCGGGGCCACCACGCCCGGCACATGCCCGAAGCCGACGACGAGATGGCCGTCACCGGCCGGGCTCGTGCCGTCCAGCCCGGTGTCGAGCTGGTAGTGCGGGACGACGACCGGCAGCGCCGAGCATTCGGCGGGCCCGTCGTACTCGCCCGCCTCCGACACACACGTCCAGTTGTCCGGCACGGTCTGGCCGCCCGAGTGCCCCGAGGCGAAGGTCCACTCGGTGTGCGTGGTCAGCGATTGGCGGAACTCGCCGTTCGTCCTGGTCTGGTCGTACACCACCGTGTACGGCGCCTCCTTGGGCGGCACGGTCAGCACACCGCCGGGGACGCCGTCGCCCTCGTACAGGGTCGTGTCACCGGAGACCACCGCGAAGTGCGAGGAGGTGATGTCGGACGGGACCGCGAGGACGTGGTGTCCGGCGGAGTCCATGACCGTGGCCGTGCCCAGGGAGAAGGTGAGGGCGTCGCCCTTGCGGCAGGCCGCGCAGTACCACGTCTCGTCCGCGGCGGCGCCCCGAGCGGGCTCGGTGAAGCCCGGGACCAGTGGGCCGCGCAGCCAGTCGACCGTACTGGTCCGGCCGGGCACGAGGGGCTGCTCCTGGGACACGAAGCGCCGCTCCCCGGCCTTGAGCCAGTCCGCGTAGGAGGCACCGGCGGAGCCGCCGACGTACTCGGTCCGCCGCGCCGGTGTCTTGAACGGCTCGGACAGCGCCTCGCCGCCGGCCTCGTACGGCAGGTACATCAGGCGCGCGACCTCTTCGGCGCGGCCCGGCGTATCGCTGTGATAATTGGTGCGCACCGTGGCCAGTTGGCGTCCGGTGACCTTGTAGTGCTGGTTCTTCGCGATCGTGCCGGCGGGGTTGGCCAGCTTGAGGTCGTAGGAGTAGGGCGTGGCCGCGTCCGCGGGCGCCTTGCGGTGGGTGTACACGTTGAAGCGCAGGTCGCCGGTGGTGACGGGGCGGCTGGAGGGCTGCACCTGGACGGGCGGGCCGCCGGAGACGCCGACGCCGCCGTTGACCGCCGCCGCGCCCTTCGTGTCCTGGCGCAGATAGCGGAGGATGAGTTGGTGTTCCTCCGCCGGCCTCGGAGTCGAGAAGGTGACCCGCTCGGTCGCCTTGCGCAGGTCGAGCACCGCTTCGGTGCCGGTGCCGCCGTCGGGGACGGTGAACTCGGCGGTGGCCATGCGCACACCGGCCGGCTCACCGGCGCCGTCGAAGGCCGGGGCGGAGACCATGGCGGTGTAGTGGCCCGCGGGGACCTCGACCCGCGCCTCGCCGTCGACGGCATCGAGGAACGGCTCCCGGTAGCGGGTGGCGTCGTCGGCGTTGGCCAGGGCGAAGGACGTGATGCCCGGGAGGGGCTTGCCGTCCGTGCCGAGCACGGTGATCTTCACCGGGTGGTCCGCCCGCGCCGATGGACGCGGGGCGGCCCGCACACCGTCCGTGGCGACCGTCGGTGCGACGGAGGTGACGCCGCCGAACAGCGGTCCCTCGCCCACGGATCCCTTCGCCGCCTCGGCGCCGACCTGCTTGGCCAGCGCCGCGCCGAAGGCGGGGCCCGAGGGCGGTGCTGTGGCGCCCGTGGTGGCCTCGACCCGCACCGGGGTGGTGGTGACACCGGCCTTGGCGAGGGCGGAGACGTTGAACAGCGCGGGGTCCAGGGTGCGGCCCAGGTACGGCAGCGCGGTCAGCGGAATGACGAAGACATCGTTGTCCAACCGCCGGGTCACATAGTCCGCCTCGGCACCCGGCCGCGGCGCCACCACAACGCTCCCGTCCGCGCGGAGCGTGACGCGCTCGCCGGTGACCAGGGTGACGGTGTGGGCTGTCGTCTCGGGTACGACCGGCACGGCGGACGCGGCCGTGGCGGTGCCCGGCACCGGGGCGGGGGCGGCCAGGGCGCCGGGCGCGGGGCCCGCCGCCAGCCCGAGGGCGGTCAGGACACAGCCGGACGCGAGGGCGCGGGCGCCGCGCGCTCCGGCGCGGTGCACTGCGGTCTTTCTGATCCGTCGATACCACATGAGGCGGATCCTTCCTTGACGGCGGGTCAACGTGACGGTCGAGGAACATGACGGGCGATCAATGGCCACGATCAGTGGGCACTCTTACGCCCCACAGGTTCGCCATCGGAAGAGCTCGCGGCCAGGTACGGACCAGAGGTGGCCGAAAAGCGCCCCATTGAGGCGTTAACCGAGCATGCCCAGTGCGGCGCGAGGCCCGGGCGCTGGACACGATCGACCGCCCCGGTCCGGGGGTGGCGGACAGCGTCCGGCTGCGCGACATCGAGGACTTCGTCTCCATCCGGGGCCGGTTCCGCAAGGCCGGGCAGACCCCCGAGCGCACCGACTTCCTCGCCCCGTACGGCGACCCGGAGGATCCGGCCGAGGGGCCGCAGGTCCGTGTCCTGTGCACCACGGACGGGCTGCGCAACGACGACAGCCACGAGGGCACGTTCCCGGCGCGCTGTCTGGGCAAGGTGCGGGACTGGAACCCGGGGACCGGTGAGCTGACCATCGAGGCCATCGCGATCTTCAGTTGACGTGCCGTGCGTCCGGGGGGTGTTCACAGCCTCCCGGGGGGCGTTCAGAGCCTCCCGGGGGGCGTTCAGCCCAGCAGCAGGCTCCGGCGCCATAGCGGGCGCTGGAGCCCGGTGATCATTCCGGCGTCGGTGAGGAAGGCGACGAGGCGCTCGCCCGCCCAGCGCATGGTCCGCCGGAAGTGCGGATTCGCGCGGGCCTCGCGGGCGGCGCGGCGCGGGTCGAGGCCCACGGCGCGGTAGATCGGGGCGTTGGTGTACGTGGTCATGGCCAGCATCGCGCACCAGGCGGTCAGTTGCCGGTGGAACTCCAGGACGGCACCCGACCTGCCGCGCCGGGCGTCCAGGAGTTCGGAGTGGGCGAAGCGGATGTGCCGTGACTCCTCCATCACGTGCAGGCGCGACACCTGCCGTACGAGGGGCTGCACCCGCTCGTCGCCCATGGCCTCCCGCTGGAAGCGGTCGTAGACCTCCTCGATCAGCAGGGCGGCCGCGAACAGGCTCGCGCCGCGCAACCGCGGGAGCACCGCCCGGCCCAGATGCCGGACGAGGGCGGGCGGTCGGTGGACCGGGCAGCCGAGGGTGCCGAGGGCCCGGCCGAACATGGCGACGTGGCGCGTCTCGTCGGCCACTTCGCTCAGCGCGTAGTGGGTGCGTGGCGACGCCGGGTCGCGGGCGGTCAGATAGCCGGTGAGCATCTGCATCAAGGTCAGCTCGAACCAGGTGGCCATGCTGATCATGTTGGCCCACTCGCTGCGGGAGAGCGCGAGGCGCCGCTCCTCGCTCAGCCGGTGCCAGGTGGGGGTGGCGTACAGCGACATCCGCTCCGGCTGGAGATACCAGTGACCGGGCTCGGGCGGGGCGTTCCAGTCGATGGCGAGGGCCGGGTCGTAGGTGTGCTTGGCCGCGGTGCGCAGCAGGCGTCCGGCCACCTCGGCCGGTGTCTGGCGTGGCGTGCCCGTCGGGGCGGGCGCGGACCGACCCGGCGGCTGTGGTGCGCTCACCGCGCCTCGCCTGCCGTGGGCGAGCGGTCCGGTCCGGCCTGGGCCGGGACGGGCAGCGGCCCGGGCAGCACGGGGGATGCCGTTGCGGGGCCGGGGATGCCGGGGCCGGGGATGCCGGGGCCGGTGCTCCCGGGACCCGGTGGGGCGTCGGGGGGAGCGGTGACCTGCAGTCCCAGCCGGAGCTGCACGATCCTGGCGAATTCGGCGATGGTGCCGTTGCTGCGCAGCAGTTCCATGGGCGGGATGTCGATTTCGTAGCGCTGGTTGAGCGAGACGAGCACCTGAGCGGCCATCAGGGAGTCCATGCCGTAGGAGTCCAGGCGCCGGTGCGGGTCGAGTGCCTCGTGGTCCATCTGCAGGACCTGCGCGAGCAGGCGGGTGAGCTGGTCCACGAGGTGGGCGAGGGCGGTCTCCTCGTCCATGAGGGAGAGCCGGCGCAGGAGTTCCTCGCGGGTGGCCTCCCCGTCCCCCACCTGGGGCGGTACGAGGTCGCCGAGGCGCGGGGCGCGCAGCAGGGGCAGCAGAACGGCGGCGCGCGACCAGTCCGTCCGGGAGACGCCCACCACCGCGGGGGCGTCCGGCCGGTCGTCGCCGAGCAGCCGTCGGCCGTGGTCGAGGGCGGTGTGGGGGGCGAGGGGCTCGATGCCCAGGCCGTGGAGGGAGTCGAGCAGGTCGTTGCGGGCCGCGTAGCCGATCTCGTCGATGGCTCCCCAGGCGAGGGTGAGCGCCGCTTCGCCGTGCCTGCGGCGCAGCCGGGCCAGGCCCTCCAGGTAGAGGTTGCCCGCCGTATAGGCCGACTGCTTGAAGTTGCCCACCATGGCGGTCGTGGAGGAGTAGCACAGGAAGAAGTCCAGCGGACGCCCGCGGGTCAGGGTGTCCAGAACGTGGGCCCCGGCGATCTTGGGCCGCAGGACGGCGCTCATCCGCTCGGCGGTCAGCTCGGCGAGGGGCGCGTCGTCCAGTGCCATGGCCGCGTGGACCACACCCCGCAGCGGATGCCCGTTCTCCTCGACGTCCTTCAGCACCCGGCGCATCGCCTCCGCGTCGGCGGCGTCCGCGGCGTACGCGGTGACCCGCACCCCGTCCGGGGCGAGCGCGTCGCGTACGGCGGCGGCCTCCGGACCGCGGTCCCCGCTGCGGCTCACGAGGGCGAGATGCCGGGCGCCGAGCCCGGCGAGCCACTGTGCGGTGGCCGCGCCGAAGCCGCTGGTGCCGCCCGTGACCAGATAGGAGGCGTCCGGGTCGAGGCGGGGTGCGCGGGGCGCGTTGGGCGTCCTACGCGCGGGTGGAGAAGCGGACCAGGAGGCTGGTTCGACGGCGCAGGGCTCGTCCAGCGGGTCGAACGTGACGACGACCTTGCCGATGTGACGTGAGTGGCGCATCAGCACGAAGGCGTCCGCCACGCGTGCGGCGGGGAAGACGGTGTGCGGCAGCGGCTGGAACTCCGGGCCCTTCTCCGACGCCTGGCCGTCCCCCAGGGTCCGTCCCACGTCCTCCAGGAGGTCTCCCAGCAGCCGGGGGTCGCGCAGCACGGTGGTCAGATCCACGCCGTGGAAGGAGATATGGGAGCCGAAGGGGCGCAGCGGCAGGGTCCGGTCCTCGTAGAAGTCGCGCTTGCCGAGTTCGATGAAGCGGCCGCCGGGGCGAAGCACCTCCAGGCCCCGCGCCAGGGCCTGTCCGGAGAGGGAGTTGAGGACGATGTCCACTCCCCTGCCCCCGGTGAGATCCATGACCTGGACGGTGAAGTCCAGCGAGCGTGAGTCGAGGACGTGTGCCACACCGAGTGCGCGCAGCAGGTCGCGTTTGGGCTCGCTGCCCGCCGTGGCGATGACCGTGGCGCCGTGCGCCCGTGCGTAATGGAGGGCCGCGAGACCGACGCCACCGGCCGCGCCGTGCACGAGCACGGTCTCCCCCGCCCGCATCCGGGCGGTGTACAGCAGGCTGTAGTGGACGGTGCACAGGGCGACGGGCACGCTCGCGGCCTCCGCGAAGGTGACTCCCGCGGGCATCGGCCACAGGTTGCGGGCCGGGCTGACCACCTGGGACGAGAGCGCCCCGGTCAGCAGCCCGACGACCCGGTCCCCGGGCGCGAAGCGGTCCACGCCGGGCCCGCAGGCGGTGACCACGCCCGCGCATTCGAGGCCGAGGTTCTCCTCGCGGGGGCTGCCGGCCAGCGCCTCCGTGGGCAGCAGCCCGACCGTCTGCATGATGTCCCGGTAGTTCAGGGAAGCCGCGCGCACCTCGACGACCACCTCCCCGGGACCCGCGACCGGTGGGGGGATCTCCTGCCAGGCGAGGCGGTAGGAGAGGCCGGGCCTCCGCACCCGCAGGGCGAACGGCGGCGGGGCCGCGCCGTTGGCGAGGGGGACGGCGGGCGGCAGGGCGTGCTCGCGCGGGACGAAGCGGTCGTGTGCGGTGAGCACGATCTCGTCCTCGTCGTCGGCGGTATCGGGGGCGTCGGGGGCCTCGGTGTCGAGCAGTTCGCGGACCAGCCGGGCGGCGTCCGCGGCCGGGTCGTCGCCCCGGCACAGGCTCAGGCGGCGCCCGCGCAGATCGGGTTCCTCGTTGGCCAGGCAGCGTGCCACGCCCCAGGCGGCGGCGTCGGTCGGGTGGGTGATCGGTCCGGGGGTGGCCTCGGCGCCGTGCGGCCGGGTGACGAGCCACAGCCGGACCCCGGCGGGCGAAGCGAGGGACCGGTGTGCCTCCGCGACGGCCCGCAGCGTCTGGCCGGCGTGGGTGGCGCGGGCGACGGCCTCCTCGGCGTCGTCGGGTTCGGCGCCGCCCAGGATCAGGACGACGGTCGTCTCGCCGGTGCCCGCCCCGGTCAGCGCCCGGGTCCACGCGGCGGCGTCGGTGTGGGCGTCGGTGACGACGCTGTGCCCGGCGCCGTGTGCGGTCAGCGCCTCGGTGACGGCGTGGGGCAGTGGGTCGTCGGCCGTGTCGCCGCAGACGATGTACGCGGCGGACGGGGCGGGGGGTGGCGGTGCGGCGGCGGGGGCGGGGGCGCCACCGGCCGCGGCGAGGAAGACGGAGGCGTGGTCGCGTCCGGGCGGCGCGGTGTCGCCGGTGCGGGCGCAGGAGGTGAAGCCGCACCGGCGCAGGAGCGCGGGCCACTGCTCACGGGCCAGCAGCGGGGAGCCGGGCCGCAGGCCGGTGTCGGTGCGGTGGTGGAAACTGTCGAGGGCGCCGAAGACGGGGAGCAGGATCTCCGGCTCGTGGCATTCGAAGGCCAGCAGGTGTCCGCCGGGCGCGAGGAGCGAGGCCACGCGGCCGAGGGCGGGCTCCAGGTCCTTGGCCGTGTGCAGCGCGTTGGCGGCGACGACGAGGTCGAAGCCCTGTGGGTGGTAGCCCTGTTCGGCGAGGTCCCGGTCCAGGTCGAAGGTGCCGTACTCGACGAAGTCGTAGTCGCCGAAGCGGTTGCGGGCGCGGGCCGGACAGGCCGGTGAGACATCGGTGTAGCGGTAGCGGGTGCGGTCGGCGGGCAGCAGGGGCAGCAGCGCCGCGGTCATGCCGCCGGTGCCGGCGCCGATCTCCAGGACGCGCAGGGCGCGGTCGGCGGGCCAGTGGGCCAGCAGGGCGCGGAGCAGGGCCTGCGCGAGGCGGTTGTGGAAGCCGGAGATCGGCGCGGTGTCGTAGTACTGCTCCAGGAGGTGCCCGGCCGATTCGGCGCTGAGCAGTGCCAGGGCGCTCGCGCGGCCGGTGAGGACGTCCGCCAGGTGCCGGGTCAGGTGTGTCGCCAGGGCGATCCGGTGCACATCCCCGGGTGCCCGGACGAGGGCCTCGCGCACCGGCGGCGGGGTGTGGCGGGCGTCGGGCGTCAGGCACCGGCCGCCGGGGGTCTCGGTGAGCAGACCGCGGCGCAGCAGCAGGGGTTCGAGCAGGGCGATCAGGGGGCGGTGCCGCTCCTCCATACCGGCCGCCACGAGGGCGTCGGCGGTGAACGGCGCGGCGGGGTCGGGCAGCAGCCGGGCCAGCGCGGCGGCGGCCGAGCGCGCGGTCAGCTCCTCGTCATGACGCGAGGTCAGGTCGTACCGGGCTTCGCGCCACCGCTCCCGTACGGCGTCCAGGCGCGGGGCGGCGTCCCGGAGGATGGCCTCGGGGGGCGGCAGGGGTGAGGGCGCGGCCGGGAGGTGGGCGCGGGGAGCGGCCCGCGGAACGGTGTGGTGGAGGGTGACGGGGGTGGTGCGGGCGATCGGGAAGAGGCGCAGCCGGCACTCCTCCAGGCGGGCCGTGACGGTGCCGTCGGCGTCCGCGACGGTGATGTCCCAGCAGACCTCGCTGTCGGTGGCGTCGCGTTCGGTGACCCACATGATCCCGGTGGGCGACGGCGCCGACCACACCCGCACCGCGCCGATGGACGCGGGCAGATAGGCGCCCCGCTCCCGCAGCCGGTCGTAGAGGAGGGCGACACCGGTCTGGAGGGCTCCGTCGAGCAGCGCCGGATGCGCGGTGTACGGGGCGCTGCCGGGGGTCTCGTGCCGGTAGGTGGCGACCGAGGTCCGCGCCCCCAGGCGCACCTCGTCGAGCATCCGGAACGCGGGCCCGTAGACGAGCCCCACCTCGGCGCAGGCGGCGTAGTGTTCCTCGCCGCTGACGCGCGTCGCGCACCGGGCGCGCAGACGCTCCGGGTCGACCGGCTCGGGCCGGGGGCTCAGCAGCGGGCGCACCCGGGCCCGCGCGTGCGCCCGTGGCTCCGGGCCGCGCTCGTCGGTGCTGGTGACCGTGGCGAGCGTGGTGTCGGGGTCGAGGCCGACCCGCAGCCGTACGGCGGAGGCGTCCGCCCACGGCACCACGAGGCTGGCGCTGACGTCGAGGTGTGCCACCTCCACCGGCCGTCCGTGCACGGCGCGCCCCGCGGCGAGAAGCGCTTCGGCGTATCCGGTGGCCGGCATGACGACCGATCCGCCCAGCCGGTGGTCGGCGAGCCAGGGCACGAGGACGGGCTCGATCGCGCCCTCCCAACTGGGGACGGCGGTGGGCATGCGCTCGCCGAGCAGGGGGTGGACGATGACGCCGTCCCCGCTGGAGTTGGCCCAGGAGCGGGGGGTGCCGGACCAGTGGCGCTCGTACTGCCATGGGTAGGCGGGGAGCCGGGTGACCCGGCCCGGCACCGGGAAGTGCCGGGTGAGATCGGCCGCGGCCCCGGCCGCGAGCGCACCGGCCACCGCCGCGCCGAGAGCGGCGGGGCCGTCCGCCCCGCGGCGCAGGGTGGGCAGAACGACAGTGTTGCCGGTGCCGGTGCCGGTGCCGATACCGGTTCCAATGCCCCTCCCGATGCCGGTCTTTCCGCGCCGGGACGCGACGCGCCGGAGGTAGGCGCGCAGGACGGGATGGGGCCCGATCTCCAGGAGGACGCCGGCCCCGTCCGCGAGGGCGCGCCGCACCGCGTCCGCGAAGAGCACCGGGCGGCGCACGTTCTGCCACCAGTACGCCGCGTCCAGATCGGTGCCACGGGCGCGGAAGCCGGTGACCGTCGAGTAGAACGGCACCCGGACCGGCGACGGCGTCATGTCGGCCAAGCCAGCACGGAGTTCGTCCTCCGTGGGGTCCATGTGGCGACTGTGGAAGGCGTAGTCGAGGCCCAGATCGCGGAAGAAGACGCCCTCGGCGGCGAGTTCCGCGCCGAGCAGGTTGAGGGCCTCGGTCTCACCGGCCACCGTGACGTCCTCGGCGCTGTTGACACCGGCGAGCTCCAGCTTCTCCCCGTACCCGGCGAGGGCCTTCGCGGCCCGGTCGGCGGACAGCCCGACGGCGGCCATCCGGCCACTGCCGGCCGTGGTCCCCTGCACCCGGCCGCGTTCGGCGATCACCCGCGCCGCGTCCGGCAGGGACAGCGCTCCGCACGTGTGGGCGGCGGCCACCTCCCCGACGCTGTGGCCGACGACCATGGCGGGCTCGATGCCCCGGGCGCGCAGCACCGCGGTGATGCCCAACTGCACGGCGAACAGGAGGGGCTGGGCCACCTCCGTCGCGGCCAGGTCCGCCTCCCCGGCGTGCGCGGTGAGGCGATCGGCCACCGACCAGCCCAGACGGGGCGCGAGCTCGGTGTCGGCCTCGCACACCGCGCGCCGAAAGACGGCATCGGCGTCGAAGAGGTCCGCCCCCATGCCCGCCCACTGCGAGCCGTTCCCACAGAACACGAAGGCGACCCGCCCACTTTCGGCGGCCGCGCTCACCGCACCGGGGGCGGCCGGCGCGGGGGTGCGGGCGGTGGGTTTGCCGCCGGGCGCGGTCGGCTCGCCGGTGGGCGCCATCCGCTTCCCGCCGGGCGCAACCGACTCCCCGATGGACGCGACAGTCCCACCGATCGGCACTGCCGACTCCCCGCCGGGCGTGACCGACTCACCGATCGGCACGACCGGCTCCCCCGCGAGGGCAATCGGCACCCCGCCGGATGCGACCGACTCCCCGGCGTGCACGGCCAACTCCCCGCCGGGCGCGGACGGCTCCCCGCCGGGCGCGGCCGATTCTCCGGCGGGCGCGGACGGCTCCGCGGTCGGCGAGGCCGACTCCCCAGTGGGCGCGGCCACCTCACCACCGGAACCGCCGACACCATGCGGCCCCGGCTCGGGCTCCGGTGCCGTCAAGGCGCGCAGTGCGTGTGCCGCTTCCTCAGGCGTGGTGGCCCAGACGACGGCGCGGTGTTCGTGGCGGCCACGGCGGAGGCAGGAGGTGTGGGCCAGGTCGTAGAAGTCGGCGGGGGTCGTTTCGTCCAGGTGGGCGGCCGTGGCCTCGGCCGCCTCCGACAGGGCCTTGGCGGTGCGGGCCGAGACGAGCAGGGGCACCGGTGAGCGCGGGGGGCGCGGGCGGTCCGGCGCGGGCGGGGGGTCGGCCACGATGGCGTGGGCGTTGGCGCCGCCGAAGCCGAAGGAGTTGACCCCGGCGACGGCGCGCCCGCCGGTCGTGGCGGGGGCGAGGGCCGTGGACCGGGTGGTGAGCCGCAGTCCGAGGCCCTCGAAGTCGATGTCGGGGTGCGGCGGTTCGGCGTGGAGGGAGGCCGGTGCGGTGCGGTGCCGCAGCACCAGGAGGGCCTTGAGCAGACCGGCCATGCCGGACGCCGGCTCCAGATGGCCGAGGTTGGTCTTCACCGAGCCGAGCGGGAGGGCGCCGGAGATCCGGCGTACGCCGAGAGCCCGGCCGATGGCGAGGGCCTCCAGCGGGTCGCCGACCGGGGTGCCGGTGCCGTGCGCCTCGAAGTACACCAGCTCGTCGGGGTGCACCCGGGCGCGGTCGTAGACCTCGCGCAGCAGCCGTTCCTGCGCCTCGGGGCTGGGCAGCGCAAGACCCATGGTCCTGCCGTCGCTGTTGCTGCCGGTGCCCAGGACGAGTCCGTGGATCCGGTCGCCGTCGGCCACGGCGTCCGACAGCCGTTTCAGCAGCACCACGCCGCCACCCTCGGCCCGTACGAACCCGTCCGCCTGTGCCGAGAAGGAGGCGCACCGGCCCCGCCGGGAGAGCATCGACGCCTGCGAGAACCCCACGTAGTGGAACGGGCTGAGCAGCACATTGACCCCGCCGCAGACGGCGGCCCGGCCACCGCCCTCCCACAGGGTGCGGCAGGCGCGGTCCAGGGCCACGAGGGAGGAGGAGCACGCGGTGTCGATCGCCATGCTGGGGCCACGCAGATCGAAGGCGTGCGAGACCCGGTTGGCGGCGATCGACGAGGCGGCGCCCGACATGGTGTAGGCGCCCACCGTGCGCAGCGCGGACATCTGGAGCGCGCCGTAGGAGGCGTCGGAGATGCCGACGAAGACCGCGGTGTCCGAACCGGCCAGCGTGGCGGGGTCCACGGCGGCGTCGTCCAGCGCCTCGGCGGTCATCTCCAGCAGCAGCCGGTGCTGGGGGTCCATGTGGGCCGCTTCCTTGGGGGAGATCCCGAAGTAGGCGGCGTCGAACCCGGCCACGTCGTCGAGGAACCCACCGGCCGCGGTGTACGACTTGCCCCGGCGCGGCACGGCGGGGTCGGTGAACAGGCGGGCGTCGAACCGGTCCGCGGGCACCTCCCCCACCAGGTCCCTGCCCTGCTCCAGGGCCTCCCAGAGCCCGTCCAGGTCCCGGATGCCGCCGGGAAGCCGGCAGGCCGCCCCCACCACCGCGATCGGTTCGGCCTCGTCCTGACGCATACCGGGGCCTTTCTCCAGTCACTTCGCGACACCGGCGGGAAGCCCGCGTCACGCTCTCGGCAGCGACGCACACTAGGCCAGACGGGCCACCGCCGAGGCCGCCTGTACACCCGTTGGAGGGAACGGCGGCGAAGTGCACTCGGTGAGGTGAACGGAGCCGGCCCGGGCCGCTTAGCCCATTCGGGTGATGTGCGTCGACGGGGCCCGTACAGAGCGCGTGTACAGAGCGCGTGTACAGAGCGTGCGTACGGCGGGCCGGGCGGCGCGGCGGGGTGCGGTCGGTGTGGTGTCCTCGGCACGCGCCCCGGCGGCGGTCCCGGCGCGGACCCGGCGCGGTCCCCGTGCGGTCCCGGCGCGGTGGGATTCGCCACCGGATCGCCTGGCCCTCGGATCCGCTGCCGGTTCGCGCCGCCGGATCCCCATGCCCCTCACCCGCTCACCCGCTCACCCGCCCTTCGACGTCTGGAGCCCGCCATGGCCGTACTCTTCACCGGCGCGACCGGTTTCCTCGGCAGCCGCATCCTGCGCCACCTGCTCGCCGAGGACGGCGACGACCGGCCCGTCACCGTCCTCGGCCGGGGCGGGGAAGAGAGTCTGCGGGCGCGGATCGAGACGGCCCTCGACGGGCTCGACGGCCTGGCGGGCGCCGCGACGCCGCGCGGGCGCCTGCGGTACGTGTCCGCCGACCTCACCCTGCCCGGCCTCGGCCTGACCGACGACGACCGCCGCGCCCTCACCGACGCGTGCTCGGTGGTCTGGCACTGTGCCGCGCACCTCGCACTGCACGACGACCCGGTGCCGCTCTTCAAGGCGAACGTCCTCGGCACCCGACGCGTCCTCGACCTGGCCACCGAGGCGGCCGGGGCGCGGGTCGTCCACCTGAGCACGGCGTACGTCGCCGGGGGACGCGCCGAGGGGCATATCCGCGAGGTCGACCTGGACGGCGGCCACGGCTTCCTGACGCCGTACGAGGAGAGCAAGTACACCGCCGAACGCGCGGTGCACGCCTGGAGCGCCCGCACCGGCCGGGGCGCCACGATCCTGCGGCCGTCGCTGCTCGTCTCCGACCGGCCCGTCCACGGCAGCGGGCAACGCCAGCCGCTGGCGGTGCTGGCGTTCCTCCTCCACGAGGCGCTGCGCCGCAGGGCCGAGGACGACCCGGCGCTCGCCTCCCTCCTCGACGGTGGCGACGCCCACGGCAGCGGTCTGCGGGTGCGGGTCCGCGCGGGGGGCGGCGGGGCGCTCAACCTGGTCCCGGTGGAGTACGCGGCCCACGCGGCGGTGTGCGCCGCGCGGGCGGCGGCGGCCCGTCCGGGCGCCACAGCGGGGGTGCGCACGGTGCACCTGACCCATCCGCACAACACGCCCTTCGCGACGGCCGTGAAGGTCCTGGAGCGGCTGTACCCGGGGCTGTCCCTGGACCTCGTGGACGACCTGGACGACCCGGATTCATACGAGTCGCTGTTCGCGCACCACCTGGCCTCGCTGCTGGTCTTCACCGCACAACGCAGGACGTATGACCGGAGCAACCTGCTCCAGGACGCGGCGGACCTGCCGGACCCCAAACCCCTTGACGCCGCCTACCTCGCCGACGCGACTGGAGAGGCGGTCGCACCCGCACCGGCCGCCTGAACCCACCCCCACAACTCGGCGGCCCGGCGGGGCGCGGGGGCGGGGGCGGGGGCGGTGAAGCCAACGCTGCTCCACGATACCGACTGACCCCCGACCCCAAACTCCTGGACGCCACCTACCCCGCCGACGCGGCCGGAGAGGCAGTGGCACTCGTCCCGGCAGCCTGACCAGTCCCCCACGACCCGGCAGCCCGCCGGGGCGCGGAGGCGGTGAAGCCAAGCCCGGGACGTACCACCGGAGCAACTTGCTCCACGACACGGCGGGCCTGCCCGACCCCAAGCCCCTGGACGCCACCTACCTCGCCGACGCCGCCGGAGAAGCGGTCGCACCCGCACCGGCCGCCTGACCCCTCCCCGACGGCCCGGTCGCGGCGAGCACCCGCAACTCCCCCAGCCAGGCGGCGGCGAACGACTCGGCGGCCCGGCGGGGGTCGGTGGTGGTGAAGCCGGCCACGGCCTGGTCCTGGGCGGTGGCCAGGACGCTGGACAGGCGGTGTCCGGCCGGGAGGAAGTTCAGTGGCAGCATGCGCCGGACTCGCCGCCCGGCAACTTCCAGCGGGGACGAGGGGCCCCGCACATTGCTGGCGAGCAGGGTGGCGCGGGCCGGGTCGAAGTACCGCTCGAAACACCATCCCCCGGCCGCGGCGGGGACGGACCGGAACACCGCGCGCACCAGCGGATGGCGCAGGGCGCGGGCCCGGCCCGCCGTGCGGGCGGCGACCAGGGCGAGGCGCCGTCCGGCGTCGGGCTCCGCCACGGGGAGCGGGATACGGAGCGGGATGTGGCGGTTCCGCAGCACGGCCGCGTCCCCCGGGCCCCGGACGTTCACCGGGACCAGGGCGCGCATCTGCCCGTCGGGGCCGTGGAGTCCGGGCCGGGTGCGCAGCGCCCCGCTCAGCGCGGCCAGGTATACGTCGTTGACTGTCGTGCCGTGGCGGCGGGCGATGCCACGCAGCAGCGCGAGGTCCGTCTCCGCGCAGGCGTAGGAGAGGGTGGCGGGCGGGCCGCCGTCGGCTTTCGCCGCGCTCCCCCGGCGCCGCTCCAGCAGGGGTGTCCCGCACAGCCAGGCCGCGCGCAGCGGATCGGTGACGGCACGGTGCGGGGCGCCGCGCGCCCGCCACGGTTCGGCCCGCGCGGGGGACACCGTGGCGGCGTCCGGGCCACGAGCGTCCGGGCCATCGGCGCCCGGGCCATGAGCGCCCGGGCCATGAGCGTCCGGGCCGTGGGCGCCCATCCAGGCGGCCAGTACGCCGACCACTCCCGCCCCGTCGAGCAGCCGGTGATCCGCCCGCCACACCAGGGCGGACGTGCCACCCGGCAGTCCCGCCACCGTGGAGCAGGACCAACGGTGCGGCTCCAGCGGTCTGGCCAGCGCCTCATGCGCCACGTCGGACAGGCCCCGCTCCCGCTCCGGACCGGCCTCGGCGTACTCGTCCGCGCCACTCCACGGGCCGCCGTCCGAGGGCCCGGTGCCCAGCAGTTCCGCCACCGGCCTCAGCGAGGCGGCGAGTTGGTGCCGGTCGGGAGGAGGGCCCTCCAGCTCCAGCACCACGCCGATGGTCAGTCCGGTACCGGGATGCGCCTCCCCGTACGCCACGAGAGCCGCGTCCGGAAACGGCAGTTTCCCCACCGGCTTCCCGGTCGGCTCCTCGAGCTTCCCCGTCATCCTCCACCGCCCCTCCGCCGGTGACACCGACCGGCAGCCGGAACAACGCCCGGGCGGCGCCCAAGTCACCGCCCGGCGCCATCGCGTCAGCGGCCGACGAGCGCCTTCACGACAACGGGTACACCTTGGTGACCGTGCGGGTGAATCACCCGCACGGACCAACGGCCACGGCTTCCCGGGCCGCCATCATCGGACGGATCAATCATCGGAAGCGGCCACCCTTCGTGTGGCCCGACCTGGGAGAAGTGCGTGACTTCAGCGAATGGGCGCAGGCGCGCCCTCGTCCATACGGCGGCCCTGGGGCTGCTGGCGGCCACGGCGGCCGCCGTGGCCTTACTGGGGCAGCAGCCCCCGGCCCGCGCGGCCGCCGAAGCACCAGCGGTTCCGCTGCCGTTGACGTGCAAGGGCACGGCCACGGTGGAACCCACCAACCCCGACCTGGTGCTCGTACGCGACCAAAGCGGTGTCGCGGGCTACCGGGCCACCATCACCGGAAACTGCCTCGGCTCCGCCGTGGTCTCCAAGGTGCGGGTCACCCTGGAGGGCATGGCCGAGGGCACCTGCGGCGCGGCCGTCGGCACCGGCACGGGCACGGCGGAGTGGATCGGGCCGGGCGGTGCGCGGGTCGGCACCAGCACCGGCGGCGGCAAGCTCCGCTTCACCAACGACGCCGACGGCAACGTCACCTTCAGGGCCGAGAACGTGCAGATCGCCAGGGGCCTCTTCGCGGGCTCCGTGGGCGTCGACATCACGGTGGACGACCGCGGTGTGGGCCGGGACTGCTGGACGCAGGGCAGGCTCGCCGGTGGCTCGGGCAGCGGCTCAGCGCGGCTGACGTTCGGCTGACGCCTCGGCGGGGGCCGGAAGCCGTGCCGCGTGTTCCGGGGCGGCCTCCGGTCGCCCGCCCTTGCCGGTACGCGATTTCCGCCCGCCCTTGCCTGTGCTGGAGTTCCGCCCGCCCTTGCCTGCGCTGGAGTTCCGCCCGCCCTTGCCCGAGCGGGACTTCCCGGACTTGCCGGAGGCCCAGGAGAAGCCGGGCCACCACCAGTTCGCCGCGCCGAGCAGCCGCATGACGGCGGGTACCAGCACCGCCCGTACGAGCACCGCGTCGATCAGCACCGCCAGGAAGACACCGACGCAGATCTCCTTCACCATGACCACGCTGCTGGTCGCGAAGCAGGCCGTCACCACCAGAACGGCCGCCGCGGCGGCGCTGATCACCCGTCCCGAGCGCTCGATCCCCGCCGCCACCGACTCCCGGTCGTCTCCGAGCAGGCGGTACTGCTCGCGGATGCGCAGCAGCAGGAACAGCTCGTAGTCCATGGACACGGCGATGAGGAGGAACAGCATGACGATGGGTGCCAGCGCGTCCACG
The DNA here is from genome assembly GCF_000147815.2 of Streptomyces violaceusniger Tu 4113. Taxonomy (NCBI): domain Bacteria; kingdom Bacillati; phylum Actinomycetota; class Actinomycetes; order Kitasatosporales; family Streptomycetaceae; genus Streptomyces; species Streptomyces violaceusniger. The sequence goes on along the minus strand of NC_015957.1, from coordinate 3,434,606 downwards.
TAGCCCGTCGGTTCGGCTCCGAGCAGCCTGCTGGCGTGTCCGTCCTGGAAGATCCAGGTGAGGGCGCCGAAGGAGGCGCCGATGGACAGGCCGTTCATCACCAGCGCCTTGAGGGGAAGCACGAGCGAGCGCAGGGCGACGGTGAGCAGCACGAAGCTCGTGACCACCATGAAGGCGAGCACCCGGGGCAGCAGCCGGTAGAAGGTGTCCATGGTGTCCACGGCGAGGGCCGACGCGCCGCCCACCAGCACACCGCCGCCGCCGGGTACGGGCAGCGCGCGCACCGCCCGTACCAGTGACTTGGCCGAGTCGCTCTCCACCCGGTGGTCCTGGCCGACGTAGATGACGGCCTTGTTCCCGGTGGTCCCGGCCACCAGCACGCCCCGGGCGCCGGGCAGTTCGGAGACGTTCCGCGTCCAGGTCAGCAGGTCGGCGTGGCCCCGGCCGCGGTCCACGGGGTGGTCGAAGGTGGCGATGGCCTGCAGCGTGCCGAGGCCGGAGACGGCGAAGTCGTGTTCCATGCGTTCGGCCGCCACCCGGGCCGGCGCCCCGGCGGGCAGCATGCGCTGGTCGGGAAAGCCGATGACGGTGTGCAGGAACGGCACCGCGAGGGCGAGCAGCAGCGCGGAGACGGCGCAGGTGTAGGCGATGGGCTTCTGCATCACCGCGCGGGCCACGCGGCCCCACAGCGCGCCGTCCCGGCGACCGCCCTGGCGCCGCAGCCAGGCCGGTGAGAGCGCGTCCACCCGCTCGCCCAGGCAGAACAGCAGCGCGGGCAGCACCGTCACCGTCACCAGGGCCCCCACCAGCAGCCCGGCCGCCGCGCCGATGCCCAGCGCGCGGACGAACCCGAGCGGGAAGAAGGCGAGGCCCACGGCGATGAAGGTCATGACGACGCCGGACAGCGCCACCGTCCGCCCGGCGGTGTCGACGGTGATGGCGACGGCCTGCGCCGGAGTGCGTCCCGCCCGCAGCTCCTCCCGGAATCTGCTGACGATGAGCAGACCGGCGTCGACGCCCGCCGCGAGGCCGATGGCCACCACGAGGTTGACCGTCACATACGGGACCTCGATGACATCGGCCACCGCGCGCAGCGCGGCGAGGGCCGCGGCCGTCGCCAGGACTCCGGTGACCACCGGCAGGAGTGCGGCGACCACGCCCCGGAAGACGAACACCATCAGCAGCGTCATCAACGGCAGCACCATCAACTCGGTGCGCACCAGGTCACGTTGGGAGCGCTGGACGATCTCCGAGATGATGGCGCTCGGCCCGGTCCAGGTGACCTCGAACCCCGGTGCGCGCAGGGTGTCCCGCAGCACCAGATAGCTCTGGGTGCGGCCGGTCTCCCCGTCGCCCTGCAGCAGGATGGGCACCACGGTCGCGTGCTGGTCGAGGGAGACCAGCAGCGGATTGGCCGAGGACCAGGCCGTCGTCGCCCGGTCCACGGTGCCCTCGGGCGCCCGGCGCAGCGCGTCCTCCACCGCTTCCCGGAAGGCTGGCCGGGCGGCGGTCAACTCCTTGCTGCGGAAGGTGACCAGGACATCCGCGCCGCCCTCCCCCACCTCGGTCCGGATCGCGTCCGCCGCCCGGGTCGCCTCGGCGGCCGGTGCCATGAAGCCGCCGTAGCTGAGCCGCCCGGACAGCCCGGAACACGCCCAGCAGGAGACCACCAGCACCAGCACCGCCCCGGCGAGCACCCAGACCCTGCGCGCGACGTCGAAACGCCCCAGCCGGACGAACATGCCACCCTCCCTGGTTCACCGCGCCGGCGCCCACGGTGGGACGGCCCGCGCAGGACGCCCAACGAACGACACTCCTCCAGGTCACCCAGGTGTGCGGAGAAGCCCCACAATGACCCGCTATCAGGTGTAGCGGCCGGATTTTCCGGGTGCGCCCTTACACAACGGAAACTGTCGTTTACCGGATCGTGTTCGCAAAGGGCTTTTCTCAGGGCCTCTCACCACAATGAGCTTTGACGCCCCAAAACGCCGGAGAGGGCCACGGAATACCGCTCCGAGCAGCCACTTGACCGATACCGGCCCCTTGAAACAACCTTCTGCGGAGATTTTGGCGACATTTGATGTCCCGGCACTGTCCCCTTACGACATGGCTGATTTACGTTTCTCTTTTCTCGCACCACCAGAAACGCTTACAGGGGAACCGTGCTCACTCAGGACACCACCACGCAAGGCGCTTCGAGCGCACCGGAGCCACAAGCACCACCGATCAGCGACCGGCCGGCCGCGCCCGCCCGGTCCAGGGGCGCCGCCATTCTCGGCTGGGTCGTCACTCTCACCCTCAACGTCGCCGCACCGATCCTCACCTACAACGCGCTGCGCGACCACGGCTGGAGCGAATTCGCCGCGCTGCTGCTCAGCAGCGCCTGGCCGGTGGTCGACGGCGCCGTCCACATCGTCTGGCGCCGCCGCCTGGATGAACTCGCCATCGTCACCCTGGTGTTCATCGCGATCACCGCCGTGGTGTCGACCCTCGGCGCACACTCGGCCCGCGCCCTGCTGATCAAGGACTCGGCTGTCACCGGGCTCTTCGGGCTGCTGTGCCTGGCGACGCTGCTGACGCCGCGCCCGCTGATGTTCTACTTGGGGCGCAAGTTCGCCACTGACGGCACCGAGGCGAGCACCGCCTGGTGGAACGGCCTGTGGAACGTCGATGGCTTCCGCAAGGCCATGCTGACGATGACGACCGTCTGGGGCGTGGCCTACTGCATGGAGTCCGCGGTCCGGATCGTGCTGTCCTACACGCTGAGAACCGACACCATGGTGATCCTGAGCCCGGTCCTGATCTACGCCGTGCTCGCCTCCCTCGGCGTGTGGACCAGCGTGTACGGCAAGCGGTCGCGCCGCAAGGGCCAGGCGCACGCCGCCGCGGCGGCTGCGGCCGAGGCAGAGGCTGAGGCTGCGACGGTGGCCGGGGCTGAGGCAGAGGCAGAGGCAGAGGCAGAGACGGTGGCCAAGACCGGGGCTGAGACCGAGGCAGAGGCAGCGGTGGTGGCCGAGGCTGAGGCTGAGGCAGAGACTGCCGCGGTGGCCGAGGCTGAGGCCGAGACCGAGGCAGCAGCAGCCGAGGCAACGCCCGCCGAAGCAACGCCGGCCGAGGCAAAGGCGGCCGAGCCCGCCTGACACCGCGTAGCCGGCCGCGGGTGAACTCCGGCGGCCGGGCGCGGCGTCGATGGTCGATATGGGAAGCTGTTCGACAGCCGGACACGCATGCGGGGGCCGTGACGGCCGTCGAGAGGAGCAACAGCGTGACGGAGAACGGCTTCCGCGCCGAGGAGATCGATACCAGCAGGCCGCACCCTGCCCGGATCTACGACTACCTCCTGGGCGGCAAGAACAACTACGAGGTGGACCGCGAGGCGGGTGACCGGCTCGCCGCCGCGGCGCCCGAGGTGTGGACCGGCGTACGGGCCAACCGCGACTTCCTGCGGCGCGCCGTGCGCTACGTGGTCGGCAGCGGCATCCGGCAGATCCTCGACATCGGCACCGGGCTGCCCAGCTCCCCCAACGTGCATGAGATCGCCCGGGAGTTGGCGCCGGACGTGCGCGTCGCGTACGTGGACAACGACCCGATCGTCAACACCTACGCCAATGTGCTCCTCCGCGGCTCCTCCGCCACCAGCATCGCGCTGGCCGACCTGCGCGACCCGCGGGCCGTCCTGGACCACCCCGAGGTCCGCCAGGTCATCGACTTCGACGAGCCGGTGGCGTTGCTTCTCGTCGCCATCGTCCACTTCCTCACGGAGGCGGAGGAGCCCGAGCGGGTCCTCGCCACCCTGCGCGACGGGCTGCCGACCGGGAGCTTCCTGGTGCTCTCCCATGCCACGGGCGACTTCGCCGACCGCAGCGCGGCCCAGGCCGTGTACGACAACGCCACCGCCACCCTCAACCTGCGGTCCCGCGCCGAGGTCGAGGGGTTCTTCGGCGGCTTCACCCTGGTCGAGCCCGGTCTGGCCGAGGTCCCGTTCTGGCGCCCGGACGCCCCGCCGCCGACCAGGCCCGGCGAGATCGGCTACTACGGGGGCGTGGCCCGCAAGACGGGCTGAGACAACGCTGTCGCGTCAGGAGGGGCAGGCGCTCTTGGAGCCGCCGCGGTAGGTGCGGTAGAGGGCGGCCGCGCCCGGGGCGCCGGAGCGGGTGCTCGACGGGTACTCGACGACGGGTACGGGCTTGCAGACGGCCCATTGGTCGTTTTTGTCCGGGCCCTCGAAGCCGTAGGTGCCTCCGGCGCCGACCAGGCAGGACTTGCACGAGTTGCCGGCGATGCTCGGGATGATGAGGGTGTTGTACACATCGTTCTTGGTCGGGATGCTCATCGCCTCCGGGGCCTTCTTGCCGCCCTCGTTGATCTCGGCGAAGGTACGGTCCACGGCGCCCGCGAGCAGCGCGAAGGCGTCGTGGTACATCACGGCGTAGCCGTCATCCAGCGGCTTGATGCCCAGCTTGTGCTGCTTCTCTATCTCCTCGAAGCTGTCGAGGAAGCGGCCGAGCGCCTTCTTGGGGTTGCCCTTCCCCGCCCACCAGGCGGGGTCGACGGAGGACGCGTCCACGATCGTGGCCCGTGCCTCGTCCAGCCATCGCTTGGGCGCGTCCACGGTGAGGGTGGGCTCCAGACCGATGCCGACCTTCAGGATGCGCAGCGTCGTGGTGCGCCCGCAGCTGCCCTCCTGGGCCATGCGCTCCATGAACGCGGGCAGGTCCTGGTCGCGGCCCGCGAAGAAGACGGTGTCGGACTTCTCGTTGCAGATCTTCTGCACGGCGTCGGTGAACCGCTGGGGGATGCCCTTGTCGGTTCCGGAGGTGCCGGTGAAGTTCGAGTTGTGGTTGGTGAGGTCGTACGCCGTGCCGAAGTGCCGCTCGAAGACGCTGCGCAGATTCTGGGAGTAGACGTCCTCGCTGCGGTTGTCCCAGACCAGGAAGCCCCGGTGCCCGGCCGGCTTCTTGTCCAGGTAGAGCCCCAGGGCGCGGGCGAACTGGTCGTTGTTGGGCGAGGTCTTGAAGAAGTACGGGGAGTTCATGTTGGCCGCGGTGATGACCGGGCCGACGGTGGGGATGCTGTGCTTGCTGAGCGCGGCGATGGCTCTGCGGGTCTCCGGGGTGCTGCTCGGGATGCCGGTCACGCCGACCAGCGGCGCCCGGGTGTCCTTGGACAGTTCGGCGAGGCGGTCGACGACGGGCTCCCAGCGGTCGAGGTTCCGGCCGTCGGGGGCGAGCAGCAGTTGGTAGTGCGGTCCGCCGAAGCGGTTGGCCTGCCGTTGGGCGGCCAGGGCACCGGCGAGTCCGCGGCGGATCATGTCCACCGTCATGGCGCTGTGGTCATCCGCGGTGAAGGGCATCATCAGCGCGATCCGCACGTACGGGATCTTGGGGCCGCTGGGCGGATCCTCCCAGTCCCGCCGCACCCGCGCGTTCTCGTCCGCCACCGCCCCGATGAGGCTTTCGATGCCCGGGTCCGCCTCGAAGGCTTCCGCGGTGACGCCCACGCAGTCGCCGTCGATGTCCCGCAGATCGTCACCGCACCTGCCGGGGCCCTGCACCACGTTGACGACGACGGTGATCGCGGCGGCGACCAGGGCGCCGAGTCCGACGACGGCCAGCCATTCGAGCGGCCCCCACTCGCGAGGGTGACGGCGGAAGAGACGGAACAGCATGCTTCCTCACTGACCGGAGATAGGGAAGGGGCGCTTCTTCCGTGCCGCCGCAGGCCAACTGCGGGCGGCCTGACCCAGGACGGCGTGCCAGGACGGGTGGCGCGGGGAGAGGTAGGCCAGCTCTTCGCCGACCGCCTTGCACATATCGGGGTCCGGCTCGGCGTGCGGCTCGGACACATGCCACAGGGCGTGCAGCAGCCGGTTCACACAGCGCTCGATCTCATGCAGTTCGGCGTACCGGCCGTCGTGCGCGCCGAGGGCGATCTGCATCCGTTCGTCGGTCCACTCCGCGGCCGGTGGGGTGGGCGCGGTGGCGGCGTACCGCAGGCACAGCAGCCAGTGGGCGGCGGCGTGGGCGTCCTTCTCGGACTGGAACTCCTCCGTCAGCATGGCCACCACCGTCTCCGCGTTTCCGGCCGCGAGGGTGTGCCGCAGGGCGTCCGCCTCGCCGCTCTCCCCGCGCTGGGCGTGGTGCATCCGCAGGAAGCGGTGGATGTCCTGCCAGCTACGGCCGTCCTCGGCCCGTGACGAGGTGCGGCGCGCCTCGTGCACGAGCAGCGTCCGCAGCAGTGCGTCGGTAACCAACGGCTGGTCGGGCGGGGTGAGTTGCTGCCACTGCTGCTCTTCGAGGTAGTCGGTGGCGGAGTTGGCGGGCAACTGGTCCGGGCCCTGGAGGCGCAGATTCTCGGCCAGCGCCTCCGCGGCGGTGCTGTCGCGGGCGAGCGAGAGCAGGGTCAGCCGGTCGCGCTGGCGCCGGTTGGGAAGCAGCCGCTCCAGGAGTGCTTCGGTGACGGCGCGGCCGTCCTTCGCGTGGAGTTCGAGGAGGTCGCGCGGGCCCACGCCGCGGCCCCGCTTGGTGGCGTCCAGGACCGCCGCGCACAGGACGGTGGTCACCGCGGGATGCCCGCCGGTCAGGGAGTGCACGGCGGAGGCCAGATAGGGGTGGAGCGGCCGGGCGGGCCAGTCCGGCACCAGGAGAGGCAGGATGTCGTCCCGGCTCAGCGGGGTGAGCGGGACGGCGAGCAGGCCGGCGGACGGGGCCAGGCCCTTGCGCTGCCAGCCGGAGGACTTCACCAGGTCGGGCAGGTCGCGGCGGATGGCGGCGGACGCGTTCTCCGGTAAGCCGCCGAGGCGGGTGGCCACGACGACGAGCTCCTCGTGGTCGTGGCGTTCGGCCATCGCGCGGTGTTCGAGCAGCAGGTCGAGGAAGTCCTGCCCCGGCGGGCAGTGGGCGTCGTCGAGCAGGATGAGCGGCCAGGGCTCCCGGTTCCAGCGTTGCAGCCTGCCGTAGGAGGAGGCGACATCGTGGAGGAAGGCGGCCATCAGGGACTGCTCGGCCGCGTGCCGGTAGTCGCCGCCGCGCTGGAACCACTCCCCGAGCAGCACCAGCGGATCCTGGCCGTCAGCGCCGCGTGGGAAGCGCCGCCGGTACCACTCCTGTGCCGCGGCCGGCTGATACCGGTCGGTGTACTCCGCCACCACGGCGGCGGTGACCGAATCCCGGCCCCACTCCGCGTCGGTCTGTGCGCCGATCGTCTCCAGACGGCTTTCGACGGCGGTGGCCCAGGCGTGTCTCAGCGCGTTCTCATCACCGTCGGCGAGGCGGCAGGCGAGCAGCAGCCGGGCGAACGTCAGGCACGCCACGTCCCGCTGCTCGCCGTTGCCGCGGTACCAGCCGGAGACGGCGAACAGGCCGGGCACCAGGACGGGGAAGCGGCGGCGCACATCGGGGGCGAGCCCGCACACCAGCTCCGCGAGGATCTCGACGAGGGTCGAGGCGGTGGGGGCGCGGCCGTCGGCCGGGGCGGGCGGGAAGGTCTCGGATTCGGTGGCCACGGCGCGGACGTGGGCCAGCGGCAGCCGGTCCCGGTAGCGCGCGGCGAGCTCTTCGAGCACCGCGCTGCGCCCCATGCCGTGGTATCCCGTCACCAGCACCACGGGCAGATCGCCCTGGTGCTCCCGGCCCACCCGGGACCGCTCGTCGTAGGCCAGGCCCGTCAGCCGGGGAACGAGCGAGCGCAGCAGAGGGTCCCGGCCATAGAGCGGTGACCCTTCCGATACGCGCATCCTGCTGCGTCCCGCCTCAGTCGTCCTCTGCTGCCCGGCAGCCGTGACCTCGGAGACGGGCGGCACCGCTCCCCCGAGACATCAGCCGCTGACATCCGTACCAACTACGCCTACATTCATGAACTTACCCGTTGGGTAAACATCCCACCAGGTAATCGCGGCACCGGTGTGAGCCGGGTGTGTGCCGGGTGTGCGGTGGTGCCGGTCAGGGGTGCGGGTAGATGTCGAGTTCCACGCTGTCGGGGAGCGAGTCCGCGCCGCGGATCTCGCCCGGGTAGACGAGCCGCACCCGGCGCAGCCGGGGCAGTCCGGCGAGGGAGGCGAGATCGAGCTCCGCGACCTGCGACAGATGGATCTCCTCGAGCCCGGGAAGGCGCCGGGCTATCCGCCGCAGCGGAACCGCGGCACCGGCCCTGGCCCATACATCCAGGTGCGTGACCTGCGGGATCTCGGTGCGGGGGGCGAACAGCAGCATGCTCAACTGCTGCGGGGAGAGCGTCAGCTTGCGCAGCTTCGGCAACTCGGCGACGAGGGAGCCCCATTCGTCCGGCGCCAGGCGCTCGCTGGCGTCCTGCAGACGCAGCTCCTCCAGCCCCCGGCACTCCACGATCCCCGCGAGCTGCGCCGCCGACGACGGCAGGGAGAGCAGCCGCAGCTCGGCGGGGCGCGGGAGGTCGGGCAGACCCCGCCAGGGCACCTCCGGCCCGACGAGCAGCCCCTCCAGCCGAGGACAGTCGGCCAGCTTCAGCAGGGGCTCGAACTGCGGGAGGTCCCGCAGCTCCAGCCTCCGCAGCCGGGGCAGCCGGGTCAGCGGCGTGGGGTCCTTGACGTTCCGGCATCCCTGCAGGGCGACCGTCTCCAGCTCGGGGTAGGCGGAGAGCAGGGTGAGGTCCTCGAGCTGCAGGGTGTTGCGCAGGCGCAGCTCGCGCAGGTGGCGCGGGTCGAGCGAGGCGCGGATGTCCTCCGGGGCGAAGTCGCCGTGCAGGCCCACGCGTTGATAGCCGGAGATGGTGCGCAGCGCCTCCAGCTCGGCGGGCGAGCGCACCGTGACGATCTCCTGGGGGGCGGTGTCGAGGAGTGGCCGTACGATCTCCTCCGCGTACACCTCGGTGTCGAACCGGTCCCAGTGGGCGAGGAGTTGGGCGCGCACCGCGGGCTGGCCGGTGCCCAGGAACTCCCGGAGCCTGGGGATGGCGGCGTCCCCGCCGATCTGACAGATCGCGTGGACGGTGGCCAGTTCCTCGTCGCCCTCCAGGTCCTTGGCGTCGGGCAGCAGGCCGAGGAGCAGCGGGCCCGTCTGCGCCAGTGACCTGGCCTCCCGCAGGCTGCGCGGCGGCAGCAGCCGGGCGGCCCGGTCCTCGATGGCCTCGCGCACCGTCGGCTCCAGGCGGGTGGCCTGTTCGAGGGAGGCGAGGGCGAGGAGCCGCAGCCGCGCCTGGACCGTGGTGTCCTGCTCCCGGTCACCCCGCTCGCGCAGGCGGGTCAGCAGGTCGGCACGCTCTTGGTGGCGAGCCTGTGCGACGGCCATCTGCACCACGTCCTCCCACTGGTCCAGGTGTGCGTTGTTCACCAGCATGCCCATATCGCGCTCTTCCAGCACGGCCCTGGCGCCCAGGAAGTCCTGGAAGGTGCGGTGGATGAAGTCGACCGCGCCCGGGGCCGGTTCGCGCAGCAGACCGGAGCGCTCCAGCAGATGCTGCAGGGCCTCCTCCGCCGTTCCGACGTCCGCGAGGCGGGGGACGGAGGGCTGCAGCCGCCGCACCACGTTCACCGCGTCGGGACGGTCCAGTTGCGTCCGCTCGTTGCGGATCAGCCAGTAGGCGAGCCTCTGGAGCGGCTCGGTGGCCGACTTCTGGTCCAGGGCCGGACGGCCGCGGCCGTAGACCTCGCGCTCCAGGTCGCGCCGCTCCAGGAGCATGGAGAGCGCCGCCTCGTAGAGGGAGGCGCGGCCCTGGGGCAGGAAGCCGCGCCGCTCCCGGTGCAGGGCGCAGATCAGGCCGCACATCAGCGGATTGGTCGCCAGGCGGCTCAGCTCGGGGCTGCTGCGCAGCGACAGCGAGAGCGACTCGCCGAGCTCCTGCGAGGCTCCGGCCGCGGTGTGCCAGCGCCGGATGAACTGCTTCATGTCGGCGGGCCGCATCGCGGCGAGCGCGAACTCCTGGAAGCCCTCGCGGGCCAGCCAGCCCCGTTCGAGGGCCGAGGGGCGGGAGGTGAGCAGCCACAGATTGCCGGGGAAGACGGCGAGCAGCTTCTTCAGCCAGGCCCGCACGCGGGTCCGGTCGTCCTTCGGGATCTCGTCGGCCCCGTCGATCAGGAGCACGCCGCGCCCGTGCCGCAGCACCCGCGCGGCCCAGCCGTCGGGCTCGGTGCCCACCAGCGGGCAGCCGATCCAGCGCAGGAAGTCATCGGGCATGGGCAGCTCGGCGTCCCTGCGCGCCAGGGTGCGCAGCGGCAGGACGAAGGGGACGCGCCCGAAGAGCTGCGAGAGCCCGCCCGGGACCCGCTCCTGCTGCGCCGTGGAGAGGGCCAGCCACTGGACGAGGGTGGTCTTGCCGGTGCCGGCGACGCCGCGCAGCAGGACGCGCTCATGGCTGGCGAAGACCGCCTCGGCCGGGCCCGCGGCCCGCTCGGCCTCGGTGTCCCGGTCGGCGCCCGGCTCGCCGTTCACCACCGGGACCCGGTCGGTGCCGTCGCGGTACGGCCTGGCCTCCAGGCTCAGATAGGCGGTCTCCAGCGGCCAGTCCTGGCCGTCCGGTTCGCGGAGGTCGACGCCGTAGATCGTGAGCCTGCCGTGGCACTCGACGACGTAGCGCGCGTACTCCTCCTCGAACTGGATGTCCTGGTGGCTGATGTCCGGCAGCCGCCGCAGGATTGAGTCCAATTTCTCGCTCTGCTCCCGGATCTCGCGGCTCTGCTCGATCTGGGCTCGGGCCGCGAATCCGGGCCGCTGGCTGAAGAAGCGCATGAGATGGAGGCAGGCCGTCTCCAGGAGCCGGTCGTGGAAGCGGGCGGCGTCGTCGCTCAGCAGCCTGCGCGTGTCGGGGCCCGCGCGCCGGGACAGCTCCGCGGCCAGCCGCTCGGGGCCGAGCGCGAAGGCGTGGACGTCGTCCATGTCGAGATCGCCGAGGGCATGCAGGGTGCGGGTCAGCGCCTGCCCGACGGAGTCGTGCTCGTCGGCGCCGATCGGCGGATCGTGCGGCCCGGCGGCCCGCACGGCGCGGCGGACCAACTCCCGGGCGAGCTTGTGCAGATCGTCCTCGGTGAGGGTGCGGTGCTCCCGGGCGAAGGACACCAGCCGGCGGATCGGCACGGGCCGCTCGCCGTACTCCGCCCCCGGCGCGCTCGCGGGCGGCAGCAGCAGCCGTTTGACCACCGGCACGACCACTGCCGATGCGATCCGCAGCCCCACCGTGCCGCCGTCCACAGCAGCCCCTCCCTCGCGGCATCGGCGCGCGTTCCCCGCCGAGCCCCGTGCAACCCCTCACCTCCCGCTCACCATAGCCGCGAAGACCCCTGAAGGGTGAGGGTCCACAGGGCGCGAAGCACGGTCGCACCGGTACGGTTTGGCCCATGGATGTTTCCAGAACAGCTTCCGCCGATGAAAACACCAGGCCGCGGGCGGTCATCAAGACCGCCGCACGCCAACTGCTGGTGAAACTGGGGGCCGGAGGGCTGACCCTGGACGCCGTCGCCCGTGAGGGCGGACTCGCCGTCAGCGATGTGGAAGCCGTCTTTCCGCATCGGGACGACCTGCTGACCGCGCTGCTCATCGACGCCTACAACGACTCCGGCGCCGCGATGGAGCAGGCCGATCAGGCCGCCAGGGAGGCCGGCGCGCCGGCGGGCGCGCGGCTCCTCGCGGCCACCCGCGCGCTGCGCCGGTGGTCGTTCGCCAACCCCGCCGAGTTCACGCTGGTCTACGGCTCGCCCGTGCCCGACTTCCACGCCCCGCAGGACACGGTCCCGCCCGCCTCACGCACCCCCGCGGTGCTGGCCGGCATCGTGCGTTCGGCGCTGGAGGCCGGTGAGCTCACCGCGCCCCGGCGGCAGGTGCCGGGGCCGCCGCTGCTTCTGCCGGACGCCGAGGCGCTGTTCGGCGGGGTGCCCGAGGCTCCGTTCTCGGACCTCATCGAGCGCGGCATCGTGCTGTGGAGCAGCCTGGTCGGGCTCCTGGTCTTCCAGGTCTTCAGCCGTACCCATGACAGCGTCCGGGACGAGACCGCGTTCTTCGACTACGCCGTCGCGGTGGCGGCCGAAGGAATCGGACTCGTGGTTCCCTTGGGCGAGCACACCGACTGAACCGTTCGGCACCTGTGGGGGAAAGGGCCGTGACCACCATCAAGACTCTCTGCTTCGTCATCGCGGCGCTCTCGTCGTATGCCGCGCTGATCTACCGACTGTTCCAGATCAGGCGTAGCTGGCGGGACACCGCCTACCGCACCCTCGTGATCACCCTGCTGCTGCAGTGCCTCACCTTCACGATGGGTGCCTTCGCCATGGGGAGCGAGCGCTTCCTGGGCGTCGGCAACCTCGCGATCCTGGTGATGCATCTGTCGGCGGTCGCCTTCTGCGTCAGCGCGCAGATCATCCTGCTGCACTGGGCGTCCGCCACCGAGGAGTCGGGGCGCAGGGCCCGCTACTGGCTGCTCACCGGCATCGCCCTCGACGCGCTGCTGACGGCGCTGTTCTTCATCGCCGACGGCCCCGGGCGGCCGGCCGAGGACTTCAACACCGGCAGCGGCCGGCCGCTGATCCTCACCTACCTCCTGGTCTTCATGGTCTCCCAGGCGGTTCCGTGTGTGACCATCCTGCGCCAGTGCGTGCCCTACGCCCGGATGGCGGGCAGGACCTCGCTGGGGCAGGCGCTGCGGATGCTCTCCGTCGCCGCGCTGATCCTCTTCCTCTACTGCCTGGCCAGGGTGGTCAACATCCTCACGGCCGCGGGCGGGCTCGACATCGGCGGCTGGACGCTGGCCGCCTCCGTCTTCAGCGCGCTGGGCATCGTCACCCTCTCGCTCGCCCTGACGATCTCCTCCTGGGGGCCCTCGGCCACCAAACTGCTGGAGTGGGCGCGCGGTTACCGGTCCTACCGGGCCCTGTATCCGCTGTGGCGGGATCTGTACGAGTCCTCCCCGGACATCGTCCTGGAGCCGCCGGGGGCCGCGGTCTCCGACCTCAACTACCGGCTCCACCGGCGGGTGATCGAAATACGGGACGGCCGACGGGAGTTGCGCCCCTACATCGACCGCACCTCGGGCGGCGACGGGCAGGCGGGCCCCAAGGGGAGCGAGGAGTCCCGGCAGGCGTTCGCCGAAGCGGCGCAGATCAGGCAGGCCCTGCACGCCAAGCGCACCGGCACCATTCCCGATGACAACGCGGACACCGGCGACTTCGAGGACCGCGACACGGACAACTTCACCGCCGAGGTCGTCTGGCTCACCAAGGTGGCATCCGCCTACCGGCGGCTCGCCAAAGCGCGCTGAGAGAGGGATCCCGCCCGGTCTGCCCCCGTCAGGCCGAGCGGGATTTCCCCCGTGATTCCCCCGTTTTCCTCTTCCGGGCCGAGCGGGTGGCCCCCGCCCGGCCCAGCTCGGCACAGCCCTGAAAGCCGGGCCGAGCCGGGCCGATAGGACTGACAACCTACTCGGCCACCCCCGTGAGCGGAGTTAGCTGGCAGCTATCGACGAGGTCTACGTTGGCGGAGTTGGGCCAGATTGTCAACTGACCGCTAATCTGCGAAACTGACGATTAGCCGGGGGCAAAGCCGAGGAGGTGAGGGAGGGAGATTCGCATGTCCGAGACCGACGACCGGCCCACGCTGGCAGTGCGTCTGGACAACCTCTTCAAGACGGTTCGTCCCAAGGGCAAGCACTGGACCAACGCCGAGGTGGCGGAGGAGCTGAAGCGGGCCAACCCCGAGCTCAAGGTCGGGGGTGTGTATCTGTCGCAGTTGCGGACGGGCAAGCGCTCCAATCCCTCACCGGACCTGCTGGCCGCCCTGGCGCGCTTCTTCGGCGTGTCGGTGGCCTACTTCTTCGACGACCAGGTCGCCGAGTCGGTGCTCAGCGAGGTCGCCGCCATCGAGGCGCTCCGGCAGGCCGGGGTGCGCGCCGTGGCGATGCGCGCGGCGGGGATGAAGAAGGAGAACCTCGAGGCCATCACGACCATCATGGACCAGTACCGGCAGTTGCAGGGCCTTCCGCCCGTCACCGACACCTCGGACCAGGAATGAGGGGTGCGGCTGAGTGAGAGGCGCCAACAAGAGACGGTCGGCCGACCACGACCGGCGCAGTCAGCTCAAGAAGCTCCGGAAGGCCGGCGCGCGGCGGATCGCCGACCTCGACCTGCCGGAGATGGCCGATGTGGCCGAGCTCTGCCGCTATCTCGGTGAGGTCCGCGGCCGCCCCATCACGCTGGTCCCGATGCAGATGCCCGCGACGCACCCGTGCGGCATGTGGGTCGCCGCCCACGACGAGGACCTCATCTTCTACGACGCCAACACGACCAGCGCGCATCAGGAGCACATCATCTTGCATGAGCTGGGCCACATCATCTGCTGCCATCGCGGGGCGGGTTGGCTGGACGAGGCGAGCGCCCGCCTCCTCTTCCCCAACCTCGACCCCGACCTCGTGCGTGACATGCTCCTGCGCGCGACCTACGACGACGTCCAGGAGCAGGAGGCGGAGATCATCGCCTATCTGCTCTCCCAGCGGGTGGGCGGCACCGAGGAGCGGCACGGCACCGCCCCGGCCGAGAACTCCGGGGAATCCGGGCAGGAGGCCATGCTCAGCCGGATCGAACGCACCCTGATCTGACGTGGATCCGACGGTGTCCCCCTCATCCCCCGGTGGCTGCCACCTCCTCGGCCAGGATCGCCACGGTGCGCCGGATGTCGTCCTCGCGGTGCTCGCTGGTGACGAAGAACCGCAGCCTGGCGAGCCCCTCCTCGACGGCCGGGTGGAAGATCGGATCGGCGATGACACCGCGGTCGAACAGCCGGTCCGCGATGCGCAGGGTCCGCGCCGAGTCGCCGAGGACACACGGCACGATCGGCGTGTGGGCGCTGGAGCCGGTCGTCAGACCGGCCGCGGCGGCCAGGCCCAGGAAGAGCTCCGCATTGCGCCGCAGGGCGGCCACCCGGTGCGGTTCCGCGAGGATCAGCTCGGTGGCGGCCAGCGCCGCGGCCGCGTTGGCGGGGGTCAGGCCGACGCTGTAGACGAAGCCGGGCAGCGTATGCCGCAGCCACCGCACCATCCGGGCCGAACCGCCGAGATAGCCGCCGCAACTGGCGAACGTCTTGGAGAGCGTGCCCATCCACAGATCCACACCGGACCGGTCGACACCGAAGAACTCGCCCACGCCACGGCCGCGTTCGCCCACGGTGCCGATGCTGTGCGCCTCATCGACCATCAGCAGCGCGCCGTAGCGCCGCTTCAGCTCGATCACGGCGGGCAGGTCGACCAGATCGCCGTCCATGCTGTAGGCGCCCTCGACGGCGATCAGCACCCGTCTGAAGCGGGACCGGTTGCGCCGCAGCGCGTCCTCCAGCCCGTCGATGTCGTTGTGCGGGAACGGGCGCCGCGCCGCCCCGGACAAGGCGCAGCCCTGGAGGATGCTGTCGTGGGCGAGCGCGTCGTGCACCACGAGGTCCCGCGCGCCGACGAGATGCCCTATCGCGGTGACATTGGTGGCGTGGCCGCTGACCAGCGCCAGGCAGTCCGGGACGCCGAGGAAATCGGCGAGCGCCCGCTCCAGCCGTACGGTCAGCTCCCGTTCGCCGGAGAGCACCCGGCTCGCGGAGACCGAGGTGCCGTACCGGTCCACCGCCCGGTGCACGGCCTCGTTGACCGCCGGATGGCCGGAGAGCCCCAGGTAGTTGTAGCTGCCGAAGGACAGATACGGCCGTCCGTCGATCACGGTCGTGTCGCGGATGTTGCCCTGATGGACCCGGAAATAGGGGAAGTCCGCGCCACTGCCGACGATCGCGCTCAAGCGCTCCTCGAACTGCCGCACCTCGGGGAAGTCATCGGCGCAGGCACTCGCCGCGTCCCAGTCCGCCGGCGTCTGCTGGGGCAGCGGCGCACCGGCGGCCGGCTCGTGCGCGAGGTGCGGATCGACCAGCGCGACGAGCCGTTCCACGGTGAGGTCGGGCGAGAAGATCTCCTCGGTGCGGAATCCCGGTATCCGCTTGCCGATGTTGACCTCCAGCTCCTGCAGCATCAGGGAGTCGAAGCCGAGGTCGGTCACCAACCGCATCCGCTCGGTCAGATCGGCGAGCGGGAAGACGCCGGTCCGCGACAGCTCTTCGAGCACGATGGACCCGGCGGACGCCCCGCCGCCCCGCCCCGCCGCGGGCGAGCCCACCGGCCCGGTCCGGCCCTCCCCCACGGCCCCGAGGGCGTGGGCGGTGTCCTCTTCCTCGGGAGCGCGTGCCGACTCGTCCACCACCCAGTGGTGGCGCGGGGCGAGCGGGCTCGGCGGCAGGGTGATGGGGGGTATGCGCTCCCTCAGCGGGCGAAGCGCCGCGCCGGTGACCGCGCGCTGTGCGAGCTGGGCCAGTGCGGCCGAGTGCGCGTCGGCGGGCAGCGAGCCCGGCTCCGGTACGGCGGCCTCCGGCAGCTCACCGGGTGGCACCGTACCGGCCACCAGCCCGGCCCCGAGATCTCCGGTGCGGCCGGCCGCCACGGCCTCGGCCGCCGCGGTCAGCCTGGTGGCGGCGTCGGCGGCGTCCTCCGCCACCAGGGCGAGGCGTTCGGCGAGGGGAGCCCGGCGGGCCAGGGTGTCCGCCACCCCGGCCAGCGGCGGCCGGTCCTCGGCGAGGGTGTGTGCCAGCTCCCGGGCGTAACGGGCCAGCCCGGCCCGGTCGCGGGCGCTGAGCACCAGCAGACGCGGCCCGCCGTCCGGTGCGGGGCCGGCCGGTGCCGTGGCGTACTCCTCCACCACCAGATGGACACCGGTGCCGCCGAAGCCGAAGGCGCTCACGCCTGCCCGGCGCGGCTGCCCGGGCTCGGGCCAGCCGGTCGGCTTCGTCGGGATGGTCAGCCGCGCGGCGTCGAGTCCGGAGCGGTCGGCCAGGTCGAAGTCCGGCTGCGGCGGTATCACCCCCCGGTGCACGGCCAGCACCGTCTTGACGAGTCCGGCGATCCCCGCGGCGTTGAGCGCGTGCCCGACCACCGCCTTCACCGCGCCGAGGAAGGCCGGTGCGCCCCGCTCGCCCCGCAGTTCCCGCAGAACACCGACCTCGACCGGATCGCCGACCGTGGTCCCGGTGCCGTGCGCCTCGAGGTATCCCACCGTGTCCGGGGCCAGGTCCGCGTCGCGGTAGGCCCGGCGCAGGGCCCTGAGCTGACCGGCCGCCTGGGGGTGCATGCCGCCCTGCACGGTCCCGTCGTTGGCCGTGCCCACGCCCCGGATCACCGCGTAGACCCGGTCACCGGCGGCCAGCGCGTCGGCCAGCGGGCGCAGCGCCAGGACCCCGGCGCCCTCCCCCAGGACGAAGCCGTCGGCCTCCGCGCCGAACGGCAGGCATCTGCCGCTGCGCGAGATGGCGCCGATCCGGCACAGCCCCACCAGCAGGTCCGGGGCGAGGATCAACTGGGCGCCGCCCGCGAGCGCGATCCGGCACCGGCCCGCGCGCAGCGCGAACACGGCGTTGGCCACGGCCATGAGTCCACCGGAGCACGCCGAGTCCAGCGCATAGCTCTCGCCGTGCAGATCGAAGACCGAACTGACCGTGTTCGGCCCCATGTTGAGCAGCAGCCCGGCCACCGAGGAGCCGTGCAGCCCGTCCACCGCGCGGACCGCCTCCGGCCACCGGGGGTCGCTCGCCCGCGCCCCGAACTCGCCGCCGGTGAGCTGGCGCATCCGGATCTGCATGGTGCTGAGTTGGCGGTAGCCGCTCTCGGTGAGCGCCGTGATCACCGAGGTCTCCTCGCGGTCGAAGCCCTCGGCTTCCCATCCGGCGTCCTGGATGGCCTCCCGGGCCAGGTCGATCAGCAGTCGGCCCTGCGGATCCATCGATCTGGCCCGCCGTGGCGGGATGCCGTAGTGCGCCGCGTCGAAGTGGCCCACATCCGGCAGCAGGGCCATGGTGTCCGTATAGGCCGAGGACGAGTCGCGTAAGTTGTCGCTGAGGAAGGTGGCGGTGCGCCACCGCGAGTCGGGGACGGCTGTGAACTGCGCCCGCGGCTCGTTGAGGAGCCGCCAGTACTGGTTGACGTTACGTGCCCCCGGGAACCGGCAGGCCATTCCCACGATCGCGACGTCATCACGCCGCGTTCCCGCTGAACCCACTTGGGATCCCTTCGCTGTCACAGATGTCACCCGGCGGTGGACAGACGCTCACGCCACCACTCGACCGTCGCCTCGACCTGCTCGTCGACGGGGGTGGCGCGCACCGCGAACGCGGCTTCGTAGGCGCTCGCGTCCACGACGAAGGGACGGTCGAACTGGTAGCGGACCTCCTTCAGTTCACGCAGCAGCGGGGAGACCAGCGAGGCGAGACCGAGCACGGCGGACGGCAGCCTGCGCACCGCGACCGGCCCGGTTTCCGCCTGTGTGGCGAGGCGGTCGACCATCTCCCGGGTGGACCGCGCGGGCGCGGTCGGTACGTGCCAGGCCCGACCCCAGGCCCGCTCCTCGCCCGCGACCTCGGCCAGGGCGGCGGCCACGTCGGGGATATAGCTCCAACTGTGCGGGGTGTCCGGGTCCCCGAGCGAGGAGACCGGCTTGCCGCGCAGCACCTTTGGCATGACCCGCGCGGCCAGGTGCCCGCCGTCGGTCACTCCGGGCCCGAAGAAGTCCGACGCCCGTACCTCGACCGCCTTGATCCGGCCTTGCTCATGGAGGTCCCGCGCCTGCTCCCACCCGGCGGCGCGTACCCGCCCCTTGGTGCCGGTCGCCGCGAGCGGCAGCTCCTCGGTCATGGGGCCGTCGACCGGGCCGTACCCGTAGAGGTTGCCCAGGACGACCAGGACGGCCCCGGTCGCCTCGGCCGCCGCGCAGAGCGACGAGGCCAGCGGCGGCCAGTCGCTCGCCCAGCGGTGGTAGGGCGGTGCGGCGCAGCTATAGATGGCGGCCGCGCCCTGCGCGGCCTCGGTCAGTCGTGCGCTGTCCGTCGCGTCCAGCGCGACATGCTCGATGCCCGGCTCCGGGCTTCGGCCCGATGTGGTGACGACCCGTACCGAATGGCCCTTTTCGGCCAGCAGCCGAGCGGTGGCCGCTCCGGCGGGCCCGAATCCTATGACGACATGAAGGCTCACGCGCGCACACTAGCGCGAGAATCCATGGCCATTGGGACAGACTTTCCGACGCGCGTTCGGATGCGGCGGAAGATGTCGCGATCTCGTCGGTGAACGGTGGCGTCCGGCCCATGTCCCGGGGGCCGGACGTCATGGCCGGACCGCTCAGCGGGAGGCGCCGGTTCCCACCGACGGCAGGTAGCGCGGCGCCCGCCAGGCGTGAAGTCGCCGCTCAGCCGCGGCGCCCAGCGAGAGAAGCTCGGTGTCCTCGTGGTCACCGGCCATCAGGAGCAGGCCCACGGGCAGCTCGTCCACGAACCCGGCGGGCACCGACAGGGAGGGATATCCGGCCACCGCCGCGGGCGTCGAGGACGGGATCACGTCGTTGTCGCCCCGCGCGCAGTCGGTCGTCCAGGCGGGCGGGTTGGTCGGCGAGGCGATGGCGTCCAGGTGGTGGGTGGCCATGGTCTCGTCGATGGAACGCCGGGAGAGATCCTTCAACTCGGCGCGCATGGCCCGGTATTCCGGGTCGGTGGTGGCAGGCGCGGCGAGGGCCTGCTCGAACAGCTCCTGGCCTGCGAAGCAGGTCTGCTCCGCCGGGTGGGTGCGGTTGAATTCGATCAGTTCGGCGAGGTTGCGCGGCCCCTCGCGGGTGGCGAGGTAGGCGTCGATGTCCCGGTGGAACTCGCTGAGCAGCGCGGGGAATTCGAGCTCGGCCAGCCGCCGCTGATACGGCGGCGTCACCTCGACGACCTCGGCTCCCGCGGTACGCAGTCGCTTCGCGGTCCGGGTCATCACGGCGTCCACCTCCGGGCCGAGCGAGGGCAGCCGCCACAGACCGATCCGTTTGCCGCGCAGCGCGCCGGGGTTGGTCAGCCCCTCCGCGGTGCGGCCGCCGCTGAGCACCGAGAAGGTGAGCGCGGTGTCGATCACATTGCGCGCCATGGGCCCGGCGGTGTCCTGCTCGGCGGAGATCGGGACCACGCCGGCCTGGCTGACGAGGCCGAGGCTGGGCTTGTGGCCCACCACCCCGTTCATCCCGGCCGGGCACACGATGGAGCCGTCCGTCTCGGTACCGATCGCCACCTGTGCCAGCGACGCGGCGAGCGCGGCGCCCGAACCGGCGGACGATCCGCATGGGTTCCGGTCCAGTACGTAGGGGTTGTTGGTCTGCCCGCCCACGGCCGACCACCCCGATGTCGGCTTCGCGGCGCGGAAGTTGGCCCACTCGGACAGGTTGGTCTTGCCGAGGATCACCGCCCCCGCGTCACGCAGTCGCGTCACCAGGGCGGCATCCGTGTCCGGCGGGCTGCCGGCCAGTGCCAGCGATCCGGCGGTCGTGGGCAGGCCGCGGGTGTTCACGTTGTCCTTGAGCAGGACGGGGATGCCGTCGAGCGGGCCACGGGTGGCGCCGTGCCGGTGCCTGGCGTCGCTGGCGGCCGCCTGCCGCGGGGCGGTCGGGTCGGTGCGCAGCACCGCGTGGATCGTGGGGTCGATGGCCCTGATCCGCCGCAGGTAGGTGCTGGTCAGCGCCGACGAGGTCAGCGAGCCGTCCGCCATGCGCGCCTGGAGTTCGGGGATCGTCACCGTGTCGAGATCGACCCCGAGTCCGGTGGACGAATCGGCGCCGCCGCCGGAGTCGGCGGCCTCCGCCCGCGGTTGCGGCGCGCCCGCGCAGAGCGAGCCCACGACCAGGGTGGCGCTCAGCGTGGCCAGGCTCCGCTTCCTCATGACGCTCATGCCCCTCATGCCCCTCATGCTCCTCATGGAGGTCAGCGCACTATAGGCCGGCGGCCCGGCGCAAGGGCCTTTCGCGTCGCCGTTCCCCGTTTCCTCTCCCGCCGCGCGGGCGCGTGCCCGCGCCGCCGGGCCGGAAAGGAGGGCCTAGGGCTTGTGGCCGACCGCCTCCGCGTAGAACGAGCGGTCCACGACCTCGTCCTCGGGCAGGGAGTCGCCCTCGACCACCCCGGCGGTGGCGTACGCCTTCTGCAGCCGGTCCACCGTGCCCGCGCGGATCTCCCAGTCCATGCGCAGCGACGGCACGGCGGCCAGTGTGTCCGGCTCGGTCTTGAGCGCTTCGCCGAGGTCGTCGAGGAACGCCTTGTCCTTCTTGTAGTCCCCGGCGAAGTAGGTGTTGACGGTGCGGATGTAGGCGCGCAGGAACGCCACCCCCGCGTCCGGGTCCCCGGTCAGCAGATCGGGGCCGAACAGCAGCCCGCCGAGCGGTTCGCCGCGCGGCTGGCCACCGAGGAAGGCGTAGCGCCGTCCACCTGGCGCCACACCGGGTCGAGCAGCCATGCCGCGTCCACTCCGCCGTTCTTCAGCGAGGTGAGGACCTCGGCCGGGCCGAGCTGCTGGAAGCGGACGCTGTCCACGTCGGCCTGATGCGCGGCGAGCACCTTCTCCATCGGGTACATGATGACCGAGCCCTTGCCGATGAGCGTGCCGACCGTGCGGTCCTTGAGGCTGACCTCGCCCGCCGTCTCCCCCGGTTTCAGCCTGGCCCAGAATCCGCTCTTGGAGCCGGGCGCGGGGGTGAAGTTGCCGGCGACCCAGCGAATGGCGAACCCCTGGCGGATGCCGTTGAGCACGGCGGCCTCCGGCGCCGCGTACTGGACGTCGATATCGCCCTTGGCGAGCAGCGGCAGCGCGTCCGGGGTGGGCAGCAGCTTCAGTTCGACGTCGAGCTTCTCCTTGCCGAACTCGCCCTTCTCCATGCCGATCCGCAGGGGCGCGAGGTACTCGGCGGTCAGCGTGCTGGCGGAGACGACGATCTTCGTCTTCTTCTTCAGCGGCTTCGGCGCGGGCGCGCCGGGCGCGCACCGGGCGGGCGCGCGGGCGGCGGAGGCGTCGGCGGGGTCGGTCCAGCCCTTGGCGCAGCCCGCGACGGGGGTGATGGGGCGGGGCTTGCCCGGTGTGCCGGAGCGCGCCGACCCCGAGGTCTGGGCGTCGCAGGCGGCGAGGGAGCCGAGGACGCCGAACAGGGTCACGCCCGTGATCAGGGCGCGGGCGAGGGAGGGTCTCCGGGCCATGGGTGTCGCCTTCCGGGGCTGGGGGTCGGAGCCGGGGTGAGGGTCAGGGCCGGGGCCGGCCGCGGTCCCGTGGCGCCCAGGGAGTGAGCCGACGGCCGATGAAGCGGACGAGTTCGGAGAAGACCACGCCGAGCACGGCCACGCAGACGATGCCGACGAACATCACGTCGTTCTGGAACAGCGTCCGCGAGTCGAAGATCAGATGGCCGAGGCCGTCGTTCGCGGCGATCTGCTCGGAGGCGACGATGACCAGCACCGCCACTCCGGACGCGACCCGCATGCCGACCAGGACCTGCGGCAGCGAGGCGGGCAGCAGGACGTGGCGGAACATCTGCCAGGGACCGGCGCCGAACACCTGCCCGGCCTCCCGGTAGCCCTCGGCGACGCCCATCACGGCGGCCATCGTGGAGATCCATACGAAGAAGAAGACGGTGGTCGCGACGAGCGCGATCTGAGGGCCCTCACCGAGGCCGAACATATTGAGGAACACGGGGAGCAGCGCGAGCTTGGGCACCACGTACAGGGCGTCGAGCAGCGGTTCCAGCGCGGCGCGGACCATCCGCAGCGCGCCCATCACCAGCCCGAAGAGATAGCCCGCGGCCGTGCCGAGCGCATACCCGGCGACCACCCGCTGGAGCGTGGCCCATACGTCCGGCCACAGCTTGCCGTCGGCGGCGCGCCGCCAGCCGTCCGCCGCGATGGTGGACGGCGCGGGGTAGATGCGCGAGTCGATCCAGTGCTGATCCGCGGCGAGCTGCCACAGCAGGATCAGCGCGGAGGGGACGGCGAGGGCGAGGGCCAGCTCGATGCCGCGGCGCCGCCGGTGGGCGCGGACGGGATCGCGCTCCCCCGGTCCGGGGCGCCTCACCAGCACGGTCTCGGCGGGCCCGCCGTCCGCCGCACCGGGCCGGGCGGTCCGGGTCGAGGCGGCCGTGCTCTCGCCCTTCATGAGGGCTTCCCCACCGGGTCCGCCGGGGCGGCGGCACCGGCCCCGGCCCGCTGGACCTCATCGCGCAGCAGCTCCCACAACTCGGACTGCAGCGCGGCGAACCGGGGAGCGCGGCGCATCGCCCCGGTGCGCGGGCGGTCGAACGGCGGGTGGCGTTCGGCGATCACCCTGCCGGGCCTGGCCGACATCACCACCACCCGGTCCCCGAGCACGATCGCCTCCTCCAGGCTGTGGGTGACGAACAGCGCGGTGGTACGGGTCGCCTGGCAGACCGCGAGCAGCTCGTCCTGGAGGATGGTGCGCAACTGGGCGTCGAGCGCGGCGAACGGTTCGTCCAGCAGCAGCACCTCCGGCTCCACCGCGAGCGCGCGAGCGATCGCCACCCGCTGCCGCATCCCGCCCGACAGGGTGGCGGGGTAGGCGTCGGCGAAGTCGGCCAGACCGAGCCGGTGGAGCCAGTCCCTGGCCCGCGCGTCGGCGGCCTTGCGTGGCACGCGCTGCACATCGAGGCCGAAGCGGACGTTGGCCAGCACGGTCTTCCAGTCGTAGATCCCGTAGTCCTGCGGGATCATCGCGGCCGGATGGCGCCGGCCCGCACGCAGCTCGACCTCACCGCCGCTGGGGCGGACGAGTCCGGCGACGATGCGCAGGAACGTGGACTTGCCGCATCCGGACGGGCCGACGATGCAGCAGAACTCCCCGTGCTGGATGTCCATGTCGAGTGGTCCGAGGGCGTGCACCTGCCGGGTTCCGTGCCCGAAGGTGCGGGTCACCGCGCGGGCACGTACTTTCGGCGCGGTCCCGGGTGTGGTGTGCGGCTCCACCCGTAACTCCTGATCCGGTTCGGCGGGTGTCGTGCGACGACGGCTGCGCGCACCACCTCACGATATGACGGACCGTCAGATTCGGGCAAGGGTCGCGGAACGACTGGCGGACTCAGGACAGCCGGCGGCACAGCAGCGCGTCCGGGCCCCCGGCGCTGCCCACCCGCGTGGTGAAGGCGATCCCGGCGGCGTACTCGTCGGCCGCGCACTGGCCCTTGTAGGCGCCGTGGGCGAAGTCGCCCCCGGCGGCGTCGGCGGGCCGGTTGTCGGACCGGTCGAACCACACGGTGCGTCCCGTGGTGCCGAGCGGGGTGCGGGCCGGGGCGCACAGCGCGGCGGACACCCGGCCGCCGCGGCGGCTGTAGCCGATCAGGAACTGGTCCGAGGGGCACTGGAACTTGGTGTAGCCGGAGGCCCAGTCGCCACCGGCGGGCACATACCGCTCGTCCGTGACGACCGTATGGGCGGTGCCGGGGGCGCGCGGGTCGTCGGCGCCGGTGTCGGTGCACAGTCCGCGCCCGGCGGCGTGGCCGAGGCCGATCAGCCGCAACCCGTCGGGGCAGGCGGCCTTGTAGGCGCCCGGATCCCAGTCGCCGTGCGTCCGCTCGATCAGCGACTGCACCTGGTCGCCGTGGTCGGTGGCGAGCATGCGCCAGGTGGGGACGGGGTCGACGGGCCCGGTGTGCTCGGGCGCCGTCATCAGCCGCTGCCACGGCGTGGCGCGCCAGTCGCCCTGGTCGAGGATTCCGGTGCGGTGGCCCGCGGAGTCGTAGCGCAGCAGCGCCCAGTCGTCGCTGCCCTCCCAGCCCACCAGTGGCCAGTAGGCGAAGTCGGCGTCGTGGTCGGCGAAGTAGTCGGTGAGGTTGGTGAACCAGGCGCGCGGGCGGGTGCCCGTCTCGGCCGCTCCGATGCCGAACTCGCTGATCCACACGGGCGCGGTGTAGTGCCGCCCGGTGTCCTCGGCGACGAAGAACGCCTGGTCGGTGAGGACTTTACGGAGCTCGTCGCGGCTGAGGTCCTGGTACCGGGGGTCGTGGGTCTCGCCGACGCCGGTGGCGCCGCTGTGGCGGGGGCCGGTGTAGCCGTAGAAGTGCGCGGAGTAGACCAGCTTGTGGGCGTTCACGAGGGTGTGCGAGAGGGTGCGCGCGGGCGCCAGGGTGGGCCGTTCGTGGGGCAGTCCGTCGACCGGTATCCCCGTCCAGTTGATGCCCTCGATGACGATGAGGAGGTCGGGGTTGCCATCGGTGAGGATGCGGTCGGCGGCTTGTTGCGCGGCGGCGTACCAGTCGTGCGCGTCGCCGAGCCCCCAGTTGGGGTCGTCCAGGATGTCGCGGCGCACCTCGTTGTAGAGGTCGGCGCCCACGACGCCTGGCTCATCGGCGTAACGGCGGGCCATGAAGACCCAGTCGTCCACCCAGCGCTGGGTGGTCTGGCCGCTGTTCCACCGCTCGTTGCCGTCGACTCCGCAGCACCACCGGGTGGTGTTGGTGTGGTTGTTGAGGATGACGGCGAACCCGTCGCGGCCGAGGGCGGACACCACGGCGTCGAAGATCTGCAGCGGTGTCTTCCCGCGCAGTTGCGGGTTGGCGGCCACGGCACCGTCCGGCACGGTCGCGGTGGCGCGGATCATCTCGTTGGAGAACGGCAGCCGGATGCTGTTGATGCCGAGCCGGTGGAAGTCGGCGAGCAGCGTCGGCAGGGGGACCCGGTCCAGGCCGAGGGGTATGCCGTGGGAGTTCTGGCCGGCGTGGTGGTTGGCGGGGTCCTCGACGCTGCCGCTGCCCGTCCACGACCCCTGCGCACCGTCCCAGTTGGCCGACTTGAGCCGGAAACGGTCGCCCTTGGCGTCGACGATGTACCGGCCGCGAGTGGACAGCGGCGGCTGCCAGGTGTCGGCAGCGGGAGTGGCGGCCGGGGCGGTGGCGGGGGCCGCCGGGGCGGCGGGCTGTTGCGCGGCGGCGACCGGCCCCGGCGCCGTGGCCAGCAGCGCGAGGGTCGCCGCGAGCCCCGCCAGATACCTGAGTGATCTCCTGATCGGCATGCGGCCTTCCCCTGGGTCAGCGGCCGGGCGGTCCCTGCCGGGCACGTGACTGTAGGACGGCCCGCTCAAGGTGTCGAGTACACCCCCGGCCCAACATCCGGCTTCGGCCTCCAGGGCCGTCCGGGGGGCCCCGCCGATCTCCGGCCGGGCATCAGTCGATCACCAGCCGCGCCCCCTGCGTCGCGGCGGAGGACGGGCCGGTCTCCAGCATCACTTCTCCGGGCTCGACGGCGAGGCCGAGGTCCCGGGTGACGGAGGCGAGGGTGTCGGCGTCGATCGCGAACACGGCGTCGGCCTCCTCCCCCGGCCGCAGGTCGAGGCGGGCGAATCCGCGCAGCTCGCGGACGCGGGGCCAGGAGGAGCCGCCCGACAGCCGCCGCAGGTAGAGCTGGACCGTCTCGCGCACCGGCCGCTCGCCGGTGTTGCGCACGGTCACCCGGCAGCTGAGGGTGGGATCGTCCCGGGTCACCCGGGCGCGGGAGAGCCGTGGCGGCTCGTAGGCGACCGTGGTGTACGACAGGCCGTGGCCGAAGGCGTATCGGGCGGTGGCGGGCTGGTCCACATAGCCGCGGTAGCCGTGGTCCTTGGCGTTGTAGAACACCGGCAACTGCGCGGCCGACCGGGGGATCGACACCGGCAACCGTCCCTCGGGCCCGGCCGCGCCGAACAGCACATCGGCGACGGCCCGTCCGCCCCACGGGCCCGGGTACCAGGCGCTCAGCACCGCCCCGGCCGTGCCGGAGACGTCGGGCAGGGCGTGCGGACGGCCCTGGACGAGGACCACGACGACCGGCACGCCCGTGGCCGCCACCGCGCCAAGGAGCGCCAACTGCCCGTCGGGCAGGCGCAGATCGGCCAGGTCGACGCCTTCGCCACTCGTCATACCGCCGGGGTTGGCGGAGGTCACGACGGCCGCGCCATTGGTGTCGAAGGAGGTGTCGCCCGAGCGCGCGCTGGACCCGCCCAGGACGAGGACCGCGATGTCCGCCGCTGCCGCCAGCGCGGCCGCCTCGGGGACACCGGAGAGGTCGCCGCCGACCAGATCGCACCCCGGCGCGTGGCTGACCTCGGTGTCCGGCGGGGCGGCCGACCGGATGCCGTCCAGGACCGTGACATGGTGGGAGCCGGGGCGCTGCGGCGCGGTGTAGTCGCCGATCTGCTGGGCGATGGAGTCGGCGTTCGGGCCGAGGACGGCGATCCGGCGGGTGGATGGTGCCAGCGGCAGGACTCCCCCGTCGTGGGCGAGCAGTGTGATGGACGCGCGGGCGATGCGTTCGCTCAACTCGCGGAGGCCGGGGCGCTGTTCGGCAGCGGGTGTATTCGGCTCGGGGCGCTGTTCCACCGCAGGCGTATAGGGCTGTTCGAAGAGGCCCAGGCGGAACTTCAGCGTGAGGACCCGGGCCACGGCGGTGTCCAGGGTCCGCTCCGTGACGAGCCCCTGCGCGACCGCCTCGGCCAGCCGTGGAAAGCAGGCGTCCCAGAGGCTCAGATCGCATCCGGCGTTCAAGGCCAGGGCGCCCGCGGCCACGGGGTCGCCCGTGAGCCGGACCAGCCGGTCGACGGCGGTGCCGTCCGCCATCACGATGCCGTCGAACTCCAGCCGCTCCCGCAGGAGTTCGGTCAGCAGCGGGCGGCTGGCGACACAGGGCAGGCCGTCGAATTCGTTGTAGGCCGCCATCACCCCGGCGGCACCGGCGCGTATCCCCGCCCGGGCCGCCGCCAGATGGGTCTCGTGCACTTCGCGGGCGCCCAGTTCGGTGGCCGCGCTGTTGCGTCCGCCGACCGTGGCCCCCTGTCCGGCGAAGTGCTTGAGCACGACGGCCACCTCGCTGGTGCGCATGCCGCGCACCAGCGCCTCGGTGAGCCGCGCCGCCAGGTACGGGTCCTCGCCGAAGCACTCCTCCGCGCGGCCCCAGCGCGGGTCGCGCACCAGGTCGAGGGCGGAGACGAGCGCCACATGGCCGCCCCGCGCCCGCACCTCCGCGCCGGCGGCGGCCGCCGCCGCCTCGTAGAGCCCGGGGTCCCAGGTGGCACCGACGGCGAGGTTGACCGGCAACACGGTGCCGTCCAGGGCCTGGTGGCCGTGGGGAACCTCCTCGACGAACAGCACCGGTATACCCAGCCGGGTGTTCTCCACGACGTGCCGCTGCACGGCGCCTGCGACCCGCGCCCCGTCCGCCGCCGTGATGCCGTCGGTGAAGCCGACGCCGGACCAGGCGTCGGCCCGCTGCAGCCCGTACAGGGCGCCCATCCCGCCGTACGCGGCGACCTCGGTGCGGAAGGCGCCGGTGAGCCGGTGGCCGCCGCCGTCCCGCTCGTAGGCGTGCCAGCCGTACATGCGCTGGTTGACCTGGCCGACCTTCTCGGTGAGTGTCATGCGCCGCAGCAGATCGCGGACCCGCTCGGCCACGGGCGCGGCGGGGTCGCGGTAGAGGTAGCCGATCACCGCAGCTCCAGGACGCGCACCCCGTACGGGCCGAGCGACACCTCCGCGGCCGGTGCGCCGGAGGCGAGGTCGTGCAGGGTGCCGTCGGCCGCGGGGCGGACGGTGAGCTCCTCGGCGCTCTGGCTGACCAGCCATACGAAGCGGCGCCCGTCGTCATGGACGAGGAGGTCCGCGCCGACATGGGGGCTGTCGACCGTCACCGGGCGGCGGGCCCCGGCGACATCGGCGAGCGCCGCGTACAGCCGGTGGGTTTCCTCGGGGTTGGCCCGCGCGGTGCGGGCGGCCATGTGCTCCAGGGGGTAGGTGGCCAGGACGGTGCGGCCGCGCCCGGTGTCGTGCACCAGGAGGGCGGGCCGCCCGTGGGCGTCGACGGCCACCACCCGGGCGTCGCGCGGAACGACCGGCAGATACGCCCGGCTGTCCTCGTTGCCCGCGACGGGGAAGCGCAGCGAGGTCCCGGCGCTCAGCCCGCCGAAGTCCTCGGTGAACGTCATCTCCAGAACGTCGTCCTCGATGGGCTCGGCGACACCGTAGGAGAGCTGCAGCTCGACGCCGAACAGCCCGTCCAGGTCGTCGAACCACGGGCCGCGGGTCCCGGGGTACTCGCCGGAGCAGAACGAGAGGTAGACCGTGGCGCCCGCGCGGGCGCGGCGTTCGAGCTCACGCCGGGTGCGCGTGGTGAGCTGGCGGGTGGCCGGCAGCAGATACAGGGCCGCGTCGCCGGCCAGTCCGTCGGCCTCCCGGGTGAAGCCCACCGGCAGGTCGGCGGCGCGGGTGGCGACATAGCTCTGGTGCAGGGAGGTGAAGATCAGCGGTCGGTCGGCGGGCCTGCTGTAGGGGTAGCCGCGCTCCAGGAAGGCGGGCACGACCAGCGCCGCGTCCGCGTCGGCGCGTCGGCAGTGTGTGAAGTCCACCTCCTTCAACACCTCGGCGAACGCGGCGAGTTCGAGCAGCGGGGCCTTGGGGGCGCCGGTGCTGTCGGTGATGCCGAAGTGCATCTCGAAGGGGTGGTGGTCGTACGGCGAGCGGTCCCACAGGTCGTCGTAGTCGGTGTTGTTCCAGGCGATCCAGCCCGTCGCCCCGCCGAGCAGGGAGTTGTGCAGGGTCTGCCGGTAGTAGACCGCCGCGTTCCGGTCGGAGACGGTGTCCGTGGAGAGGCCGAACTCCTCCAGGACGACGGGCTGTCCGGTGACCGACGCCAGTTCGCATTCGAAGGCGGCGCGCAGGTGCTGACGGGGCCGGTCGGTGTCCGAGCGGTACACATGCGGGCCCACGAAGTCCACGTACTCGGCGGTCTCGCGCAGCGAGAAGCCGTTGTCGCGGCCGGTGACCTCGATGCCCCACGCGCCGTCGCCGAGGGAGACCGGCTGGGTGCCGCCGGCCGCCCGTACGGCGTTGCACATGGCCTGCGCCCAGGCCGTCACCACATCGGAGGAGGGCGGATCCACCTGGTAGATCCGGCCGTAGCCGGGCATCTCATTGGTGATGAGCCAGCCCGTGACCGCCGGGTGGTCCTTGAAGCGGCGGGTCATCTGGGACACGAACCACGCCTGGCGGCCGACCATCCACACGTCCTCGTAGAGGTCGCGGCCGCCGCGCCAGGCGGGGTCCCAGTTCTCGCCCGACATGTGTCCGACGATGAAGGTGGGCACCGTCCCCATGCCGATCTCGGTGTGGGCGTCGAGGAAGTCGCGGAAGCGTTCGCACAGCGTCTCCTCGACGCGGTCGGGCTGCGGATGGAAGTCCGGCCAGTAGAAGAACGACCGGGTCATCGTCAGGCCGTGCTCGTGCAGCACCCGCAGCTCCGCGCGGACCGTCTTCGGGTCGTAGTCGCGCCACATCAGGGGCCCGCCGGTGCGGGACCAGAAGTTGGCGCCGAGCCAGGGCAGGACGGCGGGCTGGTGGATGAGCTGGGCGCTGTGGCGTCGCATGGTCCTTCTCGGGTGTCGGTGGTAGGGGTGGGGGCTGAAACGTGTGTGTCAGCCGGGGGCGGGTCCGGTGGACTCGCGGACGACCAGCCGCGGCCGGTCGTCGAGCACCGTCTCCTCTACGTCCTCGCCGCAGCGTGCGAGGAGCAGCCGGGCGGCGGCCGCGCCCACCCGCCGCACCTGCTGGTCGACGGTGGTCAGCCCGGGGTGCAGCCAGCGGCCGAGCGTCAGATTGTCGTAGCCGACGACGGACAGATCGTCGGGGACGCGCAGCCCGCCGCGCTGGGCGGCGCCGATGCCGCACATGGCCATGGAGTCGTTGGCGTAGACGATCGCCGTGGCGCGGTCGGCGGGCTCCAGCAGGGCCTGGGTGGCGGCGACGGCGGACACTTCGGTGAAATCGGTGTGCAGGACCGCGTAGGGCCGCAAGCCCGCTTGCCGGAGGGCCGTCTCGAAGACACCGCCGCGCAGCCGGGTGTGCCGCAGGTCGGCGGGGCCCGCCACATAGGCGATGCGCCGGTGGCCGAGCCCGAGCAGATGGCGGACGACCTCCTCGACGGCGGCGTCCTGGTGGCCGAGGCCGACGCGCGGTACGGCGGCGGCGCGGTCGGGGGGACCGAGCAGTACGGCGGGCAGGCCGAGGCGGGCCAGCAGGGCGGGGCGCGGGTCATCCGCGCGGGCGTCGGTCAGGACGGCCCCGTCGACGCGGCCCTCGGCCGCCAGCCGCTTGTAGAGGGCGTTCTCCTCCTGCGCGCCCGCGACCAGGTGCAGCAGCAGACCGTAGCCGCGGGGCGCCAGTTCGCCCTCGATACCGGTGATCAGCTCGCTGAAGTGCGGGTCCGCGCCGAGCACATCGGTGGGGCGCCGGACGACGAGGGCGAGGGTGCGGGTGCGGGCGCTGCGCAGAGCGGCGGCGGACGCGCTCGGCGACCAGCCGAGCTCCATCGCGGTGTCCAGGATGCGCGCCCGGGTCGCCTCCGACAGCCGGCCCTTGTCGTTGAACGCCTGGGACACGGCCGCGGTCGACACCCCGGCGGCGGCCGCCACCTGCTTGATGGTGGGGCGCCGGCCCTGCTTCACAGTGGGTATGCTCACGCCTTGACCGCCCCGTTGATGAGCGCCTCCTGCATGCGCTTCTGGAGCACCGTGTAGACGACCCATACGGGGACCAGGGTCAGTACGGTACCGGCGGTGAGGACACCGTAGTCGGTGCCGGTGATGGCCTTCAGGGTGGGCAGGGCCACCTGCACGGTGCGCTGTTCGGGGTCGGGGCCGATGATGATCAGCGAGTACAGGTACTCGTTCCAGAAGGTGAGGAAGTTCAGCAGGAGCACGGTCGCGATACCGGGCAGGCACATCGGTATGTAGATGTGCCGCAGCACCGTGTAGGTGGACGCCCCGTCCATCCGGGCGGCCTCCTCCATCTCCCTGGGGATGGTCCGCATGAACTGCACCAGGATCACCACCGACAGCGGCATCGCCGTCGCGGGCAGGAAGAAGACCATGAACAGCCGGGTGTGGAACAGCCCGGTGGCGGCGGCAAGCAGGAACGTGGGGAAGAGCGCCGCGAACGTGGGGATGAGGAAGCCCAGGGAGAAGATCTTCTCCATCGCCGAGGCGAGCCGGCTCGTCGAGCGGGCGAGCGCGAACGCCGCGGGCAGCGCCAGCAGCAGGGTCAGCGCCAGCGCGAGGACCGTCACCAGCGCCGAGTTGACGACGGCCGTCCCCAGGTCGGCGCTGTCGTAGGCAGTGCGGAAGTTGCCGAAGCCGAACGACGAGGGCAGCGCGAAGGGATGGGCGAAGATCTCCTCGTTGCTTTTGAACGCGGAGGCGAGGAAGTAGTAGAGCGGCACGATCAGCAGCACCGCGTAGGTCCACACCAGCAGGTGTGCGGGCAGCCAGCGTTTGCCGAGTTTCATGGTGAGCCGCCTTCGGGTCAGTAGTTCTGGCGGAACGCGCGGCGGATGGTGAGCAGCCCGACGAGCCCGGCCAGGAAGAGGATGACGCCGACGGTCTGGCTGTAGCCCAGGTCGGCCGCGATGAACGCCTTCTGGTAGACGAGGAAGGACAGCGTCGTGGACGAGCTGCCGGGGCCGCCCTGGGTGAGCAGCAGGACGTGCTGGGCCGAACCGAAGAGGGTCCACAGGAACTGCAGCATGGTGACGACGCCGACATAGTCGCGGATCACGGGGAAGTGGATGCGCCACATGGTCCGCCAGTGCCCGGCCCCGTCGAGCTGCGCCGCCTCGCCGAGGTCGTCCGGGACGCTGTCGAGCCGGGCGGCGAACAGGACGGCGGTGAAGCCGATCCCGCTCCACACGTCCAGGGCGATGAGACAGGCCAGGGCCGTCGACGGGGAGGCGAGCCAGGCGTCGGTGAGCGAACCGAGCCCCACCGACTGCAGCGCGCCGTTGGCCAGCCCGTCCGGGGACAGCGCCGCGTAGAACACCATGGCCTTGGCGGGGGTGGAGATCAGGCCGGGGATGAACAGCAGATAGCGGATGACGCGGTGCCCGGGCGGCTTCTGCGCCACGTAGTAGCCCAGCATGTAGGCGCACACGATCATGATCGGGAGCGCCACCGCCAACTGGACGGCGGTGTTGCGCACCGCGTCCCAGAACACGGGGTCGTCGAGGACCGTGCGGACGTTGCCGAGACCGGCGAAGGACACCGGCTGGAGCATGCCCGGCCAGTGCAGGGCGGCGATCACGAAGATGGCGATCACCGGGCCGATCATGAAGACCGCGTACCAGACCAGCGCCGGGACGGCGAGGATCGTGCCGCCCTGCCGGGGCGTGCCGACACGGGCCGTGGTGGCGGGCGGTGCTGGATGGCGGACCGCGGCCCCGCCCGGGGTCGACGTCAACGTCGTCATGAGGTGGCTCCCGTGGAGTCGGGCTCGGGATATGAGCGAACGGGCGGGCGGTTCACGCGGAGCGGTACGCGGTCTCGAGCGCGGCGCGGACCTTCGCGGCGCTGGTGCCGCGGGTGAAGGAGGTGCTGGTCGCGGTGATCAGCGGCTGGGCGGCGGCGGGCGGGACGTACACATCGGGCAGCAGCGCCTGGCTGACCGTCGAGCCGAGCCGCTGGGCCGCGGCGACCAGTGGGAAGTCCGTGCTGAGGGTGTCGGAGCGCAGCGCCATGTCGCGGCCGCTCTCCTTGATGAACCGGGAGACGGTGTCCGGCCGGTACATGAAGCGCAGGAACTTCTCGACGGCGTCGATCTTCTTGGTGCCGTTCGGGCTGATCCAGAACCCGATGAGGGTGTAGGTCCGCAGGATGGTGGGCTTGTCGTGGGCGGCGCCGCCGGTCAGGGGCCAGCCGCCGACCTCGGTGTGCCGGGCCACCTTCTCGGGCACCTTGGCCAGCGCCGAGGACATCGCCGACTCGATCGCCGCGGCCTGGGTGTTGAACTGCGTGGTCATCGTGTCCGAGGTGAGGCCCTGGGCCTTGTCGGCGAAGACGCCCGCGTCGCGCAGCGTCACGAAGTAGTCGATGCCCTCCCGGGCGCCCCTGCTGCCGAAGTCCCCGGTGGTGTAGGCGTGCCGGGCCTCGTCCTCGGTGAGGAAGGTCTGGATGATCTGGGCGAGCAGTTTCTGCCCGGTCCAGTCGTTGCCGCCGACGGTCACGGGCGCGATCCCCTTGGCGCGCAGCTTGCGGGCCGCGGCGATCAGCTCGTCGCCCGTGGTGGGTATCGCGTCGACGCCCGCGCGGTCCAGCAGTGCCCGGTTGTAGGCGATCGGCCAGTTGGTGGCGAAGTAGGGGAAGGCCCGTACCCGGCCCTTGGCGTCGGTCCACTCGGCCAGCGCCTGCGGGAGCACGCGCGTCCGCAGGCCCCAGTCGTCCAGGTAGCCCTTGACGTCGACCGTGGCGCCGACGTCGGTCCATGCCAGCGTCTTGTCGTAGAGGTTGACCATGACGACGTCCGGCTCCTTGCGGGCCAGCCGCGAGGTCTCGTAGACCTGCGCGAGGTCGTCGCCGTTGATGAGGTTCTTGACCTTGAGTCCCGGATTTTCCTTGCGGAACCGGTCCAGGGCCGCGAGGTAGGTCGGCGATCCCGGTGCGGTGGTGCCGAGCTGGCTGTGCACGACGAGGGTATCGGGATCGGAGTCCGCTCCGGTCAGTGCGGAGCAGCCGGACAGGCCGGGCAGGACGGTCGCGGCGGCCAGGCCGGAACCGGTGGCGAGGAAGCCGCGCCGAGTCAGCGGTGAGTGCACTGCGGGGGTCTCCAACCAGGCGGTTAACAAGTGGTTAATCGATCTACCTCGAGGGTGAGAGGAATGTAGGAGCCACTTCGCCTCTGGTCAAGCCCTTGCCGGGGGCGAAAAACACGCCACCGGGGAGGGCGGGTGCCGGAAAACGGAACGGCGCCCACCGGGAGGTCCCCGTGGGCGCCGAAGCCGAGCTCCATGTGATGGCGGCGGTGCGTCCGCCCGCGCGGGCGCTATTCCCAGGCCCGCCGTATCGGGGCGCCGGGGTCCGCCACCTGCGTCCATGCCTCCGCGATGCGCATGGTCGTCCGGCGCACGCTCTCGTACGGCGGCCAGCCGGGGTCGCCCGTCCTCGCGAACCGGATCCAGGTGGCGTGGAGGCGGGAGGCGAGACCGGCGGGCGGCTCGGCCGGGCCCAGGATCGCCTCGGGGCCATGGAGCCGTGGCAGACCGGTGCGGTCGAACACGAACGGCAGCTCCATGACATGCGTGGCACCGAGCCGCCCGTCCAGGGCCCGCGACCGCCAGGCGAACTCATAGACATGCGTCCGCGCCGAGGGGTGCTGGGCGTGGGCGGCCGCTAGCCGCCGCGTGCCCGCGCCGAACAGGGCGTCCGTCATGATGGCGGACCGCAGTTCCCCGGCGGAGGCCCCGGGCCGCTCGCGGCGGTAGACCTCCACCAGCTCCTGAGGGGCGGGGTGGGAGCGTGCCGCCACGGCGTGGACGTCCTCCTCGGTCGAGGACGCCAGGTGGCCGAGCGGGGCCAGATAGAGGTTGCCCTCCTCGGCGTTCGTGCCGAGCAGCAGGTCGACGCCCGCGCCGCAGCCGGCGGCCACGGCCTCGGCCGGCTGCTGGTCCAGGACGAGGCTGAACGGGCTCAGGCCGATCAACGGATCGAAGTGCCCGTCGACCGTGAGATCGATGCCCGCGAGTCGGGGCATGGCCTGAACGAAGCGCTCGTCGGGGACCGACGCCAGCGCCTCCGCGGTCGGGGCGGTCCCCAGGATGCGGGCGAGTGCCCGGGTGACCCGGTCGGCCTGGGCGGGGGCGAACGCTCCCAGGCCGTTGCCGCTCTGGATGATCGCCCGCTGGAAGAGACCTCCGGCCCGTGGGTCGGCCACCACCGCGCCGACGATCGTGGCGCCCGCCGACTGCCCGAAGAGCGTCACCCGGGACCGGTCGCCGCCGAAGGCCGCGATGTTCTCCTCGACCCAGCGCAAGGCCGCGATCACATCCAGCAGACCCCGGTTGTCGGGGGCGTCGGGGAGATGCAGGAAACCGGGCACGCCGAGCCGGTAGTTGAGGGTGACCAGGACGACGCCGTCACGGGCGAAGCCGGTGCCGTCGTAGAGCGCCGACCGGGTGGACCCGGCCACGAATCCGCCACCGTGCACGAACACCATCACGGGCAGGTCGTCGCGTGTGGTGTCGGGCGTCCAGACATTCACCGCGAGGTAGTCCTCGCCCGGGACCCAGCCCTGCCCGAAGTACGGGGACATGTCGAGGTCGCCGAACGCGTCGCGCTTGGGCTGCGGTGCCGTGGGACCCGCGGCGGTGGCATCCCGGACACCGTCCCATGGCGGATGCGGTGTCGGCGGGGCGAACCGGGCGGCGCCCCGTGGCGGGGCGGCATAGGGGATGTGCCGGAAGACGGTGGCGTGCTCCTCCTGGCGGCCGCGGACGGCGCCTTGGGAGGTGGCCACGATGGGGGCGAAGGTCTTCGTCATGTGCGGGGTGTGTCTCTTCCTCGGTTCCTCGGTATCGCTCCGGTCCGGATCACAGGCGGGTCCGGGGTCACAGGCGCGCGAAGGCCGCCCATTCCTTGATGGCGAACCCGCCGCCGTCGCGCCGCACCTCCGCGGCGCCATGACCGCCCAGGTGGGCGGGGAAGACCAGGGTGTTCTCCTCGGCCGCCCGGCCGAGGATCCGGCGGCGGGTGGCGCGGGATTCGCCCGGGTTCTCGCAGAAGCAGCTATTGGTGTCGGGATCGGCGATCTGCACCGGGCTGTGCAGCAGGTCCCCCACGAAGAGCGCGCGATCGCCCCGGGAATCGAGAGCGAGCACGGACGAGCCCGGGGTGTGTCCGGGGGCGAGTTCCAGTCGCAGATTGGCGTCGATGTCGAGACTGCCGTCCCACAGCAGCGCCTTGCCCGCTTGATGGACGGGGGCGACGGAATCCTCGAAGACATTCTGATTGCCCCGGCCGAGCAACGGCGTGTGCCCGTTCTCCGGATTCCAGAACTCGAAGTCGCGCTCGGGAAGAATATAGGTGGCGTTCGGGAACGTCGGAACCCACTGCCGGCCGTCGAGGCGGGTGTTCCAGCCCACGTGGTCGACGTGCAGATGTGTGTTGATCACGATGTCGACGTCCTCCGGGCGCACCCCGGCCCTGGCGAGATTCCCCAGGAAGTCGGTGTTCAGATAGCTCCACACCGGTGCGTAGGGCCGGTGCTTGTGGTTGCCCACACCGGTGTCGACCAGAATGGTCTTGCCCTCGCTGCGCAGGACCCAGGTCTGAATCGCGGACCGGACATTATCGGTGGCGGGGTCGTAGAAGTCCGGGACCAGCCAGGACGCGTTGTCCTCCCAGACCTCCTCCGGGCTTTCCGGGAAGAATGCCCGGGGCGTCAGGTCGACCGGGCCGTAGTATTCCTCGACGCGTGCGATGGTGACATCGCCCAGCGTTATCTGCTGCATGGATATTCGCCTCGTGTGTCAGAAATTCGATTGGCAGCAGAATCCTCGCCGGAGGGGGCCGGGGGCGGTATCCGTCACCTGACTGCACCTGCTCTCCGACGACGGCCACGTGACCGATAACACGTCACAGCCGCTCCGAAACTTTTTCGGATACCAGCCCGGAGAGATCCTCTTCACGGCCGACAGTCGCCCGTACACACCGAGGAGCAGCAGCTCAAGGACGGGAAGACAGAGGTATCAGCGAACACTTCTACCGGAAGAGTTCCGGAAGGAAGCGTTGACGTTGCGTCAGTCCCGCAGCATACTCCGCAGCGATCGTTGCCCATCGGCACACCACCGCCACCCGCTCGGCCTTCGAAGAAGGGACAGCAATGGTCATCAATTCCCGTCAGGAACACAGAGATCGGCGTCCTCGGTTACCCGTCCGAAGGGCGTTCAGCCTCGGTGTCGTCGGCTTCCTCACCGCGGCCAGTGTCCTGGCCCTGTCCGGTCCCGCCAGCGCCGCGAGCAGCCTCGGCGGTGCGGCGGCGGCCAAGGGCCGGTACTTCGGTGCCGCCGTGGCCGCCAACCACCTCGGCGAATCCCCGTACGCCGCCACGCTGGACACCGAGTTCAACGCCGTCACACCCGAGAACGAGATGAAGTGGGACGCCGTCGAGAAGTCCCGGAACTCGTTCACCTTCGGCCCCGCGGACCAGATCGTCGGCCACGCGCAGGGCAAGGGCATGAAGATCCGCGGCCACACCCTGGTCTGGCACTCCCAACTGCCCGACTGGGTCGGCGGTTTGAGCGCCACCGAGCTGCGCTCGGCGATGAACAACCACATCACCAAGGTGATGCAGCACTATCAGGCCAAGATCTACGCCTGGGACGTGGTCAACGAGGCGTTCCAGGACGGCAACAGCGGTGCGCGGCGCAGTTCGCCGTTCCAGGACAAGCTCGGCGACGGCTTCATCGAGGAGGCGTTCCGCACCGCCCGTGCGGCCGACCCCAACGCCAAACTCTGCTACAACGACTACAACACCGACGGTCAGAACGCGAAGAGCAACGCCGTCTACAACATGGTGAAGGACTTCAAGGCCCGCGGTGTGCCGATCGACTGCGTCGGCTTCCAGTCGCACTTCAACGGCCAGTCCCCGGTCCCCGGTGACTACCAGCAGAACCTCCAGCGCTTCGCCGCCCTGGGCGTCGATGTGCAGATCACCGAGCTGGACATCGAGGGCTCCGGCACGGCCCAGGCCGACAGCTACCGCCGCGTCACGCAGGCGTGCCTGGCCGTGTCCCGCTGCACCGGCATCACGGTATGGGGCATCCCCGACAAGTACTCATGGCGCGCCAGCGGCACTCCGCTGCTGTTCGACGACAACTACGGCAAGAAGCCCGCGTACAACGCGGTGCTCGCCGCGCTGGGCGGCACCAGCGATGGTGGCGGTGGAGGCAGGACGTGCACCGTGTCGTACGCCGAGACGCAACGGTGGGGCGACCGTTTCAACGGTCAGGTGACGGTACGGGCCGGAAGCTCCGCCATCAGTGGCTGGACGGTGACGGTGACCGTGCGTTCCGCGCAGAGCGTCTCCACCACCTGGAACGGCAGTCCTAGCTGGGACGGCAGCGGCAAGGTCATGACGATGCGGCCGGGCGGCAACGGCAACGGCAACCTGGACGCCGGAGCGGCGACCAGCTTCGGCTTCACGGTCATGGCGAACGGGGACTGGTCGGCCCCCACCATCGGTTCGTGCACCGCCTCCTAGGACTTGTCCGGCCGATCATGTGACTGCCTCGTGTCTGAATCGTTGATGTGGCATGGGGCGGGGTGATCTGACGGATGCGGAGTGGGAACGACTGCGGCCGTTCCTGCCGGTCAGCAATGGACGTTGTGGCAGGTGGCGGGATCATCGACAGGTGATCGACGGGATCCTGCACCGCGTGCGCACCGGGGTGCAGTGGCGTGATCTGCCCGAACGGTTCGGACCGTGGAAGACCGTCTATGAACGCCACCGGCTATGGTCGGCCGACGGCACCTGGGAACGCCTGCTGCAGCAGGTCCAAGCCGCGGCCGACGCCGCGGGCGACATCGACTGGGACCTGGCGGTCGACTCGACCATCGTGCGCGCTCATCAGCACGCGGCCGGTGCTCGCACAGATCCGCCGCCGGCAGCCGCGTCAAAGGGGGCCGAAACAGCAGAACACCAGGACGAGCCTCCGTGGCAGAGCCTGCTCGCCCGGCTGGTGGAGGTGGTGCAGGAGGTGAGGGACTGGGCCGCTCGCGCGGCGGACTCACGAGCAAGCTCCACCTGAGCGCCGACGGCCGCTGCCGCCCGCTGTCCCTGATTGTCACCGGTGGACAGCGGGCGGACTGCACCCAGTTCCAGCCGGTGCTGGAGAAGATCCGCGTTCCACGGCCGGGGCCGGGCAGACCGCGCACAAAGCCCGACAGCCTCGCCGCTGACAAGGCCTACAGCAACGGGCCCTGCCGCGACTACCTGCGACGACGGGGCATCCGGCACATCATCCCGGAGAAGTCCGACAGTCAGGCCGCCCGCCTGCGTAAAGGCTCACGCGGCGGACGGCCACCCGGCTTCGACGAGGAACGGTACAAGAAGCGCAACACGGTCGAGCGGGCGATCAACAGGTTGAAGCAGTCCCGGGCCGTGGCCACTCGCTACGACAAACGCGGCTACGTCTTCCTCGGCACAGCCACCACAGCCGCGCTGGTCATTTGGCTTCGCACATGATCGCCCGGACAAGTCCTAGCCGACGGGCAGCAGCAACCTCATGCACGACGGCGGCGGTCACCAGACCACTGCCGGACTCCGGCGCCCCCGTGTTCGCCACCGCGGCCAACGGTGCGCGACCGGGGGCGCCGGCCACAGGCGCTGGTGGTCATGGCCGACGGAATCGAGTGCGGGGGCGTGGCCGAGGACCACCTCCGGGGTGTCCTCGGGCAGGGCGCCCCGGAAGAAGACCACGTCCCCCGCGGCCCCGTGGAGCCAGGCGGCGACGGCGAACGCCGCGCCGGCCGCGGCCTCCGTCGGGCCCGCGGGTGCCCGGTCGGCGTTGCCCGGCAGCCCTTCACGGTCGGCCACGGCCAGGGCAGCGCATCGGCGACAGGCCCTGGTCGTTCCCCGCCGGGGCCACCGCGGCGGCCGGGACGACCGCCGCGGTGGGATGCAGGGCGTCGCACCATTCGGCGTGGGCCGGCACCGGTTCCATGAGCACCGCCGTGCGCGGGGAGGGCGTCCCGGCCACAGCGGGCGTGCACAGCTCACCGGTGTCGCCGGTCCGCGCCGTGAACCGGGCCGGCTGCGCCGCCGGCGGACGGGGGGCACCGGCCGCCACGCAGCCCAACGTGTCCAGGACGTGCAGGGCCGCCCGGGGCCGGGTGTCCGGTGCGGCCGTGCGCGGGCCGTTGCGGCCGCGCCGGACCAGCTCCTCCAGTACGCTCACCGGCCGGCTTCCGGCCGCAGGGCGGGCAGCACCTCGGAGCCGACGCTTTCGATCAGCTCGGTGGGCGCGTCGTAGGAGCCGACGTGCTGGAGGAACACATCGGTCACCCCGTCGGCGTGCAGCGCGCTGAGCCGTTCGGCGATCTCCTGGGCGGTGCCGAACAGGCAGAACTCCTGGGCGAACCGGAGCACCGCCGCATCGCTCACCCAGGCCGAGCAGATGTCGACGGCCGCGTCCCAGTCCTCGGCATGGACGAGGTCCGGATAGACGCCCTCCACCCGTGCGGGTACGTCCAGTTCGATCCCGGCCAGGGCGAGGAAGGGCGCTCCGCCGTTCTGGGCGATCGAGGCGCAGATCGGCTTGAGCAGCCGGGCGTCGGCCTCGATGTCGTCGGTCACCGCGCAGAACGCCGAGACCGTCAGCGGGATGGCCGCCGCGGTGCGGCCCGCGGCCTCGGCGCCCTCCCGCACCCGGGCCGTGGCACTGGCGAGCGTGTTCCGCGAGACGCCGCTGAGCAGGATGACACCGTCGGCGATCTCCCCGGCGAGCCGCAGATTGCGGGGGCCGCTGGCGGCCATGTGGATCGGCACGTTCGGATCCGGGTCCCGCAGACGGGACCGTACGCCGTTGAAGTCCCACTCCTCCCCCGCGAACAGCGCCCGCAGCGTGGCGAGCCCGTCGCGCAGCTCCGCCCCGGTGCTCTGGCGCATGCCGATGGGGCCGACCGAGCTGTTGCCCACGCCGAGGCCGAGGGTGAACCGGCCGGGAGCCAGCTCGGCGACGCTGCGCGCGGCCGAGGCGACGACGGCCGGATGCCGGGTGGCCAGGTTGGTGACCGCGCTGCCCAGGCCGATCCGCTCGGTGCCCAGCGCGGCGGCGGTCAGGACCGTGAACACGTCCCGCCACAGGAGCTGGGAGTCGGGGAACCACACCTGGTCGAAGCCCAGTTCCTCGGCCCGCCGGGCGGTCGTGGCCAGCCGGTCCACCCGGTCGCACGGGGGTATGCGGACGCCGACGCGTATCCCGCTCTTCTCCGGTGTGTTCATGCCTGCCCCCGCCTCCTGACGGCTCGACTCGGTTTCAGTACTATGTACGGTACGACGTACGAAAGTCAATGGACCTGCGCGGCGCCGCTGTCGGCCACGTGCGGAGCCGGATCGTGCGGAGCCGGATCGTGCGGCGGCTGCGGGGCGTCGCCCTCCTCCCGGAGGAACAGGCCCGCGATCACCGAGACGACCGACATCGCCGCCATGTACACCGCGATGCCCAGCCACCCGCCGGTGGTGTGCAGCAGATAGGTGGCGATGTCGGGGGAGAACGCGTTTCCGGCGATCAGCCCGACGGTGAAGCCGATCGACATGCCGGTGAACCTCAGGCGCGCCGGGAAGACCTGCGAGAAGTACGCCGGCACCACCCCGTAGTTGGCGGAGTAGCCGATGAACAGGAGCGTGAAGCCCAGCAGCATCAGCCAGTACTCCCGCGTCTGCAGCAGCGCCAGCCAGACGAACGGCAGCACGATCAGCGAGGCCGCTCCGGCGAGGAAGACCCTGCGGTTTCCGAACCGGTCCGCCAGCTTTCCGGCGAGCGGCACGCACACGATGATGACGAGGGTGGCCGGCAGCAGGACGGCGATCATGCTGTCCTTGCCCAACTGCAGGCCGGTGCGGGCGTACTCCAGGCTGTAGACGCTGGCCAGGGTGAAGGCCACCCCCGCGCTCAGGATGCCGCCGGCCATCAGCACGACCCGTCCGCCGCACTCGCGGAACACCTCGACCACCGGCAGCCGGTCGACCGTGTTCTGCGCCTTGACCGCCTCGAACTCGGGGCTCTCCTCCAGGCTGAGCCGCACGAAGAGACCCACCCCGACGAGCACCGCGCTCAGCAGGAACGGAATCCGCCAGCCCCACGAGTGGAGCTGGTCGTCCGGCAACTGGAGCACCCCGAGGAAGACGAGGTTGGCCAGGAGGAGCCCGGCCGAAGTGCCGGTGTTGATCAACGAGCCCCGGAATCCGCGTTTCCCGTGTTCCGCGTGTTCGATGGTCATCAGGACCGCCCCGCCGTATTCGC
Source organism: Streptomyces violaceusniger Tu 4113 (assembly GCF_000147815.2). Classification (NCBI taxonomy): domain Bacteria; kingdom Bacillati; phylum Actinomycetota; class Actinomycetes; order Kitasatosporales; family Streptomycetaceae; genus Streptomyces; species Streptomyces violaceusniger. The sequence continues at coordinate 3,391,989 of NC_015957.1, read as the reverse complement.
CACCGACGGAGAACCCCTGGACGAGCCTGGCGACGATCAACAGGATCGGCGCCGCGATCCCCACCTGGCCATAGGTCGGCAGCAGGCCCACCGCGAAGGTCGCCACGCCCATCAGCCCCAACGTGGCGACCAGTGTGGACTTCCGGCCCAGCCGGTCGCCGAAGTGCCCGAACACCACCGCGCCGATCGGCCGGGCCAGGAAGCCGATGGCGAAGGTCGACAGCGAGAGCATCGTGCCGATCACCGGGTCCGAGGTGGGGAAGAAGAGCTTGGCGAACACCACCGACGAGGCCAGTCCGTAGATGGAGAAGTCGTAGTACTCGACGGTGGTGCCGATCCAGCCCGCGAGCAGCGCTCGTGTGCTCTGGTCCCGGCCGGGGTCATGAACATGGGTTGCCGTCATGAGGGTCCTTTGTCCGTAGGGACGGGCGAGGCGTGGAGAGAGGTGGTGGCGGCGCGCCCCTGACAGATGCAGTGGGCCTTGGGAAACCGCAGGACGCCTGGGGCCGAATCGAAGTCGGCTCAGCGATCGCAAGTGGTCGTACTATGTACCGTTCGATGTATGCCGTCAAGGATCCTGACAGCGCCCATGACGGATAGGGAGTCCATGACGGATAGGGAGAGAAGACAGCTCAGCCCCGGGCCGAAGGACCCGGGGCCGGGGAAACCAGGCAGCGAGTCTCAGTCGCCGGTCTGCCGCAGTACGCCCTCGATGAGGCAGTCGAGCCCGAAGAGGAACTGTTCGTCGCTGGGCAGTGTGGTCATGTCCTCGGCGAGCTCGACCATGTTGGGGAAGTCCTCACGTGGCAGGGCACCGTAGAAGTGCCTGCGCCGGCGCCGCAGCTCCTCGGCCTCGGGATGGTCCGCCTTCCCCCACGGGCGGGGGGCCTGATAGCTGGCGAATCCCAAGCTGTACTGCACGATCAGGCCGTAGACCCGCACCGCGTCCCGGTCCGCGAACCCCGCCTCGCGCAGCCTCCCGATGACCGCCTCGAACGCGCCCCGCATGGACTGCGGACCGGTGCTCACCCGCGTTGAGAAGAGCCGCACGATGCTGGGGTGCTCCCGCATCATGTCGAGGAAGGCCAGCGCCAGGGCCCGCACGACCGCCTCGGGCGAGGTCTCCTCGGCGGTGGGCAGCCGGAAGTTCCCCATGACGTGGTCGGCGATGCCGTCGAGGATCTCCTCCTTGCCGCGGAAGTAGCTGTAGAGCGTCATCGCGCCCACGCCGAGGTCCGAGGCGAGCCGACGGATCGTCAGCACCTCGATGTCCTCCTCGTCGCAGATCCGGGTGGCCACCTCGATGATCCGCTCGGCGGTGAGCGCCCTCGCACGCGACCGCGGACCCGCCACCTGGACTCTCCTCTTCTCGCACCACCGGAAACCGGCGACGCACCCGGCGCCGTCGTACCGCATACCGTACAGCCGCCCTCGGGCATTTTTTCCCCCTCGGGCGAACCGCCGGTCAGGCGGACGGTGAGGCGCGGACGAGAAGAGGTGGCCGGAGCCGATCGGGCGGTCAGGAGGCGGTGTTCGCGCGGGCGGCGAGGTCGAGGGCGATGTCCGTGATCATGTCCTCCTGGCCGCCGACCATCTTGCGGCGGCCGACCTCGACGAGGATCGCGCGGGTGTCCAGACCGTGGCGGACCGCGGCGGCCTCCGCGTGGCGCAGGAAGCTGGAGTACACGCCCGCGTAGCCGAGGGTGAGGGTCTCCCGGTCGACGCGGACCTCGCGGTCCTGCAGGGGCCGGACGACGTCGTCGGCGGCGTCCATGAGGGGGAACAGATCGCAGCCGTGCTTCCAGCCCATCAGGTCGGCGACGGCGATGAACGCCTCCAGCGGGCAGTTGCCCGCCCCCGCGCCCTGGCCCGCGAGGGAGGCGTCCACGCGCGTGACGCCGTTCTCGACGGCGACCACGGTGTTGGCCACGCCGAGGGCGAGGTTGTGGTGGGCGTGGATGCCGAGTTCGGTGTCCGGGTCGAGCACCTCGCGGTAGGCGCGGAAGCGGTCGCGGACACCGTCCATGGTCAGCCGGCCGCCGGAGTCGGTGACGTAGACGCAATGGGCGCCGTAGGACTCCATCAGCTTGGCCTGGCGGGCGAGTTCGGCCGGTTCGGCCATATGCGACATCATCAGGAACCCGGCGACGTCCATGCCCATCTCGCGGGCGGCGCAGATGTGCTGGGCGGAGATGTCGGCCTCGGTGCAGTGGGTGGCGACGCGCACGGAGCGGATGCCGAGGGCGTGGGCCCGCTTCAGGTCGTGCAGGGTGCCGATGCCCGGCAGCAGCAGCGTGGTGGGAATCGCCTTGCCGGTGGCCCCGACCACGGCCTCGATCCATTCCCAGTCGGTGTGGGCGCCGATGCCGTAGGTGACGCTGGAGCCGGACAGGCCGTCCCCGTGGGCGATCTCGATCGCGGCCACCCCGGCGGCGTCCAGGGCGGCGGCGATGGTGCTCGCCTGCTCGACGGTGTAGCGGTGGCGGACGGCGTGCATGCCGTCCCGCAGGGTCACGTCCTGGATGTACAGGGCGGGCGGGCCCGACGGGGTGGGGGCGGTTGTGCCGGCGTCGGTCGTGGTCATCGTGCGGCCTCCTCGCCGGAGCGGTGGGCGGCCAGGCGCTCCGCGGTGCGCAGCGCGGCCGAGGTCATGATGTCGAGGTTTCCGGCGTAGGCCGGGAGGTAGTGGGCGGCGCCCTCGACCTCGAGGAAGACCGAGACCTTCACCGCGTCGGCGCGCGCGGCCTCGGCGGGCAGCAGCGAGCGCAGCGGGGCCTCGGCGCTCACCTGGTCGAACTGCACCTTCTGCTTGAGGCGGTATCCGGGCACATACGCCTGGACCCGGCCGACCATCTCCTCGACGGAGGCGGTGACCTCCTCGGTGTCGCAGCCGGAGACCAGGCAGTGCACGGTGTCCCGCATGATCAGCGGCGGCTCGGCCGGGTTGAGGATGATGATGGCCTTGCCGCGGGCGGCGCCACCGACACGCTCGATGGCGGAGGCGGTGGTCTCGGTGAACTCGTCGATGTTCGCCCGGGTGCCGGGGCCCGCGGAGCGGGAGGAGATGGACGCGACGATCTCCCCGTAGTGGACGGGGGTGACCGCGCCCACCGCGGCCACGATCGGGATCGTGGCCTGGCCGCCGCAGGTGACCATGTTGACGTTCGGCGCGCCGAGGTGGGCGTCGCCGTTGACCGGGGGCACCACATAGGGGCCGATGGCCGCCGGGGTGAGGTCGACGAGGGTGCGGCCGAGGGGGCGCAGCACCTCCTCGTGGCGCTTGTGGGCACCGGCGGAGGTCGCGTCGAAGACGATGTCCACGTCCGCGAACTCGTCCAGCTTCACCAGCCCGTCCACGCCCTCGTGGGTGGTGGCCACCTTCAGCCGGCGGGCGCGGGCCAGCCCGTCGGAGTCGGGGTCGATGCCGGCCATCGCGGCGATCTCCAGGGTGCCGGAGAGCCGCAGCACCTTGATCAGGAGGTCGGTGCCGATGTTGCCGGACCCGATGATCGCCACCTTGGTGCGGGTGTTCGTCTCGCTGCTCACCGGTTGTCTCCTTCCGCGGCGAACCCGACTCCTACGGCGCCCAGGTTCGAGATACGGGCTTGGAACACATCGCCCGGGGCCGCCGGGACCATCGGTCCCAGGGCCCCGGTCAGGACGAGGTCGCCCGCCCGCAGCGGGTCGCCCCGCTCGGCGAGGGCCGAGGCCAGCCAGACGGCCGCGTTGAGGGGGCCGCCGAGGCAGTCGGCGCCGGTCCCCTCGGAGACCATCTCGCCGTTGCGGGTCATGCTCATCTGTACGGAGCGTAGGTTGACCCCGGTCAGCGGCACCGGGAAGGCGCCGAGGACGTACATCCCGCAGGAGGCGTTGTCGGCGACGGTGTCGACGATGGAGATGTCCCAGTCCCGCACCCGGCTGTCGACGATCTCCAGCGCGGGGAGTGCGAACTCGGTGGCGCGCAGCAGGTCGACGACGGTGCACCGGGCGTGCGGCAGGTCGCTGCCGAGCACGAGCGCCACCTCGGCCTCCACCTTGGGCTGGAGCAGCCGCCCGGCGGCCACCTCACCGCCCTCCGGCACGGCCATGTCCGCGAACAGGGCGCCGAAGTCCGGCTGGTCCACGCCGAGTTGGCGCTGCACGGCGAGCGACGTCAAACCGATCTTCCGGCCGACGATGCGGCGGCCGGTGGCCTGCTCGCGTTGCAGGTTCAGCCGCTGCACCGCGTAGGCGGCCTCGATGTCGCCGTCGTCCAAGAGCGTGCGCACCGGCGGGCAGGCGGTCCCGCCGCGGGCGGCCTCCGCCAGTGCGTCGGCGGCCTTGACCACGGCCCCGGGGAAGGCGTCCGTCGGGACGCGGTCGGGCACATTCGGCACGGGCTACCTCCTGAGGTGGAACGTGGGTGCCGGGCCCCCGGCGCTCCCCATGTGGCCTCCGGTATAGACGCGTGGGACGCCACGAGCCAACTTTTGTTCCGTTACGCGGAACGCGGCGGGTACTGGGATGTCGGACGAGGCTGCGCTGACCTGCCGTAGCCGCATCCGGCCGGAGGGGCGTACCGCCTCACGGAACTCTCCGGACGAGGGGCCCGCTCTAGCCGCACCGCTCTTGACGCCACCCAAGCGGTTCCGTACAAAGTACGACCAGGACCGCGGGCTCGCCAACCCGCCACATCGGGAGAGTGCATATGCTGACCGCCCACTACGCCTCCAGCCGCTTCGGCCAGCTGCACTACGTCGAGTGCGGCGAGGGCGAGCCGGTGCTGCTGCTCCACCAGACCCCGCGCTCATGGACCGAGTACCGCGATGTGCTTCCGCTGGTCGGCGCCACTCACCGAGCGATCGCGATGGACACCGTCGGCTACGGGGCCTCGGCGAAACCCGCGGACGATCAGAGCATCGAGATGTTCGCCGACGGGGTCGAGGACCTGGTGGCCGGGCTGGGGCTGGAGTCGTTCCATCTGGTCGGCCACCACACCGGCGGAGTGATCGCGGTGGAGGTGGCGGCGCGCCTGGGCTCCCGGGTGCGGAGCCTGGTGCTCTCCGCGACCCCGTTCATCACCCCGGAGAAGCGCGCCCGAGCGGCGTGGAAGCGCCCGGTCGACTGGGTGCAGCCGAAACCGGACGGCTCCCACCTCATGGAACTGTGGAACCGTCGGAGGCACTTCTACAAGCCGGGGCAGGAGGCCGCGCTCAACCGGTTCATGGCCGACGCCGTGCGGGTGCTGGACCGGGCGGAGGACGGCCACATCGCCGTTCGGCTGTTCGCGATGGACGAGCGGCTGCCGCGGATCACCGCCCCGGCCACGGTCATCTGTGGACAGGACGACGATCCGTCGATGCCCAGCTTCGAGCCCATGGTGAACGCCCTGTCCGCCACGGGGCACATCGTGCCCGGGGCAGGTGTGCCGTTCCCCGAACAGCGGCCGGAGGAGTTCGCCAGGCTGGTGCTGGACGCCGTCGCATCCGCCGGGGCGGCGGACCGCTGACGACGGTGTGGTGTCAGGGGGCGGGGAACAGCGAGCGATAGAAGGGCGTCTCGCGGAAACCGTCCCCGTGGTGCGTGGAGCTCCAGCTCAGGGGCACCGCCGGGCCACTGGCCCGGTGAAGCCGGCCGACGAGCGCGTAGTCGGGGTGTACGCCGTCGTCGCTCATCGTCGTGGTGAACTCGAACTCGAACCGGTCGCCCGGCCGCACCGGCAGGCCCTCCTCCGACAGCGGTGCGTAGACCGGGGTCCAACTGCTCGGCTGGACCAGTGAGTCGATCGGTTCGTCGTCCTCGGCCACCCACAGACGCATGCCGAGCGCGAGCCCGGAGAAGCGGCCCTCCCGGGTGAACGTCAGCTCGGCGCCGTCGACGCCCTCCGGCCGCAGCTTGCCGTTGAACTCCAGCGGCTCCACTTCGGCGGCCCCGGACATGTACGACCGCTCCCGCACCTTCGGGTCGTCCTGCACCCCCTCGATGACCACCCGCAGGTCGAAGGGGCGGCCCACCGAGGCGAACACCTCCTCCACGTAACGGAGGACGAAGGTTGGAAAGGCGGGCGGTTCGCCGAGCGTCGCGCTCTCCAGGTCCAGGGCGACGGCGGCGGTGGCGCCGCGGTGCGGGATGAGCACCCCACCGGGCTTCACCAGGCGCTCCCGCGCGTCCCGCAGGACGGACCCCGCCCCTTCCGAGCCGGCGAGCGTGCCGATGATCTCGGAGACGCACATATCGACGGGCTCGGGCAGCTCGATCTCGGTGGACAGCCCCTCCACCACCGTGATCCGGTCGGCGAAACCGGCCTTCTTGATGTTCTCCCGGGCGATCCGCGCGGACTCCGGGATGACCTCCACGGCCCATACGTGTCGCGCTCCGGCGCGGGCGGCGGCCAGCGCCCACACCGCGTCCTGCCCCGTGCCGATGTCGAGCACCGTCCGGCCGGGTGCGTAGCGCCGGACGGCGTCGTGGTACGCGCCCATCCGACGCTCGTCCTTGATCATCGCGTCGTAGGCGACCTCGTCGTACACCGGATACTCGCCGATCGAAGCGAACAGCCACACCGGACTCGACTCCAATTCGCACGCCCGCACCGGCACCTTGCACCCCGGTGCGGCTAACTCTGCGAGGAAGGAACGCGGCATCTTCAGACCTTTCCCTGGAGTGACTTTTCACGACCAGCATGCCAGGCATAGAAACGTGGAATTCCCTAGCAATCGAACGCAACTCAGGTGAATAAAGTCCGAATATAGCCCGGTTAAAGCAATGTAAAAGCCGGAGGGGCGAGGCGATCGACTCTCGATATCACCGGCGCCCGGCCACGGCGTCGGCCACACCCGCGATCGCGCGCCAACAACGGCCGTCGAGGGGGCTTGCGCCGCTATGAGGCGGTCTCATCGAACAGACGTACCCCCTCTAATTGACATGTTCGCGCCCAGGCAAAGGTTGCTCGCGAAGGTAAAGTCGGCTTGATTTCGCGGATGGAGCCCGGATCCCGGCACTGGACCGTCCGAAAGTAATCGGAACTCATATGCAAACTGGTTATCCGTAGTAATTGGCGAGACAGGCACTCATGCCCGCTGCGCCGCCAACGGAGTATCGCGGACGGCGTACGGAATTTGAAAGTTGAACGGACTCCGCCGGAGCGGGGCCGTCAATCGTTGAAATAGTGACCTTCCTTGATGTCCGCGATCAGCGCGGGACGCGTCGGCCGCCACCCCAGGCGTTCCCGCGTCCCCGCGCTCGACGTCGGGCTGTCGAGCGACACCAGGGGGCCGAGAAAACCGAAGTGGTCGACCGCGTCCTCGGGCGCGACGCCGGTCACCGGCACCCTCAGCCGACGGCCGATGGCCTCGGCGATCTCCCGGAACGTCACCCCCTCATCGCCGACCGCGTGCAGGCGCGAGCCGGCCGGGGCGGCCTCCACCGCCAGCCGGTACAGGTGCGCCGCGTCCAGCCGGTGCACCGCGGGCCACCGGTTCGATCCGTCGCCGACATAGGCGGACACGCCCTTCGCACGGGCGATGCCGATGAGAGTCGGCGTGAAACCCTTCAGGTCTCCCTCGCCGTGCACCAGCGGCGCCAGCCGTAGCGCGGCCGAGCGCACACCGCGCTCCCCCATCGCGATCACGGCGTGCTCGGTCGGCACCCGCAGGGCCCACGCCCCCAGCCTCGCCACATCGGGGACATCCGCCTCCGTGCCCAGGCGCCCCAACGTCAGGCCCAAGGTCCCCGAGGTCACCACGAAGGGCTTGCCGGAGCCTTCGAGCGCTGCCCCGATCGCCTCGACGGCGCTCCGTTCGACCCGGGCGCGAGCGGCCGGATCCGTGGTCTCCGTAATGTGCTGGTTGGCCGCGTAGATGACCCCGTCCGTCACCGTGGCGCCGGCCCGCAAGCTGTCGAGGTCTTCCAGTTCGCCGCGGCGCACATCCGCGCCGACCAACGACAACGCCGCGGCGGCCGAGTCCGAGCGGGCGAGGCCGACGACCTGATGGCCTGCTCCGAGGAGCTCGCGGACCACCGCGGATCCGATGTACCCGGTGGCACCGGTGACGAAAATGCGCACGATGACAGTCCTCTTGTGACGTCGAGTCAGCCCGGCCGCCGAGCGGGGCGGGCTTGTGCCTGAACGCTAGGAACGGCGGGCACTCCGCGTCCAAGTCCTGTTCCGCACCACGTGATACGGGATCGCTATCACCCGTATCCTGATGGCGTGCCCGACGATCCCCCCTCCTCGGCCGACCTCGACCTGCGCCTGGTGCGGTACTTCACGGTCGTCGCCGAGCACCGCAACTTCCACCGCGCGGCCGACGCCCTGCACCTCGCCCAGCCGTCGCTGAGCCGGCAGATCCAGCGTCTGGAGGAACGCATGGGCGTCCGCCTGCTCCATCGCACCAAACAGGGCAGCCATCTCACCGAGGCGGGCCGGATCTTCCTGCCTCAGGCGCAGGCACTCCTGGACTCCGCCCGGCACGCCGTGGCGACGACCCGCGCCGCCGTCGGCCCCGAGGAATTCACCATCGGGTACACGGGCAGCCTCATCGTGACCACCGCGGCCCGCGCACTGCGCGACCGGCGTCCCGACGCCGAGGTGCACACCCTGCATCTGGACTTCGGCCAGGTACAAGCGGCCCTCCTGGACCACCGGGTCGACGTGGTCCTCGCCCGAGAGCCTTTCCCGACCGGCCAGTTGCGCGTAGCGGTCCTCTACGAGGAGCCCCGGGTGCTGGTGGTGCCCGCCTTCCACCGTCTCGCCGGCCGCACATCGGTCACCCTGGACGACTTCGCGGACGAGGCCCTGGTCCGGTACCCCGACGCGGCGTATGACGCGTTCTGGCGTCTGGACCCACGCCCGGACGGACGCCCGGCACCCGATGGCCCGCTCGTCGTGTCCGCGGTGGACAAACTCGAACTCATCGCCGGTGGCCGGGCCCTCGCCCTCGCGCCGTCCGGCAGCGGGCACCACCCCCTTCGACACGACCTCACGACCATTCCCGTCGCAGGAATCGCACCGTGCCGCGTCGTGGTCGCGAGCAGGGCCGAGGACCGTGGACCGCTCGTGGCGGACTTCCTCGGCATTGCCGTGCGTCAGCTCGCCAGGCCACGTCAGCACCGCCGTACGGCTGTTCCGCCCGCAACGGATCAGGCGCCGTTCACCTGACCGCCCCTGCGTGGTCACGGACCTTGACCACAGTGCGGTCCGGGGTCACCGGTTCTTCACACGATGCGCGGGAGTGTCAATGGACGCAGCGGGGCGCAACCAGTTGGGCAGACGGACGCTGTTGCGGGCCACCGCCGTGATCCCGGCCGCGGGCACAGCGGCCATCGCATCGGGTACGACACCCGGTTACGCGGCCACCGCGAAGGCCGACGGCCACCGGTACGACTCCGAGTCGCCGCGGTTCAGCCTCGCGGTGCTGCCGGATACGCAGTACCTCTTCGACGCCGACAGCTCCGACCCGGAGCCGCTCCGGGCGACCTTCCGGTACCTGGTGTCCCAGCGCGAGGACGCCAACATCGCCTTCATGGCGCACCTGGGTGATGTCACGGAACACGGCTCGCGGGAGGAAATCACGCTGGCCGCCACGGTGTTCGGGACCCTCCACGGCAAGGTCCCCTACAGCGTCCTGGCCGGCAACCACGACATCGACTCCAGCACCGACGACCAGCGCGGCGACAGCGCCTATCTCGACGCCTTCGGTCCGCGGCGGTTCTCCGCCATGCCCACCTTCGGCGGCGCCTCGCCCGACGGCTACAACAGCTACCACGTCCTGCCCGCGGGCGGGCGCGAGTGGCTGGTCCTCGCGCTCGACTGGCGGATCTCCGACTCCGGGCTGCGATGGGCGCAGAAGGTACTCGACGCCCACCCCACCCTGCCCGCCGTCCTCACCACCCACGACCTGGCCTGGGCCGATGACGGGGGCAGCGCACAGCTCTCGGACAACGGCCGGCGGCTGTGGGACGGGCTCGTCCGCGGCAACGACCAGATCTTCCTCGCCCTGGGCGGACACTACTGGCCCCCCGGGCGCACCGTCCTGACCAACGACGCGGGCCACGACGTCCACATCCACATCACCAACTACCAGGACCGGTACTACGGCGGCGCCGGAATGATCCGCCTCTACGCCTTCGACCTGGCCCGCGATGTGATCGACGTGGAGACGTTCTCGCCCTGGTTCCTCAGCCGCGACCCGGAGAAGAGAACACCTCTGGAGGCGGAGACCATCGAACTGACCGGCCCCGTCGACCGGTTCAGCCTGAGCATCGACTTCGAACGCCGCTTCTCCTCCTTCGCCCCGGTCGTACCGCGCAAGCCGCGCCCCGCCTCCGCCGTCATGCCGCGCGGCACCCTCGCGTACTGGCGCTTCGACGCCTCGGGAACCGCCGCTCGCGCGGGCGCGGACGGACCGGTCGGCACGGATACGGTGCTCCGCGACCTGTCCGGCCACGGCAACGACCTCCGGGTGACGCGCCTGCACGAGAGCGAGCCCGAGATCCTGACGTGGTCCGGCGAGCACCACGGTGACCAGCCGGCCCATGCCAGCCTGCGCTTCGACGGCGGCAAGGCCCCCGACCGCGGCGCGGTCCTGACCACCTCCGCCACGGCGCCGTTGAACTCCGAGAAGTTCACCGCTGGTTACACCATCGAGACGTTTATCAAGCTCCCGGACCCCTTCGAGGATGACCACGCCTGGATGGGCATCCTCAGCTGGGAGGGGCGCAACGGCGACGCCGGAAAGACCACCGGCTGGTCGCCCGACGAGCCGACGTGCAGCCTCAATGTGACCCCCGAGCGCTTCCTGCAGTTCGTGGTCTACCCGCAGGTGCAGGACGCCGATCCGACCTCCTGGAGCCACGCCCTGCCGGTGGGCCGGTGGACCCACGTCGCCGTCGTCAACGACGGCCATCACACCGTGGTGTACGTCGACGGCTCGAAGATCGCCCGCAACCCCGGCCAGCCGTCGACGGGGATCGCCACCCTCGGCAAGCCCTTCGTGATCGGTGGCACCCAGTTCGAGGAGAAGTTCGGCCAGGGCTTCTACGGCTGGATCGGCGACACCCGCATCGTCAAACGAGCCCTGCGGCCACAGGACTTCATGACCGCCCCCGCCTAGTGTCTTCTGGATCGGAGGGGGGCAGGCGGGCCCCGCCGTCGCCACCGTCTTGCTCACGGGCTCCGGGACGGACAACCGGGGCCGTCACATCTGCGGGAAGCCGCGGGTCAACGTTGCGACTGGTCCTCGGAGAGGTCCCGTGCAGGATCCATGAGTCTGTCGCGGAGTTCGTCGGCGGCCGGGTGGCCGATCTCCTCGGCGATCTCAAGAGCCTGTCGCCAGACCAGCCGAGCCGCTTCATGATCGCCCGCGGCGAGACGGGTGTCGCCCAGATGATTCAGTATCTCCGTCTCGTTGAACCGGTCGCCGACCCCTCGGACGAGGTCGAGGGCCCGCTCGTAGCAGCCGGTGGCATCCGCGTACCGAGCGAGGTGGTGATGTGCGTAGCCGAGGCTGTCCCACGCCCCCGCCTCCGCGTGCCGGTCGTCGATCTCCCTGTTGAGGGCCACCGCCTGTGCGCAGTAATCGAGCGTCCGCTCGTACTGACCGAGCATGGCGTGCAGCCACCCGGCGTTGTTCAGCGCCATGGCCTGTCCGCCCCGGTGGCCGGCCCGCCGGTACAGCCTCAGCGCCCGTTCGTTGTGGTCGAGTGCCTCCCGGGGCCGGCCTTGCCGGTCGCACACCCAGCCCAGGCCCCGGTACGTGTGCGCCTGGCTGACCCGGTCGCCCAGTCGGTCGTAGAGATCCAGGGCCTGGTGGAAGTGGGTGTGGCCCTCGTCGAGGCGGCCCATCTGGGTGTAGGCCATGCCGAGGCTGCGATGTGCGCCGGCCTGCCAGGACCGCTCACCCAGCCGCCGCGCCGCCTCGAGCGCGGTACGTTGGCTGGCCGCCCAGTCGTGCCAGTGCCCCCGGTAGTCGAAGAATGTCTCGAGGGCCCTGGCCAACTGCCAGGCGTGCGCGTCGAGACCCAGGCCGGCCGCCAGATCAACGGTCGCGTACAGCACCCGGTGCTCAGCGGTGAACCAGTCCAGAGCCGCACCGTGGTCCGCCATCTCCTCCGGCACGACCCCCGGCTGGGCGGCGGCCAGGGGGATCTGGTCCCGGTGTGCGTCCAGCAGCCCTGCCGCGGTGTGGGCGGTATGGAGGTAGAAGTCAACGAGCCGGTGCAGTGCGGCGTCGCTGACGGGGACCGGTTGACCGTGGCCCTGTTCGGTGGCGTAGAGGCGGATGAGGTCATGCATGCGGTGGCGGCCGGGGGTGTGTTCCTGGATCAGGTGGGCGGACCGCAGTTTGCGCAGGAGGACGCGCACCCGTGCCACGGGCAGTCCAGTGAGGCTCGCGGTGGCGGGCACGCCGATGTCGGGGCCCGGCGCGAGGCCGATCAGCCGGAACGCCTGCGCGGTATCGGGTTGGAGTGCGTGGTAGGAGGAGGAGAACACGGCACGCAGGTCCGCGGCCATGTCGCCGGTGTCCAGGGCATCGAGTCGGGTGGCGGCTTCCTGGACTTCCTCGGCCAGGGCCGACAGCGGCAGCTCCGGGCTGGCCGCCGCGCGGGCGGCCAGGATGCTGATGGCCAGGGGCAGTCCCGCGCAGTACGTCAAGAGCGTGGCCACGGCCTCGGGTTCGGCGGCCGTCCTGCGATGGCCGAGATGGCGGATGAGTAAGTGGCGTGCCTCGGTGTCCGGGAGTACGTCGAGGTAGAGGGGCCGGGCTCCATGGCTGACAGTCAGGCCGGTCAACTGGCGGCGGCTGGTGATGAGCACGGTGCAGGTGGGGCTGCCAGGAAGCAGGGGCAGGAGCTGAGCGGTGTCGCAGGCGTTGTCGAGCACGATGAGCAGGCGCTTGTCCGACGTCAGGCTGCGGTACAGCCCGGTCTGCCCATCCAGCTCCGCGGGGATCTCCGCGGGATCGACGCCGAGGGCGTCGAGGAAACCGCGGACCGCCACCGCCGGTGCGAGGGGTTCGCCGGAGGGGTCGAAGCCACGCAGATTGATGTAGAGCTGCCCGTCGGGGAAGTGTTCCAGACGGTTGTGGGCCCAGTGAAGGACGAGCCAGCTCTTGCCGACGCCGCCGACGCCACCGATCGCGGACACCATCACCGTGCCACCGGGAGCGGCTTGGGAGTCCAGCAGGCGGTCCAGGTCGGCGAGCTCGGGGTTCCGTCCGACGAACACCGGTGGAGGTGCGGGTAGTTGCCGCGGTACGGGCACGGCGCGTCGGCTCGCACCGCCTGAGGAGAGAGTCGCTGGGGCGGTCAGCGCCGGGTCAGCGGTGAGAATCCGCTGATGTAGATCTTGCAGCGCCGGGCTCGGGTCGGTGCCCAGTTCCTCTGCCAGCCGACATCGGATTTCCTGGTAGTGGTGCAGGGCCTGGGCAGGGCGGCCGCTGCGATACAGGGCGACCATGAATTGCCCGGCCAGACGCTCGTCCAGCGGATGCGCCTCCGAGCGGGTGGGCAGCTCGGCCAGCAACCCGGTGTGGCGGCCCATGCGGAGCCGGATGTCGGTGTGGTCCAGCTCCGCGGCGGTTCGCTCCCGCTCCAGGGCCTCGCGAAGAGTGGTGAACCACGGGGTGTCCAGGGCGGTGAAGGCTCTCCCCCGCCACAGTCCCAGCGCTTGGGCGAACAGTGCCGAGGCACGCTCGTCCTCGTCGGCGGCGCGGGCCTGCCCGACCAGTCGACGGAAGCGGTGCAGATCCACTGCCGTCTCCTCGACCGAGAGGACGTAACCGCCGGATCGCCGACCGATGCTCACCTGCTCGGCGGCGGGAGCCAGCGCCTGGCGGAGACGGGAAATGTAGCTGTACAACGTCCCCTGAACGCGTCGCGGAGGGCGCTCTCCCCACACCCGGTCGACGAGCTGGTCAACCGCCACCACGTGATTCGCCTCGACCAGCAGCGCGACGAGTACGCACTGCTGCCGGGCATGCCCCAGGTTCATCTCTGTTCCGTCGACACGTACTTCGACACTGCCCAATAAGCCGAATGACACCATCGGTTCTTCCCCCCGTTGTCGCATCCCCTGCAACCTTCATAACCGCTGTGACCGGACTATTCAAGGTTCGTCCAAGGTCTGTCCACGGCCTTCCGAGCACATTGGTTTCCGCGGCGGTCAAGGAGATCGACCACCGCATGGTGAATCAACGCGAAGGAGAGCATCCGTGAACACGGAAAAGCTGGAGTACGAGCCGCCCGTGCTGGCCGAGGTCGGCGACTTCGCCGAGCTGACCCGGGTCACCTGCTGCGGCAGGTGGATCGACAACATCTGGGTCTCCGCCTGGTTCGACTTCTAAACCCCTGGTCCGCGTGAGGGCCGGCCTCACGGCCCGGGTGACGGGCGCATTCCGCGTCCGTCACCCGGGCCCTTCCGGACCGGCTGCGGCCATCAACCCGAGGAGCTGATTCTTCATGGTCACAGAGCAATGGGAATACGAGCCGCCGATTCTGGTCGAGGTCGGCGACTTCGCCGTCCTCACCCGTTTGGGCTGCTGCGGCCGGTGGCTCGACAACATGTTCATCACGGGGTGGTTCGACATCTAAACCCCTGGCCTTGACCACGACCAGGCGAAATGGCGGACCCAGGAGTGGTCTTGGGTCCGCCCGACAGGGAGATCGACATGGAATTCCTGATCCTTCCGGATCACCCGGCGAGTGCGGGAATCACGGCGCTCCTGCCGGACTCGGCACACTCACAAATGATTCCGCATAGCTCCGGGCGCCCGTTGATCGTGGGCCGTTGGGCCGACCACGAGGTCGTGACCGCTTCCGTGGGGCGGAACTCCGCGGCGGTGCTGGGAACCACCACGCTGACCTCCGCCGCATTGGCCGAACGACTCCGCACCGTTCGCTCCGTCCACGATCTGGACACGCTGACCCGCTCGCTGCCGGGCTGCTTCCACCTGGTCGCGTCGATCGGCGGGCGAGTGCGAGCCCAAGGCACCGTCTCGACCGCGTGCCAGCTCTTCCACGGTCGCGTCGACGGCGTGACCGTGGCAGCCGACCGGCCGCAGACCATAGCGTCCTTGACCGGAGCCGGCGTCGACGAAGAGCTGATCGCGTTGCAGCTGCTCACGCCCTATGGACCGCCCTGGCCACTGAACATGACGAGCGTATGGCGGGGAGTGCGGACCCTGCTCCCGGGCCACTACGTCGACATCCGCGCTGACGGGACCGAGCGCACCACGCGGTACTGGACGCCGCCCGAGCCCGAACTCCCGCTGGAACCAGGTGTCGCCGCGCTGCGCGAGGCGCTGGAGACGGCCGTCGCGGCACGCACGTCACGGGGCGACACCATCAGCGCCGACCTCTCCGGCGGCAAGGACTCGACGAGCCTGTGCTTTCTCGCGGCCCGGCATGACACGCGGCTGGTGACCGTCCACGCCCAGTCCTCGGACCCCGCGAACGAGGACAGGGTCTGGGCCGCCCGGTGCGCGGACCGACTGCCCCACGCCCGGCACCTGGTGGTCCCCATGAAGGCCACGCCCGGGATCTACGCGGAAGTGGCGAACGGCGACACGGCCCAGCCCAGCGATACGCCACTGTCCTTCACCCGCCGACCGATGATGGAACACCTCGCGCGCCTTGTCGCCGACCACGGCTCCGCCATACATCTGCAGGGCATCGGCTCGGACGAGCTGTTCATCCCCAGTGCGCTGTCACTGCACGCACTCGCTCACAGTAGCCCGTTCAGCGCGATTCGTCCGGCTCGGGCGATGAAGTCGATGCGCCGCTGGTCGTGGGCGAGCACGCTACGTGTCCTCCTGTACAACCAGTCCTATCCGCGGTGGATGGCCTCGGCGGCCGAGGGCATCACCGCCGAACGCGCCTGGGGCACCGCCGTCGACTGGGAGATCGCACCGAAGATGCCGCCCTGGGCCACCCCGGATGCCATCGACGCGGTACGCCGCCGGATCCGCCAGGCCGCATCGCAGAACCCCGAACCGCTGGCGCCGCTGCCCGTACACCACGAGATGCTGCGATTGACCCAGGTCAACGGCACCGCCGTACGTACGAGCTCGCGGATCGGCGCCGAATTCGGCGTCTCCTTCCAGGCCCCCTTCATCGACGACCGGGTGCTCGAGGCGGCGATGTCCATCAGGCTGGCCGACCGTATGGCGCCCGGCCAGGTCAAACCGGTCCTCGCGGCGGCGATGCGCGGCATCGCACCCGATGACCTCCTCGCCCGGCAGAGCAAGGCCGACGCCAGTCCCGAGCTGTACATCGGGTTGCGCCGCCACCGGCGCCGTCTCACAGAACTGTTCGAGGACTCGCGGCTCGCACGGCTGGGGCTGGTGGACGTCAACGGCATCCGCACCGTCCTGAACAGCCTGCACATCGACACCAGGCCGCTCATGCCCTTCGAGTCGACGCTCGCCAACGAACTGTGGCTCCGCGCGCTGCCGCCCGATGTGAGGTCCGCCGGAACATCCACACCCCAACCCGCCCGAGGTGCATCGTGACCTACTCCCTCGCCCCCCATGTGACCAGCAGCGAAACGGACACCGGCATGGTGTTGCTCGACGAGCGCACCGGCCGGTACTGGCAGCTCAACGACACCGGCGCGCTGGTGCTCCGCTGCCTACTCGCGGGCGGCACCGTCGCGTCCGCCGCCTCGGCCCTGCGCGAACGCTTCTCCGGAGCGCCCGAAGCGGCGACGGCCGACGTCGAGAAACTGGTCGACGCCCTTCGAGCCGCGAAGATGGTGGCCTCATGAGCGTGCGAGCCCTGAGCCTTGAGACTCCCACCACTCCGCCGTGGCATCTGCGCCCGGCCGCGCTGACCGCGGTGGGGATCGCCCGGTTGCTCACCAACCTGCCGCCCCAGCGTCTGCGCAAGGTACTGGAATGCGCGCGGCGCGGATCCCGGCCCGCGGCAGAGACCCAGACCCTCCGAGCCCGCAACGCGGTGGTGGCGGTCAGCGTGCCCTGTGCCGGGCCCCGGTGCCTGCAACGTTCCATCGCCACCGCACTGCTGTGCCGGATGACCGGCACCTGGCCGGACTGGTGCACCGGCGTACGCACCCAGCCCTTCCAAGCCCACGCCTGGGTGGCGGTCGACGGCAAGCCCATCGGCGAGAACATCGACGAAATCCGTTACTTCCATGTCCTCATGACGGTACGGAGTCGGCCG
Source organism: Streptomyces violaceusniger Tu 4113 (assembly GCF_000147815.2). Taxonomy (NCBI): domain Bacteria; kingdom Bacillati; phylum Actinomycetota; class Actinomycetes; order Kitasatosporales; family Streptomycetaceae; genus Streptomyces; species Streptomyces violaceusniger. The sequence continues at coordinate 3,374,829 of NC_015957.1, read as the reverse complement.
TGAACGTCAACGGCGGCGCCGGTACGGCCGTTCTGGCCCGGGGACTCGGCAAGAGCTACGGCGCCGTTCCGGCCGTGCGCGACCTCGACCTCACGGTCTCCGCCGGCGAGATCTTCGGCTTCCTCGGACCCAACGGCGCGGGCAAGAGCACCTCCATCGGAATGCTGAGCACGCTTCTGCGCCCCACCACGGGCCGGGCCGAAGTAGCAGGCCACGACATCCGTCACGAGCCCGATGAGGTGCGCCGCCGCATCGGGCTCGTCTTCCAGGAGACGACCCTCGACGTGGACCTGACCGCCGGGCAGAACTTGCGTTTCCACGCGGATCTCTACGGCCTCCCGCGACGCGAGGGGCGCGATCGAGCCCTCACCATGCTGGATCTGATGGGCCTGGCCGAGCGCCACTCCGATCCGGTCCGCACCTTCTCCGGCGGTATGCGCCGAAGGCTGGAGATCGCCCGCGGACTGATACACACCCCGCACGTGCTGTTCCTGGACGAGCCCACGACGGGACTCGACCCGCAGACCAGAGCCGTGATCTGGGAACACCTCCACGCGTTGCGACAGGAGCAGGGCATCACCGTGTTCCTGACGACGCATCACCTCGAGGAGGCCGAGCACTGCGACCGGATCGCCATCATCGACGACGGGCACCTGGTGGCCGAGGGAACACCGTCCACCCTGAAGGCCGTTGTCGGGGCCGACCTGGTAGCGCTGCGCACCGGCGATGACGACACGGCCGCACGGACCATCCGTGAGCGCTTCGGAGTGGAGGCGACTCCCGGGCCCCGGGGGATCGGCCTGCGAGTGTCGGACGCGGCGGGCTTCGTGCCCCGGCTGTGCGCCGAACTCACGGTCCCGGTCCGCTCGGTGACCGTGACGCCACCCACCCTTGACGACGTCTTTCTGCACTACACCGGCCGCACCATCCGGGAAGTCGACGCCCGCGGCCGCGGAACGAAGGGATAGACCGTGGCCCCCACCGAAGCACCCTCCAAGACCACGCCGACGGCACTCCTGCCCACAGCCTCCTGGAGCGGCAACACCCACGTCCGGAACCTGCGCACGGTCCGGGTCATGTGGCAGCGCGAACTCATCCGGCTCTCCCGAAGCCCCGTCGGCCTCCTCATGAGCCTGCTCACCCCTCTGATGTTCTTGATGGTCCTGGGGACCGGACTGAACTCCGCCATGCGCACCGCGGGCAACGACGCCGACTTTCGCTCCTATTTCCTGCCCGGCATGCTCCTCATGGTCGTCCAGGCACCCGCGGTGAACACAGGAGTGTCGATCGTATGGGACCGCCAGGCCGGTTTCCTCCGCGAGATGCTTATCGCCCCGGTGCGCCGCGGCGCTCTGATCGCCGGTATCTGCCTGGGCGGCGCGACCGCCGCCACCGCATACGGCGCGCTGGTGCTCGGCATCGCCGGGGTACTCGGCATCACCTACGACCCGATTCTGCTCGCACCGGTGTTGATGGAATTGCTGGTGACCACACTCGCACTCACCGCACTGGGGGCACTGGCCGCCGTGAGCATCAAACGCATAGAAACCTTCCAGGCCGTGGTCGGAATCTCGATGATGCCTCTCCTCTTCTTGTCCGGAGCGCTCTTCCCCGTCAGCGGGCTCCCCGGGTGGCTGAACGGCGCGGTGTTGGCGAACCCCCTGACCTATGCGGTCGACGCGATGCGCCGCACGCTGTCCGACGCCGGCACCGGCGGCGGGCCGCACTGGTGGGGCTGGCAGCCACCCGTTGCGGTGGAGATGGCGTTGGTCGGCGCACTGGCGCTGGTTGCCCTGGCCACCGCGGCACGGCGCTTCTCCAGGATCGACTAAGACTTGTCCCGTATGTGTGTACGGGGGCGGCCGGTGTGCGGTCGTGTCGTGCCGGCGTGGGCCTTGGGCCGCTGGGGTGCGGGTCGGGTCTCATCCGGGGTTGCCACGGTGCGGGGTCCGGCGTTTCGCCGAGCAGAGGCCGTCCGTTGCCGGGGAAGGGTGTTCCCGGGGGGTTCGGCTGCCGCGCGGGTCCGGCCCCAGGGCGCGGACTTCGGTGCGGTTGACTCGGTCAGGGCTTCTTGCAGCCCTTGGGCGAAGAGGATCTGGGCGGTGCGGGCGTGGGTGTGGTCCGGGCGGGCGGTTGTGGGGTCGTCGGGGTCGGTGAGGGTGGTGAAGGCGGCCAGGGCGGCGGAGACCAGGTCACGGTCGCCTTCAGTCCGCAGCCGCCTTCGGCCGGGTCGCAGTGATGGGTACGTTGGCGCAGGGACTTGGGTACGCGTCGGCCGCACAGGCAATGCTGGGACAGGGCAGTGGTGAAGGTGGAGGCGCGCAGGAGGCGTCCGCCGGTGGCCGTGCACTCGGCGGCGAGTGCGGTGATCAGCCGTCCGGGTGTGGTGGCGGAGCAGGCTCGGCCCCACAGGCGGAACCAGGTGCGGATGTCGCAGTCCTCGATGGTCAGGTTCGGGCCGTGGGCGGCGACCAGAGCAGCGGCGGTCTTCTTCGCGCGGTGATGGGAGGCCTCGGCCGCGCTCGCGGCCTCGGCACTGTGGCGGGCCCGTAGATTGCGGTAGCTGGTGCTGAGCGTGTCGCGGCGGTAGGCCTGTTGGGGTTTTCCGGTCGCGGTGGTGCGCCGGGGTCCGGTCGGGACGGTGACGGCCTTGGGGGGCAGGCCTGCTGCCTGCCGGTGTTCGTCGCGGGCCTTTTGACGCCGGGAGCGCTGGTACTGCTGGGGGTTGGTGGCGCGGCGCGAGCGGTCAAGGGCGCGCTGGCGCCCCCGGGCCTTGGTGCGCCCTGTGGCCAGGGCGTGTTGCTCCTGCTCGGTCAGGGTGATCCGGTCGGAGCACACGCCGCCGTCATCGGGGTTGAGCGTGGTGGGGAGGGAGACGACGGCGAGGTTGGAGACGTTGCCGTCCACCCCGCCCACGCGCTGCCCGGTGGCGGCCTGTCGGCGCCGGGTACGGGTGGTGGGGGAGGCGTAGCCGGGGGCCAGGATCATCAGATGGGCCTCGTAGGCCCAGCCGCCTGGGGCGGCTGGATCCCGCCTGCGGACCAGGTCGATCTTGTGCCACCGGGCCGGATCGTTGAGGTAGTGCAGCAGATAGGGCCAGCGTCCGGCTCCCTGCGGCAGTCGCACGGGCAAGACGATGTCCCCGCGTCCGGTGGGCCCGCCGACGAAGACGACAGTCAGCGGTCCGGTGTGGTCGAACCAGGTCGCCGCCCTGCCGCGCGGGCGCCGGTGGGTGTCGGTGGTCCCGGTGGGGATGCCTCCCGTGGGCCGGGCGGGGGCGGGCATGCGGCGCGGCTGGGCCAGCACCCGCATGCCCGGCGGGAGCCCTGCGGCCTGGGCGGGGGTGGTGACCGATAGTGGCAGTGCGGGGTGCCGGAAGGTGTCCAAGTGTCCGGCCAGGGTGCCGTGGAGGCGGAAGGTCTCCCACTTGCGGTCGGTGGTGTGCGAGCGGGCCCGGCCCGGGATGCGGGTGTACTCCCACCAAGTCCCGGTCCTGGGACGCCCGGCCCGCCGCCCCGACGCGTCCGGGTGCAGGTGCCGGGCCACACCGGTGAAGACCTCGTCGGCCTGGTGCATCACCAACGCCTTCGACACATGATCGCTCAGCCACCCCGACCGCTCCAGATGCCGATACGCGCGCCGCTCCAGCCCGGTGCGGGACAGGCCCAACTCGGCCCGCCAGGCTTTCACATCCCTCTCACGCCGCACCTCACCGGCCCAGTAGGCGTCCACCACATCCCGCGCATCACGCTGCAGGGCGCGTTTGACGTGCCACATCCCCGAAAACAACTGCTCGACCCGGCGGCGGACACCCGCATTGGCGACCACCAGCGGCAGCCGGATCACCGACACCGGCGCATCCTTCGCCCGCCGCCACACCTCACCCCGGTTCGGCCCCCGAAACCGCCGCCCCTCCCCAGGAGCACGAGCAGGCGATGACCGACTCACCACACTCTCCCCTCCTCTCCTCTCCTCTCCCGGACCAGCGTCAGCGTCAACGTCAACGTCAACGTCAACGTCAACGTCAGGCATAACGTCATGAAGTCTGTTCGGGTTACGGTCAGTTGTATGGAACTTCGTCTCGCCACCTGCCGTTCTGCTCAGTTGAAGGCGTGGACGGAGCTGTCCGGGCCGCAGCTGCATGCCCTGATCACCCGTTTGTGGCGACGCCGCCCGGCCAGCGGGTGCGGCCGGCTCTGGTCACTCACCTTCGGCAACCGGGTGCTGCTGGTGGTCCTGGGCTACCGCACGAACCTCACCATGGAGCAGCTGGCCGGGCTGTTCGCCACCACGGACTCCACCGTGCACCGGGTCACCGCCGACCTCGCGCCACACCTCGCCGCCCTGCTCGGCCCGCCGCCCACCGACCGGCGGGAGCTATGGCTGGTGGACAGCACCCTCATTCCGGTGCACGACCAGCAGAAGACGCAGAAGTCGAAGAACTACCGGCGCAGTGTGAATGTACAGATCCCCTGCCGGGCCCGTGACCGCCGCCTCGTCGCGGTCGGCGACGCCTGGCCGGGCAACCGCAACGATGTGGTGGTCTTCCGGGAGACCGTCGGCAAGACCTTGCCCGATCACTCCCGCCTGTCCGGCGATGGTGGCTATCAAGGGATCGAGCGGATCCGCTCGCCCCGGCGCGGGCCTGACCGGAAGATCATCAAGGATCGGGCCTACCCGCGGTTCCGCAAGCGCCGCGCCGTCGCCGAGCACACCCTCACGCGCCTCAAGGACCACCAAGTCCTCCGCCAATGCCGCCGCAAGCGGGAAGAGATCAACCACGCCGTCGCCGGCATCGCCGCCCTGCACAACCTAAAACTGGAGCTCAACGGCTGACCACGGACCCGCGACTGCCCACAGCAAAACACGTCTGACCTCACATTACGGGATATCTCTTAGCTTCCCTCCGTTCGGAGTCTTCTCGATCAGAGGGGGTAGGTGCCGATCGTCCCGCCCACTGCGTCACCTCCCCCTATGACCAGGAGAGACACGTGCCCAGAACGCTCGTCACCGGTATCGCCGCCACCGCCGTCGCCACCGTCCTGCTCACCGGCTCCGGAGCCGTGAGCTCCACCGCCACGGCCACGGCGCCACGTGAGCCGCACGCCACCGATGTGCATCGGGTCCGCATCCAGGACAACTTCGACTCGCTCGGTCCCGAGGTCCGGGGGATGAAGCTGGACTCGGGGCGCACCGCCCACTACATCGACGACGGCCCCCGGGACGGAAAGCCGGTGCTCTACCTCGGCGGCACGGGCACCAGCGCGCGGGTGGCCCATATGACGGACTTCATGCGCAGCACCCGGGAGTCCCTCGGGCTGCGGCTGATATCGGTCGAACGCAACGGCTTCGGGGACACGGAGTTCGACAAGAGCCTGGGCAAGGCCGACTTCGCCAAGGACGCGCTTCAGGTGCTGGACCGCATCGGAGTGCGCAAGGTCAGTGTGATCGCCATCTCGGGCGGCGGTCCGTACGCCGCCGAGCTGGCGTCCCTGGCCCCGGACCGCATCCAGTCACTGCACCTGGCCGCCGCTCTGCCGCCGTACGGCGCGAAGCGTCCCGACTGCTCCATGTCGGACGAGGAGCTGGGCAAGTCGCTGGAGCCGCAGATCGCCGATCCCCGCGTCTGGTGGGCGCTGCCGGACGACAGCCCGACCAAGCGCATCCCCGGCTTCGCCGACACCGCCTTCGAGGACGGCGCCCGCACCTACAACCAGCGCGGGCAGAAGTCCGACCCCGCACCTCAGGTGCACGAACAGAAGCTCTACTGCCAGCGGCCCGGCCCCGATCTGTCAAAGCTGACGGCCCCCGTCACCATCTACAGCGGGAAGAAGGACACGACCGTGCCGCCCAGCACGATCGACACCTGGAAGCAGCACCTGCCCGGCCAGCCGGCCGTGCGCAGCTATGCCGACACGGGACACGATGTGCAGTACCGGCACTGGGACCAGATCCTCGTCGACCTCGCCGGGCACACGGACCGCACGGTGATCTGCTACCGGGGCCACAGCTCCATGCCACCGGCCCGGATCGCCGACCCGCTGGTCGAGAAGGGCCGCGCCACCCTCGGCAGCTGCGCCTGGCAGAAGCCCGGCGGAGACAGCCCCACCGGCTGACCCGAGCCCCCGCCGCTCATCACTCCCCCGCGACCGGCCGCCGCGCCCAGAACAGGGCGTGGCCGCTGTCGCCTTCGGGGACGAACTCCTCTCCCTCGACGGTCAGTCCGGCCCGGGTGAGCCAGTCCCGGTAGGTCGCGGCGTCGGCGTGGCTCCACCACATCGTGGCGCCACCGCCGAGCCAGTTGTCGTCGGTGCCGGTCCAGGCGCTGTGTCCGGTGGTGCCCAGGAACCAGCCGCCGGGACGGAGCCAGGTGGCGATCCTGGCGAGGAGGGGAGGTTGTTCCGCCAGCGGGATGTGGATCAGGGCGTAGAGGGAGACCACGGCGTCGAAGGAGGCGGCCGGGAACTCCACGGCCGTGGCATCGGCCTGGCGGAACTCGGCCTCCGGCACCAGCTCCCGCGCCCGGCGGATCTGCTCCCCGCTGATGTCGACACCGGTCACACGGTGCCCTGCGGACGCCAGCACGCGGGCGACCGGGATGCCGCAACCGCACCCCAGGTCCAGCACGGTGGCGGCGGGCGGAATGCGCTGCTGGAGCGCCCCGAGCAAGGGCTGGTACTTGGTTTCGGTGGCATAGGACTGCTCGTAGTGGCGGGATAGCGCGTCATACCCGCGCCTGACCACGTCCTTGGGATCGTCGATATCCACGGCCACGCACGGTAGTTGGGGGTGGGTGCGTGCCGCGAATGGTTTTCGGGCGCGAGACCATGCCCGCGCCCGGCAGCGCCGTCAGACCTTGCGCACTGCGGCGACGAACTCCGCCCAGGCCCCGGCCGGGACGACCAGGGCGGGACCGCCCTTGTCCTTGGAGTCGCGGATGCCGACCTGGGTGGTGCGGGGCAGGTGGGCGATCTCGACGCAAGCGGTCCCGTTGTTCTCGCTGTAGGACGACTTGAACCAGGCACCTTCGGGTGCGACATCAGAAGCTATGCGGTGTGTCATGTCAGATCTCCCGTACTAGTCGTTGCAGGAAAGCGGGTGTCTCGCCAGGCGCGAGAGCGCCTGCCCGCAGGGCCTCGAACCTGCGGGAGAAACTCCAGATGGTGGTGTCCTTGTCGCTGATCTCCGACCCGTCGGCGGCATCGCTTTGCACCACCGTCGGAAGCGGGCTGCCGAACTCCAGCAGGGTGAAGTTGGCACCTGTCCGGTAGGTGGCCGTGGTCATCGGGAGGATCTGGACGGTCACGTGGTCGAGCTGCGTGAAGGCAAGGATCGCCTCATACTGCTCGCGCATCACGTCCGGGCCGCCCACCACCCGCCGCAGTGTCGCTTCCTCCTGGATGACCCAAAGCTCCACCGGGCTGTCTCTGCGCGTCAGAGCCTTCTTGCGTTCCATACGAATCTGAATGTGGCGCTCGACGAACTCCGTCGTCGTCTCCTCAACCGGCTTGGCGGTCTGGAACATCTCCCGGGCGTATCGCTCGGTCTGCAACAACCCGAGGACCACATTCGGTTGCCAAGCCCGGATGCTCCGAGCACCGCTCTCCAGCCCGATGTACATCCCCATGCCGGACGGCAGGACGCTGCGATAGAGCGACCACCAGCCCCGGTTGAGCGAGTCCCGGTGGATCTCGACCAGGAAATCCACGTCGTCCTCTTCCTCGACTCCGTAGCGGTCCAGCAGAGTTCGCAGCTCCGCAGTGGTCTTGAGGCCGGTCAGCCCGTTCTCCACGCGATGGAGCTTCGAGGGGGAGAACGTCAACCCGTCCACCGCCTCCGCCAGGGTGAATCCGGCCTTGTCCCTCAACCGCTTGAGCTCCCAGCCGAGTTGCATGCGGCGGACCGTGGGTCCTGTTGGTGCTGCCACGAGTATGCCTCCCGGTGGGTTGAGCCTGCCATGCCGTGGTGCGAGTTCCGAGTCTGGCACCGGAAACCTGCTTTGTTCTGACAACAGCCCACTCGGTCACATATGCCATCTCAAGCGAGAAATTCAATCGCTCTTGCACAGCAACTCTTACGGCCGTGAAGCTGTTTCCGCCACCGCCTCATCACTCGCGGTAGCCGAACCTCGGAACGCCATGGAGCCCTCATGCCTTCATCACGCCCCCGTCTGCTGCCCTGGCCCGGACTGAACGGGCAGCCCTGCTTCCTCGTCACCGACGACACCGGCACCAGCTACCTCTCGCGGCTGGCCGACGAGATGGAGACCGTACAGCTACGGACCGGGGCCGACCTTCTCGGGCATGCGCGGCCGCTGCTCCGGGACCACCGTGCGAACGCCCGCGAGCTGCGCTTCGTGGGGCATCGGCTGGCCGAGGCGCTGCATGACGCGCTGCGGGTGGCGGAGAGCCGGGGGCAGCGGCTGGAGGACGGGGAAGAGACCACGCCCGAGCAGAGTTAGTAGAAACATGAACAACAGCGTGGACGTCGTGGTCATCGGTGCCGGGCAGGCCGGGTTGTCCAGTGCCTATCACCTCCGGCGGGCCGGGTACGAGCCCGGGACGGGCTTCGTGGTGCTCGACCACGCGCCCGCGCCCGGCGGGGCGTGGCAGTTCCGGTGGCCGTCGCTGACGTACGGCAAGGTGCACGGGATGTACGACCTGCCCGGCATGCGGCTGACCAGCGACGACGCGGATCCCGAGCGGCCCTCGTCCGAGGTGATCCCGGCGTACTTCGCACGGTACGAGCGCGCCTTCGAGCTGCGGGTCGTCCGGCCGGTGCACGTCGCCGCCGTACGGGACGGGGACGACGGCCGGCTGCTGGTGGAGACCTCGGCCGGGACCTGGTCCGCCCGCGCGCTGATCAACGCGACCGGTACCTGGGACCGGCCCTTCTGGCCGCGCTACCCCGGGCAGGAGACCTTCCGGGGGCGGCAACTGCACACCGCGCGGTACCCCGGGCCCGAGGCGTTCGCCGGGCAGCGGGTGATCGTCGTCGGGGGCGGTACGTCCGGGGTGCAGCATCTGCTGGAGATCGCCGAGGTGGCGGCGGAGACGACCTGGGTCACCCGCCGCCCGCCGGTGTTCCACACCGGGCCGTTCGGCGAGGACCAGGGGCGTGCCGCCGTCGCGCTGGTGGAGGAGCGGGTCCGGCGGGGGCTGCCACCGCAGAGCGTGGTGTCGGTGACCGGGCTGCCCATGACGGAGGCGATGCAGCGGGCCCGCGCCAAGGGCGTGCTGGAGCGGCTGCCCATGTTCGACCGGATCACCCCGTCCGGGGTGGCCTGGGCGGATGGGCGCCACGTCGACGCGGACGTGATCCTCTGGGCCACCGGTTTCCGCGCCGCCATCGACCACCTCGCCCCGCTGCGGCTGCGCGAGTCGGGCGGCGGAATCACCGTCGAGGGCACCCGGGCGGTCCGGGATCCGCGGGTGCATCTGGTCGGCTACGGGCCCTCGGCCAGCACGGTGGGGGCAAACCGGGCGGGCCGGGCCGCCGTACGGGAGATCCAGGAACTGCTGGCTGCCGCCCGGGACCCGGCGCCGGCTCCCCGTCGGGCCACCACGCATCAGGGCCAGTGGTCGCAGGACGCCCCGCGTTCAGGTGTTGACATAGGTCTCACTGCCCTCTCATAGTACGTAGCGCTGCACTGCAAGTTGTACTGACAAAAGGACAAAGCCTCTTCGCAGCCGCATGATCGCGGCTGGGCGGCCATGAGACCGCGCGGCAGGTGACCCCTGCTGGGACGGCTGCGCCGTCACACCGGGCCCAAGTACGCCCCCCACTCAGTCGACATCGGGAAACAACCGCATCTGTCGGGGCGCCACCACGACCTCCGCTGCCTCCTTGACTTCCTCCCCCGCCTAAAGGCGGGGGATTCCAGCGGTCGCCCGCTGGGGTTCCTGCTTCACCGACGACCGCCCCGTCCGGGAGGACTCCCGTTGAGGTCTCACACCGTCTCCACAGGCAGACACCGCCAGCCCGGCGGCCAGGATATTGCGCGCCGCGTTCACATCGCGGTCATGCACGGTGCCGCAGACACACGTCCACTCACGGACGTTCAGCGGCAGCTTCCCGCGGACCGTGCCGCAGTTACCGCACAGCTTGCTGGACGGGAACCAGCGGTCGACCGTCACGAGTTCACGCCCGTACCAGGCGCACTTGTACTCCAGCATCATGCGCAGATCCGTCCACGCCGCATCCGAGATGGCGCGCGCGAGGCGGCCGTTCTTCAGCAGGTTACGGACGGTGAGGTCCTCGATCACGACCGTTTGGTTCTCACGGACGAGCCGAGTCGACAGCTTGTGCAGGAAGTCCCGGCGCCGGTCAGCGATCCGCGCGTGCACGCGGGCGACCTTCCGGCGGGCCTTCTCCCGGTTCGCGGACCCCTTCGCCTTGCGGGACAGCTCCCGCTGCGCCTTCGCGAGCCGCTTACGGTCGCGGCGCTCATGCCGGGGGTTGGCGATCTTCTCCCCGGTGGACAGGGTCACCAGGGAGGTGACCCCGGCGTCGATACCCACCGCCGCGCTCGTGGCGGGGGCCGGGGCGATGGTGTCCTCGACGAGCAGGGAGACGAACCAGCGCCCGGCGGCGTCGCGGGACACCGTCGCAGTCGTGGGCTCCGCATCCTCCGGGAGGGGACGGGACCAGCGGATGTCCAGCGGCTCGGCCGTCTTCGCCAGCGTCAGGCGCCCCTCGCGCCACGTGAAGGCACTGCGGGTGTACTCGGCCGACGCCCGCGACGTCTTCCGCGACGTGTACCGCGGGTACTTGGCCCGCTGGGCGAAGAAGTTCCCGAACGCCGTCTGAAGATGGCGCAGCGCCTGCTGGAGGGGGACGGAGGACACCTCCGCCAGGAAGGCCAGTTCCCCGGTCTTCTTCCACTCCGTCAGCGCGGCGGAGGACTGCACGTAGGAGATGCGGCGCTGCTCGCCGTACCAGGCCCGCGTGCGCTCCTCCAACGCCTTGTTGTACACGAGGCGGACGCAGCCGAACGTGCGGGACAGCTCAGCCGCCTGCTCGTCCGTGGGGTAAAAGCGGTACTTGAACGCCCGCTTGACCTGCTGCGCCATGCCTCACACTCTATCAGCTCCCGTGTGAGGGGCGGGTGTCGGCCGGTGACCGCAGACGCCGAATCACCCTGGCGGCGATTCGCCTTTCCCTGCCCTGCTCCGCAGGAGCTTCGTTTCCTCCCCGGCCTGAAGGCCGGAGGATCCACGAAACACCGATCTGGTGCTGGTCAACCTGCGCCTGTCAGTGCTGGACCGCTCCGGCCTGCCCGAGGACCTGAAGATCACGATCGTCGAGCGCAGCGGTCCCGGTGACCGCGACCCCGTCGACGCCGTTCTGGACGAAATCGAGGCCCGGCCCGACGTCGACCGGCTGGTCGTCGGCATCCGCCGGCGCTCGCCGGTGGGCAAGGCCCTGCTGGGCAGCGTGAGCCAGCGGCTGCTGCTGGAGAGCCCCGTCCCCGTCGTCGCGGTCAAGCCCCCGGTCTGACCGGGCCTCGGCGCCGGGAAGGGCCCCGTCCCGTGCCGGGGCCCTTCCCGATGCCGAGGAGTCCGGCGAACCCGAGGTCACGCCCCCGGCCGCGCCGCGAACGTCGAGTCCCTGACCACCAGTTCGGGTTGCAGAACGATCCGCCGGTGCTGGTGGTCCTCCGCCTCCTCACCGGTCTCCTCGATGAGCAGCTCCGCCGCCGTCCGCCCCATCCGGAAGGCCGGCTGGCGCACCGACGTCAGCGGCACCGCGGCCGCCGCCGCGAACTCGATGTCGTCGTACCCCACCAGCGCCACCTCCCCCGGCACCGACACCCCGGCCGCGAAAAGGGCCTGCAGCACTCCGAGCGCGAGAAGGTCGTTGGCGCAGAACACCGCCGTCGGGCGCGGTGAGATGCCCAGCAGTCGCGCGCCCGCGTCCCGGCCCGAGGCCACGTCCAGCCGCTCGGCCTCGATATGCACCATCGCCTCCGTCGCCAGCCCCTCCTCCGTGAACGCGCTGAGCAGCCCGGCGCGCCGGTCCTGGCACTGCGGGAGCAGCATCGGACCGCTGACGTAGACCACGGAGCGGTGTCCCTGGGCGATGAGGTGGCGGCCGGCGAGCGCCCCGCCCTCGATGTCGTCGACCGACACCGAGCAGCCGTCGGCGCTGGGCACCTCGCGGTCCACGAAGACGAACGGGATGTCGTGGCGCCGGAAGCCCTCCAGATTGGCCCCGGTGACATCGGCCGGGGTGACCAACACCCCGCGCACCCGGTGCTCGGCGAAGAGCCCGAGGTAGTCGGCCTCCTCCTCGGGGCTCTGGGCGCTGTTGCACACCATCACCCCCAGCCCCGCCTCCCGGGCCGCACGCTCCGCACCGCTCGCCACGTCCACGAAGAACGGATTCGCCATGTCCAGCACCAGCAGCGCGATGATGCGGCTGCGCCCCGCGCGCAGTTGACGCGCGGACTCCTGGCGTACATAGCCCAGGCGCTCGATCACGCCCTGCACCCGGTCGCGCGTGGCCTCGGCGACCATCTCGGGCCGGTTGATCACGTTCGAGACGGTTCCGACGGACACTCCCGCCTGCCGCGCGACGTCCTTGATCCCCACCATGCGTCCCACGACCCGGAGCCTCCGTCTTCCCGCGACCTACCGCGGTCGCGGGAACATGGTAGTGCTCTGTTCGACCGGTCGGGCAGGACCGGGCCGCCGCCGCGGGCCGCTCGGCACGGCTCCGGGGCCGCTCCGGAGCCGATCCGGGCCGATCCGGGCCGATCCGGAGCCGATCCTGGGCCGATCCGGGACGGTTCGGGGGCCGCTCCGGGCCACCGCGGGCCCCGTCTCAGCCGCGGGAGCGGACCAGGCTCGACCCGCGGACGACGAGTTCGGGCTGGAGGACGATCCGCTGGTGGCAGTGGTCCGCCGCCCGCTCCCCCGTCTCCTCGATCAGCAGCTCGGCCGCCATACGCCCCATCCTGAAGGCCGGCTGGCGCACCGACGTCAGCGGCACCGCGGCCGCCGCCGCGAACTCGATGTCGTCGTACCCCACCAGCGCCACCTCCCCCGGCACCGACACCCCCGCCCCGTACAGCGCCTGCAGCACCCCCAGCGCCAGCAGGTCATTGGCGCAGAACACCGCCGTCGGACGCGGTGACATGCCCAGCAGCCGGGCCCCCGCGTCCCGGCCGGACGTCACATCCAGCCGCTCCACCTCGACATGGCGCAGCGCGGACTCGCCGAGCCCCTGCTCGCGCAGGGCGCGCAGCGCGCCCTCGCGGCGGTCGCGGCACTGGGCCAGCCGCATCGGCCCGCTCACATAGGCGAGGGTGCGATGGCCGAGGCCCAGCAGATGGCGGACGGCGAGTTCGCCGCCGGTGACATCGTCGACCGACACCGAACATCCCTCGGCGCTGGGCAGCACCCGGTCGACGAGGACGAACGGGATGGGCTGCCGCCGGAAGGAGGCGAGGTTGCGCCCGGTCATGTCTGCCGGGGTCATCAGCACCCCGCGCACCCGCTGTTCGGCGAAGAGCCCGAGGTAATCGGCCTCCTCGTCGGGGCTCTGGGCGCTGTTGCACACCATCACCCCCAGCCCCGCCTCCCGCGCCGCACGCTCCGCACCACTCGCCACGTCCACGAAGAACGGGTTCGCCATGTCCAGCACCAGCAACGCGATGATGCGGCTGTGGCCGGCCCGCAGTTGGCGCGCGGACTCCTGGCGTACGTAGCCCAGGCGCTCGATCGTGGACAGCACGCGGGCCCGGGTCTCCTCGGACACCGACTCCGGGCGGTTGATGACGTTGGAGACCGTGCCGACCGAGACCCCGGCCTCGCGCGCCACCTCTTTGATGCCCACCCCGGATGCCATCCCTCAGGAGGGGAGCGTGAAGTCGATGACACGGAGAGCGGAGGGTGTGCTGCCGCTGGACCTCCGCTGATACAGATACGACAGGACGCCGTCCTGCGCGAGCCGGGTGTCGTCCACGACGACCTCGCCGAAGGCGCTGAGACCGCTGCCGTCGAAGAGGGTCTTCCAGTCCGTCCAGCCCGAGGACTTGGACGCGGCCACGATCCGGCCGTACGGCATCACGGCGTAGGCGTTGTCGTAACGGTCGAAGACGAGGTGGCTGCGCTGGGTGGAGCCCGGCGGCACCGGGATCTCGGTCTTCTTCCAGCTGCCGGCCGCGTCCTTGAAGAGGTGGAAGGTGCGGCCGTTGGCCTTCCGGTCGGCCGCGTAGTCGGTGGTGCACTGCCCGAAGCGGCCGGGGACATAGCTGATCAGGGCGTGCGGCAGTCCGGCGGAGTCGGTGGCCTGGCTCTCCTGGTTCATCAGCGAGTGGTCGGGGCCCAGCGGGTCGACGACGGTTCCGGTGTCGCCGACCGCCACCGTGTCGGCGCCACCGGTGGTGCCGACGACCGTGCCCGCCGCGGTGCGCCAGGTGCGTCCGCGGTCGGAGCTGTGGACATAGCCGGTGTCGTGGTTGGTGAGACCGCCGCTCGCGCACATCACCGCGTTGTTCTGCTCGCGCCAGGTGTAGAAGGCGTGCAGCCGGCCGTCGGGCCCGTAGTCGATGCCGTGCAGATACATGTTGCGGGCGGTGCTGGAGCCGTGCTCGCTGGTGTAGGTGCCGGTGGCGGAGGACCATGCGCCGAGCGCCGTCCACTTGCTTCCGTCGTACTCGGCGAGCGCGTTGCGGCCGTTGCCGGAGACGCCGGAGCGGTAGCTGAGCTGGAGCCGGCCCTCGGGGGTGGCGATGAACTGGGGATAGGTGAACTGGGAGGTGAGCGGCAAGCCGTCGAGGGTGGTCTGGACGGCGCCGAACTGGCCGGTGGTCCAGGGGTGTCCGGCGGGGTCGTCCACCAGCCCGGCCACCGACTTCACATAGAAGAAGCCGCTGCTGTGGGAGTCCATGTTCAGATGCAGCCGGCCGTCGATCCGCGAGATCCCCATGGAGATGACGTTGTGGGAGTCGTCGCTGGTGAGCCGGTGCGGCAGGGTGACGGTCTGCCAGCTCTGCTGGGCCAGCGCGCGGCGGCCGATGACCGCGCTGCGGTCGCCGGTGTACCAGACGGCGTACTGATAGCCCTGGTAGGTGAGCAGCCCGTTCTTCTGGAAGGCGTTGTTGTTGACCAGGCCGTCGTACGACTCGAAGTAGACGGCCCTGGCGTCGAGTTGGGTGTCGGCGAGCTTGCGGACGGCCGGGCCCGGGGCTGCCGGCTGCCCTCGCGTTGCGGCGTCGGCGTTGCCACCGGGGAGGGAGGCGGCGCCGAGCAGAGCGGTGGCCAGGACGGCGATGGCCAGTGGTCTCATGTCCGTTCCTTTCCTGGTGCGCTTGTGGGGGGGGCGGAGCGGGCTTCTGTCCCCACCCCGCCCCTTCCCACAGCATCGATATGCGGCTCCGCCGCGTGGAGGGGCTCCGCCCCTGGACCCCGTGCATTCCGGGGGCACCCCCGGCCCCCCGGGGCCGGGACGAGGCCGGAGGCCGAAGCCCGCCCCGCGGCCCTGCGGGACGGGGACCCGGGGCCCGGCCTCCGGCCGGGGGCCGCCCGCTCCGCCGCGTCCCGCGGCTACGCGAGGTGGAAGACCTCCGTCAGCGGCTTCATCGCCTCGTCCGGCCGCGCGCCGTCGAGCGCTTCGAAGAAGGGCGCCATCTCGGCCTGCCAGCGGGCGTTGACCTCGGTGGCGGCCATTGCGGCCTGGGCCGCCTCGAAGTCCTCGGTCTCCAGATAGCCCACCAGCAGCCCGTCCTCGCGCAGGAAGAGCGAGTAGTTGTGCCAGCCGGTCTCCGCTAGCGCCGCCCGCATCTCGGGCCATACGGCTTCGTGGCGCTCGCGGTACTCCTCGATCCGGTCCTGGCGGACCTTCAGCAGAAAACACACCCGCCGCATCGCCGGACCGCCCTCAGAAGTCGAACTTGTCGATGTTGGACTTGTCGAAGACGGTGGGCGGGCCGAGGATGATCTCGCCGTTCTTGCCGACCGTGTACTCGCCCAGCTTCCCGGCCTTGAACTTCTCCCCCTCGGCCCCGGTGATCTGCCCGGAGGCGAGCGCGGCCGCGGCGTACGAGCCGAGGTAGCCGAGCTTCTTGGGGTCCCAGAGCGAGAACTGCTCGACGGTGCCGTCCTTGACGTACTTGCGCATCTGGTTGGGCGTGCCGAGTCCGTTCAGCACGACCTTGCCCTCGTACGAGGAGCCGCTGATGTAACGGGCGGCCGCGGCGATGCCGACCGTGGTGGGCGCGATGATGCCCTTGAGCTTCGGATACGCCTTGAGCAGGCCCTGGGTCTCCTGGAAGGACTTCTGGTCGTCGTCGTCCCCGTACACCGTCTTGACCAGCTTCATGTTCTTGTAGGCGGGCTTGTTCAGCTCGTCCTTCATGAAGCGGATCCAGGTGTTCTGGTTGGTGGCGTTCTGGGTGGCGGAGAGGATCGCGATCTCGCCCTTGTAGTCGAGCTGCTTGGCGAGGTGCTGGACCTGGCTGCGGCCGATCTCCTCGGAGCCGGCCTGGTTGATGAAGAGCTGACGGCAGGCCGGGGCGGTGTCGGAGTCGTACGCCACCACCTTGATGTTCTTCTTCATGGCCTGCTTGAGCGGGCCGCAGACCGCGTTGGGGTCGTTGGCCGCGATCAGGATGGCGTCCTGGCGCTGCTGGACCAGGGTGTTGATGTACGACACCTGGGAAGAGGCGCTGGCGTCGGACGGGCCGACCTCCTTGCCCTTGCCGCCGAACTCCCCGGCCGCCGTGATCCCCGCCCGGTCGATGAGCTTCTCGTACGGGTTGTTGATCTGCTTGGGCAGAAAGGCCAGCTCGAGGCCCTTCTTCAGGGGCGCGCCGGGGTCGGCCTTGGCGTCGGTCTTGGCGGGGCCGCTGTTGTCGTTGTCCTTCTTGGTGGTACCGCCGCAGCCGGCCAGGGCCACGGCCAGGGCACAGACCGCGGCGGCGGTGGCGGCGGCGCGGCGGCGCGTGGGAGAGCTCTTCATCGGGGAGACCTTTCGCGGTGCGTGGGTGGATCAGCTGGTCGAGGCGGCGGCGCGCCGGTGACGCCAGGCGCTCACGGTGGTGATCAGGCGGGGGGTGAGGACGGAGGCCACCAGCAGCAGCCCGGTGACGATCACCTGGACCTCGTTGGCCACGTCGTTGAGGGTCAGCAGGTTCTTCAGGACGCCGATGAGCAGCACCCCGGCGACGGCACCGAACAGCGTGCCCTTCCCGCCGTCGAAGTCGACGCCGCCCAGCAGGACGGAGGCGATGACGAGCATTTCGAAGCCCTGGCCGTTGTCGGCCCGCGCGCTGCCGTACCGCAGGGTGAACACGACCCCGGCGAAGGCCGAGATCAGCCCGCTGACGACGAACAGCAGCAGCTTGACACGCTTGACGCGGATGCCCGCGAAGTAGGCGGCGTCCTCCTGGGCGCCGATGGCGAACAGCGACCGGCCCAGGCCCGTGGCGTGCAGCACCACGGCGGCGATGGCGGCCAGCACGATGAACAGCACCACCGGATAGGTGAGGAAGGTGCCGGGCACGGTGGTGGTGTCCACGGCCCACTTGGCGTACGTCTCGGGGAAGTCGGTGATGGCTCCCGTGCCGAGCACCACCGAGGCCAGCCCTCGGTAGAGGGCGAGTGTCCCGATGGTGACGGCGAGCGAGGGCAGCCCGACCCGGGTGACCAGCCAGCCGTTGATCAGCCCCCCGACCACCCCGACCAGCAGCACGACCGGCACGATGGTCTCGAACGCCCAGCCCGCGTCCCACAGTTGGCCGGTGAGCGCGCTGCCCAGGCCGAGCATCGAGGCCACCGACAGATCCACCTGCCCGGCCACCACCAGCAGTGTCATCGGCAGCGCCATCAGCGCGACCTCGGCGATGTCGTTGAAGGCGAAGGCGAGGTTGTCGCGGCTCGCGAAGCCGTCCGTGGTGCCGAGGCCGGTGAGGAAGACGGCCACCAGCAGCACCCCGACGGCGGTGTCCCACCTGAGCTTCATCGTGCGCTCCTCTTCCTCAGCGCACGGGTCATGCGCACCCTCACGATCCGGTCCACGCTGATGGCCGCCAGCAGCAGCGCACCCGCGATGGCGTCCTGCCAGAAGGAGTCGACCTTCAGCACGGCCAGGGCGCTGCCGATGGTGGTGAGCAGCAGCGCGCCCAGCGCCGCGCCCCACACCGTGCCGGTGCCGCCGACGATGGCGACGCCACCGACCACCACCGCGCTGACCACGGTCAGTTCCCAGCCGTGGGCGTTGTCGGCGACGACGGTGCCGAAGCGGGCCAGCCACAGCGCGCCCGCGAAGCCCGAGACGGCGCCGGAGAACAGATACGCGCCCAGCACCCGCCGCCGGATCGGCACCCCGGCCAGCCGGGCGGCCTCCGGGCTGGAGCCGATGGCGTACAGCTCACGGCCTGCGCGGTAGGTACGCAGGACGTACGCGGTCGCGGCGAGCACCGCGAAGGCGATCAGCGGGAGATACGGGATGCCCAGCACACTGCCGTTGCCGAGGTCCAGCACGGACTGCGGCACATCGGCCGCGTTGATCTGCTCGCCCTGCGCCCACCAGTAGTCGACGCCCTGGATGATGTAGAGCATCCCGAGGGTCACCACCAGCGCGGGCACCCGCCCGAAGCTCACCAGCACACCGCTGACGACGCCGCAGCCCGCGCCGACGAGGAGGCCGAGCAGCAGGACCGTCAGCACTCCGTGGTCGGTGCCGGAGACGAACTTCCCGCAGGCGAAGGCGGACAGGCCCACCACGGAGCCGACCGACAGATCGATATTGCGGGTGATGACCACCACCGACTGCCCGACCGCGAGCAGCACCAGGATCGCGGCGTTGAGCAACAGGTCCTTGATGCCCTGGCCGCCCAGAAAACGCGGCTCGGCGATCCAGGTGAACAGCACCAGCAGCAGGAGGGCGCCGGCGATGCTGATCTCCCGCGCGCGGAAGACGGCGTCGACGAGCGAGCGCGCCGAACGCGCCGTCTCCGGCGCGGCGGCGGGCTTCCCGGGTTTCTCGACGGTCACGCTCACGTCCGTGTCCTTTCGCCGGTGAGGCCCGTGACGCCGGTGTCGCTGGTGTCCCCGGTGTCGCCGGTGTCGCCGGTGAGCCCTGTCGCGGCGGCCATGACGGACTCCTCGGTGGCCTCGGCGCGCGGGATCTCGGCGACCAGCCGGCCCTCGTGCATCACCAGGACCCGGTCGGCCATGCCCAGCACCTCGGGCAGATCGGAGGAGATCATCAGCACCGCGAGGCCGTCGGCGGCCAGCGACGACAGCAGCCGGTGCACCTCGGCCTTGGTGCCGACGTCGATCCCGCGTGTGGGCTCGTCGACGATGAGCACCGTGGGCTCGGTCGCCAGCCACTTGGCGAGCACGACCTTCTGCTGATTGCCGCCGGAGAGCACCCCGACGTGATCGGCGAGACTGCCGTACTTGAGCTGCAGCCGGACCGCCCAGTCGGCCGCCCGGCCGCGCTCCAGCGCCCGCTGCACCAGTCCCGCGCGGCCCAGTTGGTCGAGGCCGGTCAGCCCGATGTTCCGTTCGATGGACATCTCCATCACCAGGCCCCGCTGGCGCCGGTCCTCGGGGACGAGCGCGAGCCCGGCGTCCATGGCGGCGGTCGGCGAACCGGGCCGCAGTACCGTCCCGTCGACCCGCACCTCGCCCGCGTCCGCCCGGTCCACGCCGAAGACGGCCTGGGCGACCTCGGTGCGCCCGGCGCCGACCAGCCCGGCGAGCGCGACGATCTCACCGCGCCGCACCTCGAAGGAGACGTCCCGGAAGACGCCCTCACGGGTCAGCCGCCGCACCGACAGCGCGGTTTCGCCGACCCGGCTGTCCTGCTTGGGGTAGAGCTCGGCCAGATCCCGGCCCACCATGCGACGGACCAGATCGTCCTGGGTCAGCCCCGTCAGCGGCTCGGAGGCCACCCACCGGCCGTCCCGCAGGATGGTGACCCGCTGGCAGAGCTCGAAGATCTCCTCCAGGCGGTGCGAGATGAACAGCACGGCGGCGCCCTCGGCGCGCAGCGTCTCGACGACCGAGAAGAGCCGGGCGGTCTCGCTTCCGGTCAGCGCCGCCGTCGGCTCGTCCATGATCAGCACCCGGGCGTCGAAGGAGAGCGCCTTGGCGATCTCGACGATCTGCTGATCGGCGATGGACAGGCCCCGGGCGGGCCGGTCCGGGTCGAGATCGACGCCGAGCCGCGCCATCAGGGCGGCGGTGGAGGTCCGTACGGCCTTGTGGTCGATCCGGCCGAGGGCCCGGCGGGGCTGACGGCCCATGAAGATGTTCTCGGCGATGGACAGATCGGGGAAGAGCGTGGGCTCCTGGTAGATGACGGCGATGCCGACGTCGCGCGCGTCGGCGGGGCCGTGGAAGACCACCGGCTCGCCGTCCAGCAGCACCCGGCCGGAGTCGGGCCGGTGCACCCCGGCGAGGGCTTTGATCAGCGTCGACTTGCCCGCCCCGTTCTCACCGGCCAGGGCATGGGCCTCACCGGCGAAGAGCTCGAGCGAGACATCGCGAAGGGCCCGTACGGCGCCGAAGGATTTGTTCACCCCCTCGAGGGCGAGGACCGGCACACCGGTCGAAGCAGGCTGGCTCACGGAGTCTCCTGACGCATACCCAGGGCGGGAAATGAAATGTTTCAATGCTGGATTCCGGGAAGCTAGCCGTGCACTTTGCGGCCGTCAAGGGGGTGTGCACGGGATATACCCACATCGATTCAGCCCCCTTGACGCACCCTGAACTCCGGCCCTACGGTCCAGGCGCCTTGGGTTGAATCGTTTTCATCCCATCGTTGCCGCCCGTCGCTCCTGTCAGTCGTTCCAGTCAGTCGCTCCTGCCCGTCGTTCCTGCCAGCCGTTCCTGGAGGAAGACCGTGATCAGCAGACGTCACCTGCTCGCCACCACCGCTGCCACCGGTACGGCCCTCACGGGTCTGCCCGCTCTCACCCCGTCCGCCACCGCCGAGGACCGCCCCGCCGCCGGGCTGCTGGTCCGGAGCACGACGGTGGAGTACGCGCCCCATCCGCTCGGCCTCGACACCCCCCGCCCCCGCCTGAGCTGGATCCTCGACTCGGACGCCCGCGACCAGTCGCAGAGCGCATACCACATCCGGGTCGCCACCTCCCCCGACCGGCTCGGCGACCCCGACGTCTGGGACAGCGGCAAGCAGACCTCACGCCAATCGGTCCTGGTCCCCTACGACGGTCCGGCCCTGCGTCCGCGCACCCGGTACCACTGGTCGGTGCGGGTCTGGGACGACCACGGCCGCCCCTCCCCGTGGTCCGCCCCCGCCTGGTGGGAGACGGGGCTGCTGGGCGACGGGCAGTGGCAGGCGCGCTGGATCACCGCGCCCGCCGCGCTGACCACGCCCCCGGCCCTGGACGGCGCCTCCTGGATCTGGTTCCCCGAAGGGGATCCGGCCACCGAGGCCCCGGCGGCCACCCGGTGGTTCCGCGCCGCGGTTCGGGCCACGGGCACGGTCCGGCGCGCCCGGCTGGTGGTGGCCGCCGACGACGGCTTCACCGCCCATGTGAACGGCACGGAGGTCGCTGCCCGCGAGGCCCTGGGCGTGCTCAAGGCGTGGAGCCACCCGGCCACCGTCGACGTCACCGAGTTCCTCCACCAGGGCGCCGCCGCCCTCGCCATCTCGGCCACCAACGCCGAGAAGGGCCCGGCGGGGCTGCTCGCCACCCTGGAGCTCACCACCGAGGACGGCACCACCACCCACCACCACACGGACGCCACTTGGCGCACGACCGACACGAAACCCCCCGCCGCCTGGCCGGACCCGGACTTCGACGACAGCGGCTGGGCCGCCGCCAAGAAGCTGGCCACCTGGGGCAGTGGGCCCTGGGGCAGGGTGCTGCCCCTCCAGTCCCCCGCCCAACTGCGCCGCACCTTCCGGCTCACCAAGCCCGTCGCGCGCGCCCGGCTCTACGCCACGGCGCTGGGCCTGTACGAAGCGCAGCTCAACGGCGTCCGCGTCGGCCGCGACCAACTGGCGCCCGGCTGGACGGACTACCGCAAGCGGGTGGCGTACCAGACCTACGACATCACCGACGCCCTCCACCCCGGGGCCAACGCCCTCGGTGTGACCCTCGCCCCCGGCTGGTACGCCGGGAACATCGCCTGGCTCGGCCAGGCCCAGTACGGCGACCACCCCGCCCTGCTCGCCCAGTTGGAGGTCGTGTACACCGACGGCAGCACCGAGCGCATCACCACCGACCAGCAGTGGCGCGCGGCCACCGGCCCGCTGCTGACCGCCGACGTGCTGATGGGCGAGGAGTACGACGCCCGTAAGGAGACCCCGGGCTGGAGCTCACCGGGCTTCGACGACACCGGCTGGCAGCCCGCCGTCACGGCCGCGGACATCACCGCCGAGGTCGTGGCCCAGACCGACGCCCCGACCCGCGTGGAACGCGAGATCAAGCCCCTCAAGGTCACCGAACCCGCCCCCGGCGTCCACCTCTTCGACCTGGGCCAGAACATGGTCGGCAGCGTCCGCCTCACCGTCTCGGGCCCGGCCGGCCGGAAGATCCGGATCCGCCACGCCGAGGTGCTCAACCCCGATGGCACCGCCTACACGGCCAACCTGCGCACCGCCCGCCCCGTCGACACGTACACCCTCAAGGGCGGCGGCCCCGAGACCTACGAGCCGCGCTTCACCTTCCACGGCTTCCGCTACGTCGAGGTCACCGGCTACCCCGGAAAGCCCGCCCTCGACGCGGTCACGGGCCGGGTCATGCACACCGCCGCGCCGTTCACCATGTCCTTCCACACCGACTCGGCGATGCTCAACCAGCTCCACTCCAACATCACCTGGGGCCTGCGCGGCAACTTCCTGTCCATCCCCACCGACACCCCCGCGCGGGACGAACGGCTCGGCTGGACCGGCGACATCAACGTGTTCTCCAGCACCGCCGCCTACGCCATGGAGTCCGCCCGCTTCCTCACCAAGTGGCTCCAGGACATGCGCGACGGCCAGACCGACGACGGCTCCTTCCCCAATGTGGCACCCAACCTCGGCGACGTCGGCGACGGCGTGGCGGGCTGGGGCGACGCCGGGGTGACCGTGCCCTGGAACCTCTACCAGGCCTACGGCGACACCCAGGTGCTGCGCGAGAACTGGCCGGCCATGCGCCGCTGGATCACCTTTCTGGAGCAGCACAGCACCGGCCTGCTGCGGCCCGCCGAGGGCTACGGCGACTGGCTCAGCGTCGAGGCGGAGACCCCCAAGGACGTCATCGCCACGGCCTACTTCGCCCACGCCACCGACCTCGTCGCCCGCACCGCACACGTCCTGGACGAGGACCCGGCCCCGTACGAAGACCTCCTGGCCCGCATCAAGGCGGCCTTCAACCGCGCCTACGTCTCCGCCGACGGCAGGATCAAGGGCGACACTCAGACCGCGTACGTCCTGGCGCTCTCCATGGACCTGCTCCCCGCCGCCCTCCGCAAGCCCGCCGCCGACCGGCTCGTGGCCCTCATCCAGGACCGCGACTGGCATCTGTCCACCGGCTTCCTCGGCACCCCGCGGCTGCTCCCGACCCTCACCGAGACCGGTCACACCGACGTCGCCTACCGCCTGCTCCACCAGCGCACATTCCCCTCCTGGGGGTACCAGATCGACCGGGGCGCCACCACGATGTGGGAGCGCTGGGACTCCATCAAGCCGGACGGGAGCTTCCAGGACGTCGGAATGAACTCGTTCAACCACTACGCCTACGGCTCGGTCGGCGAGTGGATGTACCAGAACATCACCGGGATCGCCCCCGCCGCCCCCGGCTTCCGCGAGATCCTCATCCGGCCCCGCCCCGGCGGCGAAGTGCGCTCCGCCGAGGGCCGCTACGACTCCCTCTTCGGCCCGGTCACCACCCGGTGGTCCCAGGGCGAGGACTTCACGCTCACGGTGTCCATCCCCGTCAACACCACCGCACAGATCTGGGTCCCCGCACGCCGCGCACCGGACGTGACCCGCCGCGGCGGCCGCCTCCTGCGGATGGCGGACGGTTGCGCGGTGTTCGCCGTGGGCTCGGGGACCCACCACTTCTTGACGCGTGGCCGACCGCGCGGCTAGGTTTCTTGAATCGTTTCATGAAGGAGATTCATGTCTGACGTTCCAGCCGTGAAGGCGGCCCTCAAGAGCCAGGCGGTCGAGACGCCGTCATGGGCGTACGGCAACTCCGGAACCCGGTTCAAGGTCTTCGCCCAGCCCGGTGTGCCGCGCTCCCCCCAGGAGAAGCTGGACGACGCCGCCCAGGTGCACGCCTTCACCAAAGTGGCGCCCACCGTGGCCCTCCACATCCCCTGGGACCGGGTCGAGGACTACGGGGCGCTCGCCAAGTACGCGGAGGAACGCGGCCTGAAACTCGGCGCCATCAACTCCAACGTGTTCCAGGACGACGACTACAAGCTGGGCTCGGTCACCCACCCCGACCCGGCGGTCCGCCGCAAGGCCCTGGGCCACCTCCTGGAGTGCGTCGACATCATGGACGCCACGGGCTCCCGCGACCTCAAGCTCTGGTTCTCCGACGGCACGAACTACCCCGGCCAGGACGACATCGCGGCCCGCCAGGACCGCCTCGCCGAGGCCCTGACCGCCGTCTACGACCGCCTCGGCGACGACCAGCGCATGCTGCTGGAGTACAAGTTCTTCGAGCCCGCCTTCTACACCACGGACGTCCCGGACTGGGGCACCGCCTACGCCCACTGCCTGAAGCTCGGCCCCAAGGCCCAGGTGTGCGTCGACACCGGCCACCACGCCCCCGGCACCAACATCGAGTTCATCGTCGCCCTCCTCCTGCGCGAGAAGAAGCTCGGCGCCTTCGACTTCAACTCCCGCTTCTACGCGGACGACGACCTCATGGTGGGCGCCGCCGACCCCTTCCAGCTCTTCCGGATCATGTACGAGGTGGTCCGCGGCGGCGGGCTGACCTCGGGGGTCGCCTTCATGCTCGACCAGTGCCACAACATCGAGCCCAAGATCCCGGCGATCATCCGTTCCGTCATGAACGTCCAGGAAGCCACGGCCAAGGCCCTCCTGGTCGACGGTGACGCGCTGG
Source organism: Streptomyces violaceusniger Tu 4113 (assembly GCF_000147815.2). Classification (NCBI taxonomy): domain Bacteria; kingdom Bacillati; phylum Actinomycetota; class Actinomycetes; order Kitasatosporales; family Streptomycetaceae; genus Streptomyces; species Streptomyces violaceusniger. Next base: position 3,349,781 of record NC_015957.1, on the reverse strand, counting down.
CCGCCGCCCAGCGCACGGGCGATGTGCTCGGGGCCAACGCGGTTCTGATGGACGCCTACAACACCGATGTGCGGCCGCTGCTCGCCGAAGTCCGCGAGGAACTGGGCATCGGCGCCGACCCGATGGCCGCGTACCGGGGGTCGGGGTGGGCGGAGCGGATCGTTTCGGAGCGGGTGGGTGGGCAGCAGGCGGGGTGGGGGGCGTAGCGCGGGGCGTAGCGCCTGCGGCGGGCCTTCCCCCACCCCGCCCCTTCCCGAACCCGGGGGCAAGCCCCCGGGCCCCAGGGGGCCCGGGGCTGCGCCCCACACCCCCTGGGGGCTGCGCCCCACACCCCCTGGGGGCTCCGCCCCGCGCCCCCCGGGGCGCTGCCCCAGACCCCAGGGACTCCGACGCGGGCCCAGGGCTTCGCCCCGAACTCCCGGGGCGGTGTCCCAAACCTCAGGGACTCCGACCCGAACCCGACGGGCCGTGCCCGAACACCCCAAGAAGCCATCCCAAACACGCGCGGCTCCGACCCACTTCGCCCCAAGCCCCAGGAGTTCTGCACCGAACTCGCCGGGGCCCCGCCCGAACACCCCAGAACGCCGCCCCAAACACGCGGGGCTTCGCCCCGAACTCCTTGGCACCGCCCTCGACCACTACTGCCCCCAGCGCACCCGTGCGGGACACGTCTCCCGCCGCCGAGACCCACCCGCTGAGACCGGCCTGGCCCACACAAAAAGGACGACATGACCGCAGAACCCCACCCCGAGGCGGCCACGCTCCTGGAGCGATCGCACCGGCTCGGCGCCGACCCCCGCAATACCAACTACGCGGGCGGAAACACCTCCGCCAAGGGCACCGCGACCGACCCCGTCACGGGGCAGGACGTCGAGCTGATGTGGGTCAAGGGCTCCGGTGGCGATCTGGGCACCCTCGCCCACTCCGGGCTCGCCGCGCTCCGGCTGGATCGGCTTCGCGCGCTCACCGAGGTCTACCCGGGGGTGGAGCGCGAGGACGAGATGGTCGCGGCGTTCGACTACTGCCTGCATGGCAAGGGCGGGGCCGCGCCGTCCATCGATACCGCCATGCACGGCCTGGTCGACGCCGCCCACGTGGACCACCTCCACCCCGACTCCGGCATCGCCCTCGCCTGCGCGGCCGACGGCGAGGCGCTCACCAAGGAGTGTTTCGGCAACCACGTCGTGTGGGTGCCCTGGCGGCGCCCCGGCTTCCAACTGGGCCTGGACATCGCCGCCATCAAAAAGGCCAACCCGCAGGCCATCGGCTGCATCCTCGGTGGCCACGGCATCACCGCCTGGGGCGACACCTCCGCCGAGTGTGAGGCGAACTCCCTCCGCATCATCCGCACCGCCGAGGAGTTCCTCACCGCACGCGGCAAGACGGACCCGTTCGGCCCCGTCGTCCACCCCGCCCTCCCCGAGGCCGAGCGCCGCGCCCGCGCGGCCGCCCTGGCCCCGGTGCTCCGCGGTCTGGCCTCCACGGACCGCCCCCAGGTGGGCCACTTCACGGACAACGACACCGTCCTGGACTTCGTCTCCCGCGCCGAACACCCACGCCTGTCGGCCCTCGGCACCTCCTGCCCGGACCACTTCCTCCGTACGAAGGTCCGCCCCCTGGTCCTGGACCTCCCGCCCGACGCCCCCCTCGACGAGACGATCACCCGCCTCAAGGAACTCCACACCACCTACCGCACCGACTACGCGGCCTACTACAACAACCACGCCACCCCGGACTCCCCTCCCATGCGCGGCGCGGATCCTGCCATCGTGCTGATCCCCGGCGTCGGGATGTTCAGCTACGGCAAGGACAAGCAAACCGCCCGCGTGGCAGGCGAGTTCTACGTCAACGCGATCAACGTCATGCGCGGCGCGGAAGCGGTGTCGACCTACTCCCCCATCGAGGAGTCGGAGAAGTTCCGCATCGAGTACTGGGCGCTGGAAGAGGCCAAGCTCCAGCGCATGCCGAAGCCCAAGCCCCTCGCGACCCGTATCGCCCTGGTGACCGGCGCCGGCTCAGGCATCGGCAAGGCGATCGCCCACCGCCTGGTGGCCGAGGGCGCATGCGTAGTAGTGGCGGATATCAACGCCGACTCGGCCGCAGCCGTCGCACAGGAGCTGGGCGGCCCGGACAAGGCCACCGCCGTAACCGCCGACGTCACCTCGGAAGAGCAGATCAAGGCGGCGTTCGCCCAGGCAGCCCTGGACTTCGGCGGAGTGGACATCCTGGTCAACAACGCCGGGATCAGCATCTCCAAGCCCCTCCTCGAAACAACCACCCAGGACTGGGACCTCCAGCACACCATCATGGCCCGAGGCAGCTTCCTGGCCTCCCGCGAGGCGGCACGGACCTTCATCGCCCAGAACATGGGCGGCGACATCGTGTACATCACCTCCAAGAACGCCGTGTTCGCGGGCCCGAACAACATCGCGTACTCCGCGACCAAGGCCGACCAGGCCCACCAAGTCCGCCTGCTCGCAGCCGAGTTGGGCGAGCACGGCATCCGGGTCAACGGCGTGAACCCCGACGGCGTAGTCCAAGGCTCCGGCATCTTCGCAAGCGGCTGGGGGGCGCAACGCGCCGCCGTGTACGGCGTTCCCGAGGAGAAGCTGGGCGAGTTCTACGCCCAACGCACCCTGCTCAAGCGCGAGGTACTCCCGACCCACGTGGCGAACGCGGTCTTCACGCTCGTGGGCGGCGACCTGACCCACACCACGGGTCTGCACATCCCCGTCGACGCCGGGGTCGCGGCGGCGTTCCTGCGCTGACACGCGCGTGAGGGGGACGGGGTCGGAGGGGTGGGGTCCTGGACGCTCGGGGTTCCCCATGCCGAAGGCCAGGGGCGTATTTGTGGCGCCGATCTCCGGCCCACAGCACGCCCCCGGCCAATGGCGCCGTAAATATACGGTCCAGGGCCACGCCCCGGAGGCCCCGGCCCCCGCCCCGTACGAAAGACACCAACCACCACGCACCCCACCCACCACGAGGTCCACGTGTCCACCAAAGAGCACCGCTTCGCCGCCGTAGACCTCGGTGCGTCCAGCGGCCGCGTCATCGTCGGTGAGGTCGCCCCCGAACGGCTGACCCTCCACGAGGCGCACCGCTTCCCCAACCAGCCCACCCGCGTCCTGGGCACCCTGCACTGGAACATCATGTCGCTCTACCAGGGCGTCCTGAACGGCCTGAAGGCGGCAGCGAACCGCACCCCACACCCCCTGACCAGCATCGGCATCGACACCTGGGCGGTCGACTACGGCCTGCTGGCCGCCGATGGCACCCTCCTCGCCAACCCCGTGCACTACCGCGACCCCCGCACCACCAACGCACCCGAAAAGGTCGCGAAAGCGCTCTCGCCCCAGGCCCTCTACGCCGCCACCGGCATCCAGCACCTCCCCTTCAACACCGTCTACCAGCTCGTCTCGGCCCAGGGCACCCCCGCCCTCGCCGCCGCCCACCGCCTCCTCCTCATCCCCGACCTCATCTCGTACTGGCTGACCGGCGAGCCCGGCACCGAGCTGACGAACGCCTCCACCACCCAGCTCATCGACCCCCGCACCCGCGACTGGGCCACCCCCGTGGCGCAGGCCCTGGGCATCGATCTGACGCTCTTCCCGCCCCTCCGCCACCCGGGCGACGCCGCCGGAACCCTGCGCCAAGAGGTCCTCACCGAGACGGGCCTCACCACCCCCCTCCCCGTGACCGCCGTCGGCTCGCACGACACCGCCTCCGCCGTCGTCGGCGTCCCGGCCACCACACCCGACTTCGCGTACATCGCCACCGGCACCTGGTCCCTCGCCGGGCTGGAGCTGGACGCGCCGGTGCTCACGGAGGCGAGCCGCGCGGCCAACTTCACCAATGAGCTGGGCGTGGACGGCACGGTCCGCTATCTGCGCAACATCATGGGGCTGTGGATGCTCCAGGAGTGCGTCCGCGCCTGGGAAACCGAGGGCGCCCGCACGGGCAGTACGGGCAGTACGGGCGGTACAGGCAGTACAGGCAGTACGGGCAGTACGGGCAGTACGAACCTCACCGCACTCCTCCAAGCGGCAGCCCAAGCCACCCCCCTCCGCTCCGTGGTCGACGCCGGCGACCCCGCCTTCATCGCCCCGCACCACATGCCCGACCGCATCGCCGACGCCTGCCGCCGCACCGGCCAGCCCGTCCCCCGTACCCCGGCCGAGACCACCCGCTGCGTCCTGGACTCCCTCGCCCTGGCCCACCGCCGCGCGATCGACGACGCCGCGCGGTTGTCCGGCCGTACGGTCCGCACCGTGCACATCGTCGGCGGCGGTGTGCACAACACCCTGTTGTGCCAGCTCACCGCCGACGCCTGCGGGCTCCCCGTCATCGCGGGCCCGGCCGAGGCGGCGGCCCTCGGAAACGTCCTGGTCCAGGCCCGGGCGGCCGGAGCGATCACCGGTGGTTTGCCAGAATTGCGCTCGCTGCTTCACAGCACCCAGCCACTGAGGCAGTATGAGCCCACAGGTGATCATTCGGCGTGGGACCGGGCAGCCGCCCGGCTGGGGGCCGCACAGGTCACAAGGGCCGCCACCGGCCCGGGCGACGAGGAGGAACCGTGCGCGTAGCGCTCTTCATCACCTGCGTCAACGACACCCTCTATCCACACACCGGCCAGGCCGTGGTCACGCTGCTCGAACGGCTCGGCGTGGAGGTCGGCTTCCCGGAGGGGCAGAGCTGCTGCGGCCAGCCGCAGTTCAACACCGGCTACCGCCACGAGACCGAACCGCTGGTGCGCCGCTACGCAGCCGCGTTCCGCGACTACGACTACGTGGTGGCGCCCTCGGGTTCGTGTGCGGCGATGGTGCGGGACAACTACCCCCGGATCGGCGCCAAGGCCGCCGCCGAGGGTCGTGGCCAGGAGCTCGCGGACGCGGCGGCCGACGCCGTCCCCAAGACGTACGAGCTGACCGAATTCCTCACCGACGTCCTGAAGGTCACCGACGTCGGCGCGTACTACCCGCACACCGTGACCTACCACCCCACCTGCCACGGGCTGCGGATGCTGGGGCTCGGCGACCGCCCGCGTTCGCTCCTCGCCGCCGTGAAGGGGCTGAACCTGGTGGAGCTGCCGGGCGCCGACGAGTGCTGCGGCTTCGGCGGTACGTTCGCCGTCAAGAACGCGGCCGTCTCGGCGGCCATGGGGGCGGACAAGGCGCGCAACATCACGGCGACCGGCGCCGAGGCCGTGTGCACGGTCGACAACTCCTGCCAGATGCACATCGGCGGCACACTCGCCCGCCAGGGCTCCACGGTCCGCCCCGTCCACATCGCCGAGATCCTGGCCAGCACGGAAGGAAACGTCTGGTGAGCGGAACCCACCAAGCCACCTACCTGGGGATGCCCGCTTTCCCGGCGGCGGCCGACGCCTCGACCCGGAACACCCAGCTACGCGCCAACCTCCGCCACGCCACCCACACGATCCGCGCCAAGCGCGCCACGGCGGTGGCCGAGCTCGACGACTGGTCGCCGCTGCGCGCCGCGGGCGCGGCCATCAAGGACCGTACGCTGCGCCATCTCGGCCACTATCTGGAGCAGTTGGAGAGCGCGGTCACGGCGGCCGGCGGCCACGTCCACTGGGCGGCGGACGCGGACGAGGCGAACCGGATCGTCACCGAGCTGGTGCAGGCGACGGGCGAGCGCGAGGTCGTCAAGGTCAAGTCGATGGCCACGCAGGAGATCGGCCTGAACGGCGCCCTCGCCACCGCGGGGATCACGGCGTACGAGACCGATCTCGCCGAGCTGATCGTGCAGCTCGGCGACGACCTCCCGTCGCACATCCTGGTCCCGGCGATCCACCGCAACCGCGGCGAGATCCGCGACATCTTCGCGGAGAAGATGGCCGAGTGGGGCCGCCCGGCCCCGGAGGGGCTGACCGACGCGCCCGCCGATCTGGCGGAGGCCGCGCGGCTGCACCTCCGTGAGAAGTTCCTGAACGCCAAGGTGGGGATCTCCGGCGCCAACTTCATGGTCGCGGAGACCGGCACGCTCGTGGTCGTGGAGTCCGAGGGCAACGGCCGGATGTGCCTGACCCTCCCCGAGACGCTGATCTCCGTCGTCGGCATCGAGAAGGTCATCCCCACCTTCCAGGACCTGGAGGTCTTCCTTCAGCTCCTGCCCCGCTCCTCGACCGCCGAGCGGATGAACCCGTACACCTCCACCTGGACCGGCACCACGGACGCGGACGGGCCCCGCACCTTCCACCTCGTCCTCCTGGACAACGGCCGTACCGACACCCTCGCCGACACCGTGGGCCGCCAGGCGCTGCGCTGCATCCGCTGCTCGGCGTGTCTCAATGTGTGCCCGGTGTACGAGCGGGCGGGCGGCCATGCCTACGGATCGGCGTATCCGGGGCCGATCGGCGCGATCCTGACCCCCCAACTGCGCGGCACCCAGAGCGAACTGGACGCCTCCCTCCCGTACGCGTCGTCCCTGTGCGGGGCGTGCTACGAGGTGTGCCCGGTCGCCATCGACATCCCGGAGATCCTGGTCCACCTCCGTGAGCGCGTGGTCGAGGGCGGCCCCGTCTCCATCCGTGGCACCCGCACCGTCATCAAGCCCGCCAAGGGCCACGCCGCCGAGCGCGCCGCGATGCGCGCCGCCCGCTGGGCCCTGGACCACCCGCGGGTGCTGCGCACCGGCCAGCGTCTGGCCTCCCGTACCCGCCGCTTCCATCCGAGCCGGCTGCCCGGTCCGGGGCGGGCGTGGAGCGATACGCGGGAGCTGCCGAAGGTGCCGGAGGAGTCGTTCCGCGACTGGTGGCAACGCACCCGGGGCGGGAGCGGCACGGAGGGAAGGAAGACCACATGACCCCGCAAGACCCCGGCTCCGGGAACCCCGGCGCGCACCACCCCGGCATCCAAAGCACCCAGAACCCCGGCGCCCACAGCACCGAGGCCCCCGACACCCAGAGCCCCGGCTCCCGCGCCCTGGTCATGGCCCGCATCCGCCGCGCCCTGGCCGATGTGCCGCGCGCCGAGACGCCCGACGCGGTGCCGGTCGAGCGCACCTACCACCGCGTCCACGGCGACCGCACCCCCACCGAGACCGTGGACCTCCTCGCCGAGCACCTGGCCGACTACCGCGCGATCGTCCACCGCGTCGACGCCCCCTCCCTCCCCGCCCTGATCGCCCGTCTCCTCACCGACCGCGGCGCGACGAGCGTGGCCGTACCCCCCGGCCTGCCCGACTCCTGGCTGTCCGCCGTCCCCGACGCGGTGCGCCGCGTCCCGGACACGGCGGAGCTGACCCCGCACGACCTGGACGCGGTCTCCAGCGTGGTGACGGCCTGCTCGGTGGCCATCGCCGAGACCGGCACGGTGGTCCTGGACGCCGCCCCCGACCAGGGCCGCCGCCGCATCACCCTGGTTCCCGACCACCACATCTGTGTCATCCGGGTGCCCGACCAGGTCGTGGACTCCGTCCCCGAGGGCCTCGAACGCCTCGACCCCACCCGTCCGTTGACCTGGATCTCGGGCCCGTCCGCGACAAGTGACATCGAACTCGATCGCGTCGAAGGCGTCCACGGCCCCCGCACCCTCGAAGTGATCCTCACAGCGCCGCCGGCCGGGCCGGAAACCGCTGGTCAGAGCTGATAAGCGCGGGAGGCATACCCCGGCCACGGCGGGGCATATGCCATAGGGGCAGGCGAAGGAACACCCGTGCAGGCGATGCGGTCTTCCTCACATACCGCCGGTAACACCGCAGTTGGGCGGTTTACGCCGATGCCGTTGTCGGTAGGGGCCTCTACTCTTATGGCATGCGTCCGACTCCTACTCATCAACCTGCCTTACTGACCACCTCCTCCACCGACCAGGCCAACGAGGCGATTCGCGTCTTTCTGCGGGCCCGGGCAGGCCGGGCACTGCGGCCTTCGGAGCGGGCCGAGTACAGCCGGTTGCTGAAGGTCTACACACGGGCGCTGCGCGGCGAGGTGGAGAAGGCCGCCTGAGCGGCACGAGCGGCACGAGCCGACCACATCTGAAAACCGGGGGGACGCCATGGGGGCTGTGGGCAAGGTCGTCTTCGGAGCGGTGGCGGCGGGGCTTCTGGGCGTCGCCGGGTACGGCGGATACAACCTCTACACGGGCGTGACCAGCGGCGATACCACCGCGCCCCATGACGGTCCGGTGACCGCGGACGAGACCCGGCGGACCGCCCGGGAATTCCTGGACGCATGGGCGGACGGCAATGACATGCTGGCCGCCGGGCTGACCAATGACGCCGAGGCGGCCATCGGCGCGCTGAGCGGCTATCGCGACGACGGCCATGTGCAGAGGGTGACAGTCACCCCGGGCACGGCGCGGGGCACCATGGTGCCGTTCACCGTCAAGGCCGAAGTGCTCTTCGACAAGACCCGTTCGAGCTGGACGTACGAGTCACGGCTGACCGTGGTGCGCGGCCGGACGACCAAGAAGCCGCTGGTCGACTGGAGACCCTCGGTCCTCCATCCCAAGCTCGCGGCCGATGAGTCCGTACGGACGGATCTGGCGGACAATCCGCCGGTGCGGGTGCTGGACCGCGACGGCGAGGAGCTGCGGCAGGGCCGTTATCCCTCGCTCGACCCGGTACTGATCGCACTGCGGGCGAGATACGGAGCGGACGCCGGGGGCACGGCGCGAGTGGAGGTGTCGGCGGTCGAGGCCGACGGGACCGCCGGAGCGACGCTTCATGTGGTGAAGAAGGGCACGCCGGGCACGCTGCGCACCACCCTCGACCCCGGGGTGCAGAAGCGCGCGGAGAAGGCGGTGGCCACCCGCGACGGCGCCTCGGTGGTGGCCCTCAAGCCCAGCACCGGGGAGATCCTGGCGGTGGCCAACTCCGACCAGGCCGAGTTCAACGCCGCGCTGCAGGGGCAGACCGCGCCGGGGTCGACGTTCAAGATAGTCACCGCGGCCACCCTGCTGGAGGCGGGCAAGGTCAGCCCGGGCCACCTGGTGCCATGCCCGAAGACGGCGGCGTACGCACAGGGCATGACGTTCCACAACGTCGAGGACAGCGAGAACCCCGGCGCCACCTTCGCGCAGGACTTCGCGGCGTCCTGCAACACCGCGTTCGTCTCGCTCGCCGGAGCCGTGCCCGATGGCGCGGTGGCCCAGGAGGCGCGGTCCGTGTTCGGCCTCGGCCTGAACTGGCGGGTGGGCGTCACCACCTTCGACGGCGAGGTGCCGGGCGGAAGCGGCGACGACAAGGCCGCCGCCATGATCGGCCAGGGCACGGTCCAGATGAACCCGCTCACCATCGCCTCCGTCGCGGCCACCGCCCAGACCGGCACCTTCAAGCAGCCCGTCATCGTGCCGCGCTCGGTCGACCACCGGGAGATCGCCACCAGCGACCGCAGCCTCGGCCCGGCCACCAGGTCGCAGCTCAGGGCGATGATGCGGCTGACCGCGACGAGCGGCACCGCCGCCCGGGCGATGTCCGGGCTCACCGGCGACATCGGGGCCAAGACGGGTTCGGCCGAGATCGACGGCCAGCCCAAGACCAACGCCTGGTTCACCGCCTACCGGAACGATGTGGCGGCAGCCGCCGTGGTCATCGGCGGTGGCCACGGCGGAGATGCCGCCGGGCCCGTCGTCCGCGCGGTACTCAAAACCGGCTGAGCCTTCGCCTCAGCTCGCCCTCAGCTCTTCAGCCTGTTCGAGCCGTCGCTTGCGGGCCTGCGCGACCCTGATCATGTTGTCCAGCTCGAACTGAAGGAGAACGATCACGGCCCGGGCATCCTCCAGAGAGGTGGTCGGGCTCGCCAGGTAGAGCGAGGCCGCCTGGATGGCGGCTCGCCCCATCTCCTCGTAGGACGCCGTGCCGTCAGAAGTCCGCTCAAGGGCGGGCCGGCGCCGCTCCAGGTAGGCTCCGATGCCGCTTGCGGACTGCATGCGCTCGCCTCTCATGACTCGTCGTGCCGGACAACCGTCACGCCGGGCACCACTTCGTGGCCACGTCCGCGTACACGTCCCATGACGACGTCACGCCGGCTCGGTTGAGCGTCAAGGGACCGTTTTCCGAGATAGGCGTGTGTGATCTCTTCCCGGGTTGCGATGCGCAGGTCTTCCGGCTTCGCAGTCCACGCCCGCGCCCCATGAGTGGGGCCCCGCAGATCGATGCCGGTCTCCCGGACATCAATCACGATGCCCACTCGCCCCGTGGTGGTGTCCATCCTGATCCGTCCAATTGCGTGTTCTGCGGCCCCGCTGTCGTCCGTCACATCTCGCTCCCCGGCTGATCGGCTTGGGCACCGGGTGGTACCTGGCGCACTACGTAACTACGCCGCGTAAGCCAGCGGTACCGTGTGAGTAGTCCCGAAGCTTGCACGGCTTGCATTTCAGGGAGCGGGGTGCCTATGACGCAGCGTCAACGCAATGACGGGCTGGCCGGATTGCTGGACGAAGCACGCTGGGAGACCAACCGTCAGTTTGCCGCAGCCGTGAACCGGGTGGGTGCAGAAATGGGTCTGACACTGCACTATGACGGGTCCGCCGTGACGCACTGGCTGAGCGGGATGATGCCCCACAAGAAGGCACGCCCCGCAATCATCGAAGCACTCTCGCGGCGCCTTGGCCGACCGGTCACCAGCGCGGAGACCGGATTCGGCGCTCCGCTCCTGGTCGGTCCCGAGGCGCCCTCTTACTCGGGTACCGACCCCATCGAGGGGTTGATCGACACCGGAAGGGCAGATATGGATCCCTCCCGCCGCACGGTGCTGGCGACATCTCTGTATGCCGCCGCCCTCCCTGTTCCGATCTTTGCCGAGCTGACGAAGCGCGAGCGGTACCAGACCTCTGCGGGGCCCACTACCCGAATCGGAACCGGGGAGGTGGCCACGGTGCGCACCATGACAGAGCGCATCGCCGGCATCCTTGACGAGCTGGGAGGCGCACATGCCCGCCCCATGGCGGCGGCCTTCCTCGTCAACACCGTTACTCCATGGCTCAAGGCGGGGGCTTCCGACGCCGTCAGGTCGGGCATGCTTGCCGCGGCTTCTGATCTGACGTACTTGCTCGGCTGGATGGCCATGTATGAGAAGGCTCATGGGCTGGGCCAGCGGTACTACGTCAAGGCGCTGGAGCTGGCCGCAGTTGCTGAGGATCACGTCACGTACTGCCGCACCCTGCGCGGAATGGCCCTTCAGGCAGCGAACCTCAAGCACGCGAAGAAGGCACTGGAGCTGGCCGACTCGGCCGCAGAGGCCGCCCCGGCCGCGGGCCCTCGTCTGCGCGCGTTCCTCACCGGGCAGCAAGCCCACGGTGCCGCGCTTGTGGGGGATCGTCGGCAGGCCTTCGTGCGTCTCGCGGAGACAGAGAGCGCGCTCTCGAAAGCAGACAACCGCCGCGACGCCATCGGCGGGTACGACCGAGCCGCCTACTGCTTCCACGTCTCCAGCGTCCTCTACGCGCTCGGGGACGTGCCGGGGTCCGTCAAGGCCATGCAGGACTCAAACCGCGCACGCCCCGCCGTGGAGCGGCAGGGCCGAGCGCACGCCAATGGGCTGCTGGCCCAACGCCAGCTTGAGATGGGCCACCTTGAAGCGGCCTGCGCCACCTGGAACGCGTTCCTGAACGATTACGAACGTCTGTCGTCCGCCCGCGCCGACGAGCATTTCACGACGATGCGGCGCCGCCTCCGGCCGCACCGTGCCAACAGGCATGTCCGAGATCTCACCGGCCGGGCCCAAGAGATCATCCGACAGAAGGCTGTGGTCTGAGTGTCACGCACTCAACTTGTCATTTATGGCCCGGTGTCGAACGCGGCTCGAACTTGGTCGGCGTTTTCGCAGTTCAGTGGATGTGAAGGCGGCCTTCGGCTGATCCTGGGCTCCGTCACTGAGTGGATCAACGCGAAGGCCGTGGTCGTGCATCTGGTGGATCAGGGCGTCCTGCGGGATGCGTTCGCGGAGGTATCACACTTCCGGTCGGAGCTGTACGCGTGTCTGACCGCGCGGGGCGATGCGTTGTTCGAGTTATGCGATGCGCTGTTGTGTACGGACGGGCCGGTGCGGACGCTGGTTGATCTCGCGCTCGCGCCGGAACACCGTCGTGGTCACGGGGCTCTGTACGGCCGCGCTCAATCAGGGCCGGATCGATGTCGCACGGCTACGACGTGCCCTGGTCGGGGTGCCATTGCCGAAGGCGGCGGACGGCCGGCTCGTGCTGGCTGTAGACGTCTCGCCGTGGCTGCGCCCGGACGCCAACACATGTGCTGACCCAGCCTTTTGTCACACGTTCGGCCGGGGTGAGGGCAAACACCAGATGGTGCCCGGCTGGCCGTACTCGGTAGTGGCCGCGCTGGAAACCGGCCGCACGTCCTGGACGGCGGTGCTGGACGCGATCCGCCTGGAGCCCGGCGCCGATGTCGCCGCGGTGGCCACCGTACAGATCCGCGAGGCTGGTCGCCGCCGGCCAGTGGCGGCCGGGTGACCCGGAGGGCCTGGTTGTGCTGGGCGCGGGCCGCCGGGCTCGAAGAACCGCCGCCCGGCCACCCGCCGTGACGTGGGCAGAGTCCTTGCCACCGGCGAGACGTACAGCCGCCCCGCCCATCACAAGAGGGGCACCAAACCCCGGCGCACCGAGGAGCGGCAAACTTGACGGGCTGGGCCATGTGCAGCGGGCACGAGGCCGAAGGAGTTCACGGAGTGTGTTGGTGGATCTCAGCTCAGTGATCATCGCGGTGGCAGGCGTCGCAGGAACCCTAGTTGGATCACTACTCACCCAACGCGGCTCCGAACAAGCGAAGCGTCGGGAAATAGAGCTCGTTCGTGATCATGATGAGATCCGCGAAAACCGTTCACTCCGACGCACCTGCTATGTGGAACTCAACCGAGATGCCCGGCAGTTCACCACAGCACTCAACCGCCACCTGCACGTCATGAGGGAACGCGGCGTGGAGGACGCCGACAGCGACGCACTCGACGAAGCGAAGGACGCGCACCGGGATCGATACTCCGAAGCACAGATGATCGCCCCCGAAGAAGTACTCATACGAGCGAGCGTCGTCAACCAAGCCCTCAACAAGGTCTACGGCCAGGTCAAGCGCCTCGAACGCGGTGCCCCCGAACCAGGCGAAACGATGGAGACCGCAGCCCAGGCCCAGTACGAGGTCTGGGACATGCTTCGAACCATGAGAACCACTATGCGTCACGACCTCGGTGTGTCGCATGACGATTGAGAGCCGGCGCTCAGCTCCGTGCGGTCTCTTTTCCCTGCCTCGACCAGCCAAAAAAGCCGACCGAGGCAGAGGTTAAAACGCAAGCTCAAGACCACGACCCTATGCCCTCCCCCGCTCCCCCGCCGCTTCGTACAAGGGTTGGGCTAAGGGGTTGTCCATGGTCTGGCCCACGCTCTAGCCTGGCGCGGCAGCCACACAGCACGGCACGGCACGGCACCGCACGGCACGGCACCGCACCGGCCCGCGCAGAGGGGATTCGGGCGTGAAGCGCACATCCCGCGATATACGCACCGCCAACCGCTACGGGGTGCTGCGCCATATCGTCGCCCAATCCCCCGTCTCCCGGCAGGAGGTGGCCGCCGCGACGGAGCTGAGCCTGGCCACCGTGGCGAATCTCGTCGGTGAGCTGCTCGACCTCGGGATGCTGGTCGAGGTCGGCTACGAGGACTCCGACGGCGGGCGGCCGCGCGGTCTCATCGCGGTCAACTCCTCGGGCGCCGCGCTGATCGGCGTGGATGTGGCGGAGACGTATATCCATGTCGAGCTGTTCGATCTGGCGCTGACCGTCCTGGCCCGCGCGGACGAGGAGTTGCGCCCGGAGGAGAACGACCCGGGCAAGGTGGTGGCGCGTATCGCGGACGCCGTGTCCTCGGTGGTCGGGCAGGCGGGCGTGGCCGCGGACCGGGTGCTGGGTGTCGGCGTGAGCATGCCGGGGCAGGTGGACCGCGAGGGCGGGGTCTCGGTCTTCGCGGCCAACTGGGACTGGCATGACGTCCCGCTGCTGCGGCTGCTGGCCGAGCACATCCCCTACCCGCTCCACCTCGACAATCCGCTGCGCGCCTGCACCGTGGCCGAGCAGTGGTTCGGGGCGGCGCGCGGGCGGAACGACGCCGTGGTGGTCAACCTCGGTACGGGCGTGGGGGCCGGGCTGGCGCTCGGCGGCACCCTGCACCGCGGGGTCAGCAACAGCGCCGGGGAATGGGGGCACACCACCCTCGTCCTGGACGGACGGCAGTGCCACTGCGGCAACCAGGGATGTGTGGAGACCTATGTCGGCGCCCCCGGCATCATGCGGAATCTGCGCGAGCTGAGCCCGGACAGCCCGCTGCTGCACCCGGACGACCAGACGGCCACCATCGAGGCGCTCGGCCGGGGCCTTACGGCAGGCGATCCGGTGGCCGTGAAGGTCGTGCACACCACCGCGCGCTATCTCGGCGCCGCCCTCGCCGATCTGATCAATCTGCTCAATCCGGAAGTGATCGTGCTCAGCAGTTGGGTCGCGGCCGCCCTCGGGGAGCCGCTGCTCGCCGAGGTGCGCGCGGCGGTGGCGGTACGCGCGCTGCGCCGCCCGCTGGCGAACACCGAGATCGTGCTGTGCCCGATCCCGTCCAACCCCGTGAGCCTCGGCGCGGCGACCTTCGCCTTGGAGGGCTCGCTCGCGTCAGTGGGACTGAAGAACCGCCGCACCACACCGAGGATCCGCGCCACAAACCGCTCCACACCCTCGTGACAACGGAGTCGCACACGGCCGTTCAGGTCGCGCTGTCCTCCCCTATGACCGCACAGAAGACCAGTATCAAGGGCTGACCGAGGAGAACGATGAGCTCCACGCAGCACACGCCACTGCCCTACTACGAGGACGTCTCCCCCGGCACGGGAGCGCTGCCGCCGCGCCCCTGGACCCCATCCTCCGACGCCGCGCGGCTGAGCCTGAACGGGACGTGGTCCTTCCGGCTGTCGCCGACCGCCACCGCCGGGGACGACTCCTTCGCCCGTCCCGGCTACGACGCCCGCGGCTGGGACGAGCTCCCGGTGCCCGGCCACTGGGTGCTGCACGGCCACGGGGCGCCGATCTACACCAATGTGCTCTATCCCTTCCCGGTGGACCCGCCGCATGTCCCCGCCGAGAACCCGACCGGCGACCATCTGCGCGTCTTCGACCTGCCCGGCGACTGGCCGGAGGGCGGGGATGCGGTGCTGCGCTTCGAGGGCGTCGAGTCATGCGCCCGGGTCTGGCTCAACGGCGAGGAGCTCGGCACCTTCAAGGGCAGCCGGCTGCCGCATGAGTTCGAGGTCGGGAGCCTGCTCGAGCCGTCGGGGAACGTGCTGGCCGTCCGCGTCCACCAGTGGTCCTCCGGAAGCTATCTGGAGGACCAGGACCAGTGGTGGCTGCCCGGTATCTTCCGTGAGGTGACGCTGGAGCACCGCCCCGAGGGCGCGCTCGCCGACTACTTCGTCCACGCCTCGTACGACCACACCACCGGCGAGGGCACGCTGCGGATCGACTCCGACCCCGGTGGCCGGGTCACCGTCCCCGAGCTGGGTCTTGACCTGGCCACCGGGGAGAGCGCCACCGTCCCCGTCGAGCCGTGGACGGCGGAGACACCGCGGCTGTACGAGGCGCGGCTGACCACCGTGGGCGAGAGCGTCTCGCTGCACGTGGGCTTCCGCACCGTCGTGGTCGAGGACGGGCTGCTCAAGGTCAACGGGCGGCGGGTGCTCTTCCGCGGCGTCAACCGGCATGAGTTCCACCCTTCGAGCGGGCGAACGGTGGACCTCGCGACCATGCGCCGCGATCTGGTGCTGATGAAGCAGCACAACATCAACGCCGTGCGCACCAGCCACTATCCGCCGCATCCGGCCTTCCTCGGGCTCTGCGACGAGCTGGGGCTGTGGGTGATCGACGAATGCGATCTGGAAACCCATGGCTTCGGCGTCCTGGACTGGCGGAACAACCCGGTGGACGACGACCGCTGGACCCCGGCGCTGCTCGACCGCGCCGAGCGCATGGTCGAGCGCGACAAGAACCACCCGTCCATCGTGATGTGGTCGCTGGGCAACGAGTGCGGCACCGGACGCGGGCTGTCCGCCATGGCCGACTGGATCCGGGAGCGCGACCCGTCCCGGGTGATCCACTACGAGGGCGATCTGTCCTGCGCCGACACGGACGTCTACTCGCGGATGTACGCGCCGCACGAGGAGGTCGACCAGATCGGCCGGCGCACCGAGGCGCCGTGGGGCGATCCGGAGCTGGACGCGAAGCGCCGGGCGCTGCCGTTCATCCAGTGCGAGTACGCGCACGCCATGGGCAACGGGCCGGGCGGACTGGCCGAGTACCAGCGGCTGTTCGAGGCGCATGAGCGCTGCCAGGGCGGTTTCGTCTGGGAGTGGATCGACCACGGCTTCACCCGGCGCGCCCCCGATGGCCGCTTCTACCACGTGTACGGCGGGGACTTCGGCGAGGAGTTGCACGACGGGAACTTCGTCTGCGACGGGCTGGTCTTCCCCGACCGCACCCCCTCCCCGGGGCTGATCGAGTACAAGAAGGTCATCGAGCCGGTGCGGATCGAGGGCGACGGGGCGCAGGGCACGGTCCGGATCACCAACGGCCATGACTTCGCCGATCTGTCCCATCTCGTCTTCTCCTGGAGCTATGAGGCGGAGGGCGAGGCGATCGGCTCGGGTGAGCTGGCGGTGCCGCCGCTGCCCCCGGGCGAGTCCGCCGATCTGAAGCTCCCGGCACCGCCCGCCGCCGAGGCGGGGGCGGAGACCCGGTGGACCGTCGAGGCGCGGCTCGCGGCGGCGACGGCGTGGGCCGAGGCGGGCCATACGGTGGCCTGGGCCCAGCTCCCCGCCACCGCCCCCGGCACCGGCCGGGCACGCGCCCTCGCCTCGGGGGAGGCGGCGCGCCGCGACGACGACCGGATCGTGCTCGGCCCCGGTGTCTTCGACGCGGCCACCGGCGCCCTGACGGAGCTCGGCGGGCTGCCCGTCACCGAACCGCCCCGGCTGGACATCTGGCGCGCGCCCACCGACAACGACAACGGCGCGTCCTGGCAGCCGGACGAGCGCTGGGGCCTGATCTGGCGCCGGTTCGGGCTGCATCGGGTACGGCACCGGACCGACGCGGTGGAGACGACGCCGGACGGTGCGCTGACCGTCCGTACCCGCGTCGCGCCCGCCGCCGTCGACTTCGCTCTGGAGACGGTCTACCGCTGGACCGCCGATGAGGACGGACGGCTGAGCCTGGCGGTCTCCGTCACCCCGCTCGGCGAGTGGACCTGCCCGCTGCCGCGTCTGGGCCTGCGGCTCGGGCTCCCGGCCGCGCTGGGCGAGGCGGAGTGGTTCGGCGGCGGCCCCGGCGAGGCGTACCCGGACACGCGTGCCGCCGCACGGGTGGGGCGGTGGGCGCTGTCGGTCGACGAGCTCCAGACGCCGTACGTCCGCCCGCAGGAGAACGGCGCCCGGATCGACGTCCGCTGGGTGCGGCTGACCGCGCCCGACGGATCCGGGGTGCGGATCGAGGGCGAGCCGGCCTTCTGGTTCACCGCGCGCCGCTGGACCACCGAGCAGCTCGACGCGGCCGAGCACACCCCGGATCTCGACGCGTCGAACGAGACGGTGTGGGTGAACCTGGACCACGGGCAGCAGGGCATCGGCACCCAGTCCTGCGGCCCGGGGGTGCTGGACGAGCACCGCCTGGACGTGGCGCCGGCCGAGTTCTCGTTCACGTTCTCGCGGCTGAGCTGACGGTCGCGTACGGTCGGGGCGGGCCACGGCGACCGGCCCCGACCGTACGCGCCTACACCACCCGCACCGCGCCCGCTGGTCAGAAGAGTGCGGGGGCGGTCCAAGGGGCTGCCCCCGCCGGGGTTCGGGGGCGGAGCCCCCGGAACGGGGTCTGGTGCGTAGCCCAGCGGGGGCCGGGGCAGCGCCCCGGTCCGGGAAGGGGCGGGGTGGGGGAAGACCCCCCGCGCCTCCGCCGACACCCCCATCACGTGTTTTCGGTTTGCGGCACGCGGCCGCGCAGGCGGCCTTACGCGCTCCTGCCGCGCAGAGCCTCCAGCGCGCGGTCGGCGTGCACGCTCATCCGGAACTCACTCTTGACGATCTCCAGCACCTTGCGGTCGGTATCAATCACAAAGGTGACCCGCTTGGTCGGCACCGCCGCGATCCCGCGCTTCACCCCGAACCGCTCCCGTACGGTCCCCTCCGGATCCGACAGCAGCGGATAGCCGAAGGAGTACGCATGGGCGAACTCCGCCTGCTTCTCGACCGAATCGGCGCTGACTCCGACCGGCTGGGCGCCGAGCTCCTTGAACTCCGCCGCGATGTCCCGGAAGTGGCACGCCTGTTTGGTGCAGCCGGGGGTGAAGGCCGCCGGATAGAAGAACAGCACCACCGGACCGTCCGCCAGCAGCCCACTGAGGGAACGGACGGCGCCGTTCTCGTCCGGCAGCTCGAAGTCCTCGACCACATCACCGATGTCCATGGGTGCACGCTACCCGCCACCCGCCGGACCGGCGGGGGAAACGGACGTGCTCAGCGGCGGGTCAGCAGCGCAGCCGGGCGGTATGGCCGTCGATGCGCAGGATACATTCGGTGAACAGCGTCATCGAGGGGCTGTCGTCGGTGGGGACCAGCCGCAGCCCGAGGTCCATGATGGACCGGATGACGTGGGCGGTACGGCTTCCGTCGGGGTCCGGTCCGCGCAGCGCGGACCATGCCTCGAAATGCGCCCGGACGGCTTCCCAGGCCGGTCCCGGCGTGAAGTGGCACAGAAAAACCGGCTGGTCGACCCCGTACTGGCGTAACTCGCCGACTGCGGCCTCACCTTGCATAAGCCACCATGTGGCACCCATCTCGTCCCCAACTCCGTACATGGGAGTGGATACCCATCATACGGGTGCGGAGGACCCGCCGAGGGTCGGCTCCAGATCGACGGCCCATGCCAGCAGTCGCTCGTCCGCCCCCGGCCGTGCCACGCACTGCACGCCCAGCGGAAGGGAGCCCGCCGACCGCCCCGCGGGCAGGGCGAGGGCAGGGACTCCCGCGTAGCTCCAGGGGAGGCTCATCACGGAGTCGCCGGTGCTCCGCAGGCCGTACGGCGCGGGGCCCGTGGCGGCCGGGGTGATCCACAGGTCTATGCCGTCCCGGTCCATGGCGGCCACCAGCCGGTCCCGGAAGGCGGCACGTTCGCGCAGGGCCGCGGCGTACGCGTCGTCGCCGATCCGCTGCCCCTGCCGGATCGCCTCGGCGGTCTGCTCGCGGTACCGCTCCGCGTGGCGCGGAAACCATACGGCGTGGGTCCGCGCCAGTTCGTAACGGCCGATCACCACCCGTTCCGCCACGACCCGGTCGAAGTCATCCGGGAAGGGCATGCGGCGGACCGTGAATCCGGCCGCCTCCAGGCGCCCCGCCCGCTCCTCGAAGATGCTCCTGGCCTCGGCGTCGGCGCGGTCGAGGTACGGACCGAGCGGCACGCCGAGCACCGGCCGCCGCCCCGTCGCCGCCCCGCCGTCGTCGGACGGCCGCCATCCGTCGCACAGTACGGCCGCCGCCGGGGCGAGGGTCGCCACGTCGGGGGCGAAGAGGCCCACGGTGTCGAAGGTCGGGGCGTTGGCGATCACGCCGTCGGAGGGGATGCGGCCGTGGGTCGGCTTGAAGCCGACGACCCCGCAGTAGGCGGCCGGGCGGATCATCGAGCCGATCGTCTGGGTCCCGACCGCCAGCGGCACCATCCCCGCCGCGACGGCCGCTGCCGAACCGCTGCTGGAGCCGCCCGGGGTGTGGCCGAGATGGTGCGGATTACGGGTGGGACCGGGAGCGGTCACGGCGAACTCGGCGGTGACGGTCTTGCCCGCCACCAGCGCACCCGCCGCCCGCAGCCGATCGACGAGCGACGCCTGCGGCCCGGCCAGCGCCTCGGCGGGGACGTCCGAACCGGCCCGCGTGGGCAATCCGTCGACGTGCACGATGTCCTTGACGCCCACCGGCACGCCGAACAACGCCGGCCGCCCGCCCGGACCGTCCCACCGCTCATCGGCCATCCGCGCCTCACGCAACAGCCGCTCGCGGCGGCCGGGTTCGGGGACGAAGGCCCGAATCTCCCCGTCGGCAGCCTCGATCCGGTCACAGACCCGCGCGGCCGCGGTGGCACAGGAGGTGTCCATGACGCCCGAGGCTACGCCGCCCACCCGCGTCAGCCCACCTCCTCAGCAGCCCTTGACCGCGGGGTGTCCCTGCTGGCGCCGGGCGGGCGGCCGGTGACGCGTTTGAAGGCACGGCTGAAAGCGGCCTGCGAGGTGTAGCCGAGGCGTTGCGCCACGGACTGGATCGGCACGGTGTCCTGGGCCAGCCACTGCCCGGCGAGGAGCATCCGCAGCTCCGTGGCGTAGCGGAGGGGCGGCATGCCGATCGTGGTGTGGAAGCGGTCCGCGAAGACGGAGCGGGAGACATTGCATTCCGCCGCCAGCTCGGCCACGGTCCAGTGATGCCCGGGCTGCCGGTGCAGGGCCAGGATGGCGCAGGCCAGGCGCGGGTCGCGCAACGCGGCCACGAGGCCGGAGGTGTTGTCGCATCCGCATTCGACCCAGCCCCGCACGATCATGGCCGCCGCCACTTCGGCCAGACGGGCGAGGATCCCGGCGAAGCCCACGCGTCCGGCGCAGACTTCGCGCCTCATGGACGTGAGGATCGGCATGAGCCCGGGGTAACGCTTCCCCTCGGCATCGACCAGCATGACATCGGGCATCAGCCGGCTGAGGCCCTGCATTCCGCCGAGGTCGAAATCCATGTAGCCGTTGAAGAAGATGGCGCTGGGGTTCGGGTTGGTGCTCGGGCAGGCATCAACGTCACACACCGCATTGCTGAGCGGGACGGCATCGAAACTGTCTATGCCGCGGACCGGTATATCCGGACCGGAGAGTAGCTGATGGGACTCGCCGTGGGGCAAGAATACGGCATTTCCGGCCGAGAGCTCATGGACACTTCCGTCCTCGGTACGCAGGACGGCGGAGCCGACGGCGAGGAAGTGGAAATAGGCGCGTCCGGGCTTGGCATCGAAATTGAGGCCGAACCGCGGGCCAGCGTGGACACGACGATACCGGACACCGCGCAGCCGCATGCTGGTCAGCAGTTCGCTGATGAGGTCGGACGACAGGGCGAACTGCCCCGCAGGCCCCCCACCCGCAGCCGCCCCGTCCGCAGGCGCCCCGTCCGCAGGCGCCCCGCCCGGAGTCCCCGCACCCGGACTCTCGGTCAAATATTGCAGACGTTCTGTCATAGCTCATCCTGAAGTTCGTGCCTAGCCTTGACTCGAAGCTCTCATGCGATTCAGGGAGAAGCAAACAGTTGAGTAGTGATGTGCGCACCACCGTGCCCGATGCCAACCCTGGCGAAGCGGCCGATGGGGAATTGATACCGCCCGAACCGGTCGCACCGTCCTGGGCGGCGGTGTTCTCGCTGGCGATGGGTGTATTCGGATTGCTCACGGCGGAATATCTGCCGACCAGCTTGTTGACTCCGATGGCCGCCGACCTGGGAGTATCGGAAGCTCTGGCGGGGCAGGCGGTGACGGTAACGGCGGCGGCCGCGATGATTTCCGGATTGCTGACGGCCAGCCTGACCCGGAGAATCGACCGACGGATGGTGTTGCTCGGCTTCACCGTCCTATTGATCATATCCAATCTGCTGGTGGCCGTGGCCACCAATATGGCAGTGCTGATGCTGATGCGGATCCTGCTGGGTGTCGCACTCGGTGGCTTCTGGAGCATGGCCGCGGCGGTGGCGATGCGTCTGGTGCCCGCGGCTCTGGTTCCGCGGGCGGTATCGATCATCTTCAGCGGCATCGCGGTGGCGACCATCGTGGCGGTGCCGCTCGGCAGCTACCTCGGCGACCTGGCCGGCTGGCGCAGCACCTTCCTGGCGGCGGCCGGACTCGGGGTCGTGACGTTGGTGTTCCAACTGTTCACGCTGCCCCGGATGACGCCCCATGGCACGGCACGGCTGGGCACCTTGTGGGAGGTGCTGCGCCGCCCGGGCTTCGGGGTGGGCATCGTAGGAATGCTGCTGGTTCACATTGGGCACTACGCGCTGTTCACCTATATCCGGCCCGCTCTGGAAACCGTGGTGAAAGTCGACGTCGACGCATTGGCGCTGCTGTTGTTCGTCTTCGGAGTGGCGAACCTCGTGGGCACGCTGGTGTCCGGATGGCTCCTGGAGATCAGCCTGCGGCTGACGTTGACACTGACGCCGGCGCTGATGGGCGTCGCGGCACTGGGCGTGGCGCTCCTTCCCGCCGGGCAGGCCGGTTACGTATTTCTGGTGGTCCTCTGGGGCCTGGCCTTTGGCGGCGTGTCGGTGGCATGGTCGAACTGGGCGACTCGTATGGTGCCCGACCAGGCAGAAAGTGCCGGCGGACTCGTGGTGGTGGGCGTGCAGTCCGCCATCGCCGGCGGGGCCGCCGCAGGCGGTCTGATATTCGGTATCGGCGGCGTCGTCACCGTATTCACCGTCTCCGGCGTCGTGTTGCTCGCCTCCGCGTTGCTGATCCTCCTGCGGGTCAAAGCGCCCCGGCGCCTGGCAGGAAACTGACATCGAGCAGGGGAGCGAGCGGTTGACGGGGGACGGCATTGTCCCGTGAGGGAAACGCCTGGACGATGGCCCGGCGAGTGATGCCTGGGCGGGGGTCGACCCCGCCGCGCTGGAAAGGGCCGTGCGGCGCCCACTGGGGCGGCGGGCTGTGGATCAGCGCGCTCGACCTGGCCCGCGTCGGCCGACTCTGCCTGGAGGACGGGGAGTGGGCCGGGCGGCGGGTCGTGTCCCGGCGCTGGATCGCGGAACTGTGGACGCCGTGTTCCGTCAAGCCGGAGTACGGGCTGTCCTGGTGGCTCAACGACGGCCGCGTGGTGTGGCCACAGGCCCCGTCGACCGGGCGCTGTGCCCGGGGCAACGGCGGCAATCATCTCTTGTGGGTGGACCCGGCCCGTGACCTCACGCTCGTCTCACGCTGGGGAGCCGATGTGGAAGCCCTGATCGTGGCGGTCTCGGAGGCGGTCCGCCCCGGATGACGGCCTGAGGCCACCGCTCAACGGGCTTCCACATCGGCTGTCCCCGTCAGCTTCCGCCCGTCACCTTGACGTAGTCGACGACGAGCTGCTGCGGGAAGGAGGTGTTGCCGTCCGGGTCGCCGGGCCAGTAGCCGCCGACGGCCAGGTTGAGAATGATGTAGAAGGGGTGGTCGAAGACCCAGCGGTTGCCGTTCAGGTCGGCGGGGGTGCGGGTCTGGTAGACGTTGCCGTCGACGGACCAGGTGATCTTGTTGGGCGACCAGTCGATGGCGAAGGTGTGGAAGGCGTCGGAGAACTTGCCGCCGCCCGGCAGGGTGTAGCCGGCGCCGATGCCGCCCGAGCCGGAGTAGCCGGGGCCGTGGAGAGTGCCGTGGACGGTGCTGGGCTCGAAGCCCACGTTCTCCATGATGTCTATCTCGCCGCAGTTGGGCCAGCCGGCGCTGCCGATGTCGTTGCCGAGCATCCAGAAGGCGGGCCACATGCCCTGGCCCTGCGGCAGCTTCATCCGGGCCTCGACATGGCCGGAGGCGGTGGTGAACTTCTGCGAGGTGTTGAGGCGGGCGGAGGTGTACTCGCACCGGCCGTACCAGCAGTTGTAGTTGGCCGGGTTCTCCTTGCGGGCGGTGATGACGAGGTTGCCGTTGCCGTCGAGCGCCGCGTTCTTGTTGCCGTCGGTGTAGTACTGGCGCTCGTGGTTGTTGACGTTGTCGCCGGTCTCCACGCCCCATTTGGAGCCGTCGACCCCGCTGCCCGCCGCACCGTCGAAGTTGTCGGTGAACTCGGCGGCGGCGGCCTTGTTGGTGGCCTGGGGGGTGGCCGTGGCCGGGGCGGTGAGCCAGGGGGTGGCGACGAGTGCGGTCGCGGAGAGCAGACCGATCACGGTGTTGCGCACAGTTTTTCTCATGGAGCGGTGGTGCCTTCCTGTGTGGGGGATGGGACCGGTGGGTGCCGGTCCGGTGGGGGGAAGGTGTGCGTCCGGCGGCTGGCGGCCGGGACCCGCGGCGCTATGGCACGGGCGTACGGGTGGGAGGGGTGCCCATCAGCGCTCGTCGGGGAGTGGTGGTCGGGGAACGGTCGGGAGGGGGGCCCGTCAGCGCGCGTTGGGGGGTGGTGGCGGGGCGACGGGCGGGCCGGTGCGCGTCCTCGGTGAGGAAGCGGCCGACGGGGACGGTGGCGGCGCCGAGTGTCACGGCGTGGGGGCCGAGCCGGCACAGCCCGATGGTGGTCTGGGCGTACGGCCGGCGCAGCGCCTGCGCGGCGACCGTCTCGCGGATCCGGGGCAGCATACGGGCGCCGAACAGCAGCCCGGCCCAGCCGCCGAGGATGATCCGCTGCGGGTTGAAGAGGTTGACCAGGTTGGCGATTCCGGCGCCCAGATACACCGCCGCCTCCTCCAGCACGCGCTGTGCGGCGGGCGAGGTGTCGGCGGCCGCGAGCAGCCCGGCGAACGTGGACTCCTTGTCGACGCCGGGGATGGCACGGCCGCGCCGGGCCTGCCGGAAGCGCTCCAGGACCGCCTCGGCGCCGACGTACGCCTCCAGGCAGCCGCGCGCGCCGCACCGGCAGCGGCGGCCCCCGGCCTGGACGGTGGTGTGGCCCCACTCGCCCGCGCTGTTGGTGGAGCCCCGGTAGGGGGCGCCGTGGGTGATGACGCTCGCGCTGACGCCGGAGCCGATGA
The DNA here is from genome assembly GCF_000147815.2 of Streptomyces violaceusniger Tu 4113. Classification (NCBI taxonomy): domain Bacteria; kingdom Bacillati; phylum Actinomycetota; class Actinomycetes; order Kitasatosporales; family Streptomycetaceae; genus Streptomyces; species Streptomyces violaceusniger. The sequence continues at coordinate 3,325,073 of NC_015957.1, read as the reverse complement.
CCGCGACGACGGCGTGCTGGACGCCGCGTCCTGCGCCGAACCACATCTCGGCCCGGCCCATGGCCTCGGCGCCGTTGTCGATGTGCAGGGGCAGTGCGGTGCCGGTGCTCAGCAGCCGCTCCAGGGGGAGGGCGTTCCAGCCGGTGGCCGATACGCCGATACCGACGCCGAGGATGTGCCCCTGAGGGATTGCGGCTTCCTCGATGACGGCGTCGAGACCGGTCAGGATGTGGCCGACGACGGTTTTGGCGTCGCGCTCCTCGGAGCGTAACGGGTAGACGACACCGGTCCGTTGGGTGAGGGCGAGGTCGAACAGCCCGACGCGGACCCGGGTGTCGGCGACCTCGACGCCGATGACGTACCGGTGCTCGGGGACCAGCCGCAGCCGGGCGCCGGCCCGGCGGCCCACCGCGACGAGGGCCGATTCCGCCTCGGTGACGACGCCTTCGGTGACGATGCCATTGGCGACGGCGTCTTTGGTGGCGGCGTCTTTGACGACGGTGCCGCTGGTGACGGCGTCCTGGGTGATGAGGCTTTTGGTGACGGCGCCTTCGGTGACGACGCCTTCGGCGATCAGTTTGCCGATGACCGTGCGTACGGTGGTGGCGCTGAGCCCCGTACGGCGGACGAGCTCCTGCCGGGTGAGCGGGGCATGGAAGTACAGCGTCCACAGCAGTGAGGCGCGGCTGTCGTGCCGCGGATCGCGCACGGTGGTGCGCAGCGAGGGCTGGGCTGCCTGCGCCTGGGCCGTCATCGGTCACCTCCGGGGAGACACAATGTCCAGCCCTGTTCGAGTCATGTCAATAGGTCTGGACCTTCTTGTCTCAAAGAATTTGAGGCGGGCCCTGACCCAACTCCCCCTGAACCGACAGAAGTCGAACCCTCAGCGCGCTCCGCCGGTGGCGAGGAAGTGCGCCAGCGGAAGGGTGGCCGCGCCCAACGCCACGGCGTCGGGCCCCAGTTCGGCCAGCCCGATCTCGGTCTGCGCGTACGGCCGGTGCAGCGCGTAGGAGGCGGTGGCGGCCCGGATCCTGGGGAGGACCCGGCCGCCGAGCAGCAGTCCGGCCCAGCCGCCGAGGATGATCCGCTCGGGGTTGAAGAGGTTGATCAGATCGGCGATACCGGCGCCGAGGTAGGCGGCGGTCTCCTCCAGCACCTCGCGCGCCCGTGTCTCGGTTCCGGCGGCCCCTACGATCGCGGCGAACGCGGCCTGCTGGTCCTCACCGGCACCGTCCGCGCCACCCTCACCGGCACCGTCCGCGCCGCCCTCCCCCGCGCGGTCGCCGCGCGCCGCGCGCCCGTAGCGGTCGAGCACCGCCTGCGCCCCGACGTACGCCTCCAGGCAGCCGACCGCACCGCACCGGCAGGCGCGCCCGCCGACCTGGACGACGGTGTGCCCCCACTCCCCCGCGCTGCTGGTCGCGCCCCGGTACGGCGCCCCGGCGGTCACGATGGCCGCGCCGACGCCGGAGCCGATCAGGGCGATCACCGCGTTGTCCGCGCCGCGGCCCGCCCCGAACCACATCTCGGCCTGGCCCTGCGCGGTGGCGCCGTTGTCGATGAACAGCGGCAGATCGGTGCCGGTGCGCAGCAGCCGCTCCAGCGGCACCGCGTCCCGGCCGGCGGTCGGGCCGTGGACGAGGACCTCGTCGCCCTGTTCTACGACGCCGGGGACGCCGACCCCGACGCCGATGACCGCCTCCGGCTCCGTGCCGCTCTTGGCGACGACCGCTTCGAGGCCGGTCAGGATGTGGCCGACGACCGGCTCGGGGTCCCTCTCCAGCCCGCCGGGCGTCAGCGGATGCTCCCACCGGGCCAGTTCGGTCAGCATGAGGTCGAACAGCTCCACGCGCACATGGGTCTCGCCGACGTCGACCCCGATGAGATGGCCGCTGCCCGGCGCGACCCGCAGCAGCGTACGGGGGCGGCCGCCGTCGGACTCGACGGACCCGGCCTCCTCCACCAGCGCGTCGGCGAGCAGTTCGCCGACGACGTTGCTGACCGAACCGGAGCTGAGCCCGGTGAGCGTCCCCAGTTCCTGACGGCTCACCGGGCCCTGGAAGTACAACTGGCGCAGCAGCGTCGAGCGGTTGCCGCGCCGCAGGTCGCGGACGGTCCGTCGGTTCATCTGACCCATCGGGCTCCTTCCCCCCTGCCCGAACCTACCTGACGCGGCCGCTCTTGACGCCGACTGGTTTCATCGCTTAACTCACGGTCTGAATGAAGTCTCGCGCTTCACCTTTTGAACGGTCAATGGCGTCCGACCGTCAAGGGCAACCGACGGGCCGACGGAAGCCGCCCCTGGCCGCCGCCGCGCGGCCCCGCTACTCCGCGCCCGACGCCTGGAAGAGCGCGAGCAGATCCTCCCGCCCGAACATCCGCGCCGTCTCGACAGCCGAGGGCGATCCGGAGCGCGGGTCGGCGCCCTTGGCCAGCAGCACCCTCAGCACCTCCTCCTCGCCCTTGAACGCGGCCCCGGCGATGGGCGTCTGGCCCCGTTCGTTCACCCGATTGGGGTCGGCGCCGCGCTCCAGCAGGGCCGACACCGTCGCGGGGTGGCCGTAGTAGGCCGCGAGCATGAGCAGGGAATCACCCTTGTCGTTGGTGAGGTTGGCCGGGACGCCCGCGTCCACGTAGGCGGCGAGCGTATCGGTGTCACCCTGCCGGGCCAGGTCGAAGACCTTGGCCGCCAGTTGCAGCACCTCCGGGTCGTGGGCGGGCTCGCTCTCGGGGTTCGATTGGGTCATGGCCTGTCGCCTCCGGCTTCGCTGCCTCGGTATGTGATCACCCACCCTAAGGACGGCGACCGAGTCGTCCGAGGAGGTGGCCACCCCCACGGGAGGCGGCGGTCCGCTCGGAGCGCCACGCCTCCATGGTGATGATTACACCGATAATCCACCCAATTGCACCTTTCGCCCGACGGATACATGCTGTGATCCTGGAACCACTCATGGTGACTGATCGTCCCCCATCAGCCAGGAGACCGTGATGATCCTGTCCATTTCCGGCGTCGTACTGCTCGGCATCGTCGTCTTCATCTTTTTCCGCAAGGACGGGCTGAAGGGGTCGCACGCCATCATCTGCGCGCTCTTCGGCTTCTATCTCGCTTCCACCGCGATCGCGCCGAGCATCAAGGCAGGCGGTGCGAGCCTCGCCAACCTCCTGGGCGGGATCAAGATCTGACGTGGCACGGAGACCGCTCCCCCGCCTCCGCCTCGGCGGCGCCGAAGGCACCCCGCTCATCCCGTTCCTCCGTGGCCGCGCGTTCGCCCGCACCGCGGCCGACGGCGTCGCCGACGTCCTCCACCCCCTGGTCGCGCTCTCCCGGGGGATGCGCCTGCTGGCCGCCACCGGACGGCGCAAGTGGCTGGACCTGCCGGGCGACCGCCGTGGCCCGGTGTTCGTCCTCGTGGTCGCCTGTGGCTTCGTCCTCTTCCTGCTGCCGTACGGGCCACTGACGGCGGCGATCAGCCTGCTCGGCGCGGCGGGCTGGGCCGGGCGGGGGCGCGCCCCCGCCGCATCGGGGACGCCCGGCACGGACGGGGCCGAGCGGCTGCGCACGCTCTACGAGGCCCTGGTGCCGTACTTCTCCGCCTCCGAGGACCCGAGCCCGCTCTACAGCCACGGCGGCGACTGGTCCGCGGTGTTCGACTCCTTCGCCTTCGACGAGGACGGACGGCTCACCCGACTGCGGCTCCGCTACCCCGCCTACTTCACCGACGGCGAGCCCGCGGCCCGCACCCGGATCGAGCAACTGCTGTACGCGAAGTCGGGACGCGGCCGTGAATATCTGTTCGAGTGGGACGAGGAGGCCAACGGCCTCAGCCTGACCGTACTGCCCGCCCTGTCCACCGCGATCCACGCCCAGCGCTTCGTCACCGCGCCCGGCGAGACGGTGCTGGGCTTCACCGACCCGTCGTCGGTGCAGCGGACGCTGCCGGTGCTGGCGGAGCCGGAGCGCTGCGAGGAGAGCGCGGTGGACGCGGCGGGCACGGGGGTCGAGCGGGCGACGGGGGACGGACCGGAGACCCATGACGTGCCGCCGGTGGTCTGGCGCACCGGCCCCCGGTCGACCGAACCGCATCTGCTCGCGCTCGGCCAGCCCGGAAGCGGCACCACGACCCTGCTGCGCTCCATCGCGCTGCAGGCGCTGCCCCATGGCGAGGTGCTGGTGGTGGACGGCGGCGGCACCGGCGAGTACGCGTGTCTGGGCGGGCGGACGGGAGTGCTGGCGGTGGAGTCGGGGCTGGCCGGGATGCTGGCCACGCTGGAGTGGGCGGGCCATGAGACCGAGCGCCGGCTGATCGGCGCCAACCGCGCCCGCCAGTTGGGGCATCCGCCGCCGGACGACATCCAGCGCCCGCTGTGGATCCTGCTGGACCGGCCGTCGGCGATGAGCCATCTCGCGGCGGCCGACGGCCGCACCGACCCGCAGGAGCTGCTGGCCGTGCCGCTGCGGCACGGACGGGCGGCGAACGTACGGGTCGTGGTGGCCGATCAACTGGATGCCGCGGAGGGGCTGAGCGACGCCGTGCGGCGCCACACCCGGGCCCGGGTGGTACTGGGCCCGGTCTCTTCCGAGCAGGTCACGGCCGTCCTCGGGACGCCGCCGCACACCACGCCGACGCCCGAGGTGCCTCCGGGCCGGGGCTATGCGCGCCTCGGCGCGGGCCCGGTGCACCGCCTCCAGGTGCCGGCCACGCCCGATCCGTACGACGAGGCGGTGAGCGAGGCCGAGCGGCAGGCGGTGCTCCGACTGCTCCCCGCCCCGGATCCCGCGGCGCCCACGGCCCCGGCACCCGTCGGCAGATGACCCGCCGGAGTGGCCCGACGGGGTGACCCGCCGAAGCACGTCCCGCCGAAGCACATCCGGCCGGGGCACGTCCCGGCACGTCAGGCCACGTACGTACGGGGCGACTCGGCCTCGATCGTGGCGCCCGAGGCCACCAGGTCGGCGGCCGCGGCCAGCCGGGTGGCGGCCTTCTCGGCGACCGCTCCCCCGACGGTGAACGGAAGCCGTACGTACCCCTCGAACGCGCCGTCCACCCCGAAGCGGGGCCCCGACGGCACCCGGACCCCCAGCCGGGCGCCCGCCTCCGCGATGCGCGAGCCGGAGAGGCCGCCGGTACGGGCCCAGAGGGTGAGCCCGCCGTGCGGGACGGTGAACTCCCAGTCGGGCAGATGGCGTCGGACGGCGTCGACGAGCGCGTCACGGTTGCCGCGGGCGAGCGCCCGGCGCACCTCGATGGCCTCCTCCCAGCCGCCGGTGTTCAGCAGCCAGGCGACGGCGAGCTGTTCGATGACGGGGGTGCCCAGGTCCGCGTAGGCGCGGGCGGCGACCAGGCTGCGGATGACATCGGGCGCGGCGCGCACCCAGCCGATGCGCAACCCCGCCCAGAACGACTTGCTCGCCGAGCCGACGGTGATCACGGTGCTGCCCCCGGGGTCGAAGGCGCAGACCGGGCGGGGCAGCGTCACCTCGTCGTCCAGGCGCAGCTCGGTCATGGTCTCGTCGGCGATCAGGATCGTTCCGGCGGCGCGGGCGGCGTCGACGAGCTGCCGGCGCTGCTCCTCGGTGGCGAGGGCGCCGGTGGGGTTGTGGAAGTCGGCGATGACATAGGCCAGCCGGGGCGCGGCGGCGCTGAGGACCTGGCGCCAGGCCGGGATGTCCCAGCCCCCGAGCTGGTCGGCCACGGCCACGGGCACCAGCCGGGCGCCCGCCTCCCGCATCAACTGGAGGATGTTGGCGTAGCTGGGTGATTCGACGGCGACCCGCTCCCCGGGCCGGACCATCAGCCGGCAGGCGGCGGCGACCGCCCCCATGGCGCCGGTGGTGACCATGATCTGCTCGGGCATGGTCGGTATGCCGTTCGCGGTGTAGCGGTCGGCGAGCGCCTGGCGCAGGGCGGGCAGCCCGGCGGGGTAGTCGCCGTGGGTGCGGGCGTAGGGCGGCAGTTCGTCCAGCGCGCCGTGCATGGCGCGGGTGAGCCACGGTTCGGGGGCGGGCAGCGCGGCACAGCCGAGGTCGATGACGGAGGCCGCGGCCTCGGGCGGGAGCGGATCGAGCCCCCGGGTGGGCAGCGGGCTTCCGGCGGGCATGGCGGTCCAGCTCCCGGCGCCGCGCCGGGACTCCAGGAACCCCTCGCCGCGCAGCGCCTCGTAGGCGGCGGCGACGGTGGTACGGCTGACCGCGAGCGCCGTGGCGAGCTCGCGCTCGGCGGGGAGGCGTGCCGCGACCGGAACCCGGCCCTCCAGGATGAGCAGCCGTACGCCGTCGGCGAGGGAGCGGTAGGCGGGGAGGCGGCGGCCTCCGGTCAGTGAGGCCGCGGCCCCGGCGGCCACGCCGTCACGGGTGTGCTGCGACCCGAGCAGCCGGGCCAGTTGGGGTGCGCCGACCGCGGACGTCCATGGACTCATCGAAAGCGGTCCACCTTTCGGAAATTGGCCGTAGAACTGGACTGGTTCCAGGCCACAGAGTGACACGCCACAGGCCACTCACACCAGGAGCCCGCCTTGTCCGATCACCTTCCACGCCGCCTTGTCCAGCTCTACGTGGGGCTCGTCCTGTACGGCGCGTCCATGGGGCTGCAGTTGCGCGCCGCCGTCGGTCTCGACCCCTGGGACGCCTTCCACCAGGGCGTCGCGAAACACACCTCGCTGTCGATCGGCACGGTGACGGTCGTCGTCGGCCTCGCCGCGCTGCTGCTGTGGATCCCGCTGCGCGAGCGGCCGGGACTGGGCACCGTGTCGAACGTGATGGTGATCGGGCCGATGGTGGACGCCACCTTGTGGCTGATACCGGAGCAGGAGGCGCTGGCGGTGCGGATCCCGATGCTGCTCTTCGCGATCGTGCTGTGCGGCGTGGCCACCGGGCTCTACATCTCGGCGCGGTTCGGGGCGGGCCCGCGGGACGGGCTGATGACCGGACTGCACCGGCGCACCGGATGGTCGCTCCGGCTGGTGCGGACCGGGCTCGAGCTCGCGGTGCTGGCCACCGGCTTCGCCCTGGGCGGGTCGGTGGGGCTGGGTACAGTGCTGTTCGCGCTGACCATCGGGCCGCTGTCGCAGTTCTTCCTGCGTGTCTTCGCGATCCCCGCGCCCGCCGGGGCGCCGGGCCCCGGGATCGTGGCGCGCGGCGGTGCCGAGCCCCAGGTCCGGGACCTGATTTAGGGCTGACGCGATCGGGGCGGTAGTGTACGCCCTTGGCCTACCAGGCGGACCGTTACTGCGCGCTAAAGTACCAGAAACGCTGGGTGACATCTGCTGGCAGATGTGACAAACCGGGCGCCTGTGGGTAGAACAACGGGGCGGCACGACGGGCGACGCATGTCCCAATACGGGAATCTTCACCGCCGACCGGACGTTGACCGGATGACGACGACAGCGACACCTGTCCTGTGGGCGACAAGCCCGGGAGGCACGATTCATGAGTGAGCGAGCTCTCCGCGGCACGCGACTCGTGGTGACCAGCTACGAGACCGACCGCGGCATCGATCTGGCCCCGCGCCAGGCGGTGGAGTACGCATGCCAGAACGGCCATCGATTTGAGATGCCGTTCTCGGTAGAGGCGGAGATCCCGCCGGAGTGGGAGTGCAAGGCGTGCGGCGCCATGGCACTCCTGGTGGACGGCGACGGACCTGAGGAGAAGAAGGGCAAGCCTGCGCGCACGCACTGGGACATGCTCATGGAGCGGCGCACCCGCGAGGAGCTCGAGGAGGTGCTGGCCGAGCGGCTGGCGGTCCTGCGCTCCGGCGCCATGAACATCGCCGTGCATCCGCGGGACACCCGTAAGTCTGCCTGAATCCAAGCGGCAGCACTGAGATAGATAACAAGGGCCGGGGCCACTGCTCAGCAGTGGCCCCGGCCCTTGTTCGCGTTGGTACGACCCCGGTAGCTCAGCCCCGGTGGCTCAGCCCCGGTCGCGTGGCCGCAGCCCGGGGCCCGGCTCTCCATCGCCGTCCCGGTCCCGGTCGTCCCCGTCCTTGATCACCTCGCCCTGGATGACCGTGCCCTGCTCCGCGCGCGCCTGCCCGCCCCGGCGCTCCCACTCCTCACGGGCCTGAACGAAGGGGTCGGACGGGGATCCGGGGACGAAGCCCATCCGGCGCGACAGCGCGCTCTCCGCACGGCGCCGCAGCAGCGCCCGGGTCAGCGGGAACAGACACACCAGCGCGGCCACGTCCGATATCAGCCCCGGCACCATGAGCAGCAGCCCGCCGAGCATGGTGAAGGAGCTTCCGGGCCGCACCGAGGGCTCCTCGGCACCGCCCGGCCGCATCGACCCGGCCAGGCTCTGCCACGCCCGGCGACCACCGCGCTTGACCACGGCCCCGCCCACCACCACGCCCGCGACCAGCAGCAGGAAGACGGTCAGCCCACCGGCCAGATCCGCCACCAGGGTCAGCAGCCAGATCTCCAGAACCAGCCAGGCGGCGATCCCCAGCGGCACGAAGGTGCGGGCGCGTGAGCGCTTCGGGCGGGTCGGGTCGCTCTGCTGGGATGCGCCGGTCATCATGCCTCCAAGTGTGCCCGGACCCGTGCGCGAAACGGAGCCCGGGGCCGCGTGGCCAAGGGGATCGAGGGGATCTCATGGGTTCCAACGTGCGAGGTGTCCCAGAGGCTCCAGCAGCCGGAAAAGGAGTGCGAAGAGGAGTCCGAGGAGGGGTCCAAGGAGGGGTCCAAGGAGGGGTCCGAAGGAGACCGGACGGAATCCGCGGGGAATCGGCGGTGGCGGTCCGGGTACGCGCTGTCGGCGGAGGTGTCGAATGACGGGTGTGCTGGAGGTCCTGGTGTGGTGGGCGGCGCTGACCGGGATCTGGCTGGTGCTGATCGGCACCGTCGACCCCCTGGAGATCCTGGTCGGTTCGGCCGCCGCGCTGGCCGCCGCCCTGCTCGCCCGCGCCGGGCGCCGGGCGGTGACGGGCCGGTGAGCACCTCCGAGGGCTGGCTGGCGGCGGCGCTGGTGCCGCTGCTCGCACTCGTTCCGGTGCTGTGGCGGATCGCCTACGGCTCGCCCAAGGACCGGCTGATCGGCCAGAACCTCACCTCGCTGCTGGCCGGGCTGGTGCTGCTGCTGGCCGCGCAGGGCTTCCACCGGACCTCGTACACCGATGTGGCGCTGGTGGTCAGCGTGCTCGGCCCGACCGGAACGCTGGTCTACGCCCGCTTTCTGGGCGTCCTGCCCGACTCGCGGCTGGTGCGGTGGACGGCGCTGGTGGGGGTGCCCGCCACGGTGCTGCCGCTGTGCGTGGCGACCGGGCCCGGCCGGGCCATGGCGAAGCTGCTGCTGATCGGCGCACTGCTGATCGCGGGCAGCGTGGTGACCAGCGCCCGCGGCGGAAACGGGGGCATCACGGCATGACCGATGTGCTGATCGTCGTCGCGCTGCTGCTGGTCGCGGGCGCCGCCACCGCCGCCGTACTCAATCGGGACCCGGTGCGGCAGGCGCTGGTGCTGTCCTTCCTCGGCCTCGCGCTGGCCCTGCTGTTCACCTTCCTCCAGGCGCCGGACGTCGCGCTCTCGCAGCTCGCCGTCGGCTCCGCGGTGACGCCGCTGATGATCCTGCTGACCGTGCGCAAGGTGCGGCGCCGCCCGGGGGACGGCGGCGCGGACAAGCGGGCGGGCGGTGAGCGATGAGCGCCCGGGTCCGGCTGTGGGTCTTCCTGGTGGGCGCCGCCGGGTTCGCCGTGCTGTTCGCCGTCGCCTGCTTCGGTCTGCCGGCGTTCGGCACCGGCCACCACCCGTACGGCGTCCGGGCCGTGCACGCCTCCTTGAGCCATCACACGGCCAATGTCATCGCGTCCGTCAACTTCGATCTGCGCGCCTTCGACACGCTCGGCGAGGAGACCATCCTCTTCTCCGCCGTCCTCGGCACCGTGGTGCTGCTGCGCCAGGGCCGGGACGAGCACCGCAAGGATCCCGAGCCCGCCGTGGTCCACCCCCGGGTGCGCCGGTTCGCGCTGCTGATGCTGCCGCTCGCCCTGCTGGTGGGGCTGTATGTGATCGCGCACGGTCAGCTGAGCCCGGGCGGCGGCTTCCAGGGCGGGGTGGTCGCCGCCACCGCGCTGCATCTGCTCTACATCGCCGCCGACTACCGGGCCCTGGAGCGGGTCCGGCCGCTGACGCTCTACGAGATCGGGGAGGCCGCGGGCGAGGTGGCCTATGTCATCACCGGGCTCGCGGCCGTCCTCGCCGGGTCGGCGTTCCTCGCCAACGTCCTGCCGTTCGGCACCTTCGCGACCCTGTCCTCGGGCGGCACGGTGCCGGTGCTCAACGCGGCCGTCGGCCTGGAGGTCGCCAGCGGGGTCGTGGTCCTGCTGGCCCGCTTCCTGGACCAGGCCGTGGAGATCGAGGAGCCCGGGGCGGACGACGGGAGCCCGCGCGGCGCAGGGGACAGCGGAGCCGACGGAGACAGCGGGGACAACGGAGACGACGAGAGGGAGCGAGCGTGACGGTCCTGCCGTACCTGGTCGCCGGATGGATCTTTCTGATCGGTGTGTACGGGCTGGTGACCAGCCGGGACCTGATCCATGCCGTGGGATGCCTGGCGGTCACCCAGTCCTCCACCTATGTGCTGCTGCTCGCCGTCGGCTACCGCGACGGCGGCACCGCCCCGGTCTTCGCCGACGCGCCCACCGACAGCCGGGTGGTCGACCCGGTCGTCCAGGCCCTCGCCCTCACCGACATCGTGGTCGGCGCGACCGTGACCGCGCTGCTGCTCGCGCTCGTCGTCCAGCTCCGCAAACGCCATGGCACGGTCGACCCGGACGCCCTGTCCGAGCTGAAGGGCTGACCGGGTGGAGACCGCGCGACTGCTGCCGCTGGTGGTGGCGGCGCCGCTGATGGGCGCGGCGGTGCTGGTAGCCACCGGACGGCGGCTGCCCCGGCTCGCCTCCGACGTTCTGGGCTGCGCCTTCGCGACCGCCACCGCCGTACTGGCGCTCCTGGTGTTGTTCCGGGCCGGTCATCCCGGGCCGGAGGCGTATCCGGTGGAGTGGGTGGGCGGCTGGCGGCCGGTGGGCGGCGGCGCGGTGGGCATCGTGCTGGTCGGCGATCCGCTGGGCGCCGGGCTCGCGGCGCTGGCCTCGCTGCTCGTCATCGCCGTCCTCGTCTACTCCTGGCGCTACTTCGAGCAGCCGCCGCGCCGTCACACCGGCTCCTTCCCCGCGCTGATCCTGGTGTTCCAGGCGGGCATGTGCGGTTTCGCGCTGACCGGCGATCTGTTCAACGCCTTCGTCTTCTTCGAGCTGATGGGCGTGGTCGCCTACGCGCTGACCGGCTTCCGGGTCGAGGAGCCCAAACCGCTGCAGGGCGCGCTGGCCTTCGGGGTGGTGAACTCCCTGGGCGCCTACGTCACGTTGCTGGGCATCACGCTGCTGTACGCGCGCACCGGGGAGCTGGGGTTCGCCCAGATCGGGCGGAAGCTGGACGCGGGCGGGCCGGACGGGCTGGTGCTCGCCGCCTTCGTCCTGGTGACGACGGGTCTGCTGGTGAAGGCGGCCGCCGTCCCGTTCCACTTCTGGCTGCCGGACGCGCACGCGGTCGCCCCGACGCCCGTGTGCATGCTGCTGTCCGGGGTGATGGTGGAGCTGGGCGTCTACGGCGTCGCCCGGGTCTACTGGACGGTCTTCGCCGGGCCCGGCGGTCTCTCCCACCCCGACTTCACCCGCGCCCTGCTGGTGCTGGGCGTCCTCACGGCGCTGCTGGGGGCGGTGATGTGCTGGCAGCAGCGCCATCTCAAACGGCTGCTGGCGTTCTCGACCGTCTCCCACACCGGGCTGTTCCTGATCGGCGTCGCCGTGCTGACCCCCGAGGGGATCTCGGGCACGGCGCTGTACGTGCTCGGCCACGCGGGGGTGAAGGCGGCCCTCTTCGCCTGCGCCGGGGTGCTGCTGGACCGGTACGCGTCGGTGGACGAGCACGAGTTGTTCGGCCGGGCCCGGGAGCTGCCGGAGGTCGGGGCCCTGTTCGCGGTGGGTGGTCTGGCGCTGTGCGGGCTGCCGCCGTTCGGCTCCGGGCTCGGCAAGGCCGTCGCCGAGGAGGCCGCGGGGCACACCGCCGCATGGCTGCCCGCGCTCTACGTCCTGGTGTCGGCGGTGACCGGGGGCGCGGTGCTGCGCGCCGGGCTGCGGATCTTCGCCGGAGTGGGGCGGCGGCCCCGGGACGGGCGGGAGAGCGGTCCGGAGACCACCGGCGAGGAGGAGCCCGAGACCGGCCGCCGCCTCGCGCGCATCCCGGTGCCGCTGCTGGCGGTGCCCGCCGTGCTGCTGGCCGCGTCGCTGGCCGTCGGGGTGATCCCGGCCGTCGCGTCCGCGGTGGGCCGGGCCGGGGCGCTGTTCACCGACACCGGCGGCTACCGGCGGTCGGTGCTGGACGGACGCGCCGCGGCCGTCCCGGCCTCCGTGCCGCCACACTGGCAGGCGACCGGGATCCTGCTCGGGCTGCTCTCCACTGCCCTCGCCATCACCCTGGCCACACTGGCGGTACGGCGGCCGGTCCGCACCGGGACGGCCGCGCTACTCGCGCCCGTACGGCGGCTGCAGTCCGGGCATATCGGCGACTACGTCGCCTGGCTGGTCGCCGGGACGGCGCTGCTCACGGTGCTGACCGTCCCGGGGGTCCGCTGAGCCCGAGGCTCGCTCGGTCCCGTGGTCAGCGGTGGCGCAGTGCCGAGATCAACTGACTCTTGGACATCTGGGACCTGCCCTCGATGCCCGCCTTCTGGGCCTCGCGGTACAGATCCTCCTTGGTCCGCATCTCCATGCTGCCCGACTTGTCGCTCCCTCGGGACGCCATGTCGCGCGCCGTCGACTTCCCGCTCTTCGTGGTCGCTTTAGCCATGTTCCGCCTCCTTCCGCCTCAAGTGTCCGGTACGGGACGGAAGGACGCCTGCGGGACTACTCCGAGCGCGGAGCCGGGCTTACGGCTCCTTGCGGCCCAGCATCTTGTTGACCCGTGAGCCCACGCCCCAGGACATGACCCGCCAGGCCGCCTCCGTGACGATGTCGCGGCTCATCTTGCTCTCGCCGCGCTCGCGTTCGATGAAGGTGACCGGAACCTCGATGACGTGGAAGCCCGCCTTGATGGCCCGCCAGGCCAGGTCGATCTGGAAGCAGTAGCCCTGGGAGGCGACCTCGTCCATGCCGATGCCCTCGAGCGTCTCCTTGCGGAACGCGCGGTAGCCGGCCGTCATGTCGCGGATCGGCACATCGAGGAGGAGGCGGGAGTACGTGCTGCCGCCCCGGGAGATGAACTCGCGGGACTTGGGCCAGTTGACGATGCGGCCGCCGGGCACCCAGCGGGAACCGATCACCAGATCCGCGCCCTTGAGCGCGGTGAGCAGCCGGGGCAGCTCCTCGGGCTGGTGGGAACCGTCGGCGTCCATCTCCACCAGCACGCCGTAGCCGTGCTCGATGCCCCAGCGGAACCCGGCCAGATAGGCGGCGCCGAGGCCCTCCTTGCCCTTGCGGTGCAGCACCTTGACGCGGTCGTCCTCGGCGGCCAGCTCATCGGCGACCTTGCCGGTGCCGTCCGGACTGTTGTCGTCCGCGACGAGGATGTGCGCGTCCGGAACCGACTTCCGGACCCGCTCGACGATCGACTTGATGTTCTCCGCCTCGTTATAGGTCGGGATGATCACCAAGGTCGTACCGAGCGGACCGTACTTCCGCCGGCCACCGTCGTCCTGGCGCTCGCGGCGCGACTCCGGGCCCGCGCCGTCGGTGAGCGGCTCGTCGGCTCCGGCCAGCGGCTCCTCGGCCTTCGTGCTGGGCGCTTCGGCTCCGGTGCGCGGCTCCTCGGCCATCGCGCTGGGCTCGTCGGCTCCGGTACCCGGCTCCTCGGCCTTCGCGCTAGGCTCGTCGGCTCCGGTACCCGGCTCCTCGGCCTTCGCGCTCGACTCACCGGCTCCGGCCAGCGACTCCTCGGCCTTCGCGCTCGGCTCACCGGCCTCGCGTGCGTCGCTCACGGCGTCGGATTGTTCGCTTCTCCGCCCGTGAGACGAATCATCACGGTCGTTGCTCCGGCGCGGCTCCTCGGCCTCGCGTGCGTCGCTCACGGCTACTGCCCCTTCTCGTCCGTACGTCCCCGACGGCCGATCGTGATCGCGGCCGCGCAGGACAGAACGCCCACCATAGCGAGCACCCACTCGGGGATCGCACCGACGCGGTCGGCCAGGGTCTTGCCGTCACGCAGCGGGATGCGCGCGGTGAGCACATCTTGCGTGAATTCTTTCGTCCGCTGCTCGATCGTGCCATCCGGGGAGACCACGGCGCTGATCCCGCTCGTGGCCGCGGTGATCACCGGCCGACCGTGTTCGATCGCCCTCAGCTTGGACATGACCAGTTGCTGCTCGGGCTGTCCGCTGCGCCCGTAGGTGGCGTTGTTGGTCTGGACGACGATCGCCCGGGCGCCCGCGTTGACCGTGTCGCGGACGATCTCGTCGTAGGCGACCTCGAAGCAGATCACATCGCCGAGCCGGGCGGGGCCGACGTTGAGCACACCGGTGTGGTCGCCGGGGTAGAAGTCGCGGGGCACCCGCTGGAGCCGGGTGATGATCTTGCTGAGCTCCTTGCGGAACGGGACGTACTCGCCGAAGGGCACGGGGTGCTGCTTGGTGTACGAGGCGCCGGGGCCGCTCTTCGGGTCCCAGACGATGCCCTGGTTCTCCACGTAGCCCTGCTTGGTCGGATGGTCGACCAGGGCGCCGACCAGCACCGGAACGCCGATCGCCCGCACGGCCTCGTCGATCCGGGCGTATGCCTCCCGATACTGGAAGGGATCGAGGTCGGAGGCGTTTTCCGGCCAGATGACGAGATCGGGCTTGGCGATCCGGCCGGCCTTGACGTCCTTCGCCAGGTTCAGGGTCGCCTTCACATGGTTGTCGAGGATCATCATGGGGCGGCCCAGGAAATCCATACCGGGCTGCTGCACATTGCCCTGGACGACCGCGATGTCGACCGAGTCGTCGGCCGCGGTGGGGATGGGCACCGCGAATCCGGCCACCGTCACGGCGGCGGCGACGGCCACGGCCCCGGCGGCGGGCAGGGCGCCGCGCGGCGAGAGGCCCCCGGCGCGCTTCAGCCGCCACAGGAGCAGCGCGGCGGAGGCGAGCGCCCCGCCCGTCACCGCGACACCGAAGGTGACCAGCGGGGCGCCGCCCAGCGCGGCGAGCGGGGTGTAGGGCGAGCCGGTGTTGGCGAAGGCCAGCCGGCCCCAGGGGAAGCCGCCGAAGGGCACCCGGTCGCGGGCCCACTCCTCGGCGATCCACAGACAGGCCGTCCACAGCGGCCACAGGGCCGGTACCGGCAGCCGGGAGACCAGGGCCAGGCCGGCCCCCATCAGCGCGAGGAAGGCCGCCTGGATGATCGACAGGCCGATCACCGCGTCCCAGCCCACCACGCTGAGCCACTTCAGCAGCAGCAGGAAGAACGGCACCCCGAAGGCGAAGCCCGTCCAGGCGCCCTGGCGGGCGGTCCGGCCGTGGGTGAGCAGGGCCAGGGCGGCGACGGCCACCAGGGACAGCGGCCACACCCCGAACGGCGGGAAGGCGAGGCCGAGCGCGAGCCCGCCGGCCGCCGCGAGCGCGCTGCGCCGCGCCTCGCGGCGGGCGAGCAGGCCCAGACGGCGCAGCCGGCCGGGCCGCCGCTCTCCGGTGGACGGCTCGGACGTGGACGGCTCGGACGCGGACGGCTCGGAGGCGGTCGCGGGCGCCGCGGTCCCGGTCTCGCCGCCCTCGGCGGTGTCACCGCCTTCGACGGCGCCGCCGGTGGGCGGCGTGACGGCGGGGCCGGACCGCGGACCCGGACGGTCTGCGTCCGGCCCGGTGGGGGCGGTTTCGGCGGTGGTGTCGGAACCCGATGGCACGGTGCGGCCTTCCTACAGGTCGTGCTGTGGTGAAGTGACCGTATAACGCGGGCGCCCAGAAGTTGTCCCGAGGTGCGGATTGTGACCTCGGGCTATGGAAACGCTTCGGCCATGGCGGGGGTTCCTCGCCCGGCGGCGGCCCCGCCCCCGAGTCGGGGGGCGGTCCGCCGGTGTGCGCGTGCGGAGTGGGGGCCCGACGCCCTTCGGGCCGACCTGGGACCCGCTGGCTGCGGATCGACCGAGAGCCGTTGTCTACTGAGCGTCCGGGCCCCTCCCGGGTCGCACCTGCCGACCCGGCGATCCCTCCCTCGCCCCCGTGCGCTGGACCTGGCTCCCAGTGGCGGCGCACCACGGCGGCGCGTCTCCCTCTGGCCCAGCGGCGTTCGACGACTGCGTGAAGATTCCCCGGTCGGGCGTCCAATGGTGGACGAGGCCGAACCTACCGGCCACCGACCGCACCCTGTCAACAGCCACATGACCTGCGCCGTTTCCTCAAATGACCAGGTCAGTACGGACGATGTTCAGATGCCACGACAGGCCGGGGGCTCATCGTTCGGCGGTACGGGGCGCCCGCTCGTCACTCGTCCGGCCGGAGGTGGACGGTGCGTCCGCCCACCACCGTGCGCACGCAGACGGGCAGTTGACCGCCGGGGGTGAGGTCGGGCAGGCCGGGGGTGCCGGAGCGGGGGTCGGTCGACCATCCGGCGACCCGCGTGTCGGGCACCTGCACGATGAGTTCACCGGTCCGCCAGATCGCGTAGTCGGCGGGCGCGCCGGGCACCAGGACGCCGGCGTCGTCCCGCCCGATGGCCCGCCAGCCGCCGCGGGTGTGGGCGGTGAAGGCGGCGCGGACGGAGATCCGGTGTTCCGGGGTGCGGTGGAAGGCGGCGGCGCGCACGGTGCCCCAGGGGTCGAGCGGGGTGACGGGGCAGTCGGAGCCGAGCGCCAGGGGCACACCGGCGCGCAGCAGCGCCGCGTACGGGTTGAGGGTGCGGGCCCGCTCGGGGCCGAGCCGCTGGGCGTACATGCCGTCCTCGCCGCCCCACAGGGCGTCGAAGGCGGGCTGGACGGAGGCGGTGAGGCCGAGGTCGGCGAAGGCCGCGATGGTCTCGGGGGTGAGCATCTCGACGTGTTCGACGCGGTGGCGGGCGGCGCGGACGCGGGCGAGCCCGGCCTTGTCGGCGGCGGCCCGTACGCCCTCGACGACGGCCGTGACGGCGGCGTCGCCGATGGCGTGGAATCCGGCCTGGATGCCGGCCTCGGTGCAGGCGATGACATGGGCGGCGATGGCCGCCGCGTCCAGATAGGCGGTGCCGGTGTGCGGCGTGTCGGCGTACGGCTGGTGGAGACACGCCGTGTGCGAGCCGAGCGCCCCGTCGGCGAAGAGGTCGCCCGCCGCGCCGATGGCGCCGAGTTCGCGCACCTTGTCCAGGTCGGCGGCGCTGCTCGCGGCCTCGGCCCAGTAGCCGTGGACCCGCGGTCCCGGCTCCCCGGCGGCGAGCTTCAGCAGCCCGGTGAGGTCGTCCTCGGAGGAGATGTCGGGCCCGGCGCATTCGTGGAGGGAGCCGATGCCGAGCGAGGCGGCGCGGGCGAGGGCGGCCCGCTGGGCGTCGGTGCGCTGCCGCTCGGTGACGGCCGCGTGGGCGGCGGCCCGGACGGCGTGGTGGGCGGCTCCGGTCAAGGGGGCGCCGGGACGGTGGCCGGCCAGGTCCGACACGCCGGGGACGCGGTCGAGGAGGGCGGTGGTGACGACGGCGGAGTGCACATCGATGCGGGTGAGATACAGGGGGCGACCGCCGGTCGCCTCGTCGAGTTCGGCCCGCGACGGGGGCCGTCCCTCGGGCCAGCGGGCGGCGTCCCAGCCGTGGCCGAGCAGCACCCGGTCGGCGGGGTGGGCGGCGGCGAAGGCGCGCACCCGCTCCAGCGCGTCGGCGAGCGTACGGGCGCCGGTGAGATCGAGTCCGGTGAGAGCGAGCCCGGTCGCGGTGGTGTGCACATGCGCATCGGTGAACGCGGGGGTCACCAGCGCCCCGTCCAGCGGGATGATCTCGTCCACGCCGTCCGCGAAGCTGTCCGCGGCCCCTTCGGAGCCGACCCAGGCGATGGTGCCGCGCTCGACGACCATCGCGGTCGCGAACGGATCGGCGGGGCTGTGGACCTCACCTCCGC
This sequence comes from Streptomyces violaceusniger Tu 4113, assembly GCF_000147815.2. Classification (NCBI taxonomy): domain Bacteria; kingdom Bacillati; phylum Actinomycetota; class Actinomycetes; order Kitasatosporales; family Streptomycetaceae; genus Streptomyces; species Streptomyces violaceusniger. The sequence goes on along the minus strand of NC_015957.1, from coordinate 3,307,040 downwards.
GCAGCAGGACGGTACGGCCTTCGGGGGCCTGGGCGGGGGTCGGGTCGTTCACGGCGGGCTGCCTCGGGGGTATCAGATGAGGGGATCGGAAGGGGCCCGGCAAGAGGGGCCGGGCGTTACGAGGGGCCGGGCGTTTCAGACGCGCGGCGGGCGCGCCTCGTAGGGCGTGGAGAGGACCACGGTGGTGCGGGTGGAGACCCCGGCCAGCGAGCGGATCCGGCTGAGCAGGTGCTCCAGCTCCAGCGGGGTGGCGACGCGCACCTTGAGGATGTAGTTCTCATCGCCCGCGACGCTGTGGCACGCCTCGATCTCGGGCACCTCGGCGAGCCGCTCGGAGATGTCGTCGGGCGCGCTGGGGTCGAAGGGTTTGACCGAGATGAACGCGGTAAGGGGCAGCCCGACGGCCCCGGGGTCCACGACGGCGGCATAGCCGCGGATCACGCCCCGTTGTTCGAGGCGGCGAACCCGCTGGTGCACGGCCGATGTGGACAGGCCGGTGGCCTTGCCCAGGTCCGTGTAGCTCATCCGGCCGTCCTTGACGAGCAGCTCCACGATCTGTCTGTCCAACTCCTCCACAGCCGTTCACCTTATGTGGTCGGGAGGGCTCCGGCACAACGGGTGGGCACACCGGACACAGACGCCCGTACGCCGCACCTGCACCGGGCATGTGACGAACGACACATCTCCTCATGGGTGTCCTATGAGTTGCCGCGATTACCTATGCGGCCGCGAGGGAAATGCTTGCTGTGGTCGAGGCCGACGCGCCCGGCCAGCCCACCCGAGGGGGAAACACATGCCTCATCTCGAGCGCCTCGACGCAGGCGACATCGATATCGACGAGCACAACGACACCTATGAGATGTTCCGGGTGATCTGCCCGGACTGCGCTCGCCCCATCGCGCTCCTCGCCGACGAGGACGTTCTTCCCGAGCACGCGCTCTGCTCCTCCCCGTGGGACCCGTTCGGGCTCACGGTCTGCGCCGGCACCGGCCGCCGGGCGGCCGACGCCGCCCCCGCCGACGCGTCGCTGGAGGCGCGGGAGCGGGACGCCGCGCTGCTGCTGACGCTTCCGGCGGGCCTGGACTGGCGGACGCAGCCGTTCTCACACCTCGGCGGCCCCGGCTCGCAGCCGGTCCGCTCCCCGGTGACGCGGGGGTAGGCGAACGGCGGGGGCGCATGCCGCGCCCCCTACCGAAACACCCGGTTCGGCCGGTCTCAGGACCCTCGGCTCAGCCGGTCTCAGGTCCCGCGAGAGCGCGGGCGATGACCACCCGCTGGATCTGGTTGGTGCCCTCCACGATCTGCAGGACCTTCGCCTCGCGCATATAGCGCTCGACCGGGAAGTCCATCGTGTAGCCGTATCCGCCGAGCAGTTGGACGGCGTCGGTGGTGATCCGCATCGCGGCGTCCGTGCAGAACAGCTTGGCCATCGCCGCCTGCTTGGAGAACGGCCGCCCCGCGTCCCGCAGCCGTGCCGCCGCCAGGTACAGGGCGCGCCCGGCCTCGATCTGGGTGGCCATGTCGGCGAGCATGAAGCGCAGCCCCTGGAAGTCGGCTATCGGCCGGCCGAACTGCCGCCGCTGCGCGGTGTACGCGAGCGCCTCGTCCAGCGCCGCCTGGGCGACGCCGACGGCGCAGGCCGCGATGCCAAGACGGCCCGCGTCGAGGGCGGACAGGGCGATCGCGAACCCCTGGCCCTCCTCGCCGATGCGGCGGGCGTCGGGGACCCGCACCCCGTCGAGATGGATCTGGGCGGTCGGCGAACCCGCCATGCCCATCTTGTGCTCGGGTGCGGCCGCCGAGAGCCCGGGGGTGCCCGCGGGGACGAGGAAGGCGCTGATGCCCCGGGTGCGCTCGGGGCCGGTGCGGGCGAGCACGGTGTAGAAGTCGGCGATACCGCCGTGGGTGATCCACGCCTTGGTGCCCTCGAGCGTCCAGGTGTCCCCGTCGCGGGTGGCCCGGGTGGTGAGCCCGGCCGCGTCGGAGCCGGAGGAGGGCTCGGAGAGGCAGTACGCGCCGAGCAGACCGCCGCCCAGCATCGCGGGAAGGTGCTCGGCCCGCTGCTCCTTGCTGCCGTACCGGGCGAGCGCGTGGCAGGCCAGGGTGTGGACGCTGACGCCGAGGCCGACGGTCAGCCGGGCCGCCGCGAGCTCCTCCAGGACCTGCAGATAGACCTCGTACGGCTGGTCGCCGCCGCCGAACTCCTCGGGTTGGACCAGCCCCAGCAGCCCGGACTGGGACAACAGGGTGAACAGCTCGCGGGGAAAGCGCCCGGCGGCCTCCTCCTCGGCGGCCCGGGGCTTGATCTCCCGTTCGATCAGCTCGCGGACGAGCGAAATCAGGTCGCGGGCCTCCTCGGTGGGCAGCTCGCGTTCCACCGGCTGCGGGCCGTGGTCGGTCATGGCGGCGCTCTCCTCTCCCCTGTTCAGGCGCTGCGGCGACGTGCGCCGGGGTGTGGCGGCGCCGCCGGTGTCACTGCCGCCGGCCGGCCCGCCCGCTCGGATCGCGAGGGGTGGTGACCTGTACCGCGGCGGTTGGAGTATGCCCGATCCCGGGCCTTCCGCTACCGGTTGCCCGATCTTCGGCCAACTTCGCACACGAACGCCCACCACCGCCCATCACCTTCTTACGCGCATTCCCACCAACGGCGCACGTGCGGAGCAAATTGGCCCAGACCATTGACCCCACTGGTCTAGTCCTTCTACCTTTTCCCCACCCTGCCCTGCGCGTTCATGTCAAGCTATGGGCAGGTCGTCGGGCAGTTCACTCTCCCCTCACCCCCCACCGAGGAGATTCCATGCTCAGACCAGGCAGACTGTCGGCCGCGCTCGCGGCGCTCTGTACGGCGGTCCTGACCGCCACTCTGCTCGCGGGCTCGGCCGCGGCCGGTGAACCCCAAAGCGCCGGCATAGCCAAGACCACGCCCAAGGCCGCGCCCAAGGCCGCCGAGGCCCCCGCCACGAAGGCCGCCGGTGGCAAGGTCGTCGGCTACTTCACCGAATGGGGCATCTACCAGCGCAACTACCACGTCAAGAACGTCGAGACCTCGGGCTCGGCCGCCAAGCTCACCCACATCAACTACGCCTTCGGCAATGTCACCGGCGGCAAGTGCGCCATCGGCGACGCCTACGCCGACTACGACAAGGCGTACGACGCGGCGAGCAGCGTGGACGGCCAGGCCGACACCTGGGACGCGGGCGCCCTGCGCGGCAACTTCAACCAGCTCCGCAAGCTGAAGAAGCTCCACCCCGGCCTCAAGGTGCTGTGGTCCTTCGGCGGCTGGACCTGGTCCTCCGGGTTCACCGAGGCCGCCAAGAACCCCGCGGCCTTCGCGCAGTCCTGCTACGACCTGGTCGAGGACCCGCGTTGGGCGGATGTCTTCGACGGCATCGACATCGACTGGGAGTACCCCAACGCCTGCGGGCTGAGCTGTGACACCAGCGGCAAGGACGCCTTCAAGAACCTGATGGCCGCGATGCGCGCCAAGTTCGGTTCGTCCAATCTGGTGACCGCGGCGATCACGGCCGACGCCTCCTCCGGCGGCAAGATCGAGGCCGCCGACTACGCGGGCGCCGCGAGTTACGTCGACTGGTACAACCCGATGACGTACGACTTCTTCGGCGCATGGGCCGCGCAGGGCCCCACCGCCCCGCATTCGCCGCTCAACTCCTACAACGGCATTCCGCAGCAGGGCTTCGACACCGACGCCGCCATCACCAAGCTCAAGGGCGCCGGCATCCCGGCCTCGAAGCTGCTGCTGGGCATCGGCTTCTACGGACGCGGCTGGACCGGCGTCACCCAGGACGCCCCCGGCGGCACGGCGACCGGCGCCGCGCCCGGCACGTACGAGGCGGGCATCGAGGACTACAAGGTGCTCAAGAACTCCTGCCCGGCGACCGGCACGGTCGCGGGGACGGCCTACGCGCACTGCGGCAACCAGTGGTGGAGCTACGACACTCCCGCCACCATCGCCGGCAAGATGAACTACAAGCAGCAGCAGGGCCTGGGCGGCACCTTCTTCTGGGAGCTCAGCGGCGACACCACCAACGGTGAGCTGATCAAGTCCATCAGCTGACCCTCGTACGAACCCCGTACGAACCCCGTACGAACCCCCCTGATGACGCGGGCGGGGAGCCCTCACCGGCTCCCCGCCCGCGTCGTCGTGCGCGGCGGGTCCTGCGTACGCGGTGGGCCGACGTGCGGGTGGGCCCGACCGACACGGCGGGCCCGACCGGCGCGGCGGGCTCGACCGGCGGCCGACCGATCCTCAAGCGTTCAAGCGGCGCGCGAGGGGGCGCGGGAAGCGTAGGGGGAGATCTCCGGCAACGCCGCACACCCGGTGTGAACACGCTCCATCCGGTGCCCGTACCCGAACGCGGCTTGTTCTGACTGTTGCGGGGCATCCGCCCCACAAGGAAATCTGAGCGCACGGGTGGCCCGCACCGTCTCGTGCGCATGAACCAAAGGAACGATCATGAGCTCCGAGCAGTGCCCGAGCTGTGGTGGCCAACTCGCCGTGAACCAGGACGGGTGGAAGATCTGCCACTCCTGCGGCTACGCCTCCCCGCCCGGGGTCGTGCCCGCCCCCTCTCTGCCCGCCCGAAGCTGACAGCCGACTCCCCCATCCCGTGCGCCCCTTAGTACCGTCTCCTCGTATCCCCGAAGCTCCGAATCCCCGAAACCCTGGGACCCTGGACCTCTGAACATTCCGCCCCCCGTACCGCTGAGCGAGGCACCATGGTCAATCCCTGGCTGGCGATGGCGTCCGGCACCGACCCCGCCGAGCGCACCCGTGCCGTGCGCCGCGCCCATGAGGCATTTCTGACCGAGGGGTCGGTGAGCCCGTCCGTGCGGCCGGTGGTGGCGGAGTCCTGGCGGCGCTCGGCCGACGCGCGGGTCGCCCAGGAGCGCAACGCGCCGATCGACCTGACGGACGACGCGCTGGACACCTACCGAGCGGACCATCCGCTGGCCCGGGTGATGCCGCTGTTCCGGGAGCTGCTGGGCACCATCGCGCACGACGGCGCCCATCTGCTCGCGGTCTGCGACGAACAGGGCCGGATGCTGTGGGTGGAGGGGCACGCGGGCGTACGGAACCAGGCCGAGCGGATGAACTTCGTGGCCGGGGCGCGCTGGGACGAGAGCCATGCGGGCACCAACGCGCCCGGGACGGCGCTCACCGTCGACCACGCGGTGCAGATCTTCGCCACCGAGCACTTCAACCGCAGTGTGCAGCCGTGGACCTGCGCCGCCGCCCCCATCCACGATCCGCACACCGGACGGCTGCTGGGCGCGGTGGACATCACCGGCGGGGACCATCTGGCCGCCCCGCACAGTCTGGCCCTGGTCCAGGCGACCGCCCGCGCCGCCGAGGCCCATCTTGCCGCCGGAGAGCCGCGGGCGCGCGGGCCGCGGATCAGTCTGATGGCGCTGGGCCGGGACGAGGCACTGCTGGTCGTCGACGGGCGGCGGCTGCGGCTCGGGCGGCGGCACAGCGAGATCATGGTGCTGCTGGCGGGCCATCCGGAGGGGCTGTCCGGCGACCGGCTGACGCTGGAGCTGTACGGGCCCCGGGCCGACGACCGCTCCCCGGTGACGCTGCGGGCCGAGCTGTCGCGGCTGCGCCGCCTGGTGGGCCCGCTGCTGGGCTCGCGCCCGTACCGGCTCTGCGCGTCCGTGAGCACCGATCTGGCCGACGCCGCCGAGGCGTTGGCCTCCGGCGACGCGTATACGGCGCTGCGGGCGTATCCGGGGCCGCTGCTGCCGCTGTCAGAGGCGCCGGGGGTGTGCCGGATGCGCCGGGTGCTGGAGGACGGGCTGCGGCGCACCGTACTGTCCCACGGCGATCCGGAGCTGCTGCGGCGCTGGGCGCAGACGCCGTGGGGCGAGGACGATCTGGAGGTCGCGGAGGCGCTGCTGACCGCGCTTCCGGCGCATGCGCCGGGGCGGGCGGTTCCGGCGGCGCGGGTCCGGCGGCTGCGGGAGCTGTACGGACTGGCGGGCGTTGCCCAACACGGAGACGGCGCCCACCACGGAGACGGCACCCCCCACGGAGACGGCACCCACCACGAGGTCGGCTCCCGACGCGGAGACCACGCCGAACGGCAAGGAGGCGGCCACCGGGACGCAACGTCCCCGCAACGTGGCCGCGGCTAGCCTCCCCGTCGGCTCCGCCCGTGTCGGCGCGGGCGGGGCCGGGACGCACACGAACGACGCGTCCGACAACGTGACCCCATCACGCGTACACCACGGGAGGCCGCCCCATGACGCGTTTCGCAAACCCCGGCTCCGAGGGCTCGGTCGTCAGCTATCAGCCGCGCTATGACCACTGGATCGGCGGCGAGTACGTACCGCCGGCCCGGGGCCGCTATTTCGAGAACCCGACCCCCGTGAACGGGCAGCCGTTCACCGAGATCGCCCGGGGCACCGCCGAGGACGTCGAGCGGGCCCTGGACGCCGCCCACGCGGCCGCGCCCGCCTGGGGCCGTACGGCACCCGCCGAGCGCGCCTCGGTGCTGCTGAAGATCGCCGACCGGATGGAGCAGAATCTGGAGGCGCTCGCGGTCGCGGAGAGCTGGGAGAACGGCAAGCCGGTACGGGAGACGCTGGCCGCCGACATCCCGCTGGCCATCGACCACTTCCGCTATTTCGCGGGGGCGATCCGGGCCCAGGAGGGCAGCCTCTCCGAGCTCGACCACGACACGGTCGCGTACCACTTCCACGAGCCGCTGGGCGTGGTCGCCCAGATCATCCCGTGGAACTTCCCGATCCTGATGGCCACCTGGAAGCTGGCCCCGGCGCTGGCCGCGGGCAACGCGGTGGTGCTGAAGCCCGCCGAGCAGACGCCCGCCTCGATCCACCTGTGGATGAGCCTGGTGGCCGATCTGCTGCCACCGGGCGTGGTCAACATCGTCAACGGCTTCGGCGTGGAGGCCGGAAAGCCGCTGGCGTCCAACTCCCGGGTGGCCAAGGTCGCCTTCACCGGGGAGACCACCACCGGCCGGCTGATCATGCAGTACGCCAGCGAGAACCTGATCCCGGTCACCCTGGAACTCGGCGGCAAGAGCCCGAACGTCTTCTTCGACGATGTCTCGGCCGCCGACGACGACTTCCTGGACAAGGCGCTGGAAGGGTTCACCATGTTCGCCCTGAACCAGGGCGAGGTGTGCACCTGTCCCTCGCGGGCCCTGGTCCAAGGCGGCCACTACCAGGCGTTCATGGACGCGGCCGTGGCCCGTACGGAGAAGGTGGCGCAGGGGCATCCGCTGGACACCGACACCATGATCGGCGCCCAGGCGTCCAACGACCAGCTCGAGAAGATCCTGTCGTATCTGGACATCGGCCGGCAGGAGGGCGCCCGCGTCCTCACCGGCGGCAGCCGCGCCGAACTCGGCGGCGAGCTGGAGGGCGGCTACTACGTCCAGCCCACGATCTTCGAGGGCGGCAACCATATGCGGGTCTTCCAGGAGGAGATCTTCGGGCCGGTGGTCGCGGTGGCGCGGTTCACCGACTTCGAGGACGCGATCGGCATCGCCAACGACACGCTCTACGGGCTGGGCGCGGGAGTGTGGACCCGGGACGGCACGACCGCGTACCGAGCCGGCCGCGCCATCCAGGCGGGCCGGGTGTGGACCAATTGCTACCACGCCTATCCGGCGCACGCCGCCTTCGGCGGCTACAAGCAGTCCGGGATCGGCCGCGAGAACCACAAGATGATGCTGGATCACTACCAGCAGACGAAGAATCTGCTGGTGTCGTACTCCCCGAAGAAGCTCGGCTTCTTCTAGACGCACGAAAAAAGGCGCCTGACCTGGGCTTTCGCCCGTCAGGCGCCTTTCGCTCAACCCTCTCTCGGCCGAGCCCGGCTTGCGCGCTAACTCCCAGTTCCTCCCACTACTGCACCCCTCCTGACCAGTGCTTCCGGACCAGTCACGGACCAAACCCCGGTTCAGCCCTCGGGTACGTCACCTTGGCTGACGCGCTGCCACTCGTCCATGGACCGCTCGATGAGGCGGTTCGCCTGCTCTCGAAGGCCGTCAAGGAACTTGGCATAGTGGCGGAAGAGAACCTCGATGCTCTGGCCCGCGCGGCGGGCGCATTCGGCCGGGTCCACTCCGGAGTAGAGCCAGAACGAGATCCCGGCATGCCGGAGATCGTAAGGTCGCGTGGCCAGGCGAGAAGTCCGCTCGGTACGAGTCAGGGCGTGCTCCCGGGCCCGTGCCCACGTGATGCCGTAGGCGGCAGCGTCCACGTAGTTGCCAGCCTGGTTCCGGAAGAGTCGGCCGTCGGGTGCCACGTCGAACCGTTTCACATGGGCACGCAGCTTGCGTACGAATTGCGGCGGGATGGGAACAGGTCGCGTCGTGCTTGCCGCGCGACGCTTGAGCGAGTGCACCTCGCCGTCGTCGGTCCACTCCTTGCCAGACGTGACAACTCCGCCCGAGAGGTTGAGCATCCCCCATCCAGTCTTCGGCAAGTGGCATTGATCGATCCGAAGATGGATGACCTCAGCTGGCCGCATAGCCGCGAAGTACATGCAGCCGAAGAACGCTTCAAGATGAGGACCCCTCCCCCGCTGGTGAGCAGCTGACGGCAACGGCGAAGATCGCCGCCCGCACGGGCACCCAGTTCGCCCGTACAGTGGCGGCTCATCGCTCCCTTCGGCAAAGACTCCACCGCGCACCGGTCAGTGTTGCGCGCCATCGCCGCGTAGACACGGTCGACTTCAGCCCCCGCTCGTTCGAGCGAATTGTTTCGAACCACCCGTCGCTGACAAACGGAACTGACAACATGCCGCGGTGGTACGTCAACCTCAAGTCGAAGGCGGGTCATTGAAACGACGGGTCAATGAGCGGCAGCTCTTGATGTTGCAGTGGGTGGGAGCCGGGTGCCCTGCCGGCGTCTGGGATACCAGCTCCTACAAGACCACTTGCCAGGCACTGCAGAACCGGGGCCTGGTCACGATCTCCCGGAAGGGCGGGCAGTGGAGTGTCGCCCTGACAAGCATCGGCCAGCACTATCTGGCGCACGGCACGTACCCTCCCCGCGGTTCACGCTCGCAGAAGACCCAGGCCGCCACTCCGCAACCCCCGTCTAACCGCGCGCAGGAAACTCCGGCCTCCGTGCGAAAGCCAAGCTCTCCCCCGCAGCCTCGCGTGACGTTCACGGAGCAGCTGCTGCAAGAGCTCGCGGACGCGGGCGGCAGGATCGTCAAGAACGGAAGCGGGCGGGATTCCGTAAACTGGCCGTCCCGTATCGCCGCTGCCCGCAGGTCCGGAAGAATCCCGGAGACGAAGGAGCTGTACGGGGGCTGGTGCCGTGACGGGTACGAGATCAAGCTCGTCGACATCCCCGCCTGGCGTCTTGCCGTCCTCGAACCCGTCCCCGTGCCCTCGCGGCTCGTGCGGCCGCACCCCGTGGTCCGGGCCATGCAGAACGAACGTCAGCCGCTGGGCCTGACCAAGCCCGTCCAAGGGCGTGCTCTCCGACTCATCCAGGCGCTGATCGCCGCCGCCGAGAACGACGGACACTCCAGTTCGGCAGGACAGACTGGCTTCGCACCCTCGTCTCATCGCCGGCGCAGGGCATCTCCCCACTTCACCATCACCGCGCAGGGACAGACCGTGGGGTTCCTCGTCCTCCGGGAGCAGGACCGGACGGAGCACGTCGCCACCGAGAAGGAACTCACCGAGGCGAAGAAGTACTCCTGGGTCAGGATCCCCCGCTTCGACTACACCCCGTCCGAGCGTCTCCGCTTCGTCCTTAGCGGTGGCCAACCGCACCGGGCGAGCGAATGGGCCGACACTCTCGGACGCTCCCTCGAAGAGCAGCTCGCTGAGATCGCGCAGGAGGTCGCCCTCCGCGGCGAAGCCGCAGAACGCAGACGTCTCGACGAGATCGAAGCGTCACGCCAGAAGCGCGTCTGCTGGGAAGCTGCCATGGAGGGGGCTCGCGTCCGGTACGCGGAGGCGTACCGCGTCAGGCACCTCGAAGCCCAGGAAGCGGCATGGCGCCACTCCACCCGACTGACCGAATATGTGAGCGCCGTGCGCACGCGAATCGAGGCCATGCCGCCGGGGAAGGCGAGAACCGAAGCCGAAGCATGGATCAGCTGGGCAGCGGACACCGTGGAGCGTCTCGACCCCCTGGAAACTCCGCCCCAGTTGCCCGACATCCCCGAGCCGCGAGCCGACGACCTGAAGCCCTTCCTCGGGCACTGGAGCCCCTACGGCCCCTGACGCGCCACCCGACCGACGGCCCGCCCAGCGTCACAGCGAATTGCAGCACGCGGCGTTCAGCAACGGCTACTTCACAACACCGTGAGACCAGGCACATAGCTGGACCCACGGTGACCGCACCACAGTTCATCAGGGCCGGCAGGACGGCCGGACGCTGAGCAGCTCGGTCCGCAGCACGGGCGTGCCGTCGACAGGCGCCGGGTCCTGCGTAGTTGGCTCGATTCCGCCAGCAGCGATCTTGTCGAGCGTCTTCAGGCCGGCGGTACCGACCGTGCCGAACACCGTGTAGTTCGGTCGCAGCGCGGAGTCGCCGTAGACGACGAAGAACTGCGAACCGTTCGTGTTCGGCCCGGCGTTGGCCATCGCCAGCAAACCGCGCCCGTAAAGGCGACGGACGCCGGTCGGATCGCTCGGTGCCGGCGGCAGGTCCACCGGCAGCTCGTCCTTGTACTCGTACCCCGGCCCACCCTCGCCAGTGCCGGTCGGGTCGCCACACTGCAGGACCTTCAGTGTCGGATACGCCGTCAGCCGATGGCACACCGTACGGTCGTAGAACCGGTGCCGCGCCAGGTGCACGAAGCTCTGGACCGTGCACGGCGCCTTCGCCCGGTCCAGACGCAGCGGGAGCGGGCCCTGGCTGGTCGGGACAGCCATATCGACCGTGCCGTGACTGGGGGTGTGCCGCGGGTCGGGCGGCAGGGGAACCGGCCGCGCCGCTGGCTCGTCCGGGGTCTGGGTGTACTGGCAAGGACCGTGCGTGGTTCGCGGCGGGGCATCGGAAGCGGAGGCGGTGGTGCTGCCCCCGGACACGACCAACGCTGCTGCCGCCAATGCGGTCATGACAGCTCGGTTCATCCTGCACACCCTCCAAAAGATCGTCAGATTTCGGAGCGGTCGCAGTCTAAAGCGCGGCCCGGCGGGCGAGTACCCGTCCGCAAGCCACATCCGCCTCTCAGCCTTCGGCCCGCGGCCGCAGGCCACTTCGTTCGGATGCGGCACAGCGTCGGCTGGCCGATCAGGGCGTCCACCCGGTGCACGACGGATGCTCCCCGAACCCGGCCTCCCCAGTCTACGCAGTGGCCCTCACCGAACGCTGCGTGCGCATGAGGTGATCTCACCGGGGTGCCGCTGTCGAGACTGATGGTGCCGCTGCCGTCATCTCGGGTCACTCCGGGGGAAGGCGTCGCCGGTCGGCCAGCGTTCCGGCAGACCGAGAGCGGTGTGGACGGAGCGAATCGCGGGCTGGCGCTCGACCTGGATCCCAGCCAATTGCGCGGTTGCCCAGGTAGGGAAGATGGGGACAGGAAGCGAGGCGGGATCCGGGCTTTGCCAGAGAACGGGAGTGTTTTTCGTCCAGGTCCAGGGTGCTGGGTTGTTCACGACGAGCACGCCGCTGACACGGCTGTGGGCATGGTCGTAGGTGGCAGTCCAGTAGCCATCGGGCTTTCGGTTGAAGGTCGATCCGCTGTCGTAGGCGTACTCGACCGTACTCCCGTACAGCCCTCTCTCGATGTCCTCATCCTCGGGGAAGTCGGCTGCATAGCCTACCGCCACGATGAATGGCAGCTCCAGGTCACCATACTTCCCACCCTTGTGTGTGACGGCGTCGAGCACTCGCTCCGATCCGTCCTCGACCACCCATGCCGAGGGGTAGACGCCGATTGTCCTGCTGGATGGATTGCCACGTTTGCCTGGGCTGCGGGGGATCGCTTGAAACGTGAGGCACCAGCCAGCCTCTTGCCAAGTGTGACTGGGAAGCGGCACCTTGCGCTCATGGCCGGCGATGACCTGGTCGGGGTCCAAGCTTGCAAGCCATCGCGTGAGCCCGGACTTCAGCCGTCTCTGCGGCGGCGTTGCCGTACCGGCGCTGTGGAGTTCGCACGATACGAAGAAGTTCGAACTCGGCAAGCGATCGATGGCATCGCTCAACTGCGGTGGGAGCGAGTAAGACCCAGCGTCGCGCTTCTGAGCCTTCCAGATCGCCTCGACGACGAACTGCTCGTTACCGCGCGTAACCAGGAAGTCGGGCTTAGAGGTTGTCTCACGTGGCGATTTTCGCCAGCTTCTTGTAGCAAGTGAGGGCGGCGGCCAGGCCGAGGAAGGCAAGGAAGTGAGAGCCCTTTCGCTCGTATCGGACGGTGAGGCGTCGATAGCCGAAGAGCCAGGCGATGGACCTCTCGATCTTCCAGCGGTGCCGGCCGAGCCGTTCGCCGGACTCGATGCCGGGCCGTGCAATGCGCGGGACGATGCCCCGCCGGCGCAGCCAGGCCAGGTGGTCGGCGGAGGAGTACGCCTTGTCCGCGCGGAGTTTGACCGGGCGGCGTCGACGCGGTCCGCGCTTCCTGTCGGACGCGAACGGCCTGCCCCTCCTTGTCGGCGTCTCCGCCGGCAACACCCACGACAGCGAAGGGTTGAAGCCGATGGTCGAGGGCCACCAAACGAGACACGACCCCCACAACGGCCGCTACTTCAAGCCCCAGCGCCTGCACGCGGACAAAGCCTACGACCGCGCCGACCTGCGCAGATGGCTCCGCGGGAAGCGCATTGGAGTACGCATCGCCCGCAAAGGCATCGAGTCCAGCGAACGATTAGGACGACGCCGCTGGGTCATCGAGCGGACGATGTCCTGGCTGTCCGGCTACCGCCGACTCAGCCCCCGCTACGAACGCAATCCCCGCAACTACCTGGCATTTCTCGGACTCGCCGCTGCCCTGTGCTGCTACAAACGGCTCGTCCGCCTCGCCACGTAGGACGCGGTCTTAGCACCGGCTCACCGATTCGTCAATCCAGCTAATTAGTTCGAAACCCATCATGCGCGAGTTCGACACCTCCGCACGGGGACGCCGACGATAACTTGTTTTTGCTAACCGCCCCATTAGAGCGTGAGCTCGCCGCCCCTCAGTAGGAACAAAGGTACGCCTCTTCACTCGAAGCGGGCATCTACCGGATAAGCATGCCGCTCCTCAGCTTCCTGATGCCAGCATGCTTCCTGTTCCTAACGTGCCGATGCGGGACGTCTGTTGGCCGATGGGTCGACGTACGGCCGCGACTCCCGAAGGGCCTCAGCCATGCCTTCATCCCCGGAATCCGACCGTCCTTTCGACGAATCCCCCGAGGAGACCCGACGCAAGGAGCGGGAGCTGGCCGAAGCCGAGGTCAAGTTGGCGCGCCGACAGCGGATAGTGAACCGGCTACGGATCCTGCAAATGATCTTCTCGCTGGTCGAACTCGCGACGGGCAACCCGGCTTACCGATGGGCGGCCAGGTGCGCCCAGTGGGCCATGGAACGCTTCCGGGACTCCGAGTGATGTGAGGTAGAGCATGAGCGAGGGCAGTGTCGATGGACCGTTTCCGATGCCGGTTTCCCGGGAGGATCAAGAGGCGTGGATCAAGGCCGTGCTAGCGACCGAGGGGGTGAATCTGCCCCGTGGTGCCCTGGAGAACCTCGCCCCCTTCATCGTTGAGCCCAATGACATGCTGAGCGAGCCCGACGCCCACGGTGTGCGCACACTCAAGGCGAGCGCAGTCCGGCGCATCCACACAGACGCCGGTGACCTCGTCGTCGCCGTCGTCCGAATGCACGGCGTCGGCGGTGTGCAGTGGGGACACAACGAACGGATCAGCTCGATCTGGCGCTCCGTCGCGGATCCGACGGTTGGTCGGGAGACCGAGAGGACCTTGGCTTCGGTCCGGCCGTGGATGGGCGTCGACGACGATGGACGCACGAAGTGTTTCGCCGCGCTGGAAAGCGACGTGGCCAACCGGCGCACGTTGATCATGAACGCTGAGGACGCGGCGGACGAATTGAAGAAGCGAGACCGCCTCCGCCCTTACGACCTCGAGGAAGACCTCGTCCTCAACGGACAACAGGAACCCGGGATGTACGTTCCTCAGCAGGTGAGGATCGAGGAGAACCCGGAGAGGGACTCTGACGGCAACCCGGTTTATCCGTCCGCCTATTGGGGATGGATGGCAGTTCGAGGCAACAACCGTACACAAAAACGACAATCGATTTTTCGTTTGACATCCGGTGAAGTGCTAGCCGGTGTCCCAGCGGAGAAACTGGAGCGGGAGGGGGACGAGGTAATCTGCGACCCCCGTGACTGGCTCCCTGAATTCTCCGCCGTACTCAACAGGGAGTTCGCGGAGACGGGCGGCGGCAAACCGGATCCGACAAGCGGCTCACGGGCGCAACGTGCCGCGGCCATCGCCGTAGTGGACGCGCATCTGGTGATCGGCACCCCCACTCCGCAGCGGCTCTACCGCATCGTGCAGATGAACAACCGGCGCGATCACGTCCACCCTCCGCTGGAGTTCGACGCCCTCGACCGCTCGCGTGCGCTAGGGCGGAGCGTTCTCGGGATGTACGTGGCGCAACAGGTTATGGACGAGAAAACGGCAGAGGTCCTTTCCGGGCTCGCGCCGGTCCGTGAACTCTCTGACGCTTCAGCGGACATGACGGTCTCCGAGCTCCGAGACCTGCGCTCCATGAGGTTGATGCAGGAACTGTTTCCGGTGGATCCGCGCAAGCGTCATCTACTGCGGCGCGCGCTCAGCGAGAACCCACCATCCCAGCTCAAGTCGGGGGAAATCAACCAGCGGGCGCGCACGTGGTCCGCGCTGACCTCCGAGAGCTACCCGACACCATGGAACCCACGCGTGGGCGAGGTCTTCTCAACCCGGGCCCGGGAGGGAATCGTCCTCTCCGGGCGCAGGCTGCCAGATCTGCTCGCCACCGCGGACACCGATGACGACTCCTTCGACGAACTGGTGTCCTATCGGGCGGCGCACTGGTTGGCCTTCTTCGGCATCATCGAGGCCGACCGAGGCTCACTCGATGGCCAGGAGGCGATCGGCGACGCAGGGGAACGAATTCGCCGATCTCGCAGGACCGTCATGAACTGCCTGCAGGCCCTGAGGTACGAGAAGAGCCGGATGATGGCAGTCGGCGTACTAAAGTCGCTGGCCGCAGCCATGGACGACGGAGACCGGCGGCCCTGGCGCGTCAGCAGCTCCGGCAAGGAGATGGTGGGGCGGGAGATGACACCGCTCTGGTTCGACAGCGAATTCCCCAAGGACACCGGTACCCGGCCCCGCAAGACTGCAAATTCTGCACCGCCATTGATCACGACGGTGACGGTGCCCGGCCCCCTCCCTTCGCCTGAACTGCCCGGGCTCTCATCCATGACATCAACGTCCTCACCCGTGACATCAGCCCCTGTACAACCCGCGCCGCAGCCCGCCCCTGCAGTCTCAGCCCAGTCCGAAGCGCCCGCCACCGATGAAACCGACGGAGCTGATAGCTCCGCACCCTCCCCCGAGGAACCCCTCAACCTTGAGACACTAGTGACCCGTGTCGAAGAACGGATCCGTGGCCTGCACGCGGCCTCCGCCGAAATCGGAGAACTCCTCGGCCACCTAGCGGACCAGAGCCGGGCGGCGTCTGTCACCCAGCCCATCGGCCGGCAGCAGGCCGATAGGACCGTGCGCCTCCTGAACCAGACACTATCCAAGCTGCGCAGACTGCCGGAACTCATGGAGGAGATGACGGAACCCGTCTGACGCGGTTCGTCCGGCAGGTCCGACGCACGGGATGCCCATCGCCTGCCAACTGGCCGCGGACCAGAGCCGCGCTTCCTTAGTACTCCAGCCGGACTTCTGTATTTCTGCTGGTCAACAGCCTGGCGGTGGGGAGTGTGGCGGGGGTGCGGCTGGAGTACTAAGAAGGCTGGGAGAGCTACCTCCATCGCCCGGGAGGCGCGTGCCGATGGTTCATGCAGGGCGGAGGGTGCCTGTGGTCATCACCCGCGGTCGGCCCGATGCACGGCCTGGAAGCACGAGGCGGCGAGCGGCGCACGGGCGAGGTCCCATTACACCCAACTGACCGCCTGACCAGCCCGAATTACGCAACAAGTCTCCACCTCGACCAAAGCCATAGGGGTACCTCGGCTCGGTGCGCCGCCATCAAAGCTACGAGGCAATATCCAACTGGGCGACGTCCGGCGTGCCGAACAGGTCGTCGAAGTGACGGGCTCCCTGTGTGGAGATCAGAACGTATGGGGCGCCTGATCCCGCGATGCTGTGCGGACCTTTCTGTCCCGCGACGAGGACATCGTACGGCGAACGCGCATCAAGGCCATCGAAGACGTAGTAGACCGGGAGCTGCGTCCAGGCAACGAGCTGCAAATGCGCAACCACCGCAGCCCGTTCGACAGCGTGCCGCCCCGTCTGCCTGCTGGTCATCCCACCCTTGCAGTCGATCAGTACGAGGTCCTTGGCTTTCGCCGCAATGAGATCCGGGAACCATCGGATGGAACTGCCGGTCTTCCTGAGCGCGCATTGAAGCGCCCGGCTCAGCTGCCCTTGTCCCCAGAAGTCGACTTCCCACCCTCGCCCGGCGAGTTGCTCAGCGACGTACCGCTCATGCGCGTCACCTATTGCTTTCCGCTGCTGAAAGCTCGTCATGGATGCAGTGTGGCCCGCCAAGCAAAGTAGGTAACCCTTCGTGGATTGAACCTAGCCAGTCCCATTCAGTCTCAGCAGTTCTCACTGTGTACGCGTCAGTCCGTGGACGTCCGGCTACGTCCGCAGACGTTCACCGCAACTTGGCCGAAATTCGGGAGCGCAGCCGCACTATCTACCGCTGGCCCCGCCTCAAAGCGTCTCCGCCCCTCAGTAGCCGTGACGCCCCTGCATGGTTCCAGGGGACCGTTCCGGACTGCGGCAGCTGCCAACCGCCGCGAGTAGAGCCCCCGCCGACACCTGCCCGGCCGGGGCCTCAGTGACCCACCACGTGTCACGTTGCTGTCACCAACACCATCGATACACCTGGACCACAAAGGCCCCACCTGCATGAAGAGCAGCGACATAGACCACGTAGACGCCAGAAGACGGTTCCGCCTACCTGTGCCATGTGGTACCACGGCCCACTCGCTAACACCACGTACCACTCATCAAGATCCGGACCAGGTGCGGACCGAATCAGCCTGGCACTCGACGTTTCCACTCTTTGTCGCAGGTCAGGAGCGAGGTCAGGCGTGTACCACCAGCAGACGAAGAATCTGCTGGTGTCGTACTCCCCGAAGAAGCTCGGCTTCTTCTAGACAGCTAGACAGCAAAAAAAGGGCGCCTGACCAAGGCAGAACCCGGTCAGGCGCCCTGTCGGCCCCTGACTGCCGGTCAGTACGGGCCAGTCGTGCCTCTCGTCCATTCCATCCGGCCCTTCAGAAGGAAATTCGGTCCCGCGCCGTTCACACCCTGGACATCGGCGACGACCTGCGCGGATGCCGTCCGGTGGGATCGTATGCCGTGGGCCGGCGAGTGTGTTCGAAAGCGCGCACAGTTGCGCATGATCTCGGCCGGTCCGGCACCAGATCCGAAATGGCTCGAGCAACGGCGAGGAATCGATGAACCCGAGCGAGGCTGACCGCGCTGAACAGGCGGTCGCCGAACGCGACGCCAAGACCGCGGCCGAGGTCAAGCCGCTGTTCGACACCCCGCAGACGGCCGCGGCGGGGGTGGCAATGTGGATCTTCGTCGTCGGCCCGCCGATCTGCCTGATCGCCGCGGCGCCGTTCGTGTGGGGATGGGGCCTGTTGTCCGCGCTGGACGTCGGCATGGCGGTGGTCGCCTACCTCGTGTCCGGCTTCGGACTCACGGTCGGTTATCACCGCCTCTTCACGCATCGCTCGTTCAAGGCACGGCGGGGTCTGCGGATCGCCCTGGCCGTCGCGGGTTCGCTGGGTGTCGAGGGTTCACCGGTCCAGTGGGTGGCGAACCACCGCCGTCATCACGCCTTCGCCGACCGAGAGGACGACCCGCACTCGCCCTGGCGCTACGGGACGGACACCCGCGCGCTGCTCAAGGGGCTTGTCCACGCTCACATCGGGTGGATGCTGAAGCGCGAGCTGAGCAACCGTGCCAGGTTCGCGCCCGACATCGCCGCCGATCCCGACCTGCGGCTCGTCGGTCGGCTCTTCGGGCTGCTGACCGCCGTCTCGCTCTTGTCTCCGGCACTGGTCGGCGGGCTCGTCACCGGCACCTGGACCGGCGCGCTGAGCGGGTTCCTCTGGGCCGGCGTGATCCGGATGGCGCTGCTGCACCACGTCACATGGTCGGTGAACTCGGTCTGCCACGTTGCGGGCAAACGTCCGTTCATCAGTCGGGACAAGGCCACCAACTTCTGGCCGCTCGCGCTGCTGTCCTTCGGCGAGAGCTGGCACAACTCACATCACGCCGACCCCACGGGTGCGCGCCACGGCGTCCTGCCGGGCCAGCTCGACCCGTCGGCCCGCCTCATCTGGGTGTTCGAGAAGCTGCGCTGAGTCCATGACGTGCGCTGGCCGAGCGAAGACCGCCTCAATGCCCGACTGCTCCCCGAAGCGGCCGGCCCGTACCCGCCCGCGGTCTGACACCCCTCACGAGGCGGCGAGAACAGCACTCCACGACCCGCACGGGCACGCCGACGGCCGGCAGGGCGGTCGGTGCTGCGCTGGCACGCACGGCTCATCGCATGGAAGTGGACCTACCCCTTCCGTCGTCCAGGCCGACCGCGACACCAGCGGCCCTAGCCCCAAGGGGTCGCGCCCATGAACGCCGGTCCGGTCGGCCCAAGGCGACCGGATACAGCGCGCGAGGCGGCAGCCTGGTCAGGGAGGGGAAGCGTGACCGACACCAGCAACACCCGGCCCGCCGAGGTCGTTACGAAGACGACCCCGGCCAGGGCCTCGCGGTCACCGCCCGGCGCCGGCCCCCGCCCTGCGGGCGCTTCACTTCCGTCGACGGCACCACCCGTCGGAACAGCACCCGTCGGAACAGCACCCATAATTCGTCCGCTTGCCGCACCCGCCGGTTCTGCGGTCGGCGCAACATGAGCGCCTCGTCACGAAGTTCCGGCTGAGGGCAAATCGGCATACAGGTTGAAGGAGGACCGCATATCGGATCATCCTTGACTCCATGAGTATCATCCCGACCTCCTTCGATGTGCCCGCCATGGGCGACTACGCCTACGACTGGGCCTTGGTTGATGTGGAGACGTCGGGACTCATGGCCCGGCGAGACCGGGTACTGTCCGTCGCGGTGATCACGGTCGGTCCGGACGGTGAGCAGACCGGGGAGTTCTCGACGCTGCTCAATCCGGGCTGCGATCCGGGGCCGGTGAAGGTCCACGGGCTGACCGTCGAGCGGCTGCAGGGCGCGCCGACGTTCGACCAGGTCGCCGGGCGGATCGGAGCGATGCTTCAGGACCGGGTTCTGGTCGCCCACAATGCCCAGTTCGACTACGACTTCCTGGCCCACGAGTTCGCCCGTGCGCGGACGTGGCTGCCGGTGTCGCAGCGGCTGTGCACCCTGGCGCTGAATCGTCAGGTGGATCCGCCGACCGGCGACATGAAGCTCGGCACCCTCGCCGCCCACTACGGCATCCCCCAACAGCGTGCTCACGATGCGCTGGACGACACCCGTGTACTGGCCGGGATCCTGCGGGCGTCACTGCGCGAGGCAGCGCAGCTCGATCTGCCCTTGCCGCTGGTGGCCTGCCCGCCCCGGGCAGAAACGCAGTTCACGCCGAAGCCGCCGAAGGCCCCCTGCGCCTACCGCAATCCGGGACGTCTGGCTCCCGGCGAGCCTCTCCAGCAGGGGATGAAGGTCGCGATCACCGGTGAGACCGCCCATGCCCGGGCGGAACTGGTCGGGCGGGCGGTCGCCGCCGGGCTGAACATGATGACCTCCGTCAGCCGGCACACCAGCGTGCTGGTCACCAATGAACCGGCGTCCGATTCGGCAAAGGCCCGACGCGCACTCGCCGAAGGCGTGCCGGTCATCGACGAGCACACCTTCCTGCGGCTGTTGGCCGACGTACGGCCAGGGACGGAGCATGAGGCGACGGCCGTCGCTGTCGCCCCCGCGGCTGAGCGGCAAGCCGAACCAGTCGTCGGGCCCATGGAGTTGGCACCCGCCACAACCTCTGCCGCACCCGTCCCGGAAGCCGCGGCCCTCCCCACGGTCGCCCCTGGTGCGCCGGTACCCGCGCCACGCCGGCCGGAGCCCTCCGCCGGCACCCTCGGCAAGCCTCTGGCGGGGCGTCGCGTGCTGGTGCTCGGTGGTGCCCATCCCGATGCCGCGGCGGCTCGTACCCGCATCGTCGAGCTGGGCGGGTCCGCGGCGGTCAACCTGTCGGCCAGTGTCACCGACGTCGTACTCCTGGAGGGAGGGCAGGGTGACCGGCGCATGCGCCGCATCACCGCCCTCGGACTCCCCGTGCACGACCACCACTGGCTCACCGCTCCGACCGCCACCGCCACCGCCCCGGCCGCGGCGGCGCTCCGGCCTCAGGAGCCGCATGTGATGCCGAGAGGCGGCGTCATCGACCTGCCCATGCCGCACGGCAGGCCCGCGCCGGAGTGGTATGTCACCGCCGGCTGGGCCCCGCAGACCGACTACGAGATCGACGTCGTCGCCTTCCTCCTCGACGATGACGAACAGGTCACCTGTGACGAGGACCTCATCTTCTACGGAGCTCCGGAGAGCCCCGCCGGAACCGCGCGACTGCTGACCGGCGGCCCTGCCGAACAGAGCATCGCCCTCAACCTGGCATCCCTGCCGCCCGCGACGCGCAAGGTCGTCATCGCCGCCGCCATCGACGGCGCCGCCACCTTCGGGACGGTCGGTGCGATCCAGGTCGGTGCCGCACCCGGGAGCAGCGGGGCACCTCTCGCCCGGGCGACTCTGGACGCCGCCACCACCGAACGCACCATGCTGCTCGCGGAGATCTACCGCAGGGGCCCGGTCTGGCGCCTGCGCGCCGTCGGCCAGGGCTACGACCACGGGCTGGACGCCCTCGCACGTGGATACGGGGTCGACATCGCCGAGTGAACGACGGTGCCGGAGGCGGAGGTCTGTGCGTCCCCCGGGCCTGGGTCAGGCCCGGCGACGCGGTGTGGGCGTGGAGCCAGGCGTGGTATCCCTAGAAGGTATGAACGCCAGCTCACGCGCCCAGTCGTTCGATGTGGCCGCGGCTCAGTACGCGGCAAGTCGGCCTTCTTACCCAGCCGCGCTCTTCGACCGCATCGAGGAGTTCGCAGAGTGCCGCCTGGCGGGTGCGCGGGTCGCCGACGTGGGCGCGGGCACCGGAATCGCCACCGTCCTGCTGCGAGAGCGGGGTGCCGAGGTGATCGCTGTCGAACCAGGTGCGGCCATGGCCGGTGAGTTCCACCAGGCGCTCCCGGGTCTGCCGATTGTGAGGGGCGATGGTAACGCTCTGCCGCTTGCCGAGGCTTCCTGTGACCTCATCACCTATGCGCAGTCCTGGCAGTGGACCGACCCCGGCCGGTCTGTCCCGGAGGCGTTGCGCGTCCTGCGAGGGGGCGGTGCGCTGGCGATCTGGTGGAACACCACGGCCTTCGACGTACCGTGGATCCGCGATCAGCACGAACGCATCGCGCACCACTGCGGGGTGGAGCCAAGGTCTGCGGTGCGGCCCCCGGACAGGGAGGCCATCCGGCTGGCGGGCCTGACGGGTCTGCGGGTCGCGCGCCGTCAAGTGCGCTGGAGCCGCACTGTCTCCCTGGACACGCACATCGCCAACATCGGCAGCCGCTCGGCATTCCTCGTCCTTGATGAGGCCGACCGTCATGCCTTTCTCGTCGATGAGCGGGAGCGGCTGGGCAAGGCTTTCCCCGGCGAGGAGGTGGAAGAGACCTACGTGGTTGATCTCCTGGTGGCACTCCGCCCCTGACGTTGCGCGGCGGCGGGGCGGGACGGTGCGGTGCGGTGCGGTGCGGTGCGGTGCGGTGCGGTGCGGTGCGGTGCGGTGCGGTGCGGTGCGGTGCGGTGCGGTGCGGTCGGTCAGGCTGCCGAGGCAAGGCTTATTCCCCGAAGAAGGTGGGCTTCTTCTGGACACCGAAGAAGGCATACGCCGCCGTCTCACAAGGCGGTATGGAACGCTTCCGCCGGCTTGCGAGTCTGCTCGTGGGAGTCGGCCATGGAAGCCTGATGCAGCGGCAGGAGTTCGGAAAATCCGCGAACACCGCGCCCGCTCCGGCCGAACGGTGCCCACGGCATAGGTCCCCGCGGAAACGGTGACGCTCACTCCTCCGCCTGAACGGGACGCATCGGCGCAGCTCCGCCTAAGGGCCCGCACCGCGCTGACCTGGGATGTGCAACTCCCAGAACCAGCACGTTAATTGGCTGCGCGCCCTAGCAGAGCCTGTCAGGCGGTGTACCTCATCGGGTCACCGCCCCGACGAGGTCGGCGGTGGCGTCCCACAGTCGGCCGGCCATGGCCTCGTCGAGACCGGCCTTGCCCTGTTGGCGCACGGCCGGGTCGCCCCGGAGGCCGCCCAGGCAGTCCGGCCCGACGTAGGAGTTGCCGGGGACGTCCTGGGTGGCGGCGTAGAGCAGCGACAGCGCTCCGCGCTCGGCGTCGTTGGTGAGGAACGTGAACCGGTTGATGACGTTCGACCGGGAGTGGGCGGCCAGAGAGGTGCGGGCGATGCCCGGGCTGGCGAGCACCGAGCGGACCGGGCTGCCGGCGGCGGTCAGCCGGCGCTGCAACTCCAGGGAGAACAGGACGACGGCAAGCTTCGACGCCTCGTAGGCACCCATCCCGTTGTACGTGCGGGTCCGCCAGTCGAGGTCGTTCAGGTCGATCTTGCCCTGCCGGTGAAGCTGGCTGGTGACGTGCACCACACGATCGGTGATGTGCTCGAGCAACAGGTTGGTCAGCAGGAAGGGACCGGAGTAGTTGGTGGCGGTCTGCACATCGAGGCCGTCGGCCGTGCGCGCGGCGGGGATGCCCATCACACCGGCGTTGTCGATCAGGATGTCGCGGTCGCCGGACCAGGCGTCGGCGAAGGCTCGCACCGAGGTCAGATCCGCCACGTCGAGCGGTCGGACCTCGAAGGTGCCGGGCAGGCCGGCGACGGCGCCGTGGGTCTTGCCGGTGTCGCGTACGCCCAGCACGACGCGGGCCCCTGCGTTCGCGAGCTCACACGCCGCGATCAGGCCGAGGCCACGGCCGGCGCCAGTGATCACCACCGTCCGGCCGGTCAGGTCCGGAAGGTCAGCACGACCAGTTCCCCGACCAGGTGGTTTCGCTGATGCTCGCCTTCCTCCGCTCGGACGCCGCTCATGCCTAGGGCCGGCCTGGACCCGACGGCCGTGGTCGCGGCCGGTGCCGCCCTCGCCGACGAGGTGGGCATCGCCAACCTGACGATGGGTCTGCTGGCCGAGCGGGTGGGCGTGCGCACCCCGTCCCTGTACAAGCACGTGGGCGGCCAGGAAGACCTCAACCGGCGCATCGCGGCCCTGGCGTTGAGCGAGGCCGCCGACGCCGTCGGCGGCGCGGTCCAGTGGGTACGCGGGCCGCGACGCCCTGGCGGCCGCGGCACGCGCCTTCCGCGCCTTCGTCCTGGAGCACCCCGGCCGGTACGCCGCGACGATCGGCCTGGAACCCTCCGGCCCGGACGACCCGCTGGCCATCGCGAGTCAGCGGCTGCTCGACGCGTTCACGGCGGTCCTGCGCGGCTACGACATCGCGGAGTCCGACGTGGACCACGCCCTGCGCATGCTCCGCAGCCTCTGCCACGGCTTCGCCACGTTGCAGGCGGCGGGCGGCTTCCAGTGGAGCACCGACATCGACGAGAGCTTCGAGTGGCTGATCGCCTTCACCGACCGGGGCCTGCGCGCCAGGTGAGGGCGCTGCCCGGCCCCGGCCCCGTCGTATCAGGCCCGACGGGGCCGGCGAGCGCCATGTGCGGGGGTGCGCCGCGGGGCGGAGCCGCGCCGCTACATGAAGCACACCATCCGGTAGGTGGACCACCGCGCCGCGGCCTCGTCCGCGGGCATCGGCCGTACCCGGTCCAGGAGGCGCCCCTCGCCGTCCAGTCCGTAGGCGGCCAGGCCAGGCTCCTCGGCGTACACCCGCACCCCGGCGTCCAGCAGCCGCAGCACGTCACCGCGCGGATCGGTGAGCGTCTCGATCACTCGGTTGCCGAGCCGCAGCGGGGGCACATGGGCATCGCGCGCCGCATACGTCACGGCCTGGCCGCGCAGCAGGATGTCGATCCCGCCGAGCTGGCGGTGCAGTTCGAGCGCCAGGTACAGGGCGTCCGCGAACTGCTTCTCCACGGCGCCGCGGTAGGCGCGCTCCACGATGGCCAGCACCTGGGGCCGCTGCGGTGCGGCCGAGGGCAGGTCGGGACGGTCACGCATCTCACATCACCCCGACCATCAGCGTCTTGCCGGTCGCGGCGCTGTTCGCGGCGAACGTGGAGGGCCGGCGCAGCACGACCTCGGGCACATGATCGTGGACGCCCCGGTCCTCGCTGCAGAACTGGCAGCCGTACCAGTAGAGCTGGTCGGGGAAGGCCGCGAGCATGTCCTGGACGAGCGTGGCGGTCGTCGGATAGGAGGTGGTCCAGGAGGCGATGTTGCGCTGTTTGGCCGCGCCGAGCGCCTGCCGAGTGAGATGGGTGGCGTGGCCGCAGGTCCACACCTGCACCCGGCCACCGCGCTCCAGCATCGCCTGGACCAGCCGCAGCACGCTGGTGGTCTGGTCGGACTCATGCGGTGCGCCCATGAGGATCACCATGACGTCGGTGTACGGAACGGGACGGCCCATCAGTGCCACACCACTTTCACCGCCGGGTTGAGTACCGCCTCGGCCACCGCGCCCATATCGGTGCGGTGGGCCGCGGGCAGGAGTCCGGCGCTCGCGAGGCCCCGCTGGGCGAGCGAGAAGTCGTCCACCCAGACCCGGCCGCCGGCCCCGATGAAGGCCTCCAGTTCCGGTGAACGGCCCGGGACGGCCAAGGCCACGGCGTCCTGAATGAGGAACAGCACCACCGGATGGCCGAGCCGTGCCTGGGCCACCGCGTCACGCGGGAATCCCACCCCGCCCGGCACGGCCGCCGCCTGAGTCTCGATCAGCAGGAACCCTTCACGCACTGTGGTCATCGATTGCGCTCCCCCTCAAGTCGAGAATGCGGCAGACCGTGATGGTGAATCTTCCGCAGCCGCCCGCGGTGCACGGAAACCGCCCGAGGAATTCCCGGGCAATACGCCGATGAAAAGCCGCCGACGACCGGTCCCCGAGCATGACGAACATACGGGGAGGTCTGCGAGCTTCTCACATTTATCCGTGTCGGCCCCGGGAGTGCAACCCCCAGACAAGAAGTTGACAGCCGGCGCCAGCGGGAATCCGACACCGCACGACCCCTGATTGCTGGCCGATACACACACCGGAATCAATAATTACGCATGATCCGGAACTCCGGATTACGCAATTCCCTTCACGGTCAGGAGGCGAATCCTTCCGGCCCCGCCCCTGATCCGGGCGTTCCCTCTGATCATGCCGAAAGCCCTGGTCACGCCTGCCGCGCATGGCCCCGCGCAGTCCGCGGAATTCTTCATTTCGCCTCTACGGAATCATCCGTTACGCAATTGATTATTCGATGCGGGGTGTCCAGGCGTTGTCCCGCTGCCCAGGATGAGGGCTCAGCCGGACGGCGCATGATCCCAACCGTGGAATTGCTGATTCTGCCGCCGCTGTCCACCGCGTGTGGCCGGCGGACATCGATACCCGAGAGGCCCTGTGGTGGAGACCATCCGTGTCGAAGAACTGAGCAAGTCCTATGCGAAGACCCAGGCGCTGTCCGAGGTCGGATTCACGGCTCGGGCCGGGACCGTTCTGGGGCTGCTGGGCCCGAATGGATCCGGCAAGACCACCACGGTGCGCATTCTGTCCACCCTGATCCGCGCGGACAGCGGGCGGGCCTGGATCGACGGACACGACGTCATGGCGCAGCCGCACCTGGTGCGGGCGGCGATCGGTCTGACGGGCCAGTACGCGGCGGTGGACGACGAGTTGTCGGGGCAGCACAACCTGGAGCTGGTCGGCAGGCTGCTGGGCCTGTCCCGGGGGGCGGCGCGCGGCCGGGCCACCGAGTTGATCGAGCGGTTCCGGCTGGAGGACGCCGCGGGCCGGCTGGCGAAGACGTACTCCGGTGGCATGCGGCGCCGGCTGGACGTGGCGGCGAGCCTCGTCGGGCGGCCTCGGGTGCTGTTCCTGGACGAGCCGACGACCGGGCTGGACCCGCGCAGCCGCACCGAGGTCTGGACGCTGGTGCGCGAGCTGGTGGCGGACGGCGTGACGGTCCTGCTCACCACGCAGTACCTGGAGGAGGCGGACCACCTGGCGAACGATCTGGTGGTACTCGACCAGGGGCGCGTGGTGGCCACCGGCACCCCCACCGAACTCAAGGCCCGGGTCGGCGGCCTCGCCCTGCAGATGCGGGTGGCGGATCCGGCCCAGGGCGCGCAGGCCGCCGCGTACGTCGCCGAGGCGACGGGGGTGGAGCCGACCGTCGACGCGGACACCGGCCTGATCGACGCCGCCGTCGCGGATGTGACGGCGCTGCGGCGAGTGGCGGCGCGGCTGGAGGCGGAGGGGATCGGCTTCGTCGAGCTGGGGCTGCGTCAGGCCACTCTCGACGAGGTGTTCTTCGCGCTGACCGGCCGTACCGCCCAGCCCGCCGACCCCGTCCAGGACCCCGATCCGGCACCGGTCACGGCCGGGTCCGCCGAAAGGAAACCGCGATGAGCAGCGCCCAGCACAGCACCCCGGCCCAGCTCCCCGTCGACCCGGGCCGCGGGGCCCTGGTCAGCCATACGCTGATCCTCGCCGGACGCCATCTGACCAAGTTGCGCGCCTCGCCGCAGATCGTGGTGTTCAGTGTGTTGCAGCCGCTGATCATGATGCTGCTCTTCATGGTGCTGTTCGCCGGGGCGGTGTCCGGGAGCCAGTCGGCCTATCTGCAGTTCCTGCTGCCGGGGATGCTCGCGCAGAACGCGGCGTTCATGGTCACCACCGTGGGCCAGGCCATCAACAGTGATATCGACAAGGGGATCTTCGACCGGTTCCGGAGCCTGCCCATCGCCCGGCCCGCACCCCTGATCGCGCACATCCTCGGGGACCTGCCACGCCAGGCCGCCACCACGCTGACGCTGCTCGCCTTCGGCTTCTGCATCGGCTTCCGCGTCCACACCGATCCGCTCTCGGCGCTGCTGGCCGTGGCGTTGGTGCTGTTGGTGTCGTTCGCGTTCTCCTGGATCGCCCTGACGATAGGGCTGATCGCGGACAAGCCCGAGTCGGTCAACATGCTCGTGATGATCCTGCTGTTCCCGATGGCGTTCGGCAGCAACACGATGGTCGCGACCGACACCCTTCCCGGATGGCTCCAGGCCTGGGCGAAGGTCAATCCGGTGACCCATCTGACCGATGCCGTACGGGCCCTGCTCACCGGTCCGGCTTCGGATTCCGGTTCGGCTCTCGGCAGCACGCTGCTGGCCTCCGCGGTGATCCTCGCCCTCTTCGTACCGCTGGCCATCCGCGCCTTCACCCGCCGCCTGTAACCGGCCGTTCCACACCATTTCGTTCTTCCGGATCAGCCAGGTCCGAGCCACTGCAGAAGGGGACGTCGACGTGTTTAGCGAGACCTCGGGGCGCGCCACGAATGAGCGCGAGGGAGCGGACGGCCGCGAGCGGCGGCAACTGCCGCTGACCGCCGCGCAGCTGGGCATTTGGCATGCGCAGCAGCTCGCCCCGCTCAGCACCGCCTACCAGGGCGGGGAGTACCTGGAGGTCGCGGGCCCGGTGGACGCCGCGCGGCTGGAGGCAGCGGTCCGGCGGACGCTGGAGGAGGCCGAGACGCTGCGGGTGCGGGTGGTGGACGGACCCGACGGGCCCCGGCAGGTCATCACGCCCCTGGGCGACTGGACGTTGCCGGTGGTGGATCTGCGCGACGAGCCCGATCCGCGGGCGGTGGCCGAGCGGGCGATGTGGGAGCGGCTGCGCACCCCGCTCGACCTCGGCGGGGAACCGCTCTTCGGATGTGTGCTGTTCGCCGTCGCGCCGGACCGTTTCTTCTGGTTCCACCACTACCACCATCTGGTGGGCGACGGGTTCACGGTGGCCGCGGTGGCCCGTCGGGTCGCGGAGCTGTACACCGTGGCGGGCACCGAGGGGGTGGCCGCGGGCACGCCGTTCCCGCCGCTGGCGGGGCTGGTCGAGGCGGACGCCGCATACCGTGCCTCGGAGCAGTTCGGGGCCGACCGTGCGTTCTGGGCGCGGGAGCTCGCGGACGCACCGGCACCGGCGTCGCTCAGTGCCAGGCCGCCCGCGCCGCCGCGGGAGAAGGTGCGGCGCGGGATGAGCTTGGAAGCGTCCCAGCTGGAGCGGCTGCGGGACGTGGCGCGTGAGGCCGCGCTGCCCTGGCCGATCGCGGTGCTCACAGCGGTCGCCGTCTATGTGCAGCGGATGTCCGGGGCCGGCGAGGTCACCCTCGGCGTGCCGGTCGCGTCCCGGATCGGCCACGCGCCGCAGCGGACTCCGGGCATGATGTCCAACCTGCTGCCGCTACGGCTCGGTCTGGGTCCGGGCCTGACCGTCGGCGAGGCGCTGCGCCAGGTGTCCCGGCGGCTGCGCGCGGTCCTGCGGCACCAGCGGTACCGCTACGAGGATCTGCGCCGCGAGCACGGCGGCCCTGACGCCCTCACGCCCCTGTTCGGCCCGCAGGTCAACATCATGTCCTTCGCCGCCGAACTGACATTCGACGGCGCCCCGGTCACCGTTCACAATCTGTCCATCGGGCCCACCGACGACTTCTCGGTCGTCGTCTCCGTCCACCCCGGCGGCACCGCGCTGAGGATCGAGCTGGACGGCAACGCCGACCGCTATGACGAGGCCGATGTCGCCGCGCACCAGCAGCGGCTGGGGCACCTTCTGGAGCGGCTGGCCCGGGCCGATGTGGACACTCCGCTGGGCCTGCTGGACATCACCACGCCCGCCGAGCGCACCCGTGCCCTTCCGGCGGCCGCGCCCCTCCCCCCTGCGGCCTCGCCCGAGGCGCGGGCCACGCTGCCCGGCCTGTTCGCGCACCAGGCCCGGCGTACGCCCTACGCCGCCGCGCTGACCTACGGCGACACCACGCTCACCTACGGCGAACTGAACGCCCGGGCCAATCGGCTGGCGCACCGTCTGATCGGGCACGGTGCGGGCCCGGAGCAGCTGGTGGCCATCGCGCTGCCGCGCTCGATCGACCACATCGTCGCGATCCTGGCCGTGTTGAAGGCGGGCGCGGCGTATGTGCCGCTGGATCCCGCGGCCCCGGCCGAGCGGCTGGCCCTCATCCTCGGCGACGCCCGCCCCGCGCTGCTGGTGACCGCCGCCGAGGTGGACGCCGTGGTCGGCGCGCACACCGGGGACGCGGTGCCGCGGCTGGTCGTCGACGCGCCCCAGGTCCGTAACGCCATGGCCCAGGAGCCCGCGACCGACCCGGTCGTGGCCGCGCTGCGGCCGGACTGCCCGGCATATGTCATCTACACCTCGGGCTCGACCGGGCGGCCCAAGGGCGTCGTGGTCACCCATCACAACGTCACCCGGCTGTTCGCCGCGGCCGCCGAGCACTTCGCGTTCGGCCCACGGGACGTGTGGACCATGTTCCACTCGCTCGCCTTCGACTTCTCCGTGTGGGAGGTGTGGGGTCCGCTGCTGCACGGCGGGCGGCTGGTGGTCGTCCCGTTCGACGTCTCCCGCTCCCCCGAGGACTTCCTGGACCTGCTGGCCGAGCAGGAGGTCACGGTCCTGAACCAGACTCCGTCGGCCTTCTACCCGCTCATCCAGGCCGACCGGGAGCGGCCCGGGCGCCACTTGGCCCTGCGCCACGTGGTGTTCGGCGGCGAAGCGCTCGACCTGGGGCGGCTCGAGGGCTGGTACGACCACCGCGCCGAGGACACGCCGGTGCTGTCCAACATGTACGGCATCACCGAGACCACGGTCCATGTCACCCACCTCGGGCTCGACCGCGCCACGGCGGCCCGCGCGACCGGCAGCCTCATCGGCGGCCCGCTCGGCGACCTTCGGGTGCTCGTGCTCGACCAGGCGCTGCAGCCCGTGCCCGAGGGCGCGGTGGGCGAGATGTATGTGACCGGTCCCGGCCTCGCCCGCGGCTATCTGGGCCGCCACGGGATGACGGCGAGCCGCTTCGTGGCCGCGCCCTTCGGCCGCCCGGGCGAGCGGATGTACCGCACCGGCGACCTCGCACGGCGGCGCGCGGACGGTTCGCTCGCGTACCTGGGCCGGGCCGACGACCAGGTCCAGATCCGCGGGTTCCGCGTCGAACCCGGCGAGGTCGCCGCCGTACTCGCGGATCTGCCGGATGTCGCGCAGGCCGCCGTGGTGCCCCGGACGGACCGGCCCGGGCAGACCACGCTGGTGGCCTATGTGGTGCCCGCCTCCGGTGCGCGGCCGGAGGTGTCGGCGTTGCGCGCGGGGGCCATGGCGGCGCTGCCGGACTACATGGTCCCCGGCGCGTTCGTGACCTTGCCGGCGCTTCCGCTGACCGTCAACGGCAAGGTCGACCGCGCCGCGCTGCCCGCGCCCGACCCGGGTGCCGAGGTGTCGGGGCGGCAGCCGCGCACCGAAGAGGAGACGGTGCTCTGCGACATCGTCGCCGAGCTGCTGCATCTGGAGCGGGTCGGCATCGACGACGACTTCTTCACCCTGGGCGGCGACAGCATCGTCTCGATCCAGCTGGTCGGCGCGGCTCGCCGCGCGGGGCTGCGGTTCACCACGCGTGAGGTGTTCCGGTGCCGCACGGTCGAGGCGCTGGCCGCGGTGGCCGAACGCGGCGCGGCCCAGGGCGGTGACGGCGACGACGGCACCGGGGAGCTGCCCGCGACCCCGGTGATCCGCTGGCTCCAGGAGCGGGGCGGCGCCATCGACCGCTACCACCAGGTGATGACGTTCACCACCCCGCCCGGCGCGCGCCACGAGGAGCTGACCGCGGCCCTGCAGGCGCTCCTCGACGGCCATGACGCGCTGCGCGCCCGGCTGCTGGACGACGGCGACGGCCCGTGGCGGCTGGCCGTCGCCCCACCCGGCGCCGTACGGGCCGCCGACCGCCTGCGGCGGGTGCCGCTCGCCGACGCCGATGCCGATGCCGACGCACCGGCCGAGGCGACCGCGCAGGCGGTGCGCGCCGCGGTGGACCGGCTGGCCCCGCGCGCCGGAACGATGCTGCAGGCGGTGTGGTGCGACGCGGGGGGCGACCGGCCCGGGCGGATGGTGCTGGCCGTCCACCACCTGGTGATCGACGGAGTCTCCTGGCGCGTCCTGCTGCCCGATCTGGCCGCCGCCTTCACCGCGGTCCGCGAGGGCCGCGACCCGCGGCCCGCACCCGTGGGCACCTCGCTGCGCCGCTTCGCCGGACTGCTGGCCGAGCAGGCGGCGACCGGCGCCCGGGACGGCGAGGCCGTGTACTGGCGGGCGGTGCTGACCGCCGCCGAGGAGCCGACTCTGGGGGCCCGGCCGCTGGACCCGGCGGCCGATGTGGCCGGGGCGCGGCGGCAGATGACGGTCACGCTGCCCACCGCTCTGGCCGAGTCCGTGCTGACCACGGTCCCGGCCGCGTTCCATACCGGGGCGCGTGAGGTGCTGCTGGCCGGGTTCGCCGCCGCAGTCGCCGACTGGCGTCGGGAGCACGGCGGGGCGGCGCCGGAGGTGCTGCTGGACCTGGAGGGCCACGGCCGCGACGCGCTCGCCGACGGGGCCGACCCGACCCGCACGGTGGGCTGGCTGACGGCCCTCTTCCCGGTCCGCCTCGGCCTGGGCGCCCTGGACTTCGCTGAGCTCGCCGCGGGTGGCCCGGCCGCCGGCCGGGCACTGCGGGAGGTCAAGGAGCGGCTGCGGGAGGTCCCGGACGGCGGCGTCGGCTACGGCGTACTGCGCTATCTGGCCCCGTCGGGCACCCTGCCGGACGACGGGGCCCGCCCGCAGATCCTCTTCAACTACCTGGGCCGGTTCGGTGCGGCCGACCCCGGGCGGCCCTGGACGCCGCTGCCCGGCCTGGAGGGGTTCGGCGGGGGCGACGACCCGGCGATGCCGGTCTCGCATGCCCTGCAGGTCGACGTGGTGGCCCAGGACGGGGCCGGCGGGCCCGCGCTCACCGCGGTGCTGTCCTGGCCCGACGGCGTCCTGGACGAGGTGGCGCTGGAGGCGCTCGCCCAGAGGTGGCGCCGGGCACTGGACGGCCTGGCCGCCCATGCCGCCCGCCCCGGCAACGGCGGCCTCGTACCCGCCGACGTCCCCCTGGCCGGGCTGACGCAGGACCAGCTGGACACGCTCGCGGCCGAGTCGGGTCCGCTCGCCGACGTGCTGCCGCTCGCCCCGCTCCAGCGGGGCCTGCTGTTCCACGCCGCCTACGACACCGAGCAGCCCGACGCGTACACCGTCCAGTTCCGCTTCACGCTCGAGGGCACGGTCGACCCGGAGCGGCTGCGGCGGGCGGTGGAGGCCACGCTGCGCCGCCACCCCCAGCTGCGCGCGGGCTTCTGGGACGACGGGTCCGGAGTGCCGGTGCAGTTCGTGCCCCGGGCGTTCACGGTGCCCTGGCACCGGATCGACCTGCGCCATCTGGACGAGCGGGCGCGGGCGGCGGAGCTGGAGCGGGTGTCGGTCGAGCAGCCGCGGTTCGCCCCGGACCGGCCGCCGCTGTTCCAGTTCCTGCTGGCGCGCGCCGGCGAGGACCGGCACATCCTGGTCTTCCGCCATCACCACCTGCTGCTGGACGGCTGGTCGGTGCCGCTGCTGCTGCGCGACATCCTCTCCGCGTACGCCGCGGAAGGGGCGGACTCCGGCTCGGCCACGCCCTGGGCCGTGCCCTCCCACCGGTATCTCGACTGGCTGCGCGGCCAGGACCGGGGGGCGGCCGAGGCGGCCTGGCGGGCGGCGCTGGCGGACCTGCCGGGGCCGACGAGGCTCGCCCCGGCGAACGCCCCGCCCGCCGGCGGAGCCGTCGAGGAGCTGGCCGTGGACCTCGGCGCACCGCTCACCGCTGCCCTGGAGGCTGCGGGCCGCCGCCACGGCATCACCCTGGGCACCGTGGTGCAGGGTGCGTGGACGATCGTCCTGGGCGCCCTGACCGGGTCGCGGGACGTGGTCTTCGGCGGCACCGTCGCCGGGCGGCCCGCGGAGGTCGACGGCGTCGAGTTGATGGTGGGCCTGTTCATCAACACCCTCCCGGTGCGGGCGAGGTTCCGCCCGGACGAGCCCGTACGCGCCCTGCTGGAGCGGCTGCAGCAGGAGCAGGCGGAGCTGACCGCCCATCACCATCTGCCGCTGGCACAGGTCCAGCGTCTGGGCGGGGTGGGCGAGCTGTTCGACACCCTGCTGGTGATCGAGAACTATCCGTTCCCGCCCGAATCGCTGCGGACGGCCGACGGCGCCTGGCACGTGGCGGGCATCGACGGCAGCGACGACACCCACTACCCACTGAGCATCGCGGTGATGACGGGCGACGCGCTGCGGCTGCGCCTGGGCCACCGCACCGATGTGTTCACCGCCGAGCAGGTGCGGACCGTCGCGTCCTGCCTGCACCACGTCCTGGCACGCCTCGCCGACGACCTGGAGCAGCCGGTGGGCCGGGTGCGGCTGCTGGACCCCGCCGCGCAGCGCACCGTCCTCGGCTGGGGCCGGGGCGCGGCCGCCTCGGCCGCGGCCGGCACCGTCGGCCGGCTGCTGGAGGATGCCGCCGCCCGCACCCCGGACCGCACGGCGCTGGTCGGCGCGGGCGGCACGCTGACCTACGCCCAGCTCGACGAGCGGGCCAACCGGCTCGCCCGGCTCCTGGCCGCCCGGGGCGCCGGGCCCGAGCACACGGTCGGGCTGCTGCTGCCCCGCGGCGTGGACGCGATCGTCGCCATGTTCGCGGTGCTCAAGGCGGGCGCCGCGTACGTCCCCATCGACCCCGGGCTTCCGCCCGAGCGCATCCGCTTCGTGATCGAGGACACCGCCCCGGCCGCGGTCGTGACCGCGACCGGACCGGCCCCGGCCCTCACCGGCGTGCCCCTGGTCGTCCTCGACGACCCGCGGACCGCGGCCGAACTGGCCGCGCTGCCCGGGCGGGCCCTGGCCGACGAGGAGCGCGGCGGCCCGGTGCGGCCGGAGAACCTGGCCTACCTCATCCACACCTCCGGCTCCACCGGTGTGCCCAAGGGCGTGGGGGTCGAACACCGCAACCTGGTCAGCCTGTTCGCCGCCCACCGGCGCGACCTGGTCGAGCCCGCGGTGGCGGCCGCGGGGGGACGCCGCTTCCGGGCCGCGATGACCGCGTCGCTGTCGTTCGACACCTCCTTCGACGGGGTGCTGTGGATGCTCGCGGGCCATGAACTGCACGTGGTGGACGACGACACGCGCCGCGATCCACGGGCCCTGGTGGCGTACGTCGCCGAGCACCGCGTCGACTTCCTCGACATCACCCCCTCCTACGCCGCGCGGCTGCTGGACGCGGGCCTGCTGGAGGCCGACGCGGCGCCCGCGGTGCTGATGCTCGGCGGCGAGGCGCTCGGTCCGGACCTGTGGGGCCGGCTGCGCGCGGCGGCCCCGGCGACCGCCGCGCACAATTTCTACGGTCCCACCGAGTTCACGATCGACGCCCTGTCGGCTCCGCTGGCGGCCGCGGAACACCCCGTGGTCGGACGGCCGCTGCGCGGTGCACAGGCGTACGTCCTCGACGACGCGCTGCGGCCGGTGCCCCCGGGCGCCCCCGGGGAGCTGTATCTTTCCGGGCCGCAGCTGGCGCGCGGCTATGCCGGGCGGCCGGCGCTCACGGCGGACCGGTTCGTCGCCGACCCGTTCGCCCCGGGCGGCCGGATGTACCGGACCGGCGATGTGGTGCGCTGGTCGGCCGAGAGGCAGATCGAGTTCCTCGGCCGCGCGGACGAGCAGGTCAAGGTCCGCGGGCACCGCATCGAGCTCGGCGAGATCGAGGCGGCGCTCACCGGTCACCCCTCGGTGGCCCGGGCCGCCGTGGTGGCCCGTAGCGACACGCCGGGCGTGACCCGGCTGGTGGCGTACGCCGTCGCCGCCGCGGGCCCCTGCGACCCGGCGGAGCTGCGCGAGTATCTCGCCCGGACACTGCCGGAGTACATGGTCCCGGCCGCGGTGGTACCGATGGCCGAGCTGCCACTGACGGCGAACGGCAAACTGGACACCGGCGCCCTGCCGGCGCCCGACTTCGCCGCCGCGGCCTCCTCGCGGCCCGCGGCCACCCCGGCCGAGCACACGCTGTGCGCACTGTTCGCCGAGGTGCTGGGGTTGCCCGCGGTCGGTGCCGATGACGACTTCTTCGCCCTCGGCGGCGACAGCATCATCTCCATCCAGCTGGTCAGCCGGGCCCGCCGGGCCGGGCTGGGCTTGAGCCCGCGCGATGTCTTCACCCGCCGCACCGTGGCGGCCCTCGCGGCCGCGGCCACACCGGTGACCGCGGACGAGACGGCCGACACCCCTGGCCCGTCGGCCTCGGGTGAGCTGCCGCTCACCCCGATCGTCGCGGCGCAGCGCGAACTCGGCGGCCCCATCGACGGCTTCCACCAGGCGTTCGTGGTGACGGTGCCCGCGGGCTCCACCGCAGAGGCGCTCACCGAGGTCCTGCAGGCTCTCGTGGACCACCATGACGCGCTGCGGCTGCGGCTGGACACCGGGGACGGCGACTGGCGGCTGACCGTACGCGAACCCGGCCGGGTGTCCGCCGCTCCGCTGCTGACCGCGGTCGAGGTCACGGTGGCCGGAGCGGACGGGGGCGCCGACCCGTACGAGGATGCCTTCGCCGGCGCGCTGCGCACGGAGCTGCCGCAGGCGCGGGCCCGGCTGGACCCGGCGGCGGGCACCGTCCTGGACGCCGTGTGGTTCGACGCCGGCCTTGAGCGTGCCGGGCGGCTGCTGCTGAGCGTGCACCACCTGGCCGTCGACGGGGTGTCCTGGCGGATCCTGCTGGAGGATCTGGCCCTGTCCTGGCAGGCGCGGGCCGCCGGCCGACGGGCCCAGCTGCCGCCGGCCACCACCTCGCTGCGGACCTGGGCCACCGGCCTGGCCGCGCTGGCGCACACCCCGGAGGTGGAGCGGGAGCTGGAGGTGTGGACGGGGCTGCTGCGCACCCCGGACCTGCCGGTGGCCGACCGTCCTCTGGACCCGGCCCGGGACGTGGCCGCCACGGCCCGCACCCTGACCGTGACCGTGTCCGCCGCGCACACCGCGCCGCTGCTCACCACGCTGCCCACCGCCTTCGCCACCGGGGTGAACGAGGTGCTGCTGGCCGGGTTCGCGGTCGCCGTCGCCGACTGGCGGCGACGGCGGGGCCAGCACCCGGACGGTCCGCTGGTGGACGTGGAGAGCCACGGCCGGCACGACCTGCTGGAGGGCGCCGATCTGTCCCGTACGGTCGGCTGGTTCACCGAGCAGCACCCGGTGCGGCTCGACCCCGGCCCGCTGGACTGGGCGGACGCCACGGCCGGCGGCCCCTCCCTCGGCCAGGCGGTCAAGCGGATCAAGGAGCAGATCCGGGCCGTCCCCGGCGACGGCGCCGGGTACGGCCTGCTGCGGTACCTCAATTCGCGCACCGCCGCGACGCTGGCCGAACTGCCGCGCGCCGGGTGGGGGTTCAACTATCTGGGCCGGTTCACCGCCGGGCGGACGGACGAGGACTGGGCGCCGATCGGCCCGGCCGGGCCGCTCGGCGGTGCCGACCCGCAGATGCCGCTGGAGCACGCCCTCGACCTCACCCTGGTCACCCAGGACCAGCCGGAGGGCCCCACGCTGGTGGCCACCTGGACGTGGGCGGGCGAGCTGCTGTCCGAAGCGGACGTGCGGGAGCTGTCGCAGGCCTGGCTGCGGTCGGTGGAAGCGCTCGCCGCCTACGCCGCCCGGCCCGGCGCGGGCGGCCGCACCCCGTCCGATTTCCCGCTGGTGTCACTGTCCCTGCACGAGGTGGAGCGGCTGGAGGCCGCCAGGCCCACGCTGGTGGACGTGGTGCCGCTCGCCCCGCTGCAGCAGGGCCTGATGTTCCAGAGTCAGCTGAGCGAGGGCCAGGTCGACCTGTACACCTCGCTGCTCACCCTGGAGGTGCGCGGCCCGCTGGACACGGCGCGGCTGCGCGCCGCGTGGGACGAGCTGATCCGCCGCCATCCGCTGCTGCGCACCGAGTTCCGGCAGGACGGGCTGCGGGAGACCGTCGGCGTGGTCGTGGACGCGGTCGAGCTGCCCTGGACGGAGGTGGATCTGTCCGGCTGCGCGCCGACCGAACGCGAGAGCCGGCTGGCGGGGCTGGTGGAGCGGGAGCGCGGCCACCGATTCGACCTGGGCAACGCACCACTGCTGCGCTTCACGGTCGTCACGCTGGGCCCCGACCGCCGCGCGCTGCTGTTCACCAACCATCACATGCTGGTGGACGGCTGGTCGATGCCGATGCTGTTCGCCGAGCTGTTCGCGCTGTACGGCGGTGACGGCGCCGTACGGCCGCCGTTCGCCTACCGGGACTATCTGGCCTGGCTGGGCCGGCAGGACCGGGCGGCAGCCGAGCGCGCCTGGAGCGAGGAACTGGCCGGTCTGGGGGACGCCACGGTGCTGGCGCCCGGGGAGCGCTCCGGCGCGGTCGTGGTCCCGGAGCGGCTCACCGCCGAGCTGCCCGAGGAGACGACGGCCGCGCTGACGGCCACCGCCCGCACGTTCGGCCTGACCCTGAACACGGTGGTGCAGTCGGCGCTCGCCGTGCTGATCGCACGGGCCACCGGGCAGAGCGACGTGGTGTTCGGCACCACCGTCTCCGGCCGTCCGGCGCAGTTGCCCGGTGTGGAGGACATGCTGGGCATGTTCATCAACACCATTCCGGTGCGGGCGGCGGTGCGCCCCGAGCAGACCCTGGTGGAGACGGCCAAGCTGCTCCAGGAGCGGCAGGTGCGGTTGCTGGACCACCATCACCTGGGGCTGGCCGACATCCAGCGGGCCGCGGGGCGGCGCGAGTTGTTCGACACCGTCATCTCGTTCCAGAACTTCCCGCTGCAGCAGGCGCTGCCCGACCTCGGCGCGACCGGTCTCGAGGTGACGTCCGCGGTGAGCACCGACGCCAGCCACTACCCGTTCGTCTTCCACGCCTTCCCCGGGGAGCGGCTGGAGCTGCGCATCACCTATCAGCCCGATGTGCTGGATGCGGCGGGGGCCCGGGCCATGCTGGACCGGCTGGCCCGGGCGGTGTCCGCGTTCGCCACCCGGCCCGAGGCCCGGGTGGGACGGCTGGACCTGCTCGCCGACGGCGAGCGCCAGGCGCTGCTCTCGGTCGGCAACGGCCCGGACGAGCCGGTGGCGGACGGCCATCTGGCCGCGCTGTTCGAGCGGGTGGCCGCCCGCGCGCCCCAGGCGTGCGCGGTCCGCTGGGAGGGCCAGGAGCTGAGCTATGACGAGCTGAACCGGCACGCCAACCGGCTCGCCCGGCGCCTGGTGGCGATGGGCGCCGGGCCCGAGCGGTTCGTGGCGGTGGCCCTGCCCCGGTCCGTCGCCTGGATCACCGCGGTGCTGGCGGTGGCGAAGGCCGGGGCCGCGTACCTGCCGGTCGACACCGACTACCCGCATGAGCGCATCGCCTTCATGCTGGACGACGCGCGTCCGGCCCTCGTCATCACCGCCGACACCGTCCAGGACCCGCTGCCGCCCGCCGATGTGCTGCCGCGGCTGTGCCTGGACGACCCGGCGGTCGCGGACGCGCTCGCCGCGGCCTCCGACACCGACCTCGGCGACGCCGACCGGGCCGGCGCCCTGGCCACCGCCAACGCCGCCTACATGATCTACACCTCGGGCTCCACCGGTCGCCCCAAGGGCGTCGTCGTCACCCACACCGCGCTGGCCGCACTCGCCGATCTGCACACCCGCCGGCTCGGCGCGGGCCCCGGCAGCCGGGTGCTGCAGTTCGCCTCGCCGAGCTTCGACGCCTCCGTGTGGGAGGTGTGCATGGCGCTGCTGACGGGCGCCACCCTGGTGCTCGCCCCCAAGCACCGACTGCTGCCGGGGCCCGCGCTCCTCGAACTGATCGCCGAGCACCGGGTCACCCACGCCACCATCCCGCCGACCCCGCTCGGGGCGGTGGGCGAGGAGGATCTGCCCAGCCTGACCGCCCTGGTGGTGGCGGGCGAGGCCACCGGCGCCGATCTCGTCGCCCGCTGGGCCCCCGGCCGCACCATGATCAACGCGTACGGGCCCACCGAGACCACGGTCTGCGCGACCGTCAGCGGCCCGCTGACCGGCGGCCGCCCCTCCATCGGCCGCCCCATCCCGCACGCCCGGGTGCGGGTCCTGGACAGCACGCTGGCCCCAGCCCCGGCCGGTGTCACCGGCGAGCTGTACATCGCGGGCCTGCCGCTGGCCCGCGGCTACTGGGGCCGTCCGGACCTGACCGCCGACCGGTTCGTCGCCGACCCCTTCGGTCCGCCCGGAGCCCGCATGTACCGCACCGGCGACCTGGTGCGCCGGCTCCCCGACGGGGAACTGGACTTCCTCGGCCGGGCCGACCACCAGGTGAAGCTGCGCGGCTTCCGGATCGAACCGGCCGAGATCGAGGCCGTCCTGTCCGGAGCGCCGGGCGTGGCCGAGGCGGTCGTGACGGTACGGGAGGACCAGCCGGGCGAACCGCGCCTGGTCGCCTATCTGCTGGCCGAAGACGGCCCCGGCCCCGACGTGGACGTGGTCGCCGCCACCGCCGCCGCGGCGCTTCCGGACCACATGGTGCCGCGGGTGTTCGTGCCGATGTCCGAGTGGCCGCGGACGCCCAACGACAAGCTGGACCGAGCCGCACTCCCCGCGCCGCAGGCGCCGGTCGCGGCCGGCCGGCCCGCGCGCACCGTGCTGGAGCAGGTGCTGAGCACTCTGTTCGCCGAGGTGCTCACGCTGCCCGCGATCGGCGTGGACGACGACTTCTTCCAGCTCGGCGGGCACTCCCTGCTCGCCAGCCGGCTGGCCGGCCGCATCCGTTCCACGCTCGGGGCCGAGGTGCCGGTGCGGACGCTGTTCGAGAACCCGACGGTCGGCGGGGTCGCGGCCTGGTTCGGCCGGGAGACGGCGGCGCTGCGGCCCGCGCTGCGCCGGATGTCCCATCCGGACCGGCTGCCGCTGTCCCACGCCCAGCGGCGGCTGTGGTTCATCGACCGGTACGAGGGCGCCAGCGCCACGTACAACATGCCGATCGCGATGCGGCTCCACGGTCCGCTGGACGCCGGCGCGCTGCGCGCGGCGGTGGCCGATGTCATGGCCCGTCACGAGGCGCTGCGCACGGTCTTCCCCGACGAGGCCGGCGTCCCCTGGCAGTGCGTCCTGGACCCCGGGGGACTGCGGATCGACCTGCCGGTGACCACGGTGGCCGCCGACGGGGTCGCAGAGGCGCTGACCGAGGCGGCCCGCCGCCCCTTCGATCTGGCGGTGGACCCGCCGCTGCGCGTGGAGCTGCTGCGGCTGGACGAGCGGACGCATGTGCTGCTGGTGGTGGTGCACCACATCGCCGGTGACGGCTGGTCGATGGACCCACTGTGCCGGGACATCAGCACCGCCTACGCGGCGCGACTGCACGGCCAGGCCCCGGACTGGGAGCCGCTTCCGGTCCAGTACGGCGACTACACCCTGTGGCAGAGCGAGCTGCTGGACGAGGAGGCCGGGCCGGACAGCCCGTTCGCCCGACAACTGCGTTTCTGGACCGAGACCCTGGAGGGCGCGGCCGAGCAGCTGGCCCTGCCCACCGACCGCCCGCGTCCGGCCGTGCCCAGCTACCGCGGCGACGATGTGGTCTTCCAGGTGGACGCCGAGACGCACACCGGGCTCACCGAGCTCGCCCGCCGGTGCGGGGTGACGGTGTTCATGGTGCTCCAGGCCGGGCTCGCGACCCTGCTGACCCGGCTCGGGGCGGGACCGGACATCCCACTGGGCAGCCCCATCGCGGGCCGCACCGACGAGGCCGTACAGGACCTGGTCGGGTTCTTCGTCAACACCCTGGTGCTGCGCACCGACACCTCGGGCAACCCCGGCTTCCGGGAGCTGCTGGACCGGGTGCGCGGGACCGACCTGGCCGCCTACGCGCACCAGGACATGCCGTTCGAGCGGCTGGTGGACGCCCTCAAGCCCGAGCGCGATCCCTCCCGCAACCCGTTGTTCCAGGTCGCCTTCGGGCTGCAGAACGACGCCACACCCGTGGTGGACCTGCCCGAGGTGCGGGGCGAGGAGGAGTTCGTGGGCATGAAGGTCGCCCGCTTCGACCTCATGTTCGGCTTCACGGAGACGCATGACGCCGACGGTCTGCCCGCCGGCATGAACGGGTCCGTGGAGTACGCCACCGACCTGTTCGACGCGGAGACGGTCGAAGGCTTCGTCCGTCGGCTCATCCGGCTGCTGCGCAGTGCGATCCAGGACCCGGACCGCGGCTTGGACGCGCTCGCGATCATGGACGAGGACGAGCGTCGCCGCATACTGGTCGACTGGAACGACACCGCGCGCCCCGCCCCCACCGGCACCCTGGTCAGCCGCTTCGAGGAGCAGGTGGCCCGCACCCCGGCGGCCCCCGCGCTGCTCGGCGGCGACCGTACGCTGGCCTATGCCACGCTCGACCAGGAGGCCAACCGGCTCGCCCGGCTGCTGGTGGAGCGGGGCGTCGGCCCCGAGGCGCTGGTGGCGGTCGCGCTCCCGGCGTCGGTCGAGCAACTCGTCGCGGTGTTCGCGGTACTCAAGGCGGGCGCGGGCTATCTGCCGCTCGATCCGCGCCACCCCGTCGAGCGCGTCCGGTTCATGCTCGACGACGCCCGGCCCACGCTGCTGCTGTGCACCGCGCAGGGCGCCTCCCAACTGCCCGCGGACGATACCCGGCCCCGGCTGTACCTCGACGCCCCGGATACCCGGGCGGAGCTCGCGGCGCGTCCCGGCCATGCCCTCGACGACGCGGAGCGGCGCCGTCCGCTGCATCGGAGCAATGTCGCGTACGTCATCTACACCTCCGGCTCGACCGGTCGCCCCAAGGGCGTGGCCGTGGCCCACGCCTCCGTCCTGCAATACCTGGACTGGGCCCTGGACATCTATCCGGCGCTGCGCGGCACCGCGCTGCTGCACTCGCCGATCTCCTTCGACCTGACGGTGACCGCGCTGTTCGGGCCGCTGCTCTCCGGTGGCCGCCTGCACGTGGCCGGAATGGAGGAGGACCGGCAGACCGTCGAGGCGCTTGACGCCGCCCCGCTGTCGTTCCTGAAGGTGACGCCCACCCACCTGCGGCTGCTCGACGCGCTGCCGCCGGAGTTCTCCCCCGCCGACGACCTGGTGATCGGCGGCGAGGCCCTGACCGACGCCGCGCTCGCCAACTGGCGTGCCCGCAACCCGCGGACCACCGTGCACAACGAGTACG
The DNA here is from genome assembly GCF_000147815.2 of Streptomyces violaceusniger Tu 4113. NCBI lineage: Bacteria > Bacillati > Actinomycetota > Actinomycetes > Kitasatosporales > Streptomycetaceae > Streptomyces > Streptomyces violaceusniger. The sequence continues at coordinate 3,264,547 of NC_015957.1, read as the reverse complement.
GCCCCACCGAGACCACGGTCGGCTGCAGCGTCCACCGGATCGCGCCGGGCGACGAGGTGCGCCCCGGCGTCGTGACCCTCGGCGGGCCCGCGTGGAACACCCGGATGTATGTGCTGGACGCGCGGCTGCGGCCGGTTCCGGTGGGGGTCCCCGGCGAGCTGTACATCGCGGGCGGGCTGCTGGCCCGCGGCTATCTGTACCGGGCTCCGCTGACGGCCGAGCGGTTCGTCGCCGACCCGTTCGGCACCCCCGGCGAGCGGATGTACCGCACCGGCGACCTGGTGCGCTGGCTCCCCGACGGCCGGCAGGAGTTCGTCGGCCGGGTCGACAACCAGGTCAAGGTGCGCGGCTACCGCATCGAGACCGACGAGATCGAGCGCACCCTGCGGGACCACCCCGAAGTGGACGAGGCCGTGGTGACGGTGCGGGCGGACCACCCGGGGGATCCGCAACTGGTGGCGTACGTGGTGCCCGCACTGGACGGTTCCCGGGAGGCGACCGGCTCCGCCGAGGAGCAGATCGACCAGTGGCAGCAGGTGTACGACCTGATGTACGGGGCCGAGCGGCCGGAGGAGTTCGGCGAGGACTTCAGCGGCTGGGCCAGCAGCTACACCGGCGAGGACATCCCGATCGAGGAGATGCGCGAGTGGCGGGACGCCACCGTGGAACGGATCCGTGCCCTACGGCCCCGCCGGGTGCTGGAAATCGGCGTCGGCAGCGGACTGCTGCTGGCCAAGCTCGCCGGCGACTGCGAAACCTACTGGGGCCTGGACTTCTCCGCCGAGGCCATCGCCGTACTGCGCCGTCAGGTCGCCGCCCGGCCCGAACTGGCCGGCCGGGTCGAGCTGCAGCTACGCGCCGCGCATGAGCTGGACGGGCTGCCCACCGGCTTCTTCGACACCGTCGTCATCAACTCCGTCGCCCAGTACTTCCCCCACGCCGCCTACCTCACCGACCTGCTGCAGTCACTCGCGGACCTCGTGGCCCCCGGGGGCGCGGTGTTCCTCGGCGACCAGCGCAATCTGCGCACCCAGCGCGCCTTCCAGACCGCGATCCGGCTGCGCCAGCGCGCCGAGCACCAGGACGAGGCCGCGGTGTCCCGGGCCGTCGAGCAGACGATCATGATGGAGAAGGAACTCCTGGTCGACCCCGAGTACTTCGCCGCCGTCGCCCGCCACATCCCCGCCTACACGGCCGTGGACGTCCGGGTCAAGCGCGGCCACGGCGACAACGAGCTCACCCGCCACCGCTTCGACGTGGTACTGCGCACCGGCCCGGCGGACCCACACGACCTCGGCACCATCGAGCACCTGCGCTACGGCGTGGACCTCACCGACCTGGCCGACATGGAACGCATGCTGGCCGGGCGCGGCGGCGGGCCGGTGCGCGTGACGGGCATCCCGGACGCCCGGCTGGCCGGGGAACAGGCCGCCCTCCAGTCCCTCGCCGAGGGACGGGAGGTCGCCGAGGTCCTGGAGGCTCTCGGCCACCCCGACGAGCCGGGGGTCGATCCGGAGACACTTCACTCCCTGGCCGAGCGGCACGAGCTGCCCGTCCTGGTCACCTACGCCTCCGGCGCCCCGGGGCGGCTCGACGCCGTCTTCGGCGCCGACGGGCCGGCCCTGACCGAGGTGTACCTTCCCGCCACCCGGCTGGAGCCCGGCGCATACGTCAACAACCCCCTCGGCTCACGCCGGCTGGGCACCCTCGTGGCCGGCCTGCGCGCCCACGCCGAGCGGCTGCTGCCCGCGTACATGGTGCCCGCGGCGATCGTCCCGCTCGACGAGCTGCCCATGACGGTGAACGGCAAGCTCGACCGCCGGGCGCTGCCCGCGCCGGAGTTCACCGGCGGCACCACGTCACGGGCGCCGCGCACCGAGCTGGAGGCCCTGGTCTGCGCCGTGATGGCGGAGGTCCTGGCCCTGCCCACGATCGGCATCGACGACAACTTCTTCGACCTGGGCGGCGACAGCATCATCTCCATCCAGCTCGTCAGCCGTCTGCGGGCCGCCGGTGTGGTCCTCACCGCCCGTGATGTGTTCCGGCACAAGACGGCGGCGGACATGGCGGCCGTCGCCGATACACCCACCGACATCACACCGGAGGGGGCCCCGGCGCCGAGCGCGCCACCGCCGCCCGACGACGGGACGGTCGACCGGTCCCTGGTGTCGCTCTCGGACGACGAACTCTCACTGCTCGAATCTGACTGGAGGTTGCCGGAATGAGCACATCGGCAGTTGAAGCGATCCTGCCGCTCACCCCGCTGCAGGAGGGGCTGCTCTTCCACAGCCTGTACGACGACCGCAGCGTGGACCTCTACACCTCGCAGCTGAGCGTCGAGCTGGAGGGCCGGCTGGACGCCGACGCCCTCCGGGCGGCCGCGGCCACCGTGCTGCGCCGCCACGCCAACCTCCGGACGTCCTTCCAGCACCGCAGCTCCGCCCAGCCCGTGCAGCTGGTGATCCGGGAGGTGCCGGTCCCCTGGGCCGAGCATGACCTCGGCGGGCTGACCGAGGAGGAGCGCGCGGCCGAGGTGGCGCGGCTGACGGAGGAGGACCGCACCCGCCGGTTCGACCTCGCGCGCCCGCCGCTGCTGCGGTTCACCCTGATCCGTCTGGGTGCCGAGCGCTGCCGGCTGCTCTTCACCCACCACCACATCCTGCTGGACGGCTGGTCCATCCCGCTGCTGTTGAGCGAGTTGTTCGCGCTGTACGCGCGCGGCGGCACCAATGACAGCAAACTGCCGCCGGTCCCGCCGTTCCGCGACTACCTCGTCTGGCTGGCCGGGCAGGACCGGCCGGCGGCCGAACAGGCGTGGGCCGAGGCGCTCGACGGCCTGGCCGAGCCGATGGTGGTGCGGCCGGTGGCACCGGACCGCATGGCGGTGCTGCCCGAGCGGGCCACCCTCGACCTGAGCCGTTCGCTGACCACCGCGCTGACCGCACTGGCCCGGCGCCATTCGCTCACCCTCAACACGGTCGTCCAGGGTGTGTGGGCGCTGCTGTTGAGCCGGCTCACCGGGCGCCGCGACGTGGTCTTCGGCACCACCGTCTCCGGCCGCCCGCCGGAGCTGCCGGGTGTGGAGAACATGGTCGGCCTGTTCCTCAACACCCTGCCGGTGCGGGTGCGCATCGATCCCGGCGAGCCCGTCCTGGACATGCTGGTACGGGTCCAGGCCGAGCAGACGGAGCTGCTGCCGCACCAGCACCTGGGGCTCGCCGCGATCCAGCGGCTGGCGGGCGGGGCCGAGCTGTTCGACACCATGACGGTGTTCGAGAGCTTCCCCGTCGACCACAACGCCGAGAGCCTGCCCGGCACCGGGCTGCGTGTCGTGGAATCCGAGGGCACCGACTACAGCCACTATCCGATCGCGCTGATGGTGCTGCCCGGGGAGCGGCTGCATCTGCGGCTGAGCTACCAACCCGACCTGTTCGGCGCCGAGGAGACGGCGGCCCTGCTGGACCGGGCGCGGCGGCTGCTGGAGACCCTGGTGGCCGAGCCGGAGCAGCCGGTCGGGCGTCTCGACCTGCTGGACGCGGCCGAGCGGCAGCGGCTGCTGGTGCGGTTCAACGACACCGGCCGACCCGTCGAACCGGCCACCCTCGCCCAGCTCTTCGAGGCCCAGGCCGCCCGCGCACCGGAGGCCGTCGCCGTCGAGTACGAGTCGACCACCGTCACCTACGGGGAGCTGGACGCGCGGGCCAATCAGCTGGCCCGCCAGCTGGCCGCCCGCGGCATCGGGCCGGAGCGGGTCGTGGCGCTGGCGCTGCCGCGCGGCATTCCGTTCGTGCTGTCGGTGCTCGCGGTGGCCAAGGCCGGGGCCGCGTACCTGCCGGTCGATCTGCGCTACCCGCGGGAACGCATCGCCTTCCTCCTCGACGACGCGCGGCCCGCTGCGGTGCTCACCACCAACGACGCCACCCGGTTGCTGCCCGCCACCGGCGCCGCCGAGGTGCTGCCGCTGGACGACCCGCGGCTGGGCGCCGCGCTGGCGGACACCGCGCGCACCCCGCTGACCGAGCAGGAGCGCACCGCTCCCGCGCACCCGCTGCACCCGGCCTACGTCATCTACACCTCCGGCTCCACCGGGCGCCCGAAGGGCGTCGTGGTGAGCCACCTGGGTCTGGCCAACGCCGTCGCGGTACAGCGCCGTAAGCACCGGGTGGGGCCGGGCGACCGGGTACTGCAGTTCGTCTCCCCCAGCTTCGACGCCTCGTTCTGGGAGCTGTCCAAGGCTCTGTTCACCGGCGCCACCCTGGTGTGCGCGCCCGAGGAGCGCCTCGCGCCGGGCCCCGACCTGGCCACGCTGCTCGACGAGCGACGGATCACCCATCTGATGATCCCGCCGTCGCCGCTGTCGATGATGCCGGCCGGCAGCCTCGGCACGGTGCGCGGGCTGATGGTGGGCGGCGAGGCGTGCTCGGCCGAACTGGTCTCCGCCTGGGCGCCCGGACGCCACATGGTCAACGCGTACGGGCCGACCGAGGCCACGGTCGCCGCCACCATGACCGACGGACTCACCCCGCAGGGCGCCGCGCCGTCCATCGGCGCACCGCTGGACAACATGCGTGGCTATGTGCTGGACCAGGCGCTGCGGCCGGTGCCGGTGGGCTCGGTGGGCGAGCTGTATCTGAGCGGGGTGGGGCTCGCCCGCGGCTATCTGGGGCGGGCGGCGCTGACCGCGGAGCGGTTCGTGGCCGATCCGTTCGGCGCGGCCGGGGAGCGCATGTACCGCACCGGCGACCTGGTGTCCTGGACCGACTCCGGGGAGCTGACGTTCGCCGGGCGGGCCGACGACCAGGTCAAGATCCGCGGCTTCCGCATCGAGACCGGTGAGATCGAGGCCGCCCTGCGCGGCCACGCCGCGGTGCGGCAGGCGGTCGTCACCGTCCGCGAGGACCGCCCCGGCGACCGCCGCCTGGTGGCATACGTGGTGGTGGAGGGGGCCGGTGCGGACGAGGTGCGCGAGCACGTCGCGGAGCGGCTGCCCGGCTATATGGTGCCCGCCGCCTTCGTCGTCCTCGACGAGCTTCCGCTGACCCGCAGCGGCAAGGTGGCCAGGGCCGCGCTGCCGGCGCCGGCGGCGCAGGGCACCCGGCGCGCGCCCTCGACCCCTGAGCAGGAGATCGTCTGCGGTCTGTACGCCGATGTCCTCGGCGCACCCGAGGTCGGTGCCGACGACGACTTCTTCCAGCTGGGCGGGCATTCGCTGCTCGCGATCCGGCTGGCCGGGCGGATCCGCTCGGCCTTCGGGGTGGACGTGCCGATCCGCGTCATCTTCGAGGCACCCTCGGTCGAGGCGCTGACCGCCCGGATCACGGCCGCGCTGCCGCAGGGTGACGCGGCGTCCGCGGCCGGGGCCCGCACGGTGGAGGTCTCCCGCGCGGACCGCCGGCTGTGGTTCATCAACCGCTTCGAGGAGCACCGGGCCGCCACCCACAACGTGCCGTTCGCCGTGCGGCTGACCGGCGACCTCGACCAGGATGCGCTGCGCGGCGCGCTGCACGATGTGCTGGCCCGGCACGAGGCGCTGCGTACGGTCTTCCCCGAGCGGGACGGCGAGCCGAGCGGTACGGTGCTGCCGCCGTCGAGCGTGCGCGTCCCGCTCACGGTGGCCGACTTCGACGAGGCGGCGGTGGCCGCCGAGGTGGCCGGCGGATTCGACCTGGCCACCCGGCTGCCGGTGCGGTTCGCGCTGTTCCCCGTCAGCGACCGCGAGGCCGTCCTGGTGACGGTGGTGCACCGGATCGCCGGCGACGACTGGGCGGGCGGACGGCTGCTGCGCGACCTGGCGTCCGCCTACCGGGCCCGGACCGGCGGCGAACCGGTGCGCTGGGAGGCGGAGCCGGAGCCGGACCGGGCCCGGGACGAGGAGGCCCTCGCCTGGTGGGCCGGACACCTGGCGGGCGCGCCCGAGGAGCTGCCGCTGGCCACCGACCGGCCGCGCCCGGCCGTGGACGCCCAGCCCTCGCACGCCGTGCCCGTCCGGCTGGGCGCCGCGGCACGCGAGCGCCTCGGCGCGCTCGCCGAGCGGGCCGGCACCGACCTGGAGACGGTGCTGCGCGCCGCGTTCGCCCTGGTGCTCGGCGGCCTCGGGGCCGGCCATGACGTGCCCGTCGCCACCCTGTCCCACCCCGCCGGGGAGACCGGCCCCGCGACCTTCGGGGCACAGCTGTCCGTGCTGCGCGTCGACACCTCCGGTGATCCGACGGTGGCCGACCTGCTCACCCGCGTCGGCAAGGCGGCCGCCGAGGCCCGGCGCCACCCGGTCCCGTTCGAGCGACTGTTGCGCCGTCTGGAGCCGGATCTGATCGCCTCGCGCCATCCGCTGGCGCAGGTCGCCGTGACCGTACGGAGCGGTGGGGACACCGCGCGGTGGCCCGGTCTGGTGGTGCGCCCGGACGACGCGGCCCTGGGCGTGGAGAAGTTCGACCTGGCGGTGGTCCTGGCCGATGAGCCCGGCAGCCAGGAGCTCACCGGGCGGCTGCACTACCGCTCATCGCTGTTCGACGCGGAGTCCGTGGCGCGGCTGTGGGAGCGCATGACATCGGTGCTCACCCAGCTCGCCGACGCGCCCGGCGGGCGGCTGTCGCGGCTGCGGCTGCTGACCGGGGCCGAGCACGCGCGGCTGCTGACCGAGTGGAACGACACCGCCGTCGAGGTGCCCGCCCTGGTGGAGACCGTGCAGCGCCGTTTCGCCGAACAGGCCGCGCGGGTGCCGGACGAGCCGGCCCTGCTGTGGCAGGGCGGGCAGCTGACGTACCAGGAGCTGGACACGGCCGCCAACCGGCTGGCCCATCTGCTGCGCGCCTCGGGCGTGACCGCGGGCTCCCGGGTGGCCGTGCTGCAGCGCCGCTCGCCGGATCTCGTCGTGTCGCTGCTGGCCGTGCTGAAGGCCGGAGGGACCTACGTACCGCTGGACGCACGGGCACCGCTGGCCCGCACGACCCTCATCGTCGCCGAGACGGGCGCCGCGGTGGTGCTGACCGACACCGCGTCGGTCTCCGAGGCACCCCCGGCCGGCGGTCCGGTCATCGTCGTGGACGACGAGCCGCGGCTGGCCGAACAGCCGGCCGAGGACCCACAAGTCGCGGGCCATCCGCAGCAGCTCGCGTACATCATGTACACCTCCGGCTCCACCGGTCGCGCCAAGGGTGTCGCCGTCACCCACCGTGACCTGCTGGCGTTCGCGCTCGACCGCTGCTTCGCCGGGGACGCCCACCACCGGGTGCTGCTGCACGCCCCGCACGCCTTCGACGCCTCCAACTACGAGCTGTGGATGCCGCTGCTGAGGGGCCGTCAGGTGGTGCTCGCTCCGCCGGAGGACCTGGACGTGGCGTCCCTCGGGCGGCTCCTGAGCGAGTACCGGGTGACGGCGCTGCATCTGACGGCAGGGCTGTTCCGGCTGGTGGTGGACGAGGACCTGGAGTGCCTGGCGCCGGTGCGCGAACTGCTCGCGGGCGGCGACGTGGTGCCCGCCGCCTCGGTCGCCCGGCTGCTGGACCGCTTCCCCGGCATGGTGTTCAAGGACACCTACGGTCCGACCGAGACCACCAGCTTCGCCGCCTTCCACCGGATGGACGCCGCCACCCCACCCGTCGGCACCGTGCCGATCGGCGGCCCGATGGACAACATGCGCGTCTATGTGCTGGACAGCATGGTGCGGCCGGTGCCGGCCGGGGTCACCGGCGAGCTGTACATCGCCGGTGAGGGGCTCGCCCGCGGCTACTGGGACCGGCCGGGGCTGACCGCCGCGTCCTTCGTGGCCGACCCGTTCGGCCCGCCGGGCTCCCGCATGTACCGGGTCGGCGATCTGGTGCGGTGGACACCCGAGGGCAGACTGCTGTTCGCGGGCCGCGCCGACGACCAGGTCAAGATCCGCGGGTTCCGCATCGAGCTGGGCGAGGTGGAGGCGGCCGTCTCCCGGCTGCCGCGAGTGGCCCAGGCCGCGGTGATCGCACGCCGCGCCGCCGACGGCCCGCAGCGGCTCATCGCCTACCTCGTGCCCGCCGACGGCGCGGCCCTGGACGCCGAGGCGGTGCGCCGCCGGCTGGCCGACGAGTTGCCGGACTACATGGTGCCCTCCGCCGTGGTCACCCTGGACCGGCTTCCGCTCACCGCCAATGGGAAGGTCGACCGCGCGGCGCTGCCCGCGCCCGAGGTCGCCGTCTCCGGCCGGGCCGCCCGTACCCCGCGCGAGGAGCAGCTGGTGAGGTTGTTCGCCGACCTCCTGGGGCGGCCGGACGTGGGCGTCGACGACAGCTTCTTCGCCCTGGGCGGCGACTCGCTGCTCGCCACCCGCCTGGTCAGCCGGGTCCGGGCCGCCTTCGGTGTGGAGCTGCCCATCCGGGCGGTGTTCGACGCGCCGACGGCCGAGGCGCTCGCCGCCCGGCTGGACGACGCCCGCGCCGGGCGCAGCGCGCTGCGGGCGATGGAGCGGCCGGAGCACATCCCGCTGTCGTTCGCCCAGCGGCGGCTGTGGTTCATCAACCGGTTCGACGGCCAGAGCGCCACGTACAACATGCCGATCTCGATCCGGCTGCGGGGCCCGCTCGACCAGGCCGCGCTCGCCGACGCGCTCGGCGATCTCGTCGGCCGGCACGAGAGCCTGCGGACGGTGTACCCCGAGCGGGACGGCGTGCCCTACCAGCGGATCCTGCCCGCGCAAGAGGCGCGGCCCGACCTGACGGTGGTGGAGGCCGGCCCCGGGGACGTGGACGAACGGCTGGAGGCCGAGGTCCGCCGCGGTATCGACCTGACAGCCGAGGTGCCGCTGCGGGTGTCGCTGTTCCGCCTGGCGGAGGAGGACCACGTCCTGCTGTTCGTGCTGCACCACATCGCCGGTGACGGCTGGTCGATGCGACCGCTGGCGACCGACCTGGCCACCGCCTACGCCGCGCGCTGCGACGGGACGGCACCGCGGTGGGAGCCGCTGCCGGTGCAGAACGCCGACTACGCGCTGTGGCAGCAGCAGGTGCTGGGCGACGAGGACGACCCGGACAGCGTCTTCTCGGGGCAGCTGCGCTACTGGCGGGAGCAGCTCGCCGCGCTGCCACAGGAGCTGGCGCTCCCGGTGGACCGTCCGCGCCCGGCGGTCGCGAGCCACCGCGGCATGCCCGTGTACTACCGGCTCGACGCGGAGCTGCACGGGAAGCTGCTGGCGCTCTCCCAGGAGACGGGCGCGAGCCTGTACATGGTGTTGCAGGCCGGTCTCGCCACGATGCTGCACCGGGTCGGTGCGGGCACCGACATCCCGATCGGCAGCGTGATCGCCAACCGCACCGACGAGGCGCTGGACGACATGGTCGGGTTCCTCACCAACATGCTGGTGCTGCGCACCGACACCTCCGGACGCCCGACCTTCCGTCAGCTGGTGGACCGGGTGCGGGAGACCGATCTGAGTGCCTACGGCAACCAGGACGTGCCGTTCGAGCGGCTGGTGGAGGCCGTCAACCCGCCTCGTTCGCTGGCCCGGCACCCGCTGTTCCAGGTGCTGCTGAACCTGCAGAACCTGCCGGACTACGCCAGCGAGATGCGCGGCCTGGAGGTGACCTCGTACGTGGTCAACCTCGGCGCGGCCCGGTTCGACCTGGCCTTCGGCTTCTCCGAGGAGTACGACGCCGACGGCGCTCCCGCCGGGCTCCAGGGCGACATCCAGTACAGCGTCGACCTGTTCGACCAGGCCACGGCGGAGGACTTCGCCGCCTGTCTGGGCCGGGTGCTGCGGTCCGCCGTGGACGACCCGGACCGGACCGTCGGCCACCTGGCGATGCTGCCCGCCGAGCGACGCGACCGGCTGGTGTCGGGGTACGCGGCGGGCCCCGCCGTGCAGGTGCCTGCGGCGCCCCTGCCGGAGCTGTTCGCCGCCCAGGCGGCGCGCACCCCGGAAGCGCCCGCGGTGGTGCGCGGCCCGCTCACGCTGACGTACGCGGAGCTGGCGGCCGCCGCGGGCCGGCTCGCCCGCCACCTGAGGGCGGCCGGCGCCGGGCCCGGCGCGCTGGTCGCGGTCGCGCTGCCCAGGACACCGCTGCTGGTCACCGCCCTGCTCGGGGTGGTGACATCCGGTGCGGCGTATCTGCCGATCGACCCCGGCAACCCGGCCGACCGCATCGCCTTCATGCTCGGCGACGCGGCGCCCGCACTGGTGCTCACCGACACCGCCACCGCGGCCCGGCTCCCGGAGTGCGCCGTGCCCGTGGTCCTGCTGGACGCGCCGGAAACGGCGGAGGTCCTGGCGGCTGCCGACAGCGGACCGATGGCCGACGCGGAGCGCACCCGCCCGTTGTCCATGCTGGACGCGGCGTACATCATCTACACCTCCGGCTCCACCGGGCGGCCCAAGGGCGTGGTGGTCGAGCACCACTCGCTCGCCGACTACCTGGCGCACACCACCGCCGCGTACGCGTCGGCGCGCGGGGTGGCACTGGTGCACTCGCCCGTCTCGTTCGACCTGACCGTCACCGGCCTGTACACACCGCTCCTGGTCGGCGGCTGCGTCAACCTCGCCTCGCTCAGCGAACCCGCGCCGCCGGAGGAGGCCGGGCTGACCGCGGCGCCCGCCACGTTCCTCAAGGCCACCCCGAGCCATCTGCCGCTGCTCAACGCGCTGCCCGACGGCTACTCGCCCTCCGGCGACCTGCTGCTCGGCGGCGAGCCACTGCTCGGCACCAGCCTGCGCGCATGGCGCGAGCGGCACCCGGACGTGACGGTGCGCAATGTGTACGGGCCGACCGAGGCCACCGTGAACTGCGCCGAGTACCGCCTCGCCCCCGGGGCGCGGCTGCCGGACGGGCCGGTGCCGATCGGGCGGCCGCAGGCCAACGCCCGGCTGTATGTGCTGGACGCGGGGCTCGAACCGGTGCCCGAAGGCGTGACCGGGGAGCTGTATCTGGCCGGTGAGGGGCTGGCGCGCGGCTATCTGCACGCGCCGGCGCTGACCGCGGAGCGGTTCGTGGCCGACCCGTACGGCCCGCCCGGCGCCCGGATGTACCGCAGCGGCGACCTGGCCAAGTGGAACCGGGCCGGGGAGCTGGTGTACGTGGGCCGCGGCGACGACCAGGTCAAGCTGCGGGGCTTCCGGATCGAGCTGGGCGAGATCGAGGTGGCGCTTGCCGCGCATCCGGCCGTCGCCGGCGCGACGGTGATCGTGCGCGAGGACCGGCCGGGCGACCAGCGTCTGGTGGCCTATCTCGTCCCGGCGCCCGGCGCCGCGCCCTGCGCGCCCGCCGACCTGGCGGGGCATCTGGCAGGGCGGCTGCCGGAGTACATGGTGCCGCAGGCGTATCTGACGGTGGACGAGCTGCCGCTGACCGCGCACGGCAAGGTGGACCGCGCGGCGCTCCCCGCGCCGGTGGCGGACCGGCGGGACGGGCCGGGCGCGGCCGGTGCGCGCACCCCGCAGGAAGAGCTGCTGTGCCACCTGTTCGCGGACATGCTCGGGGTGCCGGACGTCGGCGTGCACGACAACTTCTTCGATCTGGGCGGGCATTCGCTGCTCGCCACCCGGCTGGTCAGCAGGATCCGCTCGGTCTTCGGGCTGGAGCTGCCGATCCGCGCCGTCTTCGAGGCGCCCACGGTGGCCCGGCTGACCGCGCACCTCACCCAGGCCGGGGCGGGCCGCCGCGCGCTCGCGCCGATGCCGCGCCCGGCCGAGGTACCGCTGTCGTTCGCTCAGCGGCGGCTGTGGTTCCTCAACCGCTTCGACGACGCGGCCGACTCCGCGTACAACCTGCCGATCGCCCTGCGGATGACCGGTGCCCTCGACCGGGACGCGCTCACCGCGGCGCTGGGTGATCTGGTGGCGCGGCACGAGGTGTTCCGCACCGTCTTCCCCGAGTCCGTCGGCGTCCCCGTCCAGCGGGTGCTCCCCGTGGACGGGGCCGCGCCGCGGCCGGACGTCACCGAGACCACCGAGGAGCGGCTGCCCGGGCTGCTGGCGGCCGAGATGCGCGGCGGCTTCGATCTGACCGTCGAGCCCCCGCTCCGGGCCCGGCTGTTCGCCCCGGCCGCGGATACCCATGTGCTCACCCTGACGATGCACCACATCGCGGCCGACGGCTGGTCGCTCGCCCCGCTCATGGCCGACCTGGCGACCGCCTACCGGGCGCGGGCCACCGGCCGCGAGCCCGGCTGGCAGCCGCTGCCCGTGCAGTACGCCGACTACGCGCTGTGGCAGCGCGCGGTGCTCGGCGACGAGGCCGAGCCGGACAGCCCCATCGCCCGGCAGCTGCGCTACTGGGAGGAGACGCTGGCCGGGCTGCCCGACGAGCTGTCCCTGCCCACCGACCGCCCCCGCCCGGCCGTGGCGAGCTACCAGGGCGCGCACGTCCCGGTGGAGATCCCCGCCGAGCTGCACCAGCGGATCGGCGAGCTGGCCCGGTCCCGGCAGGCGAGCGTCTACATGGTGTTGCAGACGGGCCTGGCCGCGCTGCTCTCGCGCCTGGGCTGCGGCACGGACATCCCGATCGGCAGCCTGATCGCCGGACGCACCGACGAGGCCCTGGAGGACCTGGTCGGCTTCTTCGTCAACACCCTGGTGCTGCGCACCGACACCTCCGGAGAGCCGACCTTCGCCGAGCTGCTGGACCGGGTGCGCGCGACCGACCTGGCGGCCTACGCCCACCAGGACCTTCCGTTCGAGCGCCTGGTGGAGGCGGTCAACCCGGGCCGCTCGATGGCCCGCCACCCGCTGTTCCAGGTGGCGCTCAACCTGCAGAACGCCGCGCGGGCGGACTGGAGCCTGGGCCTGCCGGGGCTGACGGTCGAGCCGGAGGGCTTCACGCTGGAGACGGAGAAGTTCGACCTGTCCTTCACCTTCACGGAGCACCACGCCGCGGATGGCACACCGGCCGGTATCACCGGCACGGTCGGCTACGCCGTCGACCTGTTCGACGGCGAGCGGGTGGCCGGTCTGACGGCCCGCCTGGTGCGGCTGCTCTCCGCGGCCATCGCCGCGCCCGACGAGGCGGTCGCGGAGCTGGAGCTGCTCGACCCCGAAGAGCGGTCGGCGCTGCGCACGGCGGGCACCGGGCCACGGCGCACGGTCCCCGCCGACGGTGTCGACGCGCTGCTCGCCCGGCGCGCCGCGGCCACCCCCAGCGCTCTCGCGGTGCGCGGCCCCGACGGGTCGCTGACCTACGGCGAACTGGACGCCGCCGTGACCCGGCTGGCCCGGCGCCTGATCGAGCGCGGCGCGGCGCCCGGCAGCCTGATCGCCGTGGCCCTGCCGCGCGGCACCGGCATGCTGGTGGCGCTCCTTGCGGTCCTGCGCTCGGGCGCGGCGTATCTGCCGCTGGACCCCGCGCACCCCGCGGAGCGGCTGGCCGCCACCCTCGCCGACGCACGTCCGCTGCTCGCCCTCGCCACCCGCACCACCGCCGCGGCCCTGCCCGAGGGCACGAGCCTGGAACTGCTGGACGACGTCGAGCCGCACCGCGGACCCGATGCGCCGGCGCGGCCGTGGGCCGACGGCGAGCGGGCCGCGCCGGTGCATCCGGAGCACCCCGCGTACGTCATCCACACCTCGGGATCGACCGGACGGCCCAAGGGGGTGGTGGTGCCGCGGCGCGCGCTGGCCAACTTCCTGGGCGACATGGCCGAGCGGTTCCCGCTGGGGGCCGCCGACCGGCTGCTGGCCGTCACCACGGTGTCGTTCGACATCGCCGCGCTGGAGCTGTACCTCCCGCTGGTGAGCGGCGCCGCGGTGGTCATCGCCGACCGCGACACGGTGCGCGACCCGGCGGCGCTGCTGCGGCTGGCCGACGAGGCGGGCGCGACCGTTCTGCAGGGGACGCCGTCCCTGTGGCAGGCCCTGGTCGCCCACGCCCCTGACGCGCCGCGGGGCCTGCGCGCCCTGGCCGGCGGTGAGGCGCTGCCGCGCGAACTGGCGGACCGGATCACCGGGGCCGGCGCGGAGCTGACCAACCTGTACGGGCCGACGGAGACCACCATCTGGTCCACGACCGCGGCGCTCGGCGCCCGCCCGGGCGCCCCGGCCATCGGCGCCCCGATCGCCAACACCACCGTCCATGTCCTCGACGGGCGGCTGCGGCCGGTCCCGGCCGGGGTCGCGGGCGAGCTGTACATCGGCGGCTCGGGGCTGGCCCACGGCTATCTGGGGCGGCCCGGCCTGTCGGCGGAACGCTTCGTGGCCGACCCGTACGGCGCGGCGGGCACCCGGATGTACCGCACCGGGGACCTCGCCCGGTGGGGCTCCGACGGATGCCTGGAGTACCTGAGCCGGGTCGACCACCAGGTGAAGCTGCGCGGGTTCCGCATCGAACCCGCAGAGATCGAGGCGGCGCTGACCCGCCATCAGGACGTCGCCCAAGCGGCGGTGCTGTTGCGCGAGGACAGACCGGGCGACCAGCGGCTCGTCGGATACGTCGTGCCGGCGCCCGGCCGGGCGGCCGACACCGGGGCGCTGCGCGCGCATCTCGCGGCGTCTCTGCCCGAGTACATGGTCCCCGCCGCGATCGTCCCGCTCGACGCGCTGCCCGTGACGCCCAACGGCAAGCTCGACCGGCACGCCCTGCCGGAACCGGCGGCCACCGCCCAAGGCGCCCAGGGCGGCGCCCCGCGCTCCCCGCGCGAGGAGATCATGTGCGGGCTGTTCGCCCAGACCCTCGGCATGGACGCCTTCCCGGTCCATGACAGCTTCTTCGAGTCCGGTGGCCATTCGCTGCTGGCGACGCGGCTGATGAGCCGGGTGCGCACGGTCTTCGGCGTCGAACTGCCGATCCGCGCCCTGTTCGAGCACCCCACCGCGGCCGGGCTGGTCGGCCGGCTCGACGGCGCCGACCAGGCGCGCCCCGCGCTGCGCCCGCTGCCCCGCCCGGAAGTGCTGCCGCTGTCGTTCGCCCAGCGCCGGATGTGGCTGCTGCACCGTCTGGAGGGGCCGAGCCCGACGTACAACATGCCGTTCGTGGTGCGGCTCTCCGGCGACCTGGACCGGGACGCGCTGCGGACCGCGCTGGACGACGTCCTCGACCGGCACGAGAGCCTGCGCACCTTCTTCCCCGAGGTCGACGGCGTGCCCAGTCAGCAGATCCTGACCGGGGATGACGCCCGGGTGGAGATCGCCGCGCGCCAGGTGACGCCGTCCGAGGTGGAGGCCG
Organism: Streptomyces violaceusniger Tu 4113; assembly: GCF_000147815.2. Classification (NCBI taxonomy): domain Bacteria; kingdom Bacillati; phylum Actinomycetota; class Actinomycetes; order Kitasatosporales; family Streptomycetaceae; genus Streptomyces; species Streptomyces violaceusniger. Next base: position 3,249,431 of record NC_015957.1, on the reverse strand, counting down.
CGACGGCCGAGGCGGTCCGGGTCCGGTTCGACCTGACCGCCGGCCTGCCGGTGGCCGCGTCCCTGCTCTCCCTGTCGCCCACCGAGCACGTCTTCGTGCTGGTCGTCCACCACATCGCGGGCGACGGCTGGTCGATCGGCCCGCTGGCCGGGGACGTGGCCCGGGCGTACGCGGCCCGCTGCGCCGGGCGGGCGCCCGACTGGGAGCCGCTGCCGGTGAGTTACGCGGACTACGCGCTGTGGCAGCGGGAGCTGCTGGGCGAGGAGTCCGATCCGGACAGCCTGTTCGCGGCGCAGGTCGGCCACTGGGAGCGGGCCCTGGCGGACCTGCCCGACCAGCTGAATCTGCCCACCGACCGGCCGCGCCGGGCGGTGGCCGGCTTCGAGGGCGGACGGCTGGGCATCCGGCTGCCGGCACCGCTGCACACCGCGATCCGGGCGCTGGCCCGGCAGCAGGGTGCGAGCGCCTTCATGGTGATGCAGGCCGCGGTGGCGGCGCTGCTGAACAAGCTCGGCGCGGGCACGGACATTCCGCTGGGCAGCCCCATCGCGGGCCGCACCGACGAGGCGCTGGACAAGCTGGTCGGCTTCTTCGTCAACACCCTGGTGCTGCGCAACGACCTCACCGGCAACCCCTCGTTCGCCGAGCTGGTCGGCCGCGCCCGGGAGACGGCGCTGGCCGCGTACGCCCACCAGGACGTGCCGTTCGACCACCTGGTGGAGGTGTTGCGGCCGGACCGCTCCGCGGCACACCAGCCGCTGTTCCAGGTGATGCTGGCCCTGCAGAACGCCACGGCGGCCGCGGACCTCGAGCTGCCCGGGCTCACCGTCACGGCCGCGGACGGCTTCACCGGCGCCTCCCGTTTCGACCTGTTCTTCAGCTTTGCCGAGCAGTTCGACGACGACAGCGGCGCGCCGGAGGGCATGGACGGGTTCGTCGAGTACAGCACCGACCTCTTCGACGCCGCCACGGTCGCCGGGCTGCTGGAGCGCCTCGAGCGGCTGCTGACCGCCGTGACCGCGGATCCGGGGCGTCCGGTCTCCTCGATCGATCTGCTGGGCGAGGAGGAGCGGGAGACCGTGGTGCGGCGGTGGAACGACACCGCCACCAACGCCGTGCCGGACAGTGTGACCGGGCGGTTCGCCGCCCAGGTGGCGCGCACGCCGGACGCGGTGGCCGTCGCCGCGGGCGAGCGGCGGCTGACCTACCGGGAGCTGGACGAGGCGTCCGACCGTCTCGCGCGGCGCCTGGTCGCACTCGGGGTCGCCCCCGAGGACCGGGTCGCCCTGTTCCAGGAGCGCTCGCCCGGGCTCGTGGTGTCGATCCTCGCGGTGCTCAAGTCCGGCGCCGCGTATGTGCCGATCGATCCGCGCTACCCGGCCTCCCGGCGCGGCCACATCATGGCGGCCAGTCAGGTCTCGGTACTGCTCACCGACCTGGCCTCGCCCGCGCCGGAGTGCGCGCACGACGCCACCGTCCTCGTGGTGGACGCCCCGGCACCGGCCGACGGGCAGGACGCACCGCTCCCGGCGCCCGTGCGCCCCGAGCAGCTGGCGTACGTGATGTACACCTCCGGTTCGACCGGGGTGCCGAAGGGCGTGGCGATCACGCACGCCGACGTCACGGCACTCGCGGCGGACCGGGCGTTCGCCTCGGGCGCGCACCGCCGGGTGCTGCTGCACTCGCCGCAGGCGTTCGACGCCGCCACGTACGAGCTGTGGGTGCCGCTGCTGAACGGCGGCCAGGTGGTGGTGGCCCCGCCGGGTGACCTGGACCTTCCGACGCTGGAGCGGGTCGTCGCCGAGCACGCGGTCACCGGGCTGTGGATGACCGCCGGGCTGTTCCGGCTCACCGCCGAGGAGGCCCCGTCCTGTTTCGCGGGCGTGGCCGAGGTGTGGACCGGCGGCGACGTGGTGCCCGCGGAGGCGGTGCGGCGGGTCATGGCGGCCTGCCCGGGGACCGTGGTCGTGGACGGCTACGGCCCGACCGAGACCACCACCTTCGCCACCCGCTTCCGGGTGCCGGACCCCGATAACGTCCCCGCCCGGATCCCCATCGGACGGCCGCTGGACAACATGCGCGTCCACGTTCTGGACGACGGGCTGTGCCCGGTCCCGCCCGGCGTCCCGGGCGAGCTCTACATCGCGGGCGCCGGACTGGCACGCGGCTACCTGGGACGGCCGGAGCTGACGTCCGAGCGGTTCGTGGCCGATCCGTACGGCCCGGCGGGCGGCCGGATGTACCGGACGGGCGACCTGGTGCGGTGGAACGCCGGGGGCGCCGTGGAGTTCCTCAGCCGCGCCGACGACCAGGTCAAGATCCGCGGCTTCCGGATCGAACCGGGCGAGATCGAAGCGACGTTCGCCGGCCACCCGGACGTCGCCCAGGCGGCCGTCGTGGTGCGCGAGGACCGCCCCGGCGACCACCAGCTGGTGGCGTATGTGGTGCCGGGCGCCGACGGCACCGCGGAGGCGACCGGCTCCGCCGAGGAGCAGATCGACCAGTGGCAGGAGCTGTACGCGCAGATGTACGGCGCGGAGCGGCCGGAGGAGTTCGGCGAGGACTTCAGCGGCTGGGCCAGCAGCTACACCGGCGAGGACATCCCGATCGAGGAGATGCGCGAGTGGCGGGACGCCACCGTGGAACGGATCCGTGCCCTACGGCCCCGCCGGGTGCTGGAAATCGGCGTCGGCAGCGGACTGCTGCTGGCCAAGCTCGCCGACGACTGCGAAACCTACTGGGGCCTGGACTTCTCCGCCGAGGCCATCGCCGTACTGCGCCGTCAGGTCGCCGCCCGGCCCGAACTGGCCGGCCGGGTCGAGCTGCAGCTACGCGCCGCGCATGAGCTGGACGGGCTGCCCACCGGCTTCTTCGACACCGTCGTCATCAACTCCGTCGCCCAGTACTTCCCCCACGCCGCCTACCTCACCGACCTGCTGCAGTCACTCGCGGACCTCGTGGCCCCCGGCGGTGCGGTGTTCCTCGGCGACCAGCGCAATCTGCGCACCCAGCGCGCCTTCCAGACCGCGATCCGGCTGCGCCAGCGCGCCGAGCACCAGGACGAGGCCGCGGTGTCCCGGGCCGTCGAGCAGACGATCATGATGGAGAAGGAACTCCTGGTCGACCCCGAGTACTTCGCCGCCGTCGCCCGCCACATCCCCGCCTACACGGCCGTGGACGTCCGGGTCAAGCGCGGCCACGGCGACAACGAGCTCACCCGCCACCGCTTCGACGTGGTACTGCGCACCGGCCCGGCGGACCCACACGACCTCGGCACCATCGAGCACCTGCGCTACGGCGTGGACCTCACCGACCTGGCCGACATGGAACGCATGCTGGCCGGGCGCGGCGGCGGGCCGGTGCGCGTGACGGGCATCCCGGACGCCCGGCTGGCCGGGGAACAGGCCGCCCTCCAGTCCCTCGCCGAGGGACGCCAGGTCGCCGAGGCCGTGGACGCCCTCCACCGCCCCGCCGAGCCGGGCATCGATCCGGAGGCGCTGTATGCCCTCGGCGACCGCCTCGGGCCGGCCGTGCTCGTCACGTACGCCCCGGGCGCACCCGGGCGGCTGGACGCGGTCTTCGGCGCCGACGGGCCCCTGCTGACCGACGTGTACCTGCCCGCCACCCGCCTGGAGCCCGCGGCGCACGTCAACAACCCACTCGGATCACGGCAGTTGGGCACCCTGGTGGCCGACCTGCGCGGCTACGCCGAGCAGCGGCTGCCCGCGTACATGGTGCCCGCCGCGATCGTCCCCCTCGACGCCCTGCCGACCACCGTCAACGGCAAGCTCGACCGACGTGCCCTGCCCGCGCCCGACTTCTCCGCCGCGGCCACCTCGCGGGCGCCGCGCACCGAGCGGGAGGTGCGGCTGTGCGCGGTGATGGCCGAGGTGCTGGCCCTGCCCTCCATCGGCATCGACGACAACTTCTTCGACCTGGGCGGCGACAGCATCATGTCGATCCAACTGGTCAGCCGCGCCCGGCGGGCCGGGCTGCTGATCGGCACGCGCGATGTGTTCCAGTACCCGACCGTCGCGGAGCTGGCCGGGGCGGTCCGCCTCGACGACGCCGCCGCGGACGGGGCCGACGAGCCGGACACCGGTGAGGTGCCGCTGCTGCCCATCGTGTACTGGCTGCGCGAGCGGGGCGGCCCCATCGAGGGCTTCCACCAGTCCCGCGTCGTCCCGCTGCCCGCGGGGGCCACCCGCGAGCCGCTGGTGCGGGCGCTGGAGGCACTGCTGGAGCACCATGCGGCGCTGCGCATGCGGCTGCACCGGGACGAGGAGCGGTGGCGCCTGGAGATCCCACAGCTCCCGGCGGCCGGCGCGGAGAAGCTGCTGGAGCGCGTGGACGTGGCGGGCCTGGACGTGGCGGCGCTGGAGGCCGCGGTCACCGCGCACCGCGAGACGGCGGCGGCCCAACTCGCCCCGGACGACGGGGTGATGGTGCGGGCCGTGTGGTTCGACCCGGGCCCCGACCACGGCGGGCACCTGCTGCTCCTGGTGCACCACCTGGCCGTCGACGGAGTCTCGTGGCGGGTGCTGGTGCCCGACCTGGCCGAGGCGTACGAGGCGACGGCCCAGGACCGGGAGATCGCCCTCCAGCCGGTGGGAACCTCGCTGCGCGGCTGGGCCACCCGGCTGCACCGGCTGGCGGCCGAGCGGCGTGCCGAGACCGGGTTCTGGGAGGAGATGGTGCGCGCACCCGAGCCGACGCTGGGCCACCGCCCGCTCGACCCGGCCCGCGATACCGTCGCCTCGACCCGGTTCACCCACGTCCGGCTGCCCGTGGAGCTGAGCACCGCGCTGCTGACGGACGTACCGCGCGCCATCCACGGCGGGGTGGACGACATCCTGCTCACCGCGCTGTCGCTGACCCTGACCCGGTGGCGCGCCGCGCGCCGCGGCGACGCCCGCGACGACGTCCTGGTGGCGGTGGAGAGCCACGGCCGGCACGACATCGTGGACGGCGTCGACCTGACGCGGACCGTCGGCTGGTTCACCGCGATGTACCCGGTGCGGATCGACCTGTCCGGTCTCGGCCCCGCGCGGGTGGGTGGGCCGGCCGCCGAACGGGCCGCGAAGGCGGTGAAGGAGCAGTTGCGGCGGGTCCCCGACCACGGGATCGGCTACGGGCTGCTGCGTTACCTCGACCCGGAGTCCTCCGCCCGCCTCGCGGGCGGCGCCGAACCGCAGGTCGCGTTCAACTACTTCGGCCGGTTCGCGACACCCGGCACCCCGCTGCCGCCGACCGCCACCGAGCCGGTGTACGAGACCGGCCGCTATGACGGCGACACCGACGGGCAGCGGCCGTTCGGCCATCCCCTGGAGATCAACGCACGCGCGGACGACACGGCCGACGGCCCGTCCCTGAGCTGCATGTGGAGCTGGCCGGACGGGCTGTTCACCGACGAGGAGGTCCTCGAGCTGTGCGCGGGCTGGGTCGAGGCGCTCCAAGCGCTGGCCGACCTGGGGCTCCGGCCGGGCGCCGGCGGGCGCACCCCCTCCGATCTGCCGCTCGTCCAGCTCACACAGCGCCAGATCGAGCGGCTCGAAGCCGATCTGCCCGGCCTGGCGGACGTGCTGCCGCTCACCCCGCTGCAGGAGGGGCTGCTCTTCCACGCGCGCTATGACGACGCCGGCCACGACCCGTACACCGTCCAGTTCCTGTGGACGCTGGACGGTCAGGTGGACCGGGACGCGCTACGGGCCGCGGCGCGCACCCTGCTTCGGCGCCACCCCAACCTGCGGGTGGCCTTCCGTCAGGACGACCTGGACCGCCCGGTGCAGGTGGTGGTCGACGACCTGGCGCTGCCCTGGTACGAGCACGATCTGCGGACCTTCGGCGGCGAGGAGCTCGACCGCGAGGTGGAGCGCATCGTCGCGGAGGACCGGGCGCGCCGCTTCGACCCGGGCCGGCCACCGTTGATCCGCTTCACCCTGATCCGGGTGGCCGAGGACGCGTACCGCTTCCTGTTCACCAACCACCACATCCTGCTCGACGGGTGGTCCATGCCGATCCTCCTGGGCGAACTGGTGTCCCTGTACGGGGCGGCGGGCGACGACCGGGCGCTGCCCGTCCCGGCGGACCACCGCGCGTACCTCACCTGGCTCGCCCGGCAGGACCGGGGCGAGGCCGAGGACGCCTGGCGCGAGGCGCTGGCCGGGCTGCAGGAGCCGCTGCTGCTCGCGCCGCGGACCGGCGCCCGGGTGACGGCCGTGCCGTCGCGCCGGGTCGTGGAGGTGGACGCGGAACTGAGCGCGGCGCTGGCCGAGGTGGCGCGCCGTCACGGGCTGACCCTCAACACGCTCGTGCAGGGCGCCTGGGCCACCCTGCTGGGCCGGCTCGCCGGCCGGGACGATGTGGTATTCGGCGCCACCGTCTCCGGGCGGCCACCGGAGGTGCCGGGCATCGAGACGATGGTCGGGCTGTTCATCAACACCCTGCCGGTCCGGGTCCGCCTGGACCAGGCGGAGCCCCTGTCGGCGCTGCTGGAGCGGATCCAGCGGCAGCAGTCGGCGCTGATGCCCTATCCGTATCTGCGCCTGTCCGATGTGCAGCGGCTGGCGGGGCTCGGCGAACTCTTCGATTCGGCCACGGTGTTCGAGAACTACCCGGCCCCGCCGCCGGGCCTGGACACCGAGCCGGGCGAGGTGGACGTCAGCGGAGACGAGACGCGCGAGGCCACCCATTATCCGCTGGCCCTGTGCGCGTCCATGCGCGGGGCAACACTGCGGCTGCGGCTGGACCACCGGCCCGATGTGGTCGACGCGCCGACCGCGGCGGGGCTCGTGGACCAGCTGATGCGCTGGCTGCGGGCGCTGGCCACCGACCCGGACCAGCCGGCCGGCGGGGTCGACCTGCTCGGCCCGGGCCAGCGCGACCAGGTGCTGCGGCGGTTCAACGACACCGCCCGCGTCGTCCCGTCGTCGCGCTGGTCCGAGCTGGTCGCCGAGCAGGCCCGGCGCGCCCCGCGGCGCACCGCCGTGGCCTGCGAACAGGAGCGGCTGAGTTACGCGGAGCTGGACCGGCGCGCGAACCAGCTCGCACGGCTGCTGGCCGAGCGCGGCGCGGGGAAGGGCTCACTGGTCGCTCTGGTACTGGAGCGCACGCCCGATACGGCGGTGGCCGTGCTGGCCGTCGCCCGGGCGGGCGCGGCGTACCTGCCGGTGGACCCGCGCTATCCGGCCGAGCGGTGCGCGTTCATCCTGGACGACGCGCGCCCGGCGCTGATGGTGGCGACCACGGACACGGTCCGCCTGCTGGAGGAGGCCGGCGGGAACCGGCCGGCGCTCGTGCTGGACGACCCCGCGGTACGGGCCGCGTGGGCGGCCCACAGCGACGCACCCCCGGTCCCGGCCGGACCCGCCTCACCCGACGAGGCCGCGTACGTCATCTACACCTCGGGCACGACCGGACGGCCCAAGGGCGTCGTGGTCACCCACCGCGGCATCGGCAATCTGGCAGCGGCGCAGACCGAGCGGTTCGCGATCCAGGCGGACAGCAGCGTGCTGCAGTTCGCCTCACCCAGCTTCGACGCGGCGGTCTCGGAGATCGTCACCGCCCTTACGGCGGGCGCCACCTTGGTGCTGGCCCCGGCGGCCGAGCTGATGCCGGGTCCGGCGCTGGCCGAGGTGATCACCCGGCACGGGGTCACCCACGCCACCATCCCGCCCACCGCCCTGGCCGCGGTGGCACCCGACGGGCTGCCCGGGCTGCGCACCCTGGTGGTCGCGGGCGAGCCCTGCCCGCCCCATCAGGTGGAGCAGTGGGCGCCGAGGCTGCGCATGATCAACGCGTACGGGCCGACCGAGCTGACCGTCTGCGCCACGATGAGCGATCCGCTCACCGCGGGTGCCGCGGTCCCCATCGGCCGGCCCATCGCCGGCACCTCCGCCTACGTGCTGGACGCGCGGCTGCGGCCGGTGCCACCCGGGGTGGCCGGCGAGCTCTACGTCAGCGGGCCCGGCCTGGCCCGCGGCTACCTGGGCCGCGGCGCGCTGACGGCGGAGCGGTTCGTCGCCGACCCGTTCGGCACGCCCGGGGGACGCATGTACCGCACCGGCGACCTGGTCCGCTGGAGCCACGACGGGCAGCTCACCTTCGTCGGCCGGGCCGACGAGCAGCTGAAGGTACGCGGCTTCCGGATCGAGCCCGGCGAGATCGAATCGGTGCTCCTCGGCCACCCGGACGTGGCCCAGGCCGCCGTCGTGCTGCGGGAGTCCGGCCCCGCCGGGCGCCGCCTCACGGCGTACGTGGTGCCGCACGACGGGGGCCGGCTCGACCCGATGGTGCTGCGCAAGCACCTCGCGGGCCACGTGCCCGACTACATGGTGCCCGCGGCGTTCGTCGCCCTGGACACCCTGCCGGTCACCCCGCACGGCAAGTTGGACCGACCGGCCCTCCCCGCGCCGGACACCGCGGGCAGCACCGGCGGCGGCGCGCCCAGGACACCGCGCGAGGAGGTCCTGTGCGGGCTGTTCGCCGAGGCGCTGGGAGTCGGCCGGATCGGGATCGAGGACAACTTCTTCGACCTCGGCGGTGATTCACTGACCGCGGCCGGGCTGGTCAGCAGGGTGAACCTCGCCTTCGGCACCGCGGTGAGCATCACCGCGCTGTTCGACAGCCCCACCGTCGAGGGCCTCGCCGAGCGGCTGACCGCCGGCGACGAGGGCGACCCGCTGGACGTGGTGCTGCCGCTGCGGGGCACCGGCGGCGCCGAGCCGGTGTTCTGCCTGCCGCCGGCGGGCGGGCTGAGCTGGACGTACGCGGGGTTGCTGCGCCACATCGACCCCGAGCACCCGGTGTACGCGCTCCAGGCGCGCGGCCTGGCCCGCGATGAGCCGCTGCCGGAGTCGGTGGCGGCCATGGCCGAGGACTATCTGGAGCAGATCCGGGCCATCCAGCCGCACGGCCCGTACCATCTGCTGGGCTGGTCGCTCGGCGGTGTCCTGGGGCATCTGATCGCCACCCGGCTGCAGGCCGCCGGGGAACACGTCGCGACGCTGGCCATTCTCGACGCCTACCCCGTGGTCAACGCCCATGAGGCGGTCGAGGAGCGGCCCGAGGACGTTCTGCGGCAACTGCTGGCATACCTCGGCCACGACCCGGCGGAACTGGGCGACGGCCCGCTGGACCACGCACGGGCCCGCGCCCTGCTCGACGACGGCGACAGCGCCATCGCCGGGCTGGAGGAACGGCACATCGAGGCCCTGGCGCGGGTGGGCACCAACATCTCCCGCATCACCGCGGACTTCCGCCTGGACCGGTTCCGCGGCGAGGTGCTGGTCTTCCACGCCGCGCAGGGCAAGGAGGGCTCGGCCTACACCCCCGAGTTGTGGGGCCCGTACGTCGACGGGCGCGTGGTCCGGCACGACGTGGCCTGCACCCACAACGACATCACCAAGGCCGCCGCCTGGGCCGTGATCGGCCCGGTGCTCGCCCGGTCCCTGCGCGACGCGCGCACCACCCCGACCCCGTCCGACCGTTGACGGACCTCTCCACCGAAGGAGCACATCCGATGCGACAAGCGACCGACGCGCGCCAGGACCCGGCGGGCCCGTCCGGTGACGGCGTCCCCGTCTTCCAGCTGATGGACCCGGAGCTGGTGCGCGACCAGTACGCCTTCTTCGCCCGGCTGCGGGAGAAGTCGCGCGTGTGGTGGGCGGAGCTGCCGGACGGTTCCCGGTGGCTGGTGCCCACCCGCTACGAGGACATCCGGCTGGCCCACCTGGACCCGGTGCTGCGGCAGAAGCCGGACCCGGAGGACGACCCGGTCTCCGACGAGGAGGGCGGCATCTGGCGGATCTACAACGAGCACCCGGTGGTGACCGACCCGCCCAAGCACACGCGGCTGCGCAAGCTGCTCAGCGGTGCGTTCACCGGGCGGCAGACCGAGCGGATGCGGCCGCGGGTCGAAGCGACCGCCGCCGAGCTGCTGGACCGTCTGGCCGAGGAGGGCGCGGACGGCAGCCCCGTGGATCTGATGGAGCATTACGCCTGGCAACTGCCGCTGGTCCTGATCTGCGAACTGCTGGGCGTCCCCGAGGACCGTCGCCAGGTGTTCCACGACTGGTCGCGGAACGCGCGCGACTTCACCGGCGGTGCCACCCACGAGGGCCGAGAGGAGATCGCCTACCGGATCATCGACGTCATCAAGGAGCTCATCGCCGAGCGGCGCGCCCACCCCACCGAGGACCTGCTGGGCCAGATGGTGCAGGCCCGGGACGCCGAGGAGGGCAGGCTCAGCGAGATCGAGCTGACCTCGACCGCGTTCATCGTGCTGCTCGCCGGGTTCGAGACCAGCGTGGGCCTCATCGGCAACGGCGTGCACGCGTTGCTGCGCAACCCCGAGCAGCGGGCGCTGGTGGAGAACGACCCGTCGCTGATGCCGGGCGCGGTCGAGGAGTTCCTGCGGTTCGACCCGTCGCTGTTCCTCACCAACGTCCGGATCTCCGGCGCCCCGACCACTGTCGCCGGGGTCACCATCCGCAAGGGCCAGCCGGTCCTGCTGTCCCTGGGCGCCGCGAACCGGGACCCCGAGCAGTTCCCGGACGCCGACCGGCTGGACGTCACCCGCCATGCGGGCGGCCATCTGACGTTCGGCTACGGCATCCACCACTGCCTGGGCGCCCCGCTCGCCCGGATGGAGGGGGCCATCGCCATCGGGCGGCTACTGGAGCGCTTCCCGCGGCTGCGGCTGGCCGGTGACGGGGACGTGCCGTTCATCCCCAATCCCATCTCCCGCACCCCGCTGACGCTGTCCGTGCTGCTCATCTGACATCCCGCGGGGTGGGTCCCCGGAGCCAGGATCCACCCCGCGGGCCCCGCGAGCGTCTCCGGCCCGGGCCCCGGCCGGGCCGGGCCGGGCCAGAGCCTCACGACCGCGCACAGACGGGGCAGCCCGCGGTGGTGCGGTGGTATTCCCAGGCCGCCCCCGCCAGCGCGACGCCCCACAACACCCAGGAGGCATAGAACGTGAGCGGAACCCACGGGCGCAGCCCGATCTCCTCGACCGGCGGCGTGGCCGGGTCGTTGACGTACCGCACACCCGCCACCAGCGCCGCCGGGGCCACCTCGGCCAGCACCGCGAGGCCGAAGCAGCTCGGCACCAGCACCAGCGGCCGTGGCACCCGCGAACCCCCGACGGCCGGGACCCAGGGCGGGAACGTCCGGCCCCAGGGCCGTACCAGCGCCAGTGACAGGAGCGATCCGGCGAGGGCCGGCACGACCGGCAGCCAGCCGCCCGGCACCGCGTGGATCACCTCGGGCCGGGTGATACCGATGTCGCTGCCGCACTCCCAGGCCAGCTTCACCACCGGGTACGGCAGGGACAGCGCGCACGCCGCGTACCCACTCCACGCCAGGGCCCGCGGCGCGGCCGGGCGCGGTCGGCGCCCGCACCGCGGGCAGGTCCCCGCTCCCTCCCGCACCTGCCACCGGGCGGCCACGAGCGTCAGCGCGGCCGAGCCGAGGGCGAGGCAACGGGCCGCCACCCGGCCCGGGGCCACTTCGGCGGCGTCCGGGTCCGTCGTTCCGGCCGTACGGCGGAGGGCCACGGCCAGCGCGTCGAACAGGAGGTGACTCCCGCCCTGAACCAGTCCCGCGGCCGCGCCGCGCGCCGCCAGCTCCGCGGCCCCGCGCGTCCGGTGCCGGGCCGGCGGTACGGCCGTGAGCGCCACCAGCGCCAGGCCACCCGCGGCGGAGGCGCCCTTCAGCAGCCGCTCGCCGGGGAACGGCTCCCGCTCACGGCGGCGGGCGAGGGCGGTCGCGGCGAACGTGGCGGCGCACCCCGCGACCGCCCACGCCGCCCGGACCCGCCCCCGTCGTTGTGTTGACGCCATGTCAGCTCTCCCGTCCATCCGTTCGCCACTGCCGAGCACACCGTACGAACGGGCCCGTGCGATAGGGCAGTCGGCTTCCAAGAATCGAGAATCGGCAGATCCCATGTCCCAGATCACCGACCCCCTGCTCATCACCGCACCACCCGACCTGTCCGACCCCCGCCGCTACGCCGAGGACGGCATCGAGGAGGTCTGGCGGCGGCTGCGCGCCACCCACCCCGTCTTCCTCACCCGGCGGCCCCACGCCGACGACTATTGGTCCGTCCTCGGCCACGATCCGGCAGCCCGGGTGCTCAAGGACGCCGCCGCCTTCTCGTCCACCGGCGGCATGCGCCTGGACGCCGACCCGACGTCCAACGCGGCAGCGGCCGGGAAGATGCTCATCGTCACCGACCCGCCCCGGCACGGCGGCATCCGCCGCGTCATCAACTCCGCGTTCACCCCGCGCATGGTGGGACGGCTCAACGACACCATCCGGCAGACCGCGGTCGAGGTCATCGAGGCCGCGCTGGACCAGGGCGACGCCGACTTCGCGCAGGTCGCCGCACGCCTCCCGGTCTCGGTCATCTCCGACATGCTCGGCGTGCCGCGAGCCGACTGGGACCTCATGCTCAAGCTCACCATGATCGCCTTCGGGGCGGACGAGAACGCCGGCACCGACCCCCAGCGGATCGCCGAGGCGCACACCGAACTCCTCGTCTACTACGACAACCTGCTGGCCCGGCGGCGGCGCGACCCGCAGGAGGACATCGTCAGCGCCCTCGCCCACGGCACCGTCGACGGTGCGCCCCTGACGGACGAGGAGGTCCTGCTCAACTGCAACGGGCTCATCTCCGGTGGCAACGAGACCACCCGCCACGCCACCATCGGCGGGCTGCTGGCCTTCCTCCGGGCACCCGACCAGTGGGCCCGGCTTCGCGCCGAGCCCGAGCTGCTGCCGTCCGCCGTCCAGGAGATCCTGCGCTTCACCAGCCCGGCACTGCATGTGCTGCGCACCGCGCGGCGCGAGGTGGACCTCGGCGGCCACCGGATCCGGCCCGGCGACCAGGTGGCGGTGTGGCTGCCCGCGGCCAACCGTGACGAGGCCGTGTTCGCCGGTCCCGACCGCTTCGACATCGCCCGTAGCCCCAACCGCCACCTCACCTTCGCCACCGGCACGCACTTCTGCCTCGGCTCCGCGCTCGCCACCAGCGAACTGACCATCTTCTTCGAGGAGTTCCTGGGGCGGGTGGGCCAGGTCGCGCCACGCGGCGCGCCGCGGCGCATGCGGTCCAACCTCATCTGGGGCTTCACCTCGCTGCCCGTCACCCTCACCCGCCTTGCGACCTCGTCGCGCTGACCTGTGCCGGCGTCACAGGCCGGCCCTGAGGACCTCCAGGAGAGACAAGACATGACCACTGTGAACCTGTCCGCCCAGGACCGCCGGGAGACGGGCGCCCTGGCGGCCGAACTGGCCGCCAGCGCTCCCGGCCTCATCGACGATCCGCACTGGGTGGCCGAAGCCCGAAGAATGTCCTGCCGTCTTCCGCTGCGGCTGCGGGAGGCCACCCGCCTCTATCGCCACGACCCCGGCCGCGACGGCGTTCTGATCGTGCGCAACCTGCCGGTGGACGAAGCGGAGCTGCCCCTGACTCCCACCGTGCCCGAGTCGGTGGAGCGCACCGCCACCGTGCCCGCTGCCGTCGCCGTGATGGTCACCCTGCAGATCGGCGAGATAGCGGCGTACCGGGACGAGAAGTCCGGTGCACTCGTCCAGAACGTGGTACCCGTGCCCGGCCGCGAGGGGTCGCAGAGCAACGCCGGCTCCACCCCGCTGGAGCTGCACGTGGAGAACGCGTTCCATCCGCACTGCCCCGACTACGTCAGCCTGCTCTGTCTGCGCAACGACGAGCCCCTGAACGCGGGCACGATGGTGTCATCGATCCGCACCGCCCTGGAGCTGCTGAGCCCCGGGACGCTGCGCGTCCTGCGGGAGGAGCGCTTCACCACCGCCCCGCCGCCGTCCTTCCGCGGCGGCGGCCCCGGCCCCGCGCACGCGGTGCTCAGGGGAGACCCGGACGATCCCGACGTGAAGGTGGACTTCCACGCGACGACCGCCAACGACGACGAGGCGAAGGTTGCCTTGGAGGCCCTGCGGGGCGCGTTCCTCGACGGCGCGCGGACGCTGGTCCTGCGGCCGGGCGAGATGGCCGTGGTGGACAACCGCATCGCCATCCACGGGCGCACCGCGTACCAGCCCAAGTACGACGGCTACGACCGGTGGCTGCAGCGCACCTTCATCCATCTGGACCACCGCCGTACCCGGGCCCACCGGGCCGGCAACGGAAACGTCCTGTTCTGATCCGCTCCTGCTCCGCTCCTGATCCCCATCTGCTCCGCTTCTGATCCGCCCGGCCCGCGGGTCGTGTGGAGAGGGCGGAGTGTCATCCGCGAGGCTCATCCGCCCTCCCCCGCGCGGTGGAGGGCGTCGCCCCCGGGACGGATGCACCCGCCGCCGCTACCGGACAGGCTTGAGTATCGGCACCGCGAAACCGGAGGTCACGGTGACTGTTCCCGCGCAAACCCCGGCCCGCCCCGGGCTTCCGTCCCCGGAGCCCGGGTGGCGGGTGTGGCCGCGGCGGTGGCCCCGGTGGGCGCCCCACGCCGCCGCGGCATGGGGCGTGGTGTACGCCGCCGTCCAGGTGGTCTGGGCCGCGACGGGCGCCACCGTGCCCTGGTCGCCGCATGTCGCCTACGCACCCGGCGTCCAACTCGCGCTGGCCGCCCTGGCCCTGCTGGCCGCCGGCGCCTGTCTGGCCACGCCCCGGCCGCCCGCCCGGCGCGGCCGGGTGGCGGTGACGGCGGTACTGGCCGTGGCGGTCCCCGTCTTCGCGATGGGCATGGCGAGCCTGCCCGCGTACGTCGTCACCTTGGCGTCGTTATCGGGCGTGGAGAGCGCCACCGGCTTCGCCCATGTCCTGCTGAACACCGTGGGCCTGGCCCTGCTGCTGCTGGTCGTCGTCTCCCACCGACGGCGGCTGCGGGGCCGGTGTCCGCGGTGCGGGACCGGGCACACCGGCGACGGCAGCGGACCGCTGGCCCACCCGCCCGCCTCCGTGGCGTCCCGGCGGACCCGGATCCAGGTGTACCTGCTGATGTGCGGCCTGCTGCCGTGGGCGGTCGTCAAGACCATCTGGACACTCGGCGGCGACGCGCTGAGCGTCACGGCGGAGAAGTGGCGCGAGGAGAACGCGGGCGGCTCGGGCGCGGCCAAAGCGCTCGCCTCAGTGGGCATCGACGTCACCGTCCTGGCCGCGCTCGCCGGGATCTTCCTGCTGCTGGGGTTGATGTACCCCTGGGGCCAGGTGTTCCCACGCTGGACACTCCTCCTCACCGGGCGACGGGTGCCCCGCCTCCTGCCCCTCCTCCCGGCATGGCTCTCAGCGATCGGCCTGTCCGTCTACGGCGTCGTCCTCGTGATCTACGCCCCGCTCAGCGCCGCGGATGTACTGCCGCGGCTCAAACCGGACGGCGCGTTCACCTCCAGCGCCGGAATCACCTGGATGGTGCTGTTCGGTGGGCTCGCCTTCGGCGGCCTGGGCTTCGGCCTGATCGCCGCCGCCCGCTCATACGCCGCCCGCACCCGCCCGGTCTGCGCAATCGCCGCTGCCACGGACGCGATCGCGCCTCCAAAAGCCGGACCGGACTGCGACTACGCAAGTCCGCGAGATGATCGCATCATGACTGAGATCGTTCTGATGTCCGACCCACAGGTCGCGGCCGTACCCGTTCAGGAGTGCGGTGAACGGCTCGTGGATGTGAGGCGGGACAGCCGCCTGTTGGTCGACGAGCGGAAGTGGCAGGACTCCGCCGGCGCTTTCGCTCACCTGAGGGAAGGAGTACTTGGCCGACTCCTCGAAGCGCAGGCACAACTGCCTCAAGGGATGCGGCTGCTGTTCGTCGAGGGATACCGCCCGCCATCCCTTCAACGCCGCTACTTCGACGCATACGCGGCCCAACTGCGCGCCACGCACCCCGAATGGGCCGCCGAGCAGGTCCACTCGGCAGCCAGCCGCTACGTGTCGCCACCGCAGATCGCACCGCACAGCGCCGGGGCAGCCGTTGACCTGACGCTCGCTGATGCGGACGGGCGTGAGCTCGACATGGGCACCCGCATGAACGCGACTCCTGAGGAGAGTGCGGGCGCCTGTTACACGCAGGCAGACGACATCAGCCGCGAGGCTCGCTCCCATCGGGACATCCTGAGCACCGCGCTCACCACTGCCGGACTGGTCAACTACCCGACGGAGTGGTGGCACTGGTCATACGGAGACCGCTACTGGGCCTTGCAGACTGGAGCGGCAGTTGCCCACTACGGGCCCATGGAGCTCAACTGATGGCGGACTTCTCGCCTTGTCGACGTGGAACTCGCCTCGATCTCAGCGGAGATGCTTTGACTTCGTGCTCTTCACGATGGTCACCTGGGGGTTCTCCGGGAGGGGGCTCCCGTGCGGTGAGTTCGGCGGGCCACGAAGTCCCGGGATACAAGCCGACCGCTTCGCTCTTCATGCGAACCGTCGCATCAAATCCATGATCGCCGCTGACGCGGACGGCGACTTCGTAGAACGCACGTTGATCGCCACGGCTGGTGATCTTTATCGGCACCATTAACGCGGATCCGCTGCGTACGGGCTTGAACGCCGTCACATCCCCCTGGGTCACCACAGGGTGTCTGAAGTGCTCACCCTCCTTGGACATCCCCGGCGTGACCGGCACGCCACTTGGAGCCGCCGCGGCCGTTCTTTGGCTGCCTCCTCTTGAGTGCGTCATGCCGACCGCCCGAGGGTCGCCTCGCCGCGCCTCGCACCTGCCGGGTGCAGTCGCAGCGTACTGGGACGATGAAGCTCATGCGCTCGTCGGCAAGGGGGATGCGTGGTGAAGGTGGGGGCGGGACGTTCCATCGCGGCGGAATGGGTTGCCCGGCATGCCCGCTCCGATGTGGTCTTTCGCGGGGCGTATTTCAGCGGGTCAACGGTCGGGCTGCCGGACGACGCCGAGTTGCCGCCCTCCTCTGATATCGACATTGTCGTCATCACCGCCACGGACGACCCGCCCGCCAAGCCGGGCAAGCTCCGCTACCGCGACACGCTGCTCGAAGTCAGCTACCTGCCCTGGTCACAGCTCGTCTCCGCCGACGACGTCCTCGCCTCCTATCACTTGGCCGGGAGTTTCCGCACCGACGCGATCATCGATGATCCCACCGGGCACCTGCGCACACTGCAGGCACATGTCGCGGGCCGCTTCGCGGCGCGGCCCTGGGTTCGCCGCCGATGCCAGGACGCCCGCCGCCGGATTGAAACCCGGCTCGCGGCGATCGACGCCTTTGCGCCGTTTCACGAACAGGTGCTGTCCTGGCTGTTCCCCACCGGCGTGACCACCCATGTGCTTCTGGTCGCCGCCCTGCGCAACCCCACCGTGCGCCTGCGCTATCTGGCCGCTCGTGACGTCCTCACCGAGTACGGGCGCCTCGGCCGCTATCCGGAACTGCTGGACCTCCTCGGCTGCCGGAATCTGTCCGCCCGGCGCGTCCAGCACCATCTGCGTGAACTCACCAAAACGTTCGACGCCACCACCGAGGTCGCGACGACCCCGTTCCTCTTCAGCAGTGACATCACCCCGCCCGCACGGCCGATCGCGATCAACGGCAGCCAGGACCTCATCGACCGTGGCGACCACCACGAAGCCGTCTTCTGGATCATCGCGACCTTCGCCCGCTGTCACACCATCCTGGCTGCGGACGCCCCTGAGTCGCACCGCGCTCTCGCCCCCGCGTTCCATGCGGCCGTCAGCGACCTCGGCATCAGCTCGACCGAAGACATCCTCCACCGCGCCGGGGAGGTCACCCGGTTCCTGCCCTGCCTTTGGCAGACCGCCGAGGACATCATGGCGAGCAACCCCGAGATCGGCGGATAGGCGACCACGTCATGAGCGAGTCGCCGGCCCTTCGGCCGGACTTGCGGCGTCGGCGACGATTTCCCGCAGTGCGGCGACATGGCCGGTGAAGGCGTCCCGGCCGGTGGGGGTCAGCCGGGCGCGTACCTTGCGGCGGCTGCCGCTGAGGCGGCGTTCCGTGGCGACATACCCGGCCTCTTCGAGGGTCGCGAGCTGCTTGGACAGTGCCGAGTCGGACATCCCCAGCCGGTCCTTGAGGAAGGCGAACTCGGCCCAGTCGGCGGCTGCCAGTGTCGCCACCAGCGACAGGCGGGTGCTGGGATGGATCAGCTCGTCGAACCGCGCCTCCGTCATGCCCGCGCCCAACGACGCAGCACCCGCAGGATTTCCGGTCCGCCGAACCCGACGACGGCCGCGATCAGCGCCGCCGCCCAGATGCCGGCGTGGGCGGCGCCGTCGGCGTCGAGCGCGAGTGCCACGAGGACAGTGGCGCCGATGAGTCCGAGCAGCATGCCGACCACGACCAGTGGGATGCGGTGGCCGGCGACCGCCGCGCTCACCTGCAGCCGATCCGTGCGCCGGCGGCCGTCGAGCAGGCGGGAGGCGAGCCACCCGTGCCCGATGCCGAAGGCCACGGTCGCTATCCCGGCCAGCCACTGCGGCAGTACGTTGCCGAGTACGCCCAACAGAAGCCAGCCACCAGCCATTGCCCACCAGTAGCCGCGAGGCAAGCCGACTTCCTCGGCCACCTGGCGTTGGGCCCGGTCGACCACGCCCAGTGCGGCGCCGGCCTGCTCAGGAGCGATGTTCTCCATGACGAGGCCTCACTTTCCTATCAGGAAAGTCATCGCCCTACTTTCCTGATAGGCAAGTCAAGGAACTCGGCGAGGGAGCGCTTGGCGGCTAGCGGCGCGCCAGGCCGTCGACCATCAACGCGAGCGTGAACTCGAACCGGTCGTGGCCCTCCCCCGCGGTGAGCTCGGCGGCGTGGCGGGTGGTGTGGGGGAAGGTCTCGGCAGGCAGGGCGGCGAACCGGCGCAGCAGTTCGGCGCGGTCGAGGACCCAGGCAGCGTCATCCTGCGTTGATCGCCGGCGCGCGATCGACACCTCGAGGCAGTAGCCGGCCACGTACAGCAGGAGGGCGTCGATGGCCCAGGCCGCGGTCTGCGGGGCGACGCCACCGGCGAGCAGGATCGCCAGCATTCCTTCGCTGACGCGCAGGATCTCGAGGTCGGTGGGGGCCATGGCGAGCGCGGCGCGGGAGATTCCCGGGTACTTCAGGTACTGGTCGCGCATCTGGGCACATACGCCGCGGATCTGGTCCCGCCAGGCCGCGGGGTCGGCCTCGGGCAGGACGAGCTCGGCGCACAGCCGCCCGATGAGCAGCTCGTCGAGGTCGGCCTTGTTGACCACATGGGCGTAGAGCGAGGCGGGTCCGGTGTCGAGCGCGCCGGCCAGTCGGCGCATGGTCAATGCCTCGTAGCCCTCGGTGGCGACGAGGTCCAGGGCGGTGTCGATGACCTGCTCGACCGTGATCGGGGCCTTGCGGCGCCGCGGCCTGGGGGTGGCTTCGGCGTCGGGGTTCGGCGGCTGGTGGCGCGCCGCGCGTCGCTCTCTCGGGTTCACCCGACCCATCCTAGCTTGACACGAACACTGTTCGTACATAGAACACTGTTCGTGACAGTGAATGTGAACCAGGACATGGACGTGACCGTGGTCGGAGCCGGGCCGGTGGGCCTCGTGCTCGCCGCGGAGCTGGCGCTCTCCGGGGCGAGCGTGCAGATACTCGAGCGGCTGGCCGAGCCGAGCGAGGCGATGAAGGCGGGGGCGATCAATGTGCCGACGGCCGAGGCCCTCGACCGCCGCGGCCTGCTGCCCGCCGCCGAGCAGGTGCAGCGGGAGATGCTCGAGCGGGTGGGGTCGTTCGCCCGCACGGCCGACGACCAGCCACCCGGTGGCGGCCGACGCGCGCCCGGGTCGCGGTTCACCGGGCATTTCGCCGGAATGATCCTCGACGCCGGCCTCGTGGACTGGTCCGATCACGACCTCGCCGCCCACACCGCGGTCGACGGAGGCAGGCTGGTGCCGCAGCGCGAGCTGGAGGAGCTGCTGGCCGGCCATGTCGCGCGACTCGGCATACCGGTGTGTCGCGGGGTGGAGGTCACCGCGCTCGAAGACACCGGCGACGGCGTGCTCGTCGGCACCACCGCCGGCCCGGTGCGCACCGGGTGGCTGGTCGGGTGCGACGGCGGGCGCAGCGCCGTACGCCGCCTCGCGGGCATCGACTTCCCCGGCACCGACCCCGAACTCACCGGACACCTGGCGGTCGCCGACATCGCCGACCCCTCGATGCTCGCCGACGGATGGGTGTGGTCGACCCGGGGGGCGTACCGCTACGGGCCACAGCCCGGGCGGGTGGTCACCGTGGAGTTCGACGGACCTCCCGCCGACCGCTCGGCGCCGGTCACCCTCGAGGAGGTGCAGACCAGTCTGCGCCGGGTCTCGGGCACCGACGTCACGCTGACCGCGCTGCGCGGCGCCGCGACCCGCTGGACCGACAACGCCCGCCAGGCCGCCACCTATGGGGCGGGGCGGGTGCTGCTGGCCGGCGACGCCGCGCATGTGCACTCGCCGTTCGGCGGTCAGGGGCTCAATCTCGGGGTCGGCGACGCGATGAACCTCGGCTGGAAGCTCGGCGCCGTGGTCGCCGGATGGGCACCCGAAGGGCTGCTCGACACCTACGACGCCGAGCGGCGTCCCCTCGGCGCCTGGGTGCTGGACTGGACGCGGGCGCAGATCGGGGTGATGCGCGGGGACGCCGAGTCGGCCGCGCTCCGGGAGGTCGTCGCCGATCTGCTGAGCACGCGGGAGGGCGCGACCTACGCGGTCAAGAAGATCTCCGGTGTCTCGCAGTGCATCGACCTGCCAGGCGACCATCCGCTGATCGGCCGCTACGTCCCCGACCTGCGGCTGGGGGACGGCTCGCGGCTGGTCGACCACGGACACGGCGGCGGGTTCCTGCTGCTCGACCGCTCTCCGGACGGCACGTTCGCCCGCCGCGCCGCGGCCTGGGGCGGGCGGGTGAGCAGCGTGACCGACGGCCACGCGGCGCCGACCGGGGTGTTGGTACGCCCGGACGGGGTGGTCGCCTGGGCCTCCGACACCACCGGCCTCGCCGCCGTCACCGGCCTCGAAGCCGCCCTGCACCGATGGACCGGCGCGCCGACGTCCTCACCGGAGCACGAGGCGGTGGAGCCGGTGCGGTGAGCCCCTGGTGTTCGGCTGACGAACCCGTCGCGGACAGGCCCGGTTGCGGGACGCCGCGCGGGCAACGTTCTCGCAACGTGGCGAGGGGTTCGCTGGGTCTGGCCCCTGACCGCTCGGTGAGCATGATCGGAGAGGGATCGCCCATGGAACGTATCGCGCTGACCCCGGCCGCGGCCGAGCTGATCCGCCAACTGCGAGCGGAGCACGGCCCGTTGATGTTCCACCAGTCGGGCGGCTGCTGTGACGGCAGCGCGCCGATGTGTTTTCCGCTCGGCGAGTTCCGTACGGGCGGGTCGGATGTGCTGCTCGCGGAGCTGCAGGTGGACGGGGTCGAGGAGCCGGTGGGCTTCTGGATGTCGGCCTCGCAGTTCGAGCGGTGGGCGCACACGCATCTCACGGTGGACGTGGTGCCGGGGCGCGGCAGCGGCTTCTCCCTGGAGGCGCCGGAGGGTGTGCGCTTCCTGATCCGCTCACGGTTGCTGGACGACGCGGCGAGCTGAGCGCGGCGCTTGCCGGGGAGCGCTTGCCGGGGAGCGTGGCCTGCGCGGCACGTTCACCTGCGGGGCGCGGCGTGTGCAGGGCGCACCACCTGCACTACGCACCACCTGCGGGGCGCAGCACCTGCGGGGCGCGCCCACCTGCACGACGCACCGCCTGCGCTGCACATCACCTGCAGGAGCGCATCATCTGCGTGGCGCGACGTCCGCCGGGCGCCTCACCTGCACGGCACATCGCCCGCATGGAACGTCCCCTGCGCGACGCACCGCCTGCGCTGCACATCACCTGCGGGAGCGCATCATCTGCGTGGCGCGACGTCCGCCGGGCGCCTCACCTGCACGGCACATCGCCCGCTTGGAACATCCCCTGCACGACGCACCACCTGCGCGACATACCACCTGCAGGAGCGCACCATCTGCGAGGCGCATTACCTGCGAGGCGCGGCGTCTGCGGGGCGCGTGGCCTGCGGGGCACATCGCCCGCGTGGAACGTTCCCTGCGGGGCGCGCCACCTGCGCCACGCATCGCCTGCGCGGCGCGTGACCTGCAGGCGCATCCTCTGCGCGGCGCATCGCCTATGCGGCACATGGCTCGCGGGGCACACCGCCTACGCGGCGCATCGCCCGCGCGGCGCATCGCCCGCGCGGCGCATCGCCCGCGCGGCGCATCGCCCGCGCGGCGCATCGCCCGCGCGGCGCATCGCCCGCGCGGCGCGCGGCGCGCGGCGCCGGCCAGGCGCCGCGCATCGCCCTCTCGCGGCCTCAGCTCGCGTCGGCCAGTGCCAGGGTGTGCAGTCGCTCGGGCGGGCCCGGGCGGGCGTAGTACCAGCCCTGGGCGGTGTCACAGCCCAGCCCCCGCAGATGCTCGGCCTGTACGGCCGTCTCCACGCCCTCGACCGTCACCGCGAGGTCCAGCGTGTGGGCGAGCGAGACGATGCCCTCGACGATCTTGACGTCGACCGGATCGGCCGGGGCCCGCTGCATGCCCCGGGTGAAGGAACGGTCCAGCTTGAGCGTGGAGACCGGGAGCCGGCGCAGGTACGACAGGTTGGAGTAACCGGTGCCGAAGTCGTCCAGGGCGATGTCCATGCCGAGGTCGGCGAGTTGCCGCAGGGGCCGCAGGGCGCTCTCGTCGGCGCCGATGAGGTCGTTCTCGGTGACCTCCAGGCACAGCGCGCTGGGGCATAGCCCGGCGTTCTCCAGGACCGCCACCGTGTCGGAGACCAGCGTGGGGTGGCTCAGTTGGCACGGCGAGAGATTGACGTTGACGCGCAGCGGCTCGCCGTCGTCCTCGTCGGCGTCGCGCCACTCCCGCGCCTGCCGGGCGGCCTGCTCCAGCACCCAGCGGCCGAGCGGCACGATCAGCCCGGTGTCCTCGGCGAGCGGGATGAACTGGTCGGGGCCGAGCACGCCGTGCACCGGATGCAGCCAGCGTACGAGCGCCTCCGCACCGCGCACGGTGCCGTCGGTGAGCCGTACCAGCGGCTGGTACTCGATGAAGAACTCGCCCTTCTCCAGGGCGGAGGGCAGCCCGTTGGTGAGGCTGTGGCGGGCGATCACCCGGGCGTTGGAGTCGGCGTCGGCGATCTCATAGCGGTTGCCGCCCGCGGCCTTGGCCCGGTACATCGTGATGTCGGCGCTGCGCAGCACCTCGGCCCGGCCGATCTCCCCCGCCCGGCCGTCGACCACGCCGATGCTGGCCCGTACCCGCAGCTCACGGCCCTCGACCCGGACGGGTTCGGCGAGCGCGGCGAGCATCCGGCGGGCCAGCCCGGCGCCGTCGGCCTGCGCCGCGGGGCCGGTGACCAGGGCCAGGAACTCATCGCCGCCGACCCGGGCGATGAGCTCGGCGGGAGTTTTCACACAGTCCTGGAGGCGCTTGGCGACGGCCTTGAGCATGCGGTCGCCGGCGGCGTGCCCGAGGCTGTCGTTGACGGCCTTGAAGCCGTCCAGGTCCAGATAGCACACGCCGAACCGCTCGGCGTCCGCGCCGGCGGCCAGCACCTGGTCCAGCCGCTCCAGGAACAGGGTGCGGTTGGGCAGTCCGGTCAGCTCGTCGTGGGTGGCCTCGTAGCGCAGCCGCTCGCGCAGTTGCCGGTGCTCGGTGATGTCCTCGGCGAGGGCGAGCTGGTACTGCGGGGCGCCGCTGGAGTCGCGGAGCAGGGTGACCGTGAGATTGGTCCACAGCTCGCTGCCGTCGTCGCGGTAGTGCGGCTTCTCGATGCGGAAGTGGTCGCGCTCCCCGTTGACCAGCTCGCGGTAGAGCTCATGGGCGCCCGGTACGTCGTCGGGGTGGACGAATTCGGTGACGTTGCGGCCGGGGCGGAAGAAGTCCATCCCGCCGAACATCCGGGCCATGGCGTCGTTGACGACGAGCACCTCGCCGTCGAGTCCGGCGATGCCCACGCCGATGACCGCGCCCTCGAAGACGGCCTGGAACTTGGCCTCGCTCGCGTGCAGCGCCTTCTCGGCCTCGGTCCGGGCGGCCAGCGCGGCCCGCGAGATGGCCTCCTGCTCATCGCGCTCGCACTTGCGCAGCTCGCGGACGAACCCGGCGGCGAGGGCGTGCTGCAGCCGCACACAGCGGGCGCGCGCCTCCTCCTCGGACAGGGGCTCGTGGCCGGGCGCGGCGGGCGGTTCGGCGGTCGGCGCGGCAGAGGGTGGCCCGGTGGGCGCCGAGCAGGACACCAGGTGCGCGTCGATGACGCCCAGGATGGCGGGCAGCGCTTCCGGCTCGGTGCACTGCGCGTTCACCAGCGCGGCCCCGACCGTGTACGCCGCCTCGGTGTCGAAGGGAGAGCCGCGTAGGGCGGCGCTCAACCGGTGGGCCAGCGGCAGCAGATAGACCTCGAACTCGTCGGAGGTCATCGTCGTGGCCGCCAGCGGGTGGACGGCCCGGCACCAGATGCCCGCGAACCGCCTCAACTGATCTTTCTCCGTGGGGGCGGGGGGCCCGGCGGCGTCCCCGGCGCCGCGGTCACATCTCGGCCCGCCCGATTCGGAGGTCATATCGCGCGCTCCCCGGGGCAGCCGCCATGGACTGTGTCCCTGTCACGTGCCGCGTCCTCGCCTGTGGCGTCGATGCCCTCCGGCCGCCAGTCCACGTCCTGCACTTCCTTCGCCCTCTTCCGGCTTCCGGGGCCGCCCTCGGGTCGTCCGCGTCCTCGGGGAAGTTGAGCACGACGAAGAGCGGCACGGCAACCCGCTGCTGAGGCGAGATTACTGATCAACCGTTCGATGGGGAAAGGAAAAACGGAAAACTTCAATCCGGATCTGACCATGGAGACGTGCGCCGCCGGAGGAGGCCGGGCACCTGTCACCGGCATCTGCCAGCGGCCCGATCCCCGCGCTGACCTCGACCCTCCAGAGGGCGGGCCATTGGAAGCGGCTCCGCTGAACCCCTCAGGATCCGCCCCTCTGACGCGCCGCCAATCTTGCCCGCGGACAGTCGAATTGGGAAATGCATCACGTCCGCGCGCTCCGCCGTCACACCGGGCGAGGAGACGGGACACACCTCCTCCCGGCCCGTCCGCTCCCCCTCCGGGCCCGCCCACTGCGCCCAGGAGATCGAAATGCGCGCACCGTTTTCACCCTCATGCGGTGAATTGCCATGAAGTGGGTACTCGCCCGGGCGGATCTCCTCGAGAAGGCATCTCAAGAAGGCATCTCGAGAAGGCATGAGGACGCACAGGACACATGAGGACGCACGGAGTGACCCAATGGCCCCACCAGGTGTCGCCCACGATCTGCTGCTGCACCGCTGTCTGACCCTGTTCACCAGCTTCGACGGGATCGACGGGAAGGACAGGAACGACGGGATCGACGGCCAGGACGGGGCAGAGATACTGCGCCGGGCGATGGCCCAGGTCAGCGCGGTCGGGACCGGCCGCGCCGAGGCGGGATACCTACGGCTCGGCGAGGGTCTGGTCCGCTGTCCGCACGACGGCCAGCGAGCCACCGAGGCCCTGGACGCGCAGGTGAGGGAGCTGGCCGGACGGGACGGGCCGGTGCGACTCCCCCGGCGGGCCTGGGGCTGGGCATTCGGGCTGCGCGAACCAGGTGGGCTACGCGAGGCAGGCGGTCCGCATGGGCCGGACGGCCTGCACGGCGCCCTGGTCGTGAGCTACCGCGACCGGCCCGGCGAGGACGAACGGCTGCTGCTCACCCTGCTCGTACGGCAGACCGCCGCGGCCCTGTCCGCCGCCGCCGCGCACCGCCGTGAGCGCGCCCAGGCCCTGGAGCTGCGCCGGGCATGGGACGAGCGGGAGGCGATACGGAAGCGGCTGGACGCCTCGCTGACCGATCTCTCCCGGCTGCGGGAGGTGCATGACGCCCTCGCCCGCTCGGCCGCCCACGGCGACGGCGAGGACGGGATCGTCCGGACGCTGTACCGGATCACCGGGCTGGCGGCCGCCGCCGAGGACCGGTTCGGCAACCTCCGGGCCTGGGCGGGCCCCGGCCGCCCGGACCCCTACCCCAAGCCCGATCCGGCGCAGCGCGAGGAGCTGCTGCGGGAGGCCGCCCGCCGGGCGCGTCCGGTGCGGGTGCGGGACCGGCTGGCCGCGATGGCCGATCCGCGCGGCGAGGTGCTGGGCGTGCTGTTCCTGGTGGACCCGGACGGCCGGGCCGATGAACGGGCCGTTCGCGCACTCGACCACGCCGCGGCCTCGCTCGGCCTGGAGCTGGCCCATCTGCGCGAGCTGGCGGAGGTGGAGCTGCGGCTGCGGCGGGAGCTGGTCGACGATCTGCTCTCGGGCGCGGACGACACCAGTGCGTACGCCCGCTCGGAGGCGGTCGGCCACGATCTGCACGGTCCGCACCATGTGATCGTGGTGCGCTGGAGCGACCGCCCGGCCGACGATGTCTTCCTGAAGTCGGTGAGCCGGGCGGCCACGGGCATGGGCCTGCGGATCCTGCCCGCCCTGCGCTCGGACGCGGCGGTCCTGGTGGCCCAGAGCGCACCGGGCGAGCGGTCGCTGCACTCGGCGCTGAGCCGTGAGCTCGGCACGGACAGCGGGGCGATCGGGGTGGGCGCCTCCTGCGACACCCCGCACGAGGTGCCCCGCTCGTACCAGGAGGCGCTGCGGGCGCTGGAGGTGCGCCGCCGTTCCAACAGCGCGAGCGGCATGACGTTCTACGACGACCTGGGGCTGTACCGGATCCTGCGCACCGGGAGCGACCACCGGGAGGTCGAGCGGTTCGTCAGGGAGTGGCTGGGCCCGCTGATGGACTACGACGCCCTGCACCACACGGACCTGGTGGAGACCCTCTCCCAGTACTTCGACCGCGGCGGCAACTACAGCGAGACGGCCGCGGCGCTCGTGATCCACCGATCGACCCTGCGCTACCGGCTGCAGCGCATCCGCGAGATCAGCGGAAGCGACCTGGCGGACGTGGACAGCAGGCTCAACCTCCAGGTCGCCACCCGCATTTGGAAGGTCATGCGCAACGGGCCCGAGTGAGCGGAGCGCCACCGGGCACCCGTGACCGACGCGACGGCACCACACGACGAGGCGGGATGGGCGATGGGCGACAGATACGAGAGCGTGGCGCGCAGTCTGCTCGACCAGCAGGGCACGACCTTCGCCACCCAGGCCGGGATCAAGCTCCGCGACACCCCCGGCCCGCTCTACCAGCTCCTCGTACTCGCGCATCTGCTGTCCGCGCGGATCAGCTCCGATATCGCCGTCGCCGCAGCCCGCGCCCTCTTCGACGCCGGGATGCGCGACCCGCGGCGGATGGCGGAGGCCACCTGGCAGCAGCGGGTCGACGCGCTGGGCGAGGGCGGCTACCGGCGTTACGACGAGCGGACCGCCACCCAGCTCGGTGAGGCGGCCGAGCTGGTGAACCGCGAGTACGGGGGCGATCTGCGGCGGATGCGCGAGGCCGGGGACCCGAAGAAGCTGCTGCCGGAGATCAAGGGCATCGGGCCCGCCGGGGTGAACATCTTCCTTCGCGAGGTGCAGGGCGTCTGGCCCGAGTTCGCCCCGTACTTCGACCGCAAGGCGCTGGAGGGCGCCGAGCGCGTCGGGCTGCCGAAGAGCGCGGGGGCGCTGGGGCGGCTGGTGGCCGAGAAGGACCTTCCCCGGCTGGCCGCGGCCCTGGTCCGCGTCGCGCTCCACGCGGACGCCGCCCGGGAGGTGCGCGCCGCCGCGTGACGCGTTCACACGTGACGGGTTCAGCCGCCACGTAACGCCTTCAGTCGCCGCGTAACGCCTTCAGCCACTGCGTAACGCGTTCAGGTGAGGAACTGCGAGCACAGCCGGTCGCAGAAGTCGTCGGCCGTGGCCGGTGGCCGTCCGCCGTGGTCGCCGCCGAGGAGGCGGGAGATATCCGGGAAGAGGGAGGACGCCCCGGTCGGCAGCGGGCATTCGATGCCGTCGATCGCGGTCAGCCGGGCGTGGGCGGCGTCGCGCCGCTCGCGATACCCGGCCGGCCGCCGCCACGGTACGTCGTCGAGCGCGCCGAGCGCCGCGTGCTGTGCGACGGCGGCCACATTCGAGGTGCACTGGCTGTGCCTCAGCGGATGCCGAGTTCGCCCAGCACCCGGCGCTGGGCGGAGGTGGGCTTGGCCGGGAAGTAGAGGTAGCAGACGCCTCCGGTGCCCGAGACCACCTTGCCGTTCGCGTCGTACCGCTTGGTCCGCAGCCAGATGTTCTCCCACTGGCGCCGCTTGTAGACATGGCGGACCGCGTCGTTGCTGGGCGAGGCCGGGTCGTTGGCGATGACGTCGCCGTCCGCCGTGAAGCCGATGACGGTCATCAGATGGCCCGAGGTGCCGTATCCCGCGCCGTCCAGCTCGGTCTTGAGGAAGGACTGCGAGGTGATCACCGGAATGCCGGCGCCGATCAGCTTCTCGGCGTCGGCGAGCGAGCCGAGGCGGGTGACCACGCCCTGCAGATCGCGGTAGGTGGCGGCATAGGCGGCGTTGAACGGCCAATTGCCGCAGCCGTCGTACTGGTAGTCGAAGGTGGCCCGGGCGGCGTGGCAGACCTGCGGATCGGCGTAGTCGGGGTTGACCCAGGACAGGTCAGCGGCGGAGGGCTTACGGCCCCAGTACTCGATGATCATCTGCGAGGAGGTGGGGCTGCACCATGCCTCGCCGCCGTTGTCGTACTCCGGGTACTGGCCCTTGTGGATCTCCTGCGAGTAGCGCGGTACGCCCAATTCGCGCCCCTTGGGCAGGCTCGGTGTGGAGGCGGGCACCTCGAACCGGTCGGGGACGTCCGAGCCCATCGCGCCGACCCGCCATACCGTGGGGGTGAGCTTGGAGCCGGGCTTGCGGTAGAGAGTGAGCCGCACCTGGTACTTCGCCAGCCGCAGCCCGCTCGCCGGGTCGTCGATGGAGAAGGTGTCGGTCCACACCGAGCTCTTGTCGTCGCTCTGGTCGTCCACCGAAGTGCGCCGGATGGAGGAGGCGCCGTCGTCGGAGGCCCAGCGGCCCATGACGTACCAGGGGGTCGCGGTGCCGTCGGAGTAGGTGCCCTTGAGCTCGATCTGGATCCAGGTGCCGGCGGGGGTGCGGGCGTTCCAGGAGACAATGGCCTCGGTCGCGGGTACGGAGAGCGTGCGCACCGGGGAGGTCCAGGTGGCGTACTCCCAGGCGGCCTTGGTGCCGGTGTGCGGATCGGTGTAGTCCACGCTGCCCAGCGGACGGGAGATCACGATGCCGGGGCGGGCGCCGCCCTCGGCGCGCACGCCCTTGGCGGCACCGGCCAGCCAGTCGGCGTGGCCGCTCCAGCCGTGGTACTCCGCGACCCGGGCGGCCTTCGAGCCCGCCGGGGCCGCGGCGGCCCCGGGGACCTCCGAGCCCGGTGTCGCGGCGGCGGCCGGACGGGCCGCCCCGGCGGTCGCGGCTGTCGTGGTGACGGCGGCGGCGCCCGCGACGCCGAGGGCGACGGCGAGCACGGAGCGGCGAGGCGTGGATCCAGATCTGGTCATGCGGGGTTCCCCCAGTCGTCGTCCAGTCCAATGGGCGGCGGGTGCGCGACAGTCGCACAACTATGGCCGCTGCGAGTGGTCTCAGGCCAGTGATTCCCCCGGTACCCGCTCCATCAATATTGGTGTGAACCAATGGAGTGAACGAGCCGGAAGGGCCGTATGGTGGTCCCCGATGCGAACATACCCACCGGTTGGCGGCCTGGACGCGCTGGCGCGGCGCCTGCGTGCGCTGCCGCCGTCCTGCGGGCCGGTCCGGCTGGTCGCGGTCGACGGTCACGCCGGCTCCGGGAAGACCACCTTCGCCGGACGGCTCGCCGAGGCACTCGGCGGTGCCCCCGTCCTGCACACGGACGACTTCGCCACCCATGAGGAGCTCTTCGGCTGGGCCGGGCGGCTGCGGAGCGAGATCCTCGCCCCGCTGGCCCGGGGCACGGCCGCGCGCTACGCCCCGTACGACTGGGTGGAGCGCCGCTTCGCCACCACCCGGCGGCGGCTGGATCCCGCGCCGGTCGTGCTGCTGGAGGGCGTGGGCAGCGGCCGCCGGGCGGTGCGCCCACGGCTGGCGCGGCTGTTGTGGATGGATCTGCCGGAGCGGGACTCCTGGCGGCGCGGACAGTTGCGGGACGGCCCGGAGCTGTCCGCATTCTGGGACGGATGGCTGCCCGCCGAGCGTGCGCACTTCGCCGCCGACCCCTCTCGCCCGTACGCCGGAACGTTGGTTCTGCAGCGAAAGGAGGGGTATGAGGTGCTACCGGGACCTGCGGCGAACGACGGAGACGCGCCCTGGCCTCACACAGCGTGAACCGGCATTTCCGACCGGGTCCGACGCCCGCACCCGACGCATGACGCGTACCCCAACTCGGCTTGACCTGGGGCCCATACAGGTCTTACGTTCTCAATGTGCGACTCGTACGAGTCGTCCCATAACGCGAAGCCCCCGGTTGTTCCCCCGTGATCGGGGGCTTCGTCCTGTCTCGCGCCGGTTTTCCGCTGCTTTGCGCCGCCACCTCCTCACTCTGGGTGACGAGCCACCCCAGGCCCTGTGCGCCCCTTACACGCCCCCGCGCACACCAACCCGACCTTGTGTGATTGCGACGAACAACAGTGCGGCACCCTCGGCCCATGCGGGCTGCGCAGGTACGATGCGAAAGGGGCATTCGCCCCTGCGGCATCCACGGGGGCTGGGGTTGTGGGGGACGTGATGGATTTCGGCACGCAAGGTTCGCACGCCCCGGCCGACCTCGCCTGGCTGCGAGCCGTCGACGCCTACACGATGGGCGCGTACGCACAGGCCGAGGAGGAGTTCCGGGCCGCGACCCGGCTCGACCCCGGAATGGCCGACGCCTGGCTCGGACTGCACGCGCTGCGGGCCGACACCACGGCCGCGCTGCTGCGGATGTACCGGCACCGCGACCGCTTCGGCGAGCAGCGCGCCCGCCACCGCCGCACCCTCAACTCCTGGTACTGGCTGGGCTGGTGGGTCCAGCCCGTGCTGGAGACCAGCCGGGACCTGCTGCTCGCCCACGCCTCGCACTGGCTCGACGGCCGCCATGTGCCCGAGCTGGACCGGGCGCTGGCCGGCTGCCCGCCGGTGGAGGCCGATCCGCAGGCCCGCTTTCTGCACGCCTGCCGCGCCTATCTGGTCAAGGACTGGGAGCAGCTCGTGCGCCACACCGAGCCGCTGCTGGACGATCCGTTCCTCGGTATCGAGGCGGGGCTGTTCGCCGGGATGGCGCGGGTCCGGCTGGAGATGTACAGCCAGGCCGAGCCGCTGCTCGCCGCCGCCTTAATGCGCTGTCGCAGCGAACAGCCCCAGCGCAAGGAGCTGCGCTACTGGCTCGCCCGCGCACATGAGGGCACCGGGCGCAGCGCCGCCGCGCTCCCCCTCTACCGCGCGGTGCACCGCATCGACTCCACCTTCATGGACACCTCGGCGCGGCTCGCGGCGATAGCCGAGTCCGACGGGCTGGACGAGCCCGCGGACCTGGCCGCCATCTCACTGGCCGGCGCCGGTGGCCAGGACGCCACGGACGGCCGGGACACCACCACCGACCCCGCCGATACGCTGCCCGCCGACGGCCGCGATCCGCGGGCCGCGGCCGAGGGGCCCGAGGGCCCGCCGCTGATGGGCCCCGCCGTGGTGGGCGCGGGCGGCACCCGCGCCCGGGCCGGTCTGCCGTCCCAGCCCGGCCCCTCGGATCCGGTGCTGCTGGAGAGCGCGCTGCAGGAGCTGGAGCGCATGGTCGGCCTGGAGCCGGTCAAGCGGCAGGTGCGGGCGCTGTCGGCGCAGCTCCACATGGCGCGGCTGCGCGCCGGGCAGGGCCTGCCGGTCCAGCCGCCCAAGCGGCACTTCGTCTTCTCCGGCCCCTCCGGCACCGGCAAGACCACCGTGGCCCGCATCCTCGGCCGGGTCTTCTACGCCCTCGGGCTGCTCGGCGGCGACCATCTGGTGGAGGCCGGGCGCGCCGATCTGGTCGGCGAGTACCTGGGCCAGACGGCGGTGAAGGCCAATGAGCTGATCGACTCGGCGCTCGGCGGGGTGCTCTTCGTCGACGAGGCGTACTCGCTGTCCAACTCGGGCTACAGCAAGGGCGACGCGTACGGCGACGAGGCGCTTCAGGTGCTGCTCAAGCGCGCCGAGGACAACCGCGACCGGCTCGTGGTGATCCTCGCCGGCTACCCCGAGGGCATGGACCGGCTGCTGGCCGCCAACCCCGGCCTCGGCTCCCGCTTCACCACCCGCGTCGACTTCCCCAGCTATCGCCCGCTGGAGCTCACCCGCATCGGTGAGGTGCTGGCGGCGGAGAACGGGGATGTGTGGGACGAGGAGGCCGTGGAGGAGCTGCGCAGCATCAGCGGCCATGTGGTGGACCAGAGCTGGATCGACGAGCTGGGGAACGGCCGGTTCCTTCGCACGCTGTACGAGAAGAGCTGCGCCTACCGGGATCTGCGGCTCTCCGGGTGGAGCGGCACGCCGACCCGTGACGACCTGGCCACGCTGCGGCTGCCGGATCTGATGCAGGCGTACGGGGAGGTCCTGTCCGGTCGCGGTCCCATGTACCGCGACCCCCAGGACCCGCCCCTGGGGTAGCGGCGCCTGCGGCGGGCTTTCCCTGGCTGAAAATCCCCCTCCGGCGTTTGAGGAGCGGGGTCCGGGGCGGAGCCCCGGTTGTGGAAGGCCCGCCGCAGGCGCGACCGCGGTCAGCCGACCATCGCCCGCTCCTCCTTGGACAGGGAGGCCGCCGCCTCGCCCCTGGGCTCGGCCACCCGGTCCCGGGCCCCGCGGCGGTGGGATGGGTCATGGACCTCGCCGACCAGCTTCTCCAGGACGTCCTCCAGGGCCACCAGCCCCAGCACCGTGCCGGACCCGTCGGCGACGGCCGCCAGATGGGAGGCGGCCCGGCGCATCGCGGTCAGGGCGTCGTCCAGCGGCAGCTCCGCCCGGAGCGTCTCGATCGGATGCCAGACCCGCTGCGGCACCGCCCGCTCCCGGAACTCCAGCTCCAGGACGTCCTTCACATGCAGATAGCCCATGAAGGCGCCGCCGGGGCCGCGCACCGGAAAGCGCGAGTAGCCGGTGCGCACGGTCAGTTCCTCGATCTCCCGGGGGGTGACCGAGGGGTCGACGGTGACCAGGCCCGCCGGGTCCAGGAGGACGTCGGTGATCGGGCGGCTGCCCAGCTCCAGGGCGTCCGCGAGCCGCTCTTGCTCACCGGGGTCGAGCAGCCCGGCCTGCCGGGAGTCCTCGACCAGATGGGTGAGCTGCTCACTGGTGAAGACGGCCTCGACCTCGTCCTTGGGCTCCACCCGGAACAGCCGCAGCACCAGCCGGGCGCACGCCCCCAGCAGCGCGGTGACCGGCCGGCACAGCCGCGCGAAGCCGACCAGTCCGGGGCCGAGCCACAGCGCGGTCTTGGCCGGCGCCGCCATGGCCAGGTTCTTCGGCACCATCTCGCCGATGAGCAGATGGAGGCAGACGACCACGGCGAGCGCGATGGCGTAGCCGAGGGGGTGCACCAACTGCTCGGGCAGCTGGACGGTGTGGAAGACCGGCTCCAGGAGCTGGGCGACGGTCGGCTCGGCGACCGCGCCGAGGGTCAGCGAGCAGATGGTGATGCCGAACTGCGCGGCCGCCATCATCTGCGGCAGGTTCTCCAGGCCCGTCAGGACCGTACGGGCGCGCGCGGAGCCCTCGGCCGCGCGCGGTTCGATCTGGCTGCGGCGCACCGAGACCAGGGCGAACTCGGCGCCCACGAAGAAGCCGTTGACGAGGACCAGCAGGGCGGCGAAG
Source organism: Streptomyces violaceusniger Tu 4113 (assembly GCF_000147815.2). Taxonomy (NCBI): domain Bacteria; kingdom Bacillati; phylum Actinomycetota; class Actinomycetes; order Kitasatosporales; family Streptomycetaceae; genus Streptomyces; species Streptomyces violaceusniger. The sequence continues at coordinate 3,215,662 of NC_015957.1, read as the reverse complement.
AAAAGCTGCACCACACTCATCGTCCGGTCCCCTCCCCGGCCGCGGCGCCGGCAGTCACCTTCGGCGGCGTACCCGGCTTCGTACGGACGATGCGCACCAGCTCCGCCCGGTGGTGGCCGACCTGCCGGACGGCCAGCTTCCAGCCGGGCAGCTCGGCGGTGTCGCCGGGGACGGGGATCCGCGCCAGCAGATCGGCCACCAGCCCGGCCACGGTTTCGTACGGCCCGTCGGGCGCGTCGAGGCCGATCCGGCGCAGGGTGTCGACGCGGCAGCCGCCGTCGGCGTCCCATGCGGTGCGGCCGTCCTCGGTGAGGGCCTGCACCAGGTCCGGGGTCTCCGCGGCCTCGTCGTCGTGCTCGTCGCGCACCTCGCCGACCAGCTCCTCGACGATGTCCTCCAGGGTGACCACACCGGCCGTGCCGCCGTACTCGTCGACGACCACGGCTATCGGCTGTTCGCTGCGCAGCCGCTCCAGCAGCGGCTGGACCGGCAGCGTCTCGGGGACCAGCAGCGGCGGCTGGGCGATCCGGCTGACGGAGGTGCGCAGCCGGTCCCCCGAGGGCACCGCGAGGGCGTCCTTGAGGTGCACCATCCCGATGACCTCGTCCAGCCGGTGGCGGTAGACGGGGAAGCGGGACAGCCCGGTGGCCCGGGTGAGGTTGAGCACATCCACGGCGGTCGCCGAGGAGTGCAGGGCGCTGACCCGCACCCGCGGGGTCATCACATGCTGGGTGGTCAGCTCGCCCAGGGACAGGGTGCGGACGAACAGATCCGCCGTGTCCTGCTCGATCGCGCCGGCCCGCGCCGAATGGCGGGCCAGCGAGACCAGCTCACCGGGGGTGCGGGCGGAGGCCAGCTCCTCGGTGGGCTCGACGCCCAGTGCCCGCACCAGCCGGTTGGCCACGGTGTTGAGCAGGGCGATCACGGGGCGGAAGAAGCGGGCGAAGGCGTACTGCGGGCCCGCGACGAAGCGCGCGACCTGCAGCGGCCGGGAGACCGCCCAGTTCTTGGGCACCAGCTCACCGATGACCATCTGGACGGCCGAGGCCAGCAGCATGCCGAGGACGACGGCGACACCGGAGACGGCGCCGTGCGGCAGGCCGACCGCCTCCAGCGGCGCGGTCAGCAGATGGCCGAGCGCGGGCTCGGCGAGCATGCCGACGATCAGGGAGGTGATGGTGATGCCGAGTTGGGTGCCGGAGAGCTGGAAGGACAGCTCGCGCAGCGCCTCGACGACGGTACGGGCGCGCTTGTCGCCCTCGTCGGCGGCTCGCTCGGCGTCCGGCCGTTCGACGGTGACCAGGCCGAACTCGGCGGCCACGAAGAAGCCGTTGGCGAGGATCAGGACAAGTGCCGCACAGAGCAGCAGGAGGGACAGGGTGGTGCTCATGCCGCCGCCTTGTGGTCGGCGGCGGCGCAGGTACTACAGGACGATCCGTCCATCTGCGGAGGGAGTCACTCCTCGGGTCGCAGGGGAGCCCGCCGGCGCGCACGGGGTGCGTGCGCACAGGGAGAGGCGGGGTGGGGCACCGTTCGGCCCCGGCAACAGGGTAATCAAGGATGGGGCGTGACGGGCAGGCCCCTCACGCCGTTGGAGTGCCGATCAGTTTACCGACCGGTTCGGTGGGACCTGTCCGGCGGGGGCGAAATCGGGCGTAAAGGGGCAGCTCAGCACTGCTGGGGCCGGGCGGCCCGGCCGGGCGGCTCAGTCCATGGCACGGCCCGTGCCGTGTTGCTCGGCGAGGGCGCGCAGGGCCCGCGCGTCGCTGATGGCCCGCGCCTTGGCGATGCCCGGCTGGATGCCCATCGCGGGCAGGCTGGTGCCGTCGGCGAGGTCCAGGTAGACCCATGGGTCGCCGGGGCGCAGATTGACCCGGAGCACTTCCGCCCACTCCAACCGCCGCTTGGTGGTGAGGTTGACGACGGTCACGCCGCCCTCCTCGGCCACCACCTTGGGGCGGCTGAGCAGCGTCAGCACCCCGAAGAACAGCAGTCCGGTGATGATGAAGCTGGCCTTCTCCCCCGGCCCCAGCCGCTCCAGCAGCAGCGCGACGACCGTGAGGACGACCAGGACGGCGATGCCGACGGTCATCAGGACGGCGCGGGTCCTGGTCGGCCGGAAGGTGACGGGCAGGGCGGGCGGGGGCGCGGCGGCGGACACGTGGGTCGGCCTCTCGGATGAGAAGGGAACGGGTGGGAAGGCGAGACGGGGCGGGGGCGGGCCGTCAGAGGCGGCAGGCGTGGATGCCCGTGGTGAGGATGGCCCGGGCCCCCAGGTCGTAGAGCTCGTCCATGATCCGCTGGGCGTCCTTGGCGGGGACCATCGAGCGGACCGCGACCCAGCCCTCGTGGTGCAGCGGGGAGACGGTGGGCGACTCCAGGCCCGGGGTGAGCGCGACGGCGCGCTCCACCTGCTCCACCCGGATGTCGTAGTCCATCATCACGTAGCGCCGGGCGACCAGGACGCCCTGCATCCGGCGGAGGAACTGCTGGACCTTGGGGTCGTCGCTGGGGTCGCCGGTGCGGCGGATGACGATCGCCTCGGACTCCAGGATGGGCTCGCCGATGATCTCCAGCCCGGCGTTGCGCAGGGTGGTGCCGGTCTCGACCACATCCGCGATGATCTCGGCGACACCGAGCTGGATGGCGGTCTCGACGGCGCCGTCGAGGTGGACCACGTCGGCGTCGACCCCGTTGTCGGCGAGGTGCTTGGTGACCAGTCCGGCGAAGGAGGTGGCCACGGTCATCCCGCCGAACTCGCTGACGTCCTTCGCCGTGCCGGGACGGGTGGCGTAGCGGAAGGTGGACCCGGCGAAGCCGAGCTGCATGATCTCCTCGGCCTTGGAGCCGGAGTCCAGCAGCAGATCGCGGCCGGTGATGCCGATGTCGAGCCGGCCGGAGCCCACGTACACGGCGATGTCGCGGGGGCGGAGGAAGAAGAACTCCACCTCGTTCTCCGCGTCGACGAGGACCAGCTCCCGGCGGTCCTTGCGCTGCCGGTAGCCCGCCTCATGGAGCATCGCCGACGCAGGCTCGGACAGTGAACCCTTGTTGGGGACGGCGATGCGCAGCATGAGTGCTCTTTCCTTCGGTTGCGAGGGTGAGGGTGTGGGCGGGGGGTGTCAGAGGTGGGCGTAGACGTCGTCGAGGGTTAGCCCCTTGGCGACCATCATCACCTGAAGGTGGTACAGGAGCTGGGAGATCTCCTCGGCGGTCGCCTCGTCGCTTTCGTACTCGGCGGCCATCCACACCTCGGCGGCCTCCTCCACGACCTTCTTGCCGATGGCGTGCACACCGGAGTGGACCAGTTCGGCGGTGCGGGAGGTGGCGGGGTCGGCCGTGGCGGCCTTCTGCTGGAGCTCGGTGAAGAGCTCCTCGAACGTCTTCTTGGGCATGGTGTCCGTCATCCTACTTGGGCCGTGCGACACCCCTCAGCGCCAGGGTTCGGCGACCGAGCGCAGGGTGGTGGCGGTGGCGACGGCCGCGGTGACCGCCTCATGGCCCTTGTCCTCGCTGGAGCCCGCGATCCCGGCCCGGTCCAGGGCCTGCTCCTCGGTGTCGCAGGTCAGCACGCCGAAGCCGATCGGAACGCCGGTGTCCACGCTGACCTGGGTCAGCCCCTGGGTGACGCCCTGGCACACATAGTCGAAGTGCGGGGTGCCGCCGCGGATGACGACGCCCAGGGTCACGATCGCGTCATAGCCGCGGCCCGCGAGCACCTTCGCGACCACCGGCAGCTCGAAGCTGCCCGGCACCCGCAGCACGGTGGGCTCGTCGATGCCCAGCTCGCCGAGGGCGCGCAGGGCGCCGTCGAGCAGCCCGTCCATCACCTTCTCGTGCCACTGTGCGGCGATGACGGCGACGCGCAAGTCCCCGCAGTTCTTCACGGACAGTTCGGGGGCGCCCTTACCGCTCACGTCTCTCCTCGGTGCTTTCGCTGATGTGCTGGTGTATGGGGGTATTTGAGGTGGTCACTGGTTGCCGCAGGCGGAAACGGGCTCGGCGCGGTCGCCGTCCAGCCAGGGCAGGTCGTGCCCCATCCGGTCCCGCTTCGTCCGCAGGTAGCGGAGGTTGTGCTCCCCCGCCTGGACCGGCATCGGCTCCCGGCCGGTGACCCGCAGCCCGTGCCGGACCAGCCCCGTGGTCTTGTCCGGGTTGTTGGTCATCAGCCGCAGCGAGCGCACGCCGAGGTCGGCGAGGATCTCCGCGCCCGCGGCGTAGTCCCGCGCGTCGGCGGGCAGGCCGAGCTCCAGATTGGCGTCCAGGGTGTCCCGGCCCAGCTCCTGCAGCTCGTACGCGCGCAGCTTGGACAGCAGTCCGATACCGCGCCCCTCGTGGCCGCGCAGATACAGGACGATGCCACGGCCCTCGGCGGTGACCCGCTCCAGCGCGGCGTGCAGCTGGGGGCCGCAGTCGCAGCGCAGCGAGTGGAAGACATCGCCGGTGAGGCATTCGGAGTGGACGCGCACCAGCACGTCCTCACCGTCCCCGATCTCGCCCTGGACCAGCGCGATGTGCTCCACGCCGTCGGACGCGCGGTAGCCGAACGCCCGGAAGTCGCCGAAGGCGGTGGGCAGCCGGGTCTCGGCCTCGCGCCGCACCAGCGGCTCGGCGGGCTTGCGGTACGCGATCAGATCGGCGATGGAGACGATCGCCAGGTCGTGTTTGCGGGCGAACGCGACCAGGTCGGGCAGGCGCAGCATCACGCCGTCCTCCCCCGCGATCTCGCAGATCACGGCCGCCGGGCGCAGTCCGGCGAGCCGGGCCAGGTCGACCCCGGCCTCGGTGTGGCCGTCGCGGGCGAGCACGCCGCCGGGGCGGGCGCGCAGCGGGAAGATATGGCCGGGGCGCACGAGGTCGCCGGGGGCGGTGCCCGGGTCGGCCAGCAGCCGCAGGGTGGTGGCCCGGTCGGCGGCGGAGATTCCGGTGCTGACGCCGTGTTCGGCGGTGGCGTCGACCGAGACGGTGAAGGCGGTCCGCATGGACTCGGTGTTCTCTTCGACCATCTGGGGAAGCCGGAGCCGGTCGAGGTCGGCGCCCTCCATGGGCGCGCAGATGAGTCCCCGGCACTCGTTCATCATGAACGCGACGATCTCCGGGGTGATCATCTCGGCGGCGGCGACGAGGTCGCCCTCGTTCTCCCGGTCCTCGTCGTCCACGACGACGACGGGGCGGCCCGCGGCGATGTCGGCGATGGCCCGCTCGATGGGGTCCAGGGCCAGTTCGTCGGGCCAGTGCGGGGCTCGCAGGGGAGCGGCCGGGCCACTCGGATGCGGTTCGGTGACCGCGTATGCCTCGCTCATGCTGTGGCCTCCTTGTCCTGCGTGCCGTTGTTCCGCATGCCGTTGTCCAGCAAGCCGGTGCCCTGCGGGTCGTTGCTCTGCGGGCCGTTGTTCTGCAGGCCATTGCCCTGCGGGCCGTTGTCCCGTCCCAGCAGCCGCTCGACGTACTTGGCGAGCACATCCACCTCGAGGTTGACCGGGTCCCCGGCCTGCTTGACGCCGAGCGTGGTGAGCGCGAGGGTCGTCGGGATGAGGCTGACGGTGAAGTAGTCGGAGCCCGCGTCGACGACGGTCAGGCTGATGCCGTCGACCGTGATGGAGCCCTTCTCGACGACATAGCGGCTCAGCTCGGCGGGCAGCGAGATCTTCACGATCTCCCAGTGCTCGGAGAGCTTGCGGTCCACGATGGCGCCGGTGCCGTCCACATGGCCCTGCACGATGTGGCCGCCGAGCCGTCCGCCCAGCGCCATGGGACGCTCCAGGTTGACCCGGGAGCCGATGTCGAGCGCGCCGAGGCTGGAGCGGTCCAGGGTCTCGGCCATGACATCGGCGCTGAACCGGGTGCCCTCCGCGTCCTCGATGAGGTCGACGACGGTGAGACAGACGCCGTTGACGGCGATGGAGTCGCCGTGCTTCGCCCCCTCGGTGACGACGGGGCCGCGCACCTGGAAGCGGGACGCGTCGCCCAGGTGCTCGATGGCGACGATCTCACCCAGTTCTTCGACAATTCCGGTGAACACTTCAGTTCTCCTCGGCGAGGGGGGCGGGGGCGACGGGAACGGCGGTGACGCGCAGATCGGGGCCGAGCCGGGTGACGTCGGCCGTCGCGAGGCGCAACGCCTGCGCGATGGTGGTGATTCCGGCGTCGGCGAGGGCGGCGGGGCCCGCGCCGAGCAGGACGGGAGCGAGATAGCCGATGACCTTGTCGACGGCGCCCGCGGCGAGGAACGCTCCGGCGAGGGTGGGCCCGCCTTCCAGCAGGACGGAGCGCACCCCGCGGCCGTGCAGCTCGGCCAGGAGCGCGGGGATCGCGAGGCCGCCGTCCGCGCGCGGCAGCCTTACGGTCTCCACGCCCGGCCGCCGGGGCAGATGGGCGGTACTGGCGTCCTCGGCGACGGCGAGCAGCGTGGGCGCGGCGTCGTCCAGGATCCGGGCGCCGGGCTTGATGGTCGCGGCCGTGTCCACGACGACCCGCAGCGGCTGGGTGACGCCCTCCCGGTCCCGTACGGCCAGGTGGGGGTCGTCGGCGCGCTGGGTGCCGGAGCCGACGACGACGGCGTCGGCCTCCGCGCGCAGCCGGTGCACATCGGCGCGGGACTCGGGGGAGGTGATCCACCGGCTGGTGCCGTCGGCGGCGGCGCTGCGGCCGTCCAGGGTCGCGGCGAACTTCCAGAGTACGAAGGGGCGGCCGCGGCGCATCGCGGTCAGCCAGGGCTCGTTGACCGCCTCGGCCTCCTCGGCCAGCAGCCCGGCCTCGACCTCGACCCCGGCGGCGGCGAGGGTGGCGGCGCCGCCCCTGGCCTGTGCGGTGGGGTCGCCGACGGCGTAATGGACGCGGGCGATCCCGGCGGCGATCAGGGCCTGGGAGCAGGGGCCGGTGCGACCGGTGTGGTCACACGGTTCGAGGGTGACGAGGGCGGTGCCGCCACGGGCCCGGTCCCCCGCCGCGCGCAGCGCGTGGACCTCGGCATGCGGACCTCCGGCCCGCTGGTGCCAGCCCTCGCCGACGACGCGGCCGCCGGCGTCGAGGATGACGCAGCCGACGACGGGGTTGGGGCTGGTGTGGCCGAGGCCGCGGGCGGCGAGCGCGACGGCATGGCGCATCGCTTGGGCTTCGGCTGCGGTGGCCACCGGGTCCTCCTGCCTCTTCGGGCACGGACTCCGGGGCTGTCGAGATGACAAAGAAACGGGAACGCCGCCGCCGGCACGCCAGGTTTCGGCAAAAGGCCCGCCCTGCCTACGCAAGGACGGACCGCCGAGGCGGCGCACCGGTGATGTCGCTACCGCCGCGCACTGCCTCCCATCCGGACTTTCACCGTCGGTCCAGGAATTTCACCTGGTCAACCGGCCGCTGGCGGCGGACGGGTCGCGGACTGTAACCGCCGGTTCGGATTTTCACCGACCCCGGAGTGCGCTGACGTCACTGGTACGCCCCCAGTGTGCCATGGCCATCGGCGCAGGTGGGAGGCAAGACCAATGTGGCCTCCCTCACCCACCCCGCCCCGGGGGTGTTTCCCCCACCCCGCCCCGCCCCTTCGCGAACCGGGGCAAGCCCCCGGCCCCCGGCAGCCCCGGACCGACGCGTCCACCACCGGCGACCGCACCGGCCACCGGGCGCGGACCCACACCTGCCCCGGCCACCGGCGAGGCACCGGGGCCTCAACGGACTCCGCAGCATCCAGACCGGTCCCGAACGGGGGGGCACAACCCCGGCCCCGGCAACCCCGGGCCGATGCCTCCGCCTCCAGCGGCTCGAAGGCTGCCCGCGGCCACCGGGCGCGGACCCACACCTGTTGCCTGTGGAGCGCCGAGGCCTCGGAGCTGAGCCCCCGTCCCTTCCCGAGCCAAGGGCACGGCCTCAATCCGCCAGCCCCGGGCCGACGCCTCCAATAAACGGCGGCCCGAAGCCCGTCGCGTCCACCCGACGCGAGCCCAACTCCGCCCCGGCTGCCCGTGGGTCGCCGGGGCCTCAACGGAGTCCACGGCATCCAGACCGGTCCTGAACGGGGGCGCAGCCCCGGCCCCGGCAACCCCGGGGCGACGCCTCCGCCACCAGCGCGTCGATAACCGCCGCGGACCCGCCCCAGCCCCTGGCGCCCGTGGGACGCCGACGTCTCGGCGCGCCGAGCCGCAGCAGGCGCAATCCCGAACGGGGGGGGCCGGGGACGTGCCCCCGATCACAGCCCCCGCCCGGGCCAAGAGCACAGCCCCGGCCCCGGAGCCCCGGGATAGCACCTCCGCGACCGCCGGTCCGAAGATCGCCGCGGGGACGCCACCGCCCCTGGCGCCTGTCGGGCGCCGGGGCTCGGCGGCATGCGCGGCATGCAGGCCGGTCCCGAACCGGGGGCCGGGGGTCGGGGGCCGGGGGCCGGGGGCTTGCCCCCGGGTTCGGGGAGGGGCGGGGTGGGGGAGAAAGCCCGTTGCCCCGCTACCCCTGCGCGATGCTGTCCAGTTGCTCCACCGCCGGCCGCAGGGCCCACAGGTCGCCGCCGGGCGGGGCCTGGAGTTTGTCCACCGCCGCGCGGGCCTTGCGGTCACCGGCGTCGGCCGCCGCGTGGACGATGTCGCTCGCGGCGTAGGCGCGGAGGTCGAGTTCCGGATACGGCCAGGGCGCGGCGCCGGTGGCCGCCGGGAGCAGGACGTCGACCGCCTTGAAGAGGTTCGCACCGCCGGGCCCGGTGTAGTGCCACAGGTCCACGCCGACGTGCTTGCCGATGGCGGCCATCCGGGTGTACGCGACGAGGTTGAACGTCGAGTAGTGGAAGCTCCGGGTGCGCTCGAGCTCCTGCGGCTGCGTGCCGTCGGCCGCGATCTGGGTGTCGATGCGCTTGGTGCGGGCGTCGCGGAGCACCTGGCGGGCGCGGTCCCGGTCGCCCACGGCGGTGGCGATGGCGGCGACCTGCATGTCGTAGAAGGTGCCGTGGTTGTTCTCGGCGGCGCCTTCCTCCTTGCCGAAGTCGCTGTTCACCAGCCAGTCCAGGAACTGCTTGTTCCAGGTCCGGAAGCCTTCGTGATCGCTCTTGGACCAGCCGGGGGCGCCGGTGTCGAGGAGGGCTGCGGCGTCGAGGAGGCTGGTGAAGCCCTGGGAGAAGTCGATGATCCCGATCGAGCGGCCGTCGTACATGCAGGGGATGAACTGGGCGTGGTTCAGGCTCGGGTTCATCCGGGTCGCCGGGGTGACGAACCAGGTGCGCAGGATGTCGGCGGCGTGCTCGGCGTAGGCCCGCTTACCGGTGTAGTACCAGGCCAGGGAGAGCTCGTAGGCGGATTCGAAGACCTTGCCGACCTCGGGACGGTCCGTCATCTTGTCCACGTCGGGGTTCCGTTGGCCATCCTTCTGAACATAAGGGCAGCCGTACGGATTGTCGTCGGTCTTGGGCCGGCTGGGCCACCAGTAGGGGGCCTGGCTGAAGTAGTCGTGTTTGTCGCCGCTGGGCGGCGCCTGGTCCTTGTCGGTGACCGTCCAGGGGCCCTGCTCCATCCACTGGTCGGCCTGGGCGGTCAGATCGCGTACGGTCCGCCGCAGATTCCGGTCTCCGAGCTGCAGTTTCAGCTTGGTGAGGGACAGTCGGGGCCCGTCGAGCACCACCGTCCGCGGCACCGAGCCGGCATGCCGCGCGGGCTCGGCGCCCTGCGCGGAGGGGGCGGCGGAGACCGCGAGGACGGCCAGGAGGGCGGAGGCGGTGACGATCGCCCGGGCGAACCGCCCGCGTCCCGCTGGAGGTGCACCCATTGAGCACTCCAATCAGATATCTGAACGCTATTCAGACTTGAGATCGGGCTCAGAGTAGGGCGGCTCCATGGGCACGACAAGAGATCGCACAGAATGCCCTCACCCGGGAGGGCGCCGACCGGCGGACCAGGTCCTGTCCGGCGGGCCGTCGCGCCGGTGTCAGCAGCGGCTGACGCCGCAGGATCCGCGGGGCCTGGCGCCGGGGGCGCCTCCCAGTGGCCGCCGGGGGCCCGGGCCAGGCCGCTGGGGGCCGGGCCAAGCCGCGGGGGGCCTGACCAAGGCCGCTGGGGGCCGGGCCGAGGCCGCGGGGGGCCTGACCAAGGCCGCTGGGGGCCGGGCCGAGGCCGCGGGGGGCCTGACCAAGGCCGCTGGGGGCCGGGCCGAGGCCGCGGGGGGCCTGACCAAGGCCGCTGGGGGCCGGGCCGAGGCCGCGGGGGGCCTGACCAAGGCCGCTGGGGGCCGGGCCGAGGCCGCGGGCCCGGGAAGATCGACGAGACGGGGCCTACGACGCGCGAGCTCCGCAGGATAGGGGCTACGGGGCGCCGAACAGCTCGTTCTGTGCCGCGTCCAGCGCCGTCAGCACGGCGCCCCGCAACACCCCGCCGCCGCCGACGACCCCCGCGCGCACCCGCGTCCGCAGCGGTGACAGCCGGGCGGCATGGTCCTCCACGCGCCGGGCGAGCCCGTCGCCCCCGGCCCGGCCGACCTCACCGCCGAGCACCGCGCACCCCGGGTCGAGCACCGCACAGATCGCCGCGACGCCCAGCGCGATACGGGCCGCCAGCGCGTCCAGGAACGCCTCGCCGCGCTCCCCCGCGTCGAGGGCCGCGCGGATCGCCGCCTCCGCCGCGCCGGAGCCCTCCGCTCCCTCCCCGCGTTCGCCGCCCGCCGCGGCCTCCAGACCGTGTTCCTGGGCGAGTTCGCAGACCGCACCACTGCTCACCAGGGAGTGGAACCCGCCGTCGCAGCCGGTGGCGGAGGGCAGTCCCGAGGTGCCCGGCACCGGCAGAAAGCCGATCTCCCCGGTGCCGCCGGACGCGCCGCGCCGCAGCACCCGGTCGAGCACCACGGCCGCGCCGATGCCGTGGCCGAGCCACAGCAGGACGAAGGTGTCGCGGTCGCGCACCGTGCCCATCCGCTGTTCGGCGACGGCCGCGAGATTGACCTCGTTCTCCAGCAGCACCGGTGCCGCGAGGTCGGCGTGGAGCGCGGTGGCCAGCTCACGGTGCCAGGAGGGCAGTCCGCCGGTGGAGTTGAGCTCCCCGGTGGCGGGGTCGATGAGACCGGGCACCCCGATGCCGATGTGGTGCAGCCGCGCCGCCCCGGCCCGTTCGGCGGTCCGCTCCACCAGCGCCACCGCGGCCGCCACGGTACGCGCCGAGTCCCCGTCCGGGGCCACCGGAAGCGACTCCTCCGCCTTGGTCCGGCCCAGCAGATCGGCCACGCATACGGCCACGCTGTCCGTACGGACGTCGACCCCGGCCACATGCGCGCTCTCGGCGACGATCCCGTACACCCGCGCATTGGGCCCCCGGCGCTCCGCGCCCGCCTCCCCCACGACCGCCACCAGCCCGGTCTGCCGCAGCCGCTCGACCAGGTCCGCGATGGTGGGACGGGACAGCCCGGTCAGCGACTTGAGCTGCCCCGCGGTCAACGGCCCCTCGTCCTTGAGCAGTTGCAGGGCGAGGCGGTCGTTGATGGCCCGCGCCGTACTCGGGGAGGCGGTGCGGCCCGCCACGGACACGCTCGTCGACGTCATGCCGGGATCCTTCCAGAAGGCCACGGGAAAAGCCCTATCTATCAGGGAGCCTTCCTGATAGTTTCCCGTGGACCACGGCACGGGCCGGCGCTACGGGGAGGGTGCGACAGGTATGGGCAGGCTCAAGGAATCGGGGGCGTCCGAGATGCGCCCGGTACGGCGGGCACGGATCGCCGTAGCCGCGGTGTTCGCCGTGCACGGGGCGGTGACCGGCAACTTCGCCACCCGTATCCCCTGGATCCAGGAGCGGCTGGACCTCAGCGCCGGTCAGCTCGGCCTCGCGCTCGCCTTTCCCGCCATCGGCGCCTCGGTCGCGATGCCCCTGGCCGGGCGGATCAGCCATCGCTTCGGCGCCCGCGCCGCGCTGCGCGGACTGCTCGCCCTGTGGACCGCCTGGCTGGTGATGCCCCCGCTGGCGCCCGGTCTGGTCTGGCTGTGCGGTGCGCTGTTCGTCTTCGGGGCGACCGCGGGGACGTCCGACGTCGCCATGAACGCCCTCGGCGTGGAGGTCGAGAACCGCCTCGGCCGCTCCATCATGTCCGGGCTGCACGGCATGTGGAGCGCGGGAGCGCTCATCGGTTCGGCAGCGGGCACGATCGCCGCGCACGCCGAGGCCGACGCCCGGCTCCACCTCGCCATCGCCGCCGGGGTCCTCACGGTGCTCGGCGCGGTGGCCTGCCATTGGGTCCTCGACCTGCGCAGCGCCCCCGAGGAGCACCCGCCGCCCCGGTTCGCTCTCCCGCCCCGCTCCGCGCTGATCATCGGCGCGGTGGGATTCTGCGCGGTCTTCGCCGAGGGGGCGAGCCTGGACTGGTCGGCGGTCTATCTGCGCGATGTCATGGACTCCTCCCCCGGTATCGCCGCCGCCTGCACCACCGCCTTCTCCTGCATGATGGCCGGTGCCCGGCTCATCGGAGACGCGGTGGTGGGCCGCTTCGGGCCGGTGCGGACCGTACGGACCGGCGGCCTCCTCGCCACCGCCGGGGGCATCCTGGTGGTCACCGCCCCCGGTGCCGCCCTCGCCATCGCCGGATTCGGCCTCATCGGCCTCGGCATCGCGGTCGTGGTGCCCCTGGCCTTCGCCGCCGCCGGGCGCAGTGGCCCGGCCCCGAGCCAGGCCATCGCGGGCGTCGCCACGATTACATACACCTCGGGTCTGATCGCTCCGGCGGCGATGGGCTCGATCGCGGACCTGACCTCGCTGACGATCTCGTTCTGCCTGGTCACGACGTTGACGCTGGGGCTGGTGGCGGGGGCGGGGGTGCTGCGGACCCCGACGGAGACGGACGCCGCGGACCCCGCCTCGCACCCCGATCCGTCCGCGTCCCGGGCCACGCTTCCCTGACCGGGAGGGAGAGGGCAGGCGCGCCGGTCCCCGACGGCGCCACTGTTCGGTGAGCGCCGAAGCGATCCGGCCCTACGGTCGGTGATATGAGCGACAAGAGCGACGCCCCGGCGTCCGACCGCCACACCGCCTTCCGCCGCCTCCACCACGGCGACCGGCCCCTGCTGCTGCCCAACGCCTGGGACCACGCCTCCGCCGCCGCCCTCGTCCGGCGCGGCTTCCCCGCCATCGGCACCACCAGCCTCGGCGTGGCCGCGGCGGCCGGGCTGCCGGACGCGACGGGCGCCGCCCGCGACGAGACCCTCGCGCTCGCGCGCGGCATCGCCCGGCTCCCGGCGCTGGTGAGCGTCGACATCGAGGGCGGGTTCGGCGAGCGGCCCGAGGAGGTCGCGGCGCTCGTGGCCGAGCTGGACCGGGCCGGGGTGGTCGGTGTGAACATCGAGGACGGCCGCCCCGACGGCACCCTCGCGCCCCTGGCCCACCAGTGCGCGGTGCTCGCGGCCGTCAAGGAGCGGGTGCCCCGGCTGTTCGTGAACGCGCGGACCGACGCCCACTGGCTCGCCGCGATCGGTGGCGGCGCCCCGCCCTCGCTGTCCGCCGCCGCCGAGCGCATCGAGGCGTATGTGCAAGCGGGCGCGGACGGGATCTTCGTGCCCGCGCTCACCGATGAGTACGACATCGGCGCACTGGCCGACGACCTCGGCGAGACCCCGCTGAACATCCTCTTCACCCCCGGCCGCCATAGCTACGAGCGGCTCGCGGAGCTCGGGGTGCGGCGGATCAGTTGCGGTTCGCTGCTCTTCCGGGCCGCCTTGGACCGCGCCGTCGAGCTGGCCTGGACGATCGCCCATCCCGACGCCCCCGCCCCCGCCCATCAGGCCGCCGACCTGCCCTCCTACGCCGAGGCACAGTCACTGGCCGAGGACTTCACCGACGACTTCACCAAGGACGTCACCGAGAGCACCCCCACATAGCTGCAGGGCGCACATTTTCGGCCAACTAACATTGCTGCGAATTCCCCGTAGCGATGAAGTGGAGCAGTCATGGGCCTCGGCGTGCGCTGGACCCTGCACGGTGATGGGCGCACCCCCGCCCCCGGCGCCGTCGTCAGGCCGGATGAGCGGCTGTCATGGCCGAGGACGGCGGGGCTCGGCGCACAGCATGTCGTGGCCATGTTCGGGGCCAGCTTCGTGGCCCCGGTGCTGATGGGGCTCGACCCCAACCTCGCGATCATGATGTCCGGCGTCGCGACCATCCTCTTTCTGCTGGCGACCCGCGGCCGGATCCCCAGCTATCTGGGGTGCAGCCTGTCCTTCGTCGGCGTGGCCGCCGCGATCAGGGCGCAGGGCGGCGGCAGCGCCGCCGTCACCGGGGCGATCCTGGTGGTCGGCGGGGTGCTGCTGCTGAGCGGTCTGGCGGTACGGAAATTCGGCGCCCGGATCATCCACACGGCGATGCCGCCGGTGGTGACCGGCGCGGTGGTCATGCTGATCGGGTTCAATCTCGCACCGGTGACCGCCGGGACGTACTGGCCCGCCGATCAGTGGACCGCGCTGCTGACGATGCTGCTCACCGGGGCGGCGGTGGTCTGTCTGCGGGGCTTCTGGTCGCGTATCGCGATCTTCCTGGGGCTGGTCTTCGGCTATGCGGTCTCCTGGGTCTTCGACCGCGTCTTCGGCAGGATCCACTCGATGGACGGCAGCGGACGGGTCACCGACCACTGGCGGCTGGATCTGTCCGGTGTGGGCAAGGCGGACTGGATCGGTCTGCCGTCCCTGCACGCGCCCAGCTTCCACTGGTCGGCGGTGCTGGTGGCGCTGCCTGTCGTGATCGCGCTGATCGCCGAGAACGCCGGGCATGTGAAGGCGGTCGGCGAGATGATCGGCGACCCGCTCGACGACCAGCTCGGTACGGCGATCGCCGCGGACGGCGCGGCGACCATGATCTCCACATCGGTCGGCGGCCCGGCCAATACGACGTACTCCGAGAACATCGGGGTCATGGCGGCCACCCGGGTGTACTCCACCGCCGCGTACTGGGCGGCCGCGGGCTTCGCGCTGCTCTTCGGGCTGTGCCCGAAGTTCGGCGCGGTGGTGGCGGCCGTGCCGGGCGGGGTGCTGGGCGGGATCACCGTCATCCTCTACGGCATGATCGGGCTGCTCGGTGCGCAGATCTGGGTGCACAACAAGGTGGACCTGCGCAATCCGCTCAATCTGGTGCCGGTCGCGGCGGGCGTCATCATCGGCGTCGGCGGCGTCAGCCTGAAGATCGGCCAGAACTTCGAGCTGGGCGGGATCGCCCTCGGCACGATCGTGGTGCTGCTCGGCTACCACGTCCTGGGCGCCCTGGCCCCGGCCCATCTCAAGCCGCAGGAGCCCCTGCTGGACGCGGGCACCAGCGGATACGACGACGACCGCCCGGCCTGACCGCTGGAGGGATTGTCCCCGCGGGGCGAAGTCCTGTCATCCCCGCGGAGCGAGGTCCTGCAGGCCCAGCACCCGGAGCAGTTCGAGCCGCTCGGCGGACTCGCTGCCGGGGCGGGCGGTGTGGACGATCAGCCGCTGGGCGTGTTCCGAGCTCAGCAGGACCTCGCAGTCCAGCTCCATCGCGCCCACCACCGGGTGGATGAACCGCTTGACCGAGGAGTGCCGTACGGCCACCTCATGGGCCTCCCACAGCGCCGCGAACTCCGGGCTCACCGACAGCAGTTCGGCCACCAGGGCCGCCGGGCCCGGGGCGTCGGGGCGGGCCGCGAGCACGGCGCGGAGGTTGGCCACATGCAGCCGGGCGTGCTCCTCGATCTCCTCGCTCGGGAAGATCCCGGGGGCGCCGGAGGCGTCGTCGGGCCGGGTGAAGAAGCTCCGGACGATATTGCGGTCGCCGACCGGCCGCGCCGTGATGTCGCCGACCAGCGCCGCCGCCATCGCGTTCTGCGCCAGCACCTCGCCCCAGTCGGTGATCACCTGGGCCGGGGTGTCGTACAGCCGGTCCAGCACCCTGAGCAGACCGGGCCGCACATGCTCCGAGGTGCTGCGGTCCCGCGGCGGCTCCTCCCCCACCAGGTGGAAGAGATAGTCGCGCTCGTCGTCGGTGAGCCGCAGCGCCCGGGCCAGCGCGGTCAGCATCTGGCGGGACGGGCGCGGGCCGCGGGCCTGCTCCAGCCGGGTGTAGTAATCCGGCGACATGCCCGCGAGCTGGGCCACCTCCTCCCGGCGCAGTCCGGGCGTACGGCGTCGGGGGCCGGGCGTCAGGCCCACCTCGGCGGGGCCGATGCGGGCGCGGCAGCGGCGCAGGAAGTCGGCGAGTTCCGATCGATGCACGCTCCCATGGTCGCCGCGCCCGCGTCGCGTATCCAGGGTCTGCCGATCCCTGGATGGGGAGGTCTCTCCCGGCCCTGCCGAGGCCGTCGCAGGCTGAGGCCGAGCGAACGGGACGAAAGGCGGATGCTGATGCCCTTGATTCTGGTGACGGGTGCGACCGGCCAGGTGGGACGGCGGTTCACCAAGCGGCTGCTGGAGCGGCCCGCGGCCGGTACCGAGGTACGGGTGCTGGTGCGCGACGAGGAGCGCGGTGCGCCCTTCGCGGCCCAGGGCGCGCAGCTCACGGTGGGCGATCTGCGCGAGGAGAAGGATCTGCGCAGGGCCATGGAGGGGGTGCATGCGGTGGTCAACATCGCGGCGGCCTTCCGCGGGGTGCCGGACGAGGAGGCGTGGGCGGTCAACCGGGACGCGGCGGTCGCGCTCGGACGGGCCGCGGTGGAGGCCGGGACGAGCCGGTTCCTCCAGGTCAGCACCAATCTGGTGTACGGCGCCTCACGCGGCCGGCCGTTCACGGAGGACGACGAGAGCGTGCCCGGCGGTCTGCTGTGGGGCGCCTACCCCGCCTCGAAGGCGGAGGCGGAGCGGGAGTTGCTGGCGCTGCACCGCGAGCACGGCCTCGATCTGCGGATCGGCAGCCTGGCCTTCGTGTACGGGGACGGCGATCCGCATGTGGCGAACTTTCTGCCGTACGCGGCGAACTGGGCCGGGAGCAAGCGGCTCGCCATGGTCCACCACGCGGATGTCATACAGGCGCTGCTGCGGCTGCTGCGGGCACCGGGCGGCACGGCCGGCGGCTCGGTGTCGGGGCGCAAGTACAACATCGTCGACGACGCCCCGGCGACCGCCGTCGAACTGCACCAGCTCAGCGGCGCGCCGCTGCCCGAGGGCATGACCGGGCGGACGGACGACGACCCCTGGTCCGGGATCACCTCCAACCTCCGGCTCCGCGATGAGCTGGGCTGGCGGCCGCTGTATCCGTCGATCTGGACGGCCCGCGACGCGGGGGTGCTGTGATACGCCGGTTGACGGGGCGTTAGACCGTCCGGGGGAAGCGGCGGCGTACGGCGGGACCGCACCGGTCCGGCCTGCCACCCTGGCGTCCATGACGATGCCCACGCACGCGCGGCCCGCGCCGCGCACCGTGCAGAGCGTCGTGGCGCGCATGAGCGCGCTCGGCGCGGCGCTGCCGCCGAGAGACGGGGTGGCGGTCTTCAACGGGGTGTACCTCTCGGTCACCGAGGAGGTCGGCCGCCGGCTCACGGACGGGTATTTCCACGATCCGTCCGCCACCGAGGAACTGGATGTGCGGTTCGCCGGGCGCTATCTGGCGGCGGTCGACACGGTGGTCACGGGCGGGCGGCCGCCCGCCTGCTGGCGGCCGCTGTTCCAGCTCCGGCGCCATCCGGCGGTCCGCCCGGTGCAGTTCGCACTTGCCGGGATCAACGCCCATATCGGCCATGACCTGGCGCTCGCGCTGCTGGACACCTGCCGGGCCCGGGACCTCGAACCGGAGGCCCTGGAGGGCGACTTCGACCGGATCGGCGCGCTGCTCACGGGGATGGAGGAGCGGATCCGGGAGGAGCTGATGCCCGGCCCCGACCTGCTGGACGTGGCCGATCCGCTCACCCATCTCGTGGGCTCCTGGAGCCTGGAGAAGGCGCGGGACGCCGCGTGGGCGGCGTTCCGCGCGCTGTGGGGGCTGCGCGGGGTGCCGGAGCTGGCGGAGGAGTTCGCGGAGCGCGTCGATACGACCGTGGGCCTGGTCGGGCGCTTTCTGCTCACCCCTCTGCCGGCGGCGTAAGCGGCCCGCCGAGGGCGTAAGGCGGCCCGCCGCCGACGTTACGGCCCGCCGACGGCCTGACGACTTGCCGTCGGCGTGACGGCCCTGGGACCGGCTCAGTCCTCCGGGAGCTCGACGGGCGCGATCTCGTCGTACAGATCGCCCGGCCCGGGGTTCTTCGGGTCGGTGGCGCCGCCGAAGCGGTGCATCACGCCCCACACGGCGTTGAGCGCGGTCTGGATGGCGCCCTCGGCCCAGCCCGCCGTCCAGGAGATGTCGTCGCCCGCGAGGAAGATGCCCCCCTTGTCGGCGGGCAGCCGGTCCTGCATGAAGTGGGTGAACAACCGGCGCTGGTAGCGGTAGTGGCCGGGCAGATTGGCCTTGAACGCGCCCATGAAGTACGGCTCGTTCTCCCAGGACACGGTGACCGGGCTGCCGATGATGTGCTTGCGGATGTCGACGTTCGGATAGATCTCCGAGAGCGACTTGAGCATGACCTCCATCCGCTCGTTCGCCGACAGCGGCAGCCACTTGAGGCTGTCGTCGCACCAGGTGTAGGAGAGGCAGATGACGGCGGGCCGGTCCGGGCCGTCGTCCAGCAGATAGGTGCCGCGGGTCATCCGGTCGGTGAGCGTCATGCTCATCGTGTCCCGGCCGGTGACCTCGTCCTTGTCCAGCCAGAACGGCCGGTCCACCGGCACGAAGAGCTTGCTGGACTCCATGTAGTGGGTGCGCTCGATCGCCGTCCAGTGGTCGATCGGGAAGAGCGAGTCAGCACAGTCGATCTTGGAGAGCAGCATCCAGGACTGTGCGGTGAAGACCACCGCCTGGTACGAGCGGATGTCGCCGCTCGCGTCCGTCACCACGACGCGGTCGCCCGCGGCCCGGTGCAGCCGGGTCACGGCCGGGCGGGGCTCACCGCCGTGCAGCGAGGACAGCGAAGTGCCCTGGGGCCAGTGGACGATCTTCCCGGGCTCGCGCTCCCACAGCCGCAGCGGAAGCTGCTGGCTGCCGCCGACGATGCCGCGGTGGTGGTCGTCGGCCTCGGTGTAGACGACCCGCAGGATCTCCAGGATGGAGTTGGGGAAGTCGGTGTCCCAGCCGCCGGTGCCGAAGCCGACCTGGCCGAAGATCTCCCGGTGGCGGAAGGAGGTGAAGGCCGCGGAGTCGCAGAGGAAGCCGTAGAAGGTCTGGTTGTCCAGCTTCCCGACCAGCCGCGACCAGATCTCCCGGATCCGGGGGACGTTCCGCTCGCGGATGGCGCGGTTCATATCGGAGAAGTCCGCGCCCTCCTCCAGGCAGGCGTTCCAGGCGTCGGCCACCTCGCGGTAGACCGGCGGCAGATCGTCGATGGTGCGGGCGTAGTGGGACTCGCCCTTGAGGTCGACGACGGTCGAGGGGGTGTCGGGGGCCAGCGGGTTGGGGAACGGCTGGGTCTTCAGGCCCACCAGGTCGATGTAGTGCTGGAGGGCGGTGGAGGACGGCGGGAAGCGCATGGCGCCCATCTCGGCGGTCAGCGCGTCGTCACAGCCGTCGAAGCCGACGGTGCGCAGCCGTCCGCCGATCCGGTCGGCCTCGTAGACCACGGGCTTCAGGCCCATCTTCATCAGCTCGTACGCGGTGACGAGGCCGGCGAGACCGCCGCCGACGACCGCGACCTCGGCGCCGTGCTCGGTCGCGGGTATCTGGCCCAGGCCCGCCGGGTGGGCGAGGAAGTCGTCGTAGGCGTAGGGGAAGTCCGGGCCGAACATGGTCATGGGCGGAAGGGCCTCAAGGGCCTGCGTTTCCTGCTCGTCATGGACGGCGGTGGGCACCGTGGACGTCATGGGGTACGGATTCCTTGCTGGTTGGTGCTCAGAGCGTGTTTCGGGTACGGCGGAGGGCCGGACTGATCAGGTGAGGGCGGATCAGCCGAGGGAGGAGTACAGACCGGGGCGGCGGTCCCGCAGATACGGGTTGATCCGGCGCGAGGTGGTCAGCAGCTTGGGGGCGACATCGCCGAGGAGGAGTTCCTCGCCGCGGCCGGCGCGCAGACAGGTGGCGCCGTCGGGCCCGGCCAGACAGCTCAGGCCGACGAAGTCGAACTCGCCCTCGACGCCGCTGCGGTTGACGTACGCGATGTACATCTGGCTCTCGAAGGCGCGCACCGGAATCACGGATTCGGCGACGAACTCGAAGGGGTGCATCTGCGCGGTGGGCACCAGCAGCAGATCGGTCCCGGCCAGGGCATGGGCCCGTACGTTCTCGGGGAACTCCACGTCGTAGCAGATCAGGATGCCGACGGTCAGCTCGCCGACGGTGGCCTGGACGACGGGCGTCTCACCGGGGGTGAACGACGCCCGCTCGAAGCAGCCGTAGAGATGGGACTTGCGGTAGTTGGCCAGCTCGGCGCCGTCGGCCCCGACGAGCCGTGCGGAGTTGTACACGGCGCCCGCGTGGCTCTCGGGGTAGCCGTAGAGGATGGCGAGACCGTGCGTCGCGGCGATCTCGGCCACGGCCCGGCCGCTGGGCCCGTCGGCGGGCTCGGCCAGCTCCCGTACGCCGCGGCCGCCAATCGCGTATCCCGTGAGGAACATCTCCGCGGTGACCAGCAGCCCGGCCCCGTCGGCGGCCGCGCGGGCGGCGGCCTCGTCGAGGACCTTGAGGTTTCCGGCGGGATCGCCGGGGTGACCGGAGTTCTGGAGCAGAGCGGTGCGCAGCGGCGACATGGCAGACCTTGAGGGGAGGGGTACGGGTATAAAAACAGTACGTTGCCTCCGGATCGCCCAACAAGACGGCTTCGTTGCGTCCGGCGTCGATTCATGACGCATGGGGATCGGTGCGCGTCGATTCATTGCGCACGCCCTGAAGGGGCGCGGGGCTGTGTCGATGTGCGGCTCCGCCGCCTCGGGCGCGACCGGCGAGGGCGGGCGCCCTGAAGGGGCGCGGGGCTGTGTCGATGTGCGGCTCCGCCACGTGGGCGCGACCAGCCACGACGGCGCCGCAGCCGACCGACAGCAGCTCAGGGCAGACGCCCCTCAGCGTGACGCCGCAGCCGACCGGCAACAGGTCACCGAAGAACCCGCGCACCGAGCGGAGCGCCTACGTGGGCGCCCCCGAGCTGAACCGCCGCAGCAGGGGCGAGAGCACCAGCACGGACTTGGTGCGCTCCACGAACGCCTCCCCCGCGATCCGCTCCAGCACCCGCTCGAAGTGGCGCATATCGGAGGTGAAGACCTGGACGACGGCGTCCGCGTCGCCGGTGACGGTCGACGCGGACACCACCTCGGGATAGCGCGACAGGCCCCGGCGGATGGCGTCCGGCGAGGTGTTGTGGCGGCAGTAGAGCTCGATGAAGCCCTCGGTCTCCCACCCCAGTGCCACCGGGTCGACCCGCACCGTGAAGCCGGTGATGGCTCCCTCCGCGCGCAGCCGGTCCACCCGCCGTTTGACGGCGGGCGCGGACAGTCCGACCAGCTCGCCGATGTCGGCGTAGGAGCGGCGGGCGTCCTCGGCGAGGGCGTGGACGATGCGTTCGTCGAGATCATTCAGTCGCACTGGGGGGCAATCACTTCTCTGCTGTGGCCAGTCGGGATCGGCGCATGCCGTATGCGAAGTACAGCACAAGGCCGACGGCCATCCAGCAGCCGAAGACCACCCAGGTCACGAGCTGCAGGCTGCCCATCATCCACAGGCACAGCGCGAAGCCGATCACCGGGAAAAGCGGGGACAGCGGCACCCGGAAGGTGCGCGGCATATCGGGCCGGGTCCGGCGCAGCACGATCACCGCGATGTTGACCAGCGCGAAGGCGAAGAGGGTGCCGATGCTGGTGGCGTCGGCGAGCTGGCCGAGCGGGATCGCGGCGGCCAGGACCCCGCAGAAGAGCGAGACGATCACGGTGTTGGCGCGGGGCACCCCGGTCCTGGCGTGGACGGTGGAGAAGACCTTGGGCACCAGCCCGTCCCGGGACATCGCGAAGAGGATGCGGGTCTGGCCGTAGAGCACGGTCAGCACCACGGAGGCGATCGCGACGACCGCTCCGGCGGCCAGCAGCACGGCCCAGGCGTCCTGTCCGGTGACATCCTTCATGATCGAGGCGAGCGCGGCCTCGGAGCCGGAGAACTTCTTCCACGGCAGGGCGCCCACCGCGACGGCGGCGACCAGGCAGTACAGCGCGGTGACGATGATCAGCGAGAGCATGATCGCGCGGGGCAGGTCGCGCTGGGGGTTCTTGGCCTCCTCACCGGCCGTGGAGGCGGCGTCGAAGCCGATGTAGGAGAAGAAGAGGGTGGCGCCGGCGGCACTGACGCCCGCCATACCCAGCGGCATGAAGGGGGTGTAGTTGCCGGCCCGGATGCCGGTGAAGGCGACGGCACAGAAGAGGATCAGTGCCGCGATCTTCACCGCCACCATGACCGTGTTGGCGCGGGCGCTCTCCTTGGCGCCGCCCAGCAGGAACGCCATGGCCAGCAGCACCACGAGCAGGGCGGGCAGATTGAAGATCCCGCCGTCGCCGGGCGGGGCGGCCAGGGCGTCGGGGATGGTGACGCCGAGGGTGCCGTCGAGCAGTTCGTTGAGGTACTCGCCCCAGCCGACGGCGACGGCCGCTACCGAGACCCCGTACTCCAGGATCAGACACCAGCCGCAGACCCAGGCGATCAGCTCGCCCATCGTGGCGTAGGCGTAGGAGTAGGAGGAGCCGGAGACGGGGATGGTGCCCGCCAGCTCGGCGTAGGACAGCGCGGAGAACAGCGCGGTGAGCCCGGCGATGACGAAGGACACGATGACGGCGGGACCGGCGTCCGGCACGGCCTCGCCGAGCACCACGAAGATGCCGGTGCCCAGGGTGGCCCCGATGCTGATCATGGTGAGCTGCCACATGCCCATGGAGCGCCGCAGACTGCCGCCCTCGCCCTGGCCGCCCTCGGCGACCAGTCGTTCCACCGGCTTGCGCCGCATCAGCCGGGCGCCCAGCCCGCCGACCGGAGGGTCTGGTTCCGGTTGCTGGGTGGCGGGCGGTGCTGCGCCGTGCTCCAACACAGGGGTGGCTCCTTAATCGCTGCCATCGGGTGGTGGCGACCGACTGCGGACATACGGGTGCCCGAAGAGCAAACCCGCAGGTGGGAATCGTCGAGCAGTCGGTCCCCGCCACTCCACGTCAGCGCAAGACCCTATGAGCCGTCCGCCGACGGCCGTAATGGACCATGGTTGCGCATACCCGTGGCAACGTTGCGCGCGGGGGCGCTCGACGGGGAATCGTTGCGAGACAGTGCGCGAGTCAGCGCTCGTTTCACCCGAATGCCGCGATACTGCACCATTTTAGCGGTCGTTGGTGGGGACGTGACCACTGACAGCCTGCAACCACCCGATCACTCCCGCCTCAGTGCCGAACCCGTGTTCCGGCCCCGAGACCAGGGGGGTGACAGCGAGCGCTACCCGCTCGAATACTGCGCGAGAGTCTGGGAGGACTTCATCCGGGCACTGGGCCGGATCGAGGCGGACTTCGTCCAGCGGTCCGATACGCCGGAACCAGGCGTCAAGGCATGACGTACACCGAGCCGAGGCCGGGCGGCTACGGGCCCCCACCCACCGGCCACCGGCACGCCCCCGCGCCCCCTCCCGGGGAGCGGTACGAGGCGGCAGCCGATTATGAGATGAATCCTTTCCCCCTGCCCGACCCGGAGACCATCGAGGGCCGCTGGGACCTGGAGGGAGACCTGGCCCGGCTGCTCCAGACGACCTCCCCCGAGGAGTCGGTGCACACCACCGGTCCCATCGGACCGGTCGCCCCTCTCCACACCCCCTCCCCCACGCATGTACGGGGGCGCGGCAAGCGCCGCCGGGTCCGCTTCCGGCTGCCGACGCTGCCGTGGCTGCATGTGATCAGCCTGATCTTCGCGGCGGTGACCACAATCATCGTCGCGATGCTGAGCGTGCTCGGCGGAATGATCTCCTACGGCCCGCTGCGCTATCTCGCCTCCCCGAGCACCTCGGAGTCCATGGCGGCATGGTGGCCCCTGCTGGTCTACGGACCCTGGCTGGTCGCCTCGCTGTCGGTGCTGCGGGCCGCCCTGCACCGGCGGGGCGCCGCGCACTCATGGGCCGTGGTGGTGCTCTTCTCCACCATCGCGGTGTTCCTGTGCGTCGCACACGCCCCGCGGAACGCGCCCAGCATGGCCGTGGCCGGTCTTCCCCCGGTCGCCGCGCTGGTCTCGTTCCACCAGTTGGTCCGGCAGATCACCCTCACCAGCCCGCCGCGCCACGCGCTGCCCCGCACCCGGGGTGAGCGCGGAGTGGCGAGGTGAGACCCCGCCGCGACACACCACCACAACCCCCACTCACCCGAGCCGAGTGGGGGTTGTGGTGTTTCCGGGCTCGATTCGCCACCGGGGGCGAGCCGAACTCCTGAACCTCAGTCCCAGCTCGCGTGGAGCGGCTTGCCCTCCGCGTAGCCCGCGGCGCTCTGCACGCCCACCACTGCCCGCTCGTGGAACTCCTCCAGCGACCCGGCGCCCGCATAGGTGCAGGAGCTGCGCACGCCCGCGATGATCGAGTCGATCAGGTCCTCGACTCCCGGCCGGGCCGGGTCCAGGAACATCCGCGAGGTGGAGATGCCCTCCTCGAACAGCCCCTTGCGGGCCCGCTCGTACGCCGACTCGTCGCTGGTGCGGTTGCGCACCGCGCGTGCCGACGCCATGCCGAAGCTCTCCTTGTACGGCCGGCCGTCGGCGGTGTGCTGGAGGTCGCCGGGCGACTCGTACGTCCCCGCGAACCAGGAGCCGACCATCACGTTGGACGCCCCGGCCGCGAGCGCCATGGCGACGTCGCGGGGGTGCCGGATGCCACCGTCCGCCCAGATGTGCTTGCCGAACTTCCGTGCCTCGGCGGCGCATTCCAGCACCGCGGAGAACTGCGGACGGCCCACGCCGGTCATCATGCGGGTGGTGCACATCGCGCCCGGTCCGACGCCGACCTTGACGATGTCGGCACCGGCCTCGATGAGGTCGCGCACCCCCTCGGCGGCGACCACGTTGCCCGCCACCACCGGCACCCGCGGGCCCAGACCGCGGACCGCCTTGAGCGCGGTGATCATCGACTCCTGGTGGCCGTGGGCGGTATCCACGACGAGGGCGTCCGCCCCGGCGTCCAGGAGCGCCTTCGTACGGCCCTCCACATCGCCGTTGACCCCGACGGCGGCCGCGACCCGCAGCCGGCCGCCCGCGTCCACCGCGGGCTTGTAGAGCGTCGCGCGCAGCGCGCCCTTGCGGGTCAGGATGCCGACCAGCTTCCCGTCCGCGTCGACGGCGGGGGCGAGCTTGCGGTGGGCGGCGTCGAGGCGGTTGAACGCCTCCTGGGGGTCGATGTCCGCGTCGAGCACCATCAGTTCGCGCGACATCACCTCGGACAGTTGCGTGAAGCGGTCCACGCCGGTCAGGTCGGACTCGGTCACCACGCCCACCGGACGCCCGTCCTCGACCACCACGCCCGCGCCGTGTGCCCGCTTGGGCAGCAACGACAGCGCGTCGGCGACGGTGCCGGTCGGGGCGAGGACGATCGGGGTGTCCAGCACCAGATCGCGGCTCTTGACCCAGCGGATCACGTCGGTGACGACGTCGATCGGGATGTCCTGCGGGATGACGACGAGGCCACCGCGACGGGCGACCGTCTCGGCCATGCGGCGGCCGGCGATCGCGGTCATGTTGGCGACGACGAGCGGAATGGTGGTGCCGGTGCCGTCGGGTGAGGCCAGGTCCACCCCCTGGCGGGAGCCGACCGCGGAGCGGCTCGGCACCATGAACACATCGTCGTACGTCAGGTCGTAGGGAACCGGGGAAGATTCCACGTGGCGCCCCGTACCGGGCTCGAGGAAACGCATGAGTCTCACATTTTCACGCGAAACGACGCAGGTCACTCGCACAGCGGCACAACAAAACACCCCCGCATTCGTAGAGTCCTCCAAAGAGGCGCTGCGGGGGCTGCTGCGGTGCCGACAGGCAACCTGCCTTACGTCGAAACGTTACCCGAGCGCCCGCCCGAGGGCGAGTGACCCCATGCGGCGGAGCACCGTCTCGGCGCGCCCCCGAGCGGTCGGGGCCCGACCGGGAGCCATAGGAGGGCGCGATGGCGCCGTACGTTCCACCGCCCGCGACTTTCTGAGGCAAGCCCTAGATCTCGCTCTCCGCAGTTCCGGGATCACTGGTGGTGCGCGTACACAGGAGGTGCGGGGCGCTCGACACGAATGCCCCGCGTGCCAACCGCGCACGGGAGCCGCGCATGCCCATCCGCTGAGGTGTGTGTGAGCGGCCCTGGGTGCGAACGGCTGCCGTCGCCCCCTCTATCGAAGGAGTTGACCATGTCTATTGCCGTACCGGCCGAGTCGGCCAAGGAAATGTCGGAGTTCGACCTGGACGTGCGTGTCGAGCTCGACGAGCCGACGGCCGCGCAGGGCGCCGCCAGCGTCACGCCCGGGGCGTCCATCATCTGGTGCACGATCGTCGCCCCGGCCTGTGGCTAGTGGTGGATAGGAGGACGGGGCCCGGACCGGTGTCCGGGCCCCGTCCGGCTCGCCGACGGCGCAATTCTCGGCGGTGCCGAGCGTGAACGGGAGAGACGACCCCTTGTCCGAAGACCACGCGATGTTCCACGCGGAGCCCACCGGGATGCTCCGGGTACCCCTCCTTCCCCACTCGGCCACCGGGACCCGCGCACACCTCGACCCGCGCGACCGCGAACAGGTCCGCCGGTACATCGACGCGCTCCTGACCGACGAACGAGTCGAGGAAGCCCTCGCCGTCTCCAGCCCCTCACTGCACCGGACCGTCGAGGCGCTGCGCGCGGGCGCGCCGATGAAACCCGGCGCCCTGCGCAAGCTCACCCTCTCGGCGACGCGCTACGTCCTGCGGGCCGCCAGCCGCGCCACCCCCTTCGGACTCCTGGCGGGCGTCGCCCCGGTGTCCTTCGGCGCGGCGGGCCGCCAGGTCCGGCTGGGCACCCGGCACCGCAAGGCGGTGCGCCCGGACGGCGGCTGGCTGACCGGCGTGCTCACCGCCTGGGAGGGCGACCTCGAGGTGCTGCGGGCGCTGCGCGTCGTGGCGAACGACCTGGGCTTCGCACGCGGGCAGCGCTGGGTGCTCCCCTGCGGCTACGACGCGCAGGACCCCGCCGGCTCCGATGAGCCGGCCGCCGACGAACGGCGGCGCGAGGGGCGGACCGCCCAGGAGATCTCCGTACGCCACACGGCGGCCGTGAAGACCATCCTCGCCGCCACCCGGCACCCCCGCCCGGCCGGGGGCCTGCTGAAGACCCTCGACGAGGCGTACCCGAACGTCCCCGCGTCCGCCAAGGAAGGGCTTCTCCTCGAGCTCGTCCGCCAGGGCTTCCTCCTCACCGAGCTGCGCCCCCCGCTCGGCGAGACCGACCCGCTGCGGTACGCGGTGGACGTCCTCAAGTCCGTGGGCCAGGCCGACAAGGCGGGCGAACTGGCCGCCATCGGCGACCTGTTGGAGGAATACGGCGCGGAACGCCTCGGCGCGGGGCTCGGCCGCTGGAAGAAGGCGCTGGACGCGATGGGCGGCCTGCGCGCCGATGACCGGCCGATCCAGGTCGACATGCGGCTGGACGCCGAAGTCACCCTGGACCGGGAGGTGTTGCGGGAGGCGGAGCGCGCGGCCACGGCGCTGTGTCTCGCCGCGCCCGACACAATGCCGACGCCGGAGCTGCGGGAGTACCGTGACGCG
Source organism: Streptomyces violaceusniger Tu 4113 (assembly GCF_000147815.2). NCBI lineage: Bacteria > Bacillati > Actinomycetota > Actinomycetes > Kitasatosporales > Streptomycetaceae > Streptomyces > Streptomyces violaceusniger. The sequence continues at coordinate 3,188,006 of NC_015957.1, read as the reverse complement.
TTCGTCGAACGCTACGGCACCGGCCGGGCCGTGCCTCTCGCCGACGTCCTCGACCCGCACACCGGCCTGGGCCCGCCCGGCGGCTACGACCACCCCAAAAGCGAGCGGCGCACGGCGGAGGCCGGTGAGCCGAGCGAACGCGACCGGGCCCGGAACGACTTCCTGGCCGAGCTGGCCCTCACCGCGATCGCGTCGGGCGAGCGCGAAGTGGTGCTCGACGACGCGGCGCTCGACCGGCTGCGCGGCTCCGGAGCACCGCCCCCGGCCGCGCTGGAACTCTGCGCCCATCTGACCGCCCCCTCGCGGCGATCCCTCGACGAGGGCGACTTCACGCTCGTGCTCTCCCCGTCGACGGGATCGCCGGCACCGGGCGCGCTCTTCGGCCGGTTCGCCTACCTCCTCGACGACGTGGAGGAGGTGGGCGAGTTGGTGCGCCGTTCCGCCGCCGACTCGGCCCGGGACGGCGCGCTCCAGGCGCACCTGGACTTCCTGCCCCTGAGGGGGCGGGACGCCAATGTGGCCCGCGTTCGGCCGTTCTGGACCGAGCGGGTCGCGGTGGGCTGCTTCGCGGACCGCGCCTCGCCCGCCGTGCGGGGAATGGGCGATCTCGCACTGGCCGCCGACCCGGACCGGCTGTATCTCGTGGACGCCTCGACCGGACAGGAGATCAACCCCCGGGTTCCGACCATGCTCGACCCGCGGCGCGCCCCCGCGGCGGTCCGGCTGCTGCGCGAGGTGCCGACGATGGGCGGCTGGCCCTCGTGCGTATGGACATGGGGGCGTCTCTCCACCCTTCACCACCTGCCCCGCGTCCGGTTCGGCAGGACGGTCCTCGCCCCCGCCCGATGGCGGCTGACCGACCCCGGCCTGTTCGACTCCGCCCTCCCCGACGCGGAGTGGGAGCGCCGTTTGGACGACTGGCGGGCGCGCTGGAACGTGCCCGACCGGGTCGCCGTCGGCGGCGGCGATCACCGGGTGGAGCTCGACCTGACCGCCCCGCTCCACCGCATGGTGCTGCGCCGCGAGCTCGGCCGGAGCAAGGACGTGACGGCGTACGAGACGCCCGAGGACGCGGGGGCGGGCGACGGCTGGCTCACCACCGACTCGGGGGCGTTCAGCAGCGAACTGGTGATACCGCTGCTGCCCGCCCGTCCGGCGCCCGCCGAGTCCCCGGCCGTCCGGGCTCCGGCGCGGCGGATCCGCCCGGTCGGTCCGCCCGTCCCGCGGCACAGCCGCGAGTGGCTCTACGGCAGGCTCTCCACCTATGCGGGCCGCCAGGACGAGGTGCTGGCCGAGCATCTGCCCCGGCTGCTGGCGGCCCTGCCGCCCGCGGTGGACCGCTGGTTCTTCATCCGCTACGCCGATCCGGCCGGCGCACATCTGCGGCTGCGCTTCCACGGCGACCCCGCGACGCTCCACGGCGAGCTGACACCGGGCGTCCTCGACTGGGTGGAGCAGCTGCGCGACCTGCGCCTGGCCGGGGCGTTCGTCATCGACGGCTATGAACCCGAAACCCACCGCTACGGCGGCCACGAGGCCATCGAGGCCGCCGAGACGGTCTTCCACCACGACAGCGTGGCCGCCCTCGAACAGCTCCGCCTGCGGGCGGCCGGCGCGGTCACCGTCGAGCCGCAGGTGCTCGCCGCCGCCAACTACCTCGACCTCGCCCGCCAGGTCCACGGCGACCGGTGGACCGGCTGGTGGCTGCGCGACCCGCGGGACGAGGAGCACCACGCCTACTTCCGGGAACGCCGCGCGGCGGCACTCCGCCTGCTGGACGGCGGGCTCCGGGCGACGTTCCCCGCCGAGGGCGCTGCCGCCGCGCTCGCCGCCCTCGACGCCAGGGCGGCCGCCATGCGCGCCTATGCCTCCGTGGCCGCCGACCCGTCGGTGCTGGCGAGCGTGTTGCATATGCACCACAACCGGCTGATCGGCACCTCACGCACCTCCGAAGGCCGTTCACTGGCGGTGGCGCGTGGCCTCGCCCAGGCCGACCACGGACGGCGGAGGCACCTCGGATGACGACGGAGGCATCTCGGGCGACGGCGGAGGCATCTCGGGCGACGGCGGCATCAGCCCGGCGGTGGGACCTCGACACGGTGGTGGCCGAGATCGCCGCCCGTATCCGCGACCACGTCACCGGCACCGGGGACTTTCCCGCTGCAGGGCTCGGCATGGGTGCCTCGGGGGCGGCGCTGTTGCTCAGCGAGCTGAGCAGGAACGACCCGGGCCTGCGCCCGACCGTCCACGCCCTGCTGGCGGCGGAGGCCGGGTACGCCGGTGCCAGAGGTCCCGGGCTGATCACGGGCCTGGGCAGTCTCGGCTTCGCCGCCAAGCATGCCGCCCGCTCGCCCCGGGACTACGCCACCGTACGGGGCCGGGTGGACGCGACCCTGCGGCATCGCCTCGCGAAGGTCCTCGACGCCGAGTACGGCCGGATGGAATCCGATGTCCCCGGGGCGGACCGGGAACACTTCGACGTCGTCTCCGGTGTGACCGGCCTCGGCCGGTACTTCCTCGCCGAGCCGTCCGACCCCGAAGCCGTCCACGACGTGCTGCGGTATCTCGTCGCCCTCACCGAGCCCGTCAGGGCCGCGGCCGGGCCGCTGCCCGGCTGGTTCAGCCCCCCGTGGCCCGCCGCGGTGGACCCGCGGCGGCGGGAGTGGGTGCTCGACCTGGGCCTCGCCCACGGCATCGCCGGGCCGCTCGCGCTGCTGTCCCTGTGCTGGACGCGCGGACTGCGCGTCCCCGGCCACGACACGGCCATCCGCCGTATCGCCCGGTGGCTGATGAGCTGGCGCCAGGAGGACCCGGACGCGGGCCCCGGCTGGCCCGGTACGGTCTCCGCCGACCAGGAGCTGGCGGCCACCCGGCCCGCCCTGGGGCCGGGGCGCGCGAGCTGGTGCTACGGCGCTCCGGGAATCGCCCGCGCGCTCCAGCTCGCCGGAGTCGCGCTGGGCGAGGACGCGTGGGTGCACACCGCGGCGGAGGCGATGAGGGCGGTCTTCGCCCGCCCCGGCGGACTGCGGGGGATGGACGATCCCGGGCTGTGCCACGGCCTCGCCGGGCTGGCCCGGATCACCGGGCGGATGGCCGACGAACTGGACGACGCGTCGCTGTCCGCGCGGGCGGACGAGATCGCCGAGCGGCTGTGCGCCCGCTTCGACCCTGGCACGGCCTTCGGCTTTCCCACCGCGCCGGTGCTCCCGCTCCGGCCGGAGCCGCTGGACGCGCCGACGTTCCTGGAGGGCGCGGCGGGCGTCGCGCTCGTTCTGCTCGGCCGGAGCACGCCGCCCGCCGGAACCGCCGACGGTGAGGACCGTGAGGTGCCGTGGGACGCCGCCCTGCTTCTGGCGTGATCCGATGTGGCGAGCGGCGGGCCGCTCGCCATTTCCCCCTTGCCCGCCGTTCCCCCTTGCTCGCCGCGGCCGGTGCTCGCCGCGACCGGCCCGCTACACGCCGTCCGGGTCGGCGCGGTCCAGGGCGGGGTGGGCGGCGGGGGTGGTTTCGGCGAGCAGGTAGTCCGCGGCGGCGGTGTCCGTCACCAGGCTGGTGACCAGGCCGGACCTCAGCACCGCCCCGATCGCCTCGGCCTTACGGCGGCCACCGGCGATGGCCACCACCTCGGGAATCCGGCGCAGCCGGTCGGCCTCCACGGTGATGCAGCGCTCGCCCAGGTCGCGGCCGATGCGGCGGCCCTCGGCGTCGAAGAGGTGGGCCGACATCTCGGCGGCGGCGCCCAGGTTCTCGTAGTGGGCCCGCTCCTTCTCCGTCAGCATGTCGTAGACCGTGGAGATGCCGGCCTCCCAGGAGCCGATGGAGACGCAGGCCACGGTGACCTTGTCGAAGTACTCGAAGGCGCGGGCGATACCGGTCTGGCCGCGCAGGGCGTCCGCGGTGGCCGTGTCCGGCAGCAGCATCGGCGCGTAGATGGGGTGCGCCTCACCGCCCGAGACGGCGGCGGCGCGGCGCACCGCCTCGACCGAGCCGCGCTCGGCCGTGCCCGCGTCGTACACGCCGGTGAGCTGGACGACGGTGCACGGCGGCAGCCGGTGCAGCGCGGCCGCCATGTGGATCGTGGACCGGCCCCAGGCCAGCCCCAGCACATCCCCCTCGGTCACCAGCTCGCCCAGCAGGTCCGCGGCGACCTCGCCGAGGTTCTCCGGGTCCGGGGTGTCCGCCTCGGCGTCGGCCGGTGACTCCACGACGACCGCGTGGCGCAGCCCGTAGCGGGCGCGCAGGGCGTCGGAGCGCTCCGCGTCGAGTTCGGCGGGAACCCGGATCTCGATGCGCACCAGATCGCGCTCGAGCGCCGTCTCCAGCACCCGCGCGACCTTGAAGCGGCTGACGCCGAACTCCTCGGCGATCTGGATCTTGGACTTGCCCTCGAGGTAGAAACGGCGCGCCATGGCCGCCGCCTGCACCAGTTCGGCGGGTCCCATCCGCGTGGCTGAACGGCCCGTCGACACCGCGGTCTCCTCACTATTCACTGTCCGGACTCACCGTTCATCCTGTCAGAAACGGCGGAGTTGGTTCGCCCTTCACCCTTGAGTTCATCGACCGGTAGCTACGTCGCCTCATGTTCCGGGGGTGCCGGTTGCCTTCTCGGCGAGCCGGCGCAGTGCCTGTACGGCCTTGGCCGGGTCGTCGGCGCCGTAGACGGCCGAGCCCGCCACGAACACATCGGCGCCCGCCTCGGCGCACCGCTCGATGGTGGCGGCCGAGACCCCGCCGTCCACCTGGAGCCACATCTGCAATCCATGCTTGTCGATCAACTGCCGGGTGCGGCGGATCTTCGGCAGCATGATGTCGAGGAACGCCTGGCCGCCGAAACCGGGTTCCACGGTCATGACCAGCAGCATGTCCAGCTCGGGCAGCAGATCCTCGTACGGCTCGATGGGCGTGGCCGGCTTGAGCGCCATCGAGGCCCGCGCGCCCTTGGCCCGGATCTCGCGCGCCAGCCGCACCGGCGCGGCCGCGGCCTCCACATGGAAGGTGACGGAACCGGCGCCCGCCTCGATGTACTGCGGCGCCCAGCGGTCCGGGTCGTCGATCATGAGATGGCAGTCCAGCGGGGTTTCGGTGACCTTGCCCAGCGACTCGACCACCGGAACCCCGAGGGTGAGGTTCGGGACGAAGTGGTTGTCCATGACGTCGACGTGGAGCCAGTCGGCACCCTCGACCGCCTTCGCCTCATCCGCGAGGCGGGAGAAGTCTGCGGACAGGATGCTGGGGTTGATCTGCAAGGCCATGCCCCCAGCCTCCCACGGTCGGAGCCGGTCCATGGAGCCGGGATCATCGCAACGGCCCGCACCGCCGTGATCACTTGGTTCCGCTCCGATCGACGCACGGCGACGGAGCCAGGACCATGAAGAAATCGAAGGAAACCCCTAGACGTCACGTGCAAACAGGCAACCCACCATGACCAGCGATCGAATACCCCGGCATCTCAAACCCCGGCATCCCCGCACCGCGGTGTGCGCGGCGCTGACCGCGGCCGTCCTCGTATCACCGGTCGCCGGGGCCGGGCCCGCCTCCGCCGCGGCCACGGCACCGCGGCCGGTCTGCGTCTCACACCAGTCCGGGCTGGCCGGCAAGCTGTCCAAGGACATCGCCGCGGCGCTGCGCGGCCGGTCCGGCACCACCGCGATCAGCCTCCGCGACCACGCCACCCACACCCGCTGCACCCTGCGCGCGAACCAGCGGTTCGACTCCGCGAGCGTGGTGAAGGCGACGGTCCTGGGGACGCTGCTGTGGGACGCGCAGCGCCACCACCGGCCGCTGACCAAGAGCGAGAAGACCCTCGCCAAGGCCATGATCACCAAGTCGGACAACGCCTCGACCAGCAAGCTGTGGAAGAAGCTGAAAGCCTCCCGGGTCAAGGCGTTCCTGCGGGCGGCGGGCATGGACGCCACCGTGCCCGGCAAGAACGGCTACTGGGGCCTCACCCAGGTCACCGCGAACGACCAGGAGCGGCTCCTGGACCTGATCACTCACCCGAATACGGTGCTGACCGACGCCTCCCGCCGCTACATCCTCTCGCTGATGGGCAAGGTCATCCGCGAACAGCGCTGGGGCACCCCGGCCGGCGCCCCCGGCGGGGTGCGGATCCAGGTGAAGAACGGCTGGCTGGAGCGGTCGACGCACGGCTGGCGGGTGCACAGCATCGGGGCCTTCACCGGCGGCGGCCACGACTACACCCTCACCGTGCTCACCCAGGACAACCGCACCATGAAGGCGGGCGTGGCCACCATCGAGGCGGTGGCACGCGCGGTGCACAAGGACCTCAACCCCACCGCCCACGCGGCCGCCGTCTACGCCCCGACCGACCGGCCCCAGGAAGCGCTTCCGGCGGTCCCGAAGGACTGACGCGCCGTTCACCGCGGCCGTGCGATGCCCCGGGGCCGCTCTCTCTCCGGGAACCCGCGAGAAGAACGGGCGCGGTCAGCCGGTGCGGCGCGACCGGGCGCGGTCAGCCGGTGCGGCGCAGCAGGGCCAGATACATGGCGTCCGTACCGTGCCGGTGCGGCCATAGCTGGATGTCCGGGCCGTCGCCCAGCTCGGGCACCCCCGGCAGCAGCGGACGGGCGTCGATCCACTCCGCGGAGACGGCCGGGCCGCCACGCCCCTTGAGGACGTCCTCGACCACGGCCCTGGTCTCGGCCGGATGCGGGGAACAGGTCGCATAGCCGACCACGCCGCCGATCCGCGCCGAGGCCAGGGCCTCCCGCAGCAGCCCGCGCTGCAGCGGGGCGAAGCCGTCGAGGTCCTCGGGGCGGCGCCGCCAGCGCGCCTCGGGGCGGCGGCGCAGCGCACCGAGCCCGGTGCACGGCACATCCACCAGCACCCGGTCGAAGGCGCCGGGCCGCCACGGCGGCCGGGTGCCGTCCGCGGCGATCACCTGGTACGGGCCGGGGTTGCCCGCCAGGGCCCTGGCCACCAGCCGGGCCCGGTGCGGCTGCTTCTCGGCGGCCAGCAGCGCGGCGCCGCGCTCCGCGGCCAGCGCGGCGAGCAGCGCGGCCTTGCCGCCGGGGCCCGCGCAGCCGTCCAGCCAGCGCCGGTCCTCCCCCTCCAGCGGCGCGTTCGCCAGCGCGAGGGCCACCAGTTGGCTGCCCTCGTCCTGCACCCCGGCACGCCCCTCGCGCACCGCCTCCAGCGCCCCGGGCTCCCCGCCCTCGGTGAGCCGCACCGCGTACGGTGACCAGCGGCCCTGTACCGCGGCCCCCTCGCCCACCGCGTCCAGCAACTCCCCGGCCGTGGACCGGCCGGGGCGGGCGACGAGGGTGACCTCGGGCCGTTCGTTGTCCGCGGCCAGCAGCTCCTCGATCCCGGAGCTGCCGCCGCCGAGCGCGTCCCACAGGGCGGAGACGACCCAGCGCGGATGCGAGTGGCGGACGCCCAGATGCTCCTCGGGGTCCTCGTCGTAGGGCGGGGCGACCCGCTCCAGCCAGCCGTCGAGGTCATGGGCGGCGATCCTGCGCAGCACCGCGTTGACGAACTTGGCCCGGCCGTCGCCGAGCACCACCCGCGCCAGCTCGACGCTGGCCGAGACGGCGGCGTGCGTAGGGATACGGGTCCCCAGAAGCTGATGGGCGCCGAGGTTCAGCACATCGAGCACGGGCGGATCCACCTCGCGCAGCGGGCGGTCCACGCATTCGGCGATGATCGCGTCGTAGGTGCCCTGATGGCGCAGGGTGCCGTAGACCAGCTCGGTGGCGAGCGCCGCGTCCCGGGCGTCGAACCGCGGCCCGCCGGCCTCCGCGCTCTCCCGCGCCTTGCGCAGCAGGGGCGGGAGAACGAGGTTGGCGTACGCGTCCCGTTCGTCGACCGCCCGCAGCGCCTCGAAGGCGAGGATCCGCACGGGGTCCTTCTGCGGGCGGCGATAGGGCTTGCCAGGCCGGGGCGGGGCGTGGGGACGGCGACGACGGGGCTGGTCGGTCACGGGAAATGTGCTCCGGGGGACGGATCGGGCTTGAAGAGACCAGCCTACGTCGCCGGGGCCTCGGCGGCCGTGGGGCCGCCGTCCAGGGCCGTGACCTCGGCGCCGGTGCCGGGGGCACTCGCTCCGTCCACGACCGCCACCTTCGTGCCGGTGCCGGGGGCACTCGCTCCGTCCACGGCGAACCCGTCGCCCATCGGGGCCGGCTGCTCGAACTGGGTGCGGTACAGCTCCTCGTAGCGGCCTCCGGCGGCCAGCAGCGCGGTGTGCGTACCGCGCTCCACGATCCGCCCGTCCTCGACGACGAGAATGAGATCCGCCGCCCGAACCGTGGACAGCCGATGGGCGATCACCATCGCGGTGCGCCCCTCCAGCGCCTCGCCGAGCGCCTCCTGCACATCCGCCTCCGAAGTGGCGTCCAGATGCGCGGTGGCCTCGTCGAGGATCACCACCCGGGGCCGGGCCAGCAGCAGCCGGGCGATGGTCAGCCGCTGGCGCTCACCGCCGGAGAGGCGGTAGCCGCGCTCGCCCACGACGGTCTCCAGCCCGTCCGGCAGGGAAGCGATCAGCCCCTCCAGCCGGGCCCGGCGCAGCACTTCCCACAGCTCCTCGTCGGTGGCCTCCGGCCGGGCCAGCAGCAGATTGGCGCGGATCGAGTCGTGGAAGAGATGGCCGTCCTGCGTGACCATGCCGAGGGTGGCGCGGATCGAATCGGCGGTCAGATCGCGGACGTCCACCCCGGAGAGCCGTACGGCGCCGCCGTCGGCGTCGTAGAGCCTCGGCAGTAGCTGCGCGATGGTCGACTTCCCGGCGCCGGAGGAGCCCACCAGCGCGACCATCTGGCCCGGTTCGGCGCGGAAGGAAAGCTGGTGCAGGACCTGGACGCCACCGCGGGTGTCCAGGGTGGCGACCTCCTCCAGGGAGGCGAGGGAGACCTTGTCCGCGGCCGGGTAGCCGAAGTCGACGCGGTCGAACTCGACGGACACGGGCCCGTCGGGGACCTCCCGGGCGTCCGGCTTCTCCTTGATCAGCGGCTCGAGGTCGAGCACCTCGAAGACCCGCTCGAAGCTGACGAGCGCGCTCATGACCTCGACCCGCGCCCCGGCCAGCGCGGTCAGCGGCGCGTACAGCCGGGTGAGGAGCAGCGCGAGCGCGACGACGGCGCCGGGGTCGAGCCGCCCGTGCAGCGCGAACCAGCCGCCGAGGCCGTAGACCAGGGCGAGGGCCAGGGCGGAGACGAGGGTCAGCGCGGTCACGAAGGAGACCTGGACCATCGCGGTCCGCACCCCGATGTCCCGCACCCGCCGGGTCCGCGCGGCGAACTCGGCGGACTCGTCGGCGGGCCGGCCGAAGAGCTTGACGAGAGTGGCCCCGGGCGCGGAGAAGCGCTCGGTCATCTGGGTACTCATCGCGGCGTTGTGCGCGGCCGCCTCGCGTCGCAGCTTCGCCAGCCGTCCGCCCACCCGGCGTGCGGGCAGCAGGAAGAGGGGCAGGAGCACCAGCGTCAGCAGGGTGATCTGCCACGAGATCCCGATCATGACGACCAGGGTGAGCAGCAGCGTCACCATATTGCCGACCACCCCGGAGAGGGTGTCGCTGAACGCCCGCTGCGCACCGATGACGTCGTTGTTGAGCCGGCTGACCAGCGCACCGGTGCGGGTCCGGGTGAAGAACGCCACCGGCATCCGCTGGACGTGGTCGAAGACGGAGGTGCGCAGATCGAGGATCAGCCCCTCGCCGATGTTCGCCGACAGCCAGCGGGTCAGCAGCCCGATGGCCGCCTCCGCCACGGCGATGGCGGCGATGAGCCCGGCCAGCCCGAGCACCGTGTCCTGTCCCGAATGGTGGACGATCGCGTCCACCACCCGGCCGGCCAGCAGCGGCGTCGCCACCGCGAGCACCGCCGTGACCGTGCTCAGCACCAGGAACAGTTGCAGCCGACGGCGGTGCGGACGGGCAAAGGCGCCGATGCGGCGCAGCGTCTCGCGGGAGAAGGGCCGCCGGTCGTCACTGGCATTGGACGCCTGATACAGGGAATGCCAGGCGGTCACTTCGATGTCCATCACGTACCTCCGAGGTCTCATGAGGAACGTAGGACTTCAACATAGGTTGAAGTCAACATCCGCCGCCCCGGCGCGCCCGATGGCCGCCTTTCAGCCCTGCGGACCTGCTCGGGTTTCTGCCCTGTGGACCTGCTCGGGTTTCTGCCCTGTGGACCTGCTCGGGATCGCCGTGCCGCTGGGTCCGCCTCGGTCCTGTGGCGTGTGCCGCTGGAGCGGCTTCAGCCCCGTGGTCCGCTCAGGCCCCGAGCCGCTCGCCCTCCGCGATCCGCACCCCGCGCGCCCAATCCGCCGCGAGCATCGGCTTCTTGCCCTGCGGCCGCACCCAGGCCAGCTCGACGGCATGGCTGCCGGTGCCCACGTACACGGCCTTCTTGGTCGCGGCCAGCCGCCCGGGCTCCAGATCCGTACGGTCCGCCACCGGCCGCGCCGAGACGACCTTCAGCCGCTCCTCACGGAAGGTGGTCCACGCACCCGGGGCGGGGGTGCACGCCCGCACCAGCCGGTCGACGCGCAGCGCGGGCGCCGTCCAGTCGATCTTCGCGTCCTCGACGGTGATCTTCGGGGCGAGCGAGATGCCCTCGGCAGGCTGCGGCACCGGGAGCAGCGTGCCGTTCTCGATGCCGTCCATCGTCGCCTCGAGCAGCCCCGCACCGGCGAAGGCGAGCCGGGTCAGCAGATCGCCGCTGGTGTCGGTGGCCCGCACCTCCTCCGTCACCACCCCGAACACCGGCCCGGAGTCCAGCCCTTCCTCGATCTGGAAGGTCGAGGCGCCGGTCATCTCGTCGCCCGCGAGCACCGAGTGCTGCACGGGTGCCGCGCCCCGCCACGCCGGGAGCAGCGAGAAGTGCAGATTGACCCAGCCATGCGCCGGGATCTCCAGCGCGGCCTTGGGCAGCAGCGCGCCGTAGGCCACCACCGGGCAGCAGTCCGGTGCGATCTCGCCGAGCCGGGCGAGGAACTCCGGATCGCGCGGCTTGGCGGGCTTGAGCACCTCGATACCCGCCTCCTCGGCCCGTTCGGCGACCGGGCTGGCCACCATCCGGCGACCGCGCCCGGCGGGCGCGTCGGGACGGGTCACCACGGCCACCACCTCGTGCTTCTCCGACGCGATCAGCGCGTCCAGAGCGGGCAGGGCTACCTCGGGGGTACCGGCGAACACGAGCCTCATGGGTGGCGAACTACCTCTCACACAGCGGATACGGCGGAACGTCGCAAACAGCCCCTGAAGTCTATGGTCCGCCGGCCGAGGGGGCGTACGGGCGGACTGCCGCACGCCCCGGACCGTGACCGACGGGCGGGTGCCGCGTTGGTCAAGGCAGATTGACCGCATCGGGCCGCTGCCGCGGCCCGATGCGTTTCCCGCCGCCCGTTCGACTTCCCCCTCCAGCATCAGCCCCCTCCATCCCCCATCCCCCGTCAACGCCCGTTCGAGAGGCTTGTACATGGCCGACCACGCAACTCATGACGCCCAGGCACGGGCCAGCCTGCACCTCCTGGTCCGGGACATCGAGCGGGTCCGCCGGCAGGTGGACGCGCTGCGCACGCTCACCGCCCAGCTCGGCAACGTCTACCGCCCCCGTCGCACCGGCCCGGCCGCCGGTTTCGTGGTCTACGGACGCGCTCCGGCCCCCACCGTGCGGCTCGCCCAGGAACTGCGCGACAGCGTCGAGACGCTGGTCACCGCCGCCGTCGACTTCGACCGCTCGCTGGGCTTCTCCTGGGACGCGGTGGGCTCCGCGCTCGGCGTCACCAAGCAGGCGGTGCACCGCCGTTACGGCTCGCGCCGGGCCGCCGCGCAGAACGCCCCCGAGGGCGGCGAACCGTCCCCGGGCCGCCCGACCGAGCCCGCCGCCGTACCCTCGGTGCCCGCCGCGCGCACGGTCCCGCCGCAGTCGACGCCGTCGCTCCGCGAGGACCCCCGCCCCAGCCCCAGCCCCTTCCCCGGCCCCCGCCACGGCTGACTGGGCGCCCCCCTTTCTTTGAGGCTCGGTTCGCCTCCGGGGCGCAAAAGCCTCCCCCAGCTACCGCTGGGAGGTACCCCCTGTCGACGGTCGACCGTGCCCGGCCCCTTCGTTTCCCCAGGGGCCTGCGCGCGCTCTCCCTTACGACAGCGACGCACCCCTTCGCCTCGCCCCCAGCTACCGCTGAGAGGTGCCCCCTGCCGGTAAGCCCAAGCGCCCGGAAGTTTTACGGCACCCTGCGGCTTACCCGGTTCCTCCGGGGCGCCCCCGGCCAGTAGGCCCAAGCCCCCGGAGACTCTGCGGCACCCTGCCCTTCGCCCTGGCTGCCGCCGGACGGGCGCACCAGGCCAGAGGAACCGAGCGCCGGAAGACCCCAGCACCCGCCCTGCGGCACCCGGAGGCACTACGGCAGCGCGGCGGCACGGTCCCGGCCGGGGGCTCCGTGCTCCAGGGCATCGGCGCCGCGTCCGACTGGCTGACGGCCCATGTGCCAGGCAAGGTGCGCAACTGCGGCCGCCCCGGGTCCACTTCGACCGAGCTGTCCCGGCAGGATCCGACCTGCGGCTTACCCGGTCACTCCGAAGGGCGCCCCCGGCCGGTAAGCCCCAGCACCCGGAGGCCCTGCGGCCCCCGGACACTCCGCAGCACCCGGTGCGCGCCCCCGGCCGCAGCACCCGGTGCGCGCCCCCGGCCGGGAGCAGCCGAGGTCGGCCAATGCCCAGGCCGAGGTCAGCCAATCCCCAGACCGGGATCAGCTCAGGTCAGCCAATATCCAGCGGATCCACCCGCACCGCGGGATCCTTCTCCCCCCGCGCCAGGCGGCCCGCCTTCGCCTCCTTGAGGGCCGCCGCGAGGGCGCTGCCCTGGCCGGGAGGTACCCGCAGCAGCGCGCGCTCCCAGACCTCGCCCGGCGGCGGGTCTCCGGGGCGGCGCGGACGTCCAGGGGGCGCCGGGGGCAGCGGGACCGGGCCCAGCGTCTCGGCCCCCTCGGGCAGCCCGGCCGAGGCGATCAGCTCGGCCACCGCCTCCGCGGGGCCGGTCACCGCCGCCATCCGTGAGATCGGCGGAAAGCCTAGCTGGGACCGCTCGGCCAGCTCACGTGCCGCATACCCGGCCGGGTCCCAGCGCACCAGTGCCTGGACGGGCCGCTGCGTCGGCTCGGCCATGATCACTACCGTGCCGCCCCCGCCGTCGCCCCCCTCGCCCTCGCCCCCGCCCCCGTCACCGTGGCCGCGGACCAGTGAGGCCGCCTCCAGCCAGTGGCGCAGCGCGTCCTCACCGGCGCGCAGGTCGGGGCGGCCGAGCAGGGCCCAGCCGTCGAGCAGCAGCGCCGCGGCGTAACCGCCCTCGGCGACCGGCTCGGCGCCCGGCGTGCTCACGACGAGCGCCGGACGGTCGGGGACGGACGTCAGCACATGGTCGCGGCCGGAGGTGCGCACGGGCACGGCCGGGAAGGCGCGGCCCAGCTCCTCGGCGGTGCGCCGGGCGCCGACTATGGACGCCCGCAGCCGGACACCCCCGCATTCACGGCAGTGCCAGGCGGGTTCGTCCCGCCCGCACCATCCGCACACCAGATGCTCCGCGTCCCGCGCCTCCAGCGGGCCCGAGCAGTGCGCACAGCGCGCGGGCTCCCGGCAGCGCTCACAGGCCAGCTTCGGCACATAGCCCCGGCGCGGCACCTGTACCAGCACCGGGCCCCGGGTCAGCGCCGCCCGTACGGTCTGCCAGGCGAGTGTGGGCAGCCGGGCGGCACGGGCCTCCGTGTCCCGGGCCACCTCGCCCTCGTCGACCGTACGGATCAGCGGGGCGGCCGCGCGGACCTGCTCGCGGTCGGCTTCGAGCGGCCGCGCCCAGCCGTTCTCCACCAACTGGGCGGCCTCGACGGTGCGGCCCAGGTCGCCCAGGAGAAAGCCGGTCTTCTCATGGACGGCGCGCAGCAGCAGCACATCGCGGGCGTGCGGCTGCGGCAGCCGGTCGTCGCTGTGGCTGCGGTCCCCGTCGTCCCAGATCCCCACCAGCCCGAGGTCCCGGACCGGTGCGAACATCGCCGCCCGGGTGCCCACCACCGCCCGGACCGAGCCCCGGCTGACCGCCAGCCAGCGGCGGTAGCGCTCCTCGGGCCCGAGGTCGGCGGTGAGCAGCACATGCCGCCCCGGGCCGCCGAGCACCTCCGTGAGCGCCGCGTCCACCCGCTCGGCGGTCCGCCCGTCCGGGACGACGACGAGCGCCCCGCGCCCGGACGCGAGCGTGGCGGCCACGGCGGTGGCCCACTCCCGGGGCCAGTGCGGCCCGGGCAGCGCGGTCCATACGGCCCGCGGCCGGTCACCGCGGGCAAGCGCCTCCAGGAACCCGGGCCCGGCCGGATAGCGCTCCCAGCTCCCGGGCGCGGGCGGCTCCGGCGGGGGCAGCGGCGGCGATGACGGCTCGCCCTCGGCGCGGGCGTTGCGCTTGGGCAGGGCGAGCTGCAGCACATCGGCGAGCGATCCGGCGTACCGGTCGGCGACCGCCCGGCACAGCGCCAGCAGCCCCGGCCCCAGCACCGGCTCCGGGGAGACCACCTGCGCGAGGGCGGCCAGCGGGCCCCGGTACTCGGACTCGGCGACGCGCTCGATGACGTACCCGTCGAGCAGCCCGCCACCCTCGCGCCGCCCCTCGCGCACCTTCCCCGTCCCGGCCCCGAACCGCACCCGCACCCGCACCCCGGGCCGGGCCTCGGCGTCCATCTCGGCCGGCACCGCGTAGTCCCACAGCTTGTCGAGGTGGACCGGCCCCTTGTCGACCAGCACCCGCGCCACGGGCAGCTCACCGGCCAGCTTGGCCCCCCGCCAGGTCCGCGGCCTGGCCCGCTCCCCCTTGGCCTTGCGCACGGTCTCCCGAATGAGCGCGAGCTGCTCCCCCTCCGACGCCTCCGCCGGATCCTTCGGCCGCTCGTTGTCCCTGCTCACAGATCAAGTCTTAGCAGACCGCACGGACAGCAACGCATGCGAAGGCCCGGACGCCGAGGAGCGTCCGGGCCTTCGCGGAAACCGTGGCCGAAGCGGGGGGTGCTACAGGCCCGCCGCCGCGCGGAGGGCGTCGACGCGGTCGGTGCGCTCCCAGGTGAAGTCGGGGATCTCACGGCCGAAGTGGCCGTACGCCGCGGTCTGGGCGTAGATCGGGCGCAGCAGGTCGAGGTCGCGGATGATCGCGGCCGGGCGAAGGTCGAAGACCTCGGAGATGGCCTTCTCGATCTTCTCGGCGTCGACCGCGGCGGTGCCGAAGGTCTCGACGAAGAGGCCGACCGGCTCGGCCTTGCCGATGGCGTACGCGACCTGCACCTCGCAGCGCTGCGCGAGGCCCGCGGCGACCACGTTCTTGGCGACCCAGCGCATGGCGTAGGCGGCGGAGCGGTCGACCTTGGAGGGGTCCTTGCCGGAGAACGCGCCGCCGCCGTGGCGGGACATGCCGCCGTAGGTGTCGATGATGATCTTGCGGCCGGTGAGACCGGCGTCGCCCATCGGGCCGCCGATCTCGAAGCGCCCGGTCGGGTTGACCAGCAGGCGGTAGCCCTCGGTGTCGAGCTTGATGCCGTCCTCGACCAGCTCGTTCAGCACGTGCTCGACCACGAATTCCCGGATGTCGGGCGCCAGCAGCGAGTCCAGGTCGATGTCGGAGGCGTGCTGCGAGGAGACGACGACGGTGTCCAGGCGGACCGCCTTGTGGCCGTCGTACTCGATGGTGACCTGGGTCTTGCCGTCCGGACGCAGGTAGGGGATGGTCCCGTTCTTGCGCACGTCGGACAGCCGGCGGGAGAGCCGGTGCGCCAGGTTGATCGGCAGCGGCATCAGCTCGGGCGTCTCGTCGCAGGCGTACCCGAACATCAGGCCCTGGTCGCCCGCGCCCTGCTTGTCCAGCTCGTCCTCATCGCCCTCGACCCGGAGCTCGTAGGCGGAGTCCACACCCTGGGCGATGTCGGGGGACTGTGAGCCGATCGACACCGAGACGCCGCAGGAGGCGCCGTCGAAGCCCTTCTTCGACGAGTCGTAGCCGATGTCGAGGATCTTGTTCCGCACGAGCGCCGCGATCGGGGCGTACGCCTTGGTGGTCACCTCGCCGGCTACATGCACCAGGCCGGTGGTGATCAACGTCTCGACGGCGACCCGGGAGGTCGGGTCCTCCTTGAGAAGGGCGTCGAGGATGGTGTCGCTGATCTGGTCAGCGATCTTGTCGGGGTGACCCTCGGTCACGGATTCCGAGGTGAACAGGCGGCGGGACACATCGCTCCCTGGGGTTGCAGCGGCTGCTGGCTGATCATGGTCGGACCGCTCGGGAGCTGCGCCCGGTGCGGTTCCTGGGCCAGTTTATCCGGCACGTCCACCGGTCAAGCATCCCCGTCCCACAGAACGGGCAGGCCCGTGACCGGGAACATACCTTGCCTCAAGCCGAAATACAGCCCCACCCCGCCGTGGCAGGCACGTGTCATGAGCCCGATCGGCCGCAGTGCGGCCCCCGCCGAGGGCGTCCGCCGGGCTCCGCGTGAGGCCCGCCGGACGCCCGGGCCGGGCTCATCCCAGGCGGTCGGCCACCAGGTCCCAGACGGTGTCGGCGAGCGCGCCCTTGGGCCCGTACGGCACGGGCGTCTCGGTCCCGTCGGCACCGAGCACCACGGCCTCATTGGTCTCGGCGCCGAAGGTCTTGTGCTCCCCGACCTCGTTCACCACCAGCAGATCGCAGCCCTTGCGGGCGAGCTTGGCGCGGCCGTTGGCGAGCACATCGTCGGTTTCGGCGGCGAAGCCGACCACGATCTGGCCGGGGCGGGCGCGTTCCGCGGAAATCTCCGCGAGGATGTCCGGATTCCGTACCAGGGTGATCGGCTCGGGCTCCTGGCCGTCGCGCTTCTTGATCTTCCCCTCGGCGTAGTGCGCGGGGCGGAAGTCGGCGACGGCGGCGGCCATCACCACGGCGTCGGCGTCCGCGGCGGCCTTGAGCACGGCCTCCCGGAGCTGCGCGGCGGTGCCCGCGCGCAGCACATCGGCGCCGGCCGGGTCGGGCAGCTCGCTGTTGGCCGAGACAAGAGTCACGCGCGCGCCGCGGGCGACGGCGGCACGGGCCAGGGCGTACCCCTGCCGGCCGGTGGAGCGGTTGCCGAGGAAGCGCACCGGGTCCAGCGGCTCGCGGGTGCCTCCGGCGCTGACCACGACATGGCGGCCGGCCAGATCGGTGGTGTGCGACTCGGCGCCGCGGGCCAGCACCCGGCGGCAGACCTCGAAGATCTCCCCGGGGTCCGGCAGCCGCCCCTTGCCGGTGTCCACACCGGTGAGCCGTCCCACGGCGGGTTCGATGACGACCGCGCCGCGGCGGCGCAGGGTCGCCACGTTCTCCTGGGTGGCGGGGTGCTCCCACATCTCGGTGTGCATCGCGGGCGCGAAGACGACCGGGCAGCGCGCGGTGAGCAGCGTATTGGTGAGCAGATCGTCCGCGAGGCCATGGGCGGCCTTGGCGAGCAGATCGGTGGTGGCGGGGGCGATCACGACCAGATCGGCGGACTGGCCGATGCGGACGTGCGGCACCTCGTGGACGGAGTCCCACACCTCGGTCGCCACCGGATGTCCGGACAGCGCCGACCAGGTCGCCTCGCCGACGAAGTGCAGCGCCGAGGCGGTCGGCACGACGCGTACGTCATGGCCGGACTCGGTGAGGCGGCGCAGCAGCTCGCACGCCTTGTAGGCGGCGATCCCGCCACTGACGCCCAGGACCACTTTGGGCTTGTCCATCGCTCCGCTCCCCACCGGGTACGTCGTCTGTCCTACGTCCAGTCACGGTACGCCGGGTCGCGTCACGTACCCATGACACACCACGAGCCCGGCAGTCACTGCCGGGCCGTGGGTGAAGCGATCGAAACCTACTGGGCCGGGCCCTCGATGGCCTCGGAGGTCAGCAGGCCCGCGTTGATCTCGCGGAGCGCGATCGAGAGGGGCTTCTCGTGGACGTGGGTGTCCACGAGGGGACCGACGTACTCGAGCAGGCCCTCACCGAGCTGCGAGTAGTACGCGTTGATCTGCCGCGCGCGCTTGGCCGCGTAGATCACCAGGCTGTACTTGGAGTCGGTGGCCTCGAGCAGCTCATCAATCGGAGGGTTGATGATCCCCTCGGGCGCGGTCATGGGAGAGGACACTCTCTAGCCTTCCTTATTACGCCTCATGGCAAGAGTGAATCGAAGATCAAGCCACTCGCATCAAGGCTAGCAGCTCATTTGCCACGTCCTCGACGGAGGTATTGACCATGGTCGTATCGAACTCGGACTCGGCAGCCAGCTCGGTCCGAGCGGCCTCCAGGCGCCGCTCGATGACCTCGGGCGCCTCGGTGCCCCGGCCGGTGAGCCGGCGGACCAGCTCCTCCCAGCTCGGCGGCGCGAGGAAGACGAGCTGCGCCTCCGGCATGGACTCGCGGATCTGCCGTGCGCCCTGCAGATCGATCTCCAGCAGCACCGGCTCGCCCGCGCCGAGGCGCTCCATGACCGCCTCACGCGGGGTGCCGTAGCGGTTGCCCGCGAATTCGGCCCACTCCAGCAGCTCACCATTGGCTATGAGCTTGTCGAACTCCCCGTCGTCCACGAAGAAATAGTGGACGCCGTCCCGCTCGCCGGGGCGCGGTCGGCGGGTCGTGGCGGAGACCGAGAGCCAGACCTCGGGGTGTTCTTTGCGCATATGAGCGACGACCGTGCTCTTACCGACCCCAGAGGGGCCGGAGAGCACGGTCAGTCGCGGTCGTGCGGAGTGTGCTGCCATGGAGCGATTATCCAGGTTCCCGGGAGTGCCTGGAAACGCCGGGCCGCGTCAGCCGGCGGCGCCGCCGAACTCACGCTCGAGCGACGCGATCTGGTTGGAGCCCAGACCCCGCACTCGACGGCTCTCGGAGATGCCGAGCCGCTCCATGATCTGCTTGGCGCGGACCTTGCCGACGCCGGGCAGGGACTCGAGGAGAGCGGACACCTTCATCTTGCCGATGACGTCGTTCTCCTGGCCCTGCTTGATGACCTCGTGCAGGGATGCGCCGGAGTGCTTGAGTCGATTCTTGACCTCGGCGCGCTCCCGGCGAGCCGCGGCGGCCTTTTCGAGCGCGGCTGCGCGCTGTTCAGGGGTAAGGGGCGGAAGAGCCACGCCTACGTCACCTCGGATGTCGAACTGTCGGATATGGACCGGTGAGGAACTTAGTCGCCCCTCACCTGGGGAGCAACGCGCAACGCAGCAGCGCGTTCGCTCTCGTCGGAGACTAGCGGCCGATCCCGCTCCAGTCAGCGAGAACAGACGAAAAGTCCTGGTCAGACTCGCTCGACTCGGACATTTACGGACAAAATAGCCGGGTTATTCGGCCACAGCACGCACTTCCTCAGCCATTCGGGAGGCCGCCGCGACCAGCGACGCGGCGTCCGGACCGTGCCGAAGCACCCCCCTGCTGACGCTCGGAACGACATTTTTGATCGCCGGGCCGAAGACCGCCGGAAGATCGGCGGGGGTCGCGCCCTGGGCGCCGATGCCGGGGGCCAGCAGCGGCCCGTCGATCGTCAGATCGACGCACGCCTCCTCCGGCGCCCTGCCCAGCGTCGCGCCGACGACCGCGCCGTACGAGCCGAGGCGGCCCTCGGCGGCCTCGGCCGCGTTCTCGGCCTTGAGCGCCCTCAGTACGGTGGCCGCGACGGTCGAACCGTCGGGCCGTACCGCGTGCTGCACCTCGGTGCCCTCCGGGTTGGAGGTCAGCGCCAGCACGAAGACGCCCGCCCCCGCCGCCCGCGCCGCGTCCAGCGCCGGGCGCAGCGAGCCGAAGCCGAGGTAGGGGCTGACGGTGACCGCGTCCGAGAACAGCGGGCCGGCCGGATCCAGATAGGCGGAGGCGTACGCGGCCATGGTCGACCCGATGTCGCCGCGCTTGGCGTCCATCAGCACCAGCGCCCCGGCGGCCCGGGCGTCGGCGACGGCCCGCTCCAGCACCGCGATGCCGCGGGAGCCGAACCGCTCGAAGAAGGCCGACTGCGGCTTGAGGACGGCGACCCGCTCGGCGAGGGCGTCCACAACGGTCCTCGTGAACCGCTCGAGCCCCGCGACGTCGTCCCCCAGGCCCCAGTCGGCGAGCAGGGAGGCGTGCGGGTCGATGCCGACGCACAGCGGGCCGCGGGCGTCCATGGCGGCGCGCAGCCGCGTACCGAAGGGGGTGGGGGCAGAGGTCGTCATTGGTCTCTCCTCAGGAAATTCAGCCCCTCCGGCGATCGAGGGAGCAACCTCCCAGCCCCTCCGGCGTTTGAGGAGCGGGGTCCGGGGCGGAGCCCCGGCGGGGGCCCGGCGGCTCCGCCCCCGGTTCGGGAAGGGGCGGGGTGGGGAACAACGCCGCCGGAGGCGTTACGCGGATGCCTTCGCGCCGACGGCCTCGGCGAGGGTGGCGTACGGGCTCGCGGCCAGCCGGTCCGCGAGGCCGCGGTGGATCTCACGGCACCAGAACGGGCCCCGGTAGATGAAGGCGCTGTAGCCCTGCACCAGCGTGGCACCGGCCAGAATCCGCTCCCAGGCGTCCTCCGCGGTCTCGATCCCGCCGACCCCGACGAGGGTCAGCCGGTCGCCCACACGGGCGTACAGGCGGCTCAGCACCTCCAGGGAGCGTGCCTTCAGGGGGGCGCCGGACAGGCCGCCGGTCTCGGCGGTGAGCCGCGAGTCGCAGGTGAGGCCGAGGCCGTCGCGCGCGATCGTCGTGTTCGTGGCGATGATGCCGTCCAGGCCGAGCTCGACCGCCAGATCGGCGGCCGCGTCCACGTCCTCGTCGGCGAGATCCGGCGCGATTTTGACCAGAAGTGGCACCCGGCGATCGGTGACCGTACGGTCAGCGGCCTCGCGGACCGCGGTCAGCAGCGGCCGTAGCTGGTCCACGGCCTGGAGATTCCGCAGTCCGGGGGTATTGGGCGAGGAGACGTTGACGACGAGGTAGTCGGCGTGGGCGGCGAGCCGCTCGGTGGAGGTCACATAGTCGGCGACGGCCTCCGCCTCCGGGACGACCTTGGTCTTGCCGATGTTGACGCCGAGCGTCGTGACGAAGGCCGGGCGCCGGGCGGCGAGGCGGGCCGCGACCGCCGCCGAGCCCTCGTTGTTGAAGCCCATCCGGTTGATCAGGGCTCGGTCGGCGACCAGCCGGAAGAGCCGCCGCTTGGGGTTGCCGGGCTGCGGCTGGGCGGTGACCGTGCCGATCTCGACATGGTCGAAGCCCAGCATGGCCATGCCGTCGATTCCGGCGGCGTTCTTGTCGAATCCGGCGGCGAGCCCGAAGGGCCCGTGCATCCGCAGGCCCAGCGCCTCGGTGCGCAGCGCCTTGTGGCGGGGGGCGAGGACGGCGGCGGCGAACGTCCGCAGGACGGGGACGCGGGCCGCCAGCCGGATCCAGGAAAAGGCCAGGTGATGGGCCTTCTCCGGGTCCATGCGCCGGAAGATCAGGTTGAACAGGAGCGCGTACATGAGGGGCTTTCTGCGCGGAGGCGAAGGGGTGGGCTCATCAGGAGGCGGGCTCATGAGGGGCTCATAAAGGGCTGGCCCATGAAGAGGGGCTCATGAAGAGGGGGCTCATGAAGAGGGGGCTCATGAAGAGGGGGCTCATGAAGAGGGGGACACCGGCCGGTGTCCCCCTCCCTCGCCTCACTCCTCGCGGGCGGCGGTCAGATGTTCCGCGTGTTCCTGGAGCGATCGGACGCCGACCGCGCCCCGGCCCAGCGCCTCGATGCCCTGGACGGCGGCCGCGAGCGCCTGGACGGTGGTCAGGCAGGGCACCCCGCGGGCGACGGACGCCGTACGGATGTCATAGCCGTCCAGCCGCCCTCCGGTGCCGTACGGGGTGTTGACGATCAGGTCGACCTCGCCCTCGTGGATGAGCTGGACGATGGTCTTCTCACCGTTCGGCCCCTCGCCCTCGCTGTGCTTGCGCACCACGGTCGCGTTGATCCCGTTGCGCTTGAGCACCTCCGCCGTGCCCGAGGTCGCCAGCAGCTCGAAGCCGAGGCCGACCAGCTCCCGGGCCGGGAAGATCATCGAACGCTTGTCGCGGTTGGCGACGGAGACGAACGCGCGCCCCTTGGTCGGCAGCGCGCCGTACGCCCCGGCCTGCGACTTGGCGTAGGCCGCGCCGAAGACCGAGTCGATGCCCATGACCTCACCGGTCGAGCGCATCTCCGGGCCGAGGATGGTGTCCACCCCGCGCCCGGAGGCGTCCCGGAACCGCGACCACGGCATCACGGCCTCCTTGACGGAGATCGGCGCGTCCAGCGGCAGCGTGCCGCCGTCGCCGCTGGAGGGCAGCAGCCCCTCGGCGCGCAGCTCGGCGATGGTGGCGCCCAGCGAGATCCGGGCGGCGGCCTTGGCCAGCGGTACGGCGGTGGCCTTGGAGGTGAAGGGGACGGTGCGGGAGGCGCGCGGGTTGGCCTCCAGCACGTAGAGGATGTCCCCGGCCAGCGCGAACTGGATGTTGATCAGCCCGCGGACGCCCACACCGCGTGCGATGGCCTCGGTCGAGGCGCGCAGCCGCTTGATGTCGAAGCCGCCGAGGGTGATCGGGGGCAGGGCGCAGGCCGAGTCGCCGGAGTGGATCCCGGCCTCCTCGATGTGCTCCATGACGCCGCCGAGGTAGAGCTCCTCGCCGTCGTAGAGCGCGTCCACGTCGATCTCTATGGCGTCGTCGAGGAAGCGGTCGATCAGCACGGGGTGCTCGGAGATCAGCCCGGCGTGCCGCTCCAGGTACGCGGCGAGCGAGGGCTCGTCGTAGACGATCTCCATGCCGCGGCCGCCGAGGACGTAGGAGGGGCGGACCATGACCGGGTAGCCGATCTCGGCGGCGATGCCCTTGGCCTGCGCGAAGGAGAAGGCGGTGCCGTACTTGGGCGCGGGCAGCCCGGCCTCGGTGAGCACCCGGCCGAAGGCGCCGCGCTCCTCGGCGAGGTCGATCGCCTCGGGCGAGGTGCCGACGATCGGCACACCGTTGTCCTTGAGTGCCTGGGCGAGGCCCAGCGGGGTCTGGCCGCCGAGCTGGACGATCACACCGGCGACCGGGCCCGCCTGCTGCTCGGCGTGGACGATCTCCAGCACGTCCTCCAGGGTGAGCGGCTCGAAGTAGAGCCGGTCGGAGGTGTCGTAGTCGGTGGAGACGGTCTCCGGGTTGCAGTTGACCATGACGGTCTCATAGCCCGCGTCATGCAGCGCGAAGGAGGCGTGGACGCAGGAGTAGTCGAACTCGATGCCCTGGCCGATGCGGTTGGGGCCCGAGCCGAGGATGATCACCGCGGGGGTCTCGCGCGGGGCGACCTCGGACTCCTCGTCGTAGGAGGAGTAGAAGTACGGGGTCCTGGCGGCGAACTCGGCGGCGCAGGTGTCGACCGTCTTGTAGACGGGCCGGATGCCCAGGGCGTGCCGCACCTCGCGGACCACGTCCTCGCGCAGCGAGCGGATTCCCGCGATCTGGGCGTCGGAGAAGCCGTGCCGCTTGGCCTCGGCGAGCAGCTCGGGGACGAGCTTGTCGGCGGCGGCGACCTCGTCCGCGATCTCGTTGATCAGGAAGAGCTGGTCCACGAACCACGGGTCGATCCGGGTGGCGTCGAAGACCTCCTGCTGAGTGGCCCCGGCGCGGATCGCCCCCATCACGGTGTTGATCCGCCCGTCGGTCGGGACGGCGGCCTTGGTCAGCAGCTCGGCCTTGTTCCCGGGCTCGCCGGTGAAGTCGAACTGGCTGCCCTTCTTCTCCAGCGAGCGCAGCGCCTTCTGCAGCGCCTCGGTGAAGTTGCGGCCGATGGCCATGGCCTCGCCGACCGACTTCATGGTGGTGGTGAGCCGGGCGTCGGCGGCCGGGAACTTCTCGAAGGCGAAGCGCGGCACCTTGACCACGACGTAGTCGAGCGTGGGCTCGAAGGACGCCGGGGTCTGCTCGGTGATGTCGTTGGGGATCTCGTCGAGGGTGTAGCCGACGGCCAGCCGGGCGGCGATCTTGGCGATGGGGAAGCCGGTGGCCTTGGAGGCGAGCGCCGAGGAGCGGGAGACGCGCGGGTTCATCTCGATGACGATGACCCGGCCGTCCTCGGGGTTGACCGCGAACTGGATGTTGCAGCCGCCGGTGTCGACGCCGACCTCGCGGATGACGGCGATGCCGATGTCCCGCAGGATCTGGTACTCGCGGTCGGTGAGCGTCATCGCCGGGGCCACGGTGATCGAGTCACCGGTGTGCACGCCCATGGGGTCGAAGTTCTCGATGGAGCAGACGACCACGACGTTGTCGTTGCGGTCGCGCATCAGCTCCAGCTCGTACTCCTTCCAGCCGAGGATGGACTCCTCCAGGAGCACCTCGGTGGTCGGCGAGAGGGCCAGGCCCTGGCCGGCGATACGGCGCAGCTCGTCCTCGTCGTGGGCGAAGCCGGAGCCAGCGCCGCCCATGGTGAAGGAGGGGCGGACCACGACGGGGTAGCCGCCGAGCTCCTCGACGCCCGCGAGGATGTCGTCCATGGAGTGGCAGATGACCGAGCGGGCGGACTCACCGTGGCCGATCTTGGCGTGGACGGCCTCGACGACCCTCTTGAACTGGTCGCGGTCCTCGCCCTTGTGGATCGCCTCGACATTGGCGCCGATCAGCTCGACGCCGTACTCGTCGAGGGTGCCCGCCTGGTGCAGGGAGATGGCGGTGTTGAGCGCGGTCTGGCCGCCGAGGGTGGGCAGCAGCGCGTCGGGGCGCTCCTTGGCGATGATCTTCTCGACGTACTCCGGGGTGATCGGCTCGACATAGGTGGCGTCGGCGATCTCCGGGTCGGTCATGATCGTGGCCGGGTTGGAGTTGACCAGGATGACCCGCAGGCCCTCGGACTTCAGCACCCGGCAGGCCTGGGTGCCGGAGTAGTCGAATTCGGCGGCCTGGCCGATGACGATCGGGCCGGAGCCGATAACCAGGACGGACTGGATGTCGGTGCGCTTAGGCACGCTGGCCCTCCATCAGGGACACGAAGCGGTCGAAAAGGTACGCGGCGTCATGCGGACCTGCGGCGGCTTCGGGGTGGTACTGGACGCTGAACGCGGGGCGGTCGAGCAGCCGCAGCCCCTCGACCACGTTGTCGTTGAGGCAGACATGGGAGACCTCGGCGCGGCCGAAGGGGGTGTCGGACGGCGCGTCGAGCGGGGCGTCCACGGCAAAGCCGTGGTTGTGGGCGGTGACCTCCACTTTCCCCCCTGTCCACGTTCCCGTGGCGCCGCGCTCCTGCACCGGCTGGTTGATCCCGCGGTGGCCGTACTTCAGCTTGAAGGTGCCGAAGCCGAGCGCGCGGCCGAGGATCTGGTTGCCGAAGCAGATGCCGAACAGCGGCGTGGAGCGCTCCAGCACGGCCCTCATCAGGGAGACGGGGTGGTCGGCGGTGGCCGGGTCGCCCGGGCCGTTGGAGAAGAAGACCCCGTCCGGGTCGACCGCGTAGATGTCCTCGGCGGTGGCGGTCGCGGGCAGGACGTGCACCTCGATGCCGCGCTCGGCCATCCGGTGCGGGGTCATGCCCTTGATGCCCAGGTCGATCGCGGCGACGGTGAACCGCTTGGTGCCGATCGCCGGGACGACGTAGGTCTCGGCGGTGGCGACCTCGCCACTGAGGTCGGCGCCCTTCATCTGCGGGGCGGCCTGCACCTTCGCGAGCAGCGTGGCCTCGTCGGCGATTGCCTCGCCGGAGAAGATGCCCACGCGCATGGCGCCGCGCTCGCGCAGATGGCGGGTGAGGGCACGGGTGTCGATCCCGCTGATGCCGACGACGCCCTGGGCGGTGAGCTCCTCGTCGAGCGACCGGCGGGAGCGCCAGTTGGAGGGCGTACGGGCCGGGTCGCGCACCACATAGCCGGAGACCCAGATGCGCTGGGACTCCGGGTCCTCGTCGTTGACGCCGGTGTTCCCGATGTGCGGGGCGGTCATCACGACGACCTGGCGGTGGTAGGAGGGGTCGGTCAGCGTCTCCTGGTAGCCGGTCATCCCGGTGGAGAACACGGCCTCGCCGAAGGTCTCCCCCACGGCCCCGTAGGCCCGGCCGCGGAAGGTGCGGCCGTCCTCCAGGACGAGTACGGCAGGGGCGCTGGCGCCCCGGGTGGAGGTCGTCATCGTTCGGCGCCTTCCGTCTGGTTGCTGGGGTGGTTCTGGTCGCTGTCGGAGGTGGTGAGG
This sequence comes from Streptomyces violaceusniger Tu 4113, assembly GCF_000147815.2. NCBI lineage: Bacteria > Bacillati > Actinomycetota > Actinomycetes > Kitasatosporales > Streptomycetaceae > Streptomyces > Streptomyces violaceusniger. The sequence goes on along the minus strand of NC_015957.1, from coordinate 3,161,871 downwards.
GCGTCGACCCAGGCCGGGTGCTCGGCGGCGTGGTCGGAGCGGAAGCCCGAGTCGATCAGCTTCTCGCCGAGCTGCCAGGTGATCACCAGCAGCCCGCCCTCGGCGAGGACCTTGCCCGCGATGCCCTTGTCGAGCCGGGCGCCGCGCAGCTCGGCGGCGGGGATGAAGAAGTCCTGGGCGCCCGGCCGGACCACGCTCACGCCCTGGTCGGTGAGGGTGAGCTCGACCCGGCTGCGGGTGCCGAGACCGTGGGCGACGATCCGGTCCAGCCACTGCCCGGCGGTGGTGGAGCCGTGGTAGCGGCCGCTCATCCGAAGCTGCGGGTCACCGGGCTCGGACGGGGCCTGGGGCAGCTCGGGGAGGTCGCCCTGGAGGGTGCCGCGCCACTTCCAGCCCTCGCGCATCAGCCAGTAGACCAGCGCGATGACCAGCAGCAGCCCGACGACCCAGCCGATCCGGGCGGCCCAGTCCGTCACGTCCTGCGATTTCTGCTCGGCGGCGAGGCCCGCGAATCCCGCGAGGCCCGCCACCGGATGGTTCACAGATGTCACGCCAACTTCCCGTCCACAACCGTCGCCCGGCCCCGCAGGAAGGTGTACGTCACGCGGCCCGGCAGTTCGCGGCCCTCGTAGGGGGTGTTGCGGCTGCGGGAGGCGAAGCCCGCGGGGTTCACCACACCACGGTAAGCGGAGTCGAGCAGGGTGAGGTTGGCGGGCTCCCCGGCGGCGACGGGACGGCCGTGGCCGGTCAGCCGGCCGATCGCCGAGGGCCGCACCGACATCCGGTCGGCGACGCCCGTCCAGTCCAGCAGCCCGGTGTCGACCATGGTGTGCTGGACCACGGACAGCGCCGTCTCCAGGCCGACCATGCCCATGGCCGCGGCGCCCCACTCGCAGTCCTTGTCCTCGTGCGGATGCGGGGCGTGGTCGGTGGCCACGCAGTCGATGGTGCCGTCGGCGAGCGCCTCGCGCAGCGCCATCACATCGGCCTCGGTGCGCAGCGGCGGGTTCACCTTGTAGACGGGGTCGTAGGAGCGTACGAGCTCGTCGGTGAGCAGCAGATGGTGCGGGGTGACCTCGGCGGTGACGTTCCAGCCCTTGGACTTGGCCCAGCGGACGATCTCGACCGAGCCGGCGGTGGACAGATGGCAGATGTGCACCCGGGAGCCGACGTGCGCGGCGAGCAGCACATCGCGGGCGATGATCGACTCCTCGGCGACGGCCGGCCAGCCGCCCAGGCCCAGCTCGGCGGAGACGATGCCCTCGTTCATCTGGGCGCCCTCGGTGAGCCGGGGCTCCTGGGCGTGCTGGGCGATGACGCCGTCGAACGCCTTCACATACTCCAGCGCGCGGCGCATGATCACCGCGTCGTCCACGCACTTGCCGTCGTCGGAGAAGACCCGCACCCCGGCGGCGGAGTCGTGCATCGCGCCCAGTTCGGCGAGCTTCTTGCCCTCCAGGCCCACGGTCACCGCGCCCACCGGCTGGACGTCGCAGTAGCCGGACTCCCTGCCCAGCCGCCACACCTGCTCCACGACGCCCGCGGTGTCCGCGACCGGGAAGGTGTTGGCCATGGCGTGGACCGCGGTGAAACCGCCGACCGCGGCGGCCCGGGTGCCGGTGAGGACCGTCTCGGAGTCCTCGCGGCCGGGCTCGCGCAGATGGGTGTGGAGGTCGACCAGGCCCGGCAGCAGGATCTGCCCGGCGACGTCGATCACGGTGGCGCCGTCCGCGTCCAGCCCGGTGCCGACCGCGGCGATGCGCTCCCCCTCGATCAGCACGTCCCGCGGCTCACCCCCGAGCACCTTCGCCCCGCGAAGCAGCGTCTTGCGGGTGTCGCTCATGGTCACTTGCTCTCCTCGGTGCGGGCGGTGGCGACGGCGGACTCGTTCCCGCCGAGCAGCAGATACAGGACGGCCATGCGGATCGAGACGCCGTTGGCGACCTGCTCGACGGCGGTGCAGCGGTCGGAGTCCGCGACCTCCGCGGTGATCTCCATACCGCGGTTCATGGGGCCGGGGTGCATGACGATGGCGTGCTCCGGCATCCGCGCCATGCGGTCGCCGTCCAGGCCGTAGCGGCGGGCGTACTCCCGCTCGGTGGGGAAGAACGCGGCGTTCATCCGCTCGCGCTGGACGCGCAGCATCATCACGGCGTCGCTCTTGCCGACCACCGCGTCCAGGTCGTAGGAGACCTCGCAGGGCCAGCTCTCCACGCCGAAGGGGACCAGCGTCGGCGGGGCGACCAGCGTGACCTCGGCGCCCAGGGTGGCCAGCAGATGGACGTTGGAGCGGGCCACCCGGCTGTGCAGGATGTCGCCGACGATCGTGACCCGGCGCCCGGCCAGGTCCTGTCCGACGCCGGAGGCGTCCGGGGTCAGATGGCGGCGCATGGTGAAGGCGTCGAGCAGCGCCTGGGTGGGGTGCTCATGGGTGCCGTCGCCCGCGTTCACCACGGCGCCGTTGATCCAGCCGGAGGTGGCGAGCCGGTGCGGGGCGCCGGAGGCGTGGTGGCGGATCACCACGGCGTCCGCGCCCATGGCCTCCAGGGTGAGCGCGGTGTCCTTCAGGGACTCGCCCTTGGAGACCGAGGAGCCCTTGGCGGAGAAGTTGATGACGTCGGCGGACAGCCGCTTGGCGGCCGCCTCGAAGGAGATGCGGGTGCGGGTGGAGTCCTCGAAGAAGAGGTTGACGACGGTACGGCCGCGCAGGGTCGGCAGTTTCTTGATCGGCCGGTCGGCGAGCCGGGCCAGCTCCTCGGCGGTGTCGAGGATCAGGACGGCATCGTCGCGCGAGAGGTCGGCGGCCGAGATGAGGTGGCGCTTCATCCGGTTGCTCCGTGGGTGAAGGAGGTGTGCGGGCGTGCGGGCGGGCAGGCGCGGGGACCGGTGTCATGGCGGCACCGGTGGTCCGTCGGGCGGGTCCCCCCGGGGTCGCCGGGGCGGCACTCGCCGTCGGTGAGGGGCGCTACTCCCCGTCCGCGGGGGTGGTCTCGCGCAGCCCGAGGAGCACGCTGTCGCGGCCGTCCTCCTCGGTGAGCTGGACCTTGACCGTCTCCCGCAGCGACGTGGGGAGGTTTTTACCGACATAGTCGGCGCGGATCGGCAGTTCACGGTGACCACGGTCGACGAGGACCGCGAGCTGGACCGCGCGCGGGCGCCCGATGTCACCGAGGGCGTCGAGCGCGGCGCGGATGGTGCGGCCGGAGAAGAGCACATCGTCGACGAGGACCACCAGACGGCCGTCGATGCCGTCGTCGGGGATCTCGGTACGGGCGAGCGCGCGGGCCGGGCGCAGCCTCAGGTCGTCGCGGTACATCGTGATGTCGAGCGAGCCGACCGGGATCCGGCCGGGCTTGCCGGTGATCTCTTCGAGCCGGGCGGCCAGCCGCCGGGCGAGAAAGACACCACGGGTGGGAATGCCGAGCAGCACCACGTCATCGGCGCCTTTGGCGCGTTCGACGATCTCGTGGGCGATGCGGGTGAGAACGCGCGCGATATCCGGTGCTTCCAGCACGGGGCGCGCGGCGTCCGAGGTAGGGGCGTCCATACGAAACGGACCTCCTTCTCCGCCTCACGGGACGGACCTTAAAGGACGGTCGGATTTGCGCCATTCACACTAGCAGGGGTCCGGGGTGCTCTCGCCATCACCCCTGGCCGGAGCCCCTCCGCTCCGTTCGGCTTGACGAATGGAAATTACGCTGCGTAACCTCACAGTGAGTGACCAGCCGCGCGGCACAGCCGCACGTCGATACAGCGTCCGGGGAGCTTTATGTCCAGCGAATACGCCAAACAGCTCGGGGCCAAGCTCCGCGCCATCCGCACCCAGCAGGGCCTCTCCCTCCACGGTGTCGAGGAGAAGTCCCAGGGCCGCTGGAAGGCCGTGGTGGTGGGATCGTACGAGCGCGGCGACCGCGCCGTGACCGTGCAGCGTCTCGCCGAGCTGGCCGACTTCTACGGCGTCCCGGTGCAGGAACTGCTTCCGGGCACGAGCCCGGCCGGGGCCGCCGAGCCGCCGCCGAAGCTGGTACTGGACCTTGAGCGACTGGCCCATGTGCCGGTCGAGAAGGCAGGCCCGCTGCAGCGGTATGCCGCCACGATCCAGAGCCAGCGTGGCGATTACAACGGCAAGGTGCTCTCGATCCGCCAGGACGACCTGCGCACCCTCGCCGTTATCTACGACCAGTCGCCGTCCGTGCTGACCGAACAGCTCATCAGCTGGGGCGTGCTGGGCGCCGACGCCCGCCGCGCGGTCCAGCACGAAGACGTCTGAGTCCCCAGTCCCCTTTCCCTCTTCACCAGCAGAAACGTGCCGCCGGAGGCGGTGGGGCCCCTCTGGGTCCTCCACCGCCCCCGGCGGCTTTGTCGTATGACGCGCCTGTGCGGCGTATGACGCCCCTGTGCGGCGTCCGTCGTATGGCCCGGCGGTCCGGCTCGTAGTCCGGCGTGACGGCCCCGTCGCGGTTATGCCCGGTGCTCCGGGTGCTCCTGATCGCGACGCAGAGTCGGCTTCAGCTCCTTGATACGGCCCAGCAGACCGTTGACAAAGGCCGGCGAGTCATCGGTGGAGAACTCCTTGGCGAGCTGCACCGCCTCGTCGATCACCACCGCGTCCGGGGTCTCGTCCTCCCACACCAGCTCATACGCGCCCAGCCGCAGGATATTCCGGTCGACGACCGGCATCCGGTCCAGCGTCCAGCCCACCGCATAGGTGGCGATCAGCTCGTCGATCCGGTCGATGTGCTGCGCATATCCCTCGACGAGCTGCATCGTGTATTCGCTGACGGGCGGCTGCCGGTCGTCGGTCCGGGCGAGCCGGATCCAGTCCGCGAGCACGATCTGCACGGTGGCGCCGCGCTGATCGGCCTCGAAGAGGATCTGAAAGGCACGCTTACGGGCCTTGTTGCGGGCAGCCACGGTTAGTTGTTCACCCGACCGAGGTACTCGCCGGAGCGGGTGTCGACCTTGATCTTCTCACCGGTGGTGATGAACAGCGGCACGCCGATCTCGTAGCCGGTCTCCAGCTTGGCGGGCTTGCTGCCACCGGTGGAGCGGTCGCCCTGGACGCCCGGCTCGGTGTACTCGATCACCAGCTCGACGGCGGCGGGGAGCTCGACGTACAGCGGGTTGCCCTCGTACATCGCCACGACGGCCTCGAAGCCCTCCAGCAGATAGCGGGCGTTGTCGCCCACGACCTCGGGGGTGATGTAGATCTGGTCGAAAGTGTCCATGTCCATGAACACAAAGCTCTCGCCGTCCTTGTACGAGAACTGCATGCCGCGCTTGTCGACATTGGCCGTCTCGACCTTCACGCCGGCGTTGAAGGTCTTGTCGACCACCTTGCCGGACAGCACGTTCTTGAGCTTGGTGCGCACGAAGGCGGGGCCCTTGCCGGGCTTGACGTGCTGGAACTCGACGACGGACCAGAGCTGGCCGCCTTCGAGCTTGAGCACCAAGCCGTTCTTGAGGTCGTTCGTGGATGCCACGGTTGCGGGTTCTCCTGGACTACAGCTGGCGGAGACCAGAAAGCCGCCGGCGCGCCCTGTTCTTCAGAGTGCGAGCAGCTCTTTGGTCGTGATGGTGAGTAGCTCGGGTCCGCCGTCCGCCTCGGGGCGGACGACGAGCGTGTCATCGATCCGGACACCGCCCCGTCCCGGGAGGTGGACCCCCGGCTCGACGGTGACCGGCACACAAGCGTCCAGTTTACCCATGGCGGACGGTGTGAGCCGAGGGTCCTCGTCGATTTCCAGGCCCACACCGTGTCCGGTGCACGGTTCGAGGGCGTCTCCGTAGCCCGCCGCGGTCAGCACCTGGCGGGTCACCCGGTCCACATCGCAGTAGGCCCGGCCCGGCAACAGCGCCTCCCGCCCGGCCCGCTGGGCGGCGAAGACGGCATCGTACAGCTCGACCTGCCAGTCCGCGGGCGAGGGTCCGATGACGAAGGTACGGCCCACCTGGCAGCGGTAGCCGCGGTAGTCGGCACCCAGGCAGATGGTGAGGAAGTCGCCCTCCTCGACCCGCCGGTCGGTGGGCAGATGGCCGGGGCGTCCCGCGTTGGGCCCCGCCGCGACGACGGTGGGGAAGGCCGGGCCGTCCGCGCCGTGGTCCACCAGCCGGCGCTCCAGCTCCAGCGCCAGATGACGCTCGGTGCGGCCCACCAGAATCGACTCCAGCAGCTCGCCGAGCGCCTGATCGGCCAGCTCCCCGGCGATCCGCATACAGGAGATCTCCTCGTCGTCCTTGACGAGCCGCAACTGCTCGACGGCGCGGTCCAGATCGGCCAGACGGAGCCGGGGCGCGGCGGCGCCGAGCGCCCGATGGCGGGCGACGGTCAGATCGTGCTCCTCGACGGCCAGCGAGTCGGCGCCGTCCGCCGCGGCCAGATCGGCGGCGGCCACCACCGGATCGCCGTCCGCGCCGGGAATGACGAGCAGCCGGGGCTCGTCCGAACGCGTCGGGCCCGAGGAGAGGGACGGAGAGAGCGGTGGAGCGGACGGGATCTCGGTGGCCACCAGCACATCCTGGACCGGGCCGAGCAGCAGCACGGCTCCGGGCGGCACGGCGCCGCACAGATAGCGCACATTGGCGGGCCGGGACACCAGCGCCGCCGCGCTCCCGGCCGCGGTGCACTGATCGTGCAGACGGGCACGTCGGGCCGCGTACACCTCGGACATGTCCCCGAGCGTACGCACGCTCAGGGGTCTTGGCTCCTCCAATGGCTCCGGCGAGTGAGCCGAAGGGGCGCGTCGCTGTCGAGTCGCTGTCGAGTCGCTGTCGAAAGGGAGCGCGCGCGCAGGCCTCTGAGGAACGAAGAGGCCGAGCACGGTCGACCGTCGACAGGGGGCACCTCCCAGCGGTAGCCGGGGGGGGAGAGACTGAGGCGCCCGGAGGCGAACCGAGCCTCAAAAAGGGGCGGCCGTGGTTACCAGCTCGGTGGGCTTGCGATGGAGCGGGTGACCACCTCGTCGAGCATGCGGGCCGTGGTCTCCACGTCATACGTGGAGTTGTCGATGATCGGCAGGCCGGAGCCGTACCACCCGGCCATCCGGCCGTGGATCCGCGCCACCTCCTCGTCGCTGAGGCGGCGGTTACCGGTGCGGGCCGCGTTCCGCTCCAGGACGATCTCCAGGCCCGGAAGGACCACCACCGGCAGCAGACCGGGGCCCACATGGCGCTTCCAGCCGCCGAGACCGACGACCGGGCGGTCGGGGAAGACGGCGTCGTCGAGGATGCAGGAGATCCCGTTGGCCAGGAAGTTACGGGCGGCGAAGCCGCAGGTGCGGCGGGCGAGACGATACTGCGCCTCGGAGTTCTCGTTCCACCCCGACTGGGGGTTGGCGAAACCGGACCGGACCCACTCCCGCACATCGTCGAGGCTGATGTGCGCGGTCGGCACCCGGCGGCGGTCGGCCCAGTGGCGCGCGACCGTCGTCTTGCCCGCCCCGGCCGGTCCGATCAGCAGGACCGCCACGGCCGCCTGCGAGACATCGGCGACCGACGGGTCCGCCGGGGGGTGCGGCAGCGGCACCGGACCGCCGGGCGGGAGCTGGATATGGCCGGTGGTGTTCACCGTCTCCAGCGGCGCCCCGGGGTGCGCGGGCGGGGCCGGCGGAGGCGATACCGGATGCTGCGCGGGCGGTGCGGGGTGCTGCGCGGGCACCGGAGGCGCGGGCGGGGCGGGGTGCCCGGGCACCGGAGGCGCGGGCGGGGCGGGGTGCCCGGGCACCGGAGGCGCGGGCGGGGCGGGGTGCCCGGGCACCGGAGGCGCGGGCGGGGCGGGGGGATTGGGGTGAGGTCCCGGGTGATGGTTCGCACTCGCGCCCTGGGCCCAGCCCGCACCCTGCGGACCGGGCACCGGCCCCGGCTGGTGGGGCGGTGGCAGCGGAGCTCCCACTGCATGCTGCATCCGGTGGCACTCCGTCTCGTACAGGCAGTTCTCATCCGACAACTGTCACGTTGATACGGCGGTGAGGCCGCTCCTACCGAACGGTACCTGCCCAGAGCGCCGCTGTGTGAACGCCCCGCAAACCCGTTGTGCGCCCGCCACCCCTTGCCTGCCAGGCAATTCGTAAGGGCCACAACTACGAGAGGTTGGGAAGCTGTTCGAAAGCCCGCGGCGATGCCGCGGGCTTCGAGGGCGATGACAGAGTTGCGACGCGACGCCAACGGCGACGACGGATTACCTTCCGCGTCAGCGGGAGATCTCGGCGTACGCGGCGAGCAGCACCGCCGGGTCCGGGCCCTCCAGGACGGTGGGCTTGGCGAGACCGTCCAGGACGATGAAGCGCAGCAGGTCACCGCGGGACTTCTTGTCGACCCTCATGGTCTCCAGCAGCTTGGGCCACTGGTCGCCACGGTAGGTGAGCGGCAGGCCCACGGACTCCAGGACGGCGCGGTGGCGGTCGGCCGTCGCGTCGTCCAGACGGCCCGCCAGCCGCCCCAGCTCGGCGGCGAAGACCATGCCCACGGAAACGGCCGCGCCATGGCGCCAGTTGTAGCGCTCGTTCTTCTCGATGGCGTGGGCGAGCGTATGCCCGTAGTTGAGGATCTCCCGCAGCCCGGACTCCTTGAGGTCGCTGGAGACGACCTCGGCCTTGACCCGGATGGAGCGCTCGATGAGCTCGGCGGTGTGCGGACCGGCGGGGGTGCGGGCGGCGGCCGGGTCCCGCTCGATCAGCTCCAGGATCTCCGGGTCAGCGATGAAGCCCGCCTTGATGATCTCGGCGAGCCCGCTGATGTAGTCGTTGGCCGGCAGCGAGTCCAGCGCGGCCAGATCGCACAGCACCCCGGCCGGGGGGTGGAAGGCGCCGACGAGGTTCTTGCCCTCGGCGGTGTTGATCCCCGTCTTGCCGCCGACGGCGGCGTCGACCATGGCCAGCACGGTCGTGGGAACGGCGATCCAGCGCACGCCGCGCAGCCAGCTCGCGGCGACGAATCCGGCGAGATCGGTGGTCGCGCCGCCGCCGACGCCGACGATCACATCGGTGCGGGTGAAGCCGGTCTGCCCGAGCGCCTTCCAGCAGTACGCGGCGACCTCGACGGTCTTGGCCTCCTCGCCGTTGGGCAGCTGGATCGCGACGGCGTCGTACCCCTGCTCGGCGAGGTCCTGACGGATGGCCTCACCGGTCTCGGCCAGCGCCTCGGGGTGCAGGACGGCGACGCGCTTGGCCGCGCCGATCAGCCCGGGGAGCTCGCCGAGGAGCTGCCGGCCGATCAGCACCTCGTACGGCGCGGTGCCCGCGGTGCCTCCGACCTGGATGCGCGTAGGAGTATCGGCCACAGGGGGTGTCATGCGTTCTTCAGCTCCAGTACGTCCAGGACGGCCTCGGCCACGTCCTCGGGGGTGCGGTCCTCGGTCGACACGACGGCGCGGGCGACCTCGGTGTACAGCGGGCGGCGCTGCTCCATCAGTTCACGCCAGCGCTGGCGCGGGTTGACGGTGAGCAGCGGGCGCGGGGCGTCCAGCCCGGTGCGCTTGACGGCCTCGGCGACGCCCATCTCCAGGAAGACGACGGGGAGGCCGACGAGCAGCTCACGGGTGCCCTCGTCGAGGATGGCGCCGCCGCCCAGCGCGAGCACGCCCCGGTGCTCGGCGACGGCGGTCCGTACGGCCTGCCGCTCCAGCTCACGGAAGTGCGGCTCGCCCTCGTCGATGAAGATCTCCGAGATCTCCTTGCCCGCCGTCGCGACGATGTCGGTGTCACTGTCGCGGAAGGTGGTGCCGAGCCGGTGTGCGAGCACCTGCCCGACGGTGGTCTTCCCGACGCCCATGGGCCCGACCAGCACGACGACGGGCCCCTCCCCGGCCTGCCCGCTCAGCCCCGCCGAATCGTTCGCCCCGCCGCGGCAGCGGCTGGTGTCACCGTCGCCCGTTCGGCGAAGGCGCGCGTCGTCGTCCGTCTGCCGCCCGGCGGCCTCGCGTGCGTCGCTCAGCCCCGCCGAATCGTTCGCTTCTCCGCCCGTTCGGCGAAGGCGCGCGTCGTCGTCCGTCTGCCGCCCGGCGGCCTCGCGTGCGTCGCTCACCGAATGGCCAGGTTCTCGAGGAAGCCCCGCACATTACGCCGCGTCTCGGTGACCGAGTCGCCGCCGAACTTCTCGGCGACCGCGTCCGCCAGGACCAGCGCGACCATCGCCTCGGCGACGATCCCGGCCGCCGGGACGGCACAGACGTCGGAGCGCTGGTGGTGGGCCTTGGTCGGCTCGCCGGTGGTCACATCGATGGTGGCCAGCGCCTTCGGCACGGTCGCGATCGGCTTCATCGCGGCCCGCACGCGCAACAGCTCGCCGGTGGTCAGCCCGCCCTCGGTGCCGCCGGAGCGGCCCGAGGAGCGCCGGATGCCCTCGTCCGTGGAGACGATCTCGTCATGGGCCTTGGAGCCGGGCACCCGCGCCAGGTCGAAGCCGTCGCCGACCTCGACGCCCTTGATGGCCTGGATGCCCATGAGCGCGCCGGCCAGCCGTGCGTCGAGCCGGCGGTCCCAGTGCACATGGGAGCCGAGGCCCACCGGCACGCCGTACGCGAGCACCTCGACGACGCCGCCGAGGGTGTCGCCGTCCTTGTGGGCCTGGTCGATCTCGGCCACCATCGCCTTGCTCGCGTCGGCGTCCAGGCAGCGCACCGGGTCGGCGTCCAGCTTCTCGACGTCGGAGGGCTTGGGGTAGACGCCGTACGGCGCCTTCGCGGCGGCCAGCTCCACGACATGCGAGACGATCTCGATCCCGGCCGTCTCCTTGAGGTAGGAGCGGGCGACGGTGCCCAGCGCCACCCGGGCGGCGGTCTCGCGGGCGCTGGCGCGCTCCAGGATCGGCCGGGCCTCGTCGAAACCGTACTTCTGCATACCGGCCAGGTCCGCGTGGCCGGGGCGGGGGCGGGTGAGCGGGGCGTTACGGGCGAGTCCCTCGAGGATCTCGGGGTCCACCGGGTCGGCGGCCATGACCTGCTCCCACTTCGGCCACTCCGTGTTGCCGACCATGATCGCGACCGGGGAGCCGAGGGTCAGTCCGTGCCGTACGCCGCCGAGGAAGGTGACCTCGTCGCGCTCGAACTTCATCCGGGCACCGCGGCCATAGCCGAGCCGCCGTCGGGCCAGGGCGTCCGCCACCATGTCGGTGGTGATCGGCACCCCGGCGGGCAGCCCCTCCAGCGTCGCCACGAGTGCGGGGCCGTGCGACTCCCCCGCGGTCAGCCAGCGCAACCTGCTCAACGGTGCTCCCTCATGCGCGTGCCTCGACGTCTTGCGGCGCGACCCGGTCCGCGCGACTCCGGCCCGCACCTCCGATCCTCCCACGACCCGGGAGTCTCATCGGTGCATGGTCCATGGGGTGGACGGTCGCGGCGGGCCGGGGACGGGTCGGGGGACGGTCGCGCCCGGCCGGTCGGGGGCCGCCGAGGAGCCCATGAGGCGGGTCAGCGCGACGCCAGCGCCTCGCGCATCGCGGCCAGCGGCGCGGGGGCGCGGCCCGTCATCTGCTCGACCTGGAGCACCGCCTGGTGGACCAGGAGGTCCAGGCCGCCGACGACCGAGCCGCCGCGCGCCGCCCAGGCGGCGGCGAGCGGGGTCGGCCAGGGCTCGTAGAGGACGTCGAAGAGCGCGCCGGGGCGGTCCGGTACGGACGCGGCGAGCGCGTCGGTGGTGCCCGCGGGGGTCGTGGCGATCACCAGGGGCGCGTCGAGCGCCTCGGCCGCGTCGCCCCAGTCCGCCGTGCGCACCGCGACGCCCAGCCGCTCGCCCCACTGCCGCATCTCGGCGGCGCGGGCCTCGCTGCGGACGTATGCGGTGACCTCGCCGTCGCAGATCCGGGAGAGCGCGGCCAGCGCCGAGGAGGCGGTGGCACCGGCGCCCAGCACGGCGGCGCGCGCCACGCGCCCGACACCGCGCTCCCGCAGCGCCGCCAGCATGCCCGGGATATCGGTGTTGTCCCCGAGCCTGCGGCCGTCGTCGGTGAAGACGACCGTATTGACGGCCTCCACCGATGCCGCGGTGTCGGTGATCTCGTCCAGCAGCGGGATGACGGCGCGCTTGAGCGGCATGGTCAGGGACAGCCCGGCCCAGGCCGGTCCCCCGTCCTCGCCGAGGTGCTTGAAGAAGTCCGGCAACGCGGTCTCGTCCACCTCGAAGCGGTCGTACGTCCAGCCGCTCAGGCCCAGCTCCCGGTACGCCGCGCGGTGCAGCACCGGTGACAGGGAGTGGGCGATCGGCGAACCGAGCACCGCTGCCCTGCGGTTTTCCGACATCTTTCCTCAGCCGTTGTTCGTGCGCTGCTTATTGAACTTGTCGACCCACTTCTGGTGATCCGCGTAGGTCTTGGAGAACTGGCTCTTCCCGCCTACCGCGACAAAGTAGTACCACCCGTCGGAGGTCGGGTTCAGCGACGCCTTCAGCGCGTCCGCACCCGGATTGCCGATCGGGCCCGGCGGGAGCCCCTTGTAGAAGTAGGTGTTGTACGGATTGTCGTATCCCTTGATCTCGCTGATCGGGATATCCAGCTTGCTCTGATTCTTGATGTAGTTGTACGTGGAGTCGAATTCCAGCTTGCCGTAGGTCTCCGGATTCGCGGGCTTGAGCCGGTTGTAGACGACCTCGGCCATCTTCCGGAAGTCGTCGTGGGTGACGCCCTCCGCCTGGACCAGGCTGGCCACGCTGATGAGCTGGAGCGGGGACTTGAGGCCCAGCTCCTTCGCCTTGCCCTCCAGGTCCTGGCTGCCGTAGTTGCGGTTGGCCTCGGCGACCATCTTGCGCAGCACGTCAGCGGGCTTGGCGCCCTTGCCCACGCTGTAGCGGGACGGGTAGAGGAACCCTTCCAGCGGATCCTTGATCTTGCTGTTGTCGTCGGCCCAGGAAGGCAGCCCGAGGTTCTTCGCCTCCTTCTTGGCGATGTCCGCGGTGGTACCCGCCTTGACGCCGATCTTCTTGTCGATCGCCGTGTAGATCGCGGCGTCGCGCATGCCCTCGGTGACGATCAGGGCGTTGCTGCTGGTGGGGTCGAGCATCAGCTTGACCGCCGCCGCGCCGGACATCTCCTTGCGCAGGCTGTACGTGCCCGGCTGGACGAACTTGCCGCTGTCCTCCACCGCCTTGACAAAGGCGCCACTGCTCTTGACCACGCCCTTGTCGGCGAGGATCGAGCCGATCTCGGCATTGCCGGAGCCGGAGGGAACGTCCACCTCGATCTGGCCGGTGCCGTCACCGGAGTAGTCGGGTGCGGGGCCGAAGCGGGTCTGCCAGAAGTCGTAGGCGTAGTAGCCGCCTCCGCCGACGGCGCCCACCAGGACGACGGTGACAAAGAGGCACGCCACGCCGCTGCGGCGCTTCTTGGGCTTGCCCTTGCCCTTCTTGCCGCCGCGCGCGCCGGCCTCGTCGTCGTCATCGTCATCGTCCGCCGCGTCGTCCAGGCCCCGGCCGCCGCCGTCCGTGAAGAACGGGTGGTCGTCCTCGCCGTCCGCCCGGGCAAACGGCTCCTCGGGAGCCTCACGCTGACGCGGCACCTGGTGCTCCGCGGACACCGTGGGCATCTGCTGTGTCTGCGGGGGCGCATGAGGGCCCTGGGGCCCCGAGGGGGCCTGCGCTGACTGCTGTTGTCCCTGATAGGCGTCCTGGGCCGGGTAGGAAGCGCCCTGGCCCCCGTAGGGATCCTGCGGATCCATGCCCCCGTACGAGCCGTCCTGGGGCGGATAGGGAACACCCTGGCCGGGGTACTCCTGCGGGTGCCGCTGATGCGGGTAGCCACCGTCCTGGCCGTCCCACTGGGGCTGCTGATGCTGCTGGTGCTGCTGCTGGGGATCCTGCTGATATCCGTGCGGATACTGCTGGTGCCCGTAGGGATCCTGGGCGTACGCGTCCTGCCCGTAGGAGCCCTGACCGTACGGATCCTGTCGGTAGACGTCCTGCGCATAGGGGTCCTGCGCGTACTGATCCTGAGCGTACTGATCCTGAGCGTAGGGGGCCTGCGCGTAGGGGGCCTGCGCGTAGGGATCCTGACCGGCCGCCGTGGGGTGGCCGTTCCACTCTCCGTCCCCGTACAGCGGATCCTCGGGAGGCCACGGTTGGGAGCCTGGTCCCCGGCCGTACTCAGTCATCGATCCCCTAGCGACGGAGGTGGTCACCGCCCGGCGTGTGCGTGGCACGGGTGGCGGCGGCCATGTCGCGCGGAACGTTACCGTACCGCGATCAGATGACCACTTCGACGGCTTCTCCGGGGGCCCGGCCCGAGACCCGCTCGGTCTCCAGCGCGCTCTGCAGGATCACCACGGCGGCTGCCTGGTCAACCACCGAGCGGCCCTTCTTCGACGTCACCCCGGAGGCACGCAGCCCCTGGGACGCTGTGACAGTGGTCATACGCTCGTCGACGAGCCGTACCGGCACCGGGGCGACCCGCCGCGCCAACTCGCGCGCGAAGGTGCGCACTTTGGCCGCGGCCGGCCCCTCGCGCCCGCTGAGCGAGCGCGGCAGGCCGACCACCACTTCGAGCGGTTCGTACTCCTCGACGAGCGCCGCGAGCCGCTTGTGGGCGGCCGGGATGTCGCGTCCCGGCACGGTCTCCACAGGTGTGGCGAGGATCCCGTCGGGGTCGCACGAGGCGACCCCGATCCGGGCGTCCCCGACGTCGATGGCGATCCGCCTGCCGCGTCGCACGACTAACGGCCCGATTCCGTGACAAGCCGCTCGACGGCCTCGATGGCCTCGCCGACGGCGTCCGGGTTCTGGCCGCCGCCCTGGGCCACGTCCGGCTTGCCGCCGCCTCCGCCGCCGAGTGTCTTGGCGGCGGTGCGGACCAGGTCACCGGCCTTGAGACCGCGCTCACGGGCGGCCTCATTGGTGGCGATCACGGTGAGCGGACGGCCGCCCGCCACGGTGAAGAGGGCGACTACGGCGGGGCGGTCGCCCGGGATGCGCCCGCGCACGTCCAGGACCAGCTTGCGCAGATCGTCGGCGGAGGTGCCGTCCGGCACCTTGGCGGCGACCAGGGCCGTGCCCCGGACGTCCTTGGCGCCCTGGGCGAGACCGGCGGCGGCCTGCAGCACTTTCTCGGCGCGGAACCGCTCGATCTCCTTCTCGGCCTCCTTGAGCTTGCCCAGCATGCCGGAGATCTTCTCCGGGAGCTCCTCGGGGCGGCCCTTGACCAAGTCGGTGAGCTGGGAGACGACGGTGTGCTCACGGGCGAGGAAGTTGTAGGCGTCGACGCCCACCAGGGCCTCGACCCGGCGCACACCGGAGCCGATGGAGGATTCGCCGAGCAGCTTCACCAGACCGAGCTGAGCGGTGTTGTGCACATGCGTGCCACCGCACAGCTCCTTGGAGAAGTCGCCGATGGTCACCACGCGCACCCGGTCGCCGTACTTCTCGCCGAACTCCGCGATGGCGCCCTGCTTCTTGGCCTCGTCCATGCTCATCACCTCGGCGGAGACGTCGAGTTCCCGCGAGAGCACTTCGTTGATCTTCTGCTCGACGTCCATGAGGACCCCGCCGGGCACGGCGGCCGGCGAGCCGAAGTCGAAGCGGAAGCGGCCGGGCGAGTTCTCCGAACCGGCCTGGGCGGCGGTGGGGCCCAGCGCATCGCGCAGCGCCTGGTGGGTGAGGTGGGTGGCGCTGTGGGCGCGGGCGATGGCGCGGCGGCGCGTGATGTCGATCCGGGCGTGGACACCGGCGCCGACCGTCACCTCGCCGACCTGGACGACGCCCTTGTGCACGCTGACGCCGGGCACCGGCTGCTGGACGTCCCGGACCTCCACCACGGCGCCGGTGTCCAGCGTGATCCGGCCGGTGTCGGCGAGCTGGCCGCCGCCCTCGGCGTAGAACGGGGTGCGGTCCAGGACGACCTCGACCTCGTCGCCCTCGCCGGCGGCGGGCGAGGACACCCCGTCGACCAGCAGGCCGACGATGGTGGACTCGCCCTCGGTGTGGCTGTAGCCGGTGAACTCGGTCAGGCCGGAGCTGTCGGCCACCTCGCGGTAGGCGGACAGGTCGGCGTGGCCGGTCTTCTTGGCCTTGGCGTCGGCCTTGGCGCGCTCCCGCTGCTCCTTCATCAGCCGGCGGAAGCCCGCCTCGTCCACCGAGAGGCCCTGTTCGGCGGCCATCTCGAGGGTGAGGTCGATCGGGAAGCCCCAGGTGTCGTGGAGCAGGAACGCCTTGTCGCCGGCGAGCACGCTGCCACCGGCGGCCTTGGTGTCGGTGACGGCGGTGTCGAGGATGTTGGTGCCGGCCTTGAGCGTCTTGAGGAAGGCCGACTCCTCGGCGAGGGCGACGGTCTCGATGCGCTTGCGGTCGGTCAGCAGCTCCGGGTACTGCTGGCCCATCGTCTTGAGGACGACGTCGACCAGCTCGCCGACGACCGGCTCGGTGGCGCCGAGGATGCGCATGTTGCGGATGGCGCGGCGCATGATGCGGCGCAGCACATAGCCGCGGCCCTCGTTGCCGGGGGTGACGCCGTCGCCGATGAGCATGACGGAGGTGCGCATATGGTCGGCGACCACGCGCAGCGAGACGTCGGACTCATGGGCGGCGCCGTAGGCGACCCCGGTCAGCTCGGTGGCCTTGTCCATGACGACGCGCAGGGTGTCGGTCTCGTACATGTTCCGCACGCCCTGCAGGATCATCGCGAGGCGCTCGAGGCCGAGGCCGGTGTCGATGTTCTTGCTGGGCAGCTCGCCGAGGATCGGGAAGTTCTCCTTGCCCTCGCCCGCACCGCGCTCGTACTGCATGAAGACCAGGTTCCAGATCTCCACGTAGCGCTCGTCGTTGACGGCCGGGCCGCCCTCCTCGCCGAACTCCGGACCACGGTCGTAGTTGATCTCGGAGCAGGGACCGCAGGGGCCGGGGACGCCCATGGACCAGTAGTTCGGGCCCATGCCCAGGCGCTGGATACGCTCGGCGGGGACGCCGATCACCTCGCGCCAGATGCGCTCGGCCTCGTCGTCCTGCTCGTAGACGGTGATCCACAGCCGCTCGGGGTCGAGGCCGTAGCCGCCCTCCTCCTGCGAGCTGGTCAGCAGCTCCCAGGCGTAGGTGATGGCGCCTTCCTTGAAGTAGTCGCCGAACGAGAAGTTCCCGCACATCTGGAAGAAGGTGCCGTGGCGGGTGGTCTTGCCGACCTCTTCGATGTCCGGGGTGCGCACGCACTTCTGCACGCTGACGGCCCGGTCGAAGGGCGGCTTGACCTCGCCGAGGAAGTACGGCTTGAAGGGGACCATGCCCGCGGGGACCAGCAGCAGCGTCGGGTCGTCCGCGATGAGCGACGCCGACGGCACGACGGTGTGCCCGCGCTCCTCGAAGAAGCGCAGCCAGCGGCGGCGGATTTCAGCCGACTCCATCAGTGGTCCTCATTTCCGGCTTTGTGGAGCTTGTGGGGAGTGGTGTGGTTGAGCTGGGCCCGGCCCCGCTGGGCCGGGAGCTGCTTACGGTCGTCCGGCGGTGGCGCCGAGAGCCCGAGCGCGTCCTTGAGCGCGGCCTCGCGGTCGGCCATGCCGTCCCGTACGTCGAGGGCGAAGACCTTGATCCGCCGGCCCGCCAGCACCGCGCGGTCGGCGGCCTTCGCCGCCAGACTCTCCGGGGTGAGCTGGTTGAGCTTGCGGTTGACCTTGGTGGTGGCCCACACTCCGGCGGCGACGCCGGTGGTGAACCAGAATGTGCGGCGGAACATCCGGTCTGTCAGCCCTTCGATCCACGGTTGCGACGGCCGCCCCAGCGGGCGGACGGCAGGGTCTTGCCGATGACGACGGTGCGCGCGGGCGCGGGCTCGTCCGCCGCCCGCCCCTTGCGGCCGATCGCCCGCCGGACGCCGTAGCCGAACGCGGCCACCTTGACCAGCGGACCGCCGAAGGCGGTGGAGACGGTCGAGGAGAGCGCGGAGGCGTTGGAGGTGACCTCCTGGACGTCGGAGGCGATGGAATCCACCCGGGCGAGCTGGGTGTTGGCCTCGCGCACGGTCGCGGACGCCTCGCTGAGCAGCGGGACCGCCTGATCGGTGACCTCCGCCAGCAGCCTGGTGGCCGCCTTGAGCGTCTGGGCCAGCCTCACCAGCGCCAGGGCGAGGAAGGACACCAGGATCGCCCAGAAGACGGCCACGAGGATCCCGGCCACCTCTCCACCGGACACGTCGCACCGCTCCCTGTCGCCGCTCGTCGTCGTTGGTCGTGTTGGTCGTGCTCGTCGTGATCGCTCGTCGTTCGGGTCGTTCGTCGCCCGCCGCTCTCGGGCGGTATCCGGGCGCGGGCGGCAGGTATCGACCTTATCGCGCCACGGACGCGCACCCGAAACGGATAACGGCCGCCGGGCGCGCTCCCGGGTCCGCCATCGGAAAAGCCCGCGGGTTCCCCGTCGACCGGCGTCGAGGGGAACCCGCGGGCTTGGCTGGGTACTGTGCGCTCCGCTGAATCAGCGGGCGTAGTACTCGACGACGAGCTGCTCGTCGCAGATGACCGGAATCTCCTTGCGGTTGGGGTCCCGGTCGAGGCGGAAGGCGAGCGCCATGAGGTTGACCTGGAGGTAGCGCGGGGTCTCGCCGTCGGGGGCGTAACCACCCTCGCGCGCCACCTGGAAGGGGTGCTTGTCGCGGCTGCGCTCGCGGACCATCACCACGTCGTCCGGGCGGACCCGGAAGGACGGCTTGTCGACCTTACGGCCGTTGACCTCGATGTGGCCGTGGGTGACCATCTGGCGGGACTGGTAGATGGTGCGGGCGATGCCCGACCGCAGGACGAGCGCGTCCAGACGGCGCTCGAGCTCGATGACCAGAGCCTCGCCCGTCTTGCCTCCGGCCTTCCGAGCGCGGTCGTAGGCACGGGCCATCTGGCGCTCGCTGATGTCGTACTGGGCGCGCAGGCGCTGCTTCTCCAGCAGCCGGACCTTGTAGTCACTGGTCTGCTTGCGGCCACGGCCGTGCTCGCCCGGCGGGTACGGGCGGGCCTCGAAGTACTTGACGGCCTTCGGGGTCAGAGCAATGCCCAGCGCCCGCGACTTCTTGACCTTGGGACGCGACTGGTTCACGGGGAACGAACCTCCATGTAAGTTAGGTGAGCCTTACCTTAGCCGAGGAGAACGCATGTTTCGACCTGGGATCCCCCTGCCCAGCACTGGTCAGAGCCCCGAGGAGGGTCAGCCGCGTCCCAAGGAAGACGCCCTGCGGCCGTCGCCGGCAGAGCGCGTACGTACTCTCGTTGAATCCAAGGCTACGGCTTCGTTGACGATTCCCGGAATCGAGGCCCTGGCTGACCTGGGGGCCGACTGTCCGGCCGCCCGGACGGTCGCCCCGGACGGAGATGTGCTGCTGCTGGTCCCCAGCGGCTCCCCTCCCGCCCGGGCCGCCGCACACGCCCAGGACGACGAACTGACCTGCGTGATGGAGATCACCGACGTCGCCCCCGTCGCGATGCCCCAGCGGATCCGCGGTCGCGCCTGGGTGGCCGGCTGGCTCACCCCCATCCCCTGCGGCGAGCGCACGCGCGCCGCGGCGGCGCTGCTGGCCGAGCGGCATCCGGTGGGCGAACTGCTCGGCCTCGACCAGGCGCCGCGGCCCCGGCGGTCCGGTGGGCCGGCCACCGGAGTGGGGCCCGCCGGGAGAGCCGCCTGGACGCTGCTGCGGCTGGAGGTCGGCGAGGCGTGCGTGGACGACCTGTGGGGTGCGGACGGCGTCGAGCCGGACGACTTCACGACCGCCGGCCCCGATCCGCTCGTGCGGCACGAGGCCGATCTGCTCCAGCATCTGCACGCCGCCCACAGCGAGCAGGTGCGCGGGCTGTGCGCACTGCTCGGCGACCGCTCCGACGTGGTCTGCACCCGGGGCGCGGCCACCCCCGTGGCGCTGGACCGCTTCGGTCTGCGGGTGCGCTTCACGGACGAGGCGGACCGGCCGTTCGACGCGCGCTTCGACTTCCCCGAGCCGGTGCGGAACGTGACCGAGCTGCGGTACGCGATGCACGCCCTGTTCGACGCGGCGACGAGCTGAGCCTGCGAGTGGGGTGATCGGCGCGGGCGCGGCGGCCGCAGGCCGGGCCGCTACGACGAGGCCGGGGCCGGACCGTCGGCGGACGGCGGCCGGTCGCCCCGCAGCCGCGCCCGCACCCGCTCCACCACATCCGCGTACCGCGCCTCGGCGCCGTACCGCGTGGGCTCGTAATACCGCTTGCCGTGGATCGTGTCCGGCGCGTACTGCTGCGCCGCGATCCCGCCCGGCAGATCGTGCGGATAGAGATAGCCCTGTGCGTGGCCGAGCTTCTTGGCGCCCTGGTAGTGGCCATCACGCAGATGCGGCGGCACCGGCCCGGCCAGGCCCGCCCGCACATCCGCCAGCGCCGCGCCGATCGCCGTGGTCGCGGCGTTGGACTTGGGCGCGAGCGCCAGGGCGATCGTGGCATGGCTCAGGGTGAGCGCCGCCTCCGGGAAGCCGATCAGGGCGACCGCCTGCGCCGCGGCCACGGCGGGGGGCAGGGCGGTCGGATCGGCGAGGCCGATGTCCTCGCTCGCCGAGATCATCAGCCGGCGGGCGATGAACCGCGGGTCCTCCCCCGCCTCGATCATCCGGGCCAGATAGTGCAGCGCCGCGTCCACATCCGAGCCGCGGATGGACTTGATGAGGGCGCTGGCCACGTCGTAGTGCTGGTCGCCCGCGCGGTCGTACTTCACCGCGGCCCGGTCGACCGCCTCCTCCAGCGAGGTGAGGGTGACCTCGGCCTCGCCCTTGTCCAGGGCCGCCCCGGCGCCCGCCTCCAGCGCGGTGAGCGCCCGCCGGGCGTCGCCGCCCGCTATGCGCAGCAGATGCGCTTCGGCGTCCTCGGGGAGGGTGACCGCTCCGCCGAGCCCGCGCTCGTCGGTGAGCGCGCGCCGCAGCAGCCCGCGCAGATCGTCGTCGGTCAGCGACTCCAGGGTGAGCAGCAGCGAGCGGGACAGCAGCGGGGAGATCACGGAGAAGTACGGATTCTCGGTGGTGGCCGCGATCAGCGTCACCCAGCGGTTCTCCACGGCGGGCAGCAGCGAGTCCTGCTGGGCCTTGCTGAAGCGGTGGATCTCGTCGAGGAAGAGGACGGTGTCCCGCCCGTACGCGCCGGAGGAGCGGCGCGCGCCGTCGATGACGGCCCGGACCTCCTTGACCCCCGCGGTGATGGCCGACAGCTCGACGAAGCGCTTCTGGGTGGCCTGGCTGACCACATACGCCAGCGTCGTCTTGCCGATCCCCGGCGGGCCCCAGAGGATCACCGACGATGGCCCGGCCGGACCCCCGCCACCCTCGCCCACGAGCCGGCGCAGCGGCGATCCGGGGCGCAGCAGATGCTGCTGGCCCACGACCTCGTCGAGGGTGCGCGGACGCATCCGCACGGCCAGCGGGCTGCTGGCCGGGTCCTTCTCCTGGCGGTCCTCTGCGGCGGCGGTGAACAGGTCTGGCTCCACGACGGGAAGCCTATGCCAACCCTCCGACAACGCCGCCGGGCTCAGCGTTCGGAAGGCACGGGCTTCAGCCCTGAGCGCCCGTCCAGAAGTCCCACCAGCGGGTCAGGATCAGCATTCCGATGACCCCGATCCACATCACCGGGACCACCCAGTGGAACTCCATGAGCCCGCGCCGCAGGCCGTCGGGCGCGGGAAGGTATCCGTGCTTGAGGTTGTGGCCGGTGACGTAGCAGAACATCACGATGGTGGCGACCCAGGCGAGGCAGCACCACAGGCACAGCGAGCCGATGACGTACAGCGACTCGTACTGCAGCCAGGTCACGAAGCCGACGCCGAAGAGCGTGCCCGCGTTGAAGGTCAGCCAGTACCAGCGCGGGAAGCGTGCCCCGGTCAGCAGGGAGATGCCCACACAGATCACGATGCCGTAGGCGACCAGGCCGAGCATCGGGTTCGGGAAGCCGAACGCCTGCGCCTGGTCGCTCTCCATGATGTTGCCGCAGGAGACGACGGGGTTGAGGCTGCAGCCGGGCGTGAAGACCTTACCGTCGGCCTTGTACTCGAGGATCTTGTTCTTGTCGATCGTGATGACCCAGGCCGCGAGAAGCCCCAGCGCACCGGTGATCACGAGCAGAAGGGCGAAGGCGCGACTGCCCCCCGTCCCGGTCCGCACGCCGTCCCGCGCCTCGCCGGACTCCACGTCGTCCATCACTGTCGTCGCCATACTCGCCGTCCGTCGCTCTCCACCGTGTTCAGCCCCGTCGGGCACGGCCATTGTGCCGCACCCGCCCCCGCCGTACGGCCCGCTCATCCAGGCCATGCCATGGTGTCCTGTCACCCGTTCGGAGGACATAAGACGGGCTTCCCGGTCGTCCCCGGGACGAGCGCGACACCCTCACGCTCATGGATATGGCAGACGAAGCGATACAGGTCCGCGGACTGCGCAAGCGCTATGGCGCGGTGACCGCACTGGACGGCGTTGACCTGGGCATCCGGCAGGGTGAGGTGTTCGGCGTCCTGGGGCCCAACGGGGCGGGCAAGAGCACCATGGTGGAGATCCTCCAGGGCCATCGGAGCCGGGACGCGGGAGAGGTCACGGTGCTGGGCCGGGACCCCGCCTCCGGGGGACGGGAATGGCGTTCCCGGATCGGCATCGTTTGGCAGGATGAATCCGCCCCGGCCGAGTTGACGGTGCGGGAGACCGTGCGGCATTTCGCCCGCTACTACCCGCGCCCGCGCGACCCCGACGAGGTCATCGGCCTGGTCGGCCTGGAGGCCAAGACGGGCAGCCGGATCAAGGCGCTGTCGGGCGGCCAGCGGCGCCGGCTGGACGTGGCGCTCGGGGTGATCGGCGATCCGGAGCTGTTGCTGCTGGACGAACCGACGACGGGCTTCGACCCGGCGGCACGGCGGCGGTTCTGGGAGCTGATCCGGCGGCTGGCGGACGAGGGCACCACGATCGTGCTCACCACGCACTATCTCGACGAGGCGGAGGCGCTGTCCGACCGGCTCGCGGTCATCGCCGCGGGCAAGGTCGTCGCCGAGGGCGCACCCGCCGAACTGCGCGAGCGGCACGGAAGCCGGGCGACGGTCCACTGGATCGAGCCCGGCGACGGGGCGCGCCAGGAGGAGACGGAGACCCCGACCCGTACCGTCGCGGGGCTGATGCGCCGCTTCGACGGGGAGATTCCGGGGCTGCGGATCTCCCGGCCGACCCTGGAGGACGTCTATCTGCGGCTCACCGGCCAACTCGACGAGCAGCCCGGGGAGGGCACGCGATGACCACCACGAGCACCACCTCCTCCGGTGCCCGGCACACCGGCGCGGCCACCCCCGCGCGGCTGCCCGGCGCCTGGACCCTCGGGCTGCACCGGGGCGCCCTCGAGCTCAGGCAGTTCTTCCGCCAGCGCGAACAGGTGGTCTTCACCTTCGCCTTCCCCGTCGTCTTCCTGGCCCTGTTCGCCTCGATCTTCCGGAACGATGTGCGGGGCGCGGGCGTGACCGCCTCTCAGCTGTACGCCGCGGCGATGATCGCGTCGGGGGTGATGTCGACCAGCTTCCAGTCGCTGGGCGTCTCCATCGCGCTCGAACGGGACGAGAAGGTGCTGCGGCGGCTGCGCGGTACGCCGATGCCCCCGGCCGCGTACTTCCTCGGCAAGCTGTGGCTGGTCCTGGTGTCCGGGATCGCCGAGACGGTGCTGCTGCTGGCCGTCGGCGCCGCGCTCTTCGACCTCGATCTGCCCACGGGGGCGGCCACGTGGTTCACCTTCGCCTGGGTCTTCGCCCTCGGGCTGACCGGCTGTGCGCTGCTGGGCATCGCGATCAGCAGTGTGCCGCGCTCCGGCAGGAGCGCCACTTCGGTGGTGGTCCTGCCGTTCCTGGTGCTGCAGTTCATCTCCGGCGTCTTCATCTCGATCGACACGCTGCCGGACTGGATGCTGAACGTGGGTGCCCTCTTCCCGCTGAAGTGGATGTGCCAGGGGTTCCGAGGAGTGTTCCTGCCGGAGTCGGCGGCCGTGCTGGAGCAGGCGGGCTCCTGGGAGTACGGGCGGATCGCCCTGGTGCTGGGCGCGTGGTGCGTCGGAGGATTGGTGCTGTGTCTGCTGACCTTCCGTTGGAAGAGCCACCGGGACGGCTGAGCGAACCGGCCGGGCCGCGCGATCCGGACGTGTACTACCGCACGTACCGCCGCTGGGACGTCTATTTCGCGATCGTGTTCGCCGCCACGTTCCTGTTCGTGCTGGGCGGATCGGACCCCGGGACAGGACTGCGCGTGGTCGCGGCGTCCTTCTTCGCCGCGACCGCGCCGTGGTATGTGCTGGTGGGCCGGCCGGTGCTGCTGGCGGAAGGCGAGGACCAGCCCCGCGCGCTGGTCTATCTGGTGGGGCTGTTCCTGCTGTTCGTGGTGCCCTCGGCGCTGGTCGGGGAGACCCGGATCGCCATCTTCGCGCTGGCGCCCCAGTGCTTCATGCTGCTCCGGATGCGTGGGGCGCTGATCGCCGTCACCGTGATCAATGTCGTCCCGGTGGTGGTCTGGGCGTTCGTGGAGCGGCCCGATTCCGGGGATCTGTTCTTCAACTCCCTCTTCGCGGCCGTCTCATGGGCCTTCTCGTTGATCATCGGCAGCTGGATCATCATGGTGCTCCAGCAGAGCGCCGAGCGGGCCCGGCTGATCGCCGAGTTGGACGCCAGCCGCGAGGAGGTGGCCCGGCTGTCGGCCGCGCACGGCGCCCTCGCGGAGCGGGAGCGGCTGACCCGGGAGATCCACGACACCCTCGCCCAGGGCTTCACCAGTCTGGTGATGCTCGTTCAGGCCGTGGAGTCGGAGCTGGACCACGATATGCCGCTGGCCCGCCGCCACTTGGGCCTCATGGCCCGTACGGCACGGGAGAACCTCGCGGAGGCCCGCGCCCTGGTCGCCGGGGCGGGCCCGGCCGACCTGGACGGCAGTTCGCTCCCCGACGCGCTGCGGCGGCTGGCCGCGCGCCACGGGGAGCAGACCGGCTCCGCCGCCCGCGTCGAGGTCTCGGGGGCGGTCCGGCCGCTGCCCGCCGCCGTGGAGGTGGTGGCGCTGCGCGGCTGCCAGGAGGCGCTGTCCAACGCCCGTCGGCACGCGGGGCCGGGCACCGCCGTCACCATCGCGCTCGGCTACGGCGAGGACGCGCTGCGGCTGCGGGTCCGGGACACCGGCCGCGGCTTCGACCCACGCGCCCCGCGCGAGGGCTACGGCCTGGCCGGGCTACGGGCACGGGCGGGCGAGGTGGGTGGCACGGCGGAGGTGACCGCCGCCCCCGGCGAGGGAACGACGGTCACGCTCGAACTGCCCGTCCAGCCGACCGCCCCGTCCCTCCATCCCTCCCGGCCGACGGTACGAAAAAAGAGGAGCGCACGGTGATCCGGATCCTGATCGCGGACGACCACCCGGTGGTGCGGGAGGGGCTGCGCGGCATGCTCGGCGCCGAACCCGATCTGACCGTGGTCGGCGAGGCGGACAGCGGGCCGCGGGCGGAGGCGCTGTGCGTCTCGCTGCGGCCCGATGTGGTGCTGATGGACCTGCGGATGCCGGACGGGGGCGGGGTGGAGTCGATCGCCCGGATGACCGCCGCCGGGCTGCCGTCCCGGGTGATCGTGCTCACCACGTACGAGACGGACGGGGACATCCTGCGCGCGGTGGAGGCGGGCGCGGCGGGCTATCTGCTCAAGGACATGGCCCGCGCCGAACTGGCCGAGGCCGTACGCTCCGCGGCTCGCGGCGAGACGGTCCTGGCCCCGTCCGTCGCCGCCCGGCTCATGGACCAGCTGCGCGACCGGCCCGAGCGGCCCCGCCTCTCCGAGCGGGAGACGGCCGTGCTGCGGCTGGTCGCCCAGGGGTGCACCAATGCGGAGATCGGACGACGTCTGTTCATCGGCGAATCCACGGTGAAGACCCATTTGCTGCGGGCCTTCGGCAAGTTGGGCGTGGACGACCGCACCGCGGCGGTCACCAGCGCGATGCGGCTGGGCCTGCTGTAGGGGCAGCGAAAGCGAAGAGGGGCCCGGAGAAATCCCCGGGCCCCTCTTCGAGCGTCGCTCAGGCGAGGCGCGACTGGATCGCCTCGACCACCTCGGCCAGGGGCACCGGCGCCTGCTCGCCGGACTCCATGTCCTTGAGCTGGACCACGTCCTCGGCGAGGTCGCGCTCGCCCGCCACGATCGCGTAGCGCGCACCGCTGCGGTTGGCCGCCTTCATCGCGGCCTTGAGGCCCTTGCCGCCGTAGGCGAAGTCCGTGGCGACACCCGCCGTGCGGAGCTCGCCGACCACGCCGAAGAGGACCTTCCTGGCCTCCTCCCCCAGCGGCACCGCGAAGACGCTGACGGCATCGGGGAGGTTCAGCTCGATGCCCTCGGCCTCCAGCGCCAGCACCGTACGGTCGACGCCGAGCGCCCAGCCCACCGAGGGCAGCGCCGGGCCGCCGATCATCTCGGACAGCCCGTCGTAACGGCCGCCGCCGCCGACCGCGGACTGCGAGCCCAGCCCGTCGTGGACGAACTCGAAGGTGGTGCGGGTGTAGTAGTCCAGGCCGCGCACCAGCTTCGCGTCGTCCTCGAAGGCCACGCCGCGCGCGGTGATCAGCTCGCGGACCTCCGCGTGGTACGCCTTGCACTCCTCGCACAGGTAGTCGCGCAGCAGTGGGGCGCCGGTGAGCTGCTCGCGCACCGCCTCGCGCTTGTCGTCCAGCACCCGCAGCGGGTTGATCTCGACGCGCGCCCGGGTGTCCTCGTCCAGGTCGAGGCCGCGCAGGAAGTCCTGGAGGGCGGCCCGGTAGACGGGGCGGCAGGTGGCGTCGCCCAGCGAGTTCAGCAGGATGCGGAAGTCGCGCAGCCCCAGCGAGCGGTACGCGTCGTGGGCCAGGATGATCAGCTCGGCGTCCAGGGCCGGGTCCTCGGCGCCGATCGCCTCCGCGCCGACCTGCGAGAAGTGGCGGTAGCGGCCCTTCTGCGGCCGCTCGTAGCGGTAGTACGAACCCGAGTACCAGAGCTTGACCGGCAGCGATCCGGCCTTGTGCAGATTGGCCTCCAGGGCGGCGCGCAGCACCGAGGCGGTGCCCTCGGGGCGCAGCGCGAGCTCGTCGCCGCCCTTGGTGGTGAGGGTGTACATCTCCTTGGTCACGATGTCGGTGGACTCGCCGACGCCGCGCGCGAAGAGCTCCACGTTCTCGAAACCGGGGGTCTCGATATAGCCGTAGCCGGAGCGCTTGAGCGGTGCGGCGATCGCCTCGCGCACCGCCAGGTACGCCGCGGAGGCCGGCGGGATCAGGTCATACGTGCCCCGGGGGGCTTTGAAGGTGCTCAACGGAAGTCTCTCGTCACATTCCTCGTCGCGGAGCCGGGCGCTGCGCGCCGTCTCCCAGGCCGGCGGCCACCTCGCGCAGATACGGGTTGGTGGCGCGCTCACGGCCGATGCTGGTCTGGGGGCCATGGCCGGACAGCACCACGGTCGAGTCGTCGAGCGGCAGGACCACACGGGCCAGCGACTCGAGTATCTCGGCGTGATCGCCGCCGGGCAGATCGGTGCGTCCGATGGAGCCGGCGAAGAGCAGATCGCCCGCGAAGAAGACGGACGGGACGTCCGCCTGCTCGGGCATCCGGAAGGTCACCGACCCCTTGGTATGGCCCGGGGCGTGCGCGACGGTGAGGTCGAGACCGGCCAGCTTCAGCTCGGCGCCGTCGGCCAGCTCCTTGACGTCGTCCGGCTCGCCCACGGTGAGTTCGCCCATCAGCGGCATGCCGATGGAGCGCCCGAAGGCCTTCTCGGGGTCGCTCATCATGTAGCGGTCGGACGGATGGATCCAGGCCGGTACGTCATGCGCGCCGCACACCGGGACGACCGAGGCGACATGGTCGATATGGCCGTGGGTGAGGACGACGGCGACGGGCTTGAGCCGGTGCTTGGCGACCGCCTCCGCGACGCCTTGGGCCGCCTGATGGCCCGGGTCGATGATCACGCACTCCTCACCGGCGGCGGGGGCGACCAGATAGCAATTGGTCCCCCAGGCCCCGGCGGGGAACCCGGCAATGAGCACGATCGTCCTTAAAAGTCGTCCGGTGGAAGATTGTCGGCGGCTTCAGAGCCTACCGGCGGCGCCCCCACCACAGCGAACCCGTATACGGTACGGCCGAGCCCTCACGCACAACAGCAGGACACTGACGGCACACGCCTTGAGGAGACGACCCGGTGGTCACTAACGAGCAGCGGCGGCGGCAACTCGCCCGGGAGAAGTACCTTCGCCAGCAGCAGCGGCGCGAATCCGCCCGGCACAAGACGCGCCAGCGCAATGTCGTGATCGCCGCCGTACTGGCCGTGGTCCTGGCCGGTGGCGGTGCCATCGCGGCCACGGGCGCGCTGTCCGGAAGCGACAAGGACAAGACGAAGGACGACGCCGCCGCGTCCGGCACCCCCTCGGCCGCCCCCACCAGCAAGGCGCCGGACCCCTGTGCCAAGGAGGCGAAGGCGGTCGCGGGCAAGAAGCCGAAGAAGCTGTCGTGGAAGAAGGAGCCGGCGCTCACGGTCGACAAGTCGGCCTCCTACACGATGAAGCTGGAGACGACCTGCGGGGACATCTCCGTGGCCATGGACGCCGGCAAGGCGCCGCACACGGTCAACTCCTTCGGCTTCCTGGCGGGCGAGGGCTACTTCGACCACACCAAGTGCCACCGGCTGGTGAACTCGGGGATCTACGTGCTGCAGTGCGGTGACCCGCAGGGCACCGGCGCGGGCGGCCCCGGCTACACCCTCCCGGACGAGAACCTGAAGGACCCCTCGGTCAAGGGCGGCAAGTACCCGGCCGGGACCGTCGCCATGGCCAACCAGTACAACCCGCAGACCAAGCAGGGCAAGAACACCGGCGGCAGCCAGTTCTTCCTGGTCTACAAGGAGAGCGAGCTCCCGCCCTACTACACGCCCTTCGGCACCGTGGACAAGGCCGGGATGAAGGTCCTGAAGAAGATCGCCGACGCGGGGGCGGGAGCCCCGGACCAGACGATGAACACCGCCCCCAACGCCAGCGTCGTGATCAACAAGGCGACGGTCGGCAAGTCCTGAGGTCGCCGACGCGCGTACTGCGAAATTTCGGTCGCGCAGGATACGGACAGCCGGGGCACCGGTCGCCTATGTTGGCGTTGTGTAGGGTGCCTGCCCCGGAGGCCGCCACCCTGCCGTGAGACCGGCCAGGGCGCATCCCGGCCGGAAGAAACTGTGGACGATGCCGGCGGGCCGCGCGCCCGCCCCGGCATCATGTGGAGGAGGCGCTGTGAGCAGCGAGCCTTGGGGCCGCGTCGACGAGGCGGGGACCGTATACGTGCGTACGGCCGACGGTGAGCAGGTCGTCGGATCGTGGCAGGCGGGATCGCCGGAAGAGGCCCTCGCCTACTTCGAGCGCAAGTACGACGGTCTGGTCGTCGAGATCGGTCTCCTCGAGCGCCGGGTCAAGACCACCGATCTGTCGGCCAAGGACGCGACGGCGGCCATCGACCACATCCGGCACCAGCTCGACGAGCATCACGTGGTCGGCGATCTGGACGCGCTGAGGGAGCGGCTCGACAAGCTCGCCGGGGACGTCGACGCCCGCCGCGAGCAGCGCAAGGCGGCCAAGGCGGTCCAGGCCGACGAGGCCCGCAGGGCCAAGGAGGACCTGGTCGCCGAGGCCGAGCAGCTGGCCGCCAGCGAGCAGTGGCGGGCGGCCGGGGAGCGGCTGCGCGCCCTGGTGGACACCTGGAAGGGCCTGCCGCGCCTGGACCGCAAGGCGGACGACGAGCTGTGGCACCGCTTCTCGCACGCCCGCTCGGCGTTCTCCAAGCGCCGCAAGGCGCATTTCGCGGCCCTGGACGCACAGCGCGAGGAGGCCCGTCAGACCAAGGAGAAGCTGGTCGCCGAGGCCGAGGCGCTCTCCGGCTCCACCGACTGGGGCCCGACCGCGGCCCGGTACCGGGAGCTGATGGCGGACTGGAAGGCCGCGGGCCGTGCGCAGCGCGAGGCCGAGGAGGACCTGTGGAACCGCTTCCGCGGTGCGCAGGACATCTTCTTCCAGGGGCGCAGTGAGGTCTTCGCGGAGCGCGACGCCGAGCAGCGGGAGAATCTCACCCGTAAGGAGGAGCTCGTCGTCGAGGCCGAGAAGCTGCTGCCGATCTCGGACCTGAAGGCGGCCCGCGCGGCCTTCAGGTCGGTCAACGAACGGTGGGAGGCCGTCGGCCATGTGCCGAGGGACGCCCGGGCCCGGATCGAGGGCCGGATCCACGCGGTGGAGCGCGCCATCCAGGAGGCCGAGGAGGCGGACTGGCGGCGGACCAACCCCGAGGCGCGGGCGCGCGCCCAGGGGCTCACGGGCCAGTTGCAGGACGCCGTCGACAAGCTGCGCAGGCAGATCGACGCGGCCCGCGCGGCGGGGAACAACGCGAAGGCCGACAAGCTCTCCAAGGAGCTCGAGGGCCGGCAGGCGCTGCTGGACCAGGCGCTGAAGGGCCTGCAGGAGTTCGGCGGCTGATGCCGATCCGCTGATCCGGTCGATACGGCGGCGGCCCCCGGTGCGAAGGCGCCGGGGGCCGCCGCCGTCGTGTGCTCAGCGGGCGCGTTTTCTCAGCGGGCGCGGGTTCTCAGCGGGCGCGGGTTCTCAGCGGGCGCGGGCCGAGGTGACCCGGTAGACGTCGTAGACGCCCTCGACGCCCCGTACGGCCTTCAGGACGTGGCCCAGGTGCTTGGGGTCACCCATCTCGAAGGTGAAGCGCGAGGTGGCCACCCGGTCGCGGGAGGTCTGCACGGCCGCCGAGAGGATGTTGACGTGCTGGTCGGACAGCACGCGGGTGACGTCCGACAGCAGCCGGGACCGGTCCAGCGCCTCGACCTGGATGGCGACCAGGAAGACCGACGACTGGGTGGGCGCCCATTCGACGTCGAGGATGCGCTCGGGCTGCTGGGAGAGCGAGTCCACGTTGACACAGTCGGCGCGGTGCACCGAGACACCGCTGCCGCGGGTGACGAAGCCGATGATGGGGTCGCCGGGGACCGGCGTACAGCAGCGGGCCAGCTTGACCCACACATCCTCGACACCCTTGACCACGACGCCCGGATCGGCGCTGGAGCGGCGCTTGGAGCGGCGGATGGGCGGGGCGGTCTCGGCGATGTCCTCGTTGGCGGCATCCTCGCCGCCGAGCGCCTGGACGAGCTTTTGCACCACGTTCTGCGCGGAGACATGGCCCTCGCCGATAGCCGCGTAGAGCGCGGAGATGTCCGGGTAGCGCATCTCATGGGCGAGGGTGACCAGGGAGTCCCCGGTCAGGATCCGCTGGATGGGCAGGTTCTGCTTGCGCATCGCCCGGACGATCGCGTCCTTGCCCTGCTCGATGGCCTCGTCGCGGCGCTCCTTGGAGAACCAGGCGCGGATCTTGTTACGGGCGCGGGGCGACTTGACGAAGCCCAGCCAGTCGCGGGACGGCCCGGCGCCCGCCGCCTTGGAGGTGAAGACCTCCACCAGGTCGCCGTTGTCGAGGGTCGACTCCAGCGGCACCAGCCGACCGTTGACCCGCGCCCCGATGGTGCGGTGGCCGACCTCGGTGTGTACGGCGTATGCGAAGTCGACCGGGGTGGCCCCGGCCGGAAGCGCTATGACATCGCCCTTGGGCGTGAAGACGAAGACCTCGTTGCGGGACAGGTCGAAGCGCAGGGACTCCAGGAACTCGCCCGGGTCCTCGGTCTCCTTCTGCCAGTCCAGGAGCTGCCGCAGCCACGCCATGTCGTTGATGGCGTCGTCCTTGCCCGCCTTACGGGGCACATCGGTGCGCACCTTGGAGGCGCCGGCCACCGCCTCCTGCTTGTACTTCCAGTGCGCGGCGATGCCGTACTCGGCGCGACGGTGCATGTCGAAGGTGCGGATCTGCAGCTCGACCGGTTTGCCGCTGGGCCCGATGACCGTCGTGTGCAGCGACTGGTACATGTTGAACTTGGGCATCGCGATGTAGTCCTTGAACCGCCCGGGCACCGGGTTCCACCGCGCGTGGATGGTCCCGAGCGCCGCGTAGCAGTCGCGGACGGTGTCGACGAGCACCCGGATGCCCACCAGGTCGTAGATCTCGGCGAAGTCGCGGCCGCGCACGATCATCTTCTGGTAGACGGAGTAGTAGTGCTTCGGCCGGCCGGTGACGGTCGCCTTGATCCGTGCCGCCCGCAGATCGCCCTGGACCTGGTCGGTGACGACGGCCAGGTACTCGTCGCGCTTGGGGGCCCGCTCGGCGACCAGCCGCACGATCTCGTCGTACATCTTGGGGTAGAGGATCGCGAAGGCGAGGTCCTCCAGCTCCCATTTGATGGTGTTCATGCCCAGGCGGTGGGCGAGCGGGGCGTAGATCTCGAGGGTCTCGCGGGCCTTCTTCTCCTGCTTCTCCCGCTTGAGGTAGCGCATGGTGCGCATGTTGTGCAGCCGGTCGGCCAGCTTGATGACCAGCACCCGGGGGTCCCGGGCCATGGCGACGACCATCTTGCGCACGGTCTCGGCCTGGGCCGCCTCGCCGAACTTGACCTTGTCCAGCTTGGTGACGCCGTCGACGAGCAGGGCGACCTGGTCGCCGAAGTCCCGGCGCAGGGTGTCCAGGCCGTATTCGGTGTCCTCGACGGTGTCATGCAGCAGCCCGGCCATCAAAGTGGCCGGATCCATACCCAGCTCGGCCAGGATCGTGGTCACCGCGAGGGGGTGGGTGATGTACGGATCGCCGCTCTTGCGCTTCTGTCCGCGGTGCCAGCGCTCGGCCACCTGGTACGCGCGCTCGATCTGGCGCAGCGTCGAGGCTTCCGCCTTGGGGTCGTTGGCGCGCACGATCCGCAGCAGCGGCTCCAGCACCGGGTTGTACGGGCTGGAGCGCTGGACGCCCAGGCGCGCCAGGCGGGCCCGGACGCGGTTGGACGAGCCGGAGCGGGGCGCGGGGCTCTGTACGGGGCGCGCGGGGGGCGTGGTGGCGGGCAGGTTGCTGGAGCGGCCCGTGGCGGGCTTCGGGCTCGTCTGCTCGGGGCCGCGCCGGACCGGGCTGTCGCCGCTGTTCTTGGGCACGCCGGAGGCCGCCGTCGGTTCGGCGGCGGTGGGCGCCTCCGGCTGTCCGGAGGGGGTTCCGCCCGGACGGACTTTGGGCGAGAGCGGCTGGGCCTCGTCTGGCAAGAGCACTCCTCAAGCGGTCCGGACCTCGAGAGGTCAGGCTGCCATGGTATCGATCCCGCCACTCCGCTTGCCTGCCGACTGCCAAGCCGGGCATGACGGAGGCATGTGGCGGCATGACGGAGGGCGGGGACCGGCGGTGCGCGGTCCCCGCCCTCCGGCGGTCTTCTCGGCCCGCTGTGCGGGCCCCGGCCCGGCGTACGGGCCCCGGCCCGGCGTACGGGCCCGTCATCCGGCTCAGACCGTGATCAGGGCCTCCAGCGGGGCGCTGTCGAGCGCGGCCAGCAGACGGCCACGGCCGTCGAGGAAGCCGAGCTCCAGCAGCACGGCGACCCCGGCGATCTGGGCGCCGGCCCGCCGGATGAGCTGCAGGGACGCCTCGGCGGTGCCGCCGGTGGCCAGTACGTCGTCGATCACCAGGACCCGGTCACCGGGCTCCAGCGCGTCGGCGTGTATCTCGATCTCGGCGGTGCCGTACTCCAGCTCGTACGCCTGGCCGAGCGTCGCCCCGGGGAGCTTGCCGGCCTTGCGGACCGGTACGAAGCCGATTCCGGCGCGGACGGCGGCCGGGGCGGCGAGGATGAAGCCACGCGCCTCCAGGCCCACCACCTTGTCCGCCCGGTGCCGGACGCACAGCTCGGCGAGCGCTTCGGTGAGCGCGCCGAAGGCGGTGGCGTCGGCGAGCAGCGGGGTGATGTCCTTGAACATCACGCCCGGCTTGGGGTAGTCCGGCACGTCCTGGATCCGGCTGAGCAGCAGTGTGCGCAGCTCGTCGGCGGCGGCCGCACCGGATCCGTCGGAACTGCCGTCGGGACTATCCGCCGCGGTCTTCGTCGTCTCGGTCATCGTCGGGCTCCCCCGCTCATCGCCGCTTGCCCGACGGCCGGCCGCGCCCCCGGTTACGGGCGGCGGGCTGGCGACGCTGACCGACGACCCCGGAGGGGGCCGCGGCGGCGTCCTCCAGGCCGGGGGCCTCCTCCTCGTCGGACGACGACTCGGCGGCCTCGGCCTTGGCGGACGCGGCACGCTTGGCCTTGACCCGCTTGGCCAGGGCCTTCATCTTCGGGTCGCGCTCCTTCAGATCCGCGACCAGCGGGGTCGCGATGAAGATCGAGGAGTACGCACCGGCGGCGAGGCCCACGAAGAGCGCCAGGGAGATGTCGTTGAGCATGCCCGCGCCGAGCAGACCGCCACCGATGAACAGCAGCGCGCCAACCGGCAGCAGCGCCACGATCGTGGTGTTGATGGACCGCACCAAGGTCGAGTTGAGGCTGCGGTTGGCGATTTCGCTGTAGGTGAAGCGGGTCTGCTTGGTGAGATCCCTCGACGCTTCCTTGAGGCCGTCGAAGACCACGACGGTGTCGTAGAGCGAATATCCGAGGATCGTCAGCAGACCGATCACGGTGCCCGGGGTGACCTCGAAGCCGACCAGTGCGTAGACACCGACGGTGATGGTGAGGTCGTGGATCAGGGCGATCAGGGCGGCCAGCGCCATCCGCCATTCGAAGGCGATGGCGAGATAGATCACCACCAGCACCATGAAGATCGCCAGACCCTGCCAGGCCTTGCCGGCGATCTGCTCGCCCCAGCTCGGACCGACAAGCTGAGTGTCGATCTTGCTGGTCTTGACGCCCAGCTCCTTGGCGAGGTTCTCCTGGACCGGCAGGGCTTCCTTGGTGCCCAGCTCGCTGATCTGGATCCGCAGGCCGCCCCGGCCGAGCTCCTGGACGACGACGGTGTGGCCGCCGGACGCGTCCTCCGCCGTCTGGCGCAGGTCGGAGGCCGAGACCTTGGTGTTCGGGGTGGTGAAGACCGCGCCGCCGGAGAACTCGATGCCCATGTTCAGACCGCGCACCGCCAGGCCCACGATGGCCGTGATGGTGATCAGTATCGAGACGCCGTACCAGAGCTTCCGCTTGCCGACGAAGTCGTAGCCGACCTCGCCTCGGTAGAGCCTGGCGCCGAGAGTGCCGAGTCGCGACATCTCACGCCTCCTTCGTGTCGGCGGGGCCGGGGGCGGCGGGACGGCGACGGCGCAGTGGCGGCGTGACCCCGAGGCGCTTGGGGTCCAGTCCGGACCACGAATGGCCGTTCCCGAAGAACGGGCGGCGGGCGAGGATCGTCATCAGCGGCTTGGTGAAGAGGAACACCACGGCGACGTCGAGCAGCGTGGTGAGCCCCAGGGTGAAGGCGAAGCCCTGCACCTTGCCGACGGTGACGACGTAGAGCACCGCGGCGGCCAGGAACGACACGAAGTCCGACACCAGGATGGTGCGCCGGGCCCGCGGCCAGCCGCGCTCCACGGCGGGGCGCAGCGAGCGGCCCTCCCGGATCTCGTCGCGGATCCGCTCGAAGTAGACGATGAACGAGTCGGCGGTGATACCGATGGCCACGATCGCACCGCAGACCGCCGGCAGGTTCAGCGCGAAGCCGATGCCCGGGCCGAGCAGCACCATGATCGTGTACGTCAGGATCGCGGAGACGCCGAGGCTGGCCATGGCCACGAGGGCGAGACCGCGGTAGTAGACGACCAGGTAGATCACGACGAGCGCGAGGCCGATGGCACCGGCGACCAGACCGGCGTCCAGCTGCTCACCGCCGAGCGCGGCGGAGACGGTGGTCTCGTCCGCGATG
The DNA here is from genome assembly GCF_000147815.2 of Streptomyces violaceusniger Tu 4113. Classification (NCBI taxonomy): domain Bacteria; kingdom Bacillati; phylum Actinomycetota; class Actinomycetes; order Kitasatosporales; family Streptomycetaceae; genus Streptomyces; species Streptomyces violaceusniger. The sequence goes on along the minus strand of NC_015957.1, from coordinate 3,126,188 downwards.
TCGAAGGACAGCGGGAGCGCACCGTAGGACAGCACGTTGGCCAGGTCCTCGGAGCTCTGCTGGGTGAAACCGCCGGAGATGGTGGCCCGGCCGCCGGTGATGGCGCCCTGGGTGACCTCGGGGTCGGAGACGACCTCGCCGTCCAGGACGATCGCGAAGCGGTTCTGCGGGGACTGCTTGGTGGTGAGCTCGCCGGTGGTCTTGGCGAACTTCTTGGAGCCCTTGCCGTTGAAGTCGAGCTGGACGATCCAGCCCGCTCCGTTCTGGCTCTCGAAGACCGCGGAGGCGTCGTCCACGTCGGTGCCCTCGACCTCGGAGGGGCCGAGGACGAACTTGGAGTCGCCCTTCTCGCTGCAGGCCAGCACGGGGTCGCTCGGCTTGGCGTTGGCCGCCTTGTCGGCGACCGCGGCGCGGGCGGCCGGCTTGGTGCAGTCCAGGGCCGCGAACTGCTTGGCCAGCTCCTCCTGGCTGGTGGAGCCGGGCGGGTTCTTGGACGGGTCGGGCTTCGGGGTGTTCGACGGCGAGGGGGTCTCGCTGGGCTTCTTGTCGGCCTTCAGCCCCTCGGAGAGGGCCCGCCCCTGGGTGCTCGGGCTGGCCGAGGAGGACGTGGAAGCCGACGAGGAGGCCGACGGCGTGCCGGACGGCTTGCCGCCCTTGTCGTCACCCTTGCCGCCGGCGCTGGCGGACGGGCTGGGGGTGGAGCTGGGCTCGGGGGTCTTCTGGCCGCTGGTGGTCGTGGCCACCGGCCGGAAGTAGAGCTGGGCGGTGGTGCCGACCTGCTGCCGGGCCTGCTTCGCGTTCGTCCCCTTGGGGATGTTCACGATGATGTGCTTCTCGCCCTGCGTCTGGACCTCGGCCTCGGACACACCCAGACCGTTGACCCGCCGCTCGATGATGCTCACGGCGGTGTTCATATTGTCCGTGTTGATCGCGTTGGGCTTGCCCGGTTGGTTCTTGGCCTCCAGCGTGAAGCTGGTGCCGCCCGCGAGATCGATACCCAGTCGCGGCGTGGTATGACCGGAGACGAACATGCCTCCGGTCAGCGCCACGATGGCGATCAGGATGACGGCCAAGGCGCGCCCGGGCCTGCCCTGTGACCCGGAGGACCTGCGGCCCTTCTTCGGTGCTGCCACCTTCTCGTATCTCCCTGTCCAACCGCCCCGCATCGGGTGTGCGCGGAGCGGCCACGAAGTCTTGTGGGGACGAGCCCCCGCCGGAGCCTAGACCGTTCAGGGAACCGCGGCGCACCAAGCGGGGGCGCGCCGCGGTTTCCCGGATGACGGACTTACTTCGCGTCGGTGCCGCCGTCCCGCTTCTCGTCCTCGGAAGTGCTCGCCGCGACGGCGTCGTCCTTGCCGAGGTCGATCTTCTTGACATCCGTCTTCCCGGCCTTCTCGTCCGCCTCTTCTTCGGCCGCGTCGGCCTTGTCGGCGGAGGAGTCGCCATCACCGGCGTCGGCGGCCTCGGTCAGCGAGGAGGCGTCGTCGGGAACGACAGGGGTGTCGGCGGCGTCGACGTCCTCGTCGGGGTCGATGCCGTGCACGATGCGGTTGTACTCGGCGTCATCCAGGACGGCGCCCACCGAGTTCTTCGCGTAGATCGCGTGCACGCCGGGGGCCACCTCGAGGAGGACCGTGTCGTCGTGGACCTCCTTGACCGTCGCGTACATGCCGCCAATGGTCCGCACGCCGGTGCCCGGGTGCATGTCACTGCGCATCTGCTGGGCCTTGCGCTGCTTGTTCTTGGCCGAACGCGTCATCAGGAACATGGCCCCGATGAGCACGATGAACGGCAGGAGAGTCACGATATTCACGGGACGGAAATTCCTTCACACGACCGCGGGGGAGCGGCCTGGTCTACGGGGGTGGGTATACCGCACGGTGAGCGGACGGCATACGGACGGCATCGGCGGAGTCTAAGCGAGCCCACGCCAATGGAACAACGCCCGGCGCGGTACCGGGGTTCCTGACCCCGCCATTATTGGTCCTCTACGCCATGATGCAGGGTAAGCGCGCGCTTATGCCCCGGGCAGGGCCCGTCACGCCTTGAAGAGCCCCGCCTGGCCGCCGCCGGCGGTCTGCGGCGGCGGGGTCAGCCCCAGATGGGCCCAGGCCGCCGGGGTGCCGATCCGCCCCCGGGGCGTACGGGCCAGCAGCCCCTCCCGGACCAGGAAGGGCTCGGCGACCTCCTCGACCGTCTCACGCTCCTCCCCCACGGCGACCGCCAGGGTCGACAGCCCCACCGGGCCGCCGCCGAACAGCTTGAGCAGGGCGCTGAGCACCGCCCGGTCCAGCCGGTCCAGGCCGCGCTCGTCCACGTCGTACACGGCGAGGGCACTGGCGGCGATCTCGCGCGTGATCACGCCGTCGGCCTTGACCTGGGCGTAGTCCCGCACCCGGCGCAGCAGGCGGTTGGCGATCCGGGGGGTGCCGCGGGAGCGGCCCGCGATCTCGGAGGCGCCCTCGGCCTCGATGGTCACATCGAGCAGCCCGGCGGAGCGGTGGATGACCCGCTCCAGCTCGGCCGGGGCGTAGAACTCCATATGGCCGGTGAAGCCGAAGCGGTCGCGCAGCGGGGGCGGCAGCAGCCCGGCCCGGGTGGTGGCGCCGACCAGCGTGAACGGCGGCAGCTCCAGCGGGATGGCGGTGGCCCCGGGCCCCTTGCCGACGATGACGTCGACGCGGAAGTCCTCCATCGCCATATAGAGCATTTCCTCGGCGGGCCGGGACATCCGGTGGATCTCGTCCAGGAAGAGCACCTCGCCCTCGGCGAGGGAGGAGAGGATCGCGGCCAGATCGCCGGCGTGCTGGATGGCGGGGCCGGAGGTGATCCGGATCGGGGCGGCCATCTCGGCGGCGATGATCATGGAGAGGGTGGTCTTGCCCAGTCCGGGCGCGCCGGAGAGCAGCACGTGGTCGGCGGTGCCGCCGCGCTGCCGGGCCGCCTTGAGCACCAGGTCAAGCTGCTCGCGCACCCGCTCCTGCCCGACGAACTCGCCGAGGTCCTTCGGGCGCAGCGCGGCCTCCACCGCCTGGTCGTCGCCGTCGGCGTCGGCGCCCACCAGCCTGCCGCCCGGGCCGGGCGGGGCGTCGTCGGCGGTGGCCGATGGGGTCTCGTCCCAGTTCACTGCGTTTCGCCTCGCGATGTCGTCTGGAATGGTGCCGCCGGTCGCGGCCTGCCGCGGCCGCGGTGGCTCACCGTGTGCGGTTCAGGGTCTGCAGAGCGGCCCGCAGCAGCAGAGCCACCTGGGGCTTGCCGCCCGCGGCCACCGCCTCCTCGGCCTGCGGGGTGACGGCGGCCACCGCCTCGTCGGCCTCCCGGGTGGCGTAGCCGAGGCCGACCAGCGCGGTGTGCAACTGGTCGCTCCAGCCGGGGGCCGCCGCGGAGCGGGCGCTGGGGACGGCGGAGCCGAGTGGCTCGCCGAGCCGGTCCTTCAGCTCCAGCAGCAGCCGCTGCGCCCCCTTCTTACCGATGCCGGGGACGGCGGTGAGCGCCTTCTCGTCCCCGGTGGACACCGCGAGCCGCAGCACGTCCGGGGAGTGCACCGCCAGCATGGCCTGGGCCAGCCGGGGGCCGACCCCGCTGGCGGTCTGGAGCAGCTCGAAGACCTGGCGCTCGTCGTCGTCGGCGAAGCCGTAGAGGGTCAGCGAGTCCTCACGGACGACGAGGGAGGTGGCCAGCCGGGCCTGCTGGCCGACGCGCAGCCCGGCCAGGGTGGCGGGGGTGCACTGGAGCGCCATCCCGATCCCGCCGACCTCGATCACGGCGGTGTCCGGGGCGACGGCCGCCACCGGACCGGAGACGAACGCGATCATGAGATACGGCCTTTCGTGGTGCGCGCGGTGCTCGTGGGGCGGTCGGGACTCGCGGTGCGAGCGCTATTCGTGGTGCGGGCGTTATTCGTGGTGCGGTGAGCGGCGACGGCCTGTTGGAGGCGGTTGGTCACGGGAGCCCGCCAGATATGGCAGATGGCGAGCGCCAGGGCGTCCGCCGCGTCGGCCGGTTTGGGCGGTGCGTCCAGCCGCAGCAGCCGGGTCACCATCGAGCCGACCTGCGCCTTGTCGGCGCGCCCGGATCCGGTCACGGCCGCCTTGACCTCGCTGGGGGTGTGCAGCGCGACCGGGAGCCCGCGGCGGGCCGCGCACAGCATCGCGACGGCGCTGGCCTGGGCGGTGCCCATGACGGTGCGCACATTGTGCTGGCTGAACACCCGCTCCACGGCGACGGATTCGGGCCGGTGGGCGTCCAGCCACTCCTCTATGCCGCGCTCGATGAGGACGAGCCGGTCGCCGATCGCGAGATCCGCCCCGGTCCGGACGACGCCGACGCCGAGCATCCGCAGCGGGCGGCCCGCGACCCCCTCGACCACGCCGACGCCGCACCGGGTCAGCCCCGGGTCCACGCCCAGCACCCGCACCGCGCCCCTCCCCTCACCGCTGCTTCGGTCACCTGTTCCTGCAGGCTAGCGGCTGCCACCGACAACACCGGCGCGGACAACGCCGACGGGCCGGCGGGGTGATGCCCCGCCGGCCCGTCGGCGTTGGCCGAAGGCGTTGACCGCCGTGCCGATCCGCCGTCAGGCGTCCACCTTGGCCATGACCTCGTCGGAGACGTCGAAGTTGGCGAAGACGTTCTGCACATCGTCGCTGTCCTCGAGAGCGTCGATCAGCTTGAAGATCTTGCGCGCGGCGTCTTCCTCGAGCTCGACCTGCATCGTGGGCACGAAGTTGGCCTCGGCCGAGTCGTAGTCGATGCCCTCCCCCTGCAGGGCGGTGCGGACCGCGACCAGGTCGGTGGCCTCGCTGATCACCTCGAAGGACTCACCGAGGTCGTTGACCTCCTCGGCGCCCGCGTCCAGGACCGCGCCCAGCACGTCGTCCTCGGCGAGCTCGCCCTTGGGGACGATGACGACGCCCTTACGGTTGAACAGATACGACACGGAGCCCGGGTCGGCCATCGAGCCGCCGTTGCGCGTCATCGCGACGCGGACATCGGAGGCCGCGCGGTTGCGGTTGTCGGTCAGGCACTCGATGAGCACGGCCACGCCGTTGGGGCCGTAGCCCTCGTACATGATCGTCTCGTACTCGGCGCCACCGGCCTCGAGACCTGCGCCGCGCTTGACCGCGCTGTCGATGTTCTTGTTCGGAACCGACGACTTCTTCGCCTTCTGGATGGCGTCGAAGAGCGTCGGGTTGCCCTCCGGGTCGGAACCGCCCATCCGGGCCGCGACCTCGATGTTCTTGATCAGCTTCGCGAAGAGCTTGCCGCGCTTGGCATCGATCACGGCCTTCTTGTGCTTCGTCGTAGCCCATTTAGAGTGGCCGGACATCCGCCTGTCTCCTTCGCGTTACCCAATGCTGTACCAACGCCTGAGATCCTACCGGGATCGGTTCAGCCCGCGGCGCGGACCAGCCCTCCCGTCTCCCGCCACCACCCTCAACCGAGCGCTACGCGCGCCGCACCATTTCTACGAAAAGCTTGTGCACCCGGTGGTCACCCGTCAGCTCGGGGTGGAACGAGGTCGCCAGGACATTGCCCTGCCGGACGGCGACGGTGTGCCCGTCGAACGTCGCGAGCACCTGGGCACCGCCGCCCACGGACTCGACCCACGGCGCGCGGATGAAGAGCCCCTCGACCGGGCCGCCCTCGATGCCCTCGATGTCGACCCGGGCCTCGAAGGACTCGTTCTGACGGCCGAAGGCGTTGCGGCGCACGATCATGTCGATGCCGCCGATGGTCTCCTGGTCGTCCCGGCCGTCGAGGATCTTGTCCGCGAGCATGATCATGCCCGCGCACGTACCGTACACCGGCATTCCGGCCCGGACCCGCTCGCGCAGCGGCTCCAGCAGCCCGAAGATGACCGCCAGCTTGGACATGGTGGTCGACTCGCCCCCCGGGATCACCAGGGCCGCGACCTCGGCGAGTTCCTCGGGGCGGCGGACCTGCCGGGCCGTGGCCCCGGCCGCGGTGAGCGCGGCGAAGTGCTCGCGGACATCGCCCTGGAGGGCGAGCACACCGATCACGGGCGCGTCGGGCGTGGACGTGGTCGGCAGGGAAGCAGTGGACGACGTAGTCACGGAAGCGAAGACCTCTCGAACGTCAGGAGCACCACGCGCCGGGCCGGGACGCCGGGCGCGTGGTGCCATGTGGTGCCGTGCGAGCGCCGGTTACCAGCCGCGGCTGGCGTAGCGCTCGGACTCGGGGAGGGTGTCGCAGTTGATGCCGACCATGGCCTCGCCGAGGTCCCGGGACGCGTCCGCGATGACCTTGGGGTCGTCGTAGAAGGTGGTGGCCTTCACGATCGCGGCGGCGCGCTTGGCCGGGTCGCCCGACTTGAAGATGCCGGAGCCCACGAAGACGCCCTCGGCGCCGAGCTGGCGCATCAGCGCGGCGTCGGCCGGGGTGGCGACACCGCCGGCGGAGAACAGCACGACCGGCAGCTTGCCGGTCTGCGCGATCTCGGCGACCAGCTCGTACGGGGCCCGGATCTCCTTGGCGGCCGCGTAGAGCTCGTGGTTGTCCAGGCCGCGCAGGCGGGCGATCTCGCCCTTGATCTGGCGCAGGTGGCGGACCGCCTCGACGACGTTGCCGGTGCCGGCCTCGCCCTTGGAACGGATCATGGCCGCACCCTCGGCGATCCGGCGCAACGCCTCGCCCAGGTTGGTGGCTCCGCAGACGAAGGGGGTGGTGAAGGACCACTTGTCGCTGTGGTTGACCTCGTCGGCCGGGGTGAGGACCTCGGACTCGTCGATGTAGTCGACGCCGAGCGACTGCAGCACCTGCGCCTCGACGAAGTGGCCGATCCGCGACTTGGCCATGACCGGGATGGAGACGGCGCCGATGATGCCCTCGATCATGTCCGGGTCGGACATCCGGGCCACGCCGCCGTCCTTACGGATGTCGGCCGGCACCCGCTCGAGTGCCATGACCGCGACGGCACCGGCGTCCTCGGCGACCTTGGCCTGCTCGGGGGTGACGACGTCCATGATCACGCCACCCTTGAGCTGCTCGGCCATACCGCGCTTGACGCGGGCGGTGCCGGTCGCGGGGGCGTCGGAGTTGGGCGTGCTGGCGGGCGTGATGGACACGGTTTGACCTCACTCGATAATGAAAAGTGCGATGAGCCCATCGTAGGGCCGTTCGATACCGGAACATGACCCGGCCATCCGGTCCAGGTCACGAGCGTGTGTGCTACACGAATGACAAAAGCCGCTCGGGGCGGGGCACGGCAAGGGCCAATCGAAGGCCGGTGGCTCGAAACAGCCGGTGAATCCTCAGTGCGCGGAAGGCGGCGGGGGCAGGCTCTTCTGCCGTCGCCGCGCAGGCTTCCTTCAGCGCAGGGCTTTCTTCAGCGCTCGGCCTCCTCGGCGCCCGGTACCCGCCCGAGGGCCGCCGGGGGCTCGTCGTCCATCTCGAAGGCGAGCGGAAACGGGGCGTGACCCGCCAGCCGGAACCAGCGCACCGTGCGATGGCGGCGCAGCGCCCGCGCCGCGCGCACCGCGTCGTTGTGGAACCGCCGGGCCATCGGCACCCGCCTCACCGCCTCCGTGAGCTCCCCCAGCGCCTCCTCGCCGCCCGGCGCCCCCCGTACCGCCTCGGCCTGTGAGCTGTCCTGGAAGACGGCCCGCAGCGCCTGGCTCAGCTCGCTCTCGGCGACCTCGCGGTGCTCCTCCTCGGACTGCCGGGCGGCGTGCGCGGCCTGGTACAGCACGATCGACGCGGCGGGGTCGAGCACTCCGGCGGTGCCCAGCTCCTGCGCGACGGAGGCACGCCGCAGCAGTTGCGCGTCCAGTGCGGCCCGCGCCGCGTCCAGACGGCTGTGCAGCCGGTCGAGGCGTCCGGCGGTCCAGCTCAGATAGAGGGCGATGACGACCAGCGCGACCGCGATCCAGATCAAGGTGCTCACGGCCCGCCACGCTACCGCCTGCCCGCCCCAGGAGTCCGGGGTGGAGCCCGCACGCCGGAGTCGCTCGGAGCGGCCGTGTACGGCGCCGTACGCCCCTGACGGGCCGCCCTCGGCGGGCGCTAGGGCCTGGCGAGCCCCAGACGCGCCCACAGCCGCGTACGGTCGTCCGCGGCCACGGACGCCGCCCCGTCCGCCACCGTCTCGTAGACCGCGAGGATGTCCGCGCCCACCGTCGACCAGTCGAAGCGCCGTACGTGCCGGCTGCCCCGCTCCCGCAGCTCGGCCAGCCGCTTGTCATCGCCCAGCAGCCGCACCGCGGCCGCCGCCAGGGCGTCGGCGTCCTCGTTGACGAACAGCTCACCCGCCGCTCCCCCGTCCAGCACCTGGGCGAACGCGTCCAGATCGCTGGCAAGCACCGCGGCCCCCGCCGACATGGCCTCGACGAGGATGATGCCGAAGCTCTCGCCGCCCGTATTGGGCGCGACGTAGACATCGACGCTGCGCAGCAGCCGCGCCTTGTCCTCGTCGCTGACCATCCCCAGGAACTCGACGCGCTCCCGCAGCGGCGCCGGCAGGGCGGCCACGGCCTCCTTCTCGTCGCCGCGCCCGGCGATCAGCAGCCGCGCCCCCGGCCGGGCCTCGAAGATCTTCGGCAGGGCGCGCATCAGCACCGGCAGCCCCTTACGGGGCTCATCGATCCGGCCCATGAAGCCGATCGTGTCCCCCTGCCACTCCTCCTTCGGCTCGGCGTCGGCGAAGAAGTCCACGTCGACACCGTTGGGGATGACGACCGCGTCGCCGCCGAGGTGCTCCACCAGCGTCCGGCGCGCGTACTCGCTCACCGCGATGCGCGCGCTGATCTTCTCCAGCGCCGGCTGCAGGATCGGATACGCCGCGATCATGGCCCGGGAGCGCGGATTGGAGGTGTGGAACGTCGCGACGATCGGCCCCTGCGCCGCCCAGCAGGCCAGCAGCCCCAGTGAGGGCGAGGTGGGCTCGTGGATGTGGATGACGTCGAAGCCGCCGTCGTGCAGCCAGCGGCGCACCCGCGCGGCCGACAGGAAGCCGAAGTTCAGCCGGGCCACCGAGCCGTTGTACGGCACCGGCACGGCGCGCCCCGCGGAGACCACGTACGGCGGCAGCGGCGTCTCGTCGTCCGCCGGGGCCAGCACGGAGACCTGGTGGCCGCGCCGGATCAGATGGTCGGCCAGATCGCGGATGTGGAACTGGACGCCGCCTGGGACATCCCAGGAGTACGGGCAGACGATCCCGATCCTCAAGGCTTCTCCATTCCAGGACTTCCGGGACTTCCAGGACCACGATCCAGATCCGCGAGCCACAGGCGCTGCAGCATGTGCCAGTCCTCCGGGTGCTCGGCGATCCCCGAGGCGAAGGCGTCGGCCATCTCCTGGGTCATGACGGCGGTCCGCTCCTCGCGGTTCCCGTCCCCCGGCACCTCGACCGGCGGATGCACCCGCCCCCGCATCACCGGCGAATCGTCGTACCAGAGGGTCACCGGCAGCAGCAGGGCACCGGTCTGCAGGGCGAGCGCGGCGGGCCCGGCCGGCATCTTCGCCCGCTCGCCGAAGAACGACACCTCCACGCCCGAGGCCGACAGATCGCGGTCGGCGACCAGGCACACCAGACCGCCCGAGCGCAGCCGCCGCGACAGCGTCCCGAACGCGCTCCCGCCCTGGTGCGGCAGCACCTCCATGCCCAGTCCCTCGCGGTAGGCCACGAACCGGTCGTACAGCGACTCCGGCTTCAGCCGCTCCGCGACCGTGGTGAAGGGCACCCCCAGATGTGTGGTCACCCAGGCCCCGGCGAGGTCGTAGTTGCCCATATGCGGCAGCGCCAGCACCACGCCCCGGCCCTCGGCCAGACCGTCCACCAGATAGTGCACGTCCTTGACGTCGAAGCCGCTCTGTATGCGCTCGGGGCTCCACGCCGGAAGCCGGAAGGACTCCATCCAGTAGCGCAGATACGAGCGCATGCCCGTCCGCGACAGCTCGGCCAGCCGCCGGGGCGAGGCGTCCGGGACCACCCGCGCCAGATTGGCCTCCAGCCGCAGCACGCCCTTACCGCGCCGCTTCCACGTCCGGTCGGCGATGCGCTGCCCGAGGCGCACGGCGACCGGCTCCGGGAGCTTCTTGACCGCGCCCCAGCCGAGCCCGTACAGCGCGTCGGTCAGCCTGTCCTTCACCGCGTCTCGCCCCCCTGGGGCACCGCCTGCTCCTCGGCGTCCGCCTCGGCGGCCTCCCGGCGCACGGTCACCACCCGCTGGACGAGGGTCACCGCGCTGCCGACGGCCACGATCCACAGCGCGATCGGGAGCAGGATGTCGATATGCGGCACGCCGAACTTGTGCAGACCCGAGAAGCCGCAGGCCACCAGGGAGATCACCAGCCGTTCGGCGCGCTCCACCAGCCCGTTGACGTTCACCGGCAGCCCGATGCTCTCGCCGCGCGCCTTGGTGTATGAGACCACCTGGCCGCTGGCGAGGCAGAAGATCGTCACCGCACACAGCACATTGTCGTCACCGCTGCCCGCGTACCACAACGCCAGACCGCCGAAGATCGCGCCGTCGGCCACCCGGTCCAGCGTGGAGTCGAGGAAGGCGCCCCAGCGGCTGGAGCGCCCGAGCTGCCGCGCCATATTGCCGTCGACCAGGTCGGAGAAGACGAACAGCGTGATGACGACCGTTCCCCAGAAGAACTCCCCCTGGGGGTAGAAGACCAGTGCGCCCGCGCACACGCCGGCGGTGCCGGTAAGGGTCACCGCGTCGGGGCTGATCCCGAGACGGATGAGCAGGGCGGCGAACGGTGTGAGAACACGCGTGAAGAATGCACGCGCGTACTTGTTCAGCATGGCCTTCCCGGGGGGTCGATACGGGCCGGGTGGCCAAGAGGCCACCGGCGCGCCCATCGTAGCCACGCCCCGGAGGGGCGCCGTGCACCTGTCGGACAGCTCCGTGACCCCACGCGCGCTACGGCCGCATGTGTGACGTATGGACGCACCGTTACAGCGGTGGAAAGCTCGAAGTATCGCAAGGTGTCGACCGGGAGGCGAGACACATGGGCGACAAGACGAGTACACCCCCAGGGGCCGCCGGAAGGGCAGCGGCGGCCGACCGGCCCAGCTCCCTGCGGAATGTGGTTCTGGTCGGCCACAGTGGGACGGGAAAGACGACGCTGGTGGAGGCCCTCGCACTGGCGACGGGCGCGGTCAATCGGGCGGGCAGAGTCGAGAATGGCGGCTGCCTCTCCGACTACGACGAGATCGAGCACCGGCAGCAACGTTCGATTCAGCTCTCCCTGGTCCCCGTCGAATGGGGCGGGATGAAGATCAATCTCCTGGACACCCCGGGCTATGCCGATTTCGTCGGGGAACTCAGGGCCGGTCTGCGAGCGGCGGACGCGGCCCTTTTCGTTGTCTCGGCCGCCCAGGACGCCCTGGGCATCACCGGGGCCACCCGCATGATCTGGGACGAGTGCGCCGCGGTCGGCATGCCGCGCGCCATCGTGATCACACACCTGGAAGCGGCCCGCGCCAGCTTCGAGGAGATGACCGGGCTGTGCCGGGACAGCTTCGGCGGCGACGACCCCGACGCCGTACTGCCGCTGTACCTGCCGCTGCGGGGCGAGCCGGGGCCCGACGGGCACGCCCCGGTGACCGGCCTCATCGGGCTGCTCACCCAGCGGGTCTTCGACTACTCCTCGGGCGTGCGCACCGAATCGCCGCCCCGGGAGGACCAGCTCCCGCTGGTCGAGGAGGCCCGCGGCCGGCTCATCGAGGGGATCATCGCCGAAAGCGAGGACGAGACCCTCATGGACCGCTATCTCGGCGGTGCGGAGATCGACGTCAAGACGCTGATCGAGGACCTGGAGAAGGCCGTCGCACGCGGCAGCTTCCACCCCGTGCTGGCGGCGGCGCCCGCCGCCGACGGGTCCAAACAGGGCCTGGGCACCGTCGAACTGCTGGACCTGGTGACCGGCGGCTTCCCGTGCCCGCTGGAGCGCGAGACGCCCGCCGTCACCACCCCTCAGGGCGCCGCACGCCCGCCGCTGAGCTGCGATCCGGACGGTCCGCTGGCCGCCGAGGTGGTCAAGACCTCCTCCGATCCGTATGTCGGCCGGGTCTCCCTGGTGCGGGTCTTCTCCGGCACGCTCCGCCCCGACGAGACCGTCCATGTGTCCGGCCACGGTATGGAGGACCGCGGCCATGAGGACCACGACGTGGACGAGCGGGTCGGCGCCCTGTCCGCGCCCTTCGGCAAGCAGCAGCGCTCCCTCGCCCAGGCCATCGCGGGCGATCTGGCGTGCGTGGCCAGGCTGACCCGGGCCGAGACCGGGGACACGCTCTCGGCCAAGGACCAGCCGCTCCTCATGGAGCCCTGGCAGATGCCCGATCCATTGCTGCCCGTCGCCATCCAGGCACACAGCAAACCGGACGAGGACAAGCTGTCGCTGGGCCTGTCCCGGCTGGTCGCCGAGGACCCGACGATGCGCCTGGAGCAGAACCCGGACACCCACCAGGTGGTGCTGTGGTGCCTGGGCGAGGCGCATATGGACGTCGCGCTGGAACGGCTGCGCAGCCGGTACGGAGTCCAAGTGGACGCGGTGCCGTACAAGGTCTCGCTGCGTGAGACCTTCGCGGGGAAGTCGGCCGGGCGCGGCCGCCATGTCAAACAGTCCGGAGGCCACGGCCAGTACGCGATCTGCGAGCTCGAGGTGGAGCCGCTGCCGGAGGGCTCGGGCATCGAGTTCGTGGACAAGGTCGTCGGCGGCGCGGTGCCCCGGCAGTTCATCCCGTCCGTCGAGAAGGGCGTGCGCGGCCAGGCGGCGCGCGGCGTCGCGGCCGGTTACCCCCTGGTCGACGTGCGGGTCACGCTGCTGGACGGCAAGGCGCATTCGGTGGACTCCTCCGACGCCGCCTTCCAGACGGCGGGCGCGCTCGCGCTGCGCGAGGCGGCCGCCGACGCCCGGATCGACCTGCTGGAACCGGTGGTCGAGCTGGGCGTGCTGGTCTCGGACGACTATGTCGGCGCCGTCATGAGCGATCTGTCCGGCCGGCGCGGCCGGGTCGTCGGCACCGAACAGTCGGGCGGTGGACAGACCCTGATCAAGGCGGATGTGCCGGAGATCGAGATTGGTCGGTACGCGGTCGATCTGCGATCGCTGTCGCACGGCACGGGACGGTTCAGCCGCTGCTACGCCCGGCATGAGGCGATGCCCCACCAGCTCGCCGAGCGGATGCGCGAACAGGTGTCCGCCGAGGCGTAGTTCACGGCCCGCCCGTGGCGTATCTCACGGTCGGTCCAGGGCGTATTTCACGGCCCGCCCGCCCCACCGCGCCGGGGCGGGCGGGCCTTTGCCGTCCGCCGTCCAGCGGCGGACCTGCGGGCGGCTTTCCCCACCAGGGTTTTCCACAGGCCGCACACGCACTGGCGACAGGCGGTGCACACCCCGGATACGCTGAGGTCGCAGCGCAAGAGCGTGCGGTATTGGGGGCGTTGGTGACGGACGGATTCGACTTCAGTCCAGGGGCGCAGGTTCCCCTCTCGGGAGCGGCGGGACAGACGGCAGCGACCCAGGCACTCGCCTCGGCCGCCTACCGGGACGGCCCCGTGGCAAAGTTGCTCGACGCCAATTCGGAGTGGACGGTCTCCGAGGTCAAGGCGCCGAGAATGTCGCTCTTCGAGCCGAATCTGGGCGAGGCGTTCGCACGCGCCGTCCAGATGAGAATGCTCGGCGGCGGCCGGGGCCAGGTGATCCAGTCCTTCGGCACAGAGCCGCAGACGATCGTCGAGCACTGTCTGGCCGCCAACCGCATCCGCAAGACCCGTGACGCCCGGCTCACCGCCGTCATGGTGATCTTCGGGCTGCTGTTCCTGCCCGGCACACTGCTCTGGCTCGGCGTCTTCCAGCTCCGCCGCTCGATCGCCGGGGCCCAGGACAAGCGGATGGGGGCACTCGGCACCGCGCTGCTGGTGGCGCTCGGCGTGATGGTCCTCATCTTCCTGATCAAGCTGCCCTTCGGCGGCTTCTGGGGAATATATCTGCGCGGCGTCGTGGTCGCCCCCGTGATCGGCTGGTACATCGCCAAGCAGATCTGCGAGCGCACCGCCAAGGAGCTCCGGGACTCCTGGGGCGGGCTGCTCTCGGGCGGCGGCATCGGCGCCAAGGTGCCCGAGACGGTGCCCAACCACCCGGGCCAGACCGCCGCCGAGGAGCTGCGCAAGGCGCTCCACAAGCTCACCGCCGAGCAGCACAGCAATGTGGTCTTCTACGCCGGCCCCAAGGGCATATTGGGCATGGGCACCCGCTGGGGAAGCTGGCAGTTGGCCGAGGACCTGGTCTCGGCCGACCCCGACAAGGAGATCGACCCCTTCCGTAGCTGGGACGTCATACGGGCGATCCATGACCAGCTACGCATGCTGGAGCGCACCCCGCTGCACACCGGCGGCTTCCCCAAGCCCTCCGTGCGTCACTGGGTGGTCTCACCGATCGGCGAGGGAGCCAAGTCGGTCGAGCGCGGCGGCACCTCCGAGGAGGAGGGCTTCCAGATAAAGGGCGTCGAGCTGCAGCGGATCTGCGACAAGCAGCAGTTCGACGCAGGTGACCGGCACTATCTGGGTGTGCAGTTCGTGCTCTGGGACGGCCAGTTGGTGATCACCCTGATGATCACGGTGACCCTGCTGCACAAGACGCTGCGGATCGAGGTCACCGGGCACGCGCTGGGGCCGATCCATCCGCTGTTCCACAACAAGCCGTCGGCGCCCAGCAAGACGGTCTCCAAGACCTTCCGGTTCTGGGAGACCAAGTCCATCCCGCTGCCGCTGGTGAACGCGAAGGAGGTCGTGCGGCTGACCGCGCGCGCCCCCTTCACCTGGTACCCGCCGATACTGGACCACCTCGGGGGCAAGCTGGTCCTGCCCGAGCCGTTCGGTCTGCGGCACGCCTGGGCGGACAAGCCCTGGCGGCACCGCTTCATGGCGGACGACGCGCTGCGCACCGCCACACCGGTGCTGCGGGTGGTCCATGAGGCGGCTCTCGGGGTGCTCAAGCACCACGGCGTGGACACCGAGCGCTTCGGCAACCGCTCGCTGGCGCTCAGCGGGCAGATCCAGGAGGCCGCCCCGAAGAAGGCCGATCTGTACGACGCGTAAACCGCCGTACGCACCGTATGGGGAAGGCCCCGGCCGCGTGGCCGGGGCCTTCCCCATTACGGCATGCGGCTCGGTGGCTATGCCTGGGCCTGCGGCCAGGCATCGGCCAGCAACTGACGGGTGTCGGCGAGGAGTTGCGGCAGCACCTTGGTATTGCCGATGACCGGCATGAAGTTGGTGTCCCCGCCCCAGCGCGGCACCACATGCTGATGCAGATGCGCCGCGATCCCGGCTCCGGCGACGGTGCCCTGATTCATGCCGATGTTGAAACCGTGCGCACCCGAGGCGCTACGGAGCGCGGTCATGGCGGCCTTGGTGTACTCCGCCAGCTCGATCGTCTCCTCGGCGGCGAGCTCGGTGTAGTCGGCGATGTGCCGGAACGGGACGACCATGAGATGGCCGCCGGTGTACGGGTACAAATTGAGCACGGCGTACACGGAGGCGCCTCGAGCGATGATCAAGCCATCCTCGTCCGACTTCTCCGGAATGGAGCAGAACGGACAGCCATCGCCCGCGCCCGGGCCGGTCGGCTTGTTCTCCCCCTGGATGTAGGCCATCCGATGGGGCGTCCACAGGCGCTGGAACGCGTCAGGCGTCCCCACTCCGATCTGCTGTTCCGGCTCACTCGTCATGCGGGCCAGCATATTCGCCCGGCCGTGGTGAGGAAGAGCCGAGGGGCGGCCCTGGTCAGGGCCGCCCCTCGGAATCCCGGCCTCCGTGGGAGACCGCAGTGGATCAGACCTGGATCCGGCGCTCCACGGCGTCGGCGATCTCGGCCAGCGCCTCGTCGATCGGAATGCCGTTCTTCTGCGAGCCGTCGCGGTAGCGGAAGCTCACGGCGTTGTTGGTCACGTCCTCGTCACCGACGATCACCATGAACGGGATCTTGGACTTCTGCGCGTTCCTGATTTTCTTCTGCATCCGGTCCGAGGACGAGTCCACCTCCATCCGCAGGCCCTTCGCCTTGGCCTGCGCGGCGAACTCCTCCAGGTACGGCACATGTCCGTCGCCGATCGGAATACCGACCGCCTGCACCGGGGCCAGCCACGCCGGGAAGGCGCCCGCGTAGTGCTCCAGCAGGACCGCGAAGAAGCGCTCGATCGAGCCGAAGAGCGCCCGGTGGATCATGACGGGCTGCTGACGCGAGCCATCGGCCGCGGTGTACTCCAACTCGAACCGCTCCGGCTGGTTGAAGTCGACCTGGATGGTCGACATCTGCCAGGTACGGCCGATCGCGTCCCGCGCCTGCACCGAGATCTTCGGGCCGTAGAAGGCCGCGCCGCCCGGGTCCATGACCAGCTCCAGGCCCTGCTTCTCAGCCGCCTTGCGCAGCTCCTCGGTGGCCTCTTCCCACTGCTCCGGCCCACCGATGAACTTGTCGGAGTCGTCCCGGGTGGACAGCTCCAGATAGAAGTCGTTCAGGCCGTAGTCGCGGAGCAGGTCCAGCACGAAGGTGAGCAGATTGTCGAGCTCATCGGCCATCTGCTCCTTGGTGCAGTAGATGTGCGAGTCGTCCTGGGTGAAGCCCCGGGCCCGGGTCAGGCCGTGGACGACGCCGGACTTCTCGTACCGGTAGACCGTGCCGAACTCGAAGAGCCGCAGCGGCAACTCGCGGTACGACCGCCCGCGCGCCCTGAAGATCAGGTTGTGCATCGGGCAGTTCATGGCCTTGAGGTAGTAGTCCTGGCCCTCGAACTCCATGGGCGGGAACATGCCGTCCATGTAGTGCGGCAGGTGACCCGAGGTCTCGAAAAGGCGTGCCTTGGTGATGTGCGGGGTGTTGACGAACTCGTACCCCGACTCATCGTGCCGCTTCCGCGAGTACTCCTCCATCTCCTTGCGGATCACACCACCCTTGGGGTGGAACACCGCAAGGCCCGAGCCCAGCTCGTCGGGGAAGGAGAACAGGTCAAGCTCCGCGCCCAGCTTGCGGTGGTCGCGCTTCTCGGCCTCGGCGAGGAAGTCCAGGTACGCCTTCAGCTCGTCCTTGGTCGGCCAGGCGGTGCCGTAGATCCGCTGGAGCTGGGGGTTCTTCTCGCTGCCCCGCCAGTACGCGGCGGCGCTGCGCATCAGCTTGAAGGCCGGGATGTTCCGGGTGGTCGGCAGGTGCGGACCACGGCACAGGTCCTTCCAGCACAGCTCGCCGGACTTGGCGTCGAGGTTGTCGTAGATGGTCAGCTCGCCCGCGCCGACCTCGGCCGACGCGCCCTCGGCGGCGTCCGCGGCCGACCCCTTGAGCCCGATCAGCTCCAGCTTGTACGGCTCGGCGGACAGCTCCTCGCGCGCCTCGTCGTCGGTGACCGCGCGGCGGGAGAACCGCTGCCCCCTCTTCTGGATCTCCTGCATCTTCTTCTCGATGCGCTTGAGATCGTCCGGGTGGAACGGGGTCTCGACGTCGAAGTCGTAATAGAAGCCGTCCTTGATCGGCGGGCCGATGCCCAGCTTCGCGTCGGGGAACAGCTCCTGCACCGCCTGGGCCATGACATGCGCGGTGGAGTGGCGCAGGATGTCCAGGCCGTCCTTGCTGGTGATCTCCACGGGCTCGATCTCGTCGCCCTCGGCCGGCTGGTACGCCAGGTCCTTGAGCTGTCCGCCCACGCGGACGGCGACGATCGAGCGGTCGCCGGAGAAGACGTCCGCCGTCGTAGTGCCCGTGGCCACCACGCGTTCTTCCCGCTCGGAATCGCGTTGGATGATCACACGGACGTCTGACACCGGTCTCTCCTGACTGATGGATGGCTCACCGCGGCGAATGCGGCGCAGCGTGAATCGTACCGAGCCGACGGGTGGGACCGCGAAACGGTTGTGCACGCCGGCACCGCGCGGGACGACCACCGTCACCGCCCAAGACGGCCGCCGTCACCCCGCGCGGCGGCCGCCGCCGGACGTGGTCAGGGGCCGGGACGGACGGTCAAGGGCCGCCGCCGCATGCCTCCTCGAAGAAGTCCAGGTTCTCCTGGAGCGATTTGACCAGCCGGTCCCGCTCGGCCTCGTCCACCTGGACCGGGGTGACGCCGGTGGCCCCGCTGAGCCGCCGGAAGCCGCCGCGGCTCTCCAGCCGCCCCCGCACCCGGATCGGCAGCCCCACCAGATGGGCGTGGCCGGCGATCCGGTAGTCCTCCTCGTCCAGGGTGATCCGCACCTGTGCGACCTCGGCCCCGGAGAGCACCCGCAGCCGCACCGTCCCGGGACCGCCGGGGCCGGTACGGCGCAGTCGCACCACCGCACCCGTGAGGCATACGGGCACCGACGGCTCATCCCGGACATAGCGGGCGCCCGCCTCCCGCAGCCCCGGCAGATCGCCGGGCGAGAACTCCACCGGATCGGGCCGGGCGGCGAACCCCGGCGGCGGACCGGCGGCCGGTGACCACTCCAGCGCCACCCGCGCCCCCTCCGTGCCCTGGACCAGCGCGACCACCGCCTCGGTCAGCTCCCGGCAGGCCCCGGCCGCGACCGCCGCGTCGTACACCTCCATGCCGCCGGTCGTCCGGTGGTAGTCGGCGGCGTCGCGGAGGGCGTACAGCGCGCGCAGCAGGGTGACGGCGGTGGCGCGGCCGTCCTCCTCGACGGGCACGAAGACGGTCAGCTCACGGCCGCCGGACTCCGCGCCCGGGGGCCCGGTCAGCACCCGCTCCAGGGACGCCTCGGCGGCGCGGCGGTGCCGGGCGCCGTAGTAGCCCGCCCGGCCCCGGGCGGCGAGTGCCGCGGCCAGCAGGGTGTCGCGGGCGGCGGCGCGCAGCCGCTCCTGCGCGGTCCAGGCGGAGGTGCCGCCGGGCGATTCGGGCACCTCGCGCCGCCAGCGGATCTCGTCGCTGGGCACGGCGAGGCCGGTGAGCACCTCGCGGGCGGAGGGGGCGGCGCTGCGGCTGAGCGCCATTAACGCCTCACCGAGCAGATCGCCGCTGTCGGGGAAGTCCCGGCTTTCGGGCACCAGCAGGCTGGTGGCGCCCGCGGTCCGGCCCGGCGGCGTCCAGCGGGCGTAGCGCCCCGGGGTGCCGCCGCGGCGGCGCCAGCCGTGCCGGGCGAGCAGGGCGCCGAGGACGGCCGGATCGGTCTCGTCGGGGTGCGGGACGGACGGGGGTGCCGGGTCGTCCTGAGGCCACGGTCGGTCCATCACGGTCTCCCTCCCGCCCCGACCCGGGTCATGATCTCGCAGAGCGCGCGGTCGTCGAAGACCCGCGAGGTCGGGATCCGCACGGTGGTCCGGCGGCGGCCCGTGATCGGGTGGCCGGCCAGATTGATCCAGTAGCAGCAGTGGCGCAGGGACAGTCGGTCATGCCCGGCTCGCAGCCAGTCCTCCTGGCTGCGCGGCACGATCATCACCACGAGGATCTTGTGCACGGAGACCGGGCTCCGGGCCAGCTTGATCAGGTGGTCGTTGTCGAGGGTGAAGGCGAAGGTCGGGCCCGGAGGGTCCGGTGCGATCTGGTACGTGGCCTTGAGCTGCACCTTGATGGTGACCTCGTCGTCCACCGCGTGGCCGGGCGCGCTGTGGCTGACATGCCAGTCGATGCCGTGGTCGGGAAAGGGCTGGGCCAGTGAGCAGCCCGCGGCGGCGGCGACCGCGTGCAGATACCCCACTTGAAGGGTCTCCATGCATGCAGTGGTCGCGATCTGGCCACGCACGGGGGGTGATCTGCTCAGGGCAAGGCCGCTCACCGTCGGGGCCGGGTCGGGTTTCGCGAGCGTCATGTCCGTGACGCCTTCCGGTCGTCGCCGGCATACGTACACCTGTGTTGTCTCCGCGTCAGGACCTCGGCAAACAGCGGCGGTTCGAGGTGCTCGCTCCGGGTATCACCTGGTCGGGGCGGGATGCAGGAGTCATCGACGGGAAAAGCACGAGGAGTTGGGGCCATGCCGTCCTGGTTCGAGGGGCCGCTTGCTGCCTTTGACACGGAGACCACGGGTGTCGATGTCGAGCATGACCGGATCGTGTCGGCGGCGCTGGTGGTACAGCGCGGGACCGGAAGTCTGCCGGAGATCCGGCGTTGGCTGGTGAGTCCGGGGGTGCCGGTGCCGCCGGCCGCCACCGAGATACACGGCCTGACCGATGCCCATCTGCAGCGTCACGGCAGATGGCCGGCGCCGGTGATGGACGAGATGGCGCGGGCGATAGCCGAGCAGACCGCGCGGGGCACCCCGCTGGTGGTGATGAACGCGCCGTTCGATCTCACCCTGCTGGACCGGGAGTTGAAGCGGCATCGCAACTCCAGCCTGGCGGGCTATCTTTCGCTGCGCTCGATGAGCGTGCTGGATCCGCGCGTGCTGGACAAGCATCTGGACCGCTATCGCAAGGGCCGCCGCACCCTGCTCGATCTGTGTGCGCACTACGGAGTGGAGCTGACCGGCGCGCATGACGCGGCGGCGGACGCGGCGGCCTCCCTGCACGTGGTGCGGGCGGTGGGCCGCCGGTTCGCCTCCCGGCTGGAGATGCTCACACCCGCCGAGCTGCACGCCCGCCAGACGATCTGGTACGCGGCGCAGGCCCGGGGGCTGCAGGCGTGGTTCGCGCTCAACGGCTCGGACGAGATCTGCGATCCGGCCTGGCCGCTGCGTCCCGACCTCGCGGCCGCGGCCTGACGCTCCGGGGCGGCCTGACGCTCAGTTGCGGCGGAGCGAAAGGGAGCTCAGGCGCGGCGGAGCGAGAAGGGATGGCCCGCCGGGTCGGAGTAGATCCGGGTGTCGCGCAGGCCGCCGTTGTTCTTGGTGTCCAGCGGGCGGGCGCCCAGGTCGATGACCTGCCGCTCCGCGGCGTCGATATCCTCCACCAGCAGGTCCAGATGGGCCTGCTGGGAGTCGTCCGGCCGCGGCCAGCTCGGCGGGGCGAAGCCGTGGTCCCGCAGGAACGCCATCCGCGACCCGCCGGGTGCGACGATCTCGATCCGGTCGGGGGTGGTCATCGGCTGGATCTCGGCGCCGAGCACCCGGGCGTAGAACTCGGCGAGCTCTTCGGGTTCGGCACAGTCCAGGGACAGGACGGCTGCGCTGGCTACGGCCATGAGTTCCCCTCCATATCGTCGCCCACGGAAGTTTTATCCGGATACCCAGCTCTTGGCCGTACAAGCACACGGACCGGCCTTACCAGCGCACAGATATGAGGCCGGGCCGCCTGCTGGCGGCCCGGCCTCATGGGGTGGTGGGCGATACTGGGTTCGAACCAGTGACCTCTTCGGTGTGAACGAAGCGCTCTCCCACTGAGCTAATCGCCCGGGTTGTCCCCATCGGGGTCTCCCCCGGCGGAACGACCTGAACAATACAGGTCGCGGCGGGTTTGGTTCAAACCGTATGTCCGCCGGAGGGCGGGGAGGCCGGACCGGCGGGCCGCGCGGCGAGATGCGCCCGCAGCCCCCGCCGCCCGGAGCACATCATCAGGGCGTGATTGGCCCGGAAGACGGGACGGCCGAGGAGTGCGAGGCGGCGCAGCAGGGGCTTGCGGGCCACCACCTCCTGTGCGAAGAGGGCGCGGGTGCCGGTCCCGTGGGGCAGCACCGTCCAGCGCGCCCATCCCTCCAGATCGCCCGAGAAGCCGATCTCCAGCACGCCGTCCGCCGGGTCCTGGCGTGCCTCGCTGACGGTCACCCGCAGGTCGTACGGGACCAGGGAGCGGAAGCGGGCGGCGCCGCTGCGCTCGTCGATCCGCCGGACCTCACGGACCTGGGGCCACCACCGCGGATAGTCGTCGCCGTTCGCCAGCGCCGCGAAGACGGCGGCGGGGGCGGCGTCGAGGTCCCATCGGCTGTGGAAACGGTAATGGCACCAGTCCATGCCCTCAAGTGTCGTCGGAACCGTGGCCGCGTGGCTAGTCCGGCAGCTTGTCGCCGACGAGCGCGAGGTTCTGGATGGCGGCGAGGCCGTACTGGGCGGTGGCGTTGGTGCTCACCCAGGCCGCCTCCACGCCGGGCTCCAGCACCTGCGGGCCTTCGAGCTCGACCGTCTTCCAGCTCGTGGTGGCGTCGGGGTAGCCGTCGCCCTCGTGGTGCTCGGTGAACTTCTGCCAGGCGCGGGCGGCCAGCTTGTCGTCCTCGAGCTGGACGGCGGCGTAGGCGTCGAGCCGTGAGTGGCCCTGGACCAGGATCAGGGAGCCGAAGTCGGTGCCGTAGCGGGCCTTCTGCTCGGCCTTGGTGGCGTTGAAGTAGCGGCAGTAGTCCAGCCATGCCTCCTTGAACTTCGGCAGGTCGATGAGCTCGATCACCTCGGCGCAGACCTCGACCAGGCCGAAGACCGCGGACAGATGGGAGACGCTGACCTTGGGCTCCTGCTCGATGGCGTATGTGCCGGTGTCGAGGTCGTACAGCCCGCTGCCCTGGACGAAGCCGTTGGGCTGAGCCGCGATGGTCTCCATGGTGGAGCGCAGCCGCGCCTCGGCCTTCTTCGCCTTCGGGCCGCGCCGCTCCCATTCGGTGAGCCAGGCGCCGGCGAGTCCGCTCCAGTCGGTGCCGAAGCCGATGGACAGGGCGTGCGGATCGGGCTCGTAGTCGGGGTCCTCGCGGACCTTGCGCAGTGGGTCGAGGACGAGGAATGTCTCGTCGGAGTCGACAAGGGCGTGCATGATGTCGCCGATCCGCTCGTCCGCGGTGAGGAAGTAGTAGTAGCGGCGGTACAGGGCGGTGGAGATGCGCTGCTGTTTGGCGCTGTCGGCGAAGTGCTGGACGCCGTGCCGGGTGCCGAGCCCGGCCCATTCGCCGAGGTGGTAGGCGTCGACCTCGGCCGTGTGCCGGGTCATGGATTCGGCGAAGCGGAAGATGTCGGAGCGGCCGGAGCGCAGATACGCCAGCCACAGCCACAGGTCGGGCGAGAGCTCGGAGTTGTCCCAGGCGTAGCCTCCGACGTCGTACCGCCACTGGTGCCGGTCCGCGTCGTAGGTGTGCATGATGTCGCCGTAGTCCCAGAAGCCGTACCAACGGCGCTGTTCGACCTGGCCCTTGTGGTAGTCGAAGAGGAAGTCCAGCCGGTCCTCGATCCTGGCCTTGGCGGGGGTGGAGCGGTCGACGGGGGCGAAGAGGCCGCCGAAGACCTTGGCGCGGGCGATGTCGGCGGGGCCCGCGGCCAGTTGGGGCGGGGTGCGTACGGCGGCGGCCTGCCGGACGAGGGTGTCGGCGTCGGGGGTGGCCGCGTTGGCCCAGAAGGTGAGTTCGCTGGTGCGGGCGATGCCGTACGGGGTGCCGAAGGCCGGCTCATAGTCCTCGTAGGTGATCTCGAGGCCCTCGAGCTGTTCGGGGAAGGTGTCCTGGCCCATGCCGTCGTGGTAGAAGCGCAGGTCCATGGGATGGGCCTCGGGCGACCAGAGCCACAGGGTGACCTCGGCCGCGTCCCCGGCGGCGCCGCGGATGTCGAGCTGGGCGGGGAACTTCTCCCAGAAGTCGCGCAGTCCGAAGGAGAGTCCGCCGCTGACGCCGCCGACGTAGCCGAAGCCGCTCGCCCGGCCGCCGCCGCCCGCCGCGATCCAGCCGTGGCCGGGTTTGGTGCGCTTGCGCAGGGTGAAGCCGTCGGCGGAGAGCTGGGAGAGCGTGTAGTCGCCCCAGGTGGGGATGAGGTGCAGCCGGGAGGTGACGCGCTGGTCCCAGGTGGCCGGGTCGGGCAGCTTCTCGCCCTTGACCTGGGCGGCGCGGACGTTGGCGCCGGGGTCGCGGCGCAGCCCGGTGATGCCCTTGACGGCCTCGGTGAGGAATCCCTTGCCCTCGCCCGCGATACGGATGTGGCGGTCGTACGCCTGGTCGCGCATCGGCACGGAGAAGCGGACGCCGAGGCCGCGGATGAAGTCCCCAGACTCATGACCGGCGGTCTGGTCGCCGTCGTACGTGATGGTGTGCACCATGCGGAACGAGTCGGCGCCCGCGTAGAAGTAGAGCCGGACGCTGAACGGGAGCCAGGCCCGGCGGCCCTTGCGGTGCTTGCCGTCGATGCGGACGACGGCGCGTACGGGGCCCCGCTGCTCGACCTTCGCCCCGCTGACCTCGCCGTCGAACCGCTCCCACGCGGCGCTGCCGTGGTCGCCGTCGTCGAGGTCGCCCTGGCGGAGCAGGACCAGCCGGCCGTCGCGGGCGATCTCGGTGGAGCCGCGGGTGACGGAGTGGACGAGCTTCTCGCCGTCCTTGCCGATCACGGCCCTGATCACTCCGGTGTCGACGGTGATCCGGCCGCCGCTCTCGGCGACGGTGACCTTCTTGGCGGGCGCGGCGGGTGTGCCGGTGGTGAGCTTGTGGGCGTCGCCGGTGAGCCCCTCCCCCGCCGCGTGCGCGGTCCACTTGAGCGAGCCGTCGGGCCAGTGTGCGGTGGCCCAGGTCTGCACGGGCACCTCTTTGCCGTCGGCGGTGGTCAGTGCGAAGGTCCGGTCGCCGGGGTGGGCGCCCTTGGGCCAGGGGACGCCGAAGGTGGAGCCCGCGGCCGCGCCCAGGCCGCCGTCCTCCAGCCAGGTGATGTCCACGGGCTCGTCGGCGGACTTGGCGGCGGGGCTGTCGGCGGCGGCCTGCGGGGCGTTCTTGGCGAGCAGCCAGGAGAACGGTATGGCGGCGCCGGTGACGGCGGCGGCCTTGAGGAGGTTGCGTCGGGCGATCGGGGGCATGTCCGCTTCACCTTTCGTACGGGGGCAGGTGCATGACATGAACGGCGGAGGGGTCGGCGCCGGGGGTGGGTGGCGCCGGAGGCTGGTTGCGCTGTGTCAGGCGCGGGCGCGGCGCTCCACCGCGACCGCACAGCCCGCGAGGGCGCCCGCCGCCGGGGCGATCAGCGGCAGCATCTGCCAGGCGGCGACGGCGAGTACCGCGAGCCCGCCGATGAGCAGCAGCGATCCGCCGACGTCGGCGGCCAGGCCCTGGCGTGCGGCGGTACGGGCGGCGGCCGGCCAGGCGGTGCCGGGCCGCCGTACGGTCGCCGTCCGCAGCCCGAGGACGAGCACCGCGAGCAGGCCCGCCACGCTGACGGCGATCAGCGCGGGCCCGCCGGGCAGGGCGCCGGTGCGGGCCACCCGCAGATCGAAGGCGAGCAGCGCGAGCGCCACCCACCACAGCAGGGAGAACCGCCAGCCGCTGCGGGTGGCCTCCCGCAGCCCGGTCAGGAAGTCCCGCCAGGTGGACCGCTCACCGTCCAGATGGCGGCGAAGGTGCGCACAGCCTGCGGCGAAGGCGGGCAGCACGGTGATCACCGGCAGGGCGGCGAGCACCATCCAGACACCGGTCAGCAGGCATTCGGCGAACAGCGCGAAGCGCAGTGTGCCGCGTGCGGGCCGCTGCGCGGCGCGTCGTACGGCGGCTGGTCCCACGGCTCTTCCCATGGCATCCCCCGTGGCTTGTCCCATGGCGGCCTCAGCCCTTCAGCCCGGAGGTCGCCGCGCCCTCGACCAGATAGCGCTGGAAGGCCAGGAAGAACAGCAGCACCGGCAGCAGGGCGACGAGCGACATGGCGACCATGCCTCCGTAGTCGGCGACGGAGTCCTGGTCGATGAAGAGCTTCAGGCCCAGCGAGACCGTGTACTTGTCCGGTTCGTTGAGGTAGAGCAGAGGCCCGATGAAGTCGTTCCAGGACCAGATGAAGGTGAAGATCGCGCTGGTGATCAGCGCCGGGCGGCACAGCGGCAGCACGATGTTCCAGTAGATGCGCAGATGGCCACAGCCATCCAGCCGGGCCGCCTCGTCCAGTTCCCGGGGCAGCCCGCGCATGAACTGCACCAGCAGGAAGACGAAGAAGGCATCCGCTGCCAGGTACTTGCCGAGCAGCAGCGGCACATACGTGTTGATCAGGTCCAGCTTCTGGAACAGGATGTACTGCGGAATGATCAGCACCTGGAACGGCAGCAGCAGGGTGGAGATCATGAGCGTGAAGAGCGCGTCGCGCCCCGCGAAGCGGATCCTGGCGAAGGCGTAGGCCGCCAGCGAGCAGGAGAACAGCACGCCGATCACCGAACCGCCCGCCAGCAGCAGCGAGTTGGCGAAGAAGGTCGAGATCGGCACGTCCGCGATGCCATCGCTGAGCCGACGGTAGTTGTCGGTGATCGGATCGGTGGGCAGCAGTTGAAGGCTGCCGATGATCTGGTCACCGGGCTTGAACGAGCCGCCGATCACCCACACCACGGGGTAGAGGATCACCGCCAGCACGGCGAGCGCCCCCACATGCCAGATCACGGAGCGCGCCCGGCGCTGCCGCCCGACCGTCACAAGGGCACTCACGGCGCCTCCCGCTCAGTCCCGGCGCGCTCCGGCGCGCAGGCTTCCCTCGTCACTGCTCGCTCCTTCGTCACTGCGCGGCTCCTCAGTCCAGCCCGCGCAGCGCGCCAAGACACGCGCCCCTCCCCCCGCTCAGTCCCGGCGCGCTCCTGCGCGCGGGCTTCCTTCGTCACTGCTCGCTCCTTCGTCACTGCGCGGCTCCTCAGTCCAGCCCGCGCAGCGCGCCGGGACACGCTCATCTGGCATCCTCCTCGTAGTGCACCCAGCCGCGCTGGGTCTTGAACAGCACGGCGGTCACCAGGCCGATGCCGAGCATCAGCATCCAGGCCATCGCGGCCGCGTAGCCCATGCGCAGATTGCGGAAGCCCTGCTCGTAGAGGTACCAGCCGTACACCAGCAGGGAGTCGCCTGGTCCGCCGGTGTTGGTGCCCGACCCCGCGATCACCACCGCCGAGGTGAAGACCTGGAACGAGTGGATGAGTTCCAGCAGGAGGTTGAAGAAGAGCACCGGCGAGATCATCGGCAGGGTGATGGACCGGAACCGTTGCCAGCGGCCGGCGCCGTCCATCTCGGCGGCCTCGTAGAGTTCGCCCGGCACCTGCTTCAGCCCGGCCAGGAAGATCACCATCGGCGCGCCGAACTGCCAGACGGTCAGGGTGATGAGGGTGGGCAGCGCCCAGTCCGGGTCGCCGATCCAGCCGCCGACGTCCCATCCGAAGAGGCTCATCGACTTGTCGACGATCGCGTCGTCGTTGAAGATCGCCCGCCAGACGACGCCGACGCTCACGCTGGCGCCGATGAGCGAGGGGGCGTAGAACGCCGAGCGGTAGAAGCCCTGGCCCTTACGGGGCTTGACCAGCAGCAACGCCACGGCGAGCGCCGCGGCCAGCTTCAGCGGGGTGCCGATCAGTACGTACTTGAGCGTCACCTGGACCGAGGTCCACCAGCGGTCGTCCTGGAAGAGGTCCTGGAAGTTCCTGAACCCGATCCACCGCGGCGAGTCGAAGAGGTTGTAGTCGGTGAACGCCAGATAGAGCGAGACGAGCATCGGGCCGAGGGTGAGCAGCAGGATCCCGATGCACCAGGGCGTGAGGAAGAGATAGCCCGCGAGGTTCTCGCGGCGGCCCGGCCGCCGCCCCGCCGCGGGCGCGGGGCGGGTGCCGGGGACGGCCTTGGCCCGGGGCTTCCCGGCGGGAGGCCGCGCTCCGTCCGTCGCACGCGTCGTGGTCGGTGTCACGGAAGCTCTCCTCACGAGCCGAGCGCGGACTCGGCCTCGTTGAAGAACTGGTCGACGGCCTTGCCCATCGAGGTCTGTCCCAGCGCGACCTGGGTGTAGATCCTCAGGAAGGCGGCCTCGGCGACATCGGCACCGGCCGGATGCGGGGTGATCGGCTCCAGCTTGGCGCTCACGCTCTTCTCATACGCGGCGATCTTGGCGTCGACGCCCTGGGGCCGGTAGGCGTCGTACTGGGAGGTGGTCGCCGGGATGCCGCGGTTGTAGCCCATGACCTTGCCCACCTCGGGGTCATGGGTCATGAAGTCGATGAACTGGGCGACTTCCTCGGGGTGCTGGGTGCGGGCGGAGCCGCTGAGCATCAGCGAGGAGAGGTACTGGCCGGTCCGCTTGCCGTCCGTGGTCGGGATGGGCCCGAGGTCGAGGGGGGTCTTGGTCTCGGCGGCGAAGCGGACCAGGAAGTTGTCCCAGGTGAACTCGGAGGCCGACAGATCGGCGCTGATCGACGCCTTGGGCTTGGCCTGCTCGGACTTCTTGCCCGGCACCAGCTCGTCGGCCTTGGCGTGCTGCTGCCACCGGCCCCACCACTCGGTGAGGTCGTCCTTGGTGAAGCCGAGCTTGCTGTCCTTGGTGAAGAACGCCTTGCCGTTCTGCCGCAGATACAGGTCGTAGAGGTACATCACATTGGCGTTGTCGCTGGCGCCGTAGAGCGCGTCGTCGCTCCTGCGCACCTTCTTGGCGGCCGTGAAGAAGTCGTCCCAGGTCCATCCGGCCTCGACGTTCACTCCGGCCTTCTTGAACGCGTCCGGGTTGTAGAAGAGGGCGAAGGTATTGGCGCCGACCGGCACTCCCAGGAGCTTGCCGTCGATATCCCCGGCCTTCTCCAGCCCGTTACGAAAACCCTTCAGGCTGAGATTTCCGGCCTTGGCCTGACCATTCAGATCCAGGAGAAGGTTCTTGTCGCCGTATTTGCGCAGGAAGGCGTAGGAGTTCTGGAAGACGTCCGGGGGGTTTCCGCCCGCGGCCTGGGTGTTGAACTTGCTCCAGAAGTCGGTGTATTCCGAGAAGTCTGTCTTGACCTTGATGTTCGGATGTTCCTTCTCGAACAGCTTCACCGTCTTCTGAATCAGCTCGGCGCGGTCCTTGGCGCCCCACCAGGAGTAGCGGATGGTCACCTTGCCGTCCCCCGAGCCGCTCCCCCCGCCACAGCCGGTGGCCAGCAGCCCCAGCGCGGCGACCACGGCCGCGGCCGCGCGAACCCCTCTCGCCCTCGCCGTCCATCGCCGAGCACCCATGACACGCCCCTCCCCGGGCAGGCCGTCCGACCGCCCTCGTTGGTTGAAACGTTTTAGGCAAGCGCTTGCCGGGACAAGTTAAGGACCAGCGACGCGTACGTCAACGGTTCGGACAGGATCGATCAGGATTGAGGTGAAGCGCTTCGACAACAGCGCTGAGGGCGGCACGGACGGCTTCCCGCCGCCGGACACCTTCGGACAGCCGCCGGGCACCTTCGGACATGCGAAAACGCCGAGGGCCCGGAAGGCTGATGCCTTCCGGGCCCTCGGTCCAGGGTGGGCGATACTGGGTTCGAACCAGTGACCTCTTCGGTGTGAACGAAGCGCTCTCCCACTGAGCTAATCGCCCTGGCGCACGGCCAACATTAGCGTATGCCGGACCGTGCTCATGACCAGTCCTACGACCCCGGACCGGTCACTGTTCGATCTTCCACGGCATCACGATGCCGAACTTCCACACGTACACCGACACCGCCGCGGCGCAGATCACCACCGCGATCGTGGTCAGTATGAGATTGCGCCGGCGCACCCTCGGATCCAGGGCACGGTGCGCCGCCTCGGTGACCTTGCGCTTGGTCCAGGCCAGCACCAACTGGGCCCAGACGAACTCGGTCGCCCAGATCGCCATTCCAGCGAAGATCACCAGCCACCCCGGACCGGGCAGGGGCAGCAGAATGATGCCCAGACCCACGACCCCGAGGCCGACGATGAAGACGCCGACCTGCCAGCTCAGGTGGAGCGGGCGCGACCGCTTGATGAACCGCGGCGCCCGGGAACCCCACACCGGCTCCCGCTTCGACCCGTCGCCCCCCGTCGCGGCCTGGGGCGGCGTTTCGGCAGCCCCCCGCCGCCGGTCACTCTCCGCATTCATGTGACCCAACCTACCTGATCATTTGACGTCACCGGAACGGCGGCAGTACCCATGTCGGAGCTGGGCCGCAAGAGCTACCGGAAGCGCCGCAAAACGGTCAGAGGGGTTTACAACGGCACCGTAGGTGGCATGTCGATTTCGCCGACGTGCGAATCCCCGAGCGCACACTGAGCGAAAGGCCCTGGCGCTTATGAACACCACGGTCAGCTGCGAGCTGCACCTGCGCCTCGTTGTGTCGAGCGAATCCTCACTGCCTGTACCCGCGGGCCTGCGGTATGACACGGCCGACCCTTACGCCGTGCACGCCACCTTCCACACCGGAGCCGAAGAGACGGTCGAATGGGTGTTTGCCCGCGATCTTCTCGCCGAGGGTCTGCACCGGCCCACCGGCACCGGCGACGTCCGTGTGTGGCCGTCCCGCAGCCACGGCCAGGGAGTCGTCTGCATCGCCCTGAGCTCCCCGGAGGGGGAGGCACTGCTCGAAGCCCCGGCGCGGGCCCTGGAGTCGTTCCTGAAGCGAACCGACGCCGCGGTGCCACCCGGTACCGAACACCGCCATTTCGACCTCGACACAGAGCTCTCCCACATCCTGGCGGAGAGCTGAGACCCGGAGAGAGCTGAGCGCTCGGCCGTCCGACTCGGGGAGACGGCGCAAGCCTGGGCGCGATCTACGCGACATGCACAACCTTTCAGTACCGACCATCCCGACCACGGCAACCCGACAACGGCAGAGGCAGGCGACGGTGCCGTCGCCGCGGCACCCCCCGCGGCGACGGCACCGTCGTGTGCCGCGCGGCACCATCGCGTGCCCGCCCGGGCCGTCCGGTGACCGCCCGGCGCCCGGCAGGGCTAGAGTCGGGCAGATCGAGGGCAGCCCAGGGGCCGCCGCCGACCCAGCCGGCCAGGGAGCCAATCGTGCTGATCAACCACGACACCCGGTGCGCGCTCGACGCGGTCGTCGATCTGGTGAACACCGCGCCCGAGGGTGCGGACCGGGACGACCTCGCCGATGTCGCCGCCCTGCGCCGGTTCGTCGAGCGCAATGACATAAGCGACATCAGCACGCTCGGGGAGCGCGACCTCGCCGCCGTCCGGGCCGTACGGGAGCGCTTCGCCGAGGTCTTCTCGGCGGCCGGGAACGAGGCCGCCACCCGCCGCTCCGCCGAGCTGCTCAACGCGATGATCGCCGCGGCCGGCACCACCCCCCGGCTCACCGACCACGACGGCTTCGACTGGCATGTGCACTACTTCGCGCCCGGAGCCTCGCTGGCCGACCACCTCGCCGCCGACTGCGGCATGGCGCTGGCGTTCATCGTGGTGGCGGGCGAGCGGGAGCGGCTGCGCCGCTGTGAGGCCCCGGACTGCCGCCACGCCTTCGTGGACCTGTCCCGCAACCGCTCCCGGCGCTACTGCGACAGCCGCACCTGCGGCAACCGGTTGCATGTCGCCGCGTACCGCGCCCGGCGCCGCGAGGCCGCGAGCTGACGGCCCGCACCCGGCGGTCGGCGGCCGGGCGGAGGGGGAACGGGCGGGGCGCCGCCTCACCACCGGTGGAGGTCGTGAACGGCGGTCACGAAGAGCAGGGTGCCGATGAACGCCAGGAACAGCATCAGCGGCGGCTGCGAGAGGGCGAAGAGACAGCCACGGGTCTCGTCGCTCGGCGGAACACGGGGTCCTTCGATGGGGGATTGCTCCCCGGGCGGTGATTGCAACATCTCGCGGAGATCATGACCCAGCCCTCACCCCGCCTGCGACCGGTGATCGTTTTTTGATCGGTCGCTTGTCAGATCCCGTGCTTTTTGAGTATGGCCTCGATGTCGGAGAAGTCATCTGTGCCAGAGCTCGTTCCGCCCTTGGCCTTCGGCCGCTCCGCTGCCTTCGTCGCGGCGGCTCCTCGGCCGGGCCCCAGCGCGGGCTCCGAGGCCCCCGCGGACACCCCGGCACGTTCGGCCGCGGCCGCCGCCCTGCGCTCCTTACGGGTGCCACCGGAGCGGCGCTCGACCGCCCGGCTGATCATGAACAGCGCCCAGGAGAGGCCGAGCACGCCGAAGCCCACCCACACGGTCGGCTTGAAGACCAGGTCGGCCATCCAGTCCAGAATGCCGGTCATCGCCAGGCCCAGCGGGACCAGGGCGTAGGCGGCGATCCGGGTCGCGGCCAGGAACCGCTTGCGGTAGGCGGTCAGCCCGGCGATGCCCAGACCGGCCGCGGACAGCGCGGCACAAATGGTGTCGGTCAGCATCGTTCCTCCCGCGACTGGCGTTCCGGTATGTCCATCGTGCACCCCGTAAGGCGGCGAGGGCCATGGCCCAGGCCCGGGATCAGGGACATCTCCGGGTACGGAGCGGGGACCAGGGGCTGGAAGACTGGCCCCATGAGCCACACCGACCCCTCCCCTCGCCCCGTCCTCGACGTCTGGTGCGAGCTGCAGTGCCCCGACTGCCGTACCGCCCTGGGCGATCTGCGCGCGCTGCGCGACCGCTTCCAGGACGCCCTGGACATCCGGCTGCGCCACTTCCCGCTGGAGCGCCACCGGCACGCCCACGCGGCGGCCCAGGCGGCCGAGGAGGCCATCGCGCAGGGGCGCGGCTGGCCGTATGTCGAGGCCGTCCTGGAGCGCACCGAGGAGCTCGGGACCCGCGGTGAGCCGCTGCTGGTGGAGGTGGCCCGGGAGCTGGGGCTGGACGCCGAGGAGATGGACACCGCGCTGGTCGACGGCCGGCACATGCTGATCGTGGACGCGGACCAGGCCGAGGGCAAGGCGATCGGGGTCACCGGCACCCCCACGTATGTGATCGGCGGCGAGCGGCTCGACGGCGGCAAGAGCCAGGAGGGGCTGCGGGAGCGCGTCGAGGAGATCGCCGCCCGCCTCATCGCCGAGCGACCGTAAGGCCCCCGGAGCAGACCCTCGGAGCTGGGCCCCGGAGCAGGCCCTCAGAGCAGCGGCTTGTAGAGCTGGTACTCGGTCGGCTCGTAGCCCAGCGACTCGTACAACCGCAGCGCCGGGGTGTTGCCGCCGAAGACATGCAGGCCCAGGCTGCGCGCCCCGTGCGCCAGGCTCGCGCGCTCGGCGGCCAGCATCAGGGTGCGGCCGTGTCCGCGGCCGCGGTGCTCCTCGGTGACCTCGACGGCGAAGACGTACGCCTCCCCGCTCTCGGCGGCGTCGGGCTCCCCCTCGCGCAGCGCGACCCAGAGGGTGCCCACGTCCGTACCGCCGTGGGCGAGGACGCGCAGTAGGGCCCCGGGGGTGTCCGGGCCCTGCGGCAGCAGCGTCGCGTAGTCGGTGTCCGCCTTGGTCTCGGCCTGCTGCCGGGTGACTCCGCGCTCCAACAGGTCGGCGATGTATCCGGCCCGCTCGCGGGCGCGCCACGCCGGGTACTCGGCCTCCGCCATGGGGCGTATCGCGCTGTCCCCGGGCAGTGCGGGCGGCTCCGTGAGCCGCTTTAGCATGTTGCGGCCGCGCTCGCGGTAGCCGAGCGCGGCCGCGAGCGCGAGGGCGGTCGTGGCCGGTGCGGGGACTCTCACCACGAGCTGGGTGCAGCCCCAGCCGCGCAGCACCTCCTCGGCGGCGAGCGCGGCGACCGTGCCGCGGCCCCGGTGCCGCTCGCCCTCGTCGATGTCGAGCCGCTCGATGCGCCCGGCCGTCGGGCCCAGGCGGGCGTCGGTGGTGAGCTGGACGGAGCCGACGGGGCGGCTGTTGACACACACCTCGTACGAACGGGCACGCCCGCCGCCGTCGGTGTGCTGTTCGGGCGCGATGGGCCGCAGCGTGGTGGTCACGAGGGTGTTCTACCGGTCCGTCGGGCCGACGTCACCCGTTTTCCGCGCGGATCCGCCGCTACCGGCCGGTCAGGGGTCGATGTCCGCGGCGGCCCGCTCGGTGAAGATCCGCAGGGCCTCGGCGGTGACCGGGCCGGGGGCGCCGGGCAGGATGCGGGTGTCCACCCGGTGCACGCCCTGTACGTCGCGGGTCGTGGAGGTCAGGAAGACCTCCTCGGCCCGGCGCAGCGCCTCCAGCGGCAGATCGGTCTCCTTGGCGCCCACCCATTCCAGCACCAGGGCGCGGGTGATCCCGGCGAGGCAGCCGGAGGAGAGCGGCGGGGTGTGCAGCTCGCCGTCGAGGACCACGAAGACGTTGGTGCCGGTGCCCTCGCAGAGCGCGCCGACGGTGTTGCCGAAGAGGGCCTCGGTGGCGTCCTGCTCGCGGGCGCGGGCCAGCGCGACCACGTTCTCGCCGTACGAGGTGGTCTTCAGGCCGGTGAGCGCCCCGCGTTCGTTGCGCGCCCAGGGAACGGTGATCACGGCCGTGGCGTCGGGCCGGCGGGCCGCCTCGGACAGCGCGACCACCAGCGTGGGTCCGGCCGTGCCGCGGTCGGAGCCGAGCGGCGAGAGCCCGCCGGTGTAGGTGATCCTGAGCCGCCCGAACGGCACGGGGTGGGCCCCCAGCACCTCCTCGCAGCCCCGCCGCACCTCGTCCAGGTCCGGCTCGGGAAGCCCCAGGCCCTCAGCGGAGCGGGCCAGCCGCCGCAGATGGCGGGTGAGGGCGAAAGGCTGCCCCTCGGTGGCCTTGACGGTCTCGAAGACACCGTCGCCGACCGTGAGCCCATGGTCGAAGACGGACACCCTGGCGCTGTCCGCGTCGCAGAGGGATCCATCGAGCCAGATGGCCGGTTTCATCGCGTCGCCCTTCCCGTCGGCTGCTGTACGCCCGACGCTACCGCGAGCAGTCGGGCGGCCTTGAGTTCCGTTTCGTCCCATTCGCGCTCCGGGTCGGAGCCCCACGTGATGCCCGCCCCGGTGCCGAACCGCAGCACGGCCCCGGCCGGGCCGCGGTCGATCCAGAAGGTCCGTATCCCGACCGCCAGCTCACCGGTGCCGCGGTCGGCGTCGACCCAGCCGATGCCCCCGCAGTACGGACGTCGGGGCGCGGTCTCCAGCTCCTCGATGACGCGCAGCGCGCTGGACTTGGGCGCGCCGGTGACCGATCCGGGCGGGAAGGTGGCCGCGAGCAGTTCCGGCCAGCCGGTGCCGGGGGCGAGTTCGCCGCGCACCGTGGAGACGAGGTGGACCAGTCCCGGATGCGGTTCGACCGCACAGAGGGCCGGGACGGTCACCGAGCCGGTGGCGCAGACCCGGCCCAGGTCGTTGCGGACCAGGTCCACGATCATCACGTTCTCGGCGTGGTCCTTCTCCAGCAGGTCTTCGGGGCCGCGGCCGGTGCCCTTGATGGGGCCGGACTCCACGGTGCGCCCGGCGCGCCGCAGGAACAGTTCGGGCGAGGCAGTGGCGACCTCCACCCCGTGGGCGGGCAGCCTTACGGTGCCCGCGTACGGGGCGGGGTTGCCCAGGGCCAGCAGCGCGGTCAGCGCGTCCACATCGGCCCCGGCCGGATCGGGCAGCGGCGCGGTCAGCACCCGGCAGAGATTGGCCTGGTAGACCTCACCGGCCGCGATGCGCCGCCGGATGCCGCGCACCCCGGCGGTGTAGGCGTCCCGGTCCAGGGACGAGGTCCACTCCCCGGCCGAGGGGCCGCGCCAGCCGCCGGGCGCGGGGGGCGGCACGGGCTCGGTCCGTACGTCCCCGAAGCGTGCACAGACCAGACGGCCCTCGAAGTCCGCGACAACGGCCCAGAAACCGTGGGTGTCCAGGGCCGACGGATCGCTGGTCACCTCGCGTAGATCGGTGGCGAGCAGGCCGCCGAAGCGGGCGAGCGGGGGCAGATCGTGCACGGTTGCGAGTCTATGGTGCCCAGGTCAGGGCGGCCCCGGGAGGGCGTGCGGCCCCCGAGCAGGGCAGCACGCTGCGGAAACGGAATTTGAGCTGGCCGGGGAATCCGCTAGAGTTCAACACGTCGCCGGGACGCGGAAGCGCCCCGGACAAACGACACGTGCGGACGTGGCTCAGTTGGTAGAGCATCACCTTGCCAAGGTGAGGGTCGCGAGTTCGAATCTCGTCGTCCGCTCGGAGTGGGGGTTTCGACCTCCACGGTTGGTGGAGTGGCCGAGAGGCGAGGCAACGGCCTGCAAAGCCGTCTACACGGGTTCAAATCCCGTCTCCACCTCGGACGATTAGCTCAGCGGGAGAGCGCTTCCCTGACACGGAAGAGGTCACTGGTTCAATCCCAGTATCGTCCACTCGGATCCTTGCGGATCCACCTGGGATCCTCGCGGATCCACCTGCGCGATTAGCTCAGCGGGAGAGCGCTTCCCTGACACGGAAGAGGTCACTGGTTCAATCCCAGTATCGCGCACGCAGTCCCGCG
This sequence comes from Streptomyces violaceusniger Tu 4113, assembly GCF_000147815.2. Lineage (NCBI taxonomy): Bacteria > Bacillati > Actinomycetota > Actinomycetes > Kitasatosporales > Streptomycetaceae > Streptomyces > Streptomyces violaceusniger. Next base: position 3,090,293 of record NC_015957.1, on the reverse strand, counting down.
GACGATTAGCTCAGCGGGAGAGCGCTTCCCTGACACGGAAGAGGTCACTGGTTCAATCCCAGTATCGTCCACACTGATCGGCTGAGGGCCGGAGCTGAGAGCTCCGGCCCTCTGACGTTTCTCGGCTCTCAGCTCTCAGCTCTCAGGACGAGAAGAGCATGTGCCCGAAGCCCCGCTTGTGGTGGCCGTGGTGACCGCCATGGTGCCCGTGCTGCGGCGCGCCCCACGCGGGCGCGGGCGCGGCCGGGTACCCCTGCGGGCCGGGCGCGGCGGGCGGCATCTGCTGGGTCCACTGCGTCTCAAGGCGGGTCAGCGCCTCCAGCTCCCCATAGTCCAGGAAGATCCCCCGGCAGCCGCTGCACTGCTCTATCTGCACGCCATTGCGGTTATACGTGTGCATCGGCGCATGGCACTTGGGACACTGCATGGTCCGCTCAACTCCTCATGCTTCGGACAACAACGCGCCGGAACATCCATCCGACCGCGTGGACTTCACCCTATGGCCTCCATGTACCGGGCGATGCGGACAGCCGCCTCCACCATCGCCTCCTCGGCCTCGTCCAACGCCCGCCCGGCGGCCGCCGCTTTGGCGAGCGCGAGCGCGGCGGTCTGGACAGTGAGGGCGCGGGCGGGCACGTCCAGCCGCGGCCAGGGGTCGCCCTGCCCCGCGGCGGAACCGCCCGCCGCCCGGTACGCCCCCAGAAACCGGTCCCAGTCCTCGGGGGCGAGCAGCCCGGCGGCGTACCAGGCGGCGGGCCGCGCGAGATCCCAGGCCGGGTCGCCGAGGCCGAGGTCGTCGATGTCGATGAGCCGCCAGTCGGTGGCGTGGGGGCGGATGAGTTGGCCCAGGTGGAGATCGCCGTGGCAGAGGCTGTTGGCCTCTTGGCGGTCCGCGCGATCCCGGCGATCTCCGCGGTCCCGGCGGTCCGTACGGTCCAGGTCCGCGTGGTCCGCGTGGTCCGCGTGGTCCGTGCGGTCCACTCCTCGCGCCCAGCCGGGCAGACCGGCCCAGGCGTGCAGCACGGCCCGGATGGCCGCGCTGTCGGGGAGTTCCGCCGCCCGCAGCCGGGCGATGGCGCGGGCCGCCTTGGCCGGACCGCGCATCGCCGGGAGGGGGCCGGGCAGTTCGGCGACCGGCACGGCGTGCAGCCGGGCCAGCAGCTTCCCCGCCTCGACCCACGGGGCCGCGTCCGGCGCGTCGGGCGCCACGGGTTCGCCGTACGGCCAGAGGGTGACCCGCCGGCCATCGGGCAGCGCGCCCATGCCGTCGTCGACCGGCGGCAGCAGTATCCCCGCGCACCGGGGGTGGGCCGCGACCCCGAGCCGGACGGCCAGCTCGGCCGGGTCCGTGCCGGGCGGGTGCGCCTTGGCGACGACATGGCCGTACCGCACGACGGTGGCGTCGGGCCGGTCGGCCAGGACGGTCACCTCGGCGGTGGCGCCACGCCGGCCCCGGCGAAGGGCGGCGACGAGCTGCGCCGCGGTTTGGCTCACGGCTCCCCCATGTCATCGGCTGCCCCGGGATCGTAGCCCCTGCCGGGCGGGGTGCCGGTGCTCCGCCCCTCCTGATGTCGGGCGCTCACCCGAGTGCGGGCCGTGGGCGCAGGCGGCGCCACACCCACGGTTACAGAGTTTGAATCCTGTAACCCCAACCCGGTACGGTTCGGCGCCATGGACGCATCACACACGGGAACGAGCAACTCAGCAGACCTGCCGAGCAATTGGGGCCGGTGGGGTGAGGACGACCAGCTCGGCACGGTCAACCTCATCACCGCGGAGGCCCGGGCCAGGGGCGCCGCGGAGGCCCGCACCGGGCGGACGGTGTCACTCGCGGTGCCGATCCAGCCGGCGCCGCTCATCAGCGGCCCCTTCGCGCCGTCCACCCAGGACGCCTCGCCCGTTCAGCAGATGATGGTCTACGTCGGTTCCCCCGCGCCGGCGATGGCGGACGTGATGCTGGTGACCAATCACCACCCGCGCTCGACACACCTCGACGCGCTGGGGCACGCGATCCGCGACGGGCGGGTCTATCCGGGGCGGCCCGTGGACGAGGCCGTGACACCGGCCGGCGCCCGGCACGGCTCCACGACGGCGTTCGCCGCCGGGCTCGCCACCCGGGGCATCCTGCTCGACCTGGCGGCCGACGGCCCGTTGCCCAGTGGCCATGCGGTCACTGCGCGGGACCTCGAGGCGGCCGAGGAACGCCAGCGCGTGCGGCTGGAGTCCGGGGACGCCCTGGTGGTGCGTTGCGGATGGCCCATGACGCCCGACCCCGAGCGGCCGATGCCGGGGATGAGCCTGGACGCGGTGCGCTGGATGCACCGGCGCGGCGTATCGCTCTACGCGGGCGACATCGGCGACGCGCACCCGGACCTGGACCCCGCCTGCCCCTTGCCACTGCACCGGGTCGCCCTGCCGATGATGGGCCTGCCGCTGATCGACGCCGCCGAGGTGGACGGGCTCGCCGCCGTCTGCGCGGAGCTGGGCCGCTATGCTTTTCTGCTCACGGTGGCACCGCCACGTATCCATGGGCTGACCGGGGTGCCCGTCAACCCGCTCGCGGTCTTCTGACGGCCACTAGGAGGAACTGGCAGTGAGGGAGCAGGCGGTGCCCGCCGCCGGGGCCGGGAGCCGCGCGGCGCGGTTCGTACGGAACGGCGAGCGCTGATGCGTCCGGGTTCGGGCCCCCTTGACGCCGAGACCATCCTGACGGCCACGGAGGACGTGCTGCGCCGCCATGGACCGGCGAAGGCCACGGTGCTGGACGTGGCGCGGGTTCTGGGAGTCAGCCACGCCAGCGTCTACCGGCACTTCCCGTCCAAGGCGGCGCTGCGCGAAGCCGTGACCCGGCGCTGGCTGGGCCTGGCGCGCGAGCCCCTCGCGACGGTCGCGGCCGACACCCGGCAGGCCCCGCCCGAGCGACTGCGCACCTGGCTCACCACGCTGTTCGCCGCCAAGCGGAAGCTGCTGTCCGAGGACCCGGAGCTCTTCGCCACCTACCGGGTCCTGGCGGCCGAGCACAGTGACGCGGCCGCCGACCATGTGGCCGATCTGATCGAGCAACTGCGCGTCATCATCGCCGACGGCGTCGCCAGCGGTGACTTCACTTCCCCCGACCCCACCGCGACGGCGCGGACCGTCTTCGACGCCACGACGGCCTACCACCACCCCGCGCACGCCCCCGAGTGGCAGACCCCGGGCGCCGAGGCCGCCTTGGAGTCCGTCTGCGCCCTGCTCATCAACGGCCTGCGCTCTCGCTGATCCCTTGAACGCGGCGCGCGTAGGGACGGTCTGTGCGGTGGATGGCCGCAGGACGAGTCAGCCCGCGCCGTCCGCACTGCTGAGCTTCTCGACGATGGTCTCGTCCGGGCCGACGGGGCGTCCGTCGCTGGAGCGGATCTCCAGCGGGCTCAGCGGGTGCCCGTTCCGACGGTCGAGGAGTCGCGAGTGCTCCTCCCCTGGGCCGAAGCAGTGCGTCTCGCCCCACTGGCGCAGCGCCACGACGACGGGGAAGAGCGCGCGGCCCTTTTGCGTGAGCACGTATTCCTGGTAACGGCTGCCGTCGGAGGCGGGCACCGTTTCCATCACTCCGGTCTGCTCCAGCGTGCGCAGCCGGCTGGTGAGGATGTTCTTGGCGATGCCCAGGCTTCGCTGGAACTGGCCGAAGCGGCGACTGCCGTCGAACGCGTCGCGCACGATCAGCAGGGACCACCAGTCGCCGATGGCGTCGATCGACCGGGCAACGGGACACGGTTCGGCGTCGAATCGCGTACGGGCGACCATCGCACTTCCTCCTCGCAATATATCTGGCTGGAACACAGCCTGGTTGCAACATGCTACCTCCTGACCTAAGGTCCGGCAGGTAGCAACTTGCAACCATCAATGAGGGGGCGCCGCATGCCGAGCGACTGCTCGACGGCCGACGGTCGGACGGCCGTGAACACCGCACTCGCTCCGTCCGGGCCGCCATCCGCGCGCCTGGTCCTGATCTTCGCCATTGCCTGCGGCAGCGCGGTGGCCAACGTCTACTTCGCCCAGCCCCTGCTGGTCACGCTCGGCGAGCAGTTCGCGCTCGGCCCCGGCCTGCTCGGCGCCATCGTCGCGATCACCCAACTCGGTTACGCCGCAGGTCTGTTCCTACTCGTCCCGCTCGGCGACCTCATCGACAGGCGCAGGCTGATCACACTCCAGCTCGGCCTGCTCACCACCGCGCTGCTGATCGCGGGTCTGGCACCCGGGACCGCCGCGCTGCTCACCGCCCTCGCGGCGGTCGGTGCGCTCGCCGTCGTCGCCCAGACGATGGTCGCCGCAGCGGCCCACCTCACCGCTCCCGCCTTTCGGGGGCGGGTCGTCGGAGCGGTCACCAGCGGGGTGATCACCGGCATTCTGCTGGCCCGCACCGTGGCGGGCGTCGTGGCCGACCTGGCCGGATGGCGCGCCGTCTACTTCCTCTCGGCCGTGGTGACCGCGACGCTCGCCGTGCTCCTGCGCCTCGCCCTGCCGACCGGCCGGCCGCCGACGGTCACCATGCCGTACCGGCGTCTCCTGGCATCAACCGTCGTCCTGTTCGCCCGCCACCCCCTGCTCCGGGTCCGCGGCATGCTGGCGCTGCTGGTCTTCGCGGCCTTCAGCACGCTATGGAGCAGCGTCGTCCAGCCGCTCAGCAGTCCCCCCTGGTCGCTGACGCACACCGCGATCGGCGCGTTCGGACTCGCCGGAGCGGCCGGAGCCGCGGCCGCGGGTGCCGCCGGCCGATGGAACGACCGCGGCCTCGCCCAGCGGACCACGGGCACCGCACTCGTCCTGCTCACCGTGTCGTGGCTCCCCCTGGCCTTCACCCGGCAGTCGCTCTGGGCCCTGGCCATCGGAGCGGTCCTCCTGGACTTCGCCGTCCAGGCCGTGCACGTCACCAACCAGTCCCTCATCTACGCCGTCCACCCGGACGCGGGAAGCAGAATCATCGGCGGCTACATGGTCTTCTACTCGGCCGGCAGCGCCCTCGGCGCCATCGGTTCCTCCGTGGCGTACGCGACGGCCGGATGGACAGCGGTGTCCGCCCTGGGAGCGGCATTGAGCTGCGCAGCCCTGCTGCTGTGGGCGACGACCCGGCACCTGGGCCCAGTGGCGTGACGTCCTGCCCCCCACTGCGGCCAAGCGCGATGACGAACGTGGCCGACGGACTTGTCCGGGCGATCATGCAACCGGGGTGTGCCTGCGCAACGATGACGACAGGTGGGGACTTGGGAGCCCGACAGCAACGAGGGCGGCAAGGAGACGCTCTCCAGCCCGGCGAGACCGGCCGCCAGAAGCGACCGACGTCCGCCTCGGCTTGGATGGGGAGGGGCACCCTCGAGCGCGCACGCTGGCCGCTCCCGTCCGTGGCCGCGCTGGTCGCCCCGTGCCGCCTGCTGCTGTCCCTGTGGCAGCTCACCAGCCGATGACACGGCAACGCCCGACGCTCGCGGCCACGCAGGGGGCGCGGGGGCGCCTTTGTCATTACCGCCGCACTTCTTGCCCTGTAGCGCTCCACACCCCTCTCGCACCCTGGGTACCGTCTGAGATATACGCCTGACGGATGGAGCACGGATGCATCGTCGCCCGCTTGAACCCCGCTGGCGCCACACCACAAAGGGGGCGCACTGATGTTGGAAGAAGCCGAGGAGATCGGCCGTCGCGCACGTCGCGCACGGCTCCGTCTCGGGATGCCCCAGGCCGACCTCGCCGCCACCCTGGGGAAGTCTCAGGGGTGGGTGTCGAAGATGGAACGCGGCCTCATCGAACTTGACCGGGTCGGCCTGCTCAATCTGCTCGCCGCCGAGCTCCATGTGCACCCGAACGACTTGATCGGCCGTCCGTACAACAGCTCGCCAGAAGAGAATCAATGGCAGGTCGTCGCGTCATCCGTCCTGCGCGAGCTGCGCCGGTACGACCTCGCCCCCATTTTCGACGGCACCCCGCGGCCTGCTGGTCAGCTCTGGCAGGAGACCACCCGACTGCACCGCCTACGCGACGCAGCGGCGAACGTGGCGATCATGCAGGTGCTTCCCGACCTGTTCCGTGAAGCTCGCGCCCTCGCCGAGGTGTCCACCGGCCATGAGCGCGAGGAAGCTTTCGCGATCTACGCCGTGTGCTGCAAGTTCGCGCACACCGCCGCACACGCCCTCGGCCACCCCGAATTGGTCGCCATGGCCTGTGAACGAGCCGCATGGTCGGCCCGGCTGTCCGGCGACTCCGTCATGCCGGCCATGGCCGACTGGATGCGGGTATGGGACATGTGGGCAACCGCAGATTGGGCGGACGCCGTCGCCCTCTCGGACAAGGCGCTACAAAGCGTGCAGCAGGGTTACGACCAGGGCGAACCGCTGGCCATCCGCGCATGGGGATCGCTGCAACTGCGCGCGGCAGTCTCGGCAGCACGGGGTGGACGCCGAGCAGAGGCCGAGGACCGCATCGCGCACGCCAGGGACGCCGCAGATCGGTTGGGCGAATACTCCGGTCCTCCGGTGTACGACCGGCATTCGCTCACGTTCTCGCCGGGCAACGTGCAGATTCACGCCATCAGCGTTGCGCTTGAGATGCGCGAGCAGCGAAGGGCTCTGGCCATAAACCGGAAGACCGGTTCGGAACTTGTCGCCGGGCTCCCCAACTCCCGTCAGGGGCACCACCACATGGACCTAGCCCGCGCGTGGCTTTGGGATGGCAACCGGGACAAGGCGTTGAAGGAACTGGAGCAGGCCGAACGCATCGCGCCCCAGCTCATCCGCAACCACCCCATTGCGCGGTCAACTCTGCGCAGCCTCGTCTACGCCGAACGAGCGACCACCCGCGAGAAGCTGCGCCGCATGTCAGACCGCTTTCACCTCGACGGATGAGGGCGATATTCCTGCGGTTCATATTCGGCTGCCGCCCCGCTCCTAGCTTCGGAGCATGGCTGAACAGACCTCGAAGCAACTTCCCGCGCAGGGCGCCGAGTTAAGCGCAGGCGCCCCGTTTCACCCCCGGCTCGGCGACCTCGTCTCAGACCTCGCGGAGAAAGGGCGGATCGGCGTCGTCGTCGCTGTGCCGAGCCCAAGCTCGGCGTCCTACCACCTGCGCCCGCCGGGAGGTGGTCGGGAATGGTCGGCCCCGTCCAGCGGTACCACCTTGCGCCCCGTGCCCGTGCCGGTCACGCACCGTCTCCGGGCTGAGGGCCGCTACGGCGGGCTGCGTGAGCACCATTGACAAGTAGGTAGTTGGGGCACCGCAGCCCTTGTTTGGCCCGCTCGCATGGGCACTCTCGGTCGTGCACGCGTAGCAGGCCGGCGGGGAAAGAGAAATTGTCAATACTTGTGGATGGCTCATCAGCAACGGTAGGTGGTGAGTTCCGCGGCATACTGTCAGTCGTGACGACGTATGACCGCATCGGTGCGACCTACAATCACACGCGACGCCCCGACCACCGGATCGCTGTCAAGATCCACGAGGCGCTCGGCGATGCCAGCACTGTCATCAACGTCGGTGCTGGCGCCAGCTCCTACGAACCGCCGCACACCGTCCTGGCGGTTGAACCCAGTGCAGTGATGATCGCCCAACGTCCAGCCGGATCCGCGCGGGCCCTGCAGGCATCCGCAGAGTCGATCCCCATCGCCGACAACTCGGCCGACGCCGCGATGGCCATCCTGACTGTGCACCACTGGACGAACCTGGAAGCCGGTATCGAAGAACTCCTTCGGATTGCCCGGCAACGCGTCGTCATCTTCACTTGGGACCAGGCCATCTTCCGCAGGTTTTGGCTGCTGGACGAGTACCTGCCCGAGGTAGCCGCGTTCACCGACACACGGAGCGTCCTCATCGATCGGCTGATTGCGCTGCTGGGAGACGCCCGCGTCGAGACGGTCCCGATTCCGCACGACTGCACCGACGGATTCGGCGCCGCCTTCTGGCGCCGACCTGCGGCATACCTCGATCCGAACGTGCGAGCTGGCATCTCGATGCTCGCCCAGACCGGCGAGGAGGTCGTCCTCCCGGGTCTGGCCCGGCTGTCCAGCGACCTATCCTCTGGCCTGTGGCACGAACGCCATGCTGACCTGCTCGACTGCGAAACACTAGACGTCGGCTACCGACTTCTCGTAGCGGACCTTTAGACGCAGGCGGGCGATCCGACTCAACACTCAGGCAGATCTGTACTTCTGCAGAGGGACTTGTTCATGCCGCGAGGTTCTCGGGTCGTTCGACGAGGTGGCCGCGCTCGAAGCGGGACCCGGCGCGGACAAGAGCAACGAGATGGGGCGCGTTCACGGCCCGCCACCGGGCCTGGGCGGACTCGATGAGCTTGAAGACCACGGCCAGTGCGGCGGCCCGGGAGCCTGCGCCTTTGGTGACCTTGGTCCGCAGTCGCACGGTGGCGAAGGTCGACTCGATCGGGTTGGTGGTCCGCAGGTGGAGCCAGTGCTCGGCGGGGAAGTCGAAGAACGCCAGCAGCTCGTCCTCGTCGTCTGTGATCCGCTTGACGACCTTGGGGTACTTCGCCCCGTAGGCCCGCTCGAAGTCGCGGACGGCCCTGGCCGCGTGTTCCTTGTCCTCGGCGTTGTAGATCTCCTGGATCGCACGCTTGGCCGCGGGCTGGGCGGACTTCGGGAGGGCGTCGAGCACATTGGCCGTTTTGTGAACCCAGCACCTCTGATGACGGGTGTTGGGGAACACCTCGTTCAGCGCGTTCCAAAAGCCGAGTGCGCCGTCGCCGACGGCCAGGACCGGACCACGCATACCCCGGCGCGCGCAATCCCGCAGCAGGCCCGCCCACGCCTCGGACGATTCGCGGTAGCCGTCTGTCATCGCGATCAGTTCCTTCATGCCGTCCGCGCGCACGCCCATCAGCACCAGGACCGCGGCTTTCGCCTCCTCCAGGCGTATGCGCAGGTGGACGCCGTCGGCCCAGACGTAGACGTAGTCCGTGACGGACAGATCACGGTCCATGAACGCGGTGTGGTCGGCCTGCCACTGCGCGGTCAGCCGCGTCACGGTCGCCGACGAGAGGCCGGCCGAGGAACCGAGGAACTGCTCCAGCGCGGGCACAAAGTCACCCGAGGACAGACCATGCAGGTAGAGCAGCGGCAGCACCTCGCTGATCTTCGGGGACTTGCGGCACCACGGCGGCAGGATTGCCGAGGAGAACCGCTTGCGCTCGCCACTCGCCTCGTCTGTGCGCCTGTCGTTCACCCGCGGGGCCCTGACCTCGACTGTCCCGGCGGCCGTGGTGACCTTCCGCGGCTGGTGGTAGCCGTTGCGCACGACCAGACGGCGACCGTCGCGAGCCGCCAACATCCGCCGAGCACCCTCGCGGACGATCTCGTCGATCAAGGAGCCGTCTCGCATGGAGTCGTCGCCATTCACTACGGTGAGCACGGGCGTGCCTTCCCGACCGACGCGACAACGTCGGCCTACTCGATGACCATCACAGGATCATTCGGGAAGGTACGCCCTTCGCGCGTCTCCCCGACATTGATCCACAGGTCATGAGCATTGCTCGGCGGGAAAGCCGCTGTCCTGTAGTGCTTCAGCGATGATTCCGACCGTACTCATGCGCGCGCACGGCGAGGCAGCCGACCCCGCACGACTCGCCGTGCGCCTACTCGCCAACGCCTACTGCCGTGCATGGGACTACGGAGACGTGCCCGAGGGCGCAGCGCCGCAGGTTCTCGCCGTGCGTTACACGCTGCACGACGGCACGCCCGAGCCCGCGCCCGCCTCGCGTCACACGTCATACCCGCACGTCAGAGAGATACCCGCTGCCCCCTGACGCTCCCGCGCATGACGCGCGTGGGACGCTCCGCACGACGCAGGCACGACACCGACGCCCTGCCGCACCACACTCCGGTGGGCGCCGCACGACCGGACGCCCCCCGCCCTCGCGTGACGCGTCGTTCGTCAACTCCCATGCCGCAGGCGCAGGTGTACGCGCGGCAGTTAGCCACCAGCGCAGTACGGTCACCAGCAAAACCCTCAGTTGTGACGTTGGGCGGCAAAGCCGCTTGCGCTCAAGGGGCGTAGTAGCCTCGAAGGGCGCTTGTGTGTCAGCATGCCAACATACGTATGCACGATACGGCAGAGACCCTGCCCTCCCGTCGGCTCCACCCGGCGGACTGCGAGGACAGGGCCACTGTCCGGCGTGGTGAGCCCTGGCTGACGTCTCAGCTGGGGCTCTCCCCTTTCAGAGCCATTTCTCCCAGATCCACACGGTCACGAGGAACACCTCGCAGGCCGTAGAGACCCTCTCCGAAGAGACATGCGGTCGTACATGGCTCTGCCACCGGTCCCTTAGCCAACGGATCGGCTTCAAGACCGCGTCTCCCTCCTGGCTCCCCGTCAGGAATCCAGCGGTTACGGAAGTCCGGCTCCCGACCGTGAAGGCACAGCTTGTACCTTCACGTGCGAGGGACAAGCCGAGGCCCTCGAAAAGGGCGGCGTGAGCACAACGTTGACCCCTCTCACATGGGTTTGTCGAGGGTGTCTGACCCCTTCAGCAGGGAACCGGCAGGTATGTCGTTCTCGTCCTTGAATCACGCAATCACAGCGAAGCGACACGAACACCTAGTGCGCTTGCTTCGCACATCGAATATGTGATCGAATAGCGGGCGTCTCCGGTGTGCCCGAAAACGGCACGCGAGAGTGCAGGCCAAACGCCCTGTCGCACACCGCGTCGGGGCGTTTCGCATGCCCGCCCGCCGCGAGGAGGTGACCGCCCATGGCGCGACACATCAACGACAACTACCGCGAGCAGGTGCGCCGCCTCCACGCGCAGGGCCCTGAGACGAGATCACCGGAGGCATCGTGGCAGCCTCTCAACCGTGTCCGTAATCGTTCAGAACGTATTCAGCGGATCGAGCTCACGTGCCACAGTTAGGCAGCTGTCGACGAAGTCACGTGCAGCACCAGGTGTAACGGTGTTGGCGCTGTGCACAGCTTGGTTGCGCAGCTTACGCAACCGATCGAAAACGGTTGTGGCACTTGGAGGGAGTCCCAGCAGCCTCAGCGCCTTCCCCAAGTCCAGCGGGCTGGGGTTTGCAGGCAGCAGGATGGCTCGCGCCCGGAGGGCGTCCAGGCACAAGGTGCTGAGCACATTCCACGCTGTGACCACGGCTCCAACGGCTGAAGCGTCAACCATGTCCCGGGCATCTCTGAACTCCGCAAGCCACGTGGGAGCTTGGCCTCCGGCAGCACTTGGGGCCTCCAACGCAGGAGCTTGACGCGGGTCAGGAAGCAGCGGCGGGAATACCGGTGGTGCGTAATCAGTGTCCAGCCTCACAGAGGACGGTGGCTCAGCGAGCGGAGGTTCGGGCGCAGGAGTTGGAGGCGGAGGCGGCGGCGCCTCGGTCGCCGTAGGAGGCGGGGATTGCCCCGCATTCTGCCGAAACCACGGCGGGGGCTTGGGCAAGTCGAACGGTTCATTGATGGGCACCTGGTGCTCGTTCCCTGCAGGTTCATTGATGGGCGCCTGGTACTCGTATCCTGCATCTGAAGACGTCGGTTCCCTCCGTGGCGTCTGCTCCTCTGGCTCAGGGAAAGGAGACCGCAACGGCTGGTCGGCGGTAGCAACGTCCTCCGCTTGGTTTAGTACGTCCCGCGCCTCCGCCGCGAACTCGATCGCCCCGGCTGGGGTCTCGACCCGTGTCATCCGCGTAAATGCCGCCCGCAACTGCACGCGTAAGGCACCCATTGGCGCGTCCCGCTCACAGCCGACCACTACCTCACCGACGCCTGGAAGCTGTGGAAGGCGCTGGCCGAGGTCGTCCACGCCGAATACGGACTCCTGCCCGAGGGTCGACAGCTCTGCGACCGCTGCCAGCTGCCCACCGACGAGCCGATCCCGGTTAAGGCGGAGGACAGTGGCAGCGCCGTCGGCAGGACCAGGTACGCCTGCCCCGCCCATGCGCCGCTCTACGAGAAGCGCCGGCACCCGAGAAGCCTCCCCAGCGCGACCGCGACGGAGCACGAGGGGCGCCGATGAACGGGAGCCAACAGGCCGCCACGGAACCGGGCCTCGCCGATATCGACCCGACCACGCTCACCCGTGAGCAGCTTCAGGGCTGGCACTGCGCCCTGTGCGGGATGACGCTCGGCGCGGACCGGCCTCTAGGCAGGGTCACGATCACGCGGGGCGCGACGCACACGACCTACGAAGTGTGGGCCTGCGCCCCCCTGCACTGAGAGCTCCACCAGCCCGGCCGCCGAAACCGAGTGGATCGCGGCCCTGGAGCACGCCGCGGGCTGCCTGGCCTGCCGGACGCCTGGCGACGGCTGTTCGGAAGGTGAGCGCCTGCTGGCCGCCTACGAGACGGCATTCCGGCAGGAGCGGTGAACTGCATGAAGCACCGTCGACAGTCGCCCGCCGCCAGGGTCGGACTGCTTGCCTTCCGTGCCGCCCGTCTGGGCCTCCTGCTCGGCGCGATCCCCGCGTCGGTGGTGCTCGCCGTCTACCTCTGCATCGCTGGCACCCCGGCCCCATAGACCGGGCGGTCGTCGGAGTTCCGGGCCCCCGTACCGGACGACGGCACCGGCGACCGCCCCGCCCGTCCGCCCCCATGAGCCCATGGGGGCGGACGGGCACCCACCACATCAGCCCCTACCTGGAGACCTGTTCCGGTGACCACCACACCGAACCGACCCACGGTGCCATACATCGCGCAATGGAGCGGCGAGGCACCAATCGAGCGGCCCGCGATACTCGCGAGCATCCACGGAATCGCATCCGACAAGGAGACGCCAGCAGATCGAGACGCGCGGGGTGTGCTGTGGAGCCGGAACACAACCGCGCAGGGCGTAGGCCAACCGATACTCGGATCTGTTCATCCACAGCGGCAGCGCGTCGCCATGGAAGTGCTCTTGTGCCAAGTGTGCGGCGGCCTCGCCGATCAGGACGAGCGGGGCACGCTGTGGCTGCTGGAGGACCGCCGCGGCGACTGGGAGGGGTGGCCGGAGGATCTGCTGACCGCCCATCCACCCGTGTGCCGTCCGTGCGCACAAGTGGCAGTGCGCGCCTGCCCGAATCTCCGTGGTCGGTACGTCGCCGTGCGTGTAGGCGAAACGGATGTCTGCGCGGTGATCGGGGTTCACCCACACCCTGACCCGACAGGGGCTTGTGCCAGGTCCGCGGGATGCCGTCGCGCTCACCTCGCCCGCGATCCGATGGACAGTCGCGGGGCAACTCGTCCGCGGACTCAACGCGTGCACAGTCGTTACCTTATGAGCCGCTTATAGAGACACGCACCGGGCCCCGTCCGCATCGCTCCCCAGCGATTCGGACAGGGCCCGTTTGATGCCCGGACGCTGGACACTGTTGCGGGTGTTTTACCGCAACAGGTGCCCAGCTGTCCGGGCATTCGTGCCGTCCGCCGCACCCCCGTCCCCACGGGGTTAATGGCCGGAAGTCCCCGGCCCGGGCCGCTCTCCCAGGCCTGGGGCGCTCAGCGCCCCAGCATTCCGGCCACGGACGACGCTTGTGTGACGACGGCTTCCCAGCCGCCGAAGGTGATGGTCAGGAGGATGGCCATCGGCAGCACCATCGCCGCCGCGACCAGAGGGTGGCGGGTGCCGGTCTGCGGGCCGCCGAAGGCGTCGGCCGCGGCGCGAATGGACCTGCGACGACGCGTGTGGATGACCGTGCGTCCAGCCGTGTCCGCCATCGTCCCTCCTCCGTCACATCTGGGGGCGGCGAGCGTCTGACCTCGGGGGACGAGTGCTGCGCCCGCCGCTTGAGCACAACATTAGGCGCGCAGCCCGGTCCTCGGCGTCATGCCTTCGTACCGATTGCCGGGCCTCCCGGAGGATGACCCCGGGAGGCGTCGACTACTCCCCTGGGTGGAGATGCGCCCTCACGCCTTGGGGTCTTCCCGGAGGGGTCCGGGAAATCGATCCTTCCGGAGCCCTTCCGGGGCCCCCGGAGTGTGCCCCTCCGAGCGCGTGCGAGCTCTACTCACCCTCTCCCTCCTCGCCCCGCGGCACCGGCTGCTCGACCAGTGCCAGGACGCGATTGGCCATAAAGCGGGCCGTCCGCACCACGGACCCATTACGGGTGACTTCGCTCACTTCCACCACCCCCCGCCGGACCGCTGTCTCGACCCTCCGGCCCGCCCTGCCGGCCACCACTTCATACGTCCGCGTCGTGTCCCCCGCATCCACGACTATCTCCACACGATCACCCTTCACGGTCTCAATCCCCCTTCTGAGACGGCATCTTGAGATCACGCAGCACGGACCCGAGCGTGGATTGCCACGGTTCCGGCCCACTTCTCCAGGATCTCAGGCACCACTGACAATCCATCGGCCGACGCATGCGCGGCCTCTCAGCGCGCGGGGCCGTCAATCCGTAAGCTGTGCACGTCAGACGGACAGCGACGGACAACAGCGGCGGACTGACGGCAGATCAGCGGCAAACGGCAAGCAGACGGCAGCGGATGGGGCTCCCCACCAGGGGTTAAGGGAGGGGCTCCCCACCGGAGGTAGGGGACGGACATGGCGATGATGCGGCTCCGGCGCGAGGACCCGCGTGTCGTCGGTTCCTTCCGGCTGCACCGGCGGCTCGGCGCGGGCGGCATGGGGGTGGTCTACCTCGGCTCCGACCGGCGCGGTCAGCGGGTGGCCCTGAAGGTGATCCGGCCGGATCTCGCCGAGGACCGGGAGTTCCGGTCACGGTTCGCCCGGGAGGTCTCGGCCGCGCGGCGGATCCGCGGCGGCTGTACGGCCCGGCTGGTGGCCGCCGACCTGGAGGCCGACCGCCCCTGGTTCGCCACCCAGTACGTACCCGGCCCCTCCCTCCACGACAAGGTGAACGAGGAGGGCCCGCTGCCCGCCGCCCAGGTCGCGTCGATCGGGTCGGCGCTGGCGGAGGGGCTATTGGCGGTCCATGAGGCGGGGGTCGTTCACCGTGACCTCAAGCCCTCGAACATCCTGCTGTCCCCCAAGGGCCCGCGCATCATCGACTTCGGCATCGCCTGGGCGACCGGGGCCAGCACCCTCACCCACGTCGGCACGGCGGTCGGCTCGCCCGGCTTCCTCGCGCCCGAGCAGGTGCGGGGCGCGGCGGTGACCCCGGCGACCGATGTCTTCGCGCTGGGCGCGACGCTCGCGTACGCCTCGACGGCGGACTCTCCGTTCGGGCACGGCAGTTCCGAGGTGATGCTGTACCGGGTGGTGCACGAGGAGCCGCAGCTGCTGGGCGTCCCCGACGCCCTGGCACCGCTGCTCCACGCCTGTCTGGCGAAGGATCCGGAGGACCGGCCGAGCACCCTGCAACTGTCGCTGCGGCTCAAGGAGATCGCGGCGCGCGAGGCGCACGGGCACGACGCCGGGGGCTACGGCGGCGGGCCGGGCCGCCCTCCGGCGCGGCACCCCGAGGCGTACGCCGACCAGCACACGGAGCGGCGCCCGGGCAGTACGCCGGCACCGCGGAACGGGTCCCCGTCCTCGCGGCCGGGAGCCAGTACGGGCGGGGCCTCGGGCCGCCCCACGGGGCGGAACACCCCCGCGCGTCCGGCGCAGGCGCAGCGCCGGGGCCCGCGGCCGCCCGCACGCACGGACCGCTCGGGGCGCCCGGTCAACACCGTTCGCACCTCGCCGGGCGGACGCCGCCCCAGCGGCCCGAACCGCCGGCTGCTGCGGCAGCGGCTGACCGTGTTCGTCGTGGTGACGCTGCTGGTGGCGCTGGGGATCGCGGCGGCGCAAGGCTGCCAGGGCCCGGCGAACGGCCTGGGCGCGCCGCACGGGCCTACGGGGTCGGTCTCGTCGGCGGCGTCGCACGGGCCGACCGAGTCGGTCTCGTCGGCGGCGTCGCACTCGGTGGAGGAGCCGACCTCGGCGGAGGCGGAGGCGGCGGCCGCGGCGGCGGCCGGGCCGGACGGCCGGTAAAGGTCAGAGCCCCGGTCTGCCCGAGGTGACGGCGTAGAAGGCGACCGCCGCCGCCGCGCCCACGTTGAGCGAGTCCACACCGTGGGCCATCGGGATACGGACCCACTCGTCGGCGGCCATCAGCGCCTGGGTGGAGAGCCCGTCGCCCTCCGCGCCCAGCATCAGCGCGACCCGCTCCAGGCGGTGCGGGGCCGCGTCGTCGATGGTGGTGGCCTTCTCGTCGGGGGTCAGGGCGAGGATCTTGAACCCGGCGTCCCGGACCGCCTCCAGCCCGCGCGGCCAGCTCTCCAGGCGGGCGTACGGCACGGAGAAGACGGCGCCCATGGAGACCTTGACCGAGCGCCGGTAGAGGGGGTCGGCGCAGTCCGGGGAGAGGAGCACGGCGTCCATGCCGAGGGCCGCCGCGCTGCGGAAGATGGCGCCGGTGTTGGTGTGGTCGTTGACGGATTCCATGATGGCGACGCGCCGGGCGTTCTGAAGGACCGACTCCGCGTCCGGCAGCGGCTTGCGCTGCATGGAGGCCAGGGCGCCGCGGTGGACGTGGTAGCCCGTGACGCGTTCGGCCAGTTCGGGGCTGACGGCGTAGACGGGGGCGGGGACGTCCTCGATGACGTCCCGCATCACATCGACCCACTTGGACGACAGCAGCATCGAGCGCATCTCGTAGCCGGCGAGGCGGGCGCGCCGGATCACCTTCTCGCCTTCGGCGATGAACAGGCC
The DNA here is from genome assembly GCF_000147815.2 of Streptomyces violaceusniger Tu 4113. Taxonomy (NCBI): domain Bacteria; kingdom Bacillati; phylum Actinomycetota; class Actinomycetes; order Kitasatosporales; family Streptomycetaceae; genus Streptomyces; species Streptomyces violaceusniger. The sequence continues at coordinate 3,073,691 of NC_015957.1, read as the reverse complement.
CTCGGCCGGTTCCCGCTTGCGTCGCAGCTCCACATCGGTCAGACCCGTGTAGTCGCGCAGCCGCGGGTCGTCCGGATCATCGACGGTGATGAGATCAGCCACTTAAGTGATACTGCCTTGTCCTGGATGCGGTGCCAATGAGCCCGACGCGAATAAGTTACCGGCGGTTACGTCCGCTTACGTCAGCGGTGGTCACGGGACGAGAGGGCGACGACATCGCCGATCACGACGACCGCCGGAGGCCGTACGCCCTCGGTCGCGGCCTTCTCCCCGACGGTGGCGAGGGTCGCGTCCACCCGGCGCTGGGCCGGAGTGGTGCCCTCCTGGACCACGGCGACGGGGGTGTCGGCCGCCCGGCCGTGGGCGACGAGGGTCGCGGCGATGGCGCCGATCTTCTCCACGGCCATGAGCAGCACCAGCGTGCCGCGCAGCCGGGCCAGCGCCGCCCAGTCCACCAGAGAGCTGGGGTCGTCGGGCGCGACATGGCCGCTGACCACCGTGAACTCATGCGCGACGCCCCGGTGGGTCACCGGGATCCCGGCCGCGCCCGGGACGCTGATGGAGCTGGAGATGCCGGGAACGACGGTGCACGGGATACCGGCCTCGGCGAGCGCCTCCGCCTCCTCCATGCCGCGCCCGAACACGAAGGGGTCGCCGCCCTTGAGGCGGACGACCGACTTGCCCGCCTTGGCGTGCTCGATCAGCGCGTTGTTGATCGCCTCCTGGGCCATGAAACGGCCGTACGGGATCTTCGCCGCGTCGATCACCTCGACATGCGGCGGGAGTTCATCGAGCAGATCGCGCGGGCCGAGCCGGTCGGCCACCACCACGTCCGCCTCGGCGAGGAGACGGCGGCCGCGCACGGTGATCAGGTCCGGATCGCCCGGTCCGCCGCCCACCAGCGCCACCCGCGGGCCACGGCTGCGGTGGCGGGGCGCGGCGAGGGTGCCGTCGCGCAGCCCCTCCACCACGGCGTCCCGGACGGCGGCGGAGCGGCGCGGGTCCTGTCCGGTGAGCACGGCGACGGTGACGCCCTCGCTCCGCCCGGTGGCCGGAGTCCAGGCGGAGGCGGCCTCGGCGTCGTCGCTGCGGACGCACCAGATGCGGCGCGCCTCGGCCTCGGCGGACGCGGTGGCGTTGGCCTCCGGGTCGTCCGTGGTGATCAAGACGTACCAGGCGCCCTCGAAGTCGCCCTCCTGGTAGCGGCGGCGCTCCCAGCGCACCTCCCCCGCCTCGGCCATGGCCTCGACGGAGGCGGTGGCGGACGGCGAGATCAGCAGGATGTCCGCACCGGCCGCTATCAGCGCGGGCAGCCGGCGCTGGGCGACCTGCCCCGCCCCGAGGACGACCACACGCCGCCCGGAAAGGCGCAGTCCGACGGGGTATGCGAAGTGTTCGGACATGGCGGTGCGGCTCTCCTCGGGCGAATGCGCGGCCGCTGCGGCGCTGGAGCGGCTGATCGACTGGGGCTTGATCGACTGAAGCTTGCTCGACTGGGGCTTGATCGGCTCTGGTGCGGAGCCCCCGCCGACACCCTACGCGGCGGGGGCGCGCATCAGTTTTTCTCCGTGACCCCTGCGGAGTCGAACGTGGCCACCTCGTGCATCGCCCGTGCGGCGCTCTGCACCACCGGGAGGGCGAGCAGCGCCCCGGTGCCCTCGCCGAGCCGCAGATCCAGGTCCACCAGAGGGCGCAGGCCCAGCTTGTTCAGGGCCGCCACATGGCCCGGTTCGGCGCTGCGGTGGCCCGCGATGCAGGCCGCCAGCACCTCGGGCGCGATGGCCCGGGCGACCAGCGCGGCGGCGCCCGCGCTCACCCCGTCCAGGATCACGGGCGTACGCAGCGAGGCGCCGCCCAGCAGCAGCCCGGTGATCGCGGCGTGCTCCAGGCCGCCGATCGCCGACAGGACGCCGATGGGGTCGGCCGGATCGGGCTGGTGCAGCTCGAGACCGCGCCGTACGACATCGATCTTGCGCGCGTGCATCTCGTCGTTGATGCCCGTGCCGCGCCCGGTCACCTCGGCGGGGTCGGCGCCGGTGTAGATGGAGACCAGGGCGGCCGACACGGTGGTGTTGGCGATCCCCATCTCTCCGCTGAGCAGCGCCTTGTTCCCGGCGGCCACCAGATCGCGGGCCGTCTCGATGCCCACCTCGATGGCGCGCAGCACCTCCTCGCGGGTGAGCGCGGGGCCGACGGTGAAGTCTCCGGTGCCGGCCCGCACCTTGCGCGGCAGCAGCCCGGGGGTGCTGGGCAGATCGCTCGCCACCCCGACGTCCACGACGCACACCTCGGCGCCCACCTGGGCGGCGAAGGCGTTGCAGACCGCGCCGCCGCCCAGGAAATTGGCCACCATCTGGCTGGTGACCTCCTGCGGCCAGGCGGTGACGCCCTGGGCGTGCACCCCGTGGTCGCCCGCGAAGATCGCGACGGCCGCGGGCTCCGGGATCGGCGGCGGGCACTGCCGGGACAGCCCGCTCAACTGGGCGGAGATGATCTCCAGCATGCCGAGCGCACCGGACGGCTTGGTCATCCGCTTCTGCCGCTCCCACGCCTCGCCGAGCGCCTTGGCGTCCAGCGGGCGGATGCCCCGCAGGGTCTCCTGGAGCAGATTGTGCGGATCGCCGCCTGGCAAGGCGCGGCGGCCGTACGTCTCCTCGTGGACGACCCAGGACAGCGGGCGGCGCTTGGACCACCCGGCCTTCATCAGCTCCGGCTCCTGCGGGAACTCGTCGACATACCCGACGCACAGATACGCCACGATCTCCAGATGGTCGGGCAGCCCGAGCTCCCGCACCATCTCGCGCTCGTCGAAGAAGCTGACCCAGCCGACGCCGAGGCCCTCGGCGCGGGCGGCGAGCCACAGGTTCTCCACCGCGAGCGCGGAGGAGTACGGCGCCATCTGCGGCTGGGTGTGCCGGCCGAGGGTGTGGCGGCCACCGCGGGTGGGGTCGGCGGTGACGACGATGTTGACCGGGGTCTCGAGGATGGCCTCGATCTTCAGTTCCTTGAACTGCTTGGCCCGGCCCTTGGGGAGGGACTTGGCGTACGCGTCCCGCTGGCGCATGGCCAGCTCATGCATGGCGCGCCGGGTCTCCGCCGAGCGGATGACGACGAAGTCCCATGGCTGGGAGTGGCCCACGCTGGGCGCGGTGTGCGCGGCTTCGAGGACGCGCAGCAGCACCTCATGCGGGATGGGGTCGGACCGGAAGCCGTTACGGATGTCCCGGCGCTCGCGCATCACACGGTGGACGGCGGCGCGCTCGGCCTCGTCGTACCCCTCGGCGCGGGGGCCGATGGGGATGGGGATCGGCTCGGGCTCGATCTCGGTGTCGGCGTCGGCGTCGGTCCCGGGCTCCGGTGTGGATTCCTGGGCCGCTTCCGCCAGGGGGTCGGTGGCCGTTTCGGGATCCATTTGTGGCTCGGGCTCCGGCTCGGAGGTGGTCGCCTCGGGGTCGTCCGTGGCTGTGGGCTCGACGGCTTCCGGGTCCGTGGGCTCCGGTTCGGCGGTCCCGGCCTCGGGCTCGGGGGTTTCGGTCGCGCCGGTCTCGGGCTCGGCGGCTGCGGGCTCGGCGGCTTCCGGGCTATCGGCCTCAGCGGTACCGGCCTGCGGCTCCGTGGCTTCCTGCTCGGTGGTCTCGGGCTCCGTGGCTTCCTGCTCGGTGGTCACGGGCTCCGTGGCTTCGGCTTCGGGTGCCGTCTCGGGCGTCGTGGCCTCGGGCTCGGTGGGCTGGGCTTCCGCCTCCGCCTCGGGCTCCGCCGTGGGCTCGGTGGCTTCGGCTGCGGCCTCGGGCGCTGCCTCCGGCGCTGCCTCGGGCGCCGCTTCCGCATCCGGCTCGGCGGGCGCCGCCTCGGCCTCTGCGGTCTCGGGTGCCTCCGCCTCAGCGGCTTCGCTCTCGGTAGCCTCGGCCTCCGGGGTGTCCACCGCTTCGGCCTCGGGAGCCCGCTCCTCCGGGGACTGCTCCTCAGCGTCGGCCTCGGCCACGGTCTCCGCCTCGGCGATCATCTCGGGCTCGGGCTCCGGCTCGGGCTCCGGCTCGGCCGCCGCCTGCTCAGGCATCTCGGCGGGCTCCGCCGGCGTCGCTGCCTCCGCCTCCGGTACGACCTCCGCTTCGGGCGCGGCCTCGGCCTCCGGCTCGACGGGCGCCTCCTGCTGAGGCGTCTCGGCAGCGACCGGTTCCTCTGCGGCGGGCTCCTCGGGCTGAGGCGCCTCGTCGGCCACTATCGAGAGCGCCGGGTCCACGGCGGCCTGCTCCACCGTTTCGGCGGGCTGATCCGGGAGTTCCTCGGCGGCGGGGGCGTACGGCTCCTCGGCCGTGACCGGCTCATGGGCGAGCTGCGCCGGGATCTCCGGTACGGCCTCCGCGACCGGGGCGGGAGCGGGCTGGGCGTCGGGATGTTCGGTGACGGGCTCGGCCTTCGCCTGGGCCGGGATGTCGACGACCTGCTCCTCGGCCACGGCGGCCTCTGGGGCGGGCTCCATGACGGGCTCCCCGGCCTGGGCCGGGATGGTCGCGCCCGCGCCCAGCCGGTGCGGGTCCGCGACCGCCGGGTCCCCGTACGCCTGGTCCATCGCGACCGGCTGTGCCTCCGGCGCCATCGCCTCGGGCTGGACGAACTGCTCGGGAGCGGGCTCCGCTTCGGGCCCCTCCGCGACCTGAGGCTCCTCGGCCGTACCGGCCGTCTCCGCGGTAGCGGGAGCGGGCGCGGCGGCCTGCGCGGCCTGCTGCGCAGGCGGCGTGGAGTCCCAGGCGTCCCCCGGCTGCGGGGCGTCGACCATCTGCGGGAGGTCCGCGAGCTGGGGCCCGGGGAGCCGACTCAGGTCGTCGGGCTGCGGGGTGAAGTACTGCGGCCCGGCGGCGTACTGGGGCGCGGTGGAGTAGTCGGCCGCCAGCGGCTGCTCGAGCATGACCGGCTGATCGGGAACGACGAACTGCTCGGGCGCGGCAAACTGCTCAGGCGTGGCGAACTGCTCGGACTCGGCGAACTGCTCAGGAACGGCAAACTGCTCGGACTCGGCGAACTGCTGCTCGGGCCCGGCAAAGTGCTCGGGCCCGGCGAACTGCTCTGACTCGGCAAACTGCTCGGACTCCGCGAACTGCTGCTCGGGCCCGGCAAAGTGCTCGGGCCCGGCGAACTGCTGCTCCGCCATCCCGCCCTGCTCAGGCGCCGGAACGCCCTGCTGCGGCCCCGCCCCGTACTCGGGCTGGGTCCCGACCTGGTGCGGCACCTGCGGCTCCGGTACGGCCTGCGGCTCGGGCTCCGGCTGGCGTACGGGCGCGGCGTGCCGGCCCGCGGCCGGGCCCCGGTCGGCGAGCGAACGCACCACGCCGTTGGAGGTGTCGGGCACCGGCGGGCCCATGTGGAGCGGCCGCCGGGCGGGGGCGGCGGGCGCCGCGTACGCGGCCTGGGCGGGGGCCGACTGCGGTACGGGCTGCTCCGCCACGGGCTGCGGCTCGGGCATCTGGGTCTCGGCGTACGCGGCGGCGCCGGGGTCGAGCACACCCGCCTCGTACGCCCCGGTCTGGTACTGGGCCTGCTGCTCGCTCCAGGCGCCCTGGGCGCCCGGCATCAGCAGCAGATCGTCCTCCTCCCCGACGTGTTCGGGCCCGTCGAGGAAGGTGTAGGCGGCGCCGGGAGGGACACCGGGATGCGGCTGTTCGATGTAACCGGCGTCGGCAGGCGGGGCATGGACATCCGCCGGGTGCGGATGTCCGAGTCGTCCGCCTGCGTTCTCCGGCAGTCCCTCTCCCGGGACCTGGCCGGTGTCGGTCATGCGTACCCCTCGCCCATCGTTAGTGCTCCTTCCAACCGCCTACCGCCGAGAGCAAGCCCCCTGAGCAAGAACGAGCATGCGCCGTGCGCGGCACGTAGACACGCCCGAGGCTTGCCTACCGCCACCCCTTCAAGGAAGGGGCATTTTCCGGCCTTTGGCCAATAAAGCGCCGAACGCCGGGCAGCGGTACAGGCAGTACAACGATCCGCCAGCCTACCCCGGGCGGTGCCCGGGGCAGGTCACCGGGGCGAAGCTCGGGGCGAACGTCACAAGGACAAAATCACTGGTGCGGGCGGTGGCCGCAGAGCATGAAGGCGACCGCGCGCTCCCGTTCGGTCCAGCCCCGCGTGTCCAACTCGACGGACTGCAGCAGCACGCATTCGACGGCGTAGCCGCCGTCCTCCAGCGCCTGGCCGATGGCCTCCGCCTCGTCTCGGGTCGCGGCGTGGGTGACGATGCGCTCGGGGCGGCGCGCGGCGCACGCGGCGACGACGGACGCGCCCCCACCGCCGATCCGCACCGCATCCGGCTCCGGCAGGTCCTCCAGCACCTCGGGGGCGACGCCCTGGACGACCTGGAGCTGTACGCCGAAGCGGCGGGCCAGGGTGTCGGTGCGCTCGCAGGCGTCCGGGTCGCGGTCGACGGTGATGACGGCGGCGCCGAACCCGGCGGTCTCGACGGCCGCCGCGCCGCTGCCCGCTCCGATGTCCCAGACCAGGTCGCCCGGGCGGGGGCCGATACGGGCGAGTTGGAGGGCGCGCAGTTGCGGGGACTCGCTCTCGCCCAGCGCGGTCCCGTACGCGGGGCCGGGCAGCGCCCAGCCGCGGACGGTGCCCGGGTAGCCGGGGTCGCGTCCGGCGATCCAGCCGCCGCTCTGCAGCGCGCCGCGGGCGGCACCGGCCGCCGGGCCGCCGCGGACGGGAGTTATGCCGGAGCCGCCGATGACGATGACGACGTTGGGGTCGCGCCAGGCGTGGTCGGCGGCCTTGTCGGAGGTCAGGACGGTGACCTGCTCGCGTTCGGTGCCCAGCGCCTCGCAGATGACGAAGGTGCGGTGCACGGGGCCGAGCAGCAGTGCGAGTTCGGCGGGGCCGGCGCCGGGCGAGGTGAGGACGGCGACCTTGGTGTGGGCGCGGCAGACGTTGACCGCGCGGCGCAGGTCGCGGCTGTGGGCGACGACGACCTGGGCGTCGTCCCAGGGCATTCCGGCCCGGGCGAAGGCGGCGGCGACGGAGGAGACGGCGGGGACGACCTCGACCTCGAGTCCGTGCTCGGGGGCGCGCAGGGCGCGGACGACGCCGAAGAAGCCGGGGTCGCCGTCGGCCAGGACCACGGCGGAGCCGCGGTGCTGGGCGATCCTGCGGGCCGCGAGGTCCACGCTGCCGAGCCGGATCCGTTCGGCGCCGGGCGGGACTTCGGGCAGCGCCAGGTGGTGGGCGGCGCCGGCCGCGAGGGTGGCCGCCGCGAGGGCGGAGCGGGCCGCGTCCGTGAGCGGGGTGCCGTCCCAACCGATCACCGTGACGCGGTCGGCCATCGTCCTTGTTCTCCCCTATGTGTGGCGGGTCGGGTCTGTCGGTGCGTCGCGGTGGGTCGCGTGGTGTGCCTGTGAGGGTTCACGGGCGGGTCGCGGCCGGTGCGCCGCGGATGTGCGGGGCGCGGTCCCGGATGCGGCCGAGGCGCGGGTGTTCGGCGCGGACGAAGAGTACCCCGGCTGGTCCGGGCCGCCGGAGCGGGGGCGGGCGCGAGGGTGGTGCGCCGGGGGCGCGGGCGGCGCGAATGCGCCGGATCTCCGCCCCGGCCAGGGCGCGGTGGGGCGTCAGCCCCAGTCGGAGTAGGTGGGATAGACGCCGAAGCCCTCGGGCCCGGAGATCCGGTCGGGGGTGCCGTCGAGGTCCTCGGCGAGCAGACTCCAGACGATGAGGTCGGTGCGCATATCGGTCCAGCCGCCGTCCTCCGTCTGGGTGCGGGCTATCCAGGCGTGGCGCAACACGCCCTCGCTGATACAGCCGACCTTCTGGGCGACCTGCTGGGCGGCGGTGTTGCCGGCGGCGGTGCGCAGCTCCAGGCGCTCGAACTTCTGGTCCTGGAACAGCCAGCGGGCCACGGCCAGCACGGCCTCCGAGGCATAGCCCTCACCGCGCGCCCAGGGGGCGACGACATAGCTGGCCTCGGTGGCCAGCAATCTCCAGTCGGTATGGGTCAGATGCACGATGCCGACCAGCCGCTGGGTGAGGAATTCGGCGACCGCGAAGACGATTCCCCGACCGGTGGTCCGTTCCGCCGGGGCGAGCCGCAGCGCCTGGTCGCGGGCGTCGGAGGGGCTGTACGGATTGGGCGCCCGGGTCCAGGCGATGATGCTTTCGTCGTTCATCATGTCCGCGAGCGCGGGTATGTCCGCTTCCTCGAACGGGCGCAGCACCAGCCGTTCCGTGCTGATGGAGATGTCCGGGAAGGTGGTCATGCGCCGCTCCGTAACCGGGGGTCGTTTCAGGGCCGTAGAGAGGCCCAGCATGCAGCATCACGCAGGGAGAACGCAGCACGGGGGGTGAATCGGAAGGCCCCGCATCCGGTTGTGGTCCGGATGCGGAGCCCTGGGGATCCGCCGGTGGGCGGGAAGGTTGGCGCGATCGTTGCGGTGGTGTCGCGGTGGTGTCGCGGTGCGCCGCGAAATCAGAAGGACGCCAGCACGGAGCCCTGGTACTGGTCCTTGATGTACTTCTTCACCTCGGGGGAGGTGAGGAGCTTGGCCAGCTTCTTGACGCGCGGGTCGTCCTCGTTGCCCTTCTTCACGGCCAGGAAGTTGGCGTACGGGTTGTTCTTGGGCGACTCGAGGAGGATGGCGTCCTTGGCGGGCTTGAGGTGCGCCTCGATGGCGTAGTTGCCGTTGACGACCGCGGCGTCCACGTCGTCGAGCGACCGCGGGAGCTGGGCGGCCTCCAGTTCCTTGAACTTCAGGCCCTTGGGGTTGGTGACGATGTCCTTGGGGGTGGCCTCGTTGCCGACGCCGCTCTTGAGCTTGATGACCCCGTTCGCGTCCAGCAGCTTCAGCGCGCGGGCCTCGTTGACCGTGTCGCTCGGGACGGCCACGGTGGCGCCCTTCTTGAGCTCGCCGGCCTTCTTCACCTTGTGCGAGTAGAGGCCGAGCGGCTCGAGGTGCACGGTGACGACGGGCACGATGTCGGTGCCCTTCTTCTTGTTGAAGTCGTCCAGGAACGGCTGGTTCTGGAAGTAGTTGGCGCCGACCGAGCCGTCCTGGGTGGAGAGGTTCGGCGTGTTGTAGTCGGTGAACTCCCGGACCTCCAGCTTGAGGCCCGCCTTGTCGGCCAGGTGGTCCTTGACGTAGTTGAGTATCTCCGCGTGCGGGACCGGGCTCGCGGCGACGACCAGCGCGCCGTTCTTGTCGTTGGAGGACGAGGGACTGCAGGCGGCGGCGCCGAGGGCGAGCGCGCCGGCGGCGAGGACGGTGGTGACGGTCTTGGTGGTGTTACGCACGAAAAGTGCCTTTCTTCGAGGGCGCACGAATCCGCCGCGGGTGCGGAAGCGGAATGACGGGCGGGTGATACGGGGGGTACGGAGGCGGGTGGGGGCTCAGGGGACCTTGGTCGGCTCCACGGACTCGATCTCGGCGGGCGCGGCCTGCGGCTCCGGGGCCGGAGCGGGCTTCCCGGCCCGGGACGCGCCGCCGCGCAGCAGCACCAGCCGCGGGGCGACCGAGGAGCGGCCGCGGTGCGACAGGCCGCGGGCGGCGAGATCGCCCGCGAACTGGATGACGGAGATGACCACCGCGAGGATGACGACGGTGATCCACATCAGCTTGGTCTCGAACCGCAGATAGCCGTAGCGGACCGCCAGGTCACCGAGGCCACCGGCGCCGACCGTGCCGGCCATCGCGGAGTAGCCGATGAGCGCGACGATCGTGGTGGTGGCGCTGGAGATCAGCGCGGGCAGCGACTCGGGCAGCAGCACCTTGCGGACGACGGCCCAGGTGGAGCCGCCCATCGACTGCACGGCCTCGACCAGCCCGCCGTCCACCTCGCGCACCGAGGTCTCCACGAGCCGGGCGTAGAAGGGGATGGCGCCGATGGCCAGGGGCACGATCGCGGCCTCGGGGCCGATGGTGGTGCCCACGATCGCGCGGGTGAAGGAGATCAGGGCGACCATCAGGATGATGAACGGCATCGAGCGGGCGACGTTGACGATCTGCCCGACGACCTTGTTCACCACGACGTTCTGCAGCACTCCGCCGCGGTCGGTGAGGACCAGCAGCACACCGAGCGGCAGTCCGCCGACGACGGCGATCACCGCCGACCAGCCGACCATGTAGAGGGTGTCCCAACAGGCCTGCTCCAGCAGGGGCTCCATCTCGGACCAGGTCACTTGGCGCCCTCCTTGAGCAGCGGGGTCGGGTTCGCGCGCGGGCCGTCGGCGATGGCCGCCACATCGACCTGCAGGCCCTGCTCCCGCAGGAAGCCGATCGGGACGACGTTCTCCTCGAACCGGCCGGGCAGCTCGATCCGCATCCGGCCGACCTGGTGGCCGCCGACGGTGTCCATCGCGGCGCCCAGGATCGAGATGTCGATGTTGTACGTACGGGAGAGCTGGGAGATGACCGGCTTGGTGGCCGCCTCGCCCTGGAAGGTGACGTCCACGACCGTACGGTCCTCGCCCGAGGGCACCCCGCCGACCGGGAAGAGCTCCTGGGCCAGCTCGGAGCCGGGCGTCGCCAGCAACTCGCTGACCTGGCCGGACTCCACGATGCGGCCGTCGCGCATCAGCGCGGCCGAGTCGCAGATCGTCTTGACGACGTCCATCTCGTGCGTGATGAGCAGCACGGTCAGGCCGAGCTGCTCATTGAGGTCGCGCAGCAGTTGCAGGATCGAGCGGGTGGTCTCGGGGTCGAGCGCGGAGGTCGCCTCGTCCGAGAGCAGCACCTTGGGGTCACCGGCGAGCGCGCGGGCGATGCCGACGCGCTGCTTCTGGCCACCGGAGAGCTGCGCGGGGTACGCCTTGGCCTTGTCGCTGAGGCTCACCAGCTCCAGCAGCTCCAGGGCCTTGCGGGTGCGCTCCTTGCCGGAGACGCCGAGGATCTCCAGGGGCAGCTCGACGTTGTCCCGCACGGTGCGCGAGGAGACCAGGTTGAAGTGCTGGAACACCATGCCGATACGGCTGCGGGCCTGGCGCAGCGCGGAGCCGGCGCTCTGGCGGCGCCCGGCGAGTGCGGTCAGGTCCTGGCCGGCCACGGTGACCGTGCCGGAGGTGGGGCGCTCCAGAAGGTTGACGCAGCGGATGAGGGTGGACTTCCCGGCGCCGCTCTGGCCGACGACGCCGTACACCTCACCCTCGCGGACATGCAGATCGACGCCGTCGAGGGCGGTGACCTCGCGGCCTCGTGAGCGGTAGACCTTGGTCAGGTCCGTGGTGGTGATCACAGGGTTTCCGTCACTGTTGAGTGCATGGCGGTTGGTGCCGCCGGGCACGGCTCGTTCATTTTCCGAACGCGGCAGGGCGGACCCGAGGAGACGCGCGATGTGTGGGCGCGTTTCGGGTTCCGGTGACGCGGGGCGGCGCGGCCCGGCGCGCTGGGCGCACGGGTCCGGCTCAGCCGGTCTCGCTTCGGGGCGCGAGGCTCGGGCAGGGGCCCTCAGCAGTCACACATTCGACACCGACAACGAGCACCGGGCGTGGGGTTCGCCTCGGTCGCAGGGATGCGGCAGCTCGTCGTGGTCATGGCTGCAAGTAAACCAGACACGCGTACGGACCCATCAAGCATGTCCGTATAGCGGACGTCCTTGACCGGTCCGTGGACAGTGGGAGGGGGCGCCGGGTCCGGTTCAGACCCGGCAGGTGATCTCCACGCCCCCGTCGAGGAGCCGTGCGGACACGGCCGACAGGTCCTCGACCACGATGTCGGCGACCAGCTCCTCGCGGGCGGTCGTTGTGGTCAATGCCACGGTCCGCATCCCGGCCGCGCGGCCCGCCGCGAGCCCGGCCGGGGCGTCCTCGAAGACCACACAGCGTGCCGGGTCGACTCCGAGCCGCTCGGCCGCCAGCAGGAAGGGCTCGGGGTCGGGCTTGCCGCGGGTGATGTCGTCGGAGGTGATCAGGGTCCCCGGGCGTATCGCCACCTCGGCCAGGCGGGCCTCGGCCAGCGGGCGGTTGGCGGAGGTCACCACGGCCCAGCGCGCGGCGGGCAGCCCCGCCAGCAATTCGGCGGTGCCGGGGAGCAGCTTCACCCCGCCCGGTACGTCCTCCAGCTCCAGCTCGTCGATGCGCGCCCGGGCCCGCGGGGCACGGTCGGCGGGGAGCAGATCGGCGATGATGTCGTCGGCCGGGCGGCCGTGCAGCTCGACCCGGGCGAAGTCCTCCGCCGGAATCCCCTGCTCCTCGGCCCAGCGGGTCCAGCAGCGATGCACCGAGTCCAGGGAGGAGACGAGGGTTCCGTCGTTGTCGAACAACAGCGCGTCAGCGGAGATCTTCATGAGCCGCAGCGTACGTGGGGGGTCGCGGACGCCCTCGGGCGCGGGGCCGAGCGCAGCGCGGCCGGGCGGGCCGATTACCCTCGTCCCATGCTTGTCACTCCCTGTGTGCGCCGCAGTCGGGTGCGCCGCCGCACCGCGCGGAGGTCCCGTTGATCGACGCGCTGACGGTCGCGCTCGGTGTGACCGCGCTCCTCCTCGCCGCGTGGTGCGGCTTCGCCGCCTACCGGGACCAGCCGACCAAGGACTGGCACTTCATCGGCATGGCCGTGGTGGCGCTGCTGGCGATCGTGCAGTTGGTCATAGGAGTGGTGCGGCTAGCGGGCGGTGCCGACCCGCAGCAGGGGGTGGCCATCTTCGTGGCCTACCTCATCGGTTCGGCGCTGGCGGTGCCGGTCGCGGCGTTCATGTCGCTCACGGAGCGGACCCGCTGGGGGTCGGCGACGGTCTCCGCGGCGGCCGTGGTGCTGGCCGTGCTCGAGGTGCGGCTGTACGACATCTGGGGAGGCATCGGTGGCTGATTCACCGGAGGCACGGCAGACACGGGAAGCACGGGAGGCCTCGGTGGCCGAGGACTCGGCGGCCGGGACGACGGCCGGAGAGACGGAAACGGGCGCGCGCACGGGACTGGGGCAGGGCCCCGGGCGGCTGCTGGTGCTGCTCTACGGGGTCTTCACCGTGGCCGCCGCGTCCCGCTCGATCTACCAGTTGATCGCCCAGTACCGGGAGGCCCCGCTCGCCTACATCCTCTCGGCGGTCTCCGCCGTGGTGTACGCGTTCATCACGGTCTCGCTGGTGCGCGGCGGCGAGGGCGCGCGCAAGGCGGCGATGGTCTGCTGTGCGGCGGAGCTGGCGGGGGTGCTGACCGTGGGGACCTGGACCCTTGCCGACCCCTCGGCCTTCCCCGACCAGACGGTGTGGTCCGACTACGGGATGGGCTATCTGTTCATCCCGATCTTCCTGCCGGTCACGGGCCTGCTGTGGCTGCGCAAGGCCCGCCGGGGCGCACCGGGTACGGCGGCGCGGGCCTGACCGAGGCCGCCGGCCTGACCGACGCCGCAGGCCTGCCGGGGCTCCGCCCCTGAGCGCGGCCCCCGGTTGCCGGGCGGGCCGGCAGTCCGGCCCGCCCGGCGACCGGGCGCGTCAGGCCACCGCCTACGCGCTGGCCGCGTACGCGGTGGCCGTGGCGTCCTTCTCCAGGGTCACCAGGCTCAGCCGGCGGTTGACCTCCTCGGTGCCCACCTGGGCGTAGCCGTAGCGGCGGTACAGCCGCAGATTGCCCTCGCTGCGATGGCCGGTGAACAGCCGGTACCGCTTGGCGGCCCGGTCCTCGGTCAGCCGCTCCTCGATGGCCGCGAGCAGCCGTCCGCCCAGGCCGTGCCGCTGCATCCGCGGGTGGACGATCAGCTTGCCGATGGCGGCGGTCCCCTTGTCGTCGACGACTCCGCGGACCGAGCCGACGACCTCCGCGCCGAGCCGGGCGACGAGCACGCAGCCCCCGCTCAGTTCGGCGCGCAGGTCGTCGAGCGACTGCGTCAGCGGTTCGATCGAGTAGTCGCCGTAGAGCTCCGCCTCGCCCTGGTAGCACAGATATTGCAGCTTCAGGATCTGCTCGGCGTCGTCCGCGGTCGCCGCGGAGATGGTCACGCTCATGCCCATGTGCGCATGCCTCCCCTATTCTCAGTCCCCCGGCCGCGGTGAGGGTAGGAATGCGACCGAGGGTTCATGGCCTGGGTGGAGGCGCCGCATGGTGGGCGTCCGCCTCCGAGGCGCCGGTTGTCTATCGCTCCTTTCCCCATGGTTCAGGAGCCGCAACCTCCGCCATGAGCATTCTGCGCAGGCAAGCCAGACATCGGGAACGTACCGGGCCCAGACTGCCCTGTGACATTCCCAACTGGTGCGCGATCTCGCGGTACGTGAGGTCGGAGCGGGAGAGCATCGCCGCGAGCAGCGCGGGGCAGCGGCCGGGCAGCCGCCGCACCACCGCGCGCAGCGTCCGGCGGGTCTCCGCGGTCAGTACGGCGTGTTCGGCGGGGTGGGGCTCGGGGCCGCTGAGCGGGCCGCCGGCCATCGGGTCGTACGGCACCTCGCGGCGCGCCCGGCGCCTTGCCCCGCGCACCTCGGCCCGTACGGCGCGGCGCAGCCAGCGGGCGGGGTGGGGCGGCGGTCCGGTGTCCCGGGTGCGCTCCAGCAGCCGTAGCCAGACGGCCTGTTCGAGTTCGGCGGGCTCGACGCCGACGCCGTATGCCTCGGCCGCCGCTTCGGCGGCCAGCAGCGGGCCCAGTTGCTTCACAAGGTCCATGCCGGGCGGGACGAGGCCGGGTCGTGCGGTGGTTGCCGGGTGACGGTGGTCTCACCCGACCGGGGAAGCGGCGGGGCCGCGCCTTGACGCTCGCGCCGCCCCGCCGTCACCCACCCCCTGGGTGCGGACTACTTACGGAAGTCCGCCGCCGCGAGGAGGGCGGTGTCCGCGTTGTCGGAGAAGATGCCGTCAATTCCGGTCGCGAAGTATGCCTTGAACGCCCCGAAAGCGTCACCGTAGGCGTTGGGGTCGGTGCCGCGGCGGAAGTCCGCCGGGAGGAAGGTGTTCTCGTTGCGCATCGTGTACGGGTGCAGGATCAGCCCCGCCGCGTGCGCGTCCTTCACCACGCTGGTCGGCGTGCCCAGCTTGCCGTCCGGCGTCCGGGGGATGATGACCGACAAATCGGGGCCGATGCCCTGGGCGTAGCTCGCGATCCACTTGAGCCCCTCGGGCTTGACCAGGTCCGCGACCGTACGCGGGTCGTTCGCCTCGACGAAGTCCCAGGGCCGGCTGTCGAGGGTGGACAGCAGCACGACGGACGGGGTGCCGACCAGCTTGCGCAGCCGCTGGATGCTGCTCGGCTCGAAGGACTGGAGGAACAGCGCCGCGTCCTTCTTGTGGCGGCCGTACCGGCGCAGCAGCTTGGCCAGCGGCTCCTCGAGGCCCAGGCCCAGCTTGCGGAAGTAGGTGGGGTGCTTGGTCTCCACGTACAGCCACACCCGGCGGCCGCGCCTGCGGCCCTCGCGCTCGGCCCACTGGAGCACCTCTTCGAAGGTGGGCACCTCCCAGCGGCCGTCGTAGAGGGTGTTGCGCTGACGGTTGCCCGGGATGCGCTCCTTGGCGCGCAGCGTCTTCAGCTCGGCGAGGGTGAAGTCCTCGGTGAACCAGCCGGTGAGCTTGGTGCCGTCGACCGTCTTGGTGGTCTTGCGGTCGGCGAACTCCGGGTGCGCGGAGACATCCGTGGTGGCCGTGATGTCGTTCTCGTGGCGGCAGACCAGATGGCCGTCCTTGGTGGGGACCAGGTCCTGCTCGACGATGTCCGCGCCCATGTCGAGGGCGAGCTGGTAGGAGCCGAGGGTGTGCTCGGGCCGGTAGCCGCTGGCGCCACGGTGGCCGATCACGGTGGGAACCGGCAGCTCATGGCCCCGGCCGGACGTCCCCGCGGCAGCCGCCGCGCCCGGCGCCGGCTGCGTGCCCGCGGCCGTCGCCGTGCCCGCACCGCTCAGCGCCACCGCTCCCGCACCGAGGGCCGCGGCCCCCAGAAGGGCGCGCCGTCCGGGCTGTTGCTCCCGCTCCATCTGCACTCCTTGATGTGGTGTTCAACACCTGTCAAATCCAGTCAGAAGATGGGCTGATGGTAGGCGTGGGCGGCTTTCCTGCGGGAGACATCGGACGAAACGCGGAGGGAACGCGGGTCAACACTGCGTACCAGGTGGGTGAACCTGGTGTGCGCCGGGGCGCAACCGGCGAGTATCGTCCTCATCGGCGCTCCGGTGCGGTACGAGGTTGACGGACCGTACAACGGTGCGTCCCAGACCTTGACCCCGACCGGAGGACCCGTGTCCCGATTCGCGTTTCTGAAGGCAGTACTCGGTCCGCTGATGCGCCTGATGTTCCGCCCACGGGTCGAGGGGGCCGAGGGCATTCCGGGCTCGGGCCCGGTGATCCTCGCCGGAAACCATCTCACCTTCATCGATTCGATGATCCTGCCGCTGGTCTGTGACCGTCAGGTCTTCTTCATCGGCAAGGACGAGTACGTCACGGGCAAGGGCGTCAAGGGCCGGCTGATGGCCTGGTTCTTCACCGGTGTCGGCATGATCCCGGTGGACCGGGACGGCGGACGCGGCGGTGTCGCGGCGCTGATGACAGGGCGCCGGGTGCTGGAGGAGGGCCGGGTCTTCGGCATCTACCCCGAGGGCACCCGCTCCCCCGACGGCCGCCTCTACCGCGGCCGTACCGGTATCGCCCGCCTCGCGCTGATGACCGGCGCGCCCGTGGTGCCGTTCGCGATGATCGGGACCGACCGGATCCAGCCGGGCGGCAAGGGGCTGCCGCGGCCGGGCCGGGTGCGGGTCCGCTTCGGCGAGCCGCTGGAGTTCACCCGCTACGAGGGCATGGACCGCGACCGCTATGTGCTGCGGGCCGTGACCGACGAGGTGATGAGCCACGTGATGCGGCTGTCGGGTCAGGAGTACGTGGACATCTACGCCACGAAGGCGAAGGCGAAGGCGGCCGCCTGACGTTTCGGGCGAATCGCCAAGGCTCTGTCGAGCGGCGAGCGGCACGGCCCGCCCGTCGCGGGTCGTCGGCTCACCGCGGGTGACGGCCCGGCCTTTACGCGTTCGGGCGCGCCGCCGTGGCTGCACGTTGATGCGGACCGCCGTCGCCGCACCTTCCGGCGAAACCGCCGCCTCACGTTCGGCCCGGCCGCCGTCCCGCCGCCCCGGCGAGCCGCCGCCCTCGCACGTTCGGGCGAATCCGCCGTCTCCGCTCCGGCGGAACCGCTGTCGCCTGGAGTTCCGGCCAACCCGCCGGGCACGGCGAGCTGTCGGCTCCGGTCGGCGTCGCCCGTCGGCATCGTGGCGGAAGATCTGATTCCGCTACCCGCTGGTCACCACCGGGCCCGGGCACTATGGTGCCGCGGGTGACCACAGTGACCGTGCCCTCCCCCGACTTCCTGACGCTGCGCGGTCGGCGATTCGCCCTGACCGATTTCGGCGGACCGGGCGACCCGGTGCTGGCCCTGCACGGCCACTTCGGCCGGGGCAGGATGTACGCGCCCCTGGCCGCCGCCCTCGCCCCCGAGCGGCGGGTGATCGCCCTCGATCAGCGGGGGCACGGGCTGACCGGTGGCGGTGGCCCGTTCACGCTGGACGAGTACGTGGCCGATGCCGCCGCGCTGCTGCGGGAGCTGCACCTGGGCCCGGTCCCGGTCGTCGCCCACTCCACCGGCGCGGTCGGCGCGTACGCCCTGGCCGCCCGCCATCCGGACCTGGTGAGCGCGCTCGTCGTCGAGGACATCGGCGCGGTGACGGACCGTCCGGTGGTCAGCCATCCGGTGCTCGACGTCTCGGGGTGGCCGACCTGGGCCGTGGACCGGGAGAAGCTGCGCTCCGACATCGAGTCCCGGGGCATCCCGGACGCCTCGTACTTCCTCGACAGCGCCGAACGGGACCCCCAAACCGGCGGCTGGCGGCTGCTGTTCGAGCCCAGCCATATGATGGCGTCCCAGCAGGCCATGTGCGGTGACTTCTGGGACGACTGGCTGGGCTCCTCCTGCCCCGCGCTGCTGATGCGCGGCGAGCACAGCTCGCTGCTGCCGCCGGGCCACGCCCACGAGATGGCCGCCCGCCGCCCCAACACGAGGCTCCGCGAATTCGCCGGGTGCGGTCACTGGATCCACGACGACGCGCCTCGGCCGTACGCCCGCGCGGTCCGTTCGTTCCTGAGCGCGCTCTGAGCTGCCCGGATCCGTCAGGATCCGTCAGGACCAGGGCAGCTCGGAGCGGTGGTGCCAGTAGGTCTCCGGAGTTTCGGCCAGCCGCTCCAGCTCGGTGAGCCGGCGCTCGTCCAGGCGGAGGTCGGCGGCGGCCAGATTCGAGCGCAGTTGGGCCGTGGTGGCGGCGCCGGAGAGGACGACGGTCACCCAGGGGCGGTGCAGGACCGCGGCCAGCGCGACGGCGTCCGGAGTCGCGCCCGTCTCCTCGGCCACCTGGCGCAGGGCCGCCGGAAGCCGCTCGGCCGCCTCGGTGAGCCGGCCGTTGGCCACGGCTTCCTTGACGATGACCGCCCGGCCCGCCGCATGGGCCTCGGCCAGCGCCGCCCCGGCCGAGGGCTCCAGCAGGTTGTAGGTGGACTGGACGGTACGGAAGAGCGGGCGCCCTTCGACCTCCACGGCGAGCGCCGCGCGGATCGCCTCGGCCTGGCGCGGACCGCTGGTGGACACGCCGACCGTGACCCCCTCGGCGGCCAGCTCCGCCAGCCGCGCCTGCAGTTCGCGGTCGGTGAGGGCGGGGCTGTCGGGGGTCACCGAGTGGATCTGGTACAGGTCCAGCCGGTCGCCGAGCAGCGCGTCGGTCAGCCCGCGCTGCCGCTCGAAGGTCCGGACGCCATGGTCCTTGACCTCGTGCGTCTCGGCGTCGGTACGCCAGTCGGCGACGTACGTATAGCCCCACTTGGAGCCGACCACCACGTTCCGCGCGGCATCGGGGCGGTCGCGCAGCCAGCCGGCGAGGAACTCCTCGGCCCGGCCGTACGAGCGCGCCGCGTCCAGATAGCGCACCCCGGCGGCGTACGCGGCGTCCAGCAGCTCCTGGCTGCGCTGCCGCATCACCTCGACCGGGCGCTCGGCCGGGAGGTCCCGGTCCCGGCCGAGGTTGATATAGGCGGGGCGGCCGACCGCGGCCAGGCCGAGCCCGATCCGGGCCGCCCCCGCCCCGGGGGTCGCGATCTTCGCGAGTCGTTCGAAACCCATGGCTTGGTCCCCACCTCTCCCTTATGAGCTGATGTTCAGCGCTATGAGCTGATGTTCAGCGCTTGGCGCCCGCCCATGCGTACTGAGCGGCCAGATCCTCCTTGACCTCCGCGAGCTGGGCCCGCACCGCCACGGGGGCGGTGCCGCCGCGGCCGTCGCGCGCGGCCAGTGCGCCCGGCACATTGAGGACGCCGCGGACCTCGGGCGTCAGATGCGGGGAGATCTTGGCGAACTGCTCGTCGGTGAGCTGGTCGAGCTCGATGCCCGTCAGCTCGCACTCCTTGACGCATTCCCCCGCGACCTCGTGCGCCACCCGGAACGGCACGCCCTGCCGCACCAGCCATTCCGCGATGTCGGTGGCCAGCGAGAACCCGGCCGGGGCCAGCTCCTCCATGCGCTCGCGGTGGACGGTCAGCGTCGCCATCATCCCGGTGAAGGCCGGGAGCAGCACCTCGAGCTGATCGCAGGAGTCGAAGACCGGCTCCTTGTCCTCCTGGAGGTCGCGGTTGTACGCGAGCGGCAGGGCCTTGAGCGTGGCCAGCAGCCCGGTGAGGTTGCCGATCAGCCGGCCGGACTTGCCGCGCGCGAGCTCCGCGATGTCCGGGTTCTTCTTCTGCGGCATGATCGAGGAGCCGGTGGAGAAGGCGTCGTGGAGGGTCACGAAGGAGAACTCCTTCGTGTTCCAGAGGATGATCTCCTCCGCGATCCGCGACAGATCGACGCCGATCATCGCGGTGATGAACGCGAACTCGGCGACGAAGTCACGGGAGGCCGTGCCGTCGAGCGAGTTGGCGGACGAGCCCCGCTCGAAGCCGAGGTCGGCCGCGACCGCCTGCGGGTCGAGCCCCAGCGAGGATCCGGCCAGCGCGCCCGAGCCGTACGGCGAGACGGCGGTGCGCTCGTCCCACTGCCGCAGCCGCTCCGCGTTCCGCGACAGCGCCTGGACATGGGCGAGGACATGGTGGGCGAAGAGCACCGGCTGGGCGTGCTGGAGATGCGTACGGCCGGGCATCGCGACGTCCGGGTGCGCCTCCGCGAGCCCCACCAGGGCCTGCTGGAGGTCGGCGATCAGCCCACCGAGGATCCGGGCGTGGTCGCGCAGATACATCCGGAAGAGGGTGGCGATCTGGTCGTTGCGGGACCGTCCGGCCCGCAGCTTGCCGCCGAGGTCCGGGCCGAGCCGCTCCAGCAGCCCGCGCTCCAGCGCGGTGTGCACGTCCTCGTCGGCGATGGTGCCGGTGAAGTCGCCGGAGGCGACATCGGCCTCCAGCCGGTCCAGGCCCGCCAGCATCCGCTCCAGCTCATCGGCGGTGAGCAGCCCCGCCGTGTGCAGCACCCGGGCGTGGGCGCGGGATCCGGCGATGTCGTACGGCGCCAGGCGCCAGTCGAAGTGCACGGAGGCGCTGAGCTTCTCCAGTGCCTCGGACGGGCCGTCGGCGAAGCGGCCGCCCCAGAGCCGGACGTCGCCGCTGTTGCCGTTGCTCACGCTGTTGCTCCTCAGGCCAGGGGGTGTGCGACCGCCTCCCCGCCGCGGGGCGGGGAGGCGGCTTCGATGTGGTCGCGCACGTCTCGTACGTCTCGCACGTCTCGTACGCGGGCTTACGTCTGGTAGGCAGGCTACTGCTGCAGATCCCGCTTCGCGGCGATCTTGCTGGACATCCCGAAGATCTCGATGAAGCCCTTGGACAGCGACTGGTCGAAGGTGTCGCCGCTGTCGTAGGTCGCCAGGTTGAAGTCGTAGAGCGACGCCTGCGACTTCCGCCCGGTGACGACGGCCCGGCCGCCGTGCAGGGTCATCCGGATCTCGCCGGAGACCTGCTCGTTCGCCTCGGCGATGAAGCCGTCCAGCGCCCGCTTGAGCGGCGAGAACCACAGACCGTCGTAGACCAGCTCGCCCCAGCGCTGCTCGACCTGCCGCTTGTAGCGGGCCAGCTCGCGCTCGACGGTGACGGCCTCCAGCTCCTGGTGGGCGGTGATCAGCGCGATGGCGCCGGGCGCCTCGTAGACCTCCCGCGACTTGATCCCCACCAGCCGGTCCTCGACCATGTCGATCCGGCCGACGCCCTGGGCACCCGCCCGCTCGTTGAGCCGCTGGATGGCCTGCAGCACGGTGACCGGCTCGCCGTCGATCGCGACGGGGACGCCCTTGTCGAAGGTGATGATCACCTCGTCGGCCTCACGCGGGGTGGCCGGGTCGGCGGTGTACTCGTACACGTCCTCGATCGGCGCGTTCCAGATGTCCTCCAGGAAGCCGGTCTCCACGGCCCGCCCGAAGACGTTCTGGTCGATCGAGTACGGGGACTTCTTGGTGGTCGCGATCGGCAGGCCCTCGGCCTCGCAGAAGGCGATCGCCCTGTCCCGGGTCATCGCATAGTCCCGGACCGGCGCGATGCAGGTCAGATCGGGTGCGAGGGAGGAGATGCCCGCCTCGAACCGCACCTGGTCGTTGCCCTTGCCGGTGCAGCCGTGGGCGACGGTCCCGGCGCCGTGCTTGCGGGCGGCGGCGACCAGGTGCTTCACGATCGTCGGCCGGGACAGCGCGGACACCAGCGGGTAGCGGTCCATGTACAGCGCGTTGGCCTTGATCGCCGGAAGGCAGTACTCCTCGGCGAACTCGTCCTTCGCGTCGGCGACCTCCGCCTCGATGGCCCCGCAGGCGAGCGCGCGCTTGCGGATGACGTCCAGATCCTCCCCGCCCTGGCCGACGTCCACGGCGACGGCGATGACCTCGGCACCCGTCTCCTCGGCGATCCAGCCGATGGCGACGGACGTGTCCAAGCCGCCCGAGTAGGCGAGTACGACGCGCTCGGTCACGGGTGCCTCCTGACGATCCACTGACGATCCATGCGTGCTTAGGCATAAGTATGCACTGGACCGCATGGTTCGTCAAAACGGAGGGCGGGAGGGCGTCGGGCAGCGGCACTACGATGCCGGTATCAGGTGCCCGAAAGGGGAGGTAACCAGCATGAGCGTCCAGGACGACATCCTCCGGCAGACGGCTGAGCGCGCCGCAGCACAGTTCGAGGGCTTCAAGATCGAGGTCGTGGGGGGCCACATCGTCATGACGCCGCAGAGCAGCATTCAGAGCTGGACCATCCTCGACGTCCAGATGGCCGCCATGGCTGCCGGAATCGACAAGTCCCGCCTGCTGTCCGACGTACTGATCCAGTTCCCCGGAGAGCCCCCTCGCGTACCGGATGTCACGATCCTCGAGGAGGGCGCGGTCGAGCCTTACTCGTACGAGGACATCCTGGCCGCCGTCGAGATCGTCTCCACCAAAAACGACGGCAACGATTACGCGGTCAAGGTGCGACAGTACGCACACTTCGGCGTGCCGATCTACCTGATCATCGACCCCTTCATCGGTCAGTGCACGCTGCTGACACGCCCGAAGGACGACAGCTACGCATCCCGGGACGAATACGCCTACGGCGAGACCGTCACGCTTCATCTGAGGGATGGCAGCACGGTCGACATCCCCACGAGCGATTTCAAGCGCAGGACCTGAGGTCCGGCACCCCCGGCGCAACCGGCCCGCGTGACGACGAGGTTGTCACGCTGCCGGACGACTCGTATGGCTGATGCGGTGATGTCACCATGGTCGGTGCTGGGGAGACAGAGCTGCGGACCGAAGGGGAGTCGGGGCCCGTGCAGAAGAAGCAGATGATGGTGCTCGGCGCGATCGTGGTGGGGGTGATGGTGATCAACAACCATGGTGACGGCAACACCCGCGACGGCAAGTCGCCGAATCCGCATCAGACGGCCCGGTACCCGGTCCACTTCGACAAGAAGAAGGACGACGGGAAAGGCACCAAGAGCGGGAAGGGCAGCAAGAAGCAGCCCATACCGCGCTCTACGGTGTCCTACCCGATCAAGTTCGACCATCGGTGACATCGTTCGCGGTTCCCTGGCAGGTGGAACGCGACGACGACTCCCGCCCGCCCAGGGCCGTTCATGGCGTCGTGGGACGACGTTCGGAACCGGAACGCACGCTGACCGCCATGAACCACCTGAATACTGCCCCCAGTCGACGCAGATTCCTCGCCGTGGCGGCCGGCCTCGGCGCCGCGGCCGCCGCCGGGACCTCCGGGGCGGCGGCAGCCGCCACGGATCCGCGGCGGCTGCGCGTGGCCACGTTCAACATCCACCACGGCGCCGGCCCCGCCGACGTACTGGACCTGGAACGCGTCGCCCGGGTGATCGAGGACCTGCGGGTGGACGTCATCGGCCTGCAGGAGGTCGACCGGTACTGGAAGCGCAGCGGCTTCGTCGACCAGCCCGCGTGGCTCGCCGAGCGGCTGGGCATGCAGCACGCCTTCGGTGCCAACCTCGACTTGGACCCGGAGGAGCCCGGGCGGCCGCGCCGTCAGTACGGCACCGCGGTGCTCTCCCGCGGGCCGATCCGGTCGTGGACCAACACCCACCTTCCGCTCGTCCCCGGCCATGAGCAGCGCGGCCTGCTCCAGGCCACGCTGGATGTGCGCGGCACCTGCGTCGAGTTCGCCGTGACGCATCTGCAGCACGACGACAACAAGGAGCGCGAGCGACAGGCAGCCCGGATCGTCGAGCTCCTCGGGTCCTCCCCCGAACACACCGTCCTGGTCGGTGACCTGAACGCCACGCCCGAGACCCCGGAGATCGGGATCCTGACCGGCGCGCTCGACGACGTATGGCCGCGGGCCGGCAGCGGCGACGGCTTCACCTACGACGCCCTCGACCCGCACGCCCGTATCGACTTCCACCTCGCCTCCCGCGACCTGGGCCCGCTCACCGCCCAGGTGGTCACGGCGGACCCGGAGGCGTCCGACCATCTGCCGGTGGTGAGCGACCTGCGGATGCCCGTACGCCGCCACCGCCGGTGACTCCCGGAACCTGTGATTCCGGCCCCGAACCTGTGAACCCCGACCGAAACCTGTGAATCCCGTCGGCCTTTGAGTCATCCCGCGTTCGCGGCCGTATTCCCTTGCGCCGGAGCCCAAGGGAAGGGGACAGGCGTGACGACGCTACTGAACAGCCGGGCCGGGCGGCGGCAGGCCATGCGCCGCATCCAGCCTCGCCGTTCGCCAGCCGTGCCGTTGATCCTGCTGAGCTGGGCGGGCGCGGCGGCGGTGCTGTCGCTGTGGTGGCAGAACACTCCGAACGTCGAGGGCACCGCGCAGTGGCTGACCCACGCCGGGCGGCTCAGCGGGCTGCTCGGCGGCTACGTCCTGGCCCTCGTCGTCCTGCAGATGGCGCGCGTTCCGGCGCTGGAGCGGCGGGTGGGGTCGGACCGGGTGGCGCGCTGGCACGCGATGAGCGGGCGGTACGCGCTGTGCCTGATCGTGGCGCATGTCGGGCTGATCATCGCGGGATACGCGGAGCAGGCCGGCACCGGCTTCGTCGACCAGTCCGTGACCGTGGTCACGGACTACCCGGACATGATCAAGGCGACGGTCGGCACCGCGATCCTGGTGGTGATCGGGCTGATCTCGGCCGGGATGGTGCGCCGCCGGATGCCGTACGAGGTCTGGTACTACCTGCATCTGCTCACCTACGCCGCGGTCTTCCTGACGTTCTGGCACCAGCTCGCGACCGGTGCGGAGTTCGTCGGGAACAAGACCGCGGAGACCGCCTGGTACGCGCTGTACGGCACGGTCACCGCGCTGGCGGTCTGGTACCGGCTGCTGGTGCCGCTGCGGCTGAATCTGCGGCACCGGATGCGGGTGGAGGCCGTCGTGCCCGAGGCGCCCGGGGTGGTGTCGGTGCTGATCAAGGGGCGCAAACTGCACCGGCTCGGGGCGCAGGCCGGGCAGTTCTTCCGGTGGCGGTTCCTGGCGCCGGGCATGCGCTGGGGCTCCCATCCGTACTCGCTCTCCGCGCCGCCCCGGCCGGAGCTGCTGCGGATCACGGTGAAGGCGGTGGGCGGCCACAGCACCGGGCTGGCCTCGCTGCAGCCGGGGACGCGGGTGTGGGCGGAGGGGCCGTACGGCGCGATGACCGCGGCGCGGCGCAGCCAGGGCAAGGTGCTGATGATCGCGGGCGGGGCCGGGATCACCCCGATCCGGGCGCTGTTCGAGACACTGCCGGGCAAGGGCAGCGACCTCACCCTGCTGTACCGGGCCCGCAGCGTCGGGGATCTGGCGCTGTGGAGCGAGCTGAAGCAGATCGCGACCGAGCGCGGAGCCCGGCTGCTGTACGCCGTGAACGGCCCGGACGGCGCCCGGCCGGAGATCACCGCGGAGCGGCTGGGCCATCTGCTCCCCGACATCGCGGACCACGACGTCTATCTGTGCGGCCCACCGGGCCTGGCCGAGCACGCGTACGGGGCGCTGCGTGAGGCGGGCGTTCCGGATCGCCGGATCCACCATGAATCCTTCGAGCTGTGACCGAGACGTCCGAGCCATGACCGACACGTCCGAGCCGTGACCGAGACGTTCACGCCCTGACCCGAGACATTCGAGCCGTGACCCAGTCGTTCGAGCTGTGACCGAGAGGAAGCCTTGACTTCCTCCCCCGCTTAAAGGCGGGGGATTCCAGCGGTCGCCCGCTGGGGTTCCTGCTTCATCGACGACCGCCCCGTCCGGGAGGACTCCCGTTGAGGTCTCACACCGTCTCCACAGGCAGACACCGCCAGCCCGGCGGCCAGGATATTGCGTGCCGCGTTCACGTCGCGGTCATGCACGGTGCCGCAGCCGCACGTCCACTGGCGGACGTTCAGCGGCAGCTTCTCGCGGACCGTGCCGCAGTTACCGCACAGCTTGCTGGACGGGAACCAGCGGTCGACCGTCAGGAGTTCACGCCCGTACCAGGCGCACTTGTACTCCAGCATCATGCGCAGGTCCGTCCAGGCCGCGTCCGAGATGGCGCGCGCGAGGCGGCCGTTCTTCAGCAGGTTACGGACGGTGAGGTCCTCGATCACGACCGTTTGGTTCTCACGGACGAGCCGAGTGGTCAGCTTGTGCAGGAAGTCCCGGCGCCGGTCAGCGATCCGCGCGTGCACCCTGGCGACGCGGCGGCGGGCCTTCTCCCGGTTCGCCGAGCCCTTCGCCTTCCGGGACAGCTCCCGCTGCGCCTTCGCCAGGCGGGCCCGGTCGCGGCGCTCATACCGGGGGTTGGCGATCTTCTCCCCGGTGGACAGGGTCACCAGGGAGGTGACCCCGGCGTCCAGGCCGACCGCCGCACTCGTGGCGGGGGCCGGGGCGATGGTGTCCTCGACGAGCATCGAGACGAACCAGCGCCCGGCGGCGTCGCGGGACACCGTCACCGTCGTGGGCTCGGCACCCTCCGGGAGGGGACGCGACCAGCGGATGTCCAGCGGCTCGGCCGTCTTCGCCAGCGTCAGGCGCCCCTCGCGCCACGTGAAGGCACTGCGGGTGTACTCGGCCGACGCCCGCGACGTCTTCCGCGACGTGTAGCGCGGGTACTTCGCACGCTGGGCGAAGAAGTTCCCGAACGCCGTCTGAAGATGGCGCAGCGCCTGCTGGAGCGGGACCGAGGACACCTCCGCCAGGAAGGCCAGCTCCCCGCTCTTCTTCCACTCCGTCAGCGCGGCGGAGGACTGCACGTAGGAGATGCGGCGCTGCTCGCCGTACCAGGCCCGCGTGCGCTCCTCCAACGCCTTGTTGTACACGAGGCGGACACAGCCGAACGTGCGCGACAGCTCAGCCGCCTGCTCGTCCGTCGGGTAAAAGCGGTACTTGAACGCCCGCTTGACCTGCCGCGGTATGCCTCACACTCTATCAGCTCCCGTGTGAGGGGCGAGTGTCGGCCGGAGTGACCACAGACGCCGAATCACCCTGGCGGCGATCCGCCTTTCCCCGCCCTGCTCCGCAGGAGCTTCGTTTCCTCCCCGGCCTGAAGGCCGGGGCATCCACGAAGGAGTCCCGATGAAGAGGAAGCATCCGCTGCGCCGCATCGTCCTGGGCACGGCCGCCACCGTCTCCGGTGTGGTGCTGCTGCTCGCACTGAAGCAGCCCGGTTCGGGGGGCGGTGATGCCGTCGCCCAGAACCAGCCGGGCCAGGCGCCCCCGGTCGCGGGCACGGCACAGCCGGGCGGGGGCGGCGCGGGGGCCGGGGCGGGTGCGGGCGGCGCCCGTACGGTCACCGGCGACGTCGCGCAGACCCAGTACGGCCCGGTCCAGGTGAGCCTCACCGTCAGCGGCGGGAAGATCACCGGCGCGCAGGCGGTCAAGACGCCGAACTCCGGTCCACAGAGCGACCAGATCGCCAAGGACTCCATCCCGAAGCTCAATCAGCAGGCGGTGGCCGCGGCGAAGGTGGATACGGTCTCCGGTGCCACCTACACGAGCGAGGGCTATGCCAAGTCCTTGCAGAGCGCCCTCGACAAGGCAGGTGCCCAATGACGTACCAGAGCCACGAACCCGGGCCGCTGCGCCATGTCGAGCACGTCATGGGCACGGTCTTCTCCTTCGACATACGCGAGGTCGCGGCCGCCGACCGGCCCCGGGTGCAGGCCGCGCTGGACGGGGCCGTGGTGGGGCTGCACCGGGTGGACGAGCTGTTCTCCACCTATCGCCCGGACAGCGAGATCAGCCGGCTGGGGCGCGGTGAGCTGACGCTCTCGCGGTGCGACCCGGAGGTCCGGGACGTGCTGCGGATGTGCGAGGACGCCGAGCACCGCAGCGGTGGCTGGTTCAGCGCCCGCTACGCCGGTGGCCAGCCCGACCCGACGGGCCTGGTCAAGGGCTGGGCCGTGGAGCGCGCTGCCCGGATGCTGGTCTCCTCGGGCGCCGGGTCGGTGTGTGTGAACGGCGGCGGCGACGTCCAGGTCCACGGCGGCCCCTGGCGGGTGGGCATCGCCGATCCGCTGCGCCGGGGCGAGCTGGCGGCGGTCGTGGAGGCACACGGCGAACTCGCCGTGGCCACCTCCGGCCCGGCCGAACGGGGCTGCCACATCGTGGACCCGAGCACCGGACGCCCCCCGGCACAGGGCCTGGCCTCGCTCACCGTGATCGCCACCAGCCTGGCCGACGCCGACGCCTGGGCCACCGCGGCCTGCGCCATGGGCGCCGACCGCGCCCGCCCCTGGCTGGGACGGCTCCCCGACGCCGAGGCATTCGTCATCACCGCCGACGGCACCACCTGGCACACCAGCGGCTTCGCCCGCTATACGGCGGGGCTGTGCGTGTAGGGCGTGGCTGAGCTGTGCGTACGGTACGGCCCCTGAGCGGCGCTCAGCCGTCGTGGTCGCGGATCGCCTCGGCCAGGACCTGGACGTGGCCGTGGTCGAGGTCCTTCACGGCCGTGAGGAGGGTCAGGGGGCCGGAGGTGGCCAGGGTGTGGAGGTGGTCGACGGCCGCCTGGCGCTCGGGGGTGGTGAGTTCGGCGTGGTAGCGGCGGGTGAATTCGGGGAAGCGGTCCGGTTCGTGGCCGTACCAGCGGCGCAGTTCGGTGGAGGGGGCGGCGTCCTTGGCCCATTCGTCCAGGTGGGCGTCGGCCTTGGCGAGGCCGCGCGGCCAGACGCGGTCGACCAGGACACGGGTGCCGTCGTCCGGGCCGGGGGTGTCGTACACCCGGCGGATGTGGATCGCGGGCCCGGTCGCCGACGTTCGCGCGGAGGCTTTCTTGGAGGCCATACGCCCATGGAAACATCGCCCCGGCGGCCGCCCGCGAGGATAATGCGCCACATGGGAAAGGTGTACGAACGCATCGACGGCAGACTCCGCACCTTCGTCGAAGAGCAGAAGATCTTCTTCACCGCGACCGCCCCGCTGGACGGGGACGGCACGGTGAACCTCTCTCCGAAGGGGCTGGCCGGCTCCTTCGCCGTACTCGACGAACTGACCGTGGCCTACCTGGACTTCGCGGGGAGCAACGCGGAGACCATCGCCCATCTGCGGGAGAACGGCAGGATCACCCTGATGTGGTGCGCCTTCACCGGCCCGCCGAACATCGTGCGGGTGCATGGCCGGGGCGAGCCGGTGTTCCGTGACGATCCGCGGTTCGGCGCGCTGCTGAAGCACTTCCCGGGCATCGACGTGGACGCGCACGGGCTGCGGGCGGTCATCGTGGTGACGGCCGAGCTGATCCGGGACACCTGCGGCTTCGCGGTCCCCTTCATGGACTATCGCGAGGAGCGCACGCTGCACGGCGACCGCTTCCGGCGGGAGGACGACGCGTCGCTGGACCGCTACTTCCACAAGAAGGAGCACATCGCCGGCAGCATCGACGGTCTGCCGGGGCTTCCGCTGCCGCTGCCGCCTCTCGGTTCGCCGTAGTGGGTGTAGTGACCACATAACGAGACGGTGTTGCGGAAGATACCTCCGGAAGCGTTCGATCACACGGTGCGATCCGAATCGAAGAGCTCCGCGGCGGACCCCTCGACGACGGCGGTGCAGCCGCCCTCGCCGTCGCCCTCGCCGTCGCCGGAGTCCACCTCCGCCGACCGGGCGGCCCGGCGGGCCGTCACCGTCTTCCCCATTCTGGTCCTCGCCGCCGGGGCGGCGGGCCTCACCACGCCCGGCACCTTCAGCGGCTGGGCGCCGAACGTGCCCTATCTGCTCGGCGTGATCATGTTCTGCATGGGGCTGACCATGACCCCGCAGGACTTCTCCGGTGTGGTCAAGCGGCCCTGGGCGGTGGCCCTCGGGCTGGTCGCGCACTATGTGATCATGCCGGGTCTGGGGTGGCTGATCGCCAACGCCCTAGGTCTCTCCCCGCAGTTGGCGGCCGGCGTCATCCTGGTCGGCTGTGCGCCGAGCGGAACGGCCTCGAACGTGGTGACCTATCTGGCGCGCGGCGATGTGGCCCTGTCGGTCTCGGTCGCCACCGTCTCCACGGTGCTCGCGCCCCTAGTCACCCCGCCGCTGACGCTGCTGCTGGCCGGGGAGTTCCTGCCGGTGGACGCGGGGTCGATGGTCACCGACATCCTCAAGACCGTGCTGCTGCCGGTGGTCGGGGGGCTGGTCGTGCGGCTGGTCGCCGGGCGGTACGTCCACCGGGTGCTGGGGCTGCTGCCCTGGCTGTCGGCCGTCACCATCGGCGTGATCGTCGCGGTCGTGGTGGCGGCCAGCGCGGACGCCATCAAGTCGGCGGCGGCGCTGGTGCTGCTCGCCGTGGTGCTCCACAACGGGCTCGGCCTGGCGCTGGGATACGGGGCCGGGAAGGTGGCCCGGCTGGGCGCGCCCGCCAGCCGGGCCATGGCCTTCGAGGTCGGCATGCAGAACTCCGGGCTCGCCGCCTCCCTGGCCGCCGCCCACTTCAGCCCGCTGGCCGCGCTCCCGGCCGCCGTGTTCTCCGTCTGGCACAACGTTTCGGGCGCGGTGGTGGCGGCTTGGATGTCGTACCGGGCGCGGGGGGCGGAGAAGTCGGCGAGCGCCTAGGGGTGTCCGGGTGGATCTTTCCCCTCCCCGCCCCTTCCCGATACTAGGGGCTTCGCCCCTGGACCCCGGCGTCTGCGGCTGAGCCCTGCCACGCGGCGAAGCCGCATATCCATGCTGCGAGAAGGCGCCGGGGGCGAGCAGCCTGCCAGCCCGTGCCCATTACCAGGGGCCTCGCCCCTGGACCCCGGAATCCGGGGCAGAGCCCTGCCACGCGGCGAAGCCGCATATCGATGCCGCGGGAAGGGGAGGGGAGCAGCCCGCCGTAGGCGTCAAGATCTGCCGGGCCTCCCCTAACGCTCCTTCTGGGCCAGGCGCAGCAGATGGTCCGCGAGTTGCTGGCCGCCCACCGGGTCGCGGCTGATCAGCATGAGGGTGTCGTCGCCCGCGATGGTGCCGAGGATGTCGTGCAGCTCGGCCGAGTCGATGGCCGAGGCGAGGAACTGGGCGGCGCCCGGCGGGGTGCGCAGCACCACGAGGTTGGCCGATGCCTCCGCCGAGATCAGCAGCTCGGCCGCCAGCCGGGCCATCCGCGCCTCGCTCGCCGACTCGCCGAGCGGGGCGCGCGGCGTGCGGTCGCCGCCCTCGCTCGGCACCGCGTAGATCAGCTCACCGCCGGTGTTGCGGATCTTCACCGCGCCCAGCTCGTCCAGGTCCCGGGAGAGCGTCGCCTGGGTGACGGAGAGCCCGTCGTCGGCGAGCAGCTTGGCGAGCTGGCTCTGGGAGCGCACGGCCTGCCGGTTCAGGATGTCCACGATCCGGCGGTGGCGTGCGGTGCGGGTCTGCGGCACAGCCGGTCCGCCGTGGTTGGCGTCCTGCACGTCGGTGTGCTGCGCGTCGGTGTGCTGCGCCTCGGTCATCGGTGTCGTCAGTCTCCGGCTCGTCGTTCCCCGTCACCCTCGCCTGCGGCGTCCAGAACGGCGGGCAGCTCCCGGAGGAAGGTGTCCACCTCCTCGTCGGCGATGACGAGCGGCGGGGCGAGCCGGACCACATCCGGCGCGACCGCGTTCACCAGGAGTCCCGCGTCCTGAGCCGCCTGCTGCACCTGCGGTGCGAGGGACTCTGTGAGCACGATACCGAGCAGCAGCCCGGCGCCGCGGACCCGGGCTACCAGAGAGTGGTCGAGCGATTCGATTCCGTTACGCAGCCGCTCCCCCGCCTGCTTGACCCGGTCCAGGATGCCGTCGGCGGCGATCGTGTCGAGGACGGCGAGAGCGGCGGCGCAGGCGACGGGGTTTCCGCCGAAGGTGGATCCGTGCTGACCCGGGGTCAGCAGGTCGGCCGCGGGGCCGAAGGCGAGGGTGGCGCCGATGGGCAGCCCGGCGCCGAGCCCCTTGGCCAGGGTGACCACATCGGGCTCGACGCCCTGCGCCTGGTGCTCGAACCAGTGTCCGGTCCGCCCGATCCCGGTCTGGATCTCGTCGAGCACCAGCAGGGTGCCGGTGGCCCGGGTGATCTCCCGCGCCGCCGCCAGATAGCCGGCCGGCGGCACGATGACACCGTTCTCGCCCTGGATGGGCTCCACGATGACGAGGGCGGTGTCGGTGGTGACGGCCGCGCGCAGCGCCGCCACGTCCCCGTACGGCACATGCGTGACGTCGCCGGGCAGCGGAAGGAACGGTTCCTGCTTGGCGGGCTGGCCGGTCAGCGCGAGGGCGCCCATGGTGCGGCCGTGGAAGCCACCCGTGGTGGCCACCATATGGGTGCGCCCGGTGCGCCGCCCGATCTTGACGGCGGCCTCGACCGCCTCCGCGCCCGAGTTGGAGAAGTACACGCGTCCGGAGCGGCCGAAGAGCTGGAGCAGCCGCTCGGCGAGCGCCACCGGGGGCTCGGCGACGAAGAGGTTGGAGACATGGCCGAGGGTGGCGATCTGGTCGGACACGGCCCGGACGACGGCGGGGTGGGCATGGCCGAGGGAGTTGACGGCGATACCGCCGACGAAGTCGAGGTATTCCTTGCCGTCCGCGTCCCAGACCTTGGTGCCCTCGCCGTGGGCGAGCGGGAGGCGGGGGGTGCCGTAGTTGTCCATGAGCGCCCCCTGCCAGCGCTGCTTCAGCTCCGCGTTGCTCACTGGTCCTCCCCCTTGTCGCCCTGGTTGTCCTGGTGTCCGTTGCCGCCCTTGCCGCCCTTGTCCCGCTGGTCGATCACGGTCCCGTCCGGCAGGACCATCGTGCCGATGCCCTCGTCGGTGAAGATCTCCAGCAGGATGGCGTGCGGTACGCGTCCGTCCAGCACACGGGCGGTGGTGACCCCGTGGCGCACGGCGTACAGACAGCCCTCCATCTTCGGCACCATGCCGCTGGCCAGCTCCGGCAGCAGCTTCTCGAGCCGGCTCGCGGTGAGCTTGCTGATCACATCGTCGCTGTTGGGCCAGTCGGCGTAGAGGCCCTCGACATCGGTGAGCACCACCAGCGTCTCGGCGCCCAGCGCGACGGCGAGCGCGGCGGCGGCCGTGTCGGCGTTGACGTTGTAGACGTGGGCGTCATCGGCGCTGCGGGCGATGGAGGAGACGACCGGGATCCGGCCGTCGTCCAGCAGGGCCTGGACCGCCCCGGTGTCGATCTCGGTGATCTGGCCGACCCGGCCGATGTCCACCTGCTCGCCGTCGATCTCGGCGAAGTGCTTGGTGGCGGACATCAGATGCGCGTCCTCGCCGGTCATGCCGACGGCGAGCGGGCCGTGCCGGTTGAGCAGCCCGACCAGTTCGCGCTGGACCTGTCCGGCCAGCACCATCCGTACGACGTCCATGGCGTCGTCGGTGGTGACCCGCAGCCCGGCCTTGAACTCGCTGACCAGACCGTGCCGGTCGAGCTGGGCGCTGATCTGGGGGCCGCCGCCGTGGACGACGACGGGGCGCAGGCCCGCGTGGCGCAGGAAGACGACGTCCTGGGCGAAGGCGGCCTTCAGCTCGTCGTCGACCATGGCGTTGCCGCCGAATTTGATCACCACGGTCTTGCCGTGGTGCCGGGTCAGCCAGGGCAGCGCCTCGATGAGGATGCGGGCCTTGGGCAGGGCGGTGTGTTTACGGGCGGTCGGCTCGCTCATGATGCGTAGGCGCTGTTCTCGTGGACGTAGTCGGCGGTCAGGTCGTTGGTCCAGATGACCGCCGAGGCGCCGCCCGCGGCCAGGTCGGCGGTGATGCGGACCTCGCGGTAGCGCATGTCGACCAGTTCGCGGTCCTCGCCCACCGAGCCGTTCTTGCACACCCAGACGTCGTTGATGGCGACGTTGAGCTGGTCCGGTTCGAAGGCGGCGGAAGTGGTGCCGATCGCGGAGAGCACCCGGCCCCAGTTGGGGTCCTCGCCGTGGACGGCGCACTTGAGGAGGTTGTTACGGGCGATGGAGCGGCCCACCTCCACGGCGTCGTCCTCGGAGGCCGCGCCCACGACCTCGATCCGGATGTCCTTGGAGGCGCCCTCGGCGTCCCCGATCAACTGGCGGGCGAGATCGGCGCAGACCTCGCGGACCGCCTCGGCGAACTCGGCGGTCTCTGGCGTGACACCGGAGGCGCCGGAGGCCATCAGCAGCACCATGTCGTTGGTGGACATGCAGCCGTCGGAGTCGATCCGGTCGAAGGTGGTGCGGGTGGCGGCGCGCAGCGCGGTGTCCAGCCCGGGGGTGTCCACGTCGGCGTCGGTGGTGAGGACGACGAGCATGGTGGCCAGGCCCGGGGCCAGCATCCCCGCGCCCTTGGCCATACCGCCGACGGTCCAGCCGGCCGGGCTCTGCGCGACGGCCGTCTTGTGAACGGTGTCGGTGGTCCTGATGGCGATGGCGGCCTTCTCGCCGCCGTGCGGGGAGAGCGCCTCGGCGGCCTTGCCGATCCCGGACAGCACCGCGTCCATGGGCAGCCGGACGCCGATGAGCCCGGTGGAGGCGACGGCGACCTCGCCCGCGCTGTGGCCGAGGGCGTCCGCGGCCTTCTCGGCGGTGGCGTGGGTGTCCTGGAAGCCCAGCGGGCCGGTGCAGGCGTTGGCGCCACCGGAGTTGAGGACCACGGCCGAGACCTGGCCGCCCTTGAGGACCTGCTCGGACCACAGGACGGGGGCGGCCTTGACGCGGTTGGAGGTGAAGACGGCCGCGGCGGCGAGGCGCGGGCCGGTGTTCACGACGAGTGCGAGGTCGGGGTTTCCGTTCTCCTTGATGCCTGCCGCGACGCCGGAGGCCGTGAAGCCCTGGGCTGCCGTAACGCTCATGGAGCGACTCCGATCGTGGAAAGTCCCAGCTCCTCGGGGAGGCCGAGGGCGATGTTCATGCTCTGCACCGCGCCACCGGCGGTGCCCTTGGTGAGGTTGTCGATGGCGCTGATCACGATGGCGCGGCCGGCCGCCTCGTCATGGGCGACCTGGAGCAGCGCGGCGTTGGATCCGTGGACGGCGGCGGTGGAGGGCCACTGGCCCTCGGGGAGGAGGGTGACGAACGGCTCGTCCCGCAGTGCCTTCTCGTACGCGGCCCGCAGGCTCTCCCCGGTCACCCCGGGCCGGGCCGTGGCGCTGCAGGTGGCGAGGATGCCGCGGGGCATCGGGGCGAGGGTCGGGGTGAAGGAGACCGAGACCCGCTCCCCTGCCGCGGCCGACAGGTTCTGGATCATCTCGGGGGTGTGCCGGTGGCCGCCGCCGACGCCGTACGGGCTCATGGAGCCCATGACCTCGCTGCCCAGCAGATGCGGCTTGGGCGCCTTGCCCGCGCCCGAGGTGCCGGAGGCGGCGACGATCACCGCCTCGGGCTCCAGCAGCCCCGCCGCGTACGCCGGGAAGAGCGCGAGGGAGATGGCGGTGGGATAGCAGCCCGGAACCGCGATGCGCCTGGCCCCCTCCAGCGCGGAGCGGGCCCCGGGCAGCTCGGGGAGGCCGTAGGGCCAGGTGCCGGCGTGCGGCGAGCCGTAGAACTTCTCCCAGTCCGCCGCGTCCTTGAGCCGGAAGTCGGCGCCGCAGTCGATGACCAGGACCTGGTCGCCGAGCTGCTCGGCCACGGCGGCGGACTGCCCGTGCGGCAGCGCCAGGAAGACCACGTCATGCCTGGCCAGCGCCTCCGCGGTGGTGGGCTCCAGCACCCGCCCGGCCAGCGGAAGCAGATGGGGCTGCAGCCCGGCGAGGGGCTGCCCGGCGTTGGAGTTGCCGGTCAGGGTGCCGATCTCCACCTCGGGGTGGGCGAGCAGCAGGCGCAGCAGTTCCCCGCCCGCGTATCCGCTCGCGCCTGCCACCGCAGCACGTATGACCATTGCCGTCTTCCTCCCTCACACGATGGCATGACTATACGATTGATCGCAGCTTTATGCAAAGCCCTCCCTGCCGCTCGCGATTCGTTTGCGGGACGTGAGCGAGGCGTGAGTGAGACGTTTCCAGAACGTCAGCGGCCCCGGGAAAAGTGGTGTTCACACCGCGGGAAACGTCGAAGAAGACCCCCGCACGAAACGCAGGAGAACCTGATCATGCGTACTTCCCGGATTCGTACCGCCGCCCTGGCCACCGTCACCGCCGCGCTGGCGCTGGGCCTGACCGCCTGCGGCGGCGCCGACGGCGACTCGAAGGCGGCGGGCGGCGACAAGGCCGCCGGCACCTCGCAGAGCCGGTCCGCGTCCGACGGAGACGCCAAGGGCGGCGCGGAGCAGGCCAAGAGCGGCGGTGACGCCAAGACGGGCGAGCGCTCCACGACCGCCTCGGGTGGGTCGGACGAGGTCGCGAACAAGGCCACAACGGCCGCCCAGCAGTGCCGCGGCGACGAGATGATGGTCACCGCGGTGCACCAGCTCGCCGACCAGCAGGGCGACCACCTGCTGATCACCGCGTCGAACGAGGGCGACAAGCCGTGCTGGGTCACCTCGTACCCGTCCGTGAAGCTGGGCGACGACGAGGCCGTACTGCCGCACTCGAAGAAGGACAACCCGGGCGGCGACAAGCGCATCACGCTCCAGAGCGGCGGCACGGCATACAGCGCGGTGAACCTCTTCGACTACGGCTCGAAGAACCAGACGGCGCAGTCGTTCGCCATCGCGCTGCGCGGCGCGGACGGTCAGGACGGCCCCTCCTACTCCGTCGACAGCAAGGGCGAGAAGCCGCAGTTCCGCTGGAACGAGGCCGACGTGCTGAACTGGAGCACCGAGAAGCCGTACGACTTCTGACGGTCACACCACTCCGCTCAGCTCGGACGCCTCGCGTCCACCGGGCCCAGATGTGGGCGCTTGGCGGTGTGGCCGTCGCCGGAGGAGCGGCCGCGGAGCCGCCGGGTGAGCCAGGGGCCGAGGAAGGTGGCGGTCCAGCGCAGTTCGCCGGGGGCGGCGCGCCATCCGGTGAGTACGGGCGTCGCCGGCGGGGGCAGGGGGTGGGTCCAGGTGTCGTCGGTGCCGGGCAGGCCGAGGGCGTGCGCGAGGGCGGCGGCGATGCGCTGGTGACCGAGGGGGCCGGCGTGCAGGCGGTCGCTGCTCCACAGCCGGGGATCGGCGACGACGGGGTGCCGGCTGGTTTCGGCGACGGTGACCCCGTGACGCCCGGCGGCATCGCGGATGCGCTGGTTCAGGGCGACGACGCGCGGGGCGAGAGGGCGCGCCAGCGGGGTGATGCGGGCGGGGTCGGGGAAGGTGAGCGTGGCCACACGGGCGCCCTGGGCGGTGAGCGCGGCGAACATCGCCTCCAGGTGGTGGGCGACTTGGTCGGCGTCGAAGCGGGGGCGCAGCAGGTCGTTGACCCCGGCGACGACGGTGGCAAGGTCGGGGCGGAGGGACAGGGCGGGTGCGAGCTGCTCGGTGTGGACCTGCGCGGCGAGGCGGCCCCGTACGGCGAGATTGGCGTAGGAGACGCCGGGGTTGTGGTGGGCGAGGTGTTCGGCGAGGCGGTCGGCGAAGCCGCGCAGACCGGTGGCCTCGTCGCCGTCGCCCAGGCCCTCGGTCTGGCTGTCGCCCAGCGCGACGTAGCGGCTGTAGGGCGCGTCAGTGCCGGGCATGGGTGTGCTCCCTCTGTCGCAGGACCGTGATCGTGCGCTCGCACCAGTCGCGGTTGCCCTGTTCGAGGGCCAGACCGCGCAGACAGGTCAAGTACGGGCCAATGGGGCGGCCGTGGCGAAGGAAGGCCTCCTCCGTAAGGTCACCGCGGATTCTGCGCAGCAGCTTGCCGAAGAGGTCGATCTTGGCTTGGGCGAAGGCGGCCCGCTCGGTGAGCTGGCCGATCAGGGTCTCGGTGTCGACATGGTCGGCGGCCTGGACCTTGACGAGCAGGTCGTCGCGGATGAAGGAGGGCTTCGCGAAGGCGGCCGTGAACTCCTCCAGCTCCGCCAGCCCGGCATCGGTCACCTGGAACAGGCGCTTGGTGGGGCGGGCCTCCTGGGCCACCTCCCGGCCCGCGATGAGCCCGTCCTTCTCCAGACGGGTCAGCTCGGCGTAGAGCTGCTGCGGCTGGGCGTGCCAGAAGTTCGCCACGCCGATGTCGAACGCCTTGGTGAGCTGGTATCCGCTGAGCTCCCCCTCGAGCAGTGCCGCCAGCACGGCGTGCCGTAGGGCCATGGGATCGCCTCCTTCATGCCGCTGGGTTCATGCCTCTGCCGCCGGAATGTGCCGCCGGATTGCCTCTGCCGCCGGGCACGGAACCATGGTAGTCATGAAAATGACTAATCACATCCATGACTAGCGAAGGTGGGGCCGCGATGAACGCCGCCGACCGTTTCCGTGCCGCCGTCGACAGCAAGGACCTCACGGCCCTGGACGACCTGTTCACCGAGGACATCCGCCTCTACAGCCCCGTCAAGTTCACCCCCTTCGAAGGCAAGCCGATGGTGCTCGGCCTCTTCGGGGTCCTGTTGCGCACGTTCGAGGACTTCCGTTACGTCGGCGACTACAACGGCACCGCGCAGACCAGCACCGACGGCACCTCAGCCGCGTCGGCGGTGCTGCTCTTCCGCGCCCGGGTGGCCGACAAGGAGATCCACGGCATCGACCTGCTGCACTTCCACGACGACGGCCGGATCAAAGAGTTCACCGTCATGGTCCGGCCCCAGTCCGCCGTCCACGCCCTTGGCGAAGCGGTCCTCGCCGGGCTGGTCGAGGACGGCCTCGCACCGGCGCCCGCGGGCCAGTAGACGCACGTACGTGATGTGGGGCCCCAGCCTGCTGGAGCCCCACATCACCTCGCCGTCCGGCGGAACGGGTCAGAAGCCGTTCGTCGTCCCCGGGAGTCCCTGAGGCGCGGGAAGGGGCAACTTCTTGAAGCCCTGCTCGCGCTGCGACGCGGGCGTACGGCACGTCACGTCCTTCGCCGGGAGACGGCCGGTGGACAGATAGCCGGTGGCCGGCTTGTCCGCGCACGACTTGGTGTAGCCGTAGACACCGTGGCCCTCGCCTCCGGCGACGGTGACCATCCGGGAGCCCCTCATGGCCCGGTGCATACCGCGACCGCTGGCGATGGGCGTCTGCGAGTCCCACTCGTTCTGCAGGATCAGCGCGCCGACCTTGTTGTCGACCTTGGTGGCGGGCTCGCTGCCGTCCTTCTTCCAGAAGGCGCACGGCTTGATGGTGGATCCGAAGTCGCCGTACAGCGGATACTTCGCCTTCGCCCGCAACGCGTCGCCACGATACTGCTCGGGGTCGCGCGGCCAGTCACGGGTGTCGCCGCATACGACGGACCAGAAGGCGGCGGTGCCGTTGTCCGGGGCCTCGGCGCGGCCGAAGGCCGGCTGGGCGGGACGGCTGGGCACCGTGGACTCGCCGGTGCGGGCCGGAGCCCCGTCGGCCGCCTTCTTCAAACTGGCGATGGCCTCCGCGCCCTCGCGCACCGTGAAGAACGAGGCGCGGCTGCCGCCGCGGATGTCGTCGCCGGTCAGCTTCAGGCCGTCGAGCTCGATCGGCTCACGGTCGGCCTGGGCGACAAGGTCCCAGAAGGTCTTGCGAACGGCCTCGGGGGTCTTGCCCAGTTTGTACGTACTGTGCCGCTGGGCGGTCCACTCGCTCCACCGCGTGAAGGCGGGTTCGGCGCCCTCGGCCCAGATCTGGATCATGCCGCGCCATATCCGTGCCGGGTCCACGGAGCTGTCCAGCACAAAGCGGTCGGCGCGCCGGGGGAACATCTGCGTGTAGACGGCGCCGAGGTAGGTGCCGTACGAGTACCCGAGGTAGGAGATCTTCTTCTCGCCCAGCACGGCCCGGATGACGTCCATGTCGCGAGCCGTGTTCCGGGTGGTGATGTGACGCAGCTTGTCGCCTTGTTCCTGGTCGCACTTCTCGGCGACGGTGCGCGCCCACTTCACGTCCCGGGCGAGCGTCTCGTCCCGGTAGGGGCGTTCCCAGCTCTCCTCGATGCCGGTCAGACCACAGGTGACGGGGGAGCTCCCGCCGACCCCCCGGGGGTCGAAGCCGATGAGGTCGAACTTCTCCGTCACGGACTTCGGTAGCTCAGTGGCCAGCGAGAGCGGCATGCCGGTGCCCGGACCGCCCGGTCCACCGGGGTTGAGCAGCAGCACACCGCGGCGCTCCGCCGCGGTGCTGGTCTTCATCCGCGATATCGCGAGATCGGTCTTCTTGCCGTCGGGGCGGCTGTAGTCCAACGGGACCTTGATGGTGGCGCACTGGTAGGAGGCCGGATTGTCGTCGGCGCAGCGGTGCCAGGCCGGCTTCTGACCGAGGTACGGCTCCAGGGGGTTGCCTGCGGCGGAGGCGGTGACCGGGGCGAGGGCCGGTACCAGGGCCGCGAGGGTGCTCGCCGCCAGGACATGGACGAATGGTCTGGTTCGCACGTGGGGAGTCCTTATGGGCAGTCTGTGTTGTGACGTAATCACCCTTTCTCATGGGGCAGTTGGGGAGAAACCCTCGCCAGGATGGGATGCCCTACGCCGCTGGGGGTACGGACCGGCGGGCAAGTGGCTCTGAAGTCTTACGCCATCGGCCCCCCACACGCGATGGCTTCCGCGGTGGTCGCCCCCGGACAGGAGCCGTAACGGACAACACGAAGCGCCCCGGCCGGAGGGTACCGGCCGGGGCGCAGCGGTGCGCCCGGGCGTCAGCCGAGGGTGGCGAGGGCCTGGTTGAAGGTCGCGGACGGGCGCATGACGGCCGCGGCCTTGGCGGCGTCGGGCTGGTAGTAGCCGCCGATGTCGGCCGGGGAGCCCTGGACGGCGATCAGCTCGTCGACGATCGTCTGCTCCTGGGCGGTGAGAACCTCGGCGAGCGGAGCGAACGCCTTGGCCAGGGCCGCGTCGTCGGTCTGCCCGGCCAGCTCCTGGGCCCAGTACCGGGCCAGGTAGAAGTGGCTGCCGCGGTTGTCGATCCCGCCGACGCGGCGGCTGGGCGACTTGTTCTCGGCGAGGAAGGTGCCGGTCGCCCGGTCGAGGGTGTCGGCGAGGACCTGGGCCCGCGCGTTGCCCGTCTTCTGCGCGAGGTGCTCGAAGCTGACCGCGAGGGCGAGGAACTCGCCCAGGCTGTCCCAGCGCAGGTAGTTCTCCTTGACGAGCTGCTGGACGTGCTTGGGCGCCGAGCCGCCCGCGCCGGTCTCGAACAGCCCGCCGCCGTTGATCAGCGGGACGACCGAGAGCATCTTGGCGCTGGTGCCCAGCTCCAGGATCGGGAACAGGTCGGTCAGGTAGTCACGCAGGACGTTGCCCGTGACCGAGATCGTGTTCTCGCCGCGGCGGATCCGCTCGAGGGAGAGCTTGATCGCCTCGACCGGCGAGAGGATCTTGATGTCCAGGCCCTCGGTGTCGTGCTCGGGCAGGTACGCCTTGACCTTCTCGATGAGGTTGGCGTCGTGCGCCCGGCCCTCGTCGAGCCAGAAGACGGCCGGGTCGCCGGTGGCGCGGGCGCGGGTGACGGCCAGCTTGACCCAGTCCTTGATCGGCACGTCCTTGGTCTGGCACATCCGGAAGATGTCACCGGCGCCGACGACCTGCTCGAGGACCGCGTTGCCCGCCTCGTCCAGGACGCGGACGGTGCCCGTGGTGGGGATCTCAAAGGTCTTGTCGTGGCTGCCGTACTCCTCGGCCTTCTGCGCCATCAGGCCGACGTTGGGCACCGAGCCCATCGTGGCCGGGTCGAAGGCGCCGTTGGCGCGGCAGTCGTCGAGGACGGCCTGGTAGATCCCGGCGTAGCTGCTGTCCGGGATCACCGCGAGGGTGTCGTGCTCCTCGCCGTCCGGGCCCCACATGTGGCCGGAGGTGCGGATCATGGCCGGCATGGAGGCGTCGACGATGACGTCGGACGGCACGTGCAGGTTGGTGATGCCGCGGTCGGAGTCGACCATGGCCAGCTCCGGGCCCTCGGCCAGCTCGGTGTCGAAGGACGCCTTGATCGCCGCACCCTCGGGCAGGGACTCCAGGCCCTTGAGGATGCCGCCCAGGCCGTCGTTCGGGGTCAGCCCGGCGGCGGCGAGGGCCTCACCGTGCTCGGCGAAGGTCTTGGGGAAGAAGGCCCGTACGGCGTGGCCGAAGACGATCGGGTCGGAGACCTTCATCATCGTGGCCTTCAGGTGCAGCGAGAACAGCACGCCCTCCGCCTTGGCGCGGCCGACCTGCGCCGAGAGGAACTCGCGCAGCGCCGCGACGCGCATCACGGAGGCGTCCACGACCTCGCCCGCCAGCACCGGCACCGACTCGCGCAGCACGGTGGTGGAGCCGTCGTCGCCGGCCAGCTCGATGCGCAGCGAACCGGCCTCCTGGATCACCGCGGACTTCTCGGTGGCGCGGAAGTCGTCGGTGTCCATGTGGGCCACATTGGTCTTGGAATCGGCCGTCCAGGCGCCCATGCGGTGCGGGTTCGCCTTGGCGTAGTTCTTCACCGAGGCGGGGGCGCGGCGGTCGGAGTTGCCCTCGCGCAGCACCGGGTTCACGGCGGAGCCCTTGACCTTGTCGTAACGGGCGCGGATCTCCCGCTCCTCGTCGGTCTTCGGGTCGTCCGGGTAGTCCGGCAGCGCGTAGCCCTGCTCCTGCAGCTCGGCGACCGCGGCCTTGAGCTGCGGGATCGAGGCCGAGATGTTCGGCAGCTTGATGATGTTGGCCTCGGGGGTCTTGGCAAGGTCACCGAGCTCGGCGAGGGCGTCGGGGATGCGCTGGCCCTCCTCGAGGTACTCCGGGAACTGGGCGATGATCCGCCCCGCCAGAGAGATGTCCCGGCTCTCCACGGTGACCCCGGCCGTCGAGGCGTATGCCTCGATCACCGGCAGGAACGAGTACGTCGCGAGGGCAGGGGCCTCGTCCGTGTGCGTATAGATGATGGTCGAGTCAGTCACCGGGTGCTCCGCTCCACGTCTGCAACATTGCTCGACATCAAGATATCTGGTGCCGGGCGCTTTCCCGAAAGGGCCCTGGGCAGAACGACGCGCCCTGGCCACCGCCCGCGCTTCCTGGGATCGTCCCGTCCATGCCGACGACCCTGCGGGGCGCACAGGTGGTGCTTCGCCCCACCAACCCCTCCGATGTCCCCGTCCTGGCCGCGATCCGCGCGAAGCCCGAGGTCTACGCGCGCTGGCGGGGCGGCGAGGGCCTGGTGGCGGCGGTGCGCGAGGACCTCGCCGAGCACGGCGCCGAGCATCTGAGCATCGAGTACGGGGGCGCGGTGATCGGCATGATCCAGTGGGCGGCCGAGGCCGAGCCGGACTACCGGCACGCGAACATCGACATCTATCTGGACCCGGCGGTGCACGGGCGGGGGCTGGGCACCGACGCCGTACGCACCCTGGCCCGCCACCTGATCGCCGACCACGGCCACCACCGGATCGTGATCGACCCGGCGGCGGACAACGCCGCCGCGATCCGCTGTTATGGCAAGGTCGGCTTCCGGGCCGTCGGCATCATGCGGTCCTACGAGCGCGGCCCCGACGGTACGTGGCACGACGGCCTGCTGATGGATCTGCTGGCCGAGGAGATCACGGAGGCGCCGTGAGCGCTCCTGTCACACCCCGTCCGCTCACACCCCGTCCGCTCACACCCCGTCATCCACTCACACCCCGTCCACGCGCAGCCGCCACTCGCCCGCCCGGCCGGTGAGGGTGACCGTGGAGAGCGGGCGTATGTCGACGTTCCAGTAGCAGTGCGGCGGCGCCTTGATCGCGTACATCAGTGCGGCGCGGACCACCCCGGGGTCGGCGACGGCCACCATCTTGGCGTGGTCCTCGGCCGGGCGGGTGTCCAGCCAGCCGCCGATCCGCATGATGAACGCGTGCAGCGACTCCCCGCCGTGCGGCACCGAGCGCGGATCGCCGAGCCAGGCGTCCACCTCCCCCGGTTCGCGCGCCATCACATCGGCGAGGGAGCGGCCCGCCCAGCGACCCATGTCGCAGTCGCGCAGGGCGAGTTGGACCAGCGGGGTGAAGCCCAGCGCATCGCCGGTCTCCCGGCTGCGGGCCGACGGTGAGCAGTAGCGCAGCTCCGCCGCGGCCAGCGGCACAAGCCCGGGGGCCGCGCGCTCGGCGGCGAGCCGGCCCTCCGGATCCAGCGGCCGGTCGTCACCGAAGCGCTCCCCCAGCCGGGAGGAGCTACGGCCGGCGGCGACCAGCGTCAGCCGAAACGTCATCCCGGCATCGTACGGTCACGGCCGCGCTCGGGTAGGCCGCTACCGGGAGAAAACCGGTGGCCATCCGGTGTACGCCGGATCGTCGGGCGGCTCGAAGCGGACGCCCGGTGAACGCGGTGCGCAGCGCGGGTGGCGAGCAGGATGCGGACGCCCTGAAGGGGCGCGGGCCGCGTAGATGTGCGGCTCCGCCGCGTGGCAGGGGCTTTGCCCCGTGACGCCGGGGTCCGGGGCGGAGCCCCGCACGCGGCGGAGCCGCATATCGTCAGGTGCCGGGAAGGGGCGGGGAGGGGAACAGCCCGCCGCAGGCGGCAAGCCCCGTCGGGCACCCGCTACGCCCCCGCCGGCACCTCGTCCCACGCGGTGCGCAACCGCCGTACGCCCTCGGCCAGTTCGCCGACGCCCGCCACCGACGCGAAGCTCAGCCGCACATGCGGCG
The DNA here is from genome assembly GCF_000147815.2 of Streptomyces violaceusniger Tu 4113. Taxonomy (NCBI): domain Bacteria; kingdom Bacillati; phylum Actinomycetota; class Actinomycetes; order Kitasatosporales; family Streptomycetaceae; genus Streptomyces; species Streptomyces violaceusniger. The sequence continues at coordinate 3,029,429 of NC_015957.1, read as the reverse complement.
CGGGCGGTTCGGCGCAGAAGTACGGGCCGCCGGGGGCGACGGCGACTCCGGCGCGCAGCGCGGCGGAGTCCAGCGCGGTCTCGTCGGTGCCCTGGGGCAGCCGCAGCCACAGGTGGTAGCCGCCGGGCGGGACATAACGCAGCTCCAGGGCGGGCAGTTCGCGCCGTACGGCGGTGACGAGCGCGTCGCGGCGGGTGCGCAGTTCGGCGGCGACGTTGCGCAGATGGCGGGGCCAGGAGGGGGCGCCGACGAGTTCCAGGGCCGCCTCCTGGAGCGGGCGGGGCACGAAGAAGCTGTCGACGACCTGGATCGCGCGCAGCCGCCCCAGCGCGGGGCCGCGGGCGGCGAGCGCGCCCACCCGCAGGCTGGGCGAGGTGGGCTTGGTGAGCGAGCACACATGGACCACCACCCCGTCGGGGTCGTCGGCGGCGAGCGTGGGGGCCAGCGGGGGCGCGTCCTCGTGGACGAGCCGGCGGGCGAAGTCGTCCTCGACCACGAACGCGCCCGCCTCACGGGCGATCCCGATCACCTCGCGGCGCCGCTCGGGGGCGAGCATCGCCCCGGTGGGGTTCTGGAACAGCGGCTGGCAGACGAAGACCCGGGCGCCGGTCGCCCGCAGCGCCTCGGCGAGCAGCTCGGGCCGGACCCCCTCGGTGTCCACCGGCACCGGGACGGGGCGCAGCCCGGAGGCGCGGGCGGCGGCGAGCACCCCGGGGTAGGTCGGGGATTCGACGAGGACGGGCGCGCCGGGCGGGGCGAGGGCGCGCAGCGCGCAGGTGAGCGCGGACTGGCCGCCCGCGGTGATCAGTACGTCGGCGGCGCCGAGGGTTCCGCCCGGACCGCCGATCTCGCGGGCGAACCAGGCGCGCAGCTCGGGGAGCCCCTCCACCGGCGGGCGGCCCCATGCCCCGGGCCGCCGCCCGGCGCGGGCCAGGGCGGCGGACAGCGCCCGCTCCGGCTGGAGCGAGGAGTGCAGATAGCCGTTGTTGAACTCCAGGATCCCGTGCGGCGGGGCGGCGAGCGTGGCCAGGACGCCCGAGGCGTCCACCGAGCGCCGCACCGGCTCGCCGGCCGTCTCCACGCTCAGCGCGACCTCCTGCCAGGAGGTGTCGCCCGGCCGGGGCGCCCCGGGGCGGTCGGCGCGGAAGGCACCGGCGCCGGGGCGGGTGACCACCAGCCCTTCGGCGGCGAGTGCGGCGAGGGCGCGGGAGACGGTGACCGGGCTCACCCGGTGGCGCTCGACCAGGGCACGACTGGACGGCAGCTTCTCTCCAGGTGAGTAGCGGTCCAGCTCCTTTCGCAGCGATTTCGCGAGTTCGGCCACACTGCTACGCTGTTCCATGACAGCACAGGATAGCGCTACTGAAGACAGTGCGATAGCGGTGAGCGGCGGCCCCACCGGGGGCCGCGACGACACCGCCCGGGGCCGGGACGTCACCCCGTCGCCGTCCGCCGCCCGCGCCGGCACGGTGCTCGCCATGCTCGGCGTGGCCGCCTTCTCCCTGACCTTCCCCGGCACCGCCTGGGCGCTCACCGGCCTCGGCCCCTGGTCGGTGACCACCTGCCGGGTGGTGCTCGCCGCGCTGATCGCGGGCGGCGCGCTGGCCGCCCTGCGGGTGCCGGTGCCGGACCGCCGCCACTGGCCGGGGCTGCTGGTCGTGGCGGCCGGGGTCGTCGTGGGCTTCCCGCTGCTGACCACGCTCGCCCTGCAGACCTCCACCACGGCGCACGCGGCCGTGGTGGTCGGCCTGCTGCCGCTCACCACCGCCGCCCTCTCCGCCGTACGCACCGGAGTGCGGCCCTCGCGGACGTTCTGGGCGGCGGCGCTGGCCGGGGCCGCGGTCGTGATCGCCTTCGCGCTGCAGCAGAGCGGCGGTGCGCCCACCGTCGGCGATCTGTATCTGTTCGCCGCGCTGCCGGTGTGCGCGGCGGGCTATGCCGAGGGCGGACGACTGGCCGGCCATATGCCGGGCTGGCAGGTGATCGGCTGGGCGCTGGTGGGCTGTCTGCCGCTGTCGGTGCCGGGCGCGGTGCTCGCACTGTCGGCCGAGGACGTCCACCTCGGCGGCCGCGCGGTGGCCGGGCTGCTGTGGCTGGCGGTGGGCTCGCAGTTCCTGGGCATGGTGGTCTGGTACCGGGGGATGGCCGCCATCGGGGTGACGCGGGCCAGTCAGCTCCAACTGGCCCAGCCGCTCCTCACGTTGGTGTGGTCGGTGCTGCTCCTCGGTGAGGAGCTGACCCCCGCCGCCCCGATCGCCGCCGTGGCGGTGCTGGTGTGCATCGGGGTGACGCAGCGGGCGCGGGTCCCGGCGGCGAGGGCCGTACGGACCCCGGCGGCGGCGGGCCGGGCGCAGGGGTCCACGGCGCTGGAGCGGGCCCCCGAAGCGGCGGACCGGACTCCGGAAGCCGCTGAGCGGATCCCCGAAGCGGCGAGCCTGATCCCCGAAGCGGGGGACCCGGATCATCCCCCGGCGGGGGCAAACCAGGACAATCAGCCATAGACTGGCCTCAGGGATCGCATTGTCCTCAGCCAGATCGCATTGCCCTCCAGCGGACAGGAGGTCACGCACATGGAGGCGACCGTAGGCGACAAGCTGCTGGTGCACGGCAGGGTTGTCGGGATTCACGATCGTGTAGCGGAGATCATCGAAGTGCTCGGGACCGACGGGGAACCGCCCTACCGCGTGCGCTACGAGGACGACGGACACGAGTGCCTGTTCTCCCCCGGGCCCGACTCGGTCGTCCGCCACCTGGCCGCCGGACCCGGGCAGCGTTAGCCGGCCCGCGGCCCCGGTTCAGCGGGGCGGACGGACACGATGGGGATAGTGGTCGGCGACCACACGCGCCATGGCGCCGTTGCGGTCGCCGGCCACTTCCTTGGCCGAGAAGTACACATTGCCGCGCACCTGCGGAAAACCCTGGTCGAAGGTGAGGTGCCGGGACAGCTCCGCCGGGTCCTGCCGGGGCGCGGGCTGCGCCGGATCGCCCGCCTTGTAGAGCGCCTCGCCGATGTAGAGGTTCACCCCCGTGCCCCGGACCGCCTCCGACCACCAGGGGACGAGCGCGGCGTAGTCGGCGGCGGCGAAGCCGATGTTCCAGTAGACCTGCGGGACGATGTAGTCGAGCCATCCCCGCCGCACCCAGCCGCGGGTGTCCGCGTAGAGGTCGTCGTAGGTCTGCACCCCTGCCGTGGTGGCGGAGCCGAGCGGGTCGGTGGCCTGGTTGCGCCAGACGCCGAAGGGGCTGATACCGAACCGCACCCGCCGCTTCAGCCGCTTGACGCGCACGGCCGTCTCGTACACCAGCCGGTCGATGTTGTTCCGCCGCCAGGCCGCCCGGTCCGGGAAGCCCGTGCCGTAACGCGCGTACGCCGCGTCGTCGTCGAAGACCTGGCCGGCCACCGGATAGGGGTAGAAGTAGTCGTCCCAGTGGACGGCGTCGATGTCATAGCGCGCGACCGCGTCCAGCATGGCGTCCTGGACGAAGCGGCGGACCTCGGGCAGCCCGGGGTTGTAGTAGAGCTTCCCGCCGTACGGCACGACCCACTCGGGGTGCACCCGGGCCGGATGGGTGGGGATCAGCCGGGTGGGGTCGGTGTGGTTGGCGATCCGGTACGGGTTGAACCAGGCGTGCAGCTCGAGGCCGCGCCGGTGCGCCTCGCGCACGGCGGTGCCCAGCGGATCCCAGCCCGGGTCCCGGCCCTGGACGCCGGTGAGGCACTCGGCCCACGGCTCGTACGGTGAGGGCCACAGCGCGTCCGCCGTCGGCCGCACCTGGAAGACCACCGCGTTGAGCCGGCGGCGCACGGCGGTGTCCAGGAAGCTCAGCAGCTCGGCCCGCTGCTCGTCCGCGGTGAGACCCGGTTTGGACGGCCAGTCGCGGTTGGCGACGGTGGCCAGCCACATCCCGCGGAACTCGGGCCGGTGCCCACCGCCCGGCCCCTGGGCCAGCGCGTCCCCCGCCGTGACGGTGGCGGCCAGGGCTCCGGCGGCCGCGACCGTCAGACTTCTGCGCGTGATCCGACCCATGTCCAACTCCTCGCCTCGGTCGTGTCGCCAACGGAGCGCCGCCGCCCGCCACCGGCCGGGGCCGCGGACCCAGGAGGCCGTCTCCCTTCCGGCCCCGGGCCCGGCCCCGGGCAGGCATCGCGCCGCAGGAGGCAACTCCCGCCGATGATGGGGCCCTTGTGGGGCGCCCGGCAATGCCTATCGCGAATCCGGGCGGCGGAAGCCCAACACCCCTTGAGGACCGCTTGACTTCACCCTTCTCGCACGGCCATCCGGCCGCTAGCATCGGATGACGCACGCATGGGAGCGCTCCCAAATGCCCTCGCCCGCAGGGCCCGCACCCCTCACTACCCCCACGTCCGGAGAGGAAGTTCCCGTGCGCAGCAAAGGCAGCAGACCGCTCGGCGCGCTCATCGCCGCGCTGGCACTCGTCGGCGGCTTACTCACCGCCGCCGCCTCCCCCGCGGCGGCCCGCCCCGAACCGGCCCCGGCCCGGGGCACCGCCCAGGCCGACGCCTACACCTGGAAGAACGTGCGCGTGGACGGCGGCGGCTTCGTCCCCGGCATCGTCTTCAACCGCAAGGAGAAGAACCTCGCCTACGCCCGCACCGACATCGGCGGGGCGTACCGCTGGGACCAGTCCGGCAAGCGGTGGGTGCCGCTGCTGGACTCGCTGGACTGGGACCACTGGGGCTGGACCGGGGTGGTGAGCCTGGCCAGCGACTCCGTGGATCCCGACAAGGTCTATGTGGCGGCCGGTACGTACACCAATGGCTGGGACCCGGGCAACGGCGCCATCCTGCGCTCGTCCAACCGGGGCGCGAGCTGGCAGTCCACCACCCTCCCCTTCAAGCTGGGCGGCAATATGCCCGGCCGCGGCATGGGGGAACGGCTGGCGGTCGACCCCAACAAGAACAGCGTGCTCTACCTCGGCGCGCCGGGCGGCAACGGGCTGTGGCGCTCCACCGACTCCGGTGTCACCTGGTCGAAGGTGACGTCCTTCCCCAACCCCGGCACCTACGTCCAGGACGCGAGCGACACCAGCGGCTATCTGAGCGACAACCAGGGCGTGGTGTGGGTGACCTTCGACGAGCGCACCGGTTCTTCCGGCAGCGCGACGAAGACCGTCTACGTGGGCGTGGCCGACAAGAACAACACCGTCTACCGCTCGACGGACGCGGGCGCCACCTGGTCGCGGGTGGCCGGGCAGCCGACCGGCTATCTCTCCCACAAGGGCGTCCTCGATGCCAAGAACGGCTATCTGTACCTCACCACCAGCGACAAGGGCGGCCCGTACGACGGGGAGAAGGGCCAGGTGTGGCGGTACACCACGGCCACCGGGGAGTGGAAGAACATCAGCCCCATGACGGACGCCGACACCTACTTCGGCTACAGCGGGCTCACGGTGGACCGGCAAAAACCCGGCACGCTGATGGTGACCGGCTACAGCTCCTGGTGGCCGGACACCCAGATCTTCCGTTCCACCGACTCCGGCGCCACCTGGACCCGGGCCTGGGACTTCACCAGCTACCCCGACCGGTCCCTCCGCTACACCCAGGACGTCTCGTCCGTCCCCTGGCTGACCTTCGGCGCCAACCCCTCGCCGCCCGAAGTGACCCCGAAGCTGGGCTGGATGACCGAGGCGCTGGAGATCGACCCGTTCGACTCCCGCCGGATGATGTACGGCACCGGTGCGACGGTCTACGGCACGGAGAACCTCGCGAACTGGGACACGGGCGGCACCATCACCATCACGCCCATGGTCAAGGGTCTGGAGGAGACGGCGGTGGGCGATCTGGCGAGCCCGCCCACCGGCGCCCCGCTGCTCAGCGCGCTCGGTGACATCGGGGGCTTCCGCCACACCGACCTCGACGCGGTGCCCGCGAGGATGTACACCTCGCCGACATTCACCACGACCACCAGCCTGGACTACGCCGAGACCAATGCGAACACCGTGGTCCGGGTGGGCAACAACGACTCCGCCCCGCGGATCGCCTTCTCGACCGACAACGGCGCCAACTGGTTCCAGGGCAGCGAGCCGTCCGGAGTCACGGGCGGCGGCACGGTGGCCGCGGCGGCCGACGGCAACGGCTTCGTCTGGGCCCCGGAGGGCACCTCGGCCGTCTACCACACCACCGGTTTCGGCAGCTCCTGGTCGGCGTCGAGCGGTATCCCGGCCGGGGCGGTCGTGGAGTCCGACCGCCAGAACCCGAAGAAGTTCTACGGCTTCAAGGCGGGCACGTTCTACGTCTCCACCGACGGCGGCGCCACCTTCACCGCCAGGGCGTCCTCCGGGCTGCCGGCCGACGGCCCGGTGCGGTTCAAGGCGCTGCCGGGCGCCGAGGGCGACATCTGGCTCGCGGGCGGCAGCACGGCCGGGGCCTACGGGCTGTGGCACTCCACGGACTCCGGCGCGACCTTCACCGAACTGAGCGGCGTCCAGCAGGCGGACACCATCGGCTTCGGCAAGGCGGCGCCGGGCGCCTCGTACCAGGCGCTCTACACCAGCGCGAAGATCGGCGGGGTGCGCGGCATCTTCCGCTCCACCGACGCCGGGGCGAGCTGGACCCGGATCAACGACGACGCCCACCAGTGGGGCTGGACGGGCGCCTCGATCACCGGCGACCCACGGGTCTACGGACGGGTCTACGTGGCCACCAACGGCCGCGGCATCCTGCGCGGCGACGCCTCGTGACCGTGGTGTGAGAGCCCCGTGTGTAAGACGGTGACGGGGGCGGGCCGGGGCCGGGAATCCGGCCCCGGCCCGCCCCTCGCCGATAACCGGAGGGTAACGTCTGGGGCGACAGGGGGACGGCACAACGGACAGTTGAACCAGCGAAAGGCACGATGTGACCGACATCGAACGCGTCGGAGTGGTGGGCTGTGGCCAGATGGGTGCGGGCATCGCGGAGGTGTGCGCCCGATCCGGCCTGGACGTCATGGTCGCGGAGACCACGGGCGAGGCCCTGGAGATAGGGCGCACCCGGCTGACCAACTCCCTCGGCAAGGCCGCGGAGCGCGGCAAGATCACCGAGGAGCAGCGCGACGCGACGCTGGACCGGCTGAGCTTCACCACCGACCTGGGGGAATTCGCCGACCGTGACCTCGTGATCGAGGCGGTCGTCGAGAGCGAGCAGATCAAGACGGAGATCTTCCAGGTCCTCGACCAGGTGGTGACCCGACCGGACGCGATCCTCGCCTCCAACACCTCCTCCATCCCGCTGGTCAAGCTGGCCGTCGCCACCTCCCGCCCGGATCAGGTGATCGGCATCCACTTCTTCAACCCGGCGCCGGTGCAGGCGCTGGTGGAGCTGATCCCGGCGCTCACCACCGGTGACGAGACCATCAAGCGCACCGAGGCGCTGGTCCACGACGTCCTGGACAAACACGCCATCCGCGCCCAGGACCGCGCGGGGTTCGTGGTCAACGCGCTGCTCATCCCGTATCTGCTCTCCGCCATCCGGATGTTCGAGTCCGGGATCGCCAGCCGCGAGGACATCGACAACGGCATGGAGATGGGCTGCGCCCATCCGATGGGCCCGCTCAAGCTGTCCGATCTGATCGGCCTGGACACGATCGCGGCGATCGCCGACTCGATGTACGGCGAGTACAAGGAGCAACTGTACGCCGCTCCCCCGCTGCTGCTGCGGATGGTGGACGCGGGCCGGATGGGACGCAAGTCGGGCTCGGGCTTCTACTCGTACTGATGACCAGCGCTGACACCCGCTCGAAGAGGTAGCCCGCAGGTCTCTGCGGACATCAGTAGGGCGGCCATCCCGGACCACGGACAGCCGCCCCTACCGAGGATCGTGCCGTTCACGCGCACGGTCCGGCCGCCGGTGGGTGAGGGCATCTGGACGATGACGTGCGGGGCACGGGCCATACGCCCAGCCTGGTGCCACACCTCGGCGCGCACCCCCAGCAAGCACCCGTGCGCCCTACCGCACACCCCAAGCCCGCGCCACCATGGCCCTCACTTCAACGAGACGAGGGAGCGCCATGGGCAAGCACAGCGGCAAGCCGGACGTAGCCGAAGGCGACGGGCACAAGCCCGACAAGCCCATCCCTCCAGCCCAGCCGACCCCACCCAGGCCCCAGCAGAAGTAGGCGGCATGCTCACCGCGAACGGCCCAGCCGCACTCACCCAGATGCTCAGCCACGGCGGCCACCTCTCCGCCGACTGGCGCGGCCCATTTCTGCGCGTCGACCGTGCCCGGTTCATCCCTGACCGCATCTGGGTCCGCGGCGACGACGGCTACACGCCCCTCGACCGAGCCGCCGACCCCGACCGGTGGGACCATCTCGCCTACGCCGACGAGGCACTGGTAACCCAGGTCGAGGACCCGCCTGACGCCGAGGTGGCGCGCACGCCGTCCAGCTCGGCGAGCATGCCGCGCATCGTCGCCCGCATGCTCGCCGCACTCCGAGCCGAAGACGGTCACCGCGTACTGGAGATCGGCGCGGGCACCGGCTACAACGCAGCACTCCTCGCAGCCCGGCTCGGCGACGAGCAGGTCACCTCGGTGGAGGTCGACGCCGAACTGGCCAAGCGGGCGCGCGCCAGCCTCAAGACCGCGGGGTACGCACCCGCCGTGGTCACCGGTGACGGCGCTGAGGGCTGGGTGGCGCGTGCGCCGTACGACCGGCTCATTGCGACCTGCTCCGTGCACGACGTGCCGCGCGCCTGGATCGAGCAGACCAAGCCGGACGGGATCATCGTGATCCCGTGGGGCACCACGCTGCGCAACGGCGTGCTCCTCCAGCTCACCGTCGAGCACTGCCCCGACGGACCTGTGGCATCCGGCCGGGTTGTGGACGACGCGGCGTTTATGTGGATGAGGGCACAGGCACCGCCGCGGGACGTCATGGCCATCGCCCGGGCCGGGGGCGAAACCCACGACAGCCACACCGGACTCGACCCGCACGTCCTCGGCAACGATGACGCCTGGTTCGCGGTCGGAGTGCTAGTTCCCGGCTGCCAGTGGGCTACGGGCCAGGGGCCTGACGGTGCGTGGACGCTATGGCTCGCCGACGCGGGCACCGGGTCGTGGGCGTCGGTCGACTACGAGCCGGACGCTGTCGAGTACGACGTGCAGCAGCACGGCCCGCGCCGGCTGTGGGCCGAGGTCGAGGCGGCCCACGCCTGGTGGGCGGATGCTGGTCGCCCGGCCCGCACGCAGTTCGGGCTCACGGTGACGCCTGCCGGTCAGCAGGTGTGGCTGGACGACCGGGGCAACGCGCTGCCGGTGTAGGGGGCCTACTCGGCGGGGGCCGGCAGCCGAGTCTGGCCGCCGGCTCGACCGCGGCGTCGGCCCCGGGGCCACCCTGCTCGCAGAGCAGATGCAGCAGCGCCACGGTGGCGCGTGCTTCGCCTCGGGTGATCAGCGGCTCGCGCTTGCCCGGCTCCTCGATCATCGCCCACGTCTGGGCCTCGTCCATGCGTTGCCCAACCGCCGCATGGGCGCCGTGGTCACGGCCATACCGGGCGGAGTGCGTGCCCGCGCGGGGTCAGTCAGCTCAGAGCAGCCGGGCGCCGGTCCGGTGGTCGCGGGTTCGAATCTCCGCCCCCTGAGGACGCGCACGTACGAGGGAGCCCCACCCGAGATCAGATCGGGCAGGGCTCCTCTGCTGTGCTGCCTACTCCCCAGTGGGACCCGCGGGTCCGCCGGGCGCGGACGGGAAGGACGGCCGGGATGGGGCCGATGGGCGGGACGGGCAGACCTGCCCGGACGGGTACAGCCTCCAGCCGCCCGCTGATGATCCGGATGCGCTGGTGTGCCGACGAGATGGCGCACCTGCCCCGGAGCCCGACCCGAGCCCGACGACGCCAGCCGCGCTCGCACCTGACCGGCGCCGCCTCTGAGACCCTCAATTCCGGGCGGGAAGATTTCACGGCTCTCGTTAACGTCGCCCCCTCGTCTGGCCTTCGGGCCGGGCGAGGGGGCTTGCGTCGTGTCAGCTTCCCAGTACGTCGATGAGGTGATCGTCCAGATCGGCGACGAAGCCCTCGCGCCGCCACGGCCGCAGCTCTTTACGCGCCTGGCGCAGGCGCAACACCGGTACACGCCCGCCGGTGCTGGCTGCCGAATCGACGCAGGCGTGCAGGAGGTCTGCGGCCCTCTCCGGAGCATCGAGACGAATGCAGGCCATTGCCTGATCGGTGGAGACGATGGCCCGCTGAACCCGCTCGCGTGGCGCTCCCAAAGCCGCCACGCTACCGGCAAAGAAGTCATGAGCGACCGCTGCATCTCCAACATATAGCTCGCACAGACCCTCGAAGCCGCGCAGGTGGTCAGGGCTGAAGCTCGTCGGCGAGGGATCCTCGTCGTCGTCGCGGTCGAGGTCGTACCAGGCGAGCGACAGCGCGGTCTGTGCGTGCCGCTCGGCACCCGACCGGGCGGCGATCTCGGCCTGTAGCGCATGTGCTCGGGCCCGCACGCGGACGCTGTCGCCGGTACGGGCATCGCGCACCGAGGCGTCGACCAGCTCACGGGCCGCGCCGATGCCCGGGACCGAGTACAGCGTGACCAGGGCGTGGCTCATGTGAACGACTGCCCGGCGCCACGGGGTGCCGAGTTGTCCTGCCGCGCCGGTGGCGGCCGCGTAGAGCGCGCGGGACGCCTGGTCATCCCGGGTCTCGAACGCCAGCCGCCCGGCGAGGGTATACGCCTGCACCGCGACCGTGCGCAGCTCAGGCCGCAGCGGCTCGGGCACGCCGCCGGTCAGCAGCCGCTGACAAGACTCGATCACCGGGGCGAGCAGCAGTTGCAGCCGGGCGAAAGGCAACGAGCCCACCTGTGCATTGACATCGCCAACGGCCGCCCGCATTCCGGCGAGTAGCGCATCGTCGACTCGCGCCGGATCGGCGAGCGCGGCCGCCATCGATAGCTGAGTCGTGGGTCCGAGTAGGGCGAGCAGCCCGGTACCGCTGTCGGTGGCCGTGCGCACGAGCAGGGCGCGTAGCTCACGCATCTGCGTCTCTGCCGCTCCCAGGCGGGCGAGGGCATCGAGCAGCTCGGCGAAGTCGCTGCCGCCCAAGGGCGACGTGGCCGTCGGCACCTCGGGCGTAGAGGTGCGCGAGCAGCAGTTGGTACCGGTCGCTGGGGAGGATGGGGCGTTGCGTGCTCTCCCACCGGGCGACGGACCGTTGCACGCTCGTGGCCGAGGAGTCGAGCGATTGGCCGAGTTGACGTGCTGTATCGACGAGCGCCCGCGCCGTGTCGGCCAGGGACCAGCCTCGCGCCTTCCGGAGGGATTTGAGGGCAGCAGCGCCACGAAGGCTTTCGCACGTGCTCATGCCCTCATCATGCCGGTGATCCCCGTCACACGGGCACGATTAGGTGTGGCTTCACCTGCTGCGCTGCATAATCGAGGGTTTGCCAAGTCCCAGAGGTCCTGTGAGTGCCTGCCAGAGGGAATCCGATGACCATGTCGGAGTGGTCGACCATCCACCGATTCCGAGCATGAAATGCGGGCGTACGGAGCTGTTCGGCGCGCAGCTCAATCACCTCCGTGATTCGGCTGCGGCTGCGGGTGATGGCCTGTCGCGCCTCGGCGGGCTGCTGCTGGACGGTACCGGGGACGACGATCGTGATCCGTGCCTCGGTGTTCCCGGCCAGCCACAACAGGGACAGGCTGTCGATGCCCTTGGCTCCTCCGACGTAGAAGTGGGCGTCGGCATCTGCGAAGAGGTGGAGGTAGTTGGCGAATAGCTCGGCGTAGCTGGTGAGGTCGCGATGTGCTGTCGACCGAGTGCCGGTGATGGCCACATCCCGAGTCATGATCCACTCCGTGTCATAGGTTGTCATATCCCGCCGGGACTACCGGTGCGGTGACATCGATGCATGGACGCATCCGGTTACCGCGACCTCGCCGATCGACTGAAAGCCTACGGACTGTCGATAGTGGCGAAGGGTGCCCAGCTGTGTGTGGCGAATCCGCTCAGCGCCAATCTGGTGGAAGAGATCGCCAGCCAGGGGGGACGCTATGTCACCACCTGGGGGTATGAGCTCGGCGAGCGTGGCGACGAGAGCGGTACCGCTCTTCGCCTCGCCTTTCTCCTCGGCGCGTCTCCGGGAGGGGCGGCATGAAGGCCAGAACCCTACCGTGGACACCACCGCCCTCCGTGGACGTCGAGGCGTTACCCGCGGGCAAATGGTGGGACGCCGTTCGAGCAGCACCGAGCGTCGGCGAACGCGCGCTCAAGACCCTCAGTGATGAGACCGGCGCCGTCATCCAGGACAAGCACGGCCCCCTCTACTGGCTCGTCCAGGTGGGCTCCGCTACGAGCTGGCACCTGCGCCAAGTCCGAGTCCTCACCGAACTCGCCGACGAGAAGACCTACCTCGGCGTACCGCCCGTCTCCTGGACGGATGGCCACCGCACCCACTGGCGCGTTCCACTCACGGCCGACCACTACCTGACCGACGCGGGCAAGCTGTGGGAGGCGCTGGCCGAGGCCGACCGCGCCGAATACGGGCGCGCGCCCGAGGGCCGCCAGCTCTGCTACCACTGCCAACTACCCACCGACGAACCCATCCCGGTCGAGGTGGAGGACGGCCGCAGCGACGTCGGCAAGGTCACCTACGCCTGCCCCCCACACGCGCCGCTCTACACCAGGCGCCGGCCGCGGACCCTCACCAGCGCGACCGTGGCCGAGCACGAGGGGCGGCCGCGGTGACGACCTGCCCGCGGCCTTCGCTGCTCCCGGGCGTACCGCTGCCGGACGCCGACACTCTGACCGGGCCCCAACTTCAGGGCTGGGATTGTGCTCTGTGCGGGCAGCGGCTGTTCGCTGACCAGCTCCTCGGCACGGTCGAGTGGACTTGCGGCGGCGCCGCCAAAGAGGCCATAGAGCTGTATGTGTGTCGGCCGCTGTGCAGGGAGATTGGCGCTCAGCAGGGCGGTGGCCACGCGTGAGCGCCTGGACGAAAGCATCGTCTCCCCGACGGCGTGCCGCGTTGGCCGAGCGGCGTATCCGTGAGGCTGGCTATGTGCCCTTGGGCCCGTACCCGGGCCTCGCGAGCGTTCCCTGGCCAGCCGTCTGCACCACGTGCGACACCGTCCGGTATCCCACAGTGACGGGCGTGCGGCAGGACCGATGCCAGCACGTCAGGCGTGAGCAGCCACCTCCACCCCGCCGAGAGAGGCGGGATCCGGGAGGCCCCGGATGAGGCACCGTCGCCAGGCCCCTGCCGTGCGGGCCGTGTTGCTCGCCTACCGTGCCGTCCGCCTGGGTCTGCTGCTGAGTGCGATCCCCGCGCTGCTGGTGCTCGCGGTCTACCTGTGCCTCGCAGGCACGCCGGACCCATAGACCGGGTGGGCTGCTGGGCTCCGGACCCCCGCCGGAGCGCGCGACCAGCGGCCCACCCTCCAAAGCCCCTGCCGGTCGGCTTGCCGAGGCGCGGCCGTCGACCGCAGGGCAGGGACTCCGGCCCCGGATGGGGATCGTGGAGGCCGGAGTCCCACACGGAGAAGCCCCCGCCTCGGCCGCCCGCTTGCCGAGGCCCGGCTCGCTCGTCTCCACGTGTCCCCGGAGGCGGGCGAGTCTCAAGCCCCCGCCCCCGGCGGCGGTTGGCCTCGGTCGCGCCGACTGGGGCGCGGGTACTACCACCCACTCTGGCGTCAGCCGCCTCCGCCCGACATATCCAAGGGGCCGGAGCTTGGTGAAGGGAGAAGCATCACACCCCGCGAACGAGGTCAGCCAGGGGCACTGAGAGTGCCTCGCCCATGCGGATGAGGGTGTCGAGCCCTGGCGCCTGGTGCCCCTGTTCGATTCGGTTCACGGACTGCCGGTCCATGTCGCACTTCTCAGCGAGCTTCTCCTGGTGAGGTTGCGCCAGGTCCGCAGTTCGCGGATGCGGTCGCCGACGGCCCTGCGGCGGGCAAGGATCCAGTCGGGCGGCGGGGCGGACGGCACTCGTCAACGGTCGAGCGATCAAGATCGTTTGTCTGTATCGTGAACGGTCGCCGCGGTCACTCCGAGTCGTCGAGGTCGCGGCCCGCGTCGGCGCCGAGGACGCCGTCCAGCTCGGAGATCGCCCCGACCAGCCGGAGCACGTCCCCGGTGCCCTCGAGGGCGAGCTGCACCTCGGCGACGCCCGTATCGGCGGGCCGGGCCTCCTCCTCGCCCCGGACGACCCGGGTGGTGCGGTCCCGGCCCTTCCAGGGCGCCCGGTCCACCCGGACCCGCAGCACCCGGTACCCGGCCGCCGTACACAGCTCCAGGACACGTGGCAGCAGCCCGGCGCCCACCCGGTAGGAGAGCTGCAACTCCACCCGTTCGGCCGACCAGAGGGCCGGCAGCCGGCGGGTGAGCAGCGGATAGCCGCGGATCACCAGGAAGTGCACCGCGGTGACCGCGGTGGCCAGCAGGGCCAGACCACCGCCGCAGGCCATGCCCACCGCACAGGTGAGCCAGACGGTCGCCGCGGTGGTCAGCCCGCGGACGGCATCGCGCCGGACGAAGATCAGGCCGCCGCCGATGAAGCCGATACCGGAGACGACCTGCGCCGCCACCCGTGACGGGTCCAGGCCGACGTGGTCGCGCAACAGCACATCGGCGAAGCCGTACTGGGAAACCTGCATGAACAGCGCGCTGCCCACGCCCACCAGGGTGTGGGTGCGCAGCCCGGCGCTCTTCTGCCGCACCGCCCTCTCGAGCCCGATCAGGGTGGACAGCACCAGCGCGACGCCGAGCTCGGCGAACTGCCGGACTCCCTGGTCGACACCGAATTCCCACATCGGAGCGGCGATCAGTCGCACATCCGTCCCTTCTGTCCGGTCCATCCGGTCTGTCCGCCCCGCGCGGTCCCTCCCTCCGACCGCAGTCCCCCATGAGTACCCGCTGCGTGCCGCCTTTCGCACGGGGTGTGCGCCGGTGACTCACACACCATCCCCACACACGCTCCCGCACCACCTGGGCATGCGCTTGACTCGGAGCGTCACCACTGCACGGACGTTACATCCGGAAGGGGATCAACCCGTGACCACCGAGCCCGAGCAAGCCGCGTTAGCCGTGGAGCTCACGGAACTGCGCCTTGTGTACCGCGCGCCTCTACGCGGACCGCCCCATCTGCACGGTCGAGGTGGACTACGGCAGCTTCACCGAGACGTACCAGCTGTACGCATGCGCCCCTCATGCGAAGCGGCCCGTGACACGCAGCGCCCTACCCCGCCGGACGGCGACCGCACGCTGATCCCCCGCGCCTTCGCCAGCGGACGGCCACACAGACCGGGTGGGCCGCCGGGCTTCGGACCCCCGCCGGAGCGACGGCGCCGGCGACCCTCGAAGTCGACGACGTCCCGCTTGCCCGGATCGAGCGGGCCCGCGCCGCTGTGCGGCGGCACGTGTACGGTCTGCTGCGCGACCGGCCCGACGGCTTCCCGGATGTGGAGGTCACGACGAAGGTCTTCCACCATCGCGACGCGGGCCGGATCGAAAGGCCTGACCTCCGGTCACGCCGCTCGGCCCGCGATGTCCGGGTCGCCTGGTCGACGTTCCCGCACCCGGCCCGCAGGCAGCCGAACCAGGCGGCCCTGCCGGTCCCGGTCCGGTCGTCTTTTCACAGCGCGTCGAGTCCGGGCCAGCCCTGTCCGCTGCGTGACTCATCGGCCCATCACGTAGGCGCAGAGGTGACGGACGCCGTTCGCGTCGACAGCACCACGGCGCGCCGCCACGCGCGGCGCCGTCCGCCCCCGCCCGCCACCTCACGGACTCGCCCACGGTTCGTCTTTCGTCCGCAACGGGCCTCATGCCATGAGGGGGTTGGGGTTCGGCACGTGGCGACCGGTGTCAGCCCTCCTCCGGTGGCCGGGCGGAGGAGTCGTGGTGGATGTGCAGTTCGCCGTTCATGACGGTGTAGGCGGTGCCGTGGTCCCGGACGGTGGTCGTCTGGGTCGGGCCGGACTCTGCGTCAGGCTCGCTAGGCCGACGGACCTCGACCTTGTTGTCGTGGCCGGCCACGACGGGGCCCGAGGCGTCACCGCCGATGCGGATCGTGAACCGGTCGCCTGAGGAGAGCGGCATGGCGGGTTCTCCCTTCGGTATCGCTGAGGACTCGTCGAACGTCAGGACCATCAGGATAGGCGGGTCCAGCTCTGGGTTCCGCAGGTGTAGCACTTCCACGTCCCGTCCGACTTCTCGGTCATCTCGACGTCGGCGCTGGAGCCGTCGGAGTCGACGTCGATCCTCAGGTCGGCCTCCCCAACGGTCGTTCCGCAGGACGACTCGTCCCACACCGGCACCGTGGCGCTGTAACTGCCGGAGCTTCCGGTGATCTCTACGGTGCTGCTGCCACCGCAGTTCCCCTGCATTTTGAACTGGTACGAGCCGTCCCCCGACTCGGTGATCCGGAAAACATTGCCCTGTCCGTCCCGCCAGACCCCGGCGAGTTCGTCGGACGGGGTCGAGGTCGAGCTCGTGGGGGACTCGTCGTTCGACGCCTGTTCCTGGTAGATGCCCACGCCGATGGCGATCGCGGCGACGATGCCGACCAGGGTCGTGATCACGCCCGTCGACAGCGCGCCCACCCCGACAGCGGTGGTGCCGCCCCCCGCGGCGGCACCACCTGCGGTCGTCGCGCCGGAAGGGTTGGTGGCGAGCTGTGTGACGGGGTCCACCGGTGTGTTCGGGGCGCCCCCCGTATCCACCCCAGGCTGCGCGCCCGCGTCCGCCGCCGATGCCGCACCAGGGTCGGCCCCGGACGCCACAGCGGGGTCGGTCCCGGGCACGGTGCCCGGGTCGGTCCCCACCGTCGTGCCCGGGTCGGTCCCCGAGGTCGTCCCGGGAGCCGTGCCGGCGTCGGCCCCCACCGTCGTGCCCGGGTCGGTCCCCGCCGCGGTGCCCGCGTCGTTGCCGAGGGTCGTCCCCACGTCGCCTCCCGGCGGCCCCGCGTCCGGCGTCAGTGAGGACGGCGGCGGGGTGTACTGCTGGGCGTTGAGCGCGGCGTTGACACCCTCGCTGTCGCCCAGTTGCCGCCACAGCACCACCGCCTCGGCCAGGAGCACCGCGGCCAGCACGCGCCGGCCGATCAGGAGACACCGAATGGCCTTCTCGTGGGTGAAGTAGGCCCTGGCCGTCACGTCGCCCGCCTGCTGCGCGGCGTTCTGGCCCTGGTCGAGCAGCCGCCCCCACACGCCGAACCTCAGCGACTGCGCAAGGACGGGCGACACGGCCCGGGCGACCCGCACGGCGAGGTCGGGTCGGCCCTGCTGCTCGGCCAGCTCGGCCGCCAGTTCCAACGCGCGTCCGTGGTCGGCGACCTGGGCCGGAGTGGTGGTCGGCAGCGCAGCCCAGCGGGCGAAGTGGTCGCACAGCCGGTCGGCGGGGAACCCCTCCGGGGACCGGCGCCGCACCTCCGGCACCACGTCGGCGACACTCCGGTACCCGCGTTCCGTGACCACCGCCAGGCCCAGCTCGGCCAATCGGCCGCAGACCACTGCCGGTTCGGGTACCCCGCACAGCGCACCGACATGCACTGGGTCCACCTCCGCGTCGCGCAGCGTCGCGAGCAGGTGCAGGGCGGTCACCGCCGCGGCGTCGAGCCGGTCGAGCAGCAGCGGCAGCAGGCCCTCGATCTCGGCCGGACGGGGCAGCGTGACCTCGCCCGACGTGTCGAACCCGGCCAGTCCGGCCGCGCGCAACAGCAGCAGGGGCCGGCCGAGCGACAGCATGCACAGCTCGTTGGCCGCGACGAGTTCGCCCTGGGGCAGCGGATGCCCTAACTCCCGGGTCAGCAGCTCAAGTCCGGCCGCCCGGTCCAGCCCCCGCAGCTCCAGGTGCCCGCCCTCCCCGAGCAGCGAACGCTCTCGATTCGCGAGGACGAACGTCGCATCGGGCGCGGCGTCCGCGAGCAGCCGCAGTTGCTCCGGGGTCAGGTCCACGTCGTCGGCGTATACCGTGACCCTGACTCCAGCCATCAGCCGGCGCAGCTCCGGTCCCGTCGGCGCATAGCCCGGAGCCTCGTAGCAGGCCTCGAAGATCTCCTGGGCGAGGTCCTCGACCTCCCGGTGGGCCGCGTTGAAGAACAGCACCCCGTCCGGGCCGGGTTCGAGGCAGCGGGCCGCGTGACGCAGCAGGGTACTCTTGCCGACCCCGGGCGGTCCCCACAGCTGCACCAGCCCGTGCCCGTGCAGGGCGCTCTCCAGTTCCTCCAAGTCCGCTTCGCGGCCCACTGGTTCACGCTGCCGGCGAGGGACGAGCGCGACTCGTTCCCGGCGCACCGGCCTGGGGCGCTCCCGGGGTGGGAGCAGGTTCACGGTCGAACCGTGGGCGTCGATCACCACGTTGTGGTTGCCCGCGATCACTGTTCCCGACGCGTTCCCCGCGATGTCGATGCGGTGATCACCGCGCGCCGACGGCCCTTCCTCGTCATGGTCGGGCCCGTGCGGTTCCCGCACGCCCCCGTTCGTCTCTGCCATGCCCCATCTCATTCCCGCTCGTGGAACGCGCGACCGCGCCTGGCGGACCATCACGACGCTCGCAGGCCGTTCCGAAATCCTCTGAAACGGAAGCCGGTTCGGCGTCGTGCTTCGCAACCCCCCGCCAGCTCCACCTGGTTACGCTAGCGAGCACCACGTCGGGCCAAACCATCGTAGGAGGGTTTCTGCCCACTTGCTCAACACTCGACCGGGCGGATTCGAGACCGAACTGGTCCCGGCGCCGGTCGGGCTCAGGGCTGTTGGTCGAAGGCGATGCTTCTTAGGCGGGCGAGATCCTCCACCCGGACGGTGCGGTAGCCGGTGGAGATCACGCCCGCCTCACGAAGCCTACGCAGCACCTTCTGCACGGTAGGTTCCGCGGCGCCGGACAGGGTCGCGAGTTCCGGCTGGGTGATCGGCCAGCGGATCACCGCTCCCGCGCCGGACCGCTCGCCGTGGGTCAGCACGATCTGATGCAGGACGCGGGCCAGCCGGGTGGAGGCGTCGCAGCCGGTGAAGTCGACGCGATGGGTGTTGGCGGCGCGAAGTTTCGAGACCACGGACGCATTGACCGCGTGGGCGATCTCTGGTTCCCGGTGGG
This sequence comes from Streptomyces violaceusniger Tu 4113, assembly GCF_000147815.2. Classification (NCBI taxonomy): domain Bacteria; kingdom Bacillati; phylum Actinomycetota; class Actinomycetes; order Kitasatosporales; family Streptomycetaceae; genus Streptomyces; species Streptomyces violaceusniger. The sequence goes on along the minus strand of NC_015957.1, from coordinate 3,010,400 downwards.
TGCAGCCGAGGAACTCGTCCCGGCTGACGACCCTCGCGATTACGGCCCCGCAGGTCGTGACCGTCGCTGACCGGGGACCGCCGTCCGCAGCCGCGAGTTCGCCGACCAGGTCCCCGCCCATGCGGACGGCCAGCAGGGCGTCCCGGCCGTCGGGGGCGCGCCCGGTCGCTTTGACCACGCCGTGGAGGAGGACGAGCACGAACGTGGTCCGCTCCCCCTCGCGCATCAGAACGCGGTCGGCCTCGTACCGTCTCCCCGCGCCCAGTGCGAGGAGCCGGTCCCGGGCGGGCCCTGCGAGAGAGCCGAGCGGACTTGACGGGGGCCAGGTCCATGTCCCCGCAGGTGTCCGACCGACCGCGTCCCGGCCCGGCGTTTTACCATCCATGTGTCCCCGCCTTCCGCCCGCCCGAGGTCACCGCCGCCGAGCGGGGCTCCCCACCGCTCGTGCGTTCAGACGAGTTCGGCGAGGTCGGCTCCGCGACGTCGAGCCGAACCAGTATTGCGACGGGATGCGTCCCGTTCAATTGGGGCACAGTGGAAGCACGCACACGACGGGGCACGGCCACGACCCGCGCCGGACGACGGCGTGGCCGGGGCGTGCCGCACGACCAGGAGGGCCGCATGGAAGAAGTGCCGGAATACCGGGCCTTGTTCGCGGTGGACATCGCGGGGTCGGCGGGACGCGGCGACGTGGCTCTCCGGCAGATCCGCGAGGCACTGTCGACCGCGCTCCGCGAGTCGTTCGCGCGAAGCGGGATCGACTGGGAGGCGTGCCTGCGCCAGGATCTCGGCGACGGCACGCGGGTGGTGTTCCCGGCCGGGACGCCCAAAGCGAGCCTGGTCCATCCGCTGGTCCATGAACTCACGGTCCGCCTCCGGGCCCACAACCGGCTTGCCGGGCCGCCTACGCGGGTGCGCGTCCGGATGGCTCTGCACGCGGGGGACGTTCACATCGGCCCGGACGGCACGGTCGTCGGCCGGCCGCTCGAAGTCCTTGCCCGGCTGCTCGACGCCACACCGGCCCGCGCCGCTCTGGCACAGACGCCGGAAGCGACGACGGCGCTCCTCGTCTCGCAGCACTTCCACGAGGAGACGGTGTGCCAGGGACAGCCCGGGATCGACCCCGCGTCCTTCCGGCACGTCAGCGTGCGGGAAAAGGAATTCGCAGCTTCTGCCTGGCTGCACGTGCCCGCGTGCGCCACGCCGTCGGCCGCTGAGTCCAGTGGACCCGGTGAGCTCACTGAGTCTGGTGGGTCCGGCGGGCGGGCCGGCCAGGACCGTGCGGCCGACGACGAGATCCCCAGCAACGCGAAGATGATCAGCAGGGCATCGGGCCACGGCGTCATCTACGCGGTGCAGAGCGGCACCATACACATCAGCGGAAAGACCTGAAGGAGCCCACGTGACCGACGAACTGACACTGCTCGCCGAGGCGGGGGCCACGGCAGTGGTGGCGACGATGGCCACGGACCTGTGGCAGCGCACCAAAGACGCCGTCCTCGGGCTCTTCCGACGGGACGACCCGGACCGCAGCGTCGCGGTCGGGGCCCGGCTGGAGGAGAACGCAGCACTGATGCGGGCGACGGTGGTACCCGACGACGTCCGGCAGTCCCTCTCCGGGATCTGGGCCCTGGAACTCGCCGAGTTGCTGCGCCGGGAACCCACCTGTCGTGCGCCTCTGGCCCGGCTGACCGCCGAGGTCGACAGCGCCCTCGCGGGCGGCAGCGGGACGTTGGCCCTGGAGCAGAACAACACCGCCCGCGATTCCGGCACGGTGTTCGCCGTTCAGCACGGGGACATCCACACGACGCGCGAAGCGGGCCGTACCGCCCGGGGCGACGACGGGCCCCGCGCTACATGACCGGCTGCTCGGGCCCGTCGGTGCCGGCCGGCCCCAGGCAGGCTGCCCGTGTACGCAGGTAGCGCTCTTCCGGCAGGCTGAGGGGCTCGTCAGCTGCCGACTCATAGGCAGCCAGCGCGGCACGGGTGTCGTTGCCGCGCTCCAGGAGGTGGGCCCGCGACAGCGGTCATCCGGTGGCCGATCAACCGGCCGTCCAAGGCGCGAGTGGGTGCGGTCCCGGCCCTCCCAAGGCGCCCGGGGCCACCCGGCCCCGCAGGCCCGGTACCCAACGGCCGTGCACAGCTCCAGCACGCGGGGCAGCAGTCCCGCGCCGACCCGATAGGAGGACTGGGCCTCCACCCGCTCGGCCGACCAGAGGGCCGACGGTGAACAGGTACCCGCTGCGTGCCGCCTTTCGCACGGGGTGTGCGCCGGTGACTCACACACCATCCCCACACACGCTCCCGCACCACCTGGGCATGCGCTTGACTCGGAGCGTCACCACTGCACGGACGTTACATCCGGAAGGGGATCAACCCGTGACCACCGAGCCCGAGCAAGCCGCGTTAGCCGTGGAGCTCACGGAACTGCGCCGGACCGTCGAAGTGGGCTTCACCCGCGTCGACGGCCGGCTGGCCCTGCTCGACCATCGAGGAGAGCAGGCTGAGGAGGACGTGAACCAACTGGGCGGACGGATGCGGATACTGGAGCACGGACGCTGGCCGCTGCCCTCCATCGCCGCCCTGACCGGGGTGACCGCCCTGGCCCTGGCGATATGGCAGACAGCGGGACACTAGCGCCGGCGCGGACGGCGGCCCGGCCTACCCGAGCCTGATGTGGTGGAGCAGCAGCAGCGCCGCCGCCATGTTGGCCGCGGGCACCTCACCGCGTGCGACCAGGTCGGGCACCATCTTCAGCGGCACCCACTCGCGGCGGTCCGACTCGAAGTCGTCCTCCGGGGGCCCGACGTACGATGCCTCCTCGGCCCAGTAGATGTGGTGCCGTGCGTCGGTGAGCCCGTTGGACGGCTCGACGGAGAGCAGATGGCGCAGCGGGCCGGGGCGCCAGCCGGTCTCCTCCTCCATCTCGCGGGCCGCGGCGTCGGCGATGTCCTCACCGTCCTCGACGACGCCCGCGGCCAGCTCCCAGCCCCAGACGTCGGTGATGAACCGGTGGCGCCACAGCAGCAGCACCTCGTTGGCCGCGTTCACCACCGTGGCCACGGCCACGGGACGGAGCCGGATCAGATAGTGGTCCAGATGGCGCCCGTCGGGGAGCCGGACATCGGCGAGGTTGACCCGGAACCATCGGTTCTCGTACACGGTCCGCTCCCTGAGGTTCTTCCATCGCACTGTCAGCCACCTTTCGTCGAAACGGGAGGCCATCGTGGGCCACCCGCTGACGAGAGTGCGGACCGCGAGCGGAACCGCCGGTCACAGAGGAACGCGCAGTGCCCCGTCGATGAGCGCGGCGGCCTCGGCTGTCGCGGCGCTTCCGCTGACCGCGAGGTGCTCCCGTACCGCCCGCAACCGGTCGCGTAACCGCTGGGACTCCATGCCCCGCGCGCGCTCGGTCATCTCCACCGCCGTGGCGCCCGCCCGGTCCACGTCTCCCTGACGCAGCTCGATATGGGTGAGCATGGCGAGCCGGTGCACCCGGCCCCGGTCGTGCGCGGGGGTGCCGACCGCGGCGGTGGCGTGCTCGCGGGCGCCGCCGAGGTCGCCGAGGCTCAGCAGCGCCTCGGCCACCTGGACGTTCACCAGACCCGGCTGGACATAGCCGGTCTCGTCGGGCTCCTGGCCCGGTCTGATCCGGTCGGCGGCGGTCTCGGCGCGCCGGATGCAGGACAGCGTCCCGGCGCCGTCGCCGAGCCGGGCGTACGCCTTGGCCTGCATGGCGTACAGGTCGGCGGCGAGCGCGGGGGTGATCTGGGAGCCCGCGGCGCGCAGCGCCGATTCGGCGAAGGCGACCGCCTGCCGGTACTCCTTCATGAAGAGGGACTGGTTGACCAGCAGCGCTATGACATAGGCGCCCAGGCCCCGGTCGCCGCTGGCCTTGGCGAGCCGCAGCGCCTGATGGAAGTAGCGCTGGGCCAGGCCGTGCGTGTTGGAGTCGTACGCGCAGATCCCGGCGATGGCCACCAGGCCGCCGGTCGCCCGGTGCAACTGGCGGCCGGTGTCGTCGGCGTAGCTGCCGCGCAGCAGCGGGGCGGCCTCGGAGTTGAGGAACCCCACCACCCGGGTGCGGGTCGCGACGCCGCCGGCCTTGCGGTACATCTGCTCGTAGTGGGCGCGGGCGGCGCCCAACGTCTCGATGTCGGTCATGCTGACCCGCGTCAGACCGCGCCGGGAGACATCGGAGTCCTCGGGAGGGTTCTCCCACTCCCACACCGGGATGACGGCGGGGGTGCCGGTGACCGCCGGGGCCTCGACGACATGCGGGCGCTGCTGTTCGTCGGAGCGCCACAGCGCGGTGGCGCGCTCGACGAATCCGGAGAGCGAGGTGGCGGGCCCCCGGCGGCTGCCGGGGGTGTCGAAGCCGATGTCGTCCAGGGTGAGGGCGCGGTGCAGCCGCTCGCCCAGCACCTCGCAGATGAGGTCCGGCACCTGCCCGCGCGGCCGCTGGCCCTTCAGCCACCGGGCCACCGCAGTGTGTTCGTACCGCAGCTTCATCCCCCGGGCCCGGCCCGCCTCATTGACATGCGCGGCCAGTCCGGCGTGGGAGACTCCGGCCTCGTCGAGCACGGAGTCGAGCAGTGTATTGGGCTCCATCTCGCCCTCCCGAAACGCTCGGTGACGCCAGCGTAGTGGAGGGGGATTCGCACGGGGTGTGAACGGGCGCGGTGGGGTGGAGCGTTGGTCCTTCCCCAACCCGCCCCTTCCCGATACCAGGGGCTCCGCCCCTGGACCCCGCAGGCTGGGGCGAAGCCCCGGTTGGGGAGGGGACGGGGCGGGGAGCGGTTTGGGGCGGAGCCCTGCCACGCGGCGGAGCCGCATATCGAGGGTGCGGGAAGGGGCGGGGAGGGAGCAGCCTGCCCGCCCGTGCCTGTTGCCAGGGGCTCCGCCCCTGGACCCGGGGTCTGGGGCGGAGCCCCACCACGCGGCGGAGCCGCATATCGAGGCTGCGGGAAGGGCCGGGGGGGAACAGCTCGCTGCAGGCGTCAAGGACCCGGCGGTCAGCCCCTAGCCCCGGTGGATGTCGGCGGGCGGGCGGGTGAGGGCCGTGGTGGCGGACAGCGGGCAGCGGTCGAAGCGCAGCGCGAGCAGCGCGACGTCGTCGGCGAGCCGGCCGCCGGTGTGGCGCAGCAGCGCCGAGCGCACCCCCGCCACGACCGCCGCGGGGACGAGCGGCCCGGGGCCCGCGGCCTCGGACAGGGCGCGGCGCAGGGGGAAGAACGTGCCGTGGGCGTCGCGCACGTCCTCGGCGCCGTCGGTGTGCAGCACCAGCGTGTCGCCGACGCCCAGGGCGCGCCAGCGGGCGGTGGGAAGCTCGGCGGGCAGCGGGAAGAGGCCGAGCGGCGGCAGCACGTCGCCGGGCGCGGTCTGCCGGGCCATGGCCGGGCCGACCGGCTGTTCGTAGAGGCGGTACGGCCAGGGGTGGCCGCAGTTGAGCGCGGTGACCTCGCCGTCCGCGCCCACCTCCAGCAGCAACACGGTCACGAACTCCTCGTCCACGTGGCCGTCCAGCGGGCACTCCTCGCTCGCGCGCGCCCGCAGATGGCGCTCCAGGGCGCGGTCGAGGCGACGCAGCACTCCGCTGAGCAGGGGTTCCTCATGGGCGGCCTCGCGGAAGCTGCCGAGGACGGCGACGACGGTGCCGATCGCGGCGAGGCCGTGCCCGCGCACATCGCCGATGATGACGCGGACGCCGTACGGGGTGGCCAGCGCCTCGTAGAGATCGCCCCCGACGGCGGCGCCCCGGCTGGCCGAGAGATGGCCGCCCGCCAGCTCGATGCCGTCCAGCCGGGCCGGGAGCGGCCGCAGCACCACGTCCTGCGCGGCGGTGGCCACCGCCCGGAGCTGTTCCAGTTCGCGCACCAGCCGCAGCTTGCGGCCCGCTGTGAGATAGCAGGCGACGGCCACGCCGAGGATGGCGCAGCAGGTGATCAGGGCGGCGTGCGGCTCCCTCCCGTCGCCGTCGGGCTCCAGGGCGGTCGGAGGCGCGAGGGCCAACAGCAGGCCGGCGCCGCCGAGCAGCACGATGCATCTGCGGCGGCCGCTGCTCGCGCAGGCGATGGCGGGTGCCGCGGCGAGGAGCGTGACGACCTCGGTGTGATGCGGGGTCAGCAGGGCCCAGCAGAGGGCGCCGAGCACCCACAGACAGGGGACCACGCGGGTGACCTCCCGCAGACTCCGTGCCCTCCGTACGAACGCGCCGCCGACTGCCGATGTCCCGATCATGTGTCGCCCCCAACGCCGGCCAATGAGGCGGTCGGCCGGGCCCCTGGACGATCGATCCCGCGCGGGCCGTGCGACCGGCACGATTCTGGCGACAGCTCCTGCCAATTGGACCCGCCCCTTCCGGATCTCACCTGATCGGGTGACCACGCCCCGGGCACCCACCCGAACACCCCACCGCCCCGCGGACGCGATGTCGGCTGTTCGCCGCTCACCGGGACGACGCGGCACAGGGCCACGACCCCGGACCCCACACCCGTGGACCGCAGCCCCACCCCCGCCGGAATCACCGACGACACCCACCCCACCACGGCGTTGGCCGCGACCCACACCAGCGAGGAGCCGGGCAACCGCGCACCGGGCGACCCGACAAACCCCACCGCCCCGCCGCCGCGGTATCGGCTGTTCGCCGCTCACCAGGACGACGCGGCACAGGGCCACGACCCCGAACCCCACACCCGTGGACCGCAGCCCCACCCCCACCGGAATCACCGACGACACCCACCCCGCCAAGGCGGTGGCGACGCCCCACGCAAAGGGGGCGGTCGACCGCGTCCCGGGCGACCCGACAAACACCACCACGCCGCGAACGCGGTGTCGGCGCCGTCCACCGCAAGGAGACGAACGACCCGCCCCCGAGGCCGCCCACAGCGCCCGCCGCCCCACGACCGTGGCCGCGACCCACACGAGGGGCGAGCGAGCGCGCACCGGGCAGCTCCCCCACCGGGCAGCTCCCCCACCGGGCAGCTCCCACACGCTCCGCGGTGCCGCGAACGCATTGGCCGATCACCGCGAAGGGGCGAACGAACGCGGTCCCGAGCCGCCAACGGCGCGTACACCGCCACCACGTGACAGCGACCCGGCGCGAGCGAGGGGCGGGCGACCCCGCGAGGCACGCCCCGGGCCCCCGGCCCAAACGCGGCAATGGGACGCGCCCCGTAGCGGGGTGCGCCCCATTGCCGTGTTCGCGGCGACCGGCGGGAGCCGGTTGGGGTCAGGCGCCGCGGAGGGTGGCGCCCGTGCGGTTGGCGGCTGCCGATACCGCGGCGTCGCGGGAGGCCGCGATCTCCTCGGCGGTCAGCGTGCGGTCCGGGGCGCGGAAGCGCAGCGCGTAGGCCAGCGACTTCCTGCCCTCGCCGAGCTGTTCACCGGTGAAGACGTCGAACAGGCGGAGGGATTCGAGCAGTTCGCCCGCGCCCTCGCGCAGCGCCGTCTCCACATCGGCCGCGGCGACCGAGGCGTCCACGATCAGCGCGACGTCCTGGGTGGCCACCGGGAAGGTGGAGACATGGGGGGCCTCCACGCGGCCGGTGCCGGCCTGCTCCAGGCGGTCGAGCTCGATCTCCATGGCGCAGGTGCGCTCGGCCAGGCCCAGGGCCTTGGTGACCCGCGGGTGGAGTTCACCGGCGTTGCCGACGAGGATCTCCTCGCCGTCGACGACGGCCAGCAGGGCGGCGCAGCGGCCCGGGTGCCAGGGGTCCTGCTGGTCCTGGCGGACGATCAGCTCGGCGCCCGCCTCACGGGCCACGATCCGGCCCGCCTCGACGGCGTCGGCCCAGCTCACCGGAGTGCCCTTGCCCCACCAGCCGGCCTGCTCACGGTCGCCCGCGAGGACGACGGCGACGCGGCGCGGCTGGTGCGGCAGCGCGGCGTCGAGCCCGGCGATCTCCTCGTCGGTGGGACGGCGGTCGACGGGGACGGTGGCCGCGGCCGGCTCGTGACCGGTGGCGCGGAAGACCAGGCCGGTCTCGAAGAGCGCGAGGTCGTGCTCGCCGCGCCCGGCGTTGCGGCGCAGCGCGCCGAGCAGCCCGGGCAGCAGCGTCGTACGGAGCGCGGGCTCGGCGTCCGACAGCGGGTTGACCAGCCGGACCAGATCGCGCCGCGGGTCGTCCGCGGCCAGCCCGAACTGGTCGAGGACCTCCTCGCCGATGAACGGGTAGTTCAGCGCCTCGACGTATCCGGCCCCGGCCAGCGCCCGGCCGACCCGGCGGTGCAGCCGCTGACGCTCGGTCAGCCCGCGCCCGGCGGGCGGCCGGGGCAGCGTCGAGGGGAGGTTCTCGTACCCCTCGAGCCGGATGACCTCCTCGGCGAGGTCGTTGGGGTCGGTGAGGTCGGGCCGCCAGCTCGGGACGGTGAGGGTGAGGTCGTCGGCGCCGTAGACATCGCAGCCGATCTGCTGCAGCCGGCGCACCACGGTCTCGCGGCCGTAGGACACGCCCGCGACCTTGTCCGGGTGGTCGGCGGGCAGCGTGATGGTGTGCGGGGCGCTGGGCGCGATGATCTCGGTGACGCCCACCTCGGCGGTGCCGCCCGCGAGCAGCACCAGCAGGTCGACGGTGCGCTGCGCCGCCGCCGAGGTGGCCTCGGGGTCGACGCCGCGCTCGAACCGGCGGGACGCCTCGGAGGACAGCTTGTGGCGGCGGGCGGTGCGGGCGACCGAGACGGGGGCGAAGTGGGCCGCCTCGATGACGACCTCGGTGGTGCCCGCCGCCTGGCCGGTCTCCGCGTCGGCGGTGGCGTCCGCGATCTCGGTGTTGGCGCCGCCCATGACACCGGCGAGGCCGATGGGCCCGCTCTCGTCGGTGATGACGAGGTCCTCGGCGTCCAGGACGCGCTGGCTGCCGTCAAGCGTGGTGAGCTTCTCGCCCGGCTCCGCGCGGCGCACGCCGATCGCCCCGTTGATCCGGGAGCGGTCGTAGGCGTGCAGCGGCTGGCCGATTTCGAGCATCACGTAGTTGGTGATGTCGACCGCGAGCGAGACCGGGCGCATCCCGGCCTTCTGCAGCCGGCGCTCGAGCCAGATCGGGGAGTGCGCCTCGGGGTCGAGCCCGGTGACGGTGCGGGCGGTGAAGCGGTCGCAGCCGATCGGGTCGGTGACCTGGACCGGGTAGCCGTGGCTGTTGGGCGCGGGCACGTCGATCAGGGCCGGGTCGCGCAGCGGCAGCTCGTAGGCGGTCGCGGTCTCGCGGGCGACACCGCGCATCGACAGGCAGTAGCCCCGGTCCGGGGTGACGGCGATGTCGAGGACCTCGTCGACCAGCTCCAGCAGCTCGATGGCGTCGGTGCCGACCTCGTACTCCGGCGGCAGGACGATGATGCCGTCGTGGTCGTCGGACATGCCCAGCTCGCTGGCGGAGCAGATCATGCCCTCGGAGGTCTTGCCGTACGTCTTGCGCGCGGAGATCGCGAAGCCGCCGGGCAGTTCGGCGCCGGGCAGGACGACCACGACCTTGTCGCCGACGGCGAAGTTCGAGGCGCCGCAGACGATGTTCTGCGGCTCACCGGTGCCGTTGGCCTGCCCGACGTCCACCTGGCAGTAGCGGATGGGCTTCTTGAACCCCTCCAGCTCCTCGATGGCCAGCACCTGCCCGACGACCAGGGGGCCCTTGAGGCCGGCGCCGAGCTGCTCGACCGTCTCGACCTCGAGCCCGGCCGAGACGAGTTTGGCCTGTACGTCACGGCCGGTCTCACCGGCGGGCAGGTCGACGTACTCCCGCAGCCAAGAAAGCGGGACCCGCATCAGATCTCCATCCCGAAGGGCCGGGTGAAGCGCACATCACCCTCGACCATGTCTCGCATGTCTTCCACGTTGTGCCGGAACATCAGCATCCGCTCGATGCCGAAGCCGAAGGCGAAGCCGCTGTACTTGTCCGGGTCGACGCCGCAGGCGATGAGCACCCGCGGGTTGACCATCCCGCAGCCGCCCAGCTCGATCCAGCCCTCGCTGGAGCAGGTGCGGCAGGGCCGGTCCGGGTTGCCCACGGACTCGCCCCGGCACACGTAGCAGAGCATGTCCATCTCGGCGGACGGCTCGGTGAACGGGAAGAAGTTCGGCCGCAGCCGGGTGGTCATGCCCTCCCCGAACAGCGCCCGCACCATGTGGTCGAGCGTGCCCTTGAGGTCGGCCATGGTCAGGCCCTCGTCGATGGCGAGCAGCTCCACCTGGCTGAAGACGGGGGTGTGGGTGGCGTCCAGCTCATCGGTGCGGAAGGTGCGGCCCGGGCAGATCACATAGATGGGCGGCTCGCGGTCGATCATCGACCGGATCTGCACCGGCGAGGTGTGGGTACGCAGCACCACACCGGACGATTCGCCGTCCTTCGCGCCGCGCACGAAGAAGGTGTCCTGCATCTCGCGGGCCGGGTGGTCGGGCGGGAAGTTGAGCGCGTCGAAGTTGAACCACTCGGCCTCCACCTCGGGGCCCTCGGCGACCTCGTAGCCCATGGCGACGAAGACGTCCTCGATGCGCTCGGAGAGCGTGGTGATCGGGTGGCGGGCGCCGGCCGGGGTCCGGTCGTACGGCAGGGTGACGTCCACCGCCTCCTCGACCAGCACCCGGGCGTCACGCTCCGCCTCGAGCTCCTCCTGCCGGGCCTTCAGCGCCTGGTTGACCTGGCCGCGGGCCTGGCCGACGCGCTTGCCCGCGTCCGCCTTGGCGTGCGGTGGCAGGGCGCCGATCTCGCGGTTGGCGAGCGCGAGCGGCGAGCGGTCGCCGGTGTGGGCGACCTTCACCTCGCGCAGCGCCTCGAGGTCCCCGGCGGCGGCGATGGCGGCGAGCGCCTCGTCCCGCCTGCGGGCGATCTCTTCCGGTTTCAGTGCCTCGACCTCGACAGGGTCGTACGACTTATTGGGTGCCGACATCTCTTCCCGTACTTCCGTTTGTCCCCCAGCTACCGCTGGGAGGTGCCCCCGGCTGCGCGACCCCGGCTCGACTGGCTGCGACCGCTGCGCCCCATACAAGGGACGCCAAAGGTGCCAAAGCCCGAGTCTAAGGGGCGCGGGAGGGGTGCTGTTCCGGGGGACGCCGCGCGGCGGCCGCCGCGCGGGGGTCCGCCCCGTGCCGAAGAAGCCCGCGGGTGGCTCAGGCCAGATAGGCCGGGGTGCCCACGGGCAGGATAAATCGGAACTCCGCGCCGCCGCCGCGGGCCCGTTCGACGGTGATCGTCCCGCCGTGCGCCTCGACGATGCCCTTGACGATGTAGAGCCCGAGGCCGGTGCCGCCGCGCTTGCTGCCCCGCCAGAAGCGAGTGAAGACGCGGCTCATCGACTCCTCCGGGATACCGGGGCCTTCGTCGCTCACGGTGACGGCGGTCCTTTCGACAGGGGGGCCCTCCACGACCGGCTTGGCCGGTGTCGCGGGCGCTATATCGATGGTGACCGTTCCCTCGCCGTGGCGCACCGCGTTTTCCAGCAGGTTGCCCAGCACCTGATCGATCTTGTCCGGATCGGCCCACAGCCTGGGCAGCGGCCCCCTGGCCCTGATCAGGAACCGCTCGGCGGTGTGCCCGGCCGCGGTGAGCGCCTGCACATGGCGGCGGACGGCGGCGGCGAGGTCGACCGGCTGGCGGCGCACCTCCAGCCGGCCGGAGTCGATCCGGGAGATGTCCAGCAGCTCGGCGATCAGCCGGGTGACCCGGTTGGCGTCGGCATCGACGGTCTCCAGCATCAGCCGCTTCTGGTCGTCGGTGAACCGCTCCCACTTGGCCAGCAGCGTGGCCGTGAACCCCTTCACGGACGTCAGCGGGGAGCGCAGCTCATGGGCGACGGTCGCGATCAGCTCGGCATGGCTGCGCTCGGTGCGGCGGCGGGCCTCGGTGCCGCGCAGACAGACCACCACCCGGCGCACCGGCCCGGTCGGCCGCTCGCGCACGTAGCGGGCCGAGACCAGCACCTCGCGCCCGCCCGGCAGCAGCAGATTCCGCTCGGGCTGACCGGCCCGGATGGCCAGCCCGCCATAGGGATCGGTCAGCGCCCACCAGCGCCGGCCGTCCAGGTCCTCTAACGGCAGGGCCACCTCGAGCCGACGGCCGATCGCGTCCGCGGGGTCGGTGGCGGTGATCCGGGCCGCCGCCGCGTTGAAGCACGTGACCAGGCCGGTCTCATCGGCCACCACCAGGCCGTCGGGCAGATCGTCGGGGTGCGGCGCGAATCCGTCCGGCGCACCGCCGGGCAGGCCGGGGCCCGGCCCGGTGGACGAGAGGTCGCGCCCGCCGCCGGGCGGCCCTGCTCCGGGCGCATGGGCGTCGGCCGCCCTGGCGCCGGAGGTCCTGACGTCCATCCCCACACCCCCTCTCGGGTCCCCTCCCAGAGGGGGCAACCCTACTAGGTCGATGTGACGGAGCGGCACCCTGCGGGAGCGCGCTGCGCACGAGCGGAGGCATAGAGGCACACGGCGGCGGCCGTGGCGAGATTGAGGCTCTCGGCCCTGCCGTGAATCGGAACGCGCACCACCTCGTCCGCGAGTGCGCGGGTAGCCTCCGGCAGGCCCCATGCCTCATTGCCGAAGATCCACGCGGTGGGGGCGCCCAGCAGCCTGTCGTCCAGCTCGGAGTCCAGGTCCCGCTCCCCCGCCCCGTCCGCGGCCAGCACCCGCGCCCCGGCCTCCCGCAGCCCGCTCACCGCGCGCTCGACGGGCACCCCGACGGCGACGGGGAGATGGAAGAGGGAACCGACGGAGGCGCGTACGGCCTTGGGGTTGTAGGGGTCCACGGAGGCGTCCGTCAGCACGACGGCGTCCGCCCCGGCGGCATCGGCGCATCGCAGCACGGTCCCGGCGTTGCCGGGGTCGCGGACGTTGGCGAGGACGGCGACGAGCCTCGGGCGGGCGCGCAGGATCTCCTCGAACGGCGAGTCGAGGAAGCGGCACAGCCCGACGACGCCCTGAGGGGTGACGGTGTCGGACATCTCCGCGATGACCTCGTCGGACGCGGTGAGCACGGGAAGGTTCGCGGCCCGGGCGGCGGCGAGGATGTCCGCGTGACGCTCGGCGGCCTCGGGGGTGGCGTACACCTCCACGAGATAAGCGATGGCCTCCCGTACGGCCTGCGGCCCCTCGACGATGAACCGCCGCTCCTTCCCGCGGAAGCTGCGCTTGGCAAGCCGCCGGGCGGCGGTGACGCGCGGCGATTTGAGCGAGGTCAGCTCGGGAGCGGCCATGAGTTCTCGATTCCTGGTCGTGAGCGACGATCGTGCGGCGGGGCGGATTTCCCCGACCCCGCCCCTTCCCGAAACCGGGGACAGGCCCCCGGGCCCCCGGGGGAACGGCGGCAGCAGGGACCGCTTGTCCGCACCGGGCGGCGGGGCGACGCCGGGCGCTCCGCGGACCGGGTCCGGCCCGTCCGCGCGGCGGCCACGCGCCGAGCCGGTCCGGGCATGCCAGGCTGGGCAATCGTTCCGCCAGGGGGCACCTCCCAGCGGTAGCTGGGGAAGGACGGGTGGGCACAACCCGGCCACCGGGCCGCACCCGGCAACGAAAACGCCAAGAGCCAACGCCCGTGCCGGCCCCAGGCCGTCCGCGAGGCGGAACGCGGTGGGCACAACCCGGCCACCGGGCCGCACCCGGCGGCGAAACCCCAGGGGGCACAGCGCGAGGGCACCCACATGCGCGGACCCGCAGGTACGCGTTCACCTGCGGGTCCGTGGCGTACAGCTCAGCGCAGCGCTTACGCGGCCTTCGGCGCGTTGATGTCGCTCGGCAGCGCCTTCTGCGCCGCCTCGACCAGCGCGGCGAACGCACCGGCGTCGTTCACGGCGAGGTCGGCCAGGATCTTGCGGTCCACCTCGATGTTGGCGGCCTTCAGACCCTGGATGAAGCGGTTGTACGTCATGCCGTTGGCGCGGGCAGCGGCGTTGATGCGCTGGATCCACAGCTGCCGGAAGTCGCCCTTGCGCTTCTTGCGGTCGTTGTAGTTGTAGACCAGAGAGTGGGTGACCTGCTCCTTGGCCTTGCGGTACAGGCGGGAGCGCTGGCCCCGGTAGCCGCTGGCCTGCTCGAGGATCGCCCGGCGCTTCTTGTGGGCGTTGACTGCCCGCTTGACGCGTGCCACTTGTTAACTCCTTGTACGGGGCCGCGGGTGACTCACGCGGCCCGGAAACGAATAGGTCCCGGTCTGGCGCTCGCCCCGCCGAAGCGGGGCGGGGCGTCACTTGCCGAGAAGCTTCTTGATCTTCTTGGCGTCGGCGGGGGCCAGCTCGACCTTTCCGGCCAGGCGGCGCGTCAGCGTGGACGGCTTGTGCTCGAGAAGGTGGCGGCGACCGGCGCGCTGGCGCACCACCTTGCCGGAGCCGGTGAGCTTGAAGCGCTTGCTGGCACCGCTGTGCGTCTTGTTCTTCGGCATGTCGCCGTACTCTCCTCGTCAGGGCACTGTCCGGGCGGCCGCGGCGCGGGACTGGCCACGATCCGGACGTCCGGAAGCGTCATGTGTTTCGGTTGGACTCCGGAGCCGTGCGGCTCCGGGTGGGCGGTCGAGGCTCTCGCCTCGCCCATCACGCCTCGGCGGGCTCCTCGGCGGGCTCCTCGACGGAACTGACGCCCTGGCGCTCCGCCTTGCGGGCGGCCTGCGCCTCGCGGGCTTCGGCCATCGCCTCGGTCTTCTTCTTGTGCGGACCGAGAACCATGATCATGTTGCGCCCGTCCTGCTTGGGGCTGGACTCGACGAAGCCCAACTCCTGGACGTCCTCAGCCAGCCGCTGCAACAGCCGGTAGCCAAGCTCGGGCCGGGACTGCTCACGGCCACGGAACATGATCGTGATCTTGACCTTGTCACCCTGCTTAAGGAACCGGACGACGTGACCCTTTTTGGTGTCGTAGTCGTGCGGGTCGATCTTCGGCCGGAGCTTCATCTCCTTGATGACCGTGTGCGCCTGGTTCTTGCGCGCCTCACGGGCCTTCATAGCCGACTCGTATTTGAACTTTCCGTAGTCCATGAGCTTGCAGACCGGCGGACGGGCGGTCGCCGCCACCTCGACCAGGTCGAGGTCGTACTCCTGCGCAAGCTCCAGGGCCTTGGCAAGCGGCACAATGCCGACCTGCTCGCCACTGGGACCGACGAGTCGCACCTCGGGGACGCGAATCCGGTCGTTGATGCGGGGCTCGGCGCTGATGGATCCTCCTCGGTTGCACCACGCGACCGCCTGGCGGACTGCCGCGTAAGTCTGTTTCGGTTGAGACCACCGCGCCGTGACGCAAAAAACGCCCCGGACGGTACACAGGCGGGGCTCCTCATTGACCGGGAGCACCGCCGCGATATCACCGCGGGGCGCAGCCTGACCGATGACCTGCCGGCCCGGGGGGTCGGAAGGTGGGAGCTGGGGAGCCTCCACTTGTGGGCCGGACACGCACGTGACCGGCCGGTCGTTTATCTACGATACCAGGCTGGCCCGGGATGCTCACCTGGTGCGCCCTCGGCGTCCGCCCCGCCCCTGTTCCCCGGCGTTCCCCCGCGTGCCCCGGCGTTCCTGTGAACTCATCCGCCCCGTGCGTACGGCGCCGGGCGGCCGCCTAGGCTGGGGCCCACCATCCCTCAGGAAGTGAGCCCCGACCACCATGAGCGACGCCAACGCCGGGCAGCCGCCGGCCCCCGACTTCGACCGGATGACCCGGGACATCGCGGATGTGCCCGCGGTCGAGGTGATCACTACGGTGGCGGTGCACCTGATGAGCGCCGCCGCGGTCAACCTGGGCCTGGCCGAGGAGGGCCCCCAGCACAAGGACCTGGACGAGGCGCGGAAGCTGATCAACGCCCTGGCGGGGCTGGTCACGGCCAGCGCCACGGAGATCAGCTCCTTCCACGCCGCTCCGCTGCGGGACGGCCTGAAGTCCCTGCAGCTCGCCTTCCGCGAGGCGTCGGTGGTGCCGGACGAGCCGGGGCAGGGGCCCGGCGAAAAGTTCACCGGTCCGGTCTTCGGCTGACCGCCGGGAGGCGGTACGGGCCCCTCGGGAACCCGTACGCCCTCGGGGCCCGTGCCTCTCCTCCGGGCTCGGGCCCCCGCGCGCGGCTCAGGCCGCCTCCGGTCCCTTGGTCTCCTGGCCGCCCGCCTCGGGGCGGTGGCCGCCGCGCAGCCGCCCCCACGGTCCGGTCGCCGGGGGCGGATGGGCCTCCTCCTGGTCGGCCTGCCCCGCCGGTTGGAGATGGGTGAACCGGTGCACCACGGCGGCGAGCACCCCGCCGACCAGCGGTGCCACGATGAACAGCCAGAGCTGGCCGAGCGCATCGCCGCCCGCGAAGATCGCGGGGCCGAAGCTGCGCGCCGGATTGACCGAGGCCCAGGTCAGCGGGATGCCGATCAGATTGACCGCGGCGAGGGCGAGACCTACCGGGATCGGTTCGCCGCCGACCAGCGCCACCGAGTGGGTCACCGCCAGGAAGACGAAGACCAGCAGGAAGGTCAGCAGCACCTCGGCGAGGAAGGCCCCGCCCGCGCCCATGCCCACCGGTGAGCGGCCGCCGTAGCCGTTGCTGCCGAAGGCGTCGGCCGTCTGGAGCCTGGGCACCTGGTTGGCGAGCAGGAAGAGCACCGCCGCGCCCACGATCGCGCCGACGAACTGCGCGACCCAGTACTGGACGGCCGTACGGATGTCGATGCGCTTGGCCAGCAGCACGCCGAGGGTCACCGCCGGGTTGATGTGGCAGCCCGAGATGCGTCCGAACGCGTAGGCGATCGCGATCAGCGTGAAGCCAAAGGCGAGCGAGATCCCGAGGGCGTTGATGTAGTCGCCCGCCAGGACCAGCGAACCGACTCCGAAGAGGACCAGCATCGCGGTCCCGATGAACTCCGCTACGACCGTTCTCGTCTCCATGGCGCTCTCCTCACGCAGATTCCGACCGCCAGTCGCCTAAGCATTGTGGGGGGAATCGGGACGATTCGCCTGTCGGTCCGAATGAGGAGGGTCTGGCTCTGGCCGCTCAGCGGCTGAAGAGCGGTTCGCCGGGGACCTTCGCGTCCGGCGGCAGCAGCGCCAGGGTCAACCCGCGCACCAGCCGTGCCCGCAGCACCTCGTCGGCGGCCAGAGCGCCCGCCACCCGGTGCGCCGTCTCCCGCGCGGGCGCCTCCGGCGCGAGGGCGAGCGCGAGCATCCCGTCGGCGTCCGCCGCCGGTGCCAGATGGGCCCGGAGCACCTCCGGCTCGGCGGCCAGCACTGCGCGCACGGCCTCGGTCACAGCCGGGTCGGCGAGCGGATCGGTGCTGGTCCGCCCCTCGGCGAGGGCCAGCAGCGCGGGGCCGGTGAGCTGGTACGGCACCGGGCCCGCGAGGTCCAGGACCAGCGTGTCCGCCTTCTCATGGGCGGCGGCCTCCAGCGCCTGGCGCAGCGGTACGGCCACGGGCCGGGCGTCCGGGCGCCAGCGGGCCAGCGACTCGAGCGAGGTGAAGGCGGGCAGGGCACGCCGGCCGCCGGGGGCCTCGAGCGTGGGCACCGCCATGTCGCTGCTCTTCTCTCGGCGCAGCCCGCCCGCCCGTCGCCCGCCACCACCCTCGACGGACGCTTCGCGCGGCTTGGATTCCACCTCCTCCACCTCGCCGAGAATCGCCATCACGGGGACGAGGAGGCGGGCGTCGGTGAGCGCGGCGAGCACCTCGGGCTCGGCCGAGCGGTCATCGGCCCAGGCGGCGAGCGCCGCGGTCAGCCGGGGGTCGGCGGAGCCGTCGTCGCCGGAGAAGCCAGGGTCGGGAATGTTCTTGAGCGCCACGCCATGAGGGTATCGAGGGCGAGGAGGGCCCGACGCGGCGGGCGGCGAGGGGCGGAGCGGGAGGCGGCGTGGAGCGGATGGCGGACGACGTGACGGGGCCGGGGCTGAGCGCGGCACTCGCCGACGCGCTCGGCCCCGTGGCCCAGGGCTTGGGCGCGCGCTCCTCCGTCGCCGTCCTGGACACCCGGTCGGGGACGAGCGGGTCCACGGCGACGGCTCGTATGCCACGGCGAGCATCGTCAAGGTGGGCATCCTCGCGGCGCGGCTGCTCAGGGCGGAGGACGAGGGGCGGCCGCTGACCGCCCAGGAGCGTTCGCATGCGGCCGTGATGATCGAGCAGAGCGACAACGGCGCGGCGACCGCGCTGTGGCAGACGATCGGCGGCGCGGCCGGGCTCGACGCGGCGCACCAGCGGCTCGGCCTGACCGCGACCCGCGCCGGGAGCGGCGGGAACTGGGGCGTGACCATGACCACCGCCGTGTCTCAGCACGCACGGATCCCCACGACCAGCGCGCGCCGGGCCCGGGCCGACGGCGCGGCGGGCGACGTGGCCTCAGCGCGGGCGGATTCCCGTGAGCAGCGTGCGGAGTCTCGGGGGCATCCGTAGGGGGCCCGAGCCTCGCCATAGGGCGACTGCGGCGACCACCACGGCCGCACCGGCGATTCCGGCGAGCAGCGCCATCTCGTTGGGGCCGGAGTCGCCGTGCGCGCCCAGGGCGTGGCCGGGACCGTTGCCGAAGTAGCGCTGGGGGGCGGAGGCCACGGCGGGGCGCTGGGCCTCCGGCTTCATCTTGCCGCCGGCGGCGATCGCCGCCGCCGGGTCCACCAGGCCCGCGCCGAGGGCGTCGCTGCGGCCGCCCTCCGGGACGTCCTGGGCGGTCCGGGTGAGGAGGTCCCGGATCTGGCGCGGGCTCAGCTCGGGGTGGGCGGCGCGGACGAGGGCGACGGAGCCGGAGACGAAGGCGGCGGCCGCGCTGGTCCCCCAGCCCTCGTAGTAGCGCTTGTCGGGGTCGGCGATGACCACGTCGACTCCGGGTGCGCAGACGGTGGCGTACCAGCGTCGGGTGGAGAAGGCGGCGCGGGAGCCGTAGCGGTCCACGGCGGTCACGGCGATCACCCCGGGGTAGGCGGCCGGATAGGAGACCCGGTCGCCCTTCTCGCCGCCGTTGCCCGCGGAGGCGACCACGGCCACGCCCTTGCCCAGCGCGTACTGCACGGCGGCGTCCTCGGCGGCCTCGGGGTGGGCGGAGGCGCTGTCGTCGCCGAGCGAGAGGTTGATGACGTCGGCGCCGTGGTCGGCGGCCCAGCGGATACCGGCGGCGAGCGCGCCGCCACGGGACGAACGGGCCTTCTTACGGGCGGCGTCGGAGTCTTCGAGGATCACCCGCACCGGCAGGATCCGCACCTTCGGCGCGACGCCGAGGACGCCCTCGCCGCCGGCCGCGCCGTGGCCGTGACCGGCGATGATCCCGGCCATGGCGGTGCCGTGGCGGGCCCAGGCGCGTTCGCCGCGCCGGGCGCCGAAGCCGATGAGGTCCTTACCGGGCAGCACTTGGCCTTCGAGGTCGGGGTGGCCGTCGTCGACGCCGGTGTCGAGGACGGCGACGGTGACCCCGGAGCCCTTGGTGGTCTGCCATGCCTGGTGGACGTGGAGGGTGTCCAGCGCCCACTCCTGGGCCTGTATGCCGTCGGCGTTCGCGGGCGTGGCGAGCACCAGGGTCAGCCCCGCGGCGGTGAGAGCCACGGCCAGGCGTCGCCCGATGCCGGTCATGACGTGGTCTCCGTGATGGTGGACAGGGCCCGGCGGAATATGGGCTCGATCGCGTCGGCGATGCCTCGGGCGTCGTTGCCGAGGCCCGACTGGGCGGGGGCCGAGGTGGCGCCCCGCTGGGTCGCCTCGCCCGCCGACTGCGGGTCGGTGACCTTACGGCCGTCGGCGAACCCGCTGACGCTGTAGACGACGACGGGGGCGTCGGTGAGGATCCGGATCCGCCAGCTTGCGCGCTGGTCGTCGCCGAAGCCGGCCGCCGCGGTGCCCTTGGCGGCGTACGCGCGGGGCATCAGATCGGTGCGCTCGTCCAGCTTCTCGGTCACGAAGCGCTGGTGCAGCGTCCGCATCCCGGTGGGGCCGGAGGTGGTGATCAGCAACCCGACGGTGGTGACGCTGGTGCTGGTGGCGTCGGTGTACGTGGCGCGCACCAGCCGCTTGCAGCCCACCGGGGCCAGCGCCTTGGCGAGCAGTGGATCGAATCCGCCGCCGCAACTGCTGTCCGGGGCGACGGCTATTCGACTCCAGACGCGATCGGCGCCGCCGGGGCCCTCGCCCTTGCCGCGCAGGGTGCGCGGGAAGAGGTCGTCCACGGGGACGCTGTGCCAGGCGGAGCGGGCGTGGGCGTAGGTGTCGGCGGTGGACGGCGGGGCGTCGGGGTCGTCGCCCAGCCAGCTCCCGGCCGCCGCGCCGCCGAGCAGCCCGAGGCCGAGGACGAGGCTCGCGGCGGCGGCCGCCGTACGGCTGGGCGGACGGCGCCGGCCGCCCCGCCCGCCGTCGGCGAAGAGCCCGCCGTCCGCGAAGAGCGCGCCGGTGCGCGGGGGTGCGGAGGGGCGTGGGGGCACCCGGGTGCCGGACGCTCCAGCGGTGCCCCTGGGGAACGGGACCTTCGCCCGTACGCCGAGGATGGGGGTGTCCGGGTCCGGGGTGAACCCGGGCGGGGCGGTGGGGCGCGGCGGGGGCGCGGAAGGCTGCGCGGGCGCCGTGCGCGGGGGATGTGCGGGGCGTGGTGGGGGCGTGCTGTGGGGTGAGTGCGCCTGTTCCGCGTCGGTGCTCACCTGCACCACCTCGCAGCCGTCGACACCTGTTTCACCTGGCTCCGTCCGGTTCGCCGCACCACCCACCGCCTTTCGGGCAGGCGGGCCCGTATACGGACAACACGCCGCTGACCTGCCGGTCGTGGCGTGCGCGACACTCTACGGGGAGCCGGGGGCCCTGCGCACCGGCCGCCCTCTACCCAGTGGTAATGGCGATCTGGCAAGCTGCGTCCATGTCCGCTGCCGCCGCTGACCGGGCCCGGTACGACCGGGCCACCGCCCATCTCGAAGCGCCCGTGGCGATTGTCGACCTGGGAGCCTTCGACGACAACGCCCGGGATCTGGTCACCCGGGCGGGAGGCAAACCGATCCGCGTCGCCAGCAAATCGGTGCGCTGCCGGGCGCTGTTGGAGCGGGTGCTGGCACAAGACGGCTTCGCGGGGATCATGAGCTTCACGCTGCCGGAGTCGCTGTGGCTGGCGCGCGAGGGGTTCGACGACGTCCTGCTCGCCTATCCCTCCACCGACCGGGACGGCTTCGCCACCCTGACCAGCGACCCCAAGCCGGCCGAGGCCGTGACGGTCATGGTGGACGACCTCTCCCAGCTCGATCTGATCGACAGCGTTCGCGCCGGGACCGAAGAGGTCCGGGTCTGCCTGGAGTTGGACACCTCGCTGCGGATGCTCGGCGGGCGGGTGCGAGTCGGGGCGCTGCGCTCACCGCTGCGCGAACCGGAGCAACTGGCCGAGCTGGCACGGGCGATCGACCGCCGCCCCGGCTTCCGGCTGGTCGGGCTGATGGCGTACGAGGGGCATGTGGCGGGCGTGGGCGACGCGGTGCCGGGCAGTCCGCTGCGCTCGCGCGCCGTACGGCTGATGCAGTCCGTGGCACGCCGGGAGCTCGCGGCGCGCCGGGCCGCGGTGGTGCGGGCGGTGCGGGCGGTGGCGGACCTGGAGTTCGTCAACGGCGGCGGTACGGGCAGTGTGCAGCACACCGCCGCGGAGGACGCGGTCACCGAGATCGCCGCCGGATCCGGCCTCTACCAGCCGCGCCTCTTCGACAACTACACCTCCTTCCACGGCCGCCCCGCGGCCCTGTTCGCCCAGCCGGTGGTGCGCCGGCCCGGGGTGGGCGTGGTGACGGTGCTCGGCGGCGGCTATCCGGCGTCGGGCGCGCCGGGCCGGGACCGGCTGCCGGTGCCGTATCTGCCGGAGGGGCTGGTGTACGACTCGATGGAGGGGCCGGGCGAGGTGCAGACCCCGCTGCTGGGCACGGCCGCCGACGATCTGCTGATCGGCGACAAGGTGTGGTTCCGGCATGCCAAGGCCGGTGAGCTGTGCGAGCGGTTCGACACGCTGCGGCTGATCGAGGGGGACCGGGTGGTGGCCGACGCGCCGACGTACCGGGGCGAGGGCAGAACGTTCCTCTGAGGCGCGCCGTCGCATCGCCCCGCCGACGCCGTACGGCGGCTCTTCGCCCTGTACGGCGGCCTCTGGATTCCGACGTCGGCGACCTCGCTCTGCGGGCAGCCGTGTGGGAGCCGGTCGGTGGCCACACCGATGCGCGAGCCGGCGATGAACGCGGCGGGCACGTCGGGTGGGATGCCGGTCGAGGAGGCGGCGTCCGGCGGGGAGCTGCCCTCGCAGGCGGGAGGTCCGGTCGCGGGCCCCGGGCAACCAACCGTCAGCTTTACGAGCCACCGAATCGACCGTCGAACCGGATGCTCCACGAGAACGACGGAGCTACGCGGACACCGCGATCACGTGTTTGCCCACGACTCCGCCACGCTCGAATGCCTTGTGCGCCGCGGCGATGTCCGCGAGCGGGTACACGCTGTCGACCACCGGGCGCAGCGCTCCCGAAGTGACATGGCCGGCCAGATCGCGCAGTACGGCGCTGTCGGGATTGGCGCTGAAGGTGCGGATTCGGCGGGAGCCGTACATGCTCGACGCGGCGATCGCGGCCAGGGCACCGGCCGACAGGCCGACGGTGACCATCCGGCCGCCCTTGGCCAACCGGCTTCGGTAGCAGTGCAGTTCCGAGCCGACGGTGTCGACGATGACGTCGAACGGTCCGATCTGGTCCGAGGTGGTGGAGCCGTAGTCGAGGACTTGGTCGGCACCGAGGCCGGTGAGCAGTTGGGCGTGGCGGTCGCGAGCCAGCGCGGTGACGTGGCCGCCCAGCGCGTGAGCCAGTTGTACGGCGGCTGTGCCGACACCGCCGGCCGCGCCGCGCACGAGGACCCGTTCCCCGCCCTCGAGGTGCACGCTGTCGCGCAGTGCGATCAGCGCCGTGGCGCCCGCAACGACCAGGGAGGCCGCGTCGACCGGCGAGATGCCCGCCGGGGCGGGCGCGATCCGGTCGGCGGGGACCACGACGTACTCGGCCGCCCCGGCGGTGGTGTGCCGTTGCCGGGGATGCACCATGCCCCACACCCGGTCCCCGGCCCGGTGGTTCTCGACGTCGGCGCCGGTCTCGACGACGACGCCCGCGAAGTCCAGCCCCGCGCCGATCGGGAAGCGGCGCCCGGACACCATCTTCAGCTCCCCGGCGCGGACGATCACGTCGTGTCCGTTCACGCTGGATGCCTCGACCGACACCAGGACCTCGCCGACACCGGGAGCGGGGCGGTCCACATCGTTGATCCGCAGGACGTCCGGTGCGCCGTAACTCGTGATCTGAGCGGCCTTCATGTCGCTGTTCCTTCCGTGGTCATCGGGTGTGGAACCGATACTGGTCCCCGCTCGCGACATCACGGTCGTTCGCCTTTTCCTGGGACTGGCAGACCCACCCTTCCCAAAGGCGCCCCAGGCATACTGGCGCCGTGACCGACGACCTTCTCGCGCTGACCGAAGATCCCCGACGCGAACTCGCCGCATTCCTGCGCACCCGCAGGACCCGGCTGCGGCCGGAGGACGTCGGCCTCGAACCCGGCCCGAGGCGGCGCGTCGCCGGGCTGCGGCGTGAGGAACTGGCCCTGCTGGCGGGGGTGAGCGCGGACTATTACCAGCGCATGGAGCAGGGACGCGACGTGCGGCCCTCCGAACAGGTCCTGGACGCCCTCGCGCGCGCCCTGAACTTCTCCACCGAGGAGCGCCGGCACCTGCACAGCCTCGCCGCCGCCGCACGCACACCGGCCCGCACCCCGCGCCGGACCGAGCCGGAGGAAGTTCCGGCCACCACGCAGCGGTTGCTGCGCACGATGGCCTCGCCCGCGCTGGTCGTGGGCCGCTACCTGGACGTACTGGCCTGGAGCCCGCTGGCCGGTGTGCTGCTGGGAGAGTTCACCCGGCTCCCGGTGACGGAGCGGAATCTGCTGTCGCTCCTGCTGCACCCGGAGGCCGACCAGACCTGCCCGGAGCGGGCCGCCACCGTCACCGAGCTGACCGCGATGCTGCGCGCCCAGGTCGCCGCCGATCCGGGGCACCCGCGCGCCGCGCAGCTGGTCGGCGCACTCGCGGTCCGCAGCGACGAGTTCGCGACGCTGTGGGCCCGCCACGACGTGGGGGAGACGACGCGCGGCCGGATGCGCGTCAACCACCCCCTGGCCGGGGAGCTGAACCTGGACTGGGACGCCTACCCGCTGCCGGGCACTCCCGGCCCGATGCTGATCGTCTACACCGCCGTCGAGGGCGGCCCCGACGCCGAACGGCTCCAACTGCTCGCCAGCCTGCTCAACGCCCGCTGACCCAGCGCGGATTCCCCCCGGCGGGCTCTCCCAGATGGCGCGAATCCGGTCTGCCGCCGGCAACAGCACGGCACGCACCCGCGGGCGTCGCGTCGTCGGCGCGTTTCGCCGATCTCAACGACCAGGCCAAGCCGTGTCACGGCCCAGTCGACGAGCATGCCCGCGTAGCCGCCGTCGGCCCACACCGGCGTGACTTTCCGGTGCCCTCGGCACACGTGCCCCAGCAGTGGCACGGCCGCGTGCCGGTCCTGTCTTACAGTCCCCCGCCCGGCCTGCGACCGGACAACCCCGCCAACAAGATTTTCAGCGGTCTTCTAGATGGACCGGCCGTCGCCCGTCAGTGCCTCGATGCCCTTGACGATCTTGTCCATATCGCTGAGCGGCGGCGCCTTGTCGCTCTCGTCGAACCCGAAGCGCACCACGACCATCGTGTCCGGCACGGTGGGCGACGGGAAGGCCAGCGACTGGACGACGCCGTCGTCGCCCTTCTTCGTCACCACCTTCCAGCGGACCAGATAGCCCTTCCCGCCCGCGACCTCGACCGCCGACTCCTTCAGCTCCTTGTGGGAGGTGATCCCGCCGTACGCCTTACGGTTGTTGTCCTCGTCGGTGCCGTAGGACTCCTCGGCGTTCTGCGCGATGTCCTCCTTGGCTATGCCCTTGGCGGAGGTGGCCTTGTAGCCCTCGGCGGTCCGGGAGAAGGCGCCGCCGCGCACACATTCGGTGGACGGGTCGCCCGGGCAGGGGTAGCGGGAGGTGGTGACGCCCGCGCCGCCGGAGCTGCTGCGCCCCGCCTGCCAGCCGGTGAGCACCGGCAGACTGATGCCGTTGCCGGGGTCCGGGGCGGTGTCCGGGTCGTAGCTGGGCGGTGCGCTGGGGGCGTCGGTGGGCCCGCCCGAGGGGCTGTCCGGGCTGGGGAGGTCGGGGGCCGGGTCGCCGCCGTCCGGCGGTGCGGAGTCGCTGGGGGCGGCGGGCCCGGTCTGGGCGTTGCCACCACCGCCGTCGCCGCCGTCGCCCAGCAGCACGATGCCACCGACGATCGCGGCGACCACGACGCCCGCGGCGACCGAGACCGCCGCGATCCTCGGGCCGCGGCCCCGGCCGTGGCCGCCCTGCCGCCCTGGCAGGTAGGGCGGCAGGGGCGGCGGGCCGAAGGCCGGGTCCGCGGCGCCCGAGGCATCGCGGGTGTACTCGGTCCAGGCGGAACCGTCCCACCACCGTTCCATGGCGGGGCCGTTACCTGCGTAGCCGGGATCGGGGTACCAGCCGGGGGGCGTGTTCATGGTCACACGGTCAGCCTATGGCCAGGGGTGCGGTCCGTACACCGCGGATGGCGGGACTGCGCACAGGACTACAACGGAGTGACGTACGCCCCGGCGATCCCGCCGTCCACGAGGAACTCGGCGGCGTTGACGAAGGAGGCGTCGTCGCTGGCCAGGAAGGCCACGGCGGAGGCGATCTCCTCCGGTTCGGCGAACCGGCCCACCGGCACATGGACCAGCCGGCGCTGGGCCCGCTCCGGGTCCTTGGCGAACAGCTCCTTGAGCAGCGGGGTGTTGACCGGCCCCGGGCACAGCGCGTTGACCCGGATGCCCTCGCGGGCGAACTGCACGCCCAGTTCGCGGGACATGGCCAGCACCCCGCCCTTGGAAGCGGTGTAGCTGATCTGCGAGGTGGCGGCGCCCATCACGGCCACGAACGAGGCGGTGTTGATGATGGAGCCCCTGCCCTGCTGCCGCATATAGGGCAGTGCGGCCTTGCAGCACAGATAGACGGAGGTGAGGTTGACCTCCTGGACGCGCTTCCAGGCGTCGAGTCCGGTGGTGAGGATCGAGTCGTCGTCGGGCGGCGAGATTCCGGCGTTGTTGAAGGCGATGTCCACCGAACCGTAGGTGTCGAAGGCGGTCTTGAAGAGCGCCTCGACCTCCTCGGGATCGGTCACGTCCACCCGGACGAAGAGCCCGCCGACCTCCTCGGCCGCGGCCTTGCCCGCGCTCTCGTCGATATCGGCGCAGACCACCTGCGCGCCCTCGGAGGCCAGGCGGCGCGCGGTGGCCAGGCCGATGCCGCTGCCCGCTCCGGTGACGACGGCGGTACGGCCCACCAGACGGCGGCACACGGGGGTCTCGGTCACGTCACTGCTCCTCGGTGCTGATGAAGACGTTCTTGGTCTCGGTGAAGGCGGTAAGGGCGTCGGGGCCCAGCTCCCGGCCCAGGCCGGACTGCTTGTAGCCGCCGAAGGGGGTGGCGTACCGCACGCTGCTGTGCGAGTTGACGGACAGGTTCCCGGCGGCGACGGCGCGCGAGACCCGGACCGCGCGGCCCACGTCGCGGGTCCAGATCGAGCCGGACAGGCCGTAGTCGGTGGCGTTGGCCAGCCGTACGGCGTCGGCCTCGTCCTCGAAGGGCAGGACGACGGCGACGGGGCCGAAGATCTCCTCCACGGCGGCGCGGTCCCCGGGCCCGGTGGCCTCCAGCACGGTGGCCGGGTACCAGAACCCCTTGCCCTTCGGGGCCTCGCCACGGATCGCGGCGGGCGCGTCCTCGGGTACGTAGGACCGTACGCGCTCGCGCTGGGCGGCCGAGATCAGCGGGCCCATGGCGGTGGCGGGGTCGGCCGGATCGCCGACCACGAAGGAGGTCACGGCGGGCGCCAGCAGTTCCATGAACCGGTCGTAGACGCCGCGCTGGACCAGGATGCGGCTGCGGGCGCAGCAGTCCTGGCCGGTGTTGTCCAGGAAGGAGCCGGGGGCGGAGGCCGCGGCGCGCTCGATGTCGGCGTCGGCGAAGACGATGTTCGGGCTCTTGCCGCCGAGTTCGAGGGTCACCGGCTTCACGCCCGCCGCGCATGTGGCCATGATCCCCTTGCCGACGGCCGTGGAGCCGGTGAAGACGACCTTGGCGACGCCCGGGTGCTCGACCAGCGCGGCGCCCGCGACCGGCCCGGCCCCGGGCAGCACCTGGAAGAGCCCCTCCGGAAGGCCCGCCTCCAGGGCGAGTTCGGCCAGCCGGAGCGCGGTGAGCGGGGTGGTCTCGGCGGGTTTGAGGACCAC
Organism: Streptomyces violaceusniger Tu 4113; assembly: GCF_000147815.2. Lineage (NCBI taxonomy): Bacteria > Bacillati > Actinomycetota > Actinomycetes > Kitasatosporales > Streptomycetaceae > Streptomyces > Streptomyces violaceusniger. Next base: position 2,983,149 of record NC_015957.1, on the reverse strand, counting down.
GGCGTTCCCGGCGGCCAGGGCGGGCGCGGTGCCCCAGGCGGCGATCGGCATGGGGAAGTTCCACGGTGCGATGACCGCGACCACGCCGAGCGGCTCATGGAAGGTGACGTTCAGCCCGCCGGCCACCGGGATCTGGGCGCCGTTCAGCCGCTCCGCTCCCCCGGCCGCGTAGTCCAGCAGATCGCGTACATTGCCCGCCTCCCAGCGGGCGTTGCCGATCGGGTGGCCCGCCTCGCGGACCTCCAGCGCCGCGAGCTCCTCGATGTGGTCGTCCACGACGGCGGCGAAGCGGCGCAGCAGCCGGGCGCGGTCGGCGGGTGCCAGCGCGGCCCAGCCGCGCTGCGCCCCGGTGGCGCGGGCGACGGCCGCGGCCACGTCTTCCGGGGTGGCGGCGGGGACGGTGGCGATGACCTCCTCGGTGGCCGGATTGAGGACCTGGTGCTCGTGGGGGTGCTGGTGCTCGTGGCGGTGCTGGTGCTCGTGGCGGTGCTGGTGCTCGTGGCGGTGCTGGTCGGAGGGTTCGTTGCTCACTCGGTGGTTCCTCACATGCGCTCGAAGGACCGGAAGCGCTCCCAGTCCGTGACGGCGGTGTCGTAGGCGTCCTGCTCCACGCGCGCCATGTTGAGGTAGTGCTCGACCACCTCGTCGCCGAAGGCGGCCCGCGCTATGGGGCTGTTCCGCCACAGCTCGGCGGCGTCGCGCAGCGAGGTCGGGACGTGCTCGGCGTCGCCGGTGTAGGCGTTGCCGGTACAGACCTCGGGGAGCTCCAGCTCCTGCTCGACGCCGTACAGCCCGGCGGCCACCATTCCGGCCACGGCCAGGTACGGGTTGACATCGCCGCCGGGGAGCCGGTTCTCCAGCCGGTGGGAGGGGCCGTGGCCGATGACGCGCAGCGCGCAGGTGCGGTTGTCCGGGCCCCAGGCGACGGCGGTGGGCGCGAAGGAGCCGGGGCGGAACCGCTTGTAGGAGTTGATGTTCGGGGCGTAGAGCAGCGTGAAGTCGCGCATCGCCGCGATCTGTCCGGCGAGGAAGTGGCGCATGGTCTTCGACATGCCGTACGGGCCGTCGTCGTCGGCGAGCACGGGGTGCCCGGCCTCGTCGCGCAGCGAGAGGTGGATATGGCAGGAGTTGCCCTCGCGCTCGTCGTACTTGGCCATGAAGGTGAGCGCCATGCCCTCCTGGGCCGCGATCTCCTTGGCGCCGGTCTTGTAGACGGCGTGCTGGTCGCAGGTGGTCAGGGCGTCGTCGTAGCGGAAGGCGATCTCGTGCTGGCCGAGGTTGCACTCCCCCTTGGCCGACTCGACGGTCATCCCGGCGGCGCCCATCTCGTTGCGGATGCGGCGCAGCAGGGGCTCGACCCGGCCGGTGCCGAGGACGGAGTAGTCGACGTTGTACTGATTGGCGGGGGTCATCCCGCGGTAGCCGGTGTTCCACGCCTGCTCGTAGCTGTCCCGGAAGACCATGAACTCCAGCTCGGTGCCGGTGTACGCGGTCCAGCCGCGCTCGGCGAGCCGGTCGAGCTGACGGCGCAGGATCTGGCGCGGGGAGGCGACCACGGGGCTGCCGTCGTGCCAGGCGAGGTCGGCGGTGAGGAGGGCGGTGCCGGGGTTCCAGGGGGTGCGGCGGAGGGTGGCGGTGTCGCCGTGCATGGCGAAGTCGCCGTAGCCGCGCTCCCATGAGGACATGGCGTAGCCGTCGACGGTGTTCATCTCGGTGTCGACGGCGAGGAGGTAGTTGCAGCCCTCGGTGCCGTGGGCCAGGACGTCGTCGAGGAAGAAGCGGGCGGCGAACCGCTTGCCCTGCAGCCTTCCCTGCATATCGGTGAAGGCCAGGACGACGGTGTCGATCTCCCCGGCGGCGACCAGTGTGGTCAGCTCGTCGACCGAGAGCGGGGGCGTGCGGTCTGCCACGGTGGGGCCTCCTGCGTCGGAGAATTTGGCGGGACGGAGGGTGCGGAGAGGGTTTGAGGGGCGTGGGGTGGCCTTAAGGTAATACCGCAGACCATTGATTGGGAAGTAGGTGCGGACGGTTCGATGAGCGAGAGCGGGAGTGAGCACGGGAGCGCGGCGGACGACCGGCTGGCGCCGGTGCTGCGCCCGGTGCGGGCGGGGAACGGCTTCGAGGAGGCGCTGGAGCAGATACTCCAGGTGCTGCGGCTGGGCCTGGTCCCCGACGGCGGCCGGCTCCCGGCCGAGCGGGAGCTGGCCGACCGGCTGCGGATCAGCCGGGTGACCCTGCGCGAGGTGCTGAAGGTGCTGCAGGACCAGGGGCTGGTGGAGAGCCGCCGCGGCCGCTACGGCGGCACGTTCGTCCGGGCCAGGCCCGAGCCCGCCCAGGGCGGCGAGGACGAGCTGCGGCGCCGGGTGGCGGCGGTCGACGTCGAGGACACCCTTCGGTTCCGCGAGGTCCTGGAGGTGGGCGCGGCGGGGCTGTGCGCCGCGCACGGGCTCGGGGACGGGCAGGTACGGCGGCTGCGGGCGGCCCTGGACGCCACGCGGGACGCCCCGCTGGCCGACTACCGCCGCCTGGACACCATGCTCCATCTCACGCTCGCGGAGCTGGCGGGCTCACCGTCGCTGGCCGCCCAGTACGCGGCCGTCCGCGCGACCGTCAACGACCTGCTGGACTGCATCCCGCTGCTGGTGAAGAACCTCGAGCACTCCCAGGCCCAGCACGGGGCCCTGGTCGAGGCGGTGCTGGACGGGGACGCGGACGGTGCGCGCGAGGTGATGCGGGAGCACTGCGAGGGCACGGCGGCGCTGCTGCGCGGCTTCCTGGTCTGACCCGCCCGCGCCTGGCCTGCCGGTGTCCGGCCCCGTCCGCCCCTGACCCGTCCGCCCGCCCCTGGCCCGTCCGCCGGGCGCGTGGGCTGATGAGCACCGGCGCTTAACCACGGTTTTACGCAGAGGTCTTGCGCATCGCTGACCGGCAGACAAAGGTATGGCCCCACACCTTTGCCATCGCCCCCTCGCGTGGAGCAGGAGTCCCCCCATGGCCGACGGAACCGAGTCCGCCCGCACCGAATCCGCCCGCGCTTCCGTCGGCGGCGCCCCGCCGGGCGGCGCCCAGGCGCCGTCCCCCGAGGACGCGTATCTGGAGCGCCGCACCCTGCGGCGCGGCAGCGCGGGCCCGCTGCTGCTGACCGGCCTCGGCGTCGCCTATGTCGTCTCCGGCGACTTCTCGGGGTGGAACTTCGGCCTGTCGGAGGGCGGCTTCGGCGGGCTCGCCATCGCCGCCCTGCTGATGGGCCTGATGTACGCCTGCATGGTGTTCGCCCTGGCCGAGCTGGCCGCGATCCTCCCCACGGCGGGCGGCGGCTACGGCTTCGCGCGGCGCGCCCTCGGCCCCTGGGGCGGCTTTCTCACCGGTACGGCGATCCTCATCGAGTACGTCCTGGCCCCCGCCGCCATCTCCATCTTCATCGGCGACTACGTCGAGTCCCTCGGGCTCTTCGGCCTGGAGTCGGGCTGGCCGGTCTATCTGGCCTGTTTCATCCTCTTCATCGGCATCCATCTGTGGGGCGTGGGCGAGGCCCTGCGGTTCAGCCTGGTCGTGACGGCCATCGCCGTGGCCGCGCTGCTGGTCTTCGCCGTCGGCGCCCTCACCGACTTCGACGCGGGCTCGCTCAACGACATCCCGGTGGACCATTCGGCCGCCGGTGCCACTTCCTGGCTGCCGTTCGGGCTGCTCGGCATCTGGTCGGCGTTCCCCTTCGGCATGTGGTTCTTCCTCGGGGTGGAGGGGGTGCCGCTGGCGGCGGAGGAGACCCGGGACCCGGCCCGTACGCTGCCGAAGGCCATGGCCTGGTCCATGGGCATCCTGCTGGTCCTCGCCCTGCTCACCTTCCTCGCGGCCACGGGGGCGCGCGGCTCCGGCGCCGTGCAGGAGGCGGGCAACCCGCTGGTCGAGGCGCTGCAGCCGGACGGCAAGGCCACCGTGCTGTCCCGCATCGTCAACTACGCGGGCCTCGCCGGGCTCGTCGCCTCCTTCTTCTCCCTGATCTTCGCGGGTTCGCGCCAGTTGTTCGCCCTCTCCCGGGCCGGCTATCTGCCCCGCTTCCTCTCCCTGACCAGCAGGCGCAAGGCCCCGTTCCTGGGTCTGCTGGTCCCTGGCGCCATCGGCTTCGCCCTCGCGGCCTGGACCGGCGACGGCGCCCGGATGCTCAACACCGCGGTCTTCGGCGCCACCATCTCGTACGCCCTGATGTCGCTCTCCCATATCGTCCTGCGCCGCCGCGAGCCGGGCCTGGACCGCCCTTACCGCACCCCGGGCGGCACGGTAACGTCGTCCATCGCCCTCGTCCTGGCCTGCTCCGCCCTGGTGGCCACCTTCCTGGTGGACAAGGACGCGGCCTTCATCGCGCTCGGCGTCTACGCGGTGGCGCTGGCCTACTTCGCCTTCTACAGCCGCCATCGCCTGGTCGCGGCCGCGCCGGAGGAGGAGTTCGCGGCGCTGGCGGAGGCCGAGGCGGAACTGTCCCGCGATTGAGCGCACAGTGAGCACACTTTGAGTGTGAGTGCACTTTGAGTGCCCTTTGAGTGCACAGATCTTCGAAGATCGGAGTCCCCGGTGTCCAAGCCCCTGATCGGCGTCAGCACCTATCTCGAATCCTCGGCGAGCTGGGGTGTCTGGAACCTCCCCGCCGCGCTGCTGCCCGCGGGCTACCACCGGCTCGTCCAGCGCGCGGGCGGCCTGGCGGCGATGCTGCCGCCGGACGAGGACCCGGCCGCCGCCGCGCGGATCGTCTCCCGCCTCGACGGGCTCGTCATCTCCGGCGGTCCGGACGTGGAGCCCGTGCGGTACGGGGCCGAGCTGGACCCGCGCACCGGGCCGCCCGCGCGGGAGCGGGACGCCTGGGAGCTGGCCCTGATCGACGCGGCCCTGGCGTCGGGCACTCCCCTGCTGGGCATCTGCCGTGGCCACCAGCTTCTGAACGTCTTCCTCGGCGGCACCCTCGTCCAGCACCTGGACGGCCACGCGGGCCGGCCCGGCGTCTTCGACCACCACGAGGTGAAGCCGGTCCCGGACACCCTCCTGGCCGAGATCCTCCCGGACCCGGTGTCCGTCCCCACCTTCCACCACCAGGCCGTGGCCCACCTGGGCGAGGGCCTGGTCCCCTCGGCCCACTCCGCGGAGGACGGAACGGTGGAGGCGGTGGAACTGCCGGACGTGGAGGGGTTCGTACTGGGCGTCCAGTGGCATCCGGAGGCGGGCGACGACGTACGGATCATGCGCGCCCTGGTGGAGGCGGCGGGGGGCTGAGGCGGATCGCGCCCAGGCGGATCCGACGGAGGCGAGCCGGGCCCGGGCGGGCCCGGCTCAGCCGAGCTTGAGCAGCAGCTCGGCGAGTTCGCCCGGCATGGTGATCATGCAGTCGTGGCCGGTCTCCAACTCCCACACCTGCGCCGGGGAGCCGTTGGGCTGGATCGCGGGGACGGGCCGCCGGGTCATGCCCGGCGGCACATTGGCGACGCAGTGGATATGCGTCCGCGGGATCGCGTTCACGGCCGGGTTGTCCAGCCGGACGGGTTGCTGCAGGCAGCGCACCGACTGATCCGACATCATCGAGCGCAGCCACGCCACGTCCGCCGGATCGGTGACCCCGAACAGACCCCAGGACGGGTCCATCCCGACCAGAGGCGGATTCCGCCAGCCGCTCTCGGACGCCAGTGCCTGGTCGATCATGGCCTGGGTGAAGGGCATGACATCGGCCGCGGTCTCGCCGTCCTCCGGGACCATCGCGTCGAGGTAGACCAGCTGCGCGATCCGGTCCGGGAGCTGGTTGGCGGTGGACGAGATGACCAGCCCGGCATAGCTGTGCCCGACGAGCACCACATCGGTGAGGTCTTCCTCGGTGATCAGCCCGACGATGTCGTCGACATGCGTATCGAGCCCCACCTCGGGGCCGAGCAGATGTGCCGTGTCGCCGTAGCCGGTCAGCGTCGGCGCGATCACCCGGTGTCCGGCCGTCGCCAGCAACGGGACCACGCGCTCCCAGCACTCTCCGGTGTGCCAAGCACCGTGCACCAGAAGATATGTCGACATATTTCCACTCCATCCGCATCACAAATAAACGGGACGCTGTCCCGGTTAAAAATATGGGACAGCGTCCCGCTTAGCAAGCGGGGACCGGTGCGGCGGTCAGGAGTTGATCTCGAACGGGTCGCCGTAGACCTTCCACTGCAGCGGGGGCGTCAGGTCGAAGTTCTTCTCGTTGAGGAACTTCCGCTGCTCGGTGTCGACGCGGCTGGTGTCGCTGTGCGCCTCCTCGCTCTTCATGGCCTCCTTACGGGCGTCGAGGAAGGCGTTGAGGTACGTGGTCTCGTTGCCGCCCTGCGCCGGGGGCTTGGCCTTGGACAGGGCGGTCTTACGGATGCCGCCGAAGCTGTACTTGCTGTCGCCGGGGCCGTGCATCACGATCGCGTCGTAGTAGGTGAACTGGCCGAGCGCGCCCAGGCCGTCGTCCTTGCCCTGCTTGACGGCCGGGTTGAAGTAGACGCGGTCGCGCTCGTGCTCCTGGGCGTCCTGGAACGCCTTGTCGGCGGCGGCCTTCTTCCAGTCCTTGGTGAAGTTCGGGTCCAGGCCGTCGTGGGAGTCGGTGCCGTCGACGTCGCGCAGCGCGGGGAGGTACTTGGCCAGGACGTTGCCGGGCTTCTGCTGGGTGTAGTACTCGACGAGTTCCAGCATGTCGCCGGTGCCGGAGCAGAATCCGATGATGCCCGCCGTGTAGCCGCGGCCGTCGCCTATGTCCTCGATGTACTGGAACTGGGCGCGCCAGTCGAGCGAGGAGTTCTCGGCGCTGGAGACCAGCTTCATGGCGATTTCCTTCTTCGCCGGGTCGTCCAGGTTGCTCGCCGCGGCGGCCTTGTGCGCAGAGTGGCGGTGCACGTCCGCCGACGACGGCAGGTGGTCGGACGCCTGCCCGACTCCGACACCGGTGAAGACGAGCGCGGCCGGTACGGCGACGGCCACCGCCGCGAGGCCGATCCTCCGGGGCATGGGGGACATGGGGACTCCGTTCCTTGTCGACTGTGGGGGAAGTGCGCGCGGCCGTCCCAGGACACACCGGGGCAGCCCCGGGTCCTGGGACGATCCGTTAGGAACCTTTCCTAACCATTCAAGCGAGCGCGTCGTGTCCACCACAAGGGTTTCGACACCATTCGACAAAGAAGCCCTGTGCCGGCCCGCCTTCGGGAGGCGGCGCCAACTCCCTTGCTAGGACTGGGGTATGGGCATCGCGGGGTCCGCGCCACCAGCCGCCCCGGACGCTCCGGACCCGCCGGTGGCCCCGGACGAGCCCGTCGCGCCGGTGAGGCCGGTCGGCTCGGCCGCGCGCTCGGCCCCGGCCGGTGTCTTCGTCACCGGCCGTGCCGCGATCGCCCGCCACCACGGCTCCAGCGGCAGCCCCTGCCCCGGCTCGAACGGCTGCCCCGGACGCGGAACGGCCACGTTCGCCCCGGCCTCCTCCGCCGCCGACACCGTTCCCTCGGCGGGCTCCTCCCACGGATGCGGGGCGAGGTTGAAGGTGCCCCAGTGGATCGGCAGCATGATCCCCTTCGCCGGGTCCCCGCCCTGCAGATCGAGGTGGGCCCGCATGCCCTCCTCGGGGGTCATATGGATGTCCGGCCAGTAGTCGGAGTACGCGCCGATCTGCACCATGGTCGCGTCGAACGGCCCGTACGCCGCGCCGATCTCCTTGAAACCGGGGAAGTAGCCGGTGTCCCCGCTGTGGTAGACCCGGTGCTCGGGACCGGCCACCACCCAGGAGGCCCACAGGGTGTGCTGGGTGTTGCGCAGCCCGCGCCCGCAGAAGTGGCGGGCCGGAGTGGCGGTGAGCGTGAGCCCGGCGACCTCGGTGGACTCATGCCAGTCCAGCTCGGTCATCCGGTCGGCCGGGACGCCCCAGCGCTCCAGATGGGCGCCGACCCCCAGCGGGACGACGAACATGGCGTGGCCGCGCACCAGCGCCCGGATCGTGGGCATGTCCAGATGGTCGTAGTGGTCGTGGGAGATGACCACCGCGTCCACCGGCGCCAGCTCCCGCAGCGGCACCGGCACCGGGTGCAGCCGCTTGGGCCCCACCATCGCGAAGGGCGAACAGCGCTGGCCCCATACCGGGTCGAACAGCACCCGCCGCCCGTCGATCTCCGCGAGCACACTGGAGTGCCCCATCCAGGTCAGCCGCAGCCCGGAGGCGGGCCGGGTGGCCAGATCGGCGACGGTGGTGGGGTGCACCGGCACGGTCCCGGCCGGGGCCCTGCGGACGCGCTCCTCCTTGCGGAAGTAGGTGGACGCGAACTTCAGCATCGAGCCGGACGGCCCGATGCGGGCGCCCACCGGGTTGACGAACACACCGTTCGCGAAGTTCGGCGACCGTCGGATGCGCTCCATCCGCTCCCCGGCGGGATCCGCCCCGAAGGCGGCGGGGCGCAGGGCGGCGGCGAACCGGGAACGTGTCGGATGGGAGCCGGTCACGGATCCTCCAGGGTGAGAGGGCGGGGGCACTCCAACGCGCGGTGCCGTTGGGCTGCAATCACACAACTCTTACGAGGGGTGACCTTGTTCCGGAACGGTGCGCTCGGCCGAGGTGAACGACAACGCCAGATGGTCCTCCAGCGGGCGGTAGCCGAGACGCTGGTAGAGGGCGTTGCTGGTGGGGTTGTCGAGATCGGTGAAGAGCAGGACCTCCCGCACCCCGGCAGCCCGCGCAGCCCGGCTCACGGCGGCCGTGGCGGCGCCCGCGTAACCACGTCCGCGCAGCTCAGGCGGGGTGTAGACGAGGGAGACCCGGGCCATGCCCGCGACCGTACGGCTGACCCCGGCGCAGGCCACCGGCCGGCCGTCGAGCTCCCACAGGGTGATCCCGTCGTAGCTGAGCCTGTCGTCCACCTGGGCGGCGACATCGCCTCTCAGTGCGTCGGTCTCGCGGGCGAACCCCTCGTACCAGGTGAGCAGCAGATCGCGGTCGGCGGCGGTGGCGGTGGCGGTCCGGGGGCGCCCCGGCGGGGCGGGAACGGGCGGGGTGAGGGTGCCGAGCCGGTAGAGCCGGTGGTTCTGCTCCACGCCGCTCACCGCGCCGGTGAGGCCGGTCCAGGCGGTGGCGAAGGTCTCTGCGGTCTCGCGCCCGGCGTACACTCCGGTGATCTTCTGCTCGCCGTCCCCCGCGAGGGTGCGAGCGAGCGCCCGGGCCGCCTCGCCGGGCAGCGGGGAGAGCAGCGGAGGGTAGGGCGGGGTGCACAGAAACGCGCCCTCCACCGAGCCCGCCCCGGTCCACCATCCGTAGACCGGCGGCTGCTCGCCGTATCTGCCGCTGCCCCCGGCCACCAGGGAGGAGACCACTGTGAGCAAAGTCGTGTGCCGGGCCGGGCGGGCGCCCAGAAAGTCGCCCGCCGCGGCCCGGAACTCATCGAGGTCGTACGTCACCGTCCACGCCATGTGCTCCAGGCTGGCGCGGAGCGGCGGATCGGCGCACCTCAATTTCCTCGCTTCCGACCGGATGACCGCTCGGCGGCCCGGTCAGCGGCCGCTCAGCAGCTCAGGTTGGAGCCGGGGGTGGTGCCGAGTATCTGGACGAACCGCTGGTAGGCGTCGATCCGGCTCTGCACCTGGCCGGGGTTGCCGCCGTTGCACTCCAGGCTGCCGTTGATGGCGCGGATGGTCTCGCCGAAGCCCCGCTGGTTGACCATGGCGTCGTGCGGGGTCATCGAGCCGGCCCCGGTCTGGGTGTTCCAGAACCACAGGGCGGTCTTCCAGGACACCGCGGCGTCCTGCTCCACCAGCCAGGGGTTGCCGAGCAGATCGATGCCGAGTGCGTCGCCCGCGGCCTTGTAGTTGAAGTTCCAGCTGAGCTGGATCGGTCCACGGCCGTAGTACGCCGCCTGGCCCGCGGGGCAGCCGTAGGGCTGGCTCGAGTCGCAGTAGTGCGGGTAGTTGGAGGTGTTCTGCTCCACGATGTGGACCAGGCCGCCGGTCTCGTGGTTGACGTTGGCCAGGAAGGCGGCCGCCTCCTGCTTCTTGACGGTGTCGCTGCCGGTGTTGGCGAAGCCGGGGTAGGCGCTCAGGGCGGCGGTCAGGCCCTGGTAGGTGTAGAACGAGTTCCGGTTCGGGAACATCTGGTTGAACTGCGCCTCGCTCACCACGAAGCCGCTCGGGTTCTGGCCCTCGCCGCCGCAGTTGAAGGGCTCCCAGTACCAGGTGCTGATCACCGGGTCATAGCCCGGGTTGTCGTGCTCCGCGCGGTAGTACTTGCCGTCGGTGTACCGGACGATGTCGCCGGTGACGTACGCCCTGCCCGCGGCCCAGTTCGGGTAGTCGCAGGCCGCCTGGGCGGTCGTTCCCGCCGCCGAGGCGGATGAGGCCATGGGCATGACAAGCACACTTGCACACACCGCCGCGGTCGCCGCGAGCGGCGCCAGAACACGTCGTCTCCACATGAGGCCGATCTCCTTCGCGTGGGGGGCCCTGCAATGCTGAGGGACACTCAAGCGGCTTGGTCTATACCAGTCAAGGTATAGACCAAACCTTTGTGCCGGAATGAGCAAAAGAGTGCCCGGCCCAGCGCCCGTCGGGGCAAGTCCCCGAGCAGTGCGTCGATCTGACCCGGGATCGGGTTTCGTCGCCCTGCCGGTACATGCCAATTCCCTTTCACCGCAGCCGCGTTGGACCCACCGGGTCCCGTGGGGCCGGTCGATGGTCATGACGCTACGGGGGGGCCACCGACAACGCCGTCCGGCAACCCGATCCGGCCCCCGCCCGGCACCCCGGCCCGGCAGCGGCGTTGCCGGACGGCGTCCGCCAACGCCCGCCGGAGCGGCTGTCGGTGGCGCTTGGTACAACTCTTCGCACCCCATTCGGAACCAGGCACGCCCACGCGAACACTTCAGGAGATACCCCTCATGTCGGTCTACCACCTGGACGACCTGTACGGCCTTCCGGCCTTCGACTTCCCGCTGCCCGACGAGGGGACCGAGCCGCCCGAGCCGGGCGCCGTCGCCTGGCGGATCTCCTACGCCCCCTACCGCGACCAGTCGGAAGAGGACTTCGCCGGTCGCTTCCAGCGCTTCCTGACCTCGGTGGACCCCTCCCGGGTACGGGCGCTGATCATCGGCCAGTGGGGCGAGGCCTACGAAGGCGACGCCGACGACGCCATCGAGCAGCTCCTCATGGCCAAGGACCGGCTGACCTCGCTGGAGGCGGTCTTCATCGGCGACATCACCGCGGAGGAGTCGGAGATCTCCTGGATCCAGCAGTCCGACGTGACACCGGTCCTCCATGCCTACCCCGCCCTGCGCGAGCTGGGCGTCCGCGGTGGCAGCGGGCTGTCCTTCCCCGCCGTCACCCACGCCCATCTGCGCACGCTCCGCTTCGAGACCGGCGGGCTGCCCGGTGCGGTGGTGCGCGGGGTCGCCGCCAGCGACCTGCCCGCGCTCGAGCGCCTGGATATGTGGCTCGGGGTGGAGGAGTACGGGGGCGATGCCACCATCGCCGATCTGGCCCCGATCCTCAGCGGCGGCCGGTTCCCCGCGCTGCGCCACCTGGGCGTGCAGAACAGCGAGCTCCAGGACGAGATCGCGGCCGCCATGGCGGCGGCCCCCGTGGTCGCCCAGCTCGCGTTCCTCGACCTGTCCATGGGCGTGCTCACCGACGAGGGCGCGGCGGCGCTGCTCGACGGCCAGCCGCTCACCCATCTGACGTGGCTCGATCTGGACCACAACTACTTCTCCGCGGCCATGGAGGAGCGACTGCGCACGGCCCTGGAGCCGTCCGGGGTGAAGGTCGTGATGGCCGAGAAGGGCGACGAGGACGAGTACGACGACGAGGTGTCGCGCTACACCGCCGTCGCCGAGTGATGCCCCTGCCCCATCGAGAACACGACCGGGAGGCTCCCCATCCATGAATGAGACGCGCTTCGCCGTGGTCGGCAATCCGGGCGGCCGCCGGGTGGAGATGTTCTCCGACGCCGCCGTGGCCGCCGGACTGCCCGCGCCCCGGGTGCTGGCCTGGCACGATGTGCTGACCGTCGGCGCCACGTTCGAGCCCGCCGAAACCGTGCGGATCGACTCGCCGGGCGAGGACGAGGAGGTGGAGTGGCTGCTGCGCGGCGCCTCGGATCCCACCCGGGTCGAGGGCACCGGCCGCTGGTACGCGCGGTTCACCGAGGCCGTCCGGGACATCGCGACGGCGGCGCGCACGGCCGGTGCCACCCTGCTGAACGACCCCGGAGAGCTGGCCGTCCTGTTCGACAAGCGGCTGTGCCACGGGGTGCTGGACGGCGCGGCCGTCCCGGTCCCGCCGTCGCCGACCTCCGGGCCGCAGGCGCCGCCCGTGCGCGGCTGGGACGATGTGCGCGCGGCGCTCGGCACCTCTGGGCTGCGGCGCGCCTTCGTCAAGCCGGCCCACGGCTCGTCCGCGTCCGGGGTGCTCGCCGTGGAGACGGCGGGCCCCGGCCGGGTGCGGGCCACGACCTCCGTGGAGCGCACGGAGGACGGCCGGCTGTTCAACTCGCTGCGGGTGCGGCGGTACGACACCGAGGCGGAGGTCGCCGCGATCATCGACACGCTGGCGCCGGACGGGCTGCATATCGAGCGCTGGCTGCCCAAGGCGTCCCAGGACAAGCGCGTCGCCGATCTGCGGATTGTGGTGGTGGCGGGCAGGGTCACCCATGCCGTGGTGCGTACCAGCCGCTCCCCCATGGCCAATCTCCATCTCGGCGGGGTGCGCGGCGATCTGGCCGCCGCCCGCGCGGCGGCGGAGGCGAGCGGGGTGGCCTGGAGCGAGGTGCTGGGCACCGCGGAGCGGGCGGCCGAGTGCTTCCCGCGCACGCTGTGCGTGGGGGTGGATCTGCTGCCCGGCCCGGGGTGGCGGCGGTTCGCGGTCGGCGAGGTCAACGCCTTCGGTGATCTGCTGCCCCGGCTGACCGGCCTGCCCGGCAGCGGCGCGGAGGGTCTGGACACCTATGCGGTCCAGGTCGCCGCCGTGCTGCGGACACGGAAGGACGCCCACCGCGATGCCGCTCTCTGAGCCCGCCATGCCGCTGTCCGAGCCCGATATGAACGAGGTCGTGGGCAGCCATGACCTGCTGCTGATCACCCTCGACACCTTGCGCTACGACGTGGCGGCCGAACTGGCGGCCGCAGGACGGACGCCGAACCTCAGCGCCCGGATGCCCGGCGGCGCCTGGGCCGAGCGGCATGCCCCCGGCAGCTTCACCTACGCCTCCCACCAGGCGATGTTCGCGGGTTTCCTGCCGACCCCGGCCACCCCCGGACCGCACCGCCGGCTGTTCGCGGCCCGCTTCGCGGGCAGCGAGACCACCGCGGCGGACACCTATGTCTTCGAGACGCCCGATCTGGTGTCGGGGCTCGCGGCGGCCGGGTACCACACCGTGTGCGTCGGCGGGGTCGGCTTCTTCAACAAGCGGGGGCCGCTGGGCTCGGTGCTGCCCGGCTACTTCCAGGAAAGTCACTGGGAGCCGGAGTTCGGGGTCACCTCCCCCACCTCCTTCGAGGCGCAGATCGACCGCGCCGAGAAGGTGATCGCCGGTCTGGACCCCGGCCGGCGGCTGTTCCTCTTCGTGAACGTCTCCGCGCTGCACCAGCCCAACTGGTTCCATCTTCCCGGCGCCACCCGCGAGGCGGGCGATACCCGCGCCACCCACGCCGCCGCCCTGGAGTACGTGGACCGCCATGTCGGGCGGCTCCTGGCCGCCCTGAGCGGCCGCGGCCCCGCCTTCGCGATCGTCTGCTCCGACCACGGCACCGCGTACGGCGACGACGGCTACACGGGCCACCGGCTCGGCCATGAGGTCGTCTGGACCGTGCCGTACACCCACTTCTTCCTCGAGGCCCGATGAACATCAGCACGCTCGGTTCGACCGTCCGCCCCTACCAGTCGTACGTCTACGCCTATCCGCACAAGACCGCCTACCGGCCGCTCACGGACCGTCCCGCGCTGCGTGAGCTGTGGGCGGCCGAGCCGAAGGACGCGCTGTCGCTGTATCTGCACATCCCCTTCTGCGAGGTGCGCTGCGGCTTCTGCAATCTCTTCACCCGGATCGGCGCCCCCGAGGGGCTGGTGACCGCCTATCTGGACGCGCTGGAGCGGCAGGCGGGGGCGGTGCGCGAGGCGCTCGGTGAGGACGCCCGGTTCGCCGCCGCGGCCTTCGGCGGCGGCACCCCCACGTTCCTGGAGGCGGCCGAGCTGGAGCGGCTCTGCGATATCGCCGAGAAGGGGATGGGCGCGGACCTGGCCGCCGTACCGCTCTCGGTCGAGGCGTCCCCGGCCACGGCCACGGCCGACCGGCTCGCGGTGCTGGCCGGGCGCGGCACCACCCGGCTGAGCCTGGGGGTGCAGAGCTTCGTCGACGCGGAGGCGCGCTCGGCGGTGCGGCCGCAGCGCCGAGCCGATGTGGAGGCGGCGCTGGGCCGGATCCGGGACGCGGGGATACCCGTGCTCAACATCGATCTGATCTATGGCATCGACGGTCAGACCGAGGACAGTTGGCGCCGGTCCCTGGACGCTGCCCTGGCCTGGCGCCCGGAGGAGCTGTATCTCTATCCCCTCTATGTCCGCCCGCTGACCGGGCTCGGCCGTAAGGAGGCCAGAGAGCCAGAGGCGGAGTGGGCGGCGGAGTGGGCGGCGGAGGCGGAGTGGGACGAGCGGCGGCTGCGGCTGTACCGCTCGGGCCGCGACCAGCTGCTCGCCCACGGCTATGAGCAGGTCTCGATGCGGATGTTCCGTGCCCAGGGCGCGCCCGCGACCAGCGGCGAGGACTACGCCTGCCAGACGGACGGCATGGTCGGCCTCGGCTGCGGCGCCCGCTCCTACACCTCCGCCCTGCACTACTCGTTCGACTACGCGGTCGACATGCGGGAGATCCGCGGCATCATCGACGACTTCGTCTCCCGGCCCGCGGCCGACTTCGCCCGCGCCGAGCACGGCCGGCGGATGACCGGCGACGAGGCCCGCCGGCGCCATCTGCTGCAGTCCGTCCTCCAGGCCGAGGGGATGGAGGCGGCGGGCTACCGGGCCCGGTTCGGCACCGATCCGGCCGAGGACTTCCCCGTGGAGCTGGCCCGGTTCGCGGCGC
Organism: Streptomyces violaceusniger Tu 4113; assembly: GCF_000147815.2. NCBI lineage: Bacteria > Bacillati > Actinomycetota > Actinomycetes > Kitasatosporales > Streptomycetaceae > Streptomyces > Streptomyces violaceusniger. The sequence continues at coordinate 2,968,061 of NC_015957.1, read as the reverse complement.
GCGGCTGGCTGGACGCGGAGGCGGCTCCCGGACGGCTGCGGCTGTCCCCCGAGGGGCTGGCGCACTCCGACGCGCTCGGCCCCGAGTTGTTCTCGCCCGCCGTGCGCGCCGCCATGGCCGCGTATGACCTGAAGTGAGGCATCCAGGCGTGGACTTGACCATTCTGTACCGGGGTCCGCTCGCCTCGTGCGACTACGACTGTCCGTATTGCCCGTTCGCCAAGCGCCGGGACAGCCCGGAGCGGCTGCGCGCCGACCGCGCCGCGCTGGAGCGGTTCACCGCCTGGGCGGCGGAGCAGACCGGCGACCGGCTGTCGGTGCTGTTCACCCCGTGGGGCGAGGGGCTGGTGCGCTCCTGGTACCGCCGCGCGCTCATCGAGCTCAGCCATCTGCCCCATGTCGAGCGGGTCGCCATCCAGACCAATCTGAGCTGCCGGACCGGCTGGACGGCCGAGGCCGACCCGGCCACGCTCGCCCTGTGGTGCACCTACCACCCGGGCCAGACCCCGTACGACCGGTTTCTCGCCAAGTGCGGGGAGCTGGCCGCGCGCGGGGTGCGCCACAGCGTCGGCATCGTGGGGCTGCCCGACCATCTGGACCGGGCCCGCCGACTGCGCGCCGATCTCCCGACCCAGGTCTACCTGTGGGTGAACGCGGCCGAGGGCCATACCTACACGGACGCCGAGGCGGCCGAGTGGACCGCGCTGGACCCGCTCTTCGGCTACAGCCACCATCCGCACCGAAGCGCCGGTCTTCGATGCCGGACCGGCGCCTCGGTGATCTCGGTGGACGGCGACGGCACGGTGCGCCGCTGCCATTTCGTCCCCGCGGAACTGGGCAATCTCTACGACGGGTCGTACCGCGCGGCGCTACGGCCCCGTCCCTGTCCGCTATCCGTCTGCGACTGCCATATCGGCTATGTGCACCTGGAGTCGCTTCCCCTGTACGACGTGTTCGCGGGCGGTGTGCTGGAACGCGTCCCGGCGCCGCCGGTCGGTTCGTGGTCGGTCGGTCACACTGTTTCCCCCTCGATCCCCCTGGTCACGACGAGCGTCACAGAACCGGACGTCACAGAAACAGAAAGTCCGCTTCCCCGGACTTCGCCCCCTGGATGAAGCGTTTCATCTCCACCGGGGTGTAGATCAGTGCCGGTCCGTCCGGATCGGTCGACTGGCGCAGCGCCACCCGCCCGTCCTTCAGCCTCATCGCCTCGACGCAGCTTCCCCCGTTGCCGCCACTCCAAGGCTTGTGCCAGCCCTCGCTGCCGAGGTCCCTTGCCGGCATGCCGCTGTAGACGCGGCTCCCGCATATGCGATCCATCGTTCAGATCTCCTTGCGAATGCGACTCAGAATCGCCTGAGTCGTCTGTGCAGGCGCGGCCTGCGCGCACATCCGGTCCAGGGCCTCCAGGAATGCCGATACGTCATCGCGCTGGTCGAAGTAGGAGCCGCTGACCAGCGACTCCGTGTACGCGATATCCGGCAGCTCCGGGATCGGGAACCGGAAGATATGGAAGGGGCCGTACATCGCCGGGTGCGGGCCGGCGTCGAACGGCATGACCTGCAGCCGGATATGAGGGGCCTCCGCCTCCTCGATCAACCGCGCGATCTGGGCCCGCATGGTCTCGGAACCGCCGATGGGGCGGCGCACCACCGTTTCGTCCATGACCACCCACAGCATCGGCGGGTCGTCCCGGGTGAGCAGGGCCTGACGTTCCATACGGAGGGCGACATTGCGCTCGATCTCCGACTCGGGCGCATGCGGCATGCCCGCGCGGAGCACCGCGCGGGCATAGTCCTCGGTCTGCAGCAGCCCGGGAATGTAATGCGGCTCGTAGGCCCGGATCAGATTGGCCTCGACCTCCAGGCTGACGAAGGTGTTGAACCACTCCGGCAGGACGTCGCGGAACCGGTGCCACCAGCCGGCCTTGTTGGCCTCGCGCGCGAGGGAGAGGAACCCCTCGACCTCCTCGGGGTCGGCGACGCCGTACGTCCGCAGCAGCTTCTCGACGTACGGGAGCTTCAGGCCAACCTCGGCCTTCTCCATCCGGCGGATCGTGGCATGCGTGACGTCCAGGGCGCGCCCGGCCTGCTCGAACGACAGCCCGGCCTTCTCCCGAAGGTCCTGGAGCCGTTTGCCGAGCACGACTCGCAGGACGGTCGGGGCTCCGCCCGCCCGCGCATCCGCCACTACCGTTCCCCTCCAAGTACCTTCACGACACAGCAGTCTGGCATGGGCTCAGCATTCCGAACAGCCTGCGCTTGCGATTCTGTAATTTACAGATTGAACCTTGCCATACGCGAGCGTGACAGAGCATAGTGTCGGCGTGGCTCCTTCCTATGAGGCTCTCCGGTTAGGGCGCGGCGGCATCGTGGTCGCTCCGCCCCGCCACGACGTGTTTCGTCTGCCGGCGCTGAGCACGTCCGTCGCCGAGGCGAGAAGGCATGTCGTCCGGCGGCTGCGCTCATGGGGCATCGACCAGGACACCCGGGACAGCGCGGAGTTGATCGTCTCCGAGCTGTTCACCAACGCGGTGCGCCACACCTCCAGCGAGGAGGTTCGCTGCTCACTGCAGCTCATAGGCACCCGGCTGCGGCTCGAGGTGGCCGACCAGGGATGCGCCCGTACGGTGCCGGAGGCCAGGTCGGTGACCGCGGACCAGGAAGGCGGCCGCGGGCTGATGCTGGTGGAGGCCCTCTCGGAGGCCTGGGGGGTCAGGCCGAACCAGGGGGGCGCGGGCCGCGCCGTCTGGGCCTATCTGGCGACGTAGCGGCTCCGCGACGCCACGACCGTACGAACGGGCACGGACGAGTACGACTCACCCACGACGCATGCACGATCCAGGCACGATCCAGGCACGACGCATCCACGGCCCACGTACGAGCAGGCACGGCGCGACGCGACGTTCGGCGGCCAAAACGGCGCGAGCACAGGGGCTCGGAACGAGCGGTGCCGAGGGAATAGGGGCAGCGACAGCGCACGAGGCGGTCGGCCTCAAGGCGCCAACGGGGGTCTGCCCCTATTCCTCCGGGACCGCTTCGGGTCACGGAACGTTCAGGGCCGCAGCGGCAGCAGATCGGGCCGCTTGGGCTCCACATGGTCACCCGACGACTCACCGCGCAGTCGTCGGCCGATCCAGGGCACCAGATATTCGCGCGCCCAGTGGATGTTGTCCCTCCGCACCTCGGCGGCGGTGCGCTGCCCCTCCGGGGGCCAGGGCTGATCGGGATCGGCGGGGACGTCGAGCCCGAGCACCTGACCGGCCCTCAGCGCGACCCGGGTGTGCCCGTCCGGCGACAGATGCAGCCGGTCGGCGTCCCAGGCCCGGCGGTCCTGCACCGAGCGCAGCGACCACAGGTCGAGCACCGGGCAGTCGTACCGGTCGGCGATCGCCCGCACATGCGCCGTATACGTGGCGATCTTGCCCCGCAGATGACGCAGCACCGGCACCCCTCTGGTGTCGAAGCCCGTGCACAGCAGCACCGTGCCCACCCGCGCCTTGAGGTCGGAGACGGCCGCCTCGTAGCGCTCGGCGACATCGTCGGGGTCGCTGCCGGGGCGCAGGATGTCATTGCCCCCCGCGCAGAAGGTGACCAGATCCGGGCCGAGCTCGATGGCGCGCGCCACCTGCTCCGCGACAATCTGGTCAAGGAGTCGACCGCGTACGGCCAAATTGGCGTAGCGGAAATCGTCGTGAGGTCGTTGGTCGGACAGCAGGACCGCGAGCCGGTCGGCCCAGCCGACGAACACTCCATCAGGACCGGGGTCGCCGACGCCCTCGGTGAAGCTGTCGCCGACCGCTGCGTACGACCCGATGGAACCGTTGCTGAATCTCTCCTTATCGTCTGCCACGTCGGGACATCATTCACCCGACGGCGTGACTTACGCCATCGTAACCAGGGCTTGACGTGGGGTGATCTATCCCACCTGGTCAGTTTCGGCGAAGGTGGAATACGGCGGCGTCGAGGTCGCCGCCCAGCCCGGTGCGCAGGCCCCGGTGCGCGAGTACCGCTCCCCGGTGCACCTCCCCGGTCTCCAGGTCCCGGTAGGTGGCCGCCGGGTCGAGCCCGCGCAGCCGCAGCGGGGGCTGTGCGTCGCCGTAGTGCTGCGCCTGGATCCAGGCCAGCACCACGGTCTCCTCGCCCCGTACGTACTGCACCGCGCTGAGCCCGTCGCCCTCCGGCGGCCGCAGCCGGTACAGCTCACCGTGCTGGACGACCGGGCGCACCCGCTTGTAGAGCGCCACCCAGTCGCGGGCCTCGGCCAGTTCCGCCTCGCTCCAGCGGGTCAGATCGCCGCCGACGCCCAGCACCCCGGCCATCGCGCTGACGAAGCGGAAGCGCAGCGAGCTGACGCGTGCGTTGCCCATGGCGTTGGGGCTGTCGGTGACCCAGGCGGCCATCACCCGGGCCGGGTGGAGCTGGCTGAAGCCGTGCTGGATGGCCAGCCGGTCCAGCGGGTCGGTGTTGTCCGAGGTCCACACCTGGTCGGTGCGGCCCAGGATGCCCAGGTCGATCCGGCCGCCACCGCCCGAGCAGGACTCGAAGGCGACCTGGGGGTGTGCCGCGCGCAGCCGCTCCAGCAGCTCGTACAGCCCGCGTACGTGGTCGATCCACAGCCGCCGCGGATAGGCGTCGCCGGGCCAGCCGGCGTCCGAGAAGGAGCGGTTGAAGTCCCATTTCACATAGTCGACGGGGGCGCCGCTCAGCAGGGTGTCCAGCCGCTCCCACAGGTACGCGCGCACCTCGGGGCGAGCGAGGTTGAGCACGAGCTGGTTGCGGAATGCGGCGCGGGCCCGGCCGGGGTGGTGCTGCACCCAGTCGGGGTGGGCGCGGTAGAGGTCGCTGTCGGGGTTGACCATCTCGGGCTCGACCCAGATGCCGAACTGCATCCCCAGCGCGTGCACCTCGTCGGCCAGCGGTTTGAGCCCGTGCGGAAAGCGGTCCGGGTTGGCCGTCCAGTCGCCGAGCCCGGCCCGGTCGCTGGTGCGCGCCCCGAACCATCCGTCGTCGACGACGAACAGCTCGACGCCCATGGTGGCGGCCAACTGCGCGAGCGAGCGCTGCTGTTCCTCGCTCACCTCGAACTCGGTGGCCTCCCAGGAGTTGTAGAGCACCGGCCGGGACCGGTCGGCGCCGGGGACCACCCGGGCGAGCTGCCAGGCGTGCCAGGCGCGGCTGGCGGCACCGAAGCCGCCGTCGGTCCACAGCCCCGCGAAGACGGGGGTGGTGAACGACTCGCCGGGCGCGAGGAGTAGCTGCCCCGCGTCGTCGTGGCCGACTCCGCCGACCGCCTGGACGGCGCCGTCGGCCAGCCGCTGGACGGCGATCCGCCAGGCCCCGGACCAGGCGAGCGCGCCGCTGTGCACCTCGCCGCTCTCCTCGGTGGCCTCCCCGCCGTCCAGGGCGATCCAGGGCAGATGATGGTGGCTGGTGTGGCCCCGGCGGCTGCCGATCACCTTCTCACCGGGGGTGAGTTCGGTGCGGGCCAGCCGGCTCTCGGCGGCCCAGCGGCCGTGCAGATGGGACAGCCGCCAGCGGTCGCGCGCCGGGAGCGACCAGGCGGCGGAGTCGGCGCGCAGCAGCTCCACGGGCTCCTGGCCGGCGTTGCCGGTGTGGGTGAGGGTGGTCCAGCGCTCGATGACATCGCCGTCGTCCCGCATCCGGTAGTGGAGGGTGATGTCGAGGTGGTGCAGCGGATCGTGGAAGCGCAACCGCAGCTCCTGGCCGGTGCCGGGGTCCAGGACGGTGCCGCTGCTGAAGCGCCACTCGGTGCCGCGTACGCCCCCGGCGTGTACGGACAGGGCGGGGCGGACGAAACGCGGGCCGCCCTCCACGGGGTACTCCTCCCGCCCGTCCAGCGGTGATTCGAACGGCCGCTCCGGCGGCCCGGGCTCGGCGGCGAGGGCCTCGGCGTCCTCGACCGCGATCCTCGGCCCCCAGTGGAGATGGAGCAGTTCATCACGGTCGGTGACGTACAGGGCATAGCTGCTGTGCCGCCCCGAGAGCACCCAGAGCCGACCGCTTCCACCGGTTTCGATCATCGCGCTCCCCCAATTCTCCACAGGTGTCAACATGATCGGGGAGGGCGGGCCGGTGCGGCAATGCCCTCGCACCGGCAGGAGACCGATTGCCCGTTGCACCCATGTCGTATGGTCGGCTTCAGCCCGCCTCGTCGACGAGCCGCGTCGGCGGCCGATGGTGAAGGAGAGCCCGTGACGCAGCAGTCGCAGTCGCAGTCGCCGCAGGTCCCCCAGGCCGAAACTGAGCTGGTGGGGGTACGCAACTTCCGTGATCTCGGCGGACTGCCGGCTGCCGACGGCCGCCGTGTGCGGCCCGGCGTACTGTTCCGCAGCGGCCATCTCGCGCATGCCACCGAGGCGGACACCGCCTTCCTCGACGCGCTCGGCCTGCACACCGTCTTCGACTTCCGCAACGCCGCCGACATCAAGCTGGAGGGCCCGGACGTCACGCTCAGCGGGGTCCGGAACGTCAATCTGCCGCTGTCCGACCCGGCCGACGGCGCCGGGTTCTGGACGATGGTGCGCGAGGGCGATCTGGACACCCTGCGCAAGCTGCTCGCCGAGGGCCGGGCCGAGAAGCGCATGATCGGCTCCTATCGCGGGATCGTCACCACCCGGATCGTCGAACACGGCCGGATCCTCAGCGACCTGGCGGAGGACAGCTCACCGGTGCTGATGCACTGTTCGGCCGGCAAGGACCGGGCGGGGCTGTCCATCGCGGTGACCCTGCTGGCCCTCGGCGTCGACCAGGAGGCCATCGAGGCCGACTACCTCGCGTCGGCCGCCGCCCACCGGCGCTACAAGATCTGGCGCAAGGGCGATCCGGGGGACGGCTCCGACCCGATGTCCCCCGAGGTCATGGCGCTGCTGCTGCCGCTCTTCGACGCACGCGCCGAATATCTGGCGGCGGCCTTCGCGACCATCGAGGAGACCTGGGGCGGCACCGACCGCTATCTCACCGAGGGGCTCGGCCTCACCCCCGAGCGGCGCGAGCGGCTCCGCGAGCGGCTGCTCACCGGCTGACGGCACCGCCCCGGGGCCGACAGCGCCGGCCCGCGCCCGTCCCGGGGCTCACGGCTCACGGCTCACGGCTCACGGCTCACGGCTCACGGCTCACGGCTCACGGCTCACCACATGGTGTCGGCCCCGGCCTCGGGTTCGGTGACCCAGCCCGCCGTCAGCACCAGACCGGTGGCGCGGTGCACGGCCAGGAAGCCGAACGGCCGGTCGTACCGCACGCTGATCAGCTTCGCCTTCTGCCGCGGCGGCGCCGAACCGGGAGCCATGGAGAACGCGGTCACCGCCGCCGCCCAGAAGCCTTCGGCGCTGAACGAGGCGGTCATGGACTGCTCTCCGGAGGACAGCGCCAGCGCGGCCGGGCTGATCCCCGGGAAGTGGCCCCGCGCGGTGTCCTGGGCGGTACGCAGCCCGAACAGCTCGGCCCGGCGCAGCAGATCGTGCCGGGCCTTTACGGTGAACTGCGGGGTGGTCAGCATCACCCGGGGAGTGGGGTCCCGGCTCTCGACCTCCATGACCTGGACTCCGGGCCCGGCCGCGCCCGGCGGCAGCGCCGAGCCGGGCCATCCCGCGTACCGCCCGGCCACCGCGCCGATTCCGGCCTCCAGCACCTCGCCGCCCGGTGCGTCCTCGGCGCCGAGGACCAGATGGACATCCAGTCCGTTGCCGCCCGCGATCCCGGAGAGGGTGAGCGGACCGGCCGGGGTGTCGGGGACGACTCGCAGCACCCCGTCGAGGTCGTCCGCGGACCGGCTGAGCCCGGCCAGCGACCGCCCCTGCCACGGTCCGTTCCTGGGCATCAGCCAACCCGGCTGGAACGGCTGCAGCCAGGCCGTCCGCACCGTGAGCGCCCCGGCCAGCACCAACTGGGTGGCGGGGCTGAGCGGCACCGGCATCTCGGTGATCGCGCCCCGGGTGCACCGGGACGCCCAGGCGTCCAGCTCCTTGCGGTCGTGCTCGGTGTCCCCGGTGAGCGCACCCCGTACGCCCGGCGGCAGCGCGGCCTCCCACTCGGACCGGATCGGCAGGTCCTGGCGGGTCCACAGGCCGGTGGCGGCGTCGACACCGTCGATGCCGTCCAGCGCCCCGAGCAGCTCGCCGCCGAGCGCCGTGGCCCGGTCCGCGGCGACGCCCAGCGCGTCCTCCAGCTCCTGGCGGGCCGGGCCGCCGGCGCCGCCCGCGAGCAGGGCGAGCAGCGGCCAGACCCCGGTGGCCGCGAAGACCGTGCCCTCGTCCGCCACGGCGGCCCGCGCCCACCTCGCCGTCATCGTGTTGACGGCCTGTACGGCGGTCGCGTCGATCATGCCGGGTCCCCCATCGGTCAGCGGTTGGCCACCGCCTGCTTGACGAGAGTCCGGCCGAACTCCCACATCAGGCCGCCGCCCTGGTGTGCGTCGTCCATGACCGCGGTGAACGCCTCGACGAACCGGTCCACTTCCCGCTCGCCGATGATCAGCGGCGGGATCAGCTTAATGACCTCCAGATGGTCCCCGGACACCTGGGTGAGGATGCGATGGCGCCGCAGCAGCGGGACGACGACCATCTGCGCGAACAGCCCCTTGCGCGCCGTCTGCAGCATCGCCCACCGGCTGCGCAGCCCCAGTGAGCTGGGCCTGCCGAACTCGATGCCGATCATCAGCCCCCGGCCGCGGACGTCGTGCAGCAGCTCGTAGCGGTCCACGAGCGCGGCGAGGCGCTGGCGCAGCAGATCGCCGGTGCGGCGGGCGCCTGCCACGATCTGCTCGTCCTCCATCACGGCGAGGACGGCGAGCCCGGCCGCCATGGCCTGGGCGTTGGCGCCGAAGCTGGCCGAGTGGACCAGCACCCGGTCCATCGAGGAGTAGACCTTCCGGAAGATCCAGTCCTTGCCGAGGGTCGCGCCGACCGGCACATAGCCCCCGGAGAGGGCCTTGGCCACGCACACCAGATCCGGTTCGACGCCGTCCTCGTGGCTGTAGGCGAAGAAGTCCCCGGTGCGGCCGAGGCCGGTCTGCACCTCGTCCGCGATGAGCAGCGCCTTGTGGCGGTGGAGCAGCTCCTGCGCGGCGCGCAGAAAGCCGGGCGGGGTCTCGTGCACCCCCTTGCCCTGGATGGGCTCCACCACGAACGCCGCCACGTCCCCGCGCGCCAGCTCCCGCTCCAGCGCGTCGAGATCGCCCATCTCGATGGCGGTGTCGGGCAGCAGCGGGGCGAACCCCTTGCGGAAGCCGTCCTCGCCGTTGACCGACAGCGAGCCGGTGGTGAGCCCGTGGAAGGCGTGGGCGCAGTAGAGGATGCGTGGCTTACGGGTGGCGTAGCGGGCGAACTTCAGGGCCGTCTCGACGGCCTCGGTGCCGCTGTTGCCGAAGAAGACCCGGTCCAGATGGGGGGCGTGGGCCAGCAGCCGCTCGGCCAGCAGACCGGGCAGCGGCTGGCAGTCGAAGCGGGTCAGATCGGCCAGGCCGGCGTCCAGGACGTCGTGCAGCGCCTTGCGGACCACGGGGTGGTGGCGGCCCAGGCCCATCACCCCGAAGCCGGCGAGCATATCGAGGTAGTCCTGGCCCTCGTCGTCCCAGAAGTACGCGCCCTCGCCCCGTTCGTAGACCTTGTCGAATCCGATGGTCTGCAGCATCCGGGGCAGTTGGTGGTTGAGATGCCGGGTGTGCAGGTCGTACCGCTCCGAGGCGCGCTCGGCCAGCAGCTTCCCGAGGTCGAAGCCCGAACGCCGCTGCTGCTCGGCTGCTGTCATCCCTGGCTCTCCTTGGCGGCGACGGTACGGGCCTGCGCGGCGGTACGGGCCTCGGCGGCGGTGCTCGCGCGCTCCGGGCGGACCGCGATACGGGTCAGGGCCGCCCCGATCCGGCCCGCGATCTCGGCCGGGGTGAGCCCGATGTCGGCGAGCACCTCACCGCGCTTGGCATGGGCCAGGAACTCCTCGGGGATGCCGAACGTCCGCACCGGCAGGTCGACTTCGGCGTCCCGCAGCGTCTGGGCGACCGCCGCGCCCACCCCGCCGGTGCGCACATTGTCCTCGACGACGGCCACCAGCCGGTGGCGCGCCGCGAGTCCGGGCAGTTCGGGGTCGACGGGCTTGACCCAGCGCGGATCGACGACCGTGCAGCCGATACCGCGCTCGGCCAGCAGCTCGGCGGCGCGCAGCGCGACGGTGGCCATGATCCCGGCCGCGACGAGGAGGACGTCCTCGCCCCGGCGCAGGACGTCCATCCCGCCGACGCGGTCGATCGCCGCGATGGGCTGCCCCACCGACTCCTTGGGGAAGCGGATGACGGTCGGCGCGTCGGCCACGTCGATGGCCTCGCGCAATTGGGCGCGCAACTGGTCGGCGTCGCGCGGGGCGGCGATCCGCAGTCCCGGCACCACCTGGAGGACGGACATGTCCCACATGCCGTTGTGGCTCGGCCCATCGGTGCCGGTGACACCGGCCCGGTCCAGGACGAAGGTCACCCCGCAGCGGTGCAGCGCGATATCCATCAGCAGTTGGTCGAAGGCACGGTTGAGGAAGGTGGCGTAGACGGCGAAGACCGGGTGGAGTCCGCCGGTGGCGAGCCCGGCCGCCGAGACCGCCCCGTGCTGCTCGGCGATGCCGACGTCCCACACCCGCTCGGGATACGCCTCGGCGAAGCCGGCGAGGCCCACGGGGTGCAGCATCGCGGCGGTGAGGGCGACCACATCGGGCCGCTCGGCACCGATCCGCACCATCTCCTCCCCGAACACCGAGGTCCATGAGCGGCCGCCGGAGGGGATGAGGGGCGCGCAGGTGAGCGGGTCCATCGCGGCGACGGTGTGGAAACGATCCGCCTCGTCCTCCAGTGCGGGCCGGTAGCCCCGGCCCTTCTCGGTGAGGCAGTGGACGAGGACCGGGCCGTGGAACCGCTTGGCGCGGCGCAGGGCCGACTCGACCGCCTCGGTGTCATGGCCGTCGATGGGGCCGACGTACTTCAGCCCGAGGTCCTCGAACATGCCCTGCGGCGCGAAGGCGTCCTTGAACCCCTTCTTGGCGCCGTGCAGCGAGCCGTACAGCGGCTGGCCGACCACGGGGGTGCGCTGCAGCACCTCCTTGCCCCAGGCCAGGAAGCGCTCGTAGCCGTCGGTGGTGCGGAGGGTGGCGAGGTGGTTGGCGAGCCCGCCGATGGTCGGCGCGTAGGAGCGCTCGTTGTCGTTGACGACGATGACCAGCGGGCGGTCCCGGGCGGCGGCGATGTTGTTGAGCGCCTCCCAGGCCATCCCGCCGGTCAGCGCCCCGTCCCCGATGACGGCGACCACATGGTCGGTGGCGCCGCGCACCTCATTGGCCTTGGCGAGGCCGTCGGCCCAGCCCAGCACGGTGGAGGCATGGCTGTTCTCGATGATGTCGTGCTCGGATTCGGCCCGTGACGGATAGCCGGACAGTCCGCCCTTGTGGCGGAGCTTGGAGAAGTCCTGGCGGCCGGTGAGCAGTTTGTGGACGTAGGACTGGTGGCCGGTGTCCCACAGGATGCGGTCGGCGGGTGAGTCGAAGACGCGGTGCAGGGCTATGGACAGCTCGACCACGCCCAGATTCGGTCCCAGATGGCCTCCGGTCCTGGCCACCGCGTCGATCAGGAATTCCCTGATCTCCTGGGCGAGCACGTCCAGTTCCTCACCGGTCAGCGCCTTGAGGTCGTGCGGGCCCCGGATGTTCTCCAGCAACGGCATGGTCGGTTCCCCTCCTCGTGTATCAGCCCACGGTGACGTCCGGGGTGCCCGACGGGACCCCCTCGTCCTCCATGCGCCGCGCGATGTTCATGGCCTCGTCGATCAGGGTCTCCACGATCTTCGACTCCGGCACGGTCTTGATGACCTCGCCCTTGACGAAGATCTGCCCCTTGCCGTTGCCCGAAGCCACACCCAGATCCGCCTCACGCGCCTCACCGGGGCCGTTCACCACACACCCCATGACCGCGACCCGCAGCGGAACCTCCATGCCCTCCAGACCGGCCGTCACCTCGTCCGCCAACTTGTACACATCCACCTGCGCCCGCCCACACGACGGACACGAAACGATCTCCAGCCGCCGCTGCCGCAGATTCAACGACTCCAGAATCTGGATCCCGACCTTGACCTCCTCCGCCGGAGGCGCCGACAGCGAGACCCGGATCGTGTCCCCGATCCCCTCACTCAGCAGCGCACCGAACGCCACCGCCGACTTGATCGTCCCCTGGAACGCCGGACCCGCCTCCGTCACCCCCAGATGCAACGGATAGTCGCACTGCGCCGCGAGCTGACGGTAAGCGTTGACCATCACCACCGGATCGTTGTGCTTCACCGAGATCTTGATATCCCGGAAACCGTGCTCCTCGAACAGCGAGCACTCCCACAACGCCGACTCCACCAACGCCTCCGGCGTGGCCTTCCCGTACTTCTCCAGCAGCCGCTTGTCCAGCGACCCCGCGTTCACCCCGATACGGATCGGCACACCCGCATCCGACGCCGCCCTCGCGATCTCCCTGACCTTGTCGTCGAACTGCCGGATGTTCCCCGGATTCACCCGCACCGCCGCACACCCGGCATCGATCGCCGCGAACACATACTTCGGCTGGAAATGAATGTCGGCGATCACCGGAATCTGCGACTTCTTCGCGATCACCGGCAACGCGTCCGCGTCATCCTGCGACGGACACGCCACCCGCACGATCTGACAGCCCGACGCCGTCAGCTCCGCGATCTGCTGCAGCGTCGCCCCGATATCCGCCGTCACCGTCGTCGTCATCGACTGAACCGAGATCGGAGCGTCGCCACCCACGGCCACCTGGCCGACCTGGAGGCGGCGCGAGACCCGGCGTGGTGCGAGCGGCCTGCCCGGCATGGCGGGCAGGCCGAGCGCGACCGGTTGCGCTGAGCTCATCCCGTCACCCATGGCTTCCGGCGGCGGTCTCGCGGGCGGCGCGCAGCGACTCCTTGAGGGAGCCCATGGTGGCCAGGACCGCGGTGGGCTCATAGCCGCAGTGGGCCATGCAGTTGTCGCAGCGCGGGTCCTTGCCGCGGCCGTACTTGTCCCAGTCGGTCTCCTCGACCAGTTGGCGGTAGGTCGGGACATAGCCGTCGCTCATCAGATAGCAGGGGCGCTGCCAGCCGAAGAGCGAGTAGTTGGGGATGCCCCACGCGGTGCACGGGAAGTCCGCCTTGCCCTCGAGGAAGTCGAGGAAGAGCGGGCTGTGGTTGAGCCGCCAGCGGCGCCGGTTGCCTCCGGCGAAGGCCTTGCGGAACAGCTCGCGGGTCTGCTCGACGCCCAGGAAGTGCTCCTGGTCGGGCGCCTTCTCATAGGCGTAGGCGGGCGAGATCATCATCTCGTCCACCCCAAGCTCGTCATTGAGGAAGTCGAGCACGTCGACGACGGTCTGCGGGGTGTCGGTATTGAAGAACGTGGAATTGGTGGTGACCCGGAAGCCGCACCGCTTGGCCTCCTTGATGGCCTCCACCGCCTCGTCGAACACCCCCTCCTTCGCCACCGATTCGTCGTGCCGCTCCCGCAGCCCGTCGATGTGCACCGCGAAGGCGAAGTACGGGGAGGGGGTGAACAGATGCATCTTCTTCCGCAGCAGCATCGCGTTGGTGCACAGGAAGACGTACTTCTTCCGCTGCACCAGTTGTCGTGCGATCTCGTCGATCTGCGGGTGCATCAGGGGCTCACCGCCCGCGATGGACACCATCGGGGCACCCGACTCCAGCACCGCGCCCACCGCCTGGGCGACGGGCATGCGCTGCTTGAGGACCCCTGCCGGATGCTGGATCTTTCCGCAGCCCTCGCACTTGAGATTGCACGCGAACAGCGGCTCGAGCTCGACGATCAGCGGGAACTTGTCCCGTCGCCTGATCATTTTCTGTTCAAAGAGATACGTCGCGACCCGGATGGTCTGGCGGAGTGGCATGGCCATCTAGTTCACCTCCTGGGAGCAGCGAAGAATGGTGCCAGTGAAAGAAAGCGGGAAGAACGGTCCGCAGTACCCGGAAAGCTGATATTCCACCGCGGAGCGTGCCGATACGGACGAGTTCATGTTCAGGAGCGTCCACGACCACCCGGACGGCCGCAACCGGACGGACGCCGTGGCATACCGCGGTGCGCAGGGTCGCGGCGGACTCCATGTCCACCGCGATGGCGCCGGTGCTGTGCAGCGCGGCCCGCTCCGCGCCGCGCACCACATGGTCGGAGCCCACGACCGGGCCGATGTGCACGGCCCGGCGGGGGCCGCCCGGAAGAGGGCCGGGGAGGAGTTGTGACAGGGCGTCGGCGAGGATCCGGGTGCCGGTGCATACGGTGCGGCCCGCCGGATCGCGGGTCTCGTCGGCGACAACGATGTCCCCGGGATGCATCCCGGGGGCCAGTCCGGCGCAGAAGCCGGTGGCGATGACGGCGGTGCGCGGCACTCCGCACACCGCCGGCTCTCCGGGCTCACCGGACCTTCCGGTCAGCGCCCGGGTCACGGCGCGCTCGGCCGCCTGCGGCCCCATGCCCGTGCGCAGCACGGTCACGGGCCCGGCGGCGGCGCCGGGCCCGGCGCCGCGCAGGGCGAACCGCTCGATGCCGAGCGCACAGGCGATCAGCAGCGGAGCACCGCCGGCCTCCGGGGCCGGGTCGGCGGACATCAACCGCTCCGCGGTCGCGCCCCGGTGGGCTCGCCGTGGACATACCGGCCCAGTGCCGTGACCGGGAAGACCTGCCGGTACAGGTGGTAGTTGATGGAGAAGTCCCAGGGGAAGCCGGTGCCGGTGAAGTACGGCTCGTCCCAGGAGCCGTCCGCCCGCTGGGTCTCGGCGAGCCAGGTGACCCCGCGCGCGACGGCCGCGCCGTCCCGCTCCCCCGCCGCCAGCAGCGCGAGCAGCGCCCACGCCGTCTGCGAGGCGGTGGAGGCGCCCCGGCCCATCCACTCGGCGTCGAGGTAGGAGCGCTGGTCCTCGCCCCAGCCGCCGTCCTCGTTCTGGACGCTCTCCAGCCAGCGGACGGCCCGGCGGACCGCCGGATGGGAGGCCGGGACGCCGGCGGCGATCAGCGCGGGGACGACGGAGCCGGTGCCGTAGACGTAGTTGGTGCCCCAGCGGCCGAACCAGGCCCCGCTCGGCTCCTGCTCGGACAGCAGCCAGGCGATACCGCGCCGGGTGCGGGCGTCGTACGTCCTCCCTTCGTGGGCGAGCATCTCGACGACGTGCGCGGTGACATCGGCCGACGGCGGGTCGACGACCTCACCGAAGTCGCAGAACGGCAGCTTGTTGGGGAGCGGGCTGGTGTTGTCGGCGTCGAACGCGCCCCACGCCCCGTTCTTGGACTGCATGCCCAGGGTCCAGCGCATGGCGCGCCGCACGGCCGCCTCGATCCGCTCGGGCTCGGGGTGGTCGACCCGGCGCAGCGCCAGCACGACCTCGGCGGTGTCGTCGATGTCGGGGTAGTTGTCGTTGTGGAATTCGAACGCCCAGCCGCCGGAGGGGAGGCCGGGCCGCCGCACCGACCAGTCGCCGGGCCGGTCGATCTGCTCGGCCAGCATCCAGTCGGCGGCCTTGACCAGCGCCGGGTGGTCCGGGGCGAGCCCGGCGTCGGCGAGCGCGATGGCGGCCAGGCAGGTGTCCCAGACCGGGGACTGACAGGCTTCGATCATCCGGCTGCCGTCCTCGCGCCACACCGCGAAGCGGTCGAGCGACTCCAGACCGGCGCGCATCACCGGGTGGTCGAGGTCGTAGCCGAGCAGGTGGAGGGCGATGACGGAGTAGACGGCGGGTGGCTGGATGCCTCCCCAGCAGCCGTCGTTCTCCTGCCGCTCCACGATCCAGCGGGCGCAGGAGCGCAGCGCGGCCCGGCGCAGCGGGCGGAAGGCGACCTTGTGGTAGGCGTGCAGGGCCCGGTCCAGCCGCTGGAAGGCGCCGTCCCAGGAGGCGATGGGGGCCGGCGGGCGGGGCGGGTTGGGTCTGCGGGGGTCGGTGTGGAGCTCGTCGAGGGGAAAGGGGGCCGGGCGCACCGGGCGTTTGGCCGAGACGATGGTCAGCGGCACGATGGTCTGCCGGGCCCAGCAGCCGAAGTCGTAGATGTTGAGCGGCAGCCACTTCGGGAAGTAGATGATCTCCGGTGGCAGCTCGGGCAGGTCCTCCCAGCGCCACCAGCCGAAGAGGGCCAGCCAGATCCGGGTGAACACCCTGCCGGCCGCGATGCCGCCCCGGGAGCGCACCCAGGCGGAGGCGGCGGCCATATGGGGGGCGTCGGGCTCGTCCCCGGCCAGCCGCAGGGCGACATACGCCTCGATGGTGGTGGAGAGCTCGGGCGGCCCGCCGTGGAAGGAGGCCCAGGTGCCGTCGGCGCCCTGCTGGGAGCGGAGGAAGCGGGCCGCGGCGTCGAGGGTGTCGGGGTCCTGGATACCGAGGAACTGCCGGAGCATCAGATCCTCGGCGTCCATGGTGACGTTGGTCTCCAGGTCGCCCTTCCACCAGCCGCGCTCGTCCTGGCGGGACAGCAGGTGCTCCACCGCACGGGCCGTCGCCTCACGGGCGAAACGTAAGGTCTTGGACTCGGATGACTCGGAGGGTTGGACGGTCGGTGTCGCTGTCATGGCTTCCCCTCTGCAGTGTGGTCATCTGCCGTCTTTGGGGCTTCCGTCGGCCGGCACCCCGGCTGGATGCCGGCCGGCGACTGCGAACTAGCGGTCCATGGCGATCATCTCTCTCGTACGACGACGAAATCGGCGAGCGCCACGAACCGCGCCCGGATCTCGGCGGGCATGTCCACCGAGTCCAGCGCCGCCATGGCGGTCGCATGCTGTCTGCGGGCCTCCTGGGAGGTCCAGTCCCGGCCACCTGATTGCTCGATCAACGCGGCGCGGACGGCGAACTCCTCCTCCGAGAAGTCGGCGAACTCCTCTTCCGGCTTGTGCGCGTCGGCCGCGAGGATCTGGGCGAGCCGCTCGGAGTCGGAGCCGCCGGCGGCGAGCGCGGCGACCACAGGGAGGGACTTCTTGCGCTGGCGCAGATCGCTCCAGGTCCGCTTGCCGGTCGTCGCCGGGTCGCCCCAGATGCCGAGCAGGTCGTCGACGGCCTGGAAGGCGAGGCCCAGGTGGTAGCCGTAGCGCTCCAGGGTGTCGGCGGTGCGGTCGTCGGCGCCGCCGAGCACGGCGCCGATCGAGGCGGCACAGGCGAGCAGGGCGCCGGTCTTGTTGCCCTCCATCTCCAGGCACTCCTCGACGGTGACCCGCTCGCGGTGCTCGTAGGAGATGTCCTGGGCCTGGCCGTCGATGAGTTTGCGGGTGGCGGCGGTGAGCCGGCGGGTGGCCCGCCCGGCGTCCGCGGTGCCGAGCTCCAGCAGTATCTCGTTGGCCAGGGCGAACAGGGCGTCACCGACCAGGATGGCCTGGGCCGGGC
The DNA here is from genome assembly GCF_000147815.2 of Streptomyces violaceusniger Tu 4113. Taxonomy (NCBI): domain Bacteria; kingdom Bacillati; phylum Actinomycetota; class Actinomycetes; order Kitasatosporales; family Streptomycetaceae; genus Streptomyces; species Streptomyces violaceusniger. The sequence goes on along the minus strand of NC_015957.1, from coordinate 2,950,670 downwards.
CGTGCACCTTCCAGACGGTGTCGCGGTGGCGGCGCTGCTCGTCCCCGTCCATCAGGTCGTCGTGGAGCAGTGAGAAGTTGTGCACCAGCTCGACCGCGACCGCGCCGGGCACCCCGGCCCCGGGGGCGGCGCCCGCCGCCTCGGCCGACAGCAGGGCGAGCGCGGGGCGCACGGCCTTGCCGCCGTCGCCCTCCGCCGGGTTGCCCTCGGCGTCGATCCAGCCGAAGTGGTAGGCGGCGACGGTGTCCATGGGCGGGGCCAGCCGGTTCACGGCGGCGCGCAGCACCGGCGTGGCGAGCGTGCGGCCGCGCTCCAGCAACGCCATGACTCCTGCGGTGTCGACAGCGGGGGTCGCCGGGGTCACGGTCTCTCCTCTGTTCTTGGTGGTGGTGCTCATGCCGCCTCCTTGGGCGACTCCCCGCCCGGGGCGGGGAGAGGGTTCACATGCGAGCGGCCGAGGTGGCTGAGGGCCGCCCGGGCGGCGGAAAGACCGCTGCGCACGGCGCCCTCCATGGTCGCGGGCCAGCCGGTGGCGGTCCACGCACCGGCCAGGTAGAGACCGGGCGCGTCGGTCGGGGCGGAGGGCCGCAGGAGCCCGACGCCGGGAACGGGGGCGAAGGTGGCGGTGCGCTCCCGGGTGACGAAGAAGTCGCGCACCTCTGCCCCGCGGGCGACCGGAAGCAGCCGCTCCAGCTCGGGCAGATAGCGCTCGCGCAGCTCGGCCACCGGGCGGTCGATGTCGTCGTAGGCGGCGGACTGCGACACCGCCAGGTACTGGCTGTCCCCGGCCCCGGGCGCGTCCCTGAGCCCCGAGGCGTCCGTACGGTCGAAGACCCACTGGACGGGGGAGCCGATCGCGGCGAAGAACGGGCGGCGCAGCACCGTGCGGTCGTAGATCACATGCAGATTGAGGATCGGCGCGGTGCCGATGCGCAGCAGCTTGCCGGGGTCCTTCAGGGCGCCGTCGGGCAGCAGGGCGTGCGCCTCGCGCTGCGGTACGGCCAGGACCAGCACGTCCGCCTCGGCCGGTGGCTCGTCCCCCGGCCGCCCGGCCGGGGCCACGCTCCAGCGGCCCTCGGGGGTGCGGGTGACGGCGGTCACCCGGGTGCGCAGCTCGGTCGTCACGCCCGCCGCGTCCAGGGCGCGGTGGGCGTGGGTGTGGTGCAGCTCGCCGAGCGGGGCGCGGGCCCAGCCGATGTCGGCGGCGTCGGGCCGGGAGAGCAGCCCGGTCTTGAAGACCATCGCGGCAAGGCCCAGCGAGGCGTTCGGCGCGGTGGCGTTGAGCGTGGCCACGCCGACCAGGTCCCACAGCGCCTCGACGGCGCGCGGCGACTGGCCGTGGCGGCGCAGCCAGCCGGCGAAGTCCACCCCGTCCAGCGCCGGGTCCTGGGGGTCGAGCCGCCCGAGGGCGAGCGCGGCGCGGCCCACCTGGGCGCGCTCGGCGAGGGAGAGATGGGGGTAGGTGGCCAGGCTCCTGGACAGATGGAGCGGCACCGGCAGGGCGGTGCGGCGCAGCCGGCCGAGCCGCCGTCCGCTGCGCCCCTGGGCGTCGAGGACGGGGATGTCCAACCGGCCCTGGAGCGGGGCGAGTCGGGCGGCGCCCACCCGGTCCAGGAACCACTGGTAGGCGGTGCAGCAGCGCAGGTGGACATGCTGGCCGTTGTCGACGGTCAGCTCGCCCGCCGGGGAGGAGCGGTGGAAGGAGAAGGCAAGGCCGCCCAGCCGGGGGCGGCCCTCGACCAGGGTGACCCGCAGCCCGGCGTCGGCCAGCTCGAGCGCCGCCGCCGTACCGGCGAGCCCGCCGCCGATCACCAGCGCGCTCCGCCCGGCGGGGCTGCGTCTGGCGGCCGGGGCGGAGCCCAGGGTCGAATGGGTCACACCGGCCTCCCGGTGCCACGGCGCTCGACCGCGCGGGCGTCAAGACCGGCCAGCCCGCGCACCGCCACATACGCCTTCTCGTGTCCCGGCAGCGAGACGCGGCCGCGCAGGACGGCCGCGGGATCCTTGGCGATCCGGTCCAGGAGTCTGCTGTAGATGCCCGCCATCGCGGACACACACGCCCCGCTGCGCCGGTCCAGCAGCGGCAGCAGCCGGAAGCCCTCGGCGAAGAGCGCCCTGGCCCGGCGCACCTCGAAGTGGACCAGGCCGGTGAAGTCGGCGTCGGGCGGTGCGGTGGAGCCGCGGAACGCGTCGGCGCAGCCGAATTTGGCGAGGTCGTCGGCGGGCAGATAGGTGCGCCCGGTGGCGGCGTCCTCGCGGACGTCCCGGAGGATGTTGGTGAGCTGCAGGGCGAGCCCGAGGGTGTCGGCGTAGTACGGGGCGCGCTCGAGCTCGTCCTCGCTGTGGCCGGTGCCGGGGGCGGTCCCGAAGACGCCGAGCGACAGCCGCCCGATGGCGCCCGCCACGCAGCGGCAGTAGACCTTGAGGTCGTCCCAGGTCTCGTAGGTCTGCCCGGCCACGTCCATCAGCACGCCGTCGATCAGCTCGTCCAGCGCGTCGAGCGGGATCGGGAAGCGGTGTGCGGCATGGGCGACGGCGACGGCGACGGGGTCGGTGTCGTCCTCCTCGATCCCGCCGCCCCGCATCCGGTCCAGCAGGGCACGGGTGTCCGTCAGCCGGGCCCGCTTGGCCTCCGGGTCGAGGGGGCCGTCGCCGATGTCGTCGACCCGGCGGGAGAAGGCGTACAGAGCCGACATCGCATGGCGCTTCTCCGTCGGCAGCAGCCTGATGCCGTAGGCGAAGTTGCGGGCCTGGTGCCCGGTCACGGCCTCGCAATAGCGGTACGCCGCGAGCACTGGCGCGGACGCGTGCGGAGATCCCTTCACGGTCCGGCTCACCCCTCTCTTCGCAGTGTCGCCCCCACCTCGCGCAGCAGGCTGAGCTTGGTGGGCCTGGGCGGTCCAGGGAGTACGTCATGTCCCGCGGCCGCGACCGCCCGCAGGGCGGCCCGCCCCCCGGCCACGAATCCGGCGAGCAGCACCTTGAGCCTGCCGTGGACGCTACCCACCAGGGGGGTGCCTTCATTCAGCAGGGCAGCGGCGCGTTCCGCCTCCTTCGCGACCAGGGCGCGCAACCGTGCGCCGCCCCTGGGGGCGGCGAGGTCGGCCTCGGTCACACCGAAGCGTTTCATGTCCTCTGCGGGCAGATAGACGCGGTCCCTGCGAAGGTCCTCGGACACGTCCTGCAGATGCTCGATGATCTGCAGGGCGGTGCAGATGGCGTCCGAGTGGCGGATCCGCTCGGGGCTCGCGGTGCCGGTGATGCCGAGGACGAGCCGTCCGACCGGGTTGGCGGACAGCTCGCAGTAGTCGAGAAGCTCCTGGTAGGTGGCGTACCGCCGGATCCGCTGGTCCTGGCGGTTGGCCTCGATCAGGCCGCGGAAGGGCTCGGGGGTGAGGCCATGGCGGTGGACGGTGGGGCGCAGGGCCGCCAGCAGCGGATGGCGCGGCTCCCCGAAGGGCTGGAAGACCCGGTGGAGGTCGGCCTCGAACGCGTCCAGCATCGCGAGCGCGTCGCCCGCCCGGTCGCGGTCCAGCCCGAGCAGTTCGGCGTCGGCGCCGCCGGGAGCCAGATCGCCGTCGCCGATGTCGTCGACCAGCCGGGCGTAGCCGTAGACGGCCATCAGATCGGTGCGCCAGGCGCGGGGCAGGAAGAAGGGGGCCACGGGGAAGTTCTCGTGGGCGGCCTTGTCGAGCACGGCACGAGCGGCTTCCTGCCCGCCGCTTCGGCTGCTCGACGTGGTATGGGACCCGCTGCGCTCGTCCTCGACGGTCACCGTGGACAGCCAGGCGTACGGGCGAGACCCAGGACGCCACGTGGATCCCGGCGACCGGGCCCCGCGGGAGCGCTGGAGATGGGCCGTCTAGCCAATGCCGTCACATCCCCCGTTCTACACCGGTTACCAGGGTCGGCACGATCCGGACACGCCGCTCCGTCTTGTCAACGGGCTCCGGCCCCTGGCCCCCGAACAGGGGACAACGGCCGACTCCGGCATGATCCGGACGGTGATTGCCACAGCTTACGCCTCTCGGTGTACACGTGTACGGGGCGATACCCCGATGTGACCTCCGATGTGGCGCCGGGCGGGTAACCGGCGGACGCCCCCGGACCGGTCTCCGGGGGGCCATCGCGTGGCCTCAGACGACCTCTTCGTAGAACTCGGCGATGTCCAGCACACGGCACAGATCGCGGAGCTCGAACTCGAAGAAGTGCTGGCCCTCGGAGAGCGCGAAGGACATATGGCCGAGCGCCTCCATGGAGATCACCCCGTACAGCCGCACCCAGCAGCGGAGCATCACGGCGATGGCGCCGGGGGGCATGTCGACGTCCTGGTCCTCGCTGAGCGCGGTGAGGGTGGTCGCGAGCCCGGGGTCGAGCTCCTCGACCTCCGGGGCGGGGAAGCCGCGCACCCGCCACAGATCGGCGACCAGATCGGAGTAGACGGAGCCGAAGACCCAGCTCATATGGCGCTCGGGCTTGGTCTCCTCACGGCCGAGCCCCGGGGCCCACGGGCCGAGGATGAGCCCGAACTCATGGGGGTGCTTGATCGCCCAGACGCGCAGTGCGCGGGCGCCGCTGATCCACCGGCGGCCCGGCTCCTCCTCGGGGTGCTGACCGAGGACCCCGCGCATGAAGCGGGCCATCTCCTCGAAAATGTCCACCCGAAGCTGAAGGATCAGCGCATCCCGACTACTGAAGTAGCGGTAGACGGCCGGCGCGGTCATGCCCATCTCACGCGCGATGGCGCGGATGGTCACATTTTCCGGGCCCTCCTGAACCAGGAGTGTCCGGGCGACGTCCTTGATTTCACGGATGGTCGCGATGCGCAGGCGCTCGCGCCGTGAGTACGGTGCGACGTGCGCTTCCCCTGGCGACACGCGTCCCCCTCCCTGATGCTGCGCCGCTCGACAACCCGGCGTACACGCACACGATACAGCGCCTCCGTTTAGTGAACAGCGGCGGTGACAGTGGCTCTGGTTCAACTGCTAGTCCTCCGACCCTGCCACAGATCCGTGGGGTTGCCCCGCCGGTTGGCTCAGCGACCACCGTCCGGGTCAGCGGACGACGCGGGGGAGCGTCCGTACATACGTCGGACATTCATTCGGGGAGAAGGCGCGGGAGTGCTCTCGCAACGGCCGGGGAATCGCCGATCGCCGCACTCGGCGGCGCCCTGCGGTAAACGCTCTTAGCGGAGGTGAGAGTACGTTCTCGCCGGCCTCGGCAGGTGCGGGGAAACGGCCCGTCCCACCCGTTCCACCAGGAGCGGAGAGAAAACCGACCGGTCGGCACCGTGGATTTCCACTTCGGCCCGCCGGGAGAGCCTCGAACGCCGGGGGAAAACGGGTCACGGCATTCCGGTCGGCGGCGCGGGGGCGTTCGGCCGGCCCGGGGTTTCCGCGGCTCAGCCGGAGGATGTCGCGGTGACACGGGATCACTGCCGCGTGGTTCACCCGGAGTCGATCCACTCACGCCGTCCGGCCCATACGATTAGGATGCGGCGGAAGCAAGGGTGGTTACCTCAAGAGCGATACCGCCTTTGTCTCCCATATCCGGGCAGCCGGGCCGCGGGCTTTCGTGAAGAGGCCAGGTCGGGTCCGAGAAGCCCGGACCGGGCGGTTCCCACGGACCTCGCCGCTCGGGTCCTCCCGCACCGGGTCCGTTTTCTCGTCAACATCATGACGGGACGCGCTTTCCCCGAAAAGCCCCCGCGCCTCGTCGGTAACGATCTCTCACCCCGACTCCCCGCCGCTGGTGCGGGCGCGTTCCTTACCGCGCCAGTTCGGTTCGCATTCGATCAGCAGTTCACTCCGCGAGAGTTCCTGACGCGCTTTCGCGGGCGAGATCTTCGGCGCGGCATCAAGGAAGGCGACGGGGTCCCGCCCGGCCCGGAACTCAGCTTCCGCTTACGCCTTCGGACCGCGCTGGAAGGGGGCCTCACGTCCATGATCACCGCCTTGCGCGCGCCCGCCGCCTTCTCCGCGACGGCCGCGGCGCACACGGCGGCGGCCGATCGCCCATAGAGGCGCGCTTCCCAACTCGCCCTCCCCCAAGGCGTTTACGGATTTTTTACCACCCGTACAGCCTTCCGGCAGACGGGAAAGGGCGGGTTCGGCCACCAACGGGTGGATCACGCCGGATCCGGGTGACGGCGGGGCTACGGGTGGTGGGGGCAGGCGGCGGGGGCGGCGGGGGCGGTCCGCCGGGACGGGCGGGGCCCGGCGGTGCTCCGCTCGCGCGGGGTCACCGTCACCATCACGTTCTGCAGCGGCCGCAGCGAGATCACCGGCGAGCCGTACCTCAGCTCGGTCCCCGGGATCCGGCTGATCCGGAAGCGCTGGTTCACCATGGCCACGATGACGCGCAGCTCCAGCAGCGCCATGAAGTTGCCCACGCACTGCCGGGGCCCCGTGCCGAACGGGAGGTACGCCATCCGCGGCCGCTCCTTGATGGCCTGCGGGGTGAACCGGTACGGGTCGAAGGCCAGCGGGTTGTCCCAGTGGCGCGGGTTGTGGTGGGAGACCAGCGGGGACAGCAGCACCGAGGAGCCCGGTTCGACGTCATAGCCGCCGAGGGTGTCCGCGTCCACCGCCGCCCTGGGGAAGATCCAGATGGGCGGGTGCATCCGCAGGCTCTCGTCGACGACCATCTTGGTGTACGTGAGCGACTCGGCGCTCGCCACGTCCGGCAGCCCGCCCCCGAGCACCGTGGCGATCTCGGCGTCCAGCTCCTCCTGGACCCCGGGGTGGCCGGCGATCGACAGCAGCGTCCAGCACAGGGAGACGGCCGTGGTCTCATGGCCGGCCAGATAGACGGTGAGCAGCTCGTCCTTGATCTGCTGATCGGTCCAGGGCTCACCGGTGGCCGGGTCGGTGGCCTGCTCCATCAGCGCGATCAGCGGCCCCTCCCCCGTCTCCGCGTAGCTCCGGCGCACATCGGCCACGATGCGGTCGAAGACCCGGTGGATCCTGAGGATCTTGCGCTGCCGGTCCGTCGGCACCCACGAGGGCAGCATCTCCGTGGCGGTGCCGCGCCGGAACATCACCTCCACCACATCGTCCACGATCGTCTTGAGCATCGCCGAGTCCGGTTTGATGTCGTAGGCGAACAGCGAGCGGCTGAGGGTGACCAGGGTCAGCCGCAGCAGGTCGGTCATCAGGTCGACCGGCTCACCGGCGGCGGCCTTCGCCTCCCAGGTCTCCAGCATCTCCTCGGTGGCCCGGATGATGTTGGGGATGATGTCGGTGATGGCGTTCTTGAGGAAGACCGGCTGCACCGCCCGCCGGTGGGCGCGCCAGAACTCACCGTCGGTGGTGAGCAGTCCCTTGCCCATGACCACGCCGAACTGCTCGTAGAGCGGGCCGCGGACGTAGTTGCCGTTGTTCTCCACCAGCACCCGGCGCACCGCCTCGGGCTCGGTCACCTGGTGCACCAGGAAGGGGCCGAGCCGCATCCGGACGATCTCGCCGTGGTCGCGCTGCAGTCCGAGGAGGAATTCGGCGGTGTTCCGCTTCCAGGGGCCCAGACTGCCCATCAGCGGGACGCCCTTGGGGCCGGGTGCCACGCGCGGTGCGGAGGTCGCTGTGCTCATCGGTGGTCTCCTTGCTTTCGCGGCCGCGGCCCGCGGGGCACCGGAAAGAGGCGGCGCACGAAGAGATGGTCGAAAAGGACGTCGGGCGCGAGGCGCCGCAGGGCGATCGTGCTGTGGGCGAGGAGTCCGACGGGGTAGCGGGCGCGCGGCCGGGAGCCGCGGGCGCCCTTGGCCACCACCTTCGCCACCCGCCGGGCCACGTCGTCGGACTGGATCGCGAAGGTGCCCGCCAGGGTCCGGCGGCTGCCGGTGTAGATCGCCTCGAAGTACTCGGCGCTCTCCCGGCGGAAGGTCTCGTACGTCCGGCTCACCGGCCGCAGATTGGCGACGTAGGTGGCGCCGAAGCGGGTGGTGCGCACCGGGCCCGGCTCGACGAGGACGACCCGCACCCCGAAGTCGGCCACCTCGTTCCGCAGGGAGTCGCTGAGCGCCTCCACGGCGTGCTTGGTGGCGTTGTAGAAGCCCGAGCCGGGGACGGCGTAACGGCCGAAGATGGAGGAGATGTTGACGATGGTGCCGCCGCCGTGGGCGCGCATCGCGGGCAGCACAAGCTGGCTGAGCCGGACCAGTCCGTACACATTGGTCTCGAACTGCTCGCGCACCTCGGCCATGGAGGCTTCCTCGATACAGCCCGACATGGCGTAGCCGGCGCTGTTGACCAGCGCCCCGACCGCGCCGTGCGCCGCCTCGACCTTGGCGACGGCGGTGGCCATGGACTCCTCGTCGGTGACGTCGAGCGCCAGGGTGCGGATGCCGAGCGCCGCGAGCTCATCCAGCGTCTCGGGCCGCCGCGCGGTGGCGTACACGGCATGCCCGGCCCGGTGCAGCCGCAGCGCGCACGCGCGGCCGATGCCGGAGGAGCAGCCGGTGATGAGGACCGGGAGGCCGGCCCCGGGTCCCGGGGCCGGCGAGCGGCCGGTCACGCGGGGGGCGCGTCGAACGCCCCGAGCTGGGTGGCGAGGTCGTAGCTGTCCATGGAGAACCAGCTCTCCACGATCTTGCCCTCGTCGTTGAACTCGTCGATGACGATGCCGGGGATCTCCAGCGCGCGGCCCTGCGCCGGGATGATGCCCGCGTAGGCGTCGCCGGTGTGGGTGCCGCGTGCGGTGAACCGGCTGACGACCTTGTTCCCGTCCAGGATCCAGTCGTTCACGGTGACCTGGAGGTCGGGGAAGGAGGCGCGCTGCAGCCGCACCCACTCCTTCAGGTGCTCCACGCCTTCCTTGCCGTTCTCGGCGGTGCCGTGGCTGATGTGGTCCTCGGTGGCGCCCTCGTAGATGACGTCCAGATTGCCCTTGTTGAGGCACTGCTCGTAGTAGCGCTCGAGGACGGCCTTGTTCTGTTCGGGAGTGGACATGGTGTTCCCCTTCTATTCCGTGGTGTTTCCCAGCGGGCCGGAGAGTCCCGAGACGGTCGCCACGGGCTCCCCGGAGTCTGCGTCGGTGATCCGCCAGACGCCGAGCGAGGGATCGCCCTCGATGCGGGTGGGTCCGCGCTCGGCGGAGTGCGGTGTGATGCGGCCGAGGATCAGTGGGTCGGCGGTGACCGAGAGGCCGTCGCCCCGGGTGGTGCACCGCCGCACCACGTTCTCCAGCGCGGCGACCGGCAGGGCCGTCCCGGGCACGAGGGGCGTCGCCCACAGGTCGGCCGGCAGGCAGCGCGGGACCTCGGCCGCCACTCGGCCCTCCGGTCCCACCGTCCACGCCGACAGCGGCACCACGGCGCCGCGCCAGTGCAGGAACGGCGGCCCGGAGCGGAGGGTGGTGGTCTGCCGGGCGGTGGGGCTCGGCGGGGCGGGCGGCCGTGGCGCGCCGGTCTCGTGGACGACGCGCAGGCTCGCCTCGGCGCCGTCCCCGGCCCCCTCCCGGCGGTAGCGGACCTCGACGATCCAGTTGTGCCCCTCGTGGAAGCCGCGGGCCTCGCGGACCAGCCGGATCGCCCGGCCGTCCAGGCGCAGCAGCGACAGCGGCACCACGATCTCCTCCAGAACACCGGCCGTGAGCGCCGGGAAGTCCTCCGGGACGATCCATTCGGCGGCCCGCAGGGCGTTCTCCAGCACGAGGGAAGGCGGCAGCGCGGGGGCGCCGTCGATGCGGAAGTCGCCGAGCGCGGGGGTGTGTTGGGGGTCGAGGACGACGCGTGCCGTCATCCGGGCGTGCGGCTGGTAGGCGGTCACCTCACCGAGGTGGAAGATCTTCGGATAGGCGGTGGCGAAACCGGGCAGCGCGGGCACCACGGGATAACCGATGGCCTGTCCCGGGTCGATGGCCTGGCCCAGCGGCCCGACGAAGGTGACCTCGCCCTCGGAGGCCCCCAGCAGTTCGGCCCGCCACCGCTCCAGCCCGTCCGCCACGTCGATCGCGGCCATGTAGCGCAGGGTGGCGGCGAAGTTGGCGATCAGCCCGATGCGGTCCCAGGTGGGCCAGGCGAGGGTCATCACGGGGAACGCGGCCCGGCGGGCGGCCCACTGGCCGAGCCGGGCCAGCCCGTCGTTGGCCGCGGCGTATTCGAGCTGGCCCACCATGCCGCCGAGGCGTCCGGTGAGGGAGCCGACGCTGCAGAAGAACTTCAGGTCGCGCCTCCGCACCTCCTCGAAGACGTTGAGGAAGCCCTCGATCTTGACCTCGACGGTGCGCAGGATCTCCTCGTCGGTCTTCTTCGGCAGCCGGGCGGAGGTGTCCACTCCGGCGTTGTGCACCACTCCGGCGAGCCTGCCGCCCTCCAGCGCGTCCTCGCGCCGGATGAGCTCGCGCACCTGGGCGCGGTCGGTGAAGTCGCAGCGCGCGTACTCGACGCGCAGCCCCTCCCGCCGGGCGCGGGTCAGATGGGTGGCGAGCTCCCACAGGCGGTGGGTGCGGGCGAGCCGGGCCCGGGTCTTCGCGGGCGACTCGCCCTTCGTACGGCCCGCCCAGACCCCCTTCTCGTACCGCTTCCAGCCGGCCTCGTCCACGCCGAACCAGGGCTCGTCCCCGCTCGGGAACGGCTCCCGGCCGGTGACCACGACCCGTACGCCGTGCCGGGCGGCCAGCGAGCGGGCCAGCTCCCAGCCGATGCCCCGGCCGCCGCCGGAGATCAGCACGGTGTCCTGGGGGCCGAGGGTGAGGGCGGGCGCGGCCACGGGCCGGTCCTCGGGGGTGAGGGTGAACCGGCGGCCGTCCCGGTGCCCGACCTCGATCTCGCCGGTGCGGCCGAGCTCGGCGGCGACGATGCCGGGCAGGTCGGCGGAGGCGGCCAGGTCGATGTCCACGACGCGGGCGTTCACATTGGGGAACTCCCGGTGCAGGGTCTTGGCGAGCCCCGCCCAGATGCCGCCCAGGGGCTGCTCCAGACCGTCGCGCGGATGCTGGCCCATCCCGCCGCCGAGATAGCTGACGGCGAGATAGAACAGCCGGTCCGCGGTCGTCTCCGCCGCCCAGTCGTCGTACACGCCGCGCAGCGCGGTCACGGTCTCGGTCAGCGCCTCCCGCCAGGCCCCGGCGAAGGCGGCGGGGTCCGGGTCGTACGCCCGGCCCACCGTGAGGTCGACGATGGCGTCCACGGGGCCGGGGCCGTCCGGCTCCCGGCGCACCAGCGCGCCGTGTTCCTTCAGTTCGCGCTCCACACCGGCGGCGATGTCCTCCTCGCCGCCGATCAGCAGCACCCGTATCCCGGCGAGCCGGGGGTGCGGCCCGGCGGGGGGCGGCAGCTCGGTGAGCCGCCACACCATCCGGGTCACCGGCTGGACCGGCGCGCCTTCCTCGGCCAGGGTCATGTCCGGTCCTCCCCCGCTGCTGCCTGTTCGACGGGGACGGCCTCGCCGGTCTCGGCGTCGATGTAGCCGATGAGGGTGGCCCGCATGTCCTTCATCTGCAGGAGCATCCGGCCGTCGGGCCGCACCGCGACGAAGCGGTTGCTGATGGCGTCGGCCGTCAGATCGAAGCCGGGCGGGGTGACGAAGAGGTCGACGGCCTCCCCGGAGGCGGCCAGATCGTGGTCGCTGATCTCCTCGTACAGATCGATCCGGCGGATCGACAGCGGTGCGGCCACCGGCACCAGATGCCCGTCGACCAGATCCAGCACCCCCACCCGGGCCAGCCCGTCGAGCAGGATGGACGGCACGGTGAAGCGGGACCACACCAGGTCGCCCGCCGGGATGCCGGGCGCGTAGCGGGCGCGCTTGCCCCGGGGGTGGATCCGGGTGTCGGTGGTGGAGACGAACGGGCCGGTCAGCCGCACCGGGGAGCCGGGCTGGTGGTACGGGTCGGGGACCGGGGTCTCCTCTCCCGCCGGCCACTCCTCCCAGCGCGGCGCGGTGGGCGCCTCGGTGTCGAGCAGCACCCGGGCCAGGAAGTGGACCCGGTCCTTGACCAGGACCACTCCGCTGGGCGCGACCACGTCCTCGGTGATCCGCACCTGGACGACGGTCACCTCGCCGGGGCTGTCGACCAGCTCCGCGCGGATGCGCCGCGGACCGGCCGGGAGGTCGCGGTAGACCCGCAGGAAGTGCTCGAAGCGCAGGTCCTCGAAGGCGATCACCCGCTTGCCGGGGACCAGGGCGCGGGCGGCTTCGGCGGCCAGTTCGGTGACGAAGGTGCCGGGCAGGGTGGCCTCGCCGCGCACCGTGTGGTGCTCCAGATAGCCGTCGGTCTCCAGGTCGAAGGGGCACTCGTAGACCACGGACCGCTCATCGGCCTCCAGCAGCCGGCGCAGGAAGAACGCGGGCCGCTCCGCCTCGCCCGTGGTGGCCAGATAGCCGGGGTAGAAGCGCTCGACGGTGGCGCGCTCGGCGTCGCCGAGGTGGACGACGGAGGGGCGCCGCACCGGGGCGTGCAGCTCCTGGACGAAGTGGTGGATGCCCTCGGCGATGGCCATGTTGCTGTACGACCCGGCGCGCTCGTAGTACGCCTTGGTCAGCTCGTTGGCGCCCATGCCGACGCCTTCCCACAGCGTCCAGCCGATGGTGAACTCGTCCGTCCGCGGATCGGTGGCCCGGGTGTGGGTGGCGGCGGCGGCCAGGAAGTCGTTGGCCGCGGCGTAGTCGGCCTCCCCGAGCTGTCCGAAGTAGCCCAGCAGCGAGCCGAAGTTGCACCACAGCCGGGGCGGCGCGGTGCGCAGGGCGTGCTTGAGGTGGAGGTAGGAGTCCAGCTTCAGATCGCGGATGGCGGTGAACTCGGCGAAGCTCTTGTCCTTGATCAGCCCCGAGCGCTGCAGCCCGGCGGCGTTGACCAGCAGGTCGATCCGCCCCTGCTCGTCCAGGACCCGGCCGATCGCCGCGTCCACCGCGTCGCCGTCGCGCATGTCGCAGGCGAGGTAGGTGACCCGGCCGGCGCCGCTGTGGGCGGCCATCTCGTCCAGGTTCCGGCGCGCCCAGCGGGCGTTGACCATGCGGTCGAAGGCGCGGTTGATGTCGGCGACGGTGCGGCCGTCGCGCCGGGCGATCTCCGTCTTGATGTAGCCGGCGCGGCGGGCGGCGAACTCCTCGTGGGTGCCCTCATAGGTCTCCGGCGGCCAGTCGTCCAGGGAGTTGCTGCCGAGGACGTAGAGCCGGGGCCGGAAGTGCTCGGCGACCGCCTTGACCACCTCGGCGGTGATGCCCCGGGCGCCTCCGGCGACCACCACGACGGAGTCCCGGCCGAGGACGGCCGGCGCCCCCTCGCCGGGGCCGCCCGGCTCGTCGGAGAGCAGGTACGTCTTCCGTACGCCGTCGATGTCGAACACCGCGGGGAAGACCCGCTCGGCCGCGCTCTCCTCCTCGGCCCGGGCCATCGCCTCGGTGAGGTCGGTGGCGGAGGTGCAGAGCGTGAAGGCGAGGCAGGCGTCGCGCTCCAGGGCCGCGGTCTTCCACAGCCCGGTGAAGAGCCCGGTGTACGGATGCGGGGTGCCGCCGGGCGCGGCGCCCAGCAGCAGCGCCACGGCCGAGGAGCCGGGGTCGCCCAGGTCGTCGTAGGCGTGCTGGAGCGTCAGATAGGCGGCGTCGTGCAGGGCGGTGAGGCCGGGCGCGGGGCCGTCCGTGGGCGCCCGGCCGAGGTCGGCGACCACCCTGAGGTGGATGGCCCCGGGGCCCGCACCGGCCAGGGCCCGGCGGACCGACTCCTCGGTGACCTCGGACAGATGGTGCCAGCCGGGGCGCGGGGCCCCGAGCGGCGCCGTGGACAGGACGGTGAGGTCCGCGTCCGGCGGCGCGGCACCGGCGAGCAGCTCGGGCGCGTCGGTGAGCACCACCGCGCCCGCGGGGAGGAACCGGGTGCGCTCGCGCACGGTGCGCGCGGGCAGCTCGGTCAGGACGGGCACCTGGCGGCGGACCCGCACGGGGGTGCCGTCCGCGAGCCGTCCGTCGGTGGCGAACGCGGCGGGCAGCGCGGCCGGGGCCGCCTCGGCGGGGCCGGGCCCGGCGTCCTCACCGGCCCCCGGGATGGTCAGCCGGAGCCGGGCCCCGGCGGCGCCCTCGCTCTCGTCGGTGGCGATCTCCACGCTCCCCGAGGGCCGGTGCAGCGCCTTGAGAACGGCGAGACCACCGGCCGCGCCCAGATAGCGGGCGTGCTCGGGCGCGGGCGCGCCGCACAGCAGGATCTCGTCCGGGGCGGCCTCGCCGCGCCCCGCCTCGACGGCACCGAGCGGCTCGTCCACGTACGCGAGCACCTCGAGCCCCGCGGCGCGGGCCCGCTCCTCGGTGGTCAGGGCGAACAGGAAGGCGCCCTCGGCGAGTTCCTCGGCCTCCGGCGGCAGCAGCTCGCCGATCAGCGTGCGGTACTCCGGGAGGCTGTTGCCGTTGATCCCGCCCGCGAGCGCGAAGTCGAGCTCCCCGGTGCGCAGATAGCGGCCCGCGGAGGTGATGGAGGAGACGGCGGAGGCGAAGCCGGAGTCCATCGTCATGTTCGGGCCGTTGAGGTCGAAGTAGTTCGCCACCCGGGCCGAGATGATGTTGGGCATCTGGCCGGGGAAGGAGTCCTCGTTGGAGGCCGGGATCATGTCGCGTACGCGGTCGCCGAGCCGCTCCAGAACCCCCGGCAGGGCATCGGAGTCCAGCTCGCCGATCGCCTCGGCGATGTCGTCGAGATAGCAGCGGTTGGCGTAGAGCATCGCGGCGCGGGTCGGGCCCATATGGCCGACGAACACGCCGGTCTTGAGCGCCCGCTCCTGCCAGAAGTCCGCCATCTGGTCCCGGAGTTGATGGGCGCACTCCACGATCATGAGCTGGCAGCGGTCCAGCGCGCGGATGGTCTTGGGAGGCAGCCGGACCTTGTTGAACGGCGGCGCCGGGTACTGCTCGCCGAAGCTGTCGCGGGGGCGCGGACCGCCGCCCAGCCAGCGGGTGACCTCCTCGCGGCCCTCCAGCCCCGGCAGATGGGCCGACCAGCCGACGATCGCCACCCGGCTGCCGGGGTCGGGGACCTTGGTGACGGTCGCGGGGGCCCGGTCGGTGGTGGCGTTCGCGGCGGCGGGGCGCGGCCGGTGCTCGGAGACGATCAGATGGGCGTTGGTGCCGCCGAAGCCGAAACCGGACACCGCGGCCAGCCGCGGGCCCTCCGGCTTCCCCGGCCACTCCTTGTGCTCGGGGGTGATCTCCAGTCCGGTCTCGGCGAGCCGGAAGTCCTCTCGGGGCCGGGAGAAGCGGAACTGACCGGGGATGGTGTGCTCGGCCAGGCCCAGCAGGTTCTCGATGAGCGAGACCACGCCCGCCGCCCAGCCGGTGTGGCCGATCAGGGACTTGTTGGAGGTGACCGCGGCCGGTCCGGCGGTGCCGTAGTACTCCCGCAGCGTGGTGAACTCGGCGAGATCCCCGGCCGGGGTGCCGGTGGCGTGGGCGTTGACCCAGCTCACCGCGGAGCCCTCGACCTCGCCCGCCTCCAAGGCGCGGCGCACCGCCAGGCTCTGGCCGGCGGCGTTGGGCGCGTAGATGGCCTTGCCCTTGCCGTCGGAGGACGAGCCGAACGCCCGGAGCACCCCGAGCACCTCGTCCCCGTCGGCCCGCGCCCGGCTCAGCCGCTTGAGGACGACCAGCGCGGCGCCGTCGGCGAAGATCACCCCGTCGGCGTCCTCGTCGAGCGCGTGCACCTCACCGCGCTTGGAGAGCCCCTGGAGCTTGGAGAAGAGCACGGTGCCGCGCGGCGCGAGCGCGAAGGCGCCGCCGCAGACCGCGATGTCCTGCTTGCCCATCAGCAGACCCTTGGCGGCGATGTCGATCGCGTACAGAGAGGAGGAGCAGGCGGTGTCCACCATGTGCAGCTCGGTGGAGGGCGGCAGCAGCCCGCGCATCGCCAGCTCGCCGACGCGATGCGGCAGAAAGCGCGAGCGGTCCCGGCCGGCGCGCCAGTAGCGGCGGGTCAGGGCCGCCTCGATGTCGCCGCCCAGGGTGGTGCGCTCGCCGTCCTCCAGCGGGAGGTCCCGGAGGATGTCCTGCGTCATCCGGGTGACGCTGTCCAGCACCCCGGCCTCTTCGAGGTGCTGGCTGCCGTCGGGGGTGTAGCCGACGACGAA
Organism: Streptomyces violaceusniger Tu 4113; assembly: GCF_000147815.2. Classification (NCBI taxonomy): domain Bacteria; kingdom Bacillati; phylum Actinomycetota; class Actinomycetes; order Kitasatosporales; family Streptomycetaceae; genus Streptomyces; species Streptomyces violaceusniger. The sequence goes on along the minus strand of NC_015957.1, from coordinate 2,934,625 downwards.
GGAGCAGCGGTCGGTGTCCTGGTGGCGCACCCCGTCCAGGGCCTGGACCAGGCTGTGGCGCAGCCACATGGTGGTCAGCTCGTGGTCGTCCGTGCCGTCGGCCATGCTGTCGACGGAGCCGGGGGCGGCCTCGAAGTCCGTGATGAAGACGCAGCGGTCGGCGTACGCCTTGTCCTCGGCGGCGGTGTCGACGGCGTGGAAGTTCTCATGCCGCCAGCGGTCCCGGGGGATCTTGACGAACAGCTCGTCACCGGTCGTACGGAGCTTCCAGAACTCCTCGGGACTGTTCGCCCCGGCGCCCGCCAGGCCCATGCCGACGACGGCGATCGCGTCGTCGGGGACATCGGGGGGCAGGCCGGGGCCGGGCGCGTCCACGGTCTCGGTGACGGCGGCCTCGGTGACGGCGGCGGCCTGGGCGGCCTCGGGCCGTACGGGCTCGGGCCGTACGGGCTCGGGCGCCGCGACGGGCTCGGACTCGGGCTCCCGTGCGGCCTCCTCCCGTACGGGGGCGGCGGCGGGCGGGGACAGGAGGGCGGCGCCCAGCGTCAGTCCCCCGTCCGCGAGCACCACCTGTCCGGTGATCCACCGCGAGGCGTCGGAGGCCAGGAAGGCGACGACGTCGGCGAACTCCTCAGCGGTGCCCAGCCGTCCGAAAGGCGTCGCCCTGGCGATCACCTCCTGCATCTCCCGGGCCCGGGGGAACTTGTCCGCGACATCGCTTTCGAGCATCGCGGCCGAGGCGGTGTTCACCCGGATGCCGAGCGGGGCGAACTCCACCGCGAGATAGCGGGTCGCCGCCTCGGCGGCCGCCTTGGCGGGGGCGCAGGCCGAGTAGTTGGCCATCACCATCTGCGAGCCGCCGAGCGCCGAGACGGTGACGATCGACCCGCCGCCGGTGCGCGCCATCAGCGGGGCCGCGCCGCGGGCGCAGCGCAGTCCCCCCTTGTAGTTGGTGTCGATGGCCTTGGCGATGTCCTCGTCGGTCACCTCGGCCAGGGGCAGCAGGGCCCCGTTGGCGGCGCTGTTGACCAGGATGTCCAGCCGCCCGTGGCGCTCCTCGATCTCGGCGAACATCCGGTCGACCTGCTCCTGCCGGACCACCGAGGCCCGTGCGAGCTCGACCCGGGCGCCGGTTGCCACCAGTTCGTCCCTGGTGCGCTTGGCCTGGTCGTGCGAGTGGAAATAGTTGAGGACGATGTCGGCGCCGCGGGCCGCGAGGGTGCGCGCGATCGCCTTTCCCACGCCCTTGGAACCTCCGGTGACCAGGGCCACCTTCCCCGTGAGGTCTTTCATGGAACGACTGACTCCTTCTGCGACGAGAGGGTGGGCGCTTCAGCCCGTGGCGGAGGCGGGCGCATGGGCCCCCTGGTCGTTCATCTGCTGCAGCACAAAGTCGGTGATCTTGCCCATGGTGTTGTAGGTGGCCAGCCGGAAGCCGGACTCGCGCGGCGGCAGCCCGTACCGACTGGAGACCCTGGACAGGAGCTCGACCTGCTTGACGGAGTCGACTCCCAGCTCGGCCTCCAACTGCACCTCGTCCTCGAAGACGTCCTCGGGGTATTCGAGCGCCTCGGCGTAGAGGGTCCGCAGCTCATCGAAGAGCTGCTCGCGGTCGTACTCCTCCGGCCGCGGCTCGGACGAGGCCGAGGCCGACGCCGACGGGGCCGGGGCCGGGGCAGCCGGTGCGGGCTCGGGCTCCGCGGTGGCCTTGGCAGCGGGCTCGGGCTCGGGCTCGGGGCGCCCGGCCTCGGCGGACTTGCGGAAGGCGTCCAGTTCGGTGCGGACCAGCTCCAGCACCATGTGGCCGCGCTCGCTCCAGTACGCCGCGAAGACGTCGGAGGGCACCGAGGGGGCCAGCAGCTCGGCGAGCCCGCCGCGCTCGGGCGCGGCCAGACCGGCCTCGCGCAGCGCCTCGAGGGTTCCGTCGAGCGCGAGCCGTCCGCCGGTCAGGGCCAGCGTGGGCAGCGACCGCACCTCGGAGCCATCGGTCACCTTGGCGACCAGCTTGGAGAGCGCGGCGCGCCCGCCCGCCTCCACGAACACCTCGGCGCCGCTCTCCCGCAGATGCCGTACGGCCGCGGCGAACCGCACCGGCCGGGTGAAGTGCTCGGCCAGCAGATCGGCGAGCACATCGCCCGGCTCGTAGTAGCGCTGCAGGATCGGCGAGTAGACCGGGCGGTTCAGCGGATGCTGGTCCAGCTTCCGAACGTAGGCGGCGAACTCGGGGGCGGCGGGGGCGAGCGCCGGGGTGTGGAAGGGGAAGGGGGTGTCGATCTCGATGGCGCCCACGTCAAGCTGTCCGGCGATCGCCACGACCCGGTCCAGGATTCCGGCGGGGCCGCTGACCACGGTCTGCTCGTCGTGGTTCTCGGTGGCGACGGCCAGCAGCGGCTCGTCCACCAGCTCCAGCAGCTTGCGGGTGCGCTCGGCGCTCGCGGCCAGGGCCACCATGCGGCCGTCGACACCGCCCTGCCGCTCGATCACGGCGACGCGCCGGGCGACGATCCGGACCCCGTCCTCGGCCGAGAACGCCCCGGCCGCCACCAGGGCGGTGATCTCGCCGAGGCTGTGCCCGGCCAGGACGTCGGGGGTGGCGCCCTGGGCGGCGAGGATCTCGTAGGCGGCCAGGCCCGCGCCGTAGATGGCGACCTGGGAGGCCCAGGGGTCGTTGTCGAGCAGATCGCGCAGATCGGCCTTGCGCTCGCCGAAGAGCACCTCGGAGATGCGGCTGGCGTAGAGCTCCTCGGTCACGGCGTCGAGCCGCTCGAAGACCCGGCCGATCTGGGGATGGCGCTCCTTCGCCCGGCGGAGCGCCTCGCCGTCGAAGCCGCCTTGTCCGGGGAAGAGAAAGGCCGTGGTGACGCCTGTGGACGGATTGCTGGACATGCCGATGCCTCCATGAGTGGGGTGGTGACGGTGAGTGAGGTGCGTCACCCGCGCGGGTGACGCGGCGCTGTGGGCGGCCGATGGCCGTTGTGAGATCGCGGCCGTGCCGTGTGGGCGTGCCGCGGGAGAGCCGGGCCAGGGGGTGTCCGTCGCGTGGCAGGGGCTTCGCCCCTGGACCCCGGGGTCTGGGGCGGGGCCCCACCACGCGGCGGAGCCGCATATCAATGCTGTGGGAAGGGGCGGGGAGGGGAGCGGCCCGCCGCAGGCGTCACGATCCGTCGGACACCCCCTAAGCGGCGCCGGCGGCCGGGGAGTCGAGCAGGAAGGTGCCCATGCTCCCGAGGTTGGCGGCGATCAGCCGGTCGGCGAGCCGGGTCGCCGGGGGCAGATGCCTGGGGGCGCCGCGGACGAGCCAGCGCACCATCCGGATCTTCCAGCCCGGCTCGGGGCCCGGCGGGATGTGCTCGAAGAGGGCGTGGATATTGGCCGGGGAGTAGAACTCGGCGGGCGGGACGATCGTGGCGAACATCCCGACCATGCCGCTGCCGTGGTGCGGGCTGCGCGCCATCGCCCGGATGAACTCCAGCTCCTCGCGGTTGTAGTCGCCGATCGCGGCATGGTCGCGGGTGTACCGGAAGTGGCCGCCCACCAGGGCGTCGCGGCGCCGGGCGTAGTCGGCGAGCGCGGCGGCGAGGTCACGGTCGCCGGACAGGGCGGGCTCCACGGCGTCCACGAGCAGTTCGGCACCGCGCAGGGAGTCGGTGATACCGGCGGCGGTGATGGGGTCGCGGGTGTAGCCCGCGTCGCCGACGAGGGCCCAGCCGGGGCCGTGGCAGTGGCGCAGGAAGTTGGGGACCGCGCCGGTCATCCACTTGTCGACGCGCCGGGTCTCCCGCAGCCGCGCCGCGAACTCGGGGTCGACGTCCTCGTAGGCGGCGATGACCGTGGCATCGCGCTCCTGGTCGGGGGACGCCTTGAAGTCCCCCACCGGCAGGGCCACTCCGACGATGGTGAGGCCGTCGTGGGTGGGCCAGGTGAAGGCGTGCTGATGGCGGTGGCGGTAGGTGCGCACCTTGCCGTCGTGCGGCAGATCGGCCCAGTACGACCAGTGGCTCTTGTTGAGCACCGGGTGGGAGTCGTACTTCTCGGCCCCCACCAGCCGGGCGACGGTGGAGTTGGAACCGTCGGCGCCCACCACCAGCCGGGCGTGCTCGATGAGGGGAGTGCGGTCCTCGGTCTCGGCCCGGACGCCGATGACGGTGCCCTGGGCGTCGGTCAGCAGTTCGCGCAGCGCGACCTGTTCCCGCAGCTCCGCCCCGGCCTTGACGGCGGCCTCAAGGAGGATCTCGTCCAGCTTGGCGCGCTCCGGGGAGTAGGCCTCGGCCACGCCCTCGACGGCGGGCAGCTTGGCCATGAGCTGGACGGGGCCGCTCTGCAGACCGTACGAGTGAATGGGCGGGCAGCCGGTGGCCGCCACCTCGTCCAGCAGTCCCCAGCGCTTCAGCCGGAGAATTCCCGGGGGGTGGACCAGATTTGTGGCGGCCCCCTTGCCGCCGGGGAATTTGGCCCGGTCCAGGAGAAGGACCCGGTATCCCGCTCTTGCCAGGAGCATCGCCGTCGATGCCCCACTGATGCGCGCTCCTACCACAATGACGTCGTACATAGCGACCCCCATACCCAACGGTCACCCGGGATCCGGGGGCCGGTGGATCATCTTTTTCGCTCTGTCTTCGCTCTGTCGAATTTAGTTGCGCGACCGACTCGGGAGGTTTCCCGTGTAGGAATCCTCGGCGGCTCCCGAAGAAATCACCTTCGTTTCGCCGGGTACGGTGCGGCCGCGCGGTGCCGTGAGAATGGCCAGACAGCCGAGGGCGGCGATTCCGGCGCCGATCCAGGCGGCGGGTCGCAGCCCGTCCACGAATTCCTGGGGCGAGCCGTATCCGCCCAGTGTGGTGAATACGGAGGTGAGCACCGCGACGCCGAGTGCGCCGCCGAGCTCCCGGAAGGTGTTGTTGGCGCCCGAGGCGATTCCCTGGTCGCGGGGTGCGACGATGCTCATCGCCATTTCCGCGACGGGCGAGAAGAACAGCCCGAGGCCGATTCCGCCGAGCACCAGACCGGGCACCTGGTCGGCGTAGGCGGTGTCCGCGCTGACCACGGACGCCAGCCAGCCCAGCCCCACGGCCTCGAACAGCAGGCCCGCGGCGACCACCAGACGATTGCCGAGCCGGGCGGTCAGCAGCGCCGCCAGCGGGGCGACGAGGACCGGCATCGCCGTCCACGGCAGCATCTTCACGCCCGCCTCCAGCGGCGAGAAGCCCTGGATGTTCTGCATGAACTGGGTGAGCAGGAAGACCAGTCCGAACATGGCCGCGAACATCAGCAGGCTGGCCGCGTTGACCGCGCTGAACGCGCGATTGCGGAACAGCCGCATCGGCAGCATGGGTTCGGCGGTGCGCAGCTCCCAGCCGACGAAGAGCGCGAGGACCACCAGGCCGCCGGCCAGGAAGCCGATCACCCGGCCGCTGGACCAGCCGTGTTCGGTGGTGGACACCAGCGCGTAGACCACGCCGAACACCCCGAGGCTGACCAGGACGGTGCCCACCGGGTCGAGCGAGGTGTCCGGGCGGGTGGACTCGGCCAGCTTCCAGAGGCCGAGCACCAGCACCAGCACGCCGATCGGCACGTTGACCCAGAAGATCCACTCCCAGGAGATCTTCTCCACCACGGCCCCGCCGATCAGCGGGCCGAGCGCGACCGCGAGCCCGCTGAGGGCGCCCCAGACGCCCAGCGCGAGACCGCGCCGGCGCTCGGGGACGGCGACGGTCAGCAGCGTCAGCGTCAGCGGCATCACCACGGCCGCCCCGAGGCCCTGTACGGCCCGGGCGGCGATCAGGGTGTCCGCACTGCCGGACAGCGCCGCGGCGGCGGAGGCCCCGGTGAAGACGACGAGGCCGGCCAGGAAGACCCGGCGGCGCCCGAACCGGTCCCCGGCGGCCGCACCGGCCATCAGGAAGACCGAGAAGGTGAGGGTGTAGCCGTTCACCGTCCACTCCAGGTCCTGGAGGCTGGTGCCCAGGTCCTTCTGGATGGCGGGCAGCGCGGTGATGACGACGAGGTTGTCCAAGGCGGCCATGAAGACGGTGAGTCCGGACACCACCAGCGTCCACACGGGGTTCATTACGCTCGGGCCGGAACGGTCAGACATGAATACCTTTCCTATGACGGCGCGTTTGGTGTGCGACGGGTTCGTTCAAGTCGATATCCGGCCGAGGGATAAACGGGCAGACACGGACAACGCTATCCGGCCACGATCCTCCCGGGAACTGTACTTTGGTACAGGTGCCGGTAGCTGAGGGCGACGAGACCGGCCTGCAGCCTCGATTCCACCTGCAGTTTCGCGAGTATTGACGCCACATGCGCCTTCACCGTGCGCTCGGTCACCTGGAGCCGCAGTGCGATACGGCGGTTGGACCACCCCGCGCCGAGCAGCGCAAAGGCCTGGGCCTCCCTGACCGATAACAACGGCACACGCTCAAGCTCCCGCGTCCAGTTCGGTGCGGGAATATCGGGCACGACGGCAAGACCGCCCCTGTCGGACACGGTGACGTTTCCCCCTAGTGTGCGGCGCGTAGAGCCGCCGCTCATGCAAGAATCAGACTGGATTGCCCTCTTGATTATTGCGGCCGTACACCCGTACGAGTCAAGGATTTCCGACCCTTTCTCGCCTCGCGAGAAAGGGCTGGTGAAGCGCGGGGAATGCGCTTCACGTTTACTCGTGTTACCGTAAATTTACTTCAGTCTCGAATCATTTTCATCCGGCTCGGCCGGACTGCCACGCCCCAGATCGGCCAGCGCCGCCGCCGTCTGCTCCACCGCCCCGATGACGGTCACCGGACACCGCGTCATGACCTGTTTGGGCTTCATCACCAGCACCGAGCCCATCACCAGCCCGTCCCAAGTGACCGGCGCCGCACACTCGTTCCACCCCGCCGCGCACTCCTCATGGCCCAGCGCGTAGCCCCGCGTCCTGATCCGGTCCAGCGAGGCGAGAAGCCGCGCATCGTCCCGGAAGGCCCCGGGGCCGGCCTCGGCGGGCACCGGCCGGTCCAGCACCTCCGACTGGATCGTCTCCGGCAGATACGCCAGGATCGCCCGCCCCGCGGCGCCCACCCGCAGCGAGTGCTCGACGGTCTGCACCGCACGGGGCGTCATCCCCAGCTCCGTCAGATCGGAATCGCCCACGGCCATATCGGCGCACTGCCGGTGGGCGCCGCCGAACGGCGCCAGCAGATAGAGGAAGGCCAGCCCCCCGGTGGCCCGGCGCAGCGCCTCCAGCAGAGCATGGGCGGCCTCCGGCGCGGGCGAGTGGGCCAGCGCCTTCAGGCCGAGCTGCGGGGCCGCCGAGCCCAGCCGGTACAGCCCCCGGCCCTCGCGGACGAAGATGCCCTGATGCACCCCGGACTGCAGAATCCGGTAGACGGTCGAATCGTCCAGCTCCGCCGCTCTGGCCAGCGCCCCGGGCCCATGGGCCCGTCCGCCGAGCTGGGTGAAGGCCCGCTGCACGCGGAACACCCTCTCGGCATGGCTGCTTCCGCCCACGGCCCCGTTCTTGGCCACCCCGTTAGCCCCCCGTGCAGATTCCCCCGTTGCCCTGCCCAACGTGCCATGCGTCCACACCCATTCCCGATGCGGGGCAGATGGTCCGGTTGTGGACAACAAGGCCCCGCCGGGTTGCCCGGCGGGGCCTGATGGTTTATGGAGTCGGCGTTCGCGGAGCGACTACTTGCCGGTCTCCTTCTCGTACGCCTTGATGACCTCGTCGGTCGGGCCGTCCATCAGCAGCTCGCCCTTCTCCAGCCACAGCACCCGGTCACAGGTGTCCCGGATCGACTTGTTGTTGTGGCTGACGAGGAAGACCGTGCCGGCCTCCTGGCGGAGCTCGCGGATACGGGCCTCGGAGCGCTTCTGGAACTTCCGGTCGCCGGTGGCCAGCGCCTCGTCGATCATCAGCACATCGTGGTCCTTGGCCGCGGCGATGGAGAAGCGCAGCCGGGCCGCCATACCGGAGGAGTACGTGCGCATCGGCAGGGTGATGAAGTCGCCCTTCTCGTTGATGCCCGAGAAGTCCACGATGTCCTGGTAGCGCTCCCGGACCTGCTCACGCGACATGCCCATGGCCAGACCGCCGAGGATGACGTTCCGCTCACCGGTGAGGTCGTTCATCAGCGCCGCGTTCACACCGAGCAGCGACGGCTGGCCATCGGTGTAGACGCTGCCACGCTCGGTGGGCAGCAGCCCCGCCACGGCCTTGAGCAGGGTCGACTTACCGGAGCCATTGGACCCGATCAGGCCGATCGACTCGCCCTTGTACGCCACGAAGGTGACCCCGCGCACGGCGTGCACCTCGCGCATACCGGGGGAGCCCTTGCGGCGCATGATGCGGCTCAGCGCTGCGGTGGCGCTGCCGCGCCCCTTGGGGCCGCCATTGACGCGGTAGACGATATGCACGTCGTCGGCGACGACGGTGGGCTCCCGCGACGGTGCGGGAGCCGCCTGGGCGGTCTGCTCCGCCTTGGCAGCCTCGGCAGTCTTGTCCAGGGTTCGCTCAGCCACGGCCGTACTGCTCCTCTGCCTTCCAGAAGTACACAAAGCCTCCGGCGCCGAAGAGAACCGCCCAGCCCAGGGCCAGCGCCCAGACGTGCGGCGGCAGGTTCGCCGAGGTGTAGTCGTCGATCAGCGCGTACCGCATCAGGTCCATGTAGACCGCCGCCGGGTTCCCCAGCATGGCGTCCGACATCCACTTGCTCGCCCCCGCGTGCTGGAGCGTACGGGCGAGGGGGAACATCACGCCGGACGCGTACATCCAGGTGCGGAGAATGAACGGCAGCAACTGGGCGAGGTCCGGGGTTTTGGCGCCCATCCGGGCCATGATCAGCGAAAGGCCGGTGTTGAAGACGAACTGCAGCGCCAGCGTGGGAATGATCAGCAGCCAGGCGAAGGACGGGTAGTGGCCGAAGCCCACCAGCACGATGACCAGCACGATCATCGAGAAGAGGAGCTGCTGGAGCTGCTGGAGCGAGAACGAGATGGGGAGCGAGGCGCGGGGGAAGTGCAGCGCCCGCACCAGCCCGAGGTTTCCGGAGATCGCCCGTACACCCGCCATGGCCGATGCCTGGGTGAAGGTGAAGACGAACACACCCGTCACCAGGAACGGGATGTACACGTCGTTCTCCATACCGCGACTGCTCTTCAGCAGCAGGCCGAAGATGAAGAAGTACACCGCCGCATTGAGCAACGGGGTCGCCACCTGCCACACCTGGCCCAGCTTCGCCTGGCTGTACTGGGCGGTGAGCTTGGCCGACGAGAAGGCCAGGATGAAGTGACGCCTGCCCCACATCAGGCGGATGTACTCACCAAGGCCCACCCGGGCGCCGCTCACCGACAGCCCGTACTTCGCTGCCAGCTCGGCCGGGGACAGGCCGTCGTCGGCTGACGGCGGGGCACTCACGGCTACCGCACCGTCGTGCGTAGTCTCGCTCACAGTTGACACTTTCGTCTTCAGGGTGCGCTGAGCGGGGCCGCGCCCCGGGTCGCGCCCGATGCTCTTCGATACGAGCTTGTCAGATGACAGGAGGTCGGCCCAGTCGGGTCAGGCGCCATACCGTACGCCACTTCATAGGTCGGCGTGGACCACACGGTGTCTTCCAGCCCTCCCGGAAGCCCCCGAACCACGCCCGAAGTGCGGTTTTCGACGGACGCCTGGCCAGCGTGAGCAGCAGCCAGACGCCCAGATAGACGGGCACGAGCGGCGCAGGAAGGTTACGCCGGGCCAGCCAGACCCGGTTGCGGGCCACCATCCGGTGGTAGACCGCGTGCCTGCTCGGCGCGGTGGTCGGATGGTGCAGCACCATGTCCGACCGGTAATCGATCATCCAGCCGGCGTCCAGCGCCCGCCAGGCCAGATCGGTCTCCTCATGCGCGTAGAAGAAGTCGTCGGGCAACCCTCCGACCTGCTCGAACACCGTGGTACGGACCGCGTTGGCGCCCCCCAGGAAGGTGGTCACCCGGGAGGAGCGCAGCGGGTCGGAGGCACGCAGCCGGGGCACATGGCGACGCTGGGTGACGCCGGTGTCGGGGTCGGCGATGCGGAACGAGATGATGCCCAGCTCCGGATCGTCGGCGAACGCCCGGCGGCACAGCTCGGCCGTGTCGGTGCCCGGCAGCAGCCCGTCGTCGTCGAGGAAGAGCAGTACGTCGACGTCCGAGCCGCCGGGTCCGAACGCCTCGATGCCGACATTGCGGCCCGCCGGGATGCCCACGTTCTCGGGCAGCTCGATGGTCCGTACGCCCTCGGGGAGCGCGGGCAGCGGCGAACCGTTGCCCACGACGACCACCTCGACCGGGTCGCCGTCCTGCTTGGCGACCGAGTCGAGGAGTTCGCGCAGTTCCTCGGGGCGATTGCCCATCGTGAGGACGACCGCTCCGACCTTCATGGCGCTCACGCTCACTTGAGCCTGCTCGACGCGAGGATGGACACGAGGTGAAGAAGGGTTTGCAGCAGGGCGATACCGGCCAGTACGGCAACGCCCAGCCGGGTGAAGAACAGGTCCCCGCGCACCTGGTCCACGATCGCCACCACGAGGATGAGCAGCGACGCCTCGACCCCGAGGACCAGCCGGTGGAACTTCAGCGCCGCGGCCGCCCTGCGGGCCAGCGCCACACCGGACGAGCGCGGCTCGGCGGCCGCCTCCTTGACCGGCGGCAGACCGCCCTGGTGCCGGGCGACCCCGACGAGGTCGGTCTCGGCCTTGATCAGGATGGCACCGAGCGCGGCGAGGGTGCCGAGGAACGCCCACAGCCAGTCGATCCGCCCGGAGCCCCACAGGTCGGCGGCGCGCAGACCGAAGCCGACGAGCACCGCGGCGTCGCACAGGTAGGCGCCGACCCGGTCCAGATACACCCCGCCCAGCGAGAACTGCTTCTTCCAGCGGGCTATCTCGCCGTCGACGCAGTCCAGCAGCAGGTAGAGCTGGACCATCAGCACCCCGAGCACGGCACCCGCGATCCCCGGCACCAGCAGGGCCGGGGCGGCGAGGGCGCCGAAGACGGTCATCAGATACGTGAGCTGGTTGGGCGTGACCCGGGTGTTCACCAGGTGCCGGTCGCAGCGCAGCGAGATTTCCCGCATGTAGAGGCGCCCGGCCCAGTGCTCACCGCTCCGCCGGTCCTTGACCCCTGCGGGGTGGACGACCGGGCGGAGTTCAGCCACTGATGGCTTGACTGACTGCTTTGGCATAGTCGGCGTATGCGTCCCTGATCGCGTCGGTTGAGAGGTCGAGGTGCTCGATGATCGTGTAGCGGCCGGGGCGCGTCTTCGGAGCGAACTCCACGACCTGGACGAACTCGTCCACGGTGAAGCCGATCTCCTCGGGCAGCACGGGCAGACCGTGCCGGTGCAGCACCTCGGCCATGTGTTCCGACTCCTCGTGCGCCCCGCGCAGCCGCATCGCGAAGGCGGCGGCCAGGCCGCACTGCTCGCCGTGGCTGGCGGCCCGCTTGGGGAAGAGGAGGTCGAAGGCGTGGTTGATCTCGTGGCAGGCACCGGAGGCCGGGCGGGAGTCCCCCGCGACCGACATGGAGATGCCGGTGAGCACCAGTCCCTCGGCCAGCACCTGGAGGAAGCCGTCGTCGCCGACCCCGCCGGGGTGGCGCAGCACGGCCTCGCCCGCCTGGCGCGCCATCGCGGCCGCGAGGCCGTCGATCTGCTCGCCGGTCTCGCGGTGGGACAGCTCCCAGTCGGCGACCGCGGAGATATTGGACAGGGCGTCGCCGATACCGGAGCGGACGAAGCGGACCGGCGCCTCACGGATCACATCGAGGTCGATGACCACCGCGATCGGGTTGGGCACCCCGTACGAGCCGCGTCCGGCGTCGTTGTCGAGGGTCGCGACCGGCGAGCACAGACCGTCGTGCGAGAGGTTGGTGGCGACGGCGACCAGCGGAAGGCCGATGCGCGCCGCGGCGAACTTCGCACAGTCGATGATCTTTCCGCCGCCCAGCCCCACGACCGCGTCGTAGTGCCCCGACTTCATGGCGTCGGCGAGCTCGATCGCGTCATCCAGCGTGCCGCCGCCGACCTCGTACCAGCTCGCGCCCGGCAGCGCCGGTGACAGCCGCTCGCGCAGCAGGGCACCGGAGCCGCCGCTGATGGCGATGGCCAGCTTGCCGGAGGAGGAGATCCGCTGGTCGGCGAGGACCCCCGCGAGATCGTCCAGGGCGCCCGCGCGGATGTCGACGACGAGCGGCGAGGGGATGAGCCTCGTCAGTACTGGCACGCGATGTCACGGCCCTTCGCCAGATCGTCGTGGTTGTCGATCTCGACCCACTTGACGTCGCCGATCGGAGCCACGTCGACCTTGAAGCCGCGGTTGACCAGCTCCTGGTAGCCGTCCTCGTAGTAGAGGTCGGGGTCGCGCTCGAAGGTGGCCTTCAGCGCGTCCGCGAGATCGGCGGCGGCCTCCCCCTCGATGAGGGTGACGCCGATGTACTCACCGGTCGCCTCGGCCGGGTCCATCAGCTTGGTGATCTTCTGGACGCCCTTGTCGGGGTCGGCGACGACCTTCATCTCCTCGTCGGCGAGCTGCTTGACCGTGTCCAGGGCCAGGATGATCTTCTGGCCGTTGCCGCGCGCGGCCAGCAGAGTCTTCTCGACGGAGACCGGGTGCACGGTGTCGCCGTTGGCGAGGATCACGGTGTGCTGGATCGCGTCACGGGCGCACCAGAGGGAGTAGGCGTTGTTCCACTCCTCGGCCTTGTCGTTGTCGATCAGCGTGAGCTTGAGGCCGTACTTCTGCTCCAGGGCCTCCTTGCGCTCGTACACGGCCTCCTTGCGGTAGCCGACGACGATGGCGACCTCGGTCAGACCGATCTCCGCGAAGTTGCCGAGGGTCAGGTCCAGGACGGTGGGCTCGCCTTCCTTCCCCTCGGGTCCCACTGGCACCAGGGCCTTGGGAAGCGTGTCGGTGTAGGGGCGCAGACGCCGTCCGGCGCCGGCCGCGAGCACGAGGCCGATCATGCGGGTTCTCCTGTTTCGTCGTGTACGGCGGGTGCTCCTGAGGACACCCAGAAGCGGATGCTCTCGATGAGCACCGCCAGCGCGATGACCGCCGCCAAAGCAGTCAACGCGATGGTGAAACCTTGGTTCTGGTGGTGCAGCAGGGCAGCGGCGGCCGTGACCACCACCGTCCGCCCCTCGTGCCCGCCGATCGCCCGCACCAGCCGGCGCGGGGGTGCCCCCGTGCCGCCGCGGATGCGGTACACCGTGTCGTAGTGATGGTAGGCGACTGCCGCAACCAGCCCGAAAGCAGCGGGCAAAGCGCCGTTCACCTCCGCGTAAGCCGCCAGGATCAGGATGGTCCCGTATTCGGCGGCGCGGAAGAGTGGCGGCACGAGCCAGTCGAGGGGGCCCTTGAGGGGCGCGGCGACGGCGACGCCCGCGAGGACCGCGTAGAGCACGGCGCATCCGACGGGCACCCAGGAGCCGAAATCGGCGGCCGCGGTGCCGGCCAGGACGGCGGCGGCACCGAGGGCGGCCGAGAGCGGGGCGAGGTACGAACTCGCCTTGCGGGGCGCGGCCTTGGCGACCAGCTCGGCCGGCGGACCGGAGTCCGCGAGCTCGGCGAGGGCGTGGGCGGCCCGGTCCGTGCGCTTCGCGCGGCGGGTCAGCGAGCGCAGCACCCGGCCGGCGGTGGTGTAGCAGGCGGCCAGCGCACAGCCGATGAGCAGCACATAGAAGGTGATACGGGGCGTGGTGACCGCGGTCAGCACGGCGATCATCGCCCAGCGCTCACCGATCGGCAGCACGATCATGCGGCGCACCCAGACCGTCCAGCCGACGCTGTCGAGGCGGCCGGAGAGGGCGGCGGTGGGGCTGGTGTTGCCGGTGGCGTCGTGGTTGGCCTCGTTGAAGGCGAAGTCCACGACATGGCGGCAGGTCTGGAGCACCATCGCGCCGAGCGCGAGCGCCCATACGTCATCACCGCCGCTGCCGCCGTCGGCGCGGGCGGCACCGAGGGCGAGGCCCGCGTAGTACGCGTACTCCTTGGCCCGGTCGAAGGTGGCGTCCAGCCAGGCGCCGAGCGTGGAGTACTGCAGCGAGTAGCGGGCGAGCTGTCCGTCGGTGCAGTCGAGCACGAACGAGGCGATCAGCAGCACACCGGCCGAGACGAACCCGGGCCGGGTGCCGGTGGCGGCGCAGGCCGCCGCGATGAGGGCGGTGAGGAGGGAGGCGGTGGTGACCTGATTGGGGGTCAGCCCGCGCCGGGCGCACCAACGGGCGATGTAGCGGGAGTACGGGCTGATGCAGTACGTCGTGAAGAAGCCGTCCCGCGCCTTCACGGCGGACCGCAGCCGCACCCGCTCGTCGTCCACCGCGGCCACGGCGTCGCACGCCGCGGCCCGCGCCTCGGCGTCCGCGGGTACGTCGGCCACGAGCACACCGAGCTCGGGGCGGTGGACGGCGACGCCTTCGGCGTCGAGGGCGGCGGCGAGGTCGTCCACGCTGGAGTGGGCGTCGGCGACACCGTGCATGGCCGCCTCCACGGCCACGGACCGCGACGGTGCGGCGAAGCCGTCGGCGGCATGCCCTGCGCCGACCGTCTCACCGGCCCGCGTGGCGGGCCCGGGAGCCACGGCGTCCGCGTGTACGCCTGCGGCGGCGGCGCGGTCCGGCGAGGCCCCGTGCGTGGCCTCGCCGGGTGCGGCGGCAGTGGGCGAGTCGGTGGCGCCGAGGGCGGTGGCGGCTCCGGACGGCCGCGTCCGGCTCCGGCTTTCGGCGTACTCGCCCGACGCGTGTGCCGCGTCGGGCGCACGCATGACGGCGTCCGCCCGATCGGCGGCCCCCGAAGCCACGGCCGCTCCGGGCAGGTCCGCGTCGCCGCCCCTGGCCTCCGCGCCGGGGCCCGGGGCCGAGCCGAAGAGCGGCTGCGCCTCGCTCGCCCGGTCGGGCACGGTGGCGGGCACCACTGTTGGCGCGGCCTCGCGCTCCAGGCTCTCGGCGGAGCCGAGGGCCTGAGCGGGGGCGGCGGTGGGCGCCCCACCTCCGTTCCCGTAGGTCCGCGCGGTGGCGGCCGTAGCCGTCACCGCGCGGATCAGCGCCGTACGGGCTTCGGGCTGGACGCCGAGCGCGCCGCGCACCGCGGCAGCGGGGAAGCGGGGGTCGGTGAGGGCCAGCCGCAGGGCATGGACATGGCCGACGAAGCGGGGGTCCACGAGGGCCACCCGTTCATGCGCCGGGACGGTGGTGAGCTCCGCCGTGACCGCGGCGGCGTCGGTCGCCGTACGCACGTCGAAGCCCAGCGATCGCAGACCGTCCTCGAGGGACGAGCCGGCGACCGGCGCACCGGTGAGAATCGCGGTCGACAGACGAACTCACTCCTTGGCAGCTGACATGGTGGCCGCGCCGCTGATGGCACTGGCCGGGGCCCTCCGGGCCATGGGCATCGCACGCCTTGACCCCACGGGGCCGGCGGCACGTCCGGCAGAGGCTATCGGATTGATGGAAGCCGCCGTTCACCGCGCATTCACCACACGATCGGGGGAACGGCCACTTCCGTGTGCCGCGGATCATCATGGTGGATGGCTGCTGTCCTCCACAAACGGCGACCGCCCCGCCACGGATAGGGTGCGGGGCATGACATGGCTGATCACAGGTGGTGCCGGATATATCGGGTCGCATGTCGTGCGGGCGATGGCCGAGGCGGGCGAGTCCGTGGCCGTGCTCGACGACCTGTCCAGCGGGGTCCGGGCGCGGCTGCCCGAGGACGTACCGCTGGTCAGCGGCTCCATCCTGGACCGTGAGCTGCTGGACCGCACCCTCGCCGACCTGCGGGTGACCGGTGTGGTGCATCTCGCGGCGAAGAAGCAGGTCGGGGAGTCCGTGGAGCAGCCGCTGCGCTACTACCGCGAGAATGTGCACGGGCTCACGGTGCTGCTGGAGGCGGCGGTCGCGGCCGGTGTCAGCCGCTTCCTCTTCTCCTCCTCCGCGGCCGTCTACGGCATGCCCGATGTGGAACTCGTCACCGAGGACACCCCGTGTCTGCCGATCAATCCGTACGGGGAGACCAAGCTGGCCGGAGAATGGCTGGTCAGAGCGGCGGGCGCGGCCCACTCCCTCTCCACGGCCTGTCTGCGCTACTTCAATGTGGCGGGTGCCACGCGCCCCGAGCTGGCCGACACCGGAGTGTTCAACATCATCCCGATGATGTTCGAGCGGATCACCGAGGGAGAGCCGCCCCGGATCTTCGGTGAGGACTACGACACCCCCGACGGCACCTGTGTCCGCGACTACATCCATGTCGAGGATCTGGCCTCGGCCCATCTGGCCGTGGCCCGCCGGCTGGCCACGCAGCGGGCGCCGGGCGATCTCACGGTGAACATCGGCACCGGTCAGGGCGTCTCGGTGCGCGAGATGTCCGATCTGATCGGGGAGGTCACCGGCCGCCCGGAGCTCACCCCCGTGGTCGGGCCGCGCCGTGCGGGCGATCCGGCCCGGGTCGTCGGATCCACCGAACTGATCGCCAAGGAGCTGGGCTGGAGCGCCCGGCACGATGTGCGCGCGATGGTGGAGTCGGCCTGGGAGGGCTGGTGCCTGCACCACCCCGAGGCCCGGCGCGGCTGAGGGGGTACCGGCGGCGCTGCCCGGACTCTGGCGTGGCTGACCGGGCGCCGCGTCAGCCGACCAGGCACGGCGGCGCCGGCCGGGCACCGATGCCGCTGCCCGAGCACTCGTGCCACTGCCCGGGCATCCGCGCGGCCAACCAGGCACCGGCGGCGCCCACCAGGCCCTGGCGCCGCGCTGCCCGGACTCTGGTCCGACTGACCAGGCACCGCCTCAACCGACCACACACGGCGGCGCCGGCCGGGCACCGACGCCGCTGCCCGAGCATCCGCGCGGCCAACCGGGCACCGGCGGCGCCCACCAGGCCCTGGCGCCGCAGACCGGACTCTGGTCCGACTGACCAGGCACCGCCTCAACCGACCACACACGGCGGCGCCGGCCGGGCACCGACGCCGCTGCCCGAGCATCCGCGCGGCCAACCAGGCACCGGCGGCGCCCACCAGGCCCTGGCGCCGCAGACCGGACTCTGGTCCGACTGACCAGGCACCGCCTCAACCGACCACACACGGCGGCGCCGGCCGGGCACCGACGCCGCTGCCCAGGCATCCGCGCGGCCAACCAGGCACCGGCGGCGCCCACCAGGCCCTGGCGCCGCAGACCGGACTCTGGTCCGACTGACCAGGCACCGCCTCAACCGACCAGGCACGGCGGCGCCGGCCGGGCACCGACGCCGCTGCCCAGGCACTCGTGCCGCTGCCCGGGCATCCGCGCGGCCAACCGGGCACCGGCGCGGCTGATCCGGCCGCGCCCCGGCGCCGTAGTTCACTGGGGAGCAGGGGGCCGCGCCGCCGGGAGGAGGGCCCTACGCACATGGGCGCAGGTCATGACCACGCGCGCGGCCACACCACCGCCGGCGGCGCCCACCGGTGGCGGCTGCGGATCGCCCTGGCCATCACGCTCACGGTGATGGCCGTGGAGATCATCGGCGGTCTGCTCGCCGACTCCCTCGCCCTGCTCGCGGACGCCGGCCATATGGCGACGGACGCGCTCGGGCTCGCGATGGCGCTGCTGGCGATCCACTTCGCGGGCCGTCCCCCGAGCCCGCACCGCACCTACGGCTATGCCCGCGCCGAGATCCTGGCGGCCCTCGGCAACTGTCTGCTGCTGTTCGGCGTCGGCGGCTACATCCTCTCCGAGGCGGTGCTGCGGTTCCTCACCCCGGCCGCCACCGAGGGCGGGCTGACCATCGTCTTCGGCGCCGTCGGCCTGGCGGCGAACCTGGTGTCGCTGGCCCTGCTCAGGGGCGGCCAGCACACGAGCCTGAACGTCCGGGGCGCCTTCCTGGAGGTCGCGGCGGACGCGCTGGGCTCGGTCGCGGTGCTGGTGTCCGCCGGGATCATCCTCGCGACCGGCTGGCAGACGGCCGACCCCGTCGCCTCCCTGGTGATCGGCCTCATGATCGTCCCGCGGACGTACAAGCTGCTGCGCGAGACGCTGAACGTGCTCCTGGAGGCGGCGCCGCGAAATGTCGACATGGCGGCCGTACGCGCCCACATCCTCGGCCTGCCCGGGGTGGAGGGGCTGCACGATCTCCACGTGTGGACCATCACTTCGGGAATGCCGGTGCTCTCCGCGCATGTGGTGGTCGCCCCCGGGGCTCTGGACGCGATCGGCCACGAGCGGATGCTGCACGCCTTGCAGGGATGTCTGGGGGACCACTTCGACGTCGGGCACTGCACGTTCCAGCTCGAACCGGGTGGGCATGCTGATCACGAAGCCAAGCTGTGCCACTGACACAGACAGGGGGCACATGTGCGGCAGACTTGGATGTTCACGAGTCGGAACTATGAGGATGGTCATGCCGATCACACCTGCCAACGGCGCCTCCGCCGAGACCGCCGCGCCCTCCGCGCCGAGCGGTTCCGCAGACCCGATCATGCTCGAGCTGGTCGACGAGGACGGTACGACGATCGGCACCGCGGAGAAGCTCTCCGCGCATCTCGCGCCCGGCAGGCTGCACCGGGCGTTCTCCGTCTTCCTCTTCGACGACCGGGGGCGGCTGCTGCTGCAGCGCCGTGCGCTGGGCAAATACCACTCCCCCGGGGTCTGGTCCAACACCTGCTGCGGCCACCCCTACCCCGGTGAGCCGCCCTTCGTGGCCGCCGCCCGGCGCACCGGTGAGGAGCTGGGCGTGGCGCCCGTGCTGCTGCGGGAGGCGGGCACCGTCCGCTACAACCACCCCGACCCCGCCTCGGGCCTGGTGGAGCAGGAGTACAACCACCTCTTCGCCGGACTGGTGCGGGCGACCCCGCGCCCGGATCCGGAGGAGATCGGCGAGATCGCCTTCGTCACCCCCGATGAGCTGGAGAAGCTGCGCGACGAGGGACCGTTCTCGGCATGGTTCATGACCGTGCTGGACGCGGCCCGCCCGGCGGTCCGGGAGCTCACCGGGACGGCGGCCGGCTGGTAGCCGCGCCGGGCAGCGGAAGGGCGGCCCAGACGATCTTGCCGCCGCTCGCCGTGTGGTCGACGTCGTAGACCCCGCCCGCCGCCTCCGTGATCGCCGTCACCAGCAGCAGTCCACGCCCGCCGGTCCCGCCCTGGTCCGCCATCAGCGCGACCGGCCGGTAGGGGTGGTTGTCCTCGACGGCGATCCGGACCCAGTCCCGGCTCAGGGAGACCTCGACGGCGAGCTCGGGGGAGAGCAGTGCGGCATGCCGTACGGCGTTGGTGACCAGCTCGGAGACGATCAGAAGCAGACTCTCCACCAGTTCGTCGTCGACCGGCACCCGCTGATGGGCCAGCAGATCGCGCACCGCGTGCCGGGCCTGGGGCACGGAGGAGTCCAGGGCCGGTGCGGTGAACCGCCACGTACCCTCGTAGGCGGCCGGTGGTGGGGCGGGTGGTGGGGCGTGTCCCACTTCGGAGGGGACTCTCCCGAGGATCTCCATGTCCGATACCCACCCCTCGCCGCGCCCGACCTCTCATACCGAGTGTTGAGAAGCGCTGGTACGGACCGATGGAGTACGCACAACTTGACGCTTATCGAGCGTTTTTGATCGTTGGCGTATGCCACGGTCACGCGCTCGACTGTTCCTGCTCGCCAGGGTTCCGACCATGGTAACTCTGCCGTGACCGCCCCGAATGCCCCGGCCCCGCGCCTGTCCCGCCCCGGCCCCGCGCCTGTCCCGCCCCGGCCCCGCGCCTGTCCCGCCCCGGCCCCGCGCCTGTCCCGCCCCGGCTCCGCTCCGGCCCGGATGCCGTCGAAGGCGCCCCCGCGCGGCCCGGATACGATCCGCCACATGGAGCCCTGTCTGGAGCACGAGGTCGCCGACGGCATAGCGACCGTCGTCATCCGCCATCCCGCCAAGCGCAATGCGATGACCCCCGGGATGTGGCGCGCGCTGCCCCCGCTGCTGACCCGGCTCGCCGCCGACCCCGCCGTCCGGGCGCTGGTGCTCACCGGCGAGGGCGACACCTTCTGCGCGGGCGCCGACATCGGCTCGCTGAGCGCCACGTACGAGGAGTCCACCGGGCTCGCGCTGCCCGCCGAGGAGGCGCTGGCCGCCTTCCCCAAGCCGACCCTGGCCGCGGTACGCGGCTACTGCGTGGGCGGCGGCTGCCAGCTCGCGGCCGCCTGCGATCTGCGGTTCGCCGAGGAGGACGCCCGCTTCGGGATCACCCCGGCCAAGCTGGGCATCGTCTACGCCCCCAGCTCGACCCGCCGGCTGGTCGAGCTGGTGGGACCGGCCACCGCCAAATTCCTGCTGTTCTCGGGCGAACTGATCGACGCCGAACGGGCGCTGCGCACCGGGCTGGTGGACGAGGTGCTGCCGGCGGGCGGACTCGACAAGCGGGTGGCGGAGTTCACGCGGTCGCTGGTCTCGCGGTCACAGCTCACCCAGGCGGCGGCCAAGGAGTTCGCGGCCGGGCCCGTCGAGCCGGACCGGGCGGCGTACTGGCGGGAACAGGCACGGCACAGCGAGGAGGCCGGCGAGGGCATCGCCGCCTTCCTGGAACGCCGCACCCCGCGCTTCCGCTGGACCCCACCGGCCGGATGACCCCGGCGGAAAGATGGCCGGATCGAGCGGGCCGATGGGGGTTGGAGGGGATCGCGACGGCGTAAGGGTGGCCGGATCCCGCGGGCCCGATGGATCTTGGGGATACCCGGGCTACCGGGGGTCACTACCTGTCGGTAGCGTGCGGCCATGACCACACTTCCCGAGCTTGCCGCCCGTCGCTGTTACAGCGTCGTCAACCCGCTCCACTCCGCCATCTACTTCGCCCCCGACTTCGGCCAGGAGCTTGCCAAGTTGGGCCTGGAGGACGGCGCGGCCGCCTACTTCGTCGGGCGGGCGGCGCCGATGGGCCGGGCGGGCGCGGGCACCATCACCGCGACCTTCTTCAATTTCAGCCATGACCTGATCGCCCGCCACATTCCGGCCGCGTGGGACGTGGTCTCCCCCGAGGCCGCCCTTGAGGCCCGGCTGCGGGCCGCCGACTCGGTGCTGCGGCGGGTGCTGGGCGAGGACGTCATCGCCTCCAAGGAGATGGCCGAGGCCGCGGAGCTGGCGCTGCGCGCCACGGAGGCGTGTTCGCGCCCGGCGCGCCCCCTGTACGCCGCCCACGCCGATCTGCCCGTCCCGGACGCCCCGCATCTGGCGCTGTGGCACGCCGCCTCGCTGCTGCGCGAACACCGCGGCGACGGCCATCTGATGACCCTGGTCAGCGCCGAGCTCGACGCGGTCGAGGCGCTGGCCTCCCACACCGCGACCGGGCAGGGCATGTCCACCAAGTGGATCCTGCGCACCCGCGGCTGGAGCGTCGAGGAGTGGGAGGCGGGCCGGCAGCGGCTGCGCGACCGGGGGCTGCTCACCGCCGACAACGAGCTGACGGAGGCCGGTGAGCGGCTGCGCCAGCACCTCGAGAAGGAGACCGACCGTCTGGACGCGGCGCCGTACGAGCACCTGGGCGCCGAGGGCGTGGCCCGGCTGACCGAACTGGCCACCGCCTTCTCCACCACCGCCCGCGAGAACGGCGCCTTCCCGGCGGACCTCCGCGGCAAGAGCTGACGGTCGGCCGACAGGCCGCCCGACGGGCCCGCCACGCGCCCGTGCCGCGCCCCCAGAGGGCCTTCCCAAAAGGCCTTCCAGGGGGACGCGGCACGGGCGCGACCCGTCCGGCCGTCGGCCCGGCACGGGACCGCCCATGCCGGACGGAGTTTGGCAGGAGCACATCGGGATACCCGTTTGTCGTGCGCGATCGGCCGTCTGACAACCGGGCGCCCACACCGCGCGCCGCGTACGCCGGCACCAGCCCGTGCGCCGCGTAGCGAAACGGTGCCTGGCGGCCGCCGCCGAGCCGCCACCGACCGACAGGAGGTATCCCCGTGTTCCGTGCCATCGCCGACGTGCTCCGTGCCATCGGTGCCGCCATCGCGACCGTGGTGACGCTCCCCTTCCGCGCCCTGGCCCGCCTCTTCGGCGGTGCCTCCGACGCGGCGAGCGGACCGCGCCGCAGGCGGGTGTGATGACCGTTTCCGGCTGATACCGGTGTCCGCCCGCTCCGTATCCCGACCCTCCCGGCCCGCCGAAAGCGTCGGCCGCGACCGCTTCGTCAGTGCCACCTGCCACAATGCAGGAGCAGTGCATACCGAAAGCGGAGCGTGATCGTGACGACGTCCATCGAAGGCAGGATCGCCGAGGAACTCGGCGTACGGGAACGGCAGGTCAAGGCCGCCGTCGAGCTGCTCGACGGCGGCTCCACCGTGCCGTTCATCGCGCGCTACCGCAAGGAAGCGACGGAAATGCTCGACGACGCGCAGCTTCGCTCCCTGGAGGAGCGGCTGCGCTATCTGCGGGAGCTGGAGGAGCGGCGCGCCGCGATCCTCGAGTCGATCCGCTCCCAGGGCAAGCTGGACGAGGCGCTGGAGGCGCAGATCCTCGCCGCGGACTCCAAGGCCCGGCTGGAGGACATCTACCTCCCCTACAAGCCCAAGCGGCGTACGAAGGCGCAGATCGCCCGCGAGGCCGGGCTGGAGCCGCTCGCGGACGGGCTGCTGGGCGACCCGACCGTGGAGCCCACGGCCGCCGCGGCGGCCTTCGTGGACGCCGAGAAGGGCGTCGCGGACGCCACCGCCGCGCTGGACGGGGCGCGCGCCATCCTCACCGAGCGGTTCAGCGAGGACGCGGACCTCATCGGCGAGCTGCGTGAGCGCATGTGGGAGCGCGGCCGGGCGGCCACCAAGGTGCGCGAGGGCAAGGAGGAGGCGGGCGCCAAGTTCGCCGACTACTTCGACTTCGCCGAGCCGTTCACCGAGCTGCCCTCGCACCGGGTGCTGGCGATGTTCCGCGGGGAGAAGGAGGAGGTCCTCGACCTCACCCTGGAGCCGGAGGAGCCCTCCGAGGAGCCGGGCCCCACCTCGTACGAGCGCTCCATCGCCCACCGCTTCGACATCGCGGACCGCGGCCGTCCCGCCGACAAGTGGCTGGCCGACACGGTCCGCTGGGCCTGGCGCACCCGCGTCCTGGTCCACCTCGGCATCGATCTGCGGCTGCGGCTGCGGCAGGCCGCCGAGGACGAGGCCGTCCGGGTCTTCGCCGCCAACCTCCGCGATCTGCTGCTCGCCGCCCCGGCGGGCACGCGCGCCACGATGGGCCTCGACCCCGGCTTCCGTACAGGGGTGAAGGTGGCCGTGGTCGACGCGACCGGCAAGGTGGCGGCCACGGACACGATCTATCCGCATGTCCCCCGCAACCAGTGGGACCAGGCCCTCGACAAGCTGGCCGGGCTGGCGCGTGAGCACAACGTGGACCTCATCGCGATCGGCAACGGCACGGCGTCCCGCGAGACCGACAAGCTGGCGGGCGAGCTGTGCGGCAGGCATCCCGAGCTGAAGCTCACCAAGGTGATGGTCTCCGAGGCGGGCGCCTCGGTGTACTCGGCCTCCGCCTTCGCCTCACAGGAGCTGCCGGAGCTCGATGTCTCGCTGCGCGGCGCCGTCTCCATCGCGCGCCGGCTCCAGGATCCGCTGGCCGAGCTGGTCAAGATCGATCCGAAGTCGATCGGCGTCGGCCAGTACCAGCACGACCTGTCCGAGGTGAAGCTCTCCCGTTCGCTCGACGCGGTCGTCGAGGACTGTGTGAACGGTGTCGGGGTGGACGTCAACACGGCCTCCACCCCGCTGCTCAGCCGGGTCTCGGGCATCGGCACCGGCCTCGCGGAGAACATCGTCTCCCATCGCGACGCCAACGGCCCGTTCGTCAACCGTAAGGCGCTCAAGGACGTGGCCCGGCTCGGCCCCAAGGCCTATGAGCAGTGCGCGGGCTTCCTGCGCATCCGCGGCGGCGACGACCCGCTGGACGGGTCGAGCGTGCACCCCGAGGCGTATCCGGTGGTACGCCGGATGGTCACCAAGGCGGGCGGCGACGTGTCCACCCTCATGGGGAACACGACGGTGCTGCGGGACCTGCGGCCGGACGAGTTCGTGGACGACGCCTTCGGTCTGCCGACGGTCACCGACATCCTCAAGGAGCTGGAGAAGCCGGGCCGCGACCCGCGTCCCGCCTTCAAGACCGCGACCTTCAAGGAGGGCGTCGAGAAGATCGGCGACCTGTCGGCCGGGATGATCCTGGAGGGCGTCGTCACCAATGTGGCGGCGTTCGGGGCGTTCGTCGACGTCGGTGTGCACCAGGACGGCCTGGTGCACGTCTCCGCGATGTCCAAGACGTTCGTCAAGGACCCGCGGGATGTGGTCAAGCCCGGCGACATCGTCCGGGTGAAGGTCCTCGACATCGACATTCCGCGCAAGCGGATCTCGCTGACGCTCCGGCTCGACGACGAGGCGGGCGCCGCGTCCGGCGGCGGCCGGGACCGCAACCGCTCCGAGGACACCCGCGGCCAGCGCGGCGGAGGCCGCGACGCGGCCCCGGTGAACGGCGCGATGGCCGACGCCCTCCGGCGGGCGGGCCTGCTCGACCCGAAGAAGCGCTAGCCCTCCGGGCAACACCGGATTCGCCTCCGCCCGGCCCCGCCATGACGGCGAGGCCGGGCGGAGGCTGCTTTCCCCTACCCGCCCCTTCCCGGCTCCTGTCGATATGCGGCTCCGCCGCGCGTGGGGCTCCGCCCCGGGCCCCGGTCCTCAATCGCCGGATGGGCTGACTATCAGCCCGTCCGGCGATTGAGGACCCGCCCGAAGGGCGTCCGGCCAGGCCAGGGGCGGTGGGCTGGGGCCGACTCGGCCCCGCGGCGCCTGGCAGGCACGCCTCCGGCCACCACTGAGAGCTGGTGCGCCACGTTGTCACCATCGCGTGTGGCATCCCCAACCGCCGCTGGACGTTGTCCCCAACGCTCTCCCCTCCCCTACTCCGGGGCTTGGCGACTGCGCGCAGCGGGGCTGTCCCCTCCTGATCCGGCCCGAGCCACGCGCGTCCCAGGCCGATCGGGCTCCCCGGGGCCCGTGGAGGTGCCCAAAGCGATCGCGCGAGTGCGGGCGCGGGCTGCCGCGTCAGGGGCCCGGCGCGCCTGCGCGGTCAGCCGGGTGGCGGCGAGTGGGAGCGGGGCGCGGGCCGTGCCAGGGGTCGGAGCGCCCACGCGGTCGGCCGGATGGGAGCGGGTGGAGCGGGGTGCGGGCCCGCTCGCGGGTCGGAAGGCAGGCACTGGCGAGCCGGGGTGACGGCGGATGCGGCCCACTCAAGCGGGAAGGCAGCCACCGGCCAGCCCGGCCAGGGCAGGTGCGGCTCGCTCAAGCCGGAAGGCAGCCACCGGCCAGCCCGGCCAGGGCAGGTGCGGCTCGCTCAAGCCGGAAGGCAGCCACCGGCCAGCCCGGCCAGGGCAGGTGCGGCTCGCCCAAGCCGGAAGGCAGCCACCGGCCAGCCCGGCCAGGGCAGGTGCGGCTCGCCCAAGCCGGAAGGCAGCCACCGGCCAGCCCGGCCAGGGCAGGTGCGGCTCGCCCAAGCCGGAAGGCAGCCACTGGTCGGGCCGGCCAGGGCAGGTGCGGCTCGCTCAGGCCGGAAGGCAGCCACTGGTCGGGCCGGTCAGGGCGGGTGCGGCCGCCCGGTCGCGGCGATGGCAGGCGCTGGGATGCGGCCGGGCGGGGCCTGGCAGGCAGTTCTCCAGCGGCGCGGCGCCCGGCCCGGCGGGAGCCTCGGGGCATCCGGTGGGAGCGCGTGGGGTCGGCTGCCGCCCTTACCGTTCCACGGGAGTGACCCGTACCGCGTCGCTCGTGCGGGCCGTCAGGAAGGACCGGCCGCGGAGGGCGCGGGGGTCCAGGGGGATGTGGTGGGTGCCCGGGTCCAGGACGGCGTCGAAGAGTTCGCGCGCATGGGGCCGGGACAGCCGGTCCAGGCGGTGGGCCGCCAGCCTTACCCGGCAGGCGGACGCCACCTCGACCATGGCCTCGGCGCCGCCCGCCACCGTCGTCAGGCCCAGGAGGCGGCGGCGGTCGCGCGGGGTGCGGTCCAGGGCCTGTTCGACCTGGGCGACGAGCAGGGGGACGATCGGGGCGAGCGCGGTGACGCACACCGCGTCGGAGCGCGCCGCCGCGAAGGCGTCCCGGACCGCGTCACGCTCGCCCGGGCCCACCGTCCGGCCGAAGACTACCGCACCGTATTTGCGCAGCTCATCCGCGTGGGCGCCCACCGCGTCCAGGGTGATCTCGGCGCCGATGCCGATGGTGCGCAGCGCGGCGGCCAGCTTGGCGAGGACGGCGGCGCGCTGCCCGATCAGCAGCGCCCTCGGGCCCGTCGGGACCTCGGGCGCGGGCGCGCCGTCGGCGGTCAGCAGCCGCTTCAGCGCGGTCCGGTACTGCTCGCCGCGGAAGCGGTAGGGGCCGATGTCGTGGTAGCCGTCGCGCTCGACGTCCGGGGTCTCGTCGGTCTGCCAGACGAAGTCACGCCAGACGACGTCCGGGCCGTCCCGCTCGATGACAGCGGTGACGGCCCCGCACTCCAGCCCCTCGCACTCCGGGCAGCCGTAGATGACACACCGGCTTCCCTCCAGCGGCGTCTCCGCCTCCTCCAGCAGCAGTCTGCGCACCTGCTCGGCGAGGGCGGAGGGCCCGACGTCGGCGGCGAGCGGTGAGACCGCGTCGAGGTCGGCGAGGCGCACCAGCAGGGGCCTGCCGTCCACCACGAAGTCCAGGAAGTCGCGGTGGGTTTGGTACGCGCCATCGGCCAGCACACCGCCCGCGCGCATCGCCGGCGCCAGCCCGAACGTCACGTACTCGGAGGTCATGCCCCAAGTATTCCCGTTACGGGGCGGTATCAGGGGAAACCGGCGGTGCGCCGGGCGGCCCGGGTCGCCGCTTACGCCGTGGAGGAGGCGGCCAATGCTGGGGACACCACGACGCGCCGCCCGGACCGATCGGGTCCGGGCGGCAGGTGTCACAGCCGCGCCCCGCGGGGGCGGCCGGAGCGGCTAGCGGCTCTTGGCCGCGGAGGCCCGATCACCCGATCGGCCCGCGCCGTCCCCGTCCCCGTCCTCGCCCTCGGACGAGGCGTCGGAGTCGGCGTCGGGCGGAGTCGCCGGGCCGATGCGGATCTCGAACTCGCCGTCGTACTTCTCATGACCGGCGATGACCGCCATCTCGACGGCCTCCTCGCCCCGCTCGCCCCGCACGATCAGCGGGTCGCGGCGCAGATCCTTCAGCAGCGCCCAGCACAGCCCCACCATCACCAGCGTGAACGGCGCGGCCACCAGGATCGTCAGGTTCTGCAATCCGGTGAGGGCGTCCCCACCGCCGCCGCCGATGAGCAGCATCACGGCCGCCACCGCGCCCGTGGTCACGCCCCAGAAGATGACGACGAAGCGGGTCGGCTCGAAGGCGCCCTTCTGCGAGAGCGTGCCCATCACGATGGACGCCGCGTCGGCGCCGGAGACGAAGAAGATACCGACCAGGATCATCACCAGCACGCTCATCACGCCGGCGATCGGGTACTGGTCAAGCACCCCGAAAAGCTGCCCCTCGGGGGTGGATTCCTTCCCCAGCCGGCCCGCGGCCTGGAGCTTCATCGACGAACCGCCGAAGATGGCGAACCAGAGCAGGCTGACGGAGCTCGGGACCAGGATCACGCCGCCCACGAACTGCCGGATGGTGCGGCCGCGGCTGATCCGGGCGATGAACATGCCCACGAACGGCGTCCAGGAGATCCACCAGGCCCAGTAGAAGACCGTCCAGCTGCCCAGCCAGTCCGCGACCGACTTGCCGCCGGTGGCCTCGGTGCGGCCCACGAGCTGCGGCAGATCGCCGATGTACGAGCCGATCGAGGTCGGCAGCAGGTCGAGGATGATGATCGTCGGACCGGCCACGAAGACGAAGACCGCGAGGAAGAGCGCCAGCACCATATTGATGTTGGACAGCCACTGGATGCCCTTGGCGACACCCGAGACGGCGGACGCGATGAAGGCGACCGTCAGGATCGCGATGACGGCGACCAGCAGCCCGGTGCCCACGTCGCTCTTCCAGCCCAGCACCTCGATACCACTGCCGATCTGCAGCGCGCCGAGGCCGAGCGATGCGGCGGAGCCGAAGAGCGTGGCGAAGATGGCCAGGATGTCGATGACCCGGCCGACCCAGCCGTTGGCGTTCTTCGAGCCGATGAGCGGGGTGAAGACCGCGCTGATCGTCTGCCGGCGGCCACGGCGGAAGGTGCTGTACGCGATGGCCAGGCCGACGACCGCGTAGATGGCCCAGGGGTGCAGCGTCCAGTGGAAGAGCGTGGTGGACATCGCGGTCTGCATCTTCTCGGCCGCGCTGCCGGGGTCGGTCCCGGGCGGCGGGGAGACGAAGTGCGACAGCGGCTCACTCACGCCGTAGAACATCAGACCGATGCCCATGCCCGCGCTGAACATCATCGCGACCCATGAGACGGTGCGGAATTCGGGTTCCTCGCCCTCCTGTCCGAGGGTGATCTTGCCGTAGCGGCTCATGGCCAGCCAGAGGGCGAAGATGACAAACCCCGACGCGGCCAGGACGAAGGCCCATCCGCCGTTGTGTATGAGCCCGGAGAGCATGCTGTCCGAGACTCTCTCCAGGGTGTCGCTGGCAACGGACCCCCAGATGACGAAGGCCAGCGTGAGCGCGGCGGAAACGCCGAACACCACGCGGTCCGTCCGGGGGGCCGCATGGGGCCCGGCGGAGTCGGCGCCGGGAGTATCCACGGTGGCCGGGGGATCGCCGCCGACGTCCCCCGCGCTTGTACCTGTCTGCGGCACGCAAAAAACCTTTCACTGGGGGTTTGGCTGACGGATTTCCGGCTACCCAGGACTCTTGGATGCATGCCAACCGGCCGCCGAGGCCGGTGCTTTAGTATGCCATCAAAGCGTCATGTCAGCATTTGTCCACCGGCTGCCCGGCGGTGAGGTGGTACGCGGCGCGGCCGTCCAGCAGCAGCGGTACGAGCGCGCGGGCCGACTGGCGCAGCGGTACGAAGGCACCTGCGTCGCCCTTGGCGGGCTTGACCGTCACCCCGTGCAGGGCCAGTTCGTCCCGCACCTCGTCGTATTGGGCGGCGTCCAGCCGGTAGCCGCAGGGCGGATCCTGCAGGACCGTGCCCTCCTCCGGCGGTTCGTTGTCCGCGCCGCCGAGGTAGACCGGGCCCCGGTCCGCGAAGCCGGCCAGCCGCGCCGCCGTCGTGGCCGCCTCGATCCGGCCGCGCCGCTCGGTGATGAAGTCGAAGGCGCCGTTCAGGGCGGCCAGATGGGAGCCCACCCGGCGGCGGTTGTTGACGGCGGGGTCGGCCTTCTCGGCGTCGGTGAGCGGGTCGACCCGGGTCTCGACCAGCAGCCCTACGGAGTGCTTGACGCCCGCGGTGTTCCGCAGGATCCGCTCCTGTCCATCGCCCGCCACCTGCTTGACCGGCTCCCCGGTCTCGGGGTCGGTCCAGATGCCGTAGACGCCGGTGGTGTGGCCCGCGGCCTCGACGCTCGGGCGCACATAGGTGTCCGACAGGGTCCGCGCCTCATGGTGCACCGGGTCCTGGGTGTTGAGGTTGCGCGGCCACAGCGCCAGCAGGTCCTTCAGGTAGTACGGGACGGTCGCGCCGTACTCATGCAGGTCGTAGACGGTGTCCGGGCGCCAGTCGCGGATGACGCCCGCCATCGCCCGGGACTCGGCGGTGGTGAGGGCGACATGGTCGCGGTTGATGTCCACGCCGTCGGAGTTGCCGCGGGTGTCGGCGGCGCGGCCGTCGGGGTTGGCGGTCGGCACGACGAGAACCTGGGTGCGCTCCAGGAAGCGTCGGGTCCGGCGGTCCTTGGCGTAGGCGAGGTCGCGGACGGTGGACAGACATGCCTCGCGGCCGGAGGGCTCGTCGCCGTGCTGGGAGCAGATCAGCAGCAGGACGTTGCCGCGCGCCGCTTTGCCCGGGTCGGCGGGTGCGGCCGGGGCGCCGATCCGCACCAGCCGCAGCGGGCGCCCCTGCGCGGTGGCGCCGATCCGGTCGACGGCCACGCGCGGGGCGGACTTGTCGACGGCCGCGAGGAAGTCCGCCTCCTCGGCCTCGGTGGTCCACCGTGCGCCATGGCTGATCTCGAACCCCGTACGCGGCGGACGCTGCTCGGCCCGCGCGGGCGCGCTGAGGAACGCCCCGGTCAGCAGCGCACCGATCGCGCCGCAAGCGGCGCTGCGGATGAGGGGTGACCGCGTGAACACGAAGGACCTCCTGGGATGAGAGGGATACGGGGGCGATATCGGTCGGTGCCGGCGTCCTGTCAGGGCCCGCCGCCGGTGGGTGCCGCGCCGCCATTGGCCATGGCGGCGCGGCCCCCACCGGCGCGGGGCTCAGTCGAGGGTGGAGTGGGTGGACGTGGACGTGGACGGGAGCGGGGTGCGGTGCCGCGGGGCCCGTACGCCCTTCAGGGGCGGTGTGGCCGCCGTGCGCGAGGGGGCGGCCGCGGCCTTCGGGGCGCCGCCGACCAGCGGCAGCCGGGCCGAGGTGCGGGGCAGGTCCAGGGTCAGCCGCGGCGTGGTGGACGGCGGTTCGAGAAGGCCCGCGTCGGTGCCGGCGATGATCAGGCCGAGGCGGTGTCCGGCCGGGACGACATGGTCGGTGGCCGCGAGGTCCAGGGTGATGGTGTACGCCTTGCCCGGGGTCAGCGGGCGGCCCTTGCCGTCGTCCGCGAAGTTGCCGAGGTCGGCCCAGCCGCGGCTGAAGACCGTGTAGTCGACGTCGGCCCGGTCCGCGGTCGTCTCCTTGAAGCAGGCGCTGTCGCCCGCCGTGCTGCTGCCCCAGCAACTGCGCCGGTCGAGGGTGGTGATGCCCTCGCCGCTCGCCGTGTAGTTCCGGATGGTGGCCGGGCCGAGGTCGACCAGGACCGCGGAGAGGTGGGCGCTCGCGGTGGAGGGCGTGGCGGTGACGGTGACCGTGCCGGAGCCGGACAGCCGCAGGTCCTTCGTCAGCGGACCGGTGGTGAAGCCCGCCTTGCCGGGCGTCGAGGTGTCGATGGCCGCGGACCAGTCGGCCTCGCTCAGCGCGGGGTCGTCGGTGAAGGTCTCGGTCGCGCCGGGTTCGGCCTGCTCCGTGCCGAGCACGCCCACTCCGGCCGTGGCGCCGCCGCGCGGACGCAATGTGGTCTGCCGGGTGCCGGACGGGGGCCAGACCCGGTCGGTGGACCACTGGTCGGGGGCGCGCTCGACATCGGCCATCGGCTCGCGCTCGATGCCGTTGTCGATGCCGAGCAGGTAGTGGTCGAACCAGCGGTGCAGAGTGCGCACCCACTCTCCGCGCCGGAAGTCGAACGGGTCGACATGCCCGGTCTGCGAGAGCCAGATCTTGCGCTCGACGCCCGCGTCGGCGAGGGCGTTCCACCACTGCCCGAGGTGCTTGGTGCGGACGTTGAGGTCCTGCGCACCGTGGACGGCGAAGACGCTGGCCCGCACCTTGTCCGCGGCCGGCACATAGTCGCGCTCGCTCCACAGACCGATCCAGTCGCCGCTGCGCGGGGCGCCCTCGACGAGACGTTTCTGTACGGCGGCGCAGCGGGCGTGGGCGTCATCGCTCTCGACGGCGTCCGAGAGTCCGTCGGGGCCGGAGTCGTAGAGCGCGGCGCCCTTGGCGAAGTAGTAGTCGTACCAGGAGGAGATGCCGCCGATGGGCACGATGGTCTTGAGCCCGTTGACGCCGGTGGCGGCGACCCCGTTGGCGACGGTGCCGTCGTAGCTCTTGCCGATCATGCCGGTGGCGCCGTTGGACCAGCTCGCCTTCACCGGCTGCCCACCGCTGCGGGTGGAGTACGCCGTCGCGCGGCCGTTCAGCCAGTCGACCACGGCCTTGGCGGACAGGATGTCGGAGCGGCCGCCGACGTCCACACAGCCGTCGGAGCGGTTGGTTCCGGCGAGGTCGACCAGGACGGTGGCGTAGCCGCGCGGTACGAAGTAGTTGTCGTAGAAGAGCGGGAAGAGGACCGGGTTCCCGGCGGCGTCATAGGTCTTGGTCTGGCTCTCGTTGCCGCGTCCGCAGCAGGAGTAGTACGGGCTGGCGTCCATGATGACGGGGACGCGGCGGCCCTGCGCGGCGGGTTCGCGCGGCCGCACGATGTCGACGGCGACCCGGTCGGTCTCTCCGTCCGCGTCGCCGTCGATCGTGGTGTCCACCCATACCGATTCCCGGATGGCGTTCTCGTAGGAGTAGACGGGTCTGCTCTCGGATCTGCTGTCCGGTGCGCTCGGCGCGCCGGAAGCGCCGGAAGCGCCGGAAGCGGCGGAAGCGGCGGAGGCGGCATGGGCGGCCGGGGCGCCGAGCGGTGGCAGCAGGGATATGGCGGCCGCGACCAGCGCGGTGACCGCCGACAGCACAAGCGTGGTCCAGGGGATGCGGGGTGTCCGCGTCTGTAGCAGCACGGCCGGACGGTAGCGCGAGTCAACTCCCGTACAGAAGAGGGCGATACGTGTCGCGATCGTGTCCGAGTCGATTCGCGTTGCGGCCGGATGTCGATTGGATGTCGGACGGCGTGATGGACGTGAGGTGCGTGTGAGAAGTACATAAGGTCACGAGTGATCGTTCTCCCCTACGAGTTGGAGGACTCGTGCGTCACCACAGACTTCTCGTCCCGGGCGCGGCCGCGGCCTGCCTGCTGCTGGCGATCCCGGCGTCGGCGGCCGATGCCACGCCCGGCGCCCCCGGCATCGGGGACTCCTACTACCCCTCGTACGGCAACGGCGGGTACGACGTCTCCCATTACGACCTTCGGCTGAAGTACCAGCCGAAGACGGACCGGCTGGAGGGCACGGCGACGATCGTGGCCGACGCCCGGCAGGATCTGTCCCGGTTCAACCTGGACTTCGCGCTCGATGTGAGCGAGGTGCTGGTGGGCGGGAAGAAGGCCGCGTTCACCAAGACCGGCGACCATGAGCTGGAGATCACCCCGGCCGCGCCGCTGACCTCCGACCGCCCCTTCACCGTGGTCGTGCGCTACAGCGGCACCCCCTCGAAGGTGGTGGCGAGCGGGTTCACCTCGTGGCTGCGCACCCCGGACGGCGGGATCGCGGCCAATGAGCCGGAGTCGGCGTGGTGGTGGTTCCCGAGCAATGACCATCCGCTCGACAAGGCCACCTACGACGTGTCGGTGGCGGTGCCGGACGGAACGCAGGCGATCAGCAACGGCACCCTGCAGTCGACCAGCTCCCAGCTCGGCTGGACGCGCTACAACTGGCGCTCCAGCAAGCCACAGGCCACGTATCTGGCCACGCTGGCGGTCGGCAAGTTCGACATCACGACGGACACGACCGCCAACGGTCTGCCGGTGATCAACGCCTACAGCAAGGACCTCGGGGACAACGCGGGGGCGGCGCGGGCGAGCGTGGAGCGGTCGGCGGAGATCGTGGACTGGGAGTCCACCGTCTTCGGCCCGTACCCCTTCGACGCGCTGGGCGGCTATGTGCCCAATGTGCCCACGGGCTACGCGCTGGAGACCCAGACCCGGCCGTTCTACAGCCCGAAGGGGTTCGCCAAGGGCGCGAACACCTCGCTGATCGTGCATGAGCTGGCCCATCAGTGGTTCGGCGACAGCGTCTCGCTGAAGGACTGGCGCGACATCTGGATCAACGAGGGCTTCGCCAGCTACGCCCAGTGGCTGTGGTCGGAGAAGGAGGGCGAGGGCACCGCGCAGGAGCTGGCGGACTACACCTACGCCTCCTACCCGGCCGACGACCCCTTCTGGAAGGTCGAGCCGGGCAACCCGGGGCCGGAGAACCAGTTCCATGACGCGGTGTACGACCGGGGCGCGCTGGCCCTCCAGGCGCTGCGGAACCACATCGGCGACAAGGACTTCTTCGCGATCCTCAAGGGCTGGACGACGGAGAACCGGTACGGAAACGCCTCGGTCAAGGACTTCGTGACCTACGCGGAGAAGGTGTCCGGCAAGCCGCTGGCCACGCTCTTCGACACCTGGCTGTTCACCCCGTCGAAGCCGGCCGCGGCGCAGGCGCGGGCGGCGGAGCTGAGCCCGGCCAAGACGCCGGTGCGGCCGAAGTCGTGGCAGCGGATCCAGGACACGCACAGCACCCACGGCCGCTGAGCCCCGAAACCCCGGCCGGGTCTTCCGCCCCGGCCGGGGTCCGGAGCCGCCGTGATGCGATGGCGCTCGGCATATCCCCTGGTCACGGCCGTCCGGCGCGGGCTCGGCGCCGGGCCTCACGCGCGATGGGCAGATAGCGCAGCCGCTCGGGCAGCAGCGGGACCACGACCCGGACGACCCTCCCGAACCACCGCAGCCGCCGCTCCTGCCCCCGCGTCCACCCCAGCCCGATCGCCTCCCGGGCGTCCGGCGGCATCAGCCCGACGGTGAGGAACGCGCGGAAGCGGGTGAACAGCGGGCGCAGCAGCGGCCACAGCAGCCGCGGCGGCAGCGGACCCGGTGGAGGGACGGGCGCGTCGGGCGCGGCCAGTTCACGGGCGACGACGGTCGGTTCCAGCCATTCGCGCACCATCGTGCGGTAGTAGGGCCAGAACTCCTCGACGGATCCCGGCATCTCGCGGTCGTCGATGCCCAGCACCCGTCCGATCCGCAGCCATTCCCGGTAGAGCTGCCGCTCCTCGGCGGCGGTGAAGGGGCGGGTTCCCAGATAGCGCTGGGCGCGCAGATAGACCGGATAGCCGGTGGCGTGCACCCAGGCGTAGACGGGCGGGTCCAGCGCGCGGTACGGGCCGCCGTGCGCGTCGACGCCCTGGATGGACGCGTGGAGCCTGCGCAGCCGGCGGCCCTCCGCCTCGGCCTGCGCCCCGCCGTACACCCATAGCTGCACCGACCGCAGGGAGCGCTCGCCGCGCCCCCAGGGGTCGGTGCGGAAGACGGAGTACTGGTCCACGCCCGCCCCGACGGCCGGATGTGCCACCTGCATGGTCATCGCGGCCGGCAGGGCGAGCAGGCTGCGCAGCTCCCCCGCCACGGCCCACAGGATGCCGCCGGCAGGCGGCGGGTCGTGGCCTTCGGTGGGGCGGCGGGGGCGCTGCGTGCTCATGGAACCATCGGTGGTGCGGTTACTTCCCTTCTGTTCCAGTGTGCGCCCCCGCGCCGCCGCTGAGCGGGCGCAGGGTGAGCGTGTAGTCATAGGCGCTGTCGGCCTTCACCCGGTACTGGTCGCGCACCGGGTTGGGGGTGTCGCCGGCGCCGGTGACGGCGTGGTCGGCGTGCAGGGTGTTCCAGCCGTCGTTGCGCTTGAGGAAGTGCGGATAGGCGGCGCGGTCGAGTTCGTCGTACGCGCCGGCGCCCGTCTCCAGATCGCCGGAGACCAGCAGTCCGGCACCGCCGCGGTCGGTGAGGGACGCCCAGCGCACATCGTCGTGGTTGCCGTGGTCCTGGGGCTTCAGATACTCGACGTACTGGTCCTCGACCGAGGAGGACCAGACGCCCATGGGCGTGCCGTCCTTACGGTCGTTGAAGTTCTCCACCGGTCCGCGCCCGTACCACCGGAAGGTGCCGTACCGCTCGGGCACCTTGAGCTGGAGACCGATCCTGGGCAGATAGGACAGGGTGCGGAAGTCGCCGCGCGCCTCGACCTGATGCCGGATCCGGACCTGGCCCGCGCCGTCGACCCGGTAGGCCACGGTCTGGTCGAAGGACGCGCCGGTCACATCGGGCGCGGCGGCCGTGGAGCGGACGGTGACGGTGACCGTGCCGTCGTCGCCGGGGGTCACCTCGACCCCGTCGACGGTGGTGCGCAGCCGGTCAAGGCCCAGGGTCCGCCAGCGCTTGCCCTCGGCGGTGCCCCAGTCGGAGCGCTCATTGCTGATCGGGGCGCGCCAGGCGTCCAGTTCGGGGCCGGAGCGGAGCAGTTCGCGGCCCGCCACGCGCATCGAGGTGAGCGTGCCCTCCTTCTTGCCGAAGGTGTACTGGAAGTCCTCGCCGCCGACCCGCACGGTGTCGCCGCGCTCGACGGCCTTGGCTCGCCCGCCTGCGGCCGGGGCGGGAGCGGGCTCGGGCACCTTGTCGCCACCGACCGCGAACTGGCCGAAGGACACCACATGCCCGGCCTTGGCCCAGTCGGTGGAGTGCGCCGTGACGGCCCGCACGGTCAGATGGCGCTCATAGCCCCCGGGGTTGGCGGGCGGGGCCGGGAGCCGGACCGTGGCGCTCTCGCCGGGCCCGACGTCCAGGGCGCGGGTGCCGCTCGCGACGGTCCGCGCGCCCTCGGTCACCGTCCAGCGCAGGGCGAGATCCTCGGTGCCGGTGAAGGCGCGCTCATTGGTGACCTTCACCTTGCCGGTGCGGGCGCCCTCACCGCCCGGGTCGGTGATCCGGATCGGGGCCTGCACCCAGGCGAGCTGGGCGGTCTCCGGCTCCGGGTCGCGGTCGGCGGTGACCAGGCCGTCCACACCGGATTCATAGAGCCCGTAGGAGAGGTAGCTGCCCTTACGGGTGAAGTCGTCGAAGTCGAGCGCGATCAGGGCGTCGCCCCGGGGGTCCTGGTCCTGGGCGAGCGGCTCCGCGCCGAGCGCGGTGTCGTAGACCCGGACCTGGTCGATGGTGCCCTTGGCGGTCCGGCCGGTCCAGCCGTCCTCCATGGTGTCGTTGTTCCGGCCGACGCCGAGGTCGAAGCCGGTGTAGTCGATACGGCCGCTCCACGCGGTCTCGGCGAGCTCCTTACCGTCGGCATAGAGGCGCAGCGCGGTGCCGTCGTAGGTGCCGGTGACCCGGTGCCAGGCGCCGGTCCAGCCGTCGGGCACGGGGGCGGTGACGGTACGGGGCTTGCCGCCGCTGGTGATGGTGAATTCGAGGGTGTCCTTGTCCTTCATCCGCAGGACGTACTGGTCGCCCTTGCTGACGATGGTGAAGTCCCCGGTCCAGGGCTCGGCCGGTTTGACGCGGGCGTCGAGGGTGACGGCGGTACCGGTGAGGTCGAGCTTCGGATCGCGGTAGATCTCGACGAAGTCGTCCAGCCCGGACAGATACAGCGCCTTGCCCTTCCCGCCGTACCCGTCGACCACCTTGGGCTTGCCGGAGAGTGAGGCGGCGATGTCGTTGCCGGAGGAGTCGGGGGTGGTGATCAGCGGACGCCGGATGTTCTGCTCGGCCCAGTCCCAGATGAAGCCGCCCTGGGCATTCGGGTAGGCGCGCATCACCTCCCAGAACTCGCGGAAGTTGCCGAGGCTGTTGCCCATGGCGTGGGCGTACTCGCCCATCACGATGGGCTTGGTGAAGGTCTTGGCCTTGGCTTCGAGGGAAGCCGGGGTCGGGTAGCGGGGTCCGGCGATGTCCGCGTAGGGCGCGTCGCCGTCGGGGCTGTTGGACTGGTGGTAGAGCGGGCGGGTGGGCTCGTTCGCCCGGGTCCACTTCGCCATCGCGTAGTGCGCCTTGCCCAGCCCGGCCTCGTTTCCGGTGTCCCACATGATGACGCTGGGGTGGTTCTTGTCGCGCTCCACCATGCCCTGGTGACGCTCCAGGAACGCCTTCTGCCATTCGGGGCGCTCGGCCAGGCAGTCGTCCGGGCAGTTCTCGTGGCTGTGGGTCTCGACCTCCATCTCGTCGTCGATCAGGATGCCCTCGCGGTCGGCGAGTTCGTAGAGATACGGGTCCGAGGGGTAGTGGGAGGTGCGGATCGCGTTCACGTTCAGCCGCTTCATCAGCCGGACGTCCTGTTCCATCCGGGCGCGGGTGGCATGGCGCCCGGTGGTCGGGTCGGTTTCGGCGCGGTTGACGCCGCGGATCAGGATGCGCTTGCCGTTGAGCGTGAGCTGCTTGTCCTTGACCTCGATCTCACGGAATCCGACGCTCTGGCGCACGGACTGGATCGCCTTGCCGCCCGGATCGCGCAGGGTGAGCACCAGCGCATAGAGGTTCGGCGTCTCGTCGGACCATTTGGCCGGGTTGGCGATCTGCCCGGTCAGCTCGGCCTTCCCGGCGTTCTCCTCGGCCGTCAGCCGCCGTACCTCACGCCCCTTGGGGTCGTAGAGCACACCGGTGACGTGATGGGGTCCGCTCTTGTCGCTTCCGGTGCGCGCGATGTCCACTTCGGTGCGCAGCGTGGCGTCCCGGTAGGAGGCGTCGAGATCGGTGGTGACGTACGCGTCCTCCATGCGGGTCGTGGGCGTGGAGTACAGCGATACGGAGCGGAAGATGCCCGCGTAGCGCCACTGGTCGTAGTCCTCCAGATACGATCCCGCGCTCCAGCGGTGCACCTGGACGGCGATCCGGTTGGTGGCGCCGGGACGCAGATAGTCGGTCACATCGAACTCGGCGGGGACATAGCCGCCCTGGTCGTAGCCGACGTAGTGGCCGTTGATCCACAGGAACCAGCCGGAGGTGACCCCGTCGAAGCGGATCACCTGCCGGCGCCCGTCCCAGTTCCGGGGTACCGTGATGTCCCGGACGTACGCCCCGGTCGGATTGGTGTCACGGGGCACCTTGGGCGGATCGTCCGGCGCCACCTCGCTCTGGACGTTGCGGAACACCGGATGGTCGAGGTCGTCGGTCTGCCAGGTGTGCGGGACCTGGACGCGCTGCCACGCCGAGGCGTCGTAGCCGTCCTTCCAGAAGCCGCTCGGGGCGTCCTCCGGCCGGTCGGCCATCGCGAACCGCCAGGATCCGTCCAGGCTGCGCTCCCAGGCCGCGCGGTCGGGCCCGTCCGGCCGCAGCCGGGTGTGCGGGGGTTCCTGGCCCTCGCCGGTCCGCTCCGGGTCCTCGAGGTACGTATGCACATCGGCGGGGAACTTGCCCGCGTCCGACGACCTCCCGACGGCCGTGTCCGCGGCCGTGAGACCGAGGCCGACAGCGGTGGTCATGGCGAGCACCGCCCCGATCAGTCGCCGTATCCCATATCTGCCGCGTTCCGAGCTCAATCCGACCCCACCTCACAGATTCGGAAGAAAACCAACACAGCTGAACAGCGAGGCACGCTATTCATCGGTAAAGAGATCGTCAACAGGTCGTGCTGATCCCGGTGTTGAGCCAGTGGCGGCGGAAGGTTTCACAGCGGTGCTGCGACAGCAATACTGATGCACCCGATCGGGCAGCGGCCCGACGGAGCAGGACGACGCGGAGAGCGAGGCACGGGCGATGACCACCCCCGGCACCGAGGAACCCACCCTCACCGTCGATGAACTGGCGGCCCGCGCCGGGGTGACGGTGCGCACCGTGCGCTTCTACAGCACCCGCGGACTGCTTCCGCCGCCGGTGCTCGGCCCGCGCCGGGTCGGCCACTACGGCCCCGAGCACCTCTCCCGGCTCGCGCTGATCGAACAGTTGCAGCGCCACGGCATGACCCTGTCCGCCATCGAGCGCTATTTGAGGCAATTGCCACCGGATCTGAGCGAGGACGATCTGGCGCTCCACCGGGCCCTGGTCGCCTCCTGGGGCCCGGACGCCCCCGAGGAGACGACCCGCGAACAGTTGGACCGGCGGGCCGGGCGGGAACTCACGGACGAGGACATCGACCGGCTGGCCGCACTGGACGCCTTGGAGCGCACCGCCGACCCGGACCGCTTCCGGATCGACCCCAAGGTGCTCCCTCTGGGGCTGCGGCTGCTGGACGTGCCGATCGAGATGGAGACGATACGCACGGCCCATACGGTCGTCCTGGAACACACCCGCTCCGCGGCGCGCGAGCTCAGCCGGCTGTTCCGGGACGTGTGGGGGCCCGAGCGCGATCACGAGTCCGGGAGCGGACCGGAGCGGGTGCGGGCGAAGAAGTCGCTGTCGGCCGATATGCAGCCGCTGGTGGTGGAGGCCCTGGTGATCGCGTTCCAGCGGTCGATGAAGCACGAGCTGCGGGCCTGGTACGGGCAGGACGCGGACTGAGCGGCGGAGTGTGCAGCGGGCTGCGAGCGTGGACTGCAGGCGCGGACTGCGGGCGCGGGCCTCGGGCGCGGGCCTCGGGCGCGGGCCTCGGGCGCGGGCCTCGGGCGCGGACTGCAGGCGCAGGCCTCGGGCGCAGGCTGCAGGCGCGGACTGCAGGCGCAGGCCTCGGGCGCAGGCTGCAGGCGCGGACTGCAGGCACGGGCCTCGGGCGCAGGCTGCAGGCGCGGACTGCAGGCACGGGCCTCGGGCGCAGGCTGCAGGCGCGGACTGCAGGCACGGGCCTCGGGCGCAGGCTGCAGGCGCGGACTGCAGGCGCAGGCCTCGGGCGCGGGCCTCGGGCGCGGGCCTCGGGCGCGGGCCTCGGGCGCGGACTGCAGGCGCAGGCCTCGGGCGCGGACTGCAGGCGCAGGCCTCGGGCGCAGGCTGCGGGCTGCGGGCTGCGGGCTGCGGGCGACTGTGAAGTGGGCTGAGCGGGCCCGGGGCGGCGCGGTGACCGGCCGCCCCGGGGCACCGGTGGTGGTCATTCGCCGCCGGTGAGCGCGGCGGCGAGCTCCTCGGGGCGGGCGGCGAACGGCGAATGGCTGCCCGGCAGCGACCGCACGGTGAAGGGCTGGTCCGGCATGGCCGCGTCGGCCTCCGCGATCATCAGATCCTGCATCGCGGGGGTGCACGCCCAGTCCTCGGTGCACCGGATGAAGGTGCGCGGGATCCGGCCCCACCGCTCCCGGGTCAGGGCGATCGGAGTGGTCGGCACCGCGAAGGGCAGATCCGGGCTCAGGGCGTGGTACCAGCGGGCGAAGGACCCGGCCGGGACATCGTGGTAGTAGGTCAGCCGCAGCTCCTCCACGTACGCCGGATCGGCCGAGAACGGATTGATCCGGAACGCGCCGATGGCCTCCGGGTCGCCCAGCATCAGCCCCTGCCCCCGTACGGTCGCGGTCTGCTCGGGGGCCGCCAGATAGTCGGCGAAGCGGGGGCGCCCGGCGGGGACGAAGGACGACAGATGGATCAGCTCGTCGACGAGCTCGGGGGCCCGCTCCGCGGCCAGGGACGCCGAGGCGCCACCGGCGCTGTGCGAGACCAGGGCGACCTTCGGATACCGGCGCACCGATCGCAGCGCGGCGACGACGGCCCCGGCGCACTCCTCCAGGGTCAGCCCGGCCAGCGCCGACTTCTCGGTGGCGAAACCCGGCTGGCCGGGGAGGTGGTGGCCCGAGGGCAACGGTGCCTCGAAGCCGTGCCCGGGCAGATCGACGGCGAGGCTCGCCGCGCCGAGCCGGGCCAGGGCGCGCTGGGTGGACGCCCACTGCCAGGAGGCGTGCCAGGCGCCGTGGACCAGCACGAACACGGTGCCGGAGGGGGCGAGGCCGGGGTGGGCATCGCTCACGGGGTGGGAATCGCCCGAGGGCGTCGGGGGGCTCATGGCACTCATGGAGGACAGTCCACCGCCACGGCCCGGCGTTATCCACCGCCATATCTGACAACCCCGCCGCCGATATCTCTTGAATATCGGCTCGGATATCCTGGGTCCGATGGAGTCACGACATCTGCGGTACGCCCTGGCGGTGGCCGAGCATCAGCACTTCGGACGGGCGGCCGCCGCCCTCGGGATCGCGCAGCCTCCGCTGTCCCAGCAGATCGCGGCGCTGGAGCGGGAGCTGGGCGCGCGGCTCTTCGACCGTACGGCGCGTGGGGTGTTCCCGACCGCCGCGGGTGAGGCGTTCCTGGCCAGGGCTCGCCGGGCACTGGCCGAGATGTCGGCCGCCGTATCGGACGCGGGCCGGGCCGCCCGGGGCGAGACGGGGCGGCTGCGGCTCGGCTTCATCGGCTCGGCGCTGCTGGAACTGCTGCCGTCCGTGCTGAGCCAGTTCATCCGGGACCGCCCCGAGGTGCGGCTGGGGCTGCAGGAGATGTCGACGCGCCGGTCCACGGCGGCGCTGCTCGCGGGCGAGCTGGACATCGCCATCGGGCGCGGTGCGCCCCGGGGCGCGGGTGCCGAGGATCTGGTGTCGGTCACGGTCGGCCGGGACCATCTGGTGGCGGTCGTCGGCGCCGCCCATCCGTTCGCCGGGCAGTCCAAGGTGAGCGTCGAGCAGCTCAGGGGGCAGCATCTGATCGTGGCGCCCGCGGACGAGGAGCCGACGGTCGCCGCCTGGCTGACCACACTGCTGGACGAGGGCACCGAGGCGCCCGAGCGGGCCGGTGGCGTCACCGAGGCGTGGGATGCGCACACCATCATCGGGCTGGCCTCGTGCGGGGTCGGGGTGGGGCTCGGCCCGGCGTGTCTGCGGGTGGCGGCGCGGCCGGACGTCCGGGTGTGCGAGGTGAGCCCGCGGGTGGAGTTGCCGGAACTGGTGATGT
Source organism: Streptomyces violaceusniger Tu 4113 (assembly GCF_000147815.2). Taxonomy (NCBI): domain Bacteria; kingdom Bacillati; phylum Actinomycetota; class Actinomycetes; order Kitasatosporales; family Streptomycetaceae; genus Streptomyces; species Streptomyces violaceusniger. The sequence goes on along the minus strand of NC_015957.1, from coordinate 2,892,525 downwards.
CGTTCCGAGCCCAGGACCGCTCCCCCGTGCTGGCGGCCTTCCTGGACATCACCCGAGAGCGGTGCCCAGGGGTGGCCGGGCGACTCGAACGCCGCCTGGGCCCGGCCCGTCAATGCAGCCCCTCCGGCGATTGAGGAGCGGGGCCCAGGGGCAGGGCCCAGCCGGAGGCCGGGGGCAACGCAATCCAGCCCCTCCGGCGTTAGAGGAGCGGGGCCCAGGGGCAGAGCCCCGGCGGGGACCGGGGCCGGACGCAATCCAGCCCCTCCGGCGCTTGAGGAGCAGGGCCCAGGGGCAGAGCCCAGCCGGAGGCCGGGGCCGGACGCAATCCAGCCCCTCCGGCGCTTGAGGAGCAGGGCCCAGGGGCAGAGCCCCGGCGGGGACCGGGGCCGGGCCCCGGTTGCGGGAAGGGGCGGGGAGGGGAAAGATCCCCCGGACGACCCCCTAGTCCGTGAAGCGCTCCCCCCGCTCGGCCTTCTCCAGCAGCAGCGCCGTCGGGGCGAACCGCTCCCCGTACGCCGCCTCCAGCTCCCGTGCACGCGCCACGAAACCGGCCACGCCGCCCTCGTATCCGTTGATGTACTGCAGCACCCCGCCCGTCCAGCCGGGGAAGCCGATGCCGAGGATGGAGCCGATGTTGGCGTCGGCGACGGAGGTCAGCACGCCCTCCTCCAGCAGCCGCACCGTGTCGATGGCCTCACAGAAGAGCATCCGCTCCATCATGTCCTCAAGGGGGACGCGAGTGCCCTCGCCACCGGACCCACCCGAACCACCAGACCCACCCGAACCACCGGACCCCCCAGACCCACCCCGCCCAAAGTGCTCCCGCAGCCCCGGCCACAGCCGGATCCGCTTGCCGGTCGTCTCGTCGTAGTCGTAGAAGCCCGCGCCGCCACTGCGGCCGGGGCGCCCGAACTCCTCCACCATGCGGTCGAGCACCGCGTCGGCCGGATGCGGCCGCCACTCGCCGCCCGCCTCCTCGGTCGCCCGGCGCGTCTCCTCGCGGATCTTGCGCGGCAGGGTCAGGGTCAGCTCGTCCATCAGGGAGAGCACCTTGGCCGGATATCCGGCCTGGGCCGCGGCCTGTTCCACGGAAGCCGGATCGACGCCCTCCCCCACCATCGCCACGCCCTCGTTGAGGAAGTGGCCGATGACGCGGGAGGTGAAGAAGCCGCGGGAGTCATTGACCACGATCGGGGTCTTGTTGATCTGCCGCACCAGATCGAAGGCGCGGGCCAGCGCCTTGTCGCCGGTGCGCTCGCCCTTGATGATCTCGACCAGCGGCATCTTGTCGACGGGCGAGAAGAAGTGCAGTCCGATGAAGTCGTCGGCGCGCTGCACCCCCTCGGCGAGCAGGGTGATGGGGAGGGTGGAGGTGTTGGAGCACAGCAGCGCGTCCGGGGCGACGACGCTCTCGATCTCCTGGAACACCTTGTGCTTGAGCGCCGGGTCCTCGAAGACCGCCTCGATGACCGCGTCACACCCCTCGAGGTCGGCGAGATCACCGGTCGGGGTGATCCGGGCCAGCAGCTCGTCCCGCTCGGCCTCGGCGGTCCGGCCCTTGGTGAGCGCCTTGGCCAGCAGTCCCTCGGCATACGCCTTGCCCTTGGCGGCGGCCTCCGCGGACACGTCCTTGAGGACGACCTCGATGCCCGCCTTGGCGCATGCGTACGCGATGCCCGCGCCCATCATCCCGGCGCCCAGCACCGCGACCTTACGGACCCGACCGGGCTCGATCCCCTGGGGCCGGTTGGCCCCGGAGTTGACCGCCTGCAGATCGAAGAAGAACGCCTGGATCATGTTCTTGGCGGTCTGGCCGACGACCAGCTCGGTGAAGTACCGGGCCTCGATGGTCTGCGCGGTCTCGAAGTCCACCTGGGACCCCTCGACGGCGGCGGCCAGGATATTGCGCTGCGCCGGGTAGGGCGCGCCGCCGAGCTGCTTGCGCAGATTGGCGGGGAAGGCGGGGAGATTGACGGCGAACTTCGGCTGCGCCGGGGTGCCGCCCGGGATCCGGTAGTCCTTCTCCTCCCAGGGCTGTGCCGACTCGGGGTGGGCGTCGATGAACGCCCGAGCCTGGGCCAGCATCTCCTCAGGGGTGGCCACGACCTCCTGCACCAGCCCCGCCTCCTGGGCGCGCCGGGGGCTGTACCGCGCCCCCTGGAGCAGCCACTTGAGCAGCGCGTCGGTGACGCCGAGCAGCCGTACGGTTCGGGCGACGCCCCCGCTGCCCGGGAGCAGGCCCAGGGTGACCTCGGGGAAGCCCATACGGGACCCGGGGGCGTCGAGGGCGATGCGGTGGTGGCAGGAGAGCGCGATCTCCAGCCCGCCGCCGAGCGCCGCGCCGTTGATCGCGGCGACCACGGGCTTGCCGAGGGTCTCGATCCGGCGCAGCCCGCGCTTGATGCGGAGGTTCTTCTCGTAGACCTCCTGGGCCTGGTCGGGCCCGATCTGGAGGAGGTCGTTGAGGTCGCCGCCGGCGAAGAAGGTCTTCTTGGCGGAGGTGACGATGATGCCGCGGATGGCGTCCCGCTCGGCCTCGACGCGGTCGGCGATCGCGTCGAGGGAGTCGATGAACGCGGCGTTCATGGTGTTGGCGGACTGGTCGGGGTCGTCGAGCACCAGGGTGACGACGCCCTCGTCGTCCTGCTCCCAGCGGATGGTCGAGGCGGTGGTGGGGTGGTTCATCTGAGGTCTCCAGGGCGAAGGGGAGGGGCGCGGGGAGGGGGCGGGAAGGAGAGGGAACGGCGGCGTCCTGAGAGCCGCTCGGCTCTACGAGGGCGTCCGGCGGATCTCAGGACCCCGGGGCCTGGGGCGGAGCCCCGCACGCGGCGGAGCCGCACATCGTCAGGTGCCGGGAAGGGGCGGGGAGGGGAGCGGCCCGCCGCAGGCGTCACGATCCGTCGGTCACCCCCTAGAGCCGCTCGACCACCGTCGCGATGCCCATTCCGCCTCCCACGCACAGCGTCACCAGCCCGAACCGCCCGTCACGCCGCTCCAGCTCGTCGATCACCGTGCCGAGGATCATCGCGCCGGTCGCGCCCAGCGGATGGCCCATCGCGATCGCGCCGCCGTTGACGTTGACCTTGTCCATGCTCAGCCCCATGTCGTCCACGAAGCGCAGCACCACCGCCGCGAACGCCTCGTTGATCTCGACCAGATCGATGTCGTCGATGGCCAGCCCGGCCTTGGTGAGCGCCTTACGGGTGGCCGGAGCCGGGCCGGTGAGCATGATGGTGGGGTCGGCGCCGGAGACGGCGGCGGAGACGATCCGGGCGCGCGGGGTCAGCCCGAAGCGATCGCCGACCTCGCGGTTGCCGATGGCGACCAGGGCGGCGCCGTCCACCATGCCCGAGGAGTTCCCGGCGTGGTGGACATGGTCGATCGCCTCGATCCAGTGGTACTTCTGCAGCGCCACCGCGTCGAAGCCGCCCGCCTCGCCGATGGTGGCGAACGACGGCTTCAGGCTCGCCAGGGTCTCGGCGGTGGTGCCGGGGCGGATGTGCTCGTCCCGGTCGAGGACGGTCAGCCCGCTGCGGTCGCGGACCGGGACCACGGAGCGGTCGAAGTACCCTTCCTTCCAGGCCCGAGCGGCCCGCTCCTGGGAGAGCGCGGCGAAGCTGTCCACGTCATGGCGGCTGTAGCCGCCGGTGGTGGCGATGAGGTCGGCCCCGATGCCCTGCGGTACGAAACCGGTCTCGTAGTTGGTCATCGGGTCCGCGAACCAGGCGCCGCCGTCGGAGCCCATCTTCACGCGTGACATCGACTCGACGCCGCCCGCGAGCACCAGGTCCTCCCAGCCGGAACGGATCTTGGCCGCCGCCAGGTTGACGGCCTCCAGGCCCGAGGCACAGAAGCGGTTCTCCTGGACGCCCGCGACCGTGTCCGGGAGCCCGGCCGCGATGGCCGCGATCTTGGCGATGTCGGAGCCCTGGTCGCCCAGCGGGCTGACGACGCCGAGGACCACGTCGTCGATCGCCGCCGGGTCCAGCTCGGGGAACCGCCGCCGCATCTCCTGGATCAGGCCCACCACCAGGTCGACGGGCTTGGTGCCGTGCAGGGCACCGTCGGCCTTACCGCGCCCGCGCGGGGTGCGGATGGCGTCGTACACATACGCTTCGGTGCTCACGTCAGCGGCCTTTCAGGGGAGGGTGGGGGCGGTGACGGCTCAGGGGACCGGCGGGAAGCGGACGGGGGTTCAGGACGTTCAAGATGTTCATGCCGTTCATGACATTCATGACGTTCATGCCGGGTTTCCCTCGACGAGCGAGGTGACTCCCCAGTCGCGGGCCACCTCGGCGGTGTCCGCCCCGGGCCGGACGGGAGCGCGGCGCACCGCGCCCGGGGTGGCGGAGAAGCGCGGGGCGGGCGCGGGCTGGGTGATCCCGCCGTGGTCGACGAAGGTGGAGCGGGCGGCGAGGTGCGGATGGGCCGGGGCCTCGCGCAGCGACAGCACGGGGGCGACGCAGGCGTCCGAGGCGCTGAAGACGGCGGTCCACTCCTCGCGGTCGCGCTGCTTGAAGCGGTCGGCGATGGCGGCGCGCAGCGCGGCCCAACTGTCGAAGTCATCGCGGGCCGGGGCCTGGTCGGCGATGCCCAGCAGCTCGATGAACTCCGCGTAGAACTTGCGCTCCAGGGGCCCGACCGCCATATAGCCGCCATCGGCGGTCTCATAGGTGCCGTAGAAGGGGCAGCCGCCGTCGAGGAGATTGGTGCCGCGCTGATCCCGCCAGCCCCCGGCGGCCATCATGCCGTGGATGGCGGAGGTCAGATGGGCGGTGCCGTCGACGATCGCGGCGTCCACGACCTGGCCGGGGCCGCCCGCGCGGGCGTGCTGCAGGGCGGCCAGGACGCCGATGACGAGATAGAGCGAGCCTCCCGCGTAGTCCCCCAGGAGGTTGGCGGGGGCGATGGGCGGGCCGTCGGCGGCGCCGATCATGCTGAGGGCGCCGGTGACGGCGATATAGCCGATGTCATGGCCGGCGGTCCGGGCGAGCGGGCCCTCCTGCCCCCAGCCGGTCATCCGGCCGTAGACCAGCCGGGGGTTGCGGGCCAGGCAGTCCTCCGGGCCGAGGCCCAGCTTCTCGGTGACCCCCGGGCGGTAGCCCTCGATGAGGATGTCGGCGCGCTCCACGAGGTCGAGCACGGTGGCCACGCTCCCGTCGGCCTTCAGGTCAAGGAGCACCGAGCGCTTGTTCCGGTTGGTGAGGTCGTGGTCCGGGTCGATCCGCAGGCCGCCGGCGCCTCCGGGGCGGTCGACGCGGACGACATCGGCGCCGAGGTCGGCGAGGACCATGGCGGCGAACGGACCCGGCCCGATCCCCGCGAGCTCCACCACTCGCACTCCGGCCAGCGGACCGGCCGCCCTCGCCCCGTCCTCCGCCGCCACCGTCATGCCGTCCCCCAATCGTGTGACACCACCGCTGTAACACCGCCGATGCTAAGAACGCGTCCCGTATTCCACAAGCCCTCTCATGGGCCTGTGGACAACCAAGCTCCTTGCCCGGCAAGCGGGTTTGGCCTCTGCGGCGACACGGCGGGCCGGGTGTGGCGCCGACCGGCCCTCCGGGTCAGGTCTTCTCCATACCGGGCCCCGCCATCGACAGCGGCTGTTCGGGCACCAGATGGTCCTCGTCGCCCGCCGGATCGGTGAGCCGGCCCAGCCGGCGCGGCAGATCGGAGCCGATCAGCACGATCACCACCAGCGTCAGCCCGAAGGTGAGCACCGCCAGCGCCCGTCCGAGGGACATGCCCTCGGCCAGATGGGCGCCGAGCACCGGCGCCACCGCGCCGCCGAGCGCCCCGGTGTTGTAGACGAAGCCGAGCGAGGCCGCCCGCGTTTGGGTCGGGAAGTGACCCGCGATGTACTTCGGCAGGATGCCGGAGATCCCCTGGCTCAGCGCGAGCAGGAAGAACAGCAGCACGCCGAGCCCGACCAGGGTGTCCTGCACCGCGAACACCGGGAAGACGAAGGCCAGCGAGGCGAGCAGGGTGTAGACGTAGGCACGCCGGGTGCCGAGCCAGTCGCCCGCGAATCCCGCCAGCCAGCAGCCGGCCATCGTCCCGAACCCGGCGTAGAACATCACATCGGTGACCTCGGACGGGGTGTACCCGAGCTGCTCCTTCAGATAGGTGGGCAGCAGCGCCTGGATCGGCCAGCTATAGAGGAACGCGCAGAAGACGGTGCAGGTCAGGGCCACATATAGCGGCCAGCGGCGCCGTCCGCCGAGCTGGGCCGCGAAGGCGAGCAGACACCCCGCCGCCAGGAGCGACAGCGGCCAGCGCCAGCCCGCGCCCAGCGGGGTGAAGACCAGGAACAGCGCGACGCTCGCGGCCACGGCAAGCGCCGTGTTGACACTGGCTCGGGAGCGTCCGGCGAACAGCGGCCCGAAGGGGTTCGGCCGCGCCTTCGCCGTCGCCACCTCCTCGTGCCAGTCCCCGGCCTCCGGAAGCGCGCGCCGCACCCACAGCGCGACCAGCACCGGCAGCACACCGATCCAGAACATCCAGCGCCAGCCCCAGTGGGGCACCACCCACTTGTAGAGCTCGGAGGCGATGATGGTGCCGCCCGAGTAGCCCGAGATGAGGAAGCCGGAGGCGCGGTTGCGCAGCCGCGCGGGCCAGCTCTCCAGGACATAGGTGGCGCTGGCACTGTACTCACCAGCCATGCCCATGCCAATCACTAGGCGGGCCGTGAACATGCTGATGTAGTTCCAGGAGAACCCACAGGCGAAGGTGCCGAGCGAGTAGAGCAGAATGCTGACGATCATGGCGGCCTTACGGCCGTAGCGGTCGCCCAGCGCGCCCAGCACCGCCCCGCCGAGCCAGCGGGTGATGAAGGCGCCCGAGATCAGGCTCGCCGCCGACGCCGTGCTCAGGTCGAATTCGTCGGCTATCTCGGTCAGGACGAGCGTGATCAGTACGAAGTCGAAACCGTCGAGCAGATAGCCGATCCAGGCGGCGAACATGGACTTCCACTGGCCCCGCGAGACCTCTCGGTACCAGGGCACCGTGGTGGCTTCGGTCACGGCAACAGCCCTCCCTCCTCCAGGAGTTGACGTACGGTCTTGACGGCCGCCTCGCCCAGCGGCACCTGGGGCGCGGCGGTGTCCGCGCAGTCGATCACGCCCAGCAGCCGCAGCGCGGCCTTGAAGCCGCCCAGCCCCGCCGAACTGCCGCCCATCAGCGCCGGGTCCCCGGCGTCGGTGATCGCGAAGAGCGCGGCCAGCCGGTCCTGTTCGGCGGCCGCCTGCTCCCAGCGCCCCGCGCGCGCGTGCTCGTACAGCCGGACGAACCCGGCCGGATCGACGTTGGCCAGCCCCGGGACGACACCATGGGCCCCCGCCAGCAGGGCGCCGTCCACCGACAGTTCGGAGCCGGTGAGCACGGTGAAGGAGTCGTCGAGGCCGCGACGGCGGACCTCGACGAGCATCCGCCGCAGCGCCCCGTCGTCCCCGCTGCTGTCCTTGATCCCCGCCAGGGTGGCGTCGGCGGCCAGCGGAAGCAGGATCGAGGGCGTCAGCTTGGAGTGGACGGAGACCGGGATGTCGTACGCGAACAGCGGCACGTCCACCCCGTCGCGCAGCCGCCGGAAGTGGTCGGCGATCTCCAGGGGATGGGTGCGGGTATAGAAGGGCGCGGTGGCCACGACCGCGTCCGCGCCCAGCTCCGCCGCCGTACGGGCGTGCTCGAGGACCCGCGCGGTGGTCATGTCGATCGCCCCCGCGAGGACGGGCACCCGGCCGTCCACGGCCTCGATGACCGCCTTGAGGGCCGTGACGCGGCTTCGGTCGTTCAGATAGGCGGCCTCTCCGCTGGAGCCGAGCGCGAACAGCGCGCTCACCCCCGCGTCGATCAGCCGCTCGGCGAGCGCGGCGAGGGAAGAGATGTCGACCTCGCCCGCGGGCGTGAGCGGGGTGCACAGGGGCGGAACGACACCGGTAAGGGGAGCCGGAAGACTCATCGACACCCAGCCTTCTGGATAGCAGGGCAATTAGGACGTGGGACGTCCTATGTTCGGGGCCGAATCTGACGGAGTGCCATCGCGCTGTCAAGTACATTCCCGCCTCAGCGCCCCGTCCGAATCCCGCCAGCACTCCGGCGGCCCACCGGCCAGTCTGGAAAGCATGAGCGAGAACTACGAGATGCGGGCCATCGCGCCCGAGGTGCTGAAGCAGCTGCGGATCAAGGACGACGCGGGAAACCCGCCGCGCGCGGTGGTGGACGACGAGGAGGGTGGCAGCCCGATGCGCTGCTGCCTGGGCCGGAGCCGGCCGTACGAGACCATCGCGCTCGTCTCCTACGCCCCGCTGCGCCGCTGGGCGCGGGAGACGGGTGCCAGGCCCGGCCCGTACGACGAGGTCGGCCCGGTGTTCATCCACCCCGAGGAGTGCGACGGCTGGACCGGCCCCGGGATCGCGGAAGGCATCCCGGGCGAGCGGCGGGTGCTGCGGGCGTACTCCGCCGAGGGCAACATCCTCGGCGGCCGGCTGCTGAACGACGGCGAGCCGACGATCGAGGAGGGGCTGGCCGAGCTGTACGCGGACCCGCAGGTGGCAGCGGTGCATGTGCGCGCCGTCGAGTTCGGCTGCTTCCTGGCCGAGACGCGGCGGGTCTGACGGCGCCGTGAGGGCGTTCTGACCGCGCTCTGACGGCGCTCTGGCCGCGCTCTGACAGCGCTCTGACGGAGAGGCCGACCGGGCTCTTTCAGGCCCGGCGGCTCCTGTCACGCCCCCGGAGCTGCTTCGGCCCCCGGGAGCTGCTTCGGCCCGAGGGGCTGCTTCGGCCCGAGGGCCGCTTCACATCTCCGCGGCTGCTGCGGCCCCGGCGGCTTTCAGGGCCCGGCGGCACAGCGCGTCCGCGCGCCGTGTCGTCTCGGGCTGCCGGAAGTCGCGGGCCAGATGCAGGGTGTACGCGCAGGCGTCCGCGATGGTCACCCGATGGCCGACGGAGACGAAGAGCGGCTTCACACCGTCGCGGGTGCGCAGCGCCCGGCCGACCTCCTCGGCCCCGTCGAGCAGCGGTGACCAGTCGCCGCGGAGCGGCCCCGGGTCGGCGTGCCGGAAGCCGAACGGGTTCTTGGCGACGCCGATGGTGGGCAGCCCGGTAAGCACCCCGAGATGGCTGGCCAGCCCGAACCGGCGGGGGTGGGCGAGGCCGTAGCCGTCGCACACCACCAGGTCGGGGCGGCGGCCGAGCCGCCGGTCGAGGTCGCCGAGCGCGTCGAGGACGGCCGGGATCTCACGGAACGCCAGCAGCCCGGGGACGTACGGGAAGGTGACCCGGCCGACCGCGGTCGCCTCCGCGACGACGGCGAGGTCACTGGCGTCCAGAGCGACGGCGGCGGCCGCGACCAGGTCGCGCTCGTCGTCGTACGCCACGTCCACTCCGACGAGCGCGCCGGTGCCGGTGCCCGGCTCGGGCAGTTCCCCGCCGACGACCACGGACGCCCGCGTCCGCTCCTGGACGGCGATGGCCTCGGCCTCGGTCGTAGGCCAGTCGCGGGGCAGCTCATATCGTGGATCGACGGCGCTGGTCATCGTGTGGCTCACGTTACTAGCCTGCACGTCATGTTCGTACTGGAGATCACTTACACCGCCTCGGCCGACCGCGTCGAGGCCGCCCGCCCCGAACACCTCGCCTGGGTGGACGACCACTTCGCGAACGGCACGTTCCTCGCCTCCGGCCCCAAGAACCCCCGCGACGGCGGGGTCATCCTGGCTCTCGGCGACGACCGGGCGAGGATCGAGGAGATGGTGGCGAGCGACCCCTTCATCGTCGCGGGCATCGGCGAGTACACGATCACCGAGTTCCTGGCCACCCGCACGGCCACGGCCCTGGCCGAGCACCGCCAGGAGCGGCCGTAAGGAGCCGTTTGACCTTATGCCTTGAGAGAGGCGATGAACGTGGCCCACGATCCGGCGGGGAACATGAGAGCCGGACCATCGGGGCACTTGGAGTCACGGACCGGGACGAGGCCCGGAAGGTTGTCGGCGACCTCGACGCAGTCGCCCCCGTCACCATTGCTGTAACTGCTCTTGCGCCACGCGGCAGTGCTCAGGTCCGGAGTGGTTGGCATGAGGTCAGCCCATCTTGAGGCTTGCGATGAACGTGGCCCATGATCCGGCAGCGAATATGAGGGCGGGGCCGTGGGGGTTCTTGGAGTCACGGACGGGGACGAGGCCCGGGAGGTTGTCGGCGACCTCGACGCAGTCGCCGCCGTTGTTGTTGCTGTAGCTGCTCTTGCGCCACGCGGCAGTGCTCAGGTCCGGGGTGGTTGGCATGGGGTCCAGTCCTCCATCACGGCTCGGATCATCGCCTCGGAGTCGCGGGGCGAGAGGGCCATGGCCCTGAGCAAATCGTAGTTCTCCCTGCGTTGCGCGACATCCTCCTGATCCTCGATGATCATTCCGGACTGGCTGCTCTCGTCGTACGCCACCGGCGACTCGCCGTGCGCCGTGAAGAGAGTCAGTGAACCGCCTGCCTCAATGTGTCCGCCCGCCGAGAAGGGCAGCACCTGAATGGTGACGTGGGACTGCGTCCCGCGCTCGAGCAGAGACGACAGTTGATCACGCATCACCGCTGGTCCGCCGACCGGGCGATACAGCACAGCCTCGTCGAGAATGAACCAGCAACGCGGCGGCTTGGCCCGGTCCAGCAACACCTGCCGATCGATACGAGCCTTGACCATTGCCTGAATCTCCGCGTCGGGAGCGTGGGGGAATCCACAGCGCAAAGAGTGCTCGGCGAGCTCAGGGGTTTGCAGCAGCCCCGGGAAGGTGGCGCCGACGTACTTCTCAATGACGACCGCTTGGCTCTCCAACTCGATCATTCGCCGGTACTTACCCGGGAACGGCTCGTTCTTCGCGAGCGCGTACAGCCTCGCGAATAACCCATCCGTGCCGAAGCACGCGTCCAGCTTCGCCGGTAGGTCGTCGTACGGCAGCGACTCCGCCGCCTCGATCCGCGCGAGGTGGGACTTGCTGTAGTTCAGCACCTCGGACAGCCGCCGCAGCGACATGTCCGCCTTCTCGCGGTGGCGGCGGATCTCGGCGCCCAACAGGTCGCGTGCGGAGCGGTCGGGGAAGAGTTCGCGTGACCGAAAAGACATGGGTCATCCCTCCGTGCCCCCGGTGATCCCACGGGGACGATTGGCCTGTTTCGAGCTTACGCGCCGGAGGGCAACACCATTGACACAGTCCGTAATTGGCGCTGGAAGAATGACGCCCCGGCGACCACACCCAGGGAGGGGCCAACGCTTGGCCGGTCGGAACCCGGCCCACGTCCTGACAGGAGCCACGGCCACCGGCCCGCTGGTCACGGCCACGGGGCCACCGGTCACGGCGGACACGACGCCACCGGCCGGTCCTGGCCGGACAACGGACACGGAACGCAAAGTGTCCCGGCCGTCCGCCACCGGGGAGCAGGCGACCGGGGCCGGTCATCGCGTCACACGGCCCAGGACTCCGCCGGGTCGTCAAGCCACGCCCGTTGTCCCTCCGGCGTGACAGTGAGGCCAAACCGGGTGTGGTCCGGTTCGCCGTGACCGACCCACCACCGGTAGGCCGTCTCCACCTCGTCCCACAACCGGCGGGGCCCTGACTGCCAGACGCGGGCCTCCGCCTGTCCGTCGCGGAACATCACACACGCCCAGGACCGGTCACTCAGCCCGTAGAACCACACCGGCCGCGCATCCTCGCGCTTGTCTGCCACGGCCTGGGTGCAGTCCCGCACGCGGAGGCCCAGAGCGAACGGAACGGCCGTGTACTTGCCGGTGACGAACTCCGCTTCCGTGATTGCCGTGGTGGACGCGTCGGCTCTTTCCATCGCGTCCGGCGGGGCGTACTCCGCATGTTCGGCCAGGGAGAGCCGTTGTGCGCGTAGCTTCATGAACTCCACGGGGCGCGTGAAGTGCCCTGACGCTTGCCCGTCCTTCACCGACAGGCGGGCCACGGCATCCGCATGGGAGTAGTGCGTCCCCCATGGGGCGACGATGAGGCCGCCCGGCCGGGTCTGCTCAATCCACGCCCCTGGGATTTCCCGGAGTCCGACGGTGGCCAGGATGCGGTCATACGGCGCGCGGTCCGCGCAACCCGCGAACCCGTCACCCACGACAACCTCCGGGTGCAGTCCCGCCGCGCAGAGCCGTTCCCGGGCCCGCGCCGAGACGGCCCGGTCGACCTCAATCGTGGTGACGTTCTGGGCGTCGAGGCGGTACGCCAGAGCGCCGGCCGTTTCGCCCGTGCCCGTGCCCACGTCCAGAACCTTCATGCCCGCGTCCACTTCCAGGGCCTGGAGCATCGCGTACACGACGGAGGGCATGGAGGAGGAACTGGTGGACACCTTCCCCGGGGCGGTACCCATGTGCTTACCGTCATCCCACTGGGTCACGATCGGGACGTTGCTGTCCGCTGCGGCATACCACGCGTCCGAGTTCATGTCCCGGTCCACGGGAACGCTCTCCCCCTTGTCCATGTCGAACGGCCACATCAGGGCGGGCAAGAATACGGCCCGGTCCACGGCCGCGAATGTCGGGGCCCAGTCCGACGCCAGCGAATGCGTTTCAAGGAGGGCCCGCCCCAGCTCCTTGCGGCTGGGGCGGTCCACCTGCGCAGGGTTGAGCGTCACTTGCGGTGCGTCCCGTCGCCGGGCGGGGTGTCACCGTCGGGGGACGGGGGGTCCTGGGGCGGGGTCCAGGGAGTACCGGGGTGGCCGTCGCCGTCACCGTCGCCACCGGCCGCCGTGTAGATCTGTACGTTCGTCATGCCGCGTTCCTCCTGATCCGAGTGTTGCCGACCGTCGCGGACCAACTGGCCACCTTCCGGCGCTTCGCTACCGGCCGTTACTCCCTGGCCCCTCTCGGTAGTTGCCATGACCAGCACGCTGGAGACGCAACGACGCCCCATCAATGACACTTTGATGGGGCGTCATGCGGCAGTACCCCCGGGCGTTACATGGGCACCCCGATGACGTCGGCCAGGACCCGCATGTCCGGCGTGAGCGTCCGTCGCTTTTGGATCACCCGGCCCAGGATGTCCCGCGCGTACCGCTGGGTGGGCAGCCACTCCGGGGAGTTCTGCCAGATGGTGTTCAGCTCCCCCACGGCCTCCGCGTACCGGCGGGTCTTGGCGTACGCGTCGGCCACGTCCAGCCGGTGGCGGTTGCGGTTGTTGGACGTGGGCCGGAGCGTGTCCGTGGGGATCTTGGCCGCCAGGTCCAGCACGCGGTCCGGCCGATCCACGATGCCCGCGTTTTCGGTCCGCTTCAGGGCCACGGTCGCGGGGCCGAACGTGCGCAGGAAGTCCTCCCTGGGCTGGTACTCCCGCCCCAGGACCACGGCCGCCGAGTGGGCCAGGCGGAGGGCGTCCCGGGCCTCCCCCGGTCGGTTGTCCCGGACGGATGCGGCGGAGACGCGGAGCAGCAACCACCCCCAGGTACACAGCTCCTCCGGGGTGGCACGGGACATGCGTGGCTCCGTGTCGTCCGCCCACTGGACGGCCAGCTCCCGGGCCTCCGTCAGCTTCCCCTGGCGGAGGAGTAGCCAACACATCGTGTTGACCGTGGACGCTCCCTGGAGCCGGTCGGCCGACATGTCCAAGGCCAGGTCCAGGGCCAGGTTCGCCGCTCCGAACTGGCGTGTCTGGACCATGAGCCATCCGGTTAACTGGAGGAGCCGGACGCGGACCGCGCGGCCGTCGGGGTCCACCTCCGCCAGGATGTCCGCCTCCCGCAGCAACCGGGGAAGGATGGTCCCCAGCTCCGTGAAGCGGTCCCCCTTGAACAACGGCATGGCCGCGTCCAGGGCTTCCTTCACGCCCGCCACGGTGGGGGCGTCCTCCAGACCGTCCGCGCGGGCCGGTTGCTCCAGGGCCCGGCGAACAGGGGCCCAGCGGTCCACGGTGGCCGTGTCGGCCCCAGGCTCCGACGACTCCGCCACCAGGTAACTGGTGGACACCCGGAGCGTATGGGCCAGCTTCCGGGCCGTCTCCAGGCGGGTGTCCGTCTCGGTACCTTGCTCCAGTTTCCGAATCCAGGAGAGTGACACGCCGCTCTCCTGGGCCAACTCACGTTGCGACAGGCCCCGCCGCTTGCGTACTTCCCGGAGCCGTTCCCCGACGCTGGTACCCATACGTCGAGAGTAGAGCCACGGCGTCCCCACGGCCCAGGGAAAGGCTGGTCCGTTCACTCAGGCGTGACGGTGCGGAGGCGGTCGGCCGCGCGGAGAGTGACATCCGCAGAACGCGAAAGGTCCCCGCCCGGATCTCGGCCCCGGGACGGGGTCAGCGCACGCAGAGCCGGACCACCAGCGAGACGCAGCCGCGGGAGTCGTCGGAGCCCGGGTCGGCCGGCTTGGCCGTGGGGCGCTGCGTCGGCTCCTCCGTGGGCTGCTGCGTCGGCTCGTCCGTGGGCTGTCCGCTCGGGGTGCCCTCCGGGTCCTTGGTCCCGCCGTCCGTGGGCTTCCCGGTCGGCTCGTCGGTCGGCTGGTGCGACGGGCTGCCCGACGGGGAGGAGGAAGCGGATGAAGAGGGCGAGTCGGGCGAAGACGGCCGTGACGAGGGCGAAGCGGAGGAAGAGGGCGTCTTTCGCGAGGGCGAGACGGCGCTGGACGGCACATCCGCCGGAGAGTGCCCCGTGGGCACGCTCGACGTGGACGGCCGGTTGCGGGACGCCTCCCCCGGAGTCCCCGCCCGCGACCCGCCCGAGTGCCGCGAGGCCCCGGACGTGGCGGACGTGCCCGAGGCCGACGACGAGCCGGACGAAGCGGAAGAGCTGGATGAATCGGAGGAGTCGGATGTGTCCGATATGGACGGCGCCGACGCTCCGGCCGGTTGCTGGGCTTCCGCCGAGCCGCCGTCCGTCAGCGCGAGCCCCGTCATGCCCGCCGCCCCCGCGACCAGCAGCACCCCGCCAGCGGCCGCCGCGACCGCCACCGGCCCCGCCTGGCGCACCTGCCCGCGGACGAGATGGCGCATGGAACGGCGGGAGGAGACCAGCGGGCCGTTCGAGGGGGCCGCGTGCGCACCGCCGGCCGCCAGGACGCCCACCCCGGCCGCCCCTACGGCGCCCACCGCGGCGGCGGCCGCCAGGGGCGCCAGGAAGCGCGCCATGCCCCGGTCGTACAGCGCCAGCAGCGCCGGGCCGGTCAGCGCGGGCAGCCGGTCGTCGGCCGCGACGAGCTGCTCCATCCGGCCCCGGCAGTCCCGGCAGCCGTCGATGTGCACGGCGATCCGCTCGGCCTGATCCGGGGAGTCCGCGCCCTGCACATGGCCGGGCAGCCGCTCCCAGTGCTCACCGCACGCGGCGCTCGCCGGATAGCCGGGCTGGGCGCGCAGGAACTCCTGGCGCACGCTCCCCTGGACCCGCTCCACCAGGGCCGCCGCGCCGTCCGGGCTGACCCCGGTCCGCCACGCCACCTCCTGGGGCGGCAGCCCGTCCACCTCGGCGAGCCAGAGCGCCTTCACCCAGCGCTGCGGAAGCTCATGGAGGACCTGCACGAGCGGTTCGAGGTACGACGCCTGCTGTGCCGGACCCCAGCCCCCCGCCCCGGCCGAGAGCTCCCTTACGGCGCTCGTCAGCTCGGCGGGGACGGCGTCGGCACCGAGCGGGTGCCCGGCACGCAGCCGGCGCCACACGCTGTAGTGCGCCTCGGCCACCAGGTCCCCGGCAACCCAGGGGTTACCGGTGAGAGTTCGGGCATATCCGCACAGACGCGAATATTCGGCTTCGTAGATACGGCTGTAGGCGGCCGCGTCGAGCGGCGCGTGACCTTCGGTCATGGTGGAACAACCCCTGGGGTGGGTGCCTCGTCACTGCCGCCGTTCTGTAACAGCTCCGCACGGCACCCCGAGACCTTGCATGGTTTGGCAAGCCTAAATGCTGTATGTCCCCTCGAAAAATCCCTCGTGACGCACGTCACGTCGAAAGCGGGTGCACTGCCCTGATCGCCCAAACGTCTTAACCCTCGAAAGGGCGACGCGCCCCGCACCTATCGCAAGGGAGCCGACGTGACCACTGTCATCGATCAAGCCGTCCAGGCACAGCTCATCGCGTCGACGCCCGAGTCACGCGCGATTCCGGCGTGCCTGCGTTATGAGCGGGACGACCCGTTCGCCGTCCGCGTCTCGTTCCCGCCCTCCGCGTCCCTCGACGGCTCCGCCGTGGAGTGGACGTTCGGGCGGGAACTGCTCTCGGCCGGGCTGCGCGGCCCGGCGGGGAGCGGGGATGTGCAGATGTGGCCGTGCGGACCGCGGCGGACAGTTCTGGAGTTCCATGCCCCCGAGGGCATGGCCATGGTCCAGTTCGACACCGCGGATCTCCGCAGATTCCTCGGCCGCTCGTACGCCATCGTCCCCGAGGGCAGCGAGGCCGGGGAGCTCGACCTGGACCAGGGGCTGGCGTCGCTGCTGAGAGACGCCTGAGCCGGTACGGACACCTGACGTGTGAGCCCGCCCGTACGGACCAGTGAGCCTGTCCGTACGGACACCCGCGAGACCGCCCGTACGGACACGTGGAGGCCCCGTCCGTACGGACACCTGTGAGCTCGCCCTTACGGACCCCGTGAGCCCGTACGCGCACACCGTGAAGCCCGTACGGCGGACACCCGTGAGTCTGTACGGCGGACACCCGTGAGTCTGTACGGCGGACACCCGTGAGCCCCTACAGGCGCTCGAGCCCGGCCTTATGGTGAGGGGGTCAGGTGGCGGTTGCGGTCGTGGTCGCCGCCAGCATGGCCGTGGCGACGGCGGCGGCGAGCGCCGTGCGCACCTGGGCGATCACCTTCTCCAGTACCGGCCCCCTGCCCCCGCAGCGCTCCCCCAGTTCGAGGATCCGGTGCTTGCGGACCTTGGCGTCCGTGGCCGTCACCACGGCCCGCAGCTCGCCCGCCGCCGCCAGGGTGACCAACGCCGCGTCCCGTTCGGACACTTCGGCCGCCGACTGCTCGCCGTGCAGTACGCGCACCGCGTCATCCCGCATCCCGGCCACCTGATCGGGCCGTTCCAGCGTGTACTCCTTGGCCCGGAACAGCCCCAGCACCCGCCTCCCCTTCGCCCGCACATATCCGGCCGCCACCATCTGGTCGCGGACCGCGTGTTCCGTCAGCCGCGGCTGATGTCCCACCCAGATCTGCCAGCTTCGCGGTCGGGATTCGCCGATCAGCTCCAGCAGCCCGTCCAGCGCCCGGTCCCCCGTGGCGGCGTCGGCCACCGGGCAGGGGCTGCCGTCGGTGTCGATGAGCATGCCCCGCTGAACGAGTTCGGTAAGGGCGGCGGCGCGGACGAGGAGGGCGGTGTGAGCACCGGTGGGCATGCCGGTCTCGGCGTCGTAGGAGAGCAGGTAGAGGGAGGCGGCGAGGGAGAGCGAGCCGTTCGGCATGAGAACCTCCGACGGTCGGGCGTTCCGGTGGGGCGGCGTACCTCGACCATAGCCGCCACGTGCACCCATGATCGACCCTCCGCCCCGAGGTTCCGGCGGAGCCGGACACGTCGTCTTCCCTGGGGCGCGACCGCCCCAGGGCCCGTTGCCTCCGTACGGGATACGGCAGGGCCCCTGGGCTCCTACCGCCCCAGGACCCATCGCCTCCGCACGGCACACGGCAGGCCCGGCCCCGGGTCCCTGCCGTCCCAGGGCCCCTCGCCTCCGTACAGGACACGGCAGGCCCGGCCCCGGGTCTCGGCCGTCCCAGGGCCCCTCGCCTCCGTAGGGGACATGGCAGGGCCCGGGACACGCGGAGATGGCGACCACGCGTACCCCCGTGTGTACGCGTAGCCGCCACCGGTCCCATTCCCCCGTTGGCCCCTCGGACCTGTCACCCCCGTCGGCCCGTCGGGCCATGTGACCCCCTGTCGGCCTCCTCGGGCCGAGTCCTTCGTCGGCCCCCTCGGGCCACGCCCTCTATCGGCCCCCTCGGGCCACCTCACCCCCCGTCAGCCCCTCAGGCCGTGTGCCCCGTCGCCCCCGTCTGGCTTGCCCCCGTCGGCCCTTCTTGAGCCACGTCCCCCCGTCAGCCCCCTCGGGCCACGCCCCCGTCGACCCCCGTCTGGCCGTGCCCCCGTCGGTCCCCTCGGGCCGCGTCCCCCGTCGCCCCTGTCTGGCCACGTCCGCGTTGGCCCCCTCGGGCCGTCTTACCCCCCGTCAGCTCCTCGGGTCACGTCCCCCATCGGCCCCCGTCTGGCTGTGTCCCCTTCGGCCTCCTTGGGCGTGTACCCCTCGTCGGCCTTAGGCCGCATGGCCCCCCGTTCGCCCCCGTCGGCCCCTGAGGCCGCATCGCCCCCGTCTGCCCTCGGCCCCTCAGCCCCCGCGCCGCCCTTTCGTCAGGGCTCCGTCAGGGCCTGCTCACGGGTGGTACAGCTTGACCACGGCCGTCGTGGTGGTCCGCTTGAAGTCGGCCACCGGGGCCTGGTCGTAGCCGCCCATCTCGCCCCACGACACGACGGTGACGGTCCGGCCGTCGCGCCCCACCCCGAAGAGGTGGATGCCGGGCTCCGAGTCCGGGTACGAGGTGTGGACGCCGTAGACATGGGCGCCGTCCTCGGCCGTCAGCGCGCCGTAGTCCCGCCCTGAGGCGGTGCCCTGCGGGTAGTCGCGGCCCCAGTCCGCGGCGCAGTTCTGGATCTTCTTCTCGGCCGCGGCGGCGAGCTTGCGGGCCGCCTCCACCGTGCCGGTCCTGACCACGATCTCCGTGGCGCCGGTGTCGTACTCGGTCCAGAACGTGCGATGGGTCGCCCCGGCCGACGGCAGGGTCTTCTCCACGCAGAACGGAGGGGTCTCGGGCAGGCCCGGCGTGACATCACTGGCGTACCAGTCCGAACTCGAATGCGGCGGGAGCTCCCTCGGCACGAGGTGGCCGGGGGTGCCCTGGGGTGCGGCCGCCTGCGCCTCCGCCCGGTCCGATGGTGCGTGGGCCTGGGCCGGCCCGGTCCCGGCCACGGCCACGACGGCGGCCGCGGCCACGACGCCGAGCGCGGCGCCGCGGAATGAGTGCGTGGGCTTGCGCATGAGGTGTTTCCTCGTCTCTTCCCGATCTCAGCATCTGTGCAGGTCCGCCGCCGCACCGGGAGGTCGCGGCGGCAGGACAAGCGTGTGCGCCACCTGGCCGTGGCCGCTACGACCGGCGGGGCATGCGGGACGCTGGAATGCCTGCACGTACGCTGACTTGGGGGTATGACAGCACCCTGGAACGCGCCCGCGGAACGCCCACGGGACGAAGTCGCGGTGCCGGGGACGATATGGGGGGGTGGTGGGCGTGGGGAACGCCAAAGAGGTTGAGGATTTCGCCGAGAGACTGCGGGCGCTGAAGGAGCGTTCGGGCCGCAGCTACGGCTCGCTGGCCACACGACTGCACGTCAGCACGTCCACGCTGCACCGCTACTGCAACGGCGACGCGGTCCCGGCGGAGTACGCCTCCGTCGAGCGCTTTGCCCGGCTGTGCGGCGCCACCCCGGTGGAACTGCTCGCCCTCCACCGCCGCTGGATCCTCGCGGACGCCTCCAGACGCCGCGCACGCGAGGCCGATCGCGAGAGCGCGACCGGCCGCCCGGCCGCGGACGGCACCGCGCGGGAGACGGACGCGCGGCCTGCTGACGGCGCCGGGCGGGAGACGGACGCGCAGTCCGCGGACGGCACCGAGCGGAAGGCGGACACGCGGTCCGCAGAGGGCACCGGGCGGGAGGCCGATCGCGAGAGCGCGGTCGGCCGACCGGCCGCGGACGGCGCAGCGCGTCGCGAGGCGGATGCGCGGCCTGCTGACGGTGAGTCACAGCGGTCAGCAGACAAGCGAGAAGGCGCCGACGACCCGGCGGGAACGGACGATCCGTCGGAGACATCGGCGGCGTCGGCGTCGGACGCATCCGAGAGCGCCGCGTCGCCCGACGCCCGCCCGGCCGCCGGCCGTCGTCCGGGGCTCGCTGCCACGTCCGGCCCGGACTCGGTGACGGCCCCTCCTCCGGATGAGGCCACCGAAGTCCGACCCGAACACCGCGCGAAGGCCACCGAAGTCGGGGCCGCCAACCACGCGCAGACCACCACCGCCCGCCCATCCACATCCGCCGAAGCCGCCTCCACGAACAGCACCACAGCCGACACCACGAACGGCGGCACCACGGCCGACGCGACGGCCGCCACCGAGCCCGACCCCTCACCGGGCCGCCCCGAAGGGGCCACCGGGCCGGATCGGGCGGTCCTCGGCCGGGGTGGCGCGCACCAGGACGGTGCCGGGCAGCAGCCCGGGCACGCCGCCGAACTGACCGGCGGCGGCAAGACCCCGTCCGCGTCGGCCGGACACGCCCAACCGCCCGGCGCGCTCACGGGCGACGCCCAGTCCGCGCCCACGGGCAACAACCGGTCCACGCCCACCGGCGACGCCCGGTCCGCGGTCGCCGGACGAAGGCGGTTGCGGGCGGTGCCCGGGAGCGACGGCGGCAGCGCCGTCGTGTCACGGGCGCGGCGGCCGTGGGCGTTATTGGCCGGGGCCGCCGCCGTCGTCGTGCTCGCCGTCACCGCGGTCGAGGTACGGCCGCCCGGCGAGGACGGCCGTAAGGATGCGGCGGCCTCACCGCCCTCCGCCGCCCCCTCGTCCACGCCGCACGCCGGGCCGACCGCCCGCGGACATCTGGACCGTCAGAAGACGGACGGCGACGACGCGTCCGGCGCACCGCGCGGCGACGGTAAGGACGGTAAGGGCGAGCGCGGCAAGGAGCAGAGAGCCAATGGGGGCGCCTCCGGCTCCCCCGCGCCCGGCACCTCCAAGGGCCCGGACGGCGGTGGCTCCACCCAGGTCCCGCTCACTCTCTCCACCCGTTCCCATGTCTGGGAGAACGGCTGCGGCCACCGCTATCTCATCGACCGGCCCCCGTCCGAGGTCGCCCCGCCGCCCACCGAGCAGGACGCCCCGACCTGGGCCGCCGCCCATGGCGCGGTGCACGGCGGGACCACCAACGTCGAGGTCACAGTGGAGGGGCGCGCCTCATCGGCCGTCGTCCTGCAAGCCCTGCACGTACGGGTCGTGGGTCGTCGCACCCCGCTCACGTGGTCGTCGTTCGCCATGGACAACGGCTGCGGGGGCTCTCTCACCCCGCGCGCCTTCTCGGTGAATCTGGACGCCGCCCGTCCGCTGGCCCACCCCACCGAGGGCAACGACGCGGGCAAGCCGATCCCCGCCGTCAGCTTCCCCTACCGCGTCTCGGCCTCCGACCCGGAGGTGCTGCTCGTCAACGCCCGGACGGCCGGCTGCGACTGTAGCTGGTACCTGGAGCTGGGCTGGACGAGCGGCGGCCGCTCGGGGACGCTGCGGATCGACGACCACGGCTCGCCGTTCCGCACCAGCAGCATCAAGGGACGCCCGCAGTACGCCTACGACTACACCGACGGCTCCTGGCACACGAGCGAATGAGCCACTGAGCGAGTGAGGCGACTGAGCGACTGAGCACCCGGCGACGACGTCGCCTCACGCCACCGACAACACCCTGTTCACTCCACCGTCGTCGTCAGCCGCAGCGCCGCGTCCCGGACATCCGCGTGCGGATGTCCGCGCAGCGAGCGCAGCCGCTCCCGCCAGGGCTCCGCCCATTCCGTACGCGCCCCGCCGACCTCGGTAAGGGTCGCGGCGAACAACCCGGAGGCGTGGCCTCCGTCCTCGTCGAGCTGTCCCGCGGCACGCAGCAGACCGGCGTCGGAGCCCGGCCGCAGCGCGGTGTTCAGCCGTCGGCCCAGGGCGTCGGCGGTACGGACGGCGAGGGCGGGGCGGGTGGTGTGCAGCCGGGCGAGGCGGGCGAGTCCGGCGGACAGCGGGCCGGGGCGGGCGTCCAGGTCGAGGGCGTTCACCAGCACATGGGCGGCCTCCTGGACGAACGTCTCGTATCCGGCGAGGAGTTCACCGGCGGCCCGCGCGGTGCGCCGGGTCACGCGGGGCCGCATCCGGGCCCGGGTGGCGAGCCGGTCGGCGAGGTGCTCGATGCGGCGGCGGGCGGGGCGGTCGCGGTCGGGTTCGGCGTCGGGGCCGCCGGGTCGGGCGTCGGCGGTGGCGAGCGCGGCGAGCGCCCAGGCCAGCGGGTTGTCGCCGGGCGACCCGTCAGCGGCCGCGGCCATCAGGTCCAGCAGGGCGTCGGCGGCGGGCCGCCAGCTCGCCCGGTTGCCCAGGTCGGTGACGGCCGCGACCAGGACGGCCGCCGCGTCCGGCGCCCACGGTGACCACCCGGCCAGCGCCCCGTATCCGGCCGCCGCCACCTCGGGGTCGTCGGTGTCGCAGACGACGCGTATGAGCTGGGCGTAGCGGCCGCGGTGCGCCTCGGGGAGGTCCAGCGGACGGGTGCGCAGCACGGCGTGGCGCAGTTCGCGCCGTCCGCTCGCGGCGGCGGTCAGCAGCTCCCAGGAGCGTTCGGCGTCGAGCGGCCGGGTGGCGAAGGCGACACAGGCGGCCTGCACATCGGGGTGCTGGCCGGGCAGTTCGAAGGCGTCGGCGAGCAGCGCGGCGGCGTCGCTCACCGGGAGCAGGGTGGCGGCGAGCCGGACGGCCTCCTTACGGCTGGTGACCTTCGCGGGGACGGGCGGTACGGCCGTGGCGACCCCGTCCGGCGCGAGCACCCCGCGCATGAGCCGCCCCAGCCGTGACGGCTCGGCGTACCGGGCCGCTCTGGTGGCCGCGTACACCGCCACCCGGGCCCGGTCGCCGCCCGCGTGGGCCAGCAGGGCGGGCAGGGCGTCCCCGGGGCGGTCGGTCCGGGCGAGGGCGGCGAGCGCGGCCTCGGCCAGGACCACGTCCGAGGCGTCGGCCAGGACCACATCCGGGGCGTCGGCCCAGGTCCGGACGGTGGCCACGCCCGTGCCGGGGATCAGCGCGGCGTCGGCGACGGCGGCCGCCCGCTGCTGCGGCCGCAGGGAGGTGTCGGCGGCGGCGCGGTCCAGGAGGCGGGCGGCGGCGGCCTGTTGGCGGGGCAGCCAGCGGCCGGTGTTCCGGCCGGTGGGCGGGGTCCAGTGGGTGCCGGGGGTCAGAAAGCGCCCGTACGGCGGGGTGTCGTCGAGGACGAGGTCGAGCAGATCGGTGCGACGGCGGGTCAGCACGGCCAGGACGGGCGGCAGCACGGCCGCCGAGGGTTCGTGGGTCAGCAGCTCGGCCACGCGGGCGTCCCGCTCCGCCGGTGGTTCCAGCCACAGCCCGATGGCGGTGCGGACCGTCGTGTCGCTGCCGAACGAGATGGCCTGCCACAGGAGTTCCTGCAGCTCGGGCAGGGTGTGGGCGCGCCGGCCGAGGGAGCGGGCGAGGGCGAAGGTCAGCTCGTGGTCGACCCGTTCGGCGCCCGCCTCCAGCCAGGGCCGCAGCGCCTCGGACACCGCCTGCTCCTGGCCGCGCCGCAACTGGTGGTCGAGGCGGCCCAGGTCGGCGGCGCCGACGCTGCCCGCGAGCCGGGTGAGGGTGCGCAGCGCCCAGCCCAGGAGCTGCCGCCGCCCGGTGACGGCGTGTTCGCGCAGCAGCGCCACGGCGAGGTGGCGCAGCGCCTGGCGGGTGGCGGACGACGAGTCGCGGGCGGAGATCGCCTCGGCCGCGATGCGGTCCAGATGCTCGGCGGCGTCGTCGGTGAACAGCGCGGGGTGGGTGCGGGCGAGCGCGCCGAGCGCCGCGGAGCGCACCGGGTCCTGCTCGTTGCGCAGCCGCTCCAGCAGGTGCAGCAGGTCGGTGAGGGCGTCCGGGTCGCCGGAGCGGGCGACGCACTGGATCAGCAGCGGGTAGGCCAGGGCGCGGTCCTCGGCCGAGGAGCGGCGCACGGCGGCCAGCAACTCCTCGCGCGCCTCCTCCACCGGCAGCTGGGCCACCGACTCCAGCACGGTGGTCCAGGGCGCGCCGCGCTCACGCGCCTGGGCGGCCATCCGGCGGGCCTCGGCCTGGCGGCGGGGGCGCGGCAGGACCTCGAGTACGGCGGGTTCGATGACGGCGTGGGCGGGATCGCGTCCATCGGTGGCCGCGTCGTAGAACGCGGCGCGGCGGGCGGGCGGCAGCGCGGCCAGCAGCCGGGCGAGGGCGTCGGCGTCGTGCCGCAGGGCCCGGCCCAGTTCGGCGAGCTCGGGCGGGTCGGCGCGGACGATCCGGCGCAGCACGGCCCGGTCCAGCCGGCGCCGGGTGCCGCTGTGCTCGGGGGCGAGCAGCAGCCGCAGCGCGCCGCCGGGCTCGGCGGCCACCAGCACGGACAGCCGGGCCCGTACCGAGGCGGGCAGCGGGCCGTGGCAGTGGTCCTCCAGCAGCTCCAGCACCCGCTGCGGCTCGATGGGCGCGGCGAGCGCGACACAGGGCGCGTAACGGGTCCACCAGTCGGCGCGCAGCAGTGTGGGCAGCGCGGTGAGTTGGCGCGCCGCCTCGTCCAGGACGGCTACCGGATGGCGGGAGACGAGGGGCCGCCACGCGCGGACGGCGTGGAACAGCCCGGGCAGCAGCCGCGCCACGGTCTCCGCCCCGCATCCGGGGAGCAGCCTGGCGGCCTCGCCGTCGCCCCAGCGCTCCCGGAACGGCTCGATCAGCCGGTCCGCGAGCGCGGTGCGCCGCCCGGCCACGACGGTACGCACCAGTGCGCGCCGTACGGTGGCGGGCGCGTCCTCGAACGCCGCCGCCAGCGCGTCGTCCGGGATGGCGCCGGGGCCGCCGCGGCGGGCGGTGTCGAGGGCGCGGTGCCGCACCACGGGGTCCGGGTCCGCGAGCCGCGCCGCGAGATGGCCGGTCCGCCCACCGGCGGCCGCGGCCACGGCCGCCAGCCGCCGCTCGTACGCCCCGCGCCGCTCCAGCTCCTCGATCAGCGCACCCAGCCGCCCCTCGGCACTGGCCGCCCTCGCCCGCCCGGCCAGCTCCCGCATCCGGCTCGGGAAGGGCAGCGGATCGAGGACGGCAAGCAGCTCGTCGGCGAGGGCGCCGTGGGATTCGGGGCCATGGTGGACTTCGGAGTCCACCTGGGCTTCGGGACCGCGGTGGGGCTCGGGGCCAAGGTCGGCTTCGGGGCCCACCTGCGCTTCGGGACCGTGATGGGCTTCGGAGCCACGGTCGACTTCGGGCCCACGGTGGAGCTCGGGGCCACGATGGGCTTCGGGCCCACGGTCGGCTTCGGAGCCACGGCGGACTTCGGAGCCAAGGTGGGCTTCGGAACCACGGTGAGCTTCGGAACCACGGTGGGGCTCGGGGCCAAGGTGGGCTTCGGGGCCGCGGTGGGCTTCGGACGCGTTGACCATGCCAGGGATTGTGCCGCTCACACGTCCGATCACACGTCCCGCCGGAAGATGGTTTCCCGGACGGGCACCCCCGGGCGCGCTTCACACCCGTCGCCCCGCCCCTCGCGCCCGGCCCCCCGGCCCGGCCGCGGTCGCTCGCGTCCGGCCCGCGCGTGCCGCAATCCGGGCCGCGATGCACACGGCTTCGGGCGACCCACAGCCCGGCGGCGGCCCCGGGCGCGCCCCGCACAGCCGGGCCCGCCGATCTCGCCGATCCTGCCGGGGCCGCCAGGGCCGCCAGGGCCGCCGGGCCCGCCGGAGCCACCGGAGCCACCGGGCTCACCGGAGCCACCAGGGCCACCGGAGCCACCAGGGCCGCCAGGGCCGCCGGAGCCACCGGGGCCGCCGGGCCCGCCGGAGCCACCGGAGCCACCGGGCCCACCGGAGCCACCGGGCCCGCCAGGGCCACCGGAGCCACCGGAGCCACCGGGCCCACCGGAGCCACCGGAGCCACCAGGCCCACCGGAGCCACCGGAGCCACCGGGCCCGCCAGGGCCACCGGAGCCACCAGGCCCACCGGAGCCACCGGAGCCACCAGGCCCACCGGAGCCGCCAGGGCCACCGGGGCCACCGGGGCCACCAGGGCCACCGGGCCCACCGGAGCCACCGGGCCCGCCAGGGCCACCGGAGCCACCGGGCCCACCGGGCCCACCGGAGCCACCGGAGCCACCGGAGCCACCGGGGCGCCCGCTCGCGTCCCCACCGCACCCACGCACATCCCAGCCGCGCCCGCACCTCCCCCACGCCGTGCGAGCGTGACCGGTGCCACTTACGCTCAGTGTGTGGGCCGGCCGGGTGCGTCGACGGATCCACCTCGGGACCGGCCACTTCGTCCGAGCCCGGAGGAGCCCATGCCGGAGCTGTTCATCGGCGGCCACTGGACGACCGCCCTCGACGGACACAGCCGCGAGATCCGCTGTCCGGCGGACGGCTCGCTGGTCGCCGTGGTCGACGAGGCGGGGCCAGGCGACGCCGCCGCCGCGGTGGCCGCCGCCCGGGACGCCTTCGACCGCGGATCGTGGCCGGGCACCCCGCCCGCCGACCGGGGCGGGCTGCTGCTGCGGGTGGCCGATCTGCTGGAGCGCGAGAAGCCGACGCTCGCCCGCGCCGAGTCCCTGGACACCGGGAAACGGATGGTCGAGAGCGAGTACGACCTCGACGACATCGCGAACTGCTTCCGCTACTTCGGCAACCTCGCCTCCTCCGCCGGCGCCGGCCGCGTGGTGGAGGTGGGCAGCGCGGAGATCGACAGCAGGGTGGTGCACGAACCGGTCGGGGTCTGTGTGCTGATCACGCCATGGAATTACCCACTGCTGCAGACGGCCTGGAAGGTGGCGCCCGCGCTGGCCGCCGGTAACACCTTCGTCCTCAAGCCCAGCGAGCTGACCCCGCACACCTCGATCCATCTGATGCGGCTGCTGACGGAGGCCGGGCTGCCCGGTGGTGCCGCCAATCTGATCCTGGGTTCGGGGGCCACCGCGGGCGCGCCGCTGGTCACCGACGAACGGGTGGACATGGTGTCCTTCACCGGCGGGGTGGTCACCGGACGCTGGATCATGTCGGCCGTCGCGCCCACGGTGAAGAAGCTGGCCCTGGAGCTGGGCGGCAAGAACCCCAATATCGTCTTCACCGACTGCGATTTCGACACCGCGGTCGACTACGCGCTCACCGCGGTGTTCCTGCACTCCGGGCAGGTCTGCTCGGCCGGCGCCCGGCTGCTGGTCCAGGAGCAGCTCCATGACGCGTTCGTCGACGAGATCGTCCATCGCGCCCGGAACATCCGACTGGGCGGGCCGTTCGACGAGCACGCCCGCACCGGGCCGCTGATCTCCGCCGAGCACCGCCAGAAGATCGCCGACTATGTGGCGGCGGGGATCGACGAGGGCGCGGTGCTGCGCTGCGGCGGGACCCCGCCCGACGATCCGGACCTGGAGAAGGGCTACTACTACCTGCCGACCGTCCTGGACGACTGCACCCCGGACATGTCCGTGGTGCAGGAGGAGTCCTTCGGCCCGGTGCTCACCGTGGAGCGGTTCCGGGACGAGGACGAGGCGGTGGCACTCGCCAATGACACGGTGTACGGCCTGGCGGGCGGGGTGTGGACGCAGGACGCGGAGAAGGCGCAGCGGGTGGCGTCCCGGCTGCGGGCCGGGACCGTATGGATCAACGACTTCCATCCGTATGTCCCGCAGGCCGAGTGGGGCGGGATGAAGCAGTCCGGTATCGGCCGGGAGCTGGGCCCGTCGGGGCTGCACGAGTACCAGGAGCTCAAGCACATCTGGCGCAACACCGCGCCCCGTCCGCAGCGGTGGTTCGAATGACGGCGAGCGGGTCGGCAGGACCGCCGCCGAAGCCCCGGCCGGACGGTTCGCATGACGACGACTCGCTCGCCGAACTCGGCTACCGCCCGGAACTCAAGCGCACCCTGGGCAACTTCCACACCTTCGCCGCCGGGATCAGCTACATCTCCATCCTCACCGGCACCTTCCAGCTCTTCTACTTCGGTGTCGCGCACGGCGGCCCGGCGTACTGGTGGTCATGGCCGATGGTGTTCAGCGGGCAGTTGATGGTGGCGCTGAGCTTCGCCGAGCTGGCCGGCCGCTATCCGGTGGCCGGTTCGGTCTACAACTGGTCCAAGCTGCTGGGCGGCCCGCATGTGGGCTGGCTGGGCGGCTGGATGATGATGACGGCCTCGATGGTGTCGCTGGCGGCCGTGGCGCTCGCGTACCAGGTGACGCTGCCGCAGATCTCCTCGTTGTTCCAGTTCATCGGCGACGGCTCCACCGGGACCGAGCGCGCGGCCAACGCGGTGCTGCTCGGCAGTGTGCTGATCCTGTTCACCATGGTGATCAACGGCTTCGGGGTGAAGCTGATGGCCCGTATCAACTCCGCGGGCGTGGCCATCGAGCTGATCGCCACGGTCGTGCTGATCCTGCTGCTGGCCGCGCACCTCGCCCGCGGCCCGTCCGTGGTGCTGGACACCTTCGGCCGTGGCCACGGGGAACCGCTGGGCTATCTCGGCGCGTTCCTCACCGCCTCGCTCGCCTCGGCGTATGTGATGTACGGCTTCGACACGGCGTCCTCACTGGGCGAGGAGTCCGTGGACCCGGGCCGTAACGCGCCGCGCGCCATCCTGCGGGCGCTGGTGGCGTCGTTCGCCCTCGGCGGGCTCATCCTGCTCTTCGCGCTCATGGCGGTGCCGAATCTGCACGACAAACGGCTGGCGGTGGACGGTCTGCAGTTCGTGGTGCTCTCCGCGCTCGGCCACGGCGTGGGCCTGATGGTGCTGTGGTGCGTGGTCGTCGCGATCACCGTATGCGCGCTGGCCGTGCACACCGCCGCCATCCGGCTGATGTTCGCCATGGCCCGGGACAACAACCTGCCCGGTGGCTCCCGGCTGGCCCGGGTCCATCCGCGGTTCCAGACGCCGGTGCTGCCGGCGGTCCTGATCGGGCTGGTGGCCATCGCGATCCTGGTCCTCAACATCAACCAGCCGCAGATCTTCTCCGTGGTCACCAGCATCGCGATCATCATGATCTACGTCGCGTATCTGATGGTCACCCTGCCCATGCTGGTACGGCGGCTGAGGGGCCAATGGCGCCCGGCCGAGGACCGCTTCTCGCTGGGGCGGCTGGGGCTGCCGGTCAATGTGCTGGCCGTGCTGTGGGGCACCGCGATGACCGTCAACCTCGCCTGGCCCCGGGCTGAGGTCTACAACGCCACCGGACCGCACCACTGGTATCTGCGCTGGGGGGCGGTCCTGTTCGTCGGCGCGGTCGCGCTGGGCGGCTTCACCTACTACTGGTTCGTCCAGCGGACCCGTACGGGTGTGCTCGCCGAACACGCGGCCGCCACCACCCCGTGAGGAGAGGCCCGTGGACCAGTTCGACTACGTGGTGGTCGGCGGCGGTACGGCCGGATCGGTGGTCGCCTCGCGGCTGTCCGAGGACCCCTCGGTGAGCGTCTGCCTGCTGGAGGCGGGCCCGTCCGACCTCGGGGACGACAACATCCTGCGGCTGAACCGCTGGATGTGGCTGCTGGAGTCCGGCTACGACTGGGACTACCCGATCGAACGTCAGGAGAAGGGCAACAGCTTTCTGCGCCACGCCCGCGCCAAGGTGCTCGGCGGCTGCTCCTCGCACAACTCCTGCATCGCCTTCTGGGCCCCCGCCGAGGACCTCGACGCATGGGCCGCCATGGGCCTGGACGGCTGGTCGGCCGCCGACTGCTTCCCGCTCTACCAGCGCCTGGAGGACAACGACGCGCCCGGCGACCACCACGGCCGCGGCGGCCCGGTCCGGATCCGCACCGTGCCGCCCGAGGACCCGTGCGGCCGGGCGGTGCTGGCGGCCTGCGAGGAGGTGGGCATCCCGATCGCCCCGTTCAACACCGGGACGACGGTGGTGCGCGGCGCCAACTGGTTCCAGATCAACGCCCGCGAGGACGGCACCCGCTGCTCCGCCTCGGTCGCCTATCTCCACCCCGTCATGGATTCCCGGCCCAATCTGGAGGTGCGCACCGGACTGCAGGCCAAACGGCTGGTCCTGGACGAGAATCTGCGCTGTACCGGTGTCGACTACCTCTCCCCCGATCTCATCCGCACCCTGAGGGTGCACGCCCGGCGCGAGGTCATCGTCTCCTGCGGCGCCATCGACACCCCGAAGCTGCTGATGCTCTCCGGTATCGGCCCCGCCGGACATCTGCGGGAGACGGGGGTGGAGGTGCTCGTGGACTCCCCCGGGGTCGGTGGCAACCTCCAGGACCACCCCGAGGGCGTCATCATGTGGAACGCCGAGCAGCCCATGATCAACACCTCCACCCAGTGGTGGGAGATCGGCATCTTCACCGCCACCGAGCCCGACCTGGACCGCCCGGATCTGATGTTCCACTACGGCGCGATGCCCTTCGACCTGAACACCTACCGCCGCGGCTACCCCACCTCGGAGAACGCCTTCTCCCTCACCCCGAACGTCACCCGCGCCCGCTCCCGCGGCACCGTACGGCTGGCCACCCGCGACTTTCGCGACAAGGCGCGCGTAGACCCCCGCTACTTCACCGACGCCTACGACATCGACATCATGACCCACGGTCTGCTGCTCGCCCGCAAGATCGCCGCCCGGCCCGCGCTGGCCATGTGGGCCGGCGCCGAACTGGCCCCCGGGCCCGATGTGCACAGCAGCAACGAGCTGGCCGCCTACATCCGGGAGACCCACAACACCGTCTACCACCCGGCCTGCACCGTACGGATGGGCGCGCCCGACGACCCGGACGCCCCGCTCGATCCGCTGCTGAGGGTCAAGGGCGTGACGGGGCTGCGGGTCGCGGACGGCTCGGCGATGCCGTATCTCATCGCGGTCAATCCGTGCATCACGACGATGATGATCGGCGAGAAGTGCGCGGACATGATCAAGCAGGGCCGGCCCTGAGGGAGTTCCGCTCCCCGGTGACGCGGTCCCCGCTACGGGCGCCACTGCGGGCCCGTGCCCGCCCCCCTCGGCACGACCGCCTCGATCTTCGCCCGGATCTCCCGCATCACCCCGACGATCCGCTCCTCCCGCCCCTCCGCCAGCCGGGCCGTCGGCACGGAGCAGCTGATCGCGTCCACCGCCGGGACGTCGTACCGCAGGGCGAAACCGAAGCCCACGATGCCCACGACCCCCTCCTCCCGGTCGACCGCGTGGCCCCGCTCCCGCACCCGCGCCAGATCGGCGACGAGCGCGACGCGGGTGCGGTGGGTGTTGGGCGTCATCGGCGCCAACTCCTCACCCGTCAGCGGGAGTTCGCCGTCGATCCGCTCGGCGAGCAGCGCCTTCCCCAGCGCCCCCACATGGGCCGGGAGCCGCCGCCCGACACGGCTGAACGGGCGGAGGTACTCATGCGACTCACGGGTGGCGAGGTAGACGACATCGCCGCCGTCCAGCCGGGCGAGGTGAATGGTCTCGCCCAGCGCGTCGGACGCCTCGTCCAGATACGGCCGCGCCGCCCGCACCCGTGGATCGCTGTCCAGATAGCTGGTGCCGGTGAGCAGTGCGCGGATGCCGATCCCGTACAGCGAGCCGGTGACGTCGGTGCGCACCCAGCCGCGGTCGATCAGGGTCTTGAGCAGGGCGTACATACTGCTGCGCGGCACCCTCAGCTCCTCGGCGAGCTCGCGGAGCCGGGCGGGCTGCTCGCCGCGCGCGGCGAGCAGCTCCAGCAGTTCCACGGTGCGGCCCGCGGACTTCACCTCGCGCACCCCACCGGTTTCCGCCATGGCGCACATCGTAACCGTGGCCGCACACCTTGACGTTGAACCGATTCATCGCTTCCATCGTGAGGCGACCCAAGCCTGGGAGCGCTCCCAGACCCCCGCACCCTCCCCCGAGAGGACCCCCATGCCATCGATCCCGCACGTCTTACGCAGACTCCTCCTGCTTGTCATGACCGCGTCGCTTTGTGCGGTGGGGCTGAGCATCGGCGCCACCGCACGGGCAGCGGCCCCGGGGAACGGCTCGGTGACCGACCCCAACATCGCCTACACCGGCCGCTGGGACCTCGGCTCCACCACCGCCGCCGTCCCCAACTGGACCGGCGGCTACCTCCAGACGGCATTCACCGGCACCACCGTGAAGATCAAGGCCCGGGATGCGGTGAACTTCTACGCCAGCGTCGACGGCGGCGCCGATGTCTTCTACGCGGGCGTCAGGGGCACCGTCAACCTCACCCCGACGCCACTCCCCCAGGGCAACCACACCCTCCGCGTCTCCTACCGCTCCGGTGACACCGTCTTCCAGGGCCTGGTCCTCGACTCGGGCGCGGGCACGGTGGCTCCCCGCGTCCCGTCCGGGCTCATCGAGTTCGTGGGCGACTCCATCACCGCGGGCGCCCTCACCGACCGGCTCGCGCTGGATTCGTACGGCTGGAAGACCGGCGAACAGCTCGGCATGCGGCACACCCAGATCGCCCGCTCGGGGTACTGCCTGGTCGGCAAGGACGGCTGTGTGGGCCTCGCCGCCCAGTTCTTCAAGACGGCCTCCACCGGCGATCAGAACTGGGACTTCTCCCGCTACCAGGCGAACGCGGTGGTCATCAACCTCGGCACCAACGACATCGGGCACGGCGTCACCGGCGCCGAGTTCCAGTCGGCGTACACCGCCCTCCTGCGCGATATCCGCGCGAAGTACCCGAACGCGGCGCTCTTCGCCGTCCAGACCCTCAAGAAGCGCTACCTGACGGAGACCAGGGCGGCCGTGAGCGCGCGCAACGGCGCGGGGGACGCGAAGGTGTACTACGTCGACACCAGCGGCTGGCTCACCGACGGCACGGACTACGAGGACGGCAACGGCCACCCCAACGAGGCGGGCCACACCAAGTTCGCGAACCGCCTGGCCCCGGCCATCAGCGCCAAACTGGGCACGGCCGGTGTGAAGGCCGCCGCACCCGGCCGGCCGGGCGACCCCCACATCACATTCAGCGGCCGCTGGGACACCAAGACCTCCACCACCGCCTACACCCCTTACTGGGCGGGCGCCTACTTCCGCACCGGCTTCACCGGCCGCACGGTCAAGCTCGAGCAGCGGGGTGCGATCGACCTGTGGGCCAGCATCGACGGCGGCCCGGCCACCTTCTACGACGAGGCCAAGGGCACGGTGAACCTCACCCCCACCCCGCTCGCCGCCGGAAACCACACCCTTCAGGTCAACTACCAGGTGATCGCGGGCAGTTATCACGGTGACGCGGTCTTCCAGGGCCTGACCCTCGACAGCGGCGCCACCACCTTCACCCCGCCCGCCCCGAAGAAGCTGATCGAATTCGTCGGCGACTCCATCACCGTCGGCACCACCACCTCGCAGAACGCCCGCACCGCCTACGGCTGGCTCATCGGCGAACGGCTCGGCGCCGACCACACCCAGATCGCCCAGGGCGGCGCCGCCCTCGTCGACACCGCCGACGACCGGATGAGCCTGGAGCAGCAGTTCACCAAGCTCAACCCGAACGCCGCCACGCCCGACTGGGACTTCTCCCGCTACCAGGCGAATGCCGTCGTCATCAACCTCGGCACCAACGACGTGGGGCGCGGGGTGAGCTCGGCGCAGTTCCAGGCGTCGTACACCAGCCTGCTCCGTAAGGTCCGCACCGCCTACCCGAACGCCTGGATCTTCGCCCTGCGCACCTTCAGCGGACGCTTCGGCACCGAGACCAAGGCCGCCGTCACCGCCTTCGGCGACGCGAAGTCGTCCTCCGTCGACACCACCGGCTGGCTCGCCTCCGACGACCTCTCGGACTCGGTCCACCCCAACGACAAGGGCCACCGCACCATCACCGACCGCCTGGCCCCGCTCATCTCCGCCAAGCTCCAGGCATGACCACGGCCGCGCCGTGACCGCGTCCCGCGTCTACCGCACGTGAGCCGCCGCGACCCACGGTGACCAGCCATTCGTCTCGTTTGGACGCCGGCCGGAGCGGTACTCGGGAGCCATGGTTCGATGGGGATACACGATGATGACCGAGCAGGCCGGACCACGTCAGCTCGTCGACGACGTGGTCCGGGCCGAGCAGGTCGGGTTCGACTTCTCGGTGACCTCCGACCACTACTTCCCGTGGCTGGACTCCCAGGGGCACGCCCCGTACGCCTGGAGCGTGCTGGGTGCCGCGGCGCAGGCCACCTCCTCGATCCCGCTGACGACGTATGTCACCTGCCCCACCGTGCGCTATCACCCGGCGGTGGTCGCGCAGAAGGCGGCGACGCTCCAGTTGCTGTCCGAGGGGCGGTTCCGGCTGGGGCTCGGGTCCGGCGAGAACCTGAACGAGCATGTGATCGGACAGGGCTGGCCGTCGGCCGATGTGCGCCACGAGATGCTGGAAGAGGCGATCGAGATCATCCGGGCGCTGTTCGGCGGCGGCTATGTCACCCACCACGGCACCCACTACGACGTCGACTCGGCGAAGCTGTGGGATCTGCCGGACCAGCCGCCGCCCATCGGCGTGGCCGTCTCCGGGCCGCAGTCCTGCCGGCTGGCCGGGCGGCTGGCCGACATCCTGATCGCCGTGGAGCCCAAGTCCGAGCTGGTGGGGGACTTCGAGCGCAACGGCGGTGGCGGAAAGCCCCGGATCGGCCAGATCCCGGTCTGTTACGACCCCGACCGGGACGCGGCGATCGCGCGCGCCCATGACCAGTTCCGCTGGTTCGGGAGCGGCTGGAAGGTCAACTCGGAGCTGCCGGGGCCCGCCTCCTTCGCGGGCGCCACCCAGTTCGTCCGGCCCGAGGACGTGGCCGCCTCCATTCCGTGCGGCGATGACGTCGGGGAGTTCACGGAGCTGATCCGGCCCTTCGTCGACGCGGGTTTCACGGACGTCGCCCTCGTCCAGATCGGCGGTGACCATCAGCGGCCGTTCCTGGACTGGGCCGAGGAGCGGCTGCTGCCCGCGCTCAGGGAGCTGTAGGCGTCCCCGCGCGCCGTACGAAGAGCTGGTGCAGATCGCGTACGGCGCGCGGGACGGAGCCCGAGCGGCGGCGCTGGATCACCAGCAGCACCTCGGTGGCCTCGCCGTCCGCGAGCGGCCGGTGGGTGATCGCGCCACCGCGCTCCAGAGGGTCACCGATGACGCTGAAGTCGGGGAGCACGGTGACGCCCAGCCCCTCGGCCACCATCAGCTTGCCCATTTCGGCGCCGTCGGTGGAGTACGAGAAGGACGGGGTGCGCCCGGCCAGCAGCCGGTGGATGAAGCGGTGCATGAGATAGCCGGAACGCATCACGATCAGCGGTTCGCGCCCGTCCAGCAGATCCGCCGCGCTCACCACCGGACGGGCGGCCAGCGGGCTGTCGGGACGCAGACAGACCACCGGGCGGCCGCGCAGCAGCTCGGTGGTCTCGAGGTCGGGCGGGACGTCGTCCCCCCCGAGGTAGTTGACCAGGCCCAGATCGACGCTGCCCTCCAGCAGCGCCCGGTGGATCTCGGTCTGCTGCGCGCCCACCACCTCGACCTGGGTCACCGGGTGGGTCGCGCGGAACTCCCGGACGGCCGGGATCAGCAGCGGGACCGTCGCGGTGTTGACCGTGCCCAGCCGGATCATCCGGCTGACCCGGTGCTGGTCACCGGCGGCGTCGCGCAGCCGGTCGACGGCCTCGATGACGGTGGCGATATGCGGCAGCAACTCCCGTCCCTCCGCGCTGATCGTGGCGCCGGAGCGCTTGCGCTCCAGCAGATCCACGCCGAGTTCGCGTTCGAGATTGCGTACGGTCTCGCTGAGCGCCGGCTGGGACAGGTGCAGTTCCTCGGCGGCGCGGCGGAGTGAGCCGAGGCGGGTGACCGCGGCGATGTATTCGAGCTGTTCAATTCGCACACGGCGCACCATGCCCGCCCGGGGCGCCCGCTTCAAGGGGATCCCTATCACGGTCTCATGAATACCGACTCACTCCCCGGCCCGCGTCCCGGGTAATCTCGAAGCGGGCGCCGCGGAATTCCGCGGCCCGGCCCATGCGTCCGGGATATGGAATGGAGCCCGGGCCTTCTTGACCGGCAGGACTTCTCCCTGGTTGGATCGGTGACATGAAGCGACAGGACCTCACGCGGCGACGCCACGTCGACCTCGCGCGTGTCTCCAGCGCGTCCTGTTGCTGTCCGGCTTGACCTGACGCCGGGTCCGAGCGAGCCCTGAGGGATCGCCTCCGCTTCGCTCCCCGCCGCCTCCCATGATCGGGAAAGGCTTTTAGCCGCCGCCACCGAGAAAATGCGGCCGCGCTGCCCCGCCTTTGCGCCCATTCGCGCTGCCCGGTCTTTCCGCGCCCCGCCCCGGATGAATTCCGCTCGACGCCGGGGCGCCGATTCGCCCTGCCCGTATTCGCTCCACCGGGAGTTCCCCATGCCCGCAGAACCCCTCCGTTTCGCCTATTGGGTGCCCAATGTCAGCGGCGGACTGGTCACCAGCACCATCGAGCAGCGCACCGACTGGGGCTACGACTACAACCGCGACCTGGCCGTGCTCGCCGAGAACAACGGCTTCGACTACGCCCTCAGCCAGGTCCGCTACATGGCCAGCTACGGCGCCGAGTACCAGCACGAGTCGACCAGTTTCAGCCTCGCACTGCTGCTGGCCACGCAGCGGCTGAAGGTCATCGCCGCCGTCCACCCCGGGCTGTGGCACCCCGGCGTCCTGGCCAAGCTGGGCGCCACCGCCGATCAGCTCTCCGATGGGCGGTTCGCGGTGAACGTCGTCAGCGGCTGGTTCAAGGGCGAGTTCACCGCGCTGGGCGAGCCCTGGCTGAAGCACGACGAGCGCTACCGCCGCTCCGAGGAGTTCATCCGGGCGCTGCGCGCGATCTGGACCAAGGACCACGCCGAACTGGCCGGGGACTTCTACCGGATCCGGGACTTCTCCCTCAAGCCCAAGCCGCTGAGCAGCCCCGGGCGCCCGCATCCGGAGATCTTCCAGGGCGGCAACTCCACCGCCGCCCGCGCCATGGCGGGCCGGGTCTCCGACTGGTACTTCAGCAACGGCAAGGACTTCGACGGCGTCACCGAGCAGATCGGGGACGTCCGCGCCGCCGCGGCCACCGTCGGCCGCCCGGCGCCCGGCTTCGCCCTCAACGCCTTCCTCATCGCCCGCGACACCGAGGCCGAGGCCCGCGAGACCCTGCGCGAGATCGTCGCCAAGGCCGACACCGAGGCCGTGGACGGCTTCCGCGGCGCCGTCCAGCAGGCGGGCCGGTCCACCGCCGACGGCAAGGGCATGTGGCAGGACTCCTCCTTCGAGGACCTGGTCCAGTACAACGACGGCTTCCGTACGGGGCTGATCGGCACCCCCGAGCAGATCGCCGAGCGCATCGTGGCCTACAAGCGGCTCGGCGTCGATCTCTTCCTCCTGGGCTTCCTGCACTACCTGGAGGAGGTCGAGTACTTCGGCAAGCGGGTGCTGCCGCTGGTCCGCGAGCTGGAGGCGGAGCTGCCGGAGCCCGTGCCCGCGCTTTCCTGACGCCGCCGGCGTTCCCGCCGGCGTTCCCGCCGCCGTTCCCACCGGCTCCCGATCCCACCGCCTCGACCGCATCACGAAGGATTGCTCATGGCCACCGTCCTGTCCCTCTCCGGCTCTCCCTCCGCCACCTCCCGCACCGCCCGGCTGCTGCGCCATCTGGACGCCCGGCTGACCGCCCAGGGCCATCAGGCGGTGCCGCTCGACGTCCGCACCCTCCCCGCCGCCGCGCTGCTCGGCGCGGACTTCTCGCATCCGGCCATCGTCCGGGCCAAGGCGCTGGTCGAGCAGGCGGACGGGCTCGTCGTGGGAACACCGGTCTACAAGGCCGCCTACTCCGGGCTGCTGAAGTCCCTGCTGGATCTGCTGCCGCAGTACGCGCTCGCGGGCAAGACCGTGCTGCCGCTGGCCACCGGTGGCACCACCGCCCATGTGCTGGCCATCGACTACGCGCTGCGGCCGGTGCTCTCCTCCATGGGCGCGGCCCATATCGTCCAGGGCTGGTTCACCCTGGACAAGGACATCACGGTGGAGCCGGACGGCGGGGTGAGCGTGGCGGCGGGGGCCGCCGAAGCGCTGGAGCAGGTCGTCGACCAGTTCTCGGCGGCGCTCGGCCACACCACCGTACTGGCCGCGGCGAGCTGACCGTGTCGTCCCTGCCCGAGCCCGCCCATGTCATCGCCGATGACACCGAGGCGCTGAAGGTGGCCGCCGCGCTGGCCGAGGAGTTCCGTACGGGCGCCGCCGAGCGCGACGCACGGCGCAGACTGCCGCGTGCCGAACTGGACCGGCTGTCCGCGTCCGGGCTGCCGGCGATCACCGTCCCGGCGGAGCACGGCGGCGCGGATGTGTCCGCCGTGACCCTCGCCGAGGTGTTCCGGCTGCTCGCCGCCGCCGACGCCAGCCTCGCCCAGATCCCGCAGAGCCACTTCGCGTACATCAATGTGCTGCGCCGTCAGGGCACGCAGGCGCAGCAGGCGTTCTTCTTCGGCGAGGTGCTGGCGGGGAAGCGGTTCGGCAACGCCCAGTCGGAGGCGGGCACCCGGCACCTCCAGGACATCCGCACCCGCCTCGCCCCGGCGGCCGACGGCTCGTACACCCTGACCGGTGTCAAGCACTACTCCACCGGCGCGCTGTTCGCCGACTGGATCCCGGTGCTGGCCCGGGCGGAGGACGACGACCTGCAGGTGGCGTATGTGCCGCGGGACGCGCCCGGTCTGACCGTCGTGGACGACTGGGACGGCATGGGCCAGCGGACGACCGCGAGCGGCACCGTGCGGCTGGATGCCGTGCCCGTCCCGGCGGACCGGGTCGTACCGCACCATCTCACCTTCCGCGGTCCCCAACTGCACGGCGCCAGTGCGCAGTTGCTGCACGCGGCCATCGACGCGGGGATCGCCTCGGGGGCGCTGGCGGAGGCGGTGACCTTCGTCCGCACCAAGAGCCGCCCCTGGTTCGAGAGCGGCTTCGAGACCGCCGCCGAGGATCCGCTGCTCATCCAGCGCTTCGGCGAGCTGGCCCTCCAGGTCCGGGGCGCCGAGGCCCTGCTGTCCGCCGCCGCCCGGGCCGTGGACACCGCCCGTGGCCACCTCGACGAGGACACCGCCGCCGAGGCGTCGATCGCGGTGGCCGCGGCGAAGGTGGCGGCGGCCGACGCGGCGGTGGAGACGGGCAGTTCGCTGTTCGAGGTCTCCGGCACCCGCTCGGCCCTGGACGCCCTGGGCCTGCACCGCCACTGGCGGGACGCCCGTACGCACACCCTGCACGACCCGGCCCGCTGGAAGGTCCAGCACATCGGCCGCTATGTGCTGAACGGCACGAAACCACCCCGCCACGGCCTCCTGTAGCCCCCGCCCCAACCCCGCTCACCCCTGAACGGAGCCGCACCATGTCCCTCACCTTCCACTGGTTCCTGCCCACCAACGGCGACAGCCGCCATGTCGTCGGCGGTGGCCATGGCACCCCCGTCACCTCGGCCGGAGGGGACCGCCCGCCGTCCGTCGGCTATCTCACCCAGATCGCCCGCGCCGCCGAACACCTCGGCTTCGAAGGCGCTCTCACTCCGACCGGCGCCTGGTGCGAGGACGCCTGGCTGACCACCGCGATGGTCAGCCAGCACACCGAACGGCTGAAGTTCCTGGTGGCCTTCCGGCCCGGTTTTCTCTCGCCCACCTTCGCCGCCCAGATGGCCTCCACGTACCAGCGGCAGACCGGCGGCAGGCTGATGCTCAACGTGGTCACCGGCGGCGAGAGCCATGAGCAGCGCGCCTACGGCGACTTCCTCGACAAGGACGCCCGCTACGCCCGCACCGGCGAGTTCCTGGGCATCGTCCGCGACCTGTGGGACGGCAAGACCGTCGATGCCACCGGCGAACACCTCCACGTCGAGGGCGCCAAGCTGGCCCGGCTCCCCGACCCGCTCCCGCAGGTGTACTTCGGCGGCTCCTCCCCCGCCGCGGGGCAGGTCGCCGCCCGCCATTCCGACGTCTACCTCACCTGGGGCGAACCCCCCGCCGAGGTCGCCCGGAAGATCGCCTGGATCCGCTCCCTCGCCGCCGAACAGGGCCGGACGATCCGCTTCGGCATCCGGCTGCACGTCATCACCCGCGACACCGCCGAGCAGGCATGGGCCGAGGCCCGCCGACTGCTCGACGGCTTCGACCCGGAGACCGTGCGCTCCATCCAGACCGGGCTCGGCCGCAGCGAGTCCGAGGGCCAGCAGCGCATGCTCGCCCTGCACGGCGGCAGCCTGGACAACCTCGAGATTTACCCCAATCTCTGGGCCGGTGTGGGCCTGGTCCGCGGCGGCGCGGGCACGGCCCTGGTGGGCAGCCACGCGGAGGTCGCCGAGCGGATCGCCGAATACCACCGCCTCGGCATCGACGAGTTCATCCTGTCCGGCTATCCGCACCTGGAGGAGGCGTACTGGTTCGGCGAGGGCGTCCTGCCCGTGCTGCGCCGCCAGGGCCTGTGGTCCCACCCCTTCCACTCCCCCGCCACCGCCGAACAGCCCACCACCCAGGTCCCGTTCGCGGCGGCGGGGAGTTCCTGATGACCCGGTGACGTCGGTCGCGCCCGCGATGAGTTAGCGGGCGCGCCACCGGCTCAGCCGTGTGCGGCGTACCGGACGAACCGCGCCCAGCCGTCACGGCTGACGGCGAGACCGGGGCGTGCCGTGTCCTTGGAGTCCCGTACGTGGACGGCCTCCTCGGTGATGGCGACCTCCACGCAGTCGTCTCCCTGACTGCCGCTGTAGCTGGACTTGAACCAGGTGAGTTCCGCCCTACTCATAGGTCTCCTCGCAGTCGCTCCAGCAGGCCACGGGAGTCTTGGGGTGTCAGGGCCTGCGAGCGCAGTGTGTCATAGCGCTGGTTGAGGAGGCGCACCTCTTTCGAGTCGGCAATCAGCCGTCCGTTCTGCTGACCCTCCGAGTAGGCGTAGCGCCGCCCTTCCGGTGTTTCCAGCAGCCGAACAGGTCCGTCCAGGCACGCGTGCAACTCAGCTTCCAGCGGCACCACTTGCAGCTTCACATTGCGCAGTGCGCTGCGCTCCAGCACGTGGTCGAACAAGCGCCGCCGCTGCTCTCGATCACCGAACCTCCTCCGGAAGACGGCCTCGTCCACGATGAAGCTGAACGGGACGTGCGGCCGCTCGTGCAGCATCTTCTGCCGCTCGGTCCGCGCTACAAGCTGGGCCTCCAACTGCTCATCCGTCAGCAGAGGGATCGTGCCCTCGAACACCGCCCGCGCGTAGTCCTCCGACTGCAACAACCCCGGCACCAGCCGACACTCATACGTGCACAGGCTCACCGCGACCCGCTCCAGCCGCGCCCACCGCCGGAACCACGCCGCGAGCCCCGGCTCGCCGCGCGACAGATGCCGGGCGGCCTTCCGTAGCGCGCCCGTGTTGCCCAGGACCTCCTCCGCCCGTTCCACGAGCGACTCGTCCGGCATGCGCCGTCCCAGCTCCACCGACTCCACGGTGTGCTTCGAGAACCGGACCAGCTCCCCGAACTGCGCCCGGCTGAGCCCCGCGTGTTCGCGCAGGGCCTGGACGACGGCGCCGAACGTCCGCAGACTGTCCGAGGGGTCGGGTTCCCGCTCCCAGTCGCCGTCTCCTCCCGCACAGGCGTCGTCAGTCGTCATACGCGGCCACCTCCTATTGCGTACGTGCGAGGCCCCCGCGCTCGACTCACCCAGGGTGACGGAACCCCCGACGTACTGTCCACCGAACGTGTCCGTACGCTGACGCCGCGTACGTGGCGTGCCACTCGCGCAAGCCACCGGACACCCGCCACCGTGGCCCCATGAACGCAAGCACGCCCCAACTCCCCGCCACGAACCGGACCTTTACCCAACGCCTGTCCTCCACGCGGCGCGGGGCCCGGCTGGCCCGGCTGCTCGCCGTGGAACAGCTCCGTGCCTGGCCCGTGTCACCCGCCGTCGCCGATCGCGCCGTGGCGATCATCGCCGAACTGAGCGCCAACGCGGCGCTGCACGGGCGCGTACCGGGCCGCGATTTCCGGCTCGGCCTCGCCCTCGACGACGCCACGGAAACCCTCCGCATCGAGGTCACCGACACACGGGGCGAGCGGCAGCCCACCCTCCAGCCGGCCCCTCCCCCGGACCGTGAAACCGGGCGCGGCCTGCTGCTGGTGGACGCGCTCGCCGACCGCTGGGGCACCGAGTCGCACCATCCGGTGGGCAAGACAGTCTGGGCGGAGCTGGACCGCCGCCCCGGCTGACCGTGGTCGCCGGGCTCTCCCAGACCCGGCGACCGCGGCCGGCCCAGGGCCGGGAGGGACCGCCGCCCCGCCGGGCCGTGGTCCTGGACCAGCCGCCGGTCAGCGCCGTAGGTCCTCCGGCCGCGGGGGGATGCCCCGCAGATGGCGGCCCTGCTCCGTCATGGCCTGTAAAAGGCGGTGCCCTTCGTGCGCCACGGCCAGTTCCTCGGCCACGGCCACCCGGACGATGTCCACGGTGTCCAGAACCGTGATCCCCTTGCGTCGGGCGAAGCGGCCGGCCTCCCCGTCGTCGGTGATCCAGACCGAGCCGGCGAATTCCGGCCGGTTCTGGATCAGCGTCAGAGTCTCGGCCTCGCCGAGGTGCTGGAGAGGGCGCGCCGGGTCACCGGCGAAGACCAACCGCCGTAAGCGGTCGACGAGTTCGGTCTCACGCGGGTCGTCGATCTCGATCGGCTTGCCGAGCCAGCCGCCGGCGGCGACCGTGCGGAGCCGGGGCAGATGGCGCGCCGAGCGGGTGGCCTCGTAGGCGACGGCCTGGGTCCAGCGGCCCCGGCTGTCGAGGACCTTTTCCAGGAGGCTCAGCCGGTCGACGGCCGCGAAGTTGCACAGGACCGTGTTGTCGGGGAACCACCAGGTGCGGTTCGTGGCCGTCATGGCTGGAAGATCAGGTCGCCCTTCTCCGCGTCCGCGGCGGGAGCGGTGGCCGCGGGCTGCTCGGGGTCCAGGGCGTCGTGCAAGGCGTTCGGGTCCATGCCGAAGTAGGC
This sequence comes from Streptomyces violaceusniger Tu 4113, assembly GCF_000147815.2. NCBI lineage: Bacteria > Bacillati > Actinomycetota > Actinomycetes > Kitasatosporales > Streptomycetaceae > Streptomyces > Streptomyces violaceusniger. Next base: position 2,849,828 of record NC_015957.1, on the reverse strand, counting down.
CGCGAGCGGGCGCAACGTGGTGTCACCCGCCAGATAGCCCTCGTAGAGACCACGGGCGGGGGCCAGCGGGAGGCGTCTGGCCCGGGCCGCGGCGACGCGGTTCTCGTGGAGATCGGCGCGCTGGGCCAACAGATGACAGACCTCGGTGGTCACACCGCGCAGCCGGCTCCTGTCGTGGGCAGGGACCAGGCCGAGCTGGTACAGGCGGGCGGCGAGCGCGCTCGGAGAGACCTTGAATCGGACGACCAGAGCCCGGAAGGCATCATCGGACACCCCGGAGCCGGCCGGCCCGGTGCCCACTTCGGCATGGATCTCTGCCCGCGGCATCAGGAAGTTCGCCGCGAAGACATTGGCACGGACCTCCGTATGGTCCTTCTGCCTGCCGGGAGCCAGGTGGGTCTCGGTGCGCATCTCCTGTGCGTCCCGGGCCAGGATGTGGCCGAGTTCATGGGCCAGGGTGAAGCGCTGCCGGGTCCACACCCCGGTGCGTGCCAGCAGCACCAGCCGGAAGTGATCCGTCTGCCAGGCCGCCCCGTCGAGGCCCCGTGGGAGATCCGTCTGTGCCACGTCGATCCCGAAGTGCTCTTCGAGGGCATGGGCGAGATCGGAGGTCTCGCATGCGGCCACTGATGTCACTCCGCGAGCGGAAAGCGCCGTCAAGGCATCCAGGGCCAGCGCTTCCCCCTGGTCGACATACCCCTCCAGGTCCGCCTTGGGACGGGGCAGGGCAGGCAGCGAGCGGGACCGGCCCATCAGGTCGAGCACGTCGTACGCGGTGGTGAACCGGTGGACGAGCTCCTTCAGGGCGAGACCGGAGTCGGGGTCGGAGTCGGAGAAGGGGCTACTGGCGCGTGCCGCGAAGGCAGGACGCTGCGGCTCGCGACCGGTGAGCAGCCAGTCCACCGTGGTCTGACCCAGCTCCGCGATGCGGGCCAGGTCGAGCGAGGTGAAACGGCGCCTGCCGCTCAGTGACTTGGACAGCTTGTCGGGGGTGAGCCCGACGCGCTCCGCGAACGCGGCCTGCTGGAGGGAGGCCGCGCTCATGACCTTGCGCACACGGTCGGTCACCGTCTCGTTCATGAGGACAGGCTAACCAGGTCTTGCGAAAATCGCAATCGATGAGCGCATGGCACACCCCTGCTCTTCGGCAGGGGTGCGCCCATCGCCTTGTTCGGGCGGCCGCTTGTCCGGGCGGCCGCGGTTCAGTCCGGCAGCCCCCACGGCTTGGCGTCGCCGACGGCCGGGACGTCGCGCGGGGCCGGGTCCGGGCGGTGGCCCCGGGGGGTGATGAGGGCCGTCGCGTCGCGGGCGAGGGGGATCTCGATGCGGCCGGGGCCGGTGCGGCGGTAGCGGAGGGGGCGGCCGCGGTGGTCGTGGACGTCGATCGGGCCGGGGATGCCGTGGTGCAGGACGAGCGGGGCACCGGCCTCGCTGTGGACGCGTATCCAGCGGGTGCGCCCGGCCGAGCGGTCGGCGTCCACGAGGAAGGCGCCCTGGGTGCGCAGGGACTGGACCGAGAGGTCGGGCCAGCGGCGGGAGACGGAGGGGAAGACCCGCAGGACGCCGTTGTGGCTCTGGACGGCCATCTCCAGGATCGACTGGGCCGCCGTCAGGGGGCTTTCGGTGGCGAGGTTGCCGCCCTCGACGTACATGGTGTTCGGGGTGATCCAGGCGTTCTTGATCAGGTTGCCGTCCGTGAGGAAGGTGAGGAAGTCCAGGGCCTCCTCGGGCCGTTCCATGCGCGAGGCCATGGAGGAGGCGACGGCGTAGCTGTAACCGGCCCACAGGCTGCGGTCCTTGACCCAGTGGTCGAAGGTGGTCCGCATGATGTCCCGGTCGGCCGGACGGTCCCAGTCCAGCTCGTGCAGCGGGTAGAGCCAGAGCATATGGGAGAAGTGGCGGTGGGACTCGGTGAGCGGCTTCTCGGCGCCGATCATGATGCCGGTGGCATCGCGGGGGTAGGCCACGAGGCGGTCGAGGATCTCGCGCCAGCGCCGGGCGCGGGGGTGGTCGGTGCGGAGGATGCGCAGGCAGTCCAGGAGGGTGGCGCAGCCCCAGCGGAGCAGGGAGAGGTCGTAGGTGCAGTCCTCGGCGTCCGCCCACTCCGGTGAGCGGGTCAGCGGCAGATGCAGCTTGCCGTCGCCGCCCTCGTAGAGGAAGTGGTCGTAGAAGTTCACCGCCTTGGCGAGGATCGGGTAGAGGACGTCGCGCACGATGCGGATGTCCATGGTGTGGCGGTAGCTGAGCCAGATGTTGTGCATGGCCCAGATGAGATTGCCGTTGTTGTCGGTCTTGGTGGCGGTGCCGGGGATGCCGACGGTCTTGTCGCCGGGGCGCAGCAGCCAGTCGGAGGGGTGGGCCAGCGCATAGGTGTCGCCGTCCCGGTACTCCGGCGGGACGGACAGCGGCAGATTCTTCTCGAACTCCTTGAAGGTGGAGGTGACGGAGTCGAGTTCGAGGTGGTTGGAGCCCTGGACCAGCCAGGTGGCGATCTGGACGTTGAGGTTCCACCAGACCGCGGTCCAACTGCCGCCGGTCTCCGGGTACCACGGCCCCCATTCGGACATCGAGGGCCCGTCGGCGCGGGTGGCGCAGGCGACCTTGTAGAGCTGGATCCAGTAGAAGCTCTGCAGCCGCTTGTCGGGTACGGAGACCAGGCTGTGCTGGTAGAAGCGGTGCCACCAGGCGCGGTGTGCGCGCACCAGGTCGTCGGGGTCGGTGGCCAGGGTCCGGGCCACCTCGGCGACGGCCAGTTCGGTGGTGTGCGACAGGTCCTCGGGGTGGCGGTAGACGATATGGGCGGCCAGCAGCCTGCCGGTGCCCACCCGCCGTTCCCGCCAGGCGGTGGTCCAGCCGCCGCCCGCGATCAGCGGCTGCTCCACATAGTGGGTGTCGCCCGCGGAGCCGGTGCGGGGGTCGGGGTTGCCCGTGTAGTCCGCGGGCTTGTCCTTGGTCCGGGGTGAGGCCGCGGGCATCCAGGTGAACGACCAGGCCGCGGCCTCCTCACCGGCGCTCGGCCGGGTGGAGATCAGCAGCGCGCTACGGGCGTTGTGCACCAGCATCGTGAAGCGGACGCTGCCCCGGGTGGTGGTGATGGTGCCGCGCAGCTCGGCGTCCCAGATGTCGAGCGTCCAGTCGACACCGGTCACCTCTCCGGCGAGGGTGAGGTCGAAGTGGCCGATGGGCAGGCGGGAGAAGCCGTACGGGGCGCGCCACTGGGGGCGCTGGTCCTGCACCTTGGTGTGGCTGAGCATGACCTTCACGGAGTTGGACGTCTCACCCTTGTACACCACCGCGCCGAGCAGGCCGTTGGCCAGGAACGGGCCGTCCTGCCAGTCGCCGGGCATCCGCCGCCACCGCGGGGCGGCGGCCCTGGCCATGCGTTCGGGCAGGGCCGCCGCTCCGCCGGACACCTGCGGAGCGGCCCAGGCGGTGCCCGATCCGGCCAGCCGGCCTCCGGCGCCGACCGCGGCGGCTGTGCCGATCACACCTCTGCGAGAGATCCCGTTCCCTGTTGGCGCGGTCACGTATGTGCCTCCCATATCCGGTGGTGAACTACCGGAATGGTGCAGGGCACATGGGCACCTGGGAATACCTCCGACGTATGGAAATTCGGCGGGCTACGTATTCGCAGGTGAGACAGGCTCAGCTCCTCACATTGAGCCGTCGAGGGCCAGAGTGAGCCGATGTCTCACCATCGGCGGTCGCGGTCACAGCTCGGCGAGCTCCGCCCGCAGCCGTACCGTCTCCGCCGGATCCCAGCCGTCGTGCGGCACCGACGACAGCAGGAGCCGGGTGTACGGATCCGCCGGGGTGTCCAGCACCCGGGCCGTCGGACCCGTCTCGACCGCGCGGCCGCGCCGCACCACCAGCATGTCGTCCGTGATGTGCCGTACGACGGCCAGGTCATGGCTGACGAAGACCAGGCCGATGCCTCCCGCCCAGTCCTTCAACACGGCGGCGTCGTTCGTCACCAACACCAACTGGCAGTCGTACTCGGGCGAGGCGGCCCTGGGGCATCTGGTGCAGATGGCCGGGGAGCGGGCCGGATTCGGCGGCCTACCGCGTGAGTTCCATGCGCAGGACCTTGGCGCTGCGCGCCCGGCCGTCCGGCGGCAGTGCGGTGGTCCCACCGTCGGTGATGAGGTAGGCGACGCGTCCGTGCTCGTCGGGGCCACGGCCCCAGGCGATGCTCGACGGCCCCAGCAGCCGCAGGTCCAGGGGGTCGCCGAGGACGATGTCCCGGGGCTGGTCCGGCGGCCCGTCCAACAGGACGCGGTCGAGAGTGTTCTGGCGGTGCGTGGTGACGTAGGCGAGGCCGGCGTCCTCGTCGATGCAGAAGTCGTCGGCCATCGTGCCACCGCCGATGTGCTCCGGTGCACCGGCCGGGTCGTGGGTGGCGGGGTCGACCGGCACGCGCATGAACAACTGCTGTGCCGTGGAGGTGTAATAGAGGTAGTGGGTCCGCTCCGCGTAGCGCACGCCGTTGATGCCCGGCTGGAGAGGCGGCTTCACGGTGGTGAGCGGGTCGTGCTCCATGCTCGGGTGCGCGAGCCAGACGTCGGCGGTCGCCGGGCCACCGGTGGCGGACAGATCGACGCGCCAGACGAAGCCGCCGAAGCAGTCGGCCAGCAGCAGGACGCCCGGGGCGATCAGGCAGCCCCCGTTCAGGGCCCGCACCCGGGAGTCGAAGGTGAGCACCGTCTTGATCCCCGGGGCGGTGCCGGGTGTCCAGCCGCGGAGATCGACCCGGCTCAGATGGGACTCATGTGTGGTGTAGCCGTCGCTGAGGGCCACGTGGAACACATCCGGCTCGGTCTCCACGACCGCCGAGACGAGGTGGTCGTACGTGTGGAGGAGGATCGGCTCGGCCGGGGCGCCGGAAGCCGGGATCAGCCACAGTTGCCGGTGGTTGAGCGATGTCACGAGGATCGAGTTGTCGCCGCGCACCGCGAGGTTCTCCAGGAAGGAGTGCGCGGGAAACTCGGCGACGGTGTGCAAGGTTGCGGATTCCATGGTCGTCCCTTCCTCCGGATCACTGGTCAAGGCCGACCGCGTTCGACGGCACGTCGAAGGCGGCGAGGGTCAGCGCCACACCGGTGAACCAGCCCATCAGCACGGCGACGTCGACGATGCCCTCGTCGCCGATCGCCTCCTTGGCCCGGCGGTACAGCCCGACCGGAATGACGCGCGGCCCCACCAGGGATGACGCGAGTTCGTACACGAGCTGCTGTCGTGGCTCGTCGAAGGAGGTGGGAAGGCCCGCGATGAGGGCCTCCACCTGCCGCGGGTCGAGACCGCCCAGCGCCACGCCGATCTTCTCGTGCTCGTAGCCGGCGTAGGCCGAGAGCCGGTGGCCGGTGACGACGTTGGTGACGATCTCTATCTCGGCCTTGGACAGCGACGAGTCCGTCTGGAAGTACGCACCGGTCGGAACGATCGCCGTCAGCAGCTTGGGGTTGGCCAGCCAGATCTTGTGCGGGCCGGGCACCAGGCCGCGCAGTCGCCGCGTGTACTCGTACGCGCTGCGCATTTCCGGTGGCATGTCGTCGACCGGCGTCTCCACATAGCGGCCGAACGTCCCGAAGTCCTCGGGATCCTCGAACATGGGGCTCTCTCCTCCGTACGGAGCTCTTGGGCCGGGCCTGCGCACCGCCCGCCAGGCGGTCAGACGTCCCGGTGCAGCCGGGTGTCGAATGAGGTGACTGGAGCGATCCGTTCCTTGCTGACGACAACGTCGATCAACGCCGGGCGGTCACTGGCGATCGCCTTCTCCAGGGCCTCGCGGAAGCCGTCCGCCGAGTCGGCGCGAGCCGCGAACATCCCGTACGCGGCCGCGACCTTGGCGTGGTCGACATCGATGAAGTCGCAGACCTCTTCCACGGCGTCGCCGCCGAGGCCGTGCTTGAACCCGACGTGTTCGTAGGCGAGGCTCGCGTTGTTCAGGACGATGGTCACCGCTGGAATGTCCAGCCGCATCGCGGTCTCCAGGTCTCCGACGTTGTAGCCGAAGCCACCGTCGCCCACGAGGGCGAACGCGCGCTGGCCCGCCCCCGCGGCGAGTTGTGCCCCGAGGACCGCCGGAAACGCCCAGCCGAGCGTGCCGGCGGCGCGCAGGAACGTCCGCCCGGGCGCATGGACGGGAAACAGCGCGCCTCCCCAGGCCCCCATGAAGCCCGTGTCCGCGACGAGCAGATCGCGGTCATCCGCCAGCTCGCGCAGGATCGCCACGACGGCCTCGGGCCGTACGTGCCCGGCGGCAGGGCGGTGCGCGACGGCCCGGAACGCCTCCTGCCAGGCCGCGCACCTGCTCCGCACCGAGGCGCGCCAGGTGTGGTGAGCGCGGTTGCCGGACTCCGGGGGCAGTGCCGCGGCGAGGGCGCGGCACAACTCACCGGCGTCGGCCACCACGCCCACATCGACCGTGCGTGTCCGGCCGATGTGCTCGGCCGTCACATCGACATGGACCGCCTCCGCGTCCGCCGAAGGCAAGGTGTAGGTGTCGGTCGCGAGGCCGCCGAGATCGGTGCCGATCGCCAGGACGAAGTCGGCCTCGCGCGCGATCTCGTTCGCCACCTTGCTCGAGTAGCGTCCCGCCACGCCGACCGACAGCGGATGGTTCTCGGCGATCGCCCCCTTCCCGCCCATGGTGGTCAGGACCGGAACACCCGCGGTTTCCGCCAGCCGGGTGAGGTCCGCGGCGGCATCGGCGATCAGGACCCCGTTACCGGCCAGGAGCACCGGTCGCAGGCTCCGGGCCAGCCGGTCGGCGATGTCGGCCACGGCGCCGGGCGACGGAGCCGGCGGCGTCGGGCTGGAGGCCGGAACGTAGTCGGCGTCGGCCTGCGACGGTGCGGCTTCCGCGGCGAGGAGGTCGCACGGGATGTCGAGGTGCACCGGGCCCGGGGCTCCCGCGCCCGCGATCCGTACCGCCTGAGCGGTCAGCTCCCCGGCGCGATCCGCACGGGTGACGCGCGCCTGCCATTTCGTCACCGACTGGAACAGGGGCGGCTGGTCGAGTTCCTGATACTCGAATTTGTACTCGACCTGCGTCGAGACGGTGCTGGTGAGCGCCACGAGCGGGCTGTGGGCCCACCGGGCGTCCGCGAGCGCGGCGGCGACGTTCGCCGCTCCCGGCCCCCACTGCCCGTAGACGACGGCGGGCCTGCCGGTGACGCGGGCGTAGGCGTCGGCCATCACCACGGAGGCGGCCTCGCTGCGGGCGAGACACATCTCGATGCCGTGATCGCGCAGGGCGCGCCAGAGCCACAGATCACCACCGGTGATCAGGAAGACCCGGTCGACGCCGTTGTCCCTCAGCGCGCGAGCGACGTCGTGCGCAACCCGGGGCGCCACTTCACCAGCTATCGCCACAAGCGTTCTCCTCATCCATCGGTGGCCAGGCGACGAGTCCATCGGCGGCGTCAGGCCACGAGGCGTAATAAAAACGAATGACCATTCTCTTATTTCTTCGACCTTGCCGTGCCCGAGGCGGCACTGTCAAGAAGAACGATCGATCGATTTTGATGTAGCCTGGGCGCCATGCCGAAGGTGAGCCAGGAGTACCTCGACGCCCGCAGAACGGAGATCCTGGCGGCGGCCAGGCGTTGCTTTGTCCGGGACGGCTTCCACGAGACGTCGATGCAGGATCTGCTCGCCGAGGCGGGGATGTCCTCGGGGTCGGTCTACCGGTATTTCTCCAGCAAGCAGGACATGATCGTCGCGATCGCCGAGGAGAACCTGGCCGAGGTGGTCCGCGAGGCCCGCCGACAGGCCGAGCGCAAGCCGCCCGTCGGGCTCGGCGAGGCGGTGGCCGATCTCTTCGAGGTCATCAGGGCCAAGCACGCGGAGAACGGCTTCGCCGCCATCGCACTGCTGACCTGGTCCGAATCCCTGCGCAACCCGAGGCTCGCCGAGCGGCTCACGACCGCGCTCACCAAGGCGACGACCGACCTCGCCGGCCTCGTACGGGAGCATCAGGACGTCGGCCAACTGCCGCCGGACGTGGCGGCGGACTCATTCGCCCAACTGATCACCGCCACGGTGCCCGGCTACATCCTGCAACTCGCCACTCTCGGCGCCGACGCGGTCGACGGCCTGCCCGGCGCCGCCCGGGCGCTGTGGCCCTCCCCCGGCGCCCAAGCGGCTGCCGAGGGTTCGCCGTAGCGCCGACCAGGAACCTCACTCAGTAGACTGGACCAGCCAGTCCAGTCGAGAGGGGATGTCATGCGCAAGGAGCTGACGGCAAAGGGGAAGGCCACCCGCAACCGGATCATCGAGGGCGCGGCCGCGGTGCTGCGCGAGAAGGACGTGTCGATCGCCACCCTCGATGACGTCATGGCGCGCACGCACACCAGCAAGAGCCAGTTGTTCCACTATTTCCCCACCGGGAAGGACGAGTTGCTGCTGGCCGTCGCACACCACGAGGCCGACCAGGTCCTGGAGGACCAGCAACCGTACCTCGGGTGCCTGGACTCCTGGGAGGCGTGGCAGCGGTGGCGCGATGTGGTGGTCGAGCGCTACGAGGAGCAGGGTGAGGAGTGTCCGCTGGGCTCGCTGGTCCTCCATCTGGGCCGCTCCACCCCGGGCGCCCGGGACGTGGTGGTGGCGCTGATGCGCCAGTGGCAGGGGAGCCTGGCCACCGGTATCCGGGCCCTGCAGACGGCCGGACACCTGCCCGCCGATCTGGACGTCGAGCGCCGCGCGGCCGCCCTGCTGGCGGGCATTCAGGGCGGCGTGGCGATTCTCCAGTCGACGGGCCGAGCCGAGCATCTGCGGGCCGCGCTCGATCAGGGCATCGGGGATTTGCGGCGCGCCGCGGTCTGATCGGGGTGGCGGCGGACGGGCAGGCCGGCCCGGCTGCGACGGGCGGTCCGCCCTGGTCGCGACGGGCAGCCTCCCCCGGCGCGGCGGCGGCGAATGGACTTGCAAGTCCATTTTTTTCTTCGCACAGTGGCATGGCCCCCGGGCGGATCCGGGCGGTGCCCGCGCACCCGACGTGACCGAGATCGAGGTCGCGTCCCGCGGGACATCGATGGCGGATAACGAGCGTGGCAGGAGCGCGTGATGAGTGGACGGCTGCAGGACAAGAGGGCTCTGGTAACCGGTGCGACCAGCAACATCGGACGGGCGATCGCGGAGATGTTCGCCGCCGAGGGCGCGCACGTGATCGTGTCCGGGCGCAGCGCCGGGCGGGGCGCCGAGGTCGTCGGCGCGATCCGTGCGCGGGGCGGCCGGGCCGACTTCGTACAGGCGGATCTGGACGGGAGCGCCGCGGCGTCCCGCGCCCTGGCCGAGGCGGCGACGTCCGCTCTGGGCGGGGGCATCGACATCCTGGTCAACAACGCCGGTGTCTACCCGGGTGACAGCACCGCGGACACCGATGAGCAGACCTTCGACCGGGTCTACTCGGTGAATGTGAAGGCGCCGTTCCTCCTGACCGCCGCGGTCGCTCCGGCCATGGCCGAGGCCGGTGGCGGGGCGATCATCAACCTGGGGTCCTGGGTCGCACGGCTGGGCATCCCCGTCGGCGCGCTCTACAGCTCTTCCAAGGGCGCGATGGAGACCCTGACGCGCGCCTGGGCCGCCGAGTTCGGCCCGCGCGGCGTGCGGGTGAACGCGATCTCTCCCGGAGTGGTCCACACCCCCGTACCCGGCGAGGTGCACCCGGGCGACGTCATGATGAACGGCACCCCGGCCGGGGGCGTCGGAAGCCCTGAGGCCATCGCGCACGCCGCGGTCTACCTCGCCGGTGACGAGTCCGCGTTCGTCCATGGCATCGTGCTGGACGTCGACGGCGGTCGCACCACGGCGGCCGTCATCGCGGCGTAGCAGCCGAGCGGTCGTGGCACGGCGTACGCGTACGCCTGGTGCCCGGCCCTGATCCGACGGGTGGGCCCAGGCTCACGGGGCGCCGCGCTGACCTCGCGCGGCGCCCTCGCTCGTTGTCCGGGCCACGTCGTCGCGCCCGATCCGCGCGGTGTCGGGCTGTCCGGCAAACCCCTGGACGGGTACGACACCGGCACCCTCGCGGCCGACCCGGAGGGCCTGCGCTCCAGCTTCGCGTTCTACCGTGCGCTGGATACGACCATCGCGCAGAACCAGCAGCGCAGGCCCCGGCGGCTGACCCTCCCCGTCCTGACCCTCGCGGGCGCGGAGAACCTGGGCGAAGCGGTCGGCAACACGATGCGGCTCGCCGCGGACGATGTGGAGAGTCAGGTCCTGCCCGGCTGTGGCCACTACCCCGCCGAGGAGGGTCCCGGAGGCGATGCCGGCCGCGCTGACCGCCTTCCTGGCGCCGTACCGGGACGGCTCCATCACTCCGTGAAGGGCGCGGCGAGCACCATATCCTCCACGGTGGGCACCGAGAAGCCGGGGATATGACGGCGGCCGACCTCGGCGAAGGGGTGCATGAGCTCCGCCATGGGCTTGGTGCGGCACAGCGAGATCATCTTGTCGACCGCGTCCTTCTTGAAGCCCTTCCTGGGGAAGGTGGTGAGCACGTCCTGAAGAGCGTCGGACGGGATCTGCTTCAGGTCGTTTCCGGCGAAATCCATACCGGAGCCGACGGAGATCATGGCGATCTCCGGCCGCTTCCGCGTCGCGATGCCGACGTTGGTGTGCAGGGCGATCGCGTCCCAGACCAGTTCCGCCCGGTCGGCCGGCATATGGCGTTCCGTCAGGAACTTCCGTGCGGCGTCGGCGCCGTCGACCTCGAAGCGCTCGGTCGAAGTCTGGAACGCCTCGATCAGTCCGAGGTCATGCAAAACCGCGGCGACGAATACGAGTTCCCGGTCGTAGGTGACGCCGCGTCGGTCGAATATCAGAGAGGCGAAGAGATACGTCCGCAGGGAATGATTGAAGATTGTCTCGGAGCACACGCCTTGTGCGTAGGTCACGGCTTCCCGGGCCAGTCCGCTGTCGGGGACGCGGACTCCGGCCACGGTCGAGGGCAGGGTGCCCGCTGTCGGCTTCGCCCCCGTGGTGCGTGCGGCGGCAGGCCCGGCGGATGCCGCGGCGGTGAGCGCGGATATCGCTCCCACCGCGGCGATACCGGCGCCGTGTTGCAGCACCGTACGCCGGGCGAATTTCTTTGTGCTCTTGTTCTCGTCGGTCATGTGAGGAACTTTCTCGTCAGCGGTTGATGCCGAGAGCCTACGAATGCGCCGTCGAGTCAAACAGCGGCGAGAATGCCAAACAGCTCCCGATTCTCGCCACCTGAGTTCGTCTCGGCGAGGTGGGTGCCGGTCCTCCTGCCGCCGAGAACCGCTACTCGGAAGAGGACCGCTGCTCAGAACATGCGGGGCTGGCCCGAGGAGGCGCGCAGTCCGCCGTCGACCGGGATCTGGACGCCGTTGACGAACCGGGGTTCAGCACGGTCGACCAGGACAGCCCCGCCTGGGCCCCTTCCAGGAGCAGCATGTCGAACAAGTGCCGATCGTCGTGCGCGGGACGGCCCCACTCCGTGTCGTGGTAGGCCGCCATCGCGTCAGAGCCCAGCGCCCACGCGCAGCGGCGGTCGGTCATGTGCCGGTTCCGGGGAACATCTGGGCGGCTTCCGGCAGATGCCATGAGTGTGGTGCGATCAGGTCGGTGATGGCCGGTTCGGGGCCCCATGAGCCGGGGGCGTACGGCTGGACCGGCGGTGGGTTCTCCAGCAGGGGCGTGGACGCCCTCCAGATGTGTTCGATGCCGTCGGACCGGGTGAACAGCGCCTGGTCGCCCAGCATGGCGTCCAGAATCAGGCGTTCGTAGCCCTCGAGTCCGTTCTCCTCGCAGAAGGAGCCGGCGTAGCCGAAGGTCATCGTCGCCGGTTCGAGCCGCATGGCGGGGCCGGGCTCCTTGGCGAGGAAGGCGGCGGCGATCCACCCCGGGTCCCCGAAGTCGATCACGATCTTGTTGCCGCGGTCCTGCCGCTGATCGGCGAGGTCGGTGGCGAACATCCGCAGGGGCGGCTCGCGCAGTCCGAGGGTGATCACCTGGCGGCGCTGTGCGAGGCTCTTGCCGGAGCGCAGGTGGAACGGGACTCCGGCCCACCGCCAGTTGTCCACCGCCATCCGCAGCGCGGTAAAGGTCTCGGTCGACGAATCGGGGGCGACCCCCGGTTCGTCGCGGTAGCCCTCGTACTGGCCGCGCACGACATGCGCGGGTTCGATGGGGCGCAACGCCTCGAAGACCTTGTCCTTCTCGTCGCGCAACGGCTGGGCGGCGAGCGAGACGGGTGGGTCCATCGCCACGATGCCGAGCACCTGGATCAGATGCGTGACGATCATGTCCCGGAAGGCTCCGGTGCCTTCGTAGAAGTGGGCACGGCCTTCGAGGCCGAGCGTCTCGGGCACGTCGACCTGCACATAGCTGATGTGGTCCCGGTTCCAGATGGGTTCGAACATCCCGTTGGCGAACCGGAGGGCGAGGATGTTCTCCACCGACTCCTTGCCGAGGAAGTGATCGATGCGGAAGACCCGGGACTCGTCGAACACGGTGTGAATCGTCTCGTTGAGCGCTTGTGCCGACGCGAGATCGGTGCCGAAGGGCTTCTCCACGATCACCTTCGCGTTTTCTGCCAGGTCCGTGTCGCCGAGCATGCCGATGACGGACTCGAACGCCGAGGGCGGAATGGCCAGGTGGAACAGTCTGCGTGACGGCCCGCCGAGGGAGTCCTCGGCGGCTCGTACGGCGGCGAGCAGCGGGCCCGGGTCCTGGGGGTCGGCCGCGCCGAAGGACAGCGACTCCTCGAAGGTCTTCCACACCGGCCCGGTCGGCTTGGACCGTCCGAAGGTGGCGACCGCGTCGTGCGCGTGGGTGCGGAACGCGTCGTCGCTCAGCGCGGAGCGAGCCGGCGTCGAGCCCACGATGCGGTAGCCGTCGGGGAGGAGGCCCGCCGTGGCGAGGTGGAACAACCCGGGCAGCAGTTTGCGCTTGGCGAGGTCCCCCGTGGCGCCGAAGAGCACGATCACATGGTCGTCCGGCCCGCTCATCGCCCACTCCGCTTCTCGGCGTGTCCGCCGAACTCGCTGCGCATGGCGGACAGCACCCGGTCGGCGAACTCGCCGAGACCCCGGGACGCGAACCGGTCGATGAGCGCCGTGGTGATCACCGCGGCGGGTACGCCCTCGTCGACCGCGGCCCGGACCGTCCATCGCCCTTCACCGGAGTCCGAGACGCGCCCGGTGAACTCGTCCAGCTTCGGTGACCGGGCCAGTGCGTCCGCGGTGAGGTCGACGAGCCAGGAGCTCACGACCGAGCCGCGGCGCCACACTTCGGCGACCTCGCCGACGTCGATCTCGTACTGGTACGCCTCCGGCTCGCGCAGCGGGGTGGTCTCCGCGTCCGCGGAGCGCTTGCGCAGCCCGGCGTCCGCGTGCTCGATGATGCTGAGCCCCTCGGCGATCGCGGCCATCATTCCGTACTCGACCCCGTTGTGGACCATCTTCACGAAGTGGCCGGCCCCGCTCGGACCGCAGTGCAGATAGCCTTCCGGCGCCGTGCCGTCGGTACGCCTGCTCGGTGTCGGCTCGGCAGAGCCCCTGCCGGGCGCGATGGTGCGGAAGATGGGGTCGAGCCGGGTGACGGGCTCCTGCTCGCCGCCGATCATGAGGCAGTATCCGCGTTCAACTCCCCACACCCCGCCCGATGTTCCGCAGTCCAGATAGTGCAGCCGGTGTGGAGCGAGCTGCGCCGCGCGGGTGATGTCGTCGCGGTAGTAGGAGTTGCCACCGTCGATGACCGCGTCGTCCGGGTCGAGGAGGTCGGTGAGCTGATCGAGGGTGGACTGTACGACGGCGGCGGGCAGCATCAGCCAGACGGCCCGTGGCCGCTCCAGCTTCGCCACCAGGTCGCCGAGTGAGCGGGCGGCGACGGCGCCCTCGCCTTCCAGCTCCCTCACCGCGCTCTCGTTGACGTCATAGACCACACAGTGGTGGCCGTCGCGCGTCAGCCGGCGTACGAGGTTCGCGCCCATCCGGCCGAGGCCGATCATGCCGAGCTGCAGGGGGGCGTCGGTAGCCATGTGCTCTCCTGTCACGTCATTGCCCGCTCAGCCCGAAGCCACCAGCTCGCGCGCCACCCGCGTGACGCGCTCGGGGGTGAATCCGAACTTCGTGAGCAGTTGTTTGAGGGGTGCGGAGGCGCCGAAGGTGTGCATTCCGACGATGGCCCCGCCGTGGCCGACATACCGGTCCCAGCCGAAGGTGGAGCCCTCTTCCACCGCGACCCTTCGGGTCACCGCGGGTGGCAGCACCTGGTCGCGGTACTCCCGCGGCTGACGGTCGAACAGCTCCCAGCACGGCATGGTCGACCGTGCGGACGCCGGTCAGGTGGAGGAGCGACCAGAGCAGGGCGGAGGCGTGTCCCTCGGAGAGCACGAAACGGTCGCGGTTCGGCCAGATCGGATCGGCGGGGTCGAAGCGCAGAAACCGCTGCCACAGTGTGTACGCGACGGGCGCCATCCCCATCGGCGTTCCGGGGTGCCCCGAATTCGCCTTTTGCACCGCGTCCATGCACAGTCCGCGGATCGTGTTCACCGACAGCGTGTCCAGGTCGGTCATGGCTACGCCGCCCTCCGTGCGCTCGATGGATGTCTGCGCTGGTGCACTGCGTCCACGGGCCCGGCCATAGGGGCCGGAGCTGAGCGGCGGCCGTGCGATGGGCCGGTCCCGGTTGGGACCGGACCGCCGTGCCGGACACGATGGTGGGGCGTTCGGCCGAGTGTGGGCCATCTCGTTTGCCCACTGCCACCAGCCTAGGCTCGCCCGTATCCGCCCTCAACTTCGGCCGCGGGGGCTCCGGTGTGTCCGGAGTCGTGTCCGGAGTCGTGTCCGGAGTCGTGTTTGGTGAGCCACGACCGGGGCCGGCGCTGCTCCGATGCCGCTTGTGCGGGCCCCAGGAGCCCGGCTTGGAGGCGTTGGACGGCGTCGAGGTGCTCCCCGGTCCAGAACATTCCGATCGCCGCCACGGCTCCGCCTGCCTTTGCCGCGGCTCCGGCCACGTCCGCCGCGGTGTCACCTGCGTCCGCCGCGCGGAGGTCGCGGCTCACGGCCTCGATGAGGCGACCGGCCGCGAGCCAGGTGTCGACCGGGGCAGGGACCGGGCCCTCCCCCGCGAGCGCTCGCGCCGTCCGCTCGTACCAGTCCACCAGCACGCCACCTGCATCACCACGCGCCAGCCGAGCTTGCCCAGCGTCGCGGCCACCGTCTTGCCGCCCTTGCAAAACCGAGCACGAGCACGTCGGCTTGCAGGGTTTGGTTCGTGGTGCCCATGTTCGCTCCCCTTCTCGCCATGGAGGTGGAATCGGTTCGGGGGCGCTCCTTCCGTCGTGTCAACCGCACCACCAACACCGCGGGGACGCAACTGGCCGCCCCCGGTGCCATCGCGCACCCTGGAAGCAGGCGGAGCCGGAGGAGAATGCCATGGCCGGACCGATAGCAGCGCTCTTCGACATCGACGAAACGCTGGTGCACACCGGAGGCTCGGGAAAACGGAGTTGGGCCTGGGCATTCGACCGGTTGCACGGTGTGGCCGCCGACATCGGGGACCACACCTCGGCCGGGGAGACCGATCCGCAGGTCGGCCGGAAGACCTTCCGGGCCGTGCTCGGCCGCGAACCCAGTCACGATGAGATGGCCCGCCTCTACGCCGCGTATCTGTGGCATCTGTCGGAGGACATCCGGGCGTCGGAGGGGTATCGCGTCCTGGACGGTGTCGAGGACACCCTGCGGCGGATCACGGACGCGGGGATCATCCTCGGGCTGATCTCCGGCGCGATGGAGGGTGCGGCCAGGATCAAGATGGAACCGGGCCGGCTCGGCCGCTATTTCGTCTTCGGCGCCTATGGCTCGGACTCCCCGGACCGGGCGGAGATCACCCGCCTGGCGATGGCCAAGGCCGCCCGGCTGCATGGACACGATCTGGCCCGCTCCGACGTCTACGTGGTCGGGGACACCCCTCGCGACATCGAGGCCGCGCGCGCGGCGAACGCGACCGCGGTCGGGGTCGCCAGCGGCCACTACACCGCCGAGGAGCTGCGGGCCGCCGAGGCCGACCACGTGCTCACCTCGCTGACCGAACCGTTCCCGCACATCTGAGCCGGGAACGAGCGGGCCGACCGCCGCCCCCCGCCCCCGGTTCAGCCCCCGGCTCGGCCCGCCGACTCGTGCGAGGCTTCCTTGCCCTGGTCGTAGGCGGCCCGCGCCTCCAGAACCTCGTCCATATGACGCATCGACCAGTCCGTCAGCGCCAGCAGCGGCCCGCGCAGGGTCACGCCCAATTCGGTGAGCTCGTACTCGACCCGGGGCGGGATCTCCGGATGGATGGTCCGGCGGACCAGACCGTCCCGCTCCAGGGCCCGCAGCGTCTGCGTGAGCATCTTCTCGCTCACCCCGTCCAGCCTTCCGCGCAGCGCCGCGTACCGCTTGGCGCCGGAATTCGCCAGTTCGCCGAGGACGAGCACGGTCCACTTGTCGCCGATGCGGTCGAGGACGTCGCGGGACGGACAGCCTCCGGCGTACGTGCTTTCGCCATGCCCGTGTTCTCCTCCGCCTCGTTCACTGACCTCGTCTCGCGTGTCTGACACGTCAGCCTACTCAGAGGGAGGTGCTGCGCCTGTTGCGCGAGCACGGGCCGTTGACCCGCGGTCAGTTGGGGACGCTGTGCGGCCTGGCCCGCACCACCGTGTACGACGTCGTCGGGGCGCTCATGGTCTCCGGCACCGTCGTCGCCTCGGTACCGGCCGCCACCCGCCGCAAACGAGGCCGGCCGGCGGAGGTACTGACCCTGAATCCCGAGGCCGGTCAGGTGCTCGGCATCGAATTCGCGCGGCGGGCGGTGCGGGTGGCCGCGATGGACGCGGCGCACGGATCGTCGGGGCCGTACTGGATGCCTACCGGATCGCGGGAGGTGCGGCAACGCAGGTGCCGGAGCTGATGGCCGCACTGGCCGCTCGTGGCCGCCGTTGAGGGTGCGTCCGGCCGGGCTCGGCCACGCCGCCACCGCCCTCGGCGCCGTCGCCCTGCTCCAGCAGCGGTCGCCGGTGCTGCCCCGTTACTCCGTCGATCGAACGGGGATGGCCGCGCCCCGGTGAGGGCGTGGCGTCCTGAGGGCGCGGCGTGGTGGTCGCGCGGGCGGGTGCTCCGCTTGCGCCGCTCCGGGCGGTCCGCTCGGTGTGGAGACACGCGTCATGACGATGATTTGATCGGTCTCCTCGGACGGACTCGTTCGGACGCCGCGAGACAGGGGTGAGCATGGCCGGCAGGGACGGGCGAGTGCCCAGGGTCGACGACGACGCGGCCATACGGCGGTGGTCGCGGCGCACGGACGGCGAGCGCCTGCCTGCCGGGGAGGCGCCGTGAAGCTGTCCACCCGCATCGCCCTCGCGGTCGGCCTGAGCGTGCCCCTGCTGGTGCTGGCCTCCGGCTGGCTGCTGCTGCATCTGGTCACCGATGACCTGCGTGCGCGCCAAAACTCCGAGTTGCGCGCCCGCGCGACAGTCCTCGCCAAGAACGCCAAGGCGTTCCTGGAGGTGGCCGGGGCCGACCGCCCGGTCATGGAGCAGGCCCGGCAGCGGCGGCTGGTCAACTCCGCGCGGGACGTGGGCGTGCGGCTGACCGCGCCCGGTGCCCCCGGGGGCACGATCACGGCCGGCCCGCAGCCCGATCCGTTCCCCTCGCTGCCCCGCAGCGCGCCGAAGCCGGTCACCGTGACCTCCGGTGACACGGACTGGCTGGCCCTGTCGCTGCGGGTCGGTGCCGCGAAGAAGGGCAACACGCCGCCGAATCTGTGGCTGTTCTCGCCGGACACCGCCGAGGAGGAGCTGGCGCTGGTGCGCCGGCGGGTCGTGCTCGGGGCGCTGCTGGCCGCGCCCCTGGCCGGGGCCACCACCTGGGCCATCGCCACCCGGGCGGTCCTGCCGCTGCGGCGGTTGCAGCGGCGTACCAGCGGCCTGGACCCCAGGACCAGCGGCGCGCGCCTGGAGCACACCCCGACCCGTATCGCCGAGGTCGACGACCTGGCGTACACGGTGCAGACGGTGCTCGCCCGCTACGACGAGCAGGTCGAACGCACCCGGGAGGCGCTGGCCACCGCCCGCGCGTTCGCCGCGACCGCGTCCCACGAGCTGCGCACCCCGCTGATGAGCATGCGCACCAACATCGACATCCTCACCGACCACCCCGGCCTGGATCCCGGCGACCGGGCGGAGGTGATCGAGGACCTGGGGCGCGAACACGCCCGGCTGCTCGGGTTGCTGGTGATGTTCAGGGCGCTCGCGCAGGGCGACCTGGTCGAGGCGGACGCGTTCGCCGCGCTGGACCTGGCGGAGCTGGTGGACGCGTCGGTCTCCGACCTGCGGCGCACCCACGCGGGCGCCGAGGTGTCCGTGCGCACCACCACCGGACTGCTGGTGCACGGCTGGGAGGAGGGGCTGCGCTCGGCGGTGGACAACCTGCTGACCAACGCCTGGACCCATGGCCGCGCCGCCGACGGTACCGCCCGCATCGAGGTCACGCTGCGCGCGTCCCGCGACCCGCGTGAGCCGGCCGCCGTGCTCACCGTGGACGACCACGGCCCCGGCATCCCTCCCGAACGCCGCGAGGAGGTCTTCCGGCGGTTCCGGCGGGGCCCGGACAGCCCCGGCTCGGGCCTCGGTCTGACTCTGGTCGCCCAGCAGATCGACCTGCACCGGGGCCGGATCGCTGTGCTGGACCGGCCCGACGGGCGGCCCGGCACACGCTTCGAGGTGCGGCTGCCGGCCACCGACGTCCGGGACATGGAGAGCACCCTGCTGCTCCTGCGCCGGGACTGGCTGACCGGCCGCCACCAGCTCGCGCCGACCTCCGAAACCCAGGTGTGAGCCGCCGGGACACCGAGCGTGAGCCGCCGGGACACCGAGCGCGGTCCCGATCAGGGCCGTACGGCCGCCATCTGCCGCGTCATGGGGTGGGTGGCGAGCGCGGTGACCTCGATGTCCGCGTAGGGCCAGATCGGCAGGCTCGTGAGCGCTTCCTCCAGGGCGTCCGCGTCCGGGGCCGTCCAGATGCCGATGTTGGCGCGCCGTCCGGGCAGGCGCCAGAAATGCCGCAGAACCCCCTCTGCCATCAGCTCGCGCCCCCGGACGCGCTCCCGCTCGATGAGGTCATTGCGCTCGTCAAGGGGCAGCTCATAGGCGTCTGACGTGTCGATGCGGACGAGAAAGTCCATCTCTTCCTCCTGAGGACCATGGGTTCAGCGGGCATATATCGATGTTCGTCGAATATCGATAGACAGGCTACCCTGGCCGCATGGCCCGTCAACTCGTTCACCCCGACCTGCGGAACGTCTCGATCGCCCAGGTTCTGTCGGCCCTGGGAGATCCGGCCAGGCTGCGGATCATGACGGTGCTGGGCGACGGCGAGGAGCATCCGCGTGGCGACTTCGACATCGGCGTGGGGCCGTCCACCCTGAGCCACCACATGAAGACGCTCCGCGAGGCAGGGCTGACCCAGCACCGCCTGGAGGGCACACGCTGCTTCGTGTCGCTGCGGAA
Source organism: Streptomyces violaceusniger Tu 4113 (assembly GCF_000147815.2). Lineage (NCBI taxonomy): Bacteria > Bacillati > Actinomycetota > Actinomycetes > Kitasatosporales > Streptomycetaceae > Streptomyces > Streptomyces violaceusniger. Next base: position 2,830,312 of record NC_015957.1, on the reverse strand, counting down.
GGACGCCATGCGGCGTTTCCCGGAGCTCCTGGAGAGCGTGCTGGAAGCGTTCACGGCCGAGGTTTCCGGGGTGCTCCGCACCACGCCGCGGTGAGCTTCGCGGCCGCTCACCCCTTCATCGCGGCCGCTCACCCCTTCATCGCGGCCGCTCACCCCTTCATCGCGGCTGCTCACCCTTCATGACATGCACCAGCAATGCGCAGAACGCCGCGGGTTGTTCCAGCGGTGCGAGATGTCCCGCGCCCGGGATGACCACCACTCCACCCGCGCCCAGCTCACGCGCCAGACTCTCGCCCCCGTGGAAGAAGTCGGGCATGTCGCGCTCGCCGACGCCCACCACGGCCGGGACGCCGAGTGTGCGCAGCGCGGTCGGGTCCTCGTCCAGCGGGTCCGCCGCCCGGGCCCGTTCGCCATGGGTGAGTTGGGACCGCAACTGGTCGCGCAGCATGCGGGCCGCGTGCGCCCGCGCTTCGCGGGGTGCGTCCGCCGCCGTCCAGGCGTCGACGCCTGCCCGTACGGCGGCGTCGATGTCGCCGGCGTCCAGTGCCGTTCTCTCGCTGTCCCAGGCCGCCGCAGGCGAGGGGAGGGTGGTTGGTCATGGGGGCGGTAGCCCACCAGGACCAGGCCCGCCACCCGGCCGGGTGCCGTGACGGCCACCTGGAGCGCCACCAGCGCGCCGAGCGAGTTCCCGGCCAGCACGAAGCGGTCGACCCCGAGGTGGTCGAGCGTGGCGAGGACGTCCGCCCAGGGTGCCACCACGCGCTCGTCGGGCACGAGCGCCGCACCGTGGCCGGGCAGGTCCAGGGCGATCGCCCGGACGCCTGCCTCGGCGAGCAGCGGAAGGTGCGCCCGCCACATGGTGCGATCCGTGGGCCGGGCGTGGAGCAGGACGACGGCGCGCCCGTGGCCCGCCTCGTCGAAGGGCAGCAGCATGGATCGGTCTTTCGTCGGTGAAGGTGCACAGGTGACGGTGCGCAGGTGAGGGCGCACACGGGGAGGCCGGCCGCGCGGGCGTGGCCGTCATACGGCGTCGGTGAGTTCGGCGATCTCTTCGCCGCTCAGGCGCAGTTGTGCCGTGGCCACATTGTCCTCGAGGTGGGCCACCTTGGAGGTGCCGGGGATGGGCAGCGTGGTCTCGGAGTGGGCCAGCAGCCAGGCGAGTGCGACCTGGGAGGGGGTGGCGCCGTGTGCGGAGGCGATGCGGTCGACCGGTCCGCCGGGCCGGGTGAGTCGGCCGGCGGCCACCGGGGCCCAGGGGATGAAGCCGATGCCGTGGCGGGTGCAGTGGTCGAGAACGTCGGCGGAGCCGCGGTCGGTGAGGTTGTAGCGGTTCTGGACGGTGGCGATGTCGGCGATCCGCCGGGCCTGCTCGATCTGGTCGACGGCGACCTGGGAGAGGCCGATCGCGACGATCTTGCCTTCGTCCTGGAGTGCCCTCAATTCACCGACCTGGTCCTCCAGCGGGACTTTCGGGTCGACGCGGTGCAGCTGGAACAGGTCGATGTGGTCCAGGCCGAGGCGCCGCAGGCTCATCTCGGCCTGCTGGCGCAGGTATTCCGGGCGCCCGACCGGCGGCCATGCCGCGGGGCCCCGGCGCACCGGTCCCTGATCGGTCTCGATCACGTCGGGGCCGTTGCGGGTGAGACCGGCCTTGGTGGCGATGAGGACGTCGTCCGGGTAGGGGTGGATGGCCTCCCGGATGATCTCCTCGCTGATGTGCGGCCCGTAGGAATCGGCGGTGTCGATCAGCTGGACGCCGAGTTCGACGGCGCGGCGGACCACGCGGAGGCACTCCTCGCGGTCGTCTGGTTCGCCCCACACGCCGAGTCCGGTGAGTCGCATGGCGCCGAAGCCCAACCGGCCCACCTTCTTCCCGGCGATCTCGAAACTGCCGGTGGCGTGGGCGAGGGATGCGGTCACGAGCGGAGGTTTCCTTCCTCTGTGGTGGTGTCCCGTTCAGCGGAAGCGGCGCTCTGCTCGGCGGAAGCGGCGCTCTGCTCGGCGAGCCGGCGCAGCAGGATCAGGCCATCGCCGCTGGTGCTGCCGGGTTCCGCGCTGTAGACGGACAGGTGCTGGCCCGGGGCACTGGTGACGGCCAGCGCTTCGAAGTGCAGATGGAGTTCACCGACCCGCGGGTGCCGGAAGTGCTTGTCCTCGTGGGTGCGCGGGCGGACCTCGTAGCGGGCCCACAAGGTGGCGAACGCGGGGCTGCGCACGCTCAGCTCGCCGACGACACGTTCGATGCGCTCATCGCCCGGGAACCGCGACGACGACGCCCGCAGATTGCTCACCGCGGTCCACGCCGCCTTCTCCCAGTCGCCGTAGAACTTCTGGGCGAAGGGATCAAGGAAGATCATCCGGAGCAGGTTGTCGTACCGGGCGAAACCGCGGTACAGCTCCCGCGCCATCGCGTTCGCGGCGAGGACGTCCTGGGCCGCGCCGACGACGAAGGCGGGCACGTCGTGCATGCCGTCCATCAGTCGCCGCAGCTCGGGGCCGACGGTCGCCGTCGAGGACACGGACGGCCCGAGGACGGGCAGGCCGAGCCGGAACAGATGCGCCGCCGCGGCGTCGTCGAGCCTCAGCGCCCGCGCGATCGACTGGAGCACCTGCTCGGACGGGTGCCGCTCACGGCCCTGCTCCAGCCGGATGTAGTAGTCCGTGCTCACCCCGGCGAGCAGCGCCACCTCATCCCGCCGCAGACCGGGAACCCGGCGGGAAGGGTCGTCGGGGAATCCCACGTCGGGCGGCGCGGTCATCGCGCGGCGGGCGCGCAGATAGTCACCGAGCTTGTTCTCGCTTTCCACGACGGCCAGGCTAATCAGGACAAGGGAGCCGCGGGTGGGTGCGCCGCACCCACCCGGAGGTCAGCGGCTGCCTGCGTCGGGGGCGGTCGAGGGCGGCGCGGGAGCGTATTCTGCCGGGCGTGTCCAAGGTGACGATCGCGGACGTGGCACGGGCGGCGGAGGTGTCGACCGCGACGGTGTCCAACGTGCTCAACGGCACGGGCCGGGTCTCGGAGCCGACGCGGGCCCGGGTGAAGGCGGTGGCCGGTGCGCTCGGCTACGGCCCGGCGGGTGGCGGCGGGCGCACCCTGGGGCTCGCGGTGACCGCTCATGGTGAAAGTGCGTGGGACTTCGCGAGCGTGCCGTACTTCGCCCAGGCCATCAGCGCGGCCACCATCGCCGCCCATCGGCGTGGCTACGCGCTGATGGCGATGCCCTCGGGGCCCGCCGAACACATGTGGCGCGCCCTGCCCGCGGCCGGGGTGGTGCTGGTCGACAGTCCGCCCAGCGACCCCGTGGTGCGGCTGCTGCGCGCTCGCGGCCTGCCGTTGGTGTTCGATGGCCGGCCCGGCGAGCTGCGGGCGCGGGAGACCTGGGTCGACACCGATCACGAGGCCATGACCCGCCGCGTCCTGGAACATCTGGCCGGGCAGGGCGCGGAGCGGATCGCGCTGATCGCCGGGCCCACTCAGGAGTACTACACCCGCGCGAGCGTGACGGCCTACCGGCGGTGGTGCTCGGGCACCGGTGTGCGGCCGTGTGTTGTCCCGTTCGCCGAGGACGGCTCCGAGGAACCGCGGCTGGACGCCCTGCTGACCGGGGACGGCGGGAGGGGCGGCGGGCCGGACGCGGTGTTCGGCCTGTACGACCCCTGTGGCCGTCAGGTCCTGGAGGCGGCCGCGCGGTGCGGTCTTTCGGTGCCGGACGACCTGATGGTGGTGTGCAGCAGCGAGGATCCGGCCTACGGGCGCACCACCCCGCCCGTCTCGACGGTGTCGCTGGCCCCGGAGCAGGCCGGGGCGGCGGCCGTCGACGCACTGGTGAGCCTGGTGGAGAACCCGCCGCACACGCCGCCGCCCGTGGTGATCGAGACCCGTCTGGAGGTTCGGTCCTCCTCGATGCGCCGATCCCGCCGGCACACGTCATGACGGAAGCGCCGGGCCCCGAGGTCAGGAGTCCGTTGCCGTGATGTCGAGCGCGGCGAGGAAGGCGGTCGCCGCCGGTGTGCGGCTGAAACCGCTCCAGATGACCTCATCGCGGTGTTCCGCACAGAGCCGCCCACCGTCCTGCCAACCGGGGCGACCGCCGTCGAGGGCGATGCGAACGACCCCGGCCACATGGGCCGGTTGTTCGCCGGAACCGACGCGGTCGTGGCCGCGCCCCGCCCCGCCCCGCCCCGCCCCCGGCCACGAACACACCGCCGTCACGACCACGACGGCGCCGCTCGCCGCGGCCGCGACAGCCCGGACGCGCATCCTCGTCGTCGGCGGCGCCGCACCCCTGCGGATCCCGGGACGCCCCGACCGGCTCGTGCTCGGCAGTCCGGACTATGTGCCACCGGCGTTCCGCGCCATCGCCGCCGCCTGCGCCACGCAACTGGACACCTGTCGGGCACACCCGGCCAACGCAGCGCGGTACGCCAGGTGGACAGGTGGTCAGCCCTGACACCCGCAGGCGGCATGGCGGCCGTGCACGGAGGCGAGGGAGGCGGGCCGGGCCGCCAACGAAGTGGCGGAGGCCGGCGCGCCCGGCCGATCCGCGTCCCAGATGCGCCTGCCGCCCGCCAGTGTCAGACGCACCTTCGTACCGGTGATGTCCTTGACCGGCACCCGGGTCACATCCCGGTCGAGCACGATCACATCGGCGGCCCGGCCCGGGGTGAGCACACCGGTCTCGCCGTCTATACGGAGCTGATGGGCCGAACCCGCCGTGTGCATGCGCAGGCTGGTGGTTCGGCTGATGCCCTCCCGCTCCGGGTACAGCGCCCCGTCGTCGCCCTTCCGGTCGATGGCGGTGCGGATCTGGTTGAAGGAGTCGAGCGGGTCCACCGGCCAGTCCGATCCCCCGGCCAGCGCCGCGCCGTGCCGCTCCAGGCTGCGCGCCGGATACATCAGCCGGTGGCGGTCCGGGCCGATGTAGGGCAGGAGGGCGTCCACCGTCCACACATCGCGCATCGCCCACTGCAACTGCATGCAGGCGACCACGCCCAGCGGCGCGAAGCGCCGGTAGTCGTCCGGGTGCACCAACTGCAGATGGGCGATGGTGTGCCGGTTGCCACGGCGGCCGTTGGCCCGTATCGCCGCCTCGTAGCCGTCCAGCGCGGTGCGCACCGCGCGGTCACCGATGGCGTGCGCGTGCAACTGCCAGCCGGCCCGGTCCAGTACGGCCGCCAGACGCCCGTACTCGGTGGAGGTGACGTACAAGTCGCCGCGGTTGTCGGTGGGCTTGCCGTGGCCGTCGAGGTACGGCTCCAGCAGCGCGGCGGACTGCGCGGGGTACTCGATCACTCCGTCGAGGAAGACCTTCGCGGTCCCGAAGCACAGGCCGGGCACCTCTGCGTACTTCTTACGCTGCTCCTCGACGTAGGCCAGCGCGGCCTTCGGGTCGCGGATGAGGTCGAGGTCCAGGCGCAGCGCCGGAATGACCCGCTGGAGCAGCCGGCCCGAGTCGGCCAGGTCAGCATAGGTGCCGAGTCCTTCGGTCCGGGTGGCCGCGTCCATGTACGTGGTGATGCCGCTGGACGCCGCGTGCCGGAGGGCCTTCGCCTCGGCGGCGAGCAGCTTGTCCCGGTCCGGCGGCGGAATCACCGCCTCGACGATGTCCTGCGCGGTGTCCTTCAGCAATCCGGACGGCGCTCCGGCCGAGTCGTGGACGATGCGGCCCCCGGCCGGATCCGGGGTACTCGACGTGATCTTCGCCAGATCGAGGGCGCGCTTGTTGACCCAGGTGTTGTGGGCGTCCGAGCCCCTGAGCGCGATCGGCCGGTGGGTCGGCAGCGCGTCCAGGATGCGGTGGTGGGTCTCGGTCCCGGCGGGCAGGCCGACCGGGTTCCAGTCCTCCACCACCAGCCATCCGTCCGGTTCCTGGTCCTTGCTCGCGTTCAGGAACTCGGTGAGCTTCGCCTGGAGTGCGGCGACGGTGAACGTCTCATTGCCCAGGGACGGGTTGAGGGTGCGCGACCCGGCCTCCAGGCAGTGTGCGTGCGCATCGATGATCCCCGCCATGACGGTGCCACCGCGCGCGTCGACGAAGTCGGTGTCCCTCCCGGCCAGCCGGCGCACCAGGGACGCCGGGCCGACCGCGAGGATCTTCCCGTCCCGCCCCACGGCGATGGCCTCCTGCTGCGGCACATACGGCAGACCGGTCAGCACCCGCCCACCGTGAATGATCGTCGCGGCCGAACGACGGGATCCCGACGAGCCACGGGATCCGGACGAGCCCCGGGATCCCGACGAGCCACGGCCGGAGGCCGCGAACGCGTCGGAGCCGCCCAGCCCGAGAGCCCCCGCGACACCCGCTGCGCCCACGGCCGACAGAAGACGACGGCGCGCCAGGTCAAAGCCCATGCTCACTCCCTGAGTGTGATGAGGTAATGACGCGTCAGCCTCGGTGATTAAGCACGTAAGCACCAGCCACCCGGGACTGCGGATATGGCCCGTGGGCGACGGCATCAACAACGATTTCCGTCGTTGCCCGCCCGGTCGGACACACGGTTATGGCTGTTTCAGGACCAGGCGATCTCGCCATCACGGGAGACGAAGCGGCCGGTGCCGGCGCCGGGCCCCTCGGTGGCGAGGGCGACGATCGCGTCCGTGCCCTCGGTGACGGTTTGGGGGCCGCTGTGCCCGTTGAGGTCGGTCGCGGTGTATCCGGGGTCGGCAGCGTTGACCCGGATGCCCTCGAGCCCCTTGGCGTACTGCGTGGTCAACATCGTCAGCGCCGCCTTGGAGGCGGTGTACAGCGGCACGACGACGCGCGACTCGGCCCGGGCGGGGTCGTGGGTGAGGGCGAGGGAGCCCATCCCGCTGCTGACGTTGACGATCACAGGATCGTCCGAGCGGCGCAGCAGCGGCAGGAACGCGGTGGTGGTGCGGATGACGCCGATGACGTTGACGTCGAGGACGGCGTGGGCGTCGGCGGCGGTGAGGTCGCCGGGGTCGCCGACGGGGCCGTGGACACCGGCGTTGTTGATCAGGACGTCGATCCTTCCCTCGTGTGCGGCGACGTTCGCGGCCGCGGCGGCCACGGACGCGTCGTCGGTCACATCGATGGGGACGTAGCGTGCGCCGAGCGCGGCGGCGGCCTCCTCGCCCTGCTCGCGGTTACGGGCACCGACGAGCACGGTGTGGCCACACTCGATCAGGCGGCGGGCGGTCTCACGGCCGAGACCCTTGTTGGCTCCGGTGATGAAGGTGATCGTCATGCGTTCGATGCTGGTCCCGACGAAGGTGGCGGACCAGGGAGGCTTCGACGGTAGGAAGACCAGTACCACCTTCGCGCCGACAGGCACGACCGCGAATGAAGGAGGATGGCGAGCATGCCGACGACCCCCGGAACCGGACTGGGCGCGATGATCCGCACCTGGCGGGACCGGCTGCCTCCGTCGGCCGCCGGGCTGCCGGTGGCCCGCGGGCGCCGGACGGCCGGACTGCGGCGCGAGGAACTGGCCGAGCTGGCCGGAGTGTCGGTCGATTACGTTGTGCGCCTGGAGCAGGGGCGGGCCACAACACCCTCCGTGTCGGTGGTGGCGTCCTTGGCGCGCGCCCTGCAGTTGTCCACCGCCGAGCGGGATCACCTGTACCGGCTGGCTCAGCTCGTCCCGCCGGTGGACGGTGCGATCTCCGACCATCTTCCGCCCGGCGTGCAGCGGGTACTCGCCCGGCTCGGGGACGTGGCGGTTGCCGTGTTCGCGGCGGACTGGCAACTGGTGTGGTGGAACCGTGGGTGGACCGCCCTTCTGGGCGATCCCTCCGCCTCGCCGCCGCGGCTGCGCAACTTCGCTCGCGACCGGTTCCCGGTGGACGCCGCTCCCGCCCACCTCGCGCGGTGGCCGGTGACCGAGACGGACCGCGCCGCCACCGACGCCGCCGTCGTCTCCGATCTGCGCCGCGCCACCGGCCGCTTCCCCCAGGACGGCCGCTTGGGCGCGCTGATCCGCGAGCTGAACGCGGGCAACCGGAGGTTCGCCGAGCTATGGGCGACCGGAGAGGTGGCCGCGCACCGCGAGGACCACAAGACGATCGACCACCCGTTGGTGGGCCCGGTCACGGTGGACTGCGACACCCTGACCGACGGCGACTCCGAACTCAAGATCGTCATCATGACCGCCGCCCCCGGCAGCGAGGACGAGACCAAGCTCCGGCTCACCACCGTGGCCGGTCCACCGGCCACCACGCACAGCTGATCCGGCCTACGCGTCGATCGGCCGACCGCATGTGCGCGCCCGACCGGCCGCATGTGCGCGGCGAGGCTGAGGGCGGCTATCGGCGTTGCTCCCAGGCGGCCCGCGTGAGCTCGTACTCGACTTCGCCGTGCTCGGATCCTTCGATCGCCTCCGGCCAGTCCCCGGTGAAGTTCCGGAGGAACGACAGACCCGCCTTCTCCATCACCCGCCGCGAGCGGGTGTTCACCGCCATGATGTCCGCGGTGACCCGCTCCACCCCGAGGTCCGTGAAGCCCTTGTGGATCAGGGCCCGCGCACCCTCCTCGGCGTAACCCTTGCCCCAGGCGGCCTTGTTCAGCCGGTAGCCGAGTTCCACCACGGCGGGGCTGTGGTCGTCCAGGGGGCGGAACTCGAACCAGCCCAGGAAGGTTCCGGTGACCTTCTCCTCGGCGGCCCAGTAGCCGCGGGTGCCGAAGCACGGGTGGTCGTGGAGAAGGCGGGGCAGGATCTGGGCGTGGAGCGTCTCGCGGCTCGTCGGCTTGCCGCCGTTGAGGAAGCGCATGACGTCGGGGTCGTTGTCCAGCGCGAAGAGGTGGTCGGCGTCGGCCTCGGTGAGCGGGCGCAGCACGAGCCGTTCGGTCTCCAGGAAGACATGCATGCCGCGATCCTCATCACCGGCGGCCGGGCCCGCCACCGGATACTCGTGGCGGGCTGCCTGCCGCCTGACCGCGGTCGGGTGGCGCGGCCACGCGCTCGAGCTTGGTCCAGCCGGTCCAGCCCCGCTGCTTCAGCAGCTCGATCAGCCGGCGGGCCGATGGCATGGTGTCGAAGGCGAGGGTGTCCATCACCTTGGCGAGCGGTGGCGCGATGTCGGCATCGTCGATGTAGTCCGCGCCCCGCTCCTCGGCCATCTGCGTGAGGTAGGCGGCCAGTTGGTCGGCCAGTTCGACCAGCCGTGGGTCGTCGTCGGTGCGGTCGAGTGCCTGGCCCAGGGTGCGGTAGAAGGCGATGAAACGGGGGTCGGCGATCTGCTCCCGTTTGCGTGCCATCCACTCCGGGACCCGCTCGGGTGCGTGCGCGGCCAGTGGGATCCAGCCGTCGCGTTCGACCTGGACGATCCGCTCGTCGACCCCGAGCGCCCGCAGTCGGTCGAGGAACTCGACCACCTCCGGGGGCAGGGCCAGGCTGTCCCCGGCGGCGAGGCGGGCGATGCGCTCGCGGTGCCGCTGCCGCTCCCGGATCTCCGCCCGCAGCCGCTTGTCGATGTCCGTGACCGCCGTGGCGAACCCCTCCTCGTCGGCCCGGAGCAAGTCCCGTACGCGCGCCAGCGGTACCCCGGCCTCGGCGAGGGTCCGGATTCTGATCAGCTCGACGACGGCGTCGGCGCCGTACCTCCGATAGCCGGAGTGGTCCCGCTCCGGCTCCGGCAGCAGCCCCTTGGCGTGGTAGTGCCGCACCGCGCGCACCGTCACTCCGGCGTACGACGCCAGCTCGCCGATGGTCAGCATCGGGTCAGTCTCCTCGGTCGCTCGCGAAGTCAGCCCATGGGCCGAGGGTGTGCGCTTCGGATGATCTCCGCGATCTCCGGGGCGTGGGTGAAGGCCAGGCGGTGGTCGGCGTCGAGCCAGGACGTGGAGATGTGCGGGCGCTCGCGGACGAGGCGGTCGATACCGGCACGCCAGAGCCGGTTGTGCCGCGGCGCACGCCCCTCGGTGCTGTCGCCGGCGATCGACGTCGACATGATCATGTTGATGGGGCAGTCGATCTTCCGGTACCGGTCGAGGATTGCGGACCGCACCACATCCATCTCGAGCTGCAGGTCGAGGACGTGCCGGGCGGTGAGCAGCACCTGCCGGGCGGTGCCCTTGGCCCGCTCGATCTCCCGCCGCGTCGCCGGATCCTCCGCCATGGCGCGGAATTCCGGCAGGTCGGCGTCGGTGATGAACGGTTCGGGCAGCGGGTTCGCCCCGTCGATGAGGACGAGCCCGGCCGCGCCGTCAGGACGCTCGGCGGCATAGTGCACGGCCAGGTCCGCGCCCAGCGAGTAGCCCACGAGCACGGGCGGCGAGGGCAGGTCGAGGCGTTCCAGGTCCGCCAGCACGGCGAAGAGATCACTCAGGAACGCGTCGAAGGAATACCGGTCGGCGGCCGAGGCGAGGCCATGGCCCCTGAGGTCGAAGGTCACCACGTCGTGGTCGCGTCGAAGGTGCCCGGTCAGCTCATGCAGATCGGCCTGGGTGGAGTTGAGGCCGGGGCACAGGACAAGTGGCCGTCCCCGACCGCCGCGGGACACCGGGATGGTGACGCCGTCGTGGTGGACCGTGAAGTGCTGAATCCTCGTCATGCCGCCCATGCTGCGGGGTTGCCCCTGCGTCAGGGGCAACCGCCGCGGCGAACTCTCACCGCGCGCTCTGTTCGGGGTTCTTCCACAGGTACACCTTGTGGTGCTTGGTGTCGTTGCCCGCGATGAGGCGGCCGTCCCGGCTGAAGGCCACGTCCCGGACCGTGCTCTCCGGCCCCTGCGCGCCGGTCACCAGGATGGCGCGTGGTTTGCGGGTGGCCACGTTCCACAGCAACAGTCCTCGTCCGGCGGGGGCGGCGAGCGTCTTGCCATCCGGACTGAACGCCAGGTGGTCGACCCTCGCCTGGTAGGAGTCGCCGAGGGTGGCTCGCTGACGGCCGGTCTTCGCATCCCACAGCCGCACCGTGTCGTCGTAGCTGCCGGTGGCGATGGTCCTGCCGTCCGGACTGAACGCCAGGCTCAGGACTCCTTGCGCGGGGGAGATGGTGAGCCGTGGATCGTCCTGGCCGTAGGGTTCCGGATCGCGGTGTGCCACGTCCCACAGCCGCACCGAGTGTTTCGGGGTGAGGTTGCTGTCGGAGTCGTCGCTCGCGGAGGCCAGCGTCCGGCCGTCCGGGCTGAAGGCCACTCCCGTGACGTTGGCCTCCTGGTCGTAGTAGGCGAGTATGTCGTCCTTGTGGTTGTTGGTGTCGAACAGGAACACCGAACCGGTCTGACTGCCGGTGGCGAACAGCTTGCCGTCCGGGCTGAAGGCCACCCTTTCGCCGCCATCGACTGTGGTACCGAGAAAGCGAACCTGCCGGTGCTCGGCCACGTCCCACATGGTCAGCCAGCCGGTCATATTGGTGGCCGCGAGGAGCTTGCCGTCGGGGCTGAACGCCACACCGCGGCCCCCGAACCCGTCATTCCCGACGCTGTCGCGTTGGATGAAGGTGGCGCGTGGCTTGCGGTCGGCGACATTCCACAGTCGCACCTTGCCATCGTCGCTGTTCGTGGCGAGCGTCTTGCCGTCCGGGCTGAACGCCATGCCTTCGGTGTCCCTGGACTGCCCGGTGGGGCCGATAGCGGCCGTCGGCTCGAACGAGCGATAGGGGTAGCCGGGGCCGCGGTCGGGGGAAGAGCCGGGGAGGTAGACGGCGATCAGGACGACGGCGAGGACGAGGATCCCGACTCCGCTGAGCAGTACGGGCAGCCCCGGCGCGGGCGTGGTGAGCGGGTCCGGCACCGGCGGGTTCGGCGAGGTGTCCGCACTCGGTGGGGTCGCGGGACCGCCGAGGGCGGCGCCCCGTGCCGGGTCGTGCGCGGCCGGAGCGGACGGCGGCGGTACGGGGGCGGCGGGCCCGGACCCGCGCGGCGACAGTGATGTGCGTGTCTCGGCGTCGGGCAAGCCGGGGGCGCCCGGCGCACCAGGGGCGTCGAGCGGGCCGGGTGTCCCGCGCTCGGGCCCTGACGGGGACACCACGGTGCGTGGGTGGGCGTCGGCGATCCCCGCCGTGGAGACCTGGCGGCACTGCTCGATGACCTCGGCGGGGGTCGGCCGCCGCTCCGGGTCCTTCTCCAGGCATCGCGCGGCGATGGTTCGAAGGGGCTCGGGGCAGCCGTCGAGGTCGGGGGCCTGTTCCAGGATGCGGTGGACCACGCCGTGGTCGGTGCCGCCGCCGAAGGCGAGCCGGCCGGTGGCGGCGAAGTGGGCGACGACTCCGAGGGCGAACACATCACCGGCCTCGGTGACGTTCTGCCCCCTGATGTATTCGGGCGCCATGTAGGCGGGCGTTCCGGTGCGCATCCCGGTAGCGGTCACCGTGGTGACATCCGCGGCCCGGGCGATACCGAAGTCGATGACCTTGGGGCCCTCGGCGGTGAGGATGATGTTGGAGGGTTTCAGGTCACGGTGGATCACATCGGCCGCGTGGATGGACTGCAGGGCTTCCGCCACCCTGGCGATCAGCCCCAGCGCCGCGTCGGCCGCCAACGGCCCGCTGTCGGCGACCGCGTGCTGCAGGGACGGCCCGGGCACGTAGGCCGTGGCCAGCCAGGGCTCATCGGCCCGCAGATCCGCGTCCACGACCGGCACGGTGTACAGCCCCTGCACCCGCCGGGCCGCCGCCACCTCCTGCTCGAAGCGCTTGCGGAACGTCGCGTCGCCCGCGTATTCGCGATGTACGACCTTGACCGCCACCGCGCTGCCGGCCGGTGTCCGCCCCAGGTAGACGCGGCCCATCCCGCCCGCGCCCAGAATCGCCTCCAGCCGGTACGGGCCGGCTTGGGGAGGATCCGCATGCCCCAGTGGGCTGTGGGGTGGCGGAGATATCGGCCACCCCGGTTGTCCCCCCGCATCAACAGGCGGCATCGCCGGTCGACCATGGTCCGATCGGGACATGCTCCCCGTCACCCCGTCTCTCACCATTCAAGCGAGCGACAGCGTAAACGAACCCACCACCGCCTAACAGCTCTCCCCCTTGAGACGGCAGGAAGTCACTCCGAACTGCCACGTCACATCGGGATTGGCCGCCCGCTGGGGGGTACTCAGGACGCCGGAAAACGACGGACCAGGGAGGGACCACCCAGTGGACGAGAACAACACGGCCGAAAAGAACACGGCCGAGAAGAACATCTTTGTGATCGGCCTCGACGAGGCCAATGAGCCCATTCTGGAAAGTGGCCCCGGTGCCGACCGGTACCGGTTCCACCGCCTGCTCACCATCGAGGATCTGCAGAGCGGCGAGGTGTCCGTGGCGGATCTCATCGCCAAGGCGGAGGGTGTGCTGGATGCCTTCGAGGGCAGCATCGACGCGATCGTCGGCTACTGGGACTTCCCGGTGAGCACACTCATACCGATTCTCGGCGAGCGCTACGGCACGCGCAGCACGAGTCTGGAGTCGGTCGTCAAGTGCGAGCACAAGTACTGGAGTCGGCTGGAGCAGCAGAAGGTGATCGATGAGTGCCCACGGTTCGGCCGGGTGGATCTGCAGGCGCGGGACCCACAGCCACCGGAGGGTGTCCGCTTCCCGATGTGGCTCAAGCCGGCCCTCGCGTACTCCTCGGAGCTGGCCTTCTCCGTCAAGGACGAGGAGCAGTTCCGTACGGCGGTCGGCGAGATCCGTGCGGGCATCGGCCGCGTCGGCAAGCCCTTCGAGGCCGTCCTCGAACGGCTGGACCTCCCCCCGGAGATGGAGGGTGTGGGCGGCCAGGTGTGCCTCGCGGAGGAAGCGCTGAGCGGAGTCCAGGTCGCCGTGGAGGGATACGTCCACGACGGCGAGGTCACCGTCTACGGCGTGCTGGACTCCATCGACTACCCCGACAGCCCCTCTTTCCTGCGCCACCAGTACCCCTCGGCCCTGCCGGAGCCCGTGATCCAGCGGCTGCATGACGTCTCCCGGCGGGTCATGCGGCAGATCGGCATGGACGGGGCGACGTTCAGCATCGAGTACTTCTACGACGCCGGGACGGACGAGATCAATCTCCTGGAGATCAACCCCCGGCACTCCCAGTCGCACGCCGAACTCTTCGCCTACGTCGACGGGGTGTCCAATCACCACTGCATGGTCAGCCTCGCCCTCGGCGAGGACCCCGCCCTGCCGTACCGCGCCGGCCCCTACCGGATGGCCGCCAAGTGGTACTACCGGTGGTTCGCCGACGGCGTGGTCCATGACACCCCCGTGGACGAGGAGATCGAGCGGATCGAGCGCGAGATCCCGGGCGTACGGATCGATGTGGTCCCCGAGGAGGGGCAGCGGCTGTCGCAGATGGACCAGCAGGACAGCTACAGCTTCGAACTCGCCCACATCTTCACCGGCGGGGACAGCGAGGAGGACCTGCGCGAGAAGTACGACCGCTGTGTCGCCGCCCTGAACCGCCTCTTCGACGCCACCGCCCCGGGCGGTCTGCAGGACGAGAAGCGGAAGAACGAACAGGACAGGGAGCGGGGCTGAGCCCCGGCTGCGACCGCCCACGGACACGGCCGGTGTGCCGGTGGCGTCCGTGGGCACCCGTGCACCCCCGCCACCAGGGAAGGAGCAGATCGGCCCTATGCGCCTCGTGAGCAATCTGCCGTGCGCGACAAAGGAAGAGGAACACGTCACGATCCCCATGTCCGACGGCATTCGCCTGTCGGCGCGCATCTGGCGTCCCACGTCCTCGGACGAGGAGCCGGTGCCCGCGGTGCTGGAGTACATCCCCTACCGGAAACGGGATCTGACCTCCGTACGCGACTCCATCCACCATCCGTACATCGCCGGTCATGGCTACGCCTGCGTGCGCGTCGACCTGCGGGGCACCGGGGAGTCGGAGGGGGTGCTGACGGACGAATACCTGGGACAGGAGCAGACGGACGCCGAGGAGATCCTGGCGTGGCTCGCCGAGCAGCCCTGGTGCGATGGCGCCACCGGCATGATGGGCATCTCCTGGGGTGCCTTCGCCGCCCTGCAAGTGGCCGCCCGGCGGCCGCCGAGTCTGCGCGCCATCGTCATCGCCTCCTTCACCGACGACCGGTACGCCGATGACATGCACTACATGGGCGGTGCCCTGCTGTCCGACAACCTCGCCGAGGCGGGCACCATGTTCGCCTACGCCACATGTCCGCCGGACCCGGCGGTGGTCGGCGAGCGCTGGCGCGAGATGTGGCACGAGCGGCTGGAGAACGCCCGCCCCTGGGTGCTGGAGTGGCTGCGCCACCAGCGCCGCGACGACTACTGGCGGCATGCCTCGGTGGGCGAGGACTACCAGGCCGTGCAGTGCCCCGTGCTGGCCTCCAGCGGCTGGGCGGACGGCTACTCCAACGCCGTGACACGGCTGCTCGGCCAGCTGGACGTACCGCGCAGGGGGCTGATCGGCCCGTGGTCGCACAAGTACCCGCACCTGGGCGAGCCGGGCCCGGCCATCGGCTACCTCCAGGAAGTGGTGCGGTGGTGGGACCACTGGCTGAAGGGCGTGGACAACGGCGTCATGGACGGGCCCATGCTGTGGACGTGGATGCAGGACAGCGTGGCGCCGTCCACCTCCTACGAGGAGCGGCCCGGCCGCTGGATCGCCGAGCCCCGGTGGCCCTCCCCCAACGTCGAGCCCGCCGTGCACCCGCTGACCGGCAGGCGCATCGGCGCCCCCGATGACACATCGTCCGGGCAGGAGGCGCAGGGCGAGCCGCTGACCGTGCAATCGCCGCTGTCTGTCGGCCAGTTCGCCGGCAAGTGGGCCTCCTACAACGCGCCTCCGGACCTGCCGTACGACCAGCGGGAGGAGGACGGCGGTTCGCTGGTGTTCGAGACCGATCCACTCACCGAGCGGGTGGAGATCCTCGGCTCGCCCTCCGTCGAACTGGACCTGTCGGTCAATGAACCGGTGGCCATGGTGGCCGCCCGGCTCTCCGATGTGGCTCCGGACGGCCGCGCCACCCGTGTCACCTACGGTCTGCTCAATGTCGCCCACCGCGAGACCATCGGTGACCCCGAGCCGCTGGAGCCCGGCCGGCGCTACCGCGCCCGTGTCCGGCTCAACGGCGTGGCCCAGGCGTTTCCGCCCGGTCACCGCATCCGGTTGTCGCTGTCCACGTCGTACTGGCCGCTCGCCTGGCCCCCGCCGAGGCCCGCGCTGCTGACCGTCTACGAGGCCACCAGCGCCCTCACGCTGCCGCTGCGCCGGGCCTCGTCGGGCGAGGATCGGCCCCAGCGCCCGTTCGGGGAGCCCGAGGGCACGCCCCCCGTCGCCACCACCGCGCTCACCCCCCGCGAGGAGCGTTGGGACGTCAAGCGCGACCTGGTCGGCTACCGGTCCGAGCTGGAGATCGTCAAGGACGCGGGCACCCAGCGCTTCGAGGACATCGGGATGGATGTCGGCCGCCGGGCGTACGAGCGCTACACCGCGGTCGCGGACGACTTCACCTCGGTCGGCGGCGAGTCGACCTGGACCATGCGCTTCCACCGCGACGACTGGGACGTACGCGTGGTGACGAGCACGGTGCTGCGCTCCAGCGAGACCGAGTTCTTCGTGAACGCCACACTGGACGGCTACGAGGGCGACCGGCGGGTGTTCTCGCGCACCTGGAACGAGACGCTGCCCCGGGACTGTCTGTGATCTTTACCGCCGCACCGCACGCGCACTCCTCGGCCCTGTGCGGGTACTCGCCGCTGATGCTGTTCAAGACGCCGCCAGGGGTGTACGCGCCGCAGGACGACACATGGATGCTGGCCGAGGCGCTGCTGCGGGAGGACATCACGGCCGGCACGGCCGTCCTGGACGTGGGGACGGGCAGCGGGGCCCTGGCCCTCGTCGCGGCCGGGCGCGGTGCGGCCCAGGTGACCGCGGTGGACGTCTCACCGCTCGCCGTGGGCGCCACCTGGCTGCGGGCCCGCCTCAAGGGGCTGCCGGTGCGTGTCCTCCACGGCGACCTGCTGACACCGGTGGCGGGCCGCGGATTCGATCTCATCGTCGCCAACCCGCCCTATGTGCCGGTGGCGGGGCGGCGGGCCCGCCGGGGCCGCGGTCTGGCCTGGCGGGCCGGGGCCGACGGACGGGCGGTGCTGGACCGGATCTGCCGGGACGCGCCACCGTTGCTGCGTCCCGGCGGCGTACTGCTGCTGGTGCACTCGGCGCTGAGCGGGACGGAGCGAACCCTGGCGCAGTTGACGGCCAGCGGGCTGCGGGCGGAGGTGGCCGACCGCCGCACGATCCCGTTCGGCCCGGTGCTGCGCGCGCAGGCGCCCTGGCTGGAGGCCCGTGGGCTGATCGCCCCGGGCGAGACGAAGGAAGAGCTGGTGGTGATCCGTGCCGAACGACGAACGTGACCGCGCGGTGCGGGTACGGCTGGGGACCGATGGCCCGATGCTGATGGAGGGGCCGGTCGAGATCACCCTGCCCGACGGCAGCGTGGTGCGCTCCGACCGCTTCGCGGTGGCCGTATGCCTGTGCGGCCGCAGCGCGCGCTACCCGTGGTGCGATACCAGCCACCGCCGCAGACCTCCGAGGCCGCGGCGCGGATCGGACGCGACGTAGCGGATCGGACGCGACGTAGCAGAGCGGACGCGACGTAGCAGAGCGCCGCCCGCCTCACCCGCGCCCCGCCGCTCCGCCGTCACCCCGCCGTCGCCGCCAAGGCACCGCGCAACCCCCTGCGCAGGTGTTCTCCAGGTGAAGCGCGATCAACGGAGGTCTGAACTCGCGGCGGGTGGGGCACTCAGGGCATATGCGCTGTGGAGTGATCGACATCGGATCCCGTACGGTCCACCTCATGATCGCCGGGCTGGCTCCGGGCAGGCCCCCGGAGCCGGTGGCCTCGTGGAAACAGCCGGTCCGTGTGGCCGAGGCGACCGATCGCCAGGGGGTGATCCGGCCTGACGCGATCCGGTCCCTGGTCGGCGCCGTGACCGCGAGTGCCGCGGCCGCTCTCGCCCACCATGTCGACCGCCTGATCCCCTTCGCCACCTCGGCGGTGCGGGACGCGACCAACCGGGACGCCGTACTCGGCGAGATCGAGGCCGCCACCGGTATCCGTGTGGGGTTCATGACCGGCGAGGAGGAGGCACGGCTGACGTTCAGGGCGGCACGCGGCTGGCTCGGCTGGTCGGCGGGGCGGATCCTGCTCCTCGACATCGGCGGTGGCTCGCTGGAAATCGCCTGTGGCAGCGGCAGATACCCCGACCTCGCCGTCTCCCTGCCGCTGGGCGCCGACCGGCTCACCCGCCACCATCTGCCCGATGTCACGCCGGTGAAGAAGCGGGACGTCAGTGCGTTGCGCGAGCACGTACGCTCCGTGCTCGGCCAGTGCACCGCCGAACTCCGCGCCCAGCCGGCGCCCCTCTCCTGCGTCGCCACGTCCAGGACCTTCACGCAACTGGCCCGCCTCGCCGGAAAGCCACAGTCCCGCGACGGCCTGCCCGCGCTCCACAGTCTCAGCCGGAAGGACCTGGGGCCCTGGGTGCCACAACTCGCCGCCAAGACGGACGAGCAGCGAGCGAGACTGCGCGGCATCTCCGCCTCCAGGGCGCATCAGTCCCTGGCCGGTGCGATCGTCGCGGAGGCCGTCATGGAGGTCATGGAGGTGGAACGACTCACCACCTGCCCGTGGGGCCTGCGCGAGGGCGTCCTGCTCGACTACGTCTCCGGCCTCGAAGGCGAGCCTCCCGCTCCCCCGGCACTCACCTCGCTCCCGGCCCTCGCCGGCCACCGACGGCTCCACGGCATCGGGGCGGTGGCGGCCGACGCATGAGAACGGGGGAAACCGCGGCATCGCCCGGACCGGCTGATCCACGGGTTATGGCCGCCATTGGCTTCTCCTATGGCCGAGCGACATCATCGGCAGGCAACCCGCGCTTGTAACGGACATCGCCACGGCAATGAGTCGGCGATCAGCGGGAGAAAGCGGCATCGCCCTCCCGTGGAATACCCGTGATAAAAGCGAAGGATTGGCCGATGAGTTCTGCATACCTTGCCGGGAGCGTCGCGTTGGTGACCGGGGCCACCAGCGGTATCGGTGCGGCCACCGCGGCGAAGCTGGCCGAACGAGGCGCGCATGTGCTGGTGGCGGGCCGGGACAGGGCGCGGGGTGAGGCAGTGGTCGGCGCCGTCCGCGGCCGTGGCGGCAGGGCGGACTTCGTCGCCGCTGATCTGCGGGACGCCGAGTCCGTACGCAAGCTGGCCCGCGAGGCCCGGGAACTGGGCGGCGGCCGGGTGGACGTCCTGGTCAACAATGCCGGGATCTTCCCGTTCGGGCCGACGGACCAAACGCCGCAGAGCGATGTCGACACCGTCTACGCGCTGAATGTGAAGGCGCCGTTCTACCTGGTGGCGGAGCTCGCCCCGGCGATGGCGGAGCGCGGCTACGGGGCGGTCATCAACGTGAGCACCATGGTCGCCGAGTACGGGGCGCCGGGAATGGCGCTGTACGGATCGAGCAAGGCGGCGCTGAACCTGCTCACCAAGTCGTGGGCCGCCGAGTACGGCCCGCGCGGGGTCCGGTTCAACGCCGTCGAGCCGGGGCCGACCCGCACGGAGGGCACGGCCGGTATGGGTGAGGACCTGACGGCTCTCGCCGCGCAGGCGCCCACCGGGCGGCCCGCCGCGCCCGAGGAGATCGCCGAGGCCATCACCTTCCTGGCGAGCGAGGCGGCGAGCTTCGTCCAGGGCGCGGTGCTGCCGGTCGACGGCGGTCGCGTGGCCGTCTGACCCGGCGCGGACCGTGGCCTCACGGCCCTGGGCCTCGCCCACCGGGAGGATCCAGGGCCGGTGTCCCTCTGATGGCCTCCGCCGGCAATCGGCGGAGGCCATCGCCGCGCGCAAGCTGTGTAGCCTGGCGGAAGGGCCCAGGGAGCGCACCAGGAGAGAAGCACGCGAGCCCAGGAGTGGTGCCCATGGTGACGATGACGGTCGTGCTGTCCATCGTGTTCGCCCTGCTCGCGGCCGGCAGCAACGCACTCGGGACGGTGTTGCAGCGCCGCGCCGCGCTCACTGTTCCCGCGTCACGATCATTGCGCCTCGGGCTGATCCGCGACCTTCTGCACACTCCGGTCTGGTTCGGCGGGATGCTCGGCGTTGTCTTCGCCGCCCTTTTTCAGGCCCTCGCGCTGGCCACCGGATCGCTCGCCACCGTACAGCCCATCTTCATTCTCGAACTTCCGCTGGCTCTGGTGATCGGAGGGATGGTCTTTCGCGTCGGTGTGTCGCGCAAGGCATGGATCTGCGTGGCCTGCATCGTCGGTGGGCTGGCGCTGGTGCTCTTCTCCCTGG
Organism: Streptomyces violaceusniger Tu 4113; assembly: GCF_000147815.2. Taxonomy (NCBI): domain Bacteria; kingdom Bacillati; phylum Actinomycetota; class Actinomycetes; order Kitasatosporales; family Streptomycetaceae; genus Streptomyces; species Streptomyces violaceusniger. The sequence goes on along the minus strand of NC_015957.1, from coordinate 2,810,124 downwards.
CCCCCACCGGAGGGCGCGACCAGGTGCCCGGGATCTGGTGGTTGCCGGGGCTCACGGTCACCGGAGGGATCGGTGCCGCCCTCGTTCTCGCCGGTCTGCGGCGCCCCGCCGGACTGCTGCGAGCGGCCTCGCTCGCGGCAGCGGCGGCCATCGGAAACGCCGTCACCGCGGCGCTGGTCAAGTCGGCCATGAACATTCTTTCCGATCAGGGCGCCGTCGCCTTCTTCGCCGCGTGGCAGACGTACAGCTTCGCGGCCGTCGGCGCGTTTTCCCTGTTCCTGCTCGGGGTCGCCATGCAAGGGGGCCCGCTGATCGGCTCGCAACCCGCTTTGACGCTCGGCGATGCCACGGTGAGTTTCTGTCTCGGTGTGACGCTCTACGGCGAGCAGCCGCGTGCCGGATTCTGGCTCGTACCGGCGCTGCTGGGGCTGAGTGTGCTCCTGTACGGAATCTTCGGGCTGTCCCATACGCGTTGCCTCGCCCAGTGTGTCGACCGGAGCAGGGATGAACTCGGTGGCGTCGGGGAGCCTGCCGCCGCGCGCGGATGACGTCACCGGTAGACGCGGATGATGTCGCCGGTAGACGCGGGTGATGTCGCCGGTAGAATCGTGAATACGGCGAAGTCGGGCCTCCCGGACAAAATGAGCGTCGTGGCGTCGGACCTCTACGAGCGGTTGGAGGGTCGAAAGTGATCAGCCACCATGCCTACGCCGTCGAGCCGTGGTGCTTGCGCGAGACCGAGCTCAACCTGGACGTCCTCGCGCAGAGCGAATCCGTCTTCTCCGTGCCCAACGGGCATGTCGGCTGGCGCGGCAACCTCGATGAGGGCGAGCCGCACGCCCTGCCCGGCAGCTATCTCAACGGTGTGCACGAGCAGCATCCGCTGCCGTACGCGGAACCGGCTACGGATTCCCCGAGTCCGGCCAGACGGTGATCAACGTGACCAACGGCAAGCTCATCCGGCTGCTGGTCGACGACGAGCCGTTCGACTTGCGCTACGGGCGGTTGCGTTCGCATGAGCGCGTGCTCGACCTGCGCACCGGCCTGCTCCACCGCGTCTGCGAGTGGACATCGCCGGTCGGCAGGACGGTACGGTGCGCGCCACCCGACTGGTCTCCTTCACCCAGCGCGCCATCGCCGCGGTCGCCTACGAAGTGGAGCCGGTGGACGCCCGGACGCACGTGGTCGTCCAGTCGGAACTCGTCGCCAATGAGCAACTGCCCGAGCTCAGCGGCGATCCCCGGGTCGGCGCCGCCCTGAAGTCATGCCTTCGGCCCGAGGAACACGCCGCGGTCGATACGCGGTTGCGCCTGGTGCACCACACGGCGGCGAGCAATCAGCGGATCGGGGCCGCGGCCGACCATGTGGTGCGCGGCCCCGCATCCACCCGGAGCTCCAGCGAGAGCGCGGACGACGTCGGGCGCCTCACCGTCACCGCGGTCCTGGACCCCGGCGAGACGCTTCGCATCGAGAAGTTCGTCTCCTACGGCTGGTCCGGAATCCGCTCACTGCCGGCCGTCCGGGACCAGGTCGAGGCCGCGCTCACCGGTGCGCGCAACACCGGCTGGCAGGGCCTGATCGACCAGCAGCGCGAGTATCTCGACGGCTTCTGGCGCCATGCCGATATCGAGGTCGACGGCGACGCGGAAATCCAGCAGGCCGTCCGCTTCGCCCTCTTCCATGTCCTGCAGGCGGGCAGCCGGGCCGAACAGCGGTCGATCCCGGCGAAGGGCCTGACCGGCTCCGGATACGACGGACACGCCTTCTGGGACACCGAGACGTTCGTTCTGCCACTGCTCACCTACGCCTCGCCGAACTGCGTCGCCGAGGCCCTGCACTGGCGGCAGAACACCTTGCCGGCGGCGCGGGCGCGCGCCGGGCAGCTCGGACTGCGGGACGCGGTCTTCCCCTGGCGCACGATCGACGGTGCGGAATGCTCCGGGTACTGGCCGGCCGGAACCGCGGCCTTCCACATCAACGCGGATATCGCCGCCGCCGTGCGCTACATCTGGGCCACCGGCGACACCGACTTCGAACGGCGCACCGGTGTGGAACTGCTGGTGGAGACGGCCCGGCGTTGGCATTCGCTCGGTCATCACGACTCCGGTGGCCGCTTTCACATCGATGGCGTCACCGGCCCCGACGAGTACAGCGCGCTCGCGAACGACAACGCCTACACCAACCTCATGGCCCGGGCGAATCTGCTGGCCGCCGCCGATGTGGCCGAGCGCCACACGGAGCAGGCCGCGGCGCTCGGCGTCGACAGGGAAGAGGCCGCCGGATGGCGTGACGCGGCCAAGGCGATGTCCGTGCCGCACGTCGGTGCGCTGGGCCTGCACGAGCAGTCGGCGGGCTACATCGGTCTCGACGTATGGGCTTTCGGGGACACGCCACCCGAGCTGTACCCGCTGATGCTGCACTTCCCGTATTACGACTTGTACCGGAAACAGGTGGTCAAACAGGCGGATCTGGTGCTGGCGATGTATCTGTGCGGCGACGCCTTCGAAGCCGACCAGAAGGCGCGCAACTTCGCCTACTACGAGCCGCTGACGGTCCGGGACTCCTCGCTGTCGGCCTGTGTCCAGTGTGTGATGGCCGCCGAAGTGGGCCATGTGCGGCTCGCCTTCGACTACCTGGGCGAGGCCGCGCTGATGGACCTGGCGGATCTGGAGAAGAACACCCGCGACGGCCTGCACATCGCCTCCCTGGCAGGCACCTGGGTGGGACTGGTCGCCGGCTTCGGCGGCATGCGCGACCACGGGGACGTCCTGTACTTCGCGCCCAGGCTCCCCGAGAGCCTCAGCCGGCTGGCCTTCTCCGTGCTGATCCGGCAGCGCTGCCTGCGGGTCGACATCACGGGCTCGCAGGTCACCTACACCTTGCGGGACGGCGAGCCGCTCCGGATCAGCCACGGCGGCGAGGTCATCACCCTGTCCAAGGGCGCGCCCCAGACCCGCCCCGTCCAGCCACCGACCGCCCTGCCCGAGCCCTCCCAACCCCCGGGCAGACGACCCGCACCACGCCGCTGACCGAATCAGGGACCTACTGCCACACAAACGGTTTCCGCCCGTTCCTGGCCGCTGTCGGCCATGCGTTGGACACGTGACCACTTCTGCCTGAACGGCGCGGGTTGAATGTCCCCGTGCGCCCACCCTGCGGCGTGCAGCGCCGCTACGGCTTCCGCACATGACAGTGCTTCACCCAAGCCGGGCTCTGGCGAGGCCACTTGGGCGCGGTGCGGCTGCCAAAGGTCGTACAGGCTGTTGCCCTGGTGCCAGGGCTGGACGTTCCAGGTGCCGTGTTCCCAGTCGCCATAACTGACGTGGTCCCGGTTGAGGTGCCGCAAGACTGCGCCCTCACGGGCGGGGGCCAGGGCAGTCCACTCCTGGCCCTCCCATTCACTTGTTGCTTCGATGGGATAGCCGAGCTTGACGGCAAACCGGCCGCGCCACGTCTCGACATCCCAGACCGTTGATCCGCGCCGGTTCAGTACGAGCCGCCTCGCTGAGGGCGCCAGCGTCTCCAAGACGCTGGTGGGGATCTCGTACGGCGCTACGTCGGCCATGAATTCTCTGTCGCGCTGACGGTGCCTAATCTCCAGCTGTAGATCGCGATCTTCGTAGTGCGCGGTCTGCGGGGCGGCGGGAGCGGCCGCCTTGGGCTTGGTGGCTGTGGTGGGCTGGCGCGTAGGGTGCCGGGATGATCGCGATGCCAGAGGAGTTCGCACAGAGCACCGTCGACCGCGAGAGGGAAGCCGGGGCGGCGTGGCTCGCCGAGCTGCCCGGGATCGTGGAGGAGTTGATGGGGCGCTGGGGGTGCCACATCCCGGCAACGTTCATGAGCCAGATGCGTTCGTTGCGTGGGGCGGGTGCGGCGCCGTCCTGTTGCATGAGCGCGACGACGCGCGGTTCGCGATGCTGCTGGAGCGGGTTCAGCCGTCGACCCTGGCGGAGATCGAGGACGGCGACGAGGTGGTGACAGTCGCCGGGCGGCTCAATCGCCGCCTGGCCATCCCCGCACCGCCCGGTCTGCCCCGGCTGCGTGAGCAGGCCGATGCCTGGGAGGAGCAGTTGTGCATGGATGCCGAGGAGCTGCCGCATGCATTGCCGCGCCAGGTGCTGGATGCTGCCGTGGCGACTGTTCGGGAGCTGGGTCGGGCCCAGCCGGACGCCCTCATCCACGGCGACCTGCATGCCCGGAACATCCTGCGTGCCAGCCGCGAGCCGTGGCTGGCCGTCGACCCCAAGGGGTATGCAGGAGATCCGGCTTACGACGGCGGCACATTACTTAAGTCCCGCGCGCTGACGCTTCTGGAGGCGGATGACCTGCGCAAGGCTGTCGACCGTGTCTTGGACGTCTTTGCCGAGGCCGCGGAACTCGACCGCGGACGCGTCCAGCGGTGGGCCCAGTTCCATGCTGTCCAGGCTGCTTTCTGGGGTCGCCGTCACGGGTTCCGTATCGCCGGACCTCGGCTGGACTGGCTCACCGAGTTTGCCGACCGCCTGGCGGAGTTGCTCACCGAACGCTCGTAGTGCGTGATGGTGCTGGCCGAGCCCGGCGCGGAGACGGGTGCGGCCACTGTTGATCATCGTGACTTGTGTGGAGTAACGATGAGACGGTGGCCGCAGGTCACAGCATAGATCCCGTCCGTTGACGGGAGGCGTTCGAGGTGGCCATGGGCCTTATCGCGGGACGGTTCGCCCGGGTCGAACCACGGCTGCGGGGCGGCCGGTTGGTGCTGGGCCTGCTGTCGGACCTGCCGCGCAAGGACTGCTGGACGATCGCGGAATGGGTCGGGGAGTCCAGCCCGCACGGCATGCAGCATCGGCTGTGCCGAGCCGTCTGGGACGCCGATGGAGTCCGTGTTGACGTGCGCGAATACGTCGTTGAGCACCTCTATGACGAGGCCGCGGTCCTGGTGGTCGATGAGACCGGCGACGTTAAGTGCCTGTTCTGAACCCCGTATCGGCAGATCAAAAGGCTGAGCGGTGGAGACAGGGCGGCATAGTGAATGGCTTCAGGGCCCGAGGTCGTTCCATATGGGTGCAACGTGGAAAGTGAACGCTCAAACAGTTGCGGGCTGACAGAGGAGTCCTGCACCGCACCAGTTCTGCTGGCTGAGATGGTCGAGCATGGCCGTCTCCGCCGAACCCGGATTGCGCCGCACGCCGACGAGGACGGGCTCGGTCAGGGAGGGCAGGAGCGGGCAGGCCAGTTCCTCGAAGCCTTCGGGGATGGCCGAGGCCGGGACCACAGTGACGCCCAAGCCCTGCGCCACGAGCCGCACCGCGGTGGAGATCTGTGACGCTCGGGCCACCGTGTGCGGGCTGAGGCCCGCGTCGGCGAGCAGGCGGGCGAGGTAGTCGTCGAGCAGGCTGGCGCGCCGGAACCGGATCCACCCCTGTGACGCCAGGTCTTCCAAGCGCAGGGCGGCGCCGTCGGAGAGAAGCGGGTGCCCCTTCGGCAGGACGGCGACGTAGGCTTCCTCGCCCAGAGGGTGAGTGTCGAAGGTGCACCCGGCGGGGATGCGGTGCACGAGGATCATGTCGAGGGTTCCCTGGCGGACCAGTCGTTCCATGTCCGCGGGATCGGGCTCCTCGTGGAGAGTCACCTGCAGCTTCGGGTGGCGGTTGCGTAGCTGCCCCAATGCCTGGGGCAGTTGGCGTGCTCCCAGGCCCATGTGGACAGCGATGATGAGTTCGCCTGACAGTTCCCCGTTGGCGGCGCGGGCGGCCGTGATGGCACGCCGGGATGCGGTCGTCGCGATCTTCGCCTCCGCGAGGAATGCCCGCCCTGCCACCGTCACCGTCACCCCGCTCGGGGTGCGGGTGAACAGTTGCACCCCGAGGTGCTTCTCCAGGGTGCCGATCTGCTGCGACAGAGAGGGCTGAGTGACCCGCAGACGTTCTGCTGCCGCTGTCATGGAGCCCTCTTCGGCGACGGCCAGGGCGTATTCGTATTGGCGCAGGTTCATTCGCATCCACCTTCGACATGACATAGGAGATGTCAATGCAGAGTATACGTTGCCACTATTTGCCTCTATGTCGGGTCGGTCCTACCGTGGTGCACGCCCAGCGCAGCCACCAGGGCCGGAAAGCTGCGGGACGGCAGCCGCGTCCTGCAGGCACGCAAGTCCTGCGACGCCAGCTGTCAAAAGCAGGATGAGGCAAAGCAATGCGTCCGGTGCTCACAGTCTCGGCTCAAGGAGAAAGCATGCGTCTCGCGAATAAGGTAGCCCTCGTCACTGGCGGGAGCGCGGGCCTTGGTCTGGCGATTGCCCAGAGATTCGGAAGTGAAGGCGCCCACGTCTACATAACGGGGCGGCGGAAGGAGGCGCTCGAAGCCGCGAAGGCTTCCATTGAGGGACATGTCACGGCGGTCACTGCGGACGCTACAGTGTCGGGTGATCTCGACAATGTGGTCGGGGCTATCCGTCAGGAGAGCGGGCACCTCGATGTGATCGTCGCGAACGCTGGAAGCATTGAGCGGATGAACTTCGGGGACGTGACCGAGGAACACTTCGACCGCACATTCGACCTCAATGCCCGCGGCGCACTGTTTACCGTCCAGAAGGCGATGCCGCTTCTACGAACGGGCGGCTCGATCGTTTTACTGGGCTCGATCACGGCATTCAAGGGGGATCCCGGGGCAGGGGCTTACAGCGCGGCGAAGGCCGCCGTGCGCTCCTACGCGCGCACGTGGGCGGCAGAGTTCGGCGACCGGGGTCTTCGGGTCAACGTGCTGAGTCCGGGGCCGATCGACACACTCATCATCGACGGACAGGCCGAGTACTTCGGTCAAGATCCAGTAGCTCTCCGAGCCCATATGAGTACCCTTGTCCCGATGGGCCGCCTCGGGCTTCCCGAGGAGATCGCCAATGGTGCGCTGTTTCTCGCCTCGGACGAGAGCAGTTTCATGACAGGTGCAGAACTCTGCATCGACGGCGGTATGGCTCAGGTATAGCCCACTTCGGCCGGAGCAGAACTGGGCATGAGCTTTTCCTGCGATTTTGGCGCGGGATTACTCCGCTCATTCGTATCGTTCGTAGCATCGGCGAGTTCGAGAACTCCGGGTACGGCAGTTAGCTTGTCGCCATTCGATGGCTGAAAACTTGGCCGCTCGGGAACTGCTGGCGGTCAGTCGCGTTGAACCTCGGGGGAGGTCGACTGACCGCTCCTGCGGGAACTTCGACGGGTGATCTGCCTGGCTATAAGGGTGATCGCGGCCCATGTGAACGTAACCCCACTCGCAGTGGAGGCGCAACGCCTCGGCGAGGCTGACCCCGAAGGGTGTCAAGGAGTACTCCACGTGCGGGGGCACCTCCCGAAAGTCCTTGCGCACGATGAGCCATCGGCTTCGAGCTCCTAGAGCGCACCGATAAGGAGCTTCTCGGTCACGCAGTTGACGAGGCGTCGCAATTGCCCGAACCGGCGAGGCCCTTCCGAGGCGAGCTGCCGCACGACCAGGTACTTCCACCGGCCGCCAACCACCGATAGTGCTGCGCCGAGCCCACAGTAGTACTGGCGATCGGTTCTCATCGTGGCTCCTGTTTTACGAAAACACCCACGCTGGAGGCGCTTACAAAAAAGTAGGTACTTGTCCGCGGGAAGGAACTGCATGTTCCCTCAATTCTGGCGTAGGCAACCGGCCTAGCCGTCAAGCCCCGTCCCGGGTTCGGGCGCACGAGCCTCGGCGTCGGGGAGGCAGACCAAACCAACCGAATACGCGAAAGGCACATCGATCATGCCCGACACGTCCAGCACCACCGACATCGCCGCCGCCTCCGAGAGCCGGCCCTCCGCGGAACGTCGTCCTACTTCGAGGAGCATTCACGTGCCTGCCAGCAGCGCTGCCGCCGACCGCGCGGCTCAGGCCCTGTCCCGCCCGTTCACCCTGCGCGGGCTCACCGTCCCGAACCGGATCGTCATGGCGCCGATGACGCGCGACTTCTCGCCGGGCGGCGTCCCCGGTGCCGATGTGGCGCGGTACTACGCGCGCCGGGCGGCCGGCGGGGTCGGGCTGATCGTCACCGAGGGAACGTACATCCGTCACGACTCGGCGGGGGACAGCGTCCGGGCGCCGCTATTCCACGGCGAGGACGCCCTGGCGGGCTGGAAGAACGTGGTGGCGGAGGTGCACCGCGCGGGCGGCCGGATCTTGGCGCAGATCTGCCACGTCGGGGTGCAGCGCCCCGAGGGCTCGGGCCCGGTCCCCGACGCCCCGACGGCCAGCCCCTCGGGTCTCGGGCTGGACGGCGCCCCGGCCGGTAAGGCCATGACCCAGGACGACCTGGACGCGGTGATCGCCGCCTTCGCCGAGGCCGCCGCCGCGGCCGAGCGCACCGGTTTCGACGGCGTCGAACTGCACGGTGCCCATGGCCTTCTGATCGACCAGTTCCTGTGGGAGCGCACCAACCGCCGCACCGACGGCTACGGCGGTGACTCGGTCGCCCGTACCCGGTTCGCCGTCGAGATCGTGGCCGCCTGCCGGAAGGCCGTCTCCACCGACTTCCCGATCGTCTTCCGCACCTCGCAGTGGAAGGTGAAGCACTACGATGCGCGGCTGGCCACCACCCCGCAGGAGCTGGAGGCGGTCCTCACCCCGATCGCGGAGGCCGGGGTGGACGCCTTCCACTCCTCCACCCGCCGGTACTGGGTGCCGGAGTTCGAGGGCTCGGACCTGAATCTCGCGGGCTGGACGAAGAAGCTCACCGGCAAGGCCACCATCAGCGTCGGCTCCGTCGGCCTGGACAAGGAGTTCGAACCGGGGTTCCAGAGCGGGAGCCGGACCGGGGTGGCGGGCATCGAGAATCTGCTGGACCGGCTGGAGCGGGACGAGTTCGACCTGATCGCGATCGGCCGGGCCCTGATCGCCGACCCGGAGTGGGCTCGCAAGGTCCTCACCGGGGACACGGAGGCGCTGATCCCGTTCACCGTCGACCAGGTCGCCACCCTGCGCTGACGTCGGGTCCCGGCATCCGCCCTCACCTATTCAGCTCAGGCACGAGTCCGTGCACCGAAGCGGATTTATGTACGGATGAGTCCTCGACTGCGGTCCGGTGGCTCACTCTGATTATCGGCCAACAACAAGTCCCCTCCCTCCAGCAAGTACCTACTTTGGGGTAAGTGCCTCCAGGTGGTGGCGGACGGAAGGATATGTCCAGATGACTGAGCGTGGGTTCTACTGCGGATTGGACGCCGCACTGTCCGTCGTCGGGGGCAGGTGGAAGTTCCTGGTGCTGTGGCAGCTCGCCGTGCACGGTCCCCAACGGTTCGGCCAGCTTCGCCGCCTTGTCGACGGCGTTACCGAGAAAGTGCTGATCGGTGCGCTCAAAGACCTTGAGGCAGACTGCATTGTCGTCCGCAAGGACTTCCAGGAGCTTCCCCCTCACGTCGAATACTCCCTGACACCGTTCGGCTCGAGTCTGGCTGAAGCGCTGCGCCCGCTGTGTGAATGGGGATACGCCCACATGGATCGGATAGGGGCGTTGGCGAGCCAACCCGTCGGATCCTGATGGATGACGATGCTCAGTACTCCAGATGTAGATCGTGATCTTGCTGGTCGGGCTGGTCCGGGAACGGATATGGCCACCGGTGATCATCGGTATGTGAAACAGAAGATCAGGCGGCGGCCGCAGGTCACAGCATAGATCCTGCCCGTTGGCAGGACAGGTTCGAGGTCTTGATGGGCCGTATCGCGGGGCGATTTGCCCGGGTGGAGCCGCGGCGCCGAGCGCGGGAGTTCGTGCTCGGGCTCTTGTCGGACTTGCCGCGCAAGAACTGCTGGACGCTCGCCGAGTACGCCGGGGACCCGAGCCCGTGCCGGCGCTGGCGCTGGCGGGGATCAGAGCCGGATACCTGAGGCACGCACATCCGGTTCGCGGCGGTGGCTCGGGGAAGGGTGACGACGGCACTGTCGTCGTCGCACCTTGCGCCATGGAACAAGCCCCCGCATCCGACAGGACGTATCCCGTCTGTTGGGCACGACCCGGCCAGCCTTGATGGAGGGTGAAGTGGTCAGCAAGCCAGACCGTCGTACGGTTCTTGGCGCCACCGCCGGCGCCGCACTCACCGGGGCGTTCAGCGCCCCCGCCACCGCCGCCTCGTTGGCCGAGACGTCCGGCCACGTCACGGTCCACTCGCCGAATGGCCGGTTGCGGGTAACCGTTCTCACGGCGAACGGGGGTCTCCGGTATCAGGTCGTGCGTGATGGCCGGGTCCTGGTCGCGTCCTCCGGGCTCGGGCTCGACCTGGCCGGCCGGCCATCGCTCATCGGCGGCCTGGTGGTGGAATCCGTCAGGCGCAGGACCATCAAGGAATCGTGGCGTCCGGTGTGGGGCCCCGACGCGATCGTCCGCAACCATGCCAGGGAGTGCGTGGTGCGGACCGTGCAGTCCTCGAGTGGGATACGGCTGGACCTGGTCCTCCGGGTCTTCGACGACGGCGTCGGATTCCGCTACCACCTGCCCGCGCAGACCGGGCTCGACACCTACACGGTCACCGCCGAGCGCACCGAGTTCGCGCTGCCGCCGACGGCCACGAGCTGGTCGCTGAAGGCGGGTACCGACTGGAGGGCCGACGAACAGCATTACCGGCGGGCCCCATTGTCCGACGTGGATACCGCGCAGACCCCGCTGACGCTGGCCACGACGGACGGTCAGTACGTCGTCGTGCACGAGGCGGCGCTGATCGACTATCCGAGCATGACCCTCGCCGCCGACCCCACCCGGCCGGGTACGTTGACCAGTGAACTGATCAGCCTTCCCGACGGCACGAAGGCCCGGCTGTCGGGCGAGTTCTCCACCCCGTGGCGCACGCTGACCATCGGCGACCGTCCCGGTGATCTCGCCGAATCGCACCTGATCGAGAACCTGAACGAGCCGTGTGCGCTCGCCGATACGTCATGGATCTCGCCCGGCACCTACGTCGGCGTGTGGTGGGAACTGCAGCGGCGCCACACGACCTGGACCGCGGGGCCGCACCACGGGGCGACGACCGAGCGTGTCAAGCAGTACATCGACTTCGCCAGGGAGGCGGGCGCGAGCAGCGTTCTCGCGGAGGGCTGGAACACCAACGCCGGCGGCCAGTGGACCGGCCAGGACTTCCTGACGCCGCAGCCGGACTTCGATCTGCCCGAGGTGCTGCGCTACGCACGGGCCAACGGCATCGGGTTCACCGCTCATAACGAGACCCGCGGCTTCGTCGACTACTACGAGCAGCACCTGGACACGATCTTCGCGCGGTACGCCGAGCTCGGCATCCACTCGGTCAAGACCGGCTATGCCACCAGGTTCGAGCTGGGCGGGGTGAACCGCAGCCACTTCGACCAGGAAGCCGTGCGCCACTATCAGCGGGTCGTCGACACCGCGGCCCGCTACAAGATCATGGTCATCGCGCACGAGGCCATCAAGCCGACCGGACTGGCACGCACGTACCCGAACATGATGACCGGTGAGGGGGTGGCCGGGATGGAGCAGCAGAACTACATGGGGAAGCTCGGGAATCCGCCGGAGCAGGCCACCATCCTGCCGTTCACCCGGTTCATGGGCGGGCCGGCCGACTACACCCCGGGTGTGCTCAACGTGACCTGGGACCCGGCTGGGCTCGGCACCCGCGTGCAGACGACATCGGCCACGCAACTCGCCCTGTACTCACTGTTCTTCAGCCCGCTGCAGATGCTGGCCGACACCCCGGAGAACTACCGCTCCCACCCGGGTTTCGCCTATCTGAAGGACCTCCCGGCCACCTGGGACGAGACCCGGTTCCTGGACTGCGTGATCGGCGACTACACGGTCGCCGCCCGCCGCAAGGGCCACACCTGGTATCTCGGCGCGATCACCGACGAGCAGGACCGGACGCTGCGGGTGCCGCTGCGGTTCCTGGGACCGGGCCGGTACAGAGCCGAGATCTACCGCGATGCCGCCGACACCAGTTGGCACGACAACCCGCTCCCGATCGATGTCCAGACCACAACGGTGCGATCGTCCACGGTGCTCACACTGCCACTCGTCGCCGGCGGCGGCACCGCGATCCGATTGCGCCCCGCGCAGCATTAGCCGTCAGTTCGAGAGCGGTCGTTCGGAAGCCTTCCGGCCCGGAGCAGTGCCTCTTCGGCCTGGGCCGCCAGCTCGGTGACGAGGTCGGCGGCGGAAGGCACATCGGTAATGAGGTCGACGCCCTCGCCCGCCCAGACCGGCAGGGGCGGAATCACCCCTCGTGCCACGTCGTCCTGATAGTCCTGGCGCGCCCGGGAGTCGCCGGCCAGCTCGGCCTCCCGGTCGCGCCAGCGGTCGGTAGGGGTGGCCGAGCGTACGGGCGCTGTACTTCTCGAGAGGCCAACTCGCGCCGCGAACGATGTCCAGCACGCTGTTGCGTTCAGTGTCCTGTCCGCGTCCTTCGACCAGGGCCGTGCTGATGGAGCTGTCGACCAGGGCTTCGGCCGTGGCCTGGAAGCGGGTGCCGATGAGAGCGCCGGCGGCGCCCAGGGCCAGAGCCGCGGCGACGCCGCGGCCGTCGGCGATACCGCCGGCCGCCAGGACCGGCACCCGCGCCGCGAGGTCCACCACGAGCGGCACGAACGGCAGCGTGGACCGCCCGCGACGGGCACCGTGGCCACCGCTCTCGGTTCCCTGCGCCACGATGACGTCGGCGCCCACGTCCAGGGCCCGCTCGGCCTCGTCCAGATCGGTGACCTGAACGATCAGAACCGCGCCCGACCGGCGGATCCGGTCGACGAACGGGGCCGGGTCGCCGAAGGACAGCATCACCGCCGCGGGATGGAACTCCAGCGCCCGCTCCACCGCGCCGACATCGATCGCCCAGCTCAGAAACCCGACACCCCACGGCTGGTCGGTACCCTCCGCGACGACCGGCAACTCCCGCTACAGCCAAGCCCGGCCCCCGTACGCACCGCCCAGCAGCCCGAGCCCGCCCGCCCGCGAGACGGCCGCGGCCAGTGCGCCCCCGGCCGCACCGCCCATCGGTGCCAGCACGATCGGGTGCCGCAGGCCCAAGAACTCCGTCAACTCCGTCGACAACGCCATGCCCCATCATCGCTCCCGCGGCAGCGCGGGGTGCGTCACACCTACGATTCCGGCAAACACAAAGTGCTGGCCGAGATGAGACTCGACCAGCACTCTCATGAAGCCTGTGGGCTGTCAGTATGTGTCCGAGGATGTGGACCAATACCCCACGGCTCACACCCCTCACGACGGTGCTGGCGCTGGCATAGCCGCAGGCTGAACCGCCCCGGGTTCGTCAGAGATCTCAGACCGTGGTTGTGACCTGGGGCTTCATGGATTCTCCAAGGCTGGCGCGAGTCGCCGTACGGGTCAACGGCCGCGGTCACGATCGGGAACGAGGCCATCGCCTTGGCGGCTGCGCAGAGGAGGGCAAGCTGCCTCCGACACGTCTTGGGACGACACCGCTCCCGGTCGGCCGGGGGTCAGGGTCACGTCGAATCGCAGGCATGCCGCGAGGTGGCGGGTGTCGCCCAGCGGGGCGTTGGTGAACCTTTGCGTGATACCGACACTCCGCCGATGCCGTTCAACCAGGGCGTGAGGGCCAACGGCGTGTGCTATCTCGCCAGACGTCAGCTCTCCTCCACCAGCATCGCTCACCAACTGTTCCCGGGCCTTGAAAGCCTTCCGGTAGAGGGTGTCCAGTTCCCGCTCTCTGAGGTCTGGCCTCTGGCGAGGACAAGCCTTCAGCGAGCGCGTCGTTACCGACACTCCCAGGGCGCGCATGCGGGTGACGGTGTAGGAGTAGCAGCGTGTGACCTGCCCACGTCCTCCCGCGATCGGGTTGCCGTCGTCGTAGGGAGAGGTAAAGGCGGCCACCACCTCGGCTACGGCGTCGTGGACCGCGTAGGAATCCAGGTTCGCGGTCCGCGAGACCTGCCACAGTGTGAAGTGAACTTGGGCGGACGAGGGGAACGGTGTGCTTCCGCTCTGTCGGAGGGCACGGCCGAACGCATGAGCCAGGTCGGTGGACGCCTTTATGGCCGTCTGCTTGTTGTGGTGCGCCGTCCTTTCCTGCCCGATGTACACGCTGACGATGCCGACGAATGCGAGGGCGCACACCGCACCGAGGGCCTTGGCCCACGGTGCGGTGCGTCCCATTCTGGGATCACGCCTCAACGGCGTTGCCTCCTGCTGTCCGGGACGTCATTCGCCTCGCGCAGACTTCCGATCGCCTGCTGCATAGCATCAGCGTACGCGGAAGTTCCAGTCTTGTTGGGGTGATAGCTCTCCCTGCTGATGCACCCACTGTCTGTCGAGAGGCACTTGAAATCCCCATCGCCGCTCTGCGCCTTGACGAGCTTGTTGATTCCCTCGGGGTCGTCACAGGCCCGTTTTCCGTCGAAGCTGCGGTCGGGATTGGCATAGACGATGTTCTTGTCGCCGAGGCTTTCCACGGTCTTCATTTCGGCCTGCTGCATGTAGACGGCCATGCGGTGGAGGACCTGCGCCCCTGTGGTACCCACGCCGGTCACACAGATGAGGCCGATGCTGCCGAAGAGCTGCGGATACCCCATGACCATGATCTTGGCATTCGGCGCCTCGGCGCGGATCAGCTGGAGCAAGGGGCCGACGCCGACGATATTACGGTTCGGGTCGCCGGACTGAGCGGCATCGATCTTCTTCTTGATTTCCTCTTCGGGAGGACAGCCGGTCAGCGCGCATTCCTTGAGCACCTGCGGGAAGCCGGCATCATTTCCTCCGATGGACAAGGTGACCATCGTAGTGTTCTCGTCGAGGACGCCGGAGTCGATTTGCGGTGCTTCCCTGAACTGTCCATCCAGGTTCACCACCTTCCAGTTGCTGCCCAGGTAGCCGCTCGTTTGCTGGGCGACATCCGTGGTGAACGCCCCAGAGCAGGCGACGAACCCTAGTTCGCTGTCCGTGGACCAGGCGTCGGAGAGTTCGCCAGCCGAAGTGGATTGCCCGGGAAGCTTCATCTTTCGGGGCCACACGTTCTTCCCGCGGCGCCCGGGGCCCGGCCGGTGGCCCGGCCCCGGGGCGGGGTTCAGGCCGCGCGCTGGCGGCGTTCCAGGGTTTTCGCGGCGCGCCGCCGCTCAGGGGCAAACGGGTTGATCGTTCCGGGGCCGGCTCCCGGAGTGCGGTCCCACTGTTCAAACTTCCGGGCTATGGTGGCGAGCCGCTCGTCGCCGGGGCGCACATCGATCTGGAAGTGGCTCTCCTTCGGGACCTTCTCGTCCCCGCCCCACCGCACCACTCCCTCGCAGTCGGCGAGGATGTCCCGGACGACGACCGTCTCGTGTGGGAAGAGCCCGTCCTTGTAGCCGGCGGGGTACAGCACGGGGCGGATCGCGATCGCCGTCCCCGAGAGGTAGTTGCTCTCGTACCGCGCCGAAACGGCGCGGTCCATGGTGTGGCCTGTGACCTCGCCCGCGTCCAGGGTGGCGATCTCGTAGTTGAAGCGACGGGCCACGAACAGCAGCACCGTGGCCACATCACCCGCCAGGAGGGGGACGGTCACCTGCTCGGCGCCTTCCACCCGGTGCTCGTGGACCTCGCTGGTCACCGGCCAGCCGTTCGCCGATCTCCATTCGCGCCATAACGCTCTCTCGGCTCCGGCCGCTGTGGCCGGGCCGGTCAACCCGCCGGCCCACAGGGCGACGCCGCCCGCTACGCCGAGCCCGGCGGTCAGGAAATCGCGGCGGCCGAACCGCGAAGCGGTGGGTAGGACATCGCTCATGAACTGGCTCCTGTTCTCGACGTGACGGTTCTCGACGTGATAGCCGCATGCACGGCCTTGGCGGAACACAGAACGAAACCTGCGGCGAAGACGAAGACCACCGGGTTCACCCAGGCCGGAACGAGATCGATCTTGATGCCGTCGTTCCACCGGCACTCATAACTCAGGGGGAACGCGGTCTCCGTGACCGAGTCGGGCCGATTTCCGGACCCGTGCCCGGACTTCACGGCGCAGATCTCGCTCGTCTGTGTGAAACCGGACAGCGCTCCGAACATGTACACGAAAAACGTGATGCCGAGGCATACCGCGGCGGCCGCCGACCACGCCCGTGGATCACGCCAGGAGAAGGCCCGTGCCCTCAGCAGGCGCACGGACTTCACGAGGACGAAGACGAGCAGCAGCAGGGCAGCCCCGGCGAAAATCATTGCGAATCTCTCAGGTTCTTCTTCTGGTTGGCGAGGTAGGTGGCCTTCTTCAGGCCCTCTTGTCCGGCCCTGGCCAGCAGCGAGTCGGCGAATCCCCGGCAAAATTCAGTGAGCTTGTCGGCGGGGAGCATCTCGGGCAGCAGCGTGTCGTACCCCGCGATGCCGTAGATCAGCTTCGCCCGCCCCAGCGCGATGGTGGGGTCGTCGCTCATCGTCAGCATGTTCCGGGCCATGTCGGTGGCGGTGCCGGCAAGCCCGCTGAACCGTTTGGTGAGGAAGTCGCCGATCCGGGTGAGGCCGCCGCTGCCGCGGTAGTGGTTCCGGACCGCCGTGACGATGTCCTGGCCGCCGCGCACCCGTTCTGAGATCAGATAGCCGTCCGCGTCTTCGAGAAGGTCGTTGAAGCCGAAGGTTGAGTCCACCCCGATCTTGGCGAACTTGTCCTCGCAGTAGGTGTAGCCGGAAGAGTAGCTGTCGCTGTCCCGCCGCCACTCCCCGTAAAGGGTGATGATGTCGCCGCCCCAGCCGCCCACGTCTCCCGCGTTCACTCGGAGGGGGTTCGAGGGCTGTGGCTTCACATAGTGCGCGTTGCAGGTCGCGAGCATGTGCTCGGCGCCGATGTGATAGCCGGTGAAGGGGTCCTTGAACTCGTCCCAGACGAAGGCGTCGCGGCCATTGGCGTATTTGATGAAGTCCTTGTCCGGGTCTCCGATGAGTGCCCACCAGGCGAAGTTCGCGTACGTCACGTGGCGGACGTACTCCATGACGAGGCGGCTCGGGTCGCCCTTTCCGTAGTCGAGAGCCAGGCCATAGAGCCTCTCGATGTAGGCGATGAAATCATCGGCGGGAGATGTCTGCTTGTTGACCGAGCCCTGCCCGAAGTCGGTTCCCGCCCGGTGGGCGACCTTGTCGAGGTCGAAGTCGGGGGCGAACTTGAACTCCTTGATCTGGTTGAAGGCCCAGTTCGCGGGCAGTGGGAAACCGAGATTGCCCGAGAATCCGGTCGACATGCCGGAGACGTACGACCAGCGGGCGTAGGTCTCCTTGGTGACCTGCGCGCAGACATTCCGCGATCCGTAGACGCCGTGGACGAACCGCTTCCCCTTGTTGGCGAGCCCGGCGGACACCCCGTTGAAGTAGGGGATGATGTTGGACGCGATCTGGTCGTTGGTCGCGTCGTAGTCGACCGCGAAATAGATCACGGTGCTGCGGTTGAAGCCATAGAACGTGGCCCGCTCATGGGCGAGCAGGCCGTGCTGGAAGCCCTTGGTGTAGGTGAAGTCCGAGAGGAGTCTGCCGTTGTCCTGGAAGATCGGGACCACTCGAAGCCCGGCGGAGAACATGTCCTGTAGTTCCCCGGGCTTGATGTATTTGTCGATGCTGTCCGGCGGCTGGTAGAGGTAGCGGCCGACGGCCCGGTATCCCGCGTCGTAGAGCGCCTTCGCTCGGGAGGCGGTGATGGTGTAACGGGTGTCGGAGGCGTCGACGGGTCTCTCGGGGTCGCCGGTCGAGATCAGTAATTGCGCCCATGTCTGGTAGTCGCCACGACCGGTCACATCCAGCACGGAGAACCGCTGGAACTGTTCGACGAATTCCTTGAGTGAGGAGTCGAAGGTGCTCTTGAATGAGGTGACGTACGTGCTTACGCCGTCGTTGACCGGCTCGTTGAACACACAGGCTGCAGAGAACAGCTGCACGAAGATGCCCGAGTCCCCCTGCGCCACCGGGTGGCTCTTGAGACCGGCCTGCGTTCCGGGTCCGAACACGCCCGTGGCCTGGTCCTCGGGGATGCCGACCTCGTACTGGATCGCCTTCATCAGCGCCTGCTGCACATCGCGCGAGAAGTGTCCGTCGCACGGGCCTATGAAGAAGGTCGACTTATTGACGTACCGGCCGTTGAGCCAACGCTGGATGCTCTGCACTTTCTCGGAGCCACCGGCCAGCAGGACGTACGCGTCCATGGTCAGCAGCGCCTTGAAGATCTTCGGCTGCACCATGCCGCTGGTTTCGCCGAGACCGGCGTCGGTCTTGAAGGCGGCGACGGACTCGGCCATAAGGAGGTCGAAGTTCCCTTCGCCGTCGCCGCCCCAGTACCCCTTACAGAACAGGGCGTGCTGGACGATCTTCCTGATGTTGACGTTCGGCTCGTCCGGGCCGATGCTGCCGTGGGCGGTGAGCTTCGCGAGAGTGCCGGCGCCGAAGTTTGCCACCACTGGGCTGATGCCGAGCTGCTTTTGCAAACCCATGGTGAGGGAGTACATCGTCGCCCAGCCGGTGCGCCCGTCCTCCGGACATCGGGTATATCCGCTGACGCCCGCGTACGTCTTGTTGACCCACTTCTGAGCTGCGAGAACCTTGTCGTCCAACTCCGTGTCTCCTCAAATCAAAGAATTTCGGGAGGAAGTTCACGCCGCGGACACGGCGCGGAATCGAGAGAACGCACTGTGGAACTGTTCGCTAGCTTCGACGCCGGTGACTTATACGGAGACCTGAACTTGTGGTGAGTTTGACGTCGCGATACGCCGACCGCCGCGCATGTCCATGCCTCATATTGCAAAGCCGAGGCTAGCTTTCTGAGTCGTTAACTCGTCGTCAGCTCTGAGGGCGAACGCATGCCGAGTCCGAGACTTGCGCCCCGAGGAACTTGGCCGACGAGGAACGTCGGATGCTGCGGGGATGGGCGCGTAAAGCAGGTCTCCGGCCGCTGGTCATACGCATCCCCTCCCATGAAGCAATACGGAATCCGGGGGCCGCGAAAAAAGAAGCCCGCCCAACCCCCCGGTTCATGCGAGCCGCAGCACCCTGCAGACGGGCCTGAGCATACGTATCCGATTGTGATTCCGAAAAGAGAGCCGACGTGCGACTATCCCAGCAACCCACCACTCTGTTACTTAGAGTTATGGCACTCGCCCAGCTGGGCCACTGTCACGTAACACCACCTCAGAGAACTACACGACAGGGATTACCGATAGTTATGGTGTGGCTTCCGTCACAAATTACACACATGCTGATGCAGTGCCTTGGCGCTGGGCCTGACACCCCCGACCGTCCCCCTGGGGGTGACCCGCTACGGCCTGCGGCTGAAGCCACAAGTTTGATTCCTCGGCGGGAACCGTAATCGGGTGCTGGTCGTGCCACACCCCCTGTAACTGCGGAGAATCCCCCTGGTGGCGACGATGTCGCCATGTCTTCCAAAGACGTGGGCCGGCTGAGGGGGCGCCGCGCACCCGGGCCGGGCACATCGAGCACATCCTCATGCCCGGCTTCGCCGCCAGGGCCAGACTGGTATCTCGCCGAGGACCGAGGTGGATGCGACACCGCACTGCACGGCCTTTGACTCCGCTGCGGGCCGGGTCCCGGCCGGCAGCGTGGTCGTCGTCGTGACACTGACTCGTCCCCGACCTACCGACCACGTGCTGCGCCCCAGCAGGCCGAACACGTCACCCTCCACGTCAAACCGCACCCTATTCCAGCTCTGTGTACGCGTGTTGGACGAGGGCTGACCCGACGGCGGGCCCGCGGGTCCGCTGGCCGCACACTCGCCCGGCTGCCTCGAACTCCACGTCTGTCGGTGCGAGGTCGCGCGTTCGGCGGCCTGGCCCCAGGTCTCCCGACCCAGGCCGTTGAGGCGCAGGGTGAACTGGTCGAGCATCTTCCAAATGACGGCGCGCTCGGGACGGTTGAGGGCGCGGCCCATTCCGGCGCGGCGGGCCTTGAAGTAGTCCTGACGGTGGCGAGGGACTGGCCGAGGACGATTTGTTCCCATTCGTCGAAGAGGAACTCGGCGTCCCAGCGCTGCTCGTCGTGTTCGAAGAGGACTTCGCGCAGTACGTCCAGGGCCCGGTCGTCGGTGATCAGGCTGCGCTGCGAGCCGGGCGCGGTGTTCTCGTTGAGGACGCTCTGGGCGAGCTGGTCGATGTGCTTGATGTCGATACGGCCGAGCACTGCCGGGTCCATGAGCGAGGTGAGCCGGGAGCGCAGGTCGCGAGGTCGTCGGCGCTGCCGGTCGGCGTTGACCTTCGAGTTGGTTGAAGCTCAATGATGGCGGGGTGCCGAATTCTGAACTGATGCCGATCGGGATCTTCGCCCGGCGCACTGGTCTGACCTCAAGCGCCTTGCGGTTCTACGCCGACTCCGAACTGCTGCAGCCTGCCGAGGTCGACCCGGTCTCGGGCTACCGCTACTACAGCGCCGACCAGGTGGCATGGGCCACCGCGCTGCGCAGCCTCCGTGAGATCGCCATGCCCCTCACTTCTGTCGCGGCCGTCCTCAACGCCGGGTCTGACGAGGCGGTCCGGCTGATTGACGAGCACGTCGCCACAGTGCTTGAGGACGCGGCAGCCGCGCTGCGTACCGCCGTGGTTCTCAAGTCCTCGCTCGTCGATACGCCGAGTCTGCCGATCACCGCGCTGAAGGGCCCGGTCTTCGCTGACGCGGTCGAGCAGGTCCTGACCGCGACCGCCCACGAACCGGAGATGCCGGTACTCGTCGGCCTGCGACTTGAGGCGACGCCAGAAGCGGTCACGCTGACCGCCACCGACCGATACCGGCTCTCCACACGAACCCTGGTGCCTGGCGAACCAGCTACCTCGGCATGGGCTGCCACGGTCCACGGCGATGAGTTGCGGGCCGCGCTCACCGAGATCCGCCGCAGCACGCTGGTGCGTGTCGAGGCGACGCGGCATGGGATCTGGCTACGCCTGGCAGACAGAGAGGACCAGCACTGCCGGTTGCTGACCGAGGAGTTCCCCGACTACCGGCTGATGCTCGCGTCACTGCCCGAGGTCAACACCCGGGTAACGGTCTCGAAGGATCTACTCCTGAGAGCTCTGGAAGAACATCCCGGCGAGCGGGTCGCGCTGCGCCTGGCCCCCCACGGCATGAACATCCTGCCGGCCGGTGACGCACACCCCGACGTCCCGATCCCGGCCACCGTCACGGGGCAGGACCTGCGGATCTCCTTCCAGCTGACCACCCTCTATCCGGCCGTCAGCACCGCCATCGGCCCCGAGGTGATGCTCGACCTACGGGGAGCCGACCAACCCGTCACGATCCGCTCGGCCGATCGCGGCGATCTCACCACCCTGGCCATGCCCATCAAGTCCCACCACTCCGCCTGAGCAAGACGACGAGGACCACTCCTATGACCGCCACTCCCGCCAGCCCCGACCCGACCATGGAAGCCATCAGCCAAGCCGTCACCGAAGGTCGCGTCGGCAACGTCGCCTCCGCCCGTCACAAACTCCTGAGCCTGTGGTCCGCGATCGGGGTCGATGGCGACCCACTCCACCGCTGCACCCTCGCGCACTACCTGGCAGACCTCTACGAAGACCCCGCCCAGGCCCTGGCGTGGGACATTCGAGCCCTGGACGCTGCCGCCGCCGTGACCGAGCAACGCGTCCAGGAGCATCACGCCAGCCTTCATATCGCGGGCTTCTACCCGTCCCTGCACCTCAACCTTGCGGACAACTACCGCCGACTCGGAACCTTCGAAGCCGCCACTGAGCACATCGACGCGGCCGAAGAGCACATCCCCAACCTCCCCCGGGGCTCTTACGGCGACACGATTCGTACCGCCATCGCACAGGTTGCCGAGGCCATCACCTTGCGGGACACCGCACACCGAGCCTCCGCCCCGGGGCCCACCGCATGACGCACGGGTGGGAGTACGCGCAGCACCGGCCGAGATCTAGCGGCAGCTCGGGGGCTCACCTACGATTCCGGGAAACACAAAGTGCTGGCCGAGATGAGACTCGACCAGCACTCTCGCAAAGCCCGGGGGCTACCCGTAAGTCGTAAGTTGGGACGTTCACGAGATCCTTTGACCAGCCGCAACAGGGCTAATAGATGTTGAGGTTCCCGCGAGTCGCAAGATCATCCCCCGAGAATATGCACACGCAATTGTTTTGATGGGATGCGCTGTGTCCCTGAGGTGGCTCGTCCGCGCAGCTTCCATGCAGGCACTCTCTGCGTCTCACAGCTCGCACAGGCAGCATGAGCTGGAGCGTCCCATGCCCGATTGCGCCTTGGATCAAGCTAGGCCGGTCACAAAAGGCCAGCATCACCCTCAGTTACGTCGACCGCGTGGCCGTAGGGCCACCATCTCGTTCGCGGTTTCGGGCAACCCCGCGCCACGTGAGTGCGAGCGAGCCTACGCCTACGCGGACAGCGCAGGGAGCACGACCACCGAGCCGTCCTTGTTGCGGGCAATCTCGATCGCCACGTCTGTCGTGCGGCTGTCGACCATGACGCCGTCGCCCAGCTTGCGAATCCGGTTTGCCGCGCGCATCAGGCGATCGACTTCACCGGTCGTGAAGACGGGCCGCAGACCTTGCGGACCTGCCAGTTCCAGCGCCGACAAGCGTTCCAGGACACCGGCAATGCTCGACTCCAGTTCGTCGAGGCGCTGCTGGTCGCGCTTGAGCTCGCGGGTGAAGTTCTCGAACAAGTTGTCAGGGTGGTCCTGGGCATGCTCGACAGCCTGCAGGACGATGACCCGCCGCTTCAGCGCAATGGCCAGGGCAGCGAGTTCGAGGTGGGCGCGGAACATGCCGCCATGCTCGTCGACGCCGGGGAATGACTTGGCCAGCGTGCTGATCTCGACGGACTTGCCCTCGGGCAGCTTGTCGAGTGCGCTCTGCCACCGGGCAAGGCGGCGGTCAGCGGCGCCCAGCGCCGTGTTGATGGCGTGCACTGCCGAGTCCAGTCCCAGGGAGACTCCGAGCTTGCCCTGGTCGAGCAGAATGGCGGTGGCTTTGTCGATGGCATCGCGGCAGCCGTCGAGTTCGCTGTGCTCCTCTTCGAGCTTCTGTTCGTGCAGCTGCTCCAGCAGTTCTGTGATGTGTTCGATAGCCTGCTGGCGCTTGTAGTCGGCATGCGCGCTCACGCCCACCGCTACGGCCATGAACACGAGCGGCGCGGCCACGGTGAGCGCCGCGCTGCCGGCGGCCGCGACGCCAGCTGTCGCACCGGCGCCGCCGACCGCGCCTGCTGCCGCCGCTTTACCGACTGGCACGAACGTCGCATTGGCGGCGATGCCCGTCGAGTTCATGAGTGCACTGTGGATGCCACCGGTCGCCGCCTTCGACGCCATCGGGCGAACGATGCCCTGGCCGAGTTGGGCGGCAACCTTCGCCGGAACCACCATGCGATACAGGTTTTCGCAGGCAGCGGTCGCCCTGGCCGCCGTAATGGAACTTCGCGTCGATTGCGTGATGAACTGTGACAGGTGCTGCGCCAGGGGACTCGCGGCATCGAGCGGGATACCTCGGCTGCGGTCGAGGTTGTCGGGCAGCGGATGCACCTCAAGTGTGGCGATCGGCGCGTCGGCTAGGGCGGCCAGCACACCACGCAGTTCAGCCAGGCGCTCAGCCGTCATCGGCTCGTCTCCGGCCAATGCCGGCACCCGGACGTCACCGGTCGCCAGCGTCCACACCGGAACGACTGCCTTGCGATGGTCAGTCATCGTCTCCCCCTTGTTTCCCAACAACAGCCTACGGCTGACGTCCGACAAGAACGGCATGAACCTCGTGTATGCAGCTGCGGGCTCTGTCTCCCGGTGAACTGACGATCTCACAACGGAGGGACGGCGCCCCCACCTGCAATGATCTGGTCGGGACCGGCGGCTCGTGGTGCGGGCCGACGAGACCCATTGGGCACGCGGGAATCCCACGCTGCTAAAGATCGCGGACCGCCGGCGGCCGCGCAGCAGCCTCAGAGTCGCCCTGACCACAGCGCTCCCGCAAGGTATCTGAGATCCGGGAACTTGCAACCGTCCTGGATGTAGACGGCATGGAGAAGCCGGTTAATGCGCTGTCTGTCGTCGCTGCCCCATGGGATTCGTGAATCGATCGCCTGCGTCAGCACCGAACTCAACTCGGGCGTTGCCGAAAGCCAAGTCGCGGACGGCCTTGAGGCGAGATCGGGCGCGTCCCGGCAACTTCCCGCATCCAGTCGACGGTACTGGCCACTCGTCCGAAGTCAGCATCTACCCTGAGGCAGAGTCAGGTAGCTCCTGCCGATGCAACGCTCCGGCAACCGACAAGGGGTGGCAAGTGACAGCGGATGTCCGTGGGCCGGCATGGGCACTCGAGGGGTTGGGCGTGCGGTCCGGGCGCTATCCCCTGGCGGTGGAGGGCCCGGTGATGCGGGCCGTGGACCGGTTGGTTCCCGGAGTGTCCACCGTGACCCGCTACATCCGTTACCACTCGCTGTACGCGGCGATCGCGGCGCACGCGGAACGGAACGCATGGGACATCACCGCGTGCCGCCGGGCGGTCCGCCGCAGCGAGGTCCTGCTGGCGGCGCTCCAGCACCACACGGAGACAGATCCGGCTTGGCTTGCCCACGGGGTCGATCGGGTGCGGCGTTTCTGCACAGAGGTACTGGAACTCGCGCGAGCCGCCGACGAGGAGCAGCCGAGCCAGTCGTACTCACCCCGCCGCTGGGGCTTTTGGGACCAGTACGGCGGACCCGCCACGGTACTCGGTACCGTGGACGTCCGGGACGGAGTGCTCAGACCCGGCCGGCACCCGTGCCCTCCCGCGGTCAAGGAGCTCTTCGCCCCTCTGCTGTCTCTCGCGGCGCGGGACGTCGTGTCCTTCGCCGACCTGGAGACAGCGGGGCAGGCGGCTCTTGGTGTCCCTTGTCCGGCCGAGCGGGAATGGCTGACGGACGTGCTGACCGCAACTCGCGGTGGAGGAACCCACGCGCAGGGGGACTGGGAGGCGTCCGACCGCACTCGGCGTGCGACCCTCCGTATCCTCGGCCGGGCGATCGATCTCCACGGTCATGGGGGCGACGGGTATCAGGAGACGCTGCGCTCCGCGGTGGCCTTCGGTGGCGAGGCGACAACGGATCCCGTTCTGGCGGCGATTCCCGAGACGGCCGGTTGGCGGGGAGTGCTGCTGCGCCATTACTCCGTCGGCGCCTGGCGTCGACTGTGGGCGGCGCTGGTGGCCGGTGTCGGCTCCAAGGACGGCGAGGCCGACCGGTCGGCCGAGGAACTACGCGACTGGCTGGCGCAACAGGCCCCGGATGCGAATGTACGGCGCGTCCTGGACGACCTGCCTCCGCTCAAGAACGCGGCAGGTCAGTTGTTGCCTGTCGAACGGCAACTCCTGACGCAGGGCGCCGATGCCCCGATGACCAATGTGCTGCTCCTGGTGGTGGGTGCCCTGCGCTCCCGAGAGGGTCATCTGCCGGACGACGTAGGGGCCGTCTTCCTGGGCCGTCAGCGGCGCTGGGCCGAGTTCCTCGACCCGACGTGGGTCGACGGCCTCATCGACGACTATGCCGACCGGCCGGTCCGCGACCTGGCCGCCCGGCTGGTGGACGACATGCTCGCCCAGTCCCGCAGAGTCGCCCTCGCGAAGCTGCGCACCGACCCCGCGACCGGCGGACTGAAGATCTTCTCCCGTCTACACCTTCGCAACGAGCGTTATTTCAAGACCGGTGACGAAGGAGACTCCGACATCGGCACCCGCATCCCCCAACTGGGCTCCTTGGCGGCGCAGCTGGGGCTTTTCGCCGTCCGCGACAACTGCCACACCGTCACTGCGGAGGGACGGCGAATCCTGGAGACAAACCCATGAGCGCGGCACAGCACACCCGGTTCGCATCCCCCGTCACGCTGCTGAGAGATTGGAGCGAACGCAGCGATCAGCAGGCGCTGCACGAAGCACTCTTCCTCGGTTTCACAGTCGATCTTCCCTTCCTGGAGAAGGTCGCCATACCCGTCGCCCGTGGCCTGGGTGCCCGCACCGCGGTGATCGGTGATGCGGCCCAAGGGCTGTACGACCCGGTCGATGTGCGCATGGCCGGCCGCAGTTACCTGCACGGCCTGGCCTCCTGCCGTCGTGCGTTCCATCCCAAGGTCGTCCTTCTGGTCGGAGAACACGCCTGCCGGCTCGCAGTGGGGTCGGGGAACCCGACGCTGTCCGGCTGGGGCGCCAACGACGAACTGTGGACGTTGGTGGAAACCGAGGATGACGACTCCCACGCCCTCCTGGCCGACCTCGCCGACTGGTTGGACGCACTGCCCTCCGCCGTGGAACTGGCCCCCTGGTCGGCGAGTCATCTGACGGAACTGGCTGCCCTTCTGACCGAACGGCATGTCAACGCCCCGGCCGGACCGGAATCAGGTGCCCGGCTTCTGCACAACCTCCAGGAGAGTCTGCTGGACCAACTGCCGCTCGGTCCTGTCGACGAACTGCACGCGTACGCCCCGTTCGTCGACGAGGCCGGTCATGCCCTCAGCGGGCTGGTCGGCCGTCTGACACCCCGCCGCACCATCCTCGGGCTCCAGCCTCGCTGGTCCAGCTACGACGCCGGAGCGATCAAGAAGGCACTCGGCGGCTTCGACACGCAGATCCGTTTTCTCGAGGAGACTCGGATGCGGCACGGCAAATTCGTCGAGTGGCAGGCCGGCGGCCGCCGATACGCTCTCACCGGGAGCCCGAATCTGACCCGCGTCGCGCTGTGCACCAGCACCCGGGACGGCGGCAACTGCGAGCTCGCCGTACTCGCCGCCGACACCGAGCCGCTACTTCCCGAACAGGGGCGCATCACCTCACTCGCGAGCCTGACGGGCCGCACCATCCGGCCCTTCGAGTCCACCGGTCACACGCTCGTCCTGCTGGGCGCGAAGACGGACAGCGAAGGCCTGCACGTCTCTCTGGCGCACCCCCAGCCCCTGCCCGTGGTGATCAGCACGTCTCCGGACGGTTCACCGGGTTCCTGGACGCAGACCGGAACCATTCCGGCGGGGGCGTCGGCCTGTTCCTTCCCGCTGCCCGAGGTTCCTGGTGCGGCGGTTCGCGCCACGTGCGCCCGTCCTGGCGGCACCACCGCCGAATCCGCCGTCGTCTTCGTGTACAGCCCCATGCACTGCGCACGGCGCCACAGCACCGACAGCGGTCCCCGGCTGAGATACGACTACACGGCGCAGACCCTGTTCGCCGACGAGCGTGCCGCACGCCGTTTCGAAACCGATCTGCTGCGCCTGCGCGAGCTGACCGCCGGAACGTCCGCTCCCCGGGTGAGCCCGGCGGGAGACAAGACAACGGGCTCGGTGACATCGAGCGGCATCGACCGCTGGGACGCCTACCTCGCCGACTGCCGCCGGATGATCGGGGCGCCGTTGACAGATCTGGCGTTCGGCACCTCGCCGCTGGACCTGCCGCAGGCACCATCGTCGCGGTGGATCGTGTCGGCGGTCACCCTTGGCGTGCGGGAGAAGGACGAAGAGCACGAGGACGAGACGGAGGAGGTGGACCTCCCCACCACGAGCGAGCCGCCCGTCCCTTACGTCGCGCCAGAGCAGCGTGCCCGTTGTCGCGCCTGGGCCCAGCGTTGGGTCGCGGCGCTCACGGGCCCTGACGGTTCGGCCGCAGCACCGGTTCCGGTCCGGCTGCTCGTGGCCAACCTGTACGTCCAGCTCCTGGCCGCCGGAGTCTGGGACGAGCAGGACCAGAGCTGGCGCGACGGACTCAGCCGCCTCCTCGAAGCACTCCGTTCCGAAGACCTGGCGGGCGAGACGGACCACGATGCTCCGCGGGAGACCCGGCGACGGCCGGACGCGGTGGCGGCCGTGGTGATGACACTGCTCGTCCAGGACGCCACCTTCACCGGCGGCGGCGAGCGCGACGTACTCGCGGCCCGTGCCTGGCACGGCGGCAAGTCGATGATCGCGCGTGCCGAGCCCACCGAGGCGGAGGACCTGATGATCCCGCCGGAGCGGGCGCTCGCCCGCGTCGCGCCCTGGAGCGAGGTGGACAGACTCATCGCTCTGGCGCAGGCGGACGACCCCTACGCGGAGGCGATCGAGGGGCTCACGGCGGCCGGCTGGTCGGTCGTGTGCGAGGACGGGCTCTGGGAGATCACGGGCTCCTTCGGCAATCCGCTTCCGGTCGTGGCCAAGGCCGCCGAACGACTCGGGCGGCACCACGCCGACGGCGTGCTCGTGCGAGCCCGCAGCAAGAACCGCTGGGCCTTCATGGCGTGGGCGGACCCCTACCTGGTCCTGCTGAATCCCCCGGCACGCGTCTGGCGCACCTACCAGGTACGACTCCCCGCCACACCGGAATCACGGTTCAGCGGCGGCGACCTTTCCGCGGTACCCGGCCGCGTCGGTTCGGCCCCGCTGCAGAAGAGCCCGCCGGAAGCTCTCAGGAAGATTCTCGCCGAAGCAGGCGTCAGCTACCCGGAGTTGGTCAGTCGCCTGTTCACACCCGACACGTGACGGGGAAAGAAGGCGATCAGTGCCGTGACGCCACCGGCGACGGACCGTCGAGCGGCTGATTTCCCTCGATTGGCCTCGTCTCACCGTCACGCCGCTGCTCAAGGCGGGCAGGCGCGATGATGGTGGGAGCCTGTCCCGGGGGCAGGGAGCTGTCCGCTCCGAGCACTTGGCAGCGCGCCAGTCCGTGCCGGTACCACAGTGCGGCCGTCCACGCACAGAGCAGCGCGTCGATGAGGTCCTCCCGATGCTTGTAGTCAGCCGCTTTCTGAGGTGAGGGCTCGGAGAGCAGTTGACGGGAGACCGGGTGGGAGGAGAGCAGGAAGGGCGGATCGGCGGTGGCCAGGCCCGTCATGTGCCCGATCAGCCTGTCGCACTCCGCCGCCCGTACCGCTCGCCACTGCGCCGTCTGAACCCGTGCCGGTCGGCGCTTGTACGTGGGGCGTTCCTGGTCGTAGCCCAGTTCGGCGGCTCCGACCAGGGTCGTGTACGGATAGCACTCGGAGAAGACCAGACCGCCGGTCGGCGGCCCGCCCCTGCCGTCGTCGTAGGACCAGCCCGACTCCTCCAGCCGTTCCCGCAGCAGCACTCCGGCCCGTCGGGGAGAGCTCTGGTTGGTGCTGTTCGCGCTCACCTTCCAACGGCCGTACCGCCGGCCGACCTCCCGCTCACAGGGCCGCTGGCCGGCCGGGTTGTCGACGACCAGCGGTGCATCGACGAATGCCAGGGTCGATCCGTCGACGGCTGTCCTGGCCAGCCATGACATCGTCTCCTCGAGGCCACGGGTCCAGCCGCATTCGATCACGACGCCGTGCGTGTCGATGGCGGCCACCCCTGTTTCATTGGGCTTGGTGCGGGCTCCGCTCTGTGCCCAGGCGAGGTCGATGCCTATGAACCGATCGATTCCCATGCAGCCGTGGTACCAGAGAACCGGCCCCTGATGTGAAGCGGGCCTCTTCCCTGCCGATCAGCCGGGACTGCGGCAGCCGAGGCGATCATCTCTTGTAACGCGCACCGTTGTTGAGCGGCGGGATCCGTGAGCTGAACACCCAGACCCCTTGGGAGAGCGTCGCGCCGAGCATGCGCCTGGAGGTTCGCAGCCAGGGGTTGGAGGCTTGGAGCGGCGCGAAGTTGTCGTTCGAGACGATCACCCCGTCCACGGCATTGGCGATGTCGACGACGAGTGCGTCTCCACGCCCCTCGGTGCCCGCCGGCGGCTGCACCACCTGGCGTGCGTCGATCGCTGCCTGCACGGCCGCTCGCTCCTCCTCGGCCACGTCGTGGCGGAGCGTCGCGTCGACGACGACGTGAATGTCCCGGTTGGGATAGCGACGCTGCAGGGCGGCGACGCCCTGTTCCAGGATGGCGAAACGCGGTCGGCCGCCGGCGGCCCGGCTGGCGCTGGAGATCCAGGCGAGGTTCGAGCCGTCGACCACCAGCGGACGGTTGTCCGCCGTGGCGGCGAGGCGCGCCAGGACCTCCGGGGAGGCCTTGCCGCGCTTCGAGCCTGCCTGCGCCAGGGGGACGTCGGGCTTGGTCCGGTGAGGATGCGTGGGCAGCGGGGCGCTGCGATGGGGTGCCCCGCGCAGGGACATCAGGTGAGCCAGCTCTTTCTCGACCTCGGGTGATGCCCCGGTCGTGCCGAAGCTCGACACCGGTTCGTTGAGAACGACCTCGCCTGTTTTGACGAGCGTCGCCTTGACTTCGAGCAGCCCTTCCTTGGTGTAGGTGTAGTCGAGTTCGAACGTTCCGTCCTGCGCTGAGCACCGTCTCTTGTATTCAAGGGTGAGTACGGTGAGCCGGACATTGTCCGGGTGGTCGACCGGCTTGTCCGGGTCGCCCTCCCACACCTCGACCTGGAGAGACGCCAGGTTGTCCTTCGTCGGCGTGTACGACTTCTTGCGGATCTGTGGAAGCGGCTGGTTCCGCGGGATGATGGTGCTGAAGCTGCGCCGACCACCACGCTCGGTCGTCACCGTGCCCAGCGCATGGGAGTTGACCACCTGGACGATGCTGTCGAGTTCGCCGTTCAGGGAAGCGGCCGCGATCGCGGCACCCTCCGCCACGGCAGTCATCGGGTTGCACAGGTCCGCGCCGACCGGCACGCATCCGAGGGCCTCGGCGACCGCGGCTCGTACGGCCGGGATCTGGCTGCTCCCCCCGATCATCAGGACGGCGGTGAGCTCACCCGGGTCCATGCGGAGGTCTTCCAAGCAGGCCTCGACGGGGTCCAGGGCTCGGGAGATGAGGTCCTGGATCTCCTCGGAGAACTCCTCCTGGGTGATCTCCACTCCGCTGCCGTCGGGCGTGATGACGTGGACGCTGCTCTGCTGCGACAGGAGGATCTTCGATCGCTCGATGTCGAGCCCGAACTGGCGTTGTTCGGACGGGGTCCACTGACGGCATGCCGGTGCCCGTTCGAGAACCAGGCGTTTGAGACGTTCGTCGATTTCGAGCCCACCGAGGCGGTTCACTCCGCGGGACGCCTTCTCGTCGAAGAACCCGTCCTCGTGGAGCAGGATGGTGGAGTCCATGGTGCCGCCACCCCAGTCGAAGACCAGGAACTCCCCGGTTTCCTCCAGGGCATGGGCGTACGCGATGGCCGCCGCCGTCGGCTCGTTGAGCAGGGCCTGTACGGCGACGCCCGCGACCTTGGCCGCCTCGCGTGTCCGATAGCGCGCTGCGCCCGTCGCATTGGCCGGGACGGTGACCACGGCCGGTGCGATGTCGGTCGCCGCCTCCTCCTCCGCCACTCTGGCCATGGTGCGGAACACTCCTGCGGCAGCCGTGGTCGCCGCGAAGCGCCTGTTGCCGATCGTGACCAGCTGTTCGTCACGGAGCATGCGCTTACACGCTTCCACGGCGCTCTCCGAACGGAGCTTGGCCTCCCAGCCGAAGAGCGTTCCGGGACGCAGCGAGCTGGTGCCTACCACGGAAGGGAAGAGACACTCGAAGCCGGGCCGTCGCCAGTCGGCGTCGAGTCCGTAGCCGCCGAGTTCCAGGACCTCCACGTACGCGCCGTTCCACTGAGCGGCCACCGAGTTAGTCGTTCCGAAGTCGATGCCCGTCGCGGTCACCGGCCCCCCTCCGTGCCGTTCGTTCCGTTGCCGGTGACGTCCACGCGCCGCAACTGGCCGGCGAGGGCGAGTTTGCCGGTGGCCTCGTCCACGTAGGCGGGTCGCAGGACCTCGAAGTTCTCGCCCTGTCCCTCGGTCACCACGAACAGCTCCGGTGAGTCGGGGTCAGTGACCCGACGCAGCTGAAGCTGGCCGAGGTGCTCGGTCATGGCATCCGCCACAGCTCGGGAAGCGCCCTGCGCGTGGAGCAGCGCGTCGATCTCGCACAGCCTGCCGACGAACTGGGCGCGGGTGCGGAACTCTGCGATGACTGCGGCACGGACGGCCTGGAGCAGCCCACTGCTCGTTCCCCCTGCGAGGTTCTCCTCGCCGAGTTCTGCCAGAGCCGCCGGTATGGCAGCCACGATGCCCTTGATCACCTGAGTGGCGTCGAGTGGTTCGGAGGACGACCATGCCGTCCGCGGCGACTGTTCGGCCTTCTTCGCCCTGCGTATCGCCGTTGCGGTGGGTTTCGGGCGTTTCTGCGTGGCCTCAGGACGAATCTGCCCGCAGTGCGGACACACCTTGTGCGACCTGAGACGCTTTTCGGCCTTCTTGGGGCGCTTCTTGATGGTGGTACGTCGGTGCGTGTGCGGCATCGCTGAGTGGCCTGACTTCTCTTGGCGAAGGGGTTCTCGGACGGTGTGTGCGACCACTACCTGGATCGGTGACGGTCAAGACGTGGTGGCGTAGTACGGAAGTCCTGGAGGAGCTCGACGGAGGCCCGCGCACGCACGGCCTCCATATGCGCCCCGCTGGTGGCGGGGGTACGCCGCGGCAACGGCTCCAACGGCGGGACGATGGACCGCGGCACGTCGTCGGGTGCTTCATAGACCGAGTGGGCCAGGGGCAACCTGAAGAAGACCGCGTCTCCGGCTTCGTTCCGGCGTGCCTGGTCGAGACGACCGCGGATCATGTTGAGCCGCGCGTATTTCGCCGTGTCGAAGCGGGACTCGCGGACGAGCTCACGGTAGCGGGTCTCCCAGTCGGCGGAGCCGTGTGGCAGGCCGAGATCCAGGTACGGATTGGTGAGGGGATCGCGGCTGTTCTTGGGCGTCGTACGCCATACGCGTATGAGCCGGAGGTTGCCCGCCGCTTCGTCGGTCAGCGCCGCCGCGCGTTCCGTCAACGCTTCGGCGTCCTGCAGATCCTCACGTGCGAGAGCAGCGTAAGCAGCGATGTTGAGGGCTTCGGGAAGAATGCCCTGCATACTCGGCGGAAGCTTCTTGCCGGGCTTCAGGGGGCGGTCGAAAGCCGCGGACTGCCGTCCCGCCTCCTCCACGCGGCCTTCGATCACGAGATCGTACGCTCTGCGAATGGCCGTCCAGGCGTGGAAGTCGCTGAGCCGCGGATCGACAGTGGACTGGGGGTCCCACAGCGTGGACATCAGCGCCCACAGGCCGCGGTCGGCAAGGAAGCTCCGGGGCCAGTTCCCCTCGTGGGATCCGGCCTTGAGATTGCGCAGCTGGATGCGCTGTTCCTGGGGAAGTGCGGCGTCCAGCTCCTGAAGGCGCGTGGCGTCCCCGACGGATGCCTCAAACAGCAAGTCCCAGACGTCCGGCCGGCCGTCGGCAGCGGACCCGCCGGTGTCCGGTTCCTCGCCGGACACGAATTCCGCGCGACGCAGGAACCACGTCCAGTCCAGGGCACGGGCCTCGTCCCGCGTCACCTGCCCCGGCACCAGTCGGGCACGCAGGTAGAGTGCCTCGTCGTCGCCCCGATACGCCCACGGGTCGTCCTCCGGCAGGATCCCGCCGTGCTCGATGAGGTCGTCGATGACGGGCAGCGGAGCCCAGCGGAGCACCTCGGGAAGCAGTGTCCTGGGCACGGGCACGGCTCCGCCCATGGCGACCGAGGTGAACAGCGAGTACGCGGGTCCACCGGTCAGGCTTCGGGACGAGCGGGCCAGCAGCAGACTGGGGGCGGTGGAGCAGAGGACCGCCAGGCGGTCCGTCCCCTCAGGGGTGAGCCACTCCACTCCCGCGGCGTGCAGAGTCCGAAGGTGCCTCAGGACGTCCGTGGGCGTGCACTGCCCCAGCAGTGCTCCGACTGCGGGCAGCAGGGCGTCCGCCCCGGGAGAACCCTCGACCGCCTTGCGCAGCTCCTCCTTGTGATGACCGCCGCCGTCCGCACCTTCACCGCCGCTCGCCTGCTGCAGCTCCTCCAGCACTTCCTGCACGGCGCTCACGGCTTCGGCGCCGTTCACCCCGAGCCACCGCCACTTGCGAAGGACGAATCCACTGGTGCTGTGCGAAGGGGCAGCCTCACGTCGCTGCCTCTGCTCGGCCAGACGACGTTTCTCAGCCGCAATGGCGGCTTGCCGGGCCGCCACGGGGTCGGTCATCTCATACACCCCCGCAGGTTATCCGGCGCCACTGACATACGTCTCGAACTGCACCTATTCCCGGGGCAGTCAGCTCTTGGCCACGCCGACCCGCAGCCTCGCGGTGAACTTCGGCCCGAGCGTGCCCCCCGCCCTGGGCTCGCACGGCACCCCCTGACTCCTCGACGCCTCCGCCCTTGCAGTGCCGACCGGGTCGCACGGAACACCCGGTTCGGGAGAGCTCGCCGATGCCGTCCTCAGGGACTGAGGGGGCGTATCGAAGGAAGTGCCTCATCTTCCAGCTGAAGGTCGCGTCTCGCGGTCCTGAGCGCGAGTTCCAACTGCCGCACATGCCGCCCACCCTCGTTCGCCGCGCCGCCACGCTCGTTCGCCGCAGCGGCCAGCCACAACTCGGCGCCGTTGATGGCCCGGGTGACCTGTCTCCCGGCTGCCTCTCCCAGAGCACCTTCGAGCGGGCGAAGCTGACTGATCAGGTCCCTGGCCCGCTTGCTGTTCCCGGGCCGGTGATTCGCCCCGCCCGGAAGCCCTTCGTCGTCAGCCGCAGTACCTGCCGTGGACGTGGGCCTCGAAGCGTCGGTGGAACTCTCCGCGGTCGCGCCGGCCTGGCCTGTCCCACCCACAGAAGACCGTTCGCATGCAACGGCCGGGACAGGGGAAAGCGACCACAGCCCTGTGCGTTGAGCCTCGTCGGCGTTCAGGCGGATGTAGCGCTCAGCGGCCACGACCCAGCCCGTGCCGCCGTCCGCCACAAGAACACGCGCTCCGTCAGGTACGCGGTAGACCCGCCCCGCGAGCGGGACCTCAGTGTCCGCGGGAACGGAGAGAAAGGCCGGGGTGACCGCGCTGCCCACAGGCTTGACGTAGGCGGCAAGCAGACGCCGATCCCCGCCGACCACGACGGGCGCGCTTGCCGTGGCCTCGCCGCCCGGTACGGGAGCGAAGAGCAGAGCACCCTGGACGGGGAAGCCAGCGGGTTCGGGATGGGGCCGGGACGGGCGCACGCTCTCCAGGTGTGGAGTGAGCAGGCCCGTCGGCGACAGCGTGCACTCCTCCAACGGCTCCCAGTGCAGCGGATGTCCGTGTGCCTGCACGCCGATGTGGACGCGACGCTCTCCGCCGTGGGTGACGAGGCGGACCCGGAGCAGAAAACCCTGACGGTCCAGCAGCTCCCGGGTCACCGCACCGTCCTGTGCGAAGATCCAGTCCACGCCGACGGCGTCCTCGTCGAACTCGTCGGCGGCGCGACGCCAGGCCGGAAAGTCCAGAGCACCGAGCTGGAACCTCACTCGAAGTCGTATGCCCGGAGCAAGCACGTCCACGGCACCACCCGGGCCAGCGCCGAGATCACGGACGCTGACCTCGCCCGGCACGCCCTGCCGTTCGAGCAGTCGCTCCACACCGCGCTTGACGAAGAGGTGATCTGCGCTGGACTCACCGTTGGCGGTGCGATGACACACGGCATTGGGGTGGTGGGCGAAGTGGCACACCTTGTCGGTGTAGCGCCGGTCACTCAACTCACCGCCGCAGCCGCCCAGCTGGATCCCGCACCAGTAGGTGTAGTCGGGGTGCAGCTTGCGCCAGTGGTCCAGTTCGTGGTGATCCATGGGCAGGATCACAGGATCGCTGGAGTACCTGTCTCCGATGACCGCGGTCTGGACCCTTCGGTGGTCCAGTGGGACAAATCTCATCAGCGGTGACCCGGGCCTCCGACGCTCCGATGCCCGATCACCGGCGTCTGCCCGGGCCAAGTCCCGAAACCGGTCATGTCGCCCCCTCTTGCCTCAGCCGTCGAGTCGGCTGAGACGCACTCGACTGCAGCTCAGGATGGGCCGCGTCGACGTTGTTTGCAATGCGTCGCGGCATCGAGTCTGATGCGCCCCACACGCCACCCTTCTGCATTGCGGGGGCGAGTTCGACCCATACCGTCATGCCCGGTGCACCGAGTCGCGGGCCGGTACCCCAGCGGGTGGCCAGCCCGGCGACGATGAGCAGGTCCCGGCCCGACTCCGCTTTGCCGGGCGGCTCCTGCGAAGACGAGGGAGGCACTCGCTCGGTACGGGTGTCCGCCACCTCCACACGGGGGGCGTCGGAGGTTACGGTCAGCCGGAGGTGGAAGTCCCGGCCGGGCACGTGGCCGTGCAGCACGGCGTTGGCGGCGAGTTCGGCCGCGATCAGGGTGAGGGTCTCGTTCGCTGCGGAGTCGTAGGCGTATCCCCACTGGTCGAGCCGATGCGAGACGAGACGCCGGGCGAGGCGGGCACCGCACGGTGTGGAGGTGAACACATGACGAACTCGTGTAGGACAGCCGGGGGTTGGGGCGTCGGTGCGATGGCGGTGTCCGAGGATTCCATGGCGGCGAGCCTGCCGGGGGGCCGCGTGGCGCTGACCAGCTACGACGCCTGTACGGGGCTGGTCTGTACAGATCGTCGCGACGGACGTACAGGCAGGGGCAAGTCCTCGTACGGGGGAACCTTGCTCAGGCCCTCACCCCGTGTGAGTCGCTGGCCTACATCGAGAAGTCGCTGGGGGAGCTATGAACACCCGAAGGATCACTGCCGTCGCTCAGGATCTGCGGTGGTTCAAGAGCAGTTACAGCGGCGCGGAGGGGGCCAGTGCGTGGAGGCGGCGGCCTCGCAACGGATCGTCCACGTCCGGGACTCAAAGTTGGCCCCCAGCCTCGCACTCACCATGGACCGCACCGCATGGGCGGCCTTCATCGGCTTCGCCGCGTGCCACGGCAACGAGGGTTGACCTTCTCACTCGTCGGCTGACCGTTTGTCCCCTTGAGGTGCGGTTCCTTGCTGCTTGGATTCCGAAATGGGCAGGAATATCACCGCACTGTTAGCGGTGTTAACGCAGGCATCTTGTCTATGTCCTTTGAGGTGTGTACGGTCCCGTCATGGCCGCCGACGAATCCGCCCCCGCGGCAGTCGTCACGGCTGCCGAGATCGCCCGCCTCGCCGGGGTGACCCGTGCCGCCGTCTCCAACTGGCGCCGCCGCCACTCCGACTTCCCGCGCCCCGCCGCCGGCACCGCGACCAGCCCCCTCTTCGCGCTCACGGAAGTCCAGCAGTGGCTGGACCGGCAGGGCAAGGGCCGGGAAACCTCCGCTGAGGTCGACCTGTGGCACGAACTGCGCGCTCAGTACGGCGACGACCTGCTCACCGCACTCGGCGCGGTCGGCGCGCGGTTGCTCGGAACCGCCGTCGAGCAGCCGCTGGCCGAGCCCGCCGCAGCTGCCCTCACCGCCTTGTCCGCGGAGCGTGACGCACACGCCCTCTACGCCGACCTTGTCGAGCGCTGCATCGCTTCCACCACCCGCAGCGGCGGTGAGCCGATGACCACCCTCGCCTTGGAGCGGATCGTCGCGGCCTTCACCGGATCGGCCGACGATGCAGCCGGAGCATCGGACCGCACCATCGGCACGGTCTATGACCCGGCGTGCGGCATCGGGACGCTGCTGCTCACTGCCGTCCCGGGTGCCCACCGGTACGGCCAGGAACTCAATCCGGCGACGGCCGCCATTGCCGAGTTCCGTGCCCGGCTCGACGGCAGGACCGCCACGCTGGCCTGTGGAGACTCGCTGCGCAAGGACGCCTTCCCCGACCTCCGCGCCGATCTGGTCGTCTGCGATCCCCCGGTGGGCGTGCCCGACTGGGGGCGGGACGACCTGCTGCTCGATCCCCGCTGGGAGCTGGGCGTACCCCCGCGCTCGGAGAGCGAACTCGCCTGGGTCCAGCACTGCTACGCCCACACCGCTCCTGGCGGCCGGGCGCTGCTGGTGCTGCCCTCGTCCGTCGCCTACCGCAAGACCGGTCGCCGTATCCGGGCCGAACTGGTTCGCCGAGGACTGCTGGCCTCCGTGGTGGCACTGCCGCCCGGTCTGATGTCCAGCCACTCGCAGCCCGTGCACCTGTGGATCCTGCGGCGACCGGCCCAGGGCGACCCCGCCCCGACACACATCCGCATGATCGACCTCAGCACCGCCGACCCGGACGGCATCGGCATGAAGGACTGCGCACCGACGCCGGAGCAGATCGCGGACGTTCCGCCCGTCGACATCCTGGACGACGACGTCGACCTGAGCCCCAGCCGCTACGTCACCCCCCATCACGGCGACTACCCCGTCGAGTACGCTGCCCTGCGCGTCCACATCCAGAGCCTCGCCAAGGACCTGCTCGACCTGCTCCCCGAGCTCCCGGCCGGCCCCGGCCGCATCGAGGCCGCGCCGATGGGACTCGGCGATCTCGTCCGGGGCGGTCTGGTCGACCTGGACGGCAGCGAGCCGACCTCCCGGACCGATCAGCTCGACACCGACTACCTGCGCGGTTTCCTGCGCAGCGCCGCCAACACCCGCCGCAGCACCACCGCCAGTGGCACCCTCCGCCTGAACGCCTCGGGTGCGCAGCTTCCACAGATGGACATCGGGCACCAGCGTGAGTACGGCGAGGCCTTCCGGCGTCTGGCCGCCTTCGAGGAACTGCTGCGCGAGGCCGCCGCCATCGGCGACCGGGTCGGTGCGCTCGCGTACGACGGGCTGACCAGGGGCGCCCTGCTGCCGCCGTCGGCCACCAGTGCCTCTTCGGGGAAGAGCGAGTCCCAGGAGGCGCAGGATCAGTGAACCGACCCGCTGATAACCTCGCTCTCGTCCAGCCAGGTCAGGACAGTACGGGGGCAAAGGTGCTGCAGCCGCTCAGAGCGGGCGACCCGACGACGGTCGGGAACTTCCGACTGGTCGGCCGACTGGGGCAGGGCGCGATGGGTGTCGTGTACCTGGGCTACCGTTCGACCCGCCCGGTCGCGGTGAAGGTCGTCAGGCCGCAGCTCGCGGAGGACGAGTACTTCCGCAAGCGCTTCGCCCTGGAGCTGGAGGCGATCCGCCGCGTCGGCGGCTTCCACACCGCCGCTCTGGTGGACGCCGACCCACGAGCCGCGACGCCGTGGATCGCGACCCAGTACATCAACGCGCCCTCGCTGCTGGAGCTGGTGGAGCAGCACGGCCCGGTCAGCGAGCTGGGTGCGTGGTGGCTGGCAGCGGGTCTCGCTGACGCCCTGATGCACATCCACTCGGTGCGTTTACTGCACCGGGACCTCAAGCCCGGCAACGTCCTGGTCGCCACGGACGGCGTCCGGGTCATAGATTTCGGAATCTCCCACGTCAGCGGCGGTACCGGCCTGACCACGGCGAGCGCGGCCCTCGGCACCCTCTCCTACATGGCACCGGAACAGGCGGCGGACTCCCGGAAGGCCAGCGAGGCGTCGGACGTCTACAGCCTCGGTGCGACGCTGGCGCACGCGGCGACCGGCCACGTCCCCTTCTATGCGCAGATGCCGGCACAGCGGACGCTGGACATCCAGCCCGACCTGACCGGCCTCCCGCCCGCGCTGCTCGACCTGGTCACCCACACGCTGGCCTTCGACGCCGAGGACCGGCCGACGGCACAGAACGTGCTGGAGGAGGCGATGGGACGCCTGCTCGACTTCGGCGTGCCGACGGAGGCGCAGGCGTACCCGCCGCTGCCGGAGGCGTTCCTCGCGGCGGTGCTGGAGCGGCAGGCCACACCGGTCGAGGCACCGGATGCCGTACCGGATCCTGATGCTGCGGTGGACGCCGAGCCGGACGACGTTCCGGACATCGCCCCCGAGCCGGTGCCCGAGGCCGCGCCGTTCCCCAGGCCCGCGGAGCCGCTCGATCCCGGGCCCCAGCCGGACGCCATGCCGGACCGCTGGGCCGCACGATGGCGCAGCCGTATCGAGGACCGCCGCGGCGACTACGGCGGCTGACCCCGTCAAACCCCTGCACAAACCACAAACGCCCAGTGCTTGAACGGCACAGCAGCAGAGCAGCAATCGAAGGAGACCCGCCGATGACCACCGTCGCCGACAGTGCGTCAGGCAACGTGCCGGGCGATGCGTCCGGTGGCGTCCGGTTCGCCGCCGGGATGCAGGTCCGCGCCCGCGACGAGGACTGGCTGGTCGTGGAGGCCGCCGAAACCGCTAAGGACGGCACCCGCCTGGACGTACGGGGCATCTCACCCCTGGTCCGCGACCAGCGGGCGGTCTTCTTCGCGCACGAAAGCCTCGACCAGGTGACCCCACTGCGTCCCGAGGACACCGAGCTCGTCCCCGACGACTCCCCCGAGTGCCGCCGTTCGCGCCTGTTCATCGACGCGTTGATCCGCAAGACCCCGCTGCCCCTCTCCGAGCAGCGCCTCGCCACCGTGGGCACCCACCTCGTCGACGACCTCGCCTACCAGCGTGAACCCGCCAAGGCCGCCCTGCGCGCCCTGCGCCCCCGACTGCTGATCGCGGACGCGGTCGGCCTCGGCAAGACCCTTGAAGTCGGGCTGCTGCTGTCCGAACTGATCAGACGCGGACGCGGTGAGCGCATCCTGGTGGTGACACCTAAGCACATCCTGGAACAGTTCCAGCACGAGCTGTGGACGCGCTTCGCGATCCCGGTGGTGCGGCTGGACTCGGCCGGCATCGAGCGGATCAAGAACGACATCCCGGCCGGCCGCAACCCCTTCTCCTACTACAAGCGCGCGATCATCTCCATCGACACCCTGCGCTCCGACCGCTGGCGCAGCCATCTCATGCAGGTCACCTGGGACGCCGTCGTCATCGACGAGTCGCACAAGCTCATCAACACCGGGACGAAGAACAACCGCCTCGCGCAGCTCCTCGCGCCGAAGACCGACGCCCTGATCCTGGCCAGCGCCACACCGCACAACGGCCAGCGGGAGTCCTTCGGCGAGCTGCTGAGCCTGCTCGACCCGACGGCCATCCCCAACACCAGCGACTACGACGAGACGCAGCTCCAGCACCTCTACATCCGGCGGCACAAGATGTCCCCCGATGTCTCCGCCGAAATCGGCCACATGTGGGCCACCCGCAAGCCGCCCGTCGCCATCGACTGCACGGCGACCCCGGCCGAGCAGCAGGTCTTCGACGAGCTGTACGACGTCTGGATCAACCCGAAGGACGGCCGCAAGGCCCCTGTCTCCGGCAAGGGCGCCCGGCTCTTCCCTTACACCCTGCTGAAGTCCTTCCTCTCCTCCCACTCCGCGCTCGTCGAAACGGTCGACAACCGGATCGACAGCATCGACCGGAGCCCCAACCCACAGGAACGCCAGGCCGAGCGCGAGGCACTGGTCAACCTCGGCACCATCGCCGAGGCCATAGACATTGAGGGCGCCGCCAAGTTCCGGCAGCTGGTGAAGGTCCTCAAGGACGAGATCAAGGTCGGCCCCGGGTCCGACGCCCGCGTCGTGATCTTCTCCGAACGCCGCGCCACCCTGCAGATACTGCAGGACACCCTGCCGTCGGCCCTAGGCTTCGCCCCGAGCCGGGGAAAGACCAGCGGCGCCGTCCGCCAGCTCCACGGCGGACTCTCCGACGACGAGCAGCAGCGCACCGTCAAGGACTTCGGACTGGCGAGCAGCGAACTGCGGGTCCTGCTCACCGGCGACATCGCCGCCGAGGGCGTCAACCTGCACCGCCAGTGCCACCAGATGATTCACTACGACCTGCCCTGGTCGCTGATCACCATCGAGCAGCGCAACGGCCGTATCGACCGCTACGGCCAACAGCACTGCCCCGAGATCCGCGCGCTGTTGCTGCTCACCGCCGACGAGGACCCCGACCACCCCTCGGCCGACCGAGCGGTGTCCGAGCGCCTGCTCAGGCGTGAGGACGAGGTCCACCGCACCCTCGGCGAGGCCGCCTCCATCCTGGGCCTGCGCGACGAGGACGCCGAGACGAACGCCATCATGGAACGGCTCCTGGCGAACGATGAACCGTTCGACGCTGCCGTTCCGTCGGTCCCGTTGGACCCCTTCGAGGCGTTCCTCGCCGACCACACCCCGGATGGCGACTCACCGGGCTTCCGGGTGCCTCAACTGTGCGCCTCCACCCGCGCGTTCGTCGAAGAGGGCCTGGAGGAGGTGTACGACAACCCGGAGCAGCGCATCGGCAAGCACTGGGACGACGACCACCCCAAGATGATGGTCTTCACCCCGGACCGGGAACTCCAGCGCCGCCTGCTGGTCCTCCCCAAGTCGTACCTGGACGAACGGCAGGTCCTGGACCAGCTCCGGGTCACCTTCGACAAGCAGTTCGGCCAGGACCGGCTGGACCGCGCCCGCGAGCGCAGCGGCAACCGTGCCAAGGGCGCGATCACCAAGCAGGAGCGCACCGAGACCTCCGGCTGGCCCGACGTCAGCTACCTCACTGACCAGCACCCGGTGGTGGAGTGGCTCACCGACAAGGTCCTCGTCAGACTCACCCGCAACACCGCCCCGATCATCACGGCGGACGTCGGCGAACCGGTGTTCCTCACGCAGGGCATGTACTCCAACGCCAAGGGCCACCCGACCGTCCTGGCCTGGACGTGTGTAACGGGCTTGGCGAGCGGCACACCCGTCTTCGACGACGACCTGGTGGGCGTACTCGAACGGGCCGGAGTCAAGCCGGGAATGCTCAACCGACCTTTCACCGGCGACAGGACGGCCCTCCAGGAACTGGTTCCGGCGGCGGTGAGGGCAAGCCGCGAGCACATCGCCGAACTGCGCACCGAACAGGAAACCCCGCTGGTGGAGCAACTCATTGAGTACGAACAGCGGTTGGAGGCATGGCGGAAGGCCAGCCTGTCGACGTTCGAGCAACTGAGCTTCAGCGGCATGCGGCGGAAGCACGAGGAGACGCGCGTGCAGAAGACCGCGGTGGAGGTCGAGCAGCTCATCGAGCAGTTGGCCACACAGGGCGAGGCGATGGTTCGTGTGATCGGCGTCCTGGCGCCACCCGCAGCCGCCGGCGGCAACGTGATTCAGCAGCAGAGGGGCGCGTGACACCGTGGCATTCGAAGCGATCACCAACCGCGGTGAGTACATCTCCGCCCACTACCTCGCCGAGCTGTTCGCCAAGGACCTCACCGAGCTGCGCAAGCGCTGGACCTCCGCTGACCGGGCAGGCGCTCCGTCGTCCCGGTCGGGCGTGAAGGGCCTGCGCCGCGAGTACTTCAAGGCCAAGGTCCGCATCACCGAGAACAAGGCGTTCGACGGTCCCGAGGTACGGGAGCTCAACGACCGCCTGTTGGCGGCGCTGGCGTATGTCGAGCCGGAGGGCGAGGGCAAGGACGCGGAGACTGCGGCTGTGGAGCCTGAGGATTCCACCCACACCCGCCTGCGCCGGGGCGACTTCGAGGTGATGCAGGGCGACAAGGAACGGTCGGTGCCGGTGGCGCTCGCCGTCACGGGCCCAGGCGGCCTGGAACTCGTCGCCCTCGACGTCACCTGGCAGGTGGACGGCGAACTCGTCGTCGCGGACATCGAGGACGGCGGCGCACAACTCCTCGACCCGATCCAGCTCGACGGCAAGCAGCTCATCACCGGCGCGGCCGACGCGGTCACCTTCCTCTTCGGCTGCGAGGACGGCTACGCCCCGCGCTACGTCCTGCTCCTCGCGGGCGGCGCGGTACTGCTCGCCGACCGCACGGCCTGGCACGAGGGCCGGTTCCTCGCGGTGAGCGTCGACGAGGCGCTGGACCGCAACCTCAGCGCGGACGGCGAGGAACTGGAGGCGGTGGCCGCGCTGTTCGGTGCGGAGTCACTGCTGACGGAGGGTGGTGTCGCCGGGTACCTGGACGGTCTCGTCGACAAGGGCCGCAAGCATGCGGTGGGCGTCTCGAAGGAGCTGAGGGAGGGACTCCGGCAGTCCGTCGAGCTCATCGCCCAGGAGATCCTGGACCGGCTCAAGGAGGGCGGCGCCGATCCGGCGGAGCTGGGCGACCCGGCCGACCTCGCGAGTCGGCTCACTCGGGAGTCGCTGCGGTATCTGTACCGGATCCTGTTCCTGCTCTACGCGGAGGCCCGGCCTGAGCTTGGCATCCTGCCGAGCAAGGACGACGCTTACCAGGACGGCTACGGGCTCGCGCGGCTCGGCGAACTGGTCTCCTACGACCTTCCGGAGGAGGCCCAGGACGGGTTCCACTTCGCCGAGTCGCTGGACCTGCTGTTCTGGCTCGTCGACCAGGGACACCGCCCTCTGGGCACGGACGCGACGCCGACCGAGGACGGAGTGACCGTCCTCGACGCGGACGGCCTGCGCTTCGAGGCTCTGCGCAGCGACCTGTTCAAGGCTGGCGCGACCCCGCTGATCGGCTCGGTGTCGGTCGAGGGCGAGCGGATCGACACGCGGCTGCGGAACAAGGTCCTGTGGCGGGTGCTCAACCTGCTGATGCTGACGCAGGGGCGGCGCAGCGGACGAGGCAAGGCCGGCGGCGGCACCGGCAAGGGTTTCATCTCGTACGCACAGCTTGGCATCAACCAGCTTGGCGCGGTGTACGAGGGCCTGATGTCCTACACCGGTTTCTTCGCGTGGGATGACCTGTACGAGGTTGCCAAGCCGGATTCGGACGGGCTGAGCGGCACCTGGGT
This sequence comes from Streptomyces violaceusniger Tu 4113, assembly GCF_000147815.2. Classification (NCBI taxonomy): domain Bacteria; kingdom Bacillati; phylum Actinomycetota; class Actinomycetes; order Kitasatosporales; family Streptomycetaceae; genus Streptomyces; species Streptomyces violaceusniger. Next base: position 2,765,846 of record NC_015957.1, on the reverse strand, counting down.
CGTGCCGTTGAAGGACGCCGACAACTACGACGAGGACGTCTTCGTCAAGCGGACGGACGAGCTGACGGGCGTGAAGAAGCGTGTTCTGCACAAGAAGGGCAGCTTCGTGTACCGCCTGTCAGGTCGGGAACGGCAGCGGTCGGCGTCCTACTACACGCCGGAGGTACTGACCCGCAGCACGGTCAAGCACGCGCTGGCTGAGCTGCTGGACCAGGACGGTGAGACGACGCCTGCACGGGCGATCCTGGACCTGACGGTGTGTGAGCCCGCCCTGGGCTCGGGCGCGTTTCTCAATGAGGCCATCAATCAGCTGGCTGGAGAGTACTTGAAGCGCAGGATGGCGGAGCTGGGTGGCGAACAATTGCCTCCGGACCGGTACGAGGCGGAGCTGCAGAAGGTCAAGGCGTACCTGGCCCTGCACAACTGCTACGGCGTCGACCTCAACCAGACGGCGGTGGAGCTGGCAGAGGTGTCACTGTGGCTCAACTCGATGCACGAGGGCCTGAAGGCTCCCTGGTTCGGCCTGCATCTGCGGCGCGGCAACTCGCTGATCGGGGCCCGGCGGGCGGTGTATGCGGCGGAGGCCCTGAAGCGGAAGGCATGGTTGACGACGGTCCCGACGGACCGACCGCTGCGAGCAGGAGCCGAGGAAGACCAGTTTCAGGCGGGCAAGGAGATCCACCACTTCCTGCTGCCGGCCAAGGGCTGGGGCGCGGTCGCAGATGCCAAGCAGGCCAAGGAGCTGGTGAAGAACGGGCGCGATGCTCTGGCGAAGTGGCGTACGGCTGTCACTGCGACGCCGTCGGTGGCCCAGGGCAAGCGACTGCTGGCGCTGGCAACGCGAGTCGAGCGGCTGTGGAAGCTGACCCAGCGCCGCTTGATCGTGAGCGAGCGGGAGGTCCGGCGCCAGATCGACGTGTGGGAGGTCGACCCCGACCAGTCGCTGGAGAAGGCGTCGGGAGACGTCACGCGTGAGCAGATCGAGAGCGCACTGAACGAGCCGGGCTCGCCGCGTGGTCGACTGAAGCTGGTCATGGACGCCTGGTGCGCCCTGTGGTTCTGGCCACTGGGGCAGCCCGACACTCCAACGCCGCCCAGCATGGAGGAATGGCTGGGGTTCTGCGAGGCGGTGTTGGGCGTCCCAGCCGCCAAGGTGAAGGCGCGGCAGTCCAGCCGTATCGGTGGCGGCGCGGCGGGGTTGGACGATGAGTTTGGGTTGTTCGCCGATACCGGCGAGTTCGACAAGCTGGCGATGGACGACGAATTCGACCGGGTGATGAGCCAGTGCGCGGACTTGCCATCAGTGATGGTTCGGTTCCCCTGGCTGAGTGAGGTCGACGCGATCTCCTGGCGGGAGGGGTTCTTTCACTGGGAGCTGGAGTTCGCGCACATCTTCGAGCAGAGCGGGTTCGACCTTCAGGTAGGAAACCCGCCCTGGGTCAAGTTCGAGTGGGATGACGAACTCGCTGTCGCGGAACATGACGCTTGGTTTGGCTTGATCGAGAACGCGCCAGTGCAAGTAAAGACAGATCGTAAGGAGAAAGCACTTCTCGAACAATCCGCGATGGAAGAGTATCTACTTGACCTGACTTCTTGGGCAGGGGTTAGCGAGCATCTGGGGTCACCGGCAACTCATCCATTGCTTTCTGGAATGAAGACTAACCTGTACATGAGTTTCATGGAACAGGTTTGGCGCAACACCGCACACAGTGGATCCGCGGCCCTAATTCACGAGGAGAATCACTTCTCGTTTCCAACTGGAGGCGCGTTCCGTGCGGCAACATACGCAAGACTCCGGCGCCATTTTCAGTTCGGCAACAACATCCTACTATTTGAGGACGTAGACAATAATAAGAATTTCGGCATTAGCGTCTATGGGACCGAAAGGGGGATCCGGTTCGAGCAGATCGCGCGAGTAGTCCACCCATCTATGGTGGATCACTCTTTCAGCCATGACGGCCGGGGTGAGCTGCCAGGCATTCAATTTCCTGAGGGTGGCTGGGACACGCGACCGCACGTTGGAAGGATCGTAAACGTAACACTCGAAACCCTCGCCGACTGGGCGGCGCTTGTGGACCCGCCGGGGACGCCAGCGTCAGAAGCGCGTGCGCTGCGTCCTGTAACGACGGCTGAAAATCAAGTTCTCCGGACCCTGTCGCGCTTCCCGGAGCGAATCCAAGATAATAAATATTGGTGGTCTTTGGAGCTCGACGAAGGGAAGGCCAAGAGGGAGCGGGTGATTGAGTGGCATACGCATACGCCAAGTTCATGGGAGGAAGTTGTGCTGCAGGGGCCGCATTTCTCTGTGGCTACTCCATTCGCGAAGCAGCCCAATGTCGAGTGCAAGTCCAATAAGGACTATTCGGCCTGGCAGCTGGAATCCCTGCCGACGGTTGTCATTCCTCGAGTTAACTATAGGAGATCATGCACTCCGGATGAATTCGTTGCAGCGCAGCGTGCCTGGGATGGAACCCCTTCGCGTGAGCATTTTCGGCTCGCATGGCGTCGCATGGTCACTTCGAATACCGAACGGTCATTGCATGCCGCACTCTTGCCGCCCGGACCAACGCATGTTCACGCGGTGCACACCATGGCATTGGAGAACAACCGGAGCACTGCCATTGTCGGTGGCCTGTGGGCTTCAGTCGCGCTTGATTACTTGGTCAAAGTATCAGGGACGACGGCGGTCAACTTTGAGCTGGCTCGCCGCTTCCCTGCACCGCTGCAACACCTCCTCAGCACTCCGCTCCTACTGCGCACGCTTCGCTTGAACTGCCTGACCCGCGACTACGCCCCCTTCTGGGAGGAGCTCTTCGAGCCCACCTGGCTCACCGACCGCTGGACCGACCCCGAATCCGCTCGGCCACCAATCCAGGCCGTCGAACCCACCTGGTCCATGGCGACCCCCCTCCGCACGGATTACGACCGCCGCATGGCCCTAGTCGAGATCGACGCGCTCGTCGCCGTGATGCTCGGCCTCACCGCCGAGCAACTCTGCGCCATGTACCGCTCCCAGTTCGCCGTACTCCGCAAGTACGAGTGGGAGATGTTCTTCGCCCCTGACGGGCACAAGATCGGCGCAGCAACCCACAACGTCGGCATCCGCCAAACCCCCGAAGAGACAGCCTTCGTCAAGGCCTGGGCCAAGGCAGCCCGCGCAGGCGACCCCACCCCCGCCATCCCCGAAGGCTGGGTCAAGCCCAACCGCGAAGCGGAAATGACCCGCGCCCACGCGGACTTCACCGCCCGCCTCCACGCCGGCGAATACGGCGACTACGCCGCCTACCTCGCCGAGCACCCCCTCACCACGCCCTCGCCCACGCTCACCGAGTCCACCGCCACGCCCGCCCCCGCCCCGGAAAGCAGGTAGCACCCAGCCATGCTTCCCTCCCTGGCCGCCGAGGATCTGCGCCGTGCCCTCGCCGCGTACCTGACGACGAGCTTCGCGCTCGCCGACGACGACGTCCGCGAGGAGCTCGAGGCGTTCCTTGAGCGGCCGGAGAGCCGCCTCTTCCGGGGCCCGTACCTCCGCGTCCGTACGCCCTTCCGGTACGCGCCCCGCGGTTGGGAGAAGGTTCTGGACTGGTCGCCCGACCTCCGCCCCTACACCCACCAGGCCACCGCCTGGGAGCGGCTGTCCAGCAAGTCAGGGCACGCTCCCGAGCCGACGATCGTCACCACCGGAACCGGCTCCGGAAAGACCGAGTCCTTCCTCGTCCCGATCCTCGATCACTGCGCCCGCGCCCGCGCCGCCGGGGTGAAGGGCGTCAAGGCGCTGCTGCTCTACCCGATGAACGCGCTGGCCGACGACCAGGCCCGCCGTATCGACGACTTTCTCGCCAAGAACGCCGCCCTCTCCTCTGTCACCGCCGGCATCTACATCGGCGGTGCCTCCGGCAACCGTCCCCCGGACGACGAGGACGAGAACGCCCCCGGCTCCTACGCCCGCGAGTCCGGCGCGAGCACCATCACCCCCGCCCAGCTGTCCCCCAACAGCCGCCTGATCACCGACCGCGAGGCCATCCGCGCGAACCCGCCGGACCTGCTGCTCACCAACTACAAGATGCTGGACCTCCTCCTCCAGCGCATCCCCGATGTCCCGCTCTGGCAGGACGGCGGGCTGACGTACGTCGTCCTGGACGAGTTCCACACCTACGACGGCGCCCAGGGCACCGATGTGGCGATGCTGTTGCGCCGCCTGGGGGCGGCCACTGGCAAGGCCGAGCCGGGCCGCCCTCTCGGCACGATCACCCCCGTCGCCACCTCCGCCACCCTCGGCGGCGGAACCGGCGGAACGGGCGCAACCTATGGAACCGGCGCCGTCGGACGCACCGCAGCCACCAGCAACACCCCCTCCGCCGAAGCGGCCCCCACCCCCGACGGCCCCCAGAAGTCCGACCGCGAACTGCTCCTCGAATTCGCCGAGAAGGTCTTCGGCACCCCCTTCCCGGACGCCGCCCTCATCGGGGAGGACCGCCAGACGCCCGGCGACTTCGTCGCCGAGCCCGACTTCCTCCTCCCCGTGCCCTCCCCGGCCGCCCTCGCCGCCGTCCCCGACCCCCTCGACGACCCGTCGGCCCTCCACCGACTCGCCGAACTCGTCGTGGGCAGGGACTTCGCCGACCCGATCCAACTCGGCGAGAAGCTCCGCCAGCACAACCTGATCCGCGCCCTCCTCGACGTCGCGGGCGACACTCCCGTCACCGTCCCCGAGATCGCCCGCGAGTTCGCGAAGCGCGGCGGCGGCGCGGCCTGGGACGAGGCGGCCCGGACCGACATCGACCTGGTCGCGACCGGCCTCGCCCGTCTCCTCGCGCTGGTCTCGACGGCCCGCGCCTACGACCCGATCGCCGACCGCACCATCCCCTTCCTCCGCGTCGAGGCCCAGCTCTGGGTCCGTGAGGTGCGCCGCGTGATCCGCGCCGCGACGCCGACGCCCCACTTCCGCTGGTTCGACGACGACGGCCCCACCGGCGACACGCGGCCCAACCCGGCCAACCTCGCCGTCTACCCGTCCGCCGAGGTCGACAGCACCGCCGACGCCGACACGGACCCGGACGCCCCCGGCGACGGCGCCTCCGCCCTCACCCCGGACAGCCCCGTCCCGTTCGTCCGCCCCGTCGGCCCGGCCTACCGCGCCCACCTCCCCGCCGTGTACTGCCGTCACTGCGGGCGCTCCGGCTGGGCGGCGCTGTCCACGGATCTCGAGTGGCAGCAGCTCAAGACCAAGCCACTGGAGATCTACCGGGCCTCCGCACAGGGCAACCGTGCCGTCCGCTGGATGATCCGCGCCAGGCCCGGCGAGCACACCCCGGTGTTCCTCCACGCGGAGGAAGCCGAATTGCGCACGGTGCCGAGCAACGACACCGTGCCCGTCATCACCGTCGCCGGCCCCGTCCCCGCCAACGCGGGCGACAAGTGCCCCTCCTGCGACCTGACCGACGGCATGCGCTTCCTCGGCGCGGGAACCGCCACCCTCGCCTCCGTCACCACCACCCAGCTCTTCTCCGACCGTGGCCTGACCGATGACGAGCGCAAGCTGCTGGTCTTCACCGACTCCGTCCAGGACGCCACCCACCGGGCCGCGTTCATCGCCAACCGCAGCTTCGGCTTCACCTTCCGCGGGCTGCTCGCCGAGCAGCTCAGGCCGGGCGCCCCGGTCGCCGTGCACGACCTGGCCACGGACGCCGCCGAAGCAGTCGTGACGGCGGCCGAGAAGGGCGAGATGAGCAAGCTCGCCTCGATCGTGCCGCCCGACCTGCGCGACAACCCGGAGATCCGCACCCTCCTCAGCGGCGACGGGTTCAGCGACGCGGGCGCGTACATGCTGCAGGACCGCATGGTCTTCCAGACGCTGATGGAGTTCGGCCTGCGCTCACGCCTGGGCCGAACCCTCGAACTGACCCGGACCGCCGCCGCCGAGGTACACCTCCCCGAAGCCGTCACGGTCGCCGCCCTGCTGCGGGAGGCCCACCAGCGCCTACCGGGACAGATCACCCTCCCCACCGACGACGCCGAGTACGTCGTCTACCTGCGCGGACTGCTGGAGCGGATGCGGCTGCGCGGGGCACTGTTCCACCCCTGGCTGAAGGAGTACATCGCCCAGGCCGGCGCCCGGCGCTGGCCGATCTGGGGCGGGCGGCCCACGGGCATGCCCGCGTTCCCGCGCGGCCTGGCCGCACCGACGTTCCCGGTCCTCGGGCGCCTCGGCACATCCGAGTTCGACTCGCTGGCCCGCGACAACACCTGGTTCGCCGACTGGGGGCACCGCACCCTCGGCTGCGAGCGACGCGAGGCCCGCGCCCTCGCCGAACAGGCCATGAAGCTGCTCGCGCAGCGCGAGGTACTGGCGACCTACCCGGCCGAGGGTGGCTCGACCGTCTTCGCTCTCAGGCCGCGCACCATCATGGTGCACAGCCTCGCCACCGGCCCGTCGTCTGCTGACGACGGCAGCGGGGCGGACAGAGCAGGGGCCGACGGAACGGGTGTCAACGACCACGGCGTCCGCTGCGACAGCTGCACCTGGCGGCAGACCGTCCCGCCCGGCCGGCGCGAGGACTGGCTCGGCACGCCCTGCCTGCGCTTCCAGTGCGGCGGCAGGTTCACCATCGACGACCGTGACTACAGCGACGACTACTACCGCCGTCTCTACACGGTCGACCGGCCCGGTGACGTCCTCACCGCCGAGCACACGGGCGCACTCAGCCGAGCCCGCCGGGAGGAGGTCGAGCAGGCCTTCAAGAACCGCCCCTCGCCGTTCGACCCGAACGTGCTGACCTGCACGCCCACCCTCGAACTCGGCATCGACATCGGCGACCTGTCCGCCGTGCTGCTCGCCTCCCTGCCGCCCGCGCCCGCCAACTACGCGCAGCGCATCGGCCGTGCCGGCCGCAGCACCGGCAACTCGCTCACCGTCACCTTCGTACCGCGCGGTGCCCGCAACCAGTACTACCTGCACGCACCCGAGCAGATGCTCGCGGGCCGGATCATCCCGCCGGACTGCTACCTCGACGCCTCCGAGATCCTGCGCCGCCAGTACCTGGCGTACCTGCTGGACCGGGCCGCCGACCGCAGCCTGTGGCGGGGGACGATGATGCCCGAGGAGCCCATGCCGCACCGCATCGGCGCCCTCTTCACCCGAGGGCTCGCCGAGGACGGCTGGTTCCGCCGCTTCCTGGACGTCGCCCACGCCCGCCACGCCGAACTCGCGTCCTCCTTCGTCCAGCTCTTCCCCGGCATGTCGGCCGAGGCCGAGCAGGGCCTGCGGCAGTTCGCGCAGCTGGAGTTGGAGCAGACCGTCGGCCAGGCCGCCACCGCATGGCGCAAACGCCTGGAGGCACTGCGCTCCCGGTCCCGGCAGATCGGCCGGGCCTTCGACGCCCTGTCCACCGCCTCCGGGGACCGCGAACGCGACGAGCAGCGCCGCCAGCTCTACGCCGAGCGCAGGTCGGTCAACCGGCGCAGGGACGCCCTGGTCGGCGAGAACTCTGTCAACGCCATGGTCCGTCTGGGCCTGCTGCCCAACTACACCCTCCACGACGACGCCACGCTGCTCGACGCGACGCTGTGGTGGAAGGACGCCGACGGCGAGTTCCAGGACCAGTTGACCGAGTACGGGCGCGGCTCACGGATGGGCCTGCTGGAACTGGCGCCCGGCAACACCTTCCACACCGACGGCTACAAGTACATCGTCAACGGCCTGGATCTGGGCGCCGGTGAGGGCGACACCGCCTATGCCAAGTGGCGGCTGTGTCCGGAGTGCGGCTACGTCGCCACCGCCGAGTCCGGGCTGGACCTCACCGCCTGCCCGCGCTGCCTGACGCCGCAGATCGCCGATCCCGGCGCGCTCCACACCGTGCTCGTGCCCGAACGGGTCACCGCCCGCGAGCGGCGCGAGGACGCACGGCTCACCGACGAGCGTGACGAGCGGGAGCGGCGCCGGTTCAACGACGTCACGCTGGTGGACATCGACCCGGATCAGCCCCAGGGACTGCGCGCCTGGAAGCGGGTGGGAGAGCTGCCGTTCGGTGTGGAGTTCGCCCGGGTGGCGACCATCCGCACCCTCAACCTCGGCCCGGCCGCCGCCGCGGGCCCCGAGCACCAGATCGCCGGCGACGACGTCCAGGTGCCCGGCTTCGAGACCTGCCTGGAGTGCGGGGCCGTACGCGGCGTGCACCCCCAGGCATGGGACCGGGCCGCCCAGCGGATCGGTACCCGGCACGCGTACTGGTGCAGTCACAAGGACGACGGGATCGACGCCGAGACGGCGTCGATGCAGCGACTCGTCCTCGCGCACGAGCTGACGACGCAGGCGCTGCGGATCCTGCTGCCCGTCTCCACGATGGAACTGCAGACCCGGCTGGTGTCGTTCAAGGCCGCGCTGCTGCTGGGCATAACCAAGCACTTCGGCGGCGCTCCCGACCACCTGCGCGTCGTACCCGCGACCATGCCGGGCGGCACCCGGGAACTGCGCCGCCGCTTCCTGGTGCTGCACGACTCCATGCCGGGTGGCACCGGCTACCTGGAGCACCTCGCCGACGCGACCGTGCTGCACCGGGTGCTCACCCTCGCCCAGACCGCCCTGCGGGACTGCCCCTGCGGCAAGGAGAACCTGCGCACCCCCTGCCACCGCTGCCTGCTGCCGCACGTCAGCAGCAACGAACACCCCTTCGCGTCGCTGCGGGTCGCCAGGGAGCTCCTGGACGAGATCCTCACGGGCTGGGACACAGAGCAGGTCGACACCCTGTCCGGGGTGCGCATCGACCAACTCGCCGAGAGCGAGCTGGAGAAGCAGTTCGTCCGCACCCTCGTCGACTGGGGCAGCCGCCGCCCGGAGTCCGGCTCGGTGACGCCCCGCGCCGGGGAACGCGGCATGGAGTACGAGCTGCGCTTCACCCGCCCAGACGGCAGCGGCACCCGCTGGCTCTTCCAGGACCATGTGCGGCAGCTGACGTCCGCGCCCAGTGAACCGGACTATCTGCTGACCCGGATCGACGGGCCATCGACGCGCATCGCGGTCTTCCTCGACGGCTACGCCTTCCACGCCAGCACCGGCATCAACCGGATCGCCGACGACTCTGCCAAGCGCGAGGCACTACGGGCCGAGGGCATGCAGGTGTGGCAGTTCACGCACGCGGACGTGATGGCCTGGAAAGCGGCGGTGGAGGGGACCGCGGACGACCGCGAGGTGCGCACCCCTGCCGAACCGCTCCTCGGTGAGGGCGCGCTGCGGACCGCCCGGCAGATCCACCAGATGCTGACGGGCGGCCCACGCCCCGACGACACCCTTGACCCGGCACTGCGCAACCCGGTCGAGACGCTGCTCGCGGTGCTCGCCGATCCCGACGCGGAGAAGTGGTCCCGCAGGGCGGCGGCGCTGATCAGCGGCTTCGCCGGGGGCGGAGCGACGCGGCAGCCGATCGAGCGGCGTTCGGTGGGCGAGCGGCTGCCGGACGTGCTGGCGGGCGGCCTCCTGCCGGTCGCCGGCAACCCGGCCGCCGCCGACGCCATCGCGATGGACGTCCGCACCCTGGGCGGGCTGCGCGTCATCGGACTGCTCGACCGGCGGGCCGAGCCCGCGACCGGGCAGCCCGGGATGTCCGCCTGGTCGGCCTTCACCGTGCTGGACGACCGCGACGAGGCGGTCGCCGAGCCCGGCCATCGGGCGCGGTGGGCCGACTGGCTGCGGTGGTCCAATCTGCTGCAGCTGCTGACGGGCGACCGGGGTTCGGCACTGCCGCGTTCGTTCCACCAGGTCGCGATGTCCACGGCCGGGCAGCTCGACCCGCACACGGTGGCCCTCCTCGCGGGTGCGCTGCCCACCACCACGGGCCTGCCCGACGAACTGCCGGAGCCCTGGGCGGAGGCGGTCGAGTGGGCCTCCTCGCAGGCCGAGGAACTGCTTTTCGCCCTGTGCCGGGAAGCCCGCACCCGTCACTTCGGCGCCCCGGAGGTCGGCTTCGAGCTCGACGACAGGGTCGCGCAGCAGGCGGAACTCGCCTGGCCGGACGCCAGGGTGGCGGTGTTCCTCGACGTGGACGAGCACCGTGACGCCGCGTTCGCGGAGGCCGGCTGGCACGTCGTACACACCGGGACAGTTGATGTGGCCGAGTTGGCCGAGCGTTTGGAGAATGTGTGATGTCCAAGGCCCAGGTCGTCATGGCGGACGTCTTCGGCAAGTACTACGACAAGCTCGACGGGTCGGTCCAGGCACAGGTCCTGCAGTTCATCATGAAGATGCAGCGCGATCCCGACGCCAACGGACTCAACCTCAAGCCGCCGAAGGGCGCCGAGGACAAGCGGGTGCGCACCGCCAGGATCAACGACAACTTCCGCGCGGTGCTGATGCACTACGCCGACCGCATCTATTACCTGGTCGCGGTGCTGCCGCACGACGACGCCTACACCCTCGCGTCCCACATCATCTTCGACATCAACAAGGTCACCGGCGGCGTCGAGCTGATCAACCTCGCCAGCCTCCACGGCACCCTGAGTGGGCAGCCCGCCCAGGCACCCGCCACCGAGGAGCCGTCCGTCTTCGCCCACGTCTCGGACGCCGACTTCGACCGGCTCGGCGTGCACCCCTCGGTCGTACCGGCGTTGCGGGAGATCCGCAGCATCGACGCGATACTCGGCTTCGTGGAGCACCTGCCCAAGCTCGCCAGGGACGTGATCCTCTGCCTCGCCGACGGCATGACCGTCGAGGACGTCTGGGAGCACGTCAGTTCGGTCGCCGCGACCAGTGACACCATCGACCCGGACGACTACGAGGCCGCCAACGAGCGCCCCGCGACCAAGGAGTCCTTCGTCGTCACCGGCGACGTCGCCGAATTCGGCCGGATCATGTCCGAGCCGCTGTCGGCCTGGCGGATCTTCCTGCACCCGGCCCAGCGCGCCCTGGCCGAGCGCAAGACCCCCAACAAGGGCTCGGTACGGGTCACCGGCGGCCCCGGCACGGGCAAGACCGTCGTCGCCCTGCACCGGGTCAAGGCCCTGGCCGAACGGCTGCCGCCCGGCCAGGCGATCCTGCTCACCACCTACACCACCACGCTCGCCGAACTGCTGCGCTCGCTGCTGGAGGACCTCGGCGGCACCCAGCTCACCGCGAAGGTGGACGTCCGCAACATCGACAAGGTCGCCTACGGCATCGCCAAGGAGGTCTTCGGCGCGAAGACCCCCAAATCCCTCGGTGACGACGAGATCCGCAGGCGCTGGGAGGACCTGGCCGAGGAGCAGCAGCCGCACCGCTGGGACGCGCGTTTCCTGGAGGCCGAGTGGAAGCAGGTCGTGCTCGCCCAGGACGTGCGCAGCCGCGACGAGTACCTCGTCGCCAGCCGGGCCGGTCGCGGCCGACGCCTCAACCGCCCGGAACGGGCGCAGGTGTGGGGACTGATCGAGGCCTTCGAGCACCGGCTGGACGCGGCCGGTGAGGTCGGAGTCACCCAACTCGCCGCGCAGGCCGCCCGGATCGCCTCGGGCTGGAGCGACGAGACCCGCCCGTACCGGCACATCGTCGTGGACGAGGCCCAGGACCTGCACGCCGCGCACTGGAAGCTGCTGCGGGCGCTCGTCCCGGTCGGCGAGGACGACCTTTTCATCGTCGGCGACGCCCACCAGCGGATCTACGACAACCGGACCGCGCTGAGCGCCCACGGCATCAATGTGCGGGGGCGGCGCTCCAGGCGGCTGACCCTGAACTACCGCACGACCCGTCAGATCCTCGGAACGTCGCTGAGTCTGCTGGGGGACGCGACTTTCGACGACCTCGATGACGCGGCCGAGGACCTGGGGGGCTACCGGTCCGTTCTCGGTGGGGCGAAGCCCGAGTTGACCGAATACCCCAGCACGGCCGCCGAACTCACCGGCCTGGCCGGACGGGTCGAGGAGTGGCTGGGCGAAGGGCTGAAGGAGGACGAGATCGTCGTCACCGCCCGGACCAACAAGCTCGCGGACGCGGCGGTGGAGGCGTTGCACAACGCGGGGATCAAGGCCGTCAGGGTGAAACCGCGGCAGACTCCGGCGATCGGTTCCGGGGTGCACGTGATGACGATGCACCGGATCAAGGGCCTGGAGTACCGGGCGGTAGCAATCATCGGGGTGGGCGCGGATCACGTGCCGCAGCCCGGCGCCGTCACGCCGGTCTCCGAGGACCGTACCCAGCACGACCGTGACCTGCAGCGCGAGCGCTCGCTGCTGTTCGTCGCGGCCACCAGAGCCCGCGAACAGCTCTCCATCACCTGGGCCGGACCGCGCAGCCCATTTCTGGAGGGCAGCCACTGACCTGCGGTGACGCGACACAACGCCGCCGCGTTAGAGTCACCACGGAGCCGGCCGTCGTCTGGCTCTCACCTCAGAACGGGATCCGGGCGGACGAGACATGTACCTGAAGAACCTTCGCCTACGGAACATCAGGTCGTTCCACGGTGCACGCGACGTCGACCTGGACCTGACCAGGCCCGACGGCTCATACGCCGGCTGGACGGTCCTGGCGGGCCGTAACGGCTCGGGGAAGACGACCCTGCTGCGCGCGGTCGCCTTGACGATCAGCGGACCTGCCGTGGCCCGCAGTCTCGTCCCCGGGTTCGACACCTGGGTCTCGCGGGACGAGACGGTGGCGAAGGCCGAAGTGTGCCTGGTCCATGACCCGGAGCAGGACCAGTTCACCACGGGGCGGCGTCCGGTCCGGCCGATCTGGGCCGGGCTGCGCTGGACCGCGGCGGAGCAGACGTCTCTCTCGGGCAAGCCGGGTTCCAGCAGGGCCGGACAGCCGGCGCTGAACGCCATCGGCTACCAGAAGGAACGCCCCGTCGCCCAGCGCGGCCCCTGGGCGGACAATCCGGTGGGATGGTTCTGCGCGGGGTACGGTCCCTTCCGCAGGCTCGCCGGGGGCTCGAGCGACATCCAGCGGCTGATGTCCAGCTCGGGCGCGGTCGCCCGACTGACGAGCCTCTTCCACGAGGACGCGTCGCTGGCGGAAGGCGTGAGCTGGCTCATCGAGCAGCACCTGCGCGCGTTCGAGGACAAGGACGGCGCCCGGGACCTCAAGGCGGCCGCCCTGGCCATCCTGGGCGACGACCTGCTGCCCGACGACTACCGGATCGATAACGTCGACTCAGAGGGCCTGTGGGTCGTCAACCGCAACCACCGATTCCCGCTGCGGGAGATGAGCGACGGCTACCGCACGGTGGCGGCCTTGGTCGTGGACATCCTCAAGCAGATCCATGACGCCTACGGCGAACTCGTCCTGGACACGACGGGCGGCACGCCGAACGTCGCGAGTTCCGGGGTCGTCATCATCGACGAGATCGACGCCCATCTGCACGTGTCCTGGCAGAAGCGCATCGGTGGCTGGCTGAAGGCGCACTTCCCGAACATCCAGTTCATCGTCACCACGCACAGCCCCTACATCTGCCAGGCGGCGGACCCCGGCGGCCTGATCCGGCTGCCGGGCCCGGACGAGGACAGCCCTGTCGAGGTCGTGCCCCAGCACCTCTACGACCGCATCATCTTCGGCAGCGGTGACGACGCCGTACTCTCGGACCTGTTCGGGCTCGACACCCCCTACTCGGACCAGGCCGAACAGAAGCGGGAGGAACTCCTCGCCCTGGAACTGGACGTCGTGCGAGGCCGGGCCAGCGAAGAGGAAAAGGACCGGTACCGCCATCTGAAACGCAAGCTGGCCAGTTCACCAGCCACCCGCGTCGACGAAATCGCGGCCCGGCTCCACTCCCGTCACCCACGGCACGATTCATGATCCGAGTGACGAGGGTGCCACTCCCACAGGCGACGCTGACTTCCATGGCCGGCTACACCGGTGACATCGGGCAGGCGACCGTACCCAAGCAGCGAGCCAGGCAGTTATGGAAGCAGACGTCCGTCCGCAGGCACATACACCCCGTGCTGAAAGGCGTCCTCGCGGAGATGGCGCCGGGACTGGAGCGGTGCATGTACTGCGGGGACAGCCAGGGCACGGACATCGACCACTTCGAGCCCGTCCGGGTCAATCCGTTACGGACCTTCGACTGGAACAACCACCTGCTGGCGTGCTCCCTTTGCAACAGCCACCTCAAACGTGACCTCTTCCCCCTCGCCGCCGACGGCACCCCCCTGCTCGTCGACCCGAGCAGCGAGGATCCCGCTCCGCATCTGCACCTCTCGCTCGCTGCCGGCGCATACATCGACCTCACCGACAGGGGCGCCGCGACGATCAAGGTCTTCGGTCTCAACCGGGAAATCCTCGTCCGGGGACGGCGCAACGCCTACCGGATCACCCCACTCCTACTGAACGATTGGCGCGCCGCCTTCGACACCGGCGATAAGGAGGATGCGGCGGCATGCGCGTCCACCATCTGGGAGCAGCCGACCGCCGATGTCGTCCACGCCATGTTCCACCAGGCGGTCGCCCCCGGCGCCGAAGATATCTTCACCGACGAGTCCCAAACTCTCGCGCTGTTACGCGATCCCGTGATCCGTGCCGCACTGCTGAGTACGGGTTGAGTCAAGCGGTGCCGAAGCTTCGTACCGACACCGGTTCCCGGCCGTACGCTGGACCTCGCCGCTCATCACGAGCATGTCGGGGTTCGTATGGCGAGGGGCTGAATGGTTGGGTCGTCAGGCTCCCGTGCGCAGGTGCTGGGTGAGGTGTTTGAGGGTGGTCCAGGTTTGGTCGTCGGTGGCGTCGCCAAGGGCGTAGTGGAGGGCGGGGCGGGAGGCGGGGCCGAGTTGGGTGGGGGTGAGGCTGAGGGGTGGGTGCTGGGCGTGGTGGGTGCCGATGTCGTGGACGGTGTCGGGGCCGAGGGTGAGGGCAATGGGGGTGGGGGGTGGCGTGATGTGTGGGGGGATGGCGAGGTCGCGTGGGGCGTGGCGCAGTGAGGTGAGCATCGAGGTCAGGCCGTGGTTCCCAGTGGTGAGGGCCTCGGCGAGGCTGGGGATCGCTTCCAATGGCGGGGGTTCGTATTCGCCGTAGCCGAGGGAGAGGGTGATGTCCTCTTCGACTCCGGCGGGGGTGCGGGCGATGCGGATGGTGGCGAGTGCGGGGCGGTCGGGGTGCCCGATGGCGATCAGCCAGGTGGGCTGGGGCGCGCGCCTGCGGGCGAGGTCGGTCAGTTGGCGGGGGGACCAGGGCAGGTTGACGGGCTCCGCGGTGCTCCATCCGGCGGGTGGGGTGCCGGTGAGGTGGTGCCAGGTGGTTTCGAGGGCGCGGCCGAGGATGAGTTGTTCGTCTGCGGGGTGGTGGGTGCGGAGGGCGAGGATGAGTTGGCGGTCGCCGGTGTCCGTGGTGTTGGTGAAGGCTTGTGCGACGGGCGTGGTGCGGGATGTGGTGCTGACCGGGGTGAAGGTGCCGTTCTGCCAGCGCAGCACGGCGCCGGAGAGGCCGTCGTAGTAGCCGTCGTGTGGGTCTTGGACGACCCAGCGGTGGGGGTGTCCCCCCAGGGCGTTGCGGGTGGGGAGGGTGAGGCGGGCGGTGTTGGGGGTGACGATGTGGAGGGCGCGGTCGCTGGTGATGGCGGTGCGCAGGGCGTCGGAGAGCCAGCTGGTCATGGGGATGACTGGTCGGTCCTGGAGGACGAGCGCTGTGGTGTCGGTGAGGACGTCTATGGCTGGGTGGGGGGTGGTGTTGGCTGGGGTTGCTGTGTTGTCGGTGGTGAGGGGGATGACCTCGGTGGTTGCCGCTTCCGGTGGCCAGGTGGTGCCATTCAGCACCGTGGCGAGGCGTCCGGCGAAGGAGCCTGCGAGTTGTCCGGCCTCGGGTATGGCGGTGGTGGCGCGTGCTTCGGTCCACCAGACGGGGCTGTCCGGGGTGGTGGTTCCTGTGCCGAGGAGGCGGGCTGGTTCGCCGGGGGTGTGGATGAGGATGGGGGTTTCGATGGAGACGAGGGTGCTTCCGTCCGGGGTGCAGAGTTGGACGACGGCGCCGTCGGCGGCGGTGCGTACGCGCAGGTCGGGGCCGCCCGCGTAGAGCCCGGCCAGCAGGGTGGGCACGTCGGGCATGGTGGGGGTGAGGGCGATGACGTCCTTGGTCACGTGGCGTCGTCCGGGGTGGTGGCGGGGATGGCCTCGGGGGCGAGGGCGGTCTGGATGAGCTGGTGGGGGCGGCCGCGGCGGACGAGGGTGCCGCGGCCGGGTGGCTGGGCCGAGGCGTAGAGGCCGGGGAAGAGCTGGCCCTCGGTGCGGTCGCCGGTCATGACGAGGGCGGCGGTCCCGGTTTCGCGCAGAGTGGTCAGCAGCGGCTCGTACAGGGCTCGGGATGATCCGGCGGTGCGGCGGGCGATGACGAAGTGCAGGCCGATGTCCTGGGCGGAGGGGACGTAGGGCAGGAAGCCGGCCAGGGGTTGTTGGCCTGCGGTGGTGAGGATGTCGTAGTCGTCGACGAGGATGACGATGCGTGGGCCGTTGAAGAAGGGTTCGTCGGCGAGTGCGTCGTGGTCGACCGTTTCGTCCGGGAGGCGCTTATCGAGTTCCTTGGCGATGCCCGTGGTGAGGGCTGCGGAGAGGGTGGCGTTGTGGGCGTAGCCGCCTCGGTAGGGCTCGGGGATGACTCCGCGCAGGCCCCGGCGGGGGTCGAAGACGGCGAAGACGAGTTCCTCGTCCGAGTAGCGGTCGGTGAGCTGTCGGGTGATGAGCCGCAGGAGGTTGGTCTTGCCGCATTCGTTGTCGCCGAGGATCAGCAGGTGCTGGTCGTGTGCGAAGAGGTCCAGGTGTACGGGGGCGAGGGCGTCCTGGTCGAGGCCGATGGGGATCCGTGATGGCTCGGCGGTGGGCGAGGGGAGTTTCGTGGAGGGCAGGTGGGTGGGCAGGACGCGTACGGGGGCAGCGAGTTCGCCGTGCCAGGTGGCGCGGACCGTGCGTGCGGCCTCTTCGAGGGCGGCGACGAGGTCGCCCGTTGCCGGGTGGGCGTCGATGCGGGGCAGGGCGACCTGGGCGAAGAGTTTGGCGTCGGTCAGGACTCGTCCCGGGGTGTCGGGGCTGAGGGTTTCGGAGAGTTTGCGGTCGATGCTGGAGTCGGCGGGGTCGTTCAGCCGCAGTTCGACGCGGGTGCCGAACATCGATTGGGTGGCGATGCGTACGTCGTTCCAGCGCAGCATCCCGGCCACCACGTGGATGCCGTAGCCGCTGCCGCGCTTGAGCAGGTCGGTGACGGCGTCCTCGAGGTCGGCGAATTCGTCGCGCAGCGCGCCGAAGCCGTCGATGAGCAGCACGATGTCGGTGGAGGAGAGTCCGGATAGTCGACCCTGGGCGCGCAGGGACCGGAGTTGGGCGATGGAGTCGATGCCGTGTTCGCGGAAGAGCTGTTCGCGCTCGTTCAGCATGGCGCGGACTTCGGCGACGGCGCGGGTGGCCCGTTCATGGTCGGCGCGCCCGGCTATGCCGCCCACGTGCGGCAGGTCGGTGAGGGCGCTGAGCCCTCCGCCGGCCAGGTCCAGTCCGTAGAGGGCGACCTCGCGGGGGGTGTGGGTCAGGGAGAGGGACAGGGCGAGGGTGCGCAGCAGGGTGGTTTTTCCAGTCTGCGGGCCACCGATGATGGCCGCGTGCCCGCCCGCGACGGTCAGGTCCAGTAGCCATGGGGCCTGCCACTGCCTGGCCGGGTCGTCGAGGACACCGAGCGGCACCCGCATGGGGTCTGGGCGGCTGGTGAGGTGGAGGCCGCGGTCCGATGCCTGGACTGGTCCGGCCGCGGTGTCGAGTGTGATGGTGTCCGGCAGTGGCGGCAGCCAGATGCGGCGTACCGGCTCCGCTGCTCCGCGCATCTGGTCGACCATCACCGACAGCACGGTGGGCCCGGTGTCCCGTTTGGTGCTCTCGGGCTCGGGAGCGGCCGCGTGCTCCGGGGCTTGATGGGTGTTGAAGGACGGGTACGGCAGGGCGAGGGGTTCGTCGTCCTGGGGCTTGCGCAGGGATGGGCCGCGGTAGCCGCCGGAGACGTAGCCCGCTTTGAAGCGTTCGTAGGTGGAGGTGTCGACCTTGAGGTAGCCGAAGCCCGGGAGCGGCGGGAGGTGGAATGCGTCGGTGGTGTCGAGGACCGTGCGGCTCTCGTCGGCGGAGAAGGTGCGCAGGCCCAGGCGGTAGGACAGATAGGTGTCCAGGCCCTTGAGCTTGCCACCTTCGATGCGTTGGCTGGACAGCAGCAGGTGCACCCCGATCGACCGGCCGATGCGGCCGATCGACAGGAACAGGTCGATGAAGTCGGGCTTGGCGGTGAGCAGTTCGCCGAACTCGTCGATGACCACGAACAGATGCGGAAGCGGCTCCAGCTCCGGCCGTCGCGTCGCGCGCAGCGCCGCGTAGTGGCCGATGTCGGCGACGTTCCCAGCGTCTTTGAGTACCTGTTGGCGGCGCTTGACCTCTCCGGCCAGGCTCGTGTGCACCCGCTCGACCAGCCCGGCCTGGTTCTCCAGGTTCGTGATCACACCGGCGACGTGCGGCAGATCGTCGAACGGGGCGAAGGTCGCGCCGCCCTTGTAGTCCACCAGCACCAGCGCCAGGTCCTCGGGCGGGTGGGTGGTGACGAGGGCGAGTACGAGGGTGCGCAGCAGCTCGCTCTTGCCGGAGCCGGTGGCCCCCACACACAGCCCGTGCGGCCCAATGCCCAGCTCCGAGGACTCCTTCACATCGAGGAGCACGGGCTCGTGGCGGTCGCTGAGCCCGATCGGCACGCGCAGGAAGGCCCGCTCGCCTCGTGGCGCCCACAGCCGGTCCAGGTCCAGGGTGGCCGGGTCGTCGATGCCGAGCAGTTCGGGGAAGTCCACTGGCCCGGACACGGGGGTGCCCTCGCGTGTGGATGTGGCCGACAGCCTCAGCGGGGCGAGCTCACGCACCAGGCCTTCCGTACCCGGGAGCGTGACGGCGTCCACGGTGCCTGTGGAACGTGTAGGTTCCGGCGTGCGCAGGTCTTCGACCTCGATCCGCTCTCCGTCGACGGTGATGCGCACGCTCACCTGGTCCGGCTCGTGGACTTGCCGCTCCAGTAGGTGCAGCACGGTGACGCCCATGTCGCGCAGGGCGACGGCCTCGTCCGGGCGCGGCAGCTCACAGGCCGCCTCCCCGTATGCGTCGCTGATCACGAGGAGTCGGTTGGTGAGTTGCAGCGCGTTCCGGTCGGACAGACCGCGCCGTACCTCGGCGGCGTACGAGGCACGGCGCCGCAACTCCGTGGGCAGCAACTTCGCCAGCTGCGGCAGGCCGGCCGCGATACGGCGGGCGGCCACCGGCCCGTCGCCCTCGTCCGTGTCCAGCACGTGCGGCAGCCATTTGCCCCAGGACCAGTCCTCCTCCCGCTCCGTGGGGAATGTGAGACCCACGGCGAGGTCGTCCGGTGCGTGGGCCACGGCAGCCTGGAGCAGTAGCGCTCGGGCGACGCGCAGTACGCCGTCACGGTCGCCGACGATCGACACATCGCCCGCCCGGTCCAGCGGCACCGTGAGCGGAAAGTCGGTTGCGGTGGCGAAGCGGCCCAGCAGCGCACGGGCCTCGTTCAGCATGAACGGGTCCGGCGGGGTCAGAACGCTGCCCGAGTGCTGCCCCACCGTCAGCTCCTGCACCGGAACCTCGCCGACGCCCACCCGCACCCGGAGGAAATCCTCGTCCAGCCGGCGACGCTCCCACAGCCGCGCCGGATCCCGCACGATGTCGTACAGCGCCTCTGGCGGCGGGTTCAGCACCCGCGCGCCCTGACGGCGCTCCCGTTCCAGTCGCCCGAACTCCTCGCGGAGCTCTTCCAGGTACTCCAGGTACCGTTCCCGTTGCGTGCGGCGTGTGCGCTGGGCCTTGCCGCGCTGGGACCAGAAGAGGGCAACGGCCCCCAGCAGGGCGAAGATCAAGACGATGGCACCGAGTGCGGCGAACTGGCTGTTGCGGATCACGGTCATCATCACGACCGAGCTCATGACGCCGGCCATCGGCAGCATCGTGGTCGCCGCATTGCCGATCTTGCCTTCGGGGAGGTTGGGCGGTGGCTCTACGGTGCGCGGGGAGGCGGAGGGGAGCGGCCGGGTGGCGCGGGCGGGCCGGTGGATCACACGCTGGGTCATTCCGTCCTCACCGCACCCTTACCGCGCGCCGCATCACTTCGGCGGCCAGCGTGGTGGCGGCCTCCCGGGTGTCCCGTCCCAGCATGGCGTTCAGAATGGGGCCTCCTCCGCCCAGATGGCGGTCGTATGGAACGGGTACGACCGCTGCTCCCGTCTCCCGCAAGTACGCGCTCGCCGCCCGCACATCAAGTGTCGTGTCGGGAGAACTCGCCGTGAGCGCCACCACCGTGCTGGCCAGGGCCGCGTGCGGCAGCTGGGCAAGCCAGTCCAGGACGACGCGGGTGCCGTTGACGCCCTCGGCGGTCATCGGCGCGGCGACCACGCGGGCGTGCGCGGTGTCCATCGCCGTGCGCGCCACCTCACCCGGCAGCGTCTCGCAATCGACCACGGTCACCGCGAAGTACCGGCGCAGCGCCATCGTCACCGTGCGGTATGTGCGGACATCCAGCGGTGCCCCCACCCGCCCCTGACTCGCGGGCAACAGCCAGCCGCCGTCGGTCACCGGCACCAGGTAGCCGATGACATCCGTCAGCTGCATTGAGGGGGTGAGAATCTGCGCCAGATCCGAGCACGACCAGCGCACGGACTCCGCGCCGAGCCGCACCGGCAACGTGCCCAGAGCCGCGTCCGCCTCCAACGCGAGCACCGGATCACGCCGGTAGTGGTTGAAGATCCGGCTCAGCAAGGCCGTCACCGTGGACTTCCCCACGCCACCGCGTATGGACGTTACGGCGATCACCCGTCCGGTGGTCACCGGCTGCTGCACCTCCTGCGCCAGCCGGGTGCCCTCCGTGACCTCCCGAGCCACGGAGGTCCCCAGCATGCGCACGGAGCGGCGGGCCCGCCGTGCCATTGAGTCCCCGTGCAGCGGACGCCCCAACGCGCCCGCCAGCCGGGGGTCTACGGTCGGCGCGGACTCCGGCGTCCGTAGAGGCAGTTGCGGATCCCGGGGTTCCCGGCTGTCGGCTGGCCGTGATCCGGGCGCCGGAACCGGGGCATCGGTCCGGGTGGAGTCTGGCCCCGCATTCTCCGGAGGTTCGGACGAAGGCGAGAGCGATGCCGAGGCGGGCGGCACCGCCGCGGAACCCCTCTGCGGGTTCTCCTCGGCTCGGCTCTGGCCCAGCTCCCGCAACACGTCCTGCTGCCAGTCTCCCTGAGACATGCCGCCACCCCTACGCGAACGTGTCCAACAGGCGCCCGTAGACCCCGAACACCCCGATCAACAGCGGCAGCAACGCGCACACCCCGGCCGACTCGGCCAGATCCCCCGCACGCCGCAGACGCACCCGGACATGCTCGGCGGGCTGCACCGCCAAAGCCCCGAGCGAGATGACCGCGAGCGCGACGAGCGCCGCCAGCGGCCCGTAGGCCGAGGAACGCTCCAGCCACACCGCGATCAACCGCAAGACCACGACCACACTGGCCAGCAGCACGCCCACGATCTCGACGGTCAACGGGAAAGCCCGGGCGCGCAGCGACACCACCACAGCCACGACCACGGCCAACAGGACCGTCCACACCGTGGGCGAACGCAGTGCGAGGAACCCGGCCGCGCCTACCGAGACGGATACGACGAGCGTGGCGAGCGCCAGCCCGCGGTGGGTGGCCGTCAACGCCGTGGCCACTTCGTGGCGGCTCACCGACGTTCCACCCGAGCGCCGGTCGTCCAGTGCGGACAAGCCCGACGCCATCATCGCCAGCCGCGGCACCACACTCAGCACCACAACCGACACGACCGCCAGAACAGCTCCTACGCGAGCCTGCCCCACAGCCGTCGCACCACCGCCCTGCAGCGCCAAGGCGACTTGCCAGCCGAGGGCCATGACCGCGACCGCCCCGGCTCCCATCAACCCACCACGCCCCAGCGGCGAAAACCACCCCAGAAGCAACAGCGCGACTGCCACCGCACCCGCCGTCCCGGCGAGCCGCGCCGCACCCGACCACGCCTGCGCGTCAGCCAGCGTCCACGCGCCCAGGACGCCGAGCGCACCCGCCGCGACGATCAACGCCGTGGCCACCCCACGATGCGCCGCACGCCCAGCCAGCGCGCCTGCCGAAGCCAGCACCAGCGCCGCAAGCAGCAAGACGGACATGACGGAGGACGACGCGAACTCGCCACGAGCAACCAACCCGGCGGTCAGCACCCACACGAGCAGGGCGACCCCCGCCGACATGCGACGTGCAGCCGGGCGCCAGCGCCACGCCCGCAGGCCAAGGTCCTCCGCCACCTCATCGCTGACGTCATGCACCACCGGCGCCGACGGCGCGTCCTCGACACGCACCAGCCGCAACACCGCACCATCCGGCACCCCGGCCGACAGCAACGTGCTGTCCTGAGCCAACGCCGAACCGCTGGCAGTCACGAGATGGCGGGACGAGGGCCGCGCCGCAACCTGATCGTCCAGCAGCCGCAGAATTTCCGGCAGCAGCCGACCGATCGGTTCCTGGGAAGGAAGGACGAGATCGATGCGTCGCCGCTCACCGACGAGAGTGACCCGACTCAGTTCCGTACCGCTTGTCGTCCCCGCTGCTACCACGCGTTCGAACCTATCATCGGGCTGAACTCCCCACGGATGGCGCGGTCGACGGCGTCGAAGGCCCATACGGGCTCTGCCCAGCGACCCGGTGCGAAATGAACGACCAGCCCACGCATCCGGCACACAACACCCCGGCAATCACCGTCCCGGCAACGACCTTCCCCAGCCGCTCATCCACCGACCGCCGCTGCCGCTGCGTTCCGAGCAACAAGGCGTCCCGCAACCGTCGACGCCGCACCGACACCGATTCCAGCAATTGACTGTCATAATCCTGCGCTGCCATGGTCGTTCACTACCTCTTGCAGAGTGTGCGTGCGTCACGTCGGAAATTCGCCCAGCCAGTCGCGCTGGAGCAGATGCTTGGGCAGGTAGTCCGATTCGACCTCAATGGGAAATCCGGCGTCGTAGGCAAGACAGGTGATGGCGAGCGGACCCAGGGCCAGATATCCGGCCGGGCTCTCCTCCCGCTCCTCGTTGGCGGTCCAGTACGACTTGTGCAGCTCCAGGGCCTCCTGAAGCGCGTCGTTGAACGCGGTGTGGTCCTTGCGTAGGAAACAGCGGAAGAGGTTAATGGGCTGGTAGAGAATCTTGTTGAGCTGCTCTCGTGTGGCGATCCGCGCCACGCTCGGGTCAGAGTTCTCAATCGCGGCTACCAGCTTATCGACCAAACCCGGCCGCTCCAGCCAGTAGGTCTGCAGGCTGTCCACCCAGTGGTAGATGTACTCGTCGTACTCCGCTCCCGAAGCACGCAACAAGTCGAGGGACAACTCACAGAGCTGGGTCATGCGCTTCTGGTCACGACAGACGATGGCGAACCACAATGCTGTCAGCCAATTGCCAGCGTCGGCGTACGGTTGTGGCCCGGTGGCGGGCAGGGTCCGCATCTCATGGTTGATGCGGCACTGCACGGTGCCCTCAGGAGCGCTCGCTGAGGCGAAGACGGCAGAACCCACCTGCATCGCCGAGACCACGGCTTCCCAGGTCTCGATTTCAGACGCGCTGGGATCCACGGCCAGACGCGCCTGGACATGGAGTACGGCCTTGTCGAGCGCGCCTCCGAACCAGCGCGACGATCGCTCCAGCCTCGAGATGGTTTTGGCCAGCCCCTCGCCGAGGTCCTGCGCATAGCCCTCGTCATCGGGACCTGGGTTGCCATGCCGAGGCACCGTCGTAGCCACTACGTTCTCCAGTCAGCTTATGTCGAACTTCCGCATGTGGTAACCAGCATACTTGCCGCCACTGACTTTCCCCTTGACAAGGATATAGTCCAGTTTGCCTTGATCGAGGGCATCTTCGAGCTCGTCGGCCAGCCTGAGCTCATTACGGTTCTTCTTGCCGCGTTCACGCATCTCGCGGAGAATGTCATCGAAATATTCCCTGGCCCCCTGCGCCACACGCTTTCCACTCGGCAGATTGCGGGCGCCTAGCTCCGTTCTCACGTTACTCTTCGCTTCTATCACCACGTAACCGCCATCATGGCGCCGCCATACTTGGTCAAACTGGTCGTTGCCATTTGCGGGCCCGTCGAGCACCTCCCTTTGGGCATTGGGGTAGCGCTCCGGGATTACATGATGCTGGGCTATCGCCTCACCGTACTTTTCAGCGGCATCCGACATAGCCTTGTGCAGCGGCCTGTGTGCGGCCTGTGCCGCAGCGAGTGCCTTGCGGTTGGAGAGGGAGTCCTGTGCTGCCAGTGCTTCCTTTACCTTCTGGAGAGTTTCCTCGGCTGTCTTGTCCGCGCTAATCGCCGAATGTCGCTTCGCAGCCGCTTTGTCGAGGTCCTTCAGGGCCTCAGAGCCTGACAAGGAATCCGCATTCCCCGTCCTGTCGGCTCCGTCAATGTAACGCTCGGGAAGAGGCGGTGGAGCATCGGAAGCGGCGATCCAGCTCTTCGTCCGCGCGTCCCATACCAGCTGCGGGGGCGTGAATCCGCTTTCGTCTACTCTGGAGAGCCTGATACGGTTGCCGTTATTCTTGTAGTACTTCTCGAAATATCCAGGCTCGTTGTTGGCGCGGTCGACTTGCCGACGTACTATCTTTTCTTGTTCGGTCAAGGCTTTGCCCCGGTCGGCGCCGCCGTTGTGGTCGCCCCGTCCCTCGCCGTGGGCGTCCGAGCCGCCCGGGTGATGTGGGCCAGAGCCGTCGTTCAGGCCGGCATGCGACGACCTCGGAGCATCAAGGCCATCAACTCCGCCTGTGATCCCCCTTCGAGCTGGGATGCCGCCTGATCCATTGCCCCTCGAGGACGGTGGGGCATCGTGCGTGGGGCTGGCGGAGTCTCCGCGGCCGACATGGGATCCGGGTGTCCGCGAGTTCGCACCGATCTCCGCGAGTTCGCGCTGTTTGGGTGCGACCTCGTGTTGGGCAGCCCGCTGGTCTGCCCGTGGCTCCTGGCGCGGCGTGTCATGGACAGGATTGCCGTCGGCATCGAGGCGGATGAACGCACCGTCCTCGATTCGGACCCTGGAGCCGTCCGAGAGTTCGATCTGGCTGTGGAGGCGGTGCGAGCCGGGGACGTTGTCGAGAGCGCGGGTGTTGGCCGTGAGCTCAGAGAGCTTGGGCAGGTAACTGGCGGCTTTGCCCCCCATCTTGAAGGTGGCAGAGAGCGGGTCGAGGTACTCGCCGATCTTGGCCGCGCCTTGGGCTGCCGCGCCTGCCTTGCCTCCCTTGATGACGCGGGCGGCCGGGACCGCGCCGAGGGTGAGGCCGTTGAAAACCACCGTCGCCGAGGCACGGGCGGGGTTCTCGCTCCACATGTCCCAGGCGACCAGGGACTTGCCGAAGTCCTTGGCGGCCTGCTTCTGACGGGCCTCGTCGGGGCTGTCCTGATCCTCCCCGAACGCCCAGTCCATGAACGCGTCATAGGGCTTGATGGTGTACTGACCGATGCCGCCCACGACATCTCCGAGATGTCCCCAGGCCTTGCCTGCCGCGTCGCCACCGTCGAGTCCAGTGAGGGTTTTGAGGCCCTTGAGTCCGCCCCAGATGTTGTCGACGACCAGGCCGTCCCAGACGAAGCTCTTGAAGTGGTGGCCGAAGTCCAGTGCATCGTAGGTTTGGCTGACCGGACTGCCCCAGGGAAGTTCCTTGGCTTGTTCGAGGCTGTCGAGGTCGTAGCCGTACATCACCTTCTTGCGGTTCTTCGTGTGGCTGCCGTCGTCCGCCACGAACTTCGGACCGCCCACGAGCCCGGAGATGGTGGTGGAAGCCTTGCGCTCGGCCTCCTGGAAGGCGGCTACGGCAGCATTCACGCCGTCCCACAGTTGCTGGTGACGGTCGACCTTGCCCTCGTCCTCGGTCCAGTCGTCATCGCCCTCGACACTGTCGACGAACGCGAAAGCATCCGCCTTGAGCTGCTTCAGCCGCTTGACAAGCGGGCGGATCTCATAGGCGAACGTGTCCAGTGCGTCAGCCACCTTCTCCAGGTCGCCGGCGAAGGTGTCGGCTTTCACGGCCGCCGGCCATGTGGAGGCGAACAGTTGGTCCGCCTCCGGCGCTTTGTAGAAGCCCTCCAGCATCTGGAAGCGGGAATGCGCGTGCATGCCGCCGTCGCGGATGGTGATCGCGTCGCCGCGCAACCCGGAGACGTCCTTGTCCAGCTGCTCCAGATCGCCGGTGAACTCCGGAATGCTCGCCGGATCGATCATCTTCACTTGTGGCCGCCACCCCGTGTGTCGTCGCCCGGCAAGTCGATCTTCGGTGCCGCAAGGGCCTTGTGCTGCGCGTCGGCAGCCATGTGGTGATTCCCGGCGACGTAGTACGCGGTGGCCTCGCGAGCGCCGTTCGCCGACTGGGCCGCCCGTGCCCCAATGAACAGCGCCTCACGCGTGGTCTTCTCGACGAACAGCGCCAGAGCTGCCCCGACCGGGCCGGTCGTGGCCGCCCCGCACATGGGCTCGCTGATGGTGCCGGCCGAGGTGGCCGCGCTCTCCATGTTCTTCCCGTACGACCTGACGCCTGCGTCGATGTCGTCTATCGCGTCACCCACCAGCGAGGTCACGAACTCGACCCCGGACGGGGTGATGTCCCACTTGGACATTGCCCAATCCCCCCAGCTACCGCCCCGTCACCTGCTCACTGCGTCCTCAAGGCTCGGATCAACCGATGTTGTCCACAGCGGATTTGGCCTTGGCCAGTGTCGACTGAGCGGTGCCGTCGTTCTTCTCCAGCGTCGATCGCACCAGGCGGATGATCTCCCGCACCTCGGCCGCCGCACGGTTCCAGCGGACCTCCTTGCCGTGGTACTCGTCCGAGACGCCATCAGCGGTGAAGTCGGCCATCGCGGCCTTCACCGCGCGGTCCCGGTCGGCGAGGACCCGCTCAAGTTGGCCGATAATCCCCTGCAGGCTGCCCTGCACCTCCACCGAGGCGCCCACGTCGTAAGAGTTACGGTCCTGGCTCTGCCCCATCGGGAATCCCCCTATCGCCCGGAGAACCGGGCGGCCTCAAAATTGGCACCGGCGATGTGCTGGTGGGCGTTGTCCTCCTGCTCCTGATCACCGGTGGCGAACGCGGTATCCATGCCCGACTGCCCGCCTAGGATGGATTGCAGAGAACCGTTCAGCGCGGCCGAGATCTCATCAGCGCGGAGCTTGAACGAGTCGAACGCCACCTTGCCGGCGCCGTTGAATTTCCCCTCCAGTGGCTCCGCGGCGGCGATCAGCAGCCGGATCAGCGCCCCCAGGTCGTCACTGGACCCCGTCGTGCTCTTCCCGAGAGTCGACAGAGTTGTGCTTCCCATGTCGAACTTCATGCATCTTCCCCCGGATGCCTCGCGTGCCGTTTGATAACCGTTTATCGCGATCTGCGCTCGTCGCAGTGATGTCTCCTGTGCATCGAACATCCTCTCGTGCAACGCGTTTCGCCCGCAACGCGGTTGGGCGTGGCACGATTCGATCCGGCCCCCTTCGCCCGAGTCGGATCGGGACGCGTAGCAGGGCTCTGGGCCAGCACGTACCCGTCCATCCCGTCTTGCGTCGTTCCACGGCACAGGATGCTGTACGTGCGGCACGGTCTGCGCAGGATCCAGCGTATGGCGAAGCTCCGACAACAGGAGTTCGCGGCACTCAGCGGTCCCGGTGACGGCGAGTCAGTTGTCGCGATCCGTCAGGGGACGACCTCGGAGTGAGGTGAGGACGAGGCGGCCGTAGCGCGTGGTGAGGAGTGCGGCGGTGGCGGCGAGGGCGCCAGTGGTGGCGGTGAGGAGGTGCCAGGGGTTCTGGTCGCCGAGGACTTGGAGTGCGCCCAGGGCGGTGCCCAGGGGCAGACCCAGAATGGTGAGGATGCCGAGGGCGCCGCTGATCTGCTGGTTTTCCTGGGTCTGGATGAGCCGGTTGTGGTCGGCGGCCTCGGCGAGGATTTCGGTGAAGCGGTCGGAGAGGCGGTATTGGCGCTGGTAGGCCATGAGGAGGTCGTTGGCGGTGCCGTGGGTGGTGAGGTGCTGGCGCCAGTAGGTACTGCGGAAATGGGCGATCCGACGTTCGAGGCCGGCGAGGCGGTTGGCTTCACCGGGGCCGGTGAAGACCTGGGCGAGGTCTTCGGTGAGGTGGTCGATGTGGGTGCGCTGGATCATGCCGAACAGGAGGGCGTCGAGGTAGATGCTGCGCATGTGGAGTTCGGCGTAGCCGTAGAACGGGTCGGCGGGCCCGTGGTCGCGGCGGTGGCCGATGAATGCCGCGCCCTGGCGCAGGACGAGCGCGCTCCAGTCGGCTGAGATGCGCAGGGCACCGGCGGTGAGTTGGGGGACGGTGGCGGGGTCGGGTGGGTAGTCGTCGGTGTTGGTGCGGGAGGCGAGTGCCCAGAGCCATTGCTGGGCCGCGGGCCAGCGGCGGTGGTCCCGGCCGCCGTTGAGACGAGGTAGGGGCCGTCGGCCGGGGGTGAGCAGGGTGACGGTGTAGGGAAGGGCATCGGTCTCGACGGTGGCGTAGCCCTCGAGGAGCGTGTTCGGCCTGGTGTGGGCGTGGTCCTGCAAAAGTGCGGTGAGGACGGGGCCGGTGATCTCGAACGGTGGGGTGGTGCCGGGGCGGTGGGCGAGGGAGCGGAGGGTGTCGAGGAGTTCCGGGCCGGTGATGGTCAGGTGGAGCACCGCCAAGGCACGGTCGGGGTCGTCCTCGGTGGGGGTACGCAGGAGTTCTATGCCGTCGATGGTGGCGGAGCCGTGGGCGTGACGGACCTGCCGGTGCCAGCGGGTGGGGCGGTCGGGGGTGCCGTAGAGGACGCTGGCGGCAGCCGGGGTGAAGTAGGTGCGGCGGGTGTCGGTGGTGGTGGTCCGGGCGCCGTGAATGAAGGGCAGGGGGCCTTCGGGCCAGGGTGGGTCGGCGGGTAGGCGTGCGGGCAGGACGACGGCGATGATCTGGCGTGCGCCGGTGGGAACGGTGCGCGTGCGCCTCACTCGTAGAACGCCTCCGGGGAGGGCTGGTTGAGCCGGATGACGAATTCGGCTCTCCATGTGTCGTGGGCGGCGATGTGGAAGCGGACGCGTTCGCCGGTGTGCAGGGTGCGGAATCCTTCGGTGACGATGTGGGTGTAGTCGAAGGTGTAGTGGCGGCCGTCTTCGTCGTCCTGGACGATGTAGCTACTGGCGCGGCCGTGGATGCCGCCACCGTGGGGGCGGCGGTCGACGACGCGTCCGAATCGAGGAGCCCCGGCGGAGGCCGGCGTCTGTTGGCGGTCTGCCGTCATGGCTGCGGGTCCTCCTTCACGTCGTCACCGATGGTGGGAGACAGTTCGGTGACGCAGCGGAATCCGACGGCGTTGCTGGCTCGGGAGCGGCGGAACAGGCCCTTGGCGCTGGCCTGGACGGCGCGTAGGGGATTGTCGAAGGCGCCACCGCAGATGACGGCCTCGTCCGGATCGCCCACGCTGGTGGAGGTCCACTCCCAGGCGTTGCCGACCATGTCGGCGATTCCGTAGGGGGAACGGTTGGCGGGACGAGCGTCGACCGGGGTGACCCAGGCGTGGCCCAAGCCGCCGCGGTCGAACTCTTCTTTGCATGCCTGGTAGGTGACCAGGGGGCGGCCGGCCCAGGTGTCGGCGCAGTTCACCGCGTCGAGGTCGGGGGTATCGCCCCAGGGGAAGAGGCGGCCGTCGGTGCCACGGGCGGCGGCTTCCCATTCCAGGGAGGTGGGCAGGCGCTTGCCTTCGAAAGCGGCGAAGGCGTACGCGGCCCACCAGCTGACGCAGATGGCCGGGTGGTCGTCAAAGCGGGGGTCGTCGTAGTAGTCCGGGGCGCGCAGCCGCTCGGTCCAGGGCGCGTGGGTGGTGCCGGGCGGCTGGTCGGGGTGGTCCCACGGTGAGGTTCCGTCGGGGCGCAGGGCCTGGAGGAAGGGGCGGTAGCGGGCGACGGTGACCGGGTGGCGGTCGAATCGGATCGGGTGGTGGACGCGGCGCAGCAGCAGCCGTTCGGCTGGGCCGACAAGATACACCCCGGGGTGGAGCACGCAGTCCTCGGCTGGTGCGGGATGTGCGTTGGCGGTGGGGTGTGCGGCGAGGAAGGCGCGGACTTGTTCCGTCAGGTAGGGGGTTCCAGGCAGCTCGGCCGCCTGTTCGCGGCCGTCCGGGGTGCTGAGGTAGCGGGCGGCGAGCAGCTCCTGGTAGGCGGAGTGGATGAAGGCCAGTGCCTGGGGGCCGGCGGGTCGGAACAGCGGGATCAGGTGGAAGTCCTCGAGAGTGATCCGGCCGCCGTCGAAGGCTTGCGGTCCGAGCGCATTGTGCAGTTCGAGCAGGGGGAAGACCGTGCGGTCCTCCAGAAAGGCCCGGCCGCACGTATCAACGAGGGCCGGGGCGAGGTGGGCGAGCCCGGCGTCGGTGAGGGCGTGGTCGATGTGGGTGCCGATCAGCTCGGCGACCGTTGGGGTCCCCGCGATATTCAGGGCGTTCTGGAGGCGTCGTGCCAGCGGCGTGGAGAGGAAGGCGGCGCCGGTGTCCGAGGCGGGCTCGCGGTCGGTCGGTGCGTCCGTCAGGCGCAGCATGCTGAAGCGGGGGACGCGCTGCGGATCCACGCCGTTGGCGTACATCTGCTCGACCAGTTGCTCGGATATCGCGCTGGAGCAGTCGAGCAGGCGCCGGATCTGCGGGGAATCGGCCAGGAAGGAGACCCGGGAGCTGAGCACGACGCAGGACTCGGCCGACAGTACCGAGGCAAGGTCCGCGAACAAACGCAGGAACCCCTCGGGGCTGGGCTCGTCCACGGCTTCGTCGACGGCGTCCAGAACACAGAGGGCTGAACCGGAGCGGATCAGGTACAGGAACAGGTCGAAGGCGCGTGCGCGTTCGCCCGGCACGCAGGGTGCCAGCATGCGGGCCACGTATTCGGCGAAGGCCTCGTCCTTGGGCTTCAGGCTGAGGTCGAAGTAGAAACGGAACCGGCGAGCCGTAGCAGGGGTGTCGTTGACCAGGGCGCGCAGCAGGGTGCTTTTGCCGCTTCCCGGCTTGCCGGTGATCAGAACGTTGGCCGACTCCTGCATGAGCCGGGTCAGGAGTTGTTCGGCGTCTTCCGTCTCGGTGATACGGGATTCGCCGGTGTGCGGGTCGGCGGTGAGCAGGGCACCGGGCAAGGGCTGACGCTCGCGCGGCATCTCTGGCGCGGCCGTGGCGCAGGAGGCCAAGTGGGCCTGAAGGTCGACGATGGTATCGATGAACCCTTCGTAGCCCACGATCCGGTAATCGTGCCCCAGCAGTGGACGGACCTGGTCCACCGCGTCGTCGAGGATGACGAACCGGGTGAGCTTGGGCAGCCGGGTTTTCAGCAGTTCCCCGCCGGTGGTCTCCAGTACGTTGCGCAGCTCGGCGGCATCCTTGGAGAGCAGAAGTTCGACGTATTCCAGACGTACGCCGGATTCGCGGCAGAACAGCTGGTAGACGGTCTCGGTGGAGAGGACGAAGCGCTTGGAGACCCGGTAGCCCAGCGTCAGGTAGAGGCCCGCGAGGAACTCCACCCGGCGCGCGACTTCAGGTTGCATCCGCGGGTCGTTCCCGGTCAGGGCGGAACTGGCGGTGCTGGTGAACCAGGCCAGCACATCGACCAGGCGGCGCACGGCGAGCAGGCCGTCTTCTTCGGCGATCTCGTAGCCGTCGTGGGTGGAGCGGTTGCGCAGGCGCTGGATGTCGGTCAGCGCATCGAGGACTGTGGTGCTGCGAATGTGCGGGCGGCAGCCCTTGATCAGCTCGCTGAGCATGCGGCCGGACGGGTCGCCGGCCACCTCATGGTGGCGCCACAGCTGCTTGAGCAGCTTCTCGGTGATCTTGCCGACCAGGGCGATGGCGTTCTCCGGATAGCCGTCGTCCAGCGACCGTAAGGGCCGCTCCAGATCGATCCCGAGGTGCTCCGCGACCCGGGCGTGATCGTCCAGCTCGTGCCGTAACCGGCGCAACCGCTCGTCCACCGGAGCGCTCACCGCGCACCTCCGCCGGCCTCGGTGGCGTCAGTGGAGTCGTCGCGGACACCGAGGACGAACGCGAATCGATCGGGGAAGACGAATTCCGGTCCCCGGTAGCGGGCCCGGATCTCCTCGATCCCGGCGTCGAGCTCCTCATCACTGAAGGTCGACAGCACGGACATGTACCGGGACCTGACCATCGACAAGTAGCGCTCCCTGTCCAGGCGCAGCTCATGCTCCACGAAGGTCAGCTCGGCCCGGAGCCCCACATCGGTAAGGTGCCGGGCGATGACAGCCGGGTCGGGCTGGAGCTCTTCGTACCGCTTGAGGGCTTCGGCGAACAACGGGTAGTCGATCGTTGTCGGCAACATCGCTACCAGTAGCCGACCGCCGGGCGCCAGCAGCCGGGCCAGACCCGGGAGCGTGGTGGCAGGGTCGGTGACGTGGTGCACCGATTCCTTCAGCCACATCGCGTCCAGCCGTTCATAGGGCAGGGGCACCGTCTGGTCCGCGATCTCCTCGGCCGAGGCGCGGAGCGGTGACAGAGCGGGGGACGAGGGAAGCTGATCAAGCATCGCCGCCGAAGGGTCCACGCACAGCACCGGGTGGCGTGGGCGTAGGGCCTCCGCTATACCGCCGGCGAACAGGCCCGTGCCACAGCCGATGTCCGCCATGCGGTCGTTCGCCGACAGCCGTAGAGTCGAGGCGATCTGTCCGGACATCCACTGCACGAAGTCCGGACTATAGGCCCAGTTGTCGTCATACGTGCTGGCGAGATTCTGGTAGTGCTCCCCCATGTCACGCCGCACCGACGCCTCCCAACCCTGATGAATCGCCCTGCCCCGACTTGCCAGACTACCCAAATGAGCACTCTCAGCAACGGGGCATGCGCCGGGCGATCATGCCGTTCCAACAGCCGGTCAGCGAGATCGAGGGCTGTGCGAATGTGCACCGCCCAGCCGGAAGCCGTTCTCTCACGGTCGAAGGCGTCGAACAGAGCTTCTTCGACCAGACCGGCTGGGCCAATCTCACCAGCCACGTCGGTCTGCCCAGCTTGGTCATGCCTTTTGCGCGCAGCGCCGAGGGCCTCCCGATCGGTGCGCAGCTCGTAGGCCCGGCCCATGCGGACCGGAGCTTGAGCTTGCTCGCGCTGGCCGAGCGCCTGGCACCCCTGCTCAGAGGGACGGCCGAGGGCGTCATCGCACCATGGAGCGGATGACCTCTACGTCGCCGCTGTAGGTGACGGCGCCTTCTTCGTCGGCAGGCGACCGCCCTGCAGCGCCACGCGTGAGGACTGCTCCGCCGTACTGGTTGAAGAGGCGCTCGGCTCGCGCCAGATCCTCCGGGGTGTCTACCGCTACACCGTCGTCCAGGACAGGGACCATCTGCACGGCGTGGCCGTGCTCGACGAAGCGCAGCATCTCCACACCCTCGGCGCGCTCCAGGGGCCCCTGCTGGAGTTGTAGGAAGTGTTGGAGAGCCGAGCCGGTGAAGCCGTACAGACCCAGTTGGCGTAGGTACTTCGGGCTGTCGCCTTTGGGATAGGGGATGGGCTGGCGCGAGAACATCAGAGCCTTGCTTTGGGCCGAGACAACGACCTTGACGACGTTGTGGTCGAGGACGGCGCCCGGGTCGTGCAGCTCGGCATATGCGTTCACGGCGAGCGTGCCCGGCGGCTTGTACTCCAGGGCCTCGGAGATGTCGTCGATGGCGGTCGGCGAGATGAACGGCTCGTCGCCCTGGACATTGATGTACGCCTTGGCCGGCAGGCGCTCGGCGACCTCCGCGACGCGATCGGTGCCGGTGAGGTGCTCTCCGGTACGGATGCACTCGATGCCCAGTTGACGGCACGCCGCTTCGATGCGTTCGTCGTCGGTCGCCACGACAGCTCCGTCGAGACGTTTGGCCTCCAGGCAGCGCTGGTGGACATGCCAGAGCAGCGGCTTGTCGCCGAGGACGGCCAGTGGTTTGCCGGGGAAGCGCGAAGCGCCCCAACGGCAGGGTATGACGGCGATGTGCCGGCGCGGTTTGGCGCCGGTCGGCTGGGCTGTGGTGGCGGCCACGGCGTCCTCCTGGTGGTCGGGTCGGAGTGGGTACTTCAGGTGAGCAGGGCGAGCTTGGCGCGGACGGTGGGTGAAGCGGCAGTTGCGAACGGCCGCCATTTGTAGCCGTCGACCTCCTCTTCCTGGAGCGTCACCGCGTGCTCTGCGCCGAGGTGGAAGGCCCAGCGGAAGTCCACGTGGTGGTGGGTCGGCTCGTCCTTCGAGGGGTTCGCGTCG
Organism: Streptomyces violaceusniger Tu 4113; assembly: GCF_000147815.2. NCBI lineage: Bacteria > Bacillati > Actinomycetota > Actinomycetes > Kitasatosporales > Streptomycetaceae > Streptomyces > Streptomyces violaceusniger. The sequence continues at coordinate 2,731,626 of NC_015957.1, read as the reverse complement.
ATGGTGTGCACGTCGATGTCGAGGGGAACGTCCTCGTAGCCGGAGAGGGGGACGACGGCGCTGGGCGGGATGCCGGCCTCCTCGTGCAGTTCGCGCAGGGCGGCGTCGCGCAGGTGCCGGTCAACCGGTTCATTGTGCCCGCCGGGCGCCAGCAGTTTCCCGGACGCCTTGTGCACGATGTGCAGCACGCGCTGGTCGCCGTCGATGAGGATGGCGCTGCAGGTCACATGGGCGGGGTACGTCTTGCGACTCGTGGGGGCGTCCGTGCCGGCGAGCGCGGCGAACAGCAGGGTGAGGGAATGACGTTCCTCCGGGTGGCGGGCGAGGTACGCCTCGGTGACAGAGCGGACGTGGTCGACGGAGGGAGGCATCGGGGTCACCTTTCGAAGTGGCGGAGCCAGGTTCTGGCGATGGTGTTGCGGTCGGCCGCCGGCATCTCGTGCAGTCCGGGCTGGAAGCGGGTGTGGCTGAGTGCGGCGGTGGCGGCGAGTATCTCGGCCTGGACGAGGTGGATGTACGCGCCGACGGCGGCGCCGTGTACGAAATTGACGGCACCCCCGTCGGCGAGAACGTAGAAGTAGTGGCCGGTGACCTCGTATCGCGTCAACTGAGCTTCGACTGGGCTGCGCTTGTAGAGGTCGTGGAGGCTGCCGAGTTCGAGTTCGTCCTCGGAGGAGGTCACCGAGCCGAGGTACGCGCCGTTGCGCAACGCTGCGAAGTCTCCGTGCCGAAGGGCGAGATTGCCGGTGGCGCACAGGACGAGTTCCGCGTTGTGCACGGCCTCGGTGGTGGACGCGCTGGTGCGGAAGCCGAGGGAGTGCGCCTGCACCCGCTTGACCGGATCGCTGTCGTACACGGTGACGCGCAGGTCCTGGGCGCGAAGGGTCTGAGCGATGGCGCGGCCGACCTTGCCGAAGCCGATGACGCAGGCGTTGCGGCTGGTCAGGATGTCCCCACGGGCGCGGACGAGGGCGTCGGTGGAGAACACGATCGACCGGCCGACGAGGTGGTCCTCGCAGTCCTTGAGCGGGGAGCGGGCCACGGACACGACCGGGCACAGCAGGGAGTCGAGGGCCGCGTACCGCTGGTGACCGTTCTCGGTGTCCTCGACGACGCCGAGGATGCGGCCGGAGAACTTGCTCACGAGGGTGTCGAGGCTCGCCGCGAAGTACCCACCGATGTCCACTAGGACGACGTCCCGGCCGCCGGCCGTGGCCTCCAGGTAGTCCAGGGCCTGCGTCTCGTCGGTGAACCCCTCCCGGGTCAGGTCGTGGACCGGGAGGGTGCGACGGACGGCGTCGAGGGTCGGCTGGTGGATCGACCGGGGCTTGGGCAGTACGGCGCCGACCGTGGACACCGCTGCCATACCGCGCAGGAATGCCGGTCTTTCCGGGAGCAGGTGCGTGATGACCAGCGTCGTGATCGTCTCGCCGGCGGGGAACTGCGCGGTGATCTGCCGGAAGAAGGCGTCCAGCCGCGCTCGCTCGGGACTTTCCATTACCACTCCTCTCGGGTTCCGAGCCGCAGGGCTACGCGGCCCGCCTGTAATCCGGAACCTGGGAGGCCAGCGCCTGCATGTGGGCGCGCAGCCCGCGGTGAAGGTCGATTCGCGGCTGCCAGCCGAGGACTTCTCGGGCGCGGCTGGGGTCGGCCCGGGTGAGGAGGACGTCACCGTTGCGCGCGTGGTCCTGGTGGAGCTGGATGTCGCGGCCGGTGAGGCTGGTGGCGATGTTGATCACGTCCAGCAGCGATGCGTTCGATCCGCCGCCGACGTTGATGGCACCCTGGGCGGTCGGCACGACGGCGGCGGCGATCGTGGCGGCGGCCACGTCGTCGATGTAGGTGAAGTCGCGTCGCTGATGGCCGTCTCCGTACAGACGCAGCGGCTGTCCGGTCAGGGCGGCCTGCAGGGCGCGGTGGGTGAACATGTCGGCGCGCTGCCGGGGGCCGTAGACGGTGAAGTACCGCAGGGCGACAACGCTGGGGCCGATGGGGCGCTCGGCGTAGGCGAGGCAGAGCTGTTCCTCGGCCAGTTTGGTCACGGCGTAAGGGGAGGCGGGTTTCGGACGGTCGGCCTCGAGGCTCGCGCCGCCGTCGGTCGGACCGTAGACGCTGGAGGAGGAGGCGACGACCAGTCGGGGGACACTGATGCGGGTGCAGGCTTCCAGGACTCGGTGGGTGGCCAGCACGTTGGACGCGAGGTAGTCGCCGAACTGCGGTCCCCAGGAGGGCCGTACGCCGGGGATTCCGGCGAGGTGGAAGACCGCGTCCGCGTCGATCAGGAGAGGGTCGATCGCGCAGTGGAGGAGGTCGGCCGTGACGTGGTGGTATCCCGGGAGCCCCCGCAGCGTAGCGAGGTTGGCGACGGCCGTAGGGTCGGTGGACGGGTCTTGGCGGTCCACGCCGATCACGGTGGTGCCAGCCTGGACGAGGGCGTGTGCGAGGTGGGAGCCGATGAATCCGGCGGCGCCGGTCACCACGGCCCGACGGGGGGCAGCGGTGATCGGGGGCTGCTCGTGCTGCGGCACGGGGATCTCCAGAGAGGTGTCGTCGAAGAGGAAGGTCAGGTGAGCCGGGACAGGACGGTTCTGCCGTGCTCGCTGAGGGTGGGGTCGTTCTCCTGATGGCCCTTGACCAGGGCCGTGGCCGCCTCGATGGCGCCGAAGGACTCCAAGAGGCGACGCTCGGTGTCGTTCAGCGGACGCCCGTAGCCGTCGAAGAAAGCCGTACGGAGGTGGGGTGCGGCTTGCCAGCGTCGGAATTCGAGCCGTGCGAAGTCGCGGACACGGGCGTCGTGTCGCATGTGCTCGAAGTCGCAGACACCGAAGGTGTCGCCTATCAGCCAGTTGCGCGGCTGGTAGTCGAGATGGCAGACCGCACTGTCCATGCCGCTGTTTCCCAGGATGGCCGCGTGGTGCTTCAGCAGGTTCTCCTCGGCCGTGTCGATCAGGTCGGCGTGGACGGCCCGGTCGATCCAGCTCTGGAAGCGCTCGGCGAGCGCTGCGCCAGCGGCGCCGCCCTGGGGCATGGCGGTGGCCCGGTGGAGCTTGCCGAGGACGTGGCCGGCCTCGTGGTGGGCCAGTTCCTCCTCCGGTGAGCCCGGGGCCGCGGTGTCCGCCCGATCGCCTGTGCGGGCGGTCAGCAGCAGGGTGCGGGTGGCGTCGTCACGGCCGACCAGCTTCGGCGCGTGGCGGGTCAGGTGGGTGACCCATGCCCGGTAGGCGTGGAGTTCCCCTGCGTACCGGTCTCGCTCTGCGTGCTGCTTGGCGACGAAGTGACGCCCGTCGCCGCTCACCACACGCAGGACCCGGGGCGGAAGCAGGGGGTCGGGTGCGACCTCGACTGCGCCGAGGAAGTGGTGCGCCAATCGGATCCGGGGGTCGTCCGATGTCGCGATCACGGAGTCGGCTCCGGCGTGAGGAGACTGAGGTGCTCGGTGTCGTTGTGCCGGTCGAGCATCCAGCGGGTCTGGCCCAGGCGGTTGCGGTGGTGCTGCCAGCGGGTGATCGAAGCGTGGTTGTGGGTGAAACCGGTCGGCGAGCCGATCGGGATGCCGAGCAGCAGAGTGTGTGCGGTGATAACCGTCTCCCCGTGGGCCGCGAACACGATGCGCTTCCCCTGGTTCTCCCCGATGAGCTGGTTCAGGTTCCTGCTGGCGCGCTTCAGGAACCCGTTCCAGGTGTCGGAGCCAGCGGCCCAGGGAGTGTCGGGATGCGCATGCGGTCCGCCGTTGGCGGCCGTCTTCACCGCATCCCAAGGTTTGCCGTCGGCATCGCCGTGGACCGGGCCGTCGAGACGATCGTCGTCGTGCAGTGGGATCTGGAGCGTCTTGGCGATGATCTCGCCGGTCTGGACGAGACGGGTCCGCGGGCCCGCGTAGACCACGTCGAAGGGCTTCTTCAGGTGTTCGGTAGCCAGGCGGCGTGCAACCTGTTCGGCCTGGGCGTACCCGAGGTTGGTCAGGCCCGTGCAGGTGCGCGGGCCCCCGACGAGGCCGTCGGTGTTGCACTGGGCCTGGCCGTGCCGTACGAAGACGAGTTCAGTGGTGATCATGAGGCTCCTCGGAGGTGGGACCGGATCGGCCAGCTGTAGCGGTAACCGTTGCGCCCGACGTATGGCGCGGTCAGGACGGCGTGCAGGGTCAGGAAGTCGCCGAGTCGTTCGCGGTCTGTGGTGCCGAGCCGGGCGTTGTAGCTTCCGGCCGCCGCGTTGTACGCGAGCAGGGCAGCGTTGACGGCTTGGTCCGTGAGTGGTCCGTATGTCAGGTGGAGCGTCGCGATGAGCTTGGCGAGGTCGTATCCCATCGGGGCGAGGGACAGGTCGTCGGTGTCGATGGTGACGATGTCCTGCGTGCTGGTGATGATGAAGTTCCGCGGGTTGCTGTCCTTGTAGAAGGCGAACGGCCCCTGGGCGGTCTCTTCCAGCAGGCCAAGCATCGCGTACAAGGCCACCTTGTTCGGCAGGTAGCCCTGCTCGTGGCGACGCCGGAGCGCGATCTCCCGGAGGTCGAGGTAGTCGTCGAACGTCGTGCCGTCCTGGAAGCGGTGCGGGGTGCCCAGCGACGCGGACTGCAGGTCGCTGGCCCAGGCGGCACCGTGGGCGTGGCCCAGCAGTTCCGCCATGCGCGGGAGATCCGCGGGACGTACGGGGCGGCCCTCGATCCGTTCGAACGTCAGGCTGGTCGGCCCGATGGTGCGGAGAGCCGGCTGCTGCAGCGGCTTTGCGTGTTCGTTGATCCACCGGTAGTGGCGCACAGCCCTCACCGCGCGCTCCGGTGTCGCGTAGGGCTTGGTGAACGGCGTGAGGCTCATGTTGGCCGCCCTTCGTTCGGCTGGGCGACGACGAAGGTGATGCGGGACCGGGTGGTGAGTGGCTGGTCGGGAAGGAATTCGTGCAGGGTCGCGGCCAAGGCTCCGGGGTTGCCGTACAGGCCAGGCGCGAGGTCGTACTTGGGGTTGCTGGCCAGGTACTGCGCCGTGTGGTCGTGGCCGTCGAAGGTGAAGGCGTGCTCCTCGTCCAGGACGGCGAACACGTCGAGCGAGGAGGCGGCCAGGTCGGCGAGGTTGCCGCTGTGGGCTGCGGTGTAGAGGCTCTCGTGCTGGTCGGCCCGCGGGTCAAGGCCGGCGGAGGCGACCAGCTGGTCCATCTCCTGGTAGCTGTCGAGGCCCTTGGTGACGAGCACGGCCAGGCCTCCAGGGGCGAGGACCCTGGCGATCTGCGCGATGACGTCCTCGGGGTGCTGCGAGTGGTAGAGGCAGAACGCGGCGACGGCAACGTCGCACGATCCGGCGGGCAGCGGAAGGTCGTGGAAGTCGCCTTCGACGAAGTCCACCGTGGTGTCGTGCAGCTCCTTGGCGCGCTCGCGGGCATGGGCCAGCAGGGAGGGGGCGGCATCCAGGCCGACGACGCGCTGCGGCCGGAGCTGCTCGGCGATGACGAGGCTGCTCGTGCCGCGACCGCAGCCGATGTCGAGCACCACGCCGAGCCAGTCAGGCTGCGCGTGGTGGGTCTGCACCAGACTGACGATCGTCTCGGGCACGGGGTGGCCGGAGGTCTTCGCGCGCATCAGGGCGCTGGTCCGCCCGGCCAGCCGCGAGGCATGCCCATACAGCTCCTGCTGCTGGGCGGGGTCCAGGAACGGGTTGGGCTCGTTCATGCCGCACCCCCTGCTCGGGGGCGCGGGCCGTTCAGGCCTGCTCGGCGGCCACCTTCCGCAGCCAGCGGCGCGTCTGGCGTCGGTTGGCCAGCAGCACCACGTCGGCGCGGGAGCCGAACTCCTCGATCTTCGCCATCACGCGCGGCCTCATCTTGCGCCGGTACGTAGCGACGTACTTGATCACGCCCCAGTGGATGCGGTTGTGCACCCCGTTGCCCTTGTGCCCGGCCCCGTGCCGGATCTGCCGGGAGAAGATCCCGTACAGCGCCGCTACCGTCGACACGTCCATCAGGACCACCGTGTCGCAGGCTTCGAGCCGCACCTGCAGCGTCGAGTTGTAGTTGCCGTCGATCACCCACCGCGGCTGCGCGACCAGCTCGCGCTGCACTTCGGTGAACTTGTCCATGGGTAGCGCGTTCCACTCGTCGTCGTAGAACGCGGCGTCCAGATGCGTCACCGGGGCGTCGAGGATCATGCCCAGTTCGCGGGCCACGTGGGATTTGCCGCTGCCTCCGCAGCCGACGATGGCGACCTTCTTCATGGTGCTCCAGCGTAGAGAGATTCGGGTGTCCGGCGGGCCCATCCTCCCGGACACGATTGGATGATCCAGGTGCCGTGGCCTGTCGAGCGGTCTGCATCAGGCAGCTCCCCGCTCGGTCGCGGTGGTCCCGACGAGCCCGTGCAGGACGGATTCCAGGGTGTCGACCTGCTTGCTCAGGCCGAACAGGCGCAGACAGTCCACGCACGCGCCGATCAGGTCGGCGTGCTGCTGGGTGCCGGCGATCTCGCGGAGGTAGGAGAGGCGTTCGAGCACGTCTCGGCCGGAGCGCACGACCAGCTCCTGCGGGACGAACCGGTCGGCGAAGCGGATGTCCGCCGGGGCCAGCGGCAGGCACCCGGCGAGCACGGCCTCGAAGATGCGCTGGGTCATCTGCCCGACGGCGGCGTACCGCTCGGGCAGCATGAGCACTGTGGCCAGAGACCGGCCGTAGACGCCGACGGCGGCCTCGAACGGGATCCGGCCCACGAAGCGGACGTGCGGCCAGCGGTCGGTCTTCGTCCATTTTCCGGCGACCAGGTGATCGACGCGGGCGGCGGCCGGGGCGAAGAAGCGCTCGAAGGGCTCGTCGCGGTCGTACTGGTTGCCCACGTAGCCGAGCACGAGGTCCCGCCGCTGTGCCGCGAGGGCCACGGGGTCCGCCTGAGCGATGAGGTCCTCGGCTACGGGGAAGAGTAGGGAGCGTGCGCCGTGGGTCGGGGCGAGCGCGGCCTCGCAGACGAGGGTGTGGGCCGAACGTCGCCACACGCTCTCGGCCCGCAGTGTGCGGTCCTTGTCCCAGATCACGGTAGGCGTACGGTGCCGCACCGTGTAGTGGTTGATGAGCTGGGCCTGACGGTGGAGATCGCAGGTGTGCCCCTCGGCCCCGCAGACCGTGGTGTTGCGGCCGGGGATCGCCCAGCGCCATTCCAGGAACAGGACGTCGATGCCGGGGGTGCCGTCGTCGAAGGTGTATACGTCGCCGAGGTCGTCGCCGGCTTCGAGGCGGTCGCGGTCGGCCTGGAGGAAGACGACGTTGTGCCCGCGGGCGCTGAGGGCGTCGATGAAGGGGCGGCGGTGGCTGCGGCCCCGTCCGGGGTGTCGGTGACCCCGTTGCCGAGGAAGCCCCAGAAGCTGTATCCGATCTTCACTTGGTGATCCACCGCCCTTCGAGGAGCAGGGCGTCGAGTCCAGAGTTGGCCAGGCAGTCCAGGGCCATCTCGGGTGTCCCGCAGATCGGCTTTCCCTTGACGTTGAGGGAGGTGTTGATCAGCACGGGCACGCCGGTCCGGCGGCCGAAGGCGGTCAGGACCTCGTGCATGAAGGGGTTCTGCGACCTGGTGACGGTCTGCAGGCGAGCGGTGCCGTTGGCGTGCACGATGGCTGGCACACGCTCGCGCGTTTTGTCCGTCACCCCGGAGGCCATGGACATGTACGGCGCCGGCTGGCCGAGCGTGAAGAACTCGTCAGCGCGCTCGGCGGGGACCATGGGGGCGAAGGGCCGGAACGGTTCACGGAACTTCACGGTGGCATTCAGGCGCTTCACGACGCCGAGCTCCAGCGGGGAGGCAAGGATCGAGCGGTTGCCCAGGGCGCGCGGCCCGGCTTCGACGGCACCCTGGAACAGTCCGGCGATCGTGCCGTGGGCGAGCTGGTCGGCGAGGAACTCGGCGGTCTCGATGCCCAGGGTTTTTTGGCGGAGGCCGGGCCAGGGGGTGAGGTCGAGGGGCTGGTCCTCGTAGGAGGGGCCGAGGTAGCAGGTGCGGGCGACGCCGGCGACCGGGCGAGGGTTGCGCCGGTCGACGTGCACGGCGAGGGCGGCGCCGATCGCGGTACCGGCGTCACCAGGGGCGGGCGGTACGAATACCTCGTCGAAGATGCCGGACTCGATGATCTTCCCGATGCTCACGCAGTTCGTGGCGACACCGCCTCCCACGCACAGGCGTCGGGAGCCGCTGAGCACACGGGCGCGGCGGGCGAGGTGCACCATCACCTGCTCGGTCCGCTCCTGGAGGGCAGCCGCCAGGTCTCGGTGGAGGTCCGTGAGCGGTTCGCTCGGGTGCCGCTCGGGGCAGGTCTCGGTGACGAACCGCCGCGATGTCCTCTGGTATCCCGACGTGAGGGTGCGTGTGGGGAAGTAGCCGGGGTCGATGCGGAAGCCCGTAGCCGTCGTGCGGATGGCCCTCGCGAACAGATGGCGGAAGCGGGCGGGGGCGCCGAGGGCGGCCAGTGCCATGACGGTGCCTTCCTCGTCACCCCGGCGCCAGCCCAGGTGCTCGGTGACAGCGCCGTACACGTACCCCAGGGAGGCCGGGTCGTTGATCGCTTCCAGCGTCTGGGACCGGGGGTGACGAGTGCCGTGGCCCCGCGCGATGGTGGTGGTCTGCCGCTCGCCGAGGCTGTCGACCACGAGCACGGCGGCTTCGTCCCAGCCCGAGGCGGCGAAGGCGGTGAGCTGGTGAGCGCGGTGGTGCAGGACCGGGGTGACGTGGGCAGAGGGGAACTGGCTGCCGAGGACACGCAGCCGCTGCCGGGTACGCACGGCCACCTTGGCAAACCCGTGAGCACGCGCCAGGCTCCGGTCGCGCGTCGTCGGCGAGAGCGCCAGGCGCAGGGCGGCGGGCGACTCGGCGAGGTAGCGGGAGGGCTGGAAGTTGTAGGCGACGGCGTCCACGTCGTCGGCGCTCAGCTTGGCCTGGCCGAGCAGCCACCCGATGGCGCGGGCCGGGTAAAGCTTGGTGTGCTTCTGCTCGGAGAGGCGCTCCTCCTCGACGAAGCCGACGAGTTCACCGTCCACGAGAAGGGCGGCCGACGAGTCGTGGGTGTACGAGCACAGGCCGAGGACGACGGAAGGTGTGCGCTTCATGGCGGCGGTCACCTTGCCCCGGCCGTCGCGGCGCGCTTGGTCGAGCGCCGCTTCAGCTCTCCGTACCAGGCGGTGAGGGCCTGGCCGAGGGGGCCGTCGATCCTGTCGGCCGCCCGCCCCGCCTGCTCGCGCTTGCCGTCCTTCCACAGCCGGTAACTGCGCAGCGTCTCGGCCATCGCGTCCCAGCCGGGGTGGCCGGTCACGTCGCGGGCCTCGACCTGGTCGAGCAGGCTGGCGAAGCCTGTCCAGGGCGTTCGCAGGTCAGGCATGTGCGGGCTCGCCGCGAGCGAGGTCAGTAGCTCGGCCTGCTCGACGTGTTCGTCGTAGATGTGCAGCGAGCCGACGTGCAGGTGGAACTCGCCCAGCTCCGCGTCGAGCCACCCGGCGACCAGCTCGTGCAGCACGGTGTAGAAGAACACGTCGTACGGCATGCCGATCCACACGTCCTGGCCGCGCATCATGGTCGCCATGTGCAGGCGGTCGGCGCGAAGGTGGAACCGGAAACCGAGGGTGCAAGGCACGTCCTTGTGCCCTGCGGCGTCCTGGGCCGGGTCGTAGAGCTGGATCAGGGCTCGCCGGGAGTCGGGGTCCTCCTTGAGGATCTCCACGACGCGGGCCAGTTGGTCCACCTTGCCGGCCCAGTTCCGCATCCTGGGTCCGTACGCACCGAGGAGGACACCGTCGTCGGCGTACTGCCGCAGCCGTTCGTTGTAGTCGAAGATCCACGAGGCGTCGGATCCGGACAGGTGCCAAACTGTCTCGGCGACCGCGAAGGCCGGGTTCACGATCCGGGTCGGCGGTGCGTAGAGCAGACGGGCGCGCGGCTGGGCGAGCAGCAGGTGGACGTCACGGACTTCGCGGGTGGCCATGCCCCGTGGGCTGACCTTCTCGCCGGATTTGGCCAGCGTGACAGCGCCGGAGAACAGCTCGGCCATGCTGTCGGCGGTGAGGTGTGTCATCGGACGGATGCTCCTTCGTCCTGGGGCGACGCAGAGGCGCCCGCATCTTGGTGGATGGGATTGGACGACCCGTTGGCGGATGCGGCACGATCGGTGATGAGGCGAGCGATCCGAGCCGCGCTGTCGCCACGCCACCGGCACACCGCGTCCAGGGCCGTCTGCGGGATGGGCGTACGCGGTTCACGCGGTGCGGAAAGCGCTTCGGCGACGCCACCGGCGTCAAGGCAGCGGGTCGCGAGACCGTGACCGGCCAGGTCCAGCGTGCGTTCACCCGGCGGGCCGATTTCGAGGACCGGGACCCCGAGCAGCGCGGCTTCGATCCCGCACGTCGAGTACGCGCTCGCCAGGGCGTCAGCGCCGGCGAGGCAGCCTCGCGCACCGACCCGGGGATCGGCCACGGCAACGAGCGGCCCGCCATCCCGCTTCAAAAGAGAGGTGAAGGCATCGGCACCCTGCGCCGGGTGTGGAGCTATGACGAGACCCCAGCCGCCGTCCGCCTCACCAAGGCCGTCCAGGAGAAAGTCCGCATGGGACTTGAGGTGATCCGGGCTGAACGGCTGGCAGGCCCACACCGCGATCCGGGCGGGCACGTGGCGGCTACCCAGAGCCAGCAGCTTCTCCAGGTACCGTCGCTGTGCCTCGCGGCCCAGACCGGCGAGTACATCGAAGCGGGGCTGTCCGAGTACGTGCACCTCAGCGTCGGGGTGGCGCACCCACGCTCGTCCCAGAGCAAGGTCTCGTTCGCCCATGACGATGATGTCGCGGCTGTGCAGGGCCGGCCAGGCTGCCGATTCCGCCGTCCACGCCCCGTGCTGGACGTGCACCGAATTCGCGCCGTGTCGTTCGGCGACGTGCGCGGCCAGCACGCCGAGGGGGCTGGTGTCGTTACTCAGGAGGACGGTGTGCGGCCGGGCTGTCGACAGCATGTCGTCGAGCCAGCTCTCCGCCCGCACCAGGGTCCGCCACGACGGCTGTGTGCAGCCACCGCTGGTTTCGAGCAGAACTGACAAGAGCCGCACCAGCCGCGCGAGTTGAACATCGTGGCCTTCCACGTGGACTACGTGCTCGTCGTCAGACAGGCGTAGGCCCTCGGCGGTGCCGGAGAGGGTGAAGAGGTCACTCGGCGCCGAGCGCAGTTCGATGCCTGTGACCGATCCCGCGGAGCACCGCTCTGCGGCATCGGTGGCGAGATCGAGCAGAAGACTCGTCTGTCCGTCGCGCGCCAGTTCGGCGAGAACCGGCATCAGCGTGGCAGCGTGCCGGGAGGTCCAGGACAGCGCCAAGACGTCCTGCCTTCGCACGTCCGCGGGGAGTGGGCTCGGCTCCGTGTTCGCCGCCCCTACCCGGGCGCGGTTGCGTAGCTGGGCGGAGTGGGTCGGGTTGTGCGGTGCCGCGGCCCCGAGCAGGTACGCGATGCCGGACCAGGTCACGGTGTAGGCCAGGTACTCCCGCGAGCTGCTCGAACGCAGTCCCACGAGTCCCTCGTACGGGGCCAGAGCGAGGGGCCCCGGCGCCGAAGCGAACGGCTCCCAGGCGTTCAGCGCCAGGAGCTTGCGCACGATCTCGGCAACGAAGCGCCGCACGGGAACATGCTGGACGTGGAGCCACCCGGCTCCGCCAGGAGTGGAGGCGAGCGAGGCGCCATAGCGATCCAGGGAAGCCATGACGTCCTCGACGCAAGCGCGCAGCACCTGCCGGTCGACGGCCGTGGCTTCCAGTTCCGCAGTGTGGATGTGGTCGGTTCTTGCGTGCGCCAGGGCGCCGCTACCGACGAGAGCCCACGTTGGCTTCCTGGCGAAGGCGGAGCGGACCAGGCCCAGACCACCAGTCGTGGGGGCACTCACACCATGCTCCCCTCGACGAGCTGCTCGGCGGGGCGGAGAAGGCGCAGCAGTTCCTTGGGCGAAGCGGCAGTCTCGGGTGCGGGAGAGGCGGGCTGCCCGTATCCCCATCCAGCGTGGATGTAGGCGACCCCGGCGCGGGCGGCCGATTCCTGGTCTACCGCCATGTCCCCCACGTACACGGCTGCGGCGGGATCGACTCCGAGGTCGACCAGGGCGAGGAGGAGCGGGTCTGGGGCCGGCTTCGTCCGGCCCGCCCCCGCGGGGGTACGGATGGTCGCGAAGGGACATCCGAGGCGCGCGAGGAGCGGTGCCGCGCGATCGACGTGCTTCGACGTCACCACACCCAGCCGCCAGTCGGCGGCCACGAAGGCGTGGAGCATCTCGACGATGCCAGTGAATTCCTGCGCGAGGTGTGCGGCGCCGACGGATTCCGTTTCGTACGTCCGGCGGACTGCCTCGGCGTCGGTCACACCCAGTCGCTGCATGATGTCGCCGAATTCGCGCCCCAGGTGGCGCTCGTAGTCGTGAAACGGAAGGGTGATGCGGTGAAGCTCTTGGACCTTCCGCCACGCCTTCCGCATCACCGGACGGGTGTCGAGCAGGACGCCGTCGAGGTCGAGAAGAAGTGCGCACGACGTGCTGTCGCTGGCTGTGATGCTGGGTGTGGGCGGAGCCGGTGGTGATTCCGGAGCGGGAACGGTCATGATCGTCCTTCTCGTCAGGGGTGGCTGTCGCGCCTCAGAGGGCCGAACCCGGTTCGAGTTCGCACTCGGGGTACTGATCCGGGCCGCCGACCTCCTCGAACGCGGCATTGAACAGCGCCACGTGCATGCGGTCGCGCCGCCCTCGGGGCTGCAGAGCACGTCCGTGGCGGGACAGGGCCCACGCCTTGCGGGCCGTAGGCCCCTTCATGAAGTTCTTCGCGTTCTGCCGCAGCACGGCCGGTGTGAACACCCGGCGGGTGCGCTGCTGACGGCGGTGGCCCCGCCCTCATCCCTCTCAGGTCGGGGCGACGATGCTGCCCGGTACGTGGTCATGTGCCCATCGCACCGCGGCCTCGCCATCCGTAACAGGGGAAACCTGAGGGGGGAAATCTTTGTCAAGGGGGAAATCAGGGGGGAGTTGGAGAGAGGATTGGCTTTCCCCCACCGATAGAGGTCAGACTCATGGCAGCAGATCCGTTCGCCGAGCTACTCCGTCAGCTGCGCCGTAACGCGGACCGATCGCAGGACGAGCAGGCGGATGCGATCAACGCGGCGTCCGGCCGGGCGACGGTGACCCGCCGGGAGGTAAGTCGGTATGAGAACGGTGAAAACGTCCCTACGAACCACACACGATGGCGAACCGGGTGCGGTGCTCGGCCCAGGCAGGGCCTGCCGGCGGCTCACCCACTGCGGCGGCGACCGGCTGAGGAAGACCGGAAGGGAACCCAGCGGGCTGTGGGGATAGCCGCCACGCACGGACGGCGCGGACTACGGTCGTCCCGATCCCATTGAGCGCGGGAGTGGTCGGCCGCGTCATCAAACCTTCGCCCCCGTCAATTCCTCCCCGGCGAAGGTGAAGCACCACGGGCTGCGGTAGTTCTGCCACCACTGTGGACGCAGCCCTGTAGGAGCGAAGAGCTCTTCCAGGCATTGGCGCATGGTCAGGTGCCACTCGATCGTCTCCGACCCGGGCGTGCGGTACATGTCCATGAACGCGTTGTGGGCCTGGTAGGTCTGGAACCGGGGGAAGGTGGTGGTGACCGGCACGAAGTCCTTGAGGTGCCTGATGGCGTCCTCGATCGGGTCCAGGCCGACGATGTAGGTGAAGTCTGTGGTGATACCCCGCTGCTTCGCGCGGCCCAGAGCGTCGGTCATCTCGGCCGGAGTGAGCTTGGCCTTGGACTCCTTGAGGATCTGCCGTCGTTCGGTGAAGCACTCGGCGGTCAGCGTGAGGTGGAACGGTCCCAGGTCGGCGGCAGAGTCCATGCCTTTCTCGCTGGTCAGAACGGAGGACAGGAAGTGCAGGGTGCCGGTGCATCCGTTCATGCCCATCGCCGTACGGACCTCGGCCAGGTGGTCGAGCGCGAGGTGCTCATGGAGAAAGCAGCCCGTGCACACCGTGACTGTCTGTACTGACGACAGATCCTCCATGTCGGAGTTCGCGGCCAGCGCACCGAGGTAGCCGGACAGGTCCAAGGCCTTGCTCTTCGGGTCGGACGCGCCTTCGAGAGTGTTGGGGCAGAACACGCAGCCGGTGCACTGGCTACGGGCATTGGAATTGAGGGTGAGCATCTTCGTGCCGTTACGCCAGTAACCCAGCACCGCGTCGTCGTCCTCGATGCTGTCGACTTCGCCGACCTTCTCGCCGTTCAGACGCAGTTCGTGCTCATCCAGTTCGAACGGTGACTCCTGGCGGCCGAGCGAGAGGATCAGGAACAGCGGGGAATCGGGACGGGAGTCCAACCGCAGTCGAAAGCGCATGCGGGGCTTGGTCAGCGGGGAACGGGCGCCGGACGCGTTCAGCGCGATCAGCAGTACGTCTTCGGCGTTGATGTTCCACTCGCGGGCCACCCGATCAAGGTGGCGGACAGATTCGAGCATGGGCTGTCCCTTTCACGTGGGGAGAGATGGTGTTCGGCAGCGTCGCTGTGGGCGCTTTCTGACGCGGGTGCCGTGCGGTGGATCAGGTGGCAACGGGAGCCAGGGGAAGGTGAATGACGATCCGTTTGCCGCCTGTGCCGGTGTCCGAGAGGACCTCGGCTCGGCCATGGACCTCCCTCACCAGAGCGTTGACCATGAACAGACCGCGACCGCCGACGCTGTGGGGAGCGAGCAGGGGCTTCGGCTTGAGTGGATGGGCGTCCGCGACGCTCAGTACCATCGCCGCATCATCCACGGCCAGGGTGACCGTGGCAGTCGGCGAGAGCACAGCCGCATGCCTCACCACATTCGTCACCAGCTCGCTGATGATCAGACAGGCGGTGTCCACGACCCTTTTGGATATGCCCCACTCAGCAAGAACCTTGGCGGTCTCGTGGCGGGCCGGCCGTACGTGCTCGGCCGTGGAGATCACCTGGAACTCGTGGTGCATCACAGTGCTGGACATCGTGGGGCTCACCCTCTCTCCGGGCGGCAGCCACCCAGACCGTCACCGAAGGTAAGGGTTCGAGCACAAAGAGGTGTTCACGACGGTGAACTCACGACTTCCGAGCCATGGATCAGGGGGTTCACCGCTACGAAACGTCCGCCAGGAAGCGGGAAGCACGCACGCCCGCGTGCCCGGTGGCGTACGAGACCTGTACAGACGTCGAGTACGGGTCAATGTTCTCGCTGGCTCTGACGTCGTCGTTCGGCCCCGCCCGGACGGCTAGAGCTGGCCCCGATTCGTGAAGATCCGTGACGGCTTCAAGTGGCTCCTCCTGGTGACCGCCGCCTGGTCAAGGCCAGGCCCGAATGGGGCCGTTTCAAGCCGTCACTTCACCTTTGGGGGCCGGCTGGGACGTCTTGGTGGGGCCGCTGAACAACGTCGAAGCCAGGTGAGGTGATCGAGCCTGGTGCTGACGGCGGCCGCGCGTGGGTCGCCGATGTCCGTCAGGACCGCAAGGGCCCGCCGCAGACGGGACTGCGCCGCGGTGGGCCGCAAGCCTCAAGCGTTAGGCGTACGTAGGCGCAGCGCTGCCACAAGGCCCAGCGTGCCCGATCGTGGTACGCACCGCCGACCACCGGCACAATCAAGATTCGCCGCAGGTTCTCCCACGCCCGTTCCAGCACGCTGCCACCACAGCAACCGGACCCACACGAAAGCAGGCACACATGCGCAAGACACGCACCGCCCTCACCGTCCTCGCTCTCTCGGCCGCTGCGCTGACAGGCACGACCACCGGCGCCGCCGCCACCGACAGCTTCTCAACCAGCCGTGCGGCCGCGGCTCCGTGCACCGTGCCCGACGCGTTCTGCGCCACCAGCGGCAGCGGCGACCAGCTCGTCCTGCACTGCGGCGAGTCCGCATTGGTGCCTTGGAGCGGCGTCGGATACTGGGACAACCGCCTTCCCGGAGGCGGCATAGTCAAGATGTTCGACTACTACGGCTCCGTGAACCATGTCGCGCCCGCCGACTCCGGTCCCACCGAGATCAACTGGAGTCTCGTCTGGGCGCTGCGCGCCTACTGCTGACACCTGCTCGACGCGCGGCGCGCGCGAGAGCACTGCGAAGTCAGCAGGAGCTGCGTCAGAACCCCGCGACATGGGCAGGAGACAGCGCCGAAGCCTTCGAAACGCAGGACGCCGCCTCACGGTGCGAGCCCGGTGGCTTCCACGTTGTTCAGCGGCCCCACCAAGACGTCCCAGCCAGCCCAATAAGTTGAAGTGACGGCTTGAAGCGGCCCCATTCGGGCCTGGCCTTGACCAGGCGGCAGTCACCAGGAGGAGCCACTTGAAGCCGTCACGGATCTTCACCAATCGGGGCCAGCTCTAGCCGTCCGGGCGGGGCCGAACGACGACGTCAGAGCCAGTTCTCGCCCACGTCCGGCCTATGCACTCAGGCGCGGGCGCATGCATACAGCCTCGGCAGAGGATGCTGCTAGTGGCTCAGTTCGATTGATCGGTCCGGAAATTGATCGGCTGCTGAGCCGGGCTCAGTCGAGGAGCTGGTCGTCCTGCAAGTCGTGCAAGGAGGGGGCGTAGGAGATCCCGACGATCAAACCGTCCGTCGTGAGAAGTCTGGTCACCGTCTGGCCCCACGGTTCGGTGCGGGCCTGGTGCACCAGGTCGAAGCCCGCGCGCTGAAGCTCGGCACCGGCGGCTGTGACGGCTTCCGCGTTCGCCACCTCGAACTCGATCGATGCCTGCGGGACCACCCGGTCGGCGGGCCACTGGGCAGTGCCGAAGCATGCCTCGGCTGCCTGCGAGAGCGGCCACAGGCCGAAATGCTTGCTGCCGGGGACGCGCCCGCTGGAGTAGTAACCGTTGCCTTCCCCCTCCAGGGGGAGGCCAAGAGCCTCGATGAACAGCTTGCGGCTCAGGGGCGGGTCGGCGACGACCACCGCCACGCTCGTGATGAAGAGAACGTCCATGCCGGTGGTGGCACTCCCTGCTGCGACTGGACTGCGGGGCCGGGGATTCGGCCTCGTCAGCACCGCTTTCAGCGACCGGATCCCGCTCAACCTATCCGCCTGCTCCCCAAAGGGCCGAGACACCCGCGCCATCACCAGCGTTGAGTCACCCGATCGGGCCGACTCACATTCGCACTGCCGATCACGTCTGCGCCGTCATGCCACCGGTCCTCGGGCGGCCAACCGGGCGCGTTCTGGCGGCACCGCGAATAAGCGCACCCGCCGCCGCGGCATTTCCCGGGTCACTTGATCGAGCAGGCCACTAGTCAGAGCGACAGGCCGATACGGTGCGCCAGACCTCGCAGGTCCCGGGCGGCGCCGGTGGGCAACTGCCGATCAGCGAGATATTCGACGGTGTTTCGCACGGGCGCGTTGGCGTGGATGCGTTGCGGGGCGATCTGTTCGGCGGTCAGCAGGGCGGCGACCGCCTCGGCTTCCCGGCCCCGCAAATGTGTCAACGACCGGCCCAGATCGGCATGGAACGCGGCCTGCCGCCCAGGAGCCTCCGCAAGGGTCTCGGGACGCACCCCGTCCTTCGCTTGTACGGCCTCGCCGTGCAGGCCAAGGTCGGTGTTGAGGCTGACGTGGTGGATTCCGACGTTGGTGGGGCCGAAGTTCAGGTGCCAGGCCCGTGTCTCCCCCGTACGGTCGGCGAGGTCGGCAGCTTCGGTGAGATGGTCGCGGACCTCTTCCGCACGGGTCTTTCCAGACCTCTTTCTGTCCTGAGTCAGGCAGGTGGCGGAGATCAAGTGGAGCTCGCCGAGCAGTGCATAGGCGTCCGGAGTCGTCAGGTGGGCTTGGAGCGTGTTGGCGGCGGCGGTGGCCTGGGCCAGGGCTTCAGCGGGGCTGCCCACCGCCATGAGCACATGGGTGTGGAAGAAGGCGGACAGCGCGGAGTAGACCGGGTCATCCAATTCGGCGATCGCCTCAGCGGCGCGGGTGACGGCGATGAACGCCAAGTCGGTGTAGCCGAGGTTCTTCAGGAGCAAGGTGCAGCCCGGATGGTAGGCATCCGCCAGCAGTCTCAGTAGCTCATGCCGTGCGACGACGCCATCGGCTGTCTCGGCAGCCGCGTGCAGGTCGGCCAACAGCGCCGGTAGATTGGCGGCAAGGGTGCCATATTCCGCCGCGTGATAGAGGCGATTGGCCCGCTCGACGCGCTCGGCCAGCACCGCCACCGGAACCTCTGGTGGGCGGCGGTCCGGCGGGGCGGCCATGGTCACGCCCATCAGCGCCAGCCGCAAAGCGGGGATCGCCTCGTGAGCCTCACTGGAGCGCGGGTCCGCCGGGGCGAAGGGCTGGCCGGTCAGTTCGGACGGGGCGATCTGCAGCGCCTCGGCGAAAGCGGTGATGAGACTGGAGCGGTCCAGCAGCCGTCGGCCGTTCTCCACCATCGACAGGTAGCCGACAGACACCCCAGCCAGGCCCGCTAAGGTGCGCAGGCTCATCCCGCGCTGGCGGCGGGCCGAGCGCAGTCGGTCACCGATCCTCCGGGCCTGCTCTTCGTCCATAGCCCCCGCCTCAGCTTCCGTGCGTCAGCCCTAGCGTAGGGCGAACTCCCGCCATCAGGGAACTTTCCGCCGAGTCGGGCGGTATCACCGCAGTCCGGCTCGCTCGGCCAGGTCCCGTATGGCTTCGGCCTGGGTGGTGGTGCGGTTGGTGAGTGCGACGATCAGGTCCCGTGCGAAGGGGGCGAGCCGCAGCCGCAGCGGTGACTCCGCGTCGGCTTCGACGAGATGGATTGCTGCCTGATCGCTGCGGCCCTGACGAGCTTCGGCCGCCGCGGCTGTTATCAGCAGGCTGGAGCGGTGGGCGCCGCCGAGCCCGGCCTGATCTGCCGCACGGGCATGATCGGCGGCCTCGGCGGAATCGCCGAACTCGACGGCGACGGTGGCGCGGGCCGCGAACACCAATGCCGACTCCTGTGTGTCGGCGGCCCGCGCAGTCGCTGTGGCGAGGAACTCCTCCGCTTCCAAGCGGCGTCCGGCCATTGCCTGAGCAACGGCGCCCAAAGCGGACAGCTCCCATCCGGTGTCGGCGTCCCCAGCCCGTGCGGCGCGAGTCAGCGCATGCTCCGGCAAGCCAAGGTCGATCAGCAGCCGCACCTCCTCGACCAGCACCGGTAGCGTTTCGCGGGTGTCAGGGCGAGCTCTTTGCAGCAACACCCAAGCCAGGTCCTTGTAGCCCAGGCGCCGCAACAGCCCGGAGCCCAGCAGATGCGCCTGCACGCGCAGCCGGTTCGCCGCCTCCCGCTCTGATACAGAAGAGGCGATGAGGACCGCGCGGTCCGTCGATTCGATGAGCTCCGGCAGCACGAGCGCGAGTCGGCACTCATCGCCAGCGGCATCCGCCTGTGCGGCGGCGCGGGATCGTTCCGCCAGGTCCTCCAGCACCGTCCTGGGCGCCGTGTCCGGGTAGTGGCGGTGCAGGCGGTGCAGGCGGTGCCGTAGGTGGAAGGCGGTCGCTCGAACCGCCGCGTGGTCCTCTCCACGCGGCGTGTAGGGCTGGCCCGTGAGATCCGCGATGTCCAGTCGCAAGGCGGCAGCGAGGGCGGCCAGCCGACCGCGCCGGTCCATCCATTCCCGGCCCGCCTCCAGCTCGGTGACGTAATCGAGCTCCAGGCCCGTGCGGGAGGCAAGCTCATCCGGGGTGAGTCCTCGGTGACGGCGCCAAGTGGCCAAGCGGGCTCCGATGGGGCCGCCGCCGGTCGGCTCGTCCAGCTCACGCATCACCAGTTCGCTCTCATGCCCACTCACCCAGGCTTGCCCTCTGCCAGGACAAAGGCCCGCTCAACTCATCCATGGGAAGATCAGTTTCCCCATGGCAGGTCGCGTATGCGTGTCACGCGACACATTAGTCACACCGCTGAAGGCAACGCCCACCGGCATGGCAGTAGCCGTTCGAGGCCAGGCGTTCCGCATCTTTGGCCCAGCGGTGCGCGAAGTCACGACCTGGACTTGCTTTGGCATAGGTACCCGGGAAGTCCTACGACTCACGGATGCCCGGGGCGTGCTTGATAACCATTTGTGGGTCGCCCTGCCATGTACGCGAGAAGTGCCTCAGTAAAAATAAATTACCCCCGTAGTCGGCGAGCGAAGGCGTCGATCTCTGCGCCAGAGAAAGGTTTTGATGTCGTAAGTCAGCGACATGCAAAGTTCACCCCACGGGGTTATTCCGCTCTAGGACTGGTCCGCGGTGTCGTAGTTGCGCTCCATTCGCGAACCAATCGGAGGAATCCGCATGGCCGCAATCCTTTTCGTCGCCACACCATTCCTGTCGAGCGATACGAGCACCATACAACCTGCGTCCAAAAACGCCACCCACAGACCGTCGCTGCGGGCACCCCGAAACACGCAAGGGATGCGGTCATGACGCAGATGAAAGACGGCGGTCAGGCTCTGATTTGGCGCTGGACCGATAGAACCCGCCATGTCGCTTCACAAATCCGCGTTGCGCTGCGGTGCGCACTTCATGAGCTAGGAATCCCCGATGAGACGGTCGGGGACGCAGTGATGGCGGCATGGGAGCTCACGGCCAACGCTCTGGAACACGCGCACGGTCCATACGAGATGCGCCTCCTTCGCAGGGGCTCCTCGTTCGTCTTCGAGATCGAAGACAGCGATCCGTTTCTACCGGCGATGCCCTCATCGCGTAACAGCGGAGTGAGAGCCGATACGGAGCTACCGGAACGAGGGCGGGGTTTGCAGATCGTGGAGGCGTTTGCTCGTGGACGATGGGGATTCCGCCTGTCGGAGAGCGAGACGAAGGTCGCCTGGATGGCAATCTCTAGCGCATCTGAGGATTAAAGCCCCTCGCCAGCGAAAGAGGGCCCCTCACAATCTGATCCAACGACAGGCGCGGTCGCACGCGTTCATGAGAAGAACTTGGTCGTGGAGACCAAAGCTCTGCGTGCGGCCGCGCCCACGTATTACCTGAGCGTGAACCACAAACCGTAAGTGCGTCCGCAATATCACCTCAGGCGTCAATGCGATTGTCTTAGTTGCGCAGCGGCGGGGTCCAGTATCCGCCGGGATTGATGTCGCGTCGGTACGGGAATCTGCGAAGCCTGGAGCAATCGGCCTGCTAGTCTCTGCTTCGCTGTTGAATGGAAGGTGGGGGGTTGTGCGGAATCTTGAACATATGACAAGGCGCTGGATTCTTCCCGTAGCCATCGCGGTTGCCAACCTATGTGCGATCGGTTGTTCGGGAACGGACTCGGATGGCGCACCATCAGCCAAGCATGAGCCCTCAGTCTCGACCTCGAACAGTTCCTTGCACATCGCTCATGGGCCCGAGGGTGATGCCCGAGCGGCCTACCGTGCGATGTGGCGGGACCTGGCCGCCGCATCGACCACATCCGACGCAGGCTCTCCGCTGTTGGATGACCACGCGACAGGCGGAGCCCTGGAGCTGATGAAGTACGGCTTGAAGAAGGCCAAGGCGGAGAAGGTCGTCGTCAAGGGAACGCTGCACGTTAATCCTGAGGTCGTCACGGCTGCCGCTCAGCAAGTGAAACTGCGAGACTGTGTGGATGGCACCGATTGGCTTCAGTACGGGCTTGACGGAAAGCTGAAGAACGACGTTCCGGGCAGCCATTTCAGGGCTGACGCTACGGTGCTGCGTAAGGGCCCCGTGTGGAAGGTCTCGTATCTCTACATGCATGACGCCGGAACATGTTGACCGCGCGACGCGTTGGCATTTGGACCATCGCTTCACTGCTTGGCGTCTTGGACGTCATGGTGACCGGGCCGTTCGCGCAAGCTGATGACGGACGAGGCATCTTTGGCGGGGTGAGTTGCGCGGCCGGCGGGTGCAAAGTGCGTGCCGAAACCCGTGGCAGACGTACGGCTGGCGTGAGTAGAGAGGGCATGGCCCATTCCCGAAGCAGTCCCTTGCAGCATAGGCGGAGTACTTCCTCCAAGTCGCCGACGGTCACGTCGGACGGGTGGGAGTACGGGCTCGGTGATGGCTTGGGGATCTTGCCACGCTTTGACGGTGGAAAGCCGAAAAGACCCAAGCGCAAGCATCACCAGAAGGTGCCGGTAGCGGTTGTCGCCCGGCGAGCTGTGGAGAGTTTGCAACTGCCGAAGCCTGCGATCCGGACGAGTCCGGATGAGGATTTCGTGCAAGTGGTGGGCGTGCCCACGTGGATGTGGGTGGAGCATGGTACGTGGAGGCCGGTCACGGAGACCGCTGTGGTGCCAGGTTTGAGGGTGACGGCGACGGCTCGGCCACGTCAGGCGACGTGGTCGATGGGTGAGGGTGGCAGCGTCGCGTGCGCCGGGCCCGGGACGGAGTACTCGGGAAAGTTCCGGCCGGATCGGCCGTCGCCTGATTGTGGTTACACCTACCGGAGGTCGTCTTCAGGCGAGCCGAGCCGGGCGTTCAAGTTATCGGTCCGGGTGTTGTGGGATGTCGAGTGGCATGGTGGCGGACAGACAGGGCGGGTGCCAGGGCTGGTGATAGCCGCCGAGAGGCCACTTGCGGTCGATGAGGTACAGGCTGTCGTCGTGCGCTGATGCCACGGCGGTACATGGGGTCTGTCGGAATGCATGCCGATACCAATCAGTTCGTCTTCTTTCTCTTCCGGAGTGATTTGTGGGTGCCTCTATGTCACCTTCGCGCCCCCGAGGCGCGGGTAGTGGTCTGCCGGGTGCGCGCCGGTCTGATCCGCAGCAGCGGCCGGTTGCGGCGACCGGCGGAGTGCGGCGCAGACCGGGATGGGTGTGGGCAGGCGTGGGGACGGTGGTTGTCTCTGCGGTTGGTTTCGTGATGGTCGCTTCAGCGGTTGGGGGGCGGGAGAAGGTGTTGGTGCTGGCGCGGGATGTGCCGGTTGGGCACGTTCTCGCCGCGGATGATCTGCGTCAGGCGGAGGTGGCATCCGGGACTGGCGTGGTGTTGGCGGCGGACCGGGCGAGGGTGCTGGGGCAGCGGGCCAAAGTGCCACTGGTGGCCGGGTCGTTGTTGGCACCGGGACAGTTCGGAGGCGCCCGGGACTTTCCGCCACGGGGGCAGTCGGAGGTGGCCTTCGCCATCGAGGTGGGCAATGCGTCGCCCGAGGTGGTGCGAGGTGACCGAGTGGCGGTGCTGGAGGGCCCGGGCGGGTCCGCAGGCAGGGCCGGCGAGGAGAAGGAGGATGTCGCTCCTGTCGTGGGGACGGTGACCGCCGCGAAGACCGCTGACTCTCCAGGTGGTCCGCGAGTGGTGACGGTCCTGGTGGAGACGGGGGCGGTACGGCGGGCCGCTGGGTTGGAGCACCCGCGTGTGGTGGTGCTCCCCGCCGAGGGGCGGGAGGCGCCGTGAGGCGCCTGATCACGGTGGGGTCGGTCAAGGGCGCGCCGGGGGTGACGACGACCGTTCTGGCGCTGGCGGCTGTGTGGCCGAACCGGGCTGATCACGGGGTGCGGCCGGTGGTGGTCGAGGCTGACGTTTCGGGCGGGGATCTCGCGGTCCGGTTCGGGTGTCCGCACACGCCGGGGCTGTTGGACGTGGCCACCTCCGCCCGCCAGGAGCAGCCGGGTTCGCTCCTGGCCGCGGCTACGGACCTGCCGTTCGGGATCCGTGTGGTGGCTTCACCGGCGGGTGGCGGGGCATGTGGGGAGGCGGTGCGATTGGTGGCCGGCCCGGGACAGCGTGTGCTGCGAGGAGATGAGAGCGACCGGGGAACAGTTCTGCTGGATATGGGCCGCATCGGCGACGACGCCTCGGGCGTGATGGAGGCGGCTGAGGCGGTGGTGTTGGTGTCCCGGGGAGGGGCGGATGCGTTGGCGCATGCATACGCCCACTTTTCGGAAGCCGGGCCGCGCGTGGAGCAATATGTGCTGGCTGTGGTGGGTCCGTGCCCGTACGCGGCAGGGGAGATCACCGCGACGCTCGGTGTGGGCCGCGTGGTCTTCCTGCCCTGGGACCCCAAGGCGGCTGACGTTCTGGCCGGCCGCGCTCGTTCGGCGCTGCGGGCCAAGGGGTGGAGGGCATCGCCGTTGATGGCGGCTGCGGGGGCTGCCGCACGGCAGCTGAGCGGCACCGACGAGGTGGTGACGAAGGGGCTGAGTGGTGATCTCGCGGGGCTGGGCGCCGTGCCACCCCCCGGCGGGCACCTCCGTCGAGCGGCGGGCCTGGCGCCGAAGGAGTCCGCATCATGAACAACACACTGGTCCAGCAGAGCCGCGGCGAGGAGCACGAGCCGGCCGCAGAGGTACGCCAGCGCGTAGTAGCCCGCCTGGCCCACTACGCCGATGAGCGAGAAGCCGCGGGGCTGCCGCCGGAGACCGAGACCCAGCGCCGCGCGACGGTGGGGCGCTTGGTAGACGAGGAGCTCGCGTCACTGGCCCGCGTCGCCCTCGCCCGGGGCAGTGGTGCAATGGGCCGCGCGGCGGAGCAACGTATCGCGCAGGCTGTGATGGATGCGCTGTTCGGCAGCGGCACGCTGGAGCGGCTGCTGGCAGATGAGACGATCGAGAACATCTGTGTCAACGGGTGCGATGCGGTGTGGATCCGCCGTGCGGACGGCACCTGGCAGTCAACTTCCCCGGTGGCCGCTTCGGACACCGAACTGATCGAACTGGTACGCACCCTGGCCGCGAGCGTGGACGGCGAGGAACGCCGCTTCGACCGCGGCGTACCCCGGCTGAATCTCCAGCTCCCCGACGGGTCTCGACTGTTCGCGGTGATGGCCGTGACCGGCCGCGTTTCGTTGTCAGTACGCCGCCATCGGTTCCCTGCCGCGTCCATGGACGACCTGGTGCGCCTCGGAGCATGTGATGAGGCCATGGCCGGTTTCCTCTCAGCGCTTGTGCGGGCTCGGAAGAACATCATCATCGGCGGTGGCACCAACGTCGGGAAGACCACCGTGCTGAGGGCCTTCGCCTCGCAGATCCCGCCGACCGAGCGGCTGATCACCATCGAGGACACTTTCGAGCTCGGCCTCAACACCGATACGGCCGCTCATCCCAACGTTGTGGCCATGCAGGCCCGGGAACCCAACATTGAGGGCCAAGGCGCCATCGACCAGGCGGAACTGGTGCGGTGGGGACTGCGGATGTCACCGGACCGTGTGATCGTCGGCGAGATCCGCGGCAGCGAGGTCATCCCGATGTGCAACGCCATGAGCCAGGGCAACGACGGCTCGCTGTCCACCATCCACGCCTCGACCTCCCGAGGGGTGTTCACCAAGCTCGCCGCGTACGCCGCCCAGGCTCCCGAGAGGCTGTCGCTGGAGGCCACCAACCTGTTGGTGGCCTCCGCCGTCCACTTCGTCGTGCATCTGGGATGGGACACGACGGGGAAACGCGTGATCGATTCCGTACGCGAGGTCGTCGACGCCGACGGTGCGCAGCTGGTCTCGAACGAGATCTACCGGCCCGGACCCGACGGCCGCGCGGTCCGGGCGACACCTTTGCGGGCTGAGACGCTCCAGGACCTGATCGATGCCGGACTGGACACTGAAGCGGCGGGCTTCACCTGGTGGGGAGCCGAACAATGACTCCAACGAGGCTGGGCGACACCGCAGGTGCCATCGCCGCCGTTCTCGGCGTCGCCTTCGGTACCGGTCTCCTCCTGATCATCTGTGGTGTGCTTCGTCGGCCTGCCTCCGAAGGATCGGGGGCAGGGTGGGGGCGGCGTTTGGCCCGTCAACTTCCCGCGGGGTGGAACCAGCGCCGCCTTACCGCCGCCGTGGTGGCGGGGGTGATGGCTGGAGCCCTGACGAGATGGCCCGTGGCAGCGGTACTGACCACCGCGGCGCTTCTGACCCTCCCCGGTCTGCTCGGCCCCGATCGGGCAGCGGTTGCGCGGACGGAGCGGCTGGAAGCACTCGCGCTGTGGACGGAGATGCTGCGCGACACCCTCTCCGCGGCGGCAGGGCTGGAGCAGGCTGTCCTGGCCACAGCCGACATCGCGCCCACCGCTCTGCGGCGAGAGCTGAGCGCCTTGGTCGTATCGGTCCGCTCCGGCCAGCCGTTGCCCGCTGCCTTGCGGACCTTCGCTGACGACGCGGACGACCCGCTCGCCGATGTCGTGGTCGCCGCCCTGGTGATGGCCGCCGAACGGCAGGCCAGCCAGCTCGCCGCCCTGCTGGGCGAGCTGGCCGACTCGGTGCGCGAACAGGTGGCCATGCGCCAGCGCATCGACGCGGGCCGCGCCAGCATCCGCACCGGAGTCCGCGTCACGGTTACCGTCACCCTCGGCATGGCTGTTGGCTTGACCGTCTTCAACCGTCCCTATCTGGACCCCTTCAACACCCTGACGGGCCAGCTGGTCCTGGCCGTCGTCGGTGCCCTGTTCGCGGCCTCCTTCACCTGGCTATCCGCCATCGGCCGTGTACACGAACCCGTTCGCCTCGTCGGCCACCACCCCGCCGAAGCCACGAACGACACGGGGAGGACGCGGTGATTACCGTCGTGCTGGGGAGTGTGTTCGGCGCCGGACTGGTCGCACTCGCATACGGCCTGCGCCCACCGCGGCCCGCGCTTGCGGACGTGATGGCCGCTCTCGACGCGACGTCCCCGAAGCGGGCCGATGCGGTCGCGCCGGACGGGGAAACGGAGTGGGCAACACGCCTCGGTCGTAGGGCCGTACCGCTGGTGCGGGCGCTCGGTTTCCCCACCGCTTCTCTACGCGCCGATCTTGCCACCTGCGGGCGGGATGTGGACAAGCACCTGGCGGGCAAGGCGACCTGCACTGCCACCGGTCTGGCCACACCGTGGATCGCGGTCGCCCTGGCCCGCGTCGGCACCGGTGCCGACGCGGGCTGGTGGATGCCGCTGGCCGGATCACTCGTGTTCGCGGGAGTGCTGTTCTTCCTCCCGGACATCACGGTGCGCAAGGCGGCAGCCGAACGCCGACGCCAGATGCGGCACACGCTCACCCTGATCCTGGACCTGACCGTGATCTCCCTGGCCGGCGGAGCCGGCGTGCAGCAGGCCCTGACCGACGCCGTCCAGGCACCCCACGGCTGGGCCGCATCCAAACTGCGTCATGCCTTGCGTGTCGCCCAGCTCACCCGGACCAGCCCCTGGCAGCACCTGGGCGACCTCGGACAACACCTACAGGTCAGTGATCTGACGGAACTCGCCGCCACGCTCAGTCTGGCCGGCACCGAGGGCGCCAAGGTCCGTGCTTCCCTCGCTGCAAAAGCGCGCGCCATGCGACGACGCCGACTCTCAGAAGCCGACGGGGCGGCCCAGGCGGCCACCGAGCAGATGTCCCTGCCCGTCGTGCTTCTCTTCGCCGCGTTTCTGCTCCTCATCGGCTATCCCGCCCTCGTGCACGTCCTCGCGGTGAGCTGACGAGCATGCCCTCAATCACCCCGCTGTACGCCTTCGGACGTTTTGGAGAACGCTCTTGATGCTCCACCCACGCCTGCAAGCAATTGCCGCCACACTGCGCAACCACACCGCCCTGGTTCGCCGCCATGCCCGCGGTGACGCGGGCTACACCACCGAAACCATCGTGGTCACCGCGCTGCTGACCGTCCTCGCCCTCACCGTGGTCGGCATCATCGTCGCCAAGGTCCTCGCCAAGGCCCACTCCATCGACCTGGGATAAGCCGGTGAACCATCTGTTGCGCGTACCGCGCGGATTCCGGGGCGACCGCGGCGCCGTGACCACCCAGCTGGTGGTCGTCGTTCCGGCGCTGCTGATGCTCGCGTTGCTGATCGTCCAGTTCGCGCTGGCCTGGCACGCCAGGCACATCGCCCAGTACGCGGCCGAACGCGCCCTGGCCGCCGCACGGGTACAGCACGGCAGCGCGGCAGACGGCCACGCGCGAGGCGTCCGCAGCCTGACCCAGCTCGGCAGCCGTGTCCTCACCGCCCCATCGGTAACGGTCCGCCGTACCGCCACGCAAGCTGTGGTGCGTGTGCAGGGGAGGGTGATGCCGGTTCTGCCGGGCTTGCATCTGACGGCCAGCGGCACGGCCTCGGGTGCGGTCGAGCGCATCACCACCCCCGCAGGAGGGCACGCGTGAACGAGGGAACGAGCGCTGCCCCGTCCTCGGCGGATCGCGGTTCGGCTGCCGTGGAACTCGTCCTGGTCACCCCGCTGCTCCTGCTCGTTCTTATGACGGTCGTCGCTTTGGGGCGTCTGGCCGACGCCCGACTCGTCGTGGCGGACACCGCTCACCAGGCCGCCCGGGCAGCCTCCCTCGCCCGCACCGAAGCCGCCGCCCGCACCGGCGCCCGGCGCACCGCTCAGGCCGCGCTCCATCACGCGGGGGCTGGATGCTCGCACCCCACGGTCGCGCTCATCACCAGCGGACTCCAGCCCGGTGGCTCCGTCACCGCGAAAGTCACCTGTACCGTCGCACTTCACCACCTCACCCACACCGGCATGCCGGGCCGGGTGACGGTGAGCGGCACCGCCTCCTCCCCGGTGGACGTGCACCGGAGCGCACCGTGAAACCCTCAGCGTCCTCGAGAGTTGTCCGCGAGACGGTGGCGACGAATAGAGACCGGGGTCAGGTCACCGCGTTTGTGATCGGCGTGGTGGCGGCGCTGTGGCTGTTCGCCGGGATCGTCGTTGACGGTGGGTTGGCTCTGGCCAGCAAGGCCCGCGCGCTGGACGTGGCGCAGGAGGCGGCCCGGACCGGTGCCCAGCAACTCGATGTCGGCCGACTCCGCAGCGCGGATGACATCCGGCTTTCGAATGGCAAGGCCACCCGGGCCGCCACTTCGTACGTCGCCGCCACCGGCGACACCGGCAGGGCCTCGGTTCACGGCGATGAAGTCACCGTGTGGGTCACCCACCACCAGCGCGCCCAGATCCTGCGGGTGATCGGCGTACGCACGCTGACCGTCACGGCCCGTGCCATCGTGCGTGCCGAACGCGCCAATCGGTAGCGCACTTGTGAAGCTGAAGAGGGGCGAATCCGCGTATGGCCTACCGATCCTCGTGGCGGGCGCGGCTGCGCGCCGCCGTCACGGCCACCGGCACCAGCGCCGTCATCCTCGCCCTCCTGGGCGGCATGCCGTACATCCTCTGGCAGGCGGCCGAAGTGCCTTGGCCCGACCGTATCGGCTCGTGGCGGAGCCTGGGTGACCGACTGACGCAGCCCGTCACCGATCTCGTGATGGTCGACCTGCTGGCGATGGTGGGCTGGGTGTGTTGGGCTGCGTTCGCTTACTCCATCCTGAAGGAAACCACCTGGTACGTGGTTCATCTGCCGAGGCTGCTGCGCGACCAAACGGCCCATGCGGCGCATGTGGACACCCTGCCTCTGCGACGCGCATTCGCCGCAGTGTGCGTGGGCACACTCGTACTCGCCCTGATCAGCCTCTGGCGGCCCTCCGCCGCGCATGCTCACCAACGCACCCCGGCTGAGGGCTTGCGTGCCGATGTCGCCTCGACAGCTCCTGCCCATCCGGGACCGGTGGAGGACGGACGCCCGCGGACGCGAGTAGTAGGCAACGCCCAGCCCCGCTGTGTGGAGTACACCGTGGTGGAAGGCGACACCCTGTGGGACATCGCTGAAACCCACCTCGGGGATCCGCTGAAGTGGCCGCGGATCTACGCCCTGAACAAGACCCGCGTCCAGGCCGACGGTACGCGACTGACCAACCCCGATGTGATCACGCCCGGCTGGCAACTCGCCATCCCCATTACCGCTTCCGCCTCACCACCACGCCCTCCCACCCAGCCCGCGCCCCCGCAAGTCAAGCCTTCCGCCCCGAGTAAGCCTGTCACCCCCACCACGGAGCCGGCGCCGGGCCTGGGCATGCAGCATGACGCCGACGGCCGAGCCGTCAGCGAGCACGCCACGAGCCACGCGCCGCCAGGACCGGCCGCGATAAGCGTCGGCACGGCGGGCGTCATCGGCATCACCACTGCGGCCGGTCTCCTTGCCGCCCTGCGCTTCTTCCGCTTCTACCAGAGCAGATCCCGTCGTCCCGGTCTCGATGCGGAGCCCCCGCCGTTGAGCCCCCTGGTCGAGCAAGCGGTTCTGGCCGCCCGCGAGGCCGCCTTGCCCCGAACCACCACTGCCGATCCAGACAGCTTGATCACGCGCCGTACCCCGCCTCAACCGGCCCAGCTTCCCTCCACGGTGACTATCGGCACCGCCGGTCACGCTGAAGTCCCACTGGACGCCCTCGCGGAAGCCGGAGGATGCGCGTGGAATGGGCCCGGTGCTGAGGCAGCCGCCCGCGCGCTGGTGGTCGGCATCCTCACCGCGGCCGAACGCCAACGTCCTGGCACACCAGGCGTTACAGGGCTCCTTGCCCACGACCTGGCCGACCGGCTCCTGCCGGGGCTCCCGCCCGACTTCAGTGCCCTGACCACGGCCGAGGACCTGGACTACGCTGTCCGCCGCGGAGAAGAGCACCTCCTCGCGCACGCCCGCCACCGGCACGATGCGCAAGAAGCCGGAGGCGAACCGCCCCTGGCGACCCCCGAGGGCAAGGACGAGAAGCCCAGCCCAGGCACCTTGGTCTTCCTCGCCGAGCCGGATGCCGCGCACACTGGCCGCCTCACCGCACTGGCCGCCCGGGCCACGCATGGCAACCTCGTCGTCCTCACCCTGGGCGATCTGCCCGGCGCTGCCTCCTGGCATGTCGCGGCAGACGGCACCGTCAGCCGGGATAAGGAGAGCGGTGATCGGAGCAGTGGCCTGCGGTTGTTCCACCTCACCCCGCAGGCCGGCCGCGACGTCCTGGACGTCCTCCTCACCGCGCACGATGAGCGACCGCGCCCGCGCATGGTCCCCGGCGCCCGAGCCCCCGCACACCTGCCGCAAGACGCGGACAGCGAGGATGCCGAGCAGGAGCCGGAAGACGATCCACCGGCTGTCCGGTCGGAGCCCGTAGGGCCCGTAAAACCACGAGAGCCAGGACCGGCCAAGCCAGTCCGCCTGAACGTTCTGGGACCGGTGACGCTCTACGCTCACCCGAACCCCGAGCCCGTCGGGCTGGGGCTGCGCGATGAAGTACGAGAATTCCTCGCCCTCCTCGCTGCCCATCCCGCCGGGCTGATCGCCGACGACATCGCGCGTCACCTCCGCCTCAGCGAGGATTCCGACCAGTCTGCGAAGGAACTCAAGAACCTTCGCCGGGCCGTAAGACGCGCGCTCCGCTCAGCCACCGGGCACAGCAAAGCGGAATTCATCCAGCTTCATGGAGAATTGCATAAACTCCATCTTGGCTTGATCGAAACCGACCTCGCTGCCTTCACCCAAACCCTCCAGCGCGCCGCGACCGCCACCGACGAAGCCGGGCGCCTGTCCGCCCTACGGCGCGCGGCGGACCTGTATCACGGCCCCTTTGCCCACGGCGGCGACTACCCCTGGTGTGACAGCATTCGCGAATCACTGGCGAGCAAGGCCGCCGACGCTGTCGCCCACATCGCCCACCACGCCGAGCACACCGGCACCCGTCAGGACGCCGATTCCGCACTCGCCCTGCTGGAGAAGGCCATCAGCCTCAGCCCCACAAATGAACTGCTCTACCAGCACGCCATCCGTCTGCACCAAGCCGCCGGACGCCACGACACCGCCCGCCACACCTTCACCCTCCTCACACGCCACCTCAACGAACTCGGCCTCGAACCAGACCCCGCCACTCGCTCCCTGCTCACAGCACGCAGCCGCTCCGTCCACTCGGCATAGTCCAACTCTTCCCTGGATGCCCCGCGAATCCCGAGGCATCCATGCAGCAGCGGATGGACCAGCAAAGTGCCTGCATGGCTCGCTGGCGTTTCCCCCGTCGTTTCCGTAGTCGTTCCGGGGGCCGCTTCCGGGGCCGCCCTTGGATGCGACGCCCCCGCACACCGCATCACCGCAGTACAGGCCGTATACGAGCCGGGCGCCGGCGAGGGCGACTGTATATCGGTGCAGAAACACATCCCGATCTACCTGAACCCGGCGGCCCCGGCCACCGCAACTCACCCCGCAACGGCTGCCCGCTCACCTGTCCGCAAGGCGTGCACCGTCCTCAGCCACCTTCCATTCCTTAACCCCATAAGCTCCTCGCCGGCCGGCACGTTGCAGTCGGCCGACGCCTCGAGGTGAGGCGCGGCCACCCAGGCGTAGCCGAGGGTGGCCGCGCCGGGTGGCCGCGCCGGGTGGCCGCGCCGGGTGGCCGCGCCGGGTGGCCGCGCCGGGTGGCCTGGGGAAGCGTCGTCCACCCCGCCGTGCACGACGCAAAGCGTCGTGCACCCGCGAATTGCCATGAATTCCCGTCGTGAATTCGCGAGAATTCCAGTAATTCCCAGCCCGGATTGATATCGAAGAGGGCCGCGCGTCGAGCTATATTGGTCGTGTTCCCGGGAATTCCGGGAAAGAAATCCAGGCCAACAGGGTCCGCCTGAATACGGATTGCAGGTGGAGTATGCCCGAAAGGCTCCGGGGCTGCGAAAAGGAATGACCGCGATGACCAGTGCCGCTCAGTTGTCTCCGACGCCCAACTCGGCCACCCCGAACCCTCCGGCAGGTCCGTCGGCCTCCATGGCCCCGGTGAACGGGAAGGCCCGTCCGGGCGAGTTGCGGGCCCGTATCGCGAAGGCCCTGGTCGGAGGCGCGCCGGGGGCGCAGTTCAGTGTCACGGAGCTGGTCAACATGCTGGGGCATTCCGGCGGTGCGATCGGTAACGCGTGTGAAACCCTCGTACGCCGAGGGGAGGCGGTGCGAGTCGGTTTCAACCCCCGTATGTACCGGGCAACAGCGACCACCGCCGCAGCCGCCGCACACGCCACGGCACCCGGGCCACCCGGCCCGGCCCATACGCCACCGGCCCCGCCATCCACGGCTCGGCCGACGCCCGCCGTTGGCCCGCCGGGTGGGCGGCCCGGGCCGGTGACCCGCCCGAACGGGCAGCAGTATCACCCCCGGGCGCTGGCCAACCTCCCCGATGTCGAGGCGCTGCGGCGGCTGCGCGAGGCGGGTGTGCCGGTGTTGCTCTACGGTCCGCCGGGGACGGGCAAGACCTCGCTGATCGAGGCCGCCTTTCCGGACCTGATCACGGTTGCCGGGGACGGTGACACAACAGTCGGTGACCTGATCGGGGAGTACACCCAGGATCAGCACGGTGGTTATGAGTTCATCTACGGGCCGTTGGTGACGGCCATGCAGGAGGGGCGGGCCCTGCTGCTGGACGATGCGACCCTGATCTCCCCGAAGGTGCTGGCAGCGCTGTATCCGGCGATGGACGGGCGGCGCCAGATCCAGGGCAAGGCGCACAAGGGCGAGACGATCACCGCCGCCGAGGGCTTCTACGTCATCGCGGGCCACAACCCCGGGGTCCACGGAGCGGTGCTGACCGAGGCCCTCGCCAGCCGGTTCTCGGTACAGATCCAGGTGGGGTCGGACTACGACCTGGCGACCGCCTTGAAGATCAACAGGACGGCGGTACGGATCGCGAGGAACCTCGCCACCTGCCAACAGGCCGGTGAGGTCGGCTGGGCGCCACAGCTACGCGAGTTGATCGCGTTTCAGAAGATCGCCGATGTCCTCGGCGCCGAGGCGGCCTTCGCCAATCTGGTCGGCATCGCCCCGCTCGAAGACCGCGACACCGTCGCCGAAATCGTGACCAAAGCCCTGGGTAAGCCCGTGACCGCCCTGTCCCTGGGCCGCCAACTCTGACCCGCGTCTCCGGCCCACAGGCCACCACCCCACGCGCCCCCGACGCCCGCAGAAAGGGACCGATCCGTCATGCCCGCGCAGACCACAGCCCACGTACAGCACCAGCCGCCCGCACTGTCTGAGGCCGAATGGGCTCAAGCCCGGTGGGAGGACGATGGTGGCCCGCCGTTCGAACCCAGCCCGGCCGCGCAGGCCGGGCAATGGATCCGGATCGCCGCAGCCCTGACCGGACGGCTCCCCGAACTCGCGGACCGCAAGGACGTGATCGTCACTTGCCAGCACGGCACCCGCTCCGGCGCCCCGGGCGCCTTCTACCCCACCACGGCCGAGCTGGAGATCGATGCCGCCCTCTTCGCCCCGCTGCCACCGGCCACCATCAACCCCGACCGACGCGGTGATGAGGAACGCTACCCGGCCGCCTGGGGAGTCCTGGTCCACGAGGCCGCGCACGCCGCGCACAGCATCTGGACCACCCCGCCCAACCTGCGCGGGACCGCGCTGGACAGGGCGGCACAGCTGTTGGAGGAGTCCCGCGCCGAACGCGCTCATCTCACCCGCCGCCCCGCCGACCGCACGTTCCTGCGATCGGCCACCAACACCCTCATCCTCGCCGATATCACCGCGCAGACTCCCAGCAACCGCTGGCAGGCTGCCCAGGCCGCCGGTCTGATCCTTGCCCGCAGGGATGCCGGAATCCTCGACCCGGACGAAACCGAACCCCTCGAACAGGCCGTCACCAGCATCCTCGGTCCCGAC
The DNA here is from genome assembly GCF_000147815.2 of Streptomyces violaceusniger Tu 4113. NCBI lineage: Bacteria > Bacillati > Actinomycetota > Actinomycetes > Kitasatosporales > Streptomycetaceae > Streptomyces > Streptomyces violaceusniger. The sequence continues at coordinate 2,697,345 of NC_015957.1, read as the reverse complement.
CTGCTGGACACCCTCACCCAGATCTGGACGGCGGCCCACGCCACCGCCGACGACGACGCGCCCGGCATGCTGGATCACGCGCATGCCTGGTGCCAAGCCCTCGGCACACCAGCCACCGCACCCGAACCCACCGGCGGCGGACCACTGGGTGAACTCGCCGAGGCCATCGGGAAGGTGACGGTACGGGTGCAGGCGAACGAGGCCACGCAGGCCGCCGCACAGGCACGGGTCGCCGCCGCCCGAACCGCCCGGGCCGAGGCGAAAGCCGCCCAGGCCACCCACGAACGGCAAGCGGCCAAAACGGCGGAACGGGTCTTCTCGCCCGGAGCACGACCGTTCACACCCGGCAAACCCCGCAAGGGCAACACCCCATCCCCGGTGACCGGCACCCGGCTGCCGACCGCAACCGAGAAGGCCGCCGCCGGACAGCTCGCCAAGGCTCTGCGGGCCGCCGCCTACCGCGAACGCACCACCACCCACACCGCCTCGGCCGCCCCACCCGGTCGCCTCAACATGCGCCAAGCACTCGCCCGGGAAGCCCAGAAGGCGGCCGGAGCCACCCCCACGGCCACACCCTGGACCCGGACCCTGCGCCGCCCCAACCCCACACCGCCACTGCGCGTGGGGATCGCGGTCGACGTGTCCGGATCCATGAACGCCGCAGCAGACCCGATCGCCTCGGCCGCCTGGATCCTGGCCAAAGCCACCGCACTGACCGACCCCGACTCACGCACCGCGACCGTGGCCTACGACCGGGCCCTGACCGCCATCACCGCACCCGGCCGTGCCCCCGCCAAGGTCACCCGCTTCGAGGCCAGGGGGCTCGGACACCGCCTCGCCGAGGCTATCGACGCCCTCTGTGCCGGGCTCGCCCTCACCCAGCCCGGAACGGGCCGCCTGCTGGTCATCGCCTCCGACGGCTACTACCACCCCGACGAAGCCGCCCGCGCCGCCCAACGCATCACCACCCTGAAGGACGCCGGATGCGCGGTGCTATGGCTCGCCTTCGCCCCCGATCCGTGCCCGCTGCCGGGCGCCACGCCGCTGGAACTGACCCACCCGGCCCAGGCCATCACCGCGATCGCCAAAGCCGCGACCACCGCCCTCACCACCACCCGATAACCACCCCACCGCACCACCCGCACCGGACCCCACACGCCCCCACACGCCCCCCGGCCCACCCGGGCCGGGGCGCCGCCCCCACCCGGAACCCCGCGCCCGTTGCCTGACCGGTCGAACCCGGCACCCGCCGGACGCCGCACACCCGACGACACTATGCGTCACCCAGCCATGGAATACCCCTCCGATACTGTCGTGAATTCGCGATAATTCCAGCAATTCGCAGCCGCCATCAATGTCGACCGATTCCCAATATCGAGCTACATTGGTCGCATTCCCGGCAATGACCGGAATCGGAAATCTGCAGAGAATTAACTCGAAGAAGCCGCTACGGGCGACATGTGCCCATGAGGCTGGGCGGTGGGAGGTACGGCCGAATACGGATTCAGAGGCCGTATCAAAAGAAGCCGCAAGCTAAGTGCCACCTGACGTGCCCAGCAGCCCTGGCAGAGGTCCCAGCCGAAGGCCTGCTGCTCCGCCCCGACGACCGGATGACAACACGCCGCCCCCGATTTCCCTATTCCATTCACAAGGAGCGACAGCTCATGTCACATCACCATCACGCCACATGCCGCAACGCATTCACAAGCCGACTCCACCAGCGATCGGCACAGAACAGTGCCATTCCGGTGACCGGAGCGGCGGGACCCCGAATACCTCACAGCCCGAAACGACGCCGACAGCACAGATCCCCCACCCGATACCCCGCCAGGAGTTCATCATGCACAACCGGAATCGCCCCAGCACACCGCGCTATCTGATCTCGCCCCGTTACCTCGCAGGGCCCGACCCCGCCGCCGTGACCACAGCTGACGACGTGCTCCTGGCAGCCGGATGGAAGGCCACCCGCGAGCCGTGCCACACCGACTACCGCGACCCCAGCGGCCAGCGCCACGCGCGCCATCTCCACAGCCGGGCCGAGCACCCCGGGAAGCCTTTGATGGCCTGGGAGTTCACGGCCAGTCCCTGCCCCACCACACGTGTGACCTGGACAGCGTGGTTCTCCCACGACACCCCACCCGAAATCACCGCCGCATTCGCCGCCGCCGTGGCCGACGACACCCCCGGGCCCACCCCCGAAGACGGTCCGCGCTACCTCCTGTTGTCGCAATCCCCGCACAAGGCCACCGAGGCACTCGCCACAGCCGGATGGATCCGCGACATCGGCCACCAAGACGACTCCTGGTACTCCCCCAACGAGCAGGCCGTCGTCATCACCGCCACCGTCCCCACCACCACCGGGAAGAGCGGAGCGAACTGGCTGTGCGCCGCCCGCCGCGCCGCCGACGCCATGGTGCTGTGGGTCGCCCTAGCCTCCCCGGCCACCCCAACCCACCTGATGGCCGCCCTATGCCGCGCCCTCACCGACCCGACACCAGTCCCGCGCCACACCCTCCCCGATCCCGAGGTCGGCGCACTGACCATCACCCCGTGCCCCTGAACACCACCCTGCTCAAACCCTGTTCCCCATACGCACGAGGAGCCATCGGTGCCCAGACCACCACCAAAAGGCCTGCGCCAGGGAACGCACCCGCATCCGCCCAACCTGACCGCCATCCGCCCGAGCCGCCTTCCGGCAACTCACCAAGCCGCCACCGCCAGCACCGGACACAAGGAGAACACCCCCCATGACCTCCATCGCCGAACAAGCCCAGGCAGCCTCCACCTTCATCCAGCAGACCGCCGCCGCCAGCGAATACGGACCCCACCGCGGCCGCGACCACGCCCGCACCGCCGTACGCCTCGCCAGCACCCTCGGCCTCAGCCTCCAGCACATCACCATCACCCCGGACAGCAAACGCCGCACCACACCCGGCGAACCCCTCCTGGCCATCGCCACCTGCCCGACCACCCGTACCCAATACACCTTCCTCGCCCGCTACCCCCTCTACGAGGACGAGCCCTTCGAACTCCTCGGCCCCTGTCCCGTGTGCGCCGCACCCGTACCGCTGGCCACCGTCCGCCACCTCGCCGACCTCGGCACCCACCTGACCACCGGACCAGCCCCACTCAGCAACGGCCCAACCCCCGCCACCTACCCCGACACCTTCGACACCGACGAAGCACACGCCCCGACCTGCCGCTACGGCGACGCGTAGGGAAACCGGTCGAAAGGGCACCCCCATGGACAGTCACCTCAACACCCCACGGTCCCACACCAGCCCATCCACCCACACCGGTCCCGGCGAAACCGCCCTGCGCACCGCCCTGGGCAACGACGGCTACGCAACGCTACGCCGCCACCGCCGCCTCACCGACACCGCGCTGGGCCCCCTGGCCGAACTGCTCTGGACCACCGCACAAGAAGCCGACCACCTCCACGGCGAGCTGCGCTCCTACGCCAGGAACACCTGCGACCACGCGCGCCACGTCCCAGCCCACGCGAACCAGACCGAGACCGTCCCGCTCGGATTCCTGCAGCACACCAGCCGCGCCATCGACGTGAACGCCACCCGCTACGCACAACAGATGAACCAGCTCAACCTGGTCATCGAAGCGTACAAACTCGCCCTGCTCGCCGTATAACCGGCATCTCCCCGGCACACGCCGCCTCCCGCAGGGCACCGCCGTACCCCGAGCTGCCACGGCCTACGAACAGTCCGCAGAGCACCCGCGCCCCGACCTGACTGCCGGGACCACAGCGCCAACCCACCGCGCGCATTCCCCACGCCACCGCCATGTGCTACTGCGCGCACCCGCCGGACAGCGCCGAACACCCGATGAAAGGAACCGCCTCCATGACGACGCCTGACCTCCACCACCACCGCGCCCTGGTCCACAAGATCCTCACCCAGAGCCAACGTCTCCTCATGCGCGACGCCGTCAGCGCACGATCCGCACTCGCGAGCGTGCTGAACACCGCAACCGAACACGTCTGCAACAAGCACGCCACCCGCGTCTCACCCCACCACGCCGCATGGCTCGAAGCAGAAGCCGCCTCCCACCTGATCAACGCCGCCGGATGGCAGCTCACCGGACTGACCGACCCCACCCTCCCGCACTACCTGACCCGCCTCGACCAACGCCCCTACCCGGCACGGCTGCGCCTGCTGGACACCGCAGCCCACCGCGCCAACCCCGACCGCCCCACCACACCGCCCTCCGTCTCCCTGCCCCAGCAGCGCACCGGTGCCCCCACGGCAAGCCGCAGACGTGTGGGCCCCTGCCCGTGCGCGTGCAACAGCGGAGGCTCCTGCGGCGGCTGCGGACACGCAGGATGCGGTGGCCGATAACGCGATTACATAAGGAGCTCTGTCAGCGGCCCGTACGACGACCGCTGACAGGGCCCTTTCCATGTATGCCATTGGGAGAGCCAACGGGTCGGGTCTTGCCGTGGATGATCTGGACGAGCTGATCCAGGATTTCCGTGGCGCGCCCAGCGGTCTCGGGGTCTTCCGGCATCGTCCATAGCTCGTCAACCCGCGCGCGAACCAAAGCGCTCTGCGCTGCGGGCGCCTCACCTTGGTCGCGCAGCAGGGCTGCACGGAGTTCCCTGTAGGCAGTCAGCACGGCCGAAGTCCGCGGCTCCGGAGCGTCGGGCGCGTAAAGCCAGTTAGCATGCCGATCTAGGAGCCTGGGTCAGTGACGTGCAAGCGGCCTCGCTGGCTGTGATCGATGGATCGGTCGCGGTCGCCCGCCGCCTGTGGGGATGTGGTGGGGGCGCCCTGCCCGTCAGATGTGCGGCCTAGCGGGGCCCGTGACGGGGCTGGGAGGCCCGGCTGGTCAGCTTTCGAGGGCGGCGAGTTCGGCGGTTCCGGCGTGTCGGAAGATCTTGCGGAGGTTGTGGCAGGCGGCCAGTAGTCGCCACTCGCCGCGGGTGCCGTCCTCGCCGCGCAGGAGGAGTTGGCAGCCTTGCTGGCAGGTCATGATCTGGCCGAAGGCGGGTTCGACGATGGCCTTGCGGCGGCTGTAGGCGGTCTTGCCGGGCTTGGTCCGCAGCTTGCGGGCCATGCGTTCCTTCAGGGTGGCGTTCGCCGGGGTCCGTCCGCGCGGTGCGGGCGGGCTCTGCTCGTCGTGGGCGCGGCGGCTGGTGGCCATGAAACTGTCGGTCCCGCAAGCGAGTTGGCGGTCCTTCGCGGCTTCGAGGTTGGTCTCGGAGCAGTATCCGGCGTCGATCGATGCCTGCTTGGGGTGAGGGCCGGTGTTCTGGGCGGACTGGTCGAGCATCGTGGTGTAGTTCAGCGCGTCCGAGGGGTTGGTCGTCACGTCGGCGGCGGTGATCTGGTGTTGCTCGTCCACGGTGGCCTGGGCATTGTATGCCTGGATGTAGGCGCCATCGCTATTCTTCATGATCCGCGAGTCGGTCCGTGAAGTTGGCCTGGGCCTCGGGCTTGAGGCGGGCCTTCGCGGCGGCCTGCTGCCCGGCGTCGGTGACGGCCTGCTCGTCGCTGCGTAGCGGACGGCCTCCGGCCGCCCCAGATAACACAGCACGATGGCGTTGAGGACCAAGACGAGCGCGCCGAACTGGTCTTATCCGAACTACTCCAGCACGGCCGAGTGGCCACCGTTACCAGTCATCTCCTCGCAGAGAGTAGTGATTGTGAAGGTGTGAGGCCGCGGCTCGCCGGGCGTGTCGAGCGCCAGTGGTGACGCGCTGGCGGCACTCGTCAACCACCGAGCAGAGCAAGACCATGTGGGGGACATTGGTAATCGCCGTCTCGGCGATGTCACGCTGACGCCTGCTGGCCGCACTATCTGGTGTACGCGGTGTTCCGAGCACCGCTGAGCGGATGGAGAAGTGGCCGTCATGGACCCGATATGGACCGGGGCACTCGCGATGCTCGTCCCTGTGACTACTCGACTGTGCTGTCAGTGGATCAGGAGCCGGACCGCGGTGCGGTTGACCCAGCTGGACCAGCAGGGTCTCAGCGACAGGGTGCGCTGTTTGCCACAGGGCAGTCGCCTGTCGGAGAGGTCCCGAGGCCGCGAAGTCGTCATCAAGGTCGGCTGTCCTAGCCCGGAAGAGCGCAGGCATGGGTGAACAACGAGCACCGGTCCAGGAACAGCGAGTCACACGCCGACAATCGGCACAGACGCCACTGCATGCGCCCGGGAGCCGGCTGGATTTCGCACTGTTCTACTCCGAACACCTGGGGATGCTGACTCGGTTCGTGATGCGCCTGGGTGCGTCTCCCTACGAGGCGGCGGAAGCCGCACACGCTGCATTCGTCGAAGCCTTCCCCAAGTGGTCACAGATCACGACGCCCCGGGCCTGGTTGCGTACGGTCGCTGCACGGGCCTATCTGCGCCAGACCCAGCTCCGCGACCGGCCAACCGACACCATCCCGGACCAGCCCGGTGGGGAATGCCCCTTGGCGGCCTTGGTCCTGAAGGATGAGGAACAGCACGTGTGCGCGGCCTTGAGCGCGCTGCCCCCGCGTCAGCGCCAGGTGATGGCGTGGCACCTGGACGGCTTCTCACACTCCGAAATCAGTGACGAGCTAGGGATCACTGTTGAGGCGGTTCGTCAAAACTACGCCCGTGCCCGAGTGTCATTGAAACGCGCCCTGGGCCTGACGGCGGGAGACCAACTATGACCGACGACCGCAGCACCGATTTCAGCCGCACCGAAGAGGACGCACTGCTCGACCAACTCCTAGCACTTGCTGACGACTCGGTACTCGGCTCTCTGGAGACAGCACTGGAGTATGACGCCGGGCTGGCCCACATCTTCCAGCTCTACCCCTTGCGCCCCAGGCGTCGACACCGTGGTGGACAGCCGCGCGTTGCTCGGGATCGCCCGCCCCAGGACGCCATCGCCGACCAGCAGCATGGACCCCAGCGCCCCTGACCGTGCGCGACGAAGACCGGGCCGACGCCTAACCAGCATGGCGCCGGCCCGGTGGGTCACTCTGAGGTGATCACAGCTCGGGATCACGACATCCAGCACTGCTGACGAAGTCGGGCATACCGAGGTGGACGGTGGTGTGCCGGGCGGCGAGGTCGCGCACGGCGGCGAGTTTCTGCTCGGCGGCGGCGAGGCTGGCCTCGATCACGGCGACCTCGCCGAGCCAGCCCTGTTCCTTGGCTTCCTGGAGCCGGTCGAGCAGGTTCCCGTGGATCTCCTCCAGACGGGGCATCTGCTCGGGATCTGGCCGCAGGACGGGACATCTGATACAAGCTTCTCTGAACTACCGGCGGCAGCGCGTCAGCGGCTGCCGGTAAACCAGTGGCGTCTCCGTGTACGGGCCTCGTAGCTTGTGCGTTCGTGACTGATGATCCGAAGGTACGCCCGAATCGACACGACCTCGGCCGAGTGTTCAACGAGGTGCCGGAGCTCTACGACCGGGTCCGGCCGGGATACCCCGACGAGTTGTTCGCGGACCTTGGCGCCATCACCGGCATGGATGAGCGGTCGTCGGTGCTGGAGGTAGGCTGCGGTACCGGTCAGGCGACGCGCTCGCTGGCAGCGCTCGGATGCTCAGTGACCGCTATCGAGCCGGGCACGGACATGGCCGCACTTGCTCGCCAGCGGCTCGCCTCCTTCCGCAACGTCGAAGTCGAGACGTCGACGTTTGAGGAGTGGGACGACCGCGGTCGACGCTTCGATGTTCTCGTGGCTGCATCGTCGTGGCACTGGGTCGACCCGTCGATTGGCTGGCAGCGAGCGTACAAAGTGCTCTATCCCGCAGGCTGGATGGCGCTGCTCGGCAACGTCGTTGTCCGCCGACCGGGAGAGCCGGAGGTGTACGCCGAGACCGCCGATCTCCACGAGCGGTTCTGCCCCGGGAACCCCGACTGGGGTCATCCTCCCTTGGAGGACGACGTGCGCACCACCGACGAGGGCTGGGGCCTGGTCGAAGATCCCGGAGGGTTGTTCGGCCCAACGATCGTGCGCTGGTATCCAACCGTTCAGTGGTTCAACGGGGACGGCTTTGCCGATCACCTTCGCTCGTTGTCGCCGTACCGGAGGCTCGACCGCGACGTCCGTGAGCCCCTGCTCGACGCCATCGCTGAGCGTATCCGCAGGCGAATGGGCGACCGAGCATCACGCCGCTACCTGAGCGTCCTCCGTGTGGGACAACGCGCCAAGTGAGGTCAGGGACCGACATATGGAGTGGGCTCCTTCGTTTCCCGTGTGCCGAGGGCGATCTGCCCGAAGGCTGGCATGCCGAGGTCCACGGCGATTGACCGCCGTGCTGCTTCGGCATCGAGTTGGGTGAGTTTGTCCTCGGCGGCGGCGAGGCTGACCTGTAGTCCTTCGACCTCTCCGAGCCAGCCTTCGCGCTCGGCCTCGGCGATGCGGGGCGACGAGGTCGTCGCGGACCTCCTCCAACCGGCCCGGCTGGGCCGGGTCCGGCCGGAGAAGCGAGCACTGAACGCAAGCGTGTTCATGAACACAAGGGCTTGAAAAGGCGCGACCGCAAGTGCCGATGGAGACCTTGCGCTTCTCGAAGTGCGCGAGGAAAGCGTCCCATTCCTCCTCGGTCGGTGTCCGATACTCTTCGCTGGGCCGGCTGGCCCGGCGACGGGCGATGAAGGCGCGATGGGCCTCGATGGTCTCGGCCGGGTAGATCGCTAATGGTGTGCTCAGGTATTAGAACTCGCGGAATACCCCGTTGTCGGCCCCGGTCGCCTGCCCCTGGCCCCAGCCGCAAAGTAGTGGTCAAGGCTTCGTGGCCGCAGTCCTCTTCGGCTGGCGGGGCGGCAGGATCGGACCGGGTTTGGCCGGTGGAACCTCTGAGCCCGCTCAACTCCCCGCGCCAAGGCCGCACAGCCGCGCACACTCACCCCGTAACGGCATTCGGTCGGATGGTGAGGAGCCACGGTGGAACCTTCCATGATTACTGCGTCGGGCGCGGTCATAGCAGCCTGCATCGCGTTCGCGGGTGCGGTCACCGTGGCCAGGGCTGGACAGCGGGCCCAGGCACGGGAGAAGCGCACCGAGTGGCTGCACGACCGCCGCAAGGATGCCTACCTGGACTTCATGAAGGCCGCACGTGCCTTCGCGCCCCTCACACAGACGGCGTTCCGCAACCAGCACCGCGACGGCGCCTTGATCGACTCCCAAAGCTCTGTCGTACTCACGGAGACGGGAGAGCAGGTGCCATTCGAATCGGTCGTGCTGCTGGCTGGCGGCAGCCTGGACGCCGCATGGCTGGAACGGAGCCCGGAGCTTCTCCACGCTCTGGCGGTCGCTTTTGATGCGGTTGACCTTGAGGGGCCAAAGGAAGTTCGCGAAGCGGCATTGCGTGTGGTGGAGTCGGCGCACCAGCTCAGCGAGGGATACGAGGGGTTCGAGCTGCTGGCGCGAGCCATGGAGATGGAAGCGAAAATCAATGGCGGAGGCCCCACGAGTACGGCCGCTGACCTTATGCAGGCCGAGGTCTACCGCTACTCGGTCGGGTGCGCCGACTTCAGACTGGAGGTGAAAGCGGCGCTGAAGCTGTAGCAGCTGGCCTGTGTCAGGCAAGTCGGTTAGCCTGCGGCTGGGGTCAGAGATAACGCGCGGCTCCACTCGACGTCAACCGCGGCAAGGAACCGGAACCAGCGAAGCAGGTCAAAGGCATAGGAGCGGCAGGAAGCCGCAGTATTGCCGCAGGCCAGCAACTCCCGCAGGAACTCGGTTGCCGGTGTGATCGCCCGCCCCGCCCCGTCGAGAACCACCCAGGGCAACGCGGTGGCACTGGTCGCCTCCACCCTGCCGACCCGGGCCACCACCAGCCCAGTCACCTCGCGTTCGTCCATCACCGCAGCGTGATCCATCACGTCTCCGTCTCATCGGGAACATCCGAACGGAGACTCCTCGCCCTCACAAAGCCAACACGTAGGACACGCCGATAGTGCGGTCAACGGGTCGATGGACTGCCTTGCCGGAGTACGACAGCCGCAGTGTGAACAGGTGACACTTGACGGCCTGGCCCGCCAGGCGGACCCAGACATCGGCGAAGTCGACCTCGGCCTCCTCGCCGGGCAGATGAACCTGCGGAGCCATCCCGGTCAGGTGCCGACGGCCCTCCAGCACCTCGGCCTCGATCTGCGGGCGCCTGGCCAGCACGTAATCGCAGACCGTGGAATAGGACACCAGGTCAAAGTCGTACTCCTGGGCAAGGCACTGGTAGATCCGGCGGGCAGTGTGCTTCTGCTTGCGCGGCGCGTTAGCGTCTTCCCGCAGCATCGCGTCGATCCACGGCTTGGCCGGGTCCAGGACCGCGACCCGCGGCGCCGGCTTCTTCCGCGGTGGCGGAACCGCAGACAGCAGAGCTTGCCGCACCGTCCTGCGATGCACCCCGTACTTCTCCGCCAGAGCCCGTTGCGACAACCCGGGATCAAGACGCTTATCCCTCCGGATCGCAGCGAACAACTCCGCCCGTGACAAACCCATCCCGGCCTCCCGACACGACCGTGATCAAGCAACACGGCCTCCGACATGACCGTGATCGACGCACAAACCCTGCCGTCGCCGAGCGGACGGAGCAGCGCATTCACTACAAAGAGGGCACGTCGCCGACCTTGTTGTCGGCGAACTCGCGAACATCGCCAGCCACTGGTGCGGCGCAGGCAGCCGCACTAATCACCACTGTCGAAGGCATGCAGGTCACGGCTGTGCGGCAAGCCCTCAACCAGGTGCAGGAAGGCGTCATGGAGTCGGCCGTTGGTGGCCAGCACCGTCATGTCGCCCTCCAGCACGGACGTCCCGCTCAGGTCGGTCACCCGGCCGCCTGCCTCCGTGACGATGACGGGCATCGGCGCCACGTCCTCGTAGCCCATCGGCGGACCGGCGACCACCACCGCATCGGCACGGCCCGTGACCAGATCCACGATGCCGCCCGTCGAGGGCAGCAGGAAGACCTGACGGTGGAGAGCGATAAGGAGTTCCTCCGGCCAGCCGACCGGGTTGTGCATCTGAGTCCTGGCTGCGCGGATGCCGGCCCGTTCTGTGACCCGGGCACGGTATCCCGACTGCAGGTCCGGCTCCGGGCCAGGCAGCACCCAGCACCCCAGACCACGCCCGGCCACGACCATCTGCTGACTCAGAGGCAGGTTGATCACGCCAATGGCCGGGCCGTGCTCGTCTTCGTAGGCGAGATCATTCGAGAACAGAGGAACCCTGCGGGTGAAGTAGCTCGTGCCGTTGATGGGGTCGATGATCCATCGGCGTCCGGATGTTCCGCTGGTCACGCCTCCCTCCTCGCCGAAGACCCCGTCCCCCGGAGCACGGCGGCCTAACCCGGCTCTGATCAGTTCCTCAACCGCTTCGTCGACCTCGGTGACCTCGCTCCCGTCCTCCTTGCGACGGCTGTGCCAGTCACCGAAGAAGCCCTTCACGGACATCTGCCCAGCACGGCTGACCAGGCGGACAGCGAAGTCAGGGTCTGTCAAACGAGTGGTGTAACTGGGGCTGATGGTTACTGACGGGCTGCGGAGAGGCGGCCGTCGAAGGTGATGTCGAAGGCGTTCAGCGCGGTCTTCCAACGCATGGTCCAGCGTGCCTGGCCCTTGCCGGTGGGGTCGAGGGACATGATCGCCATGTAGACGCACTTCAGGGCGGCCTGCTCGTTGGGGAAGTGGCCGCGAGCCTTGACCGCCCGGCGGATGCGGGCGTTGACCGACTCGATCGCGTTCGTCGTGCAGACGATGCGGCGGATCTCGGTGTCGAACCGCAGGAACGGGATGAACTCCTCCCAGGCGTTCTCCCACAGCTTCACGATCGCCGGATACTTCCGGCCCCAGGCATCGGCGAACTCGGCGAACCGCTCCAGGGCGGCCTCTTCGGTCGGCGCCGTGTAGACGGGCTTCAGAAGCTTGGCGATCTTGTCCCAGTCCTGGCGGGCGGCATAGCGGAAGGAGTTCCGCAGCAGGTGCACCACGCAGGTCTGCACGATCGTCCGCGGCCAGAGGGTCTCCACTGCCTCGGGCAGGCCCTTGAGCCCGTCGCAGACGAGCATGAGCACATCACTGACGCCGCGGTTCTTGATTTCGGTGAGGATGTGCAGCCAGTGCTTGGCGCCCTCGCCGCCGTCGCCGGCCCATAGTCCCAGGATGTCGCGCCGGCCCTCGGCGGTGACGGCCAGGGCCACGTAGACGGGCCGGTTGGCGACCGCGCCGTCGCGGATCTTCACGTGGATGGCGTCGATGAAGACCACCGGATAGACGGCGTCGAGGGGGCGGCTCTGCCATTCGGCCATGCCCTCCAGCACCTTGTCCGTGATGGTGGAGATTGTCTGGCGGGAGACCTCGGCACCATAGACCTCCGCCAGGTGGGCCTGGACCTCGCCGGTGGTCAGGCCCTTCGCGGCCAGCGAGATGACCATCTCATCGACGCCGGTCAGACGCTTCTGCCGCTTCTTGACAATCTTCGGCTCGAAGGAGCCGTCGCGGTCGCGGGGCACGGTTATCTCCACAGGTCCGACGTCGGTCAGGACTGTCTTGGAGCGTTTGCCGTTGCGGGAGTTGCCGCCGTTCTTGCCCGCCGGGTCGTGCTTGTCATAGCCGAGGTGGTCGGTGATTTCACCCTCCAGGGCGGACTCCAACAGCCGCTTGGTCAGCTGCTGCAGCAGCCCGCCCTCACCAGTCAACTGCAGACCCCCGGCCTGGGCCCGGCCCACCAGCTCGTCGATCAACTGGTCGTCCACGGCCTTCGCCGGCACAGCCTCCACGGGCTCGACAGAGCCGGACACGTTCTCACTGGTCATCGATGTATCTTCCATGATCGGGAGTTACACCGAACGTTTTACAGTCCCAGACAAGGCTGTGAACGCGCACACACGAAGCGGGGAAGCCATGACACCAGCCGCTACCACCCCAAGCTCCCCAGCAGCAGTGCGCCAGGCCCAGGAAGCGGATGAGCCACCCGAGGTGACCGTGATCCTCCCGGACGGTCCTGTGCCGCTCACCCCGCATGCCGCCAAAGCGCTACTGGCCTTCATCCAGGACGAGTACCAACACCGCCGCACCGTTCATCACAGCGGCTGACCACCCACGACCGGGCGGAGACACGGTGGACGGCTGGCCCTCCGGGCCGAGCCAGAGGTACGACGGACGACCACCGTCCACCGTGCACACCAAGCGATCCCAAGGAAGACGGCCCATGCCCCGCTTCGCCTTCGCCGGACGCTGCTCCACCGAGGACCTCCAGGACCCGGAGACCTCCCGCAACTGGCAGCTCACCCGCGCCCGCGCCCTCATGGAACCCGCTGGAGGCGAAATCGTCGCCGAATACTTCGACGCCGGACACTCCCGCGCACTGCCGTGGAAACGCCGCCCCCAGGCCGCCGCCCTCCTCACAGCCCTGCGTGACCCCCACCGCGGCTTCGACGCGGTCGTGATCGGCGAACCCCAGCGCACCTTCTACGGCAACCAGTTCGGCAATACCTTCCCCCTGTTCACCCACTTCAACGTCCCCCTGTGGGTTCCGGAAATCGGCGGGCCGATCGATCCCGACAACGAGGCCCACGATCTCGTCATGTCCGTCTTCGGCGGCATGAGCAAAGGCGAACGCAATCGCGTCAAGATCCGTGTACGCACCGCCATGGGCTCTCAAGCCAAGATCGAGGGCCGCTTCCTCGGCGGCAGACCCCCATACGGCTACCGGCTCGCCGACGCCGGCCCACACCCCAACCCGGCCAAGGCCGCCGACGGCAAACGCCTCCACCGTCTCGAACCCGACCCCCAAACCGCGCCCATCGTGGTCCGCATCTTCACCGAGTACCTTCGCGGAACCGGCCTATACGCCCTCGCCGAAGGCTTGACCCGTGACAACATCCCCTGCCCCTCGGCCCACGACCGCGCCCGCAATCCGCACCGCGATGGCCACGCCTGGTCCAAGAACACCGTCCGCGCCATCCTCACCAACCCCCGCTACACCGGCCACGAAGTATGGAACAAACAACGCAAACAGGAAATCCTCCTCGACATCGACGATGTCACCCTGGGCCACCGCACCCAACAGACCTGGAACACCCCCGAACAGTGGATCTGGTCTACCCAACCCGTCCACGAACCCCTGGTCAGCAAGACCACCTTCACCCGCGCCCAAGCCAGGAGACACGACCGCCGCCAGCACCACCCCGCAGAACGCAGCCCCCGCACCACACCACGCACCTACGCCCTGCGCGGACTCATCCGCTGCTCCCTGTGCGACCGCAAGATGCAGGGCACCTTCAACCACGGCCACCCCCACTACCGCTGCCGCTACCCGTACGAATACGCCAAGAGCGGCACCCTCGACCACCCGCTCACCGTCTACATCCGGGAAGCCGTCATTCTCCCGGAACTCGACCGGTGGGTCTCACAGGTCTTCGCCCCCGGACAGCTGAAGACCACGCTACAGGCCATGCAGCAATCCCAACGGGCGACAACCACCGCCTTGCCCGGCCTCGAGGCCGCCCGCCGCACCATTACCGACTGCGACCGGCGACTGAACCAATACCGCGCGGCACTCGACGTCGGAGCCAACCCCGCAACCGTCGCCGGCTGGATCAGTCAGGCCGAGGCCGACAAAGCCGCCGCACAAGAACAGCTCATCGCCGCCAGCGCAGCCCGGCCCACCGTCCTCACCGACGAACAGATCCACGGCATGATCAAAGACCTCGGTGACCTCACCGACCGGCTTCTCACCGCCCCCGCCGACCGCAAAGCCCCTCTCTACCAGGCTTTCGGCCTCACTCTCACCTACAACATGAAGAAGCGGGTCGTGACCGTTGAGTCACAACCCGCTTCATCCGTGTACGTAAGATCGTGTCCGAGGGGGGACTTGAACCCCCACGCCCGATAAAGGGCACTAGCACCTCAAGCTAGCGCGTCTGCCATTCCGCCACCCGGACCAGGTGTGTCTCCGCGGCCCGCCGCGGCGACATGGACCACGATACCAAGGTTTCGGAGTGCGTTTCACCTGCGTATGCCGGGCGCCCACCCCTGGGCCGACCTGGGGGGATGGCGGGAGTGGGCACGGAGGGTGACTAGCTGGGCATCAGGTGGTAGTCGGGGAAGTTGCCGGGCAGGCGCTCGGGGTGTGGGCCCTCGGTGACGGCGCGGATCAGGAGGTCGCCGCCGACGAAGGCGCCGCGCCAGGAGGCTCCGAAGCCGCCGAAGAGTTCGTCGCGGTCGCCGCGGGAGCGGGGCGTGCCGTGGCCGGTTTTGAAGGCGCGGATCTGGGGGGCCAGCCGGGCGTAGGTGGCGGGGTCGTCGCAGGAGAGGGTGGCGACGAGGGCGCCGTTGCCGGCGTTCATGGCGGCGAGCAGTTCGGCCTCGGTGTCGACCAGTACGAGGGTGTCGACCGGGCCGAAGGGCTCGGCGTGGTGGAGCGGGGAGGTGGAGGGCGGGTTGAGGAGGGTGACGGGGGGCGTGTAGGCGGAGAGGTCCTGGTCGGGGAGGAAGTGGCCGTCGGCGAGGTCGCCGCGGTGGAGGGGGACGGCGCCGCGGTCGATGGCCTCGGCGACCTGGTCGGCCAGCTCCTTGGCCTTGGCCGCGTTGATCAGGGGTCCGAAGTCCAGGTCGGGGAGCTGGTCGGAGGGGTGCTCCACCGCCAGGGGGTGGCCCATGCGGACGGCGCGCACCGCCGGGAGGTAGACGGCGAGGAAGGCGTCGAAGGACGAGCGCTGGACGACGAAGCGCGGATAGGCGGTGCAGCGCTGTTTGCCGTAGTCGAAGGTCTTGCCGATCAGCGGGGCGAGGGCGTCCCAGTCGGTGAAGTTCCAGATGCCCCAGGCGTTGAGCCCCTCCTGCTCCAGGATGTGGCGCTTGCCGAGGTCGGCGACGGCGGTGGCGACCCGGGCGCCGGTGTCGCGACCGCCGACGAAGGAGACGCAGCCGATCTCGGGCGCGCGGACCAGGGCCTCGGAGAGCTCACCGCCGCTGCCGCTGACGAGGGTGACCGGGATGCCTTCGCGGGCGGCGAGCGCGCAGGCGAGGGTGAGGCAGGCCAGCCCGCCGTCGGTGGGGGTCTTGGCGATGACGGCGTTGCCTGCCAGCGCCTGGACGAGCAGGGCGTGGGCGAGGACGCTCATCGGGTAGTTCCAGCTCGCGATGTTGGAGACCGGGCCGGGCAGCGGGGTACGGCCCTCGGCCATGCGGTCGATCTCGTCGACGTACCAGCGGACGCCGTCGATGGCCCGGTCCACATCGGCCTGGGCGAGCCGCCAGGGCTTGCCGATCTCCCAGACCAGCAGGAGGGCGAGCAGTCCCCGGTGCGCGCAGAGTGCGTCGAGGGTGGCGGACACCCGCGCCCGGCGCTCCGGGAGGGCGATATGGCGCCAGCCGCGGTGCTGGTCGAGGGAGGCGCGTACGGCCTGGTGGGCGGTGGTGGCGTCGAGGCGTGGCGGGCCCGCGATCGGGGTGCCGTCGACGGGGGTGGTGGCGGGGCTGGTGGCGGGGCTGGTGGCGGGGAGGGCCCGGCCGTCGCGGTGCCAGGTGCCGTCCCAGAGGTTGAGGACGCGGCCGTCCTGGAACGCCTCGGGGGCCGCGGCCAGGCAGCGCTGCCAGGCGTCGGCCCAGGCGGTTCCGGGCTTGAGGGTGAGGGTGCGGGTGGGTGCCATCGGGGATCTCCGCTCTCGTTGCACAGGCGGGGCGGGACGTGGCGGTCTGTGGCGGTCCGTACGGACACCCGCCACGTACGCGTCGTGGCTGTGCGTGGCGGGCGGCCGTACGGAGAGGAAGGTGGCGGCACGGAGCGTGACGGTGACCGGTTCGCGGATCGGGTACGGCTCAGCTCACGCGGCGTCGCCGGGTGTTTGGGCCAGCAGGGCCACCACCAGCCCGGCGGTCTCCGTGGGGGTCGCCCCTACGCGCACGCCCGCCGCCTCCAGCGCCGCCTTCTTGGCCGCGGCGGTGCCCGAGGAGCCGGAGACGATGGCGCCCGCGTGGCCCATGGTGCGGCCCTCGGGGGCGGTGAAACCGGCGATATAGCCGACGACCGGCTTGGTGACGTGGTCGGCGAGGTACCGCGCGGCGCGCTCCTCCGCGTCGCCGCCGATCTCTCCGATCATCACGATGAGGTCGGTGTCCGGGTCGGCCTCGAAGGCGGCCAGGGCGTCGATGTGGGTGGTGCCGATGACCGGGTCGCCGCCGATGCCCACGCAGGTGGAGAAGCCGATGTCGCGCAGCTCGTACATGAGTTGGTAGGTGAGGGTGCCGGACTTGGAGACCAGGCCGATCCGGCCCGGTTTGGTGATGTCGGCGGGGATGATGCCCGCGTTGGACTGGCCCGGGGAGATCAGCCCGGGGCAGTTCGGGCCGATGATCCTGGTGGCGCGGGCCCGGGCGTACGCCTGGAAGGCGACCGCGTCATGGACCGGGATGCCCTCGGTGATGACGACGGCGAGCGGGATCCGGGCGTCGGCGGCCTCGGTGACGGCGGCCTTGGCGTGGGGCGGCGGGACGAACAGGACGCTCACATCGGCACCGGTGGCGTCCATGGCCTCGCGTACGGAGCCGAAGACGGGCACCGCAGCGCCGTCGATGTCGACCCGGGTCCCGGCCTTGCGCGGATTGACACCGCCGACGACATCGGTGCCGGCGGCGAGCATCCGCCGGGTGTGCTTCATGCCTTCGGCGCCGGTCATGCCCTGGACGATGACCTTGCTGTCCTTGGTGAGGAAGATGGCCATGATGTGCTCCCCTACGCGGCGAGTTCGGCGGCGCGTGCGGCGGCGCCGTCCATGGTGTCGGCCTGGTGGACGAGTGGATGAGCCAATTGGCCAAGGATGGCCCGGCCACGTGCGGCGTTGTTGCCGTCGAGCCGGACGACCAGTGGTTTGGTGAGGGGGACGGTGTCCAGGGCGCGCACGATGCCGTCGGCCACCGCGTCGCAGGCGGTGATGCCGCCGAAGACGTTGACCAGGACGGAGCGCACCTCGGGGTCGTCGAGGACGAGGGACAGCCCGTCGGCCATCACCTGTGCCGAGGCGCCGCCGCCGATGTCGAGGAAGTCGGCGGGGCGGGCGCCGCAGCCCGCGACGACGTCCAGGGTGGACATCACCAGGCCCGCGCCGTTGCCGATGACGCCCACCTGGCCGTCCAGTTTGACGTAGCCGAGCCCGGCGGCCGCGGCGCGGGCCTCCAGCGGGTCCCGGGCGCGGTCGCCGGAGTCGTCCCATGACGGCTGCCGGAAGCTGGCGTTGTCGTCCAGGGTGACCTTTCCGTCCAGCGCCACGATCGCGCCGTCCCGGGTCACCACCAGCGGGTTGATCTCGACCAGGAGGGCGTCGTACGCGGTCAGGACGGTCCACAGCCGGCGGATGGTCCCGGCCGTCTCCGGCGGCAGTCCCCCGGCGGCGGCGATCTCGGCGGCCTTGGCCTCGGTCACCCCCTCCGCCGGGTCGATCGGGATCCGGGCCACCGCCTCGGGGCGGTGCGCCGCGACCTCCTCGATCTCCATACCGCCCTCGGCGGAGGCGATGGCCAGAAAGCGACCCGCGGCCCGGTCCAGGGTGAAGCCGAGGTACATCTCCCGTTCCACCTCGACCGGTTCGGCGACCATCACCCGGTGGACGGTGTGGCCCTTGATGTCCATGCCCAGGATCCGGCGTGCGGTCCGCTCGGCCGCCGCCGGGTCGTCGGCGAGTTTCACCCCGCCGGCCTTGCCCCGGCCGCCGGTCTTCACCTGGGCCTTGATGACGACGCGGCCGCCGAGCCGCTCGGCGGCGGCGCGGGCGGCTTCGGCCGTGTCCACGACCTCGGCTCGCGGCACCAACACGCCGTTTTCTTGGAGGAGTTCCCGTGCCTGGTGTTCGTACAGGTCCATCGCCCGCTCCCTGATGACCGGTCAACAGCGCTTGATCCAGCGCTGGATCGAACGAGTGGCGCACGCCCCCTGGACATCGCTCGGCCGATGGTGGGATAACAAAGTTCATACAGGATAACGTCGACTGTATGCAATCCACCTGAACCACCCCGCGAGGCAAGCACCGACCCCTACGAAGGGACGCGATTCGCCATGCCCGACGACAGCCAGGACGTCATCTCCGGCGGGCACTTGGTCGCCAAAGCACTCAAGGCAGAGGGCGTCGAGGTCATCTACACCCTCTGCGGCGGCCACATCATCGACATCTACGACGGCTGCGTCGACGAAGGCATCGATGTCATCGACGTACGCCATGAACAGGTCGCCGCCCACGCCGCCGACGGCTACGCCCGGATCACCGGCAAGCCCGGCTGCGCCGTCGTCACCGCCGGCCCCGGCACCACCGACGCGGTCACCGGCGTCGCCAACGCCTTCCGCGCCGAGTCACCCATGCTGCTCATCGGCGGCCAGGGCGCCCACAACCAGCACAAGATGGGTTCCCTGCAGGACCTTCCGCACGTCGACATGATGGCGCCGATCACCAAGTTCGCCGCCACCGTGCCGGACACCGCCCGTGCCGCCGACATGGTCTCCATGGCCTTCCGCGAGTGCTTCCACGGCGCCCCCGGACCCTCCTTCCTGGAGATCCCGCGGGATGTGCTGGACGCGAAGGTGCCGGTGGACAAAGCCCGTATCCCCCAGGCCGGGCACTACCGGGCATCGACCCGCAGCGCCGGCGACCCCGAGTCCGTCCAGAAGCTGGCCGATCTGCTGGTCCAGGCCGAGAAGCCCGCGATCCTGCTGGGCAGTCAGGTGTGGACCACCCGCGCCACCGACGCGGCCATCGAGCTGGTGCGCACGCTCAATGTGCCCGCGTACATGAACGGCGCGGGGCGCGGCACCCTGCCGCCCGGCGATCCGCACCACTTCCAGCTCTCCCGCCGCTACGCGTTTTCCAACGCCGACCTCATCGTCATCGTCGGCACGCCCTTCGACTTCCGGATGGGCTACGGCAAGCGGCTCTCCCCCGACGCCACCGTGGTCCAGATCGACCTCGACTACCGCACGGTCGGCAAGAACCGGGACATCGACCTCGGCATCGTGGGCGACGCGGGGCTGGTGCTCTCGGCCGTCACCCAGGCCGCCTCCGGCCGCATCAATGGAGGCGCGGGCAAGCGCAAGGAGTGGCTGGACGAGCTGCGGGCCGCCGAGCAGAAGGCGATCGAGAAGCGGCTGCCCAACCTCCGGTCCGACGCCTCCCCCATCCATCCGTACCGCCTGGTCAGCGAGATCAACGACTTCCTCACCGAGGACTCGATCTACATCGGCGACGGCGGCGACATCGTCACCTTTTCCGGTCAGGTCGTCCAGCCCAAGTCGCCCGGCCACTGGATGGACCCGGGGCCGCTCGGGACGCTCGGCGTCGGTGTGCCGTTCGTGATGGCCGCCAAGCAGGCCCGCCCCGACAAGGAGGTGGTGGCGCTCTTCGGCGACGGCGCGTTCTCCCTGACCGGCTGGGACTTCGAGACGCTGGTCCGCTTCGACCTGCCGTTCGTCGGCATCGTCGGCAACAACTCCTCGATGAACCAGATCCGTTACGGCCAGAAGGCCAAGTACGGCGAGGAGCGGGAGCGGATCGGCAACACCCTCGGCGATGTGCCCTACGACCAGTTCGCGCGGATGCTCGGCGGCCACGGCGAGGAGGTCCGCGACCCGGCGGACATCGGCCCGGCGCTGCGACGCGCCCGGGAGTCCGGCAAGCCGTCGCTGATCAACGTCTGGGTGGACCCGGACGCGTACGCCCCCGGAACCATGAACCAGACCATGTACAAGTAGGGAGCCGCCACCATGTCCCAGGCTCTTGAGGCCAATCAAGCTCTGACGGGCATCCGCGTCCTCGACATGACGCATGTGCAGTCCGGTCCCTCCGCCACCCAGTTGCTCGCCTGGCTCGGCGCGGATGTGATCAAGCTGGAGAACACCACCGGGGACATCACCCGCAAGCAGTTGCGGGACCTCCCCGACGTGGACTCGCTGTACTTCACGATGCTCAACTGCAACAAGCGGAGCATCACCCTCAACACCAAGTCCGAGCGCGGCAAGGAGATCCTGACCGAGCTGATCCGCCGCAGCGATGTGCTGGTGGAGAACTTCGGTCCGGGCGCCGTGGACCGCATGGGGTTCTCCTGGGAGCGCATCCAGGAGATCAACCCGCGGCTGGTCTACGCCTCGATCAAGGGGTTCGGCGACGGCCCGTACACCAAGTTCAAGGCGTACGAGGTGGTCGCGCAGGCCATGGGCGGGTCGATGTCCACGACCGGCTTCGAGGACGGCCCGCCGCTGGCCACCGGCGCCCAGATCGGCGACTCCGGCACCGGGGTGCACTGCGTGGCGGGCATCCTCGCCGCGCTCTACCAGCGCACCCACACCGGACGTGGCCAGCGGGTCAACGTGGCGATGCAGCACGCGGTCCTCAACCTGTGCCGGGTCAAGCTGCGCGACCAGCAGCGGCTGACGCACGGGCCGCTCGCAGAGTATCCAAACGCAGAAAACACCTCTGAGGCCGACGAGGTGCCGCGCAGTGGCAACGCCAGCGGTGGCGGCCAGCCCGGCTGGGCGGTCAAATGCGCGCCCGGCGGGCCCAACGACTACGTCTACGTCATCGTGCAGCCGGTCGGCTGGGAGCCGATCACCCGGCTCATCGGCCGCCCCGAGCTGGCCGAGGACCCGGAGTGGGCCTCGCCCGAGTCGCGGCTGCCGAAGCTGGCCAAGATGTTCCAGCTCATCGAGGAGTGGTCCAGCACCCTGCCCAAGTGGGAGGTGCTGGAGCAGCTCACGGCCCACAACATCCCGTGCGGGCCGATCCTGTCCACCAAGGAGATCGTCGAGGACGCGTCGCTCGCGGCCAACGAGATGATCGTCGAGGTCGACCACCCCGAGCGCGGCTCCTTCACCACGGTCGGCTCCCCGCTGAAGCTCTCCGACTCCCCGGTCCAGGTCGAGCGCTCCCCGCTGCTGGGTGAGCACAACGAAGAGGTGTACGTCGGGGAGCTGGGACTCGGCGACGAGGAACTGCGGCTGCTCAAAACGAACGGAGTGATCTGACGGTGACGTATGACAACGATGCCGTGCGCGCGGTGCTGGACGCCGCCCGCGCCGAGGGGCGCACGGCGCTGACCGCTCCCGAGGGGAAGCGGATCACCGATGCCTACGGCATCCCGACCCCGGCCGAGGGGCTGGCGGAGACCGTCGACGAGGCGGTGTCGCTGGCCGACCGGATCGGCTTCCCGGTCGTCCTCAAGATCGTGTCCCCGGACATCCTGCACAAGACCGACGCGGGCGGGGTCCGGGTGGGGCTGGCCTCCTGCGCAGAGGTGCGGGGCGCGTTCACCGCGATCGTCGACAACGCCCGCTCCTACGACCCCGAGGCCCGGATCCAGGGCGTCCAGGTGCAGCAGATGGTCCCGGACGGCGGGCAGGAGGTCATCGTCGGCGCGGTCACCGATCCCACCTTCGGCAAGGTCGTGGCGTTCGGCCTCGGCGGGGTGCTGGTGGAGGTACTCAAGGACATCACCTTCCGGCTGGCCCCGGCGACCGAGGACGAGGCACTGTCGATGCTGGACGGGATCCGCGCCGCCGAGGTGCTGCGCGGGGTGCGCGGCGGACCGGCGGTGGACCGCGGGGCGCTCGCCGATCTGATCGTGCGGGTCTCCCGGCTGGTGGCGGACTTCCCGGAGATCACGGAGGTCGATCTCAACCCGGTGTTCGCCACGCCGAGCGGGGTGCTCGCCGCCGATGTGCGGCTGCTGATCGGGGACCCCGCCCCGCAGGAGCGCCGCCGCTACTCACGCGAGGAGATCCTGAGCGCGATGCGCCGGCTGATGCAGCCGCGCTCGGTGGCGGTGGTGGGTGCCTCCAACGAGCAGGGCAAGATCGGCAATTCGGTGATGCGCAACCTCATCGACGGCGGCTTCCCCGGGGAGATCCACCCGGTGAACCCCAAGGCCGACGACATCCTGGGCCGCAAGGCGTACAAGAGCGTCACGGACGTCCCCGGCGAGGTGGATGTGGCGGTCTTCGCGATCCCCGCGAAGTTCGTGCCCGCCGCGCTGGAGGAGGTCGGCCGCAAGGGCATCCCGAACGCCGTGCTGATCCCGTCCGGCTTCGCCGAGACCGGTGAACACGAGCTGCAGCGGCGGATCGTGGAGATCGCCGAGGAGTACGGGGTGCGGGTGCTGGGGCCCAACATCTACGGCTACTACTCCACCTGGCAGGACCTGTGCGCCACCTTCTGCACCCCGTACGACGTCAAGGGGCCGGTGGCGCTCACCTCGCAGTCCGGTGGCATCGGGATGGCGATCCTCGGCTTCGCCCGGACGACCAAGACCGGTGTCTCGGCGATCGTCGGCCTCGGCAACAAGTCCGATGTGGACGAGGACGATCTGCTCACCTGGTTCGCCGAGGACGACCGCACCCAGTGCATCGCGATGCATCTGGAGGACCTCAAGGACGGCCGGGCCTTCGTGGAGGCGGCGCGGGCCACGGTGCCCCGGAAGCCCGTGGTGGTGCTCAAGGCGGGCCGTACGGCGGCGGGCGCGAAGGCGGCCGGCTCCCACACCGGCGCGCTGGCCGGGGACGACGCGGTCTACGACGACATCCTGCGGCAGGCCGGGGTGATCCGGGCGCCGGGCCTCAACGAGATGCTGGAGTACGCGCGGGCGCTGCCCGTGCTGCCCACGCCACAGGGTGACAACGTCGTCATCATCACCGGCGCCGGGGGCTCGGGGGTGCTGCTGTCGGACGCGATCGTCGACAACGGGCTGTCGCTGATGGAGATCCCGGACGACCTGGACGCCGCGTTCCGCCGCTTCATCCCGCCGTTCGGCGCGGCCGGGAACCCGGTGGACATCACCGGCGGCGAACCGCCGTCCACCTACGAGGCGACCATCCGGCTGGGCCTGGAGGATCCGCGGATCCACTCGCTGGTCCTGGGCTACTGGCACACCATCGTCACCCCGCCGATGGTGTTCGCCGAGCTGACCGCGCGGGTCGTCGAGGAGTTCCGCGCCCGGGGCATCGCCAAACCGGTGGTGGCCTCGCTCGCGGGCGACACCGAGGTCGAGGAGGCGTGCGCCTACCTCTTCGAGCGCGGGGTCGTGGCTTATCCGTACACCACCGAGAAGCCGGTGGCCGTCCTGGGTGCCAAGTACCGCTGGGCCAGGTCAGCGGGGCTGCTCACCTGAGCCACCACGTTTCCCGGAGCACGAAGAGTTTGGACAGGGGGCGCTGGCCGGGTTCCTTCGAAGCCAAGGGGACGACATGAGCACAGCAGAACGACCGGAGGGGGCCCTCCCCTTCCGTGAAGTGCAGGACAGCAAGGGACGCACGTATCGCATCGGTGAGACGGACCGCGACATCCTGGGCCACAGCCGGAAGCTGATGGTCTATCTGCCGTGGATCGCGATGATGGCCATCAGCGTGTCCGAGTACGCGTACGGCTCGGCCGAGGACACGCTCTCGGAGGCGCACGGCTGGACCCAGAGCAACACCTTCTGGATCCTGAGCGTCTGGGTGTTCTTCCAGGCGGGAATCGCCTTCCCGGCCGGGTGGCTGCGGGAGAAGGGGATCCTGACCGCCCGCGCGGCGATGTTCCTGGGGTCGGGGCTGTGCCTGATCGGGTTCGTGGCCCTCGCCCACCTGGACAACGTTTTCGCCGCCATCGTCGGCTTCGGCGTCATCGGCGGGCTCGGCTCCGGATTCATCTACGCCACCTGCATCAATATGGTGGGCAAATGGTTCCCGGAGCGGCGCGGGGCGAAGACGGGGTTCGTCAACGGAGGGTTCGCCTACGGCGCGCTGCCGTTCATCTTCATCTTCAACTACTGGTTCGACACGGCTAACTTCGACGAGGTCCTGGACCTTATCGGGGTCTATGTGCTGATCGCCGTGGCGATCTGCGCCTGGTTCTTCAAGGATCCGCCGAAGAACTGGTGGCCCGCCGACATCGACCCGCTGAGCTACAGCGGCAACGCCAAGAGCGCGGCGAGTCTGGCGAAGAACCCGCCGGCATCACGGCAGTACACGCCCAAGGAGGCCATCAGGACCGGGATGCTGCCGCTGATGTGGGTGTGCCTGGTGCTCACCGCCGGGGTGTCCATCTTCGGCATCTCCTTCCAGGTCGACTACGCCAAGGAGGTGGGCTTCGGCCCGCTGGTGGCGGCCTCGTCCATGGGCATCATGTCCGTCATCAACGGTGTCGGACGCGGGGTGGTCGGCTGGCTCTCGGACCTGTGGGGACGGAAATCGACCCTGGTGTTCGTCATCGTGGTGCTGGGCCTCGCCCAGTTCGGGGTGATCTGGGCCGGCAACATACACAACGAGGTGCTGTTCCTCTTCTTCGCCTTCCTCTCCGGATTCGGCGGCGGCGCCTTCTACCCGATGTTCGCGGCGCTGACCCCGGACTACTTCGGGGAGAACTACAACGCCACCAACTACGGCCTGGTGTACAGCGGAAAGCTGATCAGCGGGCTGTTCGGCGGCGGTCTGGGCTCGATGGTGGTGGACTCCTGGGGCTACGACGGCGCGTACGCGCTGGCCGGAGGCATCTCCATGCTGGCGGCCGCGGTGGCCCTGCTGCTGCGGCAACCAGGTCGGCCACGGGTCCGGGACATCGCCCCGAACCCGCAGCCGATCAGCCGCGAGGCCGTCTAGCTCCGCCCCGAGGGGCCCTCGCTCAGCCCCGTCCGCCGCACCGCAGTGACCGCAGATAGCGGGCGGAGCGGCGGGCGGTGGTGAGCGAATCGGCGGGCTGGTCGTGCTCCACCATCCAGTGGTGGTCACGGCGGCCGCCATGGGTCCTGCCGACCGCGGTCAGGAAGCGGCGGTAGTCGATGTCACCGTCTCCGACGTCCACCATCCGGTAGCCGTCGGTGGCGGTTTCGTCGTGTTCCCCATCCTTGACGTGGAAGAGCGGATAGCGGTGCGGGGCCCGCAGGACGTAGTCGAGCGGCTCGAAGGGCGCCGGGGAACCGTCCACCTTCTTGCCGAAGCGGTACTGGGCCACATACGCCCAGTAGATGTCCATCTCCAGATGGACCAGGTCGGGGTCGGTCTCGGCGAGCAGCACGTCGTAGAGGCGGACGTCCGGCCGGTCGGTGGCGAAGGAGAACTCCTCGGCGTGGTTGTGCTGGTAGAACTTCATCCCGCGCGCCTTGGCCGCCGCGCCGTAGGTGTTGAACTCCTCCGCACAGCGCTTCCAGCCGTCGACCGTGGAGCCGTAGCGCCAGGGCCCGGAGGCGGTGCCCACATGCGGCAGGCCCAGGGCCTCGGCGTCGTCCAGCACCTGGGTGAGGTTGGTGGCGAAGGTGTACGCCTTCGGGTCGTCGGAGTAGTAGCCGACGTGGCTGCCGATACCGCGCAGCCCGTGGTCCCGCATCAGCCGCGTGAGCTGCCCCAGGGTGATGTCGCCGGTGCCCTGGGTGTATCCGGCGAACTCCACCTGGTCGTAGCCGTACCGGGCCAGCTCCTTGAAGACCTGGGCGAAGCCGATGGACTGCACCTGGTCGCGGAGGGTGTAGAGCTGGATGCCGAGGTGGCCGCGGGGCACCAGCGGGCCGCCCCGGCCTTTCCGGGCGGCCGTGTCGCTCTGGGCCGAGGTGCCGGTCTGGGCGGCGGTGGCGGTGGCCGTGCCGACCAGAGTGGCGGCCGTGGCACCCGCGGCGACGCCGAGGAATCTGCGGCGGCGGAGCGTCTCGGCGAGTTCGGGGTGTTCCTGAGCCCTCTTCACGGGGTTTCTCCTTCGGTTGCGTTCGTCAGGCCGGCGAGGCGGAGGAGCAGGGTTTTGACGTCGGTGGCGGCCACCTGGCCGCTCACCGCGCCCGGCTGGGAGCAGAGGAGGACGGGCCCGTCCTCCTCGCGGTCCGGCAGGCGGCCGTGGCTGCCGCGCACCGGGGACGGATCGAGCGGGACGACGGCCATGCGGTAGCGCATCCCGGTCTTCTTGCGGGCCAGCGCGGTGGCGGCCCGCACCCGCACATAGGGGTCCTTGGGGTCCATGAACAGCTCGGCCGGGTCATAGCCGGGCTTGCGGTGGATCTCCACGAGCTGGGCGAAGTCGGGGGCGCGGGCGTCGTCGAGCCAGTAGTAGTACGTGAACCAGGCGTCCGGCGCGGCCACCGCGACCAGCTCCCCGGAGCGGGGATGGTCCAGGCCGTGGGCCTTCTTCCCCTCGTCGTCGAGGAGTTCGGCGATCCCGGACAGACCGGCCAGGGCGGCGCGGGTGGCGTCCAGGTCCTCCGGGCGGCGCACATACACATGGGCGAGCTGGTGGTCGGCGACCGCGAAGGCCCTGGAGGCGCCGGGGTCCAGATACTCCATGCCGTCCTGGGTGTGCACCTCCAGCAGCCCGGCGCGGCGCAGCGCCCGGTTGATGTCCACGGGCCGCGAGACCCGGGTGATGCCGTACTCGGACAGCGCCACGACGGTACGGCCGCGGGCGGTGGCATCGTCGAGCAGCGGGCCGAGGGCGGTGTCGAGCTCGGTGGCGGCGGTATGGGCGCGGGGGTCGTCGGGGCCGTACCGCTGGAGGTCGTAGTCCAGATGCGGAAGGTAGGTCAGCACCAGATCGGTGGGACTGGTCCGCAGGATGTGGCGGGTCGCGTCGATGATCCACTGCGAGGAGACCAGATCGGCGCCCGGCCCCCAGAAGTGGAAGAGCGGGAAGGTGCCCAGCTTCGCGGTGAGTTCGTCGTGCAGCGCGGGGGGCCGGGTGTAGCAGTCCGGCTCCTTGCGGCCGTCGGCGTAGTAGACGGGGCGCGGGGTGACGGTGATGTCGGTGTCCGAGCCCATCGCGTACCACCAGCAGATATTGGCCACGGTGTAGCCGGGGTGGACGCGGCGGGCGGCGTCCCACAGCTTGTCGCCGCCGACCAGCCCGTTGTGCTGCCGCCACAGCAGCACCTCGCCCATCTCGCGGAAGTACCAGCCGTTGCCGACGATGCCGTGTTCGGCGGGGGTGGTGCCGGTGAGGAACGTCGACTGGGCGGCGCAGGTGACGGCGGGCAGCACGGTGCCCAGCGCGGCGCGGGAGCCGGAGCGGGCGAGGGCCTTGAGGCGCGGCATATGGTCCAGCAGCCGTGGGGTCAGCCCGACGACGTCGAGGACGAGGAGGGGGGCCGGGCTACCGGTCCCGGCGCTCATGCCGCTTGCGTCGCTCATGGCAGCTCCTTGAGGCCGAGGTCGGTCAACAGGTCGCGGGCGAGGGCGAGTTCGGCGGCGATGCCGTCGGCGAGCCGGTCGCGGGTGCGGGGGCGCAGCTCGGGCGGCAGCGCCTGCCAGGTGTAGGTCTCCACTTCGAGGTGGCGGGTCAGCGGGGCGGGCCCGCCGACGAGCCGGGCGAGGGCGTCGGCCAGCACCGGGAGGGTGGAGGTGAGCGGCGGCTCGGGCGGGGCGTGCAGCGGCACATGGAAGTGGGACCGCCAGGGGGCGGTGTCGCCGAGCCCGCCCGCGAGCGCCTCGTCGAGGTCGTCGGTGCCGTGGACGCCGCCCTCGGGGGCCCGGGTGCGGGTCTGGTGGAGGAAGCGGGGCTCGGCGAAGGCCGCGAGGGCCTCCCGCACCCCGGGCTGTCCCGGGTCCTCGGCGTGCAGCGCGGCGGAGAGCTGCGCCTTGACGACCGGGACCCCGGCGGCGGTGAGCGCGCCTGTGGCCGTGTGCGGGTCCTCGAACTGCGTCGCCAGATGGCAGGTGTCCAGGCAGACGCCGATACGGTCCAGGGGCGGGCCGCCGGGCGCGGTCAGCGCCTCGATGGCCTGCGCGGTCGTCTCGACGGTGCAGCCGGGCTCGGGCTCCAGGCCGATGCGGATGGAGCGGCCGGTGAGCTCCTGGATGGCGTCGAGCCGCTGGGCGAGGGTGGTGAGGTGGCGGCGGGCGGCGCGGGCCCGTTCGGCGTCGAAGGGGGTGCGCCAGGCCAGCGGCAGGGTGGAGACGGAGCCGTCCGCGATGTCGTCGGGGAGCAGCGCGGCCAGCAGCCGGGCCAGATGGGTGGTGTGCTCCAGCCGCTCCGGATCGGTCCAGTCGGGCTTGTAGACGCGGTACTTGACCTCCTGGGCGCCGAACCCCTCGTACGGGAAGCCGTTGAGGGTGACCACTTCCAGGCCGCGGATGTCCAGCGCGGTGCGCAGCTTGCGGAGTTCGGCGGGGTCGGCGCTCAGAGTGCGGGCGGCGTCGCGGGCCAGCCACAGGCCGATGCCGAGCCGGTCGCGGCCCAGGCGGCGACGGACCGGTTCGCAGTACAGCCGGAGCTGCTCCACGACGCCGTCGAGGTCTTCGGCCGGGTGGACGTTGGTGCAGTAGGCGAGGTGGACGGTGGAGCCGTCGGGGTGGCGGAAGCGCATGGTGTCCTCCTCACCGTTCCGTCGGCGCGGCGGCCGGGGCGCCGCCGCCGCGCAGGATGGAGTTGCCCTCGTGGGTGGCGGTGGCCTCGGTCTCCTCGCTGTCGAGGTCGAGGTCCAGGCGGCCGCTGAGCCCGTAGAACGCGACCGGGTTGCGCCACAGCACCTGGTCGACGTCGTCCTCGCCGAAGCCCTCGGCGCGCATCAGGTCGCCGACCTCGCGGGTCTTGAGCGGGTCGCTCCTGCCCCAGTCGGCGGCGGAGTTGACCAGGACCCGCTCGGGCCCGTACGCGCGCAGGATCGCGACCATCCGCTCCTCGTCCATCTTGGTGTCGGGATAGACGGAGAAGCCCAGCCAGCAGCCGCTGTCCTTGGCCTCCTTGACGGTGGTCTCGTTGAGGTGGTCCACCAGGACGCGGTCCATGGGCAGCGCGGACTCCCCGACGACGTCGAGGGTGCGGCGCAGTCCGGCCAGCTTGTCGCGGTGCGGGGTGTGCACGAGGGCGGGCAGGCCGTGGTCGGCGGCGAGCTGAAGCTGGGCGGCGAGGGCGGTGTCCTCGGCGGGGGTCATCGAGTCGTAGCCGATCTCGCCCACCGCCACGACGCCGTCTTTGACGAGATAACGCGGCAGCTCGTCCAGGACGGGGGCACAGCGCGGGTCGTTGGCCTCCTTGGGATTGAGCGCGAGGGTGCAGTGATGGGCGATCCCGTGCTGGGCGGCCCGGAACGGCTCCCAGCCGAGGAGGGAGTCGAAGTAGTCGTAGAAGCTGGCGGGCGAGGTGCGCGGCTGTCCGAGCCAGAAGGACGGCTCGACGACGGCGCGCACCCCCGCGGCGTACATGGCCTCGTAGTCGTCGGTGGTGCGGGAGGTCATATGGATGTGCGGGTCGAAGATGCGCATCAGGACTCCTCGCGGGTCAGGGCGCGGGTGGGGGCCGTCGCGGCTGTCGGGGACGTCGCGGCTGTCGGGGACGTCGCGGCTGTTTGGGACGTCAGGGCCAGTACGCGGTCGAGATCGGCGGGCACGGGGCGGCCGGCGGCGGTGCGCTCGCGGGCGTAGTCGGTGAGCATGCGGGCCAGCTCGGCGTCCCCGCGCGCCCGGCGCTCCCATTCGGCGACGGCGGTGAGCGGGACGCCGGTGAACAGACACTTGAGCACGGCCTGCCGCCAACTGTGGGGCGAGAGGTGGCGGGCAGCGTACGGGCCGACGGCGGCGGCCACGAGCCGGGTGTCGTTGGTCCGCAGAGCGTCCTCGACGAGCGGGACGGCGTCCGAGGCGTCGAGACGGAGATGCGGCAGCGCGAGGAGCACGGCGCGGCGCTCGGCGCCGGTGCCCCGCGCGTACAGCCTCGCGGCGGTCGGCGCGTCCGCGTCGGCGGCGTGGAGGAGCAGGATGCGGGCGGCGTCGGGGAGGTCGTGGGGGGCGAGGTTGTCGGGGGCTGGCGGCGTACGGCGGTCGGCCGAGCCGCCGGTGGGGACGACGCGCGCCTCGTGCCCCGGGGCCGGAGGACCGGCATGCTCGGCTCTCCGAGCGTCGTCCTGGTCCCCCGGGCCGTCCGGAAGTTCCGGCGCCTCGCCGACGCCTCGGGCTTCCTGGGTGCCCGCGGCCTCGCGGGTACCAAGAACTTCGCGGGCCTCGCGGGTGCCCGACACCTCGCGGGCCTCGCGCGCGTCCCCGGTGCCTCCGGGGTGCCGTGCTCTCCCGGTCGCCCCGGCATCGGTGGACCGGACGTGGCGGCCCGCGGAGGCGAAGTCCCGCTCCCAGCGGGCTGGGCCCGACGCGGGGCCGGAATCTCCCGGTCCCGGCCCGGCTTTCGCCGCCTCCGTCAGGGCCCTGTCCAGCCAGGCGCGTCCTGCCTCGTCCAGTCGCCGCTCCACGGCGGCGCGCAGCCCGTTCGGGGTCAGCACCGGACACCTCCCTCGATCGCGGCCCGTTCGGCGTCCTGGAGGAAGCGCAGGGAGGTGCGGGCCAGTTCGGGACCGGCGTGGGAGTGGCGGGGCAGTTCGACGCCGACGAGCCCCCCGTACCCGGCGGCGCGCAGCGCCTCCAGGACCGGCGGGAAGTCGATCTCCCCCTCGCCGAACGGCAGATGCTCGTGCACCCCGCGCCGCATGTCCTCGATCTGCACATGCCGCACCCAGGGTGCCGCCGCACGCACGCACTCGGCGGGCGGGTCGGGCTCCAGACACTGGCAGTGGCCGATGTCGAGGGTGAGGCCGAGGGCGGCCGGATCGCCGAGCGCCGTGCGCAGCCGGTGGAATCCGGCGAGGTCGGCGAGGAGATGCCCCGGCTCCGGCTCGATCGCGAGGGCCACGCCCGCCGCCTCGGCGGCGACGATCACCGGACCGAGGGCGTCCGCCAGCCGCCGCCACGCCGTCTCCTCGGACTCGCCGGGCGGCAGCATCCCGCTGAAGCAGTGCACGGCCGGCGCCCCGAGGTCGGCCGCCACCCGCACCGCCCGCAGCAGCAGATCGACACGGGCGCCACGGGCCTCGGGGTCCGGGTCGAGCAGAGTGGGGTGGTGCTTGCGCCGGGCGTCGAGAACGTACCGGGCGCCGGTCTCGATCGCGACGCCGAGGCCGAGCCGCTCGAGGTCGCGGGCGACGTGGCGGGTGCGGGAGGCGAGGTCCGGGGCGAGCGGGTCGAGATGCATATGGTCGAGGGTCAGCGAGACGCCGTCGTAGCCGAGGTCGGCGAGCAGGGCGAGGGCGTCGGTCAGGCGGAGGTCGGTCAGACCGTTGGTGCCGTAGGCGAAGCGCAGGGATTCCGGGCGGGGACGGCTCATGTGGCGCTGACCTTTCTCGACAGCCGTCGGGCGACGGGCATCAGCGCGAGCAACCCCGCCGCCGTCCGGTGCGCCCCGGCGCGGGAGGCGAGCACGGCCTGAAGCGGGATCATCGCGCGGATGCCGCTGCCGACGGCACGCTGAAGGAAGTACGGCGAGGGGTTGAGCGCGGCATGCGCCAACGGCCGGGCGACCGTGGCCACATAGCCCCCGGCGAGCACGGCCCCCGCGACGGCCGCGAAGCGGCCGGCCGCCGCGCCGGGCAAGGCGGCGGTCCCGATGTTCCGGGTCGGCGCGGCCCCGGCACGGCCGCCCACGAGGCCGACCCCGGCGACGGCCGCGATGCGGCTGACCGGACGCGTACGCTCGGCCGCCGCGCCGCGCGAGGCGACGGTCAGGGGCAACCCTGCCCCGGCACGCGGCCCGCCCGGCGGACCGCCACCGGTGGCCGCCGTGACGAGCCGCCTCGCGGCACCACCGCGCCGCGCCCCGAGTCCGCCCGGCGGACCGCCATGCCCGGTGCCCGCCGCGACCGCCACGCGTCGGCCCGCCACGACCGCCGCGACGAGCCGCCTCGCCGGACTGCCGCGGCGTAGCCCCGCGCGGGAGAACTCCCTCGCGAGGGCCGCCGTAGCGCCTCCGGCTGTCGGGCCACCCGGCGGAGTGCCGCGGCGGCTCGGCGTGGTGGCGCCATTCGCAGCCGCGAGCGGCGCACGGTGACCCGCTTTGGGGCCACGCCCCGAGGCGGGGGCCGGACGCCTGGTCGCGGCCCAGGCGATCGCCGTGCCCACCGCGAGGGCCCCGAGAGGGGCCGCCGAGGAGCCGCCGACGGCCTCCCGGCGGGAGACCATGGTCACCGCGAGGGTGTGGGCGCCCAGGAGGGCGGCCGGGGGCAGGGCGGGGCGCAGGGTGGCGGGGGCGGTGGCGGTGGCGCCGAGGAGGAGGTCCAGGGCGCGGGCGGCGGCCATGGCGGGCGGGCCCGCGGGGGTGTTCTTCAGCCCCAGGTCGTAGGCCCACACCGTGCCCGCCAGGGCCGTCGCCGTGGCGAGGGCCGGGCGGCCCGCGGCGGCGGCGCAGAGCAGCCCGGCGGCGGTCAGCCCGGTCGCCGCGGTCAGCGCCGCGCCCGGGGCGATACGGCCCGACGGCAGCGGGCGGCCGGGGCGCTCCACGGCGTCGATGTCCCGGTCCGCCCAGTCGTTGAGCGCCATGCCCGCCTCGTACAGGCACAGCGACGCGCAGACCGCGAGCGCGGTGCCGCGGTTGGGGCCGCACCGGGCCGCGGCCGCGCCCGCCAGGGCGTCACCGGGCACGGTGAACAGGGCCGAGACCCGGAGCAGTTCGGCCCAGTCGCCCCCGTTCCCCCAGCCACCACGCTCCCCCGCCGCCCGCGTCATGAGCGGCCCCGCAGCCGCCCGGCGAGGCCGACCAGCGCCGTGTACTGGTCGGCGAGGGCAGCCGGGCCGCCGTCCGGGTCCTTGAAGTAGAAGCCGAGTTCGGGGAGCGGCCCGGCGAGGCCCACCTCGTGGGCGCGGGCGGTCAGCCGGGCCAGATCGAGGACGAGCGGTGCGGCGAGGGCCGAGTCGCAGCCCTGCCAGATGGTCTGCAGAACCATCCGCGAGCCGAGGAAGCCGTCGAAGGCGATGTGGTCCCAGGCGGTCTTCCAGTCGCCGAGCGCGGGCACGTTGTCGATGTGCAGCTCGCCGTCGGGGAGTTCGCCGAGGGTGTCGGAGAGGACCCGCGCCTTCCCCGCGTTCTTGGCCGCCGCGGCGCCCGGGTCGGCGAGGGCGGCGCCGTCGCCGCCGCCGAGGAGGTTCGTACCGGACCAGCTCCGTACGGCGAGCGCCCGCTGGGCGAACATCGGCGCGAGGACGGACCGCAGCAGCGTCTGCCCGGTCTTGCCGTCGCGCCCCGCGTACGGCAGTCCGGAGCGCTCGGCGTGCTCGCGCAACCGGGGGTGGTGGAGCCCGGTGGAGGGGGTGAAGTTGACGTACGGGCATCCGGCGCGCAGCGCGGCGGCGGCGTAGAGGGAGCTGGGCGGCAGGGTCCCGGTGTCCTCCGGAGCCGCTTCGGTGGAGGCGACGTTGACGACGACGGCGCGGGCCAGCCCGTGCGTACGGAGGAAGTCGGTGAGGTCGGCCGCGAAGGCCGCGATCAGCTCCTCCTCACCACGGCCGTCGCCGGGCTGCGGCCCGCCGGGGCGCACGGCCGTGTCGGCGGTGGCGAGTTCGGCGCGTACGGCAGCGGGCAGCCCATGCGGCAGCACCCCGTCGGCGGCCAGCGCCTCGGCCCGCTTGGGCAGCGAGGTCGTGGCGGTGTCATGGCCGCCGAAGACGAGGTCGGCGAGTGCGGGAAGGCGGCTGTCCGCGAACGGCGCGGTCTCGGTGACCATTCCGGTCGCCGGCTGCAACCCCCCGGCGACGGCGGCACAGCCCGCCACGGCGGTGGTGGCGACGGAGCCGCGAGCGCCGATGAGCCAGACCCCCGTACGGGGTGCGTCGCGGGGTGGGGTGATGTCGTCGGGGCGGGTGGTCACTGGCTGCCTCCCGGGTGGGCGTGGGTTGCGCATGTGGTTCGGGGCGCCGCGGATCCGCGTTCGCGGCGGCGGCAGGTGGTCGGCGCCGGTTCGGTCGTGTCGTACGGGTGTCGGGGGTCGGGGTCGGGTGGGTCGGGGTCGGTCCGGCGGGGTCGGTCCGACGGGGTCGGTCCGACGGGGTCGGGTGGGTCGGGGTCGGTCCGGCGGGGTCGGTCCGGCGGCGTCGGGTGGGTCGGGGTCGGTCCGGCGGGGTCGGTCCGGCGGCGTCGGGTGGGTCGGGGTCGGTCCGGCGGGGTCGGTCCGGCGGCGTCGGGTGGGTCGGGGTCGGTCCGGCGGGGTCGGTCCGGCGGCGTCGGGTGGGTCGGGGTCGGTCCGGCGGGGTCGGTCCGGCGGCGTCGGGTGGGTCGGGGTCGGTCCGGCGGGGTCGGTCCGGCGGCGTCGGGTGGGTCGGGGTCGGTCCGGCGGGGTCGGTCCGGCGGGGTCGGGTGGGTCGGGGTCGGTCCGGCGGGGTCGGTCCGGCGGCGTCGGGTGGGTCGGGGTCGGTCCGGCGGGGTCGGTCCGGCGGGGTCGGTCCGGCGGCGTCGGGTGGGTCGGGGTCGGTCCGGCGGGGTCGGTCCGGCGGGGTCGGTCCGGCGGGGTCGGTCCGGCGGGGTCGGTCCGGCGGGGTCGGGTGGGTCGGGGTCGGTCCGGCGGGGTCGGTCCGGCCGGGGTCGGGTGGGTCGGGGTCGGTCCGGCGGGGTCGGTCCCCGTCGGCTCCTCGGTCCGTCCGTGCGGGTGGCACGGTCGGGCGGGCCTTGCGTCGAACGGCGCGTGCGGTCGGACAGGTCTCGCGGTCGAGCGGGGGCGGCCGAGGTCGCCCCGCTTCCTGGGGCCGGGGCCCCTGCCCCGGGGTGGCCCCGGGCCCGGACAAGGCCAGGGCGCGGAGTCCTCGTCCGGCTCCCGGCGAAGTCGCGGTCCACCGGGCCCGGGCCCCGGCCCGGAGTCCCGGGGTGGCCGGGACCGGGACGGGCAGCCCGGGCAGAGCCCAGCCCGAGAGCCGGAGCCGGGGCGGGTGGGCCCCGGTGTCCTGCCCCCGGGTGGGTGGTCGAGGTGGCGGCGGGAAGGAGGCGGCGTACTCCTGCCCGCCGCCACGCCGCCCCCACGGCTCCCCTCGGGCCGTCGGGACGGCGAATCGGGGCCGCGCCTAGCGGTGGTGGTGGCCGCCGCCCCTCACCGGCAGGTCCTTGACGCGGATGTTGCGGAAGGAGACCTCGTCGCCGTCCCCGTGGTTCTGGATGCCGACGTAGCCCTGGAGCAGGCTGCGCGCCGGGTCGGGGTTGGTGAAGTCGTTGATCTGCACGCCGTTCAGCCAGATCCGCAGCCGTTCGCCCTCGACCCGGATCTCGTAGGTGTTCCACTCCCCCGGCGGGTTCAGCGCCGCGTCCCGCTTGGCGAGGTCGGCGGACTGGAAGCCGTAGACCGAGCCGGTGGTGTGATCGGGGGTATCCGTGGCGTCGATCTGCACCTCGTAGCCGTTGTCGACCGCCGACCAGGGGTCGTCGGAGGGCGGGAAGCCCACGAAGACGCCGGAGTTGTCGTCGCCGGCGACCTTCCAGTCCAGCTTGAGCGAGTACGCGTGCAGCTCGCGCGCCTCGTACCAGAGCATGCCCATGCCGCCGGTGGAGGTCAGGGTCCCGGCGGCCGGATCGAGGGTGAACGCGCCGGGGCCCGCCTGCTTCCAGCCCGCCGTGGAGCTGCCGTCGAACAGGCTCTGGTAGCCCTGTTCGGGGCGGCAGTCGGCGTGCGCTGCGCCGGTGGCGTAGCGGATGCCGCCGAGCAGGTGCTGCCGGAAGGCGGGGTCGGTGTAGGACTCCTTGGTGTGACCGAAGCCGGTGTAGAAGGCGCGGCCGCCCTGGTACTCCTGGCACCAGGCGATCGGGTGGTCCTCGCCCATCGAGCCGCCCTGGTACGAGGACTCGTCGAGGGTGGCGAGGACATGGGCCCGCTCGCGGGGGTTGGTGCGGTAGTTGTACCACTCGTCGGTGCGGTCCCAGGTGGCGCCCAGGTGCGCGGTGGCGGGGTGGGCGCGGTCCTCGACGTCCACGGTGGCGGGCTGGATGGCGGGGTGGGACTGGAAGTACGCGCCGGCCAGGCCGCCGTAGAACGCCCAGTCGTACTCGGTGTCGGCGGCGGCGTGCACACCGACGTAGCCGCCGCCGGCCTGGATGTAGCCCTCGAAGGCGGACTGCTGGGTGGCGTCGAGGACATCGCCGGTGGTGGAGAGGAACACCACCGCGTCGTAGCGGGCGAGGTTGCCGGGGCTGAAGGCGGCCGCGTCCTCGGTGGCGTCGACGGCGAAGCCGCCCTGGGCGCCGAGGTCCTGGATCGCGGCGATGCCGTCGGGGATGGAGTCGTGGCGGAAGCCCGCGGTCTTGGAGAAGACCAGGACGCGGTCGTCGTCGGCCGCGGGCGAGGACGTGGCGGGTGCGGCGGACGCCGCGGGGAGGGCCATGGCGGCGAGCAGGAGTGCGGCCGCCACGACCGCGAGCCGCCCGGTGGCCCGGGGAGTACGCGTCGTACGGGCCGTACGAGTTGCACGGGTCGTACGCGTCGCACGCGTCGTGCAGGAGGCGCGGGAAGCGCGCGGGAGGGGGAAACGCCGTCTCGGTCCGGGCGGTCCGGACGGTGTGGGGGAAAGGTGCGAGTCCATAAGCGTCGGGCTCCTTGTTCCCGGACCCCGGGGCCGGGGGCGGCCCGAGCCGCCCCCGGCGCCGGTCGTCAGCCGGTGCCGATGGTGAAGTCGTCCACGTCGAAGAGCGCTCCCGCGCCGCCAGTGAACACCAGGTAGAGCTTGGTGGTCTCGGCCGGCGGGTTCCGCAGTGGCGTCGTGACGTCCTGGAAGGTCTCCCAGTCGCCGGTCACCGGCACGGTGGCGCTGCCGAGCAGCGTGCCGGTCGGGGATCCGGCGCGGACCTCCAGCGTGCCGCCGGCGCCCGCGGAGGAGACGCGCGCGGTGAGGTCCTTGGCATTGGCGAGCAGGTAGGGGGTGAAGGCGATCCAGTCCCCGTTTTCGATGTTGCCGACCGTCTTGCCGCCGTTGGCCGGGGTGTGGTTGATCACGTCGACGCCCTGCGAGTCGCCGTAGTGCTCGGCCTGCCGGTGCTTGGGCTGAGTGATGTTCTGGTCGTGGGTGGTCAGCGGCGGCTGGCCGCCCCCGCCCTGGTCGGTGTACTCGGCGTCGAAGACCCCGAAGACGTTGGCGTTGGGGTCGTGCTCGCTGTCGGCGGACGTCTGGAGGGTGCCCTCGCAGCCGTTGGCCGAGGTGACCGGGTGGCCGTGGCTGTCGTGGCCGAGGATGTGGGTGACCTTCACCTTGGAGCAGTCGACCGTTCCGTCCTCGGGGTCGGTCACGGTCACCTTGAACGGCACCTTGTCGCCGAAGGTGAACAACTGGCCGTCACCGGGCAGTTCCAGGGTCACCTTCGGTGCGGTGTTGCCGACGGTGACGTGTGCGCCGGCGGTGGCGGTGAGCCCGCCGGCGTCGGTGGCGGTCACCGTCGCGGTGTAGGTGCCGTTCTTGTCGTAGGTGTGGGAGGGGTTCTGCTCGGTGGAGGTGGCGCCGTCACCGAAGTCCCACGCGTAGCTGAGCTGGTCGCCGTCGGCGTCGGTGGCCTTGGCGGTGAACTCGGTGGTCAGCGGGGCCTGGCCGCTGGTCACCGAGGCGCTCGCCTCCACGATGGGGGCGTGGCCGCCGGTGGCGTTCTCGATCCGGTACAGGGCGGAGTTCTCGTCGCCGTTGAAGTAGCCGGTGCCGTAGTCCAGGACGTACAGGGCGCCGTCCGGGCCGAAGGCCATGTCCATCACCTGGGTGCCGGCCCACGGGAAGTCGTTGATCTTCTGGACGGTGCCGTCGGTGCCCTGCTCGATCCGCTTGATCCAGCGGCGGCCGAACTCGCCCGCGAAGAAGTTCCCGTCGTAGCTCTCGGGGAACTTCACCGGGGAGTCCAGCGAGGCGTCGTAGCGGTAGACCGGGCCGCCCATCGGGGATTCCGAGCCGTCGCCGAACTCGGGCACCGAGGCGCCGTCGTAGGGGATCCACGCCTCCTGGGCGGGCGGCAGGTCGGTGAGGCCGGTGTTGTGCGGGGAGGCGTTCTTCGGGGCGGCGCAGTCGAAGGCGGAGCCGGAGGCGCCGGTGGCGAAGTCGTAGTCGACGTAGGCGTCGTTCTTGCCGGTGCAGTACGGCCAGCCGAAGTTGCCCGCCTTGGTGACCCGGGCGAACTCCACCTGCCCGCCGGGGCCGCGCTTCGGGTCGGCGGCGCCCGCGTCCGGTCCGTAGTCGCCGACGTAGACGGTGCCGGTGGGCTTGTCGACGCTCAGCCGGAAGGGGTTGCGGAAGCCCATCGCGTAGATCTCGGGCCGGGTCTTGTCGGTGCCCGGCGCGAAGAGGTTGCCGTCCGGGACGGTGTACGAGCCGTCGTCGGCGACCTTGATGCGCAGGATCTTGCCGCGCAGGTCGTTGGTGTTGGCGGCCGAGCGCTGGGCGTCGTAGGCCGGGTTGCGGTCGGACCGCTCGTCGATGGGCGAGTAGCCGTCGGAGGCGAACGGGTTGGTGTCGTCGCCGGTGGACAGGTACAGGTTGCCCTGTGCGTCGAAGTCGATGTCACCGCCGACGTGGCAGCAGGTGCCGCGGGAGGTGGGGATCTCCAGCACCTTCTTCTCGCTGGCCAGGTCGAGGGTGCCGTCGGTCTTCAGCACGAAGCGGGACAGCCGGTTGAGGCCGTCGAACTTGGCGAAGTCCGCCGGGGTGCCGTTGTCGGGCGCGTCGCCGGCGGGGGTGTCCAGCGGCGGGGCGTAGTACAGGTAGATGGCGCGGTTGTCGCTGAACCCCGGGTCGACGCCGACGCCCTGGAGCCCTTCCTCGTCGTGGGTGTAGACCGGGATCTTCCCCGCGACCGTGGTGTTGCCGCCCGCGTCCGTCAGCCGCAGGGTGCCGTCGCGGGAGGTGTGCAGCACCGAACGGTCGGGCAGCACCGCCAGGGTCATCGGCTCGCCCATCTCGGGCTCGCCCTTGGCGAGGGTGACCTGCTGGAACTCCTCGGCGGCCGGGGCCGGTTGATCCGCGCCCGCCGGCGGAGCGGTGAGCGCGAGCCCCGCGCCGACGAGCAGGGCGCTCGTGACGAGCGCGAGGGGTCCGCGCAGTCGAAGCCTTTTCCTGTGCACGCTGATCCTCCGTGGAAAGAGGGGGTGTACGGGCGGGCCGTCAGGCCGCCGTGACTGGCACAGGCGCGCGCCGTCGCGCCGGGATGACCGGTCCGGGGCGAGGGGCCCCTATGTGACCGGTACATCTCAAGGACCGTAGCGGTGTTTGTCCGGTTCGGAAACCCCTTTGACGCAAAGTAGGCCCTGCTTCATCCACGGGCAGGACAAAGCTGGGTGGGGGCGCGGTGTGCGGTCCCCCACCCAGGGCCCCCCTTGGGGCGGGTCCTCGATCGCCGGACGGGCCGGGCTACTTCTCGCCGCCTCCGAAGGCCGCGTCGAACGACGCCGTCGGCGGGTCGAAGTCGAAGTGCTTCAGCCGGGCCAGCGCCTCCGGGGCGCCGGTGAGCCGGTCCATCCCGGCGTCCTCCCACTCGACCGACACCGGACCGTCGTATCCGATCGAGCGCAGCATCCGGAACACGTCCTCCCACGGCACATCGCCGTGGCCCGCCGAGACGAAGTCCCAGCCGCGGCGGGGATCGCCCCAGGGCAGATGGGAGCCGAGGCGGCCGTTGCGGCCGTCCAGCCGCTTCCGGGCCTCCTTGCAGTCGACGTGGTAGATCCGGTCCCGGAAGTCCCACAGGAAGCCGACGGGGTCCAGGTCCTGCCAGACGAAGTGGCTGGGGTCGAAGTTGAGCCCGAAGGCGGGGCGGTGGCCGAGCACCTCCAGGGCCTGGTGGGTGGTCCAGTAGTCGTAGGCGATCTCGCTGGGGTGCACCTCGTGGGCGAAGCGCACGCCCTCGGCGTCGAAGACGTCGAGGATCGGGTTCCAGCGCTCGGCGAAGTCCTCGTAGCCCCGTTCGATCATCCCCGGCACCACCGGCGGGAACATCGCCACCAGATGCCAGATGGAGGAGCCGGTGAAGCCGATGACGGTGCGGACCCCGAAGGCGGCCGCGGCGCGGGCGGTGTCGGCCATCTCGGCGGCGGCCCGCCGCCGGACGCCCTCGGCCTCGCCGTCACCCCAGATCCGGGCGGGCAGGATGGCCTGGTGGCGCTCGTCGATGGGCGAGTCGCACACGGCCTGGCCGACCAGATGGTTGGAGACGGCGAAGCACTTCAGGCCGTACTTCTCCAGCAGACTGTGGCGCCCATCCAGATAGCCGGGCTCGCCGAGCGCCCGGTCCACCTCGAAGTGGTCGCCCCAGCAGGCGAGTTCCAGGCCGTCGTAGCCGAAGTCGCGGGCCAGCCGGCAGACCTCCTCCAGGGGAAGGTCGGCCCACTGGCCGGTGAAGAGCGTGAAGGGTCTGGACATTCCGGCCTCCTTTCTCAGACGGGTACGGGGGTGTAGACGCAGTTCTTCTCCGCGCTCTCCTCGACGGCCGCGAGCACCCGCTGCACCTGCAGCCCGTCCTCGAAGGACGGCTCGGGTCCGGTCCCCTCGGCGACCGCGAGCACCATGTCCCGCGCCTGGTGGACGAAGGTGTGCTCGTAGCCGAGGGCGTGGCCCGGCGGCCACCACGCGTCCAGGTAGGGGTGCTCGGGCTCGGTCACCAGGATCCGGCGGAAGCCGGAGTCGGCGGCGGGCTCGGTGTGATCGTGGAAGGACAGCTCATTGAGCCGTTCCAGATCGAAGGCGAGCGAGCCGTGATCGCCGTTGAGCTCGATCCTGAGCGAGTTCTTACGGCCCGCGGCGAAGCGGCTGGCCTCGAACGACGCCACCGCACCGGAGCCGAACCGCCCGGTGAACAGCGCCGCGTCATCGACCGTGACCGGTCCGCGCGCCGCCCCGCCCGCCCCGGAGCCGCCGAGCCCCGCCACCGCACCGGCCGGCAGCGGCCGCTCCCGGATGAACGTCTCGGTGAGCGCCGAGACGCCGATCAGCCGCTCCCCCGCCAGATACTGCGCCAGGTCGACGATGTGCGAGCCCAGGTCACCGAGCGCGCCGGAGCCCGCGTACTCCCGCCGCAGCCGCCACACCAGGGGGAACTCCGGGTCGACGATCCAGTCCTGCAGATAGGTGACCCGTACGTGCCGCAGCACGCCGAGCCGCCCCCGCTCCACCATCCGGCGGGCGTAGGCGATCGCGGGCGCGCGACGGTAGTTGAAGCCCACCATCGCCACCTGTCCGCGCTCCCTTGCCCGCCGCGCCGCCTCCACCATGGCCTGCGCCTCGGTCACGGAGTTGGCGAGCGGCTTCTCGCACAGCACGTGCTTGCCCGCCTCCAGGGCCGCGATGGCGATCTCGGCATGGCTGTCGCCGGGGGTGCAGACGTCGACCAACTGCACATCGTCCCGGGCGATCATCGACCGCCAGTCGGTCTCGGCCGCGGCCCAGCCGTGCCGGTCCGCGGCCCTCCGTACGGCGTCCGCGTCGCGCCCGCAGATGGCGGACATCACGGGGCGCGCGGGCAGGTCGAAGACACGGCCGACGGTACGCCAGCCCTGGGAGTGTGCGGCGCCCATGAAGGCGTAACCGACCATGCCGACGCCGAGCGTCTTCGCTTCAGGACTTTCCATGGGACTCCTTCTGACGATCGCAAACCGACGCGAGGTGGGGGGTCTGGCCCTCTATCGGGCTCAGCTGAATCCCGTGGGGAGGTATTCGTCCACGTTGTCCTTGGTGACGACGGCGGAGTAGAGCGTGAGGGAGGCCGGGATCTCCAGCTCCGCGAGGCCGCCGACGCCCTTGCCCTGGCCGAGCGCGCGGGCGAGGTCGATGGCGGAGGCGGCCATGGTCGGCGGGTAGAGCACGGTGGCCTTCAGCACGGTGTTGCCGGCCTTGATGGCGTCCATGGCGTGCTTGGCGCCCGCGCCGCCGACCATGAGGAAGTCATCGCGCCCGGCCTGCTTGATGGCGCGCTCGGCGCCGACGCCCTGGTCGTCGTCGTGGTTCCACAGGGCGTCGAAGTCGGAGTGGGCCTGGAGGAGCTGGGCCATCTTCGACTGACCCGACTCGACGGTGAACTCGGCGGCCTGGCGGCCGACCTTCTTGATGTTCGGGTAGTTCTTCAGGGCGTCGTCGAAGCCCGCGGTGCGCTGCCGGGTCAGCTCCAGGTTGTCGATCCCGGCCAACTCGATGACCTTGGCGTTCTTCTTGCCCTTGAGCTGCTCGCCGATGTAGCGCCCGGCGTTGAGGCCCATGCCGTAGTTGTCGCCGCCGATCCAGCAGCGGTACGCCTGCGGGGAGGCGAAGACGCGGTCGAGGTTGACGACCGGGATGCCCGCCCGCATCGCCTTGAGCCCGACCTGGGTCAGCGCCTTGCCGTCGGCCGGCAGGATGACCAGGACGTCGACCTTCTTGTTGATGAGGGTCTCGATCTGCCCGATCTGCTGGGCGGTGTCGTTGGAGCCCTCGGTGATCTCCAGCGTGACGTCCTTGTACTCCTTGGCGCGCCGCTTGGCCTGCTGGTTGATGGCGTTGAGCCAGCCGTGGTCGGCCTGGGGCCCGGCGAAGCCGATGGTGACCGCCTTACCGGGCTTGTCATTGGCGGTGTTCGCGGCCTGCTTGCTGTTCTCGCCGCTGTCGTTGTTCTCGTTGCTGGTGCACCCGGCGGCGAACAGCGCGCCCGCCGCGGCGGTGCCCAGGAGCAGGTTTCTGCGACTGGTGGGGGAGGAGCTCTCGGGGTACCTCATGGCGTCGAACGACCCTTCTGTACCAGGACGGCGGCGACGATGATCGCGCCCTTGGCGATCTGCTGGACATCGCTCTGAAGGTTGTTCAGGGCGAACAGATTGGTGATGGTGGTGAAGACGAGGACGCCGAGGACGGAGCCGGTGATGGTGCCGCGACCGCCGGTGAGCAGCGTGCCGCCGATGATCGCGGCGGCGATGGCGTCGAGTTCGTACAGGTTGCCGTTGGTGTTCTGGCCGGAGCCGGTGAGGACGACCAGCATGAAGGCGGCGACACCGCAGCACAGCCCGGAGAGCAGATACAGCATCAGCCGCTGCCGTTTGACGTCGATGCCCGCGAGCCGGGCCGCCTCCGCGTTGCCGCCGATGGCGACGGTGCGCCGGCCGAACGTCGTGCGGTTGAGCACCAGCCAGCCGAGGACCGTCACGGCGGCGAAGATGATCACCAGCGGCGGTATGCCGAGGACGTAGGAGTCCGGGAGCCCGAGGTCCAGGACCGGGTTGACGGTGACGACCTGGGTCCTGCCGTCGCTGATCTGCAGGGCGAGCCCGCGGGCGGAGGCGAGCATCGCGAGGGTGGCGATGAACGGGACCA
Source organism: Streptomyces violaceusniger Tu 4113 (assembly GCF_000147815.2). Lineage (NCBI taxonomy): Bacteria > Bacillati > Actinomycetota > Actinomycetes > Kitasatosporales > Streptomycetaceae > Streptomyces > Streptomyces violaceusniger. The sequence continues at coordinate 2,653,391 of NC_015957.1, read as the reverse complement.
TCCCGCCGTACGCGATGAGCACCCCGTTGACCAGTCCGCAGCCGAGCCCCACCAGGACCGCGCACAGCAGGATGCCGCCGAGTCCGTAGTCCTGGGTGGCGAGCGTGGTGGCCCACACCGAGGCGAGGGAGACCATCGCGCCGACCGACAGATCGATGCCGCCGCTGGTGATGACGAAGGTCACGCCGACGGTGACGACGCCGATGACGGACGCCTGGGTGAGCACGAGCTGGAGGTTGTCGGTGCTGAGGAACTCGTCGGGCTTGGTGAAGCCGCCGACGATGATCAGCACCGCCAGCACTCCGACGAGGGAGAGGTTGCGCAGGTCGGCCAGGCGCCGCAGCCTGCTCAGCGGATCGGTGCCGGTGCGGCCGGCCGGCGGTTTGCCGACCGGACCGGCCGTCAGCGTGGCGCCCGCGCCCGGTACCGGCGCGGGGTCGGCCGGGGGGCTGGACGCCGGCGTGCTCCCGGGTGAGTTCACGACGGGCTCCCTTCCATGACGAGATCGAGGACACGGTGTTCGTCCAGCTCCCGCGCGGGCGCCGTATGGACGACGCGGCCCTCGCGGAGCACCAGCACCCGGTCGGCGAGGCCCAGGACTTCGGGCAGTTCGCTGGAGACGAGAAGGACGGCCATGCCGTCGTCGGCGAGTCGGCGGATCACGGCGTACAGCTCGGCGCGGGCGCCGACATCCACCCCGCGCGTCGGCTCGTCCAGCAGCAGCACCCGGCAGCCGCGCAGCAGCCAGCGGGCCAGCACGGCCTTTTGCTGATTGCCGCCGGACAGGGTCCGCACCGGCCGCTCCGGGTCGTCGGGGTGCAGCGACAGGTCGCGGACGCACCGGCGGGCCGCCGCCCGCTCCGCGCCGCGGTCCACCCACCCGGCGCGGGAGAAGCGGGGCAGCGAGGAGACCGAGACATTGCGGGTGACGGACTCCAGCATCAGCAGCGCCTGCGCCTTGCGCTCCTCGGGGGCGAGCCCGAGCCCGGCGCGCACGGCGGCCGTCACGCTGCCGGGGCGCAGCGCGCGGCCGTCCACCAGGACCCGGCCCGAGGTGGGACGGCGGGCGCCGTAGACGGTCTCCAGGATCTCGGACCGTCCGGAGCCGACGAGTCCGGCGAGCCCGACGATCTCGCCGGGCGCCACGTCGAGGTCGATCGGCTCGAACTCCCCCGCCCTGCCGAGGTTTTCCAGCCGCAGCACGGGCGCGGCGCCGGCGGACGGCGGTGCCGTGGTGCGGCGGGGGAACGCGTACTCCACGTCCCGGCCCGTCATCAGGGCCACGACCTCGCGGGTCGGGGTGGTGCGGGCGTCCAGCCCGCGGGCCGCGGCGCGGCCGTCCTTGAGCACGGTGACGCGGTCGCCGATCCGGCGAATCTCCTCCAGCCGGTGCGAGATGTACACGACGGCGACCCCGGCGGCGGTGAGATCGCCGACGATGCGGAAGAGGTTGTCGACCTCGTCGGGGTCGAGGGCCGCGGACGGCTCGTCCATCACGATCAACTGGACGTCGTGGGAGAGCGCGCGGGCCATCGAGACGATCTGCTGCCCAGCCGCGGACAGCTCCCCCACCAGCCGCCCCGGGTCGATCTCGGGATGCCCGAGCCGGGTCAGGAGCGCGGCGGTGGCGGTGCGCGCCGCACGGGAGCGGACGAACCCGGCGGTGGCCATCTCATGGCCGAGGAAGACGTTCTCGGCGACGGACAGCCCCTCCACCAGGTCGAGTTCCTGGTAGATGGTGGCGATCCCCAGGCGCATGGCGGCGATGGGCGACTTGAGGGTGACCGGCGCGCCCCGCCAGAGGATCTCGCCGCTGTCGGGCTGATGCGCCCCGGCGACCACCTTGATCAGGGTGGACTTGCCGGCGCCGTTCTGGCCGAGCAGACAGTGCACCTCGCCCGCTTCGACATCGAGGTCGACGCCGTCCAGGGCCCGTACGCCGGGGAAGGACTTGGTGATCGCGGACATGGTGAGCAGCGGGCGCGGGTCGGGTGGTGCCGGTGCCATGGCTGGCCTCCTCGGCGGGTTCGCTCGATGCGGTGCGGGTCGCTGGGCGTGCCGCAGCCGCTGCGGGCGCGCGGCGGGGCTGGGGATAGGGCTGGGGCTGGGGCTGGGTGGAGCGGTGATGTGGTGATGTGGTGCCGTGGTGAGGTGCGGGGCGTGCCGGGGTACGGCGCGCCGCCACGGTGGTACCGGGTGGTGCGGCTCAGTGGTACCGGGTGGTGCGGCTCGGTGGTGCCCTGTGGTGCGGCTCGGTGGTACCTGGGTGGTGCTCCGGTGGTGCCGGTCGTGCGGCTCGTGCTTAGACGTGGCGTACGTCGAAGGGCGGTGCGGATGCCGTGCGCTGCGCTGTGCCGAGGTACGGACCCGGCCGTGGCCGGGCGGGATCAGGCCGTCAAGCCATCAGGTCGTCGGGCCGTCATGCCGGTGAGAAGAGGTGGTCGCTGATCAGGCGGGCCGCGCCGGTGACCCCGGCGGCCGGGCCGAGTTCGCCCAGCACGATGGGGAGGTTGCCGGTGGCCAGGGGCAGGGACTGGCGGTAGACCTGGGTCCGTATGGCGGCGAGCAGCGTATGGCCGAGCCCGGTGACACCGCCGCCGATGACCACCAGACCGGGGTTGAAGAAGCTGACGAGCCCGGCGATGACCTGGCCCGTACGGGTGCCGCCCTCCCTGATGAGGTCGAGGGCGGTCGCGTCGCCCGCCGACGCCGCCGCGGCGACGTCCGTGGCGGCGAGGCTGCCCACCTCCTCCAGCCGGGCGGCGAGTTCGGCGGACCGGCCGTCGCGGGCGGCCGCCTCGGCGTCGCGGGCCAGCGCCGCGCCGCCGAAGTACGCCTCCAGGCAGCCGTGGTTGCCACAGGCGCAGGGGCGGCCGTCGGGTTCGGCCTGGATGTGGCCGATGTCGCCCGCGCTGCCCGTCGTACCGCGGTAGACCTCACCGCCGACGACGATCCCGCAGCCGATACCGGTGCCGATCTTCACGCAGAGGAAGTCCTTGACGGAACGGGCGACTCCGGCGTGCTGCTCCCCCATCGCCATGAGGTTCACATCGTTGTCGACCATCACCGGGCAGCCCAGCTCCTGGCTGAGCGCCTCCCGTACGGGGAAGCCGTCCCACCCCGGCATGATCGGCGGTGCCACCGGCACGCCCTCGGGGAACCGCACGGGGCCGGGCACTCCTATGCCCGCCCCGTCGAACCCCTCGGCCACCCCGGAGGCCCGGAGCTTCGCGGCCATGTCCAGCACCTGCTCGAAGACCGCGACGGGTCCCTCGCGCACATCCATGGGCTGGTTGAGATGGCCGAGAATCTCCAGTTCGGCATTGGTCACGGCGACGTCCACGGAGGTGGCGCCGATGTCGACGCCTAGCAGCCGCAGCCCGGGCGCGAGCCGGATGTTGTGCGAGCGCCGGCCGCCGCGCGAGGCCGCGAGCCCGTCCGCGGCCACCAGTCCGGTCTCCAGCAGTCGGTCGATCTCCACGGCGAGCTTCGAACGCGAGAGGTCGATCTGATCGCCGAGCTGAGCACGGGAGTTGGGGCCGCCGTCGCGCAGCAGACGGAGCAGTCGCGCCTGATGCGCGTTCGCCGGTCGTGCCGTCATGCGCCTCACGCTGCCCCTCCCGCCGTCATCGGCATCCACGTCACCGGGCTTTCACGGGGAACGTAGCAGCGGTTGTCGGGGGTGGGAAGAACTTGCGCCGCAATTGGCTACGACTTTCTCCTGTCGCAGGACAAAGCCGAGTTGATTTCGGGACAGCACCGGGAGGCACCGGCTCAGGAGCGCGGGAGCGGCGAAAGGGTTCGGCCACTTCGGCCACTACGATCGGTGATCATGGAGATAGCGACGTACCTCGTGATCGTGGCCCTCGTTCTGCAGTATCCGCTGCTGGAGTCGAGGATTCAGAAGATCCAGCGCAGGGCGGACCGCATCGAGCGCAAGCTGGACCTGATCCTCGGCCACCTGGAGATCCAGGTGGCCGAGCCCGGTCTGGAGCGGGTGGCGGACCTGCTGCGGGAGGGCAAGAAGCTCGAGGCCATCAAGGTCTACCGGCAGCTCACCGACGCCGATTTGAAGGAGGCCAAGGAAGCGGTCGAGCGCATGGACGCCGCTCGGGGATGACGCCACCCGTACTGACGCCATCCGGCAACGGCCGGTGCGGCGGAGGGGTCAGGGCGGAGGGGTCAGGACCGCTCGCGGTCGTGGTACGTGTGGCGGGTGTGTTCGGTGTGGGTGCGCATGACTGCCGTGGCCCCGTGTTCGTCACCGGCGGTGATGGCCGCGATCAGCTCGCGGTGCTCGATCCAGGACTGCTTGCCGCGCTGACGGGCGACCGGGGTGTAGTACCAGCGGACCCTGCGGTCCACCTGGGCGGCCAGCTCGGACAGGACCGCGTTTCCGGCCAACTCCATCACCTTGGCGTGGAATTCGGCGTTCGCCGCCACCGCGCCGTCCACATCGTCGTCCAGCACCGCGCGCTCGCCCTTCGCGCACAGATCCTCCAGCGCGGCGACCCCGGCCGCGTCGATCCCCGCGGCGGCCAGCCGGGCGGCCTCGGCCTCCAGGAGCGTGCGCACCGTAAGGAGCTGATCGGCCTCCTCCTCGGTGGGCTCGTGGACGAACGCGCCCTGCGCGGGCCGCAGATCGACCCAGCCTTCGGTGTTCAGCCGCTGGAGGGCCTCGCGCACCGGCTGACGGGAGACCCCGAGCTGCCCGGCGAGCTCGCTCTCCACGAGGTGCTGACCGGGACGGAGGGCGCGGGTGGTGATGAGTTCGAGCAGCGCCTCGTAGACGCGCTCGCGGAGTGGACCGGGCCGCTCCAGCTTCGGTACCGCGCCGTACGGCAGTCCCCTGGACAGCATCGCGCCCCCTCTGGCTCGCCGTTCACCGGATGCCCGGATTGGTTATTGTCTACAGTTTACCCATCCCGTCCACGCGGCCGACACATCCCAGGCGCTTCTACGTCTAGTCATTGCCTCGTTCAATCCTTAAAGTCCGGGCACATGCTCACCAATGATCGACTCGGCCCGTTGCATCGCTCGCGCACCCTGGCCCCACCGGGCTGGAGCCGCTGGCTGGTGCCACCGGCCGCCCTAGCCGTCCATCTCTCCATCGGCCAGGCGTATGCCTGGAGCGTGTTCAAGCCGCCCCTGGAATCCTCCATGGACCTCTCGGGCACGGCCAGCGCACTCCCGTTCCAGCTTGGCATCGTGATGCTCGGCCTGTCGGCCGCCTTCGGCGGGACGCTGGTCGAGCGCAACGGCCCGCGCTGGGCGATGTTCGTCTCCCTCGTCTGCTTCTCCTCCGGCTTCCTCGTCGCCTCGCTCGGCGCCGCCACCAGCCAGTACTGGCTGGTCGTCCTCGGCTACGGGTTCATCGGCGGGATCGGTCTCGGCATCGGATACATCTCCCCCGTCTCCACGCTCATGAAGTGGTTCCCCGACCGGCCCGGCATGGCCACCGGCATCGCCATCATGGGCTTCGGCGGCGGTGCGCTGATCGCCTCGCCCTGGTCGAGCTGGCTGATGGAGCGCTTCGGCACCGACAACAGCGGCATCGCCGCCACCTTCCTGGTGCACGGCCTGACCTACGCGGTCTTCATGACCCTCGGCGTGCTGCTGGTGCGGGTACCGGCCGACGGCTGGCGGCCCGCCGGCTGGGAGCCGCCGCAGGAGCAGGGACACATGGTCAGCGCGGCCGACGTCTCCGCGCGCAACGCCCTGCGCACCCCGCAGTTCTGGTGTCTGTGGGTGGTGCTGTGCATGAACGTGACGGCGGGCATCGGCATCCTGGAGAAGGCCGCGCCCATGATCGGCGACTACTTCAAGGACACCGACACCCCCGTGACCGCCACCGCGGCGGCCGGTTTCGTCGCCCTGCTGTCGGCTGCCAACATGGCCGGGCGGCTGGTCTGGTCGTCCACGTCCGACCTCATCGGGCGCAAGAACATGTACCGGATCTATCTGGGCGTGGGCGCGCTGATGTATCTGGCCATCGCGCAGCTCGGGGACTCCTCCAAGCCCCTGTTCGTGGTGTGCGCGCTGGTGATCCTCTCCTTCTACGGGGGCGGGTTCGCGACCGTTCCGGCGTATCTGAAGGACCTGTTCGGCACCTATCAGGTGGGCGCGATCCACGGCCGGCTGCTCACCGCGTGGTCGGTGGCCGGGGTCCTCGGCCCGTACATCGTCAACAAGGTGGCCGACCACCAGGAGGCGGCGGGGAAGACCGGCCCCGAGCTGTACTCGCTCTCCCTCACCATCATGATCGCGCTGCTGGTCGTCGGCTTCGTCGCCAACGAGCTGGTACGGCCGGTCCATCCGCGCTTCCACGAACCGGCTACCGCCAAGGCCGACGCCGAGGCGGCGCCCGCCGAGAAGGGAGCGGACCGATGACCGAACCCACCACCAATCGCACCGCGCTGACCGTGGCCGTCTGGGCCTGGGTGGCGCTGCCCTTCGCGTACGGCGTCTACGAGCTCATCCGCAAGGCCACACAGCTCTTCACGGGCTGAACCCGCCTTACCGGCTTCACCGGCTGAACTCGCGCAACGGCTTCACCAGCCGAACTCGCACGACCGGCTTCACTGGCCGAACTCGCTGTACCGGCCGAGCTCGCTTCCCCGGTGAGCTCTCTTAACCGGCCGACGTCCCATCACCGTTCGGGGCCCATTACCGCCCAGGGCCCCATCACCGGCGGACGGGAGGGGGGTTGAGGTGTCGTTCGACTCCTTGACCCCCTCCTAGGGCATACTGTATTCAATATCCTGTCGACGATACCCGGACGTTCGGTTCCCTCACGTCGCACCGCGGCGTGACCGCCGTAAGGAGCCCGTCGTGGCCCGTAACCGCCAGCGCAACCGACAGCAGAAGCAGTACCCGCGGCTGACCCACCCCCTGGTGCGGGATTCGGTCAGCGGTGAACTCCGCCGCGCTTCCTGGGACGAGGCGCTCAGCCGGGCCACCGCCGGGTTCCGGGCCGTGACGGCGGCCCATGGGCCCGACGCGTTCGGCATGTTCTCCTGCGCCCGCGCCACCAACGAGATGAACTACGTGGCCCAGAAGTTCGCCCGGGTGGTGATGGGCACCAACAACGTCGACTCCTGCAACCGCACCTGCCACGCGCCCAGCGTCGCGGGGCTGTCCGCCGTCTTCGGCTCCGGCGGCGGCACGTCGTCGTACGCGGAGGTCGAGGACACCGACCTCATCGTGATGTGGGGCTCCAACGCCCGCTTCGCGCACCCGATCTTCTTCCAGCATGTCCTCAGGGGCATCCGCAACGGCGCCCGGATGTACGCGGTCGATCCGCGCCGCACCTCGACCGCCGAATGGGCCGAGAGCTGGCTGGGGCTCAACGTGGGCACCGACATCCCGCTCGCCCACGCCGTGGGCCGCGAGATCATCCACGCGGGGCTCGCCAACCGCTCCTTCATCGAGCGCGCCACCAGCGGCTTCGAGGAGTACGCGGCCCATGTGGAGCCCTGGACCCCGAGCGTCGCGGAGAAGGTCACAGGCGTCCCCGCGGACGCCATCCGCGATCTCGCGCACGCCTACGCCACCGCCGAGCGCGCCCAGCTCTGCTGGACGCTCGGCATCACCGAGCACCACAACGGCACCGACAACGTCCGGGCGCTGATCAATCTGTCCCTGCTGACCGGCCATGTCGGCCGGTACGGCTGCGGACTGCAGCCGCTGCGCGGCCAGAACAACGTCCAGGGCGGCGGCGACATGGGCGCCATCCCCAACCGGCTGCCCGGCTTCCAGGACATCCTGGACCCGCCCACCCGGTCCAAGTTCGAGCGCGCCTGGGACGTGGTCATCCAGCCGCGCTACGGGCTGAACCTCACCGAGATGTTCGAGGCCATGGAGGCCGGCGAACTGCGCGCCGTCTACTGCATCGGAGAGAACCCGGCCCAGTCCGAGGCCGACACCGAACAGGCCGTCCGGCGGCTGGAGTCGCTGGAACACCTGGTGGTCCAGGACATCTTCCTCACCAGGACCGCCGAGTTGGCCGATGTGGTGCTCCCGGCGACCGCCGGCTGGTGCGAGACGGAGGGCACCACCACCAACAGCGAGCGCCGCGTCCAGCGGGTGCGCAAGGCCGTGGAGCCGCCGGGCGAGGCGCGCGAGGACATCGACATCATCTGCGAGCTGGCGCGGCGGCTCGGCCACGACTGGAAGTTCGAGGGCGCGGAGGAGGTGTGGAACGAGCTGCGGGCCGTCTCCCCCGATCACTTCGGCATGACCTACGAGCGGCTGGAGGAGCACCAGGGCATCCAGTGGCCCTGCCCCAGCACCGACCGTCTCGAGCCCACCTATCTGCACGGCCGGCTGTGGGAGGGCGATCCGGCGCGGCGCGGCGCCCTCGCCCCCTTCGGCCCGGTGAAGCACGATCCGCCGGTCGATCTGACCGATGACGCCTTTCCGATCCGGCTCACCACCGGGCGCCGCCTGGACTCGTACAACACCGGGGTGCAGAGCGGGAGTTTCGCCTCTCCGCTGCGGCGCGGCGAGTACATCGAGCTGTGCCCGGAGGACGCGGCCCGCTACCGGGTGGAGACCGAGGAGCGGGTGCGGGTCACCTCGCGGCGCGGCTCGGTGGTGGCGCCGGTGTGGATCGATCCCGGGCTGCGGCCGGGGCTCGCCTTCATGACCATGCACTTCCCCGACGAGGTGGACACCAACTCCCTGACGATCGAGGCGAACTGCCCGATCGCGGGGACGGCGGAGTTCAAGGCGTCGGCCATAAGGATCGAGAAGATTCCCGTGACCGCCGTAAGGAGCTGACCGTGGATCTGCGCTTCGGTGCCGGCAAGCCCACGGACGAGGAGCGGGCGGCGGTCGACGCCCTGCTCGGCCCGCCCGAATCCGCCTGGGAGGGCGCGGACGACCGCAACGACAGCGATCTGCGCTGGGCGCGCGGCGGCCGCGAGGCACGTGAGCGGCGCGAACTGCTGTTGCCGGGGCTGCATGCCCTCAACGACCGGGTGGGCTGGATCAGCGAGGGCGGCCTGGACTATCTGTGCCGCCGGCTGACGGTCCCTCCGGCGGAGGGCTACGGGGTCGCGACCTTCTACGCGATGTTCGCGGTGAAACCCCGTCCGGCGACCGTCGTCCACGTCTGCACGGATCTGGCGTGCGCGGCCCGGGGCTCCGCGCGGGTGTGCGCGGAGCTCGAACGGGACCTGGGCCCGGCGGGCTCGGCCGGGTCCGGAGCCGTCTGGCAGCCCAGCCCGTGTCTGGGCCTGTGCGAACGCGCCCCGGCGGCCCTGGCGATCCGCGCGGGCGAGGCCCCTCAGACCGCGGTCATCGCCCCCGCCACGGCCGAGGCGGTGGCCGACGCGGCGTCGGCGCCGCACGACGCGCCGCCCGAACCATCCGCGGCGGCCGCGGTCCCCCAGACCGGCGCCCCTGCCCCCCAGCCCCCGCCCGCCGCACGGGCGGGCACCCATGGCGCCGTGGCCGCGCCCGCCCCGCGCCCCGACTCCGGGCCGCTGCCGGACGCCGGACAGCGGCCGGACGCCGGACAGCGGCCGGGCAACTCCGCGCATGCCGAGCGGCACGCCGACCCAGGCGCGCGGCCGGAGAGTTCCACGCCGCGGAACGCATCCGTGCCCCAGACCGGAGGCCACGCCCTGGTGCTGCTGCGCCGGGTCGGGGTCGTGGACCCGGGGTCGCTCGACGACTACCGCACGCACGGCGGATACGCCGCCCTGCGGCGCGCGTTCACGCTCGGGCCCGCCGGGGTGATCCGGGAGGTCACCGAGGCGGGGCTGGTCGGGCGGGGCGGGGCCGCGTTCCCGACCGGGCGGAAGTGGGCGGCCACCGCACAGCAGCCCGACCATCCGCACTATCTGGTCTGCAACGCCGACGAGAGCGAACCGGGCACCTTCAAGGACCGGGTCCTGATGGAGGGCGATCCGTACGCCCTGATCGAGGCCATGACCATCGCGGGCTATGCGACCGGGGCCCACCGCGGCTATCTGTATCTGCGCGGCGAGTACCCCCGTGCGCTGCGCCGGCTGCGCACCGCCATCGACCGGGCCCGGGCCCGGGGCTTCCTCGGCGAGGACGTCATGGGGCAGGGGTTCGCGTTCGAGATCGAGATCCGGCGCGGCGCGGGCGCGTACATCTGCGGTGAGGAGACCGCGATCTTCAACTCGATCGAGGGGCGGCGCGGTGAACCGCGCAGCAAACCGCCGTTCCCGGTCGAGAAGGGGCTGTTCGGCAAGCCGACCGCGGTCAACAACGTGGAGACGCTGGTCAATGTGTTGCCCATTCTGATCGAGGGTGCGCAGGCGTATGCCCGCACCGGGACCGGCACCTCCACCGGCACCAAGCTGTTCTGCGTCTCCGGCACGGTCGCCCGGCCCGGCGTCTACGAGCTGCCGTTCGGGGCGACGCTGGGCGAGCTGCTGGAGCTCGCGGGGCCGCCCGAGACCCTGCGCGCGGTGCTGCTCGGCGGCGCGGCGGGCGGTTTCGTACGCCCCGACGAGCTGGACGTCCCGCTCACCTTCGAGGGCACGCGCGCCGCGGGCACCACCCTCGGCTCGGGGGTGGTGCTGGTCCTGGACGACAGCGTCGACCTGCCCCGCGTCCTGCTGCGCATCGCGGAGTTCTTCCGCGACGAGTCCTGCGGCCAGTGCGTCCCCTGCCGGGTGGGCACCGTACGGCAGGAGGAGGCGCTGCACCGGATCAAGGACCTTACGGGCGCCGCCGCGGCCGGGGACATCGCGCTGCTGCGCGAGGTCGGCCAGGCCATGCGGGACGCCTCGATCTGCGGTCTGGGCCAGACCGCCTGGAACGCCGTGGAGTCCGCCATCGACCGCCTGGGAGCCTTCAAGTGACCGCGATACCGCTGCGACCCCCGCGCCGTCTGGTCGACCTCACCCTGGACGGCGAGCCGGTCCGCGCCCCGGAGGACAGCACCCTGCTGGACGCGTGCCGCGCCGCGGGCAAGGACGTCCCGACCCTGTGCCAGGGCGACACGCTCACCCCGAAGAACGCCTGCCGGGTGTGCGTGGTGGAGGTGGAGGGCGCCCGCACCCTCGCCCCGGCCTGCTCCCGCCGGGTGGAGCAGGGCATGGAGGTGCGCACGGACACCGAGCGGGCCCGGCACAGCCGTAAGGTCGTCCTGGAGCTGCTGGCCTCCTCCACCGATCTGTCGACGACCCCGCGCGCGGCCGAGTGGATCGAGGAGTACGGAGCCGAGCCGGACCGCTTCGGCGCGGACGCCGCCCGGGTGGACGAGGAGCCGAAGGTCGACAACGACCTGTACGTCCGCGACTACGACAAATGCATCCTCTGCTACAAGTGCGTGGACGCCTGCGGCGAGCAGTGGCAGAACACCTTCGCGATCGCGGTCGCGGGCCGCGGTTTCGACGCCCGGATCTCCACCGAGCACGACGCGCCCCTTACCGACTCCGCGTGTGTCTACTGCGGCAACTGCATCGAGGTGTGCCCGACCGGCGCGCTGAGCTTCAAGACGGAGTTCGACATGCGGGCGGCCGGGGCGTGGGACGAGTCGGCGCAGACGGAGACGACGACGGTATGCGCCTACTGTGGTGTGGGGTGCAACCTCACCCTCCATGTGCAGGACAATGAGATCGTGAAGGTCACCTCGCCGCACGACAATCCCGTCACCCACGGGAACCTGTGCATCAAGGGCCGTTTCGGGTACCAGCACGTACAGAACCACGCACAGAACCGGGACTGATCGACATGGGACGGGTCACCGAGCGACGCCGCGTCATCCGCATCCGGGACGGGGCGGTCAGCACCCGGCCGGACACCCTCGTGGCGGAGGAGCCGCTGGAGATCCGGCTGAACGGCAAACCGCTGGCGATCACCATGCGCACACCGGGCGACGACTTCGCCCTCGCCGCCGGGTTCCTGGTGAGCGAGGGCGTCCTCGGGCGCGCGGACGAGCTGGCGAACATCGTCTACTGCGCGGGCGCGACCGAGGACGGCTCCAACACCTACAACGTGGTGGATGTGACGCTCGCTCCGGGCGTGCCGGTCCCGGACATCACGCTGGAGCGCAATGTCTATACGACGTCCTCCTGCGGGCTGTGCGGCAAGGCCAGCCTGGACGCGGTGCGGACGACGGCGCGCTGGCCGCTCGCGGACGGCCTCGGTGACGGGGCGGACGGCGGGGCGGACGGCGGGGGCTCTCCCGTCCGGATCGAGCCGGAGACGCTCTCCGTGCTCCCCGACCGGCTCCGTGCGGCGCAGCGCGTCTTCGACCGGACCGGCGGGCTGCACGCGGCGGGGCTGTTCACCCCGGACGGTGAGCTGCTGGACCTGCGGGAGGACGTGGGCCGGCACAACGCGGTGGACAAGCTGGTGGGGCGGGCGCTCCAGCAGGGTCTGCTGCCGCTGTCGGGGTCGGTGCTGATGGTTTCGGGCCGCGCCTCCTTCGAGCTGGCGCAGAAGGCGGTGATGGCGGGGATCCCGGTGCTGGCGGCGGTGTCGGCGCCCTCCTCACTGGCGGTGGATCTGGCGGCGGAGACGGGGCTGACCCTGGTCGGCTTCCTCCGCGGCACTTCGATGAACGTGTACGCGGGCGAGCAGCGACTCGCCCTGCGGACAGCGGTCGGCGGGACCTGAGAAGCGGTCCGCCCGCTGCACGGGTTGGCGGGCCGGCCGGCGGGGAGCGCCCCCTGCGTCGGCCGGCCCCTACCGGGTCCCGTACATGTGTTCCGCATCCGGGCCTTCATCCGGGCCTTCACTCGAAAGTGTTCTTGACCGCTCGTTCTGGTTAGGTGCTACCGTCGGGCCATGGCCAGAACGAAGGAATTCGACCCGGAGGCCGCCCTGCAGTCGGCTCTCGAGCTGTTCTGGCAGCGCGGCTATGAAGCGACCTCGATGGCGGACCTCGTCGACTATCTCGGCATCGGCCGCGCCAGTATCTACGCGACCTTCGGCAGCAAGCACGAGCTGTACCTGAAGGCCATGGACCGCTATGCGGAGACGCGCGACCCGTCCCTGCTGGCCGAGCTGTCCCAGCCGGGTCCCGCACTGCCCGCGGTGCGGGCGGTGGTGCGGCGTTTCGCCGAGGAGGCCGCCTCCCCGGAGAGGCGGCTGGCCGGCTGCCTGGTGACCAACACAGCGGCCGAGCTGGCTCCGCACGACCGGGCGGCCGCCCGCCGGGTGGAGCTGAGCTGGGACCACGTGGAGACCCCGCTGCACTCCGCACTGATACGGGCCCAGGCCCAGGGGGAGCTTCCCGAGGACCGCGACCCCCGCGCGCTGGCGCGGATGCTGTTCGTGCTGATGCAGGGGCTGCGGGTGGTCGGCAAAGCGTCGGACGACCCGGCCCGGGTGCGGGACGCCGCGGAACAGGCGCTGGCATTGCTGGATTGATCGCCACGGCCTGACGCCTCCGACCTGAGCTCTCCGGGCCTGAGCTCTCCGGCCCGAAGTAGCAGCCGGTCCGCCCCCAGCGCGGAGCCGCACCACATCACGATCACGGGAGTGAGACAGAGCCCATTCGTATGCCCGAATATTAAAACGATAGGTCAAATATTGGGGGACAGATGACCGTCACCGACACCCCGTGCGGCACCGGCACCGCGCCGCGACGGGGGCCGCGCTCGCCCTCGTCGCCGCCCTGAACCTCCGCGTCCAGCGGACCCGTCCATCCCGTCCCTCCTCTCTTCCTCAAGGAGCCATGCAGTCACCTTCTCGGCCGTGAACGACCGAGCTTGTGTGGCTCGGTGGTTCACGCCTTGTCGCGCTCCCGACTGCCCCCTACGACGGGACGGTCACGGGTCGCATCTCGCTTCAGGCCGGGGTGTGCCCTGGAGCGACGGGCATGGTGACGAATACCCACGCCGAGCGTGCGCGATCGCGCACGTTGACCCCGGCGACGAGGTCGGCGGGGCCAGCGAGCCCGCACCGACGACAACGGAAATGGTCCCGGTCGGGCCGGTTGGCCCGACCGGTGTGCCCACAGCGCGGACAACGCTGCGAGGTATAGGCCGGATCCACTTCGAGGAACGGCACCCCGGCCCGGCGGGCCTTGTAAGCGAGGTGCTGTCCCAACTGGTGGAAAGGCCAGGCAGAGAGCGTGCCGCGCTGGTCCCGGCGTAGCCGTACCCGGTCCCGGACCGCCGAGTTCCTCGACAGCCATCCCGCGACCGGTGCGTTGCGCGACCGACACGATCTCCTTGCTGATCACATGGTTCATGTGGGTGGCATGACGGTGCTCCCTCTTGGCGCGGCGGGCCAGCCGACGGGTGGCCGAGCGGGTCTTCCTGGCCTGGAGCTCGGCGCGTTTGCGGGCCTGCCAACGCCGGTAACGGGACAGGCGCCGTCCCTGGTAGTTGGTGTTGTCGCTGGTGGTGGCGAGATTGACGATGCCGCGGTCCACTCCGATCCAGTCGACCGGCTCGAACACCTCGGGGTCGGGGATCTCACAGGTCGCGGCCAGGAACCACTTCCCGTCCCGGAAGATCAGGTCACTTTCGCCCTTGCGGTACGCGACCAGGGTCTTGAGCTGGTCGGGCGAGGCGGCGAAGCCGACGTTCTTCAGACGGCCGTGGACGGTCCAGACCGAGACGGTGCGAGCGTCCATCTGCCAGGACAGGCAGCGGTCGTCGAAGGGCTGGGCCGCCTGCGGCCGGAAGGCGATCGGGGAGCCGGTGGCCTTCCGGTACCTCTTCGAGTCCGCCGGGCCGAGACGGCCCGTCTTCAGGTTCGCGCGCAGGGTGGCGTAAGCGTCCACGACTTTCTTCACCACCCGCACCACGGGCTGCGCGGACAGTGCGTACCGGGTCTTCAGATCCGCGTAGACAGCCTTTTGCAGATCGTTGCGGCTCGTCACACCCGTCTCGTACGCAACCCTCGAAGCCTGGTCGGCGGCCCGGTTGCAGGCACACAAGGTGGCCTCAAGTGCCGCCGCCTGCACGGGCGTCGGCAGCAGCTTCACCTGCACCACCAGCTTCATGACCCAGACGATAGTGCGACCATGCGACAGACATGCCAGTCGTCCAGCCCCTTCATCACGATCGGCGACCAGCAGTACGTATGTACGCATTGCCCGGCTCGCCGGGCAGCTGGGGCGGACGCTCCGCGCCCACAGAAGAAGACCGACGCGGCGACGCTCCGCGTCGCGGGCCTGGGATGCGATTCCTCCCCGGCGTGAACACCGGGGCATCCTCGCAAGAATCAGGTGAACCGCTTCACCGGAAAGACCGCCCTCGTCACCGGAGCGGGCACCGGCCTCGGCCGTGCCATCGCGCTCGCCTTCGCCGCCGAAGGCGCCTCCGTGGTGGCCACCGGGCGCACCGCATCCACCCTGGCCGAGACGGTCCGCCTGATCGAGGCCGCCGATGGCCGGGCCGCCGCCGTGCCCGCCGATGTCACCGACTCCGGGCAACTGCGGGAGCTGGTGCACCAGGCCGTCACCCGCTTCGGCGGACTGGACATCGCCGTCAACAACGCCGGGATCATGCGCGGCCAGGGGCCCCTCGGAGAGGTCAGCGAGGAGGACTGGGAGGCGGTGCTGCGCACCAATGTCACCGGTGTCTGGCTGGCGATGAAGCACCAGATTGCGCATATGAAGGAGCACGGCGGCGGGGCGATCGTCAATGTCTCCTCCAACCTCGGCGCCCACCTCCGGGTCCCGGGCCTCGGCGCGTACAGCACCTCCAAGGCGGCGGTCGCCACGCTGACCCGGGCCGCCGCGCTGGACCACATCCACCAGGGAATCCGGATCAACGCGGTCAGCCCCGGCGCCTCCGACGCCCCCATGTCGCTGCGGCCCGGGGAGACCGAGGCCGACCGCGCCGAGCGGATGAAGACCGAGAATCCGCTGGGCCGGATAGCGGAGGCGGAGGAGATCGCGGCGGCCGTGCTCTACCTCGCCTCACCGGCGGCGGGCTCCGTGGTCGGCACGGATCTGGTGGTGGACAGCGGCTCGTCGGCCTGACCGCCCCGAGCGATCGGACCGGCCCCGAGCGCCTGACCGCGCCGAGCGATCGATCGGCCGGAGCAGCCCGGCCATGGAGCTCCGGCCGTGAGGCTCCGGGCCACGGGGCTCCGGGCCACGGGGCTCCGGCCATGGGGCTCCGGCCATGGGGCTGCCCCCACTCTTACGCGGGGGCTTGCCGCATGGCCGGGGCGGCGCCGCACCCGGAAGCTGTTGAGACATGAACGCACCCACGAAGCGCCCTCGTTTACGCCTCGTCATGGCCGCCGCCGTCACCGTCGCCCTCCTCGGTGGTGCGGCCGCGGTCCCGGCCGCCGCCACCACCTCCGCCCCCGGAGCCCCCACGGCGCCCCAAGCGCCCACAGCGCCCGGCTCCGACTCTTCCGACCACCGGCTCAGCGAGGACGAGCTGCGTCGCGAGGTGGCCCGGACCCTTGAGGACGCCGGTTTCATCGGCCTGACCGTGGAGGTGCGCGACGGCCACCGCCGGATCCACGCCCGCGCGGGCGAGGCGGAGCTGAACACCGGCCGTCCCATGCCGTACGGGGCGCACTACCGGGCCGCGAGCGTCACCAAGTCCTTCGTGGCCACCGTCGTCCTCCAACTGGTCGCCGAGGGGCGGCTCTCGCTGAGCGATCCGGTGGACACGTGGCTGCCGGGTGTGGTGAGCGGTAACGGCAACGACGGCCGCCGGATCACCGTCAGGAATCTGCTCCAGCACACCAGCGGCATCCACAACTACGCCTACAGCGACGACACCGGCGACTCGGCGGCGGACTTCGATCGGACCCGGTTCGACCATGTCTCCCCCGAGCAGGTGGTCGCGGGGGCGATGAAGCACCGGCCCGACTTCCCGCCCGCCCCGGCCGATGACCAAAAGCCCGACTGGAACTACTCCAACCCCGGCTATGTCCTCGCCGGAATGATCATCCAGAAGGTCACCGGGCGCGCATGGCCGGAGGAGGTCCGCGAGCGCATCATCCGCCCGCTGGGCCTGACCGGCACCTATGAGCCCGGGGACGATCCGCGGCTGAAGGCCCCGTACGCGCATACGTATCAGCGCTTCCCCGGCTCCGACACCTGGACGGACACCACGCTCCGGAACGTCTCCTGGGGCGGTGCGGCCGGTTCGCTCATCACCACCGACCGCGATCTGGACCGGTTCTTCACCGCGCTGCTGGGCGGCCGTCTGCTGCCCCCGGCGCAGCTCGCCGAGATGCGCCGGACCGTCCCCGTCGGACCGGACTTCGAGGTGGCCTTCCCGCATGCCCAGTACGGGCTCGGGATGATGCGGCAGCCGCTCAGTTGCGGCGGCTACCGCTGGGGCCACGGCGGCGACCTCGAAGGGGCCACGGTGCGGACCGGCTTCACCGAGGGCGGGCGGCGCTCGGTGACCATCAGCTCCAGCGGCAAGACCGCCGACGACGAGCAGTTGCTCCGGGCCGAGGCGGCCCTGCAGCGCCTCACCGATCGCGTCCTGTGCGACGGCGTGCGCCCGAAGCCGTAAACCCTGACATCCGTTGGAGAGTTTCGGGGCCTGAAGAGAGTTCCGGGAGTGAGGGCGTGCGGAGGAGGGCCCATGCGGATCGGCGAGCTGTCCCGCCGTACCGGGGTGAGCGAGCGGCTGCTGCGCTACTACGAACAGCAGGGCCTCCTCCAGCCCGAGCGGCTGCCCAGCGGCTATCGCGCATACCGCGCGTCCGATGTGGCAGTGGTGCGGCGCATCCGCGCGCTGCTGGCGGCCGGGCTCTCGACGGCGACCATCTCCCAGGTCCTGCCCTGCCTCCGCGACGACGGCGGTGAGCACCTCGTGCCCACCTGCCCGGATCTGCTGGGCGAGCTGCGGGCGGAGCGGGAGCGGATGACCGGGGTTGAGTAGCAGCGGTACAGCCATTAACGCTAAGCAGTTGATCTTGTCTGAGGGGTCGGTTCCGGTTCGGTGAAGTTGGCGGCACGGCGACGCCCGCCCGCGTACGGTCACGCGCCATGCCAGTGGAGTTTTTGACCGACGAACAGGCCGCGTCGTACGGGAAGTTCAATGAGGAGCCGACGCGCCCGGAGCTGGAGCGGTTCTTCTACCTCGACGACGAGGATCGGAAGCTGATCGCGAAGCGGCGCGGGGATCACAACCGGCTTGGGTTCGCGCTGCAGATGTGCACGGTGCGCTACATCGGCCGGTTCCTGACGGACGATCCGCTCGATGTGCCGTGGGTGGTCATCGAGCACATCGCAGGGCAGCTTGGCATCGAGGACGTCTCGGCGGTCAAGCGGTACACCGAGCGGCAGCCGACGACATATGAGCACTCGTGGGAGATCCGGGACGTCTACGAGTACCACGAGTACGAGGACCCGCAGTGGTCGCGGAGGTTCCGTACGTTCCTGCATGGGCGGGCGTGGACAGCGCATGCGGAGGGCCCGAAGGCGCTGTTCGATCACGCGGTGGGCTGGCTGCGGAAGAACCGGGTGCTGCTGCCCGGGGTGTCGGTGCTCGCGCGGCAGGTGTCCGAGGTCCGCCAGATCGCGGACAAGCGGCTGCACGCGACGGTGGCCAAGGCGACGTTCCGCGCGGACAAGTCCCTGCCCGGGGACCTGGCAGGACTGCTGGTGGTGCCGGAGGGGAAGCGGTTTTCGTACCTGGAGGAGTTGCGCCGGCCGCCGACGAGGACGACAGGTACGGCGATGAAGGGTGCCCTGCAGCGGGTGGACGAGATCGCGGTGTATCGCCTGGGCCGCCTCAAGCTGGACAAGCTGCCGCCGAACCGGCTGGCCGCTTTGGCCCGGTACGGCCTGGGGTCGAAGGCGGCGACGCTGGAGCGGGCGAGTGATCCCAAGCGCACGGCGATGCTCACCGCGGTGATGCGGCACCTGGAAGCCAAGGCGATCGACGAGGCATTGGACCTGTTCTCGGTGCTGATGGCCACGCGCCTGATCAGTACCGCGAAGAGGCGTACCGACAAGGAACGACTCTCCACCCTGCCGCAGCTGGAGAGGGCGTCGCGCATCACGGCCCGCATCTCCAAGGTGGTCATGGAGGAGCTGGAGCACCTCGCGCAGACCGGCGGCGCCATGGACGCGGACGCGATGTGGCGGGCCCTGGAGGAGGTCGCGCCGAGGGCCCAGCTGTGGAGCGCGGCCACGCTGGTGGCCAGCCTTGTTCCGGAGGACGACGACTCGGCGGAGATCGCGATACGCGAGGCGCTGGCGCTGCGCTACAACACCGTCAAGCCGTTCCTGTCGCTGCTGGGTGACACGAAGATGCTCGGCGCGGCCCCGGCCGGCAAGCGCATCCTGGCCGCGGTCAGGTGCCTGCCCGCCCTCTCCCGGCGCCGCGTGGGCGAGAAGCCGCTGCTGAAGCGGGAAGTCGACGAGAAGGTGGTGCCGCCGTACTGGCGCAAGGCGGTGTACGCGAATAAGGACCTGCCGCAGGGCGCGGTCGACCGCGACGCCTATGTGGTGTGCGTGCTGGAGCAGCTGTACCGGGCGTTGATGGGCCGCAACATCTTCGCCTCCCCGTCACACCGCTACTCCAACCCGCGCGCCCGTCTGCTGGACGGCAAGCCCTGGGCAGCCGTACGGGAGGACGTTCTGGCGGGCCTGAGCCTGGACATGCCCGTCACCGAGCACCTCACCGACCTGGTGCGGGTGCTGGACGCCGCGTGGAAGCAGATGGGCGACCGCCTCGAAGAGGCCGGCGCGGAAGCGAAGGTGTCCATCGAGTTCCCCGAAGGCGGGGGCCGCGCGAAGCTGAACGTCGACAAGCTCGGGGCGCTGGGCGAGCCCAAGTCGCTGCGCTGGCTGCGCCGGCGGGTGGAACGGATGCTGCCCAAGGTCGAGCTGCCGGACCTGCTGTTCGAGGTGCACTCCTGGACCGGGTTCCTGGACGCGTTCGTGCACCTGGGCGACGGCAAGACCCGCATGGAGGACCTGGCCACCTCGGTGGTGGCGCTGCTGGTGAGCGAGAGCTGCAACATCGGGCTCACCCCGGTCATCAACCCGAGCAACGTGGCCCTGACCCGCTCGCGGCTCTCCCACGTCGACCAGTACTACCTACGCGCCGACACCATCGCCGAGGCCAACGCCACGCTGATCGCCGCCCAGGCAGAGGTGCCCGTCGTTGCGCACTGGGGCAACGGGCTGCTCGCCTCGGTGGACGGACTGCGGTTCGTCGTCCCGGTCCGCACCATCAACGCCGCACCGAATCCGAAGTACTTCGGATTCAAGCGCGGGATCACCTGGCTGAACGCAGTGAATGACCAGGTCGCGGGCATCGGGCAGATGGTGGTGCCCGGCACGCCGCGCGACTCCCTGCACATCCTGGACGCCCTGCTGAACCTGGATGGCGGGGTGAAGCCGGAGATGGTCGCCACCGACAACGCCTCCTACTCCGACATGGTGTTCGGCCTGTTCAAGATCCTGGGATACAACTTCTCCCCGCGCTTCCGTGACCTGGACGACCAGCGGTTCTGGCGCGCGGAGATGCCCGGCGTCGAGACCGGCGAGTACGGAGTTTTGGAGGACCTGGCGAAGAACAAGGTGAACCTGAACAAGGTCATCCAGCACTGGGAGGACATGCTCCGCGTGGCCGGTTCCCTGGTCACCAACCAGGTCCGCGCGTACGACCTGCTGCGGATGTTCGGCAGCGCAAGCAAGCCGGCCCCGCTGGGGCAGGCGTTCGCCGAATACGGACGCGTCGCCAAGACCCTGCACCTGCTGCAGGTCGTCGACCCCGTCGACGACACCTACCGCCGTCAGATGGGCAAGCAGCTCAGCGTGCAGGAGTCCCGCCACAGCCTCGCCCGGGACATCTGCCACGGCAAGAAGGGCACCATCCACCAGGCGTACCGCGACGGCATGGAGGACCAGCTCGGCTCGCTCGGCCTGGTCCTGAACGCCGTCGTCCTGTGGACCACCCGCTACATCGACGCCGCCGTCGCCCAGCTCCGCGCCGAGGGACACGAGATCAGCGACGACGACATCGCACGGCTGTCCCCGCTCAAGCACAAGAACCTCAACGTGCTGGGCCGCTACAGCTTCACCCCATCCACCCCGGCCGGGGGCATCCTGCGCCCGCTGCGCGACCCGGACGCCCCGATCCCCGAGGACGAGGAAGAGGAGGGCAGCCTGGTCTGAACCTCAGCCGACGGGGACCAGGGCAGCGTCAAACTGCTCGACGGCCAGGGCAGCACCACGCAGGAGAGCAGGAACCAGTCGTTGTAGCGGTACAGGTCCCAGTCGCGCACGGGGAAGTGGAACTCGGAGGCCGTGAACTCCTCCAGGGAGTCCCCAAGGGGCCGGTCGGCGTCAACGCGGTCCTCGAAACGGCCCAGCGTGCGCATCAGAGCCGCCTCGGTGTCGAACTCAGCCCAGCGTAGTCCGACCACAGCCATTCCTCGGCGTCCTCGGCTCGGATGTGCTCGTGCCGCTTCACCGCCTCGGCCACGGCCTGCCGCACATAGACGCGGGCGCGGTCCTCGGCGTACTCCTTGACCTCGCTGCCGGAGCCCGGAACCAGCTTCTGCGCCCAGTACGTCGGGTTGACGCGGGTCACGTTCCGGCTGGGCCGGAAGAACTCGAACATGTCCTCAACGCGGGTGAACGACCAGCAGCCCAGGCCGCCACGCAGGGTCAGTACGCCGGGCCAGGTGACCACCTCGCACGGCCCCCAGGACGCCTTCGGGAACCGGAACGACAGGTGCCGGTGGACACCGTCATCGTCGCGCCGTCGACCTCGGAGGCGAACCGCTCCTCCGCCTCGGCCATCTGCTTCTTCAGCTCGTCGTACGGATCGATCTCGCTCACCCGGAGTCCTCGCCCCGGTTACCCCTGGCCGCTGGTGCTGCACAAGCACGAATTCACGGAATGTCGCACAAAACCGGCCGACCGGGGGAGAAACCGCCCGGTCGGCCTGTTGCGGTCTGAGAATGGCCCTGGTTCGTGCTGAACGCGTTTCCGCCTCAGGTCCTAGTCGCCCGGTAGCTACCGCTGGTGATGTACGCACCGTTGCGGCATTCCGCCTTCTGGTACTCCCACCGCTTCGGTCCGTTGATGGGCGAGCCGGAGCTGCAGGTGACCGAGACCGTCACGTAGTACCCGGGGCACTGCACGTGGAATCGCTCAGCGCCGCCGCTGCCAGCATTGTCGAACCACTCCGTGCACGCTGCCGCGGGGGAGCGCACCGCTGTGGTTGTCGTCGAGGCGGCCTGTGCGGGCACGACCATCGTGCCGACGGCCACGGCGGTTCCGAGCCCTGCACTTGCAAGTGCGTGACGCAGTCGCATCGTTTTCTCCCTATTTGTTGGAGACGGTTGGAACTGACATCACTGTGTTCGACGGGTATCGGACGATTCTTGGATGAACCTTGAATCGGCTGGTGGGGGCGGTTGTCCCGGGGCTAGGGTTCCGGCCGAGGGGGTGGTCGGGATGGCGGTGGAGTTCGGCTTACTCGGCACAATTGAGGTGCGCGTCGATGGCCGTGCGGCGGATGTGGGACACCTTCGGCAGCGGTGTGTGCTGGCCGTTTTGCTCGTGGATGCCAACCGGGTGATATCGGTCGACGAGCTCATCGACCGGGTGTGGGCAGGCCGGGCGCCGCAGCGGGTCAGGGGAACGCTGTACGGTTATCTGTCCCGTCTGCGCCAGACGCTGGAGGCCGCAGCGGAGGAGGTGCGGATCACGCGGCAGCCCGGCGGCTATGTCCTGGAGGTGGACGCGGCAGCCGTGGACCTCCACCGGTTCCGGGACCTGGTCGCGAAGGCCCGGACGGTCGGCGACGAGCAGGCGGCGGCGCTGATGGGACGGGCGCTGGGGCTGTGGCGTGGGGAGCCGTTCGCCACCGTGGATACCCCGTGGTTCTGCGATCTGCGCCAAGCCCTTGAGCGGGAACGGCTGTCGGCCGAACTGGATAGCGCCGACATCCGATTACGGAGCGGGCTGCACGGCGAGTTGCTGCCCGAGCTCACCGCCCGCGCCGGGCAGCACCCGCTGGACGAGCGACTGGCCGGTCAGTTCATGCTCGCCCTGTACCGCAGTGGACGGGCCGCAGACGCCCTAACCTGCTACCAGGATCTGCGGCGGCGGTTGGCGGGGGAACTGGGCACCGACCCCGGGCAGCCACTGCAGCAGTTACACCAGCAGATCCTCACCGCCGACGCGGCCCTGACCCTCCCGAAGCCAGAGCCCGCCCCCCGCACCGGGGCGGGTGCCCCGGTGCCCCGCCAGCTTCCCGGCCGACCGCGCTGGTTCACCGGCCGGGAGCACCAGTTCGCGGAGCTCACCAAGGCGTTGGACTCGGTGGGTGAGCCTGGCGGGACCGTAGTGATCTCCGCGATCGGCGGCAGCGGTGGGATCGGAAAGACCTGGCTGGCCCTGCACTGGGCGCACCAGAACATCGACCGGTTCCCGGGCGGGCAACTATACGTCGATCTGCACGGTTTCGATCCCTCGGGAGGCCCTGTCACACCGGCCGCGGCGGTACGCGGGTTCCTCGACGCGCTGGGAGTGGATTCCGGCGCCGTGCCCGGGGACGTGCAGGCTCAGATTGGACTGTACCGGAGCCTGGTCCAGGGCAAACGAATGCTTATCGTGCTGGACAACGCCGCCGACGCCGAGCAGGCGGCCGCGCTCCTGCCAGGCAGCGCCACCTGCGCGGTGCTGGTCACCAGCCGCCGACGGCTGGCCGGGCTGGCAAGCGCCCACGGGGCCCGGATGCTGACGCTCGACGTGCTGACCGACACCGAAGCACGGGAGCTGATGGGCCGCCACCTGGGGGAGGACCGGGTAGGGGCCGAACCGGAAGCCGTCGCCGCCTTGCTGGAGCACTGCTCGGGGTTGCCGCTGGCGATCAGTGTGGTGGGAGCCCGCGCTGCGGCTCATCCGGATTTCCCGCTGACAGCGCTGGCTGAGGAGCTCCAGGACGAGTCGGCGCGGCTGGACGGCCTGGACGCGGGTGACCTGACGGCCAATGTGCGATCAGCCTTCACTGTGTCGTACCGCGCCCTGACCGTCGGGGCGGCGGAGGTATTCCGGCTCGTTGGACTGGCCCCGGGGCCGGAGATCGGGCCAGCCGCCGGCGCCAGCCTCGTCGCCCGTCCTGTCACCGCCGTACGTGCGGCGCTGCGGGAACTGGAGAACGCACACCTCGTTCAGCAGTTCGCACCCGGCCGGTATCGCCTGCACGACCTGCTGCGCCTGTACGCGGCGGAGCAGGCTCACCGGACCGACCGACAGCAAGAACGCAACGTCGCGCTGCGGCGGCTGGCCGATTTCTACCTCCACACAGCCCGCGAAGCCGAACAGCTAATGCACCCGCATCGCACAAGAATCGAATTCCCTGAGCCGTCCGCCGACTGCCGGCCGCTGGCACCGGTGGATCAGGCGGAGGCAATGGCCTGGCTAGAGACCCAGCACGCCGGGTTGCTGGCAACCCAGCGATTGGCTGCCGACTCAGGCTGGTACGACGTGGTGTGGCGGATGGCGTGGGTACTGGACACCTTTCACCGCCGCAACGGCCATCTGCAGGCCCAACTCGCCGCCTGGAGAAGGGGGTTGGAGGCAACCCGGAAACTCGGCGACTCGGAGGCGGAGATCTTCGCCCGTCGCAACCTGGGCATCGCCTGCATCAGGTCCGACCTGCACGATGAGGCACTGGACCACCTTCACCAGGCCTTGTCCCTGAGCAAGACCTACGAGGACGTAGACCAGACGGTCCATACTCTCCTGGTGCTCGCCTATGCCTGGGAGCGCCAGGAGAACCATGAGCAGGCGCTTGAACACTCCCGCGACGCCCTCGCTCTTCTCCAGACATTGGAAAAGCCGGTCTGGGAGGCCCAGGCGCACAACCAGGTTTCCCTGTATTGTGCCCGGCTGGGCCAATACGAGGAGGCCCGCGTCCATGGCGAGACCTCGCTCGACCTGTTCCGCCGTCACCAGGAACGGGACGGCGAGGCAGACGTCCTTGGCACGCTGGGCCGCCTGGCCCACCAGAATGGGCAGCACACTCTGGCCCTGACCCGCTTCCAGCACGCACTGGCACTGCTACGGGAGATCGGCCACGCCTACGAGGAAGCCAACACCCTGGCCCACATAGGCGACGTCCACCATGCCCTCGGCCAACACGACCAAGCCGGTCAAAGCTGGCAGCAGGCGACCGATCTCTACCGAGTACAGCATCGCGAGGATGACGCCAAGCAGCTCCGGGACAAGCTGCGAGCCCTGAAACCATGAACCGCCCAGGGCTACGGGGCTGAATGCGGGCATCCTGTTCGGACCCGGCTCAGTCGTCGATGGAGTGCCGTACCTGCGGCGCGATGCTCCGAGCACGAAACCCGGAGTGGATCGCGAACCGACTCGAAAGTGTCGGCAAACGATCGTCTGCCGACACTTGGGGACGTGATCACGAACCCGCAGGTGGGCAGTGTCGGAAACTCGCGTCGGAAAACAGCGTCGGTGAACGGTGCACCCGATAGATTCCGACACATGCTCATCGGCTACGCGCGATAGCCGGGCATGAGACGTGTCCGGTCGATCGATGTCGACTGCGCGCCTGATGGTTTGCCGCCCACGTCGGCGGGAGTGCGCGAGGCTGTGTCTCACGTAATCGACCTCTGGGACTGGGATCCTTCGAGATCGCGGTCAGTCCCTACGATTGCGTAATCCGGTCGCGCAGCCAGGAGTCGACGCTGCTGAGCGCTGTCCTGGCCATTGCCGTGGGGTGGGCCGTGAAGCCGTGAGGTGAGTCGGGGTAGACCCGGAGCTCGACGTCATTGCCAGCCGCTGACAACCGACCTGCCAGCGCCAGGTTGTCTTCCAGCAACACGTCTGCGCTTCCGACGATCAGCAGCGTTGGGGGAAGCCCGCGAAGAACGCCGTAGATGGGAGAGATGTCGGGAACGGTGCGGTCTTCCACATGGCCGGCGTACGCCTGGATGAAGTATTCGTCCGCGATGCGGCGACCGGCCGGGGTTCGTGCGCTCAGGTCGTAGGTCCCGAATTGGAGTGCCGCGCCGGTGAACTGACCAACGGTATCTCTGTCCCTCAGCCGGAGCAGGGTCGCCAAGGCGAGTGTGGCTCCCGCGGAGCTCCCGCCGATCGCAAGTCGGGACGTTCCGAAGCGGGCATCGGCTTCTTCGACGAGCCAGAGCGCCGCTGCTTCGCAGTCGTCGGGTGCCGCTGGCCACGGGTGCTCGGGGGCCAGCCGGTAGTCGACGCTGACAACGGCGAGGTGGAGGGCGTCTGCGAGTTCGCGGTTGCGTTTGTCTCCTCGCGCTGCGGAGTCCATGTAGAAGCCGCCGCCGTGTATGTCCAGGTAGACGCCCTGCGGCGGACCGTCGATAGGAGTGAAGATTCTGACAGGGACGCGTGCTTCTGCGGCTTCGATCGTCTCTTCGATGGCAGGCGGATCGGCGGCAGGAGGAGCTGACCTCTTCGCTCGGACATCCTTCAGCTCCTCCAGTGAGCCGGGGCCACGGCCTGCCGCCCTCGACTTGTAGAAGTCGCGAGCTTCATCGAGCTGCTCCGCGGGCACGTCAGCGAACAGTGCGTCCAGCGCGAGTCGCACGCGCCCTCCTCATCACTCGGGTCTAACTCCACGCTATCGAGGAAGTGTGCGGACTGACGCCACCGGGGTGGCGTCAAGCTGTCGTCGAAGCGTGGTGATCTCTTCGTGCTGGGCTGCGAGGCGGGACAGGGCTGTGGCCTGGAACTCCTTCAGAGCGTCTAGCCTCAGTGTTCTTCCTGCTGAGGCGCTCGCGCAGAGTGGCAACCTCGGCCTTGAGACGTTCGATCTGAGCCAGGCGTGGGTCGGGCTGCTGTCCGGCTTCCTGGGCGGCTTGGCGCTGACGGTCGAACTCGGCCTTGAGGTGTGGGTAGGTGCGGTAGAGCGTCGCTCGCGGTACTCCTGCGAGGGTGCACAAGCTCTTGACGTCGCACTTCAGCCCGTCGGGAACGGGCCCGGCGAGAAGTTGCCGCATCGCGTTCTGAATCCTGGCCTCGGGTTCCGCTTGGGGGTTGTGCATCATGAGCGCGGCTCCTCGTCAGGGTGGCCGGCAGCGTCGATATCGGCGACGATGCGAGTGGCACGGTCGAAGGCGGCCTGGGCTCGGGCCCGTTCGGGCTTGGAGAGTCTGGGGTTGCCGAGAAACACGGCCCGAGTGCTGTCGGCGTGTTCGGCCCAGATCTGCCGGTGCTGGGGGTGGTGGGTGGCCTGCGGGCAGCGGGCCGAGTCGCACATCCCCATCAGCGGCTCGGCTGCGTCCGGGGTGCCGGCGATTTTCAGGCACAATGCCTTGCCCGGATCGGAGAACCAGCAGTAGTTGCCGACACCGAGGTGCAGGGTCTTCGCCTTCGCTTTGAGGACTCGCTCGACGCGCCGGTCGTCGATGACGGTGACCGGCCCGGCGTCGTGCCGCCCCAGGACTTGGTCGACGGCCCTGAAGGCGCCAATGAGGTCGCGGGCGCCTTGGCCGCTGGGCAGGATGCCGCGCTGGTAGTCCTCGTAGGCGGCGACGGTCAACCGCAGGTGTTCGGCTTCTTCCTCGGCGGCGACTTCGGCGGCGAAGGCGGCCTGGTGTCCGCCGGGGCGGGCGGCATAGCCCTCGGCTGTGGCGACGCTGGCATGCTTGAGGTGCAGTTTCACGGCCATAAGGCCGTGCGGGCGCTGGGCGATGGCCATCGCGAGCGTGCGCCGCAGAGCTCGGGGATTGACCGGGCCGTCGGGGATGGGCTCCAGGCCGAGCCGCTGTCCGTACTCGCCGTTCACCCATGCGCGCAGGGCGGTATAGCGGCTGTTGCTGTTGTTGGATGCCTTGGCGAACAGCCGCTCACCCGGGGCGGCGCCTGTGAGGGCTTCGGCGGTGGCGATGGCCAGGTGCACGTCTTCGGTGACTACCCACGCGTCCTCGGTCCCGCCGAATACCTCGCCCTTGATGCGGCGGGAGACCAAGCGGTAGCGGGTGCCGCCGCCGGGCCGCTGTTCCTGCTGGCGGCAGTTGCTCGTCAGTTCCGCCAGTTCCGAGGAACGCATCCCGGAAAGCGCCGAGGTGAGGAAGTAGGCGGCAGAGGTGACGGCATGGACCGTGACGTCCAGTTGGTGCCGGGCCATCGGCAGGGCCCAGGGCACCGGGGTGCCGTCATCGGGGCGGGACACCAGGGCTGCATCGCGGCACCAGGGCTGCTGAAGGCCGCACTCACTTACCCACCGTTCCAGTTCGGGACGGAGTCTCTCCAGGTCCCTGCGGTGTCCCATGGCTCCCGCCGCCTGAACGACGAGCGGATGCCACGACATGTGCAGGAGCGGGTCGCCCGCGTCCCATCCGCGCTTCAAGCGCTGAGTGACGGTCGCGTCAGCGGCCCGTGCAGCGGCAAGCCCGGTCTCTCGCCGTCGCTCGATGACCTCGCGCAAGCCATCGACCTCAGTGACCAGCAGGCCGCGCCGCGAGGCGGCCTCACGTTGGTCGGCAGCGCGGGCCACGGCCGCCTCGGCCACCAGCAGCGGGCCGATCGTCTCCAGCAAGTACAGACAGTTCGCCAGTAGAGGCCGCAACAGGGTGTCCGGGACCGGCGGCACCCGGTTCTCGTCACTGCGTACATATCCCGTGACCTCGTCCGCGCTGCGGCCCGGCCACGGGGTGAAGCCCGGCTGGTAGCAATCGCTGAGGATCTCTGTATAGAGGACGAGGAACTGTGGAATGCGGACCATCGCCACCGTGGTCGCGGGTGACAGCAGCCGGTCAGGGTCGGTGGCACTGCGCGAGGCAGCCGCGAGATAGACGTCGCAGTGATGCTGGCGGACCTGCGACAGCGAGGTGATGCCAACCGCGGTGAGGTGGTTGAACCACAGGGCCAGGTGCTTGAGTTCGGACCAGAGGGAGTTCGGGTTCAGTGGGGTGCGGAACGCCTGCGGCAAGACGGCCACGTCCGGATGGAGCGGGGCCATCCGCGCCATCAGGTACTCGCGGGCAACCTGCCGCCAGCGGGGGTTGATGATGGCGGTGAAGTCCAGGATCTTGCGGTGTGCGCTCATCACCACCGGGGCGTCGGCGAGGCCGGTCAGGTCCCAGACATCCTGGTCGAATACGGGCCGCGGGCTGCCGGGCTCACGCCGCAGGCCGGCGGTCTCGATGACCGGGAGACCGTGGAAGGGGCGCCGCCCGGCCAGGGCCGGGGAAGAGGCATGGGCGGTCGTCACTGGGGCTGTTCCTCCAGGTGCAGCGGCAAGAAGGCGGCGGTCTCGGTGCTCTGCCGGGTGACGGCCTCGATGGCGGCCGGGCCGAAGCGGGGCAGGATGTCCTCGTCCAGGCGGGCCGTGTATGGCCCGAAGATCCGCAGGAACTGCGTGGTGGTCATCTGCTGGGCCTGCCGGGAGAAGTACGCCTTGAGCCTGAGCAGATTGGGCAGGTGACGGGTCGCGAACGCGGCGAGCGGACACAGCAGACACACCCAGGGCCGGGCCGGACACAGGGTTCCCGCCGGGGCGCGCGGGCCGTTGAGCGGGCTGGCGCACGCGGCGACGAACATGTCCTGCTCACCGGAGAGCAGAGCCTGGATGGCCGCCGCGTCCAGACCGGCTTCCTCGACCAGGCGAGGGAAGCCCGCGGCGAACGCGGCAGCGTCCTCACCGCTGATCACGACCGGCGGGCCGGCCTTGCGCCGCACATCGCCCTGGGCCTGCTCGATGACGCCCTCAAGCGCGTCCAGCTGGGCCGGGGTGTGAGAGCTGAGGTAGTGATCTCCCTCGACGCGGGCGCTGTGGTTGGGGTCGATCGTCGTGCGGCCGGTCCAGGCCGTGCGGTCGCGCCGGTGGTGGTAGGTGGCCCTGACCCGGCCGCCGTGCACCGGAAGGGACTGCCCGTCGTCGCCGAGCACGCCCGAGGACTCCATCCAGGCCCGGCGCTGGCGCTGGCCGCGGGGGCGGTCGAAGATCCTGCCCTGCCCTCTTCCGAGTCCGTCGCGGCCCACATAGATCCATACACGATCAGCCAAATCCCCGGCGTGCTCACGTAGTTGGGCTGAGTGCTCCAGCCAGCGGTCCAGCAGCCGCACGGCATCACGGGGCAGGTTGAGCGCCTCGTCCCCGGTGCGGCCCTTGCGGTAGGAGAGCAGGACGGTGTTCGCCGAGGTCCGGGTGATGTTGTCGAGTCGCAGGGCGTCGATGCCGTCAGGGACGATGCCCGTGCGCATCGCAAACAGCGTGAGGTAGGCGAACGCCGTCTCCGAGGCCGGGAACAGCGCGGCTTCGACCGCTGCGAGCTGAGCCCGGTCAACACCGGCGCCCATCGTGCCGAACCGCTCGATGGCCTTTCTCGCCTCCGCGGGGCCCGCGTGGAGCCAGAGCCAGGCGAGGTTGTCGAAGGTGACGCCGTGGACGGACGGATCGGCACCCCGGCCGGCTGCCTCCTGCGCCTGACGGTGTGCGCGGCGGGCCGCCGCGATCTGTTCGGTGCAGGAGGCTTCCAGCCGCCGCCATTCACCGTCGCTGTAGGGCTGGTTGGGCCGGCTCTTCTGCACCTTGTTGATCCGCCGCCCGGCCAGGTGACGGCAGATACCCGGGTCCAGTCCTCCGGCTGTCTCCTGGAAGGCGTCCAGCACCACGCGGATGCGCCGTTCGCGGTGGTAGTCGCAGGTCAGCCAGTACTGGACCAGAGTGCCCGGGGTCAGATCGGCAAGACCGCCCGTGACACCCCAGGCATCGAGGTCGCGCGCCATCCGGCGCATCGTCGTCATGTACTGCCGGGCCACCGAGCGGGTGCGGATCGGCCCGTGCGGATGCGTGGCCGCAACCAGTCCCACGGCCAGGTCCGTGGCAAGCTGCTGGTTCGGCAGATCGTGCAGGACACCGTGGTGGATGACGCCGTCCGGCAGCGTGAACAGCACCGCCAGGGGGTGCTGGATCTCGGCTGGCATCAGACCTCGCCCTCGAACTCGGCGACCGCGTCGGCATCCACGGTCAACGCGCCTCCGGCGGTCGCGTAGGCGTCCCGGTAGATCCGCTGGATGTCGAGCAGATGCAGATACGCCTGAGTAGTGGCGGCACTGGTATGTCCTAACAAATCACGCAGCACCAGCAGGGGATCGGCCTTGGTCAGATAGAGCGCCAGGGCGTCGTCGCCGCCCGTGTCCACGACGAGCTGGGCGGCCTGCTGGTAGTAGCCGCGTACCAGCCGCTCCAGCGTGGCCATCGCGAAGGTGTGCCTGGTGACATGGGGATGGACATGTGGGAAGGACGACTCAAAGCGGTCCCGGATCCGTAGCGCGGTCCGGCGCAGAACGGTCGCCCAGTCGACGAATGGCTTCCGCCGGACTGCACTGCCAGCAGGGCGCTGCCTCCGCCGGGTGCCACCAGCCGCAGCCGCTCGGCCGGGGTGAGGGTGTGCCAGCGGCGTCGCATTCCGTTGATCAGCGCGCCGTCGTGAGTCGGGGCCTCGACGAACAGCGGATCACAGGGCTGCCAGCGCGAGCCCTCCGCCGCCGCGGCCCGCTCCCAGCCGATGTAGTCGTGGACCCGGGCCAGGTCCTCGTAACCGATCCACGTCGACCGGCCCTTCCTGCCCTTCGCCGTCGGCGGAGCGAGCACCAGCGGCACCGGCACCGCCGTGCGGCGGCGCGGCAGCGGCGGCAGCTCGTAGACCGTCAGATGCGTGAACTCCTGCGACCGCAGCCCGCTGGACAGCGCCAGGCCGATCACGGCCGCGTTGCGACCGGTCTCCCGCCCCCGGAACGAGACATCCCGCTCACCCGCCGGGTCGTTGCCCGCCAGGGCCTGCATCAGCAGCTCAGCGTACGGCCTCTCCAGGTACTTCCGCGTCGCGCGCGCGTTGCCCGAACGCACCGTCGCCAGGTTCCTGGTGACCTCCACCCGCGCACCGTCCGGGCGGGTCATCGACTGGCGCACGTAGGAGAACGGGACCGTCGGCGCGTACCCCTCGGCCGCCGCCCACCGGTAGAAGGACGACAGCGTCTTGACCGCCAGATTCCAACTCGCCGAGCTCAGCCGCACCTCCAGCGGCCCGGACAGCCGGTACTCGGCGTACATCGACAACGCATCCCGAAGCCGCTGCCGATCAGCGAAGACCGGGATCCGGCGGGCGCCCGAGAAACTCCACCCAGCCCTTGAGCGCCTGGGCGTACGTACGCCACGACTTCGGCGACGGCGCCCCGCTCACCGGTAACTCCCGGAGCCACAGGTTCATCACCACCGTCGGCCGAGGCACCGCAGCGTCCTCGAAGCAGAGGTCCTCGTCGATGAGGACGGGCATGGTCTCCCGGATGACGGGCCGCTCGTACAGGCCCCACTCTTCCCACCCGGCGGAACTGAAGTAGTGCAGGATCACGGAACGAACCTGGAGTGAGGCACGAGACAGAGCAAGAGCTAACACTCGTACGAGGGACAGAACTTCACCCTCACGAGACACGCTCAAACCGCAGAGCTAACGCGCGGGTCTCGACCGCCGACCAGAACCCCGATCATCAGATCGACGCCCTACTGCGGGCCGGGGTCGACCGCGACAACATCCACGTCGACACCGCGAGCGGCGCGAAGGCATCCCGGCCGAAGCTCGACCTCGTGCTCCAGTTGTTGCGCGAGGGCGACAGGTTGAAGGTCACCCGGCTCGACCGGCTCTCCCGCTCCCTGCTCCACCTGGTGACGCTCGGCGCCGACCTGCGCGAGCGCGGCATCGGGCTGCACGTGATTGAGCAAGGCATCGACACGTCCACGATGGAGGGACGGGCGATGTTCGGGATGCTGTCCGTGCTGGCCGAGCTCCAGCGCGAACTGATCGTGGCGAACACCAACGACGGGCTTGCCTCCGCCCGCGCCCGGGGCCGAGTTGGCGGGCGCCGGCCGAAGCTCACCGAGGACCAGGCCGCGCTCGCCCAACGGCTCTACGACGAGCGAGAGAAGACCGTCCAGCAGATCGCCGACATGTTCAGCGTGCCAAGGTCGACGGTGTACGGGCACCTTGACAAGACCAAGACCGTGCCCCGCCAACCCAAGAAGACCGCCGCCCCGAAGTCCTGAAATCAACCAGCGGGTTACTTTGCCCCTGGGGACAAAGCTGGGAGTCCGGGGCCGTGATCACGGGCTTAGCGTTAATGGCTGTACCGCTGCTACTCAACCCCGATGACCGCGGCCATCGAGGAGCTCGAGCTGTCCCGGTCGCTGCTGGACAGGGTCATCACCGCGGGCCAGTCGGTCATGAACTGACCGAAGCGGGCGCGGCCCGGGGCAGCAGGGC
This sequence comes from Streptomyces violaceusniger Tu 4113, assembly GCF_000147815.2. NCBI lineage: Bacteria > Bacillati > Actinomycetota > Actinomycetes > Kitasatosporales > Streptomycetaceae > Streptomyces > Streptomyces violaceusniger. The sequence goes on along the minus strand of NC_015957.1, from coordinate 2,620,232 downwards.
AGCCGGGGGCGGGGAGCAGCCCGGGGCAGTGGGGCAGCCAGGGTGCGGGGCCTGGCCCGGAGTAGTGGGGGCGGCCGGGGGGCGGGGCGCGGCCGGGGGCGGGCGCCGTCCTCTCGCGCCCCGCCGCACCTCAACTGGCCTAGTGTCACGAGGATATGACGCACGGTCCTTGTCCCGGACGACCGCAGGACGAGACACTTTCTGCCGCAGTCATGTGTGAGACATGGGATGTCTTGATGTCCTGACGGTGTGATGCCTCCTGGCGTGATGCCCGACGGCCTTGACGTCCAGATGCCGGTGCCTCCATGAGGCAGTCTGAAGGGCAGGCCGTGACCATGGCGTCAGTTCTCCGCACACGTCCCCGCACCAGACCACCCCACCCCCGTGCCAGACCATGGCGGCGCCGCGCCTCCGTGCTCCTCACCGCCGCGGCGCTGGCCCTGATTCCGCTTCCGGTACGGGCCGCGGACACGGATTCCTCCGCGTCCGCGGCCCGCGCCGACTCCGGCTTCGAACAACAGGTCCTCTTCAAGTCTGCCCAGGAACAGGGCTACTCGTGCTTCCGGATCCCGGCGATCGTCAAAGCCAAGGACGGCTCCCTGCTCGCCTTCGCCGAGGGCCGGGTCGACAACTGCGGCGACGCCGGGGACATCGATCTGGTCCTCAAGCGCTCCACCGACGGCGGCCGCACCTGGGGCCCGCTCCAGGTGATCAACGAGGGCGGCGGCGACACCCACGGCAACCCCGCGCCCGTCGTGGACCTGCGCACCGGCCGCATCGTGCTCGCCAGCACCTACAACACCGGCCGCGACGACTCCCAGAGCTGCGACGTCCCCTGTGACCGCTCCCCGCATCTGCAGTACAGCGACGACAACGGCGCCACCTGGTCGGCCCCGCGCGATCTGAGCTCCTCGCTGATGCCGCCCCAGTGGAACTCCTGGTACGCCACCGGCCCCGTCCACGGCATCCAGCTCCAGCGCGGCCGGCACAAGGGCCGGCTGCTCTTCACCCTCAACACCGAGAGCTACAGCGGCGGCCGCATCACCGACAACCATGCCGCGCTCGCCTACAGCGACGACGGCGGCAACCGCTGGCGCATCGGCGCGATGGACACCTACCCGCTCACGGAGGACGGCACCTTCCGTCAGAAGCCGTCCGAGATGACGCTGGTGGAGCGCGCCGACGGATCGGTCTACGTCAGCGGGCGGGAGCAGGACGGCACCGATCTCGGCCACCGCGACTACGCCATCAGCCGGGACGGCGGCCAGAGCTTCACCGGGCCCTTCCGCACCATCCCCGATCTGCCCACCCCCCAGGTGCAGGGGTCGATCCTGCGGCTGCGCGATCCGGCCCGCGACGGCCACAGCAGGCTGCTCTTCTCGGCCCCCGCCGACCCCGACCGCCGCCGCACCATGATGGTCCGCTCCTCCTGGGACGAGGCCCGCACCTGGGACGGTGTCGAGCGCGGCAAGGTCGTCACCACCGACTGGTCCGGCTACTCCGACATGGTCGCGGTCTCCCGCGACACGGTGGGGCTGCTGTACGAGGGCGGTGCGGTGGATGCCCGTGACGAGATCCGCTTCGCCCGCTTCACCGAGGACTGGCTGGGTCCCCGCCAGGCGCCCGCCCCCACCACCGACGACCGCGCGTCCGGCGCCCGGTCCGCGACCGTGCTCGGCGGCGCGGCGGCGCGCGGCGACGGCCGCTTCGGCGGCGGGATGTCCTTCGACGGCACGGACGACGCGGTACGCGTCCCGTACCGGACCGCACTGCCGCTGGGCACCCGTGACTTCACCGTGAGCCTGTGGTTCCGCTACTCGGCCGCCTCCGGGCAGCATCCGTTCCTGTGGATGGGCGGGATCGGCACCAAACAGCCGCAGGTCTGGCTGCGCGGTGAGCCAGGGAGCAACCGGATCCGGGCGCTGATGACGACGGTCAACGGCTTCTCCACCTTCACCAGCGCCTCGGTGTCCAGCGACGCCGCGTACAACGACGGGCAGTGGCATCACCTCGCCCTGACCCGCAGCGGCGGACGACTCTCCCTCACCGTGGACGGCGGCACGGCCGTCACCGCCCCCGATGCCCCGGGCACCGTGAGCCGCACCGCGCCGTTCGGCCTCCACCTCGGCCAGGCCGTGGACGGCCGCTCCCATATGACCGGCGATCTCGATGAGTTCCGCCTGTACGGCCGCGCCCTGACCGACACCGAACTGCGCCGCGTCCGCGAGTTCAACGCCCCGCTCGACGACTCCGGCGCCCTCGTCCACCTCCCCCTGGACCGCGTGCGGTCATCTCATCACTAGCCGCCCACCATCAGACAACCGACTAGACCACACAGAACTCATTGCCCTCCGGGTCCTGGAGCACCACCGCGTAGTACTCCATCCCCGGCTCGTCCATGGTCCGCTGCACCGTGGCTCCGGCGGCCTTCAGCCGGTCCACGGTCGCGGTGACCCGCTCGGTGCGGACCGCCAGGGACACATCGCGCCCACCGCCCACCTTCAGATCCAGATGCAGCCGGTTCTTGGTGACCTTCGACTCCGGAACCTGCTGGAACCACACCCTCGGACCCTGCCCCTCCGGATCCACGATGGACTCCGCGGTCTCCCCGGCCCCGGAGGGCAGCTCCTCCGCGGGCACCCCCATGTCCGCCCAGTACTCCCGCCAGGTGGCATGGCCGCCGGGCGGGGGCTCGGGCACATAGCCCAGGGCCTCGGACCAGAAGGCCACCATCCGGCGTGGCTCGGCACAGTCGATGGTGAGCTGCAGGGTGAGCGTCGTCATGCCCGTGAGTCTCGCAGGGGGGGCTGACAACAGCCTCCCGAAAGGGCCTGAAAACGAGACCCGCCGCAGGTGGGTCCCGCTAGGGTGAACGGCCGTGACCGAAGCCGACTTCCTCAACTCCACCCGGGCGTCCTACAACGCCATAGCCCTCGACTACGACAAGCGGTATCGCGACGAACTGGCGGCCCAGACGCTTGAGCGGGCGGTGTTCGCCGGGTTCGCCGAGCTGGTGCGGAACGCCGGGGGCGGGCCCGTGGCCGATGTGGGCAGCGGACCGGGCCGGGTGACCGCCCACCTCCATGCGCTGGGGCTGTCCGTGTACGGGATCGACCTGTCGCCGGCGATGGTGGAGCTGGCCCGGCGGGAGCATCCCGGGCTGCGGTTCGAGGAGGGGTCGATGCTGTCCCTGGACATCGCGGACGGCACCCTCGCCGCCGTGGTGGCGTGGTACTCGACGATCCACATTCCCCAGGAGCGGCTGCCGGATGTGTTCGCCGAGTTCCACCGGGTGCTGGCGCCCGGTGGATACGCGCTGGTGGGCTTCCAGGTGGGCGATGAGCCGAAGGTCTACACGGAGGCGTTCGGTCATGAGGTGTCGCTGAGCTTCCGCCGGTGGCAGCCGGACCGGATCGCCGAGTTGCTGGCCGCGGCCGGACTGCCGGTCCGCGCCCGGACCTTCCGGGAGCCGGAGCGCTGGGAACCCACCCCGCAGGCGTTCCTCATCGCCCGCAAGCCGCCACTGCCGCCTGCCGACGACCAGACCGCCGGAGACCAGGCCGCCGAAAGCTGACGCCACACGTCAGACGCGGGTCAGCGCGGCGTCGTCCGCGCTGACCGTACGAGCCCGAGCGGCCTCCGGCCCCGTCTCGGCCCCCGTCACCGCCGCCTCCGGCGCCCGCGCCGCGTAGCGGCGGGCCAGCACCGCGCAGACCATGAGCTGCATCTGGTGGAAGAGCATCAGCGGCAGCACCGCCAGGCTCGCCTGGGCGCCGAAGAGCACGCTCGCCATCGGCAGCCCGGCGGCCAGGCTCTTCTTCGATCCCGCGAACACGATGGTGATCCGGTCCTCGCGGACGAAGCCCAGCCTCCGCGAGCCGTACGAGGTGAGCGTGAGCATCACCGTGAGCAGGACCGCCTCGACGCCGAGGAGGATCGCCAGCCGGGCCGGGGTGACCTGGTGCCAGATGCCCCGGGTCATGCCCTCGCTGAACGCCGCGTAGACCACGAGCAGCACCGAGCCGCGGTCGACCAGGCGCAGCACCGCCCGGTGGCGGGAGATGAAGCCGCCGATCCAGCGGCGCAGTAGCTGACCGGCGAGGAAGGGCGCCAGCAACTGGAGCCCGATCTTGACCATCGAGTCGGCCGAGAAGCCGCCGCCGCTGCCGCCCAGCAGCAGCGCGGCCAGTACCGGGGTGACGACCACGCCGAGCAGGCTGGAGAAGGAGCCCGCGCAGATCGCGGCGGCGACGTTGCCCCGGGCGATCGAGGTGAAGGCGATGGAGGACTGGACCGTGGAGGGCACCAGGCACAGGAAGAGCAGCCCGGTGTAGAGGGGGTGCGTCAGCACGTACGGCACCAGGCCGCGCGCGGCGAGGCCGAGGGCCGGGAAGATGACGAAGGTGCACACCAGCACGGTCAGGTGGAGCCGCCAGTGGCGCACTCCGTCCAGCGCCTCACGGGTGGAGAGCCGGGCGCCGTAGAGGAAGAAGAGGAAGGCGACCGCGACCGTGGTGGCCCCGTCGGTGACGGTGGCGGCCCGGCCGCTGACCGGGAGCAGTGCGGCGAGCGCCACGGTGCCGATGAGTCCGAGGATGAAGCCGTCCAGCGGGAGCCAGGAGGGAAGGGCGATCTTGCGGGGGTGCGGGCGGTGCGGCATTCGTTCTCTTTCTCGCTCTTTCTCATCCGGCGTGGGCTGGTATGGATCGGCATGGACTGGCGTGGACTGGCGTGGCCACGGACGGGGCCCCGTCCATAGTGCTCCTGATCAAGGCCATCGGGAATCCTGCATACCGCTCTGACTGCCATCGCCTTCCGTGATGGGTCTCGGCATACAGTGGCTCCATGTACGACCCCGCCCAGCTCCGGACGTTTCTCGCGGTGTCCCAGACCCTCAGCTTCACTCAGGCCGCCGACCGCCTCGGGGTGCGCCAGTCCACCGTGAGCCAGCAGGTGCGCAAGCTGGAGGCGGCCGTGGGGCGGCAGCTTTTCGCCCGCGACACCCACGGGGTGGAGCTGACCGAGGACGGCGAGGCGATGCTGGGGTTCGCCCGCTCGATCCTGGAGGCGAACGAACGGGCGGCGAGCTGGTTCCGGGGCACCCGGCTGCGCGGCCGGCTGCGCTTCGGCGCCTCGGAGGACTTCGTGGTGACCCGGCTGCCGGAGATCCTGGAGGGGTTCCGCCGCGATCATCCCGAGGTGGATCTGGAGCTCACCGTGGAGCTGTCGGGCACGCTGCATGAGCGGCTGGAGGCGGGCAAGCTGGATCTGGTGCTGGCCAAGCGGTCCGAGGACCGGCCGGGCGGCCAGTTGGTGTGGCGGGACCGGCTGGTGTGGATCGGCGCCGAGCGGCTGCGACTGGATCCGGACCGTCCGCTCCCCCTGATCGTCTTTCCGCCACCCGGGCTGACCCGGGCCCGCGCGCTGGATGTGCTGGAGCGGCACGGCAGGTCATGGCGGATCGTCTGCACCAGCGGCAGTCTCAACGGCCTGGTCGCGGCGGCGCGTGCCGGGCTCGGGGTGATGGCACACACCCACGGCCTGATTCCGCCCGGCCTTGCGCCGGTCCCCGAACGGGCCGGGCTGCCCGACCTCGGCCCCGTGGATTTCGTACTGCTGTACGGAAAGCGGCGGCAGGACGGCGTCTCGCACGCCGCCGCGGAGCGACTGGCCGCCGCGATCCTGGCGGGGCCTGTGCCACGATCGGAGAGATTTCGTGCAGAAGACCGTTACATATAAGCCACACACGCGGCGCATAGGACCAGACTCCACGCAATCCGCCCTCGTCGGCGCCTGATTGACCCTCTTTCACCTCACTGGCCGCCCGGCATTCCGTGCGTTCCGGGCACAAAACACCTCTCCCGCATCGGGGCCGGATCGGGTACGGTCGCGGCGCTGTGCCCAGCGGCTTCAAGGAGCAGGTATTGCGCGAGTTCACCGTCCCCCCGATGGCGACGGCGCCCCAGGCCGGAGGACTGGCGGATGCCGTCTTCGACCATGCGGACGCCGATCCCCACCGGGTGGCGCTGGCACGCAAGACGGCGGATGACCGCTGGCAGGACGTGACCGCGGGCCAGTTCCGGGACGAGGTGACGGCGCTCGCCAAAGGGCTGTTGGCCCAGGGCGTCCGGTTCGGCGACCGCGTCGCGATCATGTGCCCCACCCGCTACGAATGGACGCTCTTCGACTTCGCGCTGTGGACCCTGGGCGCCCAGAGCGTCCCGCTGTATCCCACCTCCTCCGCCGAGCAGGTCTGCTGGATGCTGCATGACGCGGGGGTCTCCGCCTGTGTCGTGGAGCATGAGGACCACGCGATGACGGTCGGCTCGGTGGTCGGCCGGCTGCCGCATCTGCGGCGGCTGTGGCAACTGGACGCGGGGGCGCTGGAGGAGTTGCTGGCGGCCGGGGAGTCGGTCGAGGACGATCTGGTCGAGCGGCACCGGCTGGCCGTGACCCCCGAGCAGCCCGCGACCATCGTCTACACCTCGGGCACCACCGGCCGCCCCAAGGGCTGCGTGATCACCCACGCCAATCTGATGACCGAGTGCGACAACATCGTCGAGCGGTACGAGGAGGCCTTCCACTCCAAGCGCGGCGACGAGGCCGCCACCCTGCTCTTCCTCCCGCTCGCCCATGTCTTCGGCCGCATGGTCGAAGTCGCCGCCATCCGCGGCAAGGTCAAGCTCGGGCACCAGCCCAGGCTCTCGGCCGCCGCGCTGCTGCCCGATCTGAAGACCTTCCGGCCGACCTTCATCCTCGCGGTGCCGTACATCTTCGAGAAGGTGTTCGCGGCGGCGCGCCGCAAGGCCGAGGCGGAGGGCAAGGCCGGGGTGTTCGAGAAGGCCGTGGACGTGGCGGTGCGGTACGCGGAGGCGCTGGAGGCCAAGGCGTTCGGCACCGGGCCGGGTCCGGGCGCCGCGCTGCGCATGCAGCATCAGTTCTTCGAGAAGGCCGTGTACGGCAAGGTGCGCGCCGCGATGGGCGGCCGGGTCCGGCACGCGATGTCGGGCGGTTCCGGCATGGAGCGGCGGCTGGGCCTGTTCTTCGCGGGCGCGGGCGTCACCATCTACGAGGGCTACGGCCTGACCGAGTCCACCGCCGCCGCCACCGCCAACCCGCCCGAGCAGACCCGGTTCGGCACGGTCGGCGTGCCCATCCCCGGCACGACGGTGCATCTCGCCGACGACGGCGAGGTGTGGGTGCGCGGCGGCCAGGTCTTCGAGGGCTATCTGGGCGACCCCAAGGCGACCGACGCGGTGCTGCGCGACGGCTGGCTCGCCACCGGCGACCTGGGCACGCTGGACGACGACGGCTATCTCACCATCACCGGGCGGAAGAAAGAGATCCTGGTGACCTCCAGCGGCAAGTCGGTCTCCCCCGGCGGCCTGGAGGAGCGGGTGCGGGCCCATCCGCTGGTCGCCCAGTGCATCGTGGTCGGCAACGACCGTCCGTATATCGCGGCGCTGGTCACCCTGGACTCGGAGGCGGTCGCGCACTGGCTGACGATGCGCGGCAAGCCGGAGCTGCCGCCGGGCGACCTGGTCCGGGACCCCGATCTGGAGACCGAGATCCGGCGCGCGGTGGTGGCGGCGAACACCACCGTCTCCCAGGCGGAGTCGATTCGTACCTTCCGGATACTTGCCGCGCAGTTCTCCGAGGAGCATGGTCTGCTGACGCCGTCGCTGAAACTGAAGCGAAAGGCCATCGAACAGGCGTACGCCGTCGAGGTCGAGGCGCTGTACCACTCCTGAGCCGCGAAGGGGGCACGAAATGATCGATGTCATTCTCCCCGCACTTCCCGAACGTGAACTGTCCCTGTTGTCCGAGGAGACACCTCAGCCCAGCGGCCCGAGACTGGCCGGGCGAGTGGTCCTGGGCGGGCCGGTGGCCTTACCGGTGACGGCGAAGCTCGTCGAACCGGATCCGGAGCTGCGGGACTTCCTGCGAACCGAGGCCGACAACGCCGTCTACCACCTGGTGCATCTGTCGGTGACCTGCGCCCGGGACGCGCCGGACCCCGCCCTGCACTCGGTCAATCTCGATGTCACGCTCACGGCCGAACCGGTGCGGCGGGGCACCACGGTCTTCCAGCCGGTGGCCTGGTCCATGACCCCGCGCCGGCTCACCGCGGAGGCGAAGGCCACGCCACCGGCACAGGCGGCCCATCTCGGCCCGCGGCTCGGTTTCCGGGAGGTTCTGCACACCGCGTACGGCGAGCGGGTGTTCCTGGAGGCGCGGCGTGAACTGCGCTCCGATCCGGGCTGGGAGATCCGGCACACCTCGGCGGCGCGCATCGGCGGGACCTACCGGCTGGCCATGGTGGTGCGGGCACCGCGCGGGGCGGTGAGCCGGGCGGCGGTCGCGGTGGGCGCGACGGTGCGTGAGGGGCACACCCTGCACCGCTTCCGCGAGGAGCTCGAGGAACCGCTGCGCCTCACCGCGGATCAGTAGATACGGGGCGGGGCACGAGCGGTACGAGCACAGGCAAGGAGCGACGGGAACGGTGGACGGCCAGGACGGGGACGGACATCCGGCGCTGACGACCGAGGAGATCCGGGAGTTGGCGCGGGTCTTCCCGCCCGGCCCGTCCGCCGTGGCACTGCTGCGCAGGGCGGGCCTGACCGCCGAGCGCATCCCGGCGGCGGCCGGCACCACCGCCGGGGAGTTCTGGTCCGCGGTGGCCCGCGCGGTGGCCGCGGACCGGATCGCGGACGGCAGGCTGCGCGTCCTGGCCGCCGCCTGTGTCACCTATCCGCACAACGCGGTCTTCCGCGCCGCCTTACGGGAGCCGGGCGGCGGTCTGCGGCGGGTGCTGGTGACCGGCGCCGCCCCGGGGTCCCAGGAGTTAGCCGCGGTCCAGCGGGCCGCGCGGGGCGTGCTGACGGTGGACCGGTGCCCCGCCTCGGCCGCCACCGATCTGCGGCGGATCCTCACCGTGCGCCCGGATGTGCTGCATCTGGTCTGCCGCCGCGAGGGGCACACGCTGGTCTTCGAGGACGGCGACGGCCAGGCGCATCGCACATCCGCCGCCCGCCTGGCCGAGTTGCTGACCGTCTATCGCCGGCTGATCGGCGCCCCGCTGCCCGGTGTGGTGCTCGGCTGCCCCGACGGCGCGCCGCTGGCCGCGCTCTTCGCCCGGGCGGCCGAGGTGGTGGTCGCCCATCGCGGACCGCTGGACGCCGCGGCGGCCTTCGCGGGCGGGCTCTACGGCCTGCTCGGCGAGGTGCCCACGCTGGCACACGCGGCGCGGCGGGCGGCGGAGCGCATCGGGCGGGACGGCGGCGGGGTGGTGGTCCTGCGCGGACGGTCCTGGTGAACGGGGCCCCGGCGGGAATGTCCGCAGCTTGTTGATCGTTGTACCTGCGGAAGCATGCAATCCACATCCGACGTAAGGATCGACTGCCCGTGAGCAAGGTCCCGTTCATCACCCTCAACAACGGCGTCCGGATACCGCAGCTCGGCTTCGGGGTCTGGCAGATCCCGGACGACGAGGCGCAGGTCGCGGTGCGCACCGCGCTCGACGCCGGGTACCGCAGCATCGACACCGCCGCGATATACGGCAACGAGGAGGGCACGGGGAAGGGGCTCGCCGCGTCGGGCATCGCACGCGACGAGCTGTTCGTCACCACCAAGCTCCAGAATGCCGACCAGGGGTACGACTCGACCCTCCGCGCCTTCGACGCCTCGCTGACCAGGCTGGGCCTGGAGTATGTGGATCTCTACCTGATCCACTGGCCGCTGCCCGGGGTCGACAAGTACGTGGACACCTGGAAGGCGTTCGAGAAGATCTACTCCGAGGGCCGCGCCAAGGCCATCGGCCTGTCCAACTTCCACGCCGCCCACACCCAGCGGCTGCTCTCCGAGACCTCGATCATCCCGGTGATCGACCAGATCGAGCTGCACCCGCAGCTCCAGCAGGCGGAGCTGCGCGCCTTCAACGCCCGCCATGACATCGCCACCGAGGCGTGGTCCCCGCTCGGCCAGGGCAAGGGCCTGCTGGACGACCCGAAGCTCGCGGCCATCGCCCGGAAGCACGGGAAGTCCCCCGCCCAGGTGGTGCTGCGCTGGCATCTGGACCTCGGCAATGTGGTGATCCCCAAGTCCGTGACCCCGTCCCGGATCCAGGAGAACATCGACGTCTTCGACTTCCAGTTGGACTCCGAGGACCTGTCGGCGATCGACTCCCTGGAGGCCGGCAACCGGCTGGGCTTCGACCCCGAGACCTTCAACGGCTGAGCCCCGGCGCTCCACCGCCGCGCCGTCCGCCCCGTCGCGTCCCCCGCGGCGGGGCGGACCCGTATCCGCCCGCACCCCGCGTCGTGGCATATCCCGGGCGCATGACCCCCCATCCGGGGCTCATGCGCCCGCCGAGCGAGGCACGTCCCCGGCAATTACGCTTGGCGCCCAGATGGGAACACAGCGTGACCATGCCCCGAGCCGAGGAGACCGAAGATGTCCCGCAGACGCCGTCACGGCCTTGAGCTGGCCGCCGGTTGCACCGTCGCGATAGCCGCCCTCCTCCTGGGGAGCGGCATACCCGCGGTGGCCAACCCCGGTGAACCCTCCCCCCGCCCCCGGAGGGAGGTACCCCCCGAGATGCTGGCCTCGATGCAGCGCGATCTGGGCCTGACGGCCGATGAGGCGCGGACGCGGATATCCAATGAGTACCGGGCCGGGGCCACCGAACCGGGGCTGCGCAAGAGCCTGGGCGGCAGCTACGGCGGCGCATGGGTGACCGGCAACACCGCCGAACTCACCGTCGCCACCACCGACGAGCAGCAGAGCGGCACCATCACGGCCGGCGGCGCCAAGGCCGCGGTCGTCAAGCACAGTCTCAAGGCCCTCACCGACGCCAAGCAGGCCCTGGACCGCACCGCCTCGGAGCGCCCTCCGGCGGCCGATGTCGCCTCCGCCTGGTACGTCGACGTCAAGAGCAACAGCGTCGTGGTGCAGTCGGCCGAGCCGAGCGAGGCGGCCGCCTTCGTCGCCACCAGCGGCGCGGACCGCGAGGTCGTACGGGTGGTCGAGTCGGCCGAGCGTCCGAGTCCGCTGTACGACCTGCGCGGCGGCGAGGCGTTCTACATCAACGACGCCGCCCGTTGCTCGATCGGCTTCTCGGTGACCCAGGGCGAGCAGAACGGCTTCGTCACCGCGGGCCACTGCGGCAGCCAGGGGGACACCACCACCGGCTTCAACCAGGTGGCCCAGGGCAGCTTCCAGGGCTCCAGCTTCCCCGGCCATGACTACGCTTGGGTGTCCACCAACGCCGACTGGGTGCCGCAGCCGTGGGTGATCGGCCCCGGAAGCACCAACGTCACCGTCACCGGCTCCCAGGAAGCGCCGGTGGGCTCGTCCGTCTGCCGCTCCGGCTCGACGACCGGCTGGCACTGCGGCACCATCCAGCAGCACGACACCAGCGTGCAGTACCCGCAGGGCACGATCAACGGGGTCACGCGCACCAACGTCTGCGCCGAACCGGGCGACTCCGGCGGCCCGTTCATCTCGGGCAGCGAGGGGCAGGGCATCACCTCCGGCGGCTCCGGCAACTGCACCGTCGGCGGCACGACGTACTACCAGCCGGTGAACCCGATCCTGACGACCTACGGGCTCACCCTCACCACCGGCTGACGCCGGGGTGCCGAGGCCGCCGCGGTCGAACGGACCGGCGGCGGCCTCGCGCGTGCGCTCACGCGTGACGTGGCGCGTGTCCTCGCGCGTGTCCCCACGCCCGTTCCCACGCCCGTCCCCACGCCCGTCCTCGCGCGTGTCCCCACGCCCGTCCTCGCGCGTGTTCGGAGCACCTTGACCAATCCGCACCCCTCCGGGCGACGAATGAGGTACGACACCTCCGTGTGCGCCGCATCGTTCCCGGAAGGACGGCTTGTGAGAGAACCCGTGTACATCGGCGGACCGGCCGCGCGCGGACCGGACCCCGAGGAGTTGCTCCAGATGGTGGCCCGCGGGGACCAGAACGCGTTCGGAGCCCTCTACGACGCCGTCAGCGGGCCGGTCCTGGGGCTGACGCGCAGCCTGCTGCGCAACCCGGCGCAGGCCGAGGAGGTCACACAGGAGGTCCTGGTCGAGGTGTGGCGGTCCGCGGCGCGGTTCGACCCGGGCCGGGGCAGCGCCATGGCCTGGATCATGACGGTGGCGCACCGGCGCGCCGTGGACCGGGTGCGCTCGGCGCAGGCCGCCTCCGACCGCGAGGAGCGCGCCGCGCTGCTGTCCCGTACTCCGGCGTTCGACGAGGTGACCGAGCAGGTGGAGGCCAGGCTGGAGCGCGAGCAGGTGCGCCGGTGCATGCGGACGCTGACCGAGTTGCAGCGGCAGTCGGTGACGCTCGCCTACTACCGGGGCCGCTCCTACCGTGAGGTGGCGGAGCTGCTGTCGCTGCCGCTCGGGACCGTGAAGACCAGACTCCGGGACGGGCTCATCCGGCTCCGGGACTGCATGGGGGTCGGCGCATGACCAGAGCGGATCTGCACACCTTGACCGGGGCCTACGCGGTGCACGCCCTGTCGGGGCGGGAGTTGGCCGAGTTCGAGCGGCATCTGGCGGTCTGCGACGCCTGCCGTCAGGAGGTACGGGAGCTGCGCGAGACGGCGGCGAAGCTGGCGGTGGCCACGGCCCTGACCCCGCCCCCGACGATGAAGGACGATGTGATGCGGCGGATCGCCACGGTCCGCCAGGAGCCGCCCCGGGTGGCGGCACGGGAGGCCCGGGAGTCCCATGCCGGTCCCCGGCGGCGCACCGGGCGGCGGGCGCTGAACTTCGCGCTGGCGGCCTGTGTGGCGGCGGCCGTCGCCTTCGGCGGGGCCGCGGTGTGGCAGTACCGGCAGGCGTCCGACGCCCGCGACACGGCCCGCCGCTCCGAGCAGCGGGTGACCCAGGCTCAGGAGGTGACCCAGGTGCTGGCCGCGCCCGACGCGCGCAGCCGCAGCGGCCGGATGACGGACGGCTCGACCGGCACGGTGGTGGTCTCGCGCGGGCTGAACAGGGCGGTGTTCCTCGCCTCGGGGCTGCCCGAGCCGCCCGCCGGGCGGATCTACCAGCTCTGGCTGAGCGACGGCGGCACCATGCGCCCGGCCGGGCTGATGGACTCCTCGGGTGCGAGCGTGGCGGCGGTCCTGAGCGGCGCGGTCGGCAAGGCGTCGGCCATGGGGGTGACGGTCGAGCCCGCCGGAGGGTCGAAGGCGCCGACGAGCGATCCGCTGGTCCTGCTGACGTTCCCCTCGGCGTGAGCGGGTGACATCGGGCGAAATCCCTCGATACGGGGGCGGTGTGGGGTAAGGGAGGGGGATGAGCACGTCCCTCTCCGTCTTCACCTCCGATCTGCGGCTGTCCGACAACCCCGTGCTGCGCGGTGCGACGCGCTCCGCCGAGCGGGTCGTTCCGCTGTTCGTCGTGGACCGCGGCCTGGCCGGGACGGGGTTCGCCGTCCCCAACCGGGTGGCGTTCCTCGCGGACGCCCTGGCCGATCTCGACGCGGGGCTGCGCGAGCGCGGCGGGCGGCTGGTGGTCCGCCGGGGCGACGCGGTGGCGGAGATCCTGCGGGCGGCCCGGCAGGCGGACGCGGAGGAGGTGCATATCGCGGGCGGGGTGAGCGGCTACGCCACCCGCCGCGAACAGCGGCTGCGCGAGGCGCTGGAGGCGGACGGGCGGCGGCTGCGGGTGCACGGCGCGGTGGTGACGGCGGTGGAGCCGGGCGAGGTGGCCCCGGCGGGCAAGGACCACTTCGCGGTCTTCACCCCGTACTTCCGCGCCTGGCAGCGGGCCGGGCTGCGCGAGGCGCTCACCGCGCCGCGCACGGTGAGCGTGCCGTCCGGGCTGCGCTCGGAGCCGGTGGCGGCGGTCACCTCGCTCGCCCCGGGCAGCCCCTCCCCCGGGCTGCCCGAGGGCGGGGAGACGGCGGGCCGCCGCCGGGTCCGCTCCTGGTGGCGGTCGGGGCTCGCGGACTACGCCGACCGGCAGGACGATCTGGCGGGCGACGCCACCTCCCGGCTCTCCCCGTATCTGCACTTCGGCTGTCTGTCCCCGGTGGAGCTGGTGCACCGGGCGCGGAAGGCGGGCGGCGCGGGCGCCGACGCCTTCGTACGGCAGCTTGCCTGGCGGGACTTCCACCACCAGGTGCTGGCCGCCCGGCCGGACGCCGCACACGCCGACTACCGCCCGCGGGGCGACCGGTGGCGCCACGACGAGGCGGAGATCGCGGCCTGGAAGGCGGGCCGCACCGGCTATCCGCTGGTCGACGCCGGGATGCGGCAGTTGCGCCACGAGGGCTGGATGCACAACCGGGCGCGGCTGCTGGTGGCCGGCTTCCTCACCAAGACGCTCTACCAGGACTGGCGGATCGGCGCCCGGCACTTCCTGGACCTGCTGGTGGACGGGGATCTGGCCAACAACCAGCTCAACTGGCAGTGGGCGGCGGGCACCGGCACCGACACCCGTCCCAACCGGGTCCTCAATCCGCTGACGCAGGCCCGGCGGTTCGACCCGGACGGCGCGTATGTGCGGCGCTGGGTGCCGGAGCTGGCCGAGGTGACCGGCTCCGGCGTCCATACGCCCTGGCGGCTGCCGAAGGCCGAGCGGGACCGGCTGGACTACCCCGGCCCGATCGTGGACCTCCAGGAGGGCCTGGCCCGCTTCCGGGACGCCCGGGGGTGACCTGGGCCCTGTTCAGCCGGTCAGGCGGCGACGCGAGCCCGGCCGGTCAGTCGGCGCGGGCGCCGTGCTGCGGGGCGATCTCCTCGATCCGGCCGGCGAGCTCGAAGTCGAGCCCGGTCACCTTGCCCCCGGCGCTGTGGGTGTTCACCGAGACGCCGACCTTGTTGTAGCCGAGGGTCAGATCGGAGTGGTGGTCGAGCTCCTCCTGGATCGTGGCGATCTCCGCCACCATCCCGGCCGCCTGCGGATGCCCCTTGAAGACATACGTCCGCGAGAGCCGGTCGTCCGCGAACGACCAGCCGGGAAGCTGCTCCACACGCTGCTGGATCTCCTGGTCGGTGAGTGGCTGGACTGCCATGACACATCCCTTCGTCGCGGGTGACCGGTGGCCCTTCCACCCTGCCATGGGCGCGCCCGGTGTCGGCTACCTTCAGCTCATGACGACTGCCGCGCCGCCCCGGGTGGGCACACTGCTGCGCGAGTGGCGGGACCGCCGCCGGTTGAGCCAGCTCGAGCTCGCGCTGCGCGCCGACTCCTCCGCCCGCCACATCAGCTTCATCGAGACCGGCCGGTCGCGGCCCAGCCAGGCGATGGTGCTCCGGCTCGCCGACCATCTCGACGTCCCCGTCCGCGAGCGCAACGCCCTGCTGATCGCCGCCGGTTACGCCCCGCACTATCCGGAGCGGTCGGTGGACGACCCTTCGATGAGCGCCCTGCGCGCATCGCTGGAGCGGCTGCTGACGGGCTACGAGCCGTATCCGGCGCTCGTGGTGGACGGCACCTATGGGGTGCTGGCGGCCAACCGGGGCATCGCGGCGCTCCTGGAGGGGGTGGCGGAGCATCTGCTGAAGCCGCCGCTGAACGCGATGCGCCTCACCCTCCACCCCGAGGGTCTCGCCCCGCGCATCCGCAACCTCCGCGAATGGCGTGGCCATCTGCTGGACCAGATGGACCGGCAGCTTGCGCTGATGCGCTCCTCGCCGCTGCGCGCGCTCTACGACGAGGTGGCCGCCTATCCGCTGCCCGAGACCGGCGGCCGGGAGACGGCGACCGCCGGTGACACCCCGCCCTTCGCCCTGCCGATGATGATCGAGCACGGCGGGCGGGTGCTGTCGTTCATCTCGACGATCGCGACCTTCAACACCCCGATGGACGTCACGGTCTCCGAGCTGGCCATCGAGACGTTCCTCCCGGCCGACCCGGAGACCGCCGCCGCGCTGGGAGAGTTCAGCCGGTCGTAGGGACCCGGTCCAGGAAGCCGAGGACGGAGCGGATCCGGCCGTCCTCGGCCAGGGTGATCACATCGGTCGCCGCGACCGGGGCGGAGCCGTCGGCCGTGGAGACCAGCTCCCAGCAGAAGCGGGCCATGTCGTGGTGGCCGTCCACGGCGCCGGTGAGCCGGAACTCATGGCCGGGGAACTGCTCCCGGGCCCCGGCGATGACGGCGGCGAGCTGCTCATGGCCCCGCGCCTCGGCCAGCGGGTCGGTGTAGCCGCCGTCCTCGATCCAGGCGGCGGCGATGGCCTTGGCGCGGGCCTCGGGGCCGGTGGCGTTCCACGCCTCGAAGTAGCGGGCGACGGCGGTTTCGTACTGCGTCATGTGGTTACTCCTCCATGAAATCCCCTGGTCGGACCCGGGTCCCGGACCGGAGGGCGCCGGCCCGGAACCCGATGCCTCAACCCTGCCGCCGTCGCGGACGGGGGTCGATTACCGCCGAGGTAATGGAGGCGCGGAGACACCGCCCGGGGAAGGGGAGCTCAGGAGCGCTGGGACTCCACGAGCGCGATGGCCTCCTCCTTGGTGGCCACGGCGGGCGGCGAGCCCTCCAGCGGCTTCCGCGCCGTCTCCTTCATCACGGCGGCGGCGATGATGCCGACGACGGCGGCGAGCATCGTGTAGTAGGCGGGCATCAGATCGTCCCCGGTGCTGCTGATCAGGCCCTCGGTCACCAGCGGCGTGGTGCCGCCGAAGAGCGAGACGGAGATGTTGAAGGCGATGGAGAGCGAGCCGTAGCGCACATTCGTCGGGAAGAGCGCGGGCAGCGAGGCGGACATCACGCTCACATACGGCAGCAGACACAGCCCCAGGAGCAGCAGCCCGGCGAAGACCGGGACCACCCCGCCCTGCTTGATGAGCAGGAAGCACGGCACGGCGAGCACCAGGAAGCCCACGGACCCGGCCATCAGCACGGGCTTGCGGCCGATGCGGTCGGAGTACCGGCCGACGAAGGTGATGGCCGCCATGAGCACCAGCATCACGATGATGATCGAGACCAGGGCGCTGGTGCTGCTGTAGTGGAGGGTGTCCGACAGATAGGTCGGCATGTAGGACAGCAGCATGTAGTCGGTGATGTTGTACGCGGCGACCAGCGCGATGCACAGCGCCATCGCACGCCACTGGGTGCGGAACACCTGCCAGAACGGCAGGCTCTCGCGCTCCCCGGCGCTGGTGGAGCCCTCGTCCTCCAGCTTCTGGAAGGCGGGGGTGTCGTCCAGCTTCAGCCGCAGATACAGCCCGACGAGGCCGATCGGCGCGGCGGCCAGGAACGGGATGCGCCAACCCCAGGAATTCATGGAGGAGTCGGCGAGCGTCACGGTCAGGATGGTGACCAGTCCGGCCGCCGCGGTGTAGCCGATCAGCGTGCCGAACTCCAGAAAGCTGCCGAAGTACCCACGGCGCTTGTCGGGCGCGTATTCGGCGATGAAGGTGGAGGCGCCGCCGTATTCCCCGCCGGTGGAGAATCCCTGGAGCATACGGAAGAGGATGAGCAGCGCCGGTGACCAGAAGCCGATGGCGGCATAGCCGGGGATCAGCCCGATGGCGAGCGTGCTGGACGCCATCATGATCATGGTGAAGGACAGGACCTTCTTACGGCCGATCCGGTCGCCCAGGGGTCCGAAGAACATGCCTCCCACCGGGCGGACCAGAAAGGCCACCGCGAATGTCGCGAGGGAGGAGAGCACCTGGACCGTGCCATTACCGGACGGGAAGAAGACTTTGCCGATGGTGACCGCGAGATAGCTGTAGATCCCGAAGTCGAACCATTCCATGGCGTTTCCCAGTGCGGCGGCCTTCACCGCTTTCCGGACGGTCTTCTCTTCGGTGACCGTGATGTCGCTCCGGCGCAGTGGAGGGTTCTTGCGTCGCTGGACAGCACGCCAGAGCAGGTGGTGCCGGGAGGGTGCGGACGCGGAGGCTTCGACATCGGTCGGGACAGGCACGAGCAACTCTTTTCAGTGGACAGGCTTGTTGCGCATACCCCGCGAAGGCCGGGGCATGCCAGGCGTGTCGCAGACCACCCGGGGAACGCGGGCCAGGGCGCTCAAGGGGTGTTCGACCCCAACCCGAGCCGGGCCGGGCATCTTCAGGGAACCCGGCGGGTTGCTTTACTGTTTTTTGGCCTTCCGTAAACCGAACCGCGCGGACACATAACCATCACGCAACGCCGAAAGGCACCGAACTCAAGGGGACATCATGCTCTATGGCAATGCCCTCCGAAAGGCCATCAGTTCATCCGGCACCACACCTCTCATCGGCATCTACGACATGTACTCGGCGTCCATCGCCGCACAGCACTACAACGGCTTCTTCGTATCCGGATTCGGGTTCGCCGCATCACATTACGGGCTGCCCGACATCGGCTTCATCGCCTGGCCCGACATGCTCGCCTTCGTGGAGCGGCTGCGTCTCGCCTTCCCCGAGCACCATCTGCTCGTGGACATCGACGACGGCTATGTGGATCCCGAGGTCGCCTGCCATGTGGTGCAGCGACTGGAGCGCACCGGGGCCTGTGGGGTGATCCTGGAGGACCAGCGGCGCCCGCGCCGCTGCGGCCACGCGGAGGGCAAGCTGACCCTGCCGCTCGAGGAGTACCTCGAAAAGCTCCAACTGGTGCTGAGCAGCAGGAAGGACATGGTGGTGGTGGCGCGCACGGACGCCACCGAGGAGCCCGAGATCCTGCGGCGGGCGGCCGCGCTGGCGGAGACGGACGCGGATGTCGTCCTCGTCGACGGGGTGCGCAGCGTGGAGTGGATCCGCAAGGTCCGCAAGGTCATCGGCGACAAACCCCTGCTGTTCAACCAGATCGCGGGCGGGAAGTCGCCACGGCTCTCGCTGTCCGAGCTGTCCGACCTGGGGGTGGATGTCGCCATTTACAGCACCCCTTGCCTCTTCGCCGCCCATGGGGCGATCGACGGGGCGCTGAGCGATCTCAAAACGGCGGACGGGCGGCTGCCGGACACCCGGGAGGCCGCGGCCATCGGGGTCAAGGGCGCCACGGAACTGCTGGAGAAGAACATCAGCAGGCACCACGGCCACCGTCAGCCCGCCAGGGTCTGAGCCGGGGCCGCGCGGTATGCCCTCGACATTCCTCGGGCCCGGCCCCGGCCGGCGCCGTAAGCCCGGAAAAGACACCGGCTCGTCCCGTCCGTCCACGGCCGGGCTCATCCTCGCGGCCACCGCGGGCGTCCTGTGCGCGGGCGCCGCGGTCTCCGCCAAGGCGACGCCCGCGCCCGTGGACAGCACCCCGCGGGAGGACTGCGAGCCGGACGACACCCCCACGGTGGTCACCGGGCCGCATAACGGCCTTGTGGTCATCGACAACTCCTCGGCGGACTCCTGGCTGGAGGTCGACCGCACCCTCAATACCCTGCTGCTGAGCCGTGGCACGGCGGGCAGCGACCACGACGGAGGCGGCGGCGCCATCGACGTCGTGACCGGCGGCCCCACCGGTACGGATCCGGTGCTGCCGCAGATCGGCCCCCCGCCGTGGCAGGCCGGGAGCGGTGATTGATGTGACGTGGAAGTCCTGGCCGCTGTCGTGGCCGGGCCGGCTCGGGAGGGCGGTCGACCCCTATGTCGCCGCCCTCCTCGGGACGGTCGCGCTGGCGGCGCTGCTGCCCGCGAGCGGGGCGGCGGCCACGGCCGTCGGCGAGGCCGCGGACCTCGCGATCGGGCTGCTCTTCTTCCTCTACGGTTCGCGGCTGTCCACCCGCGAGGCGCTGAACGGCCTGCGGCAGTGGAGGCTGCACCTGGTGGTGGGCGCGAGCACCTTCGCGCTCTTCCCGCTGCTGGGGCTGGCCGCAGGCGGCCTCGCCCCGTTCCTCCTCACCGACCGGCTCTCCACCGGACTGCTCTTCCTGTGTGTCGTGCCCTCGACCGTCCAGTCCTCGGTCGCCCTCACCTCCACCGCGCGGGGCAATGTCCCGGCCGCCATCTGCGCGGGTACGTACTCCAGCCTGCTCGGCATGATCGCCACCCCGCTGCTCGCGGCGTGGCTGATCGGCTCGGACGTGCGCTTCTCGGCCGAGGGGCTGCTGGCCATCGCCACCCAGTTGCTGCTCCCCTTCCTCGCCGGGCAGGCGCTGCGCCGCTGGACCGCCCGCTTCATCGGCCGCCACAAGAAGGTGCTCGCCCTCCTGGACCGGGGCTCGATCCTGCTCGTGGTCTATACGGCGTTCAGCCGGGGCATGACGGAGGGCATCTGGAACCAGATCACCTTTGCCCGGCTGTGCGCGCTGCTGGGGCTGGCCGCTGCGCTGCTGGGGCTGGCCCTCAGCGCGACGTCGTTCACCGCGCGGCGGCTGGGCTTCAGCCGGGAGGACCGCGTCACCATCGTCTTCTGCGGCTCCAACAAATCCCTGGCCACCGGGCTGTCGATGGCGGCGGTGCTGTTCGGCGACGCGGCCGGGCCGGTGATCCTTCCGCTGATGCTCTTCCATCAACTGCAACTGATGGTGTGCGCGGTCATCGCGGGGCGCTGGTCCCGCCGGGTGCCGGAGGCCGAGCCCGCTTCCGGCGGGCAGGTGCAGGTCACCGAGGCGACGAAGTAGGGGGAGGACGTGAGCGAGGACGGGGGCGGTGGCTCAGGCGCAGCGGACGATCACCACGATGGCCGCGTCGTCGTTGACGACCCCTCCGGTATGCCGGAGCAGATCGGCGTGGAGATAGTCCACCAGCGCCTGGGGGCTGCCGCCCTTCCAGGCCGCGAGCCGCTCCGGGAGCGGATAGAAGGCGCCGCTGCCGTCCCGGGCCTCGACGACCCCGTCGGTGTACAGCACCAGAACATCGCCGTACTCGAAGCGGAACATCTCGACCGGGTAGTCCCGCTTCGCCAGCACCTCCAGGCCCAGTGGCACCGCGGGGTCGCGCACGTCCAGCGTCGCGACCTCGCCCTTGTGCAGCAGCAGTGGTGGAGGGTGTCCGCAGTTCACCATCCCGGCCACCGGGCCGTCGTCGTAGACGTCCAGCACCACGGCGGTCACAAAGGACTCCAGGACATTCCGCTCACCACCGGCGCTGTGGTGCCAGTGCCAGCACATGGCGTTGTCCAAATGGGCGACGATGCCAGGCAGCGAGAGGTTGCGGTACGCGGACCCCCGGAAGGCCCCGATCAGCACGGCGGCGTCGCCGATCGCGGCCATCCCTTTTCCCCGTACGTCCCCGATGACCAGCCGGGTCGCCCCCTCGGTGCGGACGGCCGCGTACAGATCACCGCCGATCTGCGCCTCCTCGTCGGCCGCGAGATAGAGGGAGGCGATCCTCAGCTCCCCGATCCGTTCGGGCAGCGGCCGCAACAGCACCTCCTGCGCCGCCACGGCCACCGTACGCACCTGGCTCAGCTTGCGCCGGTGCCGGTCGGTGACATAGCGGAAGCTCGTCACCAGCCCCGAGATCACGATCAGGGCGATGATCTGCGCCTGGTGGTTGGCGGTCATCAGACCGCCGTGCAACACACCGATGAGGACCTGTGCCGCCACGGCGAGGGCTCCGATGGCGGCGGTTCCGCCCGCGCCCGCGAAGGAGGCGGTGATCGCGGGGGCCGCGATCAGAAAGGGGCCGAGGTGGACGGAGGCCGGCGTGTACAAGTCGGTCACCGTGACCGCCAGGATGATCACGAGCGGGAGGGCGAACAGCGCCCGGCTCGACCGCGTTTCCCCACCGATACGGATGAGGTCCGGCGAAACGCGCATATCTCTTGCTTACACCCGATACGCACGTAACGCCGATCCGGGCCGCGAGACGATCGCGGGTACGCTCAGGCGACGCTGTCGGCCGCGACCGCCGGGCTCCCCGCCGCGACCGCCGAACCGGCCGCCGGACTCGCCGCCGCGACGTCGACGGCCTCGGTGGCGTCGGCGCCCTCTGTCGGCTCCGCGCCCTCCGCCGGGTCCGCGCCCTCCGTGGCCTCCGCGTCCTCCGCCCGGCTGGTGCGCCGCGCCGCCATCCACACGTACACCAGCACCCCGGCGAACAGGAACAGCACGCCCTGGTACACCGCCGCATACCCGGCGCCCGCGACCAGCCAGAACGAGAAGCCGAAGCCCGCGAGCGCGAGCACCAGGTCCCGGACGAAGCGCCCGGTCCGCACCTGCTCGCGGCGCCCGGACAGCAGGAAGTAGAGCTGCGCGCCCGCCGCCAGCAGATAGGGGACCGTCGCCGAGAAGGTGGTGATCAGCACGAGGATCTCGAAGAGCCCGCTCGAACCCGAGGTGTAGTTGACCACGGTGAGCAGGGACGCCAGGAGCACGCCGACGATGACGCCGAAGGTCGGCACCCCGCGCCGCCTGGTGGCGAACGCGGCCGGGAAGAGCCCGTCCCGTGCGGCCGCGTACGGGGCCTGCGCGCTCATCAGGGTCCAGCCGTTGAGCGCGCCGACGATGGACACCACGGCGGCGAGCGCGATCAGCGTAGGGCCCCAGCCCCCGCCGAACATCGCGTCGACCGCGTCCGAGAAGGGGGCGGTGGAGCCGACCAGGTCCTTGTGGGCGACGGTGCCGAAGACCGACACCGTGCCGAGCAGATAGACCACGGCCGCGCCGACCGTGCCCAGCACGCTCGCCCGCCCCACATTGCGCTCCGGGTCCCGGACCTCGCCCGCGCTCATCGAGGCCGACTCCACGCCCACGTAGCTGTAGAGCAGGATCGCGGCAGCCGCCGATACGCCGCCGAGCGCGCTGCCGCCGCTCTCGTTGAACGAGCCGAGATTGTGCGGGTCGAAGAAGAAGAGGCCGACGATGGCGACGAAGAGCAGCGGGATGAACTTCAGCACGGTGGAGACGAGTTGCACCGCGCCCACCCAGCGCGTGCCCGCGAGGTTGGCGAGCGCGGGGAGCCAGAGCGCCAGCAGCGCCACGGCCAGGTTCGCGCCCTTCGAGTCATGGCCGGGGACGAGCACATGCACATAGCCGACCGCCGCCACCGCGAGCGCCGCGTTGCTCACCCAGGTCATCGTCCAGTACGACCAGGCCGACAGAAAGCCGGCGAAGTCGCCGAAGGCCGCGCGGGCGTGCACATACGGCCCGCCGGTGCGGGGGTCGCGCTCCGCGAGCCGCCCGAAGACCAGCGCGAGCGCGATGGCGCCCACCGTCAGGACGACGAAGGAAAGGAGGCTGAGGGTGCCGAACGGGGCGACGGAGGCGGGCAGCAGAAAGATGCCGCCGCCGATGATGTTTCCCATGACGAGCGCGGTCGCCGTGGGCAGGCCGAAGCGGCGGGAGTGGGGCTGGTCGTGCATATGACCATGGTCACAGAACGTGTAGGGTGCATCCAAATCACCGGGTTTTGTTCGGCAGACCCGGGCTGACCACGGTAAATGGTGCGGCGGGAGCGCCGTCCCACCGGGAATCCTGCACCGTGCGCGCCACGTCGGACGCCCTCGGCAGCCCCGTTTCGGCCGGTACCTCCACCTCCGTCGGCCCCTGCGCGGCCGGGGCCTCCGCCGCCGGGGCCTCTGCCGCCGGGCCCGCTCCCGTCAGCGCCACCGCCATCGTCGGCGCATACCTCTCCCCCGTGGCCGCTGTCTCCTCCTCCGGCACCTGAGGCCCGTCCGCCTCCTCCAGCCAGCGCCGCAGCACCCGGTGCACCCGCTCCGCCCCGACCAGCTCCTCCCCCGCGGCCACCGGCGGGGTCAGCTCGGCCGGCCACAGCAGAAAGGGATGGCCCTGCTCCCCGCCGAGCCCGCCGTGCGAGCCGATCTGCTCCTCGAAGGCGTGCACCGTGCCACGCGCCGGGTCGTAGGCGGAGTTGACCATGATGTCGGGGGTGTTCCGGAAGTGCGCGGTGCGCCGTACGGCTGCCTCGGCGCCGGGACCGAAGACCGTGAGCGGGCTCGCCCCGAAGACCTCCCCGGTGTCCAGACGGTGCTCGGCGCCCTCGGCGCCCAGCACCACCGCGCCATGCGCCTCGGACCGTACGAGCAGGAAGCCCACCCCGGGGTGGTCGGCGAGCGTGCGCAGCAGCGCGGGATGGCGGGCGTCGATCTGCTCGCGGCTCATCCGCCCCGGCACATCGGGGAAGGAGACCAGGCCCAGATTTCCGGACGCGAGCACGATCGGATCGGACGCGGGGGCGGCGCCGCCCGCGACACCGGCCGGGTCGGCTGTGTCAGCTTTGTGGGCGACCCCGGCGGCGTCGGCCGGGCCGCGCCCGCCGCCCTGACCGCCCCGTCCGCCCCAGGCATCCCGTCCGGCGCACCGCCCGTCCCCGTCCACCTCGGGCTTCTCCGGCCGGTGCAGCGCCGCCCGCCCCGCCTCGCGCGCCTCCGCCCCGCTCGGGGTCCGCCCGGCCCGCCGCGACACGGGCAGACCGCAGCCGACCCGCACCAGGTCCTCCAGCGTCAGCCCGTACGCGCCCGCGAAGGTCTCGCCGGGGCTCTGCCCGTGGTCGGACAGCAGCACGATCCGGTAGTCGCGCGGGGCGCGGTCGGCGACCTTGGCGATCAGCGCGATGGAGCGGTCGAGCCGGGCGAGCACCTGCCGGGCGTCCCGGCTGCGCGGCCCCGAGTGGTGGGCCACCTCGTCGTACGCCACCAGATCGGCGTAGATCGCGGTACGGCCCGAGAGGATGTCCCCCATCACCGCCGTCACCACCACGTCCCGCTCCACGACGGTGGCGAACGCGCGGATGAACGGATACAGCCCGCCCCGCTTGACCCGGGGCGTCTCGCGGCGCAGCTTGGCGCGCGTGGACTGGCAGATCTCCCGGACGACCTCGGCGAGGAACGACACGGCGGTGCGGGTCGCGTTGGCGGGGTCGGCGAAGTACGCGAAGTATCCGGAGCGGGAGCGGTTGTGCGGACCGCGCCGCGCCGCGACCGAGAGGACCAGGGCAAGCTGATCGGCGCCGCCGGTGAAGAGGTTGCCCCGGCTCGCCCCGTCCACCGTGAGGAGCCCGTCGTGTCCGGCCCGGGCGGCCGCGCGGCGCTGGAGCACCGCCGCGCTGGTCGGCCGGTTGCTCACCATCACCTCCCCGCTCTTCTTCTCGTACCAGCGGAAGGCGGGCACATCCTCGTTGGAGCCGTGCAGGATGCCGAGTTGGCTGGCGCCGGTCTGGCTGGACCAGTCGGTGCGCCAGGGCGTGACCTTGTGGGTGCTCCGGATCAGGCGCGCGACGGTGGGCATCACCGGGGGCCGGTTGTCGCGCTCCCGCAGCGCCCCCCGCAGCACCGCGTGCCCCACCCCGTCGAGTTGCAGGAACACCGTCCCCGGGGGCTCTTCGCTCCCGCCGTCCTCACCGAGCCGCCGCCTGCGCCGCCCGGCCAGCCGGGCCAGCCGCCGCCGGTACGCGCCGTCGTCCCGCACGGCCAGGAAGGTGCTCGTCGCCGACGACGCGGCGGACATCACGGCCGCGACCACGACGGCGGTCTCCGGCTCGACGGCACCGCGCCCGTCCGGGATCAGGCTGATCGCGATCAGCAGCATCGAGCCGTTGAGCACGAACACCAGCAGCCCCAGCACCAGCGCGGGCATCAGCAGCAACGCCCGTACGAGCAGCGGCCACACCAGCGCGCTGAGCACACCGAAGACTCCGGCGCCGATGGCCGCCGTGATCGCGATCCGCGTCGCGCTGTCACCGCCATCCGACTTCAGGCGAAAGTCGGGCAGGATCCCGGCGAGCGCCAGCATCGTGAGCGTGGCCACCGCCCACACCGCCGTCACCCGCAGCAGGGTTCCCCCCACCGTCTTCCATCGGGGCTTCTGCACGCCGCGGCCTCACTTCACGTCACCGGCCCGCACCATGCGCGCGAACCGGCTTCAAGCGTGGCACAGCGCCCCCGCGACCCGGCGGACGGCGGGTTACCAGGACGGATCGATTCCACTTACGGCAGCCCATGAGTTGGCCAGGAGCGCGTCGCCGCACACCCCGCTCTGCGGGGACCAGGAATCGGCCGGATCGTCCAGCCACACCCGCTGACCGGCGGGGCCCGGGCCGACCGTGAGGCCGAAGCGGGTGTGATCCGGCCTGCCATGGCCGACCCACCACCCGTACGCGGCCTCGGCCTCATCCCACAACCGCCGCTCCCCCGCCTGCCACACGCGCGCTTCCGCCTCCCCCTCACGGAACACGACACACGCCCAGGAACGGTCGGTCAGCCCGTAGAGCCACATGGGTCGCGCGCCATCGTGCGGGGCGGCCACCACCTGCACGCAATGCCGTACCCGGAGCCCCAGCGCGAAGGGAAGGGCGGCGTACCGCGGGGTGACGAACTCTCCCTCGGGAATGCCGGTGGTCGAGGTGTCGGCGCCACCCTCTCCCTCGGCCGGGACGTAGGCATGGTGCGGCGGCAGCGACAGCCGCTGGCCGCGCAGCTTCATGAACTCGACGGGGCCGGTGAATCGCCCCGACGCCGTCCCGTCCCCACGCACCACCAGCCGGGCCACCGCGTCCGCATGGGTGTAGTGCGTGCCCCAGGGGGCGACGATCACGCCCCCGGGCCGCGTCTGCTCGATCCATGCCCCCGGGATCTCCCGAAGGCCGACGGTGGCCAGGACCCGGTCATACGGCGCGCCGCCCGCACAGCCCTTACCGCCGTCGCCGAGCACGACCTCCGGCCGCAACCCCGCCGCGGCCAGCCGCTGACGTGCGTGCCGCGACACGGCGGGGTCCACCTCGACCGTGGTGACCTTACGGCCGCCACAGCGATGCGCCAGCGCCCCGGCGGTCTCGCCCGTGCCGGTGCCCACGTCGAGCACGGCCATGCCCTCGTCCACGGCCAGGTCCCGCAGCAGGGCGTAGACGACAGAAGGCATGGACGATGAACTGGTGGACGCCCGCCCCGGCGCGGGGCCGGTGTGCTCGCCGTCGTTCCACTGCGTCACGATGGGCGCATCGCTGTCGGCGGCGGCGTACCAGGCATCCGGGTCCTCGGCCTTGTCGATGGCGACGGCCCCCTGTGTCCGCGTGTCGAACGGCCACATCAACTCCGGCAGAAACGCGGCCCGGTCGACGGCGGCGAAGGTCGGCGCCCAGTCCTGCCCCATCACCCCCGCGTCGAGAAGCACCCGCCCCAACGCGGCCCGGCCGGACCGGGCGATGCCCTCGAACGTCATGCGACCTTGGGCGGGTTCGGCACCCCGGGCCCACCGTCAGGAGTCGGCGGCGGAAGCGGACCAGGGTAGGGCTGTCCGGGCAACTTGTCACCGTTTCCGCCGTCGTCCCGGCCCCGGATGATGCCCGGTTCGCCGCCCGCGTCATCGAGGATGCGCCGCTCGAGGCCCGGGTCGTACTCCACGGCCGGGATGCGCTTGACCGGTTCACTGATCACTTCAGCGAGCTGATCCCGGGACATCGGTGTGAGCGGGACCGTCACCCCCCTGTTCAGCGCGGAGCCGAAGCGCGCGTGGTTCAGCGCCGCGTCCATGAAGTCGGCCCGCAGCGTGATCAACACCCGTAACCCGTCCCGCGGCAGCTCGGAGAACAGCAGACCGGCGAGCTCCTCGGCAACGGCTTCGGAACCTTCCAGAAGCGCTTCGGCCTGATCGAGTACGACGAGGAGCCGGTCGGCCGATGAACCCAGGGCACGGTGTACGGTGTCCGCCAGCCCCAAGTTGGCGAGCCACGCCTCCACTTGGTCGGCGTTTTGCGCACGCGGTGGCCCGTGCGGCTCCGACCTGGAGATCTCGAACAGTTCGGTGGCGAGCGCGGACCGCAGAGAAGCGAAACGTGTGGCGTTCAACTGCAGAATTTGGTAGCCGTCCCGCCGCATCCTCGGCACCACACCGGCCAGTGCGAGCGACGACTTGCCGCAGCCCGACGGCCCGTACACCGTGATGGTGAGCTGGTCGCCCCTCAGCGCGGTGACCACTCGCTCGATGTCGTCGTCCCGGCCGAAGAAGACATCCGCGTCATCCTCCTGAAAGGTGGACAGGCCCCGAAAAGGCGTGGCCGGACTCACGTACGGGGCGAGTTCGGGCACTTCCTTCAGAAGAGTTCTCGTCCGCAGGACGAACGCCTGCTGGGCCTCACGCACCGGCTGCGCCGCCACCATCATCCCGACGGCGGCACCCAGTTCGTTGTCCCAGACAGGGCTGCCACTGAAGCCCCCCTTGACGTGCACGGCCGCACCGTTGGCCCGCGCACTTCGGTGACACCGGTGAGGTCCTCGGCCGCGTGCGCGGTCGGTGTGGAGCCGACGCTGACCGTACCGACGGGTAGCCCGGCGGCGCGTAGCCGCTCCGCTGCCGCGACCGCGGTGCCCGCCGCATCGTCGGCGAGCACCTGGTCTGCGACAACTCGCCTCTACAGCGCGTAGACCTGGCCGGTCTGGGCGCCCTCGACGGAGCGGACGTAGACCTGGGCGACGTCGGCGAGATCAACCGAACCCATGCCGGGGAAGTAGTTCCCGTAGTAGGAGAGGCTCTCGGTGAAGACGGTGGGGCTGACCGCGTTGATGCGCTGCGGGGCGATCTCGATGGCGGCGGCGCACACGAACGCCTCCACCGCGCCGTTGGCCATGGAGGCGGCGGTGCCCGTGGGGATCGGCTCGCGTGCCAGTACGCCCGTGATCAGAGTGAAGGAGCCCCGCTCGGCGATGCGGGTCACGCCCTGCCGGACCAGGTCGATCTGGCTGAGCGCCTTGCCCTGGAAGGCTGCCAGATAGTCCTCGGGGGTCATCTCCGTGACCGGCTTGAACGGCACGTCGCCGGCGGTGCTGACCACCGCGTCCACACGGCCGGCGCACTCGTACATCGCGGCGGTCTGGGCGGGGTCAGTGACGTCGTACCGCAGGTCGCCGCCGGTGCGCCCGACAGCCAGGATCTCATGGCCTCGGGCGGACAGCTCCTTGTGCACGGCCGTGCCGAGCGTGCCGGTGGCACCGATGAGCAGAATCTTCATGTCAGCGACGCTAGGCCCGGCCCACCGGGGCAGGGAAATGCCGTTTGCGAAGCGCTTATGCTTGGCGGTTATGAATGTCGAGCTGCGGCATCTGCGAGCACTGGCCGCGATCGGGGACGAGGGCACCATCACCGGTGCCGCTGCCGCTCTGCACATCAGCCAGCCCGCGCTGTCCCGGACCCTGGAGCAACTGGAGAGCCGGCTCGGCACGCGCCTGGTGGAGCGCACCACCCGCCAGCTCTCCCTGACCGACGCCGGTCGCCTGCTGTATGAGCGCGCTCACCTGATCCTCAATCAGCTGGACGATGCGCTGTCGGAGGCCCAGGCGGGGCTGCGGCCGCTGCGGATCGGCTTCGCCTGGGCGGCCCTCGGCGACCGTACCGTGCCGTTGCTGCGGGCCTGGCGTGAACAGCACCCCGACATCCCGGTACGGGTACACCGCCGGAACGATCCCGAAGCGGCGCTCCGCCGGGGCGAGATCGACGCCGTCTTCCTGCGCACTCCGCCCACTGCCGACGCCGAGCTGATGACCGAGGAACTCTACCGGGAGCGCCGTCTGGCCGCCGTGTCGGACAGCGACCCGCTGGCCGGCCGCTCCGTCGTGCGTCTGGCCGACCTCGCCGACCGGTCGGTCGTACTCTGCGCCACCGCCGCCAGCACGGCCAACCTCTGGCCCCGCGGGCAGCAGCCCGCCACGTTCGAGGTGGCCAACGTCGACGAGTGGCTCACCACGATCGCCACCGGAGAAGCGGTCGGCGTCACCACGGAGGCCACCGAGCACAGCCACCCGCATCCCGATGTCCGCTACCTGCCCCTCGCGGACTCCGCCCCCGTGACGGTGCGCCTGGTCTGGCCGCGCACCCCTACGCATCCCGCCACCCGCACCTTCCTCAAGCATGTACGACGCATGATCGGCGCTGCCGAACCCGAGCTGTAACGAACAGCGTCCGTCGCGTCTCTCGTCCCGGCAGCAGTCTCACGAAAAATCGGACGTCAAGGCCCCTTTCCCGAGTGCCGCCCGTCACAGGCCGATCTTCCAGCAAAAGCACAGGCAATGGCCATGATGTCGGGAAACGATCGAATGACGACAGAGGCGGCGTGCGTCCAATGAACCCAATGATTCCGGGGCCTGACGACGGCTCCGATCCAATGAGATCCGATGGCGATTGACGACAGGGTTAGATGACACCCGAGGTCCGATGCGCCGACAGGAGCGGGGAACAGCGTGGCCAATCTCGTCTACAAGCGGGTGTCGACCGACCAGCAGTCGACTGACCGGCAGAACCTCGTCCTGGACGAGGCCGGGATCGAGGACCGGTCGTCTTCGAGGAGGAGTCTGGCACTTCCAGCCGCCTACACCCGCTTGAGCATCCGAAGTTCGGCGACCTGCTCACCTATGCACGGCCGGGTGACACCGTGCACATCTCCGAGATGTTCCGCCTGGTGCGCGGCACCGGGCACATCCTCGACGTGCTCGACGTCCTGCACCGCGACCGGCTCGCGCTGCGCATCCACGACGGCGCGTTCTCCGGCATGGACCTCACCGCCCGCCACCCGCGCACCGGCGAGCTGCTGGTCACCGTGAAGTTCATGGTGCAGACTCTCGCCGCCGCCGGCGAACTCCAGCGCGATCTCCAACGCGAGCTGACGTACGACGGGCTGCGGGCCGCCGCGGCCAAGGGCAACAAGGGCGGACGCCGCCCCGTCCTCGCGCGCGACACGGTCACCGACGTACGGGCCGCCTACCTGGAGGGCCAGTCCATCGCCGCACTGGGCCGCGAGTACAGCGTCAGCCGCGGCGCCATCCGTACCGCCGTCGCCGACCTCCTGCCCGAGCACGTCGCCGCCGCCGAACCCGTCCCGGCCCCGGAGTTGCCGGTCACCCTCGACATGCCGGGCAAGGTCGCCGACTTCCTCCGCACCACCGAGTTGGAGCCCGCTCAGCAGGCCGCGCTCGACCAGGGGGCGACCGTACGGCGCGGCCAGGGCTACACCCTGCGCGTGACCGCCGTCCTCGCGGTGCACCACCAGCTCCTCGCCCGCTGCCAGCCGCTCGACGGCGCCCAGGGCGTCCCCGCAGTCCCGGCACAGTGCAAGGCCCGCCGCGAGTATGCGAACCGAGTCAGCACCCTCGGGGCTACGGCCGGACCATGATCAACAGCTTAGCGTTGTTTTTTCGGCGAGAACTACCCCCAGGGCTCGGGATCGATCGCGTAGCGGCCCCGCGGAACGGTGGAAGGTGCCCGGCGTGTCTTCCGGTCCCGGTCCCGGTCGCGGTCGTCGTCGGAGACGTCAGGGATGGCGGCAAGCTCGGCCAGCTCCGGCGTGATCGCGGTGCCGCACTTGGAACAGAGGAAGACGAACAGCAACGGGTGCTGCGGACCGACAGGCGACGAGGGGCTCAACCGGGCCTGCCCCTGCGGTGCTCCGGTCGCGACCCTCGCGGCCGACTGCTTCGGGCCCCACGAACTGCACCTCGATCCCGTCCGGACCTACGCGTTCTCCGAGTAAGACGGCGGCGCGCGCCGGGGCGGGTACCGCTAGAGGCGGATTCGGGCCCAGACGGTTTTGCCTACGATGCGTTCACGGACGCCCCATGCGTCGGCGAGCGTGTCCACGATCGCCAGACCGCGTCCGGACTCGTCGTCCGGGGTCGGGTCCGCCAGGGCGGGGCAGCCCTCGCGCGGGTCGGACACCTCGACCCCGACCAATTTTTCTGCGTCATATGCGATACGCACCTCGAAGTACCGCCCCCGTACGCGTCCATGGCAGACCGCGTTGGTCGCCAGCTCGGAGACGACGAGCAGGACGAGGGCGGCCGAGCCCCGGTCCAGGCCCCAGGCGCGGAGGGCGGCATCGGCAGCGCGGCGGGCGTGGGGGACGGAGGGGGGACGGGTGTAAACCTCTGCATCCAGCCATGGAGCGGGTTTACATCGTGACTTTCCGCGTTCATGCTCCCACTGTCAGTGCAGGCGGCTACCTTCACCAGTAACAGAGCGTCGACTGCGACGACCGACAACTCTGGTCGAACGCAGGTTGATTGGCGTTGACCGATGTTGAGGGGGTGGCCTGCGTGGCCCAGTCGAAGAAGAAGGACTCCGCTCCGCCGACCGTGCAGTACTTCGCCGCTGTCCTGCGGCTTCTGCGCGAGCGGTCGGGGCTGACCCAGGACGAGCTCGGCGCGCTCATGAACTACACGGGGTCGGCGGTGAGCGCCGTGGAGACATGCGCCAAGCCGCCGACGGACGAGTTCATCGACGCGGCCGAGAAGGCACTGGACGCGGGCGGGTTACTTCGTTCCGCGATCAAGTACTTGCGGCTTGAGCGGTATCCGGCCCACTTTCAGGGGCTCGCCCAGTTGGAGCAGGAAGCGCTCAGTCTGTCGTCGTACTGCACGCATCTGATTCACGGCCTGCTACAGACTGAGGAGTACACCACGGCGCTGTTCGACTACGCATTCCCGCCGCTCGACAGAGAGGAGGTCACGAAGCTCGTCGCCGCGCGAATGGACCGCAAAGCACTCTTTGACCGCAAACCGGCAGCCGTGGTCAATGTCATCCTCGAAGAGGCCGCGCTACGGCGCCACATCGGCGGGCCGGAGGTCATGCGCGCCCAGTACGCACACCTCACCGAGTGCACCGCCCGCCCGAATGTCGTCGTCCAGGTCATGCCCATGAGCCAAGCTGGGCACGCCGGGCTTCCCGGCCCGATGACGTTGATCGAGACACCCGAGGAAACGCCCGTGGCCTACCTTGAGGGCCATGGCCAAAGCATCCTGTTGTCCAAGCCGGAAGAGGTCGGTGTTCTGGCCCGCCGCTATGCCATGATCAGGTCTCAGGCCCTCAGGCCGGAGGAATCCGTACGCTTCATCGAGAAGTTGATGGGTGAGTTATGAGCAGACTCGTGTGGTTCAAGAGCAGCTACAGCGACAACACGGGCGGCGAGTGCGTCGAGGTCGCCTACGACTGGCACAAGTCGAGCTACAGCGACAACACCGGCGGCCAGTGCGTCGAGGTCGCCACCACCTCCACCACCGTCCACATACGGGACTCCAAGAACCCCGGCGGTCCCCGCCTCCGCATACCCGCTACCGCCTGGGCCGACTTCCTGACGTTCGCGAGGGCTTGAGAAGAGCCAAGAAGAGTCGTCGGCAGAGGGACCGGCCGGGGCCGGTCCCTCCCGTGTCGGTCACGGACACGGTCCGCTAGCCGCGGGTGTTCCGGCAGTCGGATCCCGAACCGCCGGTCG
Source organism: Streptomyces violaceusniger Tu 4113 (assembly GCF_000147815.2). Taxonomy (NCBI): domain Bacteria; kingdom Bacillati; phylum Actinomycetota; class Actinomycetes; order Kitasatosporales; family Streptomycetaceae; genus Streptomyces; species Streptomyces violaceusniger. The sequence continues at coordinate 2,587,205 of NC_015957.1, read as the reverse complement.
AGCCGGGCTGGGCCGCACTGGCGCTGACTCCAGCGCCCACGCTGTCCACGGGGGATCCCACCGACAATCTGGAGTCGCACTGATTGTCCTGGTCCGGCCCCAGCGTGGTGAGGCCGCGGAAGAACGCGTCGGGAAGGCCGGGCCACTGCTGGGCCTGTGCCGCGTTGACGCCTCCGAAGACCAGGGCGCAGGAAACGGAAGTACCCAGCACCAGTACGCGAATGAGCTTCTTCACCAGAGCCACCTTCTCGAAAAGCTCGATAATTCGGTCGGCCAATGTTGCCCCGCAGCCTGCCCAACGGCCGCGATCAGCGGCAGGAACGACACGACCGCTTAGTGCGAATGGTCGCGCCGGAACATCAGGCCCGGCCGTGTGCCCGTTGTGCGCGGCGGGACAGGGAGTCGACGACGACGGCGAGCAGCAGCACCCCGCCGGTGATCATGAATTGCACGGCGGTCTGGATGTCCATGAGTGCCACGCCCGAGGCGATCGACTGGATGACCAGGACGCCCAGCAGGGCGGACCAGGTGCTGCCGCGGCCGCCGAAGAGGCTGGTGCCGCCGATGACGGCCGCGGCGATGGCGTTCATCAGCAGGTCGGTGGAGACCGATGTCTGGCTGACCGAGTTGATCCGGGAGGCCAGGAACAGGCCGCCGATGGCGGCCATCGTGCTCGACATCATGAACGCCGAGGTCCGCACCCAGACCACATTGACCCCGGCGCGACGGGCCGCCTCGACCCCGCCGCCCAGGGCGAAGATCATCCGCCCGTAGGCCGTGCGGCGCAGGACGTAGTCGAGGATGACGAGGACGACCAGGAAGATCAGGAGGGCGAGGGGCAGGCCCTGGAACTTGTTGAGCACGTACGCGGCGGCGAAGGCGATCACCGCGAGCACCCCCGTGCGCAGGGCGATCTCGGCCGGGGCGCGGAAGGGCACGCCGACGGCGCGGCGGCGGGTGACGTCCCGCCAGGCGGTCAGGAAGTACCCGGCCGTGCCGACCGCCGCCAGGGCGTAGGCGGCGGCGACATCGGAGAAGTAGAAGTTGGTCAGCTTGGCGACCAGGCCCTGATCGTCGAGGTTGATGGTGCCGTAGGCGCCCATGATGGCGAGCATCAGCCCGTACCACCCCAGCAGTCCGGCGAGGGTGACCACGAACGCGGGGACGCCGACCACGGCGGTGAAGAAGCCGTGGACGAAGCCGACCGCCGTACCGCAGAGCACTGCCAGGACGATGGCGGGTGGCTCGGGCATGCCGTAGTTGACGCTCAACACGGCGAACAGGGCGGAGGCCAGGCCGCTCACCGAGCCCACCGACAGATCGATCTCGCCGATCAGCAGAACGAAGATCACACCGACCGCGATCATGCCGGTGCCGACGATGTCCACGCTGAGGTTGGAGAGGTTGCGCGGGGAGAGGAAGTGAGGATTGAGGATCTGGAAGATCAGCCAGATCGCGAGCAGTCCGAGCACGACCGGGACGGAGCCGAGCGCTCCACCGCCCAGTTTGCGCCCGAAAGCGTCGGCGAAGCGTTCGGCACCGTGCGCGCTGGGTCCGCCGATCCCGCCGGGCACGCTCACAACTCCCCTTCCCGCGTCGCCCGCCGCGTCACCGCGTTGTCGGAGGCGCCGGTGATGGAGGAGACGATCTGTTCCTGGGAGGTGGTGGTGACGTCGAAGAACCCGTTGTTGCGGCCCAGGCGCAGCACCGCGACATAGTCGGCGACGGCCTTGACATCGCCCAGGTTGTGGCTGATCAGCAGCACTCCGAGGCCGCGTTCTCGGAGCCGTTCCACCAGGTCGAGGACCTGGGCGGTCTGCTCGATGCCGAGGGCGGCGGTGGGCTCGTCCAGCATGACCAGGCGCGGCTCGCCGAGCAGCGCCCGGGAGATGGCGACGGTCTGCCGCTGGCCTCCGGAGAGCGAGGCGACGGGCCTGCGCACATCGGGGATGCGGATGGCGAGGGTGGCCAGCAGATCGCGGGTACGGCGCTCCATCTCCACCTCGTCCAGGATGCCGAACCGGGTGATCTCACGGCCGAGGAAGAGATTGCCGACGACGTCGAGGTTGTCGCAGAGCGAGAGGTCCTGGTAGACGGTGGCGATCCCCAGATGCTGGGCGTCGTGCGGGCGGCCGACGTGCACGGGGCGGCCCCGCCATTCGAGGGTGCCCATGTCGGCCGGTTCGACCCCCGCGATCGCCTTGACCAGGGTTGACTTCCCCGCGCCGTTGTCACCCACCAGGGCGATGACCTCACCGGCGTGGATCTCCAGATCGACGTCCGTGAGCGCCTCGACCGCGGCGAAGCGCTTGAAGACGCCACGCAGCGCCAGCAGGGGCGGGGCCGACGGTTGGGCCATCCGCTCCTCCCTTCATCCCGCGTCGTGCGATGAGCCGTTCCGGCCGATGAGCCCGGCCCTGCGGCAGTCATCCGCATACTTCTTGGTGCATATCTGATCGACGCGATACAGACCGTCCTTGATGACGGTGCTCTTGATGTTGTGCACGGTCACGGCCACCGGAGTGAGCAGCACCGCGGGGATGCCCCGGGTGGTGGAGTTGTTGACCCGCTGCGTCGCGATCCCGTTGAGCGATCTGCCGCGTCCCAGTGCGATGGCCATCTCCGCGGCGGTGTACGCCTCGGGCCTGAACGGCTTGTAGACGCTCATGTACTGCTCACCCTTGACGATCCGCTGAACGCCCGCGAGCTCGGCGTCCTGGCCGGTGACCGGGGGTATCGGATGGATCCGGGCCGTCTTGAGGGCGCTGATGACACCCGAGGCCAGGCCGTCGTTGGCGGCGAGGACGCCGTCGATGGCATGGGGGCCCAGGGCGGCGATGGCGGCGGACATGTTGCGGTTGGCGTTCTCCGGCCGCCAGCCGACGGTCTCGTAGGACTTGACGATCTTGACCTTGCCCTGGAGGACGGAGCGCGCGCCCTGTTCGAACCAGTCCGCGTTGGGGTCGGTCGACGAGCCGTTCATCATGACGATCTGGCGGTTCTTGGGGTTCGGGCCCAGCGCCCTCAGCAGCGCCTCGCCCTGGAGCCGGCCGACGCGCGCGCCGTCGAAGGAGACGTAGCCGGAGATGGGCCCCTCCGCGAGACGGTCGTAGGCGACGACCGGGACGTTGGCGCGGCGGGCCTGGATCACGGAGTGGCGGATGGCCTTGGTGTCCACCGCGTCCAGGATGAGCACATCGATCCCGTTCGTGATCATGGCTTCGATCTGGTTGCGCTGGGCGGCCGGATCGTGCTGGGCGCTGGCGTAGCTCACCGTGCAGCGCGGGCAGAGCTCCTTGACTCGCTTCTGGATCAGGGGTGCGTCGAAGCGTTCGAAACGGACGATCTCGTTCTCCGGGAGCAGCAGGCCGATCCGCAGCGGCCCGCGGTGCGGCCCGGCCGCGCCGACCGTCTGGCCGACCTGAGCCGCCTTGCCGCAGGCGGCGAGGGACACGGCAAGGACCAGGCCCACCGCGACGGCGACGGCCGCACGGAGGTGATTACGCGCCCGGGAGCGCGGCCGGGCACGCGTCGGGGCGTCCGTCCGAGCACGCGTCGAAGTGCGCGTCCGGGCGGTCGTACGGGAGCGCGTCCAGGCGTGCGGCCAAGCGGTCGTCCGGGAGCGCGTCCAGGCGGTCGTACGGGAACGGCTCATCGCCTTGCCCTCCTCCCTCTCCTCCCCCTCGCCCCCCGCGTCCACGGTTCGTCTTCCGCGTCGGTCGGTCCTTCCGGCGGCTCCTCCGGGGGCGGCCCGCTTGGGGGCTCCTCCCGCGGGGACGACAGGGAGAGCTCACCCCAGACCTGCTTGCCCCCGCTCAGCGGCACCGAGCCCCAGGTCTGCGACATGGCCTCGATGAGCAGCAGCCCCCGCCCGCCGGTCGCCTCCCAGTCCACGGTCGCCGGTTTGACGGGGGTGCGCGGCGAGGGGTCGTTGACCGCGATCCGCAGCCGGTCCGCGGTCAGCGTCAGATTCAGCCGCACCTCGCCCCGGGTGTGCACCAGGGCGTTGGTGACCAGCTCGGAGGTGACCAGCAGCGCCACGTCCAGCTCGTCCGGCAGGCCCCAGTTGCGCAGGGTGCGGGCGGTGAAGCGGCGGGCGTGCATCACGGCGTCGGGCAGCCGCCACACCGTCCAGCTCGCCCGGGTGGGCCGCACCCGCATCCCGTCGTAGCGCAGCAACAGCAGCGCCACATCGTCGTCCCGGCGGCTGTGTCCGCCGAGCAGCTCGTCCGCCACCCCGCCGGGGTCGGCCGGGTCGGCGCGGGCGAGCGCCTGGCGCGCCCGGCGCACCCCTTCGTCCAAGTCGAGCCGGGCGGACTCGACCAGGCCGTCGGTGACCAGGGCGAGCAGGGTGCCGGAGGACAGCCCGGCCGCGGTCATCGGGAACTCGGCGTCCGCGACCACGCCCAGCGGCGGGCCGCCCTCGACATCGAGCTCCTCGGTGGTGCCGTCCGGGTGGCGCAGCAGCGGCTGGATGTGTCCGGCCCGGACGAACCACGCCTCGCCCTCCTCCATGTCGAGGTCGGCGTAGCAGCAGGTGGCGAAGAGGTCGGTCTCCATGCCGACGAGCAGGCGGTTGGCGTGCGCCACGACCACATCGGGCGGATGGCCCTCCACGGCGTAGGCCCGGATGGCGGTGCGCATCTGGCCCATGATGGTGGCGGCCGCGGCGCTGTGGCCCTGCACATCCCCGATGACCAGGGCCACATGGCCGTCGGCCAGCGGGATCACGTCGTACCAGTCGCCGCCCACCTCCAGGCCCATCGTCGCGGGCAGATAGCGGGTGACGGCCACCCCTCCGGGCAGCTCCGGCAGCTTCCGCGGCAGCAGGCTGCGCTGGAGCATGGTGGCCAGCTCGTGCTCGGCGTCGAGGGCGTGCGCGCGCACCAGGGCCTGCCCCACCAGACCGGCGGTGGCGGTCAGCAGCGAGCGCTCCTCCGGGCCGAACTCATGCCGCCGCTCCCAGCCGATCAGGCACACCCCGACGATCCGGCCGTCCGCCGGGAGCGGGAGTACGGCGAGGCCGCCGGGGCCGATACCGGCGAGTCCGGGTTCGAGGGCGGAGCCTTCGGGCCAGATGCTGACCTGGCCCTCCCGCAGCGCCTCCGCCAGCGTGGGGAGGGCATGGCTCGGCGGCTCGGGCCATTCGGACCGCCAGGCGGACCGCCACACCTCTGGCCAGGCGGCGGGCTCGGCGGGCGAGAGGACGCCGACCACCAACTGATCGGCCTGGACCTCGGCGACCGCCACCCGGCCCGCCCCGAGCGGATCGCGCAGCGCGCCGACCACGGCCCGGCCCACGTCCCGGACGGTCGTGGCCCCGGCCAGGGCGGCGGACAGCCGCTGCACCAGGGACACCTCGTCGGCGCGGGGCCGCAGGTACGAGGTCTCCGCGACCACGCCGAGCATGCGCCGGGGCGTGCCGTCCGGGCCCGTCTCGACCCGGGCGCGCAGGCCCAGCCAGCGCAGCTCACCGTTGGGCCGGCGGATCCGGAACTCGAGCTGCGCGGTGCCGGAGGTCAGCACGTCGGGCTCCAGGACCGACATCAGGGCGGGCACGTCGTCCGGGACGGCGACCGTCAGCAGGGTCTCCACCCGTCCGTCGAAGTCCTCCCCCGCGATGCCGAAGAGCTCGAGCACCTGGGTGTCGGCGGTCATCCGCCCACTGCCGAGGTGCAGCACGAACGAACCGACCCGCAGCCGGTCCAGGGTGGGGCCGGGGAGGTCGGGATGCGGCTGGGTGAGCGCCTGCGGCCCGGCCGCCTCGATCCCGGCGGCCACGTGGTGGGCGTAGAGCTCGATGAAGCCCCGGCGGTCGGCGTCGATGCCGTCGGGTGCCTCGTCCACGACCACCAGACACCCCAGCCCCTTGCCGTCCCCGCCGAGCGGCAGCACCCCCAGCGAGACGCCGGGTGTGGTGGGGGTTTCCGGGGTGGTGGGGCCGGTGGGGCCGTAGGCGGCGAGTTCGGTGGGGGTCAGCCACAGGGGGCGGCCGTCATGGAAGGCGTCGGTGACGGGCGAGCGCCCGGAGAGCGGGTAGCGGGCCGGCAGCGCGTACGACCGCCCGGCGTTGCGCACCGTTTCGGCCAACCGCAGCTCGGCACCTTCCGCGTCCAGCACATAGACAGCCACCAGCGCGGTCCCCGTGAACGTCAGCACATGCCCGGTCACAGCACGCCTGCACCGCCTCCGTGCGCGGACCGCCGGTCTTGTGGGCGTACCCGGGCCCTTGATCGGCCTTCGCGCGGCGACCGGTCACGACCACCGGCGGGGCCTTCGCTGCCGCGCCCCCTCGAAAGGGTGGGCGCCTTTCCTCAAAGCATGGCACAGCGGTCTGAACCCGGCCATCTCCCCTCGGAATCGGCGGTACGCGACGGCGATCGGCGGCAATCGGTGATGCGGGAGACCTGGCCGCATGGTGGATCTGCGGGTGGTTACGAGGGACGACTGGCCGCTGTGGCGGGACGTCCGCCGGGCGGCGCCGGCCGAGGCGCCGCACGCCTTCACGTCCCGGCTCGCCGACTGGCCCCGCGGCGGGGAGGAGCGGTGGCGCGCCCGGCTGGAGACGCCGGGCGCCCACCACGTCGTCGCCCTGCTGGACGGCCGGGCCGTCGGAATGGCGGGCGGCCTGCCCGGGGACGGCGGGCCGCCGGAGCTGAGGTCCGTCTGGGTCAGCCCCGAGGCGCGCGGCCATGGCGTGGGCGACCGGCTGATCGCGGCGGTCGGGACCTGGGCGCTGCGGGCGGGCGCCACGGCGCTGCGGCTCGCGGTATCGCGGTACTCCCGGGCAACGCCCCGGCGATCGCCCTCTACGAGCGGCACGGTTTCGTCGCCACGCAGGAGCCGGGGGATCTCCTCGCCGACGGCGTGACCAGGGAGCTGGTCATGGTGCAGGCGCTGCGGCGGAGTTGATCCCGCCGACCCACAGTCGTGAATTCCGTTCATTGATATGGACACGCCATGATCCTTGCCCTACGTTGACTCTTGGTCTAGACCATGATCCATCCAGGGAACGGAACGGACCGGAGGTGGGCCCATATGCCCGCGTTACGCACCACCAGACGCGCCAGACGCTCCCCACACACCAGGACGGCCATGGCCGTCGCCGCACTCATGGGCATCCTGACGGCGGGGGTCGCGTCCGGAGGGACGGCCACGGCGAAGGAAGCCGCGGCGTCACCGACGGACGGATGGACGCAGACGTCGTTCACATACTCGATGCACAAGCCGTGGAATCTCGACCTGAGTGAGCGCTACCGCTACGACTCGGGCTCGAAGACCCACACGATGTGGGTGAATTCCACCGATGAGCCGCTCGAAGAGGGCAGCAGCACCGATCCGCGCACCGAAATGCGGTGGCAGCAGGAGTACACCTCGGGGCAGCACATGTGGGACGCCGATGTGTATGTGCCGTCCGGTACGAACGGCGCCGACATCATGCAGATCCTGCGGGTCAAGCACCCGAGCGGCACACCGGCCACCGACATCATGTTCCGGGCGTCCAGCGAGAACGGCGGAACGCTCAGGCGCTATACGGACACCGTCATCAAGTCCGGTATCTACAACAAGTGGTGGAACCTAAAGGTGGCCCACAACGCGGGCACCGGAAAGATCCAGGTCTACGCCGACGACAAACCGGTGCTGACGGTCGACGACCGGGGCCCGGCGACCCGCCACTTCAAGAACGGCGTCTATCACCACGGCAACGGCCGGGCCGAGGCCCGGTTCCGCAACATCCGCTATTGGGTCAAGTAGAGGAGTCGGACGGTGTCCATCAAATACCGCGTCATTGCCGGAATCTCGGCCGCCTGCGGACTGCTGCTGGCGGCTTCGGGCGCCGCGCACGCCGAGGTCGAACCGGGCGGCTGGTCGTCCGAGTCGCCGGGGTTCAAGGTGCAGGAGCGGGGGTGCGGGCAGGTCGACAACCTCACCTTCACCCTCACCTGCTCCACCGCGAGCGGGGACCAGCGGGCCGAGCGGCGCTATGACACCTACAACGGGGGAACCCACCAGTTCGAGGGATACTTCCGGGTCACCAGCATGGGCGGCACCCGGATCAGCCTGAAACAGACGTTCAACGACACCGACGGCGACGCCGGTCCGTACTTCATGCTCGCGGTCGAGCGGGGCGGGCGGCTGTACGCCGTGCACGGCGGGGACACCCTGTCCAACGCGGGGACGGTCGGGGCCACGGTGCGCGTCAATACGGTGCACGAGGTGGGCAAGGAGCACCGTACGTACATCAACGGCTCGCTCAAGCACACCGTGGACAGCCCCGGCGGCAGTTTCTACGACAAGTTCGGGGCGTACCGCACCGGCAGCGGCAACGGCCCCGCCACCGTGGTGTGGAGCAACGTCAAGTTCTGGCGCAAGTGAGCGGCTCGGTACGCGCCCTGGCGGCGGCGGTTCTCGCCGTCGCCGGGCTTTCCGGAGTCAGCGGGTGCGCATCCCCGGAAGCTCCCCGGGAACCCCGGACCGGCACCGTGCTCATCGTCACCCGGGTCTCCCCCGTCGACGCGAAGCTGAGCTGGCACGGGAAGGCTCCGGGCGCCGCGGGACGGATCGTGGAGTTCGCCACCGAGCCCCGGGGGCCCTGGACGATCCTCACCTACGCGCCGCTCGGCCAGACCACGTACCGGCACCCGGATCTGATACCGGAGACCCACTTCTACTACCGGCTGCGGCCGTACTACGGACCCGCGTCCCGGCCGGTGGACGTCACGCTGCCGAAGGGGTCGTTCACCAAGGCGGAACAGCGCCAGGAGCACGATTGGGCGCCGCCGCGCACCATCCGGCGGGCCGGTGTCCGCACCAGCCCCGCCCGGCGGCCCGCCGCGACGCCGACCGATCTGCGCGCGAAGATCATGCACGCCAACGGCATCCGGTTCACCTGGACCGACCACGCAGAGGGCGAGCGGGACTATCTGCTGGAGAACCGGCCGCGGGGCGGCGGCTCCTTCCGTCCGGTCGCCGTGCTCGACCCGGACATCAACTCCTTCGGGCTGATCACCCTGCCGAACGAGAAGCGGGCCTCCTACCGGGTCCGGCCCGTGACCTACGGCGAGCGGTCCAACATCGCCCGGCTCACAACCGGCGAGCGGCCCGCCGGGCGCGGCTGAGCGTCGCCGCTCCAGTCCCCTGGGCGCCGCCGCCTCAGTCCGCTGGGCGCCGCCGCTTCAGTGCCCTGGGCGCCGCCGCCTCAGTCCCCCGAGCGCCCCGTCTCAGGCCCCTCGGCGCCACCGTTCAGTCCCCGATGTCCGCCGGGGACGGGGAGAGCACCTCCGGCAGCGGGGTGTGCCGCGCCCCGGCGATCAGGACATCGAAACCCCAGGCCAGCCGGTCCTGCGGGGACCCGGACAGCAGCCGCGGGCCGAGCGCGGCGATATGCGGATGGGTCCGCGGTGAGACGTCCCGCACCACCGCGGCGAGCGCCTGCCAGTCCGCCTGGTCCTGGGGGGTGTCGCCGGGGACCCGGTGGGCGTGCTCGGCCGCGGTCGCGGTGCCGTACTGCAGCAGCAGGTCGATCAGCCACGCGGCCCGGTCGGGCTCCAGGCCGCCCTCGTCCAGCAGCGTCAGCAGCGCCTCCACCAGCCGCAGATAGTGCTTCCCGAAGGGGCGGGCCACCAGCGCGGACTGGGCGAGGCCGGGGTACTCGAACAGTACCGAGGTGTACGAGGTGAGGATCCGCACCAGCCGGTCGTGCCAGTCGCCGCCCGCCCCGGCCGGGCTCAGGTCGACCTCGCCGAGAAGCTCGTCCAGGACCGCCGCATGCAGCTCGGCGATATTGCGGACGTAGACGTAGAGCGAGGCCGGCCCGGTGTCCAACTCCTTGGCCAGGCGGCGCATCGTGACCCGCTCCAGGCCCTCGGCACGCATGAGTCCGACCGTGGTGGCGATGATGCCTTCCCTGGTCAGGGCCGGTTTCGCCGGACGTTCCCGGCGGCTACGCGGGGCGGTGGGATGCGCTGTCATGGCGCCATCGTACCTGCCTGCGAACGCGTTCGTCACAGATGTGTTCGTCACAGACGCGTTCGTCACGAACGTGTTTGCCACGAACGTGTTCGTCACCCTACGCTCATCCCATCGCCGCGCACCGGCGCCGAGCCAGCGCCGAACCAGGGAGGCATTGCCATGTCCGGAGCACCTCGTATCGCCATCGTCGGAGGAGGTCTTGGCGGGCTGACGCTGGCGCGCGTTCTGCACGTCCACGGCATCGCCTCGACCGTCTACGAACTGGACGCCTCGGCGACCGCACGCGACCAGGGCGGCTCGCTGGACTTGGATCCCGAGTCCGGTCAGCGGGCGCTGCTGCACGCCGGTCTGCTGGAGGAGTTCCGGCCGCTCAGCCGCCCCGAGGACGGGGAGCTGCGGCTGCTCGACAAGGACGCCGCCGTCGGCTTCCGCAGCCCCGCGCCGGAACCGGGCGAGCGAGACGAGGGAAAAGAGCGGCCCGAGATCGACCGCAGGGCGCTGCGGGATCTGCTGCTGGGCTCGCTGCCCGAGGGGACGGTCCGCTGGGGCCACAAGGTGCGCGCGGTCGCCCTCGGCGTGGCGGGCCGGCCCACGCTCACCCTGTCCGACGGCCGGACCGTCGAGACGGATCTGCTGGTCGGCGCGGACGGGGCGTGGTCCAGGGTCCGGCCCCTGGTGTCCGACGCCGACCCGGTCTACTCGGGGGTCTCGTACGTGGACTGTCTGCTGCACGACGTCGACGCCCGGCACCCCGCCGTCGCCGAACTCGTCGGCCGGGGAACGATGTTCGCCCTGGCCGACGAGAAGGGGCTGATCGCCCAGCGCAACGGCGGCGACCGCATCCGCGTCTACGCCGCGGCCAAGGCGCCGGAGGAGTGGAGCCGTTCGGGCCTGATCGACCCGGCGGACCCGGTGGCGGCCAGGAAGCGGCTGCTGGACCTCTTCCCCGACTGGGACGAGGGGCTGCGCGCCCTGATCGCCGACAGTGACGGCCCGCTCGTCCCCCGGCCCATCCACGCCCTGCCCATCGGCCATCGCTGGGACCGGACGCCCGGCGTCACGCTCGTGGGCGACGCCGCCCATCTGATGTCCCCCTTCGCGGGGGCGGGCGCCAACCTCGCCATGCTCGACGGCGCGGAACTCGCCCTCGCCCTCACCACCCACAACGACCTGGAGACGGCTCTGAACGCCTACGAGACACCCATGTTCCCGCGCGCCGAAGAGGCGGCCGCGCAATCCGCCGACAACCTCACCGGCTTCTTCCGCCCGGACGGGCTGCGGATCGCCTGCGACACCTTCACCGCGGTCACCTCCGGCTCCGGCGGTGAGGCCCGATGACCACCCACCAGACCACCGGATTCACCATCGAGCCCTACCCCGGCCTGCCCCTGACGGTGCGGGACGTGGGCGCGGGCCGGCCCGTTCTCGTCCTGCACGGCGGCGGCGGACCCGCCTCCGTGACCGGCATCGTGGACCACTTCGCCGCCACCTCCCGGGTGCTGGCGCCGACCCATCCGGGCTGGGAGGACACCCCGCGGCCCGAGTGGTTCTCGGACGTGGGCGACCTCGTCGAGACCTATCTGGACCTGCTGGACGACCGCGACCTGCGCGATGTCCTGGTCGTCGGCGCCTCGTTCGGCGGCTGGGTCGCCGCCGAGATGACCGTGCGCGACCGGGCCCGCCGCATCGGCGGGCTGGTCATCATGGGCGCCTTCGGACCGCATATCGAGGGGCACGAGGTGCAATTCCCCACCGCACCGCCCGGCCCGCCCGGCCCGCTCGGACCGCCGCCCGGTCAGGGCTCCGGCGCACCGGCATCGGCATCGGCACCGCGCCGAGGCCCCTCGCCCGCGGCCCTCCAGGCTTTGGCGACCTACGCGGGCCCGACAAGGTCCGATCCGAAGCTGCTGCACCGGCTGGCCCGGGTGAGCGTGCCCGCCCTCGCGGTGTGGGGGGAGCAGGACACCGCCGTCCCGCCCGACTTCGGCCGCGCGTACGCCGCCGCCATCCCGGGGGCGCGGTTCGAGCTGATCCCGGGCGCGGGCCACATTCCCACCCGGGAGGCCCCGGAGGCCACGTTCGCCGCGATCGACGCCTTCGCGGCCGCCATCGTGCGGTAGCAGGCATCCGTCAGGCGGGGCGTCCCAGCTCCTTGCGGAAGAGCTCCAGCACATTGCCGCCGAGGATCTTCTCGACGTCCCCCTCGGGAAGGCCCCTTCGGACCAGCGCCTCGGTCACCAGAGGCAGTCCGCGGGGGCCTTCCAGGCCGGGGACCAGCAGCCGGGCATACTCCACGTCCTCGCAGCAGGGCGGGGTGGTGTCGCCGATGACCTCCTTGATGAAGTCCGGCCCCAGACCCACACGGCCGACGCCGATCACCTCGGCGATATGGACGATGTGATCCGCCAGCCGGTCCACCGTGCGATCGGCCTGGGCGGTGGCCAGGAACTCGCCGAGGAAGTTGACGCACACCATGCCGCCGGTCGCGGCGATCCCGCGTAGCTGCTCATCGGTGAGGTTGCGATGGTGGTCCAGGAGCGCGCGGGCGGAGGAGTGGGTGGCCAGTACGGGGCGGGTGGCCAGCTCCAGCACATGGGCGACCCCGGAGGCGCCGAGGTGGGAGACGTCGAAGAGGATGCCCAGCCGCTCCATCTCCCTCAGCGCCAGGACCCCGGCCTCGGTGAGCCGGCTCCCGGTGGCGTCCTCACCGCTGCCGTCGGCCAGGGCGGTGCGGCCCCAGTGGGCGAGCGAGGCGATGCGCACCCCGAGGCGGTGGAGGGTCGGGAGGAGCTCCACGTTCGCGTCCAGCCCGGGGGCGCTCTCCAGCGCGAGCACCAGGGCGATCCGGCCGTCGGCGAGGGCTGCGTCGATGTCGTCGCCGTCCAGGCACAGCCGTACCTCGTCGGCGTTGCCCTCGGCGAGGGTGTGGGCGCACTCGATCATCCGCAGCGTCTCGCGCAGCGCGCCCTCGGGGCGGAACCGGTCGTCGATGAAGACCGGCAGCACCTGCACATCCACTCGGCCCTCGCGGAGTTGCGGCAGCCAGCGCTCCCGGAAGTAACCGGCCCAGCGGTGCGGTGGGCGGGCGGTGACGGCGATCAGCAGGTCGTTGTGGGCGTCGGCGACGACGGCGCGCTGGTGAAGCTCACGGCTCATAAGGACGACGGTGGCCTTTCGTGGGACGTTCGCGGAACGTTCGTGGGACGGGAAGCGGCGTCGGCCATCGTGACGTACGCGCCTGCCGCCGAGCCATGGGATTTCGGTGCGACGGCGGCGGGCGGAATCCCCGAGCCCGTCGGCCGGGTGAGAGGATCGGACGGACGGGCCCGAGGGACGGAGGCGGGAGATGTCGGTGGAGATCACCTGGTGGGGGCACGCCACCGCGACCGTGTGGGACTCCGGGGTGCGGGTGCTGACCGACCCCCTGTTCGTACGGCGCCTGGCGCATCTGCGGCGCCGCCGGGGGGCCGTGCCACCGGCGGCCGCGGCGGTGGCGGACGTGGCACTGGTCTCCCATCTGCACGCCGACCATCTGCACCCCGGCTCGCTGGCCAAACTGCTGCCCGGCACCCGGCTGGTGGTGCCGCGCGGGGCCGGGCGGGCGGTGCCCGGGCTGCGGCGGGTGGTGGCGGCGCGGGGGCTGCGGGTGACCGAGATGGCACCGGGTGATGTGTGCACGGTCGGCGAGGTGCGGATCCGGGCGGTACCGGCCGAGCACGACGGGCGGCGGCTGCCGTACGGGCCGAGCCGGGTGCCCGCGCTGGGGTATGTGCTGAGCGGCGAATCGACCACGTACTTCGCGGGCGACACCGGGCTGTTCGACCGGATGGCGGAGGCGGTGGGCGAATGCGATGTGGCACTGCTCCCGGTCGGCGGCTGGGGGCCCTACCTCGGCCCCGGCCATCTCGACGCGGGCCGCGCGGCACAAGCGCTGGCCCGGCTGGGGGCGCGGTGCGCGGTGCCGGTGCACTACGGGACGTACTGGCCGATCGGCATGGACGCGATCCGTCCGCATGAATTCCACACCCCCGGCGACGACTTCGTGCGCCACGCCGGGCGGCTGGCCCCCGACACGGTGGTGCACCGGCTGGGGCACGGGGAGTGCGTCCGGCTGGAGCCCGCCAGGTGATGGGGGATCTGGCGAAGCTGGCGGACGTGGTCGATCTGGCCCGGAGCGTGCCGTCCGAGTCGACCCAGCAGGCGGTGGGGTATCCCTCGCTGTTCCTGCTGGTGGTGTTCGGGTCGCTGGTGCCGGTGGTGCCCACCGGTGCGGTGGTCTCCTCGGCCGCGGTGGTCGCCATCCACCAGACCGCTCCCCCGCTGTCGCTGCTGGTGGTCTTCGGGGTGGCCTCGCTGGCGGCCTTCTCGGGCGACGTGATGCTCTACTGGCTCGGGCGGCGCGGGGTGGCTTCGAAGAACGGCTCGCGATGGCTGGAACGAATCCACGACCACGCGGCACCGGAACGGCTGGACCAGGCACAGGCTCGGCTGGAGGAGCACGGCGTGGCGGTCCTGGTGCTGTCCCGGCTGATTCCCGCGGGGCGGATACCGGTGATGCTGGCCTGCCTGCTGGCACGCTGGCCACTGCGCAGATTCGCCCGCGGCGCCGCACCCGCGGCACTGGCCTGGGCGGCGACGTATCAACTGATCGGCATCCTGGGCGGCTCGCTCTTCCCCGAACCATGGGAGGGCGTGGCAGCGGCCGTGGTGCTGACGGTGGTGATCAGCACGGCCCCCGCGCTGTGGCGACGGCTACGACGCCGCACCGCGGGCGACGCCCGAAGCGAGGCGGCGGGCTGACGGCGCCCCCTGCGAGCCGGAGCCGGGCAGCCGCCGTCGTACCGGCCAGAACGTCGACCCCGAGGCGGCCAGTCGGCTCGGTTACTCAGGTTGAACTCGTGGAGTCCGGCCGTCTGATCGCGTCGTCGTCCATGGTCAGACCGGTGGGTGGCAGACAGCCGTCGACCAGGTGGAGCCGGTACTGGATCTTCTTGAGCTTCCGCTTGATCACACGGGTCAGGTGGGCGAGGTCGGCGGCGGGGAAGTCGGCCAGATGCCGCTTGAGCAACGACCAGATCCCCTCGGCCGGGCTCAGCTCCGGCGCGTAGGAGGGCATCTGGAAGATGCGTAACCAGTCCTTGTGCTCCTCGGCGAAGTCCGCCAGCTCCTTCACCAGATGCACGTTCAGGTTGTCCCAGCACCACACCACCGGGGTGCCGAGCTGAATGTGGGTCATGACGATCAGGTCGCGGTACTGGCGCCAGGAGAACGCCTTCGGCTCGCCCCGGCGCGCCGCCTCAAGACGCACCCACTCCCGCTTTTCCTGCTCCTTGGGCGTCAGCCCGCCCCCATGCGCGTACCGCATGACGACGTCGTACCGCAACGATCAAGAACCGTCACTGAGCCGAAGCCCAGGAGTCGTCACCTGCGGAGCCGCGTGAGCCGGCGAAGCGGAACAGTCGAAGCAGTCTGGTTGTCACCAACAAGGCATGTGACTTGGCACAGGCGCTCATTCAGCTACCCGGCGAGATCGCGGAACAGACCCTCGAGGTCCTGTTCGCCGTCCCGGGTCTGGGCGCCGTTGGCCAGCCCGGCGCCCATGAGCTGTGCTGTGGCGGGGCGGAATACGAGCCCGGCCCAGGCGTCGTTCTCCCGCGCCAGGCCATCAGAATGATCGCGAAGGGCGATGGCGCGCTTGGCTGCCGCGACGACGCCGCCGGGCAACGCGGCTATGTTACCGGCGAGGCGGTCGACGAACGTGTCGAGCTGGTCGGCGGGGACGGCTCGGTTGACCCAGCCGTACCGCTCCGCGGTCTCGGCGTCCATCAGGTCGGCGCCGAGCACGATCTCCAAGGCACGGTTACGGCCGAGGCGCTCGGTGAGGTACTGCGTGCCGCCGCCGCCGGGGACGATGCCCATGAGGGCTTCGATCTGGCCGAGCCCGGCCTTGCCGATCGCTGCGAACGCCATGTCCGCGGCCACGACGAACTCGGCTCCGCCGCCGCGCGCCTTGCCTGCGAGCTTGACGATGGTCACCTGAGGCTGGCGGCGTAGTTGCTCCCCGACGGCCTGGAAGACGTTGACTCCGTCCGGCAGGTCGGCCATGAGTCCGGCGAGGGCGTCCGGGGTGGCGGTCATGTCGACGTGGGCGAGGAAGAAGTCCGGGTCCGCGCTGTCGAACACGATCACGCGTACGGTGTCGTCGCTGGCCAGCGTGGTGAGCAGGCGCCGCACATCGGTCATGACCGCGACGCTGAGGACGTTGACCGGCGGGTTGTCGATCGTGACGTGCGCGACTCCGTCCTTCTGGCTGACCTGCAAGGTTTGGTAGGCGTCGTGGCCCATGGCTTCGCCCCTAGGTATCTGGCAGGAATCTGGTTCCTGTTGTATACCTACTGTGAAACCGTGTTTGACCTGCGTCAATAACGCACTTCAGGCATCCTAGGGATCGTGGAGGATACCGCCATGGCCACTTCTGAGATCTACCGGGCCATCGCCGAGCACGACGTGGTGTTCCGGTCCGACTGTCCGAGCCGGCCGATCCTCGATCAGATCGCCGACAAGTGGTCGATGATGGTGATGGCGGTCTTGGTCGAACCACGTCGGTTCAACGAGATCAAGCGCCGCCTCGATGGCGTCACGCAACGCGTCCTCACGCAGACCTTGCGTCGGCTCGAACGCAACGGGATGGTCGAACGCCGCGTGCTGCCGACCTCGCCGGTCGGCGTCGAATACTCGCTGACCTCCCTCGGCGAATCCCTGCGCGAGCCGTTCGCTCACCTCTACGACTGGACCGTCGCAAACGCCTCCGAGATCCAAGCACGCCAGCGCGACTACGACCAGCGAGCCCCGCGCTGACACCACGGCCATGAAGCCGAGCCGGAGCGAGCGGCACCTGCACGGCCCGGTGACCTGTGCCGTCCGCCGACCGCGACCGGCGACTCAAGCTCATGCGGAGAGCCGTGACAGTTGGGGAGACGGTGCCGATGGTGTCGTTCATCGAAGAACTGAGGGCCGCGGCCCCGGTGTAAGCGCGCTGCCCTGATCAGTCCGGGTGACGTGATCGGCTACGACGGCGAGTGGCGCACGGTCAAGGAGGCGTCGACCGCGCAGGGGCCAATGGGCGGGACAGCCGTCGTGGTCACCTGGGAGGAGGGCGGCACGGCCCGCTTCCCCGCCGGGGACGAACTCCTCCTGAAAGGAGCAGACGCCGACTGACCTGCCGCTGGGCCCCGCCCTGTCAGGGGCGGGGCCCAGCGACGTTTTCCGTATCCGTATCCGGCCCAACCGGCCAGGGCCAGGGCCGACCGCTTCCCCGTCGACCTCGACATGCCGCACGGCACCGCGGTGGAACCGGGACTCCGAGGTGAAGCCCAGCATTGCTTGAGCAACGGCGAGGCAGACGGGTTCAGAGTCTGTCAACTGCGGTGGACGGCCGGGGCGCCCCCCGGCCCGGCGCCCGGCGCCCCGTCCCACAGCCCCGGGCGGGTGGCACCCGGAAGCGGGGTGGCGTCCGGACACCGATGGCCTCCGGGAAGGGGCGGGGTCAGCCGTCCAGCCGCAGCACCCCGCGCAGCGCACGCGTCAGCGCGGCCTCCGGGTCGGGCACCGAGCGTTCCACCCGCCAGGCGACGAAGCCGTCGGGGCGGACCAGGACCGCTCCGTCCGGGGCGGTGCCGTGCAGTTCGGCCCAGTCCACGCCCGGTTCGGGGGCGAGTTCATGGTCCGGTCCGTCGCCCACCCGGTAGCAGTCCAGCGGTACGCCGAGGGCGTCGGCGGCGCGGTGGCCCGCCTCGTACCAGGAGGCGCCGCCCGGCCCGGTGAGCAGCACACAGGTGCGCTCGTACAGGTCGAGGGTGGACAGCCGCACCCCGCAGCGGTGCACCCACATATGGGGTGCGCGGCTGCCGGGTTCGGCCGAGACCGTGAAGTGGTCGGGCACCGCGGGCGCGGCGGGGTCGGCGCCGACGACCGCGCCGCGCACATAGCGGTAGCCCATGGCGACGGCCATGACGTTGCTCTGCGGGCCCCGGTCCTCGGTGGCCGGTGCCGAGTAGCCGGGGTGGCTGTGTTCGGCCGAACGGGCGGCGGCGCGGGCGCTGGTGGCCTGGGCGACCGGCCGCCGCTCCACGCCGTAGGTCTCCAGCAGCCCGGGGCCCGCCCAGCCGCCCATGACGGCGGCGATCTTCCACGCCAGGTTGTGGGCGTCCTGGATACCAGTGTTGGAGCCGAAGGCGCCGGTGGGCGACATCTCGTGCGCGGAGTCCCCGGCGAGGAAGACCCGGCCGTCGGAGTAGCGGTCGGCCACCCGCTCGGCCGCGTGCCAGGGCGCCTTTCCGGTGACCTCCACCTCCAGGTCGGGCATGCCGACGGCGGTACGGATGTGCTGGGCGCAGCGCTCGTCGGTGAACTCCTCCAGTGCTTCGCCGCGCTCGGGGTGCCAGGGGGCGTGGAAGACCCACTGCTCCTGGTTGTCGACGGGCAGCAGCGCCCCGTCGGCCTCCGGGTTGGTGAGGTAGCAGGCGATGAAGTGGCGGTCCCCGACCGCGTCCGCGAGCCGCTTGGCGCGGAAGGTGATGGACACGTTGTGGAACAGCTCGCCGCGTCCGCTGTGCTCGACGCCGAGCGCCTCGCGCACCGGGCTGCGGGGGCCGTCGGCGGCGATGAGGTAGTCGGCGCGGACCGTGGAGCGCCGTTCGGATCTGCGGTCCAGGAGCACGGCGGTGACCCCGTCCGCGTCCTGCTCGAAGGAGATCAGCTCGGTGGAGAACCGCAGATCGCCACCGAGCCCCTGGGCCGCGCTCAGCAGCACCGGCTCCAGGTCGTTCTGGCTGCACAGGCACCATCCGGCAGGGCTGATCCGGGCGGCCTTGCCACCCGGGTCCATTTCCCGGAAGAGCCAGTTGCCCTCCGCGCCGGTCAGGGACGGGGTCTGCAGAATTCCGTGGTTGTCGGCCAGGACGGACGCGGCCTCGCGGATCGCGGACTCCACTCCGGCGGTGCGGAACAGCTCCATCGTCCGGATGTTGTTCCCCCGTCCGCGCGGGTGGTGCGAGGTGCGCGGGTGTTTTTCGACCAGTAGATGACCGATCCCCAGTCGGCCCAGGAACAGTGAGGCGGACAGGCCCACCAGGGAGCCGCCCGCGATGAGGACGGGCACACGCTCAGCATTGTCGGCAAGACGGTTCATTGTGCTGCTATGCCCGGTGCTTCCGGGCTCTTCCGAGACGCTGACGAGGCGTTCGCTCGGATGGCTCACATATCTCGCGCCATTGGTGGGTGCGCCCCACGATCGTCTAACGGGCGGGTGTCCTCGATGCCCGGAAGGACGCGTCCGCGAAATAAGGAGTGGTATATGAGCACCCTGTCCGACATTCCGGAGACCATGGTGAGCCAATCGCCGACGACCGTGGAATCCGCGCTCACCGACACCAGATTGCGCGTCGTCTTGCTGGTGCAGGTCAACAGCGGTGCCGAGCAGCGCTTTCTACATGCCTATGACCAGTTGTCCCGACAGGTGGCCGCGGTGCCCGGGCACATCAGCGACCAGCTCTGCCAGTCGATCGAGAATCCCTCCCAGTGGCTGATCACCAGCGAATGGGAAAGCGCCCCGCCGTTCCTGGCCTGGGTGGACTCTCCCGCGCACCGGGAGATGGTCAAGCCCTTCCACGGCTGTGTCGAGGACACCCGCTCGCTGCGGTTCAGCATTCTGCGGGAGACCCTGACCGCCGGATCCGCGCCGGTCGATGTCACCACCCGGGGTGTCGACGCCGCGCTGCGGGTCGGCGACGGGCTGGTCCGGCAGGCGCTCACCTTCACCGTGAACCCCGGCAGCGAGGACAGCGTCGCCAAGATCCTCGCCGATTACGCCTCACCGGAGGCGCGGGTCGACCAGACCACCCGGCTCTCCCGCACCTCCGTCTTCATGAGCGGCAACCGGGTCGTGCGGGCCGTGGAGGTCAAGGGCGACCTGACCGCGGCACTGCGCTTCGTGGCCCGGCAGCCGGAGATCAAGGCCGTCGAGGAGGCCATCAATCCGTATCTGGAGGAGGACCGCAACCTCGACGACCCCAGCTCGGCACGGGAGTTCTTCGCCCGGGCGTCGCTTCCGGTGGTCCACCACATGACGACCGGCGGCCCGCGCCCCGCCCAGGGCGTCCACCGGCACGCCCTGCTCTACCCGGTCAAGGCCGGCTGCGGACCGGCGGTGGCCAGTCTGCTGGCCCGGCAGGACGAGCTGGCGGTGAACAAGGAGATGACCGCGGAGCAGTCCGCCAAGACCCTGCTGAGCAGCACCATCTTCCAGCGTGACGACATCGTGGTCCGGCTGGTGGACCTGAGCGTGCCGCTGGACCGGCACCCCGCCATGGCGGCCGGTGTGAGCGGACGGCGGGCGGCCGCCGTGCTGGGCCGTCTCCTCGACCTCGGGGCGGACGGGGCGGTGATCGACCTCTCCATGGACGACGGGCTGCGCCGCTTCCTCGCCGACTGCGACATGACCCCGATCACCGACCGCCAAGCGGCGGACCACTGACGACCCCTTCCCCCTTCGCACCTTCCCACCCCCTGTGGCGCGGACCGCGCAACGCTACCTGGAGGAACTCATCATGACCACGCACTCCCCTCTCGTCGTCGACCTCGCCGCGGTCGCCCCCAACCGCCGGCGCGGTGGCGATGTGCGCGCCATGCTCACACCGCCGCTGGTGGGCGCCACGAGCGGCTTCATGGGGATGGCCATCGTGGGGCCCGGTGAACGGGTCACCGAGCACTACCACCCGTACTCCGAGGAGTTCGTGTACGTCGTCAGCGGCGACATGGAGGTGGACCTGGACGGCGAGGCGCATCCGCTCCGCCCCGACCAGGCGATGCTGATCCCCATCAATGTGCGGCACCGGTTCCGCAATGTGGGCAGCACCGAGGCCCGGATGGTCTTCCACCTCGGGCCCCTGGCGCCGCGCCCCGAGCTCGGTCATGTGGACACGGAGTCCGCCGAACCCGCCGAGGCGACGTCGTGACCCGACGGGTGGTGGTCACCGGGCTCGGCGTCGTCGCCCCCGGGGGCCTGGGCGTTCCGGCGTTCTGGGACATGCTCACCGCGGGCCGTACGGCCACCCGCAACATCACGCTCTTCGACGCGGAGCGGTTCCGCTCCCGGATCGCCGCCGAATGCGACTTCGACCCGCTGGCCGGCGGTCTGACCTTCGAGCAGATCGAACGCTCGGACCGCTATGTGCAGTTCGCGCTGGTGGCGGCCAAGGAAGCGGTCCGGGACGCCGGGCTGGACCTCCAGGCGCTCAACCCCTGGCGGATAGGGGTCTCCCTGGGCAGCGCGGTCGCCGCCTCCACCCGGCTGGAGCAGGACTACGTCAAGGTCAGCGATGCCGGAGAGCACTGGGACGTGGACCACCGCAAGGCGGGTCCGCATCTGCAGCACGCCTTCTCCCCGAGCGCACTGTCCTCCGGGGTGGCGGAGCTGACCGGTGCGCAGGGCCCCGTGCAGTCCGTCTCCACCGGCTGCACCTCCGGTCTCGACGCGATCGGATACGCCTTCCAGGCGATCGAGGAGCGCCGGGCCGATGTGTGCATCGCCGGGGCCGCGGACTCGCCGATCACCCCGCTGACCGTGGCCTGCTTCGACTCGATCAAGGCCACCTCGGCGAACAACGACAACGCGGCCACCGCGTCCCGGCCGTTCGACGCCCACCGGGACGGCTTCGTCCTCGGCGAGGGCGCCGCCGTGCTGGTGCTGGAGGAGCTGGAGCACGCCCGGGCCCGAGGGGCGCGGGCCTACTGCGAGTTCCGGGGCTTCGCCACGTACGGCAACGCGTACCACATGACCGGTCTGACGCGGGAGGGACTGGAGATGTCCGAGGCGATCGACCACGCGCTCGGCCACGCCCGCGTCAACAGCGACGAGATCGACTACGTCAACGCGCACGGCTCGGGCACCAAGCAGAACGACCGGCATGAGACGGCGGCCGTGAAGCGGTCCCTGGGCGAGCACGCGTACAAGACCCCCATGAGCTCGATCAAGTCCATGGTGGGCCATTCCCTGGGGGCGATCGGCGCCATCGAGGTGGTCGCCTGCGCCATGGCGCTCGCCCATGGCGTGGTGCCGCCGACGGCCAACTACGAGACCCCCGACCCCGAATGCGACCTCGACTATGTCCCGCGCACCGCCCGCGCCCTCCCGCTGCGCAATGTGCTGTCGGTCGGCAGCGGGTTCGGCGGCTTCCAGTCCGCGGTGGTGCTGGGCCGGACGGACGGGAGGGCGGC
The DNA here is from genome assembly GCF_000147815.2 of Streptomyces violaceusniger Tu 4113. Lineage (NCBI taxonomy): Bacteria > Bacillati > Actinomycetota > Actinomycetes > Kitasatosporales > Streptomycetaceae > Streptomyces > Streptomyces violaceusniger. The sequence goes on along the minus strand of NC_015957.1, from coordinate 2,564,957 downwards.
ATGAACGCGGCGATGAACACCCGGAACCGGGGCGCGGCCATCACGGGCCTCGGGGTGATCGCCCCCAACGGGGTGGGCACCGACGACTTCTGGAAGGCGACCCGGGAGGGGATCCCCTGCCTCGACCGGATCTCCCGCGAGGGCAGCGGCCACTTCCCGGTCCGGATCGGCGGCCAGGTCCGCGGCTTCGATCCGGGGTCGATGATCGAGGAGCGCTTCCTCGTCCAGACCGACCGCTTCACCCACTTCGCGATGGCCGCGGCCGATCTCGCGCTGGACGACGCCCGGCTGCCGGTGGACGACATGTCGCCGTTCGCGGTCGGCGTGGTGACCGCCTCCGGTTCCGGGGGCGGCGAGTTCGGCCAGCGCGAGCTGCAGCAGCTCTACGGCAAGGGGCCGCGCTATGTGGGCCCGTACCAGTCCATCGCGTGGTTCTACGCGGCCAGCACCGGCCAGGTCTCCATCCGGAACGGGTTCAAGGGCCCCTGCGGGGTGGTGGCCAACGACGAGGCCGGCGGTCTGGACGCGCTCGCGCACGCCCGCCGGTCCATCCGGCGGGGGGCGGACGCGATGGTGGCCGGCGCCTCCGAGGCATCGCTGGCCCCGTACTCCATCGTCTGCATGCTCGGCTGGGACGAGCTCAGCCGGGCCCGCGACGCGGGCCGGGCCTATCTGCCGTTCACCGAGGACGCCTGCGGATTCGCGCCCGGGGAGGGCGGGGCGATGCTGGTCGTGGAGGAGGAGGGGGCCGCCCGGCGCCGCGGGGTGCCGATCCGGGGCTTCATCGCGGGGTACGGCTCCACCTTCACCGGGGCCTCCCGGTGGGAGCGGTCCCGGGAGGGGCTCGCCCAGGCCATCCGCGTCGCCCTGGAGGACGCGGAGTGCGCGCCGGAGGAGATCGACATGGTCTTCGCCGACGCGCTCGGCGTGCCCGAGGCCGACCGCGCCGAGGCGCTGGCCATCGCCGACGCCCTCGGGCCGCACGGCACCCGGGTCCCGGTGACCGCGCCGAAGACCGGCTTCGGCCGGGTGCACTGCGCGGCGCCCACGCTCGACGTGGTGGCCGCCGTGCTCTCCATGGAGCACCGCGTCGTGCCCCCGACCCCGTACGTCACCGACGTCTGCCATGAGCTCGACCTGGTCACCCGCAGCTCCCGCCCGGCCGAGCCGCGGACGGCGCTGGTGCTCAGCCGAGGGCTCATGGGTTGCAACGCGGCGCTCGTGCTCCGCGGACCGGAAGGAGATTACTGATGTCCAGTCAACTGTCCTATGGGGAACTGGCCACGCTGATGAAGCGGTGCGCCGGGCTCACCGTCGATCCGGACACGATGCAGACCCGGCCGGACTCCACCTTCGAGGAGTACGGCCTGGACTCGCTTGGCCTGCTCGCCATCGTCGGTGAGCTGGAGAACCGGTACGGCACCCCGATCGAGCCGGGTGCCGAAAGCTGCAAGACCCCCGGGGACTTCCTCGACGTCATCAACACCTCACTTACCTCAGGAGCATGAAGATGGCAGGCCACACCGACAACGAGGTCATGATCAAGGCGCCGTTCGACCTCGTCTGGAACATGACCAACGACCTGGAGAACTGGCCGCAGCTTTTCAGCGAGTACGCCTCGGTCGAGGTGCTCCAGCGGACCGGGGACACCACCACCTTCCGCCTCACCATGCACCCCGATGAGGACGGCAAGGTCTGGAGCTGGGTCTCGGAGCGGGAGACGGCCCGCGATGTACGCACGGTATGGGCGCGGCGCGTCGAGCCCGGCCCCTTCGCGTACATGAACATCCGCTGGGAGTACGAGGAGGAGTCCGAGGGCACCCGCATGCGCTGGACCCAGGACTTCGAGATGCGGCCCGACGCGCCGGTCGACGACCCCACGATGACCGACCACATCAACCGCAACTCCCGTATCCAGATGGATCTGATCCGGGACAAGATCGAGCAGCGGGCCCGGGAGACGGTGAGGGCATGAGCGTGTACCGCACCATGATCGTCGCCAAGATGCAGCGGGACGCGGCCCCCCAGGTGGCCAAGATCTTCGCGGAGTCCGACCGCGGCGAACTGCCCAAACTGATCGGCGTCACCGGCCGCAGCCTCTTCCAGTTCGGCGATGTGTATCTGCATCTGATCGAGGCCGACCGGCCGCCGGCCACCGAGGTCACCAAGTACGCCAAGCACCCGGAGTTCCGCGACGTCAGCGCCCGCCTCCAGCCGTATATGCAGGCGTACGACCCGGCGACGTGGCGCGAGCCCAAGGACGCCATGGCGCATGAGTTCTACCGCTGGGAGCGCGACGCGGGCTAGCGGACGCGTCCCGCCGCACGGGGCCGCCGACGGAGTTCACAGCTCCCGGCGGCCCTTTCCTTATGCCCCGTCAGCGAAAATCTCACACTACTGGGCTCATCGGAATGATGTCTGCTGAAAAGGTGAAAGGACGTCAGTCCATTCGCGCGGCAAATGAGTGATCATTGCGCTTATCTACACCCAGAGGGCTTACAACCGAGCAGATCGCAGGCCGCGCCGAGTGGCAGGGGAAGCCCTCTTCGCTGACGGTGGTTAAGACGCCGATGCGATCCCTTTATCTGGCAAATAGTCAGTATCGTGACGGCGCCGGAAGGAATGACTCATGCGATCTACTCGCGCGCTCTTCACCGGGGCGGCGATTGCCGCCACCCTGACCCTGGGCGCCCCCGCCGCCGCGTTCGCCGCCGACGTCTCGGACCCGGGCGGTCACGGTGGGTACTCGAGCAGCCAGGAGTCCTCCGAGGACGGCTACGGCCAGGGCGGCAGCTCCTGGAAGGACAAGGACGACCACGGCCGCGAGGACGGCCGGGAAGACCACGGTCGCGAGGACGGCCGGGAAGACCACGGCAAGGAAGAGATGAAGGGCAAGGACGAGGGCGGCGACTTCGACCACGGCAAGGACGAGGGCCGCGACTTCGACCACGGCAAGGACGAGGGCCGCGACTTCGACCACGGCAAGGACGAGGGCCGGGAGCGCGACCACGACTGGTCCGGCGGCTCCTGGAAGGACCACGAGAAGGGCGACAAGCCGCGCGGTGGTGTCCACACCGGTGGTGGCGGCATGGCCACCACGGGCAGCGGCATGGCCGCCGGCTCCGTCCTGCTCCTCGGTGGTCTCGGCGCCGGCGCCTACGCCCTGCGTCGTCGCAAGCCGACCGGCACCGCGATCTGAGCCTGACGCTTTCGTAATTCCGTGCTGCCGTGGCACCTCCGCCGAGCGGTGGTGCCACGGCAGCGCCACGAGCGCTGTGAAAAGCGGCTGTGAGAAAAGCACTGTAAGAAAGGCGCTGTGAGAAAGGCGAACACCCCTATGGGAAAGCCGGCCAAGCAGGGCGCTGCCGACAGCAACACCCGCATCCTCCGCTGGGGCGCCGCGTCGGCCCTCATCGGCGTATTCCTCATCTACAACTCCGTCGACGCCGTCTCCCAGAACACCCCGGCGTCGGCCCGGCCCACGGCCAGCGCCCCGGCGTCCATCTCCGAACCGGAGAACGACACTTCGGCCGAGGACGACTACGCGGACTCCCCGGAGTCGACGGCCGCCCCCGAGTCCCGTCCCGGACCCGCGCTGCCGCGCTCCCCCGCATCCCATCTGGACATCCCCTCGATCGGCGTGAGCGCGCCCTTCACCCCCATCTCGCTGGACGCGTCGGGTGTGCTGGTCCCGCCGCCGGACACCGAGCAGAACCTGGTGGGCTGGTACGAGGGCGGCCCCTCCCCCGGTGAACGCGGCAACGCCATCGTGGCCGGGCATGTGGACACCAAGATCGGCCCGGCGGTGTTCGCCACCCTCAGCCAGCTCAAGCTGCAGGGCAAGGTGGACATCACCCGCGAGGACGGGATCGTCGCGAGCTTCGTCGTCGACAAGATCAAGACGTTCAAGAAAAACGACTTCCCGGACCAGAAGGTGTACGGGGACACCCCCAACGCCCAGCTACGGCTGATCACCTGCGGTGGGGCCTATGACCACACGGCCAAGGACTACACGGCCAATGTGGTGGTGTTCGCACACCTCAGCTCGTACCGCTACAGCTGACGGACCAACAACGACAAACAAGCCGAGCACACGCCACGGTGCCCGCGTCGCCGGGGACGGACGACGCGGGCACCGTGGCGTGGCGTATGCGGCTAGCGGCGGCCCGTGGCGGGCACCGTGGAGTCGAAGGCGTGCAGCGCGCCGTTGACCGGCCGGATGTCGGTCACGTTCAGACCGGCCTCGGTCATCCGCGTCACCATGCTGTCCTCGGTGTGCTTCCGGCCGCCCACATTGAGCAGCAGGAACAGGTCCATCGCCGTGGTGAAGGAGGAGGGGCTGTTGTCGACGAGGTTCTCGATGACGACCACCCTGGCGCCGGGCCGCGCCGCCGCGACCACGTTGGCGAGCGTCCGGCGGGTGCTCTCGTCGTCCCATTCGAGGATGTTCTTGATGATGTAGAGGTCGGCCTCGACGGGGACCTCACGACGGCAGTCGCCGGGCACCAGCGTCGCCCGCGAGGCCAGTGGCCCGCCGTCCCGCAGCCGCGGATCGGCGTTCGCCACCACCTGCGGCAGATCCAGCAGCGCGCCCTGCAGCGCCGGATGGCGCTCCAGGAGACTGGCCAGCACATGGCCCTGGCCGCCGCCGATGTCCACCACGTCCTTGACCCCGTCGAGGTCGAGGAAGGCGGCGACATCGGCGGCGGACTGCCGGCTGGAGGTGGTCATCGCGGCGTCGAACACCCGGGCCGACTCCGGCGCGTCCTCATGGAGATAGGCGAAGAAGTCCTTGCCGTAGATCTCATTGACGACACAGCCGCCGCCGCGCACCGCCCGGTCCAGCAGCGGCCACGCCTCCCAGGTCCACGGCTCGGTGCACCACAGGGCGATGTTCCGCAGACTGCCCGGGGTGTCCTCGCGCAGCAGCCGGGACGTCTCGGTGTGCCGGAAGTGGCCGTCCGCGGTCTCGGCGAAGATCTGACAGCAGGCCAGGGAGCGCAGCAGTCGGCGCAGCGGATCGGGCTCGACGTCCACGGCGGAGGCCAGTTCGCCGATGGAGGCGGGCTGTTCCCCCAGCGCGTCGGCGATCCGCAGCCGGACCGCGGCACGCACGGAGGCCGCCCGTGCGGCGCCGAAGACGATCTCCCGCAGTTGCATGGGCGGCGGGAGCGCGGCCGGTGGGGGCTGTGCCGCGGCCGCGGGGGTGGTGGTGTCCACAGTGGTCATGACGTCGCCTCTCAGCACCGGCCCGTGGGCGCGGACAGCTCGCACACGTTGTCGGTGAAGGTGTTGTCGGGGCCCTTGTCCCGGTCGGCCAGGTCGGCGGGCTTGTTGCCGCTCATCACGTTGCGGCTGATGGCGTTCTTGGCGTTGGGGGCGCCCACGGTGCTGGTGAACAGCACGATCCCGCCGGACATGGGCGAGGTGCCCACGTTGCCGGTCACCTGATTGCCCGTCACCCGGGTGCCCTCGGTGCCGGTGAGCACGATGCCGGCGCCCTGGATGAAGGGGAGCCGGTCGGTGGCCTCGCAGTAGGCGTTGTTCTCGTACACGGAGTTGTGGCGGACGTTCAGGTCCCCGGCGCGCGGGGTCGATTCGTCGCCGACGACGAACACCCCGGCGCAGTTGCCGGTGATGGTGTTCCCCTCGACGGTGAGGTCGCGCAGCCGGCGGACCACGACACCGGTCCGGTTGCCGCTGAGCTGGTTGCCGGCGACCAGCGTGCCCAGGGCGTCGGTGGCGCCGCCCTCGGCGTCCATGGTGTTGGCCAGGAAGATGCCGGACTGCTTGTTGCTCCGCGAGACGTTGTCGGCGAAGGTGCCGCGGGTGGACATCTCCTGGCCCATGCCCTGCTGGCCGTTGTCCTCGGCGACGGTGTTCCGCACGGTCATCCGGTCGGTGCCGGAGCCCCAGATGCCGTTCTTGGCGAAGCCGGTGACCTTCAGTGAGCCGATCCGTACATCCGAGACGGGGTCTTCGGCCGTCCCGGTGACGCAGATGCCGTGACCGGCCGCGCCACAGGCGTTGTCCGACGGCTTCGCGGCCGGCGAGAGCACGGTGCTCTCGCCCGCGCCGAGCAGGGTCAGCCGGTCGGTGGTGATCTGGATGTTCTCCCGGTAGGTACCGGGCCGGAGCTCGATGGTGTCGCCGGGCTTGGCCGCGTCCACGGCGGCCTGGACGGACTGACCCGGCTGCACCACATGACGGGTCGCGGCCTGGTCGGCGGGGTCGACGGGGGCGGCGTGGGCTCCGGGGAGCTGGGCGAGTTCGATGACGAGGACGGCCGTGAGGCCTGCGAGGTGACGAAGTTTCAGAGTGCGCATGAACAGGAAGCTAGGTGGGCTCCGCACCACTCGCCACTTATGATCCTTTTGTCACCTATGCACGACATTCCCCCACTTGGCCCCCTATTCGAGCACGCGCGAGGCCCCGACCGGCAGATCCCACAGCTCCTCGCGCGGGCGGCCGGTGGTCTCCCAGGCCGCGCGGATCCGGCGCAGCGGCTCCAGGGGCGGCTCGGCCGAGAGCAGGAAGGTCGACCAGTGCATGGGCGCCAGCACCCGCGCCCCCAGGTCCTGATGCGCCCGTACGGCGTCCTCCGGATCGGTGTGCACCCCCTCCAGCATCCAGCGCGGCTCATAGGCGCCGATGGGCAGCAGCGCCAGATCGATGCCCGGGTAACGGCGGCCGATCTGCCGGAACCAGTGGCCGTAGCCGGTGTCCCCGGCGAAGTACACCCGCCGGCCGCCGGGCGCGGTGATGACCCATCCGCCCCACAGCGAGCGGCAGGTGTCGGTGAGAGTGCGCTTGCTCCAGTGGTGCGCCGGGACGAAGTCGAAGCGGACCGGGCCGTCCTCGCCGGGCAGTTCGGCCGCCTCCCACCAGTCGAGCTCGGTCACCCGGGTGAATCCGCGGGTCCGGAACCAGCCGGCGAGCCCGGCCGGGACGAAGACCGGCGTCGCCCTCGGCAGCCGCTTGACCGTGGGTGCGTCCAGATGGTCGTAGTGGTTGTGGCTGATGACGACCGCGTCGACGGGCGGCAAATCCTCCCAGCGGACCCCCACCGGGGTGACCCGGGCCGGGGTGCCGAGGATCCTGCGGGCCCAGACCGGATCGGTGAGCACGGTGAGCCCGCCGATCCGCACCACCCAACTGGCGTGCCCGGCCCAGGTGACCGCGGTCCGGCCGGGGGCGGGGAGCGGCAGCGGCCCCGGTTCGAAGGGCAGCTCGGGGATCTGGCGGAGCGACTCCACGGACGCTCTGAGCCGCCCCTCCCGAGCCAGCCGGGCCACGGCCCGCACCCCCGGCAGCGGGGAGGTGAGCCGATCAGCGAACGACCGCGGCCAGCGACGGACCTCGTACAGCGGACGGGGGGCGGTCGGCTCGGGGCTGGCTGGCCCGGGGGCCGCCGGACCGGAGGCGGCTGGCCCGGGGGCCGCCGCACCGGAGGCGGCTGGCCCGGGGGCCGCCGCACCGGAGGTGGCTGGCCCGGGGGCCGCCGGACCGGAGGTGGGCGACTCGGGGGCCGCCGCAGCAGGGGCAGCCGGATCGGGGCTGGATGGCTCGGAAGTGGCCGCCTCGGGGACGGCCGAACCGGAGGCGGCAGGCTCTGGGGCAGCCGCACCGGGACTGGATGGCTCGGAAGTGGCCACCTCGGGGACGGCCGGACCGGGGGCCCCCGAACCGGAGGCGACCGGACCGAGGGCCGCCGAACCGGAGGCGGCAGGCTCGGGGGCCGCCGCACCGGGACTGGATGGCTCGGCAGTGGCCACCTCTGGGACGGCCGGATCGGAAGTGGCCGACTCGGAGGCGACCGGACCGAGGGCCGCCGAACCGGAGGCGGCAGGCTCGGGGGCAGCCGGACCGGGACTGGATGGCTCGGAAGTGGCCACCTCGGGGACGGCCGGACCGGAAGTGGCCGACTCGGAGGCGACCGGACCGAGGGCCGCCGAACCGGAGGCGGCCGGACCGGAGGTGGCCGGACCGGGGGCCGCCGGACCGGACGTTGCCGACTCGGACGTTGCCGACTCGGGGGCGGCCGGATCGGAGGCGGCCGAGTCTCGGGTAGCGGACTCGGGCGTGGCCGGGAGCGGGCGGGGTCGTTCGGCCGGTTCTGCCGGGTCGGCCTGCTCGGCGTGGTCGGTCATGGCCTGGCTCCCTTCCCTCTCTGGTCCGGCCCTTCCGTGCCGGCGCGTCATGGCGGCGGTCCCGGGCGGCTCAGGCCACCGGGCCGTCCTCGATCAGGTCCCGGAAGGCCGTCTCGAAGGCGGCCAACGCCGCCGCCACATGGGGCAGTTCCAGCGGATCGGGCGCCTGGAGCGCCCGCAGCCGCGACTCCTCCGCCGCCCCCAGCAGCGGCAGGGTCGCCAGCCGCAGGCGCAGCGTGTGCGGGGGGTCGCCGAAGCGTTGGCCCCCGGCCACGCTCCGGCCGATCCGCCGCACCAGCTCGCGCTCCAGCTCCACCGAGTCGGTGATGCCACGGGCGGCGAGCACCCCGCGCAGCTCGTCGAGGTCGGCGTAGAGATGGCGGCCGGCCTGCGGCGGGCGGGCCAGCGCCCCCACGGCGGTCAGCGCGCGGTAGGCGGCCGCGGCCACGGCCCCGTGCGCCCGGGCCGCGGCGGCCATCCGGCCCCGGACCGGCTCGGGCTCGCCGAGGGCGTACGCGGCGGCCGCGGCGACGGACGCGGGCAGCCCGGAGCGTACGGCGGTGAGCAGGGACAGCACCCGGCCGCGCAGCTCCACACCGCGCTCGGTGGCCGGGAACCGGGCGATCGCGGCGGGCCAGCCCGCCGGGGTGAAGGCGCCCACCAGATCGGAGAGCACGATCACGTTCTCCGGGCTCATCTCGGCGGGGCTGAGCAGCACCGTGCCATGCGGATGGTGGACGGTGTCCCGCCAGGTCTCATCGCTGACGATCAGCAGCCCCTCGGCCACGGCCGCCTCGCACACCTCGTGCAGCAGCTCGGGCGGGGCCACGGTGCCGGTGGGGTCATCGGCCACCGAGAGCAGCAGGACCCGGGGCACCCCGCCCTCGGCGCGGATCCTGCGGACGATCTCCAGCAGCGCGAACGGATCGGGCAGCCCACCGCATTCGGCCGGGACGGGAGCGTGGTGGGCGCGCCGGTTCACCAGCCGCGCCAGCGGCGCGTACCAGGCGGCGCAGGGCCGGGGCAGCAGCACATCGCCGCCGGGGGCCGAGGCGAGCAGCGCGAGCAGCAGCGGCTCGGCGCCGGGGGCGACCACGACATGCTCCGGGTCGGTCCACAGCCCGCGCCGCGACCAGTAGCCGCAGGCGGCCGAGCGCAGTCCGGCCGAGCCGCCGACCGGCTCCGGCGCGGTGTGACCGGCCGTCGCGACGAAGCTGTCGAGCAGCTCCGGGAGGACCGGCAGCCCGCCGTCGTCCCGGTCCGCCGGGGCCGGGGCGGTCCACTGCCGCTGCATTCGCCACACCTCCGCCCGTGCCGGACGCGTCACCGCCTGCGTATGTCCACCTTCTGTCCACCTTCGCAGATCTCCGGCGCCGTTTCGCGGAAGGCGGCCGGGGGACCCGGGCGCCATGACAGCCATGCCGGAACAGCACGATGTGGTGGACGTCCTCACCGCCGACCACCACGCGGTGCGCGCCCTCTTCGAGGGGTACCGCGCCACGACCGACCCCGGCCAGCGGCGGCAGCTCGTCGACCGGATGACGGTGGAGGTGGTGCGGCATTCCGTGGCCGAGGAGACCTACCTGTACCCCACGGTCCGCAAGGCGCTGCCGAACGGCGACCGGATCGCCGACGAGGAGATCGAGGAGCTGACCGAGGCCGAGCGGATCCTGTCCGAACTGGACGCCGTGGACCCCCGGGACCGGCGGTTCGACCCGCTGGTACGGGATCTGATGGACGTGGTGTCCATGCATATCCGCGGCGAGGAGGATCTCGTCTTCCCCGAGCTGCGGGAGCGGCTCACCCCCGAGGAGCGGATGATGCTGGGCCTGCGCGTCGGCGAGGCGGCGGCCGCGGCGCAGGGCGTGCCCCCGGTCAGCCCGGAAGGTCCCGGTCCGGGCCGGACGCTGGCCGACCGGGTCCGGGAGCGGCTGACCGGTCGAACGCGATGAGTTCCTTCTCCAGGCCACGGCCGCGGGTGCGCACCACGGTCTCGGCGAGTTCCGCCAGCTTGTTGTTGGTCCGCTGGGAGAGCCGGCGCAGCAGGTCGAACGCCTGGTCCGCGTCGCAGCCCAGGACGTACATGACGATGCCGCACGCCTGGTCGACCACCGGCCGGGTGCGCAGCGCCGTGTCCAACTGGTCGACCTGGACGAGGGCGGCGCGGTAGAGCCGGTCCCGGGCCATGCTCTCGGTGGCCAGGTCGCCGAGCAGCTCGGTGGCGCCCTGGGCGGCCTTCTTCAGGGGGCCGGGGCGCAGCCCGTAGACCGAGACGGTCACGGTGAGCCCGTCACAGACGAAGGGCAGGGTGGCGGTGGACCGGACGCCCGCGTCCAGCGCCCGGGCCCGGTAGCGCGGCCAGCGGTCGTCGTGGAGCAGATCGTCGGCGCCCGCCGGGCGGCCGGTGTCGAGCGCCGCGAGGATCGGGCCCTCCCCGGCGCGCATCTGGACCGACACCAGCGCGGACAGATCGGGGTGGGTGGCCGCCGTGGTCCGGTCGGCGGCCGCGGCGCCGGAGGACTCCACGGCGAGCACGGCGGTGGCGGTGGCCCCGCAGCTTTCGGGCGTGCCCGCGGCGGCCTGCTCGGCCAGTTCGGCCAGGCCGCGGCCCAGGGACGGCGCGTCGGTCTGGCAGGCCGTGCGGATGTGCGTACGGTCGGGCATCGCCGGGTCCGCTCCTTTCGCTCGGTTTCGCTCCGGTGCGATGTGCGCTTACGGCCCCGTCCCCGTCCAGGGCCCCGATTTCTTCGCCTTCCCACGGCATTGAGCGGAAAACGACACCCGTGCCGTCCGCCGCGTCCGGTCAGGCTACGGTGTGCCCATGCCAGGCGCTCAGGAGTTTGGTGCGGAACTCACAGACTTCCGCAGACGGGTGGACGAATTGCGGACCGCGCGGGCCTCGCTGCCCTCGCAGGAGCGGCTGTCCTTGCTGGACGCCGCTCTTTTCGAGCTCCAGCATGTGGTCGACGTGCTGTGGCCGCGCCACGAGGAGCTGACGGCGGCCTCCCGGAGCCCCGGCGGGGGCCGGGCCGACCCGCAGGAGCAGCAACTGCTGCGGGCGCTGTTCCAGCGGCTGCCGGTCCCGGCGGTCCTGCTGGACCGCGACACCGTGGTGCGGCGCATGAACTTCGCCGCCACCCAGCTCTTCCACACCCGCGCCGGATACGCCACCGGGCGCCCGCTCGCCGCCTCGCTGCGGCGCGACGGGCAGGCGGCATTGCGCTCGCAGGTCGCCGCGGTCGCGCGCGGCGAGGGCGACCGCAGTCTGACGGTGCGGCTGTCGCAGCCGTCGGCCGACGGTGAGGTGCGGGTGACCCTGGCCGCGCTGCGGCCGCCGGGCGAGCCCCGTCCGGCGGTGCTGGCGGCGTTCCAGCCCGGGATGATCGGCGCCCCGGCGGATGAGGGGACGGCCGGGACGCGGCGCCCGGAGTCCCGGCCGGACCTGGCGGAGGTGACCCGCCATGCCGAGCTGCTGGACCTGGCCGACGACATGGCGGCGGCGCTGCTGAGGGTGGCGCTGGCCGGGGGCGGTCCGGAGGCCGTGCTGGCCAGGGCCGCGGAGGTGCTGCACGGCCGGTTCGCGGACTGGGTGATCGCCGACCTGGCCCCGGAGAGCGGTCCCGGCGCCCCGCGCCGGGTGGTGGCGCTCGGCCCGCGGGACGCGGTGGGCGACCGTACGGCGTCCCTGGCCGAGCAGGACCCGGCCGACTGCCCCCTGGTGGTGAACGCACTGTCCGACGGGGTCTCCGCGCTGCGGGTGAGCCCGGCCGACGCCGACACCTTCGGCCGGGACGCGACGGGTGCGCCCATCTTGGTGCGGGAGGAGGTCACCTCGCTGCTGTGCATACCCCTGCGCGCCTCCGCCACGGAGCCGGTCCGCGGGGCGTTCACGCTCTTCCGTACGGGCGGGCGCGGTGCCTTCGAGATGGCGGAGGCGGGCGTGGCGGACCGGATCTCCCGCCATGTCGCCCTGGCCATGCCGCGTACGGCTCCGCGCGCGCCGGCGCCGGGGGCGTGATTCGAGGACTGGCCCGCATTCGGTCCCGGCTCAGGCGGCACCCGCCGACCCGTCTGATCCGCGTCCGGCCCGGCTCAGGCGGCACCGGCACCGGCCCGCCTGCTCGGGCGGGCGCGTCGGCGCGGGTGTCGCCGATCGGGCGGGAGGCGGGCGTCCGGGAGACGCCGAGCCGGTCCGCGATCCGGCTGTGAAAGTGCCGCTCGACCTCCCCGGCCACGATCGGGATCGACGGCCCGTCCGGCAGGGCGGGGATCCGTAGCCCACCGGGCGGGTGCCCGTCAGCAACACCGGGCGCATGCCCGTTCCAACGCGGGGCGCGCGTGCCCGTCGGCACACCGGCGCGTGCCCGTTCCAGCGCCGGACGCGTGCCGTCAGCACACCGGCGCGTACCCTCGGCGCAGCACCGCGTGCCCGTCCCGCGCCGGATTAAACGAGGTTTCCTTCCCCGGGCGCCGGTTACCCGTCGCATCGGCCGACATCCGCCGGCTCCGCGCTCGAGGAGGCCCCATGACCGAGTACGGCTATTTCCTGGCCGCCGAAGAACACGGGCCCGCGGAACTCATCGAGCAGGCCCGGATGGCGGAGCAGGCCGGTTTCAGCGCCTTGTGGATCTCCGACCACTATCACCCCTGGAACGACGCCCAGGGCCAGAGCTCCTTCGTCTGGTCGGTGATCGGCGCACTCGCGCAGGCCACCAGCCTGCCCGTGCAGACCGCGGTGACCTGCCCCATCATCCGTATCCACCCGGCCATCGTGGCCCAGGCCGCCGCGACCAGCGCGGTACTGCTGGAGGGTCGCTTCCGGCTGGGCGTGGGCAGTGGCGAGGCGCTGAACGAGCATGTGCTGGGCGACCGCTGGCCGCCCGCGCCGATCCGGCTGGAGATGCTGGAAGAGGCCGTGATGGTGATGCGCCAGCTCTTCGAGGGGCGCCGCGTCACCCATCACGGCAAGCACTACACGGTGGAGAACGCACGGCTGTACACGGTGCCCGAGGAGCCGGTGCCCATCGACATCGCGGCCTTCGGATCGGCGGCCGCGGCGCTGGCGGGGCGGGTCGGCGACGGCTTCATCACCGTGGTCCCGGACGCGGAGCTGGTGGCGCGGTTCCGGCGCGGCAGCGGCGCCGGGGGCAACAGCAAACCGGCCCGCGGCGGGCTGAAGGTCTGCTACAGCCCGGATCCCGACGAGGCGCTGCGCACCGCCCACCGGCTGTGGCCGACCGAGGCGCTGCCCGGCGCGGTGCTGTCGACGCTGGCCACCCCGAGCCAGTTCGAGCAGGCCGCCCAGCTCGTCACCCCCGAGCGGCTGGCCGAAAAGGTGGTCTGCGGGGATGACGCGGAGGCGCATGTCAGGGCGCTCAACGCGTACGCCGAGGCCGGATTCGACACCGTCTACGTCAATCAGATCGGCCCCGACCAGCGGGGCTTCTTCGACTTCTACCGCACCAAGGTGCTGCCGCAGGTAGCCCGCTGAGAAGTGGAGCCAGGGCCGGGAACCGCCACGCGTGGCCGACCGACGACCGCCGCGGGGTGCGGGGACCGGCCCGCCCCGAACCGTGAGAACGGCTGAACCGCCGAGAGGAGCGATGACCCACCATGACCATGAAAGTGGCCGACTACATCCTCGCCCGACTGTCCGAGTGGGGTGTCGAGCATGTCTTCGGCTACCCGGGGGACGGCATCAACGGCCTGCTCGCCGCATGGGGGCGGGCCGAGAACGAGCCCCGGTTCATCCAGGCCCGGCACGAGGAGATGGCGGCCTTCGACGCCGTCGGCTACGCCAAGTTCAGCGGCCGCCTCGGGGTGTGCGCGGCCACCTCGGGCCCCGGCGCGATCCACCTGCTGAACGGGCTGTACGACGCCAAGCTGGACCATGTGCCGGTGGTGGCCCTGGTCGGCCAGACCCACCGCAGCGCGATGGGCGGCTCGTACCAGCAGGAGGTGGATCTGCACAGCCTCTTCAAGGACGTGGCCTCCGACTTCCTGGAGACGGTCACCGTCCCCGAGCAGTTGCCCAACGTCCTGGACCGGGCGATCCGCACCGCCTACGCCCGCCGCGCCCCCACCGCCGTGATCATCCCGGCGGATGTGCAGGAGCTGGACTACTCCCCACCCACCCATGAGTTCAAGATGGTGCCCTCCAGCCTGGACCGCAGCGGCTGGTCCGCGGTGCCGTCGAGCACCGCGGTGGAGCGGGCCGCGGAGGTGCTGAACGCGGGCGAGCGGGTGGCGATCCTGGTCGGCCAGGGCGCCGCCGGGGCGCGCGAGGAGGTCCGGCGGATCGCCGAGACCCTCGGCGCCGGTGTCGCCAAGGCGCTGCTCGGCCTGGATGTGCTCAGCGATGAACTGCCGTATGTGACCGGGCCCATCGGGCTGCTGGGCACCCGGCCCTCGTACGAGATGATGCGGGACTGCGACACGCTGCTGACGATCGGCTCCAGCTTTCCGTACGCCCAGTTCCTGCCGGAGTTCGGCAAGGCGCGCGGCGTCCAGATCGATCTCGATCCGCACATGATCGGGATGCGCTATCCGTACGAGGTCAATCTGGTCGGCGACGCGCGCGAGACCCTGCTGCGGCTGCTGCCGCTGCTGGAGCGCAAGAAGGAGCGCGGCTGGCAGGAGGAGATCATCGCGGGCGTACGGCGCTGGCGCGAGGTGATGGCCTCCCGCGCGGCGGTGTCCGCCGACCCGATCAACCCCGAGTACGTGGCCCACTGCCTGGATCCGCTGCTGCCCTCCGACGCCATCATCACCTGCGACTCCGGCTCCGTCGCCAACTGGTACGCCCGCCATCTGCGGATGCGCGGCGAGATGCGCGCCTCGCTGTCGGGCACGCTGGCCACGATGGGCTGTGGGGTGCCGTACGCGATCGGCGCCAAGTTCGCCCATCCGGACCGGCCGGCGGTGGCGCTGGTCGGGGACGGCGCGATGCAGATGAACGGCATGGCGGAGCTGATCACGGTGGCCAAGTACCGCCAGTCGTGGGAGGACCCCCGGCTGGTGATCGGCGTCTGGAACAACCAGGACCTCAACCAGGTCACCTGGGAGATGCGGGCGATGGGCGGGGCACCGCAGTTCCTGCCCTCGCAGGAACTGCCCGACGTCTCCTACGCGCGGTTCGCCGAATCGCTCGGCATGACCGGCATCCGGGTGGAGAAGCCCGAGCAGGTCGAGCAGGCGTGGCGGGAGGCGCTGGCCGCGGACGGCCCGGCGGTCGTGGAGTTCCTCACCGATCCGGCCGTACCGCCGATCCCGCCGCATGCCACCTGGGAGCAGATGGAGGCCACGGTCGAGTCGATCATCAAGGGCGACTCGGACCGGGCGGGCATGGTCCGCCAGGGCCTGAAGGCGAAGGTGCAGGAGTACCTGCCGCACCGGAAGAAGGCCGCGGAGGACAAGGCCACGGACGACGCCTGACGTACCGGGCACGTACCCATGGCCACCCGTAGCCCCTGAGGTATCCGTTTCGACCCCGTCCGCGCTGGCTACCCGCCGCACCGGACGGACGCGATTACCCGGACCGGAAGGACGTGAGCAGCATGAAGGTCGCCTTTCTCGTCGCCCCTGAAGGCGTGGAACAAATCGAGCTGACCGACCCCTGGCAGGCGGTCCGGGATGCCGGGGGCACCCCTCGTCTGGTGTCCACCAAGCCCGGCCGCGTCCAGGCGTTCAACCACCTCGACAAGGCGGACACCTTCGAGGTCGACCAGGTGGTCAAGGACGCCACGGTCGAGGAGTACGACGCCCTGGTGCTGCCCGGCGGGGTCGCCAACCCCGACTTCCTGCGCCTGAACGACAAAGCCGTCGCCTTCGCCAAGGGCTTCTTCGACGCGGGGAAGCCGGTGGCCGCGATCTGTCACGCGCCGTGGACGCTGGTGGAGGCCGATGTGGTGCGCGGCCGCACCCTGACCTCCTGGCCGAGTCTGCGCACCGACATCACCAACGCCGGCGGGACCTGGGTGGACGAGCAGGTCAAGGTCTGCACCAGCGGCCCCAACACCCTGATCACCAGCCGTAAGCCCGATGATCTCAAGGCGTTCCGTGAGGCGTTCCTGGAGGAGTTCGCGAAGGCGACGAAGGGATCGGCGTCATGACGGAGGACCGCAAGGAGCGGCAGCGCGACCAGTACCGCGCCCCCGACCCCGCCGAAGGACCGCTGACCACCGACCAGGGCGTGGCGGTCGACCACACCGATGACTCCCTCACCGTGGGCGAACGCGGCCCGACGCTGATGGAGGACTTCCACTTCCGCGAGAAGATCACCCACTTCGACCATGAGCGCATCCCGGAGCGGGTGGTGCACGCGCGGGGCGCGGGCGCGTACGGCTACTTCGAGCCGTACGAGTCCTGCGCGGAGTTCACCCGCGCCGCGTTCCTCCAGGACCCGTCCGTGCGCACCCCGGTCTTCGTACGGTTCTCCACCGTGCAGGGGCCCCGGGGCTCGGCGGACACGGTGCGGGACGTGCGGGGCTTCGCGACGAAGTTCTACACCTCGGAGGGCAACTACGACCTGGTCGGCAACAACATGCCGGTCTTCTTCATCCAGGACGGGATCAAGTTCCCCGACTTCGTGCACGCGCTCAAGCCGGAGCCGCACAACGACATCCCGACCGGCGCCTCCGCCCATGACACTCTGTGGGACTTCGTCTCCCTGCAGCCCGAGACGATGCACATGATGATGTGGCTGATGTCGGACCGGGCCATTCCGCGCAGCTTCCGGATGATGCAGGGCTTCGGGGTGCACACCTTCCGCTTCGTGGACGCGCAGGGGCGCGGCACCTTCGTGAAGTTCCACTGGAAGCCGAAGCTGGGCGTCCACTCGCTGGTGTGGGACGAGGCGCAGGAGGCCGCGGGCCGCGACCCGGACTTCAACCGGCGCGATCTGTGGCAGGCGATCGAGGCGGGTCAGTACCCCGAGTACGAGCTGGGGGTGCAGTTGATCCCGGAGGAGGACGAGTTCAACTTCGACTTCGATCTGCTCGACGCCACGAAGATCATTCCGGAGGAGCAGGTACCGGTGCGGCCGATCGGCCACATGGTCCTGAACCGCAACCCGGACAACTTCTTCGCGGAGACCGAGCAGGTGGCCTTCCACACGGCGAACGTCGTCCCCGGTATCGACTTCACCAACGACCCGCTGCTGCAGGCCCGGAACTTCTCGTATCTGGACACCCAGCTCATCCGGCTGGGCGGCCCCAACTTCTCCCAGCTCCCGGTCAACCAGCCGGTCACCCCGGCCCGGACCAACCACCGGGACGGCTACCACCAGACCATGATCCACAAGGGCACCAACTACTCCCCCAACTCACTCGGCGGCGGCTGCCCGGCCCTCGCGGGCGCGGACGGCTATGCCTTCTCCCATTACGCGGAGCGGGTCGAGGGCCACAAGATCCGCAAGCGGAGCGAGTCCTTCAAGGACTTCTACAGCCAGGCCGCGCTGTTCTGGAACAGCATGAGCGACTGGGAGAAGCGCCATATCGTGGACGCCTTCCGCTTCGAGCTGGGCAAGGTCGAGGCGGTGCATGTGCGCGAGCGCACGGTCGAGCAGTTGGCCCGGGTCGACTACGGCCTGGCCTCGCAGGTGGCCCAGGGCATCGGCGTGGCGATGCCGGAGCCGGGCGCCAACACCCACAAGCCGCAAGCCTCGCCCGCGCTGAGCCTGGAGAACCTCCAGGGCGACGGCTCGATCCGCACCCGCCAGATCGCGGTACTGGTCACGGACGGGGTGGACACCGCCCAGCTCACCCAGGCCCAGGAGGCGCTCACCGCCCAGGGCGCCGTCGTCGAGGCCCTCGCCCCGCACGACGGCAAGGTGGTCGGCGCCGACGGCAACGGCTACGCGGTCGACCGCGCCCTCCCCACGGTCGCCTCCGTCCTCTACGACGCCGTCCTCCTCCCCGGAGGCCCCCCCGGCACCCCCGACCTGGCCTCCGACAGCGCGGCCATGCGCTTCGTCCGCGACGCCTACCGCCACGGCAAACCCATCGGCGCACTGGGCTCGGGCGTCGGCATCCTCTCCTCCCTCGACCCGGAGGGCCTCCACATCGCCTCCGGCCACGGCCACGTCTGCGCCGACCGCGGCGTGGTCACGGACACGACGACGGGCACGGCGAGCGAAGAATTCACCAGGGCCTTCACCGAAGCGATAGCGGCCCACCGGCACTGGGACCGCCCGCGGGTCCGCTGCTGAATTCCGCGGGGCGCGGTGGGCCGCCGGTCATCGGGCGGGGTGGGGGTGCGAGCGGAACGTCTCTCCGCTCACACCCCCACCCCCGCATGTCTTCTGCCGTCCCGCCCAGCTTCCCTCGCCCCCGACCTTGGCCCGCGTTCGCGCGTCGGGCACGCCCCGGGGCCCTTCTTCGGCCCGTCGGGGCGCGGGGGTCGGCCCGTCGGGGCGCGGGGGCCCGCCCGTCGGCCCGCCGGAGCGTGGGGGCCGGCACGCCGGAACGCGGGGAGCCGTCGGCCCGCCGGAGCGCGGGAGCCCGGAGCGCGGGGGCCGGGCCGTCGGCCTCCGCCAAGACCCGGGTCGCGCTCGTGGGTCGGGTCCCCGGCCTCGGCCAGGGCAGGGGCACCCCGGAGGTACGTGCGCTGGGGCTGGGGGCGATGTGCCGCTATTCCAGCCTCTCCGGCGTTTGAGGAGCGGGGTCCGGGGCGGAGCCCCGGGCGGGGGTCGAGGGGGCGGAGCCCCCTCGTTTCGGGAAGGGGCGGGGTGGGGGAAACCTGCCTACGGCTCGCGGCCGAGCAGGGCCAGGAGCCGGGTCTGCGCATCCGCCCCCGGCGGCGGCTCCACGGGCGCCGCAAAAAGCCCGCTCTCCTCCAAGTCCGCCGCATACGGCGCGACCTCCCGCACCGAAAAGTCCACCAGCGGCTTCGGAATGCGCTCCTCCGCCCCAATGGCCCGCGACAGATCCCACGCGTGCACGGCCGCGTCAGCCGTCATCTGGGCGCAGTAATGCGTGGCGGGGCTCTCCCCGTACGAGAGCTCGACCATCCGGTCCAGGGCCCCCGGCTCGCGGAAGGCGTCCCGCGCCGCGGCGACCACCACGTCCCACGTGGCGACCGGGTCGTCACCGAGCAGATCGCCCTCCAGCGCATTGCTCTGGTCGGCGACGCTCGCCCCTTCCCGGACCAGCGGCGGCACCCACATCTGCTCGACCGCGAGATGGTTCACCAGATCGCGTACGGTCCATTCGGTGCAGGGCGTCGGGTCGTCCCACTGGTGGGGACGGATCGCGTGCACCCGTTCGGTGAAGAGGTCCAGCGCCTCGCAGTGCCTGGCCAGCAGCGGATTCTCCGCCATGGGCGATCACCCCGTCCGAGGAGGCTGCGGGGGCTGAGGAGGCACCCCGGACCCCGGCGCCGGCGGCGTGGGAGGCGCGGAGGGCCCGGCGGGCCCGGCGGGCCCGGCGGGTCCAGCGGGTCCGGATGGGCTGGCGGGCCCCGAAGGAGCGGCGGGGCCCGAAGGGCCCATAGGCGGGGCAGGCCCCGAGGGCGCCGAAGGCGCGGTCGTCCCCGGCCCCGACGCCTGCGCCGCGGAGTTCTTCAGCCACCCCGCCGCCACCAGCAACAGCGCGAAAACGATCAGCGCCGCCGCCCACGCCGGAAGCGCGAGGGCGAAGAGCAGCACCAGGCACGCCGTCAGCGCACCCCCCGCGTAGAGCGCGGCCGCCGCCGCGCCACCGTAGAGCCGGACCGCGCGCCGTCCGGACTGCTCCCGCAGCTCCCTGCGGACTTCATCGCGGACGGCCCGTGCGACCGGCTCCGCCAGGTCCCCGGCCGAGGGTATGCCCGCCTTCGGGTAGCCCGATTTATCAGTCATGCGCCGCCGGGTACCCGTGCCCCGGCCTCGTTAACAGTCCCAGCCCATACGGGCGGGACGCGGGACGGAACACGGATACGCGGGCACATCCGCAGGGCAGGGCAAGACGGGGGCACGGCGTCGAACGCGGCCCCTGATGTCCCACGTCCGACGCCGCTCCTCACTCCCTGCGGGCCGCTCGGCCGCACGACGGGTCCCCGCCCCCGGGGGCCTCAAACGCGCCCGGCAACCTGGTGTCGATGCCATCGCGACGGGTACGCGTGGGGGACGCGAAAGCTGGAGGGAGTACATGCGACTCGAACATCCGGATCCGGTGGTGCGTGCCGGGGACCCGCGCGAGCGGCGCGGGGTCCTCGATCGGCTGCCCAAGGCGTTGCGCTCGGCGGCGGTGGAGACCGCGCGCGGGGGCCGTGCCCCCGGTTCTGCCTCGCCCGGCACCCACGCCGCCCGGCCGCTGGACCAGGAGGTCGACGGCGCCCGCGCCCGGCATGCGCGGGAGCGCGGCGCGGCGGCGATGGAGCGGTTCCCGGCCGGCCGGATCCCCTCGGACGGGCACCTGGAGGCAGCCGAAGGAGTTCCGGCCCTGGTCGACGCGGCGCGCGAACACCGCATAGGCTCGTTGCTGATACGCCCCAAAGAGCCCGATCTCTACCGCGAGGTATGGGTGGGCACCAACCGGACCAGCCGGCCTCGCATCGCACCGATGTCCAGCATCTGGGCGACGCCCGGCCGTCCCCGGCCCGCGCCGACGACGCGCTGATCCGCACGGACTGACCATCCCCGAAGACGACCACCTCGGAAGACGACCATCCCGGAAGACGACCATCCCGGGAGACACATACGGACCCGCTGAGGAAGGGGACCGACATGCAGCGAGGCAGCGACCGGCTGAGCGTCCACAAGGACGACGAGATGAAGCACGAGCTCCAGGGGCTGATCCGCTCCGGGCACCCGACCCGTGCCGAGGAATGGCACGACCCGGAGCCGGCCGCCGACGACGACCCGGACGTGACCCAGGGGCCGATCCCGGCCCGCGGGACGACCGGTGAGGCCGAGACGGTGCGGTTCGAGTTCGCGCGCCGGCTGGGACGTACGTCGTTCCCCGCCGATCGTGAGGAGCTGTTGCGCGTCCTGGAGGAACGGCACACACCGGATGGTCTGATCGCTCTGGCCGAGGAACTGCCCGCGGACCGGACGTTCCACACGGTGCAGGAGGTGGTCTCGGCGCTGGGGCTGCGCCCGGCCTCGTAAGACCCTCGCAAGACCGTCGTAAGACATGGAGCGACGGCGACACACCGAGGGACGGCGCACACCGGCACGCATAGCCCCCGCCCCGCGCGGGTACTGCGGGCAGCACATCACCCACGAAGGGGAGGTGGACAGATGTCCCAGGACCCACCTCGCTATGTGCGGGAAGTCATGACGCGGCCCGTGATCTGGGTGCACCCCGATGCCTCGCTGGTGGAAGCAGCTCAACTGATGCGCGCACAGGGCATCGGCGATGTGCTGGTCGCCAGCGACGGGGAGCTGCTCGGTGTGCTCACCGACCGCGACATCACCCTCCGCGCTGTCGCCGAGGGCATCGACCCCCTCGCCGTCACCTGCCACGCCGTGTGCACTCCGGACCCGGTGACCATCGGGCCGGACGAGGAGGTGGCCGAGGCGGCCGCGCTGATGCGGAGATATGCGGTCGGGCGGCTTCCGGTCGTCGAGGCGGGGCGTCCACTGGGCGTGATCAGCCTGGGCGATGTGGCCGAGCCGCCCTGAATTCCCGCAGCACGTTCCGCCGAAGGGGCGGTGGGGGTCCCTTGGGTTCTAGGAGTCGTTGCAACACCCCAGTTCAGGGGATGCGATGGACTTCGAGATCCGTAAGGACCGGACGAAGCCTCAGGGTAGGAAGAAGCTGACCCGGGAGCGGGAGGCATACTCCCGGCTCATGCAGCAGGGCGTGAGCAACCGGGAAGCGTGCCGGATCGTCGGGATCGACGAACGGACCGGCCAGAAGTGGCGCAACGGGCGTCACGCATACGGAAACCGGAAGGCGCTGCCACCGGTCAACGCGGTGGCAGCGCCTTCCGGGCCGTCCCGGTACTTGCCTGAGGCAGACCGCATTCACATCGCGGACCGGCTGCGGGAGAAGGCCACGATCCGCGCGATCGCCGCCGAACTGGGCCGCAGCCCGTCCACGGTCAGCCGGGAAGTCCGCCGCAACCGCACCATGGGCACTCGCGGCACATGGCACTACCGCCCGCACGCGGCCCAGGCTCGCGCGGACGCCCGCCGCCCCCGCCCCAAGCCCCGCAAGATCAACGAAGCTCCCGGGCTGCGGGACGCTGTCCAGGCGATGCTGGACGAGAAGTGGAGCCCGGAGCAGATATGCCAGGCTCTGCGGCAGAAGTTCCCCGACCGGCCGGAGATGCACGTGACCCACACTGCTTGCATAGTGAGACGGTTCTTCTCGTGATGCGAGACGCCTTCTATCGTGGAGCCACCCGCTCACCGGTCCCGAAGGGGGAGTTCCGCCATGTCGAAGGACGCCGCCGTCTACACCCACGGCCACCATGAGTCGGTGCTGCGCTCGCACACCTGGCGCACGGCGGCCAACTCCGCCGCGTATCTCACCGGCCATCTCCGGCCCCATATGCGGATCCTGGACATCGGCTGCGGCCCCGGCACCATCACCGCCGACCTGGCCGAACTGGTCCCCCAGGGGCAGGTCACGGGCGTCGACGCCGCGGACTCCATCCTGGAGCGGGCCCGCTCGGTGGCCGAGGAGCGCGGGCTGACGAACGTGTCCTTCGCGGTCGCCGACGTCCACGCACTGGACTACCCCGACGACTCCTTCTGCGTGGTCCACGCCCATCAGGTGCTGCAGCACGTCGGCGACCCGGTGGGGGCGCTGCGCGAGATGCGCCGGGTGTGCGCGCCGGGCGGCATCGTGGCGGTGCGCGACTCCGACTACGCCGCCATGACCTGGTACCCGTCCGTCCCCGGCCTGGACGGCTGGCTGGACCTCTACCACCGGGTCGCGCGGGCCAACGGCGGTGAGCCGGACGCCGGTCGCAGGCTGCGCTCCTGGGCGCTGGAGGCGGGGTTCACCGACATCGGCATCACCTCGACCGCCTCGGCGTGGTGCTACGCCACCGAGGAGGAGCGGGCGTGGTGGAGCGGGCTGTGGGCGGACCGCACGGTCGCCTCCTCCTACGCCCGGCGCGCGGTGGACGGCGGCCATGCCACCGAGGAGGAACTGCGGTCGATCGCGGAGGCGTGGCGGGCGTGGGGCGAGGCCCCGGACGGTTGGTTCGCCGTCCTGCACGGTGAGATCCTCTGCCGCGTCTGAGCAGTTCAACTAGGCTCGCCCGCATGGATATTCTGGGGACTTCACTCCGCGTGTGCGTCGACGATCTGGATTCGGCGATCGCCGTCTACGAACGGCTGACGGGGGCCGAGGCGGTGCGCTTCCAGCGCGGCCCCGTCTCGGTCGCGGCGGTCGGCTGCTTCTTTCTGATGAGCGGTCCGGAGTCGGAGCTGTCGATTCTTCGCAAGATCACGGCGACGATCGCGGTGAAGGACGTGGACGAGGCGATCGCGGATCTCACGGCGGTCGGTGGGCAGATCGTGGCCGGTCCGCTGCCCGCCCCCGTGGGCCGGACCCTGGTGGCGCGCCACCCCGACGGCTCGATCTTCGAGTACGTCGACCGGAATCCGATGGCGTGACCCGCCCGTGAACTCAACCGTCCGGCAGACCCGTCAGGAGGGCGGTCCCGGGTCCTCGGTGAGCTCCTCGTCGTCGAACTCCTCGTAGAGATCGTCCACATCACGGAGTTCATCGCTCTTGATCCGGACCGCCTCCTCCTCGGCGGACAGCCCGCTGGTCGAGCCCTCCTGGGAGTAGACGTCCTGCTCGCGCGGGAAGTCGGGGTCCGGCTCGTCGTACAGCAGCCCCGCCCGTTCCGCCTCGATGCCGACCGGCTCCCCCGTCTCCGGCTCCTCATCGGTCAAGCGCTCCTCGAGCGACTCCCGCTCATGCGTCTCCGCGCTCGTGGTGTCCCGGTATTCGGCGATCGTCGGCTCGTCCCCGGGCACGGGCAACTGCTCAGGATCCTCGGCCCGCTGCTGCGCGGGCGTACCGTCCTGCAGATCGGGGATCCCCTCATCCTCGGGATCCGCGCCGGGGTCATGCGGTGTCCTCACGGTCGCGGCTCCTTCCGCTAGCTCGTGCGCTATGCCGACGTCCACGACCGGGTGCCCCCTGCGCCAGCCCTATGCGGGCCACACGCGCGGCAGCCGCGCGGCATCCATGGGGGATGCACCCCACTCGCAGGGGCAGGCCGCCCGCCCCCGCCACCGGGCAGGCCCGTACTCCCGCTCTCGGACGAGACCGCCTGCGGGCACAACCCGGTCAGGCCCGTATGCGGGCCGCAGGCCACTTGGACGGCGCAGGCCGCCTGCGGGCACGCCCCAAGCAGGCCCGCTCTCGGCCAAGATCGCCTGCGGACACAAGCCGGACGGCCCGCTTCCGGGCGAAGCCGCCTGCGGGCACAACCCGGCCAAGGCACGCGCCACATGCGGGGGCGCAACCCGGGCAGGCCGCCCTGCGGCCCGCAGGCCACTGACAGGACGCAGACCGCAGGGCAGCCGCTTGCCAGGCAGGCCCGCTTCCAGACGAGACCGTCTGCGAGCACAACCCGGTCAAGAAACTCGCCATGCGGCGCAATCCGAACACGCCCCACGCGAGATGCAGGCCGCTCGCGGCCGCACCCCGGGCAGGCTCACTGCCAGGCGAGACTGCCTGCGGGCACAACCCAGACAAGCCCGCCTCCAGACAAAGCCGCCTGCGGGCACAACCCGGCCAAGCCACGCGCCACATGCGAGGGCGCAACCCGGGCAGGCCGCCCTGCGGCCTGCAGGCCACTGACAGGACGCAGACCGCTCACGCTCACGCCCCGGGCAGGCCCGCCCCCGGGCGAGACCGCCTGCGGGCGCACCCGGGCCGTTCCAATGCGGGCCGTAGGCCCGCTATGTGGGGCGCATGCGGAACTCGTAGCGGCCGGGTAGCGGGTGTTCGGTCCTGGCCTGTGCTCGTGCCTCCTCGGTCAGAGGTTCCTCGGTCCCCGTCACCAGCCGTTCCACGATCGCGTACCAGGTGTCGCTCAACGCCTCGTCGCCCTCGCGCAGATCGCAGACCTCGAAGCCCTCGTCGAAGACGGCGCGGGCGGCCAAGGCGTCGCCCTGGGCCAGTAGCACCTGTGCGCGCAGCAGCCGGAAGCGGCCGCGGGCCCGGATGGCGGGGCGCAGGGCGTCGAGGACCGCTCGGGCGTCGTCGGCGCGGTCGGCCGCGAGCAGCGCGACGATCGCCTCCCGGCCGAGTGCCGCCTCCGCCGCCTCCAGGGCGACCGGGTCGGCGGCGGCAGCGAGGGGCGGTGCGGCCAGCGAGACGGCGGTCGGTGCTCCGGCCGCCTCCGCCCCCTGTCCCGTTCCCGCTCCCACTCCCACTCCCGGCCCCTGCCCCGCTCCCGCCGCTTCGAGCACCGGGTCCGCTTCGAGCACCGGGGCCGCCTCCCGCAGCGGGACGGTGCCCGAGGCGAGGAGGAGCTGTACGGCGCGCAGCAGCCGGTCCGCCGCGCGCGCGGGATGGCCGGAGGCGGTGTCGGCGACGGCCAGACAGCGCAGTGCCCAGGGCGTTTCGGCGCACCGCAGCGACCGCTCCCAGCTCCGCTCGGCCTGTGCGCGGTCGCCCGCATGCCACTGGGCGACGCCCAGGTGGTATTCGGCGCCCGCGGTCGAGGGGGCCGCTTCGAGGAGGTCGCGCCAGGCGGGCGCGACCAGGGAGGCGCCGGGGTCGGCCTGGGAGGGGCCCGGCTCCCAGTCGGGAAGGGCGCCGGTGCGCAGCAACCGGCGCCACGGCTCCTGGTCCTCCCCCAGCGTGCCCGGATCGAACGGCGTACCGGGCAACTGGAACCCGCCGCGCTCGGCCTCCAGCGCGCCCCAGCCGGAGCCGGTCGCGAGGCGCTCCGCCGGTTCCGCGTCGGCGTACGGACGCCAGGTGGCGTAGGCCGCGTCGACCGCGGCGCGCGGCAGCGCCGCCTCCAGCCGGGTCTCGGTCTCGCGGCGGGCGGCGGCCCAGTCGGTGCCGTGGACGGCGACCGGGTCGGCGGTCAGCGGACCGTACGCCTCCAGCCAGGCGAACTCCTCGCCTGCCTCCAGCGGGATGTGCTCGAGCTGGGTGCGGGCGAGCCCGGCCTGGATCTCGGCGTAGCCGCCGGTGCCGGGCTCGGTCAGCCACTGCTGCCAGCGCCGTCCTCCGGGGCCCGCGCCCCAGACGAAGAGCTTGCGGCCGCGCAGCAGATCGGTCGAGGTCTGGACGAGTCCGCTGCCGTCGGCGCCGAGGGAGGCGATCCAGCGGCGGGCGCCGTCGGGCACCTCGTAGAAGTAGTCGGCGGGGTAGGCGCCGCGCAGCGGATAGGTGCGGTCGGCGCCGTCCCACTCCGGGACCGGGACCTTGCTGAGGGTGCGGGCGTAGCCGAAGTGCCAGGCGTCGTCGGCGGGGGCGAGGACGCGGGTGTGCTCGTCCTCGGGGACGGCGATGTTGGACCACCAGTAGACGGGGGCGGGGAGGTGGTGGGGGTTGCGGATCCTGACGCCCACGTAGAGGAACGCGGAGTCGGCGGGCAGCCACAGATCCACCTGGAAGGGCAGATCGCGCAGCCGCTCCCACTCCCACAGCCGCACCATCGCGCCCCCGTCGGCGGCGTCGGGGGCGGGGACGCGGGCGGCGTGCAGGGGTGCGCAGGACAGGGTGGTGTGGCCGGTGGCGCCGATGTTCCACTCGATCCCGCCGGAGAACCAGGCGCCGTTGAGGGCGAAGTCGGCGGGCTGGAGCACCGGGTTGCGGTACAGCAGCTCGATGTCGGCGGAATCGCCGGTGGACTTGTGGATCAGCGAGTGGACCCGGCCGCCGAGCCCGGGCAGCACCGTGGCCCGCAGCCGGTCGTTCTCCAGGACGATGGCGTCGAGCGTGGCGGGGGCGCGGTCGCGGCCGTAGCCGTCGCGCAGCCGCACCGGCAGCACCGACCGCAGGGGGGCATGGGCGACCTGACGGGCCATGTCGGAGGGGAGCGTGGCCCGGACGCGGTCGTCCACGCGGTGCACCTCGTCGAGGGGGCGCAGCACGGGCAGGGGGTTGTCGGGCCCGAGGGGGGCGGTGGGAAGGGTCAGGGTGGTACGTCGCACGCTCGTGGCCACGGGCTGCCTCGCTCCGACTGCCTTGGGTCACCTCGGTGCGGCGACCGTCCGATGACCATGGAACAACGTCGTGGGGCCGCTGAACAGAGCCGCTTCGGACCGATCATGGTGCCCCGTCAGCCAGGACCGGTCGGCTGGTCCAGCATGTCGCTGGTCATGGCCCAGCGCTCATGGTCGCGCCACGCGCCCTCGATATAGAGGAAGTCTGGGGAAAACCCTTCCAGCCGGAAGCCATGGCGCTTCACCAGCCCCAACGACGCCTTGTTGCCCGGCTGGATGTTGACCTCGACGCGGTGCAGCCCCAGGGGCCCGAAGGCATGGCGCAGAACGAGCCCCAGCGCCTCGGACATATAGCCCTGTCCGGCGGCGGGCGGAAAGGCTCCGTAGCCGATCGATCCGCACTGGAAGGCGCCGCGCACAATGTTGTTGATGTTGATGAAGCCGACCATGTCCCCGGTTTCCCGGGCACAGACGAGGAAGCCCTCGCGGTCCTCGCGCTCAAGCTGGGCGATGTAGTGCAGATAGGCCTGCTCGGTGGTGGGGAGGGTGAGCCAGGGGCGGTGGAACTCCATGCTCTCCCGGGCGCGCCTGACGAACTCCGCACCGTCCGTGCGGGTGGTGCGGCGGATGGCCGCCCGGGTTCCCTCAGTGACATACCGGACGTCAGGCATGCGGCAATGATGACAGCAGCGCCATGGCCGCCGCATAGCCGGAGCCGCCGGATATAGCCTGGTCCACGGGGATGTCGGTCATCGCCCACGGGCCGACGGGCACGGGGGAGAGCCCGGTGCCGACATAGTTGACCGCCGGGTCCCGCGACAGGCCGGTGCCCAGGCCCTTGAGATAGGCCTCCTTACGGGTCCAGCAGCGGGCGAAGGCGGCGGGCCGGTCGGCCGGCGCCAGCGCGTCCAGCTCGGCGCGCTCCTTGGGATGCAGGCTCTCGGCGACCTGGTCCACCACCGAGGCGGGCTGCAGCTTCTCCACGTCCACGCCGACCGGGGAGCCCGCGAAGGCGAAGAGCACCAGATCACCGGCGTGCGACATGTTGAAGTGCAGCGGGGTGCCGGATACGGCGGGGCGGCCGTGCGGACCGCCGCAGCCGGGGCATGCCTCGCGGGTGAACGGAACGTCGGCCGGGGGCATGCCCAGATAGGCGCCGAGCAGCTCGCGCAGCCCCAGATGGGCCGCCGTATAGCGCTCGCGGTCCTCCGCCCGCAGGAACTTCGCGGCCCGCTCCCGCTCCTCGGCGTCCAGGATCGTGCCGGGCGCGCCCGGGTCCATGGCCGCGGTGTACCGGGAGACGCTGAGCAGCCAGGTCTCTGGCTCGCCGCCCAGCGGCCAGGCACCGGCGACGGCGGTGGGCAGCGGCTCGGGGCCGACGATGCGCGGGGCCGATGGGGGTGTCAACTCGCTCCTCCAGTGGAGTTCGGGGCCGCTGAGGTCAGCAGCTCCAGGGTAGGCACATCGGATCTGATCAGCCCGAAGGTCTGGATGTACAGCGACAATTCGGCCTCCAGGGCGCGGATCATCGTATCGGCGCGGCGGAAGCCATGGCCCTCGCCCTCGAAGGTGAGGCAGGCGTGCGGGATGCCGCGCCCGGAGATCGCCTCCAGGAACCGCTCGCACTGCTCGGGCGGGCAGATGGTGTCGTCCAGCCCCTGGAGCAGTACGAAGGGCGAGCCGATGCGGTCGGCCCGGTGCAGCGGGGAGCGCCCCCGGTAGCGGTCCGCCACTTCCGCGAGCGGGCCGACCAGCGATTCGGTGTAGCACGACTCGAAGTCATGGGTGCCGCCGGTGGCCCAGGAGACCAGGTCGAGGATGGGGTAGGTGACGGTGGCGCAGGCGTAGAGATCCGTGGCGGTGAGAGAGACCGCCGCCGTCCAGCCGCCCGCGCTGCCGCCGCGGATCGCGAGCCGGGCGCGGTCGGCGATGCCCTCGTCGGCGAGCGCCCCGGCGACGGCGGCGCAGTCCTCGACGTCGACCACGCCCCACTGCTCGCGCAGCCGCTCGCGGTAGGCGCGGCCGTAGCCCGTGGAGCCCCCGTAGTTGACCTCGGCGACGCCGATGCCGCGTGAGGTGAAATAGGCGATCTCCAGGTCGAGCACGAGCGGGGCGCGGCCGGTGGGCCCGCCGTGGGCCCAGATCACATACGGCGGAAGCTCTCCGTCCGGTGCGGTGTGGCCGGGATGGTTCGGTGGATAGAGCTGGGCGTGGATCTCCCGGCCGTCCGGTCCGGTGAAGGTGCGGGCCAGAGGCCGGGGGTAGTACGCGGGGTCCACGGGGTCGGTGTGGGCGTTGCCGATGACCCGGGAGCGGCCGGTGCAGACGTCCAGCTCCATCACCTCATGGCCACTGTGCGGGCTCGCCGCGACGCCGACCACGCGCGTGCCGTTCACGGCCAGCGTCGGCTCCCATTCGGTCCAGGGGCCCGGCACATCGGCCGTCCCGCCGGTCCGTGGATCGAGGATGCCGAGGGCAGCCGCGCCCCGGCCGTGCAGCACCGCGATCAGACCGCCGGCCAGCGGGGCGAACCAGCGGTGGCCCAGCTTCCACAGCGGCCCGCCGAACTCCTCCTCGCGGGGGCACAGCGCCACCGGCCGCCCGGCCCGGGCCCATTCCCGCGCACCGGCCACCTCCGCCGGCGGCTCCAGACGGTGCAGATTCCACCAGCCGGTGCGGTCGGTGGCCGCGAGCAGCGCGCCGTCCTCGGCCCACTCGATCTGGGCGACCGACTCATCCGGCCCGCCCAGCACCGCCCGGGCGCCGGTGAAGGAGCCGTCCTCCGCGACATCGGCCAGCATCACCTCCGTGCCGTCCCAGGGCATCCGGGGGTGGTCCCAGACGATCCAGGCGACCCGCCGGCCGTCGGGCGAGAGCCGGGGCCCGGTGAGGAAGCGATGCCGGTCGTCGGTCAGCTCGCGCACCGCCGCGCGGTCCTCGGCGGCCGAACCGTCCAGCGGTACGGCGGCGATCACCCGCCGCACATCCGTCGGCCCCTCGCCCGTGAACTCCTCCAGCACACACCACACCTCGCCGCGCTCCGGGCGCAGCACCGGATCCACCCAGCGCAGCCCCTCCCCCACCGCCGACAGCGGGGTCAGCGGGCGCGGCGCGCCCCCGGCCGGGGCGTCCGGCTCATGGACGTACAACCGCTGGTCGGCGAAGTGGACGAACACCACCAACGGGCCGCTCGCGCGGTCCACCGCGGCCCAGGGCATCCCGCCGTACCCCATCACCTTGCTGCGCACATTCCACGGCGGGGCCAGCACCGGGACCTCCGCGCCGTCGGTGCGCCGCCGGATCAGGGCGCGGCGGCCGCCCTCGCCGGGGCGCGGCGCGGTCCACCACACCTCCTCGCCGACCGTGCCCACATACTCCGGATGGCCGTCGTACGAGGCGACGAGCGCGGCGTCGACCGGGGAACTCCAGGCTCCGTAGGGGGCCATGACGGCCGTCCGCTGCTGCACCGTTCGCACCGATCCTCACGCCCTCTGCAGGAAGTGGTCGAGCACCCGGACGCCGAAGTGCAGGGCCTCCACCGGGACCCGCTCGTCCACGGCGTGGTAGAGCGCCTGGTAGTCGAAGCCTTCGGGCAGGAGCAGCGGTGAGAAGCCGTATCCGGCGATGCCGAGCCGGGAGAACTGCTTGGCGTCGGTGCCGCCCGACATGCAGTACGGCACGGCCCGGGCGCCGGGGTCGAAGTGCTCGACGGCGGCGCGCATCGCCCGGTAGGTGGGGGTGTCGATCGGCGCCTCCAGCGGGCGCTCCCGGTGGAGGAACTCCCACTCCACGTCCGGCCCGGTGAGCCGGTCCAGGGTGTCGTGGAATTCGTCCTCGCCGCCGGGCAGCATCCGCCCGTCCACATAGGCGGTGGCGCTGCCGGGGATCACATTGACCTTGTAACCGGCCTCCAGCACCGTGGGGTTGGCGCTGTTGCGCACGGTCGGCTCGATCAGGACGGCGGCGGGCCCCAGCTTGGCCAGCAGGGCGTCCACGTCGAAGTCCGCGGCGTCCACATCGGCCGGGATGCCCTGGAGTGCAGCCAGTTCGGTGAGCGCGGCCTCCACCGTGGGCGTCAGCCGGACCGGCCAGCGGTGCTCGCCGATCCGGGCGACGGCGGCGGCCAGCCGGCTGACCGCGTTGTCCCGGTTGACCTTGGAGCCGTGTCCGGCACGGCCGTGCGCGGTGAGCTTCAGCCAGGCCGTGCCGCGCTCCCCCGCCGCGATGGGGTAGATCCGCGCTCCGGGCCCGGTGTGGAAGGTGAAGGCTCCGGACTCGCTGATGCCCTCGGTGCAGCCCTCGAAGAGGTCGGCATGGCGCTCGGCGAGGAAGCCGGAGCCCCAGGCGGCGCTGTCCTCCTCATCGGCGGTGAAGGCCAGCACGATGTCCCGGCGCGGCCGCACGCCCGTCCGCGCCCAGGCCCGGACGACCGCGAGCACCATCGCGTCCATGTTCTTCATGTCGATGGCGCCCCGGCCCCAGACGACGCCGTCGCGCACCTCCCCGGAGAAGGGGTGCACGGTCCAGTCGGCGGGCTCGGCGGGCACCACGTCCAGGTGGCCGTGGACCAGCAGCGCGGGCGCGGACGGATCGGTGCCCTCGATCCGGGCCATGACATTGGTGCGCCCGGGCGAGCGCTCCAGCAAGGTGGGCTCGATCTCCACATCGCCGAGCATCTCCGCCACATACTCGGCGGCCGGGCGCTCCGAGCAGTCACCGCCGCCGCGGTTGGTGGTGTCGATCCTGATCAGCTCGGAGGTGAACCGCACCACCTCCTCGAGCGTCTGGGCGTCGATGGTCTCCGGACGGTCCGTGTCAGCCATATTGCTCCTCCACCGCGGCCGAGACGACCGTCGTGACGGCCTTGAAGCAGCGGATCCCCTCGTACATGGTCGGTGAGGTGTACGCGACGCGCCGCTCGCCACTGCGCTCCACGCCCGGGACGACGCTCGCCGCCCCCACCAGATGCTCGGCGTCGAATTCCAGCTCCACCGTGAACGGCCCGCCGCGGGCGGGCTCGTGGCGCACCGCCAGCACCGCCGCCTCCCGCGCCGCCGCCCGGATGTCGGCGGCCGTGCGGGCGGGGGTGCGGCAGACCGCCGCATAGCGCGAGACATAGTCCTTGACCGCGACCGACCGGGCGTCCGGCGCATAGTCCCCGGCGTCCTCACAGGTCTTGTCGTCCCCGGTCACCAGCACCACCGGCACCCCGTACTCGGCGGCCACCAGAGCGTTGAGCCGCCCCTCGCTCGCCCGCGCGCCGTTCACCCACACTCCGGTGATCGAGTTGGCCAGGTAGGTGTGGGCGAGGACGCCCTCGGTGCCCGCGCCGGTGTGGTAGCCGACGAACGCCACTCCGTCCACATCACCGTGCTGCACGCCCTCGACCATGCTCAGGCTCTTGTGCCGGCCGGTGAGCATCTGGGCGCGATCGTCCAGCTCCTCCAGCAGCAGATTGCGCATGGTCCAATGCGCCTCGTTGATGAGCACCTCGTCCGCACCGCCGTCGAGGAATCCGGCGACGGCCGCGCTCACATCGGAGGTGAACAGACGGCGGCAGCGCTCCCACTGGGGGGTGCCGGGCAGCACATCAGCCGGCCAGGTGACGCCGGTGGCGCCCTCCATGTCGGCGCTGATGAGGATCTTCATGCCTCGTCACGTTACGCGCCGCGCCCGACCCGAACCACCCCTGTGGATAACTGGTCCAGTCCACTGTCGCGCCCGGCCCGTGTCCGCCTCGTCCGGGGCATGCCCGCCGCGCCCCGACCGTGCGCCGAGAAGGGCCCCGACCACCCGCGAACCCGCGCCCCGACCACCCGCGAACCCGCGCCCCAATCGCCCGCGGGCAAGGGCCCTACGCCCGCGAGACCACGAACCAGCGGGCCGGGAGCTCGACCCGTGAGCCGTCCGGCCACTGCTCCGTCTGGGCCAGCGCCGTCGGGCCCTCGGCAAGGATCTCCAGCCCGGCCTCCGCCAGCACCTCCGGCACCTCCTTGTCCGCCGCGTCGGCCGGCCGCAGCCCGTGGTCGAAGACCCGGCGCAGCTTCAGCGGCGGACCGTCCGGGCTCGCCGTCAGCTCCGCCAGCACGGCCTTGGACTCCGCCGTCAGCTCCACGACGAACCCCCGCCCGCGCCGCCCCAGCAGCGTGGCCACCGCCTCCGCGACCGGATGCCGGTCGACGGCGTCGCTCTGGTGGATGACGGCGCGCATATACACATTGGCGTCGCCGAGCCGCCGGGCCAGCTCCGCCACCCCGGCCGCGTCCGTCAGGCTCAGTTGCCGGTACTCCGCCGTGCCCGCCGGATCGGCGCGCCGCGCGTGCTCCACCGCGGCGCGGGACAGGTCGACGCCCACCGCCCGCCCGAAGCGGGCGGCCAGATAGCGGGTCTGGGTGCCGTTGCCGCAGCCCAGGTCGACGACCGGCAGCGAGGAGTCGGCGTACGGCGCCAGCAGGTCCAGATGCGGGGCGGCGCTCAGCGAGGGGTCCGCGTCCCAGATGGCCTCCCCCGGGGCATCCGAGGTCTGCTGCCAGTAGCTCTCCCACGCCTGCCGGTAGCGCTCCGAGACGCTCATCGCCGCTCCCCTGGGTGTGCCAACGCCTGCTCGAACCACACTGTTTTACCGCGCCCCGTGCGACTCGTACCCCACTCGCGCGCCAGTTCGCTGATCACTCGCAGCCCGCGCCCGCTCTCGTCGTCGCGGTCCGCGCTCAGCAGCGCCGGCAGTTCGTGGTCGTCGTCGGTGACCTCGCACAGCAGGGCGTCGGTGCGGACCAGTCGCAGCCGCACATGGTGGGTGTGGGCATGCCGTATCGCGTTGGTCACCGCCTCGCTCACCAGAAGCTCGGCGGTCTCCACGGACTCCGGCAGCCCCCACCGCAGCAGCCGCTCGCGGACGAGCCGGCGGGCCCGCCCGACCTCGCTGGGGTCCAGCGCGAGCCGCCATTGGGCGACCTGCTCGGCCGGTATGCCGCCCAGCCGGGCCATCAGCAGCGCCACGTCGTCCTTACGGCCGTCACGGCCGTCCTTGTCGCGGGAGGCGGCGGCCAGCGCCCGGATGATGGTGTCGCACGCGTCGTCCATGGACGCCGCCGGATGCGCCGCGGATTCGCACAGCGCGGCGATCCCGGCGCCGATGTCCTGGCCGCGCACCTCGACCAGGCCGTCCGTGCACAGCACCAGCCGGTCCCCGGGTTCCACCCGCACCGTCACCGTCTCGAAGGGCACCCCGCCCACGCCGATGGGCGCCCCGGTCGGCAGGTCCAGCAGCTCGCTGCGGCCGTCCTGGGCCCGCACCAGCACGGGCGGGATATGGCCCGCGTTGGAGAGCACCAGCTCGGAGCAGACGGGGTCGTAGACGGCGTACAGACAGGTGGCCAGATAGTGCTCGCCGAGCCGCTGGGCCAGATCGTCGAGGTTGCGGAGCAGTTGGGCGGGCGGCAGATCGAGCGCGGCCATGGTCTGCACGGCGGTGCGCAACTGCCCCATCATCGCCGCCGAGGTGAGCCCGTGTCCCATCACGTCGCCGACCACCAGCGCGGTGCGCGACCCGGGCAGCTTGATGGTGTCGAACCAGTCTCCGCCGACCCTGCCGAGCCGGGTCCCGGGCAGATAGCGGGTCGCGGTGTCGCAGCCCGTCATGCGCGGGGGCACCTGGGGCAGCATGCTGTCCTGGAGCGTCTCGGCGACGTTCTCCTGGTAGGTGTACATCCGGGCGTTGTCGAGGACGAGCCCTGCGCGGGCGGCCAGTTCGGCGCCGGTCGTGCGGTCCATGTCGTCGAACGGCTCACGCCCGGGGCGCCGCAGCAGCACCATGAAGCCCAGCACCACATCGCGCGCCTTGAGCGGCACGATCAGGATCGACCGGCCGTTGATCAGCGGTCTGAGGTCGCGCTTCTCGAACTGCCCGGCGATCCGGTCGCCCACCTCGTCGCCGATGTAAGGGATCAGCACCGGCTCGCCCGTGACCATGCACTGGAAGAACGGAGTGTGCTCGGGAAACGCGATGCTCTCCCCGACCGGCACGGTGTCGTCCCAGCGGCCCGGTTCGTCGTTGTGCTCGACCCAGACGCGGTGCCAGACGGTGGTGACGTCGGGCGGGCCGTCCGGGAACCCCTCGCCCGCCAGGACCTGGGCGCGCAGATGGGTACCGGCGAAGTCCGCGAAGCGCGGTACGGCGGCGCTGGTCACCTCGCGGATGGTGCGGGCGAGGTCCAGGGAGGTGCCGATACGGCCGCTGACCTCGTTGAGGAACTCCAGCCGCTCACGGACCGCCGCGTACTCCAGGTCCACCTCATCGGGGTCCAGCGACCGCCCGGAGGCGTGCGCGCGATCCGGTGCGCCGTCCGCCGTGACCGCGCGCTGTCCTACGGCCTCCTGGCGCGCCCGGCGCTCGCGGTAGCGCGGCATCCCCCAGTCCGGCGTCACCGGGACGCGCTCGTAGTGGCTGATCTCCAGTACCGGATAGCCCAGTTCCAGCACCTGGGCGACGATCCGGCCGACCGTGGCCGGGCCCATGTTGGGCAGGATGTCCGGCAGCCGGCCGGCCAGCCGCTCGGCGCCGGGGAACTCGGTGTGCAGCGCGAATCCGGGCGCGATCCGCCCGTCCGGCCCCAGCGCGTCCCCGCCCACTGCGTTGGCGTCCGCCGCCAGTACGAGCAGCCGCTCCGGCCCGGGGCCCACCAGGGGATACGCCCACCACAGGACGTCCGCCCGGCCATGGTCCGGGTCCGCCATACGGGCCCGGCCCGCGGTGGGGTAGTACATGGCGCCGAGCTGCGAATCGTCGAGCTCCGGGTGACCCGTCGCGTCGGTGCGCACCTGCGCGCCGCGTAACGCCCCCGAGACCGGCATCAGGTCGACGGCGGGGCAGCCGACGGCCTGTTCGCGCGTGGGTCCGAAGAGCCTGCGGGCCCCCGAACTCCAGTGCGTGACGCGCCCTTCGGCGTCGATGACGACGACCGCGAGCGGCATCCTTCCGGGGACACCCCTGCGCTGCTCCGGCACCGCGGGCCGCTCGCCCTGGCCGTCGTCGCAGCGCGACGTGCCGTACTCCATAGGCGGAAGACTCCTTCGCACGCAAGATCTGCGACAGCGCTACCCACGGTACGGCTGTTGCGGGCGTCCGGGGGAGGCAATACCCGAATAGGTGTCATGTGTGTGCAGGTGCGAAGGAGTTGTTGCCGGGAGGCGCCGCGGCGCGCCTCCCGGCGGGGCGCCGGCCTAGTCCTCGTAGCCCAGTTGGAGATCGCGCTCCGTACGGCCGCCGCCCGCGATCTGGAGGACCGTCGCCACCGGCGGGTAGCCGGCCGCGATGACCGTGTACTCGCCCGCCGACAGGTCGATGAAGCGGAACGCGCCGTCGGGGCCCGTCGTCGCCGTGTCGACCACATTGCCCGCCGCGTCCAGCAGCGTGACCCGGGCGTCCTCCACCACCCGGCCGCCGGTGGCCCGGACGACCCCGCGCAGGACCGCGCCACCGGCCAGTTCGATGTCCTGCCGGGTCTCGCGGGCGGCCTGGACGGTGATGGGGAGGGCGGCGGGGCGGAACGCGGGGGCGCTGGCGGCGAGGGTGTATTCACCCGCCACCAACTCCTCCATCACATAGCCCCCTTCGCGGCCGCTGCGGGTGGCCGCGACGACCTCGCCGCGCACATCGGTCAGGGTGACGGTCGCCTCCCTTACGGGGGTGCCGTCCGCCGTAAGGACGGCACCGGCGAGCCGCCCCGCCCCGCCGAGGACCACGTCCAGGTCGACCGGCCGGTCCCCGACGGTGACGCTGACCGCCCGCGGCTGGTGACCGCCGGCCGCCGCGATCAGGACGTACGACCCGGCGCCGGGCGTGCTCAGCGCGTACCGCCCGTCCTCCCCGGTGGCACCGCGCCCGATCTGGCGTCCGCCGATGTCGATGAGGGTCAGGGCCGCCCGTGGGACCGAGGTGCCGTCATGGTGCTGGACCGTGCCGCAGACCGGGACGCCAGCGGAGGGCGGCGGCGCGGAGGGCGCGGCCGCCGCGGAGGGCCGGGCGCCCGTGCGCGCGGCCGGCACCACGGGGTCTTGCAGGTCTTGCTGGACGACATAGTCGGTGTGGGACACCAGAGGTTTCTCCTTCAGGAGGAAGGCGAGCAGGAAGCCCAGGACGAGCACCGGCACGAGATAGAGGAAGATCCGCGGCATGGCGTGGGCGTACGCCGCGATGTAGCCGTCCCGCAGGGCGCCCGGCATCGCGTGCACCATCTGCGGGGTGACCGAGTCGGGGTCGGGCAGACCGGTTCCGTCGCCGCCGCGCCCGTACGCCGCTCCGGAGGGCAGGTCGACCTCGAAGCGGTCGGCGAGCCGGTTGGCGAAGAGCGTGCCGAAGACGGCCGCGCCGACGCTGCCGCCGATCTGCCGGAAGTAGTTGTTGGCGCTGGTGGCCGAGCCGAGGTCGGCCGCGGGCACGGCGTTCTGCACGGCGAGGATGAGCACCGGCAGGACGAGTCCGAGGCCGAGTCCGAGGACGCCCATCCACAGGCTGTAGTCCTGGCGGGAGGTGTCCTCCTCCAGCCGGGAGAGCAGCCACATGCCGACGACGGAGATCAGCCCGCCGACGATGGGGAAGACCTTGTAGCGGCCGGTGGCGCTGATGAGCTGGCCGGAGATGATCGAGGCCAGCACCATGCCGCCCATCATGGGCA
This sequence comes from Streptomyces violaceusniger Tu 4113, assembly GCF_000147815.2. Lineage (NCBI taxonomy): Bacteria > Bacillati > Actinomycetota > Actinomycetes > Kitasatosporales > Streptomycetaceae > Streptomyces > Streptomyces violaceusniger. The sequence goes on along the minus strand of NC_015957.1, from coordinate 2,527,050 downwards.
CCATCAGCAGCCCCGACTCGGTGGCCGAGACGCCGTCGACCATCTGCAGGAAGGTCGGCAGATAGCTGGCGGCGCCGAAGAGGGCGACGCCGATGCCGGCGCCGATCAGCCCGCTGACGCAGAAGACCGAGTCGCGGAACAGCCGCATGGGGATGATCGGTTCGGGGACGACGCACTCCACGACGACGAAGAGGATCACCGAGCCCGCCGCCCCCAGGGCGAGCCCGAGGATGACGCGGGAACCCCACGCGTACTCCGTGCCGCCCCAACTCGTCAGCAGCACCGCGCAGGTGGAGAACAGCGACAGGAACAGCGCGCCCAGATAGTCGAAGCGCGCCCGCCGCGGCGGCTCCGGGACCTTGAGGACGGCGGCCACGACGGCGAGGGTCACCAGCCCGAAGGGGACGTTGACGTAGAAGCACCAGCGCCAGGAGGCATGGTCGGTGAAGAAGCCGCCGAGCAGCGGCCCGGCCACCGAGGCGAGGCCGAACGCGGCGCCGATGAGCCCCATATAGCGGCCACGTTCCCGGGGCGGAACGATATCGGCCATGATCGCCTGGACGCCGATCATCAGACCGCCGGCGCCCACGCCCTGCACCGCGCGGAAGGCGATCAGCTCGTCCATCGTGCGGGACCAGCCCGCGAGCGCGGATCCGGCGGCGAAGACGACGATCGCGAAGACGAAGACGCTCTTACGGCCGATGAGGTCGCCCAGCTTGCCGTAGACCGGCAGCACGATGGTGACCGCGAGGAGGTAGGAGGTGACGGTCCAGGACATCTTGTCCAGGCCGTGGAGTTCGCCGACCACCTCGGGGAGGGCGGTGGCGACGATGGTCTGGTCGAGGGCCGCGAGCATCAGCGCGAGCATCAGCCCGAAGAAGACCATCCGGACCCGGGCGGGGCTGAGCGGGGCGGGCTCCGGGGCGGCGCCCGCCACCGGAGGCGGGGCCGCGCCCGCCCCGGCGCCCCCGGCCCCGTCGGTTCCCTCGTCGGTGGTGTGGGCGGGAGGGCCCGCCGGTTCGTACCCCCCGTGCCGCTCGTGGCTCTCTCGCCGCTTCGGCACGGTGGCCCCGGTGGTCCCGGTGGTGCCGCCCACGTCCTTCTCCCCTCGTCACGCCTGCGCCGCCCATTTCTCGCATCACGCGCAACCAGGGGCAAACAGCGACGAATCACCGACGAGGGGCCATCGACGGCATTCCCCCCGGTGGGAGTGTGTGCGGGGGGTATGCCGGACCGCGGAGAAAACCACCCGAACCGGTGAGTGCGACGTTCGGTCCGGGGGACGGAATCAGGACGCGCCGAGCGCTACTGGGCGGTCTGGGCCGTCTCGGCGGCGAGCTTGGCCAGCAGCTCGTCGTAGATCCGGGCCAGCCCCTTGGGGGCGAAGGTCCGCTCGAAGAAGCCGCCGATGCCACTCGCACCGGTCCAGGTCGAGGTGACGACGACCCGCGACTTGCCCTCACCCGCCGGGGTGACGGTCCAGGTGGTGACCATGGAGGAGTTCCGGTCCTTCTCGACCAACTGGCCGTCGCTCGGCTCGGAGACCTCGAGCAGGCAGTCGCGCACCCGCTTGCTGGTGGCCTGGAGCTTCCAGTGCACGACGGTGCCCTCACCGTCGCCGCCCTCGCGTACCTCGTACTCGCTGAACTGCTGCGGAAGCAGCCGGGGGCGGGTCTCGCGGTAGTCGGCGAGTGCGTCGAACACGTCCTCGGGCTTACCCGTGACGATCCGCTCCGTAGTGGCCTCGACCTGGCCCATCGCATGTCCCTCCGCGCTCGACGTGGCGCCCCAGCCCGTGACGCCTTGACGAGCGCAAGCCAACCACCTCAGGGTCACCCGCCCAAATCGGGGGTTGACGAAAACCAATCAAACATGTGTTCTATTGTGGTAACGAGCGAGACCCGGAGGTGCCTGCGATGCGCTGGGACAACCTGACCCGAGACGACACATCGGCCACCCCGGCCCTCTTCGCGGCGGACGCGGTGACCACCCGTACCTTCGACACCCCGGAGTTCCGCGGGATCACCTTCCATGAGATCCGGGCGCGCTCGATCATCAACCGGGTGCCCGGGGCGTCCCGGATGCCCTTCGAGTGGACGGTGAACCCGTACCGCGGCTGCACCCACGCCTGCGTCTACTGCTTCGCACGCAAGACGCACAGCTATCTCGACCTGGACACCGGAATCGGCTTCGACTCCCAGATCGTGGTGAAGACCAACGCGCCGGAGCTGCTCCGCCGCGAGCTGGCCTCCCGCCGCTGGGCCGGCGAGCACATCGCCATGGGGACCAACGTGGACTGCTACCAGCGCGCCGAGGGCCGGTATCAGTTGATGCCCGGCATCCTTACGGCGCTCGTGGAGCGCGCCAACCCCTTCTCGATCCTCACCAAGGGCACGCTGATCCTGCGCGATCTGGAGCTGCTGCGGCGGGCCTCACGCGTCACCGACATCGGCGTCTCGGTCTCGGTCGGCTTCACCGACGGCGAGCTGTGGCGCACCGTCGAGCCGGGCACGCCCTCGCCCGAGCGGCGCCTGGACGTCGTACGGACGCTGTCCTCCCACGGGATCCCGTGCGGCGTGCTGATGGCGCCGGTGATCCCCTTCCTCGGCGACTCCGCCGAGCAGTTGCGCGCCACCGTAAGGGCGATCGCTCAGGCCGGAGCCACCTCCGTGACCCCGCTGGCGCTCCATCTGCGCCCGGGCGCCCGCGAGTGGTTCACCACCTGGCTCACCCACCACCACCCTCGGCTTCTGCGGCGGTACGACGCGCTCTACGAGGGCGGCTCGTACGCCCCGAAGTGGTACCAGCGGCGGATCACCGGGATGGTCCACGACTTCGCCGCCGAGTACGGCATCGGCCCGTACGCGGCGGGCACCCACCGCAATGTGCCGGAGGAGCCGGAGGAGCCGGACGCCCGGGCCGACTCGCCGCCGGCGCCCGCCCAGCTTTCCCTGCTGTGAGCACGCGCGCGTGTGAGCACGCGCGTCACCGCCGTGAGCACACGCACCCCGCGGCGGGCGGTGTCCCTGCTGCCCCTCACGGCACGCGCGCCTCACCCACCTTCTCCGCCGCGCCGCCCTTGCCCGCCGGCTCCGGGGCGCCTCCGCCCGTGACGGCGCCTTCGCCGGTGATGCGGGCCAGGGCGGCGGCGGCAGCCGCGCTGAGGCGTATGTGCTGCGCGGCGGCGGTCAGGGCCGGGATGGCGCGCTCGTCGCCGATCGCCCCCAGGCCCTCGACGCAGGCGCGGGCGATCACCCAGTGGCGGTCACGGGCCGCCAACTGCCGTTCCAGCGCGGCGACCAGGGACGGCACGGACTCCGCGGCCCGCAGCTCCACCAGCAGCCGGATGGGATGCAGGGAGTACGCGGTGCGCAGCGGGTTCGTGGCCAGGGCGGCGGCGGCCCGCGCGGTGCGCGGATCGCCGAGGCGGGCCAGCACCCGGGCGGCGGTCGCACAGCGGGCCGGCTCACGGTAGTTGAGCAGCAGGACAAGGGTTTCGAAGGCCCTGCGGTCTCCTGCGCTGCCGAGCACGAAGGCGGCCGTCTCCCGCGCCCACAGCGGCTGCTCCGGCGCCACCAGGATGCGGGCGAGCTGTTCACGCGCGGCGGGGGTGCCCTGCCGTACGAGCGCGAGCAGCGAGGCATGGGCCGCCGTTTCCTGCGGGGTTGAGAGCGAGGCCCGTACCCGCTCCGTCAGCGTCCGGAATTCTTCGTCCATACGAGGTCTCCCCTCCCCGGTGGGCCGCGCCCGGGCACGGCCGCACTATGAGCTCTGGCATCTTGGTTACCCACGAGTTAATATGGCGACACGAGCAGCACCCCTGCTCCGGCGGCCTGGTGACGCAGCCGCCTTGTGTGACGTCGGTTCGGCAGTTCCAGAAAAGCGAGTACGGCATGGCCCCGGGACAGGGCCGGCCGCGTGTCTCCCACAGGCAGTTTCCTCCGTGCGGCGCTGTCCGTAAGGGAGCGTGCAAGCCCTTCCATCGGGGATTTGTGTCAGCCGCGTCAGCCCCCCGCGCATGCGTGGCGTGAACGGCAGCAGTGGCATGGCACGAGCTCCCCTCAGTCGTCACTTCATCCCCTTTTGCGGGGAACACCCTCTGGAGTCCGCGATGGACCGTCTGCCACACACCGGCGTCAGCACTACGTCCCCCTCTGATCTCTCCCCCTCCCGGGCCCCGCTCACTACTGTCGCCGTCGTCGGGCTCGGCACGATGGGCACCGGCATCGCCGAAATCCTGGCCCGGGCGGGCCGCGAGGTGATCGGCGTCGACATCAACGAAAGCGCCTGCCGCCGAGCCGTCACCGCGCTCGAGGTCGCCACCGCCCGCGCCGTGCACCGCGAGCGGATCAGCGAGCGGGAGCGCGCCGGGATCCTCGACCGCTTCCGCATCTCCACCGATCTGCGCGCCGCCGCCGACGCGGAGCTGGTGATCGAGGTGGTGCCCGAGGACTACGACACCAAGCACGAGATCTTCGCCGCGCTGGACACCGTCGTCAGCCCCTCGGCGATCATCGCGACCGGCACCAACGCGCTGTCGGTGACCCGGCTGGCCGCCGAATCCGCCCATCCGGAGCGGGTCTTGGGCCTGCACTTCTTCAATCCGGCGCCCGCGATGAAGCTCGTCGAGATCGTCTCCAGCGTGCTGACCGCCCCCGCGGCCATCGAGGCGGTCACCGCGCTCGCCCGCGATCTGGGCAAGGAGCCGGTGGCGCTCGGCGACCGGCCCGGATTCGTCGCCGACGGGCTGCTGTTCGGCTATCTCAACCAGGCCGCCACGATGTACGAGGCCAAGTACGCGGCGCGGGAGGACATCGACGCCGCGATGCGGCTCGGCTGCGGGCTGCCGATGGGCCCGCTGGCCCTGCTCGACCTGATCGGCATCGACACCGCCCGTACCGTCCTGGAGGCCATGTACGCCGCCTCCGGCGACCGGCTGCACGCACCCGCGCCGATCCTGGGACAGCTCTCCGAGGCCGGTCTCACCGGCCGTAAGGCGGGCCGCGGCTTCTATACGTACGAGGCGCCGGGCAGCGCCACCGTCGTCCCGGACGCCGCGACGGCCGAGGTGCGGCACTCCACGGAAGGGGCGCGCCCGGTGCGCGCCGTGGGCGTCGCCGGCTCGGGCACGATGGCCTCCGGGATCGCCGAGGTCTTCGCGAAGGCGGGCCTGGAGGTGGTGCTGGCCGGCCGGACCCTGGAGAAGGCCGAGCGGGCGAAGGCCCGCATAGGGAAATCCCTGGAACGCTCGGTGTCCAAGGGGCGGATGACCGAACGGGCCCGGGAGCAGGCGCTGGAGCGGATCACCGCGGCCGACGCACTCGACGCGTTCGCCGAGGTGGATCTGGCCGTGGAGGCGGTGGCCGAGGATCTGGTCGTCAAGCGGGAGCTCTTCAAGGTGCTCGACAAGGTCTGCAAGCCGGGTGCGGTGCTGGCCACGACCACCTCCTCGCTGCCCGTCGTGGCCTGCGCGCGGGCGACCTCGCGCCCACAGGACGTGGTGGGCCTGCACTTCTTCAACCCGGCGCCCGCGATGAAGCTGGTCGAGGTGGTGCGCACCGTGCTGACCGCGGACGATGTGCGCGCGACCGCGCACGCCGTGTGCGCGGCGGTGGGCAAGCATCCGGTGGACTGCGGCGACCGGGCGGGCTTCATCGTGAACGCCCTGCTGTTCCCGTACCTCAACAACGCCGTGAAGATGGTGCAGGAGCACTACGCCACCCCGGACGCCATCGACGCCGCGATGAAGCTGGGCGGCGGCTATCCGATGGGGCCCTTCGAACTGCTCGATGTCGTGGGGCTCGATGTGTCGCTGGCCATCGAGCGGGTGCTGCACCGGGAGTTCCGTGAACCGGGCCTGGCGCCGGCGCCGCTGCTGGAGCATCTGGTGGCCGCGGGGTGCCTGGGGCGCAAGACCGGGCGCGGCTTCCGCGAGTATGCAAAAGCCTGAATTCTGCTCCGGGTGGGGCGGACCGTCTGAGTCCGGTTCCGGGTGGGGCGGGCTGCTGGAACCTTCCGTCGGTCTGCCCCCGCACCGGCACTCACAAGCGTGTTACGTTCCCCACATGTCCCAGCCCGTGAAGGCCACGCGTACGGAGCGTACGAAGCGATCCCCCTCATCCGGTGGCGGTGAGAGCGCGGGAAGTCGCCGCGCCGCGGCCCAACGTCTGTCCATGCGCCGCAAACTCGCGGCCGCGGCGATGGAGTTGTTCGCGACGCAGGGGTACGAGGCGACGACCGTCGACGAGATCGCGGCCAGGGCGGGAGTGGCGCGCCGCACCTTCTTCCGGCACTTCCGCTCCAAGGAAGAGGCGATCTTCCCGGACCACGACGACACACTGGTGCGGGCCGCGGCGGTGCTGGACGCGGCGCCTCCGCATGAGCACCCTCTGGACACCGTGTGCCGCGGGATCAAGGAGGTCATGCGGATGTACGCGGGCGCGCCGACCGTCTCCGTGGAGCGCTACCGGCTGACCCGTGAGGTACCGGCGCTGCGGGAGCGGGAGATCGCCTCGGTGGCCCGCTACGAGCGGCTGTTCACCAGCTATCTGCTGGGCCACTTCGACGAGGGCGCCCACCACGACGGCGACGACGATCCGCTGCTGGCCGAGGTCGCCGCGTCGGCCGTGGTCACGGCCCACAACCATGTGCTGCGGCGCTGGCTGCGGGCGGGCGGCCAGGGCGATGTGGAGACCCAGCTGGACCACGCCTTCGCGATCGTCCGCGAAACCTTCGGGAGCGGCATCGGCGCCCGCCCCGTCCCGTCCGGCAGCCGCCCCGCGGCGAAGGTGTCGGCGACGGACGAGGACGAGGTGGTGGTGATGGTGGCGCGGACGGACGCGCCACTGGCCGAGGTGATGCGCACGATCAAGGAAGCGCTTAAGCGGTAGCTCTGGCGGTCCGGGTGCGCCGGTCCGGGGCGCGCCTCCTGGGGCGGGGTGGCCCGCCATGCGGATGTGGTGGGTGCCGGGGGCGGGGCCTCCGGTGCGGCGCCCTGGACCGCATATTTACGGCGCCGGTGCTCGGGGGCGTTGGGTGGGCCGGGGATTGGCGCCACAAATATGCGAAAGCGTCCAGGACACCACCCCTCCGACCCCACCCCCTCCCGTCTCACGGCGGCTCCCCGCCGGTGGCCGTCCGTCCCGCGGCCGGCGGCCCGCCCGCGTCTCGCCGTCGCGGCGGGGAGGAGGAGCGGGGGCCGCCCCCGCTTGCGGGCCCAGGGTGGGACACGGAGGGGCGGGACCCGCCCCCCACAGGCAGGTCCCGCCCCGGCCGGGTCCCCGTCCCCGCCGGGGCGGGGGCCCGGCTCGGCGCCGCCCCGGTGCCGGGTCGGGGCGGCGCGGGCGCGTCAGCCGATCTTGGTCAGCTTCGCGGCGAAGCCGCCGTTCTTCGGGACGTCCACCGAGAGCCGCGAGTCCCGTGTGACCTCGTGGGTCTCGGTGACGACCTTGCCGTCCGGACCGTCCTTCCACACCTCGATCCGCCAGCCGCCCTTGCCGAGGAAGCTCAGCGGCTCGTCCAGCGTGCGGGCCGCGCCCGAGGTGATCGCGCCCAGGTACCAGGTGTCGCCGGAGCGGCGGGCCAGGACGGCGCGGTCGCCGGGGTCGCCGTCGACCAGCCGCGTCTCGTCCCACACCGTGGGCACCTGGTTCAGGAACTTCAGCTCCACCGGCCGGCTCTCGTACGACTCGACGCTGTCGGCGAAGTGCTGCACCCCGGACTCGTAGACGACCGAGAGCGCGAGTTCGGCCGCGTCACTCGTGGGCCGCACGCCCGTGAAGGTCACCGGTGTGAAGTCCATGGGCCCGATGAGGTTCCGGGTGAAGGGCAGGGTCGTGTAGTGCGCCGCCGGGAAGGGCTGGCGGCCCGGCTTGGGGCGGGTGCCCTCGGCGCCCTTGACCGCCTCGGTGCTCATCAGTTGCGGCCAGGTCCGCTCCTGGCCGCGCGGGATGGTGGCGCCGTGGAAGTTCAGCATCAGCTCGTTCCGGGCGCTGTCCTTGAAGACCGCGTCGTACCAGCGCATCCGGTCCTGGCCGTCCGACTCCAGGAAGTCGATCTTCAGCCCGGCGATCCCCCAGGACTTCCACAGCGGGAACAGCCGGTCGCGCTCGCTCTGCGCGTCGATGGTCTGCCAGCGGGCCCACAGCCAGACGCCGACGCCCTTCTCCTTGGCGTACGCGGTCAGCTCGGGCATCCAGGAGTCGCTCCAGCCGGAGTCCACCAGGATGTACTCCCAGCCCTCGCGCGCCGCGAAGTCCACGAACTTCTTCTGGGCGTCCAGGCTGGTCGGGCTCTGCCCGTCGGACCACCAGGACCACGCCGCCCGGCCCGGTTTGATCCATGAGGTGTCGGCGACCTTCGAGGGGGCGGCCAGATCGGTCGGCAGATCGCTCTCGGTGACGGTGGCGAGGTCCCCGATGACCATGGTGCGCCAGGGGGTGGTCAGCCCGGGGCCGCTGACCTCGGCGGGGTCGGGGAGGGTGAGCTCGAAGCGGTCGGTGGCGGAGTCGAGGGCGAGCCGGGAACCGCCGTACGAGCTGTTCAGGTCCGCTTCCTCGATCAGCATCCAGCTCTTGCCGATGTGGAAGAGCGACGGATAGCCGTAGTCGCCCGCCTCGGCGTCGGCGACCGTGCCGTGGTCATGGGCGGATTCGTAGTCCTGGCGGCCGTTGTCGTACGGCAGGAGGAAGGAGTCGGCGGACGGCGGGACGGCGAACTCCGAGTGCTCGCCGAGGACCGTGACCGTCCCCTTGTCCGGCACCACATAGCGGTAGGCCAGTCCGTCGGCCGAGACCCGGATGACCACCTTCAGCGTCCGCCCGTCCTTGCGGAAGGTGAAGGTCGACTCGGAGGCGTCGGAGGTGTGGTGGGTGCGGCGGCCGGTGGTGGTCGGGTAGGTCTCGTGGACCTTACGGTCGCTGCGCCCCGCGAACCGCAAGCCCTTGCTGAAATCGGTCTCCGCAGTGCGGATTCCCAGGCCCGACGGCCGCAGCACGGTGGTGCCGCCATGGCGCGCGGACAGCGTAAGACCGCCCTCGTTGCTCAGTCTGAGCTCGCCGCTGACCTGCCCCTCTCCGGTCAGCCGCCAGTCCTGCGCACGACCGTCCGATGCCGCCGCCGCCCGGAGCGGCACCAGCACGGCGGCCGCGCAGGCGAGCGCGGCCACGGCTCTGGTGACCTTTGATCGTGCCGTATGCATCGTTCCTCCTCGTACACCGCACCTCGACGCGGCGCTCGATACATCAGAGCAATCGCCTACCTTGACGCATCATTAGCCCGTTCCTACGCTCCCGTCTAGCCAAATCATCGGATCAATCTGATCGCTTCGAGGACGGGAGATGACGGGATGCCAGTCAGCAGACGTGGGTTCCTGGGCCGGGTGGCGGCGGGTGCGGCCGCGAGCACGGCCGTCGGCGCGGCCCTCCCCGAACAGGAGGCGGCCGCACAGCCACAGCAATCGATGGTCCTGCGGGGCATGCGCACCGACCGGGAGTGGGAGCGCTTTCTGGGCGGCCAGGATCTGATCTGGAAGCGCTTGCCGAGGACCTGGTACGAGGGGCCCTTCCTCGGCAATGGGCTGCTCGGCTCGATGATCTATCAGGAGCCCGGCGAGAACGCGCTGCGGTTCACCATCCACCACAGCGAGGTGCAGGACCACCGGCCCACCGAAGGCGGCAGCGACTGGGGCGTGGCACGGCTTCCGGTCGGCAATCTGCTGCTGCGCCCGGTCGGCGCCATCACCGGCGTCGATCTGCGATTGGATCTGTGGAACGCCGAGCTGCGCGGCACGATCACCACGGACAAGGGGAAGCTGAAGCTCCGCGCCCTGGTGCACAACGACCGCACCATGCTGCTGGCCACCGTCGAGGCGAGCGCCGGCGAGGAGGGCTTCGGCTGGGAGTTCAAGCCGTCACCGGCGGTCAGCCCGCGCATCGTCCGCGAGGATCCGCCGAAGGGCTTCGAGCCCAACCCGGCCCCGGTCACGCGTACCGAGGACGGGCTCGGCATCACTGTCCAGTCGCTGGTGGCGGGCGGGCAGACGGTGAGCGCGTACAGGCAGCGCGGCAGCGGCCGGGAGCGCACGTACTACCTGGCCGTGGCGCACTCCCACCCCGGTACGGACGCGGAGGGCCGGGCCCGGACCACCGTGCGCAAGGCGTCGGCGCTGCCGGTCTCCAGCCTGCGGCGCACCCACTACGAGTGGTGGCACCGCTTCTACCGCAAGAGCTTCATCTCGGTGCCCGACGGGATGCTGCAGAGCTTCTACTGGATCCAGCTCTACAAGCTGGCCTGCGCCGCCCGTGAGCACGCGCCCGTCATGGCCACCACCGGCCCGTGGGTGGAGCCGACCCCCTGGCCCGGCGTGTGGTGGAACCTCAACGTCCAGCTCGAGTACTGGCCGGTCCACGGCTCCAACCACCTGGAGCTGGACGCGATTCCGCGCACCCTCGCCGAGAACACCGATGTGCTCATCGGCGCGCTCAAGCCCGAGTACCGCGCCGACTCGGCCGGGCTGCGCCGCTCCACGGACGCGCAGTGCGAGGACAACGGCACGGTCCCGGTGCCCGGCGTCGGGGACTCCCCCGAGGTCGGCAATCTGCCCTGGGCGCTGCACAACGTCTGGCTGACCTACCGCCACACCATGGACCGGGGCGTGCTGGAGGATGTGCTCTATCCGCTGCTGCGCCGCTCCACCAACTACTACCTGCACTTTCTCACCGAGCAGTCGGACGGCAGGCTGCATCTGCCGAAGACCTTCTCGCCCGAGTACGGCGCGGCCCCGGACTGCACCTACGACCTGGCGCTGCTGCGCTGGTCCTGCCAGACCCTGCTGACGACGGTCGAGTTGCTGGACAAGGACGATCCGCTGGTGCCCAAGTGGCGCGAGGTGCTGGAGAAGCTGGTCGACTATCCGGTGGACGAGAACGGCTTCATGATCGGCACCGGTGTCCCGTTCGCCAAGTCCCACCGCCACTACTCCCATATGCTCTCGGTCTACCCGCTCTACCTGGTCAACTGGGACCAGCAGGAGCACCGGGACCTGATCGCCCGGTCGCTGAAGCACTGGATCAGCTTCGAGGGCGCGCTGCGCGGCTACAGCTTCTCGGGCGCGGCCTCGATCTCGACCCAGATGGGGCGCGGCGATGACGCGCTGACGTATCTGCGGGAGCTGGTGGCGCGGTTCATCCAGCCCAATACCCACTACTACGAGGCGGGTCCGGTGATCGAGACCCCGCTGTCGGGTGCGCAGGCGATCCACGACATGCTCTGCCAGAGCTGGGGCGGGACCATCCGCTTCTTCCCGGGGGTGCCGGGCGAGTGGAAGGACGTCACGCTGCACGACTTCCGTACCGAGGGCGCGTTCCTGGTCAGCGCGGTGCGGGCGGGCGGCAGGACGCGCTGGGTGCGGGTGCGCAGCCTGGCCGGGGAGGCCTGCCGAGTCCGCCATTCGATCGGCGGCCGGGTCGCGGTCGCCGGGGTCGGGGGACCCGCGCCGAAGTGGCGCGACCTGGGGAACGGCGAGATCGAGCTGGAGCTGGACCGGGAGGACGAGGCGGTGATCTATCCGGCGGGCACCCGGCCGGACTTCCGGATCGCCCCGGTCAAGGTCACCACCCCGGCCGAGCCCTGGGGCCTGCCGGAGCTGCCGCAGGCGGGCGCGGTCACCCAGGTCGATCTGACCGGGCACTTCGACAACGACGCCATCACCACCGAGATGTACTACGGGGACGGCGACTTCGACGGTACGGGCCGCACCTATCCGATGGCGCAGTTGCCGCAGACCGGGCAGACCGAGGACGACGGGATCACCTTCGCGTTCACCAACGGCAGCGAGGGCTCCGACAACAACGTGATCGCGGCGGGCCAGAAGGTCGCGGTCCCGGCGGGCAGCTACGCGAAGCTGCACGTGCTGGGCGCGGGCGACACCGGCAATGTGTCCGTGCCCGCCCGGGCCACGTACGCCGACGGCTCCACGGGCACGCCGACCATCCAACTGACGGGCTGGATGTCGGGTCCGGCGTACGGCGAGACGGAGGCGGTGCGGACCAGCCAGATCCACACCCGCACCGGCCCGTTGGGCACCAAGGCCGCGATCTTCCACCAGGTGGTGGAGCTGGACCCGGCCAAGGAGCTGTCGGCGATCACGCTGACCGCCCCCTCGGGCACCGCACGGGCCCATGTCTTCGCGCTCTCGCTGGAGAAGAACGACTGACAAAACACGCATAACCGCATACCCACCGTGACGGCCGCCCTGCTCCAGGGCGGCCGTCATTGCTCATGTGTGCAGCCGAGATGACAACTGAGGGAATTTGTTGGCACGCAGTGTCTTGCGGGGTGGCACGGCGTGCCATACCGTGAGTGGAGTCCGGGCGGCCGGCGCACTGCCAACCTTCGTGCGCCGGCTGTCCCCGCAAACCGCTTTGTGCGCCCGGACAACGCCTGCGTCACCAGGCAATCGGCGCCACCCGCGCCGCATCGAGCACCACCTCCGCCGAACCGACGGCACCGCATCAGCATCACCCGTCACGAGCCCAGCGTTCCCTCAGGCGTCCTTTCTGGACGCTTCGCCGGAGGCACCGATGAACGAGATACTTGACGCGATCCTGGCGTCGGACACAGCACCCGAGGACTTCGCGGCACTGCGCATCCCCGAGTCGTACCGCGCGGTGACCGTGCGCAAGGACGAGGCCGAGATGTTCGCGGGCCTCACCACCCGGGAGAAGGACCCCCGCAAGTCGTTGCACGTGGACGAGGTGCCGGTGCCGGAGCTCGGCCCCGGCGAGGCACTCGTCGCCGTGATGGCCAGCTCGGTCAACTACAACTCCGTGTGGACCTCGATCTTCGAACCGCTGCCGACCTTCGGTTTCCTGGAGCGGTACGGCAAGCTCTCCCCCCTGGCCAAGCGGCACGATCTGCCGTACCACATCATCGGATCCGACCTCGCGGGCGTCGTGCTGCGCACCGGACCCGGTGTGAACGCCTGGCAGCCGGGCGCCGAGGTCGTCGCGCACTGTCTGTCGGTCGAGCTGGAGAGCTCCGACGGCCACAACGACACCATGCTCGACCCCGAGCAGCGCATCTGGGGCTTCGAGACCAACTTCGGCGGGCTCGCCGAGATCGCCCTGGTCAAGTCCAACCAGCTGATGCCCAAGCCCAAGCATCTGAGCTGGGAGGAGGCGGCCGCCCCGGGCCTGGTCAACTCCACCGCCTACCGGCAGCTCGTCTCCCGTAACGGCGCCGGGATGAAGCAGGGCGACAACGTCCTGATCTGGGGCGCGAGCGGCGGGCTCGGCTCCTACGCCACCCAGTTCGCGCTGGCCGGCGGCGCCAACCCGATCTGCGTGGTCTCCTCGTCGCAGAAGGCCGAGATCTGCCGGCGGATGGGCGCCGAGGCGATCATCGACCGCACCGCCGAGGACTACAAGTTCTGGAAGGACGACGGCACCCAGGACCCGCGCGAGTGGAAGCGGTTCGGCAAGAAGATCCGCGAGCTGACCGGCGGCGAGGACGTGGACATCGTCTTCGAGCACCCGGGCCGGGAGACCTTCGGCGCGTCCGTTTATGTCACCCGTAAGGGCGGCACGATCGTCACCTGCGCGTCGACCTCCGGCTACACCCACGAGTACGACAACCGCTACCTGTGGATGCAGCTCAAGCGGATCATCGGCTCGCACTTCGCCAACTACCGCGAGGCGTGGGAGGCCAACCGCCTGATCGCCAAGGGCAAGATCCACCCGACGCTGTCCAAGACCTACCGGCTGGAAGACACCGGACAGGCCGCGCATGACGTCCACCGCAACCTCCACCAGGGCAAGGTCGGCGTGCTGTGCCTGGCCCCCGAGGAGGGCATGGGCGTGCGCGACCAGGCGATGCGCGAGCAGCACATCGACGGCATCAATCTGTTCCGTAACGACTCGTCGGAGCGGACCAACAAGCACAGCCGGGACGACTCCTCGGCGCGGACCAACAAGCACAGCCGTGACGACTCCTCGGCGCGGACCAACAAGCACAGCCGGGACATCTGATGAGTGGCACACCCCGCCCCAAGGACCGGCCCTGGCTGATGCGCACCTACGCCGGGCACTCCACCGCCGAGGCGTCCAACGAGCTGTACCGGCGCAACCTGGCCAAGGGCCAGACCGGGCTTTCGGTCGCCTTCGACCTGCCCACCCAGACCGGCTACGACCCCGACCACATCCTCGCCCGCGGCGAGGTGGGCCGGGTCGGGGTCCCGGTCTCCCATCTGGGCGACATGCGGCGGCTGTTCCAGGAGATCCCCCTGGAGCGGATGAACACCTCCATGACCATCAACGCGACCGCGATGTGGCTGCTGGCGCTGTATCAGGTCGTCGCGGAGGAGCAGGGCCTTGACCAGAGCGCCATCGGCAAGCTCCAGGGGACGACGCAGAACGACATCGTCAAGGAGTACCTCTCGCGCGGTACGCATGTCTTTCCGCCGGGCCCGAGCCTGCGGCTGACCACCGACATGATCGCGTACACGGTGAACCACATCCCCAAGTGGAACCCGATCAACATCTGCAGCTACCACCTGCAGGAGGCCGGGGCCACTCCGGTGCAGGAGATCGCCTTCGCGATGTCCACGGCGATCGCCGTCCTGGACGCGGTGTTCGCCTCCGGCCAGGTTCCCGAGGACCGTAAGGGCGATGTGGTGGCCCGGATCTCCTTCTTCGTGAACGCGGGCGTCCGCTTCATCGAGGAGATGTGCAAGATGCGCGCCTTCGGCCGCATCTGGGACCGGATCACCCGTGAGCGGTACGGCATCGAGAACCCCAAGCACCGCCGGTTCCGCTACGGCGTCCAGGTGAACTCGCTCGGCCTGACCGAGGCCCAGCCGGAGAACAACGTCCAGCGCATCGTCCTGGAGATGCTGGCCGTCACCCTCTCCAAGGACGCCCGCGCCCGCGCCGTCCAGCTCCCGGCCTGGAACGAGGCGCTGGGCCTCCCCCGCCCCTGGGACCAGCAGTGGTCGCTGCGCATCCAGCAGGTCCTCGCCCTGGAGAGCGATCTGCTGGAGTACGACGACATCTTCGAGGGCTCCCATGTGATCGAGTCCAAGGTCGCCGCGCTGGTCGAGGAGACCGAGGCCGAGATCGAGCGGATCGAGAAGATGGGCGGGGCGATGGCCGCCGTCGAGTCCGGCTACCTCAAGGCGCAGCTCGTGGCGTCGCACTCCGAGCGCCGGGCGCGGATCGAGGCGGGCGAAGAGAAGATCATCGGCGTCAACTGCTTCGAGTCCACCGAGCCCAATCCGCTCACCGCCGATCTGGACACCGCGATCATGACGGTGGACCCGGAGAACGAGGCGCGGGTGGTCTCGGCCCTGCACTCCTGGCGCGAGCAGCGCGACGAGGGCCCCGCCCAGGAGGCCCTCACCGCCCTCCGTAAGGCCGCCGCGGGGACCGAGAACCTGATGCCGGCGACCCTGGCCTGCGCCCGCGCGGGCGTGACCACCGGGGAGTGGTCCTGGGCGCTGCGCGACGTCTTCGGCGAGTACCGCGCGCCCACCGGGGTCGGCGGCGCGCCCCTGGCCGTCGCCACGGAGGCGGGCTCCCTGCTGTCCTCCGTCCGCGACAAGGTCGAGAAGACGGCGGCCGAGCTCGGCGGCGGCAGACTGCGGCTGCTGGTCGGCAAGCCCGGTCTGGACGGGCACAGCAATGGCGCCGAGCAGATCGCCGTACGGGCCAGGGACGCCGGTTTCGAGGTGGTCTACCAGGGGATCCGGCTCACCCCCGAGCAGATCGTCTCGGCGGCCGTGGCCGAGGACGTGCACTGCGTCGGGCTGTCCATCCTGTCCGGTTCGCATGCCGAGCTGGTGCCGGACGTCCTGGAGCGGCTGCGCGACGCGGGCGCCCAGGAGATCCCCGTCATCGTCGGCGGGATCATCCCGGCCACGGACGCGGCCGCGCTGCGGGCCGCGGGTGTCGCCGCCGTTTTCACCCCCAAGGACTTCGGTATCACGGAGATCATCGGCCGTATTGTCGATGAGATCCGCGCCGCGAACACGCTTCCCCCTCTGGAGGTTCTCGTATGACCGCCCCCGACCGCGCAGACGCCGCGACCCGTCTGCGCCCTCGCCGCTCCTGCCTGGCCGTCCCCGGCTCCAATCCGCGCTTCCTGGAGAAGGCCCAGGGGCTCGCGGCCGACCAGGTCTTCCTGGACCTGGAGGACGCCTGTGCGCCGCTGGCCAAGGAGGACGCCCGGCACACCATCGTCAAGGCGCTGAACGAGGGCGACTGGACCGGTAAGACCAAGGTGGTGCGGGTCAACGACTGGACCACCCACTGGACGTACCGGGACGTCATCACGGTCGTCGAGGGCGCGGGCCCCAACCTGGACTGCATCATGCTGCCCAAGGTGCAGGACGCCCAGCAGGTGATCGCGCTCGACCTGCTGCTCACCCAGATCGAGAAGACGATGGGCTTCGAGGTCGGGCGGATCGGCATCGAGGCGCAGATCGAGAACGCCAAGGGCCTGGTCAACGTGGACGAGATCGCGGGCGCCTCGTCGCGTCTGGAGACCATCGTCTTCGGCCCGGCCGACTTCATGGCGTCCATCAACATGAAGTCGCTGGTCGTGGGCGAGCAGCCGCCCGGCTATCCGGCGGACGCCTATCACTACATCCTGATGCGGATCCTGATGGCGGCCCGCATGCATGACCTCCAGGCGATCGACGGCCCCTACCTCCAGATCCGGAACGTGGACGGCTTCCGCGAGGTGGCCGGGCGCGCGGCCGCCCTCGGCTACGACGGCAAATGGGTGCTGCACCCCGGCCAGGTGGAGGCGGCCAACGAGGTCTTCTCGCCGTCCCAGGAGGACTACGACCACGCCGAGCTGATCCTGGACGCCTATGACTACTGCACCTCGGCGGAAGGCGGCATGAAGGGCTCGGCGATGCTCGGCGACGAGATGATCGACGAGGCCAGCCGCAAGATGGCCCTGGTCGTCGCGGGCAAGGGCCGTGCGGCCGGGATGACCCGTACGTCCACCTTCCAGCCCCCGGAGGCATGAGCCATGCAGTTCGGCCGTACCTATGAGGAGTTCACGGTGGGCGACGTCTACCGGCACTGGCCGGGGAAGACGGTCACCGAGTACGACGACCACCTTTTCTGTCTGCTCACCATGAACCACCACCCGCTGCACATGGACAGCAACTACGCCGAGAAGACGACCGATTTCGGCAAGAACGTGGTGGTCGGGAACTACATCTACTCACTGCTCCTGGGGATGTCCGTCCCCGATGTCTCCGGAAAGGCCATCGCCAATCTGGAGGTCGAGTCGCTACGGCATGTCGCGCCCACCTTCCACGGCGACACGATCTACGGCGAGACGACGGTCCTCGACAAGACGCCGTCGAAGTCCAAGACGGACCGGGGCATCGTGCAGGTGGAGACCAAGGGCTACAAGCAGGACGGCACCCTGGTCTGCATCTTCCGGCGCAAGGTGATGGTGCCGACCGCCACGTACATCAAGGAACGGGGCGGCGAGCAGCCGGGCCGCCCGGAGCTGGGAGAGCAGTGATATGAGCCGCCTGGCGCAGACCGAGGGCCTGACCGACATCCAGCGGGAGATTCTCTCCACGGTCAGGGATTTTGTCGACAAGGAGATCCTGCCGGTCGCGACGGAACTGGAACATCGCGATGAATATCCGACCGCGATCGTCGAAGGGCTGAAGGAGCTCGGCGTCTTCGGGCTGATGATCCCGGAGGAATACGGCGGTCTGGGCGAGTCACTGCTCACCTACGCGCTGTGCGTGGAGGAGATCGCACGCGGCTGGATGAGCGTCTCGGGCATCATCAACACCCACTTCATCGTGGCGTACATGCTCAAGCAGCACGGCACCGAGGAACAGAAGGAGTATTTCCTTCCCAAGATGGCGCTGGGCGAGATCCGGGGCGCCTTCTCGATGTCGGAGCCGGGGCTGGGCTCGGATGTGTCGGCGATCACCAGCAAGGCTGTGCGGGACGGCGACGAGTACGTCCTGAACGGGCAGAAGATGTGGCTGACCAACGGCGCCACCTCCACTCTGGTGGCGGTCCTGTGCCGGACCGGTGACGCCCAGGAGGGGGTCGCGCCGCACAAGGCGATGACCACCTTCCTGATCGAGAAGGAGCCGGGCTTCGGCGAGGTCCGGCCCGGTCTGACCATCCCCGGCAAGATCGACAAGATGGGCTACAAGGGTGTCGACACCACCGAGCTCATCATGGACGGACTGCGCATTCCGGCCGATCGGGTGCTCGGCGGGATGCCGAACCGAGGTTTTTACCAAATGATGGACGGAGTCGAGGTCGGCCGGGTGAATGTCGCCGCCCGCGGCTGTGGTGTGGCGCGGCGCGCATTCGAGCTTGGCGTTGCATACGCACAGCAGCGGCATACCTTCGGTAAGCCGATCGCGCAGCACCAGGCCATCCAGTTCAAACTGGCCGAAATGGGAACAAAGGTCGAGGCGTCCCATGCGATGATGGTCAATGCGGCCCGGAAGAAGGATTCGGGCGCGCGCAACGACCTCGAAGCGGGAATGGCCAAGTACCTCGCCTCGGAGTACTGCAAAGAGGTCGTGGAGGACGCCTTCCGCATCCACGGCGGGTACGGCTTCTCCAAGGAATACGAGATCGAGCGCCTCTACCGCGAGGCACCGATGCTTCTCATCGGCGAAGGTACCGCCGAGATTCAGAAAATGATTATTGGACGGAGGCTCCTGGAGGAATACCGAGCCCAAGACTGAACGTCCCTTTTGGGGTGGTATCCGAGAGAAGAAGGTCACACCGCGCCGAGGGTCTTCGGTCACTGACCAGCCACCGACAGGCCCCGGCGCTTGCCCAGTTACCGCTCGCAACCGATACCATCCGGTAAAGCCGCCGTCCCCAGTCTTGCGTCGCGGCATCCTCCGCTACGAAGGTCATCCATGCCCCACAGCCAATCCTCTGCACAACGCGACAGCCCGGTCGGTGTACGCCTCGCGCGCGGAGCATCGCCGTGGCTCCTGCCGACCGTCGCCACCGCGGCGGTCAGTCTTGCCCGGGCCCGCCGCTCCGGACGCTGGGCGGCGGTCGCCGTGCCCGCCACCGCGCTCGCGGCGGGCATGCTGTGGTTCTTCCGCGACCCCGAGAGAGAGATCACGCACGGCCGTGTGATCTCCCCGGCCGACGGCGTGGTGCAGAGCATCATGCCGTGGAAGGACGGGCGCACCCGCGTCGCCATCTTCATGAGCCCGCTCAATGTCCACGTCAACCGCGCCCCGCTGGCCGGCACGGTGACCTCCGTGGAGCACATCCCCGGCGGCTTCGTTCCCGCGTTCAACAAGGAGAGCGAGAACAACGAGCGGGTCGTCTGGCACTTCGACACCGAGCTCGGCGACATCGAGATGGTCCAGATCGCCGGTGCGGTCGCCCGGCGTATCGTGCCCTATGTGCCACAGGGCACGAAGGTCGAGCAGGGTGAGCGGATCGGTCTCATCCGCTTCGGCTCGCGGGTCGACATCTACCTTCCCGAGGGTGTCGATATCGCGGTCGAGGTCGGCCAGGCCACCACCGCGGGGGTGACACGCCTTGACCGTGATTGATCCCGACACACAGGCCGCCTGGGTCCCCGAGGCCGAGGTGGACGCCGTCGACGAGACGGACGACATGCCGCTGTCGACGCGACTGTCGATAGCCGACACGCTGACCCTGGGCAACGCCACCTGTGGCTTCCTGGCGGTCTACTTCACCACCACCGGCGTCCTCATCCCGCACCTGACGGGCAGCGAGGACGGCGGGATGGCCCGGCACAGCGCGGCGTCGGCCGTCATGCTGATGCTGCTCGCCTCCGTCTTCGACCTCTTCGACGGACTGGTCGCGCGGAAGCTGCGCAGCTCGGCGATGGGCGCGGAGCTGGACAACCTCTCCGACCTGATCAGCTTCGGCCTGGCCCCCGCGTACTTCGTCCTCGTCTGGGGCATGGTCTCCGACGACGCGTATCAGCGGGTCTCGGTGGTGGGCGCGATCGTGGTGCTGCTGGCGGTGGTGCTACGGCTTGCCAGATTCTCCTGTGTCACGCTGCGTGACGGCGTCTTCCAGGGCATGCCGAGCCCCTTCGGCGCCCTGACGGTGGTCTCGGTGGTCCTGCTGGGCCTGCCGTTCGTGCCGACGCTGCTCGCGATCATCGGCGTCGCCTGGCTGATGGTGAGCCGGGTGGAGTACCCCAAGCCGCGCGGCCGGCTCGCGGTGGCCATGCTCGGCTGGATCGTCACCAGCATGGCGCTGCTGGCAGCCTGGGCCTTCGAGGCCCCCGGCGGCGAGCTGCTGCTCCAGTCGGCCTGCGCCCTGCAGGTCGTCATGGGCGCGGTGATCCCCCTCTTCGCCACGGCCCGCCGGGTGAACGCTTTCCGCGACAACCGCCGCGAGGCGAGGGCAGCGCAGCTGCCGTAGCGGCCTTCGGCCGCACCTGCCGGATGGGGTGGGCCCGAGCTTTGCGCTCGGGCCCACCCCATTCGCCGTTCCCGGTGCGTTGCGCTCCGCGGCGGGAGCTTGCGGCTCGAGGCCGGGTGGGCCGACGCGGCCCGGGGGCCGTGGCCGGCGGGCGCGTGGCGCTCCCGGCGGCGGCTTGGGCGGCGCGGACGCTCGCCGCGCAGGCCGCGGGTGCCGGGAGCTGTTCCCCACCCCGCGTCCGCCGCGTCGCCTGCCGGGGCTGTTCCCCACCCCGCCCCTTCCCGAACCCGGGGGCAAGCCCCCGGACCCCCGGGCCGCACCCCCGCCCCCATCGGGGCAAGCCCCGCCGCCTACCGTGTCCCCGGTACGGGCCCCAGGACACCGCCCCAGTCGAGGGCCCAAAGGCACGAACTTGGTACGGGCCCAGGGCACGGCCCCAGTCGAGGCCCGCGGGCACAGCCCCCGTGGGGGTCCGGGGCGCAGCCCCGTTGGGGCCCGGGGGCTTGCCCCCGGTTCCGGAAGGGGCGGGGTGGGGAACAACCCCCGCCGGGCATCCGGCCGGACGCCGGGCTGATGGGCCGAGGACATCGCAGGGCCGAGACGCGGGCCCGGCAGCTACGGCCAGAGCCGGTACAGCGCCCAGGCCCCAAGGCGAGGCCAGGGGCACAGCCCCAGACGGGCGTCCAGGGGCGCAGCCCCGGTGAGGCCCCGGGCCCAGCCCCGGTGAGGCCCCGGGCCCAGCCCCGGTGAGGCCCCGGGCCCAGCCCCGGTGAGGCCCCGGGCCCAGCCCCGGTGAGGCCCCGGGCCCAGCCCCGGTGAGGCCCCGGGCCCAGCC
The DNA here is from genome assembly GCF_000147815.2 of Streptomyces violaceusniger Tu 4113. NCBI lineage: Bacteria > Bacillati > Actinomycetota > Actinomycetes > Kitasatosporales > Streptomycetaceae > Streptomyces > Streptomyces violaceusniger. The sequence continues at coordinate 2,505,786 of NC_015957.1, read as the reverse complement.
CCGGTGAGGCCCCGGGCGCAGCCCCGGTGAGGCCCCGGGCGCAGCCCCGGTGGGGCCGGAGGCTTCCCCCGGTTCGGGGGTGGGGCGGGGTGGGGAAGGGCCCCCGGTGGCCCAGCCCGGGGTCAGGTCAGGAAGTCTGCCGCCAGGCGTTCTGCGGCGCGTTCCAGGAGGGGGCCGGCCTCGGCGATGCAGCGGGCCGGGTCCGGCTCCAGGTCGGTGAGGGGGTAGGCGCGGCGGATGCCCGCGTTGCCCAGGGCCACCGGGGCGAGGGCCAGACGGCCGCAGACCGCGACCACCTCGATGCCCCGCGCCCGGGCCGCCGCCGCGACGCCCGCCGGGGCCTTGCCGTGCAGGGTCTGCTCGTCCAGCGAGCCCTCCCCCGTGATCACCAGGTCCGTGCCCTCCAGCGCGGCGGGGAAGCCGAGGACGTCGAGCATCACCTCGATGCCGGGGCGGAAGGCCGCGCCCAGGCCGACGAGGGCGCCGAAGCCGATGCCGCCCGCCGCGCCCGCGCCGGGCGCGAGGGCGTCCTCGGCGGCCGAGGCCCCGACCGCGCGCTCCAGGACGCGTACGTAGTGGGCGAGGGCGGCGTCCAGGGCCGCCACATCGTCCTCGCCCGCGCCCTTCTGCGGGCCGTAGACCGCCGCCGCGCCCTTCGGGCCGGTCAGGGGGTTGTCGACATCGCTGGCCAGGACGGTCTCGGTGTCGGCCAGGCGCGGGTCGAGGCCGGACAGATCGGCCGTGGCGAGGTCGCGCAGCGGGCCTCCGCCCGGTGCCACGGGCGTACCGTCCTCGCGCAGGAAGCGCGCGCCGAGCGCGCTGAGCATCCCGGCGCCGCCGTCCGTCGTGGCGCTGCCGCCGACGCCGAAGACGATCGTGCGGGCGCCCGCGTCGAGCGCCGCGCGCAGCAGCTCGCCGCTGCCGTACGTGGTCGCGGTGAGCGGTGCGAACACCCCGGCCGGCAGATGGCGCAGCCCTGACGCCTCGGCCATCTCCACCACGGCCGTGGTCCCGCGCAGCGCGTAGGCCGCCGTCACCGGTGCGCCCAGCGGCCCGGTGACCTGCGCCTCGCGCCGTTCGAACCCGGCCGCGACCGCCGCGTCCACCGTGCCGTCCCCGCCGTCGGCGACGGGCAGCGCCGCGATCCGCAGTCCCTCGCCGCCGTGGGGCGCGCCGCGGCGCAGCCCCGCCGTGACGCGCTCGGCGACCTCCACCGCCGTGAGCGAGCCCTTGAACTTGTCCGCGGCGATCAGTACGCGCTTCGGACGCGTCGCCTGCCCCTCCGCCCACGTCTTGGTCTCTGGTTTGGTGTCTGTGTCTGTCTCTGTCGCTGTCTCTGCGTCTGCCGCGGCCTCTGCTCTCGAAGCGCCCGTAGCGCCCGAAGTCTCCGTCGAAGCGTCCGTCACCTTGGTAACTCCTCGCATTCGCACAGGCGGTCGCGCCGCTGTGACCCTATCCGGCGCGGGCTCACCGGTACACCCACCTCATATGGGTACACCTGACCCATGGCCCTCAGCGGGAGCGCACTCGCGGACCGGATCCACGGCGGCTGGCTCGGCCGGATCGCCGGGAACATGCTCGGCAAGCCCATCGAAGACGGCAACCACTGGACCCGCGACCGGATCGACCGGTATCTGCGCCGCGCCGACGCCCTGCCGCTGACCGGCTACCTCCCCGCGCTGGAGCCGCCGCCCGACCCGGTGGAGTTCGCGCTGCGCCCCGAGTGGCAGAGCTGCGTCCGCGGCCGGATCCACGGCAGTTGCCGCGACGACGACGTGGATTACTCCGTCCTCGGCCTGCACCTGCTGGAGACCCACGGCCCCGGCTTCACCACCGAGCAGGTCGGCGAGGTGTGGCTGCTGCGGCTGCCGTATCTGCAGACCTTCACCGCCGAGCGGGCCGCCTACCGCAACCTCACGGCCGGGGTGAGGCCGCCGCTCAGCGCGACCCTCGACAACCCCTACCAGGAGTGGATCGGCGCCCTGATCCGCGCCGACGTCCACGGTTGGGTCAACCCCGGCGATCCGCACCGGGCCGCCGCGATGGCCCGCCGGGACGCCGTCCTCTCCCACACCGGCAACGGGGTGTACGGGGCGATGTGGGCGGCCGCGCTGATCGCGGCCGCGTTCACGGCGGACGGTCCGCGCGCCGCCGTCGCGAGCGCCCTGGACCGGATCCCGCCGCGCTGCCGACTGGCCCGTACGGTGCGCCGGGCCGCGTCCCTGCACGACGCGGGCGTGGCGTGGGCGGACACGCTCGCCCAGTTGGAGCGGGAGACCGCCGGGCTGCCCTGGATCCATGTGGTCCCCAACGCCGCCGTTCTTACGGCCGGACTGCTCTACGGCGCGGGCGACTTCACGAAGACGATCGCCCTGACGGTGCGCGGCGGCCTGGACACCGACTCCAACGGCGCCACGGCCGGGTCGGTCGCGGGGGTGCTGTGCGGCGCGGCGGCCATCCCGCCGCAGTGGACCGAGCCGCTGGAGGACCGGGTGCGCAGCGCCGTCTTCGGCTTCGACGGCGCCCGCATCAGCGACCTGGCGGCCCGTACCCACCGGCTGGCGGTCGCGGCGGAGCGCTAGCCGGTCTCAGTCGGCCCGATGACGGTGTGGGCCGCCCGGATCGGCGATCCGGTCGAGCCACTCCCGCAGGAGGCCCCGTTCGGACGTACCGAACCTGCCCGGGCCCGCTCGCCCCCACTCTCCCCGTCCGCCGCGTCCGTCCCGGTGTCGGACGGACTTCACCCGGCCGGGGAAAGGCGGTCGCCGTCGGCCGTGCGGCGTGCGTACGCTCGCCGCATGAGCAGCGAGACAACGCACCGGCCGCTGGTGGCGATCCTGAGCGGGGCGGGCATCTCCACCGACTCCGGCATCCCCGACTACCGCGGTCCGCAGGGTCTTTGGCGGCGCGACCCCGAGGCCGAGAAGCTCGTGACGTACGAGTACTACATGACCGACCCGGAGATCCGGCGCCGCTCCTGGCAGATGCGGCGCGACAGCGAGACGCTGCGCGCCCGGCCCAACGGGGCGCATGAGGCCGTCACCCGGCTGGAGCGCTCGGGGGTGCCGGTGCGGGTGATCACCCAGAACGTGGACGGGCTGCACCAGATCGCCGGGATGCCCACGCGCAAGGTGCTCGAACTGCACGGCACCGCGCGGGCCGTGCTGTGCACCCACTGCGAGGCGCGGTCCGGGATGGAGGAGGCGCTGGAGCGGGTCGCGGCGGGTGATCCGGATCCGGCGTGCCGGGAGTGCGGCGGGATCCTGAAGTCGGCCACGGTGATGTTCGGGGAGAGTCTCGATCCGGAGGTGCTGACCGAGGCGGTCGCGGTGGCGCAGGCGTGCGAGATCTTCATCGCGGTCGGCACCAGCCTCCAGGTCCAGCCCGCGGCCTCGCTCGCCGGGCTGGCCGCCGAGCACGGCGCCCGGCTGATCATCGTCAACGCCGAGCCGACGCCGTACGACGAGCTCGCGGACGAGGTCGTCCGCGAGCCCATCAGTACGGCGCTGCCCGCCGTGCTGGACCGCGTTGCCGCAGGCGGCGGGGGCGGCGGCGGCTGAGCACCGGGCCCGAAAGGCGTTCAGAAGAGGCCGGGCAGTTGCTGCCGCGCCTCGAACTCCAGCAGCCGCCGCTTGCGGTCCAGGCCGCCGCCGTAGCCGGTGAGGCTGCCGCTGGAGCCGACGACGCGGTGGCAGGGGACGATGATGCCGACCGGGTTCTTGCCGTTCGCCAGGCCCACGGCACGGGACGCGGTCGGCTGCCCGATGTGGTCGGCCAACTGCCCGTACGACCACGTCCCGCCGTACGGGATGCGCCGCAGCTCGGCCCAGACGCGCCGCTGGAAGGGCGTGCCGTCCAGGTGCAGCGGCAGGTCGAACGCGGTCAACTCGCCCTCGAAGTAGGCCGCGAGCTGGCGGACGGTCTCGGCGAAGGGGGCGTCGTCGGGGCCGCCGGGCGCGCCGAAGGTCTCCTCGGGCGGGCGGTGGCGTTGCTCGACCATGTAGAGGCCGGACAGTTGCGGGCCGGTGGCCACGAGGGTGAGGGGGCCGTAGGGGCTGTCTACGACGGTGTGGGTGCGATGCACGAAGTTCCTCTCGGGTGCGGGTTGGGCGGCTTCCCCGGGTGGCGGGCCACCGTCTCGTCGCCGGGTGCGGGCCGGTGGCCGGTTTGTGCCCACCCGTCCCTCCCCCAGCTACCGCTGGGAGGCCCCCCTGCGGGACGATTGCCCACAAACCGGTTCGTCGCCCAGCCGGTTTCCACCGTTTCGTTGCCGGGTGCGGCCCGGCGGGCCATCACGCCGCGGGCAGGCGGTTGATGGCGTGGGCGGCATCCGTCGCCCAGAGGTGCTGGACGGCGTACGCGCGCCAGGGGCGCCAGCGTGCCGAGTGGCGGGTGAGGGCGCCGGGCGTGGCGGGCAGTCCCAGTTCGGCGGCGGCGCGCCGCACCCCGAGGTCGGTCGGGACGAAGGCGTCCGGGTCGCCGAGGGCGCGCATCGCGATCACCTCGACGGTCCAGGGGCCGAGCCCCGGCAGCGTGCCCAGGGCCGCGCGGGCGTCGTCCCAGTCGCTGCCGACGCCGAGTGCGACCCGGCCCTCGGCGAGCGCGCCGACCAGCCCGGTGAGGGTGGCGCGGCGGGTGCGGGGCATGGCCAGCGTCTCGGGGTCCAGCCCGGCGAGGGCCTGGACGGACGGGAAGAGGTGGGTCAGGCCGCCCCCCGGGTCCTCCACCGGCTCGCCGTGCGCCGCCACCAGCCGCCCGGCGTGGGTGCGGGCGGCGGCCGTGGACACCTGCTGGCCGAGCACGGCGCGCACCGCGAACTCGTCCGCGTCCACCGCGCGCGGCACCCGCCGCCCCGGGGCCTTGTCGACCAGCGGCGCCAGTTGAAGGTCCGTACGCAGCAGGTCGTCCACGGCGGTCGGGTCCGCGTCGAGGTCCAGCAGCCGTCGGCAGCGGCTGATCGCCCCGGCCAGGTCGCGGAGGTCGGCAAGCGAGAGCTGGCAGGCGATGTGGTCCGGCCGTGGGCTCAGGGTGACCACCCCGGGCCCGTACGGCAGCCGCAGCGTCCGCCGGTAGGCGCCGTCGCGCCACTCCTCGACTCCGGGGACGGCGGTGGCGGCCAGATGCCCGAAGAGGTTGTCCGGGCACAGCGGCGCCCGGAACGGCAGCCGCAGGGTGAGCGCCCCCGGCACGCTGGTGCGCGGCCCGCGGGTGGCCCGCTGCCGCAGCTCGGTCGGGGAGAGCGCGAAGACCTCCCGTACGGTCTCGTTGAACGCGCGGACGCTGGCGAACCCGGCCGCGAAGGCGATGTCCGCCATCGGGAGCGCGCTGGTCTCGATGAGCAGCCGCGCGGTCTGTGCCCGCTGCGCCCTGGCCAGCGCGAGCGGGCCCGCGCCGAGCTCGGCGAGCAACTGCCGCTCGACCTGCCGGGTGCTGTATCCCAGCCGGGCCGCCAGCCCCGGCACCCCGTCCCGGTCCACCACGCCGTCGGCGATCAGCCGCATGGCCCGCGCGACGAGGTCGGCGCGCTCGTTCCACTGCGGCGATCCGGGGCTGGCGTCCGGACGGCACCGCTTGCAGGCCCGGAACCCGGCCTGCTGGGCGGCCGCGGCGCTGGGGTGGAAACGCATGTTCTCGGCCTTGGGCCCGACGACCGGACAGCTCGGCCGACAGTAGATCCCGGTGGTCACGACGGCGACGAAGAACCACCCGTCGAAGCGGGCGTCCTTCGCCTGTGCGGCGCGGAGACAGCGGTCGGTGTCGGTGTGCATGGGTCCAGCATCCGTCAGCGGGGCGGGTCCGTTCTCGCGGGAATCCGACGTTGACCTCACCGGGCGACGCCCGCCCGCCTCGCCCCGCGCCATGTCCCCGTTCCGGCGGTGTTTGGTGCGAAGGGGCAGACCGGGGGCCTGATGATCGGCATGATGAGGAATGTGACGGAACACCGTGAGATACCCCTGGCGAACGGCACCACCGTACGGCTGGAACTGGCCCCCGTAGGGGACGCCTCTCTCGAGGACGCGTACGGCGGCGTCGGTGGCGTGACCCCGGTGGGGCGCGGTGCGCAGGCCGCGGTCACGCTCGCCAACGCCAGCCTGAACGTCATCCTCCAAGGGCTGGGGTCGGTGCTGGAGGATGTGCACGACGCCGTCCGCTCGACTCCCCATCCGCCCCAGGAGTTCACCGTGCAGTTCGGGGTGCAGGTCGGCCAGGACCTCAAACTCGGCATCGTGGGCGCCAATGGGAACGCCAACTTGACGCTCTCGGCCACCTGGAGGCCGTCGGAGCGGCCCGAGCCGACGGTGCCGCCGCAGCCGCCACAGCCGTCCCGGCCCGGCCCCTCGGCCTGAGCCATGGGGTGGTTCCACGCGCACGGGTCCTTGTCGCGGCCCGCCGTATCCATTCTCGCCAAGGCCGACGGAAGACCGGCGGGCGCGGGCGTCCTGCTGCCCCGCCGCCATCTGCTGACCTGCGCTCATGTGGTCAACAGCGCCCTTGGAAAGGACAGGCTGGCCCCGGATCACCCGGGCCCGGTCGCCGTTCCCGTAAGGCTCCACGGACCGGAGCACACCGTCGAGGCCGAGGCCGAGCTGGCGGTCTGGATACCGCCCCGGACGGACGACGGCGGCCTGGGCGCCTTCGAGTGGAACGGCGACCTCGCCGTACTGCGGCTGTCCGCGGCCCTGCCGCCCGCGATCGAGCCACCGCGCTGGCACCCGATGGCCCAGCGGCAGCTCGTACGGGCCTGGCACGGCAGCGGTGAGCCGGGGGTCTTCGCCGATGCCGAAGTGAGCGAATGCGACGGGCGGTTCGGCTACTTCGACGGAGCCGAGCGCGCCCTGGACATCGAACCCGCCTACAGCGGCGGCCCGTTGTGGTCCAACGAGGAGGGCGCCGTCGTCGGGCTCGTGACGGCGAAGCTCCGCATCCAGGGGACGCTGCGCCGCGCCTGGGGAATCCCCTGGCAGCGCGTGGCGCGGGAGCTGCACGACGCCGGGGCGGGCCATCTGCTGCCCCGGCAGCCCGAGGAGGACGTACGCGACCACCCGGGCTACGCGGAGCTCGTCTCCCTGCTGGACGGGCCGTTGCCGCGGTCCGAGGGCTGGATACGCTCCTGCCGGACGGTCGCCCGGCAGTGCGGCCTCGGCCATCGTGCGGACGGCGTGCCCTCCGCCGACGAGTTCGCCCATCTGCTGCTCACCCGGGGGCGTGCCCTGCCCGCGCTGGTCGAGGCGGTGCGCGGCACGGCGGGCACGGCGGGCACGGCGGCCGACGACCTCCTCGCGATCGGACGCCGTTGCGGTCTGCCCAAGCTGCTCTCGCCGGGTGAGCACGAGCGGCTGCTGGTGCTGCTGCGCGCCCTGCCCACGGCCGCCGCGGCGGGTGTCCCCGGGGCCGTACGGGCGGCGCTGCCGCTGGCGGCCCTGCCCGCGGCGCTGCTCACCGGCGGTGACGGCGGACATGGCGGTGACGGCGGCCACTGTGATGAGGGCAGGAACAGCACCGGCCCCGCCGGGCGGTTCGAGGCTCTGATCGCCCATCTGGAGGGGCTGCACGGCGACAGCTCGCCGATCGACGACGGGGTCATGGCCGTGCCGGGGCTGCTGCGCGCCGTGGAGTTCGTGGCCGCCGGGTGCTGTCCGGCGGACCAGCGCACCCCGCTGCGGCGGTGGAACGCGGCGGTCGCCCGCCGCCTCGGCGTCCATGACGCCGCCATGACCGAACGCCGCCTCGAGGCCGAGCAGTGGGCACAGAGCGCCTCCCGGGGCTCCGCGCCCCGCGTCGTGGCGAAGCTGGACCTCTGCGGGGCTCCATCGGGTGGCACGTCGGCGACGGCGCGGGAGGAGCCGGAGCGGTACCGGCTGCGGCTGTGGTGCGACGACGGGGACGGGCTGCGCCAGGTGTCGGACGACAGTGAACGGCCGCGCGGCGCCGAGGAGGTGGCCCAGGAGATCTTCGCCGCCGTGGGCTCGCTGCGCCGACCCGACCCCTCGGGGCCACGGCCCGTCATCGAACTGATCGTGGACCGGGACGCCCTGGAGGTGCCCGTGGACCGCTGGAAGGCCGCGGGCCCGGGCGCGGTGCTCCCCATGCGGCTCGGCACTCCGTACCCCCTGGTCGTCAACTGCCCCGAGCTGCGGGAGCTGAACGGCGGCACCATGCTCGACCAGTGGCGGGAGCGCTGGGTCCGGCTGGACGCCGAGGAGCCCGTGCACATCGACGACGCCACGGCCCCGGACCCGGAGGCGGTGTGCGGGCTGGTCATGGAGCGGCTCACCGCCCGGGTCACCATCGATGTGGCGGCCCACCGGCGCACCGGTGTGGTGCAGATGTGTCTCGCCGCGGGTATTCCGGTGGTGCTGTGGGACCGGAGCGGGGAGGCGGGATCCCCGGCCGTGCGCCACGCGGCGGGGGTGAGCACCCGTGAACTGCCCGAAGCGGTACGGACCTACCGCACGAAAACCCTGCAGAGACCCGAGGAGTACAGCGGGCGGCCGGTGCTCGCCTGGGCCGACGCCGGACGGGCGCTGCCACGGCTGGACCTCGCGGACCCGACGGAGTGACGGTGGGGCGCGGTGGCCGTGCTGGGCGCGGACGGCAGGACGTGATGATGACAGGAGGCGCGCGATGTCCGCTGAGGCGGACCGAAAGGGAGGTTCCCCGATGAATCCACGGGACCGGCACGACTGGCGGCTGTTCCGGGGGGACGGCGTGCCCCGGCGCGTGGAGATGCCACCCGCCCCGCCGTGGCGCCGCTTCGACGGCGGGGACCAGGAAGCCCCCGGCGGGGAGCAGGCGCCGTCCGCTTCCGGTCCGGCGGGCCCGGCGCCGTATCTCATCTCGCCCGAACACGCCGACGTGGTCAATGCCGCCCTCCATCTGCGACGTCCGCTGCTCGTCACCGGCAGCCCGGGGACCGGCAAGTCCTCGCTCGCGCAGGCGGTCGCGCACGAGATGGGGCTGGGCGAGGTGCTGCGCTGGCCGGTCAACAGCCGTTCCACCGTGCAGGACGCGCTCTACCGCTACGACGCCATCGGGCGGCTGCGCGAGACGGCCCTGACCCGCGACCGTGGCGAGGCCGAGCCCGACATCGGCAGCTTCGTGCGGCTCGGACCGCTGGGCACCGCGCTGGTGCCGAACGAACGCCCCCGGGTGCTGCTCGTCGACGAACTCGACAAGGGCGATGTCGACCTGCCGAACGACCTGCTGACCGTCTTCGAGGAGGGCGAGTTCGAGATCCCCGAGCTGGCCCGGCTGCCGGAGGACCAGTCGGTGGTGGAGGTGCTCACCGCACGGGCGGGCGAGCGGGCCACGGTGCGTCGGGGCCGGCTGGTGTGCGAGGAGTTCCCGGTCGTGGTGATCACCAGCAACGGCGAGCGCGACTTCCCGCCCGCCTTCCTGCGCCGCTGCGTACGGCTGGAGCTGCCCACCCCCGACGAGGGGCGACTGCGCGCGATCGTCACCGCGCATCTGGGGGACGACGCGCTGGAGGAGGTCGATCAGTTGCTGGACGCCTTCCTCCGTCGGCGCGCGGCCCGCGAGCTGGCGACCGACCAACTGCTGAACGCCGTGTTCCTGCGGGCGGGCGGCATGGACGTGACGGCGGACGGGCTCCTGGAAGCGGTGCTGCACCGGCTGGGCGGGGCGGTGTAGCGACGCATGAGCCGGGGGGACGCTGGGCGGGGCGGCACGGGGCAGGGCGGTGCCGGGCGGGACGACGCCGAGCCGAGCGACGCCGGGCAGGGGGGCGCCGGGCAGGGCGGCACCGAGCCGAGCGACGCCAATCCGAGCGACACCGAGCAAGACTGCGCCAAGCCGAGCGGCGCCGGGCAAGACTGCGCCAAGCCGAGCGACACCGAGCCGAGCGACACCGAGCAAGACCGCGCCAAGCCGAGCGACGCCGAGCAAGACCGCGCAGGGCAGGACGGCACCGAGCCGAGCGACGCCGGACAAGACCGCGCCAAGCCGAGCGGTGCAGTGCAAGACCGCGCAGGGCAGGACGGCACCGAGCGGTTGGGGCGGCTCGACGAGGCGATGGTGGTCCTCGCCTCCAGCGGTCTCGAACTGTCCAGGGAGGAGCTGCTCGACGCGCTCTGGCTGGCCGGCCGGCTGCCCGAGGACGGCGTGGAGTGGGCACCCCTGGCCCGCGCGGTGACAGGTGGCGGGACGGCGCTGCCCGCCACGCGCCCCGAGACCGCCCGTCCCCCCGCCACGGCCTCCCCGGCCGCGTCCGCCCAGCCGACCCCCGAGCCGACCGCCCCCGCCCGTACCCCCGAAGCCGAGGGCCCCGGCGCCCAGCCGTCCGCCCCCGCGAAGGGGCGCCCGGACGACCCGCCGGACCAGCCCCGCCCCCACCCCCGTGGCGATCAGCGGCTGCGCGGCCTGTACGGCGGAAGCCAGGGCCCCGGTACGGATGGGGCGCCCGACGCGCGGCGCGCACTGCCGCTGCGCGTGCCCGAGGACAAGGCGCTGCGCCAGGAGCTGTCCATCGGCCGTGCCCTGCGCCCGCTGAAACAGCACCGCCCCAATCCGCTCAAGCGGGAGTTCGACGAGGCCGCCACCGCCACCGCGCTCGCCGAGACCGGTCTGCCGGACGTGGTGACCCGCCCCGCCCGCGAGCGCTGGCTCGATCTCGCGCTCGTCATCGACGACGGGATGTCGATGCTGCTGTGGCGGCGGCTCGCCGTCGAACTGCGCACGGTGCTGCAGCGCTCGGGCGCGTTCCGCGTCGTACGCGTCCTCGGGCTGCATACGCGCGGCACCGACGCCCCCGCGCTGCGCGCCCGGCCCTACGCCCCGGACGCGCCCAGGCTCCCCACGACGGCGCTCTCCGACCCCTCCGGGCACACGCTGGTGCTCGTGGTGAGCGACGGGGTGGGGGCGGCGTGGCGCGACGGGCGGATGGGCCGGGTGCTGGCGCGCTGGGCGGGGGTCGGCCCCACGGCGGTGGTGCACGCGCTGCCGCCCCGGCTGTGGGAGGGCTCCGGGATCCGGGCGCGGCGCTGGCAGGTGCGGACCCGCAGACCGGGCTCGGCCAATACGGACTGGACGGTCGCGGATCCGGTGCTGCCCGCCGCCCTGGCGCGGTTCGAGGGGGTTCCGGTGCCGGTGCTGGAACCGGACGCCGGACCGCTGGCCGACTGGGCCCGGCTGATCGCCTCCGCGAGCGGTACGGCCGTCCTGCCGCTGCTGGACCCGGGGCGCGGCGGCCCCCGCCCCACCCCGGCCGCCACATCCCCCGGCCCGGCCGCCGCCCCGACCCCGGCCGATGAGCTGAGCCGCGTGCAGCGCTTCCGGGACGCGGCGTCCCCGGAGGCGTACCGGCTGGCGGCCCATTTGGCCGCCGTGGCTCCGCTGCCGGTTCCGGTGATGCGGATGGTGCAGAAGGCGGTGGACGGCCGGACCGACACCGGACGTCTCGCCGAGGTGTTCCTGGGCGGGCTGATGCACCCCGTCGAACCGCCCGCCTCGGCGGGACCGGACCCGCTGCCGCCCGAACACCGTCCCTTCGCCTTCGCCGACGCGGCGCAGCGGGCCCTGCTGGGCGCGGTACCGCTGTCCGAACTGGTCGCGACCAGCAGGCTGATCGGCCAACGGCTGGAACAACTGGCGGGCCGCTCCCCCGACTTCCCGGCCTGGCTGGCCGACACGCGCGGCACCGACCGGCTTCCGGCCGGCGCCCGGCCGTTCAGCGCGCTGGAGCGACGGCTGGCGACCCGGCTGGGGGCGCCGTCGCTGCCGTCGGCGTTCGCGACCCCCACCGCAGCGCAGGAGTGGCGCCGCCCGGAACCCGGTGACCCGCCCACGCTCGGGCCGTACCGGCTGACGATGGCCGGGCCGCCGGGAGCGCGAGTCAATCCCTTTCTGGGCCAGGACGCCTACGGTGCGGAGGCCATCGTCCGGATCGCCCGCCATCTGCGCGGACAGCAAGCCGCCGACCTGCTGGGCGTGGAGGCAGAGGCACTGCGCCGGATGGACGGGCGCTACTCCCGGCGTCTGCTGCGCACAGGGCTGGGCGACGACGTTCCGTGGCTCGCGGAGGAAGCCTTCATCGGGGACCGGCTGGACTACATCCTGCGCGGCGACGCCGAGGGATGGGACCACCGGCTGGACGTCCTGCGCGGCGACGCCGAGCGATGGGACGACCGGCTGGACGAGGCCACCCGTACCGACCCCGGGCGGTGGGACGGGCGCACCGCCCTCGGGCTCGCCCGCCAAGTCGCGGACGCGGTACGGCTGTCCGAGGAGGCGGGCATGGTGCACGGTGACCTCACCATCAGCACCGTGCATGTCGCTGGTGCGGACATCCTCCTGACCGGCTGGTCATCGGCGTCCATCGACGGTGTGCCGTCGCCGGCACTCGGCGGCGACCGCCCGCCGACCCCCGAGGACAACGTCAGGGCGCTGGGCGACATCCTGGTGAGCCTCGGCGGCGGGGCGCCGACGCGTCGGCCCGCCCCGGGGCTCTATTTCATGCCGCGCTGGAGCAGTGCCGCCTGGGAGCCGCTCCGCGCCCTGGTGATGTCGTGCCGGGAGAGGCCCCACGGCCACACCGCGCACGAGGTCTGGGAGTTCCTCACGCACTTCCGGCCGGAGGCCGGGGCTCCGGAGCCCCGCGCCCGACGCCCCCGGACCGAGCGGCCCATCGTCTGCGCGCAGTGCGGCAGTCCGCTGGCCCCGGACGACCGCTTCTGCGATACCTGCGGTTCGGATGTCTTGACGGCCCCACCATCGTCGGCGCCACCCGACTCCGTTCGCGCCTCCCGCCCGGAGCCCGAGAGCGGCCTGCCGTCGATCAACGCGTATCGGGCCTACCGCAGGCTGGGTGGCAGTCGGGGGGAGGGCGTCTATCTGGCCCGTCGGCCGGGCGCGTCGAACGATGTGGTGATACGCATCGCCCCTGGCGGCACCGCCCAGGGCAGCGGGCGGCGACTGCGGGCCGAGGCGGACGCGCTGCGGCGGATGGCCGGGCACTACGCCCCCCGGCTCTTCGTCGACGCCTCCTCGCTCAACCCTCCGGGGCTCGTGGTGGAATGCGTCCGACTGCCCGACGGCTCCCCGGCCCCACCGCTGTCCTCGCTCATGGGCCGAAGGCCCGACGGCTCACCCCGGCTGGACGCCGTACACGCCGCCACCATCGGCCTCCGCATCGCCGAAGCGGTGAACATGTGCTCGCTGAAGGGCGTTGTGCCAGGGCCGCTCACGGCGGACACCGTGCTCGTCACCGACAGCACGGTGAAACTGATCGGCTGGACCGAGGCGAGTGTCGGCGACCGCCTCCAGGGAGCTCCCACCACCCCGGACAGCGTCTACGCCCTGGGCCAGATCCTCCGCACCCTGAGCGACACGCAGCCGACCGGAGAGCTCATCCGCACCATGGACCTGTGGCGCAACCCCCAGTTGCTCTCGACCATCTCCGCCTGTCTGGACGACCGGCCGAGCAGGCGACCGTCGGCGGGGCGGGTGGCGGACGTCTTCGTCCAGTGCCTGACGACCATGCCGACGTTCGGCCACGAGACGCTGTACGAGCTCGAGTCGACGGACGCCCAACTCCCGACGGACGCCCAACTCCCGGACGACTCGCCGCCGGACACCTCCGTCCCCGGCTCTCAGGTGCCGCTTCCGGAACAGCCCGAGGCCCCGCCCGCCCGCGCCGCGCGCCCCAGCCGTCTGACGACCATTCTCCGGAACGCCGGATTCGGCAGAAGTGCCCGGCGGCAACGTAAACGGAAGGTGATCCTGAGGGACCTGACGGTCTGTCACCGCATCGCGGTGATCAGCCACCCGATCGGGGTCGGGCGGACCGCGACGACCCTCGCGCTCGGCGCCATCTTCGCGACTGAGCGCGAGGAGCAGGTCCTCGCGGTCGACGCGATCCTCGGCGGCCGGGGTCTCACCCGTCGCGTTCGGCACGAGACCAGGGCGACCATCCGTGATCTGGCGCACAGCGATCCGTTTCCGGACGACCATGCGTCCCTGGAGCAATTCACCACACAGAAGCCGTCCGGACTCGAGATCCTCGCGGGGGACTATGACCAAAGGAGCCTGGGAACCCCCCGAGTCCCGGTCACCAACGAGGAGTACCGCCGCGTCATCGGGGCGCTGAGCAGGCACTACTCGATCATTCTCGCCGACTCGGACGCCGGCGCGTCCCGCACCGGCATGCGGGGCGTGCTCGACCTCGCCGACCAGCTCATCATCGTCACCACCCCGTCCGCGGAACTCACGAACAGCGCGCACACGATCCTGGACCGGCTGGCCGAGGACGGCCACGGGGACCTGGCACGAAACGCCATCACCGTGATCAGCACATCACACGAGACGTCCCAGCCCGACCCGAGAGAAGACCCGGTCACGGAGTTCCGGGCCCGTTGCCGCGACGTGGTCGTCGTGCCGTACGACGACCATGTGGCCGCTGGAAGGGAAATCGACCTCGAGCAGCTGGCGCCCAGGACCTTCGACGCCTACCTCGATCTCGCGGCGCTGGTCGCGGAGGGGTTCCCCGGGGCCCGGACATAGCGCCCGCCCCGAGGGCCTATCCTCTAGGCCATGTCTTCCGTCTCCGACTCCGGTCACGGCTCCGCCGAACTCATCCGCATCGTCTCCCGTTCCTCCCCCATGGCCCTGGCCCAGGTGGAGCGGGTCCGCGCCGAGCTGGCCGCGCTGCGGCCGGGCATCCGTACGGAGGTCGTGCCGGTCACCACCTCCGGGGACCGGTGGATGGGTGATCTGTCGAAGCTGGGCGGGAAGGGGGCGTTCACCAAGGAGGTGGACGCCGCGCTGCTGGCGGGCGAGGCGGACCTCGCGGTGCACTGCATCAAGGACGTGCCCGCCGACCGGCCGCTGCCCGCGGGCACGGTCTTCGCCGCGTACCTCAAGCGGGACGACATCCGCGACGCCGTGATCCACCCCGAGGGGCTGACCCTCGACGAGATGCCCGCGGGGACCCGGATCGGCACCTCCTCGGTCCGGCGCGTCGCCCAGCTCGCCATCACCCACCCGGAGCTGGAGTGCGTGCCGATGCGCGGCAACGCCAACCGCCGGCTGGAGAAGCTGGAGGCGGGCGAGTGCGACGCGCTGATGCTGGCCGTCTCGGGGCTGGAGCGGATCGGCCGTACGGACCGGATCAGCGAGATCCTCCCGGTGGACACCATGTGCCCGCCCATCGGGGCCGGGGTGCTGGGGCTGCAGTGCCGCGAGGACGACACCGAGACGATCGAGGCCGTGGCCGGGCTCGGCGACGCCGACGTCTGGAAGGAAATCACCGCGGAGCGGATGCTGCTGCATGTGCTGCAGGGGCACTGCAACTCCCCCATCGCCGGCTACGCCAAGGCCGAGCGCGACGGGCGGCTCTCACTGCGCGCCCGGGTCTTCAGCCCGGACGGCAAGAGAGTGCTGGACGCCCACGAGTGGGCGGGCCCGCTGGACCCGGCCACCCTGGGCACGTCGGTCGCGGTGGCGCTGCTGCGGCAGGGCGCCCGCGAGGTCATCGACACGATCCCGCACTGAGGCAGCTCCCGCCGCCGTCCGGGCCCTACCGCGCCCGCAGCCTCCGCCACACCGCCCGCGCCGCGTGGTGTCCCGACATGCCGTGGACGCCGGGCCCCGGTGGGGTGGCGGAGGAGCACAGGAAGACCGCCGGGTGGGCGGTGGCGTACGGGACGCGGGCGAGCTTGGGCCGTATGGCCGCCTGGATGCCCTCGAAGGCGCCGCAGGCGATGTCGCCGTCGATGTAGTTGGCGTTGCGCGCGGCGAGTTCGGGCGGTCCGGCCACCGCGCGGGCCAGGACCAGATCGCGGAAGCCGGGGGCGAAGCGCTCGAGCTGACGCTCGATCACCTCCGTGGCGTCGCCCTTCCACCCGCTGGGCACATGGCCGTACGCCCAGAAGGTGTGCTTGCCCTCCGGGGCCCGGGAGGGGTCGAGCAGGGTCGGCGATGAGGTGATCAAGAACGGGACGGAGGGGTCGCGCCCGTCGACGGCGGCCCGTAGCGCCGCGCCGATCTCGCCCGAGGTGGGGCCGACATGGACGGTGCCCGCGCGCCGGGCCTCGGGCGCGGTCCAGGGCACCGGGCCGGACAGCGCGTAGTCGAGTTTGAAGGCGCCGGCCCCGTAACGGTAGTGGCGGTAGGCGTTGCCGAGACCGGCGATACGGGCCAGGGCGCGGGGCGAGGTGTCGAAGATGTACGCGCGGGCGGGCGGCAGCTCGTCGAGCCGCTTGACCTCGGTGGAGACGTGGATCGTCCCGCCGTTCTCGCGCAGATACGCCCCCAGCGCGTCCACGATCGACTGGGAGCCGCCGCGCGGAATCGGCCAGCCGACCTCATGGGCCGCGACGGCGAAGATCAGGGCGAGTCCGCCGGTGACCAGTGCGCTGGTCGGCGCGATGGCATGCCCGGCCAGCCCGGTGAACAGGGCGCGCGCCTTCTCGTCCCGGAAGCGGAGCGGCCCGGCGAGCAGCGAGACCGGCTGCAGCGCGTGCAGCCCGAAGCGGGCCCAGGTAATCGGGTCGCGGGGCACCCCGTCCCAGGGGGTGCGCAGCATATCGGGGGCGAGGGTGGCCCATTTGCCCAGGTAGGGCGCGATCAGCCGACGGTAGGTACCGGCATCGCGCGGGCCGAGCGACCTGGCCGTCTCACCGACCGAGCGGGCCAGCACCGCGGCCGTGCCGTCCGGGAAGGGGTGGGCCAGCGGCAGTTCGGGGTGGAGCCACTCCAGGCCGTGCCGGGCGAGCGGCATCCGGTCGAAGGCGGGGGAGCCGATGGCGAGGGGGTGCACGGCGGAGCAGGGGTCGTGCCGGAAGCCGGGGAGGGTCAGCTCCTCGGTGCGGGAGCCCCCGCCGATGGTGTCCGCGGCCTCGAAGATCTCCACCGCACAGCCGCGGCGGGCGAGTTCGACGGCCGCGGTCAGCCCGTTCGGCCCGGCTCCCACAACGACCGCGTCGAGCATGGACGGCACCTCGGCCCCCTCGTCCTTGAGGAATCAGTGGAACGATCAGCCGGCGGCGGCCAGCAAGCCCAGGATATGCGCAACGGTCGCCTCGTCCCTGGCGGCCGTGAAAGGAAGGGCATTGCCCCCGGTGATCCGGAACGGCTCGCCGGCCAGCGTGGCATGCGCCCCGCCCGCCTCGCCGACCAGCAACAGACCGGCGGCGTGGTCCCAGGCGTTCTCCCAGGTGAAGGCGACGGCGTCGAGCAGCCCTCGGGCCACGTTCAGATACTCCAGGCCGGCCGAACCGCAGGGGCGCACCTCAACTCCCGGCACCTGCAGCCCCGACAGAGCGCGCTTCTCCTCGTCGGTGGTGAAGTCGTAGTGGGAGACGGCCACGTGGAGGACCGCGCCGGGCTCCGGGGAGCCGCAGTGGATCGGCTCGCCGTTCAGCAGGGCGCCCCCGCCGCGGCGGGCGATGGCCATCTGGTCGAACACCGGGGCGTAGGTCCAGGACGCGAGGAGCTCTTCGCCGTGGGCGAGGGTGACCAGCGTCGCGAAGCCGGGGTCGCCGTGGACGAACTGCCGGGTGCCGTCGACCGGGTCGACGATCCATACGGGTGCGTCGCCGCCGAGGGCGGTGAGCACGGCCGGGTCGGCGTGCACCGCCTCCTCGCCCACCACCACGGAGCCGGGCAGCAGCTTGGTGAGGGCGCCGGTCAGATGCTCCTCGGCCTGCCGGTCGGCGGTGGTCACCAGGTCGTGCGGACCCTTCTTCTCCACGATCTCGTGGGCGGCGAGCTGCCGGTAGCGCGGCATGACCTCGTCGGCGACCGCCGTGCGGATCGCCTGCTCCACCGCGCCGAGATCACCGGCGAGAAATTCATCGATCATGCGTTCATCGAATCATGTCTCAGCGACGGCAGGTGGCATACCGACTGCCAGACGGTGTCATCGAGGTGAAGGGAGCGACCGCCGCAAATCCCTTTTCGACCGGCATCAGGGCTTACCCCGTCGATATACGGCAACGGGCCCGGTGCCGGGCGCGTTGCCGGGGTCCGGGAGCCAGCACGGTGCCCGGCGCGGTGCCCCGGGTCCGGGAGCCAGCACGGTGCCGGGCGCGGTGCCCGGGGTCCGGAAGCCAGCACGGTGCCCGGCGCCGCGGGCCCGGGGTCCGGAAGCCAGCACGGTGCCCGGCGCCGCGGGCCCGGGGGGCGCGGGAACGAGCACGCCGCCGCGCGCCAGGAGCCCGGGAACGGACGCGCCGCCGCGCGCAACGCAAAGGGACGGCACAGCAACAGGCACGCTGCCAGGCGCGGTCCCCGGGGTCCGGAAGCCAGCACGGTGCCCGGCGCCGCGGGCCCGGGGGGCGCGGGAACGAGCACGCCGCCGCGCGCCAGGAGCCCGGGAACGGACGCGCCGCCGCGCGCAACGCAAAGGGACGGCACAGCAACAGGCACGCTGCCAGGCGCGGTGCCCGGGGTCCGGGAGCCAGCACGGTGCCGGGCGCCGCGGGCCCGGCGGCGGGCGCGGGAACGAGCACGGTGCCACGCGCCAGGAGCCCGGGAACGGACGCGCCGCCGCGCGCAACGCAAAGGGACGGCACAGCAACGGGCACGCTGCCAGGCGCGGTCCCCGGGGTCCGGAAGCCAGCACGGTGCCCGGCGCCGCGGGCCCGGAACACAAGCGCTGCCAGACGCCGGGGGCCCAGGGCCCGGGAACGAGCACGCCGCCGCGCGCCAGGAGCCCGGGGACGGACGCCCCGCCGCGCGCAACGCAAAGGGGCGGCACCGCAACAGGCACGCTGCCAGGCCCCCCGGGCCCGGAACCGCAGCGCTGCCAGACACCTGGGTTCCGGGAACGAGCACGGTGCCGGGCACCGCAGGCGCGGGAACGAGCACGCCGCCACGCGCCAGGAGGCGGCACAGGAACGGGTGCGGCGCCGGGCGCCGCGGGCGCGGAACCGCAGCGCTGCCAGGAGCCCCGGGGTCCGGAACCGCAGCGCTGCCAGACCCCAGGGGCCCAGGGCCCGGGAACGAGCACGCTACCGAGCGCCAGGAGCCCGGGGACGGACGCCCCGCCGCGCGCCAGGAGCCCGGGGACGGGTGCCCCGCCGCGCGCCAGAGGTGGCACAGGAACGGGCGCGGTGCCGGGCAGGGGGTCAGCGCACGCGCTGGGCGGGGCGGTCGGGGGCCGGATTCGGGCTGGGGTCTGCCGGGCCGCGGGCTCGGGGGCCGGTGGTGAGCAGGCCCAACGTCACGATGGCGAGACCGCAGCCGGCCATGATCGCCCAGCCCAGATGGCTGGCCTCGGGGAAGCCGGAGGCGAAGGGGCCGTGCACCCGGGCGGTGGAGACCGAGCCGAGGACGGCGACGCCGAGGGCCGCCCCCACCTGGCGGCCGGTGGAGGTGACCGCGGCGGCCACCCCGGCCTGGGAGCGCGGCATCCCGGACACGGCCGAGTAGGTGAGCGGGGCGTCGAGCATGCCGAAGCCGATGCCGAACGCCACATACGCGATCACGAGGTACCAGATCGGGGTGTCCGCGCCCACCCGGGTCAGCAGCAGTCCGCACCCCGCCGTACCGGCCCCGGCGATCACCATGGGGATACGCGGGCCGCGGGCGCCGACGATACGGCCCGCGAGCGGTGAGGAGATCAGGGTCATGGCCGCCATCGGCAGCGTGAGCAGCCCGGTGTGCAGCGGGGAGAAGTCCCGTACGTCCTGCAGATACAGGGCGTTGAGGAAGAGGAACCCGGCGAGCGCGGCGAATCCGCACACCGCCGAGGCGATGGCGCCGCTGAACGAGGGGCTGCGGAAGAAGCGGACGTCCAGCAGCGGTTCGGCGCGGCGGAGTTCGTAGCGGATGAGGGTGGCGGCGGCGACGGCCGCGACGGTGAAGCAGCCGATGATCTGTGCCGAGCCCCAGCCCCTGACCGGGCCCTCGATGATGCCGAATGTGAGCGTCGCCAACAGCACGATCACCAGGAGCTGCCCCACCGGATCGAGCCTGCGCGGCCGCGGGGCCTTGGACTCGGGGACGAAGAGCGCGGTGAGGACGAGGGCGAGGGCGGCGACCGGGAGGTTGACCCAGAAGACGGCCTGCCAGCCGGTCGAGTCCACCAGCGCACCGCCGACGACGGGCCCCAGCGCGATGCTCACCCCCGCGACCGCACCCCACAGCCCGATCGCCCTGGCCCGCTCCCTGAGGTCGGTGAAGGTGTTGGCGATGATCGAGACCGCGACGGGGTTGAGCATGGCGCCGCCCATGGCCTGCACCATCCGGAAGGCGATGAGCGAACCGGTGTCGGTGGCGAGCCCGCACAGCAGCGACCCCAGGCTGAACAGCAGCAGCCCGGTCTGGAAGGTCCGGCGCCTGCCGAACCGGTCGGCCATGGAGCCGGAGAGCATCAGCAGACTGGCGAGCACCACGGTGTAGGAGTCCACCGTCCACTGCAGCCCCGAGGGCGAGGCGTCCAGATCGTCCTGGATGGACGGCAGGGCGAGATTCACGATGGTGGTGTCGAGGCCGACCATGAACAGGCTGATGCAGCAGATCCCCAGGATCAGCCACTTGTGGCGGTGGTGCGGCGGCGGACCGTCTCCCTCGCCGTCCGCGTCGCCCGGGGTGGCTTGGCTCGTGGCGCCGGCCATGGTTCACCTCCTGGTCGGGGCGGGTCATGCCCCGGCGCACGGACCGCTGCGACCTCCGCATCGAAGGGTCCGCCCGCCGGGGGTGCCTCGCCTGGTTCCGGACTATGCCTTGCGGCCGGCTATGCCTTGCGGCCGGTGATCACGACGGTGTCCGCACCGAGGGGCAGCCGTCCGGTGGGCTCGAAGCCCACCGCGCGGAACCACTGCTCGTACTCGGCGCCCGTGTAGACCATGCCCTCGCCGGAGGCGATGGTGTGGAAGTAGGCGGACAGCATCGCCGCCCGCTCGGGTCCGGTGCCGTCGTCGTCCTGGCGCGGGGTGACCACGTAGATCCCGCCGCCGGGCGGGAGGGCTCGGGCGGCCTTGGCGAGCAGTTCCTGGATCCGCTCGGGGGACCAGATCTCCAGGAAGTGCGCGAAGAGCACTCCGTCGCAGCCGGCCGGGAACTCGTCGTGGAGGGCGTCGAGGCTCACCGCCCGCACCCGGTCGGCCAGCCCGAGCTTCTCGATCTTCTCGTTGGCGGCGGTCGTCACGGAGGGCAGATCGGCGATGGTGATGCGCAGGTCCGGCCAGCGGGCGGCGAGGCTCGCGGCGTTGATGGCCGTTCCGCCGCCGATGTCCAGGAGGTGGCCGCACCCCGAGAGCTCCAGCCTCTCCCCCAGCTCGGCGCCCACGAGCCTGCTCACCGACGACATCATGGTGTGGAATGTGCTCTCCAGCTCGGGATTTTCGGCGAGCCGCCCGTAGAGCGTGGACGCCGTTCCCGGAATTTCCCGCCGCAGACCGATGTTGGTGTCTTCCTTGAGGGATTCACAGAACCAGGCCATCGCCCGGTAGATACCGTGTTGTTCCCAGGGAATGTTGGACGCGGGCGACTCGTCGAAGTTCGCGGTCAGCGGCTTCGAGAGCGGAGTGGTGTGGTAACCCTCGCCGTCCTTGCGCAAAAGCCCGAAGACCGTACAACCGAGAAGGAGGATGCGGGTGGGCTGCTCCTTGAGATCCAGCCGTGCGGCGATCTCCCGTACGGCCAGGCCGGGCTCCTTCTCCGCCAGCGCGAAGAGCCCCAACTGGAATCCCGCGCTCAGGAACTGAAACCGATAGTGGGCCTTGTAGAGCCCTCTGAGCTCCACTTCTATCGGTACCTCGGTTTGCGTCATGCCCAACCCTTCTCTGCCAAGGAGTCGTTCGGCCGACGGCATATCAGAGCACAAAATCCGAGGTGATTGTAGCCATGTTCGAAGGTTCAGGGGACGGGAGTGTCATTTATTCTCCGGGCCCCAAAAACGGAATTGACCCTTCCTTGAGAAAGGGCCTTTGCCGGGCTGGGAGGCGGAATCGCGAGAAGGGTACGGCGAATGATCCCGGGGGCCCGGATGCCGGCCGGTGGTCGGCCGGCCGGCAGTCGCGCGATACGCGGACGTACGGGTGCGGGTGGTGCGAGCGCGCGGCTGAGCGGTCAGCCGGTGAGCGCGGGAATGACCCGCTCGCCGTACGCGTCGAGCGTGCGCTCCTTCGCGTCGTGCATCGCGTAGACGGCGAACTGGTCGACCCCCAGGGCGCGCAGCCGCTCCAGCTTCTCGATATGCGCCTCGGCCGGGCCGAGCAGGCAGAACCGGTCGACGATCTCATCGGGGACGAAGGCCGTGTCCGGATTGCCGCTGCGGCCGTGGTGTGCGTAGTCGTACCCCTGCCGCTCCTTGATGTACGCGGTCAGGGACTCGGGCACGGCGCCGGAGTGCTCGCCGTAGCGGGAGATCAGGTCGGCCACATGGTTGCCGACCATGCCGCCGAACCAGCGGCACTGCTCACGGGCGTAGGCCAGGTCGTCGCCGACATACGCGGGGGCGGCGACGCAGATGGTGACCGCGTCCGGATCGCGCCCGGCCTCGGCGGCGGCGGTGCGCACCGCCTTGACCATCCACTCCGTCAGGAAGGGGTCGGCGAGCTGCAGGATGAATCCGTCGGCCTTCTGCCCGGCCAGCGCGAGCGCCTTGGGGCCGTACGCCGCCATCCACACCGGCAGCCTGCTGTCCTCGATCCAGGGGATGCGCATCGGGCTGCCGTCCACGACGGCCTCCCTGCCCTCCGCCAGATCGCGGATGGCGTCGATGGCCTCGCCGAGGCGGGCGAGGGTGTTGGGCTTGCGACCGGCCACCCGCAGCGCGGAGTCACCACGGCCGATACCGCAGACGGTGCGGTTGCCGTACATCTCGTTGAGGGTGGCGAAGGTGGAGGCGGTCACCTCCCAGGTGCGGGTGCCCGGATTGGTGACCATGGGGCCGACGATCAGCCGCTCGGTCCGGGCCAGGATCTGGCTGTAGATGACGAACGGCTCCTGCCACAGCACGGCGGAGTCGAAGGTCCAGCCGTAGCCGAAGCCGTTGCGCTCGGCGCGGCGCATCAGCTCGACGACGGCCGAGGCGGGCGGATCGGTCTGCAGGACGAGTCCGAAGTCCATGCTCGCTCCCTGGCTCAGCCGAGGTACTGACAGGTGTCGCGGACGAGGAACTGGCCGTGCCCGGCACGCCCGGTGTACTCCCGCCGGTCGATGACGGGGACACCGCGCGACAGCACGGTCTCGACCTGCCCGGTGATCCGCTTGCCCTCGTACGCCGAGTAGTCGACGTCCATGTGGTGGGTCTCGACGGACAGGGTCTGCTGGGCCGCCGGATCGTAGACGACGATATCGGCGTCGGTCCCCGGCGCGATGGTGCCCTTCCGCGGGTAGAGGCCGAACATCCTGGCCGGGGTGGCGCAGGCGATCTCGATCCAGCGGCGGCGGGAGATATGGCCGTCCACCACGGCCTGGTGGAGCAGGTCCATCCGGTGCTCCACCCCCGGCATCCCGTTGGGGATCTTGGAGAAGTCGCCCCGGCCCAGCTCCTTCTGCCCGGTGAAGCAGAATGGGCAGTGGTCGGTGGAGACCACCTGGAGGTCGTTGGTCCGCAGCCCCCGCCACAGCGCGGCCTGGTGCTCGACGGGCCGAAGCGGTGTGGAGCAGACGTACTTGGCGCCCTCGAAGTCCGGTTCTGCGAGGTTGTCCGTGGACAGGAACAAATACTGCGGACAGGTTTCGCCGAAGACCGGAAGCCCCAGGTCACGTGCCTGCGTCAGCTCCGCGAGGGCCTCCTGGGCCGACACATGGACGACATACAGCGGGGCGCCGGCCACCCGGGCGAGCTGGATGGCGCGATGGGTCGCCTCCGACTCCAGCAGCGCCTTGCGGACCTCACCGTGATAGCGGGGGTCGGTCCTGCCCTCGGCCAGGGCCTGTTCCACCAGGACGTCGATCGCGATGCCGTTCTCGGCGTGCATCATGATCAGCCCGGCGTTGGCGGAGGCGCGCTGCATGGCCCGCAGGATCTGTCCGTCGTCGCTGTAGAAGACCCCCGGATAGGCCATGAACAGCTTGAAGCTGGTCACGCCCTCCCCCACCAGGAGATCCATCTCCTTGAGCGCGCTCTCGTTCACATCGGAGAGGATCATGTGGAAGCCGTAGTCGATGGCGCAGTTGCCCCGCGCCTTCAGGTCCCAGGCGTCCAGCCCCTCGCGCAGGGCGTGGCCCACCGTCTGGATGGCGAAGTCCACGATGGTGGTGGTGCCGCCCCAGGCCGCCGCCCGGGTGCCGGTCTCGAAGGTGTCGGCGGCGTAGGTGCCGCCGAACGGCATCTCCATATGGGTGTGCCCGTCGACCCCGCCCGGGATGACGTACTTGCCGGTGGCGTCGATCGTACGGTCGGCCGTCCAGCCCTCGGCGTACGCGCTGCCGGACGAGGCGAGGGCGGCGACCTTCCCGTCCTCGATCAGCACATCGGCCAAGGTCTCCTCGGCGGCGGTGACGACCAGACCGCCGCGGATCACGGTACGGGACATCAGCTCACGCTCCTTCCGGACCGGGTGGTCTTGAGAGCGGCCTCGAGGATCTCCGCGCCCTCCTCGGCCTCGGCGACGGTGAGGCTGAGCGGCGGGGCGATCCGCAGCACGCTGCTGTTGTGCCCGCCGCCCTTGCCGATGAGCAGCCCGCCCTCCCGGGCGGCCTCCAGAACGGCGGACGCGCCCTCGGGGTACGGGGCGCCGGTGCCCGGTTCGACCAGCTCGATGCCGATCATCAGCCCCCGGCCGCGGACCTCGCGCACGGTGTCCAGACCGGCGCAGGCGGCGCGCAGCCGCTCGATCAGCAGCCCGCCGACCCGGCGGGCGTTGCCCTGCAGATCGTGTTCGACCAGGTGGGTGAGGTTGGCCAGACCGGCGGCCATCGTGATGGGACTGCCGCCGAAGGTGGAGATGGAGTTGGCGCCCAGGCAGTTCATGACCTCGGCGCGGGCGACGACACCGCCGATCGACATGCCGTTGCCGATGCCCTTGGCGAAGGTGAGGATGTCGGGCGGCCCGGAGCGGTCGTGCGCCTGCCAGCCCCAGAAGTGGTCACCGGTGCGGCCCCAGCCGGTCTGCACCTCATCGGTGATCCACAGGATGCCGTGCCGGTCGAGCACCTCGCGGAAGGCGGCGAACAGCCCGTCGGGCGGCGAGGTGAAACCGCCGACGCCCTGGACCGGCTCGGCGATCAGCGCGGCGACATTGCCGTGCGCCTGGCCGAGGACGTCCTCGAGATCGGCGACGCACGCCTTGATGAACTCCCCGTCGGACAGCCCGGCGAACGGCCCCCGGGTGCGCACCCCGCCATGCACATACAGCGTCTGCAGCGGGGACAGGCTGGTCGGCGACCAGCCGCGATTGCCGGTGATGCCGACGGCCGAGAACGAACGGCCGTGGTAGCTGTTGCGCATCGCCAGGATCTGGTTGGAGCGGCGATAGGTGGTGGCGAGCAGCAGGGCCGTGTCATTGGCCTCGGTGCCGGAGGTGGTGAAGAAGACCCGCGCGTCCGGGATGCCGGACAGGGTGGCGACCCGCTCGGCCAGGTCGACCATGGGCCGGTCGAGGTAGAGCGTGGAGGTGTGCAGGATCCGGCCCGCCTGCTCGCTGATGGCCTTGGTGACCTCGGGGAGGGCGTGCGCGGTCATGGTGGTGAGGATGCCGCCGAAGAAGTCGAGGTAGCGGTTGCCCTCGGCGTCCCAGACATGGCGGCCCTCGCCGTGGGTGATCTCGATGGGGCGCTGGTAGTAGACGGCGAGCCAGTCGGGGAGCACGGCTTGGTGCCGGGTGTGCAGGGCCGCGTGGGTGCCGCGGTTGGCATCGCCGCCGCTCGTTGCGCTGCTGCTGCCGCTCACGGCATCCCTACCGCTCACGGCATCCCTGCCGCTCATGGCTTCACCAGCCCCTCGTAGGCGTCGGGGCGCCGGTCGCGGTAGAACGCCCACTGCTGCCGCACCTCGTCGATCAGGCCGAAGTCGAGGTCGCGGATGATCAGCTCCTCCTCCTTGTCACTGGCCGCATCGCCGACGAACTGGCCGCGCGGATCGACGAAGTAGCTGGTGCCGTAGAAGTCGTTGTCGCCGTACTCCTCGGTGCCGACGCGGTTGATCGCGGCGATGAAGTACTCATTGGCGACGGCCGCGGCGGGCTGTTCGAGCTGCCAGAGGTAGGCCGACAGCCCACGGGAGGTGGCCGAGGGGTTGTAGACCAGTTGCGCCCCGGCCAGGCCCAGCGCACGCCAGCCCTCGGGGAAGTGGCGGTCGTAGCAGATGTACACCCCGACCTTGCCCACGGCGGTGTCGAACACCGGCCAGCCCACGTTCCCCGGCTTGAAGTAGTACTTCTCCCAGAACCCCTTGACCTGCGGGATGTGGTGCTTGCGGTACTTGCCCAGATAGCTGCCGTCCGCGTCGATCACAGCCGCGGTGTTGTAGTAGAAACCCGACTGCTCGAGCTCGAAGACCGGCACCACGATCACCATGCCGGTCTCCCGCGCCAGCTCCCGCATCCGCTGCACGGTCGGCCCATCCGGTACCGGCTCCGCCCACCGGTAATGCTCCGCCTCCTGCACCTGGCAGAAGTAGGGCGCGTTGAACACCTCCTGGAAGCCAATCACCTTGGCGCCCTGCGCGGCCGCCTGCCGGGCGTACTCCTCATGCTTCGCGATCATCGATTCGGTATCGCCGGTCCAGGTGGCCTGGACGAGAGCGGCACGTACGAGGTTGGCCATGATGAGCTCCTCAACCTGTGTCTACGCACGTAGAATCCGGCTCTGAAGAACGTAAGAGCGCACTGACCACTCTGGCAATACCGCCGCCGTTACTCAACGAAGACGATCACGTTTCCTGTTTTATCGGGTTGCGGGGTGGGTGGATGGGTGCGGGTTTCAGCTCGCGCCTTCGGCGCGAAACGGCGCCGCACCCAACCAAGCCGACCAACCCGAACCACCCGGCCGGCCACCCCGAACAGCCCGAACCACCCGTCTAGCCCGAACGAGCGCCACTCGGGACTCAAGGCTCATGCTCAGGCGAGACCGGGTACGCCCGGCAGCCCCGCGGCGCGCAGCGCATGGGCGAGATCGTGGTAACTGCTGGAGGACACACCTGCGGCAGCATCGAGCAGCAGGGGCACCAACGTGGCGGGGTCCTCCGCCGCCGCCCGTGCCGCCTCCTCCGGCGTGCGGGCCCGTACCAGCGCCTCCAGCAGAAACGCCGCCCTGCGAGGGACGCCCGCCGCGAGGAGCGCCTGGGCGGTGTGGGCCACCTCGGGGACGGGTCGCGAGACGCTCTGCCGTAACAGCCGCTCGCCGTCGGCCTCGCGGTCCGCCGCGACCAGCGCTTCGGCGGCTGCTGCGAGCCGTCCGGGCGGCAGACACGCCATTTCCCACAGCAGCGTGGACACATCGGCCCCGAGTCCGGCGCGCTCCAGTTCCTCCGCGAGGACGGGCAACCGTGGGGCGGGCCAGGCGGCGGCCTCGCACAGCACGGCATGGGCCTCGCCGGATCGGCCCGCCACCCGGAGTCGGCCGACCCGCGCGACGGCCTCCTGTGCCGCACGTCGCGCGGCGGCGCGCTCCGCCGCCTCCCGGGCAAGCCGCCGCCCATCGTCCGCCGCCTTGTCCCGCTTACGGCGCTTGCCGCCGCCCTCGCCGTCGTACGCCCCGGCGAACCGGGCACCGCGCGGGGTCGCGGGGAGCTCCGTTCCGCTCTCCGCCGGGGGCGGGGCAGGTGAGGACGGCAGCAACGCCGCCGTGCCCCCGCCTCCGGCCCCGGCGAACCGCGCCCCGCGCAGCCGAGGGGAGGCAGAGGCGGGCGCGGGCGGCACGGGCTCCCGGCCCTGCACGGGGACTTCGAAAGCCACGTCCGCACCCGAAGCCACACCGAGCGCGGGGGTGTCCGGCGGCGTGGCCTCCACCGCGGCCTCCGAGACCGACGGCCCGGGCGCCGCGCCCACCTCCTCCACCCCGGCAAACCACGCCCCACGCGGTACAGGTCGCGCGGAACCCGCAGCAGGCGCGGGGGCAGGCGCGGGGGCACCCACGGAGGTGCCCGGCGGCGTGGGCCCCGCCGCCGGGGCCGCCGGCCAAGGCGCCGGGGTGGACGCTGGCGGCGCGGGCCGCAAGCCCTGCGCGGGCGGCTCGGCAGACGCGTCCGCGCCCGAACCCACAGCGGACGCGGAGGTGTCCGGCGGCGTGGGCCCCGTCGTCGGGGCCAACGGCCGGGGCGCCGGGGCAGGCGCGGTCGGCGTGGGGCCCGTCGGGGCTGTCGGCCGGGGCGCCGGGGCCTGTGCGGTTGGGGTGGGGCCCGCTGGTGGGGGCGCCGCGGGGGTGGGGGGTCCGGGCTGCGGGGGCGGTGGCTGGGAGGGGCGAGGCGTGAGGGCGGTGAGGCGGGCGTGGAGTTCTTCGGTGCGGGCCGTCGCGCGACGCCAGTCATCGTGGGCCCAGGCCAGCTCCGCGCCGAGGCGTTCGCGGTCGGCCGCGCCCTCGGCGGCGGACACCGCCGCCTGGAGGTCGCGTTCGCGACGGGCGGCGTTCCGCTGTTCGCGGAGCATGCCGTCCAGGCGGTCCTGGAGTGCCTCGCGACTGCCGGGTCCGGCGTCGTGGGCCGCGACCGAGGCACGGTAGAGGGTCGCGGCGCGGGCCGCCGCCTCCTGCGCGGGCCCGGCGCCGCGCTGGGTGGAGAGGTCCTGCAGCAGGGATTGGACGACGTCCCACGGCGGCACCTCGAGGCCGTCGAGGCAGGCCCGCAGTCCCTCGGGGTCGCGCAGGGCGAAGACGCCGTACCAGCCCGTCCCCGCGTCCAGCCGCCTCGTCAGCGCCCGCAGATAACTCGCGAACTCCTCGACCTCGGCCGGGAGTTGCCCGCTCGCCATGGCCTCCGCTCCCCTCCCCCTCGGACGATGCACGGCCCAAGGCCACGCATTCGACACCCTGCGTGTTACGGAATCGGTTACGGCTGCGCTACGAGCGCTTTTCCTGCTCCGCACACGACAGGCAAACTTGCAAGTTTGTCTGTTGAACTCCTAGGGTGAGGGCATGGCCACGCCCGATCATCCGCCCACCGAGCCCGCCCACCGGCCAGAAACCGGGCCCCGTACAGAGACCGGCCCGCGGGCCGAGGAGCGGATCGCCGTCGACCTCGCCGCGGTCGTCAGTCAGCTCATGCGCCGTATGCGGGCGGCCTCCTCGCACGGGGCGCTCACCCCCTCCCAGCGCGCGGTCATCAGCCGGCTCTACACCGAGGGGCCGACCACCACCGCCGCGCTGGCCCGCGCCGAGCTGGTGCGGCCGCAGTCGATGCGCATGATCCTGGCCGCGCTGGAGGAGCAGACGCTGGTGGAGCGGGCCCCGCATCCCACCGATGGGCGGCAGGTGGTCTTCTCGATCACCGAGCGGGGGCGGGAGGCGATCACATCCGTACGGCAGGCCAAGCAGAGCTGGCTGCTCGACGCGATCGACACCCGTCTCGACGCCGATGAGCGCCGAACCCTCGCCGAGGCCACCGAACTCCTCAAACGGCTGGTCCAGGAATGACCGACACCGCGGGCAAGCCCGCCATACCCCCGACGACGGGGACGGCGGGCGCGAACCCGGTCCTGGGCAACCCCGCCGACCCCGCCGCGGCCACCACGCCCACCGACTCCGCCGACCCCTTCGGCCCCCGGCTGATGGCCCCGCTGCTCATCGGCTCGGTCCTCAACCCCGTCAACTCCACGATGATCGCCACCGGACTGGTGGCCATCGGCCAGGACTTCGGCGTCGGCTCCGCCCAGACCGCCTGGCTGGTCGCCTCCCTCTACCTCGCCAGCGCCGTGGGGCAGCCCGCGATGGGCCGGCTCGCCGATCTGCTGGGGCCGCGCCGGGTCTTCCTCTGCGGGCTGCTCGTGGTGTGCGCCGCCGGGATCGTGGGCGCGCTGGCGCCCGCGTTCGGCTGGCTGATCGCCTCGCGGGTGCTGCTCGGCATCGGTACGTCCGCGGCGTACCCCGCGGCGATGGCGCTGCTGCGCGCCCAGTCCGTCGCCACCGGACGCGAGACACCGCGCCCCGTGCTCGGCCGGCTCTCGCTCGCCGCGCTCGGCAGCGCGGCGGTCGGGCCGGTGCTGGGCGGGGTGCTCACCGCGACGGCCGGATGGCGGGCGATCTTCGCGGTCAATGTGCCGCTGGCCCTCATCGGCATCGCCCTCGCGCTGCTCTGGCTCCCCAGGACCCGTATGGCGAGCGCGGACGGCGAGAACGCCGGGGCGCGGACGGCGGGCGCGGCCTTCGATCCGCTCGGGATCGCGCTGTTCACCGGCACCCTCACCACCCTCATGATCTTCCTGATGGACCTGGAGCGGCCCAACTGGGCGCTGCTGCCCGTCGTCCTGGTCCTCGCGGCCGCCCTGACCTGGTGGCAGTTGCGCCGTCCCCGCCCCTTCATCGATCTGCGGATGATCGGCCGCAACCGCTCCCTCGCCCTCACCTACCTCCGCCACGGCACGGCGTACCTGGTCATCTACATGGTCATGTACGGGTACGCACAGTGGCTGGAGGAGGGGCACGGCTACTCCGCCTCCCGGGCCGGTCTGATCATGCTGCCCATGTCGGGCGCGGCCGCCGTGTGCTCACTGCTCGGCGCCCGTACGAAGGGCATCTACGCACCGCTCGTCCTTGCGGCCGTCCTGCTCGCCGCGGGGAGCGGGGTACTGCTCCTCGCCGACGAGTCCACCCCGCTGCTCGCGCTGCTGCTGGCCGCGGTCCTCTTCGGGCTGCCGCAGGGGCTGTCCTCGACCGGCAACCAGGCCGCCGTCTACACCCAGGCCCCGCGCGAGAGCGTCGGCGCGGCGGCCGGGCTGCAGCGCACCTCGCAGTACCTCGGCGCGATCACCGCCGCCGGGCTGATCGGGCTCTTCTACGGACAGCGGGCGACCGCCGCCGGGCTGCACGGCATCGCCATGGTGGCGGGTGCGCTCAGCCTCGCGGTGCTGCTGCTGACCGCCACCGACCGGGCCCTGCGCGCCCGCGCCCGTACCCGCACCTGACCACCCCCCTTCCCCCATACGACCCACAGACCCGCAGACCCGCAGACCCGCAGACCCGCAGACCCACCCCAGGAGGCACCATGCCCGCCACCACGCTCGACCCCGACACCGCCCTGGTCCTCGTCGACCTCCAGAAGGGCATCACCGGACTGCCCACCGTCCACCCCACCGCCGAGGTCATCGAGCGCGGCGCCCGGCTGGCGGGCGCGTTCCGCAAGCGCGGGCTGCCGGTCGTCCTCGTCCGGGTCGTGGCCGGGGCGCCGGGCCGCACCGAGGCGCAGCGGGGCGGCGGAGGCGGGCAGTTCCCGGCCGACTTCGCCGACCTCGTGCCGGAACTCGGCCACGAGGACGGCGACGTCGTGGTCACCAAGCACACCTGGGGCGCCTTCCACGGCACCGACCTCGACCTCCAGCTCCGCCGCCGCGGGGTGACCCAAGTGGTGCTCGGCGGCATCGCCACCAGCATCGGTGTGGAGTCCACGGCCCGTGGCGCGTACGCGCACGGGTATCACGTAACCCTGGCGACCGACGCCATGACCGACATGGACGCCGAGGCGCACCGCAACAGCGTCGAGAAGATCTTCCCCCGGCTCGGGGAGACCGACTCCACCGACGCGATCATCGGCCTGCTGGGCTGAGAAGCCGCTGGGCAGAGAAGCCGCAGAGCTGGAGCCTGGGCGGCGGGCTCCTGGATCGCACCAGGAGCCCGCCGACCCACCGCGTCGGATCAGCGCTTCGGGCTGACCACCATCGCCGAGCCGCCGCCCCGCCGTTCAGTCTCGGCCGCCGCCAGCCACCGTCCGCCGGACAGCCGCTGCACACCGGTCGCCGCCCCGATCTCGGGGTTCTGCTTGAAGGAGTGGCCGAGCGCCTCCAGCTTGGCGCGCTCGGGGCCGTTCCACAGCCCCGGTTCCAGCTCCGTCTGGGCCGCGTTGCGCTGGCTGGCGCGCGGTGCGGCGATCGCGTCGACCAGCGGCATGCCCCGGTCGAGATGGTTCAGCAGGGTCTGCAGCACGGTGGTGATGATGGTCGCCCCGCCCGGGGAGCCCAGCGCCAGCACCGGCTTGTGGCCGTCCAGCACGATCGTCGGCGACATGGAGGAGCGCGGCCGCTTCCCCGGGCCCGGCAGGTTCGGGTCGTGGACGGCGGGGTCGGCGGGCGCGAAGGAGAAGTCGGTCAGCTCGTTGTTGAGCAGGAAGCCACGGCCGGGGACGGTGATCCCGCTGCCGCCGGTCTGCTCGATGGTGAGGGTGTAGGCCACGACATTGCCCCACTTGTCGGCGACCGTGAGATGCGTGGTGTTCTCGCCCTCGTACGTGGTCGGGGCGGCGTGGCCGCGGGTGTCGCAGGAGCCGGGCGCGGCCGGGCTGTTCGGGTCGCCGGGCGGTACGGGGCTCTTGAGCACCGCGTCGTCCTTGATCAGGCAGGCCCGGGAGTCGGCGAACCGCTGCGAGGTGAGCCCCTTGGTGGGGACGTCCTCGGCGGCCGGGTCGCCGACCCAGCGGCCCCGGTCGGCGAAGGCGATCCGGCTGGCCTCGATATAGCGGTGCAGATACTCGAGGTCGCTGAGCTTGGAGAGGTCGGTCTTCTCCAGGATGTTGAGCGCCTCGGCGACGCTGGTCCCGCCGGAGGACGAGGGCGCCATGCCGTACACGTCCAGACCGCGGTAGGCGGTCCGGGTCGGGGCCTGCCGCTTCGTTCCGTAGGCCCGCAGGTCCTCGGCCGTCAGATCGCCCGCGCGCACGACGCGCTGCGCCTTCGGGTCGACGGGCGGCTTGCGCACGGTGTCGACGATGCCGCGGCCCAGCTCGCCCTTGTAGACGGCGCCGACGCCCTTCTTGGCCAGCAGCGCGTACGTACGGGCGAGGTCGGGGTTGCGGAAGGTCGAGCCGACCGCCGGGAGCTCGCCGCCGGGCAGGAAGAGCTTGGCGGTGGCCGGGAAGTCCTTGAAGCGGGCCTGGTTGTCGGCGGTCTGCTGCCGGAAGGTGCTGTCGACGGTGAAGCCGTCGCGGGCCAGCCGCTCGGCGGGCCTGAGCACCTGCCCCAGCGAGCGGGTGCCCCAGTTCTTCAGCGCGTCGTTCCAGGTGGCGGGGGTGCCGGGGGTGCCGATGCTCAGCCCGCTGGTGACGGCGTCGGCGAACGGCAGCGGTTTGCCGTCCTTGCCGAGGAAGAGCTTCTCGTCCGCGCTGCGAGGCGCGGTCTCGCGGCCGTCGAGCGTGGAGACCTTGTGCCGCTTGGCGTTGTAGTAGACGAAGTAACCACCGCCGCCGACACCCGACGAGTACGGCTCGGTGACCCCGAGCGCGGCGGCGGTCGCGACCGCCGCGTCCACCGCGTTGCCCCCGTGCCGCAGCACATCGATCCCGGCCGCCGAGGCGTCGGCGTCCACGCTGGAGACCGCGCCGCCGTAGCCGACGGCCACGGGCGTCTTGGCGGGAGCGGGCTTCGCGGTGTCGTCCCGCTCCTGCCCGGCGGCTCCGGCCGGGACGACGCCCAGCACCGCGACCATTCCGGCCGCGGCCGCCAGCGCGGGCAGTCGGCGCCGGACGGCCGCCGCGGCGGAGGCGCGAGTGGTGGACGTGGTTGACGATGCGGCTGGTCGTACGGCGTGCCCCATCCGTGACCTCCAAGCGAAACGACAGGGAGCGGAGCCTACCCGCGAGCCTCATGCCCACGACAGGGGTAGTAGATCGCCGGTCCGTCCCGCCATCCGTACATGTGTCCGTGCCCGCGTTCGTTCACCCGTACGCTCGAACGCGTACCCGATCGGCCGCTACGATGCGCGGCCATGACAGACACCCTGCAGGACCTGATCGCCTCCGCGGCGGCCCTGATCGTGGGCCTGGCTGCCGGCTGGGCCGTGCACTCGGCGTTCGGGCGCCGCAAGCGCGCCCGCGAGCAGCGCTTCTTCGGTCTGCCGGACGGTTCGGAGTGCGTGCTGGTCACCCACCGGGACAGCACCTCGGCCCACTGGAGCATCCCCCGCCATGACGCGCTCGCGCTGCTCGGTCTCGCGGCGATCGTGGAGAACTGCGGGGCGCATACCGAGGTCGCCCCGCATGACACGGGGCTGCAGGGCTTCGGCGCGCGCACCGAGTTCTGCGTCGGCGATCCGACCGCGCACCGCAGGCTCGCCGCCCATATGACCAATCTACTGCCGGGCGTCACCGTGCACCCGGGGGACGACTCCGGCACGGACCGGGGGATGTTCACCATCGCCGGTACGCACTACCGCCCGGAGCCGGGCACGGTCGAGTATGTGCTGCTGGCCCGGCTGACGGCGGGCGAGGACAGCCGGCCGGTGTTCCTGGCGGCAGGTCAGCGGCCGGTCACCCATCGTGCCGCCGTCCGCCATCTCGTCCGCAACCGCGCCCGGCTGGCCCGGAAGTACGGCGCCCAGGGCTCGTTCTGTCTGCTGCTGAAGGTGGTCAACTCCCAGGCGTACGGCCCGGACCTGGTGGAGCTGGTCGCGGATGTGACCAAACCGGCGACCACTCCGGCGGGCCCCCGCGCCGCCGCGAAGGCGGCCGCGAAGGACGACTGAGCCCAGCCAAGGGCGGCTGAGCCCAGCCAAGGGTGGCTGAGTCGGCCAAGGACGACCGGCTCAGCCGCGGACCCGGCCGAACAGGCGCGCCCCGCCCATCAGACACAGCGCCGCCAGGGCGAGGGTGACGGCCGCCCCGACGGCGACCGTGGTGTTCGCGTAGTGCCCCAGGAACACCTGGCGCACCGCGTCGACCGTGTAGCGGAACGGCACCGCGCGCGAGGCGCCCTCCAGCCATCCGGGAGCCAGGGCCATCGGCAGCAGCAGGCCGGAGAGCAGCATCAGCGGCATGGCCGCCGTGTTGGCGATGGCGGCGAACTCCGGGGATGTACGGACGTTCATGGCCAGCCCGTAGGAGAGCGCGGACAGCGCCGCCGCGAGCACGGCCACGAACAGCAGGCCGATCAGCACGCCGGGGAGCGGGGCACGCAGCCCGAAGGCCAGGCCGAGCAGCACCAGCAGCACCGACTGGGCCACGAGCTGGACGACATCGCGCAGGGTGCGGCCGAGCAGCAGCGCCAGCGGGCTGACCGGGGTGACCCGCATCCGGTCCAGAACGCCGAGGTTGCGGTCCATCAGCAGTCCGAGTCCGACGTACGACCCGCCGAGCAGGGCGAGCTGGACGAGCACACCGGGGACCAGCGTCTGCCAGGACGATCCGCTGACGCCCATGTCGAGTCCGGTCAGCAGCGGGCCGAAGAGGGCGAGCAGGAGCAGCGGCTGCAGCATCCCGAAGAAGAGATTGGTCTTCGAGCGAAGCGTCGAGCGCAGACAGCGGCCGAAGACGATGCCCGTATGGGCGAGAAGAGTCATGAGAGGGCCTTGGGTGGTCGGGTGCGGCGTCGGATTGCTCAGACGGCTCAGACGGCTCAGATAGCTCGGATGGCTTAGACAGCTCAGATGGATCGGACGGCTCAGATGGCGAGTGGCTCATCGGCCGTGGACCGGCCGGTGATGGCGAGGAAGGCGTCCTGGAGGCTGGCGGCCGGATCGCCCGCATGGCGGCTCTTGAGCTCGGCGGAGGTGCCCTCGGCGACGATCCGCCCGGCGTCCACGACCGCGATCCGGTCGGCGAGGGCATCGGCCTCGTCCAGGTAGTGGGTGGTGAGGAAGACCGTGGTGCCGTGCTCGGCGCGGACGCGCCGCACCAGGTCCCACAGCTCGACCCGGCTGCCGGGGTCGAGACCGGTGGTGGGCTCATCGAGGAAGAGCACCTCGGGCCGGTTGACCAGGCCCAGCGCGATCTCCACCCGGCGGCGCTGACCGCCGGAGAGGGCGGCGGTCGGGCGGTCCATGAGCCCCGACAGGCCGAGCTCACCGGCGAGTTCATCGGCGCGCCCGGCCGCCGCGCCCCGGGACATCAGATGCAACCGGCCCTGGGTGACCAGCTCCTCGCGTACGGAACACGCGGGGTCCAGGCCGCCCGACTGGGCCACATAGCCGATCCGCCGGCGCACGCCCGCCGGATCGCGGAGCAGATCGCGGCCGGCGATCTCGGCCTCGCCTCCGCTGGGCGGCAGCAGGGTGGTGAGCATGCGCAGGGTCGTGGTCTTACCGGCTCCGTTGGGGCCCAGGAAGCCGAGGATCTCGCCGCGACCGACGGTCAGATCGATGCCGCGGACGGCATACACGGGGCCGCTGCCCAGCACGAAGGTCCGGGTGAGGCCGCGAACGCGGATGACGGATGAGGACATGCCCTCGATGAGAGCACAACGGGCCCCAAACTTGCAATGGACTTAAAACTTAGAGGCAAGCGCAAATTTGCAACGGGATACACTGACGGCCATGAGCGAAGGACTGCGGGAACGGCACAAGCGCCGTACGCACCGACGGATCGCGGACGTGGCCACCGGCCTGTTCCTGGAGCGGGGCTTCGACCGGGTCACGGTCGCCGAGGTCGCCGAGGCCGCGGAGGTGTCCGTCAACACCGTCTACAACTACTTCCCGGCCAAGGAGGATCTGGTCCTGCCGCCCGACCAGGCGTCCCCGCGGCGGCTCGCCGACATCGTGCGCGAGCGCCCGCCCGGCCGGTCCGCCGCCCAGGCGGTGCTGGACCGGCTGCGCGAGGAGGTGGAGCGCCGCGATCGCTCACTGGGGCTGACCGAGGGCTTCGGCCCGTTCTTCGCGATGATGCGGGCCGCCCCCACGCTGGTCGCCCGGCTGGAAGAGCTCGGCCACCGGATGAACGGCGAACTGACCGCCGTGCTCGCCGAGGAGACCGGCACGGCGCCCGAGGATCCGCTGCCGCGTGTGGTGGCCGCCCAGATCAGCGGCTATCACTCACTCATCTTCGGCGAGATCGGCCGACGCGTCACGGCGGGCGAGCGCCCCGACGCCATCGCCAAGGCCGTGACGGAACTCCTCGACGCCATCGAGGAGATGCTCGGCGCGCCGATGCTCGGCTACGCCGTACGGGAGGAGCGACCGTGTTCCGAGTGACCATCCGCGGGGCCTTCGAGGAGCTGGGCAAGGACGAGCGCGAGGCGCTGCGCACCGCGGTCGGCTCCTTCCAGGTGGGCTTCACCGAGGCGGGCACCTTCACCTGTGACCAGAGCCTTTCGGCGTTCACCTTCCGCTGCCAGGTTCCGGCGGAGGAGCCGGACGACGGCGAACACGAGGCGACCGAACGGGCCATCGCGGTGCTGACCGCGCATGGTCACCCCCATCGGATCCTGCGGGTCGGGGTGACGGACATGCCGGACATCAAGATCCGCCGCAAGGGCAAGCGGGGCTGAACGGCCGCGGGCCGACCGGGACTCGGCGCGGAGCCGGGGGCTCGGCCAGGACCCGGGGCTCAGCCACAGGCGGGGATCGCGCGCGAGCGACGCCAACCGCGGGCGGCACTCCGCGCGGGAGTCAAGACCCGGGGCCAGCACTTCAGCCGCGGGCGGTATGCAGCGACGAGCGGGATTCAGCGCGGGCCGGGCTCAACGCGAAGCCACAACATAACGGCGTAAGGGGCTCCGCATAGGCGGGGCCGGACCCTTGCGGATCCGGCCCCCGGATAGCGCCCCGGGCCGGGCCGGCCCCGGCAGCCGACCACGGCCTCTATCGTTACCCAGGCGTAACTTACCGCGCTATTACCGCCGGTAAACCCCCGAGTTACCGTCAGGTCACCAGCACCGGTGCTCCCCTGCCCCCACGGCACCCCCACCAGGAGCCACAGTGACCCCTGCCCGCAAAGCCCTGCGCCCCACCATGGCCGCCGCCGTCTCGGTGACCGTCCTGGCCGGCACGGCCTTCGGCCTCGCCCCCTCCGTCCAAGCCGCGGCACCGACCCCGCCCGCCGCCACGACCGCCTCCGCCTCCTCGGGCGTCTCCATACGGTTCGTCGACATCCCCGGCGACGGCGGCGTGAAGCTGGCCGCCAACGTCGTGGCCCCCGCGGACGCCGACGCCTCCCGCCGCCTGCCCCTCGTCGTCCTGCCCACCAGTTGGTCCCTGCCCCAGGTCGAATATCTCGCCCAGGCCAAGAAGCTCGCCGAAGCCGGGTATGTGGTGCTCACCTACAACTCCCGAGGCTTCTGGCAGTCCGGCGGGAAGATCGAGACGGCCGGGCCGCCCGATATCGCCGACGCGTCCAAGGTCATCGACTGGGCGCTGGCCAACACCCCCGCCGACCCCGACCACATCGGCATGGCCGGGCTCTCCTACGGCGCCGGGATCAGCCTGCTCGCGGCCGGTGCCGACCCGCGGATCAAGGCCGTGGTGGCCATGAGCGGCTGGGCGGACCTGGTCGGCTCGATCTACAGCGGGCGCACCCAGCACGCCCAGGCCGCCGGGCTGCTCGCCGGGGCCGGGGAGCTGACCGGCCGGCCCAGCGATGAACTCCGGCAGATCCTCGACGACTTCTTCTCCTCCGACCTCGCCAAGGAGCCGGACCTGATCGCCTGGGGCAAGAAGCGGTCCGCCGCCGCCCAGCTCGACCGGATCAACGCCAATGGCGCGGCCATCATGCTGGGCAACTCCTGGGGCGACTCGATCTTCCCGCCCAACAGCTACGCCGACTTCTTCGAGAAGCTCACCGGCCCCAAGCGGCTGGAGCTGCGGCCCGGCGACCACGCCACCGCCGAGCTCACCGGCCTGCTCGGACTGCCCAACACCACCTGGAGCCACGCCAGGCAATGGCTGGACCGCTACCTCAAGGGCGAGCGCAACGGCATCGACACGCAAGCGCCGGTGCAACTGATGTCCCGTACGGCGGGCGGCGACGACTACGAGGGCTACCCGAGCTGGTCGGCCGTCCCCTCCGGGCACCGCCGCGTCCCGCTCGCCACCACCGAGAAGATCACCGCCAACCACGACTCCGGTGCCAACGCCGGGACGGTGCTGCTGAGCGGCGCCCTCGACCAGTTCCTGAAGGTCCCGCCGCTGGCCTCGATCCCGCTGCTGCCCCGGTCCCGCGCGGCGGTCTGGCAGACCGGAGCCTCGGCGCGCGAGCAGCGCGTCCGCGGCACCGTGAAGCTCCACACCACCGTGACCACCGACCGCTCGGACGGTACGGCGGTCGCGTATCTCTACGACGTGGGCCCGCTGGGCATCGGCAAGCTCATCACCAACGCCCCGGTCACCTTCCACGACCGCACCCCGGGCACGCCCTTCGGAGTGGACCTGGAGCTGTTCTCCACGGCGTACGACGTCCCGGCGGGCCATCGGCTGGCGCTGGTCGTCGACACCGTCGACCCGCTCTACCTCGAGCACAACCCCGACGGCGCCCATCTCACCTTCTCGTCCCCGGCCGCCGATCCGTCCTACCTCACGGTCCCGGTCCGCGATTGAGGCACCGTCCGGCCGCCCCGGCTCAGCCGCGGGTGTCCCCCGGCATCGGGGCGGCCGGTTCGGCGGCGGCGACCTCGACCTGGCGGGTCTTCACACTGCGCCGCTCCCGCTTGGCCACCCAGTTGGCGAACCATGACAGCAGCATGCACATCCCGATGTAGATGGGTGAGATCACCATGACCACCGGGATGAACGGCAGGTCGTAGTCGAGATTGGACGCGATCAGCTTTCCGGCGTGCAGAAACTCCTCATAGGTGATGAGAAAACCGAGCGAGGTGTCCTTCAGGGCCACCACCAGTTGGCTGATGATGGCAGGCAGCATCGCCCGCACCCCCTGCGGCACCAGCACGGACGTCATGACCTGGGTCTTCCGCAGGCCGAGCGAGTACGCCGCCTCGCGCTGGCCGCGGTCCACCGAGTTCACCCCGGCCCGGAACACCTCGGCCAGCACCGAGCCGTTGTACAGCGTCAGCCCGGTGACGAGGGCGGGCAGCGGCTGGACCTTCAGCGCCACGAAGACGAAGAAGATCATCACCAGGACGGGCATCGCCCGGAAGAACTCCACCAGCAGCGTGGCCACCCAGCGCACCGGGCGATGCTCGGAGAGCCGCCCGGCGGCGAGCACCCCGCCGAGGGCGAGCGAGAGGACCGCGGCGATGCCGAACGCCTTGAGGGTGCCCGCGAGCCCGTTCAGCAGCAGCTCCTGGATGCCCTTGTACTCGAACGGCATCCACTTGCGGTAGGCGAACTGGCCGGTGTGGATGAGGAGATAGACGACCCAGCCGAGCAGGGCCAGCAGCACGGCCGTCCCGGCCAGCGCGTAGATCCGGTGCCGGCGCCGGGTGTGGGGCCCGGGGACGTCGTAGAGGGCGGTGGTCGAGGGGGCGGTCATCGCTGCACCCCCCAGCGCCGCTCCAGGAGGGCGAAGATCGCGCTGATGGCGAGGGTGATGATCAGATACCCGGCGGCGATCCAGACGAAGGACCAGATGACGCTGTACCCCCGCTCATTGAGGGGTTTGTAGGTGCCGAGCAGTTCGGTGACGCTGAACGACCCGGCGATGGCCGAGTTCTTGGCGAGCGCGATCAGGGTCGACCCGATCGGCGGGATGACCGATCGGAACGCCTGCGGCAGCACCACCGCGCTCAGCGTCTGGTCGAACGTCATGCCCAGGCCGCGGGCCGCCTCGCCCTGCCCCACCGGCACCGTGTTGATGCCCGCGCGGACCGCCTCGCAGATGAACGCCGAGGTGTAGCAGCCGAGCGCGATCACCGCGAAGACCGTGAACGGCAGCACAAGACCGAAGCGCGGCAGCCCCAGCATCACCGCGAAGAACAGCAGCGTCAGCGGGGTATTGCGGAGCACCGTCACCCAGGCGGTGCCGAACGCGCGCAGCGAGGCGACCGGCGCCACCCGGAAGGCGGCCATCAGGATGCCGAGTGCCAGGGCGAGCAGCGAGGCGTAGACGGTCAGCTCCACGGTGCCGAGGAAGCCCTTGCCGTAGAGCGAGAAGTTCTGGGTGAGCACGTCCATGGGAGGGCCTTCAGCCGGTGCGGTAGCGGTCGATGGGGGGCGGCTTGGGGGCGGGCACACCGGAGAGGCCGAGGGTCGCCTCGTACGCCTTCTTCCAGTCGCCGTTGCGCTCATGGACCTGGATCGCGTCGTCCAGCGCGAAGCGCAGCGCGTTGTCCCGCTTGGGCACGCCGATGCCGTACGGCTCCTTGGAGAAGGGCCGGCCCACGACCTTCAGCTCCTCGGGGGCCTTGGCCGCGTAGCCGAGCAGGATGGTGTTGTCGGTGGTCACCGCGTCGACCTGGAAGCTGAGCAGGTTGTCCACGCACACCGAGTACGTGTCGTACGCGACCGCGTGGGCCTTGGGGTAGTCGGTCTGGATGCGCTGCAGCGGGGTCGAGCCGGCCACCGAGCAGACCGTTCTGCCCGCGAGGTCGGCGGGGCCGTGGATGTCGTTCTCGTCGGTGCGCACCAGCAGCGACTGGCCGGCCATGAAGTACGGCCCGGCGAAGCCGACCAGCCGTTTGCGCAGCGGATTGATGGTGTAGGTGCCGACGTAGTAGTCGATCTGGCCGCTCTGGAGCGCGGTCTCGCGGTTGGCGGAGGCGATGGTCTGGAACCGGATGGTCTTCGGGGCGAAGCCGAGGGAGGCGGACATCATGCGGGCGATCTCGATGTCGAAACCCGAGTAGCGGCCGGTGGCCGGGTCCCGCTCGCCCAGATAGGGCTGGTCCTCCTTGACCCCGACGGTGAGATGGCCGCGGTGCTCGGCCCGGCGCCAGGTGGGCGAGGAGGGCAGCCGGAAGCCGGTCGCCACCTTGTAGGTGGGCAGCTTCTCGGCCCGGGGTCCCTTGGCGGGCGGGCTGCCCTCCTTGCCGCAGCCGACCGTGAGCAGCAGGGTCAGGGCCGTGGCGAGGGCGGCGGTCGCGCGGCGCAGACGCCTCATGTCCGTCATCACCGGCTCAGTGCTTGAGGATCTTGGACAGGAAGTCCTTGGCCCGCTCGCTCTCCGGGGCCCTGAAGAACTCCTCCGGCGGACGGTCCTCGACGATCCGGCCGTCGGCCATGAAGACCACCCGGTTCGCGGCGGAGCGGGCGAAGCCCATCTCGTGGGTGACGACGACCATCGTCATCCCTTCCTCGGCGAGCCGGCGCATCACCTCCAGCACCTCGTTGATCATCTCCGGGTCGAGGGCGGAGGTCGGCTCGTCGAAGAGCATCACCTGCGGATCCATCGCCAGCGCGCGGGCGATGGCCACCCGCTGCTGCTGGCCGCCGGAGAGCTGGGCGGGGAACTTCCCGGCCTGGTCGGCGAGTCCCACCCGGTCCAGCAGGTCGAGCGCGCGCCGCTCGGCGTCCTGCTTCCCGCGGCGGCGGACCTTGGTCTGACCGAGCATCACATTGGCCACCACGGTCCGGTGCCCGAAGAGGTTGAACGACTGGAAGACCATGCCCACCTCGGCCCGCAGCCGCGCCAGCTCCTTGCCCTCGTCGGGCAGCGGCCGGCCGTCGACGACGATGGAGCCGGACTGGACGGTCTCCAGCCGGTTGATGGTCCGGATCAGGGTGGACTTGCCGCCGCCGGAGGGGCCGATGACCACGACCACTTCGCCGCGCCCGACGGTCAGATCGATGTCCCGCAGAACGTGCAGCGCGCCGAAGTGCTTGTTGACGCCGTGCAGCTCGATCAACGGCTCGCCGACGGCCATACCCGGCCCCACCCACCTTCCGCTGCGTCCCGGTCAGCGCAAGCTATCCAGACAACTGCGGAGCTTGGGGTACGGACACGCGCT
This sequence comes from Streptomyces violaceusniger Tu 4113, assembly GCF_000147815.2. NCBI lineage: Bacteria > Bacillati > Actinomycetota > Actinomycetes > Kitasatosporales > Streptomycetaceae > Streptomyces > Streptomyces violaceusniger. Next base: position 2,463,190 of record NC_015957.1, on the reverse strand, counting down.
GATGGGCGGATACCGCCCGACAGGGCCTACGGGGTGTCGGCCCCGCCAGGGCTCCGCCCCGAACCCCGCTCCTCAAACGCCGGAGGGGCTCGATTACCCCGGGGTCTGGGGCGGAGCCCCAGTTGAGGGAAGGGGCGGGGAACAGCCCGCCGCAGGCGTCACGATCCGCCGGACCCCCTACGCCTCGGCGACCTCGGCGTAGCACCGGGAGAGTTCGGGGGCGCCGTCGGCGGCCCACTGCTGACCGGCCTCCACGACGTCGACCTCCCGGCCCGAGGCCAGCATCACGACGGGCCGGCCGTTGGGCCACACCTGCCAGACGGCCCCGGGGACGGTGCGGACGATGACCGTGCCGAGGTAGAGACCGGCGTCGTTACCGAGCCAGGGGAGCTCGTCCGGGTCGTCGCGCCAGCGCGGCGCCATCTGGTCCAGCGCCTCCAGGGAGGCTGTCGAGTCATCAAGTCCGATGCCCGCGGAGGCGGCCCGCGCGCGCAGCAGCTCGCATTCGGAGAGCAGTTGGGCGACGCCCTGGGGGTCCTCCTCCTGGGCGCCCATCAGGGCCGTGCCCGAGGCGGGGCCGCGTCGCTTGCGCCAGTTGCCCAAGAAGGAGATGTTCATACGACTCAGCGTGGCATCCTGACCACCGGCGCACCACAGGGCGCGCGGTGTGAGCTGTGACCCGATGCTTGTTGGGCGGCGCGAAAGCGGCGCGACGCGACGCGAGACGTGACCCGTTGCTTGTCTTGACGACACCCACCCGCCTTTCTACGTTCTTCCCGCGCCTGTCGAATCACCGGTCAGGTGGGTTGCGAGAGGGGACACTTATGCGCGTCGCGAGACCCTGGACAGCCGCCGGGATCGTCGCGGGAGGTGTCACTCTCGCACTCCTCGCGCCCTCCTCCGCCGCACCGGCCGGCGTGCCGACCCAGGCGACCCGGCCGACCCAGAAGCCGCTCCCTTTGGAGCGGCTTTTCGACAACAGGGCGGTCAGCGATGACGCCCGGCCGGGTGACGCCGACTTCGACGGTGCGGGCGCCTCGCTCTCCGCACAGGATCTGCGGGCCGCCGGCTGGACCCCGGGGCGCGGCATCGCCCTGGACGCCGCGAGGCTGACCTGGCCGCGGAGCGCGGGGGCACGGCCCGACAACGTGATCGCCGATGGACAGGCGGTGCGGCTGCGCGGGCGGGGCGAGGCGGTGACCTTCCTGGTGGCGAGCAGTTCACCGGACGGGCCCGGCGCGGGGGCGGGCGGTGTCGGAACGGTGCGCTACCGGGACGGGTCGAGCCGTCCCTACACGCTGAGCGCGCCGGACTGGCGGGCGGGCCCCGCCGCCACCAAGGCCGTCGGGCTCCCCCATCTCAACACCGCCGCCGGGCAGCGGCAGGAGACGGCCCGGCTGTACGCGGTGACGGTGCCGCTGGAGCGCGGCCGGGATGTCGCGTCGGTGGTGCTGCCGAGGGATCCGGGCGCGGCGGCCGATCTCCATGTCTTCGCCGCGTCGCTGCGGCAGCCCACGGACGGCTGGACCGGGAGCTGGGCGGCGAGCACCGCCGGGTACACCAAGGTCGGGCCGTGGACCGATCAGACGCTGCGACTGGTGGTGCACACCAGCGCGGGCGGGCCGAGGGCCCGGGTCCGGCTGGAGAACACCTTCGCCGCATCTCCCGTGGAGATCGGCCATGCGACGGTCGCGCTCCAGGCGGGCGGCGCGGCGGCGCAGGGCGCACCGGTGCCGCTGACCTTCGGCGGGCGGCCCGGGACCTCGGTCCCCGCGGGGGCGCAGGTGTTCAGCGATCCGGTGGACTTCCCGGTTCCGGCGGACGTCAATCTGCTGGTGAGCATCCATCTGCCGGGTCCGGTCGCGGCGGTGCCGGTGCACAGCCAGGCCACCCAGCGGTCGTATCTGAGCGCGGCGGGCAGCGGTGACCGGACCGGTGAGCCGGGCGCCGAGTCCTATACCGGCACCCTCACCACCTGGCCGTTTCTGACCGGGGTCGATGTGCGGGGCGGGCCGGGTTCGGTGGTGGCGCTCGGCGACTCGATCACCGACGGCACCAAGTCCACCAATGACGCCAACCGCCGCTGGCCCGATGTGCTCTCGCGCCGGCTGCGCGGCCAGTCCGAGATCCCGGCGTACGGCGTGCTCAACGCGGGCATCTCCGCCAACCGCGTGGTCGCCGACCGCTATCCGGGCGAGGGCGTCTCCACGGACACCGGCGGGGTCAGCGCACAGCACCGGCTGGAGCGGGATGTGCTCGCCCAGACCGGGGCCCGTACGGTCGTCGTCTTCCAGGGCATCAACGATCTGCGCTGGGGCAGCTCGGCCGAGGAGCTGATCGCGGGGCTGCGGTCGCTCGCGGCGCGTATGCATGAGCGCGGGCTGCGGGTGGTCGGGGCGACCATCGCCCCGTGCGAGGGCGAGTCGCTGTGCACGGCGGACGCGGACGCGCGGCGCTCGGCCGTCAACGCCTTCCTGCGGGACAGCGGCGGGGCGTTCGACGACGTACTGGACTTCGACGCGGTGGTGCGGGACCCCGAGCATCCGGCGCGGATCCTGCCCGCCTACGACAGCGGGGACCATCTGCACCCGGGGGACGCGGGGTTGCGGGCGATGGCGGAGTCGATCGACCTGCGGAAGCTGGTGGCGTAAGCGGGCGCCTCGGGGGCTCCCGCGTATGGGGGCTCCCCGTACAGCACGCCCCTGGGGTCACACCTCCAGGTCGACGACGACCGGGGCGTGGTCGGAGGCGCCCTTGCCCTTGCGCTCCTCGCGGTCCACATACGCGTCGCCGACCGCCTTGGCGAACACCTCGTTGCCGTAGACCAGGTCGATCCGCATACCGCGGTTCTTGGGGAAGCCCAGCTCGCGGTAGTCCCAGTAGGTGAAGGGGCGGTCGTACTTCAGCGGCCGGGGCACCACATCCGACAGCCCGGCCTCGCGCAGCGCCGCCAGGGCCTCGCGCTCCAGGTCGGTCACATGGGTCAGCCCGTCGAAGGCGGACCGGTCCCAGACGTCCTCGTCGGTCGGCGCCACATTGAAGTCGCCCAGGACCGCGAAGGGGCGGTCACCTGCCGCGTCTCCGGCGACGGCCGTGCGCAGTGCCTCCAGCCAGCGCAGCTTGTAGTCGTAGTGGGGGTGGCCGATCTCCCGGCCGTTGGGCACATAGACCGACCAGAGGCGGACCGGGCCGCAGGTGGCGCCTATCGCCCGCGGCTCCTGGTCGCCGTCGTAGTCCGGGCCGCCGGGGAGGCCCACGGTGACGTCCGTGAGACCGGCCTTGGAGACCAGCGCCACTCCGTTCCACCGCCCGGTGGCGTTGACCGCGGCCTCGTAGCCGAGCTCGCGCAGCGGCTCGTACGGAAAGGCGGACTCGGCGCACTTGGTCTCCTGGACGCACAGGACGTCCGTGCCACTGCTCTCCAGCCAGGCGAGCAGCCGGGGCAGCCGGGCGGTGATCGAATTGACGTTCCAGGTCGCGATGCGCATAGGGGACAACCTACATCCCGGCTATGACAGCCCCCCCGGCCCGCACAGGGCGCCGGTCTCGGCCGAGTCCGGCCCTCACCGGTCGCCGGACCCCGGTCCTCAGAGGGTGAGGGATTCGCCCGGCGTCAGCCGCAGGTGCTCGGCGCCGCCCGTGCCCGGTCCCTCGGGGCCGAGCATGCGGCCGTAGACCATGTGCGCGAGGTCGGACAGCAGGGCGTCGTGGATGTCGACGGCCCGGCGCGGGTCGACCGCGCGGACGTAGTCGAGGACCTCGGCGAGCTTGTTCCAGGGGGCGTGCACCGGCAGCATCAGCGTGTCCACCTGCCGTCCGACGGGGACGGTGAGCGCGTCGCCGGGGTGGAAGAGCGTGCCGTCCACGAGGTAGCCCACATTGGTGATCTGCGGGATGTCGGGGTGGATGACGGCGTGCAACTGGCCGTGCACCTCGAGGTCGAATCCGGCGGCGGTGAAGGTGTCGCCCTCGCCGACGGTGTGCACCCGCCCGGGGAACGCCGCCGAGATCTGGCCGGAGACGCTGGAGAGCGTCCAGATGTGGGCGGCGGGGTTGGCGTCGAGCGCCGTGCGCAGCCGCTCCTCGTTGAAGTGGTCGAAGTGCTCGTGGGTGACCAGGATCGCGTCCGCGCCGACCGCGGCGTCCTCTTCGCTGAAGGTCCCGGGGTCGATGACGAGCGCCTGCCCGTCCTTCTCGATCCGGACGCAGGCATGGCCCTTCTTGGTGAGCTTCATGGAGATCATTGTGCTCCCGCGGGCCCCGTGGCCGTGCTAAGCGGATCGGCACTCAGCAGATCGGCGGAAGTCGGCTGCGGTTCGAACGCGCCCTGAAGGGGCGCGGGACTGTGTCGATGGGCGGTTCCGCCGCGTGGGCGCGCTCGGCCACGACGGCGCCGCAGACGATCGACGGCATGTCGGGGCACTTCCAGCGGAGCGCTCAGCCCTCCGGGCTTGTCTCCTCGCGGATGATCCGCTGGGCCACGGCGAAGGCAGAGTTGGCGGTCGGCACCCCGCAGTAGACGCCGGTGTGCAGCAGCACCTCCTTGATCTCGGTGGGGGTCAGCCCGTTGCGCAGCGCGGCGCGGGTGTGGAAGGCGAGTTCGTCGAGGTGGCCGCGGGCGGCGAGGGCGGTGAGGGTGACCACGCTGCGGGTGCGCCGGTCGATTCCGGGCCGGGTCCACACCTCGCCCCACGCGTAGCGGGTGATGAAGTCCTGGAAGTCGCCGGTGAACTCGTCGGTCAGGGACTGCGCGCGGTCCACATGGGCGTCGCCGAGCACCTCGCGGCGCACCTTGATGCCCTGGTCGTACGCGTCGGAGCGGGCGTCCAGCAGCGGCTCGGGCACATTGTGGCCGTATTCGACGAGCTCGGCGCCGGGCGGTACCGGGGAGAGCACGGGCTTGACCGGGGGCGCGGGGATCGCGGTCATCCCGGTCGGGTGGTCCGGGGACTGCCAGGAGCTGGAGAAGTGGCGCACCAGCAGATCGGTGACGGCCATCGGCTGTTCGACGGGGGTGAGATGGGAGGCGCCGGGGACGAGCGCGAGCCGGGCGTCGGCGATGCCGGCGACCATGACGCGGGCGTCGGCGGCCGGGGTGACCTGGTCGTCGGCGCCGGCCACCACGAGGGTGGGGATGCCGATCCGGCCCAGTTCGGCGCGGATGTCGAAGGCGGCGAGGGCCTCGCAGGCGGCGATGTAGCAGCCGGGGTCGGTGGTGCGGACCATCTGGACGGCCCAGTCGACGATGGCGGGCTGCGAGGCGGCGAAGGCGGGCGTGAACCAGCGCTCGGGGGTGGCGCGGGCGATCGGGTCGAGGCCGTTGGTGCGGACCACGACGCCGCGCTGCCGGAAGGAGTCGGCGGTGCCGAAGCGCGGGGAGGCGGAGACGAGGGCGAGTGAGCCCACTCTATGGGGATGTCGGAGGGCGAGTTCGGCGCCGATGGCCCCGCCGATCGAACAGCCCGCGTAGCCGAAGCGCTCGACCTCGAGCTCGTCGAGGGTGGCCAGCAGCCGGGCGGCGAGCTCGGCCACGGACGGGGCCGGATGGGCGGGCGCGCCGCCGTGGCCGGGCAGGTCGAAGCGGAGGACGCGCCAGTGGCGGGAGAGCTCGGGTATCTGGCGGTCCCACATGTGCCATGTGGTACCCAGTGAGGGACCCAAGGCCAGGACAGGTGCGTCTGCCGGCCCGTCAAGGCGGTATTGCAGGGTGTTCGGTGGTGTCTCGCTCACCCGTCCGACCCTCTCATGTATCACGGAATCTCACATCGCCGGGGCGAACCTGGCGGGTCGCCTCGTCGAAGCGTCCCTGTTGGACCTGGACGGCGCCGAGGTAGCCGAGGGTCACGCTGTGGGTGCGGGCGTATCGCTGGCGGCGGGTGGCGACGCTGCGCTGGAAGTGGATCTCCGCGTCCAGCGGCTACCCATGTCGCGCAGGGCGCGGGCGGTCTCGTGGGCCAGGGAGGCTTCCTGGAAGAAGCCCACGCGGCTGGGTGCGTCATCGTCGACCACGAGGCCCCGGACGGACGCCTTCGCCCTGCCCGGACTGCCCGGCCGTGTCGTCGTCTCCACCGGGATGCTCCACACCCTGGACTGGACGCCACCGAGCACGACATCCTGCTCGCCCACGAACGCGCCCACCTCGCGGCCCACCACCACGCCTTCGTCGCCCTGGCCCAACTGGGCGCTGCCGCCTACCCCCTGCTACGCCCGCTCGCCACCGCCGTCACCTGCGCCATCGAACGCGCGAATGGTGCTGCCGATCCCGTAGACGTCGTGGATCAGGAAGGAGATCTCCACTGGGCCGGCTCCTGCCTTTCCTTCGTCTACGAGACGTGTGCGCCGCGATGGGATGGCACGGCGGTGCGCACCGTGGGTCTGTCGGGGCGGGTGACGCCGGAGGTCGCAGGCTGGTCGACCGGGTGGCCGGGGCGCGGAACCGGTGGTGACGGACATGGTGTCCAGCCGGATCAGCGGCCCGCGCGGCGGGAAGCGGCCGGTCGGTGTACTGGCCGCAGGACCGGCCAGGGCGTCGTGGGGGAGGCTCGTATGCCGTGGTCGCTCAGCGGGCCGACGCGCAGGCCGTACTCCTCGCAGGTGTCCAGGAGGCGGGGCAGTGCGCCGAGGGTGTTGTGCCAGGAGCCGGGGGCGGAGGTGCAGTCGGAGTCGTGGAGGAGGATCGTGCCGCCGCCGTCGAGGTCGGCCGTGACGGTGCGGTGGACGGAGTCCGGGGTCGCCCGGGAGGTCCAGTCCTCGCCCCAGCAGGTCCACAGCATGGGGGTGAGGCCGAGGCGGCGGGCGGACAGGTGCGCGCCGGTGGTCATCACCCCGTACGGCGGCCGGAAGAGCAGCGGCGGCCGTCCGGTGATGTCGCCGACGCTGTCGCGGGCGCGAGCGAGATCGTCGTAGGTGGAGCGCGGGCCGCGCAGCAGCAGCGGCCGGTGCGCCCAGCCGTGGATGGCGATCTCGTGCCCGGCGGCGGCCATCTCCCTTACCAGGCCCGGCGTACGGGAGGCGGCGGAGCCCAGCAGGAAGAAGGTGGCGCGGATCCCGCGCTCCTCCAGCAGGCGCAGGAAGAACGGGGTGGACAGCGGGTCGGGACCGTCGTCGAAGGTCAGGGCGACGTGGTCGGCGCGGCCGCGTCCGGACAGGCGCGGCATGAGGCGGTTGCGCAGCGGCCCGAAGGTGTAGACGACCGGGGCGGCGTACGCGATAGCGAGCGCGGGCAGCGCGGCACAGGCGAGAGCACGGCTCGTACGGGCGAGGCGGGCTGTGGTCATCGGAGCAGGTCCTGCCCCGACAAGGCCGGGCAGACGGCGGTATGGGCTCTGCGGGCAAGACGGGGCGTATGGGGCGTGGTCATCAGAACAGGTCCTCCACCGACGAGGCCAGGGCGGCGAGGTCCGGGCGGTGGCCCCCGTGGTCAAGGCTGTGGCCGATGACCTGCCGGACGCTGCCGCCGCTGTGCGTGGCGGCGATGCCGGTGCCCACGGCGGTGCCCCACAGCGCGGTGGCCAGGGCGCCGGTGACGACGAGCCGTCGTGCGGCGCGGCGGCTGCGCCGGACGGACAGGCGGCGGGACGGCGGCGGAGTGTCGCCGGCATCTGGGGCGGCGGCGCCGCACGCCCGGAGGATGGCCGCCACCGGTCCGCTGTCCGGGGCGGTGGCGAACAGCGCGAGACCGGCGGCGCGCCGGCTCTCGCCGAGCGGGCCGTCCAGCAGCTCGGTCAAGACCGGCTTGAGGTCGGCGGGTTCGCGTACCCAGGTGGCGAGGCCCGCGTCGTGCAGGGCGGCGGCGTTGGTATGGCCGTGGCCGGGTATGCAGCCGTAGCTGGCCACCGGCAGACCGGCGGCGAACGCTTCCAGCGAGGTGAGCCCGCCCGCGTTCTGGACGAGGACGTCGGCGGCGTGCATGAGGCCGGGCATGTCCTTCACCCAGCCGTAGGCGTGCTCGATGCCGGCCGCCCGCAGCCGCCCGGCCAGGGTTTCGTTGCGACCGCAGACCACCACCGGCACCGCGGCGCCGGTGGCCCGGATCTCGCAGGCCACCTGCTGGATGGGGCCGACGCCCCAGGACCCGGCGACCAGCAGGGCCAGCGGCGCCGTCGGGGGCAGTCCGAAGCGGGCGCGTGCCTGCTGCCGCTCCCGGTCGGTGGCGGGCTTGAAGCGCGGGGCCACGACCGGCCCGGTCGCCAGGACGCGGGCGGCACCGCGGGCGCGGGCCTGCGCGGCGGGTATGTCGTGGGCGGCGAGGTGGAAGTCGACGCCCGCGGCGACCCAGAGGGGGTGCACGGAGAAGTCGGTGAGGTAGGTGATTGCCGGGACGGCGAGCCGGCCTCTGAGCCGCAGTGCTCCGAGGACCTGGCTGGCGCCGAAGTAGGTGGACACCACCGCTCGGGTGTCCGCGCGCAGCGCCTGAAGGGTCCGCCGCTCCGCGCTGCGCAGCAGGGCGCGCGCCCCCGGGCCGCTGCCCCCGGCGCGCTCGGTGGCGGCGTAGATCCGCTGGTAGGCGCCCGGCGCGTGGGTCAGTATCCGGTGGTAGCCGGCGCTGATCGCCCGGCCGAGGCGGGCCGGCAGCAGGTCGAGGAAGTCGAGCCGGTCCACTGCGTAGCCGGAGGCGCAGAGGCGGTCGGCGAGTTCGGCGGCGGCGCCGTCGTGCCCGGCCCCGACACTCGCGGAGATGATCACGATCCGCCCGCCCGGGCCCGCTCGCCGGGCACCCGGGACGACGCCGCCGGTCGCGCCGGGGTCCACCGGGCCACCGGGCGACGAAAGTCCCGGGAATTCCGAGAGGTCAGCCGGGCCGCCGAGGGACGACAGCTCCACCGAGCCGCTGTGGTACCACACGAGCGATCAGCCTCCAGGACGTCGACGAGCGCACCTCATGCGCTCGGACGGCGCGGGGCGGAAGCCAAACTCTACAACATGTAGTAGTTCGTGGAGTGGTCGATGCGGCCACTCTTCTACAAGGGGTAGTAGATTTGGTGGCCGCCGAGTGGCTACCGGAGCTACCGGAGCTACCGGAGCTACCGGAGCTACCGGCGGCGAATCGGAACTCGGCCGAGGAGTGTGACGGATGGGTGGCGAAGACCGCGGTGGAACCGACGGCCGCAGGCGGGCGCCCGGAGAGCTGGAGAGCGGCGTGCTCGCGGCGCTGTGGGCGGCGGACGGCCCGCTGACGGCGGCGCAGGTCAACGAGCGGCTGCCCGGCGACCTGGCGTACACCACGGTGCTGACGATCCTGTCCCGGCTGCTGGACAAGGGCCTGGTGACCCGGCACAAGGCGGCCCGCGGCTACGCCTTCGCGCCGGCCCGGGACGAGGCCACCCACACAGCCGGGCAGATGCGCTCGCTCCTGGAGCACGGCTCGGACCGCGAGGCGGTGCTGTCGCGGTTCGTCGACGAGCTGTCGGCGGACGACGAGCGGCTGCTGCAGCGGCTGCTGGGCGATCACGGCGAGCACAGGGAGCCGTGAAGCGGATGCGGTTCAGCGTCTACATCCCCTTCGTGGTCAGCGCGCTGCTCGCCGTGCTCGCCCCCTGGGCGGCGCGCCACCTGCCGCCCCGCCCGGCGGCCTGGGCCCTGACCTGCGCCGTGCTGGTCATGGCCGGGGGATGGGTGGGGGCGCTGGCGCTGCTCGCGTTCACCCGGGTCGGGCAGATACCGGAGGTCGCCGAGCAGGGACCCTGGTCCGTCACCGCGCTGCGGGCCGAGAACCCCGTACGGTCGGCCGTGGCCGTGGTCTGCGGCCTCGCCCTGACCGGGAGCGCCCTCTGCTTCGGCATCGCCGCCCGCAGACATCTGCGGGACCTGCTGATGGCGCGGCGGCACTGCAGGCGGCTGCCCGCCGGTGAGCTCGCCGTGATCGACGACCCGGTGCCGGAGGCGTACGCGCTGCCCGGGACCCCCGGCCGGATCGTGGTATCCAGCGGCATGCTGCGCGCCCTCGACGGCGCGGAGCGCCAGGCCCTGCTGGCCCACGAACGCGCCCATCTGCGCTACCGCCACCACGCCTTCCAGATCGCCTGGCGCCTCGCGGCGGCCGTGAACCCGCTACTGCGTCCCCTCGCCACGGCCGGCGCGTTCGTCCTGGAACGCTGGGCGGACGAGGAGGCCGCGGCCGCGACCGGTGACCGTGCGGTGGTCGCCCGCGCCGTCGCCCGCGCGGCGCTCGCCGCCAACGGCGACCGCCGCCACCGCGGGGTGCTGGCCGCCGACGGTGGTCCGGTCCCGCGCCGGGTCAAGGCCCTGCTCGCCCCGGCCCTCCGCCCCCGGCGCCTGCCGCTGATCGCGGGCGGCCTGCTGCTGGCACTGTGCTGCGGCAGCCTGGTGGAGGCCGCCGTGGAGACGGACGAGATGTTCGCGAGCGCGATGTACCCGCACTGCCCATCGGCTCACCACGGGCCGCACGAGCCGTTCACCGATCGCACAGTCGCCCGGACGGCCGCCCGGTCAGGCGACCGGCTCGACGTGTCGCTCGCCGCCCGCCACGACTGCCGGGCCGGGCACCGGGCCGAAGAGCGCGAGATACGGCACCAGGTGCAGGCGGGGCAGTAGCCAGGCGTGCCACAGGCCGGTGAGGCAGAGGATGGCCGCACCGCTGATGAGTACGGAGCCGAGCACGTCGGTGGGATAGTGCGCCCCGATGTAGAGGCGGGAGAAGGCAATGACCGCCACGATCACGACGGCCGCGACGCCGACGGGCCGCTGCCGGTGGGAACCGCGGGCCAGGAAGTACGCGGCGGTCACCGCCGAGACGGTGAAGGCGACATGGCCGCTGGGGAAGCTGTTCGAACCGATCTCGGGGTCCAGGGAGTAGACCGCCGGGGGCCGGTTGCGGGCGACGACCAGCTTGCCGATCTCCGAGGCGTTCCAGCCGACCGCGACCACCAGGAAGGTGGACACGGCGGAGACCGGGCGGTGCCGGACGAACAGAAGCCACCCGCACCACAGCGCCAGCATCACCAGGCCGCCGACCGGCGAGGCTACGTAGCTGACGCCCAGCATCACCGAGTTGAGCCACCCGGTGCGGGTGTCGGTCTGGATCGTGCGGTCCGCGGCCAGGTCGTGCGGCTGGATCAGCGAGGTGTGCGCGGCGACCAGGCCCAGGGCGATCGCGGCCAGGAACAGCAGGACGGACAGGCGCGGCCAGTGGCGCACATGAGGCATGAGGAGACGTCCCTTTCTCGGTCGGCATGGTGATGCCGTAAAGAGGCCACCGCACGACGAGCGGATGACGTACTCACGACGCCCGGGTGACGGAACGGCAACCTCCATCGAATCTACTACACCTTGTAGAGTTACGTGTGTCGCCGCTGTCCGCCGGCGGCCGGGACGAGAACCCGGCGCAGATCCAGGAGAGTGGACGGAGACGGAGACGGAGACGAAAGGGAGGTGGGCGGATGCACGCCATCACCGATTGGCTCGGCGGGCTGTCCGGACCGGTGATCTACGCGGTCGTGGCCGCCCTGGTCTTCGCCGAGGACGCCCTGTTCTTCGGCTTCGTCCTGCCCGGCGAGACCGCCGTGGTGATCGGTGGCGTCCTGGCCAGTCAGGGCAGGGCCGAGGTGTGGTGGCTCGCGCCGGCCGTCGTCCTCGCCGCGATCGTCGGCGACAGCGTCGGATACGAGGTCGGGCGCCACGCTGGTCCCCGCATCCTCGCCACCCGCCCACTGCGCCGCCACGCCGCGCGCGTCGGCAGGGCGCAGGAGCTGATCCGCCGCCGTGGCCCCGCGGCGGTCTTCTTCGGCCGTTTCATCGCGTTCTTCCGCGCGATGATGCCCGCGCTGGCCGGCGTCTCCCGTATGCCCTACCGCCGCTTCCTGCTCTTCAACGCCCTGGGTGGCCTGGTCTGGGGCGTCGGCTTCACCCTGCTCGGCTACTTCGCAGGCACCGCCTACAGCCGCGTCGAGGGCCTGGTTGGCAGGGGCGTCGCCGTGGCGCTGGCCGCAGCCGTCGTGGCCGCGCTGGCGGTGTGGCACGTGCGCCGACGCCGCAGTGTCGACGCTCCCGTGGACGGCCGGAGTGACGCCCCCGCGAGTGGCCGGACCGACGCTACCGCACGTGATCAGAGCGCCCCTGAGGACGACCGCTGACCGCGTCGGGAGCGCCGTATCTCCGCCGCCGGCGGCAGAAGCGAGACCGCGACGATCACGGCGACCAGGGACAGCAGGTACTGGTCGACGGGGGCGGTCGCCAGGCGCCGATGAGCTTCCGACTGAGACAGAGGTCATGCGCAACGGCGCCCCGGCGGGCGGCGGCGAGGGCGCCGGCTGCTGCCGGACGGCACCTACGCGGGATGGCTGGACGAGAGCATCGCGTGGCGCGGTGCGTGAGAGCGGCGCTGAGGGTATGCCAGGTGGTGCCCAGCGACGGCCCCGAGGACGAGCAGGGGGCCCGTCCTCGGGGCCGTCGTGATGCACCCAGGATGTGATGGACCTACGGGGTGACTGTGGAGACCACGTAAACCTTGGGATGCGCCGGATTGTCGAACTTGACCGTGATCCTCAACTTGGGTTGCGGATCCTTCTGCTTGAACTCCATTCCGGCCCAGTCGTGACCAGCCTCCCCGACCTGCCAGCCGACCTTCTTCGCCTGGGCGCCGGTGATGGTCACCTTGCCCTTGTCCAGGGCGGAGCGGCCGGTGCCGATCCGGTGCAGGAAGGAGTCGAGTCCGTCGCTGGACGTGACGAACTGCACGTACAGCGAGCTGACCTTCCAGGAGTTGGTCTCGTAGAAACCGACCTTCTTGGACTGCGGCGGCACCGGCACGTCGTATATGCGCCGCTGCACCCGGGTCGGATAGCCCGCGCTGAGGCCCTTGGCCGACGCCGCCTCCGCCTTCTCCTCACCGCCGTTGCGGCTCTGGATGGCGGAGATCACCAGATAGCCCGCCGGGATCGCGATCAGCAGGAAGACGATCACGGCCCTGAGCCAGCGACGGGACGGGCGGCCGCCACCGGGCGTGGACCCACCGGACATTGACCCGCCAGGCGCGGACCCACCGGACGTGGGCCCAGCAGGCGCGGACCCACCGGACGTGGGCCCACCGGACGTCGGCCCGTCGGGGTGCCTGCCGTCGGCGGCGGGGGGCGTCGGGGCGCCGGGGCGCTGCTCGGCGGCGGTCATTCGCGGCCTGCCTGACCCCGCGGCGCCAGCCGCAGCGGGGAGGAGGACCCGGCGCGCTCGTACCGCTCGACGCGGCGGCGGTTGGCGCGGCGGAAGCGGCGGGCCACCAGCCGGGCGAGGTCGGCGGCGCCGACCATCCCGGCCTCGGGGCCCAACTGCGCCTTGACGATCCGGGCTTCCGGCCGGTACCCGCGGCCGGTGAGGGTGCGCCGGAAGGCGTCCCGGGCGGGGCCGATCAGCAGGTCGTCGGCGGCGCTGACGCCTCCGCCGATGACGAAGCAGGAGGGGTCGAGGGCGGCGGCGAGATTGGCGATGCCGACGCCGAGCCACTGGCCGATGTCCTGGAGCAGTTCGACACACATGGCGTCGCCCTGCCGGGCCAGCTCGGTGATCAGCGGCCCGGTGATCTCCTGGATGTTGCCGCCGACCCGGTCGGTGATCCCGTAGGCGACCGGCGATTCGGCGGCGGCCAGTTCGCGGGCCTCGCGGACGAGGGCGTTGCCGGAGCTGTACTGCTCCCAGCAGCCGCGGTTGCCACAGGGGCAGCGGTGGCCGGCCGGGACGACCTGCATATGGCCGAACTCCCCCGCGACGCCGTACTTGCCGCGCTTGACCTGGCCGTCCTCCAGGATCGCGCCGCCGATTCCGGTGCCGAGGGTGATCATGACGAGATGGTCCTCGCCGCGTCCGGCGCCGAACCGCCACTCCGCCCACGCGGCCGCGTTGGCGTCGTTGTCGACCATGACCGGGACGTCGAGCCGCTCCGCGAGCCGGTCGCGCAGCGGTTCGTTGCGCCAGGACAGATGCGGGGCGAAGAGCACCCGGTTGCGGTCGGCGTCCACCCAGCCCGCGGCGCCGATGCCCACGGCGTGCACATCGTGCCGGTCGGAGAGGTCCAGCACCAGTTCGGTGATGGTGTCCTCGACGACCTTGGGGCTCTTGGACTTGTCCGGGGTCTCGGTGCGCAGCTTCTCGAGGATGATGCCGTCGGCGTCGACCACCCCTGCCATCACCTTGGTGCCGCCGATGTCGATGCCGACCGTGGGCACCCGGGGCGCGCTGAGATGCGAGCGGCGCTCACGGGTGCCGACGGTCCGCAATACGGTGGCCCGGGCCGAGCCCCGGTGCACTCGTTCGCGGTAGATGCTCATCGGCCGGCCCCCTCGCCGGTGTGGGGGGTGCGGTCGCTGCGGGTACGTGCTCGCAAGAGTTCGTCGTCCCTGCGGGGGTATCGGGAGGCCGCTCGGCCTCGGGTGCGTCGGTCGTGGCGGGTGGGGCCCGCCGTGCGATTGTGCCTCACCCGTGCCTCACGCCGCATGGTGAGCCTACGGCCCGCGGCCCGCGGAGGTGCCGGAACACGGCCGTCGGCCCGGCCGCTCAGCCCTTGGCGACCCCTTCCGAGAGATCGGGGGCGGGGGTGCGGGCCAGCTCATGGCTGAGCTGTTCCAGCTCGCTGCCACCCGCCATCTGCCGGGTGAGCTCCTCCAGCGCGATCTCGTCCTTGGCGTGGCTGCCCGCCATGGCGCCGCGCTTGAGCAGCACGAAACGGTCGCCGACGAGATAGGCGTGGTGCGGGTTGTGGGTGATGAGGACCACGCCGAGGCCCGCGTCCCGGGCGGCCGCGACGTACTTGAGCACGACCCCGGACTGCTTGACGCCCAGCGCCGCCGTCGGCTCGTCCAGGATCAGCACCTTCGCGCCGAAGTGGACGGCGCGGGCAATGGCCACGCACTGGCGCTGACCGCCGGAGAGGGTGCCGATGGGCTGGTCGACGTCGCGCAGATCGATGCCCATGCGCAGCAGTTCGCGGTGGGTCGTGGCGCGCATCGCCTCCACGTCCAGGCGCCGGAGCGGTCCGCGGCCCTTGTGGATCTCGGAGCCGAGGAAGAAGTTCCGCCACACCGGCATCATCGGGACCACGGCGAGGTCCTGGTAGACCGTGGCGATCCCGCGGTCGAGGGCCTCGCGCGGGGAGCCGAGCCGGGTCTCCTCCCCCTCGATGGCGAAGGTGCCGCCGTCGTGCTGGTGCAGCCCCGCGACGATCTTGATGAGGGTGGACTTGCCCGCGCCGTTGTCCCCGAGGACGCAGGTGATCTCCCCGGCGTGCACCTCCAGGGAGACGCCGTCCAGGGCCTGGACGTTGCCGTAGTACTTGCTGATGTCGCTGAGCGCGACCAGAGCCGTTCGGGACGCCCGAGATGTCTGGGACGTACTCATTTGCTCTCCTCCGCCCGCTTGCGGACCCACCAGTTGAGCAGCGTGGCGAGCAGCAGCATCGCCCCGAGGAAGAACTTGAACCAGTCGGCGCCCCACTGCGCGTAGACGATGCCCTTGTTGGTCATGCCGAAGATGAACGCGCCGACGGCCGCGCCGACCGCCGAACCGTAGCCGCCGGTCAGCAGGCAGCCGCCGATGACGGCGGCGATGATGTAGAGCAGCTCATTGCCCACGCCCTCGCCGGACTGGACGACGTCGTAGTTGAACAGCAGATGCTGGCCGGAGATCCAGGCGGCCAGCGCGACGCCCAGATAGAGGCCGATCTTGGTGCGCTCCACCGGTACGCCGACCGCGCGGGCCGCCTCCTTGGCGCCGCCCACCGCGAAGATCCAGTTCCCGGCGCGGGTGCGCAGCAGGATCCAGGTGGCGAGCGCGATCAGGGCGAACCACCACAGGACGGTGATCTGCACCTCGACGTCCCCGATGGTCAGATGCGAGGCGAAGACCTTATGGGCGGAGGGGAAGCCCTCCATGTCGGCGATGCTCTTGGTGGAGACGGTGTCGCTGATCAGCTTGGTGAAGCCGAGGTTGCAGCCCTGGAGGATCAGAAAGGTGCCGAGCGTGATGATGAAGCTCGGCAGATTGGTACGGACCAGCAGATAGCCGTTGAAGAAGCCGATCGCGAGGGTGGCCAGCAGGGACACCCCGGCGCCGACCCATACGTTCGCCGTCATCTGGTACGAGAACATCGACGAGATCAGCGCCGAGCTGGTCACCAGGACGCCGGTCGACAGATCGAACTCCCCGCCGATCATCAGCAGCGCGACCGGCACCGCCATGATCCCGATGGTCGAGGACGCGTACAGCACGGTGCTGAAGCTGGACCACTGGAGGAAGGCGTCGGCGACGACCGAGAAGAAGACGAAGACGGCGACGGCGCCGACGACCGCGCCCAGCTCCGGCCGCCCCGCGAGCCGGCGCGGCAGCGAGCCGCGCACCGGCGGCCGGCTCGCGAGCTCTTCGACGGGCGGTGCCTCCGCGCTCATCGGGTGCCCCGCTTCGTGTACGACGCGAGCTCGGCGGCGTCGTCCTTGGTGATGATCTGCGGTCCGGTCAGCACCGGCTTGCCGCCGCCGAGCACATCGGCGTTGTAGCGGTTGAGCCACAGCAGATCCACGGCCTCATAGCCCTGCAGATACGGCTGCTGGTCCACGGCGAAGCCGAGTGTGCCGTCCTGGAGCGCCGCGGCGACCTTGGCGTTGAGGTCGAAGGTGTCGATCTCGGCCTTGCTGCCCGCCTGGTCGGCGGCCTTGGCGGCGGTGTCCGCGAAGGGGGCGCCGAGGGTGAGCACGGTGTCGATGCCCTTGTCCGACTGGAGCTTGGCCTCGATCGAGGACTGCACATCGGGCATGTTGGTGCCCTCGACGTAGATCTTCTCCATCTTGCCGTCGAAGGTCTTGGCCGCGCCGTCGCAGCGCTGCTCATGGCCGACGTTGCCCTGCTCGTGGAGCACGCACAGGGCCTTCTTGCGGCCCCGCTTGTTGAGCTCGTCGCCGACCGCCTCGCCCGCGATGGTCTCGTCCTGGCCGACGTGGGTGAGCGCGCCGAACGCCTTGGACACCTCGGAGCCGGAGTTGACGGTGATCACCGGTATCCCGGCCTTCCGCGCCTTCTTCACCACGGCCTTCATGGCGTCGGGCTTGGCGAGGGTGACGATCAGACCGTCGACCTTCTGGTCGATGTAGGACTGGACGAGCTGGGACTGCTCCTTGCCCTCCTCGTTGTGGGCGTAGAGGAACCGGATGTTGTCCTTGACCGCGGCCTGCTTGGCGCCGCTCTGGACGATGTCCCAGAAGGTGTCGCCGTCGCCGGAGTGGGTGACCATCGCGAAGGTCCACTTCGGGGTGTTGACCGCCGCCCGCCCCCCGGCGGCCGCCTCCCTCGCGGCCCGCTCCTCGGCACGCTTGCCGCCCGTACTGCTGCAGCCCGCCAACGCCGTACCCAGCACCGCCGCCAGCACGGCGGCGGTCATCGCACGTGCCCCTCTCCGCACCTTCGCCACGAAGACCCGCCCTTCTCACTGTGTGTTCGTCCCGCTGTCACCTTCGCGGCCGGGTCCGGCATGATCGGGCCCGGCCGCCGCCAAGTATCCGTCACCGGCCCTCGCCGGGGCTTCCGGGGTGCTCGGCGGCGCCGCGTACGGTGAAACCCGTGGCGGGCCCGGTGCCCGTCCGGCTGGAGGACTTGTAGCGGCGGATACGGGACACGTCAAGAACAGCGGCCGGGTGCGACGGGCTTGTACGGCGGGAGGAAGGGCTCAGGGGCGCACGAGGAGCTGGAACTCGAAGGCGTAGCGCGAGGCCCGGTAGGTGTGCGAGCCGAACTCCACGGCCCGGCCGGTGTCGTCGTAGGTCGTCCGCTCCATCGTCAGCAGCGGCGCACCCTCCGGCTCCCCGAGCTGCTCCCCCTCCTCGGCGGTGGCCGCGCGGGCGCCGACCGCCTGGCGGGCGCTGTGCAGGGTGATCCCGGCCGCGCGCATCAGCCGGTAGAGCCCGGTGTCCTCCAGCTCGGCGCTGTCCAGCTTGAGCAGGCCCACGGGGAGGTGGTTGCGCAGATGGGCCATGGGCTCGCCGTGCGCCAGCCGCAGCCGCTCGATCAGCACCACCTCGGCACCCTCGGAGATGCCGAGCGCGGCGGCGACCTGGGCGGTCGCGAGCTCGGTCGTGTTCCGCAGCACCTGGGTGGCGGGGCGCTGACCGGCCGCCTCCAGGTCGTCGTAGAGGCTGCTCAGCTCCAGCGGGCGCTTGACCTGGCTGTGCACCACCTGCGTGCCCACGCCCCGGCGGCGCACCAGCAGCCCCTTGTCGACGAGCGACGAAATGGCCTGCCGGACGGTGGGGCGGGACAGCCCGAGCCGCCCGGCCAGCTCGATCTCATTGCCCAGCAGGCTGCCGGGCGCCAGCCGCCCCTGCTCGATCGCCGCCTCGAGCTGCTGGGAAAGCTGGAAATACAGCGGGACCGGACTGCTGCGGTCCACGCTGAGCTGGAGCGCCTCGGCCCCGCCCGAAGAGTCTTCTTCCTCCATAGCCACGGGGCGAGGGTATCCGGATGAGCACATGACGGGAAGTCGTGAAGTTCGATTGTCCGGACAAACTACGCACAGTCGACCCACCGGGGCCGACAACGCTGTCAGCTACGGGGCCGTCCTGCCTCCTACGGGGCCTGCTCGCGCAGCCGGGCGGCGGACCGGGCCAGCCGTATGGCGCCGGCCACCGGCAGGGCGAGCGCTATCAGGAGGGAGGCCACGAACGCGGGGGCGCTGATCCCGTCGAACGCCAGGGAGAGGGCGGCCGCCAGCACCGGCACCGACACCAGCGGCGACAGGACGAACAGGGTGGCCTGCCGCTTCTCGCGCCGCGCCCACGGCGCGGACCGCCACAGCCGGACGAGCGCGCCGAAGGCGGCGACCAGCCCCAGCGGTATCCCCACGCCCGGGACCAGGCACAGCGGCACGGGCAGCACGGCGAGGCCGAGCGTCAGCCAGGTGCCGCCGGGGTTCTCCGGCTCGGGGGGAATGCTGCCGGACTCCTCGGCCAGCGCGTCCGCCGCGATCTCCTCCGGGGTTCCGATCCAGTCGAGCGCCCGCCGAACGCGCTCATCGCTGATCGCCGGGCCGCCGTCCGCGGCGGGATCCTCGGTGCGGTCGTCCGCCAGCGCCGCCGCGATCTCCTCGCGCAGATCCTCGAGCAGTTCCTCCCGCCACGCGGCGGGAAGCGCCGCGGTACGCCGCTCGACCGAGGCCAGAAAGGTCCGCACGAGGGGGTGGCTGAGGGGACTGCTCATATCGTCTCTCCGGATGCGAGGAAACGTTCACCGGTCCGGGCCATTACAACCGGCATCCGTCAGCGTGTAGCACCCGCGCAAGGGCCGCGCCCGAATTCGCGCAAATGCGCATCCCGCTGCGGGCGACAGGCTAGTAGGCGGCCCTGTCACCCCCGCTGTGGGTCATGGCCCGGTCCAGTTCGGCACCGGTGAGCCCGGCGGGGAGCGGGGCGGTGTCGGAGCGGGCGCGCAGCCCGTCCAGGACGAGCGCGGCGATGCGGCGGGCGGCTCGATCCCAGGCGTCGGGCGGGAGTTGGGCACGGGCGAGCGTCGCCACGGTGACGACGAGGTCGGCGGCGGTGGCATCGGGCCGGATCGAGCCGTCGTCGATGCCCCGCTTCAGGACCGCGTCCAACGACCGGGAGATCCGCGGGCCGAGGGGGGCGGCCCCGTTCTGCGGATACGGGCCGAGGGGAGCGGCTCCGTTCTGCGGACGCGGGCCGGGGACGCTGAGCAACGGCAGGGCGAGATGGCTGCGTTCGGCGAGGAGCCGGTCCAGGAAACCGGCCAGCGCGTCCAGCGGTGGCGCCGCGCCGGCCTCGGCCTCCTGGGCGAGGTCGGCCACGAGCTGGTGGGCGCGGTGGACGACGGCCGCGTATAACTCGTCGCGGTCGGCGAAGTTCCGGTACAGCGTGGCGATGCCGACCCCGGCCTCGCGCGCCACCACGTCCAACGGCACGGCGGGCCCATCGCGGAGCAGGACCCGCTCGGCCGCGTCGAGGAGGGCGGCGCGGTTGGCAACGGCGTCCGAGCGGCGGCGCAAGGGCTGGGCGGGACTCATGGGGCCATCTTCCCGCTCCGGGCACCATGGGAGGGCGGCGGACGCAAGAGTCCTACGGCGATGCCCAGATTTTCAGCCGTCGGTCGTCCGCCGCCGCGTCACCGCCCTCACGCCTTCACCGCCTCACCGCCTCACCGCCTCAACCATTCGTCCTCGTACTTCTTGTACGTACCGTCGTGGGTGGCCAGATGGACCCACTGGTCGACGTACTCCGTGAACTGCGCATCGCCGCGCGGCAGGGCGTACGCCTTCTCGGAGAAGGAGAACGGCTCGTCGGGGTGGACCGCGCACAGCTCCGGGTGGATCGCGGACTGGTAGCGGGTCTCGCTGGCGTCCGTCATCATCACATCGGCGCGGCCCGCGATGATCTCGTCGAAGATCGTGGTGTTGTCCGGATGGACGGTGAGAGTGGCCCGTTTGACATGCGCCCGGGCGAACTCCTCATTGGTGCCACCCGGGTTGACCACCACCCGCACGCCCGGCCGGTCGATGTCCTCCAGCGTGCGGTACCTGGCCTTGTCCTCGCAGCGCACGATCGGCGTCTTGCCGTCGGTGAGATACGGCTCGCTGAAGGACGCCTTACGGGCGCGGGCCAGGGTCACCGACACCCCGCCCATGCCCACGTCGCAGCGTCCGGCGGCGAGGTCGTCCACCAGGGTGGCCCAGGTGGTGGGCACGAACGCCGGTTTGGCGTCCAGGCTCTTGGCGAGGTCCCCGGCCATCTTGATGTCGATGCCGGTGTAGGCGCCGGACTTGGGGTCGCGATGGCTGAAAGGCCGGTAGTCGCCCGTGGTGCACACCCGCAGCACCCCGCGCTCGGGCACCCGGTCGAGCAGGGTGCCGCGCTGCGGCCGGGCGCGGTCGGCGGCGGACGCCCGCGGCGACTCGGGCTTGGACGTGGAGCCGACGGCCAGCGCCGAACCGGCGGCGGTGGCGGCGAGCACGGCGGCGAGGGCGGACAGCGTGACGGTACGTCTCACGGCACCTCCTGGGCGCGAGCGGGCGGCCGGTACGAGCCGCATGATCACAGCGCGCTCAGGGTGGCAGAACTCCCGCCCCACGGGAAGCGGTTGACCGCCCGCTGGGATGCGCGGGCGTACGGGCCACGCACCGCCATTCGTACGGCCCGCGCACGGCGGTCAGTACGACCCGGGCGCTCCCGTCCGTACGGCCCGCGCACAGCGGTCAGTACAGCCCGCGCCCCGCCGTCCGTACAGCCCGCGCACAGCGGTTCAGTTCAGTACAGCTCTGGCGCCGAGTCCAGCGGTGGTGCCACATCCGCGAGACGGGCCAGCAGCTCGGCGGCGCGCTTGCCCACGGTGTCCCGGTCGCCCTCGGACAGCGCCGAGCCCATTCCGCAGGCGACGGCCCCGGCCGCGATCCAGTCCGGGGCCTCGGCCGGCGTCACCCCGCCGGTGGGGACGACGGCGGCCTGCGGCAGCGCGGCCCGTACGTCGCTGACCCATCGGGGCCCGTAGGCGGAGGCGGGGAAGAGCTTCAGGGCGTCCGCGCCCAGCTCCATCGCGTGCACCGCCTCGGTGGGCGTGGCCACGCCGGGGAAGACCGGCAGACCGTAGCGGTGGCCGGTGCGGATGACCTCGGGGTCCAGGCTCGGCGAGACGAGGAAGCGGGCCCCCGCGTCCACCGCCATCCGGGCCGAGGCGGCGTCGAGCACCGTGCCCGCGCCGATCACCGCGTCATCGCCGACCTCCCGGATCAGTGTGGTGACCGCCTCCAGGGCGAAGGGCGTGGTCAGCGAGATCTCCAGGCTGGTGATACCGGCGGAGAGCAGACTGTCCGCCGTGGCATGGGCGTGGTCGTAGCTGTCGCTACGGACGATGGCGAGAACGCGCTGCGCGAGCGCGGCCCGGGTGATCTCCCAGCGGTACACGGCGGTCGCCGCCTTCCTCTCCCAAGTGCTGCTGGCGATGCCGCCCCGGATTGCCTCCGGGATATGCGGCGATTTCAGTGTGCGGTGGACGATGTGCGGTGCTGTGATGCGCTTGGTGGATCGATATCTGGCTTGTCGGTGTTACCGGCGCTGTCCGCGCTGCCCCCGTTATCGGTGTTGCCTGTGTTGCCTGCGCTGTCCGGGTCGGCTCAGCGGTATACCGCGTCCCCGCCCTTGGGCAGCTCGGCGAGCGCCCGGTCCCGCGCGGCGGCGGTGGGCAGCCCGTCCGTATCGGTGGCGGCCTGGACGACGAGGGCGGCCACGCACACCGCCTCGGCGAGCGCCTGGTGCTCGTGCAGCCCGCGCAGGCGGGCCGACAGATAGCCGGCCGCGAAGCCGTCACCGGCCCCGATCGGGTCGACGACCGGCACCGCGTGGGGCGCCTGGTCCCAGCCGCCGTCCGCGGTGAGGACGGTCGAGGAGTGGTCGGCGCGCTTGATCACGACCTCGTCGGCGCCGCCGCGCAGCAGCTCCCGCGCGGCCTCGTCGGCGGGTTGGGCGGTCAGCAGCTCCAACTCGTCCTCGCCCGCGAGGACGATGTCGGCGTCGCGCAGCAACGGACCCGCCGTCTGGGCCCACTGCGCCGCGCCGCCCAGCTTGTGCCGTACGTTCGGATCGAAGGACACCTTGGCCCCGGCCGCACGGGCCAGCTCCACCAGCCGCCGGCTCGCGGCCGCCGCGGTCGGCGAGAGCATCGGTGTGATCCCGGACAGATGCAGCAGCCGGGTGCCTTCGAGGGCCTCGGGGCGTATCTGCTCGGGCGTCAGCCGGGAGGCGGCGGATCCCATGCGGTAGTACTGCACATCGATGGCGCGGTGCGCATGGCTGTCCCGCATCAGCAGCCCGGTGGGGGCATGGTCGTCCACGATCGCGTGGGCGACGTCCACACAGTCGGCGCGCAGCTCGCGCAGCACCGCCTCCCCCGCGGGGTCGGCGCCGACCCGGCCGAGCCAGCGCACGCCGTGGCCGAGCCGGGCGAGGCCCACGGCCACATTGGACTCGGCCCCCGCCACCGACCGGCGGAAATGCACGGCCCGGTCCAGCGGGACCCCGGGCTCGGCGAGCAGCAGGAGCATCGCCTCCCCGCACGTGACCACTTCCGGACCGTTCGCCACCATGCCTCCCCGCACGTCCGCTGCTA
Source organism: Streptomyces violaceusniger Tu 4113 (assembly GCF_000147815.2). Lineage (NCBI taxonomy): Bacteria > Bacillati > Actinomycetota > Actinomycetes > Kitasatosporales > Streptomycetaceae > Streptomyces > Streptomyces violaceusniger. The sequence continues at coordinate 2,440,093 of NC_015957.1, read as the reverse complement.
ACCGAGACGGTATCGGGAAGCAACGACAATGACCCGCGCGGGGTTCCCGGGGCGGTGACCGTTATCGGGACTGCGGTGGCGCGGCGGCGGGGCGGAGGGCGGGTCTGAGGGCAGGGCCGAGGGCAGGGCTGAGGGCGGGCGCGGACAGCACTGCGGCCGCTGCCCTGGTGAGGGGCAGCGGCCGCGCTGCGGGGGGTGGCGGTCTTCGGTCGGGCCGCGTCAGCAGCCGCGGTCGACCAGGTCGAACGAGGCGTAGTGGTCCGAGGTGTAGTAGTCCTCGTCCGTCTGCTTACCGGCGACGATGCGCCGGGCGCCACGGTCGCCGGAGCCCGGGGTGATCACGGTGTACTCGTGGTAGTAACCGGAGGACTGGGACGGAAGGACGCCTTCACGGTTCTGGAAGACGTTGCCGTCCTGGGGGAACGGGTAGGGGCCACCCTGCTCGATCAGGTCCAGGGTGTCATGGGCCTGGGACGGCAGATCCGAGTAGCAGATGTCGCCGACGGCCGCGATGACCTGCGACGACACAACGGTGTGCGAGGCCGCCGGGGCCACAGCGGTGGCCGCCGTGGCCGTACCGCCGATGATCAGCGTCGAGACGAGGGCGCCGAGGGCACCGATGCGAGCGATCCGTGGGGGGATTGTCATAGACATAGCATGACGCGCGTAGACGCTGTCGTGTCAATGCCAAGTGACCGCCGTTCGCCGGGAGTTCACAAGAACTGCGCGAAGCGCCAGAGGAGGTAACGAAAGCGCAACCTCCCGCCCGCATCGCCAGCTTATTGCCTCTCAGGCAAATCTTTTGCCCGAGAGGTCAGGTCTGGTTATACCGGAGACATGCACCCGCTCCCCCACGGGCCCGACGAGGGGCCCACGGACGGACCGGCCGACGGTCACCCCGGCGGACCGTCCGCCGAGCTGCCCACCGTCGCTCCCCGCCTGCGCGACCTGCGGCGGCGCAGCGGTCTGACGCTCGAGGCCGCCGCCCATCGCGTCGGGCTCTCACCCGCGCATCTGTCACGGCTGGAGACGGGCCGCCGCCAGCCCTCGCTCCCGATGCTGCTGACCCTGGCCCGTACCTACGGAACCACGGTATCCGACCTGCTCGGCGAGGAGACCTCGGAACGGGACCCGGTCGTGCGGGCCGACCGCATGGAGGCGCAGGAGGCGGGCGGCTGGACCTACTGGCAGGCCGGCGGCTCCGGCCGGGCCATGCAGGCGCTGCGGCTGCATGTGCCGGAGCGCTCCGGCGCCCAGGAGGGCCTGGTGCGGGTCCACCCCGGCGAGGAGTGGCTCTACGTGCTGGGGGGCCGGCTGCGGCTGACCCTCGGCGAAACCGTACACACCCTCTCCCCGGGCGACGCGGCCCATTTCGACTCGCTCACCCCGCACCGCATCGCCGCCGCCTCGCCCGGCGGCGTGGATCTGCTCTTCGTCCACACGCTGCTGCAGAGCGGCGCGGCCGAGCTGTGCCTCGGCGACGCCGCTCACCGAGGAAGGCCCGGTACGCCATGAAGGAGGACGGGAACGACATGACCGCGAACCAGATGAGCGCGAGCGACACCCGGACGGACCCGCCGGCCCGTGCCCGGACCGGCCCCAACGAGGAGGACCGGGCGCCGATGAGCTTCACGGTCCGGGTCTTCATCTACCTCGTGGGCGTCCACTTCATCGCCGCTTTCCTCTTCTTCCTCTTCTACGTCGCGGGCGGGTAAGCGGGGGGCAAGGCCCAGGGGCGCGTCACCCCGCGTGGGTGGAGAACATCCCGCCCGTCGGCCCCTGCTTGTCGCCGCCCTGCGCCTTCTTCAGGGCGTTCGCCAGCCCCTCGATGGTGAGCGACTGCAGGATCACCCGCCCATTGCCCTCCAGCGTGGCCAGCGACAGCCCCTCGCCGCCGAAGACCGCGTTCATCAGCCCCTGGCGGTTGAGCCCGCCGATGCGCTCCACGCCGTAGCGGATGCCTTCCTCGAAGGCCACGATGCAGCCCGTGTCGACCTCGATCCGGCCGCCGAAATCGGCCGGATTCAGGTCGATGAAGTTGCCCGCACCACAGATGATCACGGTGCCGTGCCCGGTGAACTTCTCCAGGATGAATCCCTCGCCGCCGCTGCGCCCGGTCTTCCCGCCCTGGAAGGCGATCCCGAACTCCACGGTGGATTCGGCCGCCACGAAGGCGTCCTTCTCCGCGAACCACGCCCGTGCCCCGTCCAGCTCCAGCGCCCGCATTTCACCGGGCAGCACCCCCGCGAAGCCGACGGTGCCCTCGCCGCCGGTGGCGGTGAAGTACTGGAACGCCAGCGACTCCCCGGCCAGCGCCCGCTGCCCCACCTGCATGGCGGTGCCCATGGCCTGGCGCAGCATCCCGCCCATCCCGCCGCCCCCGGCACCCCCGGCGCTCCCGCCACTGCCCCCGGCGGCCTGACCGCCGCCCCCGCCGGGCCCGGACAGCCGGGTCTCCATCGTCACGTTCGCCGTCTTGAACAGGAACTTCCCGGCCTCGCAGTAGACGGTCTGCCCCGGCTGCAGGGTGCAGACCGCCATCTGCATGGCGTTGCCGACGATCTCTTGCCGCAGGGTCACAGCCGATCTCCTCGAAGGTCGTATCAGGCACGTCGGTTCGTGTCGGTCGCATCGCTCGCGTCCGTCCCGTCCGTCGCACCCGTTGATGCCAGATGGTGTCAGGTGATGTCGTAACCAGACATCCGGGTCAACGTCCGACCCGGATGTCCGGGTTCCGGGAGCTTGGCACAATGCCGGTCGTGGTCCGGCCCCGGGGGCGATGCTGAAGGGAGCATGGCAATGAACACCAGTGCTGCGACGACGGCCCGCACGATGTGGGCCCTCTTCGAGCCGATCCACGCGGTCGCGTACTTCGCACCGGAGGCCGAGGCCGCGTACGAGGGCGGCGGTGGACTATCTCGGATCGCTGGTGCAGGTCGATCCGGCCCTGTTCGCCGGCTATTCCTGGACTGGCCGGACTATCAAGTACCACCGTGCCCAGATCCGCAGTGAGTACGGGACCCGCGGCCCGACCGAGGCTGACGAAGAGCGGTGGGCGCAGTGGCCGGCCGAGGAAATATGCCCGACAGAAACGAACCGGGAACGGCTGGCCAGCGCCCTGCGCAGCCGCTGCCGGAGTGAGAAAGTCGAGCCGCCGGCCGCCGGGCAGGTAGACCGGATCGTGGCCTCAGGCTGCCGGCAGTTTGATGACGCTTTCACCGCGGTGACTCTGCATTGGCGAGTCCTTTCGGTGATCCGTCAACCGTTTGCTCAGACGGGAAGTTCGGTGATGCTGAGGGCGAAGTCCAAGTTCCCCACCCCGTGGTTGGCGAGGCCCACCGTGACCACGCCCGCTCCTTCCAGCCAGTGCGCCATTTTCAGGCCGCCGACGTCCAGCGGGCGCAGCCCGAGGCTCTCGATGAACGCCTCCACACTTGCCTTGGCCTGCGCATTATCGCCGGCGATGAAGACGTCGGGCCGACCCTTTTCCAGGACATGACGGAAGATGGTGTTGAACGCCTTCACCACGCTGGCGCCGGCCGGGGCCGCCTTGGCGACCTCCTGCGCGATCGAGGTCTCCTCGCGGTGGGCCAGCCCGTCGAACGTGGCATTGAAGGGATTGCTGATGTCGACGATGACCTTGCCCGCGAGAGCGTCTCCGTACTGGGCGACGACCGGCACGACACCGTCGTACAACAGGGCCACGATGACGATGTCCCCGGCCGGGGCGGTGCCCCATTCTCCCGTCGTGGCGCCGCCGCCGAGAGCCTTGGCCAGATCAGCCGCCTTGGACTGATCGCGGCCCATGACCTCGACGGTGTTGCCGCCCGCCACCGCCCGCGCGCCGATGGTGCGGGCCATGTTTCCGGTGCCGATGATGCTGATGTTGCTCATGAGATGTCCTGCCCTGGTTGTGGTTCTTCGGTTCAGATGGCGGTGGTGCCGCCGTCGGCGACGAGTTCCATGCCGTTGACGTAGCTGGAGTCGTCGGAGGCGAGGAAGAGGGCGGCGGTGGCGATTTCGTCGGGGCGGCCCATCTGGCCGCGGGGGATGAGGGACTCGAACTGGCGCTTGGTGGCCTCGTCGAAGAGTTCTTCCTGCTTGGCGGTGGCGACCTGGCCGGGGGTCAGGACGTTGACGCGGATGCGGCGGTCCTTGAGCTCGTTGAGCCAGACGCGGGCCCAGGCCTGCTGGACGGCCTTGCTGCCGGCGTAGACGCTCCAGCCGGGGAAGGCGCCGAGAGAGGCGTTGGAGCCGGTCATGAGGATGGAGCCGCCGTCGTTGAAGAGCGGGAGGGCCTTCTGGACGGTGAACAGGGTGCCGCGGGCGTTGAGGTAGAACGCGGCGTCGAAGTGGGCCTCGGTGATCTCGCCGAGCGGGGCGGGCTCGCCCCCGCCGGCGCTGGCCCACAGCACGTCGAGGCTTCCCTTCTCCCGCTTGACGGTGTCGTACAGACGGTCCAGGTCGTCCAGGTCGGCGGCGTCGCCCTGGACGCCGGTGACGTTGCGGCCGATCTGCCTCACGGCCTCGTCCAGGGCCTCCTGGCGGCGGCCGGTGATGAAGACGTGCGCTCCCTCGTCGACGAACAGCTTCGCGCCGGCCAGCGCCATGCCGGTGGTGCCGCCGGTGATGACCGCGACCTTGCCGTCAAGCTTTCCCATAGTCGTTCCCTTGGGTCGGTGGTGCCGTGTGTACCTGGGGTGACGGTGTTAAGTACACCGCTCTGTGTGCTTACGGTACTGGGCGGGCGGCCGGGGCGCAAACTATGTACACCGGTCGTTACCAAGCTGGGGTACCATGGACCCATGACGGAGTTGGAGAAGGGCCCCACGGGCCGCCGCCGCGGCCGGGGCGCCCGCGAGCGCATCGTCAGCGCGTCCCAGCAACTGTTCCGCGAGCAGGGCATCAACCGCACCGGCATGGACCAGCTTTGCGCGGCGGCCCAGGTGTCCAAGCGCACGGCCTACCAGCACTTCACCGGCAAGGACGAACTCGTCGCCGATTACCTGCGCCGGTTCGACCCCTCCGTTCTGTCCGGCGTGTTCGACCGCACCGACCTCACGCCCCGCGAACGGCTCCTCGCCGCCTTCGACGTCCCCCCCACCACCCCCCTGTGCCCCTACATCGCCGCCGCCGTCGAACTCCACGACCCCCAGCACCCCGCATCCCAGTACGCACGCGACTACAAGAAAGCCGTCGCCGCGCGGCTCGCCGACACCGCCCGCGAAGCCGGCGCCGCCGACCCTGAACAGCTCGGCGAGCAGCTCGCGCTGCTCATCGACGGCGCCGCGGCCCGCACCCGGGTCCTCAACGCCGACGCCTTCCCCACCGCCGCCGCCATCGCCGCCGTCCTCATCGACAACGCCATCCCCGCCACGGCCGGCGATGACCGGCGACGGGAGGAAGTGTCAAGTTGACTTGGCACTCCGCGGCCGGGCTGGACGCGCTGCCGGTCGCGCGGCTGCATCCGCTGGTACGCGACACCAGCCGCCCGGCACCTGGCCCGGACCCGCCGGCTTTTACGGAACTGGTCGCCCGCCCGCTGAAGGCCGCAGCAGAAGCCGCCGGGGAGACCAGCGAGCCCCGAGGACTTCAGGAGTTCGAGGCCGTCATCCCTGCCCAGGACGCAGACGCGCCGCCGGTTCGAACAGACGGCTGATCACATAAGTCCGTACGCGGTGGCGCATGAAGAACTCGTACGCAGCCGGGAGGTCCTGAAGATGCGGGCAGCCAACACGTCCGGCTGAAACCCGCCGTCGGGATCAGTCTCCTCCGGATCGGCCTCCGTTCCGCCGTCGACCTCCCCCGCACCGAACTCCAGCCCCACCGCGGCTGGACCGACCAGGAGTGGGACGCCGCCACACGGCGCCTGACCGACCGCGACCTGCTCACCCCGGACGGCACCGCGACGCAGGCCGGACGCGAGCTGATCCGCACGGCCGAGACCGCTACGGACCAAGCGGCGGAACGCCCCTGGCGCCCGCTGACCCCCGAGCAGGTGGCAACCCTGACCCGCCTCCTCACCCCCCTGAGCACCGCCTGCGCCGCAGCCCTGCGCTTCCCCAACCCGATCGGGTTCCCGAAGCCGACAGGGTGAGCGGTCACGCCAGGGGCGGCACCCCGCGCGTCCCGGGCAAGAATGCCGACGGGTACTGGCCGCTCCCTGGATCTCCGAGAGCCACGGAGGGGCCACGACGGGGGCGTCCGGGTGGCCGGAAGCTCATAGTCGGCGGTCAGCTTCTCCAGTGACGCGGCATCACCGTTCTCCGGGCCCACGCCCACGACCGCCCAACCGTCCAACCGCCCAACCGTCCAGGGTCAGGCCGATGTTCTGCCAACCGGACGGCGCGAACTACTCCTCACAGAACGGTATTTGGGCCTGTGCTGTTGCTCGCCACCTTGGTCACCAATACTGTCATCGCTTGGCCCTCAGGCCGCCAGGCTGGCGCCTCCGCCACCGCCCCGGCGCCGCGCGCGGGGTGACCGGAATGCCCGTGGTCAGTCCGCGCCGCCCTGCATCGGGGCCCAGAACTCCTCGAACGACATCGTGCCGTCGCCGTCCATGTCGAGTACGTCGATGAATTGTTGCGCCTGCTCGTCGGTGAGGTGCTCGCCGCGCAGCTCGGCGACGACCTGCTGGTATTCCTTGGCGGTTATCTGCCCGTCGGCATCGAGGTCGTATGCGTCAAAGGCCTTGCGCGCGGCCGCTTTCATGTCCACCACGTGGTTTCGCCCTTCCTTGTTGGATGTTGTGCGATGTTACTGCGCACTGATCGCCTGCAGCACGCCGAAGCGGGACGCGCGCCGGGCCGGCCAGATGGCTGCCAGGACAGACGACCAGGCGGTGGCCGACCGTCGAAACCGGGAACTCCCCCGATAGTTCAGAAGGGCACGCCCGCCCGCTTGGCCAGCTTGGGTAAGGCGCGGGTTGCTGCGGCGGTGCAGCGAGGTCAGCACGCGCATCAGCTCTTGGCTGGTCGGATGGACACGGGCCATCTCCGGCGCGACGTCCCAAGCCGCTGCGAGCGATTCGAGAGCCCCGTCACGGTCCCCCAGGGCGAGCTTTGACCTGCTGATGTTCATGTGCAGCGGGCCAACGCGCGTGGCCGGAAGCGTCACCCCACCCCGGATCAGGTCATCCGCCGTGTTGAGCGACTCGCGGTAGTCCTCCATGTCAGAGGCTGTCGAAATGACATGCACAGCGGTGTTCTCGGGCCCGAAGTGGATGCCATGGTCCTCGACGTCCTCAGGGAACTCCTCGGCCGCCTGCCAAGCTGCGGCTATGTGCCGTTCGGCGGTTGCCTTGTCCTTGATCCGACCGGCCAGCGTCAGCCCACGCAGGTGCAGGATACCCAGGCCATAGGCGCGGTCATGGCCTCGCAAGCTCGACTCGGCCTCGACAACGGCGCGGTCCACAATGGCCAACCCGCCTGCGAAGTCTCCGGAGTTCAGGAAGGCTCCGGCCTCGTCCCGGGCGGCCACCGTGGCCGCGATGGGGTGCGCACGCTCGGCGGCCAGCCGCTGTTTCATGACGGCCAGCTCGGCGAGGTGCATCCAGCGGTGTCGGGCGGCCAGCCAGTAGACCACCGAATACGTGTCGGCGACACGGGTCCAGGCGTCGGGCGACTGGGTGGCGTGCGCGTAGTTGGTCACGCCGGCCAGCACGCCCGGGAGCTTCCGCAACACCGCCGACAGCTCGGTCCGATAGCGATGCTCGTTCAGTGCGGCCAGCTCGCGCGGAAGGTCCTCAGGGTGTGACGGCGGCGTGTCGGGGATGTCGAACCGCCGAATGACGTAATTGAGGGTGGCAAGGCTCTTCTCGTCGGTGCGCTCGATGGGGGCCGTGCCCAGCAGCTCATCCAGCGTCAAACCCATGGCCTGAGCAAGAGCGGCGGCAATGCCCTGGGTCAGTGCGCGGTCGCCCACCTCGATCTTGCTGAGCAGCGAAACCGACACGCCCGCACGCCGGGCAAGAGCAACTTGGCTGAAGCCGCGCGCCTTACGGCAGACGGCCACATTCGCACCTGGTCCGGGAATCTTGGTCACGCTCATGGTGTGCGTCTTCCCCACTCGACTGGCGTTACCTCTGATCCATCTGGCTGGGCAAGCCCGGCCGAGCGCCTCTCACGTTCCACATGATCATTCACGTCGGCGGGGAACAGGAGAAACCCAGTGGTGCGATTGCCCTCCCCATGCTGGAGTGAGCGGAATGAACCATGAAGAAGTACTTGCCTTGTTCGACCGCCAGTTGAGGCGCGACGCGCACGCCGACGGCCGCGGAACCCGTGTCGAGCGTGACGGCGACGTCGTGCGGCAGGTCGGCGCGGATCACGACTGGAACGGCGTCCTCTGGTCCGACCTCGACCAGAGCACCGCGGATGCGGCGATCAGAGCCCAGATGCGGTACTTCGCCACGCTTGGGCGCGAGTTCGAATGGAAGGCATACGCCCACGACCGACCCGGTGACCTCGGGAGGCGGCTGAAGTCGGCCGGGTTCACGCCCGAGCCGCAGGAGGCAGTGATGGTCGCGCCGGTCCGGGACCTGCCCACCGACACCGCACTGCCCGAAGGTGTCCACCTACGTCCGGTGACCGACACCGCCGGGGTGGACCTCGTGGCGGCCGTCCACGAACAGGCCTTCGGCGTCAGCAGCGCCCGCCTGCGGCAGCGGCTGCTCACCCAGCTCGCCCAGAGCTCCGAAACCATCAGCATGGTCGTCGCGATGGCCGGCGACCTGCCCGTGTGCGCGGCGCGGATGGAACTGAACCCGGGCACCGACTTCGCCGGTCTGTGGGGCGGCGGCACCGTGACCGCCTGGCGAGGCCGGGGCATCTACCGTGCTCTGGTCGCCCACCGCGCTCGGACCGCCGCCGACCTCGGCTACCGCTACCTTCAAGTCGACGCCACCGACGAGAGCCGCCCCATCCTGCAACGACTCGGGTTCACCGTTCTGAGCACCACGACTCCATACATCTACGATCCCCACCGCGAGGCGTAACCCGAGGAGGCGGCTGCCGGAGGCACCCGGCGAACCTTCGTTGAATCCGCCGGAACGGGGTGGTGCCTGAGGGCTTGAACCTCTCGTTGCGGCCGGTTCTAGCGTGGGCGGCGTGATCGGAAAGGACGCCACCGGAGATCGGTGGAGCATCGGTGAGCTGGCGCGGGCGAGTGGAGTGACCGTGCGGGCGCTGCGGCATTACGACGAGGTGGGGCTGGTCCGGGCGAGTGGGCGGACCGGGGCCGGGCACCGTCGGTATGCGGCGGAGGATCTGCGGCGCCTGTACCGGGTGCGGGCGTTGCGCGGGTTGGGGCTGTCCCTGGAGGAGATCGGCGACGCGCTCGCGGCCTCCGCGGACGGTCCTGAGGCGCTGCGTGCGTCGCTCGCCGGGCAGTTGGACCGGCTCACCGCGCAGGCCGAGCGGATTCAGCAGCTCAGCGAGCGGATTCGCGGGATGCTGCGGCAGCTCGACGGGGCGTCGATACCCGATCCGGACCAGTTCATGACGGCCTTGGAGATGATGTCGATGCTGGACGGCTATTTCACCCAGGAACAACGCGATGAGCTCGCCCGGCGCAGGAGCACGCTTGGGCCCGAGGCGGTCGAGGCGGCCAAGAGCGAGTGGGCCGGGCTCGTGGAGGCGTTGCTGGAGCATATGGAGGCCGGGACTCCGGTGGATGACGCGGACGTACGGGAGCTTGTGCGGCGCTGGGACGCGGTGGGCGAGTCCTTCCACGGCGGCGGTGAGCGGGCCCGGGCGGAGACCAAGGCGGCGGCCCGGCGCATGTGGCAGGACCACCGCGAAGAGCTCAGCGGCCGACTGCCCTGGCCCGGCGAGCGGATGGCCGAGTTGGTCGGTTATGTGGAGCGGGTGCGGGAGGCCCGTCGGGCAGGGAGCTAGAGCCTGTCTCGTCGATCAAGCGAGCCCGAGTTGCCGGAGACCGTATTCCGAGCTACTTTCGATACGAAACCGTAGCGTATCGAAAGTAGGAGTAGGCGTGGCACGCGCATCGAGTGGCTCACGAAATGGCGGCACAGCGCGGCCACCCGTCATGGGTCGGCCGCGCGACACTAGCCGTGACCTGACCATTCTTGACGCGACGCTGTCGCTGCTGACCGAGGTGGGCTACGAGCAGCTGTCCATGGAGGCGGTCGCGAGTCGTTCCGGGGCGGCGAAGACGACGATCTACCGTCGCTATCGCGACAAGGCCGCGCTGGTCGCGGCGGCCGTCGAGCACCGCTCGCAGGCCACGCCTCCCGGGCCTGTGGCGGGTGATCTTCGAGGAGATCTCCTCGGGCTCGTCAGCTGGCTGGCTCGGCAGATCGCCGAGCAGGAGATCGGCCTGCTGGGGGCGCTGTTCGCCGGGATGCGCAGTGACGCGCGGCTCGCGGAGGAGATGCGTCGCATTCTGCGTCGGGATGAGGCGGCGATGACCGACGAGCCGCTGCGCAAGGCGATCCGGCACGGCGAACAGCTGTCTCCCCGGGCTGCCGAGCTCTTCGCCGAGGTGGCACCGGCCGTGATCGTCCACCGCATCGTGATCGCGGGTGAGCCGTGCGATGAACCGTTCATCGAGCACCTCGTGGACGACATCCTTCTGCCGCTCCTGCGCGGTCACTGACACCAGCCCCGCATGCGCCCGGCGCACTGCGGGAACGAAAGGAACACCTCCATGATCGTCGTCACCGGAGCGACGGGCGCGCTGAACGGCGCCACCGTCGAGCACCTTCTCAAGCGCGTGCCCGCGGAGCAGATCGGCGTCAGCGTCCGCGATGTCGCCAAGGCGCAGCACTTCGCCGACCGCGGCGTGCGGGTACGCCAGGGTTCCTACGAGGACCCGGCGGCGCTGCGGCACTCCTTCGAGGGCGCTGAGCAGGTTCTGCTCGTCTCCTCCAACGATCCGCATGCCGATGCGGTCGCGCTGCACCGCGTCGGCATCAAGGCCGCCGTCGCAGCCGGAGCCCAGCGCATCCTTTACACCAGCCACCAGGGCGCCAGCGCCGACAGTCCTTTCCACCCGGCGCGCGACCACGCCGCCACCGAGCAGCTTCTGGCCGACTCGGGTGTTGCGTGGACGGCGCTGCGCAACGGCTTCTACGCCCACAGCCTTGCCTGGCTGCTGGGCCCGTGGCAGCAGACCGGCACGATCACGGCCCCGGCCGACGGACCGGTCTCCTGGACCGACCGGGCAGATGTCGCCGAAGCGGCAGCGGTCATCCTGGCCGGTGACCGGGCCTTCGACGGCCCGGTCACGCTCACCGCCCGTCAGGCCGTGACGTTCGACGACGTCGCCGCCATGGCCTCGAAGACCGCCGGCCGTGAGATCAATCGCGTCACGATGGACGACGAGGCTTGGATCGCAGACAAGGTCGCCGCGGGTACTCCGGAGGCGATGGCGCGGATGACGCTCACCACCTTCCAGGCCGCCCGGCAAGGCCGCTTCGCGGGAGTCGATCCGCTGCTCGCCGAGCTGCTGGGCCGGGAACCCCGCACTGTCACCGACCAACTCGCGGACGCGAACGCCGCGTGAAAGAGAGGCCAGGGGCGTGCTCAACAGGGGGGATCTCACCGATGAGGAGTGGGCAGTGCTGGAGCCTTTGCTGCCCAGGAGCGACAACCGCTGCGGCCGGTGGCGGGACCACCGACAGGTGATCAACGGAATCATCCACCGCCTGAGCACCGGCTGTCAGTGGCGTCAGCTGCCCGCTCGCTTCGGCCCGTGGCAGACCATTCACAAACGCCACATGCTCTGGTCGGCCGACGGAACCTGGGAACGACTGCTCCAGCACGTCCAGGCCGTCGCCGACACAGTGGGGGAGATCGACTGGAACATCAACGTCGACTCCACCTCCATTCGAGCCCATCAGCACGCCGCCGGCGCCCCGACAGATCCGCCACCAGCACCTCCTGGCACCTCAAAGGGGGCCCCACAAAGATCAGTTCACATGCGCGTGCACATACGCCTGTGCCTGGCGGAGGCGGCGCCGCCGACGAAGCTCTCGGTCGTTCCCGCGGTGGGCTGACCACGAAGATCCACCTGAGCGCAGACGGCCGATGCCGTCCGCTCTCCCTGGTCCTCACGCCCGGGCAACGAGCGGACTGCACACAATTCGAGGCCGTCATGGACAAGATCCGCGTTCCCCGGCTCGGCGCGGGCCGACCGCGGCGACTGCCGGACAGTGTCGGCGCCGATAAGGCATACAGCAACAGCCTGATCCGCTCTTACCTACGACGACGCGGCATCCGACACGTGATCCCGGAGAAGAGCGACTCCAGAACCGCCCGCCGGCGCAGAGGTTCGGACGGCGGCCGACCACCGGGCTTCGACAAGACCCGGTACAAAGCCAGGAACACGGTCGAACGAGCGATCAACAAGATCAAGCAGTTCCGAGCCGTCGCCACCCGCTATGACAAGCGCCGATACGTCTACCTCGGCACTGTCACGGCCGCCGCCCTCCTGATCTGGCTCCGCTCGTGATCGACGAGACAGGCTCTAGCCGCTCAGCTCCGTATGGCGGGAGGCGAGCCGCTGCGCGCCGTGTTCGGTCGGCGTCCCGAGCAGCCGCAGCCGGGCGACGCCGCCGTCCGGGTAGATGTCGATGCGGACGTGGGTCACCGGCGGGGCCGCGTCGAGGACGAAGCGGTGGACCGTATCGGGCTGGAGGCGGGTGCGGGGCAGGAGTTCGGTCCAGGACGGGGAGGTGTGGTCGGCCGGGTCCGCGCCGGAGGTGGCGTCGAGGCCGTACAGCGCCGCCCAGCCCGGTGCGTTGCCCTTGTAGCAGCCGGTGTCGATCTCCACGGCGCGCAGCGACGCCTGGGCGGTGAGGCGGTAGCGGACCCAGTCGTGGCCCGTGTCGCGGCGGCGGCGAGTCTCCCAGCCCTCGTCCATCTTGTGGGAGCGGCCGGGCTGGATGGAGTTGGCGGGCGGGGAGTAGAAGCGGTCGGAGGCGTCCTCGGCCGCGCCGCCGTGTTCCAGCGCCACCACGTCGAAGGTGCCGAGGGCGGTGAGCCACGCCGGGTCGGGGGCGACCTCGCCGTGGACGCGGAGGCGGGCGATGCCGCCGTCGGGGTGCTGCCCCAGGCGGAGGTGGGTGAAGCGGCGGCCCACGGAGACCGGGAAGCCGTTGGCCGCGTGGCCGCCGATCCGCGTATGGGGGACGAGTTCCGTCCATACGACGTCGTCGGCGAGGAGTTCCTCGGGGGACGGGGTGCCCTCCACCGCCGTCGCCTCGACGCTCACCGCCCGCGGGTAGTTGCCGCGGAAGTGGGCGGTGTCGACGACGATGCCGTGGACGATCCCGGGCGCGCCGAGGCGGATCAGGGCCCAGTCGTGGTCGTCCTCGGCCGGATGCGGGGTGTCGGCGGAGGCTCCGCGCCGCCGCCGGGTCTCCCAGCCGTCCATGACCTTGCCCTTGTGGCCGAAGGCGGCGGGGTCGAAGTGCGGGGGTTCGGGCTTCAGCAGATTCTCGCGGTCGGCGAAGAACTCGTCGTTGGCCGCGACCACGCTTCCGCCGAGCCGCCGGTCGGCCAGGTCCACGAGGTGGGTGAAGGGGAGGTCGGCGGTCCGGTAGTCGGCGTACGGATCGCCACCGCCGTACGGGGCGGCGTCGCCGGTGAAGCGGGGGATCGGCGCGGTCATGTGCGGGGCTGCCTTTCCAGGAGTCGGCCGGTGGGTTCGCTCGTCGCGCCACGGTCGGCGATCGCGCCATGGTCGGCGATCTTCCGGCCGCGCAGCCAGGTGGACCGTACGACGCCGAAGAGTGTTCTGCCCGCGTAGGCGGTGACCTGGTTGCGGTGGTGGAGGGCGGCGGGGTCGACGGTGAAGGTCTCGTCGGGGGCGAGGACCGCGAAGTCGGCGTCGCGGCCGGCCTCGATGGCGCCCTTACGGTCGAGACCGACGAGCGCGGCGGGGCCGGTGGACATCCAGCGGGCCACGTCGTGGAGGGTGTGGCCGCGCCGCCGGGCCGCCGTCCAGACGGCGGGGAGGCCGAGCTGGAGCGAGGAGATGCCGCCCCAGGCCCGCCCGAAGTCGTCCACCTTGAGGTCGGCCGTACAGGGCGAGTGGTCGGAGACGACGCAGTCGATCTCCCCGGCCGCCAGGCCCGCCCACAGCGCGTCCTGGTTGGCGGCCTCCCTTATGGGCGGACAGCATTTGAACTCCGTGGCGCCGTCGGGGACTTCCTCGGCGGTGAGGGTCAGGAAGTGCGGGCAGGTCTCCACGGTGATCCGGACGCCCTTACGGCGGGCGTCGGCGATCAGCGGCAGCGCGTCGGCGGACGAGAGGTGCAGGACGTGGACGCGGGCGTCCAGCTCGTGGGCGAGAGCGATGAGGCCCGCGATGGCCTCGTTCTCGGCGGCGCGCGGGCGGGAGGCCAGGAAGTCGGCGTAGCGGGGGCCGGTGGGCGGTGGGGCGCCGTCGATGAGGCGGGCATCCTCGGCGTGGACGATCAGCAGTCCGCCGAAGCCCGCGATCTCGCGGAGGGCGGTCCGGAGCTGGCCGGGGGCGAGCGGCGGAAACTCGTCCACACCGGAGGGGAGCAGAAACGCCTTGAAGCCGAGGACGCCCGCGTCGTGCAGCGGCCGCAGCTCGGGGGCGTTCCCGGGCACGGCGCCGCCCCAGAACCCGATGTCGACATGGGCCGACCGCCGGGCGACGGCCCGTTTGACCTCCAGGGCCGGGACGGTGGTGGTCGGCGGGACGCTGTTGAGCGGCATGTCGACGAGGGTGGTGACGCCGCCGGCCGCGGCGGCGCGGGTGGCCGAGCCGAACCCCTCCCAGGCGGTGCGGCCGGGGTCGTTGACATGGACGTGGGTGTCGACGAGGCCGGGGAGCAGGACCTCGTCGCCGAGGTCCTCGACCCTCGCGCCGTCCGGGTCCGGGGTGTCGTACGGCCCGACGGCCACGATGCGGCCGTCGGCGACGGACACGGAAGCCGCACGCGGGCCGTCCGGTGTGACCACCCTGGCCGAGCGCAGCACCAGCTCCACGTCGGGCACCGATACCCTCCTCGCCTCCACCCTCGCCGATTCCGCTTCCGCTTCCGCTTCCGCGAAACGGAATCAACTTTTCGTTGAATGATTCACTCGGTGGACGGCCCGGTCAAGACCCCCTGGCCGGTGCTCCACACCCGCCTGACCAGCCCGGCACACCCACCTGGCCGGTCCGGCACACCCGCTGTGACCGGCGCGGACCGTCAGTGCAAGGCCGCTGTGAGGGTCGCCGGGGACCGGTAGGCTGCCCGTGGCCGGTCGGCAGCGGATCGTCACCGTATGCGGGCCGGTGCCGACCGCTGTGAAAGGAACACCGACGTGCCGTCCGCCGAGTCCAAGACCGCCGCCACCACCGCAGGATCCGGTGGCGTCCAGTCCCTGGAGCGCGCCTTCGACCTGCTGGAGCGGATGGCCGACGCCGGGGGCGAGGTCGGGCTGAGCGAGCTCTCCACCAGCAGCGGGCTGCCGCTGCCCACCATTCACCGGCTGATGCGCACGCTGGTGGCCTGCGGCTATGTCCGCCAGCAGCCCAACCGCCGCTATGCCCTCGGGCCCCGGCTGATCCGGCTCGGCGAGAGCTCGGCCCGGCTGCTGGGCACCTGGGCACGGCCGTATCTGGCGCGGCTGGTGGAGGAGACCGGCGAGACCGCGAACATGGCACTGCTGGACGGCGATGAGGTGGTGTACGTGGCGCAGGTGCCCTCACGCCACTCGATGCGGATGTTCACCGAGGTCGGGCGGCGGGTGCTGCCCCACACCACGGGCGTCGGCAAGGCGCTGCTGGCGAGCACGCCCCCCGAGGAGGTGCGCGCCCTGCTGGCCCGTACCGGCATGCCCGCGGTGACCGAGAAGACGATCACCTCGCCGGACGGGTTCCTCGACGCGCTGCGGCAGGTCCACGAGCTGGGCTACGCGGTGGACGACAACGAGCAGGAGATGGGCGTGCGCTGCCTCGCGGTCCCGGTGCCCGACTCCCCCGCACCGGCGGCCATCTCCATCTCGGGCCCGGCGGGCCGGGTGACGGACGAGGCCACACAGAGAATCGTGCCGATCCTCAAGGAGGTCGCGGTCGAGCTGTCGGGGGCGCTGGCCAGCACGGGTTCCGCCTGACGGCGGAGGGGACCGGCGGGTGGACCACCGGTCGGCTTGGCTCGATGAGGAATGGCCTGCACGGGCCGGGTACGGCCTTCGCGGGGCGCACGGGACGGAGTGCGGCGTCAGCCCGGCCAGAAGCACCGCCGACCGGCCGGGCGTCGCTCGACGCACGCGTCCCATCGCCCGGCGAAGGGCCACTGGAAGCGGGCCACCGAGGCGTGCGGCGCCACCGGGCGGGCCACGGGCTCCCCCGGCTCAGTCTCGCCCTCTGCCCGGCTGCGGCACGTTGTTGAACTGGTCGATCGCCGCGCGGACGCCCGTCAGGGCGGAGCCCAGCGCGCTGACCGAGCCCAGCGCGCCCGCGATGAGCAGCAGCGAGCGGCGCAGGCGGTGCAGCTCCGGTGCGCCGGTGCGGGCCATGGCATCGAGCGCGGCCAGCTCGTCGTCCGCGATCGCCCGGTCCGGTAGTTCCGCCGGGTGGGCGGCGAGATCACGCCTGAGCCGGGCCACGGCACGGCGCAGCTCGGCCGCCCTCGGATCGTCATCGGTGCCCGCCACTCGCCTGGCTTCCACGACTGCGGCGCCCTCCACTGACAAGGCACCGGGTTCACCCCAGAGCCTCGCGCCATCGTTGGCCAACACTGCCCTTCGCCCCCTCGCGCCCTCTCGCACAGCCTGCCCCCTTCCCGCATGGCCGCCCCAACCCTCCACCTCGCGTGGATTCGGACACAAGGGGCCGCGGATCAGTTAACGCCACTCAGTGCACGACGCGCTATACGGAGAGCGAAAATCAGACCGGCTGGGATGAAGCCCCCGCACGGCCCCCAGGTGCGGTAAGCAGGGCCCATGGATCGCACAACGGATGACTCCGCGCAGGTCGCCGGGATCGTGCTGGCGGCAGGGGGCGGCCGGCGGCTGGGCGGGCGCCCCAAAGCCCTTTTGACGCATCGGGGGCGGCCGCTGGTGGAGCACGCCGCGCGGGCGCTGCGCGAGGGCGGCTGCGCGCCCGTGCACATCGTGCTGGGCGCCGCGGCCGAGACCGTACGGGCACGGGCCCGGCTGCCCGGATACGTCCTGGTCGACAATCCCGACTGGGAGCAGGGCATGGGCTCCTCGCTGCGGGCCGGGCTCGGCTCACTGGCCGGTACGGGGGCGGGGGCGGCGCTGATCGCGCTGGTGGACCAGCCGGGGATCGGCGCCGAGGCCGTGGCGCGGGTGGTGGCCGCGTATCGCTCGCCGTCGACCCTGGTGGTGGCCGCGTACGGCGGGGAGCGGGGGCATCCGGTGCTGTTCGGCGCGGACCGGTGGGCGGATATCACGGCGAGTGCGGAGGGCGACCGGGGGGCACGCGCCTATCTGCGGGCGCATCAGTCCGCGATCACGCTCGTCGACTGCTCGGATATCGCCCGTACGGACGACATCGACACCCCCGAGGACTTGACGCTGCTGGAATGAGACATCGAGGGGGGCGACGGACGCGGCGTGCAACAGAAGATTGAACTTCCACCATGAGAAACTTATTATCCACAAGGCAAAATCACTGCGAGCGTCCCGCTGAGACTCGTCTAAGGAGTGACAGCCCATGTCCGCACCAGCGCCTTCCCCGCTGGCCATCGTCGACGCCGAACCGCTGGAGCGTCAGGGGGAGGTGCTGACCGACGCGGCCCTGACCTTCCTGGCCGAGCTCCACCACCGCTTCACCCCGCGCCGGGACGAGCTGCTCGCGCGCCGCGCGGAGCGCCGCGCCGAGATCGCCCGCACCAGCACCCTGGACTTCCTCCCGGAGACCGCCCACATCCGCGACGACCCCGACTGGCGCGTCGCCCCCGCCCCGCCCGCTCTCGAGGACCGGCGGGTGGAGATCACCGGGCCCACCGACCGCAAGATGACCATCAACGCCCTCAACTCGGGCGCCAAGGTCTGGCTCGCCGACTTCGAGGACGCCTCCGCCCCCACCTGGGCGAATGTGATCGGCGGCCAGCTCAATCTGATCGACGCCTATGAGCGCCGGATCGACTTCACCTCCCCCGAGGGCAAGAGCTACGCGCTGCGGCCCGACGATGTGCTGGCCACCGTCGTCACCCGGCCGCGCGGCTGGCATCTCGACGAGCGCCATCTGCGGGCCGCCGACGGCCGCCCCGTCCCCGGCGCTCTCGTCGACTTCGGGCTGTACTTCTTCCACAACGCCCGCCGGCTGCTCGCCCAGGGCAAGGGGCCGTACTTCTACCTCCCCAAGACCGAGTCGCATCTCGAGGCCCGCCTCTGGAACGACGTCTTCGTCTTCGCACAGGACCATCTCTCGCTTCCGCAAGGGACGATCCGCGCCACCGTTCTGATCGAGACGATCACGGCGGCGTACGAGATGGACGAGATCCTCTACGAGCTCCGCGACCACGCCTCCGGGCTCAACGCGGGCCGCTGGGACTATCTCTTCTCCATCGTCAAGAACTTCCGCGACGGCGGCCCCGGTTTCGTCCTGCCGGACCGCAACGCGATCACGATGACCGCCCCGTTCATGCGCGCCTACACCGAACTGCTCGTCCGCACCTGCCACAAGCGCGGCGCGCACGCGGTCGGCGGCATGGCGGCCTTCATCCCCTCGCGCCGCGACCCCGAGGTCAACACGGTCGCGTTCGACAAGGTCAAGGCCGACAAGGACCGTGAGGCAGGCGACGGTTTCGACGGCTCCTGGGTCGCCCATCCGGATCTGGTCCCGGTCGCCCGCGCCTCCTTCGACGCGGTCCTCGGCGACCGGCCGCACCAGAAGGACCGGCTGCGCGAGGACGTCCGGGTCACCGCGGCCGAACTGATCGACGTCGCGTCGCTCGACGCCAGGCCCACGCATGACGGCCTGCGCAACGCCGTGCAGGTCGGCACCCGCTATATCGAGGCTTGGCTGCGCGGCCTCGGCGCCGTCGCGATCTTCAACCTGATGGAGGACGCGGCCACCGCCGAGATCTCCCGCTCCCAGATCTGGCAGTGGGTCAACGCGGGGGTGGTCTTCGAGAACGGCGAGAAGGCCACCGCCGATCTTGTCCGTAAGGTCGCCGCCGAGGAGCTGGCGGCGATCCGCGAGGAGGTCGGCGAGGACGCCTTCGCCGCGGGCAGGTGGAGCCAGGCGCACGATCTGCTGCTGAGGGTCGCGCTGGACGCGGACTACACGGAGTTCCTGACGCTGCCCGCGTACGAACTGCTGGGCTGACCCGGTCCGTTCGGCCGCGAGGGCCCCGGACCGTACGGGTACGGTCCGGGGCCCCGGCTGCCGCTACGACGTGTAGAGCTGGGAGCGCGGCACGATCTGCTGGGGCACGCTGGGGCTGGACCACAGCAACTTCATATGGGCCTCACCGGTCTGCTCGGTGTACTCGATCTTGATGGCGTGCTTGGCTCCGGCGCGCAGCGCGACGGTCGCCTTGTCGACCTGTGGTTCATGCGGGGTGGTGTTGTCGATGACCAGACGGCCGTCGATCCACACCCGCGCGGTGTCGTCGGAAACGGTCGTGAGCGTGTACGTCTCGCTGTGGCGGGGCTGGAGGAAGCCGGTCCAGCGGACGCCGAAGTGGTCGGCGGGCACATCGGCGGCCGGGGAGCCGGCAAACCTCCAGATGTGGTTGACGGCCGGGTCGGTCCGGGTGACGGCCGGCGGCCCGGTGAAGGTCTCATTGGCGAAGACCTCCTCCCGCAGCCCCTCGCCCCGGCCCTGGGGCGCGGCCGGGGCCGGTTTCACCGTCAGCTCGATCACCGAGGCGGTGGGGTCGGCCGGTCCGCCGGAGGGGGTGAGATCGAAACCGTCGCCCGCCTTGGCCACCTCGACCCGCTGTCCGCTGCCCAGCACCCGGGCGCCGGTCACCGTGAACGGCGCCCTGGCGGTGAGGTGGAGGGGCTGCCCCGCGGCGGGCCAGGAGGTGACGGACGCGTACAGCCGGTCGCCCGACCGGCTCACCGCGCCCCAGGACGGCTCGTCGACCAGCCCGGTGGCCCCGGCCCCGTACACCGCGCGGCCCTGGCCGGAGGTCCGCAGCCAGGAGCCGATCTCGCGCAGCCGGTCGACGGAGGGCTGGGGAACGCGGCCCAGTTTGTCGGGGCCGACATTGAGGAGGTAATTGCCGCCGCGGCTCGCGATATCGAGGAGATTGCGGGTGAGGGTGGCGGGCGACTTCCAGTCCTGGTCGTATGTGGCGAATCCCCAGTGGCCGTTGAGGGTCATGCAGCTCTCCCACAACTGCCCGGCGACGGGCGCGTCCGGGATTTCCTGCTCGGGCGTTCCGTAGTCGCCGTCGACCACGCGGCGTTTGCCGACCCGGTTGTTGGTGATCAGATCGGGGTCGAGCCCGTGCAGATACGTCTGCAGCCGCTCGCCGTCCTGCGCCGACCAGGTGTTGGTGGGGTTGTCCGCGTCCCATTCCCCGTCGAACCAGAGCAGCGCCGGATGGTAGCTGTCGACCAGCTCCTTGAGCTGGGCGTACATCCGCTTCTCATAGCGGGGGAAAGTGGCGGGGTCGGCGAAGTCGGGGTCGTGCCAGTCCCAGATCGAGTAGTAGAAGCCGAGTTTGATCCCGGCGGCGTCCGCGGCGGACTTCAACTCGGCCAGAATGTCGCGCCGTTGATCGAAGGAGGAGTGGTCGCGCAGATTCCAGGTGTTCTGCTTGGTCGGCCACATCGCGTATCCGTCGTGGTGCTTGGAGGTGATGACGATATAGCGCTGCCCGGCGTCCTTGGCCGCCTTCACGACGGCCTTGGCGTCGAAGGACGCGGGGTTGAAGTCCTGCGCGGCGTCCTCGTACTCGCTCATCGGGATCTGGCAGTTTCGCTTGATCCACTCGGCGTCGCGGCAGACGGTTCCGTCCGCCCGCTGGTATTGGCCCTCGAGCTGGGAGTAGGCGCCGAAGTGGATGAACATTCCGAAGCGGTCCTGCCGCCACCAGCCGGTGCGGTCGGAGGTGAACGGATCGTCGGTCGCGTAGTCGGTGCCGGGTCCGGGCTCCCGCGCTGCCGTCGGCGCCGCCGGCGCCGCGGTGGCGGCGGAAGGGCCGCTGAGGATCGTCGCCAGCACCATGCCGAGCAGAAGGCTGAGCGCTCGGAGAGGGATGACGGCCCGTCGTCTGGACGTGCGCATGGCGGCTCCTGTGCTCATGGGTGGTCGGACAGGAGGGCTGGCCAGCCGCGTACGGCAACCTAGAACCGTAAAGATGGGATGTCAACGGGGCCCGGACGTACTGATGGGCCGCCGGTGGCCGTCAGAAGCGGCTCGTCACGGCGACCCATCCGATGAATCGGCGCGCGCGTTCAGTCGTCCGCCGCGATACGGGCCAGACGTCGCGCCTCGGCGCGCGCCTCCCGCGCGATCTCGTCCTCGTCCACGGTGAGCAGCCGCCCCGACTCCACCACCGCGGCGCCGTTCACCAGCGACAGGGTCACCGGGGCGGGGGCGCCGAGGACGAGGGCCGCGACCGGGTCGGCGATCGACGAATGGCCAAGGCCGTCCAGCTTCCACAGCACCAGGTCGGCCAGTTTGCCCGGCTCCAGCGAGCCGATCTCGTCCTGGCGGCCGAGCACCCGCGCACCGCCGTAGGTGCCGAGGCGCAGCGCCTGGCGGACGTTCAGCGCCTTCTCGCGGTGGCCGCCGAGCCGGTTGACCAGCAGCGCGTTGCGCAGTTCGGTGTGCAGCTCACCGGATTCGTTGGAGGCGGTGCCGTCCACGCCGAGGCCGACCGGTACGTCCGCGGCGAGCAGATCGGGGACGCGGGCGATCCCGGCGGCGAGCCGGGCGTTGGACGAGGGGCAGTGGGCCACCCCGGTGCCGGTCCGGGCGAACGTCTGGATGTCGGTGTCGCTCATGTGGACGCAGTGAGCCATCCACACGTCCTCGCCCAGCCAGCCGGTGGACTCGAAGTAGTCGGTCGGCCCCATCCCGAACCGCTCCTGGCAGAACTTCTCCTCCTCCACCGTCTCCGAGCCGTGGGTGTGCAGCCGTACGCCCTTGCGGCGGGCCAGCACCGCGGCCTCGCGGAGCAGTTCGGTGGAGACGGAGAACGGCGAGCAGGGCGCGACCGCGATCCGCAGCATGGCGTCGAACCCCGGGTCGTGGTGGGTGTCGATGGCCTTCTCGGTGGCGGCCAGCGCGTCCTCGGTGGACTCCACGGCGAAGTCCGGCGGCAGCCCGCCGTCGGAGGTGCCGAGGTCCATGGAGCCGCGGGCGGCGGTGAACCGCACGCCCAGCTCGCGCGCCGCGCGGATCTCGGCGTCCAGCAGATCGCCGGTGCCGCACGGAAAGACGTAGTGGTGGTCCATGGCGGTGGTGACCCCGCCGCGCACCATCATCGCGAGCGAACCGCGGGCCGCCGCGTGGACCATCGGCTCGTCTATCCGCGACCAGAGGGGATAGAGCGCGACCAGCCAGTCGAAGAGGTTGCTGTCCTGGGCCAGGCCGCGGGTGAGCCACTGGTAGAAGTGGTGATGGGTGTTGACCAGGCCCGGGGTGACCAGATGCCCCGTACCGTCGACCCGGCGGACGACGCCCTCCAGCCGCTGCGGCGCGCGCCCCTCGCCCACCGACTCGATGCGGTTGCCGGCGACGACGACATGGCCGGACGCGTACTCGGTGTCCTGTGCGTCCACGGTGGCGACGGCGCAGTTCTCGATGACGATGCGGTGCACGGAGCGTGGCCCTTCCGTCGGGTGGGTCGATGGGGATCCGGTCAGTCGGTGGGCAGCCGGTCAGTCGGTGGAGATCCGGTCAGTCGGTGGGGATCCGGGGCTCGGCGCCGTCCCGCAGCACGGTGGCCTCGATGAGCCCGTACGGCCGGTCGGCGGCGAAGTAGACCTCGTTGTCGTTGGTGAGGCCGAACGGTTCCAGATCGACCAGGAAGTGGTGCTTGTTGGGCAGCGAGAGCCGTATCTCCTCGACCTCGGGGCGGCGCTCGATGACCCGCGCGCCCATCTCGTAGAGCGTCTGCTGGAGCGAGAGGGAGTAGGTCTCGGCGAACGCGCTCAGAAGCTGGCCGCGCGCCTCCTCGTGGCCGTGGTCCCAGTCCGGCATCGGCTGGGTGTCAGCGCTCCAGCCGTAGCGCCAGCGGGCGTGCACATCGGTGGCCAGGACGCGGTCGCGGGTCTCCTCGAGGGTGGTGTACCGGTCCTTGACATAGCCCCAGAACTCGGAGTCCGTGGTGTTCAGGACGGTGAGGCCGGTGAGCCCGGAGACCACCTCCCAGCGCTCGCCGTCGTAGGCGATCTGGGCGGTACGGACCTCCTGGCCGCGGCGGACGAAGGAGTGCGCGGCGCCCCCGGCCGCCTGGATCCGCTCCCAGGCGTACTCCTCGACGCGGATGCGGGCGCGGTGGATGGTCTCCTGGCCGGTGACGAAGTGGCGGGCCAGCCGGATGCCGAACTCCTCGGCCGTGTCGATGCCGTGCTCCTTGGCGAAGGCGTACACGGTGTTCTTGGTGGCGTCGGTCGTCAGGACGTTGGCGTTGCTGCCGGAGAGGTGGACCGCGTCCATCTCTCCGGACAGCGCCACCGAGACATTGAGGTCCTTGAGGTGGTGCACGGCGCCGTCGCGCACCACCCGCACGACGCGGGTTTCGGCTTTGCCGTACTGGTTCGGGCCGAGCGTGGGCATGGGTGCTAGCTCCCTCGGTAGACGGAGTAGCCGAACGGGGTGAGCAGCAGCGGTACGTGGTAGTGCTCGCCCGGCTCGACGGCGAAGGCGACCACGACCTCCGGGAAGAAGGCGTGGGTCAGATACGGCCCGGTCTCGAAGCGCAGCCGTGCGTGGGTGGTGCCCTCGGGGAGGTCGGGCAGATCCTTGCAGCGCCCGTCGGCGTCGGTGAGGGAGTCGGCGTGCGCCGTCCACTGCGCTCCGGGCCCGGAGCGGACGGACAGCTCGACGACCACGCCCACCGCGGGGCGGCCGATGCTGGTGTCCAGGATGTGCGTGGACACGGAGGTGGTGCCGCCGGCCATCACCGCTCTCCTTCCGCCGGGGCCCGCGGGGCCCGAAGGGTTTCCGTCAGCCGGGTCAGCCGGATGCGGTTGATCTTTCCCAGTTCGGTGCGGACGATCTCGCGCTCGGTGTCGGCGTCATGGTGGATCCGCTCGCGCAGTGCCGCCAGCATCTCCTCGCCGGTGCGGCCGGTGGCACAGATCAGGAAGACATGGCCGTGCCGCTCCTGGTACGCGAGGTTCAGCTCCAGCAGCTCGGCGCGCTCCGCATCCCGTACCCCGCGCTGCTCGCGGGCCGAGGCGGCGTCGCCCGGTGCCGGCCGCCCGATGGGCGGATGCGCGGCCATCGCCTCGGCGAGGTCGGCGGCGGTCAGCCCGGCCATGGCCGCGTCGGCGGCGTCGAGCAGCTCCCCGACCGTGGCGTACGGCCGCCCGCCCGCGACCGCGGCGCCCCAGGCCCGGCCGGCGCACACCTCGTGCAGCAGCCCGGCGGCGTCGCGGTCGTCCACCGCGTTGAACCGGGCCAGCCCCGGCGGAGCACTGGAAGTCACTCTCGCAAGCTAGGAGGCGCCCTCGCCGGGCGTCAACACTTTGTTGAAAAATGCGCGGAATGGCGGGGTGCGGTCAGTCCCCGTTCTTCTCACGGTTGAGGTAGTTGTAGACGGTGAAGCGGCTCACGCCGAGGGCTCCGGCGACCGTTTCGACGCCGTGGCGCACCGAGAAGGCGCCGCGCTGTTCGAGGTGGCGGACGACGGACTGCTTGGTCTTGCGGTCGAGGGCCGAGAGCGGCACGCCATGGCGGCGCTGGAGGTCGGCGAGGATGTGGTCGAGCGAGTCCGAGATATGCGGCAGCCTTACGGCGACCACCGGGCGGCCCTCCCAGGAGAGCACCACATCGTCGCCCCGGGCCCGGTCCGGGGCGATCATCTCGCCGCCCATGGCGTCCACGAGCGGCCGCACCGCGGCGGCGAAGGGGTGGTCGGCGGGTACGCTCACGCCTCGCCCTCCCCGATCACGTTGACCTGGAGCGAAATCCGGGTGGCACCGGCTTCGAGGGAACTGCGCAGCAGCCGGTCGACGGCCGCCAGCACCGCCTCCGCCCCGCCTTCCGCGGTGTTGCCGAAGGGGCCGACGTCGACGGCGTCCAGCGGGGCGGCCTGGACGGTCTCGCGGGCCGCGACGGCGTGCGGTGGCACCTCGTCGAGGTCGAACGGTTCGGTGGTGAACTCAACCCTCAATCTCACGTCGCAAACCTACTGCGTCAGCCGTAACACGGCGCCCCGGTCGCGGGGGACAGAACGCCCAAGTACCTCGCCGCGGCCGCCCGCTTCGGGGAGCATGGACGCATACCGCATCCGCCCCCGTCCACGGAGCGCCCCGATGACAGACAACGTGCCGGTGCGTTGTCCCGCGTGCCGTCGCGAGCAGCCGTTCACGCCGCCCACCTTCCCCTGTTCATGCGGCGCGCCGGTCACCCTGCCGGTCCTCCGCGACGGCACCCCGGAGGAGGTCGGCCACCGCACCTGGGAGAACCTCTGGGTGGCGGTGAACTGCCCGTCCTGCGGCCACCGGGGCCACTGGCCGCAGCCGGAACTGGGCTGCGACTGCGGCGCGGTGGTCCGCGTCCCCGTCGCCGCCGCGCTGTATCTGAAGTGGCTCGGCTTCCACAGCCTGCGGCCCTCGGAGGACCGGGCCGCGTCCGGGGTGGACCTCTACGGGACGGGCGTCGTCGCCCAGGTCGATCCGACCACCCGCCCCACCGGGCTGCGGGACATCGAATGCCTGTGGCTGAACGGGCTCCAGAAGTCGGCCATGAGCGTCTTCTTCTCGCTCGCGGGCTATGCGCGGGAGGCGCGGGCGCGCGCCGACGCGCTCCATCTGCCGCTGTTCATCATGGACCTCACCGGCACCCCACAGCCCGTCAACGACCCGGCGGACGTACTGATCCGGATGGGTCCGCCGGACGGCTGACCCCGGTCGGCTCTTGCGCTCATGACCGGGGAACGCTTCCGATTGAGGCACCGCCCTCCACCGTTCTCCCGTCCCATCCGCTCGACCGGCCGGAGGCCGAAACGATGGCTCTTCCGTGGCACCCGAGATCATGGGCTCCGCTCGTCGCCGTCCTGACCCTGCTGCTGGTGACCGGCTGCGGGGGCGGCGATGTGCCGCCGCCCACGGTGGAGAGCTCCTCGGCCGCACCCGGGCCCCCGTCCGGCGCCACACCGGGCACGCCCACCCCGCTCACCAGCCCTGAGGTCACCGACGACGGAAAGGGTGTGGAGGAGGACATCGACGCGGCGGTCTCCGTCACCACCACCTACTGGCAGACCCACTGGCCCGAGCTGTTCACCGGCGGCTACCACCCGCCCACGATCCTGGGGACCTACGACGGCGACACCCCCGGTACGCCGGTGTGCGGCAGCGAGCCGCTCCCCGACGACAACGCCGTCTACTGCCCGGACGGCGACTACATAGCGTGGGACATGGACCTGATGCGCTGGGGCCATGCGCGGGGCGACGCCTGGGTCTATCTGGTGATCGCCCATGAGTGGGGCCACGCCGTCCAGAACCGTCTGGACGCGGGCCTGGTCGACCTCGCCCGTGAGCTGCAGGCCGACTGCCTGGCCGGGGCGGTCCTCTTCGGCGCCGCCCAGGACGGGACGCTGACCTTCGAGGAGGGTGATACCGAGGAGTTGGCGGACGCCCTGACCGCACTCGCCGACAGGACCCCGTGGACCGACGTCTCCGACCACGGCGACGCCTCCCAGCGGGTCTCCTACTTCAGCCGCGGCGCGCGATCCGGGGTGAAGTCGTGCCTGCCGAACGTCGTCCGGTGACGGGCGGGGTGTGGGCCCCTGCTGTAGCGGGGTGTGGGCCCCTGCTGTAGCGGGGTGTGGGCCCCTGCTGTGGCGGGGGTGTGGGCCCCTGCTGTAGTAGAGGGGCCCGCAACTCATCAGCTCGGCGCGGTCTGCGGCTCGGCCCGCTCGACCAGCGCTTCCGATCCGGCCGGACCGGCCTCGGAACGGGTCTCGGGCAGCAGCTCCCGGGCGGCCGCCTCACGCAGCTCGACCTTGCGGACCTTGCCGCTGACCGTCATCGGAAAGCCGTCCATGAGACGCAGATAGCGGGGGACCTTGTAGTGGGCGAGGCGGCCCCGGCAGAAGCGGGCGAGCTCGTCGCGGGTGAGGGTCTTGGCGCCCTCGCGCAGGATGACGCAGGCCAGGACCTCCTCGCCGTACTTCTCGTCCGGTACGCCGACGACCTGCACATCCGCCACCTTGGGGTGGGTGTGCAGAAACTCCTCGATCTCCCGCGGATAGACGTTCTCCCCACCGCGGACGATCATGTCCTTGATCCGGCCGACGATCTGGACGTATCCCTCGCCGTCCATCACCGCGAGGTCGCCGGTGTGCATCCAGCGCGCCGAGTCGATCGCCTCGGCGGTCCGCTCGGGCTCCTGCCAGTAGCCGAGCATCACCGAGTAGCCGCGGGTGCACAGCTCGCCGCGGGTGCCGCGGGGCACGGTCGCCCCGGTCACCGGGTCGACGATCTTGACCTCGATATGCGGCAGCACCCGGCCGACCGTCGAGGTGCGGCGGACGAGGTCGTCGTCGGGCCGGGTCTGGGCGGAGACCGGTGAGGTCTCGGTCATGCCGTAGCAGATGGACACCTCGGCCATGTGCATCTCGGCGACCACCCGCCGCATCACCTCCACCGGGCAGGGCGATCCGGCCATGATCCCGGTGCGCAGCGAGCTGAGGTCGAAGGTGGCGAAGTCCGGCAGGGCCAGCTCGGCGATGAACATGGTGGGGACGCCGTACAGCGAGGTGCAGCGCTCCCGTTCGACGGCGGCCAGGGTGGCGACGGGGTCGAAGGTGCCGGCGGGGATGACCACGCAGGCGCCGTGGCTGGTGGCCGCGAGGTTGCCCATCACCATGCCGAAGCAGTGGTAGAAGGGCACCGGCACGCAGATCCGGTCCTCGGCGGTGTAGCGGACCGTCTCCCCCACGAAGAAGCCGTTGTTGAGGATGTTGTGGTGGGAGAGGGTGGCGCCCTTGGGGAAGCCGGTGGTGCCGGAGGTGTACTGGATGTTGACCGCGTCGTCGCAGCTGATCAGGGCCTCACGCTCGGCGAGCCGCTCGGGTGCCACACCGGCCCCGGCGCGCACCAGCCCGTCCCAGGTCCGGTCGCCGATGTAGATGACATCGCGCAGCGAGGAGCAGGCCGATCGCACCTGCTCGACCATCCGCCGGTAGTCGCTGGTCTTGTGCTCGATGGAGGAGACCAGGACCGAGATTCCGGCCTGCTGGAGTACGTACCGCAACTCATGGACGCGGTATGCGGGGTTGATATTGACCATGATGGCGCCGATGCGGGCGGTGGCGTACTGCAACAGCACCCATTCGGGGCAGTTGATGGCCCAGATGCCGACCCGGTCGCCCTTGGCGACCCCCTTGGCCATCAGCCCGAGCGCGACCTCCTCGACCGACCTGCCGAACTCGGCGTAGGTCCAGCGGCGGCCGGAGGGGACGTCGACGAGCGCCTCGCGGTCGCCGTACAGCTCGACGGCCCGGGCCAGATTGGCGCCGATGGTGTCGCCGAGCAGCGGGAGGTCCCCGACTCCGCTGGTGTAGGAGAGCCCCGCTGGGCTTGGTGGGTCAGGCGTGAGGTCGGTCATGGGAGCTCCTTGGGTTCACGTTCACGTACGCCTTCACGTTCGTGCGGGTGGGTCATCATATGAGCGTCAGTCATCAGATCTCCTCATAAAACTCGATACCGCCACCCTGTGCCGTGCGTTCACGTAGCTCGATCCGGCGAATCTTTCCGGAAACCGTCTTGGGGAGGTCGGCGAACTCCAATCGGCGGATCCGCTTGTACGGTGCGAGCACCGCCCGGGAGTGCGCGAACAGCGCCTTCGCGGTGTCCGGGCCGGGCTCCCAGCCCTCCGCCAGCACGATGTACGCCTTCGGCACGGCCAGCCGCAGCGCGTCGGGGGCCGGGACGACGGCGGCCTCGGCGACCGCCTCGTGCTCCAGCAGCGCGCTCTCCAGCTCGAACGGCGAGATCTTGTAGTCGGACGCCTTGAAGACGTCGTCGGCGCGGCCGATGTAGGTGATGTAGCCGTCCGCGTCGCGCGATCCGATGTCCCCGGTGCGGTAGTAACCGCCCGCGGTGGCCTCGGCGGTGCGCTCCCCGTCGCCCTCGTAGCCGGTCATCAGGCCGACGGGACGGCCCTCGGGGCCGGTGAGGTCGAGGCAGATCTCGCCCTCCTCGCCAAGCCGGCCGGTCACCGGATCCAGCAGGACGACCCGGAACCCGGGGGTCGGCCGTCCCATCGAGCCGGGCTTGAGCGGCTGTCCGGGGGTGTTGGCCACCTGAACGGCGGTCTCGGTCTGGCCGAAGCCGTCCCGGATGGTCACCCCCCAGGCGCGCCGCACATGCTCGATGACCTCGGGGTTGAGGGGCTCGCCCGCGGCGAGGGCCTCCCGGGGCGGGGTGCGGAGCTGGGTGAGATCGGCCTGGATGAGCATCCGCCAGACGGTGGGCGGGGCGCAGAAGGTGGTGATGCCACAGCGGTCCATCTCGGCCATCAGGCGGGTGGCGTCGAAGCGCGTGTAGTTGTGGACGAAGACGGTGGCCTCGGCGTTCCAGGGGGCGAAGAGATTGGACCAGGCGTGCTTGGCCCATCCGGGCGAGGAGATGTTGAGGTGGACATCACCCGGCCTGACCCCGATCCAGTACATCGTCGCCAGATGCCCGATGGGATACGAGATGTGGGTGTGCTCGACCAGCTTGGGGCGGGCGGTGGTGCCGGAGGTGAAGTAGAGCATCAGGGGGTCGGTGGCCAGGGTCGGCCCGTCGGGGACGAAGGGCTCGTCGTCCTCCGCGCCGTCCCCGGTACCGCCCGCCGTGGGGTCCACCGTGATGCCCGCGGTCCCGGCGTCCTCGTAGGCGAGCCAGCCCTCGGGCGCGCCGCCGACCGCGATCCGGATGTAGTCGCCCGGCACCTCCGCGAACTTGCCGGTGTCCGGGCCCCGCACGACCACATACGCCGCCCGGCCGCGCTCGATGCGGTCAGCGAGGTCGAGCGGGCCGAGCAGCGGGGTGGCGGGGATGACGACGGCGCGCAGCTTCATCGCGGCCAGCGCGGTCTCCCACAGCTCGACCTGGTTGCCGAGCATGACCACGATGCGGTCACCGGCCCGGACGCCGCGCTCGCGCAGCCAGTTCGCGGCCCGGTTGGAGCGGCGGCGCAGCTCCTCGAAGGTCAGCCGGATCTCGCTGCCGTCCTCCTCGACGATGTGCAGGGCGGTGCGGTCGCCGCTGCGCCCGGCGATCCCGTCGAACCAGTCCAGGGCCCAGTTGAACCGCTCCGGGCGTGGCCAGCCGAACCCTTCGTACGCCGCCGCGTAGTCCTCCCGGTGGTCGAGCAGGAAGTCCCGTGCCTCGCGGAAGTCGTGAGCCGGATTCGTTGCTGTCACTTGTCCTCCTGAATGGCGTACCGCTCGCTAGCATCGTGCGACGGGTGATCTGAGTCTCACTACCCCCGGACGGGGGTGGCGCTGAAAACGGGAGGTGGCCGTGACGGGATCGGCCGGGGCCGTCGACGTTCAGAGCACGCTGCAGCGGATGCGCCGGCGCGGCGGGCTGCCCGTCGCGTTCGGCGGGCTGTTCTCGGGCGCACGGCAGTTCCGGATCTCGGAACTCACCGGCACCACGACCAACTCCCTGCGGGGTCTGGCCATCACACCCGGCAACGGCCTCGGCGGCAAGGTCCTCACCATGTCCCGGCCGATCTCGGTGGCTGACTACCCCACCTCACGGGCGATCAGCCATGAGTACGACGCGGCGGTGGGCGCGGAGGGGCTGCGCTCGATGCTCGCGGTGCCGGTGGTGGTGCGCGGGCGGGTGCGCGGGGTGCTGTACGGCGCGCTGCGCCAGCCGCTGGTGCTCGGCGACCGGGCGCTGACCGCGGCCGTGGAGTCGGCGCGCGAACTGGAACGCGTACTGGAGAGCGAACTGGCCCAGGAGCTGGCGGTGCGGGAGGAGGCGCAGCGGCTGCTGACGGAGGCGCGCCAGCGCCGGGGACAGCCGCCGGGACCGCAGTGGGAGCCGTCGGCGGAGGAGACCGAGGTGTGGGAGGAGGTGCGCGAGGCCCACGGCGATCTGCGGGCCCTGGCGCACCGGGTGCCCGACCGCGAGCTGCGCGAGGAGATACTCACCGCCTGCTCCCGGCTGGCCAGGGCCTCATCGGGGCGCGGCAGGCATCGGGAGCACCGGAACGGGGGTGGCGGGGTGGAGCTGTCGCCGCGCGAGGTGGACGTGCTGGCGTGTGTGGCCTCGGGGGCCACGAATTCGACGGCGGCGGAGCGGCTGGGGTTGCGGCCGGAGACGGTCAAGAGCTATCTGCGGTCGTCCATGCGGAAGTTGGGGGCCCACACCCGTCTCCACGCGGTGGTCGAGGCTCGCCGTGCGGGGCTTCTGCCGTAGGGCGGCCCCTCCGGGTCCCCCTGCGAAAAACGCTCTCCCTTCGCGCTGCCCCCGGCCGCCGCCGACCGGGCGCAGCCCGGCGCGCTGCCGCCGGAGCTCGGCCCGGCCGGGACCGCGACCACGTCAAGCTTGACCGTGGCGTCGGCCACGGCGGGGTCGAGGAGGCCGGGAGAGCCGGGGTAGTGGCCGGAGTAGGGGTCGGCCGGGGGATAGCCGGGGTAGTGGCCGGAGTAGGGGTCGGCCGGGCGGGCAGGAAGAGCACCGCGAAGCAACCTTTGCATCGCCCACCGCTCCCCCGGGACACACCACGGTCATATGGGGCGATATCCTGCACTGAGGTCAGTGCTCGCGACAGGAGGAGAGGTCCATGGACAGTGAGCCTCCCAGTCGTATGCCGCGAGGTGCCGCTCCGGCCCGGACGCGCTGAGCGCGCTGCCCGGCTCGGCCCGGAGGTGGCGCCCGTCCGAGCCCGAGCCCGCTATCCGTAAAGGACCCCCTATGTCCGAGCGCCGCCGCACCCCCCGCTCCACGAGGCGGTACCCCTGGCTGCGCCCCGGCGGGGCGAAGCGGGCCGACGCCGCCCCGCGCCCCGCCCCGGCGCCCCCGGGCCCGCCGCGCGACGAGCAGCGGACCGCCGCCGATGGGACGCCGCGTGAGCCGGACGAGCGCAGCGTGGTGGACGCCGCCGTGTACCGCGACGGCCGCCGCGTCGGCACCCCCGGCACCCTGGCCGCCACCTACCGGCGGCTGCGCGAGGAGACGGGCGCGATGGCGTGGATCGGGCTGTACCGGCCGAGCGAGGCGGAGCTGCTCTCGCTGGCCGAGGAGTTCGATCTGCACAAGCTGGCCATCGAGGACGCGCTGGAGGCCCATCAGCGGCCCAAGCTGGAGCGCTACGGCGAGACGCTCTTCGTGGTGCTGCGCGCCGCCCGCTATCTCGACGCGCCCGAGGAGGTCGACTTCGGCGAGCTGCATGTCTTCGTGGGCCCCGACTTCGTCATCACCGTCCGGCACGGCGCCGCCCCGGACCTTTCCGCGGTGCGCGGCCGGATGGAGTCCACCCCCGAACTGCTGGCGCTGGGCCCCGAGGCCGTGCTGTACGCGATCCTCGACGCGGCCGTGGACGGCTACGCCCCGGTGGTGGCGGGGGTGCAGAACGACATCGACGAGATCGAGACCGAGGTCTTCCGCGGCGACCCCGAGGTGTCGCGGCGCATCTATGAACTCTCCCGCGAGATGGTCGAGTTCCAGCGCGCCACCCGTCCCCTGGTCGGGATGTTGCACGGGCTGATGGCGGGTTTCGACAAATACGGCACCGACGAGGAGCTGCAGCGCTATCTGCGGGACGTCGCCGACCACGTCACCCACACCAGCGAGCGCGTGGACGGCTTCCGCTCGGCCCTCACCGACATCCTCGCCGTCAACGCCACTCTGGTGACCCAGCAGCAGAACGCCGAGATGCGGGCGCTGGCCGAGGCGGGCTTCGAGCAGAACGAGGAGGTCAAGAAGATCTCCGCATGGGCGGCGATTCTGTTCGCGCCCACGCTGGTCGGCACCATCTACGGAATGAACTTCACCCATATGCCCGAGCTGGACTGGGTGTGGGGATATCCGTTCGCGATCGTGCTGATGGCGGTGGTCTGCGTCAGCCTGTACGTCATCTTCAAGCGCCGCGGCTGGCTCTGACGGCGCCACAACTCTCCGGCTGGATCGGCGATTCAAGGGAATTCCTCGATTGAATCGTTGATTCAGCCGCTTTCCGTAGCCCCTCCCCCTCGTTTGTGCTTCGATGCCGTGCGGCACGGCACGGGCAGGCAAGCGACGGGAGTACGTGTATGGACCGGCGAGGGTTCCTCAGGGGCGCGGCCGCGCTGTCCACCGCGGGGCTGGTCACCGCCGTCGGCGGTACCGCGACGGCCACGGCGGAGGCGCCGCCCCGGCTGCTGGCCGCCCAGGACTGGCTGTCGGCCATCGCCGACGCCACTCCGGTCCAGCGGCTGACCCTGCCCGGCACCCACGACTCCGGCGCCCGCTTCGGCGGCCCGTGGACCGAGTGCCAGAACACCACCATCGCCGACCAGCTCAGCAGCGGCATCCGCTTCCTGGACGTCCGCTGCCGTGCCTTCGAGAACGCCTTCCCCATCCACCACGGCGCCTTCTACCAGAACCTCAACTTCGACGATGTGCTCGGCGCCTGCCGCTCCTTCCTCTCCGCGCATCCGTCGGAGACCGTGCTGATGCGGGTCAAGCAGGAGTACTCGGAGGAGAGCGCCGCGGAGTTCCGCCGGATCTTCGACATCTATCTGGACGACAAGGGCTGGCGCTCGCTGTTCCGCCTGGACAACACCCTCCCCACCCTGGGCCAGGCCCGGGGCAGGGTGGTGCTGCTCGCCGACTCGGACAACATGCCGGGGGTGCGGTACGGCGACGGGGGGCTCTTCGACATCCAGGACGACTACATGGCGGAGCCCTTCGGCAAGTACCCGAAGATCGAGGCGCAGTTCCGCAAGGCGGCGGCCCAGCCCGGCAAGCTCTTCATGAACTATGTCTCCACCGCCGCCCTGCTGCCGCCCCGCTCCAACGCGGACCAGCTGAACCCGCAGGTGAAGTCGTTCCTGGAGGGCGCCGAGGCCCAGGGCTGGACCGGGCTCGGGATCGTTCCGATGGACTTCCCGAACACCGCGTCCGGCCTGGTCGACGCCCTCGTCCGGCACAATCCGGCGGGCTGACCGCCGAGCGTCAGCGGCCGGGGGACCGGCGGAAGACCTTGACCGACGGTTCCGCGTAGCGGACCAGCTCCAGCGCCTGCTCGGGGAACCACTCCCCCGCGTCGGGGTTGACGGTCCCGCGCACCGGGTCAAAGGGCCCGTCGGTGCCGCGCAGGCACCGCCCGTCCGACTCGCCGGGCGTCTTCACCCACAGCGCGGCGTCCAGCAGTGCGTCGCCCGTGCGGGTGGTGGGGCGCCTGCCCAGGCCCCGCGCCGGCGGGTTGCACCACGACTGCGCGTCGGTGTGCGCCCCGGCCCTGGGGGCCCACGGGCCCTGGCCGTTGCGGCTGGTGTCGGTGACGAAGTGCTTCATACCGCCCGGGTCGTCCGGCACATGGGCGTGCAGCCAGCGGCGGGCGTGCCGCCGCGACCAGCTCTGGTCGGCGCAGTCCTCGGGGTCCCCGCCCTCGTCGGCGTAGGCGAGGCAGGAGGAGACCAGCCGGCCGTACCAGGCGCTGTCGGGGTCGGTCTGGTAGTGGGAGACGTTGAGGGCGAAGCCGGTGGCGCGGTCGATCCCGGCCTTGAGGAGACGGGGCACGATGCTGCTGACGGAGTGCCAGCCGGCGTGGCCCGCGTCCAGGTAGACCGAGGTGTTGCCGAGCGCGGTAAGGCTGTCGACCGCGTAGTTGATCTCGGAGTAGCGGGCGGCGGTCTCCTGGTCCTCGACCACCGGGGTGTCCAGGTCGCCCACGTCCTCGAGGTCGGGGGTCATGGGGTCGGGCCTGGGGAGCGGGGGCAGCTCGGGGAGGGTGCCGGGCTGCTCGGTGGAGGGCTCGGGGGCGGGGCTCTGGGACGCGGAGGGCTCGAGGCCGGCGGGCTCCTGGGCCTCGGCGGGCTTGGGCGCCGGGGTCTCGTAGGCGGGGAGTCGCGGGTCGGGGGACTGGGCGTCCGGGGACTGCGCGTCCGGAGACTGCGCGGCGTCCTGGCCGGTGCCCTGGGCGTCCGATGCGGCGGGCGGGGCCGTTGAGGCGCCGGGGTCGGGCAGCGGGGGCAGATCGGTGGACGGTGCCTCGGCGGCGGGCTGTTGCTCGACGGCCGTCTGCTGCTCGGCGGCGAGTTGCTCCTCGGCGGGCTGCTCCTCGACGGGCTGCTCCTCGACGGCGGTCTGATCGGCGTTGGATTCGTCGGCGCAGTCGGAGGGCAGCAGCGCCAGCGAATCGGGTTCGAGGACGATGAGCACCTTACGGCCGCCGATACCCTCGGCGACGGCGTCGATCCACGCCTCGTACGCGGCGAGGTCGTCCGCTCCCCCGCTCGAGTAGCTGCCGCAGTCACGGCCCGGGATGTTGTAGAGGGCGAGGACCGGCAGCTTCCCCTGCACGTCGGCGCTCCGCGTCGTCCTGCGGACCAGCCGCTCGATCCGCTCCGGGCTCTCGTCGCCGTACCAGACCGCCTGCGGCGTCCGCACCATGGCAAGGAGTCCGGCGGAGTCGCGGAAGTCGCCCCGCCAGGCGAGCCGGGCCACCTGGCGGTAGGAGTCCCGGTCGGGGGGAGGGGCGTAGAGGCGGGCGATGCGGGAGGAATCGTCGTCGTCCTCCCGCGCGGCCGCGCTCACCACGGGGCTGATCAGCAGGGGCAGGGTGGCCGCGGCCACGACGGCCGTCGACACGGTGAGAATCTTGCGTCTCTTACGCACGTGCGCACTCCAGGGGGCGGCAGGACCAAGGTCGTTTTCTGACTCTCACTCAGAAACCGGCGCCCGGCAAGAGAAGCCTCCGCCAGGTGGCGGAGGGTTTTTCCCGCTCAGGAGTGGCCTTATGTCAGACGATCCTTCTGTTATCTGATCCGATGTCAGGTGATATCGGTGACGTCAGGCGACCGAGCCGATCCGGTCCGAGGCCGCCCGGGTGTCGTGGTGGATCGGGGTCCGGGCACCCGTCAGCGGCGTTCCGCTGCCGCCCCGCCGGTTCGCGACGATCTCGCCCGCGATGGACAGCGCCGTCTCCTCGGGCGTACGTGCGCCGAGGTCGAGCCCGATCGGGGAGCGCAGCAGGGCCAGCTCCGGCTCGCCCACCCCGGCCTCGCGCAGCCGCCGCAGCCGGTCCCGGTGGGTGCGAGCCGAGCCCATGGCGCCGACGTACGCCACGGGCAGCCGCAGCGCCCGCTCCAGCAGCGGCACATCGAACTTCGGGTCGTGGGTGAGCACGCACAGCACCGTGCGGGCGTCCACCTCGGTCTTCTCCAGATAGCGGTGCGGCCAGTCGACGACCACCTCGTCGGCGTCCGGGAAGCGGAGCGCGGTCGCGAAGACCGGGCGGGCGTCGCAGACCGTGACGTGGTAATTCAGGAACTTCCCTATCCGCACGAGCGCGCTCGCGAAGTCCACCGCCCCGAAGACGATCATGCGCGGCGGCGGCACGCTGGCCTCGGCGAGCAGGGTGACGGGCCGCCCGCAGCGGCTTCCCTCGGCGCCGATGACCACGGTCGCGGTGCGCCCGGCGTCCAGCAGGGCGCGGGCCTCCGCGGCCGCCGTACGGTCCAGCTCGGGGTGGCCGCCCAGGGTGCCGTCCCAGCCGCCGTCCGGGCGGACGAGCAGGGCGCGGCCCAGCAGCTCGGGCGGGCCGTCCACGATCCGGGCCAGCGCCGCCGTCCGGCCCTCGGCGGCGGCGGACGCGGCGGCGGCGAGCACCGGGCGCACCCGGCGGTCGGCCGCCGGGGCCGGGGTGACCAGCACATCGATGACTCCGCCGCAGGTCAGGCCGACCGCGAAGGCGTCCTCGTCGGAGTAGCCGAAGGTCTCCCGTACGGTCTCGCCGGTGCGCAGCGCCTCCTGGCACAGCTCGTACACCGCGCCCTCGACACAGCCGCCGGACACGCTGCCGACCGCCGTGCCCTCGGCGTCCACGGCGAGCGCGGCCCCGGGCTGCCGGGGCGCGCTGCCGCCCACGGAGACCACGGTGGCCACCGCGAAGTCCCGGCCCTCCTCGCACCAGCGGTGCAGCTCGGCGGCGATGTCCAGCATGGTGATCAGCTCCTTGGGCGGCGCATCGGTACGCGGCACATCGATATCCGGAACAACGCACTCGGCTCCCGATATCTGCCCTCAGGTACCCGTCAGGTGCTCCGGGCGCACGGGCACGCGCTTCAGAGGCAGGCCCGTCGCCGCGCGGATGGCGGCGACGACGGCCGGGGTCGAGGAGAGCGTGGGCGCCTCGCCGACGCCGCGCAGCCCGTACGGGGCGTTGTCGTCGGCCAGCTCCAGCACGTCCACCGGCATGGCCGGGGTGTCCAGGATGGTGGGGATCAGATAGTCCGTGAAGGACGGATTGCGGACCCGCGCCCCGTCCGCCGAGACGACGATCTCCTCCATCACCGCGAGCCCGAGCCCCTGCGTGGAACCGCCCTGGATCTGCCCGACCACCGACAGCGGGTTGATCGCCTTGCCCACGTCCTGCGCGGCCGCCAGCTCGACCACCTTGACCAGCCCCAGCTCGGTGTCGACCTCGACGACCGCGCGATGGGCGCAGAAGGAGTACTGCACATGGCCGAAGCCCTGGCCGGTACGGAGATCGAACGGCTCGGTCGGCCGGTGCCGGAACTCCCGCTCCAGGTCGATCGCCTCGTCGCCGAGGATCCCGGCGAGGTCGCCGATCACCTCACCGCCGTCGGTGACCACCTTGCCGTCCGCCAGCCGCAGCCGGGCGGGCTCCGCCCAGGCGGGGTGGGAGGCGCCGAACCGCTCGCGGCCGCGCCGCAGCACCTCCTCCCGGGCCGCCTCGCAGGTGTGCTTGACGGCGCCGCCCGTCATATACGTCTGGCGGGAGGCGGAGGTGGAGCCGGCCGAGCCGACCCGGGTGTCGGCCGGGTGGATGGTGACCTGGTCGACGCCCAGCTCGGTGCGGGCGATCTGGGCGTGCACGGTGACTCCGCCCTGGCCGACCTCGGCCATCGCGGTGTGCACCAGGGCGACCGGCTCGCCACCGATCACTTCCAGCCGGATCCGGGCGGTGGAGTAGTCGTCGAAGCCCTCGGAGAAGCCGACGTTCTTGATGCCGACCGCATAGCCCACCCCGCGTACTACGGCCTCGCCGTGGGTGGTGTTGGACAGCCCGCCCGGCAGGGCCCGTACGTCCACGGGGCCGCCCGCCGCCTCCCACCCGCGCTCGGGCGGCATCGGCAGCGCCTTGACCCGGCGCAGCAGCTCGGCGACCGGGGCCGGGGAGTCGACGAGCTGTCCTGTGGGCATGGTGGCGCCCTGGGACATGGCGTTGCGCTGCCGGAACTCCACCGGATCCAGGCCGAGTTCGGCCGCCACCGCGTCCATCTGCGCCTCGTAGGCGAAGCACGCCTGGACGGCGCCGAAGCCGCGCATCGCCCCGCAGGGCGGGTTGTTGGAGTAGAGCGCGATGGCCTCGACGTCGACGTTCTCGACGACGTAGGGGCCGATCGACAGGGAGGCGGCGTTGCCGACGACCGCCGGGGAGGAGGAGGCGTACGCCCCGCCGTCCAGGACGATGCGGCACTGGACGTAGAGCAGCGTGCCGTCGCGGCTCGCGCCGTGTTCATAGGTGAGCGTGGCGGGGTGGCGGTGGACATGGCCGAAAAAGGATTCGTACCGGTTGTAGACGATCTTGACGGGCTTTCCGGTGCGCAGCGCCAGCAGACAGGCGTGCGCCTGCATCGACAGGTCCTCGCGCGCGCCGAACGCCCCGCCCACCCCCGACAGCGTCAGCCGCACCTTGTCGGCGGGCAGCCCGAGGACCGGGGCGAGCTGATCGCGGTCGACATGCAGCCACTGGGTGGCGATGTAGAGGTCCACACCGCCGTCCTCGGCGGGCACCGCGAGCCCCGACTCCGGGCCGAGGAACGCCTGGTCCTGCATGCCCACCTCGTAGTCCCGGCGGACCACCACATCGGCGCGGGCCCGGGCGGCGGCGACATCGCCGCGCAGGACGGGCTGGCGGTGCACGATGTTCGGGTGCGGGGCGTGGGCGGCGTAGTGGTCCCGGCGGCCGGGGTGGAGCAGCGGCGCGCCCGGCGCGGTGGCGGTGGCCTCGTCGACGACCAGCGGCAGCTCCTCGTACTCCACCGCGATCCGGGCGGCGGCGCGGCGGGCGGTCTCGGGGTGGTCGGCGGCGACGATGGCGACGGGCTCGCCGTGGTAGCGGACCCGGTCCTCCGCGAGCACGGGCTGGTCGTGGATCTCCAGGCCGTAGTGGGTCTCGGCGGGCAGATCGTCATGGGTCATGACGGCGTACACGCCGGGCAGGGCGAGCGCCTCGGCGGTGTCGATGGACCTGATCGCGGCGTGGGCGTACGGGCTGCGGAGGGTGAAGCCCCACAGCATGTCCTCGTGCCACAGATCCGAGGAGTACGCGAACTCGCCGGTCACCTTGAGGGTGCCGTCGGGGCGCAGGGTGGACTCGCCGATCGTCCCCCTGGTGGCGCCGGTGGCCTGGTTGAGGGCGGTAGGGGCACTGGCGGTGCGGTCGGCTGCCATGGTCAGACCGCCTTCCCGGTGCGGGCGGCCGCGAGCCGGACCGCGTCGAGGATCATCTCGTAGCCGGTGCAGCGGCAGAGGTTGCCGGAGAGCGCCTCGCGGATATCGGCGTCGGAGGGGTCGGGGGTGCGCTCCAGCAGCTCATCGGCGGCCACGAGCAGCCCGGGGGTGCAGAAGCCGCACTGGACGGCGCCGGCGTCGATGAACGCCTGCTGGACGGGGGCCAGCGGGGCGACCTGCCCGGGGCGGGATGGTTCGGGGCGGGATGGTTCGGGGCGGGATGGCTCGGGGCGGGATGGCTCGGGGCGGGATGGTTCGGGCGGCCGGGGACGGACGGCCTCGGGCCCTACGGGGTGGCCGACCTCGGGCTTCCCCGGGTGGGCTGCCTCGGGCTCTGCGGGGCGGCCCGGCCCAGGCTCCCCGGAGCGGACGGCCTCGGGCTCTACGGGGTGGCCCGGCCCGGGCTCCCCGGAGCGGACGGCATCCGGCTCCGCGGGACGGACCTCGGGCTCCCCGGAGCGGCCCGTCCGGGGCTCCCCAGGGCGAACGGCCCCAGCCGCATAGGCGGACCGCTGCCGGGCGTGGTCCGCGAGTCCCTCGACGGTGACCACTTCGCGGCCCTCGGCCTGCCCCGCCGCCACCAGACAGGCGCATACCGGCACCCCGTCGAGGCGGACCGTGCAGGAACCGCATTCGCCCTGCTCACAGGCGTTCTTCGAACCGGGAAGCCCCATCCGCTCGCGCAGCACGTACAGCAGGGACTCGC
This sequence comes from Streptomyces violaceusniger Tu 4113, assembly GCF_000147815.2. Taxonomy (NCBI): domain Bacteria; kingdom Bacillati; phylum Actinomycetota; class Actinomycetes; order Kitasatosporales; family Streptomycetaceae; genus Streptomyces; species Streptomyces violaceusniger. The sequence goes on along the minus strand of NC_015957.1, from coordinate 2,399,602 downwards.
CCTCCCAGACGTCATCGGCCTCGTACGGCCGCCCGTTGACCGTGATGTTCACGCGCACTGTGCGGTCCTCCCGTCTCCCTCGCGATACGCCTCCCAGGTCCAGCCGAGCGTGCGGCGCGCCATGACCCCCACCGCGTGGCGGCGGTAGGCGGCACTGCCGCGTACGTCGTCGATCGGGCGGCACGCCCCGGCGCACAGCTCGGCGAACCGCCGGGCGGTCGACGGGTCGAGGGGCGCCCCGCTGTCCCAGAAGCCGCCCTCCTCGAGCGCCGCGCCCAGGAACTCCTCGGCCTCATGGGCCCGTACGGGCGTGGGCGCGGCCGATCCGATGCCGGTGCGCACGGTGCGGGTGCGCGGATGGAGCGCGACGGCGAAGGCGCAGACCGCGATCACCATGGCGTTCCGGGTGCCGACCTTGGAGAACTGCTGCGGACCGTCCGCCTTCTGGATGTGCACCGCCCGGATCAGCTCATCGGGCTCCAGGGCATGGCGCTTGACCCCGGTGAAGAACTCCTCGACGGGAATCCGCCGGGTGCCGCGCACCGACGCCGCCTCCACCTCGGCCCCGGCCGCCAGCAGCGCGGGATGCGCGTCCCCGGCGGGCGAGGCGGCGCCGAGGTTGCCGCCGACGGTGCCGCGGTTGCGGATCTGCGGTGAGCCGACGGTGTTCGCGGCGAGCGCCAGCCCCGGCAGCTCGGTCCGCAGCTCCTCGATGATCCGGGTGTACGGGACGCCCGCGCCCAGCCGGACCGTACGGTCGGTGGCCTCCCATTCGGCCAGTTCGGCGACGCGGGTCAGATCGAGCAGATACTCGGGCCGCCGGTGATCGAAGTTGATCTCGACCATCACATCGGTGCCGCCCGCGATGGGCACGGCGGTGGGGTGCTCGGCCTTCGCGGCGAGCGCCTCCTCCCAGCCGGCGGGGCGCAGGAAGTCCATGGGTCTCTCTTCTCGAATCGTCGGCGTCGCCGTCGGCAGGCGGGAGCCCCCTCCCAGAACTCTGCACGCGACTCAACGCCAGTAGACCGAGGTGTGGGCCACATGGTGCAGTCACCGAAGACATGAAGCAATTGGCTGGCCAGTGGGCGGGTCTTGTAGATTCGAACGAACGGCGGGGCCCCGAAACCTCGCGGTATTCGACCGGCAACACGGAACAAGATCGGCTGGCATCCCATGCGGCTGCGCGCACTGCTGGAGAACGACACCCTGGGCCTGCGCCTGCTCGGTGGCGCGAGCGAGCTGGACCGTACCGTACGCGGCGTCATGACCACCGATCTGCGCGACCCCAGCCGCTATCTCTCGGGCGGTGAACTCGTGCTGACCGGGCTCGCGTGGCGGCGCGAGCCGGAGGACTCCGAGCGGTTCGTCCGCATCCTCGCGGCGGCCGGGGTGGCGGGGCTGGCGGCGGGCGAGGCGGAGCTGGGCGCCGTGCCCGAGGATCTGGTGCTGGCCTGCGGACGGCATCGGCTGCCGCTGTTCTCCGTGGTCGAGGACGTCGCGTTCGCCACCATCACCGAGCATGTGGTGCGCCAGGTCTCCGGTGAGCGGGCCGGGGATCTGGCGGCGGTCGTCGACCGGCACCGGCGGCTGATGACGTCCGGGCCCGCGGGCGGCGGCCCCGAGGTGGCCCTGGACCTGCTCCGCTCGGACCTGGACCTGACCGCGTGGGTGCTCTCCCCCACCGGCCGCCGGATCGCCGGGCCCACCGCCGCCGGAGCGGCAGCGGAGCCGCCCGCGGCGGTCCGCGCCCAGCTTGCGGGCGAGCATCTGGCCGCCCAGCACGACGGGCGGCGCGGCCCGCACCGGATGACCGCCGCGGACGGCATGACGTACTCCCTCTTCCCCATCCACAGCGGGGAGACGGGCGACGAGGTCCGCGAGACCGTGCTGTCCGACTGGCTGCTGGTGGTCGGCGCGGACGCCGACGAATGGCCCGAGGAACGGCTGGATCTGCTCTATGGGGTCACCCAGCTCATCGCCGTCGAGCGCGACCGGCGGAACGCGTCGCGCACCGTGCGGCGCAGGCTCGCCCAGGAAGTGCTGGAGCTGGTCCAGACGGGCGCGCCGCCCGCCGAGATCGCGGCCCGGCTGCGGGTGGCCGCCCCGGTGCTGCTGCCAGGGCTCGGCACGGCGCCGCACTGGCAGGTGGTGGTGGCCCGGGTGGAGTGGGGCGTCACGGCGGAGGCGGAGCACGGCGCGGACGGCGGGGCGCGTGAGAGTGCGGTGCGGGACGGCGCCGCGAGAGAGGGCTTTACGCGGGACGGCGGGGCCGTCCTCGGCGCCCGGGCCGCCCAGTCGCTGCTGGAGGAGATCCTGGTCGACCCGGCCGCGCCCGGGCCGGAGCTCTCGGACCGCATCGCCGTGGCGCACACCGGCGAGGAGGCGGTGGCACTGGTCCCCCTCCCGGCGCTCACCGACGGCCCGTCGGAGGGCGGCGGCATGGACCACGCCGCGGAGGGGCTGTATGCCGACGCGCTGCTCACCGCCGTCCGGGAGCCGCTCTCCCGCGGTCTGGACGGCGACGGCCGGCTGACCCTCGGCGTCAGCGCCGCCGTCCACTCCGCCGACGGGCTGCGCGGCGCCCTGGAGGAGGCCCGGCACGCCCGGCGCGTCGCCGCCGCACGCCCCGGGCGGGTCTGCGCGGCCGGGCACCAGGAGCTGGCCTCGCACGTACTGCTGCTCCCCTTCGTCCCGGACGATGTGCGGCGTGCCTTCACCGCCCGGCTGCTGGACCCGCTGCGCGAGTACGACCGGCGCCACCGGGCCGAGCTGATCCCGACCCTGGAGGCGTTCCTGGACTGCGACGGCTCCTGGACGCGCTGTGCCTCCCGGCTGCATCTGCACGTCAACACGCTGCGCTACCGGATCGGCCGGATCGAGCAACTGACCGGGCGCGAGCTGTCCCGCCTGGAGGACAAGCTGGACTTCTTCCTCGCGCTGCGCATGAGCTGACGCCCGGCGGGGCGTGACCGCGGCCCGGGGACACGCCCGGGCGCGTGACAACGCGTCATCACTCTTGCCAGGGGTTTGTGAATTGATTCACACCAACCTCTTGGCCGGGCGCGCGCATTCATGCTGAGATTCGCCCACAGCTTCCGGCTCGATGGCGCGCTTGGGGAGGGCAATGTGGCGGACACCGCCATGTCACCACCTGGATCGTCCGATCCTCATTCCGAGGTACAGGCGGGGCGCGGGCTCGACCCGCTCGTGGACGACCCACTCGACACGGCGGTGTGGCGGCTGCGTTCGCGCGGCTGCTGGAAGGACGCCGCCGAACTGCTCACCCCGCATGCGGTGGACGACGCCGGCGCCGCGCTCAAGCGCAGCGCCGTCCTGATCGAACGGTGCATGTACACCTCGGCGGGCTGGGACGCGGCCGATGACGCCCTGCGGGCGGCGGAGGCGCTCGCGCTCACCGACACCGAGCGGGGCGCGACCGCGTGCGAACGCGGCTATCTGGCGTACGCGTCCACGCTGCTCGGGGTGCGGGACCGGGCGGACGAGGCGCGGACCGCGCTCGGCCGCGCCGCCGCGCTGCTCTCACCGGGCTCCCCGATCCGGCCGTTGCTGGACTTCCGGCGCGGGCTGATCTCCCAGCACCTCGCCCACAACCCGACCGGCGCCCTGGCCGCCTTCCAGCGCGCCCACGCGGGCGCGGCGGCCCACGGCGACACCCTGCTGCGCTCGTTCACCTGGCGGCATCTGGCCGCCATGGCGGAGGGGGACGGCGATCTGGCGGAAGCGCGCCACGGCTTCGCCGAGTCGCTGCGGATCCGTGAGGAGCTGGGCTATCTGGTCGGCATCGGCCCGGCCCTGGCCGCCCTGGCCGACATCGAACCCGACCCCGACGAGGCCACCCGCCTGCGCACCGAAGCGGCCCGCCTGGTCCGCCTGCTGGGCGGCGTCCCCGTCTGGCTCGCGGAACAGCTCACCCCGGCGGACACCGCCGACTGACCCGCACCGGCTCGCCCCGGGGCATGCGCCCTGGGGCGGGCGGCCCGGCGAAGGCAGTGGTGGGCACGGGCCGGGGCGCGGGGGCCTGCGCCCCCACAGCCCTCAGACCGTCGGGACGAAGTGGGCCCGGGTGAGGGATTCGACCGTGTCGAGGTCGCGGGCGGCCAAGGCGTCGAGGAGGGCCATGTGCTCCTCCGCGTCGGCGAGGAGGTCGGCGGTGCGGGTCGTCCGGCCGCAGGCCAGCGGCCACTGGGCACGGCGGTGCAGATCGTCGGCGACGATCACGAGCTGCTGGTTTCCGGCCAGTCCGAGCACGGTCTGGTGGAAGGTGCGGTCCGACTCCAGGTAGGCGGCCCGGTCGCCGGTCATGGCGGCAGCCGCCGTCGCCTCGGCGAAGGGCCGCAGCCCGGCCCAGCGCTCGGGCGCGATGGCCTCCGCCAGGCCGAGCATCACCGGGACCTCCAGCAGCGCCCGCACCTCGGCCAGCTCGGCCAGATCGCGCTCGCTGCGGCGGGAGACCCTGAAGCCCCGGTTCGGCACCACCTCGACGGCGCCCTCGCCCGCGAGCTGCTGCATGGCCTCCCGTACGGGGGTGGGAGAGACGCCGAAGCGCTCGGCGAGGACCGGGGCGGAGTACACCTCGCCCGGGATCAGCTCACCGCCGGCCAACGCCTCCCGCAGGGCGTCCAGGATCTGGCCGCGCACCGAGTGGCGGCGCGGAGACCTGCGTGCCGCGGGCGCGCCACAGGAGGGCGGCGGCTCCATCGCCACCTGTGCTTCGGACTGCTCCACTCCGGTCCTCCTGACATCCCATCGAACGATATGCGGAGGCCGCGCCCGGGCAAAGCCCGTAAACATCAATTAAGGTGGCGGTAACGTTACGCCTCGTACACGGACAGTACGCCGACGGCAAGCCGATCGGTCGGATTACCCGCGATCGGGTTCCGTGAATAGAATCAAGCCGCTTGCACAGCGCGAGTGTTCGGATCGCATCGCACCTATCCGCGTGTCCCCCCGCCTACTTGGCGGCCTCTTGTCCCAAAACCGCTCGAGGCCCGGCAGGATTCCGCCAGGATGTCGCGCGCGGTAGGCCGTACTGCGGCCGGAAGTTCATGGAAGCCAATCAAGGGGCACCGGATGAGACTGACCGACATATCGCTGGTTCTGCCAGTCGTCGTGGCGCTCGCCGGCGTCGTGGGGGCGGCGGTTGTCCTCGCGCGCGGCCGACGGAAGAAGGACGAGAGCGCCATCACCGACTCCTGGGAGCGCAGCGAAGAGCGTCGGCGCCGTAAGGAGGCCGTCTACGGGATGGCCGCCTATGTCCTGTTGTTCTGCTGCGCCGGGGTGGCCGCGGCGCTCTCCTTCCAGGGCCTGGTGGGCTTCGGGCGGGAGAACCTCGCGCTGACCAACGGCTGGGAGTACCTGGTGCCGTTCGGTCTCGACGGCGCGGCGATGTTCTGCTCGGTGCTGGCGGTGCGGGAGGCCAGCCACGGTGACGCGGCGCTCGGCTCGCGCATGCTGGTGTGGCTGTTCGCGGGTGCGGCGGCCTGGTTCAACTGGGTGCACGCGCCGCGCGGCATGGGCCACGCGGGCGCCCCGCAGTTCTTCGCGGGCATGTCGCTCTCGGCGGCGGTCCTCTTCGACCGGGCCCTGAAGCAGACCCGCCGGGCGGCGCTGCGCGAGCAGGGCCTGGTGCCGCGGCCGCTGCCGCAGATCCGCGTCGTCCGCTGGCTGCGCGCTCCGCGCGAGACCTTCGCCGCATGGTCGCTGATGCTGCTCGAGGGCGTGCGGACGCTGGACGAGGCGGTCGAGGAGGTCCGCGAGGACCGGCGCGAGAAGGAGCACAACCGCACCCGCCGGCGCGACCAGGAGAAGCTGGACCGGGCCCGGATCCGGGCGATCAACCGGCAGCACCGGATGTGGGGCCGTCGTGGCGGCCGTCAGGTGGAGGTCACCGCCGCCACCGCGCAGCCCGCGCAGCTCAGTTCGGAGCCCGCCATAGGCGAGAAGGTGCTGGAGACCGCCGGGGCCCCGGACCAGGGTCAGCTCTCCGCCGCCTCCGCCCGGCCCGCCCTGCGGTCCGCGGGTGGCGCCGAGGCCGGGCTCGGCGACCTGGACCGCGACCGGAACAGGGACCGCGACCGGGATTTCAGCTTCGGCTTCGGTGAGAAGGACAAGGACTCCGAGGCCGGCCGTCCCCACACCATCGACCTCACGGCCGAGGACGACACGCTCACGATCCCGCGGCTGGACTCCCTCGAGGAGAAGCTCGCGCAGATCGAGCGCGCCTTCGGCTGAGCGGGCGGCCGGGGCGGGGACGCGTGTCCCCGCCCGCCGCTCGGCGGCTCCGTAACCACACGCCCAACGCGCCGGCGTGTCCGGCACATCGCACGCCCGACGCGCCGCGGCGCGCGGCTACGGAACGCCTTCCGCTTCGAGTTCGAACCACAAGACCTTGCCCACCCCGTGCGCCCGCACGCCCCAGGCCTCCGCGAGCGTATGCACCAGCAGCAGTCCGCGCCCGGATGTGCTGTCCTCCGCGGGCCGGTCGCGCAGCGTCGGGTGCCGGGACACGAAATCCCGCACCTCCACCCGTAATCGTCCGGTGACGCGCGCGCCCGGCCCGTCCCCCAGCGAGGCCGCGATCTGTGCGCCACGGCCGGTGTGCACCAGTGCGTTGGTCACCAGCTCGCTCGTGAGCAGCTCGGCGAGGTCGGCCCGGCCGGGCCTGCCCCAGTGCCGCAGCAGCTCGCGCAGCTCCGCGCGGACCTGCGCCACCAACGCGAGATCGTCGTGCGCCAATCGTCTGGTCAGGACCGGGCCACGCTCCACCGGAACAGCCTCCGCGGCCTTCGGCCGCGCATCCGGCCGACCGTGCCCGGGCAGCCGGCCCGGCCGTACAGGCTGACGCTTCATCCTCCCCCGCCCCGGCCGCCCCGAGGCGGCGGCCAGCGTCGAATGTCGTCGAACACGCTCACGGAAATGCATGCCCGGGTGTTGCCATCCACACACCGAGGGAAATGCTGGGAGTGATCCGCTGAGTGATCCACCGAGCTCGAGCCGAGGAGCCGTGATGCACGACGACCGACCATTGGTGGAGGGCCGCCTGGAGCGCGCGCTGCGCCAGTTCATCAGGCCCGCCCAGTACACGGCCCGGGTGCCGCTGACCCTCTCCGCGTGGCGCACCCCCGGTGAGCCGGTGCCGGTCGCGGAGGCGCTGGCCGGCACCTACGAGTCGTTCACCACCGGCACGGACTGGGGCAGTCCGTGGTCTACCTGGTGGTTCCGGCTGGAGGGCAGCGTGCCCAAGGAGTGGGCGGGGCGGCGGGTGGAGGCCGTCATCGACCCGGGCTTCACCGACGACGCCCCGGGGTTCCAGGCCGAGGGGCTGGTGTACGACGCGGAGGGCGTGCCGATCAAGGGCATCCATCCGCGCAACCGCCATATCCCGGTCGCGGCCCCCGCGGCCGGCGGCGAGCCCGTACGGCTGCTGCTGGAGGCCGCCGCCAACCCGTCCGTGCTGCGCGACGGTTTCATCCCGACCCGGCTCGGCGATGTGCTGACCGCCGGGGAGGAGCCGCTGTACCGCTTCGCCTCGGCGGAGCTGGCCGTCCTCGACGAGACCGTCTGGCATCTCATCCTGGACATCGAGGTGTTGTCGGAGCTGATGGGCGAGCTGCCGGCGGACCGGCCGCGCCGCCATGAGATCCTGCGCGCCCTGGAGAACGCGCTGGACGCGCTCGATCTGCACGATGTCCCCGGCACCGCGGCCGCCGCCCGTGCCGAGCTGACCGACGCGCTCAGCCGTCCCGCGCACTCCAGCGCGCACCGGGTCTCGGCCGCCGGGCACGCCCATATCGACTCGGCGTGGCTGTGGCCGCTGCGCGAGACGGTGCGCAAGGCGTCCCGCACCTTCGCCAATGTCACCGCGCTCGCGGGCGAGTACCCGGAGCTGGTCTTCGCCTGCTCGCAGGCGCAGCAGTACGCCTGGGTCAAGGAGCACCAGCCGCATATCTGGGAGCGGATCAAGAAGGCGGTGGCGGACGGCACCTGGGCTCCGGTGGGCTCGATGTGGGTCGAGTCGGACGCCAATATGCCCGGCGGCGAGGCGCTGGCCCGGCAGATCGTGCACGGCAAGCGGTTCTTCCTGGAGGAGCTGGGGGTGGACACCGAGGAGATCTGGCTGCCGGACTCCTTCGGCTACACGGCCGCCTTCCCGCAGCTCGCCAAGTTGGCGGGGGTGAAGTGGTTCCTCACCCAGAAGCTGTCGTGGAACCAGGTCAACAAGATGCCGCACCACACCTTCTGGTGGGAGGGCATCGACGGCACCCGGGTCTTCACCCACTTCCCTCCGGTGGACACCTACAACGCCCGGTTCAGCGCCTCCGAACTCGCCCACGCCGAGCGGAACTTCGCCGACAAGGGACTGGCCACGCGCTCGCTGGTGCCCTTCGGCTTCGGCGACGGCGGTGGCGGCCCGACCCGCGAGATGATGGAGAAGGCGCGGCGGCTCGCCTCCCTGGAGGGCTCGCCGACCGTCGAGATCCAGCCACCTTCGGCGTTCTTCACGGAGGCCGAGCGGGAGTACGGGGCCAAGGCACCGGTGTGGTCGGGCGAGCTGTATCTGGAGCTGCACCGGGCCACGTACACCACCCAGGCCAAGACCAAGCAGGGCAACCGGCGCAGTGAGCATCTGCTGCGGGAGGCCGAGCTGTGGGCCACGGCCGCCGCGCTGCACTCGCCCGGCTACGCCTATCCGTACGACGACCTGGACCGGATCTGGAAGACGGTGCTGCTGCACCAGTTCCACGACATCCTGCCCGGCTCGTCGATCGCCTGGGTGCACCGCGAGGCGCGGGACAGTTATGAGCGGGCGCGCGCCGAGCTGGCGGGGATCGTCGCGGCGGCGGTGGCGGCGCTGGGAGGTGACGGGCCCGCCGTGCTCAACGCCTCGCCGTACGAGCGCGAGGAGATCGCCGTCCTGGACGCGGAGACGGCGGCCGCCCTGCCGTCCGGGGCCCCGGTCCAGCCGCTGGGCGACGGCCGTACGGCGGTCGCGGTGCGGGTCGCCGGGCTGGGCGCGGCACCGCTGGGCGCCGCCCCGCAGGCAGCGGCGGCCACCACCACCGGCGCACCCCATGGGGCACCGCCGGTGACCGCGCTGAGCGACGGTCGGTCCATCGTCCTCGACAACGACCGGCTGCGGGTGACCATCGACGCCGAGGGGCTGCTCACCTCGGTGCTGGACCTGGACGCGAGCCGTGAGGTGCTGGCCCCGGGCGCCCGCGGCAACCTCCTCCAGCTCCACCCCGACCACCCCAACCACTGGGACGCCTGGGACATCGACCGGCACTACCGCCGCAGCCACACCGATCTGACCGACGCCGAGTCCGTCGAGCTGATCGAGTCCGGTCCGCTGCGCGCCACGGTCCGGGTCATACGGTCCTTCGGCGCCTCGCGCATCACCCAGGAGCTGACGCTGGCCGCGGGCGACCGGCGCCTCGACATCGCCACGGAGGTGGACTGGCAGGAGTCGGAGAAGGTCCTCAAGGCGGCGTTCCCGCTGGACATCCACGCCCAGGTGTCCACCGCGGAGATCCAGTTCGGCCATGTGGACCGCGCCACCCACACCAACACCAGTTGGGACGCGGCCCGGTTCGAGATCTGCGCGCACCGCTGGCTGCGGGTCGCCGAGCCCGGCTACGGGGCGGCGGTGCTCAACGACTCGACGTACGGCCACGATGTGACCCGTACGGCGCACGACACGGACGACGGCGAGGTGCTGGGCACCACCGTGCGGCTCACCCTGCTGCGCGCCCCGCACAGCCCCGACCCGGAGACCGACCTGGGCGTCCACCACTTCCGCTACGCCCTGCTGCCGGGCGCGGGCGTCGCGGAGGCGGTCGCCGAGGGGCTCGCCCTCAACCTGCCGCTGCGCGCCCTGCCCGCCGGACCGGCCGAGCGGGCGCCGCTGGTGTCGGTGGACAACCCCGCGATCACGGTCGAGTCGGTCAAGCTCGCCGAGGACCGCAGCGGCGATGTGGTGGTGCGGCTGTACGAGTCCCACGGCGGCCGGGCGGCGGGCACGCTGGTCACCGGCTTCCCGGTGCTCGGGGCGGATGTGACGGATCTGCTGGAGCGTCCGTTGCACGAGGCGGCCACGGGACCGGGCGGGCTGACGCTGGCCCTGCGCCCGCACCAGATCCTCACGCTCCGGCTGCGGCCGGTGCGGTGAGGGGCTGACGCAGGGGCCGGGGCCGGGCGGCGGTCAGTGAACGGCTGACCGCCGCCCGGCCCACGGCCTGGAGCCCGGAGGCTGAACCCTGGAGCTGGATCAGGGGCGCGGCACGTTGCGGAGGTTCGAGCGGGCCATCTGGACCATCCTGCCGACGCCCCCGTCCAGCACCATCTTGCTGGCCGAGAGCGCGAAGCCGGTCACCATCTCCGCCTTGATCTTGGGCGGGATGGACAGCGCGTTGGGGTCCGTGACGATGTCCAGCAGCGCGGGCCCCTTGTGGCTCAGTGCGGCGCGCAGCGCGGACCGCAGGTGCTTGGGCTTCTCCACCCGCTCGCCGTACACCCCGGCGGCGCGGGCGATCTGGGCGAAGTCGGGGTTGTGGTAGCCGGTGCCGTGTGCGGGCAGGCCCGAGACCAGCATCTCCAACTCGACCATGCCCAGCGCGGAGTTGTTGAAGAGGATCACCTTCACCGGCAGGTCGTACTGGACGAGGGTGAGGAAGTCGCCCATCAGCATGGTGAATCCGCCGTCGCCGGACATCGAGACCACCTGGCGGCGGCGGTCCAGGAACTGGGCGCCGATCGCCTGCGGCAGCGCGTTGGCCATCGAGCCATGGGTGAAGGAGCCGATCACCCGGCGGCGGCCGTTGGGGGACAGATAGCGCGCGGCCCACACATTGCACATCCCGGTGTCGACGGTGAAGATCGCGTCGTCGGCGGCCTCCTCGTCCAGCACCGAGGCCACGTACTCCGGGTGGATCGGGATGTGCTTGTCCACCCTGCGGGTGTACGCCTTGACCACGCCCTCCAGCGCGTCGGCGTGCTTCTTCAGCATGCGGCCGAGGAAGCGGCGGTCGCTCTTCGGGCGCACCTTCGGCGTCAGACAGCTCAGCGTCTCGCGGACATCGCCCCAGACGGCCAGGTCCAGCTTGGAGCGGCGGCCCAGATGTTCGGCGCGGACGTCCACCTGCACGGTCCGCACATCGTCGGGCAGGAAGGCGCCGTACGGGAAGTCGGTGCCCAGCAGGATCAGCAGATCGCATTCGTGGGTGGCCTCGTAGGCCGCGCCGTAGCCGAGCAGACCGCTCATGCCGACGTCGTACGGGTTGTCGTACTGGATCCACTCCTTACCGCGCAGGGCGTGCCCCACCGGCGCCTTCACCAGCTCGGCGAAGGCCATCACCTCGTCATGCGCCCCGGCGCAGCCCCGGCCGCAGAAGAGCGTCACCCGCTCCGCCTCGTTGACCATGCGGGCCAGCCGGTCGATCTCCGCGTCGCCCGGGCGCACGGTGGGCCGGGAGGTCACCAGGGCGTGCTCCTCGGCGCGCTCGGGCGCCGGGCGGGCGGCGATGTCGCCGGGGAGGGCGACCACGCTGACCCCGCTGCGGCCGATCGCGTGCTGGACGGCGGTCTGCAGCACGCGCGGCATCTGCTGGGGGTTGGAGATCATCTCGCAGTAGTGGCTGCACTCCTGGAACAGCCGCTCGGGATGGGTCTCCTGGAAGTAGCTGGTGCCGATCTCGCTGCTGGGGATGTGCGAGGCGAGGGCGATGACCGGGGCCATGGAGCGGTGGGCGTCGTAGAGCCCGTTGAGCAGATGGACATGCCCGGGGCCGCAGGAGCCCGCGCAAGCGGCGAGGGACCCGGTGAGCTGCGCCTCGGCACCGGCGGCGAAAGCTGCGGTCTCCTCGTGCCGCACCTGGATCCACTCGATCGCGGCATTGCGGCGGATCGCGTCCACCACGGGGTTGAGGCTGTCGCCGACCACCCCGTACATCCGCCGCACGCCGGCGCGCACCAGGATGTCCACGTATTGCTCCGCCACGGTCTGCTTGGCCATCGCGCGCCCTCATCCCTTTCGTCCCGGGTCGGCGGGATCGGTGACGCTCGTCCGGTCACCATTCGTCCATCAACCCATGGACGGCGCGCTTACGCCTCCCAGACGGCGGCCGCCGTACGGTCGTCGGCGTATCCCTTCACCCCCGTCTGGGTGTCGGCGAGGAACGCGGCGAGGCCCGGCGCCTCCGCGGTGTCCCAGCGTTCGGCCAAGCGGTCGGCGAGGGCTGCCTCACCGCGCAGGGGTTCGGCGAGGCCCGCGCTGCACAGCAGAAGGGTGTCACCCGGTCGGGCGACGGAGGCGCGGAAACGGAAGGGGCCGTGGGCGGGGGCGGGATCTTGGTCGGGGCCGGGGTCGGGGCTGGGGCTGGGCTCGGCGGATGAGGGATCGGCCTGCGCGTAAGGCGGTTGGGGCGGGAGGGGTGGTTGGGGCGGTTGCTGGGCGGGTGGGCGGCCGCCGCCGTAGCCGAGGACGGGGCCGCCCACGGTGTCCCGCTCGCCCCCGGCCGGTTCCAGGTCCTGCCAGACGCCGTCCCGCAGCCGGAACAGCCCGCCGTCGCCGACGCCGAAGAACACCCGGGTACGGCAGGCCGGATGCGCCGGGAGCAGCAGACAGCGGACCGACGCGGTGTGGTCGGCGGGAGCGAGGCCGCGTACGGTCGCGCCGGCGCGCAGGCGCCCGTAGGCGCGGTCGGTGAGCCGGTGCAGCCCGGAGCTGAGCGCGCCGCGGTTGGCGGTGTGGATGTCCTCCGTCAGCCGGGCCTGATTGCGGCCGACCGCCGCGGCGATCCACTCGCACAGCTCGCGTGCCACCCGGTGCGCCCCCGGCACCGCGGGCTGCCCGCTCGCCATGGCCACCAGGACGAGGGCACTGTCCCCGATCCCGAACCGCACCGCGAGCAGCGCGTCCCGCCGCGACTCGCCCCGGTAACGGGCCGAGTCGCCGCGCAGCGAGGCCGCCCGGAGCGTCAGCGTGCCGTAGCGGGCGCCCTCCAGCACGGTGTCGGGGACCAGGTCCCGAAGCTCCTCGGAGTCGACGACGGGAAGTGTGGTCGGCTCGGCCTCGTACGTGGGCGGCTCGTCGCCGACATACGAGGCTGCCGCGGCCCGCCAGGGCCGCGAGGGGTCGGGGTGGAGGTCGGGCCGGCGCGGCACGGAAGCCCGGGCGCCACGTGGAGGCGGTGGAGGGACCGGAGCCCCAGGACGCCCGGGCGCGCTCCCCGGACCGGAGCGTCCGGGCGCGTCCCCTGAACCGGTACGGCCGGGTGCGCCTCCGGGGCCGGAGCGTCCAGGCGCGTCCCCCGAACCGGTACGTCCCGGTGCGCCCCCTGAACCCGCGTCACCCTGTGGGTCACCGGCTCCCGCGCGGCCCTGCGAGGGCAATGCGGCACCGGAACCCGCGCCGCCCCATGCGGCGCCCGGGCCCGTACGTCCCGGCGCGGCACCGGAACCCGCGTCGCCACCCTGTGTTGCGCCGGACCCTGTGCCGCTCTGGGAGGGCGGGGCCGCTCCTGAGCCCACATCGCCCCCTCGCCCGGCACCGGACCCCGCACCGCCCTGGGAAGGCGATACAGCGCCGGGACCCTCGTCGCCCTGCGCGGACCCCGAACCCGCACCGCCCCAAGCCGCACCCGAGCCCGTACGTCCCGGCGCGGCACCGGAACCCGCACCCTGCGTTGCGGCGCCGGAACCCGCACCGCCCCGAGAGGGCGGGGTCGCACCGGACCGCGCAGCGTCCCCTCGCGCGGGGCCAGGCCCCGCCTCTCCACGGAAAGGCGATGCGGCACCGGGCTCCTCGTCGGTGGGAGATCGCCACCCCTGCGGGCCACCTCCCGTGTCGGCGTCGGGGCCCGGGGCGGCGTCGCCCGGTTCCCCCGTCCGCGGGCCCCAGGGGGCGCCCGCGGCCGGTCTCTGGTTGCCGGCGTCCTCGGCGCCGGCGAGTGTGCGGGAGGCCGAATCGAACCGGTCGTCCACGGAGTCCGGGGCCGCAGCGGGCCCCGCGTCGGCACGCTGTGGGTCGTACAACTCGCCCCACCAGTCGTCCTCATGACGGCGTCGGTCGCCCTGCTGGCTCATCCCCACATTGTCCACAGGGAGGCTCCACGGGAACACCACGCGATGACCGGCACGAGGCCCGCCCAAGACCCCCTCAAGCCCTGCGGGACGCGCCGCCGGGGAGGCGGGGCGGAGCTCAAGAGCTCAAGGAAGGACGGATCCTCGGCTCCGGCCCCCGCCCCGCCCCCTCAACCCCGGTATGCCTCCAGGAGCCGCAGCCAGACCTCGCTGATCGTGGGGAACGACGGCACCGCATGCCACAGCCGCTCGATGGGGACCTCGCCAGCGATGGCGATCGTCGCCGAGTGGAGCAGTTCGCTGACCCCAAGCCCGACGAACGTGATGCCGATCGGATGGCCCCGGTCCAGGTCGACGACCATACGGGCCTGGCCGCGGTAGCCGTCCGCGTACAGCACCGCGCCCTCGACCTGGCCCATGTCGACGTCGACGACGCGGATGCGGCGGCCCTCGGCCTCGGCCTGCTCGGCGGTCAGTCCGACCGCGGCGACCTCCGGGTCGGTGAAGACGACCTGCGGTACGGCCGCCTCGTCCGCGGTGGTCGCGTACTCGCCCCAGCGGCCCGTGTCCAACTGCGCGACGCCCCGCGCGCGTGCCCCGATCGCCGCGCCCGCGATCCGAGCCTGGTATTTGCCCTGGTGGGTGAGGAGCGCCCGGTGGTTGACGTCTCCCACTCCGTACAGCCAGCCGTCCGGTACGTCCCGCACCCGGCAGGTCTCGTCGACCGTCAGCCAGCCGCCCGGTTCGAGGCCCACCGTCTCCAGGCCCAGGTCATCGGTGTGCGGGGTGCGCCCGGTGGCGAACAGCGCCTCGTCCGCCTCGAGCCGTTCCCCGCTCTCCAGGGTCACCGTGACCGGTCCGTCCGTCCCGCCCGACCGGGCGAGGCCCTTCACCGACGTACCGGTGCGGACCTCGGCCCCGGCCTCCCGCAGCGTCTCGGCCACCAGCTCGCCCGCGAACGGCTCGATCCGCTCCAGCAGCCCGGAGCCGCGCACCAGCACGGTGACGCGAGAGCCGAGGCCGTTCCAGGCCGTGGCCATCTCGCAGGCCACCACACCGCCGCCCACGATGATCAGCCGCTCCGGCACCGAGGAGGAGCTGGTGGCCTCCCGGCTGGTCCAGGGGTGGACGTCGGCGATCCCGGGCAGGTCGGGCAGCGAGGCCCGGGTTCCGGTGCAGACGGCCACGGCGTGCCGGGCGGTGAGGATCCGCTCCTCGCCGCCGGATCCGTCCGGCGGCGTCACCGCGACCCGCTTCGGCCCGACCAGCCGCCCGTGGCCGCGCACCAGGTCGATTCCGGCCGACTCCAGCCAGGGGAGCGCACCGTCGTCCTTCCAGTTGCCGACCTGCTTGTCGCGGTAGGCGAAGACATCGGCCGCCGCCAGCGCTCCGCCGACCGCCTGCCGCAACCCCGGCACCTTGCGCGCCTCGGCTCGCGCGAGCACCGGGCGCAGCAGCGCCTTACTGGGGACGCAGGCCCAGTACGAACACTCACCGCCGACCAGTTCACGCTCCACGATCGCCGTGGAGAGCCCGGCCGCGCGGGTCCGGTCGGCCACGTTCTCGCCGACCGGGCCCGCGCCCAGCACGATGACGTCGTACTCGTCCCTGGCCTGGTTCATCGCAACTCGCTCTCTCGTTCCGTATCACCGTCTCAGGGTCATCGTGGCGTCGAGTTACCGCGCACAGCCACCCGAACCGGTGTTTCGGTCGTGCGCTCTTGGCGCAGGTGGTGCCGGTCCCGCGGCTCATGCGCACCGGTCGCGGGCACGCGACAGTGCGCGCGACAGTGATCGCATGACTGTTTTCACGGAACCCGAGGCCGGCTACCTCAGATCGCAGCGGATCGGCCGGCTGGCCACCGTGGACGCGGACGGCCAGCCGCAGGCGAACCCGGTGGCGTTCTTCCTCAACGAGGACGGCACGGTCGACATCGGCGGCCTCGCCATGGGCAGGACGAAGAAGTGGCGCAACACCGGGACGCATCCGAAGGTGGCGCTGGTCGTCGACAGCCTGGTCAGCGAGCGGCCGTGGATGGTGTGCGGGGTGGAGATCCGCGGGGAGGCGGAGCGGCGCATCGGGCCGCATGACCTCGGCGCCCAGTTGAGCGACGAGGTCATCCGGATCCATCCGCGCTGGGTGTACAGCTGGGGCCTGGAGGACGTGCCCGGGGCCACGAGCCGGGCCGTGAGCTGACCCCACGGACCGCTACGGCTTGCGCATCGGTCCGCGCTTGCGCTCCATCATGTGGCGGCCGAGCGCCTGCCGCTGCTTCCAGTCGCGCCGCTTCTCGGCTCGCAGCCGCGCGTCCGTACGGGCCGCGAGCCGCTCGTTCTCCCGCAGCAGTTTGCGGTAGCTCTCCAGCCGCCGCTCCGGCAGCGAGCCGTCGTCGATCGCGGCGAGCACCGCGCACCCCGGCTCGACCTCGTGTGCGCAGTCGGGGAAGCGGCACCGCTCGGCGAGCTCCTCGATCTCGGCGAACGCCCGTGCGACACCGCCCTCGGCGTCCCACATCCCCACCCCGCGCAGCCCCGGGGTGTCGATCAGCACCCCGCCCGAGGGCAGGGGCAGCAGATCGCGGGTGGTCGTGGTGTGCCGGCCCTTGCCGTCGCTGTCACGGATCGCGTGTACGTCCTGGACGGCCGCGCCCACCAGCGCGTTCGCCAGCGTGGACTTGCCCGCGCCGGACTGGCCGAGCAGCACCGAGGTGCCGGGGGCGAGCAGGGCGCCGAGCTCCTCCAGCCCCTCCCCCGTGGCGGAGCTGACCGGCAGCACCCGCACACCGGGCGCCGCCGTCTCGGTGTCGGACACCAGATGGCCCAGGGTGTCCGGATCGGGCACCAGATCGGCCTTGGTGAGGACGAGCAGCGGCTGGGCGCCGCTCTCCCAGGCCAGTGCGGTGAACCGCTCCACCCGGCCCAGGTCGAGTTCGGCGGCGAGGGAGACGGCGATGACGGCGTAGTCGGCGTTGGCCGCCAGCACCTGGCCGTCCGAGCGCTTCGAGGAGGTGGACCGTACGAGGGCGGTACGGCGCGGCAGCAGCGTCCGGACGTGGCGCGGATCGCCCTCGGCGTCCACGGCGGCCCAGTCGCCGGTGCACACGATCCGCATCGGATCGCGCGGCGTCACCAGCTCGGTGTCCGCCCGTACGGTGCCCAGGGGCGTGACGAGATCGCACCGGCCACGGTCCACGCGGAGCACCCGCCCGGGCATCAGGTCCTGCGCGGCGTACGGGGCGAACGCGTCCGCCCAGCCGTCGTCCCAGCCATAGGCGGTGAGAGCCTGCGAAGACGCGGAGTCGGAGGAAGTGTTGAACACGGAGGAAACCCTTCGAAGAGCGGCCTCCGAAGAGGTGTCAGCCGGAGGCCGCAGGGGTGGGAATGAGGAACTCCTGAACGCGAGCAGCGCTCGCCACCGTGACCGTCATCAATGTCCTCACCTCCTGATTTCCTCAACGCGCAACAACACGGGCCAACACGGAACGGGGGAACCGTAGCCCAGCCCCGCGCGGGGGCGCCATCCATTTTCCGGCGGGGTGGGCGCGTCAGCGCACCGGGTGGTCGTCGTCCGCCGCGGTGCTGTCCGTGGCGCCGCCCGAGCCGTCCGCCGCGGACCGTACGTCCGGACGCCTCGGTGCTTGCCGGGGCGTCCGGGGCTCGCCGGACGCCTTCCCCGGGGGCTGCTCGGCGGGCTTCCCGGCCGACGTCTCCGAGGGCTTGCCCGGGGACTTCCCCGACGGCTTCCCGGCGGCCTTCTCCGCCGCCTCGCGCTTGGCGTGCAGCCGGGAGCGTATGTCCCCGTGCGGCAGGAACTGGGCCCAGCGCTCGGGGAACTCCGACGGCGGGGTGATCTCCGCCGCGCCGTCGTCCGCCGTGCGCTGGTCCTTCGCCCGCAGCCGGGCCGTCTCCTCCCGGGCGCGGGCGGCGCGCTCCGCACGCCCGGCGGCCGTGGCCACCGAGGGCCAGACCCGGTCGATCGCGGCGTTGACCGCCGCCCCGACCAGCACCGCGAAGGCGGACACCCCGATCCACAGCAGCACCGCGACGGGTGCGGCCAGCGAGCCGTAGATCGTCGGGCCCTCGACCGTATGGACCAGGTAGATCCGCAGCAGAAAGCTCCCCAGCACCCACATCGCGAGGGCCACCAGCGCCCCGGGGATGTCCTCCCGCCACGGCGAGCGCACCGGCACGGACACGTGGTAGAGCGTGGTGAGGAAGGCGATGGACAGCACCATCACCACGGGCCAGTACAGGATCCGTACGGGGTCCCCGCTGGACGGCAGCAGGCCCACCACCGCCTCAGGACCGATCACCATCAGCGGCAGCGCCACCGCCCCGACCAGGAGCGCCACCAGATAGAGCAGGAACGACAGCAGCCGGGTCTTGACGATCCCGCGCCGCCCCTCCAGCCCGTACATGATGGTGATGGTGTCCACGAACACGTTCACCGCGCGGGAGCCGGACCACAGGGCGATGGCGAAGCCGATCGAGATCACATCGGGGCGGCCGCCCTTGATGACATCGTCCAGCAGCGGCCGGGCGATCTCCTTGACGCCCCGGTCGGACAGCACGGTCGCGGAGGCGTCGAGGATGTTCTGCCGGATGGTGGCCACCGTGTCGGTGCTGGTCCACGCGTCGAAATAGCCGAGCAGCCCGATCAGACCGAGGAGCAGCGGCGGCAGCGACAGCAGGGTGAAGAAGGCCGCTTCGGCGGCGAGCCCGGTGACCCGGTACTCCATGCAGGAATCGACGGTGTCCTTCAGCAGCAGCCAGGCCATCCTGCGCTTGGACACATTGCGGTACAGGGCGCGGGCCTTGCGGAGCCGGCCGGACGGCTTCGGTGTTTCTTCTGCTGGCTGCACCTTCTCACCGTATCGGGCATGTTCACCGCCGCTCATCCGGTGAGCAGGCGGAACCTTCGGCAAAGGCGTCGGCGGAGGGGATGCCGCGCCGACTCGGCACCACCCTCCGCCCGCCGGGCCCACTGTCCGTGCCGGATACAGCCATGCGCAAAGGTTGCGCCGCGTTGCAGCCGTCCGGACGGCCGGTGAGAGCGTGGCGGCCGCGGGTCAGCAGCCTCCGCAGTTGTAGTAGGTCACGTCCCAGTGGTTGCTCTCGCGCGCGTAGATGTTGCCCGAGCCGGACTTGTACTGCTGGGCGCCGTCACCCGGGCGCGGGCCGATGTTGGTGAAGGTGCCGGTGATGTAGTTGCTGAGGCAGCTCGTGGGGCTGAAGTCCAGCTTGTAGCCGTTCCAGTGGCTGTACGTACCGGAGGCGTGCCCGGTCTCCGTGCCGCCGGTGATGGTCAGCGCGCAGCCGGTGGCCCCCTTCAGGGTGATGGCACCCTGCACGGTGGTCAGGTTGATCTGCTCGAACGAGGTGCAGGTGGAGTTGTTGCGGTCCGAGCAGCCCCCGCTGGAGGTCCAGGAGATCCCGGCGCCGCGCAGCCGGTTCGCCGCGTCGGATTGGCTGAGCTTGGTCACCGCGGCGGCGGAGGGGGCGTCGGCGGCCACGGGGGCGCTGGGGGCGGCCACCGCGCTCTGGGCGGTGAGAACGCCGGTGGCGGCGAGGACCGCGCCGCCGAGCAGGGCGCCGAGTCTGATCCGGGTGCTGGTCACAGCCATGGTCGTCTTCGTCTCCTTCATTTGCGGATCCGTGGGCCGTCTGGGACGGCGGCAGCACGATCCCAGCCCTCCCGGTCGGACGGGCGACCGACCGGGGAAATCGGGACAGCGGGATCGGAAACCGTCCGCGACCTGCGAAGACGGCGGGCGCTGGGATGGCCGTTGGGATGCCGGGCGGCGCGGCGGGCGGCGATCAGCGCCCCTTGGCGCCCTGGACCCCCTTCGATCCGGCGCGATAGGCGCGGTCGCAGGCTTTCCAGGCGCTGAAGTCATGGGTGAGCGCCCACAGCCGATGGGCCGCCCGGATGTTCCAGTCCGGGTCCAGCGCCTGCTCCCGGGTGCCGCCCAGCTTGCGCAGGGTGCCGTCGTAGAGCTGGAAGACGCCCCAGTTCCGGGTGGCGTTGGAGTTGGGCAGGGTGTAGAGGGGATCGAGGTACGAGGCGCAGTCCGCGATGCCGACCGCGCGCTCGGGGTCCTCGGTGAAGACCTCGCGGATGCGCCGGGTGACCCGCTCGGGCGTCCAGGTGTCGAGCGGCTTCCCCTCGTTCTCGTAGAGCGCCCGCTTCGTCCGCTCGTCCACTGATCCGTTCGCCGTCAGCCCGCTGCGGAGCTGGAACACCACGACCCGCATCTGGGTGGCCGGTCCGAAGGCCCCGTCGATGTCGAGCTCGCCGCCCGCGCGGGCGAGCAGCGACTGGAGCTCATGCACACACGCGTCCGCCTGCCCCATGCTCACCACGACCGGACAGCGGGAGGACAGCAGCAGCCGATCGTCCGAGGACCCGTCCGAGCCGTCCGAGGACGTCAGCGCCTTCCCTGCTAACAGCACCACGGCCGCCCCGGCGGTGAGCACGGCCAGGGCGAGCACGGCGATCAGTGGCCGACGGCGCCACGGCGGCGGGTCGGCCCCGGGTTCCGGGGCAGGGGCCGGGGCCGGGACAGAAGCCGATACCAGGGCCAACCTCTCCGGCTCCGGCTCCGCCCCCGCCCCCGTCTCGGCATCCAACGCCGCCCCCGTCTCGACCCGTGAGACGGCAGGGATGGCAGACCCGGCGGGCCCCGTCGGAGCAGCGGATACGGCGGCCGGGGCGCGGGAGACGTCCCGTTTGCGTTCGGCGTCGGCAAGCACCCAGCGCCGGTGCAGCTCCAGCAGCTCCTCGCCGCTGGCCCCGCACACCTTGCCGAAGCGCGCGATCAGCTCGTAGTCGCCGGGCACGCTCGTCCCCGAGCAGTAGCGGTGCAGCGCCGAGCCGCTCACCCCGCTGCGGGCCGCCAGCGCCGCGTAGCTGCGGTTCGTTCTGCCCTTGAGCTCGCGCAACAGCTCCGCGAACTCCTCCACGTCCCCGGTCCCGGACACCCCGTCCCCGCCCTCCCCGCTTGAGCGATACCCGTCAAGGCGAGTCAACGGCGTCCATGGTTATCTGTCCAGATGAGCATCACCGTGACCACCTGGCACCTGGAGCAGACCACGCCCTCGGATCTCAGCCCGGCGGAGGAGCCGCCCGCCACGGCGGGGGTGCGGATCGCCCGGGCCGAGGTGCCGAGCCCGGAGTTCGGCCACTTCCTCTTCACCTCGGTGGGCTCGGACGTGTCGTGGACCGACCGGCTGCTGTGGTCGCGCGAGGCGTGGGAGGAGCATCTGTACCGGCCCGGTGTGGAGACGTGGGTGGCGTACGAGCGCGGGACCCCGGCCGGGTACATCGAGCTGGAGGGCCAGGACGAGGGCGTGGTGGAGATCGTGTACTTCGGTCTGCTGCCCGCCTTCCGGGGCCGCCGGATCGGTGGGCATCTGCTGACCTGGGGGACCTCCCGCGCCTGGGACATGGCGGAGCGCTGGCCGGACCGGGTGCCGACCAAGCGGGTGTGGCTGCACACCTGCAGCAAGGACGGACCGTACGCGCTGGACAACTACCGGCGCCGGGGCTTTCGGGTCTTCGACGTCAAGACCGCGGACGAGGAGTGACCAACACCACAACGTCTTGCGATGCGAGACAGATTCGTCCGCATAGTGGATAAAGGTGGACTCGCCAGAGACCACCATGCGACGCTTCCATCATGTCTCGAGCTGGAATTGCCTTGGTGAGTCGACGCCACGTCGACCTCGGCCGCATGTCCAGCGCCATTTGTCCGGCGGGCTGACCCGCACCTCACAGGGCTCTGAAGCCCCGGGCAGCACCACCGCATCCCCCGCACCCCTCGCCGCCCCCGACGACGTGGGCGAGCACGCACGCCTCGACACCTCCCCGCCGCATCTCGCACCGGCCACCGCCGTACACCCTGCCCGCCTCCGCACGCGCAGGTCAGACGGTGCGCGCCGATGTACCACCCCGCCGCACCAGAGTCGCTCAGAAGGACACACACCGCCATGGCTGCCACCCCGGAACGCGCAAGCGCAACGCCCCGCCGCAAGGCCGGACGCCACCGCGGCGAAGGCCAGTGGGCCGCGGGGCACTTCACCCCCCTCAACGGCAATGAGCAGACCAAGAAGGACGACGACGGTCTCAATGTGCGGACACGCATTGAGACGATCTACGCCCATCAGGGATTCGACTCCATCGACGGCGCCGATCTGCGCGGCCGGATGCGCTGGTGGGGTCTGTACACCCAGCGCAAGCCCGGGATCGACGGCGGCAAGACCGCGATCCTGGAGCCGGAGGAGCTGGACGACGAGCACTTCATGATGCGCGTCCGGATCGACGGCGGCCGGCTGACCACCGAGCAGCTCCGGGTCGTCGGCGAGATCTCGGAGGAGTTCGCGCGCGGCACCGCGGACATCACCGACCGGCAGAACGTCCAGTACCACTGGATCCGGATCGAGGACGTGCCCGAGATCTGGAAGCGCCTGGAAGCCGTCGGGCTGTCCACCACCGAGGCGTGCGGCGACACCCCGCGCGTGATCGTCGGCTCGCCGGTCGCCGGGATCGCCGAGGACGAGATCATCGACGGCACCTCCGCCATCGACGAGATCCACCGTCGCTACATCGGCAGCAAGGAGTTCTCCAACCTGCCGCGCAAGTTCAAGACCGCGATCTCCGGGTCCCCGGTGCTCGATGTGGTGCACGAGATCAACGACGTCGCGTTCGTCGGGGTGCGCCACCCCGAGCACGGCCCCGGTTTCGACCTGTGGGTCGGCGGCGGCCTCTCCACCAACCCCAAGATCGGCGTCCGGCTCGGCGCCTGGGTGCCGCTGGAGGACGTCCCGGAGGTCTGGGCCGGGGTCGTCTCGATCTTCCGCGACTACGGCTACCGGCGGCTGCGCACCCGCGCCCGGCTGAAGTTCCTGGTCGCCGACTGGGGCCCCGAGAAGTTCCGCCAGGTGCTGGAGGACGAGTACCTGAAGCGCCCGCTGTCCGACGGACCGGCGCCCGAGGAGCCCGTCCAGCGGTGGCGCGACCACATCGGCGTCCACCGCCAGCGGGACGGCCGCTACTACGTGGGCTTCGCGCCGCGCGTCGGCCGGGTGGACGGGGCGACCCTCACCAAGATCGCCGACCTGGCCGAGGCGCATGGCTCCGGGCGGCTGACCACCACCGTCGAGCAGAAGATGATCGTGCTCGATGTGACCGAGGACCAGGTGGAGTCGCTGGTCGCGGGGCTGGAGGCGCTGGACCTCCAGGTCAAGCCGTCCCCGTTCCGGCGCGGCACGATGGCCTGCACCGGGATCGAGTTCTGCAAGCTGGCGATCGTCGAGACCAAGGGGCGTGGCTCCTCGCTCATCGATGAGCTGGAGCGCCGGCTGCCCGAGTTCGACGAGCCGATCACCATCAACCTCAACGGCTGCCCGAACGCCTGCGCCCGTATCCAGGTCGCGGACATCGGTCTCAAGGGCCAGTTGGTCATGGACGACAACGGCGAGCAGGTCGAGGGCTACCAGGTGCACCTGGGCGGCGCCCTGGGCCTGGAGCCGGGCTTCGGCCGCAAGGTGCGCGGGCTGAAGGTCACCGCCGCCGAGCTCCCGGACTATGTGGAGCGGCTGCTTCAGCGCTTCCAGGAGGAGCGCGAGGACGGCGAGCGCTTCGCCACCTGGGCGGCACGGGCCAGTGAGGAGGCTCTCAAATGAGCGTGTCCCGGCGCGCTGCGCAGGCTGGACCGAGGAGCCGCGCAGCGACGAAGGAGCGGGCAGTGACGAGGGAAGCCTGCGCATCGGAGCGCGCCGGGACTGAGCGGGAGGCACGCGGTGAGTGAGCGTGCCGCGCCGTTCTACTGCCCTTACTGCGGGGACGAGGATCTGCGTCCTTCGGAGGAGGGACATGGCGCGTGGGAATGCGCGTCCTGCAATCGAGCGTTCCGCCTGTCGTTCCTCGGGCTGCTGGCCAAGGGCCTGCGGCGCGACCCGATCGATGAAGGGGACACGGCGATATGACCCGGCTTGCGCACACCGACCTCGAGGGGCTCGCCGAGAAGGCGGGCCACGACCTCGAGGACGCCCCCGCGCTGGAGATCCTGCGCTGGGCGGCGGACACCTTCGGATCGCGTTTCTGCGTCACCTCCTCGATGGAGGACGCGGTGGTGGCACATCTCGCCTCCCGCGCCTTCCCCGGTGTCGATGTGGTCTTCCTCGACACCGGCTACCACTTCCCGGAGACCATCGGCACCCGTGACGCGGTGGCCGCGGTGATGGATGTCAACGTCATCACCCTGACCCCCCGTCAGACGGTCGCCGAGCAGGACGCCGAGTACGGTCCCCGGCTGCATGACCGCGACCCCGACCTGTGCTGCGCGCTGCGCAAGGTCCAGCCCCTCGAGGAGGGGTTGGAGGAGTATGACGCCTGGGCCACGGGATTGCGCCGGGACGAATCGCCAACCCGCGCCAACACCCCGGTCGTTGGCTGGGACGCGCGTCGCCGTAAGGTGAAGATCTCCCCGATCGCCCGCTGGACCCAAGCGGATGTCGACGCCTACATCGCCGAGCACGGTGTGCTGACCAACCCCCTGCTGATGGACGGCTATCCGTCGGTAGGCTGCGCGCCCTGCACCCGCCGGGTTCTGGAGGGCGAGGACATCCGGTCCGGCCGCTGGGCGGGGAGCAATAAAACCGAATGCGGGCTGCACGGCTGATGGCTGTCGACCAGGAGAACGAGATGAGCGCCCCCACGACCACCGGTGCCACGGTGTGGCTGACCGGTCTGCCGAGCGCGGGAAAGACCACGATCGCCTATGCGCTGGCCGAGCGGCTGCGTGGCGAGGGCCGCCGGGTGGAGGTGCTCGACGGTGACGAGATCCGCGAGTTCCTCTCCTCGGGGCTCGGTTTCTCCCGCGAGGACCGGCACACCAACGTCCAGCGCATCGGCTTCGTCGCCGAGCTGCTCGCCTCCCACGGCGTCACGGTGCTGGTGCCGGTCATCGCGCCGTACGTGGACAGCCGCGAGGCGGTGCGCAAGCGCCACCAGCGCGAGGGCACCCCGTATCTGGAGGTGCATGTCGCCACGTCGGTGGAGGTGTGCTCGGAGCGGGATGTGAAGGGGCTGTACGCGAAGCAGGCCGCGGGCGAGATCTCGGGACTGACCGGTGTGGACGACCCCTACGAGGCCCCTGCCGACCCGGATCTGCGCATCGAAACCCACAGGAACAGCGTGCAGGAGTCGGCGGCCGAGGTGCGGTTGCTGTTGAGTGAACGGGGACTGCTGTGAGCCACGCACGCGCGGCCATCGCATCGCGGGCCATGGCGCTCCCCGCACCCGGGGGCCCTGCCCACGGCGAGGAATCCGCCGATATGACGGGAAGCTACTACCGCAGCCGAGCGAACGAAAGGGGCGCGGCATGACGACCGTGACGGCGATCGACGCGGAAGAGGGCGCGGGCCTGTACGCGCTCGCGCACTTGGACGCGCTGGAGTCCGAGGCGGTGCACATCTTCCGTGAGGTGGCGGGTGAGTTCGAGCGGCCGGTGATCCTGTTCTCCGGTGGCAAGGACTCCATCGTCATGCTCCATCTCGCGCTCAAGGCGTTCGCCCCGGCGGCGGTGCCGTTCTCACTGCTGCACGTGGACACCGGCCACAACTTCCCCGAGGTCATCGAGTACCGGGACAACACGGTCGACCGGCACGGCCTGCGGCTGCATGTGGCCTCGGTCCAGGAGTTCATCGACGACGGCCGGCTGCGCGAGCGCCCGGACGGGACCCGTAATCCGCTGCAGACCGTCCCGCTGCTGGACACCATCGAGAAGAACCGCTTCGACGCGGTCTTCGGCGGTGGACGCCGGGACGAGGAGAAGGCCCGCGCCAAGGAGCGGGTGTTCTCCCTCCGGGACGAGTTCGGCGGCTGGGACCCGCGGCGGCAGCGCCCGGAGCTGTGGCAGCTCTACAACGGCCGCCACTCCCCCGGTGAGCATGTCCGGGTCTTCCCGCTCTCCAACTGGACCGAGCTGGACGTGTGGCAGTACATCGCCCGCGAGAAGATCGACCTGCCGCAGATCTACTACGCACATGAGCGCGAGGTCTTCCGGCGCGGTGGCATGTGGCTGGCGCCCGGTGAGTGGGGCGGTCCGAAGGACGACGAGACCGTGGAGCGGCGCATGGTGCGCTACCGCACCGTGGGCGACATGTCCTGCACCGGTGCCGTCGAATCGGACGCGGTGACCATTGAGCAGGTCATCGATGAGATAGCCGCCTCCCGGCTGACCGAGCGGGGTGCGACCCGCGCCGACGACAAGCTGTCGGAGGCCGCGATGGAGGACCGCAAGCGCGAGGGGTACTTCTAAGATGACGAGCAATCTGACGTCCGAGGAGCAGGCCGCCGCGGCCGCCGTGGAACGGTCCGCGGCCACCTCGCAACTGCGGTTCGCCACCGCGGGTTCGGTGGACGACGGCAAGTCCACCCTGGTCGGGCGGCTGCTGCACGACTCCAAGTCGGTACTGGCCGATCAGCTCGAGGCCGTGGCGCACGCCTCGCGCAGCCGTGGCCAGGAGGCGCCGGACCTGGCGCTGCTGACGGACGGGCTGCGCGCGGAGCGGGAGCAGGGCATCACCATCGATGTCGCCTACCGCTACTTCGCCACTCCCAAGCGGCGGTTCATCCTCGCCGACACCCCCGGCCATGTGCAGTACACCCGCAACATGGTCACCGGCGCCTCCACCGCCGAGCTCGCGGTCGTCCTGGTGGACGCGCGCAACGGCGTGGTGGAGCAGACCCGGCGGCATGCCGCGGTCGCCGCCCTGCTGCGGGTCCCGCATGTGGTCCTCGCCGTCAACAAGATGGACCTGGTGGACTACGCGGAGCCGGTCTTCGCGGCCATCGCCGCGGAGTTCACGACCTACGCGGCCTCGCTGGGCGTCCCGGAGATCACGGCCATCCCGATCTCGGCGCTCGCCGGGGACAATGTGGTGACCCCGTCGGCGAACATGGACTGGTACGGCGGCCCGACCGTGCTGGAGCACCTGGAGACCGTGCCGGTGGGCACCGATCCGTCCCAGGACCCGGCGCGTTTCCCGGTGCAGTACGTGATCCGTCCGCAGACCACCGAGCACCCCGACTACCGCGGCTACGCGGGCCAGATCGCCTCCGGTGTGCTGCGTGTCGGCGACGCCGTCACCGTGCTGCCGTCCGGCCGGACGAGCACCGTCACCGGGATCGACGCGCTGGGCGCGATGGTGGACGTGGCGTGGGCGCCGCAGTCGGTGACCGTCACGCTCGCCGACGACCTGGACATCTCGCGCGGGGATCTGATCGCGCCGAGCGACCACGCCCCGGAGACCACCCAGGACGTCGAGGCCACCGTCTGCCATCTGCACGACCGTCCGCTGCGGGTGGGCGACCGGGTGCTGCTCAAGCACACCACCCGCACGATGAAGGCGATCATCAAGGACATTCCGTCGCGGCTGACGCTGGCCGATCTGTCGCACCACCCGGCGCCGGGTGAGCTGGCCGCCAATGACATCGGCCGGGTCGTGCTCCGTACGTCCGAGCCGCTGGCGCTGGACGCGTACGAGGACTCGCGGCGGACCGGTTCCTTCCTGCTGATCGACCCGGCCGACGGCACCACGCTGACCGCCGGGATGGCGGGCGACTCCTTCGCGGCGTCGGCCGACGGCGCCGAGGCGGCGCGGGACGACGAGGGATGGGCGTCTGACGATGGCCGGTGAGGTGTTCTCGACGTTCGCCAAGGAGGGCGGCCGCGTAGGCAGCGGGGCGCTCGGCAGCGGTCAGGGCGGGGTCGGACGATGTGCGCGCTGACGCCGCAGTCCGCCCCTGTCCAGCACCGCCGCCGAAAACCGTCTGATCTGCCGGGCGTCCTCTGACGCAGCCCCGGCCCGTCGAGAGGAACACCTCCGTGTCGTCTGCCGAGCGCCTGCTCCCCCCGCGACCAGCCAAGCCCGCCCGCCACACCCGGATCCTGGCGGCGGCGGCCGTCCTTCCCCTGCTGATGGGCGCGCTGGGCGCCTGCGGCTACGGCTCGCAGAAGAAGACCGGCGACCAGGGCTCCTCGGCCCTTCCCGCGGCCGGCGGTGAGAAGATCGACGGTCTGGACAAGGTGAAGGTCGGCTACTTCGCCAACCTCACCCACGCCACCGCGCTGGTCGGCCTGCGCAAGGGCGGCCAGATCCAGCAGGAGCTGCACGGCACGAAGGTGTCGCCGTTCGTCTTCAACGCCGGTCCGTCCGAGATCGAGGCGCTCAACGCGGGCTCCATCGACATCGGCTGGATCGGCCCCTCGCCGGCCATCAACGGCTATGTGAAGTCGCACGGCTCCAACCTCAGGATCATCTCCGGGTCGGTCTCCGGCGGCGTCAAGCTGGTGGTCAACCCGAAGAAGATCAAGACGCTCGACGACGTCAAGGGCAAGAAGATCGCCACCCCGCAGCTCGGCAACACCCAGGACGTGGCCTTCCTCAACTGGGCCGCGAGCAAGGGCTGGAACGTCGACGCCCAGAGCGGCAAGGGCGATGTGTCGGTGGTCCGCTCCGACAACAAGGTCACCCCCGACGCGTACAAGTCCGGTGCCGTCGACGGCGCGTGGGTGCCCGAGCCGACCGCGTCCAAGCTGGTCGCCGACGGCGGCAAGGTGCTGCTGGACGAGTCCTCGCTGTGGCCGGACAAGAAGTTCGTGATCACGAATGTGATCGTCCGGCAGGAGTTCCTCAAGGAGCACCCGAAGGTCGTCGAGGCCGTGCTGCGCGGCTCGGTGAGGACCAACGCCTTCATCAAGGCCAACCCCGAGCAGGCGAAGAACGCGGCCAACGCGGCGCTCAAGGAAGAGACCGGCAAACCGCTGCCCGCCGAGGTGATCGACCCGGCGTGGAAGTCCATCCAGGCCATCGACGACCCCCTGGCCTCGACGCTGCACACCGAGGCGGACCACGCGGTCCAGGCGGGTCTTCTGGAGAAGCCCGACCTCAAGGGCATCTACGACCTGGCCCCCCTGAACAAGGTCCTCAAGGCCGAGGGCAAGCCGACCGTCTCCGACGCGGGTCTCGGCGTCAAGTAGCCGCCCGTCCGTCCCCGTACGCACGGTACGCACGTACGCATGCACCCATCCATCAGGAGGTGACCGGATGTCCCCGGCGCTGACCACCGAGAAGGACGACCGGGCGGGCACCGCGGCGGCGGGCTCACCCGGCCCCGCCGACACCGCCGGATCCGTATCGATCGCCCACGTCCACAAGTCCTTCGGCCGTCCCGGAGCGGCCCAGGCCGTACTCGAGGACATCAACCTTCAGGTGCGGCCCGGGGAGTTCGTCTGCATTCTGGGCGCTTCCGGCTGCGGTAAGTCGACCCTGCTCAATCTGATCGCCGGCTTGGACAAGACATCCGCGGGGGCCATCGAGGTCCTCGGCGGCCGGCCCGCCCTGATGTTCCAGGAGCACGCCCTGTTCCCGTGGCTGACCGCGGGGAAGAACATCGAGCTGGCGCTGCGGCTGCGCGGGGTGCCGCGCGCGGAGCGCAGGCCGCAGGCCGAGCGGCTGCTGGAGCTGGTGCGGCTCGGCGGCGCCTACGGCAAGCGGGTGCACGAGCTCTCCGGCGGTATGCGGCAGCGCGTGGCGCTGGCCCGTGCGCTGGCGCAGGACTCCAGCGTGCTGCTGATGGACGAGCCGTTCGCCGCGCTCGACGCCATCACCCGCGATGTGCTGCACGAGGAGCTGACCCGGATCTGGAGCGAGACCGGCGTCTCGGTGCTGTTCGTGACCCACAACGTCCGCGAGGCCGTGCGGCTGGCCGAGCGCGTGGTGCTGCTGTCCTCCCGGCCGGGGCGGGTCGTCCGCGAGTGGACGGTGGACATTCCGCAGCCGCGCCGCATCGAGGACGCATCCGTCGCCGACCTGTCCGTTGAGATCACCGAAGAACTGCGTGGGGAGATCCGCCGCCATGGCCAGAGTTAAGACCACCCGCGGCACCGCGGTCGACGAAGCCGACGGCGGCAGCGGCGGCGGGCAGTCCATGGAGAAGTCCGTGGCGAAGTCCACGGCGAAGACGAGTACGGGCAACGCCCAGGACCTGGCGGGCCTGGAGGCCGGTCTGGACGCCCTGGACGCCGTGCAGATCAAGCGCGTCTCACCGGTCGAGGTGCTGGTCCAGAAGGTGCTGCCGCCCATCGTGGCCGTGGCCGTCGTCCTGGCCCTGTGGAAGGTGCTCGTCGTCGCGAAGGTCACCGACGACTACAAGCTGCCCGACCCGGGACTGGTCTGGGACGCGCTGCGCCGGCTCTGGCTGCAGGGCGAGCTGTTCGACATCGTCTGGACCAGCGTCTCGCGCGGTCTGTTCGGCTTCCTCATCGCGCTGGTGATCGCGACCCCGCTGGGGCTGATCGTCGCCCGGGTGAAGTTCATCCGCGCCGCTCTCGGCCCGATCCTGTCCGGGCTGCAGTCGCTGCCCTCGGTCGCCTGGGTGCCGCCCGCGGTGATCTGGCTGGGCCTGAACGACCAGATGATGTACACCGTCATCCTGCTGGGCGCGGTCCCCTCCATCGCCAACGGGCTGGTGGCCGGCATCGACCAGGTGCCCCCGCTCTTCCTGCGGGCCGGACGCACCCTCGGCGCCCGCGGTCTGGTCAGCGCCCGGCACATCCTGCTGCCCGCCGCGCTGCCGGGCTACGTCGCCGGGCTCAAGCAGGGCTGGGCCTTCTCCTGGCGCTCGCTGATGGCCGCCGAGATCATCGCCAAGTCCCCGGACCTGGGCCTGGGGCTCGGCCAGTACCTGGAGAACCAGCGCAACAACTCCGATATGGCGGGGGTGCTCCTCGGCATCCTCATGATCCTCCTCGTCGGCATCGCCATCGAGCTGCTGATCTTCGCCCCGATCGAGCGCCGGGTGCTGCGCAGCCGCGGCCTGCTGGCGAGCGCCCGCTGACCAGAGAGCACCGACCGCGAAGCACTGACCGCGAAGCACTGACCGCAAAACCGCCGAACGGAAAGCCACGGAACGGAAAGCCACCATGTCTGCCCCGACCCTGCTGATCATCGCCCACGGCAGCCGCGACCCCCGCCATGCGGCGACCGTCGACGCGCTGCGCGCGCGGGTGCGGTCGCAGCGGCCGGGGCTGCGGGTGGAGGCGGCGTTCCTGGAGTTCAACGCCCCGCGCGTACCGCAGGTGCTGGCCCGGCTCGCCGCGGAGGACGCCACCGAGGTGATCGCCCTCCCGCTGCTGCTGACCCGCGCCTTCCACGCGAAGACCGACATCCCGGCGGTGCTGCGCGAGGCCACGGCCCGCCACCCCCGCCTGTCCGTCCGCCAGGCCGAGGTCCTGGGCCCGTCCCCGCTGCTCATGGACGCCCTGGAACGCCGTCTGCACGAGGCGGGACTGCGCTCCGCCGACCGCCCCTCGACCGGGATCGTCCTGGCCTCGGCGGGCTCCACCGACCCGGAGGCGATCGCGGTGATCGCTGAAATCGCGCGGGAGTGGCGGCACACCGGATGGTGCGCCGTGCGACCCGCGTTCGCCTCCGCCTCTCTTCCCCGCACCGAGGACGCCGTCCGCGCCCTGCGCGCGGACGGCGTCGCCCGGGTGGCCGTGGCCCCCTACGTCATCGCCCCCGGCCGCCTCCCCGACCGCATCGCCCACGGCGCGCAGGCGGCAGGCGCCGACCTCCTGGCCCCTGTCCTGGGCCCCGCCCCGGAACTGGCCCGCCTCCTGCTGTGCCGCTACGACGAGGCGCGCGGGGCGGGCCGGGTGCTGCTCAGCGCCTGAGATCTCCCTGAGGCGCTCAAGCGGCCTCGTCATGGTCGAGCACCGCGCTCCCGGCCCGGCTGAGCCACGCCAGCCTTGCCGTCACGCCGTCCTCACCAGCGCCGCGCATGAACCATCGAAGAGCGCGCTCCGGCGAGTTGAGGACCATCTGTCCGGTGCCGTCGGCCGTGATCACATGGACGGGACCCTCACCGAAGGCGATTCCCCACGCCACGACGCACCCATCTTTCAGGCCAGGCCGCACCTCGCACTCGTGGACGACGGCGAAGATTCTGGGCGCGATGGCGAGGACGAGGTCGCAGAGTTCCTTGTCGAAGAGTTCTGGGGAGTGTGGTGTCTGCATGTGGGCCTCCGGGAGGTGTCGGTACCGCCGTTCGACCACACCGTTCTTCGCCGCAGGCAGGGGCGTGGAGGGGCAGTAGGCTTCGGCTGCCGCTCATCGCTACGTGATAAGCGCGTCACGTAAAGTACGCCACAAAGTTGTGCCCGCCACAACTTTGTGGCGGGCATTGGGGGCCGATGGAGCTACAGGGCGAACGTCTGTCGGGTTATCGAGAAGTCGGAGGCAACGGGCATGGCAGTGAGGAGTCGGCCCACGGCACGCCAGGAGCGGCTGGGAACCGAACTGCGCAAGATGCGTGAAGCGGCGGGCTTGACCGCCCGAGAAGCGGCCGAACGGGTCGGAACAACCTCGGCCCAGATGAGCCATGTGGAGGCGGGACGGGCGGGCGTCAGCGAGGAACGGCTGCGCGGAATGGCGACGCATTACGCCTGTCTCGACGGCGCACTGATCGACGAGTTGGTCGCCATGGCCGCGGAACGCGGCAAGGGGTGGTGGGAGGAGTACCGGGGGACCCTCGCGCACGCAGCCCTGGATCTCGCCGAACTGGAGCATCGATGTCGCCGTTTGCGCACCTTCCAGGGTGTCTACATCCCTGGGCTTCTCCAGGTGGACAACTACACGCGTGCTCTTATGGCGTACGGGGTTCCCCAGCCGTCACCACGCCAGTTGGAGGCGCTGGTCGCCTTCCGTATGCGACGGCGGGAGGTGCTCGACAATGGATCGCCTCCCGCATATGAAGCAGTCATTCATGAAGCCGCCCTGCGGACACTCGTCGCCAACCGGGACGTCGCACGCCAACAACTCGCCTTCATACTGGAACAGGGCGAGCGCCCCGGCGTCAACGTCCGGGTGGTTCCGTTCGATGTCGACGGGTTCGGCGGCGCCGGGACCCCCGTGCTGTACGCATACGGCTCGGTGCCGAGGCTGGACACCGTACATATCGATGTGCCGCACGGCCCTATCCTGCTGGATGCGGAGTCACAGCTCGCGCGGTATCGCGCATTCCTCGACAAGGCCCTGACGTTCTCCCTGTCGGCGGAAAAGTCTCAGGACTTCATCCACACCATCATGCGGCAATTGTGAAGGGCAGGACCATGGAAAATCCGGCGCCATGGCGGAAGTCGTCGTTCTCCGGGCCTGGTGAGACCAACGACTGCGTTGAAGTCGCCGCGGCGGGCGGTGGGATACGGATTCGCGAAAGCGACACCCCCGCCGACATCCTCACCACCACACCGGGCCGACTCGGAACGTTCATACGCGCCATCAAGGCGGGGGCGCTCGACCACCTCGGGCGGTAGCCACGAGGTGGTGTCAGCACATCACCGGCGCAGCATGCCGCACACCTCCGGGTAGTCCACCTCATCGGGCAGCCGATAGCCCAGGGCGGCCAGGCGCGAGGCGACGTCCGCCGGGCTTCGTCCGGTCAGGCTCGCGCTGCGCAGCACGTGTTCCAGGTGGACGCCGTCCAGGAACGAACGGTCGACCGTCTCCAGGAGCCGGATGTCCGCCACGTCCGCGACGGCGGGCAGCTTCGCGTTCTCGTGCAGCCAATGCCCCAGTGCGTTCAGCCTCTTGGCGATGTCCGCGGGGCTGCGTCCCGTGGCGAGCGCCGCGCGCAGGATGTGCCACAGCCGCACCCCCACGACGTTGTTCCGCTCCAGCCAGGGGGCGCGGCCGTCGAGTTCCTCGCTGAGGATGCGCAGGTCATCCGGCTCCCGGGTGTCCGGCGCGTCGTTCGGGCGGGAGCGGCCCAGCTCCGCCAAGCGGGACACGATGTCCGCCGGGCGGCGGCCGGTCTCCTGCGCGAGGACGAGGAGCGGCTCACGGGGGTCCTGGAGGAGGCGCTCGTCCCCGGGCTCGGGGACGTACGGCAGCCGGATGCCGAGCGCGATGAGGCGCGTGGCGACGGTGTGCGGGTTGCACCGCAGTGTCCCGGCCACCTGGAGCACATGCCGGCTCGACGCCTCCGCGCCCCAGTCCAGCCAGTCGCCCTCGCCTCCGGGCTCGGTGCGGATCAGCACGATGTCCCGGGTGTCCGGGGTTTCGGGCAGCGGATGGTCGGCCGGGGCCGGGCAGCCAAAGGCGGTCAGCCGCCGTGCGGCCTCGGCGGGGCTCCGGCCCTGCCGCCCCGCCGAGGCGAGCAGATTCCGCAGCGACACGGGCTTGCCCACCTCGAGCCAGGAGAGGTTGGACGTATCCGCCTTGAGCAGCAGGGCGTCCCCCGGGTCCACCGTGAGGGGCAGCGGGGTGGCGGGAAGCTCGATGTCGTCATAGCCGAGTTCGGTCAGCCGCGAGACGATGGCGGCGGGGCTGCGCCCCAACGTGGCTGCGGCGTACAGGACATGCCCGTAGGGCACCCGCCGGTCGGGCTTGACGTAGGAGCCGTCACGTCCGACGCGCAGACGGGTGATCCGGCGGTCCTCCGGGTCCTGGGGTTCAGTGCTGTTCGCCATGGTGGGCCTTTCGGGAGCGGTGCGGACGGGAGGGCGGGTACGGCGAGGATCGGGCCGGTGGGTCATTCGGCCACCGCGATATAACGGCCGCTTCCCTCGTGCTCCTCGTCGGCGTCCCCCCAGCCGTCGTCCTCCTCCTCTTGCCTCCCGTACAGGTTCACCCGGACCCCCGCGGGCTCCAGCGCGGTCCATATCCGCAGCATCATGGCGTCGCTGAGGAAGTGGTGCGAGAGGTCGAGTTCATGGAGGTGGGTGAGCGGCTGCCCGTGCAGCAGCGCCTCCGCGCCCGCGTCGGAGAGCGTACCCATGGACAGGCTCAGCGAGGTGAGCCGCGGCACAACCGGTGCGGAAGCCAGCGCGGCGGCCATCTCGTCCTGGATGGGGCTGTTCTGCAGCCCCAGGTGGCGCAGAGCGGGTTTGCGCTCGCCCGCGAGGAGCGGAGCGAGCTGCTCGACGGTGGTGCCGCCCCCGTAATCCTCGTCTCCCAGCCACAGCTCCAGCCGCTCCAGCGAGGGCAGGTCGGCGGCGGCGATGTTCTCCGCCGCCTCGGGAGGCAGCCCACCGGACTCGATCCGCAGCGCCCGCAGCCCCGCGTGCCCCGTCACGGGGAAGTCCAGCCCCTCCCCTCCGCGGACGACCAGCTCGCGCAGACCGGGGAACGCTTCCAGGAGCGGTGCGAGATCGGGCTGGTAGATGCTGGAGATCATCTCCTGGTCGCCCTCGATGTCGCTGAGGAAGAGCGCCTCGAGACCGGTCAGCCGGGAGCTCAGGTCGATGAACGCCTGGTGCGGCAGGTAGTCCACGCCATGGCCGATGACCAGCGCCCGCACCTTCTCCAGCTCCACCGTGCCGGTGAAACGGTCCCAGTAGTCCTCAGGGTTCTCGTCGGTCGAGTACGGCCCGGTCTCGAGCCGCCAGGCGACGGAGGCGGCGTCGGGCAGCAGCGTGGCGGGGGTATACGGCGGAACGGTCAGCACCGGTAACCCGTGGAAATTCTGGGCGTGTTGCACATACGACAAGGGGAGGCTCCCGAGGCTCCGTGTCCGACAGTTGGTGCGCCATGTTCTATCAGCACCCTCCGACACGGCCGTCGCCGCCGCTTCCCCCCGACCGTTCGCC
This sequence comes from Streptomyces violaceusniger Tu 4113, assembly GCF_000147815.2. Classification (NCBI taxonomy): domain Bacteria; kingdom Bacillati; phylum Actinomycetota; class Actinomycetes; order Kitasatosporales; family Streptomycetaceae; genus Streptomyces; species Streptomyces violaceusniger. Next base: position 2,363,844 of record NC_015957.1, on the reverse strand, counting down.
CGGCCGTTCCCCCCGCCGTTCACCGTACGTTCCGCGGGCCGCCCACCTTGTGTGTCGGCGCGGCCCACGGGCGGCGCTGGACTTCCGCTCATGCGCAACGAAGAGAGCACCGCCCGCCGTCGCCTCGGCCTCCGGATGGGGGCCGCACTGGGGGCCGCCGTCGTGGTCGCGGTCATCCAACCCCCGGCGCCGGCGGCGCCGGACGCCGGATCCTGGACGACGGAGACGGTGGCCCCGGGGGTGCGGGTGCGGGCCGGGGTTCTTCAGGACGCGGACGCCAAGCCGGTCTGGACGGTCACCGTGCAGGCGCCCGGCTCCGCGCCACTGGGCGACCGGTCCTGGGCGGACGCCACGGCGGGGCGGCTTCGCGACGCCGGGTTCGAGCCCCGGGTCGAGCGCGTGGTGTGGCCCGCCTACGCCGATACACCGCACGGCACCATGGGGTGGCGGGTGCGGGTGGGCTCGTACGCGGCCTCCGGCGAGGCGCAGGGCACGCGCGAGAAGGTCGCCGCGGCCGGGTTCACGGCGGGGGCGGAGTGGACCGGCTACGACGCGCAGCAGCCCGCCGACCAGGAGAGCGTCCATGTGGCGGTGATCGACCCGGCCCGGTTCACCGGCACCGTTGCGGCCACCCATGACAGCAGCGTGGCGGACCGCGAGACGACCTCGTCCGTCGCCGCGAAGCGCCACTCCCTGATCGCCGTCAACGGTGGCTTCTTCGTCACCTCCGACGCCGATGGCGTCCAGGGCACGATGGCCGGAATCTCCGCGTACGACGGGGAGCTGGAGTCGATGGCCGCCGGTTCGCGGGCCGCGCTGGTCCTCGCGGACGGCGGCCGGCACGCCCGTATCGCCAATCTGACCAGCACGGTCACCGCGCGGGCTGGGTCGTCCACGTATGCGGTGCAGGGCATCAACCGGGTGCCCGGCAAGGTGCGCAACTGCGGCCGCCCCGGGGCCACTCCGACCGAGCTGCCCCGGCAGGATCTGACCTGTTCCAAGGCCGACGACCTGGTGAAGTTCACCCCCGGGTTCCGCGCCGAACTGCCCACCGGGCCCGGCACCCAGGTCGTGCTCGACGCCGACGGCCGGGTGGTCTCCACCGGCCCGCGCGGCGGCACGGTCCCGGCCGGGGGCTCCGTGCTCCAGGGCATCGGCGCCGCGTCCGACTGGCTGACGGCCCACGCCCGGCGGGGCGAGCGGATCGCGCTGGAGGAGGTCGTCCGGGACACCTCCGGCCGCCGGGTCCGGCTCGACTCCGACGACAGCATCGTCAGCGCCGCCCCCACTCTGGTGAAGGACGGCCGTATCGCCGTCGACGCCGCCACCGAGGGCACCCTCGACCCGAAGAACCGCTCCTTCGGCTACGCCTGGTCGAATGTGCGGCAGCCCCGCACGATGGCCGGGCTCGACAAGAAGGGGCGGCTGATCCTGGCCACGGTGGACGGTCGGCAGCCTGGTGTGAGCGAGGGCTTCACCCTCGAGGAGGCCGCCCACTTCATGCACTCCCAGGGCGCCGTCCAGGCCCTCAACCTGGACGGCGGCGGCTCCACCGCCATGGCGGTGAACGGCAAGCTCGCCAACATCACCTCCGACGCGACGGGCGAACGCGCGGTGGGCGACACGGTCCAGGTACTGCCGTAGCGGGACCGGGCCGTCACCGGTCGGTGTTCGACTCACCCCTGTGGGTGATGCTCATGCTTTCGACCGCGAGCCCACGGTTCGGGCTGGAAGTCTCGGGGATCGGCCGTGCCGGATGGCACGCTGAGCCGAGAAAGACCGGGAGTCACAGCCATGAGCGTCACCAAGACGCGAATCGACGATCACGTGGGCCCCTGGACGGTCGAGGACGTCCTCGCGCTTCCGGCGCACCCAGCGCGGGCTCGTTACGAGCTTGTGGACGGTGTTCTCTTCATATCCCCCGCCCCCGGCTTGGCCCACCAAATCGTGTCTTCCGCGCTCCGCGGCCGGATCGACGCCGGCTCAACTCGCTCCGGCGCGCGCTTTCTGACCGCAGGGGCGGTGATGGTGGCAAACGATTCAAGGCTGTTCATCCCCGACATTGCCGTTGTCGACCGGGCTGTCGTCTCGCGCCACACGCTGGCTGCGCCGCTCGAGGCCATGCTGCTGTTCGGAGAGATCGTCTCGCCGTTCAGCCGAGCGGCCGACCGCATCCTCAAGCCCGCCCTCTACGCCCAGGCGAAGGTGCCCGCCTATTGGCGGGTCGAGATGGAACCGGATCTGTGCGTGGTGGTGCACGCACTGGACGGGGACACCTACCGCGAGGCTGCCACCATCACGGGCAAGGCTTCCGTCGACGTCGCCGGAGAGTTCACCGTCGAGCTGGATCTCGATGCCGTGCGCCGCGAGTTGGAAGGCTGACGCCGGGTCCTGACACACCGGTCACCTCGGCCACCTCGGTGGAAGCCAGACACGAACCGCGTCCAGCACGGCCCCAGGGGCGCAACCGGCTGCCCGGCTGCGCCCCTGGGGCTGATCACTTCACCTGCACGAGCCCTGCTGAGCCCTACTTGGGCTTACTCAACGACCTTCAGCAGCTTGTTCGGCGTGCCGTCGCCCGGGTTGGAGATCTTGTCGGCGGTCGCGCCGTCCGTCAGCGCCTTCGCCACGTCGGCCGGCTTGGCGTCCTGGTGGCCGCTGAGGTAGACGGCGGCGGCGCCCACGACGTGCGGGGTGGCCATCGACGTACCGGAGATGGTGTTGGTCGCGCCGTCGTCGGTGTTCCAGTCGGAGGTGATGTCCGAGCCGGGGGCGTAGATGTCGACGATCGAGCCGTAGTTGGAGAAGTCGGACTGCTCGTCCTGGTCGGTGCTGGAGGCGACCGTGATCGCGTCCTTCACCCGGGCGGGAGAGCTCTGGCTGGCGTCCGAGGACTCGTTGCCCGCCGCCACGGCGAAGGTGACACCGGAGTCGATGGCCTTCTGCACGGCGGCGTCGAGGGCCTCGTCGGGGGTGCCGCCCAGGCTCATGTTGGCGACGGACGGGCCCTGGTGGTGCTCGGTGACCCAGTCGATGCCCGCGACGACCTGCTCGGTGGTGCCCGAGCCCTGGTCGTCCAGGACGCGCACCGCGACGACCTTGGCCTTCTTGGCGACGCCGTGCTCGGCTCCGGCGATGGTGCCGGCCACGTGGGTGCCGTGGCCGTTGCCGTCGTCGGCGCTGTCGTCGTTGTCGACCGCGTCGAAGCCGGACGTGGCCCGGCCCCCGAAGTCCTTGTGGCTGGTGCGGACACCGGTGTCGATGACGTAGGCGGTGACGCCCTCACCCGCGCTGTCCGGGTAGTTGTACGCCTTGTCGCCCTGGGTGTCTTCCTGGTCGATCCGGTCCAGGCCCCACGACGGCGGGTTCTCCTGAGTGCCCTTGATCGTGTAGCGGTGGTTCTGGACCACCTTGGCGACCGACGGGTCGGCGGCCAGCCGCTTGGCCTCGGTGTCGCTCAGCCCGCTGGCCGAGAAGCCGTTGATGGCGGAGTCGTAGGTGCGGCTCAGCTTGCCGCCGTAACTCTCGGCGAGGTCCTTGCCCTCGGCGGCGGCCTTGACGGCCTTGCCGCCCTTGAGCATGACGATGTAGCTGCCGTCCACGGCGCTCTTCGACTGGGTGCCGTAGACGGTGCCCTCTGCGGGCTTCGCGGTGGCGGCCCCGGCCGGAACGGCCACGAAGACACCGGCGGTGACGGCGGTCGCGGCGGCTACGGCGAGGCCGAGTCGACGCGCGTTGCGCTGCTTGTGAACTGCCATGACGAGGGTTCCTCCTCGTGCGGTTGTGGGGGGTGATCCGCACCGGGATCGCGGTGTCGGATCCCGTAAGTGCGAAAGAGCCGGAGTGTGTTGGGGCCACTCCGGTTCTGACACGACCATGACCGATGAGTACGGGGCAATTCAAGATCCCCGGCGATGTGTGACATAGGCAACGTGCGCGCGTCAATCGCAACGTCAACGCCCTTTATGTGTGAGGGGCTTGGATCGGGAAGGTAGGGCTGTCCCCCCTTCCTCGGATGGAGGGAACCACCGGAGGGTTCACCGGTCAGCAGGATGGGTCGGCCCGCCGCCGCGGCCTAGCGTCGTCCACGAGTGGCGGGGACCGTCCGCCACCAGGGCATAAGGGGATGTCGTGGCGGACACAGGCCGCTTGGAGAGGCCGCGCGGGATAGCCGCCCGCGCGGGCAGTTGGAGCGCCCGTCACCGATGGGCGGCGGTCGGGGGCTGGGTGCTGCTGGTCATCCTCGCCCTGGCCGTCGGCTCGATGACGGGCCGGGTGGATGTGACGGACAGCGAGCAGGTTCCCGGCGAGTCCGGGCGCGTCTCGACGATTCTCGACGAGGCGGGCATTGACGCCGCAGCCGGGGAAACCGTCCTGATCCAGGCGAAGGGCGGCGGGCTCACCGCGAACGACCCGGCCTTCCACAAGGCGGTCGACGCGGTGGTCGCCGGCGTACGCGACACCGGCCAGGTGACCGCCCTCCGCTCCCCGTACGAGACGAAGACCATCTCCGCCGACCGGCGCTCCGCCCTGGTGCAGTTCGAGATGCGCGGCGACCCGGAGAAGGCGTCGGAGCACATCCAGCCGGTCCTGGACGCGGTGGGCGAGGCGCAGGACCGCCACCAGGACCTGCGGATCGAGGAGTTCGGCGACGCCAGCGGCCAGAAGGCGTTCGACGACGCGTTCGGCGACGACTTCACCCAGGCCGAGTTCTCCGCGCTGCCGGTGGCCCTGGGCATTCTGCTGATCGTCTTCGGTGCGCTGGTGGCCGCCCTGCTGCCGGTCGTGCTCGCCATGACGGCGTTCCTGGCCACCACCGGTCTGGTGGCGGTGGTCAGCCACTGGGTGCATATGAGCGACACCGCCAACTCCGTGATGCTGCTGGTGGGGCTGGCCGTCGGCGTCGACTACTGCCTGTTCTACCTGCGCCGGGAGCGTGAGGAGCGCGCCGCCGGACGGGACGCGCAGACCGCGCTGCGGATCGCGGCGGCCACCTCCGGCCGCGCCGTCCTGGTCTCCGGTGTCACGGTGATCGTGGCGATGGCGGGCATGCTCTTCACCGGGATCGCGGAGTTCAAGGCGATGGGGCTCGCCACCTTGATGGTGGTGGCGGTGGCGATGGTCGGCTCGGTGACGGTGCTGCCCGCGCTGCTCTCGCTGCTCGGTGAGCGGGTGGAGAAGGGCCGGTTGCCGTTCCTGGCCCGCGCCAAGCGGCGCGGTGGCAGCGAGAGCCGGGTCTGGCGCACCGTGCTCGGCCCGGTGCTGCGCCGCCCCAAGCTGTCGCTGGCCCTCGCCAGTGGCGCCCTGATCGTGCTGGCCGTCCCCGCCGTGGGGATGAACACCGCGAACCTCACCCTGGACCAGGAGTTCGGCGACCGGCTGCCGGTCGTGACCGCGTACAACCACATCGACGAGGCGTTCCCGGGCGGGTCCGACCCGGCCAAGGTCGTGGTGAAGGCGGACGACATCGACGCGGCGCCGGTACGCGACGCCCTCGCCCGGTTCCGTACCGAGGCCGTGGCGAAGGGCGCCTCCAAGGGCCCGGTCGAGGTGACCGTCCACCGGAAGCAGAACGTGGCCGTGGTGGAGGTCCCGCTGATCGGCGGCTCGGACGAGGGCAAGGCCGAGCGGAGCCTGAATGTGCTGCGGGACGAGGTGCGCCCGGCGACGCTCGGCGCGGTGGACGGGGTGGACGCCCCCATCGGCGGTTCGACCGCATCCTCCAAGGACTTCAACGACAAGCTCGGCTCGGCCGTCCCCCCGGTCTTCGCCTTCGTGGTGGTCTTCGCCTTCCTGCTGATGCTGATGTCCTTCCGGTCGCTCACCATCGCCGTGACCTCCATCGTGCTCAACCTGCTGTCGGTGGGCGCCGCGTACGGCATCCTCACCGCGGTCTTCCAGCACGGCTGGGGCGCGGGGCTGGTGGGCGCGGAGGGCGTGGGCGCGATCGTCTCGTGGCTGCCACTGTTCCTCTTCGTGATCCTTTTCGGGCTGAGCATGGACTACCACGTCTTCGTGGTCTCCCGGATCCGCGAGGCGCGCCTGGCCGGGCGTAACACCAAGGACGCGGTGGTGCACGGTGTGGTCACCACGGCGGGCGTGGTCACCAGCGCCGCCGTCATCATGGTCGCGGTCTTCTCCATCTTCGGCACGCTGTCGATGCAGTCCATGAAGCAGATGGGCGTGGGCCTGGCGGCCGCGGTCCTCATCGACGCCACCGTCATCCGGGGGGTGCTCCTCCCGGCCGCGATGCTGCTGCTCGGCGAGCGCAACTGGTACCTGCCGAAGTGGCTGCGGTGGCTCCCGGACCTCGCCCACGACGAGCCCGCCCCGGCCCAGCGGCCGACCTCCCTGGTGGGTGCCCCCGCGAGGCCGGACGCGGACGACCGGCCCCGGCACGCCAGGGTCTGACCGCTCCAGGCGCCCGCGCAACCGCGCAGTCGCGCACCCGCCAACCGGCCACATGGTCTTCGGACCGTGTGGCCGGTTCGGCGTCTTGAGGAGTCGAGGGTGGAAAAAGGCGTTGCGACTGGTCGTACCCGGTCCCTACGGTGCGGGGATACGGCGGAGATCCGCATACGCGACGTTTCGCGTACGCGCGCACGGAAGGAGCACACCGATGGGCGGCAGTCCCGGCATCGGCGTGTTCACCCGCGTCAACACCCGCGGCTGTGCCCGGGTGGCGTGTGCGCGCGTCTCGCCTTCGCTTACCCGCCGCCCGCGGCGCGGCCCCGGTGCCCTGGCCGGCCCGGACGCGCCCGGTGTCTCCATGAGTCTGTGAGCGGCCCGAGCCGCTGACTCGCCCGGTTTCCGATCGTCTCCCGCGGTGAGCCGATTTCTCGCTGTGAGCTGATCCCTTACCCCCACGCGCCCTCGGCCAGGGCCCCGCCAGTCCAGGAATCACTCGTTCCGGGACGGGCGGCAGGGCCCGTTCCGCGCTGCTGCCGCCCGCCCGGCTCCGAAAGGACCGTGGCCGTGGCCCGCAATCGACACCAACTCCCTACCCCACGCCGCACCGAACGCGACCGCGCGAGGCGCGCGTACGGGCAGAACTTCCTCGTCGACCCGGGCGCCGTCGCCCGCGTCGTACGCGCCGCCCGCCCCGGGCCCGGCGATCTCCTGGTGGAGGTCGGCGCGGGCAAGGGGGTGCTCACCGAGGCGCTGGCTCCGCGCTGCCGTGAGCTGATCAGCTATGAGATCGACCGGCATCTGATCCCGGGGCTGCGGGAGCGGCTCGCCCGGTATCCGCAGGTCCGGGTGGTGCACCAGGACTTCCTGGACGCGGCGCCGCCGCGCGAGCCGTTCGCCCTGGTCGGCAACGTGCCCTACGCCCGTACCGCCGAGATCGTGGCCTGGGCGCTGCGGGCGGCGCCCCGTCTGACCTCCGCGACGCTGCTCACGCAGGCGGAGTACGCCCGTAAGCGCACCGGGGACTACGGCCGTTGGTCCCTGCTGACCGTACGGTCCTGGCCGGAGGTCGAGTGGCGGCTGTGCGGGCGGGTGGCGCGTGCCGCGTTCCGGCCGGTGCCCGCGGTCGACGGCGGGATCCTGCGGCTGACCCGGCGGCCGCGCCCGCTGCTCACCGATCCGGTGGCCCGGTCCGCCTACGCGGACCTGGTCGAGCTGGGCTTCACCGGGCTCGGCGGCTCGCTCCACGCGTCACTGCGCCGGATCTGTCCCGCCCGCGCACTCGACCGGGCGTTCCGGGCGGCCGGGCTGGGGCGGGAGGTGGTGGTGGCGTATGTGTCGCCGGAGCAGTGGCTGGTCCTGGCTCAGGAGCTGACCGAGGTGGTGGCTCGAAGGGGTTCCGCCGTCTCGAAGGAGTTGATGGTGCGGGTGAAGTCCCGAGTGGACAGCAGCAATTTGTAGATGATGGCCAGCTCGAAGACGAGCAGCAGCGCACCCGATATGACGGTCGTCGCCACCACCGCGTCGACGGCCGGGCCGATGATGAACACGCCCATCTGGAACTCGATGCCGCTGATGAGATGAGCGCGGATGCGGTGGCGCAGCAGGAAGTTCCGGCACCGGACCCACCACGGGAAGCGGCGCCGGAACTCCTGGTGCAGATCAACGACGGCGGGGCGGCTACGCTGGGCCGCCGTGGCCTCCAGGGGCGCCGTGTCAGCCGCCGTGGTCTCCAGGGGCGCCACCGGCTCCAACGGAGCCACCGTGTCGCGGTCCGTCTCCAGATCGGCCTCGGGGTTCTCCCGCAGCAGGTCCTCCATGAAGGCCAACTCGGCCTGGTTCTCGGCCTTGCGGGCCGCCCGCATCCGGGCCTTGATCTGCTTGCGCATCCCATGCCGGATCTTGAAGATCTCCAGCGAGTCGATGTAGCGCAGCGAGTCCAGGGACGCGACGGCCAGCGCCAGCCACAGATACAGGACGTCGTCGGTGCGCGCGTACTGGCCGCCCATCAGGGCGACCGAGCAGACCAGCACCCGGATCCGGTCGAAGACGAAGTCCAGCCAGGCCCCGAAGACCGAGCCGGTGCCGGTCAGCCGGGCCAGCTTGCCGTCCATGCAGTCGAAGATGAAGCTCACGTGGTAGAGCACGGCCCCGAGCAGCAGCCATCTCCAGTCGCCCTGAGCGAAGCACGCGGCGGAGCCGAGGCCCACCAGGAAGGCACCCCAGGTGAGCTGGTTGGGGGTGGCCCGGGTGTGCCTGGCGGTCCAGCGGACCAGCGGTGTGGCCACCGGGTCCACGAGCATGACGGTCCACCACGCGTCTCGCTTCTTCTCGGTGATCCGGCGGACCTCGGCGAGCGGCGGTATGTCTCGGGGCATGGGAAATCTTCCTGGCGTTCGAAAGGAGTTCACCTGAAGATAAGAATCTGTTAAGAGAAGAGACAAGACCGGGCAAGGACAACCTTTGCCGAGGGGTAACGGTCTGCTGGGGGGACCGGGTCCATGGCACGGCCAGGTGCGCCGGACGGCGAGGCCGTCACGGCGACCGGCCGACGCCTGTCGGATCCCAACTCCGGGCAGGATTTTGCCCGTTGGGAGCAGGTCCTCTACTGGTGACGGGTCCTGCCACCGGGAGCAGGACCTACCGCCGGTGGCGGCTCCTATCGCTGGTAGCGGGCGAGCACCAGATTGCCGTCCTCGACCAGCCGCTTCCGTAGCTCCCCCATCCCGATCGCCCCGCTGTAGTACTCCTGCAGCGCCGGGGTGGCCACCTTGTCCTTCCACTCCGGATAGCCGCGCACGGACTGGGCGGGCGCCGGGCGCAGCCGTCCGGCCAGGGCTGCGCCGGTGGCCCAGCCGTGCCGGCGGGTGTGCAGGGCGGGGTCGCGGAGTGCGGTCAGGCCCGTGGGGAGCATCCAGTCGCCCCGGGCGAGCCGCACCATATGCGGTGGGCGCAGGAAGAAGTCGATGAAGCGGGCCGCCTCCCGCTGGTACGGGCTGTCGGCGGCGATGGACAGCGTCTGGGGGCTTACCCCCTGCCGCTGGTCGCCGCCGGGCCCGGCCGGGGACGGCAGTACGGTCCAGGCGAAGCCCTTGGGCGCCTGCTGCACGATCTGCTGGCGGTAGGAGAAACCTAGGGGCACCATCGCGTACTTCCCGCCGAAGAAGCCGGGGAGGGTGTCCGAGCCGCCCATGCCGAGGGTGGTCCGCGCGGCGCTGCGGTCGCCGCCCAACTGGTCGTGGATGACGCGGGGCACCCGCTGGTCGGCGGCGTCGAACCGGACGGTGACCTTGCCGTCCGCGCCCCGGTGGAAGACCTTGCCGCCGGTGGAGAGGGAGAGGTTGAGGGTCGCGGAGACGGGCTCCTTGAGCGGCCAGGCCACGCCGTACGTCCCGTCGCGGGTCAGCTCCTTGGCGGCGTCCTCGAACTCGGCCCAGCTCCAGGGCCGTTCGGGGGTGGGAATCCGCACCCGGGACCGCTCCAGCAGGCCGCGGTTGGCGATGAGCACGCGCGGTTCCTGGAGGAACGGCACACCGTGGATGCCACCGGCGAAGGTGGCGGTCTGCCAGGTCTGGGGCGGGATCTCGTCCTTGAGCCGCTGGGGCAGCAGGTCGGTGAGATCGGCGAGATAGCCGCCGTAGGCGAAGTCGGCGAGGTCGTCGGTGGCGTCGTGGATGATGTCGGGCGCCTCACCGCCCTCGAAGGAGGTGAGCAGTTGGTCGTGGACGCTGTCCCAACTGCCCTGGACGTAGTCGACCCTGATGTCGGGATGGGTCGCGTTCCACTCCGCCACCAACTGCTTGTTGGCCTCGATGGATTCCTGCTGCCAGGCCAGGGACTGGAAGCGGAGGGTGATCCGGCCGTCGGACGCCCGCCGCCGTCCCGGCGCGCAGGCGGAGAGCAGGGTCCCGGCGGCGGACAGTGTCCCGGCGGCGGACGCGGCCAGCAGCGTCCGGCGGCGCATCAGTGCTTCACCGCCCCGGCCAGGGTGCCGCTGGTGATCCGGCGCTGGATGACCGCGAACAGCACGAGCGAGGGCAGCGTCGCCAGCAGTGAGGCGGCGGCGAGCGGGCCGAGGTCGGCGACGCCTTCGGTGCCGATGAAGTGCGTGAGGATGACCGGCATCGTCTGTTTCTGCGGGGACTTGAGCAGGACGAGCGCGAAGAAGAACTCGTTCCAGGCGGTGATGAAGGCGAAGAGGGCGGTGGCCACGATGCCGGGGGCCAGCAGCGGCATGGTCACCGAGATCAGCGTCCGCAGTCTGCTCGCGCCGTCCACGGCCGCGGCCTCCTCCAGCTCGCGCGGTACGGCCCGGGCGTACCCGGCCAGCATCCACAGGGCGAACGGCAGGGACCACACCACGTACACCATGATCAGCCCGGAGAGGGAGTCGATCAGGCGGACCTCCTTGAGCACCAGGAACAGCGGGATGATCACCAGGACGAAGGGGAACGCCTGGCTGACCACGATCCAGCCGGTGGCCGCCCGGGACAGCGGGGAGCGGTGGTGCCGGGCCATCACATACGCCATCGGGGTGGCGATGACGACGGTGATGGCCGCGGCGGCGAGAGAGGCGATCAGGCTGTTCCCGGCGGACCGCAGCAGCGGCTGCTCGTCGAACGCCTGGCGGAAGTTGTCGAGGGTGGGGTGGTCGGGGATCCAGCCGGGGTGGAGGCTCGCCAGCTCGCGCGGCGGTTTGAACGCGGTGGAGACCAGCCACAGCAGCGGGAAGGCGAGGAAGATCAAATAGCCGAGGAGGGCGAGGTACTGGCCGGTGCGGGCCGCGCGGCGCCGGGCGGTGAGGCGAGTATTCATGCGTCGTCGTCTCCCTTCAACCGGGCCACGAGATGGACGGCCAGCAGGATGGAGACCACCGCCACCAGTACACAGCCCATCGCCGCCGCGTAGCCGAACTGGCCGTAGCGGAACGCTTCTTCATAGGCGAAGAGCATCGGCAGCCGGGTCCGGCCGCCGGGTCCGCCGCCCGTCAGGACGTAGACCAGCGCGAAGGAGTTGACGTTCCAGATGAAGCTGAGGGCGCTGATGGCGAGGGCGATGGGTCTGATGGCGGGCCAGGTGACGGTGCAAAAGCGGCGCCAGGCACCGGCGCCGTCCATGGCGGCGGCCTCGTGCAGTTCGCGCGGGACGTTGGAGAGACCGGCCAGCAGGGTGACCGTGACCTGCGGAAGGCGTGCCCAGATGCCGACCACGACGACTGCGGGCAGGGCGGTGGACAGGCTGCCGAGCCAGTCGCGGTGGGTACCGAGCGTCTCGTTGAGCAGCCCCGCGTCGGGGTGGTAGACCAGCCGCCACATGATGCCGACCACGACCTCCGGCATCGCCCAGGGAACGATCGCGAGCGCCCGCGACAGCCAGCGGAACCGCAGGTTCTGATTGAGCAGCAGCGCGAGTCCGAGCGCGAGCAGGAACTGCGGTACGGAGACGGCGACCGCCCACACCAGGCCGATCCGGAAGGACTCCCAGAAGAGGGTGTCGCGCAGCAGGTCCTGGAAGTTGAGCAGCCCGATCCACTGGGTGGGGTCGGTGCGGCCCGCCTGGGAGTCGGTGAAGGCGAGCACGATGCCGTAGAGCAGCGGGCCGACGCTGAGCAGGAGGATCGGGATCAGCGCGGGCAGCACCAGGAACCACGCCCGGTGGCCGCTCCCCGCACGGCCCGAACCCTTGCCGGGGGCGGCCGACGGGGGTGGGGCGGAGCCCTGGTCCGAGCGCGCCGAGGCGGCGGTCACGGGTATCACGGCAGGGCCTCCTTCGGACGCGGTGGGAGGGCGGTCCGGTGGGAGAGCCCACGTCATCGTGCGGAGGGCGGACGGTGCAGTCAAGCGGTGCACCTGCGGCAGCCGATGCGAGACTTGGGCGGGCGGACTGGGGGACTGGGGGACGACCGGGACGTGGGCGGGCTGGACGACGAGGAGTGAGGGGTGTGGCGGTGGCGGATCTCGCCCTGACGGAGGAACGGGCGCGGGCGGTGCTCTCGGCCGCGCTGCCGCCCTACCGGGCCGGTACGGCGGAGGCCCGGCTGCTGGCCCTCGGTGAGAACGCCGTCTTCGCCCTCGACAGCCTCTCCCTGGTGGTCCGGATCAGCCGCGATCTGGAGGTGTGGGACCGGGCCGCCCGGGAGCTGAGGATCGCCGACTGGCTCGCCCGGGAAGGGCTCCCCGCGGTCCGTCCCGACCGGCGCTTCGGCTCCGAGCAGCCGCTTCCGTTCGCCAACCATCTCGTCACGTACTGGCAGCGGCTTCCCGACCCCGTACGCCCCGCCGGGCCGCGCGACCTCGCGGAGCTGCTGCGGATGGTGCACGCGCTGCCCGACCCGCCCGCCGATCCGGCACCGCTCCCGCTGCCGCGCCGCGATCTGCTGGGCGGGATCGAGCGCTGGCTGCGGCTGGCCGGGGACGCGATCGATCCGGCGGACGCGGCCTATCTGCGCGCCCGCCGGGACGACTTCGCGACCGCCGTCGAGGAACTGACCCCGCGGCTCACCCCCGGCCCGATCCACGGCGACGCGCTGCCGCGCAATGTGCACATCGGCCCGGACGGCCCCGTGCTGGTGGACCTGGAGACCTTCTCGCACGATCTGCGCGAGCACGATCTGGTGGTGATGGCGCTGTCCCGGGACCGCTATGGGCTCGGGGCGGAGGCATACGACGCGTTCGTGGCGGAGTACGGCTGGGACGTCCGGGAGTGGCCCGGCTGCGCGGTGCTGCGCGGCGCGCGGGAGACGGCGAGCTGCGCCTGGGTCGCCCAGCACGCCCCGGGCAACCCGGCGGCCCGCGCCGAATTCACCCGCCGCATCGCCTCCCTACGGGAGGACGACCCGACGGTGCGCTGGCACACGTTCTGACCGACCGGCTCCAGCTCAGCGCCACCACGCGCGACACGGCGCGGGCCGACCCGGCGCGGGCCGACCTGGCGGGCGCCCCGCCGTGCGGGCCGGTACGAGCGGCTTTCCGGCCGTGCCCCGACCGACCACCGAAGACCCCCGCGCAGACCCGACCGACCACCGAGGCGACCCCCGCACAGGCCCGGACGAGCGGGCCAGGACAACCACCGAGCGACCCAACGCGCCCGCCCGGACGGGCGAGCCCGCACGCCACGCCGAGGCCGCCCCGCTCAGGCCCGGACGAGCGGCTCCGGACGGCCCGCTCGTCCGGGCCAACGCCCAGGCCCGGACGAGCGGGCCCTGGCAGGCCGGCCCGGCCGACCCGGCGTGCGGTTCTCGCTTGTCAGGCTCGCCACTTGGGGCGCCGGACGGCTCCGGACGGCCCGCCGTCCGGGCCAACGCCAGGTTCCCGACGAGCGGGCCCTGACAGGCCCGCCCCGCCGACGCGCCGTGCCGTTCTCCCCTGTCAGGCTTGCCACTTGGGGTCGCGGCCGCTGAGGGCGACCGCGCGGTCCAGTGGCGGGGCGTCGTCCGGGACGGAGACCATGGGGCCGAACGCGCCGTCCGGGCGCTGCTCGTCCGGGAACGCCGACAGCCATCCGATGATGGCCTCGGCGCTGCGGGGATCGCAGTCGTAGGGCTGGCCGGTGGCGCGGGCGAGATCCCAGCCGTGGATCAGCAGCTCGTCCAGCGCCACGACGCCCATCATCTGGGCGGGCATGGTGACGCCCCCGGCCTCCGTGGTGCCCTGCCAGGCGGACGGCTCGCGCCAGGCCGCGGTCAGCGCGTCGAGCCGGCGCGGCAGCTCCTGCCGCCACTCGGGGTCAAGGCGCTCCGCCGCCCCCTCCCCTGGGGCGGGGTCGTCCGGGCCCGCCGGGGCCGTGGTCTTCTCGGCGGCGTGGCGCATGCCGATGGCGAATCCCAAGAAGTGGTCGAGCAGATCTCCCACGGAGTAGCTGCCACACGGTGTGGGCGCGGTGAGCTGCTCGTCCGAGACGCCGCTGAACAGCGCCGTCACCCGGTTGACGGTGGGTGCGAAGTCGATCATGGTGGTCTGGTCGTCGGTCACGGTCGGTTTCTCCTCATCGAGTCCGTGGTGCCCTCAGTGCCCCTTACCCATACGGACCGGCCGGGGGCGGGAAACTCATCGGTGCGGCGCGCTCCGCTCTCCGCCGGGCGGGCGCCGCCACCCCACTACCCCATCACCGCGCCGGCCTCCCGCAGGGGCCAGCCGCCGTCCACGACCGCGTCCGGGGTGCCCTTGCGGCGCAGCCAGGACTGGAAGTCGGCCGCCCAGCCCGCGTACCACCCCACCTGCTTGCGGTGGAGGTCCCACAGCTCGAGCCCGGCCACCTCGCGGTGGCGCTCGGCGAGCGCGCAGGCGACCCGCACCGCCGCCAGCGCGTCCGCACCGGCGTCATGGGCTCGGTCGTGCACCACCCCGTACTCCCCGCAGACCGCCTCCAGCGTGCGCTTGCCCTTGCGATAGCGGTCGACCGCGCGATCTATCGTGTACGGATCCACCACGGGGCCGGTCTCCGCGCCCTCCAACCGCTCGCTCAGCGGGCGCAGCCCGTGCCGCCCCAACTCGGCGGCGAGCAGGCTGAGATCGAACGCCGCGTTGTACGCCACCACCGGGGCGCCGGCGCGCCAGTGGGCCACCAGCACCTCGGCGACCTCCTCGACCACCTCACGCGCGGACCGGCCCTCCGCCGCCGCCCGCTCATTGGTGATGCCGTGGACCGCCACGGCGCCGTCGGGGATGGGCACTTGGGGATCGGCCAGCCACTCGCGCCGCCCTATCGGCTCCCCGTCCCTCACCTCGACCACGGCTGCCGTCACGATCCGTGACGTCCGCGGATCGGTGCCCGTCGTCTCCAGATCGAATCCGATCAGCAGCCCCCGATGCCAGCCCATGACCGCCCCTCCCTTTGTCGTACTTCCCCCAGGTGTGCACCACCTTCCCACGCACCACTGACAACGACGGGTGAGCCGGACGCCCGGGGCTTCCAGGGCCTCCAGGGCTTCCGGCCCGGTGAGTCACGGCCCGGTCAGCCACGGCAAGTCCTCAGACGTCTGAGGACTCTGTGTTAGAGTCCCGCCGTCCTCGGAAGATCGTTCAGGAAGGCGCGGCGCGGTGGCGGAGACGGCACGGTTGCGGCACGGGCCCGTGGTGCCGCGGGTCGAGAGCGCCCTGCGCGCGATGCTCGCGGAGGGCCGCTGGCGGTCCGGTGAGCGGCTGCCCAACGAGGTGGCGCTCGCCGCCGAACTGGGCGTGGGCCGCTCCTCGGTGCGGGAGGCCGTACGGCTGCTGGCCCATGACGGGCTGGTGGAGGTGCGCCATGGCTCGGGCACCTACGCCGCCGAGCCCCCGGCCCCGGCCCCCGCCGCGGACGGCGACATGCGGCGGCTCCTGCGCCGGGCCCGGCTGCGGGAGGTGTACGAGGTGCGCCGCGCCCTCGAAGTCGAGGCCGCCCGGCTGGCCGCCGGGCGCCTGCGCCCCGAGGACATCGGACGGCTGCGGGACCAGCTCGCGCTGCGCGAGGAGCGGACCGGAGGCGATCCGGCCGCCTTCGTGGACGCCGATCTGGCCTTCCACCGGGCCGTGGTGGAGCTGTCCGGGAACCCCGTGCTGCTCGGCCTCTTCACCTCCGTCCTGCCGGTGCTGCGCACGGCGCTGGTGGAGATGGTCAGCTACGAGACGGCACTGCCCGATGTGTCGTGCGCCCACGCCGAGCTGCTGGACGGGCTGGCGCGCGGGGACGCCGACGCCGCGATCGCGGCCACGGTCTCCCATCTCGAGGCCGTCATGGAACTCTTCGACAGCGAAAAGGAGGTGGCGGCCCCGTGACCGCCCCGGCCGTCCCCGTACTCAGGCTCAGCGATGTGGATGTGGTGCGCGACGGCACCCCGCTGCTGCGCTCGATCTCGCTCACCGTCCACCAGGGCGAGCACTGGGCGCTGCTCGGCTCCAACGGCGCGGGCATGTCCACTCTGCTCAGCCTCGCGGGCGCGCTGGTGCATCCGACGCACGGCACGGTGGAGGTCCTCGGCCGCACGCTGGGGCGGGTGGATCTGCGGGAGCTGCGGTCGTTCGTGGGCCATGTCGACCCCCGGCATCCGCTGCGCTCCCCGCTGCGGGTGCGGGACGTGGTGCTCACCGGGCTGACCAACACCGTGGAGCCGGTCCCCCGCCGCCACACCACCCCCGAGCAGCGGGAGCGGGCCGACCGGCTGCTGACCACCCTCGGCATGGGCGGGAAGCTGGACGCGCGCTGGCCGACCCTGTCGCAGGGCCAGCGCGGCCGAGTCCTGATCGCCCGGGCGCTGATGCCCCTCCCCCGGCTGCTGCTGCTCGACGAACCGGCCACCGGCCTGGACCTGGCCGCCCGTGAGCAGTTGCTGGAGAGCCTGGACACCCTGCGCCGGGAACACCCCGGACTGGCCACCGTCCTGGTGACCCACCACCTGGAGGAGCTGCCCGCCAGTACCACCCACGCGATGCTGCTGCGGGAGGGCGAGTGCCTGAGCGCGGGGGAGGTCGACGCGGTCCTGACCACCGACGCCATCAGCAAGTGCTTCGACCACCCGGTGCACATCAGCCGCACCGACGGCCGCTGGGCCGCCCGGGCGCTGCGGCCGCCGTACCAGAGCACCACCGACCGGCCGGTTCGGTAACAACGGCCAGTCGGGTCAGGACACCGGGCCGTAGGCTCAGGACACCGGCCGGGAGTCCGCCCAGACGCTTTCGAACTCCTCGCGGTAGGTGCCGAAGAGCCCGCCCTCGCCCTCTTGGCCCGCGCCCTCGCGGACGACGTCGCTGCCCCGCCCGCCGCCGCGCAGCACCAGGACCGGGGCCTCCATGCCCCGGGCCTTGCGCAGATACGGCTGGACGACCGCGAGGCCGTCCGCGCCGTCGCCGTTGACCAGGTAGGCGGTGAAGCGGGGGGTCTCGTCGAAGACATGGATCTCGAACGCGTCCGGGTCCCGCAGCCGGGCGCGCACCCGCCGCATATGGAGGATGTTCATCTCCACCGAGCGGCTCATCTCGCCCTTCTTGAGGCCCAGTTCGCGCTCCCGGCGCCGTACCGCGCTGCTCGCCGGGTTGAGGAAGAGCAGCCGGGCCCGGCAGCCGGATTCGGCCAGCCGGACCAGCCGGCGGCCCGAGTAGTTCTGGACCAGGAGGTTGAGTCCGATGCCGACGGCGTCGAGGCGGCGGGCGTTGCCGAAGAGGTCCTCGGCGGGGAGCTGGCGCTGCAGCCGCACCCGGTCGGGGTGGACGCCCACGACATCGGCGTAGCGGTCGCCGACGAGGTCCTCGACGGCGTCGATGGGCAGCCGGTCGGCGGAGGGGGAGCCGGTGCCGCTGCCGAGGATCTCCAGCAGCCGGGCGGAGGCGCGTTCGGCCTGGGCGAGGACCGTCACGGACAGGGCGCGGTTGCGGGAGACCACATTGCGGGCGACCTCCAGCTCGTCCAGGGCCAGCTCCACCTCGCGGCGGTCGTCGAGGTACGGCTCGAAGCACGGCCAGTGCTGGACGAGGAGCTCCCGCAACTGCGGCAGGGTCAGAAAGCTGACGACATTGTCGTCGGCGGGGTCGAGCAGATAGCCCTTGCGCCGGCTCACCTCCCGGACCGCGACCGCCCGCTGCACCCACTCCTGCCCGGCGGGGCCGGCGGCGGCGATGACCCAGTCCTCGCCGTGGACCGGTGCGTAGATGGGCCGCAGTACGGCGTTGACGACCGCGCGCAGCCGCTGTTCCACGAGGTTGAGCCAGATATAGGCCCGCCCGGCCCGGCGTGCGCGTGTGCGCACCTCGCTCCAGGCGTCGGCGCCCCAGTCCAGTTCCGCTCCGATCTCCATCGGCCGCACCAGGGACACTGCGCCGGGAGGTGTGTCGGTGGAGCCGTCACCCCCGGGACCTCCGTCACCGGGGGGCAGCTCCAGCCCGCCCGAGCTCACCTGTGCACCGCCTTCCGCCCCCGTCCAACGATCACCGCAGACTACTGCGCTGGCGGGGGCGGTGCGACACTCAGGTGCTGCCTATCGGGTCAACGTTCCTCTTCTGTATGGCCGTTGTGTCCGGACAGTGCAGGAGGCGTGAGGGGATTCATAGCGGTGACGTCGCGCGGGGAGAGCTGGAAGCCCTGCCAGTGCAGCGGCATGGGTTCCTGGTCCTCATCCCGGGCGATGTGATGGAACCCGATGTTGACCCATACGATCGGGTGTTTGAGGGTCTGGCCATTGACCCACTTGTCGACGCTCTTGCCCGCCCCGGCGCCGCAGTTGCGCAGGTTGTTGCTGGCGAACTGCTCACACTTGTTGTACTCGGTGAAGTAGACGTCGTGTTTAGTGAAACTACGGCCCTGGTACTTGGTGGTGTGCCCGGGGACGATCTCGTAGCTGCGCGGATGGCCGTCCTTGTTCTTGCCCGCCGAGCTGACCACGCGCCACCACCGCGCCGGCGCCGCGTCGCCCGCCAGCTCCTTGGTGACCTTGGTGCGGGTGGTCTTGGTCTTCGGGATCCGCCCCGAGGTCGCGGTGGTCTTCGAGTCGTACTGCTCGACCTTGCTCTTGGACGAGCCGTCGAGCCCGAAGTTCAGCCGCCAGAAGACGTTGTGGGCGTGGCTGGTGGCGTAGTCCTTGGCGCCCTTGCCGATGGGCCAGCCGCGGCCGTCGCCCGCGTCGTAGTCCATCGGGGACATCGTGCCGGTGGCGCCGACCTGCATGGTCATGGTGCCGTCACCGGCGAACCGCCACTCGGTGATGTACTCGTACCAGCCCACCTGGTTGACGGTGTACACCAGCAGGTCCTTGCCCTGGAGCTGGTAGACCTTGTTGCCCTCGCCGCCTCCGAAGCCCCCCGTGCCCATGCGGTAGGCGTGGCCGCGGGCCCGGGTGGTGGCGCACAGGCCCTTCACATTCGGGTGCTCGGGGTCCCAGGCGTCGGGCACCCGCACGGTCTTGATGGTGCCGCCGGGGCATTCGGCCGGGTCGAGCTGCTGCAGCCCCTGCGCGAAGCCCTGCCCGGTGAGGTCGTCGTACTCATTGCTGCCGTCGTCGTACGGCACATGGATCTGGCCCAGCTTGGCCGAGGTCAGCACCTTGATCGGGGCGCTTTCGCCCTTGGGCTGGTACGAGACCTTGTCGAGCACCAGCCCGGCCTTGCTCTCGTAGTGCCAGCACATCCGCCAGGTGGTGCCGCCGTCCAGCTTCTGCTCGATTCTGTACGGGGTGCTGCAATCCGCCGCGGCCGGACTCTGCGGGGCCGCCTGGGCGGTGCCGACCGGCCCGGCGGCGACCGCCACGGTGCCGAGCAGCGCCGAGGCGCCGATGGCCGCCGCGACCCGGGCACGGGCGCGGCGGAGCCTGCTTTCAGGCATGGGGAGACTCCTGTGATGAAGGTGAGGCGTAGGGGTGTGCGCTGCGCCGGTGCCTGGCACGCAACTCAGCTCAGCTTGGCTACCTTGCGGGCGCTCAGGTCGATCACCATCTGCCGGGTGTCGATCCACGGGCCGTTCACCACCCGGGTGAACAGCCGTACGCAGCGGTGCGCGCCGCAGTCCCCGACCGAGGCCGGACCGGGGTTGCCCTCGCCCGCGCGGTAGACGAAGCCGGTGACGGTGAGCTGGTCCGGGCGGGTCAGCGCCTTGCCCGTGGCGTCCTTGAAGTCCTTCTTCAGCCCCTCGCCCAGCTTGTCGTCCATCAGCAGCCGCGCGGCCTCCATCACCTCGTCGCGGTTGGGCGGCGGCTGGACCCCGTGCTGGGTGTCGGTGCTGGTCACCTTGGAGCTGCCGAGGTCGACCGTCTTGGTGACGTAGGTGTCGTCCTTGTAGTCGTAGTACGTGACGTCGGCGCGGCGCGGCGCGTCGGCGGCGCCCACCTCGTCGGGGCCGAGCTCCGCGAGGTCGGTGGAGAGCCGCTCGGGGCCCTTGGCGCCCTTGACGTCCTCGCTGCTCAGCCGGAAACCGCCGCCGCCCGTGAGGGTCTGGGCACGCTTCATCTCATCGTCGGTCAGTGGATCGCGGCCGGTGCCGGTACGGCCCTGCTCGGGCGCGTCCTCCACCACACCGGGAAGCTGGCGGGCCGCCTGGCCCTGCTCCGCCGCCGAGCCCTGGGGTCCCCCACCCGAGCCCTCTTTGCCGGACGCGCTCCCCGGGAGCGTCACCCCGATCAGGACCGCCGTGGCAGTGGCCGCCACGGCCGCGCCGGCCACCACCTTGCCCAGGTGGCGGTGCATCATCTTGCGCACATCCTCCCCCAATCCCCCCTGTCATCACATCGGACCGCATAGCGGGATACGCGTACGCGGAGGTCACCCGGTAGGACGAACCGATATGGCCGTAGGTTGCCTCCCTTTTGAGGAAGTTCTGTTGAAAGAGCGGATGGGTCCGGCCAGTTGGGCAAGGATGCAGGGTCGGTCAGGTTCCGTCCGGTGCCTGGGGTGCTCGCGGCCCCCGGAGAAGAAGTGGAAGAGTCGACGTATGCAGGTCTGGCCGGGACAGGCTTACCCCCTTGGCGCCACGTACGACGGCGCCGGAACCAACTTCGCGGTGTTCTCCGAGGCCGCTGTCCGCATCGAGCTGTGCCTCCTGCACGACGACGGCTCGGAGACGGCGGTCGAGCTGCGGGAGTCCGACGCGTTCGTGCGCCACGCCTATCTGCCGGGGATCATGCCGGGGCAGCGCTACGGCTTCCGGGCCCACGGCCCGTACGAGCCGGAGTCCGGCCATCGCTGCAATTCCGCCAAGCTGCTGCTGGATCCGTACGCCAAGGCGATCAGCGGGCGTATCGGCTGGGGCGAGGAGGTCTACGGCTACCACTTCGGGCGGCCCGACAAGCGCAATGACCTCGACTCCGCCCCGCACACCATGGCGTCGGTCGTGGTCAATCCGTACTTCGACTGGGGCGACGACCGCCCGCCGCGCACCGACTACCACCGCACGGTCATCTACGAGGCGCATGTCAAGGGGCTGACCATGCGCCATCCCCGGCTGCCGGAGGAGCTGCGCGGGACGTACGCGGCGCTCGCCCATCCGGCGATCATCGAACATCTGACGGAGCTGGGCGTCACCACGCTGGAGCTGATGCCCGTGCACCAGTTCGTCCACGACCACCGGCTGGCCGACGAGGGCCTTGCCAACTACTGGGGCTACAACACCATCGGCTTCTTCGCCCCGCACAACGCCTACGCCTCCTGGGGCGACCGGGGCCAGCAGGTGCTGGAGTTCAAATCGGCCGTCCGGGCGCTGCACCAGGCGGGCATCGAGGTCATCCTGGACGTGGTCTACAACCACACGGCCGAGGGCAACCACCTGGGCCCCACGCTCTCCTTCCGGGGCCTGGACAACGCCTCGTACTACCGGCTGACCGAGGACCGCCGGTACTACATGGACACCACCGGCACCGGGAACTCCCTGCTGATGCGCTCCCCGCACGTACTCCAGCTCATCATGGACTCGCTGCGCTACTGGGTGACCGAGATGCATGTGGACGGCTTCCGCTTCGATCTGGCGGCGACGCTGGCCCGGCAGTTCCACGAGGTGGACCGGCTGTCGTCGTTCTTCGACCTGGTCCAGCAGGACCCGGTGGTGAGCCAGGTGAAGCTGATCGCCGAGCCCTGGGACGTCGGCGAGGGCGGCTATCAGGTCGGCAACTTCCCGCCCCTGTGGACCGAATGGAACGGCAAATTCCGGGACACCGTGCGGGACCTGTGGCGCGGTGAGCCGAGGACACTGGCCGAATTCGCCTCCCGGCTGACCGGCTCCTCCGACCTCTACCAGGGCGACGGGCGGCGCCCGCTGGCCTCGGTCAACTTCGTCACCTGCCATGATGGCTTCACCCTGCGCGATCTGGTGAGCTACGACGAGAAGCACAACGAGGCCAACGGCGAATCCAACCAGGACGGCGAGAGCTACAACCGGTCCTGGAACTGCGGGGTCGAGGGCGAGACCGACGATCCGGCGGTGCGGACATTGCGCGAGCGCCAGATGCGCAACTTCGTGGCGACCCTGATGCTCTCCCAGGGCGTGCCGATGCTCAGCCACGGTGACGAGTTCGGGCGCACCCAGGGCGGCAACAACAACGCGTACTGCCAGGACAACGAGGTGTCCTGGGTGCGGTGGCCGGACCATGTCAAGGGGCAGGACGGCGAGTGGGAGGACCGCTCGGCGCTGGAGCTGCTGCGCTTCACCCGCTCGCTGGTGTGGCTGCGCCGCGACCATCCGGTCTTCCGGCGCCGCCGCTTCTTCCACGGACGGCCGGTGGAGGGCACCCACGACGAGCTGTCGGACATCGCCTGGTTCACCCATGAGGGCGAGGAGATGATCCCGCGCGACTGGCAGGCGGCGCATGCCAAATCCCTCGCGGTCTTCCTCAACGGCAGCGCGATCTCCGAACCGGGGGTGCGCGGTGAGCGGATCACCGATGACTCGTTTCTGCTGCTGTTCAACGCGCACCATGAGCCGCTGGACTTCGTCGTGCCCATCGACCACGGCAAGCAGTGGCAGGTCATCGTGGACACGGCGGTGCCGGAGGGCGTGGAGCCGGGCAGCGGGGCGAAAGTGGCGGCGGGCGATGTGCTGACCCTGGTGGACCGCAGCCTGATGGTGCTGCAGCGGCCGGCCTGAGAAGGGGATACGCAGGGCCCTGGCGGGGGCCTCAGTCGCTGTGGGTGACCGGCTCGGGATCGGCGTCGAGCGCATCGAGCACCGCGTCGCCGTTCGCCCTCGCCCACTCGGTCAGCATGTGGATCGGATCGATCAGCGTCGCCCCGAGCGGGGTGAGCTCGTACTCGACGCGGGGCGGCACCTCGGCGTAGGCGTGGCGGCGGATGAGTCCGTGCGCCTCGAGCCGTCGGAGCGTCTGGGTGAGCATCTTGCGGGAGATGCCGCCGATCAGCTCGATCAGCTCGCCATGGCGCACCGGGCCCCTGCTGAGGCCGTAGAGCACGACCGCCGTCCACTTGTCGGCGATCAGCTCGACCGTCAGACGCGCCGGACAGTCGGCGAGAAAGGGATCACCGGGACCGAAACCGCTCATGGCGCCAAAGGTACCTGCTGGTTCCTATCGGAAACCTAGCCTGGGTTTTCTCCCCCCCTTTCCAAGCCAGGAGAGTCATGCGAGTCATCACCCAGCAGACGCTCGGCGGTCCCGAGGTGCTCACCATCGTGGACGCGCCCGAGCCCCAGCCCCTCCCGACCGAGGTTCTCGTCCGCGTCAAGGCGATCGGGCTGAACCCGCTGGAGGCGCTCCTGCGCGCCGGCGAGTTCCCCCCGCTGCTCGGCCGGCCGCCGTTCATCCTCGGCTGGGACATCAGCGGCGTGGTCGAGGAGGGGCCGCTGACGTATCGGTTCAGGCCTGGCGACGAGGTGTTCGGGATGCCGCTGTTCCCGCGGGCGGCGAGCGCGTACGCCGAGGTCGTGTCGGCGCCGGCGCTGCACCTGGCACCCAAGCCCGCGTCGCTCTCGCACATCGAGGCGTCGGCGCTGCCGGTCGTCGGGCTGACGGCGTGGCAGGGCCTCGTCGACCTCGGCGGCGTGACCGAGGGCGACCGCGTCCTGGTCCACGGCGGTGGTGGCGGGGTCGGCCACGTCGCGATCCAGATCGCGAAAGCGCTCGGCGCGCATGTGATCGCGACCGCCGGCGGGAGCAAGCGGAAGTTCGTCGAGGGGGTCGGCGCCGACGAGGTGATCGACTACACGGCGGTCGACTTCACCGAGGCGGTCCGCGACATCGACGTCGTGCTCGACACGATCGGCGGCGACACCGTCGAACGGTCCCTCGAAGTACTCCGCCCGGGCGGTCACCTGGTGACGGCGGTCGCCGAGGAGGATTCGGAGCTCGTCGCCAGGTACGAGGCGGCCGGCATGCGCTTCAGCGGCATCGCGGTCGACCCCGACCCGGTCGCCCTGCGAGGTCTCGTCGAACTCGTCGAACAGGGCAGGCTCCGGGTCCACGTACAGGAGACGTTCCCGTTCGAGCGCGTCGCCGACGCGCACCGGCTGCTCGACGGCGGTCACCTCCAGGGCAAGCTCGTCCTCACCATCTGATCCCGTCGTGGGGCCTCGCGTGCGCGAGGCCCCACTGATGTACGGCTGGTGAACCTCCCGCCTGTGGCGACCCGGCAAGCGTTGATGCCCGGGTCGCCCCCGCCCGGGGCCGGGGGCGCGTCCGTTCGGGTGCGCGGAGCTCTGATGGGGCGCGCCGGGTGGGTACGTACGTTCCATGACGGCTGACCCCGGCACACCCACCGCCACCTATCGCCTCCAGCTCCAGCCCGCCTTCCCGTTCGCGGCGGCGGAGCGAGCGGTGCCGTATCTGGCCTCGCTCGGCGTCTCCCATCTGCATCTGTCCCCCGTGCTGGAGGCGGTGCCCGGCTCCACCCACGGCTATGACGTGGTGGACCACTCCACCGTCCGGGCCGACCTGGGCGGCGAGGAGGGGCTGCGCGCACTCGCCCGTACGGCGCGGGCGCACGGCCTCGGGCTGATCGTCGACATCGTCCCGAACCATATGGCCGCCCCCGCCCCCGAGCGGCTCAACGGCCCGCTGTGGGAGGTGCTGCGGGACGGGCCGGAGTCGCCGTACGCGCGGTGGTTCGACATCGACTGGCCGGCCCAGGGCGGCAAGGTGCTGCTGCCGGTGCTCGGCGGTCCGCTCGGCGAGGAGTGGGAGCGGCTGCGGGTCGAGGACGGGGCGCTGCGCTACTACGACCACGCCTTCCCCCTGCGGCCCGGCACCGAGGGACTGCCGCTCGCCGAGCTGCTGGACGCCCAGTGGTACCGGCTCGGCTGGTGGCGGCTGGCCCGCACCGAGCTCAACTACCGGCGCTTCTTCACCATCTCCGAGCTGATCGCGGTGCGGGTGGAGGATCCCGAGGTCTTCGACGCCACCCACGCCACGCTGCTGGAGCTGATGCGGGACGGGGTCGTGGACGGGCTGCGGATCGACCATCCGGACGGGCTCGCCGATCCGGCGGGCTATCTGCGGCGGCTGGACCGGGCGGTGCGGGCGGCGACGGGCGAGACGAGGGACGGGGCCGGCGGGGGCGGCCGGTGGACCGCGTCGGAAGGCGGGGCCGGCCGGTGGACGGTGGTCGAGAAGATCCTCGCCCGGGACGAGCGGCTCCCCGAAACCTGGCCGGTCGCCGGGACCACCGGCTATGACGCGCTGCACCACATCGACGGGCTCTTCGTCGACCCGGACGGGCTGGCGAAGCTGACCGTCCTCTATCGCGCCTTCGCCGCTCCCCCGGCCGACCTGGGCGGCGACTGGCCCACGACGGTCCGCCGCGCCGCCCGCGAGGTGGTCACGCATGAGCTGGCCGCCGAGGTGGCACGGCTGACACGCACCGCCTCCCGTCTCTGCGCGGCCGACCCCCGGCTGCGCGACCACGCGCCCTGGGCGCTGCGCACCGCGATCCGCGAGCTGCTGGTGCGGCTGCCCGTCTACCGTCCGTACGCCTCCGTGGGCGGCCCGCCCGCGACGGACGCCGACGCGGTGATGCTGCGCTCGGCGGCGGCGGGCGCCCGGGAGGCGTTCACGGTGGAGCAGGAGGCCCGGGTGGTGCGGGTCGTCCGGGACGCGGCGCTGGGCAGGCTCGGGGACGGCCCGGACCATCGCGACTTCTGCGCCCGCTTCGCCCAGACGGCGGCCGCGCTGCGCGCCAAGTCGGTGGAGGACACCGCCTTCTACCGCTACGCCCCGCTGCTGTCGGCCGCCGAGGTGGGCGGCGATCCGGGGCGGCCGGCCGTGGCCCCCGAGGAGTTCCACGCCTTCGCCGCCGGGCGCCTGAGGGACTGGCCCGCCACCGGCACGGTGCTGTCCACGCATGACACCAAGCGCAGCGCGGACGCCCGGGCCCGGCTCGCGGCGCTCACCGAATGCCCGGGCTGGTGGGGGCGGATGGTGGCGGAGCTGACCCGCTCGGCCCCCGCCCCCGATCCGCAGCTCGCCTGGACGGCGTGGCAGACCGCGCTCGCGCTGGGCCACGGGGACGCCGCACGGCTGGTGCCGGCCGTGCTCAAGGGGGTGCGCGAGGCGAGGCTGCGGACGACCTGGACGGAGCAGAACGCGGCGTACGAGGAGGAGGTGACCGCCTTCCTGGAGGCCGGGCCGTGTGCGGCCGACCCGTCGGTGTGGACCGCGATCGGCGCCGAACTCGACGGACCGGCGCGGGCCAACGCGCTCGGCGCCGCCCTGCTGCAGCTCACCATGCCGGGCGTCCCGGACCTCTATATGGGCACCGAACACCTCTATACGGCCCTGGTCGACCCGGACAACCGCCGCCCGCCCGAGCTCGGCGGCGAGCCGGAGGCGCGGGGCCTCTCCGCCGAGAAGCTGCTGCTGACCAGGGCCGCGCTGCGGCTGCGCCGGGAGCGTCCGGAGTGGTTCGGCCCGGGGAGCGGCTATGCGCCGCTGACCGCCGAGGGGGCTTCGGCGGCGCACTGCGTGGCCTTCGTACGGGCGGACGCCGGGGCCGGGAACGAGGGCGGGGGCGGGGCGGTCACCGTCGTCACCCGGCTGTCGCGGCGGCTGGCGGAGGCGGGCGGCTGGGGCGCCACCCGGCTGCCGCTGCCACCGGGCCGCTGGCGGGACCTGCTGAGCGGGCGGACGGCCGAGGGGACCGAAGCGCTGGACGAGCTGCTGTCCGGGCTTCCGGTGGCGCTGCTGGTCCGTAGCTGACGGTCCCGGGGGCGCCGGGCGCAGCGGGCCGCCGTCCCTCCTGACGCCCCGCCAGAAACTCGCCGCGTTCACGTGCTGAAGCATTTACAGGTGGACGGGGGCGCGCTACGTTCACCAAGCAATTGGGAGCGCTCCCACACCGACGGTTCCTGACCCGTTCACGTCGAAGGGAAACATGCGCAATGCCTCGACGATTACTTGCTCTCGCCATGTCCGCACGCCCACCGGGCCCGTCCCGTGCGCGCAGGTCCGCAATTCTGGTCCTGCTCTCGGTCCTGCCCGCCCTGGGCCTCGTCTTCTTCTCCTCGGGCGGCGCTTCCGCGCACGGCGCGCCGATGGCGCCGGGCAGCCGCACCTATCTCTGCTGGAAGTACAGCCTGTCCTCGACCGGTGAGGTCAAGCCGACCAACCCGGCGTGCAAGGCCGCGTACGACAAGAGCGGTGCGACGCCCTTCTACAACTGGTTCGCGGTGCTCCGCTCGGACGGCGCGGGCCGCACCAAGGGGTTCATCCCGGACGGCAAGCTGTGCAGCGGCGCGGCCACCGTCTATGACTTCTCCGGGTTCGACGTGGGCAGCAAGGACTGGCCGGTGACCCATCTGACGGCCGGCAAGTCGATGCAGTTCTCGTACAACGCCTGGGCCGCGCACCCGGGGTCGTTCCGCAGCTATGTCACCAAGGCCCCGATCGACCCGACCAAGCCGCTCACCTGGAACGACCTGGAGGACCAGCCGTTCAACACGGTGACGGACCCGCCGCTGTCCGGTCAGGTCGGCACGGTCGACGGCAAGTACACCTGGACGGCCAATCTGCCCTCCGGCAAGAGCGGGCGCCACATCATCTACACCGTGTGGACGCGCTCGGACAGCCAGGAGACCTTCTATAGCTGCTCCGACGTGGTCTTCGACGGCGGCAACGGTGAGGTGACGGTCCCCGGCGCCGGCGGCGGGGGCAGCGACCCCACGGACCCGCCGGGCAACCCGCCGACGGCCTCCTGCTCCGCCGCCCAGAAGGTGACCAGCACCTGGAACGGCGGCTACCAGGCCGAGATGAGGGTCACCAACTCCGGTGCCACGCCCATCTCCTCGTGGATGGTCGACTGGACGGTGCCGTCCGGGCAGCGGATCGACAGCGTCTGGAACGGCAAGCTGTCCGCCACCGGTTCCTCGGCATCGGTCACCAACGCCGACTGGAACGGTTCACTGGCCGCCGGGGCGTCGACGACGTTCGGCTATACGGCCGGTGGCGGCTCTCCGGACACGGCGGCCGCGCCGATCTGCATGGTGCACTAGTCTGCCTCTCACACCAGTCCACGCAGGTGCTCCGACCCGCTCATTGATCTGTCAGGTGCACCTCATCCCATGCCGGTCTGCCGCCCCTTCCCCCTCGCGGGCGGCAGACCGGCCCCCGGAAAAATGGCGTGGACACAGCGGCATCGGCGGCCATAGAGTGCGGGCACGCCCTGAAACGAGGAAGGAGGCGAGAGCAATGGACATCACGACGTATCCGCGCTCCCGCCCCCTGTCCGCCGGGCGTATTCGCGTCTGATCCCCATCGATCAGGCGTCCGACCGGGAGCGCATCACTTTCCTGGAAGGAATCCCATGACCGATCTGGTCATCCGTCCTCTCATCGAGGACGACGCTCATCTGTTCCACACCCTGCGGGTCCCCCCGCTCGTCGGCCGGGGCTTCCTCGGCCACACCTACGCCACCGTCGGCCAGGGCGGCGAATACCGCCCCGAGTGGACCTGGGTGGCGCTGCGCGAGGAGCGGGTCGTGGCCCGCGCCGCGTGGTGGGCCGGGCCCGAGGACACCGCGCCGATCGCCCTGGACTGGTTCGACTTCGCCGACGGCGAGGCCGACGCCGCCGCCGAACTGCTGCGCACCGCACCGCTGCACACCGAGTACAGTCTGCTGGCCCCGCCCGGCTGGCGCGATCAGCCCGAGCTGCGGGCCGCCGCCCAGGCCCGTATCGACGCCGCCGTGGCGGGCGGGCTCGTCCCCCTGGTCGAGCGCTACCGCTATGAGTGGACCCCGGAGTGCGGACTGCCCGAGCGCCCGGGGCGGCTGGAGTTCCGGCCGGAGCCCGATGACGCGGCGATCGAGGACGCGCTGCGCCGCATCATGCCGGACACCCTCGACGCGCACGACCGGCGCGCCATCGCCCGGGGAGGTGTCGATGCCGCGGTGCGGGAGCTCATGGACATCCTCGCCTGGTTCCCGTCGCCGCGCGAGTGGTGGCGGCTGGCCTGGACGCCCGAAGGGGAGCTGGTCGGCATCCAGGTGCCCGCGCGCAATCCCCATGGGCCCTGCGTGGGCTACATAGGGGTGGTCGCCGAGCAGCGCGGCCACGGCTACGCGTACGACCTGCTCGTGGAGTGCACCCACGATCTGGTGGAGCAGGGCGCCACGAAGATCGCGGCGGCGACTGACCAGCCCAACCTCCCCATGGCCGCGCACTTCGCCAGGGCGGGGTATCCCGTCACACAGGAGCGCATCGACCTCATCTGACCGGTGTCGCCCTGCTGCGCCGCCGGCGCCGCGTCCCGCAGCATGGTCGGGGACCGTCGGTCGAGGTGAGGAGACGCCAGTGCTGTTCGAGGTGTGGGCGCCGCACGCCGGGCGGGTCGGGCTCCATGTGGACGGGCGTGACCGCCCCATGGAGCCCGACCCGGGCCGCGAGGGGTGGTGGCGGGCCGAGGCCGAGGCCGGACACGGGACGCGGTACGGCTTCGCGCTGGACGACGGCCCGCCGCTCCCCGATCCGCGCTCCCGCCGCCAGCCGGACGGCCCCGAGGGGCTGAGCGCGGTGGTCGACCACTCCCGTTTCCGCTGGGAGCGGGAGTGGTTCGGGCGGCCGCTGCCGGGCGCGGTCCTCTACGAGCTGCACCTCGGCACCTTCACCCATGAGGGCACCTTCGAGGCGGCGGCCGAACGGCTTCCGCATCTGGCCGAGTTGGGCGTCACGCATGTGGAGCTGATGCCCGTCTGCCCGTTCCCCGGGACCCATGGCTGGGGGTACGACGGCGTGGCGCCCTGGGCGGTGCACGAGCCGTACGGCGGGCCGGAGGGGCTGGCGCGGTTCGTGGACGCCGCGCACGGGCACGGCCTCGGGGTGGTCCTCGACGTGGTCCACAACCATCTGGGCCCCTCCGGCAACCACCTCCCGGCCTTCGGCCCGTACTTCACCGAAACCCACCACACCCCCTGGGGCGCGGCGGTCAACCTCGACGCGCCCGGCTCCGACGAGGTGCGCGCGTACTTCACCGGCAGCGCGCTCGCCTGGCTGCGCGACTTCCGCCTGGACGGGCTGCGGCTGGACGCGGTGCACGCGCTGCGCGACAACCGGGCCCGGCACTTCCTGGCCGAGCTGTCGGCCGCCGTGGACGCGCTGGCCGCCCGCACCGGCCGCCCGCTGTTCCTCATCGGCGAGTCGGATCTCAACGATCCGCGCACCACCACCCCGCGCGAGGCGGGCGGCCATGGGCTGCACGCGCAGTGGAACGACGACTTCCATCACGCCCTGCACACCTTTCTCACCGGTGAGCGGCAGGGCTACTACGCCGACTTCGCAGCCGAGGGGCCAGGAGCCCTGGTCAAGACGCTGATGGGCGGCTTCTTCCACGACGGCACCCATTCGACGTTCCGGGGCCGCCGCCACGGCACTCCGCTCACGCCCCACACCACCCCCGCGCACCGGCTGCTCGGCTACGCCCAGACGCATGACCAGGTCGGCAACCGGGCGGTCGGCGACCGGCTCGCCGCCCGGCTCTCCCCCGGGCTGCTGGCCTGCGCGGCGACCGTGGTGCTGTGCGCGCCCTTCACCCCCATGCTCTTCATGGGCGAGGAGTGGGGCGCCCGCACGCCCTGGCAGTACTTCACCGACCACCAGGATCCGGAGCTGGCCGAGGCGGTACGGTCCGGCCGCCGCAGGGAGTTCGCCGCCCACGGCTGGGCGGAGGGGGACATCCCCGACCCCCAGGACCCGGCCACCCGGCTGCGGTCCTGCCTCGACTGGCGGGAGGCGGAGCGGGAGCCGCACCGGGCGCTGCTCGACTGGTACCGCCGGCTGATCGCGCTGCGCCGCGCCGAACCGGCCCTGACCGACCCCACCTGGGCGTATACGGGTCTGTCCACCGGTTCGGACGGCTGCTTCAGCTTTCAGCGCGGCCCGCTGCGGGTCCTGCTCAACCCGGGCGACCGGCCGGTCGAGACCTGGTTGGGGCCCCGGACCGGCGAGGTCACCGAGGTGGTCGCCGCCTGGCGGCGGATCGAGCTCCCGGGCCCGGACGGCATGCTGAGGCTGCCGCCCGAGACCGCCGCCGTGCTGCGGCTCGGGCCGAGGCCGTGAGGCTTGGGCCGAGGCCCTGAGACTCGGGCCCGAGTGCCGGAGGCTCGGGCGGAGGCCCGGAGGCTCAGCCCTCCTCGGGGGTCAGCCGCAGCGAGATGGAGTTGATGCAGTAGCGCTGGTCGGTCGGGGTGGGGTAGCCCTCGCCCGCGAAGACATGGCCGAGGTGCGAACCGCAGCGGGTGCACCGCACCTCGGTGCGGGCCATGCCGTGCGAGCGGTCCTCCAGCAGCTCGACGGCCGAGCTCTCCGCCGGGTCGTAGAACGACGGCCAGCCGCAGTGGCTCTCGAATTTCGTCTCCGAGCGGAAGAGCTCGGCCCCGCACGCCCGGCAGGAGTAGACGCCGACCGTCTTGGAATCGGTGTACTCACCGGTGAAGGCACGCTCGGTACCGGCTTCCCGCAGCACGTGGTACTCCTGCGGCGTCAGCTCGGCGCGCCACTGCTCCTCCGGCTTGTCGATCTCGTACGCCATGGGGACGGACCTCCTCAGTTCTCCGGGCTCTGCAGACGGGCGAGAATCTCCGGACCGAGATCGGTCACATCGCCCGCGCCCATGGTGAGAACAAGGTCACCGGGCTTGGCCATTCCGGCGATCAGCTCGGGCACCGCATTCCGGTCGTGTTCGGCGGTCACATCCGCCCCGTGGCGGGCCGCGGCGTCGATGACCAGGCCGCTGGTGATACCCGGGACCGGGTCCTCGCGGGCGGGGTAGATGTCCAGGACCACGGAGGCGTCGGCGAGCGCGAGCGCCTCGCCCATCTCGGTGCCCAGCTCCTGGGTGCGGCTGAACAGATGCGGCTGGAAGACCACCAGCACCCGGCCCTCCCCGGCGCCGCCGCGGATCGCCTCGAGGTCCGCGGCGATCTCGGTGGGGTGGTGGGCGTAGGAGTCGATCACCTGCACCCCGGCCGCGGTGCCCTTGAGCTGCAGCCGCCGCTTGACGCCCGTGTACGAGGCGAGGGCGGGGGCCAGCTCGCCGGCCGGGACGCCGAGGGCGGCGCCCGCGGTGAGGGCGGCGACGGCGTTGAGCGCGTAGTGGCGGCCGGGGACGGAGACGGTGAAGGTGATCTCCGCGCCGCCCAGCGACTCCGCGAGCCGGACGGTGACCTCGCTGGTCAGCCCGTGCGGCTCGATGGCCAGGACCCGTACGTCGGCGCTCTCGTCCTCGCCGTAGGTGAGCACCCGCGGCGGCTCCTCGCCCCCGCTGACCCGGGCGGTCAGCTCACGGGCGCCGGACTGGTCGGCGGAGATCACCAGCGCGCCGCCGGACCGGATCCGGCCGACGAAGGTCTCGAACGACGCGTAGATCTCGTCCATCGAGGCGTAGTTGGCGTGGTGGTCGAGCTCCACATTGAGGATGATCGCCACCTCGGGCGCGTACTTGTGGAAGCTGCGGTCGCTCTCGTCGGCCTCGGCGACGAAGATCTCGCCGTCGCCGTGGCGGGCGCTGGAGCCGGGGGCGTCCAGATCGCCGCCGATGACGTACGACGGGTCCAGGCCCAGGGTGCGCAGCGAGACGGCCAGCATCGAGGTCGTGGTCGTCTTGCCGTGGGTGCCCGCGACCGCGATCGGCCGGGAGCCGTCCATCAGCGCGGCGAGCGCGTCGGAGCGGTGCACCACCGCGATGCCGCGCTCGTGCGCCGTGACCAGTTCGAGGTTGTCGGCGCGGATGGCGCTGGAGACGACGACGCCGGTGGCGTCGGCGGCGATGTTCCCGGCGGCGTGGCCGATGTGCACCGTCGCGCCGAGCTCGCGCAGCGCCCCGACGATCGGCGAGTCCTTGGTGTCGCTGCCCGAGACCCGTGCGCCGCGCATGGCGAGGACCTTCGCCACGCCCGACATCCCGGCGCCGCCGATGCCGATGAAGTGCGGTCGATCCAGCGCGTCGGAGGCGGTGCCGGCCGGTGCCATGTACGGGTCTCCCCTGGTTCTCGGTGTGTGCTGTCGGCCCGATTCTCGCACCCCCCGCGGCCCGCCCCGCCGATGGCCGCGGGGACCCGCGCCGCCGCTCAGCCGCCGGCCGTGGTCTCTTCCTCGTCCACCGCGTGCGAGAAGAGCTTCAGCACCGGGACCCCCACCTTGTGGCGCGCCCGCGAGGCCCAGTCCCGGTGGAAGAACTCCTCCACGAAGTGCGGGGCGGTGAGCACGATCACCTCATCGGCCCGGGTCTCCTCCACGACACCGCGCAGCACCTCCAGCGGACGGCGCTGGACGACCTGGCCCCGGGCCCGGTTCCCGGCCGCCTCGAGCGCCGCCACCGAGTGGGTCAGCGCCTGCTCGGCGGGCTCCAGCGCCTCCCTGCCCTCCGGCTCCTCCCCCTCCTGGCTGGCCTGCTCCAGCTCGCCGAGGGCGATGTCGTCGATCGCGCGCAGCAGCCGGTCCTTGCTGCCCCGGGGCTGCATCAGGACGACGAAGGAGACCGGGTCATCGCCGTGCAAGGTGGTGACGAATTCCACGTCGGCGGGGGTCAGGGGCTTCTCAATCATCAATACGCTCGTGAACACGGCGGATGCCCTTCTCCTTCGCGATCCTTTTCGCGGGTTTACGGATGCTTTTATCAGTTATTGGTAAATCCGACGGTAGCGGGTGAAAAGAAACCCGGCTTCCTCCAGGACGGAATCGAGAGTGAACTGTTCCGGTTCCCCCAGTTCGGCTCCGTCCATGATCCGCTTCGCGTCGCCCGCGGTGACCAGGGGGGCCACCGCCAGACACAGTTCGTCCAGCACCCCTGCCGCCGCGAACTGCGCCAGCAGCGTGGGGCCGCCCTCGGTGAGCAGCCGGGTGTGGCCGAGCTCCGCGAGCGCTGTCACGACCGCCGCCGCGTCGACCCGTCCGGACGGCCCCGCCCCGGCGAAGACCACCTCGGCGCCCGCGGCGCGGGCCCGCTCGATCCGCTCCGCCGCGGCCGCCGCGCCCGTGATCACGACCGTCGGGACCAGCGGCTCGGTGAACAGCGGCATCGAGAAGTCCAGGTCCAGGCTCGCACTCACGACGGCGATCGCGGGCGCGGGCGCCTGCCCGAGCGCCGCCCGCCGCTCGGCGAACGCCTCACGGGCGCGCGCCGGGCGGTAGCCCTCCAGGCGCACGGTCCCGGCGCCCACCACCACGGCGTCGGCGAGCCCGCGCAGCACCCCGAAGATCCGCATATCGGCGTCGGAGGACAGGGGCTTGGACCGCCCGTCGTGATGCGCCGCCCCGTCCAGCGAGGACACCATGTTGGCCCGCAGGAAGGCGCCCGAGGGGCCGTGCGGCGGCTCCGGATACGCATAGGCGTCGGCCAGTTCGTCGAGGCCCCATTCACGGTCTTCGGCTGCGCGCTCTCCCGCTGCGTGGTCTTCGGCTTCACGCTCTCCGGCGGTCGTTTCGGCTGGGCTGTCGGCAGACGTTCGGGCAGGCACGGGGAACAGGCGTCGCATAGGCCGCAGTGTGACATGCCTCCCCCTCGGACAGTGCTCGGGTGAAGAGCGACTACCCTCGATATCCGTGTCTGCACCAACCACCGCATCCGGCTCGGCAGGCCGCATAGCCGCCGAAGCCCCCGCCGCTCTCACCGCCCGTGCGCCGCAGGTTCCCGCGGAACGCCTGGTCGCCGAGATGGTGCCGCCTCCCCGCTTCGCCACCGTGAGCTTCGACAACTACATCACCGACCCCGGCCAGCCCAGCCAGGCCGAGGCGGTCGAGGCGCTGCGAGCCTTCGCCGGACGACTCGACGGCGGGGCGGGCGCGAAGGGCGGCCGCCGCAGGCACTGGTTCCGCCGGGAGACCAAGCCCGCGGCGAGCGGCGGCCCGCGCGGGATGTACCTCGACGGCGGCTACGGCGTCGGCAAGACCCATCTGCTGGCCTCCCTGTGGCACGCCACCCCGGCCGCCCCCGAGCTGAAGGCGTTCGGCACCTTCGTGGAGCTGACCAACCTGGTGGGCGCGCTCGGCTTCCAGCAGACCGTGCAGACCCTGAGCGGCCACCGGCTGCTGTGCATCGACGAGTTCGAGCTGGACGACCCGGGCGACACCGTCCTGGTCTCCACGCTGCTGGGCAAGCTGGTCGAGGCGGGCGTGGCGCTCGCCGCGACGTCCAACACGCTGCCCGGCAAGCTGGGCGAGGGCCGGTTCGCCGCGGCCGACTTCCTGCGCGAGATCCAGGGGCTGTCCGCCCACTTCCGTACGCTGCGCATCGACGGCGAGGACTACCGCCACCGCGGTCTGCCCGCGGCCCCGGCCCCGCACTCCGACGAGACGGTCACCCGGGCGGCGCGCCACATACCCGGCGCCTCCCTGGACGACTTCCCCGCCCTGCTGGACCATCTGTCCCGGGTGCATCCGAGCCGCTACGGCGCGATGTGCGACGGCGTCCAGGCCGTCTGCCTGACCGCGGTCGGCCCGATACCCGACCAGTCGACCGCGCTGCGGCTGGTGGTGCTGGCCGACCGGCTCTACGACCGCGAGGTGCCGGTGCTGGCCTCCGGGGTGCCGTTCGACCAGCTCTTCAGCGAGGAGATGCTGAACGGCGGCTACCGGAAGAAGTACTTCCGGGCGATATCCCGGCTCACGGCCCTCGCCCGGGACGCGAAGGGGCTGGCCGACGCCGCGTCGTAGGGACGAGGAGGGAAGCAGCCCGCCCGCGTTTGCCTCATTCCCAGGGACGCCGCCCCCTGGGCCCCGGGGTCCGGGGCGGAGCCCCGGTTGGGGAAGGGGCGGCGCGGGGAACAGCCGGCCGCCGGCTGCAAGATCCGCCGGACACCTCCTAGCCGGAGCAGGCGGTGCGCTGGGCCTCCTGCCACTCGCAGACGGGGCACAGCGTCGCTCCTGGGCGCGAGACGGGGTGCTCGGTGGGCTCACCGCACAGCACGCAGTCCGCGTACGGCGGGCCCTCGGGGAGGTCTTTACGGTCGTCATTGACCGGTCGATCGTTCACGGCCCGGCGGTCGTCCACGACTCGTCGATCATCCACGGCCCGGCGGCCGGCCCCGGCTCCTCGCTCGTCCATGACCCGAACCCTACGACCGGCGGGAGCTCAGCGCGCAGACCAGCGCGGTCGCCCCGGCGGCGACCGCGGCGGTCAGGGCCAAGGGCAGCAGGGGCATCGTCACGGTGCCGCTGTGCGAGCCGTCGACCAGCCCCGAGACGGCGGCGTTCGCGGGCGAGGCACCGGCCACCGACACCAGTAGCGCAGCGAGCATGGTGACCGGGATCGCCCAGCCGGGGCGGCGCAGCAGCGGCCGGTTGCACAGCGCGCCGACGGCCGTGCCGAGCAGGGCGCACGCGACCGCGGCGAGCAGCCCGGCGACGGTCGCCTCCGGCACGGGGACCTCATGCTGGTGGTCCGCGCTGTGCGGATCACTGACCGCCGCGACGAGCAGCGTCCCAGGGGTGCCGAGCAGCAGCGCCGCGCCCAGCGCGGTCAGCACAGCGGCGAGATGCACCCGGGCCGGTCCGACCGCCGCCGAGGCGCAGTCGCGCGCCGCGGCGGGCTCCTGGGTGACACACACCCGCACCAGCCAGGCGGCGATGGGCAACAGCGCGGCGGCGGCGTAGCCGAGCGAGTCGAGGATCGGCTGCCCGGACTGCACCCCGATCCCCAGGAACGCGCCGTAGAGCAGTAACGGCGGCAGCCAGCGGTGCGAGCGGGCCAGCAGGGCCGCCTGATAGCGCAGCAGCGCGGTCATGCCTTCT
This sequence comes from Streptomyces violaceusniger Tu 4113, assembly GCF_000147815.2. Classification (NCBI taxonomy): domain Bacteria; kingdom Bacillati; phylum Actinomycetota; class Actinomycetes; order Kitasatosporales; family Streptomycetaceae; genus Streptomyces; species Streptomyces violaceusniger. Next base: position 2,326,827 of record NC_015957.1, on the reverse strand, counting down.
CCTTCGGCCCTTCGGCGGGCCCGTGAAGCGCTTCGGTGGACTCCTGGGGCGTCTTGTTGCGTTCCTTGGGTCCTTCGGTGCGCTCGTGAGGCGCTTCGGCGGGCTCGCGAGGAAACTCGGCGGGCTCGCGAGGCGCCTCGGTGAGGTCGTAAGGCTCCTCGGTGGGCTCGCTAGGCGCCCCGGCGGACCTGTGAGGCGCTTCGGCGGGTTCCTGCGGCGCTTCGACGAGCTCCTGGGGGTCGCCGACGGTCGTCACCGCGCGGATGTGCCACGGCGGGTCAGCGGTCAGGAGGGTACGGAGCAGGGCGTCGGAGTGGGCGGCGCCGACCGTCAGGCGTACGACCCGGCCCGCCGGACCGGCGGGCGCGCTCCCGCCCCCATACGCGGCGGCCCCGTACTCGCGCACAGCCCCGCCCGGGAGCCCGACGGGCAGCTCGATGCCGGGCGCTCCCTCGGCCTCCACCCGGATCGATGCTTCGGCCGGGGCCGTGGACTGCCCCGGCCGCCTCCCGGCGGAGGACGGCCGTTCACCACCCGAAGCCGACGGGCCGGGCACGGCCGGGCCGTACTCACACACCGCCCCGCCCGGGAGCCCGACGGGCAGCTCCGCCCCGGGCACTCCCTCGGCCTCCACCCCCACCCATGCGACGGCCGGGGCCGTGGACTGCCCCGGCCGCCTCCCGGCGGAGGACGGCCGTTCACCACCCGAAGCCAACGGGCCGGGCACGGCCGGGGTGTGCGCGCGTCCGCCCGGTGGCGCGGGTTCCCGGCCGGGTGGAACCGCTGTCCCCGGTGCCTCGCTGGTGTCCGTGTCCACCGGCACCAGCCGGGTCTCGGCGACGCGCAGGACCCGGCCCGGGGCCCCGGCGAGGCGGCGTGGGTCGTGGTCGACGAAGACGACCGCGCCGCCCTCGGCCACGCGCTCGGCGACCGCCGTGTCCAGCACCCCGCGCGCGGCCTGGTCGAGGCCGGTCCACGCCTCGTCCAGGACCAGCAGCCCGGGGGCGGCCAGCAGCGCCTGTGCCACGGCGATCTTCTGGCTGGTGCCCTTGGACAGCTCGGCGAGCGGGGTGCCGGCGTATCCGTCCGCACCGAACCGCTCCAGCCACTCCCCCGCCCCGCGCGCCGCCGCGGCGCGGGACAGCCCGTGGATCCGGCCCAGGTGGGTGAGGTAGCCGAGGGCGGAGAACGGCAGCTCGGCCGGGAATCGCTCGGGGACGTAGGCCGTGGCCGGGCGGCCGGTGATCCGGCCCGTGCTGGGGGCATCGATCCCGGCGAGCAGCCGCAGCAGCGTGGACTTACCGCTGCCGTTGCGCCCCTCGACTCGGGTCAGCGAACCCGGCGGCACCTCGAGATCGACACCGCGCAGCACCCAGGGCCCGCCCAGCCCGTAGCGGCGGCCGACTCCTCGCAGTCTCATGCTGGTTGAGCATAGGCGCGGTGGCCGGGCCCGGCGGCCGCCGCCGCGGTCCTGGCACACTTGGCGCGTGACCAGCACCGACGCCAGCGCCGAAGTCAACAGCGAGACCGGCACCGAGACCAGCACCGAGACCAGCCCCCGGGCAACCGCTCACCACGGCACCGGATCCGGCGCCGGCAGCAGCCCCTTCCGGCACTCCGGGACCGACCGGGACGCCGCGCCGCAGTTCGTCCTGCCTCTGGTGGTCCGGATCGAGAAGGCCGCGCCCCCGGCGCGCACGGACGCCCTGGAGACGGCGGCGCGCGCCGTGCTGGTGCTGCTGTCGGACGAGCGGGCGACGGCCGCGGACGGCGAGTGGGCCCAGGCCGTACGGGACTGGCAGGACGCCCGGATCCGCAAGGTCGTACGGCGAGCGCGCGGCGCGGAGTGGCGGCGCACGGGCGAGCTGCCGGGCATTACGGTCATGGGCCGGGCGCCCGCCGCGACCGCTGCCGAGGACGGGCCGCCGCCGGCCGCCGAGGTGCGGGTGTTCCCGCCGGTGCCGCTGGACGGCTGGCCCAAGGAGCTCGCCAAGCTCCAGGTCTCCGGCACCGACCTGGACGACCCCGGGCCGCCGCCCGCCCCCGACCTCACCGGTCCGGTGCTGTGGCTGAGCCCCCATGTGGAGATGTCCGCGGGCAAGGCGATGGCCCAGGCCGGGCACGGCGCGCAGTTGGCCTGGTGGGAGCTGGACGACGCGACGCGGGCGGCCTGGCGCGAGGCCGGGTTCCCGCTTGCGGTGCGTACGGCGTCGGCCGAGCGGTGGGACGAGCTCACCACGAGCGGGCTGCCGGTGGTGCGCGACGCGGGGTTCACGGAGATCGCACCGGGATCCTGCACGGTGGTGGCGGACCACCCGGCACTGCGGCGACCGTAAGGCCGTCGCGCGGAGCCGGGGTCGCTTGCGCGCGGAGCCGGGGTTCCTTGCGCGCGGGGGCAAATCCCTGCGGCGCCGGGGGCTAGCCTCCGCGGGACCGCGGAATCCCGTCTCACGTGCCGTCCCGCCCATGCGCCGTCCCGCGTGCCGTACGACGGCCGCTGGCGGCGCCTGCCCTGCGTCGCCTCCCTCCCCGAACCGCGTTGGCGGATCCCGCCACGCCGGACGTGGTGCATGCGTTTGAGCCACCACGGGCACCAGCGGCGTGCGCTGGACGTGATGGCAGGATGAGGCAATGGTGACGAATCAGCCGTGGGCAGAGCTCCACTGTGATCTCTTGGCGGCGCGGACATGGGTGTACGACCCGGGCGGTTTTGCCTGCTCACAGCCGGTTCCCGAGCCTGAGAGCGCCGAGTACGCGGCTCACGGGTTCACGCTCGACGGGCTCTCGGTCAGGTTCCGTGTGGCCAAGACCACCCCGACGAAGGTTGGCCAGTTCGTCACCGTCTGGCAGCGGTCCGCGGAGGGGCCGATCCGGCCCTTCGACGCCGACGACGGGGTAGACCTCATCGTCATCAGCAGCCGCGACAGCGGCCACTTCGGGCAGTTCGTGTTCCCGAGCGAGGTGCTGTGCGAGCGCGGGATCATGTCCCGGAACGGCTCCGCCGGGAAGCGAGGGTTCCGCGTCTACCCGCCGTGGGTGACCACGACCAATCGCCAGGCGCGCACCACTCAGGCGTGGCAGGTGAACTACTTCCTGCCCCTCGGCGAGGACGGCCTTGAGGACGGGCTTGAGGACGGGCTTGTCGACCTGACGCGCGCCCGCGCCCTCTACCACGCGTAGATCCGGGAACCACCCGGCGCCGCGGCGGCCGTAAGGCCGTCCGCCGCGCCGGGGCTCCTCCCGCTCCCAGCGGCTATCGCTTGCGGCGGCGAATCGCGCGGGTGACGACCGGCGGGAGCACATCGGCGGCGAGCCGCCGGACCGCCGTGGGGCGGCGGCTCGGCGCGGCGACGGACGCCGGTGCGGTGGGCGCGGAGCGCTGCTCGCGGGCGGGGTCGCGCGGCTCGTCGGCGTAGCGGGACGTGGGCGGCGTCGGGTTCGCGGGCTTCCCCGAGAACCGCAGCACCCTGCGGCCCGCGATCTCCTGCACGCTGGTGTGCATCCCCTTGCGCCACTCCTCGTCCGCGAGCAGCTCGTCCTGGATCGGCTCCGGGTCGCCCCAGGTGCCGTAGAGCTTCTGCGTGGTCAGGCAGATGGGCCGCAGGCCCCGGGTGAACACCGCCTCCCAGGTCGCAGCGGCCACCCCGGGGGTGTGCTCGGAGCGGAAGTCGTCGAGGACGACGAGACCGCCGGGCACCAGCGTGCTGTGCGCGGTGCCGATGTCGCCCGCCACATGCTCGTACAGGTGCGAGGCGTCCACGTGGATGAAGCGGCAGGTGTCCGCGCCGACGTGGTCGGGCACGACGGAGGTCGGGCCCTGGATGACGACCGGCAGCTCGTCCCAGAAGGCCAGGTAGTTCTGCTCGAATGCGGTGCGGGTCAACGTGGAGTACGACTTGCGTGCCTCCGCCGCGTTCTTCTCGTCCGGCGCGTCCGCGTCGAAGAGGTCACAGACCGTGAACCGCTCGTTCGCCCGCAGATACGCGGCGGTGAAGATGGCGCTCTTGCCCATGTAGGCGCCCATCTCCATCAGGTCCCCGTGCTGCCCGAGGCGCTCCTGGCGGGTCAGAAAGCGGTCGAACAGTACTTGGTCAAGGCTGGGGAACCAGCCCTTGACGTCATTGAGGCTGCGGGGACGCTGGGCCGCGGGGGCGGTGGTGACCGTCATGTGGCTCTCTGTTCGTCGATGGCGGCGGTCCGGAGAGACGTGTCCGGTAATCGTGTCCGGGAGCCCCTGGGGAAAGGATCGTCGGGGACGGGGTCGGGGTCCCGGGGGACGCGAGTGGCCGCCACGGTCGCAGTGAAAGGCAACGCGGGACCGTCTCTCTTGTGACCATTTTGTGACCACGCCTTCTCCGGAAGGTCTTACGGAGCGGTGACGGAACGGCGCGGGGGCGGCCCCCGGCGCCCGCTCGGGCCTAGCGTCGTCCCCATGCGTGTACTCGTCACCGGAGGTGCGGGCTTCATCGGCTCGCATATCGTCACCGCCCTCACCGAGCACGGCCATGAGCCGGTCGTCCTCGATGCCCTGCTCCCGGCCGCTCATCCGACGCCGCCCACGGTGGACGGGGAGTGGATCCACGCCGATGTGCGGGACCGGGAGGCGGTGGTCGCGGCGCTGCGCGGCGTGGACGCCGTATGCCACCAGGCGGCGATGGTCGGTCTCGGCAAGGACTTCGCGGACGCCCCGGCCTATGTGGGCTGCAACGACCTGGGCACCGCGGTGCTGCTGGCGGCGATGGCGGAGCGCGGGGTGCGCGAACTGGTGCTGGCCGGGTCGATGGTCGTCTACGGGGAGGGCCGCTACGACTGTCCCCGGCACGGCCGGGTCCGTCCCGGTCCGCGCGCCGAGGCGGATCTCGCGGCGGGCCGCTTCGACCCCCGCTGCCCCGAGTGCGGCACATCGCTGCGGCCCGGCAAAGTGGAGGAGGACGCACCGGTCGATCCACGCAATGTGTACGCGACGACGAAGCTGGCCCAGGAGCATCTGGCGGCGGCCTGGGCCCGGTCGGTGGGCGGCCGCGCGGTGTCGCTGCGCTACCACAATGTGTACGGGCCGGGGATGCCGCGCGACACCCCCTACGCGGGGGTCGCCTCCTTCTTCCGCTCCGCGCTGGCGCGCGGCGAGGCGCCCATGGTCTTCGAGGACGGCGGCCAGCGCCGGGACTTTGTCCATGTCCGGGACGTGGCCGCGGCCAATGTCGCCGCCCTGGAGGCGGCGCCGGAGGTGGTGGCCCCGTCCACGCTGACCGCGTACAACACCGGCAGCGACGACCCCCATACGGTGGGCGAGATGGCCGCGGCCCTGGCCACGGCGTTCGGCGGCCCGGCGCCCGTGGTGACGGGCGGGTACCGGCTGGGCGACGTACGGCATATCACCGCGTCGTCGCGGCGGATCCGCGAGGCCCTGGGCTGGCGCGCGGCGATCTCCTTCACGGAGGGCATGACCGCGTTCGCCCGCGCCCCACAGCGCGCGGGGGTCTGAGGGGCGGTGGGGGCCCTGACAGCGGCCTGGGGGCGGCGGCCTGAGGGCGGAGCCCTGACGGCGGGAGCCCTGACGGCGGGAGCCCTGACAGCGGCCTGAGAGCGGAGCCCTGACGGCGGCCAGAGGGGACGGGCGCCCAGGCCACGGCGCCCGAGAAGCGGGAGCCCTGACAGCGGCCTAAGGGCGGAGCTCTGACGGCGGCCTGAGGGCGGAGCCCTGACAGCGGCCCGAGGGGACGGGTGCCCAGGCCACGGCGCCCGAGAAGCGGGAGCCCTGACAGCGGCCTGAGGGCGGAGCCCTGGTGGCCTGAGGACGGCGGAGCCGCCCAGGCCACGGCAGCCTGAGAAGCGGGCGCCCTGACGGCGCCCTGAGGGGACGGGCGCCCAGCTCACGGCAGCCCGAGTGGCCGGGGCGCTGACGTGACGGCGGCCTTAGGGGAGGAGCCGCCTCGCGTGACGGCGATCCGAGGGGCCGAGTCGCTCAGGTGACTGCGGGCCCAGGGCCGAGTCGCTCAGGTCGCTGCGGCCCCAGGGCCGAGTCGCTCAGGTGACGGCGGCGGGGAGGCGGACCTCGAAGCGGCAGCCGCCGTCGACGTTGCGGACCGCCGCCTGGCCGTCGTGGGCCTCGACGATGCCACGGACGATGGCGAGGCCCAGACCGGCGCCCGCCGGGGGTGTGCGGGCGTTGCTGCCGCGCCAGCCGGTGTCGAAGACGCGCGGAAGGTCCTCCTCCGGGATCCCGCCGCAGCCGTCGGTGACCGACAGCACGACCGTGTCCGCCACCCGCTCGGCGGTCACCGCGACCGTGCCGTCCGCCGGGGTGCGGCGGACCGCGTTGACAAGCAGGTTTCCGAGCACACGGGTCATCTCCTTGCCGTCGACCTCCACCGGGACGGGGTCCACGCGGTCGCCGATCAACTGGACGCCCAGCTCGCGGGCGAGCGGATCGACCCCGGCGAGTGCGTCGCCGATCAGGTCGTAGACGGAGATCCGGGTGGGGCTGAGGGAGAGCGCCCCGGCGTGGATGCGGGAGAGCTCGAAGAGGTCGCCGACCATCGTGTTCAGCCGCTCCACCTCGGTGCGGATCCGGCGGAGGTAGCGGTCCGGGTCCGGGGCCACCCCGTCCTCCAGCGCTTCGGACATCGCGCGCAGCCCCGCCAGCGGGGTGCGCAGATCGTGGGATATCCAGGCGACCAGCTCCCGGCGGGAGGACTCCAGGGCGCGCTCACGCTCGCGGGAGGCGGCCAGCTTGGCGCTGGTGGCGGCCAGTTCGCGGCCGAGCGCGGCGAGTTCGGCGGTGGCCTGGCCGTCGGGGGCGGCGAAGCTCCCGCCGTCCCCGAAGGAGCGGGCGGCGAGGGCCAGCGCGTTGCTGCGCGCCACCACCCAGCGGCCCAGCAGCAGCGCGGTGACCAGGGACACCACGGCGGCCATGGCGCAGACGGTGGTGACCACCGTCAGGTCGTGCGGGGACAGGAACATCGCCCAGGCGACGGCCAGCGTCCCGGTGAGCATCGCCGTGACCGCGACGGCGGCGACCACGGCGAGGGACACCGCGACCGAACGGCCGCGCACCAGCCGCAGCGCCAGCGCGCCCAGCAGACCGGCCGCCGCCGCGCCGAGGAAGGCGAACGCCGCCATGAGGAACACATCACGCATCGGAACCCGCCCCCCGCCCGTCGCCGTCCCGTCGCCCCTCGTCCCGTCGCGCCTCGCCCCCTGGGCCGTCGTCCGGTGGCCCCTCGTCGTCGGCCTCGGGCGGGGCGTCGAAGCGGTAGCCGATGCCCCAGACGGTCTGGATGAGCCGGGGCGCGGCGGGATCGTCCTCGACCTTTCCGCGCAGCCGCCGCACATGGACGGTGACGGTGGACAGATCCCCGAAGTCCCAGCCCCAGACCTCGCGCATCAGCTCCTCGCGGGTGAAGGCCACCCCCGGGTGGCGCAGCAGAAAGGACAGCAGGTCGAACTCGCGCACCGTCAGGGCGAGTTCCCGGCCGTCCCGGGTGGCGCGCCGGGCCAGGGCATCGAGGGTGATCCCGGCGCGGTGCGCCACACCGCCCGGGGCGGGGGCGGACGAGCCGGGGACCTGCGGACCGGTCCGGCCGCGGCGCAGCACAGACTCCACGCGCAGCACCAGCTCCCGTGGGCTGAACGGCTTGGTGACGTAGTCGTCCGCGCCGATCTCCAGGCCGAGGATCCGGTCCTCCTCGTCGCCGCGCGCGGTGAGCATGATGACCGGCACCGGGCCCCTGCCCCGGAGCGCGCGGCACACCTCCAGCCCGTCCATACCGGGCAGCATCAGGTCGAGGACGACCAGGTCCGGCCAGCGGGCGGCGGCGCGGGCGAGCGCCCCGGGGCCGTCGGCTGCCTGGTCCACGGCGAATCCGGCCCGGCCGAGGTACCCGGCGACGACCTCGGCCACGGTCGGATCGTCGTCCACGACGAGCACGCGGGTGGGAGACGGGGTCTGCTGCATGCCCCACAGCGTGACACCAGGTCCGGCGCCAGGATGCGGCAGGGAGCCCGCGGACCGGGCGACGTCCGTGTTTCGTAAGAACCTGAAGCCCGAAATGTCGCTTTCTCCTTCGTAGTGTGGTGCAGGTGACAAACTCGACCACCCCCTGTGCGGACGTCGTCCTGCCCTGTCTGGACGAAGCCGCCGCCCTGCCCTGGGTGCTGGCCCGCATCCCGGCCGGCTGGCGCGCCATCGTCGTCGACAACGGCTCCACGGACGGCTCGGCCACGATCGCCCGCGCCCACGGCGCCACCGTCGTGCATGAACCGCGCCGTGGCTTCGGCGCCGCCTGCCATGCCGGGCTCCTCGCCGCCGAGGCCGACATCGTCTGCTTCTGCGACTGCGACGCCTCGCTCGACCCCGGCCTGCTCACCGCCTTCGTGCGGACCGTCGCGGAAGGCGGCGCCGACCTCGTGCTGGGCCGGCGACGTCCCCAGGAACGGGGGGCCTGGCCGATGCACGCCCGGCTCGGCAATATCGCGCTGACCCGCATGCTGCGCCGGCGCACCGGCCTCACGCTCGGCGACCTCGGCCCACTGCGGGCCGCGCGGCGCGAACCGCTGCTCGCCCTCGGCCTCACCGACCGCCGCAGCGGCTACCCGCTGCAGATGGTCGTGCGGGCCGCGGACGCGGGATGGCGGGTCGAGGAGCGGGAGGTGCCGTACCGGCCGCGCACCGGGAAGTCGAAGGTCACCGGCACCTGGCGGGGGACCTGGCACGCGGTGCGCGATATGCGCGCCGTGCTGCGCCAGCCGCCGGTGGCCCACGACCTGGCCGCCGCCACGAGGGCCGCACGGTGAGCGCCGCGCCACGCGAGGGTGCGAACGCGGCGGAGGCCCCCTCGGCTCCCGACCGCCCCGGCTCCGGACCCGATGCCGCCGATGGGCCCGTCCCCGGTGCGGATATCCATGCGGACACCGGCTCCCGGCCTGCCCACGAGGACGGGACGACGCTGCTCATCATCGCCAAGGAACCGGTGCCCGGGCGGGTGAAGACCAGGCTCACTCCCCCGTACACCCCCGCCGAGGCCGCCTCGCTCGCCGAGGCATGCCTCGCCGACACGCTGCACGCCGCGCTCGCCATGCCCGCCCGCCGCAGGGTCCTGGTGCTCGACGGGCACCCCGGGCCGTGGCTGCCACCGGGATTCGAGGTGGTGCCGCAGTGCGACGGCGGTCTGGACGAACGGCTCGCCGCGGCCTTCGCCACCTGCCGGGGCGCCGCCCTGCTGATCGGCATGGACACCCCGCAGGTGACCCCCGCTCTGCTCGCCCCCGCGCTGGGCCCGAACGGCTGGCACGACTGCGACGCCTGGTTCGGCCCGGCCGCCGACGGTGGCTTCTGGGCCTTGGGCCTCGCGCAACCGGACCCCGGGCTGCTGCGGGGCGTGCCGATGTCCACCGCCACCACCGGTGCCGCACAGCGGCGCCGGCTGACGGACGCGGGGCTGCGGGTGCGCGACCTGCCGATGCTGCGCGACGTGGATACGGCGGAGGATGCCGCACGCGTGGCGGCCGACGTCCCGGACGGGCGGTTCGCCCGGACCCTCGCCCGGCTGTCCCGGACCACCGCCCGATGAGCGCGGCGGAGACGGTGCGAGACGGATCCGTACACGACGGACTGGTGAAAGACCGGTCCGTACACGACGGATCGGTACGAGACGGGCCGGTACGTGAGCGGACTCCCGCTCGCCGTGCGGCGGCCGCCTGGCACGCCGACCCCTATGTCCGGGCGCTGCACGCGGGCCGAGGTCCGCTGTTCCTGCGCCGAACCGACGGCTGGATGCTGCCCTTGGACGTCGAACGCTGGTGTGCGGACGCCGACGCGGCCGACCGGACCGTGCTCCGGCGCTGCCAGGGCCCGGCCCTCGACATCGGCTGCGGACCCGGTCGGCTGGTGGCCGCACTGGCCCTGCGCGGCCGTCCCTGTCTGGGCATCGACGTCAGCCAGGCCGCGGTCGCCCGAACGGTCCGTGCGGGCGGGCCCGCGCTGTGCCGCTCGGTCTTCGAACCGCTGCCCGGCGAGGGACGCTGGGGCACGGCACTGCTGATCGACGGCAACATCGGCATCGGCGGCGATCCGCAGGCACTCCTCGCGCGCGTCGCTCAACTCATAGCCCCCGAAGGGCTGCTGCTCGTGGAGGCCGCGACCGTGGATGTGGACGAGCGGGTGCGGGTGCGCGTGGACGACGGCCGGGGCGACGTGGGAACGGCCTTCCCCTGGGCCCGGGTCGGCGTCCCGGCACTGCTGCACCACGCGCGCGCGGTGGGCTGGAACCCGGTCGAGCAGTGGACCGCGCGGGACCGGAGCTTTGTGTCGCTGCGCCGCACACCGCCCCCGCCCCGGTCCGCCACGGAGCGCTGAGCCGTGCCCGCATCGCTGCGCGGCCTGCTGCGGCCCGGCCGACTCGCCCGATGGACCGGCCGGGTGCCTGATCAGCGCTCCGGCCCGGGCCCCCGCCCAACGGCCCGCGACCGCCTCGCACCACCGCCTGACAGCACGGACGAGCCGCGCCCGACAGAGCGCCCCACCCGGGCCTCGCGGGCGCGGACCGCCCACCCGTGGATCACCCCGCTCGCGCTGGCCACGCTGCTCGGCTCGCTGGTCGCCGTCCTGGCCCTGACCTTCCGCAGGGACGACTTCCACACCGCGCCCGGCATGCTCTCCCGCTGGTACGCCCTCGCCTGGGTGCTGTTCGCCGCGGCGGCATGGACGGTCCGCCGCCTGGGCGCCCGCCACGCCGCCGTCTTCGTGCTCGTGGGGAGCGCCGCGGTCGCCGCCACGGGCCTGCTCGGGCCGCCGCGCACCAGCACCGACGCCTACCGCTACGCCTGGGACGGACGGGTGCAGGCCGCGGGCATATCCCCCTATGACCACGCGCCCGAGGACCCCGCGCTCGCTTCGCTGCGCGACCGCTGGCTCTTCCCGAAGGGCCCCGCCTGCCATGGCCCCGACCGCGCCCCCGTCCGCCCCGCGCCCGGCGCCCGCCCGAGCGCCAATCCGGCGCCCGACCACATGCGCGGCACCTCCGACCACACGCGCGGCGCCTCCGGCCCCGCCGAGCCGCAGTGCACCCGCCTCAATCGCCCCGCGGTCCATACGATCTATCCTCCCGTCGCAGAGGGCTATTTCCTGCTTGTACACCGCTCGGCGCCGTCAGGTTCCACTCTCCTCCCCCTGCAGACCGGCGGCGCGCTGCTGTCCGTCGCCACCACCGCCGTGCTGCTCGCCGCGGCACGCCGCCGCCCCGATCCCCGCCTCGCGACCGCCCGCGCGGCGCTGTGGGCCTGGTGCCCGGCCGTGCCGGTGGAGGCGGTGAACAACGCCCATGTCGACGCGCTGGGCGTGCTGTTGACCGTCGCGGGCCTGGTCGCCGTCCCCCGCCGCCGCGCCCTGGGCGGCGTGCTGCTCGGCGCGGCGATCGCGGCCAAGCTGCTGCCCGCCGTGACCCTGCCGGGTGCGCTCTCCGGCATCCTCACCACGAACCCCATGAACCCCAAGACCCCCAAAGCCCCCAAAGTCCCCAAGGCCCCTGAAAACGCCGGGAGTCCCCCCTCACCGACCGCCCGGATCCGCCGCGCGGCGGCAGCGGCGGTGCGCCCTGCCGCCGCGATCCTGCTTCCCGCCGCGGCCGTGGTCGCGCTCGGCTACCTCCCGTACATCCTGCTCTCGCGCTCCTCCGTGCTCGGCTATCTCACCGGCTATGTGGCCGAGGAGGGGTACGAGACGGGCTCCACCGCCTCGGACGACAAGAACCGCTACGCGCTGCTGCGTCTGCTCCACCCCGCCCCGGAGAGCTGGGCCCTGCCGGTGGTCGCCGCCGTCCTGCTCGTGGTCGTCGCCTGGGTGTTGCTGCGCGGCGATCCCGGCCGGCCCTGGCGCGGCGCGCTGGTGGTGACCGGGACCGCGTTCCTGCTGATGACGCCCGGCTATCCCTGGTACGCGCTGCTGGTGGTGGCACTGGTGGCCCTCGACGGGCGCTGGGAGTGGCTCGGCCTGCCGCTCGCGGGAGTTGCCCAGTATGTGACGGCCCGTGCGGTCGACGACGGCGCGTGGGTCGGAACGCTGGGGTACGCGGTCGCCGGTGCGGCAATCATGACCGGCTGGGCCGTGCGGGCCCTGCGGGCGGCTTCCGCTCCCCCGCCGCCGGGGCCCCACGCCGAGGCCCCGGGCGGCGGCGCCACACCCGGATCGCCACCCGGATCGCCAGCCATACGGCCGAGGCGCCGAAGAGTCCCGCGGTGATCAGCAGCCATCGCGGCCAGAAGACGTCGGCGCTCAGCCCGGTCGCGTGCTCGTAGCGGCGCGCCTGCCGGCCGAGGATCAGCGGGAACCACACCAGCATGAGCAGCCCGGAGAGGAAGACGGGCACCCGCACATGGTTGATCCACCGCGCCGCGGCCGGGAGCACGGCGCCCACGGCACGGTCGGCGAGCGCGTACAGCGGAAGCAGCACCAGGTCATGGAGGAGGGCGGCACCGACGATCCACAGCACGATCCCGAACCAGTCGCCGCTCAGCAGCCTGACCCCCGCGTAGCCGGTCAGCGCGAACGAGCACAGCAGCAGCACCAGCCGCAGCGGTGACTCCCTTTCCAGCCGCCGCAGCCCGAAGCGGTGGAGGACGGCCCGCGGCCCGAAGCGGCGCATCACGGCCTTCATACGGTCTCCTCGAAGCCCCTTCATACGGTCTCCCCGAGGCCCCCTCATGCGGCCTCGCCCAAGCCCCTTCACGCGGTCTCCTCGAAGTTCCCGAAGGTCAGCCGGCCGACCCACTTGGTGTTGTGCACACCCGGGGCCCCGGGCACGATCACCCGCGCCGGATAGCCGTGGTCCGGCGACAGATCCGCGCCGTTGACCTTCAGGGCCAGCAGCGAGCGGGGGTCGCGCACCTGGACGTCGCTCAGCACGACGCGGCGGAAGGAGCCGTGCCGCTGCACCGACTCCACCAGAACCCTCGGTGGCCGGTCGGCATGCCCCACCAGCGCGGCGAGGTCGGCCAGCCGCACCCCGTCCCACCGCTGGTCGGATGTGGACCACCCCTCCACGCAGGCGATGGGCAGCGCCGCGCCGTGTCGCGGCAGCCGCAGCAGTCGCTCCCGGGTGAGGACGGTCTCGCGGCCCGTCGCGCCCCGCACCACCAGCCGCCAGTCGGGCCCGATGTCGCGGGCGCGGACACCGACGGCCATGGCGGTCTTGTTGATCTGGAAGCCGTTGGGCCCCGACCCCGGGTTGCGGCCGTGCGGCGCGAGCACGGCGGTCTCGCGCAGCGGGCCGCCGATGCTCTGACCGGCCGTCACCACCAGCAGCGCGAACGAGCCGGTGCCGACCATGGCGAGCGCGCCCCGCCGTGACATGGTGGGCGCGGCCGGTTGCGGGCTGACCAGGCCGGTCTCGTCCGGCGGCTCCGGCTTGGTGTCCGAGGCACGGGTGCGCAGCTCGGCCCGTAGATCGCGGCTGCGCAGCGCCCGCACCATGACCGGTACCCGCAGCGCCACATGGACCACGAGGGCGGCCATGAAGATCCACGCCCCGTAGAAGTGCAGCGGGTAGAAGGACCCGGGGAAGATGTAGTCCAACTGGACGTTGAGCACCCCGGTCGCGAACTCGAACAGCCCGCCGCCGACCAGCGCCAGCAGCGAGAGCCGCTCCAGCCCGTGCCCCACCGACCGCACCGGCGGCCAGGTGAACAGCTTGGGGATGACCGACCACAGCTTGGCCAGCAGCACGGGGACGAGCACGATCCCGAGGGTGACGTGCACGCCCTGGTTGACGCGGTAGAGCCAGGAGGGGTTGGTCGGCCAGGTGAAGAGATAGAACCCGAGCAGCCCCTTGTCCGGGGTCTGGTCGTTGACCGGGGACAGATTCGGGTTGTAGGCGGCGTACGACAGCAGCCCGGTCACAAACAGCACGGGCAGGCCGAAGAGCAGGACCAGGCCGAGGACAGAGGTCAGCCAGGGGCCGCGCAGCGGGCTTCGCCACAGGGCGCGGCGGTCACGGTGGGTACGGGGAGGGTGGCTCATGGCATGACCGTAGGGCGGCCGCGCCGCGTTCCGGCGCCTTGAGCCCATGACGAAACGGTGACGTCACCCGCCCCGGCCACGAGGATCTGACGGTCCGGTGACGGCGCGCGGCGCGGCGGCCCGGACGCGCTCTCCGCGACGTAGCGTGACGTCGTGAAACTCCCTCTCCACAGCGGCATCGACACCCGGGCCATCGAGAACGAGAAGCGGACCGGCCGCCGCCGGGACGTGCTCGCCGCCGCTGCCGCCGCCGTGCTCTTCGCCGTCGCCGCCGTCGTCGGCACGCTGCTCCAGCGGGCCGATCACTCGCTGTACGTCGACTGGGCGCCGCTGTACGCCGACTGGCTGCCCCATGTGGGCCCCGGCACGCCCGCCGCCCTGGCCGTGGCCGCCGCGGTCGTCGTCCACGGCCCCCGGCTGGCGGTGCGGCTGCCGTGGCGCGGGCTGCTGGGGGCCGTCTGGGCGGCGTCCATGGCCTGGATCTGGTCACTGGCGCTGGTCGACGGATGGCAGCGGGGGGTGGCGGGGCGGCTGACCGCGCGCCACGAATATCTGCGCGGTGTCGACCGGTTCCACGACATCGGCGCGGCCCTGCGCGGCTTCACCGGCCACATCCTGCTCACCCAGCCCGACCACTGGCCCGCCCATATCGCGGGCCATCCGCCGGGCGCCGTGCTCACCTTCGTGGGCCTGGACCGGCTGGGCCTGGGCGGCGGCGGGTGGGCGGGGGCCTTCTGCATCACGGTGGGCGGCTCGGCGGCGGTCGCGATCCTGGTGACGCTGCGCGCCCTGGGGCAGGAGCGGGCGGCGCGCGCTGCCGCCCCGTTCCTGGTCCTGGCGCCCGGGGCGGTCTGGGTGGGCGCCTCCGCGGACGGCTATTTCGCGGCCGTCGCGGCCTGGGGGCTCGCGCTGCTGGCGCTCGCGGCGACGCGTACGGTCCGGGCGCCCGGGGCGGTCGCGTTCGGCTCCGGGCTGCTGCTGGGGCTGACGGCCTATCTCTCCTACGGGCTGACGTTGCTGGCGCTGCCCGCCGCCGCCGTGCTCCTGCTCGCCCGTACCGCCCGGCCGCTGCCCTTCGCGCTGATCGGGGCGGCGGTGGTGGCCGGTGCGTTCACGCTGGCCGGCTTCCAGTGGTGGGAGGGGTACTCGCTGCTGGTCGAGCGCTACTACCAGGGCGTGGCCTCGGACCGCCCGTACGCGTACTGGGTCTGGGCCAACCTGGCCGTCGCGACGGTGGTCGCCGGTCCGGCCTGTGTCGCGGGCGCGCGGCGCATGCTGTCGGCGGTGCCGGACACCGTAAGGCGGTTGCGCCCGGGCGGTCCGGGCGCCCCGGACGGGCTGGTGGTGCTGACCTTCGCCGTGCTGTTCGCGCTCGTCGTGGCCGATCTGTCCGGGATGAGCAAGGCCGAGACGGAGCGGATCTGGCTTCCCTTCCTGGTCTGGCTGCTGCCCACCGCCGCACTGCTGCCCGCCGTTGATCGTCGCCGCTGGCTCGCGGCCCAGGCGTGTCTCGGACTGATCGTCAACCACCTGCTTTTGACCGGTTGGTGAGGAGACCGATGTGAAGGGCACGTGATACTTCTGTGATACTGAGGGGGACGTACATCTGTACTGTTGCCAGGGGGCGGGACCCGTGAAGGCGCTGAAGATCGTGAAAGCGTTGAAGGCTTTAAACAAAGCGTTGAAGGCTTTAAACGCGAAGAACGCCTATGGCGTGGCCGCGCCCATAGGCGCGCTCACGGCCGTGGCCGTCGTGGTGGCGCTGCTGATAGCCCTGACCTCGCCGGGGGACGCGGGCGGCACACAGGGCGGGGACCTCCCCGCCGCCGCGGCGTCTCCCAAGTCGGACCGGGTCCCCAGGGAGCCCAAGAAGAAGGACAAGTACGCCCATTGGGACGGCAAGGTCAAGGTGCTCGGGGACGGCTCCACGTCCTACACCGGACCGCAGCCCCATCAGCTCAAGCCCCAGAAGCTCAAACCCGGCGAGAAGCCGCCGCAGTTCGTGGTCTTCTCCTGGGACGGCGCGCTGGAGAACGACGACCATCTCTTCTCCCGCTTCCGACAGGTGGCCAAGGAGAGCGACGCCACGATGACGTTCTTCCTGAGCGGCATGTATCTGCTGCCCAAGGCGAAGAGCGACCTCTACCGGCCGCCCCAGCACAAGCCTGGCTCGGCCGCCATATCCTTCCCCACCGACGAGCACATCAGGGAGACCCTGGAGCAGCTCAGCGGGGCCTGGCAGGACGGCAACGAGATCGGCTCCCACTTCAACGGCCACTTCTGCGGCGCCAAGGGCGGGCAGGACTGGTCCACCGAGGAGTGGAAAAGCGAAACGGAGCAGGCGTACTCCTTTGTGAAGCACTGGAAGACCAACACCGGCTTCACCGACATCAAGCCGCTGCCGTTCGACTACGACGTGGAGCTGGCGGGCGGGCGCGCGCCGTGCCTGGAGGGCCAGAAGACGCTGATCCCGGCCATCAAATCCCTCGGCTGGCGCTATGACGCGAGTTCCCCGGGCGACTTCCAGCTCTGGCCGTCCAAGATCGATGGGATCTGGAACTTCCCGCTGCAGCTCGTGCCGTACCCGGAGAGCGAGAAGCAGGTCCTCTCGATGGACTTCAACTTCCTCTTCAACCAGTCCGGTGACAGCACCGAGGGCGATCCGGCGAAGTATGCGGAGTGGGAGCGGCTGACCCGCGAGGGCTACCTGAACGGCTTCGAACGGGCCTACAACGGCAGCCGGGCGCCGCTGTTCATCGGCAACCACTTCGAGACCTGGAACGGTGGCATCTATATGCAGGCCATCGAGGACGTGATGCGGAGCGTCTGCCGCCGCGACGGGGTGCGGTGCGTGTCGTTCAAGCAGCTCGCCGACTGGCTGGACGCCCAGGACCCGAAGGTCCTGGCGAAGCTGCGGATGCTGGACCCGGCGGAATCGCCGGACTGGTCCACGTACACCAAGACCAAGTAGCGGCGGAAGCGGTCCTGTTGCCGGGCTTCCGCCAGGGCGTACTCCGCCGGGGCCTGTTCCGCCGGGGCTTATTCCGCCGCCCGGTCCGTCATATAGCTCTTCCAGATGTCCAGGGGGTAGGTGTCGCCCGAGGTGTCGGTGGCTTCCCCGCCCATCCCCTTGAGCGGCATCAGCTCCTGTGTCTTGGGGTCCACCCGGGACAGCGAGACCGCCGTCGACAGCTTCTTGGTGTAGCCGACGAACCAGGCGGAGTTGCCGTCCTGCGCCGTGCCCGCCTTACCGGCCACTTCACCACCGGCCGCGGCGGCTCCGCGCGCCGCGCCGTCCGGGCTCTGGACGGCGCCCCGCAGCGCCTCGTCCACCTGCGCCGCGACCGCCGGGCTGAAGGCCCGCTTGGCGCTGTCCTTGCGCAGTTCGAGCCGCTGCCCGCCGTGGGTGAGCCCGCTCACCGAGTACGGCGCGTAGTGGGTGCCCTCGGCGGCGAACGTCCCGTAGGCGCTGGCCATACGGATCGAGCTGGGCGTCGCGGTGCCGAGCGAGAACGCGGGCACCCGCGCGCCGAAGCTGCTGGGCAGCAGCCCCGCGTCGACGGACGCCTGCCGGACCCGGTCCAGGCCGACGTCCATGCCCAGTTGGATCATCGGGGTGTTGATGGACCGCACGATCGCCTGGCGCAGGGAGACCTGCCCATAGGAGGCGTCACCGTCGTTGCCGGCCCGCACGATCTTGCCGCCGCGGTCCCAGTACGGCCCCTCGGGCGTATGCACCGCGATCTTGTTGTCGCCGTCGTAGAGCGTCGAGGGGGTCACGGGCGTCCGCTCCCCGTTGCGCTTCAGCAGAACGCCGTCGCGCAGCGCGGCGGCGTAGACGAAGGGGGTGAAGGAGGTGCCGGCCGGGACGTTGGAGGCGTTCGCGTCGTTGAATCCCTGCTCGAGATAGCCGGGGCCGCCGTACAGCGCGCGTATCGCGCCGCCGGGGGCCACCGAGGCGGCGCCGATCCGCACATGGCGGTCCTCGGGGCGCTGCTCGGGATCGAGCGTGTCCCGGGTCTTCTTCACCGCCTTGGCGAGCGCCTGGACCTTCGGCTTCTCGAAGGTGGTGTGAATCTGATAGCCGCCCAGGTCGAAATCGGCGTCGGATATCTCGGTATGGGAGCTCACATACGCCTTGGCCGTCTCCACCAGATAGCCGACCTGACCGGTGAGCCCGGCCGGCTTGGGCGGCGCCTTCGGCTCGGGGAAGGACGTATAGCGCGCCCGCTCGGACCGGGAGAGCTTTCCGATGTCGACCATCCGGTCCAGCACCCACTTCCAGCGGTCGACGGCCCGCTTGTGGTTCTTGGAGCTGAGCGTCGGATCGAATGTCCCGGCGCCCTTGAGCAGCGAGGCGAGCAACGCGCCCTCGCTCGCGTTGAGTTCCGAGACGTCCTTGCCGTAGTACGCGTACGCCGCCCGTTGAATGCCGTAACTGCCGCGCCCGAACCAACTGGTGTTCAGATAACGCTGAAGGATCTCCCGCTTGGTCATCCGGTCGTCCAGCTTGATGGCCATGAACATCTCGGTGAGCTTGCGGGAAAATGTCTGGCGCTGATTCAGATAGGCATTCTTCACATACTGCTGGGTGATGGTGGATCCGCCCTGCGTCTCACCGCCCGTCACCATCCGCGTCACGGCCCGCATCAGCCCGCTCGGGGACACTCCGCTGTCGGAGTAGAAACTGGCGTTCTCGGCGGCGAGCACCGCCCACTGGACCTCCTGCGGCACCTTGCCCAGCGGCACCTCCTGCCGGTTGACCGGACCGGTGCGAGCCATCTCGGTGCCGTCGGCCCAGTAGTAGACGTTGTCCTGCTGGGTGGCGAAGTCGTTCAGGTTCTTGGGGATGTCGGTCTGCAGATACACATAGCTCAGCAGACCGGTCAGACTGCCGAGGAAGAACAGGAAGAGCAGGGTGATCTGACGCCACGTCGGCACCCATCGCCCCACACCACGCCGCCCCGCCCGGGGGTAGTCCAGCCGGACCCGCGCGGCCGCCCAACGGCGCAGCCGCATCCCCCGGCTCCCCGAGGACGGCTTTCGGCGGTGCTTGCGGTGCTTCCCCATGGCGTTGTCACTGCTGCCCAGCACGTGTTTCCCCCACGCTCGCTCCGCGCGCGGGCGCGGCACAAAGGTGTGATCTTCCATCCCCCCGGACCAGACCGATCCTATTTTCCCCTCCGAACATCTGTCGCCACAGAGCCCCAATTTTTTGTAACAGTGACCATATTCAGCGACACCACCCACCCGGTGACCTTTCGCACCGTCCGGACCACCCCTGGCCGACGCCCCCGCGTACGCCCCTCGGCGTGATGCTGCGAAGCTCAAATGAAGCTCTGAACCACGGGGCCGGGGGATTCGTCCTCCTTCTGCGGGGTTATGACCCCGGCACGCGAGAACAACACCGCGGGGGACGCGGTACGGAACGAGGAGGGGGAGCCATGGTGCGCCTCGGTACCGGAATCGGCTGGCGACCGGAGATCGCCGACGACATCGCGCGGCTGCCCGGCATCGACTGGGTGGAAGTGGTGGCGGAGAACATCTGCCCCGACCATGTGCCGGACGCGCTCCGGCGGCTGCGCGAGCACGGGACCACGGTGGTCCCGCACGGGGTGTCGCTCGGCCTCGGGGGAGCCGAGCGGCCCGACCCCGGCCGCCTCCGGGCACTGGCCGAGCGCGCCGAGGCGCTGGGCTCGCCGCTGGTCACCGAGCACATCGCGTTCGTCAGGGCCGGGGGGCCGCTGACCGCGTCACCGGCCATCGAGGCCGGGCATCTGCTACCGGTACCGCGGACCCGAGACGCGCTGGACGTGCTGTGCGAGAACGTGCGCATCGCACAGGACGCGCTGCCGGTGCCACTCGCGGTGGAGAACATCGCGGCGTTGATCTCCTGGCCCGGGGAGGAGATGACCGAGGGCCAGTTCCTGGCCGAGCTCGTCGAGCGCACGGGGGTCCGGCTGCTCATCGACGTGGCCAATCTGCACACCAACCACGTCAACCGGGGCGAGGACCCGGCCAAGGCGCTGGACGAGCTGCCCACGTCGGCGATCGCCTACGTCCATGTGGCGGGCGGGGTCGAGAAGGACGGGGTGTGGCACGACAGCCATGCCCATCCGGTGACCCAGCCGGTGCTCGACGTCCTCGCCGAACTGTGCGCGCGTACGGCACCGCCCGGCGTACTGCTGGAGCGCGACGAGGACTTTCCGGCGGCGGGGGAACTGGCGGGCGAGCTGGACGCGATCCGTGGGGTGACGGCGGCGGGGATCGCGGAAGAGGCTGCCGCGCAGCCGACGACCTCGGCCCCGGTAAGGCCCTCCGCCGTGTACGAGGCTCCCGCGCCGGACGCCGTCCGTGAGCGGCTGGCGCTCGCCCAGACCTCGCTGCTGTCCGCGCTGGTCGGGGGCACCCCGCCGCCCGAGGGCTTCGACCGGCGGCGGCTGCGGGTGCAGAGCGCGGCGCTGACGGCCAAGCGGGCGTCCGTGGTCGCCAAGGTGGCCCCGGAGCTGCCGGAGATCCTGGGCACCGGCTACCGCCCGGCGTTCGCGCGGTACGCCGACGGCCGCCCGATGACCGGCGGCTACCGCCGCGACGCGCTGGCGTTCGCCGAGCATCTGCTGGCGGACACCCGGCCCGACGACCCGGCCGCCCGGCGCCGTCTGACGCTGTGGTGGCAGGAACGGTCCGGGCCCGCGCCCCTGGCGTCCCATCCGGCGGCACGGCTGGCCCGCCGGGTCCGGCTCGCACTGAGCGGGCGGCGAGCGGCATGAGCGCGACGGTGATCCTGGTCTACGTGGCCGTCGCGCTGTCGTCGGTGGTGCTCATCACCGGCACGGTCCGGGCCCGGCGCCGGGAGGCCATGGGGCCGGTGGACGCCCGGGCGTACGACCTGCTGGAGGCCGCGTTCCTGGCGGGCGGGCCGGGTCGGATGGCGGACACGGTGATCAGCACGATGTACACGGACGGGCGGCTGGCGATCGGCGACCCCGGAGTGGTCTCGGTGCGGCAGCCGATCGCGCGCGGCCCGGTCGAGGAGGACCTGCTGCGGCTGTGCGCCCACTCCCCGCACGGCGCCCTGAAGTGGCTGCGCCGGGAGTTGATGCGCAGTGCGGCGGTGCAGGCGATCGGCGACCGGCTGGCGGGACGCGGGCTGATGGTGCGGCCGGACGCCCTCCGGTTCTGGCGGCGCGCGGCACGGGCGCAGAACACGCTCTGCGCGCTGGGCATCTTCCTGGGCATCATGATGAGCGTCGGCTCCATGGCCGACGACGGATTTCCGCTGATCTTCGCGATCGCCCCCGCGCTCTTCACCGGCTTCCTCATCGGCGGAATCTGCGCCGGTGCGGCCAAGCGCCGACTGACCGCCGCCGGGAAGCGGGCGCTGGCGGCGTACCGGAGGGAGTCGGGGATCGGCCTACGGCGGCACGCCCTGACCATCGGCCAACCGGCGACGGCCCCCGTCGCGGTCGTCGTCGCGCTGACCGGGGCGGCCACCCTGACGGAGGATCCACTGCTGCGGAAGCAACTGCTGGACGCGCAGAAGGTGCCGGGCGGTTCGGGGTCCTCGACCGACTCCGGGTCGTCGGGCACCTCGGACTCCGGCGGCGGATCGTGGTGCGGAGGGGGCGGCTCCGGCTGCGGAGGCTCCTCCTGCGGCGGCTCGTCCTGCGGCGGAGGCGGGGGGTCGTCGTGCGGCGGCTCCTCGGGGTCGAGCTGCGGCGGGGGCGGAGGCTGCGGAGGCGGCTGAGCCGCCACGCCAAGGACTGGGTTGCCGCCACGAGGACCGGCAGGCCGGCATGACCAGGGGGGTCCGGCTGGCGGATCGCGCGCGACCGGTCACGGTCCCTGATCAACGCGAGTCTCGCCCGAGCGAGCTGCGCGTCCGGGCGAGTCGTTCATCAGGTTCCTCCGTGGATACTCCGCCGTTCACGGCAGAAGAGAGGAAACGGACTCCTGCGGAGCAGGGTGAGGAGCGGGATTTCGCCGCCAGGGCGAAAGACCGGTCGACCGCTTCTTCCCCTCCTCCAGGCTGTGCTCCGCCTGCGGCGCCCTCGCCGGGGCGATGCCGCTGCACGTCCGCACCTGGACGTGTGGCTGCGGCGCCACCCACGACCGTGACGTGAACGCCGCGAAGAACCTTCTGGTTGCCGGACGGGCAGTGTCGGCCTGTGGAGCCGGTGTAAGACCTCAACGGAGAACTCCGGGCGGGCAGTCGGCGACGAAGCAGGAAATCCACGGGGCGACCCGTGGAATCTCCCGCCTTTAGGCAGGAGAGCGTCAAATCGTGAAAACCGTGGCGCGACGGTGGTCGGGTCCAGTAGAACTCGGCCATGTTGTGGGTCCTTTTCCTGCTCGTCGCGTGGGGCGCGGCAGTCGTCAGTTGCACGCGTCTGTGCCTTGCGGCGGTCGCCGCCGCTCAGCCGATGGATCCTGATCCGGCGGCGGATGCGAAGGGCCTGAGCCTGTACGAGGCGGCGTTTCTGTCCGGCGGTCCGCGGCGGGTGGGCGAGCTGGTCCTCGTCACGATGTACCGCGAGCGCCGGCTGCTGCTCGCCCACACCGGCTGGGTCACCGTCGTGGTCCCGGACGGGCGGGACGAGCTGGAGCGGTCCGTGATCACCGCGATAGGGCCGGAGGGCCAGTCCCCGGTGCGGCCGGTGCGGGCCGCGCTCGCCGCCGCCGCCCCGGTGCGGGCGCTGGGCGACCGGCTGGTGGCGGCGGGACTCGCGGTGCCCGCCTCGGCGCGTACGAATGTGGCGGTCGCGGTGCGGCATGTGCGGGCGGCCTGCGCGCTGGTCCTGGCGACGGCGGCCGCCGCGCTGCTGCTGGTGCCGCCCGCGGCCGGGCGCGGTCCGGTGGCCTCGTGGTTCATGCTGCCGCTGCTGCTGACGGTGAGCTGTCTGCTGATCGCCCGGGTCGAGGCGCATCCGTACTCGCGGTGGGCCTCCCCCGCCGGTCAGCGGCTGCTGGGCCGGATCGACGTGCCCCCGCGGCGGACCCTCGCCCAGCGCTCCGGCGGCGGTCCGGACGGCGATGACGACGCCGGCGAGGTGCTCACCGCGCTCGCGGTGCACGGCACCGTCGCCCTCCCCGACCGGGCGCTGCGCGCGGCACTGAAGGGGCATTGGGGTCATTGACCCCGACACCGCGGCCCGGTGCTTTACATGGTCATCCGCCGCGCCAAATATCCCTTTCATCGCGCGATGCACGAAGGGATGGCCAGTGAGAGCAGCAGCGCTGTACGGCATCCTCGGCCCGCTGTCCCTGTCGCTGGCCATGAGCGCGCTGCTCGCGACGCCCGCCACCGGCCGCCCGCTCGCCGCGTCCACCGCCCGCGCCGCCGCGACGGCCACCGCGTCCAACCGGTCCGCCACGGCCCCGGCCGGTGCGGCGGGCGCGCCCCTCACGACCCCGGCCTCCCCCACCGCCCGTTCGGCCTCCGCCGCGCCCGTCGCCACCGCCGCACCCGCCTGGAGCGCCTGGTCCGGCTCGCCCGCCACGGCCGCCGCCCCGCCCGGTGACGCGGCCGCGGCCCGCGGGGTGGCGCTCGCCGCCCGGCGCGCGGCCGAGCGGGGCATCGCCTTCCGCCGCTGCCCCCGCGCCGAGGCCCTGGCCGCCCCCATCACCTGCGGAAAGGTCTCCGTCCCGCTCGACTACGCCCGTCCCCGCGGCAAGCACATCGCCCTCACCGTCAGCCGGATCCGGGCCACCGGCCCCAAGGCACGGCGTCAGGGGGCGCTGGTCTACAACCCCGGCGGACCGGGCGCCTCCGGTATGGCGTTCCCCGAGTACGCGGCCGAGGCCGCCTTCCGCCGCCTGGCCGCCGCCTACGACTTCGTCGGCTACGCCCCACGGGGCGTGGGCCGTTCAGCCCCGCTGTCCTGCCAGCGGCCGGCGGCCTACGCCAAGGCGCCGACCAGCTCCCCGCCGCACCCCACCGCCGCCTTCAAACGGCGGCTGGTGGCGCGGGCCCGCGCCTACGTGCGGGGCTGTGTGCGCCGCGCGGGCCGCGCCCTCGCGCACTACACGACGCTGAACAACGCCCGCGATCTCGAGGTGCTGCGCGCGGCGCTGGGCCGGCGGCGGCTCACCTTCGTGGGCGCCTCGTACGGCACGTACTACGGGGCCGTCTACGCCACGCTCTTCCCGGGGCGGGTGCGCCGGATGGTCTTCGACAGCGTGGTCAACCCCGCCCCCTGGCGGATCTGGTACCGCGACAACCTCGACCAGTCGGTGGCCTTCGAGCGGCGCTGGCGGGACTGGCGCCGCTGGGTCGCCCGGCACCACACCGTCTACCATCTGGGCACCACCGCGGACCGGGTGTTCGCCTCGTACGAGAAGGCGCGGCGGCGGGTGGGGCACAAGCCGGCGGGCGGGGTCGTCGGCACCGCCCAGCTCCAGAGCGCGTTCCTGCGGACCGGTTACAACGACGCTTACTGGGATCCGGCCGCCCGGGCGCTGGCCGCCTATCTGCACGGTGACCCCGAGCCGCTGATCGCGCTCGCCGCGCCCGATCCGGCACAGGCGGCCGACGACGAGAACGGCAACGCCGTCTACACCGCCGTGGAGTGCAACGACGCGCCCTGGCCGCGCACCTGGGCCGCCTGGAACCGCGACAACACCGCCCTCGCCCGCCGCGCGCCCTTCGAGACGTGGGACAACGTGGCGATGAACCTGCCGTGCGCCTTCTGGCCGCTGAAGCCCGGCCGCCCGCTCGACGTGGGGAACTTGGAGGCGGTGGGCCCCCGGACGGGGCGGGTCGCGCTGCCGCCGGTGCTGCTGCTCTCAGCGGAGCGGGACGCGGCCACCCCGTACGCGGGGGCGAAGGAGCTGTGGCACCGGCTGCCCGGCTCTTCGCTGGTGACCGAGCGGAAGGCGGGCACCCACGGGGTGTGGGGCGGGCCGAACGACTGCGTCAACCGCCATGTGGACACGTATCTGCTGACCGGGAGGACGCCGGGCCGGTCCGCCTCGTGCGCCCCGCGCCCGGAGCCCGCACCGCTTCCGGCCCCGGCCCCGCTGCCCGAGTCGGGCAAGCAGCCGGCCGCGATCCCGGGCACGCCGTAAGAGGCCGCGACAGGTGAGCGGGGCGCGTACGGGACGACCGTAAGGCCGTCCCGACCGCCATAAGCGCCCTGAGCGCCCTAAGGGGACCGCCGTAAGAGCGTCAGGCGAGACCGGCGACGAGCTCGGAGACCGCCTTGCGCCGCCCGGTGTAGAACGGCACCTCCTCGCGCACATGGCGACGCGCCTCGGAGGCGCGCAGATGGCGCATCAGGTCGACGATCCGGTGCAGCTCGTCGGCCTCGAAGGCCAGGATCCACTCGTAGTCGCCGAGCGAGAAGGACGCGACCGTGTTGGCGCGCACATCGGGGTAGCCGCGCGCCATCTTGCCGTGGTCCGCGAGCATCCGGCGGCGGTCCTCGTCGGGCAGCAGGTACCAGTCGTAGGAGCGGACGAACGGGTACACGCTGACGTAGTCGCGCGCGTTCTCGTCCGCGAGGAACGCCGGGACGTGGGCCTTGTTGAACTCGGCCGGGCGGTGCAGCGCCATGTTGGACCACACCGGCTCCAGGGCGCGCCCCAGCCGGGTGCGGCGGAAGAGGTTGTACGCCTCCTGGAGGGCGTCGGAGGTCTCCGAGTGCCACCAGATCATGACGTCCGCGTCGGCGCGCAGCCCGGACACGTCGTAGGTGCCGCGCACGGTGACGTCCTTGGCGGCGAGCTGGGAGAAGAGCTCCTCGACCTCGTCGGCGTAGCCGGTGCGGTCCTCCGGCAGCACATCGCGCAGCCGGAACACCGACCACAGGGTGTAGCGGATGACCTCGTTGAGGTCCTTGGCCTTCTTACCGGCGTTGGGAGTCTTCTCAGGTGCAGCAGTCATGGCCCTATTCTCGCTCTCCGGCTCCGGAGCCCGGCTCCAGGGTGGCCGCCAGGGCGCCCAGCAGCTCGTCGGCCGCCTTACGGGCGCTGCCCACGCACGCCGGGATGCCCACCCCGTCGTAGAGCGCGCCGCACACCCCCAGCCCCGGCACCTTGGCGATCTCGGCGCGGATGCGGGCCACCCGGTCGAGATGGCCCACCGGGTACTGCGGAAGTCCGCCGTCCCAGCGGTCCACCCGGCTCGCGACAGGCTTGGCCGTCAGGCCGACGGCCTCGCCGAGATCGGCGAGCGACATCCTTACCAGGTCGGCGTCGTCCCGCTTCAGATCCACCTCGTCGTCAAACCGCCCGATCGAGGTACGCAGCACGAAGAGATCGGGCCCGGCGTCCCGCAGCCAGCCCCATTTGCGGCTGGAGAACGTCGCCGCCTTGATCGTCCGGCCGTCGACCGGCGGCACCAGGAAGCCGCTCCGTTCGGCGAGCGCGTCCACGCCGGTGAGCGCGTCCCGCCGGAAGGCCATGGTGACCAGCGCCATCGAGGCGTAGTCGACGGTGGCCAGCTCGGTGGAGGCGGCCGGGGCGGCGGCGGCCAGCAGCCGGGCGGCGGCGGGCGCGGGGACCGCCAGCACCACGGCGTCGGCCGTCACCACCGGCGGGCCGTCCGTGCCGTCCGTGCCGTCCGTTCCGGCCGTGCCGTCCACGGCGAGGGTCCAGCCGTCGGCGGTGCGCCGCAGCTCCCGTACGGCCGCCCGGGTGCGGATCTCGCCGCCCGCGGCCCGTACGGCGTCGGCGACCGCGAGCGGCAGCCGGCCGATCCCGCCGTCGATGCCCATGAACACCGGGCCGTCCTGCCGTCGCGCGGCGCGCTCGGCCAGCTCCCGGACGCCGTCGGTCAGCGGGCCGCCGGAGCGGGCCACCTCGAAGAGGGTGGGGACCGAGGCGCGCATCGAGGTGCGGTACACATCGCCCGCGTACACCCCGCCCAGCAACGGTTCGACCAGCCGGTCCACGACCTCGCGGCCGAGTCGCGCCGCGAGGTACTCGCCGAGCGCCACGTCCTCGCCGACCGGTGTCGGCGGCAGCTCCCGGTCGCGGGCGATCCGGGCCAGCCCGTCCTCCGAGATCACCCCGGACGCGGCCAGCGGCGCCAGATCACCGGGGACGCCCATCACATGCCCCTTGGGCATCGGGCGCAGCCCGCCGCGCGTCCAGAGGGAGGCGGTCGCGGTCGCGGGCGGCTGCAGCCGGTCGCCGAGGCCCACGGCGCGCGCCAGCTCGACGCCTTCCGGGCGGCGGGCGAGCATCGACTCGGCCCCGAGGTCGACCGGTACCCCCTCGATCTCCCCCGCGCGCAGCTTGCCGCCGAGCCGTCCCGACGCCTCCAGGAGCGTCACCCGCGCCCCGCCGTCCAGCAGCCGGTGAGCCGCCGCGAGGCCCGCGATTCCGCCGCCGATGACCACGACATGGCCGGTGCGTCCCGTCCCCGGGGTGTTCGCCGCTCTCATGCCCCCACTCTCTCACCCGCCCCCAGGGCGTGATGTGCCGAGGCCGTCGCCAGATCGGCCTCGATCCGGGCCGCGGTGGCGCGCAGCGCCGGGAGGAGTTCGCGGCGGGCGCCCTCGGCGGTGCCGCGGCCGGCGTGGGTCGCCACGTTGAGCGCGGCCACCACTCGTCCGCGCGCGTCCCTTACGGGCACGGCGAGCGACCGCAGCCCCTCCTCCAGCTCCTGGTCGACCAGGGCGTGCCCCTCCGCCGCCGCGCGCTCCACGACCTGCGCCAGCTCGGGCACGCCGGTCACGGTGTGCCGGGTCAGCGGCCGGGGCCGCACTCCGGCGAGATGGGCGGCACGGGCGTCGGCGTCCAGGCCCGCGAGCAGCACCCGGCCCATGGAGGTCGCGTAGGCGGGGAAGCGGGTGCCGATGGTGATGTTGACGCTCATGATGCGGACGGTGGGGACGCGCGCGATATAGCGGATGTCGCCGCCGTCCAGGACGGCCAGGGAGGCCGACTCATGGACGGTGCGGACCAGTTCGCGCATATGCGGCTTGGCGATGTCGGTGAAGCCGAGCTCGGCGAGGGGGGCGTAGCCGAGCTCCAGCACGCGCGGCAGCGGGCGGAAGGTCCGGCCGTCGGCCTCCACGTACCCCAGCTCGACGAGGGTCAGCAGCGAGCGCCGGGCGGTGGCCCGCGCCAGCCCGGTGGCCTCCGCGACGGCGCTGAGCGTCATTCCCCCGCCCCGGCCGCCGCCCTGCCCCGCGCCGCCGCCCTGCCCCGCGCCGACGACGCCGGGCCTCCTGGCCTCGGTGGCGCCGGACGCGCCTCGCGCCGCGTCCTCCACCGCGCGGGACTCACCCTGGCCCGCGCCCTCCGGTCCGCCCAGGGCCCGCAGCACGGCCAAGCCGCGCGCGAGCGACTGCAGAAAACCCGCTCCCAGCTCTCGCTTGGCCAGCCGCGCGGGGTCCTCGCCCACGGCGGCCGATGCCGCGTCCGCGAGGGCTTCGCCCGCCACGGGCGGCTCTCCCCCACGGTGCGGGCCCGGAGCCGAGCCGCATGTGCTGACCGCGCCCGCAACCGAAACAGCCGAGGCGCCCGAAGCACCGAGCCGACGCCGCGGCGCCGCCAAAGCCGCCTCCATCGCCGCGACTTCGGCACCGAGCGGCCCCAGCACCGCCGCCCGCAGCGAGTCCACGTCATGGCGGCTGGTGTGGCTGACCACGTTGACCGCGCAGGCGATCCGGCCCGAGGCGTCCCGTACCGGAACGGACACCGCCACCAGGCCCGGCTCGATGAGCTGGTCGTCGGTGGCCCAGCCGTCGCGGGCGGCCTCCTTGACGCGGGCCTCGAAGTCGCCGCCGGAGGCGGGCCGGTGGCGCGGCGGGACGGCGGGGAAGGAGGTGTCCAGGGGGTCCTCGGCGCGGCGGGCGCGCCAGGCGGCCCAGCCGGATCCGGTCCACTCGGCGGCGAAAAGCGCGCCGGGGGAGCAGCGCTCGGCGGGCAGCAGATCGCCGATACGGAAGGCGAGGGACATGGTGCGGCGGCGGGTCGTCTGGACGACGAAGCGCACCCCGTCGCCGTCGGGGACGGCGACCGAGACCGACTCGTCGAGCCCGTCCGCGAGCCGCTCGGCGAACGGGCCGAGGGCGGCGGGCAGTCCGCTCGCGGCCAGATACGCGTTGCCCAGCTCCATCAGCCGGACCGACAGGCCGATGTCGCGCCCGTCGAGCGTCACGTATCCGAGCTGTTCGAGGGTGCCCACCACGCGGTCGACCACGGACCGGGCGAGCCCCGTGCCGCGGACGAGATCGCCGGGGCGGACCGTCGTCCACCCCTCGTGCGCGGCCAGCCGGGTCAGCTCGCGCAGCACGGCGAGGCCGCGCTCGAGAGGCCCGACGGGGCCATTGACAGGTGGTGGCACCGGGCTGAGACTCATCACCAGCCAATTATGAACGAAGTTTCACTCAGCGAACAAGTAGCGAGCCGCATGGACCACCACAGCGAGGGGACGATGTGATGCGCACGACCGTCGGCATCATCGGCGGCGGGCCCGCCGGGCTGCTGCTCGCCCGTCTGCTGCACCGCGCCGGGATCGACTGCGTGGTGCTGGAGAGCCGCGACCGGGCGTACGCCGAGCGGCGCCAGCGGGCCGGGATCCTGGAGCAGGGCACCGTGGATGTGCTGCGGGAGTGCGGCGCCGGCGGGCGCCTGGACCGCGAGGGGCTGCCCCACCAGGGCATCGAGCTGCGCTTCGAGGGCCGCGGCCACCGCGTGGACTTCCCCTCCGCCACCGGCGGCAAGTCGGTGATGGTCTACGCCCAGACCGAGATCGTCAAGGATCTGATCGCGCTTCAGCTCGAGGAGCCGGGCGGTCCGCCGCTGCTGTTCGAGGCCGAGGCGCTGGCCATCGAGAAGCCGGACTCCGCCGCGCCCGTCATCCGCTTCCGCCACCAAGGCCGCGAGCAGACCCTGAGCTGCGACTACGTGGCGGGCTGCGACGGCTTCCACGGCATCGCCCGGCGTGCGCTCCCCGCCGACCGGGTCCGCGCCTTCGAGCACACCTACCCCTACTCCTGGCTCGGTGTGCTGGCCGATGTGGCGCCGTCCTGCGAGGAGTTGATCTACGCCCGCCATCAGCGCGGCTTCGCCCTGCACAGCATGCGCTCCCCCCAGGTCTCCCGGCTCTACCTCCAGGTGCCGAACGACACCGATCCGGGCGACTGGTCCCATGAGCGGATCTGGGACGAGCTGTCGGCCCGCTTCGCGCTCGACGGGGACTGGACCCTGGAGCGCGGCCCGATCACCGCCACCTCGCTCACCCCGATGCGCAGCTTCGTCCAGGAGCCGATGCGCCACGGGCGGCTCTTCCTGGCGGGCGACGCGGCGCATATCGTGCCGCCCACCGGCGCCAAGGGACTCAATCTGGCCGTCACCGACGTGATCACGCTGGCCCGTGCGCTGACCCACCACCAGGAGACCGGTTCGGCCGAGCTGCTGGACGGCTATTCGCAGACCTGTCTGCGCCGGGTGTGGCAGGCCGAGCGGTTCTCGTACTTCATGACGGACACGCTCCACCGCCGCCCGGACGAGAGCCCGTTCGAGGACCGGGTGCGGCTCGCGCGGCTGGAGCGGATCGCCTCCTCCCCCACCGCCTCCGCCGAACTCGCCGAGAACTACGTCGGCCTCCCGCTGTCATGACGGCCCCGGGCCCGCTCACCCCCATGAGCCCACCGGGCCCCCGCACCCCCGGCAGCCCGGACGCGGGCCGCTCGGTGGCGGGCCGGATGCTGGCGGTCCTCGACGCGTTCGACGCCTCGCACCGCTCGCTGTCCCTCACCGCCCTCGCCCGGCGCGCCGGGCTGCCGCTGGCCACCGCGCACCGGCTGGTCGCCTCGCTCACCCGCTGGGGCGCCCTGGAGCGCGACGCCACCGGGGCGTACCACATCGGGCTGCGGCTGGGGGAGGTGGCGACGCTCTCGCCGCGCGGGGTCGGGGTGCGCGAGGCGGCGCTGCCGTTCATGGAGGACCTGTACGAGGCCACCCACGAGAACGTCCAGCTCGCCGTGCGGGACGGCCTGGAGGTGGTCTATGTCGAGCTGATCTCGGGACACTCGGCGGTCCAGGTCCGCACCCGGGTCGGCAGCCGCTGGCCGCTGCACGCGACCGGCGTCGGTCTTGTGCTGCTCGCGTACGGGCCGCCACGGCTGTACGAGCGGCTGTGCGCCCGCCCGCTGCGCCGCTACACCGAAATGACCATCCAGGACCCGCACCGGCTGCGGGCCACCCTCGCCGAGGTGCGGCGCACCGGGATCGCGGTCAGCGACCGGCAGATCACCATGGACGGGCTGTCCATCGCCGCCCCGGTGCGCGGACCGCGCGGGGAGGTGGTGGCCTCGCTGTCGGTGGTGGTGCCGGCCGCGGAGGGGCGGGCCCCGGGGCTGATCCCGGCCGTACGGGTCGCCGCCCACGGCATCTCCCGTACCCTCGCCGCCGCCCTGGGGCAAGAGCCCGTCGCGGAGGCTTCCGGTCGGTGAAAGACCCACGAGCGCGCCTTGCCGAGGCCGATATCGGGCCACATTCTGTGTGGCACATACCGAGCCGCCGAGCCCGAACGCCCAGGCCCGAAGGGGGACATGGAGACATGCCCGAAGTGACCGCAGAGCCCACCGCGCAGGGGCGGGAGGCGCCCCGGGGCGGCTGGCAGCCGTACCACACCCTGTGGGCCATGCTGCTGGGCGGCTGGCTCTTCTCGTACGCCGACCGCACCATCACCGGCCCGGTCGTCACCTGGCTGATCGAGCACGACCACGCCATGCTGGGCTCCGCCAGCCATCCGCACGCGCTCGGCGGCCTGATCGGCAGCCTCTTCTTCGCGGGCTACATGCTGACCCAGTTCCCCGGCGGCTATCTCGGCGACCGCTTCGGGCACCGCACCATGCTCGCGGTCTCGCTGCTGTGGGCGGGGGTCGCGACCCTCGCCAGCGGCCTGATGACCGGGCTGATCGCCTTCGTCGTGCTAAGGGTGCTCACCGGCCTCGGCGAGGGCGTCTTCTACTCCAACGACCGCTCGCTGATCGCCCAGCGCACCCCGCCCGCCAAGGCAGGTCTGGGCATGGGCGTCGCCATCACCGGACTGGCCATCGGGCTGACGATCGCGACCATCAGCGCGCCGTATCTGATCGACTGGGGCGGGGAGGTGCTCGGCGAGGAGGACGCCTGGCGGATGCCGTTCCTGGTGCTGGGCGGTGCGACGCTCGCGTTCGGCTGGATCACGGCGGTGTATATGCGCCGGATCGGCGGTCCGCTCAAGGCCACCGGCTCCACTCTGCGGCTGCTGGGGACCTCGGCGGTGCTGTGCGCCGCGGTCATGGCGGTCTATCTGATCGCCGACGGGGCGGGGATGCCGAGCTGGGGCGTGGCCGTCCTGGAGTGCGTGCTGGCGTTCCTGCTCATCGGGGCGATCTTCGCCCGGCGGAGCAGCAAGCTGGGCTCGGTCTCCCGGAACCGCAATGTGCTGCTGCTCAGCTTCGCCTTCATCGCGGTCATGTGGAATCTGTGGTTCTTCAGCTTCTGGTCGGTGTCGATCGTCGCGGACGCCGCCCACAGCTCGTTCCAGAACGCCGCGCTGGTGGCCACCTTCAACGCGGGCGCGGGCATCCTCGGCTTCCCGGCCGGGGGCCGGCTCTCGGACCGGGCGAAGGCCCGGGGCTGGGGCCGGCGGCCGCTGCTGATCGCGTTCACCGTGGTCCAGGGCGTGCTGGTGCTGGTGTTCGCCGCCTATCTGCAGACCAATGAGAAGCCCTCCCTCTGGGTGATGTCCATCCTGCTCTTCGTGACCAGCCTGTTCTTCAACGCCCTCCAGCCGATGGCGCACGCGCTGCTCAACGATGTGGTCGACGCGGCCGAACGCGGCGCGGCCTTCGGCCTGTTCAACCTGGTCGGGGAGATCGGCGCGGTGGTCAGCCCGGCCCTCAGCGGCACCCTCTTCGACCACTACGGAAGCTGGACGCACGCGGTCTACATCGACGGCGCGCTGATGCTCGCCAGCGCGGGGCTGTATGTGCTGATCCGGGAGAACACCTCGCGCGCATAGGTTGGTCCTCTAAAGCCGGACATCCAGTGGCGGAGGGGCATACATGGCGGCGGCACGACGCATGGTGGTCATCGGAGGCGACGCGGCGGGCATGTCCGCCGCGTCGCAGGCGCGCAGGCTCAAGAGCCGGAGCGAGCTGGAGATCCTCGCCTTCGAGCGCGGCCAGTTCACCTCGTACTCGGCCTGCGGCATCCCGTACTGGGTCGGCGGGGTGGTGGACGGCCCCGACAAGCTGGTCGCCCGTACGCCCGAGACCCACCAGGGCCGCGGGATCGACGTACGGACGCACACCGAGGTCGTCGAGATCGACCTCGCCGGGCAGCGGGTCCTGGCGCGGGACGTCGACCCGCGAGGTGCGGGCGACGAGCGCTGGCACGGCTTCGACGACCTGGTCATCGCGACCGGCGCCCAGCCGCGCCGCCCCGACATGCCCGGGATAGACGCCCCCGGCGTCCACGGGGTGCAGACCCTGGACCACGGGCGGGCGCTGCTGGAGACCCTGGAGTCCACCCGGGTCGAGCGCGCGGTCGTGATCGGCGCCGGATACATCGGGGTGGAGATGGCCGAGGCGCTCATCCAGCGCGGCTGCCAGGTCACCGTCCTGGAGCGCGGTGAACAGCCGATGTCCACGCTCGACCCCGACATGGGGCGGCTGGTGCGCGACGCGATGACGGGGCTCGGCATCGACACCGTGACCGGCGCCGAGGTCACCGAGGTGATCACCGGCGAGGACGGCCGGGTGCGGGCCGTGGCCACCAAGGTCAGCGAATACCCCGCCGACCTCGTGATCCTGGGCCTCGGAGTGGCCCCCGAGACCGGGCTCGCCCAGCAGGCGGGGCTTCCGGTGGGCCCCTACGGCGGGCTGCTGACCGATCTGGCCATGCGGGTGCGCGGTCACGACAACATCTGGGCGGGCGGCGACTGCGTGGAGGTCCTCGACCTGGTCTCCGGCCGCACCCGGCACATTCCGCTGGGCACCCACGCCAATAAGCACGGCCAGGTCATCGGCGCCAATGTGGGCGGCGACTACGCGACCTTCCCCGGTGTCGTCGGCACGGCGGTCAGCAAGGTCTGCGATCTGGAGATCGCCCGCACCGGACTGCTGGAGGCCGAAGCCGCCGCCGTGGGGCTGAAGTTCGAGGCGGTCACCATCGAGTCGACCAGCCGGGCCGGGTACTACCCGGGCAGCCGGCCGATGACGGTGAAGATGCTCGCCGAGCAGCGCACAGGACGGCTGCTCGGCACCCAGATCGTCGGCCGAGAGGGCGCGGGCAAGCGGGTCGACATCGCGGCGGTCGCACTGACCGTCCGGATGACGGTGGAGCAGATGACGGCACTGGACCTGGGCTACGCCCCGCCGTTCTCCCCGGTGTGGGACCCGGTACTGGTGGCGGCACGCAAGGCGGCGGGGACCGTGAAAAGCAGCCTCTCCGGCGCTTGAGGAGCTGAAACCAGCCCGACCGGCGCCTGAGGAGCGAGGTCCGGGACGCCGGAGCCGAAACCAGCCCCACCGGCACTTGAAGAGCCAGGTCCCGGACACCGGAGCCGAAACCAGCCCCTCCGGCGTTTGAGGAGCGGGGTCCGGGGCGGAGCCCCGGTTGTGGGAAGGGGCGGGTAGGGGAAAGCCCGCCGCAGGCGCGCTCCCCGTACGCCTGCGTCAGGTCCGGCAACGAGTCGCGGGGCGCCGCGGCCCCGGGTCACCGATCAGTTCGCGCCGTCGATGACCCGGAGCGCGCCCCGCACCCGCTGGGCCACATGCCGAGGGCAGCTCCACGCCCCGGAGTCGAACGGCCGCTCGGGCGTGTCGTACTCCCCGGGCGCGTACAGATGGTTGAGATGAGCGCCGTAAGGGTCCTCGTGGAAGCCGAAGTGACGGCGCCCGACCAGCTCGGTCAGCACGTCCCAGGGATGCGCGTCCCCATGCGGGCAGGGCTCGGCCGCCGGGGCGGCCGCCGGGGCGGTCCGCACCGCGCCGAGGATCGCCCGCAGATCCCGGTGGACGGCCTCGGGCGGGGGCTCCTCGCCAGAGGTCACCGACCAGCAGGCGACCAGCAGCAGCACCAGCCGCTCGCGCGGATCGGCCGGGCCCGCCGCGAACCGCCGCGCCGCCCACAGCCCGGCGTCCTCCGCGGCCTGTCCGTCTCGGCAGTGGAAGCGCACGGCGTGGGTGAGCCGTTCGACGTCGAGCCGTCCGTCGGGACGCAGCAGCACCTCGTCCAGATGGGCGGTGTCCCGGAGGCCGAACAGCCGCTCCCGGCCGGTCCGCAGATGGTCCAGCGCCTCGCGGGCGATCGCGGCGAGGAAGGCCGGGCACAGCCACGCCTCCAGCGGCGCCGTCTCCAGCTCCTCCCGGTGCCAGTGGCGGTAGACGCCCCGGCCGCCGGGGCTGAGCAGATGGATGCCCACGGTGGCCTGCTCCGCGGTGTCCCGGCCGACCTCGGGGTGGTCGCCCTCGCCGTGCGCGCAGGACGCGTCGCCGAGGCCGGGCAGCACCGCCTCCAGGGCGTCCACCATGGTGTCCAGGACCCGCCGGTCGCGGATCCGGCCGCTGGCGGCGTACCAGCAGGCGGCGTGCAGGACGACCACGAGCCCGGCGCGGTGATAGCCCAGGGGGTTGGCGACCAGGTTCCTGGCGTAGGCGGACAGCTCCTGGCCGGGGTCGACGGCCGCGCTCGGGTAGTCCCAGACGATCGAGCGCAGATCCTCGGCGCGGCGCGCGTCGCGGGCCGGGAGCCGGGGCGGGATGCCGCCCACGCTGCCGGGGGCGATGATGTCCACGGCGACCCGCGCGTACCCGGCGATGTCGCGCGGGCACAGCCACTGCCCCTTGGTCGCGTCGTCCTCCCAGTCGGGGTCCTCGTCCTCGGTCAACCCGTTGGTGAGCAGCGGCAGATCGTCCACGAAATGGTCGATCCGGTCGTCCAGATCGCTCTCGTAAGGATGCGTCCGATGGGCGCAGGGCAGGTCACGCAGCCGCCGGTCGGTGGCGTGGAGAGCTTCCAGGGCCGCCGCCGCGACGTCCTTACGGGAGAACCGGCCGATGTACGCGGCCATCATGACCAGCCCGAGCGTCCAGGCGTACGCCTCCTCGCCCGCGGGGTCGGCCGCCAGCCGCCTGGCACAGTCCAGGACCGCCCGGTCCGCGTCGCCGCCATAGGTCTCGTGGAGTATGCCGTCCCAGTCGTCGACGAAATGGACACACTCTGGCGAATCTGACAGCGCGGTGGCGGGCATGTCGGTCATGCCCCTCACGACGCCACGGGAGGCACGCGGGTTCCCGCTTGGTTCAGACCTTCACAGAAGGTGCGCGCGATGCGCTCCTTGTGTGCACATACTCCACAAGGCGGGTCAGCGCGTCCGGGTCGGTGCTGGGCAGCACGCCATGGCCGAGGTTGAAGATGTGCCCCTCCAGCCCCCGGGCGGCCTCCAGCACCTCCTCCGCCTTGGCCTCCACAGCCGTACGCGGGGCGAAGAGCACGGCGGGGTCGAGATTGCCCTGGAGCGCCTTGCCGGGGCCGACCCGCCGGGCGGCCTCGTTCAACGGCACCCGCCAGTCGACGCCGACGACATCCGCGCCCGCCTCGCCGAGCAGTCCGAGCAACTCACCGGTGCCCACCCCGAAGTGGATGCGCGGCACCCCGTATCCGGCGACGGCGTCGAAGACCTTCTTGGAGGCGGGCAGCACGCTGCGGCGGTAGTCGGCGGGGGCGAGGGCGCCCACCCAGGAGTCGAAGAGCTGGACGGCCGAGGCGCCCGCCTCGATCTGGACCTTGAGGAAGGCGGCGGTGATGTCGGCGAGCCGGTCGAGCAGCGCGGCCCACAGCGCCGGGTCGCCGTACATGAGCGCCTTGGTGTGCTCGTGGTTGCGCGAGGGGCCACCCTCGATCAGATAGCTGGCGAGCGTGAAGGGGGCGCCCGCGAAGCCGATGAGCGGGGTCGCGCCGAGCTCGCCGACGAGCGCCCCGATGGCCTCGGTGACGTACTTCACATCGTCCGGATCGAGCGGACGCAGCCGCTCCAGATCGGCCCGGGTGCGGATCGGCCGCTCGACGACCGGCCCGACCCCGGGCTTGATGTCGAGGTCGATGCCGATGGCCTTGAGCGGCACGACGATGTCGCTGAAGTAGACGGCCGCGTCCACCCGGTGGCGGCGCACCGGCTGCAGCGTGATCTCGGTGACCAGGTCGGGCCGCATGCAGGACTCGAGCATCGCGGTGCCCTCGCGCAACTTGCGGTACTCCGGAAGCGAGCGCCCCGCCTGCCGCATGAACCACACCGGCGTATGAGACACCGGCTCCCGACGGCAGGCCCGCATGAAGGCCGAATCGGCTGTGGCACGAGCCGCGGCGCGGCCGGTCTGCTGCTGGCCCGAGGGCCGCTCATTGGCGCTCATGCCCCAAATCTTCGCACGGGCCGAACGAGTGACCCGCCAACCCGGGTGTTCCTCCCCGGTTAGGGCCCTCACTGCGCCTAGTCTTCCGGGCATGGCAGCGGTTCAAGGACACCTCTCGAACGGTGCTGACGGCCCTGACGGCACGGAAGCAGGCGGTGAGGACACCCCTCCCGCCTTCCGGCATGCCGTCGCCGCGCTGAGCGGTGTGCGGGTACGGCCCGAGGTGGAGCTCGATCCGACCCCACCCCCGCGTCGGCTCGCACCCTACTCGTACGCGCTGGAGGCGGTGGTCACCGGCGCGTCGGACGACGAGGAGCTGGCCGAGGGGCGGCTGATCCTTCTGCACGACCCGGCCGGGCACGACTCCTGGCGCGGCACCTTCCGCCTGGTCACCCTGGTCCACGCGGATCTGGAGCCGGAGATCGCGGCGGATCCGCTGCTGCCGGAGGTGTGCTGGTCCTGGCTCACCGGCGCACTGGAGGCCCGCGGTCTGCCGTACGGGCAGCCCAGCGGCACGGTCACCCGGGCGAGTTCGCACTACTTCGGCGCGATGGGCGAACGGGAGCCGTCGACCCGGATCGAGATCCGCGCCTCGTGGACCCCGGCCGCCCACCCGGCCCCCGAACCGGCCCGCGCCGGCCCACGGCGCCCGGAGTCCGTGGAAGAGGGCGCAGGCGAACCGCTGGGCGTGCCGGACACCGCGGGGCATCTGGCCGCGTGGTGCGACCTCCTGTGCCAGATCGCGGGCCTGCCCCCGGCAGGGGCCGCGGAGGCGGGGGTCGTCTCACTGCCCCAACGGCGGGGTCCCCAGGCCCGCTGACGTTCCGGATGCTGGGTCGTCCCGCCGGGGTGGCCCCCCTTGCGTCACCCCGGTAAGCCCAAGGACGCCGCAGCGCACAAGGCGGCTCGGGTCTTCCGACCCGGGCCACCTCCCTACGGCAACCCGGTAAGCCGATGGGCGCCGTAGAGCACCGGGTGGCTCGGGCCTTCCGGCCCGGCCCCCCCCTGCGACAACCCGGTAAGCCGAAGGGCGCCGCAACGTATCCGGGCGCATGGTCCGACCGGCCGGGGGCACCTCCCAGCGGTAGCCGGGGGCGAGCCGAAGGGGCGCGTCGCTGTCGAAAGGGAGAGCGCGCGCAGGGAGCGAGGGCTGCGATCGATGTGCGGCTCCGCCGCGTGAGCGACCGAGCACGGTCGACCGTCGACAGGGGGCACCTCCCAGCGGTAGCCGGCGGAGACGAGGCGCCCCGGAGGCGAACCGAGCCTCAAAAAGACCAGAGCTGGTCGATCAGTCGTCCTAATTGCCCGAATTGTTACTCACCAAATCGTGATCATTCCCTAAAGCCAGGCCGTATCGGTGCCGAAGGACGTGATGACCCGTCCCACAACTCCCCAGGAGGCCTGGTGTCTGTTCTCCTCGAGCAACCGTCCAGCCTGGTCGCCTACCGCCCGAACAAGCCGACGGCCATGGTCGTCGTCGCCGACCCCCGCGTACGTTCCACCGTCACCCGCCACCTCTGGGCCCTCGGAGTGCGCGACGTCATCGAGGCGTCGTCCATCGCCGAAGCCCGTCCCCGCATCGGAAATCCGCGCGACATCTGCGTCGCCGATGTCCACCTTCCCGACGGCTCCGGCCTCACCCTGCTCTCCGAGACCCGCGCCGCGGGCTGGCCCAATGGGCTGGCCCTGTCCGCCGCCGATGACATCGGCGCCGTAAGGAACGCGCTGGCCGGCGGCGTCAAGGGCTATGTCGTCACCGGCACCCGCACCAACCTCGGCATCCCGGGCCGTCCCGGCACCGCCCCGCTCGGCGCCGCCGCCCGGATGCACCGCCGCCCGCCGGGCGCCCCCGGCCACCCCGGCGGCTACCGGGAGCTGTCGGGCCGCGAGGTCGAGGTACTGAGGCTGGTTGCGGAGGGCCAGTCCAACAAGGCCATCGGCGTCTCGATGGGCCTGTCCGCCCTCACCGTCAAGAGTCACCTCGCCCGGATCGCCCGCAAGCTGGGCACCGGGGACCGGGCCGGCATGGTCGCGGTCGCACTGCGCACCGGGATCATCCACTGAGCCGTATCGCCCGCCCGGCCGTCGCGCCTCTCCCCACCATCCCCGCGCCCGTCGACGGAACGTTCCGTCGACGGGCGCCCTGCGTACTCTCCGCACACAGCTACCCTTGACAGGTGACCGACGCCCAAGAGACCGCAGCAGAGACGACACTGCGAACCACCGGGGGCGCTCCTCCGGACGACCTCCCCCCGGCGCCGGTCCCCTTGCTGGAGCCGCGCGAGGGCATCCCGCCCGTCACCGCGGACGCGGACGCGCTCGCCGAGGTCATCGCGACCTTCGCCGCGGGCCACGGCCCGGTGGCCGTCGACGCCGAGCGCGCCTCCGGCTACCGCTACGGACAGCGGGCCTATCTGGTCCAGCTGCGCCGGGCCGGAGCGGGGACCGCACTGATCGACCCCGTCGGCTGCCCCGACCTCTCCGGTCTGGGCGCCGCGATCGCCGACGCCGAATGGGTCCTGCACGCGGCGACCCAGGATCTGCCCTGTCTGCGGGACATAGGCATGATCCCCGCCCGGATCTTCGACACCGAACTCGCGGGCCGGCTGGCCGGATTCGCCCGGGTGGGGCTCGGCGCCATGGTCGAGAACATCCTCGGATACGCCCTGGAGAAGGGCCACTCCGCCGTCGACTGGTCGACCCGCCCGCTGCCCGAGCCCTGGCTGCACTACGCCGCGCTCGATGTCGAGCTGCTGGTCGACCTGCGCGACGCGCTGGAGGAGGAGCTGGAGCGGCAGAGCAAGCTGGAGTGGGCGCATCAGGAGTTCGCGGCCATCGCCGCGGCCCCGCCCGCCCCGCCGCGCAAGGACCCCTGGCGGCGGACGTCGGGGATGCACAAGGTCCGGCGGCGCCGGCAGATGGCCGTGGTGCGCGAGCTGTGGACGGCCCGGGACCGGATCGCCCAGCGCCGCGATGTCTCGCCGGGCAAGGTGCTGGGCGACGCGGCCATCGTCGAGGCCGCGCTGGCCCTGCCCGCGAACGCCCGGGCACTGGCCGCGCTGAACGGTTTCGGCCACCGGATGAACCGGCGCCAGCTGGAGCAGTGGCAGGCCGCGGTGGACCGGGCGCGGGAGCTGCCCGAGGCCGACCTCCCCCAGCCGGGCCAGCCGGTGACCGGTCCGCCCCCGCCGCGGGCGTGGGCCGACAAGGACCCGGCCGCGGCGGCGCGGCTCTCCGCGGCGCGCGCGGCCGTCACCCAACTGGCCGAAGGGCTGAATCTTCCGCAGGAGAACCTGATCGCCCCGGACACCGTCCGGCGGCTGTGCTGGGAGCCGCCCGCCGAGCCGACGACGGATGCGGTCGCCTCCGTTCTCGCAGGTCACGGCGCCCGTCCCTGGCAGATCGACCAGGTGACCCCAGTGCTCGCGGCCGCCTTGCTGGCGACCCCGGCATGATGTGACGCGCGTGGACCGGCGGCGGGCGCCGCCGGCCCGCGGCTGTGACCTTCAACCCTCCGGTCGTGGGGACTGGGCAGCTTGGTTACTCATAAGTAGCATGAGGCTGTGAGGCGCGCCCCGGGCGTGCCCGCAGCAGTGCCATCCCGCACCTGGAGGAGAGCCAACGTGCCTCGTACCGCTAGGGACGTCGTCTTCGTCGACGGCGTCCGGACCCCATTCGGCAAGGCGGGCCCGAAGGGCATCTACCATGAGACCCGCGCCGACGACATGGTCGTCAAGTGCATCCGGGAGCTGCTGCGCCGCAACCCGGATCTGCCGCCGGAGCGCATCGACGAGGTGGCCATCGCCGCGACGACGCAGATCGGCGACCAGGGCCTGACCATCGGCCGCACCGCGGGCATCCTGGCCGGGCTGCCCCAGTCGGTCCCCGGCTACGCCATCGACCGGATGTGTGCCGGTGCGATGACGGCCGTGACGACCACCGCGGGCTCCATCGCCTTCGGCGCCTATGACGCCGTCGTCGCGGGCGGCGTCGAGCACATGGGCCGTCACCCCATGGGCGAGGCGGTGGACCCCAACCCCCGCTTCGTCTCGGAGAAGCTGGTCGACGAGTCGGCCCTGTTCATGGGCATGACGGCGGAGAACCTCCACGACCGGCTGCCGCACATCACCAAGGCGCGCGCCGACGAGTTCGCGGTGCGCAGCCAGGAGAAGGCCGCCAAGGCGTACGCCAACGGGAAGATCCAGCAGGACCTGGTGCCGGTCTCGGTGCGCCGCACCTCCCCCGAGGGCGGCGAGGTGGGCTGGGGCCTGGCGACCGCGGATGAGCCGATGCGCCCGGGCACCACGCTGGAGGGCCTGGCCTCGCTGAAGACCCCGTTCCGCCCGCACGGCCGGATCACGGCCGGTAACTCCGCGGGGCTCAACGACGGCGCCACCGCCTCGCTGCTCGCCTCCGAGGACTTCGCCCAGGAGCTGGGCCTGCCGGTGCGGATGCGCCTGGTCTCCTTCGCCTTCGCGGGCGTCGAGCCCGAGGTGATGGGCTACGGCCCGGTCCCGGCGACCAAGAAGGCGCTCGCCAAGGCCGGTCTGTCGATCGAGGACATCGGCCTGTTCGAGATCAACGAGGCGTTCGCCGTCCAGGTCCTGTCGTTCCTGGACCACTACGGCATCGCCGACGACGATGCGCGCGTCAACCAGTACGGCGGCGCCATCGCCTTCGGCCATCCGCTGGCCTCCTCCGGTGTCCGGCTGATGACGCAGCTGGCGCGGCAGTTCGAGGAGCAGCCGGAGGTCCGCTACGGCATCACCACGATGTGCATCGGCTTCGGCATGGGTGGCACCGTGATCTGGGAGAACCCGCACTTCGAGGGGAACAAGTGACCAACACCGCAGAGCTTCTCAAGGGGGCGGCAGAGCTGTTCCCGGGCGAGGTCGTGACGCAGGCGCACGTCCGCCACCTCGATCTCCCCCAGGGCGCGGGCCGCTTCGCGCTCATCACGCTGGACAACGGCCTGGATCACACCAAGCCCACCACCTTCGGCCCGGCCTCGCTCGCCAACCTCGACACGGCGATCGACCAGGTCGAGAAGGAGGCGGCGGACGGCGAGATCACCGGTGTCGGCATCACCGGCAAGCCGTTCATCTTCGCCGTGGGCGCCGACCTCAAGGGCGTGGAGCTGCTGAAGCGCCATGAGGACGCGCTGGCCATCGGCAAGGGCGGCCATGACGTCTTCAAGCGGCTGTCCTCGCTCGCCGTGCCCACCTTCGCGTACTACAACGGCGCGGCGATGGGCGGCGGGGTCGAGGTCGGGCTGCACTGCGCCTACCGCACCGTCTCCGCGGCGCTGCCGGCCTTCTCGCTGCCCGAGGTGTTCCTGGGCCTCGTCCCCGGCTGGGGCGGCTGCACC
This sequence comes from Streptomyces violaceusniger Tu 4113, assembly GCF_000147815.2. Classification (NCBI taxonomy): domain Bacteria; kingdom Bacillati; phylum Actinomycetota; class Actinomycetes; order Kitasatosporales; family Streptomycetaceae; genus Streptomyces; species Streptomyces violaceusniger. Next base: position 2,284,082 of record NC_015957.1, on the reverse strand, counting down.
CTGCTGCCGAACCTGATCGGCGCCGACCGCGCGGTCTCGGTCATCATCGAGAACTCCCTCAACCAGAACAAGCAGCTCAAGGGCGAGCAGGTCTATGAGCTCGGGATCGCGGACGCGATCTTCGAGGGCGCGGACTTCCTCGAGCAGTCGCTGATCTGGACCGCCTCCGTCCTCAAGGGCGAGATCGAGGTCGTACGGCCCGAGATCGACCGCGGCGACGCCTGGCACGAGGCCGTGGTGCGCGGCCGTGCCATCGCCGACGGCAAGGTGCACGGGGCGGCCCCGGCCGCCTACCGCGCGCTGGAGATCATCGACGCCGCGCGCAACGGCGACCTCGCCCGCGGCTACGAGGCCGAGGAGAACGCGCTCGCCGACCTGATCATGGGCAGTGAGCTGCGCAGCGGCATCTACGCCTTCAACCTGGTGCAGAAGCGCGGCAAGCGCCCGGCCGGCGCCCCGGACAAGTCGCTGGCGCGCCCGGTCTCCAAGGTGGGCGTCGTGGGCGCGGGTCTGATGGCCTCGCAGTTGGCCCTGCTGTTCGTGCGGCGTCTGGAGGTGCCGGTCGTCCTGACCGACATCGACCAGGAGCGGGTCGACAAGGGCGTGGGCTATGTCCACGGCGAGATCGACAAGCTGCTGCTCAAGGGCCGGATCAACCAGGACAAGGCCAATCGCCTCAAGGCCGCGGTGACCGGTTCGCTGGACAAGGCCGCCGCCTTCGGTGACGCCGACTTCGTCATCGAGGCCGTCTTCGAGGAGATGGGCGTCAAGCAGAAGGTGTTCGCCGAGGTCGAGGCGGTCGTGCCGGAGCACGCCATCCTCGCCACCAACACCTCCTCGCTGTCGGTGTCCGAGATGGCGTCCCAGCTCAAGCATCCCGAGCGGGTCGTGGGCTTCCACTTCTTCAACCCGGTCGCGATCCTGCCGCTGCTGGAGATCGTCCGCGGTGAGAAGACCGATGACGCGGCGCTGGCCACCGCCTTCGGCGTGGCCAAGAAGCTGAAGAAGACCGCCGTCCTGGTCAAGGACGCCCCGGCGTTCGTGGTCAACCGCATCCTGACCCGCTTCATGGGCGAGATCCAGAACGTCATCGACGAGGGCACCCCGGTCGACGCCGCCGAGCGCGCCATCGAGCCGCTGGGCCTGCCGATGTCCCCGCTGGTGCTGCTGGAGCTGGTCGGCCCGGCGATCGGCCTGCATGTCTCCGAGACGCTGCACGGCGCGTTCCCGGACCGCTTCACGGTCTCGGAGAACCTCCGGCGCGTGGTCGAGGCGGGCAAGCGCGGCTTCTACGTCCACGATTCCGGTAAGCCGGAGCTGGACCCGGAGGTCGCCGCGCTGCTCCAGCAGGGCGACACCGTCCTCACCGAGGAGCAGGTGCGCACCCGGGTGCTGGACGCCGTCGCGCAGGAGATCGGCCTGATGCTCCAGGAGGGCATCGTCGCCGAGGCGCAGGACATCGACCTGTGCCTGATCACCGGTGCGGGCTGGCCCTTCCACCTGGGCGGCATCACGCCGTACCTGGACCGCGAAGGCGTCTCGGAGCGAGTGAACGGGAAGGCGTTCCTGGCCCCGGGCGTGGCGAGCGTCCCGGCGTAACGCGACAGTGGTCCGGCCGAGCGCCGGGCGGGCCGAGGAATCGGTCCCGCCCGGCGCTCGTGCCGTTTCCGGCCCTTCAGCGGGGCCGGCGGGCCGCTCAGCCGCTTCCCACGCGGTTCCAGGCCCTCAGGGCCAGCCCGCCCTCGTCGGTCTTCTGACGGGCCACCAGGAGCCGTCCGTCCATTCCCAGGGCGGCCAGCACCACCCGGCCCTGCCCGTCCAGCGCCAGCGCCGGGTTGTGGGCGCCCTGCTCGCCCGAGGGCGTCCACCACACCCCCGCCGCCTCGTCCTCGCTGGGGTGGGCGGCGACCGCCAGCCGCCCGGCGTCCTGGTGGGCCAGGACGGTGCAGTCGTGACCGTCCACCACGGCGCGCACCGCGGCGACCGGGCCGGTGCCCGTCGACCCGCCCAGCGGCGCGGGGGCCGGGGCGCCCGGCCGCCAGGCCAGGAGCTCGCCGCTGTCGGCGTCGCGCCAGTAGTGAGTGAGGGTGCCGGGGCTGGTCTCCACCACGGCCGCCGAATCCGGCCGGGCGTCGGCGGGGACGTCCTCGCCCCGCTTCGGGGCGGCGCCGGGCTTGGGCTGGTACCAGCGCAGCGCGGCGCCCTTCCCGGCCGGTGCGAGCAGTTCGAGCCGGCCGTCGGCGGTCGCGGCCGCCGACAGTCCGCCCAGCACATCCGTGCCCTTCCAGTCGGTCCAGCGCTCCCAGGTCCCCTTGGGGTCCTGCCGCCGCGCGCTCACCCCGCCCCCGGCGTTGCGGACGAAGACGCGCAGGGCGCCGGAGGAGTCCACCGCCATGGCGGGCGCGCTGGTCCGCTCGGCCTTGCGGGGGTCCTTCGGATGCGGGGTGCCCAGCGAGTGCCACGCCGTCAGCGGGCGGCCGGTCTGGAACTGGATGGCGTGGACGATGTCGACGCGCGCCGGCTCGCCGGTGCCGCCCGGCCGGCGCCGAAGCCCCACCAGATGGGCGTACCCCTCCGTGCTCTGAGCGACGGTCAGACTGACCAGGCCGGGGGCCTCGATCAGCCAGGGGCCCGTCCACTCCGGCCCTGCGGGCCGGTCTTCCGTCCAGCGCGCCACACCGCCCGCCACCAGTGCATAGGCCGTGAGCCTGTCGTCCTTGCCGCGGAGCAACCGCAACGCCATGGCCCGCTGCCAACCTTCCCCGAGTTGGTCCACCTGATCGAACGACGTCCATAGTAATTTGCCTGGACTATGGATGGACTTGTGGTGGTCGATGCCGCCAACGTGATCGGTTCGGTCCCCGACGGCTGGTGGCGTGACCGCCGCGGCGCCGCCGAACGGCTCCGCGACCGGCTGGCCGTCCTCGCCAGGACCGGGCTCCCCGACCGCCCGGGTGTGCCCGGCTGGGCCACCCGCCCTCCGGTGGACATCGTGATGGTGGTCGAGGGCGCGGCGCGGGGCATCGAGCCGGTGGAGGGCGTACGGGTGGAGAACGCGCCGGGCAGCGGCGACGACCACATCGTGAAGGTGGTGGCGGCCCGTGACGAGGGCCGCCCGTGCCTGGTGGTGACGGCGGACCAGGAGCTGCGGGCGCGGGTCACCGCGCTGGGCGCGCAGGTGACGGGCCCCCGGACGGTCCGCCCCGACCGCTCGTCCTAGGCCGGGTCAGGCGGCTCCCCGCGGGCCCTGCTCCGTACGCGTCCCCACCTCGGTCACCCTGCTGTGGCGGCGCCCGTACAGGAAGTAGACGACGAGGCCGATGGCCATCCACACCGCGAACCGCAGCCAGGTCTCGGCGGGCAGATTGAGCATCAGCCACAGCGAGGCGGCCACCGACGCGATCGGCAGCACCGGCACCCATGGCGTACGGAAGGCGCGGGGCAGATCGGGCCGGGTGCGGCGGAGGATCAGAACGCCGAGCGCGACGACGACGAAGGCGAAGAGCGTGCCGATGTTCACCAGGGCCGCGAGCTGGGAGATGCTGGTGAACCCGGCGACGACGGCGATGAGCGTGCCGAGAAGGATCGTCGAGCGGTAGGGCGTGCGGAAGCGCGGGTGCACCCGGGAGAAGACCCTGGGCAGCAGCCCGTCCCGGCTCATCGCGAAGAACACCCGGCTCTGGCCGAGCAGCAGGATCATGCACACCGTGGTGAGCCCTACCGCGGCGCCGAAGCTGATGACGCCCGCGTAGAAGGGGTGTCCGGTGGCCTTGAAGGCGTCGGCGAGCGGGGCGTCCACCGTCAGCCGGGTGTACTTCTGCATCCCGGTGACCACGATCGACACGGCGACGTAGAGCACGGTGCAGATGAGGAGCGAGCCGAGGATGCCCCGGGGCATGTCCCGCTGGGGGTTCCTGGTCTCCTCCGCCGCGGTCGCCACCACGTCGAAGCCGATGAAGGCGAAGAAGACCACGGCGGCGGCGGTGAAGATGCCCTCGACGCCGAAGGTCGTCGGCTGGTAGCCGAACATCAGCTGGATCAGCGGCGCGGTGAGTCCCGAGCCCGAGAGCGTGCCCTTGGCCTCGGGGATGAAGGGGTGGTAGTTGGCCGGGTCGATGAAGAAGGAACCCGCGATGATGACCAGCAGCACCACGGTCACCTTCACCCCGACCACCACCGAGGTGACGCGCGCCGACAGCTTCATCCCGAGGACGAGGATCCCGGTGAGCGCCAGCACCAGCGCGGCGGCGAGCACGTCGAAGGAGAAGCCGTGCGCCGCGTCGGGCCCGGACAGGGCGGCGGGCAGCTCCCAGCCGACGTTGGCCAGCAGCGAGCGGACGTAGCCGGCCCAGCCGACCGCGACCACGGCCGTGCCGAGCGCGAACTCCAGCACCAGGTCCCAGCCGATGGTCCAGGCGGGCAGCTCGCCCAGCGAGGCGTACGAGAAGGTGTACGCGGACCCGGCCACCGGCAGGGTCGAGGCGAACTCGGCGTAGCAGAGGGCGGCCAGCGCGCAGACGATGCCCGCGACGACGAAGGCGAGGGCGGTCGCGGGGCCCGCCTGCTCTTTGGCGACGGCCCCGGTGAGGACGAAGATGCCGGTCCCGATGATCACACCGACGCCGAAGACCGTGAGGTCCAGGGCGGACAGGGACCGGGTGAGGGCGTGCTCGGGCTCCTCGGTGTCCTTGATGGACTGTTCGATCGACTTCGTCCGCAGATAGTCCGGCCGGTCCTTACGGCCGGTATCGCCACCAGTGCCGCCGCCGGAGCGGCCCTCGGGTTCCCGCTCGCTCACCGATGCCACCTCCACGCCTGCCCGTGCCCCGTGGGCGCCCATGGTTCTGGCAACCGGGCGGGAGGGAGGTGCGCACACCCGAAGCCCCGGCCGATTCACCCGATGGGGGCGGGCCCGGGGGACGCACGCTGGGCCGGTCGGAGCAGGAGGCTCCGGCCGGCCCGGGCGGAAAGGGGGCGGCGGCCCGGTGGCTCAGTCGCGCACCGGCTCGGCCGTCGCCGACCGGGTCACATCGGCGCCGGAGCCCGCGTCCGCGGACTCGCTCCCGTAGCGGCCGCCGATCCTGGAGACCAGCCCGGTGACCTGGCGGGCGATGTCCGGTGCGGTCAGCCCGATCTCCGCCATGACCTCCTTACGGGAGGCATGGTCGAGGAAGCGCGGCGGGATACCGAAGTCGCGCACCGGCATGTCGACGCCCGAGTCGCGCAGCGCCTGGGCCACGGCGGAGCCCACACCGCCGACCCGGCTGTTGTCCTCGACGGTGACGACGACGCGGTGGCGCTCGGCGAGGGCGGGCAGCTCCTCGTCGACCGGCTTGACCCAGCGAGGGTCGACCACCGTAGTGGAAATCCCCTGTTTGTCGAGAAGGCCGGCGATCTCCAGACACATCGGGGCCAGCGCGCCCACCGAGACCAGCAGCACATCGGGCCGCTCACAGTCGGCCGCCGCGGGCTCCCGCAGCACATCCATGCCACCGATGCTGCCGACGGCCGCGACCGCCGGGCCCACCGCGCCCTTGGAGTAGCGCACCACGGTCGGCGCGTCCGCCACCTCCACGGCCTCGCGCAACTGGGCGCGGACCTGGTCGGCGTCGCGCGGGGCGGCGATCCGCAGACCCGGGACGACCTGCAGGAGCGACATGTCCCACATGCCGTTGTGCGAGGCCCCGTCGGTGCCGGTGATACCGGCGCGGTCCAGCACGAAGGTCACCCCGCACTTGTGCAGGGCCACATCCATCAGGACCTGGTCGAAGGCGCGGTTGAGGAAGGTGGCGTAGACGGCGAAGACCGGGTGGAGTCCGCCGGTGGCGAGCCCGGCCGCCGAGACGGCCGCGTGCTGCTCGGCGATGCCCACGTCGTAGACCCGCTCCGGGAAGCGCTTGGCGAACTCGGTGAGCCCCACCGGGTGCAGCATGGCCGCCGTGATCGCGACGATGTCCTCGCGCTCCTCGCCGAGCTTGACCATCTCCTCGCCGAAGACCGAGGTCCAGTCGGCACCGGAGGCCGAGATCGGCAGCCCGGTGTCCGGGTGGATCTTGCCGACGGCGTGGAAGCGGTCCGCCTCGTCCTGCAGGGCGGGCTGGTAGCCGCGGCCCTTCTCGGTGAGACAGTGCACGATGACCGGGCCGCCGAAACGCTTCGCCCGCTGCAGCGCCGACTCCAGCGCCTCGATGTCATGGCCGTTGATCGGGCCGACGTACTTCAGCCCCAGGTCCTCGAACATGCCCTGTGGGGTGATGAAGTCCTTCAGCCCCTTCTTGGCCCCGTGCAGCGTCTCGTACAGCGGCCTGCCGACGACCGGGGTGCGCTCCAGCAGGTCCTTGCCGCGGGCCAGGAAGCGCTCATAGCCGTCGGTGGTCCGGAGGGTGGCGAGATGGTTGGCCAGGCCGCCGATGGTCGGGCCGTAGGAGCGCTCGTTGTCGTTGACGACGATGACCAGCGGGCGGTTCTTGGCGGCGGCGATGTTGTTGAGCGCCTCCCAGGCCATACCGCCGGTCAGCGCGCCGTCGCCGATCACGGCGACCACGTGGTCCTGCTTGCCTAGCAGCTCATTGGCCTTGGCGAGGCCCTCGGCCCAGCCGAGGACGGTCGAGGCGTGGCTGTTCTCGATGACGTCGTGCTCGGACTCGGACCGCGAGGGATAACCGGACAAACCACCCTTGCTCTTGAGCTTGGAGAAGTCCTGGCGGCCGGTGAGCAGCTTGTGGACGTACGACTGGTGCCCGGTGTCCAGCAGCACCTTGTCCCGGGGCGACTCGAAGACCCGGTGCAGGGCGATGGTCAGCTCCACCACGCCGAGATTGGGGCCGAGATGGCCACCGGTCTTGGAGACGGCGTCGACGAGGAAGGAGCGGATCTCCGCGGCCAGCTGGTCCAGCTCCTCCGGAGTGAGCCGGTCCAGATCGCGCGGTCCCGTGATGCGGGTCAGCAGCACCCGTGCCTCCTTGCTTCGAGCGTCTCCATGGAGCTTGCCAGTCCGCCCGAGTCTAATGTTCCGCCCTCCGGCGCAGACCTCCCCCCATGCGATGTCCGTCACGCGTGTTCTTTTCAGACAGCCGCCCGGCGCCTCCGTGGAGGCACCGGGCGGCCGGGTGAGACGTGCGGGTCAGCCGCGACCCGCGGACCGTTGTGTCCTGCGCGACACCGAGTCGATGACGACGGCGGCCAGCAGCACGCCACCGGTGATCATGTACTGGACGGAGTTCGCGACGCCCAGCAGGTTCATCCCCGACGAGATCGAGCCGATGACCAGCATGCCGAGCAGCGCCGACCAGACCGAGCCCCGGCCGCCGAAGAGGCTGGTGCCGCCGATGACCGCGGCCGCGATGGCCTCCATCAGCAGGTTGCCGGTGCCGGCCTGCTGGCTGGCGGAGCCGATCCGGGAGGCGATCATGATGCCGCCGAAGGCGGCCATCAGCCCGGCCAGCGAGTAGACCGAGATCCGGATCGCGACGACGTTGATGCCCGCGCGGCGGGCGGCCTCGACGCTGCCGCCCAGGGCGATCACCTTGCGCCCGTAGGCGGTGCGCCGGACCACGAAGTCGAGGATCACCAGGACCGCCACGAAGATCACCAGGGCGAGGGGCAGGCCCTTGTACTCGTTCAGCCGCCAGGCCGCGGTGAAGGCGATCACCGCGAGCACGCCGGTGCGGACCAGGATCTCGCTCAGCGGCCGCGAGGGCACGCCGACCGCCTTACGGCGCCTGCTGTCCAGGAACTGGGCGAGGAAGAAGCCCGCCGTCGCCAGCGCGGCCACCCCGTACGCGGCGATGAGCTGGCTGAAGTAGTGGGCGGTGAGATCCCGCACGAAGCTGTCGTCCGCGATGCTGATGGTGCCGGTGGTGCCGAGCACCTGGAGCATCAGACCGTTCCAGGCCAGCAGACCGGCCAAGGTCACCACGAAGGCCGGGACGCCTATCTTGGCGAAGAAGAAGCCGTGCAGCGCGCCGAGCACCGCGCCGCTGGCGAGCGCGGCGAGCACCGCGATCCCCTCGGGCACGCCCTCGTTGACGTTGAGCACCGCCAAAGTGGCCGCGGCCAGACCGCTGAGCGAGCCGACGGACAGATCGATCTCACCGAGCAGCAGCACGAAGACGATCCCGACCGAGATCATGCCGGTGCCGCCGAGCAGGATGGAGAGGTCGGAGAGGTTCTTGGGCGAGAGGAAGGCGCTGTCCTTCCACTGGAAGACCGCCCAGATGATGGCGATGCCGACGATGACCGGGACCGCGCCCAGATCGCCGCTGCGCATCTTCCGGCCGAACTCCGCCAGATAGCCCTTGAACCCCTCCTGACGGACCAGCAGCCGGGGGTCGACGACAGTGACCGCGTCCTTGGCGACGGGGTTGACGTCGGCCGGGCCGCTCGCCTTGTTGCCGCCGTTCGACGCGCCGCCGTTGCTCTTGTCGACGTTCGTGGTCACTTCGCGACCTCCCCGCTACGCGCCTTGCGACGGGTCACGGCGTTGTCCGTGGCGCCGGTGATGGCGGAAATGATCTCTTCCTGAGAGGTGGTCTTCACATCGAAGATGCCGTTGTTACGGCCCAGCCGCAGCACCGCGACGCGGTCCGCGACGGCCTTGACGTCGGCCATGTTGTGGCTGATGAGGATGACGGCGAGGCCGCGGTCGCGCAGCCGCTCGACCAGGTCGAGGACCTGCGCGGTCTGCTCGACACCGAGAGCGGCGGTCGGCTCGTCCAGGATCACCAGCTTGGGCTCGCCGAGCATCGAACGGGCGATGGCGACGGTCTGCCGCTGGCCACCCGAGAGCGAGGCGATCGGGATCCGCACACTGGGGATGCGGATCGACAGGGTCTGCAGCAGCTCACGGGAGCGCCGCTCCATCTCGACCTCGTCGAGCACCCCGGCGCGCAGGATCTCGCGGCCGAGGAAGAGGTTGCCGACGACGTCGATGTTGTCGCAGAGGGCGAGGTCCTGGTAGACGGTCGCGATGCCCAGCTCCTGGGCGTCGTGCGGCCGGGTGACCTGGACGGACTTGCCCTGCCACTCGATGACGCCTTCGTCGGCGGGGCCGACTCCGGCGATGGACTTGACGAGGGTCGACTTGCCGGCGCCGTTGTCGCCCACCAGGGCGACGACTTCACCGGCGTGGACCTCCAGATCGATGTCGGTGAGCGCCTGGACGGCGCCGAACCGCTTGGAGATCCCGCGCAACGCCAACACGGGTCCGTTCGGCACGATGGCCAGCTCCGTTCCGGGCAGGGAGATCCCTGCTGTGTGACGGAGGGGAGAGCGCGCTCTCCCCTCGGTTGGGGGGTGTGTCAGGGGGCGGGCGGGCCGTCCGCGGAGGACGGACGGCCCCGCGCCGCTACTTCAGACCGGCCGCGTCGCACGCCGCCTTGTACTTGGCGGTGCAGATCTGGGCGACCGTGTAGTTCCCGTCCTTGACGACGGTGTCCTTGATGTTCTTCTTGGTCAGCGAGATCGGGGTGATCAGCGTCGCCGGGATGTGCTTGGTGGTCGGGCTGTCGACCGTGTTGGACTCGTTGACCTTCTCGCCGCGGCCGAGCGCGATGGCCATCTCCGCGGCGGCGGCGGCCTCGTCCAGGTAGGACTTGTAGACGCTCATGTACTGCTCACCGGTGACGACCCGGCGCACACCCTCGAGTTCGGCGTCCTGGCCGGTGACCGGGGGCAGCGGGTTGAAGCCGCCGCTCTTGAGCGCGGTGATCGCGCCGCCCGCCATGCTGTCGTTGGCCGAGTAGACGCCGACGATGTTCTTCTTGCCGAGGGAGGAGATGGCGCCCGTCATGGCCTCGTTGGCTTTGTCCGCGAGCCAGCGGTCGATGTCGTACGACTTGCCGACGTTCACCTTGCCCTTGAGGACGGACATCGCGCCCTTCTTGAACAGGGCGGCGTTGGGGTCGGCCTCCCAGCCGTTGAGCATCACGACCTTGCCGCTCTTGGCCTTGTCGCCCAGCGCCTCGAGCAGCGCCTGGCCCTGGACCTTGCCGACCGTCTCGTTGTCGAACGAGGTGTACGCGGAGACCGGGCCCTCGGCCAGCCGGTCGTAGGCGACGACGGGGATCCCGTCCTCGTCGGCCTTCCTGACCGAGGAGGCTATGGACTTGGAGTCCACCGAGTCGAGGATGATCGCGTCGACCTTCTTGGTGATCATCGAGTCGACCTGCTGCTGCTGAACCGACGTATCCGACTTGGCGTTGACGTAAAGGATCTTGCACTCCGCGCAGAGCGCCTTGACCTTCTTGGTGAGGTATGGCCGGTCGAAGTTCTCGTATCTGGCCGTCTGGTCCTCGGGCAGCAAGAGCCCGATCGTGAGCGGACCGGTCTTCTTCTTCTCGTCCTTCTTGCCGCTGTCGGCCTCCTTCGCCGAACCACAGGCGGCGAGGGCTACGGTCATCGACACGACAGAAGCAGCGAGAGCGACGCGACGCATCGTTGCGTTCATTTGGGGGTGACCTCCCTGACGAGGCCGCGTCATTGCGGCCGAGGTGGCTGGAAGTCAACTCGGCCGCCCGCATGGCGTCAAGAAGTAAATCCTTAACGAGATGGCAACGGTGCCATTCGTTATCTGAGTGAACGCAGCCGGACAGGCCGGATAGACGGAGCGTGACCGGACAAAGCCGCTCAGGTGAGACCGGATCCAACGGCCGCGATCCGGCGGTCAGGTGAGGGCCGGAGCCCCCGCCGAGAGCGCACCGTCCAGCAGCGTCGAATCTCCCATCTCGCTGAGCACCAGCGCCAGCGCGCCCAGCACCTCGGCCCGGCCGCCGAGCGCCCCGGGCATCACCGAGAGCTGATGGGCCGCGCTGGGGATCGCGTACCGCGCGACCGACTCCCGGATCGGGCCCAGCACCAGCTCCCCCGCCTCGGCGAGCTGACCGCCCAGCACCATCCGGCTCGGATTGATCAGATTGCAGAGGTTGGCCACTCCGCTGCCGATGTGCCGGCCGACATCCCCGATCACCCGCCGGCAGCCGGGGTCGCCCTCGCGGGCCAACTGCACCATGCGCTCCACGGTGAGATCCGCGCCATGGCTGGATTGCAGCAGCGGCAGCACATAGCGGGCCGCGGTGAAGGTCTCCAGACAGCCGCGGTTGCCGCAGCGGCACACCGGGCCCGACTCGTCGAGGGTGATATGGCCGATCTCGCCCGCCGTACCGCCGGGGCCGCGGTAGATATTCCCGCTGATCACCAGCCCCGCGCCGACACCGTCGGCGACCTTGATGTACGCGAGGTCGGCGACCCCGCGGCCGGAGCCCCAGACCAGCTCGCCGAGCGCACCGAGGTTGGCGTCGTTGTCCACATGCACCGGCACCCCGAGCCGCTGCGCCAGGTCATCGCGCGGATTGGTGCCCGCCCAGCCCGGCAGGATCGCGGTCGAGCCCAGCGTGCCGGTCTCCACATCGATCGGGGCGGGCACCCCGAGGCCGACGCCGACCACCTTGTCCTGGCTGAGCCCGCTGGCCGTGATCAACCTGCTGACCAGTTGCTCCGCCCGGTCCAGCCCCTGTGCGGAGGAGGCGTCCACATCCAGCGGCTCGGCCTCCTCGGCCAGCACCTGATGGGCGAGGTTGCCGATGGCGACGCGCAGATGTGTATGGCCGAAATCCACCCCTACGACGATGCCCGCGTCGCCGCTGAGCGAGACGCTGCGCGCCCGGCGGCCGCCCGCCGAGGTGGGGGTGACCTCGACCGTTCCGCCGTCCTTGAGCTCACGCACGATGTTGGAGACGGTGGCGGCGGACAGCCCGGTGGACCGGGCGATCTCCGCCTGGGTCAGCGAGCCCGCAATCCGCACCGCACGGACCACCCGCTCGAGATTGGCCCGGTGCAGCGACGACTGCGATCCCGGAGTCTCCACGCCCATCCACTCCCGCCTTCGCGGACGGCACGACGGCCGCTCCGCCGGCCGGGCCGCAACAGTGAGGCCCAGCGGTGTCTCCAACATGTGAACTCTAAGCTGAGCCGCCACGGTTGTCCCACGTCAAGTCCCTGACCGCCGCGGGACGCCCGGCGGCACCTTCTGAGCAGCCCACAGCACACGGCCCCCGTCCTTTCCGTGCGGCGGAAAGGACGGGGGCCGTGAATAGCGTTCTCCGGCCGCCCCTATTTGAGCGCGCCGGCAGTCAGGCCCGCCTGGACCTGCCGCTGGAAGAGGATATAGACGCCGAGCACCGGAAGCATCGCCAGCACCAGACCGGCGAAAAGCGCGGACCAGTCGCCCTTGTACTGCTGGCTGGCCGCGAGCTGCACAAGACCCTGGGTGAGCACCCGCTTGTCCTCATCGGTGTTGAGCACCGTGGGCAGCATGTACTGGTTCCACTGGCCGAGGAAGTTGAAGATCCCGACGCTGATCAGGCCGGGCTTCGCCATCGGCAGCATGACCTGGAAGAACGTACGGGTATGGGACGCCCCGTCGATCAGAGCCGCCTCCGCGACCGAGGACGGCAGCGTCTTGAAGAACGAGGTGAGGAAGAAGACCGTGAACGGCAGCGAATAGGCGATATAGACCAGAATGAGCCCATGGAAGGTGTTGAGCAGGCTCATGTTCTTCATCACGAAGAACAGCGGCACCAGCGCCAGGATGATGGGAAAACTCATCCCGCCGACGAACATGAAATAGATGAATCGCTTTCCCGGGAATTCAAAGCGAGCCAGGATGTATGCCGCCATCGAGCCCAGCAGCATCGTCCCGATCAGGGAGCAGCCCACGACCAGGATCGTATTGAGGAAGAAGTCGCCGATGTTCGACTTGCTCCAGGCCCGGGTCCAGTTGTCGAAGTGCAGGGCGGAGGGCAGGCCCCAGGGCGAGGTGAAGATCTGCTTGTCGGTCTTGAGGGAGCTCATCACCGCCCACAGCAGCGGCAGGGTGACGAGCAGCCCCCAGACCACCAGAATGCCGTGCGAGAAGACGTTGAGGACCTTGCCCTCGCTGCCGACCCGGCCCTCGGGGGTGAAGCCCGGCGGCGGCTGCTTGCGGACGGGCCCGGCGGGCGGCGCCTCGTCCTCCTTGGTGACGCCCGGGAGTTCCGAGGGCTCTGCGTGCGAGGTCACTGTGGTACCCCCAGATCGGCGGTCGGGCGGCGGTGGCCGGGTGCGGTCGGTGTGATCGGCATCAGTACTCCAGCCGCTCGCGCCGGCCGAGCCTGGTCACGATGACCGCGAAGATCAGGGTGACGATGAGCATCGCGACGCCGATCGTGGTGGCCCGTCCGGCCTGCCCGTCGTGGAAGGTCTTGGTGTAGACGTAGTAGCCCATGACCTGCGTGGAGTCGGCGGGGCCGCCCGGCCCCACGGTCATGATCTGCACCACGGCGAACGCGTCGAGCGCGATGATGCCCATATAGATCCAGCCGGTCTGGACCGTGTCCCACAGCAGCGGCAGGGTGATCTTGAAGAAGGTCTTGATCCGGTTGGCCCCGTCGAGCAGCGCCGCCTCGTAGAAGTCCCTCGGGATGGAGCTCATCCCGGCGGAGAAGAGGACGACGTAGAAGCCGACGTTGCTCCAGACCATCACCGCCATCAGGCACCACAGCGCCAGCTTCGGATCGGACAGCCAGCCCTGCTGGAGCGAATCCAGGCCGATTCCGCCGAGGAAGGCGTTGATCGCCCCGTTGCGCGGGTTGTAGGTGAACTGGAACAGCAGGGCGACGATCGCGATCGACAGCACCTGCGGAAAGAAATAGATCACCTTGTACAGGCTCGACCCGCTCACCCCGGAGATCGCCGAGTTCTTCCTCCCTCGGCCGCCCACATTGAGCATGAAGGCGAAAAAGAGCCCGAGGCCGAGCGTCACCAGCGGCACCACCAGCAGCAGCACGACATTGTGTCCGACCGCTTTCCAGAAGAGGTCGTCATGCAGCAGCCAGTTGTAGTTCTTGAACCCGACCATCTTGTAGTCGGAGCTCAGCCCGGTCCAGTCCGTGAAGGAGTAGTAGATGGCCTGGACGAACGGCGAGATCACGAAGACCGCGTAAAGGATCACCGGCAGGGCCAGGAACCCCGCGATGAACCGGTACTTCCCATGCTGCATTTCTACCGACCTCGGTCTTCCCCTACGGATAATGCCGCCGGCGACGCGTGGAGCCGCATCAGACGTGCTTGTACTTCTTGACGGCGTCGTCCTTGGCCGTTTCATCGGCGAACTTCTGGCACTTCTTGATCGTCTCGGCGGGGGTCATCCGGCCCGCCATCATCTCGCCGAGCGCGCCGACGCCGATCTGCTGCTTCTGCAGCGTCACGTACCAGTCCTGGAGCCGCGGGTTGACCACGTTCTTGCCCGCCTTGGTCAGCGCCTCCTGCGCCGACGCCAGGCCCGGCGGCAGGCTGAGGCCCTCGGTGCCGCCGTTGAGGGAGGAGAGCGAGGAGACCTGCTTGACGAAGTTCTTGGTGGACTTCTCACCGAGCATGATCCGCAGCAGCTCCATGCCGCCCTGGGGGTTCTTGGCCGACTTCGGGACGATGAAGGGCTCACCGCCGGAGGCCCACAGGGTGCCGAACGGCAGCTTGTCGCTCTTGTCCAGGCTGGAGGGCGCGGCCACCGCCATCTGGAAGTCCTTCGGCGTGGTCTTCTTCGCCTCGTTCTCCACCCAGGAGCCGTTGGGGATGAACAGCGCCTTGCCCTGGTTCCACGCGGTCTGGGACTCGATGTGGCTGAGGCCGGGGGTGCCCTTGAGGATGTAGCCCTTCTTGTAGAGCTCGTAGTACGCCTCGAAGGCGGCCTTGACGGCCGGGTGCTTCCAGGCGTTCGGCTCCAGGTTGTCGATCGAGTCCAGGACGTCCCGGCCGCCGATCTTGGCGATGAAGGGGTAGAGGCTGAACGGCAGGTAGTAGGGGAACTTGCCGGGGTAGGTCCAGCCCGCGATCCCCTTCTTCTTCGCCGCCTCGCAGACCTTGAGCATGTCGTCCCAGGTCTCGGGGTACTCCATGTCGAGCTTGGCGAGATTGCTCTTGGAGTACCAGACGCCGTAGACGGTGTAGGCGTAGTAGAGGATCCACACCGGCTTGCCGTCGAACTGGCCCATCTCCACGACACCGGGGCGCAGGGTCTCGCGCACCGTCTTGTTCGGGTCGTCGAGGGAGGGCGCGTCCAGCAGCGGGGTGAGGTCGGTGAGCTGGTTCTTCCCGACCAGGGTGCCCATGTCCATCTGCTCGGCGCCGGAGTTGTCGACGAGGTCCGGCGGGGTGCCGCCGTTGAAGCGCGGCTGGAGCACGGTCTGGATCTTCTGGGTGGCCGCGTGCTTGACCTTGCCCTTGGTCTTCGGGAAGGCCGCGGCGTACTCCGCCTCGGCGTCCTTGGCGTACTGCTGCCCGAAGCCGCCGTCGAAGATGACGACGTCGAGCGCGGCGCCCTCATTGACGGCGAGCGGGTTCTTGGCGCTCTTCTTGCCCTTGTCGACCTTCTTGGCGGCGTCGTCACCGCCACTGGCACAGGCGGACAGCGCGCTCATCGCGGGCACGGAGATCAATCCGAGCGCCGCCGAGCGCTTGATCAGATCGCGACGGCCGACATCTGAGGTGGATCCCATGCTCAAGTCCTCGCCTTCGTCAGGACTCAGGCGGTGTAACGGTTTCCCGTACATACTCGCCTCCGGCGAGGGGCCCGACACCGCGGGTCAGTTGAAGCGTCAAGCGGAGTATTGCTGGGTGTGCGCCGGGGAGTGCGGAGGACCCGCCGAGGCCCCTCCGATATGGGCCGCGGTGCGGCCTTCCCCCCTGGGGCGACAGGTATAGTCCACTGGGCCTCATATGGGCAAGATCGAGAGGTCATCGGGTATCAGTCTTTCCCGAGTTGAGACCTGCCCGACATACCGTAGGTGGGGACAGTCCGTGCGGCACGCCGCCGTGCGCGCTCCCCGAAAGGCGGTTCCCGTGTCCCGGAAGCAGCTCACCCTCGCCACCAGCATTGTCGTGACCGCGACACTCGCGATCACCGCGGGGTGCGGCTCCGGCAAAGGGGGCTCGTCCGCCGGGGACAGCAAGGGCGGCGCGGCGATAGGCAAGGGCATGGCCCAACTGCCGGTGGAGCCCACCCAGGCGCCGACCGAGGAGCCCACCGACGACCCGTATGACGAGCCGTCGGACTCCCCCACCGGCGGCTCCGGCCTGATCACCCCGGACGCCAAGATGGGAACGTGCGGATGGGGTTCGGACGGCAAGCCCTACGCCAATGTGAAGATCAGCAACTCCGGCTCCAGCACGGCCTACTACTCGCTGCTGGTCGGCTTCGTCGACAGCTCCGGCAAGGCCGTGACCACCGGGGTGGAGTCCGACGCGGCCGTGGCGGGCGGCGCCGACAAGACCATCAAGGTCACCGGGCTCAAGGCGGACAGCTCCCACACCGCGAAGAAGTGCCGGCTCTCGCTCGCCACCAAGTCCGACAGCGCCGGCTGAGTCCGGCAGCGGCTAGTGAAGCCGACTGCGGCAGGTGAGTCCGACTACGGCGGCTGACGACGTACCAGAAGCAGCCCCATCGGGCGCGCCGAAACGCCCCCATGGATGCGGGCCGTACCACCGATGGTGGTACGGCCCGTGTCGTACCGTCCGCCGGGCGCAGCCGAATTGGCGGTTGTCCGCATCCTTGACACCACCCTCCCCCTGCCTCCCTACTTATCTCTGCCCGACCCAGAGGACAACGTTGTCAGACTCGTTGAGAGGCTGCGTATGCGACAGAGACGACCACAGAGACGATGGCGTGGGATCGGACGGACGGCCCCCCTGGTGGCGGCCGTCCTGCTGGCGGTGACGGCCCAGGGCGGTGCGGTCGCCGCACCCGCCGGCCCGGCCTCCGCGCACCACGCCGACCGCACCTTCGCCTCGTCCTTCGAGTCGGGCGACCCCCAGCCCGACTGGCGCAACACGGTCGAGACCGGACCCGACGGCAAGAAGAAGGCGTCCGGGGTGGACGGAGGCTACTCCTCCGGGATTCCCGGCAATGTCACCGACAAGGTCACCGAGGTCCGGGCGAGCGGGGAGAACACCGAAGGCGGGGAGATCAAGGAGAACCTCGTCGACGGCGAGCTCACCAGCAAGTGGCTGGCCTTCGACACCACCACCGCCTGGCTCGAGTTCGATCTGAGCGAGCCGGTGAAGGCCGTCCGCTACGCCCTCACCTCCGCCAATGACGCCCCCGGCCGGGACCCGAAGGACTGGACCCTCAAGGGCTCGGCCAACGGCTCCGACTGGACGACGCTGGACACCCGTAAGGACGAGACGTTCTCCTCGCGCCAGCAGACGCGGGAGTTCTCTTATGGCGGCGCCACGGCGTACCAGCACCTCCGGCTGGAGATCACCCGCAACGCCGGGGACGACCTCATCCAGCTCGCCGAGGTGCAGTTCGCGACCGGCGACACCACGCCGCCCGCGCCTTCCGACATGCGCACCCAGATCGACCGCGGCCCGACCGGCTCCCCCACCGCCAAGGCCAACGCGGGCTTCACCGGCACCCATGCCCTGCGCTACGCGGGCACCCACAAGCCGGACGGCCGGGCGTACTCGTACAACAAGGTCTTCGACGTCGACACGGCCGTCACCCGGGACACCCGGCTGTCCTACCGGATCTTCCCGTCGATGCCCGAGACCGATCTCAACTACCCGGCCACCCATGTCTCGGTCGATCTCGCCTTCACCGACGGCACTTATCTGAGCGATCTGCCCGGCGCGGTCGACCAGCACGGTGCCCGGATGAGCCCGCAGGGCCAGGCCGACTCCAAGACGCTCTACGTCAACCAGTGGAACAACAAGGAGTCGCGGATCGGCGCGGTCGCCGCGGGCAAGACGGTCGACCGGATACTCGTGGCGTACGACTCCCCCAAGGGCCCCGCGCAGTTCCGCGGCTGGGTGGACGACGTCTCGATCGCCCCCAAGGCGCCCGAGAAGCCGCTCGAGCATCTGTCGGACTATGCGCTGACCACCCGCGGCACCAACTCCAGCGGCAGCTTCTCGCGCGGCAACAACTTCCCGGCCGCCGCCGTCCCCAACGGCTTCAACTTCTGGACTCCGGTGACCAACGCGGGCTCCGCCGACTGGCTCTACCAGTACGCCCGCGCCAACAACGCCGACAACCTCCCCACCATCCAGGCGTTCAGCGCGAGCCATGAGCCCAGCCCCTGGATGGGCGACCGGCAGACCTTCCAGGTGATGCCGTCCGGTGCGACCGGCACCCCCGACGCCGGGCGCACCTCGCGCGCGCTCCCCTTCCGCCATGAGAAGGAGACCGCCCGGCCGTATTACTACGGGGTGACCTTCGAGAACGGCCTCAAGGCGGAGATGGCGCCCACCGATCACGCCGCGGCGATGCGCTTCACCTATCCGGGTGAGGACGCGAGCGTCCTCTTCGACAACGTCACGGGCGACGGCGGGCTGACCCTCGACGCCGAGCACGGCGTCGTCACCGGCTACTCCGACGTCAAGAGCGGACTGTCCACCGGCGCCACCCGGATGTTCGTCTACGGCGTCTTCGACACCCCGGTGAGCGCGAGCGGCAAGCTGGACGGAGGCGGCGGCAAGGATGTCACCGGCTACTTCCGCTTCAAGCCGGGGAAGGACCGGACCGTCACGCTCCGGCTCGCCACCTCGCTGATAGGCGTCGACCAGGCGAAGGCCAACCTCGACCGGGAGCTGCCCGCGTCGAGGTCGTTCGGGCAGGTCAAGCAGGCCGCACAGGCGGAATGGGACAACATCCTGGGGCGGATCGAGGTCGAGGGCGCGGACCGCGGCCAGCTCACCACGCTCTACTCCAGCCTCTACCGGCTGTACCTCTATCCCAATTCCGCTTTCGAGAACACGGGGACGGCGGCGAAGCCCCGTCCCCAGTACGCGAGCGCCTTCTCGCCGGGCACCGGGGAGAACACCCCGACCCACACCGGCGCGAAGATCGTCGACGGCAAGGTGTACGTCAACAACGGCTTCTGGGACACCTACCGCACCACCTGGCCCGCCTACTCGCTGCTCACCCCCAAGCGGGCGGGCACGATGGTCGACGGCTTCGTACAGCAGTACAAGGACGGCGGCTGGATCTCCCGCTGGTCCTCACCGGGCTACGCCGATCTGATGACCGGCACCAGCTCGGACGTGGCCTTCGCCGACGCGTATCTGAAGGGCGTGCGGTTCGACGCCGAGGCGGCGTACGAGGCGGCGCTGAAGAACGCCACCGCCGTGCCGCCCTCGTCGGGCGTCGGCCGTAAGGGCATGGCCAGCTCGCCCTTCCTCGGCTACACGAGCACCGAGACCCATGAGGGGCTGTCCTGGGCGCTGGAGGGCTATCTCAACGACTTCGGCCTCGCGAATATGGGCAAGGCGCTCTACGCGAAGACGAAGAAGGCCCGCTACAAGGAGGAGTCCGAGTACTTCCTGCACCGTGCGCAGGGCTATGTCTCGCTCTTCGACGACAAGGCCGGCTTCTTCCAGGGCAAGGACGCGGCGGGTAAGTGGCGCGTGCCCTCCGACAAGTACGACCCCCGGATCTGGGGCTACGACTACACCGAGACCAACGGCTGGGGCTACGCCTTCACCGCGCCCCAGGACAGCCGGGGCCTGGCCAACCTCTACGGCGGCCGGGCGGGCCTGGCCAAGAAGCTGGACACCTATTTCTCCACCCCGGAGACCGCCTCCCCCGAGTTCGCCGGTTCCTACGGCGGCGTCATCCATGAGATGACCGAGGCGCGGGACGTCCGCATGGGCAACTACGGCCACAGCAACCAGGTCGCCCACCATGTGACGTACATGTACGACGCGGCGGGCCAGCCGTGGAAGACCCAGGAGAAGGTGCGCGAGGTGCTCTCCCGCCTCTACACCGGCAGCGAGATCGGCCAGGGCTACCACGGCGACGAGGACAACGGCGAGCAGTCGGCCTGGTACATCTTCAGCTCGCTGGGCTTCTATCCGCTGGTGATGGGCGGCTCCGAGTACGCGGTCGGATCGCCGCAGTTCACCAAGGCCACGGTGCATCTGGAGAACGGCCGCGATCTGGTCATCAAGGCCCCGCGCAACAGCCGGGAGAACGTGTACGTCCAGGGCCTGAAGGTCAACGGCAAGGCGTGGAACTCCACCGCCCTGCCGCACGACATCCTCGCCCGCGGCGGCACGCTGGAGTTCGCGATGGGCGCCAAGCCGTCGGCCTGGGGCACGGGGAAGAACGCCGCGCCGTCCTCCATCACCAAGGACGACAAGGTGCCCACCCCGCGCCACGACCTGACGGTGCCGAGCGGCGGCACGGCCCTCCTGGACAACACCTCGGGCACCGAGGCCACCTTCGATTCGGTGAACCTCCCGGTCACGGCGGCGGGCCGCGCGGTCCAGTACACCCTGACCTCATCCGACCGGAGCAAGGCCCCGACCGGATGGGTGCTCCAGGGCTCGCACGACGGCGAGAAGTGGCGGGACCTGGACCGAAGGTCGGGAGAATCCTTCACCTGGGACAAGCAGACCCGCGTCTTCTCGGTGCGCACGCCCGGTACGTACGAGCACTACCGCCTGGTGCCGGACGACAAGTCGACACTGGCGGAGGTGGAACTGCTGAGCTGAGGTCAGCTGACCGGTTCGGCGAGAAACGCGGGCCGTGGCCGCCACTTCCGGCGGCCACGGCCCGCGTGCTGTGCGAGCGGGCGTGTGTTGTGCGGTGGGGGTCGGGCACGGCCCGTGTGCGGTGCGTGCGGGCACGGCCCGCCGTGCGGTGGGGTCGGGCACGTGTCGTTGGGCGTGCGGGCCGGGCGAGCGCGCACCGT
The DNA here is from genome assembly GCF_000147815.2 of Streptomyces violaceusniger Tu 4113. NCBI lineage: Bacteria > Bacillati > Actinomycetota > Actinomycetes > Kitasatosporales > Streptomycetaceae > Streptomyces > Streptomyces violaceusniger. The sequence goes on along the minus strand of NC_015957.1, from coordinate 2,263,356 downwards.
CGGACGGTACGCGGCGCGGCTGTCTGCCCCACCGTCTCGCGCCTTCGGCGCCATTGAGCATGGGCAGCGGGGTGAGCGGCCCAGCGCCATCGCCGGCTGACGGCCGGTGGGAGGCGGGCACCGGTGGCGCATGAGGCCGGTGGGGGCGGTACCTTTCGCGCGGCCTCAGCGCGGGGAGGGCTGACCCTCCCGATACCCCTCTCAGAAGCGTTTGACAAATTGTTTGCGCTAGATCAAATATCTCGGAGCCCGAGGTCGCGGCCCGGCACTCAGGCCGCTTCGGCCCGCTCGAACCCGGGCGCGGCGAGGGCGGCGGACCATACGATCCGCGCGGTGAGGTTCCACGGTGGCCCGTGAACAGCTTCAGCACCTGATCGCGATGGGCGAGCGGGAGAACATCACCATCGTGGTAATTCCGTTCGGCGCTGGGCCTTTCCCCGGCTCCGGTCAGTCGGTCGACTACCTCGGGGGCTCAGTACCGCAGCTGGATACCGTCCAGCTCGACTCAGACCATGGCAACCAGTTGCTCGACGCAGAGGCGCATCTCGTCAACTTCCGGAGCGTGCTGGACCGTATGGAGAGCTACACCCTCGAGCCGAAGGCGTCCAGGGACCTCATCCACCGCATCGTGCAGAGCACCTGAGAGGAAACCAACGTGCCCGCCTGGCAGAAGTCCTCGTACAGCGCCCAAGGTTCCAACTGCATCTACGTCGCGAAGGTGCCCGCTGACTGGCAGAAGTCGTCCTACAGCCACGAGGGATCCAACTGCGTCTACATCGCCGCTCCCGCCCCCCGCGCCATCGCGCTCCGGGAGAGCGACGAGCCGGACGTCATCCTCACCACCTCCCCCGCCGCCCTCGGCACCTTCATACGCGCGGCGAAGGCCGGCGCGTTCGACCGCCTCATCGGGGACCGGTAGTGGCGGCTTCCGCGCCGTCGTAGTGCAGCCGGGCCCGCTCGACCCGGGGCAGATTCTCCACCGACCAGGTCGCGAGCGATGCGAACAGCGGCCCCAGGCCGCGGCCCAGCTCACTGATCTCGTACTCCACCCGGGGCGGAACCTCCGGGTGGTAGGTGCGCCGCACCAGCCCATCGCGCTCCAGTTGGCGGAGCCGCTGGGTCAGCACCTTCGGCGTGATCGTGCCGATCCGGCGTTGCAGCTCCACGAAGCGTTGACGGCCGTGCTCATGCAGCGTCCAGAGGATGGGTGTGGTCCATCGGCTGAAGACGATGTCCACCACAGGGGCGATCGGACATGGCTGTTCTGGTTCCTCGGACATAGTCACTTTCCTCTAGGTACCTACTATCCCCACGATGCTAGCTTCACCGTGCTGCGCGGCCAGGACAAGGTCCGTCACTGTGAGATGGGGAGCTGCACATGATCGTGGTAACCGGAGCGAACGGGAATGTGGGTCGGCCGCTGGTGGAGACGCTCGCCGCAGCCGGCGAGCGGGTGACGGCGGTTTCGCGACGGCCCACCGGCACGGAGTTGCCGGAGGGGGTACGTCACCATCGGGCCGATCTGGCCGACCCAGGGAGTCTGCGGCCCGCATTGGAGGGGGCCGACGCGCTGTTCCTGCTCTTCGCGGGCGAGTTGCTGGCCGGAACCGCACCGACCGGCGAACTTCTGGACACCGCCCGGTCTGCGGGCGTACGGCGTGTGGTCCTGCTCTCCTCCCAGGCCGCCGGGACGCGTCCGGACGCGGTGTCACACGCCCCCATGCGGGCGTTCGAGGACGCCGTGCGGCGGGCGGGTCTTGACCGGACGATCCTGCGGCCCGGGGGCTTCGCCTCGAACGCCTTCGCCTGGGCCGAACCCGTCCGTAAGGAGCGCGTGATCGCGGCGCCCTTCCCCGACGTCGCACTGCCGGTCGTGGACCCCGCGGACATCGCGGAGGTCGCGGCCGTGGCACTGCGGGAGCCGGGCCATGCGGGGCGTACGTACGAGCTCACCGGCCCCGCTCCGATCTCCCCACGCGGACAGGCGGACGCGATCGCCGACGCGCTGGGCGAGCCCGTACGGTTCACCGAGCTGAGCCGGGAGCAGGCGCGGGCGCAGATGCTGGGGTTCATGCCGGAGCCCGTCGCGGACGGCACCCTCGACATCCTGGGCGAGCCGACGGCCGACGAACAGCGGGTGAGCCCCGATGTCGAGCGGGTCCTTGGCCGTCCGCCGCGTCCCTTCGCCGATTGGGCAATCCGCACCATCGCGGCCTTCCGCTGATCCGGGAATGCCAGGATGGGCGGATGGCCACCGTCCTGGCATTCCACGCCCACCCCGACGACGAGGCGCTGCTGACCGGGGGCACACTCGCCCGGCTCGCCGATGAGGGCCACCGGGTGGTGCTCGTGGTCGCCACGGACGGCCACACGGACGCTGCCCCGCAGGACCGCGAGCCGCCTCGTATGCACGAACTGCGGAAGAGCGCGTGCGTGCTCGGCGTCGACCGCGTCGTCCACCTCGGCTACGCGGACAGCGGTCACGGCCCGCTCTTCTATGCAGACCCGCCGGACCGCTCCCGCTTCGCGCGGGCGGACACGGAGGAGGCGGCGGAACGGCTGGCGGCGATCCTGTACGAAGAGGACGCGGCGATGCTGCTCACGTACGACGCCAACGGCGGCTACGGCCACCGCGACCACATCAAGGTCCACGAGGTCGGCCGCCGCGCCGCCGAACTGGCCAAGACGCCGAGGGTGTTGGAGGCCACGCTGCCCCGCGACGCCGTCGAACGCCTGCTACGCCTCGTACGACTCCTGCGCATCCCCCTGCGCCATGACCCCGCCGAGCTGACCACCCGCTTCAGCGCCCGCTCGGCCATCACCCACCGCTACGACGTACACCGCTACGCCCGCCAGAAGCAGGCGGCCCTGGCCGCCCACCACTCCCAGGTGAACGACGCGGGCCGCATGAATCCCGTCGTGCGGAGGATGTTCCGGCTGCCTGCCCCGCTCTTCGGCCTGCTGCTGGGCCGGGAGTGGTACATCGACGCCTCCCCCTCCCGGTCCTCTCAGCGCTAATCTCCGACGAACAGCTCCTCCGCGGAGGAGGCGGTCACGGCACGGTCCAGCCAGGTGCCGAGGACATCCATGTCCTTGCACGACTCGATGCGCTTACGGGTCTCGGCAGTGACTTCAAGCCTCCGTTGGCCAAGGATCCGCAAGGTGTCCTCGGCCCGGCTCTCGATCCGAACGTCAGTGAAGGCTCGCTGGCCGATGTTGGAACAGTAGAAGAGATTGGGCTGCACGTCGATCAAGCGACACAGGTTCTCAGCGGAAGACACCGTCAGGGCTCCATCCAGCCAGTCCCCGAGCAGCTCCAGGTCGGTGCACAACTGAATGCGTTCGCGAGCCATGCCAACAACCTGAAAGCCCCGCTGATTGAGGACCCGCACAATATTTTCGGTGCGGCTCTCGGCCCGAACCTTGGCGAAGGCTCGCTGGGAGTGCTCGGAGCGGAAGAAGTTCAGTAACGCGGACATCAGTCGAACAAATCCTCCGCACGAGAGACGGTCGCGGCCCGGTCCAGCCAAGTACCGAGGACATTCATGTCCTTGCACGACTCGATGCGCTCACGCGTCTCAGCAGTGATCTCAAGCCCCCGAGCCTTGAAAAACCGCAGGAGAGCGTCTGCGCGCACCTCTGCGAAGGCGTGCTGGGCTTGCTGGGAACGGAAGTAGTTCATCAGCGCGGGCATCAGGTCTCTCCAGATCTCTCGTGCCGGGGTGTTTCCGAGACCGGCTTCAACGAGCTCGGCGTAGATGGTCCCCTGACCGGGGTCAAGGGTGCTGATTGTGGTCGCAAGCACCTTCAGTATGGCATCGATGTTTTCGCTTCTACTGTGCGTAATCGCGGAGAAGACAGCGATCGGAATATCCCGGGCCACCTCTTTCTCATCCGTGACAACGGGGACGTTGCCAGGACCGAGAACGAGGGGGCGGACCGTCATGGACGGGCAGTCGGGGATGCCGAGAGTGATCGGACGGGCGGCCCAGCGGGCCGTGGACTCGTCCGGGCAGAGTACGATCAGCACCGGTTGGTGACCGAACTTCGCGTGCATGTACGAGAGGTAGTAGGCCCAGGCCGCGGGCTTCTTCGGATCTCTTCTGCTCTGCGACTCGATGGCGAATAAATACGTGCCCTCGCCCTTGGTCTCGACCTGGAGCAGGGTGTCCACGCGTCTCTCGACGGGCGCGATCTCGGTGAGGTCGGGGCTGACGACGAACGTCTTGCTCGTGTCCGGGAACGGGACGCCGAGCAGTTGTCTGAGCGCCCGGACAATGGCCCCGGCGTCCTCCTGGAAAATCCGGTGGAGGGCTTCGTGTGAGGAACTGACCATGCGAAGGACATTAAGGAAGCTGGGGCAAATGCCTTGGGCAAATGCCTTGGGCAAATGCCCCAGCTTCACTCGATCGCATGGCGCGACCCTTGACATTGACGGCAGAATTTTCTGCTCAGCCGCGGGCGATCGTGAAGACGTGGAGATCGGCGTTGTCGGGCAAGGTGACGCTCTTGACCGTCTTGCCCTCGGGCGCCCGGAACGCCTTCGTGGCGAAGATGTACGCGTCCACCACGTCCTTGTCGCCGCCGCTGATGTTGCGGTAGTCGGTCTTGGCGAGGGTCACGTTGCCGTACTGGACCGTTCCGCCGCCGCCTCCCACCGTCCAGTCGGTGAAGGCCAGCTCGGTGGTGTCCGTGCTGCCGTCGGTGTAGGTGACCTTGGCGGTGGCCTGCTGGTTGCCGTTGACGGCGCTGCCGATGAAGGAGAGGCCGGTGGACGGGGGGAGGGTGATGGTCTGGCCGGTGGTGGAGGCGTTGTCGGGGCGGCCGGGTGGGGAGGCGGGCCAGGTGTACTCCAGGCCCTGGGTGGTTCCCTTGGCGCCCGGTGCGAGGCCGGCGGTGGCGAGGGCCTGGCGGGAGTAGCTCCAGCCGCCGCCGTCGTAGTCGCCCTCGTCGTGCTCGCCGTCGTCGTCGGTCGCGCCGGTGTTGTTGTACGCGGCGAGCAGGGTGCCGGGGGCGGCGACGGTCAGCGTGATCGGCTGGACGACCTTGGTGTTCTCGCTGGTCACCGTCACCTTCGCGTCGTAGAAGCCCTCGGCCGTGTCCTTCCCCGCGCGCAGGGAGATCTCCGCCGTGCCATCCGGGCCGACCGTCCCGGAGGCGGGCGAGGCGGTGAGGCCGTCGGGGGCGTCGGTGGTGAAGCGCACCTCGGGGCGGTCGCCCTCGCCGACCGGGACGGCGGCCACCTTCACGGTCAGGCTCTCGCCCGGGGCGAGCGTGCCCGTGGTCGGACCGACCCCGATCTGGTACGGCTGCTCGCCGTCGCGGAAGGAGGGCGGCGCGTCGGACGGGGACGCGCCCCAGGCGCGGTCGGGGGCGTCGGACAGGGTGTAGTCCAGCGTGCCGCCGTGCCGTACGAAGGACTCCGGCAGCCAGGGGCGGTCGCTCCCCCGCCCGTTCACCTTCAGCGACTGGACGTACGGGGCGTCGGGCGCGGCCTGCGGGGCGCGGATGGAGATGTCCCGGGCGCCGCGGTCGATCTCGATCCGCGGGAAGAGGGGCGAGGCCAGGACCAGTTCGGCGCGGGAGGGCACCTGCGGGTACATGCCGAGGGCGGAGAAGACGTACCACGAGGACATCTCGCCGAGGTCGTCGTTGCCGGGGATGCCGTCGGGCTTCGTGGTCCACAGCTGACGCATCGCGGCGCGCACGGTCTCCTGGGTCTTGTACGGCTGCCCGGCGTACGCGTAGAGATAGGGGACGTTGATCGACGGCTCGTTGTCCAGCTCGGACTTCTCGCCGCCCGCCCCGGTGAGCGCCCAGCCGCCGTCGGCGTCGTGGAAGAAGGCGTCCAGACGCTTGATCGCGGCGTCCTTACCGCCCATCGCGGCGAAGAGACCGGCGGGGTTGTGCGGGACCATCCAGGTGTACTGGGCGCTGGTGCCCTCGACGAAGCCGTTGCCGGTGGCCGGGGTGAAGCCGGTGACCCAACTGCCGTCGGCCTTACGGTTGGCGATATAGCCGCCGGTTTCCGGGTCGGCGGCGGCGTTGAAGTTGTTCTGCCACCACTGGGCGCGGTGCGCGAAGGTGTCGGCGGTGTCCTTACGGCCCGCGGCCCGCGCCAACTGAGAGAGGGCGAAGTCCGCGCCGGACATCTCCAGGGTCTCGGCCGCGCCGCCCCAGGCGTTGGAGACGGACGGCATGTAGTGCAGCTTGAGGTACTTGTCGAGGGAGGGCCGCTGGCCTGCCGACATGATGGGCTTGCCCGCCGGGCTGAGGTCCTTCTCCGTCGGCACGGTGGCCGCCTTGAGAAGCGAGTCGAGCGCGGCGTCGAGGTCGAAGTCGCCGCCGCCGAAGGCCCGGATCCCGGCGAGGGCGGCGGCCGACGGATCGCCGTTCATCACATGCGTCCCCGAGGCGCCCTGGAGCCAGCGGTCCCAGACGCCGCCGTTCTGCTGGGCCAGGTTCAGCAGGGACTGGGCGATGTCGGAGCCCGCCTCCGGCTCCAGCAGGGTGAGCAGTTGGAGCTGGGAGCGGTAGATGTCCCAGCCGGAGAAGGTGCCGTACTGGGCCCGGTGGCCCCGGCTCACCCGGTGCACCTCACCGTCGCTGCCCCGGTAGCGGCCGTCGGTGTCGCTGATGACGTTGGGGTGCAGCAGGGAGTGGTAGAGCGCGGTGTAGAAGGCGGTGCGGTCCGCGTCCGCTCCGCCGCCGACCCGGATGGCGGAGAGCTGCCGCCGCCAGGCGTCGTACGCCGCGGTGCGCACCTGGTCGAAGCCGCGCCGCGGCGGATTCTCGGCGGCGAGGTTGGCCCGGGCGCCCTTGTCGCCGACGTAGCTGATGCCGACCTTGACGCCCACCCGCCGGGTGCCCGGGGCGAATTGGAGATAGCCGCCGGAGCCCTTCCCCGCCACCGGGCGGCCGTCGGTGCCAAAGCCGCCGGAGCCGCCCTCGGCGCTGGTCGTGCCGGGCCGCAGCGTGCCGTCCTGCCAGGTGCCCTGGGCGGTGAACGCGGTGTCGAAGACCGCGGTGAAGTGCAGGGTGTAGTAGCTGCGCCGCCCCTCGGGGTCGAGATAGCCGCAGAAGTTGCCGCCGGTGACCGAGCCGGAGACGGTGCGGTGCGCCGGGTCGATGGTGAGATCGGCGTCGCTGCTGCCGACCTCGGAGGAGGAGGTGCGGATCAGCAGGGAGGCGGTCTTGTCCGCGGGGTAGCTGAAGCGGGCCGAGCCGGTACGGGCGGTGGCGGTCAGCTCCGCGCCGGCGCCGGAGGCGAGGGAGACCTTGTAGCGGCCGGGTTCGGCGGTCTCGTCGGAGTGGCTGAAGTCGGAGGCGTAGACCTGGTCCTTGGTGTCGGCGGCGGGTGAGGAGGTGACCTCGCCCACGTGGGGGAAGAAGGGGATGTCCCCCGCGCCGCCCGCACAGCCGGTACCGGACATATGGGTGAGGCTGAAGCCGCGCACGCGGGTGGCGTCGTAGTGGTAGCCGCCGGGCGCGGCGGTGCGGGTGGCGTCGCCGCGGGTGTTCTCCGGGCTCCACGACAGCATGCCGAAGGGGGCGACGGCGCCGGGGAAGGTGTTGCCGCCGGCCGAGCTGCCGATCAGCGGATCGACGTACGCCGCCGGGTCCTTGACCAGCGTCGGCGGCGGGGCGGCCGACGCGGGCGCGCCGGCCGCGGTGGCGAGGAGCCCCGCGGTCAGGGCCGCGGCCGCCAGGGCGGCCAGGGGTCTTGAGGGCATTGCGGTCCCACCTTGTCGGAAGGGCCGCGATCACCGGGTCGAACAAGCCGAGGGGACCGTACCGCACGGGGGCCGTCGGCCGTAAGAGTGCGCGAACGGTCTTGACAGGGACACCCGGTTGGCGGCGTACTGATCGTTAAAGCCATGCTGACAACGTTGTCGCGTTCGCCGGTCGAGCAAGCCGCTTCCGCGTACCGACAATCCCCTCACCGGACGCGCCATCATGGACTCATGATCCTCCGCCAGCTACGCGACACCGACGAGGACGCCGAGGCCGCCTGGGAGGTGGTGGCCGCCGCCTTCGGGGACGCCGCCGCCCTCGCGGGCAAGGACGGCCTGCCGCCGGGATACGTCGCCGAGATCCACGACCGGCACCGGCATCTCGCCCGTACCGACCCGGGCGGCTGCTGGATCGCCCTGGACGACGCCGGGATGCCGCTCGGCGTGGCGCTGTCCGCGCGGCGCGAGGGCACCTGGGGGCTCGCGCTGCTCGCGGTGCTGCCCCGGGCCCAACGGCAGGGCGTGGGCCGTGAGTTGCTGGCCGCCGCGCTGCTGTACGGACGGGGCTGCCTGCGCGGCATCATCTGCGGCTCCGAGGATCCGCGCGCGGCGAGCACCTACCGGCGTGCGGGATTCGCGCTGCATCCGGCGATGCGGCTGCACGGCACCGTCGGACCGGAGACCAAGGAGCGGCTGTCCCCGCCCGACGGCGCCGTCCACGAGGGCGTGGCCCGCCACCGGGACCTGCTGGACTCGGTGGACCGCCGCACCCGGGGCGGCGCGCACGGCGCCGACCACGAACTGCTGGTGCGCCAGCGGCGGCTGCTGGTCGTGGACGACCTGGCGGGCAGCGGCTACTGCTACGTCGCCGACGACGGCAAGGTCGAGCTGCTGGCCGCGACCTCGCGACGGCTGGCGAAGCGGCTGCTGACAGTGGCGCTGCTGTGCCTTCCGGAGGGCACCGACGCCCGGGTCGCGGCGCTGACGGCCGAGCAGCAGTGGGCGGTGGACGTGGGGCTCGAGGCCGGGCTCGAGCTGTCCACCAGCGGCTATGTATGTCTGCGGGGGATGCCGCCGCCGACGCCGTACATCCCCTCCGGGACGTTTCTCTGAACCACTGCTCCGACCGCGACATGCGAGCGGGCCGCACCCCACACCGGGGTGCGGCCCGTCGCCGCTGCCGTAAGGCCCGTAAGACGCTGCCGTAAGGCGCCGTAAGCCGTGCTTACTTGCGGATCAGCGAGCGCAGCACGTACTGCATGATGCCGCCGTTGCGGTAGTAGTCCGCCTCGCCGGGGGTGTCGATGCGCACCTTGGCGTCGAACGCAACTTCCCCTCCGCGGTCGTCCCTGGCCTTGACCTTGACCGTCTCCGGGATACCGCCCTCGTTGAGCGCGGTGACGCCGGTGATGTGATAAGTCTCCTCGCCGGTCAGGCCCAGCGACTCGGCCGTGGCGCCCTCGGGGAACTGGAGCGGCAGGACGCCCATGCCGATGAGGTTCGAGCGGTGGATGCGCTCGTACGACTCGGCGACGACGGCCTTGACGCCGAGCAGCGCGGTGCCCTTCGCGGCCCAGTCGCGGGACGAGCCGGAGCCGTACTCCTTGCCCGCCAGGATGACCAGCGGGGTCCCGGCGGCCTGGTAGTTCTGCGACGCGTCGTAGATGAAGGAGACCGGGGCTTCCCCGTCACCTTCGGCGGCCCGGGTGAAGTCGCGGGTGAAGCCGCCCTCGGTGCCGGGCGCGATCTGGTTGCGCAGCCGGATGTTGGCGAAGGTGCCGCGGATCATGACCTCGTGGTTGCCTCGGCGCGAGCCGTAGGAGTTGAAGTCACGACGCTCGACACCGTGCTCGGTGAGGTACTTGCCGGCCGGGGTGTCGGCCTTGATCGCACCGGCCGGGGAGATGTGGTCGGTGGTGACCGAGTCGCCCAGCTTGGCCAGCACCCGGGCGGCGGCGATGTCCTCGACCGGGGCCGGGTCCATCGTCAGACCCTCGAAGTACGGAGGCTTGCGGACGTAGGTGGACTCCGGGTCCCACTCGAAGGTGTTGCCGGTCGGCACCGGAAGCGCCTGCCACTGGGCGTCACCGGCGAAGACGTCGGCGTAGCTGGTGTTGAACATCTCCTGGCCGATCGAGGAGGCCACGACCTCCTCGACCTCCTTCTCGGAGGGCCAGATGTCCTTCAGGTGGACCGGGTTGCCGTCCTGGTCGATGCCCAGGGCGTCCTTGGTGATGTCCACCTTCATGGAGCCGGCGATGGCGTAGGCGACGACCAGCGGCGGGGACGCCAGGTAGTTCATCTTGACGTCGGGGTTGATCCGGCCCTCGAAGTTGCGGTTGCCGGAGAGCACCGAGGTGACGGCCAGGTCGGCCTCGTTGACCGCCTTGGAGACCTCCTCCGGCAGCGGGCCGGAGTTGCCGATGCAGGTGGTGCAGCCGTAGCCGACGAGGTTGAAGCCCAGCTTGTCGAGGTACGGGGTGAGCCCGGCGCGGTCGTAGTAGTCCATGACGACCTTGGACCCGGGGGCCAGGGTGGTCTTGACCCACGGCTTGCGGGTGAGGCCCTTCTCGACGGCCTTCTTGGCCACCAGGGCGGCCGCGACCATCACATACGGGTTGGAGGTGTTGGTGCACGAGGTGATCGCGGCGACGGTGACGGCGCCGTGGTCGATCTCGTACTGCGAGCCGTCGGGGGCGATCACCGCGGTCGGCTTGGTGGGCACGCCGTTGGAGACGGCCGGGGCGTCGGAGGCCGGGAAGGACTCGATACCCGCCTCGTCCAGGTCGGCCACCGGGGCGTAGGCGCGGACGTCCTGGGCGAACTTCTCGGCGGCCTCGGACAGGACGATGCGGTCCTGCGGGCGCTTGGGGCCGGCGATCGACGGGACGACCGTCGCCAGGTCCAGCTCCAGCTTCTCGGAGAACTCCGGCTCGGCGGCCGGGTCCAGCCACAGGCCCTGCTCCTTGGCGTACGCCTCGACGAGCGCGAGCTGCTGCTCGCTGCGGCCGGTGAGCTTCAGGTAGTTGATGGTCTCGCCGTCGATGGGGAAGATCGCGGCGGTGGAGCCGAACTCCGGCGACATGTTGCCGATGGTGGCGCGGTTGGCGAGCGGGATGGAGGAGACGCCCTCGCCGTAGAACTCGACGAACTTGCCGACGACGCCATGCTTGCGCAGCATCTCGGTGATGGTGAGCACGAGGTCGGTCGCGGTGGTGCCGGTCGGCAGCGAGCCGGTGAGCTTGAAGCCGACGACGCGCGGGATCAGCATCGAGACCGGCTGGCCCAGCATCGCGGCCTCGGCCTCGATGCCGCCGACGCCCCAGCCCAGCACACCGAGGCCGTTGACCATGGTGGTGTGGGAGTCGGTGCCGACCAGGGTGTCCGGGTACGCCTGGCCGCCCCGGACCATGACGGTGCGGGCCAGGTGCTCGATGTTGACCTGGTGGACGATGCCGGTGCCGGGCGGGACGACCTTGAACTCGTCGAAGGCGGTCTGGCCCCAGCGCAGGAACTGGTAGCGCTCCTTGTTGCGGCCGTACTCCAGCTCGACGTTCTGCGCGAACGCGTCGTTGGTGCCGAACTTGTCCGCGATGACGGAGTGGTCGATGACCAGCTCGGCCGGAGCCAGCGGGTTGATCTTCGCCGGGTCGCCGCCGAGCTCCTTGACGGCCTCACGCATGGTGGCGAGGTCCACCACACACGGCACACCGGTGAAGTCCTGCATGATCACGCGGGCCGGCGTGAACTGGATCTCCTGGCTGGGCTGGGCCTGCGAGTCCCAGTTGCTCAGGGCGCTGATGTGGTCGGCGGTGATGTTCGCGCCGTCCTCGGTGCGGAGCAGGTTCTCCAGCAGAACCTTCAGGCTGTATGGAAGCCGGGCCGACCCCTCGACCTTGTCCAGCCTGAAGATCTCGTACGATTCGTCGCCCACCTGCAGGGTGCTGCGGGCGTCGAAGCTGTTCGCCGACACGACAGTCTCCTTCATGCATGATTTCGCGCGTACCACCGCAATGCTGCCGTCACATGCCCGCGCCGATCCGCTAAGGTATGGCTAAGTTAGGTAAGCCTTACCGGCACGGGTGCGGCGATGCGTCTTCCAGCAGGTATCTCGATGTCGAGATAACTCTAATACATCGCCCCGGCGCGGTCATGCCCTGCCCGGGTGCGAGCGCGTCCCCGGGTCGGATCATGGGTGCTCACCGGCCGTCCCGACTCATCAAAGGTTGAGCTTTGTCATCGAAGATCGGTGACCGCGAGGTTCGTCTCATCGAAGGTTGCGTGCCGCTGAGGCGTGACTGGCTCGGGAGACATGGCTGACGGCCGAGGCCGGGAGCGGCAGACTGGCCCGGGTGAAGCGACTATCGGTGGATGTGGACAGCGTCACTACGCGGCTGGTTCATCGATTCGGTCCACAGGTTGCCGAATGGTGCGCTGACACGCCGAACCTGATTGCACGGTCGGCGTCCCGTTGGGACCTTTCCCTCGGTGCATCCCTCCCGGACGGTGCTTCGTCGGTCGCGTTGCGGTGCCAATGGCCTGACGGCACGCCCGCGGTGCTGAAGCTCAGTCCGGATCGGGCCCTTCTGGTCGAGCAGGGCGGAATGTTGGGGTGGTTCGCTGCCTCGGGCCGGGTGCCCGCTGTGCTGGCCGTCGACGAGGACGCCGGCGCAATGGTGTTGGAAGAGGTCGTGCCCGGAACGCCGGCGGAGGACATGCCTGCTGCTTCGCTTCCCGAGCAGTGGTCGGATCTGCTCGCCGCGTTGCACGGGGTCGCTCCGCCGCCGCGGCCGTCGCGTGTGCTGCGCGGCCGGTGCGAGGAGGCCTTCGCTCGTGTCGGTAGGCGGCTGTCCGAGCCTGCGATCAGCGCACGTATCGATGTCACCGCGTGGGACAGGGCCATCCAGCGGTGTGAGCGGCTGCTGGACACGGAAGCGACAACCGTGTTGCTCCACGGTGACCTGCACCTGGGCAACGTGCTCGACGGTGGCGCGGAGCGCGGCCTGATGGCCATCGATCCGAAGGCATGTGTGGGTGATCCGTGCTTCGACGCTGTGGACTACGTCGTGGCCGGCGCCGGGCTGGAGGGCGTCGAGACCCGCTGCGCGCGCGTGGCGGCGGCGTGCGGGCTCGATGGCGACCGGCTCCACGCCTGGAGCCAGGTGATCGCCCCGTTCGCGGCCATCGCCCACCTCGGTAACGGTGGTGAGGGGCCGGTGATCGATGAACTGCTCGCGTTGGCCCGGTGAGAACACCTGGACGAGACCGCTCAGCCTTCGACGAGACAGGACACCGACCGGATGCGAGCGCGTCCCCGGGTCGGATCATGGGTGCTCACCGGCGTTCACCGGTAAGGGTGACCGTCGGCCGTAAGGGCCCCGGATGGCGGCGTTCCGCGTTAGACCTGAGGCCATGAGCATGTGCGCGGACGCGACCGACGGCCCCGGAACGGACGACGGCCGGACCCGAACCGGCCCCGGTCACCTCCGAGTTCGGAACTGAGCCACCCCGGCCCCCGCGATACTGCTGCCATGGACCCGCACCTGCTCCGCACGTTCGTCTCCGTGGCCCGCTGCGGATCCTTCTCCGACGCAGCCCATGAGCTGGGCTTCACCCCGGCAGCCGTCTCCGAGCACATCGCGTCCCTCGAAGCGGATCTGCGCACCTCACTGCTGACCCGGCGGCCGGTCATGCTCACCAGCGCGGGCGCACGGCTGCTGGAACACGCCGGTCCGCTGCTGCTGCGGCTGGACGCGGCGCGGGCCGATGTCGAGCGGCTGTCGGGGTCCGGCGCCGCCCGGCTGGTGGTGGGGGCCTCGCCGCTGGCGATGACCCCGAGAATCGCCGCGGCCCTGGATCGGGTGCGCCAGGCGCATCCGGCCATCCGGGCCTCGCTGCGGATCCTCGGCCGCCGGGAGATCCCGGCGGCGGTGGCGTCCGGGGCGCTGGACCTGGGGCTGGTCGACGGCCCGACCACCCCCGCCGACGCCCTGCCGCTGCCCGAGGTGGGTCCGCTCACCGCCATCACCGTCGCGGAGGCCCCGCTGGTGGTGGCCCTGCCCACCGGCCACCCGCTGGCCCGCCGGCTCGGCCTGCGGCTGGCCGACCTCGCCGACGCCCAGTGGCTGGACGCCCCGGACGCCGCCATGCCCCTCGCCCAGTTGCGCGCGATGAGCCGGAGCGGCGGCTTCCGCGCCTCGCTGACGTACGAGGGCACCGATGTACGCGGCCTCGTCACCCTCACCGCCGCGGGCCACGGCCTGGCCCTCCTCCCCCACCCGGCCACCAAGGGCGCCCCCGGCATCGTCACGGCCCCCCTGATCGCCCCCCGCCTGGTCCACCGCACCGAACTCCTCCACGGCCCCGCGGTCGACGGCCCGGCCCGGACGCTGGCGGCGGTGGTGACGGGGGATCGTCACCGGTACGGGTGATCCGCGAGACGGATCCCCACCACGCCGGATATCGGCTGCGATCCTCGCATCCCGATACCCGAGGCGGGCGGCTGACCGGAATGGCACTCGCCATCGAGAGGAACCCACCCGAATGGCCGTCACTCCTTCCGCCTCCCTGGCCGCGTGCGCATCTCATATGTGAGATAGCTTCTTCTGCATGACTGACGACTACCTCTCACGTATCGGCAAGCTCATCCGTGACGCCCGCCAACACCGAGGCTGGACCCAGTCCCAGCTCGCGGAGGCGCTCGGCACCAGCCAGAGTGCGGTCAACCGCATTGAGCGGGGAAACCAGAACATCAGCCTTGAGATGATCGCCAGGATCGGCGAGGCCCTGGACAGTGAGATCGTCTCCCTCGGCTACGCGGGCCCGATGCATCTTCGGGTGGTCGGCGGTCGCCGTCTGTCCGGTGCCATCGACGTCAAGACGAGCAAGAACGCGTGTGTGGCGCTGCTGTGCGCCACGCTGCTCAACGCGGGCCGTACGACACTGCGGAGAGTCGCCAGGATCGAGGAGGTCTACCGGATCCTCGAGGTCCTGGGCAGCATCGGCGTACGCACCCGCTGGGTCAACGACGGCGCCGATCTGGAGATCGTGCCGCCCGCCGAGTTGGACCTCGAGGCCATGGACACCGAGGCCGCCCGCCGGACGCGCAGCGTCATCATGTTCCTCGGTCCGCTGCTGCACCGGATGAACCACTTCCGGATTCCCTACGCGGGCGGTTGTGACCTCGGCACCCGTACCGTTCAGCCACATATGACCGCCTTGCGGCACTTCGGCCTCGAAGTGACCGCCACCGACGGGATGTACCACTCCGCGGTCGATCGCTCGGTCGCCCCCACCCGCGCCATCGTGCTGACCGAACGGGGCGACACCGTCACCGAGAACGCGCTGCTGGCGGCGGCCCGGCACGACGGCGTCACGGTGATCCGCAACGCCTCGTCCAACTACATGGTCCAGGATCTCTGCTTCTTCCTGGAGGAGTTGGGCGTCAAGGTCGAGGGCGTGGGCACCACGACGCTGACCGTCCACGGCGTCGCTCACATCGACCGCGATGTGGACTACTCGCCCTCCGAGGACCCGGTCGAGGCGATGAGCCTGCTGGCCGCCGCCGTCATCACCGAGTCGGAGCTGACGATCCGTCGGGTGCCGGTGGAGTTCCTGGAGATCGAGCTGGCCGTCCTGGAGGAGATGGGGCTGGACCACGAGCGCGGCCGGGAGTACGCGGCGGACAACGGCCGCACCCGGCTGGTCGATCTGATCGTGCGGCCGTCCAAGCTGCAGGCCCCCATCGACAAGATCCACCCGATGCCGTTCCCCGGCGTCAACATCGACAACGTGCCCTTCTTCGCGGCGATCGCGGCCGTCGCCCAGGGCTCGACGCTGATCCACGACTGGGTCTACGACAACCGCGCGATCTACCTCACCGAGCTCAACCGGCTCGGCGCCCACGTCAAACTCCTCGACCCGCACCGCGTCCTGGTCGAGGGCCCGACCCGCTGGCGCTCCGCCGAGATGATGTGCCCACCCGCCCTGCGCCCCGCCGTGGTCGTCCTGCTGGCGATGATGGCCGCGCCGGGCACGTCGGTCCTGCGCAACGTGTACGTCATCAACCGGGGTTACGAGGACCTGGCCGAGCGGCTGAACTCGATCGGCGCCCAGATCGAGACGTTCCGCGACATTTGATAAGCGAATGCCGCCGCACCCCGACTGACCCGCGGTGTAGCGGAGCAGGAAGGGGTGCGGCGGCGTCTCTGGGACTTCTCAGGAACTTTGGGCCCGCAGCGGGCTACGGGCTACGCTCCACGAGCTCTGCCGACCGGCCCGAGCGAATCGACCCCTTGCGCCTCAACGACCAGGCGTTTCCTCTTGCCTCAACCTTGCTGGCTGGATACCCCCTAGGGGTATTCTTCTGCTGTTTCAGGAGCGCATCCCTGAGGGAACGGCAAGTTGTCCGAGCTACTCGGCTGACAGCTACCTGATCAGAGATAGAGGCGGACGCAATGAACGTTGAGGGTTTCGCTGAGGACGGGTATGACGCGGTGCGTCAGGTCTTCCAGCGGCTAGTGGACAGCGGCCTGGAAACAGGGGCAGGCGTATCGGTCTGGCGGGAGGGCCGCGAGGTCGTACGGCTGAACGCGGGGTGGGTTGATGCCGGACGGAGCCGTCCCTGGCGTGGCGACACGCTGGTCCAGCCATACTCGCTGTCCAAGTCGTTCGTCACGCTCGCCGCCCTGGTGGCGGTTCGCGACGGTGCGCTGGCACTGGACGAGCCGATCGCCAGGTACTGGAGCGAGTACGGGGTCCGGGGCAAGGAGCGGACCACCCTCCGTCATGTGCTCACACACCGGGCGGGTCAGCCGCGCTTCGGACCCGAAGCCGCAGGTCTTGAACTGCTGGATGACAGCGGGCTGCGGGTAAGCCTGGCACAGGCGGCGCCGGAGTACGTTCCCGGGGCATCACTCGGGGAACACGCGCTGACCTACGGCCACCTGGTCGACGGCATCCTGCGCGCGGGCGCCGGGGCAACGCTGGGAGAGATATTCAACGATACGGTGCGGCCCGCACTGAACCTCGACGCCTGGTTCGGCGTGCCGGATCACGCACTGAACCGCGTCGCCGACCTGGAGTACGCGGACCCGAACTGGCCGCAGCTACTCCACGCGGCACCGTGGCTTCAGATCCCCGCCGGAGCCCTGGACACGGAGCGGGTCAACTCCCGGGCCTGGCGGCAATCGGTCTTCGGAGCAGTCAACCTGCACACGACCGCGACGGCAATGGCTGCGTTCTTCTCCCATCTCACCAACGAGGACGGACCGGTACGAGAACTGCTCGGGCCTAGGCTGCACACCGAGCTCCTCGCCTCCCAAGTCACTGACTACGACGAGGTCTTCGGCACTGAGATCACCTGGACACTGGGCTTCGTACGCGACAAGGGCAAGATCGCCAAAGGTGGGATCGGCGGCTCCGTGGCCTGGTGGTCACTCCGGCATCACCACGCCTGCGCCTACCTGACGCGCCGATTGGACGATCACTCCCGGGCCGCCGAAATCGCCGCAGCCCTGGGCGACGACCTGACCGTGGTGGGCGAAGATTCGGCATTCGAGCCGCGCCCGTAGAGTCACTGCGCGGGGACGTGATGCGACGGTGAGGTCTTCGACCACGTGGCTTTGTCCACGAGAACCGGGGACTTCGGGAGGCACTGCGCCCGTGGCGGGAGAAGCTCCCTGACGTGCGAGTGGTGGACGAAACCATCTTCAACAGTGCTGCTCGCGCCGTGGTGTGCACGGCTCCGGGCTCCCGGTCGTCGGCCGTAGGCCACATCACCGCACCCCGGGGCCGGCCATTCGGACCCGTAGCTCATGCTGCCATTCACCATGCGGTGTGTCCGGTCGTTCTCGTCGCTCACGACTGATCCTGCGGCCCCATGGGTGGCGTCCTCGGGACACCGCCACATCCAGCTACTGCGGGGATGCTCCTACGCGGCGGGCTGCGCTCCCGCATCGGGTCGAAGGGAGGGGTGTGCGGTGACCTACCCCCCACGGGTATATTAGCGGTCCGCTGCCAGGGAGCCTAGGTGGAAGCGATGACCGTGTGGAAAGTCCGGCTGACCCGCACCCATAGTGGTGCCGTCCGCTGGGCTCGCGCTGCCGCCGTCGCCCTGTTCATGGTGATCGCCGTCCTGGTACACCACCAGGCGATCTCGGTGATGACCTCGACTTCGCCGGATGCTTCGCGTGCGATGGCCGCCATGGCCATGCCTATGGACGCCGCCGAGCACGAGGCCCACAGGGAGGCCGCGCCGGCCGCCACCGACGCTCCGGCGGGCCCTGCGGCTCCGCGGACGCAACTCCAGGCCAATCCGGTCATGTATGGGGACGGGAAGATGGCCTGCGGTGGTATGGGCGTCGAGCACTGTTCCGCCTCCAGTGTCGACACGCTCAAGCTCACGGCGCCGCCTGCGATGTCGTACGGCGAACGCGACGCCGCCTCGCACGCAGCCGTCTCCGAGCGCGGTGCCTCCGGCACGGCGGAGCGCGCACCGCCTGACGTTCTCTCTCTCCTTTCTCGTTTGCGCATTTAGGCCGCGCCCCGTGGCTTCCCCGTCCAGCAGTGGCGCGAGGAGCCATGTCCGCATGTGACCTGAATGGCATATCGAGACAAGGACACCACCTCTGTGAACAGCATCAATCGCCGATCCATCCTGCTGGCCGGCCTGGGGGCGGCCGGTACCGGTGCGCTCGCCGCCTGCAACAACGCCTCCGGCTCCGCCGGTACCCCCGGCCTGGTCAGTCCCTCTGGTTCAGCGGTCACTCGCGTGGAGAAGAAGCGCTCGTCCACTGGCAAGGTGATGAAGCGAAGCCTGACCGCCACACCCGTCAGGCTCGACCTGGGCGGCGGGGTCATGGCCAGGACCTGGGCCTTCGACGGGCAGGCCCCGGGTAAGGAGATCCGCCTTACGGCCGGGGATATCTTGGCCGCCGAGCTGAACAATCAGCTGCCGGGCAAGACCATCACATCCATTCACTGGCACGGCCTCGCCCTGCGCAACGACATGGACGGCGTCCCCCCGGCCACCCAACAGGCGGTCCGCGCCGGATCGGCCTTCGCCTACCGCTTCATCGCCGACGCACCCGGCACGTACTTCTTCCACCCCCACGTCGGCGTCCAACTCGACCGCGGCCTGCACGCCCCGCTGATCGTCGAGGACCCGAAGGAACCGTTGTCCTACGACGATGAGTGGGTCGTCGTCCTCGACGACTGGCTCGATGGCGTCACCGGCACCCCGGACGAGGCATTCGCGGAGCTCAAGCAGGGTATGGGCGGGATGGACCACGGCGGTATGGGCGGTATGGGCGGCAGCAGCCCCGGCCCTGAAAGCTCGGGTGGCCACGATATGGGCGGCATGGACATGAGCCCGTCGCCGTCTCCCTCGGACTCCACCGGCGGTATGTCGATGAAGTTCATGCTCATGGGCGCCGACAGTGAACTCCTCGGTGGCGACGCGGGGGATGTGAAGTACCCCTACCACCTGATCAACGGAAGGGTTCCGCAGGACCCGGACGTCTACACTGGCAAGCCGGGCAAGCGCGTACGGCTGCGGATCGTCAACGCGGGCTCGGACACCGCGTACCGGGTGGCGCTGGGCGGTCACAAGCTGACCGTCACCCACACGGACGGGTACCCCGTCGAGCGCCATCAGACTGACGCGCTGCTGATCGGCATGGGGGAGCGCTACGACGTCCTGGTCACCCTCGATGACGGTGTCTTCCCCCTGGTCGCGCTGGCCGAGGGCAAGAAGGCGAGCGCCATGGCGCTGATCCGCACTGGCTCGGGCAGCAAGCCGTCCCCGACCGTCCGGCCCAAGGAACTGGACGGCCTGATCACGAGCGCGTCCCAACTGCGCGCCGCCGATGATGTGCGGCTGTCGCCGAAGAAGACGGACCGGGTCCACCGCATCGACCTGACCGGCGGTATGGACAAGTACAACTGGGCCATCAACGGTAAGAGGTTCGACATGAACAACCCGGATGCGAGTCCGCTGCATGTCGAGGCGGGCCAGCGGGTGCGGCTGGACTTCGTCAACACCACCGACATGTGGCATCCCATGCATCTCCATGGCCACACCTACCAACTCGGCAGCACCGGGCCGCGCAAGGACACCACCATCGTGCTGCCCAAGAAGAAGGTGTCCGTCGTCTTCGACGCGGACAACCCCGGCCAATGGCTGTTGCACTGCCACAACGCCTACCACGGCGAGGCGGGGATGATGGCCCTGGTGGCCTACCAATCCTGACCGCGCCCGTCTGCCCGCAGGGACGGGTCCGCCGGAGGGCGGGCTCGTCCAGAGGCCACGCAGTGGGGGCGATCAGCGGCCCCGGCGGCTCGGGGTCAGCTCGTCCGGAGCATCTTCCGCATCTGGGCGATTTCAGCGGTCTGGGTGATGACGATGCGGTTGGCGAGTGCCTTGGCCGGACCGTAGGAACCGTGCTTTTTCTCGGCTTTGGCCATCTGGACCGCGCCTTCGTGGTGCTTGATCATCATGGTCAGGAACATGGTGTCGAAGGACTTGCCGGAGGCGCGGTTCAGTGCGTGCATCTCCTTCTTGTTCATCATGCCTGCCATGCCCGAGGGATGGCCGTGGCGCATGGCGTACCTGCCTCGTGGGACCTTTTCACCCCAGGCATTCAGCCAGCCGGCCATGGTCCGGATCTCTGGTGCCTGCTCCTTCTTGATCTTCACCGCGAGGGCCTTGACATCACTGGAGGAGGCGCGTGTCCGGGCCATTTCCGCCATCGCGATCGCCTGGCGGTGGTGCAGGATCATCGTCTGGGCGAACGTGACGTCGGCCTGATTGTGTTTGTCGGCGTGGGTTTCCACTTCGGCGGATGCAGTGGCGCCGAGAGTGGCAGTGGCCCCGGTGGTGTGGTAGCCGCCGAAGGCGGACACGAGAAGCGCGGCCGCCGCTGTAGCAGCCACCAGCGCGGCGCGAAGGGGGAGGGAACGGGCTGCCTTCATGATCGGAAACCTCCTGCTCTGGCTGACGGAAAGTGCAGGGACCGGGCGAGTACCCGTGCAGCCGGTTCAGCATCGTGCGCCACTGAATCCCGCAGGCCGAGTCGTCGCCACTCGCTCCGTCCCATAGGCGAAGAATCCCCAGGCCACGCCTGCCAGAGCGGATATCGGGGTCATCGTCTGGAGCACTATCGGGCTCCCGCTCATGGCATTCACCGAAAGGGGAAGTACGATGCCGCTCAGGGTTCACAGACGGAGGCGGCCGCGGTGCGAAGATGCGGCGAGCTGGAGCAGGCGATCATTCTCCCACCACCGTCGGCGCACCGGCTCCACCGAGCTGTCCGCCCTGCTGTACCGCGGCGACCACATCGCCCCGGCGCAGCAGCGGCTCACCGAACTGTTCACGGGCCTGCTGGCCGACGGGGAGGTGCGGGGCGGCCTCCCGCCCGACGAGCTGGCGGCGTACTGCCCGTACGCCCTCACCGCCACTGCCGACTTGCCCTCCACGACCGCTGCCCACCAACCAGCCCGGCTGCGCGATCGCGCCGGTCGACTCGGACGACCCGCTCGCGGTGAGTTCGCCGATGCGGTCCGCCCGCGGGGCCGGCACCGAGGAGAGCTCGGCGTGTCCGCGGTGTCTCGCGGATCGGCCCCGGGCGGATGCCTCCCCCGCGGGTGGAGGCCGCCTCTTCCTCTTCAGTGGTGGTGCCCGCCGTGGGCGTCACCCGTTTCGTGCGGGTGCTGCGTGTGGCCTGGGTGGTCGTGACCGGTGTCGGGTGAGCCACCCATCATGCGGAGCATGGACAGCCCGCCGGTCCGCACGAAGCGCACGAGGAGGGCTGCGGCCAGGGTGAGGAAGGCGATGTTGAGCCAGGTGGTGTAGTTCCAGCTGATGCCTTCCATGGGGATTTTCGCATCGGTCTGGTCCGGGATCAGGCCGAGGCCGTCGAAGGCGAACTCGACGATATATCCGGCGATGACCATCGCGAGGTAGAAGGTGCCGAGGAGGAAGGCGGCCGTCTTGGCGCCGTAGTACTTCCGGTAGATGTTGAGGATCGGCAGGATCAGCAGGTCGGCGAAGATGAACGCCACGACGCCGCCGAAGCTGATGCCTCCCTTCCACAGCACTACCGCGAGCGGCACGTTGCCGATGGAACAGACGAACGAGGCGATGGCCACCAGCGGGCCGACGAGCGGGCCCCACAGCTTGGACGCGAGTGGGTGGCTGTCGAAGAAGAAGGTGCGCCAGAACGAGTCGGGTACCCAGGCGGCGATGGCACCGGCGATGAGCAGGCCGACCACCAGGTCTCGCAGGATCGCCGCCCACTCCATGACGAAGACGTGCGCGGTCGAGGTCAAGCCTTCCCGGGAGAACAGGCGCCGGGTGAAGGAGCCTTCCCGGTGGACGGACATGTCCATCGTTGCGTGGCCCTCCATCGAGCCGGCCAGGCCCCGTTCTGCCTGCTCCCGTGCCTGGCGCACCAGTTTGTCGCGCAGGAACAGCCGGAACAGGACGGCCAGCATGATGATCATGATGGGGCCGCCGATAAACTCGGCGGCGGTGAACTGCCACCCCATCAGCAGGGCCAGGATCACGCCGAGTTCGACGACGAGGTTGGTGGAGGCGATCTCGAAGGCCATCGCGGCGGTGAAGTTCGCGCCCTTACGGAACAGCGAGCGGGCCAGCGCGACCGCCGCGTACGAGCAGGACGAGGAGGCGGCTCCCAGCCCCGCGGCGACGGCGAGGGTGCGGGGCCGGTCGTCACCGAGCAGGGCGACGATGGTGGATTTGCGGACCACGGCCTGGACGACGGCGGACAGGGCGAAGCCCAGGATCAGGGCCCAGGTGATCTCCCAGGTCATGGACCCGGCGATCGACAGTGCGTGCAGTACGGCGTGCATCTGTGCAGGCTTCCTGCCCAAGCGCGACGTAACCCGAGGGACGCGCCTTCTTTGGGGTGCGGGTTCGTCGGGCCGGGGTTAAGGTCGCCGCCTCTGGCCCAGGCGCCTGTATCCACCCTGGGGTGTACCTACCTGTCCACCTTGGGGCCGATTCGCTCTCCGCCGCGTATCCGCTGGAGTAACACCGTGGCTGCCACGCTGCCCCGCGTTTGTTCCAGCCCGGCCGAGAAACCGCTCCCGCCGACGGGAACGGCTGACGCCGTCGGCGCCTTCGCCGGCATGGAGCCCGAGCAGCCCGCCGCGCTCCTGGAGCTGAAGGCCGCGGCCCCGGGCGCCGAGCCGGTCGGCCCGGGCCCGACGGCGACCGAGAGCGCGGCGCCCAGTACGGCCACCTCCTCCCCCACCGCCGCGACGGGACCGGACGCCTCGGCGGCCGCCAAGGACACGGCAGCCGATGGGGAGACGGGGGCGACGGAGCGCGCCGCACCGGACATCCCGCCGTGCACCGATCCGCCCGCCCCGGTGTCGGCAGCCGTGCCGGCCACCGTGTGCGCCGGGGACACATAGGCGGACTGCCGCGGTCCGGGGGCGGAGGCGTCGCAGGACTGCGAGGCGTCCCCGTCGTGATGCTCGTCGGCACCCAGGCCGGTCGCTACGGCGGCCGGCGTCAGATCACACGTGTGCTCCCTCACGACGGCGGCACGCTGCCGGCAGCCGTCCGAGGGCGGCCAGGTGTGAGGGCCCTGGGCTGAGGTCGCGTGCAGCAGCGCGAAGAAGGCGAGCAGAACGACGGCGCCCAGGCTGCGGCACGCCGCGAGCCTGGCGGGGCTGGTCGTCTGCCGCATCTGATCTCCTCGCGCTTTCTGCCAGAAAACCCGCGCGGAAGGTCCCGCGCACTTCGAATGGACCCATCTACCGACCAATTCACCTGTTGCGGTGACCGGTGACATGCAGCGCCCCCGCTCCCCCTTGCTCGGCACGGCCACAGGTGAGCCTCGGCAGGCGCTGAGGCCCACCCGGCCGCAATCCGGACCCTTCACCTCACGAGCACTTTATGTGCATGATCGATTACTGTTTGTCATGATGAGGGTTTGGTCGGCACGCCATGAGCGCCGCCCCGTGCCATGGTCCGGGGCGGCGCTCATGGTGCTCCTGGCCGTACTCGTGCACGTGCTGGCCTGCGCCCACGGTCCCGCCCCTGCGGGCAGCGTCCGCGCGGATGCCATCGTCGCCGTCTCCAGTGCGTCCTGCGGACAGTCGGCGGCGTCGGACGGCGACTCGTCGACTGTCAGAGACCTGGACCCCACCCAGGGCGGCGGATCGCATTGCCGGAACCTGGACCAGCCAACAACCCAGCCGCCGCGTGACATCACGTTCACCACAGCGGCCCACCTTCTGCTTCCGGCCGAACGGGCCGACTCGCTGCCCGGTCCCGCGGGTGACCAACCATCGCGGTACGCGACTTCCCCACCCATCTCCGTCCAACAGGAGCGTGCGCGACTGGGCGTGTGGCGGACCTGATCGGCCCCCTGAGCCGCAGCCTCGGACGGCACCCGCATGCCCCGGGGCGTGACGGCTCCCGATCTGTCCACCTCCTTCCACCACTCAACGGCCGGCATCCCCTGACACCGCCGACCGCGGGAGAAGCACGCCATGAACCGGACAACCCCCACAGCAAGCCGCACCTCACCGGCCCAACTGC
This sequence comes from Streptomyces violaceusniger Tu 4113, assembly GCF_000147815.2. Classification (NCBI taxonomy): domain Bacteria; kingdom Bacillati; phylum Actinomycetota; class Actinomycetes; order Kitasatosporales; family Streptomycetaceae; genus Streptomyces; species Streptomyces violaceusniger. Next base: position 2,239,050 of record NC_015957.1, on the reverse strand, counting down.
TGGCCGATACCAAGCGCCCCCTGCACACCCCGGCCGGACTGGTCGGCGACACCCCCATCCTGTGGATCGGAACCCCCTTCACCGCCGCCGGACGCGGCTTCTGGACCAAGCTCGAAGGCCACAACCCCGGTGGCATCAAGGACCGCACGGCCCTGCACATGGTCCGCGCGGCCCGCGAGCGCGGGCAACTGCTGCCCGACGCCCCCATCATCGAGTCCACCTCCGGCACTCTCGGCCTCGGCCTGACCCTGGCCGGCTCGACCTACGGCCACCCGGTCACCGTCGTCACCGACCCCGGCATGGAACCCCTGATGACCGGCCTGCTCACGGCGTACGGCGCCGAGGTGGACCTGGTCGACACACCGCATCCCACCGGGGGCTGGCAGGAATCCCGCCGCCAACGGGTCGAGGAGCTCCTCGCCGCGCACCCGGATGCCTGGTGCCCGGACCAGTACAACAACCCCGACAATGTGGCCGCCTACGCCCCGCTGGCCCACGAACTCGTCGCCCAGCTCGGACGCATCGACACCCTGGTCGTCTCCGTCGGCACCGGCGGCCACTCCGCAGGGATCGCCTCCGTCCTGCGTGGCTTCTTCCGCCGCCTGCGAGTGGTCGGCGTGGACACCACCGGCTCGACGATCTTCGGCCAGCCCCCGGCGAACCGCCTGATGCGCGGGCTGGGCAGCAGCATCTACCCCCGCAACGTCGCCTACGACCTCTTCGACGAGGTCCACTGGGTCGCCGCCCCCGAAGCGGTGTGGGCCTGCCGCCGCCTGGCCCGCGACCACTACGCCACCGGCGGCTGGAGCGTCGGCGCCGTCGCGCTCGTCGCCCGCTGGCTGGCCCGCACCCTGCCCGCCGAGGACCGCATCGTCGCGGTCTTCCCCGACGGCCCGCAGAGGTATGTCGGCACCGTCTTCGACGACACGTACTGCCGCGACCACGGCCTGCTGGGCCACCTGCCCCCCGACGACCCGGACGAAATCGCCCACTCCGGCGACAGGATCGTGACCCGCTGGACGCGCTGCACCCACGTCACCGACCCCCTCACCCCAGCCCACCGATCCGACACCGACACCGCTGGCCTGGCAGGAGCCGCAGGATGAAGGCCCTGTGGCGGCAGACCCGCTCCTTCCCGCGCACCGCGCAGCTGTTGATGGCCAACCAGTTCGCCATCAACCTCGCCTTCTACATGCTCATGCCCTACCTGGCCGCCCACCTCGCCGACGGACTCGGCCTGGCGGCCTGGGCGGTCGGGCTCGTCCTGGGCGTGCGCAACTTCTCCCAGCAGGGCATGTTCCTCATCGGGGGCACCATCGCCGATCGCTTCGGCTACAAGGCCCCGATCATGGCCGGATGCCTGCTGCGCACCGTGGGCTTCGGCCTGCTTGGCTGGATCGACAACCTCCCCGCACTGATCGCCGCCTCCGCGGCCACCGGTTTGGCGGGGGCCCTGTTCAACCCGGCCGTCCGCGCCTACCTCGCCTCCGAGGTCGGTGAGCGACGTGTGGACGCGTTCGCCACCTTCAACGTCTACTACCAGTCCGGCATGCTGCTCGGCCCGGTCGTCGGACTGGCCCTGCTGGCCGCCGACTTCCGCCTCGTGTGCACGGTCGCCGCCGCGATCTTCGCCGTCCTGACCGTCCTGCAGGCACGGTCACTGCCCGCCCGCGGCAGCGCCACCACCGACTCCGCGCCGGACAACGTGCTGGCCCAATGGCGCACTGTGGTGGCCAACCGGCCCTTCCTCCTCTTCGCCACCGCGATGATCGGTTCCTACGTTCTGACCTTCCAGGTCTACCTGGCCCTGCCTCTGGCCGCGAGCAACGCGCTGGGCACCAGAGGGACTTGGGTCACCAGCGGGCTGTTCGTCGTCTCGGCGGCAGTCGCCATCGTCGGACAGCTCAGGCTCACCGGCTGGGCGAAGAAGCGCTGGACCCCCGCCCAGGCACTGGTCCGCGGGCTGACCGCGATGGGGCTCGCCTTCCTGCCCCTGACCCTCTCATCATCTGGAGGCACCGTCGCAGTACTTACCTCCCTCGTGGCAGCGGTGGCGCTGCTCGCGGCCGGCAGTGCCGTGGTCTACCCCTTCGAGATGGACACCGTCGTCACGCTCTCCGGCAACCGCCTCGTCGCCACGCACTACGGCCTGTACAACACCGTCTCCGGCCTCGGGATCACCCTCGGCAACCTCGCTACCGGAGCCCTCTGGGATTTCGCCGAGGACCACGCCGCTCTCTGGGTGGTCTGGTGTGTTCTGACCGCCACGGGACTGACGTGCGCGGCATCCGTCACGGCGCTCGCCCGTAGCGGGCGACTGAGCGTCCGGGAACCGCAACTCGCCGCTGCCTGAGCCGGCCGGTCGGGAAGGCCGGCCCGACGGGTCGGCCTTCCGCGAAGCGGCCCGGCTCGCGCAAGGGAACGACGGCGCAGCCGCCCGGGCATGCACCAGCCCGCACCGCACCGGCACCCGCACCCGCACCCGCACCCGCACCCGCTACCAAGAGCCGAAAGAGTGTCTGTCGGCGCCGGGAGTTCCCTGGGACTCTTCTGGGACTTCCGGCTGCATCAACGGGTACCAGCGCGAAACAACTGAAAGACAATGTGCGCAGGTCAGCCACCTACAACGGTCCATCGCAGCAGGTCACCGCGCTCGCTGGTCTCCTCCGCGACATCTGAGGCCGCCTCTGCCGCCGCACCCTGCCTGACCTGCGAGGAAGCACGTCGGGAGGAGGTGCGGCGGCAGCCGTGGGACTTTCCTGTCGAAGATGAGCCGGAGATGAACTCGCCTGCTGGGGTTGGTCGCGCCGCGATGGTCAGGAAGACGGCCCTGGCGTCCTAGCCGGCGCGCCACCCTCCACGAGCTGAGTCCGCACGCCGCGAGGCACACGCACGCCGTGACTGCGCAGATTGCCGATGAATCGTGCGACGAGCGGATCCGGTTCTCCGGACGTCACCGCCACCAACTGCCTGACCCACCGCGGCGAGAACGGCCGCACGGCGCCCGGAAAGCCGTCGCTGACCGCGCTCACGGGGCATACGGCGATTCCCAGACCGGCGGCCGCGAGCTGTGGTGCGGCGGTGGTCACCGATGTCCTCATCACCGTCTCCAGGCGGACTCCGGCGCGGGCGAAGGACTGGTCGAGCCAGGCGCTGAGGCCGTTGTCCGGTGCGAAGTGAACGAGCGGCGCCCCTTCAAGATCCTCAAGGCGTACGGCCGGTTGCCGGGCCAGCGGGTGGCTGCTGGGCGTCGCCAGCACGATCTCTTCCTCGGCGACGGCAGTGATCGTGAAGCGGTCGGACGAGGGAGTGGGCAACAGGGCGACATCGGCTTCGTCGGAGTCGACGAGGCCGAGTGCCTCGTCCATCGACGTGGACTCGCGCAGGGTGATCGCCACGTCCGGGTAGCGGCGGTCCCACTGGCGAATGACCGGGGCGAGCAGCGCCACGCTGAGGCTCTGCGCGCTGACCAGCCGCAGCACTCCTCCGGCCGCCTGTCCCGCCGCACGTGCCGACCGCACCGCGGAGGTGGCCGCCTCGATCGCCCGTCTGGCATCCGCGACGGCGGCACGCCCCGCGGGAGTGAGCTTGACCCCCCGGGGTTCGCGTCGAAGCAGGATCGTTCCGGCCTCGCGTTCCAGGGAGGCGATCTGGTGAGAGACAGCGGGCTGCGACGAATGCAGCAGCAGGGCGGCCTGCGTGATCGATCCGGAGTCCGCGACCGCGACAAGGCACTCCAACGCCCGAAGGGTAGCCATATATCAATCTTATCGCAGGGGGCTAAAGCATGAATGACCTCGATGTAATCGCCCTCCTCCGGCATGAGAAAAATCTATGGCAACGCGCATTTTTATCGATGATCCGACGGGAAGGACCCGCACCGCCCTGGCTGTTGGAAGCGGCACAAGTACCCAACAGCAGCAAGGAAAAGAGCACTCACCATGAGCGACATCAGCATCATCGGCCTGGGCCACATGGCCCGCGTTCTCGGCGCCCGCGCGCTCGATGGCGGCAACGCCGTCGAGCTCATCGGCCGCGACGCGGTCAAGACCGCCGACGTGGTCGGCGCGCTCGGCCGCGGCGCCACCGCGGGGAAGATCGGCGCCGCCCCGGCCGGAGACATCGTGATCCTCGCCGTGCCCGCCACCAGCGCCGCGCCGGTCGTCAGCCGCTACGGGGGCGCACTGGCCGACAAGGTCATCGTCGACATCACCAACCCTTTCAACCCCACTGCCACCGGGCTGGTCACCCCCGACGGCACCTCCCTCGCGCAGCAGATCGCCGAGGCCGCCCCCGCGAGCGCCCAGGTCGTCAAGGCGTTCAACACCGTCTTCGGCCATGTCCTGGCCGAGGACCGCCCGCTGGACGTGTTCATGGCCGGCGACGACGCGCAGGCCAAGGCGAGCCTGGCAGCGTTCATCGAGAGCATCGGACTACGCCCCCTGGACACCGGCGACCTGAAGATGGCGCAGTGGCTGGAGGGAGCGGGCCTGCTGATGATGGGCCTGGGCCGCCATGGCGTGGGGAACTACGGCTTCTCGCTCGGCGTCAGCCTTCCCGGCTGAGTGCGCCTGCGCCCGCCGCTGCCGTACATCCGGCGCGTGACGCCATCCCGGCCTGCCAGGCTTCCGTCCACCAGGCCGGGATGGCGGGCAGGACAAACACCGTGAGGCTGTCCGTCCGGTCAGCCCAGCGACGCGCTCGCCGCACGCAGTTCGTCCAGGGCCGCCAGGGCGTACCCGGCGAGCTCGTCCTTGCCGTCACGGTCGCCCTCTGACCATTCGGCGTACCCCCGCTTGAAGGCGAGAAGGCCCAGCTCGCCCGCGAGAGCCGCGGTCGGATCGGGTACGCCGCGGGCGACCAGAGCGGTTGTCATCGCGGCCGCCAGGCTGACGCTTTTGAGGGCGTCACGCTCTTGAAGCTCGGTGCTGGAGGCGACAGCCGCCTTCAGACGAGGGGCGAAGTCCCGATTGGTGGGGCCCATCGCGGTCGAGGCGCGCTCGAGACCGGCACCGACCGCCTCCAGCGGGCTGGCGCCGTCGGGCGCCTCGGCGATCCCCTCGGCCAGCAGCCGACTCAGCGTCTCCTGTCCGGCCACCAGCAGCTCGCGCTTATCGGGGAAGTGCCGGAAGAACGTGCTTTTGGTGACCCCGGCGCGCTCGGCGATCTGCGCGACCGTCGTGGCGTCGTACCCCTGCTCGGTGAACAGGTCGACCGCGGCCACGACGAGGCGTTCGCGCGCCCCTGGTTCCCACCTGCCCATGGGCACATCATAGGCGATGGGACTCTTGTCCCATCACTCGGCTATAGTGATGGGACAAGAGTCCCATCACTCGCGGGAGAATTTCCATGCGCGTCTTTGTCACCGGCGGCACCGGCCTGATCGGGTCCGCCGTCGTCGCCGAGCTGCTCGGCAGCGGCCATACCGTCCTCGCGCTCGCCCGCTCCGACGCGTCCGCACTGGCCGCCGAGGCGGCCGGCGCCGAGCCGCTCCGAGGAGCTCTCGCCGACCTGGACATCCTTCGCACCGGCGCGGCGCAGGCCGACGGGGTGATCCACCTCGCCTTCGCCAACGACTTCAGCAGCCCCGACGCCCTGGCGCAGGCGGTCGCCGAGGAGAGTGCCGCCATCGCGGCCCTCGGCGAGGAGCTCGTCGGCAGCGACCGGCCCTTCGTCACCGTCTCGGGTACGCCCTATGTGCCGGGCCGCGTCTCCGCCGAGACCGACCCCCCGATGACCGATGGGCCGGTCGGTGGTCGCGGTCGCGCGGTCACGGCAGCCCTGGGCCTGGCCTCGCATGGGGTCCGGAGCACGGCCGTACGCCTGCCGCGCACGGTCCACAACCAGGGCACCGGCGGGTTCGCCGGTTTGCTGACCGACATCGCACGCCGGACCGGTGTATCCGGTTACCCAGGAGACGGCGCACAGCGTTGGCCGGCCGTGCACGCACTCGACACGGCGGTCCTCTTCCGGCTCGCCCTGGAGCGGGCGCCGGCCGGTAGCTCCTGGCACGCCGTGGCCGACGAGGGCGACTCGGTGCGTGATATCGCCGCGGTCATCGGCCGACGGCTGGACATGCCGGTCAAGTCGGTGTCATCGCAGACCTACGGCCCGCTCGGCCCGATCTTCGCGACCGACCAGCCCTCGTCCAGCACCCACACCCGACAGGAGCTCGGCTGGGAGCCGAAGCACCCGTCCCTTCTGGAGGACCTGGAGAACATCCAGCCCTGACCGGCGGCCGGGAAGACCGGCCGGACCCGCTGCCGGTGCTCGCGCCGGCAGCGGAAGACCCTCCCCTCCGGACCGCGGTGACCCGGCCGCTACCTCCGGCATCCGTCGAGCAGCAGCCGAATGGTGAGGCGCGCGTCGTACTTCGGATCGACCCTCTCTCCGCCCGCGCAGATGTCGCCGATCGCGCGGATCAACTGGTAGGGGGAGATGTCGGCCGTGACCTCGCCCGCGTCCCGGGCGGCGCTGAGGATGTCGGCGAGAGCCGGCACGAGGCGCTCGATGAACAGCGCGTGCAGGGCGGTGAAGCCCTCGGGGTCGTTGCGCATGGCGGCGGCGAGCCCGTGCTTGGTCGCCAGGAAATCCACGAAGAGCTCCACCCATTGGCGCAGCGCGGCGAACGGTGACGTCGCCGCCGCAAGCAGGGTGGGCCCGGCTTCGGCACAGGTGTCGACCTGGTGCCGATACACGGCCACGACGAGATCCGCGCGCGTGGGGAAGTGCCGGTAGATCGTGCCCATGCCGACGCCCGCCGCGGCGGCGATCCGGCGTACCGGCGCGTCCACTCCGTCCGTGACGAACACCGCCGCCGCGGCATCGAGCAGAGCCCTCTCGTTCCGCCGGGCGTCCGCGCGCTTGGCGGAGCTCGGGGTGGTCGACAACGGCTTGTCGCCTTCACTCACGGGGCGCTCCTGTCCTACGACCGCGCTTGCCAACCGGAACACCGCTCCGTATATTCGGAACGTCGCTCCGCTTAACCGCGTATCCGGTGGCTCATGTCGTCGGACCTGCGCCGGCGACGCATGTATTCCCCCATGGACACGGCGCTCATCGCAACCGAAAGGCAGCTCCACATGCCCGCACCCGACACGGCCGCCCCGCGCGCCGTTCCCGTATCGACCACTGCGATCATCAGCGTCAAGCCGGTCGTCCTGCCCGCACCAGAGCGCGGCGACGACCTGCGGGTGCGGGTGTCAGCTCCTGTCTCGGGCAGCGACCTGGCGGTCGTCGTCCTCGCCCATGGCTTCGGCCTGTCGATGTCCTCGTACGACCCGCTGGTCGACTTCTGGGCCGCCAACGGCTTCGTCGTGCTCCAGCCCACATTCCTCGATTCGCTGACCCTCGGCATCACTCCCGCCGACCCGCGGTACTCCGACATCTGGCGCATCCGGGTCCAGGACGTCGAGCGCGTACTCGACGAACTCGACCGCATCGTCGCCGCGGTCCCCGGCCTCGGTGACCGCGTCGACAGCGACCGCATCGCCGTCGCGGGACACTCCTGGGGCGGACAGACCGTCAGCATGCTGCTCGGCGCGCGCGTTGTCGGCGCGGACGGGCAGCCCGGTCCCGACAAGACCGATACTCGGGTGAAGGCGGGCGTGCTGCTCGCTACGACCGGCATCGGCGGCGACGCCTTGACGCCGTTCGCCGCCGAGAACTTCTCCTTCATGAGCCCTGACTTCGACCGCCTGACCACCCCGGCTCTCGTGATCGCGGGCGACCACGACCAGTCCCTCCTCTCGACTCGCGGCCCCGACTGGTTCACCGACGTGTACAGGTACAGCCCCGGGGCCCAGAGCCTGCTCACCCTGTTCGGGGCCGAGCACTCGCTCGGCGGGATCCAGGCTTACGGCGCCAAGGACACCACGGACGAGAGCCCCGAGCGCGTCGCTCTGATCCAGAAGGCTTCGTGGGCCTACCTCCGCAGCGCTCTCGGGATCGACGACAGGGATTGGAAGCAGGTGCAGACCGAGGTCGCGGAGGCCGCCGACCCGATCGGACGCATCGACGACAAGTAGACCCACCATCGACGACGGCCGCCGCACAGGATGACTTGTGCGGCGGCCGTACGTGTCGAGTGGGTGCCATCGACCCCGTAAGGGGGAGGCATAACAAATACGCAGGTCAAAGCCCGGGCGAGGGTGGGAGTGGCGGGGCCACCCAGACGATGAGTGCGCCGCCTAGCCTGGGGAGGGTCAGGGCATGACGGCGAGACCTCTTCGAAGGGGGTGACGTGATGGCGGAGCGCGGGATCGCTCCCCGGCTGGGGGAGTATCTGCGGGCTCGTCGGGCGCTGGTGCGGCCGGAGGACCACGGGATGCCGGCCGGGACGCGTCGTACCCCCGGCCTACGGCGTGAAGAGGTCGCCATGCTGGCAGGGGTCAGCACGGACTACTACGTCCGGTTGGAACAGGGACGGGACCGGCATCCGTCACTCCAGGTCATCGAGGCGTTGGCCGGTGCGTTGCGGTTGGAGGACGAGGCGGCGGCGTATCTGCGCCGGCTGGCCGCCCCGGGCACCTCGCGCCGCTCCCGGCGGGCCTGTCCGCAGGAGTACGCGTCTCCTGGCCTGGTCGGGCTGATGGATGCCTGGCCCGGTACGCCGGCGCTGGTCTACGGGCGCTATATGGATCTCCTCGCGGTCAACGCGCTCGGCGAGGCGCTGTTCTGCTGGCTGGAGGAGGAGACCAACCTGCTGCGTGCCATCTTCCTCAAGCCGCAGGCCCGTACCTTCTACCGGGACTGGGCGAGGATCGCCGAGGGATGTGTGGCGGCGCTGCGCGCGGCCGGCACCGATCCCGAGGACGCCCGGCTGGCCGAACTGGTGGAGGAACTGTCGGTCGCGAGCCCCGACTTCGCCCGGCTGTGGGGCCGCCACGAGGTCAGGGCCAAGAGGGCCCGGACCAAGCACTTCGACCACCCGGTCGTCGGTGAGCTGTCGCTGCGCTTCGAGAACCTGTCCGTCGCCGACGCCCCCGGGCAGCACCTGGTGGTCTATCACGCCGATCCGGACAGCCCCGCGGAACATGCCCTGGCGCTGCTGGGCAGCTATGCCGCCACATTCGCCGGCGATCCGGCAGTCCACCCGGACCGGTGACGCGGGCCCGCGAGGGCCGTCTTTGCAGGGTTGAGCGAGGCCGAACGAGGTCCGCTCCGAGAGAACCTCACCCGAGAATTCCACCTTTTGGGAGCATTCATGTCTGTTTGGTTTATCACCGGTGCCTCGCGTGGCTTCGGCCGGGAGCTGACCGCCGCCGCGCTCGCCCATGGGGACCAAGTGGTCGCGGCCGCCCGCGATCCGCAAGCGGTCGTCGAGGCCCTGCCCGGGGCAGCCGACTCGCTACTGGCCGTACCGCTCGACGTCACCGACCAGGAGCAGGCCGCCGCGGCCGCCGCCGCGGGCATCGAGCGTTTCGGCAGGATCGACGTGCTGGTCAACAACGCCGGTTACGGGCTGTTCGGCGCCGTCGAGGAGATCTCCGACGCCGAGGCGCGGGGGCTGTTCGACACCAACGTTTTCGGCCTGCTCAACGTCACACGCGCCGTGCTGCCGACACTGCGCGCGCAGTCGGCCGGCCGTATCGTCAACATCGGTTCGAGCGCCGGGTTCGCCGCCGGTCTGGGCCGGGGCCTGTACGGTGCCTCCAAGTTCGCCGTCGAGGCGATCAGCGAGGCGCTGCGCGACGAGCTGGCCCCCTGGGGCATCCACACGACCGTCGTCGAACCCGGGGCGTTTCGTACCGAGTTCCGCTCTGCGCGCAGCATGCGCCGGGCAAGCGGCCCCCTTCCGGCCTACGCCGATGCGGTCGGCACGTTCCTGACCGCGGTGGACGCCGGCGACGGCAACCAGCCCGGGGATCCCGCCAAGGCCGCCGCCGCCATCCTGCGACTGGCCACCGAGCCGGAACCCCCGCTCCGACTGCAGTTGGGCAGCGACTGCGTGTCTCTGGTCGAGGGCAAGCTCGGCTTCGTCGCCAAGGAACTGGACCAGTGGCGCGAGTGGGCCCTGTCCACCGACTTCCGCTCCGCGTAGCAGGGGCCTACAGGGGCCTACTCCCCCAGCGACGCGGCGGCGCCGGCCAGCAGCCAGTCGAGGCCGAGCTCGAAGCTCGCCTCGGGGGTCGTCGTTGTACAGCAACTCGCTGAAACCCGTGTCGGCGAGGTGGGGCAGCTCGCCGGCGTCGATCTGGGTCTGGACGAACGCAGTGGTGGCGTCGCGGCGGGCGGTGTTCACCGCGGCCGTGGCGCGGCGCCGAATCCCGCCGGACAACTCGGCCATGACATGGCCGAACGTGAACGTACCGACCGCAAGGATGAGCGCGCGCCGAACGGCACTGTCGGCGTTGAGCTCGCGAACCGCGGCAGCGGACTCTGGCGAGCAGTTGCCTCCGGGGCAGTCGCCGGTGCCGACACCGGACGCGCCACGGCTGCCGCGATCGCCGCGTCCTGTGCAGCGAACGGGGACGCGGCAAGCTGGACAGCCGCCGCAGCAGCGGCCGCGTACGCTGCCCACGTTGCCGCGGATGCCATCAAGGCGGCCGGCGCCCTTACGGCCGCGTACGCGACGGTGCACGATGTCGCGGCAGGCATCGCCGCCGCGCACACAGCCGCCGCCGCAGGAGCCGTCGCGTACGCCGCGGCCGTGGCCGCGGCGCGCGGCGCCTACGCGGCGGATACCGTTTCCGACCCCTCCTTTGTGGCCTTCTCGGCGTTTGCCGAGCACCCCGCCGATCACCACTATCAAGCCCAAAACGCGGTATTGCTCGAGTTGATCGGCGAGTCGACAGGAACGCGTACCTGACCGTCGATGCGTATGGGGCCGGCCTTCACCCATTCGATGGGTGAAGGCGCCGCCCTACGCCCGCAGTTTCACGCGCCGTCGGCGGCCACCGAGTTCTCGACGGCGTCCAGACCGGTGGCATGGGAAACCAGGGGCTGGTAATCGAGTTCGGCCACGGCCTTGTCCGTCCGCAGAGTGCACGACTGTCCGAGGAACCACCGGGCGGGAACGGGGACCTCGTGGGCGGCGGTCTCGGCGTCCAGGTCGGGGATCGGCGTATCGACGCCATAGATCCCGAACAGCGTCTCCATGAACTCGCGCAGGATGACACGGTGCTGATCGGTGACGAAGTACGCCTGGCCCGGCCGGCCGCGCTGCCATCCGAGGATGAGTCCGTCGACGGCGTTGTCGACAAAGGTGACGTCGGTCGTGTGCCGGCCTCCGTCGATCCAGGCGAACTGTCCCGCCCTCGCCGCGGCCACCAGGCCCTCGATGAGGATGCTGCCGGGCCCCCAGACGAACCGGGGGCGGATCGACACCGTGGCGAAGCCGGGGGCGTTCGCGTCGAGCACGATCTTCTCGGCGGCGGCCTTTGTCGCGCAGTAGGCGGCTTGTGAGTCCGGTCGCAGCGGCGCGGTTTCATCCACGTCAACGAGCGGGTCGCCGGCCAGGAGGGCCGCCTCGCTCCCGCAGTGGACGAACCGAGGAACCCGCGCGAAGCGGGCCGCCTCGACGGCCGCCTGGGTGCCGCGGACCGACACAAGTTCATGACGCGCACGGTCAGCGGTGATATCCGTCTCGGCAGCGAGGTGGAACACCACGTCGCTGCCCGTCACCTGGTTCCGCCACGTGGCCGGGGCGGTCAACTCGCCGTGCACAGGCTCCGCGCCGAGCGCGGACACCTTCGCGGCCGACGCCTCGCTTCTGACCAGAACACGAACCGTATGCCCCTCGTCGAGGAGCCGGCGTACCAGCACCTGGCCGATGAACCCCGAACCGCCCGTGATGAACGCCTGTGCCATGAGCCTCTCCTTCGCCTCGTGTGAGCCTCCTCGCTCGCCTTGGGCGAGAAGGTGTCGTGGGTTGCAGCGATCAGGGCCCTCAAGGTCTTCCCTCAACAGCATTTATGTTTCGAAGGTCTGCGATAGAAGCTGTGGATGGCTTCACTTCGGGTACGGCAGCGGCTCCCAGAAGGCCGATGCTCACCGGAGGGCTGTTTGAATAAATTAGGAATAATTCTTGACAGGGTTTCGGCCGCGGGCCACAGTCTTCGCCGTGACGCCGTCGACGCCCGTCCCAGGGCGGCCGCGTCATGTCTCCTCCTGCTTCCCAACCCTTCGGAGAGGCACGTGTCTTCACACCCGCCCGCGCACAGACCCCGCCACCGAACGCTCACCCGCGGCGCCGTCGCGACCGCGATCGCCCTGGTCCTGGCCACGACCGCGGCTCCCATGGCCTTGGCCGCCCCCGCCGTGGACCAGGGGGCGCCCGACTACTACGACAGCGGGCTTGCCCCGACGCCCCATATGGGGTGGAACACCTACTACGGGCTGGGGGCGCCCACCGAGAAAGAGGTGCGCGCGGTCGCCGACCGGCTGGTCAGCAGCGGCCTGCGCGACAGCGGATACGACATCGTGTGGCTGGACGGCGGCTGGCAGGCCGATGACCCCCGGGACGCGCGGGGACGGTTGGCGGCCCACCCGGAGCGGTTCCCCTCCGGTATCCCGGCCCTCGTCTCCTACCTGCATCAACGCGGTCTGCGGGCCGGGATCTACACCGACGCGGGCACCTACGACGGTGGCAAGAGCTGCGGCCTCGGCAGCCGTGGCCACTACACCGAGGACGCACGGCAGTTCGCCCACTGGAAGATCGACGCGATCAAGGTCGACTTCCTGTGCGGCATCGGCGAGAAGCTCGACCCGGGCCCGGCGTTCAAGGAGTTCAGCGACGCGGTCGCGACGTCCGGACGCCGGATGCTGCTGAACCTGTGCAACCCGCTCACCGACGACTGGGGCCTGCCGCACACCCCCGAGCAGGACGCGCACAACACCTACGCCTACGCCCCGACGACCGGGGACTCCTGGCGCACCGGCACCGATATCGCCTGGGGCACTCCGAGCCCCGGCCAGTGGCCCAATGTGCTGCGCAACATGGACGCCAACGCCTGGCACCCCGAGGCCCAGGGGCCCGGCCACTACAACGACCCGGACTATCTGATCCCGATGCGCCGCATGACCGACGGGTCGTACGAGCTGACGGAGGAGGAGTCCACCACGCAGTTCGTGATGTGGGCGGAGATGGGTTCGCCGCTCGTGCTGGGCTCCGACCCGCGCACCCTTTCCGACTCGATGCTCCGGACGCTGCGCAACCCGGAGATCATCGCCGTCGACCAGGACCCGCTGGCCGTCCAGGGCGTGCGGGTGGCCACCGACTCCGTCGGCGATGTCTACAGCAAGGTCCTCTCGGGTCACGGCCGGCGTGCGGTCGTCCTGCTCAACCGCTCGGACCGGCCCGTCGAGCGCACCGTGAACTTCTCCGATGTGGCGCTGGGCGGCGCGGTCGCGGTCCGTGACCTGCGGACGCGTGCCGACCGCGGGACGCACACCGGGTCGTACACCGTCGAGGTACCGGCGCATGGCACCGCGTTCCTCAGGCTCACCGGTGAGGACGCCCTTCCCGGCGCCGACCTGGGCGCGAAGGCCACGGCGAGCCCGGCCGTGGTACGTGACGGCGACGCGCTGACCACGTTCTTCCGGGGGCCCGGCGGCTCGCTCGTCCAGCAGTCGGATGGCAGGACGCGCGACCTCGGCGGCCCGGCGCACGGGAAGATCCTCGGCCAGCCCGCCGCGTACGCCTCGGCGGGCGGGCGGATCGACGTCTTCGTGCGGGGTGCCGACTCCCGGGCGTACCGGCGGGTGTTCTCGGAGGGACGCTGGGGCGCCTGGCAGGACCTCGGCGGGAAGCTGACCGACGCGCCCTCCGTCGCCTTCGCCGATCCCGACCACTGGACGCTGTTCGCGCGCGGCGCCGACGGGCGGATCGGGCAGCGGGGGCCGTCGGCCGGCTGGTCGTCGCTCGGGGCGCCGGGCGATCGGCCGACGTACGGCAGGCCGTCGGCCGTCGTGGATGCGCAGGGCCGCCTTCATCTGGCCGTGCGCACCGCTGCCGACGAGGTGTGGACGCGGTCGCGGGATGCCTCCGGGCAGTGGTCGGCGTGGAGTTCGCTCGGCGGGACCGTCAGCGGCAGTCCGACGCTGGTCGCCGTCGGCGACGCGGTGGTGCTGTTCGCGCGGGGCGGCGACTACACGCTCTGGCAGCAGCGGTACGAGAACGGCGGCTGGCAGGGGTGGAGCAAGCGGCAGGAGTTCCCCGGCGCCGCGTTCGACGGTGCGCTCGGGGCGGTCGCGGGCCGCGACGGTGTGATCGACGCCGTGTACCGCGGGGTCGACGGTTCGGTGCACCGAACCCAATTCAAATAAATTAGGTATTAATCTTGACGTGGTGCGAGCGCCACGCGAACCTGGATCCGCCGCGAGCGGGGGCCCGGCGGGCAGCAAGCAGCCGGGCCCGCCGGGTGGGTCCACAAGGAGCACTCCATGACGAACCAACACCCCGGCCGACGACTGCTTCTCGCCGGCCTCGGCGCCGCCGGGACCACAGCGCTGCTCAGCGGCTGTGTCACCGCCGGCTCCTCCGGCAAGGGTTCCTCCGGGGGCGGCGCGGTGACCCTCCAGTCCAACCTGTCCGCCCCGCAGGCGAAGGCGGCCATGGAGGACCTCGCCGCCGCCTACGCCAAGCAGGGCTCAGGGCGGGCGAGCCTCAACACGGTCGCCGCGGAGACCTTCCGCACCCAGCTTCCGACGTATCTGACCTCGGCCAATCCGCCGGACGTCCTCACCTGGTACCCCGGCTCGGTGGCGGAGGCCTACGCCAAGAAGAAGCTGCTGCTCGACCTCAGCGACGTATGGGCCTCGCCCGATCTCAAGCGCTACTCCTCGGCGCTGAACAAGCTGTGCACCGCGGCCTCCGGCAAGAAGGTCTTCGTCCCCACCACCTACTACTGGTGGGGCATGTTCTACCGGAAGTCCAACTTCGCCAAGTGGGGCGTGCGCGAGCCGAAGAGCTGGGACGACTTCCTGGATCTGTGCGACAAGCTCAAGGCCAAGGGCGTCGCCCCGATCGGCCTGGGCGCGGGCGGCAACACCACCTGGGTGGCGTCCGCCTGGTTCGACTACCTGAACATACGGATCAACGGCGCCCCCTACCACCGCGAACTCCTCGCCGGGAAGCACCGCTTCGACGACCCCGAGGTGCACAAGGTCTTCGACCGCTGGCGGGAGGTGCTGCCGTACTTCGACCCCAACGGCACCGCCGTGGCCTTCCAGGACGCCACGACCGCTCTGCTCAACGGCCGCAGCGGCATGATGCTCATCGGCACCTTCTTCGCCGACGCGGTGCCGAAGAACGCCCTCGACGACATCGACTTCTTCCGCTTCCCGGTCATCGACCCCAAGGTCCCGCTCGCCGAGGAGGCGCCCACCGACGGGTACTTCGCCAGCGCCCGCACCGGACGCCGGGACGAGGTCCTGGACCTGCTGCGCTACCTCGCCACGGCCGAGGCGCAGGAGATCTACATCAAGGGCTCCTCGGGCACCGCCCTGCCCTGCCACCCCGATGCCAAGGACGCCGGGACGCCGCTGGTGAAGAAGGGCCGTAAGCACATCGAGGAGGCCGCCGAGATCACCCAGTTCTTCAACCGCGACTCCAGCGACGCGCTGCAGCCCGCGACGGATACCGCGCTGACCAAGTTCATCGCCAAGCCGAAGAGCGTCGGGTCGATCCTCACCGACTGGCAGCGTGACGCCGAGAAGATCTGGCGGGCCTGACGTGGCCGTCCTCACCGCCCCCGAACGCACCTCCCCGGCCCCGCCGCCGCCCCGCGGCAGGCGGGCCCGGGGCCCTGGGCGCACACCCCCGCTGGTGCTCGCCTTCCTGCTCGTCCCGCTGCTCGCCGAGGCCGTCTGGGTCTTCTGGCCCGCGCTCCAGGGCTTCTACCTCGCCCTGACCAACTGGGACGGCGTCTCGGCGCCCGAGTTCGTGGGCCTCGGCAACTTCCGCGAGATGGCCCACGACGAGGTCTTCCGCACCGCCGCCGTCGACACCGTGCTGTGGCTGGTGCTGTTCGGCGGACTGTCCGCGCTCCTCGGCCTCGGGGCGGCCCTCCTCCTCCAGCAGGAGCGCCGCGGCGTCGGTTTCTACCGCGCCGCCCTGTTCCTGCCGGTCGTGTTCTCCCTGGTCGCCACCGCCCTCGTCTGGCAGGCCATCTACCAGCCCGACGGCGTCCTGAACCAGCTCCTGGAGTCGGTCGGCCTCGACAGCCTGCGCCACGCCTGGCTCGCCGATCAGGACACCGCCCTGTACGCGGTGATCGTGCCCGCGCTGTGGCGCCAGGTCGGCTATGTGATGGTGCTGTACCTCGCCGGGCTCAAGGGCATCGACCCGGCCCTGTACGAGGCGGCCAAGGTCGACGGCGCCGGGCCCTGGCAGCGCTTCCGCTATGTGACGCTGCCTCAGTTGCGCGGCGTCAACGCCGTCGTCCTGTCCGTGATCATCATCGACTCGCTGCGCTCCTTCGACGTCGTGTGGTCGCTGACCCGGGGCGGTCCCTACCACTCGTCCGAACTGCTGAGCACCTACATGTACTCCACCGCTTTCCAGTCCCTGCGGCTGGGATACGGCTCCGCGCTGGCGGTCGTCATCTTCGTCCTGGCCTTCGGCGTCATCGCCTCCTACCTCGTGCGCGCCTTCCGGGAGGCCGACTGATGTCCGCCACCTCCACCGCAGTGCGCCGCAAGCGCGCCGCGACCGCCGGATTCCACCTGGGCGCCGGTGCGCTGGCCGTCCTGTGGCTGCTGCCCATCGCCCTGGTCCTGGTGACCAGCCTGCGCTCCTTCGACGACATCGCCGTCCATGGCCTGGGCAGTTGGCCCCGCTCCTTCACCCTCGGCAACTTCCGTCAGGCCTGGGTCGACGGCGGCCAGCAGCGGGCCCTGATCAACAGCCTGGTCGTCACCGTTCCGTGCGTGCTGGTGACGCTGACCCTGGCCGCCATGGCCGCGTTCGCGCTCAGCCGCTACGAGGTGCCCTTCCGCCGTTCCCTGTTGCTGCTCATGCTCGGTGGCAACCTGCTCCCGCCGCAGATCCTGCTCATTCCCGTCTCCAAGCTGAGCGAGCTGATGGGCGTCTACGACACGCTCCCCGCGCTCATCGGGGTGCAGATCGGCTTCGGCATCGGCTTCTACGTCTTCGTCCTGCACGGGTTCATGCGGGCGATCCCGGTCGAGATCCAGCAGGCCGCCGTCATCGACGGCGCCGGTCCCTGGCAGCTCTTCTGGCGGATCATCCTGCCGCTCACCCGCCCGGCGCTGGCCGCGCTCAGCGCGCTGTCCTTCACCTGGATCTTCAACGATCTGCTGTGGGCGATCACCGTGCTGCGCAGCGACAGCAAGATGCCCATCACCGGCGCCCTGATCGGGCTGCAGGGCCAGTTCGTGTCGATGTGGAACGTGATCGCGGCCGGGTCCGTCATCGCCGCGGCGCCCACCGTGGCCGTCTTCCTCCGGTTCCAGCGCCACTTCGTGGCCGGGCTCAACCTCGGGGCGGTGAAATGACGTCGTACCAGCGCTGGACCCTGCGCACCGAGCAGACCTGCTACACCGTCCGCCTCTCCCCCGACGGCCCGTGGGCCGAACTCGACGCGTGGGGGCCGCCCGGCGTCGAGACCGGCCCGTCCGCGCTGGACTGGTCGAGGCGCACCCACTTCATCACGCCCGCCGATGCCGCGCCCGCCGAGTATCTGCCGTACGGGCTGCGGCCGTTCACCGGGGCCGACCTGGTGGCGGGGCGCCCGGGTGCGGAGCGGGGAGTGTGGTGGGAGTTCGAGGGCGCCGAGGAGGGGCCGGGGACCCTGCGGCTCACCTTCACCGACGGCCTGCTCGGCCTGCGTACGGTCCTGTGCTACGCCACGGTGCCCGGCACCGACGTGATCCACCGCTGGACCGAGCTCACCTGCACGGGCGAGGCGGAGCTGCGGCTGGAGCGGTTCGACTCGGCCGCCGTGAACGTCCCCGTCACCGCCGGTGCCCGGCTGACGTACCTCACCGGCCAGTGGTCGCAGGAATTCCAGCGCACCCAACTCACCCTGACCAGAGGCGCGTTCACCATGGGCAGCAGCCAGGGCGTGCCCGGACACGCCTACGCGCCCTGGCTCGCGGTCCAGGACGCCGCGGAACCCGGGGACCCTCCCGCCTATGGCGTGGCCCTGGAGTGGCCCGGCAACTGGCACCTCACCGCGGAGGCCGAACCGGGCGGCGCCGTGCGCGTACGCGCCGGCCGCGTACCGCACGAGGGGCTGGTGCGCCTGACACCCGGCGACACCCTCACCACGCCGCGCCTCGCCTGCGCCTTCAGCGCCGAAGGGCTCGACGGGCTGTCCCGCGTCTGGCACCGCTACGAACGTCATCTGACCGGCGAGCGGCTGCACCGCCCCCGCAAGGTCCTCTACAACTCCTGGGAGGCCACCACCTTCGACGTCGACGCGGCGGCGCAGCTCGAACTGGCGAAGACGGCGGCGGACATCGGGGCCGAGCTGTTCGTCGTGGACGACGGATGGTTCACCGGCCGTGCCGACGACACCGGTGGGCTGGGCGACTGGTATCCGGACCCGGCGGCCTTCCCGTCCGGCTTCGACCGGTTCGTGGCCGACGTACGCGCGCTGGGCCTGGACTTCGGCCTGTGGATCGAGCCGGAGGCCGTCAGCCCCGGCAGCAGGCTGTACGCCGACCACCCCGACTGGGTGTACCGGATCGACGGCCGTCCCGCCCGCCTGGTGCGCCACCAGCTCCTGCTCGACCTGGGCCGGACCGACGTCCAGGACTTCGTCATCGCCACCCTCGACCGGCTGCTGACCGGCCATGACATCAGCTACCTCAAGTGGGACATGAACCGGCCGCCGACCGAGCGCGGCCGCCCCGGCGCCGGTCCCGCCGACCGTCTCGACCTGGACGCCCAGCACGTCGCCGGCTATCTGCGCGTCCTGGACCATCTGCGCACCGCCCACCCCCGGGTCACCGTCGAGGGGTGCGCGGGCGGCGGCGGGCGCATCGACCACGCGACCCTCGCCCGCACCGACGTGGTCTGGCCCAGCGACAACACCGCGCCCCTGGACCGGCTGGCCGTCCAGTACGGCTTCCTGCACGCCCATGCCCCGCATCTGATGAGCTCATGGGTCACCGACGCCCCCGGCGTCTTCGACCCCCGTCCGCGCAGCCTCGCCTTCCGCTTCGTGGGCGCCATGTGCGGCGTCCTCGGCATCGGCGCCGACCTGCGCCGGTGGGACGCCGGGCAGCGGGCGGAGGCCGCCTGTTGGATCGCCCGCTACAAGGAGGTGCGCGATGTCGTCCACCTCGGCGAGGCCCGGCTCCTGGGCAGCCCGCTGGACGCCACCTGCGGCGTCCAGTACGACGGCCCGGACGCGCGTACCGTCGTCGCCGCGCTCGGCACCGGCCGCCTGGACGGATCCCCGCTCGTCCCGGGGCGCCCGGCCCGGCTCCGGCTGCGCGGCCTCGACCCGGCCGCCCGCTACCGGGACGCCGCGTCGGCGACCACGTACAGCGGCGCCCATCTGCTCCACTACGGGCTGCCGTTCACGTGGAGCGCCGACCACGACGCGGAACTGGTGGTGCTGACACGGCAGTAGACCGCCGACCGTCCTATGCCCGCCCCCGCCCGCAGTACAGCGAAGGAGCCCGAACCCCCGATGGAACAGTCCCGCCGGTACGGTGACCGCTTCACCGCCCGCACGGCCGTGGTCACCGGAGCCGCCTCCGGCATCGGTGCCGCCACCGCCGAACGCCTCGCCCAGGAGGGCGCCGCCGTCGTGCTCGCCGACATCTCCGAGGAGCGCGGCGCGGCGGTCGCCGAGCGGATCGGCGAGGACGGCGGCCGCGCCCGCTTCGTGGCCGCCGACGTCTCCGCGGAGGAGGACTGGGCGCGGATCGCGGCCGCCGCGCGCGGCTTCGGCCCCGTCGACCTGCTCGTCAGCAATGCCTACACGGTCGACGTCACCCCCGCCCATGAAACGTCGCTGGACTCCTGGCAGCGGCAGCTCTCCGTCAACCTCACCGGCGCCTTCCTGGGATTCAAGGCCGTCCTGGACGATCTGCGCGCCCGCCGCGGAGCCGTCGTCCTGACCTCGTCCGTCCACGCCCACAAGGGCATCCCCGGCCACCCCGCCTACGCGGCCTCCAAGGGGGCGCTGCTGTCGCTGTGCGGGCAGCTCGCCGTCGAGTACGGGCCCGAGGTGCGGGTCAACGCCGTTCTGCCCGGCCCGATCCTGACGGCGGCCTGGGACCGGGTGTCCCCCGAGGACCGCGCGCGCAGCGTCGCCGAAACCGCGGCGGGCCGTTTCGGCACCCCGGAGGAGGTGGCCGCGGCCATCGCCTTCCTGGGCTCCCATGAGGCCGCCTACATCACCGGTGCGAGTCTTGTCGTGGACGGCGGCTGGAGCGTCGTCAAGTCCTCCGCATGACCACCGCGATCAGCTCGCAGCAGAAAGGCACTACGACATGACGCCCTACGCCCGTCGCGGCGTGCACGGCCAGACCGTGGAGGCCCTCGCCCGCCGCATCCTGGGCGGCGAGATCCCCGAAGGAGCCACCCTGGACCTGGTCGCCCTGCAGAGCGAACTGGACGTCAGCCTCACCGCCCTGCGCGAGTCGCTGAAGGTACTGGCCGCCAAGGGGATGGTCGACGCCCGTCAGAAGCGCGGCACCTTCGTACGGAACCGCTCGGACTGGAATCTGCTCGACGCCGACGTGCTGCGCTGGCAGTTCCACAGCGACCGCACCACCGACGCCGACCGCGCGCTGCTGCGCAACCTCGCCGAGGTGCGCTCCATCATCGAACCGGCGGCCGTACGCCTGGCCGCCGAGCGGCGCACCGACGCCGACCTCGCCGCCCTGGACGCCGCCGTGGACGCGATGGGGGCGGGCGGCTCCGACGCGGCCCACGCGGTGGAGGCCGACCTCGCCTTCCACCGGGCCCTGCTCGTCGCCACCCACAACGAACTCCTCGAACGCATGGAGATGGTGATCGAGTCGGGCCTCGCCCACCGCGACCGCATCGTGCACAGCTCCCCCCACAGCCAGGACCCCGTACCCGCCCACCGCGCCGTCCTGGACGCCGTGCGCGCCCAGGACCCGCACGCCGCCGAGGCCGCCATGCGGGCTCTGCTCGACCAGGCAGGCCGCGACCTGGACCGGGTCGGCGGCTCCGACAACGACATGGAAAGGCCCTCTGGCCAGTGAAGATCACCCGTATCGAGACCTTCGCCGTGCCGCCACGCTGGCTGTTCTGCCGTGTCGAGACCGACGACGGCGTGGTCGGCTGGGGCGAGCCCGTCGTCGAGGGGCGCGCCGAGGTGGTACGCGCCGCCGTCGGCGTCCTCGCCGAGTACCTGATCGGCAAGGATCCGCTGCGTATCCAGGACCACTGGCAGGTGCTCACCAAGGGCGGCTTCTACCGCGGCGGACCCGTGCTGTCCAGCGCCGTCGCCGGACTCGACCAGGCCCTGTGGGACATCGCCGGCAAGACCTACGGCGCCCCGGTGCACGCCCTGCTGGGCGGCCCCGTGCGCGACCGGGTCCGGGTGTACGCCTGGGTCGGCGGCGACGAGCCCGCCGAGCTGTCCGAGCAGATCACCGCGCAGGTCGAGGCGGGCTTCACGGCGGTGAAGATGAACGGCGCCGGGGCGACCTCTCCGGTGGCCACCGCGGCCGAGACCGCCGCGGTCGTCGACCGCGTGGCCGCCGCCCGCGAGGTCCTCGGCCCGGACCGCGACGTGGCCGTCGACTTCCACGGACGCTTCACCGCCGCCAGCTCCCGCCGCGTCCTGGCCGAACTGGGCCCCCTCCACCCGCTGTTCGTGGAGGAACCCGTCGTCCCCGAGCACAGCCATCTGCTCCCCGGCCTGGTCGCCGCGACCCCGGTGCCCCTGGCCACCGGTGAACGGCTCTACGGACGCACGGAGTTCCTGCCCGTCCTCGCCGCCGGTATCGCCGTCGCGCAGCCCGATCTGTCCCATGCGGGCGGCATCTCCGAGGTGCACCGCATCGCCTCGCTCGCCGAGACCTACGGCGCCCAGCTCGCCCCGCACTGCCCGCTCGGCCCCATCGCGCTGGCGGCCAGCCTCCAGGTCGCGTTCGCGACACCGAACTTCCTGATACAGGAGCAGAGCCGCGGCATCCACTACAACAAGGACGCCGATCTGCTGTCCTACCTCGTCGACACCGAGCCGTTCCGCTTCGTGAACGGCCATGCGCCCCGCGGCGACGCCCCGGGCCTGGGCATCACCATCGACGAGGCGGCCGTACGCGAGGCCGACCGCACCGGTCACACCTGGCGCAACCCGGTCTGGCGGCACCCCGACGGCTCCTTCGCGGAGTGGTGACGACGGTGCTGGAGATCGTCACCGACCCCGCGCACGGCGGCCGCTGGACCTCGCTGCGCGCCGGGGACCGCGAATGGCTGTGGCAGGGCACGGCGGCCGGACGGGACCAGGTGTCCCCCGGGGACGCCTTCGTGGACGCGGGCGGCCTGGAGGAGTGCGTCCCCACCGTCCGCGGCGCCCCCGACCACGGCGACGCCTGGTCACGTCCCTGGAAGCGCGACGGGGACACGGACACCGTCCACTGCGACCGGTTCGCGCTGCGGCGCACGATCCGCGGGACGGCCGACGGTGCGGAGGCCGACTACGTCCTGCACGCCGACCCGGGCTTTCCCTTCGTCTGGGCCGCCCACGCGCTGCTCGATCTGTCTCCCCGGGCGTCCCTGCGCCTGCGCGACGGGGCGCCCGCCCGGCTCTTCCCGGAGGCCGCACCGCTGCTGGACCGGCCCTGGCCGAACGGGGCGCCGTGGGTGGAGGGTGACTGGCCCACGCCCCTCGGCCTGCCCCTGGACCGGTTCGGACCGGACGACGGCACCGCGGTCGGCGCGGTCGTGGATGCCTCTCGCGCCTGCGTCCACGACGGCACGGGCCGCCTGGCCTTCGCGCTCGAGGCCGACGGGCAGCCGCTGTCCATCGCCGTATGGCGCAACCTCGGCGGTTTCCCCGCCGAACACCCCTATCGCAGCACCGGAGTCGAGCCGATGCTCGGCCGTGTCTTCGACCTCGCCGACGCGGGTCCCGGCGATGCCGCGCGCGTGCCCGCGTCGGGCGAGGTGCGCTGGCGGCTCACGCTCGGCGCGGCCTGCCGCTGCCCCTGAATCCGCCCGTTTCTACGAGGAGTTCCCCCTGTGGACCTGCGAGCCGCCCTGGCCGCCCACCGACTGGTCGCCGTCGTGCGCGGCGACGACCCCGAGGCCGCGCTGCGCACCGTACTGGCCCTGGCCGACGAGGGCATCGAGCTGATCGAGGTGTCGCTGTCCGGCACGGACGCCCTGACCGTCATCGAGCGGGCCCGCGAGGCCCTCGGCCCCGACCGCCCCCTCGGCGCGGGCACCGTGCTCACCGCCGAGGAGGCCCACGCCGTCCACCGGGCGGGCGCCGACTTCGCCGTCACTCCCGGCCTGGGCGAAGGGATGTCCGCCGCACGCGAGCTGGGCCTGCCGGTCCTGGCGGGGGTCATGACACCGAGCGAAGTCATCGCCGCACGGGCGCTCGGCGCCGAGGCGCTGAAGATCTTCCCGGCCGCCCAGGCGGGCGGCCCCGGCTATCTCAAGGCCCTGCGGGGTCCGTTTCCGCACGAGCCGTTCGTACCGGTCGGCGGCGTGGACGAAGCCGCGGCCCGCGCCTACCTGGCCGCCGGGGCGACCGCGGTCGGCATCGGCTCGCCGCTCGTCGGCGACGCCGCCGACGGCGGCAGCACGGCCGCCCTGCGCGAACGCGCCCGCGCCTTCCGGACGGCCGTCCAGGAGGCCACAGCGTGACCGAGGATCCGCGCCCGACCCGCCCCGACCGCCTGGACCTCGGCGAGGGCATCCGCTGGACCGGCGTAGCCCTCGTCCTCGTCGACATCCTTGAGGGCCGCCTGCTGACGGCCCCTCAGGACCCCACCGCGCCCCTGCGGACGCTGGCCGAGCTGCCCGTCCCCCTGGGCGCGGTGGCGCCCGTGGCGGACCGGCCCGGCACCTGGATCGCCGCCGCGGGCACCGGGATCTGCCTGCTCGGCCCCGACTCCGCCACCACCTGGTTGGCGCAGCCCGAGGCGGCTGCCCGCCCCGCCCGGCGCATGAACGACGGCACCGCCGACCCGTCCGGCAGGTTCTGGGCGGGCAGCATGGCCTACGACGCCGACGAGGACGCGGGCTCCCTCCACCGGGTGGACCACGACGGCACGGTCACCCGGGTCCTCGACGGCATCACGGTGCCGAACGGGCCCGCGTTCACGGCCGACGGACGCGCCATGTATCTGGCCGACAGCGCCCGGGGCGTCGTCCGGCGCTACCCCGTCGACCCGGCGACGGGCGGCCTCGGCACACCGACGACGTTCGTCACGGTGGACGGCGGCAGCCCCGACGGAATGGTCGTCGACGACGAGGGTGGCGTGTGGATCGCCGTCTGGGGCACCGGGACGGTGCGCCGGTACCGGCCGGACGGCGCACTCGACCGCACGCTGCGGCTGCCCGCCGCCCAGCCCGCCGGAGTCTGCCTCCAGGGCGATGTCCTGCACATCACCACGGCCCGGGTCGGCCTCACCCGGCCGGGCCCCGACGACGGCGCCCTGTTCGCGGTCCGGGTCGAGGTGCCGGGCCCTCCGGCGGCCGTCTATCGCCCGCACCCGGGTGCCGGGCCCGAGCCGGCACCGATACAGGCGCGCGCATGACGGCCCCATGGCGCCCGGCGGCCGGACCGGTGGTCTGCGTCGGCGAGACGATGGCCGCGCTGGCCCCCGAACCGCCCGACTCCGTGGAAACCGGCGAGAGCCTGCGGCTGTCGGTGGCGGGCGCGGAGTCCAACGTGGCGATGTACCTCGCGGACCTGGGCCGTGCCGCCGTATGGCTCTCGGCCCTCGGCGACGACCCGTTCGGCCGGCGGGTGCGTACCGCCGTGGCCGCGGCGGGCGTCGATGTCTCGGGCGTACGGTCCGATCCGAACCGGCCGACGGGCCTGCTCGTGAAGGACCCGGGGCCCACGGGCACCCGCGTCCACTACTACCGGCGCGGTTCGGCGGCCTCGGCGCTGGGGCCCGGCATCCTGGACGATCCGCGACTCGGGTCGGCGGCGCTCCTCCACCTCACGGGCGTGACCCCCGCGCTCTCCCCGTCCTGCGCCGCCCTGGTGGAACGGGCGCTCGCCGCCCCCGCGCCCGACCGCCCGTACGCCATCAGCTTCGACGTCAACCACCGCCCGGCGCTGTGGCCGGACGGCACGGCCGCCACGGTCCTCCGCGACCTGGCCGACCGCGCCGACATCGTCTTCGTCGGCCTCGACGAGGCGCAGCACCTGTGGGGCGCGGACCTCGACGCGGGCGGCGTCCGCACGCTGCTGCCGCGTCCACGCCTGCTCGTCGTCAAGGACGGCGGACGGTCGGCGACCGCCTTCGGCGACGGGTCACAGGTCACGGTGGCGGCCCTGCGCACGGAGGTGGTGGAGCCCGTCGGCGCGGGGGACGCCTTCGCCGCCGGTTTCCTGGCGGGGCTGCTGCGCGACGGGGACCTGACCTCGGCGCTGCGACTCGGCCACATCACGGCCGCGTCCGCGCTCAGGGTGATCGGGGATCACGGCCCGCTGCCGGACTCCGCCACGGTCGAGCGGCTGCTCGGGCTCACCGAACGGGCCTGGGTGGAGCGGAACATCCCCGAGCGCGCGGGGCATACGCCTCCGGCACGGCGAGGGTCGATTCATCCATCCTGATCTCTTCCCGTCACGGCGTGGGTGCGCAGGGCGCTCCATGGTTCACCCCGGCCCGTGGGGCCCCTCCCGAGGAGATCAGCGCGGGAGGCTCATGAGGCCGGGACGCCGACGCTCCCGGGCAGAAAGCAGGGCGGCGAGATCGGGTGTTTTCTGCGGAAACAACCGATATGGAGCAAACGCCCCCACCAGGCCCTAGGTCCCGCCAAGAGTGGTCCACGGCCCCTTCCGGCACTATCGTCCGCTTCATACCGTCAAGGGCCGCGGTACTCCGTTTCACGCCGACCGACTGGACCCCTTCCGTGCCCGATCCCTCCCACGCCGCCACCTGGCGCTTCGCCCTGCCGCACACGACGGCCGCCGTACCGCTGGCGCGCGCGCTGATCCGGAACACCCTGGCCGACATCGGGGCACCCGTGGACGGCGACACGGCGGAGCTGCTGACGGCCGAGCTGGTGGCCAACGCGGTGCGGCACACGGAGGGCGACGAGCCGATAGAGCTGGTGGTGGAGCTGGTGCCGACCGGCGGCTGGCAGGTCGAGGTGCACGACCAGGACCCGAATCCGCCCGGCGGGCTGGACTCGCTGGGGCGCCACGAAGGACCCAAGAGACCCGACAGCCTTGCCGAGGGCGGGCGCGGGCTGCTGCTGATCCGGACCCTCAGCGCGGACGCGGGCTACCGGCCGACCCCCTACGGCAAGGCCGTCTGGTTCATCCTTCCGCCCACGGGAGGCCCGGCGGAAGGCCCCACGGAGGGCCCGGCGGAGCGCGCCGCGGAAGGCCCGGCGGAGCGCGCCACGGAAGGCCCTACGGAGCGCGCCGCGGAAGGCCCTACGGAGCGCTGAGGGTCGCGACCAGCACCGCCTTGATCGTGTGCATCCGGTTCTCCGCCTCGTCGAAGACCACGGAGTGCTCGGACTCGAAGACCTCGTCGGTGACCTCCAGCTCGGTCAGCCCGTGCCGCTCGTGGATCTCCCGGCCGACGTCGGTGCCCAGGTCATGGAAGGCCGGCAGGCAGTGCAGGAACTTCACGGCGTCGTTGCCCGTCGCGCGCAGCACGTCCATCGTCACCGCGTACGGCCCGAGCAGCGCTATCCGCTCGTCCCACACCTCCTTGGGCTCACCCATGGACACCCACACATCGGTGGCGACGAAGTCCGCGCCGCGCACGCCCTCCTCGACGTTCTCGGTGAGCGAGATCCGGGCGCCGGTGGACGTGGCGAGCTGGCGCGCCAGCTCCACGATGGTGTTGTCGGGCCACAGCAGGCTGGGCGCGACGATACGGACGTCCATGCCCAGCAGGGCGCCGGTGACGAGGTAGGAGTTGCCCATGTTGTACCGGGCGTCGCCGAGGTAGGCGTAGGTGATCTGTTCCAGTGGCTTGTCGCTGTGCTCGCTCATGGTCAGCACGTCGGCGAGCATCTGGGTGGGGTGCCACTCGTCGGTGAGGCCGTTGTAGACGGGCACCCCGGCGTGCGCGGCGAGCTCCTCGACGACGCCCTGGCCGTGGCCCCGGTACTCGATCGCGTCGTACATCCGGCCGAGCACCCGCGCCGTGTCCTTGACCGACTCCTTGTGACCGATCTGCGAGCCGACCGGATCGAGATAGGTCGTGGAGGCGCCCTGGTCGGCGGCCGCGACCTCGAAGGCGCAGCGGGTACGGGTGGAGGTCTTCTCGAAGACCAGGGCGATGTTCTTGCCCCTCAGCCGCCACTCCTCGGTGCCCGCGCGCTTGGCCGCCTTCAGCTCGGCGGCGAGCTCGATCAGACGGCGGAACTCGTCGGCGGTGAAGTCCAGCTCCTTGAGGAAGTGGCGGCCGGTGAGGTCAATCGCCATAAGAGTGGCTCCTAGGTCACGGCGAACACGGCGGATCAGGGGCTACGGCGATGGCGCCGCGGCCAGGAACCATGGAAGCATATACGATCCTCTGCATATATACGGAGACCGGGGGGTGAACCCCGGCATTACGGTTCGCCAGCTCGCGTTACGGGTCCGCGGGCTCGCCTACGGGTCCGCGGGCTCGTCTACGGCTCGACGGGGTCCCGCTCGACCGGACAGCTCATGCACCGCGGCCCGCCCCGGCCCCGGCCCAGCTCGCTGCCCGGAATGTCGATGACCTCGATCCCACACTTGCGCAGATAGGTGTTGGTCGTCGCGTTCCGCTCGTAGGCGACCACCACGCCCGGCTCGACCGCGAGCACATTGCAACCGTCGTCCCACTGCTCACGCTCCGCCGCGTGGACGTCCTGGGTCGCCGTGAGCACGCGGATGGAGTCCAGGCCGAGGGCCGCGGCTATCGCGCGGTGCATATGCTCCGGCGGATGGTCGGTGACCTTGAGGTCCTTGCTGCCCGCGCCCGGCTCGATGGTGTACGAGCGGAGCATCCCCAGCCCCGCGTACTGCGTGAAGGTGTCCCCGTCCACCATGGTCATCACGGTGTCCAGATGCATGAACGCCCGACCCTTGGGCATGTCGAGCGCCACGATCGTCCGGGCCGAACCGGCCTCGAAGAGCCGGTGCGCGATCATCTCCACCGCCTGCGGAGTGGTCCGCTCGCTCATCCCGATCAGCACCGCGCCCTTGCCGAGCACCAGCACATCACCGCCCTCGATGGTCGAGGGATACGCGGCCTGCCCCTCCGACCAGACGTGGAAGTCCTCCTTGGCGAAGAGGGGGTGATGGCGGTAGACGGCCTCGTAGTGCACCGTCTCGTGCCAGCGGGCGGGCCAGCGCATCGCGTTGATCGACACCCCGTCGTACACCCACGCGGAGGCGTCCCGGGTGAAGAGATGGTTCGGCAGCGGGTTGACCAGGAAGTCATCGGGCTCCATGGCGTGGAACCGGACGGAGACCGGCTCCGGGTACCGCCCCAGATACTCCCGCTTGGTCATGCCGCCGATCAGCGCCTCGGTCAGCTCGGGGGCGCTCAGCTCGTCGAAGGCGGCGCGCAGATGGTCGGTGGCCAGGGGACCGTACTCCTTCTCGTCGAAGACGCGGTCCAGCACCAGCGCCCGCGCCTCCGGCAGGCCCAGGCTCTCGGTGAGCAGATCCCCGAAGAGATGGACCTCGACCCCGCGGTCGCGCAGGACGTCGGCGAAGCCGTCGTGCTCCTGGCGGGCGCGGCGCACCCACAGGACGTCGTCGAAGAGGAGGGCGTCCTTGTTGGTGGGTGTGAGCCGCTTGAGCTCCAGGTCGGGGCGGTGCAGTATGACGCGGCGCAGCCGCCCGGCCTCGGAGTCGACATGGAATCCCATGTCCCCATCTTCGCCGCTCGCGGCCCGTTCCGAACGCCCGGCGACACGGATCACTCGCACTGATCGCGACGGCCACCGCGGTTCCGCCACGGTTCCGCCACGGTTCCGCCACGCGGGGCGGGCCCGCCGTCGGCGGCGGGCGGCTATCCGGCCGCGATCACCACGATCAGCACCAGGGCGACCGCGATGAACCCCAGCAGCGCGGAGACCCAGAGCTGGCCGGGCTTCAGATCGAGCCCGCCGCCGTCGTCGGTGCCCCCGCGCCGCCACCGTCGCCGTGCCTCGCGCCGGGTGGCACGGGCCGCCGTCTCCTCGCGCTCCAGGCACTCCTCGGCCACGCCGCCGAACAGCGCCTTCCAGCCCTTCTCGCCGAACCCCGTCATCTGCCGGGTGCCGACGATCCGGCGCACCACCTCACGGCCCGCGCCGTCGGCGGCCGCCCACAGGCCGGGCAGGACGCATGCCATCAGCTCCGGCACCGCGCCGCGCTGCGCGTACGGGCGGACCAGCCCCTCGTACAGCATCAGCGCGTTGCGCACCCGCAGCCGGCGGCCGGGGTCCGCGGCCGGTCCGTCCGCACCGCCCTGGGCGCGGGGCGGCGGGTCGAGATAGAGCTGGGCGAGCAGCACCTTCTCGCAGACCGCGTCCGCCAGCTCCGGTCCGCGCTCGGGCGCGCGGCGCACCAGCTCGACCACGACGCGAGTGGCCCGCTCGGCGGGCAGCCCCTCGTCCAGCGCGCTCAGCAGCAGGCCGTCATCGGCCCCCCGCAGGGCCGCGGGCAGGTCGTCCCCGCCATGGCGCAGCGCCTCGCGCAGCATCCGCGCCCCGGTGACCGAGACTCGGCGAACCCCCGCGCCCGCCGTCCTCGCCCGCTCCGCCGTGGTGTCGTCCGTGGTCTCCGTGTTTGTCGGGTCCTCTGTCTCTTTCACCATCGATGTCTCTCTCCTCACAGCGCCTCCAGCACCTCCCGTATCCGCGTGGCCGCCGCGGCGTCGAGCGGCTCGTCGCCGTCCTGCGCCAGCCTCGGCAGAAAGCCGCACAACACCGTCAGTTGCCGCTCATCGCCGGCCGCCCGCCGGATCCAGCCGACCAGCGCGTCCTCGGCCGCCCCGGCCGATCTGGCCCAGGTCAGCGCGGCCCGCAGCAGCTCGGCCAGCCGCGGCGCGCACCCCGGATGGGCCGCCAGCACCGCCGTGGCCAGCGGCCAGGCGGCGTACGGCTCCAGCTCCGGCACCTCGCACAGGCCCCACAGATGCGAGGTGCGGGTGGTGACCGCGCGCAACACCGTGAGCAGCGCC
Organism: Streptomyces violaceusniger Tu 4113; assembly: GCF_000147815.2. Lineage (NCBI taxonomy): Bacteria > Bacillati > Actinomycetota > Actinomycetes > Kitasatosporales > Streptomycetaceae > Streptomyces > Streptomyces violaceusniger. The sequence continues at coordinate 2,208,798 of NC_015957.1, read as the reverse complement.
AGGTCCCGGCGGGGCCGCCGGGTGTCGCGCAGCCAGCGGGTGAGCGCGGTCAGTACGGTCTCCGGTTCGGTCCCGGCCAGCAGCCGCAGCACGCTGCAGGAGGTGGTGCGGCCGTCGTCGGCGCAGGCGATCCGGCCGAGTTCCTCCAGGGACGCCACGATGGAGCCGGCCGCCAGGCCGTAGCCGTGGGCGAGCGCGGCGGTCTCGCGCTCCCGCTCGTCGTCGCCGCGCGCCCAGTCCCGCAGCAGCCCGTTCACGGCGGGACGCACCTCCGGGGCGCGGGACGCCTCGGCGAGTGCGGTGGCCGCCGCCATCCGCTGCACCGGGCTGTCGGTACGGGCCAGTGGCAGCGCCAGCTCGACCAGGCCGTAGAGGTAGTCGCGGGCACACAGCACCCCCGCGGCGACCGCCGCGCGCACCCACACCTGGGGGCGCGGATCGTCGCACAGCCCGCGCAGCCAACGGGCCATCGGGCCGCGGAGGTTGTGGTGGGCGTCCCAGGACTCGTGGAGCACGGCGAGCGCCAGCCGCCGCCCCTCGAACCACACCGCGCGCACGGGCACCGACGCGTCCCCGAGGTCCTCCACCCCGTCGCCGTGGACCGCGCGCGCCGTGGCGAGCGAGGCCCCGGGGCGGGCGGCGAACAGCGGGCGCCCTGGCGCGTACTGCGGATCGAGTGTGACGGCCAGTTCCCAGGCCAGCAGTTCGGCGGCCTCCGCCATGAGGCTGTGCGCCGAGCCGTTGAAGACGGCGAGCGCGATCCGCAGCGCGGCGGCGCGCAGCGCGGGCAGCGCGGCGGGCAGGATGCCGGAGCGCCCGGCGTCCACGAACCACGCACGGGCCTGGTCCGGGGCGAACGACCGGCAGTGCTCCAGCAGCCGCTCCTCGGACAGCCTGCCCTCGGCGTGCGCGGCCAGCAGGCCCGCGAGCCGGGCGGCCTCGCCGGGCCGCGGCCCGTCCAGGCCGAGCGCCTCGGCCAGTTCGGGGCGCCGGGCGGTGGCGCGGGCCGTCTCCAGCAACCCCGTGGGGCGGTCGGCGAGCAGCTCGCTGAGGTGGCGGTCGAGAACGTCGGCGGCGGCCGGGGGCTCGTACGGCACGGCGTGGCGGCGGGCGCGCAGCAGCCGGTCGGCGGCCGGGCCGCCCGCGACCAGGACGACGCAGAACGCCTCATGCCCGGCGAAGTGGGCGCGCAGCCGGTCCAGCAGGGGCTCGACCGCGAAGTCCGGCTGATCGGCGGGGAGTTCGAGGAGATAGCCGTGGCCCCGCTCGGTCTTCTCCACGCCGAATGCCCCGTGGGGGATGCCGGAACCGTGTGGAATGCCGGGCCCGAACGGGAGGCCGGACTCATGCGGGGCGCCGGACCCGTGTGGGATACCGGGCCCGTACGGAATACCGGGCCCGAGCGGGAGGCCGGACAAGTGTGGGAGGCCGAGCCCGTGCGGAATGCCGGATCCCAGCCGGGAGACCCCGCCGCCGGCCAGCTCGGACAATTCGGCGAGGAGGGCGAGCCCGGTCCACGCGCGGCCGGTGCCGGGTTCGCCGCACAGCGCCAGCAGGCCCGTGCGCCGCAGATGGCCGCGCATCGCGGCATAGCCGGGGGCGGTCCGGTAGAGCCGCCGCAGCCGGTCCAACTCCTCGCGGGGCACCGGGCCTTCGGGGAGGGGGTACGGAGCCGGTTCGGCGCACAGCCGGGCCGGGCCGACGGCGATACGCAGATGGGCGCGCGCCTCGCGCGCCGTGCGGGCGCCGCCCGGCTGGCCCGCCCCGTCCAGCGGGCCGCTCTTGGGGATGTCCAGCCGTCGTACCCGCGACTCCGCCGGGGCGTCGACGTCTTCCGATGCGCTCATCGCCCGCCGTCCTTCATGCCGTGGCCCCCGATTCCCGCTGTGGTGATGGTGGTGGGATGCCGGTGAATGCCCGAAGCGGGCGGCGGGGTTTCTCCCCCTGCCCGCCCCGCCGCCCTTCTCCGGTGCGGGGCACTGGGCCGTGCGCACCCCCGTCGCTCACGGTCCCGCGCCCTTTGTGCCACTCCAGGGTCGCCGGGGAACGGCGGGGCGGCTGTAGCCGTTTACACAGTCGCGGAGAACGCGTGGGAAGTGCGCGCCCGCGCTCAGTCGCGGGGGCAGTCGCGGGGGTCGGTAGCGGGGCGCGCCGGGATGTGCTCCCCCGCCGCGCGTCCCTCGGCCAGCAGCCGCAGCAGTGCGATGTCCATCACCACGAAGCGGCGCGAGGCGGTCCGGACGACGCCCTGGCCGCGCAGCAGCCGCAGCGCCTTGGCGACCGCCTCCCGGGTCGAGCCCACCGCGGCCGCGATGTCGTGCTGGGGCAGCGGCAGATCGACGGTGATCGCCCCGTCGGCGGCGGGGTGGCCGGTGCGCTCGGCGAGTTCGACGAGCCGGGCCGCCAGCCGCTGCAGCACCTTCTCCGAGGCGAGTGAGCGCCGCTCCCCGTCGGAGCTGCGCAGCCGGGAGCTGAACTGACGCATGATCAGCACAGTCGCGACGGGACGTGCGGCCAGATAGGCCCGGAACCGGTCGCCGGAGACCACCACCGCCTCCATCCGGCCGAGCGCGGTGACGGTGGCGCTGCGCGAGCCGTGGTCCACCGCGGCCTGATCGCCCACGACCTCGCCCGCCCCGCGCAGCGCCAGGATCAGCCGCACCCCGCGCTCGGTCTCCACCGAGATGGTGGCCCAGCCGGAGGTGATCGCCACGACGAAGGTCGTACGGTCGTGCTCGCGCAGCACGACCTCGCCGGGGGCGTAGGCCCGGGGTGTGCCAAGGGCGAGCAGTGCGCGCCGGTCGTCGGCCGGAAGGGCGTGCAGGAAGGGCCGTCCGTCCTCGAAAAGGCTCATCCGCCCTCCCCGCTCAGCTCGTCGTCGTCAGGCCTGCGGAGAACCCAGGGACCGGTCAGCACGCTAGGCAGCCGGCACGGGCACGTCAATGGTGCCGTAGCGGGTCCGTGCCGGATCCGCCGCTCTCCCCGGGATCGGCCCGAACTCCCGTACGCAAAGCGGCGCCCGCGACGGCAGCGAGCGCGGCGGTCACCGCCGTGAAAACCCACCCGGCACGCAACGCGTCCAGCCCCGGCCGTGCGGCGCCACCGGTGATCACGACCAGCGCCGCGACGCCCAGGGCCGAACCGCCCTGCCTGGACATCATGAGCACCCCGGAGCCGAGGGAGAGCTGACGGGCCGGAAGCAGTCCGGCGGCCGAGAACATCACCGGCTGGTAGAGCCCCGCGCCGATCCCGGTGAGCACCAGCCCGGGCATGAACTCCACGGCGTAGTGGGCACCGTCGCCGCCCGCGAGGAGCAGCCACCACACCGGCCCCGCGGCGAAGCACAGCCCGCCCACGACGGCCGTGGTCCGCTCCCCCAGCGCCCGGACGATCCGCCCCGACAGCATCGACACCACCAGGACGGCGAGCGGCCAGGGCGTGACGGCAAGGCCCGCCCGGGCCGAGGACCACCCCCACGCCCCGGTGAACAGCAGGGTCGCGGCGAGGATCGAGGCGGCGTAGGCGAGGAAGTAGCTGAGCAGCCCGAGCGTGGCGGCGGTGAAGGCACGGGTCCGGAACAGCGCGGGGTCCACCACCGGATCCGGATGGCGGCGTACGTGCGCCACGGCCAGGGCGCCCGTGATCAGGCCGACGGCGAGGAAGCCGAGGGTGGCCGGGGCGCCGTAGCCCCAGTCCGCGGCCTCGACGCAGGCGGTGGTGAGGGCCCCGGTGCCGAGCAGGACGAGCAGCGTGCCCAGCGGATCGAGGCGGCGGCGCTCACCGGGGACGGGGCCGGTACGGACGGGGCCGGTACGCGGCAGCAGCCGCAGCCCGGCCACCCATGCCAGCAGCACCACGGGCGGATTGACGAGGAAGATCCAGCGCCAGTCGAAGGCGGCCAGCAGACCGCCCGCCACCGGCCCCGCACTCGCCGCGACCGCGCTCACCGCCGTCCAGACGCCGACGGCCGTGGCCCGTTCGCGCGGCGGGAAGGCGGGCAGGGCGAGCGAGAGGGAGGTGGGCACCAGGACGGCCGCCGCCACGCCCTGCACCACGCGCGCCGCGATCAGCGTGCCGAGCCCGGGGGCGGCTCCACAGGCGACCGAGGCGAGGCCGAACAGCGCGATGCCGGTCAGGAACGAGCGGCGCCCGCCGATCGCGTCGGCCAGCCGACCGGCCGGGACCAGCAGCGCCGCGAGCACGATGGTGTAGGCGTTGAGCACCCAGGACAGCTCGGCGGTGGTCGCGGAGCGGAAGTCCGCGCCGATCGCGGGGAAGGCGATGTTGACCGCGATCATGTCGAGCACGGCGAGGAACTGGGCCGCCGATGCGACGGCGAGGATCAGCCAGCGCCGACGGCCGGGGGTGGGGGCGGGGGCCGGATCGGGGGTGGCCGCGGGCACACCGCTCCCCTGGGCCTTCGAGGAAGGGATCGTCATGCCCGTCCAGCATCGGCCCCGGGGCAGGACGGGACGAGTGGCAGGAGTGACAGCATGCGCTACATTTCTGCCATGCGGTCCATAGCCCTCGCCGTCACCCCGGGCATGCCGATCTTCGACCTGGCGGTGCCCTGCCATGTCTTCGGCACCGATCGCCCCGGGCTCCCCGTCCCCTGGTACGAGCTGCGGGTCTGTGCGATCGGACCGGGCGGTACGGAGGCCGGTGACCCGGTCGCCACCCGTTCGTGGTTCGCCGCCCACACCCCGTACGGCACCGAGGAGCTGATCACCGCGGACACGGTGATCGTCCCGGCCTCGGCCGATGTGCGCGGCGATCCGCCCGACGAGCTGATCGCCGCGCTGCGCGAGGCTCATCGGCGCGGTGCCCGCATCGTGTCGCTGTGCTCGGGCGCGTTCACCCTCGCCGCGACCGGACTTCTCGACGGCCGTACGGCGGCCACCCACTGGATGTACGCGGCGCTGTTCGCCGAGCGCTATCCGGCCGTACGGCTCGATCCGTCCGTGCTCTATGTCGACCACGGCGATGTGCTGACCGGGGCGGGGTCCACGGCCTGTATCGACGTCTGTCTCCATCTGGTGCGCGAGGACTACGGCACCGAGGCGGCCAACACCCTGGCCCGGCAGCTCGTCGCACCCGCCCACCGGCCCGGCGGCCAGGCCCAGTACATCGAGGCGCCGCTGCCGGAGCGCACCGACGACTCGCTCGCCCCGCTGCTGCACTGGGCCGCCGAGCGGCTGCATGAGCCGCTGGCCGTCGCCGACCTCGCCCGCCGCGCCCACACCAGCCCGCGCACCCTGGCCCGCCGCTTCCACGCCGCCACGGGCACGACGCCGCTGCGCTGGCTGCAGGGCCAGCGGATCGCGCGCGCCCGGGAGCTGCTGGAGGGCGGCGATCTGCCGGTGGACCGGATCGCGGAGCTGTGCGGGCTGGGGACGGCGGCCAATCTGCGCCGCCACTTCACCCGTGCGGTGGGGGTGCCGCCGCACGACTACCGCCGTGCGTTCCGGGCCCGGGAGGCCCGGGCACCCTCGGCCGTCTGAGCCCCGGCGGCCGGGCCCCGGAGCCTGGGCCGCCAGGCCCCACGGGATGTGCGGCGGACCATGCGGGGCTTCGCCCCTGGACCCCGGGGTCTGGGGCGAAGTCCCGCCTTCCAGCCCCTCCGGCGTTTGAGGAGCGGGGTCTGGGGCGGAGCCCCAGTTGAGGGAAGGGGCGGGGAGGGGAGTAGCCCGCCGCAGGCGTCAAGATCCGCCGGACACCCCTGGACCGTCGTCACTACAACCGTGGGTCCACCGGTTCCGACTCCAGCGCGAGCACCGCGAACACCGCCTCGTGGACGCGCCACAGGGGCTCGCCCTCCGCCAGCCGGTCCAGCGCCTCCAGCCCGAGCGCGTACTCCCGCAGGGCGAGCGAGCGCTTGTGGCCGAGATGGCGCACCCGCAGCCGGTCCAGGTTCTCCGGGCGGGTGTACTCCGGGCCGTAGATGATCCGCAGATACTCGCGGCCCCGGCACTTCACGCCCGGCTGGACCAGCCGGCCGTCGCCCTTGCGGACAAAGCCCTGGAGGGGCTTGACCACCATGCCCTCGCCGCCCGCCGCCGTCAGGTCCAGCCACCACCGCACGCCCTCGGCGACCGACGCCTCGTCCTCGGTGTCGACGATCAGCCGCCGGGTGGGGGCCAGCAGCCGGGCGCCGTGGCCGTCGGCGGCCGGCTTCTCGGCGTCGATCATCCGGTCGACCAGGGCGAGCTGCTGATCATGGGGCAGCGCGGTGGCGAGGTTACGGCCCTGGACGGCCAGGATCTGGAACGGCGCCATCCGGATACCGTCCGGCCCGTCGACCGGCCAGCAGTAGCGCCGGTAGGCGTCGGTGAACGCGGCCGCGTCCGACGCCCGTTCACGCTGCTTGCCAAGGAGGGCGGACACCTCCACACCGCGCGCCTCCGCCCCCTCCAGCGCCGCGAGAACGCCGGGGAAGACGGCACGGGAGGCGGCGCCCACCGCCGCGTACTGGTTGCGCAGCAGCCCCTCGGCCTTGAGCGACCACGGCATCAACTCGGCGTCCAGCAGCAGCCAGTCGGTGTCCAGCTCCTGCCACAGCCCGGAGTCCTCGAGGGAGCGGCTCAGCACGCGCAGCACGGTCTCGGTGAGCTGGACGTCGTCGAAGAACGGGCGTCCGGTACGGGTGTGGATCGTGCCCGAGGCGCCGTCCGGCGCGCCGAAGCGCTCCCGTGCGAGGTCCGCGTCACGGCAGACCAGCGCCACCGCGCGGGAGCCCATGTGCTTCTCCTCGCAGATCACCTGGCGCACCCCGTCCGCGCGGTAGGCGGCGAACGCCTCCGCCGGGTGTTCGAGGAAGCCTCCGTCGGCGGCTCCGCCGCCGGTCCCCTCCTTGGAGGTGGCGGTCGGCGCCATGGTGGGCGGGAGGTAGCCGAGCAGCCGGGGGTCGACCGCGAAACGGCTCATGACCTCCAGCGCCGCCGCCGCGTTCTCCTCCTTGACCGCGATCCGGCCCATATGGCGGGTCTCGACGATACGGCGGCCCCGCACATCGGCCAGGTCGAGCGGGCGGCCGTCGGCGCCTCCGGGGGCCTCGGTGGTCAGCGGTTTGACCGGTTCGTACCAGACCCGCTCGGCCGAGACGTCCACCAACTCGCGCTCCGGCCAGCGCAGCGCGGTCATCCGGCCGCCGAAGACACAGCCGGTGTCGAGGCAGATGGTGTTGTTGAGCCAGGAGGCGCGAGGGGTGGGGGTGTGGCCGTAGACGACGGCGGCCCGGCCACGGTAGTCCTCGGCCCACGGATAGCGCACCGGCAGCCCGAACTCATCGGTCTCCCCGGTCGTCTCCCCGTACAGGGCGTGCGAACGGACCCGGCCGGAGGTGCGGCCGTGGTACTTCTCGGGCAGCCCGGCGTGACACACCACCAGCGCCCCGCCATCCAGTACGTAGTGGCTGACCAGCGACTCGATGAACTCCCGCACCCGCTCGACGAAGTCCGGGTCCGCCGTGTGCTCCCGGTCCAACTGCTCCACGGTCTCGGCGAGGCCGTGGGTGACCCGCACCTTACGACCCTTGAGATAGCGGCCGAGCTTGTTCTCATGGTTGCCGGGCACGCACAGGGCCGCGCCGGAGGCGACCATGCCCATCACCAGGCGCAGCACCCCGGGGCTGTCGGGGCCGCGATCGACGAGGTCGCCGACGAAGACCGCCGTACGGCCCTCGGGGTGGGCGGCGTCGACCGGGCGGCCGGACTCGTCGCGGCGCAGGGCGTAGCCCAGCTTGCCCAGCAGGGTCTCCAGCTCGGAGCGGCAGCCGTGGATGTCGCCGATGATGTCGAACGGGCCGGTGAGATGGCGCAGATCGTTGTAGCGGCGCTCGGTGACGACCTCCGCGGCCTCGACCTCCTCGACGCCACGCAGGATATGCACCTTGCGGAACCCCTCGCGCTCCAGGGACTTCAGGGAGCGGCGCAGCTCACGGCGCTGGCGGGGGATGACATGGTCGGGCATCCCGGCGCGGTCGGGGCGCTGGGCGTTGCGCCGGGCGCACTCGCCCTCGGGGATGTCGAGGACGATCGCCACGGGCAGGACGTCATGCTCGCGGGCGAGCCCGATCAGGCTGCGGCGGGACTCGCTGCGGACGTTGGTGGCGTCGACGACGGTCAGCCGGCCGGCGGCCAGCCGCTTGTCCACGATGTAGTGCAGCACGTCGAAGGCGTCGGGAGTGGCGCTCTGGTCGTTCTCGTCGTCGGCGACCAGCCCCCGGCAGACGTCGGAGGAGACGATCTGGGTGGGCCGGAAGTGGTGCCGGGCGAAGGTGGACTTGCCGGAGCCGGTGGTGCCGACGAACACCACCAGGGACAGGTCGGGCACGCCGATCGGGCGCTTCTCCTCGGTCATGCTGCTGCCTCCTTCGTCGTGATCGCGGTGCGGTCGCCGCTCCGGCTGTCCGTGCCGTCGCCGCCGCCCTCGGCGGCCAGGCGGAAGAGCGCGAGCTGGGTGGGCGGGCCGACCTCGGGGTCCTCGGGGCCGACGGGGCGGAACTCCACCGCGTAGCCATGCCGCTCGGCGACCTGCTCCGCCCAGGCCCGGAACTCCTCGCGCGTCCACTCGAAGCGGTGGTCGCCATGGCGCATCCGCCCGGCGGGCAGGGTCTCCCAGCGCACGTTGTACTCCACGTTGGGCGTGGTCACCACGACGGCCTTGGGCCGTGCGGCGCCGAACACCGCATGCTCCAGGGCGGGCAGCCGAGGCGGATCCACATGCTCGATCACCTCGCTGAGCACCGCCGCGTCATATCCGGCGAGCCGGGAGTCGGTGTAGGTGAGGGCGCCCTGGGTCAGCTTCAGCCGGGCCGACGACTGCCGCTCGACCGTGCCGGTGTCCAGCCCCGGACGGTCCGGCCCCGGGCGGTCCAGCCGCAGCCTCCGTGCCGCCTCGTTGAGCGCGCGCATCGACACATCGACGCCCACGATCTCGGTGAACCGCGCCTCCTTCAGCAGCGCGCCCAGCAACTGCCCCTGGCCGCAGCCCAGATCGAGCACCCTGGCCGCCCCGGCCCCGCGCAGGGCGTCGAGTATCGCCTCCCGCCGCCGTACCGCCAGCGGCACCGGCCGCTGCTCGGAACCCGCTTCGTCGTCCTCCTCCAGCGACTCGGCCGCCGGTTCGCCGATGGCGTTGTCGACGGCGTTGTCGATCTCCTCCGCCTCGGTGTCGTCGGCCTCGGCGAGCCGTGCCAGCTCCAGCCGCTCCAGCGCGCTGCGCGTCAGCGACCAGCGCCGGGCCAGATAGCGGTTGGTGATCAGCCGCTGCTCGGGGTGGCGCTCCAGCCAGCCCTCGCCGGAGCGCAGCAGCTTGTCCACCTCGTCCGGGGCGACCCAGTAGTGCTTGGCGTCGTCGAGCACGGGCAGCAGCACATACAGATGGCGCAGGGCGTCCGCCAGCCGCAGCTCGCCCTCCAGCACCAGCCGTACGTACCGCGATTCGCCCCAGCGCGGGAACCCCTCGTCCAGCGCCACCGGCTCGGCCGTCACCGCCCAGCCCAGCGGTGCGAAGAGCCGCTCGACCAGGGCGGCGCCGCCGCGGGCGGGCAGCGCGGGCACCTCGATCCGCAGCGGCAGCGCCTGCTCCGGCAGCTCGGGCCGGGCCTTGCACTGGCCCCTGAGCGCACTGGAGAAGACCGCGCTCAGCGCGACCGCCAGCAGTGAGGAGGCGGCGTACGGGCGGTCGTTGACGTACTGCGCGAGCGCGGAGTCGGGAGCGCCGCCCCGGCCCTTGCCGCGGCCCCGCCGCACCAGCGCCACGGGATCCACTTCCAACAGCAGCGCCGCGGTGCAGCGTTCGGCGGTCGCCTCGGGATAGAGGACATGCGCGGTGCCGTAGGAGGTCGAGAACCGCTGCGCCTTGTCGGGGTGCTTGTGCAGCAGAAACCCGAGGTCGGTCGCGGGGCGCTCGGCGGTGCCGGTGGTGGTTATCGTCAAGAACACCCGTCCGAGTATCGCCCGGTGCCCCTCCCTCACCTAATGGTTTCTCACCACGGCGGCCAGCTCCGCGATCCGCTCCGGCCCCACCCGGCAGCAGCCACCGATGAGCCGCGCCCCCGCGTCCCGCCATGCCTTCACCCGCCCCGGGTCGAAGGTCGCCCGGCCGCGCCAGCTCCGTGCCGTGGCATCCCACTCCTCTCCGCTGTTCGGATAGACCACCACCGGCTTGCCGGTGATGTCGGCCGCGATCTCCACTGCCCGGTCGGCGTCGCCCGGCTCGCAGCAGTTGACGCCCACGGCGATCACCTGGTCGACCCCCGCGGCCAGGGCGAACGCCTCCCTCAGGGGCTGCCCGGCCCGGGTGGTCTCCCCCGCGATGCTGTAGGAGAGCCATACCGGCACCCCGCATCCCTCGACGGCGCTCAGCAGTGCCGCGGCCTCATCGGCGTCCGGCACCGTCTCCAGCGCCAGCACATCGGGCCCGGCCGCGGCCAGCGCCTCGATCCTCGGCCGGTGGAACCGCACCAGCTCGGCCACGCTCAGTCCGTACCGCCCGCGGTACTCGCTGCCGTCCGCCAGCATCGCCCCGTAGGGCCCGACGGAGGCGGCGACCCACACCGGCTCCGCGGCCCGGTCGTCCGCGGCCCGGTCGCCGCCCACGGCCCGGTCGCCCGCGGCCTGGTCACGGGCCGTCGCGCGCTCGGTGGCCGCCCGCTCGGCCCCCGTGCGCGCCAGCTCGACACTGCGCCTCAGCAGCGCGGTGGCCTGCTCGTGGCCCACGCCCCGGTGGGCGAAACCCTCGTAGGTGGCCTGATAGCTGCTGGTGATGAGCACCCGTGCGCCCGCCCGTGCGTAGGCGGTGTGGGCCGCCTCGATCTGCCCCGGGTCATCGGCCAGCAGCCGGGCCGACCACAGCTCGTCGGAGAGATCGCAGCCCTGTGCCTCCAGTTGGTTGGACAACCCGCCGTCGAGGACGAGCGGTCCGCGCTCCAACGCGGTGGCCAAGGGCGTGCGGGTTACGGACATCACGGGTGCTCCTGGTGGTTCGCTCAGCCCAACTGGGCCTGGACCTGCGAGGAAATCAGCTCCAGGTGGTCGAGGTCCTCAAGGTCCAGCATCTGGAGGTACATCCGGGAGGCGCCCGCCTCCGCGTAGCGGCCGATCTTGTCGACGACCTCGGCCGGGGAGCCCGCCAGCCCGTTCTCCTTCAGCTCCTCGACCTCCCGGCCGATCGCCGCGGCCCGCCGGGCGACCTCGGCGTCGTCCTTGCCCACGCAGGCCACGAGCGCGCTGGAGTACACCAGGTCGTCGCCCTTGCGGCCGGCGGCCTCGGCCGCCTTCCGCACCCGGCCGAACTGGCGCTCACTGTCCTCGACCGAGGCGAACGGCATATTGAACTCGTCCGCGTACTGGGCGGCCAGCCGCGGCGTACGCGTCGCCCCCTGGCCGCCGATCAGCACCGGCACCTTGCTCTGCGCGGGCTTGGGCAGCGCCGGGGAGTCCACCAGTTGGTAGTGGGCACCGTCATAGCCGAAGGTCTCGCCGACCGGGGTCTGCCACAGCCCGGTGACGATGGCCAACTGCTCCTCCAGCCGGGCGAACTTCTCCTTGGGGAAGGGGATCCCATAGGCCCGGTGCTCCTCCTCGAACCAGCCCGCGCCCAGGCCCAGCTCGACTCGTCCACCCGACATCTGGTCGACCTGAGCGACCTGGATCGCCAGCACACCGGGCAGCCGGAAGGTGGCGGCGGTCATCAGCGTGCCCAGCCGGATCCGCCGGGTCTCGCGGGCCAGCCCGGCCAGGGTGATCCAGGCGTCGGAGGGGCCCGGGAGGCCGTCGACGCTCCCCATGCGCAGATAGTGGTCGGACCGGAAAAAGGCGTCGAATCCGAGGTCCTCGGTGGCCTTGGCGACGGTGAGCAGAGTGTCGTAGGTCGCCCCCTGCTGGGGCTCGGTGAAGATGCGAAGATCCATGACCCCCATCCTGCCTCTTCACGCGGCACCACCCCACTCCCCGCCCCACTCGCGGAATGTGAGATGCCGGAGCATCCCGTGCACCCGGTCCCGGGCCTCGTCCGCCGCGTCGATCGCCTCCACGCACTGCCAGTACAGCGCCTCCTCCTCCGTATTGGCGGCGACCCCGACCAGCGCGAACCCCGCCTCCGCGAGCAGATCTCCGAGCGCCAGCAGCACCTCTCTCGGATCGCGCACCTCCGAGAGCTGTGCGGCCCGTAAACCGCCGCCGCGCAGCGCGGGGTGGTGCAGCGCCGGGTGGAACAGGGCGCCGCGCGCCCGCCCGCCCGCCTCGCACAGACCGCGCGCCTCCGCTCGCGCGGCCGCCGGGCCGCTCACCACGAAATAACCGCCGACCGCCTCGGCCAGCGCTTGAACCTGCCAGGCTTCGGCCACGATGTCGTGCACGCCCCCGGCCTTCGCCAGGGCGTGCCGGGTGACACCGATCAGCCGCATAGCGTCCATTCCCCGCACCCCTCTCAACGGACTTCCGAGCCCGTCACTCCTCCACTACCCAGAGTGATAACTAACAGGCCGAAAAGCTAGGGGAATTCAGGAATCTGTTGACAACAGTTGCGGTGTGGATAACTTTCTCACCACGGAGAGTGACGAAGCGGAGGGTTAGGGGGCCTGTGGGCCATCCGAGATCACGGTTCACCACCAGAGCGCCCGTTCACCGTCATAGTCCCCCGTTCACCGCCAGACCCCCCATTCACCGCCAAAGCCCGCGTTCGCGGTCAGCGCCCGTCCGCGGTCAGCCCCGCGCGCGGTCAGCGCCCTCCGCTCACCGGAAACCGCCCCTCGTTCCGGTCGATCTTCGCCGAGAGCGCCGCGAGCGCGTCGATCCCCAGCACCTCGCAGAACTGGAGCAGATACGCCAGCACATCGGCGACCTCGTCCTCGACCCGGGCGGCCTTGCCCTCGTCCTCCATCACCCGCGCCGACTGCTCCGGCGTCAGCCACTGGAAGATCTCCACCAGCTCCGACGCCTCGACGCTCAGCGCCGCCGCGAGGTTCTTGGGGGTGTGGTACTGCTGCCAGTCGCGCGCCGCCGCGAAGGCGGCCAGCCTGCGCTGCAGCGCCGCCACATCCAGGCCGTCGGTTCGTCCGTCGGTTCGTCCGTCGGTTCGTCCGTCGGTTCGTCCGTCGGTTCGTCGCTCGCTCTCATAGGACTCGCTCACGCCCCAGGTCTACCATCGTGACGGGCGCGTCCCCGACCGCCCCCGTCACGTCCCCCACCGTCCCGACGAGCCGGATGTGCCCCCGTGCGCACATCCGGGCCGCCACCCCCAGGAGCTCCCGCGCCTGCCGCCGGTCCAGACACCGGTCGAAACCGTCGGCCAGCACGGTCAGCACCTGCCGCGCGGGGAGCACATCGGCCGCCGGGTCCACGGCCAGCACACCGGGCCCGGTCAGCAGCACGAGGGCGAGCGCGAGATACCGCAACTCGCCGTCGCCCAGCCGCTCCACGGGCATCGCGCCGAGCTCCCCCTGCTCGACCAGGGCCCGCACCACCCCGTCCGCATGCCCCTCGGTGACCAGGCCCTCCACCGGCCCGACGCACCCCGCCCGGACCGCCGCGACCAGCGCCGCATGGCGCGTACCGCACTCCCGGCTGGTCCGCCGCAGCACCGCCGCCAGGTTCTCGCAGCAGCCGCGCAGCCGCCCGTCCCTCGGCACCGCCGGCGCCCGCATCCGCTCCGGCCGCGGATCGCAGGGGAAGACCGAGCGCAGCGCGATGACCACCTGCTCGGCGGCGGCCAGTGCGAGCCGCTGCCCCTCCGTCGTGCCCGCGACCCGCAGCGGCAGCAGCGAGGTCGCCAGCCGGTCGTCGGGCAGCGGGGCGCGGGTCACCGCGACCGCGCCCGCCGTATGCCAGGCGGCCTGGACACAGCGCCGCCCCGGGTCGCGCAGCGCCGTCTCCAGCAGCGTCTCCCCCGCCCCCGTCATCCGCTCGCCCACGATGCGCAGTTCGGGCTCGGCCTGTACGGCGACGTCGAGCCGCACGGGCCCGACCGGGCCGTCCACGGTGCAGCCGATACGGAACCCGCGCCGCCCCTGCCGGTCCGGCCGTGCCCGGCGCGGGATGTACGCGGCCGGGTCGCGGAACACCTCCGCGAGCCGGGCGCCGCCCGCGAGCCGGGCGAGCGCCGCATACGCCTCCAGCACCCCGGACTTACCGCTGCCGCTCGGACCGGAGATCAGGGTCAGCGGGCCCAGCGAGAAGGCGGCGCGGCGGTGGGTCTTGAAGGCCGACAGCCTCAACTCGGAGACGATGGGCCGCAGTTCGGTCCTGGCGGGCAGGAGCCCGGATGCGCTCATGCTCCGGAACATATCTCTGGCACATACCGCTGAACCGTTACGCCTTCCGTATCTTCCTACCATCGGGGGATACCCGCGGTGGCCCATGATGACCAAGGGGCGGCGGATGGCCAGAGATCGGGGAGTTGAGGACGGGATGGGGGGGCCATGACTGACAGCACGTTCTGGATCGCGGCCCTCACCGGCGGCACCGCCGTCCTGGCCAGTTGGGTCACCAGCCGCGGCAACACCCGGGCCGCCCGGATCCAGGCGGACACCGCGGTGCTCGCCCAGCGCGCGGAGCGGCTGCGCGACAGCAGGCGCGGCGCGTATCTCGATCTGATCGAACAGACCCACAGCATCGGCGAGTTGTACTGGGAGATCGCCGCCGTCCAGCGAGCCGCCGAGGCGGGGCGCCGCCCCGCCCTCGTGGACGAGTTGGACGAATTGGCCGAGCGCGAACGCGACGAGTACGGCAAGCTGCGCCGCTGTGTGCGCGTGGTCGAGCTGGAGGGCCCGGCCGCCGCGGCCACCGCCGCGAACGCGCTGCAGAAGGCCACCGGCCCGTTCCACCGCGCCCTGGGCGCGATGCGCTCCGGCGAGCCGGAGGGGCCGCAGCGCTTCCACGACGCCTTCCGCCCGTTCTGGCAGGCCCTTACGGACTTCGTCGAGGCCGCGAAGACGGCCCTCCACGAGCCGTAGCGGGGCGCCTCGACGAGCCGTAGCAGGGTGCCTCGGCGAGGCGCGGCGGGTGGCTTGTCAGGAAGCGGACGGCGCGGGAGGCGGGGTGCCCGCGGCGGGCCGCCACACACCCCAATTTTGTCAGCAACATGTCAGTCCGCACCACTTCACGGCTCGACCGCACACCGACACCGGAGACTCGTACGGTGGCCGTCAGCCCGGGGCTCGAGAGGTGCCATCAGCACGGATGCTGATACTCGGGCCGCTCCCCTAAACCCTTTGGCGGAGCCGCCCTCAGCCCCCAGGTCGATTTCCACGGGGACCCATGGTGCGGCCGGAACAGCTGTCCTAGCGTGCCCTTTACTGGAACCTTAAATCCCTAAGGAGCGTCATGTTCGGGCGAATAGGACGGTTTTCCGTCCACCGTCCATGGCTGGTCGTCGCGTTGTGGGTCATCGCGGCGGTCGGCCTGGCCATCCTGGCCCCACCGCTGAAGTCCAGCACCGACCAGGCCGATTTCCTGCCGTCGCACTACGAATCGGTGCGGGTGACCAAGCTCCAGGAGCAGGCGTTCCCGCAGCACGAGAGCGCCGCCGCCATCCTGGTCTACCAGCGGTCGGACGGCGGAAAGCTCTCCGATGCCGACAAGGCCGCCGTCACCAAGGCGACCGCGGGGTTCCAGGACGAGAAGTACAAGACCTTCAAGTCCGTGGTGACCACACCCGAGGCCGTCTCCAAGGACGGCAAGCTGGCGCTGGCCAACGTGTACTTGACCAAGAAGGACATCTACAACGAGGACACCCAGCAGTCGATCAAGGACCTGCGCGCGGACCGCGACAAGCTGCTGAAGGGCACCTCGCTCAAGGTCGACGTCACCGGTCCGGCGGCTTCCGCCCTCGATGCCACCCAGTCCTCGGGTGACACCGACGCCATGATCATGATGGCCACCCTGGTCCTGATCATCGTGCTGCTCGGCGCCATCTTCCGCAGTCCGCTCATCGCGCTGATGCCCGTGTTGATGATCCTGGTGATGTTCATCATGGCCCAGGGTCTGATCGCCACCGCCAGCGACTGGTTCGGGCTCGAGGCCGACAGCAGCGTGTCCGCGATCCTGATCGTGGTGCTGTTCGGCGTCGGCACGGACTACATGCTGTTCCTGCTGTTCCGCTACCGCGAACACCTCCGCCAGGGCCAGCAGCCCAAGGAGGCCCTGGTCGACGCGGTCACCCGGGTCGGCGAAACCATCGCCTCGGCGGCCGGTGCGGTCATCGTGGCCTTCCTCGCCCTGGTGCTGTCGACGATGGGCAGCATGCGCGCCATGGGGCCCTCGCTGGCGATCTCCGTCGCGGTGACGCTGGTCGCGGCCCTCACTCTGGTGCCGGCGGTGTTCTCGCTGCTGGGAACGAAGGCGTTCTGGCCGTCCAAGGCGTGGAAGAAGGCTCCCCGCAACCGGCTCGCCAACGGCGTCGGCTCCCTGGTGTCGCGCCGTCCCGGGCTGATCGCCGCGGTGTCCGCCGGTGTGCTGGCGGCCCTCGCGGTGGGCGCGCTCGGCTTCAAGGCCGAGTTCGACACCGAGAGTTCGCTCCCCAAGGACCTGGAGTCCGTCCAGGCCATGGCGGAGCTGCAGAAGAGCTTCTCGGCCGGCGAGTCCGACCCGAGCCTGGTGTACGTCCAGTCGAACGGCGACAAGCTGGACCCCGCGGCGCTGACCGGGTTCCGGCAGAAGCTGACGGCGGTCGAGGGCGTCGGCGAGGTCTCCCCCGCCGTGCTCAACCCCAAGGGCGACGTGGCCCAGTTCAGCGTGGTGCTCAAGTACCGGCCCGCCTCCGAGAAGGCCATCGAGCTGGTCGCCGGGGAGCTGCGGGACACCGCGCACGGCTCCACGCCCGAGGGCACCAAGGCCCTGGTGGGCGGGTCCACCGCGGTGCTGGCCGACATCGAGGACGCGGTCAACCACGACTACCGGCTGGTGTTCCCGGTCGCGGGCCTGGCCATCATGCTGATCCTCGGCCTGCTGCTGCGCAGCGTGGTGGCGCCGCTGTATCTGATGCTCGCCGTCGGCCTCGGCTTCGCCGCGACCCTGGGTTCCACGGTCTGGCTGTTCCAGAACGTCCGGGGCGAGAACGGCCTGCTCTTCATGCTGCCGATCATCGTCTATCTGTTCGTGGTGGCGATCGGCACGGACTACAACATCCTCATGGTGGCCCGGCTGCGGGAAGAGGTCAGAAAGGGCAAGACGCCGGCCGAGGCGGCCCGGCTCGCGGTGGCCCAGTCGGCGCCGACGATCGGTTCGGCCGCCATCATCCTGGCGGGCACCTTCGGTGTGCTGATGCTGGCCAGCAACAGCATGCTCCAGCAGATGGGCTTCGCCGTGGCCTTCGGCATCCTGCTCACCGCGTTCATCATGGCGCTGCTGCTGGTGCCGACGGTGACCGCGATGCTCGGCTCCAAGGCGTGGTGGCCCAACCACCGCCACGACTCCCCCGACACGTCCGGCGCCGTTGGCCCCGGGCGGGCCGAGGAGCCCGATGCGGCGGGCGAGACCGTACGGGTGTGATCTGACGCTCCCTCGGACACCCGAACGGCGCGGTGGCCCTTCGCGACATCGTCGCGGAGGGCCACCGGTGCGAGAGGCGGTCCCCGACGCCGAGCGCGACGCACCGAAGAAGCTGATCGCAGCGCGCAGAAGGGCAGCTCGATGGACCGGTGGGACCGGGTAGGGCGGCTGGCCGCGTACGGGGGCGCCGCCGCCATGGCCCCGTATACCGTGATCAAGGTGTCGTGGGTGGTCGGCTCGCTGCTCGGACTGGCGCCGGTCGGGGCCGGGTTCGGGCTCGCCGAGTGGGTGGTGCTCAACACCGTGACGGTCGGCATGGCGGCCGTCGGGATCGCTCTCGGGCTGGCGCTGGCCCGGCCGTGGGGGATGCGGCTGCCCGGGGTGCCGGTGGTGCTCTGCGCCTGGGTCGGCGCGGGGTTCCTGGTGTCGATGCTGCCGTACGCGCTGGTCGACTCGCTGCTGTCGGAGCCGGACACCTCCGGGGGCGACAGCGACCCGAAGATGCCCGGCTGGGAGGCGGCGCTGATCCAGTTCGGCTTCATCGGCATGGGCCTGGGCCTCACCCTCGCGCTCCCCGCCTATCTGCGCAGGCGCTGGCCGGAGGCGTTCACCGGCCGGGGCGGCGGGCCCTCACCGCTCGGCCGGGCGGCCGCGGCCCTCGGTGCCGCCGTCGGGCTGATGTGGCTGTACTGGGCGGCGGGTGGCACCGCCGGGCTCGCCCACCCCGACGAGGGCCGCGCCACCTGGCACCTGCTGTGCGGCATCTGCGGCACATGGGCGCTGGTCGCCGCGTTCGCGGTGGCACGACCGGGCCGCGAAGGACCCGGACGGCTCCCCCGCTGGCTGCCGTCGGTCCTCGGCTGGCTCGGCTCGGGCTCGCTGTTCGCGTGGAGCGGCTGGAAGCTGCCCCTCACGCTGTACGTCGCGCTCGCGGCGCCCCCGGACGTCGTGCTCCCCGAGCGGCTGGGCCTCGCGATCGCCCTGCACCTGTGCGCCGTCGTGGCGGGCGGCGCCATGATGTGGACGCTCACCCGGGGCCCGTCCCGGACCGGCCCGGAAGTGGCCGCCGCCCCGCTCGGCTGATGCCGCGCGGGCGCGCCGAGGCCGGGGCCTCCCGCCTCAGCGCCCCTCGCGCGTGGGCTCCAGCACCGCCACGCACTCCACGCGGTGCGTCACCGAAAACCCGCCGCATGCAGCACGAGTGGAAGAAACAGCAGGTCAGATGGTATCTCTTGGCCCTTCGGGCCAGCTGTCCGGACCTCGGAGCGTCGCACGAGCGTCCCGACCGAGGGGTGAGCCGGCCTCCGGCGACGAGACCCGGCCGACGGTGGGCGTGTGAACGGTGCCGCGCACCCCGTAGGGCCGTCACGAGTGCGGACAGGGCGGTGCGCGACGCGGGGTCAGCGGGCACGGCCATCTTCGTGGTGCCGTGGAACGGCGGTGTCGAGGAGCCACAGGGCGGTGTCGGGCGGGAGCGCGTGGCCGTCGAGGGGGCCGCTGGCCAGTACGGGACGGCCCGGTACGCCGAGCGCGGCCCAGGACAGCGATCGGTTCCCGAGGTTGACGACGCAGGCGAGTGCGCCACGCCGGAAGGCGAGGTGCGGATCGCCGACTGCCGAGTACCAGTGGGGCGGGGCCGTCGGCTCGGGCGCGGGGTGGGCGCGGCGCAGCCGGAGGGCGGTGCGGTACAGGGCGAGCGTCGAGGCGGGGTCCTGTTCCTGGGCGGCCACGGTGTACCGTGCCCAGTCGTCCGGCTGCGGCAACCAGGTGTGTTCGGCGCCGGCGGTGGTGAAGCCGTACGGGGCTCGGTCGCCGGACCAGGGCAGCGGTACGCGGGAGCCGTCGCGGCCCCGCTCGGTGTGTCCGGAGCGTTCCCACAGCGGGTCGCGGATGCGGTCGTCGGGGACGACGGCCTGCGGCAGGCCGAGTTCCTCGCCCTGGTAGAGGTAGGCGGAGCCGGGCAGCGCGAGCATGAGCAGGGCCGCCGCGCGGGCGCGGCCCAGGGAGCCGAGGCGGGTCACCGGTCGAACCGCGTCGTGGCTGGAGAGCAGCCAGGTGACCGATCCGCCGCCGGGGGCGGACAGCGAGGCGTCGATGACGCGGCGCAGCTCCGCCGGATCCCAGGCGGCTTCCAGGAAGGCGAAGTTGAAAGCCTGGTGCATCTCGCCGGGCCGGATGTAGCGGGCCAGCCTGTCGGGATCGAACACGGCGGACTCGGCGACCATCACCCTGTCGTGCGGCGGTACCGCGCCGGGCGGCGCCGGGTGGGTGTCCAGCAGGGCACGCCACTCGCGGTACAGGGGGTGCAGTTCGTCCTGGTCGTAGTACGGCATGAGATGGTTGCGCAGCGGGTCCCGGTGCTGTCCGGGTCCGGCGTCGGGCAGGCCCTCGGCCTTGAACAAGGCGTGCGCCACGTCGACGCGGAAGCCGTCCACGCCTCGGTCCAGCCAGTACCGCAGAATGTCGGTGAAGGCGGAACGAACCCCTGGGTCACGCCAGTTGAGGTCGGGCTGTTGGGGAGCGTGCAGGTGGCAGTACCACTCGCCGTCGCCCACCCGGGTCCAGGCGGGTCCGCCGAAGGCCGACTGCCAGTCATTGGGCGGGAGCGCACCGGACCGGCCGCGTCCGGCGCGGAACAGGTAGCGTCCGCGCGCGGCGGAGCCGGGTCCTGCCGCCAGCGCCTCCTGGAACCAGGGGTGCTGGTCGGAGGTGTGGTTCGGCACGAGGTCGACAATGAGCTTCAGACCCAGTTCGTGGGCGCGGTCGGTGAGCCGGTCGAAGTCCTCGGGGGTACCGAGGTCCGCGGCGACGCCGGTGTGGTCGGCGATGTCGTATCCGCCGTCGACGAGCGGTGACGGGTAGAACGGCGTGATCCACACGGCGTCCGCGCCCAGTTCCGCGATATGGCCGAGCCGCGCGGCCGCCCCGGCGAGGTCGCCGGTCCCGTCGTCGTCCGAGTCGGCGAAGGCGCGCGGGTACAACTCGTAGCAGACGGTGTCCTGCCACCAGCTCATGAGGGCTCCCGGACATGCAGTCCGGCGCCGGGGCCGGGTACGGGCTGTTCGGTGCCGGTGTCGGCGGCCAGCGTGGCGGCCTCGGCGACGGCGACGGCGCTGAGACCGGCGAGCGCGTCGGCGACGGGTGTGCCGCCGTCGCGGGCGACGCGGACCAGGTCGGCGACGGCGGCGCGGACGCTTTCGCGGTAGACGTACGGCTTGCGTGCCTCGCCGCCGAGGTCGAGCACGGCGCGGACATGGTGCGGTACGACGCGTTGCTCTCCGCGCCCGCGCACCGGACCGGAGGCGCCCGCATCGCGTTCGACGACGACCGAGACGCGCTCGCCACCGTGCGGGCGGAACCCTGCCACGTGCAGCAACGCGGCGGCCCGCGCGGGCAGTCGCTCCCAGACCTCGGCACCGTCCTCGTCGGTCCACGCCGAGATCTCGGCGCGCACCGGGATCCAGCCGTCGATCCTGGTTTCGGCGAACCCGTGGTCCAGGCGCATGAGCTGGCGTTCGCAGCGGTGTGCGTGAGTGAAGGAGTGGAGGTGGGAGGCGAGGACGCCGCCCGGGTGGAGGACATCGGCGCTGACCATGTCGACCGGTCCGCCGGGCCTTCGGACGGCGGTCGCGCGCACGCTGAGCGGGTCGGAGCCCAGCAGGGCACGGGCCGCGTCGAAGAAGTGCACGCCGTGCTCGACGAAGATGCCGCCGCTGTGTGCACGGTCCCAGAACCAGTGATCGGGGCCGAGGTCCTGGTCGGAGGCGTCGTTCTCGAACAGGAACCGGCGCGGGGGCGCGAGCAGTCCTTGGGCGGTGAGCCGTTCGACGGCCCGCAGCAGCGGGTTGTAGCGCAGCACGTGGTCGACGACGAGGGCCCGGCCCGCGCGCTCGGCCTCGCGGACCACGGCATCGGCGTCCCGCGCCGTGGTGGCGAGTGGTTTCTCGCAGAGCACGTGACGGCCGGCGCGCAGCGCGGCCGTGGCCATGGCGGCGTGCGCGGCCGGCGGTGTGGCGATGGCGACAGCCGCCACGTCCTCGCGCTCCAGCAGTTCCTCCAGGGAGCCGAGCGCGGGGACGCCGTGCCGTTCGCCGAGCGCCCTCGCCCGTACCGGGTCGGGGTCGGCGACGGCGGCCGGGCGTAGCCCGGGCAGGTCGGCCACGGCGTCCAGGACATACGCCCCGAAGCCGCCGCACCCGACCAGACCGAGGCCGAGCGAGGCCGGCGCGGAGGTCATGCCGTGCGCTCCAGGAGGGCGACGCCGATCTGCGCGTCGGCCATGCCGTAGAACACGTACCGCTGCCCGTCGATCTCCTCGATGGCGGTCGGGAAGACGACGTTGGGGACGGTGCCGGTGCGCTCCTCCTCGGTCTCGGGTGCCATGAGCGGCTCCTCGGAGCGGGCGAGGACCTTCGCGGGGTCGGCCGGGTCGAGGATCATGGCGCCGGCCGCGTAGGACACCTTCTGGTTCTGGGCGAAGGGGTCTTCGATATGGCCGGAGACGCCGTGGTGGATGAGCAGCCAGCCCTCGGGCACGCGGATCGGGGCGGGGCCGGCGCCGATCTTGAGTTCCTCCCAGGGGTGCGCGGACAGTGCGACGAGGCGGTGGGCGCGCGGGCGGGCCAGGGCGCGGATGTCGGTCTCGACCTCGGCGACGGGCACGTACGAGATCCAGATGCCGGGCCGTTCGTCGGTGATCCCGGCGGGCAGGTGGACGCCCTCGCCGGGCCGGAACCAGCCGAGGTCCCACATGGGACGGTGCAGCATCGCGTAGGCGGGTTCGCCATCGGGCCCGGGCACGGGCTCCGGGAAGTGGACGACGTCCTTGTTCGGGAAGAGGTTCAGGTCGGTGTCGAGGTCGGGCTGGTAGGCGAAGTGGATCGGGCCGAGCCGGGTCCACTCGGTCAGATCCTCGGACACGGCGAGCGCCGGCTTCGGGCCGAGCGGTCCGTAGGCGACGTAGGACATGACGTGCTTGCCGAGCGAGGGAATCCAGGTGACGCGCGGATCCTCGACACCGGCGTTGCGCTTTCCGCGCTCCCAGCCCTCGTCGGGGGCGAGGACGACGCCGCGCCGCTCGACGCCGCTGGGAACGCCGTCGGTGAAGGTGACCTCGGCGAGGCCGACGCGAGAGACGTTGCCCTTAGCGACGAGTCGCGGCAGCAGGTGCAGGCGCCCGTTGGGAGTGCGCCCCGACGCCGGGTTGAGGACTCCTTCGGCCTCGTTGGCCTCGCCGGGCAGCGGAGACATGATCATGCCTTTGCGTACCAGGCGATAGGGGATGCGCGAGGCGGCGCTGGTGGTGCTCATGGGGGGAATCAGCCCTTTACTCCGGAGTCGATGTCGGTCGAGGTGAAGTGGCGCTGGAAGAGGAGGAACAGGGCCACTGCCGGGGCGGCCAGCACACAGGCGCCGGCCAGCAGGGCTCCGGTCGGGTTGGCGACCGTGCCCTGAAGGTTGGACAGGAAGCTGGCCAGGGAGACGGCCAGCGGCTGCTTGTCGGCGTCCTTCGTGACGAGGAACGGCCAGAGGAACTCGTTCCACGGGCCGATGAAGGTGAGCAGCGTCGCGGTGAGTACGGCGGGCCGGGCCATCGGCAGCGCGACCTTCCACAGAATGCGCAGTTCCCCCGCACCATCGAGGCGGGCGGCCTCGAAGAGGGACTGCGGCATCTGGAGGAAGAACTGCCGGAACAGGAATACGGCCGTCGAGTTGATCGCGAACGGCAGGATCATCCCGATGTAGTTGTCCCCGAGCCCGTAGTCGCGGACCACGAGAACGTAGAGCGGAAGGGTCAGGAGCTGGAAGGGCACCATCTGCACGAGCAGCAGCGAGGCGAACACGGTGCCGCGGCCGCGGAAGTGCAGCTGGGCGAGCGCGTATCCGGCGAGCACTCCGAAGACCAGGGTGCACAGCAGGACGCCGACGGTCATGATCCCGGAGCTGAGCAGCGAACGGCCCAGCGAGATCGCCCCGTTGACCGCCGTGTAGTTGCTGCCGGTGAGCCCGCCGGGCACGGCGGAGGACAGGTCTCCGGTCGTCGTCTTCCGCAGGGAGCCAACGATCATGTAATAGAAGGGGAAGAGGAAGACGACCGCACCGAGTGCGAGCAGGATGTACGTGCCGGCCGTTCCCCAGGAACCGCGCGCGCCGGCGGGCTGGGGGTGGTCCGCGGCGCCCGTGGTCGCGCTGTCCGTTATCGCGCGGTCCGTGGTCGGGGTGGAGGCGATCATGTCAGTTGCCCCTCTCGGTGAACTTGCGGGCGGCCAGCGAGACGGCGAGGACGAAGCCCACCAGCACCACGCCGAGCGCGGCAGCGAAGTCCGGATGGCCCTGCTCGATGCCCTTCTGGTACATGAGCAGGACGGGCGAGGTGGAGGCGTGGTCGGGCCCGCCGCCGCCGGTCAGCAGGTAGGGCTCGCTGAACAGGTTGGCGCCCGTGATGATCGCGTAGATGACGACGAGGGTCGTCGCGGGCCGCACCCCGGGCACCGTGACCGAGAAGAACCGCCGTACCCGGCCGGCTCCGTCGACGGAGGCTGCCTCGTACAGGTCCTTGCCGACGTTCTGGAGCGCGGCGAGGTACAGCATCACGAAGAAGCCGAGCTGCTTCCAGGTGACGAACAGGGCGATCATCGGCATCGCGAGGTGCGAGTTGACCAGCCACGAGGGGTCCGGAGCGTACGAGCCGAGAAGGTGGTTGACGAACCCGTCCGTACCGAACAGGAATTGCCACACGGCGACCAGTGCGACGCTCGCCGTGATGTACGGCAGGTAGTAGGCGGCGCGGAAGAAAATGCGGAAACGTATCTTCGCGTTGAGCGCGGAGGCCAGGACGAGCGCCAGGAACACCGTCAGCGGCACGTTGATCACGAGAAAGACGACGATGTTCAGGAAGGCGCGGCCCACCACCGGATCGGTGAACACATCCCGGTAGTTGGCCAGTCCCACCCACGGTGAGTCGATATGTGTGCCGGGAGCGGTGAAGTAGAAGCGGTGGACGGAGATCCACAGTGTGTACCCCAGCGGGACCGCGAACACGACGACGAGGAACAGCACGTACGGGGTCACGAACAGAGCGCCGGTCGCGGAGCGGAATCGTCCGTGGCGCGCGGCCGCACCCTCGCGAGGCGTGTGGTTCCCGCTGGTGGCGGTGAGGGCGGAGTCGGTCATGACGGGTCTCCGTACTCGTCGAGCAGCTTGGTGATCTTGTCGGAGGCCCTGCGCAGCGCGGCATCCGTGGAGCCGTCACCGAAGACGACGGACTTGGTCCACTCGGCGCGGAACGCCTGCCAGATATCGATGGAGCCCGGTACGTTCGGGACCTCGACGACATGCTCGGCCTGCCCGGCGAACGCCTTGTACAGGGGCTTCTTCGCGAACAAGGCCGGGTAGCGCGCGGTCAGGTCCTCGCGCATCGGCATCTGCCCGGTGGCGTCGAGGAACGACCCGTCCTGCTTGGCGGAGGTGGCGAACTTCAGCAGGTCCCAGGCGGTGGCCCGGTTGCGGCAGGCGCTGAACATCGCGGCGGACTTCTCGTCGCTGAAGGAGTACGTGTCCTTTGGCGACTTTCCGGCGGCGGTCGGTACCGGGGCCACCCCGATGTCGACACTGTCCTTGTAGGCGGAGACGGCCCATGGGCCGACGGTGGCCATGGCGGCCTTTCCGTCGTTCACGGCGTCACCGGGGTAGAGCTCCTGCGGGGCGAGCTTCTCGGCGTACAGCGTGCGCCAGAACGCGGCGGCCCGACGGCCGGCCGTCGAGTCGAACTGCGCTTCGCCGTCCTCGATGAGCCGTTTGCCGCCGCTCTCCGCGGCGAACGCGGGGTAGAAGTCGAGCCAGGACTGGAAGAACTCGCTGCTGGGCGCCGGCCAGATCGCGGCTTTCGCGGCGCCGCTGCGCACGAGGGTGCGGGAGGTCTCCAGAAACTGGCCGTAGGTCGCCAGTCGCGGGTGCTCGGGGTCGAGCCCGGCCTTCTTGAAGATCTTCTTGTTGTAGAGGATCATCACTGGGTTGCTCTTCCACGGCAGTTGATAGAACTCGCCGTCCTGCGACCTGTACTGCTCGGTGAGGGCGCCGCCGCGCTTGTGGATGTAGGCGTCACCGTCCGGGAAGTCACTGAGCGACACGAGGCCGTTCTGCTTCTCGAAGGTCGGCACCGAGGCAGGCGCGGTGTTGAAGACCAGACAGGCGCTGGTCCCCGCGATGATCGAGGCGCTGATGGCCTCTTCGGAGGTCTTGCCCGCCGGGATCTGCTGGGCCGTGACGTGCTGGCCCGGATGACTCTTGTTCCAGGCCTCGACCATGCTCTTCCCCCAGGCCACTTCCTGGGCGTTGTTCGACAGCCAGATCGTGATGGGACCGCGGGCCTTCGCGGCGGTCTCCGGGTCGACGGGCGACCGGCCACAGGCGGTGGCGGCACCCGCCAGAGCGAGCACCAGCAGCGAGTACGCTGTTCTCCTCAGCATGAAGACTCTCCGAACTGTTCACGCCCGGCCTCGTCGCCGGACGGGAATTCCTTGCCGCGCCTCGACGGCCCCGCGCCCCGTTGTCAGGGACGGGGCGCCGGCCCGATCGAGGCGCGGGGGATGAATTCGGCGGGCGGCAGCACGACGTGTGCCACCTCCTCACCTGCGAGCACCCGGTCCAATGTCCGGGCCGCCGCCTCTCCCCAGCCCCGCGCGTCGGCGCGGGCGGAGGACAGCGGGGGGTGGGTGTAGCGGGTGAGCGGGTTGTCGTCGTAGCCGACCACCGAGAGACGTTCCGGTACCGGAACGCCGAGTTCTTGGGCCACCGACAGCCCGGCCGTCGCGGCCAGGTCGTTTCCGTAGACGATCGCGGTGGGCGGCTCGGCCAGCAACAGCAGTTCGCGGGTGGCCCGCGCGCCGCCCTCCGCCGTGAAGCCGCCGGGCAGCACGGGGCCTCCGGGCAGTCCGAGGTCGCGCAGCGTCTCCTCCCAGGCCGACCGGCGCCGGTGCGCGTGGCGGAACTCCTGGGGGCCCTCGACGTGCGCGATACGGCGGTGGCCGAGCTCGGCGAGGCAACGTACCGCGTCGACGTAAGCGGGCCGGTCGTCGAGGCTCACCGAGGTCAGCCCGTCGCTCCACTCGCTCTGTCCGACCACGACGGCCGGCAGGCCGAGCCGGTGGGTCAGAGCGGGACGCGGGTCGTCGTGCCGCAGGTCGGTGAGGAGCACGCCGTCCACCCGGCGGTCGGCAGCGAGCCGTTCGTACACGGACTGCTCACGCTCCGGAGTGGTGAGGTGCACCATCAGCCCGTCGCCTCGCTCGCCCAGGGCCACTTCGACGCCCGCGATGAACGCAGGGAAGAACAGGTCGGCGCCGATCAGGTCGGGTTCGCGGGCGAGCACCAGTCCGAAGGCACCGGCCTTGCCGAGGGACAGGGCCCGGGCCGGGCGGCTCGGCGTCCAGCCGAGTTCCGCCGCGGCGGTCAGGATGCGCTCCTTGGTCTCCTCGGCGATCCCGGGCCGGTCGTTCAGCGCGAACGAGACGGAGGTGCGTGAGACACCGGCACGTCGTGCGACGTCGGCGATGGTGGGCCTGCGAGCCATGGCACCTTCCGTTCTCCGCGTTCCCTGGGGCCGACGAACCAGCTGTTCAAACCGGTTTAGTGGCCGACTGGCGTTCACTAAACCGGTTTGTGACGCGAGCGTCAATGGGTCGGAGTGCGTATTCCGGATCACTTCCGCCAGGAGGTGGTCGTCCGGTCGTGTGCGCGGGCGGCCCGGCGCAGGCACCTGCCGCCCACCGCGATCCCTCGCGGCATCCTCCCGTCGGCCCGCAGGCGTCGGGCGGGCTGTCGGCCGCTCGGTCCGGCACATCGCGTCGGCCTGAGTCGGAACCCGGCGGACCGGTGGCATCGCACGGGGCCTGGTGGCGGCCCGTGAAGGAGTCGCGGCGCGCGCCGAGCCTGGACCGGCTGCGGAGCGTCGGCCACCCACTTTCTGATCGCCAGCGGCGAGGTGGTACCGGTCCGCACCTCGTCTGAAGAGCACGGATCGGGCCAACGGCGGCGCGAGAACGACCGGCGTCCTGACACATCGTCCAACGCAGCGTCGGTCGAGCGTCAGCAGTCCGCCCCGTCCCGGCCGAGTCAGGGCACCGCCTCCGCCGTTCCTCGGGTCGCCCCACAAGAACACAGGTCAGACGCGTGATCGGGGCTCGGACCAGGTTTCACGTCATGCGGTCCTGGAAACAGGTCGACCCCACTCGCCGGAAACCTGAAGAACGAGAAAAGCCGCAGGTCACATGGACTTACGGGAAGGCTTGAGCGCAGGAGCCCCGCTTTCAGGGCCCCGGCCTCCACGTTGTCGTAGCCGAGGTACTCGCCGAGCTGGACGTAGGGGGTTTTGACCGACTGCTCCATCGCCTTGCGCAGGGTGATGTAACCCCGCTTCGTGGACACGTCGTTGCGCTGGTGCAGGAGCTCCGTGGGGTCGTTCGAGTCCAACAGCTCCCCGCCCTGCTGGTTCTTGATGGTGATGCCGTCGTCGCCGTTGAACTTCGAGGCCGGGGTGATCGGTGAGGCCGACTGCCCTGGGGAGAGGACTGCGCCGTGATCGAGGGCGGCGGCCAGGTCGACGGGTGTGAAGGTGGAGCCGACCGGCACACCCGTCGCATCCGCGTTGAGTAAGTCGCACTCGCAAAGCTCAGGCAACCGCCCCAACCAGGAATGTCGGCTGCCCCGGCGCCGGGGACGCGTCGGGGCAATCCGTCATGGTGGTTGGCTAACCGAGTGAGGTGAGGAGGGTGTTGAGCGCCTTGGCCTCGGTGGCCTTGTCGGGGCTCGGTGCCCGTAGCGCCGTCAGGACCTGGTCGATTTCGCTGTCGAGGAAGTGCCAGGACTGCCCGCTCTTGGGCTCAAGGGCGGACTGGTCGTCGTCCCAGGCAGTCTCGAGGTCGGTCACGCGGGTGGTCGCGGCCGACTGGTTGCCCGCCTTGAGCTTTGCCAGGGTGTCAGCCGCGATCGTGCGGAACTTCGCGATCTCGGCCGGCGGGAACGGCGACGTCGCCTGCTTCGGGGTGAGGTGGGCGGTTACAGGTGCGGGGGCGTCATCCTCACTGGCCGCGGCCGCGTGGGGCTGGTGGTGTGCCCAGACGAGAAGCGCCGCAGTCGCGACCGCTACGACGGCGTAGTAACCGAGCATGATCCGCTCACGCGCCGGGTCCGCCGCTCGTGGGGTCTGAGTGCGTTCGTCGGTCTCGATGACATCGCTGCGGCTGATCGTGAGGTACACGACCGTAGCGAGGATCGCACCCAGGAAGATCACGCTGGTGATCGCAGTGCCGAGACCAAGGCCGCCGTCGCCCCTGGGCGAGCCGAGCCAGTCGCCGAGGTTGGCACCGAGCGGACGGGTGAGGATGTAGGCCAGCCAGAAGGAGAGCACCGCGTTGGCGCCGAGGCGCCAACCGAGAATGATCGCGACGATCAACCCGAGAGGCAGGAACACGGAGACACCGGCGGTCCAGCCGGTCAGCTCCAGGGTCCAGTCGCCGGTCGCGGTGCCGAGGGCGAAAGTGACCAGGACCGCGAGCCAGTAGAAGAGTTCACGGGGACGGGTGATGATGGTGTGGACCGACAGGGTCCGCTCGCGGGCGTACCAGATCCCGAAGACAACGGCCAGGAGGCCGGCGAACACGCTACTGCTCAGCGCGAGGGGAACGCCCTGGCTGTCGGTGAGGATGTCCGTGTAGAGGGTGCCGGTCACACTCACCACCACGACGGTGAGCCAGTACACGAACGGGACGTAGCGCTTGGTGGTGAGTTGCCAGCCCATGACGCCTGCCAGAACTGCTGTGAAGATCAATGCCGTGTTGATCAGGCCGACACCGAGGTTCATGTTGATCCAGTCGGCGAAGCTCTCACCGACCGTGGTGCACAGGATCTTGATGATCCAGAACCAGATCGTGACCTCGGGAACCTTGTTCAGCATCTGCTTGGCAGGCGTCCGAAGGTTCTCGGACGTCGTCTCAGTTGTCATGTAATCCTCGCATGGAACGGCAGCACGAAGGGGCGTCCCTCGCGTCCGCGTAACGGTAATTGTCTGGAAATGCATGGCCAAGCGCCGTCCGGAATTCGCAGGACTTCGGCATGACTTCGATTGCTCGTCAATCCTGTTCAGGCAGCGCCGCCAAGGGCGTTTTCCGGGAGAGGATTCACCCTGCTGGAATGACCTCCTATTTCGCTTCGAGCCCCGGCCAGCAAGATCAGCCAGAATTCCGTGAACTTCGTCCCGGAATTCAACCTGCGCAGCGCTTGAATTTGCGTCGCCCGATCCCTCCGTGCGACTTCCCGTCCTGGCCGCACAGCGGCTCTCTCGGCACTTCCCCTTCGAGAGCCGGAGAAGTGGTGCGAGCCCGGCAGGGCCGGTTGTTCGCCGGCTCGCTCCTGGTCTCGCTGGTGGGTGCGCGCCTCCGGAACCACCGGACTGCCAGACGTTTCGTCGGTCATAGTGCCCGACGGTGCCAGCTGGAACCTGAACACATCCTGACTGTCACCGTGTGTATCACTCGCCCCACTCGTACATCACGAGCAGCACGGCTCCATGTACACACGCACCCTTTCTCCATGACGGTCGTCCGTTCCTCTCGCCGCCCCCGCGACGGAAGAAGACCGCCTTGCACGCAACGACCCCTACCCGAGCGCCGTCCGAACGCGTGACCGCCGGCTTCGGCGCCGACTGGCCAGGCTCCCGATCCGAGCCCTCGCCAATGCCGTCACTCGCAGGTGTTGCGTCGTCAAACTCGGCTGTGAGCGCGGCCGGAGCTGATGGGAGGAACCACGGGCCTGGCTGGTGGCTCAGGCCATGGGTCCCGACGCGTGCTCCGGTTCGGCAGCATCCCTGCGGGTGCGGAGAGGTAGATGACCAGTCCGAGGATGACCGCCAGGAACAGAGCGCTGGTCACGACGGCGCCCAGGCCCCACCCAGGTGCCCACCGCGGCGAGGCAGGCGAGCACCAGCCACTCCCCGTCCGCGGCGGCCAGCCGGTCGGTGCCGCTGTCCAGCGTGGCCCGGTGCGCGACGACCATCCCTCCGGCGGCGGCGAGCGCCACCAGGGTGATTCCCAGCCGGACGTACAGGCGCCGACCCACGGTGATCGGCAAGCTCTCGGCCGCGGTCACAACAGTCACCTTCCCTGTGACCGCTGACCTGGCTGACGTAGACGGTCTCGTCCCAGCCGAGACCGAGATCCGGCCGTACGAGAACGAGCTGCGCGAGCGTGAAGGCTGCCGCGACCGCCCCGAGCCGGAACTCGCCCGGAGGGCGCCGAGGCCGGACGGCCCGCTTCGGGAGGTCGGTGCGAAGAACACCGGTCGTGGTGGCGTTCGATCCGCCGGCCATCTTGCACCTCTTGCCGTCGCACACCACGGAATCGACTCCTGGGCTAGAGGCGGGTGAGAAGACGTCTTGGCGGTGCTGCCTTCCGTTCAGCCGGCACCGGGGCGGGCAAGTCCCCGGTCGTAGGCGAAGATCACCGCCTGGATGCGGTCGCGGGCGCCGATCTTGGCAAGGACCCGGCCGACGTGTGTCTTCACGGTGGACTCAGCCACTACGAAGCGGGCGGCGATCTCGCCGTTGGTCCAGCCCTTGCCGATGGCGACGAGGATCTCGCGCTCGCGTTCGGTGAGAGAGGCCACTCGCGGGTCCTCGCCCGGGTCACCCCTTCTGGCCGGCACGTGCCTGGCGTACTCGTCCAGGATGCGGCGGGTGAGGGCCGGCGCGATCACCGCGTCGCCCCCGGCAACCGCGTGGATCCCGGCGAGGAGTTCCTCCGGGCGCGCGTCCTTGAGCAGGAAGCCGCTGGCTCCGGCCCGCAGGGCGGCATGCACATACTCGTCGACGTCGAAGGTGGTCAGCACGAGGACACTGGAACGCCCCCCGGTCTCGGCGATCCGGCGCGTCGCCTCGATGCCGTCCATGCCGGGCATCCGTACGTCCATCAGCACGACGTCGGGGCGCAGTTCGGCGGTCTTGCGGACGGCCTCGGCGCCGCTCCCGGCCTCGCCGACCACCTCCGTCTCGGGGATGGAGTCGAGCAGCACCCGAAAGCCGTAGCGTTGCAGCTGCTGGTCATCTACGACGAGCACCGTGGTCACCGGGTGCCTCCCTGAGGTGTCAGGTCGAGGGCGGCCTCCACGACCCATCCTCCGTCGGCCGCAGGTCCGGCGCTCACGGTCCCTCCGTACAGTGCCGCTCGTTCGCGCATGCCCACCAGTCCGTGTCCTTCCTCGTTCCATGGTCCGGTGTGTCCGGCCGGGCCGTTGTCCCGGATCCGGATGACGAGCCGTTCGTCCCTGACGACCGACAGGGTCACCCGGGTGCCGGCACCGGCGTGTTTCAGGGTGTTGGTCAGGGCTTCCTGGACGATGCGGTAGACCGCCAGCTGTACCCCCCGGTCCAGGGCGTCCACCTCGCCGACGGTCCGGTAGACGATCTCCAGGCCGGCGGTGCGTACGCCGTCGCACAGCGTCTCGATGTCCGCGAGGCCGGGCTGGGGGCTGAGTTCAGGTGTCCGGCGGGCACCGTCCGATGCCTCGCGCAGGACGCCGAGCACGCGGCGCAGCTCGCCCAGGGCCGTCCTGCCGGTGTCGCCGATGAGCTGGAGGGCCTCCTTGCCGCGTTCGGGAGCCGTGTCCGTGGCGTAGGAACCGGCGTCGGCGAGGGTGATGATGACGGCCAGGTTGTGGCCGACGATGTCGTGCATCTCGCGGGCCACCCGGGCACGTTCCGTGGCGGTCGCGAGTCTGATGCGCTGGTCGCGTTCCGTCTCCAGCCGGGCCGCCCGCTCCCGCAGCCCGGCGAGCTGCGCCCGCCGGGTCCGGACCATCAGACCGACTGCCAGGGCCGCGGTCGCCGTGCTCAGCAGGAAGAACAGGGCGTCCCAGACCGACACGGCCGGCGAGACGCGCACCGCGACCAGCACCATCCCCGACGCCATGACCGCGCAGGCCCACGGCAGTCGGCGCAGTTGCCCGTGCAAGGCCAGGCTGTACAGGGCGATGAACAGGGCGACGTCCGCGCGCAGCGCGGCACCCATCGACCACTGCAGGACGAACACGACGGCGATGGCGACGAAGGCCGCCATGGGCCGACGCCGCCGCCACAGCAGCGGCAGCACCAGACCGGCCTGCAGGGCCAGCATGGCCGCCAGGGGGAGCTGGACGAAGGCGAAGTGGAACCTGTGCGGGCCGTCGCCGTCCCCCTCCCCCGCGTCGCCGTGGTCCAGCAGGTCCGGCAGACAGAACATGAGGAAGACCAGCGCCGTCACGGCAGTGTCCAGCATCCACGGATGGGCGCGGTCCGCCTGCCGCAGCCGCTGGCCGGCCCGGGCGAGCCGGGCGGCCAGCGGTCCGGTTCCGCCGACGTCCGCGGCGGAGGTGGTCGTCGTCAAGGTGGTCACCTGCTCATGGTGCGGGTCGTCAGACGTCGCTGCGCACCAGCCGGTACGCCGCTCCCACCAGCGCGAGCGCCGTCCAGCCGAGGAAGACCAGCAGTCCGGCACCCGGCGACAGGGTCGTGGAGTCGTGCGTGAGGGCGAACACCGACTCGCCCGCGTTCGACGGCAGGTAGGGGCTGACGCCGTCCTGCCAGGAGCTGGGCAGCAGGGAGATCAGTCCCGGGATCAGCATGAGGGTGGCGACCAGTACCGAGATGCCGCCGGCCACTGACCGCAGCAGGGCACCGAGGGCGGTGCCGATGACGCCGACCAGGCCGAGGTAGAGCCCGGCGCCCAGCAGGCTCCGTACGACTCCGGTGTGCGTCAGGCTCATCGCGGCGGGTGTGCCGGAGACGATCGAGCCGCCGAACCCGAAGGCGATGAACGCGCCGAGGGTGCCGACGATCAGCGCGACCAGCCCGAACACGGCCGCCTTGGACCACAGCACGGGCAGTCGGCGCGGCACGGCCGCGAGCGTGGAGCGGATCATGCCGGTGGAGTACTCCCCCGCCGTGACCAGCACACCGAGCACGCCGAGGGCGAGCTGGGCGAAGTTGGTGCCGAAGAGGGACAGGCTCACGGCCGTCGCGGTGGCGAAGTCACGGTCCTGGTGCGCGGAGCCGATGCCGGACTTGTAGTGGTTCGCGGCGATCAGACCGAAGGCGATGAGGAAGAGCAGGCCGAGGCCCAGGGTGATCCAGGTCGATCGGAGTGACCACAGCTTGGCCCACTCCGAGGCCACCACGCGCCGTCCGGTCACCCGGTAGGCGGGACGGGCGGGAGCTGCCGGGGGCGTCTCGACAGTCGTGGTGAAGGTACTCATGCGTTGCTCCCGACGGGCTCAGGGGTCTCGACGGTCGTGGAGCCGTGGTACTCCACGGCATCCCTGGTCAGGTTCATGAACGCCTCCTCCAACGACACCGTCCGCGCCGTCAGTTCGAACAGCGCGATCCCGTGCTCGGCCGCCTTCAGACCGATCTCACGGGCACTCAGCCCGGTCACCTGAAGCTCCTCGGAGCCGGACCGGCCCGTGATCTCGACGCCGGGACCGGCCAGTACCTCCCGCAGCCGTGCCGCCTCCTGGGTAGCAATCTGCACCGTGTCGCCGCCGGCCTCCCGGACGAGGTCTCCCACGGTGGTATCGGCCAGCAGCCGCCCGCGCCCCGCGATGATCAGGTGATCCGCGACCAGGGCCATCTCGCTCATCAGATGTGACGACACGAACACGGTCCGGCCCTCTTCGGCGAGGGCCTTCAGCAGGTTGCGGATCCAGAGCACCCCCTCCGGGTCCAGCCCGTTGACCGGCTCGTCCAGCATGACCGTCTGCGGATCGCCCAGGAGCGCCGCCGCGATCCCCAGCCGCTGGCCCATCCCGAGGGAGAAGGCGCCGGCCCGCTTCTTGGCCACACTGCCCAGTCCCGCCAGCTCGATGACCTCGTGGACCCGGCGGCGCGGAATGCCGTGGGTCAGCGCGAGTGCCAGCAGGTGGTTGTAGGCGGAGCGGCCCGGGTGGATCGACTTCGCCTCCAGAAGCGCTCCTACCTCCTGCAGCGGCGCCTGGTGGCGGGCGTAACGGCGGCCGTTCACGGTGACGGAGCCGCTGGTCGGGGCGTCGAGCCCGACGATCATGCGCATGGTTGTGGACTTCCCCGCGCCGTTGGGGCCCAGGAAGCCGGTCACCGTGCCCGGCTTCACGTCGAAGTCCAGCCCGTCGACGGCCGTCTTCTCGCCGTACCGCTTGGTCAGCTGCTGCGCCTCGATCATCCGTGTTCTCCCTGTGGGGCTCGGGCGTCCGTCGCTTCCGACGCCTCACCGGCCACGCTAAGAGCCGCGCCAGCCGATCCCGTGGTACCAGGAGCCTGAACCACGCCGTCCGCGTGGTACCGCGGTACTACGCGGCTACCTGCGGTGCCTTGCGTGGTCGCCGGCTCCGCGGTCGTCGCAGCAGGCGTCGTCGGGCCGCTGCGGACGGTGCCCCGCCCATGCCGCGCCCGGTGCTCCGGCGTCCGCCGGGCACTGGGCCCGCTCCGCGCTGTCGACCAGGTTCTCGCTGTCGGAGGCGGCGCTGGCGGCCGGCGCAGCACAGGGTGAGCAGGAGGGCGCCCGCCACGAAGGGCAGGGTGCGGCGCGGGGGAGGCGGGGCCGGCAGGGCCCGCACCCGCTGGGGCACGGCTCCGCCGGTCGCGGCCAGGGCTGCCGGCCGCGCTTGGTCGAGGGCGTCTCACGGCGGGGCCGAGGAGGGCGGCGACGCGTTGCGGAACCGGGCCCGTCGTCGCTGCGGGTGCGAAGTCCGGGCGAGTGGTCGGGGAGGCGTGGCCGGCCAGGGCGGCGCGTGCGATGGCGGTGGCGATCAGACGCCGGTCCCCGACGGCGGTGGCGGCGGCCTCGTCGGCGTCCCGCTCGGCGGCGAGCCGGATGATCTCGCGCACTCGGCGCAGGGCCGGGTGGCAGTGAGCGGCGAGTTCCGCGGCGGCCAGGAAGTAGTGGTGGCCAGCCCCCCGGTTGTGGGCCCGTTCATGGGCGAAAAGGGCCTCGCGTTCGGCAGGTCCCAGGCTGCGCAGCATCGCGGTGGTGACGACGATGCGGTGGGGCCGTCCGGGCAGGGCATAGGCGTCCGGGTGGGGCGAGTCGACGACGCAGAGGTCACCGGCGTCCGGGCGGCGGCCGGCCTGCGTCCGGGCGGCGCGGTAAGCGCGGGTCTGCCGGAAGGCCGAGCGTACGAGGGTCATGACGCCGAGGGCGAGCACTCCCGTGGCCGCCGACGCCGCGGGAACGACGACGAAGTCGGAGGGCGTGCGCAAGGGGTGGATGAGTTCACCGAGGGCGGCGAAGGCGGGGAGCTTGAGCAGTCCGGTCAGGACCAGCGCTCTGAGGGCGGCGACGCAGGTTCCCGCCAGTGCCAGTGCCGAGGCGGCCAGGATCCACAGCGCGGTGGCGGGGGCGAGACGGTCGAGAGTCCGGCGGGCCGGCGCCGGCGCGAGGAAGGGCAGGATCAGCGGTACGAACAGGACGGCGGTCATCGCTCGTCACCATCCAGGAGCCGGCGCAGGACCTCCTCGTCGCCCGGGCCGAGCTGGGCGACGAAGCGGGCCAGGACCATCCGCCGGTCGGCATCCAGGTCTGGTTCGGTGTGCATTCGCCGGGCGGTCAGGCCGGGAGCGTCCTGCACCGGGAAGTAGGCGAAGCCGCGCCCCAGCCGCTCACGGCCGACGATGCCCCTCTCGTGCAGACGGGTCAGGATCGTCGCCACGGTCGTGCGTGCCAGGCCGCTGCCGAGTTCGGCCTGCACCCGCCCGGGCGTGAGCGGGGCCCCCGGCGGCCCACAGTGCGGCCATGACGGCCGCTTCGAGGTCGCCGGCCGGCCGCCTCTCGTCCCTCGAGTCGGTCATGGGAACCCTCACTCCACGATCGTCTACAGTCGAGTAGACCGTCTACTGCATTGTAGTCACCGGCCGAATGTCTCCGCCGCGGTGCATCCGGCGGCCCACGCGGACGGACACAGCGCGCGGAGGGAAATAGCCGTCGGATGCGGCGGGCAGCCGGACGGACACGACACGCGAACCGAGGGAGGACCATGCGGCAGACGATCCTGGTCGTCGAGGACGATCACGCCCTGCGTGACGTGCTGGTGCGCGGGCTGCGCGACGAGGACTTCGACACCGTCCCGGCGCCGGACGGCGCCACCGCCCTGCGGCCGGCCACCGCCGGCATCTCCGCCGCCGTGCTCGACATCGGGCTCCCCGACGCGGACGGACGGGACGTGTGCCAGGCGATGCGCGCGAACGGCTTCCTCTCTCCCGTCATCTTCCCGACCGCCCATCACCGGCTCACCGACCGGCTGTCCGGGTTCTCGGCCGGAGGCGACGACTATCTGCCCAAGCCGTTCCATCTCGCCGAACTCGCGGCCCGCCTGCGGGCAGCTCTGAAGCGGGCCGCGCCGCCGCCGGTCGCCACGGCGGGAGACCTGGTACTGGACGCCGTCCGGCACACGGTCGCTGTCCGGGGCACCCGGGTCGATCCGACGCCGACCGAGTTCCGTCTGCTGGCCGCGCTCATGACCACTCCCGGCGCCGTCGTGCGCCGCCGCGAACTGGTCCGGGCGGCCTGGCCCGAAGGGGCCCAGGTCAGCGACAACACCCTCGACCAGTACTTGATCAGGCTGCGCCGCAAACTCCGCGAGGCGGGCAGCGACCGGACGATCGGCACGGCGCGCGGCATCGGCCACCGCCTGTCATGAGCGAGGTCCGCCACCGGCCGCGCCCCGCCGCGACCGCCCTCCTTCACCGTCTGGCGCCCAGCACGCTGCGCGGCCGGCTCTCACTCGTGGCGCTCGTCACGGCCACGCTGCTGATGCTGGTCCTCACCGTCGCCTTCAACACCGTGGCCCAGCACCGCCTCCAGCACCAGGCGGACGACGAACTCCGCACCCGCGCCGCCGCCGTCGCGACGACCGTCGACACCAGCGGGACGACCGTACGCGTCCTGGAGACCTCGCACGACGACCTCCTCGACGCCAACGTGTGGATCTACTCCGGCCGACGCCTGCTCGAAGCTCCGCCGGCCGCCGGGGCCCTGACCCGCTTCGCCCACACACTCGCCGGGCACGGCGGCCGGCGGTGCGCCACCGTCGACGTGCGGGGCCCCCTCCGGTTGTGTTCCCAGCCGGTCCCCGGTGAGAAGAACGAGGCCACGGTGGTCACCGCGCTGGACCTCTCGCCCTACCGGAGCTCGGCCGACACCCTGCTCCTGGGATCGCTCGTCCTGGACGCCGTCATGCTCGCCTGCACCTACGCCCTGACCCGGCTCGCGGTCGGCCGCGCGCTGCGCCCCGTCCGTACGATGACCGACCAGGCCACCCAGTGGAGCGCCGTGGCCTCCGAGGAACGCTTCGGGAGTATGCGCCACCCTGACGAACTCGCCCGCCTCGGTACGTCGTTGGACGCCATCCTGGACCGTATCCGCACCCTGCTGCGCCACGAGCGGCAGCTCACCGGAGAACTCTCGCACGAGCTGCGCACACCGTTGAGCCGGATCATCGCCGAACTCGACTGGTGGCGGACCCGCCCCCGCACAGCCGACCAGACCCACGCCACCCACCAGGTCATCGCGGATGCCGCCGAGTCCATGCGCACGATCTGCGACACGCTCCTGGAGGACGCCCGCAACGGCACACTCACCGCTCCCGGCACCGTGGAGGTCCTGCCCACGCTGCGCCGCCTCACCGAAGCCCTCGACGTGCCGGACCACGTGACGCTCACCACCGGCGGCCCTCCCCTTGTGGCCGGAGTCCCGCCCGCCCTCCTCGAACGCATCGTCAGCCCGCTCCTCGCCAACGCCTGCCGCTACGCACACACCAGCGTCGCCGTCCGTGCCTACTCCGCCCCCGACGGCGTCCGCGTCGACGTCATCGACGACGGACCCGGCGTACCACCCTCGTTCGCCGGACAGCTCTTCGAGCCCGGTCGACGTGCGGATCCCGGCGACGGGCACGCCGGAGCGGGCCTGGGGCTGCCGCTGGCGCGACGTCTCGCCCGCTCCGCCGGCGGCGAGGTGGCCAACGACCCCGGGCACACGCCCGGGGCACGCTTCGTGGTCAGCCTGCCTGCCGGGTGACGACAGACCCGCTCGGCGCTCTGCCGTGTCACGGCATGGGGTCGTGCTGGACGTCCTTGCGGGAGACGGCCAGATAGCCTACGAAGCCGAAAATGGCCACCGTCCAGGACAGCGTGACCGGCCCCAGGCCGAGAGCGAGCCCGCCCCGTCCCCGGCCGACCGCCATCCAGTCGGCGACGGAGGCGCCGAGCGGGCGGGTGATGACGTGGGCGGCCCAGAAGGCGGCCACCGCGTTCAGGCTGCCCCAGAGTGAGCGATCGCGGGACCGGCGATCGCGACGCCGTACACAACGGCGGACCCCAGGTAGCCGAGGCCGATCGTGGCGGGCGCAGCGTCTCCCGGCTGATCCCCAGATCCTTGCCGATGCCCTCGAAGGTGTCGCTCGGGTCCGACAGGGCGGTGTCGGCGAGCCCGGCCCCGGGCCCGCCGTGCCGCGTGGCAACAGGCGAAAGGTCATTCGCTCGGGTCAGCGACCATCAGCCAGTCATCGCGGCAGGTCACCGCGCTCGCTGGTCTCTTCCGCGACATCTGACCAACAGGACTCGGTAGGTCTGCGCTCAGCGTCGCCTACCCTCGGCATCCCATCGATTTACGCCCCCCTGACAAGGTCTGACCTACCCGAACAGGTTGCCTGACAGACCATCAGAACGAGCGTCAAATGAGCGTCACGAGCGTCATTCCAGCGTCAGGATATCGCCCGTAACGCCCACACCGCACATCATGCACACGCGCAAAACCGCAGGTCAGGAGCCCTTAGCGGCCGGTTCAAGCACCGCCACGCACTCCACATGGTGGGTGACCGGGAAGAGGTCGAAGGCACGCGTGCGACGCGGAGAGTAGCCCTCCTCGCGGAAGTACTTCAGGTCGCGGGCGAGTGCCGCCGGGTCGCAGGCGACGTAGGCGATGCGGCGGGCGCCCAGGGCCGCGAGGCGGGTCACCGTCTCCTTGCCCGCGCCCGCGCGGGGCGGGTCCAGGACGATGAGGTCGGCCTCGGTGATCCCGGTGCGGGGCAGCACCTGCTCGACCTTGCCGTGCTCGATGCGGACGCGCTCCAGGTCCTGGAGGTTGTGCCGGGCGTCCTCGACCGAGCGCTTGCTGGATTCGATGCCCAGCACCGCGCCGCGCTCCCCCACCCGCTCGGCGATCGCGCCCGCGAAGAGGCCGACTCCGCAGTACAGATCGAGGGCCGTTTCGCCCTGGCGGGGCATCAGGCCCTGCATGACGGCCTCGACCAGGACGTCCGCCGCCTTGGGGTGGACCTGCCAGAAACCGGCCTCGCCGACCCGCCACGTGCGGCCCGCCGCGCGCTCGCGGACGAAGGGGCGGCCGTGGACGCGGTGCACCAGACGGGTCCGGTCACGGCCGCGGGACTCGCTGACCCGCAGCACCGAGACCGGCCGGTCCAGCTCGACGATGGGCAGCCGGCCGCCGGGGCGCGGGGTGAGGACGACCTGACGGTCGGAGGAGCCGGTGGCGGCGATGGCCTCCACGCTGGCGATCTGGGGCCATTCGCGCTTCTCGACGCCGAGTTCGGTGACGCCGGGGGCGGCGATCAGGCAGTGGTCGACCGGCTCGACCTCGTGCGAGCGGTGGCGGCGCAGTCCGGGCCGGCCCTGCTCGTCCACCGCGTACTGCACCCGGGTGCGCCAGGCCGGGACCTCGCCGCGGGCCACCTTGTCGCCGGGCGCGGGCTCGACCGTGCCGTCCCAGCCCGCCTCCTCGGGGGTGAGCCCCGCCAGCCGGGCGAGCTGCTCGGTGATCACCTCGGCCTTCAGCCTGCGCTGGGCGCCGGGGGCCGCGTGCTGCCAGTCGCAGCCGCCGCATTTGCCGGGGCCGGCGAACGGGCACGGCGCCTCGACCCGGTCCTTGGAGGCGTCCAGCACCCGCACCGCGTCGGCGCGCAGGAAGCGCGCGCCCTCCTCGCCCTCGGTCACCCGGGCGATGACCCGCTCACCGGGCAGCGCGTGCCGGACGAAGAGCACCTGGCCCTCGCCGGTCCGGGCGATGCAGTGGCCGCCGTGCGCCACCGGGCCGACCTCGACCTCGTACTCCTCGCCGACCAGCGATGCCTTGGGTTCACTTTGCATGGCGGGTTCAGGCTCCAGAGGGGGTGAGGGGGCGCGGTGGGACAACAGCCCACCAGTCTACGTCGCGCTCGCCCTCGCCCCGTCACGCCCTGATGCCCCGGGCCCGCGGGCCTGCGGGCCCACCGTCAGGGAACCTGCGAGGTGACGCCCGGCTTCTCGCCCTTGGGCCCCTTCTCGCCCTTCTCGCCCTTCTCCCGCTTGGCCGGGATCACCGGGCCGCGCCGCACCGCCCCCGGGGCGTTCCACTCGGCCCGCTTGCGCGCCCGCTTCCGGGCCAGCTCGGAGGAGTCCAACTGCCACGGCACGGAGGTGACCATGACGCCCGGGGTGAACAGCAGCCGCCCCTTGAGCCGCAGCGCGCTCTGGTTGTGCAGCAGATGCTCGTACCAGTGGCCGACCACGTACTCGGGGATGAAGACGGAGACCACATCGCGCGGGCTCTCCCGGCGCAGGCCCTTGACGTAGTCGATGACCGGCCGGGTGATCTCGCGGTAGGGCGAGTCGAGGATCTTCAGCGGCACATCGATGCCGCGCTCCTGCCACACCCGCTGCAGCGCCTTCGTCTCGGCGGGGTCCACGTTGATACTCAGCGCCTCCAGCCGGTGCGAGCGCATCAGCTTGGCGTAGGCCAGGGCGCGCAGCGTCGGCTTGTGGACCTTGGAGACCAGTACCAGGGAGTGCACCCGGGAGGGGCGCACCTCCTCCTCGTCGAGCTGTTCGGTGGCCGCCGCGAGCTCCTCGGAGACGCCGTCGTAGTGGCGCCTGATGGCCGTCATGGTGACGTAGAAGATGACCATGCCGAGCAGGGCGACCCAGGCGCCGTGGGTGAACTTCGTCAGCAGCACCACGACCAGCACCAGGCCGGTGAAGAAGGCCCCGAAGGTGTTGATCGCGCGGGCGCGGACCATCCGGCGGCGGGCGTTCGGGTCCCGCTCGGTCGCCAGGTGGCGGTTCCAGTGCCGCACCATGCCGGTCTGGCTGAGGGTGAAGGAGACGAAGACGCCGACGATGTAGAGCTGGATCAGCCGGGTGGAGTCGGCCCCGTAGAGGTAGACCAGGACCGCGGCGGCCGAGGCGAGCAGCACGATGCCGTTGGAGAAGGCGAGCCGGTCGCCGCGGGTGTGGAGCTGGCGGGGCAGATAGCGGTCCTGGGCCAGGATCGAGCCGAGCAGCGGGAAGCCGTTGTACGCGGTGTTGGCGGCCAGGAACAGCACCAGCGCGGTGGCCGCGGCCAGCACCACGAAGAAGAACGAGCCGTCGCCGAAGACCGCGGCCGCGACCTGCGAGATCACCGGGTTCTGGGTGTAGTCGGCGCCGAGCGGGGTGCCGTTCTTCAGCAGGTCCTGCGCGGGGTTCTCGGCCATCTTGACGTTGGTCACCAGGGCCAGCGTGATGATGCCGACGAACATGGTCACGGCGAGGCCGCCCATCAGCGCCAGCGTCGTCGCCGCGTTACGGCTCTTGGGCTTGCGGAAGGCGGGCACGCCGTTGCTGATCGCCTCGACGCCGGTCAGGGCGGCGCAGCCGTCGGAGAACGCGCGCAGCAGCAGGAAGATCAGCGCGAAGCCGGCCAGCCCGGTCTGCTCGGCGTGGACCTCGAAGCCCGCGGTGGGGGCCTTCATGTCGTCACCCAGGACCAGCCCGCGGTAGGCGCCCCAAAGGATCATCACGAAGACGCCGCCGACGAAGACATAGGTGGGGATCGCGAAGAGCTTGCCCGACTCCCGTACGCCCCGCAGGTTCATGAGCGTCAGCAGCAGGATGATCCCGACCGCGCACAGCGTCTTGTGCTCGACGACGAAGGGGACGGCCGAACCGAGGTTCTCCACACCGGAGGAGATCGACACCGCCACCGTGAGGACGTAGTCGACCAGCAGGGCGCTGGCAACGGTCAGACCCGCCTTGGGGCCGAGGTTGGTGGTGGCGACCTCGTAGTCACCACCCCCGCTGGGGTACGCGTGCACGTTCTGGCGGTACGAGGCGACCACCGTGAACATCAGCACGACGATGGCGATCGTGATCCACGGGCTGTAGTGGTAGGCCGACGCACCCGCCACGGACAGAACGATCATCACCTGCCCCGGCGCATACGCGACGGAGGACAGGGGGTCGGAGGCGAAGACGGGGAGCGCGATGCGCTTGGGGAGGAGAGTCTCCCCCAGCTTGTCGCTGCGCAGGGCCCGCCCGATCAGGACCCGTTTCGGGAGGTCGGTCAGTTTGGACACGCAGAGGATCGTAAGGGGTAGCCCGGGCCCCCGCCCACCCGCCCACCCCCGGGAAAAGGGGCGGGCGGGAGCAGGGCGCCGGAGGCGATCAGGCCAGGCGCGCGGGCAGCGTGCGGTGGCCGTTGGAGATGAACGACTCCACCGGCTCCAGCGGCTCCTTTTCGGACGCGAGCGTGAGCCCGGGGAAGCGGTCGAAGAGCGCCGGGAGCGCGATCGCGGCCTCCAGCCGGCCCAGCGGGGCGCCGACGCACAGATGGACGCCGTGGCCGAACGCCAGATGGCTCTTGAGCCGCCGGGTGACGTCGAAGCGGTCCGCGTCCGCGCCGTGCACCTCCGGGTCGCGTCCGGCGGCCGCGTAGGCGGCCAGGATCGCGTCGCCCTTGTGCAGCACCACGCCGCCGTCCAGCTCGATGTCCTCCACGGCGTAGCGCAGCGGCAGGTTGGCGACCGGGGCGGAGTGGCGCAGCGTCTCCTCGATCACGTCCTCCCAGGTGGCCCGCCCGGCCCGGACGTGCTCGAGCTGCTCGGGCCGGGTGAGCAGCGCGTGGATGGCGTTGTCCAGCAGGTTGACGGTGGTCTCGTGACCGGCCGAGAGGAACAGGGCGAGGGTGTCGGTCAGCTCCTTCTCGCTGAGCTTGGAGCCGCTCTCCTCGTCCCGCACCGCGATCAGCCCGCTGGTCAGGTCGTCGCCGGGCCGCTCGCGCTTGGTAGCCACCAGCTCGCCGAGGACGGCGTACATCTCGTTGAAGGTGGCGGTGACCTCCTCCGGGGAGGCGGAGGTGTGGAAGATGCTGTCCACGACCCGGCGCATCCGCTCGCGCAGGTTCTCGTCGTCGAGCCCGAACAGCTCGGAGATCACCTGGATCGGCAGCGGGTACGCGTACGCCTCGCGCAGGTCGACCACCTCGCCCGGCGCGGCGGCCAGGTCGTCCAGGAGCGTGGTGCAGATCTCCTCGACGCGCGGCCGCAGGGCGGCGGTGCGCCGGGCGGTGAACGCCTTGGAGACCAGGGTGCGCAGCCGCCGGTGGTCACCGCCGTAGGCCGTGAACATGTTCTCGACGGCGACCCAGGTGATCAGCGGCCACTCGGGCGTGATCTCACCGTTGATCCACGCGGGCCAGTGCTGCCGGGGGTCCTTGGAGACCCGGGGGTCGGTCAGCAGCTCCTTCAGGGTCCGCTGGCGGGTTATTGCCCACGCCACCACGCCGTCAGGAAGCTCAACAAGCGTCGCCTCGCCGCCTGCGGCGACTCGGGCTGCCTCTCCGGCGATGTCGCGGCCGGCGGGGTCGAGGACGATGGGACGGGGTTCCATTGGCTG
Source organism: Streptomyces violaceusniger Tu 4113 (assembly GCF_000147815.2). Classification (NCBI taxonomy): domain Bacteria; kingdom Bacillati; phylum Actinomycetota; class Actinomycetes; order Kitasatosporales; family Streptomycetaceae; genus Streptomyces; species Streptomyces violaceusniger. The sequence goes on along the minus strand of NC_015957.1, from coordinate 2,164,605 downwards.
ACTCCAGAGGTCTCGTCGAATCGGACCGGCTCGGACACGGACGCCGCGAACGGCTCGTTCACGGCCACCGCTTGGGCGGGGAAGCGCACCGGCAGGGCGGCCAGGGCGCGGGCGAAGGGCCCGGTCCGCCAGGTCAGCCGCTCGACGGGAACCGCCAGCTCCATGTCCGGGAGGCGGTCCAGGAGCCGCTCGATGGCCACGGAGGCGATCACCCGGGCGGGCCGCTCGGCGGGGCAGCGGTGGGCGCCCGCGCTCCAGGCCAGGTGGGCCCGGTTGCCGGACCGGCGCTCGGAGGCCATGGCCGCCTCGTGGTTGGCCGCGGCGTAGCTGATGAGCACCGGTTCGCCCTTGCGCAGCCGTACGCCCGCCACGTCGCAGTCGTACCGGGGGAACCGGGTGCCGTAGTTGGCCATCGGCGGGTCGTTCCACAGGACCTCGTCCAGGGCGTCCTCGACGGGCATGCTGCCGCCGGACAGCTCACCGGCGAAGCGGTCGTCCGACAGCAGCAGGCGCAGCGCGTTGGCGATCAGGTTCTGCTGGGGGTCGGTACCGGCCGCCATCAGCAGGATCATCTGCTGCATCAGCTCGTCGTCGGTGAGCTGCGAGGGATGCGCGATCAGCCAGGAGGTGACGTCGGCGGAGAGCTTCCGGCGCTTGTCCGCCAGCAGGCCGGAGATCCAGTGGAGCAGCTCGTCGTTGGCCGCCGCCGCCTCCTCGCCGCTGTCGAAGAGCTTCATCATCGTCTCGACCAGCTTCGGCCCGTCCGCGGGGCGTGCGCCGAAGAGCTGGTTGAAGACCAGCAGCGGGAGCACCGACGCGTACTCGGTGATCAGGTCGGCCTCGCCCCGGGAGGCGAAGGCGTCGATCAGCGTCTCGGCGCTGCGCTCGACGTACTCGCTGAGAGCGTGCGGATCCACCCGGTCCAGGCTGTCGGTGATCGCCCCGCGCAGCCGGGCGTGTGCCTCCCCGTCGCTGAACAGCGCGTTCGGCCGGTACATCATCATCGGGGCGACCGGGTTGTCCGGCCCCACGGTCCCGTCCTGCATCGCTTGCCAGCCGCGCGGGTCCTTGGCGAACCGCTCGGTGTCGCGCAGGATCTCCAGGCCGAGCGGGTAGCTGGTGACCAGCGAGGCGTACACCCCCGGCGTCAGCTCGACCGGTGCGATCGGCCCATGGGTGGCGCGCATCCGCGCGTAGGTGCCGTGCGGGTCGGCGGCGAACTCGGGGCTGTACATCGGTACGGCCGCGCTGTGCCCGGTGCCGCCCGCGGCCTCGGCGGGGCCCGCGTGCGCGGGGCAGCCCGGTGGGGGAACGGGGCCGGCGGCTGGACGGTTGGTCACACAATCTCCTGAGAACTACCGGTCTGGCGGGCCTGTAGATATTGGACGAGGGCGATCAGCGCGTGGGTGGAGGAGATCCGGTCCCGGGCGTCGCAGGTCACCAGGGGGGTTTCCGGAAGCAGATCGAGGGCCTCCCTGACCTCCGGCTCCGCGAAGCGGGGAGAGCCCTCGAACTGGTTGACGGCGACGGCGTACGGCAGTCCGTGCTCCTCCAGGACGGCCATCACCGGGAAGGACTGCTCCAGCCGCCGGGTGTCGGCCAGGACGAGCGCGCCCAGCGCCCCGTTCGTCATGTCCCGCCACAGCCGGGTGAAGCGCTGCTGTCCCGGCGCGCCGAACAGATAGAGCACCAGGGAGTCGCTGAGGGTGAGCCGGCCGAAGTCCATGGCGACGGTGGTGGTCGTCTTGTCCTCGGTACCCCGAAGGTCGTCGATGAGCGCACCGGCCTGGGTCATCGTCTCCTCGGTGCGCAGCGGCCGGATCTCTGACAGCGAGCCCACATAGGTCGTCTTGCCGACGGCGAAGTGTCCGACGACCAGGATCTTCGCCGCCACCCGCACCGTGTTGGGCAGGTAGACCGCCTTGTCGTCAGAGGCGAGCGCGGAGTCCATCGAGCACCTCCTGCAGAAGCTGGGTGTCGGGAACATCGGCGGCGGGGATCGGGGACCGGGTGGAGACGTGGCCGCTGTCCACGAGGTCGCCGAGCAGGACCTTGGTGACGCTGACGGGCAGCTCCAGGTACCCGGAGACCTCGGCCACTGAGAGCGCGCCGCCCAGGCACAGCTCCATGACCCGCCGCTTCTCGGGGCCGAGCCCGGTGAGCGGCCGGTCGGGGTGGGCCATGACCAAGGTCACCAGGTCGAAGGTGTTGCGAGTCGGGTAGGCACGGCCGTCGGTGACCACATACGGCCGCACCAACCCTCGTTCGCGCCGCCCCGGACTCATGCGTGGCTGCCGATCCCCTGCCGCGGGAGGCCCTGCCGCGGCGGGCTGGTGAGCTCCTTGCCGAGCCGGTCGACCAGCTTCTGCATCCGGTAGCTGACCGCCTCCATGTCCACGGCCTCGGTGGCCGAGACCGCCAGATACGCGCCGGGTCCGGCGGCGATCAGGAAGACGTACCCGCCGACGAACTCGACCAGCGTCTGCTGCCAGGGCGTCTCGTGCGGATCACAGAACTCGGAGGTGGAACGGCTGATCGACTGCAGCCCGGAGAGTGCGGCGGCCTGGCGCTCGGCCTCGTCGCGGGCGATGCCCTCGGAGTACGCCCGCAGCATCCCGTCCGCGGAGAGCAGGATCGCGTGCCGTGCCTCCGGCATCTTGACGACCTCGTCGAGCATCCAGCCGAGCTCGTTGTTGAGATGCTCGTTCATGCCTGGCGATTCCCTTCGTCATGGTGAGGGGCGGAGTCCTGGGTGTCGGCACGGCCGGAGCGGGTGCCGCGCGCGAACGCGCCCAACCGCGAGGCGGTTTCCTCCGCCGAACGCGCGCGGTGCGCGCCGGTGTCGTCGGATTCGTCGGCGCCGGTCCGCCCGGCCCCCATGGACCAGTCGGCGGTCGGCGGGGTGGCGGCGGCCTGCCGGCGGCGGCGCTTGGGCAGTCCGCCCTGCGTGGTGCCGTACACGCGGGTGGCCTCGTCGTCGCCCAGGGACGGCTGGGGCGCCGGAGCGGGCGCCGGTGCCGGGGCGGGCGCCGGTGCCGGGGCGGGCGCCGGAGGCTGGGCCTGGGGCGGGATCTGGGCCCGGGGCGGGGTCTGGGCCTCGGCCGGAGCGGCATGCGCCTGCCGCGCTCTTCCGGGACCGCGGGTGCGGCGGGAGGGCAGGGTGTGCAGCGGCTCGGCGCCCTCGGGGTCGTGCGCCGCGGTGCCCGGCCGTCCGTCGGGGTCGATATGGGTGAGCAGCTCACTCGGGAGGAACAGCACGGCGCGCACACCGCCGTACGGGGACCGGGTGTCCACCGAGACGCTGAAGCCGTACCGCACGGCCAGCAGGCCCACCACGGCGAAGCCGAACTGCGGCGGGTCGCCGAGCCGGGAGACGTCCACGGCGCGCTGGCCGGAGAGCAGGGCGGCGGCTCGCTGGACCTCCAGGCCGTCCATGCCCACACCGGCGTCGTCGATCACGATGCAGGCCCCGTTGTGCACCGGCTGGAGGCTGACCTCCACGGAGGTGTTGGGCTGCGAGTGGCGGGCGGCGTTGTCCAGTAGCTCGGCGACCGCGAGCACGACGGGCTCCACGGCCCGGCTCACCACGGCGACGTCGATCAGGGCGTGCACCTGCACCCGCTGGTAGTCGCGGATGCGCGACTTGGAGCCGCGGACGACATCGGTCAGCGAGGAGGCCAGCCGCTGACGGCCGGGCCAGGAACCGCAGAGCACGGCGATGGCCTGGGCGCGCCGGCCGAACTGGGCGTTGGCGTGGTCGATCTCCAGCAGGTCCCGCAGCACATCGGGGTTGTCGTGCCGCTCCTGCATCTCGGAGATGGACACCTGCTGCTCGTTGGCGAGTCCCTGGACGGCTCGCATGGACGCCTTGAGCGCCGCCTTGGCGGAGGCGTCGGCGCGCGTCTGTGCCTTGTCCACCGCGCGGGTGAACTGTTCCATGACGGCGTGCAGGCTCTGGGCGAAGGCCGTACCGGCCAGTTTCTCGTCCCGCAGGCCCGGCAGCGGGCCGGGCTGGCTCAGCGCATCGGCGATCGAGGGGAGCCGTACGTCGACGAGGTGCTGCACCTCCTCGTCACGGGACCGCAGGCTGTCCTCGAGAGTGGCGTTGCGCCTGCGGACTCCGGCGGTGATCTGCCGCTGGCGGATCAGAAGCACCAGGACGACGAGAAGCGCGGCGGCCAGACACCAGCTCACCGCCTCCGTTATGTGATCAGTCATCAGGAACCTCGTGCAGAAGAACGCGGGCGCGGAAGGAACGATTCAGAGCCCTGATGTCCCGTCCGGAAACGGAATACGCGATCATCTTAGCCATGTCGTGACCTAGTATCCGACGCCCGTGACAAAGTTCGAACCAGCGGCATCCGCTCGGCATTTGTCATGTGGTTTCGGTGAAGGTCCGGGATCTCAGGCAAAGATGAAGGGTCGCGACCACCGATGAAGCGCCGTAACCCGGGCCCACCGTAGTGGTCGAGGCTGATCACCAACAGCCTTTTCACTCCGCGTCCGCAACCGGAAATGATCGTTGCCCTTCCCTGTCCTTTCCCTACCCCTTCCCTCCCGGCACGTCTGCGATCACCTCCGACCGCCTCTCCGCATCGCCGATCATCGCGGGAACTTTCCCGCTATGTCGTACGTCACCACGTTCATCTCCCGGCCGTCGCGCGCGGACGGGGGAGCGGGCCGCCGGTACGGATACGGTGGGGACAGGTGCCACGGCGGCCGACTCCCGTCGTCCCCGGGCACCGGCATCGGGGTCCCGCCCCGCTGTCGCCCCGTAGGTCCTGGAAGGAAGATGTGAGCAGGGTGTTTGCGCAGGTCGGCACGGTCATCTGGAGTGCGGGGTAAGACGCATGCATATCGTGATCATGGGCTGTGGCCGGGTGGGCGCGGCCCTCGCCCAGACCCTGGAGCAACAGGGGCACACGGTCGCGGTCGTCGACCAGGACCCCACCGCCTTCCGCCGCCTGGGTGCGGGCTTCGGCGGGCGCCGGGTGACCGGCGTCGGCTTCGACCAGGACACCCTGCGCGAGGCGGGCATCGAGGAGGCCGGGGCCTTCGCCGCGGTGAGCAGCGGCGACAACTCCAACATCATCGCGGCCCGGGTGGCCCGCGAGATGTTCGGAGTGGAGAACGTGGCGGCCCGTATCTACGACCCCCGCCGCGCCGAGGTCTACCAGCGCCTCGGCATCCCGACCGTGGCCACGGTGCGCTGGACCGCCGACCAGATGCTGCGGCGGCTGCTGCCGTCCGGCGCGGAGCCGCATTGGCGGGACCCCAGCGGCGGGGTGCAGCTCGCCGAGGTGCACATCTCCCCCTCATGGGTGGGCCACAAGGTCAGCGTGCTCGAGGAGGAGACCGGAGTGCGGGTCGCGTTCCTCACCCGGCTCGGCGAGGCGATGCTGCCGACCTCCGGGACGGTGCTGCAGGAGGGCGACCTGGTGCATGTGATGATGCGCACCGACGAGGTGGAGAAGGTCGAGGCAGCCTTCGAAAAGGGGCCTGAGGAGGCGAATCGATGAGGGTTGCCATTGCGGGTGCGGGCGCCGTGGGGCGTTCCATCGCGAGCGAGCTGCTGGAGAACGGGCACGAGGTGCTCCTCATCGACAAGGCGCCGACCGCCATCTCGGTGGAGCGGGTGCCGCAGGCCGAGTGGCTGCTGGCCGACGCGTGCGAGATCACCTCTCTGGACGAGGCGGCGCTGCAGCGCTGCAACGTGGTCATCGCGGCCACCGGTGACGACAAGGTCAACCTGGTCGTCTCGCTGCTCGCCAAGACCGAGTACGGGGTGCCCCGGGTGGTCGCCCGGGTCAACAACCCCAAGAACGAGTGGCTGTTCAACGAGGCATGGGGCGTCGATGTCGCCGTCTCCACCCCGCGTCTGATGTCGGCGCTGGTCGAGGAGGCGGTGAGCGTCGGCGATCTGGTGCGGCTGCTCCGCTTCAGCCACGGCGACGCCAATCTGGTGGAGCTGACGCTGCCGCCGGAGGCGGCGCTGGTGGGCACCCGGGTCGGCGATGTGGAGTGGCCGGAGGACACCACGCTGGTCACCATCATCCGCGGCACCCGCGTGCTGACCCCGAACAAGGACGATGTGCTGGAGGCCGGTGACGAGCTGCTGTTCGTCGCGGCACAGGCACGCGAGGAGCAGCTCGAGCAGTTGCTGTCCGTCCAGCGCCAGGGCGCCACGGGCTAGGACGCCACGGCTAGGACACCACGGGCTAGGACGCCACCACGGGCAAAGACCGCGGCCCGGGCTCTCCATACGGGGAGCCCGGGCCGCGGTCTCAGTGGCCTGGGTGGCCTGGGTGGCCTCAGTGCCGGGGCGGCTGCCGGTCGGCCGAATCGGTACGGGCCTCGGACACGATCTGGTCGGTCCACTCCGAGAGCACCGGATCGGCGGCCTTGCCGACCTGGGACTTCCGCTCCCGCTCGGCCTTCTCCTCCGCCTCCATCTCCGCGATCACGTCGATCGGCGGCGGGGCCTTGGCGAGGAAGATCCAGGTCAGATAGACACAGAGCAGGAACGGCGGAATGCCGAGCGCGACCTTGACCCAGCCGAGCTGGGTGGCGTCCCCCCACCAGTAGAGCGGGAACAGCACCGCCGACTTGGCCAGCAGGATCAGCCCCCACGCCCAGGTGGACCGGGTGTAGGCGCGGAACCGGCCGGGGTTACGGGTACGCCAGGAGAGGTTCTCCTTCAGCATCGGCCCGAGCAGCACCCCGATCAGCGGAAAACGGAAGATCGCCGAGAGAATGTAGGCGATCGCCAGGCCCAGGGTGTAGAGCATGCCCGGCAGATAGAAGTTCTTCGCGTCGCCGGACATCATCGCGAAGATCGCGCCGAACGCGACCCCGAACACCCCGCTGAAGGCGTGCTTCAGCGTCTCCTTCCGCACCAGCCGGGTGACCGCGAGCAGCACGGTGAGACCGAGCGCGGCGATCGCGGCGAGATGGATGTCGCGGTTGATCGTGTACAGCAGGACGAAGACCAGACCGGGGACGGTGGTGTCCACCATGCCCCGCACCCCGCCGAACGCCTCCAGGAGCGCGGTGTCCGCCGCCGCCCTGCTGTCGGCGGCGGCGCTTCGGTGCCCGGTCGGGGTCGTCTTGTCGTCTGGCGTCACCGGCTACTCCTGTCCGAGCGGTCGGAGTTCGTACTTCGGATTGAACAGCACCCGGCGCCCATGGCTCATGGAGATCCGGCCCGAGGCGATCAGCTTGCGCCCCGGTTCTATCCCGATGATGGAGCGACGGCCCAGCCACACCACGTCCAGCGCGGCGGTGCCGTCGAAGAGCTCCGCCTCCAGAGCGGGAACTCCGGCCCGCGGTCTGAGCGTCACCGTACGCAGCGTGCCCGTCACCTTGACGATCTGACGGTCGCCGCAGTCGCCGATCTTGGTGCAGCCCGCGGCCTCCGCGTCCTGCTGCAGCTCGGCGGAGTGCAGTTCCTCCTGGGAGCTCGACAGCCGGTCCAGCATCCGCCGGAACCGGCCGACCGGTTTGTCGGACCTGACTCCCCTGTCGGCCCCGTCGGAGGGGTGGGGTACGGAACTCATACGGCCAGCGTACCGGTGCACAGGCGCCGAAACGCCGTCCCCGCACTCATCGCCCGACCCCGCTCATCGCTCGAACCGGTAGCCCATCCCCGGCTCGGTGACGAAGTGGCGCGGATGCGAGGGGTCGGCCTCCAGCTTGCGGCGCAACTGCGCCATATAGACCCGCAGGTAGTTGCTCTCGGTGCCGTACGAGGGGCCCCAGACCTCCTGCAATAGCTGCTTCTGGCTGACCAGGCGGCCGGCGTTGCGCACCAGGACCTCCAGCAGATGCCATTCGGTGGGAGTCAGCCGCACATCACGGCCATCGCGATGGGCCTTCTTGGCGGCCAGGTCGACGGTGAACGTGTCGGTCTCCACCACCACCGAGTCGTCCGGCTGCCCGGCGGGCTCGGCGCGGCGGACGGCCGCGCGCAGCCGGGCGAGGAGCTCGTCCATGCCGAACGGCTTGGTGACGTAGTCGTCCGCCCCCGCGTCGAGGGCCTCGACCTTCTCGTCCGAGGTCTGACGGGCGGAGAGCACCAGGATCGGCACCCGGGTCCAGCCCCGGAGCCCCTTGATCACCTCCACCCCGTCCATATCGGGCAGGCCGAGGTCGAGCACGATCACATCGGGATGGCGGGCGGCGGCGAGCCGGAGCGCGGTGGCGCCGTCCCCGGCGGCGTCGACCTCGTACTTGCGCGCCTTCAGGTTGATCACGAGGGCGCGTACGATCTGCGGCTCGTCGTCGACCACGAGCACCCGGTTCATGTGGCGGGCCTGCCTTTCCGTGTCGTTGTGCCTGACGTGGAGCCGACCTGGACCGGGAGGCCGGGGTCGGCCGGCGGGCGGCCGGCGGCGACGCGCAGCGTGAGCACCATGGTCATTCCGCCGCCGGGGGTGTCCTCCGCGGTCAGCCGGCCGTCCATGGCCTCGGCGAAGCCGCGGGCGACGGCGAGCCCGAGGCCCACCCCGGCGCCGCGCGGGGCGTCCCCGTACCGCTGGAAGGGCTCGAAGATGCGGTCCTTCTCGCTGTCCGGCACGCCCGGGCCGCCGTCGGCCACGCGCAGCTCCACACGGTCGCCGAGGGCGCTCGCGGAGACCAGCACGGGGTGGTCCGGCGGGCTGTACTTCACCGCGTTCTCGACGATGTTGGCGACGCCGCGCTCCAGCAGCCCGGGGTCGACCGCGACCATCGGCAGTTCCTCGGGGATGTCGAGGGTGACCTTGGCCATGGGGACGCCGACGAGCGCCATCGGCACCACCTCGTCCAGGTCGATCTCCCGGATGAGCGGGGTGACGGTGCCGGTCTGCAGCCGGGACATGTCCAGGAGGTTGCCCACCAGATGGTCCAGCCGGTCGGCGCCGTCCTCGATGCCCTCCAGCAGCTCGGCCTCGTCCTCCTCCGACCAGGCGACGTCATCGGAGCGCAGGGAGCTCACGGCCGCCTTGATGGCCGCGAGCGGGGTGCGCAGATCGTGGCTGACGGCGGCGAGCAGCGCGGTGCGGATGCGGTTCCCCTCGGCCAGCTCACGGGCCTGCCCGGCCTGCTGCGCCAGCCGCTGCCGGTCGAGGACGACGGCGGCCTGGGCGGCGAAGGCGGCGAGCACCCGGCGGTCCTCGGCGGGCAGGACCCGGCCGGAGAGCGCGAGCGCCATATGGTCGCCGACCGGCATGTCCACCTCCGCGTCCTCGGGCCGTTCGGGCGCCGGGGTGCCGTCGTGGCTGCCGACGCTGCCCGCACAGGTCCACGGGGCGACATCGCTCTCCCGCTCCAGCAGCGCCACCGAGTCCATGGCGAACGTCTCGCGGACCCGCTCCAGCAGCGCCTCCAGGCTGGTCTCGCCGCGCAGCACGCTGCCCGCGAGGAACGACAGTATCTCGGACTCGGCTCGCAGCCGGGCGGCCTGGTGGGTGCGGCGGGCGGCGAGGTCGACCACGGAGGCCACACAGACGGCGACCGCCACGAAGATCGCTATGGCGACGATGTTCTCGGGGTCGGCGATGGTCAGGGTGTGGGTGGGCGGGGTGAAGTAGTAGTTGAGCAGCAGCGATCCGACGGCCGCCGAGGCGAGGGCGGGCACCATGCCGCCCAGCAGGGCGGCCAGCACATTGAGGAACAGGAAGAGCAGCACCTGGTTGGCGAAGCCGGGCCCGGCCTCGGAGGCGAGGGTGGCGCCGGTGCCGGTGAGCAGCAGCGTGAGCAGGGCCGGTCCGGCCACCCCGACCACCCAGCCCGCGATCAGCCGGGAACGGCCGAGCCGGGCGCCGCGCGCGACCGGCAGCCCGCGGCCCTTGGCGACCTCGTCATGGGTGACGATGTGGACGTCCAGGTCGGGCCCGGAGTCACGGGCGACCATGGTGCCCACCCCGGGTCCGAAGACGTACTGCCAGGTCTTGCGGCGGCTGGAGCCGAGCACGATCTGGGTCGCGTTGACACCGCGGGCGAACTCCAGCAGCGCCCCCGGGATGTCCTCCCCAATGACGTGGTGGAAGGTGCCGCCCAGGTCCTCCACGAGGGTGCGCTGGACCGCCAGCTCCTTGGGGGAGGCCGAGGTCAGGCCGTCGCTGCGGGCGATGTAGACGGCGAGGATCTCGCTGCCGGAGCCCTTGGCGGCCATCCGGGCGGCGCGACGGATCAGCGTCCGCCCCTCCGGGCCGCCGGTCAGCCCGACGACGATGCGCTCACGCGCCTGCCAGGTGGAGCGGATGGAGTGCTCGTCGCGGTACTGCTGGAGGTATTCGTCGACCCGGTCGGCGGTCCACAGCAGGGCCAGCTCGCGCAGTGCGGTCAGGTTCCCGGGCCGGAAGTAGTTCGACAGCGCGGCGTCGACCTTGTCGGGCGCGTAGATGTTGCCGTGGGCCATGCGGCGGCGCAGCGCCTGGGGCGACATGTCGATCAGTTCGATCTGGTCGGCCCGGCGCACCACCTCGTCCGGGAGGGTCTCCCGCTGGCGCACCCCCGTGATCGACTCCACCACGTCGCCCAGCGACTCCAGGTGCTGGATGTTGACGGTGGAGACGACGTCGATGCCCGCGCGCAGCAGCTCCTCGACGTCCTGCCAGCGCTTTTCGTTGCGGGAGCCGGGCACGTTGGTGTGGGCCAGCTCGTCGACGAGCGCGATGGCGGGGCGGCGCGCCAGCACCGCGTCCACCTCCATCTCGGTGAAGGTGCTCCCCCGGTACTCCAGCTCCCGGCGGGGCACCTCCTCGAGCCCGTGCATCATCACCTGGGTACGGCGACGGCCGTGGTGCTCCACGAAGCCGACCACGAGGTCCGCGCCCCGCTCGACCCGGCGATGCCCCTCGGACAGCATCGCGTACGTCTTGCCCACGCCCGGTGCCGCACCGAGGTAGATCCGCAACTTTCCGCGTCCCATACCCCTATTTTCCCTGTTGGACGGCGCCTGAGCTCATGGCGGGCTGCCAGCGGGCGATGCTTGTAGAGCAAACCCCGTCCCCGGCCGGACCGGCCGTTCCTTGACGGCTCCCTTACGGTCGTCGGCGCCGTCTTGACGCGCCTTTGACGCCCGGCCGTCCAACCGTTCCTGGGCAGTGAGCGGGAGTGAGTCCGCTCACTGGCACGCCCCGAACGGTCTTGGGCGCACTGGTCGTCCGCTTTCGCGTCCCGGGCGGCGACACGGATCGCGTCCGTGGTCCGAGCCGGGCGGGCGGAGTCCCTCACGACCTGGCCATGTGGATACGGCCAGAAGCGACGGGGAGGCCCTGAACCATCTCTCCGGTGGAGCAGGGGCCCCGCACACTGGCACCGCACCCGGCGTCCCAGATCGCACAGCCACGCCAACCCGACCCCACCGTGGCGCCACAAGGCCAGAAGCCGACCATCACACGATCGAGCTGAACGGGCCTTACGCACGCTCCCGGACGAGCACTTGCCAACCCCCGGCGAACCCATGCGAAAAGCCGGTGGGCCGTACTCCGCAGAGAAGAGTACGGCCCACCGGCAGACGCTCACCTCGGGCCGGGCCGTGCGCCGTCGGCTCAGCCGGATGTGAGCGAGCAGCCCGCCAGGGCGTCGAGACCGGAGGGGGCGGTCGAGCCCTGGCGGGAGAAGGAGAGTTCGATGCGGTCGATCGTGGAGGCCCGCTTGTCCTTCAGCGGGCCGAGGATGGCGTTCTGCACGAAGTTGGGGCCGCCTTCGCCCTGGCTCGTGCCGAGCCGCTTGCCGGCCTCGTCGAGCTGCGTCTGGAGCAGCGCGAGATTGCGGTCCACCTCGGCCTGGGCGGCGGCCGGTACGCCGCTGATCTTCGAGGCGACGTCCGGGCAGTTGATCGTCTGGCCGGAGCCCGCGTCGGCTCCGCCGCCCTGCTCGGCTCCGGAGCCCTGCTCGGCTCCTCCGCCCGCGGGCTCGGACGCCGCGGCGGTCGGGGTCGCCCCGCTGTCCGCCTCGCCGCCCGCGCCGGTGCCGGAGCCCGCTCCCGCCTCACCGCCCGAGAGGGTGCACTCGGCGAGGGCGTCCAGCCCGGCCGGCTTCTCGGCGCGCCGTCCGATGGAGATCGCGATGCGGTCCAGGGTGGACTTCCGCTTGTCCGCCAGGGGGCCGAGGATGGCGTTCTGCACGAAGTTGGGGCCGCCCTCGCCCTGGCTCGTGCCGAGCCGCTTGTCGGCCTCCGCCAGCTGCGTGTCCAGCAGGGCGAGGTTGCGGTCCACCTCGGCCTTGGCCTCCGCCGGGATCTCCGGGAGGGAACCGGCGACCGCGGGGCAGCTGATGGTCTGGGCGGCCTTGGTCGACGCATCGGCGTCGCCGCTGCCGTCGTCCTGATCGGCCATGGCGGCTCCCACCACGACGGCCGCACAGGTGATACCGCCGATCGCACCGGAGACGAGGATTCTCCGGCGGTGCAGTAACGGAAGGCCACGCGACATCTGATCACTCACCTCGTTGAGGTCGGACAGGGGGTGTGTCTCGCGACGCGCCCTCTCCCCCTCGGAGCGTCACAAGGTCTCGCGCCCATGAGTACGGCCGGTGCGGCGAGTGTGTTCACCGTGTCGCGCGAAATCCCCGAAGCGACCTTCCGAAAAACGCCGAAGGGACCCGGGGGCCCTGCCCCGGGCCCCTTCGGGCCTTGTCTGCTGCCGTGCGCGACGGCGGCTCAGCGAACCTCGGAAATCTCCGGGCCGCGCTGGAGCCGGTCGGCGCCGCCCGCGAACCGCGAGCCCTGCGCCTCGTCCTGCTGCACCCCGTCGGGCACCATCTGCGCGTCGTCCGGCAGCTTGAGGACGATCGGGTCGCGCGGGGCCATCGGGCCCTCGCCGCGCACCACGACCGTGTCCCGGAAGATCGCCTCCAGGAGACTGCCGGTCTCGGGCTGCACCGCTCCCTGCCCGGAGATCACACCGCGCAGGAACCAGCGGGGCCCGTCCACGCCGACGAAGCGGACCACCTGCACGCCGTTCTTGCCGTCCGGGAGCTGCACCGGGACCTGGGCGCGCAGCTCCCAGCCGAGCGGGCCCTCGACCTCGTCGACGACCCCGCCCTGCTGGGTGATGCCGGTGGCGATCTCGTCGCGCACCTCGCCCCAGATGCCTTCCTTCTTGGGCGCTGCGAAGCCCTGGAGCTGCACGGCGCTGTCCCGCAGCACCACGGTCGCGGCGACGATCGCGTCCCCCGCGACCTCCACCCGCAGCTCCATGCCCTCGACGCCGGGTACGAACAGACCACCGAGGTCCACCCGGCCCTCGCCGGGCTCGCGCACCTCGGATGCGTCCCAGGGGCCCTCGGGGCGCGGGGCCGGCGGCAGGCTCACCCGGCCGGCCTCCACGGGTGCGGCGGTGTCCTCAGCGCCGTCCGCCTCCTCCGCGTCCTCGGCCAACTCGTCGGAGGTGACGTCGAGCGACTCGACGTCCTCCTTGCTGCGCTTGCGGCGACGTCCGAACACGTCATCGTCCTTCCCGGTCGGAACCGACCGAAGCGAATCCATTCCCACCCGTTGTGCCGTCCACGGCGGCATGACCGCCGGTGGACCCGAAGCCCCCTTCGGCCCGCGCCGACCCGGGAAGCTCCGCCACCTCCTGGAAGCGCACCTTCTCGACCTGCTGGACGACCAATTGGGCGATCCGGTCGAAGCGCTCGAACCGCACGCTCTCGCGCGGGTCCAGATTGACCACGATCACCTTGATCTCTCCACGGTACCCGGCATCGATGGTCCCCGGGGCATTCACCATGGCTACGCCGCAGCGCGCGGCAAGTCCGGACCGTGGATGCACGAAGGCGGCATACCCCTCCGGGAGCGCGATAGACACTCCGGTGGGCAGAACCGCGCGCTCCCCCGGAGCCAGCTCGGCCGCCTCGGTGGTGACCAGATCGGCCCCCGCGTCGCCGGGGTGGGCGTACCCGGGGAGCGGCACCTCGGGGTCCATCCTGCGGATCAGCACGTCGACGGGCAGCGGACTCATGGGTTCACCTCGAAAGCGCGCGCGACCTTCACCTGATCCGGATCGGCGAGCGCCGCGTCGATCTCCTCCGCCCGGCCGTTCTCGATGAAGTGCTCGACCCGCACCTCTATGAAGAGGGCCTGCGCCCGCACCGCGACGGGGCCGTCCGGAGCGCCGAGCCGGCCCGTGGCCGAGCAGTAGACCTTCCGGCCGTGCACGGCGGTCACCCGTGCCTCCAGATGCAGCTCGGTGCCGACCGGCACGGGCCGTACGAAGTCTGTCTCCAGCCGCCCGGTCACCGTGATCGCCCGCTGCAGCCAGTTGAGCGCCCCGAGCGTCTCGTCCAGCGCCGCGGCCAGCGCCCCGCCGTGGGCCAGACCCGGCGCGCCCTGGTGGCCGCTGCGCACCGTGAACTCGGCGGTGACGCTCACGCCCTCGCCCGCCCGCGCGATCAGCCCCAGGCCCCCCGGCTGATCGCCGCAGCCGAAGCACTGGTCGTAGTGCACGCCGAGGGGCTTCCCGGGCGCGGGCGCGTCGGGATGGCGCACGGGTGCCGTGGCGCCCTCCGGCGGCGTCAGCCCTGTCGTTCGTCCAGTCACAACGGCTGACCTTACCCGCGAGAACAGTCCGGTTCGGCGGCCATGCCAAGCTGATACGCATGCAGCCTTACGAAGAACGCCTCAGCGCGCCCCGTTCCTGGTGGTTCATCGCCGTTCTGATCGGGGTCTCGGTGGGGTTGATCATGCTGCCGTTCGGCACTCTGCCGATGCTCGGCGGTCTGATCGGCGGTGCGGCGCTGGCCTGCGTCGCGGTGAGTTCGTACGGGTCGGCCCGGGTGCGCGTGGTGGCGGACTCACTGGTGGCCGGCGAGGCGCGGATCCCGGTGTCGGCCCTGGGGACCCCGCAGGTGCTGGACGCCGCCGAGACGGCGGCCTGGCGGACCTACAAGGCCGATCCGCGGGCGTTCATGCTGCTGCGCAGCTACATCCCGACCGCGCTGCGGGTGGAAGTCACCGATCCGGAGGACCCGACACCGTATGTGTATGTGTCCACACGGAATCCGGAGGCGCTGGCCGCCGCGCTCACGGCCGTGCAACCCGCCTGAGCGGGGCGCGCGAAGGGCCTATCTCTCCAGGGCCAGTGGGAGGTCCCAGGGGATCTGCTGGGCCCGCAGATCCTTGCGGACCTTGCGCGCGAGCTTCTTGGTGTCGCGCCGGTTCATCGCGGCTCCCACGGCCGCGCCGACCATGAAGGGCGTCAGGACCGGCATGTTCCGGAAGCTGCGTCTGAGGACCTGCTGCCGTAGCTCGCGCTTCATCTGGACGCCCAGGGCCGCGTTGACGCTCACCGGCTGGGCGACGTCGATGCCGCGCTCCTCGGCCCAGCAGCCGACATACGCGATGGCGCGCTGACGCACCGTGCCGGGCGCCCGCACTCCGTAGACCTCGTGCAGCTCGGCGATCAGCTTGAACTCTATGGAGGCCACGCCGACGATCTCGGCGGCCAGCTCGGTGGGCATGGCGGGCGGGGCCGGCAGCATCGCCGCTGCACCGACGCCCGCGCCCACTGTGGCGGTGCCGCCCGCGGCACCGGCCACCAGCTTGTCCGCGAGCTCTTCGGGGCCGAGCCCCGGGAACTGCTCGCGCAGGGTCGCGAGATCGCGGACCGGGATGCGTGGAGCATTCGCCATGATCCGGTCGGCGACCGCGTAGACCCCCGCTCTCGCGCGCTCACCGCCTCTTCGCACTCCGCGCCCGAGGTTGGTCGCGAGCGAGGCCATCCGACCTCGCTCGGCCTCGTCCACGTCGTCGTGCTCCGCCTCCACGCCGACCCCGCGGCTCAGGCCGCGCAGTCGCGGCAGATCGGCTGGCCGTTCTTGGTCTCGGCGGCCAGCTGGCTGCGGTGGTGCACGAGGAAGCAGCTCATGCACGTGAACTCGTCCGCCTGGCGAGGCAGCACCCGGACGGACAGCTCCTCATTGGAGAGGTCCGCACCGGGCAGCTCGAGTCCCTCGGCCTGCTCGAACTCGTCGACGTCGACGGTGGACGCCGACTTGTCATTTCGCCGGGCCTTCAGTTCCTCGATGCTGTCCTCGTTGACGTCATCGTCGGTCTTGCGTGGGGTGTCGTAGTCCGTTGCCATGTCGCTCTCCCCCTCTGGGTGTCTGTGGTGTCTCAGCGCACGTAACGCGTGAGAGGCCGGACTTGTGCCCGACCCGAGGCGGAGATTTTGCCTCACATCAAGGTCTGTTACTCAATCGACACCCAACCGCACCCCTGACGAGGTGATCGGGTTGGATGGCCATCGGGACCGTACACGGTCCGAAGGTCGCACTCGCACGCGCCATGACGTGTACTTCCCGTGATGACGGTCCCCGAAAACCCGGATTTTCCCGGCTTTCCGTCAACCGCGACGATCACGCAGAGTATATGGCCGGAAAATCGCCCATGTGATCGATCACACAGCCTACCCCGGGTGGGCGGATCACGAAAATTCCGCCCAAAGCGAACACCTCCCGGGCAGGCCCCCGGCCTCGGGATTCCCGACGTCAGACCGGGAGCACCACCCGCATCACCAGGCCACCTCCCTCACGCGGCTCCGCCGCGATCCTGCCGCCGTGGGCGCGCGCCACAGACCGCGCGATCGACAGCCCGAGGCCGACGCCCTTGTCGCTGCCGGTGCGCTCGGTACGGAGCCTGCGGAAGGGTTCGAAAATATTGTCCATCTCGTAGGCCGGGACGACCGGACCTGTGTTCGCCACCACCAGCACGGCCTGACCCGGCCGGCTCTCGGTGGTGACCTCCACCCAGCCATCCTCCGTGATGTTGTACCGCACCGCGTTCTGGACGAGGTTCAGCGCGATCCGCTCGAGCAGCACTCCGTTGCCCTGGACCACCGCCGGAGCGCGCTGTCCGCGCAGCTCCACGCCCTTGCCCTCGGCCTCAGCCCGGACCTGCTCCATCGCCTGGGAGGCCACCTCGGCGAGATCCACCGGCTTACGGTCGACGATCTCGTTGTCGCTGCGGGCCAGCAGCAGCAGGCCCTCCACGAGCTGCTCGCTGCGCTCGTTGGTGGCCAGCAGGGTCTTGCCGAGCTGGACCAGCTCCGGGGACGCCTGCGGGTCCGAGAGCTGCACCTCCAGCAGGGTGCGGTTGATCGCCAGCGGGGTGCGCAGCTCGTGCGAGGCGTTGGCGACGAACCGCTGCTGGGCGGTGAACGCCCGGTCCAGGCGCTCCAGCATCTCGTCGAAGGTGTCGGCGAGCTCCTTGAGCTCATCGTCCGGGCCGTCCAGCTCGATCCGGCGGGACAGGTCCGAGCCCGCCACCTGGCGCGCGGTGCGGGTGATCCGGCCGAGCGGCGAGAGCACCCGCCCGGCCATCGCGTAGCCGAAGGCGAAGGCGATCACGGACAGGCCCAGGAGGGCTATCAGGGAGCGGCGCAGCAGCCCGTCCAGGGCGAGCTGGCGCTGCTCCTTCATGCAGGTGTTCAGGACCGCGTTGAACTGGTCCGGGCTGCTCTGGCCGATGATCTCGGGGCAGGTGTTGTTGGTCGGCTGGACACTGCCGCCGACCAGTTTGAACGGCAGCTCGTTGCCGACGTGCAGGGCCTGGGCGGCCAGCAGGTAGATGATCGTCAGCAGCACCACCCCGGCGATCAGGAACATCCCGCCGTACAGCAGGGTGAGCCGTATCCGGATCGTCGGGCGCAGCCAGGGGTTGGGGCGCGAGGCGCCCTGGGGGTCCCAGCTCGGCTTGGGCGGTGCCGTCGGCGGCAGCGGGGTCGGAGTCGTCGCCATGCCGGATCAGATCCGGTAACCCGAGCCGGGGACGGTGACGATCACCGCGGGCTCGCCCAGCTTGCGGCGCAGGGTCATCACGGTCACCCGCACCACGTTGGTGAACGGGTCGGTGTTCTCGTCCCAGGCCTTCTCCAGCAGCTGCTCCGCGGAGACCACGGCGCCCTCACTGCGCATGAGCACCTCCAGGACCGCGAACTCCTTCGGCGCCAGCTGGATCTCTTTGCCGTCCCGGAACACCTCGCGGCGGTTGGGGTCCAGCTTGATCCCGGCGCGCTCCAGGACGGGCGGCAGGGCCACGGTCGTCCGGCGGCCGAGCGCCCGCACACGCGCGATCAGTTCGCTGAAGGCGAAGGGCTTGGGCAGATAGTCGTCCGCGCCGATCTCCAGGCCCTCCACGCGGTCGCTGACGTCGCCGGAGGCGGTGAGCATCAGGACCCGGGTGGGGATGCCGAGTTCGACGATCTTGCGGCAGACGTCATCGCCGTGCACGAGGGGCAGGTCCCGGTCGAGGACGACGACGTCGTAGTCGTTGACGGCGATGCGCTCCAAGGCGGCGGCTCCGTCATACACGACGTCGACGGCCATGGCCTCCCGGCGTAGTCCGGTGGCCACCGCATCGGCGAGCAGCTGCTCGTCCTCGACGACGAGTACGCGCACGTCGTTAGTCCTTCCTTGATTGCCGCACTGGGCATGATCTCGCCAAACTCGATGAGTGTTCGGCGCCTCCATCCTGCCTCGAAGTCTCATAAACCGGCGGTAAGAGGGATCGCCTCGGGATCCCTCAGCCCGATCATGGACGCGGTGGTGTGGGCGGCAGCGGCCGGAACGCCGAATTCAGATTCTTTCGGGGCCCCGAGGTTTCCGCTCAGGACGGGGTGGGGAGGACGACTGCACACCCGCGATCACGCCTTGTCTCCGGCATCCCTCACTGTCATTGCCGTCGGCAAGGGCCACGCACGTGATCGTCCCGCCGTCGGCACACCCCCGTGCCACCGACCCACGACGAGGGGGCGCACATGGACGCGTTCACCGCAGGCATTCTGCAGCGCATAGAGAACACCAAGACCGATCTCATTCGCGCCCGTGAGACGGGCGACGACTTTCTTGTGGACGTGGAGCAGTCGGAGCTGGAAGACCTCCGTCGCCTCGCCGCCGAGCACGGTGTCGAAGTAAGCGCCTCGTTTGCTTGATCCCTTGTGGATTCCGGACCCGATCCAGATCCGGATTCCCTCCAGGTAGCCGATTCTTATTTACCTCCGGATGGTGATCCAGAAAACCTCCGGTAACCACGCCGAAGCGCCCCGGTGTCCTCGTGACTCCGGGGCGTTTCCGTGTGTCTGGGCGGGGGTGTGGACCGGGGGCGTGTGGCCCCGGGGGCGGGATCAGTCGTGCCAGGCGCCCAGGTCGTCCAGAAGCCCCCGCAGCGGCTCGAAAAGGCCGGGGGCGGCGGCAATGGTCAGCTCCGTGGAGGCAGGGACGCCAGGCCGCCCTCCGGTGAGCGCGCCCGCCTCGCGCGCTATGAGCGCACCGGCCCCGAAGTCCCAGGGGTTGAGCCCGCGCTCGTAGTAGCCGTTGAGCCGGCCGCAGGCCACATCGCACAGGTCGATGGCGGCCGATCCGCCGCGCCGGATGTCCCGCACCCGCGGCAACACATCGTTGAGCACCCTGGCCTGCCCGATGCGGCGCTCGCGCACATACCCGAAGCCGGTGCCGATCAGCGACTCCTCCAGCGGAGCCGCGGGGCGGCAGTACACCGGCTCCCCGTTCAGCCGGGCGCCCCGGCCCAGGACCGCCTGAAAGGTCTCGCCGCGCATCGGGGCGGTCACCACCCCGACGACCGTCTCGCCGTCCTGCTCGGCGGCGATGCTGACCGCCCACGACGGCAGGCCGTAGAGGTAGTTCACCGTGCCGTCGAGCGGGTCGATCACCCAGCGCACCCCGCTGGTGCCCTCGGTGTCGGCGCCCTCCTCCCCGAGTACGCCGTCCTGCGGGCGGCGGCGCGCGAGGAGGTCGGTGATCAGCTTCTCGGCGGCGATGTCCATCTCGGTGACGACGTCGATCGGGCTGGTCTTGGTGGCCGCCACCCCGAGGTCGGCCGGGCGGCCGTCGCGCAGCAGGTCCCCCGCGCCACGGGCGGCCTCCAGTGCCGTCTCGAGGAGTTTGGTCAAGAGCGGGTCGGTCATGGTGCTCCTTAGCGGATTGCCCGGATGGGCAGCGGCGGTGGCGGGGCGGGCACGCTCAGTCCGAGCCCGCGGCGGCGGGGCGCGGCGCGCGGGCCGGACAGCAGCCCACCGGGCACATGTCATGGCTCGGGCCGAGGGCGCCCAGGGCGCAGCGCTCCGGGGCGGCCGCGGCCCGGTCCTCGGCGAAGCGCTCGGTGGCCGCGCGCTCCAGCACCAGATCGCGCACGCCCGCGGCGAACCGCGGATCGGCGCCGACGGTCGAGGCGCGGGAGACCGGCAGACCGAGCTCGGCGGCCTTGGCCGTGGCCTCGGTGTCGAGGTCGTACTTGACCTCCATATGGTCCGAGACGAAGCCGATCGGGACCATGGCGACGGCGGGCACGCCCTCGCCGTGCAGCTCCTCCAGGTGATCGCAGATGTCCGGCTCCAGCCAGGGGATGTGCGGCGCACCGCTGCGCGACTGGTAGACCAGCCGCCAGGGGTGCTCGACGCCGGTCTCCTCGCGCACCGCGTCGGCGATCAGCCGGGCCACATCGAGGTGCTGGGCGACATACGCGCCCCCCTCCCCGTCCTCCGTGTGCGCCTCCACCGGGCCCGAGGTGTCGGCGGCGGCGGTCGGGATGGAGTGCGTGGTGAAGGCGAGATGGGCCCCGGCGCGACGCTCCTCGGGCAGCTCGGCGAGGGCGGCCAGCGTGGCGTCCACCATGGGCCGCACGAAGCCGGGGTGGTTGAAGTAGTGCCGCAGCCTGTCGACGCGCGGCAGCGGAAGCCCCTCGCCCTCCAGGGCGGCCAGCGCGTCCGCGAGGTTCTCGCGGTACTGGCGGCAGCCGGAGTACGAGGCGTAGGCGCTGGTGGCCAGCACCAGGATGCGGCGGTGGCCGTCGGCGGCCATCTCGCGCAGGGTGTCGGTCAGATACGGCGCCCAGTTGCGATTGCCCCAGTAGACCGGCAGGTCCAGGCCGTGCTCGGCGAAGTCCTTGCGCAGCGCGTGCAGCAACTCGCGGTTCTGCGCGTTGATCGGGCTGACCCCGCCGAAGAGGAAGTAATGCCGGCCGACCTCCTTCAGCCGCTCGCGCGGGATGCCCCGCCCGCGCGTGACGTTCTCCAGGAACGGCACGACGTCCTCGGGGCCTTCCGGCCCGCCGAAGGAGAGCAACAGCAGTGCGTCATAGGGGGCGGGGGAAGGCTGTACTGACTGATCCGGCATGCTTCCGATCCTGCCACCAGCCGCTGACAGGCGGGAAACGGCCCTGCGCGCACCAGGGACATGCCCGTAATCTGTATCAGCTCGTACGATCCTTACCCTGCTCACGGCGGAGCCTGCCTTGCCCAGTACCAGCCCCTATCGTGCGATCTTCGCCGCCCCCGGAACCAAGGGGTTCTCCGCGGCCGGCTTCCTCGGGCGGATGACGCTGTCCATGGCGGGCATCGGCGTGGTCACCATGGTCTCCGAACTCACCGGCCGGTACGGGCTGGCGGGCGCCCTGTCGGCCATGCTGGCGCTCTCCGCCGCCTCCATCGGCCCGCAGATATCCCGGCTGGTCGACCGGCACGGACAGCGCCGGGTGCTGCGCCCGGCGACCCTCGTGGCGCTCACCGCCGTCTGCGGACTGCTGCTGAGCGCGCACCGGGGCTGGCCGGACTGGACGCTGTTCGTCTTCGCCGCCGGGGCCGGCTGTGTGCCCAGTGTGGGCTCCATGGTGCGGGCCCGCTGGGCGGCGATCTACGGGGACTCCCCGCGCGAGCTGCACGCCGCGTACGCCTGGGAGTCGATCGTCGACGAGGTCTGCTTCATCCTCGGGCCGGTCATCTCGATCGGACTGTCCACCACCTGGTTCCCGGAGGCGGGCCCGCTGCTTGCCGCCTGCTTCCTGGCGGCCGGGGTCTTCTCGCTGACCGCGCAGCGGGCCACCGAGCCCGTACCGCATCCGCGCGGGCAGCACACCGGCCGTTCGGCGCTGCGCTCGCGCGGGCTCCAGGTGCTGGTGGTCACCTTCGTGGCGACCGGCGCCATCTTCGGGGCGATCGACGTGGTGACGGTGGCCTTCGCCGAGGACGAGGGCCACAAGGGCGCGGCGAGCCTGGTCCTGGCGGTGTACGCGCTGGGCTCCTGTCTCGCGGGCGCGGTCTTCGGGCTGCTGCGGCTGAGCGGATCGGCATCCCGTCGTTGGTTGTGGGGTATTTGTGCGATCGCCGTGAGTATGATCCCGCTCCAACTGGTCGGGAACCTGCCGTTCCTGGCCGTGGCGCTCTTCGTCGCGGGCCTGGCCATCGCACCCACGATGGTCACCACCATGGCCCTCGTCGAACGCCACGTACCACGCGCGCATCTGACCGAGGGGATGACCTGGGTGAGCACCGGGCTCGCGGTCGGGGTGGCGCTCGGCTCGTCGGCCGCCGGATGGGTGGTGGACGCGGCCGGCGCCCGGGCGGGGTACGCGGTGCCGGCCGTGGCCGGGGTGTTCGCGGCGGCGGTGGCGTTCCTCGGGTACCGCCGGCTCCGGCCGGCGCCACAGCGGGAGGGGTCGGGTGCGGATGGCCGTCAAGACCATGAAGACCGTACGGAGCAGCGTGTGGCGTAACTGGGCGGGGAATGTGACGGCCCGCCCGGTGCGGAGCGTCGCGCCGTCGTCCACTCAGGAGCTCGCCGAGGTGGTCCGCCGGGCGGCGGCGGAGGGGCTGAAGGTGAAGGCGGTGGGCTCCGGGCACTCCTTCACCACCACGGCCGCCACCGACGGGCTGCTGATACGCCCCGACCGCATGGCGGGCGTGCGCGGGCTGGACCGCGAGGCGGGGACCGTGACCGTCGCGGCCGGCACCCCGCTTTGGCAGCTCAACGAGACGCTGTCGGCCCATGGGCTGTCGCTGGCCAATATGGGCGACATCATGGAGCAGACCGTGGCCGGGGCGACCGCCACCGGCACTCACGGCACCGGCCGGGACAGCGCCTCGATCGCCGCCCAGATCAAGGGCCTGGAGCTGGTGACGGCGGACGGTTCGGTGCTGCGCTGCTCGGCGGAGGAGAACCCGGAGATCTTCGCGGCCGCCCGGATCGGGCTCGGCGCGCTCGGCGTGGTCAGCGCGATCACCTTCGCCGTGGAACCGGAGTTCCTGCTCACCGCGCGCGAGGAACCGATGCCCTTCGACCGCGTCATGGCCGATTTCGAAAGGCTCGTGACCGAGAACGAGCACTTCGAGTTCTACTGGTTCCCGCACACCGGCAACTGCAACACCAAGCGCAACAACCGCAGCACCGGCCCTGCCGCCCCGGTGGGCCGGGTCAGCGGCTGGGTGGACGACGAGCTGCTGTCCAACGGCATCTTCCAGGTGGCCTGTTCGGTGGGCCGGGCGGTCCCCGCCACCATCCCCGGAATCGCCAAAATCTCCAGCCGCGCCCTCTCTGCCCGGACCTACACGGACATCCCTTACAAAGTCTTCACCTCTCCGCGCCGAGTGCGCTTCCTGGAGATGGAGTACGCCGTGCCGCGCGAGGCCGCGGTCACCGTGCTGCGCGAGCTCAAATCGACCGTCGACCGGTCCGGACTGCGGGTCAGCTTCCCGGTGGAGGTGCGCACCGCGCCCGCCGACGACATCACGCTGTCCACCGCCTCCGGGCGCGAGACCGCGTACATCGCCGTCCATCTGTACCGGGGCACCCCGCACCGGGCGTACTTCACGGCGGCCGAGCAGATCATGATCGCCCACGGCGGCCGTCCGCACTGGGGCAAGCTGCACAGCCGCGACGCCGGCTACCTGTCCGGGGTCTATCCGCGGTTCGGGGAGTTCACGGCGGTACGCGACCGGCTGGACCCGGACCGGCTGTTCTCCAACGACTATCTGCGGCGGGTGCTGGGCGACTGACGCGTCACGGCCCGTCGGTGGCGCCGGGCGTGGGCGTGGCATCACCGGAACCATCCGTTCCGCTCTCCGTGGCACCGCCGGACGGGGTCCGGGACGGGCCGGGGGTGGCGGGCGCGGAGGTGCCGGGCGCGGCCGTGCCACCGGTGCCGCCCTCGGGGCCGGAGCCCTTGCCGGACCCGGACGTTCCGGACGAACCGGGCGTCGGTGCGGTCGACGCGTCGGCCGCGCCGTCCCCGCGGGAGGTGCGCGGGGACGGTGTCGGATCGCCGCCACCCCAGGAGGCGCCGGGGTTCCGGGACGGGGCGGCCGGGCCGCGGCGCGAGGGGCCGGGGGTGGACTGCGACCCGGAGGAGCCGCTCACGCCGTCGCTGACGGTGGTTCCGCTCCGGCTCTCCCCCCAGACGTTGGACACCGGGCCTCCGGAGTACATCTCGATCCCCGTGATGACGCTCATGGCGGTGACGAAGACCGCCAGCGCCCCGAGGACGTGGCGCCGCCTCCCGCGCAGCCGGGTGCCGTGCGTGGTCGGCTCGCCGTACTCGTCGGCCGCCCCCTTCCGCCGGAGCGTGACGGGCCCGGCGGGCCGCCGGGGCACCGTCTGGACCCGCACCTCCTTGATCTGCTCACCGGTGCGGTGGAACAGGTGCTGGAAGACGGTGCCGCCCGCGGTCGCCACCACGCTCATCACACCGGCGCCCAGGATCGTCCCGTAGACGCCCAGTTTGGAGGCGAGGACCGCGGCGGCGATGGCCGCCAGCGCGCTGCCGGCCACATGGGCCACGCTCAGCTCGATCCGTCCGCTTTTGTGTTGTCGGTCGCCGTCGGCGTTGCCGTGCATCTACCGCCTCGCTTGGACATTCGTTCCAGCCTGCAGGGAGAAGTGACCGATAAACGAAGCAGATCGTTCCGATTCTGTCGTTTCTGTGAAACTTGCCACCCAAATTGGGCCTTACTTCGAAGGATTCAGGCTCCGGTCCCCCTTCCGGCCATGAACTCGGCTGGCGTGCCGCTCCACCCGAGCGGCCCGAATGGAGTACTGTGGCGAGCCCTGGCCCCGCTTTCCCGTCCGGCCGCCCGGACCCAGCGGGAGGGGTCAGAAGGCGGCAACCAACCGGCCCGGGCAACTCGGCAAAGTTGTGGCAGGCTGCACCCGGGCAGGCCACACTCGTCTAGCGGGAGAGCAGCGACGCAACCGTGACGTCGGCAGGCACCACCCGGGAGGTTCCCATGCCCGAACTGCGTGTCGTGGCCGTCAGCAACGACGGCACACGGCTGGTGCTCAAGGCTGCGGACAGCACGGAGTACACGCTTCCCATCGACGAGCGACTGCGCGCCGCGGTGCGCAATGACCGCGCTCGGCTCGGCCAGATCGAGATCGAGGTCGAGAGCCATCTGCGGCCCCGTGACATCCAGGCCCGTATACGTGCCGGCGCCACCGCCGAAGAGGTCGCGCAGATGGCGGGCATCCCTGTCGATCGCGTGCGGCGCTTCGAGGGCCCGGTGCTCGCGGAGCGCGCCTTCATGGCCGAGCGCGCCCGTAAGACTCCCGTGCGCCGCCCCGGCGAGAACACCGGACCGCAGCTCGGCGAGGCCGTAGCGGAGCGGCTGCTGCTGCGCGGCGCCGAGAAGGACACCACGCAGTGGGACTCCTGGCGGCGCGACGACGGCACCTGGGAGGTGCTGCTGGTCTACCGGGTCGCCGGTGAGCCGCACTCGGCGAGCTGGACCTACGACCCGCCCCGGCGGCTGGTCCAGGCGGTGGACGACGAGGCGCGGGCGCTGATCGGCGAGGCCGACGACACGCCCGAGCCCAGCTTCCCGTTCGTGCCGCGGATCGCCCGGCTGCCGCGGGACCGGGATCGGGACCGCGACCGGCCGTCGTCCGAGCGCTTCGACGACGACTCCCCGGCGGCCACGCCCGCGTCCGCCTCGCTGGACGACGGTCTCGGTGAGCGGGACTCGCTCACCAGCCTGCTGGAGGCCGTGCCCAACTTCCGGGGCGACATGGTCGTGCCGGAGGCGCCGGTCGCGTCGGCCGCTCCGCCGGAGGAGCCCGACGAGGAGCCGGAGGCCGTCGAGCCGCCCGCCTCCGCGGCGAGCGCGGGTTCGGCGTACGCGGATGTGCTGATGCCGCGTTCGGTGGCGGGCCACCGCGACCGGCTGACCGGTACGACGGACCGGCAGGCGGAGGCGGACGGCGTCCGCCCGGGCCGCCGGGCCGCGGTGCCGAGCTGGGACGAGATCGTCTTCGGCACCCGCCGCAAGAAGCAGGAGTAGCAGCGGAGGAAGCCGCCGGCCGCACCACGGCCGGCGGCGGCCGATCCGGGCCCTGCCACCGCACGCCGGCGGCAGGGCCCGGCGGCGTGTTCAGCCCCGCTCGGGGCCGGTGGCCACCGGACGGCCGCCGTCCGAGGACCATTCGCTCCAGGAACCGACGTACAGGGCCGCCGGAACGCCCGCGACGGCCAGCGCCAGGACCTGGTGCGCGGCCGAGACCCCGGAGCCGCAGTACACCCCGACCTCGGCGTCCTCGGTGGCGCCCAGGGCCGCGAACCGCTCGGCCAGCCGGTCGGCGGGCAGGAAGTGACCGTCGGCGGTGACGTTCTCCACCGTGGGGGCGGAGACCGCGCCCGGGATATGGCCGCCGACGGGGTCGATGGGCTCGACCTCGCCCCGGTAGCGCTCGCCCGCGCGCGCGTCCAGCAGCACCCCGCGCCGCGCGAGCGACGCCGCATCGTCCGCCTCCAGCAGTGGCATGGCCCCTGGCCGCGGGACGAAGTCGCCCTCGGTCGCGTCCGGTTCATCGGTGGACAGGGCGCCGCCGACCGCCGTCCAGGCGGGCAGACCTCCGTCGAGCACCCTGACGGACGGATGCCCCGCCCAGCGCAGCAGCCACCACGCGCGCGCCGCGGCCCACCCCTGTCCGCCGTCGTACGCCACTACGCGCCGGTCCTGGCTCACTCCGGCCCGGCGCATCGCGACCGCGAACGCGGAAAGATCGGGCAGGGGGTGGCGGCCGGTCTTTCCGGGCGGGGCCGCGAGTTCGGTGTCGAGATCGACGTAGACGGCACCGGGCAGATGCCCCGCCTCGTATGCGGGGCGGCCAGGCGGCCCGCCGAGTTGCCAGCGCACATCGAGCAGGAGCGGAGGCTGCTCCTCCGCCAGCTCACTCATGAGATCGGATGCGGTGATGATGGCATGCATAGGAACCATCCTTGCGTAGATATCTCTGCGTCGATTGGACCACCCGGTCACCCGGTGTATGGCTGGGTGACACCAGACCGCAATGAAGCCGAAACGGACATGCGGTAGTAATTCAGACATTCTGCTGCGGGGCACGGCGAATTGCGGTTCCGCCAGGGCGCCATGTGCGACAGGTGGTGAAAACATCGGTCGGGCCCCCCGCATCAGCACCTCCGCACGACCGCCCCGCGCCGCCGACCGGCCCGGGGCCGCATGTCCACCACGATGGTCCGAGGAGAGATTGACGTATGACCGAGGCAGCGACTCGGCGCACACCGGGCACGCCCTGCTGGACGAGTCTGATGGTGCACAGCCTTGCCGCGACACAGGACTTCTACCACTCCCTGTTCGGCTGGGAGTTCACACCGGGCCCACAGCAGCTCGGCGCGTACGTCCGCGCGGTCCAGGGCGGCCGGCCGGTCGCCGGGTTGAGCGAGCTGCCTCCGGAACGCCATTTGCCCGTGGCCTGGACGACCTATCTGGCGTCCGACGACGCCGATGAGACCGCCGAGATGATCCGCGCCTGTGGCGGCACCGTGGCGGTGGGCCCGCTGGACGCCGACGAGGCCGGCCGGACGCTGATCGCCGCCGACCCCGAGGGCGCGGTGTTCGGGGTGTGGCAGGAGTCCACGTACACGGCGGAGGAGACCGGGGCGCCGGGCACCCCGGTCTGGCACGAGCTGCTGACCCGCGAGGGCACCGGGGTCCACAAGTTCTACCGGATGGTCTTCGGCTACCAGGCGGAGACGACGGCCGGGGAGGAGCCCGGCTGCCGCACCCTGCATCTGGACGGCCGGCCGGTCTGCGCGATCCAGAGCGTGGGCGACGCCCTGCCGCGCGACCGGGGCCCGTACTGGATGACGCACTTCGCGGTGGAGGATGTGGACGACACGGTGCGCCGGGTGACCGAGCTGGGCGGTCAGTTGGTGCGGCCGCCGTCGCGGGGAGCGACCGGCCACCGGGCCACGGTGCGGGACCCGGAAGGCGCCGCCTTCACCGTCGTACGGCGCGCCGAGGGATAGCCGGGAGCGCCGGCCGGAGGGCCAGGTGCTGAGGGGCTGATCAGCAGGGCACCCCTCAGTCGACGGGCAGCACATCCGGCGACAGGGCGGCGGCGCGCGCTCCGGCGGCCGTCACCCGGCGCCGGTGGTGACGTCGGCACAGCACCTCGTAACCGACCTCGCTCTCCGGCCGGTTGACGTCGCCCACGACGACCTGGGCGCCCTCGACGACCATCTGGCCGCCGACGGTACGGGCGTTGTGCGTCGCCCGGGCGCCGCACCAGCACAGCGCCTCCACCTGCAGCACCTCCACCCGGTCGGCGAGCTCCACCAGGCGCTGGGAGCCGGGGAAGAGCTTGCTGCGGAAGTCGGTGGTGATGCCGAAGGCGAAGACGTCCAGCTCCAGGTCGTCGACCACCCGGGCGAGTTGGTCGATCTGCGGCGGAATCAGGAACTGCGCCTCGTCCACGATGACGTAGTCGACCCGGCCCCCGGCGGTCAGCGCCTGGACCACATGGTCGTAGAAGTCCAGGTCGTCGGCGACCTCGACCGCCTCGGTGGCAAGACCCAGCCGGGAGGAGAGCTTGCCCTCGCCCGCCCGGTCGTCCCGGGTGTAGATCATGCCCTGGAGCCCTCGCGCCGAGCGGTTGTGCTGGATCTGCAGAGCGAGGGTGCTCTTTCCGCAGTCCATCGTTCCGGAAAAGAACACCAGCTCGGGCATGGGGAAGCGGAGCCTTTCGTAGGGCGGGGGTGAACGGGGGTGCTCAGGAGCGTACTTCGAGGAGCGGCACCAACTGCTCCACGGGGGTCATCGAACCGTGCAGCCCGACCATGGCGGACTCCTTCGGCTCGGTGTGCGAGGCGACGATCGCGACGTCGTCGCATGCGGCGGCCACGATATCGCCGATCCGCCGGTAGACCCGGTCGTCGACGCCCTTACCGCCGCCATCGGCACCGCCGGGCCCGCCGAACCAGCCCGCCTCGATGGCCTCGTCACGGCCGGCCACCCACATCCGCTCCCCCAGCACCTCACGCCAGACGGCCAGCACATCGCCCGCGGCGCCGGGGACGGCGTACACATGGCGGGCGCGGCCCTCGCCGCCCAGCAGCGAGACGCCCGCGCGCAGCTCCCAGTCCTCGTCGAAGTCGATGCGCGACTCCGGGTCGAAGGGGATGTCGATCATGCCGTGGTCGGCGGTGACATAGAGCGCCGAGCGGGGCGGGAGCTGTTCGGCGAGCCGCTGGGCGAGCCCGTCGACATAGCGGAGCTGACCACGCCACTCGGGCGAGTCCACGCCGAAGCGGTGCCCCTTGCCGTCCACCTCGCTGTAGTACGTGTAGACGAGCGAGCGGCCCGCGGCGCCGAGTTGCTCGGCCGCGAGGTCCATCCGCTCCTCACCGGTGAGCCGCCCGTGGAAGGTGCCGCCGCTCAGCGCGATCTTGGTGAGCGGGGTCTCGGCGAACGTCGGCGCGGAGACCTGGCAGGTGTGCACGCCCGCGGCGTCCGCGAGCTGGAAGACGGTCGGATACGGCTGCCAGGCGTGCGGATCCGTCCAGGGCTGCCAGCGCAACTGGTTCATCAGTTTGCCGGTGCCGGGGTCCCGCACCGTATAGCCGGGCAGGCCGTGGGCGCCGGGAGGCAGGCCGGTGCCCACCGAGGCGAGCGAGGTCGCGGTGGTGGACGGGAAGCCCGCGGTGAGCGGCTGCCCGGCACCGCCCAGCGAACTGGGCAGCAGCGAGGTCAGGAAGGGCGCCTCGCCGGGGTGGGCGCGCAGCAGCTCCCAGCCGAGGCCGTCGACCAGGAAGACGCAGACGCGGTCGGCGGGTGCGAGCGCCAGACCGGAGGAGAGCCCGGGGACCTCCTGGCCCGCGGCGACGGCGGGCAGCAGATCGGCGAGCGAGCCGGTGCCGTACTTCGGCAGGGGGGCGGAGCGGGGGTCGAGCGGGGTGGGCTCTGGCCAGAAGGAGGCGGCGGAGGGCAGCGGGCCGGTGGCGGAGCCGGACATCAGCGGCCGGTGTCCGGCGTGGCCGTGGTGGCCTCGGAGAGCGCCTGGGCGAAGGCCAGGGTCTGGCGGACGGTGTCGGGGCCGTCCCCCGCCTCGCTGACGCGCAGGCTGAGGTCGTCGGCGGTGGACGAGCCCGTGTAGCCGTGGTCGGCCTCGCAGTTGGGGTCGCCGCAGGCGGCGGGCTCCAGGTCGAGACGGCTGACGGCCCCCCAGCCGATGGTCAGCACCACCTCGCGGGGCAGCGTGCCCGGCGTGTACGACTCGGGGTTGGCCACGACCCGGCTGAGCACGACCGAGGAGATCCGCTGGAGCTTCACGGACTCGGTGGAGGTGGTGGCGTACGGCGACGGGGAGGTGCCGTCCGCGGCCTGCTCGTCGGTGTGGCTGACGATGAAGCGGTTCCCGGTGAGGACCAGGACCGTGACATGGCGGCGGACCTCGTTGGCGTCGAAGGTGGTCTCCTGATGGACCAGGTACGACACGATGGGCTCACCACCCACGGCGGCCTCCACCGCTTCGGCCACGAGTGCCGGGTAATAGCCGCTGCGCTCGATCGCCGCGCGCAGCCCCTGGGTCGTCGTACCGGTCTTCGCCATGTGCACCATCCTACGGGGCCGCGCCGACACCGGCGCCGGTGCCCGCCAAGGCGCCGGACGACTCAGTAGGCGGGCATGTGGCGGGGGCCCAGGTCGGTGCGCGGGGGCGGCGGGGCGAGCCGCGCCGAGGCGCCGAGCACGGAGAGGCCCTGCTGGGCGACGACGACGGGTTCGAGGTCGACGGCGACCATCTCGGGTTGGTCGTCCACCAGGCGGGACACCCGCAGCAGCAGTTCCTCCAGGGCCGCGGTGTCCACGGGCTTGGAGCCGCGCCAGCCGAACAGCAGCGGCGCGGTCCGGATGGACCGGATCAGCTCGGCGGCGTCCCGGCCGGTGACGGGGACGAGGCCGTGGGCGGTGTCGCCGAGCAGTTCGGAGGGGGCGCCGGCGAGCCCGAAGGAGAGCACGGCCCCGGCGGCGGGGTCGATGGCGGCCCGTACGACGGTGTCCACGCCGCGTGGCGCCATTCGCTGCACGACCAGCCCCAGTTCCTCGGGCCGGCCCAGGTAGTCGGTCAACTCGGCGTAGGCCCGGCGCAGTTCCGTCTCGCTGCCCAGCTCCAGCCGGACCCCGCCCAGGTCGGCGCGGTGGCGCAGATGGG
The DNA here is from genome assembly GCF_000147815.2 of Streptomyces violaceusniger Tu 4113. Classification (NCBI taxonomy): domain Bacteria; kingdom Bacillati; phylum Actinomycetota; class Actinomycetes; order Kitasatosporales; family Streptomycetaceae; genus Streptomyces; species Streptomyces violaceusniger. The sequence goes on along the minus strand of NC_015957.1, from coordinate 2,133,387 downwards.
CGGCGGTGGGCTTGAGCGCGACCGGGAAGCCGAGCCGCTCGGCGGCCCGCACGGCGGCGTCGGGGCCGGGCGCGGGGAGGGCGGGCAGCACGCTGACGCCGTAGCGGGCCAGGAGGCGCTGGGTGTCGGCGGCGGACAGCTCGACACCGAGGCCCGCGTCGTCGCCGGTTCCGCTGCCCGTGGCTTCGCCGGTCCCGCCGCCCTCACCGTCGCCGGGCCCGCCGCCCGCGCCGTCGCCCCCGGTGCCGTCGGCCGGGGCGAGCAGCACCTGGATGTCCGCGGCCGCACCCGCCTCGTCGATGTCGTCGTACTCGGGGACCCGCCCGGGCTCGGCGGCCTCCTGCCGCCAGTGCGCGTACCGCACGGCCTCGGCGAGCGCGCGCACGGCCCGCTCGGCGGCGGGGTAGGCGGGGATCCGGCGGGTGCCCGGGGCGGGCTCGCCGCCGGTGCCGGCCAGGGCCTCCGCGAGCTCCTGGATCTCCAGGTGGACCACCGCCACCGGCTTGGCCGGACCGGGCCCGGAAGCCTGGGCCGCCTCTCTTACGGCCGTCGCGAGGGCCTCCGCGCTGCCCTCGCCATCCCCGGGGCCGGCATTCCCGTCGCCGACCGAGGGGATGGCGGTGACGACGACGGCGTCGCAGGCGTCGTCGATAAGGGCCTCGGTCAGGGCGCGCCGGAAGTCGTCCGGGGCGGCGGCCGTGGTCAGGTCGCGGGGCGGCAGCGGGCGGAGCCCCTCGGTCAGGCAGGCGTCGTAGGTGATCAGGCCGAGCGACTCGGAGTTGCCGAGGATGGCGACGCGCGGACCGGCGGGCAGCGGCTGGGAGGCGAGCAGCACCCCGGTGTCGGCGAGTTCGGTGACGGTGTCGACCCGGATGACGCCCGCCTGCCGCAGCAGATCGGAGACGGTGGCGTCCGGGATCTGTGTGGTGGGCACGGCATGGCCGGTGGGGGCACTGCCGGTGTGGCGGGCGCCCTTGACGACGACCACCGGTTTGACGGCGGCGGTGCGCCGGGCGAGCCGGGTGAACTTGCGGGGATTGCCGATCGACTCCAGGTACATCAGGACGACGTCGGTGCGCGGATCGTCGTACCAGTACTGGAGGAGGTCGTTGCCCGAGACGTCGGCGCGGTTCCCCGCGGATACGAAGGTCGATATCCCCGCGATTCCGGCGAGGCTCGCCAGCCCGGCGCCGCGCCGGTGCAGCCCGGACAGCAGCGCGATGCCGATCGCCCCGGACTGGGTGAACAGGCCCAGCCGGCCGGGGTTGGGCAGTTGCGGGGACAGCGAGGCGTTCAGCCGGACGCCCTCGGCGGTGTTGCTGACGCCGAAGGCGTTGGGGCCGATGACGCGCATGCCGTACGACCGGGCCTGGCGGACGAGGTCGCGCTGCCGGTCGCGGCCCTCGCTCCCGCTCTCGGCGTATCCGGCGGAGAGCACGACGAGGCCCTGGACGCCGTGCTCGCCGCATTCGGCCACGACGGCGGGCACCCGCTCGGCGGGGACGGCGACGACGGCCAGGTCCACGGGCTCCTCTATGGCGCGCAGCGAGCGGTGGGCCGGGACGCCCTCGGGCTCCAGGTGCGCCATGTCGTCGGGGAAGGCGTGGTTGACGGCGTGGACGCGTCCCGTGAAGCCACCGTCCAGGAGGTTGCGCAGCACGGTGCGGCCGACGCCGCCGGGCGTGCGGCTGGTGCCGATGACGGCGACGGAGCCGGGCGCGAGCAGCCGCTGGACGGAGCGGGCCTCGGCCCGCTGCTCGCGGGCGCGCATGACGGCCAGGGAGCGGTCGGTGGGTTCGAGGTCGAATTCGAGGCGGACGACGCCGTCCTCGAAGCTGCGCTTCTGGGTATAGCCCGCGTCCGTGAACACCTTGATCATCTTGGTGTTGGCGGGCAGCACCTCGGCGGCGAACCGGCGGATGTCCCGCTCGCGCGCGACGGCGGCGATGTGTTCGAGGAGCGCGGAGGCCACCCCGCGGCCCTGGTGGGCGTCCTGGACGAGGAAGGCGACCTCGGCCTCGTCGGCGGGGGCCGCGGCCGGCATCCCCCGTCCGTCGATGCGGTCGTACCGCACGGTGGCGATGAACTCATCCCCCACGATGGCCGCCAGACCCACCCGGTCGACGTAGTCGTGGTGGGTGAAGCGGTGGACGTCGCGGTCGGAGAGGCGGGGGTAGGGCGCGAAGAAGCGGTAGTACTTCGACTCGTCCGAGACCCGCTCGTAGAAGCTGACCAGCCGTTGGGCGTCATCTGGGGTGATGGGACGGATCTGTGCCGTGCCGCCGTCCCGGAGCACCACATCGGCTTCCCAGTGGGTCGGGTAGGCGTGACGGTCCGACGGGCTCCGCATGGGGCCCAGGGTACGGGCCGGCCCGGTCCGGATGGTGGACACCCTTGCGTCGGGCCCAAGTGTCGAGGGAAGGTCCGTATCGGGCCAGTCCGGGCATGCCCGGGCCCACTCGGACATCGGCCGGGTGAATCCGGACACCGTATGATTTTGGTCTAGACAACAGCACCCGTCACACCTGAAGGGCAACACCATGGCTGAGCGCCGCGTCACCATCGGCTGGGCCGAGGGCCTGCACGCCCGCCCTGCGTCGATCTTCGTCCGGGCGGCCACCGCCGCAGGCGTCCCCATCACGATCGCCAAGGGCGACGGCACCCCGGTCAACGCCGCCTCCATGCTGGCCGTGCTGGGCCTCGGCGCCCAGGGCGGCGAGGAGGTCGTCCTCGCCTCCGACACGGACGATGCCGAGGTCGCGCTCGACCGGCTGGCGAAGCTCGTGGCGGAGGGCCTCGAGGAGCTTCCCGAGACCGTCTGATCCCCCTCTGATCCACCTGTGATTCCCGTGTGATTCCCGCGTGAATCAAGGATTCGGCACGGCGGGGCCGCGGTGACCATTACGGCCACCGCGGCCCCGCTGTTTTTCCGTTTCCACCCCGATCCGGAAGAGCGAGAACCGGGCGCCGCGAAAGCACGCAGAGAATTCCCGAGAGTTGTATACGGGATCGCTGTTAATTCCGGCCGCTCGCCGTGTTTACGGAATGTTTCGAAGCCCTCACCGGGATCGGGCGGCGCAGCCGGTATTCCGCCAGCGCGCGCTCGGTGTGCGCCGCGGCGAGCGCCCGCGCCCGGTCGGCGTCGCCGCGCGCCACCGCGTTCACCAGCGCACCGTGCTCCGCCCAGGACTCCACGGCCCGCGCGGCCGGGTCGGGGCGCCGGGCGCTCCCGGGCGGTACGGGCTGCGGCGCGGGAGCGGGCGCGTACACCCACGCGGTCTTGCGGCGCAGTTGGACGAGCATGGCGGCCAGGCTCGGGCTGCCGGACGCCTGGGCGAGCGTCTCGTGGAACCAGTCGCCCAGCGGCGGCAGCTCGCCGAGACGGCCGTGCTGGGCCCGCTCCCGGCCGAGCCGGACCAGCCCGCGCAACACCTTCAGATGGGCCTCGGTACGGCGCTGTGCGGCCCGTGCGGCGCCCAACGGCTCCAGCAGCGCCCGGATGTCCAGCAGATCGGCCGCCTCGCGCTCGGAGGGCTGGGCGACGCAGGCCCCCGCATGCCGCCGGGTCGTCACGAAGCCCTCGGACTCCAGGGTGCGCAGGGCCTCGCGGACCGGCACCCGCGAGACACCGTAGCGCCGGGCGAGAAGTTCCTCGGTGAGCCTGCTGCCGGGCTGATATGTGCCGGAGACGATGTCGTCGCGAATCGCCGTGCACACCGCATGCGCCGAAATCCGGCGACCGCCCTGGACCGCGGTCGTATCCCCGCTCATTTCCGGTCCCACATTGTCGAACCTCCGCCTTAACGCCCGCGAAACGCATCCATGGAACGCGCGTTGAACGACTCTATTCCAATCGGACGTCATTTCCGATGGCGGAGTGCATTTCATGGATATTTTTTGGTCAGCGGGCGGCGGCACGCCGAAGGCCCCGTCCGGTGGACGGGGCCTTCTCGGATTCTCGCGGGACCGCGGCGTGCGCGGCGTCTCGCGGGGTCGGACGTCCGCGGAGTCCGCGAGGTCAGACGTTGACGCCGTGCGAGCGCAGATACGCCAGGGGGTCGATGTCCGAGCCGTAGTCCGGGCTGGTGCGGGCCTCGAAGTGCAGATGCGGTCCGGTGACGTTGCCGGTGGCGCCCGACAGGCCGATCTGCTGGCCGGGGGTGACCTTCTGGCCGACCGAGACGCTGATGGACGACAGGTGGCCGTACTGGGTGTAGGTGCCGTCGTTCATCTTGATGACGACGTTGTTGCCGTAGGAGCCGCCCCAGCCCGCCTCGACGATCTCGCCCATGCCCACGGAGTGCACGGAGGTGCCGGAGGAGGCGTGGAAGTCGATGCCGGTGTGGCTGCCGGAGGACCACAGTCCGCTGGCCGCCTGGTAGCCGGTGGAGACGTAGGAGCCGGTGATCGGCGTCTCGAAGGTGTTGAGGCGCTTGCGCTCGGCCTCGCGCGCCGCGCGCTCCTTGGCCTCGCGCTCGGCTTTGGCCCTCTTCGCCGTGGCCTCCGCCTTTCTGGCGGCCTCCTGGCGGGCGATCGCCTCCGCCTTGGCCTTGGCGGCGGCCTGCTCGGCGGCGGTCTCCTGGGACTGCGCCTGGGCCTCGATCTGGTCCGCGATCCCGTCGCCGATCACGATCGCCTGGGTCAGACCGGCCTGCTGGGGGCTGGGGCCCGTGTCGGCCGCGAACGCCTGTCCGGTGATCCCGGCGACGACGCCCGAGGCGACGGTGGTGATGCCCACGACGTTCGCGCCGGTGCGGACGTTGACCTTGGTGGTGCGGCGGTGTTTCCCGGTGGCAGTGCGGGTGGACGCCATGCTGAGGCGCACTCCTTTCCTTCCTTCTCGCCTACCGGGTTAGCTGACGGGTTCGGAGCAGGAAGGTCTCCTACGGACTCCTCCCCCGGCCGGGGAAGGCGCCCGATTCACCCCTGGGGACGTGTGGGTCCCCGGCTCCCCTGGCTCGCGCCGTACGGGGACTCGGCGATGACTGTCCGTGCCGCGGGTGCGGCGGGTTGCTGGCGAACAGCCGGACTGACGCTAAACGGGCCCGCTTTCGATCACCAAACGGTTCCGGTTTTTTGTTGCTCTCCCCACAAACCAAACAAGCTGTCACTCCCGCAAATCGGGCATGAAGGAAGGACCCCGGCACCCTTATGGGGCCAGGGTCCTTCCGCTGTGAGCTCGTTGAGCGGACCGGCTGCCGGATCGTCAGCGGACCCGGATCGTCAGTGAGCCGGCCGGATCACCGGTTCTTGGTCCGGATCCGGCCAACTCCGGGCGGCTCAGCCCGAGATGACGCTCACCTCGCCGATGCCCAGCGCCCGGACCGGCTCCTCGATCGCCGAGGCGTCCCCGACCAGCACCGTGACCAGCCGGTCCGCCGGGAAGGCGGACACCACCGCGGCGGTCGCCTCCACCGTGCCGGTCTCCGCGAGGCGGGCGTACAACTGCGCCTGGAAATCGTCCGGAAGGTGCTGCTCGACCTGGTCGGCGAGAGTGCCCGCGACGGACGCCGCCGTCTCGTACTTCAGCGGGGCGACGCCCACCAGGTTCTGCACCGCGACATCGCGCTCCTCGTCGGTGAGCCCCTCCTCCTTCAGCGTGCGCAGCACCTTCCAGAGGTCCTCCAGCGCGGGCCCGGTGACCTCGGTGGCCACCGAGCCGCTGATCGCGAGCATCGCGGCGCCCGCGGAGCCGCCCGAGGGCGCCGGGGGCGCGGAGCGCAGCACCTGGCCGAAGGCGCGCACCCCGTAGGTGTAGCCCTTCTCCTCGCGCAGCACACGGTCGAGGCGGGAGGTGAGGGTGCCGCCGAGGCAGTACGTGCCGAGCACCTGCGCGGGCCAGATCCGGTCGTGGCGGTCGGCGCCGACGCGCCCGATGAGCAACTGGGTCTGCACCGCACCCGGCCGGTCGACGATCACCACACGGCCGAGGTCGTCCGCGACGATCGGGGGAACCGTGCGCGGCGCGCCCGCCCCGCCCGTCCAGGCGCCCAGGGTGTCGGCGAGGGCCCCGTCGAGGTCGACCCCGGTGAGGTCGCCCACGATGACGGCGGTGGCGGTGGAGGGGCGGACATGCGCCTCGTAGAAGGCCCGCACGGCCGCGGCGTCGATGCCCTCGATGGTCTCCTGGGTGCCCTGGCGCGGCCGGGACATCCGCGACTCGGCCGGGAAGAGGGCCGCGGAGAGGGCCATCGAGGCGCGGCGGGCCGGGTTGGCCAGCTCATGGGGGATCTCGTCCAGCCGGTTGCGCACCAGCCGCTCGACCTCGCCGTCCGGGAAGGCGGGGGCACGCAGGGCGTCGGCCAGCAGCCCGAGCGCCTTGGGCAGCCGGGAGACCGGGACCTCCAGGGAGACGCGGAGGCCGGGGTGGTCGGCATGCGCGTCCAGCGTGGCGCCGCAGCGCTCGAGCTCGGCGGCGAACTCCTCGGCGTCGTGCTTGTCGGTGCCCTCCGACAGGGCGCGCGCCATGATCGTGGCGACGCCTTCGATCCCGGCCGGCTCGGCGTCCAGCGGCGCCTCCAGATTGATCTCGACGGCGACGACCTGCTGGCCGGGGCGGTGGCAGCGCAGCACCGTAAGGCCGTTGGGCAGCTCACCGCGCTCGGGGGCCGGGAACGCCCACAGCTTGGGCGCGCCGCCCTTGGGCTGCGGGTGGAAGGTCATGGTCGCGGTGACGGCGTCGCTCACTGGGCCGCCTCCCCTTCTGCGTCGGTCTCGGCGGCTTCGGCGGTGTCGGCTGCGTCCTCGGCGCCCTGGACGGGCTCGTAGACCAGCACGGCGCGGTTGTCGGGGCGCAGCCGCGCCGCGGCCACGGCCCGCACCTCCTCGGCGGTGATGTCGAGCACCCGCTCCACGGCGGTCAGCGCCAACTGCGGGTCGCCGAAGAGCACGGCGTACCGGCAGAGCTCGTCGGCCCGGCCGCCGACCGTGGCCAGCCGGTCCAGCCACTCGCGCTCGATCTGCGCCTGCGCCCGCTCCATCTCCTGCGGGGTCGGCCCCTCCTCGGCGAAGCGGGCCAGCTCCTCGTCGACGGCGGTCTCGATGGCCGGCACCTCGACACCGCCGGAGGTCTTCACGTCCAGCCAGCCCAGCGAGGGGGCGCCGGACAGCCGCAGCAGGCCGAATCCGGCGGCCACGGCGGTGCGGTCGCGGCGCACCAGGCGGTTGTGGAGCCGGGAGGACTCCCCGCCGCCGAGGACGGTCAGCGCCAGATCGGCGGCGTCCGCCTCACGGGTGCCGTCGTGCGGCAGCCGGTAGGCGGCCATCAGGGCGCGGGCCGGGACCTCCTCCTCCACGACCTCGCGAAGCTGGTCGCCGATCACCTCCGGGAGCGTGCCGTCGCGGGGCGGCCGCTTGCCGTCGTGCGAGGGGATGGAGCCGAAGTACTTCTCGATCCAGGCGAGCGTCTGCTCGGGGTCGATGTCGCCCACGATCGACAGCACGGCGTTGTTCGGGGCGTAGTAGGTGCGGAAGAACTCCCGCGCGTCCTCCAGGGAAGCCGCGTCCAGGTCGGCCATGGAGCCGATCGGGGTGTGGTGGTACGGGTGGCCCTCGGGGTACGCCATGGAGACGAGCTTCTCGAAGGCGGTGCCGTACGGGACGTTGTCGTACCGCTGGCGGCGCTCGTTCTTGACGACGTCGCGCTGGTTCTCCAGGCTCTCCTCGTCCAGCGCGGTCAGGAGGGACCCCATCCGGTCGGCCTCCAGCCACAGGGCGAGCTCGACCTGGTGGGCGGGCATGGTCTCGAAGTAATTGGTGCGCTCGAAGCTGGTCGTGCCGTTGAGCGAGCCGCCGGCCCCCTGCACCAGCTCGAAGTGGCCGTTGCCGGTCACCTGCGCCGAGCCCTGGAACATCAGGTGCTCGAAGAGGTGAGCCAGGCCGGTGCGCCCCTTGACCTCATGGCGCGAGCCGACGTCGTACCACAGACAGACCGCGGCGACCGGGGTCAGATGGTCCTCGGAGAGCACCACGCGCAGGCCATTGGCCAGGCGGTGCTCGGTCGCTTTCAGGCCGCCGGAGCCGGCCTGCTGCGTGGCCGTGTGACCCATGGGCATGTACGTCCCTTCGATCGCGTGATGGAGCGCGTGCCAGCCGCATGCGCAGCGCTTCTGTCACTGTATGCAAGGGGACGGACATCTGGCGAAGTTCCGGTCCGTTCCCGTCCTCCCAAGCTGCCGCGAACCGTTTCCGCAGCCCCTCGGGCGCCGCACATCGCCCTTCGAGGGGCCGTCACACGGGGTTGCCGGACCCGGTTTCGGGACCCGCTCCGGGCCTTGCGACCCCGGGCCGTTCCACACTTGTCGGCGGCCCGGGCCACAATGGTCCGCGTCAGATCCCGCATCGGCAGTTGAAGGAGCCGCAAGCGCGATGGCCCGCCGCAGCACGAAGACCCCGCCGCCGGACGACTTCGAGGAGCGCATCCTCGACATCGACGTCGTCGACGAGATGCAGGGCTCCTACCTCGAGTACGCCTACTCGGTCATCTACTCGCGCGCGCTGCCCGACGCCCGTGACGGGCTGAAGCCCGTGCACCGCCGCATCCTCTACCAGATGAACGAGATGGGGCTGCGCCCCGAGCGCGGCTTCGTCAAGTGCGCCCGCGTCGTCGGCGAGGTGATGGGAAAGCTCCATCCGCACGGCGACGCGTCGATCTATGACGCGCTGGTGCGCATGGCGCAGCCGTTCTCCATGCGCCTGCCGATGGTCGACGGCCACGGGAACTTCGGCTCCCTGGGCAACGACGACCCGCCCGCCGCGATGCGGTACACCGAGTGCCGCATGGCGTCGGCGAGCTCGCTGATGACGGAGTCGATCGACGAGGAAACGGTCGACTTCTCCCCGAATTACGACGGCAGTGAGCAGGAGCCGGTCACCCTCCCCGCCGCCTATCCGAACCTGCTGGTCAACGGCACGTCCGGGATCGCGGTCGGCATGGCGACCAATATGCCGCCGCACAACCTTGGCGAGGTCATCGCCGCCGCCCGCCATCTCATCAGGCACCCGGGCGCGGACCTCGACACCCTGATGCGCCATGTGCCGGGCCCCGACCTGCCCACCGGCGGCCGGATCGTCGGCATGAGCGGCGTCCGGGACGCGTACGAGACCGGGCGCGGCACCTTCAAGATCCGCGCCACGGTGGCCGTGGAGGACGTGACGGCCCGCCGTAAGGGCCTCGTCGTCACTGAGCTGCCCTTCGCCGTGGGACCCGAGAAGGTCATCTCCAAGATCAAGGACCTGGTCGGCGCGAAGAAGCTGCAGGGCATCGCGGACGTCAAGGACCTCACCGACCGCGAGCACGGGCTGCGGCTGGTCATCGAGATCAAGAACGGCTTCAACCCCGAGGCCGTGCTGGAGCAGCTCTACAAGCTCACGCCGATGGAGGAGTCCTTCGGCATCAACAACGTGGCGCTGGTGGACGGCCAGCCGCTCACGCTGGGGCTGAAGGAGCTGCTGGAGGTCTATCTCGACCACCGCTTCAACGTGGTCCGGCGGCGCAGCGAGTTCCGCCGCACCAAGCGGCGCAACCGGCTGCACCTGGTCGAGGGCCTGCTGGTGGCCCTCCTCGACATCGACGAGGTCATCCGCCTCATCCGGCAGAGCGACAACGCGGCGGAGGCCAAGCGGTCCCTCATCCAGCGCTTCGGCCTCTCCGAGGTCCAGACGCAGTACATCCTGGACACTCCGCTGCGCAGGCTGACCAAGTTCGACCGGCTGGAGCTGGAATCGGAGCGCGACCGGCTCAACACCGAGATCGAGGAGCTGACCCGGATCCTCGACTCCGACGCCGAGCTGCGCAAGCTGGTCTCCGGCGAACTGGCCGCGGTGGCCAAGAAGTTCGGCACCCCGCGCCGCACGGTGCTGCTGGAGTCGTCGAACGCACCGGTGACCGCGGTGCCGCTGGAGGTCGCGGACGACCCCTGCCGGGTGCTGCTGTCCTCCACCGGGCTGCTGGCCCGTACCGCCGACGGCGAGCCGTTCCCGGTCGAGGGGAAGGCCAAGCGCGCCAAGCACGATGTGATCCTCTCGGCGGTCCCGGCGACGGCCCGGGGATCCGTGGGGGCGGTGACCTCGACCGGGCGGCTGCTGCGGCTCACGGTGATCGACCTCCCGATGCTCCCGGAGTCGGCCGGGCCGCCCAATCTGGCGGGCGGAGCGCCCATCGCCGAGTTCCTCTCCCTGGAGGAGGGCGAGGAGCTGATCTGCCTCACCACCCTGGACGAGTCCTCACCGGGGCTCGCGATCGGCACGGAGCAGGGCGTCGTCAAGCGCGTGGTTCCCGACTACCCAGCCAACAAGGACGAGTTGGAGGTCATCGGCCTCAAGGAGGGCGACCGGATCGTGGGCGCGGTGGAGCTGCGCACCGGCGAGGAGGATCTGGTCTTCATCACCGACGACGCCCAGTTGCTGCGCTACGCGGCGAGCCAGGTGCGGCCGCAGGGCCGCGCCGCGGGCGGCATGGCGGGCGTCAAGCTCGCCTCCGGCGCCAAGGTGATCTCGTTCACGGCCGTCGACCCGGCGAGCGACGCGGTGGTCTTCACGATCGCGGGCTCGAGCGGCACGCTCGATGACTCGGTGCAGCAGTCGGCAAAGCTCACCCCCTTCGACCAGTACCCGCGCAAGGGCCGGGCCACGGGCGGGGTGCGCTGTCATCGGTTCCTGAAGGGCGAGGACATCCTGGTCCTGGCCTGGGCGGGTGCGACCCCGGCCCGCGCGGCGGGGGCGAACGGCACCCCGGCGGCGCTGCCGGAGATCGACCCGCGCCGGGACGGCTCGGGTGAGCCGCTCGCCAAGCCGGTGACGGTGGTGGCCGGGCCGGTGTAGCCCGGCACGAGCAGGACGAGCGCGCAGCAGGGGCGCGGCACCGCGAGGGTGCCGCGCCCCTTGCCGTTCACCGGCCCCTGCGGCCTTCGCGGGCACCCTCACCGTTCACAGGCCCCCGCGGCGTTCACGGGCCACCGCGCCGTTCACTCCCCCGGCCCCGGCGCCCTGGGACGGCGGAAGGCTTGCGGAAGGCCCCGACCCTCGCGGACGGCGGAAGGCCGCGGCACACCTTTCAGTGGCCGCTGCCGTTGCGCCGGGCACGCAACTGCCGGAGGGCGAGGCGCGCACCGGCGTGGCCACGGTCCGCCGCCCGCCGGAAGTGCCGCTCCGCCTCGCCCAGTTCACCATGGTCCAGATGGACGGTGCCGAGCACCACCATGGCCGAGAGGTCACCCGTCGCGGCGGCCTTGCCGAGCCAGTGGACCGCCTCGGCGTACGCGCCCCGCTCGCCCAGCCCGATGCCGTAGACGGTCATCCCCCGCGGATCACCGGCCTCGGCCGCCTTACGGGCGAGCGATTCGGGAATCGGCCGCCCCTCGTCGTAGGCCGCCCGCACCATCGCCCTCAGCCCGGGGTCCAGCGAGCGCGCCCCGCGTCTCCCCCGGCGCCTGCGCCACCGCGCCCATAAACCGCCCATATCCGCCCCCTCCGCCCCCGAAGCGCCATTGTCGCGCCCGGCTCCCACTCCATGGAACGGCAGGCACGCGGCGGGATGCGGACTGCCGCCCTCCGCCGCATGCGGACCGTAAGGCGCCCATGCGGCTCCCGCCGCTCGTTCTTCCGGGGGCTCCGGTACGCACACGGCGCGCGCTCACGGCTCCGGTGCGCACGATCGATCAAGAGAGGTTAGGCTTACCTTCGTGAGCACGTGCGCGACCGCTTCCCGCGACCTGTCCGAGCCGCTCGCCGGGACGGCGGCCACCGCCCCCACCTGGCTGCTGGTGGAACAGCCCGGGCCCTGGGGCACCGAGGCCCTCACCGCCAGCAGGCTCGACAGGGCCCTCGGACGCGCGCTGGAGCGCGCCGCCGAGGGCACCGGTGTACGGGTCGCGCTGATCCGCCGCCCCGGCCGTCACGCCGATCTGCACACCGGCGCCCGGCACCGGGTGTTCGTGGCCCACACCCGGCCCGGCCGTTCCTGGATCCGTACCACCGCCCTGGACGACCCCGCAGGGCTGCTCGGCCTGGACTTCACCGCGCTGGGCGCGGGCGACCCCGACGGGCTCACCCTGAGCCCCCACGACCCCGCGGCCTGGGAGGAGTACACCGGCGATCCGCTGGTGCTGGTGTGCACCAACGGCAAGCGCGACCGCTGCTGCGCCCTCCTCGGCCGCCCGCTGGCCGGTGAGCTGGCCGCCTCCGGTGTCCACGGCACCTGGGAGATCACCCATATCGGCGGCCATCGCTTCTCCCCCACTCTCGTCGTGCTGCCGCACGGCTACACCTACGGCCGTGCCACCGCGCAAGGCGTCAAGGACGTCATCGAGGCACTGCGGCAGGGCCGGGTGGTCACCGAGGGCTGCCGTGGCCGCTCCGCCTGGGAGCGCCCCGGCCAGGCGGCGGAGCTGGCCGTCCGCGAGCTGACCGGCGAGGACGGGGCGGACGCGCTGACCGTCGCAGGGACCGAGGGCGAGGCCCCGGTCTGGTCCGTGACCGTCGCGCACCGCGACGGCCGGGCCTGGCGGGTGAGCGTCGCCCAGGTCGCCGCGGCGCCGCCGCGGCCGGAGAGCTGCGGCTTGCCCCTGGGCTCCCCGGCCCGGATGGAGGTCGTCGGGATCCGGGCCGCCCGGCAGCCCGCGCATGGCGTCCGGGCGATGGCCGCCGGCCGTCTCTGAGCCCACGCCCCGCCCCCGTCGCACACTCCGAGATCGCCGCCCCTCTCTCGGAAAACCCATGCCACCCCGGGATCGCCGCTCCCCGGCCCCCTTCACCGGGTCCTGACGCGACTCCTCCGGCCCGCCCTTGGTTACCCTTCGTTGCCATGAGCGCCGCGATACCGCCGGGGCCGGCAGCCACGGCCACAAGGTGGCGCATCGGCTGGCCCCGACGCGTCTTCTCCCAGGTCCTGCTGATGCAGCTGGCCATCGCCACGGGTGTCACCGTGCTCGCGACCGGCCTCTTCCTCGCGCCGCTCAGCGACCACCTCGACGACCAGGCCATGCACCGCGCCCTCGCCATAGCCCAGACCACGGCCGCCGAGCCCCGGCTGGCCGAGGCGCTCCAGCACACCCGGCCCACCGCCGACGGCCCCGTGCAGACCGAGGCGGAGCGCATCCGCCGGGCGACCGGCGCCGAATACGTCGTGATCATGGATCGGCGTGGGGTGCGCTGGTCACATACCTCCCCGGGCGAGATCGGGAAGCATGTCTCCACCGACCCCACCGACGCCATAGAGGGCCGGGAGATCATGGAGATCGACGAGGGCACCCTCGGCCGCTCGGCCCGCGGCAAGGTGCCGCTGCGCGCCGAGGCAGGCCAAATCGTGGGCGCCGTCTCGGTGGGCATCGCCTACGAGAGCGTGCGCGCCCGGCTCGTCGCCTCGGTCCCGGAGATGCTCGCCTACGCGGGCGGCGCGCTCGCCGTCGGCGCCCTGGCGGCGTATGTGGTCGCCCGCCGGCTCCAGCGACGCACCCATGACCTGGCCTTCTCCGATATCTCCGCGCTGCTCGCCGAGCGCGAGGCGATGCTGCACGGCATCCGGGAAGGCGTCGTCGCCCTCGACGCCCACGGCCGCATCCGGCTGATCAACGACGAGGCGCAGCGGCTGCTGGACCTGTGTCCCGAGGACACCGGTCAGTCCCTGGAGGCGGTGCTCGCCCCGGGCCGTACGACCGATGTGCTGTCCGGCCGGGTCACCGGCGCCGATCTGCTGACCGTCAGCGGCGGCCGGGTGCTGGTCGCCAACCGGATGCCGACGGACGACGGCGGTGCGGTGGTCACTCTCCGCGACCGCACCGAACTGGAGCGGCTGGGCCGCGAGCTGGACGGCACCCGGGGGCTGATCGACGCCCTGCGGGCGCAGGACCATGAGCACGCCAACCGGATGCACACCCTCCTGGGCCTGCTCGAACTCGAACTGCACGACGAGGCGATGGAGTTCATCACCGAGGCGATCGGGGTGCACCGGGCCACCGCCGAGCAGGTCACCGAGCGGGTGCACGATCCGCTGCTGGCCTCCCTGCTGGTCGGCAAGGCCACGGTCGCCACCGAACGCGGGGTCTCGCTGTCCGTCGCCGAGGACAGCCTGCTGCCCAACCGGCTGGTGGACCCGCCGGGGCTGGTGACGATCGTCGGCAATCTCATCGACAACGCCCTGGACGCGGCGGTCGGTTCACGGGAGCCGCACGTCGAGGTGGAGCTGTGCGCGGACGACCGTACGGTGCTGCTGCGGGTCTCCGACACCGGCCCCGGGATCCCCGCCGACCGGCGCGATGTGGTCTTCACCGAGGGCTGGTCGACCAAGGAGCCGCCCGCGCACGGCAAGCGCGGCATAGGGCTCGCGCTGGTCCGCCGTCTGGCCGGACGCCAGGGTGGCAGCGTCCGCGTGTCCGACCGTGAGGGCGGGGGCGCGGAGTTCACCGTCGTCCTCCCCGAGGCGCTGACCGAACAGCCGGCCGGGGCGCCGCTGACCGCGACAGGAGAGCCGCGATGACCCTTGGATCCGGACCGGGCGGGCTTCTGGAGGTGCTGGTCGTGGACGACGACATCCGGGTGGCCCGGGTCAACGCCGCGTACGTCGCGAAGATGGCCGGTTTCCGCGTCGCGGGGCAGTCGCACTCCGCCGCCGAGGCGCTGGCCGTCCTGGAGACCACCCCCGTCGACCTGGTGCTGCTCGACCACTATCTGCCGGATGAGACGGGGCTGTCCCTGGTGCGGCGGCTGCGGCAGCTCGGCCACCACACCGACATCATCATGGTGACCGCGGCCCGCGATATCGCGACCGTCCAGGCGGCGATGCGCCATGGTGCGCTGCAGTACCTGGTCAAGCCCTTCACCTTCGCGGGGCTGCGCGCCAAGTTGGAGGGGTACGCGGCGCTGCGCCGCGCGCTGGAGGGCGACGGCGAGGCCGGGCAGGACCAGGTGGACCGGATCTTCGGCGCCCTCGGCGGCGCCTCGGCCGGCCCCGCGGAGCTGCCCAAGGGCCACTCGGTGCTCACCGCAGATCTCGTACGGGAGGTGCTGCGGGGCGCCGAGGGCCCGCTGTCGGCGCAGGAGGTGGCCGAGCGCTCCTCGCTCAGCCGACAGACCGCACAGCGCTATCTGAAGCTGCTGGAGCGCACGGGGCGGGTGCGGCTCAGCCTGAAATACGGCGAGACCGGCCGCCCCGAGCACCGGTATGTGTGGGTCTGAACCCTGCCCTCACCCCTGCCCGTCAGGCCGCACCCGCCCCGGTGAGGGCCCGCACCTCCGTCTCGGCGTGCTTGGCGGCATGGCCGGGAACGTCCGCGGGCGCGGGCGAGGTGACCGTCCCGAGCCAGCCCGCGAGGAACCCGAGGGGCACCGAGACCAGGCCCGGGTTCTGCAGCGGGAAGAGGTGGAAGTCCACCCCCGAGAAGATCGCGTCCGGGCCACCGGAGACCACCGGGGAGAGCACCACCAGGACCACCGCCGGAAGCAGCCCCCCGTAGACGGACCACACCGCGCCACGCGCGGTGAACCGCCGCCAGAACAGCGAGTACAGCAGCACCGGGAGGTTCGCCGACGCGGCGGCGGCGAACGCGAGCCCCACCAGGAACGCCACATTGAGGTCGTCGGCGAGCAGCCCGAGCCCGATCGCGACCGCCCCGATGCCCACCGCGGCGATCCGCGCCACCACCACCTCGCCGCGCGGTGTGCGGCCCGCCCGTCGGCTCAGCGAGCCATACAGGTCATGGGCGACGGAGGCCGAGGAGGCGAGGGTGATCCCGGCGACGACGGCGAGGATGGTGGCGAAGGCGATGGCGGCGACGACCGCGAACAGCACCGTGCCCCCGGTCGATCCGGCGCCGCCGCCGAGGTCGAGCGCGAGCAGCGGAACGGCCGTGTTCCCGGCCGCGTTGGAGGCCCGTACGGCGTCGGTGCCCAGCACGGCGGCCGCGCCGAAGCCGAGCACGATCGTCATCAGGTAGAAGCCGCCGATCAGCCCGATGGACCAGATCACCGAGCGGCGGGCGGCGCGGGCGGTGGGCACGGTGCAGAAGCGCGAGAGGATGTGCGGCAGCCCGGCGGTGCCCAGCACCAGGGCCAGGCCGAGGCTCATGAAGTCCAGCCGGGCGGTCCAGCCACCGCCGTAGGTCCAGCCACCGCCGTAGGCGAGCCCGGGGGCGAGGAAGTCCACGCCGTGCCCGCTGTTGTGCGCCGCGGTGCTGAGCAGGGCGTCGAGATCGCCGCGGAAGCGGATGAGGACCAAGGCGGTCAGCGCGATCGCCCCGCCCATCAGCAGCACGGCCTTCACGATCTGGATCCAGGTCGTGGCCCGCATCCCGCCCAGCGCCACGAAGACCACCATCAGGGTGCCCACGCCGATCACCGTCCAGGCGCGGGCCCGGCCGCCCGTCTCCCCGATCAGCAGGGCGACCAGACTGCCCGCGCCGACCATCTGGGCCACGAGATAGAGCACACAGACCGTGACCGACGAGACGCCCGCGGCGATCCGGACCGGGCGCTCCCGCATCCGGGCGGCCAGCACATCGGCCAGAGTGAACCGGCCGCAGTTGCGGACGAGTTCGGCCACCAGCAGCAGGACCACCAGCCAGGCCACGAAGAAGCCCACGCAGTAGAGCACCCCGTCGTAGCCGAAGAGCGCGATGAGTCCGGAGATGCCGAGGAAGGACGCGGCGGACATGTAGTCACCCGCGATGGCGAAGCCGTTCTCCATCGGGGAGAACAGCCGCCCGCCCGTGTAGAACTCCTCCGGCGAGCCGTGCCGTCGGCGCCCCGCCCAGGTGGTGATCCCCAAGGTGGCCGCCACGAAAACGCCGAAGAGCAGCAGCGCCAGGCTCTGCTGATCGCCGGTCACCGGCCGCGCCCCCGCATCATCTCCTGCGTCACCCAGCGGAGTTCGAGCGCGACCCGGTCCCGGCGCAGCCGGGCGTGCCGGGCGTACGCCCAGGTCAGCAGGAAGGTGGTGGCGAACTGCCCGAGCCCCGCGACCATCGCCACATTGAGCGTGCCCACGACCGGGCGGGCCATCAGACCGGGGGCGGTGGTCGCCGCGACGACATACGCGAGGTACCAGAGGAGGAACGCGGCGACCGCCGGGAACACGAACCGGCGGTAGCGCCGGCGCACCTCCTGGAAGGCGGCGCTGCCGTGCACCTCCGTGTAGACCTCCCGGGCGGCGGGCGGACGCGCGCGCCGAGCTCCGCTGTCCGTGTCGTCCGGCTCGCCCCAGCCGGACGTGAGCGTGTCGTACCACGGATCTTCCACCCGCGCCGCTCCCGTATCGCGAGCGTTGTGCATGTCCACCCCGAACACTCCTTGTTCACTGCCGCATTCGCCGCGTGACCAAGGATGGGCAGATCAGAAAGATCCAGGACCCTTCAATACCGGACGTTCACCCCATCAGGTGACTCAGGTGATGAACAGCCCGGAATCGGCACTCCAGGAGCGGGCCGGGCGGGAAAACGCCGACGGGGCCTCCCGGGTGGGAGACCCCGCCGAACCGGCCGTGGCGACGGGCCGGGCGTCAGACGTCGATGCGCGACCGGTCCAGGGTCGCCGCCGAGTTGGTGATGAACTCCTTACGGGGCGCGACCTCATTGCCCATGAGCAGGTCGAAGGCGCGCTCGGCGGCCTCCAGGTCGCTGATGTTGATACGCCGCAGGGTGCGGTGGCGCGGGTCCATGGTGGTCTCCGCGAGCTGGTCGGCGTCCATCTCGCCCAGACCCTTGTAGCGCTGGATGCCGTCCTTGTAGCGGACCTCGCGGCGCTGGAGGTCCAGCAGCGTCTCCTGGAGCTCCTGGTCGGAGTAGGTGTAGATGTACTTGCTCTGCCCCCGCTTGGGGTTCACCAGCTCCACCCGGTGCAGCGGCGGCACCGCCGAGAAGACCCGTCCCTGTTCGACCATCGGCCGCATATAGCGCTGGAAGAGGGTCAGCAGCAGACAGCGGATGTGCGCGCCGTCGACATCGGCGTCGGCGAGGAAGATCACCTTGCCGTAGCGCGCCTGGTCGATGTCGAAGGTCCGGCCCGATCCGGCCCCTATCACCTGGATGATCGCGCCGCACTCGACGTTCTTGAGCATGTCCGAGATCGACGACTTCTGCACATTCAGGATCTTGCCGCGGATCGGCAGCAGCGCCTGGAACTCGGAGTTCCGGGCCAGCTTGGCCGTACCCAGCGCCGAGTCCCCCTCGACGATGAACAGCTCGCTGCGGCCCACGTCGTCGCTGCGGCAGTCGGCCAGCTTCGCGGGCAGCGAGGAGGACTCCAGCGCGGTCTTACGGCGCTGTGCCTCCTTGTGCTGGCGGGCCGCGATGCGCGTACGGGCCGCGGCCACGACCTTCTCCAGGACGGCCCGGGCCTGCTGCTTGGCATCCCGCTTGGGGGAGGTCAGGAACTCCTTGAGCTCCTTGGAGACCACATTGGCCACGATCCGGGATGCCGCCGAGGTGCCCAGCACCTCCTTGGTCTGGCCCTCGAACTGCGGCTCGGCCAGCCGGACGGTCACCACCGCCGTCAGGCCCTCCATGGCGTCGTCCTTGACGACGTCGTCCTCGGCGACGCGCAGCAGCTTGGCGGAGCGCAGGGCCTCGTTGACGGTCCTGGCGATCGCGCGCTCGAAGCCGGCGACATGGGTGCCGCCCTTGGGGGTCGCGATGATGTTGACGAACGACTTCACGGTCGCGTCGTATCCGGTGCCCCACCGCAGCGCGATGTCGACGCCCAGGTCGCGGGTGACCTCGGTCGGCGTCATATGGCCGCGCTCGTCGAGGACCGGCACGGTCTCCTTGAAGGTGCCGTGGCCGGACAGCCGCAGCACATCGCAGACAGCCTTGTCCTGGGCGAGGTACTCGCAGAACTCGCTGATCCCCCCGTCGTAGCGGAAGGTCTCCTCGACCGGCCCCTCCCGCCCCTCCAGGGCCCGCTCGTCCCGGACGACCAGGGTCAGCCCCGGCACCAGGAACGCGGTCTGCCGGGCGCGGGCGTACAGCGTCTCCAGGGAGAGCTTGGCGTCCTTGAGGAAGATCTGGCGATCCGCCCAGTAGCGGATGCGGGTGCCGGTGCGGGTCTTGGGGACCCTCTTGCCCTTGAGGAGGCCGCTGGACGGGTCGAACGGGGCGTCCGGCCCGGATTCGGTGAAGATCCCGGGGACGCCGCGGCGGAAGCTGATCGCGTGGGTCTTGGCGTCCCGGTCCACCTCCACGTCGAGACGGGCGGACAGCGCGTTCACCACGGAGGCGCCGACGCCGTGCAGACCGCCGGAGGCGGCGTACGAGCCGCCGCCGAACTTTCCGCCGGCGTGCAGCTTGGTCATCACGACCTCGACGCCGGACAGCCCCGTCTTGGGCTCGACGTCCACCGGGATCCCCCGGCCGTTGTCGCGCACCTCCACAGAGCCGTCGTCGTGGAGGATCACCTCGATGTGATCGCAGAAGCCGCCCAGGGCCTCGTCCACCGAGTTGTCGATGATCTCCCAGAGGCAGTGGCTGAGTCCACGGCTGTCGGTCGAGCCGATGTACATGCCAGGGCGCTTGCGCACTGCCTCGAGCCCCTCGAGGACGAGAAGGTGCCGCGCGGTGTAGTTGGAGCCGCCCCGGTCTGCTCCGGTCAGCAGCGCAGTGGACGGCACGGACGTATCGGCGGTCACGCGGTTCGCTCCTCGCTGAATTTCTGGTTGGCCCAGCTGTGGGCACGATGGTGGCATGGTCGCCCGTCAGAGCGTACCGAGGCCTGATAGAGCCTTTGTGCCGCCACCCGTTGAAACGTCCATGCTAGTCGCACCGGCCACTGTTTCGCTCGTACGTTCGATACCTGGCGGGGGTGACGCGCACATCACGTTCCCTTTCAGGCATGAACCATTTAGGCTCCGGGCACGTCATCATTCACAACCGGCAACCCAGCCGGGAGCGTGAACCAGACAAACGACTCGATACACCAAAGCTAGGCAATACGGCTCATTCGCCGCCAAACGTCACCATCCGGCCTACTCAGAAGCAATTTTTGGGAAAAAGCCACGAGCGGGAACGATTTCAGGCTGGTTGGATGTTGACCCTGGTACGACAGCTCGTCGAGCTAGAGAAGAGGCGACGTGACTACTGTTCTGACCCCCGCGAGCCCGTTGACGGCCGCTGACCGCTGCGACCGCTGCGGCGCCCAGGCGTACCTGCGCGTGGTGCTGATCAGCGGTGGTGAACTGCTCTTCTGTGCCCATCACGGGCGCAAGTTCGAGCCGGAACTCAAGAAGATCGCCGCGGAAATACAGGACGAGACCGAGCGGCTCACCGCAGATCCGGCGTCCGCGTCCGACGACGAACACTGAGGCCTCACACCCACGACGACGAGCGACGCCGGCCCAGGGCCGGATCCCGGGCGGTCTGCCCCCGAGTGGGGCGGCCGCCCACGCTCGTTTCGTGGGTCCGTCCGCACAACCCCACGGGCCCTCCGGGGCTCCCTCCGCATTCATCGCCACCACGGGACTCCAGCTCAGCCATGGGCCGCCACCAGATCGGCCACCGCCGAGATCCTCGTATAGACCCCGGGCCGCCCCGCCACCGCGCATCCGCTGCCCCAGGACACCAGGCCCACCAGCCGCCCCCGGGCGACCAGCGGCCCCCCGCTGTCCCCCTGACAGGCGTCCCGGCCCCCGTCCGGCAGCCCCGCGCAGACCATGGACCGCGGGTCGTAGTCCCCCTCCGCGTTGCCCGGATAGGCGCGCTCACAGACCGTGTCGGCCAGCACCTGCACGGACGCCGTGCGCAGCGCCGACGCATAGCTGCCATCGCCCTGCGTATCCCCCCAGCCGTACACCGCGGCCTTTTCCCCCGGCCGGTACGCCCGGTCGCCGCTGCCCGCCATGGGGATGGTGTAGGCCGCCGGCACCGCGACCCCCAGGGTGAGCACCGCGATGTCCCCGGCCCTGTTGTCGCCCTCGTACTCCGGATTGACCCACACCCGCGCCGTCGGGTACTCCACCCCGTCGCTCTTCCGCAGGTCATTGCGGCCGACGATCACCCTGAGGTCCTTGACCTGCCGCCAGTCCATGCCGAGCACCCCACGGCTCAGACAGTGGGCCGCCGTGACGACCGTCGTGGGCCCCACCACCGCCCCGCCGCAGAACTGGCCCGACCTCTTCTCCCCGAAGAGCGCACGGCTGGCCAGGGCCACCGTCCAGGGCGCCTCGACCATACGGGCCGGATGCCCGCCGATCACTACACGGTCGGCCGTCGCCGGAGCGGGCGCGGTGAGCACCATCGCGAGCGCGGCGGCCAGCGGCACCACCAGGACGACGAGGAGCGGGCGGAGCGACGTACGCATGCAGCCTCCTGACCATACGGAGCGTCTCGCACACTCAGAGTTACCCCCTGTGTCGCAAACCGCATCCCGAGTGGGCCAAGCGGGGAACATGGCGCCGCGCAGCGCGAAGGCCGGGCCCCTCGATGGGCCCGGCCTTCGCGCCGTACCGCTTCGGTTATGAGGCGGCGGTCCGCATCAGTCCAGGTAGTCGCGGAGGACCTGGGAGCGGGACGGGTGGCGCAGCTTCGACATCGTCTTGGACTCGATCTGACGGATGCGCTCACGCGTCACGCCGTAGACCTTGCCGATCTCGTCGAGGGTCTTCGGCTGGCCGTCGGTGAGGCCGAAGCGCATCGAGACCACGCCCGCCTCACGCTCGCTGAGCGTGTCGAGCACGGAGTGCAGCTGCTCCTGCAGCAGGGTGAAGCTGACCGCGTCGGCCGGGACGACCGCCTCGGAGTCCTCGATGAGGTCACCGAACTCGCTGTCGCCGTCCTCGCCAAGGGGGGTGTGCAGCGAGATCGGCTCACGGCCGTACTTCTGGACCTCGATGACCTTCTCGGGGGTCATGTCGAGCTCCTTGGCCAGCTCCTCCGGGGTGGGCTCACGGCCCAGGTCCTGGAGCATCTGGCGCTGGACGCGCGCCAGCTTGTTGATGACCTCGACCATATGCACCGGGATACGGATGGTGCGGGCCTGGTCGGCCATGGCGCGGGTGATCGCCTGACGGATCCACCAGGTGGCATACGTGGAGAACTTGTAGCCCTTGGTGTAGTCGAACTTCTCGACGGCGCGGATCAGACCGAGGTTGCCCTCCTGGATGAGGTCCAGGAAGAGCATGCCACGGCCCGTGTAGCGCTTGGCCAGGGAGACCACCAGACGGAGGTTGGCCTCCAGGAGGTGGTTCTTCGCGCGGCGGCCGTCCTCGGCGATGATCTCCAGCTCGCGCTTGAGCTTGGGGGCCAGCTTGTCCGAGTTGGCGAGCTTGTCCTCGGCGAACAGGCCGGCCTCGATGCGCTTGGCGAGCTCGACCTCCTGCTCGGCGTTGAGCAGCGGGACCTTGCCGATCTGCTTGAGGTAGTCCTTGACCGGGTCGGCCGTGGCACCGGCCGCGGCGACCTGCTGGGCAGGGGCGTCGTCCTCGTCGTCGTCGGAGAGCACGAAGCCCGCGTTCTCGGGCTCGGCCTCGGCGCCCTCGGGACCGGGCTTGCCCGGTGCGGCCTCCTCGATGACCTCGTCGGTCTCGAGAAGCTCGTCGGTGACGTCCTTCTTGCCGGTGGTCTTCTTCGCGACCGTCTTCTTGGCGGCGGCGGTGGTCTTCTTGGCGACCGTCTTCTTGGCCGTGGCCTTCTTGGCGGCGGCCTTCTTCGCGGGGGACGCGGCCTCATCGGCCGGGATATCGCCGGCGTCCGCCGATGGGATGGCCGGGGCTGCGGGGGCCTTCTTGGCGGTGACCGTCTTGGCCGCGACAGCCTTGGTGGCGGTGCGCTTTGCCGGGCTCTTCGCTGCGACGCTCTTACGGGTGCGCTTGGGCGCTTCTGCGGCACTGACCATCAGCGTCACACCCTCCTCGTCGAGGATCTGGTTGAGGCTGCGCAGTACGTTCTTCCACTGGGTTGGCGGAATCTGGTCAGCCTCGAAGGCCCGGCGCACATCGTCGCCTGCGATCTGCCCCTCAGCCTTTCCCCGCTCGATGAGCGCCATGACAGACTCCGACTCGGCGATCTCCGGCGGGAGCGTACGGGATGTGCTGGCCGACACGAACAACCTCTCGGAACGTTGGAAACGGCTTCCGGCTCAGTCCGGTGGGGACCGGAGCCGACGACCGCCGGCAGGGATGAACCGACGGCGCGGGCGGAGTGCGGAGGAGTACAGCGGTACGAGCGACATCCGTATTCCCTCCGCGGCTGCCACCTCTTTAATCATCGCGCTACCCCAAAGAGCGTTACGCCCAATACTCGTGGCCCGAGTCACACCCCATAACGGTCTTAATGCCCATCCAACGGGACAGAAAACTCCCGGTCGCGCACCGATGGGAGTCATACGGTGCCGACCGATCGGCCGCGCCGCGCCGCCGAACCCGCGGCGCGGGATCCGGCGACGCCCTCTCGTACGCCGTACGGCATCCATCGGGCCGGCACTCGCCGCCTACCGACACCGCCTTGCCGTACGTCGTACGCGGCACGCTCCGGACGCCCGGGGATCCGGGCACCGGACGCGCCGACGGATCAGTGCTCGCGCGGCGCGGGCACCCCGACCTCGGCATGATCGAGATCCGGGTGGACGGTCAGCAGCTGGCGCATCGCCGCCTCGGACGCCGCGGCGTCGCCCTCGCCGATCGCCTCGACGATCCGGCGGTGGTGGGTGACTCCCGCCTCGGTGAGACGGTCGCAGGCGGAGACGGGCGCCCCGGAGACGTGGAGCGAGGCGGCGACGATGCCCGCCAGGTGCTCCAGCATCCGGTTGCCCCCGACCTGCAGCAGCAGCCCGTGGAACTCGGCGTCGGCGCGGGAGAAGGTGAGGGTGTCACCCTGTGTCAGCGCATGGGTCATGATCTCGACCATGTCGGCCAGCCGCTGCTGCACCTCCTCGCGGCCGTGCCCGGCGGCGAGCCGGGCGGCCAGCGGCTCGATGGTCCAGCGCAGCTCGCACAGCTCGCGGCGCTGGTCGTCGCGCTGTGGGCCGAACGCGCGCCACTCGATGATGTCCGGATCCAGCAGATTCCAGTCGCTGACCGGGCGGACCCGGGTGCCCACATTGGGGCGGGCGCTGACCAGGCCCTTGGCCTCGAGGACGCGCAGCGACTCCCGTACGACGGTGCGGGAGACCTCGAAGCGCTGTCCGATCTCCTCGGGGACGAGCGGACGGTCCGCACCCAGGTCGCCGGAGACGATCATCTGGCCCAGCTGCTGTACGAGTTGGCCGTGCAGCCCGCGGCCCCGGTTGCCGGCCGCGCGTCGGCCCACCCGGCCGATCTCTGCCTCGGCGCCGTCCCAGGAGGAGGGGACGCTGCCGCGGCCGGAGCCGGGGGCGTCGGCGTAGGAGTAGCGGTCAAGCTCGCCCGAACCGGCCAGGCCGGAGTCGGCGGGGCGAGCCGCGGTCATCGTGGTGTGCGCAAGGGTACTCACGCATCCTTTGTCGGCGACGCCTCGGAAGCCCTTGAGGTCTTTGGTGAAAAGCACACGAAAGGGTGATCGCCCATTACCTCATAATTGACGCTCAATCGGACAGAAAGAAGCATGCTGCGGGGAGTTGCGAGCAGTTCGCGCTATGGGTGTGCGAATCCACTTCGGGCCTGGTCCACTGGATCCGCACGGGCCTGGCGACCGGCGGGCCGGGCCTGGCCGCCCGGCCCGGGGTTGGTTCTACTGGCGGGTGCTCCTGCCGCGCAGGCCGGTGAGGGCGTAGGCACACAGCAGGACGGCGACCGACAACATCAGGGCCTGTCCGACCGGTTGGGAGGCGAGCCGCAGCGCGACCGCCAGCCCTCGGTCGATCATGGACGGCGGCCGGTCCAGCGTCGCCGCGCGCAGCCGGTGCGGCAGCATGACCAGCGATCGCAGCGACGGATCCTCCGCCGCACGCTGGACGACGGGCACCGCGAGGATCGGCACGGCGAGCAGGGTGGCCAGCCCGAGGGCGGTGGACCGGAAGACTCCGGCGGCGAGCAGCCCGGCCCACGACGAGCCGATGGTCAGCCCGAAGACGCCGACCACCAACTCCGGCCAGTCGCCCGGCAGCGGTACCGCGTTGCCGCCGACGAGCAGCAGGAGCGCCGCGCTGTCGAGCACGATGACGCCGAGCGACAGCAGGAGGGCACCGGCCGCGCAGACCGCGAATTTGGCGGCCAGCAGCCCCAGCCGTCGGGGCACGGCGTCCCGGGTCGCGGCCAGTGCCGGAAAGCGGAACTCGTCCCCGAAGGCGAGGGCTCCCAGCAGGCCGGCCGCGATGGCGACGGGAGGCAGCGGCAGGTCGGCGGGCCAGCCGGTGAGCCGGTGCAGCTCGCCGACGCCACCCGCCCGGGCGAGCAGCACGGAGGCGAGGAGGGAGGCGATGATGGCGGCGACGCCGATCAGCCAGCCGGTCCGTACGCCGGTGGTGCGGCGCAGCTCGTAGCGCATCGGCCAGGCGGGGCCGGGGAAGCGGAGCTTGGGGAGCAGGCGCAGCGGGGGCGCCTCGGAGTCGCGGGCGCGGGCGCCCGCGGAGGTGCCCGGGCCCAGATCTGCGGTCTCCTCGACCAGCCGGTGGACCACGATGCCGTGGCGGTAGGCGGTCTCCCCGACGGAGGCGGGGGACAGGCCGTAGACGGAGATGTGGGTCTCGTCGTCCCGCACCACGGAGAACGGGTCGGCGGGCGCGGCGACCGGCACCTCCTCGGCCTTGATCCCGGCCACGGCCCCGGTCCGCGCGGCGGCCGCATCGGCGTCGGCAGCGGGGGCGGGCACAGAGGCGGCGGGGACAGGGGCGGGGGCAGGGACGGGGGCAGCCTTCTTCGCCTTGCCCGACTTGGCTGCCTTGCCATCCGACTTGGCCGCCTTGTGGTCCGGCTTGGGCGCCTTGCCCTCCGGCTGGACCGCCCTGCCGTCGGCCGCGGCCTCCGCGGTGGCCTTCTTCGCCTCGGCCCCGACAGCGGCGCCCCGGGCAGCGGGCTGGGCCTTCCTGACCTTGCGCCAGATCGCCCTCTTCCTGACCTTGGGGCCGGCACCCTCGCCCTTGGCGGCGTCGACCCCTTCGGCGACGTCGGACGGGGCGGCGTCTGCCTTTGCCGCCTCGGCCTTGGCCGCGAGCCCGGCCGCGGCCCGGGCCTCCTCCTCCGCCTTGGCCTCGGCCAGCTGACGGGCGGCCTGGACCTCCTCCTCCAGGACGGCGGCGAGCCGGCCGACGAGCGGGGAGTGGACCACGACACGGGGGCGCAGCCGGGTCTGGGCGAACTCGTCCACCGGCTGATCGGCCACCAGCCGGCCCGACTCCAGGGTGAGCACCTGGTCCGCGACGCGGATGGCATCCTCGGCGTCCTCGGTGGCGACGAGGACGGCGCCACCCTGGGCGGCGAATTGGCGCAGCAGCCCGTAGAGCCAGGCGGTCTCCCGGGCCGACAGGCCCCGTGCGGGCTCGTCGAGCACCAGGGTGTGCGGATCCCCGAGAAGAGCGATGGCGATCCCGAGACGACGCTCCGCCCCGGTCGACAGATCACCGAGACGCTCGTCCGCCAGATCGGTGAGGCCGACCACGTCGAGCACCACGTCGGCGCGTGCGGCGGGCACCCCGGCCGCGGCACCGAGCATCCTCAGATGCCCCCGCACGGTGCGGCCTGGGTGACCGGGGACGTCCTCGAGGAGAACGCCGATCTCATGAGCCGGGCGCCGGATGCGGTGCAGGGGGCGGCCCCGGAAGAAGGCGGAGCCATGGCCCCGGTCGAGCTGCAGCAGAAGCCGCAGCGCGGTGGTCTTGCCCGCGCCTGGGCCGCCGAGCAGTGCGGTGACCCGGCCCGCCGGGGCCTCGAAGGTGAGGTCGTCGACAACGGGCGGCTGGTTGCGGCGGGGGGTGCTGGTCAGTCCGGTGGCCTGGATCATGGCTTCTCCCGCGGGGCATGGAACCGCTCGATGGCACGTGGGGACTGGTGGCGTACCGGAGCACGTTAACCCGCTATGTCCTATTTCTTCGGGACATAGCTCTCCCGTGGATTCGTCGTGTCATGGCTCGTCACACCTCGGGACGGAGCATGGGCGGATTGAGCAGCGTCGCTCCTCCGGCCCGGAACAGCTGGGCGGGACGGCCGCCCTGACGGGTCGTCGTACCGCCCGTGGGCACCAGGAAGCCCGGGGTGCCGGTGACCTTGCGGTGGAAGTTGCGCGGGTCCAGGGCCACGCCCCATACCGCCTCGTACACCCGGCGCAGCTCGCCGACCGTGAACTCCTGCGGGCAGAAGGCAGTGGCCAGCGAGGAGTACTCGATCTTGGAGCGGGCGCGCTCGACCCCGTCCGCGAGGATGCGGGCATGGTCGAAGGCGAGCGGGGCGGCCAGATCGCCGTCGCGACCGAAGGCCCCGTCCTGGTCGAGCAGCGATCCGACCGGGGCCCAGCGCACGCTGTGCGCGTCGCCTCCGGCCCGGGGCGCGGGCAGATCGGGTGCCAGCGCGAGGTGCGCCACGCTGACCACGCGCATGCGGGGGTCCCGCTTCGGATCGCCGTATGTGGCGAGCTGCTCGAGATGGGCGGCGTTCGGAGGGACCGGAAGCGTGGGGTCATGGGCGAGCAGCCCGGTCTCCTCGGCCAGCTCCCTGGCAGCGGCGGCGGCGAGATCCTCATCGGCCCGCACGAAACCGCCGGGTAGCGCCCATCGCCCCTTGAAGGGCGCCTCTCCGCGTCGGACGGCCAGCGCACACAGCGAATGCCGCCGCACGGTGAGCACGACCAGATCAACGGTGACGGCGAACGCCGGAAAGGCCGACGGGTCGTAGGGCATGACGCGATCATAGTCGTCTGCCTGACGATAATCAGGCCCTTGAGCATGATCACCAATGTTCGGGAAATCGCTCTCTCAAGCGCTCGCCTGCACGAATCCCGCACCTCCTTCCGAACGCCTCCGAGCCGCCCCACGCCCCGGACCACCACACCCCGGACCACCCCACCGGCCGTCCACCGGCCGTCCACCCCAGGCCCCGCTCCAGGGCTCCCCTCGTCGCGTCTGGCCCCCGCCCCACGGCTCCCCCGGGGCCCGGGTCAGCGGCGGCTGCGCGTCCCCCGCCCACCGGTCCGGCGCCGGGCGCGCGGCCGCCCTTCCGGACGACGCCTGCCACTCGGCGTGCCCGCCCCGGCCGGGCCGCTCTTCCCACCCGGGCCCACCGTCCCGCCCGGCCACTCCCGTGCAGACTCTCGCTCTTCCTTGGCTTCTGCTTCAGCCAGTTCCTCCGCCTCCGCCGACTCCTCCGCCTCCTCCGCCTCCGCCAGCTCCTCCATCTCTGCCGGCTCCTCTGCTTCCGCAAGGGTGGCCCGCTCGGCGGGCTCAGCCGAGTCGACCTGTCCGGCCGTCTCCAACGGCTCGGCGTCCGCCGGGTCGCCGAGCCTCTCCAACTCCGCGTGCACTGCCGCGTGCACAGCGCGGTCGGCACGCTCGGCGCGGTCGGCCCCGTCGGAGTCCTCCCGACGCAGGCACTGGCGCAGCAGCTTCGGATGGACCCCCTCATTGCACGCCTGGTGCAGCAGCCTGGCGAAGAGATAGTCGGGATCGACCCGCAGGGCACGACCGAGCGCCACTCGTGCCGTGAGCTCATCACCCGCCGACCAGGCGACCCACCCCGCCAGGGTGAGCGGCGCCGCCGCATGTTCCCCGTACGAGCCGACGCAGCGACGGGCCAGCGCGCGCCACAGCCGCAGCGCCGCGTCGGCGTCCACTTCCTCCATCCATCCGGCCGCCCGGTCCCGGGTCCGTCGGTCCTGCAGCCCGATGATCACCGCGGCCGCCTCCTGATCGTCGAGCAGCCGGTCATCGTGGAGATCGGCCGCACACGCGTCGGCGGCCGACGGCGCGGACTGGAAGCTGTCCAGCATGCGGCCCACCAGACCGAGGGTTTGCGTACACACCGTCGTGGACTCAGCACCGTCCAGAATCCTTGGCACGAGCTCGGCCCCGGCCGCGTCCAGCGCCCGCTCCTGCCCGTCGGCCCGGGGTGCGCCGAGCGGGGCGAGCCTGGCCTCCATCTCGCGCAGCGAGCCGCGCACCTGGACCCCCGCGAACGTCGCCGCCGCGGCCATGACCGAGGTGCCGGGCAGGGCGAGCGGAACGCCTTCCGGCGGGCAGCAGCGCCGGTCGGGACAGACATAGGACCAGAACCGGCCGCCGGAGATGCACAGCGCCTCGAACACCGGCACCTCCAACCCGCCGCACGCGGTGCGCAGCCGCTGCGCGAGTGGCCGCAGCCGCTCCATCGCCTCCTCCCTCGACTCGCCCTCGGCCGGCTCCTGGCACAGGAACAGCACGACCCCGTCCGGCCGCCCGCCACGCCGCTCGCTGCCGCTGATCAGGCATTCGGCGAGCTGGTCGCAGACTTCGGGCCACTCCTCCGGGATCCGGGGAATGCCGAGCCTCAGCCTCCCGCCGAACCGGCCGCGGGAGCCGTGCAGCGCGATCATCACGATGCTGTCGTCAGGCTGAAAACCCAGGACATAGGGCAGGGCGTCGGCGAGCTCGGCCGGGCTGCGGAGGGTGACCTGCTCTTCGCCGGGCAGGCCGGCCGCTTCGTTGTGTCGAGTCATGGCCCGACGGTCCCTCAGCCCCGTCGGCCCCGCCACCCCTGTGGATAACGTTATCCACAGGCTGCCGGGACCATTGGCGCGATGTCGGCGGGATCGGGTTGCATGGGGGCATGAGCGACGAAGATCTGCGTACCTCGGCCGACCGCGTCCTGGCCCGCCTCGTAGGGGATACCACCGGCTCCGCCCGGCTCCGGGAGGATCAATGGCGGGCGATCGAGGCGCTGGTCGCCGAGCGCCGCCGTGCGCTCGTCGTGCAGCGCACCGGCTGGGGCAAGTCGGCGGTGTATTTCGTCGCCACCGCGCTGCTGCGCGAGCGCGGCAGCGGTCCGACCGTGATCGTCTCCCCGCTGCTCGCGCTGATGCGCAACCAGGTCGAGGCCGCCGCGCGCGCCGGTATCCAGGCCCGCACCATCAATTCCGCCAACACCGAGGAGTGGGACACCATCCAGGCGGAGGTGGCCGAGGGCGGGGTGGATGTGCTGCTGGTGAGCCCTGAGCGGCTCAACAACCCCGATTTCCGCGACCAGGTGCTGCCACAGCTGGCCGCCGCCACCGGCCTGCTGGTCGTCGACGAGGCGCACTGCATCTCCGACTGGGGCCATGACTTCCGGCCCGACTACCGCAGGCTGCGCACCATGCTCGCCGATCTGCCCCAGGGCGTGCCCGTGCTCGCCACGACCGCGACCGCGAACGCACGGGTCACGGCCGATGTGGCCGAGCAGTTGGGCACCGGTGAAGGGACCGGGCGGGCGCTGGTGCTGCGCGGGCCGCTGGACCGGGAGAGCCTGCGGCTGGGCGTGCTGCCGCTGCCGGACGCCGCGCATCGGCTCGCCTGGCTCGCCGAGCACCTCGATGAGCTGCCGGGCTCCGGGATCATCTACACCCTCACCGTCGCCGCGGCCGAGGAAGTGACCGCGTTCCTGCGCCAGCGCGGCCACACCGTCGCCTCCTACACCGGCAAGACGGAGAACGCGGATCGCCAGCAGGCCGAGGAGGACCTGCTGGCCAACCGGGTCAAGGCGCTGGTCGCCACCTCCGCGCTGGGCATGGGCTTCGACAAGCCGGACCTCGGCTTCGTGGTGCATCTCGGTTCGCCGTCCTCCCCCATCGCCTACTACCAGCAGGTCGGGCGCGCCGGGCGCGGTGTGGAGCACGCCGAGGTGCTGCTCCTGCCCGGCCGCGAGGACGAGGCGATCTGGCGGTATTTCGCTTCGCTCGCCTTCCCGCCCGAGGAGCAGGTGCGCCGCACCCTCGAGGTGCTGGCGGCGTCGGACCGGCCGGTGTCCCTGCCCGCGCTCGAGCCCCGGGTCGAGCTGCGGCGGTCGCGTCTGGAGATCATGCTCAAGGTGCTCGATGTGGACGGCGCGGTGCGGCGTGTGCGTGGCGGCTGGACCGCGACCGGGCAGCCCTGGGCGTATGACGCGGAGCGGTATGCGTGGGTGGCGCGCCAGCGGGAGGCCGAGCAGCAGGCCATGCGGGAGTACGCCTCGACGGGCGACTGCCGGATGGAGTTCCTGCGGCGGCAGTTGGACGATGATAAGGCGGCGCCCTGTGGCCGCTGTGACAACTGCGCGGGGGCCCGGTTCACCACCGAGGTGTCCGACGCCTCGCTGGACGCGGCGCGCGGCGAGCTGGGGCGGCCCGGTGTCGAGGTGGAGCCGCGCCGGATGTGGCCGACCGGGCTGCCCACGGTGGGCGTCGATCTCAAGGGCCGCATTCCGGCGGATGAGCAGGCCGCCCCGGGCCGGGCCCTGGGCCGTCTCTCCGATATCGGCTGGGGAAACCGGCTCCGGCCACTGCTGGGCCCGCAGAGCCCGGACGCCCCGGTGCCCGACGATGTGGCCGGTGCGGTGGTGACGGTGCTCGCCGACTGGGCCAAGGGCCCCGGCGGCTGGGCCTCGGGCGCGCCGGACGCCGCGGACCGCCCGGTGGGCGTGGTCACCGTCGCCTCGCGCACCCGCCCACAGCTGATCCGGACACTCGGCGAACGGATCGCCACCGTCGGCCGGTTGCCGCTGCTCGGGAGCGTCGCGTACCACGACGGCGAATTCGACACCCGGGTGCCGCGCACCAACAGCGCCCAGCGGCTGCGAGCGCTGCACGGCGCGCTGACCGTGCCTCCCCCGCTGGCCGCGGCCCTTGCCGAGGCGGGTGGGCCGGTGCTGCTGGTGGACGACATGGCGGACACCGGCTGGACCTTGGCCGTCGCCTCCCGGCTGCTCCGCCGGGCCGGAGCGGCCGGAGTGTTTCCGCTGGTCCTGGCCGTGCAGGGGTAGGGGCGGCCGGGGCCGCGGCGGGGCCGCGGCGGGGCATGAACCGGTCAGGAATATAGAACGCACATCCAGGTAAAACGGTCAGTGGGGCCAACTGCTCATTGCCGCACGCGGGCGCGACCGCGAGAATTGTCCGCAGCTCCCCGCCCCCGGTCCGTCCGTGGTCCGACGGGGCTGTGTCGTGGCCCGCGCCCGTGCCCGACCCTTCGCACGGACCGTGGGCGCAGACGAAGGGAGGACCGTGACCTTCGGCTTCGCTCCGCCACCGTCCGCCGATTCCGTTTCCCGGGTCGGCCGGATGCTCCAGCCCGCCGAGTGGGCGGCAGCGGGGATCCCGCTGCTGCGCAATCCACGCGAGGTGGTCACCGGACTGCACAGCCGCCACCTGCCGACCCCTTCGACCGTCGTCGTCGCGGTCCTCGATCCGGACGAACGGCTCACGGCGAGCGCCTCGTTCGTCCGCCGCACCGCCGCCGTCGACGGCTGGGACTTCCGGAACGCGCTGCTGGCGCAGTTGCGCCGGGTGATCCCACACGATCTGCGGCGCCGCACACCGATCCGCACCGCCGTGCTGCTCTACTGCCGCGAGGGCGAGAGCCGGTGGACGGACGAGGACGGCGCCTGGATGTGGGGGTTGCGCGACGCCTGCACTCTGCACGGCCTGCGCTGCGGCGCCTACATCACGCTGACGCGTGACGGATGGCGGGTCCTCGGCGAGGGGCGGGGCGGCCGTCGGCCGCACTCCGCTTCGCTGCCCACCGAGTTGGACGTGGCCATCGAGGGCGACGGCGACCCGAAGGCGCTGCCGCGGCCCCACCTCGGAGCGCGCACGGCGCTGAGCCACTCCGCCGCCGTCTGACCGGTCGCGGGACGCCCGTGGCCACCACCGTCCGTCCGGACGCCGGACAGCTCCGCCACGGGGGACAGAGCCTGCCGGACACCGGGCGTTCGGGGACGTGCGGCCTCAGGCGCCCGGACCGATGAGGGCGTTGATGCGCTTCGGGTCGCCGCAGACGATCAGCAGCATCCCGGCACGGCCCATCGCCTCGGGCAGCGCACGGGCCACGGCGTCGTTCGCACCGCCGTTGACGGCGACGACCACGACCGGGCGGCCCTTGACGCGGTCGGCATCCGCACCGGCGTAGAAGACATCGTCTCCGGCATCGTGCTGCGCCCAGTACGACGCCTCGCCGAAGGACAACTCATGCGCCGCCCACGGATGCTCCTCCCCGGTGGTCAGCACCAGGATGTCAGCGGGGGCCCGGCCGGAATCCAGCAGCAGATCGACCGCCTCGTCCGCCGCGTCCAGCGCGCCGTCCACCGTGGCGGGGATCAGCTGGAGCTGGGGACCGGCCTTCGCGGCGGCGGGTGCGGCCTTGGCAGCCGAAGCCGCCGGGGCGGTCGGCAGGGGCTTCGTCGCATCACTCGTGGTGCGCTGCGACTGAGCCGACGAGGTTCCGGCGGAGCCACGGTTGGGACCGGGGCTTCCGGGCCGCCGCGGTGCGGGCCGGGGGCCGGGACCAGGGACAGGACGAGGGGTCGGCGCGGTGCGGCCTGCGGCCGGTGTCGCGCGGGGACCCGGGACACTCTCGTGAATCTGAGGCTCCTCGGGGATGAGAGGCATGGGCTGATGTCTATCAAACGTCGGTGCGAGTCGCATCGGCGGGTGGCGGTTTTGACCGCTTGGTCTGCTCAGAAGTCGAAGCCGAGTTGGCCTTCGTCCTCCAGCCCGACCGGTTCGGGGGTGCTGCGGACCCGCTTCAGGTGCCGCCAGCGAGGCAGCCCGTCCATATAGGCCCAGGACAGCCGGTGGTGGGGCGTGGGCCCCAGTTCCCGCAGGGCGGCGCGGTGCACGGGGGACGGATATCCGGCGTTGTCCTCGAAGCAGAAGTCCATGTGCTCGGCTCCCAGTTCGGCCATCATCGCATCCCGGCGCACCTTGGCGATCACCGAGGCGGCGGCGACGGACACACAGGACTGATCGCCCTTGATGACCGTACGGACCGCCCAGGGAGTGCCGAGGTAGTCGTGCTTCCCGTCCAGGATCACCGCGTCCGGCCGGACCGGCAGCGCGTCCAGCGCACGCGTGGCGGCGAGCCGGAGGGCGGCCGTCATCCCCAGGCCGTCGATCTCCTCGGGAGAGGAGTGCCCCAGGGCGTGCGCGGTGACCCACGAGTGCAACTCCTGGGCCAGGGTCGTGCGCTTCTTGGGGCTCAGCAGCTTGGAGTCGGTGAGCCCGGTCGGCGGACGGCGCAGACCGGTGACCGCCGCGCAGACCGTCACCGGACCGGCCCATGCCCCGCGCCCGACCTCGTCGATACCGACGACGATCTTGGCTCCCGTCGTGGCGCGAAGCGAGCGCTCGACACTGTGGGTGGGCGGTTCATATGCCATGGCGAGGACAACCTTACGCCGCTCTTACCTGCGTTCGGAACCCGGATCCTCGGCAGCGGTCCCCGGCTCCTCCGGGCGGCCCCGTCCCCGATGAATCGGGTGGCCGATTCGCCTCAACACGGCGCGGCGGAGGGCCGGTTCGCCGGTGGGGCAAACCGGGCGACACACCGCATCACGCCCGTGGGAGGGGTCAGTCGGCCCGCACCGGGACCCACTCCGGCAGCGCCTCGGTGCGGTCCTGCCAGTCGGCGGGCGGCGCACCGGCGGCAGCGGCCGCGACCACTCCCCCGACGATGGCGCAGGTGGTGTCCACGTCCCCGCCGGCCGAGGCCGTCCGCCAGAACGCCTCCTCGAAGGAGCCCAGGTGGCGGGCGGCCGCCCACAGGGCGAACGGCACGGTGTCATGGGCGCTGGTGCGCCGGCCGCAGCCGAGCACCGCGGCGACGGTCCCGGCGTCCGCGTAGTCGAGCATGTCGCGGGCGCGGCGCAGCCCCGCCTGGACCGCGCTGCGCGGCACCACCTCGACCACCCGGTCCAGCAGCTCCTCCGGCCCGCCGTGGCCCGCCGGATCCGCCACCATCGCCGCGGCCGCGGCCACCGCCATGGCTCCCGCCACGGCCTCACGGTGCTGATGCGTGGTGTACGCAGAGATCTCCGCCTGATGCGTCGCCTGCTCCACATCGCCCGCGTACCAGGCGCCCAGCGGGGCGATCCGCATGGCGGCGCCGTTCCCCCACGACCCCTGCCCCTCGAACAGCCCGGCGGCCAGGTCACGCCAGTCGCCGCCCTCCCTGATCAAGCGGAGCATCCGGTTCACGGCGGGGCCGTAGCCCCGGTCGAAATCATGGTGGTCGGCGAAGGACCGGGCGAGATGGTCCTGGTCGATCCGGCCGTGGTTCACCAGGACGGCCAGGATCGAACAGGCCATCTCGGTGTCGTCGGTCCACTGCCAGGGCTCGGGCGGCAGCTCGCGGCGCTTGAGGAACGGATAGTTGGCGGGGACGAAGAACTGGGAACCAAGGGCGTCGCCCACGGCCAGCCCGCGCAGACTCCGAAGAGCCCGATGGAAACGGTCAGCGGTCATCGCTGCGCACTCTAACCGGTGCGGCCGTAGGGCTTGGGGGTGCACCAGCGTTCAAAGGGCCGGTCCAGGTGGTAGCGCCCGTCGGAGCTGAGCAGCAGGGCCCGTGATTCGCCGTTGCCGGGGTTCGACAGCGACTCGAATTCGGCGACGTTCCAGTGCAGCCACCGCATGCAGAACAGCCTCATGGTCAGCCCATGGGTCACCAGCAGGACGTTCGGCGGATGTGCCGGGTCCTGGAAGCTGCGCCACAGGCTCTCCAGGAACGCGTCCACCCGGTCGTAGACGTCGGCGCCCGACTCACCCTGCGCGAACCGGTAGAAGAAGTGTCCGTAGGCGTCGCGGTACGCCATCTGTTTGCGCACGTCCTCGCGGTCCTGCCAGTTTCCCCAGTCCTGCTCCCGCAGCCGCGGCTCCTCCCTGACCCGGGTGCGCGTGGGGTCGAGATCGAGCAGCCTCAGGGTCTGGTGGGTGCGGCGGTACGGCGACACATAGATCGACACGCGCTCGTCGCCGAAAGCGGCGCGCAGCCGCTCGCCCGCCTCCGTCGCCTGCCGACGCCCGGTCTCGGTCAGCTTCAGGGCATGGTCGGGCACCCTTTCGTACACCGAGTCATCAACATTCCCCTCTGATTCTCCGTGCCGCAGGAGGACGATGCGCCGGGGTCGTGCCATGGCGCCACCCTAGATGATCGATTCCAAGGGGTGCCTGCGGAGACGAGAGCGAGGGCATCCAAGATCGTTTTGTGACGAACAACCTGGACACCCTCGCGACAGCACTCTATGCGACGACCGACGATCTGCTGAAGGAGCGTCCGGACTTGGCGCCGTGGCGGCCGGCCGTGGGGATCGCGCCGCAGCTGACCGACGCCGAGCTGGTCACACTTGCGATGATGCAGGCCATGCTCGGTTTCACCTCCGAGGCCAGGTGGCTCCGGCATGCCCGGGCCCACCTGCGCCACCTCTTCCCGTATCTGCCGCAGCAACCCGGCTACAACAAGCGGCTGCGCAAAGCCGCCGACCTGCTCCGCCGGATCACCCGGATGCTGGCCACCAGCACCTCAGTGTGGAACGACGACGTATGGACCGTGGACTCCACACCCGTGGAATGCGGCCGCTCGCGGGAGACCGTCAAACGCTCCGACCTGGCCGGATGGGCCCAGTACGGCTACTGCGCCAGCCACAGCCGCTTCTTCTGGGGCCTGCGCCTCCACCTGGTGTGCACCCTCCAGGGCCTGCCCGTCGCCTTCGCCCTGACCGGAGCCAAAGCCGACGGACGCGAAACACTGCTGGACCTGCTCGCGGCCGAACCGGACCTCCTCGCCGCCCGGCCCGGCCAGACACTGATCGGCGACAAGCACTACTTCGGCCGCACCTTCGAACAGGAACTCGCCCGGCAGGGCATCCAGTTGCTACGGCCGACCCGCAAGGGCGAACGGCAGCGGCCCGGCGGAACCCTGTTCAAGCCGTTGCGGCAGGTCATCGAGTCGGTCAACGAGACCTTCAAGGGGCAACTCGACCTCGAACAGCACCGAGGGCGCACGCCTGGAGGTGTCATCGCCCGCGTCATGCAGCGAATACTCGCGCTGACCGCCGTGATCTGGCACAACGATCACACCGGACGAGCCACCCTCCGTTCGCTCACCTCGTACGATCACTGACCCCTTGGAATCGATCATCTAGATCGAGGCCGCGGCCGGTGCCGCATCCCCCTCCTCGGCCATGAACCGGCCTCCTCGTATTTCGCACCGGCGCCCGGTGAAGCGGCTGCGCAGCAGCCGGTCGTGCGACACCACCACCAGCGCCCCGGTCCACTGGGCCAGCGCCTCCTCCAGCTCCTCCACCAGGCCGAGGGCGAGATGGTTGGTCGGCTCGTCGAGCAGCAGCAGATCGGCGGGGCGGGCCAGCAGCCGGGCGAGCGCGAGCCGGCGGCGCTGGCCCGCAGAGAGCGATCCCACCGGGACGTGGAGATCATCCGTGCGGAACAGTCCGTACGACAGCAGAAGGACGCCCTGCTCCTCCGGTGTCCCCGGCAGCCCACGGCCGAAGGCCGACAGCAGCCGCTCCCGGGGCCTGGCAACCGGTATCTCCTGGGCGAGATAGCCGATCCCGCCCCGGCGGATCGCCCGGCCCGCATCGGGTGTCTCCCATCCCGCCATGACCCGCAGCAGCGTGGATTTGCCCGCGCCGTTGGCACCGTGGACGAGCAGTCTCTCCCCGGCCGCCACAGTGAGCCGGTCGACCGCCAGCCGCTCCCCCACGCGGATGTCGTGGAGGTCGATGAGCACACCGTCCGCCGTACCCGCGGCGGGGAGCGCAGAGAACCGCAGCGGCTCCGGCGGGCGCGGCACCGGGTCCTCCTGGAGTCTGCGCAGCCTCTCCCTGGCGTTGCGCACCCTGCTGGACACCGAGGACTGCACACGCCCCTTGTCCCGGTCGTAGGCCAGCTTGTTGCCGTCCTTCATGCCGCGGCCCGGGGCGACCCGCCGTGCGACGGTGGTGGCGGCCGCCGCCAGCGCGGCCGTCTCCGCGCACCACTCCTCGTACGCCTGCTCCCACCGGCGGCGCGCGGCGGTCTGCTCGGCGACGAATCCGCCGTACCCCCCGCCGTACCGCACCAGGGTGCGCCGGTCGGCGTCCACCTCGACGATCGCGGTCGCCACCCGCTCCAGGAAGACCCGGTCGTGGGAGACCGCGAGGACGGTGCCCGAATGCCCCCGCAGCGCCTCCTCCAGCCAGCTGAGCGCGGCACCGTCGAGGTGGTTCGTCGGCTCGTCCAGCAACATCACCTCGGGAGCGGCGGCGATCAGGCAGGCGAGCCCGAGCCGGGCCTGCTCACCGCCCGACAGACTGCCCAGCCGCCGCTCGTACCCGATGCCACCGAGCCCCAGGCCGTGCAGTGCCTTCTCCACCCGGGCGTCCGCCTCATAGCCGCCACGGGCCTCGAAGGCGGTCAGCAGATCGCCGTACGCTGCGAGCGCGTCGGGGGCGCCGCCGCCGAGATCCGCCTCCAGCTCGCGCAGCCCGCGCTCCATGGCGCGCACCTCGGCAAGGGCGGCGTCCACCGCGTCGCGCACCGTGTGGTCCGGGGGCAGCTCGGGCGTCTGGCCGAGGTGACCGATGCCGCCGTCGGCCACCGTCGCCACAGCACCATCGTCCGGTGACTCGCTCCCGGCCAGCAACCACAGGAGGGTGGACTTGCCCGCTCCGTTCTCCCCCACGATGCCGATCCGCTCCCCGGGCCGGACCGCGAAGGACACGTCGTCGAGCAGCAGCCGGTCGCCCCGGGACAGCGTGACGCCGCGGAGTGAGATCTGCGTGGGCACAGGGGCGTACCTCCAAGCACGCGAGCACGTGGGCCATCCGGGCCGCACGCTCCAAACACAACTACAGTTGCGTTACCCTCACTCTGGCACAGGAAACCCGCTAACACAACTGGAGTTGCACTTGTCGGCAGAGAGCGCCGCCCCGACACCGGGCACCGTCCGCCCCGGCGGGCGCACCGCGCGCACCCGCTCGGCGGTGCGCGACGCTGTGCTCACCGGCCTCGCCGAGCACGGCTATCCCGGTCTGACCGTGGAGTACGTGGCCGAGCGCTCCGGCATCCACAAGACGACCGTCTACCGGCGCTGGGGCAGCGTCGAGGGGCTTGTGGCGGACGCGCTCGACCTCGCGGGCGAGGACGCCTGGACACCACCCGACACCGGAAACCTGGAGGGCGATCTGCGCGCCCTCGCCCGCGAGGTGACCGAGACCTTCGGCAGCGCGCCGGCCGCCGCCGCGCCGACCGCCTTCATCGCGGCCGCGTTCCAGTCCGAGCGCGCGGCCGAGGCGCTGCGCGACTTCTACACCGAGCGTTTCACCCGCTGCGAATCCGTGGTGCGGCGGGCCGTCGACCGTGGTGAGGCCCCGTCCGGCACCGACGCCGCGGCGATCGTACGCGCCGTCTCCGCACCCCTGTTCTTCCGGGCGCTCATCACCCGTGAGCCCATCGATACGCCGCTCGCCGACCAGACGGCGGCCGCTGTCGCCGCCGCGGTCCGGGCCGGGGCGTATTCCCCCGCCCGCCGGTGATCAGGGCCGCCTCCTGAGCGAAGGCCTGCCTCCTGAGCCCATAGCCGCCCTTGAGCGGAGGACGGCCGCTCCCCGGCCGAGGGCTCGTCCCGCCCTCACACCACCGTCCAGGCGGGCTCGACCCGTACGACATCGCCGGCGATCGCCGCCACATCCGCTTCCGTCTGCGCGCGCAGGCCGAGCCGCTCGACCCGCTCCACGCGGTACTTCCCGTGCTCGGCCGCCGAGTCCCACATCGACAGCACCAGGAACTCGTTCCCCGGCGCCTCGCCGAACACCCCGCGCAGCATCCCGGGCGACCCCGCCATGGCCGGATTCCACACCTTCTCCTGCACCAGCGTGAAGTGATCCACCCGGTCGGGGCGCACACGGCAGTGCGCGACGCGCACCACGTCCGCGTCGGAGAACCGCGGCTCGAAGCCGACCTTCACATCGAATCGGTGCTCGAACAGCCGGACTTGCATATCCCGGTACGTGCCCGACTGCGCGGCCGCCAGCCGGTCGTGCGAACGCGCCATAAAGGAGTCGTAGAACGCCCGGCTCTCCCAGAACGCGAAGACATGCGCCACATCCGGACGCCCCCGGCTCCAGCCACCGCCCTGCCCCCGGAATCCCGGTTCGCCGGGCAACCCCGCCCACTTCCGCTGCCCCCGCTCGAAACCCGGGCGGTCCACCACGGTGCAGCGAATCCACTTGACCAGCACCGCGCCATCCTACGGCCGCGCGGTGGCCCCCATCACATACCGGAGAGTCCGCCCCCGGTTCGGCATCGCACCGCACGACGCCCGGAGACGACGGCGGCGGGGCGCGAGCCCGAAGGCCCGCGCCCCGCCGCGGATGTCATCCGTAAGGATCTGCGATCAGCTGCAGCCGCTCGTCGAACCGCAGCCCTCGCACAGGTAGCAGCTGCCCGCGCGGCGCATCTTGGTGCCGCAGGAGAAGCAGAGCGGCGCGTCCGCGTTCATCCCCAGCTGGATCTCGACCAGTTCCGTCGAGCTGTGGGCCTCCCTCGCCGACTCGGTCGTGGTCCGCGGCTGGGACGTGCTGCTCTTCTGAGCCTCCACATGGCGCGGCGCCGACTGGGCCAGGCCCTCGACGTCCATCTC
The DNA here is from genome assembly GCF_000147815.2 of Streptomyces violaceusniger Tu 4113. NCBI lineage: Bacteria > Bacillati > Actinomycetota > Actinomycetes > Kitasatosporales > Streptomycetaceae > Streptomyces > Streptomyces violaceusniger. The sequence goes on along the minus strand of NC_015957.1, from coordinate 2,092,947 downwards.
GTCGTCGTTGGGCTCATAGGACCCCGTCTCCAAGTGGCGCTGGCGCTCCTCGGCGGAGTGGATGCCGAGCGCCGAACGGGTCTCGAAGGGCAGGAAGTCCAGCGCCAGCCGACGGAAGATGTAGTCGACGATCGACTGCGCCATCCGCAGGTCCGGGTCGTCCGTCATACCGGCCGGCTCGAAGCGCATGTTGGTGAACTTCGAGACGTAGGTCTCCAGCGGCACGCCGTACTGCAGACCGACCGACACGGCGATCGAGAAGGCGTCCATCATGCCCGCCAGGGTCGAGCCCTGCTTGGACATCTTCAGGAAGACCTCACCGAGACCGTCGTCCGGGTAGGAGTTGGCGGTCATGTAGCCCTCGGCGCCGCCCACTGTGAAGGAGGTGGTGATGCCGGGACGGCCCTTGGGGAGCCGCTTGCGGACCGGGCGGTACTCGACGACCTTCTCGACCTCGGGCTCGGCCTGTGCCTTCTCCTCCTTCTTCTTGGCGGAGAGCGGCTGGCCGACCTTGCAGTTGTCGCGGTAGATCGCCAGCGCCTTGATGCCGAGCTTCCAGCCCTCGAAGTAGATCTCCTCGATCTCCTCGACGGTGGCCGACTCCGGCATGTTGACCGTCTTGGAGATCGCGCCGGACAGGAACGGCTGGGCGGCCGCCATCATCCGCACATGCCCCATCGGCGAGATGGATCGCTCGCCCATCGCGCAGTCGAAGACCTCGTAGTGCTCGGGCTTCAGCCCCGGCGCGTCGATCACATTGCCGTGGTCGGCGATGTGGGCGACGATCGCCTCGACCTGCTCCTCCTGGTAGCCGAGCCGCTTGAGCGCCTTGGGGACCGTGTTGTTCACGATCTGCATGGAGCCGCCGCCGACCAGCTTCTTGAACTTGACCAGGGCCAGGTCCGGTTCGACGCCCGTGGTGTCGCAGTCCATCATCAGGCCGATGGTGCCGGTCGGCGCGAGCACCGACGCCTGGGCGTTGCGGAAGCCGCTCTTCTCGCCGAGGCGCAGCACGTCCTGCCATGCCTCGGTGGCCGCGGCCCAGACCGGGGCGTCCAGGTCGTCCATGCGCTTGGCGATGGCGTTGGCGTCCGAGTGCTGCTTCATGACGCGCTTGTGGGCGTCCGCGTTACGGGCGTAGCCGTCGTACGGGCCGACCACGGCGGCGAGCTCCGCGGAGCGCTTGTACGAGGTGCCGGTCATCAGGGAGGTGATGGCTCCGGCCAGGGCCCGGCCGCCGTCGCTGTCGTAGGCGTGGCCGGTGGCCATCAGCAGGGCGCCCAGGTTGGCGTAGCCGATGCCCAGCTGGCGGAAGGCGCGGGTGGTCTCGCCGATCTTCTCGGTCGGGAAGTCCGCGAAGCAGATGGAGATGTCCATCGCGGTGATGACCAGCTCGACGACCTTGGCGAAGCGCTCGGCGTCGAAGCGCTGGTTGCCCGCGTCGTCGTCCTGAAGGAACTTCATCAGGTTGAGCGAGGCGAGGTTGCACGAGGAGTTGTCCAGGTGCATGTACTCGCTGCACGGGTTGGAGGCGGTGATCCGGCCCGACTCCGGCGAGGTGTGCCAGTGGTTGATGGTGTCGTCGTACTGGATGCCCGGGTCGGCGCAGGCCCAGGCCGCCTCGGCCATCTTGCGGAAGAGGGACTTGGCGTCGACCTCTTCGATGGGCTCACCGGTCAGCCGGCTGCGCAGCCCGAACGAGGAGCCGGACTCCACCGCCTTCATGAACGTGTCGTTCACGCGGACGGAGTTGTTGGCGTTCTGGTACTGGACGGACGTGATGTCGTCGCCGCCCAGGTCCATGTCGAAGCCCGCGTCGCGCAGGGCGCGGATCTTCTCCTCCTCCTTGACCTTCGTCTCGATGAACGCCTCGACATCCGGGTGATCGACGTCGAGCACGACCATCTTGGCGGCCCGGCGGGTGGCGCCGCCCGACTTGATCGTTCCGGCGGAGGCATCGGCGCCGCGCATGAAGGAGACGGGGCCGGAGGCGTTGCCGCCCGAGGACAGGAGCTCCTTGGAGGAGCGGATACGCGAGAGGTTCAGGCCGGCGCCGGAGCCGCCCTTAAAGATCATCCCCTCTTCCTTGTACCAGTCCAGGATCGACTCCATCGAGTCGTCCACGGAAAGGATGAAGCAGGCGCTGACCTGCTGCGGCTGCTTGGTTCCGACGTTGAACCAGACAGGCGAGTTGAAGCTGAAGACCTGGTGCAGCAGCGCGTAGGTGAGCTCGTGGTCGAAGATCTCGGCGTCCGCGGGCGAGGCGAAGTAGCCATTGTCCTCACCGGCCTTGCGGTAGCTGCGCACCACGCGGTCGATGAGCTGCTTAAGGCTCGCCTCGCGCTCGGGGGAACCCACCGCGCCACGGAAGTACTTGCTCGTGACGATGTTGACCGCGTTCACCGACCAGAAGTCGGGGAACTCCACGCCGCGCTGCTCGAAGTTGACCGAACCGTCGCGCCAGTTGGTCATGACGACGTCACGACGCTCCCAGACCACCTCGTCGTACGGATGCACGCCGGGGTTGGTGTGGATGCGCTCGATGCGCAGACCCTTGTTCGCCTTGCTTCCCTTGGAGCGGGAGCCTCGTGCCGGGCCGCTCGTCGTCTCTGTCATTCCGCCTCCCTGGTACGGGCGAAAACGCCCTGATGTGCCCATTTCTTCCCCAGGCACGTATCTGTCTTTCACCCGGATGCGGCAAGCGCCCCGGGTAGGTGTGTGGGTCGCCGGTCAGTCGGCGGCGACGGCCGGCGCGGGGGCCTCCGCGGCCCCGTCGGCGCCGGACCCGCGGTCGTGCGCGGGAGGCCGTTGCTGGTCACGCAGCTCCGCCACGGCCGCCTCGAAGTCCTCGAGGGAGTCGAAGGCGCGGTAGACGGAGGCGAAGCGGAGGTAGGCGACGAGGTCGAGCTTCTGGAGCGGGCCGAGTATGGCGAGCCCGACGTCATGGGTGGACAGCTCGGCGCTGCCGGTGGCCCGGACCGCCTCCTCCACCTGCTGACCGAGCTTGGCGAGGGCGTCCTCGGTGACCGGACGACCCTGGCACGCCTTGCGCACCCCGGAGATGACCTTGTCGCGGCTGAAGGGCTCGGTGACCCCGCTGCGCTTGATCACCATCAGCGACGCGGTCTCCACGGTCGTGAAGCGACGCGAGCAGTCGGGGCACTGGCGGCGCCTGCGGATCGAGCAGCCGTCGTCGGTGGTGCGGCTGTCGACGACACGGCTGTCGGGGTGCCTGCAGAAGGGGCAGTGCATGACTCCGAACCCTCCCTCACCCTCAAGAACGGCGCATGCCTGAACATGCCTGACTAGCCCCGACCGGGCCGGGAGGCCTGCCGGGACGGCCACAAGCATAGGCGAAAACCTTGGCAGCGAATCCACCAGGGACCACAACTTGTGGGTGGCTTGCATCCATCAAACCACTAGATCTGGTGGCTGGCACTCAACCGAGCCGGATGGCGTGTCCTGGCTGGGGAGCAGGCACGAGACTACGCGAGCCCCACGCGTCCCGGATTCACGGGGGTCGGGATGCAAGACTGGGGCCGCCCCCACGGCGGCCGGATCAAACGGCCCATACACCTATCCCTGTGATCACGTCAGCCCATCTGCGAAATTTCACTCGAACGTGTGTTTGGCGCAACCTTTCGAAAGCAACTACCGTTGTCCAACTAGGGAGAACATCTCGAGAGGGGCCGTCGTGACCACCACCGCAGAGAGCGCCACCGTTACCGCCCAGGAGCGCTCCCAGAGCCGACTCGAACAGACACACGCGATGAACCAGACCCACCCGATGAACGACGACGCCACGAATCCGGAAGGACAGAAGCCCCCGCGCTCACTACCAGGGCGACCTCCAGGCATCCGGGCGGACAGCTCAGGGCTGACCGACCGGCAGCGGCGCGTCATCGAGGTCATTCGCGACTCTGTGCAGCGGCGCGGTTACCCGCCGTCCATGCGGGAGATCGGCCAGGCGGTGGGCCTCTCCAGCACCTCGTCCGTCGCCCATCAGCTGATGGCCCTGGAGCGGAAGGGCTTTCTGCGGCGCGACCCCCATCGGCCCCGGGCCTATGAAGTCCGCGGCTCCGACCAGCCCAGCGCCCAGCCCACGGACACCGCAGGCAAGCCCGCCGCCTCCTATGTGCCGCTGGTCGGCCGGATCGCGGCCGGTGGGCCGATCCTCGCCGAGGAGTCGGTCGAGGATGTCTTCCCGCTCCCCCGACAGTTGGTCGGCGACGGTGAGCTCTTCGTGCTGAAGGTGGTCGGCGATTCCATGATCGAAGCCGCCATCTGCGACGGGGACTGGGTGACGGTGCGCCGTCAGCCCGTCGCCGAGAACGGTGACATCGTCGCCGCGATGCTCGACGGCGAGGCCACGGTGAAGCGCTTCAAGCGTGAGGACGGCCATGTGTGGCTGCTCCCGCACAACGCCGCCTACCAGCCGATTCCCGGCGACGAGGCCACCATTCTGGGCAAGGTGGTCGCGGTGCTGCGGCGCGTCTGAGCGCACCGGATCGAGGCGCGCCCTGAGCGTGCCCCACGACCGGGCCCCGGGACCACTGCGCCGGTTCCGGGGCCCTGCTGTATGTGGCGACGATCGGGGCTCCGTCGGGGCCCCCGTCGCATGTGGCGACCGTGGCGGCCTTGGGGCGCGACGCCCCGCCAGGCCGCCTGGTCCTGGGCCCGCTAGGACCCCTGGGCCTTGGCCGCCGCGTCGATGGCGGCCAGCGAGCGGCGCACCTGGTTGCGGTCGGTCGTGTACCAGAAGTCCGGCATGGACTTGCGGAGGAACGAGCCGTAGCGGGCCCGCTCGACCCGCGGATCCAGGACGGCGACGATGCCCCGGTCGTCCGAAGCCCGCACGAGCCGGCCCGCGCCCTGGGCCATCAGCAGCGCGGCATGGGTCGCGGCGACGGCCATGAAGCCATTGCCCCCGGCCTCCTCCACCGCCTTCTGGCGGGCACTCATCAGAGGGTCGTCGGGGCGGGGGAAGGGCACCCGGTCCATCACCACCAACTGACAGCTGGGCCCCGGCACATCGACGCCCTGCCAGAGGGACAGCGTCCCGAACAGGCAGGTCCGGGCGTCGGCGGCGAAGGCACGGATCAGCTCGCCCAGCGTCTCCTCGCCCTGGAGGAGGATGGGCGCATCGAGACGCCCGCGCAGCTCCTCCGCGGCCGCCTGGGCGGCGCGCATGGACGAGAACAGCCCGAGCGTGCGCCCGCCCGCGGCCTCGACCAGCTCGGCGAGCTCATCGAGCATATCGTCGCGGCTGCCGTCGCGGCCGGGCTGGGCGAGATGCTTGGCGACGTAGAGGATCCCCTGCTTCGAGTAGTCGAAGGGCGAGCCGACGTCGAGGCCCTGCCAGCGCGGCGCGGTCTCCTCGCCGCCCTCCGGATCCTGCGGGCTCTCGGGGGCGAGACCGAGTGAGGCCGCCACCCCGTTGAAATCCCCGCCCAGCTTGAGCGTGGCGGAGGTGAGGACGACGGACCGGTCCTCGAACAGCTTCTCGCGCAGCAGCCCCGACACGGAGAGCGGGGCGACCCGCAGCGAGGCACCGAAGCGGTCGTGCCGCTCGTACCAGACCACGTCGTACTCGGAGCCCTCGACGATCCGCTCGGCCACCTGGTGGATGTTCTCCACGGAGCCCAGGGCCTGCTTGCGGATCGCGTCCTCGTCCTTGACCGAGGCGTCCCGCGTGGCGCCGAGCGCCGAGATCACCGTGCGGGCCGCGTCGCGCAGCGCCATCAGCGCATAGCCGAGGTCCTCGGGGATCTTCTCGAGGCGGCCGGGCAGCGCGAGCTCCATCAGCCGCTCGAAGCCCTCCGAGGCAGTCTGGAGGGCGTCCGCCGCCTGTTCGTTGACCAGCTTCGCGGCGCGCCGCACAGCGCGGTTGACCTGACCGGGGGTGAGCTCCCCGCTGGCGACGCCGGTCACCCGGGAGACCAGCTCATGGGCCTCGTCGACGATCAGCACCTCATGGCTGGGCAGCACGGGGGCGCCCTCGATGGCGTCGATGGCGAGCAGCGCGTGATTGGTGACGACGACATCGGCGAGCTTGGCCCGCTCACGGGCGGCCTCGGCGAAGCACTCCGCGCCATAGGCGCATTTGGACGCGCCGAGGCACTCCCGGGAGGTGACCGACACCTGGGACCAGGCGCGGTCCGAGACACCGGGGCTCAGATCGTCCCGATCGCCCGTCTCCGTCTCGTCCGACCAGTCGCGCAACCGCAGCAGGTCCTTGCCGAGCTTGCTGGTGGGCGTGGCGGCCTCGAACGGGTCGAAGAGGCCGGCTTCATCGGCGTCCTCCTGCGGGACGCCCTCGTGGAGCCGGTGCAGGCACAGATAGTTGGAGCGGCCCTTGAGCATGGCGAACTCGGGGCGGCGGCGCAGCAGCGGGTGCAGGGCCTCCACGGTGCGGGGCAGGTCTCGCTCGACGAGCTGCCGCTGCAGGGCGAGGGTCGCCGTGGCGACGACGACACGCTCGCCGTGGGCGAGGGCGGGCACCAGATAGCCGAGGGACTTGCCGGTGCCGGTCCCGGCCTGAACCAGCAGGTGGGAGCTGTCGTCGATCGCCTCCGCCACGGCTTGGGCCATGGCGGTCTGACCAGGGCGCTCGGTGCCGCCGACGGTGGTTACGGCGGCGTGCAGCAGATCGGCGAGTGGAGGCGAGGACGATTCAGTCATAGGGCTGCCAGCCTACGGGGCGGCACCGACATCACTCCCGTCGGTGTGGTCGGTGACGGACGGTTTCGGCGAGCGCGGGGCTGGGGCGAATCCTCTTTTCCTGGGACGGACGGCCCCCGCTTTCGTGGGACGGCCGTCCTCGCTTCGTGGGAACCGGGACCGGGCGAGCGGTGTATCAACAGTGAAGGCTCGCATCGAAGCAGGCACATCACCGGGGGGCACGGATGGTCGCGGAGGTTCACAGGACGTGTCGCAGGGCACGGTCGCGCAGCATCAGCGCGGCGCGTTTACCGGGGAGTTCGACTTCCGCGGAGAAGCGGAATCCGGCGCCGAGGAAGGCGGCGACGGAGGGGGTGTTGCGAAGATCCGGTTCGGCCACGACGCGGGTGCAGGACGGACGGTGTTCGAGGACGAGGTCGGCGGCGGCGCGGAGCAGGATCGTCCCCAGGCCACGGCCACGATCGCCGACCCGGCCGATGAGCAGGTGGATACCCGTGTCGTGCGGCCGGGCCGGGTAGTACCGCGCGAGCGGGTCCAGATCGGCGCGGTACACCTCCCAATAGCTCATCGGGGCGCCGTCCAGGACGCCCAGACAGGGCACGCTGCGGCCATCGCCGTCGAGCTGATCCCCGAGGTGGCTCGCGGTGGTCTCATCAGGGCCGTCAAGCTCCCAGAAGGCGGCGACGGAGGGGTCGTTCATCCATTGGGCGATGAGCCGCAGATCGCGCCCGATGCGGACCGGGATGAGCTGGAAAGTACCCAACGGGGTGCTGGTGGGCCGCCATTCGACGATGCGGTCGAGCAGATCCGCCCGACCGTCGGCCTCCCGTCCGGTGGAGTCCAGGTCGATGAGTCGCGCGATGTCCTCTTCCTGGCGCAGCCGCATGTCGATGGTGTCGTCGGTGCTGGAGCTTGTACTGGAGTCGGTGTGCGGCACGGCGACGCTCTCCTCTCAAGGGGCTCGGCACGTCGTGCGGGACGTGAGGGTGAGGGGCGTGATCGCGGGTCGCGGAGTCAAGCCATGGGGGTGACAGCCGGGATGCCGAAAGGAGAGACGGAAGTGACGAGGGGGTTGGCGATGGTCACATAGACGGACTGGGTGTCCACCGGTCCCACGAGCTCGTCCAGGCCGCGCAGCCGCGTGAGCAGATTTGCCTTGCAGCGCAGGGTGGGCGTCTCCAGGAGCCGGGCGGGAAGCGGTGAGCGGGTCCTGCCGGGGCCGGACGCGGCCTCAGTGAGAAAGCGGCGGAACGCGGCCAGCAGGACGCGCTCGTCGACGAGTCGCTGGGCCCCGAAGGCGCCGATCATTCCGAGGACGTTGTTGACACCCAGGTAGTAGGCGAACCGCTCGTCGGTGACCTCGTCGGGGACGAAGGTGTCGCTGCGGCCGCCGATGCCGGGCAGCCGGCGCTGGAGTTCGGCGTGCCGGGACGCGCGGAAGTAGTAGCCCTGGTTGTCCCGGTAGCGGCCGCCGATCGGCCAGCCGTCGGGGTCCAGCAGCACCAGGGTGTTCTGCTGGTGCGCCTCGAGCGCGATACCGGCTTCTCCGTCCAGCCAGAGCATGGGGCGTACGACCGTGTGCAGATAGCGAAGGAACCACTCCGCGCCGACGGCCGCGGTGGAACGGCCGGTGCGAGCGGCGAGCCGGGCGACGAGGTGGGCGAGCCGGGAGCGCATCACCGGCTGTCCGCGCCAGGGGCGCAGCGCGAGGAGTCCGGCGACGCAGACTGCGTCGTCGCCGGGGCCGAACGGGTTGTGCCGGATGACGACGTCGAGGCCGGTGACGGGTTCGCCATCCGGTCCGTCGACGGCGAGCCAGGCCGGGTCCCGGACGATGTCGAAGCCCGGGAATCCGGGGAAGGCCGCCCGCCACTGCTCGGCAAGTCCGCTGCGGAGCAGCCGGTGCACCTCTACACCGCGGCGGAGTTCCTTACGGAGGTTCTCACGACGGGAGTTGGTGATCCGCAGAGCGAGGGAGAGTTTCAGCATGGCAGGAGCACCGGGCCGGTAGACGGTGCGGACCGAAGAGGTGGGGTGCCAGTGTCCGCCGGACGGCCCGAGGTCGTGCAACAGGCCGGAGTCGAAGAGCGCGGCGGCGTCCGGGCGGTGCCGGATCTCGCGAGCCTGCCAGGGGTGCAGCGGCAAGGGGACGGTTCCGTCGGGCAGTTGGAGGCCGCTGCCCGCCAGGGAGAGGGCGAGCCGCTCGGCAGGCACGGTCCGGCCGCGCTCCGTCCAAGCCGACTCGCAGGCCAGCACGGACCGGGCGACCGCGATCCAGTGAAGGGGGAAGGAGCCACGCGATTCCGGTGAGCAGACGGTGGATTCGCTGTCGGAGAGACCCTCGCGGCTCTTCGGCGTGGGATGCAGAGGGTGACCGAAGAGGAGGGACTGTTCCGCGTTGAGAAACGGGGTGCTCGTGCCGGGATCGGCGGGCGCCGCACGGCGGTGGGCGAGGAACATGGCGGTGCGTCGTACGGAGTCCGCGACACGGCCGACAAGTTCGGTGGCGTCCGCGTCGGGGTCGTCCCGCCGTGCGCCGTACGCCGCCTCGCGGGTGAGCAGGGCCGCGAGGGTCACCGCCCCGACGGCGGGCGCGTCGTGGGGGCCGTGCTCCAGCAGCGGCGGGCCGAAGCGGTGCCAGCCGGTGGGCGACCAATAGCGCACGGGGACGAGGAGGACGGTTCCGCTGGCGGCGAGGGGGATACGCAGGGTGTCCCCGTCGGGGCGCGCGAGGCCGCTCTCGCGTACCCAGCAGCGCAGCAGGTTCTCGACGGCCGCACCGTCCGCCGCGATCTGCGGGTCGGGGTCGTCGAGCGGATCCACGCCGACCACACGGGCACGGTCGGCGGGCGCTTCATGGCTGTCGCGGTCCTGCCGGGGAAGGGCCATCGCGGGGAGGGGCGGCCCCTGGGCGGGCAGTTGCGGCACGGACGGCTCCTCCGCCGATGGCTCTGGGACGAAGGGCTGAGGTGCTCTCGCTCCCGCACTCGCTCCCGCACTCCCTTCCGCCGCGCTGACGAAGGGCGCCGTGGCGGGCGGCACCGTCAGGGGCAGTGGCTCCGCCGCAGGGGGTGGTGGCACCGCCGCCGGGAATGGTGGCACCGACGCCGGGGGAAGTGGCCCTGTCGCCGCGCGTGATGGCACCGCCGACGTAGGTGGCGCCGACGGGGGTGGAACCGCCGCCGAGGGTGCCGACACTGCCGCCAGGGGTGGTGGCACCGCGGCGGGGGTTGGTGGCGGTGCTGGGGGCTCCGTCTGGTCTCCGGCGGACGTCATGGCGTTGGACGGTGCCCTGACCGTCGGGACCGCTGCGGGCGGGGCAGGAGGGGCGGGCGGTCTGGTCGTCCCGGCCGGGGGAGGCGCTGTGTGGGGCGGGTGCGGGAGGGGCGGCGGCGGGGGGCCGGGGTGGGCGGAGTCGCCGGAGTCGATCAGGGCGCCGGGCACGGGCTGCGGTCGGGGAGACAACGGGGCTCCCTCGGGGGTGTGCGGCATGGTGGGTGTGGCGCGGGCATCACGGCGTTCACGTCCTGGGCCCGGCGCCTGCCTCCTTCGGTGGTGCGATGGCGGTGCGGTCGTACGGTGCGGGTCACGTGCGGTCGTACGGTGCGGGGCACGTCAGCGGCGGTTTCCGGCGGTCGGTGGGGCGAACGGGGCAGTGGCGGGTGGGAGTTCACCGGAGGGGGTTCCGGAGGTGCGGATCGCCGCGTCCAGGGCGTCGGCGAGCCGGTCCAGAACAGCCTCTGTCTGCTCGTCGGTGATGGTGAGTGGAGGGAGGAGGCGGATCACCGCGTTGTGGCGTCCGCCGAGTTCGACGATGAGCCCACGCCGCAGGCACTCCTGCTGGACCGCCGCCGCGAGCGCGGGAGCGGCGGGCAGAGCCGCCGTACGCGCGACACCGGCGTACGACGCTCCCCCACCCAGGGCTCCGCACGCATCCCCGCCGTCGGCACCCGTCAGCCAGGCTCCTTCGCACGGGGTCACTTCGCCCGGGGCCGCCTCACTCTGGGATGTCCCGTACGGGGTTGCGCCGCCCGGGATCCCCTCCCAGTCGGCGTGCGCGACGGGCCCGACCCTCGCTGCGAACCCGGCATGCCCGGCCTCGGCGTTGGCCCCCGCCTCCGCGGTGGGCTCCGCTTCCGCGATGGGCAGGGCCTCGGGGGCGACCAGTTCCAGGCCGATCATGAGGCCGCGGCCGCGTACCTCCCCGATCTGCGGGCGCCCGGCGGCGAATCGGCGCAGCCGCTGCAGCATCCGTCCGCCGACGACCGCCGCCCGCTGGGCGAGGTGGTTCTCCCGGACGTACGCGAGGGTCGCCGTGCCCGCGGCCATCGCAAGCTGGTTGCCGCGGAAGGTGCCCGCGTGGGCTCCGGGGGGCCAGACGTCGAGCTCCTCCCGGTAGACCACGACGGCCAACGGCAGGCCCCCGCCGATGGCCTTCGACAGCACCATCACATCGGGCACCACCCCGCTGTGGTCGACCGCCCAGAAGGCCCCGGTGCGCCCGACGCCGGTCTGCACCTCGTCCGCGATGAGCGGGATGGAGCGGGCCGCGGTGATCTCGCGCATCCGTCGCAGCCAGCCGTCCGGTGCCGGGATCACCCCGCCCTCGCCCTGCACGGGTTCGAGGATCATCCCGGCCGGGTCGGGCGCACCGCCCTTCGGGTCGTCGAGCAGCTTCTCGGCCCAGCGCGCGGAGAGTTCGGCACCGCGCTCCCCGCCGACCCCGAACGGGCAGCGGTAGTCATACGGAAAGGGCAGCCGGGTCACACCGGCCGCCGGGGCCCCACTTGAGGCGGCCAGCGCACCGGCCGTCATCCCGTGGTGGGCCCCGGAGAAGGCGAGCAGGCCATCGCGCCCCGTGGCGGTCCGCACCAGCTTGAGCGCGGCCTCGACCGCGTCCGTGCCCGCCGGTCCGCAGAACTGCACCCGCGCGCGGGCGGCGAGTCCGGGCGGAAGAGTCGCGAACAGTTCATCCGTGAAGGCGTCCTTGACCGGTGTGGCCAAATCCAGGACCTGCAGGGGCGCTTCCGAGTCCAGAACGGCCCGGATCGCGTCGAGCACCACCGGGTGGTTGTGCCCCAGGGCCAGCGCCCCGGCCCCGGAGAGGCAGTCGAGATAGCGGCGGCCGTCGGCCCCTTCGACCGTCATTCCCCGGGCGCGCACCGGAACGATGGGCAGCGCCCGGGCATAGGTGCGGGCGGCCGACTCACGCAGCGCCTGGCGCCGCAGAATTCCCTGGGTGGCGCCACCGTCGTCGGAGACGGCGGACAAGGCCATCGGCGGGAGCTGGGTCACGGCCACGAGTCTCGGTCCTCCTGCTGCTGAACACCCTCCGGCTGTCCCCCGTACGTACCAACGACGCGTGACGCTCTGGATCACGGGCTGAGCGAAGATCCTTGCGGCCGGGAACCAAGGACCCGCTCGCAGCCGTCGTAGGCGGCACCGGCATAGTGGGATACCACCCCATTGCCGGGGCGGTGCATGACAATTCCACATAGGCCGTAGAGCAGATCAGTACCTCAGGGGGAGTTCCGCCCATGCCATCCTCACGCCGACCCGCACTCGCCGTGGCCGCCATAGCCTCGGTTCTGGCGCTCACCGCCACCGCGTGCGATTCCTCGGACGACAACACCGACGCCAGGCCGACTGCGTCGTCGGAGCAGGGCGTGGACGACATCAAGCTGCCCGACAACCTCAACGACAAGTTGAAGAACCTCGGCATCGATCTGGACCAGTGGAAGAACGGTGCCTGGAACAAGTGGGACCGGGGTGACTGGCTGCGCGAGGCCGGTGACTTCATCAACCCGATCATCAAGGGTCTGTGGAAGCCGGACCGGATGCGTGACGCGCAGGAACCCGACAAGCCGGTCGACGACAGCGACATCGCGGACGACCAGGGTGTGACCGACCCCGATCCGCAGCCTGTCCCGGCCAAGGAGGTCACCAGCCCCTACAGCTCCAAGGTCCCCTACGCGGGCAAGGTCTTCTTCGACGGCCCCGAGGGTTCGATGGTCTGCTCCGCGACCGTGGTCGAGGACCCGGCGCACCCCGGCAAGTCCAACCTGGTGTGGACGGCGGGCCACTGCGTCCACGCGGGCAAGGGCGGCGGCTGGTACAAGAACCTGATGTTCGTCCCCTCCTACAACGACGCGGGCAAGTCGCAGGCGGAGCTGGAGAACGCCACCAAGGAGGAGCTGGCTCCCAAGGGCGTCTGGTGGGCCGACTGGGCGCAGACCTCCTCGCAGTGGATCGACAGGGGCGCGGCCGTGGGCGGCAAGGGCGCTCCGTACGACTTCGCGGTGATGCATGTGAAGCCGGAGGTCAGCGGCGGCAAGTCGCTCGAGGAGATGGTGGGCGGCGCGCTGCCGGTCGACTTCAACGCCCCGGCGGTCAAGTCCATCGACGAGATCACGGCCACCGGCTACCCGGCCGCCCCGCCGTTCGACGGCCAGAAGATGAACCAGTGCGCGGACAAGCCGGGCCGGCTCTCCCTGGACGCCAAGCAGCCCACGATGTACCGCATCGGCTGCACCATGACCGCGGGTTCCTCCGGCGGTGGCTGGGTCGCCGAGGGCGCGGACGGCAAGCCCGCGCTGGTGTCCAACACCTCGATCGGCCCGTCCAACGCGACCTGGCTGGCGGGCCCGCACCTGGGCCCCGAGGCAAAGGGCGTCTACAACGCGGTCAGCAAGAAGTTCGCGAGCCAGTGACCGGCTGAGCCGGTAGCCGTCAGGCACCACAACGGCGAGGGCCCGCCCCCGGAAGTCCGGGGGCGGGCCCTCGCCTTATGCCTGTCGTGCCCTCGCCGTGTGACCGTCGTGCCTTCGCCGTGTGCCGGTCGTGGCTAGTGCTGTCCGGCGGCCGCGGCCGGGACGAAACGCCGCAGCTCCGCCGCGAGCTCCTCGTGCACCCGCGCCTTGAGCAGGGTGCCCTCGGGGGTGTGCTCCTCGGAGAGCACCTCACCCTCGACGTGGGTGCGCGCGACCAGCTTGCCGTGGGTGTACGGCAGCAGGACCTCGATCTCGACCTGGGGCCGGGGCAGCTCCTCGTCGATCACCGCGAGCAGCTCGTCGATGCCCAGTCCGCTGCGGGCCGACACCGCCATGGCGCGCCGCTCCATGCGCAGCAGCCGCTGCACGACCAGCGGATCGGCCAGATCCGCCTTGTTGATCACGACGATCTCGGGCACATCGACCGCGCCCACATCGCGGATCACCTCGCGCACGGCAGCCAGCTGCTCCTCCGGCGCCGGATGCGAGCCGTCCACCACATGGACGATCAGATCGGCATCGCCGACCTCCTCCATCGTGGAGCGGAACGCCTCCACCAGGTGGTGCGGCAGGTGCCGGACGAACCCGACGGTGTCCGCCAGTGTGTACAGCCGCCCGCTGGGGGTCTCGGCCCGGCGCACGGTCGGGTCCAGGGTGGCGAACAGTGCGTTCTCCACCAGGACGCCCGCACCGGTGAGCCGGTTGAGCAGCGATGACTTGCCCGCGTTGGTGTATCCGGCGATGGCGACGGAGGGGACCTTGTGGCGCCGACGCTCCTGCCGCTTGATGTCACGGCCGGTCTTCATCTCGGCGATCTCGCGGCGCATCTTCGCCATCTTCTCGCGGATGCGGCGCCGGTCCGTCTCGATCTTGGTCTCACCGGGACCACGGGTGGCCATACCGCCGCCCGAGGATCCGGAGCCACCGCCACCCATCTGCCGGGACAGCGACTGACCCCAGCCTCGCAGCCGCGGCAGCATGTACTGCATCTGGGCGAGCGAGACCTGCGCCTTGCCCTCTCGGGACTTGGCGTGCTGGGCGAAGATGTCGAGGATCAGGGCGGTCCGGTCGACCACCTTGACCTTGACGACGTCCTCGAGATGGATCAGCTGGCCGGGGCTCAGCTCACCGTCGCAGACCACGGTGTCGGCACCGGACTCGACCACGATGTCGCGCAGTTCCTCGGCCTTGCCGGAGCCGATGTAGGTGGCGGGATCCGGCTTGTTGCGCCGCTGGATCACGCCGTCGAGCACCAGGGCACCGGCGGTCTCGGCGAGCGCGGCCAGCTCCGCCAGGGAGTTCTCCGCGTCCTGCGCCGTGCCGGAGGTCCATACACCGACCAGGACCACGCGCTCCAGGCGCAGCTGCCGGTATTCGACCTCGGTGATGTCCTCGAGCTCGGTGGACAGCCCCACCACACGCCGCAGCGCGGCACGGTCGGAGCGGTCGTACTGGTCGCCGTCACGCTCCTCGTCGATCTCGTGACTCCAGGCGACGTCCTCTTCCATCAGGGCGTCGGCCCGAAGGCTCTCGGCGGGTCGCTGCCGGTCCTGCGGAAGGGAAGAGGAGTGGGTCAAAGGAATCCTTACGTCGTGGAATACCGTCACCTTCGACAACGCGTGGCGGGCCCGCGGGATTCCCCGCCGGGGCCGGCCGCGACGCCGACTCCTCGATGGTCGCACGCGGCGGCCGGGCCGTCACCCTGGTTTCACGGCCCATGGCACCGCGTAACGCACCGCATGCCGCCCCGCCCGGGCGCCCGGCAGCGCGGCACCCTTCGTGCTCTCTTTCGCCGTCGGCCGCCAGTCGGGGTGTCCCGGCATCGGCGGCGTCTTCTTGCCGTACAGCCAGGGGTGGAGGAATCCGCTCAGATCGCGCCCCGCCACCTGGGAGGCCAACCGGATGAAATCGGCGGTCGAGGCCACTCCGTCGCGGTGGCGGAGCACCCATTCCCGCTCCAGCCGGTCGAAGGCGGTCCGGCCGATCCGCTGCCGCAGCGCGTACAGCACCAGCGCGCTGCCGTCGTAGACGACCGGGCGGAAGATGCCGATCTGCTGGTCGGAGTCGGCGGGCTTGGGGGCCGCGGGCGGCCCTCCCTCGGCCCGCCAGGCGTCGGACTGCTCGTACGCCTTGCGCATCCGCCGCTTCAGGCTCGCCTTACCGCGCTCATCGGCGTACAGCGCCTCGTACCAGGTGGCGTGGCCCTCGTTGAGCCATAGATCGGACCAGCGGCGCGGGCTGACGCTGTCGCCGAACCACTGGTGCGCCAGCTCATGCACCATGATCGATTCGATGTACCACCGGGGTAGCTGCTCGCTGGTGAACAGATCGCGCTCGAAGAGGGAGAGCGTCTGTGTCTCCAGTTCGAAGCCGGTGGTGGCGTGGGCGATCAGGACGCCGTAGTTCTCGAAGGGGTAGCGCCCGGCCTTCTTCTCCATCCAGGCAAGCTGTCCGGGAGTGCGCGCGAGCCACTTCTCCAGCCGTGCGCGGTCCGCCGCGGGTACGACGTCGCGCACCGGCAGCCCGTGCGGCCCGGTGCGGCGCGGCACGGCGGAGCGGCCGATGGAGATCTGCGCCAGTTCGGTGGCCATGGGATGGGCGAGGCGGTACGTCCAGGTGGTCCGCGATCCCTTGCGGACGCGCTGTCCGGGAAGTCCGCCCGCGACGACCGTAAGGCTCTTCGGTGCGGTGATCCGGAAGGTGAAGCGGGCCTTGTCGGCGGGGTGGTCGTTGCAGGGGAAGACCCGGTGGGCGGCGTTGGCCTGGTTGGCCATGACCAGCCCGTCGCCGGTACGGACCCAGCCGCCGTTGGCGCCGCCCCGCGGATCGCTGGTGTGGTGGACGGTGACCCGGAAGGCGGCGCCCTTACGGAGCGGGGTGGGCGGCGTGACCACCAGGTCCTCACCGGCCGTCACGAACCGGGCCCGCGCTCCGTCGACCCGCACCGAGTCCACGACGCCCTGGGCGAAGTCGAGGTTGACGGTGCGCAGGGGGGCGGTGGCGCGGGCGTCGATCGTGGTGACGGCGTCGAGCGGCCGGTCCTGACGGCGGTAGTCGAACGCGATGTCGTACGCCGTGACGTCGTACCCGGGGTTGCCGAGCTCCGGGAAGAGCGGGTCGCCGATGCCCAGGGGCCCAGGGTGCGTGGACGATACCGGCCCCGCGGCGGAGGAGGGGCCGACCGCGAGGAAGACCGCGGCCATGGCCGCGGCCACCAGCGCGGTCCTGCGGCGCCCGGTGCGCGGCGGCCAGGGGCGGCGCCCCGAAGAAAACGTCATGCCCTACGGCTACCAGCGCCCCGGCGCCGGCGCAGTCGCTCCCGGCTTTGATCCACCCAAAGGAGTTCAGGCGGCCCGGCTGCGTTCAGGAGCGCGCCGCGGCCATGCTGCGGCCCTCGCGTGTCACGTCGTAGACCCCGGGGACGTTGCGCATGGCCCGCATCAGCGTCGGCAGCCGGCCCGCGTCGGGCAACTGGAGCGTGTAGGTGTGCCGGACCCGCTGCTCACGGGGCGGTTCGACGGCGGCCGCGACCACCTCCGCGCCCTCGGCTGCGATGGCCTCGGTGAGATCCGCGAGCAGATGCGGCCTGCTGAACGCCTCCGCGAAGAGGGTCACGCGATAGTCGCCGCCCCCGTCCCCGTCGTCCTCGTCAGCCCAGCGCACCGCGACGGCCGTGCGCCCGGCCGCGGTCATCCGCGCCACCCCGGGGCAGCGCTCGCGGTGCACGGTGACGGCTCCGCCGCGGACCGCGAAGCCGGTGACCGCGTCGGGCGGCACGGGGGTGCAGCAGCGGGCCAGCCGTACGGTCGCGCCGGGTCGGTCGACGACGATGCCCGCCTCGGGGCGGACCGCCCCGGCCGCGGGGCCGGCGGTTTCGCCGCCCTGCGAAGCCTGCGAGCCCTGCGCGTCCTGTCCGTCCTGGCCGTCCTGGCCGGAGAGGGTGGAGGCGGACTCCGCCCCCGGCTCCTGGACCGCGTCCCGGGACTCGTGCTGGGCGGGCTGCGGCGCCGGGTGGGCGGCCAGCCAGCGGTTGATGGCGATGCGGGCGGCCGGGGTGCGGGCGTGGTCGAGCCACTCCGGCGAGGGGCCGTGCGAGGCGGCGTCCCGGGTGTCGCCGGCCATCAGGAGCTGCAGGGTGTCGCCGTCGCGCAGCACCGTGCTCAGGGTCGCGATCCGGCCGTTGACCCGGGCGCCGATACAGGAGTGCGCGTCCTCGCCGTACAGGGCGTACGCGGCGTCCACACAGCTCGCGCCCGCGGGCAGGCCGAGCGTCCCGCCGTCGGAGCGGAAGACCGTGATCTCCCGGTCCTGGGCGAGGTCGTCGCGGAGCGAGGTCCAGAAGAGGTCGGGGTCGGGGGTGGCGCTCTGCCAGTCGAGCAGCCGGGACAGCCAGCCGGGACGGGTCGGGTCGGCCCGCTCGCCCTCGGGGGCGTCGGCGCCCTCCGTCGGGGTGTACGGATTGCCGAGGGCGATCACTCCGGCCTCCGCGACCCGGTGCATCTGATGGGTGCGGATGAGGACCTCGGTGACCTCGCCGTCCCGCCCGGCCATGGCCGTGTGCAGCGACTGGTAGAGGTTGAACTTGGGGACCGCGATGAAGTCCTTGAACTCCGAGATCACCGGGGTGAAGCAGGTGTGCAGCTCGCCCAGGACCGCGTAGCAGTCCGCGTCGTCGGAGACGAGGACGAGGAGGCGGCCGAGGTCGGCGCCGGTCAGCTCGCCGCGCTTGAGCCCGACCCGGTGGACGGAGACGAAGTGCCGCGGCCGGACCAGGACTTCGGCGGTGATGCCGGCCTCGTGCAGCACGCCCCGAACGTCCTCGGCGGCGCGGGCCAGCGGGTCGGGGCGCCCGGCGTGGGCCTGGAGGAGCTCGCGGGTCCGCGCGTACTCCTCGGGATGGAGGATGGCGAAGACCAGGTCCTCCAGCTCGGTCTTGAGCGCCTGCACCCCGAGCCGCTCGGCGAGCGGGATCAGCACATCGCGGGTGACCTTGGCGATGCGGACCTGTTTCTCGGGGCGCATCACGCCGAGGGTGCGCATGTTGTGCAGCCGGTCGGCGAGTTTGATCGACATCACCCGGACGTCGTTGCCCGTGGCGACGAGCATCTTGCGGAAGGTCTCGGGCTCGGCCGCCGCGCCGTAGTCGACCTTCTCCAACTTGGTGACGCCGTCGACGAGATAGCGGACCTCCTCGCCGAACTCCTCCCCCACCTGATCGAGGGTCACCTCGGTGTCCTCGACGGTGTCGTGGAGCAGCGAGGCCGTCAATGTCGTGGTCTCGGCGCCCAGTTCGGCGAGGATCAGCGTGACGGCCAGCGGATGGGTGATGTACGGCTCACCGCTCTTGCGCATCTGGCCGCGGTGGGAGGACTCAGCCAGGACATACGCCTTGCGGAGCACATCCAGATCGGCTCCGGGATGGTGTGCGCGGTGGACCTTGGCCACATGCTCGATCGCGTCCGGCAGCCGGCCGCGGGAGGCCGGCCCCAGCAAGGCTGCCCGGCTGAACCTGCGGAGATTGCGCAGGTCGATGCGGGGGAGACCGCGCCTGCGGCCGAACGGGGCCTGGTCGGTGGCCTCTGCGCTCATGGGCAACCTCCGGCGGCGTCGAGCGTCAACCGGCGTGGGTACTCCCCCGGGGCCGGTGCTTGATGCTATCGAGCCCATCACGCACGGCCGACCGGCTCTCGCCCAGAGTGAAACGGATCACCCATTCGAGGGAAGTGTCAGCCGAGGTCCGTGCGCAGCCAAGCGGGATCCAGTTCCCCCTCGGCCACGATCACGGCAGGGCCGGTCATCTCCACCGTACCGTCCGGCCGTTCACTGATCACAAGGCGCCCTCCCGGGACGTCCACCGTGTAGGTGACGGGGTGGCCGGTGACCGCCGGGTCGGCCCCGTCACGGCGCGCGGCGGCCACCATCACGGCGCAGGCGCCGGTGCCGCAGGAGCGGGTCTCACCGGAGCCGCGCTCATGCACGCGCATCGCGACATGGCGCGGTCCGCGGTCGACGACGAACTCGACATTGGTGCCGTGGGGGTACGCGGAGGCGGGGCGCACGGCGGGGGCCGCGAGCAGATCACCGGCCTGGGCAAGATCGTCGACGAAGGCGACCGCGTGCGGGTTGCCCATGTTCACGTTGCGCGCGGGCCAGCTCTGCTCACCCACCGTGACCGTCATCTCCGCCTCGGGGCCGGGCCCGGGCAGCGTGGCCTCGCCCATCACCACGGTGATCGGGCCGTCGGGCCCCGCCGTGGCCTCGCCCGGCTGTGCGGCGTCACCGACGTCCTTGGCGATGTGGACCCGGCGTACTCCGGCCCGGGTGGCGACCGCGAGATCGCCCGCTTCGGCGAGACCGGCCCGCTGCAGATACCGGGCGAAGACGCGGACTCCGTTGCCGCACATCTCGGCGATGCTGCCGTCGCTGTTGCGGTAGTCCATGAACCACTCGGCCTGGTCGGCCATGGCCCGCGCCTCGGGGTGTGCCGAGGACCGCACGACGCGGATCAGCCCGTCACCGCCGATACCGGCACGGCGGTCGCAGATCCGGGCGACGGCGGCCGCGGACAGCTCCAGGCTGCCGTCCAGGTCGGGGACGATGACGAAGTCGTTCTCGGTGCCGTGACCCTTGAGGAAGGACAGCCGTGGTGCGGTGCTCATCCCTCGATCCTACGGGGCACCGCGTGCGCCGTCCCTCCGTGCCCGGGCCGTCGGCGCCGGGCGGGCCGCACGGCCGCCACGAACGCACCGCCGCGAGGCGCGTGCCGGGCGCCGTAAGGCCGCGAGGATCCGCCGCAGGGGCCTAGCGGAGGCGGGCCACTCGCCAGAAGGTGAGGGCGGCCAGCAGGGCCACGATCACCACGTAGAGGACGACGAAGCGCCAGTCCGGGCGGCGTCCGGAGCCTCTGGGGGGAAGGCCCGGCCAGGTGTAGCCCACCCGGCGGGCGGCCATCAGGCCCCAGCCCGCCGCGCAGCAGCTCAGCAGCAGACCGAGCATGGCCACGACCGCCCCTCCGTCGCCGAACTCGAAGGCGAGCGGGAAGGCGAACATCAGCGAGCCGAGGATGGCGAGGCCGACGATCGGCGCGATCTGCCAGATCCGGAGCCGGCGCGGCGGGCGCAGCTCCCGGAAGGACTCCCCGGAGATGGATCCCGCGGCGTGCGGGTCCGCGGAGCCGTCATCGAGGACCGGTGCGCCGGTCTCGTGGAGCGCTCCGGTCTCATCGGGGCCGTCGGGGGTCAGCGGCCCCGCGTCTCCGTGCGGCGATTGCTGCGATGCGTCGCGAGGGCCGGCCTCCATCGCCACACGCCCTCCCAACTCCAGACACCACGGCACGATCGGAGCTTGATGATGGCATGCCCGCCGGGGCCCGAATGACGAGCTGAGCGTCCCGATGCCATGACGTGATCAGGCTGTGACCGCCCGTTCAACCAAGGCGAGCGCGCTCGCCAGGAGTTCCCCTCTGCGGTCGGCGGCTCCGCTCAGCCAGTGGACCCGGGGATCACGGCGGAACCAGGAATCCTGGCGGCGCGCGAACCGCTTGGTGGCGCGCACGGTTTCGGCCCTCGCCTCTCCCTCGGTGCACTCCTCCGCGAGCGCGGCGAGCACTTGCTGATAGCCGAGGGCGCGGGAGGCGGTACGGCCGGAGCGCAGCCCGGCGGCCTCCAGCAGGCGGACCTCCTCGACCAGCCCCGCGTCCCACATCCGGTCCACCCGCAGGGCGATCCGCTCGTCCAGCTCGGGCCGCTCGACGTCGACGCCGATCTGGAGCGTGTCGTAGACCGCCTCATGCCCGGGCAGATTGGCGGTGAAGGGGCGGCCCGTGATCTCGATGACCTCCAGCGCCCGGACCACCCTGCGGCCGTTGCTGGGCAGGATCGCACGGGCCGCCTCGGGGTCGGCGGCGCCGAGCCGGGCGTGCAGGGCCCCGGAGCCGCGCTCCTCCAGCTCGGCCTCGAGCCGGGCCCGGACGGCGGGGTCGGTGCCCGGGAACTCGAGCGCGTCGATGGCCCCGCGGATGTAGAGGCCGGATCCGCCGACCAGGACGGGGGTGCGGCCCTCGTCGAGCAGGCGGTCCATCTCGGCGCGGGCCAGCCGCTGGTACTCGGCGACGCTCGCGGTCTGGGTGACGTCCCAGATGTCCAGCAGCCGGTGTGGCACCCCCTGCCGCTCGTCCTCCGTCAGCTTGGCGGTGCCGATGTCCATGCCCCGGTAGAGCTGCATGGAGTCGGCGTTGACGACCTCGCCGTCGAGATGTCTGGCGAGCGCGACGCCCAGATCGGACTTTCCGGCCGCGGTGGGGCCGACGACGGCGATGACTCGCGGCGGGTGGCCTGCAGTATTCACCCGGCCAGTCTCGCAAACGCCGGGGGCCTCCTCGAATGAGCGACGTGACGAGGCACTGCCGGGTTCGTTGCCCGCTTGCGAGGTTCCGGAGGCCGGTTCACGGAATCGGCCTCCGCGCGCGGCGCAAGGGAACGCTCCGAGCGGCACGGGATTTCGCCCGCACGAGTAAGGTATGGAGTAGATATGGGCGTGTTTTCCAGGTTTCGTCGCGATCGTCATGTGCCGAAAGAGGCGAGCCGCTCGTCCGAGAAGGCACCGTCCACACAGGACGCCCAGGTCACGGCCGACGCCATGACGGCTGAGGCCGCGTCCGGGACAGGCGACGGGGCTGAGATCGCGCGGAGCGGGAAGGAGAACCCGGCGGGTGAAGGCGCCGGGATCCCCAGGCAGCAGTCCGCCGCCGAGGCGGCCGACAGTGAGACCGGTGAGAGCGCCCGCACATAGGCAGCCGACGAGGGTAGGTGGCACATGGGCCTGATGGACAATCTCAAGGCCAAGGCCGGTGAGATGAAGGGCAAGGCCGGCAGCCTTGCGCAGCAGCACGAGGCCAGGATCGAGCGGGGCCTGGAGAAGGCGGCCAAGACGGTCGACACCAGGACCAAGGGCAAGTACAGCGCCAAGATCGAGACTGGCAGGGGCAAGGCGAAGGGCGCTCTCAACCGCCTCTCGCACATGGACGAGGACAAGCCCAAGCGCAAGCGCAACGAATAAGGCCGGCCAGGCCAGGACGGCGCCCAGGACGGGGGCGGGCGACGCCGGGCCCCGACCGGCCGGCCCCGCCGGTACGCGGCCGTGGAGCGGACGTTCCACGGCCGCGAGCGGTCTATGAAGACCAGCTCGCCACGAAATACCCCACCCCGTACGGCGCTTCGTCATACCGCAACTCCCCCTTCAGGGGCGCCCCCTCGGCCGACCCCGCGAGCACCTGCAGCGGCGCGCGGCCCGCCGCCTTGAGCTCGTACGCCAACTCCTCGTCGAGCGCGGCCAGCGCCCCGGTGTCGGCGGCCGCCAGCGCCCGCGCCACCTCGGCGTCGAACGGGGCCGCCCGCTCGTCGAGATAGCCCGGCGCCTTCAGCGTGCGGCATGCGGTGCCGTCGCCCATCACCAGCAACGCGATCCGCTCCGCCCGCCCGGCGAGCTCCCTTCCAACTTCAATACACCGCTCGGCCGCGAGAGGTTCCCCCACACCCAGCCCCTCGACGGGCACCGCCGGGTCCCACCCCGCGTGCTCCAGCAGCCAGGCGGCGACCGCCAGCGACAGTGGCAGCGAGGACGCAAGCGGGGGCGAGGGGCTCCGCCCCGCGGCATCGTCGCCGACGGACACCCCGTCCGGCGGCGACGCGGCCAGCCGCACATCCAGCTCCACGCCGAAGCCGCGGAACGATCCGGCCGCGCCCTGCGCATGCGGTCCGCGCCCGGCACGCTCGGCCGGCCCCACCACGATCAGGCGCTCCGGACGCGCCGCCGCGACGGCGCGGACGGCCTCGGCGCATGCCGCACGCAGTCCGTCCAGCTCGGGAGCGGCTCCGGCGGCGACCTCGGGCACCAGCAGCGGCGGACACGGGCAGACGGCGGCGGCGATCAGCATGATCGTCAGCCTAGCCGTGCGCTCAGTCGCAGCCGCAGCCCGCGGTGGGCGTGGCCGGCAGCGGCGGCGGGGCGCCCACCGTCGGCAGGCCCAGCATCACACCCGCGGGCTTCTTCTCCCCGGCTGCGTTCCGCCGTTCCCAGGCGTCTCCGGCGCGGGTGCGCCGCACACCCCGGGCCGGGCTCTCGGCCAGCAGATGGTGTGGGGCGGCGTAGGTGATGTCGACGGTGACGACGTCGCCGGGGCGCACCGGCTCCTCGGGGCGCGCGAAGTGCACCAGGCGGTTGTCGGCGGCGCGGCCGGACAGCCGCCGCGTGGCGTCGTCCTTACGGCCTTCACCCTCGGCGACCAGCACCTCCAGCGTGCGTCCGATCTGCTTCTTGTTCTCCTCCCAGGAGATCTCCTCCTGGAGGGCGACCAGCCGCTCGTAGCGCTCCTGGACAACCGCCTTGGGCACCTGCCCGTCCATCTCGGCGGCGGGCGTCCCGGGCCGCTTGGAGTACTGGAAGGTGAACGCCTGGGCGAAGCGCGCCTCGCGCACCACGTGCAGCGTCTGCTCGAAGTCCTCCTCCGTCTCACCGGGGAAGCCGACGATGATGTCGGTCGAGATGGCGGCGTCCGGCATCGCGGCGCGCACCTTCTCGATGATGCCGAGGTAGCGCTCCTGCCGGTACGAGCGGCGCATCGCCTTGAGCACGGTGTCCGAGCCGGACTGCAGCGGCATGTGCAGCTGCGGCATCACGTTCTCCGTCTCCGCCATGGCGGAGATCACGTCGTCGGTGAAGTCGCGCGGATGCGGCGAGGTGAACCGGACCCGCTCCAGGCCCTCGACCTTCCCGCAGGCGCGCAGCAGCTTGCTGAACGCCTCGCGGTCGCCGATGTCGGAGCCGTACGCGTTCACGTTCTGGCCGAGCAGGGTGATCTCGGTGACGCCCTCGGCCACCAGGGTCTCCACTTCGGCGAGGATGTCGCCGGGGCGGCGGTCCTTCTCCTTGCCGCGCAGCGCCGGGACGATGCAGAAGGTGCAGGTGTTGTTGCAGCCGACCGAGATGGAGACCCACGCGGCGTACGCGGACTCGCGCCGCGTCGGAAGGGTGGAGGGGAAGGCTTCCAGGGACTCGGCGATCTCGACCTGGGCTTCCTCCTGGACGCGGGCGCGCTCCAGCAGCACCGGCAGACTGCCGATGTTGTGGGTGCCGAAGACCACGTCGACCCAGGGGGCCTTCTTGACGATGGTGTCGCGGTCCTTCTGGGCCAGACAGCCGCCGACGGCGATCTGCATGCCCGGCCGCCGCGCCTTGATCGGTGCGAGCCGGCCGAGGTTGCCGTAGAGGCGGTTGTCGGCGTTCTCCCGCACCGCGCAGGTGTTGAAGACGACGATGTCGGCCTCGCCCTCACCGGTGCCCTCCGTTGCGCGGACAAAGCCCGCCTCTTCCAGTAGGCCCGAGAGCCGCTCGGAGTCGTGGACATTCATCTGGCACCCGTAGGTGCGGATCTCGTAGCTCTTGGTTGCTTGAACGTCCACTGCCAGGCTCCGGTCGCTGCTGATGGTCACGCATCAAGGGTAGGCGCTCACAGAAGCCCCCCTGCCTGGCGGTGGGCCGGGCACTCCTCGGCACACTGTGTTCCATGACACGGAACAGCTCCCAGGGCAACATGCTCGACAAGGCAGTGGCGGTTCTCGACTGCTTCCGGCCCGACGGCGGCGCGTTCCGTCTCACAGAACTCTCCGCGCGTACGGGGCTGGCCAAGACCACCGTGTTCCGGCTCTGCGCCGATCTGGTCCGGCTCGGCCTGCTCGAACGCGCCGCCGAGACCTATCGGCTCGGCGGCGCTCTGTTCGAGCTGGGCTCGCTCGTCCCGCGCCGACGTGACCTGCGGGAGGCCGCGCTGCCGTTCCTGCAGGACCTCTTCGAGGCCACCCACGAGACCGTGCACCTCGGGGTCCGCGAAGGCCACGAGGTGGTCTATGTCGAGCGCATCCACGGCCACGACGCCCTTCGGTTGCCGTCCCGCATCGGCGGCCGCCTCCCCCTGACCTGCACCGGCGTCGGTAAGGCGCTTCTGGCGTTCTCGGGCTCCGAGCTGGTCGAGGACGTCCTGGCCGCGTCCCTGCCCCGCCTCACCCCCCACTCGATCATCCATCCGGACCGGCTGCGCACGGCCATCGAGCAGGCCCAGGTCGCGGGTCTGGCCTATGAGGAGGAAGAGGCGGCTCCGGGGGTCAGCTGCATCGCGGCTCCCGTCTTCGACGGACCGACGGCGGTGGCGGCGCTGTCGGTGGCCGTACCCCGCAGCCGCTTCCGGCCCGCGCAGCTGGCCCCGGCCGTCCGGACCGCGGCCCTGGGTCTGTCGAGGGCCCTGCGGTCCGGCACGTGACCGAGCGCCCGGCGGGATCCGCGGCTCGCCCCTCCCCTCCCGGGAGCGGGGCTGGCAGGATCCTCGCCATGGCCGTCACCTTTCCGCGCCTGGACCGGCGCCGTGCCCTGCAGTCCGCCGCCGCGGGCCTCGTCGCCCTGGGGCTGCTGCTGTGGTGGCTGCTGGCGATGGGCGGCGGCCCCTCGCCGAGCGGCCGGGCGACCTTCGCGACCGGGGTCTCCACCGGGGTCTACGACACCTATGGCCGGATGCTCGAGCGGGACCTCGCCCGGGACCTCCCCGATGTCGATGTGCGGCTGGAACAGACCAGAGGGTCCCCGGACAACGTCCAACGGCTGGCCCGGGGCAAGGCCACCTTCGCCATCGCCGCCACCGACGCCGTCGCCGCCTACCAGGGGGAGGGAGCCGGGCGGCTGCGGGCCTGCGCCCGGCTGTACGACGACTACATGCAGCTCGTCGTGCCGAGGGGCTCGGCCGTGCGATCAGCCCGCGACCTGAAGCATCTGCGGGTGGGCGTGGGCGACGACGGCTCGGGCGTGCAGCTCATCACCCGGGCACTGATCAAGGCCGCCGGGCTCGACTTCAATCGGGACATCCGCGCGGAGCGGGTCGGCATCGACGCCATGCCGAGGCTGCTGCGGCAGGGCAAGCTCGACGCCTTCTTCTGGTCGGGCGGGCTGCCGACCACCGCGGTGCGCACCTTGGCCCACGCCTACCCGATCCGGCTCGTCCAGCTCGGCGACCTCACCGGCCCGCTGCACCGGCAGGGCGGGGTGACGCGCTACTACCGGGCGGCCACCGTGCCCGCCGACGCGTACGAGGAGATACGCAGGCCGGAGCCGGTCAAGACGATCGCCGTACCGAACCTCCTGGTCACCACGGACCGGGTGGACCCTGATCTGGCGGAGGGCGTCACCCGCACGGTGATAGAGAACCGGGACCGCATCGGGGCGAAGGTGCACGCCGCCCAGAAGGTGGACCTGCGGACCGCCGTCTTCACCGATCCGCTCGCCCTCCACACGGGCGCGGCGCGCTATTACCGCTCGGTCAAGCCGTAGCCGGGCTACGTCCGAGGTCGGCCGAAACGGCCGAGGCCCCGCTGGAGGGTCCGGCAGGATCCTCATATGACAGTGAAGAACGGCAGGCGGTGGAACAACACCATCCACTACCACCCCCGCATCCTCGGCGCGGTCCCCGACGGCGCCCAGCGCGCCCTGGACGTCGGCTGCGGCGAGGGCATGCTCGCCCGCGAACTCCGGCAGGCCGTACCGCACGTCACCGGCATCGACCTCGACGCGGCCGGCATCGATCTGGGACGCGCGTACCGGGACGATGTCGACTACATCCTCGGCGACTTCGTGAGCCATCCCTTCGAGCCCGCCTCGTTCGACGTCATCGCGTCGGTGGCCGCCCTGCACCACATGGACGGCGCCACCGGGCTGGCCCGTATGCGCGACCTGCTGCGGCCCGGCGGGGTCCTGGCCGTCGTCGGCCTCGCCCGTAACACCCTGCCCAAAGACCTGCCGCACATCCTCGCCGGTGTGGCCGTCGGTGCCGTCCACCGCGCCGTGAAAGGGCTGTG
Organism: Streptomyces violaceusniger Tu 4113; assembly: GCF_000147815.2. Classification (NCBI taxonomy): domain Bacteria; kingdom Bacillati; phylum Actinomycetota; class Actinomycetes; order Kitasatosporales; family Streptomycetaceae; genus Streptomyces; species Streptomyces violaceusniger. The sequence continues at coordinate 2,065,601 of NC_015957.1, read as the reverse complement.
GCACCACCCGTCGCCCATCGTGTGGCCGCCGCCGGTGACGTACCCGGAGATGCGGGCGATGGCCGCCGAGATCCTGCCCGGCTCGCAGCACCGCCGTCATCTCCTGTGGCGTTACAGCATCATCTGGCGCAAGCCGCAGGGTTGAGCGGCCTTGTGGTCGGCTCCGCCGCACGTCCTTACGGTCTTCCTCGCGTCCTTACGGTCTTCACGTTCTCGTTCTCACTGGGCCCGGTCCCTTCACGTGCTCACTCGGCCCGGTGCGCGGAACGGTGATGGTCACGCGCAGCCCGCGGGGCTCGTTGGGGGCGTAGTCGATCGTGCCCCCGCCCGCCGCGAGCAGGGCGCGGGTGATGGACAGGCCCAGGCCCGAACCCGAGATGTTCTGGTGGCGGCTGCTGCGCCAGAAGCGGTCGCCGACCCGGGCGAGTTCGTCCTCGGTGAGGCCCGGGCCGCCGTCGGCGACGACGATCGCGACGGTGTCGCCGTCCGCGCGCGCCGAGACCTCCACATGCGCCCCCTCGGGCGTGAACTTCAGCGCGTTGTCGACGACGGCGTCCAGTGCGCTGGACAGGGCCACCGGGTCGGCCCAGCCGGTGATGGCCGCGGGGCCGGTGTAGGCGAGCCCGACCTCCTCCCGAGCGGCCACCAGAAGCCAGGCGTCCACCCGGTCGGCCGCCAGCTCCGCGATGTCGGTGAGCCGCAGATCGGCGGCGGAGTGCTCGGCCAGGGCGAGGTCGAGCAGATCGTCCAGGACGCTGGCCAGGCGCTTGCCCTCCGCGCGCACCGAGCCGATCTCCTCATGGCCGTCCGGCAGGTCGAGCGCCAGCAGCTCGATGCGCAGCAACAGCGCGGAGAGGGGATTGCGGAGCTGGTGGGAGGCGTCGGCGACGAACGCCCGCTGCTGCTCCAGGACTTGTTCGACGTTGTCGGCCATCTCGTTGAACGAGCGGGCGAGCCGCCGCAGTTCCGGGGGCCCCGAGGCGGCCGCGACACGCGACTGCATCCGCCCGGTCGCGATGTCGTGGGTCGCGGTGTCCAGGACGCGCACGGGCCGCAGCACCCATCCGGTCAGCCGGACGGCGGCCCCCACGGCCAGCAGCATCGCGGCGCCTTCGCCCGCGCCGATGACCAGCCAGCCGTGCAGGGTCCGTGACCGCATCTGGCCGGTGGGCGAGTCGGTGACGACGACGGCCACCACGTCCCCGTCGCGGACGACGGGGGAGGCGACGGTGAGCCTGCCCCGCTGCCAGGGCCACACCTGGGGCGGATCGTGGCTGCGGCGCCCGGCGAGGGCCTCGTCGAAGGCCCGGGCGCTCTCGCCCGTGTCCGGCAGCCGCCAGCTACCGGGCGCCTCGGCCATGGGCCGCGCGTCCCGGTCCCGGTAGAAGACTCCGGCCCGGATGCCGTACAGGTCGTGGTAGCGCTTGAGCTCGGCGCGCAGGGTGTCCAGCCGCTCGTCCCCCTCGGCGCCGACCGCCCCCGTCGGCCCGGCGGTGACGAACTGGGCGAGCGCGGCGAAGCGCGCGGTGTCGTCGATCCGGTCGACGACCACCCGCTGCTGCTCCCGGGCGGCCACGCTCCCGGCGAGCGGGAAGCCGAGCGCGAGCAGCACGCCCGCCATAAGGACGATGAGAAGCGGGAGGAGTCGGGTGCGCACCTAGGGAATCCCGGTCGCTCAGCGGGACGGGGCGACGAGGCGGTAGCCCACCCCGCGCACCGTCTCGATCAGGGCGGGCATCCGCAGCTTGGAACGCAGGGAGGCGACATGCACCTCCAGGGTGCGCCCCGTCCCCTCCCAACTGGTGCGCCAGACCTCGCTGATGATCTGCTCCCGGCGGAAGACGACACCGGGGCGCTGCGCGAGCAGTGCCAGCAGATCGAACTCCTTACGGGTGAGCGAGACGGTCGTGCCGTTGACCGAGACCTGGCGGGTGGGCAGCTCGATGGTCACCGGGCCGAGCCGCAGCGGCGGATGGGGGCCGTCCGGGCCCTCGTCGGCGCCATGGCCCGTGTCCTGGGGGGCCGTGCGGCGGCTGACGGCGTGGATGCGGGCGAGCAGCTCCATGGTGTCGTACGGCTTGACCACATAGTCGTCGGCGCCGAGGTTGAGCCCGTGTATGCGCGAGCGCACATCGGCGCGCGCGGTCACCATGATCACGGGGGTGGCGGTGCGCTTGCGGATCTTGCCGCACACCTCGAAACCGTCCTGGTCGGGCAGGCCGAGGTCGAGGAGTACGACGCCGAAGGGGGCGCCGGAGTCGGGCAGCAGTGCCTGTAGCGCCTCCTCGCCGCTGCGGGCATGGGTGACCTCGAAACCGTGCCGGGAGAGGATGGCCGACAGGGCCGCGGCGACGTGGTTGTCGTCCTCGACGAGCAGCAGTCTCACCAGCCCCTCCGCCACCTTCCCGTACCAGCGGAGACGCGCGCCGTACGCGCCCCCGTCACCATGGCTTCGAATACGGCCACGAACATGGCCACAGGGCATCCACCCCGATCGAGGGGCACCCGTCAAGACGCATTCGGTCACACACCGGTTTCCGTTATGCAGCCGGTACAGCCCGCGTCGTCTCGTTCACGCAGCGTGTCACGCCGCAGCCATATCGTTATCCTCAATTTCAGCTCAGATGTAATGACGCTGGTCGCGGCCGGTCATTACTGTCCTCCCAACCGAGGAGGACGGAGCGAGACGCCGATGAGCGAAGTATCGGTGACCAAGGACGCCGCACCGGTGGCGGACGCGTTGGTTGCGCTGTCAGGGGTCAACAAGCACTTCGGCGCGCTGCATGTGCTCCAGGACATCGACCTGACCATCACCCGGGGCGAAGTGGTCGTCGTCATCGGGCCGTCCGGGTCCGGGAAGTCGACGCTGTGCCGCACGGTCAACCGGCTGGAGACGATCGACGCCGGGTCCATCACGATCGACGGCAAGCCGCTGCCCCAGGAGGGCAAGGAGCTCGCCCGGCTGCGCGCCGACGTCGGCATGGTCTTCCAGTCCTTCAACCTCTTCGCGCACAAGACGGTGCTCGAGAACGTGATGCTGGGCCAGGTCAAGGTCCGTAAGACGGACAAGAAGGCCGCCGAGGAGAAGGCCCGTACGCTGCTCGACCGGGTGGGCGTCGGTGCCCAGGCGGACAAGTACCCCGCCCAGCTCTCCGGCGGCCAGCAGCAGCGCGTGGCGATCGCGCGCGCCCTGGCCATGGACCCGAAGGTGATGCTCTTCGACGAGCCGACCTCGGCGCTGGACCCGGAGATGATCAACGAGGTGCTGGAGGTCATGCAGCAGCTCGCCAGGGACGGCATGACGATGGTCGTCGTCACGCACGAGATGGGCTTCGCCCGCTCCGCCGCGAACCGGGTGGTCTTCATGGCCGACGGCCGGATCGTCGAAGAGGCCGAGCCGGAGCAGTTCTTCAGCAACCCCCGCAGCGACCGGGCCAAGGACTTCCTGTCGAAGATCCTTCACCACTGAGTCCACACCGGCCCGGCAGACCGCCGGCACGTTCGCCACTGCGTATCTGGACCACTGGACCACGTACTGAACACAGAGGGATGGGCACCATGAGGATTCGTAAGACGGCCGCGGCGGCCACGGTGGTTCTCGCGCTGGCCGCGACGGCGACCGCCTGTGGCGGCGAGAAGGGCACCGCCGGGGACAAGCCGAAGGGCGGCGAGGTCTACAGCGGCGACTACACGGTCGCGAAGGACGTGAAGATCGACTCGTCGACCCTGAAGGCGGCGCAGAAGCGCGGCAAGATCGTCATCGGCGCCAAGGCGGACCAGCCCTTCCTCGGGTTCCAGGACACCGAGGGCAAGCGCTCCGGCTTCGACATCGAGATCGCCAAGATGGTCGCCGCCGACCTCGGCTTCTCCGCGGACAAGATCACCTTCAAGACGGTGGACTCCAACGTCCGCGAGACCTCGATCTCCAAGGGCCAGGTCGACTACTACGTCGGCACCTACACCATCAACGACGAGCGCAAGAAGCAGGTCGGCTTCGCGGGCCCGTACTACCAGGCCGGTGCCGACCTCCTGGTCCGCATGGAGGACAAGGGCAAGATCACCGGCCCGGACAGCATCAAGGGCAAGAAGGTCTGCTCGATCGTCGGCTCCACCCCGCTCCAGGAGATCAAGAAGCCGAAGTACGGCGCCAAGACCACCGAGCTGAGCAAGTACTCGCTCTGCGTCAAGCAGCTCCTCGACGGCCAGGTCGACGCGGTCACCACCGACGACGCGATCCTCAAGGGTTACGCCGCCCAGCGCTCCACCAAGCTGCACGTGGTCGGCAAGCCGTTCACCGAGGAGCCGTACGGCATCGGCATGAACAAGAACGACAAGGCGCTCCGCGACGCGATCAGCGACTCGCTCGAGGAGCACATCAAGAACGGCGACTACAAGAAGGCGTACGAAGGCACGCTCGGCAAGTCCGGCTCCTCCTACGTCGCCCCGAAGACCCCCCTGCCCCGCTACTGAGCAGGATTCCCCGTTCGCCTGGAAGCCGGTGCGCTCCGCACGCCGCTGACCTGACCGCTACCGCGGAGAATCGATGAACGTACTCCTCGATCATTTGCCCCAGTTCCGTGAGGGGTTCCTGGGAACCCTCTCCATCACGGCGGCCAGTGCGGCGCTGGCTCTCGTCCTGGGCATTGTCATAGCCGGCTTCCGGGTGTCGCCCATACCGCCGCTGCGGGCCTTCGGGACGGCCTGGGTCACCCTGCTGCGCAACACCCCGCTGACCCTGCTCTTCCTGATCGCGTTCTTCGTGATCCCGCAGATCTTCTTCCCGGGAACGAGCCCGTTCGTTCTCGCCATGGGGGCGCTGGGCTGCTACACGTCGTCCTTCGTCTGCGAGGCCGTACGGTCCGGTATCAACGCCGTGCCGCTCGGCCAGGCGGAGGCCGCCCGCAGCCTGGGGATGACCTTCTTCCAGACCCTCCGGCTGATCGTGTTCCCCCAGGCCACCCGGTCCGTGATTCCCCCCATGAGCAGCATCTTCATCGCGCTCACCAAGAACTCGGCCATCGCCGGGGCGTTCAGCAACACCGAGCTGTTCAATGTCTCGAAGCTGCTGAGCGACAAGGGCTTCGCGATCGGCTGGATCTTCCTGTGGATCGCGCTGTGCTACCTGGTCATCACCTTCGCCATCAGTGGTCTCTTCCGACTGCTGGAGAGCCGCCTGGAGGTGGCCCGATGAGCTCGAGCGTCCTGTACGACGCCCCCGGCCCCAAGGCCCGCGTCCGGAACCGCATCTACTCCGTCGTCGGCGGGCTGGCCGTCCTCGGGCTGATCGTCTTCGCCGTGGTGCGGCTGAACGACAAGGGTCAGTTCGCGCCCGGGATGTGGAACATCTTCAACTACGCGGGCGTGCGGACCAGCATCCGCGACGGTGTGGTCACCACCTTGAAGGTGTTCGCGGTCGCGGCGGTCCTCTCGCTGGCCCTCGGCGTCCTGCTCGCCGTCGGCCGGCTCTCGGACCACAAGGCCGTCCGCTGGTTCGCGACCGGTTTCATCGAGCTGTTCCGGGCCGTCCCGCTGCTGATCACCATCTACGTGCTGTGGGTGCTCTTCCTGACCTACCGGTCGGACCTGGGCCTCAGCGGTGACAACACCGGCTTCTGGGCGCTGGTCATCGGACTGACCGTCTACAACGGCTCGGTCCAGGCCGAGGTGCTGCGGGCGGGCATCAACTCGGTGCCCAGGGGCCAGCGCGAGGCCGCCTACGCCCTGGGCATGCGCAAGACCCAGGTCATGATGACGGTCCTGGTGCCGCAGGCCGTACGGGCGATGCTGCCGACCATCATCAGCCAGCTGGTGGTGACGCTGAAGGACACCTCCCTCGGCTATGTCATCACCTACCAGGAGCTGCTGTTCCAGCTTCAGCAGCTGGCCGGGAACATCGTCGTCAACGACGACAACCCCTACGTTCCGGTGATCATCGTCGGCGGCGCCATCTACATCGCGATGTGTCTGGCCCTCTCTGCCCTCGCCACCTGGATCGAGCGGCGCGGCCGGCGCGCCAAGACCGGCATCCGGGTCGCGGACGCGGGCCAGCCGCTGGCGGCCGCCGACGCGCTCGACGTCGTCGACCACTCCACGGTCTCCGCCCCGGACGCGCCCACCGGCAAGACGAACTGAGGGACCGTCCGGGGGCCGGGAGGACGAGCGACCGGGCGACCGGGCGGAGGTCCGTCCGGGGGGCCGGGCGGACGAGTGAAACCCTTACCAGGGCGGTGGCGCACGCGCCACCGCCCTTCGTCGCTTGACGCGGGCAGCGGCAGTGGGTTGCATGCTTTCTGTGATCGCTCACCGGGTTTCAACTGCCAATTTCCGTACGTCGCGTACGACCCGCAGGGCCACAGGAACCGCACCGTGGACCCGGTGATCGTCGCCGGGGCGGGCCCGGTCGGCCTCACCCTGGCCCTCGCCCTGGCGCGCCTCGAGGTGCCCGTCATCCTGCTGGACGAGTCCACGGGCGGCGAGGAGAGCCGACTGGCCCGCACCGTCGTGCTGCGCCCGGACGCCGCCGCCCTGCTGGAGCGGCTGGGCTGCCGGGTCACCGCCCGGACGCGGCCGTGGACCGGATGGCGCACGATGCGGCGGCGGCAGTTGGTACGGCAGGTGGCCCTCACGCCCGGCAGCCTCTTCGGCGGCGAGCGTGGCGCCGGCGGCTGGGACGGCGTCCTTACGGAGGCCATGGACTCCCCCGGCGCTGACGGGCCGGAGGACGAGGCGGCACCGGCGCCGACGGCCTCACCGGTGCATCTGCCCCAGCATGAGCTCACCCGGGCGCTGCGGGGCTCGCTGGCCGCCATCGGCGACGAGGACCTCGTCCGCATCGTCTCCGGAAGCCGGATCGACAGCCTGGAGCAGGACGACCACGGGGTCGGGGTGCGCACCCGGGGCGCCCAGGCCACCTGGTGGCGGGGCAGCTATCTGGTGGGCTGCGACGGACCGCGGTCCACCGTCCGCAAGCTCCTGGGCGTGCGCTTCCCGGGCCGTACGGCGGTGGAGCGGCACGCCGTCGCGGCGCTGCGCGCCGAACTCCCCTGGCCCGGCGAGGCCGTGCTGCACCGCTCCCCGCCCTGGCGCAGCATCGACGCGGAGGTGACCGCCCGGCCGCTGCCGCACAGCCTGTGGCGGGTCGACTGGCTGCTGCCGCCCGGCCGCGATCTCGTCACCCCCGATGCCCTGCTGGTGCGGGTGCGCGACACCCTCACGGGGTGGTGCGGGGATTCCGAGCCCCCCTATGAGCTGCTGGACACCGGCGTGCACACCCTGCACCACCGGCTCGCGCTGCGCTGGCGCGTGGGGCGCGCCTTCCTGGCCGGGGACGCCGCCCATCTGCTGGGCGCGCTCGGCACCCAGGGCCTCGAAGAGGGGCTGCGGGACGTCGACAACCTCGCCTGGAAGCTGTCCCTGGCCTGGCACCACGGGGCCTCGGAGGCTCTGCTGGACAGCTATCAGGCGGAGCGGCGCGGAGCCGTGGGGGCCCGGCTGCGCGCGGCGGACCAGGCGCTGCCGCTGGTACGGGCGGCCGGCGGCTGGCACGCGGTGCGGCGCACCGTGCGGCCCGGCGGGGCGCGCGGGCACGACGCGCTGCTCACCGACGGTCACCTCGGACAGGGTCCGCTGGGCGCGCCGCCGGTCTACGACCGTTCGCCACTGGCCCCGGCGGCGCTGCCGGACGGCTCGATCACGGTGGGCACGCCGCCCGGGGCGCCGGTCACCGATGTGCCGGTGACCGCGCCGGACGGCTCGGTCGTTCGGCTGCGGGAGCGGCTCGGCCGGGAGCTGCTGGTGGTGCTGGTCGCCCCCGGCACCGGGGTGTGGGACCGCCGTCACTGGATGCGCGCCGGGCTGATGCCGAGGCTGGCGGCTGCCGTCGCGGCGCTGCCCATGCGCACCGAGCTGCTGGTCGCCGAGGCGTATCCGGGAGCCCCGGCGCACACGGTGCTGCTGGTGCGGCCGGACGGCCATCTCGCCGCGGCGCTGTCCGGGGTGCGGCCGAGCGCGCTGTACGCGTGCGCGGACGCGGTCAGGGGCGGGAACGCAGCCAGGGGCGTACCGGCGGAGGCGAGCGCGCGGCGCTAGTGCGGGATCGATCAACGAGGCCGCGCCGGGGTCGCGCTCGGGCGTGCGGCTTGCGTCCAGGCGTGCGGTCCGTGTCAGGGCGTGCGTGGTCCGGGCGCGAGCCGGTGAGGTTGACCTTCCTTTCCGGCACATGATTCACTGCGCAGCGTGACTGACACCTGCTTGCCTCGCTTCTGGCGGAGGGTCCATCTGGACCTGGTCCGCTACGCGGGCTGTGTCTGTCGTCCGTCCTGTTGATCCGCTTCTTTCCCGCGCGGTGCGGCCGCGCCTCTATTCGCGATCACTCAGGACGGTCCTCTGTGCCCGACGTACGCACTTCCACCCCCGGTCCCGTGCGCCCTTCCACGGACGTCATCACGGACTCGGCATCCGGCCCGGCCGCTCCGCCCAGCGCCGCGGAGCTGCTCGACTTCGCCCGCCGGACCGCCGCCGACGCCGAGCTCGTCGACTCGCTTCCGCTCGATCCGGAGGGCCGCACCTGGCTGCGCCTCGACGGGCCGGGCGGCAGCGAAGCCTGGCTGATCGGCTGGCCCCCGGGCACCGGCACCGGCTGGCACGACCACGGCGGCTCCCATGGCGCCTTCGTCGCGGCGGCGGGTGAGCTCAACGAGCAGTCACTCGCCGCGCGTCTGCCCACCGAGGGCTGGAAGACCCTTGAGCTGGCCGACGATGTGGACCGCGAGCGGCGGCTGCCCGCCGGACAGGGCCGGGCCTTCGGACCGCATCATGTGCATGAGGTGATCAATCCGTCCGGCACCGAGCATGCGGTGTCGGTGCACGCCTACTATCCGCCGCTGCCGCTCATGCGGCGCTACAGCCGCACCGGTCATACGCTGCGGCTGGAGCAGGTCGAGCGGCCCGAGGAGTGGGGATGAACACGATGGGCACGACCAAGCGGAGCGTGGACGAGCTGCTGGCCGAGGCCCGCGAGGAACTCGACCGGCTGGAGCCCCTGGATGCCGCGGCGGCGCAGGTTCAGGGCGCGCTGCTGGTGGACATACGGTACGCGGCGCTGCGGGAGCGCGACGGCACCATCCCGGGGGCGCTGATCGTCGAGCGGAACGAGCTGGAATGGCGGCTCGACCCGCAGTGCGACCACCGGCTGCCCGAGGCCACCCATCACGATCTGCGGGTCGTGGTGGTGTGCAACGAGGGCTACGCGTCCAGCTTCGCCGCGGTCTCGCTGCGCCAACTGGGCCTGGAGCGGGCGACCGATCTCATCGGCGGCTTCCAGGCATGGCGCGCGGCGGGCCTCCCGGTGCACTAGCGCCACCGGGACTTGGAGCTCGCACGACTCCGGGTGACGCCCGACTCAAGGGTCGCGCGACTGCCGCACGACCGGACAGAGCTCTATCCCGGTAACCGGCTTCAGCGGATTGCCCCGAGCCCTGTCACGGCCCCGCGACAAGGGCCGCTGGGGCTCAGAGGTCAGGGAGGTGGTGCTCCAGGAGGTCCGGATCCTCTCCCTCCTCCTCCAGTGCGCGCCGCACCACCCGCAGCGCCAGCCCCTCGGAGTAGCCCTTGCGGGCCAGCATCCCGGCGAGACGGCGGATCCGCTTCTCCCGGTCGAGGCCGCGGGTGGCCCTCAGCTTGCGCTCGACCAGCTCCTGCGCCGTCCGCTCCTCCTGATCGGCGTCGAGCTGTCCCACGGCGTCGTCGATCAGGGCGGAATCGACACCCTTGGTGCGCAGCTCACGGGCGAGCGCCCGCCGGGCGAGCCCCCGGCTGTGGTGCCGGGACTCCACCCATGCCTCGGCGAACGCCGCGTCGTCGATCAGGCCGACGCCCTCGAACCGGGACAACACCTCCTCCGCCGCGTCATCGGGGATGCCCCGGGTGCGCAGCGCGTCCGCGAGCTGCTTACGGGTGCGTGGGGTCCCGGTGAGCAGGCGCAGGCAGATCGCCCGCGCCTGCTCCTCCGGGCCAGGCGGCGGCCCCTGCTCGGCCCTCGACAAGGAGGGGGCGCCGCTGTCCGGACGGTCCGGGCGCTCCGGACGGCCCGAGCCGTCCGGCCATTCGGTCCGCCGTGTCATGGATCAGCTCTTGGCCGCGGCGGCCTTGGCCGCCTTCGCCCCGGTCTTGGCCGCCGGGGCGGCCACGGCCTTCGCCGGCGCCGCGTCGGTCACGCCCGCGGCACCAGCCGCGTCCGCGGTGGGCTCCGCGGCCGCCGGGTCCTGGGGCCTGACCCCGATACCGAGCTTTTCCTTGATCTTCCTCTCGATCTCATTGGCGAGATCGGGGTTGTCCTTCAGGAAGTTACGGGCGTTCTCCTTGCCCTGGCCGAGCTGGTCGCCCTCGTAGGTGTACCAGGCACCGGACTTGCGGACGAAGCCGTGCTCGACGCCCATGTCGATCAGACCGCCCTCGCGGCTGATGCCCTGGCCGTAGAGGATGTCGAACTCGGCCTGCTTGAAGGGCGGCGCGACCTTGTTCTTGACGACCTTGACGCGGGTACGGTTGCCGACCGCGTCGGTGCCGTCCTTGAGGGTCTCGATGCGGCGGATGTCGATGCGCACCGACGCGTAGAACTTCAGCGCCCGGCCACCGGTCGTGGTCTCCGGCGAGCCGAACATCACGCCGATCTTCTCGCGGAGCTGGTTGATGAAGATCGCGGTGGTCTTGGACTGGTTGAGCGCGCTGGTGATCTTACGGAGCGCCTGGCTCATCAGCCGGGCCTGGAGGCCGACGTGGGAGTCGCCCATCTCGCCCTCGATCTCCGCGCGCGGCACCAGGGCGGCGACGGAGTCGATGACGATGAGGTCGAGGGCGCCGGAGCGGACCAGCATGTCCACGATCTCAAGCGCCTGCTCGCCGTTGTCCGGCTGGGAGAGGATCAGGGAGTCGGTGTCCACGCCCAGCTTCTGCGCGTAGTCCGGGTCGAGGGCGTGCTCGGCGTCCACGAAGGCGACGGTGCCGCCGGCCCGCTGGGCATTGGCCACCGCGTGCAGGGTCAGGGTCGTCTTACCGGAGGACTCGGGGCCGTAGACCTCGACCACCCGGCCGCGCGGCAGACCGCCGACGCCGAGGGCGACGTCGAGAGCGGTCGACCCGGTGGGGATGACCTCGATCGGCTCGTTTGGCCGATCGCCCATGCGCATCACGGCGCCCTTGCCGAATTGCCGTTCAATCTGTGCGAGCGCGGCGTCGAGCGCCTTCTCGCGGTCGGTTCCTGCCATGGGTCCCACCCGGTTTGCTTGAGTCGATCGCTTCACGTCCATGACGCTAGCGCCTGCCACTGACAAGCGGCCCTGACGTCCTCGGCCTGTGGATAACCTGTCGGGCTTCCATCAGAATGGATGTTCGATTTTTATGTCAACTACGCCGCGCCAACGCGGCGCGCATCCGCGCGAGGGCCGACATGCCGCGCCGCCGCGTGCGCCCGTGCACCCGCAGATCGTCGGTCACGTCATAGCGCTTGATGTACGCGCCGAGGAACGCCTGCAGCGTCGCGGTCGCCGGAATCGCGATCAGCGCGCCCACCGCGCCCAGCAGCGCGGTGCCCGCTATCACCGATCCGAAGGAGACAGCCGGGTGGATGTCCACCGTCCTGGCGGTGATCCTCGGCTGCAGCAGATAGTTCTCGAACTGCTGGTAGATCACGACGAAGACCAGGACCCACAGCGCGTACCAGGGGTCGATGGTGAACGCGATCAGCATCGGCAGGGCCCCGGCCAAATAGGTGCCGATGGTCGGGATGAACTGCGAGATCAGCCCCACCCAGACGGCGAGCGCCGGGGCGTAGGGCACGCCCAGGGCCTCCAGCAGGATGTAGTGGGCGACACCGGAGATCAGTGCCATCAACCCGCGGGAGTAGATGTAGCCGCCGGTCTTGGCGACCGCGATCTCCCAGGCGCGCAAGACCTCGACCTGCCGGGTCGGCGGCAGCACCGAGCACAGCGCGCGGCGCAGCCGGGGCCCGTCGGCGGCGAAGTAGAAGGCGAACAGGGTCACCGTCAGCACCTTGAACAACCCGCCGAGCACCTGTGCGGAGACGTCCAGCACATTGTCGGCGCTGTTCTTGACGTAGCTCTGCAGCCAGTCGGAGTGCACCAGGCTGTCCTGGATCTCCAGCCGCGACAGATGCGTGTGGAACGTGTCGTTGATCCACCTGACCACATTGTCGAGGTACTGCGGGAAGTCCTGGACCATGGTGATGATCTGATCGGCGAGCATCGAGCCGAGCAGGGTGAAGAAGCCCGCGGTGCCGATGAGGATGGCGAGAAAGACCAGCCCCGTCGCCAGCCCCCGGCGCATGCCGCGGGCGGCCATCCGGTCCACGGCCGGTTCGATCGCGAGCGCCAGGAAGAACGCGATCAGGATGTTCAGCAGAAGCCCGGTCAGCCGATCGAAGGCCCAGGTCGCAAGGCGGTAACAGGCCACCAGCGCGAGTGCGAGCACCATGGCGCGCGGCAGCCAGCGCGGCATGCGCGCGGCGGGTTGTGGGGAGTCCGAGGAGGCCCGAGCGGCGCTCGGGGTGTCGTCGGCGTCGGAGGGGAGGGTCTCTTCGGTCGGGGCCACGGAGCAAGTGTGGCGTACACCGGACGAAGAAATCCGGCCACCCCGGGAAGCTGGTGCACCCGGAGCGGCCGGAGGGCCGCTCAGCGCCTGCTCTCGGGGATCTCCATCGCGGCGCAGACTGCGCGCCAGACGTCCTTGGCCTCCCAGCCGTCCGTCAGCGCCTCGTGCACCGTCCGGCCGCCGAGTTGCGACATCACATGATCGCGCGCGAAGGAGTCGGCGTACGCCTCGCCGAAGTGGTCCGCCATTCGCTGCCAGAAGTCCGTCAACCGCATGTGACCAGTATCGCGCTCCCGGGGGTGCACCCAGGCGTGAGCCCCCTACCGACCGTGTCTCGCGGCCTACGGTCTGTCCATGGATCGATCCGCAAGCCTCCCCTCCTCGCCCTCCCTTCCCACGCCCGGGTCCGCCGAGCCGGCACAGCCGGCCGAGTCCTCCGCGCTCTCCCGCGCCGAGCGGTTCGTCTGGCTGACCGCCCGCGTGCTGGAGCAGCGCAGATTCGCTTATCACTTCCTGGGCGGCGGCGCCGAGGCCGTCGAGACCGCGCTGGCCGCGTATCTGGGGACCGACGGGGGCTACGGCCATGCGCTGGAGCCGGATCTGCGCGGCCCGGTGAGCCAGCCGCTGCATGCCGTGCACGCCTTACGGGTGCTCGACGGGATCGGGCGCTGCGGCGGGCAGCGGGTGGAGCGCCTGTGCCGCTATCTGACGTCCGTGTCCACCCCGGACGGCGCGCTGCCCGCCTGCCACCCCTCGCTGCGCGGCTATCCGGCGGCCCCCTGGGTCCCGTCGGCGGACGATCCGCGCAGTGATCTGCTGACCACCGGGCCGGTGGTGGGGCTGCTGCACCGTAACGAGGTGTGGCATGCGTGGCTCTTCCGGGCCACGGACTTCTGCTGGGCGGCGGTCGCCGCCCTGGGGGAGGACGGCGCGACGACGCGTCCGTACGAGGTCGCGGCGGCCGTCGCCTTCCTCGACGGGGCGCCGGACCGGGCACGCGCCGAGGCGGCGGCCGAGCGGCTCGGCCGCCGGGTGCGGGAGGAGCGGCTGATCGTGCCGCCGACGGCCCCCGAGCGCACCGAGGACCGCCCCCTGCCGCCGGTGCAGGGCGGTGAGTCCCTCCAGGTGCACGACATCGCCCGTACGCCCGGCTCGCTGGCCCGCCGGTGGTTCACCGACGCCGAGGTGGAGCGGTCCCTGGACGTGCTCGTGGCCGCGCAGCAGGAGGACGGCGGCTGGCCGCACCGGCGCTCTTGGACGCCTGGGGCCACGCTGGAGTGGCGGTCGGTGGCGACCGTCGAGGCGCTGCTGACACTGCGGGCCTACGGACGGCGGACCTGAGCTCGGGCGTCGGCGGCGGTCACAGGGCCCGGACGGCGGACCTGAGCACGGGCGTCCGCGGCGGTCACAGGGCCCGGACACCGGCCGTGACGACGACGGCCACGGCGACCACCACCAGGAAGGGGGCGCGGAGCATCAGCGCGAGCGCCGCCGCCCCCACCCCGGCCGCCCTCGCGTCCAGGCGGAGATGCTGGCCGTCGCTGAAGGTCTGCTGGGCGGTGAGGGCGGCGAGCAGGGCCACGGGCAGCAGCGCGGCCAGACGCCTGACGAGCGGGCGTTCCAGGACTCCGGCGGGCACCGAGAGGCCCAGCAGCTTGACGAGATAGCAGCCCGCCACGGTGACGCCGATGGCGATCCAGATGGTCATCGGCGCTCACCGGGCTCCGTGCCGCGCGTCATGCGCCCGTGCACCGTAAGGACGACGGGGGCAGCGAGCGCCGCCACCAGGACCGGGACCCCGGCGGGCAGCACCGGCTGGCACAGGAGCACCAGCAGGACGCCGAGACCGGCCACGGCCCGCTCGACGGTGCCGCTGAGCATGGGGGCCAGCAGGGCGAGGAAGACGGCGGGCCCAGCGGCGTCCAGGCCCCAGGCGTCGGTGTCGCCGAGCGCGGACGCCCCCAGGGCGCCGATCAGCGTGGTGAGGTTCCACAGGACGTACAGCGTCAGCCCGGTGATGGTGAACCCGAGACGCGCGGTGCGCCGGTCGGGCTGGGCGAGCGCGACGGCGGAGGTCTCGTCGATGACCCAGTGGGCGGCCAGGGGACGCACCGCGCGCGGCAGCCCGAGGAGTCCGGACAGCCGAAGCCCGTAGAAGGCGTTGCGCACTCCGAGGAAGAACGCCCCGGCGGCGGCGGTGAACGGATTGCCACCCGCCGCCAGCGCGCCCACGAGGGCGAACTGCGACGCCCCGGTGAAGACGAGCAGGCTGAGCGCGCAGGTCTGCAGCAGGCCGAGCCCGGCGCCCGCCGACGTCACCCCGAAGGCGAAGCCGGAGAGCCCCACGGCGACACCGACGCCCAGGGCGTCGCGGACAACGGCCGAGTCCGCCGGAGGCGCGGCGGGATCGGTTCGCATCTCTATCTGTTCTGACACACCGCGCACATTAGGAGAGCTCTTCGGATCCGGTCTTGTACGTTCTTGCGCGCTCCCGCCGGTAGGCGCCCGGTGGTACCCCCACGATGCGGGTGAAGTGGCGGTTCAGATGGGACTGGTCGGTGAAGCCGACGGTGACCGCCGCCTCGGCGGGCGCGGTCCCGGCGTCCAGCAGCCACCGGGCCCGGCGGACCCGGGCGTCGGTGAGCCAGGTGTGCGGCGGCATCCCGTAGACGGCGCGGAAGGCGCGCAGCAGGGCGAAGGGACCGGTCTCCAGCTCGGCCGCCAGCCGTTCCAGGGACGGCGGGTCGGCCATGCGCTCCTGGAGGATGGCACGGGCGCGCGCCGCCCCTCGCGCTCCCGCGGTGGGCGCCGTGCGCTCGGGGAGCGGGCCGCCATGGTCGCGCAGCAGCCGAGTGAGGGCGATGCGCAGCAGGCTGTCGGCGGCCAGCGCGTTGCCCTCCTCGGCGGCCCGGTGCACCGCGGTGACCAGCCGCGCGCCCTGGGGGTCGTCGACGGAGGGGATCCGGAATCCGGCCGTGCCGCGGAGCGTGGTCGTCTCGGCGGCGACACCGGCGACCAGGTCCGCGGCCGGATACAGCACGCTGTACGCCCATCCCTCGGGCGCCCCCGCCCGTCCGGTGTGCGGTACCTCCGGGTTGATGAGCGCGAGCCCGCCGGGCCCGGTGCGCTCGACGGCGCCACGGTGGTGGAACTCCTCGACGCCCTCGGTGATCGCGGCGATCACGAAGGACTCGTGGGTGTGCCACACAAAGGTCTTGTGGATGTAGCGGGCCCGCAGCAGATCGACGCCCGGAAGCTGGGGGTACCGCCAGTGCCGCGCGCTCTCCCCGTTTCCCATGGCACCATTGTGCGCCCCGCCTGAGCCCCCGCTGACCTGCGACTCCGTCCATTGTCAGTGGTCCGGTGCACGATGGAGGGCATGGCAGGCTCGGCGCTCGACGCATTCTCCCCGGCCACCCGCGGGTGGTTCACGGGCGCCTTCACCGCGCCCACGCCCGCGCAGGAGGGCGCGTGGCGGGCGATCGGCGAGGGCTCGGACGTCCTGGTGGTCGCCCCCACCGGCTCGGGCAAGACCCTGGCCGCCTTCCTGGCGTCGCTGGACAGGCTGGCCGGTGAGCCGCCGCCCGCCGAGGCGAAGAAGCGCTGCCGGGTGCTGTACGTCTCCCCGCTGAAGGCCCTGGCGGTGGATGTCGAGCGCAATCTCCGCAGCCCGCTGACCGGTATCCGCCAGGAGGCGGTGCGGCTTGGCAGGCCCGAGCCGGAGATCCGGGTGGGCACCCGCTCGGGCGACACCCCGGCCGCCGAGCGCCGCGCTCTGGCCACCCGCCCGCCGGACATCCTCATCACCACCCCCGAGTCGCTGTTCCTGATGCTCACCTCCGCCACCCGGGAGGCGCTGCGCGGCGTGGAGACCGTGATCCTGGACGAGGTCCACGCCGTCGCGGGGACGAAGCGGGGCGCCCATCTCGCGCTGTCCCTGGAGCGCCTCGACGAGCTGCTCGATCGCCCCGCCCGGCGCATCGGCCTGTCGGCGACCGTGCGGCCGGTGGACGAGGTGGCGCGGTTCCTGTCGCCGCGGCGCAAGGTGGAGATCGTCCAGCCGCCGTCGGGCAAGGAGTTCGACCTGTCGGTGGTCGTGCCCGTGGAGGATCTGGGCGAGTTGGGCGGCTCCCCCGCCCAGGAGGGCGAGGCGGGCGAGCGGCCGTCGATCTGGCCCCATGTGGAGGAGCGGATCACCGATCTCGTCCAGGCCCATCGCTCCACCATCGTCTTTGCCAACTCCCGCCGGCTGGCCGAGCGGCTGTGCAACCGGCTGAACGAGATCGCCTACGAGCGGGCCACCGGTGAGGCCCTGCCCGAGGACCACTCCCCCGCCGAGCTGATGGCCGAGGCCGGTGCCGCCCGGGGCGCGCCCCCGCTGCTGGCCCGCGCGCACCACGGCTCGGTGTCCAAGGAGCAGCGGGCGCTGGTCGAGGAGGACCTCAAGGCCGGCCGGCTGCCCGCGGTCGTCGCCACCTCCAGCCTCGAGCTCGGTATCGACATGGGCGCGGTCGACCTGGTCGTCCAGGTCGAGTCGCCGCCCTCGGTGGCCTCCGGTCTGCAGCGGGTGGGCCGGGCCGGCCACCAGGTGGGCGCGGTCTCCACCGGCGTCGTCTTCCCGAAGTACCGCGGGGATCTGGTGCAGGCCGCGGTGGTCACCGAGCGGATGCGCGAGGGGGCCATCGAATCGCTGCGGGTGCCCGCCAACCCGCTGGACGTGCTCGCCCAGCAGATCATCGCCATCACCGCCATGGACACCTGGGACGTGGACGAGCTCCTGGCCCTGATCCGCCGCGCCGCGCCGTTCGCCTCGCTCCCGGAGTCGGCGTACACCTCGGTCCTGGACATGCTCGCGGGCCGCTACCCCTCCGACGCCTTCGCGGAGTTGCGGCCGCGCCTGGTGTGGGACCGCGTCGCCCATACGGTCACGGGCCGCCCCGGGGCGCAGCGGCTCGCGGTGACCTCCGGCGGCACCATCCCCGACCGCGGGCTCTTCGGCGTCTTCCTGGCGGGCGCCGACCCCAAGAAGGGCGGCGGCAGGGTCGGCGAGCTCGACGAGGAGATGGTCTACGAGTCGCGGGTGGGCGATGTGTTCACCCTGGGCACCACCTCCTGGCGGATCGAGGACATCACCCGCGACCGGGTCCTGGTCTCCCCCGCCCCCGGCGTCCCCGGCCGGCTCCCCTTCTGGAAGGGCGACCAGCTCGGCCGCCCCCTGGAGCTGGGCCGCGCCCTGGGGGCGTTCCTGCGCGAGGTCGGCGCGCTGCGGCCTGAGGACGCCCGTCTGCGGCTGCTGGCCGCCGGTCTGGACGCCTGGGCCGCCGAGAACGTCATCGGGTATCTGGACGAGCAGCGCCGTGCCTGCGGGCATGTGCCGGACGACCGCACGATCGTGGTGGAGCGGTTCCGCGACGAGCTGGGCGACTGGCGGGTGGTGGTCCACTCCCCCTTCGGCGCGCAGGTCCACGCCCCCTGGGCACTCGCCCTGGGCTCCCGCCTCTCCGAGCGGTACGGCATCGACGCCCAGGTCATGCACGCCGACGACGGCATCGTGCTGCGGCTGCCCGACGCCGACCTGATGGGTCTCGACCTCCTCGACGCCGACCCGATGCGCCAGGGCGTGGAGTACGACACCGACCAGTCCCCGGTGGGCGCGGCCGATGTCGCGTTCGACAAGGGCGAGATCAACCAGATCGTCACCGACCAGGTCGGCGGCTCGGCGCTGTTCGCCTCCCGGTTCCGCGAATGCGCCGCCCGCGCACTGCTGCTGCCCCGCCGCGACCCCGGCAAGCGCACCCCGCTGTGGCAGCAGCGCCAGCGCGCCGCGCAGCTCCTCCAGGTGGCAAGCGAGTTCGGCTCCTTCCCGATCGTCCTCGAAGCCGTCCGCGAATGCCTCCAGGACGTCTTCGACGTCCCCGGCCTCACCGAGCTGATGGGCGACATCGAGGCCCGCAGGGTCCGGCTGGTGGAAGTGACCACCCCCGAGCCGTCCCCCTTCGCCCGTTCACTGCTCTTCGGCTATGTGGCGCAGTTCCTCTACGAGGGCGACTCCCCGCTCGCCGAGCGCCGCGCCGCCGCCCTCTCCCTCGACGCGCGGCTGCTGGCCGAGCTCCTGGGCCAGGCCGAGCTGCGCGAGCTGCTCGACGCCGACGTCCTGGCCGAGCTGGAGCACGAGCTGCAATGGCTCACCGAGGACCGCCGGATCAAGGACGCCGAGGGCGTCGCCGACGTCCTGCGGCTGCTCGGCCCGC
The DNA here is from genome assembly GCF_000147815.2 of Streptomyces violaceusniger Tu 4113. NCBI lineage: Bacteria > Bacillati > Actinomycetota > Actinomycetes > Kitasatosporales > Streptomycetaceae > Streptomyces > Streptomyces violaceusniger. The sequence goes on along the minus strand of NC_015957.1, from coordinate 2,046,744 downwards.
TCACCGCCGCCGAGCTGACCGAGCGCGGTGCCGAGCCCGGGTGGGCCGAGGACCTGGCCGGGGCCCGGCGCGCCATCCGGGTCCGGATCGCGGGCGAGGACCACTGGACCGCGGTGGAGGACGCGGGGCGGCTGCGGGACGCGCTCGGTACGGCGCTGCCGGTCGGCGTCCCCGAGGCGTTCACCGAACCGGTCAAGGACCCCCTGGGCGATCTGCTGGCCCGCTATGCCCGCACCCACGGCCCGTTCACCTCGGCGCAGGCCGCCGCCCGCTTCGGCCTCGGCGTGGCCGTCACAGAGGGCGCCCTGCACCGCCTGGCCGCCGACGGCCGCGTCGTCCAGGGCGAATTCCATCCCTCGGGCATCGGGCAGGAATGGTGCGACGCCACCGTGCTGCGCCGGCTGCGGCGTCGCTCCCTGGCCGCGCTGCGCCATGAGCTGGAGCCCGTGCCGCCCTCGGCGCTCGCCGCCTTCCTCCCGCAGTGGCAGCATCTGGGCACCCACAGCCTGCGCGGTATCGACGGGCTGGTGCGGGCGATCGAGCAGCTCCAGGGCGCGCCCGTGCCCGCCTCCGCCCTGGAGAAGCTGGTTCTCCCGTCCCGGGTGAGCGATTACGCGCCCACGATGCTCGACGAGCTCGCCGCCTCAGGGGAGGTCGTCTGGGCCGGGGCGGGAGCGCTGCCGGGGAAGGACGGCTGGGTCACCCTGCACCTCGCCGACACCGCCCCGCTGCTGCTGCACACCCCGCACCCCCTTGAGGCGGGCCCCCTCCACCAGGCCGTCCTCGACTCCCTGGCCGGGGGGTACGGGCTGTTCTTCCGCCAGATCGCGGAGCAGGCCCGCGCCGCCGGGCACGAGTTCCAGGACCCCCAGCTCGCCGAGGCCCTGTGGGACCTGGTCTGGTCCGGCCGGGTCACCGGTGACACCCTCGCCCCGCTGCGCTCCCTGCTGGGCTCGGGCCGTACGGCGGGCTCCACCGCCCACCGCGCCAAGCGCACGGTCCCCCGGGGGCGCTACGGCGGCCTTACGGGGCGCACCGGCCGGCCCACGGCATCCCGCAACGGCCCGCCCACCGTCGCCGGGCGCTGGTCCCTGCTGCCGGAGCGCGAGCCCGAGCCCACCCACCGCGCCCACGCCCTGGCCCGCACCCTGCTCGACCGGCACGGCGTGGTCACCCGCGGGGCGGTCGCCGCCGAGGGGGTCGAGGGTGGCTTCTCCGCCGCCTATCGGGTGCTGTCCGCGTTCGAGGAGACCGGCCAGGCGCGCCGTGGCTATGTGGTCGAGGGTCTCGGCGCCGCCCAGTTCGCGATGGACGGCGCGGTGGACCGGCTGCGCGCGGTCAGCACGGCGCGCGACCGCACGGCGGTCCCCGCCTTCGACGGACAGCGGGGGCAGTCCCGGCGCGCCTTCGTGCTCGCCTCGGCCGACCCTGCCAATGCCTACGGCGCCGCGCTTCCCTGGCCCGATCCGCCCGCGGACGCGGGCCACCGGCCGGGCCGTAAGGCGGGAGCGATGGTGGTGCTCGTCGACGGAGAGCTGGCGCTCTACATGGAGCGGGGCGGCAAGACCCTGCTCGCCTGGCCCTCGGGCGAGGCCGAGGCCGCCTCCCCCGAGGACGACGCCCGGCTGTGGACGGCGGTGGAGTCGCTGGCCGAGTCCGCCCGCGCGGGTGCGCTCGGCTCCGTCACCGTCGAGCGCGTCAACGGCGTCCAGGCGCTCTCGTCCCCGATCGGCAAGCTCCTGGAATCGGCGGGCTTCCACCCGACCCCGCGGGGCTTCCGGCTGCGCCCCTGACCAGCAGGCACCCCCGGCACCATGGAGCGCCCCTCGTGGCGCCCTTGATCCAACGGGGGGCTCCGCACCGGACGGAGACGGAGCGCTCCCACCTGCCCGCGCCCACCGGCATCATGGATGCCATGCCCGAAGGAGACACCGTCTGGCAGACCGCACAGCGCCTTCACCAGGCCCTCGCCGGTCCTCCGCTCACCCGCAGTGACCTGCGCGTCCCCCGCCTGGCGACCGCCGACCTCACCGGCCGCCGGGTCCTGGAGGTCGTCCCGCGCGGCAAACATCTGCTGACCCGTGTCGAGGGCGGTCTGACCCTCCATTCCCATCTGCGGATGGACGGATCCTGGCAGGTGTACGGGCCGGGCGAGCGATGGCGCGGCGGCCCGCACCACCAGATCCGGGCCATCCTCGCCACCGCCGCCCACACCGCCGTCGGCTACCGCCTCCCCGTCCTCGAACTGCTCCGCACCGGCGACGAGGACAAGGTCGTCGGGCATCTCGGCCCCGATCTCCTCGGCCCCGACTGGGATCCGGACGAGGCGCTGCGCCGACTGCTCGCCGACCCGTCCCGGCCCCTGGGCGAAGCGCTGCTGGACCAGCGGAACCTCGCCGGGATCGGCAATGTCTACAAGTCCGAGCTGTGCTTCGTGCTGCGTGTCTCGCCCTGGCTGCCGATCGGCGAGGTGTCCTCCCCCGAGCGCCTGGTGGCCCACGCCAAGAAGCTGCTGGAGGCCAACAGGAACCGGCGGGCCCGGGTCACCACGGCCGAGCCGCGCCCCGACCGGCGGCTGTGGGTGTACGGGCGCCCGGGGCGGCCCTGTCTGCGCTGCGGTACGCCGGTGCGCGCCGCCGACCAGGGCCGTGCGGGTCAGGAGCGCTCGACCTTCTGGTGCCCGAGCTGCCAGGCGGGACCGCAGGGGCCCGCCCCGTCCTGACGCGGTGGGCCTCCTCTGCGGGCGCCGCCCCTTCTGGGCGAGGGACCGCAGTGCACCGGCAGCAGGCTCAGCCCCCAGCCGCCGACCGCTAACGCCCCCTCCACCGGCCCGGCCTCTCCCGGCTGTATCGCCAGCCGCAGCACGGACCACCACCAGACACCGCCCAGAGCGAGCGCGAGCACCCAGCGGACCGGCCTGAGGCCCTGGGCGTCGGCCCCTCCGACGGCTGCCATGACTGCCTCCTTCGGCGACGCTAGACGCCTGTTCGCATACGGCGGGAGGGCGCACAGGAAGCACGTCGGCGCGTGTCGGACACTCGCGATCCCCCCAGTGTGCCCAGCCGGGCCGAACTGCGCACCCAGAGCGGGCCGCCGAGCCGAAACACCAGGTCGAAGGGGGCGGAAAAGAAAATCGCCCGGCGTCGGGGCGGGCCGACCACCACGGTCGCCCGCCCCGAAGCCAGGCTGCCACCCGCCCCGGCGCCCGGTCGCGCCCGGTCGGCCTCAGCACGGCCGAGCCCCGGCTCAGCGCATCAGAGCCTCAACCGGCGCCTCAGGCCCGCCCGGGCCCGGCTCAGCGCCTCAGGCTCGATGGCCACCGTTCTCGGCCTGGAACATCCAGTGGTGCTTCTCCAGGTCACGGGTGAGCTCGATGAGAATGTCCTGGGTCACCGGGTCCGGTTCGTCGGTCGCGCGGATCCGCTCCCGCATCCGCGCGATCACCGCTCCGAGAGCGTCCACGAGCGTCCGGATGGCCTGGGTGTCCTCGGTCCAGCCGTCCTTGACCGTGTCGACACCGCTGGTCGCGGCGACCGTCTGAGCCCGTCCGTCCGGCGCCACTCCGAGCGCCGAGGCCCGCTCCGCCACCGTGTCGGCATGATCCCTGGTCGTCGCCACGACCTCGTCGAGCTGCAAATGGATCGTGCGGAATCGCGGGCCCACGACCGTCCAGTGAATCTGCTTGCCCACCAAGTGGAGGTCGACGAGATCGACGAGGGCGCCTTGCAGCGCGTCAGCGACGACCTTGAGGTGTTCCTCCGGCAGCGGGCTCCTGACCACAGACATCCGGTTCCTCCTGTTCGACCGTTTGGCCCCTCTTGATTACCTCTCTTCATGTGGGGTGACCCGAATCCGGCCGGACAAACATCGAGGCCCCGGCCGGTATGGCTACCGGCCGGGGCCTCGAAGAGCTCTGGTCAGGCCCTCAGGCCGCCACCACGTCCACGGCTTCCTTGGGGGACTTGATGGTCACCCGCTCCTCCGGAACGCCCGTCACGGACGTCACAGAGACGGGATTGAGCACGGGCCGCATGGGCGCCGGGACCTTCTCAGTGGTGGACGCGGCCGACTCGGCCAGTTCGGCGAGCGACAGCTCGTCGCTGACCTCACGCATGACCTGCGACATCCGCACCTCGAGGGCGTCGCAGATCGCCGACAGCAGCTCGGACGAGGCTTCCTTCTGACCGCGCTCGACCTCTGACAGATAGCCGAGCGACACCCGGGCGGAGGAGGAAACCTCGCGCAGAGTACGGCCCTGGCGCTGGCGCTGCCGGCGCAGCACGTCACCCAGCAGGCGACGGAGCAGAATCATCGCTGGCTCCCTCCTCGGACCTCGGATCCGGATCCTTCACGCCCCACCGTACCGCCTCGGGCTGCGCCCGTGCGGGGAGCGATGTCGTGTTCACTCAGGGCTGCAAACATCAAAACTCGTCGTGTTGTTCCGTATCCTTTGCCCCTGCTGTCGCGATCAATTCGCTGAACAGCAGCTTGACTGCGGCGCGGACGGTCTGCCCGCGAATTCCGGCACGGTCTCCTTCGAGCCTCAGCGCTGCCGCGGCCACCGCCTCCGAGGGCCCCGCGACCGCCACATGAACGGTGCCCACGGGTTGGCCGTCCTGCGGTGTGGGACCGGCCACACCGGTGGTGGCCACGCCCCAGTCCGCGCCCAGCGCACGCCGTACGCCGCGGGCCATCTGCCGGGCCACCTCGGCGTCGACCGCGCCGCGCTCGGCCAGCAGGGCCCCGTCCACGCCCAGCAGCTCGTGCTTGAGATCGGTGGCGTACGCCGTCACCGAGCCGCGGAAGGAACGGGAGGCGCCGTCCACAGCGGTCAGCTCGGCCGCCACCAGACCGCCGGTGAGCGATTCGGCGACGGCCAGGGTCTGCCCGCGCCGCTCCAGCAGCGCCAGCACCTCGGCCGCCGTCCCGTCGCCGCTCACCCCGTGGCCTCCTCCGCCGCCCGGCCCGCCCGGCGCAGCACGATCGCCTGCCGGACGTAGTCGAGGCCGGTGACCACGGTAAGGATCACGGCCACGGCCATCATCCAGAACCGCAGCGTGGCCAGCGGCCCGGTGAGCGCCAGGATGTACATCCCGACGGCGGTGCCCTGCGCGAGCGTCTTCAGCTTTCCGCCCCGGCTGGCCGGAATGACCCCGATCCGGATCACCCAGAACCGCATGAGTGTGATTCCGATCTCACGGAAGAGAATCACCCCCGTCACCCACCAGGGAAGGTCGGACAGAGCCGACAGACAGATCAGCGCCGCGCCCATGATCGCCTTGTCCGCGATCGGATCGGCGATCTTCCCGAAGTCGGTGACCAGGTTGTACCGGCGGGCCAGATGACCGTCGAAGAGATCGGTGATCATGGCGATGGCGAACGCCGCCCAGGCCACGGAGCGCCACGCCGGGTCGTACCCGCCGTTGTGCAGCATCAACAACACGAACCCGGGCACCAGGAGCAGCCGCACCATGGTGAGGATATTGGCGATGTTCCACAAACCGGCGGGCCTGACAGCGGCCGCCGGGCGGCGGTGACCTCCCGCGGCGGAGGCCGGGACACCCGTCATCTGTCCGCCTTCCCGGTGGGCTCGCCGCCACCCTGCCGCTCCAGCGGCTCAAGCGGCTCCGCGACGAGGTCCACTCCCTCCGTCGCGATCACCTTCGCTTCGACCATACGGCCCACCTCCGGCTCCCCGCCGGTGCTGAGCAGCGTCTGGCCATCGGTCTCCGGCGCCTGGTGGGCGCCTCGGCCCAGGACTGCCCCGGTGTCGTCGATCTCCTCCACCAGCACCTCGACGACCTCGCCGAGCCGCTCCTCCGCCCGCTGGGCGGTCAGCTCCTCCGCGAGGCGCGAGACGCGCTCCAGGCGCTCGGCGACCACCTCGGGGTCGACCTTGTTCTCGTAACCGGCGGCCTCGGTGCCGTCCTCGTCCGAGTACCCGAAGACGCCGATCGCGTCCAGCCGCGCCTCGCTGAGGAAGCGCTCCAGCTCCGCCAGGTCGTCCTCGGTCTCGCCGGGGAAGCCGACGATGAAGTTCGACCGGGCGCCGGCCTGCGGCGCCTTGCCTCTGATCGTCTCGAGCAGCTCCAGGAACCGGTCGGTGTCGCCGAAGCGGCGCATGGCGCGCAGCACCCCGGGCGCCGAGTGCTGGAAGGACAGATCGAAGTACGGCGCGACCTTCTCGGTCGAGGTGAGCACGTCGATCAGTCCGGGACGCATCTCGGCGGGCTGCAGATAGCTGACCCGGATCCGCTCGATGCCATCCACCGCGGCCAGCTCCGGCAGCAGCGTCTCCAGCAGCCGGATGTCCCCCAGGTCCTTGCCGTACGAGGTGTTGTTCTCGGAGACCAGCATGATCTCCTTCACCCCCTGCTCGGCCAGCCAGCGGGTCTCGCCCAGCACATCGGAGGGGCGGCGCGAGATGAAGGAGCCGCGGAAGGACGGGATGGCGCAGAACGAGCAGCGCCGGTCGCAGCCGGAGGCCAGCTTCACCGAGGCGACCGGGCTGCTGTCCAGTCTGCGGCGCAGCGGGGCCCGCGGCCCGGAGGCCGGGGCCACCCCCTCGGGCAGGTCCTCGGGCGCGGTGTCCTGGGCGTGGCCGGGCAGCGCCACCGAGGCGGCGTCCTGCCGCTCGGCCGGGCTGATCGGCAGCAGCTTGCGGCGGTCGCGAGGGGTGTGGGAGGCGTGGACGCCACCGGCGAGGATGGTCCGCAGACGGTCGGAGATATCGGCGTAGTCGTCGAAGCCGAGCACCCCGTCGGCCTCGGGCAGCGCCTCCGCGAGCTCCTTGCCGTACCGCTCGGCCATGCAGCCGACGGCCACCACGGCCTGGGTGCGGCCGTGGTCCTTCAGGTCGTTCGCCTCCAGCAGGGCGTCGACCGAGTCCTTTTTGGCGGCCTCCACGAAGCCACAGGTGTTGACGACGGCGACGTCCGCCTCGGTGGCTTCCTCGACGAGCTCCCAGCCGTCCGCCGCCAAGCGGCCTGCGAGCTCCTCCGAGTCCACCTCGTTACGGGCGCAGCCAAGGGTGACAAGGGCGACGGTGCGGCGTTCGGGCATGAGGTCAGACTACTTCGTCCCCACGACAGCCCCCGCTGGCAGGGCTCCCGATCTTGACGCGGCTCAGCCCGCTTCGGGGTCTCCCTTGGTGTAGCTCAGCCGCTGGACGGCCCCGCTGGTGCCCACGTTCTTCACTTCCTTGCCGTTCACGAACAGCTTGATCGCCCCGGCGTTGCCCAGCACCAGGTCGATGCGCCTGCTGTCGCTCAAGGTCTTGGAGTCGCCCTCGCGCAGCACGCCCTCCTCGATCAGCCGGCCGTTGTGATCCTGGGCGGAGATCCAGCTCTGGCCGCCCTCGGCGGTCAGCTTGACGGTGACCTTGTCCGCCGGGACGCCCGCGATGGCACTGTCGGACGGGTCGGGCTTGTTCGGGGCGGCGGGCTTGGAGGGGGCGGCGCTGTTGGTGGGCGCGGAGGCGCTGGGCTTGGGGGAGCCGGTGTCCTCGGCGACCGTCGAGCCGTCGCCGTTGCCGCCCCTGAAAAGAGTGAAGCCCACGAACCCGACGACGGCGACGATGGCCGCGACCATCGCGGCCGTCCAGTTGGGGCGCCGGGGATCGGCGCGGATCCGCTCGGCCTCGAACAGCGGCGCCGGCGCGGTCGGCGTGGGCCGGCCGCCGTGTTCGTCGTCGAACTGTGCGATCAGGGGCTCCGGATCGCAGCCCACGGCGCGCGCGAGCACACGGATGTGTCCGCGGGCGTAGACATCGCCGCCACAGCGCGAGAAATCGTCCTGCTCGATGCCCCGCACGATGGGGGTGCGCACCCGGGTGGAGGAACTGACCTCGTCGACGGTCAGCCCCGCGGAGATACGGGCCTGCTGGAGGGCGCGACCGATGGAAACCCGGTCGTCTTCGGGGGAGTTGCCGTCTTCGGGAAGGTTGCCGATGGACACGGGGGCGCCTTTCGAGCGTGAGCCACCTGCTGGGGGTTCAGTCTAGGGGTGGGGCGAAAGGGTCGGGCAAGCGGGAGGACGGAGTTTGTCCGCCATCGGGATTGCCGTTCGATCACGATTCTGGGGTCTCACTCCGCCACCTCCCTCAACTTGACGTTTCGGTAGGGGAAACGGTTGCCCGCCAAACCCTTATGAGTGAGCCTTACCGCGGATCACGTCGAGCACGCCATCCAATTCATCCGGCTTGACGAGCACATCGCGCGCCTTGGATCCCTCGCTCGGGCCGACGACGCCCCGCGACTCCATGAGATCCATCAGCCGCCCCGCCTTGGCGAAACCCACCCGCAGCTTGCGCTGCAGCATCGACGTCGAGCCGAACTGAGTGGAAACGACCAGCTCAGCGGCCTGGCAGAGCAGATCGAGATCATCGCCGATCTCCTCGTCGATCTCCTTCTTCTTCGCCGACCCGACCGTCACGTCCTCGCGGAAGACCGGTGCCATCTGCGCCTTGCAGTGCGCGACGACCGCCTCGACCTCGGCCTCGGTGACATAGGCGCCCTGCATCCGGGTGGGTTTGTTCGCGCCCATCGGCAGAAAGAGACCGTCGCCCTTGCCGATCAGCTTCTCGGCACCGGCCTGGTCCAGGATGACGCGGCTGTCGGCCAGCGAGGAGGTGGCGAAGGCGAGCCGTGAGGGCACATTGGCCTTGATCAGACCCGTGACGACGTCCACGGAGGGCCGCTGGGTGGCCAGCACCAGGTGGATACCGGCCGCACGCGCCAGCTGTGTGATCCGCACGATCGAGTCCTCGACATCGCGCGGTGCGACCATCATCAAGTCGGCCAGCTCGTCGACGATCACCAGCAGATACGGATAGGGCTTGAGCTCCCGCTCGCTCCCCGCGGGCGCCTTCACCTTCCCCTTGCGGACCGCCGCGTTGAAGTCGTCGATATGGCGGAAGCCGTACGCCGCCAGGTCGTCATAGCGAAGATCCATCTCGCGGACGACCCACTGGAGCGCCTCGGCGGCGCGCTTGGGGTTGGTGATGATCGGCGTGATCAGGTGCGGAATGCCCTCGTAGGCGGTCAGCTCCACGCGCTTGGGGTCGACCAGCACCATCCGCACATCGTCCGGAGTGGCACGGGCCATGACCGACGTGATCAGGCAGTTGATGCAGGACGACTTGCCGGAACCGGTCGCGCCCGCCACCAGCACATGCGGCATGGTGGCCAGATTGGCCGCCACATAGCCGCCCTCGACGTCCTTGCCCAGCCCGACGAGCATCGGATGGTCGTCGCCGACGGAGTCCGCCGAGCGCAGCACATCGCCCAGGTTGACCATCTCGCGGTCGCTGTTGGGGATTTCGATGCCGACGGCCGACTTGCCGGGGATGGGGCTGATGATCCGCACATCGGGGCTGGCGACCGCGTAGGCGATGTTCTTGGTCAGCGCGGTGATCCGCTCGACCTTGACGGCCGGGCCCAGTTCCACCACGTAGCGGGTGACCGTCGGGCCGCGGGTGAAGCCGGTGACGGCGGCGTCCACCTTGAACTCCGTGAACACCTTCGTCAGCGAGTCCACGACCGCGTCGTTGGCCGCGCTGCGCGTCTTGCCGGGACCGCCGCGCTCCAGCAGCTCGAGCGAGGGCAGGGAGTAGGTGATGTCGCCGGAGAGCTGCAGCTGCTCGGCGCGCGGCGGCAGCGGCTCGCTCGTCGCGGTCACGGGCCGGGTGAGGTCGGGGACCTGGGACGGGTCCGCCTCGCCGGCTCCGTCCTTACGGCCCTTCCCACCCGCCGCCTTACCCCTGGCGCCGCTCTGCCCGGACTCGTTGTCGGCGTCGCGCGCGACCGGCACCCCGCCGCTCGCGGCCCCGTCCTCGCGCTCGCCCGAAATCCCGCTGCTGAGCCCGGCGACGAGCGGCGAGGGCTGCACACCGTGCAGCACGGCCCCGTCCAGCGAGGCGGCGGCCGCGGCCGCCACGTCCACGGCGTCCATGGGCCGGTCGAGCGGCGGCCCCGCGGACGACGAGCGGCGCGAGCGCCGGCGCTTGCGCAGCGCCTCCTCCGCGGCCCGCTCCGGGCCTCCCGCACCGTCCGGGTCCTCTTTGGCGAGCGAGGTCCTGCGAGCCCTTCTGGAGGGCGTCTCGCGCCATTCGTCGGCGTACTCCCCCGTGTCGTACCCGGCCTCCGAGGCGTACGCGTCCTCGTCGTCCCGCACCAGGCCGAGCCGGACGCCCAGCTGCCGCAGCCGCTGCGGAATGGCGGCGACCGGCGTCGCGGTGACCACCAGCAGCCCGAAGACGGTGAGCAGCACCAGCAGCGGTACGGCCAGCACGTCGCCCATCAGGTAGATCAGCGGCCGGGAAACGGCCCAGCCGATCAGGCCGCCCGCGTCCTGTATCGCCTCGGTGCCCTGGCCGCGCCCCGGGGCGCCGCAGGCGATGTGGACCTGTCCCAGGACGCCGATGACGAGCGCCGAGAGCCCGATGACGATCCGCCCGTTGGCCTCCGGGCGCTCCGGGTGGAGGATCAGCCGGGCGGCGATCGTGCCCAGCAGTATCGGCACCACCAGGTCGAGACGGCCGAAGGCGCCGGTGACCAGCATCTCGACCAGACTGCCGACCGGCCCGTCCAGATTGGACCAGGTGCCCGCCGCGACGATCAGGGCGAGGGCGAGCAGCAGCAGGGCGCTGCCGTCCTTACGGTGGGCGGGGTCGAGTCCCTTGGCGCCGCGTCCTATGCCGCGGAACATCGCCGCGACGGCGCGCGCCGTGCCCATCCACACGGCGCGCACGGCGCGGTACACGCCGCTGGTGGGATTCGGTGCGGGAGGGGGCGCCGCCTTCTTCGCCGCGGCCCTCTTCGCGGGCGCGGCGGACTTCTTGGCGGGTGCCTTCTTCGCGGGCGCCTTCTTGGCGGCCGTCTTCTTCGCAGCGCCTCCGGACTGCCCGGCGCGCTTCTTCGAGGTGCCCGCCGTGCTCTGGGAACCCTTGCCGGACGTACGAGAGGCCATGGAGGCGAGATTACCCGCGTCCGCCGTACGGAGCACGCATGGCGGGGGTATCAGGGACCACGGACGTCACACCGGTGCCGCTGCACCGTCGAGACGGTGAGGCAGCCGTGACGGCACGTCAAAGTGCGGGTGACCGGTCGGCGATGACCGACCGACGGTGACGGTGGGGTGACCGCTCAGTTCTGCGAGGGGACGTGGCCGGCCCCGCTGCCCGCACCCGGCTCCAGCGCGTCCAGCGCCCGCCGCAGACCGGTCAGCTTGCGCTCCAGATGGGCCGCGGTGGCCACGGCGGCGGCATCCGCCGACTCGTCAAGCTGCTTGGAGAGCGCCTCGGCCTGCTCCTCGACGGCGGCGAGCCGCGCGGACAGCTCCGCGAGCAGCCCCGCCGACTCCTTGGGCTCACCGGCGGCGGGCTGACCGCCCTCCAACTGCAGCCGCAGCAGCGACGCCTGCTCCCGCAGCTGGCAGTTCTTCATGTACAGATCCACGAAGACCGAGACCTTGGCTCTGAGCACCCAGGGGTCGAACGGTTTGGAGATGTAGTCCACCGCGCCGGCCGCATAGCCCCGGAAGGTGTGGTGGGGGCCGTGGTTGATCGCCGTGAGGAAAATGATCGGGATGTCGCGGGTCCGCTCCCGGCGCTTGATGTGCGCCGCGGTCTCGAACCCGTCCATGCCCGGCATCTGGACGTCCAGCAGAATCACCGCGAAGTCGTCCGTCAACAGCGCCTTGAGCGCTTCCTCCCCTGACGATGCCCGCACCAGGGTCTGATCGAGCGCGGAGAGAATGGCCTCCAGCGCCAGCAGATTCTCCGGCCGGTCATCGACCAGGAGGATCTTGGCCTTCTGCACCATGCCCCGTCCTCCTCGTCCCGGCTTGGGGTCTCCCCAGCTCGCAGAGCTGGGGGAAGCACCGGGCGCCGCCCCAGGGGACGACGCCCTTGCGCCGCCCGTCCTTGTGCCGGTCATGGTAGCCGCACCCCGCTGTTCGCCACACCCTGTCACCGCGATGTCACTGTGCACGTAGCAGAAACGCGGTGGGAGACCAGAAGGTTCCCCGAATACCGCGTTCCCACACGTGTTCGGCGACACTCAGTCAACACCACAGCCGCCCCGGGCGTGCCGCGGGTCACTCAGGCGACATCCAGTGCTCCATCACTGTAAGGAGATGATCGGTGTCGACCGGCTTGGTGACGTAGTCCGACGCGCCCGCTTCGATGCTCTTCTCCCGGTCGCCCTTCATCGCCTTCGCGGTGAGGGCGATGATCGGCAGCCCGGCGAACTGGGGCATCCTGCGGATCGCGGCCGTCGTGGCGTAGCCGTCCATCTCCGGCATCATGATGTCCATCAGGACGAGCACGACATCGTCGTGCTGCTCCAGGACCTCGATGCCCTCCCGGCCGTTCTCCGCGTACAGGACCTGCAGTCCGTGCTGCTCCAGCACGCTGGTCAGCGCGAAGACATTACGGATGTCGTCGTCGACGATCAGTACCTTCTCGCCGTGGAAGCCGCCCACCGGCTCCGGCACCACCAGGTCCTGGCCGCCCAGCAGCCAGGGCTCGGGGGCCTGCGACTGCCGTCCCGGGCGGCGGGCGGACGACCGCGCGCTCAGCTCCGCCTGCGGCGGCGACTGCTCCTCGTCGGCCCGCGAAGCCTCCTGCTCGGCCCGCTGACGCCGCCGGAACAGCCCGGAGCCGCCGTGGCCGCGCGCCGCCGAAGAAACGCCGGAGGCGTCCCGTGCGCCCTCCTGCTCCGCCCCGGCTCCGTCGTCCACGGTCTCCTGCACGCCGCTGGGGAGCGCCGCGAGCGCCAGCGGGCCCGGCCTCGAGCTGCTCGGGGCGAGCTGCGGGTAGCCCTGCGGCGGCAGCTCGCTGGGGTGCAGCGGCAGATAGAGCGTGAAGGTCGAGCCGCGGCCCGGCTCGCTGGCCGCGTGGATCTCGCCGCCGAGCAGCCGGGCGATCTCCCGGCTGATGGACAGGCCGAGCCCGGTGCCGCCGTACTTCCGGCTGGTGGTGCCGTCGGCCTGCTTGAACGCCTCGAAGATCACCCGCATCTTGCTGGCCGCGATGCCGATACCGGTGTCGGTGACCGAGAAGGCGATCATGTCGGCGTCCGCGTCGCGCAGGGCACCGTGCTCCAGCAACTGCTCCCGGATGGCGTGCGGCACATCCGCGCCCGCCGGCCGGATGACCAGCTCCACGGCGCCGCTGTCGGTGAACTTCACCGCGTTGGACAGCAGGTTGCGCAGCACCTGCAGCAGCCGCTGCTCGTCGGTGTGCAGCGTCGCCGGCAGCTCCGGCGACACCCTTACGGAGAAGTCGAGGCCCTTCTCCGCGGTCAGCGGCCGGAAGGTGGCCTCCACATAGTCGACGAGCTGGACCAGGGCGATACGGGTCGGGCTGACGTCCATCTTGCCCGCCTCGACCTTCGACAGGTCCAGGATGTCGTTGATCAACTGCAGCAGGTCCGAGCCCGCGCCGTGGATGGTCTCGGCGAACTCCACCTGCTTCGGCGAGAGATTGCCGTCGGCGTTGTCGGCGAGCAGCTTGGCCAGGATCAGCAGCGAGTTGAGCGGTGTGCGCAGCTCATGCGACATGTTCGCCAGGAACTCGCTCTTGTAGCGCATCGAGACCGCGAGCTGCTCGGCGCGCTCCTCGAGCACCTGCCGGGCTTCCTCGATCTCGGTGTTCTTGACCTCGATGTCGCGGTTCTGGCGGGCCAGCCGCTCGGACTTCTCCTCCAGCTCCGCGTTGGACGCCTGGAGGGCCTTCTGCCGGTTCTCCAGCTCGGCGGACCGCTCGCGCAGCTGCTCGGTCAGCTCCTGCGACTGCTTCAGCAGCACCTCGGTCTTGGTGTTGACGCTGATGGTGTTGACACTGGTGCCGATCATCTCGGCGATCTGGTTGAGGAAGTCCTTCTGGATCTGGGCGAAGGGCTGGAACGAGGCCAGCTCGATCACGCCCAGCAGTTGCCCCTCGAAGAGCACCGGCAACACGATCACATGGGCCGGAGCCGCCTCACCGAGCCCCGAGGCGATCTTGAGATAGCCCGGTGGCACGTTCTCCACCAGGATCGGGCGCTTCTCCTCGGCGACCGTGCCGATCAGCGTCTCACCGGCCTTGAAGCGCGTGGGCATCGAGCCGAGGGTGTAGCTGTAGGAACCGACCAGCAGCAGTTCGTAGCCGTCGTCGGAGGTGCTGTCCGCGACCACCTCGGTGCCCTCGCCCGGCGGTACGGCCAGGAAGAACGCGCCGTGCTGGGCGGAGACCACCGGGGTCAGCTCGCTCATGATCAGCCGGGCGACGTCCTCCAGGTCGCGCCGTCCCTGCATCAGACCGGAGATCCGGGCGAGGTTGCCCTTGAGCCAGTCCTGCTCCTTGTTGGCGAGCGTCGTCTCGCGCAGGTTGGCGATCATGGTGTTGATGTGGTCCTGGAGGACCTGGATCTCGCCCGAGGCGTCCACATCGATCTTGAGGTTGAGATCACCGCGGGTCACCGCGGTGGCGACCTCGGCGATGGCGCGCACCTGACGGGTCAGGTTGCCGGCCATCTCGTTCACCGACTCGGTCAGGTCCTTCCAGGTGCCGGCCACGTCCCGCACCCGCGCCTGGCCGCCCAGCTGGCCCTCGGTGCCCACCTCGCGGGCCACTCGGGTCACCTGGTCGGCGAACGACGAGAGCTGGTCGACCATCGTGTTGATGGTCGTCTTCAGCTCGAGGATCTCGCCACGCGCCTCGATGTCGATCTTCTTGGTCAGATCACCCTGGGCGATGGCCGTGGTGACCATCGCGATGTTGCGGACCTGTCCGGTCAGGTTGGACGCCATCGAGTTCACGGACTCGGTGAGGTCCTTCCACGTCCCCGAGACGCCGGGCACCCGGGCCTGGCCGCCCAGGATGCCGTCCGTGCCCACCTCGCGGGCCACGCGGGTGACCTCGTCGGCGAACGAGGACAGCGTCGTCACCATCGTGTTGACGGTGTCGGCCAGCGCCGCGACCTCCCCGCGCGCCTCGACCGTCACCTTCTTCGTCAGATCGCCGTTGGCGACCGCGGCCGAGACCTGCGAGATGTTCCGCACCTGGATGGTCAGGTTGTTGGCCATCAGGTTGACGTTGTTGCTCAGGTCCTTCCAGATACCGGTCACGCCCGGAACCCGCGCCTGACCGCCCAACTGTCCCTCGGTGCCCACCTCACGGGCCACCCGGGTCACCTGCTCGGCGAACGACGAGAGCTGGTCGACCATCGTGTTCACGGTGGTGACCAGTTCCAGGATCTCGCCCTTCGCATCGACGGTGATCTTCTTCGACAGATCGCCCTTGGCGACCGCCGTCGTCACCTCCGCGATCGAACGCACCTGGGACGTCAGGTTGTTGGCCATGCTGTTGACGGACTGGGTGAGGTCCTTCCACGTCCCGGAGACGCCCTGCACCTCGGCCTGGCCGCCCAACTGGCCCTCGGTGCCCACCTCGCGAGCGACCCTGGTGACCTCCTCCGCGAAGGAGGACAACTGGTCGACCATCGTGTTCAGGGTGTTCTTGAGCTCCAGGATCTCGCCGCGCGCATCGACGTCGATCTTCTGGGAGAGGTCACCGCGCGCGACCGCCGTGGCGACCTGCGCGATATTGCGCACCTGGGCGGTCAGATTGCCCGCCATGCCGTTCACCGAGTCGGTCAGATCGCGCCATACGCCCGCCACACCGGGCACCTGCGCCTGACCGCCCAGCCGGCCGTCCGTACCCACCTCACGGGCGACGCGGGTCACCTGCTCGGCGAAGGCGGAGAGCTGGTCGACCATCGTGTTGATGGTGTTCTTCAGCTCGAGGATCTCGCCGCGCGCGTCCACCTCGATCTTCTGCGACAGATCGCCGCGCGCGACCGCCGTCGTCACCTGGGCGATACCGCGCACCTGCGCGGTCAGGTTCCCGGCCATGGAGTTGACGGAGTCGGTCAGGTCCTTCCAGACGCCGCTGACCCCGTCCACCCGGGCCTGACCACCCAGCCGGCCCTCGGTGCCCACGTCCCGCGCCATCCTGGTGACCTGGTCGGCGAACGAGGAGAGCTGGTCCACCATGGTGTTCACGGTGTTCTTCAGCTTGAGCATCTCGCCGGAGACATCGACGGTGACCTTCTGCGACAGATCGCCGTTCGCCACCGCCGTCGTCACCTGCGCGATGTTGCGCACCTGTCCGGTGAGGTTCCGGAAGGCCGTGTTCACCGAATCGGTGAGGTCCTTCCACGTTCCCGCCGCACCCGGCACCTGCGCCTGGCCACCCAGCTCGCCCTCGACGCCGATCTCCCGGGCGACCCGCGTCACCTCGGCGCCGAAGGACTGCAGCTGGTCGACCATCGTGTTGGTGGTGTTCTTCAGCTCCAGCATCTCGCCGGCCACATCGACGGTGACCTTCTGCGACAGATCGCCGTTCGCCACCGCCGTCGTCACCTGCGCGATGTCCCGCACCTGCGCGGTGAGGTTCCGGAACGCGGTGTTCACCGAATCGGTGAGGTCCTTCCACGTCCCCGCCGCACCCGGCACCTGCGCCTGACCGCCCAGCAGCCCCTCGGCACCGACCTCGCTGGCCACCCGCGTGACCTCGTCCGCGAAGGTGCGCAGCGTCTCGGTCATGGTGTTGATCGTGTCGGCCAACTGCGCGACCTCGCCGCGTGCGCTGACCGTCACCTTCTGCGACAGATCACCGTTGGCGACCGCCGTGGTGACCTGCGCGATCCCACGCACCTGCGCGGTCAGATTCCCCGCCATGAGGTTGACGGAGTCGGTCAGGTCCTTCCAGACGCCCGCGACGCCCGGAACCTTCGCCTGGCCGCCCAGCTCGCCCTCGGTGCCCACCTCACGGGCGACCCGGGTCACCTCGGAGGCGAACGAGGAGAGCTGGTCCACCATCGTGTTGACGGTTTCCTTCAGCTCGAGCATCTCCCCGGACACATGAACCGTGACCTTCCGGGACAGATCACCCTTGGCCACCGCCGTCGTCACGAGAGCAATATCACGCACCTGGGCGGTGAGCCGGGAGGCCATCGTGTTGACGGACTCCGTGAGATCCTTCCACGAACCCGACATTCCGCGCACTCGGGCCTGGCCACCCAGCTTGCCCTCGGTGCCGACCTCACTCGCGACCCGCGTCACCTCGTCGGTGAACGCGGAGAGCTGGTCCACCAGGCCGTTGACCGTGCGCCCCACCTTCAGGAACTCGCCCCGCAGGGGATGCGCCGATCCATCGGCGCCCTGCGCTCGCAGGTCCATGCGCTGCTCGAGATCGCCCTCGGCGACCGCCGACAGCACCCGGCCCACCTCGGACACCGGCCGCACAAGATCGTCCACCAGGGCGTTGGACGCGTCAATGGCCGCCGCCCACTGGCCCTCACAGGCACCGGTCTCCAGCCGCTCGGTGAGCTTGCCCTCGCGGCCGACCACCCGCCGCACCCGGGTCAGCTCACCGGTGAGCTGCAGATTGCGATCCGCGACCTCGTTGAAGACCGCGGCGATCTCGGCCATCACACCCTCGCCCGAGACCGTGAGCCGCTTGCGGAAGTTCCCGTCCCGCATCGCCGTCATCGCGGTCAGCAGCCGGTTCAGGGCCGCCGTATCCACTTCAGTCGTCCCATTGCTCCGGGACCGTCCGCCTTTCGCGCGCGTGTTCGTGCCCCGCGCCGCTGCGCCAGACTCCACCGTGTCCCTCCCGCAGGGTTGACCATCCTCGTCGGGTTCTTCTTCCAGCTTCCCCAGTGTTTCACCATGGCCCAACCAGGCCATAACAGTTCGGCAGCATCCCACACCCCCGAACGCCCACTCTGGGGGGAATCGAGGCCGACCGGCATTCGCGCGGGCGTCGGTGGTAAGTAACCTGGCAACCGGCCAGGGCATCGGAGGGGCGCTGCGACATGGGTGAGCAGTTCGCCGAGACACATATGAGGAGACCTGTGATCACCGCGCGGGCAGCCGCCACCTTCGAGCCGGTGGGACGCTCGGTCGCCGCCGCCCGCACTTTTGTCCGGGACACCCTCCAGGGGTGGGGCCTCACCGACATCGTGGACGACGCCGTCGTCCTGACCAGCGAACTTGTCACCAACGCGGTAGTGCACGCCGGTACCACCGCCGATGTTGTCTGCATCCGCGCCGACACCGGCGTACGCGTCGAGGTCGCCGACCGCTACCCTGAGCGCGAGGTCCCGCTGCAGAGCAACGGCGGCCACCACTTCGGAAACCCCGACCGCGAGGGCGGCCGAGGTCTCCTGCTGTGCGCGGCCCTCGCCGGCCGCTGGGGCGTCGAGTACACCGCGACCCACAAGCAGGTCTGGTTCCAGCTCGATTTCCCCGACCGCCCGGCCGGGACCCGAGCGGCCGGGCCCGCCCTGCCCTCCAGCGCCCTGCCCATCGCCGACGCCCGGGTCCGGGTCGGGGTCGTCCAGGTCGACAGCGGCGGTCTGATCAGCGCCTGGAACGACGACGCTCAGGAGCTGTTCGGCTACCCACCGGAGCAGGTCATCGGCAAGCCGCTGACCGACCTCGCGGCGTGGCCGCACACCCCAGGCACCGGCACCGGCGTCGCCGAGGCCCTCCTGCTCTCGCGCTGGGAGGGCTCCTACGGCATCCGCGGCGCCGACGGCCGGGTCGCCCCCGTCTACGCCTCCCATCTGCGCATCCGCGACGCCGAGGGCGAGCCGTCCACCGTCTGTCTGCTGGTGGGCGAACGCGAGCGCGCCGTCCTGCAGAGCCCGATGCGCGGTGCGAATGTCGACACCGCCGACACCTCCGACCGGGGCCAGGCCACCGACGCCTTCGAGGTCTTCATCGGCTCTCCGGCCCCCGACGACCTCGACGGTCTGCTCCAGCGCACCGTCGAGCGGGCCCGTGACATGCTCGACGGCGACGCCGCCTATCTGCTGCTCGCCACCGACGACGAGACCGAGTTGGAGGTCCGCGCCTCCACCGGGCTGCCCTCCGCCCGCCAGCGCTTCGCCCGCGTCCCCGTCGAAGCGGGCACCGGGCGCTACGGCTCGGCCCGGATGCCCGCGGTCCACGAGGATCTGTCCGCGGTGCCCGGCGCCGTTCCACTGCTGGTGAACACGGGCATGCGTTCCGTCGTCACCGTCCCGCTGAAGGTCGAGGGCCGGCTCACCGGCTCGCTCGGCGTCGCCGCCGAATCCCCCGCCCGCTACAGCAACGAAGAGGCCCTGCGGCTGCAGTTCGCCGCCGACCGCATCGCCCTCGCCGTCGAGCGCGCCCGTCTCACCGAGCTGGAGCGGCTGCGCCGCGGCTCGCTGTCCTTCCTTGTCGAGGCGTCCGACCTCCTCGCGGGCACCCTGGACCGCGATCAGACGCTGGCGCTGATGGCCCAGATGACGGTGCCCACGCTGGCCAGTTGGTGCGCCGTCTATACGGTCGCCGACCAGGCGTCCGAGCCCGAGCTGTCGTACGTCCTGCACGAGGACGAGGACCGCATCGACGGGCTCAAGGCCCTGCTGATGAAGATCGACCCACCGGAGCAGGTCCCCACCGGCGGCGCCCGGAGCTGGTCCGGCCCCTATGACGCGGCCCACGCCGCCGCCCTGCGCACCTCCCTGCGCAGCCTCAGCCTCGGCGACTCCGCCCGCCCCTCCTCCGGCCCCGGCGCCTCGCTCGCGACCGCCTCCGCGGTCGGCGGGGAGACCGTCGTACTGCCCCTGGTGGCCCGTAACCGCGTCATCGGCATGCTCATCCTCGGCAAGCCCACCGACGAGCACTTCCGCCAGGAGAACCTGGAGCTCGCCGAGGACCTCTCCCGCCGGGCCGCGCTCGCGCTGGACAACGCGCGGCTCTACTCGGAGCGCACCGCCATCAGCCAGTCCCTGCAGCGCAGTCTGCTGCCGCCCGAGCAGCCCGAGGTCCCCGGAGTCGAGGTCGAGGTCATCTACCGCGCGGCGGGCGAGGGCAATGAGGTCGGCGGCGACTTCTACGACCTCTTCCCGATCCGCGACGGGGCGTACGGCTTCGCCATCGGCGATGTCTGCGGCACCGGACCGGAGGCCGCCGCGGTCACCGGACTCGCCCGGCACGCCCTGCGGCTGCTCGCCCGCGAGGGTTTCGGGGGCCCGGCGGTCCTGGAGCGGCTCAACGCGGCCATCCTCGACGAGGGCGCCCGCAGCCGCTTCCTGACCCTCCTCTACGGGGAGTTGTGGCCCCAGCACGACGGCAGCGCGATGCTCAAGGTCGTCTGCGCCGGACACCCCCTGCCGCTCCGGCTGCGCCAGGACGGCAGCGTGGAGGCGGCGGCCGAGCCCCAGCCGCTGCTCGGCGTCATGGAGGACCTCGAGCTGTACGAGCAGACGGTGACGCTCGACCCGGGCGATGTGCTGCTGTGCGTCACCGACGGGGTGACGGAGCGGCGCGAGGGCACCAGGATGCTCGGCGACGACGGCCTTATCGACGTCCTCACGACCTCTACCGGCCTTACGGCGGGCGCGGTGGCCGCCCGGGTGCTCCGGGCCGTGGAGCGCTTCGCGGCGGAGCCGCCGTCGGACGACATGGCGATCCTGGTGATGCGCGTCCCCGAGCACGCCGATTCCTGAGGCGGGCGGCCGGGGGCGCTTGGCGCCCCCGCGCAATGCCCGAACATGACGAAGGCCCCCGCCACGTGGCGGGGGCCTTTCGCAGGAGAGCCCCAATACGGAATCGAACCGTAGACCTTCTCCTTACCATGGAGACGCTCTGCCGACTGAGCTATTGGGGCGCGTCGACGGGATAGATCATACCCGAACTCGGGTGCGCTCCCGACCACTCGCCCCCGTGCCTCAGGCGGCTGACTGCAGCAGCCCGCCCAGCGCATTGCAGGCCGAGACCACGCGCTGCAACTCCCGCCGCGACATGGTCGGATCGACGGGCAGCGCCAGGCATTCATCGGCCGCCCGCTCGGTCTCCGCAAGCCACAGATCGCGCCGGAAGCGCGCGGTGCGGTGCGCGGGTGTCTGTACGGGCACATGGCAAACGACGCCGCGAGAACGCAGCGTGCGGGCGAAGGCATCCCGGTCCGGCCGGCCGTTGCCGGGAACCCGAACGACGTACTGCTGATAGGTGTGTTCCACGCCGGGCGCGACCGGCGGCGTGAGAACTCCGCGCAACTTTCCGTCCAGATAGGCCGCGTTGGCCTGCCGCCGCAGAATCTCCCCGGCGGGCTCACCGACCGACCCGTATCCGATCACCAGCACGCCGTGCCGCTGGCCCAGGTCGGTGAGGGCCGCCATGTCGGCGGGATGTCCGAAGGTGTGAATGGCTACGATGGCCGCGGTCCGGGGCGTCAGCGCCTCGGCCACCGCGGCCGGGTCTATGCAGTAGGTATGGGCGTCGATGTCCACGAACACCGGCCGGGCACCGGCCAGCAGCACCGCTTCAGCGGCCTCAGGAGTGCCGTAGGACGGCACGATTACCTCGTCGCCCGGCCGCACACGCGCCCGGGTCAACTCATGCAGCAGCTCATCCGTAGGTGTCCCCATGAGCGGCATGTTGCCCAGGCAACATGAACACCGAGTAGCCCACAACACAACAGCAGAAGAGCCCTGTCGGTGACCGAAGTCCCGACAGGGCTCTTTGCAATATTTGTTCGGCGGTGTCCTACTCTCCCACAGGGTCCCCCCTGCAGTACCATCGGCGCTGAAAGGCTTAGCTTCCGGGTTCGAAATGTAACCGGGCGTTTCCCTAACGCTATGACCACCGAAACACTATAAAGCTGAACCGGAACCACACCCCAAACAAGAGGGGGGTTCAATACGGTTCATTGCTTCAGAACCAACACAGTGGACGCGAGCACCTGAGGACAAGCCCTCGGCCTATTAGTACCAGTCAACTCCACCGGTTACCCGGCTTCCATATCTGGCCTATCAACCCAGTCGTCTACTGGGAGCCTTAACCCATCAAGTGGGTGGGAGTCCTCATCTCGAAGCAGGCTTCCCGCTTAGATGCTTTCAGCGGTTATCCCTCCCGAACGTAGCCAACCAGCCATGCCCTTGGCAGGACAACTGGCACACCAGAGGTTCGTCCGTCCCGGTCCTCTCGTACTAGGGACAGCCCTTCTCAAGACTCCTACGCGCACAGCGGATAGGGACCGAACTGTCTCACGACGTTCTAAACCCAGCTCGCGTACCGCTTTAATGGGCGAACAGCCCAACCCTTGGGACCGACTCCAGCCCCAGGATGCGACGAGCCGACATCGAGGTGCCAAACCATCCCGTCGATATGGACTCTTGGGGAAGATCAGCCTGTTATCCCCGGGGTACCTTTTATCCGTTGAGCGACGGCGCTTCCACAAGCCACCGCCGGATCACTAGTCCCGACTTTCGTCCCTGCTCGACCCGTCGGTCTCACAGTCAAGCTCCCTTGTGCACTTACACTCAACACCTGATTGCCAACCAGGCTGAGGGAACCTTTGGGCGCCTCCGTTACCCTTTAGGAGGCAACCGCCCCAGTTAAACTACCCACCAGACACTGTCCCTGATCCGGATCACGGACCCAGGTTAGACATCCAGCACGACCAGAGTGGTATTTCAACAATGACTCCCCCTGAACTGGCGTCCAGAGTTCACAGTCTCCCACCTATCCTACACAAGCCGAACCGAACACCAATATCAAGCTATAGTAAAGGTCCCGGGGTCTTTCCGTCCTGCTGCGCGAAACGAGCATCTTTACTCGTAGTGCAATTTCACCGGGCCTATGGTTGAGACAGTCGAGAAGTCGTTACGCCATTCGTGCAGGTCGGAACTTACCCGACAAGGAATTTCGCTACCTTAGGATGGTTATAGTTACCACCGCCGTTTACTGGCGCTTAAGTTCTCAGCTTCGCCACACCGAAATGTGACTAACCGGTCCCCTTAACGTTCCAGCACCGGGCAGGCGTCAGTCCGTATACATCGCCTTACG
This sequence comes from Streptomyces violaceusniger Tu 4113, assembly GCF_000147815.2. Classification (NCBI taxonomy): domain Bacteria; kingdom Bacillati; phylum Actinomycetota; class Actinomycetes; order Kitasatosporales; family Streptomycetaceae; genus Streptomyces; species Streptomyces violaceusniger. The sequence goes on along the minus strand of NC_015957.1, from coordinate 2,023,872 downwards.
GCTTCGCACGGACCTGTGTTTTTAGTAAACAGTCGCTTCTCGCTGGTCTCTGCGGCCACCACCGGCTCACACCGCAAGGGTGATCACCAACAATGGCCCCCCTTCTCCCGAAGTTACGGGGGCATTTTGCCGAGTTCCTTAACCATAGTTCACCCGAACGCCTCGGTATTCTCTACCTGACCACCTGAGTCGGTTTAGGGTACGGGCCGCCATGAAACTCGCTAGAGGCTTTTCTCGACAGCATAGGATCATCCACTTCACCACAATCGGCTCGGCATCAGGTCTCACCCACATGAGGGACGGATTTACCTACCCCTCGGGCTACACCCTTACCCCGGGACAACCACCGCCCGGGCTGGACTACCTTCCTGCGTCACCCCATCACTCACCTACTACAGGTCTGGACCGTCGGCTCCACCACTCCCCTTTGCCCGAAGGCTCCAGGGCGGCTTCACGGACTTAGCATCGCCTGGTTCGACGTTGACGCTTCAAAGCGGGTACCGGAATATCAACCGGTTGTCCATCGACTACGCCTGTCGGCCTCGCCTTAGGTCCCGACTTACCCTGGGCAGATCAGCTTGACCCAGGAACCCTTAGTCAATCGGCGCACACGTTTCCCACGTGTGTATCGCTACTCATGCCTGCATTCTCACTCGTGAACCATCCACAACTCGCTTACACGGCTGCTTCACCCGGCACACGACGCTCCCCTACTCATCACAGCCCCCGTTGGGGGTAATGCTGCAATGACACGACTTCGGCGGTACGCTTGAGCCCCGCTACATTGTCGGCGCGGAATCACTTGACCAGTGAGCTATTACGCACTCTTTCAAGGATGGCTGCTTCTAAGCCAACCTCCTGGTTGTCTCTGCGACTCCACATCCTTTCCCACTTAGCGTACGCTTAGGGGCCTTAGTCGATGCTCTGGGCTGTTTCCCTCTCGACCATGGAGCTTATCCCCCACAGTCTCACTGCCGCGCTCTCACTTACCGGCATTCGGAGTTTGGCTAAGGTCAGTAACCCGGTAGGGCCCATCGCCTATCCAGTGCTCTACCTCCGGCAAGAAACACACGACGCTGCACCTAAATGCATTTCGGGGAGAACCAGCTATCACGGAGTTTGATTGGCCTTTCACCCCTAACCACAGGTCATCCCCCAGGTTTTCAACCCTGGTGGGTTCGGTCCTCCACGAAGTCTTACCTCCGCTTCAACCTGCCCATGGCTAGATCACTCCGCTTCGGGTCTTGAGCGCGCTACTATACCGCCCTATTCGGACTCGCTTTCGCTACGGCTTCCCCACACGGGTTAACCTCGCAACACACCGCAAACTCGCAGGCTCATTCTTCAAAAGGCACGCAGTCACGACCGTGCTCCGAAGAACACGGCGACGCTCCCACGGCTTGTAGGCACACGGTTTCAGGTACTATTTCACTCCGCTCCCGCGGTACTTTTCACCATTCCCTCACGGTACTATCCGCTATCGGTCACCAGGGAATATTTAGGCTTAGCGGGTGGTCCCGCCAGATTCACACGGGATTTCTCGGGCCCCGTGCTACTTGGGAGATGAGCAAGCAAGCCATCACGATTTCAGCTACGGGGGTCTTACCCTCTAAGCCGGACCTTTCGCATGTCCTTCGCCTATCGCAATGGTTTCTAACTCGCCCAGTCGCCGGCAGACGACTGAAGCTCATTCCCACAACCCCGCATGCGCAACCCCTGCCGGGTATCACACACATACGGTTTAGCCTCATCCGGCTTCGCTCGCCACTACTCCCGGAATCACGGTTGTTTTCTCTTCCTGCGGGTACTGAGATGTTTCACTTCCCCGCGTTCCCTCCACATACCCTATGTGTTCAGGTATGGGTGACAGCCCATGACGACTGCCGGGTTTCCCCATTCGGACACCCCCGGATCAAAGCTCGGTTGACAGCTCCCCGGGGCCTATCGCGGCCTCCCACGTCCTTCATCGGTTCCTGGTACCAAGGCATCCACCGTGCGCCCTTAAAAACTTGGCCACAGATGCTCGCGTCCACTGTGCAGTTCTCAAACAACGACCCGTACCCCGTCACCCACACCCATTGATGTGGTTCACCGGGACCGGCCGAAGGAACAAGCAAAAATTTGCCCGTACCCTCAGACACCCAACAGCGTGCCCGGCACCGTCCTCTGATCCGATCCGCGTTCCACGCCCCGGAGGGCAGTACTAGCGGTCTTCACATGAAGGACCGTGCCGAATAGTCAACGTTCCACCCATGAGCAAACCGTGCGAGACATGCGCTCGCAGTCGGCCATGTGCTCCTTAGAAAGGAGGTGATCCAGCCGCACCTTCCGGTACGGCTACCTTGTTACGACTTCGTCCCAATCGCCAGTCCCACCTTCGACGGCTCCCCCCACAAGGGTTGGGCCACCGGCTTCGGGTGTTACCGACTTTCGTGACGTGACGGGCGGTGTGTACAAGGCCCGGGAACGTATTCACCGCAGCAATGCTGATCTGCGATTACTAGCGACTCCGACTTCATGGGGTCGAGTTGCAGACCCCAATCCGAACTGAGACCGGCTTTTTGAGATTCGCTCCACCTCACGGCTTCGCAGCTCATTGTACCGGCCATTGTAGCACGTGTGCAGCCCAAGACATAAGGGGCATGATGACTTGACGTCGTCCCCACCTTCCTCCGAGTTGACCCCGGCAGTCTCCTGTGAGTCCCCATCACCCCGAAAGGCATGCTGGCAACACAGAACAAGGGTTGCGCTCGTTGCGGGACTTAACCCAACATCTCACGACACGAGCTGACGACAGCCATGCACCACCTGTACACCGACCACAAGGGGGCCCCTGTCTCTGGATGTTTCCGGTGTATGTCAAGCCTTGGTAAGGTTCTTCGCGTTGCGTCGAATTAAGCCACATGCTCCGCCGCTTGTGCGGGCCCCCGTCAATTCCTTTGAGTTTTAGCCTTGCGGCCGTACTCCCCAGGCGGGGAACTTAATGCGTTAGCTGCGGCGCGGACGACGTGGAATGTCGCCCACACCTAGTTCCCAACGTTTACGGCGTGGACTACCAGGGTATCTAATCCTGTTCGCTCCCCACGCTTTCGCTCCTCAGCGTCAGTATCGGCCCAGAGATCCGCCTTCGCCACCGGTGTTCCTCCTGATATCTGCGCATTTCACCGCTACACCAGGAATTCCGATCTCCCCTACCGAACTCTAGCCTGCCCGTATCGAATGCAGACCCGGAGTTAAGCCCCGGGCTTTCACATCCGACGTGACAAGCCGCCTACGAGCTCTTTACGCCCAATAATTCCGGACAACGCTTGCGCCCTACGTATTACCGCGGCTGCTGGCACGTAGTTAGCCGGCGCTTCTTCTGCAGGTACCGTCACTCTCGCTTCTTCCCTGCTGAAAGAGGTTTACAACCCGAAGGCCGTCATCCCTCACGCGGCGTCGCTGCATCAGGCTTTCGCCCATTGTGCAATATTCCCCACTGCTGCCTCCCGTAGGAGTCTGGGCCGTGTCTCAGTCCCAGTGTGGCCGGTCGCCCTCTCAGGCCGGCTACCCGTCGTCGCCTTGGTAGGCCATCACCCCACCAACAAGCTGATAGGCCGCGGGCTCATCCTGCACCGCCGGAGCTTTCCACACGCATCCCATGCGGGAGCGTGTCATATCCGGTATTAGACCCCGTTTCCAGGGCTTGTCCCAGAGTGCAGGGCAGATTGCCCACGTGTTACTCACCCGTTCGCCACTAATCCCCGGCCGAAACCGGTTCATCGTTCGACTTGCATGTGTTAAGCACGCCGCCAGCGTTCGTCCTGAGCCAGGATCAAACTCTCCGTGAATGCTTCCGGGATATCCCGGTCACACAGTCACGAGAGCGGAGCAGACCAGAGGAATAATCCAGTCCGCCCACAGCGTCCTCGCTGTGTATTTTTCCAAAGGAACCTCGTCCGAGATGGACGGGGTATCAACATATCTGGCGTTGACTTTTGGCACGCTGTTGAGTTCTCAAGGAACGGACGCTTCCTTTGAAACCGTTTCACCGGTCTCTCCGGGCGCTTCCCTTCGGTGTTTCCAACCTTACCAGATCCGTTTTCCGTTCCGTTTCCGGTCCGAATTCCGTTTCCGGTGGCCGTTGGAGGGCCTTCCCTTTCGGTGTCCCCGACTTTATCAGAATTTCTCTGAGTCGATTTCCACCCCGCCGGTGGGCTCCTCCGGAGACCGTTGAGTCCTCCGGGTTCCCCTCTGGCGGAGCCGTAAACGTACTGGAGCGGGGCTCCTCGATGCAAATCGAGGAGCCCCGCCGGGTGTTCAGCGCCGGTGTGGTGCTGAGGAGGTGTCAGACCAGACGTCAGACCTCGACGACCACCGGAAGGATCATCGGGCGCCGTCGGTAGCTGTCGGAGACCCACTTACCGACCGCGCGCCGCGCCAACTGCTGGAGCTGATGCGCGTCCACGACCCCGTCGGAGGCCGACTTCACCATGGCATCCTCGATCTTCGGGATGACCGCGGTGAAGGCCGAGTCCTCGATCCCGGAGCCCCTTGCGTGGATATGCGGACCACCCACGACCTTGCCGGTCGAACTGTCGACGACCACGAAGATCGAGATGATGCCCTCCTCGCCGAGGATGCGGCGGTCCTTGAGCGAGGTCTCCGTGACATCGCCGACCGAGAGGCCGTCCACGTACACGTATCCCGCCTGCACCTTGCCGACGATCTTGGCGATGCCGTCGACGAGGTCGACCACGACCCCGTCCTCGGCGATGACGCAACGGTTCTTCGGAACCCCGGTCAACGCGCCCAGTTCGGCGTTGGCCCGTAGATGGCGCCATTCGCCGTGCACCGGCATCAGGTTCTTGGGCTTGCAGATGTTGTAGAAGTACAGCAGCTCGCCGGCCGAGGCGTGGCCGGAGACATGGACCTTGGCATTGCCCTTGTGGACGACCGTGGCGCCCCATCGCGTCAGTCCGTTGATGACCCGGTACACCGCGTTCTCATTGCCGGGGATCAGCGACGAGGCCAGGATCACCGTGTCGCCCTGGACGATCCGGATCTGGTGATCGCGGTTGGCCATCCGGGACAGCGCGGCCATCGGCTCGCCCTGGGAGCCCGTGCAGACGAGCACCACCTCCTCGTCCGGTAGGTCGTCGAGGGTCTTCACATCCACCACGAGACCGGCCGGCACCCGCAGATAGCCGAGGTCACGTGCGATGCCCATGTTGCGGACCATCGAGCGGCCGACGAAGGCGACCCTGCGTCCGTGCTCATGGGCCGCGTCGAGGATTTGCTGGATGCGGTGCACATGGCTGGCGAAGCTGGCGACGATGATGCGCTTCTGCGCGTTGCTGAAGACCTGGCGCAGTACGCCGGAGATATCGCGCTCGGGCGGTACGAACCCGGGGACCTCTGCGTTGGTGGAGTCCACCAGGAGCAGATCGATGCCCTCCTCGCCGAGCTTGGCGAACGCGGGCAGATCCGTGAGGCGGCCGTCCAGCGGCAACTGGTCCATCTTGAAGTCGCCGGTGTGCACGGCCATGCCGGCCGGGGTGCGGATGGCGACCGCGAGGGCGTCCGGGATGGAGTGGTTGACCGCGATGAACTCGCACTCGAAGGGGCCGATCCGCTCGCGGTGCCCCTCCTCGACCTCGAGGGTGTACGGGCGGATCCGGTGCTCCTGCAGCTTCGCCTCGATCAGGGCGAGGGTCAGCTTGGAGCCGATCAGCGGGATGTCGGCCTTCTCGCGCAGCAGGAAGGGGACGCCGCCGATATGGTCCTCGTGCCCGTGGGTCAGGACGATGCCGTCGATGTCGTCGAGGCGGTCCCGGATGGACGTGAAGTCCGGCAGGATCAGGTCGACTCCGGGCTGCTCCTCCTCGGGGAAGAGCACCCCGCAGTCGACGATCAGCAGCCGGCCACCGTACTCGAAGACCGTCATGTTCCGGCCGATCTCACCGAGGCCGCCGAGTGGGGTGACACGCAGGCCGCCCTCGGGGAGCTTCGGCGGAGGGCCAAGCTCAGGATGCGGATGACTCAAAAGACTCTCCTCACCACACGCGCCACATGCCCCCTGGGCACATGGCGCGCGTGACATTCGTACACTTGCTGATGTGTCTGTATGCAGTTGTGAAGTATGAAGGTGCGACCAATCGCCTCTTTGCTTAGAGCTGTACCCCGCCCGCGGCGAGATCGCGCTTCAGCTGTTCCGTTTCCTCGGCGGTCAGCTCGACCAACGGCAGGCGCAGCGGCCCCGCGGGCTGCCCCTGAAGGGCGAGCGCGGCCTTGGCCGTGATCACTCCCTGGGTGCGGAACATGCCGGTGAAGACCGGCAGCAGCTTCTGGTGGATCTCCGTTGCCTTCGCGACGTCGCCCGCGAGATGGGCCTCCAGCATCGCCCGCAGCTCGGGGCTGACCAGGTGGCCGACCACGGAGACGAAGCCGACCGCGCCGACCGACAGCAGCGGCAGGTTCAGCATGTCGTCGCCGGAGTACCAGGCGAGACGCGAGCGGGCGATGGCCCAGCTGGCGCGTCCGAGGTCGCCCTTGGCGTCCTTGTTGGCGACGATGCGCGGGTGCTCGGCGAGCCGGACGATGGTCTCGGTGCCGATCGGGACACCGCTGCGGCCCGGGATGTCGTAAAGCATGACCGGCAGGCCGGTGGCGTCGGCGATGGCGGTGAAGTGCCGGAGGAGACCTTCCTGCGGAGGCTTGCTGTAGTACGGCGTAACCGCCAGCAGCCCGTGGGCACCGGCCTGCTCGGCCGCGCGGGCGAGCTCGACGCTGTGCCGGGTGTCATTGGTACCGGCTCCGGCCACGACGTGGGCGCGGTCCCCGACCGCCTCCACCACGGCGCGTACGAGCTGGGCTTTCTCCGCATCGCTGGTGGTGGGGGACTCACCGGTGGTGCCATTGAGGATCAGGCCGTCATTACCGGCGTCCACCAGATGAACGGCGAGTCGCTGGGCGCCGTCGAGATCGAGCGCGCCGGCAGTGGTGAATGGCGTGACCATGGCGGTCAGCACCCGCCCGAAAGGGGTCTGCGATGTGGATGTCGGTGCCATGGGGCCCACGCTACTCGTAGCGCGCCCCACGGCGCTCGCTCGGGGCGGCGGACGGAGCGAAGAGATGGGACCCGGCACTGCCTGCTCGGGGGTTCAAGCAGTGCCGGGCCCGTTTGTTCAGCCTAGATGAACTTCTCGAAACGCCGCAATACGGACACTTCACCCGGTGATCCGTCCGGGGAGCGGCCCGGCCCGGGCTACGGGGCCACTCGGCCGTTGGCGTTGAAGGCCGCGTGGGTGAGCGGCATCAGCCGCGACCAGGCCGCCTCCATCTTCTCCCCCACCATCTCGATCTCCCGCTGCGGGAACGAGGGCACCGCGGCCTGCTCGTGCTGGGTGCGCAGGCCGAGGAAGTGCATCAGCGAGCGGGCGTTGCAGGTCGCGTACATCGAGGAGAACAGGCCGACCGGGAGCACCGAACGGGCCACCTCGCGGGCCACTCCCGCGGCCAGCATCTCCTGGTACGCCTCGTACGCATGGCGGTACGCGTCCTCCATCACCCGGCCGGTCAGCTCGTGCTGCGCCGCGGTGCCCTCGACGAACTCGTACTTCCCCGGGCGGCCCTGCTGGACCAGCTTGCGCGCCTCCCCCGGCACGTAGAACACCGGCTCCAGGCGGCGGTAGCGACCGGACTCCTCGTTGTACGACCAGCCCACGCGGTGCCGCATGAACTCGCGGAAGACGAAGATCGGGGCGCTGATGAAGAAGGTCATCGAGTTGTGCTCGAACGGGCTGCCGTGGCGGTCCCGCATCAGGAAGTTGATCAGCCCCTTGGAGCGCTCCGGGTCCTTGGTGATCTCCTCGAGGGACTGCTCGCCCGCGGTCGACACCCGCGCGGCCCACAGCACATCGGAGTCGGCGGCGCTGTGCTTGACCAGCTCGACGGTCACATCGCTGCGGAAGCCGGCCTTCTCGGTCTCGGCGGGGATCTCGGTCACGCGCGGGTCCTTCCGTGGTGCATCGCTCGGGGCGGCGCCCAGCTTACGGGCCACCACCGACAGTCCCGCTCCGCCAAACTTTCTGACAAAAAGTGGACGGATCAGGGCACCCAATCGCTCATTCACACGTCCTACACATTGAAGTACTCACGTTCGAGGTTCCAAGGAGAGCCCGCAGATGTTCCGTCGGCGAGAGCCCGTGCCGTTCGCCTTCGTCGCCGAAGCCGATCGTTTCCGCAGCAATGTCACCCCACCGCCCCGCCCCCGCGCCACACCGTCCCAGATAGCCGGGCGGACTCTGATCGGGCTCACGATCATCGCGGGGTTCATCGGCTCGCTGATGTTCGGGATGCCCGCCCTCGACAGCCAGTCGCACCCCACCCAACAGATCCAGCGGCCCGAGGCGTCCAACGGACGCTGACCGGCGCTGGGATAGCCTCACCCAGCACAGGCCCATCCGGACATGTGTGTGAGTGAGGACCTTCCGTGCCCCTGCCCTTCCTGACCGCCGACCGCGCCCACGATGATGACGCGGCGGCCGGAGCGGACCCGCTCGGCTACGAAGACCGGGACCGCTGGCGCCGTCCTTACCGACCGGGGCCCTGGAGGGTCGGGGGCGCCGCTCTTCTGCTCCTGCTCGCCTCGTACGTCCTCTTCTCCACCATGATCATCGCGGTGGCGGGATCGCTGCCCGCGGCGGGCATCTGCGCCGCCGTCGCGGCGCTGATGATCGTGACAGCCGTAAGGCTGGTGCGCATCGGCGTCGAGGTGAGCGCCCAGGGGCTGCGCCGGATCGGCCTCGTCCGCAGCACCACCGTGCGGTGGCAGGACATCGCCGCGATACGCACGGTCCAGCAGCCGGTCCGGTGGCTGGGCCTGCCGCGGACCGTCCAGGGCCAGGCAGTGCTGCTCGAACCGGTGCGCGGCGGAGCGCCGGAGACCATGTTCACCACCCATGGCGCCGACTTCCTGGGCCATGCGGAGAGCTTCGAGCGGGCCGCCGACGCGATCGAGGGCTGGGCCGCCGCCCACCGCTGAGCCGTACCGCCGCGGGCGGCCCCGGGGTCAGCCGCCGGCCGCCCGCACCGGCTTGCCGTCGTGCAGGGCGATGGCGCGCTGCATGGCCTTACGGGCGCGCGGGGTGTCCCGGGCGTCGTGGTACGCCACGGCGAGCCGGAACCAGGACCGCCAGTCGTCCGGCGACTGCTCCGTCTCGGCCCGGCGCTTGGCGAAGACGGCGTCCGCCGAGTCCCGGTCGATCCGCCCGCCGGGCGTCCGTACCAGCTCGTCGACCGGGAGGCCGCCCTCCGCTTCCAGCTCCCGGGCGAGCTGGTCCGCGCTCCGCGCGAACTGCGTGGTCTGCCATAGGAACCAGACGCCGATGAGGGGCATCACCAGCACCGCCAGGCCGAAGGCGATCGTGACCGGGGTGCCCTCCCGGATCAGCAGCACCCCGCGGTCGCCGACCAGCACGAAGTAGACGACCAGCACGGCCGCGAGAACGAAATATGTGATCTTTGCGCGCACCGCTGTGCCCTCAGTCCAGATCCAGGAAGTGTTCCAGGCCGAAGGTCAGGCCGGGGGTGGTCACCACGCGGCGGACGCCGAGCAGGATGCCGGGCATGAAGCTGCTGTGGTGGGTGGAGTCATGGCGGATGGTGAGCGTCTCGCCCTCGCCGCCCAGCAGGACCTCCTGATGGGCGAGGAGCCCGCGCAGCCGCACCGAGTGCACCGGCACCCCGTCCACGTCGGCGCCTCGCGCGCCGTCGAGCGCCGTGGTGGTGGCGTCCGGCTGCGGGGCGCAGCCGGCCTCCCGCCGGGCCTCGGCGATGAGCTGGGCGGTGCGCGCGGCCGTGCCGGAGGGAGCGTCCACCTTCTTGGGGTGGTGCAGCTCGATGACCTCGACCGATTCGAAGAACCGGGCGGCCTGGCGGGCGAACCGCATGGTCAGCACGGCACCGATGGAGAAGTTGGGCGCGATGAGCACGCCGGTGGTCGGCGAGGCGTCGAGCCAGCCGCCCAGCCGCGCCAGGCGCTCGTCCGTCCAGCCGGTGGTGCCGACGACGCCGTGGATGCCGTGGCGGACGCAGAACTCGAGGTTCTCCATCACCGAGGCCGGTTCGGTCAGCTCGACCGCCACCTCGGCGCCCGCCTCGACCAGGGTCTCGAGCCCGTCGCCCCGCCCCAGCGCGGCGACCAGCTCCAGGTCCTCGGCGGCCTCCACGGCTCGTACGGCCTCGGCGCCGATCCGGCCCCTGGCACCGAGAACGGCCACACGCAGCTTGCTCATCGATCCTGATTCCTTCGATCCGGGAGGCTTCGGCACGGGCTAGGCGACGGCCTCGTCCAGACGGGCCGCCTGCTTGTCCTTCAGCGGGCCGATGACGGACAGCGAAGGACGCTGTCCCAGTACATCGCGCGCCACCTCGCGCACCTCGTCCGGGGTGACCGCCGCGATCCGCTCGAGCATGTCGTCCACCGACATCTGCTCGCCCCAGCACAGCTCGCTCTTGCCGATCCGGTTCATGAGCGCGCCGGTGTCCTCCAGGCCCAGCACGGTGGAGCCGGCGAGCTGGCCGACGGCGCGCCGCAACTCCTCGTCGCTGAGGCCGTTCTCCGCGACCTGGGTGAGTTCGTCGCGGCAGATCTTGAGGACGTCGTGCACCTGGTTCGGGCGGCAGCCGGCGTAGACGCCGAAGAGTCCGCAGTCGGCGAAGCTGGAGGTGTAGGAGTAGACGCTGTAGGCGAGCCCGCGCTTCTCCCGGACCTCCTGGAAGAGCCGGGAGCTCATACCGCCGCCGAGGGCGGTGTTGAGCACCCCGAGCGCCCAGCGGCGGTCGTCGGTGCGCGGGATGCCCGGCATGCCGAGGACGACATGGGCCTGCTCGGTCTTGCGGTTCAGCAGCCCGACCTTGCCCGCCGTACGGATCGCCCGGATGCCGGAGCGCGGGGCGACCGGGAGCGCGTCGGTACGGGACAGGGCGCCCGCCCCGTCGAACGCCGCGTGCACCTGGCGCACCACGTCGTCGTGGTCCACATTGCCCGCGGCGGCGACGACCAGATGCGTCGGGTCGTAGTGCTTCCGGTAGAAGCGGGCGATCTGGTCGCGGCCCAGGGCGTTGACGGTGTCGACGGTGCCCAGGACCGGGCGGCCGAGCGGGGTGTCACCGAGCATGGTGTGGGCGAACAGGTCGTGCACACAGTCGCCCGGGTCGTCCTCGGTCATCGCGATCTCTTCGAGGACGACACCGCGCTCCGCGTCCACGTCCGCCGCGCCGATCACCGAGCCGGTCAGCATGTCGCAGACGACGTCGATGGCCAGCGGCAGATCGGTGTCGAGCACCCGCGCGTAGTAGCAGGTGTACTCCTTGGCGGTGAACGCGTTCATCTCGCCGCCGACCTCGTCGATGGCGGCGGAGATGTCCAGCGCGCTGCGCCGCCGGGTGCCCTTGAAGAGCAGGTGTTCCAGATAGTGGGTGGCCCCGCCGAGCGTCGGGGTCTCGTCGCGCGAGCCGACGTGCGCCCAGATGCCGAAGGTCGCCGAGCGCACGGACGGGAGGGTCTCGGTGACGACGCGCAAGCCCCCGGGGAGGGTCGTCCTGCGGACCGTTCCGATGCCGTTCTCGCCCTCGAGAAGCGTTTGGGTACGGGCGACGGCCCGCGCCTCCGAGGAGGTGCGGGCCGTCGTCTCGTCGTCGCGGGACGTCACTTGGCGGCTTCGTCCTTCGACTGGGGCTGCGCTTCGTCGCTCGCCTCGTCCGCATCCGCGTCCGAGCCGCCCTCTCCGTCCTCGAGGACCGGGATGAGGGAGAGCTTGCCGCGCTGGTCGATCTCGGCAATCTCGACCTGGACTTTGGCGCCGACCTTCAGCACGTCCTCGACGTTCTCCACGCGCTTGCCACCGGCCAGCTTGCGGATCTGCGAGATGTGCAGCAGGCCGTCCTTGCCCGGGAGCAGGGAGACGAAGGCACCGAAGGTGGTGGTCTTCACGACCGTGCCCAGGTAGCGCTCGCCGACCTCCGGCATGGTCGGGTTGGCGATGCCGTTGATGGTCGCGCGGGCGGCCTCGGCGGCCGGGCCGTCGACGGCACCGATGTAGATGGTGCCGTCGTCCTCGATGGTGATGTCGGCGCCGGTGTCCTCCTGGATCTGGTTGATCATCTTGCCCTTGGGGCCGATGACCTCACCGATCTTGTCCACCGGGATCTTGACGGTGATGATCCGCGGCGCGTTGGGGGACATCTCGTCCGGGACGTCGATGGCCTCGTTCATCACATCGAGGATGTGCAGCCGGGCGTCGCGGGCCTGCTTGAGGGCCGCGGCCAGCACGGACGCCGGAATGCCGTCCAGCTTGGTGTCCAGCTGCAGCGCGGTGACGAACTGCTTGGTGCCGGCGACCTTGAAGTCCATGTCGCCGAACGCGTCCTCCGCACCGAGGATGTCGGTGAGGGTGACGTAGTGGGTCTCGCCGTCGATCTCCTGGGAGATCAGGCCCATGGCGATGCCCGCGACCGGCGCCTTCAGCGGCACACCGGCGTTGAGCAGCGACATCGTCGAAGCGCAGACCGACCCCATGGAGGTCGAGCCGTTGGAGCTGAGCGCCTCGGAGACCTGGCGGATGGCGTACGGGAACTCCTCGCGCGTCGGCAGCACGGGCAGCAGCGCCCGCTCGGCCAGGGCGCCGTGGCCGATCTCGCGGCGCTTGGGCGAGCCGACGCGGCCGGTCTCACCGGTGGAGTACGGCGGGAAGTTGTAGTTGTGCATGTAGCGCTTGCGCGTCTCGGGCGCGAGCGTGTCCAGCTGCTGCTCCATGCGGAGCATGTTCAGCGTGGTGACGCCCAGGATCTGGGTCTCGCCGCGCTCGAACAGCGCCGAGCCGTGGACCCGCGGAATCGCCTCGACCTCGGCGGCGAGCGTACGGATGTCCGTGACGCCGCGGCCGTCGATGCGCTTCTTCTCCTTGATGACGCGCTCGCGCACCAGGGTCTTGGTCAGCGCGCGGTACGCGGCGGAGATCTCCTTCTCGCGTCCCTCGAACTGCGGCAGCAGCTTCTCGGCGGCCAGGCCCTTGACCCGGTCCAGCTCGGCCTCGCGCTCCTGCTTGCCCGCGATGGTCAGCGCCTGGGCCAGCTCGTCGCGGACGGCGGCGGTCAGCGCCTCCAGGATGTCGTCCTGGAAGTCGAGGAAGATCGGGAACTCGGCGGTCGGCTTGGCGGCCTTGGCGGCGAGGTCCGCCTGCGCCTTGCACAGGACCTTGATGAAGGGCTTCGACGCCTCCAGGCCGGCGGCGACGATCTCCTCGGTGGGGGCCTCGGCGCCATCCTTGACCAGCTGGATGGTCTGCTGGGTGGCCTCGGCCTCGACCATCATGATCGCGACGTCGCCGTCCTCCAGGACGCGACCGGCGACGACCATGTCGAAGACGGCCTCCTCCAGCTCGGAGTGGGTCGGGAAGGCCACCCACTGGCCCTTGATCAGGGCGACGCGGGTACCGCCGATCGGACCGGAGAAGGGCAGCCCGGCCAGTTGCGTGGAGCAGGAGGCGGCGTTGATCGCGACCACGTCGTAGAGGTGGTCGGGGTTGAGCGCCATGATCGTCTCGACGACCTGGATCTCGTTGCGCAGGCCCTTCTTGAAGGACGGGCGCAGCGGGCGGTCGATCAGACGGCAGGTGAGGATCGCGTCCTCGGAGGGGCGGCCCTCACGGCGGAAGAACGAGCCGGGGATGCGCCCCGCCGCGTACATCCGCTCCTCGACATCGACCGTGAGCGGGAAGAAGTCGAGCTGGTCCTTGGGGTTCTTGGAAACGGTGGTGGCCGACAGCACCATGGTGTCGTCGTCCAGGTAGGCCACGGCCGAACCGGCGGCCTGACGGGCCAGGCGGCCCGTCTCGAAACGGATGGTGCGGGTGCCGAAGGTGCCGTTGTCGATGACTGCTTCGGCGTAGTGGGTCTCGTTCTCCACCAGGGAAATCTCCTCTTCTGCGTCCCTCGTCCGTGTGACGGTGGACGGTGGTGGAGCAGCGCCCCTGGCCTTGCGGGCCGGCGGCCGGGCCGGTCTTCGATCGAAGCCACCGGAATTGCCAGTTCCGGGAGCCACTACCGAGGACCGGCTCCTGTGGCGCCGGTGCGGCGGGAATGAGGCGCTCCTCCTCGTTCGTTATGGCGTTGTTGGGACCAGACTACAAAGCTTCGGCCGTCATCACGACGGCTGTGCTCTCCGGCCCCTACGGTACGTAGCGAGCACGCTACGCACCGGCGCGAAGGCCGTACGGTTCACCTTTGGCTGAAACCGTACGGCGCCGTGTATGGCAAAGGGAGCGGCCCCCGTAGCGGGAACCGCTCCCTCCATGGCGTCCTACTTGGCGCCCGCCGCACCCCGGCGGATACCCAGGCGCTCCACCAGCGCACGGAAGCGCGTGATGTCCTTCTTCGCCAGGTACTGCAGCAGCCGGCGGCGCTGGCCGACCAGCAGCAGCAGACCACGGCGGGAGTGGTGGTCGTGCTTGTGGGTCTTGAGGTGCTCGGTGAGGTCGGAGATGCGGCGCGTCAGCAGCGCGACCTGGACCTCGGGGGAGCCGGTGTCGCCTTCCTTGGTGGCGAACTCGGTCATGATCTGCTTCTTGGTAACGGCGTCGAGCGACACTCGGTACTCCTTGCTCTCGTATCAGCCGCCGAGTGCCCCTGGTCGATGTCTCAGGGGATCTTCCGTGACTCGGGAGGCGGGGTCCGCTGGGCGCTGTCTCCCGAGACTCGAGACCTCCGGGGACGCGTACGCATACGGCCAGCACACAGAGTACCAGCGTCTTGGCGGGGGGTGGGCGGGGGCTGCTCTTGGCGGGGGGCGGCGGGGGCGGGGGCGCCGGTGGGGTGGGGCTAGAAGACGGGCATGGCGGTCAGGGTGCCGGACTGCAGTGCGAACACGCGGTTCCCGGCTGTCGCGAGCCGCCAGCCTCCCTCGGCCCCCGGGGCGTACGGCCAAGCGATGCTTCCGCTGCGGACATCGACCGCCACCACGCCCTGGTCCCCGCGCATGTCGACGGCCGCCCACACACTGCCGCCCTCGGCGACGGGTGCGTCAAGGGGACGGTCGTCGGCCGCGAACGGCAGCGTCCACATCTCCGCCCCGTCATCCGCCCGCCGCGCCGAGAGGTCGCTTCCGTCCACGGCGTACACAACGCCCTTCCGAACGGCCGGCGCGCTCCAGCCGCTCGCGTCCTGCCCGGCGCGGGCCCACTTCTCCTCACCACTCGCCAGGGCGAGTGCCCTCAGGCTCTTCCCCCCGAGGTGGACGACGCCGTCCGCGACGGCGGGGGCGAGGGCGGTGGTGGACCCCTGCTCGTGCGGGCCCCAGGCGGTCCTGCCCGTACGGGTGTCGAGGGCGGCCACGCTGCCGTCGGATCCGTGGATCACCAGGCGGCCGTCGGCGACCGCCGCTTCGGCCGGTGCCCTGGCGGATGTCCTCACGGGCGCCGGGACCGTCCACAGAGTGCTGTGCGAGGTGAGGTCCACGGCGCGTATCCCACCGCCGCGTGTGGCGAGGTACGCCGCGCTCTCGTCGGCGCCGAGCAGCACCGCCGCGTCGGCACCCGGCGCCGACCACCGCTTCCTGCCGTCCTTGGTGCTCAGCGCGAGCAGCGCCCCCTTGGTATCGGCCGTAAGGATGACGTCGTCGGACGCGGCGAGCACGCGGGCGGTGGCGGCGGCAGTGCGTTCGGAGGTCCACCGCCGCTCCCCCCGCCGCACGTCGTACGCGCGCAGAGCACCGCTCGGGATCGCGACGACGACGAGGTCGTGGACGGGCAACGGAGCGGGCAGATCGGTGCCGGACGTCTCTGCGACGCGGACCGGACCCCACAGCGGCTGTGGGGCTGTGCCTTCGTCATAGCGCGCCAGCGGCTCGGCCTCCCAGGGCCGCCCGCCGGCCTCCGCCTCGTCGCCGCGCAGCAGCCACCACGCGATGCCTCCGCCACCCGCCGCGAGCACGGTGCCGCCGGCGGCGAGCGTGCCGATGAGCCGCCGCCGGGAGGGGCCCGTCCGGTCGCCGGGCAGCGCGGCCATGCGCCGGGCATCCGCCTCGCGCCGGGCGATGTCCTGCGCGAGCGGTCCGCTCTTCCAGGCCCGGTCCGCGCCCCGGGGCGGCGCCAGCGCCTGGCCGATCCAGTCGAGACCGGGGCGGCCCCCGGGATCCTTGGACAGACAGGGCTCGATCAGCGGCCGCAGCGCGCCGGGCACCGAGCCCAACTCCGGCTCACCGTGCACCACCTGGTACTGCACGGCGGCCACATGGCCGCCCTCGTAGACCGGCCGGCCGCCCGCCGCGTAGGCGAGGACCACTCCGAGGGAGAACACATCGCCCGCGGGGCCGGTCCGCTGCCCCAGGACCTGCTCGGGCGCGGCGTAGCCGGGGGTGGCGACGGTCTGTCCCGTGGTGGTCAGGGTCAGCCCGTGCTCGGGCCGGGCGATCCCGAAGTCGATGATCCTCGGGCCGCGGGAGGTCAGCACGATGTTGGACGGTTTGAGGTCGCGGTGGACCAGCCCGGCACCGTGGATGTCGTGGAGCGTGCGGACGAGCGCGGCTCCCAACGCCCTTACGGCGGGCTCCTCCAGGGCGCCGTAGCGCTCGACGGCCTGGTCGAGCGTGGGCCCGGCGAGGAACTCCGTGGCGATCCACGGCCGTCCGCCCTCGGTCTGCGCCGCGAGCACCCGCGCCACGCCGTCGCCCCGCACGGCCTGGGCCGCGTGCGCCTCGCGCACGAAACGCTGGGCCATGTGGGGGTCGTGAGCCACTTCGGGCCGCAGTACCTTCACGGCGGCCGTCCGGCCCTGCCCGTCCCGCCCGAGGTAGACCTGGCCCATGCCACCCGCGCCCAGAACGCCGATGAGGCGGTACGGGCCCAGGCGCAGCGGATCGCCGGTGCCGAGGGGTTTCATGACGAAAGGTCTCCTGGTCGATGGGGGCTGGTCGGGATCAACGGGGCCGCGGGACGGCCGGGCGGACCGCGTGCCAGGTCATTCCAGCGGGATGGCGCATACGGTCTTGCCGCTGGTGATGACGACCAGGCCCGCGCGGCGGTGTACCTGCATCACGGAGGCGGATACGCCGTCCTTGTCACCGGAAGGGCCCTGGAAGGTCCACGCCGTGCGATGGGTGCGGAGGTCGACAGCCCTGGCCCATCGGTCCTTCTCCGGCGAGGCGTAGAAGTACTTCTCGCCGACGACCGGGGTGGACTCATAGGCTTCGGAAGCGGTCGCCTGGTCGGCTGCCGCCCTCTCCTGCCACAGCAGCCGCCCGCTCTTCGCGTCCAGGGCGATGAGGCCGCCTCTCCGCTCGACGCTGTAGACCACACCGTCCTTGACGACCGGCGGGCCGTAGTGCTCCATGCTCGGGTCGTAGCTCTCCCCGGATGTCCGTTCGGCGCCGAACCGCCACGCGGTCGCGCCGTCGGTGGTGCGCACTGCGAGAAGCTCCCGCCCACCGGTGAACAGGTGATCATCGGTGACGGCGAAGCACCGGTCCAGGGCGGTCACCGCGTCCGATCCGAGCGGAATCCGCTTCGACCAGCGCTGGTCCCCGCCGCGTGGGTCGATGGAGCTGGCCTGCTCCCCCGAGAAGCGCAGGAGTGAGGCACCGGCGGGTACCGCGGCGATGGGGTCGCTGGTAGCCGCGGCGATGGCTCGGCTCCACCGTCGTTTCCCGGTACGCAGACTGATGGCCTGCCGCTTCTCGCCGCCTTTCGCGTATCCCTCGGCGAACAAGGTGCCGTCCATCACGGCGAGAAGCTTCGGTTCGAGGCCCAAGGAGCCGGTATGAGCGATCGGGGTTTGGAGATTGCCCGTCTCGAGGTTGACGGGAGCGACCGTGGTGGCGCCGCTCCGGTCGTCCGCCTCGCAGGCGAGGAGCCGGTCCCCGTCGACGACGACGGGGACGGTCCGATCGCTCTCGCCCCGTTTTTCGCCCGTCTTCGCGTCCACGCAAAGGAACCCGTTGTCGTGGACGATCACGACATGGTCGCCGACGATCAGGGACTGGACGTCCGTGGTCACCCCGGAGACCGACATCTTCCACACCAGACGTGGCCCCGCACCGGCAGGACGCCGGGTGGAGCGGGGCGTCGCGGCCGTACCGCCGTCGGATCCGTCCGGCCCGAACCAGGCCCAAGCCCCGGCCGCCCCGCCGGCCACGAGCGCACCGCCGCCCACCGCCGCGATCAGCTTCCGCCGGGAGAGTGCGGCTCCCACCCGCCGCGGCCCGGCGGTTTCGGTACGGGGCTCTGCTTGGGGAGCCGGGAGCCTGCCGGGCTGGTCCTCCCATACGGCCGTGCAGCGCCGGGCGATCTCCGCGAGGACCGGGTCCGGCAGGTGGTCCGCGAACCGCCGCAGGTCACCGGCGTGGTCGGTGCCCGCGCGGAGCCGCTCTCCCAGCTCCAGCGTGCCGGGCCGCGCTCCGGGATTCTTGGCGAGACACATCGCCAGCGTCGCCCTCAGCCCCTCCGGCGTCCCGGACAGGTCGGGCTCGGCGTACCGCACCCGGTAGAGCAGATCGGCGGGCTGTCCGCTGCCGAAGGGCGGGCGGCCGGTGGCCGCGAAGACGAGCACTCCGGCGAGGGCGAACACATCGCCCGCGGCGGCGTGTTCACCACCGGCCACTTGTTCGGGCGACATATAGGCGGGCGTTCCGGCCGCCGCGCCCGTACGGGTCAGCCGGTCGTCGCCCGCCGCACGGGCGATGCCGAAGTCGATGACCTTGGGGCCGAGGGCGGTCAGCAGGATGTTGGAGGGCTTGAGGTCGCGGTGGACCACATCGGACCGGTGGAGCTGGGCGAGCGCGTCGCACAGGGCGGCTCCCAGCGCCCGTACGGCCTGTTCGGGCAGCGCGCCGCAGAGCGCGACCGCGTCGTCCAGCGGCGGGCCGAGGACGTATTCGGTGGCGAGCCAGGGCGTCGGGGCAAGGGGATCGGCGTCGATGACCTGTGCGCCGTACTGTCCGCCGATGACGCGTGCCGCGTCGGTCTCCAGTTGGAACCGGGCCCGGAATTCGGCCTGCCCGGCGTACTGGGTGTGCACGGTCTTGAGGGCGACCATCCGTCCCCTGGGCGAGCGGCCGAGATAGACGGTGCCCATTCCGCCGCCGCCGAGCCGGGCGAGAAGGGTGTACGAACCGAGGGCTCGCGGATCGTCGTGGGTGAGAGGAGAGACCATCGGTATCCGTATCAGTCCACTGGCAGTGCGTAGAGGATGGTGCCGTTCAGGACGAGGACGATTCCGGGTGCGACGCCCACGACCTGGCCCGGGACCGCGGCTTGTCGGCCCCTTCCGGCGAGCGCCGACCGCCACCGCAACGAACCGTCCGCCGCGTCCAGGGCCTCGATCTCCGAATCGGTCACCTGGAGGACCGTGGCGCCCGAGTGGCTCACCGCGGTGTCGCCCCTCGTCCACGAGGACTCCAGGGGAGCGGCACTTCCGCGCCGCCAACGTGGCCTGCCGCTGCGCGCATCGACGGCATAGGTGATGGCGCGGGAATCGGTGGCGTAAACCGACCGCCCCTGAGCGGCCGGAGTGCCGGACACTCTTCCCTTGGTCGCGATCCGCCAGCGTTCTTCGCCGCCGGAGATGTGGTACGCCCTGAGCACATGGTCGTCGCAGGAGACCAGGAGATCTCCCGGAGCCACCAGACGCTGCTTGGCGCTCTCGTCCTTCATCCCACGGAACTTTCGGGTCCACAGCTTCCGGCCGCTACGGCGGTCGAGTGCCAGGTACGAGGAGGCGTCCTCGCCGGCGTCGTCCCCTTGGCTCGGCAGCAGCAGCATGGTGCTGGGCCACAGCGCGGTGGTCGTGCCGTCTCCCCGATAGGGAGCGGGAAGCGGGGTGCGCCAGATCTCCTTGCGCCGCACGGAGTCGTAGCAGACCACCGCATGGTCCCCGCTCTCCGCTCCCCCACCGCCATACCTTCTGGTCAGGAACCAGCAGATGTCCTTGACGGCCCCGAGGAATTGGTAGATCGCCGGGCCGTCCACTCCGTCGTACCGCCGCTCCACCCCCTTGATACGGCCCGTGGCGAGCGAGACAACGGAAAAGGCCGAGGTGTCCGGGGAGACGAATGTCCCGTTACCGAGCAGCGTGAGGGCGGACATGGGATAGAGATCTTCGCGCGACCAGATCTTCTTGCCGGTCCGGAGATTCAGCGCGGTCACGGCGTCGGTGGTCGAGACAAGGGCGGTCCTGCCGCGCCAGAGCAGCGGTGTCTGCTGTGGCTCGCTCCCGATGTCGTGGCGCCACAGCGGAGCGGGCGCGATGCCTCGCCGGTCGGATGTCCCGCGCGATCCCGCATCCTCGCCGGCCGCCCGCCAGCCGGCCACTCCGCCCGCCCCGAGCGCGAGGCCGACCGCTCCGGAGAGGCCACCGACGACCAGGGCACGCCGGGAGCGACCCGGCGGCTCGGTGGCAGCCGCCTCCTTGACGGGCGCGGGGGCCCTCACGGGGACCTCCGCCGGATACGCCGCGGCCTGCCTGGCAAGCGCCGTCGCCACGGCGTCGGGCAGACGGCGAGCCGTTTCGGGGGCCGATGCCGCCCGGAGCTCCCGGGTCAGCGCGTCCGGCCGGGGCCGCTGCCCGGGCTCTTGGGCGAGACAGGCCGCGAGCAGTTCCCTCAGCGCTTCCGGCAGTGCCGCGCGCATCTGCTCGGCCACGTCCGGGCGGCCGGTCGCGGCGTAGCAGAGCACGGCGCCCAGTGCGTAGACGTCCCCGGCCGGGCTGGGCCGTTCACCCGCTCGCTGTTCCGGCGGCAGGCTGAAGGCGTCGCCCCCGAGCGGCGTGCCGCGGTCCGGGCCGTGCGGCGTCGCCGCTCGCACCAGTCCGTACCCGGTCAGCCGGGGCCCGTCGGCCATGAGGAGCGTGGCCTGCGGCGATATCCCGGCGTGTACGAGGCCGCTCGCATGCCAGTGCGCGAGGGCGTGAGCGAGGACCGCGCCGAGCGCGCGCACCGTGGGTTCGGGAAGGGGGCCGTCGCAGGCGGCAAGCGCGGCGGGAAGCGGCAGGGCGGGGAAGCAGGCATACGCGACCCAGGGGAGATCCGCGTCGGGCCCGGCGACATCGATCACGGGGGCCGCCCAAGGCCCGGTCAGACGACGGGAGTTCTCGGCCTCCGACCGGAACCGCACCCGGTATCCGGAGTCGTCGGCGAGGGTTTTGTGCGGCAGCATCAGCACCGCCGTGCGGCCGGTGCGCTCGTCCCGGACGATGCGGCGGCGCGCGTCGTCGGCGTGCCCACCGGCGTCCAGCGTGCCGATGACGCGGTACGGGCCGAGCCGGGTCGGTTCGGCCTCTCGCTGCGGTTCCATTCACTCCTCCCTGGCGCCCTGGCTCAGCTCAACGGCAAGGCGTAGACGCTTCTCCCGCTGACCACGACGGCCAGGTCGTCCGTCACGGCCACCCTGCGCCGAGCCACGACGGACCCCTTGTCCGCCGCGGCGCCGAGGTCCATGAAGCGCCACCGCAGGGCACCGTCCTCCGCGTCGAAAGCGTCGACTTCCACGTCGTTCGCCGTGAGCACCGTGCGCCCGGACGGATCCACGGCAGTGTCGGGTGTGCGGGCCCCGGACAGCGTCTTCATCGCGAAGGCGTAGGTGCGCTGCCATCGCACCTCTCCAGTGGCCGTGGAGAGCGCGTGGACCGCGTAGCCTCCGTCCGAGGCGTACACGACGTCGTCGTGCACGACCGGAGCACCGAAGTCGGCGGTATGCCCGGATCCGGCCTCGCCCTTGGCCCGCACGCTCCACTCGGGCCCGCCACCACCGTGCGCCAGGCCGTATCCGCGCAGGGTGGTGCTGACAGCGGCGATGAGGGTGCTGCGGCCATCCGTGGTCACCGGCCGTCCGCCGGTCACGCCCTCATAGGACCGCTTCCACCGCCGCGTCCCCCGCCCCCGGTCGAATGCCAGGAACGTGTCGCCCCGCACGACGAGGGCGTCCTGCGTCAGATACCCCTCGTCGAAGCCGCCGGGCAGGGGGCCACGCCAGAGTTCGTTCCGCCCGGTCAGGTTGTAGGCGATCACGACACGATCGCCGGCTGAGCCGCTCCCCTGGCCGCCCGCCGCGAGCCAGACGGTCCCGCCTTCGGCCGCCAGCAGGGCGGCGTACGGAGTGCGGCCACCCCGCCGGAAGCTCTTCGGCCACCACTGGATGTCGCCGGTGCCGGCGGACAGCGCGGCGAGTCCGTCGCCCGGGACCAGGATCGAATCCTTGCCGACGGACAGAAGCCGTCCCTTGGGCCGGAGTTGGTCCTGTGCCCAGAGTCGCTTGCCCGTATGGAGGTCGACTCCGATGACGGTCGTATCGTTCGCGACGACGGCTACCTTGTCCGCCCAGATGAGCGGGGGGTGGGTCGGTGGCCCGCCGGTCAGGTCATGGCGCCACAGCGGTGTGGGCGGGGCGCCGGCGAGCCGACGGCGGGAGTGGGTGGCCGCTGCCAGTCGCTCAGCCGTGGTGGGCGGCGGCGGGTCCTCGTCAGTCGCCATCCACGTCGCACCGCCGCCGAGCGCGATACCGGCCGTGCCACCGGCCGCCCCGATGAGCAGGGTTCGCCTGGACGGGCGTGCGGCGTCCTGCCCAGACGGACTCCTGGCAGCGGTCACGCCGCCGGACAGGCGGGTCGGCGCGTGCGGGGCGCCGGGCGTGTCCCCCCGGCCCGCGGCGATGAGTTCGGGCGCGCCGGGCGCCTCTCCCGGGCCCGGCGCCCCCTCCTCGAGCGGCGCGTCCGCCGTCGACTCCGCTTCCGCCGGCTCGACCTCCGCCGCCAGCGTCGCCGAGGACTGCTCGGCCAGTGCGACGACCACCGGCGCCGACAGCCAGCCGGGGCTCAGTAACGCCGCCGCCCCGCGGGTGCCCCCGTCCAGCGCGGTCGAACCGGGCCCGCCGGAGGGCACCGGCGCGGGCGGACGCGCGGGCCCTCCGTCGAGGACCGTCGGCGCGGGTCCTGAGGGGCCCACCGTCACGCCCGCCGGCGGCGGGAGCCGCACCCCCCGGGTCAGCCCGTCCGCCAACGCCGCCGCCGTCGGCCGGTCCGCCGGGTCCGGAGCGAGACACGGGAGCACGATGCTCCTCAGCTCCTGCGGCAGATCGCCCGCGTCGGGCAGCCGCCGCCCGGTCACCGCGTACGCCAGGACCGCGCCCAGCGCGTAGACGTCCCCCAGCGGCCGCGGGCGCCCGCCCACCGCCTGCTCCGGAGGCAGGTCGTCCGCGGCCGGCCCGGAAAGCCCCATCCGCGTCTGCCCGTCCGGCCCCGCTGTCCGTACCGCGCCGAAGCCTCCCAGCCACGGCCCGCCACCCGCGACGAACACGGTCCCCGGCGTGATCCCCGCGTGGGTGAGGCCTGCCTCGTGGATCTCTGCCAGCGTCTCGGCCAGAGCCGCCCCCAGCGCACGTACTGTCCGGACCGGAAGCGGCCCTCCGCACACCTGCAACACACTCGGCAGGGGCAGCATCGGACGGTACGGAAACGCGCTCCAGGGGAGGTCCGACGCGCTGCCCGAGATCTCTACGGGGGTGAGACAGGCAAGCGGCCGAGCGCCGCCGAGCCGCCGTGCGTTCTCCGCCTCCGTCAGAAAACGGCCCCGATACGCCGCGTCGTCGGCGAGCTCGGCAGACGGCGTACTGATCAGCACCGTGCGGACGCCACCGGCACTGCGGGCGAGGAAGAGGCGGGCGGCCGCCCGGGGGCCGTCATCACCAGGAGCCAGCCTGGCGATGAGGTGATAAGGCCCAAGCCGCCGCGGATCGTCCTCGCTCAGCGGCTCCACCCACGCCTCCCGAACTCCTCGGTCAGCCGTACGGTGGACGGCCCTCCCGGATGAGCGGCGAGGCCCTCAGCCACTGGTCAGGCTCCGTGCCGAGCTGTAGACGTCCAGCACGGCGAGACACAGGGGTACCAGAGAGAGCAGGAAGGCGCTCTCGGCCAGGTCGGACAGACGTCCCCAGAAGGGTGACAGGCCCTTCTTCGGAATGACCAGAGCGACGCCGATGATCAAGCCTGCGCCCACGGTCACGGACACGGCGAGCCAGATCGTCCGGATGTCCAGCGGCCCACGGTCGTTCTCGGTCAGGAGCTTGAGGACCGCGTCGGCCGGCGGGTTGAGCGACAGCCCCAGTACGAGCAGGGCCAGGGCGAGCAGCCCCGCGCCGAAGACGGCGGCGACCTGGGCGGTGTAACGGAAGAGGCGGGCACGCAGCAGCATCGCCAGACCGGCCGCGAGCGCGAGAAGCTGCGCCCACACGCCCTCGGAGAAACCCAGCACCGCGGCGGCACCCACGACGACGGCCGAGCAGCCGCCGACCATGCCCAACAGCATCTCGTGACCGCGCCGGGTCTGGGCGGCGATGCGGTGGATGTCGAGGGGCTCGGCGTCGGGGCCGGCGTCGAGGTCATCGGCCGACGAGCGGGGCGCGTCGTAGCCGATGGGCAGACGGGCGACGCGAGCCGACAGCCCCGGCAGGAAGGCGATCACTCCGATCGCGACGACGGCGCACACGGCGGCCGTCTCGGTGGCGCCGGCGTCGGTGAGGATCTCGCAGAAGGTGGCGAGGGTCCCGACACTCGCCGCGAACACGGCGGCGACGAAAGGAGCGTCGCCACTGGGCATGACGATGACCAGGACGGCCGAGCCGACGAGCACGGTGACGCAGCCGAGCAGGAACTGGAGTCGTCCGACGCCGTCTCCCGCGTCCAGGGCCATGATCCCCGACCCGGCGATCATGAGATGGGGAAGGGCGGCCATGCCGAGGGCGATGGCGGAGGCGCGGTCCTCGTACACCCGCGCCCGCACGCCGGCGAGGGCGGTCAACAGCACGCCGACGGCGGCGGCGATGATGCCCGGGAGGCCGTGCATGTCGTGCTTGACGGGATCGGCGAACCAGAGCACGAAGCCCATGAGGATGAGGAGCAGCGCCCCTCCGAGCAGCCCCGCGGCTCGGAGGAACCGGTCGTTCCACAGCGTGCGGTCGCGCGTGACCGCGGAGGCGATCGCATCGGACACATCGTCATAGACGGCGGGCGGCAGCGACTCGGCGAAGGGCCGCAGAGCCAGCAGTTCCCCGTCCAGGATCTGCTGGGCCAGGAGAGAGCGGCTGCTGTCCAGGACGTTGCCGTCGCGTCGCACCAGGTGATACCCGGTGGGAGCGCCGGGCGGCTGCGTCTGCCCCGTCAGGCGCAGGATCTCCGGGTAAACGTCGGCGACAGGGATGTCCTCCGGGAGA
This sequence comes from Streptomyces violaceusniger Tu 4113, assembly GCF_000147815.2. Classification (NCBI taxonomy): domain Bacteria; kingdom Bacillati; phylum Actinomycetota; class Actinomycetes; order Kitasatosporales; family Streptomycetaceae; genus Streptomyces; species Streptomyces violaceusniger. The sequence continues at coordinate 1,998,637 of NC_015957.1, read as the reverse complement.
GCGACATCGATCCGGCTGTCGGGCGCGACGACGGTCACCCTGCAGAAACCGGTTGTTGCGGACGTACTCACGTGTAAGGCCCCCTGGTTCGGTCTGCGACATCGCCGGTGTCATGCGCGCGGCGGCCACCCTACCGGGGCTCTGGAGCTGATACGTCGATAGGATCGCTGACTCGCGGAGGGAGGCCGTCGCCACGGGGGTGCCGGACGAGAACTGTCCCTCCGTGTGGAGGGATGAGGGATCCGGTGAGCCAGGTCGTCGTCAAGCGCCAGCCAAGGGCTCTGCCGCCCGAGGTGCCGACCGAGGAACTCCACCTCGAGCCACCCCCGGAACTGCCGCGCGGGCAGCAAGAAGGCATGCTCATGCAGCTGCTGCCGACGCTCGGCATGGGTTCGTCGATGGTCTACTTCTTCATGCCGGGTGCCGCCCCGATGATGAAGATCATGGGCGTCATGATGATGTTCTCCACGCTCGGCATGACCATCGCCATGATCACGCGGCATCGGCAGGGCTCTCAGGGCCAGCGGGCGGACATGCGCCGCGACTACCTCAAGTACCTCGCGCAGACGCGCCGGACCGTACGGCGCACGGCCCAGCGGCAGCGCGACGCCCAGTTCTATCTGCACCCCGCCCCGGAGCAGCTCTGGTCGATCGTCGCCGAGGGCGGCCGGGTGTGGGAACGGCGGCTGACCGACCACGACTTCGTGCAGGTGCGGCTCGGGCTCGGAACCCAGCAGCTCTCCACACCCCTGATAGCCCCCGAGACCGCCACCGTGGACGGGCTGGAGCCGCTGACGGCAGGCGCGATGCAGCGTTTCCTCGCGACCCAGGGGTCACTGGACAACCTGCCCATGGCGGTGTCGCTGCGCGCCTTCTACCACATGACCGTGTCCGGAGCTCCGGAGCAGGTGCACGGCATCGCCAGGGCACTGATCGCCCAACTGGCCACCCTGCACTCGCCGGAGGACCTCGTCATCGCGACGGTCGCCTCGCGCGGCGCGGCGGAGCAGTGGGAGTGGACGAAGTGGCTCCCCCATGCGCAGGTGCCGGGGTCCTTCGACGGCGCGGGCTCGCGGCGGCTGTTCGGCGACTCCCTGGCCGAGGTGGAGGAGCTGCTGAGGGGGCGGCTGGAAGGCCGTACCCGCTTCAGCAGGGACGGGCAGCCGCTCCTCGACCAGCCGCAGCTGGTGCTCGTGCTCGACGGCGCGATGGTGCCGCCGGACTCGGCGTTCGCGGCGGCCGAGGGGCTGCAGGGCGTCACCGTCATCGAGGTCGTGGCGGGCGAACTCGACGAGCCGCGCGGCGGTCTGTCGATCGTCGTACGGCCGGGCAGGCTGCAGCTGGAGTCGCAGGTCGCCGGGTACGACGGCACACCCGACTCGCTGTCCGTGGAGGCGGCGGAGGCGCTCGCGCGGCAGCTCGCGCCGCTGCGCATGGGCGGGGACGACGACGATGAGCCGCTGCTGGCCAACCTGGACTTCACCGAGCTGCTGGGGCTGGGCGACGCCGGTTCGGTGGACGTCTCCCGTACCTGGCGGCCCCGCTCGCTCGCCGAGCGGCTGCGGGTGCCGATCGGGGTCTCGGAGGACGGCTCCCCGGTCATGCTGGACCTGAAGGAGGCGGCGCAGGAGGGTATGGGCCCGCACGGTCTGTGCGTCGGCGCGACGGGCTCGGGCAAGTCGGAGCTGCTGCGGACACTGGTGCTGGGGCTGGCGGTCACGCATTCGTCCGAGACCCTCAACTTCGTCCTCGCGGACTTCAAGGGCGGCGCCACCTTCGCGGGCATGTCGGAGCTGCCGCACGTGGCCGCGGTCATCACCAACCTCGCCGACGACCTGACGCTGGTCGACCGCATGCGCGACTCGATCACCGGTGAGCTGCAGCGTCGTCAGGAGCTGCTGCGTTCGGCGGGCAATTACGCGAACATGCACGACTACGAAAAGGCGCGGGCGGCCGGAGCCCCGCTGGAGCCCCTGGCATCACTCGTTCTGGTGATCGACGAGTTCAGCGAGCTGTTGACGGCGAAGCCGGACTTCATCGAGATGTTCATCCAGATCGGCCGAATCGGCCGATCGCTGGGTGTGCATCTGCTGCTCGCCTCGCAGCGGCTGGAGGAGGGCCGCCTGCGCGGCCTGGAGACGTACCTCTCCTATCGCATCGGTCTGCGCACCTTCTCCGCCGCCGAGTCCCGTACGGCCCTGGGCGTGCCGGACGCCTACCACCTTCCCCCCGTGCCCGGCTCCGGCTATCTGAAGTTCGGTACCGATGAGATGACCCGCTTCAAGGCGGCGTACGTCTCCGGCACGTACCGCACGGCCCCCGCGCAATTCGACAGCGCGTCCCTGCCCGTCGAACGCCGGCCGGTGCTGTTCACGGCCGCCCCGGTCCCGGTGACCTACGCCGCCCCGGATCCGGCGAGGCTGAACGCCCCGGCTCAGCCCGAGGACGCACTGGCCGAGACGGTCCTGGACGTCATCGTGAGCCGTCTGGAAGGCCAGGGGCAGCCCGCCCACCAGGTCTGGCTCCCCCCCCTGGACGAGGCGCCGTCCATGGACGAGCTGCTGCCGCCGCTGGCCCCCACCCGGGAGCGGGGTCTGCAGTCGGCGGACTACGCCAGGCCGGGCGGTCTTGTCGTCCCTCTGGGCCTCATCGACAAGCCGTTCGAGCAGCGGCGCGACATCCTCTACCGCGACTTCTCCGGCGCCGCGGGCCACATGCTGGTGGTGGGCGGCCCGCAGTCCGGCAAGTCCACTCTGATGCGCGCCTTGGTCACGGGCTTCGCTCTCACCCACACCCCTGCCGAGGTGCAGTTCTACGCACTCGACTTCGGTGGCGGCGGTATGAATGCCATCGCGGATCTGCCGCATGTGGGCGGGGTCGCCTCCCGCCTGGACCCGGAAAAGGTACGGCGGACCGTCGCGGAGGTCTCCGGGGTTCTCGCCCGGCGTGAGGAGTACTTCCGCGCCAAGAACATCGACTCCATCGGCACCTACCGGCGCCAGCGGGCGGCAGGACAACACGCCGACCAGGGCTGGGGCGATGTCTTTCTCATCGTCGACGGCTGGGGCAACTTCAAGGCCGAGTACGAAATGCTGGAAGGCATCGTCACCGACATCGCCGGCCGAGGACTCGGCTACGGCGTCCATGTCGTCATCACCGCCTCCCGCAACATGGAGGTCCGCGCGTCGCTGAAGGACCAGCTGCTCAACCGGCTGGAACTGCGTCTCGGTGACACGATGGACTCGGAGTTCGACCGCAAGGTCGCCGCGAACGTCCCGGCCGGCGTCCCCGGCCGAGGTCAACTCCCTGAAAAGCTGCACTTCATGGGCGCTCAGCCGCGAATCGACAAGGGCCACGACCCCAATGGCATGACGGACGCCACGGCCGAACTCGTCCGTGCGGTCAGCGCCGCCTGGTCCGGCCCGCCCGCCCCGCGCGTGCGGTTGCTCCCGCGCAAGCTCCGCGCGGACGAGCTCCCCAAGGGCTTCGAATACCCGCAGCACGGCATCGCGATCGGCATCGACGAGACAAACCTGGAGCCGGTATTCATCGATTTCGAGACCGACCCGTTCTTCGTCATCTTTGGTGAAAGTGAGTCGGGCAAGACATCGCTGATCCGTCTGATCGCCAAGCAGATCATCGAGCGGTACGGTCCGGATGAAGCGAAGATCGTGGTCGGCGACTACCGCCGTTCCCTGCTCGGGGTCATCCCCGACAGTCATCTCCTCGAGTACGCTCCGATCGCGTCCGCACTCGAACTCCATGCCAGTGCGCTGAACGGCCTGATGGAGCGACGCGCTCCCAAGCCGGACATCACCCCGCAGCAGCTCCGCGACCGCAGTTGGTGGAGCGGCCCCCAGTTCTTCGTCATCATCGACGACTACGAGCTGGTCTCCACCAGCAGCGGCAACCCGCTGGCAGTCCTGACCGAGAACCTGCCCTTCGCCCGCGACGTCGGCATGCGCTTCATCATCGCCCGCAATTCCGCAGGCTCCTCCCGTTCGATGTTCGAGTCCTTTATGCAGCGCGTAAAGGAGCTCGGCGCCCAGGGCATGGTGCTGTCCGGCGACCCCGGCGAGGGCGACGTCTTCGGCGGAGTCCGCCCACGGCCCATGCCGCCGGGTCGTGGCTTCTTCGTCTCGCGTAAGCGTGGGGTGCCGCTGACCCAGGTGGGGTGGCTGCCGGAGCAGTAGCACTGAACGTGGTGGGCGAGACCCCACCCAGTTGCTAGCTTTTGAGGCACAACTGCCGTGCAGACCACGCGGCTTCATACATTTTGGGGGAAGTATGACGTTCGACGACGAGTGGTCCCAGCTTCGGGCCGCAGCCGCGGACAAACAGTCGACACGTATGCGCCTCAACCACGCGGACAGCGGAGGCGCGGCCAGTACGTCCTCTCGAGGCGATCTGGTCGTGAACCAGGACGACCTGGGCCGGGTGGGCCATGAGGCGTACATGCTGCACGGCCGTCTCAAGAAAGCCGGCGACATTACCCGCGGCGCCAAGGACGACGGGTCAACCACCAAGGCGGCGACCGTCCTCTCCTCACACCACTTCACCATCGGCGATGCTCTGACGACGACAGCGATGGTGTGGAACGATCAGCTCAAGACGCTCCTCCAGGCGTGCGCTCATATCTCGAACCACCTCGACTACACAAAAAAGTCGCATACCAATGAGGATGCGAAGATCGCTGCGTCCATGGCACGGAGGGACGGCAGCGCCATGCCGGTCTCCGAAATCTCCAAGTACTACAAATAAGGGGGACTTGTCATGGCACGCCTGACCTTCGACGACATCTATCACGTCTCCCTAAGCAGTCTCGGAGCCGCGGCCGACGACTGGAAGGAAATGGTGGACCAGCTCGATACGCTGGCCACCGACGCCGTTGACGGCATGGTGAAGCAGGCCGATGCCGCCCGCTGGGCAGGCGCCAATTCCGACGTCACCAAACCGTTCGTACGCAAGACGGCCAAGGAGTTCGGCGACGCCCACACCCAAGCCAAGGGCATCTGGAGCATGCTCCGGGACGCGCACTCGGACCTCGTCAAGGTCCAGTCGGACATCAAGAAACTCGTAGACGTCGAGGCCAAGACCAAGAACGTCCGGGTCACCGGCTTGGACGACGGCACGGTGTACTGCGTTTATCTCCATCAGCGCGGAGACAGCGACCAGCGCACACAGAAGCAACTCGACTACCTGGACGACCTGGCGAGCCGGATCAACAACCTCATCGCCAAGGCAGACGAGATCGACAACTCCGCGGCCGGCGCCCTGAAGAAGATCCACGGCAGCGACAGCCACAACTTCGGCCACGCGAAGTACGACTCGCTGGATGACGTCCAGGCCGAGCGAGCGGTTCAGCTGGCCAAGAAGAGCCTCGCCAAGTACAAGCAGGGCGAGGAGCTCAGCACCAAGGAGCTCGCAGAGCTCAAACAACTGCTGTCGGACAACGCCAAGGATCGTGAGTTCTCGGTCGACTTCTACAAGGCTCTGGGGCCCAAGGACGCGCTCCGTTTCGAGGCACAAGTCGCCATCGACGCCTCGGCGGAGGGAGACAAGACCCAGCTCAAGCTGGCACACAGCATTCAAACAAGCATGGGTGTGGCCCTGGCGACCGCTACCGACCCGCCCACGGGCAAGGACAACCCCGACACCGCGTTCCGCGAGAACAAGGACTACCTCGGTAAGGCGTGGCAGTCAGAGCTCAAACGGGTCGGCCGAAACAAACTTGAGCTGGGCATAGGTTTCGACCACGCCGAGCCCGTCGGCTATCAGGCCCTCTCGTCCTTGCTGCGACACGGAAACTACGACAAGAGCTTCCTCGTCCCCGTTGCCGAGGACATGGTCACCATCGAACGAAAAGGTGGCGGCTGGCCCATTCCCGACCAGTTCAACGGCGAGAATCACTTCGGCCTCAACCTCGACAAAAAGGGCGGCCCCGGCTGGGATCCGATGACCGGTGCCCTCGAGGCCCTCGGCCACAGCCCCGAGGCGTCGACCGCGTTTTTCAACGGTTCCACGGGCGAAGGCGCGGACGACGACCTCAAGAAGCTGAGCAACCTTGATTACTTCCTGGGCGACAAGGACGGGAAGAACGGCCGCGAATGGCCGGCGGACAAGACAAGCGGCTACATCCTGCCGGACGAAAAGAGTAAGACGTTCGGGAAAGATGCACTAGGACACGCTCTCGAGTCCGCCACGACCGGCCGGGCGTATGACAGCGACGGCCCTTCCGTGAAGCACGGCCAGGAACAGGCGGATCTCTTCCACACAGTAGTGGAAAAAATAGGATCAAACCCAGATCTCGTCAAGGCGGATGGCAGTCTCGCACCGATCGCCGACAGCCTCGGAAATATGTCGGCTGAATACATGCACGACATTCAGAGGACGATCGCTGGCGGCGATCAGAGTGGCTACATCGGGCACTTCGGCGCTGATGCATATCTTGATGACTTGAACGAAGAAGGCAACGAGCTCAAACAATTCCTGCAGGCGACCGCGGAAGACCCCGACGCCTATGCATCCATCACGCACGCTCAGCAGGCTGTGACCACCGAAATTATCCGGGATGCCATGGCGAACCCTGGTGACGAGACGCTCTCCGCCGCCGCCACACGCGCTGCTGCTCCTGGAGGGGAGATTTCTGGTCTTACTTCCGCAGGCCGGGCGGACGCAATAGCTGCAGCTGACGATAGCGTGGAAAAGATCAATGAATACAACCAGAAGCTAGAAACAGGGAATAAATGGGTATCGCGCGTCGTGGAGATGGGCGTAGGCAAGATACCCGTGGGTGGCGATGTCGTCGGCTGGGCAGTTGAAGACATCCAGGAAGCTACTCTCAATCATTACACCAAGGACCCTCAGGAAGCTGCTGACCAGATAGTGGAAAGAAAACCGAGAGAACTATCTGAACGGCGAGCGCGAAGCGGCCGCCCAGGCCGCAAAACAAGCGGTTCTCGACGCAGCACAACAGGCAGGACTCTCCACTGATCCTGGCAGTCCAGCTGCCGGTGCGGCCGACGATGTATATCAGGAGACCAACTACGCCCATTCGGACGGCCGGTCCCGATGAACGAGATCTCCTTCTCACCGAAAGGCTCAAGGTGCTGAGCTCAACACGCAGTCGAATCATTGCAGCCGCAGCGGCACTGCTTCTCATCGGCGCGGGTACCTGGTGGGCCATAGATGCATCACAGCGCGATGAATCCATCAAAATCCCGGAAAAGGTCTGCGACGAGCGAGTATCTGGCAAGACCGCCACAAACCTCCTCCCCAAGAAAGGGGACAAATTCAAGGAAGAGACGTATCAATTGGACGTGCGGAGGTACTCCGGATACTGCAAGCTCCAGGCTGGCGGAGAAGAAGTGTTTTTCTCCTACATCCATCGGCTAGTCGGAAAACGCAAAAGCATCCAGGGGATCCCGGTAAGTCTGGGTAAGACATATGGCTACACCAGGAACCGCACTGGAGCCATTTCGCTGTACATACCGTGCGGCACCAACCCGGAGAAAGAACTGCTCATAACTGTTAGCGCCAGCCTGGTCGAACAGGCCGTGGAATCGCACCAGATGAACGAGTCGACCAAAGAAATACATCCGCTCGCTACATTTGCTGCACAGGTGGCACGTGATATGTCTCGAGGATGGTTCAAGTGCCCGGGCTCCGAGAGCCTTCCAGACGGTCCCGTAGTCATTCATTGGAATGACTAGTATCTCCTGACCCGGTTGGCATTATTTTGCGTTGTGATCGACCAGCTTCTTGACGTTGGTCTGTACAGGCCGGACTTTAGCAAAGGCCTCGTCGGCAATCGCGGTCCAAATGAACGGCTTGGCCTGCTCGTTCCAGGGGCCGATCTATTTGCGGATCTGCGCGATCAGGACGTTGGCGCTGGAGAACGTGCCGCGACGGATCGACTGGCGAGTGAGGGTGCCGAACCAGGTATCGATCTGGCTGATCCAGGAAGACCCGGCAGGGCGAAGTGGAAGTGCACATGCGAGTTATCAGCCAGCCAAGATTTCCCCCCGGGTGTCGTACGAATCAGCACACACCAAAGATGCTGAAGGTATGCACTTCTTTACGGAGATGATGCGCAGACCCGCTTCTGAGTCATGGGAGTGGCTCAGCCGTGTCGAATAGGTGTTACACCTTCGCATTACATGGCGTACGCGAGGACACCGGGCAGTCCATGAAGCTGCGCGCCGCGGCTCAACAAGCCGGACTCCCCGCGGACAAGATCAGCGGCGTGGTTGATGACGTATACGGTGCATCTAACGCGGCGTTCTCCGATGGAAAGGCAAGGTGAACGAAATGCCTCCCGCTTCGATATCGCCCGAGGTATTGAGGTCGAGAACGGGAATAGTCATCATCGCTGCGCTAACCATGGCCCTCATCGGCGCCGGGGCATGGTGGATGACAGCCGGTCCACGTTCGGACGACAACGCGATAGAGATCCCATCCAGGGTCTGCTTCGAACGTATCCCGGGCAAAACCGTGGCACCCCTGCTTCCCACCAAGGGATCGAGCCTTGAGGAAGACACATCGGGCTTCTCGAAGCCAACTCCTGGGTATAGCGGGGAATGCATCTTGACGGCCGGTGGCCAGGATGTGGGAATCGGGTTCACTCGAATTCCTGGCAATAAATACACACGCAGCCGCGTCCAGAACCGAGGGACTCCTGTCTCTCTCGGTGACGCATACGGCACCATGACCGACAAGAACAGAATCAGGCTCTGCGTGCCCTGCCCGTCCACGCGATACCCCGAAGATCGATTGATCATTGCGACAAACGCCGATGCCGCAGAGCAGACAGACAGCTTCAGTAGAACAAGTCATAAGTTGAGGACAGCAGACAGCTCGTACCTCGAATTCACCGCACAGGTAGCTCGCACCTTGTCCCAAGAATGGTTCAAGTGTCCAGGTGCAGCGAAGCTGCAGGACGGACCCGTAACAGTCCACTGGAAGGACCCTCGATCCGCTGGGTCTCATTGACAGGAACCTCCTCCCTTTGATGCCATTCGAACCTCTTCGCTCAAGGCACGTCAAATCGTTCGTGGTCCCACTGACGTCCCTACTTATCGTCGGCGCGGGGACCTTGTGGGCTTTGGTCGCATCACAGTCAACTGATGAAGCCCTCGAAATCCCGGAAAAGGTCCGCGGCAGGCGAGTATCCGGCAAGACCATCACAAATCTCCTCCCCAAGAAGGGAGATAAGTTCGAGGAAGAGACGTATCAATTCGACGCACGGAGGAACTACGGAGACTGCAAGCTCCAGGCTGGAGGAGAAGATGTGGGGTTCTCCTACATCTACCGGTCAGGCGGAAAGTACCCACGCAAAAGCATCCAGAGCCAGGGGATCCCGGTAAGTCTGGGTGAAGCATATGGCTACATTAGCAAGCGTAATAGAGCCATTTTGCTGTACATACCGTGCGGCACCAACTCGGAGAAAGACACGGGAAGCAGACTGCTCATCACTGCTGGTGCCAGCATGGTCGAACAGGCCAAGGAATCGCAGCAGCTGAACGAGTCGGCCAAAGAAATCCGTTCGCTCGCGGAATTTACCGCTCAGGCGGCACGGGATATGTCTCGAGGGTGGTCCAAGTGCCCGGACTCCGAGAGCCTTCCAGACGGCCCCGTAGTCATTCATTGGAACGACTATTTGATCAGAAACTCATGGGGTTCACTCGTCGATGATGTAGCGGACGTGCGGGGCTTTGAAGTAGCCGGTGATGACATGGGGCTGGCGTTGTCGGCGGTGGAAGAACCTGCGGGTTTCGCTGGCGAGTTCGGTCTGGTTCCTGGCCCGGTGGCTGTGGGGAAGGCTGCGCTTGAGGTCGGCGTTGACCAGCTCGTCCGGGTTCAGCTCGGGTGAGTACGAGGGCAGGAAGTGCAGCTCGATCTTCTCCTCGTGGTCGGCGAGCCAGGCCCGGACGGCCTTCGAACGGTGGGCCGAGTGCCGGTCGACGATCAGGTGGACCTTCCGGCCGAAGTGCCCGACGAGCCTGGCGAGGAAGCGGCACATGACCGTCGCGTCGAACGACTCGGTGAAGACCATGAAGTGCATCCGGCCCTTGGTGCTGATCGCGGACATCGCGTTCACGGAGAACCGGTTCCCGGTTCGGCGGACCACCGGAGTCTGCCCCTTGACGCCCCAGGTACGGCCGGTGACCTGGTCCGAGCGGATCCCGACCTGGTCAGCGAACAGGATCTCGCCCCTCTCGGCCTTCGCCCGGGCCCGGATCGCCGGCCAGGTCTCCTCCTGCCAGGTCCGGACCCCTTCCGCATCCTGCTCGATGGCTCGCTTGTCCGGTCGCTGGAAGGTCAGCCCCCAGCGCTTGAGGTACTTGCCCACCCCGGGCTCGGTGAAGCGGACCCCGTACAGTTTGAAGATCAGTCGGCCTATCTGGCCCCGCGTCCACAGCTGACCGGAAAGCCCCAGGCCGGAGGGAGTGTGATCGAGGACAGCCTGCCGCACGGCGGCCTGCTCGGCCTCGGACAGGACCTGATGCTCACCCGCACAACGGCCTCGAGGACGCGACAGCAGCGCGTCCCGTCCGCCGGCCCGCCACCTCGCCCACCAGTTGTCCACCGCCCTGACCGACACCTTGAACAAGGCGGCAACCTCTACCCGGTCCCGGCCCTCCACCAGCGCGGATACCGCCAGCAACCGCACGGCCTCTTGCGCGTCCGGCGACCAGGTCCGCGCGTCCCCCACCAGATCACTCACACACCGTCAACGAGCCCGAACCCAAAGCGTTTCGGATCAATAGTATCTCGTGACCCGGTTAGCACTATTTTGCGTGGTGATCGACCGGTTTCTTGACGTGAGTCTGTACAGGGCGGACTTTGGCGAATGCCTCGTCGGCGGTCGCGGTCCAAATGAACGGCTTGGCCTGCACGTTCCAGCCACGGCCCATGCCACCCGGCCGCGGTTTCTTCGTCTCGCGTAAGCGCGGAGTGCCGCTGGCCCAGCTTGGGGTGGCTGCCGGAGCGATAGAGGCCAATGGGGCTGTCATCCGCGCATGAGTTCGCTAACCTCAAGAAGAACGCTCGGAAGTATTCTAACCTCACATAACAGGGGGAATTATGTCATTCGACGAGGAATGGGCCCAAATTCGAGCGGAAGCCGTACAACGTCAGAGCACGCACACACAGTTGAACCAACTCCCCGCATCCGGTAGCGGCGGTAATGCCTCCCCCGGCAAGGCGCTCCATGTCACGCCGCACATCCTCAAGGAGCGTGCAGGCAAGGTCGCTGCGGTCCGCGGGAACTTCGCCAAGGCCGACGACACCGCCATGAAGGAGACCGGGCAAGTAAAGGCCAGCCTCAAGGGCTTCAAGTCGGCAGATGCCTTCAGCGTCTTCCAGAAACGTTGGCGAGCTCAGATGTCATATATGCACACCCAATTGGAAAAGGGCGTCGCCGGGGCATTGCGCGAGGCAGCGACCAAGCTCACTGAGGAAGATAAAGAGCAGGCCAACAAGTACCACACCCACAAGAAGAACTGAAGGGCCTGGAGTCAGATGACATTGGACTACGCCACCATCAGGGATGTGGACCTCACGGCGCTCTCCGAAGCCGTCTCCAAGTGGCGGAATCTGCCGGGGAACTTCGACACCGTCGCCACCTCCTTCCGGACGGACGTGACCAAAGGGCTACGCGACTCCGACTGGCATGGGGAGTCCGCGGACGCCGCCTTCGCAAAGTTCGACATCGTCGAAAAACAGTTCCAGGCGGCCTCGGACGAAGCAAAGGACGTCTACCTCCTTCTCCATGACGCTCACGAAAAATTCAGTTCGGCACAGAAACGTCTGCACAGTATCGCGAAGGAAATCACCGAGTACACCGCCCAGGACAAGAACGGAAAGAGTCACCAGCTCCTTAAAATTGGGGTGGACGGAACTGTATACGTCGACCCCCCAGAAGATTTCGACGGCAATGCCGCTGCGCTGCAAAAGGGTTACCTCGAAACCACCAGAGCGTATAACCAACGGGTCAAGTCCGCCATTATGGACGCCTCTGATGCCGATGACACCTTGCATTGGGCACTCACACAGGACCACAACGGCCGAAAGCCAGGTTTCGACTCCGACACCTTCCACAGCGTCAAGGACGCCGAAAAGGGGCGCGAGCAGGCCAAGGAGGACGCCGACAAGGCGCTGCACCTCGCCGACCTTGGTGGCGCCAATCTCTCCCTCGAGCAGCTGGCTCAGCTTAATGACTTTCTCGCTAAGCACGAAGGGGACCCATACTTCACCGAGAAGTTTGCCACTGGACTCGGCCCGAAGGGGACCTTGAAGTTCTGGGCGGGCGTCTACAACGCCCACCAGGGGAATATCCCCAAAGGGGATGCCGAAGAGCTCCGAAAGCTCCAGACAACGCTGGGTCTCACCCTTGCCTCAGCCACCCACTCCAATAGCGATGCGATGAAGGCGTGGAAGGACGACGTCATCGCGGAAGGGCGGCATCAGTTCATTACGGACCCCACGAAGACATCAGTTGGTCCGTACGGATACCAGATCATGAGCAGCCTGTTGCGGCACGGGAAGTACGACTCGACTTTCCTCAACAGATACGGGGACAGCCTCGTCGACTTCGAGCGTCACACTTCCGCCCCGAACCTTTGGGCGAGCGGTGGGCAGCTTTACGAAGACTTGAATTTCGATCTCCGGAAGAATGACGACGGCAAGGATCCCATGACGGGTTTCCTGGAAGCGCTCGGGCACAATCACGATGCATCTACCCAGTTCTTCAAGTCAGAAGATCACTTCGACTACCTCACAGGCTCGGGCGACAACCCTCGCATCTGGCCGCAGGACAACGCCGAGTACGTTCCGAACCCCGATCAGAAGCAGAAACTACCGGGATTCGATTCACTGGGAAAGGCCCTGGAAGCCGCAGCGACCGGGCATGACGCGGGCACCCCGCCGACGGCTGCCCATGCGGTCCATTCCAGGGATGAGGCCAAGATAATGCACCAGATCGTGACAAAGATGTCCGAAAACACTGATCTAGTGCGCCCCGGTATGGCCGACAGCCTCGGCAGGATTTCGGCAGAGTACATGCCGGACATTCATCGCGCGATCGACCCCAACACGGGCGGCAACGAGACTCTGTTCCCAATCAAGGGAGCAGAAGCCAAGCTCTCGGAACGCGACGTCACTCGCTTCCTGCACACTGTCGGCCAGGATCCAGACGGCTATGCGGCCGTCAACCTCGGCCAGCACAACTACACGGCCAACCTGATCGAATACCAGGCCAGCCATCCTGACGCTTACATCAATGGCCTCTCCGACGATCGGCAAGAGGCCACGCAAAGAATGATTCAGAGCGTCTCGCGGGATGCCGGCGAGATTGAGGGAATCATCGGAGCCGGCAGGGACTATGCGCTCGAACACAAGATCGTCGAGAGCGACGACAGCTACAATACCGCCCTCGGAAAGGCTGGCACTTGGGGAGGTTCTCTGGTCGGCGTAGGCATCGGCTTGGGCACTTCCCAATTCACGGGACCAGGGGGTGCGTTCGCAGGCGCAATACTGGGGACCGCGTCGACAGAAATCATTAATGGCATCGTAGCGCCCCAGGACTCAGAGGCCCTGGAGAAAGCCGTGTACCGTAATGGTGCCGACTACGAAACCCTAAAGAATGACACCGTCACAACGACCAGGTATGCTATCGGCGCCACGCAAGGGCTCGATCACCGTGATGTCGGACTGTTCCAGTCAGCCGCCGCAGACTCGGTCGAATCAGGATTCGGAGATGCTCGGGACGGCGTCAAAAAGTACTTCCAGGGAGAGACCTCGCGCCTACCCAAGGATTAGACCGGGGAAGACTGAAGGTAATCGCCATGAAAAAGTTCACCAAGAATCAATTTGTTATCTCAATCGCGGTGTCGCTCACATTGCTCGTGGGCATCGGCGTAGGTTACTGGGCCGGCAGTGAGTCCACCGACGAAAGCACGGGTACTGCCGGTCTCGATAATCCATGCTCCGACGTCCTCACCTCGTCCGACGCGAGAAGCGCAATGAATGGCGTTCTTCGCGCGATTGACAGTCCTTCGTACAGATTTATCGAGAAGGGAAATTCGGGAGACTTTTCCTCAGAATGCACTGTGGTATCGGGCGAAAAGGATGCGCTGAGCATTACGGCGCACCTCGCGATGAGTGGCGATGTAGCCCAATGGACCAAGACCCTCAGCGATAACCAGGATATCGGCGATTCCAGCAGCCGAAAGACGTTCTCGGTCGGGGAAGCCGGCATCTCATCGCCTGCGGCGGCGGCCATCTACCTCTCATGCGAGCCCTACCAGTCACCTATAAAGAAGAAGCAGAACCTCAGCATTCTCGTAAGCTCGCTGAACGGGAGTTCTCACCATTCTGCGCTCCGTACCGAACTCGCCGACCTGGCAGTATCAATGGCGAAGCACGCACAGACTGCCGCCAAATGTAAGGATCCGGCTCAAATACCCGAGAAGGCCCCGGAATTTTCCTGATCCCCAGAAACACCGTCTGGCGGAATACCGCTTCTACGGCGTACGCCGGGGCTCTGTGCTTCCCCTCGTACCGTGGAGACGCAGGGTGCGGTAAAGCGGTGCTTGGCCCCGGTCGTGCCTGCCCGCAAGCCGCACAACCTGAACATGGGGGTGGGCAACCGCTTCAGCGGTTGCCCACCCCCATGTGCTTGCGACCGGACCCTCAGAAGCCGATGTCCTGGAACAACTGGGCCGACTTCTTGTCGGTCGCGTGGTAGTCCATGCTGCCGGTCCTGACCTTGGTCGCCACCTCTTTGAGCGTGCTCTCGATGTGGTTGGCGCGCGTCTTGAACTGCCTCTCGGCGGCCAGCATCATCTGGTGAGCCTCGCCCTCCCAACCGTCGGTCACGGCCTTGACCGAGGCGATGATGGCCTCGATCTGCTGGCTCACCACCCTGGCGCCGCGCTCGAGGTCACCGGCAGTGTCCTCGAGCGAGTTGTATGTGACCTTGATGTCCATCCCGTCACCGGACACTTATGCTCCACCCCTCGTGGTGTCTTGATGGTTGTCGATCATTTCTGTCCCAGGGCCTTGATGGCGCCCCTGGGCGACTAGAACTGATCGACCTTGCTGTGGGCCAGGCCATCCGCACCACTGCCGAGGTGCCCGCCGGCCGCGCTGCCATTGACGTCAACGCTGCGGAGCTGGGATGCGATCTCAGTGTCGTTGGCACCGCCGGAACGGTGCGTGAGCTGCACCGCCTCGTGGATGTTGACGATGAGCTGACGCAGAGCCTCGTGGTCCTCGTTGAGGCTCATCTGCGCCTTCCTGAACGCGCTTCCGCCCTGACCGGTCCACGCCGCCTCCACCGTGTCGATGGCGTTGATCAGCGTGCGCAGGTTCTGCGAAAGGTCCTCGCTGACGCGGCCGAGGTCGCCCTCGAACTTCCTGAAATGTGCGTCGCTAATCCGCTGCGAGCCCGACATCTTTCCACCTTCCCCCATGATGTGTTGGTGAGCCGAGCTGGGGATTCTTCGTCAGCTCACCACTCTGTGGAGTTTCCTACCTGACATGGCAGGAAGCGTCTAGCTGTAGTTGGTATTGGTGCTGCTTACGGCCTGGCCATCGTTCCACCACGACGTCGTACGACGGTGAAGGCGACCGCGGCCCCGGCGACCACGACGACGCCCGCACCCAAGGCGACCCAGAGCGTCGTATTACCGCCGTCGTCGCTCGCCTTGGCCTCCGCCGCGGGCTTCTCAGCGGCTTGCTCATCCGATGCGGGGGGCTGCGAGGCACCCCCTGCGGCCTTAGACGCCGATTCGGAGGGCTTTGGTTTCGTAGCTCCCTCACGAGCGAGCAACGGATTGGTATTGGCCGGCCCCGGATCCCCTTCGCCATCGAGAAGCACCTTGCGAGGACGGACCGAGCCATACCCGATGTAACTGCTCGGGACGTCACCGGTCTTGGGCTTCGCGGCGGTCTGCATCATGACGCGCAGGACCTGGTTGCCTGTCCACTTGGGGTGCTTGGACCAGATCAGGGCGGCGGAGGCGGAGGTGATGGCGGTGGCTTGGCTGGTCCCGCCGCTGACGCAGGTCTGATCGAGATTCTTCTCGCAGCGCTCGGCGATCCTGTCGCCGAGCGCCACGAGCCCCACGCTGTCTCCGTGAGTCGAAAACTTTGCCACCTCCCCTTCCTGGTTGATCGCCCCCACACCAACTACACCGGGGAGGGAAGCGGGATATCCGGGCAGGTTATTCTTGTCCCCGTTGTTTCCTACAGCGGCAAATACGAGAGCGCCCTTCTTAAGGGCATAATTGACAGCACTCTGAGATTTGACGAAATTTTCACGCTGCCCGGTGATGGTTCCGAATGAGACATTCAGGATTCTCGATCCGTGATCAACCGCGTACCTGATTGCCCTGCCCATTAGAGGGTCAGGAGCATCCGTCTTCGGGTCTCCGACTACCTTCACCGGCAGGATTTTTGCTTGAGGCGCCAATCCCTGGATTCCTCCACCGGCTCCACTCCCGGCAATAAGAGCAGCCATGTTCGTGCCATGGCCTGTCGCATCTTGATGCGGGTCTGTCGGTGTATTGGATGCATCCTTGCCCGCAAGCACATTACCGCGAAGTTCAGGCAATGAAGCATCAACGCCCGTGTCGATAACGGCGACGGTTACCCCCTCGCCCTTACTCACCGCCCACATGTCGTCAGCTTGCATGTCCTTCAGGTACCACTGTTGAGAGCTGATGTCCTGTGCAGCCGCGGCGGGCGCGGTACCACCCACCGCCAAGAGCGCGGTTCCGAGCATCGCCAGAGCCGACAGGGCGCGACGCCGCGCTCCGTACTTCTTAAATGGCATAGGTGAGTGCTCTCCTCGGCATTGCACAGGGATATGTCGTTCTAGTCGATGACCGGCGGGACCGTGTCACGCCGTCCACCCGACCAGCTCTCTTCGTCTTCCTGAAGGTAATCAGGCCTGGCGCTGGAGACTTCCGAGGCGTTCGGGCCTCCCCGGCCGGAGCTTGGCATCAGCTCTGGCGTCTCATTGCCCCGCACAAGCCCGGACCCCCCTGGGGTGAAGTCCGGCTGCCCTCCGCGCACAGAACGCATACCACTGACGGGGCCTCCCGATTCCGATGAAAGCCGCCGCCCCTGGCCGCCATTGTTCCCAGGCGCGTGCGTACCGCCCTCGGCGGACGGACCGCCCGCGCCCAGAGGACCGCGCCTTGGAGGGATACCGTGTTCGTCTCCGACGACCGTCCCCCGGGGCAAACGTTGCCCATTCAAGTTGTTCGGCCCTCGTGGGCTGTCCACGGTCCCACCCGGCTCCGAGGCGAGCCGTCGGCCTGGCCCGCCGTTCGCCGACGGAGGCGTTCCTCTGCCGAAACCATGCGTGGCGGGTCCCATCGGCCCGCGCCTCATCAGCCCTTGCTCTTCTCCAATGACCCTGCCCCGGGGAATCCGCGGGGCGTTGGTTTGCCCAGGTGGGCGAGCCTGGGTCCCCCCGTGAATGCCGTCAGGCAAGCCGGTCCGAGGAATGCCAGTCGGCCTGGGCTGCTTCACGGCGCCTTGGTAAGGGCCAAGCAGCTCTCTCGTAGGGTTGCCACCTCCCCGCATAGGCGGCGGGGCACTTGGCAGGAATGGGGCCTTCGACCCCTTGATGCCTCCTGGACCCACCGGGCCCGGTTGCTGGTCCGACGTATCAGGCGGCAAAGCAGGCTGCCTGGCCTTGTCGACGATGTCTGGTGAAGTCACTGTCTCTGTGGAGTCGATGACCGTACGCGTGTCCGGTTCAAGGTCCACACCACTGCCTACGTGACCCTCACGCCCGATCCCCGGAGGCAAGGCGCCCTTAGGGACACCGTGGGAGTCAGTAGCGACCGACAACGGCGTGACATATTCGGCCCCTTGCGTTCCCCCTGCCGAGGAAGACGTTCCAGTGGACGTTCCAGAGCTGTGGTCAGTCCAGCCCGATCCGAGGTCGGGCAGAAGGGGGAAGTTCGGCTCCTCCAGGCCCTTGATCTCCGTGTAAGCCGTCTCATAGTACGAGTCCAGCTTGTCCATCTGCTGGAGCGCTTCCAGGTGGTGCTTGTCCGCGACCGCCTTTTCCGCGTCGCTCTTGTGCTTCTTGTCGTCCGCCACCGTCGGGGCCGGCATCGCTGCCTTGACCTCGGTCAGGCCCTGGCCCGCAGTGGACATGTGTACGCCGACGAGCAAGGTGTAGTCGGCCATCTTGTGGGTCTGCTTGGCCACCTCGCGACCCCAGGTCCGGAACGCGTCGGCACCCTCGCCCTCCCAGTGCACCCGCTCGGCGTGGGCCTTCAGCTCGTCCGCGATAGCGTTGATGTCGTCGAAGGCAGCCATCAGCGCGGCGCCGACGTCGGTCAGCTGACCCGGCTGCGCGGTCGCGACCATGTTGTAAAGCTCGTCGTGCGACCGACTCTCGAACTTCCCTCCGGCCATCTACCTTCTCCCCCTCACAGCGCGTCGCCCCCGACCTCTTTGCTGCCGTGGTTCTCAGTCTGACCAGCGTGCTTCTCGGTGGGCTCGCGGTAGTACTTCTGCGTGTGTGCCTGAATCTCCCGCATGCGACGGGCCTGCTCCGCGTCCATGCCGTCGTAGCCACGCTCGGCGACGATCGCCATGAGGCCCATGGCCTCAATCTGGTCGCCGAAGGACTTGCACAGGGTCTCCAGCCGCGCATGGACCTTCTCGTAGAGGTTCGCCAGGTCGTCAGAAGAGGTGAACCCGGAGCCCGAACCGTACGCGTCCCGCGTGATGGACTGCTGCGAGATCGTCTTGCGCGATGCCGGCGACTCCTCAAGGTCGGTCAGGACCTTGTCCAGGCGCGTCTTGAACTTGGCAAGCGTCTCGGCTTCCTTGACCAGCTTCTTGCCGAACGGCGTCTGTGGCTCAGACCCCGGCTCTATGGGCCTCACGCTGTCCCTCCCCGTATGACACCAACGATGTCCTAAGCCACTCTATCCGTCAGGCTTGGACGCCCCAACTGCCCCGTAGCTGTGGGACGTCGACGGTTCAGTAACGGTCCCCTCCCCCAAACGGCGCATACAAGGCACACGACACATCTGGTGACACTATCGACTTCACCACAGACCCACATGAGTACGCATACCTATTTCCCGGGACGACAGCGTCGGCGTCCGCTTCGCTCGCGACAAGAGGAGGCTCAGCACGCATCGGCACCGGGTGTGGACCTGGCACGGCCAGCCCCTGAACGCGCCTGCCACAGCGCGGCGACGGGGCACAGTATGGCTGTGCACGGCGGGAGGTGGGCCGGCCCACCGAGATCAACGTCTGCCCCCACCCCGTGCAGGTGAATCGGAGTCGAGGGTCCGGCCGCCCGTCCCCGCGTGTCCGGGCCCCGGACAGGCGCACCTCCGTCTACTGGTCGTTGGGCTTGTAGGCCTTATCGACGTAGCAGGGCGACGCCAGTGAGATCGAGATACTGTCGCGCATCTTCTTCTCCCAGTTCACACGGTAGCCGTGATCAACGTCCTTGCAGGGGCTGGCGCGGAGCAGCCAGGGAAACGTCGCCTCGCAGTTCAGAGAGGTCGAGGATCTTGCTGGATTGGCGCCTGACCAAGTCCCCTCACCGTCGAGGGGCTGGGTTTAGGTGAGGTTCTGCACTTGGGTTGCCCACTGTGACATACCCGGTCTGAGTCGGTCAGTACTCATCCACGGTCTGGCCATCAGGGACCTGGAAGCAGGCCGAAGTCATAAGCACATAGATCAAGGACTTGGGCGCCTTGGACCCGGTCTTATCGCTCTCGTCGTAGAGATGGATACTGACCGAGAACTGCTTCTTGATGGAATCAGCGATAAGTTCAGGGCTTTTACTCGGGCTCTTATCGGGCCCGTATTTGACGATCTTCCAGCCCCTCTGCGGGAGGTCTTCCTTGAGCCTCGCCATTGCCTGCTTCATATCCTTGACCGGCACGCCCCACAGTGACCAAGCATGGTTGACCTTGTAGAACTTCTCCTCATCCTGGCCGCTGCATCGGGCAACCGAAGGCCCCGGTTTGCTCGTCTTTCCGTGCAGGTCAATGACATCGAAGATTTCACTGGAAAGACCAGCCGCTTCTTCCTCCACGTCAGCAACCGTCCGCGTCTTCGGCGTGTAGCCCAGCTCGTCCTTCTTCTTCTCGATCATTCCCGAGCACCCCGCCAATGCAAATACCGAAACCAGAGACATGACAATGCCGAGGAACGAAAGAATGCCCTTTCGGTTACGCGCGGAGCTAGTCACTGATTTGCACCTTGTCATGTCGCCCCACCACCACGTTGGCTTGGTTTAGTAGACTTTGCGAGCTGTCTTCATGATCCAAGTCGTAATCCCAGTAGCCACTGTGCCCCTCAGTGTCGGTCGTCATCTGATGGGCCCCGAATTCGGCATCAGCGGGGATGATGGGCATGTCCGCGTCTTGCCAGAAGCGGCTGCTCTTGTCACCGCCATGGAATGCGCGGCCCAGTTCGGGAACAGGGTCATCATCAGCGTACTCGTTCCAGACATGCCCCCTGGGTACGTCCAGGGCCTCGGCGCTTCCCACCTGGACACCCGGACTTCCCGCGAAGATGACATCGTCCGCGTTCAGGGTGCCCTGGCGCGCCGCGGAACCGATGAGGGTGGAGCCGTAGGAATGGCCTATCGCGGTTACGTGACTGTCCGTCCCCGACTCGTTCGACGCGTTCAGACCATCGACAAACTGATTGAACGCGGGCGCACCAGTATTCGCGTATCCGGGACGGGTGGCGTCCGTGACAATGTTTTGCGGCGCGTCGTAGCCGAGCCAGGTGACGGTCGAGACGTTTTGCCCCGGCGCCAGTGGTTCGGATGCATGCCACAAGTTCGTCATGCGATTGATGTCCCCGTGAATCTTGCTGAGGTTCGAAGTTGTGCCAGGGACATAGACGGCAGTGTGGTCGGCCGTATCCGGATTTCCGTTGGCGACAATCGCCCGCCCTCGACCTTCAGGGCTGAAACCGAGCAGGTATGCCTCCGGCAAGCCTTTTCGACCAGTCTGATCGAATCGATTTTGAATGGCGTTCATGCCCTTCAGAGTACCTTCCAGGCGCCCCTTCTCACCTTCATACTTGTGGTGCCAGTCGAGCCATTCCTGGGTGTAGGCTGTGACGTTGGGGCCGACATCTTTGAACTTGATAGGTTCCTTTGGTATCGCATTGAGCCGGATTTGGTAGTCGGCTCGTTTTTCCGCCAGCTCAATGCGGTTCGCCTCGTCACGGACATCCGCGGGGATGCCATCCAGTTTGCCTAGGCCGGCAGGGTACATGGCTGCATAGTCGACCTTCTCCTGATCGGAAAGGCCCTTCCACCATTTCGCATTATCCGTAGGACTACCGTCCTTGGGCGGATGCTTGATGTCGTCGAGGTAGTCTTTCGCTCCGCTACGGACACCGCTCGTGTCGCTCTGAGTGTCGGCCCAGTCGTAACGGGAAACGTGCAGGTCGTCATCGGCCTTCAGGCTGCGCAGCTTGGGGGCCCACTTCTTGTCGGCCTGCGTGGCGTCATAGACGGCTTGCGCGATGCGATTGGCGATCGCCACCGCACGGCCGAAGTTCGGGTTGGGGTGGATGTTCGCCGCCTGGCGCTCCAGGGCGTCGGCTGTGTCGTTCGCGTCGCCGGTCGGGTCGATCGGCTGGTTCGTCGGCTTGCCCTTCGCGCTGCCCTGGACCGTGCCGCCCTCCGGCACTTTCCCGTCGACCTTGTCACCGGCCGCCGGGTAGCTCACCGAGCCGTCGGAGCCCACCGTGAACTTTTCCGCCTCGGCGTCCTCCACAGCGGCGTCGAGCTTGTCCTTGGCTGCTCGTAGTTCGTAGGCCAGAGAGTTGAGGGCAGTGGTGATGAGAGCGCACTCGACCTGGGTGTAATGGAAGTTGGTCGCCAGCTTCCGGAGCTGCACCACGGCGGCGTCAACGGCCTCGCCTTCGAGAGTTTTCCGCATGCCTGCGGCTATCTGCTGCTCGAGGTCGTCCTTGACCTGACTGGCCATGTCCCCGACGGTCCGATAGCCGCCCGCGGCATCCTCGAACTCCGAGGGCTTGAGGGACTTGAGTGTCGCGTAATCCACCGCCGCTTCACCGGCCCCGGCTGTCGCCGCCGACGGGCTTCGTGTCCTTGTACAGGACGTCCAGCCCGTCGAACGCGCACTTGGTGGCCTCGTCGTTCTTGTACTGGTGATCCCCGGCCCTTTCAAGCCGGTCCTGGATCGCGCCGCACTTCGCGCTTACGCCCTTCAGATAGCGCTTCCAGGAGCGGTAGAGCTCCCGCTGGGCCGCCGCGCTCTGGATTCCGCCGCCGGAGTCGCTGCCCGCGCCCAGGCCGGTCTGCTCCTCCTCCAGCTTTGTCAGCGCCGTTGTGATGTCCCCCCGGAGCTTGCCGACTGCCCTGCTCGCTGTCGTCCAAGCGTTCTTGTTGGACTTCAGGTTGCCGGAGCCGCTCTGCGCCCAGGCCGGCTTGTCGTCGGCGCTCGCGAGACTCATCCCGGTGTCACCGGACGCCTCGCGCTTCATCTGCGCCCATTCCGCCTCGAACGTCGGCATACGCTCCCCCGCCTTGCATGATTCACAGTGACGTCAAATAGCTCAGTGTAGGAGGATGATCAGGCGCCTCCCTGAGTACTCCTACTCAGCTGCTCCGGAGCGACGGCGCCTCCGTTCGTTGAGGACCGCTGCCAGGCCCGCTATGCCCGCCACCACGACGGCCGCGGCTCCCACGGAGTAGGTCGCGAGGCGTTCCCTTCGCTCCTCAGGGGTCTCGCCCAAGGGCATGGGGGCGGGATCGGGAGCGGAGACATCGTGGGCGGCGCCCTTGTCCAGGGTGACGTGGTCGATGCGGGTTTCGTCCTCGGTGAGGGCGCGGACGGGGTCGACGACGCCCCAGCCGATGAAGCGGTCGTGCTCGTTGACGGCTCGCTCGGCGGTCTGCTCGATCTGGGCGACCACCTCGTCCTGCTTCCAGTCCGGGTGCTTGGCACGGATCAGGGCGGCGACGCCGGCGACGTAGGGCGCGGAGAAGCTGGTGCCGTTGTCCACGCATTGGCCGCCCTTGGGGACGGTGGAGACCATTTCGACCCCGGGAGCGGCGACATCGACGAAGTCACCGGACTGGGAGAAGGGGGCGCGCTCGTTGTTGCGGTCCGAGGCGCCGACGGCGAGGACGCCGTCGTAAGCGGCCGGGTAGGTCTTCTTGACCTTGCCGTCGAGACCGTCGTTGCCGGCGGAGGCGACCACGACGACGTCCGCTTGCAGCGCGTTCTCAACGGCCTGCTGCAGATTGCTGTTTGCCTGGAGCGGCTTGACGGTGTCCTGGGAGATATTGATGACGCGGGCCCCCGCGTGGACCGCCCAGTCGATGGCCGTGGCCATGGTGTCGGTGGTACCGGAGCCCTTTTCGTCGTTCTGCCGGATCGGGATGATCTCGGCTTTCGGTGCGATGCCGACGAACCCCGTGCCCGTGTGCGGGCGGGCGGCGATAATGCCGGCGACCTTGGTGCCGTGGCCGACCGAGTCGTCCGTCCCGTCGCCTTTTTTCCCCTTGGACAGGCCCTTCTTGCCGGCCCTGCGGACTTCCTTGCCGCTCTTGGCGTCGACGGCGTCCTTGAGCTGGGGATTGGTGTTGTCGACACCGGTGTCGATGACGGCGACCTTGACCGGACGGCCCTTCGGGTCCAGCCCCTTGGTGTCGTTCCACAGCTGGTCGAGCATGACGCGCTGAAGGGACCAGGGCGTGCCCTTGATCTGTTTGGCGGGATAACTGCATTCGCCGCTGCCCGCGAGGGACAGATTCGGCGCCGCGGAGGGCGATGTAGGTCCGGCTGCCGCGGAAGGCGAGGGTCCGGCTGCCGCGGTCAGCGCCGTGAGGGCCGTCGCCGCCGACAGGGCGAAAGGTTTGATGATGCGCCGCATGTGTTTCGGCTTCCTCATGTCCTATGAACCCTGGGGCTGCTTGGCGCTGTTGGCATCGAGGCGTGGACCGGTGGGCAGGAATTCGGACCAGTCCGCGGGCACCGGGGTCGGGTTGACGTCCTGGTATCCGAGGCTGCGCTGGGCCTTGTTGACGTCCTGCTGCGTCTCAGTGGCCTTGTCCTTGCCGGAGCCGTCGTCGCCGATTTTCGATGTGCCGGAATCGCTGTCGTTGTTGGACTGGACCGAGTAGCGAAGGCCGGTGTCGGTCACCAGGAAGACCGGTCCGTTCTTGATCTGGCGACCGCTCACCTGGCGGTAGAGCACTCCCGAGCCCGGGGTCACATAGGCGCTGGTGGCACCGTCCGGGATGGTGGCCGGGAAATCCCTGCCGGCCCAAGTGGCGACCTTGGCACCGCCCTTGGCGGTCACACCGCCCATGACGCTGCAGCTGGTGTCCCGGGCTCCGCTGCCCAGTGCGGGATCGACGGAGTTGGCCTGGTCCGGGATTTCGCTGGGCCAGTGGTACTTGCCGTAGAACTCGTTCTCGGTGTCCGGGGTGAACGACGGGGCCGCCACTCGCTTGGCCGTACTCGCCTCATTGCTGGAGGTCTTGCTCCTGAGCAGGAGCTTGGCGACGAACTCCGAGACGCGCTGGACCTTTCCCTGCAGCACCACGTACTTCTGGGTGCCGGCTCCGGTGGGCGCTTCGAGCACCATGCCGACCCGGTTCGCCTCGCCGAGACTCGGCACCCCGGCGTCATCGCCGATCTGGCCGGGAACCTGCGGAAAGTCGATCGGTGCCCCGTCCCTGAAGGTGGCCAGCCAGTCCCTGGTGACATGCTGCGGCTGAGCCCCGTCGTGAAAGATCGAACGCAGCAGGAGATTGCTGTCCTCGGCGGACTTCGCCTTCCAGTCCGGGCCGCCGATCAAATACTTGACGCCCCGCGGGTCTACGAGATAGCGGGCGCCGTCCTGGCCCTGCACATAGAGGGCCTGGCCACCGTGGAGCGCCTGGGAGCCCCGCATCTTCTGCAGCTTCGGGTCCCGTTCGGAAAAGAGGAAGACGGCCTTCTGGGTGGTTTTCCCATTACCGCCCGGCTGTTCGCAGACCGCCCACGTCATACGCTTCTTCGCCTCGTCCGCACTGGGGATGCGGTCCGGCGCGTACGGAATGCCGATCGTGGGGCCACGCGGGATGTGGCCGTTGTCGAGCTCCGACTCCTTCACCTTGATGATGCTGGACTTCTCGGGGTCGAGGAGGAGCTTGGCGGAGGCGAGGTTCAGCACGGGGTGGAGCTGGGGCTTGCCACCGGTCTTCAGGATGACGTACCGAGTGGTGGAGTCACTGCCGACGATCACATGCGATTCCGGCGTGTCCCACCCCTTGGGGGCGACGGGCTTGAACATGCCCCAGGCGCCGAAACCGGCGAGAATCAGGGCCCCGACGACGACTCCGGGAAGGACCGCGCGCAGCGGACGCGGCGCGCCCTCCTCCGTACCACTCGGCGTGGGCTGCAAGAACGCGGCGACTGTCCGCTTCTTCGCATAGATATAGGCGTTGAGTTCATCCCGCCGTGATGCCATTTTTAGCCGCTTCTCCCCGCTTTTCGGCCTCGGTAGTCAGGTAGCCTGCCGTCGGTCCTGGTGTCGTACCGACCCTCTACTATGCCGGTAGTGAACTGGCTCATGCCGCCCGGGGACACTGACCGGCGGGCGGTCGACGACCGGGCCGTTCGGGCCGGTTTCGGATATGAGGGGGCTGACGGGGATGGCTGGCGCAACGCGCGCACGTACGGCGAGGAGCGCGTCCGGCCGAGGAGCACCGAGCGGACCGCGTCCGCCCGCGCCCGCTGACGCTCCCCCGACAACGGCCCCCATCGCTTCCGCCAGCCCACGCACGACGTCCCGGCCCGGCAGCATCGGCCCCCTGCGGCTGCAGCAATTCGTGCTGGTCGAGGTGGCCGCGGCGATCGTGCTGGCCGCAGGGGTCGTCAACAGGCTCTTGCTGGTGCCCGCCGGAGTCGTGGGCGTCGTCCTGGTTCTGCTGGCCGTGGTCACGCGTCATCAGCAGCCGATTCCGGAATGGCTGGGCACCGCGCTCGCGCTGCGCAGGCGCCAGCGGCAAGCGGCCAAGCCGATCGACGCGGGCGCGGACCACGTGTTCACGCCGGCCCTGGAGTGCGAACCGGCCTTGCGCACCTATACGTTCACCGATCGTGAGCGGCGGATGGTCGGCCTGGTGGGGGACGGCACCTTCCTGACCGCCATCCTGCAGGTGGACGCGACGGACTCGCCGCTGCGCCCTCACCGTATGCAGCGTCCACTCCCGCTTTCGCTGCTGCGTGACGCCATGGACGTCGACGGCATCGTCCTGGAGTCCGTCCAGGTGGTGCAGCATGCGCTGGCGGCGCCCGCACCCCATCTGTCGGCGCAGACGGTGCCCGTGCGCAACTACGGGCCGCTTCAGGAGCAGACGGGCGCCCCTGCGGTCCGTCTGACGTGGGTGGCGTTGAAGTTCAACCCGGAGCTCTGCCCGGAGGCCGTCGCGGCCAGGGGCGGGGGCCTCGAGGGTGCGCAGCGGTGTGTGCTGCGGGCCGCGGATCAGCTGTCGAGCAGACTGCAGGGGGCGGGTTTCGGCGTGACGCTCCTGACGGAGGAAGGCGTGACGGCGGCGATCGCCACCGCCGCGAGCGTCAACCCGCGAGCGACAGCGCAGGCCCGGCAGACCAACACGCTCAGCCGGCGCACGGTGGAGAGCACCCGTGCCTGGCGCTGCGACGACCGCTGGCACACCACCTACTGGGTGAGCCGGTGGCCGCAGTTGGGTCCGGGCACCACGCCCCTTCCCCAGCTGGCCGCGCTGCTGACCTCACTGCCCGCCCTCGCGACCACGTTCAGCCTCACCTTGCGACGGGGCGGGACGCAGGGGGGCCGGCCCGCCCCCACGGTGAGCGGGCATCTCCGGATCACCGGTCATAGCGCGGACGACCTGGTCGGGATGAGGCGGGAGCTCCAGCGCACCGCCCGTGGGGTACGGGTGGGGCTCGCACGGCTGGACCGCGAGCAGGTACCCGGCGTACTCGCCACTCTGCCCCTGGGAGGGACCCGCTGATGGCCATGCCCACGACCGTCTCAGGCGGCCCTTCTTACTCCCCGGCCTCCACACCTGGCCCCATGCCTGGTCAGACGGATGAGCCGGGAACTCCCGCCCCCCGCAGGCCGCGACGGGGTTTCGGGCTGATCGGACCGCGGCGCCAAGGGCACGAACTCCCACCGGAGCAGTTCGACGCACTGGCGCTGCCGATCGGCGACGACGGGGTGATGATCGGCGTCGGCGCGCGGGATCAACCCGCCGTACTGGGCCTGCACCGTCCTACGCCCTTCAATGTCGTCCTGGTCGGCGGTCTGTGGACAGCGCAGGTGATCGGGTTGCGAGCGGTCGCCACGGGCGCGCGGGTCACCGTGGAGACCGGCCGTCAGCAGATGTGGGCGTCATTGGCGCAGGCCGCGAACGGCGGGTACCAGAGCATGACGCTCCACGACGTGGGACGTGTGCCGCCACAAGGGCCGTCGATCGGCAGCCCCGTGCTGGTGATCCGTGACGCGGGCATGCGGCCGCCGCGCGGGCGGGTCTCCTCGGCGCCATGGCAGTCCGTGCTGACGCTCCTGCCCTATATGAGCCCGGTCGCGCCCCGGCTCATGGAGAACGCGGACCTGGTGGGCGTCCAGCGGGTGTCTCCCGAGGAGGCCGTCCAGGTCGGGCGGATCATGGGTCTGCCGTCCATGGATGTCGAGTCACTGTCCACGCTTCCGGACGGGGTCACTCTTTGGTGTGATCGCCAGACCCGGCTCTATGTGGCGACACATCCGACGGACGTCGAGTCGGGCCTGTTGGGCGGGGCTCGCCGCATGGACTGACGGTGTTCGATTGCCGCCGCGCACACCGTGGATGAGACTGTCAGCCAAGCACCAGGCGGGCTAGTTTCCGCGGTACCCGAAGGGATTCTCCACCGATGGCCGACGCCAAAGAGAAGGAAGAGCTGTACGCCCTCGACATCTCCGATGTCGAGTGGCTGAGCGCACCTGGCAGCAGCTCCGAGGACCGGGTGGAGATCGCCTACCTGCCGAATGGGGCAGTGGCCATGCGGAATTCCACCGACCCCGAGACCGTGCTGCGCTACACGGAGGCCGAATGGCGTGCCTTCGTCCTGGGCGCGAGGGACGGCGAATTCGATCTGACCTGAGAAGCGCGGGCGCGGGGGCGGACACCGGCCGGTGTCCGCCCCCGCGGTCGTTTTGCCGCTCGCCCGCCGCTCAGGGCCCGAAGGCCAGGAGGAGTTTTTCGGGGGTGGTGTCGTTGCCGGTGACGCGGTTGGTGGCGATGTAGAAGTTGCCGTTGCGGTAGGTGTGGGTGGCGGAGTAGAAGTCGCGCTCGGATCTTTGGGTGGCCTGGGGCAGGCGTAGCAGGGTTTTCGGCTTGCCGCCGTCGGGGGCGATACGAACGATCTGGCCGGGTGCGGTGTACGAGGGCTTTTCGTAGGCGATGAGGGTCTTGCCGTCCATGTTCAGCGGGAGCAGGAGCCGTTCGGCCACCTTGACGGCCCATTTGCGCTTGCCGGTGTCGAGGTCGAAGGCATGGATCTCGCTCGTCGAGCCGCCCGTGCCCTGGTCCTGGGTCATCTCGGTCGGCAGGTAGAAAGTGTCGGCGGAGACGGCGACGCCCTCGCAGTTGCCCATGTTCGTGCCGAAGATGTCCGTGCCGCACTCGGGCTGGTAGGAGCGCTTGCCCAGGGCGAGGGTCGAGCGTTCCTTGCCGGTGTCCGAGACGGCCAGAATGCCGCCGGACTGTCGGTTCTGGTCGGTGAGGGCCACCACGGCGGGGCTGCTGGAGAAGATGTTGTTGACCTTGTAGCCCTTACGGACGTTGTAGGTCCACTTGATCGAGCCGCTGGGGGTGAGTTGCTGCAGCCTCGCGGTGCCATTGGTGCAGGAGTAGGCGCGCAGCAGGACCTTGCCGCCCGCGTAACCGTCAATGGAGCAGCCCGCACTCGGCTTTTCGGATGAGACTTCCTTACCGTCGCTGACCTTGATGACGGCGGAGCCGCCGAACCAGGCCATGCCGACGAGGTCGCCGCTCTGTGCCATGCCCACGCTGGTGTAGCCGCTGCCCAGGGAGCCGGCCTCGGGGGCGTGGTGGTCCCAGAGCTTGACGCCCTTGTTCAGGTCGATCAGGGCGAGTTGGCTGCACGAGTCCTTTCCACGGCCCTCATAGGCGACCACGACCTTGCCATCGGTCGTGGAGTGGGGAGCGGCGCAGACCGCCTTGGGGAGGGAGAGGGTCCACTTGCTGCCCCCCTCGTCCTGGTACGCGACGATCTTGTTCTCGACCGCCTTGACGACATAGCCCTTCATCGCCCAGAAGCCGGGCACTTCGAGGTTCTTCTTGCTGAGCTCAGGTGCGGGCGTCTGGTAGAGGACCTTCGCCTCGCCCGCCCGGCGCTGGTCGTTGGGGTCGCTTTCGCCGCTGCCGCGGCCGCCGGTGTTGTCGCCGTCGCCGGTCGGCCCGGGCGTCGGGTCCTGTGTCCGCGGTCGGTCCGGGGTGGTCGTCGTGGGGCCGGCGGTGGGCTTCTTACCGTCGTCATCGCCTCCCACCGCGGCGTACACCCCGCCACCCGCCGCGAGCAGTACCGCCACCACCGCGCCGATGACGAGGGCTTTGCGCTGACGGGCCGGGCCGCCGCCGGGCGGCTGCGCGCCGTACGGCCGGCCGGGCGGTGAGGAGTGCGGGCCGCCGTACCCCGGCTGACTCGCGTACGGGCTATGGGCGTACGGGTGCGCGGGGTCCGGGCCGGGGGGACCGGGCACCTCGGGCGGCGGTGGAGGCGGGCTCGACGGCAGGACGCCGGTGTCCCATATCTGGGGCGGGGTGTGGCCCGTCGACGGAGCCGATGGGGGTCTCGGGGGTGCGGCGGGCGGCACGGGTGGCACCGGAGGTCTCCGCGGCGAGCCGAAGCCCCCCTGGCCGGGCTCCTGGGGCGCCTGAGGCTTCTTGGGCTCCTCGGGCTCCGGGGGCGGGCCGAAGCCGCCGGAGGGCGGCTGGTTGGGGGGCTGGGGCGGCTGCGACATCTGCGCCTACCTCTCACGCGAGTCCACCGACCGGTCGGCCTCCTCCCCGCGATCCGGTCGGCGGCACCGGCCGGAAAGGAGCGACGTGGTCGCAGGTCCCGCTGTGCAACGGCATTCGAGCGGGGATTCTTTGTACCACCGGACGCTTGGACTTCCCCCCGTGGTTGCCGGGTACGTACCGCCGTAAGGCACGGTGAGGTCTCGGACTGCCTTGAGTGCGCGGACGGGCCTGCCCTCGTGGCGCTCAGGGTGATTAGTCTTGGGGTACCCGGTGGAGAACCTGTTCAGGGATCCCCGGCGACACAAAAGGGGAAAGCCGAACGGTCGGACGACAGTAGCGATCGGCAACAGATCGGCCTCGCCAAGATTTTCAAGGGTGCTCGACCACACCAGGAGGCATTGTGAGCAGCGATCGGGACGAGATCCGCGCGGGCGGAAACACACCCGGCGATGATCGGTCCGACGCGGAGACCGAGCACACGGGCGAGTTCACCATCGACTACACCCCGCCCGCCTGGTACACGCAGAACGCTTCGTCGTCGTCCTCGCCGGCCTCCACGGCCCCCGCGTCGACCGGCGGCTCCGGAGGAATCGGGACGGGCACCGGTGCGGGAGCGCCGAGTCCGCCGCCTCCGCCGCCCACGGGTAATCCTGTGTCCGTGCCGGGGGCGCCGGAGCCGAGCGGCTTTCCAGGTGCTTGGCCGTCGCCGACCGTGCCGCCCTCCGCCGATGCCGCTCCGGACGCCTCCGAGGTGGAGGAGTTCCCTGCGCGGAGGGGTGACGAGGCACGGTCTGAAGCGGAGGCGGAAGGGTCGGACGCGGGCATCCGCATGCCGCCTTTGCCCGACTCCGCGCCGGATTGGGGCAGTGCGCCCGCGGCTGACGCCGTGACGGGTGGTGCCGCGTCGGACAAACCCGAGTCCGAACCCGCGCCCCGAGAATCTTCCGTCGGGTCCTCCGATGTCGAGGCGGAGGCCTCTGCGGCGGCTCCCGCTCCGGCTCCCTTCACCGCTTCCGCTCCCGTCGATGACGACTTCAACCTGGCGCCCGCCGCGGCGCCACGGGACGACGCCCCCGAGTCCGCGCCCGAGCCCGAGTCCGAGTCCGGCTCCGAGGAGAGCGACAACGGCGATGTGGTCAGCCACTCCACCGTGCGGTTCTCCACGGCCGCGCTGCGGCGCGAGGTGGCCGAGAGGCGGAGTGAGGACTCCGAGGCTGCCGAGGGTGATTCCGGTTCCGGCTCCGGTTCTTCCTCCGGTTCTGGTTTTTCTTCCGGTTCTGGTTTTTCTTCCGGTTCTGATTCTGGTTCTGCGTCCGACTCCGGTGACGATTCGGACTTCGCGGACACGGACGACCGTACCGGCGACAATGTGCGCAGCGAGGGCACGCTGCGCTTCTCCACGGCCGAGCTGCGGCGTGAGATGGAGGAGCTGAGGCAGGCGACCGCCGAGCCTCAGGACGCGATCCCCGAGGACGCCGTGCCGCCGAGCACGCCTTCCTCGGAGCAGCCCGCCGCCACCTGGGCTCCGCCGCCCGTTCCGCAGTCGGGGCTGCCGCCCCTGCCGCCGGACTTCCAGCCCGCCGCGCCCGACGGCGCCACACCGGCTCCGGGTCCCGCTCCGGTTCCGGAGCAGCGGACGGACGGGCCTGCCACCCCTGGCGTCGGCGTGCCGCACCCGCCCCAGGACACCTCCTGGGCGCCTCCCCCGCCCCAGACGCAGGGTCAGCAGGGTCAGCCTGCCGCCGCGGCGCCTGGGCCCGGGCCGCAGGGCGGGTACGGCTATCCGCGGCCCGGTGAGGGCGCTCCGGGTGCGATCCCCGGCCAGCCCGGTCCGGTCCCACTGCCGGATCAGGCCCAGGGGGCACAGCCCCCGGCGGCCAATGTGCCTGGTCCGCAGGGCGGTTATCAGCAGCCCGGCCCGGCCGTGCCGGGACCCGGTCCGCAGGGCCCCCCGGCTCCGCAGGGCCCCCACTACGGCTATCCGCAAGCCGGGGGCCAGCCCGCGCCCGGCCCGGTCGGTCAGGGACAGGGCCAGGGGCCGATGCCCGTCCCGGGCGGCTACGGCTTCCCGCAGCCGCCCGCGCCGGACCAGCAGGGCCAGTACCACCAGCAGCCCCACCCTCAGCCCTATCCCACGCCCCAGTCGGGTCAGGCCGAGCACCCCGCACAGCCGGGACAGCCGGGACAGCCGATGTACCCGGGCCAGCCCGGCCAGCCCGCACCGTACGCGCCGACCGACCCCGCCCAGGGCCAGCAGCCCCCCGGCCAGCAGTTCCCGGGGCAGCAAGGTCCGGGCGTACCGGGCGCGCAGGGCGGCTACGGCTTCCCGCGTCCCGGCGACGGCGTTCCCGGGCCCGGGCCGCAGGGGCAGGCGCACGACGGCTACGGCTATCCGCGCCCCGACGCCCACGCCGCCCCGGCAGCCCCGGCCACCCCGGCGGCCCCGGCGGCCCCGGCCGATCCCCGTACCGGCGGCTGGCCGACGGTCACGCCCGACCAGCGGCGCCAGGGCGGAAGCGCGGGGGCGCCGCTCGGGTACACCGCCGCGGTCGAGCTCTCCTCGGACCGGCTGATCAAGGGCAAGCAGAAGCCGAAGAAGAACACTCCCGGCCCCTCGCGCTTCAAGATCGGCGGTAAGAAGGAGGAGGCGGAACGGCAGCGCAAGCTGGAGCTGATCCGCACGCCGGTGCTCTCCTGCTACCGCATCGCGGTGATCAGCCTCAAGGGCGGTGTCGGCAAGACCACGACGACCACCGCCCTCGGCTCGACCCTGGCCATCGAGCGCCAGGACAAGGTCATCGCGATCGACGCCAACCCGGACGCGGGCACCCTCGGCCGGCGCGTGCGGCGGGAGACCGGTGCGACCATTCGCGACCTCGTCACCGCGATCCCGTATCTCAACAGCTACATGGACATCCGGCGGTTCACCTCACAGGCGCCGTCGGGGCTGGAGATCCTCGCCAACGACGTGGACCCGGCGGTCTCGACGACGTTCAACGACGACGACTACCGCAGCGTCATCGACGTCCTGGGCAAGCAGTACCCGATCATCCTCACCGACTCGGGCACGGGTCTGCTCTACAGCGCCATGCGCGGCGTCCTCGACCTCGCCGACCAGTTGATCATCATCTCCACGCCCTCCGTGGACGGTGCGAGCAGCGCCAGCACCACCCTCGACTGGCTGTCCGCGCACGGCTACGCGGATCTGGTCTCGCGGAGCATCACCGTGATCTCCGGGGTCCGGGAGACCGGAAAGATGATCAAGGTCGAGGACATCGTGTCCCACTTCGAGACCCGCTGCCGCGGGGTGATCGTCGTGCCGTTCGACGAGCATCTGTCGGCGGGCGCCGAGGTGGACCTGGACATGATGCGGCCCAAGACCCGTGAGGCGTACTTCAACCTCTCGGCCATGGTCGCGGAGGACTTCACCCGCGCCCAGCAGCAGCAGGGGCTGTGGACGGGCGACGGCCGGGCTGCTCAGCCGCCGCAGGTGGCCCCGCCGATGCCCGGACAGGCCCAGCAGCCCTACCCCGGCCAGCAGCCCTATCCGGGCTCCTACGCGCCTCAGCAGGGCCAGCAGCCGCAGTACCCCGGATACCCGCAGCAGGGCGGTCAGCAGGGCGGTCAGCAAGGCTGGCAGCAGTCCTACGGGCAGGGGCAGCAGCCGCAGCCCGGCCAGCCGTGGCAGCCAGTCCAACCGGGTCAGCCCGGGCAACCGGAGCAGACCTGGCAACCGGAGCAGACCTGGCAGCAGCAGCCCCCTGGGCCGCAGCAGTAGCAAGGGGCTACAGCAGTAGCAAGCGGAAGCGATGCGCCCCGTGGGCCCGGATCTCCGGGCCCACGGGGCGCATCCACGTTCACCGCCCGGGGTACCTCACGAGCGCACCGCACGGCTCACCTCACGCCGCCTCAGCGCTTGCCGCCGTGCTCCTCGACGAGTTCACGGGCCCGCTTCACATCGGCCGCCATGCGCTCCAGCAGCGCCTCGATCGAGTCGAACTTCTCCTGGCCCCGCAGATAGGCCAGGAAGTCGACCTCGACATGGAGTCCGTACAGATCCAGCCCGACCCGGTCGATCGCATACGCCTCGACCGTCCGCTCGGTCCCGTCGAACTGCGGATTGGTGCCGACCGAGATCGCCGCGGGCATCGCCTCGCCCCGCGCCGTCAGCCAGCCCGCGTAGACGCCGTCGGCCGGAATCGCGGTGTGCGGCGGGGTCTCCAGGTTGGCCGTCGGAAAGCCCAGTTCACGGCCGCGCTGCGCACCGCGCACCACCACGCCCTCAACCCGGTGCGGCCGGCCGAGGACCTCCATCGCGCCCGCGACATCGCCCTCGGCGACCAGCCGGCGCACCAGCGTGGAGGAGAACGGCTCGCCGCCGCCCGCCTCACCGCGCTCGTACAGGTCGATGACCTCGACCTCGTAGTCGTAGGTGGTGCCGAGCTCGCGCAGGAACGCGACGTTCCCGGCGGCCTTGTGGCCGAAGCGGAAGTTGGGGCCCTCCACCACGACCCGTGCGTGCAACTTGTCGACCAGCACCTTCGCGACGAAGTCGGCGGGGGTGAGCCGGGAGAACTCCGTCGTGAACGGCAGCACCAGCACCGCGTCCACGCCCAGCCCGGCCATCAGCTCCGCGCGCCGCTGATGCGGGGCCAGCAGCGGCGGATGGCTGCCGGGCCGCACGACCTCGCTCGGATGGGGGTCGAAGGTGACCACGACCGCCGGTACGCCCAGCTCACGCGCCCGTGCCACGGCACGGCCGATGATCAGCTGGTGCCCTCGGTGCACCCCGTCGTAGGAACCGATGGTGACGACGCTGCGCCCCCAGTCCTCAGGGATGTCCTCCAAGCCACGCCAGCGCTGCACTTTGCCCGCTCCTCGCCCGAACCTTTGTCTGTCGACTTCGCAGGTCTAAG
This sequence comes from Streptomyces violaceusniger Tu 4113, assembly GCF_000147815.2. NCBI lineage: Bacteria > Bacillati > Actinomycetota > Actinomycetes > Kitasatosporales > Streptomycetaceae > Streptomyces > Streptomyces violaceusniger. The sequence continues at coordinate 1,963,669 of NC_015957.1, read as the reverse complement.
ACTGCCATGCCCCGGTCGCCCGCCTCGCATCGGTGGTCTCCACGAGCGCCCGGACCGGCCGGAAAGCCACCGTAGGCGGCCGGTCCGGGCGCTCGCAACGCAGCACGGAATCAGTCACGACACACCGCGGCGCCCTGGCCCCGACGCGGCCCGATGGCCTCATACGAAGACGGCCAGGCTCTTCGCCTTGCCCTTCGACTCCTCCACGAGGGCCAGAAAACGCCCCTCCGGCCCGAAGACCGCGACCGGCCCCGAACCCGATGCCGAAGGAGCCGGCGCCGCCTCCCCCGAGGGCATGTCGATCCGCACGCCGTTGCCCAGCAGCCGGGCCTGGTGGTCGTCCACGTCCCAGCGCGGGAAGGCGGCGGCCGCCGCCTCGGCGATGGGCATGATCTCCAGCGACTCCTCCAGGCTCTCCAGCGTCCTGGCCGCCTCCAGCCCGTACGGACCGACCCGGGTCCGGCGCAGAGCCGTCAGATGGCCGCCGGCGCCGAGTCCGGCGCCCAGGTCGCGCGCCAGCGCCCGGATGTAGGTGCCGGAGGAGCACACCACGGTGACGTCCAGGTCGAGGACGGTGGTGCCGTCCTCCGCCTTGGCCTCGCGGCGGTCGTGGAGGACGAAGGAGGAGACGGTCACCGGCCGTGCCGGGATCGCGAACTCCTCGCCCTCCCGCGCCCGTGCGTAGGAGCGCTTGCCGTCGATCTTGATGGCGCTGACCTTCGAGGGGACCTGCTGGATGTCCCCGGTCAGCTCCTCGATCCTGGCCTCGACGGCCCCCGGCTCGACCCCGACGGCGCCGTCCGATGCGGTGATCTCGCCCTCCGCGTCATCGGTGACCGTGGTCTGGCCGAGCCGGATGGTGGCCCGGTACTCCTTCTCGGTCAGCGCCAGATGGCCCAGCAGCCGGGTCGCCTTCTCCACGCCGACCACGAGCACGCCGGTGGCCATCGGGTCCAGCGTTCCGGCGTGGCCGACCCGCCGGGTGTCGGCGAAGCGGCGCATCTTGGCGACGACGTCGTGCGAGGTGAAACCGGCCGGCTTGTCGACGATCACCAGGCCGTCCGGTGCCCCGGAGGCGGCCCTGCCCTTGCGCGTCATGCGTCCGATGAACCCTTGCCGTCCGTGCCGGGCGCCTTACCGTCCGCGCCGGGCTGGTTGCCGTCCGCGCCGGACTCCTCGTCGTCCTCGTCCTCGCCCGGCTTGCGGTACGGATCGGCTTCGCCGGCGTAGCTGGCGCCCGAGGACACCTCGCGCACCTGGGCGTCCGCCTCCCTGGCCTTGGCGAGCAGGTCGTCGATGGTGCGGGCGTTCTCCGGCAGTGCGTCCGGGACGAACGTCAGGGTCGGGGTGAAGCGCACCCCCGTCTGGCGTCCGACCTCCGACCGCAGCACACCCTTGGCGCTCTCCAGGGCCGCGGCGGAGGCCGCCCGCTCCTCGTCGTCGCCGAAGACCGTGTAGAAGACGGTCGCCTCCCGCAGATCACCGGTGATCCGGGTGTCGGTGATGGTCACATAGCCCAGCCGCGGGTCCTTGATCCGCCGCTGCAGAGTCTCCGCGACCACGACCCGGATGCGGTCCGCCAGCTTGCGTGCCCGCGCGGTGTCGCTCATGCGTCTTCTTCTCTCTTCTTCGCGTCAGTCATCGATGGCCGGGGCGGTCTGCCACCGCCGATCCGGCCCTCATTCATCATCGCCCCCGTGGAACCGCCGTCGCACCGACAACAGCTCCACCTCCGGCCGCGCCGCCACCAGCCGCTCGCAGCGGTCGAGCACATCCGTGAGATGGCCCGCGTCCCCGGAGACCATCGCCAGGGCGATCTGGGCCCTGCGGTAGAGGTCCTGGTCCCCGACCTCCGCCACGCTCACCGCGAATTTGCGGTGCAGCTCGGCGACGATCGGGCGGACGACGGAGCGCTTCTCCTTCAACGACCGTACGTCGCCGAGAAGCAGATCAAAGGACAACGTCCCTACATACATGCGGTCCGGGTCAAGCCACCCGTGGGGCCTTTGTGAATACGGACTTCTCGCACCGTACACGCAAGGGCCGGGGCCGATCGACGGAAATTTCTCCGCCGACCGGCCCCGGTGGGACAGCCGCTTGTCAGCCGCGCGGCTTCTCGCGCATCTCGTACGTCGCGATGACGTCGTCGATCTTGATGTCGTTGTAGCTGCCGAGGTTGATACCGCCCTCGAAGCCTTCGCGAATCTCGGTGACGTCGTCCTTGAAGCGGCGCAGACCCTCGATGTTGAGGTTCTCCGCGATGACCTTGCCGTCGCGGACGAGGCGGGCCTTGGTGTTCCGCTTGACCTCGCCGGAGCGGATGAGCACACCGGCGATGTTGCCCAGCTTGGACGAGCGGAAGATCTCGCGGATCTCCGCCGTACCGAGCTCGACCTCTTCGTACTCCGGCTTGAGCATGCCCTTCAGGGCCGCCTCGATCTCCTCGATCACCTGGTAGATGACCGAGTAGTACCGGACGTCCACGCCCTCGCGCTCGGCCATCTGCGTGGCACGCCCATCGGCGCGCACGTTGAAGCCGATGACGATGGCGTCGGAGCCGGTCGCCAGGTCGATGTCGGTCTCGGTGACCGCACCCACACCGCGGTGCAGGACGCGCAGGTCGACCTCTTCGCCGACGTCGAGCTGGAGCAGCGAGGACTCGAGAGCCTCCACCGAACCGGACGCGTCGCCCTTGATGATGAGGTTGAGCTGCTGGACCTGACCGGCCTTGAGCACCTTGTCCAGGTCCTCCAGGGAGACCCGGCGGGTGCGCTTGGCGAACGCCGCGTTCCGCTCGCGGGCGGCACGCTTCTCGGCGATCTGGCGGGCGGTGCGGTCCTCGTCGACGACGAGGAAGTTGTCGCCCGCACCGGGCACGTTGGTCAGACCGAGGACCAGGACCGGGGTCGCCGGGCCGGCCTCCTCCAGCGCGTTCCCGTTGTCGTCGAGCATGGCCCGGACGCGGCCGTAGGCGTCGCCCGCGACCATCGTGTCGCCGACCCGCAGGGTGCCGCGCTGGACCAGCACGGTGGCCACGGCGCCGCGGCCGCGGTCGAGGTGCGCCTCGATCGCGATGCCTTGCGCGTCCTGCTCCGCGTTGGCGCGCAGGTCGAGCGAGGCGTCCGCGGTCAGGACGACGGCCTCGAGCAGGTCGTCGATGTGCAGCCCCTGCTTGGCGGAGATGTCGACGAACATGGTGTCGCCGCCGTACTCCTCGGCCACCAGGCCGTACTCGGTCAGCTGACCGCGCACCTTGGTCGGGTCCGCGCCCTCGACGTCGATCTTGTTGACCGCGACCACGATCGGCACATCGGCCGCCTTGGCGTGGTTCAGCGCCTCGATCGTCTGCGGCATCACACCGTCGTTGGCCGCCACCACGAGGATCGCGATGTCGGTCGACTTGGCACCACGGGCACGCATGGCGGTGAACGCCTCGTGACCCGGGGTGTCGATGAAGGTGATCCTGCGCTCTTCCTCATTGACCTCGGTCGAGACCTGGTAGGCACCGATGTGCTGGGTGATGCCGCCGGCCTCGCCCGCGATGACGTTCGTCTTGCGGATCGCGTCCAGCAGTCGCGTCTTACCGTGGTCGACGTGACCCATGACGGTCACCACCGGCGGACGCGCGACGAGCATCTCCTCGCCGCCCTCGTTCTCGCCGAACTCGATGTCGAAGGACTCGAGAAGCTCGCGGTCCTCCTCCTCCGGGCTGACGATCTCGACGTTGTAGTTCATCTCGTCGGCGAGGAGCTGCAGCGTCTCGTCGGAGACGGACTGCGTCGCGGTGACCATCTCGCCGAGGTTGAGCATCACGGCGACCAGCGACGCCGGGTTGGCGTTGATCTTCTCCGCGAAGTCGGTGAGCGAGGCACCCCGCGACAGCCGGACCGTCTGGCCGTTGCCGCGCGGCAGCATCACACCGCCGACGGACGGGGCCTGCATGGCCTCGTACTCCTGGCGCCTCTGCCGCTTCGACTTACGGCCACGACGCGCCGGACCGCCGGGACGGCCGAACGCACCCTGCGTGCCACCACGGCCACCGGGACCACCCGGACGACCGCCGAAGCCGGGACGGCCACCGCCGCCACCGAAGCCGCCGCCACCACCGGGACCGCCCGGACGACCGGCGAAACCGCCGCCGCCACCGGGACGACCGCCACCGGCACCGGGACCGCCCGGACGACCGGCGAAACCGCCGCCGCCACCGGGACGACCGCCACCGGCACCGCCGGGACGACCGCCACCGCCGGGACCGCGACCGCCGCCGCCACCGGGGCCCGGACGCGGGCCGGCAGCCGGACGCTGCGGCATCATGCCCGGGTTCGGGCGCGCGCCGCCGGGGCCCGGACGCGGGCCGCCACCCTGGGCGCCCTGCGGACGGGGCATCTGGCCCGGAGTGGGACGGGGACCGCCGGGACCGCCCTGGCCACGGCCCGGACCGCCCTGGCCGCCGCCCTGCGGACGCGGGCCGCCGCCGGGCTGACCGCCGGGACGCGGGGCGCCGCCGGGACGGGGCGCCTGCGGGCGCGCCATACCGGTGGAGCCACCGGAGGTGAAGGGGTTGTTACCGGGACGGGGACCGGCCGGACGGGGACCACCCGGACGCGGACGCTCCTGGCCACCCTGGCGCGGGCCGCCACGGCCACCCTGACCGCCCTGGCCCTGGCCGCCCTGGCCCTGACCCGATGCACCCGGACGGCCGCCGGGGCGCGGACCGGGCGTGGCACCCGGCTTGGCGGGCGCGCCCGGCTTGGCCGCTGCGGGCTTGGGGCTGGGAGGGCTGGGGGCCGCCGGCGGCGCGGTGAACTCGGGCTGCGCCGGAGCCGCCGGAGCCGCCGGAGCCGCCGGCGCGGGGCCCGGCTTGGGGCCGGAGGCCGCCGGACGGGCAGCGGGCGCGGGACGCGGGCCCGGAGTGGGCGCCGCACCCGGAGTGGGCGCCGCATCGGGGGTGCCGCGCTGGCCCTCGGCAGCCGGCTTGGGGCCGGGCGCCGTCGGGGGCTTGGGGGCGGCCGGACGGGCCGCAGCCGCCGGACCGGGGGTCGGCGGCTTGGGCGTCGCCTTGCGCGGCGCCGAAGGCTTACCGGCGGCACGGCCGGAGCCGTTGCCACCCTGGAATGCGTCAGTCAACTTGCGCACAACCGGCGCCTCGATCGTCGAGGACGCCGAACGTACAAATTCACCGAGTTCTTGGAGCTTGGCCATGACGACCTTGCTCTCAACTCCGAACTCCTTGGCGAGTTCGTATACCCGGACCTTAGCCACTTCGCTCCTTTTAGGTCCGGGTTGTCGCCGGACCGTCGCTACTTCATGGGCGTACTCATCGCGTACTCATCGAGTGCTCATCGCAATCTCGACCTACTTCCGACTCGCGAGGTACCTGACCGCACGGTGTCCCGTGCCGTTCTCTTCCAACTACTTACTCAGGGTGTCGCCTGCTCACCCTTCTCGACAAACCGGCGGAGCGCCGTGGTGTCGAGCGCCCCCGGCCCCCTGAAGGCCCGGGAAAAGGCCCGGCGGCGAACCGCCAGGTCAAGGCAGACCCGTGTGGGGTGCACATAAGCACCCCGACCGGGGAGCGTACCGCGCCGGTCGGGGACACAAACACCCTCGACCACCACGATGCGCAGCAGATCGTTCTTGGCCGCCCGATCCCGGCATCCCACACAGGTTCGCTCAGGGCAGGCACCAGCTCGCGTGCGGCCAGACACTGCTTGAGTCTACCTCCCCGTACCGACCCCACCCCTTGGGGGGAGTGATCGAATGGTCACTCGATTTCAGGCCGGACCCCGCGGGATCCGGCCTGAATCAGCCTTGATCCCCCGGCTGCTCGGTGTCCGGCCGGATGTCGATCCGCCAGCCGGTCAGCCGGGCCGCCAGCCGGGCGTTCTGCCCCTCCTTGCCGATGGCGAGGGAAAGCTGGTAGTCGGGCACGGTGACCCGGGCCGAGCGGGCCGCCAGATCGACCACCTCGACCTTGCTCACCCGCGCGGGTGACAGCGCGTTCGCCACCAGGTCAGCGGGGTCGTCCGACCAGTCGACGATGTCGATCTTCTCGCCGTGCAGCTCGGCCATCACGCTGCGCACCCGGCCGCCCATCGGACCGATGCACGCGCCCTTGGCGTTCAGCCCCGAACGGGTGGACCGGACCGCGATCTTGGTGCGGTGGCCCGCCTCGCGGGCGATCGCCGCGATCTCCACCGAACCGTCCGCGATCTCCGGCACCTCGAGCGCGAAGAGCTTCTTGACCAGATTGGGATGCGTACGCGAAAGAGTCACCGACGGGCCGCGCACGCCCTTGACGACTCGTACGACGTACGTACGCAGCCGGGTGCCGTGCGCGTAGTCCTCGCCCGGGACCTGCTCCTGCACCGGCAGGATCGCCTCGAGACGGCCGATGTCCACCAGCACGTTCTTCGGGTCCTTGCCCTGCTGGACGACGCCGGCGACGACATCGCCCTCCCGCCCCGCGTACTCGCCGAAGGTGATCTCTTCCTCGGCGTCCCGCAGCCGCTGCAGGATGACCTGCTTCGCCGTCGTCGCGGCGATCCGGCCGAAGCCGGAGGGAGTGTCGTCGAACTCGCGGGGCTCCTGCCCCTCCTCCAGATCCTCGGCGTCCTCGCGGGCCCATACGGTCACATGGCCGGTGTCGCGGTTCAGCTCCACCCGGGCGCGGCGACGGCTTCCATCGGTGCGGTGGTAGGCGATGAGGAGCGCCGATTCGATCGCCTCGACCAGCAGGTCGAAGGAGATCTCCTTCTCTCGCACCAGACCCCGCAGGGCACTCATGTCGATGTCCACGGCTACGCCTCCTCTTTGCTCTCGTCGTCCTCGCCCGCGGTCTTCTCCTCGGGCTTGCGGTTGAACTCGATCTCCACCCGGGCCTTGGAGATCTCCTCGAAGGCAAGCCGTCTGGCGGTGGGCTTGCGCCCCTTCACACCGGGGACCTCCAGATCGAGCCCCTCGTCGTCCACCGAGACGATCCGGGCGACCAGCTCGGCGTCGTCGGTGAGCCGCGCTCGCATGAGGCGGCCGGTGGCACGGCGGTAGTGGCGCGGCTCGGTCAGGGGACGCTCGGCGCCGGGAGAGGTGACCTCGAGGACGTAGGCGACCTGACCCATCGCGTCCGTGTCGTCGAGGGTCTGGGAGATGTCCCGGCTCAGCTCCGCACACGTGTCCAACTGGACACCGTCGTCGGAATCCACGACCACTCTCAGCACACGCCGCCGCCCAGCCGGTGTCACCTCGACCTCTTCCAGATCCAGGTCTCGCGCGCTGACGAGCGGTTCCAGCAGTCCGCGCAGCCTCTCGCTCTGGGTCGTGCTCATCCGGGTGACTCCTCGGCCGCGTGTGCTGTTGTGGGAAGGTCGCGTGTCAGGTCAAAGCCTATCTGTTCCGGCGGCGGGCTGACGATTCGGTGGACGCTGCCGGGCAGACGGGCTCGGCGCGGGTACGCTCGCCTGCTGTGATCACTACCGGCGGCCGGGAGCGGCCGCAGCCCGGAAAGAGGAACGTGTCGATCACGACTCTCCCACCTCCTCCCACACCCGCATCCGACGCGATGTCTTCGGCCTCCCCGGCGTTCGCCGAGTCCTCGGCGCGCGCCGCCGCGGTGCCCCGGCGGCGGAGTCTGCTGCTGGGCGGCGGAGCGCTGGGGGCGGTCGCGCTGCTGAGCGGCTGTTCCGACGATGCCGAGCCCCGGCGCGACGCGGGCGGCGAGGCGGCCGTCGCCCTGCTGCGGGCGCGGGGCGCGCGGGACTCCACCGCACTCCTGGCGCGCTACGACGCGACCGTGGACGCGCATCCCGACCTCGCGGAGCGGCTGGCGCCGCTGCGGGAGGAGACGGCCCGGCATGCCGCGGTCTTCACCACCAAGGACCGGTCCGCTTCCCCCTCCGCGACCGCGTCGCGCTCGCCCTCGGCGGGCGGGCAGCGGGTGCCGAAGGTGCCTGAGGACGAGAAACAGGCCCTCTCCGCCCTCGCCCAGGCCGAGCGCCAGGCCGCCGACACCCGCACCGCCGCGCTCGCCACCGCGCCGCCCGAGCTGGCCCGGCTGCTCGCCTCCGTCGCGGCCTGCGGCGCCGCCCACGTGTATCTCCTCACGCAGCGCGACACGGATTCGTGATCACGCTCGGGACCACCGGGAAGGGGTACTGACATGGCCTCTCGAGCAGGCCGATCGGCCGTCGGCGAACGGGCCGCGGCGCTCAGGGCCGCACAGGCGGCGCTCGCCGCCGAGCACGCCGCGGTGTACGGATACGGCGTCGTCGGCGGGCGGATCGGCGACGACCGGCTCGCGGAGGCGCGCGAAGGCTACGCCGCGCACCGCGCGCGCCGGGACGACCTCGCCCGCACCGTGCGCGACCTCGGCGGCAGCCCCGAGGCCGCGGCGCCCGCCTACGCCCTGCCCTTCGCGGTGCCGGACGCGCCCGCCGCGGTGCGGCTCGCGGCCGAGCTGGAGAACCGGGTCGCCGCCGTCTACGCCGACCTCGTCCGGGCCTCGACCGCGTCCCTGCGCCGCCAGGCGGCGGGGGCGCTGCGGGAGGCGGCGGTCCGGGCGGTGCGCTGGCGGGGCGGCGGCGTAGCCTTCCCTGGACTCACCGAACGCGCCGCATCGGCCACTCCGTCGGCATCGCCCGGCGGTGGGGCGGACGGGGTGTGAGACCGATGGGGTCTGTGAAGTCATTGATGGTGGAGGGGACAGCTCAGGAATGGCATCGGCACCACAGCCCGGCGGCCGCGATATGGCCCGCGTCCAGGTGCCGAAGCGGCTCCTGGACGCGCTGAGCGACACCCCGGCGAGTGCCGTACGGAGCTGGCTCGACGCCCTGCCCGAGACGGTCGAGCGGCAGCTCGCGGCGTGGGAGCTGACCCTGGAGCGGGTGTCGGCGCCCGGGGGACGCCGCGGACTCGTCGCGCTCGTACGGCAGGCGGACGACACCCCGGCGGCGCTGAAGTTCCCGGTCCCCGGGCCGGACGCCGACCATGAGCGCGCCGCCCTGGCGCACTGGGACGGCTGGGGCGCGGCCCGGCTGCTGCGCGCCGACCCGGACACCGGTGCGCTGCTGATCGAGCGGCTGCGCAGCACGGTGTCGCTGCGCTCGCTGCCCGAGGCGAAGGCGGTGCTGGAGGCGGCGGGCACGGTGCGGCGGCTGTGGGTGGCGCCGCCCGAGGGACATCCGTTCGCGTCGGTCACCGGGCGTACGGAGGAGGAGCGCGAGACCCTGCGGACGCTCGGCGCCGGGGGCTGGGCGGCGGATGCCCGCCCGCTGGCCGACGAGGCGCTGGAGCTGCGGGAGGCGCTGCCCGCCGAGCCGCCCGAGGAGGTGCTGCTGCACGGCGACTTCCGGCAGGGGAAGGTGCTGGCCGGGGAGCGCGGACCCTGGCTCGCGGTGGGCCCGGCGCCGGTTGTGGGCGAGCGCGCGTACGACCTGGCGCGGCTGGTGCTCGACCGCTGCGAGGACCTGGCCGCCGGCCCCGGCCCCGCCGCGGCCGCGCGCCGTCGGGTCGGCAAGCTGGCGGACGCCCTGGAGGTCGACCGCGACCGGCTGCGGGGCTGGTCCTTCTACCGTGCCGTCGAGACGGGCCTGCGGCACGCCGCCGCGGGCGACCGCCGCCGCGCGGAGCTGCTGCTGGAGTTCGCGGGCTGGCTGTAACACACCATCGCCCCCAACTCCCTTGCCGGGCGGGAGCGTTCGGCTCGATCGGGTGCGGCTTTCGGCTCGCGCCTGCGGCGCGATTGAGCAGCGGAGCAGGGGGTGCCGAGCCGGGTCGCGTTGCCAGCCGGGCGTTGGTGTGGGCGCCGGTGGCGGCGCCCCTGGCCGGGGGCCAGGGCCGATACCGGAGAGCAGGGGGTGGGGTACCCCTTTTGCAATTGCTTGATGTATTAGTTGCGCCAGATCAAGCATTTTTCAGAGGGGTACCCGGACCCCCGGCTGCCCCTCCGGAGAGGACCTCGGCCACCGAGCACGGAAGCCGCCACCGGCGTCCACACCAACGGGCCCGGTGGCCGGAGGCGGCGCCGCGCCCCGGCGCCCCCCTGCCCCGCTGCTCAAAATGCGCCGAAGGCGCGAGACGAAGCCCGCACCCGCCCACGCCGCGCAACACCACAACCCCCAGCCCCAGGCGCCGGAGCGCGGGGCCGGGGTTCCCGGGATCGGCCGGTGCGGGTCCGTCCGTCAGGCGGTGGCGGTGGCGGTGAGGCGGGAGATCGCCTCGTCGATCGGGAGCTCCTCGCGCTCACCCGTACGGCGGTCCTTCAGCTCGACGACGCCGTCCTTGGCGCCGCGGCCCACGACCAGGATGGTCGGGACGCCGATCAGCTCGGCGTCGGTGAACTTCACGCCCGGGGAGACGCCTGCGCGATCGTCGACCATGACGCGCACGCCCGCCGTGCCCAGCTTCTCGGCGATGTCGAGGGCCAGCTCGGTCTGGAGGGCCTTGCCCGCCGCGACGATGTGGACGTCGGCCGGGGCCACCTCGCGGGGCCAGCAGAGGCCCGACTCGTCGTGGGTCTGCTCGGCGAGCGCGGCGACGGCACGGGAGACGCCGACGCCGTACGAGCCCATCGTGACCCGCGCCGGCTTGCCGTTCTGGCCGAGCACATCGAGCTGGAAGGCGTCGGCGTACTTGCGGCCGAGCTGGAAGATGTGGCCGATCTCGATCGCCCGGTCCAGCTCGATGCCCGTACCGCAGCGGGGGCAGGGGTCGCCCGGCTGGACCACGACGACGTCGAGGTAGTCGTCGACCTCGAAGTCACGGCCGCAGACCACGTTGCGCGCGTGGGTGTCCGGCTTGTTGGCGCCGGTCACCCAGGCGGTGCCGGGGGCGATGCGCGGGTCGGCGATGTAGCGCAGGGACTTGCCCGCCAGGCCCTGCGGGCCGACGTAGCCGCGCACCAGCTCGGGGCGGCCCTCGAAGTCCTCGGCCGTGACGAGCTCGACGACGGCGGGGGCGAGGTGCTCGCCCAGCTTGCCCAGGTCAACCTCGCGGTCGCCGGGGACGCCCACCGCGGTGATCTCGCCGTCGATCTTGACCAGGAGGTTCTTCAGGGTGGCGGAGGCCGGGACGCCGAGGTAGTCGGCGAGGGTCTCGATGGTCGGGGTGTCGGGGGTGTCCAGCTCCTCCAGGGGCCCGTGCTCGGCGCCCTCGACCGGCGAGACGGCCACCGTGACCGCCTCGGTGTTCGCGGCGTAGTCGCAGTTCGGGCAGTCGACGAAGGTGTCCTCGCCGGCCGCCGCCGGGGCCAGGAACTCCTCGGAGGCCGAGCCGCCCATCGCGCCGGAGACCGCGGAGACGATGCGGTAGTCCAGGCCGAGACGCTGGAAGATCCGCTGGTACGCCTCGCGGTGCAGCCGGTAGGACTCGGCGAGGCCCTCGTCGGTGGTGTCGAAGGAGTACGAGTCCTTCATCAGGAACTCGCGCCCGCGCAGCACACCCGAGCGGGGGCGGGCCTCGTCCCGGTACTTGGTCTGGATCTGGTAGAGCATGACCGGCAGGTCCTTGTAGGACGTGCACTGGTCCTTGACCGTCAGGGTGAAGATCTCCTCGTGGGTGGGGCCGAGGAGGTAGTCGGCGCCCTTACGGTCCTTGATCCGGAAGAGCAGATCGCCGTACTCGTCCCAGCGGCCGCTCACCTCGTACGGCTCACGGGGCAGCAGCGCGGGCAGGAGGACCTCCTGGGCGCCGATGGCGTCCATCTCCTCGCGGACGATCCGCGCGACGTTCTCCAGGACCTTCTTGCCGATCGGCAGCCAGGTCCAGATGCCCGCGGCGGCGCGGCGGACGTAACCGGCGCGGACGAGCAGCTTATGGCTGGCGGTCTCGGCGTCCGCCGGGTCTTCGCGCAGCGTCTTCAGCATTGTCGTGGACAAGCGCTGGACGTTGACGGCGTGGGCCATGGGGTCTCTCCTGCGTGCGATGGGATGTTCAGGAGGTTAGCCGCACCGGTCGGTTTCCCGGAAATGCGTAAGCGCCTAGGAGGCGCCGTCCAGGCCCTGTCCCCTGGCTCTCCTCGCGGATGAGCCCGCGGCGTCTGGTGCGGGGGCGGCGCCCAGCGGTGGCTGGGGAGCACCGCACCAGGGAGGGTCGTCCCCGTACCGGGTCGTCCCCGTACGATCCCGGCAACGCAGCCGGAGCACCTCCCAGCGGCAGCTGGGGGCGCCGTGCCAGGCAGCGCGGGCCCGCGACCGATCCGCAGACAGGGTTAGCGGCGCAGCGGCAGCGGGGCTCCCATCACGGCGTACGGGCTCGGGGCGCTCGGGAAGAGCACGGGGCGGGCGAGGTCGCGGTAGCCCAGTGAGTGGTAGAGCGCGCGGGCCGGGCTCTCGGCGTCGATGGCGGAGAGGATCGAGCGCGGCTGGTCGGCGCCGTCCGTGATGGTCGTGATCAGCTCCCGGCCGATGCCGCGGTCCTGGAAATCGGGGTGGACGTGCAGCTCGGTGATGACGAACGAGTCGTCCAGCCAGTCGTCCTGCCCGGCCGCGCGCAGATACGGCTGGACGACCGTGGACCACCAGTGGGTGCGGTTGTTGGGCATGCCGTAGACGAAGCCGACGAGCCGGCCGGAGGGGGTCGTCGCGCCGAGCGCGCGGGCGCCGGGGCTCTTGAGATGGCGCAGCACGATGTGGCGTCGTACGCCGATCTCCTCGCCCGTCAGCCCGAAGGCGACGGCCTGAACGGCGAGCGCTTCGTCCACGCGCGCGGCGAGGTCGAGCGACCCGACGACGACGTCTTCGGGTTCCGGGGTCCGCCCCCCGGCAAGATGCAGCATGGGCGGCACCCTACTTGGCCGTCGATCAGAACAGCACACTCATGAACGCGCCGACTTCCCGGAAGCCGACCCGGCGGTACGCGGCGCGGGCCGCGGTGTTGAAGTCGTTGACGTACAGGCTCACCACGGGGGCGACCTCGCCCAGCGCATAGCGCAGCACGGCCGCCATCCCGGTCTCGGAGAGGCCGCGGCCGCGGTACTCGGGGGCCACCCATACGCCCTGGATCTGGCAGGCGTGCGGGGTGGCCGCGCCGATCTCGGCCTTGAACACCACCCGGCCGTTCTCGATCCGGGCGAAGGAGCGCCCGGCGGTGACGAGCTCGGCGACCCGCGCCTGGTAGAGCAGCCCGCCGTCGCCCGCGAGCGGCGAGACGCCGACCTCCTCGGTGAACATCGCCACGCACGCCGGCATGATCACGCCCATCTCGTCCTTACAGACACGGCGCACCAGCGGATCGGGCGGGACGTCGGCGGGCATCGCGTTGGTGACCATCAGCGGCTGCCGGGCGCGTACCTCACGAGCCGGGCCCCAGCTCGGCTCGAGCAGGGACCACAGCCCGGCGGTGGTCTCGGCGGGGCCGACGATCGAGGAGCAGCGGCGGCCGGCCCGGCGGGCGCGCTCGGCGAAGCCGCGCACGGCCTCGGGGGTGGCGCAGATGGGCACCAGGTTGGCTCCGGCGTAGCAGAGCGACTCCAGCCGTCCGCCGGAGTACCAGCCCCACATCTCGCCGCCGAGCCGCCACGGATCCAGTCCGGCGACCTGGACGCGGGCGGCCACGAAGGCGTTCGAGACGGGGTCGCGGTTCAGCACCGCGAGGGCCGCCTCGAGCTCATGGGGCTCGAGGACCCTGGTGGTGGACGTGGTCAGCACGTGTCGGTCTGCCTCACGTGGTGCGGGCCTGCGGGCCGGGGACGTCAATTCTCCAGACTCTATCGCGCAGGTCCAGAAGGGGGTTTTTCGAGGGCTCGGTTGCGCCTCCGGGGCGCCCAACGGCAACTGGATGCGCCGAAGGGCGCCGTGGAGCACCGGGGGCCTGGGTCTTCCGGCCGGGGGCACCTCCCAGCGGTAGCTGGGGGAGACCGAAGCGCCCCGGAGGCGGACCGAGCCTCAAAAAAGGGTCAGCTGATGGAGACCTGGGGCTCGCCGGAGGCGATGCCGTCCTTCTCCATCTGCTCGGCGATCTTCATGGCCTCGTCGATCAGGGTCTCCACGATCTTCGACTCCGGCACGGTCTTGATGACCTCGCCCTTGACGAAGATCTGCCCCTTGCCATTGCCCGAAGCCACACCCAGATCCGCCTCACGCGCCTCACCGGGGCCGTTCACCACACACCCCATGACCGCGACCCGCAGCGGAACCTCCATGCCCTCCAGACCGGCCGTCACCTCGTCCGCCAACTTGTACACATCCACCTGCGCCCGCCCACACGACGGACACGAAACGATCTCCAGCCGCCGCTGCCGCAGATTCAACGACTCCAGAATCTGGATCCCGACCTTGACCTCCTCCGCCGGAGGCGCCGACAGCGAGACCCGGATCGTGTCCCCGATCCCCTCACTCAGCAGCGCACCGAACGCCACCGCCGACTTGATCGTCCCCTGGAACGCCGGACCCGCCTCCGTCACCCCCAGATGCAGCGGATAGTCACACTGCGCCGCGAGCTGACGGTAGGCGTTGACCATCACCACCGGATCGTTGTGCTTCACCGAGATCTTGATATCCCGGAAACCGTGCTCCTCGAACAGCGAGCACTCCCACAACGCCGACTCCACCAACGCCTCCGGCGTGGCCTTCCCGTACTTCTCCAGCAGCCGCTTGTCCAGCGACCCCGCGTTCACCCCGATACGGATCGGCACACCCGCGTCCGACGCCGCCCTCGCGATCTCCCTGACCTTGTCGTCGAACTGCCGGATGTTCCCCGGATTCACCCGCACCGCCGCACACCCGGCATCGATCGCCGCGAACACATACTTCGGCTGGAAATGAATGTCGGCGATCACCGGAATCTGCGACTTCTTCGCGATCACCGGCAACGCGTCCGCGTCATCCTGCGACGGACACGCCACCCGCACGATCTGACAGCCCGACGCCGTCAGCTCCGCGATCTGCTGCAGCGTCGCCCCGATATCCGCCGTCACCGTCGTCGTCATCGACTGAACCGAGATCGGAGCGTCGCCACCCACGGCCACCTGGCCGACCTGGATCTTCCGGCTGACCCTGCGCTCGGCGAGCTTGGCCGGTACGGACGGCATTCCTAGCGAAATCGCAGTCATCTGGTTCGTAACCCCAAGAAGGTGTGTGCATGGCCGGAGATCAGCAGACTCCGATCTCCGAGATTACGGCAACGGTGATGGCGTCAGCACACCGTGCTCCTGAAGTCCACCCAAAGGTGAACTTCAGGACATCTCGCGTCATCAAGAGATTTTCACGGGGTTCACGACGTCCGCCACCAGGACCAGGAGGGTGAAGCAGATGAAGACTCCGGCGATCACATAGGCGACCGGCATCATCTTCGCCACATCGAACGGCCCGGGGTCGGGCCGCCGGACCAGCCGGGCGGTGTGGCGCCGGATGGCCTCCCACAGCGCGCCCGCGATATGGCCGCCGTCCAGCGGCAGCAGCGGGAGCATGTTGAAGAGGAACAGCGAGAGGTTGAATCCGGCCACCAGGAAGAGCATGGTCGCGATCCGCTGGGAGGGCGGGATGTCGAGGCTGGCGACCTCGCCGCCGACCCGGGCCGCGCCCACGACGCCCATCGGGGAGTCGGCCTTGCGCTCGCCGTCCCCGAAGGCCGCGTTCCACAGGTCCGGGACCTTGGAGGGCAACGCGATCATGGAGTCGATGCCGTCGTGGACCATGTTGCCCATGCGGTCCACGGACTGCCCGAAGGACTGCTGGACCACGCCGTTGGCCGGGGTGAAGCCGAGGAAGCCGGCGGTGACGTACTCACCCTCGACATAGCCGCCGTTCCCGTCGGACTTGGCGACCTGGTTCTTTATGAGGTTGGCGTGCAGGGTCTTGCGGACGCCGTCCCGCTCGATGGTGATCGTGGCGGGGCCGGTGGTCTCACGGATGTCCTTCTGGAGCGCGCCCCAGTCCGGGGTGCGGTGCCCGTCGAAGGCGATGATCTTGTCCCGCGGCTGCAGACCGGCGGCCCTGGCCGGGGAGTCCTTGGCGCTCTTGGGGCACTTGTCGGTGGCGGACGAGGCCGCGACCACGCACTGGGAGACCGTGCCCACGCTGGTGGTCTGGGTGTTGACGCCGAAGCTCATCATCACCCCGAGGAAGATCACCACTGCGAGGATCAGGTTCATGAAGGGCCCGGCGAACATGACGATCACGCGCTTCCACGGCTTGCGCGTGTAGAAGAGGCGCTTCTCGTCGCCGGGCTGCAGCTCCTCGAAGGCGGCCGACCGGGCGTCCTCGATCATGCCGCGCCAGGGTGAGGTGGAGCGGGCGGTGAGCTTGCCGTCGTCGCCCGGCGGGAACATCCCGATCATGCGGATGTAGCCGCCGAACGGGACCGCCTTGATGCCGTACTCGGTGTCTCCCTTCTTACGGGAGAAGATCGTCGGCCCGAAGCCGACCATGTACTGCGGGACCCGGATGCCGAAGAGCTTGGCCGTGGAGAGATGGCCGAGCTCATGCCAGGCGATCGAGATCAGCAGGCCGACGGCGAACACCACTATGCCGAGGACCGTCATCAGTGTCGTCATGCGCGAGCCTCCGGGGTCGCCTTCGCCGCTCTGGCGGCCAGTTCCGTTGCGCGGGCGCGGGCCCATGTCTCAGCCTCGAGGACGTCCGCGACGGTGAGCCGGGTTCCCACGGCGGGGGTGCCGTGCTCGGCCACCACCTCGGCGACCGTATCGACGATTCCGTTGAAAGGCAGCTTTCCGTCAAGGAACGCGTCCACGCACTCCTCGTTCGCCGCGTTGAAGACGGCCGGGGCGGTGCCGCCGAGGTCGCCGACATGGCGGGCGAGGCCGACAGAGGGGAACGCTTCGGTGTCCAGGGGAAAGAACTCCCAGGTGTGGGCCTTGGTCCAGTCACAGCCGGGCGCGGCGTCCGGCACCCGCTCGGGCCAGCCGAGGCCGAGCGCGATGGGCATCCGCATATCCGGCGGGCTCGCCTGGGCGAGCGTCGAGCCATCGGTGAATTCAACCATCGAGTGGATATACGACTGAGGGTGGACCACCACCTCAATCCGCTCGAAGGGAATGTCGTACAGCAGATGGGCCTCGATGACTTCGAGGCCCTTGTTGACGAGGGTCGCGGAGTTGATCGTGACCACCGGGCCCATGTCCCAGGTGGGGTGGGCCAGCGCCTGCTCCGGGGTGACCGAGGCCAGCTCCCGCTTGGTCCGGCCGCGGAACGGGCCGCCGGAGGCGGTGACGACCAGCTTGCGGACCTCCTCGCGGGCGCCGCCGAGCAGTGCCTGGAAGAGCGCGGAGTGCTCGGAGTCGACGGGGACGATCTGGCCGGGCTTGGCGACGGCCTTGACCAGGGAGCCGCCGACGATGAGCGATTCCTTGTTGGCCAGCGCCAGCACCCGGCCCGCCTCCAGGGCGGCCAGGGTCGGCGCCAGGCCGATGGAGCCGGTGATGCCGTTGAGCACGGTGTGGCACTGGGAGCGGGCGAGCTCGGTGGCCGCGTCGGGCCCCGCCAGGATCTCGGGGAGCGGCTCACCGGCTCCGTAGAGCGCGCTCAGCGCCTCGCGTACCTCGGGCACCGCCTCCGGACGGGCGACCGCCACCCTGTCCACCCGCAGCAGGTGAGCCTGCTCGGCGAGGAGCCCGGCCCGTCCCCCGGCGGCGGACAGGCCGGTCACGCGGAAGCGGTCGGGGTTGCGCACCACCACGTCGATGGCCTGGGTGCCGATCGAACCGGTGGAGCCCAGGATCACGATGTCGCGCACGCTCTCCGCGGCGGTGGCCGCCGGAAAGCGCAGATGCGGGTCAGCCAGGGATTCCGTCATCCCCCCATTGTGGCGGCAAGGGATGACGGCTCGGGGACATGCCCCGGGTTACGGCGATCACGGGCTCCAGCGGCTCCTGAAGTGACTCCTCCGTCCCCTTCAGTGATTCCTCGGTGACTCCTCGGCCGCTCCTCAGTGGATGGGGCGGTGGACGTTCTGCATGGCGGTCGGGCCGGGGGTGGCGTCGGCGATCCAGGGGCCGTCGCCGCTGGGGTCGAGAACGCCCTGCTCGAGCCACTCGTACGCCCCGGAGAGCACCCCGGAGACCACCTTGCGGTCGAGTTCGTCGGTGTTGGTCCACAGCCGCCCGAAGAGCTCGTCGGCGCGGATCCTGGCCTGCCGGCAGAACGCGTCGGCGAGCTGGTAGGCCGCGACGCCATGGTCACCGCGCGAGCGCAGCATCTCGGCACGTACGCAGGCCGCGCTCATCGCGAACAGCTCCGCGCCGATGTCCACGATCCGGGCGAGGAAGCCCTGTTTGGTCTCCATCCGGCCCTGCCAGCGGGACATGGCATAGAACGTCGAGCGGGCCAGCTTGCGTGCCGAGCGCTCCACATAGCGCAGATGCGGTGAGAGGTCCGGATGCCCGGCCGGGTGGAATTCGGGGTAGGCGCGGGGCAGTTGGCCGGGCCCGGCGAGCAGGCCGGGCAGCCAGCGGGCGTAGAAGCCGCCGGCCTTGGCGGCCGCCTTGCCCTTGTCCTGCAGGGACTTGTCGGGGTCGATGAGATCGCCCGCCACCGACAGATGGGCGTCCACGGCCTCGCGGGCGATGAGGAGATGCATGATCTCGGTCGAGCCCTCGAAGATCCGGTTGATGCGCAGATCGCGGAGCATCTGCTCGGCGGGGACGGCCCGCTCTCCGCGGGCGGCCAGCGAGGCCGCGGTCTCATAGCCACGGCCGCCGCGGATCTGGACCAGTTCGTCGGCCATCAGCCAGGCCATCTCGCTGCCGTAGAGCTTGGCGAGCGCCGCCTCGATGCGGATGTCGTTGCGGTCCTCGTCGGCCATCTGGGAGGCGAGGTCGATGACGGCCTCCAGGGCGAAGGTGGTCGCCGCGATGAAGGAGATCTTGGCGCCGACGGCCTCGTGCTTGGCGATGGGCTTGCCCCACTGCTCACGGGCGGCGGACCATTCGCGGGCGATCTTCAGGCACCACTTCCCGGCGCCCGCGCACATCGCGGGCAGCGACAGCCGTCCGGTGTTGAGCGTGGTCAGCGCGATCTTGAGGCCCGCGCCCTCGGGGCCGATCCGGTTGGCGGCCGGGACGCGGACCTGGTGGAAACGGGTGACACCGTTCTCCAGGCCGCGCAGCCCCATGAAGGCGTTGCGCCTCTCGACGGTGACGCCTTCGGAGGCGGTCTCGACGACGAAGGCGGTGATGCCGCCCTTACGGCCCTCGGAGCGCGGCACCCGGGCCATCACCACCAGGAGGTCGGCGACCACGCCGTTGGTGGTCCACAGCTTGACGCCGTCGAGGAGGTAGCCGTCGCCGTCGGGCACGGCGGTGGTGGCGAGGCGGGCCGGGTCGGAGCCCACGTCCGGCTCGGTGAGCAGGAAGGCCGAGATGTCGGTGCGGGCACAGCGCGGCAGGAAGCGGTCCTTCTGCTCCTGGGTGCCGAAGAGCTTCAGCGGCTGCGGTACGCCGATGGACTGGTGGGCGGAGAGCAGGGCGCCGATCGCCGGGCTTGCGGAGCCGGCCAGAGCGAGGGCCTTGTTGTAGTAGAGCTGCGTGAGACCGAGGCCCCCGTACTTGGTGTCGATCTTCATGCCGAGCGCGCCGAGCTCCTTGAGCCCCTGGATGGTCTCGTCGGGGATCTGGGCCTCGCGCTCGATGCGGGCGGCGTCGACCTGCGTCTCGCAGAACTCGCCGAGCTTGGCGAGGAAGGTCTCGCCACGGCGCACATCATCCGGGGCGGGGGCGGGGTGCGGATGGATCAGATCGAGTCGGAAGCGGCCGAGGAAAAGCTCCTTGGCGAAGCTGGGCTTGTGCCATACCTGTTCGCGTGCGGCCTCGGCGACCTGGCGCGCTTCATGCTCGGACACCGGCCTGACGGAGGATGCGGTCATCGGTGCTCCCTTGCCGCGAATGACGATCTCGTGACATTACCGGCACGTACCGCTGCCAGTGTGCCTCCGGTCCGACCGGTCGGCAAAGCGGGAGGACGCCGCAATCGGGGGATGGAGCGGGATTGCCGCGGCCGTGGGCTCAGGGGGCGCGCGAGGGGCGCCTAAGCGGCGTCGAAGCGCTTCGACGACTATGGACAGCTCTGCGCCACAGGTCTACTGTCAATCAGCATAACCAGCGGGAAGATGCTCGGCCATGCGTCGAAGCGCTTCGCCACATCGTGTCGCAAACCTCTCGCAATCCCATCGGATGGAGTCGCCACGCATGGTCACCCTCGCCGAGGTCGCCCGCCACGCCGGAGTCTCCGCCAGCACGGTGAGCTATGTCCTCAGCGGCAAGCGGTCGATCTCCGCCCCCACGCGCGAGCGCGTCGAGCACAGCATCAAGGAGCTGGGCTACCACCCGAACGCCGGGGCCCGCGCCCTGGCCAGCAGCCGCTCCAACATCCTCGCGCTCATGGTGCCACTGCGGACGGACATGTACGTGCCGGTCATGATGGAGATCGCCATCGCGGTCGCCACCACCGCCCGCTCCCACGGCTATGACGTGCTGCTACTCACCGGCGAGGAGGGCCCGGCGGCGGTGCGCCGGGTGACCGGCAGCGGGCTCGCCGACGCCATGATCGTGATGGATGTGGAACTGGAGGACGAGCGGCTGCCGCTGCTGCACGCGGCCCGCCAGCCCACCGTACTGATCGGACTGCCCGCCGACACCGTCGGCCTGACCTGCGTCGATCTGGACTTCACCGCCACCGGCGCGCTGTGCGCCGAGCATCTGGCGGAGCTCGGCCACCGGGAGATCGCCGTCGTGGGCGAGGCCGCGGCCGTCTATGAGCGCCACACCGGCTTCGCCGAGCGGACCCTGGGGGGGCTGCGCCGCCGCGCCGGTGAGCTGGGGGTGCGGCTGCTGCACCGCCCGTGCGAGGGCAGCTACGAGTCCATGGACGGCACGCTGTCCCGGATCTTCGACGAGCGGCCCGGCACCACCGGTTTCGTGGTGCAGAACGAGGCGGCCATCGATCCGCTGCTCAGCCTGTTGCGGCGGCAGGGGCGCGCGGTTCCCGAGGACGTCTCGGTGGTCGCCGTCTGTCCCGAGCAGGTGGCCACCCAGGCGTCGGTGCGGCTGACCTCGGTGGCCATCCCGGCGCAGGAGATGGGGCGGCGCGCGGTGGAGCTGGCGGTGGCGAAGCTGGAGGGGCAGCCCCTCGAGGAGCAGGTGACCCTGCTGGCCCCGGAGCTGACCGTACGGGCCAGCTCGGGCCGGGCGCCCGGCGCCTCCTGACGCCGCGTTCCCGGAGGCGTACCGCCGCCGCGCGGCATGGCGGCGGCGGTACGGGGGACGTCAGCTCGCGCTCACTCCGAAGCCGTTGGTCCGGAAGTCCAGACCGCCGGCCGAGGAGGTGATCTCATACCCGAACTGGACGTCGCCGATGGTCACATCGCCGAACCAGCCCTTGGTGTTCTTGATCCAGTTCACGATGGGCTTGATGTCCACGGAGCCGGAGGTGGAGTTCGAGGTGCGGATGAACGAGAAGACCTCGTTGGCCCCGTTGCTGCCCTTGTAGACGCTCCAGGTGTGGCCACCGAGGGAGACATCGCCCTGGGCGGTGCCGAGCGGGCCGACCGGGCCGGTCTTGTTGACCCAGAGCATGATCTCGTAGTCGTAGTTGCTGTCCCAGATGTCGTACGAGGTGTTGTACGCGCCCGAGGACGGCACGGTGACGTTGTAGGTGCTGGTCAGGCTGGAGATGGCGCTGATCTTCTTGCCGACGACCTTCTTGGCGTTGGGGTAGGACTTGATGCCGCCGGTGTTCGGGTGGTCGGCCCACACTCCCCAGTCGCTGAAGGAGTTGGCCCAGATGGTCTGGGCTCCGGCGCCGGAGCCCCAGATGTTGTTGTAGAGGGTGTAGCCGCCGTTGGACCAGGTGCCCCACTGGTCCGAGGAGGACCAGGTGGCGGCCTGGGCGGGCGCGGCGGCGAAGCCGATCAGCGCGAGTAACGCGATCAGCGGGGTCAGGAAGAGCGTTCGGGCGGTTCGTCGCACGGGGCTTGTCCCTTCGGGTGGGGGATCGGACGGGGGGATTCGGGCGGAGCCAGGACCATGACCGCGAAGCGGTCGAGCCGGACGCCGGTGTGGTGCGCGCGTCCGGTGAGCAGATCCGTCCGTGGGGACGACAGGGGGACGACCGCCGGGGTACGGCCGTGGTTGAGGAGGAAGAGACACGGGCCGCGCTCCACCGCCTCGACGCCCTCGGGGAGACCGGGCAGCGCCGGTGCCAGCCCCGCCTCCTCGGCGGCGCGGGCGAGCAGCGCGCGCAGCGCGGCGGGTTCGGGGAGGGTGGAGACGTACCAGGCGGTCCCGGCGCCGTAGGCGTGGCGGGTCACGGCGGGGCGGCCGTCGAGCTCACCGCCCTTGATCCGGGCGACCGGTTCGGCGGTGGACGGCTCCAGCTCCTCCGACCAGCCGGTGCCGTGGAACGGGCCGAGCCAGGCGCCCTCGGCGTCGAGCGTCTCGCCCTCGTCCAGCGGCCACCATTCGTGGACCGTACGGATGCCGAGGAGTTCGCGCAGCCGCCGGTCCACGCCGCCGGGGCGCACCCGGTCGTCCTCGTCGGCGACGCCCGTGAAGAAGCCGCAGACGAGGGTACCGCCGCCGCGCACATACGCCGCGAGGTTCTCCAGCGCCTCGTCGGTCAGCAGATATAGCTGAGGGACGGCGACGAGGGCGTAGTCGGTGAGGTCGGCGTGCGGATGGGCGAAGTCGGTGGTGAGGTTCCGCTCCCACAGGGCCCGGTGCCAGGCGCGCAGCAGCCCTTCGTAAGGGACCCGGGAGGAGGGGCGGCCGTCCTGGACGGTGGCCCACCAGGAGTGCCAGTCGTGCAGGATCGCGGCCCGCGCGGGGACGTCCGAGCCGGTGACCGGGGCCAGTTCGCGCAGCTCGGCGCCGAGTTCGCGCACCCGCGCGAAGGTGCGGCTGTGCTCACCGGCGTGCGGGACCATCCCGGAGTGGAACTTCTCGCTGCCCTGCCGGGACTGCCGCCACTGGAAGAAGCAGATCCCGTCGGCGCCGCGCGCGACGGCTTGCAGCGACCACAGCCGCATCAGCCCTTCCGGCTTGGGGTGGTTGACGCCGCGCCAGTTGACCGGCCCGGCGGCCTGCTCCATGAGGACCCAGGGGCCGCCCGCCTGGGAGCGGGTCAGATCCTGGACCATCGCCCCGTAGGCCGCCGCGTGCGGGTCCTTGGGGTCGGGGTAGAGGTCGACGGAGACCACGTCCTCCTCCGCCGCCCAGGCCCAGCCGTCCTGGCCGATGAACAGCGGCATGAAGTTGGTGGTCACGGGGATGTGCGGGGTGCGTGCGGCCAGCGCGTCGCGTTCGGCGGTGAAGCACTCCAGCAGGGCGTCACTGGTGAAGCGGCGGAAGTCCAGCCCCTGACCGGGGTTGATCATGTACTGGGCGCGGCGCGGCGGGATGATCTCCTCCCAGGAGTCATAGCGCTGGCTCCAGAAGGCCGTCCCCCACGCCTCGTTGAGGGCGTCCAGGCCGCCGTATCGCGCGCGCAGCCAGCGGCGGAAGTGCCGGGCGGTCTCATCGCACCAGCAGTGGGTGCCGTACTCGTTGCCGACATGCCACATCCGCAGGGCCGGATGTCCGCCGTAGCGGTCGGCCAGGTCCTCGGTGATGCGCAGGGCGTAGTCGCGGTAGACGGGGGACGAGGCGCAGAACTGGTTCCGTGAGCCGTACCAGACGACCGAGCCGGTCTCGTCGCGCGGCAGGGTCTCGGGGTGGCGGGAGCCCATCCAGGGCGGCGGGGAGGCGGTCGGGGTGGCCAGGCACACCTCGATCCCGCCGTCGTGGAGCAGGTCCATGACCCGGTCCAGCCAGCCGAAGTCCCGTGCGCCGGGGCGGGGTTCGAGCCGGGCCCAGGAGAAGACGCCGAGGGTGACGGTGGTGACGCCGGCCCGGCGCATCAGCCGGATGTCGTCGTGCCAGACGCTCTCGGGCCACTGTTCGGGGTTGTAGTCGCCGCCGTAGAGGATGCGGCCGCGGGTGGCGTCGGTCAGATCGGGCATACCGGCTCCCGTCTCGGGTCGGCTGGGAACGGGGGCAGCCGGCGTCAGCCCTTGACGGCGCCGGTGAGCATGCCCTTGGTGAAGTGCTTCTGGACGAAGGGGTAGAGCACCGCGACGGGGATCAGCGCGAGCACCATGACGGCCATCTGCACGGCCAGGCCGGGGATCTGCTGGGTGGAGATCATCTGGGACATGCCCTGCGGCGCCTGCTGCTTGATCACCAACTGGCGCAGGATCATCTGCAGCGGCCATTTGTCCTGGTCGTTGAGGTAGAGCATGGCGTTGAACCACTGACTCCAGTAGCCCACCGCGTAGAACAGCGAGACCACCGCGATCACGGCCTTCGACAGCGGCAGCACGATGCGCAGCAGGATCCGCCACTCCCCCGCGCCGTCGATCCGGGCACTGTCGATCAGCTCCGGCGCGATGTTCTGGAAGAACGCCCGCAGCACCAGGACGTTGAAGACCGAGACGGCTCCGGGAAGGATCATCGACCAGTAGCTGCCCTCCAGGCCGACGCCGGTGACCAGCAGATAGGTGGGGATGAGGCCGGCGTTGAAGAACATGGTGATGAGCAGCACCATCAGGATCGGCCGGTGCAGGAAGGACCCCGAGCGGGACAGTCCGTAGGCGCACAGGACCGAGACCACGGTGCTGATCACGGTGCCCACGGCGGTGAGCGCGAGGCTGACGAGGGTCGCTCGGGTGACCGTGCCGCCGCTGAGCAGCTCGGTGTAGGCCCGGAAGGTGATCGTCTTGGGGACGATCACCAGTCCCCCGGCGTCGGTGATGGTCCGCTGGTCGGAGAGGCTGGTGACGATCACCACCCACAGCGGGCCGAGGATCACCAGACACACCCCGGTCAGGGTGACCCCCTTGAGCCCCTGGCCGACCTTGCCGGGCTCCTCCTCCCACACCGGGCGCTTCTCGCTGCCGCGGCGCCGCGGGGGCGGGGCGGTGGGTGTGGACGGGGGGTGCGGGGCCGGGGTCCGCTCGGTCACGGTCATTTCCGGTAAACCCCCTGCTCGCCGAGCATATGGGCGACTTTGTTCGCGATCAGCACCAGCACCAGGCTGAAGACGCCCTTGATCAGCCCGCCGGCGGCGGCGATCCCGTAGTCGGTGTTGGCGATGCCGACCCACCACACATAGGTGTCGAAGACCTCCGAGGCACCGGGCCCCACCGCGTCGCGCTGGAGCAGGATCTGCTCGAAGCCGACGGTCAGCGAATCGCCGACGCGCAGCACCAGCAGCAGGGCCACCACGGGGCGCAGCGCGGGCAGGGTGACGTGCCACATCCGGCGCCGGCGGTTCGCGCCGTCGACCGCCGCGGCCTCGTAGAGGTCCTGGTTGACGGCGGAGAGGGCGGCCAGGAAGACGATCACGCCCCAGCCCGCGTCCTTCCACACCAACTGGGCGGTGATCAGGAACTTGAACACCGCCGGGTCGGTCATCAGGTCGAAGCCCTCATGCCCATGGGCGCGCAACTGCTGGGCGAGCAGCCCGGCGCCGCCGAGCATCTGCTGGAAGATCGTGATGACCAGCACCCAGGAGAAGAAGTGCGGCAGATACAGGATCGACTGCACCAGGCCGCGGACTCTGTCGCTGAGCACGCTGTTGAGCAGCAGCGCCAGCGCGATGGGCACCGGGAAGAACAGCACCAGTTGGATGAAGGTGATGGAGAGGGTGTTGGCGAAGGCGTCCCAGAAGCGGCTGTCCTCGAAGAGGAGGGTGAAGTTGTCGAGGCCCACCCAGGGGCTGGTCCACAGCCCCTGGGTGAACGGGTCGTAGTCCTTGAAGGCGACGGTGGTCCAGATCAGCGGGACGTAGGTGAACAGCAGCAGCAGACCGACGGCGGGCGCGGTCATCAGCAGCAGGGCGCGGTCCCGGCGCAGCCGGTGCCACCATCCGCCACGGCCCGTCGGGACCCCGCGACCCGACGGGGCGCCACGGGCCTTCGCGCGGCCGGGGCCCTTGGCCGGGCTGCCTCTCCTCTGTCGGCTCGTGGCCCGGCCGCGGATGTCCAGCGTCATCAGGCGCCGCTGCCGTTCTTGTCGAGGAGCTTCGCGTACCAGTCGCGCAGCCGGTCGCCGCCACCGCCGCGCCAGTCGCTGATGGCCTGCTGGGCGTCCTTGATGGACTTACGGCCGCGGGTGACGTCCTTGGCGAGGTCCTCGAAGGGCGTGTAGAGCGAGGCGTACCGGTTGGGCTCCTGGATCTGCATCCCGTAGAAGAGCGGCTTCCTGGCGAACTTGCCCATCCGCTGCATCCAGCCGCAGTAGTCCTCAACCATCTGCGGAAAGTCCGGATAGGCGACGCTCGCCTGTGGGGAGGCGATGAAGCGGTAGGTGTCCTGGACGTCCCGGACGCCCGTGGCGTTCTTGACCGGCACCCCCTTCTTCATATCGTGGTGCACGCCTTCGACGCCGTAGTCGATGAGGCGCTGTTCCTTGGTGCCGAAGGGCGCGGCGATGAAGTTCGCGAGGGCGAGGATTTCCTCGATCTCGTCCTTGGAGAGGTTCTTGTTCAGGAAGGACCAGATCTGGGCGGGCGGGTCGAGATAGATGACCGGTTCGCCGCCGCCGGGGCCGAACCAGTCCATTCCCTGGATCTTGAATTCGGGGTTCGGCCCGGCCTGTTCGAAGGTGGCGCCGTACCACTTGGCGTCGCCGTCGTTGTAGAGGAGCGTCTGGCCGGAGGTGAAGCGGGTCAGCGCGTCATTGCCCTTGCCCGCGACCGCGTCGGGGTGCACATAGCCCTTGGCGAAGAGCTTGCGGCACCATTCCAGGGCCTCGAGATAGTTCTCCGTCTCGACCTTGTGGACCAGCTTGCCGTCCTTCTCGACCCAGTAGTAGGGCTTCTCCCCCGGGCAGCCGAAGAACCGCTGCGCCGACCACCACATGTCGTCGCAGGCCCATACCTTGCTCTTGGGCCGGGTGATCTCCTTGGCCAGAGCGAGGAATTCCGCCGGGCTCTTCGGGACCTGGTAGCCCTCCTTGGCGAAGATGTCCTCGCGGTAGTACGGAATGACGCCGGCCAGCGGGCGGGAGGGCATCGGCAGCCCGCGGAGCTTGCCGCCGAAGACGGACATCTGCCAGGCGGCGGTGGGAATGGCGGCGAGGTTCGGATATTTCTTGGCCTTGTCGCCGGAGAGATACGGGCCCAGATCGGCGAATTTGGCGCTGACCGCACCATGGATCCGCCCGCCCATCTCCCACAGCGGGATCATCACGATATCGGCGATATCGCCGGAGGCGAGGACGGCGCCGAGCTTCTCGCCATAGGTGTTGCCGTCCTGCGGCTGCAGGCTGATCTTGGCGCCGAGCGCGTCGTCGACCGCCTTGTAGTAGGCGTTGTTCTTGGGCGGCGGGGTGCCCCACAGCGGTTCGAACATCGTGTAGCTGCCGCCGTGGCCGGGCTTGCCCTTCACGGAGGCGACCAGAGCGGCGGCGGGCGGGGCCTTGGTGTAGCCGGGGCTGGAGCCGTTGACGCTGGGGATGTCCGGGTCCGCCACCGTCGAGGCCACATAGGTCGGCAGCAGGTTCTTCAGCTCCTTGCCGGAGGTGGTGCCGCCCTTGCCGGAGCCCTCCTCGGTGGAGCACCCGGACAGCAGCGGTATCCCTCCCGTTACGGCCGCCGCGGCAACCGCCGTGGAGGCCAGGAAGGTTCTTCGGCTGGGAGCGGAAGTGGAGGCCGAAGCCTGGGAGTTCGACATGTGCGTCAACCCTTCGTGGCGTGCCCGCCGTACGACCGATGGTCGAAGCGCTTCGATATTGCGCTGAGGTTAAGTCGGGGGGTGAGGTCGCGCAAGAGCGGTGTCGAAATGAGCCGTTGGGCATCTGGCGATCGAGGATCTGGGCAACCGTGGTGGCGCTTGCGGGCCGTTGACCCGTTGAGCCTTGACAGGGCCGGTGTGGCACCTCCAGCATCGAAGCGCTTCGAATTGATGATGCATCACGTTGTGCGGCACGTCTCCGACGAACTGGGGAAGGGGATCGGTATCCGTGATGAGTGATGACGGTGGCCTGATCACACGTCCGCCGTTTCGCGATACGCGGCTGCCGGTGCGTACGCGCGTGGCGGATCTGCTGGCCCGGCTCACGCTCGATGAGCGGATCGCGATGCTGCACCAGTTCGCGCCCGGAGTGGAGCGGCTCGGCCTCGCGCCCTTCCGGACCGGGCAGGAGGCGCTGCACGGTGTCGCCTGGATGGGTCCGGCGACCGTCTTTCCCCAGGCCGTCGGGCTCGGCGCGACCTGGAACCCGGAGCTGGTACGGCGCGTCGGCGAGGCGGTCGGCCGCGAGGCGCGGGCCATGCGCGCACGCGATCCGCGGGTGGGCCTCAATGTGTGGTCGCCGACGGTGAATCTGCTGCGCGATCCGCGCTGGGGCCGCAACGAGGAGGGATACGCCGAGGATCCCTGTCTCACCTCGGCCCTGGCCACGGCCTACACCCGCGGGCTGCGCGGCGACCACCCGGAACGCTGGCGCACCGCGCCCGTCCTCAAGCACTGGCTGGCGCACAACAACGAGACCGACCGGGACACCACCTCCTCCTCGGTGCGGCCACGGGTGCTGCACGAATACGATCTGGCGGCCTTCCGCGGGGCGGTGCGGGCGGGCGCGGTGGCCGGGGTGATGCCCGCGTACAACCTGGTCAACGGGCGGCCCAACCACGTCTCCCCGTATCTGCGCGAGCAGTTGCGCACCTGGACCGACCAGGAATTGGTGGTCTGCTCCGACGCGGGCGCGCCGTCCAATCTGGTCGACTCCGAGCACTACTTCGACACCCATGAGGAGGCCGTCGCCGCCGCTCTGCTGGCGGGGGTGGACAGCTTCACCGACCACGACCAGGACGCGTCGAAGACGATCGCGCGGGTCCGGGGCGCCCTGGAGCGCGGGCTGATCGACGCGTCCACGGTGGACACGGCGGTGGGGCGGCTGCTGGCGATGCGGTGTGCGCTGGGCGAGCTCGACGAGCTCGACGAGTTCGAGGGAGCGGCGGGCGGAATCGACGGGGCCTTCGACACACCCGCTCATCGCGCGCTCGCCCTGGAGGCCGCCGAACAGGCCGTCGTCCTGCTTGCCAACGACGGTCTGCTGCCGCTCTCCGAGAGCGGCGTCCGCACCCTCGCGGTCGTCGGTCCGCTCGCGGACGAGTGCAAGCTGGACTGGTACAGCGGCAGCCTGATCCGGCGCAGTACGCCGCGCGAGGCGCTGGCCGAGCGGCTCGGCGCGGACCGGGTGGTATTCGCGGACGGCCTGGACACCGTACGGCTGCGCACCGCGGCCGGTTGGGTGCGGGTGCCGGACGCGGCGGCGGAGGGCGAGGGTCCGGCGGAGGAGGGGCCGACGGACGAAGGGCCCACGGACGAGGTCCCGGCAGACGAAGGCTCGCTCGACCCTGCCCAGACGGCGGGCCGTACCGATCTGCCCCCGCTGACCGTCGGCGACACCCCCACCGATCTGTCCCTGGCCGACTGGGGCGGCGGTGTACTCACCCTGCGCGCGCCCTCCGGCCGCTATCTGACGGTGGCCGACGACGGCTTCGTGCGCGCGGCGGCCGAGCGGCCCGGGGGCTGGGTGGTCCAGGAGACGTTCACGCTCGAAGCGCACCGCGACGGACACCTCCTCCGGCACCTGGGGACGGGCGGCTACGTCTGTGTCGCCGCGGGCGGGCTGAAGGTTGCCGAGCGTGACGGCAGTAAGGAGGAGACCGTCTTCCGGCTGGAGGTCGTCGAGCGCGGCGAGGACGCGGTGGCCCGCGCCGCCGCGCGGGCGGACGCCGTGGTGGTCGTGGCGGGCAACGACCCGCAGATCGGCGGCCGGGAGACCGAGGACCGCACCACCCTCGCCCTGCCCGCCCAGCAGGAGCGGCTGTGGCGCGCGGCCCACGCCGCCAATCCGCGGACCGCGCTGGTGCTGACGTCCAGCTACCCCTACGCCGTCGGGGATGCGGCCGACGCACTGCCCGCGCTGCTGTGGACGGCACACGGCGGCCAGGCGGCGGGCACGGCGCTGGCCCGGGTGCTGTTCGGGGACGTCTCACCGGCGGGGCGGCTGCCGCAGACCTGGTACGCCTCCCACGACGAGCTGCCGGACCTGCTCGACTACGACATCATCGCCTCGCGCGCCACCTATCTGTACTTCGACGGCGCCCCGCTCTTCCCCTTCGGACACGGCCTGTCGTACACCGACTTCAGCTACGGCGAGCTGTCGGTGCGGCGGGAGGCGGGCCTCACCGTGGAGTGCGAGGTCACCAACTCCGGTCCGTACGACGGCGACGAGGTCGTGCAGATCTACGCGAGCGCGCCGGGGTCGCGGGTCCCGCTGCCGCACCGCCGGCTGATCGCCCACCGTCGGGTGCGGCTGCGCCGGGGCGAGCGGGTGCGGCTGTTCTTCACCGTGCCGATCGAGGACGCGCTGGGCTTCTGGGACGTGGCGCACGGCCGCTGGACCGTCGACCCGGGTACGTACGAGATCCACGCGGGCGCGTCCAGCGCGGACCTGCGCGCCACCGCCACCGTCACCGTCGAGGGGCCGCCGCCCGCGCCGCGCCCGGTGCTGCGGCGCGGTCTGGAGGCCGCGGACTACGACGTGGCGGACGGGATCGTGCTGGTGGACCGCACCAAGGTCCGCGGGGACGCGGTGGCCTGCCGTGATGACGCGGTCGGCCGACTGCTCTTCCGCGCCTGCGACTTCGGCGCGGGCGCCACGTCGATGAACGTCGAGGCGGCGCGGGATGCGGCCGGGGCCGGGGCGGGGGATGACGCGACGGTCGAGGTGCATCTCGCCGACGGCACCACCTTGGCCACCGTCTCCGTCCCGCCCACCGGCGGCCGCTACGCGTACACCGCGGTCCACGCCGCCCTGCCCACGCCGCCGACCGGCGTCCAGGACCTGCACATCACGCTGCGCGGCGGTCTGAGACTGGCCCGTCTCGGCTTCTCCGACTGAGGGTTGGGTCCGGAGCGGCCGGGGCGAGCCTTCCCCCTACGCCGTGCCCCGCCGTGGGGCGGGGCCCGGCGGGGTGGATCAGAGGTCGAGGCCGGTGAGGACCATGACCCGCTCGTAGGTGTAGTCCTCCATCGCGTACCGCACGCCCTCGCGGCCGACGCCGGACTTCTTGGCGCCGCCGTACGGCATCTGATCGGCGCGGTACGAGGGCACATCGCCGATGATCACGCCGCCGACCTCCAGCGCGCGGTGGGCGCGGAAGGCGGTGCGCACCTCGCGGGTGAAGACGCCCGCCTGGAGGCCGTACTTGGAGTCGTTGACGGCCGCGAACGCCTCGTCCTCGTCCGTCACCTTGTGCAGGGTGAGCACCGGTCCGAAGATCTCCTCGCAGGAGAGGGTGGCATCCGCGGGGACGTCCGCGAGCACGGTCGGGGCGTAGTTCGAGCCCTCACGCTTGCCGCCGGTCAGCAGCTTCGCACCGGCCCGGACGGCCTCGTCGACCCAGGACTCGACGCGCTTGGCGGCGTCCTCGCTGATCAGCGGGCCGACATCGGTGGCGTCGTCGGTCGGGTCGCCGGTGACCTGCCCCTCGACGGCCGCGACGATCTTCGGCACGAGCTCCTCGTAGACGGACGCGTCCGCGATCACCCGCTGCACGGAGATGCAGGACTGTCCGCCCTGGTAGTTGGAGAAGGTGCCGATGCGGGTGGCCGCCCAGTCGAGGTCGGCGTCGGAGGCGTAGTCCGACAGGACGACCGCGGCGCCGTTGCCACCGAGCTCCAGGGTGCAGTGCTTGAGCGGCACCGACTCCTTGATCGCGTAGCCGACCTTCTCCGAACCGGTGAAGGAGATGACCGGCAGCCGCTCGTCCTGGACCAGCGCGGGCATCCGGTCGTTGGGCACCGTAAGGACGCTCCAGGAGCCCGCCGGGAGCTCGGTCTCGGCCAGCAGCTCGCCGAGGATCAGCGCGGACAGCGGGGTGGCGGGCGCCGGCTTGAGGATGATCGGCGTGCCGACCGCGATCGCCGGGGCGACCTTGTGGGCGCTGAGGTTCAGCGGGAAGTTGAACGGCGCGATGCCGAGCACGGTGCCGCGCGGGAAGCGGCGGGTCAGCGCGAGCCGCCCGGTGCCACCGGCGTCGGTGTCCAGCCGCTGGGCCTCCCCGCTGTTGAACCGGCGGGCCTCCTCGGCCGCGAACCGGAAGACGGACACGGCGCGGCCCACCTCGCC
Organism: Streptomyces violaceusniger Tu 4113; assembly: GCF_000147815.2. Lineage (NCBI taxonomy): Bacteria > Bacillati > Actinomycetota > Actinomycetes > Kitasatosporales > Streptomycetaceae > Streptomyces > Streptomyces violaceusniger. The sequence continues at coordinate 1,931,541 of NC_015957.1, read as the reverse complement.
GCGCGCCCACTTGATCGGCTTGCCGTTCTCGTCCGAGATCAGCCGGGCGATCTCCTCACTGCGCTCGGCGAAACGGCGCGACACATGGTCCAGCGCGGCGGCCCGGACATGCGCGGGGGTCGCGGCGAACTCCTCGCGCACCGCGTCGGCCGCGGCGACGGCCTCCTCGATCTGCGCATCGGTGGGAACGCTCACCACGCCGACGCGGCGGCCGTCCCAGGGCGAGGTGACCTCGAGCGTGCTCTCGCCCGTCGCCTTGCGGCCGGCGAGCCAGAACGCGTGGGTGACAGCTTCGTTTGTGTCTGGCACAGCGGATCCCGACCCTTCTGAAGTGGTGTCTCTCCTCCCACCGTAGGCGCGCCCGGCCCGCTCGGCGTTTGTCCGGGGCGTAGCAGTCGGGGCCGTCGGCGCTCCGCTATGGCGTGCCCGACTCGGGGGACATCGGGAGGAGGATGACCGGAATGAAATGAGCTGACCGAAGCGGACGCGGTCGGCTCGTAGCGGTCGGCTCGTAGCGCAGATGCGCGCTTCAGGCCGAGGTACCGCCTCAGGCCGAGGTACCGGCGGCCGTGGCCTTGAGGGCGAGCCAGAGCTCCATGCGGACGTCCGGGTCGTCCAGGGAGCGGCCCAGGATCTCCTCGACGCGGCGCATCCGGTAGCGCAGGGTGTGCCGGTGGACGCCGAGGTCGGCGGCGGCCGCGTCCCACTGGCCGTGCCGGGAGAGCCAGGCGCGCAGCGAGGCGACCAGATCGCCCCGGCCGGTGGCGTCGTGCTCGTGCAGGGCACGCAGCATGCCGTCCGCGAACGCCCTTACGGCGTCGTCGGCGAGCAGGGGCAGCACGGAACCCGCCGCGACCTGCTCATGCTCGACCAGCATCCGGCCACGGCGGCGCGCCACCGACAGCGCCTGCTCGGCCTGGCGGTAGGCGGCAGCGGCGGCGATGGGGCCCGCGGGGGCGGACAGCCCGATGACGAGCTCGTCGCCATGGGGCGCGGTGGCGGCCGTACGGTCGCGGGGGCGGGCCTTGGTGCCGCGACGGCTCTCGACGGCCCGGGCGTGCTCGGCGCATGCCGCGACCGCCGCGCCGCCGTCGGGGGCCAGCACGATGAGCCGTTCGCCGTCGGGCACCACCAGCACCGACTCGCCGATGCGGGCCGCTGCCGCCTCCATGGTGTCGGTGAGCGTGGCGAGGGGGTCGGCCGCCTCGGCTTCACCCGCGGCCGCGCCCGTGGCCGTCGTGGTGGCTTCGGCGAAGGGCTCCGGAGGGGCCTCGTCCGCTCCGGGCGTGGCCGCGCGGGGCCGCTGGGCCGCGCCGCCGGACGGCACCTCGGCGACCAGCATCCGGAACGGCGCGTCGAGCAGCCCGCCGTACAGCCGCCCGGCGACCGCCCGCGCATGGTCGGGCTCGCCCGCGAGCAGCATCCGCAGCACGGCGGCGCCGAGCCGCTGCTCGGCCTCCCGCAGGGCGCGGGAACGCTCGGTGGTCAGGGTCAGCAGCGCCACCGCGGAGTGCACGGCATAGCGCTCGGCGGTGCCCAGCGGCGCGCCCGTGCCGACCGCGAGTACGCCACGGGTGGTACGGCGCCCGGTGCCCAGGGACTGGAGCTCCACCCGGTCGGCGGCGGCCGTGTCCTCGGCCGGTTCCGCACCCGTGGCCCCGGCCTCGCCGCCCCCGCCGACCACGATGCTCGCGGGGCCGGGGCGGGAGCGCAGCCGCTCGACGTCGGCGGTGAGCCGGGCGGCACGGCGGGCGGCCCAGTCGGGGGCGGCGGCGACCACGGAGCCGGAGACGTCGTAGAGCGCGGCCCAGCCGTCGACATGGGCGGCGAGCCGGGCGAGCAGCGCGGTGGGCCCCTCGGCGCCGATGGCGGCGCGGGTCAGCTCGCGCTGCGCCTCGAACCCGGCGGTCACGGCCCGGTACTGGTCGGCGGCTATCGCCGCGGAGACGGCCTTGCTGATCGCGATGAAGGGGGTGGGGCGGGGCACGCCGATCAGCGGCAGCCCCTCCTCCTTGGCCGCCGCGGCGAGCGCGGCCGGCACCTCGGCGTACTTGACGCCGAGCGCGAAGCCGAGCCCGACCACCCCCGCTCCCACCAGCCGCCGCACATAGCGGCTCATCTCATCCGGGTCCTCGGCCTCGATCTGCATCGCGGTGACCAGGAGCAGCTCGCCGCCCTCCAGATAGGGCACGGGGTCGGCGAGCTCGCTGACATGTGCCCAGCGCACGGGCGTCTCCAGCCGGTCCTCGCCCGCGAGCACGGACAGCTTGAGACCGGGGTGGCGGACGAGTGAGGCGAGCGTGGGAGGCATGGCACCTTCGATGCGAACGCGACGACTTCACCGCCCCGTATGAACGGCTACTGCCGATTCTGCCTCAATGGAGGAATACGGGGAATTGACGGCCTGATTTGGCCACCGGTCTGGCCGTGACGCTGCGGTTGCCCCGTCACGTTGAGCGGGGCAACCGCGGCAGAACAGCTGACTGCGGCAATGAGGAACACCTGGGGCACCGGTCGGTCACCCGCGGAGATCCACCAGCACCGGCGGCCCGCCCTCGCCCCTTACGGAGGTCACGGACAGCACCGCATGCCCGGCGGGAACCGCGTGGGCCAGCTCGGACGCGGACCAGCGCTCGCGCTCCACCGTCCGTACGGTCACCGACTGCGTGGTCACCGCCTTGCCGGTGACGACCTTACGGATGAAGTGCAGCACCTTGGTGAGCGGTTCCTCGGCGATGATCTGCCGGTCGGTGATGTCCCGCGTCTCGACCCACTCCGTCCCCCACACCTCCGCGAACCGCGCCCCGTCCCAGGTCGTCACCCCGGCGCAGGCCATCCGGCAGCCGACCGCGCCGAGCAGGGCGCTGCGCAGCGCCTCGGGGACGTCGTCGAGGGTGCGGAGGGTGAGCACGGCGCCCGCGTGGGCGGAACGGAGCCGCTGGATACCGCGCAGGGCCTCGGGGGTGATGGTGTGCGAGGCGTCGTCGAGAACCAGACAGGCGAACAGCGAACGGTCGGCGCGGCCCACGGCGCACTCGGTGAACTGCGCCAGGACCAGCCGCGCCAGCATCCGCGACGCCTCCGCATGGCCGCGCTCGGGCAGATCGATACGGACCCGGAGGGGGTGTTCGAGGGCGCGGAGGGAGAACGGGCGGCGGTCGCCGGTGGTGTCGAAGAAATCGGCGAACGCGGGCCGGTCCAGCAGCGCGATCCGGTCCGCGAGCAGCGTGCCCACGTCCCCGGGCGCACCCGACTGCCGGACCCGCGCCTCCAGCTCACGGGCCTGCGCCCGCTCCCCGGCCTCGTCCAGCGCCGCGCGCAGCGCGTTGACGGCCGACTTGGAACCGTCCAGCAGCTCCCGCAGATCCGGGACGGACGGGAAGCGGCCGTGGGCGGCACGGTAGGGGCCGAGCAACTGGGCCAGCGCGGTGGCGGCGCGCCGGCTGTCCCCGCCGGGCAGCGAGGCGGCCATGTCGCCGATCAGGGCCTCGGCGAGGATGCCCGCGGCCTCGTCGGGGTCGGTGGTGCCGCCGTAGAGGTCGAAGTCGTAGCCGGAGTCGGGCCGGCCGATCTTCACGACGACGTCGAACGCCTCATCCGCCCCGAGCCCGGCCCCCGCCGCCCCGACCGCCACGACGGCGACCTGCCCGGCGAGCGCCTGCAGACACAGCGACTCCACGACGGGCCGCACCATCCGCCCCGTCTTCCCCGAACCGGGCGGCCCGACGGCAAGCAGCGAGGTGGCGAGCACATCGGGCTCGAGGGCCAGCCCGACGCCGCGGTGCTGGTAAGGGTTGCGGGGGTCGTCGGCGGCGGTGCCGAGGCGGACCTGATGGGCGAGGAGATCGTGCCGCGCCGTCCTGGCGGGCAGATCCCGGGCCCCGGACGGGTGACCGTACGAGGCGGCACCGTGGCGCAGCACGGTGTCGGTGAACGAGCCGAGGGAGTTCCTCCCGGCCCGCACGGACTGCCAGGCGCGCTCGATCCGGGCATGGTCGACGTCATTCATGGCCCCCGCCCGTGCGTCCGCCGCCAACCGATCAGCCGCACTGTGCGCCCCGGCGGCCCGCAAGTGCGGCCACTCCAGCGGATCCCCCTCGGGCCGCCCCGCGGCGGCCGCCTCCGGGGCGGGCTCATCCCAGGCCCGCCGGAAGAGGGGCGCGACATAACGGCGCCAGACTTCGGACCAGTGGCCGACGCGGCCGAAGATCACGGCAAGGCAGGCGAGAGCAATGCCGATATAGATCCGCTGGGCCCACCAGCCCGCCTGTGTGTTGCCCCCGCGCTCGTACCACGAGTCCGGAGTCAGCAGATACATGGGCCACAGCCAATAGCCGCCCAGGTACCCGTTCCAGAGCAGCGACCAGACCAGCCAGCCGCAGAGCAGGGAGATCAGTGCCCCGCTGAGCAGCCGCCGCCCTGGGATGCGATCCGGCTCCTCCGGCGCCTTCGGCTTGTGCTCGTACGTCCACACCCCCGGCGCCGCCTCGGACCGCGGAGCGCGCAGCCAGGCGACGAAGGACGGGCGGGCCGCGGGCCCGGGGACCGAGGCCGCGCCGGGGGCCTGAGCGGGGACCGGGGCCGCGCCGGGGGCCGCCGGGGGCGCGGTCCGCGGCATCGGCGGCGGCCCGGCCGGGGGGCTCGCGGCTGTCCCGGGAGCGGCGACGGGCGGCCAGGCTGCTGGTGACGGGCCGGTCTCCGGAGGAGGCGTGTCCCTGCCGTTTGGGTGCCACGGTCCACCTGAGCCCTGTGATGGAGCGTCCGCCGCGAGCCGCGGCGTGGAGGGCTGTTCCGCTGACGCGCGCGGGTGCTCCGGCTCGCGCGGCGGCTGCGGCCGGACTTCTGAGGTTGCCGAGGGCGGGGATTGCGGGGGCGGGGGTGGGAGCGGGTTGTGGCGTGTGCTGCGTGGGTCGAACGTGCCCTCGGTGTCCATGTGCTGCCCCTTGCCCCCTGACCGGCTGTTCCTCGGCTTTCGCGCCATCGCTCAATCTAGTGTTCCCGCGCGGGGAGTTCAGCGACCCGGGCGGTGCCGTCTCACTCGCGGGGTCCCTAAAGCGGTCACTGGATCCGTAAAGCGGTCACCGGATCCGTAAACGGTCACCGGGTCCGTAAAGTCGCCGCCGGATCCGTAAGGCGGCCGCCGGGCTATGGCCGTCGCGGACAAGGCAACACGCGCAGTGCTCCCGAACGGAACATGCCTCATCCGCCGCCGCGCCCCTAGCCTGCGACTAAAACCGCTGTTCTTTCCCCTGGAGCCCCTCATGACCGAACTGTCCGGAGGCCCGTCCCTCCCCCAGGAGCGTCGCGTCGTCACCGCCATTCCCGGCCCGAAGTCGCAGGAGCTGCTCGCCCGTAAGAACGCTGCGGTCGCCGGCGGGGTGGGGAGTGTGCTGCCGGTCTTCACCGTGCGTGCGGGCGGCGGTGTGATCGAGGACGTGGACGGCAACTCGCTGATCGACTTCGGTTCCGGTATCGCCGTGACCTCCGTCGGCTCCTCCGCGGAGGCCGTCGTGCGCCGGGCGTCCGCGCAGCTGGCGGACTTCACGCACACCTGTTTCATGGTCACGCCGTACGAGGGCTATGTGGAGGTCTGCGAGGAGCTGGCCCGGCTCACGCCCGGCGACCACGCCAAGAAGTCGGCGCTGTTCAACTCGGGCGCCGAGGCGGTGGAGAACGCGGTGAAGATCGCCCGTTCGTACACCAAGCGCCAGGCGGTCGTCGTTTTCGACCACGGCTACCACGGCCGGACCAACCTCACCATGGCGCTCACCGCCAAGAACATGCCGTACAAGCAGGGCTTCGGCCCCTTCGCGCCCGAGATCCACCGTGTTCCGCTCGCCTACCCCTACCGCTGGCCGACCGGCCCGGAGAACTGCGCCGAGGAGGCCGCGGCCCAGGCCATCGACATGATCAGCAAGCAGATCGGGGCGGAGAACGTGGCCGCGATCATCATCGAGCCGGTCCTCGGCGAGGGCGGCTTCATCGAGCCCGCCAAGGGCTTCCTGCCCAGGATCGCGGAGTTCGCCAAGGCCAACGGCATCGTCTTCGTCGCGGACGAGATCCAGTCCGGCTTCTGCCGCACCGGCCAGTGGTTTGCCTGTGAGGACGAGGGCATCGTCCCGGACCTGATCACCACCGCCAAGGGCATCGCGGGCGGTCTGCCGCTCGCCGCCGTCACCGGCCGCGCGGAGATCATGGACGCGGCGCACTCCGGCGGCCTCGGCGGCACCTACGGCGGAAACCCGGTGGCGTGCGCGGCGGCGCTCGGCGCGATCGAGACGATGCGCGAGCTGGATCTCAACGCCAAGGCCAAGCGCATCGAGGAGGTCATGAAGGGCCGCCTCGCCGCGATGCAGGAGAAGTACGACATCATCGGCGACCTCCGCGGCCGCGGCGCCATGATCGCCATCGAACTGGTGAAGTCCGGCACCAAGGACCCCGCCCCCGAGGCCACGGCCGCCGTCGCCAAGGCGTGCCACTCGGCCGGGCTGCTGGTGCTGACCTGCGGAACCTACGGCAATGTGCTGCGTTTCCTGCCGCCGCTGGTGATCGGCGAGGACCTTCTGAACGAGGGTCTCGACGTCCTCGAGAGCGCCTTCGCCGAGCTGTGACTGTGGGTAATCGATGGGTGGAGTGAAGAAGATGTGCGGGGCCGATGACAGGTGGGTGATCGGCCTGTCGGGCGGGGCTTCGCTGCCGTACGGTCATTCCAGATGAGAGAAACACCCCGCTCGCAGGGGACTGCGGGCGATGCCGAGCCGGTGCTTCCCCAGCCCCGACCCGGCTGTGCCCTCGCGCACACCACTGGAGCCTCCGGCTCCGGATCTCCTCACCGATCGGACGGCCGCCCGCCCCAAACCCCCCGGGGCGTGCGGCACACCGGTCGCCACGGCAGCCCCGGAACTACCCCCCCTGTTCCGGGGCTGCCGACTGTTCACTCCCCTTCCGCGCCCCGGGCGCCGTTCTTCGCGCCCCGCACGCTCCTCACACCCCTCGCACTGATCGCACTGCTCGCGCTGTGCACCTGGCAGATCGCCGCCCATGGCCCCCTGCGGACCTACGACGAACGGCTCGGCCGCGCGATCGCCGGCTCGGCGTTCCCCTCCCCCGTCGCCGAGTTCCTCGCCGACCTCGGCAATACGGCGGTGGCGGTTCCCGTTCTCGCCGTCGCCCTAGGCTGGACGGCGTGGTGCGCCCGGCGCGCGGGAGAGCCGCGCTGGTGGCTGCCGCCGCTGGCCGCCGCGGTGGCGATGGCGGCGGTTCCGGCGCTGGTGGTTCCGTTCAAGGCGCTGATCGACCGCCCCGGCCCGCCGGGTCCGCTGGCGGGCGAGACCGGATTCTTCCCCTCCGGCCATGCCGCGACGGCCGCCGTCGCCTATGGCGCGGCGGCGCTGCTCCTCCACCCTCTCCTGCGCCCGCGGCTCCGGCGGCCCCTTCTGGTGGCCGTCGCCGTACTGAACCTCGCCGTGGCCGTCGGGCTGGTCCGGCGCGGCTACCACTGGCCGCTGGACACGGTCGCGAGCTGGTGTCTGTCCGGTCTGCTGCTGTGGGCGATGCTCCGGCTCAGCCGGAGCAGCCAGGGTGACGGTTTGAGCCGGTCGAGCCCCGGCCGCTAGCTGAAAGCGCGCCGCGGTTGCCCCAGGCCACGCGGAACGGGCCCAGGGCAACGGCAGCCCGGCTCAGCTCAGCTGTCGAACCCCAGCCCCACCTTGTCCATGGCCTTCAGCCACAGATTGCGGCGCCCGCCGTTCTCGTCGGCCCGGGTCATGGACCACTGGGTGATGCCGATGCCCGCCCAGCGCACCGGCTCCGGCGGGAAGGGCAGGGGCTTGCTGCGGACCATCTCCAGGCGGGTGCGTTCGGTGCGCTCACCGGCGAGCAGATCGAGCATCACCTCGGCGCCGAAGCGGGTCGCCCCGACCCCCAGGCCCGTATAGCCGAGCGCGTACGCCACCCTCCCCCCGTGCGCGCTGCCGAAGAACGCGGAGAAGCGCGAGCAGGTGTCGATGGCGCCGCCCCAGGCATGGCTGAAGCGCACGCCCTCCAGTTGCGGGAAGCACTGGAAGAAGTGCTGGGCGAGGGTGCGGTAGGTGGCGGGGTGGTGATCGTATTCGGCGCGCACCCGTCCGCCGTAGCGGTAGACGATGTCGTAGCCGCCCCACAGGATGCGCCGGTCGGCGGTGAGCCGGAAGTAGTGGAAGTGGTTGGCGGTGTCGCTGAGTCCCTGCCTGCGCTGCCAGCCGATCGCCTCGAGCTGCTCCTCGGTGAGCGGTTCGGTCATCAGCGCATGGTCGTAGACCGGGGCGATGAACGGGCGGACGCGGCGCACCAGGGCGGGGAAGGCGTTGGTAGCGAGCGCCACCTGGCGGGCGCGGACCCGCCCGTAGGGGGTGCGGACGGCCATCGCCGCCCCGCTGCTCGCCAGCCGTTCGGCCGGGGTGTGCTCGTAGATCCGTACGCCCAGCTCGGCGCAGGCCCGTGCCAGGCCCCAGGCGAGCCGGGCGGGGTGGACCATGGCCACGCCCCGGCGGTCCCACAGCCCGGCCAGAAAGGTGGGCGAGTCGACCTCGGCGCGCACCGCGTCGCGGTCGAGGAACTCCGGCGGCTCGAGGCCGAGGGCACCGGCCTGTTCGACGGTTTCGCGCAACTCCTCGACCTGGTGGGGCGCGGTGGCCACATCGATCTCGCCGGTGCGTTCGAAGTCGCAGTCGATGCCGTAGCGCTCGACGGCGGATTCGATGGCGTCGAGGTTGCGGTGGCCGAGCCGCTCGAGTTCGGCCAGCTCATCGGGCCAGCGGGCCGCGCCGTTGCCGAGGCCGTGGGTGAGGGAGGCGGCGCAGAAGCCGCCGTTGCGTCCGGACGCGGCCCAGCCGATCTCCTGGCCCTCGACCAAGACCACCTCGCGGTCGGGGTCGCGCTCCTTGGCGATCAGGGCGGTCCACAGTCCGCTGTAGCCGCCGCCGACGACGAGCAGATCGCAGCGCTCCTCCCCGACCAGGGCGGGGCGGGGGCGGGGCCTGCCGGGGTCGTCCAGCCAGTACGGCCGGTACGCGGCGTCGGCCAGGGCTTTGAGGGCGGACGGGCCGGGCGCGCTGTCGCCCCCGGGTGAGCGGGTCATGGCGTCCGTGGCCATGGTTTTCAGCTCCTCTTGCGGCGGGCGCCGGCCAGTTGGCCGGCGAGAACGCACAGCACCGCGACGGCGAACATCGCCGTTCCGATCACATTGATCTGCACGGGCGTGCCGCGCTGTGCGGATCCCCAGACGAACATGGGGAAGGTCACGGTCGAACCGGCGTTGAAGTTGGTGATGATGAAGTCGTCGAAGGAGAGCGCGAAGGACAGCAGCGCGCCGGCGGCTATACCGGGCGCGGCGATCGGCAGGGTGACGCGCACAAAGGTCTGCGCCGGGGAGGCGTAGAGGTCCTGGGCGGCCTGTTCCAGCCGGGGGTCCATGGACATCACCCGCGCCTTGACGGCCGTCACGACAAAGCTCAGGCAGAACATGATGTGGGCGATGAGGATCGTCCAGAAGCCGAAGTCCACGCCCATGTTGAGGAAGAGGGTGGCCAGCGAGGCGGCCATGACGACCTCGGGCATGGCCATCGGCAGGAAGATCAGGCTGTTGACCGCGGAGCGGGCCCGGAAGCGGTAGCGGGCCAGTGCGAAGGCGATCAGCGTGCCGAGGAGGGTCGCGCCGATCGTCGCCCATACCGCGAGCTTCAGGCTGAGCGAGAGCGAGCCGCACATGTCGGCGACGCCGCACGGATCGGTCCAGGCCTCGGTGGAGAACCGCTGCCATTCGTAGTTGAAGCGCCCGTTGGGCTTGTTGAAGGAGAAGACCAGGACGACGACGTTGGGCAGGATCAGATACGCGAGGGTGCCGAGCCCCGCGATGACCACCAGGTTCCGCCGTATCCAGCGCGTCAGGGCCGTCACACCAGGTCCTCCGTCCCGGACTTGCGGATGTAGATGGTGACCATCGTCAGGATGGCCGCCATGAGGATGAAGGACAGCGCCGCCGCCGTCGGATAGTCCAGGACCCGCAGGAACTGCGACTGGATGACGTTGCCGACCATCTTCTGGTCGGCGGAGCCGAGCAGTTCGGCGTTGATGTAGTCGCCCGTGGCGGGGATGAAGGTGAGCAGCGTGCCCGCGACGACCCCCGGCATGGACAGGGGGAAGGTCACCTTCCGGAAGGTGGTGACGGGCCGGGCGTAGAGGTCGCCCGCGGCCTCGTGGAGCTGGGGGTCGATGCGCTCCAGGGAGGTGTAGAGCGGGAGGATCATGAAGGGCAGGAAGTTGTACGTCAGCCCGCAGACCACCGCGAGCGGGGTGGCCAGCACCCGCTGTCCCTCGGTGATCCCCAGATAGCTGGTGACGTCCAGGATGTGCAGCGAGTTGAGCGCGCCCACCACCGGGCCGCCGTCGGACAGGATCGTCTTCCAGGCGAGGGTGCGGATCAGGAAGCTGGTGAAGAACGGCGCGATGACCAGGATCATCACCAGATTGCGCCAGCGGCCCGCCCGGAAGGCGATGAGATACGCGAGCGGATAGCCGAGCACCAGGCACATCACGGTGGCGGTGGCGGAGTAGAGCACCGAGCGCAGGAACTGCGGGTAGTACTCGCTCAGCGCGTCCCAGTAGGTCTGGAAGTGCCAGGTGACCTTGAAGCCCTCGTCGAGGGAGCCGGTCTGGACGGAGGTCGACGCCTGGTAGATCAGCGGCGCGGCGAAGAAGATCAGCAGCCAGAGGATGCCGGGGAGCAGCAGCCAGTAGGGCACCAGCCGCTTGCGGACGGCGGGCTTGAGGAGGGGCGGCTTCTGTACGGGCTCGGGTACGGGCCCGGCGGCGTCCGGCGGGGCGTCGGGAGTCGCCGTCGCGCTCCCCTCTCCCCGCTCAGTCCCGGCGCGCTCCAACGCGCGGGCTTCCCTCGTCACTGCTCGCTCCTTCGTCGCTGCGCGGCTCCTCAGTCCAGCCCGCGCAGCGCGCCGGGACACGCTCATGGGGCCTCCTCGTCCAGCTCCGTACCGGCGTCGATGTCCTGGGTCGCGTCGAGGCCGAAGGTGTGGGCGGGGTTCCAGTGCAGGACGACCTCGGCGCCGGGGACGAGCCGGGCGTCGCGCTCGATGTTCTGCTCGTAGACGGTGATCTCGGGGCAGTCCGGGGTGGTGATGAGGTACTGGGTGGAGACGCCGATGAAGCTGGAGTCGGCGATCCGCCCGGTGATCCGGTTGCGCCCGTCGGGGATGGTCCCGGCGTCCTCGGCGTGGGTCAGGGTGATCTTCTCGGGACGGACCCCTACCAGCAGCTTCCCTCCCGTGCGGACGGGAGCGCTACATCGGTCGGCGGGCAGTGAGAGCTTGCCGCCGGCGGCGGCGAGGACGAGGTCGCCGCCGCTCTTGTCGGTGATCTCGGCCTCGATGAGGTTGGAGGTGCCGAGGAAGTTGGCGACGAAGGTGGTGCCGGGGTTCTCGTAGAGGTCGGCGGGGGCGCCGCGCTGTTCGACCCGGCCGCCGTTCATCACCGCGACCGTGTCGGCCATGGTCATGGCCTCCTCCTGGTCGTGGGTGACATGGATGAAGGTGATGCCGACCTCGGTCTGGATGCGCTTGAGCTCAAGCTGCATCTGACGGCGCAGCTTGAGGTCGAGCGCGCCCAGCGGTTCGTCGAGCAGCAGCACCCGCGGGTGGTTGATCAGGGCACGGGCGACGGCGACGCGCTGCTGCTGGCCGCCGGAGAGCTGCTGCGGCCTGCGGCGGGCGAAGTCGCCGAGCTGGACCAGCTCCAGCATCTCCTCGACCTGCTTCTTCACCGACTTGACGCCGCGCCGGCGCAGTCCGAAGGCGACGTTCTCGAATATGTCCAGGTGCGGGAAGAGGGCATAGCTCTGGAAGACCGTGTTGACGGGCCGCTTGTGGGGCGGGAGGGCGGTGATGTCCTCATCGGCGAGCCGGACGATGCCGCTGGTGGGCTCCTCCAGTCCCGCGATCATGCGCAACGTGGTGGTCTTGCCGCAGCCGGAGGCGCCGAGCAGGGCGAAAAAGGAACCGGCGGGCACGTACAGATCGAGCGGCTGGACGGCGGTGAAGGACCCGTAGGTCTTGCTGATCCCGGTGAGACGGACGTCGCCGCCGGAGGCCGGGGTGGCACTGGGGTCGGTCATGGGGTGGCTTCCCTCGTCTATCAGGCGCCGGTGAGCTTGGTGAACTTTTCCTCGAAGGCTGTCTCTTCCTCGCTCGACAGCGAGCGGAAGGCATGAGACTTGGCGGTCATCTCCTCGTCGGGGATGATCAGCGGGTTCTCCGCCAGGTCCTTGTCGATCTTCGCCAGCTCATCGCGGACCCCGTCGACCGGACATTGGTAGTTGATGAAGGCGGCGACCTTCGCGGCGTTCTTGGGCTCGTAGTAGTAGTCGATGAGCCGCTCCGCGTTCTTCTTGTGGCGCGCCTTGTTCGGAACCAGCAGATTGTCGGTGGAGGTCATAAAGCCCGCGTCCGGGACGGCGAACTCCACCTGGGGCTTGTCCAGTTGGAGCTGGACGAGGTCGCCCGCCCAGGCCACGCACGCCGCCAGGTCGCCCTGGCCGAGGTCGCCGGTGTACTCACCCCCGGTGAACCGGCGGATCTGCCCGCGGTCGACGGCCTTCTGAATGCGGGCGAGGGCGGCGTCATAGTCGTCGGCGGTGACGTCCTCCGGCCGCTTGCCCATGTCGAGCAGGGTCAGCCCGACGGTGTCGCGCATCTCGGTCAGCATGCCGACCCGGCCCTTGAGCTTCGGGTCCTCCAGGAGCTGCGTGATGGAGGTGACCTTACGGCCGCCGGTGGCCTTCTTGTTGTACGCGATGACGGCGGGGATGCCGGTCCAGGGGTAGGAGTAGGAGCGGCCCGGGTCCCAGTCGGGGGTGCGGAAGCCCTCGGCCAGGTTGGCGTAGGCATGCGGCAGGTTGGCCGAGTCCAGCTTCTGCATCCAGCCGAGCCTGATCATGCGGGCGGCCAGCCAGTCGGTGACGCAGATGAGGTCACGGCCGATGCTCTGGCCCGCGGCGAGCTGCGGCTTGATCTTCCCGAAGAACTCGACGTTGTCGTTGATGTCCTCGGTGTACTTCACCGCGATACCGGTACGCCGCTGGAACTCGTCCAGGGTGGGGTGGCGCTTCTTGTCCTCGCTGATGTCCATGTACTCCGACCAGTTGGAGAAGTTGACCTTCTTCTCCTCGTCGGAGTGGTCATCGGAGGCGTTGTTCGCGTCGGTGCGCCCCGCGGGCGGGATACCGCAGCCGCCGAGCGCCCCGAGCCCGCCGACGGCGATGGCCCCGGCGCCTCCCGCACGCAGCAGGGAGCGGCGGGTGAGCGCCATCCGGCCGCTGGTCATGGAGCGCCGTATCGCGGCGATCTGCGGTGGGGAGAGGCTCTCGGACTCGTGCCGTGCTTCCATAAGCTGTGCCTTTCGAGGGTGTCGGCCGGTGGCGGCCGGCCGAGGCCACGCGGAGGTGGCCGCACATTCAGGTCTGTCGGTCAGGTCTGTCGATCTCCGAAGACCGTGCGGTGCCAGTCCTTGCGGACCACTGCGGTGTTGTCGAACATCACGTGCTTGACCTGCGTGTACTCCTCGAAGGAGTACGCCGACATGTCCTTGCCGAAGCCGGACGCCCGCACACCGCCGTGTGGCATCTCGCTGATGATCGGGATGTGGTCGTTGATCCAGACGCAACCCGCCCGGAGCTCGCGGGAGGCGCGGCCCGTCCGATAGACATCGCGGCTCCAGGCGGAGGCGGCGAGACCGTAAGGGGTGTCGTTGGCGAATGCGATCCCCTCGTCGTCGCCGTCGAAGGGGAGGACCGCCAGGACCGGGCCGAAGATCTCGGACTGGACGATCTCGCTGTCCTGGGGCGCGCCGGTGATGAGCGTGGGCCGGTAGTAGGCGCCCTTGGCGAGGTCGCCGCCCGGGGCGTCGCCGCCGGTGACGACGGTGGCGTAGCCGCGGGCCCGGTCCACGAAGCCCGCCACGCGGTCGCGCTGGGCGTGGGAGACCAGCGGGCCGAGGTCGGTGTGCGGATCGAAGGGGTCGCCGAGCCGTACGGACGCCATGAGATCGGCGACGGCGGCGACGAACGCGTCGTACAGCGGGCGCTGGACATACGCGCGGGTGGCCGCGGTGCAGTCCTGTCCGCTGTTGATCAGGGCGCCCGCGACGGCGCCGTGCGCGGCGGCCTCCAGGTCCGCGTCGTCGAAGACGACGAAGGGCGCCTTACCGCCGAGTTCGAGATGGATCCGCTTGACGGTGGAGGTGGCGAGTTCGGCGACGCGCTTGCCGACCGCCGTCGATCCGGTGAAGGAGGTCATCGCCACCGCGGGGTGGGAGACCAGCCACTCGCCCGCCTCCGGGCCGGTGCCGCTCACCACGTTGACGACGCCGTCCGGGAGGCCCGCCTCCGTGGCCGCCTGCGCGAACATCAGCGAGGTCAGGGGCGTCAGTTCGGCGGGCTTCAGCACGATGGTGTTGCCCGCGGCGATGGCCGGGAGGACCTTCCAGGCCGCCATCTGGAGGGGGTAGTTCCAGGGGGCGATGGAGCCGATGACCCCAATGGGCTCGCGGCGGATGTACGAGGTGTGGTCGCCGCTGTACTCGCCGGCGGCCTTGCCCTCCAACTGGCGGGCGGCGCCCGCGAAGAAGGAGGTGTTGTCGATGGAGCCGGGCACATCGAACTCGGTGCTGAGCTTGATGGGCTTGCCGCACTGCAGCGACTCGGCACAGGCGAGGTCGTCCGCCCGCTCGGTGAGCACCGCGGCGAAGCGGTGCAGCGCGTCGGACCGCTCGCCGGGGGTGGCGCCCGCCCATTCGGGGAAGGCGGCCTCGGCCGCGGCCACGGCGGCGTCGACATCGGCCGCACCGGCGAGCCGGTAGCTGAACACCTGCTCGCCGGTGGCCGGGTCGACGACCTGATGCGTGCTCTCGGAGCCGCCCTGGCGCAGGCGGCCCGCGATGTACTGGGCACCGTCGGCGAACCGCTCCGTCACGTCGAACCGCTGATCCATCGCGCTCTCCTCCGCCGGTCCGCCCCAACGAGGCGCGGCGTAGCTCCAACCGGAATTGAAGGCTGATCCTGACAGAGAGCCTTCGCTTCAACAAGGGATTCCGTTGTTGCTTTTTGATTTCGCGACGGATTCAGTGATCAGAGCGGCCCCGGCGTCACCGTTTCCGCGCCGGATCCCGGTCCGGACCGACGGTTTGGACAGCCGGGCCGGATGCCCGGCTGATGTCGGTGTGGATGCCGGTCCGGATGATTGGTCCGGAGCGCCGGTCTAGAAGATGGAGTCGATGGCGGCGTCCACCGCCGCGACGTAGATCATCGGGAGCACCATGCCGATGATTCCGCAGACCAGACCGGCGGTGGCCGAGCCTCCGTTGTTCGCCTGACCTCGGCCGACCTTCCCCTTGCCTATGGCGCCGAAGATGATCGCCAGGATGCCGAGGATGACCGCGAAGACCCACAGGAAGTAGGTGA
This sequence comes from Streptomyces violaceusniger Tu 4113, assembly GCF_000147815.2. Lineage (NCBI taxonomy): Bacteria > Bacillati > Actinomycetota > Actinomycetes > Kitasatosporales > Streptomycetaceae > Streptomyces > Streptomyces violaceusniger. Next base: position 1,916,036 of record NC_015957.1, on the reverse strand, counting down.
TTCCGCAGACCAGGCCGACGATGCCGCACACCAGCGCGGCCGTGCCCATGCCGTTGTTCAGCCGCATCGGCATCCCGGCCGCCCCCGGGTGGACGGGCGGCGCGGCGGGGTAGCCGGCTCCGGGGTACTGCGGTGGCTGGGCCGGTGGCGGGGGCGTGGCGTAGGGATTGGCCTGGGGGTCGTACGGATCCTGCGGCGGGCCGGGCATGGCGCTGGACATCGGTGGTCTCCCCTCCTGGTAAACGTCCGGCAATGTTATGGGCATGCCGCATTCCGGGACAGGTCGATTGCCCAGGTCGGCGCCGCTGTCGGCGGTGCCTGTCGGTGAGGGGTGGGAGCGTCCCCGGAGGCCGGTCGCGTTGCGGGAGGCGCGTCAGCTACCGATATCGGCGGGCGGGAGCACCGCCGCGTTCGAGACATCGGCATAGCCCGGATCGTCACCGCTGTCCGAGCCGTCGTCCTCGGTGGCGATGTAGACAAAGATCATGACGACGCTCGCCACCACGGCGACCACCCCGAGGATCACCCCGGCGAGCGCGGAACCGCCGTTGGTCGCCTCGCCGCTTGCCGCCCTGGCGCGGCCGAGCGCCCCGAAGACGATCGCGAGCACACCGAGGATGATGCCGAACACGATGCTCGGGGAGAGGACCAGGCCGATGATGCCGAGCACCAGGGCGGCCGTGCCATGGCCGTTGTTGGGCACAGACGTCCTGCCCGGCCAGCCCTGGCCGTACGTCCCCCCGGGATAGGCGGTGCCGGGGTAGGCGGCGGGGTTGGCGGTGCCCGGATATCCGGAGCCGGAGTATCCCGTGCCGGGGTGGGCGGTGCCCGGGTAGCCGTAGCCGGGATAGCCCGGCACCCCGCCGTACGGGGACTGCTTGGGGGGCGCCTGCTGCCCGTAGCCGGTGTGGCCGTATCCCGGCTGGGCGTATCCGGTCGGCCCGTAGCCCGCCGGGCCGTACGGCCCGGCGGCCGGATAGGCACTGGGCGTGCCCGGGCCGGTCGGCGCGGGCGGCGGCGGGGGCACCGCGCCCGGCGCGGCCACGGGGCCCGGCGGGGGCGTCGGGCCCGGCATGGCGGTATAGGAGGTGAGGGTCGGCTGCTCGGCCACCGGGCGGCGGGGAGCCGGTTTCCCTTGTTCGGCCGCCGCCTGGTCCATCGGGCTTTTGTCCATCGCGACCCGCTGCGCCGGAGGAGCCCAGGGATCGCGCTCGCGTGGTTCGGGCTGCCTCGGCTGCCCGGGCCGCCCTGGCTCATCCTGCGGCTCGGACGGGTCGTGCTGGTCGGCCATGAAGCTCCCCCACAAAGACGTCCGCCCATGCTACGGCCTGTGGCGAGCCCGTCGGCGACACACCATACGATGACCGGAACCCGCCGTCGGCGGGCGTCTCCCGGAGGTTTCGTTGACCGATCTGACCACCTTCATCGCCGGGCTGCCCAAGGCGGAGCTCCATGTGCACCACGTGGGGTCGGCGTCCCCGCGCATCGTGGCCGAGCTGGCCGCCCGGCACCCCGACTCCAAGGTGCCCACCGACCCCGAGGCCCTCGCCGAGTACTTCGTCTTCCGGGACTTCGCGCACTTCATCGAGATCTATCTCTCCGTGGTGGACCTGATCCGCGACGCCGAGGACGTCCGGCTGCTGACCTACGAGATCGCCCGCGACATGGCCCGGCAGAACATCCGCTACGCCGAGCTGACCGTCACCCCCTACAGCTCGACCCGTCGCGGCATCCCGGACACCGCCTTCGTGGAGGCGATCGAGGACGCCCGTAAGGCGGCCGAGTCGGAGTTCGGCACGGTGCTGCGCTGGTGCTTCGACATTCCCGGCGAGGCCGGTCTCGAGGCCGCCGAGGAGACCGCCCGGATCGCCTGTGAGCTGCGCCCCGAGGGGCTGGTCGGCTTCGGCCTCGGCGGCCCCGAGATAGGGGTGCCGCGCCCCCAGTTCAAGCCGTACTTCGACCGCGCCATCGCCGCCGGGCTGCGCAGCGTGCCGCATGCGGGCGAGACCACCGGACCGCAGACGATCTGGGACGCCCTCATCGAGCTGCGGGCCGAGCGCATCGGCCATGGCACCAGCGCCGTCCAGGACCCGAAGCTGCTCGCCCATCTCGCGGAGCATCGCGTTCCGTTGGAGGTCTGCCCGACCTCCAACCTCGCCACGCGCGCCGTCGCCACGCTCGATGAGCACCCCCTGAAGCAGATGGTCGATGCCGGGGTGATCGTCACGATCAACAGCGACGACCCGCCGATGTTCGGCACCGACCTCAACACCGAGTACCAGGTCGCGGCCCGGCTGCTGGAGCTGGACGCGGCGGGCGTCGCGGCGCTCGCGAAGAACGCCGTCGAGGCGTCCTTCCTGGACGCCGAGGGCAAGGCGCGGCTCGCCGCGGAGATCGACGCCTACACGGCGGTCGCGGGCCGATGAGGGCGGCGGGGGCGCGATGCGTCCCGGTCGGCCACCGCGGCGACCCGTATGTGTGCCGTGAGAACACCCTGCCCTCGATCCGCTCCGCGGTGCGCGCGGGGGCGGGCGCGGTCGAGATCGACGTACGGCTGACCCGGGACGGTGTGCCGGTGCTGCTCCACGACGCCACGCTGAAGCGGCTGTGGGGCCAGGACCGGCCGCTGTCCGGGCTGACCGCCGACGAGGTGCGGGAGCTGACCGGCGGGGGCGTCCCGACCCTGCGCGAGGCCCTCGCGTGCGCCGGCTCCACCCGGCTGCTGATCGATCTGCCGGACGCGTCGGCCGCGCCCGCCGCCGTCGCCCAGGTGCGGGAGAGCGGGGCGGGCGACCGGGTGTACTACTGCGGCGCCCTGCCGGCCCTGCACGCCGTGCGCCGCGCGGAGCCGCACGCCGAGATAGCGCTGACCTGGACCACGCTCGCCCCGCCCGGTGCGGCGCTGCTGGCGGCGCTGCGCCCCCGGTGGCTCAACTACCGCTTCGGGCTGGTCTCCCGGGAGCTGGTCGCCCGCCATCACGCCGACGGGCTGCTGGTCTCCGCCTGGACCGCCGACACCCGGCGGTCGATGTCCCGGCTGCTGCGGGCGGGCGTCGACGGGATCACCACCAACCGGGTCGGAGCCCTGGCGGCCCTTCTGCTCGGCAACTGATCAGCGGCTGACCGCGCGGTGGGCGGAGGCGCCGCCCACCCACAGGTCATTGCTGCCCGCGATGACGACCTTCCCGTCGGCGCGGGTGGTGATGGCCGAGGGCAGCGAATCGCCGCAGCCGAGCTCGGCCCGTTCGGCGTCCTGGCCGAAGCCGCCGGTCCCACACCATGCCGCAGAAGATGTGCTCCCCGCTGCGGAGCCCGAGGAGCACCAGCGAACCCGAGCCGTCGACGCTCGCGCCCCGTATCCGCCCCTCGCCCAGCGCCGAAGTGTCCTCGACCGTCCAGTACAGGCCGTCCGCGCTGGTCAGCACGGACGGCCGGTCGGGCTTGCCGTAGTCCTCGCGGCCGCCGTAGGACCGGGCGCCGTAGGCGATCCACCGGCCGTCGTGCCACAGCACGCCGCTCACCGGGGCGTAGCCGTGCAGCCGGGGGGTGAGCGCGGCCCGCCAGGTGCGTCCGCCGTCCGTGGACGTCCATACCGGCAGCCGCGGCCGCCCCTGGCCCTGGGCGTTGCCGCCGATGGCCACGATCCGGCGGCCCTCGGCGGCCATGGCCAGGACGCCCGTCCTGGTGAGGGAGGCGTCCGAAGCGGCGGGCAGTTCGGGGAGCCGTTGGCGCCGGACGGTCCTCCCCTGGTCCGCGGAGATCCACACCGTCGGTACGAGCCGCCGCTGCTCGGTCACCGAACCGCCGAGGACCAGCCGCTGCCCGCTGCGCACCATGACGGCCGCGCCGCCCGGATCCCGGGCGCCCGGTTCGGCATCCGGATCCGGCTCCACGGGCGGGACCTTGAGGTCGGCCAGCCGGTGGACGCGCCCCGAACGCTCGAGGCGCGAGAGGGACGTACCGGCCGCGTACACCGAGCCGTCCTCGCCGGGCAGCAGCGCCCTCCCGGCGAGCCCGCCGCCGCCCCAGCCCTCGGCGCCGTTTCCCGGAGCCATGTCCCCGGGCACCTCGCCGGGGGTTGCCCCGGTCTCCGGCGCCGGATCGAGCGAGAGCTTCGTACAGGCCGCGTCGCCGGTCCAGTTGACGCCCACGTCGCGGTGGCCGTTGCTGTACGTGCCGACGCCGAGGACGCAGTCGCCGTACGGCACGAGCGCGCCGAGCCCGTGCTCACCGCCGCCGTCCTTGGCGATCGCCGGGTACTGCACCGCCCCGGCGTAATGCCGGAACCCCAGCTCGGACGCGGCCGGGCCGCCCGGCTTCTTCTCGCCGCAGCCCGCGATGGCCGCCAGGATCGCGGCGGCCGCCACGATCCGCAGACGTCCGGATTTCCCCCACTTGGCCATGACAGGGGATCCTGCCATGACCAAGTGACAAGCCCGGCGCGGCAATCGGCCGGGATCGGCTCGGAATCAGCCGGGGGCGGCCCGGAATCGGCCCGGGGTCAGCCCAGCGACGTCATGACGTGCTTGATGCGGGTGTAGTCCTCGAAGCCGTAGGCGGAGAGGTCCTTGCCGTAGCCGGACTTCTTGAAGCCGCCGTGCGGCATCTCGGCGACCAGCGGGATATGGGTGTTGATCCAGACACAGCCGAAGTCCAGTGCCTTGGACATCCGCATCGCACGGGCGTGGTCCTTGGTCCACACCGACGAAGCGAGGGCGTACTCCACGCCGTTGGCGTACGAGATCGCCTGTGCCTCTTCCGAGAAGGTCTGCACGGTGATGACCGGGCCGAAGACCTCGTTCTGGATGATCTCGTCGTCCTGCTTGAGCCCGGAGACCACGGTGGGCGCGTAGAAGAAGCCCTTGTCGCCGACCCGGTGGCCGCCCGCCTCGACCTTGGCGTGGGCGGGGAGCCGGTCGATGAAGCCGGAGACCTGGGCCAACTGGTTGGCGTTGTTCAACGGCCCGTACAGCGCGTCCTCGTCGTCGGGCGCGCCGGTCTTGGTCTCGGCGGCGGCCTTGGCGAGCGCGCTCACGAACTCGTCGTGGATCGACTCATGTACCAGCACCCGGGTGGCGGCCGTGCAGTCCTGGCCCGCGTTGAAGAAGCCCGCGACCGAGATGTCCTCGACCGCCTTGGGGATGTCGGTGTCCTCGAAGACGACCACGGGGGCCTTGCCGCCGAGCTCCAGATGCACCCGCTTGACGTCCTTCGAGGCGCTCTCGGCGACCTGTTTGCCGGCCCGCACCGAGCCGGTGATGGACGCCATGGCGGGCACGGAGTGCTCGACCATGAGCCGGCCGGTCTCGCGGTCGCCGCAGATCACGTTGAAGACGCCCTGCGGATGGCCCAGTTCCGCCAGCACTCCGCCGATGATCTCGGCGATCAGCACGGTGGAGGCGGGGGTGGTGTCCGAGGGCTTGATGACGACCGTATTGCCCGCGGCGAGGGCCGGGGCGAACTTCCATACGGCCATCATCATCGGGTAGTTCCACGGTGCGACCTGGGCGCAGACCCCGACCGGCTCACGCCGGATGATCGAGGTGAGCCCCTCCATGTACTCACCGGCCGAGCGGCCCTCCAGCATCCGGGCCGCGCCCGCGAAGAAGCGGATCTGGTCGATCATCGGCGGGATTTCCTCGTCCCGCGTGAGACCGATCGGCTTGCCGGTGTTCTCGGACTCGGCGGCGATCAGCTCCTCCGCCCGTGCCTCGAAGGCGTCGGCGATCTTGAGCAATGCCTTCTGGCGCTCGCCGGGCACCAGGTCGCGCCAGGCCGGGAAGGCGGCCTCGGCGGCGGCCATCGCCGCGTCCACGTCCGCGGCGCCCGACAGCGGCGCGGTGGCGTAGGGCTCGCCCGTGGCCGGGTTGACCACCTCCGTGGTCCGCCCGTCCGCGGCGTCCCGGAACGCTCCGTCGATGTAGTTGCGCAGACGACGCAGTTCGGTGGTCACGTGCCACCCCTCCTGTCAGCTGTCCGATGGGTGAGACACCCACAGTAGTCGCCGGGGCTGCGCTTTCAACATACCCGCCACACCAGAACAACGGAATCAGTGTTTTCAGGGCCCCTCAACGACGAAATTCATCGATGAAGGGTTGCGACACGGGCGAGGCTCGTGCACAGTGAGGGTCGTGGCCACACCTGACAAGAACGGCACGACCCTCGACTCCGTATCCCTGGCGATCATCGAGCAGCTCCAGGAAGACGGCCGCCGGCCGTACGCCGCCATCGGAAAGGCCGTGGGGCTCTCCGAGGCCGCCGTGCGGCAGCGCGTGCAGAAGCTGCTCGACCAGGGCGTGATGCAGATCGTCGCCGTCACCGATCCTCTCACCGTGGGGTTCCGGCGGCAGGCGATGGTCGGCATCAACGTCGAGGGCGATCTCGACCCGGTCGCGGACGCGCTGACCGCCATGGACGAGGTCGAGTACGTGGTCGTCACCGCGGGTTCCTTCGATCTCCTGATCGAGATCGTCTGCGAGGACGACGACCATCTCCTGGAAATGATCAACAAGCGGATCCGCACGCTGCCCGGTGTGCGCTCCACCGAGAGCTTCGTCTACCTCAAGCTCCGGAAGCAGACCTATACCTGGGGAACGAGATAGCAATGAGCGCCGACCTCTCCAAGACGGCGTACGACCACCTGTGGATGCACTTCACCCGCATGTCGTCGTACGAGAACTCCCCCGTGCCGACGATCGTGCGCGGTGAGGGCACGTACATCTACGACGACAAGGGCAAGCGGTACATCGACGGTCTGGCCGGCCTGTTCGTGGTCAACGCGGGCCACGGCCGGGTCGAGCTGGCGGAGACGGCCTACAAGCAGGCCCAGGAGCTCGCCTTCTTCCCGGTGTGGAGCTATGCCCACCCCAAGGCCGTGGAGCTCGCCGAGCGGCTCGCGGGCTACGCGCCCGGCGACCTGAACAAGGTCTTCTTCACCACGGGCGGCGGCGAGGCCGTCGAGACCGCGTGGAAGCTGGCCAAGCAGTACTTCAAGCTCACCGGCAAGCCCACCAAGTACAAGGTCATATCCCGGGCGGTCGCCTATCACGGCACCCCGCAGGGAGCCCTGTCGATCACCGGGCTGCCGGGGCTCAAGGCCCCCTTCGAACCGCTGGTCCCCGGTGCCCACAAGGTCCCCAACACCAACATCTACCGCGCCCCGCTCTTCGGCGACGACCCCGTGGCGTTCGGCCGCTGGGCCGCCGACCAGATCGAGCAGCAGATCCTCTTCGAGGGCCCGGACACCGTGGCCGCGGTCTTCCTGGAGCCGGTGCAGAACGCGGGCGGCTGCTTCCCCCCGCCGCCCGGGTACTTCCAGCGGGTCCGCGAGATCTGCGACAAGTACGACGTGCTGCTGGTCTCGGACGAGGTCATCTGCGCCTTCGGACGGCTGGGCACGATCTTCGCCTGTGACAAGTTCGGCTACGTCCCGGACATGATCACCTGCGCCAAGGGCATGACCTCGGGCTACTCCCCGATCGGCGCGTGCATCATCTCCGACCGGCTCGCCGAGCCGTTCTACAAGGGCGACAACACCTTCCTCCACGGATACACCTTCGGTGGCCACCCGGTCTCGGCCGCGGTCGGCGTCGCCAACCTCGACATCTTCGAGCGCGAGGGCCTCAACCAGCATGTGCTGGACAACGAGGGCGCGTTCCGGTCCACGCTGGAGCGGCTGCACGATCTGCCGATCGTCGGCGATGTCCGGGGGGATGGTTTCTTCTACGGCATCGAGCTGGTGAAGGACAAGGCCACCAAGGAGTCCTTCGACGAGGAGGAGACCGAGCGGATCCTCTACGGCTTCCTCTCCAAGGCGCTGTACGAGAACGGGCTGTACTGCCGGGCCGACGACCGCGGCGACCCGGTCGTGCAGTTGGCACCGCCGCTGATCGCCGACCAGGCGCTCTTCGACGAGATCGAGCAGATCCTGCGGACGGTGCTGACAGAGGCGTGGACCAAGCTCTGAGGGTCGTCGGTCGCTTCGGCAGCCCAAGGCCGTGTGATTCAGGCCCAGTTGAGGCTCAGGTCCACGTGAGGCTCACGTCCACGTGAGGCTCAGGCCCACGTGAGGCTCAGGCCCACGTGAGGCTCAGGCCCACGTGAGGCTCAGGCCCACGTGAGGCTCAGGCCCACTTGAGGGCGAACCACAGCTCCATCCGGACGTCCGCGTCGCCCAGGTCCACATCCAGCAGGGCCTCGGCGCGGGCGATCCGCTGACGGACCGTATTGCGGTGCACCTCCAGTGCCACCGCCGTACGGTCCCAGCTACCGTGCAGCCCCAGCCACACCCGCACCGTCTCCAGCAGCGCCGGTGCGCGGTCGAGCGGCGCGAGCAGGGCCCGGCCGTGCGCCCCCGCCTCGACCGGGTCCACCAGCGAGCCGACGCCGCCCGCGCGGGACGGGCCGTGTCGCACCAGCGGTACCCGCTCTGCGACGGCCCGCCGCAGCGCACGGGCGGCGTCGGCGCCGCCGCGCGGCAGCTCCGCGGCCGCTACGGGCGCCCCGATGCCCAGGGTCCAGCCGGGCTGCGCCCGTACCTCCCCCTCGCCCGGCACGAGGGCGCACAGCGCGTCTCCGTCGAGGTCGACCAGCGGCGTCCCGAGCCCGGCCGCGAGCGCCGCCGTGGCCAGCAGCCCGTCGTCCCGGCCGCGGCCGCGCCGCCGCCCGGACACCACGGTCCACAGCCCGCCGCCCTCCGGGGGCCCGGATCGCACATCGGGGGGTGTCCCCGCCTGCCCCGGCGAGCGGCTCAGCAGCCCCGCCACCCGTGCCGGTTCGGCGCCGAGCATCAGCCGTACCAGCGCCGACGTGCGCTCGGCCTCGGCCCCGACCACCCGCCGCGCCGTCAGCAGCGACAGCAGCACCACGGCCACCCCCACGATCGCCCCCTCCGCGCCGTCCCGCCGGGGAGCGCAGACGCCGAGTGCGAGCCGGTCCTCCGGCCCGGCCGGGCCGCCCAGCCCGTACGCGGTCAGCTGCAGCTCCTCACCGGCCGCGCCGGCCGTCCTGCCCGCCGCCGAGGACGGGCCCGAGCGCAGCCGCGCCGCGAGCGCGCCGAGCGCCGTACGGGCCTCCCGCGGCGGCCGCGGCCCCGCGGCCGCCAGCTCCGCGCCGTCCGGGCCGTAGAGCACCGTCCACGCCCCGAGGTGCTGGCCGAGCTGCCGCAGCACGGCCGGTACGGGGTGCGGGCGCGCCGCGGCCGTCGCCAGCGATTGCTGTGCCTCGGTGACGCTCCGCAGCTCATGGTGGCGGCGCTCGGCCATCGCGTCCCAGACGGCGCTCGCGACGGCCGTGAAGGTCGTCTGCCGCGGCACCTCGACCAGCGGCAGCCCATGCCGGTCGCACGCCTCGACCAGCGCGCGGGGCACCGTGTCGTGCACCGGCGCGATGCCGAAGCCGAGCGCCGCCGCGCCCGCCTGGACCGTACGGGCCACATAGCGGTCCCAGTAGGTGCCGGCGCCCGCCGCCTCCGGGCAGTGCACCCCCGCGCTGAGCAGCAGCTCGCCGCCCAGCAGATACGGGACGGGGTCCTCCATCTCGCTGGTGTGGACGAAGTACACGGGCGTGTCCGCCTCGCGCGCCCCCGCGACCTGCCGCAGCCCGAGGGCGGGGTGGCCGAGGAGGGTGGCGAGGGGGACGGGGGCCGTCGGGGGTACGCGGTCGTTCATCACGGCGGGCCTCGCGTGGGGACGGTTCGTACATCCCGGGGATCGGGAGTGGAGGAAACGTACACTTCCCGGACGCTCCGGCGACACCTAGGGTCTCCGTCACTCCCCACATTCCCCGCACGCCCCGTACTCCCCCGCACTTCCCCCACTCCCCGAACTCCCACAACCCGATCCCCGCGGATCGCCGGGACCTCCCCGATCCCATGCGGCTCCGCTTTCCCGACCTCCCGACCGCTACCCGACCCCCGCCGGACCGAGGAGCACCGCCATGACCGCTGTCGACTACACCGTGATCGTCGTCTATCTCGCGGGCATGCTCGCGCTCGGCTGGTGGGGGATGCGCCGCACCACGTCCACCAGCGATTTCCTGGTCGCGGGCCGACGGCTGGGACCGTTCATGTACTCCGGGACGATGGCCGCGATCGTGCTCGGCGGCGCGTCCACCATCGGCGGCGTCGGGCTCGGCTACCAGTACGGGCTCTCCGGCGCCTGGATGGTCATCGCCATCGGCCTGGGGCTGCTGGCGCTGTCGGTCTTCTTCTCGGCGCGCATCGCCCGCCTCAAGGTCTACACGGTCAGCCAGATGCTGGATCTGCGCTACGGCGGCTCCTCCGGGCTGATCTCGGGCATCGTGATGTGGGGCTACACCCTGATGCTCGCGGTCACCTCGACCATCGCCTACGCCACCATCTTCGACGTGATCTTCGGCCTGGACCGGGTCATCGCCATCGTGCTCGGCGGGGCGATCGTGGTCTGTTACTCGACGCTCGGCGGCATGTGGTCGATCACCCTCACCGACATGGTGCAGTTCGTGGTCAAGACGGTGGGCGTGCTGCTCCTGCTGCTGCCGATCGCCGTGGTGAAGGCGGGCGGCTTCGGCGCGATGAAGTCCGAACTCCCCCACGGCTACTTCTCCCCCATGGGCATCGGCGGCCAGACCGTCTTCACCTATGTGCTCATCTACTCCTTCGGCATGCTGATCGGCCAGGACATCTGGCAGCGGGTCTTCACCGCCCGCGATGACAAGGTGGCCCGCCGTGGCGGCACCGCGGCCGGTACGTACTGCCTGGCCTACGCGGTCGCGGGCGCGGTCATCGGCACGGCGGCGAGGGTGCTGTACCCCAAGCTGGACGCCCCGGACGACGCGTTCGCGACCATCGTCAAGGACTCCCTCCCGGTGGGCGTGAAGGGGCTGGTGCTGGCCGCCGCGCTGTCCGCGGTGATGTCCACCTCCTCGGGCGCGCTCATCGCCTGCGCGACCGTGGCCAACAACGACATCTGGGCCCGGCTGCGCGGCCGTACGCTCCGTACCTCCGGTGGCTCCCACGACGAGGTCGGCGGCAACCGCGTCTTCATCCTCGTCATGGGCATCGCCGTGGTCGGCATCTCGGTCGCGCTCAACAATGTCGTCGAGGCGCTGACCGTCGCCTACAACGTGCTGGTCGGCGGGTTGCTGATGCCGATCCTGGGCGGGCTGCTGTGGAAGCGCGGCACGGGCGCGGGCGCCCTGGCCTCGGTCGGTGTCGGCGGCCTTACGGTCATCGCGCTGATGGGGTGGAAGGGCATCCTCGCCAACGAACCCATCTACTTCGGGCTGCTGGCCTCGCTGGTGGCGTATGTGGCGGTCAGCCTCGCCACCAAGCCGACCGACGCGGCGATCCTCGACGCCTGGCGGCGCCGACTCGCCGGTGAACCGGCCGCCCCCGCCTCCGAGACCACCCCGGCCACAGCGGGCGCCTGACACGGCCTCGCGCCCCCACAGCGGCACCGCCATACGTACCCCTCCCTCTTCCGCGCCTCCATACGCCCCGTCAGAAAGGCACCAATCCATGCCCACCGCACAGCGCGCGCGTCACGGCGGCGATCTCGTCGTGGAGTCCCTCACCGCGCTCGGGGCGAGCACCGTGTTCGGGCTTCCCGGACAGCACGCTCTCGGGGCGTTCGACGCGCTGCGGCGGTCCGGGCTCACCTATGTGGGGCTGCGGGTGGAGAACAACGCCGGGTTCGCCGCCGACGCCTTCGCGCGTGTCACCGGCACGGTCGCGCCGCTGCTGGTGTCCACCGGGCCGGGGGCGCTCATGACGCTCGCCGCGCTGCAGGAGTCGGCGGCGGCTTCCGCGCCCGTCCTGGCCATCGGCAGCCAGGTGCCGACCGCGGGGCTCGGCGGCGGGCGCAAGGGCTATCTCCATGAACTCGTCGACCAGAAGGCGTCGTTCCGCGACGTCGTCAAGTCCGTCCACACGGTCCGTACCGCCTCCCAGATCCCCTCCGCGGTCGCCGCCGCCTGGGCGTCCGCGCTGGAGGCCCCCGCCGGGCCGGTGTGGCTGGAGATCCCGCAGGACGTGCTGCTCGCGCCGGTCTCCGTGCCGCCGGTGACCTCCCTGCGCGCCGAGCCCCGGCCGCTGCCGCCCCGGCCCGAGTTGACGGCTGAGGCCGCGAGGCTGCTGGACGCCGCCGAGCGTCCGGTGATCCTGGCCGGGGGCGGAGTGGTGCGCGCCGGGGCGCGGCAGGAGCTGCGGGCGCTGGCCGAGGCGCTGGACGCGCCCGTGGCGACGACCTTCGGCGGCAAGGGCGCGTTCCCGTGGGATCATCCGCTCTCGCTCCAGTCCTGGCTGGAGGACGCGCACACCACCGAGTTCCTGGAGGACGCCGATGTCCTGCTGGTCGTCGGCTCCGGACTGGGCGAACTCTCCTCCAACTACCACACGTTCCGCCCGCGCGGCCGGCTGGTCCAGATCGAGGCCGACCTCGGCAAGCTGGAGTCCAACCACCCGGCGCTCGGCATCCACGCCGACGCCCGCGAGGCGCTGGCCGCCCTCACCGAGGCCGTCACGCCCCGACCGCCGGGCACGGCGGCCAAGGCCGCGGCCGGGCTGCTCACCCGGGTGCGGGAGCGGATCGACGGGCAGGGTCTGGAGTTGGAGCAGCGGGTGCTGGGCGCGGTGCGGGACGCGCTGCCCGATGACTCCGCCAGCTTCTGGGACATGACGATCCTCTCCTACTGGGCCTGGTCGGCCTTCGATTGCCGTGCGGGCGCCCTGCACTCGGCGCAGGGCGCGGGCGGTCTCGGCTACGGCTTCCCGGCCGCCCTCGGGGCCGCCGCCGCTGATCCCGCACGGCCGGTGCTGGCCGTGTCGGGCGACGGCGGGGCGATGTACTCGATCGCCGAACTCGCCACGGCCCACCAGTACCGGCTCCCCGTCACCTGGCTGATCGTGGACGACGGCGGCTACGGCATCCTGCGCGAGTACATGACGGACACGTTCGGCGAGGCGACCGCCACCGAGCTGTCCCGTCCGGACTTCGTCACGCTGGCCGAGTCCTTCGGCGTCCCGGCGGTCCGTACCACACCCGAGCGGCTGCGCGCGGACCTCGCCGGCGCCCTCGCGGCCCCCGGGCCGTCGGTCGTGGTGCTGCCCGCGCTGCTGCGGATGTTCGCGCCCACCCACCTCGACCGGCTCGCCGACGGCGGCCCCGATGACAGCCCCGGACCCGATCAGGGCTGATCGGAGCCCGACCCCGATCAGGGCTGATCGGAGGAAATGGGGGGCCACCCGCGCCGAGCCTGGGCGCGGGCCCCCACCCGAGTCCTTACCGTGCCAGTGACCCATTGGCTTCGCGCTCGTTCACCCAACCGGGGGAATGAGACGATCGCAGGTAAGGCGAGGTGCTCGGGATGGTGGCTCCGCCGGACGACGAGATGCTCGCGGCACGCACCGTATCGTATGCCTACGGCGGCTCACCCGCCCTCCTCGGTGTCTCCCTCAGCGCCCGAGAGGGCGAGATCCTCGCCGTCACCGGCCCGCGGGGCTGCGGCAAGACCACTCTTCTCACCTGCCTGGCGGGCCAACTCGTCCCGGACGGCGGGGAGGTGTGGTTCAAGCGCGTCCCCGTGCACAGCCTCCCTCCACTCGGTCTCGAACGGCTGCGGCGCGACCACTTCGGCTGGATCGGCACCGAGCCCCATCTCGTCCCCGAGCTCACCGCCTGGGAGAACGCCGCGCTCGCCCTGATGCTGCGCGGCACCGGGCGGCGCGCCGCGAAGAGCGCCGCGTGCGAGTGGCTGGACCGGCTCGACGTCGGCGAATGCGCCCGGGTGCGGCCCGCCGCGCTGCTGCAGTCGCAGCGCCAGCGGGTCGCCATCGCCCGTGCTCTGGCCGCCGGGCCCAGCGTGCTCTTCGCCGATGAGCCCACCGCCCCGCTGCACCAGGCCGACCGCGCCCAGGTGCTGCGCACCCTCACCTCGGCGGCCCGCTCCCACGGCATCACCGTCGTCCTCGCGACTCATGACCAAGAGGTGGCCACCCTCGCCGACCGCACCGTCGCCCTGCTCGACGGGCGCCGGGTGGGCTCGGACCCCTCCGAGGCGGAAGGCAGGGCCGCGTGCTCAGCCTCCGTCTGACCCGCGGTGCCCGCCCATCGGTGCTGCTGCGGCGGTCGCTGGTCACCGTCGCGGCGGCGGGCGCGAGCTTTCTGCTGCTGAGCGCCCTCGGGTTCGCCTCGGGCCATCCGGCCGACTCGCAGGGCGCGGTGGGGCGGCTGCTGTGGTGCCTCGTGCCACTGGCCGCGACCGTCCATCTGGCCGTCGCCGTGGGCCGCGCCGACCCCAGCACCGGGCCGGGCCCCGGATTCGCCGCGGTCGGGCTCGGCCCCGCCCGCGCGGCACTGCTCGCGGCGGTCTCGATGGCGGCCGCCTGTGCGCTCGGCGGTGTGCTGGCGCTGCTGGTCTTCCTGCATCTGCGTGGCGACCTCGGCTCCTGGCTGGGCTGGGCCGGAAGCGGGGCGGACGGCCGGCAGCTCGGCGGCGGTCGGCCGCTGCCCCTGGCCGGCACCGTGACGCTGCTCGCCGTCGTCCCCGTGCTGGTGGGCGCGGCGTGTGCGGCCGGGCTGTGGCCCCGGCAGCCGCGGGCCGGGCACCAGCCGCCCCGCGAACCGCGGGGCGCCCGCCGCCCGGCGGCCCCGGCCCCGCCCACCGTCGTGACGGGGCCGGTCGCACCCTGGCCCCACCGGGCCACCTCCGGCCTTCCGTGGGGCATCGCCCTGACCGCGGCCGGACTCGCCCTGCAGGCATACGCGAGCGGCGACGCGCCCCCGCACCCCGACGCCCTGCTCGCCGTGCCGGGCCGGCTCGGCGGCAACCCGCCCGGTGTGGTGGGCGGCTGGGCGCTGGCGGCGCTCGGGCTGGTGCTGGCCGGGCCCGGCCTCACCCATCTGTGCGGCAGGCTGCTGGCCGTCGGGCGGCCCGGCGTGCTGCGGCTGCTGGCCGGGCGCATGCTGCAGCAGGAGGCCGGTCTTATCGGACGACCGGTTGGCGCGCTGTGCGCCCTGGCCTCCGCCGGATACACCGTCCTGGAGCTGTACGGAAGGGCCTCCGGGCCGTCCGGCGCCCATGCCTTCGGCCCGCTCACCGGTCTGGGCGCGGCACTGGTCACGCTGTGCGCCGCGGCCACGACCCTGACCGCGGCCGTGGAGGCGAGGAGCGCGCGCGAGCGCACGACGGCCGCGCTGCTGCGACTCGGCGCCCCGGCCCGGCTGCTCCGCGCGGCGGCCGCGCTGCGCGCGACGACCCTGCTGGCGCTGCTGGTCCCGCTGGCGTGGGTGGTGGCGCATCTCACGGCGATGCCCTTCCGCCGCTGAAAATCTCGGGTGTTGGTGTCCATGCCTGGATTGTGCGACCGAGCGGCCCGGTCACGTTTGCCGCAATCCACAGCTCCCCACCTCCGGTGTGATTAGCATGTCGGCGTGCAGGAACCAGACCGGGAAATAGAGTCCATCGAGGAGTTCGACCAGGTCGTCGCCCGCGGCACCCTGGCCGGGTTCCGGGTCCAGTCCGTGGACCTGACGAGCCGTACGGCCGCGCTCCTCTCCACCGACACCAGCGAGGCGGTCTTCCTCGGCTGCCCGATGGAGTCCGAGGCGGCCGCGAAGGTCCGGGCCGGGAGTGCGCTGGTGTTCCCGCCGGTGCCGGATCTGCCGTTCGATCCGTACCGCGGCACCCTCTACTCGCCCGCGCAGCTCTTCGAGGGCCTCACGGAGCACGGTTACGCGCGGACGCCGGACGCGCTCGCCTACGCCTGGTTCCAGCGGACCAAGACGGACGGCGACATCTTCGCCTCGATGCTGCGCTCCATCCACGACGACGCGATCTCCGACGCGCTCGACGAATTCCTCGCCGGGACGCGGGTGGTGGGCGTCATGGGCGGCCACGCGCTGGAGCGCGGCTCCGACGGGTTCGCGGGCGCCGCGCGCCTCGGACGGGCCCTGGCGCGGACCGGGCTCACGGTCGCGACGGGCGGCGGTCCGGGCGCGATGGAGGCCGCGAACCTGGGCGCCTACGCGGCCCCGCACGAGGACGCGATGCTGGACGAGGCGCTCGAACTGCTCGGCAGGACGCCCTCGTTCCGGCCGTCCATCGGGGCGTGGGCCGAGGCCGCCTTCGCGGTGTGCGAACGCTGGCCGGACGGCGGGGCGTCGGTCGGCATCCCCACCTGGTTCTACGGACACGAGCCGCCGAGCGCGTTCGCCTCGCACATCGCGAAGTACTTCGCCAACGCCACCCGGGAGGACGGGCTGTTGGCGCGCTCGACCGCGGGCGTGGTCTTCCTGCCGGGCGCCGCCGGGACCGTGCAGGAGATCTTCGACAACGCGACGCCGAACTACTACGAGTCGCGCGGTGAGCCCACCCCGATGGTGCTGGTGGACCGGGACCACTGGATGCGACGGCTGCCCACCTGGCCGCTGCTCGAAGCGCTCGCCGAGGGACGGTCCATGAAGGCCCGTATCGCACTGGTGGACTCGGTGGACGAGGCACCCGAGGCGCTGCTGTCCCTGCTGGGCTGACCCGAGGTCAAGGAGGCCCCGGCGTGGGAGAGCCCCCGCGCCGGAGGCCCGGCGCGTGCCGGAGCACCGGCGTCAGACCGCGGCGTCCAACAGCACCACATCGGCCGGGTCGAAGGCCGCCCCCACCCGGGCCCCCGCCTCCGGAGCGTCCCGCAGGGCGCAGGACGCCTCCAGGGGCGGCGCGGCCGGGTCCGGCAGCCGCAGGATGAGCGCCACATGGTCGCCGCGGAAGGTGCGCGTCTCCACGGTGCACGCCAGCCCCTCCTCGGGGTCCGTCAGCCGCACCCCGGCCGGGCGGACCAGCAGCCTGGTGGGGCCCGGCCGGGAGCCGGGCGGAACGGGCAGCTTGCCCCACCGGGTGTCGGCGACCTCGCCCTCCACGATCGCGTCGACCACATTGTCGAAGCCGAGGAAGCGGGCGACGAACTCGGTGGCGGGCCGCTGCCACACCTCCAGCGGGGTGCCGGTCTGGGCGATCCGGCCGTTGTCCATCACCACCACCCGGTCCGCGAGCGCGAACGCCTCCCCTTGGTCGTGAGTGACCGCGAGCACGGTGGTTCCCAACCGTGCGAAGAGCTCGCGGAGTTCCACCACCAGCCGCTCCCGCAGCCCCCGGTCGAGCTGGCCCAGCGGCTCGTCCAGCATCAGCAGCTTGGGCCGCGGGGCCAGCGCGCGGGCGAGCGCCACCCGCTGCTGCTCGCCGCCGGAGAGCGAGTCGACGGGGCGGCGCTGGGCACCCGGCAGCCCCACCAGCTCCAGCAGTTCGGCGACCCGGCGATCCGCCTCCGCGCGCCCCACCTTGCGCATCCGCAGCCCGAAGGCGACGTTGCCGCCCACGTCCCGCTGCGGGAAAAGCTGGTGGTCCTGGAACATCAGCCCCACCCCGCGCCGGTGCGTGGGCACCCCGTTCTGGTCCTGCCCGGCGAGCCACACCCGGCCGTGGTCGGCGGGCTGCAGTCCGGCCACCACGCGCAGCATGGTGGACTTGCCGCTTCCGCTCGGGCCCAGCACACAGACCGTCTCGTGCTCGGCGACCTCCAGGTCCACGGCGTCCAGCGCGTCGCGCCGGCCGAACCTTACGGTCACCTCGTCCAGTCGCAGCAGCGTCATTCAGAACTCTCCGGAACGGTCGGTGCGGATGCGCTCGAGCGCCAGCAGCGATCCGGCGCAGACCAGCATCAGGATCGTGCTCAGGGCCATCGCCTGCCCATAGGTGAGCTGTCCGGCCCGGCCCAGGAAGCGTGCGATGGCCACCGGCAGGGTCGGCCGGTCGGGGCGCGCGATGAAGACGGTCGCCCCGAACTCGCCCAGGGAGACGGCGAACGCGAAGCCCGCCGCGACCGCCACGGCCCGTCCCACCAGCGGCAGGTCCACCTCCCGCCAGACCCGCCACGGGGACGCCCCGAGCACGGCCGCCGCCTCCCGGAGCCGGTGGTCCACCGCCCGCAGCACGGGCAGCATCGTCCGTACGACGAAGGGCACGCCCACCAGGGCCTGGGCGAGCGGCACCAGGACCCAGGAGGCACGCAGATCCAGCGGGGGCTCGTCGAGGGCGATCAGGAACCCGAATCCCACGGTGACGGCCGAGGTGCCCAGGGGCAGCATCAGCAGCGCGTCGAAGCCCCGTACCAGCCTGCCCGCCTTACGGGTGAGCGCGGCGGCGGCGAGGCCGCCCACGGCGAGGGCGAAGACGGTGGCGAACGCCGCGTATCGCAGGGAGTTCCCGATGGCCTCCATGGGTGCCACGAAGAAGGTGCCTCCGCTGTCGGCGGCCGACTTGAGCGCCTCGTAGTAGGTGAAGCCATAGCCGTCCGGTCCGTTCAGCGAGCGTTCCACCAGCACCGCGAGCGGTGTCACGATCAGCAGCGCGACCACCGCCAGCACGCCCCACAACAGCGCCCACTGGGCGGGGCCGTTCGGTCGGCGCGCCGTGCGGCCGGGGTCGACGAGCCGCAGGGCGCTCTCCCGGCGCCTTACGGTCCACGCGTGCAGGGCCAACACGGCCGCGACCGCGGCGAACTGGACGAGGGTGAGCACCGCCGCCGTGGGCAGGTCGAGCAGTTGCGCGGTCTCCCGGTAGATCGCCACCTCCAGGGTGGCGTAGCGGGGGCCGCCGAGGATCTGGATCACGCCGAAGGAGGTGAAGGTGAACAGGAACACCATCAGCGCGGCGGCGGCGACTGCTGGGGCCAGCGCGGGCAGCGTCACCCGGCGCCAGGCCGAGAGCCGGCTCGCGCCGAGCACCCGCGCGGCCTCCTCCTGGCGCGGGTCGAGCTGGGCCCACAGCCCGCCGACAGTCCTGACGACGACCGCGTAGTTGAAGAAGACATGGGCCAGGAGGATCGCCCAGACGGAGGTGTCGAGCCGCACCCCCCACAACTCGTCCAGCAGCCCGCCCCGGCCGAGCAGGGCCAGGAAGGCGGATCCGGCGACGACGGTCGGCAGGACGAACGGCACGGTCACCACGGCCCGCAGCAGCCCCTTGCCGGGGAAGTCGAAGCGGGCGAAGACATAGGCGCCGGGCAGCGCGACCGCGAGGGTGAGGGCGGTCGACGCGACCGCCTGCCAGCAGGTGAACCACAGGACGTCCAGCGTCGCCGGGTCGGTCAGCACCTCGGCGATCCGGCCGAACCGCCACTGCCCGCCGACGCGCAGCCCCCGGGTGACGATGGCGGCCACGGGATAGGCGAAGAAGACCGCGAAGAAGGCGAGCGGCACCGCCATCAGGGCGAGTCGGAGGGCGAGCGCGCGACGGCCGCCGCCGTCTGCCCTGTCGGCCTTACGGTGGCCGTCGGCCGTCTTACGGTTCTCGCCGGGCTCTACAGGACGAGCGAGGACCATGTCTTGACCCACGGCTCACGGTTCTTGGCGATCTTCTGCGGCGCCAGGGTGGCCGAGTCGGCGATCCTGACCCCGTACCGGGTGAACAGCTCCGGCAGCTTGGCGTCCTCGCGCGCCGGGTTGACGTACATGTTCAGCGGGACGTCCTCCTGGAACCGCTTGCTCAGCAGGAAGTCCAGGAGCGCCTTGCCGCCCTTGGTGTTGCCCGCGCCGTTCAGCAGCCCGGCGAACTCCACCTGCCGGAAGCAGGTGCCCGTCGCCACCCCGGTGGGGGCCTTGGCGGGCTTGGTCTTGGCGTCGGCCACCTCGGCCGGCGGGCTCGAGGCGTAGGAGACGACGAGCGGCCGGTCGCCCTTGCCGCCACCGGCCGAGCCGGAGAACCGGTCGTAATAAGCCTGTTCCCAGCCGTCGACGACCTCGACGCCGTTGGCCCGCAGCTTCTTCCAGTAGCCCTTCCAGCCGTCGTCGCCGTACTTGGCGGCCGTGGCGAGGAGGAAGCCGAGACCGGGGGACGAGGTGGCCGCGTTCTCGGTGACGAGGAGGTTCTTGTAGGCGGGCTTGGTCAGGTCGTCCAGCGTCCGGGGCGGCGCCAACTTCTTGTCGGCGAAGTACTTACGGTCGTAGTTGACGCAGATGTCGCCGAAGTCGACGGGGGTGACACGGTGCTCGGCCCGGTCGAGCTGAAGGGCCGCCGGGACCTTGTCGAGACCCTTCGCCGTGTAGGGGGTGAACAGGTCGTTGTCGAGCGCCCGGGAGAGCAGGGTGTTGTCGACGCCGAAGAACACATCGCCCTGGGGGTGACCCTTGGAAAGGATCGCCTGGTTGACGGCGGCTCCGGCGTCGCCCCCGGCCTGCACCCGCACCTTGTAGCCGGTCTCCTTGGTGAACTCCTTGAGGACCGCCTTGGAGGCCGCGAACGAGTCGTGCGTGACCAGGGTGACCGTCTTGGAGTCCGCGCCGCTCTTGGAATCCTCGCCGCAGCCGACGAGCGCGCCCAACGCCAGTGAGCCGAAAAGGGCGGCTGAGATGGCACGCCGAAGCTGGCTGTTCATGGTGATGCTGACTCCCTACGCCGGTATGACCCGGATCAGGTCCGAGGGTCTGCGGCCGTGCCGCACTCTCAGCGCTCTGAGCGCTCCCCTGTCGGAATGTTCACTTGTACGGATATTCAGTTTTACGACCATCGCATGATGCAACGATGCCCAGGCACCGTATCAGCCGGTCCTCAGCGCTCCGAAGCCGCCAGCTGCCCGCAGGCCCCGTCGATCTCCTGGCCACGGGTGTCCCGGACGGTCACCGGCACCCCGTGGGCCTCCAGGGCCGCCACGAACGCCTTCTCGTCCTCGGGCCGGGACGCCGTCCACTTGGAGCCGGGCGTCGGGTTGAGCGGAATGAGGTTCACATGCACCCGGCGGCCCTTGAGCAGCCGGCCGAGCAGATCGGCGCGCCACGCCTGGTCGTTGATGTCCTTGATCAGCGCGTACTCGATGGAGACCCGGCGGCCGGACTTCTCCGCGTACTCCCACGCGGCGTCCAGGACTTCGCGCACCTTCCAGCGGGTGTTGACCGGCACGAGGGTGTCACGCAGCTCGTCGTCGGGCGCGTGCAGCGACACCGCGAGCCGGCACTTGAACCCCTCGTCGGCGAACCGCAGCATCGCCGGCACGAGGCCGACGGTCGAGACGGTGATCCCGCGCTGCGACACCCCGAGGCCGTCGGGCTCGGGGTCGGTGAGCCGGCGGATGGCGCCGACGACGCGGTTGTAGTTGGCCAGCGGCTCGCCCATGCCCATGAAGACGATGTTGGACAGCCGGGCCGGCCCGCCAGGGATCTCACCGTCGCGGAGGGCCCGCATCCCGTCGACGATCTGGTGCACGATCTCGGCGGTGGACAGATTGCGGTCCAGCCCCGCCTGGCCGGTGGCGCAGAACGGGCAGTTCATCCCACAGCCCGCCTGTGAGCTGATGCACATGGTGACCCGGTCCGGGTAGCGCATCAGAACGGACTCCACGAGCGTGCCGTCGAAGAGCCGCCACAGGGTCTTGCGTGTGGTGTCGTCGTCGCAGCTGATGTGCCGCACCACGCTCATCAGCTCCGGCAGCAGCCCGGCGGCCAGCTTCTCGCGCGCGGCGGCCGGTATGTCGCTCCACTGTGCGGGGTCGTCGACGTAGCGCGCGAAGTAGTGACGCGACACCTGACTGGCCCGGAAGGGCTTCTCCCCGAGGGCGGCGACGGCCTCCCGGCGCTCGGCGGGTGTGAGGTCGGCAAGATGCCGCGGGGGCTTCTTGGCCCCACGCGGCGCGGCGAAGGTGAGTTCTCCGGGCTTAGGCATGGTTCACCCAGTGTCGCAGATCAATTCGCGTGACCTGCGGCGGACGGTCGGGATACCCGTCGTCATTGGTCGCCATCTGTCATCGCTGATCCCCCTCGGACGGCCCAGAGACGGCCCGAGCCTTCCCCACTTCCTCAACCCACCACCCTCCCCAGCTCCCATCCCGTCGCCGTCGTCCCACACACCGTGGAGCGGGCGTGGTTCAGGGGCGTCAAGGTGGAGCGCGCCACTGTACGAACGACCTTGACGCCCCTGGGCCGCGTCTGCTCGGCTCTGCCTGGGACGACGGTGACGGGATGGGAGCTCCCGCGCACGCCACGATGGACCTGCGGGCGCAGACGGAGCCCCCGCCATCCCGGAGCCTAAGCGCCCCCGCCGGAGGCACGCTCTCTGGCCTGAGGCTGGCCGATCAGGTCTCAACACTCGGCCCCCGGCCTCCTCGCCTGTGGGCGCGCGTCGGCGGACGGTGCGCGGCGCGGGCCGGAGGCAGGAGCAGAGCGCGACCGGGAGCCGGGAGCGCGCCCGGCGAAGCGGAGCGCAGCCGGGGGCCTTGATGAGGTAGAGAAACCTGTAACAACCCGCCGCCGCTACAGGCTGGCCTGGGCCTCTCCCGTGTCGACGGGCAAGAGGCGACTCGTGAACCCTTCGTGGCACAGCCGCTCGTACGCCTCAGCCACGTCGGCCGGTGTCGGCTGGCTGATCATGAATCCCTGGTCCGGGTAGACCAGCAACCGCTGGAGCGCGCCGACAAGCATGTCGATGACTAGGCGGGGGTCCTGGATGGAATCGACGTACTCACTGAGCGTCATCGGGGTGGACGCACTGACGATCTCGACTTCCGGCCAGAGCTTGCGCGCTGTGGCGTACGACCGTCGTTCCTCGTACGGCTTGCTGATCAGCAGTACGGAAGAGACATCGATACCGGATTCTTCAAGCAGCGCCTTTGAGAAGCGGATGTTCTCGCCGGTATTCCTCGCGTGAGGCTCCAGAAGTACGGCCGAGCTAGGGACCCCAAGCTCCAGCGCCCGCTCCCGGTAGTGGACTGCCTCCCCCCGGGGCATGCGCTCCCGGGTTGTCGGACTGGTGGCCCCCGTGAACACGAGGAGCGGAGCCATACCGCGTTCGTACAGGTCCACGGCTGTATCGGCTACGCCTAGGTCATGGCTGCCTAGGCCGATCGCGACCGAACAGGGCTTCGGGGCGTGATGCATCTGGTGGTACTCCCAGACGCGCCGCGCGTCTTCCCACGCCTGGGCCGAGATCACTTGCCGTTTCCTTCACTTGGCATCGGGGGCTCCTTCATCGGTCTTCTGGGCTGCGGAGTCAGGCACCTTGAAGTCGTACTCCCAGGCGAACCGCGACGCGGAATGCACGCCAATGGCGAATTCGACCACGGTACCGTCGGCCGTACGGGTCGTCCGATGCAGCTCGACAACGGGCTCTCCCGGCGGCAACTGGAGCAGCTTCACCTCATCCGGCGTGGGGACGCGGGCAAAGATCTCTTCCTTCATGTGGTCGATCTCATACCCCGCGTCATACAGCACCCGGAAGCCGCCGCCCCGTCCGGCCGGGCCTGGGGTCGGGTCCACCAATCGGGTGCCCTCGACGTGCTCTGGCCGGTAATAGCTGGTCAGTGTGTGCGTCGGCTGCTCGCCTTCCTTCACGAGCCGTGCCCGCGCGTATACCGGCGCCCCTACGGGCAAGCCGTGCGCGGCCGCGACCTTTGGCGGTGCTTCGACACGGCTGACGGTTTGGGTCTGCTCGTCACGGCGGTGCGCGCGCCCAGAGGCCACGCGATCCGCGATGAATGCCACCTCATCGCCGTCGCGCCACTTGGCCTTGTCGTATCGAGCGATGCCGAGTCGCTTGAGCGGGGTTTGCTGGCGCACGACGGTGCCATGACCTCGCGATGAGGTGACCAAGCCTTCGGCCTCAAGGGCCTTGTAGGCCGCGTGGACCGTGGACTTGGAGCCTTCGCCCGCCTCAACGAGGTCCCTGATGTGCGGGAGCTGCTGGCCCGGTGCGTACTTGCCGCTCTTGATCCGTTCGGCCAGCCTGTCCGCCAGATCTCGCCATTTGGGTGCCATTGAGAACTCCTTTCGACAGCCTCAGTCAAACATAGTCCTGGGACTGTTGACAGTCCTGGGACTGCGTGCCATCGTCTTACTTGTCCGGCCGCAGTCCTAGGACAGCGGCTAGTTGAAGGCCCTTCTTTGGGCTGCTCCGATGCTGCAAGACAGGGAGTATCAATGCCGTCGTTCAAGATCGACACTTCGACTGCTGTGGTGTTCGTCGCGACCGCGCCGACGCCGAAGCTCGTCAACAAGCAGACCAAGGAACAGGCCGTGGACCGGGAGACCGGCGCGTTCCTGTCCACGGTGGGTCTGCTGATCTCCGATGAGGGTGAGGGGAACCTCTACCAGGTGACCGTTCCCGAGACGGGCATCCCCGAGGGACTGGCGCCGGGCACGCCGGTGTCGGTGGTCGGGCTCAAGGCTCGGGACTGGGAGAACACGTTCAACGGCCAGGCGCGTCACGGGATCTCCTTCCGTGCGGCTGCGATCGTGGCGGGGGCCTGAGCCGTGTCGGACCTGGTGACACTGCTGGAGATCGGCACCCCGCTGGTCGGGACTGCCGGGGGCCTCGGGTACGCCCGCGCCAAGGCCCCGGCGGTCTACTGGTCGCTGGTGGGCATGCCGGTCACCCGCACACGGTTCGCCTTCACCTACCGCACCACGATGGACGTGTGCGGCCTCACCGTCGCCCCGTCCCGGCTCCGCGCCTTCCTCTCCCGCACCGTCACCCGCAGCCGTGAGGCACAGCCGGTGCCGCCGAAGGTCCGCCGGGTCCGGCCCACCTCGACCGGGCTGCGGGTGACGCTGCGACTGCCCGCCGGGATGGAACCGGCCGACATCGCCGCCGCCTCCAACCGGCTGCGCCACGCCTGGGGCGTCCAGGCCGTGCACGTGGTGGAGGGCAAGCCCGGCACGGTGGAGATGCGCATGACCGGCTACGACGTGCTGCGTCGGGTGAAGATGCCGCGTCGGACACCGCGTCGTCCGATGGTGATCCCGGTGGCGCGCCGGGAGGACGGGACCGCCTTCGTCCGGGACTACCGCGCGATACCGCACGCCCTGACCCTCGGGGCCAACCAGTCCGGCAAGTCCATGTACCAGCGCAACCTGATCAAGGGACTCGCCGAACGACCGATCGCGCTGGTGGGCGTCGACTGCAAACGCGGTGTCGAACAGGCCCCGTTCTCCCCCCGCCTGTCGGCCCTGGCCACCAACCCGGATGAGGCATCCGGCCTGGTGGACGCGATCGTCGGTGAGATGGAAGACCGCTTCGACCTGCTCAAGGAACACCAGGGCATCACCGCCGGTACCCCGGACGCGGAGATCACCTCCGACATCTGGGGACTCCCGGCGGACAAGCGGCCAGTCCCGATCGTGGTCCTGATCGATGAGGTGGCCGAGCTGTTCATGGTCGCCACCAGGAAGGACGAAGAGCGCCGGGACCGCATGGTCACCCAGTTGATCCGCATCGCTCAGCTCTCCCGTGCGGTCGGCATCTACCTGGAGATCTGCGGACAGCGCTTCGGCTCCGAGCTGGGCAGGGGCGCCACCATGCTCCGCGCGCAGCTCACCGGCCGTGTGGTGCACCGCGTCAACGACAAGCAGACAGCCGAGATGGGCCTGGGCGACATCGCACCGGAAGCGGTGTCGGTCGCCACCACGATCCCGCCGGACCGCCCCGGTGTGGCTGTGGCCGGTGACACCTCCGGCGGCTGGTCCCGCATCCGCACCCCCGAGATCAGCATCAGTGAAGTGGCCACGGTCTGCCGTCAGTTCGCGCACCTGACCCCGGACATCCCGGCCCTCGCCACCTGGCGCCCCATCGCCCCGGCAGTCTCCGGCCCGGCCGAGGGCCCGTCGCTGGTCAAGCCCAAGCCGGTCACCGAGTAACACCCCCTCGCACCACGGTCGGCGCGACCGCTTCGCGCCAGGTCCCTACCACCGCCATGCCTGAGATACGGGAGTGATCGTCATGGCCGCACGGAAGACCACCACCCGCCGCACCACCGAGAAGACCACCTCCGCCCCGGCCAAGTGCCCCGGCTGCGACGGCACCGGCGCGACCGCCACCCGGGTCCGCGTCGGTCGTGGCCGCCGGAGGACCAATCACCAGCAGACCGTGCTCTGCCTCTCTTGCCTCGGCACCGGTCTGGCCCGCTCGTTCTGACTCCTCGCCCGGCGCTGGGCGGTCGGCCATCGCGTCCCGCCCGGCTCCGGCCCGACACCTCAAAGGAGGTGACCACCATGACCCGCTCGCTCCGCCTCGACCCGGTACTGATTCAAGCCCTCATCGCGGGCGCGCTGTCCTTCGCCCACCTGCATGACCTGGCCGAGGCAGCCGGACAACACGGCTGGAAAGCCTGGGCCTACCCCGTATCGGTTGACCTGCTGCTCGTCGCGGCATGGCGCCGGATGCGCACCCTGCGGGCCGCCTCGGCACCGGCCCGCGCCGCCTGGGTCTGGTTCATCATCGCGCTCGCCGCATCCCTGGGCGCCAACATCGCCACCGCCGGACTGCTCGACATGAACCACATCCCGGCCGTGCTCCGCATCATCGTCGCCGGATGGCCCGCGCTGGCCTTCCTCGGCGGCACCCTCCTGGCTCACACCCCGGCACCCGCCGGAGCCCCGGAGCCTGCACCCGCTCCCACGGCGGTGTCGTCCGATCCGGAACCGGCTGCTGACATCACGGTGGACCGTGCTCCGGAGCCTGCCCCCGAGCTGCCCGCACCCGCCCCGAAGGCGCCCGCCATGCAGGTGCCCCCGGCCCTGGTCGAGCACGCCCGCAAGGTCGCCGACACCCACCGCGCCACCACCGGCGCCCCGATCGACACCGACACCCTGCGCGCCCGCCTCGGTGTCCCGCCCCAGATGGCCGACGCCATCGCCGCCCAACTCACCTGAAAGGAGCACCGCCATGTTCCGACGCGCCTTCGACGGCCCCGCCGATTACCTCGACGCGGCCCGCGAGATGGCCGAGTCCGGACGCCCGGCCCTGGCCCGACTGCTCGTCGAAGAGGCAGCGGCCCGCACCAGTGACCCGGTCGAGGCCGAACGCATCCTCAGTGACTGGCTCGGCCCGAACAGGGAGAGCTGACCATGCGCCCGCACCGCTTCCGCGACGTGATCCGCGTCGGCCCCGTCCGGGTCGGCACCCACAACGACCAGCGTGGTCGGGAGAAGCACACCGCCGTTTGCACCGCCCCCGGCTGCGGTTTCTCCGCCGACTACCCCGACCGCACTGGCGCCGAACTCGCCGCCAAAACCCACCGCTGCACCTGACCTGAGAGGAGGTGACCCTGATGCGCTACCCGGACGCCCAGCTCCGCGCCGGACACCGCCCCGTGGACCTGATCCCGCCCGGCGCCGACCCCCGCAACGTGGTCGTCGTCCAGGCCCCGCCCCGCTCCTACGCCGGGCCGATCCTGCTCACCATCACGATCACCGGCGGCATCGTCCTGATCATCATCGTCGCCGCCATCACCTTCCAGATGGCCATGGCCGCCGCTGCCGCTGCCGTCCCCACCGTGGGCGGCGCGGGCGTAACGATCCGACTCGCCAAGAAGGGCCGATAAGCCATGGGACTCCGCGATCTGTTCTCCAGCAAGAAGGAAGAGGCCCCGGCCAACCCCGCCATGGCCGAGCTGGGCCGGGAGTACGCCAACGCCAAACGGCACCGTGACCGCAGGGCCATGAACCGGATCGCCCGGCAGTTCGCCGAGCAGTCCAACGGCGACACCGACGCCGCGTCCTTCGAGCAGGGCAAAAGCGGCTACGAGGCGATCCCGCCGGGCTACTCCAAGCCCCGTCGCGGACGCCGCCGCTAACGGCTCCCGGGGCGGCTCTCTCGCCAAAGACCGCCGCCCCGGGCGCCTCAACCCACTTCCAGATCCAACGGACCCGAAAGGGAACCACCATCATGCCTCAGCACACCCATGCCCACACGCGCCGCTGCCCGGCCTGCGACGGCTTCCCCACCGTCGCCATCACGACCGGTGCCCGGCACCGCGACGGCTCCCGCGTCACCATCCGCGTCACCTGCCCGGCCTGCAAGGGCACCGGCCACACCACCCACGTCCCCACCCTCGTCCGGGCCGGGAAGTGATCGCCGTGGCCGACCTGACCCCCACCCCGAGCAACCCGGGCCTGCACGTCAGCAAGCCCTCCCCGTCCGCCCCCGCCCAGGGATCCGCCATCTGTCACTGCGGCGCCACCGCCACCGCGACCGGTGACGCCCAGGTGGCCGCCTTGGTGCAGGGCTACACCGATAACCACGGACCCGCTCACAACAAGGAGCAGGGCCGCCGATGACTGACACCGCCACCATGGCGGGCCTGGACCCGACCACCCTGGAAGACCTCCTCCGGGTGGCCGGGTCCCCGGGCCTTGACCGCTGGATGGACCAGACCCGCCGCAACGGCGGCTGCGCCGACCCGATCCACCTCACCGGCTCCACCAAGACCCTGGACCCCACCACCGGCACGGTTCTGCACCACTACAGCACCGACCAAGAGCCCGGCGGACGACTCCGCGTCGCATGCGGCAACCGCCGGGCCTCCCGCTGCCCGGCCTGCGCCTGGACCTACGCCGGAGACACCTACCACCTCATCCGCGCCGGACTCGTCGGCGACACCGCCAAAGGCACCCCCGACACCGTGCGCGACCACCCCCGCGTCTTCGCCACCCTCACCGCCCCGAGCTTCGGCCCCGTCCACAACCGCCCCACCTCCGGACGCTGCCGCTGCCGCACCACACACCCCGAAGGGGACCCCGAACTGGGCACCCCGCTCAACCCCCAGGAGTACGACTACGCCTCGGCGGTCCTGTGGAACAACCACGCATCCGACCTGTGGCGCTACTTCACCATCTACCTGCGCCGCGAGATCGCCAAGCGGGCAGGGCTCACCCAGAAAGCAGCCCGTGAGCAGTCCCGGCTGTCCTTCGGCAAGGTCGCCGAATACCAGAAACGCGGCGCCGTGCACTTCCACGCGGTGATCCGCTTCGACGGACCCGAGGGACCGGGCACCCCGCCCCCGCACTGGGCCAGCGTCGCCCTGCTCACCGACGCCATCCACGCAGCCGCCGCCCGCGTCGCCGTCGACGTGCCCCCTGCTGGAGACCAACCGGTCCGCACCCTGCGATGGGGCACGCAACTCGACGTGCAGCCGATCGGCGCCTTCGGCAACGGCGAAGAGGTCACCGAACAGGCCGTGGCCTCCTACGTCGCCAAGTACGCCACCAAAGCAGCCGAGACCACCGGCACCGTGGACCACCGCGTAGGCAACAAGGAAGCCCTCGTCCTGCTCGGCGTCCCGGAGCACCCGCGTCGGCTGATCGAAGCCTGCCTTGACCTGCACCCGCTCTACCCGGACCGCAAGCTCCTCGACTGGGCCCACATGCTCGGCTTCCGGGGCCACTTCTCCACCAAGTCCCGCCGCTACTCCACCACCCTTGGCGCACTCCGACAGGTCCGTGCCGACTTCCGCGCCGCCCAAGAGCGACGGGAACGCGGCCTGCCCGACCCCGACGACCACCCCGAGGCCACCACCCTCGTCGTCGCCCATTGGACCTACGCCGGGCACGGCCACACCCCCGGCGAATCCTGGCTCGCCGCCAACATCGCCCGAGACATCGCCGACGCACGCGAAACCGCCCGCCAAGCCCTAGCCGATCTGCCCGACCCGGACGACGGGGAGGTAGGCGCGTGAAGATACCCCTTCCCGATCAGTACCTGACCCCTGAAGATCTGGTGATCCTGTTCCGCCTGCCGAGCGTTGAGACCGTCTATCAGTGGCGTCGTAAGGGCGTCGGGCCCCGGAGCTTCCGAGTGGGCCGATACGTCCGCTTCGACCCCGAGGTCGTACGGGTGTGGGTTGAGTCCCAGATGGAAGAGGCCGCCTGATGGCCGGACACATCCAAGACCGCTGGTACAAGACCGAGGCCGGGCCAGACGGCAAGTCCGTCAAGGTCAAGACAGAGCGCTACGGCACGGGCATGCGCTACCGCGCTCGCTACGTCGGTCCCGATGGCGCCGAGAAGTCCAAGAGCTTCCCGGACCGCCAGAAGCGTCGGGCGGAGGAGTGGCTGACCGAGACAGCGGCTGACATGTCGCGTGGCCAGTACGTGGATCCCAAAGCGGCCCGCATCACCTTTCAGCAGTACGCGGAACGCTGGATCGCGGCGCAGACGACCGACCCGGCCACGCGCATCCTCGTGGAGACCCATCTCCGACTGCACGCCTTCCCGCGGATCGGGTCGCGGCCGCTCGGGTCCTTCCGCCCGGTCCATATCCGAGAGTTCGTGCGGGACCTAGAGCACGCCCCCATGGCCGCCGCGTACGCCCGCAACATCTATGCCGACGTCCGCGCAGTCCTGTCGGCCGCTGTGGATGATGGGCACCTGGCGCGCAACCCGTGCAGCGCGGCATCCGTCCGCCCGCCGGCCGTTTCAGCCCGCCGAGTCGTGCCGTGGCTTCCCTCTCAGGTGCGGGCGGTCAGAAACGCTCTGGCTGAGCGCTACCGGGCCATGGTCGATGTCGGCAGCGGTTGTGGTCTTCGGCAAGGCGAGATCCTGGGCCTGGCCGATGATGCCGTCCAACTCGACGGCGACACGTTGCGCGTGACCACTCAGGTCAAGCTGATCCGGGGCGTTGCCGTCTTCGCGCCGCCCAAGGGGAACAAGGACCGTGATGTGCCCTTGCCGTCCTCGGTCGCATCTGCCCTGCGACGGCACATGGAGAATCACCCACCCGTGGGAATCAAGCTGCCGTGGAGGAAGCCGGACGGGCCTCTTGTCGAGCGACGGCTGATCTTTACCAACAGGGCCAACGGGATCGTGTGGCGGAGCAACTTCAACATCCAGGAATGGAAGCCCGCTCTTGCCGCCTCAGGACTCATCCCGACGCCTGCGCCGGGCAAGCCGCACGCCTCCGCCCGGGAGCACGGTATGCACGCCCTGCGCCACTTCTACGCCTCGGTCCTCCTGGACGCGGGCGAGAGCATCAAGGCCGTGAGCGAGTACCTGGGGCACTCCGACCCCGCGATGACGCTGCGGGTGTACGCGCACCTGATGCCCAGCAGCAAGGAGCGTGCCCGCCGGGCCCTCGATGGCGTCTTCGGCACGGCCCCGCCGTCCTGACGGCCCAGCGACGGCCCACCGGGTACGAGACGGCCCCCTACTGGCGACGAAATCGCTGGTAGGGGGCTTCTTCGCGCCCTGGGAACAAGAGTTCTCCGGGCTTAGGCATGGTTCACCCAGTGTCGCAGACGTACGAAGGGCCCCGCGCCATGCGTGGCGCGGGGCCCGTGGGCGGCCTCGTCAGCCGCCGCCCACAAAGATCACCAACAGCAGCCACGCGACCGGCGCGGTGGGCAGCAGCGAGTCGAGCCGGTCCATGATCCCGCCATGGCCGGGCAGCAGCTTGCCCATGTCCTTGATGCCGAGGTCCCGCTTGATCATGGACTCGCCGAGGTCGCCCAGGGTCGCGCTGACCGCGACGGCGAAGCCGAGCAGCAGGCCCTGCCACCAGACGCCGTCGTCGATGAGGTATTGCATGCACAGCGCGCCCGCGACCATCGCGAAGGTCACCGCGCCCAGCAGCCCCTCGCGCGTCTTGCCGGGGCTGATCCGCGGCGCCAGCGGATGCTTGCCGAAGCGCCAGCCCACCGCGTACGCCCCCGTGTCGCTGACCACGGTCAGCAGCAGGAAGGTGAGGACGCGCCACGGGCCGTCCCCGGTGTCGAGCATGAGCGCCACGAAGGTGGCCAGGAACGGCACGTAGAAGGCGGCGAAGACGCCTGCGGTGACATCCCTGAGGTAGTTGTCGGGCGGTTCGGTCATCCGCCAGACCAGCACCGCGAGCGCCGTGAGCGCCACCGCCACCACCGCGCCCTGGGCACCGCGCACATAGCCGGCGACGATCATGGCGACCCCGCCGACCGCTAGCGGCACCAGCGGGACCCGGATGTCCTTGCGCTCGGTCAGCCGCGAGGTCAGCTCCCAGAGCCCGACCACCACCGCGACCGCTACCACGCCGACGAACACGGGCTTGTAGATGAAGAGCGAGGCCATGATGATCACGCCGAGGCCGATGCCCACCCCTATCGCGGCGCGCAGATTACGGCCCGCACTCTTCTTCCCCTGCCCGGCACCGGCGCCGCGCGCACCGCCGTCGGCGGAGACCGGGTCGGGCGCGGGGTCGGGGGGCGTCGGCGGGCGGCCGGCGGGCGGCCGGGGTCCGGGCTGCGGCTCCCGCTCGTCGCGGAAGAGGGGGCCGCTCAGCCGAGCGGCCCCCCGGTCACGGTCGGCGGCCTCGCCGGAGTCGCCGCCTGCGTGGGGCACGGTGGGCATGGGGCGAGTCTGCGCCGCTTCGCCCACCTCGTGCGCGGGACCCGCCGAAGAAGGCGCCGCCACCCAGCCGTAGCCGGGGGAGGTGCCCTGACCGCCCGGTGCCCGGAATCCGGCGCTTGGTGGGGCCCCCCAGGAAGAGTCGTTCATCAGACCTCGAGCAGCTCGGCTTCCTTGTGCTTGAGCAGCTCATCCACCTGCGCGACATACTTCGCCGTGGTGTCGTCGAGCTCCTTCTCGGCGCGGCGCCCCTCGTCCTCGCCGACGTCGCCGTCCTTGATCAGCTTGTCGATGGACTCCTTGGCCTTGCGCCGGACGCTACGGATCGAGATCTTCGCGTCCTCGCCCTTGGCCTTGGCGACCTTGATGAACTCCTTACGGCGCTGCTCGGTGAGCTCGGGGAACACCACCCGGATGATGTTGCCGTCATTGCTCGGGTTGACACCCAGATCCGAGTCCCGGATCGCCTGCTCGATGTTGCGGAGCGCGGTCTTGTCGAACGGCGTGACCACGGCCATGCGCGGCTCCGGCACCGAGAACGACGCGAGCTGATTGATCGGCGTCAGCGCACCGTAGTAGTCCGCCACGATCTTGTTGAACATCGCCGGGTGCGCACGCCCGGTGCGGATCGCGGCGAAGTCCTCCTTGGCGACCACAACGGCTTTCTCCATCTTCTCCTCGGCCTCGAGGAGGGTCTCTTCGATCACCACTTGCTCCTGGTGTTATCAGTAAGCAGAGCCTCGCCCCTGCGTGCGTCTTCTCCTGCACGGTGTCCGACCGGCAGGCCGTTGTCCATCCCCCGTTCGAGCCGTCAGGCCCGGGAGCCCTGGTCGCTCACCAGCGTGCCGATCTTCTCACCCTTCACCGCGCGCGCGATGTTTCCTTCGGCCAGGAGCTCGAAGACGAGGATGGGCAGCTTGTTGTCCCGGCAGAGGGTGATCGCGGTGGCGTCGGCGACCTTCAGGTCCCTGGTGATCACCTCGCCGTACTCCAGGGCGTCGAACTTCACCGCGTCGGGGTTGCGGGCGGGGTCGGAGTCATAGACCCCGTCCACGCCGTTCTTCCCCATGAGCAGGGCCTGCGCGTCGATCTCCAGTGCCCGCTGGGCCGCGGTGGTGTCCGTGGAGAAGTACGGCATGCCCATACCCGCGCCGAAGATGACCACGCGCCCCTTCTCCAGGTGGCGCACCGCACGCAGCGGAATGTACGGCTCCGCGACCTGGCCCATGGTGATGGCGGTCTGGACGCGGGAGTCGATGCCCTCCTTTTCCAGGAAGTCCTGGAGGGCGAGGCAG
The DNA here is from genome assembly GCF_000147815.2 of Streptomyces violaceusniger Tu 4113. Lineage (NCBI taxonomy): Bacteria > Bacillati > Actinomycetota > Actinomycetes > Kitasatosporales > Streptomycetaceae > Streptomyces > Streptomyces violaceusniger. Next base: position 1,882,639 of record NC_015957.1, on the reverse strand, counting down.
TTCATGACGGTTCCGAGCATGCCCATGTAGTCCGAGCGGGCCCGGTCCATACCGCGCTGCTGCAGCTCCGCGCCGCGGAAGAAGTTACCGCCACCGATGACGATGGCGATCTCGGCGCCGTCCCTGACCACGGCGGCGACCTCGCGGGCGATGGCGTGCACGACATCGGGGTCGACACCGAGCCCCCCGCCTCCGGCGAACGCCTCGCCGGACAGCTTCAGCATGAAGCGACCATGCTTGGCCGCACCGTGCGCGTTCTTGTCATCGGCGGCCTGTTTGGCGTCCGCGCCGTGATTCATTGGAGATCTCCTCGTGCACATACGAAGAAGGCCACTGCCGGACGGGTCCTGTTACGACCTCTGCGGCAATGGCCTCCTCGTCACATCTGCGGCCGACCGGTTGACGGTTGGCTGACTACGACCCTATCGGGGTCGACGGTCATTCGCTGCTCGGCTCAGACACCGACGCGGAAACGGGCGAAGCGCTTGAGCGAGACACCGGCCTCGTCCAGGACCTTCTGGACGGACTTCTTGTTGTCCTTGGCGAACGGCTGGTCCACCAGGACGTTCTCCTTGAAGAAGCCGGTGACGCGACCCTCGACGATCTTCGGCAGGGCGCCCTCGGGCTTGCCCTCCTCGCGGGCCGTGGCCTCGGCGACCCGGCGCTCGTTCTCGACCGTCTCGGCCGAGATCTCGTCGCGGGTGAGGAACTTCGGGGCGAAGGCGGCGATGTGCTGCGCGACGTCCTTGGCGACCGTGGCGTCTTCCTTGTCCAGCTCGACCAGGACGCCGACCTGCGGCGGCAGGTCCGGGCTGGTGCGGTGCATGTACGCCGCGACGTAACCGCCGGAGAACTGCGCGAAGCGGTCCAGGACGATCTTCTCGCCGAGGGTCGCGTTGGCCTCGTCGACGAACGCCTGAACGGTCTTGCCCGCCTCGATCTCGGAGGAGAGCAGGGCGTCCAGGTCGGCCGGGGAGGTCTTGGCGACGTGGGCGGCGATGGCGTCGGCGACGGCCACGAACTTGTCACCCTTGGCGACGAAGTCCGTCTCGCACTTCAGCTCGACCAGCACGCCGGAGGTCTTGTCGTCCGCGATGAGGGAGACGACAGCGCCGTTCTCGGCGTTGCGGCTCTCCCGCTTGGCCACACCCTTCTGGCCCTTGACGCGCAGGATCTCGACGGCCTTGTCGACGTTGCCCTCGGCCTCGTCCAGCGCCTTCTTGCAGTCCATCATGCCGGCGCCGGTCAGCTCACGGAGCTTCTTGACGTCAGCGGCGGTGAAGTTCGCCATGATCTGTGAATCTCTTCTCGAAAGTCGAAAGCTCTACGGGTGAACGGCGGGGGCGGCGCCGTGGCACCGTCCCCCGCCGTCATACACCGTCTGAGTGACGTCTGAGTGGTCAGCCCTGCTCGGTGGCCGCGGCGGGGGCCTCGGCAGGGGTGACGTCCTCGGCGGGCTTGGCGTCCTCAGCGGGCTTGTCCGCGGCGGCCTCGGCGGGCTTCTCCGCAGCGTCCTCGGCAGGCTTGGCGTCCTCGGCAGGCTTGGCGTCCTCGGCGGGCTTGGCGTCCTCGGCGGGCTTCGCCTCGGCGTCCTCGGCCTTCTTCTCACCCTCGAGCAGGTCGCGCTCCCACTCGGCGAGCGGCTCGCCCGCGGCCTTGTCGGCCTTCTCGTCACCGGTGGCGACGCCGGAACGGGAGATGAGGCCCTCGGCGACGGCGTCGGCGATCACCCGGGTGAGCAGGGTGACGGAGCGGATCGCGTCGTCGTTGCCCGGGATCTTGTAGTCGACCTCGTCCGGGTCGCAGTTGGTGTCGAGGATCGCGACGACCGGGATCCGGAGCTTGCGCGCCTCACCGACGGCGATGTGCTCCTTCTTGGTGTCGACGATCCAGACGGCGCTCGGCACCTTCTGCATCTCACGGATACCGCCGAGGGTCTTCTCCAGCTTGGCCTTCTCGCGGGAGAGGACCAGGAGCTCCTTCTTGGTGAGGCCGGAGGCGGCCACATCCTCGAAGTCGATCTGCTCGAGCTCCTTCAGGCGCTGCAGGCGCTTGTAGACGGTCGAGAAGTTGGTGAGCATGCCGCCCAGCCAGCGCTGGTTGACGTACGGCATGCCGACGCGGGTCGCCTGCTCGGCGATGGCCTCCTGCGCCTGCTTCTTCGTGCCGACGAACATGATGGAGCCGCCGTGGGCGACGGTCTCCTTGACGAACTCGTAGGCGCGGTCGATGTACGACAGCGACTGGAGCAGGTCAATGATGTAGATGCCGTTGCGCTCGGTGAAGATGAAGCGCTTCATCTTCGGGTTCCAGCGGCGGGTCTGGTGCCCGAAGTGGACGCCGCTCTCCAGCAGCTCCCGCATCGTGACGACGGCCATGGCCGTACTCCTTGAGGTACTCGGTTCCACGGCGGCCGGGCGGCCGCCGCTCCTGACGCCCCGACGCGCCTGCCACGGACGAGGCCCTTTCGGGGGTCGTCCAAGGACCGAGGGGCGCGGCCACCGAGCTGACCGATGCGCGATCGGAGCGTCGGTGGCGGGGCGTGCGAAGTCGATCCGGTGACCCGGATCGCCATAAGAAGTGTACGGGACGGGTACGGTGCCGGGTGACGGCGTTATCCACAACCCGTGAGTAGTCCCCCGATTCCGTCCATGATCCACCCGTTTCGGGTCGCCGGGCCATCGTGGAGGACATGCGAAGGCTTGTGGTGAGGCGGGCTCTTGCCCTGGTGATTCTGGCGCTGCCGGTGCTGTCAGTGCTGCCGATGCCGGCGGCGCCTCTTCCGGCGATACCTCTTTCGGTGGCGCGGGCCGCGGCGGTGGACCCGGGCGCGGCGTCCGGTCCGGGCCGGGTGCCGGATCCCGGCGGGGAATCGGCGACGGCCATGGCGTCCGGTCCGACTGAGGGGCGCGCGCCGAGGACGAGGCCGGGCGGGGAGCGGTCGTGGCCGGTCGACGGTGTGCCGGGCGCGGTGCGGCCGGCCGTGCTGAGGGGTTGGCAACCGCCTCCGGCGCCCTGGGCGGCGGGGCATCGCGGGGTCGATCTCGCGGCGCGCCCGGGCGAGCGGGTCAGGGCGGCGGGCGCGGGGCGGGTGAGCTTCGTGGGCCCGGTCGCGGGCCGTGGTGTGCTGGTGATCGAGGTGTCCGGGACCGGCTCCCCTCCGCTGCGGACCACCTATGAACCGGTGCACGCCACCGTGGCCAAGGGTGAGCGGGTGGCCGCAGGGCAGGTGGTCGGCGTGGTGGCGCCGGGCCCCTTCCACTGCCGGTCCGGCTGTCTGCACTGGGGGCTGCGGCGCGCGGACCGCTATCTCGATCCCCTGTCGCTGCTGCCGCCGTCGATGCTGCGGGGCGGGCCCTCCCGGCTGCTTCCGGTGTTCGGAGTGCGCGACGCGCCCACGGTCTCCGCCCTCGCCTCCCCCGCCGGGGACACCCGGCTGCCGGCGGCCGCGGCGCTGGTGGCGGCATCCCTGTGGGCCCGGATCCGTCTGGGCCGCGCACCGCGCGCCCGGTGGAATGGAAGGGACCGGCGGAGGTCAGCCCCGGACGCCGCGCAGGGCCATGGCGACGGCAGCCTCGGTGATCCGCTCGGGGTCCTCGGCCGCGCCGAGCTCGATGCGCCGGACCGCGGCGTCCACCACACCCTGGAGCAGCACGGCCGAGAGCCGCGGCTGCTCATGTCCGAGGGTCGCGAGGGCCTCGACCACCATGGCGATCAGTCCGCCATGGGCGGCGCGGATCTTCTCCCGCGCGCCCGGGTCCAGCTCACCGGCGGAGATCGCCACCACCGCGCGGTGCCGGCGGTCGCCGACGAGCGCAAGCTGCCGACGCACATACGCCTCGATCTTCGCCTCGGGCCCGTCGGCCCGCTCCATGGCGGCCTCGACCTCCGCGGCCCAGACCGGGAAGTCGACGGCGCACAGCTCCTCGACCACGGCGGCGCGGGAGCGGAAGTACTCATAGACGGAGGACCGTGCGAGTCCCGTGCGCTCGGCGAGGGCGGGGAAGGTCAGCGCCTCCGTGCCGCCCTCGGACAGCAGGGTGCGGGCGGCGTCCAGCAGGGCCGCGCGCTGCATCGTTCGGTGCTCGGCCACTGAGGCCGCTCGAATCCTGGGCACCCGACCACTCTACGGAAGAGGCCACCGGGAGGGCGATGCCGGAGGGACGATTCAGCGGCCGACGTCGGCGAGTTTCGCCCGCAGCTGGAGCACCGATTTGGTGTGGATCTGGCTGACCCTGCTCTCGGTGACGCCGAGCACCTGGCCGATCTCGGCGAGTGTGAGCCCCTCGTAGTAGTAGAGCGTGACCACGGTCTTCTCCCGCTCCGGGAGGGTGTTGATCGCTCGGGCGAGCAGCCTGCGCAGCTCCCGGTCCTCGGCCACCTCGACCGGGTTGTCCGCGGCGGTGTCCTCGAGGGTGTCCATGAGGCTGAGCCGGTCGCCGCCCTCGCCGCCGACATGCAGCAGCTCCTCCAGGGCGACCACATTGGCGAGCGACAACTGGCTGAAAACGCCGTGCAGTTCCTCGATGCTGATGTCCATCTCGGCCGCCACCTCTGCCTCCGAGGGGGTGCGGCGCAGTTGGGCCTCCAGCGTGGCGTATGCACGCTCCACGGCCCGGGCCTTCTGACGGACCGACCGCGGGATCCAGTCCAGTGCCCGCAATTCGTCGATCATCGCGCCGCGGATCCGGGTGATCGCGTAGGTCTCGAACTTGATGGCGCGCTCGGGGTCGAACTTCTCGATGGCGTCGATGAGTCCGAAGACCCCGGAGGAGACGAAGTCCGCCTGCTCGACGTTGGAGGGCAACCCGACGCTGACCCGGCCGGCCACATATTTCACCAGCGGTGAGTAGTGCAGGATCAGCTGCTCCCGCAGCCGGCCGTCGCCCGTGGTCTTGTACGACCGCCACAGCTCGTCGAGCGATGAGGGCGCGGCAGGGCGCACCGCGCCGCGAGCCGCGGGCGGCGCCGCGCTATCAGACCCGGAGATGTGCTGGGGCATTCGTCGCCTTGAGCCGTTCTGCCATGACATGGGTGAGGACGTACGCTTCCGCCGGAAACCTTGTGAGCGTAGCGTGACTACGGCGTCGCGGTATGCGAAGGGCTTCGGCTCGGCGGTGTGCGGATACGGTCATCGCCTCAACCCTTTCACCCGATTGCCCCGATTCGGGGGATCGCCTCGCCGTGCGCCGTCGCTCGGGCTCACGGGACGGACCAACTCCCATCGATCGCCATGACGTTCGACAAAGCCCAGCGCGAGCAGTTCATGGAGTCGGCCCAGGGCCTCGTCGCAGCCGGTCCCGGATTCCCGGGCCACCTCCCGCAGGTCGTTGCCGCCTCGTGCCGACAACGCTTCCAGCACCCGTGCCGTCACGGGATCGAGCAGGTCCCGCTCGACCAGCGGGCCCCGCCGCTCCGGGGCGAGGTCTCCGATGCCGCCGATGAGCTCGGCCACTTCGGCGGCGTCGGTGACCAGGACCGCCTCACCGCGCAGCAGTTCATGCACCCCGGCGGACAGCCCGCTGGTGACCGGCCCCGGCACCCCCATGGTGGACCGCCCGAGCTGTTGTGCCCGGCGCGCGGTGACCAGCGATCCGCTGCGGAACTGGGCCTCGACCACGACCGTGCCCCGGGTGAGCGCGGCGATGACCCGGTTACGGAGCACGAATCTGGGGCGCGTCGGATGCGTACCGGGCGGCAACTCGGCCAGTACCAGGCCCTGTTCCGCGATGCGCTCGATCAACTCGGCATGCCCTCGCGGGTAGGGGATGTCCACACCGGAGGCGAGCACCGCGATGGTGGCCCCACCCGCGGCGAGCGCCCCTCGGTGAGCCGCGCCGTCCACACCGTGGGCCGCACCGGAGACGACCACCCAGCCCCGCTCGGCCAGCCCGGCGCCGAGCGTCGCCGCGACATACGCGCCGTAGTCGCTGCAGGCCCGCGCGCCCACCACGGCGACCGAGCGCAGCGCCCACATCCGCAAGCCGGCCGGGCCGCGCACCCATAACCCGACCGGGCGAGTGTCCCCGAGATCGTCGAGCTGACCGGGCCAGTCCAGATCCCCGGGGCAGATGAACCGCCCTCCGCGCCGGGCGATCAGCGCGAGGTCGGCGGCCGGGTCCAGCCCGGCGGCCCGCAGGGCGCAGCCGGCCAGCCGGTCCCCGGTCGCCCCGGGCGGGGGCTTGCCCTTCCCGGTGAGCGCCCGCCACAGCGCCACCGGCCCCATGCGACGCAGCCAGCGCCCCACGGCCTGGTCCCCGGGCTCCACGAGCCGGGTGAGCGCCGCCCGCGCCAGCCGCTCCTCGTCCGGGACGCCGTGCCGCTCGGGAAGCCCCTGCCCCGCGTCCAGGGCTCCGTGTTCCTCGTCCGGGGCGCCATGCCCCTCGTACAGGGCGCCATGCGACTCGTCCGGGGCGCCATGCCCCTCGTACAGGGCTCTCTGCGCCTCCTCCGGGGTGCCCTGCCCCTGCCAGGGCTCGGAGAACAGGGCGGGGACGGCGGCGCCGCGGCCGCCCGCGGAAGGAGCCGACATCAGCACTCCCCCGCCGTGACCGGCACCCCGCGGCTGACCCCGGTGCGCAACTGCAGCGCCTGGGCGATGTCCGGCGCCGCGGGCCGGTCGTGCCCGGCCAGGTCGGCGACGGTCCAGGCGACCCTCAGCACCCGGTCGAGCCCTCGGGCGGTGAGCAGCCCGCGCTCCATATCGCGCTCGGCCTCGCGCAGCGCACCGGGGAACGGCTGCCAGCGGGTGCGCAGCTCATGGCCCGGCACCTCGCTGTTCAGCCGCCAGGGGGTGTCCTGGAGACGAGCGGCGGCCCGCTCCCGGGCGTCCCGGACCCGGGCCGCGACGGACGCGCTGTCCTCCGCCCCGGCACGCGCCCCGGTGAGCTCGGCCCGGCTCACCGCTTCGACATGGACACGCAGGTCCACCCGGTCCAGCAGCGGCCCCGACAGCCTCGCCTGGTAGCGGCGGACCGTGGTGGGCGAGCACTCGCAGACGTCGCCCACCAGCCCATAGCGCCCACAGGGGCAGGGGTTGGCCGCCAGCATCAGCAGGAAGCGCGCCGGCATCCGCATCATCCCGGCGGACCGGGCCACCACCACATGCCCCGACTCCAGGGGCTGCCGCAGGGCATCCAGCGCCTTCCCGCTGAACTCGGGAGCCTCGTCCAGGAAGAGCACTCCGCGGTGAGCGAGCGAGACCGCGCCGGGTCTGGGCAGACCGTTTCCGCCGCCGACGAGCGCGGCCATGGTGGCCGAGTGATGCGGCGCGCAGTACGGCGGGCTCAGCACCAGCGGCTGCCCCGGCGGAAGGACCCCGGCGACCGAATGGACCGCGGTGACCTCCAGGGCCTCCTGCTGGGTGAGCGGCGGCAGCAGCCCCGGCAGCCGCTCGGCCAGCATGGTCTTCCCGGCGCCCGGAGGCCCGCTGAGGAAGAGGTGGTGCCCGCCCGCGGCCGCGACCGCCAGGGCGGTGCGCGCGGCCCGCTGCCCGGCGACCTCGGCCATATCGGGGCGCCCCGCCCCGCTTCCGGGCACGGCGGCGACACCGGTGCCCATTCCGGCGCCGGGCACGGTGAGCCCGGCCAGCATGGGATCGGGGCGGCCCAGCTCCTGGGTCTCCTCCTCCTCGGGCACCGGCTCGTCCGTCAGCACCGCGATCAGCTGGCGCAGGCTCCGCACGCCCAGCACCGAGACTCCCGGCACCAGGGCCGCCTCCGCCGCCGTCTGCTCGGGGACCACGACCTGGCGGTACCCCGCCTCGGAGGCGGCGAGCACGGCGGGCAGCACCCCGCGGACCGGCCGGACCCGGCCGTCCAGGCCCAGCTCCCCGATCATCATCAGATCGGCGATCTCACGCGGGTCCACGCGCTCGGCCGCGCCGAGCACCGCACAGGCCACCGCCAGGTCGAAGCCGCTGCCGCCTTTGGGGACGGATGCCGGGCTGAGCCCCACCGTGAGCTTCTTCTGCGGCCATTCGCCGCCGGAATTGACGACGGCCGCGCGGACCCGGTCCCGGCTCTCCACCAGGCTCTTGTCGGGCAGCCCGACGAGGGTGAAGGCGGCCACTCCCGGCTCCAGATCGGCCTGGACCTCGACCACGACGCCCTCCACCCCGACCAGCGCCACCGAGCAGGTGCGGGCGAACCCCATCAGGCCACCCCTCGCACATGCTCGACCACGGGCGCGCCCCGGCGGGGCAGCACCACCGCCACCACGTCGATCCGCACTCCGCCCGGCGGCGGGCCGCCGTGCCGCTCCAGCCAGCACTCCGCCAGCCGCCGCAGCCGCTCGGTCTTATCCGGTCCGACCGCCGCCATCGGATGCTCGTAGCCACCCTCGCGGCGCGTCTTGACCTCGCACACCACCAGCGCACCGGCGTCGAGCGCAACGATGTCGATCTCGCCGTCCCGGCACCGCCAATTGCGCTCCAGGACGGTCATCCCGGCTTCCGTCAGCCTGCGGACCGCCACATCCTCGCCGTAGCGGCCCAGCGCTCCTCGGGCGTTCATTCGGCACCACCTCCGGCACCGACTGTGACGCCCCCGCGCCCCGCTCAGGGATCTTGGAGAATGCCTGTGGACGGACGCCCGGCTGTGGACAACTCAGCCACTCGGAAGGTCGAGGTCGCTCTTGTTCAGCTCCTCGATATTCACGTCCTTGAACGTGAGAACCCGTACCTGCTTCACGAAACGGGCCGGGCGGTACATGTCCCAGACCCAGGCGTCGGCCATCGACACCTCGAAAAAAACCTCACCCTGGACCGAGTGCACCTGCATCTCGTAGTCGTTGGTGAGATAGAAGCGGCGTTCGGTCTCGATCACATATTTGAACAGACCGACGACATCGCGGTACTCCCGGTAGAGCTTCAGCTCCATCTCGGTCTCGTACTTCTCGAGGTCCTCGGCGCTCATGGCATGTTCCCCTTCAGCCGTGCGTCCCCCCATTGTGCGTCAGACGCGCTCAGTCTCCAGGATCACCGGTGCACCCGGGGGTCCCTCGACGAGCAGCGTACGCAACAGCTCCGCCAGCCGTGTCGGATACACCGGCTCGGTGGCCGTGGCCAGCTCATCCGCCGTCCACCACCGCAGCCCGGCCACACTGCGCCGCTCCAGCTCCGTCAGCCCACCGCCGGCCCGTGCCGTGGTCTGTTGGGTACGACACAGGTAGTACCACTCGTCCTGGTCCCAGCGCCGCCCGGCGAACGGGAAGGAGCAGATCCGCCGCCACAGCAGCGGGCCGAGCCGCACATCGGTGATCCCGGTCTCCTCCGCGAGCTCCCTGAGCGCCGCCTGCTCCCGGCTCTCCTCGCCCTCCAGGCCACCTCCCGGGGTGAACCACCACGTCGACGAGGGATCGTCCGGTTCGAAGCCGTGCAGCAGCAGGATGCGGTCCTGCGGATCCAGCAGCACCACCCGTGCGACCTTCCGCAGCCGCCGCTCGTCCGCGCCGGTCGGCCCGGCTCCGCCGGCCCCCTCAGCCACGCGCGGCCACCTTTCCCTTCGCCGCCTGGTCCCGCCGTGCGCCGCCGCCCGCCCTGCGCCGGACGACGGGCCCGTAGGCCGCGCCCGCCAGGATCAGCACGGCGCCGGTGACGACCGCGATCAGGATCGGCCCCAGCGGTCCCGGCTGCGAGATCCCGCCCGGCAGCGCCTTGAAGGCATCGGGCCGCCCCACGGTCCCCCAGGACCCCAGCGGCCAGGCGGTGGCGTCCACCCGGGCGTCCACCGCGCCCCGCTCCACGGCGCCGCCCGCCTCGTCGGTGAGATGCACCCGTGAGTCGAGGGAGTCGCTGCGATGGTCGCCCATCAGGAACAGCCGGTCCTTGGGCACGGTGGTGGAGAAGACCGTCGAGGACGCCTGCTCCCCCGAGCGCAGATACGGTTCCTCGAAGACCTTGCCGTTGACCCGCAGCCGGCCCTGCTTGTCACAGCACTCGATCCGGTCGCCGCCGACCCCGATGACCCGCTTCACCATGGGCAGATCGCCCCACACCTGGTCGCGGAAGACCACCACATCGCCGCGGCGCACCTCGCCGCCGTCGACCCGCTGAGCCAGCACCCGGGCGCCCTTGGCGATCGTCGGCGCCATGGAGTCGGTCGGGACGGTGTACGGCTTGTAGAGCACCGCGCCCCAGACGAAACCTCCGAGGAACAGCACACACCCGAGGGCCACCGCCACGCCGGACAGCACGCTGCCCGGCGTGCGCCGCGGTGTGCCGCCCCCGACCCCTTGGGCTCCGCTCATTCCAGTGCTCCCGCCGTACGCAACAGACGTAGAAGATCAGGTTCCGTGTGCCCTGGGGCACACGGGACCGCACCTTACCCGGCGGTACGAGCCCCGTCAGCAGTCGGCGGTCAGCCGATCCGGCCGGACCTCGGCCTCGGCCCGGACCTTGGCGATCAGCCTGCGGCGGCGCCACAGCACGATCGGCACCGCACCGGCGAGCCCCACGGCCGAAGGGGCCATCGCGGCGGCCGCGCCCAGACCCGGCTGATCGAAGGTGCTCGGCACCGGCAGGGAGGACCAGCGGTCGATCGGCCAGGCGACGACGAACGCGCGCCCGACGACATCGTCCACCGAGACCGTGCCGTTGTTCAGGTTCTGGTGGTAGCGGGAGTCCAGCGAGTCCTGGCGGTGGTCGCCCATCACCCAGATCCGGCCCTCGGGCACCTTGATCGGGCCGAACGGCTTCTCGTCACAGGGGGTGTTCCCGGGGAAGATGTAGGGCTCGTCCAGCGGCTTGCCGTTGACCACGACCTTGCCGCCGCGCTTGCAGGAGACGGTGTCCCCGCCGACCGCGATGACCCGCTTGATCAGGTCCTTCTCCTCCGCCGAAGGCATCAGCCCGATAAAGCTGAGCGCCTTCTGGATGCCGTCGGCGACCGGGCCGGAGTTACTCGTCTGCGTCTCGCCGAGCCAGCCGCCCGGGTCGTGGAAGACGACCACCTCGCCGCGCTCCGGCTCGGAGCCGAACCACGGGGTGAGCTTGTCCACCAGCACCCGGTCGCCCCGCTGCAGGGTGTTCTGCATGGAGTCGGACGGGATGGAGAACGCCTGCACCAGGAAGGTCTTGATCAGCAGCGCCAGAGCCAGCGCGATGATGACCAGGATCGGCAGCTCCTTCCAGAAGGAGCGCACCTTCTTCGGCTTCCCGAGCTTCCCGGGCCCACCGGGCATCCCGGGGCCCGGCTTCGCCGGTGCCCCGTCCTCGGACCCGGACGAGTCAGTGGCGCCGGGTCCGTCCGGGGGGCCGGCGGGATCCTGCCCGCCATCGGCTCCGTGTGGGTCGGACGCCCTGGGGCGGCCAGCCGCCTTGTCCGTGGGTGCACCGGCTTCGGGCGCCTCGTCCGTCCCGTCCGTGGGGTGCTCTCCCGTCGCCCCGGGCTGCCTCTCGGGCTCTTCGTGACCGGATCGTGCGCCGACCGCCAAATCCCCCACATCCACTCCTCACGCCTGACTGCCGCCTGCCCCACGAACGGCGCAGGATCACCACTCCCATAACGAGCGGGAGTTCCGCAGGGGTCGGGAGCTGGACCATTCCTTGCTGATCCATGGGGGACAGCCTATGCGCCGCGCCCTCGGCCTGTGTCGCCCCACTCGGCGCGTCCTTGACGGAAGCGTAGGTGTCCGGCTCCTCGAGCCGCCGCATATGCCCGAACGGCCATGCGATCACCACTGCGCGGCCGACCACCATGTTGTCCGGGACCGTGCCCTGGTAGGGCTCGTCGAGATGGACACGGGAGTCCGCCGAGTTGGACCGGTGATCGCCCATGACGAACATCCGCCCCTGAGGGACGGTCACCTTGAACTGCCGCTGCGACGGCGGGTTCCCGGGGTGCAGATACGGCTCGTTCAGCGGGGTCCCGTTGACGGTGACCTTACCGTTCGTATCGCAGCACGCCACCGTGTCGCCGCCCACCGCGACCACCCGCTTGATCAGGTCCTGCTCGTCGGAGGACGGCAGCAGGCCGATGAAGGTCAGGAACTCCTTGCCCTGCTTGATGACCGGCGGGTCGTCCTTGGGGGGCTTGCGCTCGTCCTCCAGCCAGCCCCCGGGGTCCTTGAACACCACCACATCGCCGCGCTCCGGCTTCGAGCCGAACCACGGGGTGAACTTGTCCACCAGCACCCGGTCGCCGATCCGGATGGTCTGCTCCATCGAACCGGACGGAATGACGAACGCCTGCACCAGGAAGGTCTTCAGGACGAGCGCGATCACCAGCGCCACGCCCACCAGGATCGGTATCTCCTTGACGGCCGAACGGCGCCGCCTGCGCTTGATACGGCGCTGGATCCTGCGCCGCTCCGCGCGCCCGCCCACCCGGCGCTCGCCCGGCGGACGGGTGGTGTCCACATCGGCGGGCGGACCCGTCACCCGGCGCGCCTTGGCACGAGGCCGCCCGCGGCTACCCATGGGCACCACCGGGGGCGTCGGAGGGTAGGGCGCCGGGCGCCGCGGGCACGCCCGCGAAGGCGTCCGTACGGGGCACACCGGACCAGCGGCCGAACGGCCAGGCGATCCATGCGGCGCGGCCGATCACCTTGTCGACGGGGACCGTGCCCCCGCCCGGCGCGCCCAGGTAGTCGCGTGAGTCCCGGGAGGCGTCGCGGTGGTCGCCCATGACCCACAGCCGCCCCTCGGGCACGACGATGTCGAAGGGCACCCGCGAGGGGCTGTCCCCGGGGTGCAGATAGTGCTCGTCCACCGGCCGGCCGTTCACCTCGATCCTCCCCCGCTTGTCGCAGCAGGTGACCCGGTCACCACCGATGCCCACCACGCGCTTGACGTAGTCGGACTCGGCCGGTTCGGCCAGCCCGACCGCCGCGGCAGCCTTGCGCAGCAGACCGGTCACCGGGTTTCCGGACGGCTCCTCCTCACCGAAGGAACCGGCTCCGTCGAACACGACAACGTCGCCGCGGCGCGGATCGTCCCCGAAACGGTAGGCGAGCTTGTTCACCAGCACCCGGTCCCCGGGACGGAGGGTGCTCTCCATCGAACCGCTGGGGATCAGGAACGGCTGCAGCACAAAGCCGCTCACCAGCAGCACGAGCGCGGCGCAGGTCGCCGCGAGGAGCGCCCCTCGCCGCCATCGCCCGCCGCCGGTCAGCCATTGCGGCAGCCGCCCGGCGGACGAGGGCTCCGCGGCCCGCGCCGGAGCACGCGAAGAGCGCGACCGCTCCTCGCGCTCCTTCTCGGAGCCCCGGGAGCCGTCGCGCTCCGCGAGCTGTCCTTCGGTGTTCATCGGGCCAGAGCCTATCCGGCCCGGCCGGATGATCCGGCGGTAGCTCAGTAGTCGCGCAAAATCGCCGCGATCTCAGTTGTCGCGCTTCTCCTTGATCTTGGCGGCCTTGCCGCGGAGGTCGCGCAGGTAGTACAGCTTCGCCCGGCGCACATCACCGCGGGTGACGACCTCGATCTTCTCGACGATCGGGGTGTGCACCGGGAAGGTGCGCTCCACGCCGACGCTGAAGCTCACCTTGCGGACGGTGAAGGTCTCGCGGACACCGGAGCCCTGGCGGCGGATGACGACGCCCTTGAACTGCTGGACACGGGAGCGGTTGCCCTCGATGACGCGGACGTGGACGTTGACCGTGTCGCCGGGGCGGAAGGTCGGGATGTCGCTGCGCAGCGACGCGGAGTCGACGGTGTCGAGCAGGTGAGACATGATCGTCTGCTTTCCTCGCTGATGCCACAGGTCATCAGCGGCATATCGGATGATGATTTGGAGTGCCGCCCTCATCAGGTGGGCGTCGGTCCCCCTGTGGCAGGGGCGCACACCCGGACGTACGGCAGCGGCCTATTCTTCCACGGCGCGGTCCGGCCGCCCAAATCGGGCCCCACCGGTCCCGGGCAGCTCCTCCCAGCCCAGCTCGGCCAGGAGCGCGCGGTCGTGCTTGTCGAGCGTCGCCGGGTCGCAGCGCTCGATCAGATCGGGGCGGTTCTCGCTGGTGCGGCGGAACGCCTCGTCCCGGCGCCAGCGGCCGACCTTGCCATGGTGGCCGCTGATCAGCACCTCCGGGATGGAGCGGCCGCGCCACTCGGGGGGCTTGGTGTAGACGGGCCCCTCCAGGAGGTCGGCCATCGCGCCGGGGGCGAAGGAGTCGTCGCGATGCGACTCGGCGTTGCCCAGCACACCCGGCAGCAGCCGGGCCACCGCCTCGGTGATCACCAGCACCGCGGCCTCGCCGCCGGCCAGCACGTAATCGCCGATCGAGACCTCGTGGACCTCGAGCCGCTCGCCGTACTCCTCGATCACCCGACGGTCGATGCCCTCGTAGCGGGCGGGCGTGAAGACCAGCCAGGGGCGCTCGGCGAGCTCTACGGCCAGGGCCTGGGTGAACGGACGGCCGCTCGGGGTCGGCACGATCAGCGTGGGCTTGACCAGCCCGTCCGCCTCGCCCGACGCCATGATCGAGTCAAGCGCCTCGCCCCAGGGCTCGGGCTTCATGACCATGCCGGGGCCGCCGCCGTACGGGGTGTCGTCGACCGTGTTGTGCCGGTCGTACGTCCAGCCGCGCAGATCGTGGACCCGCACATCGAGTTGGCCGCGGGCGCGTGCCTTGCCGACCAGCGAGACGTTCAGCGGCTCCAGGTACTCGGGGAAGATCGTGACGACGTCGAGCCTCATGACGACTCGTCCTCACGGCCGCTCGCGGTGTCGCCCTTACGGCTGCCGCCGGTCTCGCCCGTACCACTGCCGGCCGCCTCGTCCTTACGGCCACCCGCGGTCTCGTCCTTACGGCTGCCCGCGATCTCCGCCTCGGCCTCGTCGAGCAGGCCCGGCGGCGGGTCGATCACGGCGCGCTGCGCCTCCAGATCGATCTCCGGCACGAACTCGGAGACGAACGGGATCATCACCTCACCCCCGTCGGGGCGCTTCACGATCAGCAGGTCCTGGTAGGGCAGATGGGAGATCTCGGAGATCCGCCCGACCTCGGTGCCGTCCACGGTGACCACATCGATGTCGATCAACTGGTGGTCGTAGAACTCCTCGGGGTCCTCGGGGAGTTCCTCGGGGTCGACCTCCGCGATCAGCAGGATGTTGCGCAGCGCCTCCGCGGCGCTGCGGTCGCGTACGCCCTCGAAGCGCAGCAGCAGCCGGCCGCTGTGCACCCGGCCGGACTCGATGGTCAGCGGCCCGGCCGAGGCGGGCTCGGTGGTCAGCACGGCGCCCGGGCCGAGCCGCAGCTCCGGCTCGTCCGTCCGCACCTCGACGGTGACCTCGCCCTTGATGCCATGGGCACGGCCGATCCGCGCGACAACCAACTGCACGATGCGATGTCCCTTCACACACACGGGCCGGGGACGGCCCAAAGCCCTCCCCGGCCCGTGCCGGTGCTCTTCTTGATCGCCTCAGCGGACCTGATCGACGTCGACGAGGTCGACGCGGATCCCGCGGCCGCCGATGGCGCCCACGACGGTGCGCAGGGCGCGTGCGGTGCGGCCGTTGCGGCCGATCACCTTGCCGAGGTCATCGGGGTGCACCCGGACCTCCAGCACACGCCCACGCCGCAGGGTGCGCGAGGCCACCTGCACGTCGTCGGGGTTGTCGACGATGCCCTTCACCAGGTGCTCGAGGGCTTCCTCGAGCATCCTCAGGCCTCAGTCGACGCGGTGGACTCAGCGGAGTCAGCCGCCTCGTCCGACTTCTTCTCGGCCTTCTTCGCCTTCTGGGTGATCGCCTCACCCTTCGGCTCGTCTCCGGCGTCCTTGGCGGCCGCCTCGAACAGGACGCGCTTGTCGGCCTTCGGCTCGGCGACCTTCATCGGAGCCGGGGCGGGCAGACCCTTGAACTGCTGCCAGTCGCCGGTGACCTTCAGGATGGCCAGCACGGGCTCGGTCGGCTGCGCGCCGACCTTCAGCCAGTGCTGCACGCGCTCCGAGTCGACCTCGATGCGCGACGGGTTCTGCACCGGGTGGTACAGACCGATCTCCTCGATCGCCCGGCCGTCACGGCGGGTGCGGGAGTCGGCGACGACGATGCGGTAGTG
The DNA here is from genome assembly GCF_000147815.2 of Streptomyces violaceusniger Tu 4113. NCBI lineage: Bacteria > Bacillati > Actinomycetota > Actinomycetes > Kitasatosporales > Streptomycetaceae > Streptomyces > Streptomyces violaceusniger. The sequence continues at coordinate 1,866,643 of NC_015957.1, read as the reverse complement.
AGGCGAACGGATCTTGCCCAGACGCTTCAGCTTGATCTTGACTGCCACGGAAGTGGTGTCTCCTGGTCTTGACGTGGTTGAGCACTGCGACGTGCCGCGTGGGGTTGCGGTACCCGAGTGCCCGATGGACGCGTCAGCCGGAGGAGAGAGGGGTCCTGGTCGACTGTCGAGTACAGCAGACCATTCTGCCACACCGGGACAGGTCAGCCGACCGCGGCCACCGCCTCCGGAATGCGGAAGGGCTTACCGCATCCACCGCACATGATCGGCGCCTGGGCCAGCACCGACGGGACGACCCGGACATTGCGCCCGCAGTCGCACACCGCCTTGACCCGGACCCCGCCACCGGACGAGCCATGGCGCGCGGCGGGCCCGCGGAAGGTGCGGGAGGTCTCGGCGGTGGTCGCCACGGTGTGGGCCTTCAGCGCGCGCTGAAGGCGGTCGATCGTGGTCCGGTACCGCTTTCTCGCCTCGGGGCTGAGGGTGACCAGCGAGAAGCCGCTGCTTGGATGCGGCTCCTCGGGGTGGTCGAGCCCCAGCTCCTCGGCAATCGCCAGGAACCGGCGGTTGTGGTAGCGGCCGGCGCGTGAGGTGTCACGGACACCGCGGGCGGCGGCGATCCCATGGACTGCCTCATGCAGCAGCCGTTCGAAGGAGAGCTCGGCGCCACATGCGGACGACGACTCTCCGATCAGCGATTCGGGCGCGGCGAGATCTGGCAGCTCGGAGTGGTGCCGTTGAATGTCGGCCCACGCCTGCGCCAGCTCTGCGGCGAGAACAGGTGGTGTCGTGCTCACGTCGTGCTAACGAGCAGGACCGGTCCGGTGTTCCGATTCCGGGGCATCCCAAATAATTTGCACGTACCAGTCAGTTCACGCTGATGTACGACGACGAGGGGCGGGTGCGTAAATGTGTGGATGAGCCACGCACCGTGCATCAAGCCGGTACGTACCGCCTCAGTAGGCCCTCGCGACGATTGCGACGTTACCGGGAGCGTCATCGGCGTCCGGCACCGCCCCGTCCTCGGTGACCAGACACCGGACGGACACGGACCGCTCGGCGAGCGCCGCCTCGCCCTCCGGCCCCAGGTCCGCCCACCGGATGCGGGCCCAGCCGCCCGCCACCGCGGCCTCGGCGGCCTCCTCCATGGTCGCCACCTCCGTGGTGCGCGCCTTACGGCGCTCACGGGCCTGCCGCAGCAGCAGCGCCTGGTCCTCCTCCAGAACCTTGGGCAGCAGTTCCGGCAGCAGCTCGGCGCGCACCGGCTCCTTGCCGCCGGGGATCCGCCGGGCCACCATCGCGGTGCCGCTCTCCAGGTCGCGCGGGCCGACCTCGACCCGGACCGGCACGCCCTTGAGTTCCCAGTCGACCGCGCGGCGGCCGAAGGGGGTGTCCGTACGGTCGTCGACGTGGACCCGCACGCCAGCCGCGGAGAGCAGCTCGCCGATCTCGCGGACCTTGGCGAGCACCGCGTCGTCGCCCTTGATCGCCAGCACCACGACCTGGATCGAGGCCAGCCTCGGCGGAATCCGCAGGCCGTTGTCGTCGCCGTGCATCATCACCAGCGCGCCGACCATCCGGGTCGTGCTGCCCCAGGAGGTCTGCCAGACCAGCTCCTGCTCGCCGTCCTTGGACAGATAGCTGGTGTGGAAGGCCCGGGCGAAGTTCTGGCCGAGCTCATGGCTGGTGCCGAGCTGCAGCGCCTTGCCGTCGCCCATCATCCCTTCGAGGGTGAGGGTGTTGAGGGCGCCGGCGAACCGCTCCCGGGCGGTCTTGCGGCCCAGGACCACGTCCATCGCCAGGACGTCCTCCATGAACCGGGCGTAGACCTCGCGGTGGATCCGGGCGGCGAAGTCCCTGGCGTCCTCGTACGACGCGTGCGCCGTGTGCCCCTCCTGCCACAGGAACTCGGTCGTCCGCAGGAACAGCCGCGGCCGCAGCTCCCAACGCACCACATTGGCCCACTGGTTGATCAGCAGCGGCAGATCGCGGTAGCTCTGCACCCACTTGGAGAAGTACTCGTTGACGATCGTCTCGGAGGTGGGCCGGACGACGACCGGCTCCTCGAGCTCCTTACCGCCGCCATGGGTGACGACCGCGAGCTCCGGCGCGAACCCCTCGACGTGATCGGCTTCCTTGGCCAGATACGACTGCGGGATGAAGAGCGGGAAGTACGCGTTCTGGACACCGACCGCCTTGATGCGGGCGTCCATGTCCTGCTGCATCCGCTCCCACAGCCCGTACCCGTACGGTCGGATCACCATGGTGCCGCGCACCGGGCCGTTGTCCGCCAGCTCGGCCTTGTTGATCACATCCTGGTACCAGCGGGGGAAGTCCTCCGCCCGCGGGGTGAGCACGGGAGTCTTGGCCATGGCGCCGATCGTACGGCGGTGCGGTACCGAACCGTGAATCAAGGAAAAGCGAGCCGATCAGTGCCGGCCACGCCGGACACCGACCACGAGCGGGGCAGAGGCCGGGGGGCGGTTCGGGGAGCGAGACGTACGCACAGGTGTGCGGGGGCGCACAAAGGGGGCACGCAAGCACGGCCGTGAAACCTCTGGACGCGGGGACGGATGCGGAGTTCCCTGGCATTTGGGGGTGGGACGTCACACCGCACAACGGCGGATGTGACACCGAATCTGACGACGGCACTGCTCTTCGCTGATTGGGGCCCTTTCGATGACATTTACGCTCGTACAGCGGCACCGCCCGCACCCCTCCTCGTCGCCGACGACGGACGCCCACGCTCGCATCCGCGACTGGGCGGAGATCCAGGAGCGGATGCTGGTCCCGCTGTACGAGGCCGTGTACGAACGGCTGGACATCGGCGCCGGGACCCGGCTGCTGGGCCTGGGCTGCGGCTCCGGGCTCGCCCTCCTCATGGCGGCCGCGCGCGGTGCCACGGTCTGCGGGGCGGACCCGGACGAGCGACGCCTGGACCTCGCGCGCGAGCGGCTGACGGCCGTGGGCGCGCCGGGCGGCCCGGCACTGCCCGCCCGGCTGGGCCTCGGCGGCCCGGAGAGCCCCTGCATAGGGGAGGCCGCGGCGGAGTCGGCCTTCACGGTGGTGACCGCCTTCGAGCCGCTGTCGGCCCTGGGCGGGATAAGCCCCGGGGCGGCGGCGTCCACCCTCGCGGCCGCCACGGCGCGCACCGAGCGCGGCGGGGCCGTTGTGCTCGCCGGATGGGGCCCGCCGGAGCGCTGCGCCACCTCCGGGGTGCTGCGCGTGGGCGCCCGGCTCGCCGATCCGATGGGCTCCCCCGGCCACCGCCGGGAGGCTGAGCCGCCCCCTGCGGCGCGCTGGTGGCCGTGCGGCCGCGACGACCTGGAGGAACTGGCCGCGCTGGCCGGGCTGCGGCCCGACGGATCGGGCCGGGTGGCCTGCCCGTTCGGCTACGCCGACATGGACAGCGCGGTGCGCGGGCTGCTGTCGACGGGGCTGTTCGACGCGGCGGAGCGGGTCACGGATCCCATCCAGGTCCGCAAGGAGATCACCGAGGCGCTCCATCCGCATCAGCGCGCGGACGGCACGGTGTGGATGCCGAACGTCTTCCGCTATCTGATCTGCCGCATCTGAACGGGACCGTCACGTAAAGCCCCTAGAAAGCGCCGCGCCGTGTGCGCAGGGGCCTTACGGTTCGTTCGTAGGGGACGCCTCGGACGGGGCCGGGACGTCTCGGGGGCGCCGGGCGGCTCAGCCCATGAACTTCTTGAACTCGTCGGGGAGTTCGAAGTTCTGTCCGTCCTGTCCGCCACTGGGCAGCCCGAACGCGCCGCCCTGCTCGCGGCGCGCCGCGGCTTCCTGCTCCTGCTGAGCGCGCTTCAGCGGATTTCCGCTGCGCTGCTTGCCCTTGACCTTCTTCTGCTGCTTTCCCTTGCGCTTGCCGCCGCCCACGCCCGGCATACCCGGCATCCCGGGCATCCCCGGCATGCCGCCCTGGGCCATCTTCGACATCATCTTGCGCGCGTCGAAGAACCGCTCCACCAGGTTCTTGACCGAGCTCACCTCGACGCCGGAACCACGGGCGATACGGGCGCGGCGCGAGCCATTGATGATCGTGGGGTCCTGGCGCTCACCCGGGGTCATCGACTTGATGATGGCCGCGGTGCGGTCCACTTCCCGCTCGTCCAGGTTGTTGATCTGGTCCTTCATCTGGCCCATGCCCGGCAGCATGCCGAGCAGCTTGGAGATGGAGCCCATCTTGCGGACCTGCTCCATCTGCGCCAGGAAGTCGTCGAGCGTGAACTCCTTGGGGCCCTTCGCCAGCTTGGCCGCCATCTTCTCGGCCTCTTGCTGGCTGAAGGTCTGCTCGGCCTTCTCGATCAGGCTGAGCATGTCGCCCATGCCGAGGATGCGGGACGCCATGCGGTCCGGGTAGAACGCGTCGAAGTCGTCCAGCTTCTCGCCGTTGGAGGCGAACATGATCTGGCGGCCGGTGACATGCGCGATGGACAGCGCGGCACCGCCGCGCGCGTCGCCGTCCAGCTTGGAGAGCACCACACCGTCGAAGCCGACGCCGTCGCGGAACGCCTCCGCGGTGTTCACCGCGTCCTGGCCGATCATCGCGTCGACGACGAAGAGGACCTCGTCCGGGCGGACCGCGTCGCGGATGTCGGCGGCCTGCCGCATCAGCTCCTCGTCGATACCGAGGCGGCCCGCGGTGTCGACGATCACGACGTCGTGCTGCTTGGTCCGGGCGAACTCGATCGAGTCCTGCGCCACCTTGACCGGGTCGCCGACGCCGTTGCCCGGCTCGGGGGCGAAGACGGCCACACCGGCCCGCTCCGCGACCACCGAGAGCTGGTTGACGGCGTTGGGGCGCTGGAGGTCACAGGCGACGAGCAGGGGGGCGTGGCCCTGGCCCTTCAGCCAGCGGCCCAGCTTTCCGGCGAGCGTCGTCTTACCGGCACCCTGCAGACCCGCGAGCATGATCACGGTCGGCGGCTGCTTGGCGAAGCGGAGGCGGCGCGCCTCGCCGCCGAGGATGCCGACCAGCTCCTCGTTGACGATCTTGATGACCTGCTGCGCGGGGTTGAGCGCCTGGGAGACCTCGGCCCCGAGGCTCCGCTCCTTGACCTGCTTGATGAACGACCGGACGACGGGCAGCGCCACGTCGGCCTCGAGCAGGGCGATCCGGATCTCGCGTGCCGTGGCGTCGATGTCCGCCTCGCTGAGGCGTCCCTTGCCCCGGAGGTTCTTGAAAGTCGCTGCGAGGCGATCGGAGAGGGTATCGAACACGGTGGTCGCGAATCCTTCGGTCGGATGTCGGGTCGGTGGTCGGCCTCCAAGGGTATCCGCCCGTCGCGGGAACGGTCTGCCCCCGGGGCGTGCGACGCCCGGACGGGGCGTCCTTTTCCCTCCCCGCCCCTTCCCGAACCGGGGCTGCGCCGCGGGCCCCGTTCCGGGGGCTCCGCCCCCGCGCCCCCGCCGGGGCTCCGCCCCGGACCCCGCTTCTCAAACGCCGCAAGGGCTGGGAAGTGGCACCTCGCTCCTCAAGCGTCGGACGGGCTGGTCAGCGCTCGCTCGACCTTTTGGGCCACCTCGGCCGCGTGCATGGGCTTCAGGGGGGCGCCGGAGCTGTCCGTGACATAGAACGCATCCACCGCGTTGGCGCCGAGGGTGGAGGCATGGGCGCTGCGCACCGCGACCCCGGTGTGCTCCAGGGCACGGCCGATCCGGTGCAGCAGACCGGGGGCGTCCTGGGCGCGGACCTCGATCACCGTGGCGAGCTGGGAGCTGCCGGGTGCGACCGTCACCCGTGGTGGCGGGGCGTGCACCCCGCGGCGGCGTGGGTACTTGCGGTAGGCGGCCTCGCGCTCGGCGAGGCGGGCGACGATGTCGAGCGAGCCGTCCAGGGCGCGCACCAGGTCGTTCCGGAGTCGGGCGGCCTGCGGCAGGGAACCGTACTCGGCCGCGACCCGCCAGCTCAGCAGCAGCACCCCGGCCGCCGCGCCCGCCGCGTCCAGCGCCGACGGCAGCTCGAGGGCGCGCAGGTCCGCCGCGCGCACCGTAAGGCGGTGCAGGGCCAGGACGCCGGCCGCCGTGGGCAGGACGCCGGGCTGGTCGGGGACGGCGATGAGCAGTTCCACGCCGATCGGCTCGGGGCCGGTGGTCCCTTCTTCCGGCGGCCCTTCGGCGGCGGCCGTAAGGAGTCCGTCTGCAGGGAGGCCACCCGTAAGGAGGCCCGCCTCGGCCGGTGCCATCGCCTCGGAGCGTGCGTGCAGGGCCAGCACCGGGCCGCCGGTGCGCCATGCCTCGATCGCCAGGCGTTCCTGTTCGGCCGTCGTCTGCTGCGGGGTGGACCAGTCGTCGGCGGGTTCGCCCGCGAGCACCGCCGAGACCCGCTTGACCAGGTCGGCCACGAGAGAGCCGCGCCAGGCGCTCCAGGCCGCGGGGCCGGTGGCGAGTGCGTCGGCCTCGGTGAGGGCGTGCAGCAGTTCCAGGGTGGTGGCGCCGCCGACCGCCTCGGCGACCGAGCGCACCGTGGCCGGGTCGTCCAGGTCGCGCCGGGTGGCGGTCTCGACGAGCAGCAGATGGTGGCGTACGAGGGCGGCGAGGACCGCGACGTCCGCGCGGTCGAAGCCGATGCGGGCGGCGACGTCGCGGGCGATGGTCTCCCCGGCCACCGAGTGGTCGCCGGGCCAGCCCTTGCCGATGTCGTGCAGCAGCGCGGCGACCAGCAGCAGATCGGGGCGGCCGACCCGGCGGCTGAACGCGCTGGCCCGGACCGCGGTCTCGACCAGATGCCGGTCCACGGTCCAGCGGTGGACGGCGTTGCGCTGCGGACGGCAGCGCACCCGCTCCCAGTCCGGCAGCAGCCGGGTGATCAGCCCCTCGGCCTCCAGGGCCTCCCACACGCCGACGGTGGACTCGCCCGCGCCCAGCAGCGTGATCAGCTGCTCCCTGGCCTCGGGCGGCCACGGCACGGGCAACGGCCGGGCGGCGGTGGACAGCCGCCTTACGGCGTGCGGCGACAGCGGAAGTCCGGCCTGGGCGGCGGCCGCGGCGGCCCGCAGAGTGAGCACGGGGTCACGGTCGGGGCGTGCGGTGCGGGCCAGCACCACCTCGCCGTCCTGTTCCACGACGCCCTCGGCGAGCGGGCTGCGCTCCCCCGTGTCCGCGCCGCCTCCGGCGCCCGCACGGCCGCCAGAGCGCCCGCCGAGGCCGCCGAGCAGTCCGCGCAACCGGGGCCGGGCGGCCGAGCGGGCGCGCAGCACCCGCTCGACCTCGCGCCAGGTGACATCGCTCGCGTAGGAGATGATCCGGGCGGATTCGTAGATCTGGCGCAGCAGGGCGTCGGCGTCCAGCAGCCCGAGGGCGTCCGCGACCTGGTCCTGTTCCTGGAGCGCGAGGCGGTCGGCGGCGCGGCCAGTGGACAGATGGAGCGCGTCGCGGGCGTCCAGCAGCCGCCGCCGTGCGTCGTCGAGGCCCTCGCGGGGGGCGTCGGCGAGCCAGGAGGCGGCGATGGCGCGCAGCGCGGTGGCGTCGCGGAGCCCGCCGCGGGCCTCCTTCAGATCGGGTTCGAGCAGGAACTGCAGCTCACCGTGGCGCTCGGCGCGCTCCTGGCACAGCGCGTGGAGCTCGGGCAGCCGCCGCGGGGCCTGGGCGCGCCAGTCGGCGAGGACGGTGGTGCGCAGATCGGCGGTGAGCGCCTGGTCGCCCGCGATGTGGCGGGCGTCGAGCAGGCCGAGCTGGACCTTCAGCTCCTCGGCGGCGGTCGCGCGGGCCTCGTCGGGAGTGCGCACCGAGTGGTCGAGGGCGAGGCCCATGTCCCAGACCGGGTACCAGACGTGGTCGGCGAGCGCGGCGAGGGCCGAGCGGTCGGCGGAGCCGTCGTGCAGCAGCAGCACATCGAGGTCGCTGCGCGGGGAGAGTTCGCCGCGTCCGTAGCCGCCGACCGCCACCAGGGCGACGCCCCGGCCGATCCCGGCGGTCTGCGCCCCGCCGGTGAGCAGCGCGGCCAGCCACTGGTCGGTGAGTTCGGCCAGGGCGGAACGGCGCGGCGGCCCGGGCCGCGACCCCTCCTGGAGGAGTCGCAGCCGGGCCGCCGCGTAGCCGCCGGGCCCCGAGTCGGTGGTGTCGGTCGTGGTCTCGAGGCTTTCCGTCAACTCGGCTCCCTGTCAGCGTGCGACTGGTTGTCCGGCTCGTGCCGGGCCCTCGGAGGGCGTCCCGGGCCGCGGCCCTCGGAGGGCGTCCCGGCCCCGGCCCTCAGAGGGCGTCCGGGCCGCGCTCTCCGGTCCGGACCCGGACGGCGGTCTCGACGGGGACGCTCCAGACCTTGCCGTCCCCGATCTTTCCGGTGCGCGCGGCCTTGACCACCACATCGACGAGGTCGTCGGCGTCCTCGTCCTCGACCAGCACCTCTATGCGCACCTTGGGCACCAGGTCGACGGTGTACTCCGCGCCCCGGTAGACCTCGGTGTGGCCCCGCTGACGGCCGTAGCCGCTGGCCTCGGTGACGGTCAGGCCCTGGACGCCGAACGCCTGCAGCGCTTCCTTGATCTCGTCGAGCCGGTGCGGCTTCACGACTGCGGTGATGAGCTTCACGCGTCCACCTTCTTGTTGTGCGGCTTCTGCGGCGCGGACGCGCCGGTCGCGGCGGGCACCGTACTACGGGCGGATCCGCCCACCGCGCTGAAGTCATAGGCGGTCTCGGCGTGGAACGCCTGGTCGATGCCGCCGAGCTCCTCGTCCTCACTGGCCCGGAAGCCGATGGTGACGTCGATGAGCTTGGCGAGGATCCAGGAGACGACGAAGGAGTAGAGCAGCACCGTGAAGGCGCCGAGCGCCTGCTTGCCGAGCTGGGCCGCGCCGCCGACACCGTCGGTGGCCAGGACGCCGACCAGGAGGGTGCCGATGAGACCGCCGACCAGGTGCACCCCGACCACGTCGAGCGAGTCGTCGTAGCCCAGCTTGTACTTGAGGCTGACGGCCCAGGAGCAGACGACACCGGCGACCAGGCCGATCACGATGGCGCCCCAGGCGTTCACCGCCGCACCCGAGGGGGTGATGGCGACCAGGCCCGCGACCGCGCCGGAGGCGGCGCCCAGCGTGGTGAACGCGCCGTGCCGGATGCGCTCGTAGGCGAGCCAGCCGAGCATCGCGACACCGGTGGCGACCTGGGTGTTGAAGGCCATGTTGGCGGCGGTCCCATTGGCGGCGAGGGCGGAGCCGGCGTTGAAGCCGAACCAGCCGAACCACAGCAGACCGGAGCCGAGCATCACCAGCGGCAGGTTGTGCGGGCGCATCGGGTCCTTCTTGAAGCCGATGCGCTTGCCGAGCACGAGGGCCACGGCCAGGCCCGCGGCGCCCGCGTTGATGTGGACCGCCGTGCCGCCCGCGAAGTCGATGACCTCCTTCTTGAACAGCCAGCCGTCGGCCTGCCAGACCCAGTGGGCCACCGGGAAGTAGACGACCGTGGTCCACACGGTGATGAACAGGGCCCAGGCGCCGAACTTGACGCGGTCGGCGACGGCTCCGCTGATCAGCGCGGGGGTGATCACCGCGAACATGAGCTGGAAGAGCGCGAAGGCCAGGACCGGGATCGCGTCGGGCTTCTCGCCCCACAGCGACGTCGGCTCGATGCCCTTGAAGCCGATGTGGTCGAGATTGCCCAGCAGCCCGCCGCCGATGTCATCGCCGAAGGTGAGCGAGTAGCCGAACAGCACCCACAGCAGCGAGACGACGCCGAGCGAGATGAAGGACATCATCAGCATGTTCAGGGCGCTCTTCACCCGCACCATGCCGCCGTAGAAGAAGGCCAGGCCAGGGGTCATCAGCATCACGAGCGCGGCGCTGATCAATACGAACGCGGTATTTGCGCCATTCAATGTGGACGTCTCCTCGAAACGACGGCCCGTGCGGGCAGGACATCGGGGGGCCGGTATTCGCCTCGAGGTTGGCGCAGCACCGTTTCAGCCGATGCCGCCCGATGTTTCACCGCAGTGACGAAGGCCGCGGGAGTGTTACGCGCCGATGAACCGCGGCTGTCGGGGCGGAGCCCTCCGTTACCGTGTCGCAACCACCGCCGGGACCGCTCAGACGGCCTGGCCGGGCCCCGCGGCTCCCGGCGTGTCGGGCATGAGGGTGGCCAGCCGCACGCCGAGATCGGCGACCTGAGGCACGTCGCCGAACTGGCGCACCGCCGTGTCCACGGTCTTGCGCAGCCGGTTGTTGACCCGCTCCGAGCGGACCCGCTTGGCGAGCGGCAGCGCCAGGCGGGCGACCCCGGCGGCCTGCTCCGGCTCCCTCTGGAGGAGATGGACGGTGGCCATGCCGATCAGATTGAGCGCATACGAACGCTGGGGGCCCGCATCGTTCTCCGCCTCCTGGCCGAAGAGCTTCACGGCCTGGCGCATCACGGGGTCGGCCATCTTGGCGTAGGTGGGGCTGCGGCCGGCGACATAGGCGAGATCGCGGTAGGAGTGGGCGTTCTCCGCGTTGAGCTCGGCCTCGGAGAAGAAGCGGATCCAGTCGGGGTCGCCGTCGCCCTTGGCGCAGTCGGCGAAGGTGTCCTCGGCCATCTTCACCGCGCGGTGGCATTTGCTGGGCTGGCCCATGTTGGCGTAGGCACGGGCCTCCATCGCATACAGCATGGCCTGGGTACGCGGGGTGGCGTTCTCCCGGCTGCCGTACTGCGCGAGGTGGATCAGCTCCAGCGCGTCGTCGGGCCGGCCGACGTGGATCATCTGGCGGCTCATACCGGAGAGGATGTACGAGCCGAGGGGGCGGTCCCCGGACTCCTTGGCGGCGTGGAGGGCGAGCACGAAGTACTTCTGCGCGGTGGGCTGGAGCCCGACGTCATAGCTCATCCACCCGGCCAGCTGGGCAAGCTCGCCCGCGACCTTGAACAGCCGCCGGGAGACCGCCTCCGGGTGCGGCTCCTGCAGCAGATCGGTCACCTCGTGCAGCTGGCCGACCACCGCCTTGCGGCGCAGCCCGCCGCCGCACTGGGCGTCCCAGGCGCGGAACATCACGATGGTGGACTCCAGCAGCTCCAGCTCGGGCTCGGAGAGCCGGGAGAGCCGGCGCGTGCGCCCGCCGTCCGCCGCCCTGGCGCCGCCGGGCTGTCCGCTCGTGGAGGGCACCAGCCAGCGCTGCATCGGCTCGATGAGGGCGGGGCCCGCGGACAGCGCGAGCGAGGTGCCGAGGAAGCCGCGGCGGGCGAGCATCAGATCGCTGCGGGAGAACTCGCCGATCAGCGCGACCGTTTCGGGCCCGGCCCAGGGAAGATCCACACCGGACACGGACGGTGACCGGTGGACGGCGCGCAGCCCGAGATCCTCGATGCCGACCACACAGCCGAAGCGCTCGGAGAACAGCTCGGAGAGAATCTGCGGAATCGGCTCCCGGGGCTGCTCGCCATCCAGCCAGCGGCGCACCCGCGAGGTGTCCGTGCTGATGTGGTGGGCACCTAACTGCCGCGCTCTGCGGTTGACTTGGCGCGCCAGCTCCCCCTTCGACCAGCCGCTGCGCACGAACCATGACTGCAATTGCGCATTGGGGCGCTTCCCAGCACCGCCGCCGCCGTCACCCACCCGGAACGCCCCCATCCCACGAATCTTCCCGAACCGCCACCAGAATGCCTTCTGTCACGGTCAGTTGTCCCCGGGATGCGACGTATCAACCGTCCCGACAGGGAACCGCCTCATGCCAGGGGCATGTACCGATCCGTACTCCGCCCGTCGTCAGCTCGCGTTCGAGCGAGCACCACATCCAGGGACTGTGCACTGAAAGTAATCCTACGATCACGCCCCCGGCGAGGCGGTTCCCGAAAACGCCACCATTCGCCACCCCTTCGAATGAACCCGGTTACCGGTTCGCACGATTCACTTGACACCGGGGCGACGGGAAACAGGTGAAGGGGTGCAGGCGGGGGCGCACGGGTCGCGCCTCACCACCTCCGTCACATCGGAGCGCACTCTGCCGCGCCTCATCGGCGACGGAGCGTCATCGCGACGTTCCGGCTCGTAACCATCCAGAGCGGGACCCGTTGGAGGGGGCATGGGCTTCACGATCGGCGGCAACCGGGACATGCGGTCCGGCTCACGGCGCCGCGGCCGTACGTCCGAGTCCACGACGGTGGCGGAGTACACCGGTCTGTGGGGCTGGGACGTGGTGCCGGGCGCGCGGGCGGCACGGAGCTCGGGGGGCGGCAGAAACGAATGTTCATGCGGTGACCACGGCTGTCCCTCCCCCGGCGCGCATCCGCTCTCCTTCGCCCCCGGCGTCCCGGCGGGCGCCACGATGGACGCCGCCGCGGCCGCGTGGGAGCAGGTCCCCGGGGCGGCCGTGCTGCTGCCCCTGGGCCGCTCGTTCGACGTCCTGGAGGTCGCGGAGTACGCGGGCGGACACGCGCTGGTCCGGCTGGAGCGGATGGGGCTGCCCCTCGGCCCGGTGGCCGTCACCCCGCACGGGCGCGCCCAGTTCTTCGTCGCCCCCGGCGCCGCCGCCGAACTCCCCGAGCTGCTGTACCGCATGGGCTGGGACGACGCCGACCTCGATCTGCGCTGTCTGGGCCCGGGCGACCACATCACCGCCCCGCCCTCGGACCTCGGCGGCCTCGGACCGGTCCGCTGGCTGCGCCCGCCGACCCTCGACACCGCGGGCCGCCCGCCGCACGCCCGGCTGGTCCTGGGCACCCTCGCCTACCTGAGCCACCGGGCCGGGGCCTGAGGCAGCTCCCCTCTTACGCAAGCGCCCCCCGTACCCGGGCGCTGTGCCCGTACGCGGGGCGCTGTGCCCGTACGCGGGCGCTGTGCCCGTACGCGGGCGCTGTGCCCGTACGCGGGCGCTGTGCCCGTACCCGGGCGCTGTGCCCGTACCCGGGCGCTGTGCCCGTACCCGGGCGCTGTGCCCGTACCCGGGCGCTGTGCCCGTACCCGGGCGCTGTGCCCGTACCCGGGCGCTGTGCCCGTACCCGGGCGCTGTGAAAGCCGTACACGAACGCCGGACGGGCCGGGAGTCAACCCCGGCCCGTCCGGCGCGCTACGGGTGATCCCCCCACCACGGCCTCAGCCGCCGATCAGCGCGTCGACGAACGCCTCCGGCTCGAACGGCGCGAGATCATCCGCGCCCTCGCCCAGCCCCACCAACTTGACCGGGACCTTCAGCTCACGCTGGACCGCGACGACGATGCCGCCCTTGGCGGTGCCGTCCAGCTTGGTCAGCACGATGCCGGTGATGTCCACGACCTCCGCGAACACCCGCGCCTGCACCAGGCCGTTCTGCCCGGTCGTGGCGTCGAGGACGAGCAGCACCTCGTCCACCGCGCCGTGCTTCTCCACGACCCGCTTGACCTTGCCCAGCTCGTCCATCAGACCGGTCTTGGTGTGCAGCCGCCCAGCGGTATCGATCAGGACGACGTCCGCGCTCTCCGCGATGCCCTCCTTCACCGCGTCGAAGGCGACCGACGCCGGGTCGCCGGCCTCCGGCCCCCGGACCGTACGGGCTCCGACCCGCTCGCCCCAGGTCTGCAGCTGATCGGCGGCGGCGGCGCGGAAGGTGTCGGCCGCGCCGAGCACCACGGACTTGCCGTCCGCGACGAGCACCCGGGCCAGCTTGCCGGTCGTGGTGGTCTTACCGGTGCCATTGACGCCGACGACCATGACGACGCCCGGCTTCTCCTCACCGTTCGCACCCACACCGCTCTCGGTGTGCACCGAACGGTCGGCCTCGGTCCCGATGAGGCGCAGCAGCTCCTCACGCAGCAGACCGCGCAGCTCGTCGGGGCTACGGGTGCCGAGCACCTTGACGCGCTCCCGCAGCCGCTCGACCAGCTCCTCGGTCGGCGCCACACCGACGTCGGCGGTCAGCAGCGTGTCCTCGATCTCCTCCCAGGTGTCGTCGTCGAGATGCTCCCGGGACAGCAGCGTCAGCAGCCCCTTGCCCAAAGTGGTCTGGGAGCGGGACAGCCGGGCGCGCAGCCGGACCAGCCGGCCGGCGGTCGGCTCCGGGACCTCGATCGGCGGGACCTCGGGCGGGGCGGCTGCGGGTGCCTCCGCGGCCGGGGCCTCGGTCCCCGGAAGGTCCACCTCCTCGATGGTTCTGCGTGGTTCCTCACGCGGGGTTTCGGCCTCCTCGCCGACGTGCGGTTCGGCGGGCGGCGCGGTGACGGTGGGGCTGCTGGGCGGGGGCGGGGGCAGCCGCTTCTTCTTGCGGCCGCTGATCACGAGCCCGCTGATCGCGGCGACCGCGACCACAGCGATGACTACGGCAAGGATGAGGTATTCCATAACGCCCCCCAGTATCAGCCACGAGGGGGAGCGAGTCATTCGCCTCCCAGCCCTGCCTGCCGGGCGCGCACGATCGCCTGGGCGCGGTCGCGCACTTGGAGCTTGGCGAAGATCGAGCCGACGTGATTGCGCACCGTCTTGTCGGTGACCACCAGCCGCTGGGCGATCTGACGGTAGCCGAGACCCGCCGCGAGCAGGTCCAGCACCTCCCGCTCCCGGGCCGTCAGGGTCGGGAACGCCTCCTTGGCGGACGCCGAACCCGAGGCGCCGACCAGCGCGCCGAGCCGCTCCGCCATCCGCGGGCTGAAGACCGCGCCGCCCCGCGCCACGGTGTGCAGCGCCCGCAGGATCTCGTCCCGGCCCGCGCCCTTGAGCAGATAGCCGCGGGCCCCCGCGCGCACGGCGGCCAACAGACTGTCGTCGTCCTCGGACATCGTCATGACCAGCACCCGGATCTCGGGGTGATCACACAAGATCCGCCGCGTCGCCTCCAGACCGGACCGGCCCGGCAGCCCGAGATCCATCACCACCAGATCCGGACCGGTGCGTACGGCCTCGGCTATCGCCCCGTCCGCGCAGGCCGCCTGACCGACCACGGCGAAGGCGTCATCGAGATTCACGGCGGCGGCCAGACCCTCACGGAAGAGGGGATGATCGTCCACCAGCAGTACCCGCCACTGCGGCACGCTGCCTCCTTCTTGTTTTGAGGCTCGGTTCGCCTCCGGGGCGCAAAAGTCGCCCCCAGCTACCGCTGGGAGGTACCCCCTGTCGACGGTCGACGTGCTCGGTCGCCCACGCGGCGGAGCCGCATATCGATCGGAGCCCTCGCTCCCTGTGCGCGTCTCCCTTTCGACAGCGACGCGCCCCTTCGGTTCACTCGCCGGAAGACCCAAGCGCCCGATGCGCTAGGGCACCCTTCGGCTCGCCTTGGTTGCTGCTGGGAGGTGCCCCGGCCGGTCAGGCCAAGCATCCGGAAGCTCTACGGCGCCCTTCTGCTCAGCCAATCGCCCCGGGATGGCGGGGCCCGGCCGGAAGGCCCCAGCGCCCGGACGCCCTACCGCACCCTGCGGCTCGCCTCGGTTGCCACTGGCAGGCGCCCCGGCCGGTCAGGCCAAGCACCCGGAGGCTCTACGCTCCCCTTCCGCTCAACCAATCGCCCCAAGACGGCGGGCTCAGCCGGAAGTCCCCAGCACCCGGAGGCTCCATGCCGCCCTAAGGCGCCCGGCTCATCGGTCTACTTGTCTTGAGCAGCGCCCGGCACGCCTCGTGCCCCGTGGGCTTCCGGTGCTCCTCGGGGTTCCCGTGTTCGCCCGGTCCGGCGAGCGGCAGCACCGCGTGCACCACCGTGCCGGTCGCCGATCCGGTCACCGAGCAGGAGCCGCCGATCTCCTCGGCCCGTTCGGTGACCGACGCGAGGCCGACACCGGGCACCGCGGTCTCGCGCAGTCCGCTGCCGTCGTCGGTGACCTTGACCTCCAGGGTGTCCGGGCCCGCGGTCAGCTCGACGCTCACTTGGCGCGCCCTGGCGTGTCGTACGGCGTTGGTCAGCGACTCCGCCGCGATCCGGTACGCCGCCGTCTCGACGCCGGGCGACAGCGGAGGCAGGGCGGCGGGGTGGCTGGCCACGCCGACCCGTAGCCCGGCGACGCCCAGCCGGTGTGCAAGGTCCCGGACCGCACCGGTCAGTCCGCGCTCGGCCAGCGCGGCAGGCGCCAGGCCCGCGGTGATCCGCCGCACCTCGACCAGCGCCTCGGCGAGCGTCTCGGCGGCCTCGCACAGTTGCGGGGTGGCGGGGTGGCCGGGCGGACAGGAGGTCTGCGCGATGTCCAGGCGCAGCCTTACGGCGGCCAGTTGGGGGCCGAGTCCGTCGTGGATCTCCCGGCGCAGCCGGCGGCGCTCCTCTTCGCGGGCGAGCACCAGCCGTTCCCGGGCGGCCTGGGCCTCCTCGGCCAGGCGCAGCGCGGCGAGCGCGGGGGCGGCCTGGTCGGCGAGGAGGGAGAGCAGCCCGCTGTCGCGTTCCGCCGGGGTGCCGGAGCCGTCGCGGGAGACCTCCAGGCGGCCGACGGTGCGGCCGTGGTGGCGCAGCACGAACGTCTGGACCGGGCCGGTCAGCGGGGCCCCCTCGGAGGCCAGCCGCCGGGGCCCGGCGCGGGTGTCGACGCTGACGGCGGCGCCCGAGACGCCGAGGTCCTCCACGGCGCTGCGGCAGATCTGCTGGGGCACTTCGCCGGGGTGCGGGGCCTGCTGCAGCCTTACGGCGAGCGCGCTCACGGCTTCATGCGGGCGGGCCCGGGGCCCGTAGAAGGCGCGCTCGACGCAGAGGGTGAGCCAGCGGGCGCTGGGCCGCAGCCCCCAGCCCAGCACCAGGGCGCACCCGGCGGTGACAGTGGTGGCCCCGCTCCGTACGGAGGGGAGTCCGGCCTGGACGGCGACGACCGCGCAGACCACCACGGCCGCCAGTGAGGTGAGCACGAAGGCGCGGGCGAGGCGGTGGCTGGTGGAGCGGTCCAGCCGCCATATGCCGGTGCGGGCGACGCCGAGGCAGATCGCGGCGGCCCATACGGCGCTGCCGACAGTGCGGGCCACGATGGTGGGTACGCCCTCGCCCCACTGGGACAGGAGGAGCGAGACACAGGCGGGATAGGCGGCGGCCAGCAGCGCCCAGTCGCGCCGCTCGGCGCCGCGCGAGAGGGCGGCGCGGCAGCACAGGGCGGCGGTCACGGCCGCCGCGACGCTGCGCAGCACCCAGGGTTCGGCCTCGGCGTAGGTGTCGAGGTGGTCGAAGGCCCACTGGCCGCCCGCGGTGGCGAACGCCGGGTTCAGCACGGAGCCCACCCGGGGCTCGCTGATCAGCCACAGCCCCGAGTACCCCAGCCAGTAGCCGGACGCGCCCAGGCTGATCACCCACCACTGCCACCGCCGGCGCCCGCCCCGGGGGAACAGCCACAGCGGCAGCAGCAGCACGGTCAGCGGGCGGCAGGCCATCTTGGCGGCGGCGAGCAGCAGGGACAGTACGGCGCCGGTGGTGCCCAGGTCGGCCAGGCCCAGCAGACCGGCCGCGGCCGAGGGCAGCAGCCACAGGCCGCCGGCCACCAGCAGGGCGCCGCCGTAGCGCCGGGCCTCGCGCTCGGCCAGCAGCAGCACTCCGACGCCCAGCACCGGGACGCCCACGGCGACCCGGGTCAGCACGGTGGCGCCCCTGGGATGGGGACAGGCGAGCGCGAGCCACTGGTCGTTGACCCTCAGCATCCCGGCCACCCATCCGGCCAGGACCACCACGATCAGTGCCGATACCCCGCCCGCGGCGCGCACGGCGCGGTCCTTCGGCAGTGCGGCATGTCGCATCTCAGCCGGCGGCCGGCCCGGCGGTCAGGGCGCGCGCCGCGCCGGAGCCGCCTCTGGCCCACAGCGTGACGTAGTTGTCGTTGCGGCCGGGGCGGCACTTGTACTCGTCCCACTTGTGCCGCTCGATGCCCGCCTTGCCCGCGCGCTTGCAGGCCGCGGTGGTGTCGTAGTGCCCCGCCTCCCGCCAGGCGGTGTCCTCGGACGTGGCGGCCGGGGAGGAGGCGGTGGCGGGTGAGGCGGCCGCGGTCCACACGACGGCCCCGGCGCTCAGGCCGAGTGCGATCGCCGTGCGGATTCGGGTAGGGCGCATGGTCGTTCTCCTTGGTCTCGCCCGTGCCCTACCCGCCACCGCGGCCGTGAAGTGCGCGGATGCCGCGCCCCACCCGAACCGGTGACCCCCTAGCACCCCCGTTCCGTATCCCGTCGGCGGCGCCGGGGCCGGATGCTCACCAGACGAGCACCAGTACGGCGACGGCGATCGTCTCGGCCTCTTCGTAAGGCAGTCCGAAGCGCATCAGGACGAGCATGATGGGCTGCGCCGCCCAGACCTCCAGCGTGTCCAGGAAGTTGGCGAGCCGGTGTGCGTACCGGCGCACCATCGCGGTTTCGCGGGCGCTCAGCCGGCTGAGCAGCTTGGCCAGCAGCGCGCCCCCGTGGTGCAGGGCGGTCACCAGCAGCCGCTGCCGGATGAGCCGCGCGGCCTCGGGGTCCGGGGCGGCGCCGGAGAAGAGCGCGGCCTTGGCGGATTCCAGGTCCCCGGGGTCGCCCGCGGTCAGCCGGACCCGGTTGATGAGGTCGTCGATGTCGGCCGCGGTGATGAGTGATTCCCCCGTGCTGATTGTCACGCACCCCTCCTCAGTTGGCGTTGTGGGCTGCGGCCCATGGGGCGGGCCGACCCTTACGATCGGCCGCCCCGCGTCCCAGGCACATGAGTCATCCGTCCCGGCCGTGCCCGGGCGGTGGGCCGAACGGCCCATGCGGGTGGCGATTTGACGGTCCGTCAGTTACGGTCCGGCTGCCACAGCCGCGACGAAGGAGGACATCCGCCATGCCGGTCACGGTCGTACGCCTCAACCTCGTCGATCCCGACGCGACCCCGCGCAGCCTGTCCGAGCGGTACCGCGCCGCCCTGGAGATGGCGGCCTTCGCCGATGAGCGGGGCATCTCCACCCTCCAGACCGAGGAGCACCACGGCTCCTCCGACAACTGGCTGCCCGCCCCGCTGCCCTTCGCGGGCACGCTGCTGGGCGCCACCCGCCGGATCACCGTCACCCTCTCGGCGCTGATCGCGCCGCTGTACGACCCGCTGCGGCTCGCCGAGGACCTCGCCGTGCTGGATCTGGCCAGTGGCGGGCGGCTGATCACGGTGGCGGGGATCGGCTACCGGCCGGAGGAGTACGCGGCCCAGGACAAGGACTGGAAGCGGCGCGGGGCGCTGCAGGACGAGGCGCTGGAGACGCTGCTCGCGGCCTGGACGGGCGAGCCCTTCGACCACCGGGGCCGCACCGTCCGGATCACCCCGCGCCCGTACACCCGGCCCCATCCACCGCTGCTGGTCGGCGGCAGTTCGCAGGCGGCGGCGCGCCGCGCGGCCCGTCTCGGCCTGCCGTTCTTCCCGAGCGCCCATCTGCCGGAACTGGAGGCGTACTACCACGCGCGGCGGGCGGAGTACGGCACCGAGGGCTGGTGCCTGATGCCCCCGGCGGCCACCCCGCTGCTGCATCTGTCCGAGGACCCGGACCGGGCCTGGGCGCGGTACGGCACCCATCTGCTGTACGAGGCGCGCAGGTATGCCTCCTGGCAGCAGGGCACGGTGCGCTCGGCGGTGCGCTCACGGGCCGAGGACGTGGAGGCGCTGCGCCGCGAGGGCGTCTACCGCATCGTCACCCCCGAGGAGTGCGTCGCGTACGCGGCGGAGGGCGGCGAGCCGGCGAGCCTGGTCCTCCATCCGCTGTGCGGGGGGATGCCGGTCGAGGAGGGCTGGCGGTCCCTGCGGCTGTTCGCGGAACGAGTGCTGCCCCGCCTCAAGGACTGAGGCGGGGCAGTTCTCCTGTGCGAGGAGTGGGCGGCGGGGGGGTTAGCCCATCTCCTCCAACGCCTTGCCCTTGGTCTCCGGCACCCACTTGAGGATGAAGGGGATCGAGAGCAGGGCGAAGGCTGTGTACATGACGTACGTGGCCGACAGGTTCCACTCCGACAGGCTCGGGAAGCTGGCGGTGATGGCCCAGTTGGCGATCCACTGGGCGGAGGCGGCGACACCGAGGGCCGCGGCGCGGATCTTGTTCGGGAACATCTCGCCGAGCAGGACCCAGACCACCACGCCCCACGAGAGGGCGAAGAAGAGCACGAAGGCGTGGGCCGCGATCAGCGCGAGGACGCCCTGGGCGTGCGGCAGCTTGCCGTCCACCAGGTGGGCCGAGAAGGCCCAGGCCACCAGACCGAGGGAGACGGCCATGCCCACGGAGCCGATGAGCGCGAGCGGCCTGCGGCCGACCCGGTCGACGAAGATCATCGCGATCACGGTGCCGAGGATGTTGATGATCGACGTGGTGAAGGAGTAGAAGAACGAGCTGCTCGGGTCGACGCCGACGGACTGCCACAGCGTCGAGGAGTAGTAGAACGCCACGTTGATGCCGACGAGCTGCTGGAAGACCGAGAGCCCGATGCCGATCCAGACGATGGGCAGCAGACCGAACCGGCCGCCGAGGAGGTCCTTGAAGGTGGACTTCTCCTCACTGCGCATGGCCCGGTCGATCTCGGCGACCCGCACATCGAGGTCCACGGTCTTGCCCTCGACCTCTTCGAGGACCTGCTTGGCCTGCTCGGTCCGGCCGGCGGAGATCAGGAAGCGGGGCGACTCGGGGATGGCGAAGGACAGCAGCCCGTAGAGGACGGCGGGGATGACCATGACGCCGAGCATCCACTGCCAGGCCTCCAGGCCGGCGACCTTTCCGCGCTGGTCGCCGTCGGCGAAGTTGAGGATGCCCCAGTTGACGAGCTGGGAGATGGCGATGCCGACGACGATCGCGGCCTGCTGGAACGAGGCGAGCCGGCCACGGTAGGCGGGCGGGGCGACCTCGGCGATGTAGGCCGGGCCGATCACCGAGGCCATGCCGATGCCGATACCGCCGAGCACCCGCCACATCGCCAGGTCCCACAGCGAGAAGGGCAGCGCCGAGCCGACCGCGCTGATCGTGAAGAGGGCGGCGGCGATCTGCATGACGCGGATCCGGCCGATCCGGTCGGCTATCCGGCCCGCGGTGGCGGCCCCGATGGCCGAGCCGATCAGGGCGATGGCCACGACCTGGGCGAGGGCCGCGGAGCCGATGTCGTACTTGCCCCGGATGGCTTCGACCGCTCCGTTGATCACCGAGCTGTCGTAGCCGAAGAGAAAGCCACCCATCGCGGCGGCGGCGGTGATGAAGATGACATGGCCGAGGTGATCCGGCTGGGCCTTGCGGCCCTCGGCTCCCTCTGCCTGCACGGTGGTGGACAACGTGAACTCCTGACGCCCGTCCGGCAACGCTGCCGGACGTGGGGGGACGGCTGGCCCTTCCAGCGGAGGCTGCTGAAGCGTCGACCACCACTTGAAGGTAAAAGCAACGTTGCAGAGACTATTCCTTCAAGTTTCGAAGTCAATAGAGTGTGACGAAGAAATCGTTGCAGCATGCCGACACGCAGGGGCATGTCTTGACTTCAAGTATTGAATCGGTCACCGCAAGCGCTGGCTGATGACCTTTGAGACGCCGTCACCCTGCATGGAGACGCCGTACAGCGCGTCGGCGACCTCCATCGTCCGCTTCTGATGAGTGATCACGATGAGCTGGGAAGCCTCCTGCAGCTCCTGCATGATCCGGATCAGCCGCTGCAGATTGGTGTCGTCGAGCGCCGCCTCGACCTCATCCATCACATAGAACGGGCTCGGCCGCGCCTTGAAGATCGACACCAGCAGGGCCACGGCGGTCAGCGAGCGCTCACCGCCCGACAGCAGCGACAGCCGCTTGACCTTCTTGCCCGGCGGCCGGGCCTCCACGTCCACCCCCGTGGTCAGCATGTTCTCGGGGTCGGTCAGCACCAGCCGCCCCTCCCCGCCCGGGAACAGCCGTGAGAAGACGCCCTCGAACTGACGCGCCGTGTCCAGGTACGCCTCCGTGAAGACCTGCTCGACCCGCTCGTCGACCTCCTTGACCACCTGCAGGAGATCGGCCCGGGTCTTCTTGAGGTCCTCCAGCTGCTCGCTCAGGAACTGATGCCGCTCCTCCAGCGCCGCGAACTCCTCCAGCGCCAGCGGATTGACCTTGCCGAGCTGCTGGTACGCGCGCTCCGCGGCCTTCAGCCGCTTCTCCTGCTGCGCCCTCACGTATCGCACCGGCTGGTTGCGCGGATGCTCGGGATCTTCCGGGAGCACCTCGCCCTCGGCGGGCGGGGAGGGCGGGACGAGCTGGTCGGGGCCGTATTCGGCGATCAGCCCGGCCGGTTCGACGCCCAGCTCCTCCAGTGCCTTGCTCTCCAACTGCTCGATCCGCATCCGCTTCTCCGCACCCAGCACCTCGCCCCGGTGCACCGAGTCGGTCAGCTTGTCCAACTCGCCCTTGAGGTCGCGCCCCCGGCCGCGGGCGGTGTCCAGCTCCCGCTCGCGCTCGGCCTTGGCGCGCTCCGCGGCGTCCCGCTCCTGCCCGGCCCGTACCAGCGACACCTCGACATGGGCGAGCAACTGGCGGGCGCCGGAGGCCACGGCGGAAGCCACCTGGGCCTCATGGCGCAGCCGGGCGCGCAACTGCTCGGCGCGGGCCCGGGCCTCGCGCTCGGCGCGCGCGCCCCGGTCGAGCGCGTCGGCCCGCCCCGCGAGCCCCTTGACGCGCTCCTCATGCGTACGGACCTGGAGCCGCGCCTCCATCTCAGTCTGCCGGGCATTGGCGCCGTCGGCCGCGAGCCGGTCCCGTACGGAGGTGTCGGGCTCCTCCGCATCCCCATCACCCGCGGCGGCTTCCTCCGCCACCGCCAGCCGCTCGGCCAGCTCCTCCGCCTCCTCGGTCGCCCGCTCCAGCGCCTCCTCGGCCCTGGCGACGGCCGAGGCCGACCGCTCGGCCTCCCCGGCGGCCCCGCGCGCCTGCCCGGCCAACCGGCCCAGCGACTGCGCGACCCGCGACTTCTCCCGGTCCGCCGCGCTCCGGCGGCCCGCCAGCTCCTCGACGAACGCCAGGCACTCGGCCCGCCGCTCCTTTGCCGCGCGCTGGGCCCCGGCCAGCTCCTCGCACCGTACTGCGAGCCGCTCGAGCTCCGCCGCCGCCTCGTCGACGGACGCCTGCACCTCCAGCAGCGAGGGTGCCCCGGCCGACCCGCCCTGCGCGAAGTGCGCCCCGAGCAGATCGCCCTCGGTGGTCACGGCCGTCAACTCCGGCCGCCGCGTGAGCAGTTCCTCGGCCTCCTCCAGGCTCCCGACCACCACCATGCCGTCGAGCAACCGCCTTACGGCGGGCAGCAGCGCCGCGGGCCCGGCCACCAAATCCGCCGCCCACGGGGATTCTTCGGCCGTCGCGGCCTTACCGGGCTCATCACGGGTGACGGCCCCCTCGGGTACGGCACCCGGCACGGTCGCCTCTGCCCCGGCAGGATGCGGCACCCGCGCGGAAACGGCCGATCTGGACGACCCATCGACGGCGGCGACGGTGGCACCCGGGTGCGAAGCGGCGGGGGCGCCGTCAGACGCCGTGTGGGGATCGCGGCCCTCGTCCCCGGACGCCTCCGGCCGCGTACCCGGGACGACGGGCCGGTCGGCGCCGGGCCCTGAGGACGCGCTCGCGGCACCCGTGTCACCCCGGCCGGCGGAATCGGCGACGGCCTGCGGCGTGCCCGGGCCGCCGGGCACCGACGTGGCGCCCCAGGAGTCCGCCCCACCCGGCCGAGAGCCGTCATCGGAGCCGGAGGACCCGGCTACCGGACCATCCGGGGACCGCGTGCCCGGTACGGCGGCGGCCCCGCCACCCGTGTGGGCGGCCCCACCCGCCCAGGCGTCCGGCGGGGGCGCGGCAGCCGCGGAACCCGCCCCGGCCGTGGGCGCTTCGGCATCCCCGCCCAACGCTCCACCCGCTTCCGAACCACCGCCGGGCTCCGGCCCGAAGGCGGGAACAGGGGAACTGGGCGCCGCCGGGGCAGCATCCTCGGCCGCCGGGGCGGCGGCCGATCGCGGCGGGGTCACCTGGCCCGGCTCGCCGGGCACCGCCCCCTCGGCGCGCGTCCCCGGCACGAGGGCGCCGCCGCCCGGCGCGGGCTCACCGGAGGGGGCACGCGGGGCGGGCTCACCGGAGGCAGCGCCCGGCGCCGATTCACCGGAGGCGGCACGCGGCACGGGCTCACCGAAGGCGGCGTGCAGTACGGGCTCACCGGAGGCGGCGCCCGGCGCCGGTTCACCGGAGGGGGCACGCGGCACGGGCTCACCGGAGGCCGCGCGCGGGGCTCCGGGACCGCCCGGCTCCGAGGCGGCGGCCGGGGGCTCCGCGTGGTCGGGGGCGCCCGTGGTCAGGAGGAGGGCGGCGCGGCCGGCGTCGTCGGTGCGCAGGAGGCGGATCGCCTCGGCCGCCGCGCGGGGGCCCGTGACGGCGATCGCGTCGGCGGCGGCGCCCAGGGCCGCGGCGACGGGGACCTCGAAGCCCGGGGTGACGGTGAGGAGTTCGGCGGCGGGGCCCAGGAGTCCGCCGAGGCGGTCGGCGGCGGCCAGCAGGGCGCCCGTGCCGTCCTTACGGCGCAGGCCGAGGGCGAGCGCGTCATGGCGGGCGGAGGTCGCGGCGCGCTCCCGCTCGGCGGCCGTCGCGGCTTCGCGCGCCGCGCTCAGCGCGGTCTCCGCCTCGGCCATCTCGCGCTTGGCGGCCTCGTGGCGCTCCGCCAGTTCCGCGTCGTCCGCGTCGAGTCCGTCGACCTCCGCCTTGTGCTGCTCGTACTCCTCCTGCGCGGCGACCGCCCGGGTCTGGGCCTCGTCGCGGGACGCGGCCAGCCGCTCGATCTCGGCGCGCGCCGAACCGGCCCGGCTACGGGCCGCGTTCACCTGGCCCTGGAGCCGGGCGAGCCCTTCGCGGCGGTCGGCGATGGCGCGCGCCACGTCCTTCAGGCGGCGCTCCTCCTCGGCCAGGCTGCGTTCGAGCTCGGCCCGGTGCGCCACGGTGTCCTCCAGCGCCCGGCTCGCCGCCTCCAGGGCGGCCTCCAGCTCGGCCTCCTGCTCCCGGATCCGGGCCGCCTCGCGCTCCATGTCCTCCGGGTCGCGGCCGCGCCGCTCCTCCGCGGGGGCGGAGGTGGCGCTCTTGACCCGGGCGTCCGCCAGGCTGATCGTGCCGCGCACCCGCTCGGCGAGCTGCGAGAGCTCGTACCAGGTCTGCTGGGCGTCCCGGAGCCGGGGCGCGAGCTGCCGCACCTGCTCCTCCAGCGCCGCCTCGCGCCGCTGTGCGGTCCGCAGCTCGGCCTCGGCGGCCTCCTTACGGCGCTTGAGCTCGGCCTCGTCGGCGATCTCGGCGCGCAGCGCCTCGCGCAGGGTCACCAGGTCGTCGGCGAGCAGGCGCAGCCGGGCGTCGCGCAGATCGGCCTGGATGACGGCGGCCCGCCGGGCCACCGCGGCCTGCCGGCCGAGCGGCTTGAGCTGGCGGCGCAGCTCGTCGGTGAGGTCCTGGACGCGTGCGAGGTTGGCCTGCATGGCGTCCAGCTTCCGCAGCGCCTTCTCCTTGCGCTTGCGGTGCTTGAGGACGCCCGCGGCCTCCTCGATGAAGGCGCGGCGGCCGGTCGGGTCGGCGTGCAGTACCCCGTCGAGCTGGCCCTGCCCGACGATGACGTGCATCTCACGGCCGATGCCGGAGTCGGAGAGCAGCTCCTGGATGTCCAGCAGCCGGCAGGTGTCCCCATTGAGCTGGTACTCGCTGCCGCCGTTGCGGAACATGATCCGCGTGATGGTGACTTCGGCGTAGTCGATGGGCAGCGCGCCATCCGCGTTGTCGATGGTGAGCGAGACCTCGGCGCGGCCGAGCGGGGGACGGCCGGTGGTCCCGGCGAAGATGACGTCCTCCATCTTCCCGCCGCGCAGGGACTTGGCACCCTGTTCGCCCATGACCCAGGAAAGGGCGTCCACGACATTGGACTTGCCCGAGCCGTTGGGGCCGACGACGCAGGTGATACCCGGCTCGAACCGGAGCGTCGTGGCGGAGGCGAAGGATTTGAACCCTCGCAGGGTCAGGCTCTTGAGATGCACGCCTTTGGACTCTACCCGCCACCCCTCTTCCGGCCCCGTCCCGTGATGGTGGTGCCGCGCTCCCGTCCCGGCTTTTTCTCGGTTTCAGCAATGATCGGTTTCACCGCTGGGAGAGAGGGGCACATCAGTCGGTAAGGGTGGCTCGGAGACCACTTGGGGATATGACTGGGGATACGACGAAGGGACGCCGAGGCGTCCCTTGAAGATTCTCAAGCGGCTGACGATGCAGCCCGACCGGCCCTTGGGCTGGGTCAGGCGAGCGCAGGCTCCGCCTGGGATACGTCGATGCTTTCGAGCAGCGAGTCGCCGTGGTAGTGAGCGGCGGCGGACAGTGCGTCGTTCTCGGCCTGAATCCGGACGAGCTCGGATTCGAGATCCTGGACGCGCTGCTGAAGCCGTCGCATCTCGGCGAGGACTCGGGGGTCGGAACCGCCGACGTAACCGAGAAGCGCCTTTGCCATGATGGATGGTCCTCCACACTGAGTGACCGACCGAAGCGGTCTGGGTCGTGAGAGATTTGCACCCGCGTTGCCTGCCGAATTACTACCGTGCTGCGCGGCAAACAGTTAAGGTGCGCGGGGCTTCCAGCGTCTCACCAATTGGTTTGAGGGTCAACACGATCACATGCCGACGGGGCCGCAGGGGTCGAGAGCACACGGGCGGCGGACTGTGCCCACCCCTCTCCAGAGGACCCATGGCGGTCGGGGATCTTCCGTGACACCGCAGCCTTCCACGGCGCGGCGCCATTGGCAACCATCAGCCGATTTCTACTCACCGTGCGCAGGGAAGGCATGGTCAGCGGGGTACCGCGGAGGGATCCTCCGGTGAGTTGATCAACGGATTTCGAAGGTGCCGTAACCACCGCGCGGTGTGTCCCAGATCTCGGTGATTCCCTCGACTTTCCCGGGCGTGTCGCCATCCTGCAGCCATTCGAGTAGCTGTTCGCATTCCGCACGCGGGCCCTCCGCGACCACCTGCACCCGCCCGTCGGCGAGGTTGGAGGCAAAGCCGACGAGGCCCCCGATGCGCAGTGCGTTGGCCCGGGTGTACCAGCGGAAGCCGACGCCTTGGACATGGCCGCGGACCCACACGGTGAGGCGGACTCTCTCGTTCATACGCGCACGCTAACCCCACGCGCGAGCAGGCGCTAAACCATCCAATTAGCCACTGTGCACGCGCGTTGGGGCCCGAATGGCGTACAGTCCCGGCTCAACGAGACTCACCCACACGAGTGATACATGGCTCGCGCACACGAGTGACACATTTCGAGCGACTTTTGACGCCGAGAACACAAGGAAGGCAGGAGATGGGCCGCCATCGACGATCTGCCCCCGGAGCCGTGGCGCACGACGCCATCGCAGGCCGCCACCGGGGACCGCACCGGAGCCCCCTCGCTCCGGTCCGGACCGGACTGTTGGGCGTGTCCGCCGCCGTCGCGGTTGGCGCGGTGGCGATGGCCTCCGGACTCGTTCCGGGAGACGGCTACAAACTGGGCGGGGGCAATGACTCCGCCGGACAGGTCCAGGCGGGCGGTCCCACGGACTCGGGGCTGGAGACACAGGGCTCGCAGTCCGCGGCCCCCACCGACCGCAGCTCGATACCGCCCAGCCGCGGCGACGATCGCCCTCACGCACCCTCCACAACTCCCTCAAAGACCCCCTCCAAGCCCTCCAGCACCCCTTCCACCACACCGCCGGAGCAGCCGGGGCCCTCCGCGCCCTCCGGGAACGGTGGAGACGGCGGAAACGGCAAGGGCGGCTCGAAGGGCGGCGGGCACGGGAAGCCGTCCCGTACGCCCACGACGGAGCCGACCGCACCCGCGCCCCCGGCGGAGTCGGCCGGTCCCGAGACCGCCTCGGAGACCGAGGTCCTCACTCTCGTCAACGAAGAGCGCGAGAAGGCCGGCTGCGCCCCCGTGACGGCCGACCCCAAACTCGCCCAGTTGGCCGAGGACTTCAGCGCGGACATGTCCCTGCGCCAGTTCTTCGACCACATCAGCCCGGACGGCGACAGCCCCTGGGACCGCGCCGAGAGCGCGGGCATCCTGGACCTGGGCGGGGAGAACATCGCCCGCGGCCAGTCGGACGCGCAGGCCGTGATGGACTCCTGGATGAACAGCTCCGGCCACCGCGCCAACATCCTCAACTGCTCGTTCAAGCGACTGGGCGTCGGCACGCACCTCGGCACCGGCGGCCCCTGGTGGACCCAGGACTTCGGCTACTGAGCCGCTGAGCGGGCAGCAGCCGCAGGTCACCCGCCAAGCCCGGGGCGTACGCACGCGCCCCGGGCTTCGCATACGCCCGTAGCTGCATACTCACCATCCGAAAGCGCAGCCCGGGAGTCAGCGCTGAGTGCGCGTATGGTGTGTGCATGGACTGTGAACGCACTGGCGCGGCGTCCTCCACGGCGGACGCGGAGAACCTGGCCTTCGACGTGTTCGCCCGCGCCTGCCCCTCGCGCGGCACGCTGGAGCATGTCACCGGAAAATGGGGCGCCCTCATCCTGGGCGCGCTCCACGAGGGCACCTTCCGCTTCAACGAGCTGCGGCGGCGGGTCGACGGGGTCAGCGAGAAGATGCTGTCCCAGACGCTGCACGCGCTGGAGCGCGACGGTCTGGTGCACCGCGAGGCCCAGCCGACCAACCCGCCCCGCGTGGACTACCGGCTGACCCCGCTGGGCAGCGGTGTCGCCGAGCGGCTGCTGGCACTGATCAATCTGGTCGAGGACCGGATGCCCGAGGTGCTGACGGCGCGGGAGCGCTACGACACGGCGCGCGCCGAGAGCGGCGAGGCGGCCAGGCGGGATGCCGGCCGGGCCACGATGGCCGGGCGCGGCGGGCGCTGACAGCGCGGGCAGAAGTAGCTGGAGCGGTTCATCCAGGGGCGGCGGCGCATCGCGGTGCCGCAGCGGCGGCACGGCTCGTTCTCCCGGCCGTACGCGTCCAGCGAGCGCTCGAAGTAGCCGGACTCGCCGTTCACATTGACGTAGAGGCTGTCGAAGCTGGTGCCGCCGACGGCCAGCGCCGCGGTCATCACCTCGCGCACATGGCCGAGGAGTTCGGCGGCGCGCGGGCGGGCGAGGGTCGCGGTCGGCCGGTCGTAGTGCAGCCGGGCGCGCCACAGCGCCTCGTCGGCGTAGATGTTGCCGACCCCGCTGATCAGCGACTGGTCCAGCAGGGCGCGCTTGATGGTGGTGCGGCGGCGGCGCAGCGCGGTGTGGAAGGCCGCCTCGTCGAAGGCGGGGTCCAGCGGGTCGCGGGCGATGTGCGCGATGGCGTCCGGCAGCCCCTCCAGGTCGCCGGGGACGGTGTCGTGCAGCGAGAGCCCGCCGAAGGTGCGCTGGTCGACGAAGCGCAGCTCGGTGCCCGCGGCATCGGCGAAGCGGACCCGGATGCGCAGATGCTTCTCGTCGGGGGCCTCGGCCGGCTGGACCAGGAGCTGCCCGCTCATCCCGAGATGGGCCAGAACCGCCTCGGCGGCGGCGTCATCGTCGAACGGCAGCCACAGGTACTTGCCGCGGCGGCGGACGATCCCGGTGCGGCGGCCCCTGAGCCGGGCCGCGAAGTCCTCCGGGCCGCCGAGGTGGCGACGGACCGCGCGCGGATGCAGCACCTGGACCTCGGCGACCGTACGGCCGCTGACCCAGCGCTCCAGTCCGCGGCGGACCACCTCGACCTCGGGCAGCTCGGGCAACGGGGGCCTCCTTGGCCTTGAGCCCTCACCGCCCCCGGGCGGAACGGCCGGGCGGGCCGTCCGCCGCGGGGGCGGTGAGAGGTGTTACGGACGTGACGGACAGTACGGCGGGGAAGGGCGATCAGCGTGCCGAGGAGGCCGTGTCGGCGGCGGCACCGCCGTCCGCCGCCGTGATGGCGGTTCCGGCGTCGGCCGCCTTGGCCTTCGCCTGAGCCTCGTCGGCAGCCGCGCGAATCGCGCGCCAAGCGGCCTCGGCCGCCTGCTGCTCGGCTTCCTTCTTGCTGCGGCCGGTGCCGGTGCCGTACGCGACACCACCGACGCGGGCAGCAGCCGTGAAGGTCTTCTCGTGGTCGGGACCGGTCTCGGAGACCAGGTACTCGGGGACCCCGAGCCCCTCGGTGGCGGTCAGCTCCTGGAGGCTGGTCTTCCAGTCCAGGCCGGCGCCGAGGTTCGAGGACTTCTCGATCAGCGGGTCGAAGAGCCGGTGCACCAGCTCAGCGGCAGCGTCGAGCCCCTGGTCGAGATAGACCGCGCCGATCACCGCTTCAAGGGTGTCGGCGAGGATGGAAGCCTTGTCTCTGCCCCCGGTGCCCTCTTCGCCCCGGCCGAGCCGGATGAAGGCGCCGAGGTCCAGACCGCGGCCCACTTCAGCGAGCGCGCGCGAGTTCACCACCGCGGCCCGCAGCTTGGCCAGCTGGCCCTCGGGCAGGTCGGGGTGGATGCGGTACAGCGTGTCGGTGACCACCAGGCCGAGCACGGAATCCCCGAGGAATTCCAGCCGCTCGTTGGTGGGCAGCCCGCCGTTCTCGTACGCGAAGGAGCGGTGGGTCAGCGCACGCACCAGAAGGGCGGACTCGAGCTGGTACCCGAGCCGCCCTTCCAGGATCGTGTGAGACGAGGCCGTGTCCGCCTGGGACGCTTCACCGCGCTTACGCGGGGGCGTAGTGGCGTCTGACATAGAGCCTGTCACCCGCCGATCAGACCTCGAGGACCTGGCGGCGGTTGTAGGTGCCGCAGCTCGGGCACGCGATGTGCTGCTGCTTCGGCTCGTGGCAGCGCTCGCACGCCACCAGGGTGGGGACCGCAGCCTTCCACTGCGACCGGCGGTGGCGCGTGTTGCTGCGCGACATCTTCCGCTTCGGAACAGCCACGGCTACTTCTCCTGTGGGTCATCCCCGCGCTCGCGGGGTGCGTTGTCCTTCTCGCCGTCCCTGATGGTCTCGGCGAGTCCCTGCAGTGCCGCCCAACGGATGTCGGCGGCATCGTGGTGGTGGTCGGGGTCGTCCGTGAGGCGGGCGCCGCATTCGGCACACAGCCCCGGGCAGTCCTCCCGGCACACCGGCTGCAGCGGCAGTGCGAGCACCACCGCGTCACGCAGCACGGGCTCGAGGTCGAACAAGTCGGCCTCGAGGAAGAGCCTGTCCTCCTCCTCGGCGTCGTCGCCGGTATCCGCGTCGCGGCTCCGGTCGTCGGCGTCGGGGTAGGAGTACATCTCCTGGAAATCCGCTTCGAACTCTCGCTCCAGCGGCTCCAGACACCTTACGCACTCCCCCGTCAGCGGTGCACGGGCGGTGCCTGTGACAAGCACCCCTTCCATGACCGACTCCAGGCGGAGGTCCAGCTCGACGGTCGCGCCTTCCGGCACCCCGATGACCTCGATACCGAGGTCCTTCGGCGCCGCCACGGAACGGGAGATCCTTTTCAGCGCACCAGGACGACGGCTCAGCTCGCGCGTGTCGAACACGAGAGGGGCACGGTGGTCGAGGCGGGCGTTCAGGGCTTCCTGCTTTCTACGCTGCGGCGGGCCACCCGATCATTCACTACGAAACGGGCAGCCGGGATCGCGGACGTACACGCGACCGAAGAGCCAGGATACTGGACAGGCCGCCATAGACCCAATCCGCCCGGTGGGGGCGGAATTCTCGCGGCCTGGGGAGGACGGGACCTAGCGGCCCTGCTCGTACTGGCGGAGCTGATCGAGGTCGATCATGCTCGTGTCGAACAGGCTGGTCTCGTCGAGCGCGGCGCCCGACTGCTGCTGATGATGGTGCTGCGGCGGCTGCTGGGGCTGCTGGGGCACGTAGCCCGCGTTCGGGTCGTAGCCCTGGGCCTGGGCCTGCTGCTGCCAGGCATAGGCGTCCTGCTGATAGCCGCCCTGCATGGCGTACGGGTCCTGCTGCTGCGGTACGTACGCCTGCTGCTCCTGCTGCGATACGTACGCCTGCTGCTCCTGCTGCGGTACGTACGCCTGCTGCTGATAGCCGTACGCGTCCTGCTGCTGATAGCCCGCCGTGGCGGCGTAGTACGCGGCGTCGGCGGCCGCCTGATCGGGCTGCGCCACGGGCTGCGCGACGGCCGCCTGGGACTGGGCGAGGTCCGCCAGAAAGTCGTCGTCGGTGGTCCGCAGGGCCATGCCGGCCTCGTCCTGGGCCGCCATATGGGCGCCGAGCTCATCGGCGGGCCGCGCCCCGAGCAGCTTCTGGCGGCCCCGGCCGACCGCCTCCAGGGTCTTGGAGAGGACCGCCGAGACGGCCCCCAGCTTGGTGTCCACGTATTCGTCGGCGCGCTGCCGCAGGGTCGCCGGGTCGGCGCTGCGCTCCGGGCCCTCGTCGGGCTGTTCGAAGCCGTCCTCGGCGCCGGGGACGCGGCCGAGCAGCTTCTCCCGGCCGCGGCCCACCGAGCCGATGGTCTTGGTGAGCACGACCTCGAAGTTGGCCAGCTTGCTGTCCACGTAGTCGTCGGCCTCGGCCCGGATCTCCTCGGCCTCCCGGCGGGCCTCGGTGAGGATCCGGTCGGCCTCCTCCTGGGACTTGCGCACCATCTCCGTGTCCGAGATCAACGAGGCGCCCTGGGCGTGCGCGGACTCGATGATCCGCCCGGCCTCCTGGCGGGCCTCCGCCACCATCTGGTCCCGGCCGCCGATCAGCTCCTGGGCGTGGGCCAGGGAGTCCGGGAGTGCCGCACGCACCTCTTCGAGCATGGCGAGCAGCTCGGCACGGTTGATCACGCACGAGGCCGACATGGGCATGGACCGGGCGCCGCCGACGGTATCGACGATCTCGTCGAGCTTCTTCTGCACGTCCACTGTGGGTGCTCGCAGACTGTCTGGATGCGGATGGGAACGGAGAACGAACGGCACGACTGTACGGCGAGCGGACCGCTCCCGGACAGCCGCTGACGTCCCGTCAGCCGCTACTTCCGGCCGAGCCGCTCGGAGAGCGATTCCAGCACCACCGGGGGCACCAGGTGGGAGACGTCGCCGCCCCAGGCCGCGACCTCCTTGACCAGGCTGGAGGAGAGGAAGCTGTAGGTGGGGTTGGTGGGCACGAACAGCGTCTCCACGCCGGAGAGGCCGTTGTTCATCTGGGCCATCTGCAGCTCGTAGTCGAAGTCGCTGACGGCTCGCAGCCCCTTGACGATCGCGGGGATGTCCCGCTGCTTGCAGAAGTCGACCAGAAGTCCATGGAACGCCTCTACCTTGACGTTCCCGTACTCCTCGGTGGTCTGGCGGAGGAAATCGATCCGCTCGTCCACCGTGTACAGGCCCTGCTTCGACTTGTTGATCATCACGGCGACGTACACGACGTCATAGAGCTTGGAGGCACGGCCGATGATGTCGAGGTGTCCATTGGTGACGGGGTCGAACGACCCCGGACAGACTGCGCGGCGCAACGGAAGTTCCTCGCTCTCGGGTCCGGTCATGACGCGTTCTCGCACGTCGAGGCGGCGCGACCGTACCAAAGCGTGCCCTCGCCGTACCGACGGGCCCGAAGCCCCTCGAATCCGGCAGGCCACACGAACTCCCCACCTCGTGTGCTGCGCTCAACGGTGACCAGCGCGTCGGCCACTAGCCAGCCATTCCCCAGGAGTGTGAGGAGGATCTCCCGGAGTTCGGCGTCGGTGACGGCGTAGGGCGGGTCCAGGAAAACGACGTCGTACGGGCCGGTGACGGGGGCCTGTCCGGTGATGGTCTGTTCGGCCCTGCCGGTGCGCAGCTCCGCGCCGGGCAGACCGAGCGCCCGGACGTTCTGACGGATCGTGCGGGCCGCCCGCGGGTCGGACTCGACCAGCAGCACATGGCCGGCGCCGCGGGACAGCGCCTCCAGGCCGACCGCGCCGGAGCCGCCGTACAGGTCGAGGACGCGGGCTCCGTCCAGCGAGCCGAGCAGCGACTCCCAGGTGGAGAACAGGCCCTCGCGCGCCCGGTCCGAAGTGGGTCGGGTGCCGTTTCCCGGCGGCACGGCCAGGCGGCGTCCGCCGGCCGCTCCGGCGATCACGCGGGTCATGGGTGTTGGCAGTCCTTCGCGGTGGTCGGGGCTGCGGCGCACCGCGCCCGTCCGGGCGGGGCCGCCGCACCTCCACGATATGGCGTACGGCGGCGGGCGGTGGCCGCGCGCTCCGATCGCGGGGCCCCGGCCCCGCCCTCGGCGCCCGTCCCGGCCCTCGTCTCAGCCCCTGTCCCGGCCCTTGTCTCAACCCTTGTCGAGGTACTCCTCGCGCTCCTTGTCCAGCAGGGCGTCCAGCGCGGTGCGCAGCTCCGGGTATCCGGTCAGCTCCGGGTCGTCGGCGACGATCGCGGCCGCCTCCTCCCGGGCCGCCGCGATGACCTCCTCGTCGTCGATGACGGCGAGCACCCGCAGCGAGGAGCGGACCCCGGACTGGGCCTGGCCGAGCACATCGCCCTCCCGGCGCTGCTCCAGGTCGATCCGGGACAGCTCGAAGCCGTCGAGCGTGGCCGCGACCGCGCCCAGCCGCGCCCGGGGGGGGCTGCCCTCGGGCATGTCGCTCACCAGCAGACACAGCCCGGCGGCCGAGCCACGGCCGACGCGGCCAC
Organism: Streptomyces violaceusniger Tu 4113; assembly: GCF_000147815.2. Lineage (NCBI taxonomy): Bacteria > Bacillati > Actinomycetota > Actinomycetes > Kitasatosporales > Streptomycetaceae > Streptomyces > Streptomyces violaceusniger. The sequence goes on along the minus strand of NC_015957.1, from coordinate 1,832,308 downwards.
GCAACTGATGTAGCTGGGAGACGCCGAACCGGTCGGCGTCCATGATCACCATGGCGGTGGCGTTGGGGACGTTCACACCGACCTCGATGACGGTCGTGGCGACCAGGACGTCCACCTCGCCCGCGGCGAAGCGGCGCATCACGTCGTCCTTGGCCTCGGGCTGCATCCGCCCGTGCAGCACCTCCACCCGCAGACCACTCAGCGGCCCCTTGGTGAGCTGCTCGGCGACCTCCACGACGGCCAGGGGCGGGCGCTTCTCGGCCTCGTCCTCGGGGGACGGGCTCGCGGCGCCCTTGGGCGTCTCCCCCTCATCGCCGATGTCGTCCCCGATCCGCGGGCACACCACATACCCCTGGTGCCCGGCGGCCACCTCCTCGCGCACCCGCTCCCAGGCGCGGGTCAGGAAGTGCGGCTTGTCCTTGGCCGGCACCACATGGGAGGCGATCGGGGAGCGGCCCGAGGGCAACTGGTCCAGGACGGAGGTCTCCAGGTCGCCGAAGACGGTCATGGCGACGGTGCGCGGGATCGGGGTGGCCGTCATCACCAGCAGATGCGGGGGCTGCTTGCCCTTGGAGCGCAGGGCGTCGCGCTGCTCGACCCCGAAGCGGTGCTGCTCGTCGACGACCACCAGCCCCAGGTCGTTGAACTGGACCTTGTCCTCGATCAGGGCATGGGTGCCGATCACGATCCCGGCCTCGCCGGTGACCAGGTCCAGCAGCGCCTGACGGCGGGCCGCGGCGCCCATGGAACCGGTGAGCAGCACCACTTTGGTGCCCTGCTCCGCGCCGCCGAGCATCCCTCCCTCGGCCAGCTCCCCCATCATCTCGGTGATCGAGCGGTGGTGCTGCTGGGCGAGCACTTCGGTGGGCGCGAGCATCGCCGCCTGTCCCCCGGCATCGACGACGCCGAGCATCGCGCGCAGCGCGACCATGGTCTTGCCCGAGCCGACCTCGCCCTGGAGCAGCCGGTGCATGGGGTGGTCGGTGGCGAGGTCGGCGAAGATCTCCTCGCTGACCCGGCGCTGGCCATCGGTGAGGGTGAAGGGCAGCCGGGCGTCGAAGGCGGTCAGCAGCCCGTCCGGGACGGGCTTGCGGGGCGCCGCGGGCAGTTGGGCGTCGGCCCGCCGCCGCCGGGCGAGCGCCACCTGCAGGACGAACGCCTCGTCCCACTTCAGGCGCTCCCGGGCCATCGCGATATCGGTCTTGGTGGCCGGCCGGTGGATCTTGCGCAGCGCCTCGGGGAGCGTGGCCAGCCCCCGGCCCTCGCGGAGGCTGTCGGGCAGCGGGTCGACGAGCCCGGCCAGCGCGGTCTCCTCGTGGCCGGCCGGGCCCAGCACGGTGTCGATGGCCTGCTGGATCTGCCAGGACTCCATCTGCTTGCACGCCGGGTAGAGCGGCAGCAACTGATGGGCGAACGCCTCCACGGCCTCCGCGCCGCTCTCCGCGCCCAGCGCCTTGAACTCCGGGTGGGCCAGCTGCCGCTTGCGGTTGAAGACCGAGACCTTCCCGGCGAACATCGCGCGGGTGCCGGGCTGCAGCTCCGTCCGCGGCTTGTGCACACCCTTGCCGAAGAAGACGAGCTGGAGACGGCCGCTGCCGTCGGTGATGGTGACCTCCAGCCGGCGGCCCCGGCCGCCGTTGAACGTGTGCACCCGGGCGTCGGCGACCTGCGCCACCACGGTCACATGCTCGTCCAGGGGCAGATCGGACAGCCGGGTCAGCTCACCGCGCTCCGCGTACCGCCGCGGGTAGTGGTGCAGCAGATCGCCGACGGTGTGCAGGTCGAGATGGTCGGCCATCACCTTCGCGGTGTTGCCGCCCAGGACCTTCTTCAGTGGTTCATCCAGCACGGGCACTCGTCCATTGCACACCACGGGAGTGACAAAGCGGGTGACGAGCGGGGTGATTCAGCAGCCGGCCGCCGGTCTCATTCGATGCCTATGATCAGCGGCGCGGTGGGCTGACCGCCGTGGTAGACGACCGTGTCGACGGCGAAGTGCCCTTCTCGCACATGCCGCTCCAGCCGTTCGGCGACCTCGTCCGGCAGGCCCGCGCCGAGCACCAGGGTGACCATCTCGCCGCCCGAGGCCAGCATCCGGTCCAGCACCGTCTCGGCGGTCGCGGCCAGCTCCGAGCCGATCACCGCCACATCCCCGTCGATCATGCCCAGGACGTCCCCGGCCTGGCACACCCCGGCCATGGTCCAGGACTGGCGCTCGGCGACGGCCAGTTCGGCGTAGCGGGTGGCGCCCGCGGCCGAGGTCATGGCGACCACGTCCTCGTCGAAGCTGCGGCCGGGCTCGTGGACGGCGAGCGCGGCGATGCCCTGGACGGCGGAGCGGGTGGGGATCACCGCGACCCGTACGCCCTCGGCGCGGGCCTGGGCCGAGGCCGCGGCCGCCGCATGGCGCAGCTCGGTGTCGTTGGGCAGCAGCACGACCTCCCGAGCACCGGCCCGGCGGACCGCGTCGACCAGTTCACCGCTGCCGGGCGGCTCCCCGGGGCGGGTGGCGACCGCGGTCGCGCCCGCCTCGGCGCACAGCGCGGCCAGCCCGTCCCCGGGGACGACGGCGACCACGGCACGGCCCGTGCGCTCGGCGCGCAGGCCGCCCGTGGGGCCCTTGGCGCCGTGCTGATCCGGCAGGACGACGGCCGGGCCCGGCCGGTCCGGGCCGTCGGCGAGCGCCTTACGGGCGGCAGCGCCGTCGAAGTGGGTGATCCGGATGCGGTACGGGCGCCCGGCCTGGATGCCCGCCTCCACGGCCGCCCCCGCGTCGTCCACATGGACGTGCACATTCCACAGGCCGTCGCCGCCGACGATCACCAAGGAGTCGCCCAGGGCGTCCAGGCGCTTCCTCAGGGCGGCCACGGCCATGTCGCCGGCCTCCAGGAGGTAGATCACCTCGAAGGCGGGCCCGCCGTCCGCGGCGCTGTCGGCGGGACAGCCCACGGGGTCCTGCCCGTGCGTCCCGGCGGGCGCCAGGGTGTCATGCGTCGGGGCCTCACGGGTCAGGCCGTCACCGCCGGAGCGGGCGGGCGCGAGCGCCGCGGGAGCCTCGCCCGACAGGGCCTCGGCGAGACCGCCGAGGACCGTCACCAGGCCGTAGCCGCCCGCGTCGACCACCCCCGCGCGGGCGAGGACGTCGAGCTGGCCGGGGGTGGCCTGGAGCGCCGTCCGGGCGCCCTCGTAGGCGGCGCGGGCCACCGTGGCGGCGTCGCCCGTGGCGCGCTCCGCGCCCTCCGCGGCGGCCACGGCGACCGTAAGGACGGTGCCTTCGACGGGGTGGGCGACGGCCAGGTAGGCGAGGTCGGCCGCGCGCCGCAGCGCCAGCCGCAGCCCGTCCGCCTCGTCTGCGCCCGGGCGCCCCTGCGCCGGGCCGTCGGCCAGGACGTCCGCCATGCCGCGCAGCAGTTGCGCCAGGATCGTGCCGGAGTTGCCCTGCGCGCCGATCAGGGCGCCATGAGCCATGGCGCGCACCACATCGGCGAGGGTGGGACGGGAGGCGGCGGGCGAGGCGGCGTGGCCGTCGAAGGCCGCGTCGACGGCCCGGGCGGCGGACTCGACGGTCAGATACAGATTGGTGCCGGTGTCCCCGTCCGCGACCGGATAGACGTTGATCGCGTCGATGTCCGCGCGGGCCCGGCCCAGCGCGTCCAGCGCGAGCCCGCACCAGGTCCGTACCGCATCGGCGTCGAGCGTGTGCGGCACGTAACGTCCTCCTCGGAGGGTGCTGGGGCGGGGGCGGGCATCGCGTCACCGCAGGGTAGTCGCCGCCCTCGGCGGGTGCCGGGCCAGCCATGATAGTTTCGTTGTACGGGAGTGGCCGTTGTATGCTGCTCCGGTTGCCCGATGCGAATCGGGCCATTCCCCCCAGGCGCCGCCGATCTTCCACGATCCAGGCAACGTCCGGGGCATCCGTTCAGTGTCCTGTCTCCTCGCGAGAAGCGAGGGTGACCCGTCTTTGGAGTAACCCGTGGCTGCCAACTGCGACGTCTGCGGCAAGGGGCCGGGCTTCGGCAACAACATCTCGCACTCGCACCGCCGCACCCGCCGTCGTTGGAACCCCAACATCCAGACGGTGCGCGCTGTGGTCGGTCGTACCCCGAAGCGGCTCAATGTCTGCACCTCGTGCATCAAGGCCGGCAAGGTTTCGCGCTAGTCGTCTAGTCGCAGGGCCTCCCCGCGCAAGCGGGATCCGGTACGCCGAGGCCGGTCCACCAGGATGTGGACCGGCCTTTTCGCGTGCCCTTACGCACGCGCTGCGTCCGTCATCCCCGCAACCACCCGTGGTCGACCGGGCCGATGCCCGCGCCCAGCGGGAAGCCCGCCGCGATGGCGCCCGTGACGTACTCCTTGGCCGCCGTGACGGCCTGAGGGACCTCGTATCCGCCCGCCAGATACGTGGCGATCGCCGCGGCGAGGGTGCATCCCGTGCCGTGCGTATGGCGGTTGTCGTGGCGGGGCGCCCGCAGCCAGTGCTCCTCGGTGCCGTCCGTGAGCAGATCCACCGCCTCACCGCCGGGCAGATGGCCGCCCTTGATCAGCGCCCAGCGCGGGCCGTGCCCCAGCACCGCCCCGGCCGCCCGCCGCTGATCGTCCTCCGACTCCACCCGGACGCCGGTGAGCTGAGCCACCTCGTCCAGGTTGGGCGTGGCGACGGTCGCGGTCGGCAGCAGCTTCGTACGGACCGCGTCGAGCGCCTCGGTGGCCAGCAGCGGGTCACCGTGCTTGGAGACCCCGACCGGATCGACGACCACCGGCGCGGGCAAGTCCGCGAGCAGCGCGGCGACGGTCTCGACCAGTTCGGCGGTCGCCAGCATGCCGGTCTTGACCGCCTGGACGCCGATGTCGTCGGCCACACTGCGGAACTGGGCCCGTACGGCCTCGGCTGGCAGCTCCCAGGCGCCCTGGACGCCCAGGGAGTTCTGCGCCGTCACCGCGGTGATCACGCTCATGCCGTGGGCGCCGAGGGCCAGCATGGTCTTCAGATCGGCCTGGATACCCGCACCGCCGCCGGAGTCCGATCCGGCGACGGTGAGGACGCGCACGGGCGCCGAGCCGTCATGGGAGGGGCGGGGGATACGAGGAGGCAGGACCATGGGGCGAATCTACTCGCCGCCCCCGCGCCCCCGATGTCCCCCCTCGGCGCCCTTAACCGCCGACGCGGCTCCCTGCCAACGACTCGACGCCCTTACGGCGGACTCGACGCTCTTACCGCCGGCTCGGCGCCCCTATCTCCGACTCGGCATTGCCCTTGCCGTCACTCGGCACCCTCACCGTCGCCGAAGTGGTCCCAGCCCCCATGGGCCCAGGGGGCTCCGTCCACCGTCACCTGGGGCAGCGCCGAGGGGTTCAGCACCTCGCCGATCACCTTCCAGCGGGCCGGCAGCTTGGCGTCGGGCGGGAAAGTGGCCACGATCGCGTGGTCCTCTCCCCCGCTGAGCACCCACTGCAGCGGATCGACGCCCACCGCCTGACCGATGTCCGACATCTGCGAGGGGATGTCGATGTCCCCCGAGCGCAGATCGATACGGACCTTGCTGGCCTCCGCGATATGCCCGAGGTCGGCCACCAGCCCGTCGCTCACATCGGTCATGGCGGTCGCGCCGAGCCCGGCGGCGGCGGGACCGGCGTGGTACGGCGGTTCCGGCCGGCGGTGCGCCTCGACGAAGGCCCGCGGCGAGCGGAAGCCGCGTGAGAGCACCGCGTGTCCGGCCGCCGACCAGCCCAGCCATCCGGTGACGGCGACAACGTCGCCGGGCTGGGCACCGGATCGGGTGACCGGCTCATGGTTGCGCAGATCGCCCAGGGCGGTGATGGCCACGGTGATGGTGTCCCCGCGCACCACATCGCCGCCGACCACGGCCGCGCCCGCGACCTGGCATTCGTCGCGGATGCCGTCCATCAGCTCGGCCGGCCAGGTCACCGGCAGATCGGCGGGGACCACCAGGCCGAGCAGCAGCGCGGTCGGCACCGCGCCCATGGCCGCGATGTCCGCCAGGTTCTGGGCCGCGGCCTTACGGCCGACGTCATAGGCGGTGGACCAGTCCCTGCGGAAGTGCCTGCCCTCCAGCAGGACATCCGTACTGGCCACGACCCTCCGGTCGGGCGCGGCCACAACCGCGGCATCGTCACCGGGCCCCAACCTCACCGCCGGGGTGGTGGTGAGCCGGGAGGTGAGCTCTCTGATGAGCCCGAACTCCCCCAACTCGCCCACGGTGCCCTTCATCCCATCGCCCCTTCGTGCTCGTGGCCGCTTGCCCACCACACCGCGCTCCCCGCGCGGGTCTCCCCGCGCCGCATGGCGACGCGGTACCGTGGCGTCCCTTCTCTCCACATGATCCTCGTAGCCGCCCTGGAGGTTCCGTGGTACAGGCGTACATCCTGATCCAAACCGAGGTCGGCAAGGCCTCGACCGTGGCCGACGTCATCGCCAAGCTCCCCGGGGTGATACAGGCGGAGGACGTCACGGGCCCTTACGACGTGATCGTCCGCGCCCAGGCCGACACGGTCGATGAACTCGGCCGCATGGTGGTCGCGAAAGTCCAGCAAGTCGAAGGCATCACTCGTACTCTCACCTGCCCGGTCGTCCATCTCTAGCTCCCCCGTATGCTCGGCCGATGGAATGCGCACACCGTAGTCTCACCCGAAGGCTCGTTCCGCTCTCCGCCACCATGGCGCTGGCCCTGGTGCCGGTGGCCGGTTGCTCCTTCATCGGGGATTCCGACGACAGCGTGGCGCTCACGGTTCCCTCGCCGTCCGCGCAGGCGGCGGCGGTGTGCCGAGCACTCCACAAGGAACTGCCCACCACCGTGAACGGGCTGAAGCGGGGCACCACCGATCCCGCCTCGGACTACACAGCCGTGTGGGGGGACCCCGCCGTGCAACTGCGCTGCGGGGTCCCCCGGCCGGCGGCCATGGGCTCCACGACCGAGTCGGCCGAGGTGAACGGCGTCGAGTGGCTGCCGGAGAAGCAAAAGGACGGCTACCGCTTCACCACCGTACTTCGCCGGGCGTATGTCGAGGTGACCGTGCCCAGGAAGTACGCCCCCGAGATCAACGCCCTGATCGACCTCGCCAAGGCCGTCAAGAAGACGGTGCCCAAGGGCGTGGCCTAGGGGCCTGGGCCCTAGCGCAGCCCCGTCGAGCGGCGCAGCGCGGCCTGCAGCAGCCGGTCCACCAGCTCGGGGTAGCTCACACCGCTCTCCTGCCACATGCGCGGGTACATCGAGATCGGGGTGAAGCCGGGCATGGTGTTGATCTCGTTGATCACGAACTCGCCACTGTCCAGCAGGAAGAAGTCGGCCCGGACCAGCCCCTCGCAGGACGCCGCGTCGAAGGCGGCCACCGCGAGCTCCTGGACCCGCCGGGTCTGCTCCTCGGTGAGCGGCGCGGGCACGATGCCGGCCGCCGAGTCGATGTACTTCGCCTCGAAGTCGTAGAAGGCGTGGGAGGAGACCGGCGGGATCTCGGCGGGCAGGCTCGCGCGCGGCCCGTCCTCGTACTCCAGCACCCCGCATTCGATCTCGCGGCCGCGCAGCAGCGCCTCCACGATGACCTTCGGGTCGTGGCGCCGGGCCTCCTCGATGGCCTCGTCCAGGTCCGCCGGGTCCTCGACCTTGGTGATGCCGATGGACGAGCCGGCCCGCGCGGGCTTCACGAAGAGCGGCCAGCCGTGCTCCGCGGCGAACTCCACGATCCGGCGGCGGGCGGCGGAAGGTTCCTGCTGCCACTCCCGGGGGCGGATCACCTCGTACGGGCCGACGGGCAGCCCGAAGGAGACGAACACCCGCTTCATGTACTCCTTGTCCATGCCCACGGCGGAGGCGAGCACCCCGGCGCCCACATACGGCACCCCGGACAGCTCCAGCAGCCCCTGAAGGGTGCCGTCCTCGCCGTACGGGCCGTGCAGCATGGGGAAGACGACGTCGACGTCGCCCAGCGCCTTGGGCACCGACCCCGGCTCGCTGTAGACGACCTCACGGTTCCCCGGGTCGACCGGGAGGACGACCGAACCTTCGCCGGACTCGGCGAGCCGTTCCACGCTGGGCAGCTCGCGGCCCGCGATGCCCATCCGCTCGGGCTCGTCGGCGGTCAGCGCCCAACGGCCGTCAGCGGTGATGCCGATCGGCAGCACGTCGTACTTCTCGCGGTCGATGGCGCGCAGCACGGCGCCCGCGGTGACCACCGAGATGGCGTGCTCGGAGCTGCGGCCGCCGAAGACGACCGCGACGCGCGGCTTGTGCCGCTCGCCTCCGGAAGAAGCCGGGACAGGGCCTGGGGAAGGGGTCTGGCTGCTCATATCGCGTCGAGGTTACCTTGCGGTCCGCGTGGCGTCAGTGCCGCTCGGCCTTGGCGCTGCGGGACATCAGCTCTTTGAGTGCGACAAGCGGCTGTTTGCCGTCGTGCACGATCTCGACGACGGTCTCGGTGATGGGCATGTCGACATCGAAGCGCCGGGCGAGATCCAGCACGGACTCGCACGACTTGACGCCCTCCGCGGTCTGCTTGGTGACCGCGATGGTCTCCTCCAGCGTCATCCCGCGCCCCAGGTTGGTGCCGAAGGTGTGGTTGCGGGAGAGCGGGGAGGAGCAGGTGGCGACGAGGTCGCCCATGCCCGCCAGGCCCGCGAAGGTGTGCGCGTCGGCGCCCATCGCCAGGCCCAGCCTGGTCGTTTCGGCGAGGCCGCGGGTGATGAGCGACGCCTTGGTGTTGTCGCCGAGCCCCATGCCGTCGGCGATGCCCACGGCCAGCGCGATGACGTTCTTCACCGCGCCGCCCAGCTCGCAGCCGACCACGTCGGTGTTGGTGTACGGGCGGAAGTACGCGGTGTGGCAGGCGGTCTGGAGGCGGCGGGCCACGCTCTCGTCCGGGCAGGCCACCACGGAGGCGGCGGGCTGCCGGGCGGCGATCTCCTTGGCGAGGTTGGGCCCGGTGAGCACCGCGACGCGCTCCGCGGGCGCCTTGGCGACCTCCTGCACGACCTCGCTCATCCGCTTGGCCGTGCCGAGTTCGACGCCCTTCATCAGGGAGACCAGCACGGTGTCGGCGGCCAGCAGCGGGGCCCATTCGGAGAGGTTGCCGCGCAGCGTCTGGGAGGGCACGGAGAAGACGGTGAACTCCGCGCCGGCCGCGGCCTCGGCCGGGTCGGTGGTGGCCCGCACGCCGTCGGGGAGCCGCACCCCGGGGAAGTAGTCGGGATTGGTGCGGCCGGTGTTGATGGCCTCGACGACACCGGGCCGGCGGCCCCACAGCGTCACCTCGCAGCCGGCGTCGGCGAGCACCATCGCGAAGGCGGTGCCCCAGGAGCCGGTGCCGAAGACGGCGCAGCGCGTCACTTGCTCTCCTCATCGGCCAGCGGGAGCGGCGGGCCGTCGGTGCTGGTGCTGATGGCCCGGCCGGGCCGGTGAACGGGCGCCGGCTCTCCGCGCACCTCGGAGAGGAGGTCGGTGATGGCGTCCATGATGACGTCGGTGGCCGCCCGGAGGACCTCCGCGGTGGGCTCCTGGCCGTAGAACCCGGACAGGTCCACCGGCGGGCCGGCGAGCACCTTGAGCGTCTTGCGCGGGAAGAGGCGGACCCGCTTCTCCTTGGCGTACGGCGGCACGGCCTCGTTGGCGCCCCACTGGGCGACGGGGATGACGGGGGCCTTGGTGAGCAGCGCGACCCGCGCCGCACCGGTCTTTCCGCGCATGGGCCACATGTCGGGGTCGCGGGTGAGGGTGCCCTCGGGGTAGAAGGCCACGCACTCGCCCTTGTTGATGGCGTCCACGGCGGCCCGGAAGGCGTTGGCGGCATCGGTGGACTCGCGGTAGACGGGGATCTGGCCGGTGCCGCGGAGCATGGTGCCCATGAAGCCGCCCCTGAAGAGGGCGGCCTTGGCGAGGAAGCGCGGCACCCTGCCGGTGTTGTACTGGAAGTGCGCGTAGGAGAGGGGGTCGAGATACGAGTTGTGATTTATCGCGGTGATAAATCCACCGTCGGCCGGAATGTGCTCCATTCCGTGCCAGTCCCGCTTGAACAGAACCACCAGCGGCGGTTTGCACAAGACCGCTGCCGTGCGGTACCAGAAGCCGATTCTGCGGCCGGACACTCGGAACATCCTCTCTTGGACCCTGCTGACCTGCTGGCTTGCTGTCGTCCCCTGCAGCCGCACAAGTGTCGCTCCAGGCACCCTGTCTGTCGAGAACACCGTAACCCCGCACGTCTTCGGCGAGCCGGGCAGCAGGTCAGAATGAGGCCCGTGGGAAGAAACGGAGCCCCTGTGACCTGGACCCTCGTGGTGCCGCTGAAGCCCTTGTCACGGGCGAAGACCAGGCTCTCCGACGCCGCGGGGGACGGCCTCCGGGCCTCGCTCGCGCTGTCGTTCGCTCAGGACACGGTGGACGCGGCGCTGGCGAGCCGCTGGGTGCGGGGGGTGACCGTCGTCACCGACGACCCGCTCGCCGGACGTGAGCTCTCCGCCCTCGGCGCCCGGATCCTGCCCGACTCCCCGGGGCGCGGGCTGAACGCGGCGCTGGCGCACGGCGCCCTCGCCGTCCGCGGGGAGCGGCCGGGGGCCGCCGTGGCGGCGATGAACGCCGATCTCCCGGCGCTGCGGCCCGCGGAGCTCGACCTGGTGCTCGAGGCCGCCTCCGGCTTCCCACGCGCCTTTCTGGCGGACACCGCGGGGGTGGGCACGACCCTCCTCTCGGCGGCGCCCGGTGCCGATCTGGCGCCCGCCTTCGGGGGCGCCTCACGGGCCCGGCACCGGGCGTCGGGGGCGCGGGAGATCGAGCTGGCGGGGGTGGACTCGGTGCGGCGCGACGTGGACACGGCCGTGGATCTGCGCGCGGCGGTGGCCCTGGGCGTGGGCGCCCACACCAGGGCTAGGCTGGCGGACATGCAGGGAACCGCCTATACGTACGACCCCGAGACCCGCGCCGGCAGCGTGCTGCTCGACGACGGCACCCCGCTGCCGTTCGACACCGCGGCCTTCGACGCCGGGGGGCTGCGGATGCTGCGCCCGGGCCAGCGGGTGCGGATCGAGGTGGAGGGCGAGGGCGAGCAGCGCCGGGTCGTCTTCGTCACGCTGCAGACGTTCTGAACGCCACGGACAGCACCGCAGACAGCACCGCGGGCCGGGCTCCCTCGGGGAGCCCGGCCCGGCGCGTGAACAGTGCGGCGCCTGTGCGCCGCCGGCTTAGCGCTTCCTGGCGGTGGTCTTCTTCGTGGTGGTCTTACGGGCGCTCGTCTTGCGCGCCGGGGCCTTCTTGGCGGCGGCCTTGGCGGGCGCCGTCTTGGCCGTCGCCTTCTTGGCGGGGGCCTTCTTGGCGGCGGCCTTGGCCGGGGCCGTTTTGGCCGTCGCCTTCTTGGCCGTCGTCTTCTTCGCAGGAGCCTTCTTGGCGGTCGCCTTCTTGGCCGCGGCCTTCTTCGCGGCGACCTGGAGGCTGCCCTTGGGGGCCTTCTTCACGGCGACCTCACCGCCGCGCGGGAGCTTCTTGGAGCCGCTCACCAGGTCCTTGAACCCCTGACCGGCACGGAAGCGGGGCACCGAGGTCTTCTTGACCCTCACGCGCTCCCCGGTCTGCGGGTTACGGGCGTACCGGGCGGGCCGTTCCACCTTCTCGAACGAACCAAATCCAGTGACTGAAACTCGCTCCCCGGCGACGACCGCCCGGACGATGGCGTCCAGAACTGCGTCGACGGCTTCGGCGGCCTGCTGACGGCCGCCAACCTTGTCGGCAATCGCTTCTACGAGCTGCGCCTTGTTCACGTCTTCCCCTTCGGAGACATTGCCGGAATCAATGTGTTCAAGCCTTTTCGCACGTTAGGCAGATATATACCGCAAATCAAACACGAAACGGGCTAATCACCCTTGTGCCGCAACGCACTCGATCGTCACGGACTTCCGTCGGTGTCGGGATCTTGGGGGAAACGGCCCTCGTCGAGGTCGTTCATCAACCGCTCCAGACGCTTTGCCGCATCTGCGAGATCGTGTTTCGCCGCTGAGGTGATGACCAGCAGCTTCCGGGACAGCGCCATCCGTACGCCCTCCGGGACTTGCAGTGCGCGCACCCTTGCGTGCGCTTCCTTGAGCCGGTCGGCGACGATGCCGTAGAGCTCGAGTTGGCCGTCGCGTTCCATGCACTGATTGTGCCATCTGAGGCGAGTTGTCGCTTCACGGGGCCTCAACATGCCGATGCGCCGCCGGTCCGAGGACCGGCGGCGCATCTTGCCAAACCCGCTCTGTACAGGGAGAACCGGGGGGTCAGACCACCACCGTGCTCGGCTTGAAGGAGGGACGACGCGCCTCGTACGCGGCGATGGATTCGTCCTCCCTGAGGGTGAGACTGATGTCGTCCAGCCCCTCCAGGAGTCGCCACCGGGCATTCTCGTCAAGCTCAAAATCAGCCGTGATGCCCTCGGCTCGAACCTGGCGGTCGACGAGGTCCACGGTGACCTCCGCGGTGGGGTCCGCCTCGACCAGCTTCCACAGCCGGTCCACGGTCTCCTGCGGCAGGACGACGGTCAGCAGCCCGTTCTTGAGGGAGTTGCCGCGGAAGATGTCGGCGAAGCGGGACGAGATGACGGCCTTGAAGCCGTAGTTCTGCAGCGCCCATACCGCGTGCTCGCGCGAGGAGCCGGTGCCGAAGTCGGGACCGGCCACCAGCACCGTTCCGCCCTTGTACGCGGCCGTGTTGAGCACGAACTCCGGGTCCTTGCGCCAGGCCTCGAAGAGTCCGTCCTCGAAGCCGTCGCGGGTGACCTTCTTGAGCCAGTGCGCCGGGATGATCTGGTCCGTGTCCACGTTGCTGCGGCGCAGCGGAACGGCCCGGCCGGTGTGTGTGGTGAATGCTTCCATGTCTGCTCAGGCCCCCACGGGAGTCGATACGGCCGCGTCGGACAGATCGGCGGGCGAGGCCAGATGGCCCAGTACCGCGGTGGCGGCGGCGACCTGCGGCGAGACCAGATGGGTCCGGCCGCCCTTGCCCTGCCGGCCCTCGAAGTTGCGGTTGGACGTGGACGCCGAGCGCTCACCGGGCGCGAGCTGGTCGGGGTTCATGCCCAGGCACATCGAGCAGCCCGCGTGCCGCCACTCGGCGCCGGCGGCGGTGAACACCTTGTCCAGCCCCTCCTCGACGGCCTGCAGGGCGACCCGTACCGAGCCGGGGACCACCAACATCCGTACGCCGTCGGCCACCGAGCGGCCGGACAGCACCGAGGCGGCGGAGCGCAGGTCCTCGATGCGGCCGTTGGTGCAGGAACCGACGAAGACCGTGTCCACCGCGATGTGGCGCAGCGGCTGACCTGCCGTCAGACCCATGTACTCCAGGGCCTTCTCGGCGGCGAACTGCTCGCTGGCGTCCTCGAACGAGGCCGGGTCCGGGACCGACTCCGACAGCGGAGCGCCCTGGCCGGGGTTGGTGCCCCAGGTGACGAACGGGGCGAGTTCGGAGGCGTCGATGACGACCTCACGGTCGAAGACCGCGTCGTCGTCGCTGCGCAGGGTGCGCCAGTACGCGACGGCCGCGTCCCAGTCGTCGCCCTGGGGAGCGTGCGGGCGACCATCCAGATAGGCGAAGGTCGTCTCGTCCGGAGCGATCATGCCCGCGCGGGCGCCCGCCTCGATGGACATGTTGCACACGGTCATCCGGGCCTCCATCGAGAGCTTCTCGATGGCGGAGCCGCGGTACTCGAGCACATAGCCCTGGCCGCCGCCGGTGCCGATCTTCGCGATGATCGCCAGGATCAGGTCCTTGGCGGTGACGCTCTCGGGCAGCTCGCCCTCGACGGTGATCGCCATGGTCTTGAACGGCGCGAGCGGCAGCGTCTGGGTCGCCAGCACATGCTCGACCTGGCTGGTGCCGATGCCGAACGCGAGCGCGCCGAAGGCGCCGTGGGTCGAGGTGTGGCTGTCACCGCAGACCACGGTCGTACCGGGCTGGGTCAGTCCAAGCTGCGGTCCCACCACGTGGACGACGCCCTGCTCGACATCGCCGAGCGGGTGCAGCCGGACACCGAACTCCGCGCAGTTCTTGCGCAGCGTCTCCAACTGGGCGCGGGAGACGGGGTCCGCGATCGGCTTGTCGATGTCGAGGGTGGGGGTGTTGTGGTCCTCGGTCGCGAGGGTGAGATCGGTACGACGGACCGTGCGGCCGGCCTTGCGCAGGCCGTCGAACGCCTGCGGGCTGGTCACCTCGTGCAGCAGGTGCAGATCGATGAAGAGCAGGTCAGGCTCGCCTTCGGCGTGCCGGACGACATGGTCGTCCCAGACCTTCTCCGCGAGTGTCCGTCCCATCGCATTCCCTCCGGCCGGCGCCAGTGCCGGCCCAGCTTGTCTCGACTGCGTGCCCTGGTCTGCGGGCCCGCCATTTACAGAGTGGCGGGTCTCCCCGGAAATTGAACTTGCGTTTCACACTGTGAGACGCGAGTATCGTTTCATGGACAACACTAGCGGCGTCGGCGTTCTCGACAAGGCGGCTCTGGTCCTGAGCGCCCTGGAGTCCGGCCCGGCCACCCTCGCCGGACTGGTCGGGGCGACCGGTCTCGCCCGCCCCACGGCACACCGGCTCGCGGTAGCACTCGAGCACCACCGGATGGTGGCACGTGACATGCAGGGACGCTTCATTCTGGGCCCCCGCCTGGCCGAACTGGCAGCGGCGGCGGGCGAGGACCGGCTGCTCGCCACGGCCGGTCCCGTGCTCACCCATCTCCGGGATGTGACCGGCGAGAGCGCGCAGCTCTACCGGCGCCAGGGAGACATGCGCATCTGTGTCGCCGCGGCCGAGCGGCTGTCCGGACTGCGGGACACCGTGCCGGTCGGCTCCACCCTGCCCATGAAGGCCGGCTCGGCCGCACAGGTCCTGATGGCCTGGGAGGAGCCGGAGCGGCTGCACCGCGGACTGCAGGGGGCCCGGTTCACCGCCACGGCCCTGTCGGGCGTACGACGGCGGGGCTGGGCCCAGTCGATCGGCGAGCGGGAGCCCGGCGTGGCGTCCGTCTCCGCGCCCGTGCGCGGCCCGTCCAACCGCGTGGTCGCCTCCGTCTCCGTCTCCGGACCGATCGAGCGGCTGACCCGCCACCCGGGCCGGATGCACGCCCAGGCCGTCATCGACGCGGCGGCCCGCCTGACGGACGCCCTGCGTCGCGGCAACTGATCACGCCCCGTTACGCCCTCTTCAGTTCAGGCTCAGCCGGTCGGCCGCGCGGTCACCGCGGCGGCCGACCGGGACGACCCCGGTGGCCTGGCCCAGGCCGAACGCCGGCATGTTGAGGTAGATCGCCTCGTGCGCCCCGGCCGGTACGACATAGGTCTCGTGCCAGAAGCCGACCTTGTCCCGGCCCTCCCGCATCCGGCGGTTGAACGCCGCCCAGGCGGGGCGGTGCTCCTTGCCCTGGGCCGACGCGTACTCCAGCAGCTTCTCGTGCGAGTCCCAGTACTGGACGACGTAGAGCACCCGGGGCGCGCCGAACAGGAGCTGATAGCTCAGCATCCCGCTCTCCTTGTCCCGCGACAGCTCGCGGAGCATCCGCGGCATCGCCCTGAAGACCGGCAGCCAGCTCCGCAGCGCGCGGAAGCGGTTGATGCGCATGCCGATCAGGAAGACGGTGACCTCCCCCTCGGCCTCGGCGGTCATACGGCCGGCGAACAGCTCGGCACCCATGGTGATCCCCTTGTCCCCACGTCGGGATAGTCTTGGATAGTGCCACTCTCCAACGGAAGGTGCAACAGGGATGCGACTGGCGGAGCTCAGCGAGCGCAGCGGAGTGTCCACCGCGACGATCAAGTACTATCTGCGCGAGCGGCTGCTGCCGCCGGGAGAGCGGATCACCGCCACCAAGTCCGAGTACGGCGAGGAGCATCTGCGCCGACTGCGGCTGGTGCGCTCGCTGATCCAGGTCGGCCGGATGCCGGTGGCCACGGCGCGCGAGGTGCTGGAGGCCGCCGAGGACGAGTCGCTCAGCCAGAACGCCCGGATGGGAGCCGCGGTCTGGGCGCTGCCGCACGGCGCCGAGCCCGACGAGGACGATCCGCACGCGGCGCGGGCCCGGGAGCAGGTGGACACCGTACTGCGGCGGATGGACTGGTCCTACGGCCAGGAGCTGGGCGACACCTCCCCCGCCTACCGGATGCTGGTCGCGGCCATCGCCTCGCTGGACCGCCTGGGATATCCCCATGACACCGAGCATCTGCTGGTGCACGCCCGGCTGGCGGGCGAACTGGCCGTCGCCGACCTGGACCTGGTGGAGACCTTCGACACCCCGCCCGAGCGGATCGAGGCGGTGGTGGCACTGACGGTGCTCTACGAGCCGGTGCTGCTCAGCCTGCGGCGGCTCGCGCAAACCGAGGAATCCGGGCGCCGCTTCGCGGAGTGAGCCGTGACCAGGGGGTGAATTCACGGAGTGGCCAGGGCACGAAAAAGCCCCCCGCGCTGTCGCGGAGGGCTTTTCGCTGGTACCCCCGACCGGATTCGAACCGGCGCTACCGCCTTGAGAGGGCGGCGTGCTAGGCCGCTACACAACGGGGGCCTGAGTCAGCACATGCTACTGGACATCATGTACCGCGCTGGGCTACCAGGACTCGAACCTAGACTAAATGAACCAGAATCACTCGTGCTGCCAATTACACCATAGCCCATGGTATAGACCAGTACCCCCGACCGGATTCGAACCGGCGCTACCGCCTTGAGAGGGCGGCGTGCTAGGCCGCTACACAACGGGGGCCCTAGCGATCTCCGTCTTGCGAAGAGATCCGTACCCCCGACCGGATTCGAACCGGCGCTACTGCCTTGAGAGGGCAGCGTGCTAGGCCGCTACACAACGGGGGCTTGGTCCTGCTTTGATCAAGAGATCCATCAGTTATCCGAAGGACCTCTTGCTGGGGTACCAGGACTCGAACCTAGACTAAGTGAACCAGAATCACTCGTGCTGCCAATTACACCATACCCCACCAAAACGCCACCCCCGTAAGGGGTTTTGTCTGGCTTGCGCCTCGGCCCGGCCTCTCGGCCCGCCCGTCCGGCGCAGGAAGAACATTACCCGATGGTGGACGGGCCACCAAAACGAGTATCACCGCGAGTGGCGCCGCCTCACAGGCCCAGGCAGCGCCCCGCGCCCCTATCCGGCCAGCTTCGCCAGCGCCGCGTCCACACGGGCCAGCGTGCGCTCGCGGCCAAGGACCTCCAGGGACTCGAACAGCGGCAGCCCGACCGTGCGGCCGGTGACCGCGACGCGCAGCGGGGCCTGGGCCTTGCCCAGTTTGAGGCCGTGCTCCTCGCCGGCCGCGAGGACCGCGGCCTTCAGGGTCTCGGCGTCCCAGTCCGCCTCGGCGAGCCGGGTACGGACCGAGGCCAGCAGCGCGTCCGCGCCCGGCTTCATCGCCTTGGTCCAGGACGCCTCGTCCTGGGCGGGCTCGTCGAGGAAGAGGAAGTCCACGTTCGCGGTGATGTCGGACAGAACCGTCAGCCGGGTCTGGGCCAGCGGGGCCAGCGCCGCGAAGGCGGCCGCGTCGAAGGCGTCCGGGGACCACGGCGCGTGCGGGGCCTTCAGCCAGGGCTCGCACGCCTCGATGAACGCCTTCACATCCAGCAGCCGGATGTGGTCCGCGTTGATCGCCTCGGCCTTCTTGAGGTCGAAACGCGCCGGGTTGGCGTTCACCGCCGAGATGTCGAACGCCTCGACCATCTCCGCCGGCGAGAAGACGTCCCGGTCGGACGAGAGCGACCAGCCCAGCAGGGAGAGGTAGTTGAGCAGTCCCTCGGGGAGGAAGCCGCGCTCCCGGTAGAGGTTCAGCGAGGACTGCGGATCGCGCTTGGAGAGCTTCTTGTTGCCCTCGCCCATGACATACGGGAGGTGGCCGAACGCGGGCACCGCGCCGGAGCCCACACCGATCTCGGCGAGCGCCCGGTAGAGCCCGATCTGCCGCGGGGTGGAGGAGAGCAGGTCCTCGCCGCGCAGCACATGCGTGATCTCCATCAGCGCGTCGTCCACGGGGTTGACGAGCGTGTAGAGGGGCGCGCCGTTGGCCCGCACGATGCCGTAGTCCGAGACGTTCTCGGGGGTGAAGGTCAGCTCACCGCGCACCAGGTCGGTGAAGGTGATCGGCTCGTCCGGCATCCGGAAGCGCACGATCGAGACGCGCCCTTCGGCCTCGTACGCGGCGATCTGCTCGGCGGTCAGGGTGCGGCAGGTGCCGTCGTAGCCGGAGGGCCGGCCGGCCTTGCGGGCCGCCTCGCGGCGCTCCTCCAGCTCCTCGGCGGTGCAGTAGCAGCGGTAGGCGTGGCCCGCCTCCAGCAGCTTGTCCGCGACCTCGCGGTAGAGGTCCATCCGCTGCGACTGGCGGTAGGGCGCGTGCGGTCCGCCGACCTCGGGGCCCTCGTCCCAGTCCAGGCCCAGCCAGCGCATGGCGTCCAGGAGCTGTGTGTAGGACTCCTCGGAGTCGCGCGCGGCGTCGGTGTCCTCGATGCGGAACACCAGGGTGCCACCGTGGTGACGGGCGAAGGCCCAGTTGAACAGGGCCGTGCGGACCATGCCGACATGGGGGTTGCCGGTCGGCGAGGGACAGAAACGAACTCGCACGGGGGCGGAGGGGGATGCGCTAGCCACGCTTGATCACCTTGTTGGTGAGAGTGCCGATGCCTTCGATGGTGACGGCGACCTCGTCGCCGACGGAGAGCGGGCCGACGCCCGCCGGAGTGCCGGTGAGCACGACGTCGCCGGGGAGCAGCGTCATCGCCTCGGTGATGTGCACGATCAGATCCTCGATCGGGCGCACCATCTCGCTCGTCCGGCCGAGCTGACGCTGCTCGCCGTTGACGGTGCACATGATGCCGAGATCGGCGGCGCGCGTCAGGTCGATATCGGTCTCCACCCAGGGGCCCAGCGGACACGAGGTGTCGAAGCCCTTGGCCCGCGCCCACTGCTTCTCACGCCGCTGGGCGTCGCGGGCCGTGATGTCGTTGCCGCAGGTGTAGCCGAGGATGACGTCCTTGACGCGCTCACGCGGAACCTCACGGCACATCCGTCCGATCACCACGGCCAGCTCGGCCTCGTAGTGCACCTCGGAGGAGAAGGAGGGATACGTGACGGGGTCGCCGGGGCCGATCACGGAGGTGGACGGCTTGAAGAAGACGACCGGGACGTCGGGGACCTCATTGCCCAGCTCCGCCGCGTGCTCGGCGTAGTTGCGCCCGATTCCGACGACCTTGTTCGGCAGGACGGGCGGCAGCAGCCGGACCTTGCTCAGCGGGACCTTCTGGCCCGAGCGCTCGAATTCGGCGAAGGGGTGGCCCTTGATGATGTCGATGACGGGGCCGTCCTGATCGGACGGCTCACCCTCCACCACGCCGAAGGCGACGTTGCCGTCGATGGAGAATCTGGCGATGCGCACGGGAAGCCTTGGCTCCTTGACTGAACTCGCTGGAGACTGACGCTCCAGGCTATCGCTCCGCGTCCCGCGCGCCGCCGTCCCACCTGCCGGGAGTGGTGGCGTCCGCCACAGCCCCGGGGAATCAGTGGCCCGGAGCCTCGGTCAGCACGGTGCGCTTGGGGTTCGCGGTCCGGTTCGGCAGGTCGACGCGGTGCTCCGACTGCTCCTCGGGCGCGGCCGACAGGTCGTCGGCGTCCTTGATCTCCTGGGCGTCTCCCAGCTCTTGGACGTCCTCGAGATGGGCCAGGGTGGTGCGCCGCGGGTTGGCTATGGAGTGGAACATCATGGTCGTCTTCACTTGGTTTACGCCTCGATCTTGTCGTCCGTACCGGCTGTGTAAAGCGTCAGGCTAGAGGCGGCCTTGCCCATGGATTCGCAGGAAAAGTCACCGCCAGCATGTGATATTGCTCACGAATGATCAGGCAAAAGCCACATAGGAGACAGTTGCGCAATCGCCCTAAACGGACATCGCATACCTGAACCTGACGTTCCGCTCTTGATCATCGCTAGCCGGACACTCGATTACGACCTTCGATTCGTACACGAAAGTCCGTTATCGCCGACATGACTTTCTACGTCCGGTAATAAAGTCCACACTGAGCGTCACACGGATCACAGCCTTATCCATTGCCCTTGTTGCAGCATCCGGCACTGTGCTGCAATTCCCGGGACCGCCGCGGGAATCACCGGCGCGCACGGGGGCGCAGCACAGAGGCGCCGAGCGGCGGGGGCGCCTCTTGTCGACATGAAAGGAAGCGCGCCGGTCACTCACGACCGACAGGGGGGATCGCGGTCCCCCACGACTCGACACCGCTCCGCCGGTCCTCCGGGGGAGCGCCTGGTCCAGAGGTTGCGACGCTAGTGCAGGGACGTATCAAGAGGGATGGTATGGGGGCTCCCCAGGCCCGCCAGGGCCGAGGGGATGCTTCGGCGGACCCGGAGCCGCGTGGCGGGACCGACCGCGGCTCCTCGCCCCAGCGCGCCCAGGGGAGCAGCGGCAGGACTCTGGGCGATCAGAGCCCCGAGGCCGGTACGCAGAGCGCTACCCGGATCAGTGCGCCCAGTGGCGGCGGAGACGCGGAGCAGCCTGCCAAGCCGAAGACCTCCGGCCCCAGCGGGCCCGGCAGTCGCATGGCCCTGCGCAACTGGCGCATCAGCACCCGACTGGTCTCTCTGCTCACGCTCCCGGTGGTCGCGGCGACCACCCTGGGGGCGCTGCGCATCGAGGGCTCGCTGGACAACATCCAGCAGCTCGACCAGATGAAGCTGCTCACCAAGATGACGCAGCAGGCCACCCAGCTCGCCAGCGCGCTCCAGGAGGAGCGCGACAAGTCGGCCGGCCCGCTGGCGGGCAAGGGCAACGACAAGGACGACCGGGTCGTCTCCACGCGTGAGGACACCAACCGCGCCATCACGGCCTTCCGCGAGGCCACGCACCAGATCGACCCCGGCGACCAGTCGCTGGCCGGTGTGCAGTCCACGCTCGTCAACATCGACCGTCAACTCGGCAAGATCAACGAGGTCCGTGACACGGCCTACGACAACAGCCAGTACTACTCGCTGACGGTCCAGAACTACAACGAGCTGATCAACTCGCTGCTGCTGCTCTCCCAGGACATGGCGCAGGCGACCAGCAACCGCGCGATGATCAACAACACCCGCGCGCTCGCCACCTTCTCCTCCGCCAAGGAGTACGCCTCCATCCAGCGCGCACTCATCAGCGCCGCGCTCGCCGACCCCAAGGGCGCCGACTTCTCCGCCAACGACCGCCGCTTCGCCAGGACCGCGGTGGACAAGGAGAACGAGGCGCTCGGCCGCTTCAAGCAGATCCGCCAGGGCAACTCCGAGGATCTGCTCGACCCCCTGGACAGCCGCCCCGACATCAAGGCGGCGACCATGTACGCCGACCGCGCGGTGCGCGACCCCGAGGGGCTGAAGGCGGAGAAGCGCACCGATCTGGACTGGTACGACCAGGACAGTATCAAGATCGAAGAGATGGGCAAGATCGAGGAGACGCTGCTCAGCGAGATGCAGCAGAAGGCTCGTGAGCTCCGCGACTCCGCCCAGCAGGACGCGATCCTCAACGGTGCGCTGATCCTGCTGGTCCTCGGCGTCTCCCTGGTCGGCGCCTTCGTCGTCGCCCGCTCCATGGTCCGCTCGCTGCGCCGCCTCCAGGACACCGCGCAGGATGTCTCCCAGAAGCGGCTGCCCGAACTGGTCAAGCAGCTCTCCGAGTCCGATCCGCAGGATGTGGACACCTCCGTCGAGTCCGTCGGTGTGCACAGCCGGGACGAGATCGGAAAGGTGGCCGCGGCCTTCGACGACGTGCACCGCGAGGCGGTCCGGCTCGCCGCCGAGCAGGCGCTGCTGCGGGGCAACGTCAACGCGATGTTCACCAACCTCTCGCGCCGCAGCCAGGGCCTCATCCAGCGCCAGCTCTCGCTCATCTCCGAGCTGGAGAGCCGCGAGGCCGACCCGGACCAGCTCTCCTCGCTCTTCAAGCTGGACCACCTCGCCACCCGTATGCGGCGTAACGGCGAGAACCTCCTGGTCCTCGCGGGCGAGGAGCCCGGCCGCCGGTGGACCCGGCCGGTGCCGCTGGTGGACGTGCTCCGCGCGGCCGCCTCCGAGGTGGAGCAGTACGAGCGCATCGAGCTCAGCTCGGTCCCGGCGACCGAGGTCGCCGGCCGGGTCGTCAACGACCTCGTCCACCTGCTCGCCGAGCTGCTGGAGAACGCCACTTCCTTCTCCTCGCCGCAGACCAAGGTCAAGGTCACCGGTCATGCGCTGCCCGACGGGCGGGTGCTGGTCGAGATCCACGACACCGGTATCGGGCTCTCGCCCGAGGACCTGGCAGCGATCAACGAGCGGCTGGCCTCCCCGCCCACGGTCGATGTGTCGGTGTCCCGGCGCATGGGTCTGTTCGTGGTCGGCCGGCTGTCGCTGCGCCACGGCATCCGCATCCAGCTCCGGCCGTCCGACTCGGGCGGTACGACGGCGCTGGTCATGCTGCCGGTCGATGTCGCCCAGGGCGGCCGGAAGCCGGCGCCGCAGGCCGCCGGCGGCAAGTCGGGCCAGGGTGCCCCGGCCGTCGGTGGCGGTCAGGGCAACAGTTCGGCGGGGCTGCTCGGCTCGGCGCCCTCGCGGCGCCAGGTCCCGGGCTCGGGTTCACGCACCGCGCTGCCCGGCAACAGCGGCAGCGGACTGCCGACCCGGCCGGTCGGCGCCGGTGCGGGCCCCGCGGGCGGCGCCCCGGCCGACGGCACCAACTTCTTCGAGGGCGGGCGGCCTCCAGGCCCCCGGAGCAACGCCCCCGCGGGCCCCGGCGGTCCCGGTGGTCCCGGTGGTCAGGGTGTCCCCGGCGGTCAGGGCGGTCCCGGTGGTCAGGGTGGTCCCGGTGGTCAGGGTGGCCCCGGCGCCCCCTCCGGCCGTCCCCCGCTTCCGCAGCGCAGCGACGGCCCGACCGTCGCTCCGCCGACCGGCGCCCCGGCCCGTGCCGACGGGGGCGACCAGGGCGGCCGTCCGCAGCTCCCCACCCGCGGCCCCGCGCCCGAGCTTCCGGCCCCGTCCCAGCCGGGCACCAGTTGGGGCGCGCGCGCCGCGGCCGGCGAGGACGACTGGCCGGGCACGCCGCGCGACGCGGTGGACACCCCGCGCGGGCATGAGGAGTACGACTCCACGGGCCAGTTCGCCGGTCCGGACCTCGGCGGCTCCGGGCACCGGCGCGACCCGTTCGGCAACCGCGGCCCCGGCGACACCGGTGAGCTGCCGCAGTTGAGCGACAGCCCCAACCTGTTCGAGCCGCGCCGCGGGGCCAATGGCCCGCAGGGCGGCCAGGGACCGACCGACACCGGCCAGTTCAACCGGCCCGACTACGGCCGCGGCCCCGGCGACACCGGCGAGTTCGCCCGTCCGGAGCTCGGCCGGGGCCCGGGTGACACCGGTGAGTACGCCCGTCCGGAGCTCGGCCAGGGCCCGGGTGACACCGGTGAGTACGCCCAGCCCCGGTTCGAGGACGCCGCCCCGCGCGGTGGACGCGGCCCCGGGGACACGGGCGAATTCCCGCGGCCGAACATGGGCGGCCCGGGCGACACCGGCGAGTACCCCCGCCCGAACATGGGCGACACCGGCGAGTACCCCCGCCCCGACATGGGTGGCACCGGTGAGTACCCGCTGCCCCAGGGTCCCCAGGGCCGGCCCGGTGGGCGCCCGAACGATCCGCTGCCGCCCGCCGGACCCGGCGACGGCCGTACCCCGATCTTCGACACCATCGAGTCGTCCTGGCATTTCAACCAGGCTGAGAACCCGGGCATATCGGGCCCCCAGGACGGTGGCCGGTCGTACCCGTCCGCGCCTTCCGCCCCCGAGCCCACCCCCGGTCGGCCCGCCTCCGCCGTACCGCCGCGCTCGGCCCATGAGCCGCTGCCGGCGGCCCAGGGCATGGGCGACTTCGCCGGCGCCCAGGGCATGGGCGACTTCGCCGGATCGGGCGCCGCGGCGGGCCCCGGCACCAACGGGGCCGGTCCGGGCGGCCGGAGCACGGGTTCCCACTGGCGTACGTCGCCCCACAACGACGAGCGCTGGCGGCGCGCCGAGCAGGTCCGCGAACCGGCGGCCGGCGGTATCACGTCGTCCGGGTTGCCACGGCGGGTGCCGCGCGCAAACCTCGTGGAGGGTGCCGCACACCAGCCGCAGCCCGACCAGGCTGGGCCGCAGGTGTCCCGCGCGCCCGATGATGTACGCGGCAGGCTGACCAACCTCCGCCGTGGAATTCAGCAGGGTCGCCGGGCCGGTACCGGAGTCGGCGACAACCATGATCGCGGCATTGGCCCGACTTACCAGCAGGAGCGTTAGTTGAGCCCGATGAGCCAGGCGGCGCAGAATCTGAACTGGTTGATCACGAACTTCGTGGACAACACCCCCGGGGTGTCCCACACGGTCGTGGTCTCCGCCGACGGACTCCTTCTGGCGATGTCCGAAGGCTTCCCCCGTGACCGAGCCGATCAATTGGCGGCGGTGGCTTCCGGCCTGACCTCGCTCACCGCCGGGGCCTCCCGCATCTTCGAAGGCGGCATGGTCAACCAGACCGTCGTCGAAATGGAACGAGGCTTTCTCTTCATCATGTCCGTCTCCGACGGCTCCTCCCTCGCCGTGCTCGCGCACCCCGAGTGCGACATCGGCCTCGTCGGCTACGAGATGGCTCTGCTGGTCGACCGCGCGGGCAATGTCCTCACCCCCGACCTGCGTGCCGAGCTGCAGGGCAGCCTGTTGAACTGATCCATCGACCATCCGACGCCTGTCCCCCCGGCCGCACGGCCGGCGGGCCCCCACCGGCACCGACCGACGGCACGCCCGTCACCTTGTTGTCCGACCGGAGGATCCATGACCCCGCCCCCCGCCTCGCCCGGCCCGTACGGCGGCCATCACCAATCGCCGTACGGGGGTGAAGGCGACCAGCCTTTGGTGCGTCCGTATGCCATGACCGGTGGCCGGACCCGGCCGCGCTACCAGCTCGCCATCGAGGCGCTGGTCAGCACCACGGCCGACCCCGTGCATCTGCAGGGGCTGCTCCCCGAGCACCAGCGGATCTGCCATCTGTGCCAGGAGGTCAAGTCGGTCGCCGAGGTCTCGGCGCTGCTGAACATACCCCTGGGTGTGGCGCGGATCCTGGTGGCGGACCTGGCAGAGGCCGGCATGGTGGCGATCCACCAGCCCGGGGGCGGTTCGGAAGCGGGCGGTACCCCGGATGTGACACTGCTCGAAAGGGTGCTCAGTGGACTTCGCAAGCTCTAGCGGCGCTTCCCCCGCCCGCGCGACCACCTCGGCGAAGATCGTGGTGGCGGGCGGCTTCGGCGTGGGCAAGACCACGTTCGTCGGCGCGGTCTCGGAGATCAACCCGCTGCGCACCGAAGCCGTGATGACCTCCGCCTCGGCGGGGATCGACGATCTGAGCCATGTCCAGGACAAGACCACGACGACCGTGGCGATGGACTTCGGCCGCATCACGCTCGACGACGATCTCATCCTGTACCTGTTCGGCACGCCGGGTCAGGACCGCTTCTGGTTCATGTGGGACGACCTGGTGCGCGGCGCGATCGGCGCCGTGGTGCTGGTCGACACCCGCCGGCTCGCCGACTGCTTCCCCGCCGTCGACTACTTCGAGAACTCCGGGCTGCCCTTCGTCATCGCCCTCAACGGCTTCGAGGGTCAGCAGCCCTACAACCCCGAAGAGGTCCGCGAGGCTCTGCAGATCGGCCCGGACACCCCCATCATCACCACGGACGCGCGCCACCGCGGCGAGGCCAAGAGCGCTCTCATCACCCTGGTCGAGCATGCGCTGATGGCCCGGCTCAAGTAGGGAACGCCGTCCGGAAGTTGCCGGATACCGGACGGAGGACGGGCCGTGTCGAACGATACGGCCCGCTCGCCGTTCATAACGTTTCGACAGAGATATGACGCGGCCCCCGATACGGAGCGCGATCGCGTCGCTGCGTTGCGCACTGAAATAGTTCGGTATTCGACATATCTCAGCCATAACGCCCCTTTTTTCTCTGGTCCAGACAACGTACTGAGCGCTTTGCGCACTGTTTGGAAAGCACCTGCGGGGCGTGCTGGAATTCGCTGAACTGGGCAGTCAGGGCTCAGCTGGGAACGGCACAAATGGTGCCGATGCCGAGAGGTTGTTGGTCGAGTGAGGCGAAGCAAGCCGGACCCCGCGCAAGACGCGCGAGGGAACTTCACCCCGCCGCCGCGTTCAGGCACAGCGGCGTCGCCCGCCGAGGCACCGGATCCACCCCGTGGTGGCCGGATCTCCCCTCGGAACTGGCGGGTGCGCGGCCGGCTGTACGCGATCCTGCTCATCCCCGTGCTCGTCGCCCTGGTCTTCGGTGGTTTCCAGGTCGCCTCCTCGGTCTCCACCTGGAACGAGGCGCGGGACGCCGAGCGCACCGCCCAGGTCGTCCGGGCCGCCACCACCTACGCCCACGCCCTCGTCAACGAGCGCGACCTGAGCGCGGGCCCGCTGCTCAGCGGCACCAACGAGGCCACGGTGACCAAGGCGCGGGCCACCAGCGATTCGGCGAAGAAGGACTTCGACAAGGCCGTCGCCGATATGCCGCGGACGCCGACCATGAAGCGCCGCCTCAAAGCCTTCAGAGCCGCCGAACCGCAGCTCGCCTCCCTGCGCCGCAACGCGTACACCGACCGCCTGAACGGTGTGAAGACCGAAGAGGGCTATGTCGCCGTCGAGCACGGGCTGATCGAGTTCGCCAATGAACTGGGCCTGGGCACCGGCAATATCACGTCGTACGGCCGTACCGTCTACGCGGTATCCCTGGCCAAGGGCGCGGAGTCGCTGCAGCGCTCCATCGGCACCCATCTGCTGGTCAAGCCCGGTCCGTCCGCGACCGACCGCAAGACCCAGCTCACCTCCTACACCTCGTACGTCTACCTCGAGGGGATCGCGCTCGGGGAGTTCGAGGCGGCCGGCACACCGCAGGACGTGACCCGGCTCGAGGACACCCTCACGGCCGCCGAGAAGCGTGCGCAGGAGCAAATCGCCGAGGCGAAGCGGAAGGCCGAGGCGGACGGCAAGAAGTTCGTCGCGCCGCCCGGTATGGACCAGATGCTCAAGGCCATCGGCAGCGGCGCCTCGCCCACCGCACTGGCCGGCCAGGGGATCACCCCGGACGCCTGGTTCAACGCCTCCACGATCAAGTTCAACGCCTACCGGAACGTCGAGCAGACCCTGGTGAACAGAGCCGTGAACGAGGCGGCTCAGATCTCCTCGGACGCCCGCCGCGATGCGATCGTGAACGGCGCGATCGTGGTGCTCGCACTGCTCGCCGCCTTCTTCGTGGCCGGCCGGATGGCCCGCTCGATGAGCCATTCGATGCGGCAACTGCGCAACGCCGCCTTCGACGTCGCCGAGAACAAGCTGCCCGCGGTGGTCGGCCAGCTCTCCCGCACCGACCCGGGACGGGTGGACACCCGGGTCAGCGCGATACCGATCAACACCAAGGACGAGATCGGCGAGGTGGCCCGCGCCTTCGACCAGGTGCACCGTGAGGCGATCCGGCTCGCGGCCGAGCAGGCGATGCTGCGCGGCGGCGTCAACGCGATCTTCACCAACCTTTCCAGTCGCAACCAGGGACTGATCGAGCGGCAGCTCACCCTGATCTCCGAACTGGAGAGCCGGGAGGCCGATCCGGACCAGCTCGAGCACCTCTTCCGGCTGGACCACCTGGCCACCCGTATGCGGCGCAACGGCGAGAACCTCCTGATCCTCGCGGGCGAGGAGCCCGGCCGGCGCTGGAACCAGCCGGTGCCGCTGATCGATGTGCTGCGCGCCGCCTCCTCGGAGGTGGAGTCCTACGAGCGCATCGAGCTGGCCGGCATCTCCGAGAGCGAGATCCACGGCACCGCCGTGACCGACCTGGTGCACCTCCTGGCCGAGCTACTGGAGAACGCCACCACCTTCTCCTCCCCGCACACCAAGGTGCGGGTCACCTCGACCCGGCTGCCCGACGGCCGGGTGGTGGTGGAGATCCACGACAAGGGCATCGGCCTGACCGCCGAGGACTTCGCCGACATCAACCACAAGCTGGCCAATCCGCCGACGGTGGACGCCACGGTCTCCCAGCGCATGGGGCTCTTCGTGGTCGGCCGCCTCGCCGACCGGCACGGCATCCGGGTCCAGCTCCGCCCCTCCGGGGAGCAGGCGGGCACCACGTCGCTGGTGATGCTGCCCGAGGCGATCACCCACGGCGGTGGCGGCGAGGAGCTGCCCCAGGACGACTTCACGGTCTCCCGGATCGTCCCCGAGCCGCGGCCCGCCCCGGCCTTCGAGGACGTGAGCGAGCTGTCCTCGCGGACCGCCGCCGAGCTGGGTTTCGACGACTCCGCCTACGACCGGGACCAGGGACATCACCAGTTTCAGGGCCAGTACAGCGGAATGGGGGCCACCCCTCCCGAGCGGGATCCGCGGCCCGGACAGGCGCCTGCCGATCCGCTGACCCCGTCGTCCTACCAGAATTCCGGCTATTCGCAACCGGAAGCGGATTACACAACTCAAACGGAACCCGAACAGCAGCCGTACATCGGCTACAACTCCCCCTCTCAACAGGGAGAGTGGGGCGATTCCGGATCTTTCGAGATGCCCTACGCGTCGCAGTTCGGGACCGAAGCGGAATCAGGACCCAGCGCTCCCGAAGTTTCTCGGGACCGCGTAGAGT
Source organism: Streptomyces violaceusniger Tu 4113 (assembly GCF_000147815.2). Lineage (NCBI taxonomy): Bacteria > Bacillati > Actinomycetota > Actinomycetes > Kitasatosporales > Streptomycetaceae > Streptomyces > Streptomyces violaceusniger. Next base: position 1,803,664 of record NC_015957.1, on the reverse strand, counting down.
TCCACCGTCCGGGCCCTTCCCCGAGCGGAATCCACTCGATGACCGACGCCGGGCTTCCGCGTCGCGACAGGCAGTGGCAGCCGTCCGAGGAAACAGGGACACAGGGGATGGTCGGGGACCCGGCGGCGCCCACGGCGCCGGAGCGACCCCGGCAGACACCCCAGCAGCAGGAGGACAGTGCCCCGTGGCAGTCGGAGAACGACCAGCGCTGGCACCGTGCCGAGCGGCTGCGCGACCCGAAGGCCGGTGGGGTCACAACATCCGGCCTGCCCCGCCGGGTGCCCAAGGCCAATCTGGTCGAGGGCTCCGCGGAGCCGACCGGACAGGGCGGCCCCCAGGTCTCCCGTGCCCCGGAGGACATCCGCGGCAGGCTGAGCAACCTGCGCCGCGGCGTCCAGCGGGGGCGCAGCGCGGGATCCGGGACCCCCGGGCGTGACCAGCATGACCAACAGGGCTTCGGCCCCGGCAGCACCTACGATCAGGAGCGTTAGTGTGAGCCCGATGAGCCAGGCGGCGCAGAACCTGAACTGGTTGATCACCAACTTCGTGGACAACACCCCCGGGGTGTCCCACACCGTGGTGGTCTCCGCCGACGGACTCCTTCTGGCGATGTCCGAAGGCTTCCCCCGTGACCGAGCCGATCAACTGGCGGCGGTGGCCTCCGGCCTGACCTCGCTCACATCCGGAGCCTCGCGCATCTTCGAAGGCGGCGTGGTCAACCAGACCGTCGTCGAAATGGAACGAGGCTTCCTCTTCATCATGTCGATCTCCGACGGATCCTCCCTCGCCGTGCTCGCTCACCCCGAGTGCGACATCGGCCTCGTCGGCTACGAGATGGCCCTGCTGGTCGATCGCGCGGGCAATGTCCTCACCCCGGATCTCCGCGCGGAATTGCAGGGCAGTCTTCTCAACTAGCAAACATGGAGTGCGTTTCGCGCCACCGCGCCATAGGGTGCGGTGGCGCGACCGGCAAGACAGGCGAGTTGGAGGAGGACACGTGGCAACGCCCCCTAGCGGATATCCGTACGCCCACGGGCAGCCGTCCGAGCCGCGCGGAGAGGCCCCGAAGAAGCGCTACAACTTCCCCTCCGCGCCCAGCCGTCAGGCCCGCTCTCCACAGCAGCCGGAGCCACAGCAGGAGCAGCAGCCCCCGCGGCGGCAGCCGCAGCGGCCTCAGCAACAGCCGTACACGCCCTCCTACGCGCCTCCGGCGCCGCAGGGGGGGTCTTGGTACGACGCGCCCTCCGCGCCGCGTATCGAGCCCGTACAGCCGCCTGAGCGCCCCGCTCCGGAACCTTCCTCCCCCGCGGGCGGCACTCATAACCCTCTGGTGCGCCCGTACGCCATGACTGGGGGCCGGACCCGGCCCCGGTACCAGCTCGCCATCGAGGCGCTGGTGCACACCACGGCCGATCCCGCTCAGCTCCAGGGCCAACTGCCCGAGCACCAGCGGATCTGCCATCTGTGCCGCGAGATCAAGTCGGTCGCCGAGATCTCCGCACTGCTCGCCATTCCCCTCGGCGTGTCCCGGATCCTCGTAGCCGACCTGGCCGAGGCGGGGCTCGTCGCCATTCATCAGCCGGGCGGCGACGAGTCCGCCGGCGGTCAGCCTGACGTGACACTGCTCGAAAGGGTGCTCAGTGGACTTCGCAAGCTCTAGCGGTGCAGCCCGCTCCACCACCTCCGCGAAAATCGTGGTGGCGGGCGGCTTCGGCGTGGGCAAGACCACGTTCGTCGGCGCGGTCTCGGAGATCAACCCGCTGCGCACCGAAGCCGTGATGACCTCCGCCTCGGCGGGGATCGACGACTTGACCCACGCACCGGACAAGACCACCACCACGGTGGCGATGGACTTCGGCCGCATCACGCTGGACCAGGACCTGATCCTGTACCTGTTCGGCACGCCCGGCCAGGACCGCTTCTGGTTCATGTGGGACGACCTGGTCCGCGGCGCCATCGGCGCGGTCGTCCTGGTGGACACCCGCCGCCTCGCCGACTGCTTCCCCGCGGTCGACTACTTCGAGAACTCCGGCCTGCCCTTCGTCATCGCCCTCAACGGCTTCGACGGACACCAGCCGTACGCCCCCGAAGAGGTCCGCGAGGCCCTGCAGATCGGCCCCGACGCGCCGATCATCATCACCGACGCCCGCCACCGCGGCGAGGCCAAGAGCGCGCTCATCACGCTGGTCGAGCACGCGTTGATGGCCCGGCTGCGGTAGCCGAGACCGGCGACAGAAGCCAAAATCCCCTGCTCTCCGAGGAGAACAGGGGATTTGTGCGTTCCCGGTGGGTCCAGGGCGTCCGGCGCGTTCAGAACGCTCGGCGCGGGGCCGGCGGCCTCCGGGCGGTGTGCGGCCGTCCGGAGGCGGCGGGGCCGCTCGCTCAGCCCTGCCAGCTGTGCGGCGCGCTGAACGCCGGGCGGCGCTCCAGACGGCGCCAGCGGGCGGCGCTGCGGCCCGGGCGGGTGGAGTCGGCGCCGCGGTGGGTGCCGGCGGCCGCGCGGGCGAGCAGCACCGCGGTGACCGCGGCGAGCTCCTCGGCGTCGGCGTGGCCCTTCTCGACCCGGACCAGGGTGGCCGCCGCCGCGGCGGCGGGATCGGCGATATCGCTCGGTGTGCTCACGGTTTGTCTCTTCTCCCTTGTCGCGCGGGTTTCGCGCGAGGACACGAACTCAGAGGCTACTGCGGCGGGTTGCCGTGCTTACGGGACGGCAGGTCGGCGTGCTTGTCGCGCAGCATCGCCAGCGACCGGATCAGGACCTCACGGGTTTCGGACGGGTCGATGACGTCGTCCACCAGGCCCCGCTCGGCCGCGTAGTACGGGTGCATCAGCTCGGACTTGTACTCCTTGACCATGCGGGCGCGCATGGCCTCGGGGTCGTCGGCGTCGGCGATCTGACGGCGGAAGATCACGTTGGCGGCGCCCTCGGCGCCCATCACCGCGATCTCGTTGGTGGGCCAGGCGTAGGTCAGGTCGGCACCGATGGACTGGGAGTCCATGACGATGTACGCACCGCCGTACGCCTTGCGCAGGATGACGGAGATCCGCGGCACGGTGGCGTTGCAGTACGCGTACAGCATCTTGGCGCCGTGCCGGATGATCCCGCCGTGCTCCTGGTCCACACCGGGCAGGAAGCCGGGCACGTCGAGGAAGGTGACCAGCGGGATGTTGAAGGCGTCGCACATCTGGATGAAGCGCGCGGACTTCTCCGACGCCTCGATGTCCAGCACGCCGGCCAGCGACTGCGGCTGGTTGGCGATGATGCCGACCACCTGGCCGTCGAGCCGGGTCATCGCACAGATGATGTTGGTCGCCCAGCGCTCGTGGACCTCGAGGTACTCGCCGTCGTCGACGATCTCCTCGATGACCTTGCGCATGTCGTACGGCCGGTTGCCGTCGGCCGGGACGAGGTCCAGCAGCGAGTCGCCGCGCCGGGAGGCCGGGTCGTCGGACTCGACGGTCGGCGGGTTCTCCCGGTTGTTCTGCGGCAGCAGCGACAGGAGGTAGCGCACCTCCTCCAGGCACGTCTCCTCGTCGTCGTAGGCGAAGTGGCACACACCCGAGGTCTCGGCGTGCACATCCGCGCCGCCCAGTCCGTTCTGGCTGACCTTCTCGCCGGTCACCGCCTGGACCACATCGGGTCCGGTGATGAACATCTGAGAGGTCTCCCGGACCATGAAGACGAAGTCCGTCAGCGCCGGGGAGTACGCCGCCCCGCCCGCGCACGGGCCGAGCATCACGCTGATCTGGGGGATGACGCCGGACGCCTTGGTGTTCCGCTGGAAGATGCCGCCGTATCCGGCGAGCGCCGAGACGCCCTCCTGGATACGGGCACCGGCGCCGTCGTTGAGGGACACCAGCGGCGCCCCGGCCGAGATGGCCATGTCCATGATTTTGTGGATCTTGGTCGCGTGGGCCTCCCCCAGCGCCCCGCCGAAGATCCGGAAGTCGTGTGCGTAGACGAACACCGTCCGTCCGTGGACGGTCCCCCAGCCGGTGACGACCCCGTCGGTGTAAGGCTTCTTCGCCTCCAGGCCGAACCCGGTCGCACGATGCCGCCGCAGCGGCTCCACTTCGTTGAAGGACCCCTCGTCAAGCAGCAGATCGATCCGCTCGCGAGCCGTCAGCTTCCCCTTGGCCTTCTGGGCCTCGGTCGCCCGCTCGCTCGGGCCGCGCCGAGCCTGCTCGCGAATCGCGTGCAGCTCGGCGACGCGCCCGCGAACGTCACTCGCCTCAGCAGGCGCACCTTCGAGATTGGTCATGCACTGACGGTACGTTCCCGGACCCCCGGAAACGCATGTCAATTCCCTACAACGTCAGGGGCGTTTTGGTGGGCAGGCGGAACAGAACTGGACAGCGGCTTTCCCACTACCTGGTGTCCTAAAGGACTATCGACCCTGTCGGCATCCGACAAACCTCCAGGCGGCGACCGTGCGAGGGGCGGGCTCGACCACCCGGATGGGCGGCGACCGCCGGAGCGGCGCTGCGGCCGGATCGGGGAACGGAGCACGTCGGCCGCGCTCCGCTCCCCGTACCTTACTCCGGCGGCGGCCGGCGCCACGCGCACCGGGCCCACGCGGCCATGAGGCCCAGGTCACTCCTGCGGGTCCACCCCGGCCCGCAGCAGCCCGTAGGCGTAGGCGTCGTCCAGGGCCTGCCAGGACGCGGCGATCACGTTCTCCCCGACGCCGACCGTCGACCACTCGCCCTGGCCGTCCGCGGTGGAGACCAGCACCCGGGTCGTGGACTCGGTGCCGTGCTTGCCTTCCAGGATGCGGACCTTGTAGTCCACCAGCTCCATGGTCGCCAACTGCGGGTAGATCCGCTCCAGCCCCACCCGCAGCGCCCGGTCCAGGGCGTTGACCGGGCCGTTTCCCTCCGCCGTGGCGACGATGCGCTCGCCCTTGGCCCACAGCTTCACGGTGGCCTCGTTGGCGTGGGTGCCGTCCGGGCGGTCCTCGACGATCGCCCGCCAGGACTCGACCCGGAAGTAGCGGCGGGGACGGCCGTCGACCTCCTGGCGCAGCAGCAGCTCGAAGGAGGCGTCGGCGGCCTCGTAGGTGTAGCCCGCGAGCTCGCGCTCCTTGACCCGCTCGACGATCCGGCCCACCAGGGCGCGGTCGTCACCGAGGTCGATGCCCAGCTCCTTCCCCTTGAGCTCGATCGACGCCCGGCCGGCCATGTCGGAGACGAGCATCCGCATGGTGTTGCCGACCCGCTCGGGGTCGATGTGCTGGTACAGATCCGGGTCGACCTTGATCGCGGAGGCGTGCAGTCCGGCCTTGTGGGCGAAGGCGGATACGCCCACATAGGGCTGGTGAGTGGACGGCGTCAGATTGACGACCTCGGCGATCGCGTGCGAGATCCGGGTCATCTCCTCCAGGGCGCCCTCCGGCAGCACCCGGCGGCCGTACTTGAGCTCCAGGGCCGCGACGACCGGGAAGAGGTTGGCGTTGCCCACCCGCTCGCCGTAGCCGTTGGCCGTGCACTGGACGTGGGTGGCGCCCGCGTCCACGGCGGCGAGGGTGTTGGCGACCGCGCAGCCGGTGTCGTCCTGGGCGTGGATGCCCAGCCGGGCGCCGGTGTCGGCCAGTACGGTGCGGACCACCGCGTCGATCTGGCCGGGGAGCATGCCGCCGTTGGTGTCGCAGAGGATCACCACCTCGGCGCCCGCCTCGTGGGCGGCGGAGACGACCTGCTTGGCGTAGTCCGCGTTGGCGCGGTAGCCGTCGAAGAAGTGCTCGCAGTCGAGGAAGACCCGGCGGCCCTGGGACCGCAGGTAGGCGACGGTCTCGCGGACCATCGCGAGGTTCTCCTCGAGCGTGGTGCGCAGGGCCAGCTCCACATGGCGGTCGTGGGACTTCGCCACCAGGGTGATCACCGGCGCCCCGGAGTCCAGCAGCGCCTTGACCTGGCGATCGTCCTCGGCGCGTGCCCCCGCCTTGCGGGTGGCGCCGAACGCCACGAGCTGGGCGTGCCGGAAGTCGATCTCGGCGCGGGCCCGGGCGAAGAACTCCGTGTCGCGCGGGTTGGCGCCGGGCCAGCCGCCCTCGATGAAGCCCACGCCGAAGTCGTCCAGGTGACGGGCGATGGTCAGCTTGTCCGCGACCGTCAGGTTGATGCCCTCGCGCTGCGCTCCGTCGCGCAGGGTGGTGTCGAAGACATGGAAGCCGTCGTCGGGCAGATCCTTCATGGTTGGTCTGGCTCCTGTCGGATGGATCTCGGTCTACCGGAATATCCGGTTCCGCGCCCTCCTATGGTCCCTCACGCTTCGCGTCCGGCGGGATGGTCCGGAAAACGAAAAGACCCCTCGCGGGTGCGAGAGGTCTGCGCGCGGGTCTGGGGCACGGTGGCCGCGCCGTACCGGGTCGTACGGGCGGTCACTGCGGACCGGCGCGCCTGCTGTCAATAATCATGACGAACGAGAGCACGGAGGCAGTCTGGCACATTCCGCCCCTGCGCTCTCATCCGTCTCATCATGCGAACCATCGGTGTCAACGGGGTGACACGCGCGATCAGCCCAGAGGTGACACCCGTGATCAGCCCAGGGGGTGCATCCAGCCATGCGGGTCCGGGGCGACACCGGTCTGGATGTCCAGCAGCGCCTTGCGCAGCCGCATCGTCACCTCGCCCGGCTCACCGTCGGCCACCGTCCAGTTCGCCCGGGCGGACTTGACCGAGCCGACCGGGGTGATCACGGCCGCCGTACCGCAGGCGAAGACCTCGGTGAGGGTCCCGTCGGCGTTGCCCTGGCGCCAGTCGTCGACCGAGATCCGGCCCTCGGAGACCTCGTAGCCGAGGTCGGCGGCGATCCGCAGCAGCGAGGCGCGGGTGATCCCCGGCAGCAGCGAACCGGACAGCTCGGGGGTCACGATGCGGTCCCCGTACACGAAGTACAGGTTCATCCCGCCCATCTCCTCGATCCAGCGGCGCTCGATCGCGTCCAGCCAGACCACCTGGTCACAGCCCTGCTCGGCGGCCTGGGCCTGGGCGACGAGGGAGGCCGCGTAGTTGCCGCCCGCCTTGGCCGCGCCGGTGCCGCCGGGCGCGGCGCGGACGTACTCCTCCGAGAGCCAGACCGAGACCGGCTGCACCCCGCCGGGGAAGTAGGCCCCGGCCGGGGAGGCGATCACCACGAAGAGGTACTCGTTCGAGGGCCGGACACCCAGCCCGACCTCGGTGGCGAACATGAAGGGCCGCAGGTAGAGGGACTGCTCTCCGTGGCCCGGCACCCACTCCTTGTCCTGGGTGACCAGCGCGTCACACGCCTCGATGAAGGTCTGGACGGGGAGCTCGGGCATGGCGATGCGGCGCGCGGACGCCTGGAACCGCTCGGCGTTCTGCTCGGGGCGGAACGTGGCCACGGACCCGTCGGGGCGGCGGTACGCCTTGAGCCCCTCGAAGATGGTCTGGGCGTAGTGCAGCGTCATGTTCGCCGGATCGATCGAGAGCGGGGCGTACGGCACGAGCTGGGCCTCGTGCCAGCCGCGGCCCTCGGTCCACTTGATGGTCACCATGTGATCGGTGAAGTGGCGGCCGAATCCGGGGTTGGCCAGGATCTTCTCCCGCTCGGCGGCGGGGAGGGGGTGGGACGAGGGCTTGAGCTCGATCGTGGGCGTCGTCATGGCAGGTAGTCCTTCACCTTCGGTTGTGGCGGACCGCGCTCACACCATCCTGCCCGTGATCGGTACTAGGACGTCCAAGCTCTTCTTCACACAGCGGCCCCACCGGGGATTATCTCCTAGGTGGGGCCGTGGAAGGAGCGTTGTGCACGCGCGGCCCAGGTCGATGGTCGCACCCAGCCGCGCGGTGGCACAGGCTGGGGTCAGCCGGATACTCGGGCGGCGAGCGCGTCGCCGATCTCGTCGGTGGTGCGCGGCGCGGCCGCGTCCCGCCCGGCGAGGTCCTCGGCGACGGCGGCCTCGATACGGGCCGCCTCGTCCCCGTAGCCGAGGTGCGACAGGAGCAGGGCCACCGACAGGACGGTCGCCGTCGGGTCGGCCTTGCCGGTGCCCGCGATGTCCGGCGCGGAGCCGTGGACCGGCTCGAACATCGACGGGAAGGCGCCGGAGGGGTTGATGTTGCCGCTCGCGGCGAGCCCGATGCCGCCGGTGACGGCGGCGGCGAGGTCGGTGAGGATGTCACCGAAAAGGTTGTCCGTGACGATCACGTCGAACCGCTCCGGCTGGGTGACGAAAAAGATCGTCGCGGCGTCGACGTGCAGATAGTCGGTGGTGACCTCGGGGTACTCCTGGCCGACCCGGTCGAAGATGTTCTTCCACAGGTGGCCGGCGTGCACCAGGACGTTGTTCTTGTGCACGAGGGTCAGCTTCTTGCGCGGCCGGGCGTCGGCCCGCTCGTAGGCGTCCCGGACCACGCGCTCGACGCCGTAGGCGGTGTTGAGGCTGACCTCGGTGGCGACCTCGGCCGGGGTGCCGGTGCGCAGCGAGCCGCCGTTGCCCACGTACGGGCCCTCGGTGCCCTCGCGGACGACCACGAAGTCGATGTCGGGGCGGCCGGCCAGCGGGGTCGGGGTGTTCGGGAAGAGCTTCGACGGACGCAGGTTGACGTAGTGGTCGAAGGCGAAGCGCAGCTTGAGCAGCAGCCCGCGCTCCAGCACGCCCGAGGGCACCGACGGGTCGCCGATGGCGCCGAGCAGGATCGCGTCGTGGTTCTTCAGCGACTCCAGGTCCGCGTCCGGCAGGGTCTCGCCGGTGGCGTGCCAGTGCTGGGCGCCGAGGTCGTAACTCCGGGTCTCCAGCTTCACGTCCTGGGGAAGGGCGGCGGAGAGGACCTTCAGGCCCTGGGCCACGACTTCCTGGCCGATACCGTCACCGGGGATCACTGCGAGGCGAATGCTGCGAGACATACCGGGACCCTACCGCTCGTCCCATGGATTGACATAGCCGTTCCGCCATGCGGACATCCGCCCAGCGGCAATCACCCGTTCACCTCCTGTATGGTGCGCCGTTGACCGCCCGGGGGACATTCCGGTCCATGGACACACCACGGTTCGGCGTACCGGAGCGGCTCGCCCAGCGGATGACCATGGCGGAGCAGCATGAGTATCTGCGGGCCCGGCTCTCCCGGCGCCGGGTGCTGCGCGGAGGCGCCGCCACCGCGGGGACGGTCGCGGGGGCGGGGCTGCTGGGCGGGGCGGCGTGCGCCGCCGACGCCAAGCCTGCGCCGGCCGCGAGCCCGAAGCCGGGGGCCGCCACGGTGGACGGCGCGCTGGTCGCCCCGTTCGGCCGTCATCTGGCCTTCGGCGCCGATCCGCGGACGCAGATGCGGATCTCCTGGCAGGTGCCGTTCGCCGTGCGGAAGCCGTATGTGCGGATCGGCACGAGCCCGCTGGAGCTCACACGCAAGGTCGAGGCCGAGGTCCGCTCCCTGCACACCCCGTCGCTGAGCGACAAGCTGCCCGCGGTCGAGCAGTTCTATCTGCACGCCGCGGTGGACGATCTGCGCCCCGGGACCACCTATTACTACGGCGTCGGTCACGCGGACCGCGACCCGGCCGAGCCGCGGCACTTCTCGTCCGTGGGCACCTTCCGCACCGCGCCGGAGAAGCCCGGGAAGTTCGTCTTCACCGCCTTCGGCGACCAGGGGGTGAGCTATGACGCACTCGCCAACGACCAACTGATCCTTGGCCAGAACCCGTCGTTCCATCTGCACGCCGGGGACCTGTGCTACGCGGACACCACCGGCCACGGGAAGAAGACCGACCTGTACGACGCCCGGGTCTGGGACTCCTTCCTCGCCCAGACCGACTCGGTCGCGGCGAGCGTGCCGTGGATGGTGACGACCGGCAACCACGACATGGAGGCGTGGTACTCCCCCGACGGCTACGGCGGCCAGCTCGCCCGCTGGTCCCTGCCGGACAACGGCCCGGACCCGCGCAAGGCGCCCGGCGTCTACTCGTTCGTCTACGGGAACGTGGGCGTGGTCGCGCTGGACGCCAATGACGTCTCCTACGAGATCACCGCCAACAAGGGGTACACCGACGGCGCGCAGACCCGCTGGCTGGACCGGCGCCTGGGGCAGTTGCGCAAGCGGCCCGGCATCGACTTCCTGGTGGTCTTCTTCCACCACTGCGCCTACTCCACCACCAGCGCCCACGCCTCGGACGGCGGGGTACGCGACACCTGGGTGCCGCTGCTCGAGAAGCACCAGGTGGACCTGGTCATCAACGGCCACAACCACGTCTACGAGCGGACCGACGCGATCCGGGGCGGCAAGGTCGCCCGCCGGGTCCCCATCGGGGGAAGCGCCGACGCGGTGCGCGACGGGATCGTCTATGTGACGGCGGGCGGGGCGGGCGCGAAGCTCTACGAGTTCCCGGTGCCCGACAGCTACGAGCGGCACATCAAGGACCTCGACGAGGTGAAGACCTACCACTGGACGAAGGACGGGGAGAAGAACCGGGACAGCGCGGACTGGTCCCGGATCCGCTACACCGGCTTCTCCTTCCTCGCCGTGGAGGTGGAGCCGGGCCCCCGCCCCCGCCTCACGGTCACGGCCCTGGCGGAGTCGGGCGAGCGGGTGGATCGCTTCGAGGTCACCCGGCCCCGGCGTCAGTGACCGGTGGAACCGCCGTTGTCGCGGCGGTCGAGGGCGCGCTGCAGTGCGGCGGCCGCCTTCTTGCGGTCGGTGTCGTCGGTCTTGCGGCGGATCCTGCGGACAGTCGTCGCGGCCATGATCACATCTCCTCTGCTGAACCCCGGTGGACCGGGAGGAAGGAAAGCTCCCCGAGAAGGTGGCTGCCGGAAGGGGCGGGGGCCTGAGTGCGGCAGGGGTCACCTGCGCCTGTGCACCGGCCGCGGCCGCCATCGCTGGATGCAGCGAGACGTTCGGCTTCCACAAAAGTAAGGCAGCGGAGCGTCAGTGTCTGCACAATTAGTCGGACGTCCTACTATCTGAGACGCGAACAGGGTGACATCGGCCACTGACCCAGGGTGATCACAAAGCGGCACCGCGCCGATAGTCGAGGCCGACCCCCGTCCGACCTCGACCACGGCGGCCGATCGCAGGTCGTCGTGGGCGGTCCCGCGCCTGGTTACCCACGTAAACTGCGGTAAATAGTGCCTACTTGACTGCTTGACGCTAGCACCGCCGCGCGTCGGGCGTCCACAGATTTCCCCCTACGTGCCCCCGGAGCGCACGCCGCCCCCGGACCGCACTGAAGCGGTCCGGGGGCGGGGTCGCGGGGCGGACGGGCCCGGCCCGTCCGCGGGGGCGGTCAGCCCATGTGCGGGTAGCGGTAGTCGGTCGGCGGGACCAGGGTCTCCTTGATGGAGCGGGTGGAGGTCCAGCGCATCAGGTTCTGCTTGGCGCCCGCCTTGTCGTTGGTGCCGGACGCCCGGCCGCCGCCGAAGGGCTGCTGGCCGACGACGGCACCGGTCGGCTTGTCGTTGATGTAGAAGTTGCCGGCCGCGAAGCGCAGCGCCTCGCAGGTGGCGGCGGCGGCCGCGCGGTCCTGGGCGATGACGGCGCCGGTCAGCCCGTAGGGGGCGGCCGACTCCATCTGCTGGAGCATCGCGTCGTACTGCTCGTCCTCGTAGACGTACACCCCGAGGATGGGGCCGAAGTACTCGTCCTTGAAGATCTCGTTCTCCGGGTCGGTGGAGGCCAGCACGGTCGGGCGGACGAACCAGCCCTCGCCGTCGTCGTAGGTGCCGCCCGCGACGACCTCGACCGTCGGGTCGGACTTCGCCCGGTCGATCGCGGCCTTGTTCTTGGCGAAGGCGCGCTCGTCGATGACCGCGGACATGAAGTTGCCGAGGTCGGCCACATCGCCCATGGCCAGCCCGTTGACCTCGGTGGCGAACTCTTCCTTGAGGCCGTTCTCCCACAGGGAGCGCGGCACATAGGCGCGGGAGGCCGCGGAGCACTTCTGGCCCTGGAACTCGAAGGCGCCACGGGTCATCGCCGTCTTGAGCACCGCCGGGTCGGCGGACGGGTGGGCGACGATGAAGTCCTTGCCGCCGGTCTCACCGACCAGCCGCGGATAGGTCTTGTAGTTCTCGATGTTGTTGCCGACCGTCTTCCACAGGTACTGGAAGGTCCGGGTGGAACCGGTGAAGTGGATGCCCGCGAGGTCCGGGTGGGCCAGGGCCACCTCGGAGACGTCCTTGCCGTCGCCCGTGACCAGGTTGATCACGCCCTTGGGCAGCCCGGCCTCCTCCAGTACCTCCATCAGCAGCACGGCGGCGTGCGTCTGGGTCGGGGACGGCTTCCAGACCACCACATTGCCCATCAGGGCGGGGGCGGTGGGGAGGTTGCCCGCGATGGCGGTGAAGTTGAAGGGGGTGATCGCGTAGACGAACCCCTCCAGCGGCCGGTGGTCGCTGCGGTTCCAGACCCCGGGCGAATTGGCCACCGGCTGCTCGGCCAGGATCTGGCGCGCGAAGTGGACGTTGAAGCGCCAGAAGTCGATCAGCTCACAAGGGGTGTCGATCTCTGCCTGCTGCGCGGTCTTCGACTGGCCCAGCATGGTGGAGGCCGCAAGGGTCTCCCGCCAGGGGCCGGAGAGCAGATCGGCGGCCTTGAGGATGACCGCGGCACGGTCGTCGAAGCTGAGCGCGCGCCACGCGGGGGCCGCGGCCAGGGCGGCGTCGATCGCGTCCTGCGCGTCCGCTTGAGTGGCGTTGGCGTAGGTACCAAGGCGGGCGGAGTGCTTATGCGGCTGGACGACGTCAAAGCGCTCCCCCGCTCCCATCCGCTTCTCGCCGCCGATGGTCATCGGCAGGTCGATGGGGTTCTCGCCGAGCTCCTTGAGCTTGGTCTCGAGGCGGGCACGCTCCGGGGTGCCGGGCGCGTAGGTGTGCACCGGCTCGTTCACCGGCACGGGGACCTGGGTGACGGCGTCCATAGTGGCCGTTGTCTCCTTCGATCGTCGGGTTGCGAGGTCTGCGATGCCGAGAGCGGTCAGCGACGGCCGACCAGCGAGCGCAGGAAGAATGTGAGGTTGGCGGGGCGCTCCGCGAGGCGGCGCATGAAGTACCCATACCAGTCTGTGCCATACGGGACGTAAACCCGCATACGGTGGCCTTCCGCCACCAGCCGCTCCTGCTCGGCCACGCGGATCCCGTACAGCATCTGGAATTCGTACTCGTCCAGCTTGCGCCCGAGCCGGTGCGCCAGATCCTGGGCGATGGCGACCATCCGCGGATCGTGCGAGCCGATCATGGGATAGCCCTCACCGGCCATCAGGATCTTCAGACAGCGCACATAGGCGCGGTCCACCTCGCGCTTGTCCTGGTGGGCGACGCTCGCCGGCTCGTCGTACGCGCCCTTCACCAGCCGCACCCGGGAGCCTTCCCCGGCCAGCGCCCGGCAGTCGTCCTCGGTCCGGAAGAGATAGGACTGGACGACGGCGCCGGTCTGCGGGAAGCGGGTGCGCAGCTCGCCGAGGATGGCGAGGGTGGAGTCCACCGTGGTGTGGTCCTCCATGTCGAGCGTGACCGTCGTGCCCGCCGCGGCGGCGGCCTCCACGACCGGGGTCACATTGGCCAGCGCCAGATCGTGGCCCCCGGGCAGGGCCTGTCCGAAGGCGGAGAGCTTCACGGACATCTCCGCGCGCCCGGCGAGCCCCTCGGCGGCCAGCGCCTCGGTCAGCGCCAGATAGGCGTCGCGGCTGCGCAGCGCCTCGACCCGGTCGGTCACGTCCTCGCCCAGATGGTCCAGGGTGACGTCCAGGCCGCGGGCGGTCAGGGACCGCACCGAGCCCAGGGACTCGGTAAGCCGCTCCCCGGCGACGAAACGGTCCACCATCGGGCGGGTGACCGGCGCGGCCGAGACGAGACGGCGGATGGCGGCACTGCGCGAAGCGGCGAGCAGCACGGGTCCCAGCACGGGGCACCTCCACGATGACGGCCGACGAACGGCATCAACAACTCACCGTGAAACTTAAGGATGGCTCGGATCCCGGACCATCGACAGCTGTCACGCATCCGTGGCCGGGATCTCAGACATCTGTATGAGAATGTGAGGGGTGAAACCGGGAAGAGGCGGGCCCCATGCGCGACGACTACCAGCAACTGGTGGACGAGATCACGGCGGTGCTCCGGGCACCCGCGACCCTGGAGAACCGCGACTTCGCACTGATCGCCTTCGGCGCCCAGAACAGCGAAGACATCGATGACACGGAGGAGCCCGCGCTGGACCCGGTCCGCACCCGCTCGATCCTCCAGCGCCGCTCGACGGCGGCGGTGCGGGCCTGGTTCGAGGCGTTCGGAATCGCACGGGCGCAGGCGCCGCTGCGGATTCCGCCCGACCCGGCGGCCGGGGTGTTCATGGGCCGTATCTGCCTGCCCGTCCGGCACCGCGGGGTGGTGCACGGCTATGTCTGGCTGCTGGACGACGGCCACCTCTCCGACCTGGAGCTGGGCGGCCCCACCGGCACGCCGGACCCCCGGCTGGCCCGCGCGATGGAGACCGCGGACCGCATCGGGGCACTGCTGGCGGCCGAGGCGCGGGCCGGGGAGGAGCTCGGCGAGCTGCTGCGCGATGTGCTGACCGGACCGCCGGCCGGCGGGGACGCCGCCCGCGCCGGGCTGCGGACCGCGCTGCGCGGAGCGGGCGACGGGCCGCTGGCGCTGGTGGCGGTGGTGCCGTGGACACCGGGGACCGCCGAGGACGCGGACCACCCCGGACTCCCCCACCTCCCGGGCATCGTGGCCGCATGCGCGCTGCCCGGGACCGCGGCGACCGGGGCGGGGCTGGCGACGCTGGTCCGGCTGCGCGCGGCCACCGCCCTGGACCCGGCCCGTACGACGGCCGAACAGCTCCTGCGCTCCCCCCGGGCCACCACGGGCTCCCCGAACGCGGTACCGGCCGGGGCGGCCGCGGGGGTCAGCGCTCCCCGGCGCGGGCTGGAGGAGCTGCCCGCCGCCTGGCAGGAGGCCCTGGCCGCCGCGCGGGCGGCCCACGCCGATATGCGCCTGGGGCCGGTCGCGGAGTGGTCCGCCATCGGCCCGTACCGTCTGCTGGCCGCGCTGCCCGCACTGCGGCCCGACGCCGCCGTACGCCCGCTGCTGGAGCCCGCCCACGCCGAACTCGCCCGCACCGCCGAGACCTTCCTCGACTGCGCGGGCCAGGCCGGGCGCACCGCCGCGCGGCTGGGCATCCACCGGCAGACGCTCTACTACCGCCTGTCCCGGGTGCGGCAGCTCACCGGTCTCGACCTGGACGCGGGCGAGGACCGGCTGCTGCTGCACATGACCCTCAAGGCCGCCCGTCTCGGGACGCCGCGGCGCTGAGTCCCTCCAGGATCCGCGACCTGACCGACGGCCACCGTCCAGGTCGCCCCGCGCGAGCGGCCGCTCGCCCCGTCAGGAGGCATCACGGGTGAGCAGGCGGAGGTCGACGGTGTCGGCCATGGCCTGCAGACCGGCGTCCGTGGGGTGCACGCCGTCACCGGCGTCGTAGGCGGGCAGCAGGTGATGCGGGTCGCGGGGTCGCGCAACGCGTGGTCGAAGTCGATCACGCTGTCGCATACAGGCGTGCTGCGCAGCCAGGTGTTGACCTGTTCGCGGATCTTCTCGCCGATGTCGCCGAGCTTGCCGTTGGGCGTGATGGTGCCGCAGTGGAAGCGCGGCCCGGCGGCGTGGGCCCGGGCGGCGAGGGCGGAGATCCCGGCGGTGAGGTGCGCGACGGTCAACTGCTCGCCCGGATGGGGTACTTGATGGAGAACAGCAGATTGTCGTGGACCGGCACCTGGTCGGTGACGCCGCGGTAGTAGTCGGGGTCGGCGGAGAGTTTGTCGTCGCCGGTGGACCAGGTGCGGTAGAACACGCGCTTGCCGGCGCGTTCGCAGACCTCGTCGCGCAGTATGCCCACGGTACCGATACGGGCCGGGGACAAGGTGACGATGCTGGGGTACCGGCGCCCGCTGACCTGGCGCACATCCGGGGACGCGCTGGTGATCGACGTCCCCGAGGCGGCACGCAAGGCGGGCGAGCACGCGTGGGTGTTCAAGGTGGAGTGGACCCGCTGAACAGCCGTGCACGCGCGGCAGGCTGTGCCCGGCCCTGCCCGGCCCTGCGCATGGGCCGGCACAGCGGTGGCCGGGAAATCGGTCAGCGAATCTTCGCGGACCCTACAGCGGCGCGGCGCTGAGTCCCTTCAGCCGGCGGCGGGGGACGCGGGAGCGTCGGGGGCGTCAGGGGCCGGGAGTGCGTCAGGCGCCGGGAGTGCGTCGGGGGCCGGGAGTGTGTCGGGGGCCGCGGGGGCGTCGCCGATGATCCGCCGCATCGCCTCGACGAGGTCGTGGGCGCTGGGCATGAGGTCGGGGTCGATGGCCATCTGGACGACCATCCCGCTCACCAGCGTCATATAGAACGAGCCCATGACCCGCGAGGTCTCCTCGTCGACGTCGCGCTCGTCGATGCCGTGGATCAGCCCTACCAGCCCCTGGCGCCCCTCCGGTTGGGCCCGGCCGAAGGCCGCCCGCAGCTCGGGGTCATGCCGAACCTGGAGGATGGCCTCCAACTGGGACTGCCACATCGCCTGGTGCTTGCCGAACAGTTCGAGCACCCGGGTCCACCGGGTCTCGAACCGCTCCCGCAGCTCGGTGTCCTGATCGTCGCCCGCCGGGGCGTCCGCCTCCAGGGACCGCTGGACGTCATCGGCCCAGTCGCCCATCGCCGCGAAGAGCGCCTCCCGCATCAGGGCGTCCTTGGAGCCGTAGTGGTAGCCGATGGAGGCCAGGTTGGCACCCGAGGCGGCCACGATGTCCCGCGCCGTCGTACGGGACCAGCCCTTCTCCTCGATGCAGCGCTTGGCCCCGACCAGCAGATCCTCTCGATGTCCCATGGCGCCAGGGTATCCCGATCCCATACGGCCGTCCTAGACATCCGTTTTACACAGCCGTACTAGACACTTGTTTAAGACGCTCGTATATTCACCGCCATGACCTCGACCTCGACCTCGACCTCGACCTCGATCTCGACCTCCACCGGCCCGCGCGCCGGGCGCAAGGAATGGACCGCCTTCGTGGTCCTGATGCTTCCGCTCCTCCTGGTCTCCATGGATGTGTCGGTGCTGTACTTCGCGGTGCCGGCCATCAGCCGGGAGCTGCACCCCAGTTCCACCCAGCAGCTATGGATCTTCGACATCTACGCCTTCGCCCTCGCCGGGCTGCTCATCACCATGGGAGCGCTGGGCGATCGCTTCGGACGGCGGAAGCTGCTGCTGTTCGGGGCCGCGGCCTTCGGCGCCGCGTCCGTCGCGGCGGCGTACGCCCAGAGCGCCGAGATGCTCATCGCCGCACGGGCGGTGCTCGGAATCGGCGGCGCGACGCTGATGCCGTCGACGATGGCGCTGATCCGCAATCTCTTCCTCGACGAGAAGCAGCGGGCCAAGGCGATCGCGATCTGGTCGTCGGCCATGGCGGGCGGTATCGCGCTGGGCTCGGTGCTGAGCGGGGTGATGATCGAGCACTTCTGGTGGGGCTCGGTCTTCCTGATCAACGTTCCGGCGATGGTGCTGCTGCTGGCGCTGGTGCCGCTCCTGGTACCGGAGTTCAAGGACCCGAAGCCCGGGGCGTTCGATCTGCCGAGCGTGCCGCTGTCGTTGGCCGCCGTGCTTCCGGTGATCTACGGACTGAAGAAGACGGCCGCCGACAACGGCGTCAGCCCGATCCCGTTGCTGTCCGTCGTGGCCGGTCTCGCCATCGGCGCCGCCTTCATACGGCGTCAGCGCACCCGCCGCGACGCCATGATCAGCCCGGAGCTGTTCCACCACCGCGGCTTCGGCCCGTCGATCGCGCTCAACGCGCTGGCCACCTTCGCCATGATGGGCTCGGCCTACTTCACCACCCAGTATCTGCAGTCGGTGCTCGGCAAAAGCCCGTTGGAGGCGGCGCTGTGGAGCCTGGCCCCGTCCGTCTGCGTCGGCATCGCCGGACCGGCGGCCGCTGTGGCGGTCCAGCGCGGCGCCGACCGGGCCCAGGTGATCGGCGCCGGCTTCGTGACCGGGGCCATCGGCTACGGGATTCTGGCCCTGGCCGGCACGGACGCGCTGTGGACCGTGCTGATCGGCGCCGCCGTCCTGGCCAGCGGGATCGTCATGGTGATGTCGCTGGTCACCGACCTGGCGATCGGCACCGTCCCGCCGAAGCGGGCCGGTTCGGCGGCCGCGCTGCTGGAGACGGGCCAGGAGTTCGGCGGGGCGATGGGCATGGCGGTGCTCGGCAGCGTCGGCACCGCCGTCTACCGGAGCGACGTCAAGGACTCGCTGGGCGGCGGACTGCCCAGCGGCGCGCTCGACCAGGTGCACGAGACGCTGGGCGCCGCCGTCGCGGTTGCGGGAAAGCTGAAGGGGCGGACCGGGGAGCAGATGCTGGACGCGGCACGCGAGGCGTTCACCCACGGGATGCGGATCGCGTGCGGCGCCGGGGCGGTGGTCCTGGTGGCGGCCGCGGTGCTGGCCCTGGTGACGCTGCGTCGGGTGGGGGCTGCGGAGGGCGCGGCCGGTTGTGCGGACACAGCCGGGGGCGCGGCCACGGCCAGGGATGCGGACACGGCGGGGGATGTGCCCTCGACCGGCGCGGGTGTGCCCTCGACCGGCACGGACGGGACCGCCGTCCGCGGCGAGACGGTGAGCGAGGCGGCGGTGCCGGGTCGCTGAGCCGTGGCACACCGGAGGGGACCTCACCGACGTGGGGTCCCCTCCGGCGTTACGCACGGCGCGAGTTGGCCGTTACGCGCGTCACCTCACCGCCGGACGCGTCGAATCCGCATCGAACACGACGGCAACCATCTCCCGCCCGGCGGCAACCAGAGGACGGCGGCCGGACGACACCGCCGCCCGAGGGCTGAGCAGCCCCACGCGAGAGGAGTGACGCACCGTGCGCATCACCACCAGAGCGTTAGCGGCAGCCGGGCTCGCCGTCGCCTTCCTGATCGGCGCGGCCCACACACCCCGGGCCGTCGCAGGCGAACTGCCGGGCGCCACCCGGTTCTTCAACGACCCCGACTCGCTCGTCAACAAGTGGGTCGCCGCCAATCCGGGCGACTCCCGGCAGCCGCGCATCGCCTCGCGGATCGCCAATCAACCCCAGGCCCTGTGGTTCTCCCGGTACTCCCCCGCCACCGTCACCCAGGACGTCCGCAAGGTCACCTCCGCCGCCTCCGCCAAGGGCCAGACGCCTGTCCTGGTGTCGTATCAGATCCCCAACCGCGACTGCGGCGGGGCCTCGGCGGGCGGCGCGCCCGACCTCGCGAGCTATGACGCATGGGTGCGCGCCTTCGCCGCCGGGCTGGGCAGCGGGCCCGCGATCGTCATCCTCGAACCCGACTCGATCGCGCTCATCAGTTGCCTCTCGTCCGCCGAACTGAGTGGCCGCTATGCCTCACTGGCCCGCGCCGCCACCGCCATCCACGGCGCGAACCCCAACGCCCGGGTGTACTTCGACGCCGGGCACTCGGCCTGGAGCAGCGCCGCCGTCCAGGCGTCGCGGCTTCGCTCGGCCGGGGTGCTGACCAGCGGCGACGGCATCTACAGCAATGTCTCCAACTTCCGCCGCAGCGCCGACGAGGTGACCTTCACCAAGAGCGTGCTCGCCCAGCTCGGCACCTCCTCGGGGCTCACCGCCGTCATCGACACCAGCCGCAACGGCAACGGCCCCGCCCCCGACAACACCTGGTGCGATCCCCACGGCCGCAAGGTCGGCGAGAACCCGACGGCGAACACCGGCGACCCCGCCATCGACGCCTACTTGTGGATCAAGCCACCGGGCGAACTGGACGGCTGCGCGGGCGCGGCGGGCACCTTCTCGCCGGACTACGCATACGAGTTGGCGGGGTGAGCGCACCCGACCCCGGTCACAGGTGGTCGATCTCGGTGAGGTCGATGTCGATGGTGAACGGGACCGAGACCTTCAGCCGGTCATGGTGGATGCTGGTGGGCACGTAGGTGCGGGTCACCGGGTCCAGCTCGAAGACATGGACCACCGGACGGCGCCCCTCGCCCTTCTCGACCAGCCAGAAGTGCCGAATCCCCGCCTCGGCGTAGAGCTGCGGCTTGCGCTTGCGGTCACGGTCCTCGGACTCCGGCGACACGACCTCCACCGCGAGCACGGCATCGGCCGCGTCATAGCCCGTCTCGTCCGCCTCCGCCGATACGGCCTCCGCGCGCAGGATGGAGATGTCGGGCTCGGGCCGGTTGCGCTTGTCGAGGGCGATGGTCATCTCGCGACAGACCCGGAGCGGCTCGGGCACAGATGCCCGGAGCCCCTTCTCCAGCAAGTACATGGCCAGCGAATGAAAATGCCTCTGCGGGCTCACGAAGACGAGGCTCCCGTCGATCAGCTCAGTGTGCGGCGGGAGCTCCGGCATGCGGTCAAGATCGTCTGCGGTGAATCCGCCCGGGGGCGGAAAAGCCCAGGCCGGAAGCGGTTCAGCAGTCATGGTTCCTCCCATGGACGGGATTCTGGCCGCGTGACCAAGAGTAGCGGGCAGGAACACCGGAGAGGCCACCCACACGAGTGGGGGCGGCGCTCACCGTTGACCCCGGCCGACTAGGACTTGTCCGGGCGATCATGTGCGAAGCCAAATGACCAGCGCGGCTGTGGTGGCTGTGCCGAGGAAGACGTAGCCGCGTTTGTCGTAGCGAGTGGCCACGGCCCGGGACTGCTTCAACCTGTTGATCGCCCGCTCGACCGTGTTGCGCTTCTTGTACCGTTCCTCGTCGAAGCCGGGTGGCCGTCCGCCGCGTGAGCCTTTACGCAGGCGGGCGGCCTGACTGTCGGACTTCTCCGGGATGATGTGCCGGATGCCCCGTCGTCGCAGGTAGTCGCGGCAGGGCCCGTTGCTGTAGGCCTTGTCAGCGGCGAGGCTGTCGGGCTTTGTGCGCGGTCTGCCCGGCCCCGGCCGTGGAACGCGGATCTTCTCCAGCACCGGCTGGAACTGGGTGCAGTCCGCCCGCTGTCCACCGGTGACAATCAGGGACAGCGGGCGGCAGCGGCCGTCGGCGCTCAGGTGGAGCTTGCTCGTGAGTCCGCCGCGCGAGCGGCCCAGTCCCTCACCTCCTGCACCACCTCCACCAGCCGGGCGAGCAGGCTCTGCCACGGAGGCTCGTCCTGGTGTTCTGCTGTTTCGGCCCCCTTTGACGCGGCTGCCGGCGGCGGATCTGTGCGAGCACCGGCCGCGTGCTGATGAGCGCGCACGATGGTCGAGTCGACCGCCAGGTCCCAGTCGATGTCGCCCGCGGCGTCGGCCGCGGCTTGGACCTGCTGCAGCAGGCGTTCCCAGGTGCCGTCGGCCGACCATAGCCGGTGGCGTTCATAGACGGTCTTCCACGGTCCGAACCGTTCGGGCAGATCACGCCACTGCACCCCGGTGCGCACGCGGTGCAGGATCCCGTCGATCACCTGTCGATGATCCCGCCACCTGCCACAACGTCCATTGCTGACCGGCAGGAACGGCCGCAGTCGTTCCCACTCCGCATCCGTCAGATCACCCCGCCCCATGCCACATCAACGATTCAGACACGAGGCAGTCACATGATCGGCCGGACAAGTCCTAGCCGCCCAGCCCGCGCAGGAACACCTCGAGGCCCCCGAAGAACTCCCGTTCCACCCCCACGCTCCGCGCCTGGCGCGCCGTTTCGGCCATGTACGGGAACGCGTCGGACGGCAGCTCGGCGATGGCGACCGTGCCCGCGCCGGACAGCGGCCCGAGGTGTTCGAGCTGGATCGCCCCGATCACATAGCCGAGCAGGGCGCGCAGCGCGAGGACCCGCCGTTCGCCGTCCAGGCCCGCCTCGGTGAGGATCGCCAGCGCCGTCTCCGACCAGCGCAGTCCGCTGGGGGAACGGTGCCGGTGGGTGAGGGTCAGCGGGAGGACCGCGGGGTGGGCGATGATCGTGTCGCGCAGCCGCCCGACCATGATCCGGAGCCGTTCGTCCCAGGGGACCCCGGGCTCCGGCGGCGTGGTGTCGACGGCACTGAGGACGCGCTCGACCACCAGCCCTTCGAGCTCCTCGCGATCGTCGACATAGCGATAGAGCGCCATCGTGCTCATCCTGAGTTCCTTGGCGACGGCACGCATCGAGAGCCCGGCGAGCCCCTCGCGGTCGAGAACGGCGAGGGCGGCCGAGGCGAGCTGATCGGGGGTGAGGGAGCGGGGACGTGGCATGGCGGTTGACAGCGTACGACATACGCTTACGCTGGTGAGCGTATGCTGTACGCCTACGAAAGGGGGCTCCCATGGAGCCCGGTTCCGTCGTCGCCGCCCGCACCCTCACCCCCGTGACCGGCCCGGACGTCGCCGTCCCCGACCCCGGCCGGCTGATCCACCTTCAGTTCCGGCGCTTCGCCGGATGCCCCGTCTGCAATCTCCATCTGCGGTCGATCGTGCGGCGCCATCAGGAGCTCGAGGCGGCCGGAGTCCGGGAGGTGGTGGTCTTCCACTCTCCCGCCGAGGAGTTGCGGAAGCATACGGACGAGCTGCCGTTCGCCGTCGTCGCCGATCCCGGAAAGCGGCTCTACCGGGAGTTCGGGGTGGAGCAGGCGCCGAGGGCCCTGCTCAGCCCGCGCGCCTGGGGGCCGATCGCGCGGGCGCTGCTGACCGGCGCATGGGCGGTCGTCCGTGGCCGGGAGAAGCTGCCCGCGCCCAGCCAGCCCGGGGGCAGGCTGGGGCTGCCCGCGGACTTCTTGATCGGCGGGGACGGCCGCGTCATCGCCGCCAAGCACGGCGAACACGCCTATGACCAGTGGTCGGTGGACGAGCTGCTGGCGCTGGCCGCCCGCGCCCCGCGCCCCGACCCGACGCCCTAATCCACCAGCGCCGAAGGCCCTCCGCTCCGGCGGTGGAGCGAAGGGCCCAGGGAGGCGAGGCGCCGTCAGCCCATATGCGCGGGCAGCGGGGTGGCGCCCTCGGCACTCGGCTCCTGTACGGGGCGCGGGGTGTTCATCAGCAGCGCGATGACCACCGCGGCGCCCACGAGAATCGAGGAGGAGACGACGAAGGCGTGCGAGAAGCCCTCCACCAGACCCGCCTTGGCGGTCCGCGGTGTCATCCGCCCGGCGTGCGAGGCCATGTAGTCGGAGGTCGCGCTGGTGGCGATGGTGTTGAGCATCGCCGTGCCGATCGAACCGCCGATCTGCTGGGCGGTGTTGACGGTGGCGGAGGCGACCCCCGCGTCCCCCTCCCCCACCCCATGGGTCGCGTAGTTCATCGAGGGCGCCATCACCAGCCCCATGCCGAAGCCGACCAGGAGCTCGGCGGGGAGCACCCCCGCCGCGTACGAGCTGTCGACGTCCAGGGGCACCAGCAGTGCGACACCGGTGGCGGCGATCAGCAGACCGGGCGCCACCAGCAGGCGCGGCGGCACCCTGGGGATGAGGCGGGAGGCCACGCCGCCCGCGCCGACCAGCACCGCCCCGGTCATCGGCAGGAACGCCACACCGGTGAGCAGCGCCGAGTACCCCTTGACGAGCTGCATGTAGTACGTGAGGAAGAGGAACATCGCGAACATGCCGACCACCGAGAGGCCGACCGCCAGATAGGCGCTGCCACGGCTGCGGTCCGCCACCACGCGCGGCGGCAGCAGCGGCCGCGCCACGCTCCGCTCCACCAGGACGAAGGCGATGAGCAGCACCGCGCCCAGGATGAGCAGCCCGGTCACCAGCCGGGAGTCCCAGCCCTCGGACTCGGCCTCGCTGCATCCGTAGACCACGGCCACCAGCCCGCACACCGCCAGCAGCACACCAGGGATGTCGAAGCGGGCCCGGCCCTCGGCGCGGGCGTCGGTGGGCAGCACGGACCAGCTCACGGCGGCGATAACGGCGATCGGCACATTGACGTACAGGCACCAGCGCCAGTCGAGGTACTCGGTCAGCAGTCCGCCGACGACCAGCCCGATCGCACCGCCGCCCGCCGCGATCGCGCCGAAGATGCCGAACGCCTTGGCGCGCTCACGGGGCTCGGTGAAGTTCACCGCGAGCAGCGACAGCGCCGAGGGGGCGAGCAGTGCGGCGAACGCGCCCTGCAGGGCGCGGGCCGCGAGCAGCATCTCGAACCCGGAGGCGGCGCCGCCGAGCGCGGAGGCCCCGGCGAACCCCAGCAGGCCGATGAGGAAGGTGCGCTTACGGCCGGTGTAGTCCGCGATCCGGCCGCCGAGCAGCAGCAGACTGCCGAACGCCAGGGTGTAGGCGGTGATGACCCACTGCCGGTCGCCGTCGGAGATGCCGAGGTCCTTCTGGGCCGACGGCAGGGCGATGTTCACGATGGTGATGTCGAGGACGATCATCAGTTGGGCCAGGCCGATGAAGACGAGTGCGAGCCAGCGCCGGGGGTTCGCCTCGGGCGGCGTCTTTGAGGGCTGGGACATGACCATGCCTTTCTGGTCTTGCGGAAGGCGAGCGGAGCGGGAGATCAGTCGGAGTCGTCGGTGTCCTCGGCACGGGCTTCGGAGCGGGCGGCGCGGGCGTCGTCGATCACTTGCTGCCGGAGGCGTTTGAACGCCGCGGCGTCGACGGCCGGGCCGCCGAGCGGGGTGGTGGGCCGCGGGGAGCCGGCGGGGCGCAACCCGTCGATATAGATGTCCAGTTGGCGATGGGCGAGGGCGTCATCGGCGGCGAACCGGCCACCGCCGGGCAGCGGCCGCGACAGCCGCATGATCATCATCGTGATGTCGCCGAAGACGACATCGAGCCGGATCAGCCCCTGGGCCTGGGCGCTCAGAAGCAGCGCGTCGACCGGGTCGACGACATCGCCGGGGACGCCGTCGAGGATCTCGTCGACGGTGAAGCGGCCCAGCAGCGCGGGCATCAC
The DNA here is from genome assembly GCF_000147815.2 of Streptomyces violaceusniger Tu 4113. Taxonomy (NCBI): domain Bacteria; kingdom Bacillati; phylum Actinomycetota; class Actinomycetes; order Kitasatosporales; family Streptomycetaceae; genus Streptomyces; species Streptomyces violaceusniger. The sequence continues at coordinate 1,778,885 of NC_015957.1, read as the reverse complement.
CGAGCCGATCTTGAGATCGAGGGCGGCGTGCATAAAGCGGCGCAGCGCGAGCCGGGCGTCGTCCTCCTCGGCGGCGGCCCGGCTACCGGCCTCGACCAGCGCGCTCAGCACCTCGATGGCGACCCCTCGGTGCAGATCGTCGCGGTGCGGAAACCGGCGGTAGAGGGTCGCGATGCCGACCCCGGCGCGCCGGGCTATCTCATCCAGCGGGGCATCGGGCCCCTGATCGGCGAAGACCTCGCGGGCGGCGCGCAGGATCTGCTCCCGGTTGCGCCGCGCGTCGGCGCGCATGGGCGGGACGTCGGCAAGGGCGTCGGCGTCGGTGTCTGCGGACACGGGGCTCTCCTGACAGCGCATACGAAAGCTATGTGGAGAAATTTTCTCCACATAGCGATGAGCGTAGCGAGCCGACCCGCATTATTCAACACATGATGAAAAAGGTCCGGGCCCCCTCCGCACGCCCTGCCGCCAGGGGCGCACAACGAATCCGGGCCCGGCCCCCGCCGAAGCGGGGGCCGGGCCCAGATGGGTGACTGCCTACGCGGCTCAGACCAGATTGACCGAGCGGGCCGAGGAGGCGCCGATCTCCTCGGCGATCTCGGTGAGCACGGGCTGCGGAATGGTGTCGTCCACCGTGAGCGCCACCAGCGCGGCACCGCCCGCCGCCGCCCGCGAGACCTGCATCCCGGCGATGTTGATACCCGCCTCGCCCAGGATGCGGCCGAGCGTGCCGACCACACCCGGGCGGTCGGTGTAGCGGAGGAAGGCCATGTGGTCGGCGAGCGCCAGATCCACGTCGTACTCCCCGACCGCGACGATCTTCTGCTGATGCTTGTGACCGGCCAGCGTGCCGGAGATCGAGACCTCCTCGCCATCCGACAGGGTGCCGCGCACGGTCACCACATTGCGGTGCTCGCTCGACTCCGAGCTGGTGGTCAGCCGCACCTCGACACCGCGCTCCTGCGCGAACAGCGGGGCGTTCACATACGACACGGTCTCGTCGACGATGTCCTCGAAGACACCCTTGAGCGCCGACAGCTCCAGCACCTTGACGTCGTGCTGGGTGATCTCGCCGTACACCTCGACATCGAGGCGGACCGCGACCTCGCCCGCGAGCGCGGTGAAGATCCGCCCCAGCTTCTCGGCCAGCGGCAGCCCGGGGCGCACATCCTCGGCGATGACGCCACCCTGGACGTTCACCGCGTCCGGGACCAGCTCGCCGGCCAGCGCCAGCCGCACCGAGCGGGCGACCGCGATGCCCGCCTTCTCCTGGGCCTCACCGGTGGAGGCGCCCAGATGGGGGGTGACCACCACATTGTCGAACTCGAACAGCGGGGACTCGGTGCACGGCTCCTGGGAGAAGACGTCCAGCCCGGCCCCGGCCACCCGGCCCTCCTTGAGGGCGGCGGCCAGCGCCACCTCGTCCACGATCCCGCCGCGCGCGGCGTTGACGATCCGGAGCTCCGGCTTGACCTTGTGCAGCGCCTCGTCGCCGATCAGGCCGACCGTCTCGGGGGTCTTGGGGAGGTGGACGGAGATGAAGTCGGAGACCTCGAGCAGCTCGTCCAGCGAGAGCAGCTTCACGCCCATCTGCGCGGCCCGCGCGGGCTGCACATACGGGTCGTACGCGACGACCTTCATGCCGAATGCGGACATCCGCTGGGCCACCAGGACGCCGATGCGGCCGAGGCCGACGACGCCGAGGGTCTTCTCGCTCAGCTCCACACCGGTGTACTTGCTGCGCTTCCACTCACCGTTCTTCAACGCGGCACTGGCCTGCGGGATGTTGCGGGCCGTGGCCACCAGCAGACCGCAGGCGAGCTCGGCGGCGGTGACGATGTTGGACGTCGGCGCGTTGACGACCATGACGCCGGCCTTGGTGGCGGTCGAGACGTCCACATTGTCCAGGCCGACGCCCGCGCGAGCGACCACCTTCAGCTTCTTCGCCAGGGCGATGGCCTCGGCGTCGACCTTGGTCGCGCTGCGGACGAGGATCGCGTCCACACCGGCGATGGCGGGAAGGAGCTCGGCTCGGTCCGCCCCGTTGCAGTGCCGGATCTCGAAGTCCGGGCCCAGGGCCTCGACCGTCGCCGGAGAGAGCTCTTCGGCGATGAGTACGACAGGTTTACCAGTGGAAGCAGTGCTCACGTGGTCTTCAGTCCTCACTAGTCCTCAGCGGACGGCCGTCCCGACGGCCGCTGGCGGTGAAGGGGTCAGCCGCGTGGAAGACGCACGACGCTGTGAGCCTGACGCGCTTGCTGCTGTTGAGTGTAGTGGCGGTCGGGCCTACGTCATGTGCCGTTGCGGCAGGATCACCCGCACGTGGTGGTGCGCGGTGGACAAAGCGCGAACCGGGTGCGGCGGGGGTTCAGCGAACCCCCGCCGCACCCGGGGCACGGCCGCCGCGCCACCAGGCGCGGTTACGCCTCCTCGTCCACCCAGCTCATGAGCTTGCGCAGCTCCTTGCCGGTGGTCTCCAGCAGGTGGTTCTCGTCGGCCTTCTTCAGCTCGTTGTACTTCGGCAGACCGGCGTTGTACTCCGCCATCCAGTTCTTGGCGAAGGTGCCGTCCTGGATCTCGCCGAGGAGCTTCTTCATCTCGGCCTTGGTGGAGTCGTTGATGATCCGCGGACCGGAGACGTAGTCACCCCACTCGGCGGTCTCGGAGATCGACCAGCGCATCTTCTCCAGGCCGCCCTCGTACATGAGGTCCACGATCAGCTTGAGCTCGTGGAGGCACTCGAAGTACGCGATCTCCGGCTGGTAGCCGGCCTCGACCAGGGTCTCGAACCCGGCCTTGACCAGCGCCGAGGTGCCGCCGCACAGGACCGCCTGCTCACCGAAGAGGTCGGTCTCGGTCTCCTCGGTGAAGGTGGTCTTGATGACACCGGCGCGGGTGCCGCCGATGCCCTTGGCGTACGACAGGGCCAGTTCGAAGCCGTTTCCGGTGGCGTCCTGCTCGACGGCCGCGATACACGGCACGCCGCGGCCCTCCTCGTACTGGCGGCGGACCAGGTGGCCCGGGCCCTTGGGGGCGACCATGCAGACGTCCACATGGGCCGGGGGCTTGATGAAGTCGAAGCGGATGTTGAGACCGTGCCCGAAGAACAGCGCGTCGCCGTCCTTCAGGTTGTCCTTCACGGACTCCTCGTAGACCTTCGCCTGGATCGGGTCCGGGACCAGGATCATGATCACGTCGGCCTCGGCAGACGCCTCGGCGGGGGTGACCACGCGCAGGCCCTGCTCCTCGGCCTTCGCCTTGGACTTGGAGCCCTCGTGCAGACCGACCCGGACATCGACGCCCGAGTCGCGCAGCGACAGCGCGTGGGCGTGGCCCTGGCTGCCGTAGCCGAGGATTGCGACCTTACGGCCCTGGATGATGGACAGGTCGGCGTCGTCGTCGTAGAACAGCTCGGCCACTTCGGGAATCTCCTAGCGTGTGGGTTGTGCTTCCCACCGTATGACGGGCGGGCGGCTGAAGGTTTCGGGGTCTCGCCATACGGTCCGGCGCTCAGGGCAGCACCGGACCATCGTCCCCGCTGGTGGGGCGGGTCAGGCGGACCGGTCGAGCGCGCGCAGGCTCCGGTCGGTGATGGAGCGGGCGCCACGCCCTATGGCGATGGTGCCGGACTGGACCAACTCCTTGATGCCGTACGGTTCCAGCATCTTGAGCATGGCCTCGAGCTTGTCGCTGCCGCCGGTGGCCTCGATGGTGACGGCCTCCGGGGAGACGTCCACGGTCTTGGCGCGGAAGAGCTGGACGATCTCGACGATCTGGGAACGGGTCTCGTTGTCGGCGCGGACCTTCACCAGGACGAGCTCCCGCTGAATCGCCTGGCCGTCCTCCAGCTCGACGATCTTCAGCACATTGACCAGCTTGTTGAGCTGCTTGGTGACCTGCTCCAGCGGCAGCTCCTCGACATTGACCACGATGGTGATCCGGGAGATGTCGGGGTGCTCGGTGACGCCGACGGCCAGCGAGTCGATGTTGAAGCCGCGGCGGGAGAACAGGGCGGCGATCCGGGCGAGGATGCCGGGGGTGTTCTCCACCAGGACGGAGAGCGTGTGCTTGGACATGGGCTCGGTCTCTCTTCTTCTCTCGGTCCTGGTCTCAGTCGTCCGCGCCGTCGCCGAAGTCCGGGCGGGTGTCGCGCGCCGCCAGGATCTCGTCATTGGAGGTGCCGGCCGCGACCATCGGCCAGACCATGGCGTCCTCGTGGACGATGAAGTCCACGACCACCGGGCGGTCGTTGATCGCGTTGGCCTTCTCGATCACGGCGTCGAGGTCGGCCGGGTCCTCGCAGCGCAGCCCGACGCAGCCCATGGCCTCGGAGAGCTTCACGAAGTCGGGGACACGGGTGCCCGCGTTCTGCTGGGCGGGGGTGTCGGGGCCCGAGTGCAGGACCGTGTTGGAGTAGCGCTGGTTGTAGAAGAGGGTCTGCCACTGGCGGACCATGCCCAGCGCACCGTTGTTGATGATCGCGACCTTGATCGGGATGTTGTTCAGCGCGCAGGTGACCAGCTCCTGGTTGGTCATCTGGAAGCAGCCGTCACCGTCGATCGCCCAGACCGTACGGCCCTCGGCACCGGCCTTGGCGCCCATGGCGGCCGGGACGGCGTAGCCCATGGTCCCGGCGCCGCCCGAGTTCAGCCAGGTGGCGGGGATGTCGTAGTCGATGAAGTGGGCGGCCCACATCTGGTGCTGGCCGACGCCCGCGGCGAAGATCGTGCCCTCCGGAGCGAGCTGTCCGATCCGCTGGATGACCTGCTGCGGGGAGAGGCTGCCGTCGGCGGGCTGGTCGTAGCCGAGCGGGTAGGTCTCCCGCCACCGGTTCAGGTCCTCCCACCAGCCGGAGTAGTCACCGGCGCGGCCCGCGTCGTGCTCGGCCTGGACGGCGACGACCAGGTCCGCGGTGACCTCGCGGGCGTCCCCGACGATGGGCACGTCGGCGACGCGGTTCTTACCGATCTCGGCCGGATCGATGTCCGCGTGGACGATCTTGGCGTAGGGGGCGAAGGAGTCCAGCTTGCCGGTGACGCGGTCGTCGAAGCGGGCGCCGAGCGCCACGATCAGATCGGCCTTCTGCAGGGCGGTCACCGCGGCGACGGTGCCGTGCATGCCCGGCATGCCCAGGTGGAGGTGGTGGCTGTCGGGGAAGGAGCCGAGCGCCATCAGGGTGGTGGTGACCGGCGCGCCGGTCAGCTCGGCCAGCACCTTCAGCTCGGCGGTGGCCCCGGCCTTGATCACGCCGCCGCCGACGTACAGCACCGGGCGCTCGGCCTGGGTGATCAGGCGGGCGGCCTCGCGGATCTGCTTGGCGTGCGGCTTGGTGACCGGGCGGTAGCCGGGCAGATCGATCTGCGGCGGCCAGGAGAAGGTGGTCTGCGTCTGGAGGACGTCCTTGGGGATGTCGACCAGGACCGGGCCGGGGCGGCCGGTGGAGGCGATGTGGAACGCCTCGGCGATCGTGCGCGGGATGTCCTCGGCCTTGGTGACCAGGAAGTTGTGCTTGGTGATCGGCATGGTGATGCCGCAGATGTCCGCCTCCTGGAAGGCGTCCGTGCCGATGGCCTTGGAGGCCACCTGGCCGGTGATCGCGACGATCGGGACCGAGTCCATATGCGCGTCGCCGATGGGGGTGACCAGGTTGGTGGCGCCGGGGCCCGAGGTGGCCATGCAGACGCCGACCTTGCCGGTGGCCTGGGCGTAGCCGGTGGCGGCGTGGCCCGCGCCCTGCTCGTGCCGGACGAGCACGTGCCGCACCTTCGAGGAGTCCATCATCGGGTCGTAGGCGGGGAGGATGGTGCCGCCGGGGATGCCGAAGACGGTGTCGGCACCCACTTCCTCGAGGGAACGGATGAGGGACTGCGCGCCCGTGACGTGCTCGACGGGGGCGGACTGCGGTCCGCCGCTACGGGGCCGAGGCTGGGGGTGATGGGACCCGGGGGCCTGCTCGGTCATCGGCATTCTCTTCTCGAAGATGAGGTTCGGTGCGGGAGGGAAGGGGCGGGGCGGTGCACCGGGCCCTGCCGGTGCAACAAAAAACCCCTCGTGCCGTAAAGGCAAGCGAGGGGAGCGCGCCGGTGAGGGTCCGCAGGGCTTCGATGAGCCCTGCTCAGCCGACGCGCTGTCCAAGTACGAGAATTCGGGTGCGCATGGCTCCGACCCTCCCCCCCGCGCATATCGGGTGTCAAGTGGGTGGGACGGGCGTCTCAGTATTTGAGCGGGTCGGCGGGTGGGTGTGCGGCTCCGTACGGCGCGGACCGTGGGAGCCACCATGCCCGGTGTGACCGCCGTACCGGATCGGCAGGGCGCCGCCGACGAGCAGCGGCGGCTCCGAACGCGGGACGGGATAGCCGCCGCGCAGCAGGGCCCGGCGCAGCCGGTGCTCGTCCAGCGGTCCACTGAAGGCCGCCCCTTGGGCGTGGGTGCATCCCATACCGCGCAGGGTGACGATCTGCTCGGGCAACTCCACCCCCTCTGCGATGGACTGCATTCCGAGGTCTCCGGCGATCCTCAGCAGCCCAGCGGTGATCTTGTGGAGCCGTGAGGACTCCACCACTCCCTCGACCAGCCCGGGGTCCAGTTTCAGCACATCGATGGGGAGCCTGCGCAGTGCCCTGATGGCGGCATAGCCGCTGCCGAAGCCGTCGAGGGCGATCCGCACCCCCAGACGGCGCAGCGCGCCGAGGCGGTGCTCCAGCTCGTCGAGCGGCACCCGTGGATCGCTGTCGGTCAGCTCCAGGATCAGCGCGCCGGACGGCAGCCCATGGCGGGCCAGCAGGGTCTCCACGGCCTTGGGCGGCAACGACTTGTCCACCAGCCGGCTCGCGGGGAGCCGTACGCAGACCGGGACCGGATGGCCGTCGCGGCGCCGCTGGGCGGCCTGCTCGACGGCCGCCTCCAGCATCCAGCGGGACAGCTCGGCGGTGCGGGCCGTGTCCTCACCGCCCCCACGGCCGTTGTCGGCGACCCGGAGGAACTCGGCGGGGGTGAACAGGATCCCCTGGGCCGAGCGCCAGCGGGCCTGCGCCGCGACGGCGGTGATCCGGCCGCTGGTCAGCTCGACGACGGGTTGGTGCAGCAGCACGAACTCCCCGTCGTGCAGGGCGGCACGGAGTCTGGTGGCGACCTCGGCGCGGCGCGCCACCTCGGCCTGCATCTGCGGTGCGTACAGCTCGACGCGGTTCTTGCCCGCGGCCTTGGCGCGGTACATCGCCAGGTCGGCGTTGCGCATCAGGGCGCCGGGGCTGGTGCCGGGCTCGGCGAAGGCGACGCCGATGCTGGCGGCCACGCGGACCTCGGTGCCGCCCTCGACCCGGTAGGGCTGGGAGAGCCGGACCCGCAGCCGGTCGGCGATCTCCATGATGCGCTGCTCGCGGGCGCCCGCGTCCCCCGCGCCGTCGCCGTCGCCGATGATCAGGGTGGCGAACTCGTCGCCCCCGAGCCGGGCCGCGCAGTCGCCGGACCCGGACCGCACGGACTCCTGGAGCCGGCGGGCGGCCTGGACGAGCAGCTCGTCACCGGCGTGGTGGCCGACGGTGTCGTTGACCGCCTTGAAGCCGTCGAGGTCGATGAAGAACACGGCGGTGCCGGCGTCCGTACGGCGGCGGCCTCCGACGGCGTGCCGGACCCGGCGGGTGAACAGGGCGCGGTTGGGCAGATCGGTGAGCGGGTCGTGCTCGGCGTTGTGCTGGAGCTGGGCCTGGAGCCGGACCCGCTCGGTGACATCGCGGCTGTTGAAGATCAGCCCGCCGTGGTGGCGGTTGATCGTGGACTCCACGTTGAGCCAGTCGCCGGAGCCGGAGCGGAAGCGGCACTCGATGCGCGTCGTGGGCTCCTCGCCCGGTGCGGCGGCCAGGAACCGGCGGACCTCGTGGACCACGGATCCGAGGTCCTCGGGGTGGATGAGGGAGGCCAGCTCGGAGCCGACCATCTCGTCCGCGTCGCGGCCGTAGACCCCGGTGGCGGCCGGGCTGACGTAGCGCAGGACTCCGGTGGGTGCGGCGATCATGATCACATCGCTGGAGCTCTGCACCAGGGAGCGGAAGTGATTCTCCTTCTCGGCGAGCTCCTGGGTGAGCCTGATGTTGTCCATCAGCATGATCGCTTGTCGGACGACGAGCGCCAGCACGACCGCGCAGGCGGTGGAGAGCACCACCCCGTCGATCGGCCGGCCGTCCATCACGTTGAACAGGACCCCCAGGGTGCAGACGGCGGCGGCGAGATACGGCGCGAGTGCGGCGAGCGAGCCCGCGATGGGGACGCTCTGCTGCGGGGTGCGGCGCGCCGACGGCGGGTCCTGGGCGGCCTCGCGGCGGGCCACCCACGGGGCGTAGGCCAGCAGCGCGGAGCCGGCGAACCACCCGGCGTCGAGTATCTGCCCGGAGCGGTAGTGCTCACGCAGCAGTGGTGAGGTGAACAGCGCGTCGCACAGCACGGTGAGCGCGAAGGCGGCGATCGCGGTGTTGACCGCGGATCGGTTGCCCGTCGAGCGCCGGAAGTGGAGCACGATCACCATGCTGACGAGCACGATGTCCAGCAGCGGATAGGCGAGTGCAAGGGCCCCGCGGGCCACGGAGGCGCCGTCCCCGCCGAACTGCCCGGTGTGGGCGAGCGCGAGGCTCCAGGAGAGGGTCACCAGCGATCCGGCGATCAGCCAGGCGTCCAGCCCCAGGCAGATCCACCGGGCCCGGCTCGTGGGGCGCTTGGCGAGCACCAGCATCCCGACGATGGCGGGCGGGGCGAAGAGCAGAAAGCAGAAGTCGGCGGCCGAGGGGGTCGGCACGGGATGGCCGAGCACCACCTCGTACCAGCCCCAAACGCCGTTGCCCAGCGCGGCCATGGCCGAGGAGGCGGCGAACAGCAGCCAGGCCGGGCGCAGTCGCCCGGCGTGCCGGCGGCCGTGCCACAGACAGGACACCGCGGCGGCGAGCGCTGCCGCGCTGAGTCCGAAGTCACCCATGACGAGCGCGAGTTGGGACGATCCCCAGCCGAGGACCGCACCCGCCGCATAACCGCCACAGACCAGGGCGAGGACCACTTGCGGTAACAGCCCGGCACCGCCGCCGGAGACCGACGGCCGGGCGAGCACCGCTCCCATGGCGCTCACTGGACTGCCATCCACTGTGTGGCGGACCACTGGCGCCGCGGGGACCCCGGGAGTGGTATCCCCGCGGGCCTCGTCGAGTTGGAGATCCGCGCGGCTGCGCGGAAGTGTCGCGGTCGACGCCTGAGCTGCGTCGGGTTGTCGGTCCATCGGCCATACATCGCCCGTCGCCCCCCTCGAGTTCCGGTCCATCGCTGACGCCGTCAGGTCAGTGGCGCAGCCCCCGCTCGGGACGATACACCAGACTGGTCACTCAGGGACATAGGCCATCTACGGTCCGTAACCGACTACGGCGTTGTATATACGCAGTGGAGTCAATCGGTGCCTGTATGTGGTGCCAGAGGCATGTCTACCCCGTCGTGGCGACGAGATGTGCCAGCGACTCGCCGCGTGCGAAGCGGTTGAGCTGATCCCTCAACAGCCGCTTGGCGCGCGGGAGGAAGGCCGACGTGGGGCCGCCCACATGCGGGGAGATGAGCACCCCTGGAGCGTGCCACAGCGGATGCCCGGCGGGCAGTGGTTCGGGGTCGGTCACATCGAGCGCGGCCCGCAGCCGGCCCGACTCCACCTCGGTGAGCAGGGCCTTGGTGTCCACGACCCCACCACGGGAGACGTTCACCAGCAGCGCCCCGTCCTTCATCCGCGAGAGGAACTCCGACCCGGCCAGGCCGCGGGTGGCCTCGGTGAGCGGGGTCACCAGCACCACCACATCGGCCTCCGGAAGCAATTGGGGCAGTTGGTCGATCGGATGCACCGGGCCGCGCTCGGTCGTGCGCGGGGAGCGCGCGACGCGCGCCACCCGCTCGCACTCAAAGGGCACAAGCCGGTCCTCGATCGCGCTGCCGATGGCCCCGTAGCCGACGATCAGTACGGACTTGTCGGCGAGCGCGGGGCGGAAGCCGGAGCGCCACTCCTCGGCGTCCTGGCCCCGGACGAAGTCGGGGATACCGCGCAGCGAGGCCAGGATCAGGGTGAGGGCGAGCTCGGCGGTGCTCGCGTCGTGCACCCCGCGTGCGTTGCACAGCCGTACCCCGGGGGCGAGGTCCGCCAGCGCGGGCTTGATGTGGTCTATTCCGGCGGTGAGGGTCTGCACTACCCGCAGGTTGGTCATGGCCGACAGCGGGCGGGTGCACACCTGCGGCGGCTTCATGTACGGGACGCAGTAGAACGCGCAGCGCGCCGGGTCGGTGGGGAAGTCGGGGCCGCCGTCCCAGTGGGCGTATTCGAGGGTGTCGGGCAGGCCGTCGATCTCCTCGGGCGGGATGGGCAGCCACACCAGGTCGCGCGCTTCGGATGAACCCTGAGTCGCATCGTGCTGGCGGAACGTATCGCTGTGATCTGCACTCATGCCAGGAGGCTATGCGATCACCGGCGGCCTGCAGAGGTTAGTTTGGGGTCCGAGGGAACGGGAGGGGTCAGGCGAGGTGAAGCGCAGGAGAATCGGAGCGGCGGCGCTCGAAGTGGGTGCGATCGGCCTGGGATGCATGCCGATGAGCTGGGCGTACACCGCTTCGCAGCGCAGTGGCGAGACTTCGGTGCGCGCCGTGCACACCGCGCTCGACTCGGGCACGAGCCTGCTGGACACCGCCGACATGTACGGCCCCTTCACCAATGAGCTGCTGATGGGGCGGGTGCTCAAGGAGCGGCGGGCGGACGCCTTCGTGTCCACCAAATGCGGACTGCTGGTGGGCGAGCAGCACATCGTGGCCAACGGGCGGCCCGGCTATGTGAAACGGGCCTGCGACGCCTCGCTGCGCCGGCTGCAGACCGATGTGATCGACCTCTACCAACTGCACCGGGCCGACCCGGAGGTGCCCATAGAGGAGACCTGGGGCGCGATGGCGGAGCTGGTCGCGGCCGGGAAGGTGCGGGCGCTGGGACTGTGCGCCGTGGGTGCGCGGGCGCAGCGGAGGGCGGGCGCGCGGATGCACGACGCCACGGTGCGCCAACTGGAGCGGGTCCAGCAGGTCTTTCCGGTGAGCTGTGTACAGGCGGAGCTGTCGGTGTGGTCGCCCGACGCCCTGGAGGCGCTGGTGCCGTGGTGCGCCTCGCGCGGGGTGGGCTTCCTGGCGGCGATGCCGCTCGGCAACGGCTTCCTGAGCGGGACGCTGACTCCGGGGCAGGGCTTCGAGCCGGACGACATGCGGGCCCGGCATCCGCGGTTCACGGCGGAGATGATGGCCGCGAACCAGCCGATCGTGGCCGGTCTGCGACGGGTCGCCCAGCGGCACGGGGACGAGGTGACCCCGGCGCAGGTGGCCCTGGCCTGGCTGCTGGCGCAGGGGCCGCATGTGGTGCCGGTGCCGGGGACGAAACGGGAGCGGTGGGCGGCGGAGAACTGCGCGGCGGCCGATGTGCCGCTCTCGCACGAGGACCTCGCGGAGATCGCGGAGCTGCCGCCGGCGCGCGGGTCGTGGGACTGAGGCGCCGCGTGCGGGCTCTGGTCCGGGCCTGGCTCTGTGGTCTGGGTCTGGCTCTGTGGTCCGGGCCAGGCTCTGGTCCGGGCTTGGCTCTGGTCCGGGTCCGGTTCGGGGATGGGAACCCGGCGCAGGGCAGCGGTGTATAAGAATCAGTGCCGTGCCGCGGCACACGTGCCCATGGAGAGGAATCCGACCATGCGACGCCCTCGCGTGACCTCTGTACTCGCCGCCGCTGCCGCCGTGTTGCTCGTGGCGGGCTGCTCGTCCGACGGCGACAGCATCATCAGTCCGGGCGGCCGCTCGTCCGCGCCCTCGAAGCCGGGCGGCGGGGGCTCCTCCTCTGGCGAGCCCTCGCCGACGGAGTCCGCGGCGCCCGCGAAGGGCTCGGTGAAGGTGGTGCGCACACTCACCACGAAGCTGGACTCCCCCTGGGGGCTGGCGCCGCTGCCCGGCGGGGATCTGCTGGTCTCCTCGCGGGACACCGGGAAGATCTTCAAGGTCTCGGCGGACACCGGGAAGAAGACCGAGGTGGGGTCCGTCCCGGGCGTCTCCGCCGCCGGTGAGGGCGGGCTGCTGGGGCTGGCGGTCTCCTCCGACTTCGGCGCGGACCATATGGTCTACGCGTACTTCACCACCGACTCGGACAACCGCATCGTCCGCATGGTGTACGACGACAAGCGCCCCGCGGGCGATCAACTGGGCGCCCCGGACACGATCTTCAAGGGCATCCCCAAGGGCACGATTCACAACGGCGGCCGCATCGCTTTCGGCCCGGACAAGATGCTCTACGCGGGCACGGGAGAGAGCGGTGACCGCGGGCTCGCCCAGGACATGGACTCCTTCGGCGGCAAGATCCTGCGGATGACCCCGGACGGCGAGCCCGCGCCCCGCAATCCGGACGCCCAATCGGTTGTCTACACCTGGGGTCACCGCAATGTGCAGGGCCTGGCCTGGGATGCGGACAAGCGGCTGTGGGCCTCCGAGTTCGGCCAGGACACCTGGGACGAGCTCAATCCGATCGAGCCGGGCAAGAACTACGGCTGGCCGGAGGTCGAGGGCAAGGCCGGTAAGAAGGGCTTTGTCGATCCGATCGAGCAGTGGAAGCCCAAGGACGCCTCGCCGAGCGGAATCGCCTTCGCCAAGGGCTCGATCTGGATGGCGGGGCTGCGCGGTGAGCGGCTGTGGCGCATTCCGCTGAAGGGCGACAAGCCGGTGGCGAAGCCGCAGTCGTTCCTGGACGGGAAGTACGGACGGCTGCGCAGCGTGGTGGCGGCGGACGACGGGGGGCTGTGGCTGACGACGAGCAATACAGATGGGCGTGGCAAGCCGGGCAAGCAGGACGACCGGATCCTGCGGTTGGAGGTCCGCTGAGCGGAGAGGGAGTCCGCTGAGGGGCGCTGAGGGGAGGGTGAACCGGTCGATCATGACACCGAGTTCGGCGGACATGTCGCGGCGTGCCCGTTCTGTGAGCGGTCTGCCTACACTGGCAGCAGCCGCACGCCTACGGGGGTCGTCATGTTCAACCTCATCGAGGAGCTCTTCGCACCCGGCCGCAAGCACACCGAGGAAGAGCGCAACCGGCTGGAGGTCACGCTCGACGAGACGGGCAGCAGTGACCCGGGAAAGGGCCCTGTGGACCTCGACTCCGGCCGGGTGGTGATCCGGCCCCGCGAAGAGGGCTGACCCGGCGGACAGTCAGCGCACAGCGCGGGCTGTGAGCGCCGCGCGTCCGGTCAGCGCGCGCGTCCGGTCAGCACCCCGCGCGCCCCGTCAGCGCGCGCGTCCCGTCAGCGCCTCCGTGCGTCCGGTCAGCGCCCCGCCAACCCCGTCAGGGCGCGTCCGCGGCCCGCCGGCCCGCGCGTCGCGTCACAGCACCCCGCGCGTCCCGTCACGTGCTCAGCGCGCCGCCGCGCCGTCGGTCAGGCCGTCCACCAGCCGCAGCCGATGGGCCACGGCGGCCGCCTCGCCCCGGCCCGAGACGCCCAGCTTGGCGAGGATGTTGGAGACATGGACGCTCGCCGTCTTGGGCGAGATGAAGAGCTCCTCGGCGATCTGGCGATTGCTGCGCCCCGCGGCGACCAGCCGCAGCACATCCCGCTCCCGGGGTGTCAGCCCCAGCTCCTCGGCCGGATCGGCGGGCTCGGCCGCAGGGACCGGAGAGCCCGGGGCCTGGGAGCCCGAAGTCTGGGAGCCCGGGGCCGGGGGCAACGCGGGGGTGCGGGGCAGGGGCGCGTCGAGCGCGGGGCGGGTCGCGGCGGACGCCAGGGGCAGCCGGGCGCGCCGGGCCAGCAGCTCGATCTCCTCGCGCAGCGGGCGGGCGCCCAGCCACTCGGCCACGGCATGCGCCTGGACGAGCAGTTCGGCGGCGTGCTCGCGATCGGCCTGGGCCGGGGCGCCCTGGCCGGGGGTGAGCAGCGCCTCCGCCCAGCGGTGGCGGGCGCGGGCCAGCGGATACGGGCGGTCCAGCGCGGCGAAGGCGTCCGTGGCCTCGCCCCAGAGGTCGGGCCGGTCCCGGCCCTCGGCGCGCTCCCGTTCGGCCTGGAGCATCGCCGCGTAGGCCCGCCATACCGGCACGGGCTGGGCCACCCGCTTCGCGGCGGCCCGGAGCCGGGCCAGCGCCTCGCCCCGGCCCGGCTCGGCCGTGGGCAGTCCGCGCGCGGCCGACTCGGCCGCGGCGGCCGTGTACAGCAGCGGCCAGGCGTAGCGCTGCAGCCCGGGCGGGAAACCGGCCTCCACGACCTGGTCCAGCACGGCCCGGACCTCCAGGATCCGGCCGCGTGCCGCCGCGAGTTCGATGACCCGGCCCGCGACCTGGAGGGTGTACTGCGGTTCGGTGTTGTGGGCGCCGTAGTGCTCCCGGGCGGCGGCCAGCTCGCGCTCCGCCGTGTCCCACTCGCCGCGCGCCAGCGCCAGTTCAGCGAGCCGGTTGGCGGCGGTGCCATGCGGCTTGGTGCCGAGGGCGAGCCGCCGGGTCTTCCGGGCCGCCGCCTCCGCCTCGTCCCAGCGGCCCAGGGAGAACAGCGACTCGGCCAGATTCCCGTACAGCCAGGCCCGGGAGTCCACCAGGCCGACGCGGTCCAGGATCCGGGCGCCCTCCTCGGCGGTCTCCACCGCCTCGACCGACCGGCCGACCCCCTCCAGCGCCGAGGCGAGATTGACATAGCACCGCCCCAGGACGCTGACGTCGCCGAGGGCCACGGCCTGTCTGCAGACCTCGCGCATCTCGGCCAGCCCGCGCTCGATGTCGCCGGAGTCACCGGTGAAGTAGCCCAGCGTCAGCCGGGCGTTCAGCTCCGTGCTCTCGGCGCCGACCATCCGGGCCAGCTCCACCGCCCGTTCGGCGGCCGCCAGGCCCTCCGGCCCGGGCCGGTGGGTCATCGTCCAGCCCGCCACGTGCGCCATGACGTCGGCGTGCACGGGGGACGGCGGCAGCCCGCGCACCAGCTCCTGGGCACGGCTCAGCTCCGCCCAGCCGTCCCCGCGTGCCAGGCCCTCCATCAGCTTGGACTGCTGGGTCCAGAACCAGGCGGCCCGCAAAGGGTCGTCACCGCTTCCGTCCAGCGCCCGCAGTGCCCGCTTGGCGACGGCCAGCGCCCGCTCCCGCTGCCCGGACATATGCGCGGCCACCACCACCTCGGCGAGCAGATCGAGCTGGCGCAGCGCCTGGTCCTCACAGCCGCAGGCGGGGTACACCTCGGCGTAGTCCACGGGCCGCTGCGCCTCCCGTATCTCCTCGGGGGCGTCCTCCCACAGCTCCATGGCCCGCTCCAGCAGCCGCAACTGCTCCGCGTGGGCGTACCGCCGCCGGGCCTCGACGGACGCCTGGAGCACGGCGGGCAGGGCCTTGGCGGGGTCGTGGGCGTAGTACCAGTAGCTGGCCAGCCGGGCGGCCCGCTCATCGGCCCGCACCAGCGCGGGCTCGGCCTCCAGGGCCTGTGCGAAGCGCCGGTTGAGGCGGGAGCGCTCCCCGGGCAGCAGATCGTCGACGACGGCCTCGCGCATCAGCGCATGCCGGAAGCGGTAGCCGCTGTCGTCGGACGTGGGGCGCAGGATGTTCGCCCCGACCGCGGCCCGCAACGCGTCGATCAGCTCGTCCTCGCCCAGCCGGGCGACCGCGCGCAGCAGTTCGTACTCCACGGAGGAGCCGCCCTCGGCGAGGATCCGCACCACGCCCTGCGCCTCCTCGGGCAGCGCCTCGACCCGCACCAGCAGCAGATCGCGCAGGGATTCGCTGAGCCCGGTGCTGCAGCCCTCGTTGAGGGAGCGGGCGATCTCCTCCACGAAGAAGGCGTTGCCGTCGCTGCGCTTGAAGATCCGGTCGACCAGGTCGCGCTCCGGCTCGGCCCCGTTGATCCCGGTGAGCTGGGCGTGCACCTCGCCCCGGGTGAAGCGGGACACCTCGATGCGCCGCACCTCGCGCATCCGGTCCACCTCGGCCAGGAAGGGGCGCAGCGGATGGCGGCGGTGGATGTCGTCGGAGCGGTAGGTGGCCACGACCAGCAGCCGGGCGCTGAGCAGCGAGCGGAAGAGATAGCCGAGCAGTTCGCGGGTGGAGCGGTCGGCCCAGTGCAGATCCTCGATGGCGACGACGAGGGTGCGCTCCGCGGCCAGCCGCTCCAGCAGCCGTACGGTGAGCTCGAAGAGCCGGGCCCGGCCGTCCCCGTCGTGGGACGCGCGGGCGGTCTCGCCCAACTCGGGCAGCAGCCGGGCCAGTTCGCCCTCCTGTCCGGCGGCGGCCCCGTCCAGCTCGGTGCCCAGTTTGCGGCGCAGTGAGCGCAGCACGGTGGACACAGGCGCGAACGGCAGCCCGTCGGCGCCGATTTCCACACAGCCGCCGACCGCCGCGACCGCCCCCGCGGCCACGGCCGAGGCCAGGAACTCGTCGATGAGCCGGGTCTTGCCGACCCCCGCCTCCCCACCGATCAGCAGCACCTGCGGCTCGCCCGCGGTGGCGCGGGCGAGCGCGTCCTCGAGGGCGGCCAACTCCTGGGCGCGGCCCACGAACACCGGGCTGACAGACGTGGTGTGCACGTCTTCGAGCATCGCATAGGGCACTGACACCGCGGCACCGGCTTTTCCGGCACCCGCCGCCCAGGCTCCCGCTGCCTCGGCTCCCACTGCTTGGGCTCCCGCCCCGGCCCCCATGACGAGCCGCACGGCCCGGCCTCCCTCAGGCCGCCGTGCGGTACGACCGCGGTGAGCGATGGCCGCGCCACCGCCGGACCGGCCTCACCCGCCCTCCGGACTCACGCCCGGCCGACCGGCCGCCGGACGCCTCCACCGCCTCCCGGACCAACCGGTGAGCGGCGGCCTCCCGCAGCAACTCGGCCTCGCGGATCCGATGCAACTCGTGGTGCAGCATGGTGTTCTCCCTGGTGACGAGGGTCTCGTGGAATGCGTCCACTCTCGTCGCCCAGGAGGGTCCGGCACATCGGGAAGCTGCCTGATCTTCGCTCGGCCCAGGGCCTTAGGCCCCCTGCCCGCACGGCTGAGGAAGCCTGAGGAAGGTCCTCAGGGCGGAGGAGGGTCCTTAGGGGGTAGGGAGGGCTCCTTAGGGAACCGGCGACCGCGCCGTACCGGCCCGCGCCGCCCCGCTCCCCGACTGTCCCGGCAGCGACACCGGCCCCGGCACCGATCCAGCGGCCCGACCCTCTCCCTCGCCCTCCGCCTCGATGCTGATCTTCGGCAGCAGCCGCTCCAGCCGGCCCGGCAGCCACCAGTTGGCGCCCCCGAGCAGATGCATCAGGGCGGGCACCAGGAGCGTACGGAGGACGAAGGCGTCCAGGGCGACCGCGGCCGCCAGCCCGATGCCGAACATGGCGATGATCCGGTCGCCGCTCAGCACGAACGCCGAGAAGACCGCGATCATGATGACGGCCGCGGAGTTGATGACCCGGCTGGTCTCGGCGAGCCCCACCCGGACCGCCGTGCGGTTGTCGCGGGTGCGCCGCCACTCCTCGTACATCCGGCTGACCAGGAAGACCTGGTAGTCCATGGAGAGCCCGAAGAGCACCGACACCATGATCACCGGCAGGAAGGGCTCGATCGGGCCCGCCCTGCCCAGCCCCAGCAGTTCGCTCCCCCAGCCCCATTGGAAGATCGCGACCACCACGCCGAAGGACGACGCGACGGCGGCCACATTCATGACCGCCGCCTTGATCGGGATGCCGATGCTGCGGAACGCGAGCAGCAGCAGCACACATCCCAACGCCACCACCACCCCCACGAACAGCGGCAGCTTGCTGACGATCACCGCGGCGAAGTCGTCGTAGCCCGCGGTCAGCCCGCCGACGTACACCCGCAGCGAGCTGCCCTCCTCGGCCTGGGGCAGCACCTCGGCGCGCAGCCGTCCGACGAGGTCGGAGGTGGCCCGCGACTGCGGTGCCGTCTTGGGGACGACCGTGATGACGCCGGTGTCGCCGCCCCCGTCCAGGTCCGCGGCGCTCACCGAGGCGACCCCGTCGATGGTGCGCAGGACCTTGGGCAGTTGGGTGAAGGCCATACGGTCGTCGGCCCCGTCGATGCTGCCCATCAGCGTCAACGGCCCGTTGAAACCTGGCCCGAACCCATCGGCCAGCAGGTCGTACGCACGCCTCGTGGTCGAGGCCGAGGGGCCGTTGCCCTGATCAGAGGTGCCCAGGTGGAGGGAGAAGGTGGGGAGCGCGAGCAGCGCGATGAGGGCGGCCGCGGCGGCCCCCAGCAGCTTGGGGCGGCGTTCGACGCAGACCGCCCAGCGGGCGCACAGGCCCTTGGCCGCCGTGGCTTCCGGCCCCCGCTCGGCCAGCCGGCTGCGCTCCCGCCGGCTGAGGGCCCGCATGCCGATCAGCCCGAGCAGCGCGGGCAGCAGGGTGAGCGAGGCGGCGACCGTAAGGGCGACGGTGAGCGCCGCCGCGACCGCCACCCCGTTGAGGAAGGACAGCCGCAGGACCAGCATGCCGAGGAGCGCGAGACAGACGGTCGCCCCCGCGAACACCACCGCGCGCCCCGAGGTGACCACCGCGCGCTGTGCGGCCTGTTCGACCGACAGCCCCCGCCGCAGCCCCCTGCGGTGCCGGGTGACGATGAACAGCGCGTAATCGATCCCCACGCCGAGGCCGATCAGCATGCCGAGCATGGGCGCGAAGTCGGCGATGGTCAGGGCGTGGCCGAGCAGCCCGATGGCCGCGTACGCGGTGCCGACGCCGATGAGCGCGGTGGCGATCGGCAGCAGCGTCGCCGCGAGCGAGCCGAAGGCGAGGAAGAGGACGACGGCGGCCACGCCGACCCCGATGGCCTCGCTCAGATGGGCGGGTCCGGTCCGCTCGGTGAGCCCGGCGCCCACGCCGCCCATCTCGACCTCCAGGCCCCGAACCCCGGAGGCGGCGGAGCGCACCGTGTCCAGCACCCGGCGCACTTCGGCCTCGCCCAGGTCGGCGGCGGGTTTGCGGAAGGCCACGGTGGCGTATGCGGTGTGCTGGTCGGCGCTGATCCGGCTGGTGTCATCGGTGCCGTAGGGGCCGGTCACGGAAGCGACGCCGGGCAGGTCCGGGACCTGCCGCAGCGCCGCCGTCATCCGCCGCTCGACCCCCGGCGCGCGTACGGTGCCCGCGCCGTCCTTGGTGTGCCAGACGATGGTGTCGCTGTCCCCCGCCCGGTCGGGCAGCCGCCGTTCCAGCAGGGCGGTGGCCTTGGAGGAGTCGGTGCCGGGGATGTCGTAGTCGTTCGAGTACGCGGACCCGGTCACGGCCGCCGCCGCGGCGACCCCCGCGAAGGCGGCCAGCCACAGCGCGATGACGATGGCGCGGCGCCTGAGACACCAGCGGGCGAGTGCGGCCATGGCTGCCTTCCGGTTCGGGCGCCAGGGGCGACGTGATGTGGTTGTGACCTGAGCACTCTGTCAGGCAGATAAGATCCTTTGTCCCCTTTGTGGGCTTCACCACATGAATGAGCGGGAAGTCGGAGAGCATGACTCCTGCCGCGTCCCGAGGCCGCCGCCCGCGTATCGGCATCGGCGGTATGCACATCGAGTCCAGCACCTTCAGCCCGCACCGCACCGCCTACGATGACTTCCGCGTCATCCGCGACACGGAGCTGCTGGACCGCTATGCCTGGACCCGGCCGGACGGCGATCTGGCCGGCCGCGCCGAGTGGGTGCCCCTGCTCCACGCCGTCGCGCTCCCCGGCGGCCCGGTCGAGCGCGAGACCTACGACCGGATCAAGGGCGAGCTGATCGAGCGGCTGCGCCGGGCCGGTCCGCTCGACGGGCTGGTCTACGACATCCACGGCGCGATGAGCGTGGTGGGCCTGGAGGACGCCGAGGGCGATCTCACCGAGGCCGTACGGGAAGCGATCGGGCCCGGCGCGCTGATCTCCGCCGCCATGGATCCGCACGGCAATGTCTCCCGCCGCTTCGCCGGCCGGCTCGATCTGGTCACCGCCCACCGCCTCGCCCCCCACGAGGACGCCTGGGAGACCCGCGAGCGCGCCGCCCGCAAGCTGGTGGAGCGCCTCGACTGCGGCCGGGGCCGCCCGCATCTCGCCTGGGTGCAGATCCCGGTGCTGCTGCCCGGTGAGCGCACCAGCACCCGTCTGGAGCCCGCCAAATCGCTGTACGGGCGGCTGGCCGCCGTGGAATCGATGGACGGTGTCGTGGACGCGGCGATCTGGGTGGGCTACGCCTGGGCGGACGAGCCGCGCTGCCGGGCGGCCGTGGTGGTGACCGGCGACGACCCCGTGCTCGCGGTCGAGCAGACCCGCTCGCTGGCCCGCGAGTACTGGGATATGCGCCGCGACTTCGCCTTCGTCGGCCCCACCGGCGGCGCCGACGCGTGCATCGCCGAGGCCGTCGCCTCCTCCGCCCGCCCCTTCCTGATCAGCGACTCCGGCGACAATCCCACGGCCGGAGGCGCCGGGGACCTCGCCTATATGCTCGGCCGGTTGCTGGCCAGCGAGGATCTGGCCACCGGCCGCGCCACCGCCCTGCACCCCGGGATCACCGATCCGGCGGCGGTCGCGGAGTGCTTCGCCGCCGGGCCGGGCGCGACGGTCCGGCTCCGCGTCGGCGGCGGGATCAGCCAGGGGACGGCGGACCACGCCGAGCCCTGCGAGCTGACCGGCGAGGTGGTGGCCCTGCGCCGGGACGACCCCGTCGGCGGGGATCTCGCGGCGGTGCGGCACGGGGGCGTCACGGTGGTCCTGGTCAGCCGCCGCAAACCGTTCCACACGCTGGCCGACTTCGGCGAGCTGGACCCGCGCGACCATGACCTCGTCGTCGTCAAGATCGGCTATCTGGAGCCCGAGCTGCACGACCTGGCGGCGGACTGGCGGCTCGCGCTCACCCCCGGCGGCGTCGACCAGGATCTTGCGCGCCTGGGCCATCGGCGCCTCGCGCGGCCGCTGTACCCGTTCGACGACGAGGGGTTCGAGGTCCCGCATCTGGAGCCGCTACTGCTCTGAGCTCCGCTGGACGTGCCTCGAGATGCCGTCGATCGTCTGCGGCGCCGTCGTGGTCGGCCACGCCCACGCGGCGGAGCCGCACATCGACACAGCCCCGCGCCCCTTCAGGGCGCCTTTCGAACCGCAGCCGACGTCCACCGATCCGCTGAGGGGCACATACGACGGCGGCGGGGTGCGCCCTCGCGCACCCCGCCGCCGTCATGGACACAACGGACGAACGTCAGCCCTCGACGCCCAGCTTCTCCAGGATCAGCTCACGCACCCGCGCCGCGTCCGCCTGGCCGCGCGTGGCCTTCATGACCGCGCCGACCAGCGCACCCGCCGCCGCGACCTTGCCGCCGCGGATCTTGTCGGCGATGGCCGCGTTGGCCGCGATCGCCTCGTCCACGGCGGTGCCGAGCGCACCCTCGTCCGAGACGACCTTCAGCCCGCGCTCGGTGACGACCTCGTCCGGGCCGCCCTCGCCCGCGAGGACGCCCTCGATCGTCTGGCGGGCCAGCTTGTCGTTGAGCGAACCCTCCTTGACCAGCGCGCACACCCGGGCGACCTGCGACGGAGTGATCGGCAGCGCCGCGAGCTCCACCCCGTCCTCGTTGGCGCGGCGGGCCAGCTCGCCCATCCACCACTTACGGGCCTGGTCGGCCGGGGCGCCCTCGTCGATGGTGGCGGTGATCAGGTCGATCGCGCCCGCGTTGAGCACCGACTGCATCTCGTGCCGGGACAGGCCCCACTCCTCGCGCAGCCGGTTGCGGTACACCCGCGGCAGCTCGGGAAGCCCGCCGCGCAGCTCCTCCACCCAGGCACGGGTGGGGGCGACCGGCACCAGGTCGGGCTCGGGGAAGTAGCGGTAGTCCTCGGCCTCCTCCTTGACCCGGCCGGAGGTGGTGGAGCCGTCCTCCTCGTGGAAGTGACGGGTCTCCTGGATGATCGTGCCACCGTCGTCCAGCACCGCGGCATGGCGCTGGACCTCGAAGCGCACGGCCCGCTCGACCGATCGCAGCGAGTTGACGTTCTTGGTCTCGGAGCGGGTGCCGAACTTCTCGACGCCCCGCGGGCGCAGCGACAGGTTCACATCGCAGCGCATCTGGCCCATTTCCATCCGCGCCTCGGAGACCCCGAGCGACTTGATGAGTTCGCGCAGCTCGGTCACATACGCCTTGGCGATCTCCGGGGCCTTCTCCCCGGCGCCGACGATCGGCTTGGTGACGATCTCGATCAGCGGGATACCGGCCCGGTTGTAGTCGAGCAGGGAGTGCTGGGCGCCTTGGATACGGCCGGTCGCGCCACCCACATGGGTGGACTTGCCGGTGTCCTCTTCCATATGGGCGCGCTCGATCTCGACGCGGAAGACCTCCCCGTCGACGTCGACGTCCAGATAGCCGTTGTAGGCGATCGGCTCGTCGTACTGCGACGTCTGGAAGTTCTTCGGCATGTCCGGATAGAAGTAGTTCTTCCGGGCGAAGCGGCACCATTCGGCGATCTCGCAGTTGAGTGCGAGCCCGATCTTGATGGCGGACTCGACACCGGTCGCGTTGACCACCGGGAGCGAGCCGGGCATGCCGAGGCAGGTGGGGCAGGTCTGCGTGTTGGGCTCGGCGCCCAGCGCCGTGGAGCACCCGCAGAACATCTTGGTCTTGGTGCCGAGCTCGACATGCACCTCGAGCCCCATCACGGGGTCGTAGGCGGCCAGGGCGTCCTCGTACGACACCAGTTCAGTGACGGTCACGGAAAAACTAACCTCTCAGTCCGCGAGGACGTCGTCGTCGCCCATGCGCTTGAGCTCGCGGACGAGCAGGGCGACGCCGGTGACGATGGCGGCGGCCGAGACCACCGCGTCGGCCAGCTGCAGCTTGTCGTTCTCGAAGCGGGCCTTCTTGACCTGCTTCGCCACGCTGACCGCTCCGAACAGCGAGCCCGCGATGGACAGGTAGGTGCCGGGCCGGGACTTCTTGAAGCCCTTGGCCTTCTTGATCGCACTCATAGTGTCTCTCCGTTCGCTTCTCCGCCCACGCGGCGCAGAGGTGCGGCTGTCAACGTCATCCGCGGCCCGGCGGCCGCGCGTGCGTCGCTCACAGGGACGGTGCCTCCTCGAGCAGCGGGTGGCCCCACTTGTCGGCGAGCGCGGCCTCGACCGCGGCGCCGACCTTGTAGAGCCGGTCGTCGGCCATGGCGGGGGCGATGATCTGCAGTCCGACCGGCAGACCGTCCTCCGGCGCCAGACCGCAGGGCAGTGACATGGCCGCGTTCCCCGCGAGGTTGGTGGGAATCGTGCAGAGGTCGGCCAGATACATCGCCATCGGGTCGTCGGCGCGCTCGCCGATCGGGAAGGCGGTGGTCGGGGTGGTCGGCGAGATCAGCACGTCGACCCGCTCGAACGCCTTCTCGAAGTCACGCTTGATCAGCGTACGGACCTTCTGCGCGGAGCCGTAGTACGCGTCGTAGTAGCCGGAGCTGAGCGCGTAGGTGCCGAGCATGACCCGCCGCTTGACCTCCGCGCCGAAGCCCTCCGCGCGGGTGAGCGCGGTGACCTCCTCCGCGGACTTCGTGCCGTCGTCGCCCACCCGCAGGCCGTAGCGCATGGCGTCGAAGCGGGCCAGGTTGGACGAGCACTCGGACGGCGCGATCAGGTAGTACGCGGCCAGCGCCTTGTCGAAGGACGGGCAGGAGATCTCCTCGATCTCGGCGCCCAGCTCCCGCAGCAGCTCCACGGACTCGTTGAAGCGCTGCATGACGCCGGCCTGGTAGCCCTCGCCCGCGAACTCCTTGACGACGCCGATGCGCATCCCCCGCACGCTGCCGTTGCGCGCGGCCTCGACGACGGCCGGGACCGGCTCGTCGATGGAGGTCGAGTCCATCGGGTCGTGCCCGGCGATGACCTCGTGCAGCAGCGCCGCGTCCAGCACGGTGCGGGCGCAGGGGCCGCCCTGGTCGAGCGAGGAGGAGAAGGCCACCATGCCGTAGCGGGAGACCCCGCCGTACGTCGGCTTGACCCCCACGGTGCCGGTGACGGCGGCCGGCTGGCGGATCGAGCCGCCGGTGTCGGTGCCGATGGCGAGCGGGGCCTGGAAGGAGGCCAGCGAGGCGGAGGAGCCGCCGCCGGAGCCGCCGGGGATACGGGTGAGGTCCCAGGGGTTGCCGGTGGGACCGAACGCGCTGTTCTCGGTCGAGGACCCCATGGCGAACTCGTCCATGTTGGTCTTGCCGAGGATGATCACGTCCGCGTCCCGCAGCCGCTGGGTCACCGTCGCGTCGTACGGCGGGATCCACCCTTCGAGGATCTTGGAACCGACCGTGGTCGGGATCCCCTTGGTGGTGAAGATGTCCTTGAGCGCGAGCGGAACACCGGCCAGCGGGCCCAGCTCCTCGCCGCGCTCCCGCTTCTCGTCGACGGCGCGCGCCTGGGCGAGCGCCCCCTCACGGTCCACGTGCAGGAAGGCGTGCACCTTCTCGTCCACGGCCTCGATACGGGCCAGATGCGCCTCGGTCACCTCGACGGCGGTGACCTCGCCGGAGGCGATCCTGGCGGCGATCTCGGCCGCGGTGAGCCTGGTCAGGTCGGTCACAGTGGTCACTCCTCCCCCAGGATCTGCGGCACCTTGAAACGCTGCTGCTCCTGGGCCGGGGCGCAGGCCAGGGCCTGCTGCGGGGTCAGGGACGGACGGACCTCGTCCGCGCGCATGACGTTGGTCAGCGGCAGCGGGTGAGAGGTCGGCGGTACGTCTTGGTCGGCGACCTCGGAGACGCGGGCGACCGCGCCGATGATGTCGTCGAGCTGTCCGGCGAAGTGGTCGAGCTCTTCGGCCTTCAGCTCCAGACGCGCCAGCCGGGCGAGGTGGGCGACCTCCTCGCGCGTGATGCCAGGCATGCAGCGATCCTCAAAGTGAGTGTGGAGTGTTTCGGCCCCAATCCTATGGCTCTCCACACACGGCGCGCGAAAGGCTTTGGTGCACCCGCGTCATGGCTCCCTCCGCGAGGGGGCACCTCCCAGCGGTGGCTGGGGGAGGAACGGGTGGGCACAACGCACCCACCGGCCCGCGGCCGACGACGAAAAAACGCCCAGGGGCGCCGGGGGCGGCGCCCTCACGTCACGGGCTGATCCGCGTCCTCCTCCGCGGGAGCCTGTGCCTGGTCCGACGGCTCCGCCGGCTCGCGGTGCCAGCCACCCTCGCCCCGCGCCCGCAGCCACGCCGTCGCCTCCTCCGGCGGCATCGCGGCGGCCACCAGCCAGCCCTGCACCGCGTCGCAGCCCAGATCCCGCAGCCGCTCCCAGGTCTCGTCGTCCTCGACGCCCTCGGCCACCACGAGCAGGCCCAGCGAGTGGGCGAGGTCGACCGTACAGCGGACGATCTCGGCGTCCTCGTTGTCGACGGCCAGCCGGGCCACGAAGGAACGGTCGATCTTGAGCTCGCTCACCGGCAGCCGCCGCAGATGGACCAGCGAGGAATAGCCCGTCCCGAAGTCGTCGAGCGACATCTTCACGCCATGGCCGGTGAGCCCGGCCAGTGTGTCGGCGGCCCGCTGCGGGTCCTCCAGCAGCACATGCTCGGTTATCTCCAACTGAAGGGCGCCCGCCGGGACGCCGTGCCGGGCCAGCCGCCCAGCGACCGCGCCGGCGAAGCCGGGGGTGTGGACATCGCGCGGCGAGACGTTGACCGCGACCGGCACCTCGAGGCCGTCGGCGCGCCAGCGCGCGACCTGGCCCAGCGCCGTCTCCAGGACGTACTCGGTCAGCCGGGGCATCAGCCCGGAGCTTTCGGCCATGGAGATGAACTCGTCCGGCGGCACCCTGCCCCGGTCCGGGTGGACCCAGCGCACCAGCGCCTCCAGGCCCGCCACATGCCCGTCGAAGCCGACCTTGGGCTGATAGTGCAGGTCGACGTCGCCCGCGTCCAGGGCGCGCCGCAGATCGCCGAGCAGACCGAGCCGGTCGGGGGTGTTGCCGTCGCGGCGGGCCTCGTACAGCTCGACTCCGCTGCGGTCCCGCTTGGCCTGGTACATCGCGACGTCGGCGCGGCGCAGCAGCCCCTCGGCGTCCAGTGCGTGGTCGGGGTAGACGGCGACCCCGGCGCTGGCCTCCAGCACCAGGGTCAGTCCGTCCAGGTCGAGGGGGGAGCCGAGATCGCCGACCAGGACGCGGGCGCTGCGCTGGGCGCTGGTGAGCGAGTCGGTGGTGGGCAGCAGCACCGCGAACTCGTCGCCGCCGAGCCGGGCCACCTCCGCCCCGCGGGGCAGGGCGAGCCGCAGCCGCTCGGCGATCTGCAGCAGCAGCCGGTCACCGGCCAGATGGCCCAGGGTGTCGTTGACCGAACGGAAGCGGTCGAGGTCCAGCAGGACCAGCGCGGTGCGGGTGCCGGCCCGCTCGGACTCGTCCAGCGCGGTCCAGGTGCGCTCCAGCAGCCACTGGCGGTTGGGCAGCCCGGTGAGCGGGTCGCGCAACTGCTCCTCGGCGCGGACCCGGGCGATCCACAGCGTGGAGTCCAGGGCGACCAGCGGCACCGCGAACAGCGGGAGCAGCAGCGGGGTGTCCCCGGCGACGACCACGATGAGGGGGGCGATGCCGAGCAGCGCGATGCCGACGAGGGCCTGCCGGAAAAGGGCGGTGCGGGCGACGGTGGGCAGTCCGGCGCCGGGCGGGGCGAGGGAGCACCACAGCAGGGCGCGGGTCAGGGCGAGATAGACGAAGGCGGCCAGGGCCGTCTGGGGGATGGCGGAGACGTCCCAGGTGTCGGTGCGCCAGGGATGTTCGACCGAGGGGGTGGTGCCGAAGGCGGCGAGGGTGAGGGCGGCCGCGCCGACCCCGAGAATGTCGACCGCGCCGTGCAGGGCTGCCTGCCGCCATCGGTGCCGGCGGGCGGCGCCGACCAGGACGACCACGGCGAGGCTGACCAGCACGGCCGGAATCCAGCCGTAGAGCAGCAGCGCGGCCAGGGTTAACGCGGCCCCGGAGCCGGTGCCGCCCCACCAGCGGTCGCGCCCGAGGGCGACCAGATGGCCGACGATGATTCCGGTGAGCACGGCGAGCGACCAGCCCACGGTGCCGTCGGGAAAGAGCGCATTGCCCGCGTCGAGCACTCGGAATACCCCGATGCCGAGTGCGAAAGCCGCCATGGCGACCGCCGCGGCCGGCAGCGCGGGCAGCACGGCCCGGCGCAGCCGCGACGCCGGGGCGGCGCTTTCGGTCGGTTTCATACCCGTCCCTCTCACAGCCGGCGGTGCCAGCGCCACGGCGGGCGCACACCTCAACAGTAGGCGGCAGAAGGGGAAGACGGGTGGCGATCGGCGACGGTTCCCCGAATGCCGCCCGACGATCCATGACCTTCTGCTATGCGCTCTAAGGGTGATGCCCGCCGGCTGTACCCGGGAAGTGCTCCCAGTCGTAATCCGGCCAGCTTTGCACCCTCCGGGCGGACAAGATGGCCGGACCACTGCGCCGGATGGGTGGAGCGGCTACTCCAACCGCCCCTGCACGGGCCGTCCGTGCTACTCCGCGGACTCTTCCGGAGGCGTCATCGCGACCTCTCTCGCCGCGTCCGGTCCCTGTTCGAGGAGGACGCCAAATCCGTCCTCATCGAGCACGGGAACCTTCACCTGCATGGCTTTGTCGTACTTCGAGCCCGGATTGTCGCCGACTACCACGAAATCGGTCTTTTTCGAAACCGATCCGGTGACTTTGGCACCACGGCTCTGCAGCGCCTCTTTGGCCCCATCTCGCGTGTACGACTGGAGCGTTCCGGTGACGACGACGGTGAGGCTCTCCAGCGGACGGGGGCCCTCGTCCTCGCCGCCCTCCTCCTCCAGCCGCACCCCGGCCCGCCGCCATTTCTCGAGGATCTCGCGGTGCCAGTCGACCGCGAACCACTCCTTGACCGAGGCGGCGATGGTCGACCCGACCCCCTCCACGGCCGCCAGCTCCTCCTCGTCCGCCTCGGCGATCCGGTCCAGCGAGCGGAATTCACGGGCCAGTGCGGTGGCGGCGACGGGGCCGACATGACGGATCGAAAGGCCGGTGATGATCCGGGCCAGCGGGCGCTCCTTGGCGGCCTCGATATTGGCCAGCATCGCCAGGGCGTTCTTCTTCGCCTCGCCCTTCTGGGTGGCGAAGAAGGTGACGACCTTCGCCTCGCCGGTCTCCGGATCGCGCTTGGGCAGTCCGCTGTCCGGGTCCAGTACATACGACCGAATGGGCAGCAATTGTTCGATCTTCAGATCGAACAGATCACCCTCGTCCTTCACCGGCGGCTCGGTCGGTTCCAGCGGCTGAGTGAGGGCGGCGGCGGCGACATAGCCGAGGTTCTCGATGTCCAGGGATTTCCGCCCGGCGAGATAGAAAATGCGCTCGCGGAGCTGCGCCGGGCAGGACCGGCTGTTGGGACACCGCAGATCGACATCGCCCTCCTTGGCGGGCTGCAGCGGCGTATCGCACTCGGGGCAGGTGGCCGGCATCACGAATTCCCGCTCGCTGCCGTCCCGCAGATCGACGACCGGGCCCAGGATTTCCGGAATGACGTCGCCCGCTTTGCGCAGCACCACGGTGTCACCGATCAGCACACCTTTCGCCTTGACGACATCCTGGTTGTGCAGCGTCGCGAATTCGACCTCCGAACCCGCGACCGTGATCGGCTCGACCACCGCATAAGGCGTCACCCGCCCGGTGCGCCCCACGCCCACCCGGATGTCGACCAGCTTGGTGTTGACCTCCTCGGGCGGGAACTTCCAGGCGATCGCCCAGCGCGGCGCCCGCGAGGTGGAGCCCAGCCGCCCCTGGAGCGGGATCTCGTCCAGCTTGACGACCGCGCCGTCGATCTCGTGCTCCACCGAGTGCCGGTGCTCGCTGTCCCCGTAATACGCGATGTACTCGCGCACGGCCTCGATCGTGTCCACCACTTTGAAGTGGGCGGCGGTGGGCAGCCCCCACTCGTGCAGCAGCTCGTACGCCTGCGACAGCCGGTCGATGTCGAAGCCGTCGCGCGCACCGATGCCGTGCACCACCATGTCCAGCGGCCGAGAGGCGGTGACCTTCGGGTCCTTCTGGCGCAGCGAACCCGCCGCCGCGTTCCGGGGGTTGGCGAACGGCGGCTTGCCCGCCTCCACCAGCCCGGCGTTCAGCTCCTCGAACCGCTCACGGGCCAGGAAGACCTCGCCGCGCACCTCCACCAGCGCCGGGACGCGGTCGCCCGTCAGCCGGTTGGGGATCTTGGCGATCGTGCGCACATTGGGGGTGATGTCCTCGCCGGTGCGGCCGTCGCCACGGGTCGCGGCGCGGGTCAGCCGCCCGTTCTCATAGGTGAGGTTGACCGCGAGGCCGTCCACCTTCAGCTCGCACAGGAAGTGGTACGCGCCGCTGCCCAGCTCCTTGGCGATGCGGTCCGCCCAGGTCGACAGCTCCTCGTCGTCGAACGCGTTGTCCAGGCTGAGCATCCGCTCGCGATGCTCGACCTCGGTGAAATCCGTTTCGTACGCCCCCGCGACCTTCTGGGTCGGCGAGTCGGGCGTACGGAGCGCGGGGGTCTCCTCCTCCAGCGCCTCCAGCTCGCGCATGAGCTTGTCGAACTCCGCGTCGCTGACGACGGGCGCGTCCTTCACGTAGTACCGGAAGCGGTGCTCCTCGATCTGCTCAGCGAGCCTGGCGTGCCTCTCCCGCACCTCGGCGGGGATCTTCGACTGCTGTTCGCCGGCCACCGTGTCGTCCTCCCGTTACTCAGGGTTGTCCGCGAGCGATCTCGCCGCCTGGACGCAATGGGCCAGCGCGGCGCGGGCGTACCCGGGCGAGGCGCCCGCGAGCCCGCACGACGGGGTGATCACCACGGATTCCGCGAGAGTCTCCGGTGACAGCCCCAGCCTGCGCCACAACGTCCTGACACCACTGACGCTACCGGCAGGGTCCGACAATGGACTGTCGGTGCCGGGTACCGCGCCGATGAGCAGCGCCGTACCGCCTTCCACGGCCTCCCCGATCGCCTCCTCCTCACTCTCCGTGAGCAGCGACAGGGGAAAGGAGATCCCCTCGACTCCCGCGCGCCGCAGCAGCCCGAACGGCACGGCGGGCGCGCACGAGTGCACCACCACCGGCCCGCCGGCCGCCTCCACCAGAGTCCGCAGCGCACCCTCGACCACGCCCCGGTCCACGGCGGCGTGGGTGCGGTAGCCGCTGGCGCTGCGGACGCTCCCGCGCAGCACCGACGTCAGCGACGGCTCGTCGAGCTGCAGCACCACCTCGGCGCCCGGCACCCGACGGCGCACCTCCGCCAGATGGGCGCGGCACCCTTCGGCGAGCGAGGCCGTCAGATCGCGGCAGGCGCCCGGGTCGCTCAGCGCGACCTCACCGCCGCGCAGTTCGAGGGAGGCGGCCAGGGTCCAGGGCCCCACGGCCGACACCTTGAGCGCCCCCTGGTACCCCTGGGTGAACTCCTCCAGCGCGTCGAGGTCCTCGCCCATCCAGGCGCGGGCCCGCCGGGTCTCCCGGCCGGGCCGGTCGCTGATCCGCCAGCCGCTCGGCTCCACATGCGCGTACAGCTCGACCAGCATCCCGGCGGTGCGCCCGATCATGTCCGCGCCGGGCCCCCGCGCGGGCAGCTCCGGAAGATACGGCAGGGCCTCCAGCGACCCGGTGACGGTCTTCACTGCCTCCCGCGCGTCGTCGCCCGGCATCGACCCGACGCCGCTCGCGGCCCCCGGGCCCCAGTAGTGCGTGTTGGTGCTCTTGTCGCTCACCCGCGAAGCCTAAGCGCTCCGCTGGGTGTGCCCTTCGCTGGACGTGCCCTGAGCTGCCGTCGTTCGTCTGCGGCGCCGTCGTGGCTGGTCGCGCAGTTCCCCGCGCCCCTTCGGGGCGCCTCCGCACCGCAGCCGACTTCCCCCTAACCGCATGGGCCGTGCACGGCCGGGCAGGCGGCGGGCAGAGCGGCAGGGGCAGGTGACCGCCCCGCGCCGAGGGCGGCTCAGCCGCGGGGGCGGATCTGGAGGTCGGTGATCTCGGCGTCGCGCGGCAGATCGAGCGCGGTCAGGATGGTCGTCGCCACCGTCCCGGGCTCCATCCAGCGCTCCGCGTCGTACTCCTTGCCCTCCTGCTGGTGCACCTTCACCTGCATCGGAGTGGCCGTGCGCCCCGGGTAGACCGTGGTCACCCGGAGGCCGTTGCCGCTCTCCTCCCAGCGCAGCGCGTCGGCCAGCGCCTTGAGCCCGTGCTTGCTGGCGGCGTACGCGCCCCACTGGGCGTTGGCGCGCAGCCCGGCGCCGGAGTTGACGAAGATGACATGCCCCTGGGCCAGCCGCAGTTGCGGGAGCAGCAGGCGGGTCAGCTCGGCGGGCGCGACGAGGTTGGCGGCGAGCTGGCGGGTCCATGCCTTCGGGGTCAGCTCCCCGACCTCGCCCAGGTCGACCACCCCGGCGATGTGCTGCAGCGAGTCGAGCCGGTCGGGCAGCGTCTGGTGGCCCAGCGCCCAGGAGAGCCGGTCCGGGTCCGCCAGGTCGCCGACGATCGTCCGGACCCCCGGGAA
Organism: Streptomyces violaceusniger Tu 4113; assembly: GCF_000147815.2. Lineage (NCBI taxonomy): Bacteria > Bacillati > Actinomycetota > Actinomycetes > Kitasatosporales > Streptomycetaceae > Streptomyces > Streptomyces violaceusniger. The sequence continues at coordinate 1,747,428 of NC_015957.1, read as the reverse complement.
CCGCTCCGCCAGCTCCTTCGCCCGCCCGGCGTCCCGCGCCAGCAGCCACAGCTCCTCGCCGCGCTCGGCCAGCCGCTCGGTGACCGCCGCGCCGATGCCCGAGCCTGCCCCAGTGATCAGATGCGTTCCCATGCTCCCCAGCTTGCCTCACCGATGGACGCGCCCAGACGACGGTCCCGGCTTGGCGCGATCCCATGCCCGAAACCCGGGCGGACTTCCCGCCGAGCGCTGCCATCCTGTAACGGGTCCGGTTACGGGACCATGGCTCCGGCGGGCGGGAGTCCGGCGCTCTCCAGGATCAGGCGGCGAGGGCCGGAACCGGTGTCGGCGGCGGCCCTCCCCAGGACAACTCGAACCACAGCGTCTTGCCACCGAGCCCGAACGGCTCTTCTCCGATGGCACAGCCGCCCCAGCGGTCGGCGAGGACGTCGAGGATGAACAGGCCACGCCCCTTCTCCAACTCGGTCGACACCGACTCTGCCAGTGGCTTCAGTGGCTCGGGCAGTTCGGGGTTGGTGTCCGTGACGCTGATCCGGAGGACGGGGTGCGACCAGAGCAGGCGCACAGAGGCGTAGTTGTCGGAGTAGCGGACGGAGTTGGTGGTCAGCTCGGACGTCAACAGCGCGGCTCGCTCGACGAGTTCGCGTAGGCCGTGTCCGGTCAGCACGGCGCGCAGGGTGGCCCGGACGATCCCCGGGCCGCGCGGATCGCGAGGGAAGCGGAGTTCGTACTCCCAGGGCTCGGTGAACAGCAGGGGTGGCGGAAACGGGGTCACGCGGCGCCTCCGGTGCGGGGTTTTCGATCGCGGTACGAGGGTGTGTTCGTGGTCGCCGCCTCCCGCTCGTTGGAGCGAGAGACGAGTGGCTTGCCTCACAAACGTAGAGCATCGTGAGTAACTTATGAGTCACCAAACACGAATGAGTGAATCTTCACTTGACTCACTAGACCTCCCCTTGGCGCCCCTGCCAGACTGACCCCGCGTAACAGAAAGAGGACCCATGTCACCAAGAAGCGCTCCGACTTGCGGTCAGCGCCGCCTCGCGACTGAACTCCGACGCATGCGGGAGCAGGCAGGGATCTCCATCCAACAAGCCGCCGCCATGCTCGGCGCCGACCGGACAATGATCTCCAACGTGGAGGCGGCGCGGACGAGACTGAGCGAAGAACGGGTCCGCCAACTGGCCTGCAACTACGGATGCGCGGATGAAGCACTTGTCGAGGCATTGGCCTCTATGACAGGCAGCCGCCGGAACGACCACTGGTGGCAGGAATACAAGGGAAAGCTACCGGACGGCTTCCTGGACATCTCTGAGATCGAGCACTACGCCACACGTATCCGTACGGCACAGACGGTGCACCTTCCGGGACTGTTGCAGACCGAAGATCATGCACGGGCACTCTTCGATCTCGTGGTCCCCAAACTGCCGCGTCTGGAGATCGAGCTACGCGTCGCGCACCGTCTTGCCCGTCAAGGCATCTTCGACCGAGAGCATCCCACCCCGTACGTTGGCATCATCCACGAGGCGGCGCTACGCATGCAGTTCGGCGGGCCAGAAGTGGCTCGGTCGCAGCTTGAGTACCTGGCCGACTCCGCCAGCCGCGACAACATCACACTGCTGGTCATTCCGTTCAGCGCGGGCAGCTTTCACGGCGCCGGGCAGTCCGTCCTCTACGCAGAGGGGGCCGTCCCTCAGCTCGACACGGTTCAACTGGACTCGGCGTACGGCCCCCACTTCGTTGACTCCCCCACTCCAATCGCCAACTATCGTGCACTGCTGGACCTGATGGAGGGGTCCGCGCTTCCCGCCGACGAGTCGCAGAAGCTCATCCGCTCCATCGCCCGTGAGATGTGAGAGGAGCTATCAGTGCACGAGTACACCTGGCAGCGGTCGTCCTTCTGTGGCGGCGGCGGCAACAACTGCATAGAGCTGGCCGCTGACGGCAGTGGCATAGCCATCCGGGAGAGTGTGGAACCCAGCGCCGTTCTCCATACCGACAGGGTCGCGCTACGCACATTCATCTTCGGCGTCAAACACGGGCACTTTGACCGGTTGCCGAACTGACACGTTGCTGTCGGAGTGTGCGACGGTTCAGACGGGGAGCTGCCAATTCGGCCCCTTCGGCGAGCCGATCCATACGGTCTGCTCGAAGGGGGTGGCGGTCATCCCGAACTCCGTCAGGTCCGGCGCTCCCGCGTCCCGCCACAGGAGAAGAGCCTGTTCCACTTGGTCCCAGAGGTGGAGTGGCCCGTGCTGGTGCACGGTCCACCCCTCGCCCTCGGGTTCCGTCCACGCCTGTGAGCCGGTCGCTACGTCACGGAGGATGACGCCGGAGCCGGTGGTCATCAGCTCGGCAGAAGGTGCCGCGAGTTGGGCGACGAACCGTCCTGCCCAGTCCTCGAGGAGCCCGGGGTCCAGGCGTGTACGACGGCTGTCGCCGTCCAGCCGGAAGAAGGACGGGGACGGGGGCCGCTCGTGGGGGCGGGCCAACATATAGGTGATCGTGTCGCTGGTGAACCGACCATGGGCGGTTCCCTCGTCGTCGAGGGCGAGACGGATCATTCCGGCGGCGAGCATCCAGCCGGAAATGGTGGTGGTGATTGTTCCGCCGTCGTTGAGTTGCCAGAACCACGAGTGCGGGATGGACCGTACGGAGCAGGTGGCGACGATCGCGTCATAGTCGGCGTGTTCCTTGCACCCTTTGAGGCCGTCTCCGACCGCGAGCGTCGGCGTATATCCGGCCTCGCCCAGGTGCGCGGCGGCCCTTGCGGCCAGGACGGAGTCGTACTCGATGCTGACGACATTCCCGGCCCCGAGCCGGTGGCACAGGACCGCGGTGGAGTAGCCGGTGCCGGTGCCCACTTCGAGAACCTTCTGACCGGAGCGGAGTTCCGCCACCTGGGCAGTGCGTACCACCAGAGAAGGGAGCGTTGCCGAGGACGTGGGGCTGCCGGAGACGGGACCCGTGGCATCGGCGGCGTCCTTCTCCTGGACCTGGGTGACCCACGTCTGGTCGGAGTAGATCATCCGCAGCCACTCGTCCTCCCCGGCCTCGGCCCGGTGTACGGGTTCCCATCCGGTGCCGGTGGGACGGAAGGCCGCGGTGCCGAGGAACAGCTCGCGGGGGACAGCCGCGACGGCGTCGCTCCAACCGGAGTCAAGGGTCGGATTGGCGGCGCTGATCCCCTCGGCCAGGGCAAGGCGGAGCGCGGCAGGGTCAGCGGGCACGGTGTTCTCCTGCGTACTGGAGCTGGTCGGCGACGGCAGTGATGATCTTGCTGCTGATCGGTTCAGGGAACCACGCATATTGACCATTTGGGTTGCACTCGTACAGCCAGATTCGGCCATCCCGGCCCACGCCGAAATCGAAGGCCCCGAAGACGAGCCCGAAAACGTCCAGATACTGGCGCACGCTCTTGGCCACTTCCGGCGGCGTATCGACGAGCGAATACGACAGAGTGTCGTAGTGGCGTCGCCAGTCCAGGCCGGGCGAACCCTCGATCCGGACCGTGAAGACCTTTTCGCCCACGGCGGTCACCCGTAGATCAGCGACGGATTGCACACGTTTTTGGAACAGGTGCATGGTCTGGCCGACGCCGGCGTTCAGGTCGTCGGGATCGACTTCCTCGACCCATACCGTCAGTGCCCGGCCGTCGGCATCCTGGTAGTTCGTGCTGCGCAGTGGCTTGTAGATGACTGAGCCGTGCTCGCGGGCGAACTCCCTGACGGCGGTCTCGACATTCGTCAGGAGAGTCGGCGGGATATCAAAGCCGCAACGCGCCGCAGTGGCGAGCTGGGCGGGCTTGTGCTCCGCGTCCCGGTTCCGCCATGGGTGGTTCACGTAGTACGCGCCAGGGAGGGAAGCGAGGATGCCCCCGAGACCGTAGCGAGCCTCTTCCCGGCACCAGCGGGCGTCCTGGTCTACCAGCCCGGGCGGACCTACGTAGGGGCGCGGTCGGCGCCAGTACACGGATCGAACCCGGCCGAGGTCGGTGACCCGGGTTCGCGTCCGTGCGTTCCCGCGCAACCCGTCATTGTCCAGACGGGCCGCGACGCAGAGGTCCGTGGGGAAGCCGCCCGGGTCCAGGCGTACGACCGGGACATGGCGCCGGTTCAGTTCCTCGATGACGGAATCGGCGGTTGCATCATCCACCTGTGAGACAACGAGGATGGGGGCGGCCAGGGTCAATCCGTGTCGCCTTCCTGGTCACTGCCTTGATCCGGGTTGCCGTCCAGACTTGTCTTGGTCTGGGTTTCCTTGCTCGTCTCGGACCTCTTGTGCTTGCCCGTAAGGGGCATGCCCAGACCGTCCGAGCCGACCCATCGACCGGTCTGCGTCTCCGGGTCGAGGACGACCTCCGCAGCAGGAAGGACCACTGCTTGGGGGTAGGGCCTCATACGCGTCAGGCCCCACGGCACCGCTGCCACGCTCACATCTGCCTCCGGACACCACTGATCTCCGGCGCCCAGTGTGTCGCCTTGCTCGCGCGCTTCGGTAGAGGGCATTCCGTCGGTCCATAGTGTCGGCTGGGAGGACCACCTCACCCCAGGGGTGGCGTGGCTACGACGCCCCATTCGCCAGACTTCGAGTCGGCGGTCGGTCGCCGCAGGTGCTGACCAGATGCGCAGATGGGCGGCCGACTGTAGCGGCGGCCTACGCGCCGGACATCCCTGGTACCCCCAGATACCCGCAGGCAGCACCCGGGCGTCGCGCGGTGAGTGCGATGCCGCGGATGCATGTGCCGCGTCAGACGGACTCCAGATACGACATGACCTCGGCCCCGCTCTCCGCGAAGAAGACGAGCTCGCTGAGCGGAATCGGCAGGAACCCCTCCTCCTCCATCCGCTGGAACTGCTGCTTCAGCCCGTCGTAGAACCCCGCCGCGTTGAGCAGCACCACCGGCTTGATGTGCAGCCCGTGCTTCTTCAGCTCCAGGATCTCGGTCGCCTCGTCCAGCGTCCCGGTGCCACCGACCATGACCACGACCGCGTCGGCGCGGGCCAGCAACTGCGCCTTGCGCTCGGCGAGGTCCTTGGCGATCACCATCTCGTCGGCGCCCTCCCGGGCCTTGGCGGCGAGGAACTCGACCGAGATCCCGACCAGCCGTCCCCCGTGCTCCTGCACCCCGTCCGCCATCACCTTCATCAGCCCGACATCGGACCCGCCCCAGACCAGCGTGTGCCCTCCCTTGCCGATCAGCTCGGCGAACTCGCGGGCGGGGGCGGTGTAGCGGTCGTCGAGGTCGGCGGCGGAGCAGAAGACGCAGATGTTCATGCCCGCCACTCTACGAGCCGGGCGGACACCCCCACCGCCCCGCGCGGAGCACGCGTAGCGCGTCGTGCGGGGCCCTAGGGTCGGTCGCCATCGGCTGGGTGCGGGCGGCACGCCCACGCCGGTGGCCAATCCGCACAGGGTCGATCCGGTCGGCCGCTCATTGCTTTCTCCTCCCCGTCCCTTCCCGTAACCAGGGGCTCCGCCCCTGGACCCCGGGCCCAGGGGCGGAGGCCCGCCACGCGGCGAGCCGCATGGCGATGCTGTGGGAAGGAGCGGGGCGGGGAGCAGCCGCCGCCCGCGGCACCATCCGTCGGACGCCCCTGGTGCGGTGGCGACAGCGCAGTCGCGCCGGGTCGTGGTGCGGGCCCAGGAGGGGCCGGGGCCGCCGAGGATAGATGCCCTGTCTCCGCGCCCGGCCTTACCCCCTGCCCACCGCGCCGATATGGGCGAGCACCGCCGCCGCGCCGTCCTCCGCGCCGATCGCGTCGGCGAGGTTGGCCGCCCGGCGGCCGAGGGCGGGGTCGGTCAGGCAGGTCGTGATCGCCGCGCCGAGGGATTCGGCGGTCAGGGCGTCGAGCGGCAGCGGCCGGGGGGCGACTCCGAGCCGGTGCAGCCGCGCCGCCCAGAACGGCTGGTCGGCCATGGCGGGCACCGGCACCGCGGGCACCCCGGCACGTAGTGCGGCCGCGGAGGTGCCCGCTCCGGCGTGGTGGACGACGGCGGCCATGTGCGGGAACAGCCAGTCATGCGGGAGGTCGCCGACCGTAAGGATGTCGTCGCCGACCGTAAGGACGTCATCGCCGGCCGCGGTCAGCCCGGCCCACCCCGCCTGCACCACCGCGCGCACCCCCGCCCGGGCCACCGCCGTCGTCACCAGCTCGCCCAGCCGTTCCCCCTCGCCCGGCGCCATGCTGCCGAACCCGATGAACACCGGCGGCGGACCGGCCTGCAGGAAGTCGACGAGCTCGGCCGGGGGCCGCCAGTCGCGGGGCCGGGCGGGCCACCAGTAGCCGGCCACCTCGACCTGGGGCGGCCAGTCCGCCGGGCGCGGTACGACCAGCGGGCTGAAGCCGTGGAAGACCGGCCGGATGTCCGCTCCCGTCTGCTGCGAGGCGGCGGTCGGCAGCCCGAGGCGGTTGCGCAGGCCCGCCACGGCCCCCGCCTGGAGCGCTCCGGCATCGGCCAGCAGCCTCCGGCCCGCCGCCAGGTTGCCGTCCGGGCCCAGGTCGTCGCCGCCCGTCGGGCCGGCCAGCGGGAACTCCCGCGTGGCACAGGCCGGTGCGAGATAGGTGCCGATGACGGGGATGCCGTACGCGTCACCGGCCGCCCGGCTGAGCGCCGCCGGGCCGAACGCGGTGAGCACCAGGTCGGCCCCGTCCGCCGCCGCCACCACCCCGTCGGCGAGCCGGTCCAGGAACGCCGCCATCGCCGCCCGTGTCTCCTCCCACGACGCGGCCCGGGCCCTGGTGCGGATCAACTCCCGCGGATCGCCCGGCAACGGCCGGTGGTCCAGGCCGCATCCGCCGATGAGCCCGGCGAAGGGCGGATGGGCCGCCACGGCCACCTCGTGACCGGCCGCCAGCAGACGCCGCCCCAGGCCCGTGTACGGGGCGACGTCCCCTCGCGAACCGGCGGTCACGATCAGAATCCGCATGGATGATCCTCCTCGGCGAGTGCCGCCCGGCGCATACTCGGTCGACGGCGTTCGCGACGGACGCTAAGGGCTCCTGCGCGGGGGAGGTTCAAGCGGCGGTGACGCGCGGCACGCAGGGCGAGAACACGGGCAGCACCCAGAGCGGGGACTCGGGCGGCACACAGGGCGGGAACACCGGCAGCACACAGGGCGGGGACACGGGCAGCACACAGGGCGGGGGCACCGTAGGCATCGGCGAGTTGGCCGCGCGCACCGGACTGCCGGTGAAGACCATCCGCTACTACTCGGACATCGGGCTGCTGCCCGAGAGCGGGCGCACCCCGGGCGGCCACCGCAGATACGCCGCTGACGCGCTGCCCAGGCTCCGGCTGATCCAGCGCCTCCGTGCGCTCGGCACCCCCATCGCCGCGATCGGCGCGGTCATGGCGGGGGAACGCTCGCTGGGCGAACTCGTCAGCCGCGAACTGGACGCGGTCCAGGAACAGTTGCGTGAGGCGACGTGGCGTCGGGAGGTGCTCCGCGGGCTGGACGACTGCCCCGCGCCGGAACGGCCGCGCCGCCTCACCCTGCTCGCCGGGGTGGGCAGCCCGGACGACGCCCACGATCATCTGGTGCGGTACTGGCATTGGGCGCTGCCGGCCGGTCTGCCGCGCCGCCTGGCCCAGGCCGTCATCGACGGAGCGGTGCCCGCGCCACCGGCCGCCCCGACCGCCGCGACCGTCCTGGCCTACGCCGAACTCCACGCCCTGGCCACCGCGGACGACCGGCGCCGGCAACCGCAGCCCCACCAGGTGGGCGACGTCGCGTCGTTCTACGCCGGTCTCCTGGACGCCTGCGCGCTGGCCGGTGAGGCCCTGGTCTCCGGGTGTCCGGAGCGGCGCGCCGAAGCGCTCGGCCACTTCGTGCGCGCCTACGCCCGCGTCGACGGCCACGACGACACACCGGCGTTCCGCGCGCATCTGCGCGCCCTGTTCCGCCGCGGGAGGCGCGCCGGTTCGTTCTCGCTGCGCTACTGGCGACAGGCCCTCGCCGTCACCGGCGAGACCCCGCCACCGTCCGCGGCCTCCGGCCAGGGACACCTCGCGGCACCGCTCGCCGCCCTGCACGAGCAGGTCGCGGGCCTCTCCCTGACCGCGAAGTGACCGCGAAGTGACCGCGAACGCCGGGTGAGCGCCCGGGGGTGGCCGGTGGCGGGACGGGGCCCGCCACACCGGCCACCCGGCGGGGATCAGCGGGTGAAGTGGAAGATGCCCCAGGTCACATGGCGGTTTGTGCCGCCGTCGACCCAGTTGCTGAGGCCCTTCTTCATATGGGTGAGGTAGTCGGCGCTGACGTGTTCCGTCAGGCCGTCGGCCTCCTGGCGGCGGGTTTCTTCCAGCACCCGGGCGTAGTGGGTGATCAGTTGCTCGCGGTGCTCCTGGAAGCCGCCGCCGACCGCGGTGAAGCCGAGCCTCGCCAGTTCATGGCGGTAGAACCCGGGCGACCCCATGGTCTCCAGATGGATGCGGTCCAGGATGGGGCGGAGGGTTTCAGCGGGGCAGCCGTCGGCGGCCATGGGGTCGGTGAAGATGAGGTGACCGCCGGGGCGCAGGACGCGGGCCGCCTCCTCCAGGGGGCGGGCGCGGTTGCCGCTGTGCAGGAACGCGTCCTGGGACCAGACGACGTCGACGCTGTTGTCCGGCAGCGGGATCCGCTCGAAGGAGCCGTCCAGCACCTCGATGGCCTCGGTCAGCCCCCGCTCGGCGTTGAGCGCGCGATGGCGCTCGTTCTCCACCTCGCTGAGGTTGAGCGCGACGACACGGCAGCCGTACGTCTCCGCCAGATAGCGTGCGGAGCCGCCGAAGCCCGACCCGAGGTCGAGGACGACGGATGACTCGGTGAGGTCGAGCTTCCCGGCCATCCGGGCCACGGTGCGCCTGCTGGCCTCGGCGATCGGCTCGTCGGGCCGGTCGTAGATGCCGATGTGGATGTCCTCGCCGCCCCAGACATGCCAGTAGAAGGCGTCGGCGTCCGAGGAGTTGTAGTAGTCGCGGGCGGTGCCGACGGCTCCCGCGTACTCCCCGTCGCCGGTGGCCGGAGCGGCCGGTCCGGTCTGCTCGTCCGCCGCGATGTATTCCTTCTCCGCGACGTGGATGAAGAAGTCGGGGCGCTCCGTCCGGTAGGTGTGCTGGAAGTCGCCGTACGTCTCGATCCGCTGGAAGCCGACCTCCTGCATCAGCCTGCGCGTGTAGTCCTTGCGCAGCGGAAACATGTTGAGGTGGTAGACGGATTCGTCGGGGAAGCTGTAGCGCATGCGCACCAGCCCCTCGTCCACGTACTCCGGTTCGACGGCGACGTCTTCCCCGCAGTAGTAGTAGACGTGCTTGCTGCTGTACCCGCGATCGAGGATCGCGTCGTAGTTGCGCTGGTCCAGGACCAGGATTCCGTCGTGCTTGAGCATGGCGTAGAACTCGGCGAGTGCCTTGCGCCGGTCGCGCTCGGAGAACAGATGTGTGAAGGAGTTCCCGAGGCAGACGATGGCGTCGTACTCGCCGTGGGCGTCGCGGTTGAGCCAGCGCCAGTCGGCCTGGACGACGCGGAGAATGTGGTCACCGTGCTTGAGCCCGTTGGCGAACGCCTGGGCGAGCATCTCGCCGCTGCCGTCGGCGCTCACGGTCTCGAATCCGGCCTCGAGCAGCCGGACGGAATGAAAGCCGGTCCCCGTGGCCACGTCGAGGACCTTCTTGACGCCGCGCTCGCGCAGCATGTCGATGAAGAACGTACCCTCGCTCTCCGACCTTCGGTCCCAGTCGATCAGCGAGTCCCATTTTTCGACGAAGCTGGGTACGTACTCCTCTGTGTAGTGATCGGTGTCCCTGACATCAACTGGATTGTTGCCAAATTTCTGTACAGGTTGCGCAGAAATAACGGAACCTCCGGTGCTGAGACAGCGGACCACGGCACCCGTGTCCGCGTGGCGCATTCCCAGATTCAGGTGACGCATGCCACCGGAATGGCCGGACGCACGTTAATTTAAAAAAAACTGAACCTGCCAAACGGAGATAATCCGCCCCATCCTGACTTTCGGCTTCTTTCTTGCCAAAAGCGGATATCCCCCGGAGCCCGGCGGCCCGTCTAGGAGGCGACCACCTGGGCGCGCTCGGTCGTTGCGATGGTGGCGGAGCCCACGACCCGGGTGTCGTCGTAGAGCACGATCGCCTGCCCCGGGGCCACGCCCCGCACCGGCTCGGCGAAGGTCACCCGCAGCCCGGATACCCCGATCGGCTCGGCCGTCACCTCGGTCTCGCCGCCATGGGCGCGCAACTGGGCGGTGTAGCTGCCGGGGCCCACCGGAGGGGCTCCGCACCAGCGCGGCTTGATGGCGGTCAGGGCGGCCACGTCCAGGGCCTCGACCGGGCCGACCGTGACCGTGTTGTCCACCGGGGAGATGTCCAGGACATAGCGCGGCTTGCCGTCGGGAGCCGGATGGCCGATGCGCAGCCCCCGGCGCTGGCCGATGGTGAAGCCGTACGCGCCCTCGTGGGTGCCCAGCTTGCGCCCGTCCTCGTCGACGATGTCGCCCTCGGCCGTACCGAGATGCCCGGCCAGGAAGCCCTGGGTGTCGCCGTCGGCGATGAAGCAGATGTCATGGCTGTCGGGCTTCTTGGCGACGGCCAGGCCCCGCCGCTCGGCCTCCGCGCGGATCTCGCCCTTGGTCGTCAGGGTGTCGCCGAGGGGGAACATCGCGTGGGCGAGCTGGCGCTCGTCGAGCACGCCGAGCACATAGGACTGGTCCTTGGCCATGTCGCTGGCGCGGTGCAGCTCGCGCGAGCCGTCCGCGCGCTCCACGATCGTGGCGTAGTGACCGGTGCAGACGGCGTCGAAGCCGAGGGCGAGCGCCTTGTCCAGCAGCGCGGCGAACTTGATCTTCTCGTTGCAGCGCAGACACGGATTGGGGGTGCGGCCCGCCTCGTACTCGGCGATGAAGTCCTCGACCACGTCCTCACGGAAGCGCTCGGCGAGGTCCCACACATAGAACGGGATGCCGATCACATCGGCGGCGCGCCGGGCGTCCCGCGAGTCCTCGATGGTGCAACAGCCACGGGCGCCGGTGCGGAACGACTGCGGGTTGGCGGAGAGCGCGAGATGGACGCCGGTCACATCGTGGCCCGCCTCGGCCGCCCGCGCGGCGGCGACCGCGGAGTCCACACCACCGGACATGGCGGCGAGGACGCGCAGCCGACGGCCGTCGCGGGGACCTGTGGGCGCACCGGGGAAGTCAGTCATAACCCGACCAGCATAGGTCGCTCCAGATGCAACGACTAAATGGGTGAGTGGCGACCGGCCACCGCCCCCGCTCAGCTCGCGCGGGCCCGCTCCAGCACCCGCTGGACGAGGTCCAGGGCCTGGTCGGTGTCCTTCACGACGTAGAGCAGATCGACGAAGGCGTGCTGGATGCCCGCCTCCCGCCCGGCCCGGACCAGGGTCGTCGCGATGTCGTCCACGGAGGCGCCGGCGCTGGGGTTGACGCGCAGGATCGCGTCGAACGCCGCCGGGTCCCGGCCCTCCCGCTCGACCGCTTCCCGCACCCCGCCCAGCCCCTCGGCGAGGGTGGCGATGGGGTCGGGGGCGCCGGGCGCGGCCGGGACGACCACGATGGGCAGCCAGCCGTCGGCACGCCGGGCCACCCGGCGCATGGCCGCGGGCGCGAAGGCGGCGAGGTAGACGGGCGGATGGGGGCGGGAGGCCGGTTTGAGGTCGACGTAGGAGGCGGGCACGGTCCAGTGGTCCCCGCGGTATTCGACCGGGTTCCGGGTCCACCAGGCGTCCAGGGCGTCGAGGCATTCGTCGAGGCGCCGGCCGCGCTCGGCCATGGGGATGTCGACCGCCTCGTACTCCTCGGGGGACCAGCCGGTGCCCAGCCCGACCAGCAGCCGGCCCGCGCTCAGCACATCGATGGTGGTCAGGGTGCGGCCGAGCACCGCGGGCGGGTACCAGGGGGCGTTGATGACATCGGTGCCGAGCTGGACCCGCTCGGTGGCCGCGGCGGCGGTGGCCAGCACGGTGAAGGGATCCAGCGCGGCGCGGAATTCCGGCGGGATCACATCGGTGCCCGCGTAGCCGACGATCGGGTCCACCGGGGCGAGCAGGCGGTCCCCGACCCACAGGCTGTCAGCGCCGAGCTCCTCGGCCCGGCGCGCGAACCGCGCGATGTCCTCGGGCTGGTGGGCCAGCGGGCCGAACTGGGGAAGGGCGAATCCGATGCGCATACCGTCAGCTCCTCGTCGAGCGGATGGACACATTCCGGTGGATACGTTCCGGTGGATACATTCCGAGGTACGGAGCCCCGGACACAGCGACAGCGACTCAGAGACAGTTCAACCTTCATCTACCCGGACGGCCAGAGGGCCGTCGCCCGGAACGAAGGCTTCTGGCCATGATCCCATCGGCCGGAACCGGATGCCCGCCCCCGCGCGTTGAGCGTTCCGTGAGCGAGACCACGACCGGCGGTGGACGCCGCGTCAGCAGGCGCACCCTCCTGATCGGAGGCTCGGCGGCCGGGCTCGGCGCGGCCGGGGTCGCGGGCTATGCCGCGCGGGACGAGCTGTCCCGGATGTGGTGGCGGCTGCCCGGGATCGAAAAGCCGCGCAAGGCGGGCGCGGTCGACCAGCCGGGCGCGGAGTGGATCGCGGCCTCGGGGGCGAACTGGCGCTGGGCCGACCGGCCGGACGACTACACCATCGACCGGGTGGTGATCCATGTCGTCCAGGGCAGCTACGACGACGCGGTACGGGTCTTCCGGGACCCCGGACACCGCGCCGCGGCGCACTATGTGGTGCGCCGCGACGGGCATATCGCCCAGATGGTGCGGGAGCTGGATGTGGCGTTCCACGCGGGCAACCGCCCGTACAACGAGCGCAGCATCGGCATCGAGCACGAGGGGTTCGTGAGCAAGCCGAGCTCCTTCACGGACCCGATGTACCGCGCCTCCGCACGGCTGACCGCGTCGATCTGCGAGCGGTACGGCATACCGCGGGACCGTGAGCACATCGTCGGCCATGTGGAGGTGCCGGGCACCGATCACACCGATCCAGGCCGCCACTGGGACTGGGATCGCTATATACGGCTGGTGCGAGCGGTGCGCGTGGCGCGGAAGCCGACCTGAGAGGCCCGCGAAGGGCGGCTCAGGCGCCGAAGACGACGGCGAGCGGACGGCCCGCACCGTCGCCGCTGGTGGGCCTGCTCGCCTGGTTGTCGCCGATGTAGAGCTTCTTGCCGGTGTAGATCATGGTGCAGTCCCCGTAGGTGTCCATGCCGGACTCCACGTCCTTCATGTCGTCCGGATGGGTCTGCAGCGTCTCCATCTCGAAGGTCTTGGGGTCGACGCGCACGACCCCGCCGGCCTCGCTGTACATGCTGCCCTGGTAAGCGAGCAGCGAGCCGTCCTTCTCGGTGCTGATGGGAATCAGCGACCTGCTCTCGGCCATCTTCGTCCGGCCGGTCTCCTTGCCGGTCTCGAAGTTCACGCCGGTGATCTTCTCGCCGGGGCCGCCGTCGTCCACGTCCACCTCGGAGGAGAGGTAGACGGTGCTGCTCTTCTTGTCGAGGGCCAGGTCCTTGCAGCCCTCCACGTTGACGGCAGGGCAGTCGGGCTTGAACCCCTTGGCCAGGACGTCGATCGAGTTGACCAGCTTGCCCTGCTTGCCGCTGTCGTCGATGGTCAGGATGTCGGTGACCCCCGAGCCGCCGTCGGAGTCGCCGGTGTCGGCGGCCACGACGAGGGGCGCGGTGGACAGGACGTGTGCGCGCTCGAATTCTCCGTCGAGCTTGTAGGACGACAGCACCTTCCGCGTGGTCGGATCCACGGTCTGGATCTCCAGCTTCTCGGTGCTGGAGTCCGCGCCGCTGCACCCGTGCAGTGCGATGAGCTTGCCGTCGCCGCCCGCGTAGCCGTCGTCGTCACAGTCCGCGACGTACTCCGGCTTCCACAGGGGCTGGCCGTCGAGCGACCAGGCACCGCCGCCGCTGGTGCCTCCGGCGGCGATGGTGTTCCCGCTGATCGTGACCTCGTCGAAGTCGACGCCGTCGTTGCCCTCGGTGTCGGTCCCCTCCTTCTGCCAGACCAGTTGACCCTTGTTCAGGTCGACCAGACCGACCTGGGTGCATTGCGCGTCGCTGCCCTTGCCGTCCTTGAAGAGCACCGCGGTGCGGCCGTCCTCGGTGGTGTGCGGCGACGCCCAGCAGATTTCCCCGTCGAGTTCTATCGTCCACTGGGTTTTGGCACCGTCCGGGGAATATCCGACGATCTTGTCGATATCACCCTTCGCGAAATTCTTGCCGGTCACCCACATACCCATGGCATTGGTGTCCTTGGTGACTTTCGGCATGCTGACCTTGCCCAGCGTCTTCGCCTGGGCGCCCTGGGAGGACGATCCGCCGTCCTTCCCCCCGTCCCCACTGTCCCCACATGCGGAAAGCAGCACGAGACCGCCCGCCACCAGGGCCGCCATGGCCAATCGGCCCGAACGCTGCGACATCGATGTCTCCCGTTTTCCCCGTTTAGGAGCCCGCGCATTTCTACGTGCATGCCGGGCCCGTTGACGGGGTAAATCCTTGCCGAACGCTCTTCGCGATTTCAAGCCGAGCTTGATGTTCCGTGGGTTATTTGAAATGGCCGGGAGAACACCGAGAATTCTTCGGATACTATTCAGTCGGCTGAGCCCGTGAGTCAGCCGAATCCACTGGTCAGCTAAGCCCCGCCCCGCGCGCCCGCTCCACCGCCGGGCCGATCGCCTCCGCGACGGCCTCGACATCGGCCTTGGTCGAGGTGTGGCCGAGCGAGAAGCGCAGGGTGCCGCGGGCCAGGTCGGAGTCGCTGCCGGTGGCCAGGACCACATGGCTGGGCTGGGCGACACCGGCCGTGCAGGCCGAGCCCGTCGAGCATTCGATGCCCTGCGCGTCCAGCAGCAGAAGCAGCGAATCGCCCTCGCAGCCGGGAAAGGAGAAGTGGGCATTGGCGGGGAGCCGGCCCGCCGGATCGGGGTCGCCGCCGAGAACCGCGTCGGGCACGGCCGTACGAACGGCGGTGATCAGCGTGTCGCGCAGCGCGCCGATCTCGCGGGCGAACTCCTCGCGGTGCTCGGTGGCATACGCACCGGCGACGGCGAAGGCGGCGATGGCCGGGGTGTCGAGGGTCCCGGAACGCACCTGGCGCTCCTGGCCGCCGCCGTGCAGCACCGGCACGGGCGTGTGCTCGCGACCGAGCAGCAGCGCGCCGATGCCGTAGGGGCCGCCTATCTTGTGGCCGCTGACGGTCATCGCGGCCAGCCCCGAGGCGGCGAAGTCGACCTCGATCTGGCCGAACGCCTGGACCGCGTCGGCATGCAGCGGAACATCGAATTCGGCGGCGATGTCGGCGAGTTCGCGGACCGGCTGGATGGTGCCGATCTCGTTGTTGGCCCACATGACGGTGGCGAGGGCGACGTCCGAGGGGTCACGGGCGATCGCCTCGCGCAGCGCGTCGGGGTGGACCCGCCCGAGGGAGTCGACCGGCAGCCATTCGACCCGGGCGCCCTCGTGGTCCGCGAGCCAGTCCACCGCGTCGAGCACGGCGTGGTGCTCCACGGGGCTGGCGAGCACTCGGACGCGGGCCGGATCGGCGTCCCTGCGGGACCAGTAGAGCCCCTTGACCGCGAGGTTGTCGGCCTCGGTGCCTCCGGCGGTGAAGACGACTTCGCTCGGGCGCGCGCCCAGCGAGGCGGCCAGGGATTCACGCGACTCCTCGACGGTACGACGGGCACGCCGGCCGGCGGCGTGCAGCGAGGAGGCGTTGCCCGTGACGGCGAGCTGGGCGGTCATCGCCTGCACCGCCTCCGGGAGCATCGGGGTGGTGGCGGCGTGGTCGAGATAAGCCATGGTGGCCTCGATTCTACGAGGCGTTGTGGGGTGCGTAGCGGGTGCGCGTACGCACGGTCTTCCCGCCGCCCCTTTCGCACAGCATCGCACGGGCCCTCGGCGGGGTCCTCGACAGCGGCCGTAAGGAGCGTCTAGGTTTTTACTCATGACAACCCATGAGTGCAAGACCGACTGGAAGCTGGACCGCACCTACCGCAGCTCCTCCGGCGAGGTCCGCTGGACCGCGCTCGGCGCACCGGACGCGCCGCCGGTCGTGCTGCTGCACGGCACGCCGTTCTCGTCGTACGTCTGGCGGGGCGTCGCCCGTGCGCTGGCGAACCAGCACCGGGTGTTCGTCTGGGACATGCCGGGCTACGGGGCCTCCGAGAAGCGGGCGGACCAGGACGTCTCGCTGGCCGCCCAGGGCCGGGTCTTCGGCGAGCTGCTCGACGCGTGGGGGCTGACCGGGCCCGGGGCGGAACCGGCCGTCGTCGCCCATGACTTCGGCGGGTGTGTCGCCCTGCGTGCGCATCTGCTGCACGGGGCGCGTTACCGCCGGCTGGCCCTGGTCAACGCCCTCGCCCTGTCTCCGTGGGGCTCCCCCACCTACCGCCTGCTCGGCGCCCACCACGAGGTCTTCGCGCAACTGCCGCCGGAGGTGCACCGGGGCCTGGTGCGCGAGTACGTCCGCTCGGGAAGCGCCTCAGGACTTCATCCACAGGTGCTGGAGCGGATCGTGGACGGCTGGTGCGGCCCGGAGGACCAGCCGGCCTTCTACCGGCAGATCGCGCAGAACGACCGGCGCTTCACCGACGAGATCGAGGGCCGCTACGGGGAGATCCGCCTGCCCGTCACGGTCTGCTGGGGCGCGGACGACGCCTGGATCCCGGTGGAGCGGGGGCGGGAGCTTGCCTCTCGTATTCCGGGGGCCCGGCTTCGGCTGATCGAAGGTGCGGGGCACCTGGTGCAGGAGGATGCGCCTGCCGAGCTGGCCGCTGTGTTGAGCGGCTTTCTCGGCGAGGGCTGAGGTAGCGCCTACGGTGATTGCTCCCCCACCCCGCCCCTTCCCGACACCTGACGATATGCGGCTCCCCCGCGTGTGGGGCTCCCCCGCGTGTGCGGCTCCGCCCCAGGCCCCGGTCCTCGAACGCCGGACGGGCTGGATTCGCCTGGGCACGTCAAACGCCGGACAGGCTGGTTTTCAGCTACTCACCCGGAGAAGCTTGGCGGCCAGCAGGCCGATGTGGTGGCGCCAGGCCTGCTGGGCTTCGGTGCGTTCCGTTTCCGCGTCCGCCGGGCCCGTCTGGGTCAGGATGAGGCGGGCGCCGTGGCCGGTGCCCTGGGTGAGCTCCCAGCGGACCGTTCCGGCGGGGCGGCCGTCGCGCTCCCAGGCGTAGGCGAGCACGCGGGGCGGTTGCGCCTCGGTGATCGGGCCCGCCGGGACCGCGTCCGTACGGAAGCCGAAGGGAACCGGCGCCCCGGCGGCCGGTTCGGGGGTGTCGGCGGCCGGGCCGGTCAGCGCCCGCCAGGCCGTCTCGGCGGGGCGGACGAGCTGGCGCTCGAAGCGCAGCCGCCAGCCGCCGTCCTCGGTGGTCTCCACCGCCCCCTCCGCCAGGCCGAACGCCTCGACGTACTTCTCGTGCAGCTCGGCCATGTCGCCGTGGGCGATCTCCTCGCCGCCGAGCAGGGCCGCAAGACCGGTGATGCAGGCGTGCCAGCCGGAGGCGAAGCTGGCCGCGCCGAAGCGGTCGCCGAAGGTGTGGGTGAGGGTCAGCACACAGCCTTCGTCCGCCGGGCGCAGCTCCCAGCGGAGCTCGTCCTCGCCCCAGGTGAAGGCGAAGACATGGGGCGGGTCGAGCTCGGTGACGACGCCGTCCATGTCCGGGGCCTCGCGCCCGGGGAAGACGAAGCCCATCCGGCCCCCGAGCTTGAGCTCGACCTGGACCGCGGAGGGGAACCAGTGGACGAGCTGGGCGGGGTCGGTCAGGGCTCGCCAGACCTTCTCCGGGGGATGGGCGAGCCGGCGCTCCAGGCGCAGGGCCGAGCGGCCGCCGCCGGTCTGGGCAAGGGTGTCTTTCATGGCGCTTCTCCGTCGCGTGCGTCGGGCACTTCGGGTATTTCGAGTACTCCGGGTCCTTCGGGTACGTCGGGTTCGCCGGTCGCGTCGAGGGACTCCGGCATCGTGTCCAGGTGTCGTTCGAGCGCGTCGAGACGGTCGGTCCACAGCCGACGGTACGGCGCGAGCCAGGCGTCCACCTCGGCGAGCGGCTCCGGGCAGAGCTCGTACCAGCGGCGCTGGGCGTCCCGGCGGACCCGCACCAGACCGGCCTCGCGCAGCACCCGGAGGTGCTTGGAGGTGCCCGGCTGGGTGAGCCCCAGATGCTCGGTCAGCTCACCGACCAGGCGGGGCCGCTCCAGCAGGAGGTCCAGGATCTGCCGACGACTCGGCTCCGCGAGCACATCGAACGGTATGGCCATGCCCTCAACATAACGACGCGGCTATATAACCGCAAGGGCATTCAAGCTGCGTGCAGCCCACGCCCCGAGCGCCTCAGGTCTCCTCCGTCGCCGTACTGCGCCGGTTCCACGCCCGCGGCGCCCGCCAGCCGTACCGCATCGCCAGCAGCCGCACCACAAACGTCACGGCGGCCGCGAGCGCGCTCGTGGCCGCCGTAAGGGCGTGGAAGTGGAGCAGCAGCGCCGCTATCGAGGAGCCGAGGATGGCCGGGACGGCATAGAGGTCCCGGTCCCAGCGCAGCAGTGAGGGCACCTCATGGGCGAGCAGGTCGCGGATCACACCGCCGCCGACCGCCGTGGCCATGCCGAGGGTGACCGACGCGGTGACGCCGAGCCCGAAGTCATGCGCCTTCATCGTGCCCTCGACGCAGAACAGCCCGAGGCCCGCCGCGTCGAAGACCCCCACCGCCGCCGTGATCCGCTCGACCTCGGGGTGGAGGAAGAAGACGATGCCGGTGGCCACGAGCGGGGTGAGGAAATAGCCGAGGTCGGTGAAGGCGATGGGCGGAACCGCGCCGATCACCAGGTCGCGGAAGATACCGCCGCCCAGCGCGGTGGCCTCGGCGAGCACCGCCATGCCGAAGACATCGAAGTTCTTCCGCACGGCGAGCAGCGCGCCGGACATCGCGAAGACGAAGATCCCGGCGACTTCGAGCGCGTGCTGGACGGACGGGGTGAACAGTTCGATGAGCACCCGACATTGTTATCCGCGGCTGCCGCCGGTCCCGTCCGGACCCCGTCCCGTCTCAGCTTTCGGTCTTCTTCGTCACCTTCTGTGCCGCCTCGGCCCTGGGCTTCTCCTGCGGCTCCTGGTCGGAAGCGTTCTCCGGGTGGTGGCAGGCCACCTGGTGGCCGGTGGCCAGCGTCACCAGCGGCGGCTCCTGGCTCTTGCACACCTCGGTCGCCTTCCAGCACCGGGTGTGGAAGCGGCAGCCGGACGGCGGGGAGATCGGCGAGGGCACATCGCCCTTGAGCAGGATCCGCTCCCGCTTGGCGCGCCGCTTGGGGTCCGGCACCGGCACCGCGGACAGCAGGGCCTTGGTGTACGGGTGCATGGGACGCTCGTAGAGGTCCTGGCGGTCCGCCAGCTCGACGATCTTCCCGAGGTACATCACCGCGATCCGGTCCGAGACATGGCGGATGACCGACAGGTCGTGCGCGATGATCACATACGTCAGGCCCAGCTCGTCCTGGAGGTCGTCCAGCAGGTTGACCACCTGCGCCTGGATCGACACGTCCAGCGCCGAGACCGGTTCGTCGGCGACGACCAGCTTGGGCTTGAGGGCCAGCGCCCGGGCGATGCCGATGCGCTGCCGCTGACCGCCGGAGAACTCGTGCGGATAGCGGTTGTAGTGCTCGGGGTTGAGCCCGACCAGCTCCAGCAGCCGCTGGACCTCCGCCTTGACGCCGCCCTCCGGGGTGACGCCCTGGAGCCGGAAGGGCGCGCTGACGATCGCGCCGACGGTGTGCCGGGGGTTCAGCGAGGAGTACGGGTCCTGGAAGATCATCTGGACGTCACGGCGCATCGGCCGCATCTGAGCGGTGTTCAGATGCGTGATGTCCTTGCCCTCGAACTCGATCGTGCCCGAGGTGGGTTCGAGCAGCCGGGTGACCAGCCGCCCCATGGTGGACTTGCCGCAGCCCGACTCGCCCACCACGCCCAGGGTCTCCCCCGGCCGGACGTCGAAGTCGAGCCCGTCGACCGCCTGCACCGCACCGGCCTGCCGCTGCAGCAGCCCCTTCTTGATGGGGAAGTGCTTGACCAGACCCGACACCTTGAGCAGGGGCTCGGGCGACGTCGTCGCCTTTTCCGGGACCGTCATCTTCGGATCCTTCGTGTCGGTCACAGCTTCGGCGCAATCTCTTCGGTCCAGATCCGGGTGCGCTCCTCCTGCGTCATATGGCACGCGGAGAAGTGCCCGCCGCCCCCGGCTTCGCTGAGCTCCGGCCGCTTCGTGCGCGTGATGTTGTCCTTCGGCACATCGGCGTACGGGCAGCGCGGGTGGAAGGCACAGCCGGACGGCACATTGATGAGGCTGGGCGGGGAGCCCTTGACCGGGATGAGCCGCTCGGTCTGGTCGCGGTCGATACGGGGCATCGAGCCCAACAGCCCCCAGGTGTACGGGTGCTGGGGCTCGTAGAAGACCTTCTCGGCCGGGCCGCGCTCGACACAGCGGCCGCCGTACATCACCAGCAGATCGTCGGCGAGCTCGGCGACCACGCCCAGGTCATGGGTGATGACGATGACCGCGGAGCCGAACTCCTTCTGCAGATCCCGGATGAGGTCGAGGATCTGCGCCTGGACGGTGACGTCCAGGGCGGTGGTCGGCTCATCCGCGATCAGGAGCTCGGGGTTGTTGACCAGCGCCATCGCGATCATGGCGCGCTGGCGCATACCGCCGGAGAACTCGTGCGGATAGCTGTCCGCGCGCTTGTCCGGCTGCGGGATGCCGACGCGGTCCAGCAGCTCGATCGCGCGCTTGCGGGCCACGTCCTTGGTGACCTCGTGGTGCACCCGGTACGCCTCGATGATCTGGCGGCCGATGGTGTAGTACGGGTGCAGCGCGGACAGCGGATCCTGGAAGATCATCGACATCTCGCGGCCGCGCAGCTTGCGCACCTGGTCCGGGTCGGCGCCCAGCAGCTCCTGGCCGTTCAGCCAGATCTCGCCGGAGATCCGCGCCTTGCGGCGGCCGTACTGCCCGGCGGTGTGCAGCCCCATGATGCCGAGCGAGGTGACGGACTTGCCGGAGCCGGACTCGCCGACGATGCCGAGGGTCTTGCCCTTCTCCAGCCGGAAGCTGAGCCCGTCCACGGACTTCACCAGACCGTCGTCGGTCGGGAAGTGGACGTGCAGATCACGCACCTCGAGGAAGGCGGTGGGGGCGGGCGAGCCCGCCGCGGCCACCTCGCCCACGGCGGCGGTGCCGGTGGCCGGCAGCTCGCCGTTCCCGGGCTGTCCGGAGGACTTGGTCAGGTCGGTCATCCGAGCCTCACTCGCGGGTCGATGACGGCGTACAGAAGGTCCACGACGAGGTTGGCGATCACGATGAAGATGGCCGCGATCAGGGTGACGCCGAGGATGACCGGCAGGTCCTTGTCGGTGATCGCGTTCACCGCGAGCCGCCCGAGGCCGGGCAGGTTGTAGGTGGTCTCGGTGAGGACCGCGCCGCCCAGCAGCGCGCCCAGGTCGAGGCCGAGCAGGGTGAGGACCGGGGTCCAGGTCGAGCGCATCGCGTGCCGGCCGATGACCACCCGTTCTCGCAGGCCCTTGGCGCGGGCGGTGCGGATGTAGTCCTCGCCCATGATCTCCAGCATGGTGGCCCGGGTCAGCCGGGCGTACATCGCCGCATAGAGGAAGGCGAGCGTGATCCACGGGAGGATCAGGCTCTCGAACCACATCGCCGGATCGTCACCGAGCCCCTTGTAATCCACGTTGACCCACTTCAGCGAGTAGCTGAAGATCGCCAGCGAGAGCAGACCGGTGAAGTAGATCGGCAGCGAGACACCGGCCAGCGCGATCGTCATCGCGGAGCGGTCCCACAGGGTGCCCCGCCGCAGCGCGGAGACGACACCGGTGGTGATGCCGCCGACCAGCCACAGCAGACAGGCGCCGGCGGCGAGCGAGAGGGTGACCGGCATGGCGTCGGTGAGCTGCGGCCACACCGCCTGCTCGGTGCGGAAGGAGTAGCCGAAGCAGGGCGCCGGGCAGTGGGTGACGTCCGTGCCGTTGGCGTAGTCACGGCCCACGAAGAGACCCTGGACGAAGTGCCAGAACTGCACCAGGACCGGATCACCGAGGCTGAGCTTCTCCCGGATGCCTTCGATGGCCGCGGGGTCGGCCTGCTTGCCGACGAACAGCAGAGCCGGGTCGGTACCGGCCCACTTCGGGATCACGAAGAAGATGGCGAAGGTCGTGAGGGTGACGACCAACAGCATCACGACGACGGCGAACAAGCGCCGGATGAGATAAGCAAGCACTGTGCGCGGCCCGGGCGGTGGGCCGTGACCCCGGTTGAAGGGGATCACGAGCCACCGCCCGCGGCCATCACCTGCCCTTCGGGCCTATCGGGTGCGGCGATGGTTAAGGTGTGCGACGGGTCGGGTGACCTGTCGTCACTTGACGACGCCCAGTTGGGAGTAGTCGTAGCGGCCGTTGTAGGCCGCCGACGAGAAGGCGTTCGTCAGCCGCGAGCTGCGCCAGGTGATGTTCTTCTCGTAGATGAACGGCATCTGCACGGCGAGGTCGCTGACCTTGTGGTTCATCTTCTGGTAGATGCCGCCGGCCTTGTTGGGGTCGGTCTCCTTGAGGGCATCGTCGAAGTACTTGTTGATCGCCGGGTCGTTGGTCTCGGAGACGTTGTAGTTACCCGTCTGCTCGATGAAACGGCCGTCGATCAGCGGCTGGGAGAAGCCCTGGCCGGTGGGGAAGTCCGGGCCCCAGCCGGTCATGGCCAGGCCGTAGCCGCGCTTCTTCATCACCGACGGCGAACCGGTGATGCTGGGGGAGGACTGACCCTGGATCGGCTCCACGTTGAGGGAGATGCCGACCTTCTTCAGCGACGCCTGCAGCGCCTCCGCGGCGTCGACCTCGGCGGGCTGGTCGTTGCGGGCCACGATGGTGGTGGAGAAGCCGTTCGGCTTACCGCACTGCTTGAGCTCGTCCTTGGCCTTGGCCGGGTCGGCCTTGCCGCCGCGCTTGAGGATGCCGTACGGGTCGTAGTCGTCCGCGCCCTTGACGCTCTTGGGGAGCATGTTGGTGGCGAGGTCACCACCGGCCTGCGGGCCGCCGCGAGTGGTCTGGATCGACTTGTAGTCGGCGCCGTAGATGAGCGCCTTGCGGCAGTGGATGTTGTTGAACGGCGCGACCTTGGTGGCGACGTCGACATACCGCACGAAGCTGGTGGTGATGTTGTCGACGTTGCCCTTGTGCTGCTTGAGGGCGTCGTTACGACCCGAGGGGGTCATACCGGTGGCGCTGAGGAAGACGTCGTAGTCGCCCTTGATCAGCAGCCGGTCTATCGCCTCGAGGTTGGAGTTGAAGGTGACCGCGATCTTGTCCGGCAGGGCCGGGCGGATCGGGTCGGACGCCTTCTTCCAGTTGCTGTTGCGGACCAGGGACAGGCTCTTGCCCTGGCTGTACGACTGGACCTTGTACGGACCGGAGGAGAACGGATGGTTGGTGTACTTGGCGCCGGTGTCCTTGGACGCCTTCACCGGAGAGCCGGTCGGCATCGCGAGCATCTGCTCGAAGTCACCGTTGGGCTTGGCGAGGTTGAAGACGACGGTCTTCGCGTCCGGCGTCTGGATCCCCTTCAGGCCCAGCTTGTCCTTGGACTTGTCCTTGTACGGGCCCTTGTACTGGCCCTTGGGGTCCAGGGCCTGGCGCAGATAGCCGGGGCCGCCGGAGACCACGTCCTTGGCCCAGATGCGCTCGATGCCGTACTTCACGTCCTGGGACGTGATCGGCGAGCCGTCCTCCCAGGTGACCCCGTCGCGCAGGGTGTAGGTGTAGGTCTTCCCGCCGTTGGTGATCTTGGCGGTGGAGGTGGCGAGGTCCGGGACCAGCTCGTTGGCCGCGTTGCCCGGCTTGGGCGCGTAGGAGATCAGTTGGCGCGCGTAGAAGCGGGAGAAGTCCCAGGCGAACCCGTAGTACTGGCGCTGCGGGTCGAGGGAGTCGAACTCCTGCTTGTTGATGAACTTGAGGGTGCCGCCCTTCTTGACGGACTTGGCTGCGACACCCTTCACCGCGGCGTTGAACCCGGCGCCCGAGCCCTCGTCGTCGGTACCGCCGCCACCGCAGCCGGCGGTGGCCAGGAGGGCGCCGACGACAGCCGCCGCTCCGGCGATCCGCCTGCTTCTCGAGAGCTGTTTCATAGCTGTTGCAACCTCCGGGGTAGCGGTCCTAGGCATGGCGC
Organism: Streptomyces violaceusniger Tu 4113; assembly: GCF_000147815.2. NCBI lineage: Bacteria > Bacillati > Actinomycetota > Actinomycetes > Kitasatosporales > Streptomycetaceae > Streptomyces > Streptomyces violaceusniger. The sequence continues at coordinate 1,723,191 of NC_015957.1, read as the reverse complement.
CGCGGAATTCTTCGGGGAGCCGACTGCCGGATACGGCAGGGGCTGATGCGTTCGGGTACGACCGGTCCGCAGGGCGTGTCGTGCGCCGCGCCGTCATCGGGTGCCCTTCGGATCGAGCGCGTCGCGGACGCCGTCGCCGAAGAGGTTGAAGGCCAGCACCGTGATGAAGATCGCCACACCCGGAATGATCATGAACATCGGGTCGTCCTCATAGGTGCCGACCGCCTTGGAGAGCATCTGCCCCCAGGAGGCGGTGGGCGGCTTCACGCCCGCGCCGAGGAAGCTGAGCGCGGCCTCGGTGAGGATGTTGGTGGGGATCATCAGCGTCGCGTAGACGGTGATCGGCGCCACCAGGTTGGGCAGCAGCTCGCGGAAGAGGATGTAGCGCCGGCCGGCGCCCAGGCTCCGCGCGGCCTCGATGTACTCCTTCTCGCGCAGCGACAGCGTCTGGCCGCGCACGATGCGGCCGACGTACGGCCAGCCGAAGAAGCCGATGACCGAGACCAGGATGGCGATGCGCACCCCGCTGCCGGTCAGTCCCAGCAGGTCGTTGGGGAGCACCGAGACCAGGGAGATGATGAAGAGAAGCTGCGGGAAGGCCAGCAGCATGTCCATCACCCGGCTGATCACCGAGTCGACCCAGCCGCCGAAGTACCCGGCGATGATGCCGAAAATGGTGCCGAGGACCACCGCGACCACCGCCGCGAGGAAGGCCACCAGCAGCGAGATCCGGGCGCCGTAGACGACGCGGCTGAAGACGTCGCGGCCGTTGGACGGCTCCACGCCGAAGAGGAAGTCCGAGCTGATACCGCCCATGGACCCCTTCGGGGTGCCGAACAGCGGGTCGATCTTCTCCTGGTGGAACTCATTGGGCGGATGCCCGAGCAGGCTCACGATCAGTGGAGCGAAGATCGCCACCAGGACCAGGAAGACGACAACGATGCCACCCGCCAGCGCGAGCTTGTCCCGCTTCAGGCGTGTCCAGGCGATCTGCCGCAGCGATCTGCCTTCGACGGACGCTTTGACCACATCCGCCGCTACATCGGCAGTCGCCACCGGATCGCTGTCCGTGCTCGTGCCGTGCAATGGTGCCGTCATCGTGGTGGAGACCCCTCTCGGCCGGTGGTGACCGGCCCACGACTCGCCGCTGTGGCGGCTTTGTTCACAACCCGGGTGAAAGTCGCGTTCTGGTACGGAACCTTTCAGGAAGGGGTCGTACGCAGGAACCGCACCCCTTGGAGCGGGAGTCTTCAATGCGTTTGTGATCACCCGCCAGTACTCCCGGACAATGGATGCCTAACCGTGATGTGGGGAGTACCGCTCCGCTATACGGACGGTCGCGACACGAGAACGCAGCAGTAACCTCGCGCCCGCTATGGGACGTTCGGCCCCATAGGCCCGGAAGGCCGGGTGGGCAATCCCGTCAATCGGTGCGCGGACCAGCGGGTCGGCGGCGGATCAGCGGGTCAGCGGGCTGACGGATCGCCGGGTCGGCGGATCGCCGGTGCGGCGGGGCAGCGAGTCGGCGGAGCAGCACCGGCTCAACGCGGCTGCGGATCAGTAGGCGGGACGCGGCGGCGGGTAGCCGTAGCCGTAGGACGGCGCGGCGGGGGCGGTGCCGTAGGCGTCGCGGTCGAAGAAGGGCCGGGCGTTGGCCCGCATCCACAGGGCGACGGGGTCGTACTCGTCGGAGAGCGCGACCGTGGAGACCGGCAGCCCGTCCGGCACTGCGGTGATCGATTGCTCCATCATCACCCGCACCGACTGCACCGCCGGTGCGCTGCTGTCGTAGAGATCCAGCCCGATGGCCAGATACGGGGCGCCCAGCGCGGGCTGTACCCAGACGCGCCGCAGCGACCGCACCGCGGTGGTGCGATGCGCGTTCTGCCCCAACAGGGCGTAGAACTGCGGGATGTCGATGGCGGGTTCGCTCAGCCGCAGCGGCCCGGCGGGCAGCCGGTCCAGACCGCCCGCGATCCGGCGCAGATCCGGCCATGGAATGCCCACTCCGCCGCCGCGGGCGTGGGGGTTGAGCCAGAGGCCGTAGCGGTCGCGGTAGAGCGAGTCGGCGATGAGGCGTCCGTCGACCACCTCATGCGCACGGTTCCAGCCACTTGCGACCAGTTCCTGTGCGGAGGTCACGCACGGGGCGTAACCGAGGCCGACCACATCCATGTTCCCGTACTGGGCCTCGGGCGTGCCGGGCGCACCGTGCCACAGCAGCATCCAGACCTGGCCCTCGCCGATGGCCTGCAGCAGCGCCTCATAGGCGTCGTACCGGCCGGGAGCGACCTGCTGCAACGCTCGCTCAACCTGGCCGGCCGCCGCCCCCCAATCCGCGCCCGCGCTCACCTGGGACCGCCCCTTCTCTCGCCCTTTGTCCGCACCTCACCGGGGAGCGTGCTCGCACCCCTCCTGGTCATCAAACCAGCTTACGGGCCCCCGTAGCGGACCCCTGGGGCGAGTCAGAGGTCACGGTCGTAGAACGGCCGTACGCGCCCCATCATCCAGTCGACCACCGGATCCCCCTGCGCCACATCCAGCAGCACGAGCTGGACCTTCCACCGCACGGGCACCGCGCCGAGGGCGCGGCCCAGCGCGTCCACCGCGCGCGCCTGGCCCTCGGGGCCGGGGGCATCGAGCTGCACGCCGACGAAGAGCGCCGGCTCGTCGCCCTCGACGCTGGCCAGCGCGCGCCGGGCGGTCCGCACCCCACTGCCCTTGGCGAACTCGATCCCGGCGGCGGCCAGGAAGTCCACCGGCTCGTCCTGCCAGTCCGGTTCGAAGAGCCGCACCCTGCCCCCGGTGGCCAGGCCGTCGAGCTCGCTGCGCCCGGCACGGCACAGCTCCCGGACGGCGGGCGGAGGCAGCGGTACGACCACCGCACCACCGGGGTTCACCGCGATGCCGAGCTGGGGCGGCAGCCCGCGGGCGAACTCCACGGCCGGGGCGATGGTGAAGGACATATGGGAGCCGACGAGCTGCAGGAACTGCTGCTCGGAGCTGAACACCGGGACATACGCGGCGCCTTCGATCTCCATCGTGGGCAGATCGAGGCTCGGGCTGCCCGGGCCACCGCCGCCTGGCAGCGGAACCCAGATATGGCTGCGGGAGAGCGTCTCGACGATGCGCGCTCCGGCCCCGGGGACGTCGATCGAGGCGGCCATCACCTCTTCGAGCTCATTGCCGGGAAACGCCGGATACGCGGTCTGCGCGCCGTCGGGGAATCCTCCGTGAGCCGGGGCCATGCCGTACTGCTCCGGGAAGCTCATCTTCGTCCAACCGCCATCTCGTCCTACCTGCCCAAAGCACCCTAGCGGCTGGGCGGCCCGGGGCCGGCGGGGGCGGCGTCATCTCCACAGCACTTCCCCACCTCGCCCGGCCCCCACGCCACCGTCACACTGGGTGATGCCTCGGTGGCCGATTTTCGGCCAAGGTCACCCGGCGTTTCCCTTCCTCCCCGCGGAACGGGGATGCCCCGTTCCCTCCCGTGCATGGCTCACTTCTGGTGCGGGGCTCACTTCTGGTGCGGGGCTCACTTCTGGTGCGGGGCTCACTCGAAGGAAATGCAGCGCAGCTCCCTCGCGGTCGAGCGGTCCAGCAGCACCGCCGAGGCGCACCCCGCCGGCGGCCGCCCCTCCTCCATCCCCGCGATCAGCCGCCGCATCGCGCGCCGATGCCGGCCGAAGGCATAGCCAGAGACCCCGCGGCCACGGGCGGCCTGGCCCTCAAGGGCCATGGTGGCGTCCACGTCCAGCAGCACCATGTGGAGACTGCGGCCCCGGCGCCGCGCGTCCCGGGCCAGCCAGCGGCGGACCCATGGCAGCGCGCCGCAGTCGTGCACCACGACGCTCACGTTCGAGCGCAGCGCCCGGCGCAGCCCGGCGTAGTGGGCGTACCGGACCAGCGGGCGGTAGAGCGCGTACGGCAGCCAGCCGGGCATCCGGCGCTCCCACGCCTCCCGGGTGTTCTGCGAGTCCACCCGGATGACGACCGTGCCCGTCCCGTCCAGGAGAGGCACCGTCCGGTTGATCAGCGTGCTCTTGCCGGCGCCCGGCAGCCCGGAGGCGACCAGCACGTCCCCCACCGGAAAGCGCAGCTCACGCGGGTCCGCGCCGCCGCCGCCCCGCACCTGGCCGCGCAGGTCGTGCACCGCGATGCGCCGGCCGGGGATGGCCGTCGACCCGGAGGGGACGCGGCCACGCCGTGCCGGCAGGAGCCTTTGCGAGCTCTCGTATGTTCCCTGCCCATGCACCGTGATCGTCCTCCCAGGTCGGTCAACGCTGCTCGTACCCGCAGAGTGTCAAGAAAAGGTAATGTCCATCAAGGCTGCCTCTGCCCGATCGGGCCGGAGCCGCCCCGATCGGGGCTTCCTTTCTGGGCCACACATGCGATGATGTGCGCGCAACTCCATACCGGCCGCTTGAATCCGCGCGGGAGAGTCCTTGGTCACCGGCAGTCGTGCCGGGTGCCCAGGGCGCCGAAGGAGCAAGTCCTCCCTTGAATCTCTCAGGCCCCGATACCGCGTGGACGAGGCAGATCTGAAAAGCGAGCCGCGGGCGCGGCTCCACCCAAGGTGCAACCCGGGCCCCTTACGGGCGTCACGGCGAACCTCTCAGGTTCCGATGACAGATGGGGAGGACGCACGCGTCCTTGTCGTACGTCCTCGCCGTCGCGCGACCCCGATCTCCTGGAGCCTGAATCGTGACCGACGCCCCGCCCACCCCACGCCGTACCGCCCTGGACGCACGGCACCGTGCGCTCGGCGCCACCATGACCGACTTCGCCGGCTGGGACATGCCGCTGCGCTACGGCAGCGAGCGCGACGAGCACACCGCGGTGCGCACTCACGCCGGGCTTTTCGATCTCTCCCATATGGGTGAGATCTCTCTCATCGGTTCGCAGGCCGGAGAGGCCCTGGATCACGCACTGGTCGGCCGGCTGTCCGCGCTCGCCGTGGGCCGCGCCCGCTACACCATGGTCTGCGACGACGAGGGCGGCATCCTGGACGACCTGATCGTCTACCGCCTCGGGGACGAGGAGTTCCTGGTCGTGGCCAACGCCTCCAACGCCCAGGTGGTGCTGGACGCGCTGACCGAGCGGGCCGGCGGTTTCGAGGCGACCGTAAGGGACGACCGCGACGCCTATGCGCTGATCGCCGTCCAGGGGCCCGAGTCCCCCGGGATCCTGGGCAGCCTGACCGACGCCGACCTCGAGGGGCTCAAGTACTACGCCGGGCTGCCGGGCACCGTCGCGGGCGTCCCCGCCATGATCGCCCGCACCGGCTACACGGGCGAGGACGGCTTCGAGCTGTTCCTGGCGCCGGACGACGCCGAGCGGGTCTGGGACGCGCTGACCGAGGCGGGGGCCCCGGTGGGCCTGGTGCCCTGCGGTCTGTCCTGCCGGGACACCCTGCGTCTCGAGGCGGGCATGCCGCTGTACGGGAACGAGCTGACCACCGACACCACCCCCTTCGACGCGGGGCTCGGCCGGGTGGTGAAGTTCGACAAGCCGGGCGACTTCGTCGGCCGCCAGGCCCTGGAGGCCGCCTCCCGCGAGGCGGACACCGTCAGCCCGCGCACCCTGGTCGGCCTGGTCGCCGAGGGCCGCCGGGTGCCGCGCGCCGGATACGCCGTGGTGGCCGCCGACGGCTCACAGATCGGCCAGGTCACCTCCGGCGCGCCCTCCCCGACGCTGGGCAGGCCGATCGCGATGGCGTACGTGGACCCGGAGTACGCGAAGCCCGGCACCGAGGGAGTCTCGGTGGACATCAGGGGCACCCGGGAGCCTTACGAGGTCGTGGCGCTCCCCTTCTACCGGCGCGAGCGCTGAGCGGTCCCGCCGCAACGCGTCGCGCCCCACCGTCGTCCTCATATGGACCGGCACGGCGTCCACCGTCGCCGCTTCCGCCGGCGTCACATGGCGCCGGCACCGCACCCACCGGCGTCACACCCGCTGGCACCGCACCCACCGGCGTCACACCCGCTGGCACCGCACCCACCGGCGTCACACCCGCTGGCACCGCTCCCACGGCACCGCACCCACCGGCGTCGCGTCCCACCAGCTAAGACCCGTTTCCCAAGCACTCCCCCGTATCCAGGAGAATCGGACCATGAGCAACCCCCAGCAGCTTCGCTACAGCAAGGAGCACGAGTGGCTGTCGGCCGCCGACGAGGACGGCGTGTCGACGATCGGCATCACCGAATTCGCGGCCAACGCGCTCGGCGATGTCGTCTATGTCCAGCTCCCGGACGTCGGCTCCGCCGTCACCGCCGGTGAAACCTGCGGTGAGCTGGAGTCCACGAAGTCGGTCAGCGACCTGTACTCGCCGGTCTCCGGTGAGGTCACCGAGATCAACGAGGACGTGGTGAACGATCCGGCGCTGGTGAATTCCGCCCCCTTCGAGGGCGGCTGGCTGTTCAAGGTGCGGGTGACGGGCGAGCCGGAGGAACTGCTCTCCGCCGACGCGTACACCGCCTTCGCCGAAAACTGACCCTCCTCTTCCGATCGGGACCCTGATGTCGCTTCTCAACAGCTCCCTGCACGAGCTCGACCCGGATGTCGCCGCCGCCGTCGACGCCGAACTCCACCGCCAGCAGTCCACCCTGGAGATGATCGCCTCGGAGAACTTCGCTCCGGCGGCGGTCATGGAGGCCCAGGGCTCGGTCCTGACCAACAAGTACGCCGAGGGCTACCCCGGCCGCCGCTACTACGGCGGCTGTGAGCACGTCGATGTGGTCGAGCAGATCGCCATCGACCGGGTGAAGGAGCTCTTCGGCGCCGAGGCGGCGAACGTCCAGCCGCATTCGGGCGCCCAGGCCAACGCGGCCGCGATGTTCGCCCTGCTCTCCCCCGGCGACACCATCCTGGGGCTGAACCTGGCGCACGGCGGCCATCTGACCCACGGCATGAAGATCAACTTCTCCGGCAAGCTCTACAACGTGGTGCCCTACCACGTGGACGCCGAGACCGGTCTGGTCGACATGGACGAGGTCGAGCGGCTGGCCAAGGAGCACCGCCCCAAGATGGTGATCGCGGGCTGGTCGGCCTACCCCCGCCAGCTCGACTTCGCGGCCTTCCGCCGGATCGCGGACGAGGTCGGCGCGTACCTGATGGTCGACATGGCCCACTTCGCGGGTCTGGTGGCGGCCGGGCTGCACCCCTCGCCCGTACCGCACGCCCATGTGGTGACCACCACCACCCACAAGACCCTGGGCGGTCCGCGCGGTGGCGTGATCCTCTCCACCGCCGATCTGGCCAAGAAGATCAACTCGGCGGTCTTCCCGGGTCAGCAGGGCGGCCCGCTGGAGCATGTCATCGCGGCCAAGGCGGTCTCCTTCAAGGTCGCCGCGGGCTCGGCCTTCAAGGAGCGCCAGGAGCGCACGCTGGAGGGCGCCCGGATCCTCGCCGAGCGCCTGACCCAGCCCGATGTGCGGGAGGCGGGCGTCGCCGTCCTGTCCGGTGGCACCGACGTCCATCTGGTCCTGGTCGATCTGCGCGACTCGGAGCTGGACGGACGGCAGGCCGAGGACCGGCTCCACGAGGTCGGCATCACGGTCAACCGCAACGCGATCCCGAACGACCCGCGGCCCCCGATGGTCACCTCCGGTCTGCGGATCGGCACCCCGGCGCTGGCCACGCGCGGCTTCACCGCGGAGGACTTCCGCGAGGTCGCCGACGTCATCGCGCAGACGCTCAAGCCGTCCTACGACGCGGAGGCGCTGAGGGCCCGGGTCCCCGCCCTGGCCGACAAGCACCCGCTGTACGCCCATCTGTCCAAGTAACCCTGGACACGGGGGCGCGCCCGCCCTGGCGCGCCCCCGCCGCATCACCCCCGCACGGCCCGCACCACCCCCGCACGGCCCGCACCACCCCCGCACGGCCCGCACGCCTCCCCCCGCGTGCAGACGAAGGAGTCCCCCGGTGGCCATCTCCGTATTCGACCTCTTCTCGATCGGCATCGGCCCGTCCAGCTCGCACACCGTCGGCCCGATGCGGGCCGCGCGAATGTTCGTCCGCCGGCTGAAGAACGAGGGCCTGTTGGCCCACACCGCCTCCGTGCGCGCCGAGCTCTTCGGCTCGCTGGGCGCCACCGGTCATGGCCATGGAACTCCGAAGGCCGTGCTGCTGGGCCTGGAGGGCCACTCCCCGCGCTCCGTCGACGTCGAGGCGGCCGACGCTGAAGTGGAGCGCATCCGGACCACCAAGCGGCTGCGGCTGCTCGGCACCGAGATCGGCCCCGGCCAGGAGATCGACTTCGACGCGTCGACTCAGCTCATCCTGCACCGCCGCCGCTCCCTGCCGTACCACGCCAACGGCATGACGCTGCTCGCGTACGACGCCGAGGGCCATCCGCTGCTGGAGAAGACGTACTACTCGGTCGGCGGCGGCTTCGTGGTGGACGAGGACGCGGTCGGCGAGGAGCGCATCAAGCTCGACGACACCGTCCTCACCCACCCCTTCCGCACCGGCGACGAGCTGCTGCGGCTCTCCCACGAGACGGGCCTGTCCATCTCGGCCCTGATGCTGGAGAACGAGAAGGCGTGGCGCACGGAGAAGGAGATCCGGGACGGCCTCCTGGAGATCTGGCGCGTCATGGAGGCGTGCGTGGCCCGCGGCATGTCCCAGGAGGGCATCCTCCCCGGCGGCCTCAAGGTCCGCCGCCGCGCCGCCACCGCCGCCCGCGCGCTGCGCTCCGAGGGCGAGCCGACCGCCCGCGCCATGGAGTGGATCACCCTCTACGCGATGGCGGTCAACGAGGAGAACGCGGCGGGCGGACGCGTGGTCACCGCCCCCACCAACGGCGCGGCGGGCATCATCCCCGCCGTCCTGCACTACTACACGCGCTTCGTGCCGGGCGCCGACGAGGACGGCGTCATCCGCTTCCTCCTCGCCGCGGGCGCCATCGGCATGCTCTTCAAGGAGAACGCCTCGATCTCCGGCGCCGAGGTCGGCTGCCAGGGCGAGGTCGGCTCCGCCTGCTCCATGGCCGCCGGCGGCCTCGCCGAGGTCCTCGGCGGCTCCCCGGAACAGGTGGAGAACGCCGCCGAGATCGGCATGGAACACAACCTCGGCCTCACCTGCGACCCCGTGGGCGGCCTGGTCCAGATCCCCTGCATCGAGCGCAACGGCATGGCCTCGGTCAAGGCGGTCACCGCCGCGCGGATGGCCCTGCGCGGCGACGGCCGCCACCATGTCTCGCTCGACAAGGTCATCAAGACGATGAAGGAGACGGGCGCCGATATGAAGGTCAAGTACAAGGAGACGGCGCGGGGCGGGCTCGCGGTGAACGTCATCGAGTGCTGAGGAAACAGGCCCTGACCAGCGCGTTCGCAGCTTTCGGCGCTGTCAGGGCCTGCCCTGCTTACACGGCGGAAAGTCCCTCGGAAGTCCTCGGACAGGCGTGAAAGCCCGCGAAAAGTCCCTGAAAACTCTCTGGGATGTCCGGGTGGGTGCGGTGTCGTTACGGCGACGTTCACTTCCCCTTGAACACGGCTTTCTGGACCTCGTCAGGGCCTTCGAAGCTGCCCTTCTTGAGGTGGGACAGCTGGTCGACCAGCTCACGGTCCGCCCCGTTGTCCTTGGCGCGTTCCACCAGGGACTCCTTGTCGGCCGGGTAGCTCGCGTTCTTGAGTGCCTTCTGCAGGTCGGTGGGGTTGGGCTTCGCCATGGCCGATCCTTCCCTTCACAGGCTCGAGTGGCACGGTGCTCGGTTCCGCCGTGCCTCGCCTGAGGTGCCCGTAGCCCAGGGACCCAATCAGGTGGCACACCGGTTTCCGCCGCCCGATTCTGGTCACCCTATGAGCTGACATCCATCGAAATGCGGAGGACAGCGTCATGAGCACTGCGCAGACCGAACGTGCGGAGGCAGCGAAGCTGCCGAAGGGTGATGTGGTGGCCATTCTGCTCGACCAGCACGCACGCATCCGCGACCTTTTCTCGGATGTGAAGGGCGCCGAGGGCAAGCACAAGCAGCAGGCTTTTGACGAGTTGCGGGCCCTCCTCGCGGTGCATGAGACCGGCGAGGAGATGATTCTGCGCCCGGTCGCGAAGGAAACAGCCGGTGAGCAGGAGGCCAGCGCCCGCAACAAGGAGGAGAAGGAAGCGAACAAGGTTCTCGTCGAGCTCGAGAAGATGGACGTCTCAACTGCCGAATTCGACAGAAGGCTGGCCGGATTCGAGAAGGCGGTCATCGACCACGCCGAGCACGAGGAGCGGGAGGAGTTCCCCGCGATCCTGCGGGATTGCTCCGAGGACAAGCGCCGGAGCATGGGAACGAAGCTGCAGATGACGGAGAAGATCGCCCCGACGCACCCGCACCCGGGCGTGGCCGGGTCCCCCGCGGCTCAGTGGGCGGTGGGGCCGTTCGCCTCACTCGTCGACCGGACGAAGGACCTCCTGAAGAGCGCCGCCGGCTGACCGTGGGCGGCGGACCGCGAGGTCGGCCGCATACCGGGCCGAGGGGCGGGTCGCCCGTCGCGGCCCGCCCCGTCGTGCACCCTCGGCGTCCGTTGCGCGTTATGTACTGGAATGCGGCTACTCCGAGGACGCAGAAGAGCGGGACATCCAGCCCCCACCGCCGTTTCCAGCCGCGAGGAGAACCACATGCAACCGCAGACGCCACTCCCGGCTCGGGTGCCGGCTCACGCGCCTCAGGAAGGCGATGGCGTCGTCGTCGGCAACGGCCCAGTGATCATCGATGCCTATATCGACTTCCAGTGCCCCTTCTGCCGGATGTTCGAGGAGACATCGGGGCCGCTGCTCGATGCCATGGTCACCGAGGGTCAGGTGACGTTGGTCTATCACCCGATGGCCTTCCTGGACGCCATGTCGACCAGCCGGTACTCCACCCGCGCCTCGGCCGCCTCGGGCTGCGCCTCCGACGGCGGGGCATTCATGGAGTACCTCTACACACTCTTCGCCAACCAGCCGCCGGAGGGCGGCCCCGGGCTCAGTGACGAGGAGCTGATCGCGCTCGGCCTGCGGGTCGGGCTGAACGACGCCTTCGCCGCGTGCGTGCGCGACGGTGTCCATCTGGACTGGCCTCCGTACGTCACCGCCAAGGCGGCCGAACGCGGGGTGAGCGCCACGCCGACCGTACTCGTCGAGGGTGTCCCCGTAAGGCCCCACCCGGTCCTGATCAGGACCGCGGTGGCGGCCGCCCTCCACCACCCGGCGTGACCGGCGGACAGCGCGTGGTGAGAGATGGTTACGCACGACGGTGAAGCTGAACGCCGCTGACGACGACCGGCGGAGTCCTCGCGTGGTCCGTGGTGTATGTCACTCGCCCTGGGGGCACGCTGTCCCCCTCTGGTGCCGCGGTGGTCCTGAACCGCGAACAGACCGTATTTCACCAGCGCTTGAGCCCGGCCGAAGGTAACTCCCGGGTGCGGCGCCGCGGGTCAGCCCGCCCGGTCGCGCTCCCGCCGGACGATCGGCTTCCGGCCCTTGAGGGTGGTGCCGCGCAACGCGCGGATCACCTCGTCGACCGCGGAGGCGGGGACTTCCACCAGGGAGAAGCGGTCGGCGATCTCGATCGAGCCGATGTCCCGCCCGCTCAGCCGGGACTCCCCGGCGATGGCGCCCACCAGATCCTGTGGCCTGATGCCCGCGCTGCGCCCGGCACCGATGAACAAGCGCGTCATGCCCTCCGCGGGGGCCCTGGTCCCCCGCGGGCCGCGGCCCGGTGCGCCGCGCCCCTCACGGTCCCCGCGCCCGCCGCGGGGAGCGACTTCGGGAATCTCCTCCTCGTCGACCGCCGCGCCCCCTGCCTCATGCGCCAGCTTGACCGCGGCCAGCGCCACATCCATCACGTCGAACTCGTCCGTGAGGGTCTCCACCACCACCCGGAAGCGGTCGAGATCGTCCTCGACGATGGATTCCTGCAGTGCCGCTCGGGTCAGTTCCAGCCGACGGGCGCGCAGATCGGCGACGGTCGGCACCTTCTCCACGCGGATCTGCCGCCGGGTCGTCCGCTCGATCGCCTTGAGCATCCGATGTTCCCGGGGCTCGGCCAGCGTGATGGCGACACCCTCCCGCCCGGCCCGCCCGACCCGGCCGATCCGGTGGACATAGGACTCCGGCGCGGAGGGCACGTCGTAATTGACCACATGGGTGAGCTGCTCGATGTCCAGCCCGCGGGCGGCCACATCGGTAGCGACCAGCAGGTCCGCGGTGCCGCCGCGCACCCGACCCATGACCCGGTCCCGCTGTTCCTGGCCCATTCCGCCGTGCAGTGCCTCGGCGCGGTATCCCCGTCCGTTGAGCGTTTCGGTGAGCTGGTCGACCTGGTCCCGCGTCCGGCAGAAGACGATGGTGGCCTCCGGCGACTCCACGTCCAGCACCCGACCGAGCGCGGCGGGTTTCTGCGCCCGTGCCACGACGTATGCGGACTGCCGCACCTTGGGCGTCTCACCGGGGGCCGGTTTCTCCCGCTCGATCTGGATGCGTACCGGGCCGCGCAGATGGCGCCGGGCCATGGCGTCGATGCGCGCCGGCATCGTCGCGGAGAAGAGCACGGTCTGGCGATCCGCCGGTGTGCCCTCGAGTATCGCGTCGATGTCCTCGGCGAAGCCCATGTCGAGCATTTCGTCGGCCTCGTCCAGCACCAGTGTCTCCAGGCTGTCGAGCCGCAGCGTCCCGCGCCCGATATGGTCGAGCGCCCGGCCCGGTGTCGCCACCACCACGTCGACGCCGCGCTCCAGGGCGCGCAACTGCCGCCCGATCGGCTGCCCGCCGTAGACGGGCAGGACCCGGGTGCCCAGGTCGCGCCCGTAGCGGTGGATGGCCTCCGACGCCTGCATGGCCAGCTCACGGGTGGGCACCAGGACCAGGGCCGACGGCTCCGCCCCACCACCGTCCTGGCTGATGCGCTGAAGCACCGGCAGGGCGAATGCGGCGGTTTTCCCGGTTCCCGTGGCGGCCTGGCCCAGCAGATCGCGGCCGTCCAGCAGCGGAGGGATGGCCTCGCGCTGGATCGGGGTCGGCTCCTCGTAGCCCAGCCCCGCGAGTGCCCGCAGTAGCTCAGGCCGCAGTCGCAGGTCGGCGAAGCCGATCTGTTCGGCGGGCGCGTCTGTTGTCATGGCCGCACGGCAGGTCAGGCCGGAGTGTGGACGAGTTCCTCGAACTCGTTCGGCAACTGCGACATGACATGACGGAACTCACCCCCGCTGACCGCCTCCCGGACGGTGCTCAGCACCGCTGCCGCGCCTTCCCGGGCGACTTCCGGACTGGTCCGGGCCCGCGTGCTCACCCTGTTGACGAACTCGTCGAGCCCGAAGCCCTCGGCCTCCGGGGTCGGAGACACGAGCGACTCCTTGAGCCCCTTGGGCAGCTCCGAGGCAAGGTCGTCCGCCTCGCCCCTGGTGATCCGTTCGGCCAGGGTCGCCAGGGTGGCGTGGGTGAAGGCCTCCGCCTGCTCGCGCGGGAGGCCGGAGCGCTGGGAGACGGTGCTGATGAACGTCTCGTAATCCATGAGAGCTGCCTCTCTTCGGCATTTCGACTTTCCGGGATCTCTGGTGTCTGCCACCGAGGCTCTCCAGCATGGCGACCCCGGCGGCCCGCCGCGTGCGCACACCAGGTCCAAATGCGCGCCCTGACTCGACCCGCCATGCCCAAGCGGTCGGCGACAACGGCGCCTTGCCAAAGGGAGATGGCCTCGGTCAAGGCGGTCACCGCCGCGCGGATGGCCCTGCGCGGCGACGGCCGCCACCATGTCTCGCTCGACAAGGTCATCAAGACGATGAAGCAGACGGGCGCCGATATGAAGGTCAGTACAAGCAGACGGCGCGGGGCGGGCTCGCGGTGAACGTCATCGAGTGCTGAGGGCGGGCGGCTCCGGCCGGATCCGTCCGCTTCGGATGAGTGCCCGCCGGATGTCACACTCCGGCGGCCTGTTCTGTCGCACCTGCGGAAGGTCTTTCGACCCCGGCCGCGACAGGATGGAGAAACCCGCCATGGCCCGTATCTCGCTCACTCCGCCCAGCACGCTGCTCAACCGCATCGGCGCCTGGTACTCCCGGCGCACCTACGGCAAGGTGCTCGACCCTGGCCTGGCCATCGGCCACAACGGGCGGGTGCTCCTCTCCTACGTCCGGCAGGAGCGCGGCGCCGCCAAGTGGAACCGCCTCGACCGGGGCCTCAAGCACCTCGCCGTCATGGCCGCGGCGGCCAGGATCAACTGCTCGTGGTGCATGGACTTCGGCCACTGGGAGGCCGACGCCCTCGGACTCCCGATGGACAAGATCTCCAAGGTCCCGCGGTGGCGCGACCACCAGGACGCCTTCACTGGGCTGGAACTGCTCGTCCTGGACTACGCCGAAGCGATGACCGAAACCGAACCCCGCGTCACCGACGAACTCGCGGCCACCCTGATCGAGCGGCTGGGCGAGGCCGCCTTCGTCGAACTCACCGCCATGGTCGCCCTGGAGAACTACCGCTCGCGCATCAACAGCGCCTTCGGCCTGACCAGCCAGGGCTTCTCGGACACCTGCGCGGTACCGTCACGGACGTGATCGACGCGACCACCTTCGAGCGCCACCGGCGCATGCTGTTCGGCATCGCCTACCGCATGCTCGGCAGCGTCGCCGACGCCGAGGACATGGTGCAGGACGCCTGGCTGCGCTGCAGTCAGGTGACCACCCGGGTGGACAACCCGGTGGGCTATCTGGCCCGTACGGTCACCAACCTCTCGCTCAACCGGCTCACTTCCGCCGCCGCCACCCGCGAGCAGTACGTCGGCCCCTGGCTGCCCGAGCCGCTGGTCACCCAGCCCGACGCGGGCGAGGAGGTGGAGCTGGCCGAGTCGGTCTCGCTCGCCCTGCTCGTCGTCCTCGAAACGCTCTCCCCGCTGGAGCGAGCGGTCTTCGTACTCAAGGAGGTCTTCGGCTTCTCGTTCAGGGAGATCGCCGGAATGCTGGACCGCGGCGAGGCGTCCGTACGGCAGGTGGGCCACCGGGCCAGATCACACGTCCAGGCCCGCCGACCGCGCTACGACACACCGGCCGAGGTGCGGCGTCAGGTCACCGATGAGTTCCTGGCCGCCTGCCTCGGCGGCGACCTCAACCGGATGATGGAGCTGCTCGCCCCCGACGTCACGGCGTGGAGCGACGGCGGCGGCAAGGTCAAGGCCGCCCTCCGCCCGCAGCATGGCGCCGAAAAGGTCGCCCGCTTCCTCGCCGCCGTCCTCACTCAGCCGATGGACGACCCCCGGGTGCACGCGGTGGACGTCAACGGCAGCCCGGGATTGCTGCTCACGGTCGCGGGCCGCCCGGACACCGTCGCCTGCGCCGAGGTCGAGAACGCCCGCATCACCCAGATCCGCATCATCCGCAACCCGGACAAACTGCGCCATGTGCCGCCGACCAGCCGTCCGGACGCTCGAGGTCCGAGCAATCAGAGCTGACCGAGGTCGACCTGCACCGGGAACGGCGCCGCAACCTTCACCACACCGGTGAACACGTCTCCCTCCCGGTAGGTCTTCGTCGCGGGGTCGAGGACGTAGGTGTAGACGAGTGGGACGCCGGTGGCCGCCTGCTCGATCCGCCAGTAGAAGGCGATTCCGGCCTTGGCGTACTGGTCCACCTTCACGATGCGGTCGGTGGTCTCCGAACCGGGCGACACGACCTCCGCCACCAGCAGTACATGCTCGGGGCGGGTGGGCGTGATGTCGATCGTTTCCGCGCGATACACGACCACGTCCGGACGACGATTGGTGAGCGGCACGTCCTGGAACCGGACGTCGAAGTCGGTATCGGCGTTCCAGTCGGGGCCTGCCGCGTCTTCCAGGGCGTTGGCAAGGATCCGAGCCAGGCGGTTGGGCCGCTTCGACGCGCTGGGGCTCACCACGACCATCCCGTCCACGACCTCAATGCCCGCGCACTGCTCCTCGGACCAGGAGTCGTACTGCTCAGCCGTGATCTGCTCGTGCATCCACGCGGGAGCGACCATCTCGGCGGTCATGACTCACCTCCCTGAACCTGTGCGACGGGGCTGGTGGCGCTGGCCTCAGCGTACCGGGGTGGGCGCCTCGTATTCGGGACGCACTGATCCTCGCCTCAGGCCGCTTGGCCCCCCCTTGTATGTCACTGCTGTTCGACTTAGCGTGACGGATCACTGACAACGTCGGAGGGGGCTGCGGGCGTGGCGTTCTGGATGGCTGCTGCGTCCGTATGGGCTGTGTTGCAGCTCTTGTTGCTGTCCTGGCCGGTGCGGACGGTGCGGTGGCCGACGGTGCTGCTCGCCTTCGGGGTGGGTGCGTACGGCTGCGGTGTCCTCTCGATGGCCCTGGAACTCGTGGTGGCACGTCAGTTGGCGACCGCGCGGGAGAAATCGCTGTCGGGCGTCATGGATGTGGTGTCGTGGACGACGGCTCCGGTGGTGGAGGAGCTGATCAAGATCGCACCGCTCCTGGTCGCGGGGTGGGCACTGCGCAGGCGGATGCAGTGGGGTCTGGCGGACTTCGTGGTGCTGGGCGGCGCTGCCGGGGCGGGGTTCGGTCTGCTGGAAAAGCTTCTGATGTACGCCGAGTCCGCGGGTAAGGCCGTTCCCACGGATGAGGGTGGCTGGCAGATCGCGGGGGGACTGTTCGACCCCCCGTACGTTCCCGGCCTCGGACAGATCCTCGGCAGTTGGTTTCCCTCATCGACCGGCACCGTCGACGTCGGGGGTCCGACACTCCCCTACGAGGTGCACATCTTCGCCAGCGCGCTCGGCGGGCTGGCGGTGGGCTTGCTGTGGTGTGGTGCCCGCGTCCTGACCCGGGTCGCGGCCCTGGTGCCGCTGGCCGGGGCGGTGGCGATCCACTGGGTGACCAATTACGCCGCGGCCTTCCCTAGCGACCACACCGCGATGGAGTGGCGGGAGAGGCTGGCCGGGGAGTGGGGCCTGTGGATCATCCTGGGGTGCCTTGCCGTCGCGTGGATCTGGGATGTGCGCCGGTCCCGCCTGGGCCGGCGGCACCAGCCTGATGTTGTGCTGGCTGCCGAACGCCAGGGCCGGACCGCCCCCGAAGCTCTCTTCGGGTACGCCCTGTTGCGCCTCCCGGCCACCTGGATCATCGCTCTGGGCTACGCCCGGCAGCGCCGGGCGCTGCTGTACGCCACGGCCCACCCCCGTACCCGCGCGGAGAAGCTGGAGCCGCTGCGCGAGTCGGTCGTCCAGCAGACCCACCGTATGGACGCGACCCACCGTCAGGAGGCATGGCGTGGCGTGACCTTCCGGCAGTTGTGGCGCCGGGCCCGGGAGCAGCGCCCCCGCTGGCCGCGCCACGAGAAGGTTCTTCTGGTGCTCAGCCTGCTGCTGGCCGTCCCCTCCCTGCTGTATCTGGCGGTGGGCTCCTTCCCGTCCACGAAGGATCTGCAGGAGTACTTCACCGGGGGCACCGGGCTGCGCATCCTGGTCGGTGTCGGCCTGGCCGGGCTGGTCCTGACCCTGTGGCGCCTGATCTCCGCCGTACGCGGCTACCGGACCGCGGGGGCGTCCCCTCTGGGCGAGGCGCTCGCCCTGGTCCAGTTCCGGATCGCCGTCTGCGCGGGCTCCCTGGTCGTCGGCGTCCTGCTGCTGTCCCGCTGGTCGGCGATCGCCGACGGCGAGGCCCCCCTCGCCGGCTACGACATCCTCGGCACCGACCGCTTCCTCCTGGAAAAGCTCCTCGAGATCGGCCTTCCCCTCCTCCTGACCCTCGCCATGTTCGCCATGCCCTACGCGCTGCCGCTGGAACTCGCCATGGGCGGCGGACTGGCGGAGACCCTGCTGATGGGCCTCGCCCCGCGCGCGCTGGCCCCGATCGCCTCACGCGTCGGGGCCAGGCTGGCGGCGCGTGAGGCGACGCAATGGGCGCGCGGCGCACTCCGCAGCCGTGGCCGGGGCGTGTTCTCCCGTACCTGGGACCGGGTGCGGCATGGTCGTACCGATCCAGTGGATGTGGCGACGGGGCGGATGTTCCTGCCGCAGACGGATGTGGAGCTGCCGGGTGTGCTGCCGCTGGTGTTCTCCCGCCGGGTGGACTCCGGGTACCGCGCCGGGCGGTGGTTCGGCCCGACCTGGGCCTCAACGGCCGACCAGCGGCTGGAGTTCGACGAGCAGGGCGTGGTCTTCTTCACCGAGGACGGTCTGCTGCTGGCCTATCCGCATCCGGAGCCGGGCGGCACCGCGGTCCTGCCCGCGGAGGGACCGCGGTGGCCACTGGCACGGACGGCGGACGGCGGTACGTACACCGTCACGGACCCGGATGCCGGGCTCGTCCGTACCTTCGCCCCGTACCGCGACGAGGCGCTTGCGCTTCTGCGGGAGATCACCGACCGCAACGGCAACCGCATCACCTTCGCCTACGACGCGTCCGGCACACCCCTCGAAATCCTCCACAGCGGTGGCTACCGGCTGCGGCTGACGTCGGAGAACGAGCGGATCACCGGCCTGTACGTGGGGGACGTACGGGTGATGGGCTACGGCTACACCGACGGCCATCTCACCGAAGTGACGGGCTCCTCGGGGTTGCCGCTGCGTTTCGTCTACGACCGGGCCGGGCGGGTCACGTCCTGGATCGACACCAACAACCGCTGGTACTCCTACGCCTACGACGAGCAGGACCGGGTCGTCGCCGAGGGCGGCGAGGGCGGCCACTACACCCTCCGGATCGGCTACGACGGGGTGGACCCGGACTTCCCCGGACTGAAGGTCACGACTCTGACCTCACCGGACGGTGCGGTCACCCGCTATCTGATCGACGAGGCACACCAGGTCGTCGGGGAGATCGACGCGGGCGGCGCGGTCAGCCGCATGGTGTACGACCAGGCCGGCCGTACGGTCGCCGAGACCGACCCGCTGGGCCGCACCACCGGCTTCCGTTACGACGAGCACGGGCATCTGACGGCCGTGATCCGGCCGGACGGCAGCGAGATCAGCGCAGTGCCCGACGCACAGGGCAACCCGGTGCAGATCACCGATCCGGGCGGCGCGGTATGGCGGCAGACCTTCGACACGGCGGGCAACCGCACCACCCTCACCGACCCCCTCGCCGCCACCACCCGCTACCTCTACGACGCACGCGGAGGTCTGCTCGCCGTCACCGACCCGCTGGGCGCGACGACCCGGGTGCGCTGCGACGAGGCCGGGCTCCCAGCCGAGATCACCGACCCGCTGGGAGCCACGAGCTTCTACCAGCGGGACGCGTTCGGCCGCGTCGTGGCCGAGACCGACCCGCTGGGCGCGGTGACCCGCTACGACTGGAGCCCGGAGGGCAAACTCCTGCGCCGCACCGGCCCGGACGGCTCGGCGGAGTCCTGGACGTACGACGGCGAGGGCAACCGCACCACGCACACCGACCCCGTCGGCGGCACGACCGTGTACGAGTACACCCACTTCGACCTGCTGGCCGCCCGCACCGGCCCGGACGGCGTCCGCTACGAGTTCGAGCATGACGCGGCGCTGCGGCTGACGAGGGTCACCAATCCTCAGGGCCTGAGGTGGAGTTACGAGTACGACCTGGCGGGCCGCCTGGTTACGGAGACGGACTTCGACGACCGCAATGTGCGGTACGCCTACGACGCAGCGGGCCAGCTCACCGCCCGGACCGATCCACTGGGCCGGATCATCACGTACGAGTACGACATCGTCGGCCGCCTGATACGCAAAGCGTCCGACGACCGCACCACAACCTTCACCTACGACCCCGCAGGGCTCCTTACCTCGGCCGCCGATCCGGACGCGGAGGTCGTCTACCAGCGCGACCGCCTGGGCCAGGTGACGTCCGAAATGGTGAACGGCCGCGTCCTGACGCACACCTACGACCCC
Organism: Streptomyces violaceusniger Tu 4113; assembly: GCF_000147815.2. Taxonomy (NCBI): domain Bacteria; kingdom Bacillati; phylum Actinomycetota; class Actinomycetes; order Kitasatosporales; family Streptomycetaceae; genus Streptomyces; species Streptomyces violaceusniger. The sequence continues at coordinate 1,703,400 of NC_015957.1, read as the reverse complement.
CTGGGCCGCCACACCCGCCGCACCACGCCCACGGGTGCGATCACGACCTACGCCTATGACGCGGCGGGCAACCGCACCACCCTGACCGCCGGGAACCACATCCTCGCCTCGGCACACGACGCGGCGGGCCGCGAGACCACGCGCCATATCGGCGACGCCCTCACCCTCACCAACGCCTGGGACCCGCTCGGCCGCCTGACCACGCAATCGCTGACCGGCGCATCCAGCAATGTCCACCACCGGACGTACGACTATCGAGCCGACGACCACCTCATCGCGGTGGACGACAACCTGTCGGGCCGACGTACCTTCGAGCTCGACGTTGTGGGCCGGGTCACCGCCGTCCACGCCCCCGGCTGGACCGAGACCTACGCCTACGACGAGGCGGGCAACCAAACGCACGCGGCCTGGCCGAGCACACAACCCGCCCAGGAGGCGACGGGCCCCCGCACTTACACCGGCACGCGCATCACCGGTGCGGGCTCGGTCCGCTACGAACACGACGAGGCGGGCCGCCTCACCCTCCGCCAAAAGACCCGCCTGTCCCGCAAACCCGACACCTGGCGCTACACCTGGGACGCCGAAGACCGCCTCGTCTCCGTCACCACCCCGGACGGCACGGTCTGGCGCTACCTCTACGACCCCTTCGGCCGCCGCACCGCCAAACAACGCCTGGCGGCCGACGGCGAAAGCGTCCTGGAGCAAACGGATTTCACCTGGGACGGCCCCACCCTCATAGAACAAACCACCACCACCCCGGGCCTCCCCCATCCCGTCACCCTCACCTGGGACCACGAGGGCCTTCACCCCATAGCCCAGACCGAGCGCGTCACCGAAGCCACCACCCAACGCGAGATCGACGCCCGCTTCTTCGCAATCGTCACCGACCTGGTCGGCACCCCCACCGAACTCGTCGACGATTCGGGCACCATCGCCTGGCGCACCCGCTCCACCCTCTGGGGCACCACCACCTGGGCCTCCGACAGCACGGCCTATACGCCTCTCCGCTTCCCCGGCCAATACTTCGACCCCGAAACCGGGCTCCACTACAATTTCCACCGCTACTACGACCCTGATTCCGCCCGCTATCTCTCTCCCGACCCTCTAGGTCTGTCCCCCGCCCCCAATCCAGCGACCTACAGCCACAACCCCAACACCTGGTTCGATCCCCTAGGACTATCCCCCTGTCCAGGCGGCAACCATAATTGGGCCGGCAACCCCGCTGAACACGCTCGACTCAAGCGCTTCTATGAACAAGCCCAAAAATACGGGAAGGCCGGTTACAGGGAACTAGAAAGCGGAAGATTCCGCTTCTACGGAAAGATAACACCCGCAACGAAGGAGGGCGAAATAATGGGACGCCGACTCGTCCGAGAGTGGGATCCCGCAACTGACTCCACTCGCATTTGGCACGAATCACTGGATCACAGCGGAAGGGTGCGCATTACAAGGCCCGATGTAAAATTCACGGGCGGGAAAAAGGTGCATTATCTGTTCGATGGCACCGGAAATCTCACAGGAACGTTTTAAGGATCCCATGAACTTGAGGAATGAAATCATCGAAAGACTCACGGCACTTACCGAAGGCGCCACCTCCCCGGAGGACGTCTCCGAGTGGGCGACTTCCACAATGCAGGGCGACGCCCCGGACCTACTGGACGCCGATATCTGGCAAGCGCTTGACCGCCTGAGCGGGGCAGACCTCAAGTCTGACCCGACAACCTACCTGCACAGCACAGAAGACTACTTGGAGTGGCTGCGCGAGTTCAGGGAACAATAAGAGAGAAGCGTGGGAATCCTCCGGTTCGCAGAGCGGTCGTGAACGTGTCCCACGCCTCCACCGGGAATACGAGGGCCGGGCCTGCCGGGTGTTTGCTGTCCCGGACGGGGACGACACCGGCAGTGGCGGCTATGGAGGGCGCGAATTCCACGCACTGACCTTCGTCGCCGCTGCTGTAGCTGGACTTGACCCATTCAGCACCGGACAGGTCGAGGGCGGTGTTCATCGTGTGTAGTCCTCCATCAGTCTGCGGATCACGGCCAGCGAATCGTCCGGCGACAAAGCCGAAGCCCTGATTCGATCGTACCTGGCAGTCGCGAGCTCCACTTCTGCCGGTGAATCGATCGTCTGGCCTGCCATGGCTGTATCTGCGTACACAATGCTCGGTCCATCGTCGAACGTCAGAAGGGTGAAGCTTCCCGGCACCGGAGGTGCTCCGGCCGAAAGCGGCAGCACCTGAAGTGTGATGTGCGGAGACTCTGCTTCAGCTAGGAAGTGGGCTAGTTGGGCGCGCATCACTTCCCTTCCTCCCACCTCAATGCGTAGACACGCCTCACTCAGGACGCACCACAGCAACGGGGGCGCATCCCGCTCCATCACCTCTCGTCGCTGCAATCGTCTGGTCACCCTTGCGTCGATCTGGTCGGCGGTATCCCGAGGATGTGCGGACCGGAACACCGCTCGCGCGTACTCGGGCGTTTGCAGCATGCCCATGATGAGCGTCGCCGAGTAGTCCAGGATGCCCGTCGCCTGCCGCTCCAACTGCACGTAAGGCACGAACCAGTCCGGATAGCCATGCTGACCGGCCCGCTTCCGCAGGCGCGCGAACATGCCCGGCGTGCCGAAGACCCGATCGCACGCGTCGGCGAACTCGGGGCTGGCCAAGCGCTCCCCCGCCTCCACCTTGGCCACATACTGCTGCCCGTAGTTGGCCTTCAAGCCCAACTCCCGTTGGCTCAGCTCCGCCTGCATCCGCCAGGTCCGTACCTCGGCTCCTAAAAACGCCGCTCCGCTGGACGGTTCCTGGCCTTCCTTGGCCTCACTCACCTGTGGTTCTCCCCTCACCCCAAGCCTCTTGGTGTGCCCCGATCCCTGTTGCGCACTGCCCCGCAGGGCAACGCTGGGAGTACACAGAGTGATTAAAGCTCGCAAGACACATCCAGGTCAGGAAGAACCCCCCATGGTGTTTCCCTCCGAACACATCACCGAATCCACCCGACATCGCGTCGCGGACCGGGTCACCCGCGAGATGCGGGAAGTGGCGCGGCGACGTGGCTGGAGTTCGGCGGGCCCGGCCGTGCCGTCGCTGGGAGGGACTCCGGACGTCCTCTTCTGCGGGGCGCTCCCCGAAGACCTCGCACGGCGCCACCAGCCGCCCTGCCTCTCACCCACACCCACACCCGCGCCCACCGGAGAGTGACCGTTGAACGACGTCTGCCCCACCTGCCGCCACTACGCGGCACTGCACGAACAGGCCAAACGAGCCGGGGACTACAGCAAGGCCACCGACTACGAGGTACTGCGCCGACGCCACCCCGCCCACACCGTCCACATCCCCCGGCAGCCCGAAGGACGAGCCACATGAACCACCAGTTCCATCAGCCACAGCCCAACCGTCCAGTGCCCACCCCCGGCCAGGTGGCGTACGACCCGGCCAGTGGCCGTACCGGCGTGGTGCAGGCGGTGCACGGCGTCGCCGAATTGTGCTTCGACCACCGGATGTCCAGCGATCGCGTCGCGTTCCTCCGGCCGGAGCGAGGCGGGGTCGAGTGGACGGCCGACGCCGGGGCCCTCCGTTTACCGGCGGACGGGGAGGGCGGCGCGCAACACCTGCACGCGCGATGACCATGATCAGCGCGGTCCGCGCCCCGCCGCCGTCCTGACGGTGGTCAGCGCCAGTCGCCGCACCCTGCGCCAGTCCATGGCCGGTCTGCCGATCGGTACCCCCGGGCGGTGCGACCCGGCGTTCCCTCGGGTGCCGGGGCCCGGTCTCTCCCGCCAGCGCGAACCGCCCCGAGGCGACCGCCAGCGCCCAGAGCGCGAGGGAGACCAGCACCACCCACAGCAGTCCGGCCAGCGCGTAGAGGACCAGGACGGCGACCGGTGCCGCCACCGCCAGCACGGCGGCCAGCGCCCTGACCGGCCCTCTGTGGACGAGCATCCACCACACGCCCGCCAGCGTGACCGCCGTCCCGGCCACCCCCACCGCGACCAGCACCACACTCCGCGCCCCGGCGAACAGGAGAAGGATCACCACCGCCATGACGCCCGCGACCAGGGCGAGGCGTGCCGTCCAGGGTGCCGCCGACGTCATGTGACCTCCCGGGGGCAGGGGGTGTGAGCGCCGGTAGGTGCGATCCCACGGGTACCCCGCGGCGGGCTCGCCACCACGCCACCGCACCACCGCTCCTCCCCACCCCCACGTCGGCTTCCGGCTCCCGGCCGTGAATCGAAACAGCCCGTCGCCGCGTTTCCAGAACCTCGGACCGCGGATCGAGGAGATGCGCCGCCCGCCGGGGTGATCAGCGCCGTGACCACGCCACTCTCCGGTGGCGCCTGCGTCCGGCGGCACTTCCCTCACGTCCCGCGCGAGGGAGGACCCATGGATCCGTCCGCCGATGCCTCCGGCCCCGCCGGGCCCCACCCGCTGAGCGGGAGCGAACGACGGGAGTACGAGCGGCTGCGCGGGGCCGCGGCCGTACGCCACCGGCGGCTTCGCCACGCGGGCGCGGGTGTGCTGCTCGTGCTGGCGGTCCTGCTCTCCCCGCTCGCCGTCGTCGCCACCTGGCTGCACGAGGAGATCACCGACCCCCACCGGTATGTCCAGACCGTCGCCCCGATCGCCAGGAACCCCGGCGTCCAGTCCACCGTCACCAACCGGCTCACCCGACGCGTGGTCGACCGGGTCGACGTGCCCGCCATCACCGCCCAGCTCGCCAGGAACCTGGACAAGACCGGAGCCCCGTCCGTCGTCGTGGACGGCACCAAAATGCTCGGTGGGCCGCTGGAGAGCGCCCTCACCGACGCCGTGCACCGCGTGGTCCACAAGGCGATCGCCAGCGATCAGTTCCCGTTGGTGTGGGACGCCGCCAACCGCCGCGCCCACGCCGCCGTCGTCAAGGTCCTCACCGGTGAGGGCACCAGCGCGGTCCAGGCCCGCGGGAACGCGATCGTCCTGGACATCGGCACCCTTGTCGACAACGTCAAACAGCGCCTCGTCCGGGCGGGCTACGAGAAGGCCGCCAAGATCCCTTACATCGACCGGCAGTTCACGCTGGTGCGGACGGACAAGCTGGACGAGGCGCAAGGCGCGATGCGCCTCCTCGACATCGTCGGCACCTGGCTGCCCGCCGTGACGATCGTGCTCGCCGCGCTCGCCGTGTGGCTCTCCCCCGCGCATCGGCTCACGCTGCTGGCCGCCGGGATCGGCACGGCGGTGATGATGGTCGCGCTACTGGTGGGCCTGGCCGTGGTGCGCGGCGTCTACCTGGACTCCGTCCCGCCCGCGACCCTGCCCCGGGGCCCGGCGGCCTTCATCTTCGACACCCTCGTCCGCTTCCTGCGCGAAAGCACCCGCACGCTTCTCGTCGTCGCGGTCGTCACCGCGCTCGCCGCGTATCTGTACGGCCCCGGGCGCGGGGCCCGCGCCGTCCGCTCGGCGGCGGCGCGCGGCACCGGCGCCATCGGCCGGGGCCTGGCCCGCGTCGGAGCCCGCACCGGGGGCTTCGGCCGCTGGCTGGACACCCACCGGGCCTGGATCACCGGCGTGGCGATCACGGGCGGCGCGCTGGCCCTGGTGCTGTGGAACCACCCCACTCCGGCGTCCGTGGGGCTCGTCCTCGGCATCGTCGTGGGGGTCCTGGCGCTGCTCGGTGTCATCGCCGGAGCGTCCGGCCCCACGGCTGGTGGCCCCACGGCGAACGGCCCCACGGTGTCCGGCCCCACGGCGAACGGCCCCACGGCCGACGGTCCCGCGGCGGGTGGCCGTCACGGAAGTCCCTGACGGCCGGGTGGTATGCCGTGCGGGCGCTGCGGACACTGTGGGAGCGGGTCACGACCGCGATCGGCGGCGGCCCGGCCGCCCGGTTCCTGGAGCGCCTGGTGGCGGTGAACGTGCTGGAAGCCGCCACCCGGCTGGCGGCCCAGGCGTTCCTCACCGCTCTGCCCCTGCTGATGGCGGTGGCGGCCTTCGTCCCCGACACGCTGCAGAACCTCCTGGCCGACTCCCTGCGCTCGGTGGTGGGCGTGCGCGGTGACGTCCTGGACGAGGTGCGCCGTACGTTCACCGGCCCGGGAACGGCCAAGAGCCCTTCGGGGGCCGTCGGACTGCTGGTCACCCTGGTGTCCGCGACGGCGTTCAGCAGGGCGCTCCAGGCGGTCTGCGAACGGTGCTGGGGACTGCCCAGGGCGGCGGTGCGGGTGGCGGCGTGGCGCTGGCTGCTGTGGCTGCTCGTCTGGCTCACGGTGCTCCTCGTCCAGGCTCCGCTGCGCAGAGGGTTCGGCACGGGCATCGTCTCCGGACTGGTGCTGTCCCTGCTGTCGGCCGTCCTGCTGTGGTGGTGGACCCAGCATCTCCTGCTGAGCGGCCGCGTCACCTGGACATACCTGCTGCCGGGCGCCGTGCTCGCCGGTGCGGGGACCGTCCTGCTGGGTTACCTCTCCCGGCTGCTCATGCCCGTGGCCATGGCCCGCAGCCTGGCCGACTTCGGCCCGCTCGGCCCCGTTTTCACGCTTCTGACCTGGCTGATCGTCGTCTTTCTCATCGCCGTGGCCGGTCTCGCGGTCGGACCGGCGGTGGCCTCGTCGGCCTGGTACGCACGGACAATCCGCCCGCTCCGGGACCGGGAGCGCCACTGAAGGCCGCCTCGAACTGGACGCCGCCGAGTCGTGGTCGCTCGACCGTCGACGGACAGCCGGAAGACCGAGGCCGTGCGGACCCACCCGTTCCTCCGGCGCGCCCGTTCCCTCGGCGTGCACGCTCCCCCGGCGTGGACCCGAACGCCTGCGGACCGCGATCTCGTCCCAGTAGGGTCCTCCGTACGAGAGGGGGAATAACACCCGTGTATCCACTCGTTCTTGACCCGAGGTAGGCACCATGCTGCACGGCATCGACGTGAGTTCGCACCAGTCCACCTTCGACACGGATGGGCTGGCCTTCGTCTTCATCAAGGCCACCGAAGGACGGTCGTACATCAACCCGAAGCAGACCTCGCAGGCGTCCCGGGCACGGAAGGCCGGATGCGTCGTCGGCTTCTACCACTTCCTGTGGCCGGGCAACATCACGGCGCAGGCGCAGTACTTCGTCGAGAAGTGCGCGTCCCAGAAGCACGATCTGCTCGCCGTGGACTGGGAGACCACCGGTTCCGGCACCCGCGCCAGCAACGCCGAGAAGGACCGGTTCATCCGCGAGGTCAAGAAGCTGCGTCCCACGCACCGCGTGATGCTCTACTGCAACCGGAGCTTCTGGCTCAACTACGACACCACGTCCTACGCCGGGGACGGCCTGTGGATAGCGGACTATGTGACGGTGGGCAAGCCGCGCATCAAGGCCAAGTGGCGGATCCACCAGTACACCGACAGCCCGCTGGACAAGGACGTGGCGAACTTCTCCAGCAAGGCCGCGCTGCAGGCATGGGCCGATCCCAGCCGGGCGGCGCTCACCGCGGAGGAGACGGAGGACGCCGAGGACGTCCACATCGCGGAGGGTGTGGACGACGCGGGCGCGGCGGAGAGTGGCGAGGAGGCGCGGGAGGGCGGGTCCTGACCGGGGCCTCGGGGCGTTGTCGGTGGGTGCGCCTACGCTGCCCGGTATGAGTTACGCAGACCTGCGCGAACTCCGCAGCGCGCTCACCACCGCGTCGGACATCGCCTTCTCGCTGGATGCCGCGCCCTCCGGGCCGGAGACCGAGCTGCTCACCGATGCCCTGCGCCGGGCGCTCGCCGCCGCGGGGTCGCTGACCGCCGAGCGCGGTGCCACGGGCTGTGCCGAGCATCCCCGCGGGGCCGTCGATCCGCTGTACGGGGATCCGGAGGACCCGCTGCCGCCCGGGTACGGCCGCTGTCTGCTGTGCAACGACCGCAGACGGCGGGCGAGCGCACAGCGGCGCGGCTGGCGCTGACGCGCCGGCCGTGCCGCCATGCGGCCCGTTGCTGCCACGCGGCCCGTTGCCGCCATGCGGCTGGGAGCCGCCGTGCGGCCCGTTCAGCCGGTCTTGCTGCCGTCCTTGTTCTGGGCCGCCCAGAACTCGTCGAAGGTGAGCAGCCCGTCACCGTTGGCGTCGTGGGCGTTGATGACGGCCTGGGCGACGGGCTCCGTGACATACGGGTCCCCCAGCTGCGCCATCACGCTCTTGTACTCGGCCGCGGTGATCTGGCCGTCACCGTTGAGGTCATACCGCTCGAACGCCTTGCGCGCCGCCTCGATATCCGCCACCTGTTCCGCCCCTTCCGTGCGTGTGCTTGACCCGCACAGATTAGCGGTCGGCGGCGGCCGGCCCGTCGGCCGCGTCGCGATGTACACGACATAAGCGGCGCACGCGGCGTTCGCCAGGTTCGCCTACGTTCGCCAGGTTCGCTTAGGTTCGCGGCTCAGGCTTTGTTGACCAGGGACATATAGCGGTCCCAGTCCCACAGGGGGCCGGGGTCGGTGTGATCGGTTCCGGGGACCTCCACATGGCCGATGATGTGGCCGCGGGTCTTGGGGATGCCGAAGCGGTCGCAGACGGCCGCGGTCAGGGCGGCGGACGAGGCGTACATCTCGTCCGTGAACCACTTGGGGTCGTCCACCCAGCCCTCGTGCTCGATGCCGATGCTGCGGTTGTTGTAGTCCTTGTTGCCGGCGTGCCAGGCGACGTCCTTCTCCCGGACGAACTGCCCGATATAGCCGTCGGCCGAGGCGACCATGTAGTGCGCGGAGACCTGCTTGGCCGGGTCCTGGAAGATCTTCATCGCGTCCGGGAAGGTCTCCTGCGTCACATGGATGACGACGAAGTCGATCGGATACGAGGTCGGGCGGCTGGAGACGCGGTAGTTGGAGGTGGAGGCCGGGATCCAGTGGGTGGGGGGATAGGCGGCCGCGCGGCGGCGGCGTCTGTCGTCGGCGTGGGCGGTGGTGGCGGTAGCTGCGGCGGCGGTGAGTCCGGTGGCGGCGGTGGCGAGATAGGCGCCCGAGCGGAGCAGGGCGCGCCGGGTGGAGGTGCGGCCGTGCGCTTCCATGGGGGGTCTCCCGAGTGGCGTAGCCGGGACAAAGGGGGATACGTGGGGGGTGTGACGCGCGTAGCGCTGTTCCATGGTGAGTGCTAGGCAGGGCCATGCCAAGAACCGACGGGCAAAGAAAGATTTCGTGTCACGGTCTGGACCACTGGAGATTCACCAGAAAGAGGTCGACAACAAAGGAAAATTGCCCCTCTACCCACCATTAGCAAGGCAAGTGTTACAGCTCACCTTGGATTGGCTTGGAAGTGATCTACCGTCTCTGCGATAGTCGGGGCCGCGACCCCATTGACCCGAGCGAGGTCGCTTCCCCCGAATGCCATGACGAACACCCCTTTCGTGCCATGGCCGGGGACGAAAAGAGGTCCCCGTGTCGTCGGCACACGACGACACGGGGACCCTTTTCACGCTCCGCGCCGAGGTCCGCACCGGCGCCCGCGCGATCAGTTTTCGGCCACGCGCATCTCGAACCAGGTCGTCTTGCCGCACGGCAGCAGATCGACCCCCCACCGCTGGGAGAGCTGGTCGACCAGCGTCAGCCCGCGCCCGCTGGTGTCGAGCTCCCCCACCGGCAGCAGACACGGCAGCCCCCGGGAGGGGTCACGGACCTCGATCCGGATCCAGCCACGCCGCCGCAGCATCCGCAGCCCGAAGGTGCGGGCGCCGGTGTGCCGTACGGCGTTGCCCACCAGCTCGGAGACGAGCAGCACGGTGTGCTCGGCGAGCTGAAGGCCCAGCCCCCAGTCGCGCGCCACCACGTATTCGGCCAGTCGGCGGGCGGTCGCCGCGGACTCGGGACGGGAGGGCAGCCGCACCTCCTCGGCCGCGGGGTTTCCAAAGAGGTCAAGCGCCCTGCGGGCCCGCTCGTCCTCGACGGGCGGCACCCCCCGCACCGCAGCCGTACCAGTGCGCTGCTGCGGCTGCTCCATTCCCTCCAAGCCCGCCATGCCCCCCATCATGGCCGCCCAAAAGGCCATCCGGGGCGGAACCGTGGGATCCCGAACACCGGAGCCCCAGGCTCCACAAACCCGATCCGACATATGCCAAAGGCAGTTGGGGCGCCACAACACCCCGGCTGACCAGCGATGTCACCACGCATACGCGTGATCACCCAGCGTACCGGACCAGGTCATCCAAGGGCCGACCGTTGGCGAAGAAAATTCGCTCGCACGGGGCATACCCGGCTCCGTGACCCGGGCCGAGACGATCGGAACCGATCAGGTATCAGCGGAACGTGGCCTTACCCGGCCCGTCCTCGACAAAGCTGCGCATCCCGATCTCCCGGTCCTCGGTGGCGAACAGCCCGGCGAACCAGGTGCGTTCGAGGGCGAGACCGCTGTCGAGGTCCGTCTCCAGCCCCCGGTCCACCGACTCCTTGGCCGCGCGCAGCGCGATCGCCGGGCCCCGGGCCAGCCGCGCCGCCCAGGCGTGAGCCTGCTCGTAGACCTCCTCGGCCGGTACGACCCGGTCCACCAGGCCGATGGTCAGCGCCTCGTCGGCCTTGACCTGACGGCCCGTGAAGATGAGGTCCTTGGCCTTGGCCGGGCCGACCAGCCGGGCCAGCCGCTGGGTGCCGCCCGCGCCCGGGATCAGGCCGAGCAGGATCTCGGGCTGGCCCAACTTCGCGTTCTCCGCGGCGATCCGGAAGTCGGCGCACAGCGCCAGCTCGCAGCCGCCGCCGAGGGCGTAGCCGGTGACGGCGGCTACCACGGGCTTGGGGATCCGGGCCACGGCGGTGAAGGAATCCTGCAGATCACCGGAGCGGGCCACCATCGCGGCGTGGTCCATCTCCCGCATCTCCTTGATGTCCGCGCCGGCCGCGAACACCTTCTCGCCGCCCCAGATGACCACGGCGCGCACATCGTCGCGGCGGGTCACCTCGGCGGCGAGCTCCCGCAGCCGGTCCTGGGTGGCGGTGTCGAGCGCGTTCATCGGGGGGCGGTCAAGGCGGAAGGTGGCAACGCCGTCGGCAACCTCGAGATTCACAGTCATGAGCGCAGGTTAGCGCCCGCTAACACGGGAGCCGTGGGCCGGGGGCGGCGCCATAACCCGGGGACGTCGGGGACGACGCCGGGGACGAAGGGGGCTGGGAGCGAGGCAGCAGGGCGCCCCGGCTCCGGCGCGGGGTCATGCCTTCCACTTCTCCCAGGACATGTTCCAGCCGTTGAGCCCGTTGTCCGGCTGGACGGTCTCGTCATGCGAGTTCTTCACGATGACCACATCGCCGATGATCGATTTGCGGAAGAACCAGGACGCCGGGGTGGCGGAGTCCCCGCCGCCGCGCTGGTCGAACAGGCCCACACAGCCGTGGCTGACATTGGACGAACCGAACGTGGCCTGGCCCGCCCAGTAGTTGCCGTGGATGAAGGTGCCGGAGGTCGACAGGCGCATCGCATGCGGCACGTCCTTGATGTCGTACTCCCCGTCGAAGCCGACCGTGGCGCCGTCCATCCGCGTCACCGGATGCTTCTCGCTGATCACCATTTTGCCGTTGTAGGTTTCATGGCCGGGCGCGCCCGAGGTGATGGGGATGGTCTTGATGGTCTTGCCGTCCCGCTTGACCGTCATCTTCTTGGACTTGGCGTCGACGACCGAGATCTGGCTGCGGCCGATGGTGAACGTCACCGACTTCCGCTGCTCGCCGTACACCCCCGGCCTGCCCTCGATCCCGTCCAGATCCAGACTGAGCGTCACCTTGGTGCCGGGCTTCCAGTACTCCTCGGGCCGGAAGTCCAGCCGGTCGTTGCCGAACCAGTGGCTCGCGAGCGGCACCGACGGCGAGGCGCTGACCTTTATCCCCTTCTCCACGGCTTCCGGGTGGGTGATACCGCGGTTGAAGTGGAGCGAGACGGGCATGCCGACGCCGACCGTCGAGCCGTCCTCCGGGGTGTAGATGCCCACGAAGGTCTTCTTGGGACGCAGCGTGGTGAAGGTCGCGTGCCTGGTGGTGGTCAGGCCGTCGGTGTCCTTGGCGACCGCGTCCACGGTGTAGGTGGTGTCCGAGCGGAGATGGGCGGCGGGCAGCCAGCTCTTTCCGTCCTCGCCGGCCTTCCCCTCGACCGCGGCGCCCTTGGCGTCCTTGACCTTGACCGAGGACAGGGTGCCCTTCGCCGAGGTGACCTTGAGCGCACCGCTGGTGTCCACGCCCTTCGCACCGTCCTTGGGCGCGATCGTCACCACGGCCCGCGAGGTCTTGGGCCGGCCGTCGCCCTTGCCGTCCTTGCCCTTCTCGTCGTCGGAGCCACCGCCTCCGCCGCACGCGGCCACTGCCATGAGCAACGCCCCGAGCAGCAGCGCGAGAAGCCCCTTGCGGCCGCCGCCCGCCGCCCTCGGTATCCACCGCATCGTCACAACAGCTCTCCCTCCCCCGGAGCCGCGCCCCCGCGGCAAGCCCGATCACGCGCAGGGCGCGCCTGGCGATAGGTAATCACACGCCACCGACAGTGGACTTCCCCTCGTTGGTCACGGTTCAGTCGCAGGCGGGAGCGGGTCACGGGACGATCGGCCCATGCCGGGCGGCGGCGGGGCGGCGGGAAACGTGCGAGTCGGCGGGATTGCGGGCAGAACAGGTGGGAGAGCCTGGGCCAGGGTCCGTGCGGTACGGGACACCGCGGGGCCCGCCGGCCCGCCATGAGGTGCTGCCCGCCTTCCCTCCGTCGGGGCGGAGGCGGTTGGCCGCGAGCCGCGGAGGCCGATGTGTCCAGTGCAGCCGGGCAGGAGACACGCGACGGCGTCCCCGGACGCCCCTCGGCGACGGCGGTGGGCCGTCTCATCGGCCACCGCCCCACGGCGCTCGCCCCGCGGCGCGACCGGAGCACCGCCCCGGCGGCGGGCCCCGCCGTCCGGCCGGGCAGCCCGGAGCCGCTCGGCGCCCGCCCCTGCCGGGGGCCGGACGGGGTGTGGGGCACCAACTTCGCGCTGTGGGCGGGCGGTGCGGAGGCCGTGGAGCTGTGTCTGTTCGACGACGACGGCCACGAGCTGCGCTGTCCGCTCACCGAGCTCACCCATGAGGTGTGGCACGGCTTCGTCCCCGGTGTGCTGCCCGGCCGGCGGTACGGCTACCGCGTGCACGGCCGCTGGGACCCCTGGACCGGCGCCCGCTGGAATCCGGCGAAGCTGCTGCTGGATCCGTACGCCCGCGCCGTGGACGGGGACTTCGCGCTGCCCGCCGAGGTCTACGGACATATGCGGGACTGGCCGCAGCAGCATGTGGCGGACACCGTCCGGGACGACCGCGACTCCGCCCCGTACGTCCCCAAGGGCGTGGTGGTCGGCGACGACACGGCGGACGGCGCGCCCGACGAGTGGACGGCGGACCGGCGGCCCAAGACGCCCTGGGCCGAGTCGGTGATCTACGAGCTCCATGTGCGCGGCTTCACCATGCGCCACCCAGGGGTGCCGCCCGAGCTGCGCGGCACCTACGCGGGGCTGGCGCATCCGGCGGCGATCGAGCACCTGACCCGGCTCGGGGTCACGGCGGTCGAGCTGCTGCCGGTGCATCAGTTCGCCCATGAGGACCATCTGCTGCGGCGGGGCTTACGCAACTACTGGGGCTACAACTCCATCGGCTACTTCGCGCCGCACGCCGGATACGCGGCCGGCGGCACCCGGGGCCAGCAGGTCGGGGAGTTCCGGCGGATGGTGCGCGCCCTGCACACCGCCGGGATCGAGGTGATCCTCGACGTCGTCTACAACCACACCGCCGAGGCCAATGAGCTGGGCCCCACCCTCTCGCTGCGCGGTGTCGACAACCGCGGCTACTACCGCCTCCAGCAGGACCCCCGCCGCTACGCCGACTTCACCGGCTGCGGCAACACCCTGCACGTCCTGCAGCCACAGGTGCTGCGGCTGGTCACCGACTCGCTGCGCTACTGGGTCACCGAGATGGGAGTGGACGGCTTCCGCTTCGACCTGGCCAGCGCGCTCGCCCGCGCCGCGCACGGCGTCGACATGCTCTCGCCCTTCCTGGCCGTGATCGCGCAGGATCCCGTACTGCGCCGGGTGAAGCTGATCGCGGAGCCGTGGGACGTGGGCTCCGGCGGCTATCAGGTGGGCGCCTTCCCGCCGCTGTGGGCGGAGTGGAACGACCGCTACCGGGATGCGGTGCGGGACTTCTGGCGCGGGGCGCTGCCCGACGCCCGCGATCTGGGCTACCGGCTCTCGGGCTCCAGCGATCTGTACGCGTGGAGCGGCCGCCGCCCGTACGCCTCGGTCAACTTCATCACCGCGCACGACGGTTCCACCCTGCGCGACCTGGTCTCCTACGAGCGCAAGCACAACGAGGCCAACGGGGAGGGCAATCGCGACGGCACCCCCGACAACCGCGCCTGGAACTGCGGCGCCGAGGGCGAGACCGACGACCCGGAGATCCGCGCGCTGCGCCGCCGCCAGTTGCGCAATCTGCTGGCCACCCTGCTGCTGTCCACCGGGGTGCCGATGCTGGTCGCGGGCGATGAGCTGGGCCGCACCCAGGGCGGCAACAACAACGCGTACTGCCAGGACAACGAGACCGGCTGGCTCGACTGGTCGCTGCTGGACGACCCCGGCTGGCGCGCCCTTACCGAGCTCACCGCCCGGCTGATACGGCTGCGCCGGGCCCATCCGGTGCTGCGCCGCCCGGCCTTCTTCTCCGGCCTGGCCCGGCCCCCGGAGGGGCTGCGCGATCTGGCGTGGTTCACCCCACGCGGCACCGAGATGACCGAATCCGACTGGTACGCGCCGACGACCGCCCTCGGGGCCTATCTGTCGGGCCGCGATCTGCCCCAGCGCGATCCGCACGGCGCCCCGGTCACGGACGACAGCTTCCTGGCGCTGCTGCACGCGGGCCCGCTGCCGCTCTCCTTCACCCTGCCCGGACCGCCCTGGGCCCGGGGGTACGAGCTCCTCCTGGACACGGCCCGTGAGGACCAGGAGGCGGCCCCCGGCACACGGCTCGCGGCGGGCGCCCCCATCGAGCTTCCAGCGCGCTCGGTCCTGCTGCTGCGCGCCCTCGACGCCACGGACCTACGCCAAAAAACCGAGTGAGCGCTGTCGGTGGCGGACCGTAGTCTCCCCACTGATGGCTGTGACGAGTGAACCCCGCGCCCAAGAAAGCGGTGCCGCCCCGCGGCACCGCTCCGCCACGCGTTCACTCCTGCGGCTGTGGCCATACGTGCGCCCGGTGCGGGTGCGGCTGTTCGGCGCGGCCGGGGCGGCGGTCGTCGCCTCCTGTATGGGGCTGGTCATCCCGCTGGTCCTCAAGTGGATGGTGGACGGGCCGGTGGCCCACCGGGACCCGGGCGGGGTCTGGCTGGGCGGTGCGCTGCTGCTCGCCCTGGGCACGGCCGAGGCCGGGCTCTTCGGGCTGCGGCGCTGGCTGGTGGGGCGGCCCCTGGCCTCCGTCGAGGCCGCGATGCGTGCCGATCTCTACCGCCATCTGCAGCGGCTGCCGGTCTCATTCCACGACCGCTGGGCCTCCGGCCAGCTACTGTCGCGGGCCACGACCGACCTGATGCTGCTGCGGATGTTCCTGGCCTTCCCGCTCACCTTCCTGGTGGTCAACGGGGTCACCATCCTGGCCGGATTCGCCATCTTGCTGTCGCAGGAGTGGACGCTGGGCCTGGTCCTGGTGGTCCCGGCGGTGCCGCTGGTGATCCTCTGCTCGCTGTTCGAGAAGCGGTACGCGACGGTGGCCCGCGCCGTGCAGGACCAGACCGGCGATCTGACGACGGTCGTCGAGGAGGGCGTGCTGGGCGTCCGGATCGTCAAGGGCTTCGGCCGCCACCGCAGCCAGGCCCGCGCCTTCCGCGCCCTGTCCCAGCAGGTTCGCTCCACCGAGCTCCACAAGGCGCGGCTGCTGGCCACGCTCTGGGCGCTGATCATGACGCTGCCGGAGCTGGCGATCGGCGCGGCGCTGGTGCTCGGCACCATGCGGGTCGCGGACGGGGATCTCTCGGCCGGCACGCTGGTCGCCTTCCTCTCCACCGCCCTGACGCTGCGCTGGCCCGTGGAGTCCCTGGGCTTTCTCCTCGCGATGAGCCAGGACGCGGCGACGGCCACCGACCGCTATTTCGACGTCATGGACGCGGAGCCGGCCACCGCGGCCGACCGGCCCCGGCCCGCGCGGCCGCTGCGACGCGGCGAGGACGGCGAGGACGGCGAGGCAGGCGAAGGCGGCGAGGCGGGCGAAGGCGGCGAGGACGGCGGGGGCGGCCGGGACCGCGAGGGCGGGCTCCGGTTCAGGGGGGTGGAGTTCGCCTACGCGGACGCGCCGCCGGAGGAGCCGCCCGTGCTGCGCGGGGTCGATCTCCACATCCGGCCCGGCGAGACCATGGCGCTGGTCGGGGCGACGGGCTCCGGAAAGACCACCCTTACCGCTCTCGTCCCCCGGCTCCAGGAGATCACCCGCGGGCGGATCACCCTCGACGGCCGGGACATCACCGCCCTCCCCCGGGAGGAGCTGCGCGCCCTGGTGGCCGTCGCGTTCGAGGAGCCCACGCTGTTCTCGGCAACCGCCGGTGAGAACGTCCTCATGGGCGCCACCGACGCGGGCCGGGAGGAGCTGCTGCGGGCCCTGAAGGTGGCGCAGGCCGATTTCGTGCACGCCCTGCCGGAGGGCACCGACACCGAGGTCGGCGAGCAGGGGCTCAGCCTGTCCGGTGGTCAGCGGCAGCGGCTCGCGCTGGCGCGGGCCGTCGTGGGCGGCCCGCGGTTCCTGGTGCTCGACGATCCGCTGTCCGCCCTCGATGTGCACACCGAGGCGCTGGTGGAGGCGGCGCTGCGGCAGGTGCTGGCGGCCACGACCGCGCTGGTCGTCGCGCACCGGCCGTCCACCGTGCTGCTCGCCGACCGGGTCGCGCTGCTGTCGGAGGGCCGGATCACCGCCGTCGGCACCCATCAGCGGCTGCTGCGGGAGAGCGCGGAATACCGGGCGCTGATGTCCGGGCAGGAACGCGAGGAGGGGGAGAGCAGACCATGACGACGGTCGAGGAGGAGCGGGAGAGCACCGACGACGGAGGCAGGGGCGAGGACAGGGACGAGGGCCGGGCGCTGTCGTCCGACCCGTTCGACCGCGATGTCCTGCCGGTGCCCGAGGGCGCGTCCCTGACTCTGCTGCGTTCGCTGCTCTCGCCGCGCCGGCGACGGGTCTGGCTGGCGGCCGTCCTGCTGCTGCTCCAGCAGGCCGCCGTCCAGGCGGGTCCGCTGCTCGTCGCATACGCCATCGACCATGCCGTGCCCGCCCTCCGCGACGGCGCCCACGGCCCGCTGATCGCCGTCGGCGCGATCTATCTGGGCTGTGCGCTCGCCTCCGGGTCGCTGCAGTACGTATTCATCCGCTGCTCCGCCCGGATCGGCCAGGACGTGCTGCTGGATCTGCGCGGCCGGATCTTCCGCCATGCCCAGGCGCTGAGCGTGGACTTCCACGAGCGCTACACCTCCGGCCGGCTGATCTCCCGGGCCACGACGGACGTCGAGTCGCTGCGCGAGCTGCTCAGCGAGGGCCTGGAGGAGCTGCTCGGGGTCGCGCTGTCGGTCGTCTACATCTCCATCACGCTGCTGTATCTCGACTGGGGGCTGGGCGGGGCGGCGGTGCTCTCCTTCTGGCCGCTGTATCTGCTGATCCGCTCCTTCCAGCGGCGCTCCATGCGGGTGTACCGCAAGCGGTCGACGGCCATCGCGGCGGTGATCGTGACGTTCACCGAGACCATGAACGGCATCCGCCCCGTGCAGGCGTTCCGCCGCGAGCGCGCCAACGACGCGCGCTTCCGCGAGCTGAACCACCGCCATGAGCGCGCCAACGGGGACGCGATCCTGGAGATGGCCCGCTATGTGGTCAGCTCCCGGCTGGTCGCCAACGCGGTGGTGGCCGCCATCGTGCTCTGGGGCGCCTACCGGGTGGCCTCCGGTTCGCTCGCGCTCGGGGTGCTCGCCGCGGCCGCGCTGTATCTGCGCAGGCTGTACGACCCGATCGACCGGCTGGGGATGTTCCTCAACTCCTACCAGTCGGCGGCCGCCTCGCTGGAGAAGATCGCGGGCCTGCTGGCCCAGCGCCCCTCCGTCCCCGAGCCCGCCGACCCCAAGCCGCTGCCGCCGCGCCCGACGAAGGCCCCCGGCCGGGAGGTGGTCTTCGACGGGGTGCGCTTCGCCTATCGCACCGGCGGCGAGGTGCTGCCCCGCTTCGACCTCACGCTGCCCGCCGGGCAGACGCTCGCGGTGGTCGGGGCGACCGGCGCGGGCAAATCCACCCTCGCCAAGCTGCTGGCCCGCTTCTACGACCCCAGCGACGGCCGGGTGCTGCTCGACGGGGTGGATCTGCGCGAGCTGGCCATGCCCGAACTGCGGCGCGGTGTGGTCATGGTGACGCAGGAGGCGTTTCTGTTCTCCGGCACGATCGCCGAGAACATCGCCATCGGCCGCCCCGACGCCACCCGGGCCGAGATCGAGCAGGCGGCCAAGGCGATCGGCGCACATGACTTCGTCGCCGCCCTGCCCGACGGCTACGACACGGATGTACGCAAGCGCGGCGGCCGGATCTCCGCAGGTCAGCGCCAACTGGTCGCGTTCGCCCGCGCCCTGCTCGCCGACCCGTCGGTCCTCATCCTCGACGAGGCCACCTCCTCCCTCGACATCCCGGGCGAGCGGGCGGTGCAGCGCGCCATGGACACGGTGCTGCGCGGCCGTACGGCGGTCGTCATCGCCCACCGGCTGTCGACCGTCGAGACGGCCGACCGGGTGCTGGTGATGGCCGACGGCCGGATCGTCGAGGACGGCCCGCCGGACCAACTGATCGCGGGCGAGGGCCGCTTCGCGGCGCTGCATCAGGCGTGGCGGGACAGTCTGGTGTGACGCGCCGGGTTTGTAGGTTCCGCGTTTTGATGGGCAATGCCCCCGCGAGATGGACAACAGATGGGCAATTTCACGGTTCCGTGGGCACTGGCTGCGCTCAGTAACCCACTGACCGTGTAGGTTCCACGTTTCGGTGCGCACTGTAGCTACGCATTGCGCAATGGATGCGCAATTCCGAGGTTCAGTGGCACCGACACCTGACGGTCACCTCGTCCCCTCATGGCGCCAAGGACGAGGTAGGTGCCGCCTATGGCTGACGCGACCTACTCCGTACCGTAGGCCGCCCACCGTCCGAGGGTGAAGAGGACCAGGACCGTACCTGCTGGGCGAGAGCGGCCACATGCTCGGGGGGTGTGGTCTTGACGATTCCGTGTCCGAGGTTGAACACGAACGGGCCACCACTAAGCGCGTTCAGGATGCGGTCTGTTTCCGCGTGGAGTGCAGGCCCGCCCGCGACAAGGAGCTGGGGGTCGAGGTTGCCCTGCACGCACCGGCCGAGCTCGTGCTGCACCTTCTGCGCGGCCCACTCCACAGGTACTGTCGAGTCGAGCCCGACGCAGTCCACGCCGGTCGCCTCGGCGAAGCCCTTGTAGGCAAGCCCCGCGCCGCGCGGAAAGGCGATGATGGGAACACTCGGATGCTTCGCCTTCAGCGCCGCGACGATGGCGGCAACCGGCGTGACGCACCAACGCTGGAATAGCGGGTCGGGGAGTATGCCGGCCCAGCTCTCGAAGAGTTGGATCGCTTCGGCACCCGCCTGAATCTGACGGTCCAAGAACTCGATGGTGGCCGCCGTGAGCAGGTCGATCAGGGGTTGGAACCCCTCCGGATCGCTCAGTGCCCACTGCTTGACGATGGAGTGCTCTGGGCCGCCGCCGCGCCCTTCGACCATGTAAGTCGCAACCGTCCACGGCGCACCGGCATAGCCGATCAACGTGACCTCGTCAGGCAATGCGCGAGTGAGTTGTCTGACGGTCTCATAGATCGGGGCCAGTTCTTCGTGCAAGCGGGACGCGCTCAAGAACTCGGTGATGTCCGAAGTCGAACGGATCGGAGGCGTGAGGACGGGGCCGTCACCGACCCGGTACTCCAAGGTCTGTCCCAACGCCGCCGCGATCTGGGGAAGATCCGCGAACAGGATCGCGGCGTCGAGCGTGAAGCGGCGGAGCGGTTGCAAGGTGACCTCGACCGCATGCTCGGGCGAATTGCACAGCCCCACCATCCCGCCCGCAGCCTCGCGGACGTCGTGGTACTCCGGCAGATAGCGTCCGGCCTGCCGCATGAGCCAGATCGGTGGTCGCTCGGTGCGCTCGCCCGCAAGCGCACGCAACAGCAGCTTCTTCGGCCGCGCCTCACCCGCCACGTGGTCCACGTCCGACTCTTCCCGCATATCGACGCCCACGCTCTTCCGTCCTGCCCAGATGGCGAGCCTCAACCAGCCCGCTCAGCACACGCACCCCTACAAGTGAAGATGCGCTACCAGCGTACCTACGCCCACCGCCTCGAGAACGGCCGGGCACGGTCGACAGTCCGGTGATCGACAACACAGCGACTCGACGCACACTGCCACCGTCACCCTGCATGGAGCGTTGGCCGCAGCAACGCCCGCCCGTCTGGCCCAAGCCGCCCACCTCTGGTCGAAGACTGATGAAATGCGGCAATACGGCATCACTTCGGACTTTGCACTTGAAGTGCTCATATTGCTATCAGTGCTGGCCGGCCGAGCACGTTCGACGAACCTGCCTCTGTACTGCCGGTGGGCCTTGTGACTGCCGAGACCCTGGCTGAAGACCTGGAACTCGACAACCTCGTGGAACGGATCACCCTCTACGGCACCGTCGTGATCCGATTGACCCAGGTCGAGCATCGCGTCAACGGGATCAAGTTCACCGGACGGACCGAGGCGGGAACCCAGTACTGCTTTGGATTGAAGTACGGAGAACCGGCGACCCGTGTCGACGAGCGGCCCATAGTGGGGGCAGAATCCATGCCGAACCAATGATCAGCTGGCGGACCACCTGTCACGGATTGTGACCGGAACGCCGACCTGCATGGCACCGATTGCGCACCCTACTCCGACACAGATCGTGTTCATCTCGCGCGGAACTCGACGTTTCCGCAGGAGCCAATGCGCATGAGAGCGTGGAACCTACAGGGTTGTAGGTTCCGCGCTTCGATGGACAACACCGACTGGAGCTTGCCCGGCTGCTCTTGGCCGACGTGGATCCTGCGGTACGCGGAATCCATGCTCAGCCATGCCGTCTGGGCCACGGCGAGCACGCGGGCGAATGGCCCGTCTCCGTGGACCACGCCGACATCAGGAAGATCTACTTTCAGGATCCGCAGAAGCCTCGCCTGTGGCACAGCCCGGCCTGGGAGCACGCCCCGGCCCTGAACGGGCCGGCCAGCCTGGAAGCGTTGAAGTACGCACGCCGGATCGCGGCCAGGACAGAGGTTCGTCGAGTCCAGGACGGAACCGGTCCGCAGCGCTACTTGCGCGTGCGCGACGCCTGTGAGAGCGCGTCGACGGTTACCCCCACGATGGCCAGGAGCTGCGCCGGGCTCGCCCCAGCTCTGCTCATGACGGCGAGAGACTGGTTCACGGCGGCCACGTGTTCAGCGAAGGCATCGGCGTCCTGGTCGGTCAATCGGCCTGCCTTCAGTGCGGCGCGCACACGCAAGCGCTGGAAGCCCAGTGCCTCCTTCGCGCGAGCCGCGACGCTCTGGCTCAGCGCCGGAATTGCCATGGCCGACTGGGCGACCAGGCATCCGTCCGGCAGTTCGGGATCGGCGATGCGCGCGAGGGTGACGTCGAAGAACGCACGAACGGCTGTAAGAGGCTCCGAGGCCGCACACGACAGGGCGGCGTCGTACTTGTCGCCATAGCGCGCGGCATAGCGATCCAAGCAGCGCAGGAAGAGCGTGTCCTTGTCGCCGAGCGAGGAGTAGATGGAGCTGCGGTTCAGGCCGGTCGCCCGGGACAGATCGTCCACTGAGGTGTCGGCGTAGCCCGCGCGCCAGAACTGGATCATCGCGGCGTCAAGTGCCGTGTCCATGTCGAATTGCTTCTTGCCTGCCACGTGGCACTTCCTTGCCGGTGTGTCGATGTTCCGTGTCGCGCCGCACCATTCTATCTTGAACCAGACGGTTCAAGATGTGCTAGCGTCCAAGCATGGTCAAGGCCGGGCGTCCCCCACAGCGCGACATTGTTCGTCCAGCCCGGGCTCGTCGCCCCTGTCCTGCTACTGGGCCTCACCGATCAGACCGTCGGGCCCCGGACGTCGGCAGCACGCCGGCCGCTCCCGGCATCTGCACTGCGCTCGTGGGCCCAACCCTCGGGCGAAGCTCCGAACCAGGACACCTGACACCGACGGAGGATCCCCGTGACTGACCCTGCGACCAGCGCTCGGCACGTCCGCGAAAGTAACCCTGTCCCCGATCTGCCCCTGCACGACCTGGCGGGATTCACCCACTGCTGGGTTGACGCCGACGGCGTCCGCCTTCATGCCGTCGAAGGCGGCCGGCCGGCCGGCCCGGCCATTGTCCTGCTCGCCGGATTCCCGCAAACCTGGTGGGCATGGCGAAAGGTTATGCCCAGCCTCGCCGGCCGGTTCCACGTCATCGCGATCGACCTGCCGGGTCAGGGCCACTCCGAGCGTTTGGAGCGCAGCTACGACACGCACACGGTCGCCGCGCACGTCCACGCCGCCGTGAAGGCTCTCGGAGTGTCGACTTACTGGCTGGTCGCCCACGACATCGGCGCCTGGGTCGCTTTCTCCCTCGCACTCCAATTCGAGAGCCAACTGCGCGGGGTCGCTCTGCTCGACGCCGGAATTCCCGGCATCACCCTCCCCGAAGCGATTCCCACCGACCCGGATCGGGCGTGGAAAACCTGGCATTTCGCGTTCCACCTTGTGCCCGACCTGCCCGAGACGCTGCTAGCCGGCCGCGAACGGGACTACGTCGGCTGGTTCCTGAAAGTGAAGGCCCTCTCTCCCGACACATTCGAGGACGCCGAGCTCGACCACTACGCAGCGGCCGTCGCCGCCGACGGTGGCCTCCGCGCTTCCCTCGCCTACTACCGGGACGCCGCCGAGTCGGCGCGCAAGAACCACGAGGCGCTCAAGCGGCAGCACCTGACTGTGCCCATCCTCGGAATCTCCAGCAGCCACGGCTCCATCCCGGACATGGCGGCCTCCATCAGCCCATGGGCCGACGACGCCACCGGAGTCGTCGTGCCCGACGCCGGACACTTCATCCCCGATGAGCAGCCCCAAGCCGTCGCTGCCGCTGTAGCCGATTTCATCCTCGACGGCGACTGAGCCCGGTCAAACCTGTCCGACTGCGCACCGCCCCAGTCCGCGCGAAGTCACGAGCGCACCTCTGGCCAGGTCCTCTGCGGATGTGTTGCCGGCAGCACGCACTCGCAGTGACCGCTGAGGAGACCCGCGCGTGGCGACCGAGCGGCCGGATGAGATCAGCGCGCCAACTGAGCAGCCGTAAGGGCTCCGCGCGGTGGCCGATCGGGCCGTAAGGGCTCCGCGCGCCGACCGAGCGGCCGTAAGGCATTCACCCGGCGGCCGAGCGCCCGTAAGGGATCCCTCGCCGGGCCGGGCTTCGCCGGGCCGGGCCCGGCGGTGTAGGTTTCGCGATTTCGTTGGCACTGGTTCCTGCGGAAACGCCGGAATCCGAGCGTGATGAGCACTGCCGGCGTTGGCTGATCATGAGCAGAACTTACGGGTGCTCAGTCGCCGTACGCGTAGGAGGCCAGGAGTCCGGCGGCGAGCACCGGGTCCACGGGGCCGCAGGTGCCCGGAGGCGTTACGGGGCGGCAGGGTGCGGGCAGATGCGCGGAGACGCCGCGGGGTGCCGGGGGCGCCGCGGCGCCGCGCCATCGTCACGCCGAGGCCGCCACCACCTCTGCCGCCATGCGGACGGCGATGGCGCGGGCCAGCAGCACGGGGCGGCCCGCGGCCCGCAGGGCGGCGGTGCGCATCTGTTCCGTGTAGCCGATGCAGTCCAGGACGAGCCAGGAGCTGCCGCGGTCGGCGAGGGTGCGCGCGGCGGCGGCGATGTCTTCCAGGACAAGCTCGGCGGGGCCGTACGGATCGGCGGTCGCGGCCTGGACCCGGCCGGGCAGCAGCTCCGCCCAGCGCTGCGAGACGTCCTCGGCCTGGTCGGGGTGCGGGCAGACGATGCCCACGGGGTCGGTGCCCACGGTCGCGGCGACGGCCTGCTGCACCAGCGGTTCGGCGAACAGCAGGGGCCGCCGGGCCCGCCCCGCCGGGAAGCGGCCGGTGCACAGCAGCAGGGTCGCGGCGGCACCGTCCCGCTCCGCGCGGGCGACCGCGTCCGTGATGCGCGGGACGATCGCCCCGTGCCCGAGCAGTACCGAACGGCCGTCGCGCAGCCGGGAGACCAGCGGTGCCTCGCCGACCTCGGGGGCCAGCAGCCGGCGGGTCGCCGCCTCGGCGTCGCCGTCGAACCGTTCGGCGTCGAGCGCGCCGTGCTCGACCAGGCGCACCCCGGGCAGCAGCGGTTCGGCGTCCGGGCGGAGGTCGGCGCGCGGGGCCTGGCCGATGGTGACGAGGCCGAGGGCCGGGGCGCCCGCCGGGTGTTCGGTCTCCGTGGTCTCCGTGGTCTCCGTGGTGTCCACAGCGTGCACGTCCTTTCTCACGGGGCCTTCCCTCACAGAACCTGCCTCACAGGGCCTTGGTGAGCTGGCCTACGTCGTTGAGCGAGCTTCCGGCGACGAGCCCGGCGCCGACCAGCGACAGGTCGTTCTCGGCCTGCTCGTCGGACTCCTTGCGCGCCTCCGCGTCGGTGATCCCGCGCCGCCGCCACAGGGTGTAGAGCTGACGGACGACCAAGGCGCCGAGGACCATCCATCCGGCCTGGGGGGTGGCCACCAGAAGTCCGGTGGCCAGCAGGACGCCCATCTGCCGGGAGGGTCCGCCGAGGAGTTGGACGAGCGCGCCGGGGATCGCCCACAGCAGCATGGTGGTCATGGTGCCGGGTTCGAGGCCGGTCTTGATGGTGGTGACGTAGACCTCGGCGACCGGCGGCACCTTGCCGTCGGAGAAGAAGGTCTTCCAGGCGACGGCGACGACGACCAGCGCGACACCGAAACCGACGAGCTGGGCGAGGTACTGCTGGCGCCGCCCCTCGATCTCGAAGGGTCGCCAGGGCGCTGCGTCGCGGCGCAGCAGCCAGCCCGCCTTGAAGTCGTAGCCGAGGTCGGCGAAGGCGGGGCCGGTGGAGGCCGTGTAGCCGACCAGCAGGGCGAGCGGCACGGTCGGAATGTGCAGCACCAGACCGATGATCAAGAAGATCAGCGTGACGGCGAAGGCCGGGAACCAGCCGGAGTGCATCGCCGCCAGCCCCACGATGAGCTGGTGGACGATGGCGGCGACACCGGCCAGCAGCACCCACCCGACCAGGGCGGGCAGGGCGAGCTTCCCGACCACACCGCCCGCGATGGCGACCACGATCGCGCCGCAGACGAAGAGGCCCATGCCCTCCAGCAGTCCCCTGCGAAGCTGGGGGGCCTGGACCGTAAGACCGCCGTCGACATCAGGACCGTCGGCGGCCGGACCCTCCACAGCAGGACCGTCGAGGGCCCCCTTCGCACCGGCCCCGCCCTTCCGCGTCCGCATCAGCAGCAGCGCCTGGGTCAGGGCGACGAGCCCCGCGCCGATCATCAGCCCGTGCGGCACATGGCGGGCGCCCAGGTCGAACCCGAACTCGGGGGCGTACTGCCCCACGGTCAGCCCGACGCCGAACATGGCGAGCGCCCAGATGTTGCCCAGGAACCCCACACCCGCGGCGCTGGTCGGCAGCTTGAACAGCGCGCCGACGAAGCCGATCACCGCGCCCGCGCCCAGGATCGCGGCCTTGCGCCCGCCGGTGTCCCCGGCCTTGATCGTCTCGGCCGCCGCGATCCCGGCCGGCCAGGAGCCGGTGGCGGGCAGCAGCTTGGAGTCGAACACCCGGTACAGCACCCAACTGTCGACGGCCAAGCCGATGACGGCCCCGCCGAGCATGGGCCACACCAGGTCGTTACGGCCCAGGGCGAACGGCACCGCGATCGGGGTGAGCAGCGAGTTGGCCGCGGCGAAGGTGGAGCCGGAGATCGCCGACTGCACCAGGTTCTGCCGGTGCTTGGAGCGCATCCGGGTCAGCACGCCGACCGGAATACGGCCGATGAGCATCGCCACCAGGGCGCCGATCACGGCCGTGTTGGGCGACACCCCGAGCGAGGTGATCAGCACGATGCCGATCAGGGCGCCGAGGACCGACAGCACGATGGTGAGGACGAGGGTGACCGGCTCGAAGGCTCTGGGGTGCGACCGCGGTGGGGCGTCCGCGGCCGCGGCGTCGGCACCGGCCTGGGGGTTCGGGTTCATGGGGACTCCTGCGGGGTCCGGTGGGGACGGGTCGGTCACCCGTCCGCTGGGGACGGGTCGGTCACCCCGCCGGGGTGAGGGCCTGGAGGTGGGTCATGGGTCCGTACAGCTCGACCAGGCGCGCGAACTCCTCGGGGTCCAGGAAGCGGGCGACGCCGCGTCCGAACTCCTTCGCGGTCTCGACCGCGAACCGGGCCGCGACCGCGATGTCTGTCTCGTGGCTGGCGCCGGTGGCGCATCCGGCCACCGCAGAGGTCGCCGTGATCGCGAGGCCGACGACGGGGGCGGTGGTGGCGACGGCGGGCTGGAGGATGGAGTTGAGGTGGTGCACTCCGTTGCCGTACGGGGTGATGTCCTGCGTGGTGATCGGCAGGATGCGCGCCGACTCGCCGGTCACGCTCTCCAGGACGGCCACCAGGTCCTCGCTGACCCGCAGGATCCAGCCCTGGCAGACGGTCGGCGACAGGGCGACGCCGCGGTGGTTGAGCAGCCGGTTGCCCTTGGTGGTGTCGATGGAGACGACCGCGTCCATCGCGGGCGAGATCTCCTCGCGGTTGCACACCAGCGTGTCCACCGGGGAGTCCATGAAGGGCACGGGGTCGTGCGGCTGGGTGGGGGCCCAGCCGGAGACGTGGGTGGAGAGCGTGACATCGCCGTCCAGGACGTCGCCGCGGGCGTGCATGTCCAGCAGCTTGGCCGCGGCGGACAGCGCCGCCACCGCCCCGTCGGCGTCCGAGACCAGTCCGATCCGCTCCGGGCGGGCCCCGACTCCGCCGAGCCGGCCGAGGATGCCCAGGGTCGGGGCGTCGCCGCCGCCCAGCTTGCCGCGGCGGCCGGGGACGGTGACGGAGACGAAGTCCGTGCTGCCCTTGTCGCCCTCGACGGTGCGTACCTCGACCTCGGGCGCCGTCTGCGGGTCGGCTCCGGCCGCGGCCTGCACCGCGCGCAGATGGTCGGCGAGGAGGGCGCCGCTGGTCTGCGGACGGTCGAGGAGTTCGATGATGTCAAGGACGTGTTTGAGCACGGCTGGCCTCTCACGGCGGGGTGATGCGGTTGGTGATGTGGTGGGAGATGCGGTCGGTAAGGCGGTCAGGGACGCCGTCGGCGATGTGATCGGCGGATGCGATCGGTAAGGCCGTCGGCGATGGCGTCGGTGAGGCGATCGGTCATGCCTCGGTGAGGCGATCGGTCATGCCTCGGTGAGGCGATCGGTGACGCCGATGGCCCGACCGGACGAGCGGGGGAAGCGGCGCGCGGGGCGGGCACTGCCACCGGGCACCGGCCTGGCCGGGGATCCGCCCGGCCGTCGGCTCCGCCAGGGTCCGCCCGGCGTCGCGCTGTGCGCAATATTTTCTCGATATCCGAGAATGTTTACTCTTTCGTCATGCCTGAACAGAAGCCCGTAACCGGCGCCCCGCCCCTCCAGACCGCGGACCGCGTGCTGAACGTGCTGCTCGCCTTCGACCGCGAGCGCCCGGAGTGGGGCGTTACCGAGATCGCCGAGGAGTTCGGGCTGGACAAGTCGGTGGCCCAGCGGCTGCTGGCCGCGCTGGCCTACAGGGGCTTCCTGGTCTCCGACAAGCGCTCACGCCGCTATCGGCTGGGCCCGGCGGTGTGGCATCTGTCCTGGGTGTGGGAGCGGGGCGGCGGCATGGCCAGCCTGGCCCGGCCGATCCTGGAGGCGCTGGCCGAGACGGTCGGGGTGAACACGCTGTTCGCGGTCCCGGACGGGGTGCACATGCGCTGCGTCGCGGCGGTGGACGGGGCCACCGGCCCGCTGCGCTACTACGTGCTGGCGGGCGAGCTGTACCCGGCGCACGCCGGCGCCACCTCCCGCGCCTACTTCGGTATGCTCCCGCCCGGTGACCGGGCCGTGCTGCTGTACGGCCGCCCGATGGCGCGCTTCAGCGAGCACACACCGACCGATCCGGTGCGGCTCGAGGAGCGCTTCTCCGAGGTGCGGCGCGACGGCTACGCCTACTCCGAGGGCGAGTACGATCCGGACAGCGCGGCGCTCGCGGCGCCGGTTCTGGTGGGCAGACGTCCGGTGGGCACCCTGACTCTGGCCGCCGCCCCCGAGGTGCTGCGCCCCCGCCGGGAGCAACTGATCGCGCCGCTGCTGCAGGGCGCCGCCGATCTGGGCAGGCTGCTGACGCCGACCCGGCCGCGGCGCGCCCCGCGTCGCTAGCGGCGCTGAGCGGCGCCAATCCGCGTGGCGTACCACCCACCCCGACAATTCACCCAAATCCCCCCCATTCCCCCTCACCGGCCTAGTCCTCCGTTCCACCGTTCCACCGTTCCGCCAGAAAGGCCCCCTCATGCAGTTGCTGCTGCTGTCGAACTCCGCCGCGCCCGGTCGCGGCTATCTGGACCACGCACGCGAGGAGATCGCCTCGGTGCTGGACGGCGCGCGCCGGCTCGTCTTCGTGCCGTACGCGCTGGCCGACCACGACGGCTACACCGCCAAGGTGGCCACGGCCCTGGAGCCGCTGGGCGTGGAGGTCACCGGTGCGCACACCGCCGACGACCCGGCCGAGCTGGTGCGCGGGGCGCAGGCGGTGTTCGTCGGCGGTGGCAACAGCTTCCGGCTGCTCAAGGCGTTGCACGAGCACGATCTGGTCCGGGCGATACGGGAACGGGTGGCCGCGGGCGCGGTCTACATGGGCTCCAGCGCGGGCACCAACATGGCCTGCCCGACCCTGCGCACCTCCAACGACATGCCCATCGTCCAGCCGCCCACTTTCGAGGCGCTGGGGCTGCTGCCGTTCCAGATCAACCCGCACTACCTCGACGCCGATCCGGACACCGCCCATATGGGCGAGAGCCGGGCCCTGCGGCTCGAGCAGTTCCTGGAGGAGAACGACGTCCCCGTGGTCGGGCTGCGCGAGGGCACCTGGCTGCGCCGGGACGCGGACCGGCTGACACTGGGCGGCATCGACGCCGGGGCGATCCTCTTCCGCAGGGGCGAGGACCCGGCGGAGCTGCGCCCCGGCGCCGATCTGAGCGCGCTGCTGCGGGAGGAGTCGCGCTTCGACTCCGCCGCGCACTCGTCCTGACCGCGGGGCCGGGCGCCTTACTCACCGACCGAGCCGTCGGCCAACTCCCGTACGACATCGAGCTGTCCGGCGTGGCGGGCGTACTCCTGGAGCAGGTGGAAGAGGATCCAGCCGAGCGTCGGGGCCTCGGCCTCGGTGGCGAACCGCCCACCGATGGCCGCCCGCCGCTCCAGCGGTACGCCCGCCACGGTCGCCCGCGACCAGGCGCACTGCTCCTCGTACCGCGCCCGCACCTCGCCGGACGTCATGCCCTCGGGGACCCGCCATCGGTCGTCGGGGCCGCGGTCGCCCCAGGGCTCGTCCACGGCCTCGCCCAGGAATCCCCAGCGCAGCCAGCGCCGTTCGACATGGGTCAGATGGTGGAGCAGCTCCAACGGGGTCCACCCGGACGGCAGTCGGCTGGTGCGCAGCTCGTGCTCCGAGAGGCCGTCGAGCTTGTTGGGCACGACGGAGCGGAAGTAGTCGAGATAGGCACCGAGCATGTGGTGAGGCTCGGTCAGCGAATGCGGAGGCTCGTCGATCGGATTCACGAGGTCGGACATGGGGGCGATGCTACGGAACGCCACCGACATCGGGCATTGCCGAATTTGACCGTAAATCACCGTCATGCGAACACGGCATAGCTGTCAACGGACGCTTTCCGGACAAGTTCTTGTCGCGATCCTGACAGGTCAAGTCCAGTGATGCCACTCTTCCCTCGGCCGAGACGCCCGCACTCCCACGGTGTGCAGGCCCAAGGCCATACCCTCACACCCCCGGTCGCACCGCGGCCGCGCCCCGTCGTTCGTCTGCGGCAGGGCGCACCCGGGAACGCCAGGGGACGGTAACCCGCTCTGCCCTGCCCTGCCCGGACGGCGACCCAGCCGCCCGGTCGTCCCGGCCGTGCCACCGTGCGGCCAGCGCAGAAGGAGTCAGCGTGAGATCCCTCCCCCAACGGCACCTCAGACCCAGCGCCCGCAGATCCGGTCGCACCCCAGGTCATCGAGCCGTCGCGGCCGGTGCGCTGGTCGTCGCGGCGGCGATGATCGGCGTCGGCTTCCAGAGCGGCACCGCCGCCGCCCGCCAGGACGGCGCCGCGGACCGCCCCGCCGCCCGCACGATATCCGGCGCCCCCGACCCCGGCGCCCTCCCCGCCAAGCTCTCCCCCGCCCAGCGCGCCGAGCTGATCCGGAAGGCCGACGCCGCCAAGGGCGAGGCCGCCAGGGGCCTCGGGCTCGGCGCCAAGGAGAAGCTGGTCGTCAAGGACGTCATGAAGGACGCCGACGGCACCACCCACACCCGTTACGAGCGCACCTACGCGGGGCTCCCCGTCCTCGGCGGCGATCTGGTCGTCGACCGGGCGAAGAGCGGTGCGCAGTTGACCGTCGCCAAGGCGACCAAGGCCCGGCTGACGGTGCCGACCACCACCGCCGCCGTCGCGCCCGCCACCGCCGAGAAGGCCGCCGTGAAGGCGGCGAACGCGCAGGGTTCGCGGAAGACCGAGGCCGAGCGGGCGCCCCGCAAGGTGATCTGGGCCGCGAAGGGCACCCCGGCCCTCGCCTTTGAGACGGTCGTCGGCGGCCTCCAGGAGGACGGCGCCCCGAACGAGCTGCACGTCATCACCGACGCGGCCACCGGCGCGAAGCTGTTCGAGTTCCAGGGTGTCAAGAAGGGCACCGGGAACAGCCAGTACAGCGGCCAGGTGGCCCTCGGCACCTCGGGCAGCGCGGGCTCGTACAACCTCACCGACTCCGGCCGCGGCAACCACAAGACGTACGACCTCAACCGCGGCACCTCGGGCACCGGCACGCTCTTCACCGACGCCGACGACGTCTGGGGCAGCGGCACCACCTCCGACGCCGCGACCGCCGGTGTGGACGCGCACTACGGCGCCGCCGAGACCTGGGACTACTACAAAAACATCCACGGCCGCGAGGGCATCAGGGGCGACGGCGTCGGGGCGTACTCCCGGGTCCACTACAGCAGCGGCTATGTCAACGCCTTCTGGCAGGACGCCTGCTTCTGCATGACCTACGGCGACGGCTCGGGCAATGCCAAGCCGCTGACCTCCATCGATGTCGCCGCCCACGAGATGAGCCACGGGGTCACCGCGGCCACCGCCAACCTCACCTACAGCGGTGAGTCCGGCGGGCTCAACGAGGGCACCTCCGACATCTTCGCCGCCGCGGTCGAGTTCTACGCGAACAACGCGAGCGACCCCGGGGACTACCTTATCGGCGAGAAGATCGACATCAATGGCAACGGCACCCCGCTGCGCTACATGGACAAGCCCAGCAAGGACGGGGCCTCCAAGGACAGTTGGTACTCCGGTGTCGGCAATGTGGACGTCCACTACTCGTCCGGCATCGCCAACCACTTCTTCTACCTGCTCTCCGAGGGCAGCGGCGCCAAGGTCATCAACGGCGTCAGCTACGACAGCCCGACCTACGACAACCTCCCGGTCACCGGCATCGGACGGGGCAACGCGGAGAAGATCTGGTTCAAGGCGCTGAGCCAGCGGATGACCTCCAACACCAACTACGCGGGCGCCCGTGACGCCACGCTGTGGGCGGCGGGCGAGCTCTTCGGCCAGGGCAGCGCGCAGTACAACGCGGTGGCGAACGCCTGGGCCGGGGTCAACGTCGGCACCCGGATCGCCGACGGGGTCACCGTCACCCCGCCCGGCGCCCAGACCAGCATCGTCAACCAGGCCACCAGCCTGCAGATCGCCGCGACCAGCTCCAACCCGGGCGCGCTCGGCTACGCGGCCGACGGGCTGCCCGCGGGCCTGTCGATCAACTCCTCGACCGGCCTGATCTCCGGAGCCCCGACCACCGTCGGGTCGAGCCAGGTGACGGTCACGGTGACCGACTCGGCCGGCAAGACCGGCACGGCGTCCTTCGCCTGGACCGTGAACACCAGTGGCGGCAATGTCTTCGAGAACACCGCGGACATCGCCATCCCGGACGCGGGTGAGCCGATCACCTCGCCGATCGCGGTGAGCCGGGCCGGGAACGCGCCGAGCAACCTCCAGGTGAGCGTGGACATCGTGCACAGCTACCGCGGCGACCTGGTGATCGACCTGATCGCCCCGGACGGTACGGCCTACCCGCTCAAGAGCGCGAGCCTCTTCGACTCGGCGGACGACGTGCGGACCACGTACACCGTGGACGCGTCCTCCAAGACCGCGGTCGGCACCTGGAAGCTGCGGGTCCAGGACATGTACGCGCAGGACACCGGCTACATCAACAGTTGGAAGCTGACCTTCTGACGGAGCCGTGAGGCTCACTCAGGACAGGCGCCGCCAGGGGTCGACCCGACTCCCCCTGGCGGCGCCTCTTCATGCCCTGACCCTGGTCCTGGCCCAGCGCTCCCCTAGCCGCTGACTGTTACGCCGAGCTGTCCGGAATTCGAAGGTTGATCAGCATTCAACGAACATTTTCCCTTCGACCTGTCATGAAACCCGTGACACGTCTTGGACTTGTATGACAGTCTGCCCAACGCATTACGCATCAGTACCTCTTGTTCAGCACCGGGCCGCACTTCCCCGCAGTCCGGCGCTGACCCCCCACAGCAACGAGGAGATCGCGTGCGCAAGACCTTCAGCATGCCCATATCCGGTGCCGGAAAGCGGCGTTCGGTGATCGCGGCCGGTACCGTGGTCGCCGCGGCGGCCCTGCTCGCCTCGGGAATGACCACCGGCACCGCGGGTGCCGCCCCGGCCAAGTCCGGCGGCCAGGCCACGGTGCTCACCGCCTCGGCCCGCGCCGAGCTGCTCCGCGAGGCCAACGCGACCAAGGCGGACACCGCCTCGTCGCTCGGCCTCGGCGCCAAGGAGAAGCTGGTCGTCAAGGACGTCGTCAAGGACGCCGACGGCACCACCCACACCCGTTACG
This sequence comes from Streptomyces violaceusniger Tu 4113, assembly GCF_000147815.2. Lineage (NCBI taxonomy): Bacteria > Bacillati > Actinomycetota > Actinomycetes > Kitasatosporales > Streptomycetaceae > Streptomyces > Streptomyces violaceusniger. Next base: position 1,670,246 of record NC_015957.1, on the reverse strand, counting down.
ACCGCACCTACGACGGTCTGCCCGTCCTGGGCGGCGACCTGATCGTCCACCAGGCCAAGGGCGGTGACGTCAAGAGCGTCACCAAGGCCACCAAGGCCACCGTCAAGGTCGCCTCCACCACGGCCGGGATCGCCCCGACCACCGCGGCCAAGGCCGCCGTGAAGCTGGCCAAGGCCGACGACACCACCAAGGCGGCGGCCGACCAGGCCCCGCGCAAGGTGATCTGGGCCGCCACCGGCAAGCCCGTGCTGGCCTACGAGACCGTCGTCGGCGGGGTGCAGAAGGACGGCACCCCGAACCAGCTCCACGTCATCACCGACGCCGCCACCGGCAAGAAGCTCTACGAGTACCAGGGCATCGAGACCGGCAAGGGCGAGAGCGAGTACAGCGGCTCGGTCGAGCTCGGCACCAGCAAGGAAGGCAGCGGTTTCACCCTGACCGACGCCGACCGCGGCGGCCACAAGACCACCAACCTGGAGAACAAGGAGGACGGCGAGGGCAAGGCGTTCACCGACGACGACGACAACTGGGGCACCGGCAAGCCGGACGACCCCCAGACCGCCGCCGTCGACGCCCACTACGGCGCCGCCGCCACCTGGGACTACTACAAGAACGTGCACGGCCGCGAGGGCATCGGGGGCGACGGCAAGGCCGCGTACTCCCGCGTGCACTACGGCGACAGCTACGTCAACGCCTTCTGGGACGACAGCTGCTTCTGCATGACCTACGGCGACGGCCAGGGCAACAAGGCCCCGTTGACCGCGCTCGACGTGGCGGGCCACGAGATGAGCCACGGCGTCACCTCCAAGACCGCAGGCCTGGAGTACAGCGGCGAGTCGGGCGGCCTCAACGAGGCCACCTCCGACATCTTCGGCACCGCCGTGGAGTTCAGCACCAAGAACACCACCGACGTCGGTGACTACCTCATCGGCGAGGCGATCGACATCAACGGCGACGGCACGCCGCTGCGCTACATGGACAAGCCCAGCAAGGACGGGCAGTCCGCGGACGCGTGGTCCGACGGCGTGGGCGACACGGATGTGCACTACTCCTCCGGTGTCGCCAACCACTTCTTCTACCTGCTGTCCGAGGGCAGCGGCGCGAAGGAGATCAACGGTGTGAAGTACGACAGCCCCACCTCCGACGGCTCCAAGGTCGAGGGCATCGGGCGGGACAAGGCCGAGAAGGTCTGGTACAAGGCCCTGACCACGTACATGACCTCCAACACCGACTACCACGCCGCCCGTGAGGCCACGCTGAAGGCCGCCACGGACCTCTTCGGCGCCGACAGCGCCGAGTACAAGGGCGTGGACGCCGCCTGGGCCGGAGTCAACGTCAAGTAACGAAAGTCCAGTCGGACGCACGACACACTGCCGGTGCCCGGGGCCTCAGGCCCCGGGCACCGGTATGTTTTATCCACGGCAAAGCGGCATCTTTGTCGCGTTGGGCGGAACCTTCGCCCAACTCCCCATCACAACTGGAGATACGCGTGGATTCACGTTCGACGTCAGCGATATCCGGCATATCACGTCTCAGACGTTCGCGTACCGCCCTCGCCGCCGGAGCGGCGACCCTGGCCGCCTCCCTGCTCGCCGCCGGCGCCACCGCCGGCTCCGCGAACGCGGCCGCACCTTCGGCCTCTTCGGCCTCTTCGACCCCCGCTACCTCTTCGGCCTCCCGAGCCGACGCCTCCACCGTCTCGCTCTCCCCCTCCGTCCGCGCCGAGCTGCTGCGCGAGGCGGGGGCGACCGCGGTTTCCGCCGCGAAGTCGCTGGGGCTCGGGGCCAAGGAGAAGCTGGTCGTCAAGGACGTCATCAAGGACGCCGACGGCACCACCCACACCCGCTACGAGCGCACCTACGCCGGACTTCCCGTCCTCGGCGGCGATCTGATCGCCCATCAGTCCGCGAGCGGCGCCTCCCAGGGTGTCGACAAGGCGACCGGCGCCGACATCAAGGTCGCCGACACCAGCGCCGCCGTCGCCCCCTCCGGCGCCGAGCGGTCCGCCCTGAGCGCCGCGCAGGCCGCGGGCGACAAGGAGACCGGCGCCAAGGCCGCCCCGCGCAAGGTGATCTGGGCCGCCACCGGCAAGCCGACGCTCGCCTACGAGACGGTCGTCACCGGGGTCCAGAAGGACAGGACGCCCAGCAAGCTGCACGTCATCACAGACGCCGACACCGGCAAGAAGCTGTACGAGTTCCAGGCCGTCGAGAACGGCACCGGCACCGGTCAGCACAACGGCAAGGTCACCGTCGGCAGCGTCCGGAGCGGCAGCCAGTGGCTGCTGAAGGACGCCGCGCGCGGCGGCCATATGACGTACAACCTCAAGCACGCGTGGGAAGAAACCAAGAAGGGGTCGGCGTTCTACGACGCCGACAACGTCTGGGGCAACGGCAAGCCCACCATCGCGCAGACCGCCGCCGTGGACGTCCACTACGGCGCCGCCATGACCTGGGACTACTACAAGAAGGTCCTCGGCCGTAACGGCATCAAGGGCAACGGCAAGGCCGCGTACTCCCGCGTCCACTACGGCGACGCGTACGAGAACGCCTTCTGGGACGACGACTGCTTCTGCATGACCTACGGCGACGGCGCGGGCAACAAGAAGCCCCTCACCGCGCTCGACGTCGCGGGCCACGAGATGAGCCACGGGCTCACCTCGGCCACCGCCAACCTGGAGTACAGCGGCGAATCCGGCGGGCTCAACGAGGCCACCTCCGACATCTTCGGTACCGCCGTGGAGTTCTACGCCAAGAACGCCAAGGACCCCGGTGACTACCTCATCGGCGAGAAGATCGACATCAACGGCGACGGCACGCCGCTGCGCTACATGGACAAGCCCAGCAAGGACGGTCTGTCCTACGACTACTGGAAGAGCGGTGTGGGCAACGACGACCCGCACTTCACCTCCGGTATCGCCAACCACTTCTTCTACCTGCTGGCCGAGGGCAGCGGCCGTAAGGTCATCGGCGGGGTGACCTACGACAGCCCGACCAAGGACGGCCGCACCGTCAAGGGCATCGGCCGCGCCAAGGCCGAGAAGATCTGGTACAAGGCCCTGTCCTCGTACATGACCTCGACCACCAACTACGCCAAGGCCCGCACCGCGACCCTCAAGGCCGCGAAGGCCCTGTACGGCGCGAGCAGCGCCGAGTACAAGGCGGTCGACAACGCCTGGGGTGGCGTGAACGTGAAGTAAGCCTCTCCGGTCGGCCGGGCGGGCGGGCGGCTCCGTGCCCGCCCGGCCGACCGGTGGCACCGCCCGGCCGACCGTTTGGCCGCCCCTACCGCCCGCCGACCGCGAGCTGACACGCCCGCTGGTTCTCCGCCGCGGAGCAGGGCAGATGACCGTGCTTCTCGACGAGGTTCCGCCCCGTGTCGCCCGCCAGATAGTCGAGGAATTTCGAGGTCAGGGAGTTCGGGGGCGGCACGGTGAAGGTGTAGGCGTACTCCGGCTCCCAGAAGGAGTACGTCCGCTCCCGCACCGCGTCGACGGAGGGCTTGCGTCCCTCCAGGGACACCAGGTGGAGTGCCCCCTTGCGGGCGCTCTCCTCGGCGGAATGCAGCTCGGCGTATCCGATCGCGCCGGGTGTGCGCGCCACCGTCTTCAACACCTCACCCGTGCTGTCGAGTTCACAGCGGATGACATGGTCCCTGGCGAATTTCGGGGTCCGGCAGTTGTCCGACGTCCGGGAGATCTCGTTGCCGCCCAGCACCCGGTTCTCGAAGACCCCGCGCGTTCCGGATTTCGCGTCCCGGCTCACCAGTCGCACCGGCAGATCGGGCCCGCCGTGTAGCTGATTCCAGTTGGTGATCCGGCCGGAGTAGAGCCCGCGGAGATCCTCGAGGGAGAGATCGGTTACCCGGACGTCCTTGTTCACCACCACGCTGAAGACGGACAGCGCCACCAGATGCTCCTTGAACTGGGGGTTCCCGTCTCCGTCCGGGCCATCGGAGAAGGCCAGATACGCCGGGAACCCGTCCTTCGCCGCCTCCCCGGCATCGATCAGCGTCTTCGTACCGCGCCCGCTGCCCTGCGCCTCCACGGTGACCTGCGCACCACGGCAGTCGCCCTGATACGCCGCGCCCACATCCTGCGTGACCGGCTTGAACGCGGTCGAGCCGACGATCGTCAGGTTTCCCTCGGCACATCCGCGCGGCAGCGGATCGTCCCGCAACAACTGCGTGCCGAAGGGCTGGAGGATCAGCAGTGCCAGCAGACTGCCGATGAGCCCGAGCACCCGGTTGCTGGGCCGCCGGAACTTCTCGTTGTTACGGATCCTGCCTTCCTTGATCCGCCCGCCCACATGCGGCGGCTTGTCCGTCCCGGCGCCCGTCAGCAGCACCAACAGCTTGAAGTGATCCCCCTTGTTCAGCGGCACTCGGGGCAGGGAGATCTCATTGCCCTCACAGACCAGCCCCGGGTTCTCAGGCGTCCCGTGCTGCGGAAGGTGGCGCAGCAGATCCGGATGGCTGGGCTCGGTGACCGCCACGTCCCGCACGATCCGATTGGGAAAGGTCGCGGTGAGCCCGCGGTGGTTCGTCGCCGGTGCGGTGATGTAGTCGTCGGTGTCAAGGCTGCGGAATCCGTCGTTCTCGATCCGCAGCAGGACGAGTGAGGCACCAGCCAGATCCGGGGTATTCTCCAGCATCCGCAGCCGCTGATGAACCGGCCCGTCCTGAGTGCTGTCGTCTATCAACGTGTCCATCTGCACGCGATAGCCGATACGCTTCCGCCCGGGGATCAGCCGCTCGTACGAGAGCCCCCCGAGCGTGACGATCACACCGAGAAGCGCCAGCAGATTCTCGGGCGCCGTCAACTGTTCCAGCCACTTCACGATTTCCCCCCGTGCATGCCATGGCTTCAGGGGGGCGAATGTACGCTCCAAGAACGCTTACGGGGCCGATGTGGCCCACCTCTCATGCGATGTTCCTCCCGTGTTCAACCACCCCACCAGGACGTCGCTGATGGCGTCGGTGATGGCGTCGGGGTGGCGGGCGTCAGGCGCCGTCCGGCGCGACCTGGTGGCCGAAGACGATTCCGACCAGGGGGCTTCCGTTCACCCAGTCCTCGAGCTGGGTCGGCTGGACGATACGCGCGGGATTGTGGGGCTGGTTGAGGTCGTCGACGATGTCACGGAGGACGCGTCGGCGTTCGGCGGGATCGGTGACGGGCCGGGCGGTGGCCGGAAGGTCGGCGCGGATGCCGTTCTTGAGGTGGAAAGTGAAGGCGGGGTGGGCTTGCAGGTTCGCGTACCAGCTTCGCTTTCCGGGCAGACCGCTGAGGTAGTTGGTCTCGCCGACGCGGTAGAACCAGATCTCGATGCGGCGGGGCCTGCCGGTGCGGCGGCCGGTGGTGGTGATGTCGGCGGTCCGTGCCCGTGCGGTGGAGGCACGGGTGAGGGCCAGCGCCTGGCAGATCGCATCCTGCATCGTCGTCTCCTGAATCGTCCGGCGGCCGGGATCGTCCGGCGGCCGGGATCGTCCGGTGACCGGGACGTCCGGTGACCGGGCGGCGGTCCGGCCACCGGACGGGTGGGTCATGCGCTCCGGGCGCGGGTCATGCTCTGCGGGCGGCGGAACGGGAAGGTGCCGGCGGCGAGGTCAGAGGTGGACCATGACGGTCTTGGTCTCGGTGTAGGCGTCCAGGACCTCGATGCCGTGCTCGCGGCCGATGCCGGACTGCTTGAAACCGCCGAAGGGCACGGTGCCCGCGCTCATATCGGCGTAGGCGTTGATCCACACGGTTCCGGCCCGCAGGCCGCTCGCGGTGCGGTGGGCGCGTTCCAGGTTCGTGGTCCATACCGAGGCGGACAGGCCGTAAATGGTGTCGTTGCCCTGCGCGATGGCGTCGTCGGCGTCGGTGAAGGTCATCAGGGCGGCGACGGGGCCGAAGATCTCCTCGCCTACTACCCGGGCGTCGGCTCCGACGTTCTCGATGAGGGTGGGCGGCATGTACAGGCCCTCGCTCCCGCCGGCGGTCTCCAGCGTGCCGCCCTCCTCGCGGGCGATGTCCAGGTAGGAGGAGACCCGCTGGAAGTGCTGGGGTGAGGCCAGCGGTCCCATCCGGGTCTCGGGGTGGAAGGGGTCGCCGAGGGTGTACGCCTTCATCTCCCGCAGCAGCAGCTCGCGGAACCGCTCCCGCACCGACTCCTGGACGAAGATCCGGCTCCCGGCGACGCAGCCCTCGCCGCTGCCCTGGGCGAATCCGGCGACCGCCCCCTTGGCCGCCGCCTCCAGGTCGGCGTCGTCGAAGACGATCGTCGGGGACTTGCCGCCCAGTTCCAGCGTGACCCGCTTGAGGTCCTTGCTGGAGACCTCCAGGATGCGCTTGCCCACGGCCAGCGACCCGGTGAAGGAGATCTTGTCGACCTCCCGGTGGCCGGTCAGGGCCTCCCCGGTGGTGGCGCCGCCGGTGACGATGTTGACCACACCGTGCGGCAGGTCGGTTTCCAGCAGCAGTTCCCCGATCCGCAGGGCCGACAGCGGCGACCACTCGGCCGGCTTGGCGACCACGGTATTGCCGGTGGCCAGCGCGGGGCCCAGCTTCCAGGCGAGCTGCAGTACGGGGCCGTTCCACGCGGTGATGGCGCCGACCACGCCCAGCGGCTGGCGCAGGGTGTAGTGGAACGCCGAAGGGTCGGACGGGGCGGTCTGGCCGTAGATCTTCGTCGGCCAGCCCGCGTAGTGGCGCAGAACCTCCACCGAGTGGTCCACCAGCCAGCGCGTCATCCACAGCGGGCCGCCCATGTCGAGCGAGTCCAGCACGGCCAGTTCCTCGGCGTGGGCTTCGAGGACGTCGGCGATCTGCAGCAGGACGCGGCTGCGCCGGTAAGGGGTGATTGCGGCCCAGGACGGCGCTTCGAAGGCGCGCCGGGCCGCGGCCACGGCGCGGTCGACGTCCTCGGCCCCGGCCGAGGCGACCGAGGTGAGGGCCTTGCCCGTGGCCGGGTCGAAGGTCTCGAACGTCTCGCCGGAGCGCGCGGAGGTCCACGCACCGTCGATCAGCAGCTTCTTGGCCGGGCCGGTCAGGAAGGCAGGCGCGGGACGCGCCGCGGGATCCACCGTGAGGGGGGTGCTCACTGAAACTCTCCTCGCAAACGAACTGGTTCGTTCTTCTCACTGGACCGTAGCCCGCATCCGGGCGCAGCGCAAACGAACCAGTTCGTTTCCCTTGAGCCCGGCGCTCTCGTATGTTCGCGGGACGCCTGGCCGCACCCTGCCCGTGGCGGTGTTCGTTGGTTGGCTGGAGCTGATCAGCGAGGAGCCGCAGCCGACGGGACGGATCTCTGAGGAGGCATCGTGAACCAAGAGGACATGGTCGCGCTGTGGGAGCAGCACACGGCGTACGAGTTCGTCATCAAGGACGCCGACCTGGCACCACGTCCCGACCACACAGGAGGACGTGTGGCGAGGGTGGTGACTGACAGCGGGACAGACGGTCACGGCGCTCGTCGCCACATGTCGCTTCGGCGTACTGGAGCAGCAAAACGGCGGCGCCGTGCAGCCGAACCGCCTGCCACACGGCGCCGCCGCCTCATGCAGGGTCAGTCAGGCAAGGGCATGCGGATGACGGGGTCGAAAGGGCGCTTCTGGAAACCGGTCCGCAGGTTGCGGCAGTCCGGCGCCTTGCACATGAAGAACTCCTCGACCGTCTTCCGGCCTGTCCGGTTCTTGAGCCAGGCCTTCTCGTCGGCAGTGAGGCGACGGTGCAGCTCGTCGGATCCACAGGTGTAGCAATACATCTTCTGGTCTCGCACGACACCTCCTGAAGCGGGCGGACAGCCAACCATGAGCCTATGAGGCATGTCGGACATCGGTCAGCACGGAACAGGACAACTCGGAACGCGCCTCGGCTCAGGTGGTGGCACCGACAGGACAGGCAATCTCCGGACGCATACGGTGCGGACTGCACGCGACCAGACACACGGACAGGAACCGCTGCCCCGTGAGGTACCAGCCGCCGACCACGTCCTCGCCACTCGCCACCCGCTCGGTCATGCGGCCGATCGCGTCGGCGAGCCGGGCGGTGTCGCGGTCGTAATCCGAGGCGAACGCCCTTACGGAAGCCCGCACTTGCTGGCCGAACCATTCGGCCGCCTGCCGAGGATCGCCCCATGTCCCCTGGACGAAGGAGACCGGCTTGAGCAACCAGTGCGCGCATTCCAGGGGAACGGCCTTGCTGGATCTGAACTCCGGATGCAGGGGACGTCGGGGGCCGTCTTTAAGTAATTCCTGGGCGGACCCGAGCCAGGTGTAGCCGTGATGGTGCATGTGCTCGCTCTCTCGGTGAGAACGGCCCCCACGCGGAGTGAGGGCCGCCCGTCCAGCTCACGTACCTACTGCCGGCCGCAGCCGTCACCATCGCCACATCCGCCCTGCTGGCCGCCCTCGGTCGGCCCGTCGTCCTCCGGGTCCTGCCGGATGATGGCCTTGAATCCGCGTAAGCGCATCGAGATGATTCCCTTCGGTGCTGCCGACGCGGGGGCTCTCCTCGCGCCGTCGTGCACATGCACCCGTTCCGCGCTGGGCTCGACCTGCCAGGGCTCCGGTCCAGCCGGGACGGGGGTTTCAGAGACCGCTCACCGAGTGGTGGCCTTCTTGGTGTGCTCCTCCAGCGCGGCACGCATGAGGATGTCCGCGAGCCGGTTCGCACTGTCGAGCGGAATACGCCCCAGGGCGACCATCGGATGACCCGAGACGGTCACCTCACCCCGCAGGACCGGCCAGAACAGGGCCTCGTCCTTTTCGCCATGGGGCATGGATACTCCGGAGTGAAGCCGAGACGGCCCAGTGCGTCCCGCAACAGTTCGGCGACCGCCCTTGCTTCGGCTCTGGCCGACTGGTGACGTGCGGAGCGCATGGCGTCGATGTGTTCTTCGGTGATTTTCATGGCAGGCAGCTCCCCGTACGTGTGAGTGACGGAGACGCTACGGAGTGAATCAATGCCTGCTCAACGAGGTTGCTCGAAGTTGCTCGGGGATCTCAGCCGAGCGAGCTGGCCGCTGCGGAGATCAGCGCTCGTGCCGCCGCACCGTAGACCGCATGTTCGGTCAGCTCACCGAAAGTCTGGGCATACATCGCGATCTCGCCTGGCTGGGTGATCGTCAAGAAACCTGAAACCAGCTCGACATTGACCTCGGCCGCGTCAAAGATCCAGAAGCTCTCGACGGGCCAGCGAACCCGATCCGGCCGCATAGGGACCACGCCCACGCTGACGTTGGCCAGCGAACTGATGGTCAGGAGATGCGCGAGTTGGTCTGCCATCGTCTGCGAGCCTCCGATACCGGAGCGCAATACGGATTCCTCGACGAGGAAGGCGAAACGACGCTCGCCGGTATGCAACAAACGTTGACGTTGCATACGGGTGGCCACGGCAGCCTCGACGTCATCCACAAGCCCCCTGCGCTCGCGGATGGCACACAGTGCCGCCGTCGTATACGCGCGGGTCTGGATCAGTCCAGGTATCAGCCAGGACGAATAGACCCGAAAGCGGGTGGTGCGCTCGTACAGCGGCAGACGCTCCTCTTGGGCGCGGCGGAGACCTGCCCGCTCCATACGGCGCCACTCAACCCACATACCTTGCGCTGTGCGGAGCGACACGATCAGATCTGCCGTCTGTTCCGGTACGCCGCAATGTTCTGCCCAGGACCGAACGTCGTTCGGCGAAGGGGATGTCCTGGCGTGCTCGATCTTGCTGACTTTGGACGGGTGCCAACCGCAGAGAGTGGCGAGCGCCCGTCCGGTCAGCCCCGCGTCATCGCGGATCTCACCGAGGCGAGCGCCAAGGGCTTGCCGTGCCTGGTGCGCACTGGAAGAAGGTGAGGCGGACATGGGCAACGGTTTCGCTCAAAGTGGCCGGTACTCCGCATGCGGTACGGCCCGCTCCCAGACGGCCTCGAACGCCGATCCACACAGCTTTGCCACTGCGGGTTCGGTCCGTACATCCATACCCGTCGCAGGGTCCCAATTGCCGTCGCCGTCGAAGTGATTGAAGATCACGACCTCATCATCGATGACCCAGCAGTCCGCGCCCGGCAGGGCCAGATCTGCCGCCTCCCTTCGGGGCAGCCATCGGACCTTCTCGCCGGCCGCGATGTTGTGGCGCTCAGTCACGTCGTACTCAAACTTGATGTATTCGCTGACGGGTTCGGAGACGATACGAGCCCGCCTCATTCGAACGCCTCTGGCCGTGGTCGCCACCACCACGTCGAACCAGCTTCGCCACCGCTCAGCGGGGTCAAAGTGCACACCGGCGCGCCAGTCGGCGAAATCAGGGTCGTCTGGCGTGTAGATGTCGCGCAACTCCAAATGGACTGCCGAACGCCGCGCGGAAGCCAGAGCCTCACGTACCGCCGTTGCCATTTTTGACCTCGCTATCAGGCTGAGGGATGAACTGGCGCATGTTCGCCGGGAGCCGGATCACCGTCTCGTGGTCGGGCACATCGGTTGTGTGGCCAGGAACCGACCCCACCTCCTGGCACTGCCTGAGTGTTGCGTCGTCCGCCTTCCACGACTGGATGATCAGATCACCGGAGTCTTCGTCCAGCCAAATGGTGGGCGAGCCGTCGTTCGGAGTATTCGGATAGATCCCCAAGAACTTTAGTGCCACGGCCGCCTCCTGTGCCGAGTCGCTCACCGACAGCGCACGACTCTCCACTCGTAGGGAAACCCGGTCAAGGGCGCATAGGCGCCAAAGCGGGAGTGCGAGCACGCGCGATCAGGGCTCGGCAGGGGCGGCCCATGACCTCGCTCGGCCCCGATGTGGCCGCCTAGCCATCCTGGCCCCCGCGCCATGTGGCGCGGACCCGGCGCCATGCCTCGATGACGGCCGGGATCTTGGACAGGAGCTCTGCTGACAGGGTCAGTATCAGTCCGGCGAGGCCGAAGGCCGCGAGGACGAGGAGGGTGACGGTGTCCCAGTCCACCAGTTCTCAACCCTTCGATCGGGTGGTCGAACCGATGGCCCGGCAGGCAGCTCAGCCCGACCACCTCTTGTGGTGGTCAGCTGAGGTCCTGCCGACGTCCAAGATCTCAATACGTACGGACGGAGGGCATCGCTCTCCGGGACCGTCGGCAATTCCGGTCACCGCATGGGCGGCGGCCGGCTTTTTTCGTGCACCCCGAGACGTCGGGCATGGGGTGGCACTTTCCCCCGTGCCGGACGGTCCGTGGGCAGTTTAGCCGCCGAAGGCTCAGCGCATCAGGACTCCCGCCGCCTCGGTCATGGAATCGCCGGGCAGCGCGGTGAGGCCCAACTCGGGGGCGGTGGCCAGGAGGTGGTGGGTGGGGAGGATGCGGACCGTGTAGCCGAAGGGGCCGGTGCGGTCGAGGGCCAGGGGGCCTTCGTAGAGGCGGCGGCCTTCGGCGTCGGGGCCCGTGGTGGGTTTGAGGGGGACGTGGGTGGCGTCGGTGATGCGGTCGGTGTCGTCGACCCGGCCCGCCACCGCCTGGACCTCCACGTCCGCCGGGGCCAGTCCGGCGAGGCGCACCCGGACCCGCAGGGAGAGCGTCGAGCCGAGTTCGGCGGCGCCGCCGGGGGCGGGTGGGGTGAGCTGGGCCTCGACGTGGTCGACGGTGACGCCCGGCCAGGCGTCGCGGATCCGGGATTTCCAGGTGGCCAGTTCGGCGGCCGACACCGGGTCCAGCGCGCGGTGGGAGCGGGCGGCCGGGGCGTAGAGCCGCTCGACGTATTCGCGCACCATGCGGCCCGCGAGGACCTTGGGGCCGAGGGTGGTGAGGGTGCGGCGGACCATGTCGATCCAGCGGCCGGGGAGACCGTCCGGGCCGCGGTCGTAGAAGCGCGGGGCGATCCGCCGTTCCAGCAGGTCGTAGAGGGCGGTGGCCTCCAGGTCGTCGCGGCGGGTCTCGTCGACGGCGTCGCCGTCGGCGGTGGGGATGGCCCAGCCGAAGTCCGGCTCGTACCACTCGTCCCACCAGCCGTCGAGGACGGAGAGGTTGAGACAGCCGTTCAGGGCGGCCTTCATGCCGCTGGTGCCGCATGCCTCCAGTGGGCGCAGCGGGTTGTTGAGCCAGACGTCGCAGCCGGGGTAGAGCTGCTGGGCCATGCCCATGCCGTAGTCGGGCAGGAAGACCAGGCGGTGGCGCACCCGGGGGTCGTCGGCGAAGCGGACGAGTTCCTGGACCAGGCGCTTGCCGCCGTCGTCCGCCGGATGGGCCTTGCCCGCGACGACGATCTGGATCGGCCGCTCGGGGTGGAGCAGCAGCTCCATCAGCCGGTCCGGGTCGCGGAGCATCAGGGTGAGCCGCTTGTAGGAGGGGACGCGGCGGGCGAAGCCGATGGTGAGGACGTCGGGGTCGAGCACCCCGTCGATCCAGCCGAGCTCGGCGGTGCCCGCGCCGCGCTGCCGCCACGAGTCGTACAGCCGCTGCCTGACCTCGGCGACCAGCCGCTTGCGCAGGGTGCGGCGCAGCTCCCACAGCTCGGCGTCGGGCAGGTGGCCGAACTGGCGGGCGCCGAGCCGGGTGACCTCGGGGGCCGTCCAGGTGGGTGCGTGCACCCCGTTGGTGATGGAGGTGATGGGCACCTCCTCGGGGTCGAAACCGGGCCAGAGCCCGGCGAACATCTCCCGGCTGACGCGGCCGTGCAGCGTGGACACCCCGTTGGCGCGCTGGGCCAGGCGCAGCCCCATCACCGCCATGTTGAAGAGGTTGGGCTCACCGCCGGGGTAGGTCTCCATGCCGAGCGCGAGGACCCGCTCGACCTCGATTCCCGGCAGCTCGGCGTCGTCACCGAAGTGGCGGGCGACCAGCTCGCGGTCGAAGCGGTCGATTCCGGCGGGGACGGGGGTGTGGGTGGTGAAGACGGTCCCGGCCCGCACCGCCTCATGGGCGGTGCCGAAGTCGGCCCCGTCGGCGATCAGTTCGCGGATGCGCTCCAGGCCCTGGAATCCGGCGTGGCCCTCGTTGGTGTGGAAGACCTCGGGGCCGGGATGGCCGGTGAGCCTGCAGTACGCGCGCAGGGCGCGGACGCCGCCGATGCCCAGCAGCATCTCCTGCAGCAGCCGGTGCTCGCTGCCGCCGCCGTAGAGCCGGTCGGTCACATCGCGCTCGCCGTGGCCGTTCTCCTCCACGTCGGAGTCGAGCAGCAGCAGCGGCACCCTGCCCACCTGGGCGTGCCAGACGCGGGCGTGGAGGGGACGGCCGCCGGGCAGGGTGAGCGGGATCCGGACGGGCCGGCCGTCCGCCTCGCTGAGCTGCGTGAGCGGCAGCTCGTTGGGGTCCAGGACCGGATAGTGCTCCTGCTGCCAGCCCTCGCGGGAGAGCGACTGCCGGAAGTAGCCGTGGCGGTAGAGCAGTCCGACGCCCATCAGGGGCACGCCGAGGTCGCTGGCGGCCTTGAGGTGGTCACCGGCGAGGATGCCCAGGCCGCCGGAGTACTGGGGCAGGGCGGCGGTGATCCCGAACTCCGGCGAGAAGTAGGCCATCGCGGCGGGCAGTCCGGAGGGTACGGATGCGCCTGGGGGTACGGACGGTACGGACGCGCTTGAGGGCGCGGGCCCATCGGAAGGCACGGCCCGGCCGGGCCCCGGACCCGCGCGGTCCTCCGCCGCGGTCCGCCCCTGGTACCAGCGCGGGCCGGTCAGATAGTCGTGCAGATCGTCCGCGGCCGCCGTAAGACGGCGCAGGAAGGAGCGGTCCTCGGCGAGGTCCGCGAGCCGGGAGACGGGCACGGCGCCCAGCAGCCGCACCGGGTCCCCGCCCGACTCCCGCCATCCCTCGGGGTCCACGGACTCGAAGAGCTCGCGGGTCTGGGGATGCCAGGACCAGCGCAGATTGCGCGCCAGCCGGTGGAGCGGTCGCAGGGGCTCCGGAAGCACGGGACGCACGCTGAATCGTCGAATGGCCTTCACCCTCCGACGGTAGCGGCCGACGAGTCCCCGTTTCGGCTGTTTCGCCCCGCTCCCGAGAAGTCGGCCCGAAGGCGGCAACCTTTCCGGCCAAGGGGGCGACTAGGGGGCACACCTTCCCCCCATGCCTTGGAGGACCACGTGCGCTCTCGGGACAGTTCGCACACTCCGCCCCCCGCCCGTCCGCCCGGATCCGCCCCGCCGACGAGCCGGAAGGGGCCGGCCCGCGGCCGGATGATGGCCGCCGCCTGCGTGGCGGGGGCGCTGACCGTCACCACCCTGACGGGCGTCTCGGGGGCCGCCGAGACCGCGGGAGCCCCGAAGGCCGGGGCCGGGACCAAGGCCGCGGCCCAGTTGGAGAAGCTGGACCGGGGGCTGGTGAGCGTGCACACCGGCAATGACAACCTGGTGAGCTGGCGCTGGCTGGCCACCGACCCGAACGAGGTGACGTTCAACCTCTACCGCGGCGCCGTCAAGGTCAACTCCTCCCCCATCACCACCACCAACTACCTGCACAAGGACGCCCCCAACAGCGCGGACTACACCGTGCGGGCCATCGTGGGCGGGGTCGAGCAGCCCGCCTCGCCGAGCGCGACGCAGTTCCGCCCGGGGTACTACGACGTGCCGATCTCGCCGCCGGCGGGCGGTTCGGACTACATCTACGAGGCCAATGACGCCTCGGTCGGCGACCTCGACGGCGACGGCGATCTGGACTTCGTCCTCAAGTGGCAGCCGACCAACGCCAAGGACAACTCGCAGTCGGGCGTCACCGGCAACACCGTCGTGGACGGCTACACCCTGCAGGGGCAGCGGCTGTGGCGGATCGACCTGGGCCGCAACATCCGCTCCGGCGCCCACTACACCCAGTTCCAGGTGTACGACTACGACGGCGACGGCCAGGCCGAGGTCGCGATGAAGACCGCGGACGGCACGGTCGACGGCGCCGGGAAGACCATCGGCAGCGCCTCCGCCGACTACCGCAACTCCAGCGGCTATGTGCTCAGCGGGCCCGAATATCTGACGATGTTCAACGGGCGCACGGGCGCCGCGATGAGCACGGTGGATTACGTCCCGCCGCGCGGCACCGTCTCCTCGTGGGGCGATTCCTACGGCAACCGCGTGGACCGCTTCCTGGCCGGGACGGCGTATCTCAACGGCTCCACCCCCTCACTGATCGAGGCGCGCGGTTACTACACCCGCACGGTGATCTCCGCCTGGAGGTTCAGCGGAGGGCAGCTCACCCGTCAGTGGACGTTCGACACCAACAGCTCCACCAACACCGGCAAGGGCTACGACGGCCAGGGCAACCACGCGCTGGCGACCGGTGACGTGGACGGCGACGGCAGGGACGAGATCATCTACGGCTCGATGGCCGTGGACGACAACGGCTCGGCGCTGTGGACCAACAAGAACGGCCACGGCGACGCCGCCCACCTCGGCGACCTCGACCCCGCACGCCCTGGCCTCGAGTACTTCAAGGTGGACGAGGACTCGTCCAAGCCGGGCTCGTACCTCGCCGACGCCCGCACCGGCCAGGTGCTGTGGTCGACCGCGTCGGGCGGCGACAACGGGCGCGGCGCGGCCGGCGACATCTGGGCGGGCAACGACGGCGCCGAGATGTGGTCCGCGCGGGACGACCAGATCCGCGACGAGGGCGGCGGCGCCAAGGGCCGCAAGCCCTCCTCGATCAACTTCCTGGCCTGGTGGGACGGCGATCCCGTGCGCGAGCTGCTGGACGGCACGCATATCGACAAGTACGGCACCTCCGGTGACACCCGGCTGCTCACCGGCTCCGGGGTGCACTCCAACAACGGCACCAAGGCCACCCCGTCGCTCTCCGGCGACATCCTCGGCGACTGGCGCGAGGAGGTGGTCTGGCCGACCAGCGACAACAAGGCGCTGCGGATCTACTCCACGCCGTACGAGACCGACCGGAAGATCACCACGCTGCTCCACGACCGGCAGTACCGCGAGGCGCTGGCCTGGCAGAACACCGCCTACAACCAGCCCCCGCACCCCAGCTTCTTCCTCGGCAACAAGATGGCGACCCCGCCGCGTCCGGCCATCACCACCCCGTGAACCCCCTGAACCCCCTGAACCCCTTTTCCCCCGCACACCCCGACAAGGAGATCCGACATGGCTGAACAACGCACCAGGCACCGCGCGATAGCCGGCGTCCTCGGCGCCGTCGCCCTCACCGCGGGCGCGATCACCACCGGGCTGACCCTGCCCGCGGCCTCCGCGGCCACCTGGCCCACGCCCAGCGGCACCCCGCAGGCGGTCTCCAAGACCATCGGCGTCAGCGGGACCACCGACGGCGGCATGAAGCGCTACTACGGCTCCGGCGACCTCGGCGGCGACGGCCAGGAGGAGGACCAGGGCCCGCTGTTCGAGCTGAAGGACGGCGCCACCCTGAAGAACGTCATCCTCGGCGCCCCGGCCGCCGACGGCGTCCACTGCGAGGGTAGCTGCACCCTGCAGAACGTCTGGTGGGAGGACGTCGGCGAGGACGCCGCCACCTTCCGCGGCACCGGCAAGACGTTCAACGTGATCGGTGGCGGCGCCCGCAAGGCCGCGGACAAGATCTTCCAGTTCAACGGCGGCGGCACGCTCAACATCTCGAACTTCGCCGGCCAGGACTTCTCCACCTTCGTCCGCTCCTGTGGCAACTGCTCCTCGCAGTACAAGCGCACCATCAATGTGAGCAACTCCGAGATCACCGCCCCGGGCAAGGTCATCGGTGGGATCAACACCAACTACGGCGACTCGCTGACCCTGCGCGGCATCACCATCGTCGGGGACAGCAGCAAGAAGATCGTCCCGTGCCAGAAGTACATCGGGAACAACACCGGCGCCGAGCCGAGCAAGAACGGCAGCGGCCCCGACGGCACCTACTGCAAGTACAGCTCCTCCGACATCACCTACAGGTGATCGCCGGATAGGCCGGACCGCACGGACCGCCGCGCGCCGTGCCTGACCCTCACCGGGACAGGCACGGCGCGTGCCCGTCCCACCCAGTCTTTCCATCACCCCCTGGTCGGGGCGCTGGAGCGAACTGGAGCTGTGAGTTCGCATAACTCACAAGCCGGCACGTCAATGTGAAGCCGGGCTCGTCGTCGGAGGCGGCGCTGCGGCTGCCGGCGCGGGAGGCCGTCACGTTTTACGCCCCCTGATGCGCCCTTGTCGGGATCTTTCCTCTCACGCGAGGCTTGCGCCGTCGAGTTGGGGAGGGGATCGCTCCATGGCATGCGCATCTTCGGGCCGCCGGCGCAGGGTGGGGGCGCCGGCCGCCGTCGTCGCGGTGGTCCTGGTGGCTCTGTCACCCACCCAGACCGTTCCCGCGCAGGGGGTCCAGGCCACGGGCGGGGCGGGGACCCACGGCTATATCGTCGCCCTGAAGCGGGGCGCGGGAGCGCCCGCGGCAGCGTCCGGGGCGGGCCGGGCGCTGGTCGAGCGGTACGGGGCACGGGTGCGCCGGGTCTACAGCAGCGCGCTCAACGGCTATGCGGTACGGGCGAACGCGGCGCAGGCCGGGCGGCTGGCGGCCGATCGGCGCATCGCCTCGGTGACCCGGGACGAGCCGGTGTCCCTGCGCTGGACCCGGGTGCGGCGGATGGCCCCGCCCCGCGCCCAGGCGCGGCCGCCGTGGGGCCTGGACCGGATCGACCAGCCGGAGGGGCCGCTGGACGGGGCGTACACCGCTCCCGGCGGCGGCGGGCGCGGGACCACGATCTATGTCATCGACTCCGGGGTCCGCGCCTCCCATGCGGACTTCGGCGGCCGGGCCCGCTCCGGCTGGGACTTCGTGGACGACGATCCGGTGGCCGAGGACGGCAACGGCCATGGCACCCATGTGGCCGCCACGGCGGCGGGTACCCGCTATGGCGTGGCGAAGAAGGCCGCGATCGTGGCCGTCCGGGTGCTGGACGACCGGGGCGAGGGCACTGTCGCCCAGGTACTGGCCGGAATGGACTGGGTGCTGCGACACGCCAGGCGGCCCGCCGTGGTCAATCTGAGCCTGGGCTCGGCGGCGGCCACCCCGCTGCCCGAATGGGACGCGGCGGTGCGGACGGGGATCGCCGCCGGTCTGGTCTTCACCGTGGCGGCGGGCAATCAGGACCGGCCCGCCGCCGCGTTCTCGCCGGGCCGGGTGGCGCCGGCGCTCACGGTGGGCTCGACCGACCGCGCCGACCGGCGCTCGGGCTTCTCCAACTGGGGCCCCGGCATCGACCTGTTCGCGCCCGGCGACCGGATCGTCTCGGCGTCGAATACGAGCGATACGGCGACCAGGACGCTGTCGGGCACCTCGATGGCGGCCCCGCATGTCGCGGGCGCCGCCGCGCTGTATCTGGCCGGCCACCGCTACGCCACCCCGGCCCAGGTCGGCGCGGCGCTGATAGCCGAGGCGAGCAGGGGCCGGGTGCGCGGCGCGGGGGCGGGCTCACCGAACCGTCTGCTGCGGGTGGCCAACTGACGTAGCGACAGAACGCATCGCGTGGATCGGCCCCGCCTACGGGCGGGGTCGATTCATGCACCCGGCGTTACGGACCGGTAGTTCACGGGAACCCGGATTGTCTCCCCGTTCCACAGGGGAAGGCTTTCCACGCGCGCCCCCCATGGCCGACCTCATCCGCCCACCAGAGTGAACGCGGACAGGAGCTGTCATGCCCGCAACCCATCGCCCGGCGGCAAAACCGATACAAAGGACAAAAGCCGCCCTAGCGTCTCCATCCGCAACGCCGTCAGGTGATCCTATGATCGGTCGCATTCCCATTCTGGATATCCGCCCGCTGATCGACTGCGGCCGCCGCCCCGCCAAGGCGGTGGTGGACGAGACCTTCGAGGTCAGCGCCACCGTGTTCCGGGAGGGCCATGACGCGGTCAACGCCAATGTGGTCCTCCGCGATCCGTCCGGCCGCTCGGGCCCCTGGACCCCGATGCGCGAACTCGCCCCCGGCTCCGACCGCTGGGGCGCCGAGGTCACACCCGGCGCGCCCGGCCGCTGGACTTACACGGTCGAGGCATGGAGCGATCCGATCGCCACCTGGCGCCACCATGCCCGGATCAAGATCCCGGCCGGGATCGACACCGATCTGGTCCTGGAGGAGGGGGCCCGGCTGCATGAGCGGGCCGCCACCGGAGTGCCCAAGAACGACGGCCGGGAGGCGGTCCTGGCGGCGGTCGACGGGCTGCGCGACGAGCGCCGCCCGGTGGCCGACCGGCTCGCCGCCGCGCTCGCGCCCGATGTGACCGAGGCCCTCGACCGCCACCCGCTGCGGGAGTTGGTCACCTCCTCGCGCCCCATGCCGCTCCAGGTGGACCGGGAGCGTGCGCTGTTCGGCTCCTGGTACGAGCTCTTCCCGCGTTCCGAGGGCGCCAGGGTGACGGAGGGGCGGCGGCCGGTCAGCGGCACCCTGCGCACCGCCGCCGAACGGCTGCCCGCCCTCGCCGCCGCGGGCTTCGACGTCGTCTATCTGCCGCCGATCCACCCCATCGGCACCGCCTACCGCAAGGGCCCGGGCAACACGCTCTCCGCCGGCCCCTTCGACGTGGGCTCCCCCTGGGCCATCGGCTCGGCCGAAGGCGGCCATGACGCGATCCACCCGGACCTCGGCACCCTGGAGGACTTCGACCACTTCGTGGCGCGCGCCCGTGAGCTGCGCATGGAGGTCGCGCTGGACTTCGCGCTCCAGTGCTCCCCCGACCACCCGTGGGTCACCGAGCACCCCGAGTGGTTCCATCGGCGCGCCGACGGCACTGTCGCGTACGCCGAGAACCCGCCCAAGAAGTACCAGGACATCTATCCCGTAGCGTTCGACCGGGACTTCCACGGCCTGGTCCGGGAGACCGAGCGGGTGCTGCGCTTCTGGATGGAGCACGGGGTGCGGATCTTCCGGGTGGACAATCCGCACACCAAACCGGTGGTCTTCTGGGAGAAGGTGCTCGGCGACATCCACCGCACCCACCCCGATGTCCTCTTCCTCGCCGAGGCGTTCACCCGCCCGGCGATGATGAACACCCTCGGCGCGGTCGGCTTCCACCAGTCGTACACCTACTTCACCTGGCGGAACACCAAACAGGAGCTGACCGACTACCTCACCGAGCTGGCCGGGGACGCGGCCGCCTGGATGCGGCCCAACTTCTTCGTCAACACCCCCGACATCCTCCACGCCCACCTCCAGGAGGGCGGCCGCCCCGCCTTCGAGGCGCGGGCCGTGCTCGCCGCCACCCTCTCCCCCACCTGGGGCGTCTACGCGGGCTACGAGCTGTGCGAGAACACCCCGGTGCGCGCGGGGAGCGAGGAGTACCTGGACTCGGAGAAGTACCAGCTACGGCCGCGCGACTGGGCGGCGGCCGAGCGCGAGGGCAGAACGATCACCCCGCTGCTCACCCGGCTGAACCGGCTGCGCCGCCGCCATCCCGCCCTGCGGCGGCTGCGCAACCTCAGATTCCACCACGCCGACAACGATTCCGTCATCGTCTACTCCAAGCGCGCGGGCGACTCGTGTGTGATCACGGTCGTCAACCTGGACCCTCACCACACCCAGGAGGCGACGGTCTCGTTGAACATGCCGGAACTCGGCCTCGAGTGGCATGAGTCCGTCCCGGTGCGCGACGAGCTCACCGGCGAGACCTATCACTGGGGCAGGGACAACTACGTGCGCCTGGAGCCGGGGCGTGAGGTGGCTCCGGCGCATGTGCTGTCCCTGCGACCGTCCTCACCGATCGGAGGGTCACCCACAACATGATCGTCAACGAGCCCGTACCGGACACATTCGAGGACACACCCGCGAAGGACCGTGATCCCGACTGGTTCAAGCGCGCCGTCTTCTACGAGGTCCTGGTGCGCTCCTTCCAGGACAGCAACGGGGACGGCGTCGGCGACCTCAAGGGCCTGACGGCCAAGCTGGACTATCTGCAGTGGCTGGGCGTGGACTGCCTGTGGCTGCCGCCGTTCTTCGCCTCACCGCTGCGCGACGGCGGCTATGACGTCTCGGACTACACCGCCGTACTGCCGGAGTTCGGGGACCTCGCGGACTTCGTGGAGTTCGTCGACGCCGCGCATCAGCGCGGGATGCGCGTGATCATCGACTTTGTCATGAACCACACGAGCGACCAGCATCCGTGGTTCCAGGAGTCCCGCAGCGACCCGGACGGACCGTACGGCGAGTACTACGTATGGGCCGACGACGACAAGCAGTACCAGGACGCGCGGATCATCTTCGTCGACACCGAGGCGTCCAACTGGACCTTTGATCCGGTACGCAAGCAGTACTACTGGCACCGCTTCTTCTCGCACCAGCCGGATCTCAACTTCGAGAACCCGGCCGTCCAGGAGGAAGTACTGGCCGCTCTGCGCTTCTGGCTGGACCTGGGCATCGACGGATTCCGGCTCGACGCCGTCCCATATCTGTATGCCGAGGAGGGCACCAACTGCGAGAACCTCCCGCGCACCCATGAGCTGCTCAAGCGCGTCCGGGCCGAGATCGACGCCCACTACCCCGACACCGTGGTGCTGGCCGAGGCCAACCAGTGGCCGGAGGACGTCGTCGACTACTTCGGCGACTTCGCGGCGGGCGGCGACGAATGCCATATGGCCTTCCACTTCCCGGTGATGCCGCGCATCTTCATGGCGGTGCGGCGCGAGTCCCGCTATCCGGTCTCGGAGGTCCTCGCCAAGACCCCGGCCATCCCTTCCGGCTGCCAGTGGGGCATCTTCCTGCGCAACCACGACGAGCTGACGCTGGAAATGGTCACCGACGAAGAGCGCGACTACATGTACGCGGAGTACGCCAAGGACCCCAGGATGCGGGCCAACATCGGCATCCGCAGACGACTGGCCCCCCTGCTGGACAACGACCGCAATCAGATCGAGCTGTTCACCGCGCTGCTGCTGTCCCTGCCCGGCTCCCCGATCCTCTACTACGGCGACGAGATCGGCATGGGCGACAACATCTGGCTCGGCGACCGCGACGCCGTGCGCACCCCCATGCAGTGGACCCCCGACCGCAACGCGGGCTTCTCCTCCTGCGATCCGGGGCGGCTGTTCCTGCCGACCATCATGGACCCGGTCTACGGCTATCAGGTCACCAATGTCGAGGCGGCCATGAGCAGCCCGTCCTCGCTGCTGCACTGGACCCGCCGGATGATCGAGATCCGGAAGCAGAACCACGCCTTCGGGCTCGGCTCCTTCACCGAGCTGCCGTCCTCCAACCCGGCCGTCCTCGCCTTCCTGCGCGAGGCCCCCTCCACCCGGGACGGCGAGGATGACCTGGTGCTGTGCGTGAACAACTTCTCGCGCTTCGCCCAGCCCACCGAGCTGGATCTGCAGTCCTTCGCCGGCCGCCATCCGGTCGAGCTGATCGGCGGGGTCCGCTTCCCGGCCATCGGGGAGCTGCCGTATCTGCTGACCATGGCCGGCCACGGCTTCTACTGGTTCCGGCTGCGGCGCAACGAAGCGATGGGGCACTGGACCGACTGAGCCGGTGCCGGGCCGGGCCGGACGTCCGCGGGCCGGGCCGGACGTCCGCGGGCCGGGCCACCCGGTTTCGGCCTGGGCGCGGCCCTCGCTCCGGCTCTCGCTCGTCCGTACGCGTCCATCTCGGGCGCGTACGGGCGTTTTCGACCCCCCGTCATGGGCACTCTGTACTCACATGCGCCACCGGCGGACCCGATCGCGTACACCGAGCTCGCCGTACGGACGATCCTCGCCCGACACGTCCCGCACCGTCGCACAGTCAATGCCGCAATCCGGGACACTTTGCCCTGATCTGTCGTGTGCCCGGGGAAAGGACGCGACGCCATGCCGGAAGCTCCGCTCTCCCGGGGGGCACAACACCCGCCGACCGCCGTGCCGCGGGACCAGCCCCCGACGTCCGCCACCCGCACCGCCGCGGCCGCGGGCCCGTCCGGGCTGCTCGCCTCGCTCTCGCCGCTGCTCGCCGAGTGGCTGCCCCGTCAGCGCTGGTTCGCGGGCAAGGGCCGTCCCGTCACCGGGTTCGCGCTGGTCTCCGCGACCGAGCTGCTGCCGTGGCGGGCGGGCGGCGGTATGCCCGGGCTGCTCCATCTGCTGATCCGCGCCCAGCAGTCGGAGCCACCCGGCCACCGGCACGGCTTCGGCTGCGGCCACCGGCGCGGGGCGGCGGCCAGCGACTGCTACCAGCTCCTGCTCGGGGCGCGCCCCACCCTTCCGCCGCCGCTCGCCCCCGCGCTCATCGGCCGGCCCAGCGGCGGGCCGCTGGACGGACAGACGGTGTACGAGGCGCTGTTCGACCCCCGGCTCACCACGCTGCTGCTGGAGCGGCTGCGGATGCCCGGGCGGCTCGGCCCGCTGCGCTTCGTACGGGAGCCGTCCAGCGCGATCCCCTCCGCGCTGCCGCCCCGGGTGATGACCGCCGAGCAGTCCAACTCCTCGGTGATCTATGGCGATACGTTTATTCTCAAACTTTTCCGCCGGGTCAGCCCCGGCACCAACCCCGACCTCGAACTCCCCCTCGCCCTCGCCCACACCGGCTGCACCCGGGTGCCCGCGCCCGCCGCCTGGTTCGAGGCCGAGCCACCGGCCGAGGGCGCCGGGCCACCGGCGGAGCCCGTCACCCTGGGGGTGCTGCAGCCCTTCCTGACCGGCTCCCGGGACGGCTGGCAGCTCGCGCTCGACGCCCTGGCCGCCGGGGGCGACTTCACCGACGCCGCCCGCGCGCTGGGGCACGCGACCGCCGAGGTCCATCTGGCGATGGCCCGCGCCCTGCCCACCTCCGTGCTGCGCCGCCCGCAGATCGAGCATCTCGCCGCCGCCATGAGCGAGCGCCTCGACTCGGCCGCCGCCGCGGTGCCCGCCCTCCAGCCGTACCGCGCGGAGCTGCACGGCGCGTACGAGGACCTGGCCGCGCTGGGGCGCGCGGGCCGCACCTGGGCGGCCCAGCGCATCCACGGCGATCTGCATCTGGGCCAGGCGCTGCTGACCGAGGACTGCGGTGGAGGAGGCGGAGGCGGAGGCGTTGGCGGTGGCGGGGGCGGGCGGTGGTCGCTGATCGACTTCGAGGGCGAGCCGTCCCGTCCGCTGGCCGAGCGCCGCCGCCCGCAGCCGCCGGTGCGCGATATCGCGGGCATGCTGCGGTCCTTCGACTACGCGGCGGCCGTGGGACGCCATGAACGCCCGCAGGCGTGGGCCGGACGCGCCCGCGCCGCATACTGCGCGGGCTATGCGGAGGCATCCGGCACCGATCCGCGCGACGAGCCGGAGCTGCTGCGCGCCCATGAGACCGACAAGGCCGTCTACGAAGTGCTCTACGAGGCGCGGCACCGCCCCGACTGGCTGTCCGTCCCGATGACCGCGATCCGCCGTCTCGCCACCGCCCGCGCCTGACCCATGGGGCCACGAGCGACACCGCCCCCGGCCCCGGCCCCGGGCATCGGCCCTGGCCCGGCCCCGGGCTCCGGCTCCCACGGACCGCCGCCTCACGGTCCCCGTCCGTTCCCCCGCTTCCGACCGTCCGACGCCCGACACCTCCGGGAGGACCACCCCGTGACCGCACGACCGCCGTCCGGCCAGCACCCGTCCGACGAGGGACCGGGCCACCCACCCGCAGCCACCGGCGCCACAACCGGTCCGGCGGTCCCGGGAGTCCCCTCGACGTTCCTCCCCGGCCACACCGGCCCCCGTCCGCAGCCCGAGCAACACGCCGCGCACCCGGCCCCCGAGACCCCGGCACGCCACGAACCGGAGCCGCGCGGGAGCGCGGAGCGCCCGGCGCCAACCACCTCCCCCGGCCCGGATGCCTCCGAGACGCACCCCGCCCCCGCACGGAAGGCCACCACGCACCCGGCCCCCGAGACCCCGGCACCCCACAAGCCGGAGCCGGACCGGAGCCCGAGCCGCCCGGCACCAACCACCTCCCCCCGCCCCGACGCCTCCGAGACGCACCCCGCCCCGCACGGGAGACCGCCCCGGCAGCCGGGCCCCGGGAAACGGCCACACCGGCCGGGCCCCGGGGACGCGACCTCGGCGGCCGGGCCCCGGGAGGCGACCTCGGCCGCCGGGCAGCCACGCCCCGACCGGCGCCCCGGCCCCGAGGAGGCCCCGGACCGGGCCCCGGCCTCCCGCGAGGACCCCGTGTCCGCCGAGTCGGCGGGCATCAACCCCGCGCCCGACCGGGAATCCCTCGGCTCGGCCGCCCCGGAGGCGCCACTCACCGACAGCAGCCACCCCGGACGCGAGGCGCGCGTGTCCTACGGCGCCGAGCCCGTGCCCCGCGCGCCGCGGGCGGACCAGGCGCGGCGCGACGAGACCGACGGCGCGGCCGAGCCGTCGCGTGTCGCCGGGCGGCCCGTGGCCGGGGGCGGCGGGCAGGCCGACGTGGCGTACAATGAGCACGGTGTGCGGCCCGCGCCCGCGCTCGGGGACGAGGAGCGGCGGCGGCTGCTGTCCGGGGCACATCACGCACCGCATGACCTGCTCGGCGCCCACCCCGTGCGCGGCGGTGTGCTCTTCCGCTGCCTGCGCCCGTACGCTCGCTCGGTGACCGTCGCCGCCGCCGGGCTGCGCGCCCGGCTGCGGGCCGAGGGGGACGGGCTGTTCTCCGGGGTGCTGCCGCTGCGGGAGATCCCGGACTACCGGCTGCTGGTGACGTACGAGGACGCCGAGCTGGAGCTGCACGACCCGTACCGCTTCCTGCCCACCCTCGGCGAACTCGATCTGCACCTCATCGGTGAGGGCCGCCACGAGGAGCTGTGGCGGGCGCTCGGTGCGCATCCGATGACCCACCAGGGCGTGTCCGGCACCCGCTTCACCGTATGGGCGCCCAATGCCCTCGGGGTGCGGCTGACCGGCGACTTCACCTACTGGGACGGCACCGCGCTGCCGATGCGCTCGCTCGGCGGCAGCGGCGTGTGGGAGCTGTTCCTGCCCGGTGTGGGCGAGGGCGCGCTGTACAAGTTCGAGATCGCCCGGCCCGACGGCGGCCGCTCCCTGCGCGCCGACCCGATGGCGCGGCGCACCGAGTGCCCGCCCGCCACCGCCTCCGTCGTCCATGCCTCGCACCACCGCTGGGGGGACGAGGCGTGGCTGGCGCGCCGGGAGGGCGGGCGCGTTCATGAGCTGCCGTTCTCCGTCTACGAGGTGCATCTGCCGTCCTGGCGGCCGGGGCTGACGTACCGGCAGCTCGCGCAGCAGCTCCCGGCGTACGTCAAGGACCTCGGCTTCACCCATGTCGAGCTGATGCCGGTGGCCGAGCACCCCTTCGGCGGCTCCTGGGGCTATCAGGTCACCGGTTTCTACGCGCCCACGGCCCGGCTGGGCACCCCCGACGACTTCAAGCACCTGGTGGACGCGCTGCACCAGGCGGGCATCGGGGTGCTGGTGGACTGGGTGCCCGCGCATTTCCCGAAAGACGCCTGGGCGCTGGCAGAGTTCGACGGCCGTCCGCTGTACGAGCCCGCCGATCCGCTGCGGGCGGCGCATCCCGACTGGGGCACGCTGGAGTTCGACTACGGGCGCACGGAGGTCCGCAACTTCCTGGTGGCGAACGCCGTCTACTGGTGCGAGGAGTTCCATATCGACGGTCTGCGGGTGGACGCCGTCGCCTCCATGCTCTACCTCGACTACTCCCGCGAGCCCGGCCAGTGGACGCCCAACGCGCAGGGCGGCCGGGAGAACCTGGACGCGGTCGCCTTCCTGCAGGAGATGAACGCGACCGTCTACCGCCGCTGCCCGGGTGTGATCACCATCGCCGAGGAGTCGACCGCGTGGGACGGGGTCACCCGCGCCACCCACCATGTGGGCCCCAGCGGCTTCGGCGGGCTCGGCTTCGGGCTGAAGTGGAACATGGGGTGGATGCACGACTCGCTGGCGTATCTCGCGCATGAGCCGGTGCACCGCGCCTACCACCACCATGAGATGACGTTCTCGATGGTGTACGCGTACAGCGAGAACTATGTGCTGCCGATCTCGCACGACGAGGTGGTGCACGGCAAACGGGCCCTGGTGTCCAAGATGCCCGGCGACTGGTGGCAGCAGCGCGCCGACCACCGCGCGTACCTCGGCTTCATGTGGGCCCATCCGGGCAAGCAACTGCTGTTCATGGGGCAGGAGTTCGCCCAGGGCGCCGAGTGGTCGGAGGCGCATGGGCCCGACTGGTGGCTGCTGGATCCGTCGTACTCCGCGGAGCCCGACCACCGGGGCGTCCGCGATCTGGTCCGCGACCTGAACCACGTGTACGCGGCCACGCCCGCGCTGTGGCAGCGGGACACCGACCCCGAGGGCTTCTCCTGGATCGAGGGCGACGCCCGCGAGGACAATGTCTTCGCCTTCCTCCGCTTCGACGGCGACGGCTCCCCGCTGCTGGCCATCAGCAACTTCTCCCCGGTGGTCCGCCAGGAGTACCGCATCGGGACACCGGAGGCGGTGCCCGTGTGGCGCGAGGTGCTGAACACCGATGACGGGCGGTACGGCGGCAGCGGTGTGGCCAACGCCGAGCCGCTGAAGGCCGAGCCCACGGGGTGGCACGGGCGTCCGGCCTCCATCCTGCCGGTGCTGCCGCCGCTGGCCACGATCTGGCTGCGGCCCGCCTGAGCCGCAGGCCGCCCGAGCCGCCCCGCCCGATCCCCATGTCCCGCCCGATCCCCATGTCCCGTCAGCCGTCTGGCCCGCCCAGCCGGGTGAGCCCGTCCCGGAGCCGCTGGGCGTCGGGGTGGCCGAGGGCGTCGAAGCGGGTCAGGGCCCGCTGCCAACTGTGGCGGGCCCCGGCCCGGTCCCCGGCGGCGAGCTGGGCGCTGCCGAGCCGGTGCAGGGACTCGGCCTCCCGGACCCGCTCGCCCCGGCCGTGCCGCAGCTCCACGGCGTGCCGGTAGCAGGTGATGGCCTGCTGGTGGTCGCCGATGTGCTGATACGCGTAGCCGAGGCTGTCCCAGGCCGCGGACTCCCCGCGCCGGTCCCCCGCCTCCCGCATCATGTTCAGCGCCTTCTCGCAGTGGACTAGGGTCTGCTGGAAGTCGCCCAGCATGGCGTAGGCCCAGCCGACGTTGTTCATGGCGTACGCCTCGCCGCTGCGCCGGCCCGCCGCCCGGTGCAGCTTCAGGGCGCGCAGCGCGTGGTGCAGCCCCTCGTCGTGGCGGCCCTCCCGCTCGCAGGCGAAGTTGAGCGCGCCATGGGCCAGGGCCTGGCCGACGGCGTTGCCGGTCTCGCGGTGCAGGTTCAGGGCGCGCACCAGATGGCCGCGGGCCCGGTCGTAGCGGCCCATCCGCAGATCGGCGAGGCCCAGGCCGTAGCAGGCGTGGGCCTGTCCGGTGAGATCGCGGATGCGGTGGGCCGAGCCCAGGGCGGTCCGGTGGACGATGCGCTGATCGTGCCAGTGGCCGCGCTGGTCCAGGAACTCCATCAGCGACCAGGCCAGTTGCCAGGCGTGGGTCTCGAATCCGGTCTCGGCGGCCTGCTGCAGCGCCGCGATCAGCGCCGGATAGGTGAGGCCGAACCAGAGCAGCGCCTGTGCGTGCCCCGTGAACTCCCCGACGCTGACCCCGGGCCGGACCGGCTCGACCGCGATCGGCTCCCGGTGCGGGGTGAAGGCCGCCCCGGCGGCCACGGCGGTGTGCAGATAGTGGTCGAGCAGCCGGTGCAGCGCGGTGTGGCGCTCGTCCTGCCCGTCGTACGCCCGGGTGAGCTCCACGGCGTAGGCGCGCAGCAGATCGTGGAAGTCGTACTGGCCGGGGGCGCGCTCGGTGATCAGATGCGCCCGGGTGAGCTGGATCAGCAGCCGGCGGGCCTGCGGGACCGGGACCCCCACCAGGCTGGCGGCGGCCGGGGCCGCGATGTCGGGGCCCGGGTGGACGCCCAGCAGCCGGAACAGCCGAGCGGCGTCGGGGCCCAGGGTGTGGTACGACCAGGAGAAGACGGCCCGGACATCGGTGGTGGCGTCCCCGCCCTCGAACGCGTCGAGGCTGCCGCGGGCGTCGCGCAGCTCCGCGGCCAGCGCCTCCAGGCCGAAGCGGGGGTGGGCGGCGGCGCGGGCGGCCACGATGGCGAGCGCGAGCGGCAGCCCGGCGCACACCGTGATCACCTCGGCCACGGCATCGGGTTCGGCGGCCACCCGCTCGGCGCCCACCCGGCTGATCAGCAGATCGCGCGCTTCGGCGCGGTCGAGCAGATCCAGCGGCAGCGGCTGGGCCTGCTCGGCGACGACCAGGCTGGTGAGCTCGTTACGGCTGGTCAGCACCACCAGACAGCCGGGGGAACCGGGCAGCAGGGGCCGCACCTGCTCGGCGTCCCGGGCGTTGTCGAGCAGGATCAGCATCCGGCGGTCGGCCACCAGGCTCCGGTACAGGGCGGTCTGCGCCTCGACGGTCGCGGGGATCCGGTGGGCCGGCACCTGGAAGGCGTCCAAGAGGCTCCGTACGGCCTCGGCGACGGTCATGGCCGAGTCGGTGGGGCCGAAACCGCGCAGGTTCAGATAGAGCTGACCGTCGGGGAACCGGTCGCGGACGCGGTGGGCCCAGTGCACCGCGAGGGTCGTCTTGCCGAGCCCGCCGCTGCCCGCGATCACGGTGATCATCGCGGCCGTGGGCGCCCGTCCGCCGCCCTCGCCGGAACCCGCGCGCAGCAGGGCGTCCAGCCCGTCCAGTTCGGGCTCACGGCCAGTGAAGTGGGCGACGTCGGAGGGGAGTTGCTGCGGTACGGCGGTGGTTACGGAGATTGGTTCGGGGGTGGTGACGGGCGGACTGGCGGTGGGCGAACCGGCGGCGGTGGCGGGTGCGGCGGCGGGCTCGTCGCCAGCCCCGGTGCCGGCCCCGGTGCCGGGCTCGGTGCCGGGCTCGGTGCCGGGCTCGGTGCCGGCCCCGGTGCCGGGCTCGGGCGCCTCGTCGGCGGCCGGGACGCCTTCCACGGCGGGGGCCGGGGCGGGCCTCGCGTCGGACGGCGCCGCCGCCGCGGGAGCGCTCCCGTACGGTCCGGGCGGCCCCGACGCCTCCCCGGACCGGCCGTCACGGCCATCCCGGCTGTCCCGGCTGTCCCGGCTGTCCCGGCTGTCCCGGCTGTCCCGGCTGTCCCGGCTGTCCCGGCTGTCCCGGCTGTCCCGGCTGTCCCGGCTGTCCTCAAGTGCCTCCCGGTGGAGGCGCTGCAGCTCGTCGCCGGGTTCGATGCCCAGCTCCTCCACGTACCTCCGGCGGGTGGAGCGGAACAGCGCGAGGGCGTCGGCCCGCCTGCCGCCGCGCCGTAGCGCCTCCATCAGCAGCGCCACCGAGCGCTCCCGCAAAGGGTGTTCGGCCACCAGGGCGGACAGCTCCGTGGCGGCCTCGTGGTGCCGTCCGGAGCGCAGATCGATCGCGGCGAGCTCCTCGACCGCCGTACGCCGCTCCTCCTCCAGCCCGGCGCCCAGGGTGTCGGGGAGCCAGCCGCCCGCGACATCCGCCAGCGCGGGCCCGCGCCACAACTGCAGCGCGGCGCGTAGCAGTTCCCCGGCGCGGTCTGCCGCACCCTCGGCGAACCCGGCAGCCCCGGTGGCCGATCCGGCGGCTCCGGTGGCCGATCCGCTGGCCCCGGCAGCCCCGCCGGCCCCGCTGTCCTTGGGTGCCTCCCGCGCGGCCCGCACCAGATCGCGGAACCGGTGCAGATCGACCTGCTCACGCGCGACGGTCAGGGAATAGCCCTTCGCCGATGTCGTCAACTCGGTCCCGGGCAAGGCGGAAAAGATCCGCCGCAGCTTGGAAATCTGCACCTGTACGGCGTTTCGCGCGGACCCTGGCGGGTCCTCGCCCCATACTGCCAACACCAGCCTGTCGACGGACACCATGCGGCCGGTGGCCATCAGCAGCATCGCCAGAACGGACCGCTGCTGCGCGGCGGTCGGCCCCAGGAGACGCTCGCCCTGCCATATTCCGACCGGTCCCAACAGGCGAAACTCGGTCCCATCCACACACTGCCCCCGTTGGTACCAGAGATTTCACTGTGACCATGTGGAAGCCTACCCACGGGTTCGGGTCAGCGAGGCATCAGCGGGATATCAGCGGCTCGTAGCACCCTACGGTCATCGAGGGCCCCATGGGCACCAAAGCCCACACGGTCACCGCGGCGGCGGCGACCGAACCGGAAGTGTCCGGTCCGGGGCCCTCATCCACCAATGAACGGGGGACGGCATGGCAGTGAGGTGCCGAGGAGGCGGCTCATGACCACGGCTGGAGGAACACGAAGCACACCTCGGATCGGCGAGCTCGTCTACGACCTCGAACGCGAGGCCATGGGCCGCGTCGCCTACGTCGACACCGGCGGCAACATCGCCTGGGTCAAACCCCTGCACGAGGGCCCCGAATGGACGGCCCTCCCGGAACAGCTACGCCGCGCGCCGGACGGCGAGCGCTGAGGCGCCTTCGGCGCCGAAAGGGCCGCCAAAGGGCAGTGGCGGCGTAGCCAATGGCGGCGTCTCGCGTCTTCCAACGGGGGGAAGACGCGGGGCGCCATTCGCCGTGTGCGAGACGTTTGCGCCGTGCGCCGTGCGCCGTGCGCCGTGCGCCGTGCGCCGTGCGTCGTGCGCCGTGCGTCGTGCGCCGTGCGCGACGCGCACCGGACGCCACGCGTCGCGCGCGAGAAGCCCCGCCGCGTCTGTGACGCCCTGCGTCATGTGCCCGTGAAACGCCCGCGGCCCTGCCCCGATTCAGGAGGGCAGGGCCGCGGCGCGCGCAAGGTGTCAGGCGGGCACGTGCTCCTTCGCCGTGTCACCGTCACGCCGCTCGGGGAGGGACTTGCCCTCGGCCCCGTCGGAGTCGTCGGCGGCCGGGCCGTGGCCGCCGCCGTGGCGCGCGAAGCCCTCGGCGTCGAACGGCAGCCGTCCGCCCAGGACTTCGTTCATCCGCTCCTTGTCGATCTCCTTGGTCCAGGTGCCGACCAGGACGGTCGCCACCGCGTTGCCCGCGAAGTTGGTGAGGGCGCGGGCCTCGCTCATGAAGCGGTCGATGCCGACGATGAGGCCGACGCCGTCGACCAGTTCGGGCCGGTGCGACTGCAGACCGCCCGCCAGCGTCGCCATGCCCGCGCCGGTCACACCGGCGGCGCCCTTCGACGCGACGATCATGAAGACGAGGAGGGATATCTGCTGGCCTATGGAGAGCGGGTCGCCCATGGCCTGGGCGATGAACAGCGAGGCCATCGTCAGGTAGATGGCGGTGCCGTCCAGGTTGAAGGAGTAGCCGGTGGGGACCGTGATACCGGCCACCGGCTTGCTGACGCCCGCGTGCTCCATCTTCGCGATGAGCAGCGGCAGCGCCGACTCGGAGGACGACGTCGACAGGATCAGCAGGAACTCCCGCGCCAGGTACTTCAGCAGCAGGAAGATGTTCACGCCCGCGACCAGCCGCAGGATCGTCCCGAGGACGAGGAACACGAACAGTGCGCAGGTCACATAGAAGCCGATCATGATGACCGCGAGCGCCTTGAGCGCGTCCAGACCGGTCTCGCCGACCACGGCGGCCATCGCGCCGAAGGCGCCCACCGGAGCGGCCCACATGACCATCGACAGCAGCTTGAAGACGAGCTGCTGTATGTGGCCTATGCCGCGCAGCACCGGCTCGCCCGCCTTGCCCAGCGCCTGCAGGGCGAAGCCCGCGAGGAGGGCCACGAACAGGGTCTGCAGCACCTCGCCCTCGGTGAAGGCGGAGACCAGCGTCTTCGGGATGATCCCGAGCAGGAAGTCCGCCGTCGACTCGGAGGCGCCCTCGGCCTGGCTCTGCCCGGCCTGGGCCGCGTCATGGCTCATGTGCAGGCCGCTGCCCGGCTCCAGGAAGTTGCCGACGACCAGGCCGATGGCGAGGGCCACGGTCGACATCAGCATGAAGTAGCCGAGCGCGAGACCACCGACCGCGCCGACCTTGGCGGCCTTGCGCACCGATCCGACCCCGAGCACGATCGTGCAGAAGATGATCGGCGAGATCAGCATCTTGATCAGGTTGACGAAGCCTTCGCCGATGGGCTTGAGCTCCACCGCCGTATCGGGGGCCGCGAAGCCCACGAGGATGCCGAGCGCCACCGCGCCGATGACGGCGAGGTAGAGGTAGTGAATCCTTTCTTTCTTCGGCTTCGTCCCGTCCGGCTCCGTACGTCCGGATGCGGGCGGCGTGGTGTCCGCAGCCACGGTGCTGCCTCCTTCTACTCTGCCGTCCAACTGTCCCGGCGCTGTACTGTGTGCGGCTCGCACACCGCCTTGAACGGTCCCGGCGACTATGCCCCACGCTGTGATGGGGGTCACCCTTCCGTTCATTTCGTTCATACAAAGATCCGTGTGCAGACTGATGGCCATGCGCATCCCCCACCCACGGAGCCTGGCCGGCCAGCTCTTCGCGATGCAGGTCGTGCTGGTCGCCGCCCTGGTGGCCGGATGCGCCGTCTTCGCCTACGTCACCGACCGCGAGCAGGCGGTGGTGGCCGCGCGGCAGCGCGCGACGGCCGCCGCGGTGGCCGTCGCCGACTCCCCGTCGGTCGCCGAGGCCGCACGGTCCAAGGACCCCACCGCCCGGCTCCAGCCGTATGCGGAGAAGGTGCGCCGGGACACCGACGTCACCTTCGTCACGATCATGGATACCCACGGTGTGCGCTGGGCGCACCCCGATCCGAGCCAGATCGGCGCCACCTACCTCGGCCACATCAAGCCCGCGCTGCGTGGCCGGATCTTCGCCGAGACCTATACGGGCACGCTCGGCTCCTCCGTGCGCGTGGTCGCCCCGGTGCGCGACGACCGCGCCGGCGGCCGGATCACCGCGCTGGTCAGCGCGGGTATCACCGTGGACACCATCAGCGCCCAGGTGCGCCGCCAGTTGCTCGCGCTGCTCGGTGTGGCCGCCGCCGCGCTCGCGCTCGGCGGCCTGTGCGCGTATGTCATCAACGCCCGGCTGCGCCGCCATACGCACGGCATGAACGCGGACGAGCTGAGCCGGATGCACGACTACCACCAGGCCGCGCTGCACGGCGTGCGCGAGGGGCTGCTGATGCTCGACGGCGGGCGGCGGATCGCGCTGATCAACGACGGCGGGCGGGAGCTGCTCGGCCTGCCCGAGGACTCCGTCGGCCGCTACGTCTCCGACCTGGGCCTGCCGCCCGCGCTGACCGGCGCCCTGCTGGCCACCGAGACGCGCGTGGACGAACTGCATCTGACCGCGGAACGGGTCGTGGTCGTCAACACCTCCCCGGTGAGCAGCGGCGAACAGCGCGGCACGGTCGTCACCCTGCGCGACCACACCGAGCTCCAGGCGCTCTCCGGCGAGCTGGACTCGGTACGCGGCTTCGCGGAGGCGCTGCGCTCCCAGGCCCATGAGGCCGCGAATCGGCTGCATGCCGTCGTCTCGTTGATCGAGCTGGGCCGGGAGGACGAGGCGGTCGACTTCGCCACCGCCGAGCTGGAGCTGGCCCAGGCGCTGACCGACCAGGTGGTGGGCGCGGTCGCCGAACCGGTGCTGGCCGCGCTGCTGCTGGGCAAGGCGGCGCAGGCCAACGAACGCGGCGTCGAACTCGTCCTCGCCCCCGACAGCCGGATCGACGACGGCGTCCTCCCACCCGGCCTGCCCGCCCGCGACCTGGTGACCATCCTCGGCAACCTCATCGACAACGCCACGGACGCGGCCGCCGAGGGCGTCGGCCACGGCGGTGCCCCCCGCAGCGCCCGCGTCACGGTCACCGCCCGCGCGGACGGCGGCGAGCTGACGCTGCGCGTGGCGGACACCGGCGCGGGGCTGGACCCGGCGGCGGCCGAGGAGGTCTTCCGCCGCGGCTGGAGCACGAAGTCCCCGGGCCGCGGCCTGGGCCTGGCCCTGGTCCGCCAGGCCGCTCGCCGCAACGCGGGCACAGTGGAGGTATCGGCCGCCCCGGACGGCGGCGCCGAATTCACGATCCGCCTGCCGTTGGCGACTCCGGCCGCCACGTCGTGACCCGGCCCCACGCAACCCACCGGCCGACCGGCCTGCACCCGGGGCCGAGGCGCCCCCGCACGGCGCACGGGACGAGCCCGGCCGGCCGGCCCACCCGCCCAACCACCGCACGTCAGCACGGCGCGCCGCCGCCCACCGAACGCCCGCCCAGCATGGGCGCGCCACCGGGGCGGGCCGCGGCTCGCCCGGGGCGGGCCCTGCCGAACGGCCACCCACCCAACCCCGGCATGGCAGCACGCCGCGCCACACCCGGCCGAGATGCCCCCGCACAGCATCAGCACGCCACCGGGGCAGGGGGCGCGGCCGCCCCGACGGGGCGCCCCCGCCATCCCGGCCGCCGGGCGGCCTTATCCAGCCGCGCGCGGGCGGGACGTGGGGCGGTCGGAGCCCCGGCCCGACGAGCCCGCCCGGCCCGAGCGCCGCACGGCGCACCACCCAGCCCGGTGCCGGGAGCGGCCGCCCGGCCCTCCCGTGCGAACCGCCGCCACATCCCGCCACGGCGCGTCGACACCTACCGGAGGGCCGGGGCACGGCTCGGCCGCGAGCGCGGCGCCGCCCGCTGCCCCGCCCGCGGCCGGGGGGCCATATTCAGCCGCGTGCGGGCAGGGGACCCGGTCGGCGAACGCCTCAGTACGGGCGGTAGGGGAATCATCACCGTAGGGATCTGGCCACTCGCGGTTACCCTCCGTAAATTGGAGCCCTAAGCCTTCCGCGCACCGCACCGCACCGCGCCGCACCGCACTGCACCGCGCCGCACTGCGCCGCACACCGCACCTCATCCGAAAGGAATCCGTTCATGAGCCCGCCGCAGGCGAAACCGGGGGATCCGGCGCCGATCCGGGTTCTCGTCGTAGAAGACGACCCCGTCGCGGCGGACGCGCACCGGATGTACGTCGACCGCGTCCCCGGCTTCGCCGTCATCGGGACCGCGCGGAGCGGCGGGGACGCCCAGCGGCTGCTGGAGCGGACGCCCGCCGATCTGCTGCTGCTGGACCTCTACCTCCCCGACGGGCACGGCCTCCAGCTCGTACGGGCGCTGCGCGCGGCCGGGAACGGGGCGGATGTGATCGCGGTCACCTCGGCCCGGGACCTGGCGATGGTCCGCGACGGGGTCTCCCTCGGGGTCGTGCAGTACGTGCTGAAACCGTTCACCTTCTCCACCCTCCGGGACCGCCTCCTCCGGTACGCCGAGTTCCGGGCGACCGCGGGCGAGGCCAGCGGGCAGGACGAGGTGGACCGCGCGCTGGCCGCACTGCGGGCGCCGCAGCCCGCCGCGATGCCCAAGGGGCTGACCCAGGCGACCCTGCACGCGGTCACCGAGGCACTGCGCGGCGCGGAGGAGGGAATCTCGGCCGCGGCCACCGCCGAGACGGTGGGAATCTCCCGGATCACGGCCCGCCGCTATCTGGAACACCTGGTGGAGGCGGGACGGGCGGCCCGCGCCCCGCACTACGGACAGATCGGCCGTCCCGAGCTGCTGTACCGCTGGCTCAGCGAGCACTAAGGGCGGCCGTCTCCGGTCGCGATCGCGGCTTCGTACGCCTGCTGCAACCGCTCCGAAGCAGTGGGGCTCTTCGGGCTTTCACGAGTGACGCCGAGGTGGATCTCGCGCAGTTCGTCCATGAGCTCATCGACGAGGTGCGGGGAGCCTTCCGCGAGGATGCGGGCACGCACCGCGAGCTCCGGGGTCGTGGGTCGGTGCCGCAACCCCCACGCGCCGAGGGCGACCATCACCGGGAGAGTCTGGATGCCGGCTTCGGTGAGGGTGTAGGTCGCTTTCTGGCCACGCGTGGCACCGTCGCGGCTGAGCAGCCCTCCCTCGACGAGCTTGCGCAGACGGCCGGCGAGGATGTTGGACGCGATGCCCTCCTCGCTCCGGGTCAGCAGATCGCGGAAGTGACGACGTCCACCGAAGATCACGTCGCGCAGCACGATCAGCGTCCACGGGTCCCCCAAGACCTCCACCGCGGCGTTGATCGCACAACCCGAACGCGGCTCCTCACGCATCGCGCACGCACCTCCCGACTGATTGCAACCCGCAACTCCTCCATCGTAGAGTTTCAGCAACCAGTTGCAGTTCGCAATCACTCACCGGAGGTGGCCGCATGGCCAAGGTCCGAGTGCACAACTTGTTCGTCTCCCTCGACGGCTACAGCGCGGGCGAGACGATCACGATCGACCAGCCCATCGGGGGCGCCGAGAGGCTGTTCGGGCGCTTCGACGGGCGGTTCATCCACGGCGTGAACGTCGCGGATGAACCGATCACCCTCGATCGCGCTCTCACCAGCACCTGGGGTCAGGGCATCGGGGTCGAGATCATGGGCCGGGGCAAGTTCGGCCCGCAGACCGGCGAATGGGCCGACGACGACTGGCGAGGCTGGTGGGGCGACGAACCCCCCTTCCGCACGCCCGTGGTGGTGCTCACCCACCACCGACGCGACCCCATCCACTTCGACAACGGAACCAGCTTCCACTTTCTCGACGCCACCCCCGAGGACGCACTCGCCTACGCCCAGGATCTCGCCGACGGCCGGGACGTGCGCATCGGCGGCGGCCCTTCCACCGTCCGACAGTTCCTGACGGCCGACCTCATCGACTTCATGCACCTGGTCACCGTGCCCATCACCCTCGGCGCCGGGGTCTCGCTGTGGGACGGACAGGCCGAAGTCCAGGATCGCTTCACCATCGAGTCGGCGACCTCGGCCAGCGGCCTCACCCACCACTTCTGGAATCGAACCAACACCAAGTAGACCCCTCCGGCACCGCCCGGGCCGCCGCGAGGAGCCACGCACCCGGCAGCACCACGCCACACCTCGGCGGCGGCCCGGGCACCGCGGATCACCCACCATCCGCCCCCGATAGGAAAGTTTCCTATCCGACATCTTGTCGCGGCCATGCCGCCTCGCTAGGTTCAGGCTCGCCAGATCGCGCCTCGCTCGACCCCCTCCCACCCCCCACCAGGAGGCTCCGTCAGCCATGCCTCGAACCCGGCATCACCGCAGACTCGCCCTCGCCGCCGCCGTCGGCATGCTCGCCGCGGGCGTCACCACGGCGGCCACCGCGCAAGCGGCGCCGCACACCGCAGCCGCCCCCAGCGGGCTCAACGGGCCCTACCTCTACCTGGGTTGGGGCTCTCCGCCCAAGGCCACGGACGTCATGTCGGCGACCGGCACCACGCAGTTCACGATGGCGTTCATGCTCTCCGACGGTGGCTGCAACCCCAAGTGGGACGGCTCCCGCGGGCTCACCGGCGGCAACGACCAGTCGACGATCAACTCCATCCGCTCGGCGGGCGGCGATGTCACCGTCTCCTTCGGCGGCTGGAGCGGTAACAAACTGGGCGAGAAGTGTTCCTCCGCCTCCGCACTCGCCGGCGCGTATCAGAAGGTCATCGACGCCTACAAGCTCAAGTCGATCGACATCGACATCGAAGCGAGCGAGTTCGAGAACGCGACGGTCCGCCAGCGGGTGGTCGACGCGCTCAAGACCGTCAAGCAGAAGAACAGCGGCATCAAGGTGTACGTCACCTTCGGCACCACCACGTCCGGCCCCGACTCCAACGGCAAGGACCTGGTCAAGCGCGGCGCCACGGCCGGGCTCGACGTGGACGGCTGGGCAGTCATGCCGTTCGACTTCGGCCAGGGCTCCATCGATATGGCGGGGGCCACCAAGTCGGCGGTGGACGGTCTGAAGAACACCGTGGCCGGCGCGTACGGCCTCTCCTCCGACGCCGCCTACCGCAAGGTCGGCTTCTCCTCGATGAACGGCAAGACCGACGTCGCGGGCGAGACCATATCCCTGAACAACTTCAAGGACATGGTGTCCTACGCCAAGAGCCACCACCTGGCCCGCGTCAGCTTCTGGTCGCTCAACCGCGACCGCAAGTGCGGCTCCGGCACGGACGGCGACGCCTGCAGCGGGATCGACCAGGGCACGTACGACTTCACCAAGGTGCTCGCGGGGTACAACGGCTGAGTCCGGCTGCCACCTGCTGAGCCACGCCCCCGTACGCCCGGGGCGTACGAGGGCGTACGGGGGGCGTACACCTGCGGCGGCGTTCGATCAAGTGACGATCCAGGTCACGGGGATTGACCTTCCGTTGAAGCCGACCTTACGGTCAGCGCGCAGCCCACAGAGGCCAGCAAGGAGGTCGTGCCCGTGCGCCCCACCGCCCCACTGATCCTCGCCGCCACCCTCGCCGCCACCGCAGGACTCACATCCTGCGGTGGCGGTTCGGGCAGCGACCCGGACACCGTCAAGGTCGTCTACAACCGCTCCACGGACAACAAGATCCGCTTCAAGGACAACCATCTGGCCGAGGTGAAGAAGCAGTTCGAGAAGGCCAACCCCGGCAAGAAGGTCAAGCTGGTCCCGATCCAGGCGCAGGACAACGACTACGCCACCAAGGTCCAGCAGATGATGCGGTCCCCCAAGACCGCCCCCGACCTGGTCTACGAGGACACCTTCCGGATCAACTCGGACATCAAGGCGGGCTATCTGCGCCCCCTCGACGACTATCTGGCCAAGTGGAAGAGCTGGGACCAGTTCGTCGACACCGCGAAGGCGGCGGCCAAGGCCGAGGACGGCAAGACGTACGGCGTCCCGGACGGCACCGACACCCGTGGCCTCTGGTTCAACAAGAAGATCTTCGCCAAGGCCGGGCTGCCGGCCGACTGGTCGCCCAAGAACTGGGACGACATCCTCAAGGCGGCGCGCACGATCAAGAAGAAGGTCCCCGGCGTCACCCCGCTCAACACCTACACCGGCAAGGCCCCGGGCGAGACCTCCGTCATGCAGAGCTTCGAGATGCTGCTGTACGGCACGGGCGAGGCGGGCGGGAACCCCCTCTACGACCCCGGCGCCAAGAAGTGGGTCACCGGCGGCAAGGGCTTCCAGGACGCGCTGGGCTTCCTGAGGACCGTCTACTCCGAGAAGCTCGGCCCGGACATCTCCGACGCCCTCGATCCCAACGTCGGCACGACCGTCTTCAGCGAATGGCTCCCCGGGGGCAAGCTGGCCATCGCCCTCGACGGCTCCTGGCTGGGCCAGAACTGGCTGAAGACCGGCGGCAAGCCGTGGCCCGAGTGGTCCAAGACCCTCGGCCAGGCCCCGATGCCCACCCAGAACGGGCAGGCGCCCGGCCAGGTCAGCATGTCCGGCGGCTGGACGTGGGCGATCACCGCGAAGTCCAAGAACCCCGATCTGGCCTGGAAGTTCGTCCAGCAGCTCCAGACCAAGGACAACGCGGTCACCTGGGACGTCGTCGACGCCCAGATCGCGGTCCGCAAGGACGTCGCGCAGGACCCGAAGTACACCTCCTCCATGCCCGGGATCACCTTCTTCACGGGCCTGGTGAAGTACACCCACTACCGCCCCACCACCCCCGTCTATCCCCAGGTGTCCACGGCGATCGGCGAGGCCATGGAGGCGGCGACGGCCGGCGGCTCCTCACCGGAGAAGGCCGCGAAGTCCTACGACGACCAGCTCACATCCATCGCCGACGGCGCCACGGTGGCGGCGAGCGGCCAGGGCTGAGGGCCGCCCCCGATGGCAACCGCGACCAAAGTGTCGGCGGCCCCGACGGACACCCCGGCCCGGCCGGGCCGCCGTCGCGGCCGCCCCCTGCGCTGGCTTCCGCTCGCCCCCGCCACCGTCATGCTGCTGCTCTTCCTCGGTGGCCCCATCGCGTACTGCGTCTATATCGCCTTCACCAATATGCAGCTCACGGGCGCGTCCTCCACGGACTTCGTGGGGCTGGACAACTTCCAGCGCGCCTTCGGGGACGACGACTTCCGCAACGCCGTCGTCCTCACCCTCGTCTTCACCCTGCTCTCCTCCCTCGTCGGCCAGAACACCCTGGGCCTGGCCCTCGCCGCCCTGATGCAGCGCGCCTCCCGCCCGGTGCGGACGGTGACCGGCGCGATCGTCATCGCGGCCTGGGTCGTCCCCGAGATCGTGGCGGGCTTCCTGCTGTACGCGTTCTTCCGCCGCGAGGGCACGCTCAACGCACTGCTGGACTGGCTGGGCCTGCCGTCCCAGAACTGGCTCTACACCCTGCCCATCCTCGCCGTGTCCTTCGCCAACGTCTGGCGCGGCACGGCCTTCTCGATGCTCGTCTACTCCGCCGCCCTGTCCGAGATCCCCAAGGAGATCACCGAGGCGGCGGAGGTCGACGGCGCGGGTGGGCTCGGCCGCTTCTGGCACATCACCCTGCCGATGATCCGCCGCTCCATCGGCACCAATCTGATGCTGAACACCTTGCAGACGCTGTCGGTGTTCGGCCTCATCTGGGCGATGACCCGAGGCGGCCCGGGAAACCGCAGCCAGACGCTCCCGGTCTTCATGTACGACCAGGCGTTCAACAAGTCCCTCATCGGCTACGGCACGGCGGTGGCGCTGCTGTTGCTGCTGGTCGGGGCTCTGTTCTCGGTGGTGTATCTGCGGCTGATGCGCGAGGAGGTCTGAACCTCACCCCTCTGAACTCCGCTCCGCACTCCGTCCCGAACCCCGCCGGGGTGATGGCCCCGGCCGGGCCCCTGGTGGCGGCTCCCACGCCGGTGGCGGTTTCCCCGCCGGTGGGGGCTCCCGCGCCCGTGGCGGATCCCACGCCGGTGGCTACGCCTTCCGTCCGCACGCCGAGGCCGGACCCGGGGGCCGCGAGCGCGGCCCCCGTCAGCACCGCCGCGACCAGCAAGGCACACACCGCCGCCGTGGCGCTCGTCGACGGTCCGGTGCCCGACGCCGGGCTGATGTCCCTGTCTGCGATCACACCCTCAACTGTCCGCGCGGACGGCCGCGTTCCCATGACGTACGTCACCCAGCCGCCTCCGCGTCCGTTCGGTCACGGGCAGGCGGTCAGCCACTGGCGCGCGTGCGCCGCCGGTGGGCCTTCTGCCTGCACGCCGCCCCGCAGAACCGCGCGGGGCGGCCCGCGCGGCCGGTGCGGTCGCCGGGCAGTGGGTCACCGCACATCTCGCACCGACCGATTTCGTCACGCGGACCGGCGGCTCCGCCGCCACCCTCCTCCATTCCGTTACGGAATTTCGTTACGGCTTGCTCCGCCCGCAATCCGTCGCACATCACCGCCGTCAGCACCCCGGTCCCGGGGCCGCGCCCCTGCTCCATGGCCGCGCACCCCGCCACCAGCGCCTGCACATCCGCCGCCGCGACATCCGCCCTCACCACTCCGGCCTCCTGGGCGCGCCGGAGCAGCACACTCAGCACCTCACCGAACTCGCGCCTGGCACCGGCCGCGGCCGCCTCGGGCGCACGGCCGGGTGCCTCCCGGACGAATGCCTCGCACAGCGCACGGTTGAGCGACGCCTCCCTGACCACGCGCTCCAGGAAACCGAAGAACGCCGCCCCCGGGTCCTCGGCCACGGCCAACGCCCGCCCCTCAGCGACGAACCCGTCCACGCTGTCGGCGATCACCGCCTCGAAAAGGTCCTCCTTGGAGGGGAAGTGGCGGTACACCGTCCCGGCACCCACCCCGGCCCGCTCGGCGATGGCGCCGAGCGGCGCCATGCCGCCCTCCGCCGCGAACGAGGCCCTGGCGGCGGCCAGTACCCGCGCCCTGTTCCGCCGCGCGTCGGCCCGCGAGGGCAGCCTTTCCGGGGGCAGCCCTCCCGGGGGCAGCCCTTCGCCCTCTGCCGCGCCGTGCGACGCTTCCCTCGCCGCCATCTCCGTCCCCCTGATTGACAAGCGGGTCGTCCGTTCCGGTACGTTAACCGGGTTACTCGTTCCGATTCTACTCGGGAGCCTTCCGCCATGACCCCCATGACGTCGAAACACATCATCCTGGTGACCGGCGCGACCGGTCAGCAGGGCGGAGCCACCGCGAGGCGACTGCTCGCGGACGGCCACCACGTACGCGCGCTCACCCGGGACACCACCAGCCCCGCGGCAGTCGCCCTCGCCTCGGCGGGCGCCGAATTGGTCGCGGGCGATCTGGACGACCGCGCCTCGCTCGACGCCGCGGCCCGCGGAGCCCACGGTGTCTTCAGCGTCCAGCCCACCCCCGGTATGCCGGGCCTGCCCGCGGAATACGGACCGGACGACGAGGTACGGCGGGGCAGGAACGTGGCGGACGCCGCGCAGGCCGCCGGGGCCCAACTCCTCGTCTACGCCTCGGCGTTCGGCGCCGACAATGACAGCGGGCTGTCGACGCTGGAGAGCAAGCGGCGCATCGAGGAGCACATCGGCGCGATCGGCATGCCCGCGACCGTCCTGCGCCCCACGTCCTTCATGGAAAACCTCCTCCACCCCGTATGGGGTCTGCGGGGCGGCGCCCTGGCCACTCCGTACAACCCGGACACCCGCCAGCAGTTCATCGCGCTGTCCGACATCGCGGCCTTCGCCGCCCTCGCCTTCGACGACCCCGACCGCTTCCGCTCCCGCGCCTTCGACCTGGCGGGCGACACCCTCACCCCGCCGGAGACCGCCGCCGCCATCAGCCGGGCCACGGGCCACGAGGTCCCGTACGTCCACATCCCTCTCGACGCCGTACGCGCCCAGAGCGAGGAGGCGGCCCGCGGCATCCAGTCCCTCAACGACGGCATCTACCCCTTGGTCGACATCGAGCCCCTACGCGCCCTCCACCCCGGCCTGCTCACCTTCAAGGACTGGCTGACCCACCACGGCGCGGCCCGCTTCAAGGCCCTGCTCAACACATAGCCGAGCGGCGGCGGAAGAGGCCGCGTCCCGTGGTCGGTGGCGCTGTCCGGCCCGGCGCCGGTGATCATCTGCGGGCTTTGAGGCTGCTGTCGGTGATCCCTCGGAACAGCTCGCGAGCCCGCTCGCAGAACTGCTCGACATCCGTGACGTCCGGCTCGTCACCGTCCGCCAGCATCCGGGCCTGGAGCTGCTCGGAACGCAGCCCGCCGTAGCGGGCCCGCACCTCCGTAGTCACCGGCTGAACCGCGATGTGCAGGTGCTTGCGCGCGTCGCGGCCGTGTGACCACATGCAGACGTAGGTCTGCTCAGGCCGGCACAACGTCTCCACGACACGAGCGGTATCGCGCAGCAAGGGGCCGAGTTCCGCCGCTGCCGTGTCGTCGAGTTCCGCGACGGCCACGACATGCTCCCGCGGACCGACGATCAAGGTGCCGAGATTCATCGGTCCGACGACGTGGTTCACCACCCAAGCAGCGGTTTCGTGCAGGACGCCCCCGGGCAACTCCCGGCGCCCGGTCAGGAGGTCACACCCAAGGCACCCCGTCACATCCACGCGCACCAGCCTATACAGAGCCCGCAGCCATGGTGTCGACAGCCAACTCGAAGGCCGCCCATGCTGCGGTGTATCTGCGGCTGATGCGCCGGGAGGTCTGACGCGGCGGGTCAGCCCGCCTGGGAGTCGGAGGGCAGCCGCTTGTTGCCGTCGACGACCGCGCGCTCGGTGATCGCGCTGGTGAAGAGCACGGTGCCGCGCTTGATCGGGCCGTCCTTGGGGGGCTGGGCCTGGACCATGCGCTCACCGAGGAAGGCCAGGCTCTTCTTGTCGAAGATCCACTCCTCGCGCTGGCCATCGGCCTCGTTCAGCCGCGCCACCGCGATGCCATGACGGCCCATGGCGTCGACCGCGTCGTCCACCGCGGCCACACCCGGGATCTTGGCGGCGGCCTTGTAGAGGGCGGGGGCGAGCTTGGCGGGCGGGTAGCTCTCGGTCAGCAGATCGCCGATGGCGACGAAGGCCGCCTGGTCGCGGGGAACCTCCTTGTCCCGGTTCTTGTCGACGTCCTGGTAGATCTTCTTCAGCAGCGCGTCGGGGTCCGTGGGCAGCTTCACCAGGGCGTTGTACGCCGCGCTGATCGGGTG
Source organism: Streptomyces violaceusniger Tu 4113 (assembly GCF_000147815.2). Classification (NCBI taxonomy): domain Bacteria; kingdom Bacillati; phylum Actinomycetota; class Actinomycetes; order Kitasatosporales; family Streptomycetaceae; genus Streptomyces; species Streptomyces violaceusniger. Next base: position 1,625,664 of record NC_015957.1, on the reverse strand, counting down.
CTCACCGGCCAGGGTGATGCCCTTGTCGCCGGTCTGACCCGGCTCGATCAGCCAGCCGTCCTTCCCCTCAGGGGACTGCCAGACCTGGCGGGGGTGCAACTCCTCGCTGACCACCGTGGTCTTGTCGTCCACGGTCTTGGGGTAGGTGCTGGCCACCTTGGAGGCGATGTAGATGAACTGGCCATCGCCCACCGTGGGCCCGGAGGTGTCGGCCGAGGCCAGGGAGATGCGGTTGAGCAGCTCGGGGGCGGCCTTGGCGTCGGCGGTGCCGACCTGGGTGGTCAGCGCGGGGCCGGTGGCGAGGGGGGTCTTACCGTCGCCGTCGCCGCCATCGCCTCCGGCGAGGGCGAAGCCGCCCACGACCGCCGCGGCCACGGCGCAGGCCATGGCGGGCAGCAGCACGTTCCGGCGCAGGAACGGGTTGCGCTGACGCGCGGGGGCGGCCGGGGCGCCGTTGGTGGTGCGGAGGTCGTCGTGGATCTGGGCCATCAGTTGCTCCTTGTGAAACTCGTGGCGGCCCGCCGGCAGACCCCGCTCCTCGGCGCCCAGGAGTTCCTGGGTCTCCGGCCACTCAGCCGGGTGCGGCTGGGAGGGGCTGGCGTGGTTCATCAGATTCCTTCCTCTGCGGACCGGATCGCGTGGTTGCGATCGCCCTTTACCTGCCGGGTGAGCGGAGTGAGTTCCCGTTTTTTGCGGCCCAGTTCGGCGTCGGCGAGTTTGCGCAGCTTGGTACGGGCTCGGGACAGCCTGGAGCGGACGGTTCCGATGGCGATGTGGAGGGTGCGGGCGACGTCGGCGTACTCCATGCCCTCCCAGAGGCAGAGGACGAGGACCTCGCGTTCGGCGCGCTTCAGCGAAGCGAGGGCGGTGAGCGTGGCGTTGATGCGTCTCCGGTCGTCCACGCGTCCGGCCGTCTCCTCGGCGTGGTCGGGGATCCGCAACGAGTCGGGCCCCGCCTCGGCGGCAGCGGCGGCGGCAGCCCGGTATCGGCGGTTGCTACGGCAGTGGGTACGGGCGACGTTGGTGCCGATGCCCAGGAGCCAGGGCCGCAGGGATCCCCCTTCGGCATCGACCGCCGTACGGCGCCGCCACGCCTCCATGAACGTCGCCGACATGACGTCCTCGGCCACCGACCAGTCGGCGGTCAGGCGGAAGGCGTGGTGGTAGACGGCCTGCGCGTAGGCGTCGAACAGCTCCGCGAACGCATCTGGATCCCCGGCCCGCACCCGGGTTCGCATATCTGTGGTCACGTGTGTTGGCTGACCGGCGCGGTGGGGTGAGTTCCGGTGATGTGGGTCACATGGCGTTCTGGGCGAGAGCACGCCGGAAGTCCGCCCAGGCGGCGGGGGTGAACCGGAGTATCGGGCCGCCGGGGTTCTTGGAGTCGCGTACCGCTACGGTGCCGGGCACGTTCGTGGCCACCTCTACGCACTCGTCAAAGGCGTTGCTCTGGCTCGACTTATGGAAGACCAATTCGGCCACCGCTCATCCCTCCTCTGCTAGCACGACCTGGAAGGCCACCCAGGCGGCGGGCGTGAACCGAAGCATCGGACCGGCGGGGTTCTTGGAGTCACGTATCGCCACGGCATCGGGAACGTTCGTGGCCACCTCGACGCACTCTTCCTCTCCGCGGCTGTAGCTCGACTTACGGAGGGCTAGATCGGCCACCGTTCACCCCTCCTCTGCAAGCACTGCTTGAAAGGCCCCCCAGGCGGCGGGCGTGAACCTGAGTATTCGACCGTCCGGGTCCTTGGAGTCCCGTATCGCCACGATGCCGGGCACGTTCGTGGACACCTCGACGCACTCCCGATCGCCAGTACTGAAGCTGGACTTCCGGAACTCAAGAGCCGCCATGCTCACATCTCTCCTCGGAGCGCTTCGATGAATGACCTGCTCTCCGACTCGGCGAGGGCGTGGCGGGCGATCTTCTCGAACAGCTCCTGGTGCTGAGCGGCTTCGTCACCTCCCTCAACCCATAGCTGGCCGAAGGCAGTTTCTGTATACACCACGTCCATGGCTCCCGGCTCCGCGAACGAGATGATGTTGAATGCCCCGCCCATGCCCAGATGTGCTCCGGCCTCGAACGGCAAGATCTGGACGGTGATGTTCGACTGCTGGGCCGCCTCCTCCAGGCGCTTCAACTGCTCACGCATCACCGTCGAACCGCCAACACGATGCCGGAGTGCGCCTTCGTGGACCACCGCCCACAGGCCGAGAGTCGGCTCCTCGGAAAGCCGCCGCTGTCGCGCGATTCTGCTGGCAACCAACGTCTCACCTCTGTCGGGGTGGCCCTTCGTCGAATTGCCCATCGCCAACGCACGTGCGTAGTCAGGGGTTTGGAGCAGGCCAGGCACCAGACAGAGCTGCCAAGTCCTGATGCTCGTTGCCGCGTTCTCCAACGCGACGTATTCCTGCATGTCCCCGAGGTTCGGGAACTCGTTCCACCACCCCTTCGCCTTGCGGCGTTCGCGGTCGATGCGGGCCAGCTCCAACAACCCACCCACCGCCGCAGGGTCGCTCAGGCCGTACAGCTCGCACAGGGCGCGGATGTCCGGGTCCCGCATCGGTACCCAGCCGCCCTCCATCTTGGCGACCTTGGTCGTGGACCCGGTGAGCACCTTGGCGGCATGCGTCTGCGTCAGGCCCGCTGCGGTGCGGAGCTTGGTCAGCTCACCACCGAGCCTGCGTCCCAGAACGGTCGAGGTGCTATTGCCCTGCATCGGCTGACTTGTCGTCACGCGCACAGTCTGGCCGCCCGGCGAGGCCGCCGCAAACCAGATCGGGGGAAATCCTCCAAGAGGAACTTGTGCGAGGTGAGGCGACGGGACTACCTTCCGTGATGAACCGCTCGCACAGGGACGTCAGTTGGCGGACGTGCTCCGCCCTGCCCTGCCCACTGGAGGTACGCGATGGCATTCGCGCCCCAAGACCCCCGGATCCCGGACCCCAGCGACCCCATCGTCGACGAGGGCCGCGTCGACTACGTCCCGACACCGATAAGCGTGACCAGGGCCCGCCAGCACGCCACGCGACTCGTCGCCGAGTGGGGGCATCCCGCGCTCGCCGACGACGCCGCGCTCATCGTGTCCGAGCTGGCCACCAACGCCGTCCGGCACGCCCGCATCCCCGGGCGGCTCTTCCGGGTTCAGCTCACCCTCACGAAAACCCGCTTACGTATCGCCGTATCCGACCCCCGGGGCGAACGACTCCCCCGCCCCCGCCACCCGTCACCCCGCGACAGGCACGGCCGTGGCCTGCTCATCGTCCGCGCTCTCGCCGCCCGTTGGGGCGTGCGCGAGCGGACCGTGGGCAAGGAGATCTGGGCCGAGCTGGACCTGACCAGCTCACCGACCCAAGCCGAGCCCTAACAAAAAGTGCGGGCCCCGCAGATTTGCGGGGCACGCACAAATTGCTACTCTCGGTCGCATGGGACTGCGAGAGCGCAAGAAGGCCCAGACGCACGCGGCGCTGAGCTGGGCCGCGATCCGGCTGACCGTGGAGCGCGGGTTCGACAAGGTCAAGGTGGAGGACATCGCCGAGGAGGCCAGTGTCTCGCCGCGTACGTTCAACAACTACTTCTCGAGCAAGGCCGAGGCGATCGCGTTCCGCCACCTCGACCGCTTCCTGCGCATCGCGGAGGCGCTGCGCGAGCGGCCGGACGAGCCGCTGTGGGACGCGATCACCGACTCCGTACTGCTGCAATTCGCGGCGGACGCGGAGTCGATGGCCCATCCCCCCGCCACCGACGTGGCGCAGTGGACGGCGGGCGTGCGCGTGATGGTCGCCGAACCGGCGCTGCGGGGCGAGATGCTGCGCGCCGGGGCGACCGCCGAGGCCGAGATCGCCGCCGCGATCACCGAACGCACCGGCGGCGACCTCGATCAGGACCTGTACCCGCACCTCGTCGCGTCGGCGGTGGTGGCCGCCGTACACACCGCCATCGCTCACCATCTCCGCACCGATCCACCCGTGCCGGTGCGCCCCCTGCTCACCGACGCCCTCGCCCGGTTCGCGGTAGGGCTGTCCACGCCGTCCACCCCGTAAGCCCCCCAACTCGCCTGCCCCGAAGGGGAATTCATGATCGAGGTCGTCATCGCAGGCGCGGGGCCCAACGGCCTGATGCTCGCCTGCGAACTCGCCCTGGCCGGTGTGCGTCCGGTCGTCCTGGAACGTCTCACCGAACCGACCGACACGCAGCGCGCGAACGGCCTCGTCGGCCAGGTCATCCGCATGCTCGACCGGCGCGGGCTGTACGAGCGGCTGGCCACGCCCGGCACCACGCCCAGACCGGCGCCCCGGTTCACGTTCGGCGCGTTCCCGCTCGACCTGAGCGAGCTGCCGGACAACCCGCTGTACACGCTGTTGGTGCCGCAGCTCCGGATCGAGCGGATGCTCATCGAGCGCGCGGCGGAGCTGGGTGTGGACATCCGGCGCGGGCACGAGGTCATCGGGCTGACGCAGGGCGAGAAGTCAGTGACGGTCGAGCTGCGCGAGCGGGCGCCGATCGAGGCGGAGTTCCTGGTCGGCGCGGACGGCGGGCGCAGCACGGTCCGTAAGCTCACCGGAATCGACTTCCCCGGCGTGACGAGCGACGACTCGGTGTCGCGCACCGGACATGTGAGCGTGCCCGCACACCTGATCGGCCCGGACGGCAGCCTCACCGTGCCCGGTTTCGGCGCCATCCCGCCGTTCCAGCATCTGCGGACCGAGCACGGGCTGATCGCCTGGGCACCGTCCCCGGACGGCGACCCGAAGCTGACCACCGTGGAATGGGGGCAGCCCCCCGAGGGCGAGGCATCGCTGGACGAACTGCGGGCCAGCGCCCGCCGGGTGCTCGGCACGGACGTACCCCTGGGCCCGCCGACCGGGCCGGGACCGCATCTGATGCGGCGGCTGTACGGCGGCAACACCCGGATCGCCGAGCGCTACCGCGCGGGCCGTGTCGTGCTGCTCGGCGACGCCGCGCACGTGCACTCGGCGATCGGCGGCCCGGGGCTCAACCTGGGCCTCCAGGACGCGGTGAACCTCGGGTGGAAGCTGGCGGCGGAGGTCCGCGGCCACGCGGCGGAGGGGCTGCTCGACACATACGAGTCGGAACGACACCCCGCGGCGCGGCGGGTCGCCATGCACACGCAGGCCCAGTCGCTGCTGATCCAGCCGGGCGGCGAGGTGACGGCGCTGCGCGAACTCTTCGGCGAGCTGCTCGACCAGCCCGCGACCCGGCGGCACATCGCGCGGCTGCTCGCCGGCGCGGACATCGCCTACGACATGGGTCCGGCGACCGGCCCGCTCGTCGGCCACTGGGCCCCGGACCTGCCGGGCCTGCGCGACCTGACCCGCACCGCCCGCCCCCTCCTCCTGGACCCCACCGCCGCCCTCGACCCGGGCCCCTGGTCACCCCACGTGGACACCGTGCCCGCCCCCGGCCTCGACACCGCCCTCCTGCTCCGCCCCGACTGCTACATCGCCTGGCAGGGCACCACGAACGACGGTCTGCACGAGGCCCTGGCCACCTGGTTCCGGGCCGCCTGAGGCCGCGGCACGACCGGCCTACGCCTCCGCCACCACCACGTACAGCGTCGCCGAGGCGAAGAACGGGCGGTGGGCGAGGTGGTGCAGCCAGACGGCCGCCTGGTACTCGCTGAGGTAACCGGCCTCGATGGCACGGCGGGTGGTGCGCTCGAATCCGAAGACCCGGTCCGCCGCGCGGACATCGCGGAAGACCTGGGTGACCGGAATGACCTCCGGCACGCGGAACCCGGCGTCGGTGGCGAGTCGGGCGAGCTGGCGGCCGATGGCGGCGTTGCGGATCACCTGCTCGGTGATATGGCGGGTGTAGGCGCGGGAGAGCGACGGGTGGGGGTGGTCGACGGCGAGGGTGTCCCAGTCGGGCTCGCCCATCACCAGCCGCCCGCCAGGCCGCAGGACCCGGCGGAACTCGGCGAGGGCCCGCGCCGGGTCGTCCACCCACTGCAGCACCCGGTCGGTGCGGGCGCGGTCCACCGCGGCGTCGTCCAGGGGAAGGGCGTGGATATCGCCCGGCCTCAGCTCGACGCACGGATGCGCGGCGGTGCGCGCCGCCGCCGCGTCCAGCATCTCCTGGTCGCGGTCGACCCCGATGACCGTACCGCCGGGGGCGACCGCCTCCGCGAGGGCGGGAAGATCGGCGCCGGGGCCGCAGCCCGCGTCCAGAACGGTCAGCCCGGCCCGGAGATCGAGCGCGTCCAGCATCCGCTCTTTGTAGCCGCGCCCGGCGTCGCTCGCGGCGAACCGGATGAGGTAGTCGGCGGACGCGGGCCTGGTGGTCTCGAAGATGGACGCATCGGCAGAGGTCATGGCGTCAGTCAAGCAGAGCCACCTCGCGGAGGCGGCCGCTTCCGCGTGCGCACTACGTGATGCGGCGGCGCGGCGGGGGCGACCCCGGAATTCTTATCCATTCGCGCTGCATCGCCGGACCCGCTCCGGGCCCCGCAACTACCGTGCGACCAACCATGTTTGAGGGCAACCGGTCGAAAAAACGCCAGGAAACCAGCCACTTGTCCCGAGGGGGCCGGCACAAGCGGTCCCGTGACCCGCGCGCGCACTGGCTGCTTCTGCTCCTCGTCCTTCCCGTCATGTTCGGCCTGCTGATGTTCCAGGGCTGGACCACCCATGAGGTCGACGCGGCGAAGGCGCGGCGGCCCTGCACCAGCCCGGTGCCCCGGGCCCTGGCCGACGGGGGGCCGGTGGTGCAGATCAACGGCGATCAGGTGCGGACCGTGGGCATGCCCGCCGGAACGGTCGCGCTCACCTACGACGGCGGGCCCGACCCCGTCCAGACCCCGCGCCTGCTGGACCTGCTGCGCCGGTACGACGCGCGGGCCACGTTCTTCGTCTCCGGCGCCAAGGCGGCGCAGTACCCCGACCTCGTACGCCGGATCCGCGCCGAGGGGCATGAGATCGGGTCGAACACCTACACCGGCGCCGACATGGGCACCGCCTCCCCCAGCCGCTCCCGGATGGAGCTGTCCCTCACCGAGTCGGCGCTGGCGGGCTCCGTGGGGGTCCAGCCGAGGCTGCTGCGGCTGCCGCTGACCACCGATGTGGACACGCTGTGCGGCGACGAGTGGCAGGCGGCGCGGCGGGTCGCCGAGGAGGGGTACGCGCTGGTGGCCGCCGACCGGTCGGCCAAGAAGCCCGCGCAGGGCGTGGTCCGGCAGTTCAGCCAGACGGACACCGCGTATCAGGAGACCGAGAAGCTGCTGAAGGACCCGCGGGCGAAGAAGTTCACCACCGTGACCGGCGGGCTCGGCGTACCCCCGGTCGACGTGCCGGTCTCCAACCTGGAGCGCTGGGAGGGCAAGGCGCTGATCTGGGTCGCGGCCATCGGCCGCGGCTTCGTGTCCACCATGACCTGGGTGCTGGGGATCGCGGGGGCGCTGGGGGTGCTGCGGCTGCTGATGCTCGTGCTGTTCGCCCGTACCCATGTCCGGCGGCTCACCCGCTTCCGGCCCGGCGCGCCCTGGCCGCGCGAGGTGAACGAGCCGGTGACGGTGCTCATCCCCGCGTACAACGAGGAGGCGGGCATCGAGGCCACCATCCGGTCGCTGCTCGCCTCCACCCATCAGCGCCTTCAACTCGTCGTGATCGACGACGGGTCGACGGACCGTACGGCCGATATCGCCGTGAGCGTCGACGACCCCCGGGTACTGGTGGTCCGCCAGCCCAACGCGGGCAAGGCCGCCGCCCTCAACACCGGGCTGGCCCACACCCGGCACGACATCGTCGTGATGGTCGACGCCGACACCGTCTTCGAACCGGACGCCATCCACCAGCTCATCCAGCCCCTCGCCCACCCGGCCGTCGGCGCGGTGAGCGGCAACACCAAGGTCGGCAACCGGCGCAGCCTGCTGGGCCGGTGGCAGCACCTGGAGTACGTCTTCGGCTTCAACCTCGACCGGCGGATGTTCGAGGTGCTGGAGTGCATGCCGACCGTGCCCGGCGCCATCGGGGCCTTCCGGCGGGACGCGCTCATGGGCGTCGGCGGAGTCAGCGAGGACACCCTCGCCGAGGACACCGACCTGACCATGGCGCTGTGGCGGGCGGGCTGGCGGGTCGTCTACGAGGAGACCGCCGTCGCCTGGACCGAGGTACCCACCTCCCTGCGCCAGTTGTGGCGCCAGCGCTACCGCTGGGGGTACGGCACCCTCCAGGCCATGTGGAAGCACCGCCGCGCGGTGGTCTCCCTGGGCTCGGTGGGACGGTTCGGCCGCCGGGGGCTCAGCTATCTCACGCTCTTCCAGGTGCTGCTGCCGCTGCTGGCGCCCGTGATCGACCTGTTCGCCCTGTACGGGGCGCTCTTCCTCGACCCGGGGGAGGCGGCCGGGGTGTGGCTCGGCTATCTCGCGATCCAGATGGTCTGCGCCGGATACGCGCTGCGGCTGGACGGCGAGCGGATGCGGGCACTGTGGTCCCTGCCGTTCCAGCTCTTCGTCTACCGGCAGCTCATGTATCTGGTGGTCATCCAGTCCGTGGTCGCCCTCCTGCTCGGGACGCGGCTGCGATGGCACCGCATCCAGCGCTCGGGGACGGCCGCCCAGGCGCTGGGCGAGGCACCCGCGTACCGGAGCTTGACCTCTAAGTGACGGCATCGACGTGACGGCATCGACGGCCTGACGGATGGGGACCACCCCCGCGTTCAACGCCGCACCGAAGTTGTCATAGCTCTATGAAGCGACGGCGGCCCCTCCGGCCGCTGGGCAGACTGCGCCCTTGACTTCCTCCCCCGCTTAAGGGCGGGGGATTCCAGCGGTCGCCCGCTGGGGTTCCTGCTTCACCGACGACCGCCCCGTCCGGGAGGACTCCCGTTGAGGTCTTACACCGTCTCCACAGGCAGAGGCCGCCAGCCCGGCGGCCAGGATGTTGCGTGCCGCGTTCACGTCGCGGTCATGCACAGCGCCGCACTCACACGTCCACTCACGGACGTTCAGCGGCAGCTTCCCGCGGACCGTGCCGCAGGCCCCGCACAGCTTCGAGCTGGGGAACCAGCGGTCGACCGTCACGAGTTCACGCCCGTACCAGGCGCACTTGTACTCCAGCATCATGCGCAGATCCGTCCACGCCGCATCCGAGATGGCGCGCGCAAGCTTGCCGTTCTTCAGCAGGTTACGGACGGTGAGGTCCTCGATCACGACCGTTTGGTTCTCACGGACGAGACGAGTGGTCAGCTTGTGCAGGAAGTCCCGGCGCCGGTCAGCGATCCGCGCGTGCACACGGGCGACCTTCCGGCGTGCCTTCTCCCGGTTCGCCGAGCCCTTCGCCTTACGGGACAGCTCCCGCTGCGCCTTCCCGAGCCGCTTACGGTCGCGGCGCTCATGCCGGGGGTTGGCGATCTTCTCCCCGGTGGACAGGGTCACCAGGGAGGTGACCCCGGCGTCGATACCCACCGCCGCACTGGTGGCGGGGGCCGGGGTGATGGTGTCCTCGACGAGCAGGGAGACGAACCAGCGCCCGGCGGCGTCGCGGGACACCGTCGCAGTCGTGGGCTCGGCACCCTCCGGGAGGGGACGGGACCAGCGGATGTCCAGCGGCCCGGCCGTCTTCGCCAGCGTCAGGCGCCCCTCGCGCCACGTGAAGGCACTGCGGGTGTACTCGGCCGACGCCCGGGACGTCTTCCGCGACTTGTAGCGCGGGTACTTGGCCCGCCTGGCGAAGAAGTTCCCGAACGCCGTCTGGAGATGGCGCAGCGCCTGCTGGAGCGGGACCGAGGACACCTCCGCCAGGAAGGCCAGTTCCTCGTTCTTCTTCCACTCCGTCAGCGCGGCGGAGGACTGCACGTAGGAGATGCGGCGCTGCTCGCCGTACCAGGCCCGCGTGCGCTCCTCCAGCGCCTTGTTGTACACGAGGCGGACGCAGCCGAACGTGCGGGACAGCTCGGCTGCCTGCTCGTCCGTGGGGTAAAAGCGGTACTTGAACGCCCGCTTGACCTGCTGCGCCATGCCTCACACTCTATCAGCTCCCGTGTGAGGGGCAGGTGTCGGCCGGTGACCGCAGACACCGAATCGCCCTGGCGGCGATTCGCCCTTCCCTGCCCTGCTCCGCAGGAGCTTCGTTTCCTCCCCCGGCTGAAGCCGGGGGTATCCACGAAGGAGTCCCGATGAGCGATCGGTTGGACGGGTGGGCCGCCGCGAACCGGCCGTCGGGGCGGGCCTGGGACATCTCCACGGCGGAGACGCAGAGCATCCCCGTGCAGGGGACCCCCATGCAGGGGACCCAGGGCATGCCCGCGCAGGGAACGCCAGGCGTCCCGACGAAACCCGCCCCGTACCGCAGGGGCGAGGAGACCCTGGCCACCCCCACACTCACCCCCACCCCCACCCTCACCCCCACACCCGAACCGGACCCCACCCCCACCGTCCGGCGCCGCGCCCCCAAGGAGCCCCTCAGCCGGCGCCGCCGGATCATCCGGCTGGCCATCGTGACCGTCTCCGCGCTGCTCCTCGCCTCCGGCAGCGCCTACGTCTGGGCCGACACCCAGCTCAACCGCGAGGTCGACCTCGGCAAATCACCGGACCGCCCACCGCCCGGCAAGGGCACCAACTACCTCATCGTGGGCTCCGACAGCCGGGAGGGCCTCTCCGAGCAGGCCAGGAAGAACCTGCGCACCGGCTCGGCCGAGGGCCGCCGCACCGACTCGATGATGGTGCTGCACACCGGGTCCAACGGCACCACGATGATGAGCCTGCCGCGCGACTCCTGGGTGACCATCCCGGGGTTCCTCCGCCCCGACACCGGCAAGACCTTCGCCCCGTCCCAGAACAAGCTGAACGCCGCGTACTCGATGGGCGGCCCCGACCTCCTCGTCTCGACCATCGAGCGCAACACGGGGCTGCGCATCGACCACTACGCGGAGATCGGCTTCTCCGGCTTCGTGGACGTCGTGGACGCGGTCGGCGGCGTACGGATGTGCGTGGACCGCGACATCAAGGACCCCAAGTCCGGACTGGACCTGCAAAAGGGCTGCCACACCCTCGACGGCGCGAAGGCGCTCGCCTTCGTCCGCCAGCGCAAGCAGGAGGCCAAGGGCGACCTGGGCCGCACCCAGAACCAGCAGAAGTTCCTGGCCGCCCTCGCCGACAAGGCCGCCACACCGGGCGTCCTGGCCAACCCGTTCGCGGCCTTCCCGACCGTACGCGCGGGCCTGGACACGCTCATCGTCGACAAGGACATGGGCCTGCGGAACCTGATGTCCCTGTTCGAGGCGATGAAGGGCGTCACCTCGGGCAACGGCAGGCAGCTCAACGTCCCGGTGGCCAACCCCAACCTCCGGACCTCCAAGGGCAGCGCCGTGCAGTGGAACGTGACGCAGGCGAGGCGCCTCTTCGACCAGTTGCGGAACGACCAGCCGGTGGACATCGCCCCGCCGACGCCGTAAGGCGACACGGTAAGCCCACGCCGTAGGGCGACACCGCAAGGAGAGCGAACCGCGCACGCGTCTTCCCCAACGCGAGTGGCAACAGGTTTCATGGACGACACGCTGATCGACTGCGCTCGCAAGCGCGCGAGGAGGTCCGAGGTTGTCCACGCTCTCCGCCCGCCCCGCCCGCCCATGGTCCGGCTCCGCCGCATCCCGCCCGCGCCCCCGCTGGTCCCCGAGCCGACGCCGTCGACTGGCCGCCGACGCCGCGCTGCTGCTCATCGCGGCCGCGTTTCTGCTCCCGCTCGCCTGGCTGGTCCTGGCCTCCATCGACAGCGACGCCACCCTGCGGGTCTCGGCGCCCGGCTCGCCCACACTGGACAACTTCTCGGCGGTGTGGACGGACGAGATCACCTTCACGCCGATGCTCAACAGCCTGCTCCTGTGCGGCGGCGCCACCATCCTGACCGTCGCCTGCGCCGCGCTGGCCGCCTATCCCCTCTCCCGCTTCCGCTCCCGCGTCGTACGCCCGTATCTGCTGACGGTGCTCTTCACCACCTGTCTGCCGATCACCGCGATCATGGTTCCGGTCTACGGACTCTTCGTTCAGGTGGACCTCATCGACACCATGTCCGGCACGGCGCTCTTCCTCGCCGCCTCCCAACTCCCCTTCGCCATCTGGCTGATGAAGAACTTCATGGACGGCGTGCCGGTGATCCTGGAAGAGGCCGCCTGGACCGACGGCGCCTCCTGGCTGCAGAGCCTGACCCGGGTCATCCTGCCGCTGATGGGCCCGGGCATCACGGTGGTGATGATCTACAGCTTCATCATGATGTGGGGCAACTTCTTCGTCCCCTTCATGCTGCTGCTCTCCCCCGAACAGCTCCCCGCGTCCGTCTCGATCTTCACCTTCTTCGGCAACTACGGCCAGGTCGTCTACGGCCAGTTGGCCGCCTTCTCGATCCTCTACTCGACGCCTGTGCTGCTGCTCTACATCCTGATCTCCCGCCGCCTGGGCGGCGGCTTCGCCCTGGGCGGCGCCGTCAAGGGATGACGGCGGCGCCGCTGCTACGGGGTGCCCGGCGGTTCTGTCTTCCCCTACCCGCCCCTTCCCGATACCAGAGGCTCCGCCCCTGGACCCCGGGGGCGGAGCCCGCCACGCGGCGGAGCCGCCGTACCGATGCCCCGGCAACGGGCGGGAAGGCGAGACGCCCGCCCATTCCCGCCACCGGGGGCCGGGCAGAGCCCCAATAACGGCAAGGGGCCAGGAGAGGACCCCAGAAGCGGAGCCCCACCACGCGGCCCAGCCGCCATGCCCCGGCACCGGGCGGGGAGACGAGATGCCCACCCGCCCGTTCCCGCCACCGGGGGCTGGGGCAGAGCCCCAGTTACGGCAAGGCGCGGGGAGGGGAACCCCAGGGGCAGAGCCCCACCACGCGGCCCAGCCGCCATGCCCCGGCAACGGGCGGGAAGGCGAGACGCCCGCCCGTTCCCGCCACCGGGGGCCGGGCAGAGCCCCAATAACGGCAAGGGGCCAGGAGAGGACCCCAGAAGCGGAGCCCCGCCACGCGGCCCAGCCGCCATGCCCCGGCACCGGGCGGGGAGACGAGATGCCCACCCGCCCGTTCCCGTCACCGGGGGCTGGGGCAGAGCCCCAGTTACGGCAAGGCGCGGGGAGGGGAACAGCCCGCTGCAGGCGGCACAGTCTGCCGGACATCCCGGGTTCGGCCGGTGGTTCAGCCCTTGGGCAGGCTCGGCGCCGCGCAGCCGTGGTGTTCGGCCGAGGCGGCGGCGAAAGCCGCCAGCGCGGCGCGTTCGTAGGCGAGGTCGGGGCGACGGCGGGTTTCGCCGTCGGCGTCGGCGGCGCGGATGAGGTAGAGGGCGGAGTCGGCGCCGCGCGGGCAGGTGGCACCGGCCCAGTAGGCGCTCTGGCCGAGCCGTCCGGCGGGCTTCTCGGCGGGGGTCACGTTCTCGTAGTCGTAGTCCCGGGTGTACTGGGAACGGGCGTCCTCCGCGTACGGGCCGTAGTACGCCTCAAGGCGGTAGAGCGGTGAGCCGTCCCGCGTGCCGAGGACGCAGCTCTCGCGCGGCGCGCGGTCGCGGGCGGTCTCGCGGGCGGTGGAGACGGCGGAGCGGGAGGCGGTGGGGACGGCCGCACAGGTGCCCTTGGCGCCGAGCAGCGGTTCGTACTCGTCCTCGTTCACCGGCAGGCCCACCGTACGGACGGATGTGCCCAGGCGGGCGCCGCAGCCCCAGTGGTCGTTGGCCGCCTCGGCGGTGGCGGTGGCGGTGCGGACGAAGTCGGGGCGGACGGCGGGGTCGTCGAGGGTGAGGGCGCCGCGCAGCGCGGTCTCGACGGTGATCAGCAGGCTGTCGCCGCGCCGGGCGCAGTCGAGCAGCACGGCGGTGGTGGCCTTGCCGTCCTCGGCGTCGTCCAGCCGTGCGGTCTCGGTGGCGAAGAGGCCGGACCAGCCGTTGCCGAGGGGGACGGGAAGCGTGTGGCTCGCGGGTACGGCGGCGTAGAGCTCGCCGTTTCCGTACTCGGCGCGGGGGCGGGGCGAGCCCGCGATGGTGACGGCGATGTGGCCGGTGCCCTCGGCGGCGATCCGGCAGCGGACGGACAGGCTGTTGGCCCGCTTGCCGCCGCTTGTGGCGGCCTTGTCGCCGAAGGCGCCCTCGGTGCGGTTGGTCACGTCCAGTTCGGCGTCCTCGCCGAGCACCGCGCGGACGTCGCCGACCGGAAGCACCCCGTCGCAGGCCCCGTCCAGCGCCCGGTCCTCGCTGCCCGCGAACCAGACGATCGCTCCGGTGAGGGCGGCCAGCGCCATCGCGACGGCCACCAGGGCCCGGACCCGGCGCCGGGTGAGTGGGGGTCGGGTCAGTGCCACTGCTCCACCTCCCCGAGCACCTTGGTGTCGCGGCAGTCCGCCGACGCGGGCCAGCCGTCCTCGGCGTCGAGATAGCGGTCGAGAACCGTACGGGCGGTGGTGGAGAGCCTGGCGCGGTCCTTGCCGCTGATGACGGCGGTCTCGCCGTCCTCGAGCCGGATCTCGGGGAGGACGGCGACCCGGTGGTAGGTGGTGCGGCCGCCGCACACCGACTGGGCCCACAGGGCGAGTTGGGGCCGTCCGGCGTAGGAGGAGACGCGGTCCTCCTGCCGTACACCACGACCGGCGTCCGCCTCAGAGTCCGCCTCGGAACCGGCCTCTGAGGGGCTCGCGTCCTCCTGCGCTCCCCACCCGGGCACATGACCCTCGCGTTCGTAGGAGTCGTAGGCGGACCGGCCGAGGACCCCCGACCAACTGGCCGCCTCGACCTCGGTGACCTGCCACTCCTTCGGGCGCGGGCGCTTCCCGGCGTTCTTCGCCGCGTCCCACTCCCCGGCGCAGGCGCTCAGGGCGGTGGACTCCTGCAGATCGCCGAGGGTGGTCCAGGAGCCGGAGGCGATGCCGGGGAGTGAAGAGCCGTCGATCCACTCGCATTTGCGCAACGCCCGGCCGGGCGCGCCATGGGTCTCGTCCGTGTCCACCACGGTTTTCGGCATCGCGAGCGGGCCGGAGCCGCAGTGCTGGGCCTTGGTGAGGACGTTGGCGACCTGTACGGCGGTACGGAAGCCGAGGAGCGCGGTGACGCGGTCCGGCTTGCCGTTCCCCGACGTCGCCTCGTCGGCGTCGTCCGCCCCGTCGGCCCCGTCGGCGTCGTCCGCCCCGTCCGTGACCCGGGCCGTCACATACAGATCGGTCGTGGGCCGGACCCGGCCGCCGAGCCCGCCCAGGCAGTCGGTCACCAGCCAGGCTCCCCGCTTGCCGTACTGGCCGGTGGTGCCCGGCGCCACGAAGGTGCCGTGGCCACCGGCCGGTTCCAGCAGGTCCCGGGTCTCGACGGGCTGGGGGACATCGGACACCAGCGCCTCGGCATGGACCGTGACCCCGTAGCCGTCTCCCCAGGACAGCGAGCAGTCCAGTAACGAACGGCTCTCCTGGCCGGGGGCGAGCATCGTGCCGTGCTGTCCGAGCTTGCCCGGCCGCTCGTCACGCACCAGCCGTTCGAGGTCCCCGTACGGCAGGGTGCTGTCGCACGCCTTCCTCAACTGGGCCTGGTTGGCGGCGAGATGGCCGCCACCGCTGTCCCTGGTGGCGAGGACGGCTCCCGCGATCCCCACCACCGCCATCAGTACGACGAGGGGCTTGCGGCGCTGCCGCGCACGGCCCCATAAACCACGCATCCCGCCCTTGACTCCTCACATCTCCTGATCAGTTCCCCCTTGATCAGGCGGGGACAGTATCAGAGGGGCGGAAGACCCGCCGAAGGCCGCCCACAGCCGACGAGAGAGGCGAGAGCGCCCCCAACGACCAAGCGAGCGCGGCGGCCTGACGGATCAGAAGACCGACTCGGCCTCGTCCATCCGGTCGACCGGAACGGTCTTGAGCTCGGTGACCGCCTCGGCGATCGGCACCATCGTGATGTCCGTGCCGCGCAGCGCGGTCATCATGCCGAAGTCGCCGCGGTGCGCCGCCTCGACGGCGTGCCAGCCGAAGCGGGTGGCCAGCACGCGGTCGTACGCGGTGGGCGTGCCGCCGCGCTGCACATGGCCCAGGATGACCGGGCGGGCCTCCTTGCCCAGGCGCCGCTCCAGCTCGGCCGCGAGGCGGTTGCCGATACCGGTGAACCGCTCATGGCCGTACTGGTCGATCGCGCCCTTCTGGTACTCCATGGAGCCCTCGGCCGGGTGCGCGCCCTCGGCGACGCAGATGACGGCGAACTTCTTGCCGCGGGCGAACCGCTCCTCGACCATCTTCACCAGCCCGTCGACCTCGAAGGGCCGCTCGGGCAGGCAGATGCCGTGGGCGCCGCCGGCCATCCCGGACTCCAGCGCGATCCAGCCCGCGTGGCGCCCCATGACCTCGACGACCATGACCCGCTGATGCGATTCGGCGGTGGTCTTCAGCCGGTCCATCGCCTCGGTGGCGACGCCGACGGCGGTGTCGAAGCCGAAGGTGCGGTCGGTGGAGGAGATGTCGTTGTCGATCGTCTTCGGGACGCCGACGATCGGCAGCCCGGCGTCGGAGAGCATCCGCGCGGCGGTGAGGGTGCCCTCGCCGCCGATCGGGATCAGCACATCTATCCCGTAGTCACGCGCGTGGTCCTTCGAGGTCTCGCACGCCTCGCGCAGCCGGGCGCGCTCCAGCCGGGAGGATCCGAGGATGGTGCCGCCGCGGGCCAGGATGCCGCTGACGGCGTCGAGGTCGAGCTTGTGGCGACGGCCGTCGAGGAGGCCCTTGAAGCCGTCCTCGAACCCGATCACCTCGTCGCCATGGCCGGCGACCGCGCGGTGCACCACCGACCGGATCACAGCGTTGAGGCCGGGGCAGTCGCCGCCTGCGGTGAGAACTCCGATGCGCATCGTGCTGTGTCTCCTGCTCCCTACGGGTAGATGTGAGCCAGTCCGATTGTTTCATGGGCGGGGTAGTGCTGTATCCCCCAAGCGGCCAGCGCCTTAATCACGGTCGCAGGTATTGTCAAGAGGACCGGGCCGTTCAATGTGGCCAATTTGTGTCCCCCGGGCGCACAAACGGAAAACACCCGAGAACGCCAGAGGAACGGAGAGTGCGCGTGACACGCAGCGTGTACGTGACCGGAGTCGAGCGTGGCGACGGACGCCAGGTCGTGGAGCTGGGGGTGATGGAGCTCCTGACCCGTCATGTGGACCGGGTCGGCGTCTTCCGCCCCCTGGTGCACGACGACCCCGATCGCCTCTTCGACCTGCTGCGGGCGCGCTACCGGCTCGGCCAGTCGCCGGAGTCGGTCTTCGGCATGACGTATCACGAGGCGGCCACGCTCCAGGCCGAGCGGGGCGCCGACGAACTGGTCTCGCAGCTCGTCGGCCGCTTCCACGAGGTCGCCGACGCGTATGACTACGTCCTGGTGCTGGGCAGCGACTACGCGGCCACCAGCCTCCCCGACGAACTGGGGCTGAACGCACGGCTCGCCAATGAGTTCGGCGCCTCGGTGATCACGGTCGTCGGCGGGCAGCGGCAGACCGCCGAATCGGCCGGCGCCGAGGCCCACAACGCCTACCGCGCGTACGAGGCGCAAGGCTGCGATGTGGTCGCGGTGGTCGTCAACCGGGTGGTGCCCGGGGACCGCGAGGCCCTCGCCGAGCGGCTGGCCGCCAAGCTGCCGGTCCCCAGCTATGTGCTGCCCGAGGACCCGTCGCTGTCGGCGCCCACCGTCTCCCAGATCGTCCGCACCCTGGGCGCGGAGGTGCTGCTCGGCGATGACACCGGGCTCTCCCGGGATGTGCGGGACTTCGTCTTCGGCGGCGCGATGCTGCCGAGCTTCCTGCCCGCGCTGACCGAGGGCTGTCTGGTGGTGACGCCCGGGGACCGCGCGGACCTGATCGTGGGCGCGCTCGCCGCGCACAGCGCCGGCGCCCCGCCGATCGCCGGGGTGCTGCTCACCCTGGACGAGCGGCCGGGCCCGGACATCCTGGCGCTGGCCTCGCGGCTGGCCCCGGGGACCCCGGTGGTGTCGGTGGCGGGCGGGTCCTTCCCGACGGCGGCCGAGCTGTTCGCCATCGAGGGCAAGCTCACGGCGAGCGCGCCGCGCAAGGCGGAGACCGCGCTCGGCCTCTTCGAGCGGCATGTGGACACCGCCGCGCTGACCGAGCGCATCTCGGTGGGCCGCTCCGGCCGGGTCACCCCGATGATGTTCGAGCGCGAGCTGATCGAGCGGTCCCGATCCCGTCGCCGCCGGGTGGTGCTGCCCGAGGGCGCGGAGGAGCGGGTGCTGCGCGCCGCCGACGTACTGCTCCGCCGCGATGTGTGCGATCTCACACTGCTGGGCGAGGAGGGCGCGATCCGCAAGCGCGCCGCCGAGCTCGGCATCCAGCTCGCCGAGGCGCGGATCGTCGATCCGCAGACCTCCCCGCTGCGCGAGCGCTTCGCCGAGGGGTACGCGAAGCTGCGCGCCCACAAGGGCGTCTCCTACGAGCTGGCGTACGACGTGGTGGCCGACGTCTCCTACTTCGGCACCCTGATGGTCCAGGAGGGCCTGGCCGACGGCATGGTCTCGGGCGCCGTGCACTCCACCGCCGCCACCATCCGGCCCGCCTTCGAGATCATCAAGACCGCGCCGGGCGCCGAGATCGTCTCCTCGGTCTTCTTCATGTGCCTGGCCGACCGGGTGCTGGTGTACGGCGACTGCGCGGTCAACCCCGACCCGGACGCCGAGCAGCTCGCGGACATCGCCATCCAGTCGGCGACGACGGCCGCCCGGTTCGGGGTGGAGCCGAGGATCGCGATGCTGTCGTACTCCACCGGCACCTCGGGCTCCGGCGCGGATGTGGACAAGGTCCGCAAGGCGACCGCGCTGGTCCGCGAACGCCGCCCCGATCTGCTGGTCGAGGGTCCGATCCAGTACGACGCGGCGGTGGACGCCGCGGTCGCGGCGACCAAGCTGCCCGACTCCGAGGTGGCGGGCAACGCCACTGTGCTGATCTTCCCGGACCTGAACACCGGCAACAACACCTACAAGGCCGTGCAGCGCTCGGCGGGCGCCGTCGCGGTCGGCCCGGTGCTGCAGGGTCTGCGCAAGCCGGTGAACGACCTGTCCCGCGGGGCACTCGTCCAGGACATCGTCAACACCGTCTCGATCACCGCCATCCAGGCCCAGTCCCCGGCGTCCCCCGCGTCGCCGACCTCCCCGGCGTCCCCCACAGAGAAGGCGCAGTCCGCGTGAACGGCTCCCGAGTCCTCGTCCTCAACTCCGGCTCCTCGTCCGTGAAGTACCAGCTTCTGGACATGGCCGACGGCTCCCGGCCGGCCTTCGGCATCGTGGAGCGGATCGGTGAGGGGCCCGTGGCCGACCACGCGGCGGCCCTCAAGCAGGTGGCCGACGAACTGGCCGCCCAGGGCCTGGGGCTCGACTCGCCCGAGCTGGCGGCGGTCGGCCACCGGGTGGTGCACGGCGGCACCCGGTTCACCGAGCCGGCCCTGATCACCGATGAGGTGGTCGAGGAGATCGAGAAGCTGATCCCGCTGGCACCGCTGCACAACCCGGCCAACGTCACCGGGATCAAGGTGGCCCGCGCGCTGCGCCCGGACCTGCCGCAGGTCGCGGTCTTCGACACGGCGTTCCACTCGACCATCCCGGAGGCGGCGGCGCGCTACGCGATCGACGTGGCGACCGCCGACCGCTGGGGGGTGCGGCGCTACGGCTTCCACGGCACCTCGCACGCGTATGTCTCCCGGGCCACCGCCGCCCTGCTGGGCAAGGACCCGGCGGAGGTCAACACGATCGTGCTGCACCTGGGCAACGGGGCCAGCACCTCGGCGGTGCGCGGCGGCGTCTGCGTGGAGACCTCGATGGGGCTGACCCCGTTGGAGGGCCTGGTGATGGGTACCCGCTCGGGGGACATCGACCCGGCGGCGATCTTCCATCTGTCCCGGGTGGGCGGTATGTCGACCGAGGAGATCGACACGCTGCTCAACAAGCGCAGTGGGCTGGCCGGTCTGTGCGGGGACAACGACATGCGCGAGATCGGCCGCCGGATGGGCGAGGGCGATCAGGCCGCCCAGCTCGCCTTCGACATCTACATCCACCGACTGCGGAAGTATGTGGGCGCGTACACCGCGGTACTCGGGCGGGTGGACGCCATCGCGTTCACCGCCGGTGTGGGGGAGAACTCCGCGGCGGTACGGGAGGCGGCGATGCGCGACCTCACCGCGTTCGGCATCGAGGTGGACGGCGTCCGCAACGCGCTGCGCTCCGCCACGACGCGGCTGATCTCCACGGAGTCCAGCCGGGTCGCGGTGGCCGTGGTGCCCACCGATGAGGAGCTGGAGATCGCCGGCCGGACGTTCGACCTGGTCAGCGCCTAGCCTCCGGTTCCGGCTCCGCTATGCCCAAGACTCAAAAATTCCGCTCCGAAACAAACCGATAGGATCAGCCTCATGCGCCGTTCCAAAATCGTCTGCACTCTGGGCCCCGCTGTCGACTCCTACGATCAGCTCAAGTCCCTCATCGAGGCCGGGATGAACGTGGCCCGGTTCAACATGAGCCACGGAACCCACCCGGAGCATGAGGAGCGGTACCACCGCGTCCGCAAGGCATCCGAGGAGACCGGGCACGCGGTCGGCGTCCTCGCCGACCTCCAGGGCCCCAAGATCCGTCTGGAGACCTTCAAGGACGGGCCGGTGGAGCTGGTCCGCGGGGATGAGTTCATCATCACCACCGAGGACGTGGAGGGTGACCGCACCATCTGCGGCACCACCTACAAGGGGCTGCCGGCCGATGTCTCCAAGGGCGACCAGGTCCTGATCAACGACGGCAATGTCGAGCTGCGGGTCACCGCGGTCGAGGGCTCCCGGGTCCGGACCATCGTCATCGAGGGCGGGGTGATCTCCGACCACAAGGGGATCAACCTGCCGGGTGCGGCGGTCAATGTGCCCGCGCTGTCCGATAAGGACGTCGAGGACCTGAAGTTCGCCCTGCGGATGGGGTGCGACATGGTCGCCCTGTCCTTCGTCCGGGACGCGTCCGACGTCCGGGACGTCCACCGCGTCATGGACGAGGTGGGCCGCCGGGTGCCGGTGATCGCCAAGGTGGAGAAGCCGCAGGCGGTCGCCAATATGACCGAGGTCGTCGCGGCCTTCGACGGGGTCATGGTGGCCCGTGGTGACCTCGCGGTGGAGTATCCGCTGGAGAGGGTCCCGATGGTGCAGAAGCGGCTGATCGAGCTCTGCCGCCGCAACGCCAAGCCGGTGATCGTCGCGACCCAGATGATGGAGTCGATGATCACCAACTCCCGGCCGACCCGCGCCGAGGCCTCCGACGTCGCCAACGCGATCCTGGACGGCACCGACGCGGTGATGCTCTCCGCCGAGTCCTCGGTCGGCTCGTACCCGATCGAGACGGTCAAGACGATGTCCCGGATCGTCCAGGCCGCCGAGCAGGAGCTGCTCTCGCGCGGTCTGCAGCCGCTGGTGCCCGGCAAGAAGCCGCGCACCCAGGGCGGTTCGGTGGCCCGCGCGGCCGCCGAGATCGCCGACTTCCTCGGCGCCAAGTCGCTGGTGGCCTTCACCCAGTCCGGCGACACCGCCCGCCGGCTCTCCCGCTACCGCGCCCAGCAGCCGATCCTGGCCTTCACCACCGATGTGGCCACCCGCAACCAGCTCACCCTGAGCTGGGGCGTGGAGTCCTTCGTGGTGCCCTATGTCGAGCACACCGACGCGATGGTCGACCTGGTCGACGCCGAGCTGCTGAAGCTGGGCCGCTACGCCGAGGGCGACACCATGATCATCACCGCCGGTTCGCCTCCCGGCGTCCCCGGCACCACCAACATGGTCCGGGTGCACCACCTGGGCGGCGCGAGCCAGTAGCCCGCCGAACGCGCCCGTGGGCACCGTCTCCGAGTGGAGGCGGTGCCCACGGTCGTTTCCCTCCCGGAGGAGGGGTGTGCGGCTCCCGAACGGGTCGGTGATCTCGCGGAGTCACTCCCCGGTCTTGGACAGATGCATACCCGGGATGGTCAGGTCACCACCGAACTGGCCGGCCTGCGTGACCGTGACATCGGTGAAGAACACCTCGGGGATGTTGACCGGCGGCGGGGTCTTGGGGCTGAAGGTGATCGGGATGAGCCCCAGCAGGTTCCCCTTCAGCTCCTCGGTGTACATGGTCACCGTGCCGTTGCGAATGGTCGAGGTGGACCCTTCGCGCCCCTGCACATGGGTCGTGGTCCCGGCCGGGCCCACCACCAACTGGTGCAGATCCTTGATGTCCACACCCGAGGCGGTGAACTTCAGGACCTTCTTGATCTGGCCGCCCTGCGTCTTGACCTCCACGATGCCCTTGTAGTCCAGGCCGTGCAGGCTCAGCAGGGTGCTCTTGAGGGTCCAGGGGTCCTCGGGCAGCAGGCTCGAGGTCGGCTCGGTCTCGGCGTTGTCGTACGCGTCGGCGTCGAACTCGGGGCAGGGGAACGCCTCCTTGCCGTTCGCGTCCTTCGAGGCGGACGAGGAGGGCTTCGGAAGCGCCTTGTCCGCCTTGTCCTTGGCGTCCTCGACGGTCTTCCCCACCCCGTCCACGGTGTCCTTGAGGCCCTTGCCGACCTTGTCCACCGTGTCCTTGACCGGATCGGTGGGCTTGCCGGAGCTCTTGGACTTCGACGCGGACGGAGACGGCGACGAGGTGGGCTCGGCGCTCGACGAGGGGCTCGGCGAGGCGCTCGGCCCGGCCGACTCCTTGGCCTTCTCATCGGGCGTCAGGATGTCGTGGAGCGCGTCCCCGAGACCCAGCGGGTCCAGGGGGTTCTTGGACTTCGACGGGCTCGGCGAGGCCGACGGCTCCTCGTCCCCGGCACCGGACGACGGCGCGGAGGAGGAACGGGACGGAGACGGCGTGGAGGTGGCCTTGTCGTCGTTCGAGCCCGCCTTGCCGTCCGAGGACTTCTCGGACCCCTTGGAGCCGTCCTGGGAGCCCTTCTCGGGCGAACCCTTCGAGTCCTCGGCGTCCTTGCCCTTGGCGTCCTTGGAGTCCTTGTCAGCCTTCTCGTCGCTCTGCGAGTCCGAGGCGTCCTTGCCGCCCTTGGAGTCGTCCTTGTCCGCCTCGTCCGGCTGGGACACACACGGCCCGGCCTTGTACCGGTCCTCGGGCCGGGGGTTGGCCGAGGCGAGCTGCGGAGTGAGCCCCATGCCCATCAGCACGGCCGTCGGCATCGCGGCCAGCGCGATGGCCCTGCCGGCGGGCACCTGAAGGCGGGTGAGTACCGACTTCTTCGGTGCCGCGTGCCGCGGGCCCGTTCTGACCCGGCGCGGACTCACTCCCTCCGGCTGCTCGGGTCGGTCTTCACCCCGCACGGTGCCTCCCATTCCTGGCTTCCTGGTCCGGTGCGGACCCGGCCCCGGCCGGTTCCGGCACGTTGTCACCGTTCCCGTCGTCCTGCGGCGCCGCTCCCGGCCCCTCGGCCGGCTGCGCGGAGGGAGCCTCACCCGGTGCCCAGGAGATGCTCATGCCGCCGCCGAACAGAGCG
This sequence comes from Streptomyces violaceusniger Tu 4113, assembly GCF_000147815.2. Classification (NCBI taxonomy): domain Bacteria; kingdom Bacillati; phylum Actinomycetota; class Actinomycetes; order Kitasatosporales; family Streptomycetaceae; genus Streptomyces; species Streptomyces violaceusniger. Next base: position 1,602,241 of record NC_015957.1, on the reverse strand, counting down.
AGCAGGAATCCCATCAGGAAGCCGCCGAAGTTCGATACGGGGATCGACACCAGACCGAGCAGGATCGTGGCGACTCCGGCGAACACCCGCACCATGGGCTGGAACCACATGGTCAGGCCCAGGACCACCAACAGCACCCCGATGATCAGCGAGGCCGATCCGGCGGTGGTGGACATGTTGATGGTGAATCCGCCCGCGTTGACGTCGTTGTACGGGAAGTACATGATCGGCAACCCCGCCAGCAGGCTCAACAGCCCTGCCCAGAACGGGCGCTGCCAGCGCCACGCCCTGAAGGACTCCCGCCAACGGCTGATGCGGTCACTCGCCCCCGGCGACTCGGCACTCATCGAAAACAGCTCCCTGGGGCTGGCGATCGGTGTGATCGCGGTTGTTCTACAGCAGTACTAGCGTGGCGCATACGCGCTGCTGGTCGATGCCCGGGTGAGGGGCAGCGCCGCGGCCCCTCACCCTCAGCTCAACGGATCAGAAGCACTCGTTCTTGCCCTTGCTGACCTTCATCGAAAGGCCGGAGAGCTTGAACGTGCCCGCACTGGTCGCCCAGGCGGTCTGCTTCACACCGACCAGCGTCGCCGAATCGGACTGCTGGCCGAACGACCCGGGATCGGCCACATCGCCCTTGTTGATGCCGGGACCCTTGTGGGAGTCCCCCGCCGCCACACCGATGTCGATCCCACGGAACGTGGCGTCCGCGTTGAGCTGATCGAGATCGATGAAGAGGTTCTTGGCCTCGACCTGCTTGCTGCCGTTGCCTGCCGTCAGCTTCAGCGACACATCGCCGAAGACGGGAACCGGGATCACGACGGACTGGCACAGGCCCTTGAGCTTCGCGCTCTTGAACGCCGACACCGCGACGGGGATCTTCTTGCCCCCGTGCTGGGTGTCCAGCGCGCCGTACTGCGCGAACCCGGTGCCGTCGAGCCGGTCGACCGAGACCTTGAACTGCTGACCGGACACGTTGAACGAGGCCGCGAGCGCACCCTGGGACAGGGCGACGCCGATCGCGGCCGTGGCAGCAACGCTCGGCACCATGACAACGGCGAACCGCTTCCATCTGGTGCCGCCACGAGCCACGGACTCCATGACTTTCCTCCTTCTCGGACGTACATCTCCGGCCGGGGCGAACCCCGGACCTGGGATGGGAGAAGTGCTACGTCCTCGGGAAGGAGAGCGCCCACGTCTGACAGGCGCACACCGCACCCGCAACACCGGCGATCACCCCCGAGCGACAACCACTGGCCACGCAATCTCGCGCAACCTCCTGGACAGGCCCTGCCTTTTGGGCAGAGACCCCCCTGTCCACGGCCGACGCCACTGCCGCCGGCCTGCCCGGTGGGGACCCAACCACACCGACGCGCCGACCGGATGCCGAGCTACGGGGGGGATGGACCGAGCTTGGCCGATCGTGGTCCATTCCCGGCCCAGGCACAAGGGGTTCGTTACTAGCGAGTAACGGACGGATAACCGATCTGCGGCAGGACGGTCGAGATCAGGCACGCAGGGTTGCCGGACAGTGACCGGAAAGAGAGGGAGATTTACTCCAAGACCGGACAAAGCCGGGGCTCACATTTACTGGCAGTAACAGCGACCGCGTTTACCAAGTTTTGGTAAAGAGCGGCCGCTGTGTTGTTTGAGGAGCCCGAGGTCAGAACAGCACGCGCGCCAACGCGCTGCGCGCCGCCACCACTCGGGGGTCCTCACCGCCGATCACCTCGAACAGGCTCAGGAGATGAACGCGGGCCGCGTCCCGATCGTCCCCGGCCGTACGACGCACCGTGTCCACCAACCGCCCGAAGGCGTCTTCCACATGACCGCCCACCACGTCCAGGTCGGCCGCCGTGATCTGGGCCTTGGCATCCGCGGGGCTCTCCGCGGCCGCCTTGCGCGCCTGCGTGGCGTCCACTCCCTGGACGCGCTCCAGCAACTGGGCCTGGGCCAGACCCAGCTTCGCCTCGTCGTTGGCCGGGTCGTCGGCGAGCACGCTCTGGTACGCCCGCACCGCACCGCCCAGGTCCCCGGCGTCCAGCGCCTGATGGGCCGCGCCGAGCGCGGTCTCCTGCGGCGACTCGGGGACCTCCGGGGCGGCCTCCTCGACGGCCTCGTCCTGGGCACCGGGTTCAACAGGCGTACCCACGATGCCGAACTGCTGCTCGGCCGCCTGGATGAGCTGGTCCAGCACCTGGCGGATCTGCGCCTCGGGTGCGGCACCCTGGAAGAGCGGCACCGGCTGGCCCGCGATCACCGCGAAGACCGCGGGGATGCCCTGGACGCCGAACTGCTGGAAGAGCATCTGGTTGGCGTCGACGTCGATCTTCGCGAGGACGAACTGCCCGGCGTACTCCGTGGCCAGCCGCTCCAGGATGGGGCCGAGCTGCTTGCACGGCTCGCACCACTCGGCCCAGAAGTCGATGACGACCGGCACTTCGGTGGAGCGCTGCAGGACGTCCTGCTGAAAACCCGCTTCGTCGACATTGAAGATCAGACGGGCGGGCGCGGCGGCGCCCCCGGAGCGGGCCGCCTGGGCCCGCGCCGTCTCCGCCTTCTGCTTCGCTTCTCCGGCCGCCTTCACCGCGGCGAGGTCGACCACTCCACTCATGGACATGTTCCGTGGCTGCATGGTCCTATCCTCCCCTCTTCCCGCGGTGAAGGGAAAAGCGCCTCGGCCGATGGCCCGTCCGTGGCACACCCTTACGCTACGAGCCGTAGCGTAACTCACCCGGGACGTATGCGGTACTGGCGGGTAGGGTGCCGCGCATGAGCCCGTCCGCACGCCGCACCGGGCGCCCGCGCAGCGCCGAGGCCGACCGAGCCATCCTGGGCGCCACCCGTGCCGCCCTGGTGGAACTGGGCTGGGCGAAGCTGACGCTGGGCGATGTGGCGGCCCGCGCCGGGGTCGCCAAGACGACGCTCTACCGCCGCTGGGCCAGCAAGTGCGAGCTGGTGGTGGACGCCATCGCGGCGGCCTTCGACGAACACCTGGAAGCGACCGACCGCGGCAGTCTGCACGCCGATGTGGAGGCCGTGGTGATCCGGCTGGGGGCGCTGCTGGAGCGGCCCGAGACGGGCACCGCGCTGATGGCCGTCATCGCGGAGGCCATGCACGACGAGGCGCTGCGGTGCCGGGTGCGCTCGGAGATCGTGGACCGGCAGAAGCGGCTGGTCACGGTCGGCCGGGAGCGCGCCCGGCTCCGCGGTGAGCTGCCGCGCGAGGAGGACCCGGAGGAGTCGGCCCGCAACGCGGACCTGATCTTCGACACGGTCGCCGGGGCGGTGCTCCACCGGCTGATGATCAGCGCGGAACCGGTGGACCCGCGATGGGCGCGGGACTTCACGGACCTGCTGCTGTACGGACTGACCGGGGCGGATTCCGGCGGCGCCGCGGCCGGACCCGCCCCGGACGGGGCTCAGAAGCCGGCCGGCTCCGTATAGACGCCCCACTCGTCGCGCAGGGCGTCGCAGATCTCGCCGAGGCTCGCCTCGGCGCGCACCGCCTTCAGCATCGGCTCGATCATGTTGGAGCCCTCGCGGGCGGCGGCGACCAGCGCCCCCAGCCCCTCGGCGATCTCGGCCTCGTCCCGGCCGGCCTTACGGGCGCCCAGCACCCGCACCTGCTCGCGCTCGACCTCGTGGCCGACCCGCAGGATCTCCAGATCACCGGTGACCGAGCCCTCGTGGCAGTTGACGCCGACGACCTTCTTGTCCCCCTTCTCCAGGGACCGCTGGTACCGGAAGGCGGATTCGGCGATCTCGCCGGTGAACCAGCCGTCCTCGATGCCCTGGAGGATGCCGGCGGTGATCGGCCACTCGGGCTGCCGGCCGTCCGGCACCGTGCGGCGGCCGCGCTCCTTGATCTGCTCGAAGATCTTCTCGGCGTCGGCCTCGATCCGGTCGGTCAGCGCCTCGATGTACCAGGAACCGCCCAGCGGATCGGCCACATTGAGGACCCCGGTCTCCTCCATCAGCACCTGCTGGGTGCGCAGGGCGATCTCGGCGGCCTGCTCGCTGGGCAGCGCCAGGGTCTCGTCCAGGGCGTTGGTGTGCAGCGAGTTGGTGCCGCCGAGGACCGCGGCGAGGGCCTCCACGGCGGTCCGTACGACGTTGTTGTACGGCTGCTGGGCGGTGAGCGAGACCCCGGCTGTCTGGGTGTGGAACCGCAGCCACTGCGCCTTCTCGGTTTTCGCCCCGTAGACATCGCGCATCCAGCGGGCCCAGATCCGGCGGGCGGCGCGGAACTTGGCGATCTCCTCGAAGAAGTCGACATGCGCGTCGAAGAAGAAGGACAGCCCGGGTGCGAAGGCGTCGACGTCCAGCCCGCGGGAGAGGCCGAGCTCCACATAGCCGAAGCCGTCGGCGAGGGTGTACGCGAGCTCCTGCGCGGCCGTCGCCCCGGCCTCGCGGATGTGGTACCCGGAGACCGACAGCGGCTTGTACGCCGGGATCCCCTCGGAGCAGTACTCCATCAGGTCGCCGATCAGCTTCAGATGCGGCTCGGGCGGGAAGAGCCACTCCTTCTGCGCGATGTACTCCTTGAAGATGTCCGTCTGGAGGGTGCCGTTGAGCCGCGAGATGTCCACGCCCTGGCGCTCGGCGGCGACCAGGTACATGCAGAAGACGGGGACGGCCGGACCGCTGATGGTCATCGAGGTGGTGACATCTCCGAGCGGGATGTCCTTGAAGAGGATCTCCATGTCGGCGGCGGAGTCGATGGCGACACCGCAGTGGCCGACCTCGCCGAGCGCGTGGGAATCGTCGGAGTCGCGGCCCATCAGGGTCGGCATGTCGAAGGCGACCGAGAGCCCGCCGCCGCCCGCCTTCAGGATCATCTTGTAGCGCTCGTTGGTCTGCTCGGCATTGCCGAACCCCGCGAACTGGCGGATGGTCCAGGCCCGGCCCCGGTAACCGGTGGCGTAGAGGCCACGGGTGTACGGGAACTCGCCGGGCCAGCCGATCCGCTCGAACCCCTCCACGGTGTCGCCCGGGGCGGGTCCGTAGACCGGCTCGACGGGATCCCCCGACAGCGTCGTGCGCGTCCAATCCCTTGGGGGCTTCGCCCCCAAACCCCCGGCCGCGTCGCGCCTGTGTGCCGCGTCGTACCGGGCCTGCCACCGTCGGCGGCCCGCCTCAATGCCTTCGGCGTCCATGCTTCAAAAGTACTAGGACGTCCTACTAATTGTCGACGCGAAACTCGCCACACTGGGCCGAACGGGGATATTCCGCTCCCCGGCCGCGCGCCTCGTCCAGCCCCGGACGGACGCGCGGAAGGGACGCGCGGAAGGGCTGCAAACCGCCGGTCAGACCTGCGCGGGCGCGGGCTCGGCGCCGCTGACCAGCGGCTCCACCTCGCGGGTGACCTTGCGCTCGACGAAGAACGCGGCCGTCGGGATGGTGCCCGCGACCAGCACCCACAGCAGCTTGCCGAACGGCCACCTGGCCTTGGAGCCGAGGTCGAAGGCGAAGACCAGGTAGATGATGTAGAGCACGCCGTGGATCTGGGAGACCACGAGCGTGAGGTCCTCGCCCGTGTCGAAGCCGTACTTGAACACCATGCAGGTGCAGAGCACGAGCAGCATCACTGCGGTGACGTAAGCCATGACCCGGTAGCGGGTCAGCACGCTGCGTTTCATGCCCTGAGCGTAACCGCCCGTTCCGGGGCGATCTTCGCCGCCCCCGGATGTTCGTCAGCTCTCCTCGAAGTCCTCCGCGGCGACCCTCAGCGGGCGCAGCATCTCGAAGATCCTGCCGCAGTCCTCGGCGTCGTAGACTCCGAGCCCGAATTCCATCGCCATCAGATCGCGGGTGGCCGATTCGACCACCTCACGGCCCCGGTCGGTGATCGAGGCCAGGGTGCCGCGGCCGTCGTTGGGGTTCGGCCGCTTGTCGACCAGACCCGATTTGACCAGGCGGTCCACCGTATTGGTGACCGAGGTCGGGTGGACCATCAGCCGCTCGCCGATCTTCGACATCGGCAGCTCACCGGACTTGGAGAAGGTGAGCAGCACCAGCGCCTCATAGCGCGCGAAGGTCAGTCCGTACGGTCTGACGACCGCGTCGACCTGGCTGAGCAGAATCTGGTGGGCCCGCATGATCGAGGTGATCGCGCCCATGGAGGGCACGGACCCCCACCGCTGCTTCCAGAGCTCATCGGCACGGGCGATGGGGTCGAACGACAGGCTGAGCGGCTTCGGCACACCACCGACCCTACCGGCCGGTCATATCGTGGTCAGCCCTATCTCACACTTCGGGCCGGGCGGGCCCGGAGACGGTGCGCCGCACCTCCAGCGCCACCAGCAGCGAGCACAGCGCCCCGCAGCCACCCGCCGTCGCGGCCACCACATGGACCGGTACGAACTCGGCGACCGCGCCGGAGACCGCCATGCCAAGACCCTGCGCGGTCATCAGCCCGGCCGTCAGCACCGTCATCGCCCGGCCGCGCAGCTCGTCCGGTACGGCGGCGAGAAACCACTGGTCGAGGCCGAGGCTGTAGGCGATACCGCAGCCGGTCAGCATCTGCAGGGCCAGCGCCCAGCCGAACGAGGGACGGACGGCGTACCCCAGGGCGGGCAGCATCGCCAGGACGCCGACCGGCAGCGTCAGCCGGGCCCGGGCCCGCGGCCCCAGCAGCGAGCCCACCAGCACCTCGCTGGCGATCGCGCCGACCGGCATCCCGCACATCAGCAGCCCGAGCCCCACCGAGCCGAGCCGCAGCCCATCGGAGTACGGCGTCAGCAGGGCCTCCGGCATCACCACGAACATCGGCGGCACCCACGACAGCAGCATCAGCGCCCGGATCCGGCGGTCCGCGAACAGCCGCCGCATCCCGCTCAGCGAGTCCCCGAGCAGCGCCCCGCCCCCGGCCACCTGCCGCGCCGGGCGGCGGCGGGTGCCGAAGCGGAGCACCAGCGCCGAGCCGGCGAGCGCCGCCGCCGTGAGCGCCAGCGCGGCCCGCGGCGAGACGGCGGCCAGCAGCAGGCCGCCGACCCCGAACCCGGCGAGCTGCGCGGTCTGGGCGGTGATCCGGATGACCGAGCGGCCCAGGACGAAGGCGTCGCCCTCGCCGAGGATGTCGCCGAGCGTCGCCGAGCGGGTCCCGCTGAACACCGGCGAGATCGCGGCGGGCACACAGCGCAGCGCGAGCAGCGCGGCCACCGGCATCCCCGGCACCACCATGGCGGCCACGCATCCGGCGTGCACCAGATCGCAGACCACCAGCACCCGGCGGGCCGGGAAGCGGTCGGCGACGGAGGACAGCAGGGCGCCGCCGATCACATACGGCAGCATCGAGGTGGCGAATGTCAGGGCGCTGAGCAGCGGCGATCCGGTGAGCCGATAGACCAGCACGGACAGCGCGAGCTGGCCGACCACCTCGCCGAGCATGGACACCAGGTGCGCGGCGAAGACGGCCCGGAACTCCCGGACCGCGAACACCGCGCCGTAGCCAACGCCCCCCGGACCCCGCGACGGCCCCAGGTCGTCACCGGGCACGAGCTCGGGTCGGGAGGCGTGCGCGTCGGGGCGCGACTCGGCAGGGCCCGTCGTACCGGGCCCGGAGGGCGTTGCCATGCCGGAAGCGTGCCCGTACGGGCGGTGCGGGCTCTAGTGTTTCGGCCTGAGCCGAATCTTCGCGATCGGGGGGCGACGCCATGCCACTGCAGATGAATTTCGGCGCCGACGATCTGCTGCGCTGCCGGTTCGCCATCTCGCCCCTGTGCCAGACGCATGAGGCGGTGCGCACGCTGCGCCGGCCCGAGCGGCACGGCTACCACCTGCCCTGGCTGCGGCGGGTGCGGGAGGCGGTGACCGGGCTCGATCTGTCGGAGCTGTGGCTGCTGCTGCCCAGGCGGGGCGGCTACACCCCGGACTTCCTGGGGCCGCCGCCGGAGGTGCCGTACGCGCCGTTCGAGGACGAGCTGGCGCGGATGCGGGCCACGGACCCCGCCGCCGCCCACCGTGAGCTGGTCCTGTCACTGGCGTGCACCCCGGGGGCCGCCGAGTCCCCGCGGGGCCGGGCGATGCTGGCCGATCCGGCGCGGGCCGTCCAGCGGCTGGCCGATGTGACCGAACGGGCCTGGCGGGCCCTGGTCGCACCGGACTGGCCCCGGCTGCGGGCCCTGCTGGAGGCCGATATCGGCTATCGCTCACGGCAGTTGGCCGACGGCGGCCTGGAGCGGCTGTTCGCCGATCTGCGGCCCGCGCTGCGCTGGACCGACGGCACGCTCACCATCCGTACCTCCGCGCTCCCCGCCCGGACGCAGGACCTGGGCGGCCGCGGGGTGCTGCTGATGCCCAGCGTCTTCGTCTGGCCGGACGTGGTGAGCGGCTTCGCCCCGCCGTGGCAGCCCACGGTGATCTATCCGGCGCGCGGGGTCGGCGGGCTGTGGCGGGAGCCGGACGCGGAGGGCAGGGACGCGCTCGTACGCCTCCTGGGCGCCGGCCGCGCGGCGGTCCTCGCCGGTCTGGAGGAACCCGCCTCCACCTCGGCCCTGGCCGCCCGCCTCGGCCTCGCGCCCTCGTCGGTCTCGGCCCATCTCGCGGTGCTGCGCGCCGCCGGACTGCTCAGCTCACGGCGCCAGGGCCATCAGGTGCTGTACGAGCGCACACCGCTCGGCATGGCCCTGGTGGGCGGGGGCTGAGCGGCCTCGGGGCGGTCAGTCGGACAGCTGACGCTCGACCGTATCGACCTTGGAGGTCAGACCGTCCGTGACACCCGGACGGATATCGGCCTTGAGGACCACCGAGACCCGGGGCGCCCGCGCCTCCACCACGGCGACGGCGCGCTTGACGACGTCCATGACCTCGTCCCACTCGCCCTCGATCGAGGTGAACATCGCGTCCGTACGGTTCGGCAGCCCCGACTCACGGACCACCCGCACCGCGTCGGCGACGTACTCCCCCACGTCCTCGCCGACGCCCAGCGGCGTCACCGAAAAGGCGACGATCATACGTTGACCACGCCCTCCTTACGGGCGCGGGCCGCGATCACACCGGCCTCGGTCTCCCGCTTGAGCTTGCGCTCGGCGAAGAAGCCGCCGGTGGGCAGGACGGAGAGGACGAAGTACAGGGCCGCGGTCTGCCACTTCCACTTGGTGCGGTTCCAGGCGTCCGCCCAGAAGACCACGTAGAGGATGAAGAGCACACCGTGCACCATGCCCATCACCGGCACCGCGTTGAAGTCCGAGGTGCGCTTGAGCACCGAGCAGATGAGCAGCAGCAGGAACGACACGGCCTCGGGCGCGGAGACCAGGCGGAGCCGGCGCAGCGCGGTGGCGGTCTTGAAGTCCACGAGAGCACCTTCGTGTGAAGAGGGGTACGGCAGAACACAGACCGGCTTGTGAATGAATGCACAAGCCTGCGCCCATTGTCGCAGCTTCGCGGGCGATCATGGCCCGGGGGGGCACCCCCAGTCCCCGGCGCTCCCTGTCCGCCGACGTCAGAGCCCGCTACCGTCGGCTCCGTGGCTCAGTTTCGGCTCCAGGGAAGCAGGGTGCTCGCGGTCGACCTGACCGGCGACTCCGTGAAGGCCAAGAACGGCGCGATGGTCGCCTACGAGGGGGAGATGACCTTCAAGAAGAAGACCGGCGGCGGCGAGGGGCTGCGCGGGATGGTGACCCGGCGGCTCACCGGGGAGCAGATGGCGGTCATGGAGGTGAAGGGGCACGGCACGTGCTACTTCGCCGACCGGGCGAGCGAGATCAACCTGGTGTCGCTGCACGGCGAGAAGCTCTATGTGGAATCCAGCAATCTGCTGTGCACGGACTCCGCGCTGCGCACCGGCGCCTCCTTCACCGGGCTGCGCGGCTCCTCCCAGGGCAACGGCCTGTTCACCACGACCGTCGAGGGCACCGGCCAGGCCGCCCTCGTCTCGGCCGGCACGGCGATCGTGCTGCGCGTCACCCCGCAGACCCCACTGCAGGTCGACCCGGGCGCGTACCTCGCCCACACCGGCGGTCTCAAGCAGCACTTCCAGGCGGGGGTGAACTTCCGGGCACTGATAGGCGAGAGCGGCGGGGAGTCCTTCCAGATCCGCTTCGAGGGCGACGGGCTGGTCTACGTCCAGCCCAGTGAGCGCAACACGATCGGGGGTGAGCTGTGATGCCGTTCACCTTGCTCACCTCACGCATGGTCGAGGCCCAGGTGCTGCCGGGGCAGACCCTGTTCAGCCAGCGCGGCGCGATGCTCGCCTACCGCGGGGACGTACGGTTCACCCCCAGCATCACCGGCGGACAGCGCGGGGTGCGGGGGATGATCGGGCGGCGGATAGCCGACGAGGACACCCCGCTGATGACCGTCGAGGGCCAGGGCACGGTGATGTTCGGGCACGGCGGCCACCACGTCCAGGTGATCGACCTGGTCGGCGACACCCTCTATGTGGAGTCGGACCGGCTGCTGGCCTTCGACGGCTCGCTGCGCCAGGGCACGATGTTCATGGGCTCGCAGGGCGGCGTGATGGGCATGGTGCGCGGCCAGGTCACCGGGCAGGGGCTGTTCACCACCACCCTGGAGGGGCACGGCTCCGCGGCGGTCATGGCGCACGGCGGGGTGCTGGAGCTGCCGATCGGCCCGGGACGTCCGGTGCATGTCGATCCGCAAGCCTATGTCGCCCACCGGGGTGATGTTCGCAATAAGCTCTCGACGGCGATCGGCTGGCGCGAAATGGTGGGCCGCGGCTCGGGGGAGGCGTTCCAACTGGAGCTGTCCGGCACCGGCATGGTCTATGTCCAGGCATCGGAGGAGAAGCTGTGAACGGCCCCGTCATCCACGACGCCTGGACGCTGCCCGTCGACGACAACATCAATCCGTACGCCTTCAGCGTGGACCTGAACGGCCAGTGGTTCCTGCAGAAGGGGAAGATGGTCGCCTACTACGGGCAGATCGACTTCCATGGCGTGGGGCTCGGCCACCTCGACCACCTCATCGCGTACAGCTTCCACTCCCCGCTGCACGCGGCGGACTGGGTGGTGGCCGAGGGCCAGGGAAAGATGGTGCTCGCGGACCGCGCCTTCGACGTCAACTCCTATGACCTGGACGACGGGAACCTGTCCATCCGGTCCGGCAATCTGCTGGCCTTCCAGCCCTCGCTGTCGCTGAAGCAGTCCATCGTTCCGGGCTTTCTCACCCTCATCGGCACCGGGAAGTTCGTGGCCGCATCCAATGGGCCCGTGGTCTTCATGGAGCCGCCGATCCGGGTGGATCCGCAGGCGCTGGTGGGCTGGGCGGACTGCCCGACACCGTGCCACCACTACGACCACCAGTATCTGCGCGGCTTCCTCGGGGCCATCAGGTCGCGCACGGGGATCGGGGGCGCCTCGGGCGAGGAGCACCAGTTCGAGTTCGTGGGCGCGGGGACCGTACTGCTGCAGTCCACGGAGCAAGTCGTCGCCGAGATATCGGTCGGCGAGACAGGGGGTACCGGTTCGTGAGCGCGAGCGTGCGGAGTGTAACGTCGAACAGGTGACCTCTAGCCCGATACATCCATTGGTTCGGAATTCAACTTCTATAGGTAGAATACATCCCATGGAGACCGAGAACGGCACGCGCTGGCTCAGCGATGAGGAACAGCGCGCGTGGCGCACCCACCTGGATGTCAGCCGGCTGCTGACCTACCAGCTCGAAAAAGACCTGCAGCCGTTCGGCCTGACCATGAACGACTACGAGATCCTGGTCAACCTCTCGGAGTCGGAGGACCGCCGGATGCGGATGAGCGATCTCGCCTCCGCGACCCTGCAGTCCAAGAGCCGGCTGTCCCATCAGATCACCCGGATGGAGAACGCCGGCCTGGTCCGCCGCGAGAACTGCGAGTCCGACCGACGGGGGCTGTACGCCGTGCTGACCGAGCACGGCTGGGAAACCATGCGCAAGGTCGCACCCCACCATGTGGCGTCCGTGCGCAACCACTTCATCGATCTGCTCGCGCCGGAGGACCTCAAGGCGCTGTACGGATCGCTGGTGCCCGTCGCGGAGCATCTGCGCGCCCAGCGGGGCCGGGTCTAGGAGCCCGCCGCAGCTCGAACAGGGCACCGCCGCCGTGGCGCACCGCCACGTCCCCGCGACGATGGCGAGGCCGAGCCCGGCCCCGCCATCGTCGCGGCTGCGGGCGTCGTCGACCAGATTGCCCAGCACCCGGGCCGGCTGCCCGCACGAGTCCGGCACCGCGACCGTACGCACCGGCACCCGGTCCCCCAGCCGCTGGGTGCGGAGCGAGGCCACCGGGGGAGCACAGCTCATAGCCGTGGCGGGCACCCACGCGTCCTTCAAGGTCACCCAGGCCCCGTCCGACGGCGAGGGAGAGCCGCCGACGAGGCAGGAGGGGACGGGGTCGCAGGGGTGGTGTCCTGGACGCTTACGTGTATTTGTGGCGCCAATCCCCGACCAACTCAACGCCCCCGGCCAATGGCGCCGTAAATATACGGTCCAGGGCGCCGCACCGGAGGCCCCGGCCCCGCACCCACAACGCACCCCGGGCGCACCCACAACGCACCCTCAGCGCACCCACAACGCGGCACCCGGGCGCGCCCACAACCGCCCGGGCACCCCAATGCACACCCGTCACCCCCGCTCGGTGACCCCCGCCACCAGCTCATCCGCCGCCGTATACGGATCCAGCCCACCGGCCACGACCCGCTCCGCGAGCGCCCCCAACCGCCGATCCCCGTGCAGATCGCCGATCCGCTCCCGCAGCGCCGTCACCGCGATCGTCTCGACCTCGCCCGCCGCCCGCCGCATCCGGCGCTCCGCGAGCACCCCGTGCTCCTCCATCCACGCACGGTGCTTCTCCAGCGCCTCGACGACCTCCTCGATCCCCTCGCCACGCGCCGCCACGGTCTTCACGATCGGCGGCCGCCAGTCCCCCGGCGCCCGCCCCTCCCCCAGGCCCAGCATGTGGTTGAGCTCGCGGGCCGTGGCATCGGCCCCTTCCCGGTCGGCCTTGTTGACCACGTACACATCGCCGATCTCCAGGATCCCGGCCTTGGCCGCCTGGATCCCGTCCCCCATCCCCGGCGCGAGCAGCAGCACACTGGTGTCGGCCTGGGCGGCGATCTCGACCTCGGACTGACCGACGCCCACGGTCTCCACCAGCACCACATCGCACCCGGCCGCGTCCAGCACCCGGATGGCCTGCGGGGCCGCCCAGGCGAGCCCGCCGAGGTGGCCCCGCGTGGCCATGGAGCGGATGTAGACGCCGGGGTCGGAGGCGTGCTCCGACATCCGTACGCGGTCGCCCAGGAGCGCCCCGCCGGAGAACGGCGAGGAGGGGTCGACGGCGAGGACGCCCACCCGCTTGCCCATCCGCCGGTAGGCGGAGACGAGCGCGGAGGTGGACGTGGACTTGCCGACGCCCGGCGAACCGGTCACCCCGACCACATACGCGCCCCCGGCCAGCGGAGCGAGCGCGGCCATCACCTCGCGCAACTGCGGCGAGGCGCCCTCGACCAGCGAGATGAGCCGGGCGACCGCACGCGGCCGCCCTTGCCGCGCCTGCTCCACCAGCGTGGGCACATCAGCCATGGGTGCCGTACTCCTTACCGCTCCATCATCGCTACATCACAACGGAAACCGACGCCCCGCAAGGAAAACCACCTACAGGCAGCCGCCCACAGGCAGCCGCCCACAGGCAGCCGCCTACAGGCAAACCCCCACAGGCAGCCACCCACAGACGACAACCGCCTACTCCCCCGCCGGCACCCGCAGGATCAGCGCATCCCCCTGCCCACCCCCACCGCACAACGCCGCCGCCCCGGTCCCGCCCCCACGCCGCCGCAGCTCCAGCGCAAGATGCAGCGCGATCCGCGCACCGGACATCCCGATGGGGTGGCCGAGGGCAATCGCACCCCCATTCACATTCACCCTTTCGGGGGAAACACCTAGATCCTTCATCGACTGCACGGCGACCGCGGCGAACGCCTCGTTGATCTCGATGAGGTCGAGATCGTCGACCGTCAGCCCCTCCTTGCCCAGGGCGTGCGCGATCGCGTTGGACGGCTGGGACTGGAGGGAGTTGTCGGGTCCCGCCACATTCCCGTGGGCGCCGATCTCGGCGATCCACTCCAGCCCCAGCTCCTCGGCCTTCGCCTTGCTCATCACGACGACCGCGGCGGCCCCGTCCGAGATCTGCGACGCCGTGCCCGCGGTGATCGTCCCGTCCTTGGCGAACGCGGGCCGCAGCCTGCCCAGCAGCTCGGTGGTGGTCTCGCCGCGGATGCCCTCGTCCTTGTCGAAGACCACCGGCTCGCCCTTGCGCTGCGGGATCTCCACGGGGGTGATCTCGGCGTCGAAGAGGCCGTTCTTCTGGGCGGCGGCGGCGCGCTGGTGGGACTGGGCGGCGAACTCGTCCTGCTCGGGGCGCTGGATGCCCAGCCGGGTGTTGTGCTTCTCGGTGGACTCGCCCATGGCGATGGACTCGAAGGCGTCGGTCAGCCCGTCGTGCGCCATAGCGTCGAGCATCTCGACCGCGCCGTACTTGTAGCCCTCGCGGGACTTGGGCAGCAGATGGGGGGCGTTGGTCATGGACTCCTGCCCGCCCGCGACCACGATGTCGAACTCGCCCGCCCGAATGAGCTGGTCGGCCAGGGCGATCGCGTCCAGCCCGGAGAGGCAGACCTTGTTGATCGTGAGGGCGGGCACGCTCATCGGGATGCCGGCCTTGACCGCCGCCTGCCGGGCCGGAATCTGCCCGGCGCCCGCCTGGAGCACCTGCCCCATGATCACGTACTGCACCTGCTCGGCGCCGACCCCGGCCCGCTCCAGCGCGGCCTTGATCGCGATTCCGCCCAGGTCCGCGCCGGAGAACGAACGCAGGCCGCCGAGCAGCCGTCCCATGGGCGTCCGGGCGCCCGCCACCATCACAGAGGTCGTACGAGTCATTGGTGCATCCCCTTCACGAGGAGAAGGAAGTTAACGAGGGTTATCGTCAATGTACTGACGAGTACCCGCGCGGTCACCGGCGCATCGGTGTGATCGCGCGCACGTTGCGTAACCGGCTGTGCGGCGGTGCACTGTTCCCATGCTGACGAGAATCGACCACATCGGGATCGCCTGCTTCGACCTCGACAAGACCGTTGAGTTCTACCGTGCCACGTACGGCTTCGAGGTGTTCCACTCCGAGATCAACGAGGAGCAGGGCGTCCGCGAGGCCATGCTCAAGATCAATGAGACCTCCGACGGCGGGGCCTCGTACCTGCAGCTCCTGGAGCCGATCCGGGAGGACTCCGCGGTCGGCAAGTGGATGGCCAAGAACGGTCAGGGCGTCCACCACATCGCCTTCGGCACCGCCGATGTCGACACCGACTCCGAGGCCATCCGCGACAAGGGCGTCCGGGTCCTCTACGAACAGCCCCGCCGTGGCTCGATGGACTCCCGGATCACCTTCCTCCACCCCAAGGACTGTCACGGTGTGCTGACCGAGCTCGTCACCGCCGCGGACCCCGCCGCCCACAAGGGCGAAGAGGATCACTGAAGCGGACCACTGACCTACCCCTTCCCCGGCCGGTAGAGTGCAGCATCGGCCGGGGTACGGAATCGGAAAGGGATCGGGGTCCGGCCCGGGCTTCGCCGATGATCTGACACCATTTCTTCGGAAGGGCCAGCTCCGGTCCGACCCGGCACGCACTTCGCCTGGTCGGTACCGCAAGGGAACCGTCGAGGAACCCCTGGGCACCGCAAGGGACCACGGGGGGACCACGAGGGTGACGGAGCCGGCCGCCAATGCGACCAGGGGACGGATGGGACCGCGCAGTGCGGGGCTACGACCGCTACGAGCCTGACGACCAGCTCTCCAAGTTCGAGGCCGAGATGGAGCGGCTGAAGACCGAGCGTGAGAAGGCCGTCCAGCACGCCGACGACCTCGGCTACCAAGTCGAGGTGCTGCGCGCCAAGCTGCATGAGGCGCGCCGTAACCTGGCGGCCCGCCCCGCCTACGACAGCGCCAACGTCGGCTACCAGGCAGAGCAGTTGCTGCGGGACGCCCAGCTCCAGGCGGACCAGCTACGCACCAACGCCGAGCGGGAGCTGCGCGAAACCCGGGCGCAGACCCAGCGGCTGCTCCAGGAGCAGGCCGAGCGGCAGGCCCGGCTGGAGGCCGAGCTGCACGCCGAGGCCGTGGCCCGGCGCCAGCGGCTGGACCAGGAGCTGGCCGAGCGCCGCGCCACCGTCGAGTCGCATGTCAACGAGAACGTGGCCTGGGCCGAGCAGTTGCGGGCCCGTACCGAGGCGCAGGCCCGCCGGCTCATGGACGAGTCCCGGACGGAGGCCGAGCAGGCCCTGGCCGAGGCGCGCGCCGAAGCGCAGCGCATGACCGAGCAGGCCCGTCAGCGGCTGGGCTCCGAGGCGGAGGCCAGCCGTGCCGAGGCCGAGGCGATTCTGCGCCGGGCCCGCAACGACGCCGAGCGGCTGCTGACCAACGCGGGCACCCAGGCCCAGGACGCCACCGACCACGCGGAGCAGCTCCGCACCACCACCGCCACCGAGGCGGACCAGGCCCGTCGTAACGCCGCCGAGCAGACCCGCGCCGCCGAGCAGCGGATGCAGGAGGCCGAGCAGGCGCTGCGCGAGGCGCGCAGCGAGGCCGAGAAGGTCGTCACCGAGGCCAAGGACGCGGCGGCCAAGCGGCTCACGGCCGCCGAGTCGGACAACGAGCAGCGCACCCGTACCGCCAAGGCGGAGGTCGCCCGGCTGGTCGGCGAGGCCACCAAGGAGGCCGAGCGGCTACGGGCCGAGGCCGAGCAGTTGCGGGACGACGCCCGCGCCGAGGCCGAGCGGATGGTCGCCGAGGCGGGCGACAACGCCCGGGCCAGGGCCGCCGAGGACTCGGCCGCCCAGCTCGCCAAGGCGGCCCGGAGCGCCGAGGAGGTGCTGACCCGCGCCTCGGAGCAGGCGCAGGCCACCACCAAGGCGGCCATCGACGAGGCCGAGCGGATCCGGGGCGAGGCCGAGGAAGAGGCGGACCGGCTGCGGGCCGAGGCGCACGACACGGCCGAGCAGCTCAAGGGCACGGCGAAGGACGACACCAAGGAGTACCGCGCCAAGACCGTCGAGCTGCAGGAGGAGGCCCGCCGGCTGCGCGGCGAGGCCGAGCAGCTCCGGTCGGAGGCGGTCGCCGAGGGCGAGCGGGTCCGCACCGAGGCACGCCGGGAGGCGGTCCAGCAGATCGAGGAGGCGGCCAGCACCGCCGAGGACCTGCTGACCAAGGCGAAGGCCGACGCGGAGGAGACCCGCTCGGGTGCCACCGCCGAGAGCGAGCGGGTGCGCACCGAGGCCATCGAGCGGGCGAACGCACTGCGCCGGCAGGCCGATGAGCTGCTGAAGCGGGCCCGCGGCGAGGCCGAGGAACTGGTGACCTCGGCCGAGGAGCAGGCCGAGCGGGTCAAGTCGGAGGCGTCCACCGCGGCCGAGGAGCTGCGCGAGGAGGCCGAGCAGGCCGCCGAGGACCGCCGCTCCGAGGCCGAGGGCGAGCTGAACCGGCTGCACCAGGAGGCCGAGCAGCGGCTCTCCTCCGCCGACGAGGCGCTGCGGGACGCCCGCACCGAGGCGGAGCGGCTGCGCAAGGAGACCGCCGAGGAGATCGAGCGGCAGCGCGCGGAGTCCGCCGAGCGGCTGAACGCGCTGCGCCAGCAGGCGGAGGACGAGGCTGTACGGCTGCGCGACGAGGCCGCCGCGGACGCGTCGAACGCGCGCGCCGAGGGCGAGTCGGTGGCCGTACGGCTGCGCAGCGAGGCCGCCGCGGAGGCCGAGCGGCTGCGCACCGAGGCCCAGGAGACGGCCGACCGGGTGCGGGCGGAAGCGGCGAGCGCCGCCGAGCGGATCGGTACCGAGGCCGCGGAGGCCCTGGCCGCCGCCCAGGAGGAGGCGGCCCGCCGCCGCCGCGAGGCCGAGGAGCTGCTCGCCGACGCCCGCGAGGAGGCACAGGCCGAGCGGACCGCGGCGCGGGAGCAGAGCGAGGAGCTGCTGGCCGCCGCCCGGAACCGGGTCTCCGAGGCGCAGACCGAGGCGCAGCGGCTGGTCGAGGAGGCCGAGCGGCGCTCGGCCGATCTGGTGGCCGCCGCCGAGCAGACCGCCCAGCAGGTGCGGGACTCGGTCGCGGGGCTGCACGAGCAGGCCGAGCAGGACATCACGGCGCTGCGTGCGGCCGCGGAGCACGCCGCGGAGCGGATGCGCGGCGAGGCGCAGGGCGAGGCCGACCGGGTCCGCGCGGACGCCCAGGACGAGCGGGAGCGCGCCTCGCAGGACGCCACGCGGGTGCGGCAGGAGGCCCGGGAGGAGTCCGAGGCCGCCAAGTCGCTCGCGGAGCGCACGGTCGCCGAGGCGATCGCCGAGTCGGAGCGGCTGACCGAACAGGCCCGCGCGGAGGCCGGCAGGCGCCGCGCGGAGGCCGCCGAGCAGGCGGACCGGCTGGTCACCGAGGCCACCCACGAGGCCGAGCGGCTGCGCGCGGAGGCCAACGAAACGCTCGACGAGGCGCGCCGTTCGGCCCACAAGAGCCGTGCGGAGGCGGCCGAGCAGGCCGACCGGCTGGTCGGCGGCGCGACCGAGGAGGCGCAGCGGCTGGTCTCGGAGGCCACCACGCGGGCGCAGGCGCTGCGTACGGAGGCGTCCGACGCACGGGCGACGGCGGAGCAGGACGCGGCCCGCACCCGGGCCCAGGCCCGCGGCGATGCCAACAACATCCGCTCGGAGGCGGCCGAGCAGGCCGACCGGCTGGTCGCCGAGGCCCGGAACGAGGCCGAGCGGCTGCACGCGGAGGCCAGCGGCGAGGCGGAGCGGCTGCGCAGCGAGGCCGCGGAGACCGTGGGTTCGGCGCAGCAGCACGCGGCGCGCACCCGCGCCGAGGCCGAGCGGATCGAGACCGAGGCGGCCGCCGAGGCGGAGCGGATCCGTAACGAGGCGCAGGCCGAGGCCGACCGGCTGGTCGACAGGGCGCGCGAGGACGCCAACAAGCGGCGTTCCGACGCCGCCGAGCAGGCCGACCGGCTGGTCACCGAGTCCTCGGCGGAGGCCGAGCGGCTCACCTCCGAGGCGCGGGAGGCCGCGCTGCGCACGGCGACCGCGGCCGAGGAGCAGGCCGACACCATGGTGGGCGTGGCCCGCCAGGAGGCGGACCGGGTGCTCTCCGAGTCCACGGCCGAGGCCAACGGCATGGTGGAGAAGGCCCGTACGGACTCCGACACCATGCTCAGCGAGGCCCGGGGCGACGCCACGGCCATCCGGGAGCGCGCCGAGGAGCTGCGCACCCGTACCGAGGCCGAGGTCGAGGAGTTGCACGAGCGGGCCCGCCGGGAGTCCGCGGAGCAGATGAAGTCCACCGGCGAGCGGGTCGACAAGCTGGTCGCGGCCGCCACCGCGCAGCTCATGAAGGCGGAGGAGAAGGCCAAGTCGCTGGTCACGGAGGCGGAGAGCGAAGCGAGCCGGGTGCGGATCGCGGCGGTGAAGAAGGCCGAGGGTCTGCTCAAGGAGGCCGAGCAGAAGAAGTCCGAGGCCGAGCGGGAGGCGGAGCGGCTCCGGAACCAGGCCACGGACGAGGCGCAGCAGATCGTGGACGAGGGCAAGCGCGAACTCGAGTTGCTCAAGCGACGCCGCGAGGACATCAACGCGGAGATCTCCCGTGTCCAGGACGTGCTAGAAGCGTTGGAATCCTTCGAGACCCCCGCGTCAGGTGGCGCGGGTGGCAAGGAGAACAACGGAGTCAAGACGGCGGCGGGCGCGGGTGCGACGAGGAGTGGAAAGCGGTCCGAGGGGTAACCGTATGCGGGGGACGAGGGTCGGCTGTGCCCGTCCGCGTCAATTTCGCGTAACTCTCGCGTCGGTCTGCGTCCATCACGGCATGTCCGTATCATCCCGACGAGTGACGAGGTCTCCGTCTTACTGCCACTCAAAAGGCTGGACATTCTGCAGATCAAACAGACGTTGACTCGATGACACGCCGCTCGGACCCCTAGGATTCCCTCTATCACCTCACCGGTCTCTTTCGACAGGAACCCCATGAGCGACACTTCCTCCCCCTTCGGCTTCGAGCTCGTGCGGCGTGGGTACGACCGCGGTCAGGTGGACGACCGCATTTCCAAGCTCGTCGCCGACCGTGACAGTGCACTGGCCCGTATCACCTCTCTGGAAAAGCGCATCGAGGAGCTGCACCTCGAAACGCAGAACGCTCAGGCCCAGATCAACGATTCGGAGCCGTCCTACGCGGGGCTCGGCGCCCGGGTCGAGAAGATCCTTCGTCTCGCCGAGGAAGAGGCGAAGGATCTGCGCGAGGAGGCTCGGCGCGCCGCCGAACAGCACCGTGAGCTGGCCGACTCGGCCGCCCAGCAGGTCCGCAACGACGCCGAGTCGTTCGCCGCCGAGCGCAAGGCGAAGGCCGAGGACGAGGGCGCGCGGATCGTCGAGAAGGCGAAGGGCGAGGCGACCACGCTGCGCCAGGAGGCGCAGAAGGACGCCCAGTCCAAGCGCGAGGAGGCGGACTCCCTCTTCGAGGAGACCCGCGCCAAGGCCGCGCAGGCCGCCGCCGACTTCGAGACCAACCTCGCCAAGCGCCGCGAGCAGTCCGAGCGCGACCTGGCCTCGCGTCAGGCCAAGGCCGAGAAGCGGCTCGCGGAGATCGAGCACCGCGCCGAGCAGCTCCGCCTCGAGGCCGAGAAGCTGCGCACCGACGCCGAGCGCCGCGCCCGCCAGACGGTGGAGACCGCGCAGCGCCAGGCCGAGGACATCGTGGCCGACGCCAACGCCAAGGCCGACCGGATCCGCAGCGAATCCGAGCGCGAGCTCGCGGCCCTCACCAACCGCCGCGACAGCATCAACGCCCAGCTCACCAACGTCCGCGAGATGCTGGCCACGCTGACCGGCGCGGCCGTGGCCGCGGCCGGTGCCCCGGGCGAGGACGAGGCGGCCACCCGCGGCGTCCCGGCCCAGCAGTCCCGGTGACCCTCGGTCCCAACGGAGCGTACGATGCCCCGCGCCGCCACGAGCGGCGCGGGGCACGCGCATGTCTGGGGCAGGCAGCCTGAGTTCCGGGCCAGGACCCGGCTGACGCCGTGCGGACAAACCAGCCCCTCCGGCACGTGGGGAAATCCAGCCCCTCCGGCACGTGGGGAAATCCAGCCCCTCCGGCGATTGAGGAGCGGGGGTCCGGGGGCGGAGCCCCCCCGCAGGGCCAGGGCGGAGCCCGGCCACCCAGCCCCTCCGGCGATTGAGGAGCGGGGCCCAGGGGCGGAGCCCCGGCCGGGGCCGGGCAGGGGCCCGGTTTCGGGAAGGGGCGGGGTGGGGGAGACACCCCTCCGTGACCGACCGCACCCTCCCCACCCTCGGCTTCGCCGACATCCCCGCCAAGCACCCCCTCACCTACCCCGGCCGCCCCATCACCCGCCCCACCCTCCTCACCGCAGGCGAACTGTGGGAGCTCACCCCCACACCAGGCGGCCGCCTCGGCACCTGGACAGTCGACACAAGCGTCGGCGAAGGCCCGATGGAAAGCCCGAGGGAGCCGCTCGACGCCCTCCTCACCACCCTCGGCCACCCCTCGACCCCCCACCGCCACCCCATCATCGCGGTCGGCTCCAACGCCTCCCCCGCCCAGCTCCACCACAAGCTGTCCCGCCCCGGCCACCCGGCCACCGTCCCCATGGTCCCGGTCGACGTGCACGGCATCGCGGTCGGCTGCTCGGCCCACATCGGCCGGTACGGTTACGTGGCCTCCGCCCCGTACACCGCGCCGGGAGCCCGTACCCCCCTCGTCATCAGCTGGCTGGACGCCGAGCAGCTCGCGGCCGTGGACGCGACCGAGTACCCCAACTACCGTCGCGTCCTGCTGCCCGGCACGGAGTACCCGATGGTGATGCCGTCCGGCGAGCGACTCGGCGGCGCGTATCTCTACGTCGGCGAGCGCGGAGTGCTGATGTCCCCGGACGGCACCGAACGCCCCCTCCCCGGCGGCGGCGACCAGAGCGCCCTGCTCACCCGCCTGCTCGCCGGTTCGCCGCGGCTGCGCGAACTCCTCGGGCCCGACCCCGGCGCCTGGGTCGCCCGCGCGGGCGCCGACCCCGTCGTACGGAAGTCCGGCACCCGGATCTTCCAGGAGGAGGGCTGGACACTCCCACAGCCCGACCTCCTCCGCTGCCCGGAGGACGACCACGATGGCCACGACGGCCCCGCAGACCCCGGGGACCTCGGGGACCTCGGGGACCTCGGAGGCCCCCGAAACCCCCGAGGTCCCAAGAGTTACGGTGCGCTCACATCTCCCGAATAGCGGGAACCGTCAACACCCCGGCTATCCTCCTAACCCTCACCGGGGGCGAGCACGCCCGACCCATGCTCATGAGGGGCGGAGAATGATCGAGGCAGTCGGTCTGACGAAGCGCTACGGCGCCAAGACGGCCGTGTACAACCTGTCCTTCCAGGTGCGGCCCGGCGCCGTCACCGGCTTCCTCGGGCCCAACGGGTCGGGCAAGTCCACCACGATGCGGATGATCCTGGGCCTCGACGAGCCCACCGCCGGCCATGTCACGGTCGGCGGCTACCCGTTCCGCAAGCTGCCCAACGCCCCGCGTCAGGTGGGCGCGCTCCTCGACGCCAAGGCGGTGCACGGCGGCCGCAGCGCACGTCACCATCTGCTCTGCCTGGCCCAACTGTCCGGGATCCCGGCCCGCCGGGTCGACGAAGTGCTGGGCGTGGTCGGCCTGCAGAACGTGGCGCGCAAGCGCTCCAAGGGCTTCTCGCTCGGCATGGGGCAGCGTCTGGGCATCGCGGCCGCCCTCCTCGGCGACCCGCAGGTGCTGCTCTTCGACGAGCCGGTCAACGGCCTGGACCCCGAAGGCATCCTCTGGGTCCGTAACTTCATGAAGCAGCTCGCCTCCGAGGGCCGCACCGTCTTCGTCTCCAGCCATCTGATGAGCGAGATGGCGCTCACCGCCGACCATCTGATCGTGATCGGGCGCGGTCAGCTACTCGCGGATATGAACGTCAAGGACTTCATCTCCTACAACTCGGCGGACTTCGCACGCGTCCGCACCCCCGAGAGCGACCCGGGGCAGCGCGAGAAGCTGACCGCCGCGCTGAGCGAGGCGGGCGGCCAGGTGCTCCCCGAGCAGGACGGCGCACTGCGGGTGACCGGGCTGCCGCTGCCGCGCATCAGCGATCTGGCGCATGGGGCGGACGTCCGGCTGTGGGAGCTCTCCCCGCACCAGGCGTCGCTGGAAGAGGCGTACATGCGGATGACGCAGGGCGCGGTGGACTACCGCTCGACCGTCGACGAGCGCGCCGGCCTCCAGCAGCAGGTGCCCGCCGCGGTGCCGCAGGGCGCGCCGTACGGCTATGCGCCGGGCGCACCGGGCGCACCGATGGGCTTTCCGCAGGCGACCGTACTGCCGGGGTACGCCGAACCGCCGGCCCCGCCACAGCCGCAGCCGCAGCCACAGCCACACGCTCCGGGCATGGCCATGCCCGGAGCCCCTGCCGCACCTCCCGCTCCGGCCGCCCCCGCGACGCCGCCCCCGGCTCCCCCCGCTCCCCCGGCTCAGCCGCCCGCGGCGCCCCCCGCCCCCGCCGATCTGAACAAGAGCGACAACGAGGACGACGCCCGATGACGACCCCGTACCAGCACCAGTCCCAGGCGCCCGTCCCCCCGCAGGGTCCTCCCCGGACCGCCCCGCAGATGCCGCCGCAGGCCCCGCACCAGGCAGCCCCACACCAAGCGGCCCCGCACCAGATGGCCCCGCACCACCCCGCGCCCCAGGCGTACCAGCAGCCGGTGCCGCCCGGGCCCCCGTCGCAGCCGTACGCGGGTATGGGGCCGTACACCTCGCCGATCCCGGTCCAGCGCACCCACCTCGGCAACGCCCTCGCCTCCGAGTGGACCAAGATCAAGTCGGTGCGCTCCACGATCTGGACGCTGGGCATCATGGTCGCGCTGGTGATCGGGATCGGACTGCTGGTGGCGGTGACCACCAGCAGCTCCGACTACCTCGACGTTCCCACCACCCTCCCCGGATTCTTCGGCACCCTGCTCGGCCAGCTGTGCGTCGTCACTCTCGGGGTGCTCGTGATCACCTCCGAGTACGGCACCGGGATGATCCGGACCACCCTCACCGCCTCCCCGCAGCGCTCACGGGTGCTCACCGCCAAGGCGCTGGTCTTCTTCACCCTCTCGTTCACCACCACGACCGTCTCGCTCGCGCTGGTGGCCTACGCGAGCATGGGGATGCACAGCGGGTCGGGTGTGCCGGAGCCGACGGGTGACGAGATCCTGGGCGCGACGGTCGGCGCCGGGCTCTATGTGTCGCTGCTGGGGCTGCTCTCGCTGGCCGTCGGAGCCATCCTGCGGCACTCCGCGGGGGCGATCACCACGATGCTCGGTGTGGTGCTGCTGCCGGCCATCCTCCCCGCGTTCCTGATGATGTCGGACAGCCTGCGCGGCCTGGGAACGAAGATGCTGGAGTACTCCTCGCCCCAGTCGCTGGCCTCCCTCTTCCGCCTCGACGAGAGCCTGAACAGCGGCTGGCCACAGCTCTCGGCGCTGGCCGTGGTCACGGCAGCGGCGATGATCGCCGCGTATGCGCTGCTGGAGAAGCGGGATGTGTAGCGCTCCGTAGCCCCTACGGAGGTCAGGGCCCGAGTACCAGGACCTGGGTGCCAGGGCCCGAGTCAGTATCGCGGTGCGTTACGGGACCGCTGGAGCTTGGCGCTCCGGCGGTCCCGTGCGCTCCAGCACGCCTTGTGCCAGTGGCGCCGGTCGTCCGCGCCCACATGCTGCTGCCAGGCGACCACATGCGCCACCCCCGGCGGAATCTCCTGGTCACAGCCCGGGCAGCGGTAGTGCTTGGCGGCGGCCCCGCCGCCGACCTGGCGGACCACCCACTCCTCGTCCTGCCAGGTCTCCATGCGATCGAGACCGTAGCGATTCGCACTCTCGTGGCCGACGGGCTGCTCGCCGCCTCGCGGGCGGTTTCGGCGTGGAGACACAGGGCACCTCGACAGAACTGTGACTAACGGGCTGTGACCAGCGTACGCGCTACGGTCACCGCCCTGGAAAGTCGTTGTCCACACTCACCCTCTGATCATCATGAAAACTTCATGCACGGCCGTGCCCTTGGCACGTGTCAGGCGTTATTGCCTACAAGGGGGGATGCCCGCGCCGGCACATCAGCCGCGACAAGGAGGCAGGATCACGATGGATGTGGGGGCTTTCATCCTGGCCGCTCAATTCCCAGGCCAGGGGCAGGAGGAGGCGCTGCACCGGGCGGTGCGGTCGGCCGAGATCTCCGAGGAGGCGGGGCTGGACGCGGTCTGGGTCGCCGAGCACCACTTCGTTCCGTACGGCGTCTGCCCGTCCGCGGTCACCCTCGCCGCGCTGCTGCTGGGACGTACCCGCCGGATCGGCGTCGGTACGGCGGTGAGCGTACTGCCGACCGCGCATCCCGTCGCACTGGGTGAGCAGGCGGCACTGCTCCATCTCCTCTCCGGTGGCCGGTTCACGCTAGGGGTCGGCCGTGGCGGCCCCTGGGTGGACCTCGAGGTCTTCGGCTCGGGGCTGCGGGCGTACGAGCGGGGCTTCCCCGAATCACTCGATCTGCTGCTGCGCTGGCTGCGCGAGCCACGGGTGGGGGCGGACGGTGAGCGGTTCGCCTTCCGCGAGGTGGCGGTGGTGCCGCGCTCCGACGACGCCCTCGCCGGGCCGGCGGCGGATGCCCCGCCGGTGGTCGTCGCCTGCACCTCGCCCGCCAGTGTGCGGCTGGCCGCCGGGCGCGGGCTGCCCATGCTGCTCGGCATGCACTACGGGGACGAGGAGAAGGCCGAGGTGGTCGGCCTGTGGCGGAAGTCCGCGCTGGAGGCGGGCCGTTCACCGGAGGATGTCGAGGCGGTGGCGGCGCGCCATGTCTCGGCCGGGGTGGCGCAGATCGCGGACGACCGCCCCGCGGCGGCCGAGACCCTCACCAAGGCGATGCCCGGCTGGTTACGGCAGGGTCTTGAGGCGCATGTGACGGTCGACGGCCGGGAGCGCCGGATGCGCGACCCCGTGGCCTATGCGGAGCTGCTGTGCGAGCTGCATCCGGTGGGACCGCCGCGGCTGTGCGCCGACCGGCTGGCGGCGACCGCGGAGCGCACCGGGATCCGCCGGTTCGCGCTGCTGGTCGAGGGCTCGGGCGACCTGGTCGCCACGGAGGAGAACGTACGACGGCTCGGTGGTGAGGTGCTGCCGCTCCTGCGCTGATGCACCTCCCCCTGGTGGAGCGGCAGCGGACATCGCGTCAGCAGTCGCGGAGTTCGGGTGACTGATTGAGCAACTGCCCCCGGACCGAGGTGAAGCGGGAGAGGCGTTCGTCGACGGACGCGTCCATCGGGAAGACGGCCACCCGGTGACAGTTCTGGAAGGCCAGCCGCACCCCGAAATGGCGCTGCAGCGCGCCGCGTATCGCGTCACTGGCGAGTGCGCGAAGCAGTTGACCGCGTGCCTGCTCATCGGGCGGCGGCGTCTGGTTGTCGGCGAACTCCCCGCCTTCCACCTTCAGTTGGGCCACCAGCGAGCTGATCATCTCCCATGCGTAGGGTAGGGAGTTCCGGACGCAGTCGACGAAGGCCGCTTCGTCGACTTCGCCTCGCTCGGCCTGTTCGAGCAGGGCCGGTGAGACGTCGAGCGACATGGGTTCTCCTCTCGCGACCCCGCGAGCGGGGTCTCAGGGATGGGAAGGGCGGACGGCGACGCAGCGTACCCGTCCGACGACCGCCCGCTTCAACGGTAATTCGGCCACTCCACCCGCACCAGGAGAATGGGCACACAACCAGCCATTCCCGAAGGGGTCCATCGACGGACGAATCGCGTCGGGCGGCGGTGGTCGAGTAGCGTTGCCGACCATGCGTCTCGTCATCGCCCGGTGCTCCGTGGACTACGCCGGCCGCCTCACCGCCCACCTCCCCTCGGCACCCCGCTTGATCCTCGTCAAGGCCGACGGAAGTGTGTCCATCCACGCGGACGACAGGGCCTACAAACCCCTCAACTGGATGTCTCCGCCGTGCACGCTGAAGGAAGGCGACGACGATGTGTGGACGGTCGTGAACAAAGCGGGCGAGAAGCTCATCATCACCATGGAGGAGGTCCTCCATGACTCCTCGCATGAGCTCGGCGTCGACCCTGGCCTGATCAAGGACGGTGTGGAGGCCCATCTGCAGGAGCTGCTCGCCGATCGTATCGAGACACTCGGCGATGGCTGGACGCTTATTCGGCGTGAATACCCCACTGCCATCGGTCCCGTGGACATTCTCTGCCGCGACGCGGACGGGACGACGGTCGCCGTGGAGATCAAACGCCGTGGTGAGATCGACGGTGTCGAGCAGCTCACCCGCTATCTCGAACTCCTCAACCGGGACCCGCATCTCGCCCCGGTGAAGGGCATCTTCGCCGCCCAGGAGATCAAGCCCCAGGCCCGCGTTCTCGCCACGGATCGGAGCATCGGCTGCGTGGTGCTGGACTACAACGCGCTCCGGGGCATCGAGGACGACAAGCTCCGCCTGTTCTGACACGGGGCTGACGCCGGGCCGACACGGGGGCGCCGGGGCCGTCGGGCCCCGGCGCCCTTCCGTCGTACGGGCGCCATGGGGCGACGAGATCACGCCACGGAGGCCGGGCGCCGTCTGGCGTGATCCGGCGCCCAGGGCCCGCGCCGCCGTGCTCTCCCGTGCGGCGTTCCCCGGCTACGCGACCGGAGAGGCGGTGCCCGACGCCGTGTGGGTCGTGGGCGCGCTCGCCGTATTGGACGTGTCGCCCGTGGAGGTCGGCGTCGGGGCGGAGGTCGTGGGCGTCGGCTTGGTGGGCTCGCCGGTCGGCGTCGGCGGCTTGGTCGTCGGCGGCTTGGTCGTCGGCCGCGGACCGCCGGTCGTGGGGTCCGACGACGGCGGCGAGGGCGGCTGCTCGGTGTCGGAGGGCGAGCCGCTCGTGGACGACGGGTCGCCGGACGCCGTGCTGTCGCTGGGCGAGCCGCTGCTGCTCGGGGCGGTCGGGGAGGTGGACGCCTTGGGTGTTCCGCTGAGGCCGGGCTGGGGGCCCTGGCCGGTGCCGCGCGTGGGCTCGTCGGCGGTCAGGCCCTTGTCGTCGTCCTGCTGGGAGGCCGACCGGTCCGGCTTGACCTTGTCGGAGGGGCTGTCGGAGTCGTCGCCCGAGGTGGCGCCCAGGGTCACGACGGTGCCGAGCGCGGCCACCAGCAACACGCCCGCGGACGCCGCGACCACATTGCGCCGGGCACCCCGCACCGCCATCCGGCGCAGACCGCGCGGCTCGCCGTCCGAGGGCCCGGCGGCGGCGGAGGCGGAAGCGAGGGCCGAGGGAGTGGCGGGGGCGGCCACCGTGGTCCGGGAGACGGCCGGGACCACCGCCGTCACCGCCCTTGTCGGGGCGGGGGTACCCGTGGCGGGCAGCGGCGTCGTCGTGGCCGCCTTCGGGGTGACGATCGTGGTCTCGGTGCCGTCCGGTGCGGCGCCCGCCGCCGGGGGCGTCACGTCCTCGCCCTTACGGCTTCCGCCGCTCGCCCCGAACGCCCCGGCCATCGCCGAACCGGGCGAGCGGTCGGCGACCAGCGCCAGCGCGCGCCGGCCCGCGACCGTGCCCCGCTTGTCCGCGAGGACGCCCCGCAGCCCGATGGACGCCTCCAGCTCGGCGCGGGCCCGTTCCGGATGGCCCGTGCACAGCGCGAGGACGCCCAGCTCGTGGTGGAAGTACGCCTCGTCCGCGACCAGTCCCGCCAGCCGCGCGGCCTCCTGGCCGTGCCGCACCGCGCGCTCCCAGGCGCCCCAGTGCAGCGCCGCGGCGAAGGCGGGCGCGGCGGCGCGGGCGAGGAGCACGGCGGCGTCCGCGTGGCCCGCCTCGCGGCTGCCGATGAGCGCGGTCATCGCCGCGAGGATCGCGTCGGCCTCGGCGGCGACGCGCTCGGGGGCCACCGAGGGGTGCCCGGCCCACCAGGCGTAGTGCCCGGCGACGGCGTGGGCGCGCCCGGCATCCGCGTCGGCGTAACCCTCCTCCGCGAGCTGGGCGGTGACGCGCGCCGCCAGCCGGTGGTGCGCCCCGGCCGCGGTGACGAGGCCGCAGCCGAGCAGCTCGCCGAGGGCCGCGTCCGCGTGGGTGTCCGCGGACAGGGCGCGCAGATGCACCTGGTGCGGGCATTCGCCGCCGAGCGCGACCGCGAACCGCAGGGCGTCGTGGGCCGCCTCGCTCAGCCGTCCGGTCAGCAGCGCGGCGGGGGACGCCGCCTCGGCGATCGAGGGCAGCGGGACGTCATGGCCCGCGCCCGCCTCCCGCGCGGAGGGGTCGTCGCGCAGGGCGTCGCGCTGCCGCAGCAGCGCGCCCGCCTGGACGAAACGCAGCGGCAGCCCCTCGGACTCGAACCACAGGTCCGCCGCCCAGCTCGCCTCGTCCCCCTCCAGGGGCCGTCGTGCGGCCCGCGCCAGCAGCTCCAGACCGGCCGTACGGCTGAGCCCGGAGAGGAAGACCTCTTCGAGGTGGGAATCGGGGGACGGTGCCGGGACCTCGGGGGTGGCGGAGATCAGGAACGCGCATTCGGGGGTCGCGTCGAGGAACTCGTCCAGCGCGGCGCCGCCGAACTCGACGTCGTCGAGGACGACGACCGCGCCGACCCCCTGGACCGCCTCCATCAGCTCCGCGCGCTCGGGCCGGTACAGCGGGGCGCTGAAGACGGCGGCGTAGAGGTCGTGGAGGAGGTCGGCGGGGGTGCGGTGGTAGCCGGAGAGGCGTACGACACCGTCGGGCGCGAGCCGCTCGCAGTCGGCGGCGACGGCCTCCAGCAGGGTGCTGCGGCCCGCGCCGGAGGGCCCGGTGACCCGCACCGAGCGGCCGCGGGCGAGCAGCCGGGCGAGCCGCTCCCGCTCCTCGTCGCGCTCCAGCATCGGCAGGTCGGGCAGGACGGTGCCGGAGGGACGCGGCGCGGCGGCGGCGTGGCGCAGCTCGGCCCGCTCGTCGGGGCCGCGGCGCTCGGGCCGGGCGGGGCGCTCTCCGGGCGGGCAGGGTTCTATCTCGCTGCCGTCGACGGGGTTGACCGTGAGCAGGTAGTCGCCGGTGACGATGCGTGCGGTGCGGGCGGGAGGCCCAACAGGATCTGAAGCGACGGAAGATGCGGAGGAGGCCGACGAGGCGGAGGAGCCGGGCGCCGGGCTGCCCAGAGGCGGCGTCGGTACGTCCCTCGGCAGCCCCGGCGGCGCGGGCGGGCGCGAGGGCGAGCCGGCGCCGGGAGTCTCCGCCGCATGCGGCGCACCGGACGCCGCACCCGGCCCGGACTCGTCCCAGCCGTGCTCCTGCGATCCGCGGTTCTTCGGGTCCATGGTCCTTGCCCCCCAGATGCGTGGCGTGCTGTAAGGCTCCCCGGCCTGCCTTCGCTTCTGGTCCGGTGCCGCCGTAGGGAATGTGTCCGGCATCCACCGAACCCCGGGCCGTATCACCCGGCCTGGACCTGCTCACAGTATCCACCGCGCGGGAGGGGGCCCACGCCACCCCGGGTAACCCACCACCCCCGGATATCCGGCCGCGCGGCTCACACTCGCGGCAGTGACTCCGCCTCCAGCCCGCCCTCGATCGCCAGGATGCGGTGCAGCCGGGTGGCCACCAGCAGCCGCTGCATCTGGGGCGGCACCCCGCGCAGCACCAGCCGTCTGCCCACCCGGCCCGCGCGGCGGTGCG
The DNA here is from genome assembly GCF_000147815.2 of Streptomyces violaceusniger Tu 4113. Lineage (NCBI taxonomy): Bacteria > Bacillati > Actinomycetota > Actinomycetes > Kitasatosporales > Streptomycetaceae > Streptomyces > Streptomyces violaceusniger. The sequence continues at coordinate 1,571,568 of NC_015957.1, read as the reverse complement.
CGCCCATGATCACCCCGAGCCCGGTGGCGTCCCAGGAGTCCAGTTCGGTCAGGTCGAGAACGAGATCCCCGCCGCCGGCGTCGACGGCGGTGTGCAGGGCCGTACGGGCGTCCGCCGCGCTCCGGACGTCCAGTCGGCCCCCGACGACCAGCTCGGCGTGGTCGCCCCTGATGTGCATATGCGCTCCCCTATACGGTGCGTCGTGTCGTCAATGCGCCATTTCTGTCTACAGAACTGACTGCCTCTCACACGCGGAAGTTGCCGTCTGTAAGCGAACCGATACCGAATTCACCCGGGAGGGTGAGTTCCGGGCCTGGCGCCACACCAGGGCCCTCAGTAGCGGTAGAAGCCCTCGCCGCTCTTACGGCCGATGTCCCCCGCGTCGACCATCCGGCGCATGATCTCCGGCGGTGCGAACTTCTCGTCCTGCGACTCGGTGTAGATGTTGTCGGTGGCGTGCAGCAGAATGTCCACGCCGGTCAGGTCGGCGGTCGCGAGAGGTCCCATCGCATGGCCGAAGCCCAGCTTGCAGGCCGTGTCGATGTCCTCGGCCGTGGCGACCCCCGACTCGTACAGCTTCGCCGCTTCCACGACGAGTGCGGAGATCAGCCGGGTGGTGACGAAGCCCGCGACATCGCGGTTGACGACGATACAGGTCTTGCCGACGCCCTCCGCGAACTCCCGTGCGGCGGCCAGGGTTTCGTCACTCGTCTTGTGACCGCGGACCAGCTCGCACAAACCCATCATCGGGACGGGCGAGAAGAAGTGGGTGCCGACGACCCGCTCCGGGTTCCGGGTGGCGGCGGCGATCTTGGTGATCGGAATGGCGGAGGTGTTCGAGGCCAGGATCGTGTCGTCCTTGACCAGTTCATCGAGGGTCCGGAAGATCTCCCTCTTGACCTCGACCTTCTCGAAGACCGCCTCCACCACGACATCCGCGTCGGCGGCGGCGTCGAGGTCGGTCGTGGTGGTGATCCGGCCCAGCGCCCGCTCGGCCTCCTCCGCCGACAGCTTGCCCTTGGAGACGAACTTCTCGTACGAGGCCCTGATGCCGTCGGTGCCGCGGCGCAGCGCCTCATCGGTCACATCGCGCAGCACCACGTCCCAGCCGGCCTGGGCCGAGACCTGCGCGATACCGGACCCCATGAGTCCGGCTCCGATGACCGCGAGCTTCTTGGCCACGACACACACCCCTCTGTTCCATCTGATCCGGTCAACAGTCCGATGTGCCGGACCTTAACGCCCGTTCACCCCCGCGGGCAGCCCCTCGTAACGCGCGTCACGGTGTGTTCTTCACCGCATAGTTGAGCACCGTGTCACTGAGAAGCGACTCCATGACATCGACATCGCGGAGGGCGTCCTCGGCGACCTCGGCCACGCCGCCGCCCTCCGCGAGCCCGCGGATGATGGAGCGCAGGACGGCGTTCTGCAACCCGATGAGCTGATGCGCGATGAACTCGGGCGTCGGGTCCCGCGGGTCGGCGGCGGCCTCCTCGCGCAGCGTGGCACCGAGCTGGTGGACCGTCTTGCCCTGGATGGCGAAGAGTCTGGCCATCAGCGTCGGGGACTCCACGATGACCTGACGGAACCGCTCATAGCCCTCGGTCAGCCCGACGTAGGGGTGCCGTTCGCGGATGTCCTGGCGCAGCCGGTCCATCAGCGCCTGCGCCGCCGAGCGTCCGGCCGCGCGCTCGCGTACGAGCCGGGAGGGGCGGTCGACGACCTCCTCCTCGCGGTCCACGAAGAGGTCCTCCTTGGCCGGGAAGTAGTTGTAGACCGTGTTGACGGAGACCTCGGCCGCCTCGGCGATCTCCGCGATCGTGACCGCGTCGAAGCCGCGCTCCATGAACAGCCCGGTCGCGACGTCCGAGATGTGCTGCCTGGTCTGCCGCTTCTTCCGCTCCCTGAGTCCTTCCGCCATGGCCTCATCCTAGCTTCGCTGGGGCTGTTTGATTTTTGGAGTCGTTGCAAAATTAGTGAGTCTCTGTTTTTCTGAACCGCATGGCAGTCATCACGACGAACGGCCTCACCCACACCTTCCGGACCAAGCGCGGCCCCGTGACCGCCGTGCGCGGTATCGACCTGACCGTCGAGCGCGGTGAGATCCTGGGCTTCCTCGGGCCCAACGGAGCGGGCAAGACCACCACGCTGCGCATGCTCACCACGCTGCTCCCGCCCACCGGCGGCAGCGCCACCGTCGCCGGGCGCGACCTCGCCCGCGATCCGGCGGGGGTGCGCCGGCGGATCGGATACGTGGCGCAGGCCGGCGGGGTCGATCCGGCCGTCTCCGTACGGGAGGAACTGGTCACCCAGGGGCGGCTCTACCGGATGGCCAAGGCCGAGGCGACCGCCCGCGCCGGGGAGCTGGCCCGGGACCTGGGCCTGACCGAGCTGCTGGACCGCCCCTGCGCCGCGCTCTCCGGCGGACAGCGGCGGCGGCTGGACATCGCCCTCGGCCTGGTCCACCGGCCCGAGATCCTCTTCCTGGACGAGCCGACCACCGGCCTCGACCCCGGCAGCCGCGCCGATCTGTGGGAACTGATCCGCAAGCTGCGCTCCGAGCACGGCATGACGGTCTTCCTGACCACCCACTACCTGGACGAGGCGGAGGCGCTGGCCGACCGTCTGGTCATCGTCGACCAGGGCCTGGTGGCCGCCGAAGGGACGGCGGAGCGGCTCAAGGCCGAGCACGGCGGCTCACCGGACGCCACCCTCCAGGACGCCTTCATCGCCATCACCGGGCGCGGCACCGCCCCGCGGAACCCCGCCCCGCTCGCCGTCTGACGCGCGGTCACCGATGCACCCCAGCACCGAAGCAGTCCGCCCCCAAGGAAGGCCCCATGCCCCCACTCATCGCCGACACGGCCCTGATATTCGGCCGCTACGCCCGCCAGACGCTGCGCTCCAAGCCCGCCCTGATCTTCGGGATGGTCCAGCCGCTGCTCTTCCTCGTCCTCTTCGGCCCGCTGCTCACCGATCTGCCGCTGGGCGGCCGGGCCGGCTCCTGGCAGACCATCGTCCCCGGAATCCTCGTCCAACTCGGGCTGTTCAGTGCCTCGTTCACCGGGATCGGGCTGATCCTCGAGCGGCGCACGGGCGTCATCGAGCGGATGCGGGTCACCCCGGTCAGCCGACTGGCACTGCTCATGGGCCGGGTGCTCAAGGACGTCGCCCTGCTGCTGGTGCAGTCCCTGCTGCTGGTGTGCGTCGCCGTGGTGCTCGGGTTGCGCGCCCCGGTGCTGGGCGTGGCGATCGGCTTCGTCTTCGTCGGCGTGCTGACCGTCTCGCTCGCCTCGCTCTCCTACGCGCTGGCGATGCGGGTGGCGTCCCCGCAGGGGTTCGCGCCGGTCATCAACTCCGTCACCATGCCCGCGATGCTGCTGTCCGGGATTCTGCTGCCGATGTCGCTCGGGCCCCGCTGGCTCGACGTCGCCTCGCACTTCGTGCCGTTCCGCTATCTCGTGGACGGGGTGCGGGCCGCCTTCGCCGGCGAGTACGGGGACGGGAAGATCGCGCTGGCCGCGCTGGTGGCCGCCGCGCTCGCGGTCGTGGCCGTCACCCTCGGGGCACGGCTCTTCCGGCAGGCCGGGGCGTAGGGCCGCCGCGTAGGCTCGGCCCCATGGTCAATCTCACCCGCATCTATACGCGTACCGGGGACACGGGCACCACCGCCCTCGGCGATATGAGCCGCACCGTCAAGACCGATTCGCGGATCGCCGCGTACGCCGACGCGAACGAGGCGAACGCCGCGATCGGGGTGGCCATCGCGCTGGGCCAGTTGCCCGCCGAGATCGTCAAGGTGCTGGTCCGCGTCCAGAACGACCTGTTCGACGTGGGCGCGGATCTGTGCACCCCCGTGGTGGAGAACCCGGAACACCCTCCGCTCCGCGTCGAGCAGAGCTACATCGACAAGCTGGAGGCGGACTGCGACGGCTTCCTGGAGAGCCTGGAGAAGCTGCGCAGCTTCATCCTCCCGGGCGGCACCCCGGGGGCCGCGCTCCTGCACCAGGCGTGCACGGTGGCGCGCCGCGCCGAGCGCTCCACCTGGGCGGCGCTCGCCGAGCACGGGGAGTCGATGAACGCGCTCACCGCCACCTATCTCAACCGGCTCTCGGACCTGCTGTTCATCCTGGCCCGCGCGGCCAACAAGGAGGTCGGCGACATCCTGTGGGTCCCGGGCGAGAACCGCTGAAAAACCACGGGCCCCGCCGGCCCAGCCGCGCGTGGCAGCGCGTCGCCGGGGCCGACGGGGCGGGGGCGGGGCTCGGTGACCTGTCCGCTACGGGGGTTAGCGGGCAGAGGAAGCCGAGCGCTCCCGCTTCGGGAAGAGTGTGTAGCTGAGCGCGATGGCCACGTTGATGCCGATCAGGAACAGCATCTTCAGCTGCCAGTCGCGCAACGAGCCGATCTCGCCGTCGTCGCCGACGTACCAAATCGCGCCCTGGAGCAGAGCGATGGCGATGACCGCCGCCAGCACCCAGCGGCCGGCCGTCTTCCACTCGTGCAGCGTCTTCGCCGCACCGAACTTCGCCGGCTTGACCGGCGGCGGGCCACCGAAGTAGCGGTGGGCCACCCGGACGTCGACCCATTTGATCGTCGAATGGCCGAGCGCGGCCGAGTATCCGATGTAGACCGCCGCGAGGCCGTGCTTCCAGTCCGGTTCGGCGCCGTTCCGCAGGTCGATCACGGTCGTCACGAACAGCACCAGCTCCAGCAGCGGCTCGCACAGCAGCACCACGGTGCTGGCCTTCGGCATCTTCGCCACGTACCGCAGCAGAATCCCGATGGCCAGCAGCACCCAGAAGCCGACCTCACAGGCGATGATCAACGCGACAACCACGATGTTTCCTCTCTGCTCTGCCCTTGGTCCCACCCTCCCCCGGCGATCAGGGCGCCCGCGTCGTCGGCGGCGATGAAACCCGACTGCATCCTTCGATGTACGCCGCCGGGCGTCGGGCCCGGACCCAGGGGGGAGGCCCACCCGGCGCGCCACATGGTGTGATGGGTGCCATGCCGTCCAGTCCCCACCTCCCACGCCCACACCGGCATGACGTCCTGATCGGTCTTGGCGGACTGCTCGGCGGGATCCTGATGTGGGCGCTGGGGGTGCACAACACTCCGTCGTACTACGGCACGCCCCGATGGCTGGGGCTGGTCGCGCTGTTCGCGATCTCCGCGGCCGAACTGTTGCGGCGCTCCAGGCCCCTCATCGGCCTGGGCGTGGGGACCGCCGCGCTCGGCGTCGACGTCCTCAGCGGCGGGCTGGCCACGACCATGCTGATGTACACCGACCTGATCTACGCGGCCGTCATGTACTCCGGGCCCGTCGCCGCCCGGCGCATCCCCCGGATCTGCTGGCTGCTCTCCGGGCTGGCGACCGTGGTGCCGCTGGCCATCTACAACGACCCCCTGGCACTGCTGTCCGGAGCGTTCGTCGCACTCCTCACCGTCACCCCGGCGTGGACCGGGTCGGTGGTCCGCAACCACCGTGACGAGGCCGCGGCGGCCCGTCTGGAGGTGGAACGCGTCGCCCTGCTGGCCGAGTTGGACCGGCGGGAGGCGGTCGCCTCCGAGCGCTCCCGGATGGCGCGCGAACTCCACGACATGGTGGCGAACCACCTGTCGGCCATCGCCATCCACTCCAGCGCCGCGCTCTCCCTCAAGGACCCCGCCGCGACCGACGAGGCGCTCGGCGTCATCAGGGAGAACAGCGTGCGGGGCCTGGCCGAGATGCGCCGGCTGATCGGGCTGCTGCGGGACCCGGGGGACACGGCGGAACCGGCCGCCATCTCCACGCTCGACGCGCTCGACACCCTGCTGGAGCAGGCCCGCACCAACGCCCGCCCCGGCGGCCAGGACATCGTCCTGTGCGACGAGCGGCCGGCCGGCGCCGCCCCGCTGCCCGCTCCGGTCGAGCTCGCCGCGTACCGCATCGTCCAGGAGTCGCTCACCAACGCCCTCAAGCACGCCGCACCCGGCCGGGTGGACGTGACGCTGGCGCACCGCGCGGACGGGCCGCTCGAAGTCAGCGTCATCAGCCCGTACGGCGACCGCGAGGGCCCCCGGGCGCCCGGCTCCGGCACCGGGCTGATCGGGATGCGCGAGCGGGTGAGCCTGCTCGGCGGCACTCTCGACGCCGGACCCGTCACCGGGTCCGGGGGCACCGTATGGCAGGTGCGGGCCGCGCTGCCCCGGGGCGACGAGAGCGCTCAGAGTGTGCCATGACCCTTCGACGACCAGGAGCCACCGTGACCCCGCCCGCAGGTACCGCGTCCGAGCCGATCCGGGTTCTGGTCGCCGAGGACCAGAGCGCGGTCCGTTCCGGGCTGGTGTTGATCCTGCGGTCCGCCCCCGATGTCGAGGTGGTCGGCGAGGCGGTCGACGGCCTCCAGGCGGTGGAGATGGCCCGGGCGCTGCGCCCCGATGTGGTGCTGATGGACGTCCAGATGCCACGGCTGGACGGGGTGTCGGCCACCCGCCAGGTGGTCGCCGAACAGCTTGCCGATGTGCTGGTGCTCACCACGTTCGACCTCGACGAGTACGTCTTCGGGGCGCTGCGCGCGGGCGCCTCCGGGTTTCTGCTCAAGGACAGCGAGGCGGCCGATCTGATCGAGGCGGTCCGTACGGTGGGGCGCGGCGAGGGGATGATCGCCACGGCGGTGACCCGCCGCCTGATCGCGGAGTTCGCCCGGCCCCAGACCGCCCCCTCCCTCAACACGCCCAGCCCCGCGGCGCTCGCGTCGCTCACTCCGCGGGAGCGGGAGGTGCTGGCCTGTCTCGGCCAGGGGCTGTCGAACGCGCAGATCGCGGCGCGGCTCAGCATGGCGGAGGCGACGGTGAAGACGCATGTCAGCCGGCTGCTCAGCAAGCTGGAGCTGCGCAGCCGGGTCCAGGCCGCGGTACTGGCCCAGGAACTGGGCGTGCGCTGAGCGCTCCGCGGGCAGTGCCGCGAGGTGCGGTCGTTCATCTGCGGCTGTGTCGTGGCTGGTCCCACGCGGCGGAGCCGCATATCGACACGGCCGCGGCGGAGCCGCACATCGACACAGCCCCGCGCCCCTTCGGGGCGCACCCGAACCGCACCGGACTTACTTCATCGAGGCCGCTCAGCGCAGGGGATGACGTGGGTGATGAGGTGGCTAGGCCACGTTGACGCGCTGGCCGGGGGGCGCCGCCTCCAGCCAGGCCAGGAAGCCGGTCAGGGCGTCCTCGCTCATGGCCAGCTCCAGCCGGATACCGCCGTGCCGGCAGGCGAGCACCACCGCGTCGGAGAGCAGCGCCAGCTCCTCCTCGCCCTTGGGAGTGCGCCGCTCCAGCACCTCGATCGAGGCGCGCTCCAGCACCCGCCGGGGCCTCGGCGCGTAGGAGAAGACCCGGAACCACTCGATGCGGTCACCGTTGTAGCGGGCCACCCCGTACACCCAGCCCTTGCCGCTGGTCTCGGATTCGCTTGCGGGTGGGTCCCAGCGCAGGGAACAGTCGAAGGTTCCGCCGGACCGCTGGATCAGCCGCCGCCGGAGACCGAAGACGAAGAGTCCCACCACCACCAGCGCGACGACCACGCCGCCCACAAGCAGAGCGAGGACCATCTTCACCGACCTCCTCGCGTCATCCGGATAAACCGCACCTGCATCGCCTCAGCCGCGGACCGCTGAAAGGGCTCCAGCGAGGTCCGCGGCTGAGGTTTTCCGACCGTATGTGACAGGCTCAGTGCGCTCCCGCCACCGCACGCAGCCGGACGTCGGCGCGCCGCTCGGCGGCGGCGTCCGCCGCCGACTTGGCACGCTCCAGCGCCCGCTCCGCGCGCTTGACATCGATCTCGTCGGACAGCTCCGCGACCTCGGCCAGCAGTGAGAGCTTGTCGTCCGCGAACGAGATGAACCCACCGTGCACCGCGGTCACGACCGTCCCGCCGTCGACCGAACGGATGGTCACCGGGCCGGACTCCAGCACACCGAGCAGCGGCTGGTGGCCGGGCATGACGCCGATGTCACCCGATGTGGTGCGCGCGATGACCAAGGTGGCCGCGCCGGACCAGACACTACGGTCCGCCGCGACCAGCTCGACATGCAGCTCAGCAGCCAACGTGGCTCCTCGGGTCTCTCCCTGCCGGGTCGGGCAGGGCTTTCGTCAAAGAATAACGGGCGTACGGAGAGGGGTGGGACCGGGCCCACCCCTCCCGCGGAGCTACGGGGCTCAGGAGACGCCCAGCTCCTTGGCCTTGGCCTTGAGGTCTTCCAGGCCACCGCACATGAAGAACGCCTGCTCGGGGAAGTGGTCGAACTCACCATCGGCGATCGCGTTGAACGCGGCGATGGACTCGTCCAGCGGCACATCCGATCCGTCGAGGCCGGTGAACTGCTTCGCCGCGTGGGTGTTCTGCGACAGGAAGCGCTCGATGCGGCGGGCGCGGAAGACGGTGAGCTTGTCCTCCTCGCCGAGCTCGTCGATGCCCAGGATGTTGATGATGTCCTGGAGATCCTTGTACTTCTGCAGGATCGACTTCACGCGCGAGGCGCAGTCGTAGTGCTCCTGCGAGATGTAGCGCGGGTCCAGGATCCGGGACGTCGAGTCCAGCGGGTCCACCGCCGGGTAGATGCCCTTCTCCGAGATCGGCCGGGACAGCGTCGTCGTCGCATCGAGGTGCGCGAAGACGTTCGCCGGGGCCGGGTCGGTCAGGTCGTCCGCGGGGACGTAGATCGCCTGCATCGAGGTGATGGAGTGACCGCGGGTCGAGGTGATGCGCTCCTGGAGAAGGCCCATCTCGTCGGCCAGGTTCGGCTGGTAGCCCACCGCGGAGGGCATCCGGCCGAGCAGGGTCGAGACCTCGGAACCGGCCTGGGTGAAGCGGAAGATGTTGTCGATGAAGAACAGCACGTCCTGCTTCTGCACATCGCGGAAGTACTCCGCCATGGTCAGACCGGCCAGGGCGACGCGCAGACGGGTGCCCGGGGGCTCGTCCATCTGGCCGAAGACCAGCGCGGTCTGCGGGAGCACGCCGGACTCGGCCATCTCCTCGATCAGGTCGTTGCCCTCACGGGTGCGCTCGCCGACACCGGCGAACACGGAAACGCCCTCGTGCAGCTTGGCCACACGCATGATCATTTCCTGGATGAGCACGGTCTTGCCGACGCCCGCGCCGCCGAACAGACCGATCTTGCCGCCCTTGACGTACGGGGTCAGCAGGTCGACGACCTTCAGGCCGGTCTCGAACATCTCGGTCTTGGACTCGAGCTGGTCGAAGGCCGGGGCCTTGCGGTGGATGGGCCAGCGCTCGGTGACCTCGGACTCGGCCTCGGGGTCGTTGAGGATCTTGCCGAGGGTGTTGAACACCCGGCCCTTGGTGACATCGCCGACCGGCACCGTGATGCCGTCGCCGGTGTTGGTCACCGAGGCCTGGCGGACCAGACCGTCGGTGGGCTCCATGGAGATGGCGCGGACCAGGCCCTCGCCGAGGTGCTGGGCGACCTCGAGGGTCAGGATCTTCTTCGCACCGTCCTGCGCGGGGTCCGCGACCTCGACAGTCAGCGCGTTGTAGATCTCCGGCATCGCGTCGACGGGGAACTCCACGTCGACGACCGGGCCGATGACCCGCGCGACGCGGCCCGCGGCCACAGCGGTTGGCTCAACAGTGGTGGTCATAGTGTCAGTCACTCCCCGCGGAGGCGTCGGCCAGAGCGCTCGCGCCACCGACGATCTCGCTGATTTCCTGGGTGATGTCGGCCTGGCGGGCCGCGTTGGCAAGCCGCGTGAGCGACTTGATGAGCTCTTCGGCATTGTCGGTCGCCGACTTCATCGCCCGCCGGGTGGCCGCGTGCTTGGAGGCGGCGGCCTGGAGCAGGGCGTTGTAGATACGGGCCTCGACGTACCGGGGCAGTAGGGCGTCCAGGACGTCCTCGGAGGACGGCTCGAAGTCGAAGAGCGGGAGGATCTCGCCCTTCTTCTCCTGCTCCTCCGCCTTTTCCTCGAGGCTGAGGGGCAGCAGCCGGTCCTGGACCGGGGTCTGCGTCAGCATCGAGACGAACTCGGTGAAGACGATGTGCAGCTCGTCCACGCCGCCCTCGGCCGTCTCCTTGAGGACGGCCTCGATCAGCGGGCCCGCGACCTTCTTGGCGTCCGCGTAGGTGGGGCTGTCGGTGAAGCCGCCCCACGACTCCGTGACCTTGCGCTCACGGAAGCTGTAGTAGGCCACGCCCTTGCGGCCGACGATGTAGGCGTCGACCTCCTTGCCCTCACCGGTGAGCCGCTCGGTGAGCTGCTCGGCCGCCTTGATCACGTTGGAGGAGTAGCCGCCCGCGAGACCTCGGTCGCTCGTGATGAGCAGGACCGCGGCACGGGTCGGGTTGTCGCTCTCCGTGGTCAGCGCGTGCTGGGTGGTGGAGCCCTTGGCGACCGCGCCCACCGCCCGGGTGAGCTCGGTGGCGTACGGAGTCGACGCGGCCACCTTGCGCTGTGCCTTGACGACGCGCGAGGCGGCGATCATCTCCATCGCCCTGGTGATCTTCTTGGTCGCGGAGACGGACTTGATCCGCCTCTTGTAGACCCTGAGCTGGGCACCCATGGGCTCAGTCCTCGCCCAGCAGCTTGCCGTCCGAGGTCTCGAACTGCCGCTTGAAGCTGTCGACCGCCTCGCTGAGCGCGGCGATCGTGTCGTCGGACATCTTGCCGCCCTCGACGATGCTGGTCAGCAGCGACTTGTGCTCACGGTGGAGGTAGTCCAGCAGCTCCCGCTCGAAGCGGCGGATGTCCTCGACCGGGACGTCGTCCATCTTGCCCGTGGTACCGGCCCAGATGGAGACGATCTCGTCCTCGGTGGAGAACGGGGCGTACTGCCCCTGCTTCAGCAGCTCGACCATGCGCGCACCGCGCTCCAGCGACGCCTTGGAGGCCGCGTCCAGGTCCGAGCCGAAGGCGGCGAACGCCTCCAGCTCACGGAACTGGGCGAGGTCCACCCGGAGGCGGCCGGACACCTGGCGCATGGCCCGGTGCTGAGCGGAACCACCGACCCGGGAGACCGAGATACCGACGTTCAGGGCCGGGCGCTGTCCGGCGTTGAACAGGTCGGACTCGAGGAAGCACTGACCGTCGGTGATGGAGATGACGTTGGTCGGAATGAACGCCGACACGTCGTTCGCCTTGGTCTCGACGATCGGCAGACCGGTCATCGAACCGGCACCCATCTCGTCGGAGAGCTTGGCGCAGCGCTCCAGCAGCCGGGAGTGCAGGTAGAAGACGTCGCCCGGGTAGGCCTCACGGCCCGGCGGGCGGCGCAGCAGCAGGGACACCGCGCGGTAGGCGTCGGCCTGCTTGGACAGGTCGTCGAAGACGATCAGGACGTGCTTGCCCTGGTACATCCAGTGCTGACCGATGGCCGAGCCCGTGTAGGGGGCGAGGTACTTGAAGCCCGCCGGGTCGGACGCCGGAGCGGCGACGATCGTGGTGTACTCCAGGGCACCGGCCTCCTCCAGCGCACCGCGCACGGAAGCGATGGTGGAGCCCTTCTGGCCGATGGCGACGTAGATGCAGCGGACCTGCTTCTTGGGGTCGCCGGAGCGCCAGTTGTCGCGCTGGTTGATGATCGTGTCGACGCACAGCGCGGTCTTGCCGGTCTGCCGGTCGCCGATGATCAGCTGGCGCTGGCCGCGGCCGATCGGGGTCATGGCGTCGACGGCCTTGTAGCCGGTCTCCATCGGCTCGTGCACCGACTTACGGTCCATGACCGTGGGGGCCTGCAGCTCAAGGGCGCGGCGGCCCTCGGTCTCGATCTCGCCGAGGCCGTCGATCGGGGCACCCAGCGGGTCGACCACGCGGCCGAGGTAGCCCTCGCCGACGGCGACCGAGAGAACCTCGCCGGTGCGGTGCACCTGCTGGCCCTCTTCGATGCCGCTGAACTCACCGAGGACGACCGCACCGATCTCGCGCTCCTCGAGGTTGAGGGCGAGGCCGAGGGTGCCGTCCTCGAACTTCAGCAGTTCGTTCGCCATGGCCGAGGGAAGACCCTCGACCTTCGCGATGCCGTCGCCGGCAACGCTGACCGTCCCGACCTCCTCGCGCGAGGCCGCGTCCGGCTTGTACGCCTGGACAAAGTTCTCCAGCGCGTCCCGGATCTCCTCCGGCCGGATCGTGAGCTCCGCCATCTGGGTTCCCTGCTCTCCTTGTTGGGCCCGAAGTGTCTGACCACGGCCCAACCCGGGCCGCTTGCATGCTTGTTGAGTTGGTGACTGAGTCAGCTTGAGTTGGTGGCCGAGTCAGCCGGCCATCCGACGGGTCGCCTCGTCGAGGCGGTCCGCGATGGTCCCGTTGATGATCTCGTCGCCGATGCGCACCGAGATCCCGCCGAGGACCTCCGGGTCCACGTCGAGGTTGAGGTGCATCTTCCGTCCGTACAGCTTCCCCAGTGCCTCGCCGAGCCGCTGCTTCTGCCGGTCGCTGAGCGGCACCGCGGAGGTGACGACGGCGACCGTACGGTCCCGGCGCTCCGCCGCCAGCTTGGACAGCTCGTCGAGACCCGCCTCCAGGCTACGACCCCGCGGGTGGGTCACCAGACGGATCACCAGCCGCTCGGTCACCTGGTCGGCCCGGCCGCCGAGCAGCTCACGGACCAGCCCGGCCTTGGCCGAGACGGTCGCGCGCCGATCGGTGAGCGCGCCCCGCAGCTCGGGCGAGGAGGAGACGATCCGGCCGAACCGGAACAGCTCGTCCTCGACGTTGTCGAGGGCACCCGTCCGCTCGGCCGCCACCAGGTCGGCGGCGGCGGCGAGCTGCTCCAGCGCGTCCACCAGGTCGCGCGAGCGCGACCAGCGGGACCGGACCAGGCCGGAGACCAGGTCGATGGCCTCGCCGCCGACCTGTCCGCCCAGCACCCGCGCGGCCAGCTCGGCCTTGGCCTCGCCGGGCTGCGCCGGGTCGGTGAGGACCCGGCGCAGCGAGACCTCGCGGTCGAGCAGCGCGGTGATGGCGGCCAGCTCCTCGGCGAGCTTCGACGCGTCGACGGCGGTGTTGTCCGTCAGGGCGTCGAAGCGCTCGCGCGCGGCTGCCAGTGCCTCCCGGCTCGCTCCGTTCATCGGCCGGCCTCGGCCTTCGAGCCGTCGTTCGTCTTCGCCTCGAGCTCGTCGAGGAACCGGTCGATGGTGCGGCTCTGCCGGGCCACGTCCTCGAGCGACTCGCCGACGATCCGGCCGGCCAGGTCGGTGGCGAGCCTGCCCACGTCCTGGCGCAGGGTCTGAGCGGCCTGCTTCCGATCGGCCTCGATCTGCGCGTGACCGGCAGCGATGACCTCTTCACGCTGCCGCTGGCCCTCCGCGCGCATCTCGGCGATGAGCGCGGCGCCCTGCTCCTGCGCCTCCTGGCGCAGTCGCGCGGCCTCGTGGCGGGCGTCAGCGAGCTGGGCTCGGTAGTCCTCGAGGACCTGCTGGGCTTCGGCCTGAGTGGCCTCGGCCTTCTCCATGCCGCCTTCGATCGCCTCGCGGCGCTCCTCCAGAACCCGGTTGATGTTCGGGAGGAGCTTCTTGGCGAGGAAGAAGAAGACGATGGCAAAGGCGATCAGGCCGATGACCAGCTCCGGGATCGGCGGGATGAGGGGGTTCTCACTCTCCTCGGCCGCCACCTGTACCAGGGCGTTCACATCAGTGCCTTCCGTCTGTCGTGGTTAAAGCGGTCCGTTCAGGACTTGAAAAGGAAGCCCATGACGATACCGATCAGCGCGAGCGCCTCACAGAAGGCGAAGCCCATGATCTGGTTGGCGCGGATCAGGCCGGCGGCCTCGGGCTGGCGGGCCAGGGCCTGGGTGCCGTTACCGAAGATGATGCCGACGCCGACGCCGGGGCCGATGGCGGCGAGACCGTAACCGATCGAACCGAGGTTGCCGGTGATGCCGGTGGCGGCGAGGGTCTGGAGAGCGGACATGCCGGTTCTTCCTTTGCGTTTCATGGGCCGGTGGGGGTTGGCCACCGGACGTCTGATGGTCTGGGAGCCAGGTCTGCTCAGTGGTGCTCGGCGAGCGCGCCCTGGACGTAGTTGCAGGCCAAGAGCACGAAGACGTACGCCTGGACAGCCTGGATGAAGAGCTCGAAGGCGGTCAGCAGAATCGTCATCACGAACGACGCGCCCGCGTAGACGATGCCGATGCCGTTCAGCAGGTACCAGGTGCCGATGGTGAACATCAGAAGCAGCAGATGGCCCGCGAACATGTTGGCGAAGAGCCGGACCGCGTGAGTGAAGGGCCGGATGATGACGTTCGAGAAGAACTCGATCACGACGATCATCGGCAGGATCCCGCCGAGCTCCTTGTCGTAGCCGGTGATGTTCTTCCAGCCGCCGACGAAGCCGTGCTTCTTGAAGGTCAGGTACATCCAGAGGATGTAGACGATCGCGGCCAGACCGGCCGGGAAGGCGATGATCGACGTCACCGGGAACTGGGCGACCGGAATGATCGACCAGAGGTTCATGATCCAGACAAAGAAGAAGATCGAGACCATGAGAGGGACGTACTTCTCGCCCTCCTTCTTGCCGAGGGCCTCATAGACCAGGCCGCGGCGCACGAAGTCGTAGCCCGCCTCGCCGATCATCTGCAGCTTGCCCGGCACGACCTTGGCCCGGGCGAAAGCGGCCCAGAAGAACCAGACGATGACGACCGTACCCAGCAGGGCCAGCAGCATCGGCTTGTTGAAGTCAAAGCCGCCGACGGAGAAGAGCGGCTCGAACTTGAAGGAATGGAGTCCGGGTGCCGGGAAGCCGCACCCGTCGAAGATGTGGCAGTTCGTCTCGAAGGCGAGCGTCTGGTCAGAACTCACCGCGAGCTCCTTCAGCGTGGCGCATGGGTACGGCAACCTCGTTGTGTCGGCGCGGCACGCGGCCACGGAACGGCACTGGACTGGTCTTACGGATGTGGGGGCGGCTGATCGGCGCGTGGCCGAGTGGTATGTCGGGCATCAGCTGCATGGGCCGCCGATTCCGTCCCGTGGAAACCGGGGGTTCAGCTACCTGCGCCCGCTGTGCCTCAGATGGCACCGGACGATAGCAGGTGAGCGCACATGCTCTTATCCCGGCCCTACTTCTCACGATGTGGACCCGGCGGGAGCGGACTTCTTCGCCCCCTCGGGCTTACGTTCGTCCTCGGCTTCGGGCTCCACATAGAGGATCTTCGCCTTCATATGCGCACGGGTCTGTGCGCCGACCCACACCAGGGTCGCGGCGAGCAGCGCGAGGGCGAACGCCTTGACGTTGAACATCGTGGTGTCCTGGAACACCGCGAGCACGACCGCCACCAGCAGGAACTCGGTCATGAAAAGCACCATGCCCATGGCCTGGAACAGATGCGGGAGATGCTTCGCGGTGCGCTCCAGCACGATCAGCCCCGAAGCCATCACCACCATGGCGACGAAGGTGCCGAAGCCCGCGCCGATCGCTCCCTTGCCACCTGCGAACGCGGCACCGACAGCGACGGCGACCACGCCGGCGACGGCGGTGGGCACGGCGCAACTCAGGAGCGTTCTGGCGTCGTTGGACTGCATGAAGGGTTTCTCCGGCAAGTGTCGGAAGCAACGATTCGTCGTGGACGAGCGTATCCCCGGGAACAGAGGAGACCTCACGACGAAGAGCCGTCGCCCTACGGCCCCTCGGGTCTAAGCACCGGGTTTAGTGAACGGTATCACAAACTATTTGATGAGGTCTTTACCCTTCGGATGTGCTGCACGTCACACGGGAGAGTTACCGGCTGTGTACCGTGCTGACGCCGTCCTGTGATCTTCGGCGCTCTCTCCGGCCGTTCCCTCCGGCACTTACTGGGGGAATTACCAGGGCGGTTACTGGGGTGTTCCGATCCTGCGGCGATGGGTGAAGCGGGACCGGTCGCCGATCGCGGTGGCGCCGTTCACACCGCCGTTCGTCCCGCCGCTCGCGCCGCCGTTCATCCCGCTGTTCGACCCGCCGTTCATCCCGGAGCCCACCGGCTCGGGCGCGGCCGTCTCCGGATCCGCCGGTACGGACCCTCCGCCGGCCACGGCCGCCACCGGCTCCGCGGGCGCCTCGGCGCCCTGCTCGGCCCGCGCGATCCGGTTGGCCCGGCGATAGCGCGGCGGAACGAACGCCTCGGCCCAGCGCGGAACGCTCGGGGTGAACCGCGGCAGCAGCAACAGCACCAGCCCGACCCCGCTCAGCGCGACGATCGCGAGGACGAACCACACACCGGCCGAGTTCACCGAGTACGCCACGGCGCCGAAGGCGATCAGCGCCGACCAGAAGTACATGATCAGGACGGCCCGGCTGTGCGAGTGGCCGATCTCCAGCAGCCGGTGGTGCAGATGGCCGCGGTCCGCGGCGAACGGCGACTGGCCCTTCCAGGTGCGCCGGACGATGGCCAGCACCAGGTCCGCGAAGGGCACCGCGATGACGGTCAGCGGCAGCAGCAGCGGGATGTAGACCGGGACGGTGGCGTGCACCGCGGCCTGCTCGGACCCCTCGAACAGCTTCATCGCGTCCGGATCGACCTGGCCGGTGATGGAGATGGCGCCGGCCGCCAGCACCAGCCCGATCAGCATCGAGCCCGAGTCGCCCATGAAGATCCGCGCGGGGTGCGCGTTGTGCGGCAGGAAGCCCAGGCACATCCCCATGAGGACGGCGGCGAACAGGGTGGCGGGCGCGGCCGCCTCCAGGCCGTAGCCGTACCAGATGCGGTAGGCGTACATGAAGAACGCGGCGGCGGCGATGCACACCATTCCCGACGCCAACCCATCAAGCCCGTCAACGAAGTTGACCGCGTTGATGGTGATGACGACCAGGGCGACGGTCAGCAGCGTGCCCTGCCAGGGCGTCAGCGAGACCGGTCCCACACCGGGCACCGGCAGCCACAGGATGGTCAGACCCTGGAGCACCATCACACCGGCGGCGATCATCTGGCCGCCGAGCTTGATGAGCGCGTCCACGCCCCACTTGTCGTCCAGCACGCCCAGCAGCCAGATCAGCCCGGCACCGGAGAGCAGCGCCCGTGGCTCGTTGGAGACCTCGAAGACGTCCTTGAGGTTGGTCAGATGGGCGGCGACCAGCAGCCCCGCGCACAGCCCGCCGAACATGGCGAT
The DNA here is from genome assembly GCF_000147815.2 of Streptomyces violaceusniger Tu 4113. Classification (NCBI taxonomy): domain Bacteria; kingdom Bacillati; phylum Actinomycetota; class Actinomycetes; order Kitasatosporales; family Streptomycetaceae; genus Streptomyces; species Streptomyces violaceusniger. The sequence goes on along the minus strand of NC_015957.1, from coordinate 1,554,496 downwards.
GCCACCGAGCCGCGGCGTGGGCTCGCGATGCACATCACGGGCGCGGATCTCCGGCATCGCACCTGCCGCGATGGCGAATTTCCGCACCGGCCCGGTCAGCAGATAGGTGACCGCGGCCGTGACGCACAGAGTCAGCAGGTATTCACGCACAGGCTGCCCCAGGGGTATCGCTGGCCATCACAGCCTCACACCTTATGCGTGTCGGACGCCTTGCGGTGAACGTACTTACAGACGTCCTACACCTTCGGATGGTTGCATGATTCGGCCCTCGTCCGGATAGGGCGGAAATCTCCCGGCCAGTTCCGCCACCTTTTCCCGTACCACGCCTTCGTCCCGCAAGACGGTTCCCATCAGGGCCGCTATCCGCTCCATTTCCGGCGCTCCCATTCCCTGGGTGGTCACCGCGGCGGTGCCCAGCCGGATCCCCTTGACGCACCCCCGGGGCTCCGTGGCGGATGCCAGCGCGCAGGTGTCCAGGACGATCCCGGCGGCCGCGCAGCGGGCCTTGGCGGCCCGTCCGTCCAGGCCCAGCGGGGCCGTATCGGCGGCGATCATGTGGGTGTCGGTGCCGCCCGTGGCCACCGCGAGACCCTCCGCGACCAGGGCGTCCGCGAGCACCCGGGCATTGGCCACCACCCGCCGCGCATAGGCGGTGAAGGCGGGCGCCGCGGCCTCGCCGAACGCCACCGCCTTGGCCGCGACGGTGTGCATCTGGGCACCGCCCTGGGTGAACGGGAACACCGCCCGGTCGACCCGCTCGGCGAGCTCCGCACCGCACAGCAGCATTCCGCCGCGCGGCCCGCGCAGCACCTTGTGTGTCGTTGCGCACACCACATCCGCGTACGGCACCGGGGACGGCGCCACCTTCCCCGCGACCAGACCGATCGCATGGGCGGCGTCGGCGATGAGATACGCGCCCACCTCGTCGGCGACGGCACGGAAGGCGGCGTAGTCCAGATGGCGCGGATAGGAGATGGAACCGCAGACGATCGCCTTCGGCCGGTGGGTGTGGGCGAGCGCGCGGAGCTGTTCGTAGTCGATCAGGCCGGTCGCCGGATCGACGCCGTAGCCGATGAAGTCGAACCAGCGGCCGGAGAAATTGGCGGGTGAGCCGTGGGTGAGATGGCCGCCGTGCGGCAGCGCCATCGCCAGCACCGTGTCCCCGGGCCGCAGCAGCGCGGCGTAGGCGGCCAGCACCGCCGAGGACCCCGAATGCGGCTGCACATTGGCGTGCTCGGCGCCGAACAGGGCCTTCGCCCGGTCCTGGGCGACCCGCTCGGCGATGTCCACGATCTCGCAGCCGCCGTGGTGGCGGGCGCCGGGATAGCCCTCGGCGTACTTGTTGGCCAGCGGCGAGGCGAGCGCCGCCAGCACGGCCGGCGAGGTGAAGTTCTCGGCCGCGATGAGCTGGAGGCCGCCGCGGACGCGGTCGATCTCGCTCAGGATGATCCCCGCCAGCTCCGGGTCCTGGCGGGCGAGCGCTCCGAAATCGGGGCCCCGGGGGGTGACGGCCATGGCGTGCTCACAGCCTTGGGAGGGGACGGCGGATCGTCGAAGGTGGTCACCCCCAATGTAGGCCCCACGCGTCCTCGTGGCGCGCCGTGAGCCGCGGGAAACCCCCGCCCGCGCGGAACCGGGCCCCGCCGGGGGGCTACGCGGGGGTGGGGACCCCCGTCAGGGCCGTGACGACCGGGTCCAGGGCCTGGTTGATCTCGTCCCCGATGGAGCGGAAGAAGGTGATCGGCGCCCCGTACGGATCGTGCACCTCGTCCGCGTCCTCGGTGGGCGCCAGCAGCCAGCCGCGCAGCGCGGCCGCCGCCTGCACCAGGGCGCGGGCGCGCTCCACCACGCCGCCCGCCTCCGCCGGATCGGGCAGCGTCGCGGGGTCTATGGCCCGCACCAGCCGGGTGAACTCCTTGAGCGTGAAGGTGCGCAAGCCGGCCGAATGCCCCATCGAGATGACCTGCGCCCGGTGGTCGCGGGTGGCGGTCAGGACCAGGTCGGCGCGGATGACGTGCTCGTCGAGCAGCTCGCGGCCGAGGAAGCCCGCCGGGTCGGCGCCGAAGTCGGTCAGGACCGTCGCGGCGTGCGCCTCCATGGGCGCGCCCTCATGGCCCCAGGTGCCGGCGCTCTCCACGATCAGACCGCGGGTGCGGACGGTGCCGAGGCGGTGCGTGAGGGCATGCCGGGTCAGCCGCTCGGTGATCGGCGAGCGGCACACATTGCCGGTGCTGACGTGGAGGATGCGGAAGGTGGCCTCGGGCTTCTTCTCACGGTGTTCCGCTATGCCACGCCCCTCAGGGGCTGTCAATTCGCCACCTCGAGGTCGGGTACGACCTCGCGGAGCTGCTCGGCGGTGAGCGCTCCCGCCCGGAGCAGCACCGGCACCTTGCCGGTGACGTCGACGATCGAGGAGGGCACGGCGGCCGGGGTGGGCCCGCCGTCGAGGTACACCGAGACGGAGTCCCCCAGCATGTCCTGGGCGGCGTCGCAGTCCTGCGGAGAGGGGTGTCCGGTCAGATTGGCGCTGGAGACCGCCATCGGGCCGAAGTCCGTCAGCAGCTCGATCGCGACCGGGTGCAGCGGCATCCGCACCGCGACGGTGCCCCGGGTCTCCCCCAGGTCCCAGGTGAGGGACGGCTGGTGCCGGGCGACGAGGGTGAGCGCACCGGGCCAGAAGGCGTCGACCAGCTCCCAGGCCATCTCGGAGAAGTCGGTGACCAGTCCGTGCAGGGTGTTCGGGGAGCCGACCAGTACCGGCGTGGGCATGTTGCGGCCGCGGCCCTTGGCCTCGAGCAGATCGCCGACCGCCTCGGCGTTGAAGGCGTCCGCGCCGATCCCGTAGACGGTGTCGGTGGGCAGCACGACCAGTTCGCCGCGGCGGACGGCGGAGGCGGCCTCGCGCAGGCCGGTCTTGCGGTCGGTCGCGTCCCCGCAGTCGTATCGCCGTGCCATCTTTAACGGACCTCCTCGTACGTGGCCAATGTGTGGTGCGGTGCCGCCGTCACGGCATGGCCTTCCGCGCGGTGGCGAACCGGGGCCGGTTGTTCAGGTCGGGGTGGTCGGCGGCGTCCGCCCAGCCACGCTCCTCCGTGAAGATCCACGGCACCTGGCCGCCCTGGGTGTCTGCGTGCTCGATGACCACCACACCCCCGGGGCGCAGCAGCCGGTGGGCGGTGCGCTCCAGGCCACGGATCACGTCGAGGCCGTCCTCTCCGGAGAAGAGCGCGAGCTGGGGGTCGTGGTCGCGGGCCTCCGGCGCCACGTACTCCCACTCGGTCAGCGGGATGTACGGCGGGTTGCTGATGACGAGGTCCACCTGCCCGTCGAGCTCGGGCAGGGCCGTCAAGGCGTCCGCGTGATGGAGAACGACGCGGGACCCCTGGACGTTCTTGCGGGCCCAGCGCAGGGCGCCCTCGTCCAGCTCCACGGCGTGCACCCGGGAGCGCGGCACCTCCTGGGCGAGCGCCAGGGCGATGGCCCCGGAACCGGCGCACAGATCGACGATGAGCGGTTCGACGACATCCATCGCGCGGACCGCGTCTATCGCCCAGCCGACCACCGACTCGGTCTCCGGCCGGGGCACGAAGACCCCGGGTCCCACCTGGAGTTCCAGGTAGCGGAAGAAGGCGCGGCCGGTGATGTGCTGAAGGGGCTCGCGGGCCTCGCGCCGGGCGACCGCCTCCCAGTAGCGGGCGTCGAAGTCGGCGTCGGGCACGCCGTGCAGCTCTCCCCGCTTGACGCTGTGCACAAAGGCGGCGAGCTCCTCCGCGTCGAAGCGCGGTGAGGGCACGCCCGCGTCGGCCAGCCGCTGAGTGGCCTGCGCCACCTCGGCGAGCAGCACGTTCACTGAATTCCTCCAGCCGGTCCGGACAAGAGCACGAAGCCTACGATGGTGGGTGGCTCAGCCCGCGGCCGCCAGCTTGGCGGCCGCGTCGGCGTCGACGCACGCCTGGATGACCGGTTCGAGTTCACCGTCGAGCACCTGGTCCAAGTTGTACGCCTTGAAACCGACTCGATGGTCCGAGATCCGGTTTTCCGGGTAGTTGTACGTACGGATGCGCTCGGAGCGGTCGACGGTGCGGACCTGGCTGCGGCGCGCGTCCGACGCCTCCCGCTCGGCCTCCTCCTGGGCCGCGGCCAGCAGCCGCGAGCGCAGGATGCGCAGCGCCTGCTCCTTGTTCTGGAGCTGGCTCTTCTCGTTCTGGCAGGAGACGACGATGCCGGTGGGCAGGTGGGTGATGCGCACCGCGGAGTCGGTGGTGTTGACCGACTGGCCGCCGGGTCCCGAGGAGCGGTACACGTCGATCCGCAGGTCGTTGGGACCGATCTCGACCTCGACCTCCTCGGCCTCGGGCGTGACCAGCACACCGGCCGCGGAGGTGTGGATACGGCCCTGGGACTCGGTGGCGGGCACCCGCTGCACCCGGTGCACCCCGCCCTCGTACTTCAGCCGGGCCCAGACGCCCTGGCCGGGCTCGGTGGCGCCGTTCCCGCCCTTGGTCTTCACCGCGACCTGGACGTCCTTGTAGCCGCCGAGGTCGGACTCGTTGGCGTCGAGGATCTCGGTCTTCCAGCCGACGCGCTCGGCGTACCGCAGATACATCCGCAGCAGGTCGCCGGCGAACAGCGCGGACTCCTCGCCGCCCTCTCCGGCCTTGACCTCCAGGATGATGTCCTTGTCGTCGCTCGGGTCGCGGGGGACGAGCAGCAGCCGCAGCCGGTCGGTCAGCCCCTCGCGGGACTGCTCCAGCTCCTTGGCCTCTTCCACGAAGTCGGGGTCGTCCTGGGCCAGCTCCCGGGCGGTCTCGATGTCCTCCCCGGCCTGCTTCCAGGCGCGGTAGGCGGCGATCACCGGGGTCAGCTCGGCATAGCGCTTGTTGAGCCGACGCGCCTCCCGCTGGTCTGCGTGGACCGCGGGGTCGGCGAGCCGCTTTTCGAGGTCGGCGTGTTCGCCGATGAGTTCCTCGACCGCCTCGAACATCGGGGGGCTCCCTGGGTGGTCTGCGTGGTGGTGTTGCGGAGAAGAAGTGCCGGAAGAGCCGGTGACGACAAAACGCCGGTCCGGTCGCCCCAGGGAAGGGGCGACCGAAGACCGGCGCCGTGCGGGTCGCTACTTCTTGGCGGACCCGGCGTTCTTGCCGAAGCGGGCCTCGAACCGCGCCACGCGGCCACCGGTGTCGAGGATCTTCTGCTTGCCCGTGTAGAACGGGTGGCACTCGGAGCAGATGTCGGCACGGATGGTGCCGCCGTCCACGGTGCTGCGGGTGGTGAAGGAGGCGCCACAGGTGCAGCTCACCTGCGTCTCGACGTACTCCGGGTGGATGTCGCGCTTCAAGGGAATCTCCTAGGTTCGGGAGGGCACCGGGTCGACGGGCGGAATGCCCTGTCGTGAACCGGGACCGACGATCCAGTTTGCCAGTACTGGCCGCATCTCCCAAAACCGGGGGTCGGGCCGGGATATTCCCGACCCCTCCCGGGAGGCTATTGGACGACCTTGCCCGCGTCGGTGGCGTCGCCCGCGGAGCCCTTGGTGGCCGAGGCGGGGACCGGCTGGTCGTTGCGGAGCGCCGTCCATATGAGCTTGGCCTTGCGCTCCATGGGCAGCACCCGGGCCGGGTTCTGCGGGTCGTACTCGACGGGCAGCGTGGTCATCTTCATGTCGCCCGAGCCGATGCCCTTCATGGATTCGGCGAAGCCCTTCAGCTTGCTCACCGAGGCCAGCTCGGAGTCGGTGGTGAGCGCCTTGGTGGAGGTGTCCGCGAGGTCGTAGAGCTTCTTCGGGTTGCCGAACACGTCCACGTGCTTGACCTGGTCCAGCAGCGCCTTGACGAACGCCTGCTGGAGCTTGATCCGGCCGAGGTCGCTGCCGTCGCCCACGCCGTGCCGGGTGCGCACCAGGCCCAGGGACTGCTCCCCGTCCAGCGTGTGCGGGCCGGGCTCCAGGTCGAGGTGGCTCTTCGGGTCGTGAATCGGGGCGGTGGTGGTGAGGTTGACGCCGCCGAGGTCGTTTATGAGCTGCTTGAAGCCGGTGAAGTCGACCTCGAGGAAGTGGTCCATGCGGATGCCCGTCATGGACTCGATGGTCTTGATGGTGCAGGCCGGGCCGCCGGCCTCGTACGCGCTGTTGAACATCGCCGCCTGCACGGCGGGCGTCTGCTGCCCGCCCTTGGTGGTGCAGGACGGCCGCTGTATGAGGGTGTCGCGCGGGATGCTGATGACGCTGGCCTTCTTGTGGCCCTTGTAGACGTGGACGATCATCGCCGTGTCGGACCGCGATGTGCCTTCGTCCGTGCCGTACTTCGCGTTCTTGCCGGCCCGGGAGTCGGAGCCGAGCACGAGGATGTCCATCGAGCCGTCGTCGACGTTCTTGGGGCGGTTGGCACCGAGGGCGGCGTTGACGTCGACGCCGGTGAGGTTCCCGTTCAGCTTGTAATAGAGGTAGCCGAGTCCGGCACCGCCCAGCACCAGCACGGCGGCCAGCGTCCACACCGTGTAGACCACGGCCCTGCGGCGCGTGCTGGGCCGCTTGCGGCGGCGGCCCGGCGTTGCGGCGCGGGCGCGGTGGCGGCCCGGCGTTACCGGTGCGTTGTTGCTGTCCTCGGCCATGTGCTCCTCAGTCCTCTATGTGCTGCCCGAGTACCCCCTGCCGTCACGGTCAGGCGTGGTGTCGTGGTGTCGCGGTGTCGCGGTGTCGCGGTGTCGCGGTGTCGCGGTGGAGTCTGCCTGTGTTCCGGCCCCGTATTCCGACCTGACAGATGGAAGGCCGTGCGCCAGGGTTGCATACCTGCCATGGCCGGTTTTCGTCCGGGCCACCGGGCGCTCCGTTCGTCCCCTTCGTCCGCCTTACCGCCCTGACCTGCACTTTCGCGGGCGATAACATGATCAGGACCGGTCCGTGGCCCGGCTTGCCGCTGTGGCTCACCTCTCATCGAACGCAGCGAGGCCCCCCGCGGTGCGGGGGGCCTCGTCTACGGAGCGTTCCGGCGGATATCCGCTCAGTCGCCGTTGTTGCCCGGAGTGGGCGTGGTCTTGGCGATCTGCATCAGGAACTCGGCGTTGGACTTCGTCTGCTTCATCTTGTCCAGCAGCAGCTCGATCGCCTGCTGGGAGTCGAGCGCGTGCAGCACCCGGCGCAGCTTCCAGACGATGTTCAGCTCCTCCGGCGCCAGCAGGATCTCTTCCTTACGGGTGCTGGACGCGTCCACGTCCACCGCCGGGAAGATGCGCTTGTCCGAGAGCTTCCGGTCGAGCCGCAGCTCCATGTTGCCGGTGCCCTTGAACTCCTCGAAGATCACCTCGTCCATGCGCGAGCCGGTCTCGACCAGCGCGGTGGCCAGGATGGTCAGCGAGCCGCCGTCCTCGATGTTGCGCGCGGCGCCGAAGAACTTCTTCGGCGGGTAGAGCGCGGTCGAGTCGACACCACCGGACAGGATGCGGCCGGAGGCGGGCGCCGCCAGGTTGTAGGCGCGGCCCAGGCGGGTGATCGAGTCCAGCAGGACGACCACGTCATGGCCCAGCTCGACCAGGCGCTTGGCCCGCTCGATCGCCAGCTCCGCGACGGTGGTGTGGTCCTCGGCCGGACGGTCGAAGGTCGAGGAGATGACCTCGCCCTTGACCGACCGCTGCATGTCGGTGACCTCTTCCGGCCGCTCGTCGACGAGGACGACCATCAGATGGCACTCGGGGCTGTTGCGGGTGATCGCGTTGGCGATCGCCTGCATGATCATGGTCTTACCGGTCTTCGGCGGGGCCACGATCAGACCGCGCTGCCCCTTGCCGATCGGCGCGACCAGGTCGATGATCCGGGTCGTCAGCCCGCCGGCCTCGGTCTCCAGACGCAGCCGGTCCTGCGGGTAAAGCGGCGTCAGCTTGCCGAAGTCCGGCCGCCCGCGCCCGGTTTCGGGCGCCATGCCGTTGACGGAGTCCAGCCGCACCAGCGCGTTGAACTTCTCGCGGCGCTCGCCGTCGCGCGGCTGACGGACCGCGCCGGTGACGTGGTCGCCCTTGCGCAGACCGTTCTTGCGGACCTGGGCGAGCGAGACATAGACGTCGTTCGGGCCCGGGAGGTAGCCGGAGGTCCGGATGAACGCGTAGTTGTCGAGGATGTCGAGGATGCCCGCGACCGGGATCAGCACGTCGTCCTCGGACACCTGCGGCTCGTTGCCGAAGTCCTCGCGGCCACGGCGGCCACGGCGGTCCCGGTAGCGCCCGCGGCGGCCACGGCGCCCGCCGTCGAAGTCGTCATCGCTCTCGTCGGGGCGCTGCTGGGCCTGGCCGCGCCCGTCGCGCTGCTGACGGCCGCCGCTCTGCTGGCCGTCGTCGCTCTTGCCGCGGCGGTCACCGCGGTCGCCGCGCTCGCCGCGGTCCCCGCGGTCCCCGCGGTCGCGCTGACGCTCCCGGCGGTCGCCCTTCTGGCCGCGCTCCTGGCGGTCGGCGCCCCTGGCGCCCTTGCCCTCGGCGGTGTCGACGGCGGCCTCGGCCTTCCCGTCGCCCTTGGGCTCGGTCCTGGTCTCGGTCTTGGCGGAGGCGTCCGTACGAGTCTCCGTCTTGGTCTCGACAGCGGTGGCCGTGCCCCCGGCATCGGGGGTGGTGGCGGGCGCGGTGGCGCGGCGACGGCGGCGCTCACCGGCCGGCTGCTCATCGCCCGCGGGCTCACCGGGCTGGCCCGGGATCTCGATCTGCTGCTGGGCGACGGCCTTCTCCTCGGCTTCGGCCTTATCGGCCTTGTCGGCCTTCTCCGCCTTCCCGGCGGACTTCGAGGACTTGGCGCTGCCGGCCTTCTCCTCGGCTTCATCGCCCGTACGGGTCCGCGAGGTGGCTCGGCGCTTCGGCTTGGTCTCGCCTTCCGCGGCGGACGGGGTGCTCTCGGAGCCCTCGGCGGAGCCGGAGCCCCCGGCCTGCTTCTCCTTGATGACCTCGATCAACTGGCCTTTGCGCATCCGTGCGGTGCCCTTGATGCCAAGGCTCGAGGCGAGCTGCTGCAGCTCGGCCAGGACCATGGCGTCAAGGCCGGTGCCCGAGCGGCGTCGCCGCGGGGCAGCGCCAGTGGCAGCACCGGTGGCGGGCGCGGAAGCGTCCGTGGCGGGCGCGTTGTTGCCGACACCGCTGTCGGAGGTGCCGGAGGCGTTCACGCCCATCAGATCGGTGGTGTCGCTCACGAAGGGTCCTTCCCTGGAGCGGGCGTCGGCCTGTCTGGCTCGGCGACCGGTTGTGCTGTCCGGCTGTGGTCCTTCCGTAACGGACCGGGCCGGGGCGGTGGTCCGCCGGGGTACGGCGGAGAGATCAATTCATGGTTCCGACGCGGTGGAGGGTTCACTGAGATCCGCCACGCCGATTCCGGAGCGTGCTCGCTACTGCTCAGGCAGGCTGCTCAGGCAGTGGGGGAGGCTCCCGGAAGAAGGGTGGTCCCGGATGGGGACACTGGGCACCTCGCCTCTGAATAGATCCAAGAGGCATCAAGTGCTGACTTGAGGTTAACACTACCGGATCCAACAAACATTCCCCCTTTCCAAGACCGGCTATCGAGTTTTTCCGGGTCCGGGACGCCCCGGACCGCGGTGTCAGGTGAGCGGCAGGACGCTCGCCCCCCCGGCGTCGAGAGCCAGCCGGTTGGCCGCCCACCCCTCGCCCGCCAGTCGTGCGACCTTGTCGGCCGCACCGTCCTCGACCAGCGCGAGCACCGTGGGGCCCGCACCGGAGATGACCGCAGGGACGCCGTCCGTCCGCAGTCGGTTCACCAGGCTCACGCTCTCGGGCATCGCCGGAGCACGGTATTCCTGGTGCAGCCGGTCCTCCGTAGCCGCGAGCAGCAGCTCGGGACGCCTGGTCAGGGCCTCGACGAGCAGTGCGGCCCGGCCCGCGTTCACCGCCGCGTCCACATGCGGGACGGTGCGCGGCAGCAGCCCGCGGGCGGTCTCGGTGAGCACCGGCCGGCCAGGGACGAAGACCACCGGAACGATGGAATCCGCAGGGTCCATCCTGATCGCCCGGGCGGATCCCGCGTCCGTCCAGGCAAGGGTGAAGCCGCCGAGCAGACAGGCGGCGACATTGTCGGGGTGGCCCTCGATCTCGGTGGCCAGCTCCAGCACCGCCTCGTTGTCGAGCCGCTCGGCGCCGCCTATGGTCACCGCGCGCGCGGCGACGATCCCGGCGCAGATGGCGGCGGAGGAGGAGCCCAGGCCCCGGCCGTGCGGAATGCGGTTGGCGCAGACCACTTCGAGGCCGCGGGGCTGTCCGCCCAGCAGGTCGAAGGTGGTGCGCAAGGAGCGTACGAGCAGATGGCTCTCGTCGCGCGGCAGCGTCTCCGCGCCCTCGCCGGCGATGTCGACGTGCAGACCGGAGTCGGCCACCCGGACCACCACGTCGTCGTAGAGGCCCAGGGCCAGGCCGAGGGCGTCGAAGCCGGGACCGAGATTGGCGCTCGATGCGGGGACGCGCACTCGGACGGCGGCGGCGCGGAACGCTGGACCGGCCATCGCTCGATGACTCTCCTTGTGGTTACGTGCGATTGCTCGAAGAGGTACGGAACACCGCGGGGGCCGCGACACGTACGGCGACGCCGCGCAGAGGCGAGCACTCTGCGTCGGGGCGGATTCAGTACAGCCTATCGAAGGAAGGTTCTGTGGCGACATAGGGCGCACGGGAGGCGCACGATGCGTGTCGCGCCCCCTGCAACCATCCGCGACCACTCTACTGGGTCGCTCCGCGCGCCCTCGCGCTGCTCTGCCACCACTTGAGTGGATCTTTAGAGTACGGCCCGGAGGGGCCCCGGCGAGCCGCGGAGCGGCGCCCCGCCGAAACCCTCATCGCCCCAGGTCACGGCCCCATTGCGGGGCCGGGTCGGGGCACGCCGTATCGAGCCCCTCGCAGGGCCGGATCAGGCCAGCCCGAGCCGTACGGCCGCGGCGTCCGTGTCCACCGGGACCACGACCGGCTGCGGCGCGCCCGCCACCGCCCAGTCCGGGTCCTTGAGCCCGTTTCCGGTCACCGTGCAGACGATGCGCTGGCCGGGGTCGACCAGCCCCTGCTCGGCCGCCTTCAGCAGACCCGCCACACTCGCCGCGGAGGCCGGCTCCACGAAGACGCCCTCCTGCGCGGCGAGCAGCCGGTAGGCGGCGAGGATCTGACGGTCGGTCACCTCGTCGATGAAGCCGCCGGACTCGTCGCGTGCCTGCTCGGCGTAGGTCCACGAGGCCGGGTTGCCGATGCGGATGGCGGTGGCGATGGTGCTCGGCTCCTTGACCGGCTCACCGCGCACGATCGGCGCCGAGCCGGACGCCTGGAACCCCCACATCCGGGGCGTACGGGAGGCGCGCGGCTCGCTGTCGGCGAACGGCGCCGCGTACTCCTTGTAGCCCTTCCAGTAGGCGGTGATGTTGCCCGCGTTGCCGACCGGCAGCACATGGACGTCGGGCGCGTCCCCGAGCATGTCCACGATCTCGAAGGCGGCGGTCTTCTGCCCCTGGATCCGGGCCGGATTGACCGAATTGACCAGCGCCACCGGGTACTTCTCCGACAGTCCGCGCGCCAGCGTCAGACAGTCGTCGAAGTTGCCGTCGACCTGGAGGATCTTCGCGCCGTGGACGAGCGCCTGACCCATCTTGCCCAGCGCGATCTTGCCCTGCGGGACCAGCACCGCACAGACCATCCCGGCCCGTACGGCATACGCCGCCGCCGAGGCCGAGGTGTTGCCGGTGGAGGCGCAGATGACGGCCTTGGCGCCGGCCTCCTTGGCCTCGCTGATGGCCATCGTCATCCCGCGGTCCTTGAACGACCCGGTGGGGTTGGCGCCCTCGACCTTGAGGTGCACCTCGCAGCCGGTGCGCTCGGAGAGCACCTGCGCGGGGACCAGCGGCGTACCGCCCTCGCGCAGGGTGACGACGGGCGTCGTCTCGCTCACCGGGAGACGGTCGCGGTACTCCTCGATGATGCCCCGCCAGCCGTGCCACTGGCGGGTGCCGGACATTCGAGGCCCGGCGTCGGCGATTGCGTTCATGATTTCCCTTACTCTCCGCTCACCCTCTATTCGGCCTCAGCGCGGCCGCTACCCGGCCTCTACTCGCCCTCGACCCGCATGATGCTCGCGACACCGCGGACGGTGTCGAGCCGGCGCAGCGCCTCCACGGTCGACGACAGCGCGGCGTCGCTCGCGCGGTGGGTCACGACGACGAGGGACGCCTCGCCGTCCTTCCCCTGCTGGCGGACCGTATCGATGGACACGCCATGCTCGGCGAAGACTGTGGCGACCTGTGCGAGAACTCCCGGTTTGTCGGCGACGTCCAGGCTGATGTGGTAGCGAGTGATCACATCGCCCATCGGGCTCACCGGGAGCCTGCTGTACGCGGACTCCCCCGGTCCGGTGGCCTCCGCCAGCTTGTTGCGGCAGGCGGCGACGAGGTCACCGAGGACGGCCGAGGCGGTCGGCGAACCGCCCGCGCCCGGGCCGTAGAACATGAGCTGCCCCGCGGCGTCGGCTTCCACGAAGACCGCGTTGTACGCCTCGCGGACGGAGGCGAGGGGGTGGCTCAGCGGAATCATCGCCGGATGCACCCGCGCGGTGACCGAGCGGCCGTCGGCGGCCCGCTCGCAGATCGCGAGCAGCTTGACGGTGCAGGCCATGCGCTTGGCGGAGGCGATGTCGGCGGCGGTCACCTCGGTGATGCCCTCGCGGTGCACATCGTCGAGGGTGACCCGGGTGTGGAAGGCGATCCCGGCGAGGATCGCGGCCTTCGCGGCGGCGTCGAAACCCTCGACATCGGCGGTCGGGTCGGCCTCGGCGTAGCCCAGGGCCGTGGCCTCGTCCAGCGCCTCGCTGTACCCGGCGCCACTGCCGTCCATCCGGTCGAGGATGAAGTTGGTGGTGCCGTTGACGATGCCGAGGACGCGGTTGACCTTGTCGCCCGCCAGCGACTCGCGCAGCGGCCGCACCAGCGGGATCGCCCCCGCGACCGCGGCCTCGTAGTAGAGGTCCGCACGGCGCTGCTCGGCCGCGGCGTGCAGCGCCGCGCCGTCCTGGGCGACCAGCGCCTTGTTGGCGGACACCACGCTCGCGCCGTGGTCGAAGGCGGTGGTGATGAGGGTGCGGGCGGGCTCGATCCCGCCGATGACCTCGACCACCACATCGATGTCCCCGCGTTTGACCAGGGCCGTGGCATCGGTGGTCACCAGCTCCGCCGGCACCCCTTCCCGGACCCGGCCGGGGCGCCGCACGGCGATCCCGGCCAGCTCGACCGGGGCCCCGATGCGCGCCGCGAGATCGTCCGCCTGCGTCGTCATGATGCGCGCCACCTCTGAGCCGACCACTCCACAGCCCAGCAGCGCCACTTTCAGCGGACGCGTACGCATCATCCGACCTCGTTTCTCATCCATCGCGTTACTGCATCAGCGCGTTAGTGCACCAGTCTCATGCACTGGACGGGATTTCCTGTCCCAGGTCCAGTATCCGAGATCCATTTCTCGCTAGCCGACATCGAGCCGCAGGAGATCTTCCTCCGTCTCGCGCCGGACGATCTCGCGCGCCTGACCGTCCCGTACGGCGACGACGGGCGGACGGAGCGCGTGGTTGTAGTTGCTCGCCATCGAGCGGCAGTACGCGCCGGTGGCGGGGACGGCGATCAGGTCGCCGGGCGCCAGATCGGCCGGCAGGAAGGCGTCCCGTACGACGATGTCGCCGGACTCGCAGTGCTTGCCGACCACGCGGGAGAGCATCGGCTCGGCGGTGGAGGAGCGGGAGACCAGCGCCACGGAGTACTCCGCGTCGTAGAGCGCGGTACGGATGTTGTCGGACATCCCGCCGTCGACACTGACGTACGTCCGCAGCCCCGGCAGCTCCTTGACCGTGCCCACCTCGTACAGCGTGAACGCGGTCGGCCCGACGATCGCCCGCCCCGGCTCGACCGACAGCCGCGGCACCGCGAGCCCGGCCGCGTCGCACTCCCGGTGGACGATGTCGCGCAGCGCCTTGGCGATCTCGTGCGGCTCGCGGGGATCGTCCCCCGAGGTGTACGCGATGCCGAGGCCGCCGCCGAGGTCGATCTCGGGCAGCTCGACGCCGTGCTCGTCCCGGATCTCCCCCAGCAGCCCGACGACGCGGTGGGCGGCCACCTCGAAGCCCGAGGTGTCGAAGATCTGCGAGCCGATGTGCGAATGGATCCCGATGAGCTCCAGCCCGTCCAGCTTGAGCGCCCGCCGTACGGCCTCGGCGGCCAGCCCGCCCGCGAGCGGAATGCCGAACTTCTGGTCCTCGTGGGCGGTCGCGATGAACTCGTGGGTATGCGCCTCCACACCCACGGTGATCCGGATCTGCACCCGCTGGCGCTTGCCGAGCCGCTGGGCGATGTGCGCGACCCGCGCGATCTCCTGGAACGAGTCGAGCACGATCCGCCCGACACCCGCCTCGACGGCCCGCTCGATCTCGCCGGTGGACTTGTTGTTCCCGTGCAGCGCGATCCGCTCGGCGGGCATCCCGGCGGCGAGCGCGGTGACCAGCTCCCCGGCGGAGCACACGTCGAGGTTGAGCCCCTCCTCGGTCAGCCAGCGCACGACGGCGCGGGAGAGGAACGCCTTCCCGGCGTAGAACACGTCGGCGTCCTCCCCGAACGCCTCCCGCCAGGACCGGCAGCGAGCCCGGAAGTCGTCCTCGTCGAGGAAGTAGCCGGGGGTCCCGAACTCCTCCGCGAGCGTCTTGACGTCGATCCCGCCGACGGTGGCGACGCCGTCGGCGTTCCGGCCGACCGTACGGGACCACACGCGGGGGTCGAGCTGATTGAGATCGGCGGGCGGCGCGGCGTAGTGCCCCTCGGGAAGGACATCGGCGTGGCGGGGCCCGGCAGGGTGGGCGGAACGGCTCATGCTGTCTCTGCTGTCTCTCTCAAGGTCTTACAGAAGTTCAAGGTCTTACAGATGTTCGGGTGCACTGATGCCGAGCAGGTGCAGGCCGCCGGCGAGCACCGCCCCGGCGGCGTCGGCAAGGGCCAGCCGGGAACGGTGGACGGCCGAGGGTTTGCACTCGCCTGCGGGGAGGGCCGGGCAGGCGTCATGGAACCGGAAGAAGCCATCGGCGACGGCGACGAGCTGCCGCGCGAGCCGATCGGGCGCACGGTGCCGGGCGGCGGCCTCGATGGTGCGGGGGTGATCGGCGAGGAGCGCGAGAAGGGCGGCCTCGGCGGGGTGGCCGTACATGCCGGGCTCGGAATCAGAACCGGAATCGGACTGGGGCTCGGGGACGATGCCGAACTGGCTGGCGTTCCGCATCAGGGCCCGGGTGCGGGCGTGGGCGTACTGAACCCGGAAGAGAGCGTTGTCCTCGCGTTGGGAGAGCAGGTGGGCGGGGTCGAGATCGGGCAGATCATGCCCGGCGGGCCGAAGCAGCGCCCAACGGGCGGCGTCGGGCCCGAGACGGGTGAGCAGATCACGCCCGGAGACCGGAACGGCCCGCACGACGGGCCCGTCACCAGGAACAACGACTCCCCCGGTGACGCCGACAAGCCCCCGCACCACATGAGCGACGAGCGCGGCCCGCACCTCATCACTGGCCCCGAGCGGAACCGACACCCCGGCGAGCGCATCCCCATGCCCGTAGCGAAGCCCCTGGGACAGCACGGCCCGCACGAGCTGAGCATGGGAGGTGCCCTCGAGGGTGATGTTGAGGAACCCGGGGCCGGCGATATCGACGCGGGCGATCCCGGGGTCGAGAACAAGCCGCCGCCGCAGCACCTCGGCGATGCCCAGCGCATCACCATCACCACCATCACCACTGCCGCTGGCCAGCAGCAGGGCGACATTGGTGGCGTAATCCCCACACCCGGGCCGAGGAGGAATCCGCACCTTCACCCGCTCCGGCACGGCAACGCACAGCTCGTCGTCCTCAACGGCACGACGCACGGTGTGCAGCACAGTGCGGGAGAGCTGGGCGGGAGTCACGGGACCAGCGTATGGGAGGAGGGGGGTCCCGAAGCGAACCGGTTTCGCCCATCGGACGCGCAGGAAGGCGGGACCCCGAGCCGCAAGAGAAACGAGAAGGAGCCCCAGCCCCCACCAACGAACTCAAAACCAAGCCCCCGGACCGACCGCACGGAACGGCCCTGGGGCCCACCACTACCCGGTGGGCCCCACAACCGGCTCGGCATCACCAGGAGCCGCCGCACCGGCCGCCCCCTGCCGCATCAGCCTCCGCACGAGCTCGACAAGATCGACGGGCTCGAACGGTTTCGCGAGGAAGGCATCGACACCCAGCGCCTTCCCACTGTCCATCTCGTACTGCGTACACGCACTGATGATCGCGACGGGCACATGACACGTACGAGCATCAGCGCGCAACCTCGACGCCGTATGCAGCCCATCGAGTCTGGGCATCACGACATCGAGAGTGATCACATCGGGCCGCACCTGGTGAACGATCTCCAGGCACTCGACACCATCGGCCGCGGTCACGACCTCGAAGCCCTCCAGCTCGAGGTTGACCCTGATCAGCTGCCGGATGACCTTGTTGTCGTCGACGACAAGGACCCGGCCGGACAAGCCAGGCACACCCTGAAGAGTAGGCGCGCAGCCACGACCGCGTCCGGGTTTTCCCCACTTCCGCCCCGTGCGAGGGACCTTTCCCCGAGACCCCTGCACCCCCACCCCCACATGCGGTATACACCTCTCCGCTCCCCCTCCGACCAGCCCCCGATAACCGTTCATGACCACCCTGATCGAGCTGGTAAGGTTCTACCCGTCGCCGCAAAACAGCAGCGACAGGCCCCCGTAGCTCAGGGGATAGAGCAACGGCCTCCGGAGCCGTGTGCGCAGGTTCGAATCCTGCCGGGGGCACTCAAGCGAGTGCCCGATGGACCCCGTCACAGCGGAAGCGCTGAGAGCGGGGTCCTTTTTCGTGCGCAAGCCGACTTGCGCCCCGGCGCCAACAGGGTCCAAGCGCCCCGAAACTGCAACCCCCTCAGGCGCTCCCCTTGTTGCAGCATTCTCCCCGGCATCCTTGGATCGCCAGAGAGAGGGGGCATAGTTGGTAGGATCAGTGGCATGAGTGAGGCCACCAGCAAGTACTCGATCACCATGCCGCGCGACATCGCGGAAGCTGCCCGTGCCCGCAGCGGCCCCTCCGGCCTATCCGCATACGTGGCCGCTGCCGTTGCCCGCCAGATCGAGCGCGACAACCTCAACGAACTCATCCAAGTCGCCGAGGCCGAACACGGACCGATCACCGAGGAAGAGATCCAGTCCATGCGCGACCAGTTGCACCGAGCCCGCCAGCAGCAGACAAGCGGCGAGGCGGACGCTGCGTGACCCGCTCCCCCGCCGCTCCCGGTGGCACTCTGGTCCTCGACAGCGAGGGACTGGCCAAGGCCGTCCTACGCGACCGCACCGTCACCGCGTGGCTCGCTCTAGCTCGCGCCGACGACCTACGGGTGATCACGTCCGCGGCCACCTTGGTGGAAGTTGTCCATCCCCGAATCAACCGCCCGGCACTTGAGTGGACGCTGTCCCGCCTTGTCGTCGAGCCGGTCACCGAGCCCCTCGCCCGCCACGCCGCCGCTCTCCTCGCCGACGCCGGCTTGCACGGCCACAAGTACGCCATCGACGCCATGCTCAGCGCGACCGCCCTCGCCGCTCCCGGAGCCGTCACGATCCTCACGTCAGATCCTGAGGACCTCACTGCCCTTTGCGGGGGACGCGTCACCGTCATCAAGACCTGAACAGCTCCCAGCGCGGTAGAGACGCCTCATTCGCGAACCGCAAATCACGTTTGCCGTGACGAACGCCGCCCAGGGCGGGCACGGCATAGGCTGGGCTGCCATTGGCATAGTGGCCGCGTCTAGGGAGAAGGCAGGCTTCCCAGTCCGGCCCCCGTCACTCCGCCGGACGCCTGGGAGGAGCACGGGCAAGGTCTGGTCATCGTCGAGTCCCTCGCAGCGCGGTGCGGCTTCGAACCCAGGCACCCGGTAGGCAAGACCGTCTGGACCGAGATCCAGCTCAGCGCCGACTTCCCGTCCTGAACCGCACGGCCGTCTCACCGTCTCAACGAAGTGGCCCAGCGAGACAATTGACGACGAACGTCATGTGCTGGATGTTTCCCACTCGGTTCCATACGGAATGGTTGCCGGTGGCGACGGATCCCTGAGCGCAGTCGCGCAGCCAGCCCTCCCCTGTTCCGACCGACGGGCCACGGAAGTCCGCGAGGCGGGTGAGGCGCCGCGCGGCATCGCGGTTGACTGCATCGCGGTCATCGCCGCGCTGCAGCACCTTGGCCAGGAAATAAGAACGGGTGGTGGTGTAGCGGAGGATGCCCCACTTCGGTCCTCCGTTGCCCGAGAGCGGGGTCTGGGCGACGTACCCGGCGGGGAGGATGCCGTAGTCGCCGTAGTGCAGCAGCGGGAGGTAGGAGCGCCCGCTGTGGTGGATCTCGTGCCACGTGTCCCAGTCCGGTCGTGGGGCCTCATGCCAGGCGCTCTCCAGGAAGCCCTCGGGCGGCTCGGGGAAGCCGCCTGCCACAACGAATACCGTCCGCCAGGGGGCGAGCGGGACCAGCACGTCGAGAGCACGCAGAGCCTCTTTGGCGGCGCCCCTGCGGGAGGGCGGTACGGCGCCCAGATCGAGGAACAGGTCGACTGGGCCGATGGGACAAGCACGGTCGAGCAGTGCGCACAGACATGGGATATCCCGGTCGTGCCACTCACCCGGGACCCGCACACGTATACCCAGACCGCCGCCACGCCGCTGGGCTGCCGCGAGAGCCAGGGACTGCTGAGGGACGGGCCGACAAGGGCCGGTCACCGGATGCAGGTTCCGCTGGGCCCACCACTCGGGCGGCAGGGTTTCGGCCAGGACAGCGGCCTCATTCTCGTCGGTGAACGGCGCGTCCAGCCAGGCCGACTGGTAACGGTGCGCGGTGGAAACGCGGCCCGCATCCTTGCGAAGTTCCACGGCCAGGAGGTCCGGCAGCATGCCAGTGCGGGGCGGCAAGGTCCACAGCGGGGCGACCCTGGCCTGAATGTCGGGCCGCAGCCCCCGGTAAGCGGCCATGGCATGCGGCCGGGTAGGCAGCACGGAAACATACAGTGGCTCGGACATGGCAGCTCCCCCTCGGCGCAGACCGTGTCGTCTCCCGACCTCCAGGGTGAATGGGGTTCCGGAGTCCGGAAAGGACGCCAATCAGCCACGACGGCGTGTATGCGTCAGGGGCAAGGGGCCGAGGAGCCAAGGCCCGTGCCTCTCCGCTGATGTGCATAGTGCTCTCACAACGGCGTGGACCGCTCGGCAGCGGCTCACGCGGCGGGCTCAAGTAAGTGGGATGCGTCGAGCCGTATAGGAGCGGCCACGACGCCGTCGTCCAGCCGTACCCGGCCGGGAGCGCGGCCAGCACCCGCAGCTCGCCGTGCAGCAGGGAAACCGTTGTGGGGTCTTCGGCTGATCAGCGCCGCCGGGCACCGTCCGGAACGGCGCAGCCGCTACTTCAGCTTGTTTCTGTCAGCCGACTTTGGATTCTCTCCCGGACCACCACTGCGCGAGGATCTCCGAAGTCGGCGAGAAGCCGCAGCGCCAGTCTCCAGTGTCGGTGGGCTTCTTCGGGGCTTTCGCCGAGTACGGCCGAGGCCAGGCCGTCGAGGGCCAGGGCCTGGTGCCACGCATCGGCGAGATCGCGGTGCGTCGAGGCAGCCTGGCGGTGGAAGTCGGCCGCCTCCGCCTGACGTCCAAGGCGGCGGTAGACCTCGCCCACGCCCTGCCAGGCCAGCGCCTCTCGGCTGCGGTCGGCGAGGCGCCGGTGCAGTGTGGCGGACCGCTGGTAGGAGGTCAGGGCCTCGGCGTACTGGCCGTTCGCCTGCTGAGCATCGCCCAGGGTCAGCAGCCAGAAGCCCTCCAGGCGGAGGTTACGGAGGCTGAGAGCGATGTCGAGGGCGGCCTGGGCCGAGACCAGGGATGCCTCGACGTCGCCCCGTTCGCGTTGGACGTCGCTCAGCACACGGAGGATGTTGCCCTCGCCGCGCTGATCGCCGAGGGCCCGGTGCGCTGCCAGGACCTGGTCGATGACGGTCGCCGCCGCCGGAAGCCGCCCTGCGCGGTAGTGGGTGGTCGCGAGATTGGACATCCCCGTGGCGGCCCAGTGGGCGGCGTCCTGGTCCTGGAAGGCGGAGATGGCCTGCTCGAAGTAGCGGGCAGCGGAGTCGAGTCGTCTGCCGCGGAGATGGTTCAGCCCGATCAGGTTGAGTGAGCGTGCTTCGCCAAGGCGGTCGTCCAGGTCGCGCCGGATCGTCAGCGCGCTCTCGTGGGATTCGAGGCTCTCGGCCTGGCGGTTGATGCGGGTGTAGGCCATGCCGAGGTAGGTGTGGAGTGCGCCTTGTGCAGCGCGTTCCCCCAGGCGTTCGGCTGCCTCCAGCCCGATGCGGCCCACGGCCGGCCAGCTTGTGCCCGAGGCGGAGGGGAACTGCGCGTTCCACAGCACTGTGGCCAACTGCCACGCCAGTCGGTCATGGCCGGCGTCGGCCGCCGTACGCACTGCTTGGATGAGGTTGTCGTGCTCCCGCTCGGCCCAGTCCACGGCGGCGTCGTACTCGGAGAACGTCAGCGGGCTGACGTCGTCCGGGGCAGGGGTGAGGGGCACGCGATCCTCGGCGGGGTTGATCCAGCTCTGCGCGGCATCGGCGGTGTGCAGGTACCACTCCAGCACGCGGCGCAGAGCTGGCTCCCGCTCGGCCGGCGGCTCTTCGTGCTGGGCCTGGTCGATGGCGTAGGCACGCAGCAGGTCATGGAACCGGTAGCGGTCCTGGGCGGTCTGTTCCAGGAGGTGTGCACCGACCAGAGAGTCCAGCGACTGCCGGGACCGACTGGTGCTGGCCGACCCTGCCAGGGCCGCCGCTGCCTGCAGCCCGAATTCGGGTCCGGGGTGTAGGCCCAGCAGGCGGAACAGGCGGGCGGCTTGCTCGGACAGGGCGCGATAGGACCACGCGAAGACGGTGCGGACCGCTTCGGCTTCCTCGTCGTCGCCAGTGCTCAGGGCGTCCCAGAGGGCCGATTCGTCGCGTAGGTCGGCAATCAGGTCGTCCAGCCGTAGGTGGGGGTGACTGGCGGCGCGTTCCGCGGCTATCCGCAGGGCGAGCGGAAGTCGTGCGCACAACTGGGCCAGTTCGGCGAGCTGCCGTTCGTCATCGACCGGCCGGTATCCCGCGGTGACGACGCGCAGCAGGGCAACCGCCTCCGGCTCCGGCAGCACGCCGAGCGTGAGCCGGCGGGCCCCGTCGCGGACGGCGAGGCCGGACAGGCGGCTGCGGCTGGTGACCAGCACCAGGCTGTGTGCGCTCCCCGGCAGCAACGGCCTGACCTGGCCGACGGTGGCCGCGTTGTCCAGGACCACCAGTACCCGGCGGTCGGCCAGCAACGAGCGGTACAACGCGGCGGCCGCGTCGAGATCCTGCGGTACGGCTTCGGGCTGGACACCGAGCGAGGTCAGCAAGCGGTGCAGGGCCTCGCGTGCCGCGACCGGCTCTCCGGGGTCGTAGCCGCGCAGATTGGCGTACAACTGGCCATCCGGGAAACGCTCCCGGACCTGGTGCGCCCAGCGCAGTGCCAACGATGTCTTTCCGGCGCCGGCGGTGCCGGCGATCACGTATACCGAAACGACGAGCGGATCGCCGTCCTCGGTGGTGAGGACGGCATTCAACTGGCCGAGCTCATCGGTTCGGTTGACGAATCCGCCCACGTCGGCCGGTAACTGGCGTGGGATGGGGCTGGAGGAACCCCCCGCGTCCGGTGTGCCCCGCGCGTGGAAGTGGATGCCTCCGTGCACACTTCTCGCCTGGACGACGTCACGTGAGGATCCCGACAGCTCGGAGTGGGTGCTACCGAAGTGCTCGTCCTGTCCGCCTGGCGATGTGATCGGCCTACTCCCTTCCCGCGCCCAGCGTCGGCGGCTCAAGGTGCGCCACCTCACGGTCGAAGTAGGAGATCACCTCTTCACCCACCGCGTAGAGCGCCTTGATGTAGTTCTCCCAGCGCTCGACAAGATCACGGTCGGTGAAGCGGATCGCGCCGTTCGCAACTCCTGCTTCGGTGTAGACGACTTGGAAGAGGGTGCGGCCGCCCAGCACAACCACTTCCGGAAGCGGGCCGCTGTCCTCCGAGGCGGCCACCTGTTCGGCCGGAACGACCCTGATCCGCTGCCCGTACTGCGCACGCTGCCGCTGGGAGTGGAGTTCCCATTGCACATACGGCGTCAGTGGACTCTCGACCACCCGCACACGGTGAAAGGCATACCCCCTGCGCTCGTCCTCCTGAGCGGTCGCGGCCAAGGTGTCGCGCCGGTCGGCGAGGAGCCGAAGCGCCTCCTCCCAGTCACCCCGGCGCAGGGCGTCCCGGCTCGGACTGCCCTGCTCCTCGAAGTGCTGTCGGCGCTCCAGCTTCCAGGAACTCCCGTTACGGACCGCGTCCTCCCGTTGCCGGAAGTCCTGCTTGTAGGCGGTGCGGGTGAGCCGATCGCCCTGCTCGGGAACGAGAACGGGGGCGAGGAGATCAAGCATCGGGGATGTCCTTCTTCGCCGCGCGGAGCATGTTCCCCGGGATGACGACCAGCCGCTCATCAGGAGCGAGGCTCACGCCCTGCGGCAGGCGGGGGCCGTAGACGGCTGTCAGATCCCTGCCGATCACAGCCACATCACCGTTGTCGAGCTGCCAGATGTCCGGACACTCGTCATTGCCGTCGGAGTTCCCGAGTTCTTCGGCCGACTTCCCCAGCCGACGCTCGAATAACGCGGACGGGTCAGCCTCCCAGGCACGGGCCATGTCTGCCTCCGGTCGAGGTGGTCGAGCACGCTGTGGCTACCCACTGTATCCGGGGGCACACCCATAGGTGAGGGGGTCGCCCCACGGCCGAGCCGCCGGGCTGGTGGCATGGAAGCCGTCAGGGGCGGCTCCCCGTGCGGTCGGAGCGCCGGTCGGCTACGTGCGAGCTCGATTCACCGTCGCCCGGAAGGCGGTCTGGATCACCAGCTCACCGGGCATCGATGGTTCGGTGCATCCCCATGTGACGAGCATTTCGCCGGGGGCACCGGAAACCTAGGCCCTGACCAGCAGAAACGCTTGCCAGGGCCTTTCTTGCGCATGCCAAAACACACGGCCTGTTCGGCCGTCCCCACTCGAGCCCTCATGGCCCTGATCAGGGGTTTTCCCATCGCCAGGGGAACGAAATCCCAATCGCACGATTCCGCAAAATCCAATTTCTGTGGGACATACGTGGGCCAGAAAGCCGCAAGGCGGATCCGTCGATCACGTGCGGCGACCGGCCCGCACGGCCATAGGCCTGCCATCGACGCCATCGCCAAGCCTGCGCCAGCCACCGTGCTCGCCTCCGCCCCGGAGGCCTTCCCCCTCTGTGCGGCAAAGGCGTCACCGTCGTCAAGACCTCACACACAAGGCCGGGTCAGGTCAGCCCTCCCACGGACGGCGCCCCGACGAACTCACCCATGACACCGAGTCAGGCAACAGCTCTACGGATCTTGTCGCTTCCTGCGGGGTGCCTGCGTAGCGTCGGAGTTCCGACTCCTCCGTGGCCGCCTCATCGGATCGGTGGCCGGTGAGCCCCTCTCCGCGGTGAGTGGCCTGACGGCGTGCGGCTCGCGCGCCTCGATCCCCTCGGTACCGGGGATGGGGTCGGCCTGTGTCGGTGCGGGAGCGGAACGACGTGCGGTGTCAGGGACGGGCAGGACGTTCCGACGCTGCAGCTCGGCAACACTGACCAGCGGTGACGTGAGGACACCGTCGAGCAGCTCGTCCTGAGCCGACTGCAGCTCGACCAGATGCCACAGGACGGCAAGCACATGCTGAAGTTCCTCGCTCCAGGCCGGGCACCACCGGTCGGGCCGGATGCGGTCCAGCTGGCTGACGGCCCTGCGTGACGGCGGCCCGGTCCGGCGTTTCAACCAGCCGTCGAGAACGTTCTGTCCGCTGACCTGGTACTCCCGCATCTTTTGAGTCACCGGCCCGAAGGCTCCCTGGCCAAAATGGAGTTCGAGACCGTCGGGATCGTGGACGAAGCCATCGGGTAGCTCGTCCCCACCGACCTGCCTCCGGTACGTGATCGCCGGCTGCGCGGTCGTCCAGACACCCCGAGACCCACCGGGCCTCCCCGCCACCGGGTCCACGAGCCTCTCTCCAAAGGTCGAGGCCCAGATCACCTTCCGCCCGACATGCAGCGCCTCCGACCACAGGGCGGCGTCACCGGTGACCGGTACGCGGACGCCGTTGGTGGTGAGTTCGTCGTCAAAGCGGGAGCGGAAACCGGGGTGGGCCGTGATCGCGGCGATGTACGAGGCCAGGTCCTCGGCGGTGACAGGCACACCACCATAGGAGTTACGAAGGTGCTGGAGAAGGCCGGGAACCACATTGGGGGTGCCATCCTTCTGCAAGAGAGGGATCACCCTGCCACCGCCCCAGCCAGCGAAGTGATCCATATCCGGCATCAGCGCGGTGAACAGCGTGGCGGGGCCGTCGCCGAAACGTCCGGAGTGCTTCTCAACGATGTGTATTTGCCCCTCGGCCCGGTTCTCCCATAGCTCCGGCGAGCATCTATCGAGGACCCTGTTGTCCGGGATGATCCACTGCCGATCGAAGGGACGGAACGCGAAAAGTACCGGTTCCGGGCACTCGGGGACCGCCTCCAGCATCGACCCCCGTCGCTGTGTTGCCCCTGGGAGGGGCTTGACCTGCCGGTCGACGGTACGGCTCTGGGTCTCCCTGAACAAGGCACGCTTCTCGGCAATGTCCGTCTCGGCGGTCAACCTTCGCCATCGGGAGCGCAGCGTGTCAGAGTCCGGGGAGTAGACCCACGTCCGCTTCGGCAAGATGCCGGGCACAGTCCATGGCAGCAGGTCACCCAATGCGGGGTATGTGTCCCATGCTCCTCGTGCGGTGGGCGTGAACGGGGCTTGGGCGTCCTGGCGCACCGACCGCCACTGGTGGCTGTCCGGCTCAAGAGCCTCGAGCTGCGCGTACTTCTCCTCACGGGTGCTTCCGTCCAGGGCGACGTACCTGATGTGGGCGAGTTCGGTGTCCGCCCTGCTGCGGACGAACACGGCGATCGCCAGTGGCTGCTGGACGCCTTCGAAGAGGCGTGTCCGCATCGGCGGCTGAATGCCCTCCGGGCTAAGGTCGATGATCCAGCCCTCCGAACAAGTCTCACGTAGGTACTTTCTCATCCCCCGGAAACCAGGGCCACTGAGGAAGCCCGCGGTACTGATAAAGGCGACGATTCCGCGGTCCGACTCGGAACGATGCTGTTCGAAGACCTTGAAGGTGGCCCAGCGCCAGAAGTAGACATACAAGTTCTTGAGTTTATTCTCGTGCACTCCGTTTCTGCCACCGAGGCGGAAGTCATCCAGCAGAGGCGCTCTGTCGTCGCCCTCGTGGCCTTTCTCCACCCAGCCGCCCTCACCCTCGGCTCTCTCTCGATCCGGCGGGTTGCTGATCATGACGGTGACCTTCTGCTCACGCTTGATCCAGTCCGCCTTGCGGGTGTTCTCGACCAGAGGATCACCATCGGGCAGGAACGTGAAGAGCGTGGCCCTCTCGTAGGGGTCTGCGAGGGTGTCGGCGAGATGGAGCCGCAAATCGCCGAGTTGAGTGTCGGTGACTTGCTCGCGGAGGGTCTGGGTGATCCGCATCTGCGCGACCGCGTAGGCAGCCATCTGGCGCTCAAAGCCGATCAGTCGGCCCGCCAACTGTTCCACCGCTTCGCCGCGGAAGCCCTCCCCGCGGCGGGAGCGCTCCTCGGCGACCCTGTCGATGATCTCGCTGAGGAATGTGCCGGTGCCCATGGCGGGGTCGACGATCGTCACCTGCTCGTCGGCGAACCCCTCCACGCAACCCAGTCGGGTGCGCAGTACGGCGTCCGTGAGGCGGACCATCTCCCTCGCGAGGCGGGGCGGAGTGTAATACGTGCCGGAGCGTTTACGCAGCTCGCGATCGTATTCCTGGAGAAAATTCTCGTAGAGATGAACGTGGGCGTCGGGCTTCTGAGCTCGGATCGCCTCCCAGTTGACAGCGTCGATGACCTGCACGAGCGTGTCGATACGGCGGGCGAACTCTGCGTCTACCGTCTCCGTCAGCAACTGCAGGGCTCGGCCCATGACCGTGTTCTCGGCCTTCAACTCACGTGCAACGTCAACGAAGTTCCGGTCGGCGAGCGGTACGTTCTCGATACGGGCCAGCAGCAGGGCGAAGGCGATCGTCTGGGTGTAGCGGTCGGCGAAGAGGTGGTCGGGGTCTTGCCCATCGGTCGAGGGGAAGAGCACCTTGCTCCAGTGATGCGCGAGAGCGGTGAAGGGCTTGGGAACACGCCGCCGACTGCGGGGGCCGTCCGGTGCTCTGCGTTCGAGGGCAAGCTGCTCCAGCACCTCCTCTCGCAGGTACTGGCACAGTGGAGCGATGGACGTCACCAACTGACTCACAGTGGTGATGCGTTGAGGTTGCCATCCGAGAAAATCCCGGAGCAGATCCCGAAACGCCGCGCCGTCGGCTTCACGGGTACGCAACCGGCTGCCGGACCGGT
This sequence comes from Streptomyces violaceusniger Tu 4113, assembly GCF_000147815.2. Taxonomy (NCBI): domain Bacteria; kingdom Bacillati; phylum Actinomycetota; class Actinomycetes; order Kitasatosporales; family Streptomycetaceae; genus Streptomyces; species Streptomyces violaceusniger. Next base: position 1,527,960 of record NC_015957.1, on the reverse strand, counting down.
ATAGATCACCGTCGAGCCGGACCGTGCGGAGAGGCCGCGAACCGCCTCGGTACAGGCACCAAGTGTGGCCGTTGCTGTACAGCACGTTGGGCAGTCGGCGCATCAGCTCCCACTGCTCGCGGTCTCGCTTCGTGAAGCCGTCGGGCGTGACGTCGTGTCCAGGGGCCTTGAGCTCCAGGAAGCCAGCGATTCGCCCCGAGGTCTCCACCGCGTAGTCCGGACGCACCCGGGCCTCGGGCAAGGGGTACTCAGGGTGAAGGCGAGGACTCAGCTTCCAGCGTGCCCCGGAAGTCTCCACCAGCTTCACCACCGGCGGGCTGATGGATGCCTCAGTGTCGCTGACCCGCAGGCGCTCCCTGCACTCGGATCCGAAGTCTGCCACGAGAGCCCGTATCCACTCCTCCGGCACCTTGTCCCCCTACAGGCTGTGGTCTCGGGCGGTGGATCACCGCAGACACAGCCTTATTGGAGGTGAATGGGCCGACTCAGTGCGCACGGGGGGCGCGCGGGGGGCACTGACGGCGCGTTCCGTGACCGCTGGGAAACCAGGTGCGGGTGTTGGTCAGGAAGGGATCCCGAAGACCTCGCCGCGCTGTGCGGCAGCCGGGTCACCGTCATCAGGATCTGAGCGCGGACGTGGGCGAGCCGCGCCCTCACCTCCCGCACGCGGCGGCGGTCGTGCTGTGTCCGCCGGGTTTGTCAGTGGTGCGCCGTACGGTTTTCTTCGTGGCCGGCGATGTTTCTGGGGGCGGAGCCGGCTGCCGAAGAGGTACGTCGTGTCATCGTGCTCTCGGTGGGAGGTCGGTGTGGTCTGCGAGCGACCGGTCGCTCTGCGCATGCGGGGTGTGACGTGTCAGCGGCAGGGCGTCCCGTCAATCCCCGCGGCTCATCCTGTCAATCCCCGCGGCGGGGATTTCCGCCCCGGTGTACGTGTCGGGAAGAATGCCGGGACGATGACGTCACCAGCTTCCGGTCCGCGCGGCAGCGAGCACGCGCCGTTCATCCATCTGACCGTGCCGAACGCGGCCTTGTACCGTCAGGTGATGTGCGCGTTCCTCGCGGCGAAGGAGCGGTTCGCGGTGCATCTGCGGCCCGAGGACGTGCATGCCGCGCTGCCGCCGGAGCACCGGCCGACGGATCCGGACGCGGTGGTGAAGGCTCTGGACAGCCTCGTGGAGTGGGGCAATCTGCGGGCGGATCCGGACACCTCCCGGGTCACCGCGGTCGAGGACTTCTACCGCAAGCGGTTCATCTACCAGCTCACGCAGGCCGGGGAGGCCGCCGAGCAGGCGTTGTCGGTGTACGACGAGGCGCTGGGGCGGCGCGGTGCGCTGCAGGCGGTGGCACTGCACGACATCGTCACGCAGCTGCGGGCCCTTCTGGTGATCGCGGCCGAGCGGGAGGAGGGCGGGCCGGACGCGGCGAAGGCGCATCTGGCGCTGTCGGCGCTGACGGGCCGGTTCAAGGCGCTGGCGGAGAACGCGCGGGCGTTCATGGGGTCGCTGCAGCGCACCATGGATCTGCACGGTGTGGAGGTCGAGGTGTTCCTCGCCTACAAGGACCGGCTGATCCAGTACCTGGAGCGGTTCATCCAGGACCTGATCACGCTGGGCGGGCGGATCGCGGTGCTCATCGGCGAGCTGGAGCAGGACGGGCGGGCCGGTGTGCTGCTGCGGCTGGCGGCGGCCCGTGAGGCGGCCGACGCCGCGCCCGAGGACACCGAAAGCGCCGAGGAGCAGGCGTATGAGCGGTGGGCGGCGAAGTGGTCGGGGCTCACCGCCTGGTTCATCTCCGCGGACGGCCGTGAGTCGCAGGCCCGGCTGCTGCGCGGGCGGGCCCTCGGGGCGATCCCGCAACTCCTCGCGGTTGTCAGGCAGTTGAACGAGCGGCGGGCCGGGCGTTCGGACCGGTCCGCGGACTTCCGTACCCTGGCCCGCTGGTTCGCCGAGGCCCCGGACGACGAGGCGCGGCACCGGCTGTGGCGCGCCGCCTTCGGTCTGTACTCCGCGCGTCATCTGACCGTGGACGCCGATACCCTGGCCGAGCGCACGGCCCGCCCGGTGCCCGCGTCCATGTCGTGGGCCGAGGCCGAGCCGCTGCGGATCAGCCCGCAACTGCGCCGTACCGGCAGCTACGAACGCCGCGGGCGGGCCCGCCGGGTGCAGGACCGCTCCGAGCAGCGACACCGGCTCGCCGAGATCGCCGCCAGGCAGGCGGAGGAGATCGCCGCCGCCCGTGCCCGGCTCGCGACGGACGACACCATACGGTTGTCCGCGCTGGGAGAACTCGACCCGGCGGCCTTCGGGCTGTTCTTGCAGTTGCTCGGCGATGCCCTGGCCACGTGGCGACCCGGTATGACGAACACGGTGGCGACCAGCAACGACGGCTCGTTGGAGATCCGGCTGACGGCTCTCGCCGACGGGACGACGGCCGAAATCCGTACGCCGGGCGGGACCTTCCGCGGCCCCGACCACCTGATCGAGATCACCGACCTCACCCGACCCGGCCGCGCGGGACGGCCACGCACCGGCCGAGACGATTGAGGGGGAGCCATGACCACGCCCCTGGGCGAGGTGCTGGACGGCCGGCGAACGGCCGAGGTACACAAGGCGGCCCGGACGCTGTTGAAGGAGCCGCTGTTGCTGGCGCGGGGCCCGCACGCGGACGAGTTCCGGCTGGTGCGGCAGCACGCCTCGGAGCTGCGCGACTGGTTCGACCGCAACACCGGCTGGTCGCTGCGGGTGGATGCGGAGGCCGCCCGGCTGGCCCGGACGCCCGGCACCTTGGCCGATCCCACCCATCCGGCGCGCGAGGCGTCCCGTGGCCGCGTCGCGTTCACGCGCCGCCGGTATGTGCTGCTGTGTCTGGCGCTGGCCGCGCTGGAGCGGGGTGAGGCGCAGATCGCCCTGGGCCGCCTGGCCGAGCAGGTGGTGCTGGACGCCGCCGATCCCCACCTGGCCGCCGCCGGGGTGGAGTTCACCATGGAGCGCCGCGACGAACGCCTGGATCTGGCGGCGGTGGTGCGGCTGCTGCTGCGCTATGGAGTGTTGCGGCGGGTGGCCGGTGAGGAGGAGGCATACGTCAGCGGTAGCGGCGACGTGCTCTACGACGTGCAGCGGCGCGTCCTGGCCGGGCTGCTGGCCGCCCGCCGGGGTCCGTCGACGATCATCACCGAGGACTTCGAGGACCGGCTGGCCGAGCTGACCGCCGAGAGCGCGCTGGACAGCGACGAGCTCCGGTTCCGCGCGATCCGCCAGCGGCTGACCCGGAGGCTGCTGGACGACCCGGTGCTGTACTACGAGGAGCTGACCGACGAGGAACTCGTCTACCTGACCCGCCAACGCGCCTTCCTCACCGCCCGCATCACGGAACTGACCGGCCTGGTTCCCGAGGTGCGGGCCGAGGGCGTCGCCATGGTCGATCCGCACGACGATCTGACCGACGTACGAATGCCGGAGCAGGGCACGCACGGGCACGTCACCCTGCTGGTCGCCGAACACCTGGCGGCCATGGACGGCGGGGTGAGCCGCGCCGACCTCGAGCGCAAGGTTCAGGAGCTGGCCGCCGAACACGGTGCGTTCTGGTCGAAGAGCGCCAAACAGCCCGGCGCGGAGGCGGAGCTGGTCGGCCAGGCGCTGGAGAGGCTCACCGCGCTCGGCCTGGTCGCCGCCACCCCGAAGGGCATCGTCCCGCTGCCCGCGCTCGCGCGGTACGCGGTCGGCGAGACCGTCGTGACGGAACCGGGACAGGCTTCCTCCCGCACACCCCGTGTTCCTCGCACGCCCCACACACTCAAGCGAAAGGCACCGCAGTCGTGACCGCCCTGCCCGACCCGACACCCGGCCGGTGGCAGCCGCTGCGCATCGGCCTGGTCGACCTCTTCCATTACGACACGGAGGAGTTCTGGTTCCGTGACGGCCGCCTGCTGCTGCGCGGCAACAACGGCACCGGCAAGTCCAAGGTGCTCGCCCTGACCCTGCCTTTCCTCCTGGACGGCGACCTGTCCGCCCGCCGGGTGGAACCCGACGCCGACCCGGGCAAGCGCATGGAGTGGAACCTGCTGCTCGGCGGCCGGCACCCGCACCCGGAGCGGCTCGGCTACACCTGGATCGAATTCGGCCGCCGCGACCAGGACTCGGGCCAGGCGCACTTCCGCACGCTGCTGTGCGGGCTGAAAGCGGTAGCGGGCCGCGGCATCGCCCGCCACTGGTACGCGGTCACCGACCAGCGCGTCGGTGAGGAGCTGACCTTGCTCGACGCCACCGGCACCGCGCTGTCGCGGGATCGCCTGGCCGAGGCCGTCGCCGCACGCGGCATGGTCTACGACCAGGCGAAGGCGTACCGCCGGGCGGTCGACGAGGCGCTGTTCGGGCTCGGCGAGCGGCGCTACGCCGCCCTGGTCGACCTGCTCATCCAGCTGCGCCAGCCCCAGCTGTCCAAGCGCCCCAATGAGACGGCGCTGTCCCGCGCGCTGACCGAGGCGCTGCCGCCCATGGACCAGGCGGTGATCGCCGATGTGGCCGAGGCGTTCCGCTCCCTGGACGAGGAGAAGGAGGAACTGCGAGCGGCCGGTGAGGCCGAACGGGCCGCTTCCGCCTTCCTCGACCACTACCGCCGCTACGCCCGCGTGGCCACCCGTCGGCGGGCCCGGCTGCCGCGCAGCGAACACGCCCGCTACGAACAGCTGCACCGTGACCTGTCCCAGGCGCGGACCGATCGGGAGGAGGCCGAGCGGCAACGGGCGGAGGCCGCGGAGCGGATCGCCCAGCTGGAGGAGACGTCCGTGCGGCTGACGGCCCAGGACGCCGCGCTGCGCGCGGGTCCGGAGATGCGCAGCGCCCGGAAGCTGGAGCAGGCGGCGGCCGATGCGCGGCGCACCGCCGGCGAGCGGGCCCGAGCGGAGACGGACCGGGACCAGGCCGCCCAGGCGAACTCCCGCGCCCTCGGCCGCCTGACGGGCGCCGAAGGGCGGCTGGCAGCGGCCGAGCAGCAGGTCGGGAACACGCTGCGCCAGGCAGGGGAGACGGCCCGGGCGGCCCGGCTCGACGACGTGCTGGGGCCCCACGACGCGGTCCCGGAGGCGGAACTGCGCCACGCGGCCGAGGAGTCGGTGGCACGCCGGAGGCGGACCCTCGACCACGTGGAGGAGCTGGCCGCGGGGGCCGAACAGGCCGCCCGCGAACGGCGGGCCGCCGCCCGCCGCCTGGACGAGGCCCAGACCGAGGCCGCCCACACCGCCGAACGCCAGGCCCAGGCGGAGGCGTCCGCCACACAGGCGGGCCAAGACCTGGTGGGTGCCGTACGCGAACACCTCGACCGGTGCACGGAACTGGACCTTCCCGACCCGACGGGGCTCCTGGACGCTCTGCACGACTGGGGCACGCATCTGCACGGCCCCAGCCCCGCCCGGGAGCAGCCCGCGGCAGCCCACCGCGGGCAGGCCGCGGACCTGGCCGACCAGGCCGCCGCACTCGGCCACCGGCTGGCCGAACTGGCCGAGCGGTGCACCGCGGCCGAAAGGGAGCTGGCGGAGCTGGAGGCCGGTGGCCAGCACGGGCCGGAGGCACCCCGCACCCGCACCCCGGGCCTGCGCGACCGGACTCCCGGAGCGCCTCTGTGGAAGCTGATCGACTTCCACGACCACGTCACTCCGGACGAACGGGCGGGGCTGGAGGCCGCGTTGGAGGCGTCCGGGCTCCTGGACGCGTGGGTGTGCCCGGACGGCACCATGCTGGAGGCGAGCGGGCACGACGTGCTGCTGTCCCCGCTGCCTTCGCATGCGTCGCCGGCCGGCTCCGTGCTCGCCGACGCGCTGCGGCCCGCCGTCGACCACGGCGATCCCCGGGCCACGCAGGTCGGTGAACCGGCCGTGTCCGCTCTCCTGGCGGCCGTCGGTCTCGGGGATACCGGTGCACCCGGCACGTGGGTGGCGGCGGACGGTCACTTCCGCATCGGCGCGCTGACCGGCAGCTGGTCGAAGGAGGCGGCCGTGTACGTGGGTGAAGGCGCCCGCGAGGAAGCACGCCGCGCCCGGATCGGCACCCTGCGCGGCGAACTGGACGCCCTGGCCGCCAGCACGGCACGCCGTGAAGCCGAACGCGCCACGGTGGCCGCGCGCCGGCGCACCCTGGACGCCGAACTGGCCGCCGTCCCCGACGACGCCCCCCTGCGCCACGCCCACGCGGTGGCCGCCGCAGCGGCGGACGCCGCCCACCGGGCCCGCACCCGCCAGGAGGAACGCGCGGCCGAACTCACCGAGGCGGCCCGCCGCGAGGCCGAAGCGGCCACCGCACTCACCGAGACGGCCGACGCCGTGAACCTGCCCGCCGACCGACCGGCCCTCACGGCCGTCCGCCAGGCCCTGGCCGACCACACGGCCGCCCTCGCCGCCCTGTGGCCGGCCCTGCGCGACCGGGCCGAGGCGCGACGCGCTGTCGCCGACGAGCAGGCGGAAGCCGGCCGGACCGGGGAACGGGTGGCCGAACTGGACCAGCGTATGGCCGAGGCGGCCCGGCTCGCCGCCGCCGCGGACGAACACCACACCACTCTCCGCTCGACCGTCGGCGCGGCTGTCGCCGAGCTGGAGCGCCGTCTGGCCGAAACCGCGGGTGCCCTCGCCACATGCGAGCGGGACCAGAAGCAGGCCCGTCACGAGTACTCCGCCGCGGATCGCCGCGCCGGCCGCGCCGAGGGCCGTATCGAGCAGCTGGACAAGGACGTCCATGAAGCGGCGGCCACGCGCGCCGAGGCCATCGCCGCGCTCCAGCGGTTCGCGGCCACCGGCCTGCTGACCGTCGCTCTGCCCGAGGCTCCCGTACCGCCGCTGGACGGCGGATCCTGGGCCGCCACCCCGGCGATCGGGCTCGCCCGGGCGATCGAGGCGGCACTGTCGGGTACGGACGACTCCGAGGGCGCCTGGGAACGCGTGCAGAAGCGGCTCAGCGAGGAGTACAAGAAGCTCCAGGACGTCCTCTCCCGGGGCGGCCACAGCGCCACGGCGCGCATGACCGAGGACGGGATGATCGTCGACCTCGTCTACCAGGGCCACGGGCGGGCCGTGCCCGAACTGGCCGGGGCCCTGGCCACCGAGGTCCAGGAGCTGACCCGCATACTGTCGGCGCACGAACGCGAAATCCTGGAAACCCACCTGCTGACCGAGGTCGCCGGCACCCTGCAGGAGCTGATCGACACTGCCGAGCGCCAGGTACACGCCATGAACACCGAACTTGAGCAGCGGCCCACCTCCACCGGCATGAAGCTGCGCCTGATCTGGCGGCCCTCCCGCAAGGCACCGGCCGGACTGGCACAGGCGCGGGCACGGCTGCGCCAGTCCGCCGACGCCTGGGCGGCCGAGGACCGGGCGGCGGTCGGCGAGTTTCTGCAAGTCCAGATTGCCCGCGCGCAGGCCGAAAACGCCACAGGCAGCTGGCTGGAAGTGCTCACCACCGCGCTCGACTACCGCGCCTGGCACGAATTCGGCATCGAACGCCACCAGCACGGCACATGGGTGCCCGCCACCGGGCCCGCCTCCGGCGGCGAACGCGTCCTGGCCGTCTCCGTACCCCTGTTCGCCGCCGCCTCCGCTCACTACGCCACCGCCGCTCCACACGCCCCGCGCCTGGTCACCCTGGACGAAGCCTTCGCCGGCGTCGACGACGACTCCCGCGCCAAGTGCCTGGGCCTGCTCCACGCCTTCGACCTGGACGTGGTGATGACCAGCGAGCGTGAATGGGCCTGCTACCCGCAAGTGCCCGGCATCGCCATCGCGCAGCTCTCCCGCGTCGACGACATCGCCGCGGTCCTGGTGACCCGCTGGCAGTGGGACGGCGCCGAGCGGGCACGGGCCCCCGAACCCGACCGCCGCCTGGCGACGGTCCTCGCACCGGCACACTCCCCCGGAGAGCCCGAGCCCACCCCCACCGAGAACCCCGCACCCGGCCAGGACGCCCTGTGGGCCTGAGACGTGACGCAGGACCGCCCGTGGAGAGGAAAGGGAAGACCCTCACATGAGCGCACCCGACGCCCCCGCCGGGCACGTCGACCACGAGCGCCTCACCCGTCTCCTCGGCGATCCGGGCTGTGCCTGGCTGCTGGACCGGATACGCCGCCGCATGGAACGCGCCGAGCCACTCACCGGCTCGGTCATCCTGGCCGCGCCCACCGACGGCGAGCGGGCCGCCGTCGAGCGCCTGCTGGGCCGAGCCCCCGGCGGCGGGCGCTCGCTGAGCATCCGGCTCGACGCCGTCGACACCATCCTGCGCCGCTCCGGCATCAGCCCCGATGGCCTCGCCACCGCCGTCATCGCCCTCACCGGACCCGTCACCCTCCGCAGCGACGCACGCCGGCGGGAGGCGGACGCCTGGCACGACGCGTACACCCCGCTCACCGGTTTGTGCTCCGAGCGGCCCGAATTGACCGACTGGGGCGAGCACATACGCGTGAGCGGCCTCGTCCGCCGCCTCGCACGCGGCCCGGAGACCGCCCGGGCCCTGCTCACTTCCACCGCGACGGCGCTGCGGAGCCTGCCCACGGATCCGGCCGTCTCCCTCCCGGCCTTCGCCGCCCGCACCCTCGGCGATGCCCACGCCCTCGATGACGGCACCCCGCTCGCCACCCTCGTCCACTCCGGCATCCGCGCCCTGACCGGCTTCCCCGACGGCACCGGAGCCGAGTGGCGCCGCGAAGCATGGGCCTCCGCGGGCCTCCTCAAGGACGCCCTGTCCTCCACCGTCCTGACCCTGGGCCTACGCGGCACACCCGCGCTCGACTGGGCCACCGGCACCGGGGAACCCGCCGTGCTCACCCTGCGCCAGCTCACCCGCACCCCTCCCCGCACAACGCCCCCGGTGGTGCACATCTGCGAGAACCCGACCGTGCTCGCCACCGCGGCCGACACCTACGGCCCTGCCTGCCCACCCCTGATCTGTCTCCAGGGCCAGCCCTCGGCCGCCGCCCTCACCCTCCTGCGCCACCTGCACTCCCACCGGGCAAGGCTGCTCTACCACGGCGACTTCGACTGGGGCGGCATACGCATCGCCGCCGCCTTGCTGCAGCGCGTGCCCTGGCGCCCCTGGCGCTACACCACCGTCGACTACCGCGCCGCCGCCAGCAGAAGCCCCATGGCACCATCCCTGACGGGCACACCTGCCACCGCTCCCTGGGACCCGAACCTGCGGGCCGCCCTCAGCGAACTCGGCGTACGCATCGAGGAGGAAACCGTCCTCGACGATCTCCTGACCGACCTCGCACCCTGACAACTCACGGCCGCCTGGAGGATGCGCGGTAGCATAAGGGGCATCTCCGAGCCCACCCAGAAGTACTCGATCACGATGCCTCGGGACATCGCCGAAGCCGCTCGCGCTCGCAGCCGGCCGTCCGGCCTGTCCGCCTACGCCGCCGCGGCCGTGGCCCGCCAGATCGAGCGCGGCAACCTCAACAAGCCCGCGGAGGCTTGGGCGGCTGCACGGCTTCCGGCGCCTTCGCGTCCGCTGGGAACAGCGAGCCGACATCCACGAAGCGCTCCTGAAACTGGCCTGCTGCCTCATGACCCACCGGCAACTGAGCCAATGCCGTCAGCCGTTGTGATCCCGGTCGCCGTGGGCGGTCTTGGAGAAGCCGTCGTGCCAGGCGGCCTTCGCCCCGGAGTCCCCGATCCGGTGCACGTCCACGACTGCGCCCGCGGCCACCCCGACACACAGCACCGCCACCGCGACACGGACTAGCAGCGCATACCGCGACGCGACGGCCTGGGTCCGCTCTCCGGAGGCGGCCTCCGCCGCGGCCGACCTGCGGGCCGTCCACCAGATCACCGCCGCGAGGACCAACAAGGCCACAGCCCAGGGGAGCAACCCGTCGCCGAGTTCGGCGTGCCTGCGCACCAGGGCGTCGCTGTCCACGTGCTTTTCCAGCCACTCGCCGGCCCCCGTGGCCAGCGGCACACACGCCAGGGTCACCAATGCCAGGAGTGGCAGTGCAACGCCCATGCGCCGGGCGGCACTCGGCCATATGGCGCCGACCACGACCGCCAGTGCGCTCAGGGGAACGAGCACGACGACGAAGTGCACGATCAGGACGTGTGCGGGCAGACCGTTGACAACGGTGAGGCTCATCGGGTGTTTCCTCCAGAAAGCAACCGTGCGGAATCGACACACGCACGGTCTCCCCGTGCCGGCCGGTAGGGCGCGTCAGCCTGGCACAGAAAGTTCTCAGCTTCCTCTGAATCCGCGTCCTTCCGGAAGCACGCAGCGAGCCTCGGCACACCCCTCGGCCCGGCCCCGGTTACGCTCGCGAGCAGCCAGGCAACCACCCCGCAGCGGGCCTCAGCCAGAACGCCTCCGGCTCGCTCTCCGGATCAGCCCGGCCCAACCGACACCCGCGCCCAGCAACTCGTCGGCATTCGCGCCATTCGCCCGCCCGAGAAGGAAGCCCCTGGCGCTTTGGCCATCGAGATCGAACTCATTCGCCGGCGGCCGGAAGCGGCATCGTGCAGGCCACCACAGTGGTAATCGTGCTTCCACTGTGGTGTGGTTTCACTGTGTTGATCCAGCAAAGTGACCAGGTGGCCTGACCTCTCGATCGGCGCCGTCCGTCCCGCGTGCCGCTTCTGATCCGACCCGGACATCACCGAGCCTCGGCGCTGAGCGGGTGTTCGGCGGCCGGACCGGCGGGGCCGTCCATGAGGTTGGTGCGGGCCCGCCACCACGGCATTAGCTGGACGACGTCGAACGCCACCTCGACAACGAGAAAGAGCCACAGCAGCCGCGGGGCACCGTGGGCCATCGCATACGCCAGCCACGCGGCGAACAGCGTGCGCGCGACACCATCGAGGAGTCCGTGCAACGGCAGCGGCTTGACGATCCGCAGGACTGCCCAGACGACCACCACCGAACCCATCAGATTCGCATACAAGGTCTGCATCGGGTCACGGGCGGGCAGAACGCCCAGCCCGAGTGTGTCGCCCAGCGACGACAGTGCGGTGTGCAGCAGCGCGTAGGTCCACGGTGTGGCAAATCCCGCTGTGACCACGAGGTCGTACCAAGCACTCGCGCGGACGAGGCGGAGATAGGTGCGGCGAGAAGGGGCGAAAAGATGCATCACGACAAGGCTCCTGCTGGTCTCACGGCAGCGACGCCTCACCGTAAACAGTGGAGTACTCTCCAAGGTCAAGTCCGCGGTTCGGGGGGAGAGCCATGCGTATCGGAGAGCTGGCCACGCACGCGGGTATGACCAAGGACACCATTCGTTTCTACGAGAAGATCGGCCTCGTCGCAGGTCAGCGGCTGGCGAATGGTTATCGCGACTTCCCGGCGGAGACAGTGACTTGGCTGCATTACGTCCGCACCGCACAAACGCTCGGCTTCTCGCTGGCCGAGATCGCACAGCACGGGGAGAAATTGAGCGACGCGCCGGATGCCGCTGAGGCGTTGTCTGCGCTGTTGGAGGAGAAGATCCGGGTCATCGACACGCGTATGGCCGAGCTTGCCGTTCTGCGGGCCGATCTCGAAGAGCGCGTCGGCACCGGATGTCCCTTCCGGGTGGCTGACCGGGCCGGCTGAGCACCGAGCCTTTTACGGCCTGCCGATTCGTCGCCGAGGGCGTCGAGGCCCTGGCAACACCCCGGACCTCGCCGCAACAGCGGTCCTCGCCCCTCCGCCACCGCCGCACCGAGAGTCCGGAAGCCGGAGCCGGCCGACCGCAGACCGCCCGGCTTCCCCAGGCGGTCTGTCATCGCCCATCCGGGCGGCGCATGTTCCCAGCCATCCAGCCCGTCGGGCGGACCACGGCACGGAAGTGCAGAGCAGGTCGCGCCGTTGGTTCCCGACGGGTATGGATGGGCCGAAGCCCGGAGCGGTTTGACGCCATCAGGTGTCCGTGACGGCTGCCACACCTCGTCGAGCAGTCCGGGATCGACGTCTGCGGGCCGCGGCCGGTGGTCCCTTCGTCCGGCCAGTGCTGGGCGGAAATCGGCGGGCAGGGCGTTCGGGGTTGTCGGGTGCCCGGTGAGCAGGGAGAACGCCTTGACGTCGAAGCGGAATCCGTCCGGAGTGCGCTCGGTCCATAGGCCGCTGTTACGGGCGCTGGGCAGGGAGTAGTACGTGGCGTCGACCTCCACCACCGGGAACTGGGCAGCGTAGTGCCGCAGTCTCCCCTCCGCGTCGCGCAGCCCCGGCGGGTACCAACCGCTGGACAACCAGCGCGCGGTCCGTCCATGAACAGGTGCCGACCAGAATCTCGCCCATGCCCTGCCGACTACCCCGGGTCGGGGCGGGCGGCACCGTCGGGGAGGTCAACCAGCCTTGGGTTTTGGGCTGTTCGGGGTCAGTCGGGCGCTTCGGATGGGTTGTTGCCGCCTCGGCTCCAGGTTTCGAGGTCTCGTCGTTCGGGAAGCAGCCAACTTGGGAGCGCTCCCATCATATCCCGACACCCCCAAGGACGATGGAGGAAGATCGCGAAATGATTTGTCATGAACGCGGCAATTCCTTACGTTGGGCGTCTCGCGCCCTTGGTCTGCCGGCCGCGGCGCTGTTGTGCCTGATCCCGTGGTCCACCACCGCGAACGCCCATGGATCGGTCGTCGACCCAGCCTCCCGCAACTACGGGTGCTGGCTGCGCTGGGGAGACGACTTCCAGAACCCTGAGATGGCGAAGTTGGACCCCATGTGCTGGCAGGCATGGCAGGACAACCCGAACGCCATGTGGAACTGGAACGGGCTGTACCGCAACGGCTCCGCCGGTAACTTCCCGGCGGTGATCCCGGACGGGCAGTTGTGCAGCGGTGGCCACACCGAGGGCGGCCGCTACAACTCGCTGGACACACCGGGCGCCTGGCAGACGACGAACATCGGCGGCAAGTTCACCGTCAAGCTGTACGACCAGGCCAGCCACGGTGCGGACTACTTCAAGGTGTATGTGTCCCGTGAGGGGTACGACCCCACCACCCAGCCGCTCAAGTGGAGTGACCTGCAACTGGTCACCACGACCGGCAAGTACGCCCCCAGCCAGAACTACGCGATCGACGTCAGCACCTCCGGCTACACCGGTCGCCACGTCGTCTACACGATCTGGCAGGCGTCGCACATGGACCAGACGTACTTCCTGTGCAGTGACGTGAACTTCGGCTGAGCGGCGCCCCCAGCGGCTCAGGCACCCGCGCCACGACCCCGCCGGATGCGCCCTGTCCGGCGGGGTCAGATGAGGGGGCAGGGCAGGTCCGGGGCCCAGTGGTTGGGGGTGCAGGTGACCAGGGCCAGGGAGAGGAATGAGGTGCGGCCCAGGTAGAAGCCGAAGGAGACGTCCGTGCCGTGGGTCAGGCGGTCGGCGGCCGTGGTGACCAGGCGGGCCAGGCGGGCGGTGTCGGCTTCCTGGTGGGAGAGGAAGCCGGGGGCGTGTTCGGTCAGTTCGCGGCCCAGCCAGGCCGCCGCGTCCTTGGGCTCCTCGAAGGTGGCGCGGACGAGGGTGGGGGACTTCAGGAGCCAGAGGGACGTTTCCAGTGGGGGGAGCTCCGAGTGGCGGAAGGTTTCCAGGAGCGTGCGGTAGCGCTCCTGGTCCTCGCGGTGGTACTCCTCGTCCGCCGCCGTGGTGGGCGGGCGGGGGCGGTTGGGTGGGCGGCGGAGGGACTCCCGGTCGAAGAGCTCCTTCTCGCCCAGCCACGAGTACGCGTGGATGTGCACGCGTCAGGGGTTCCCCCCGGGGAGTTCCCGGAAGGCCCCTGATGGGGTGATGTCAGGGTGGGGTGCCGCCCTGCCGGGTGTTCTCTTACTTTGAGACGTCGATCTTCGCTACCGCGTCGTAGAACGACAGATGGTCCTTGATCTCCGCCACCTTCTCGATCGGCTGCGGGTACGCCCACACCACGTCCGGCCGGGGCTCCGCCTCGTCGCCTGCCGCGCCGCGGTAGGTCCAGTACGCGGCCTCGCCCTTGAAGGGGCAGGTGGTGTGGGAGTCGGTCGGCTGGAAGAGGGTCAGGTCCACGTCCTCCGGGGGGAGGTAGTAGCGGACCGGGAGACCGGTCTCGTGGACGAGCAGGGGGCGGCTCGACTCCGCGACGACGCGGCCGTCGATCGTCACCGTGACGTGCTGGGAGCCGTGCTCCACGTCCACGCGGTGTCCGCCGGTGCCGGTGGTCTGCGGGTGGGAAGCGGGGGTGGGCATCTCTTCCTGGCCTCCTCGGTATGGTCTTGTCTACGGGAACGTCCTCGGCGCCGCCGTCATTCCAGAGGCGCGCGTCATTCCGGAGGCGTTACGCCTCGCCCGTCTCGCGGGGCCAGGCCCGGCCATCCTGGCGCTCCACCTCGCGGTTGAAGCGGGTGAGGACGTCCTCGAGGCGGGCCACATCCTCGGAGGGCCACGACTCCAGCAGCCGGGACAGGTCGGTCTGCCGGCACGTCCGTTCCGCCGCCATGCGGTCGGCGCCCTGCGGGGTGATGCGGAGCTTGCGGGCCAGGCCGCCGTCGGGGTCCGCGATGCGTTCTACGAGACCGGCCCGGAGCAGGGCGCCGGTCTGCCGGTTGACGGTCGAGACGTCGAGCTGGAACGCGTCGGCCAACTGGCCGATGGACATCGCGCCCTCCACGTCGAGGCGGGAGAGGAGCAGATAGCCGGAGCGGTCCAGGCGGGTGGGGGTGCAGGATTCGGCGCCGAGGTTGGCTGGGGGAGCTGTGTGGGCTTCCTTGCCGGTGTCCGCTTTCGTGCTGGGCTTCCGGGGCTCCGCCTCGTGGGCCTCCGTCGCCTGGCACTTCCGTTCGCGGGGTGTCAGGACAGAACACCTGGCCACCAGCATGAGCTCGCGCTCCAGCCGCTCCAGCCGCCGATCCAGCACGATTCCTCCTCGTCTCCCCCGCGCCCCTCAATGGAAGTGTGCACGATACACGCCATGTGTAGGATGCACATCTCTCATCGTTCCACTTATCGCACATCTCTCGAAATCTCTTTGGAGGCGGCATTCGCATGCCCCAGTCAGCCCCACCTCGCCTCGCGGAACCTCTGAGCGCCGCGCCCTCCGGCACGCCGCTCCCGCGGGAGGTCGGCGGTGGCTTCGTGGCGGTGCTCGCGTTCTGCGGTATCGCCGTGTCCGTCATGCAGACGCTGGTCGTTCCGCTGGTCACCGAGCTGCCCCAGCTACTGCATACCACCAGTTCCAACGCGTCCTGGGTGGTCACCGCCACCCTGCTCGCCGGCGCCGTCTCCACCCCGGTCATGGGCCGGCTCGGGGACATGTTCGGCAAGCGCCGGATGCTGATGGTCGCGTTGGCGCTGATGGTCATCGGCTCGCTGACCTGCGCCGTCACCTCCGACCTGGTGGTGATGGTGATCGGCCGGGCCATCCAGGGCGGGGCCATGGGGGCCATCCCGCTCGGCATCAGCATCATGCGCGACGAGCTGCCGCCGCAGAAGCTGGGCTCGGCGATGGCTCTGATGAGCTCGTCGCTGGGCATCGGCGGCGCGCTGGGGATGCCCGCCGCCGCGTTCGTGGCGCAGCACACGAGCTGGCATGTGCTGTTCTACGGGGCCGCCGGCCTGGGCGTGATATCGATCGCCCTGGTACTCGCCGTCATCCCGGAGTCCGCCGTCCGCACCCCCAGCCGCTTCGACGTCATCGGCGCGCTCGGGCTGACGGCCGGACTCGTCTGTCTGCTGCTGCCCATCACCAAGGGCGGTGACTGGGGCTGGACGAGCGGCACCAGTCTCGGGCTGTTCGGCGCGGCCGTGGTGATCCTGCTCCTGTGGGGCGTCTTCGAGCTGCGCACCGCCGAGCCGCTGGTCGATCTGCGGACCACGGCTCGGCGTCAGGTGCTGCTGACCAACCTCACCTCGATCATGGTCGGCTTCTCGTTCTACGCGATGTCGCTGATCCTTCCGCAGTTGCTGCAGCTCCCGAAGGCCACCGGTTACGGCCTGGGCCAGTCGATGGTCATGGCGGGGCTCTACTTCGCCCCCATGGGCGTGGCGATGATGCTGGTCTCGCCGCTGTCCGCGCGGATCAACGCCGCGAAGGGGCCGAAGGTCTCGCTGGTCCTCGGGCTGATCGTGATCGGCGCGACGTACGGCGCGGGCCTGATGATGATGGACTACATCTGGCAGATCGTGGTGCTGTCCACCGCGCTCGGCGTCGGCATCGGCATCGCGTACTCGGCCATGCCCACGCTCATCGTCAGCGCCGTTCCGGCCGCCGAGACGGGGGCGGCGAACGGGCTCAACACCCTCATGCGGTCCATCGGCATGTCCACCTCCAGCGCGGTGGTGGGCGTGATCCTGGCGCACCAGACGACCGATTTCGGCGGGGTGGCGCTGCCGAGCAAGGACGGGTTCCAGACGTCGTTCCTGGTGGCGTGCGCGGCCTCGGTCGGCGGACTGCTGATCGCCCTGTTCCTGCCCGCGCGGCGGCGCGCCGGGCTGGCGGGCTCGGCTCCCGTGGCCACCTCGGCCCCCGCGACCGCGACCGCGGCGGACTCCGCCCCGATAGCCGACTCCGCACCCGTGGCCGCCCCCGCGCTCGTGGGCGCCCCGGCCGCCGTCGCCACCTCGGCCGCGACAGAGACCGCGGCAGAGGTCGGGGGTGTCGCCTACGCCGAGTACGGGGCGGAGGACATGCCCGCCCTCACCGGCAGCGTCATCCACGGCCGGGTCCTCGGCCCCGGCGACACCCCGCTCGCCGACGCCGCCATCACCCTCATCGACACCGGCGGCCGTCAGCTCGGCCGTACGGTCACCGGCCGCGACGGCCGGTACCGCGTGCCCGCCCCGGACACCGCGAGCGTCGTCCTCATCGGCTCGGCCACCGGGTACCAACCGCAGGCCGCCACGCTGCTGGTGACGGACCTGCCGGTGGTCTGCGATCTGCGGCTGTCCGGCGGGGGCGGGCTGACCGGGTCCGTACGGGCCGTCGGCGGGGAGCCGCTGGCCGGTGCGACCGCCACGGCCACCGGGCCCGAGGGCGACGTGGCGGCGTCCGCGACCGCCGACGAGAAGGGCGAGTTCGCGCTGCCGGAGCTGGCCCCGGGGACGTACACGCTGACCGTGGCCGCCGCCGGACACCGGCCGTACGCCACCCAGGTGGAACTCACCGTCGGTGAGCCGGTGCGGGTGGACGCGGAGCTGGCGCCGGCGGCCCGGGTCCGCGGCACCGTACGGGACCGGGGCGGCCGACCGCTCGGGGACACCCGGGTCTCGCTGCTGGACGCGTCCGGTGACGTGGTCGGCCAAGTCATCACCGGTGACGACGGGTCCTTCGGCTTCGAGGCGCTCACCGGCGATCACTACACGGTGGTGGCCAGCGGCTACGCCCCGGCGACCCGCCAGATCACGGTCGGCGGCGCGGCGGGCACCGAGCGGCGGGATGTGGACTTCCTGCTGGGTCACGGCGAGGAGTGAGACGGCCCCGTCTCGGGCCCGGAGCTTGAGGCGGCCCGCCTCCGGCCCCGAGCTTGAGGCGACCCCGCCTCCGCACGGAACTTGAGGCGGTCCGTCCCCGGCCCCGGAGCTAGCGGCGACCCCGTCGTCTCAACCGGGCCCCGGAGCTAGCGGCGGCCCCGTCGTCTCAAGCTCCGGGGCCCCCGCTGAAGGCTCTACGCGACGACGGCAGGCCGTCAGGCGACGGCAGGCCCGTCAGGTCAGCGGCGTCCAGAGGGAAGGAGCAGCGCCCCCGGGCGCTGCTCCTTCTTATTCCTCCCGCTCATTCCTCCTCCTCGGGGAGGCTCTCCCACGCCTCGCCCTTCCGGTACAGCTCGTAGCCCTCCTCGTCCGCGATGGACTCCGCCTGGGCACGGCTGCGCACGGAGATCTCATACGTGTGGCTGTCGACGGTCGCGTGGACGCCCGAGCCGTCGGTGACCGTCTCGATCGCATGCGTCTCGTAGATGACGCGTCCCGGCTCGCATTTGCTCCAGACCACATGCATGCTCACTGCCATCGGACCCACTCCCGCGCAGACGAGTCCCCTGGGTTCAGGGTCTCACCTGAGCGCCTGGTCCACCTGGCTTGACGTGGCCCCATGGCCTGAGGAGGCCCCCGTCCGGCCGGACGCCGCGACGGCCCCCCGGCTGCCGAAGAGCGCCATGTTCGCCAGGGCGAGGACCGCCAGCGCGCCCCCGAACCACATCACGCTGGGGGCCGCGATCACGTCCGCCGCCCGGCCGCCGAGCAGTGCGCCCAGCCCTATCGCCACGTTGAAGACCCCGACGAACAGCGCCGACGCCGCCTCCCGCGCGTCCGGCGCCGCGCGCAGCGCCCAGGTCTGGCAGGTCACCGACACCCCGCCGTACGCCAGGCCCCACACCAGCAGCAGTACGGCCGCCCCCGCCGTCGTGGCACCGGCGACCGGGATCAGCAGCTCGGCCGCCGCGAGCAGGGTGAAGATGACCATGAGGGTGCGGCGTGGATCGCGGTGGGCGGTGGTGCCGGCCAGGAAGTTCCCGGCGATGCCCGCCACGCCGTACGCCAGCAGCAGCATGCTGATCAGGCCCGTTCCGACCCCGGCGACGTCCTCGAGCACCGGGCGGACGTAGGTGTAGGCCCCGAAGTGGCCGGTGACCAGCAGCAGTGTGGTGATGAGGCCGGTCCGCAGCCGGACGTTGCGGAACAGCCCGGGCACCTCGCGCAGCCAAATCGTCCCGGCCATGGGCAACGGCGGCAGGGGGACGGCCATGGCGGCGGCCACGGCCGGCGACAGCGCGGCGATGGCGGCGAACGCGACCCGCCAGTGGACCAGATCGCCGAGGAGCGTCCCGGTCGGCACCCCGAGCACCGAGGCCACCGCGATACCGCTGAAGATCAGCGTGGTGGCGTGGCCCGTGGACCGCTCGGGCACCAGCCGCACCGCGAGCCCGCCCGCGATCGACCACACCCCGCCGATGCTCACCCCGACCAGCACCCGGGCGAACAGCAGGACGGCGAAGCCGGACGCGAACGCGGACAGCAGATTGGCCACGGCCAGCAGCCCCATCAGACCGCACAGCACCAGCCGCCGGTCGAAGCGGCCGACGGTGACGGTGAGCAACGGGGCGGCGAACGCGGCGACCAGCCCGGGCACGGTCATGGCCAGGCCCGCCGTACCGTCCGAGACGCCGAGCGCGGAGCCGATCGATGTCAGCAGGCCGACCGGCAGCATCTCGGTGGTGACCACCGAGAAGGTGCCGACCGCGACGGCGGCGACGGCGAGCCAGGCCCTGAGCGGCGAGCGCACCACCGGAGGTGACCCGGATGTGCCTGCCGGAGCGGTGAGTTCCGTGCTATTGGACATGCCTTGAGCGAACTGCTGTGCCCCTGCGGGAACAACACCCTGGCCTCGTCGGCCTCCCCCGCCCCGTTACCGCGCCGCGGCCACCTCGCCGCCCCGCGCCACCTCTGCCGCCTCACCCCACCTCGGCCTCCCCGCTACCCCACATCCCTGCGCATGCACACCCGTGGCCAGCGGTCCAGCCCGTGGCCCGCCTCGCAGCGCCGGATCTCCCGGAGGCCGGGGGTCAGCTCGGCCTCGGCCAGGGTCCGGAAGCCGCAGCGTGCGGCGTAGTACGGGGCGTTCCAGGCCACGTCGACGAAGGTGGTCAGGGTGAGCGCGGGGACGCCGTCGTCGGCGGCCCGTACCGCGATGTGGTCGATCAGGGCCCGGCCCACGCCACGGCGGGCGCTGTCGGGGTGGACCGAGATCTGCTCGATGTGGACGTTTCCGTCCACGGGGTCGGTGATCAGATACGCCATCGCCCGGTCGGCGTCGTCCACCGCGACCCAGGCCCGTCCGGCCCGCTGGTAGCGGCTCAGCTCCTCCAGGCTCAGGGGCTCGTCATCGGCGACTTCGTCCATCCCGACGTCCCGGAAGCAGAGTCCGGCGGCGCGCTCTATGTCCTGGAGGACGGGGAGCTCTTCACTGGTGCTCGTTCGAATCCGCACCCCACCATCATCCTCCGGAACGCCGGAACAAAGGTGTGCCCCCCACCGCCGTGGAGAGCACCCTTCGGCCGTTCCTTCGTTCCTTCATATGAAGGCATATGAACGCCACCGGACCGAGGTCACCCCAATGACCTCGGCCTTCTCCGTTGGCGATGATCAAGAACCTACCAAGAACACTGATTCGAGGGGAGGTTGAGGGGGCCACGAGGTCTCACGCGGTTTCGCGAGATCTCATCTGGCCTCACGCCTCACGCGGCCCCACGAGGTCCCATCCGGCCTCACGCCTCACGCCTCACGCGGCCCCACGAGGTCCCATCCGGCCTCACGCCTCACGCGGCCCCACGCGTCCTCATGCCTCGGCCTCGGCCGCGCCCTCGGCGATCGCCTCCTCGACCTCGCCCGTGCGCGCCGCCTCCTCCGCCGCGAAGCGCCGTTCGTCCAGCCGCTCGGCGAGTTCCTCATCCTGGCTCATCAGCAGGTCGAGGTTGCTGTCGCCCAGCTCCAGCACGCCCATGTCGACGTACGCCCGCTGGAGCCGCTCGCCCCACAGCCCGATGTCCTTCACACAGGGGACGATCCGGCTGAACAGCAGCTTGCGGAACATATGCAGGAACGGCGACTGCTCGCAGTACTCCTCGGCCTCGGCCTTCGGGATGCCGAAGTTCTCCAGGACCTCCACCCCGCGCAGCCGGTCGCGCATCAGGTAGCAGCCCTCGATGACGAACTCCTCGCGCTCCCGCAGCTCCGCGTCGCTCAACTGCCGGTAGTAGTCGCGCAGGGCCATCCGGCCGAAGGCGACATGGCGGGCCTCGTCCTGCATGACGTAGGCGAGGATCTGCTGGGGCAGCGGCTTGTCGGTGGTGTCGCGGATGAGGCCGAACGCGGCGAGCGCCAGGCCCTCGATGAGCACCTGCATGCCCAGATAGGCCATGTCCCAGCGGGAGTCGCGGAGGGTGTCGCCGAGGAGGGTCCGCAGATCGGTGTTGATGGGGTAGAACGTGCCGAGCTTGTCGTGCAGGAAGCGGCTGTAGAGCTCGGCGTGGCGCGCCTCGTCCATGGTCTGGGTGGCGGAGTAGAACTTCGCGTCGAGGTCGGGCGCGGCCTCGACGATCCGGGCCGCGCACACCATCGCGCCCTGTTCGCCGTGGAGGAACTGGCTGAACTGCCAGGCGGCGACGTGATGCCGCAGCTCGCCCTTGTCCCGTTCGGTCATCCGGTCCCAGTGGCGGGTGCCGTAGAGGGCGAGCGACTCATCGGGGGTGCCCAGGGGGTCGTTCGGATCCACCTCCAGGCCCCAGTCGATGCGCTTGGCCGCGTCCCACTGCTTGTCCTTGCCCTTCTGGTAGAGGGCGAGCAGCCGGGCCCGGTGGTCGTCGTACTCCCAGTTGAATCGGGCGGCGCCACCGGCGGGCACCTGCCACAGGGGGTCCCCGGGATCCATCGCGTAGAGCTCTTGCGTCGACACCGACGCCTCCTTCGCCTCGCTCCCCCGTGAACGGATGCGTACTCGGCAGGCTCACATGACCGTTACTCGCCGGTCAATAAGACCTCCTCAAGGGATTGACGCCGTTGCTGACACAGAGTCTCATAAGAGATATCCACCGGTAACCCATCCCACCGGCGTTTGTCCGAGCCACCAGTGAGGTGCCCTCAGCGATGACCACCACGACCGAACCCCCCGCGCTCCGGGACGCGCTCGGGCTGATCAAGGACCGCGAACGGGTCGCGGAGCGACTGCTCGAGTCCTCCGCCAGGCACTCCTTCGACCCCGACACCGAACTCGACTGGGACGCGCCGTTCGAGCCCGGCAAGTGGTTCTGGCCACCGGAGCTGGTCTCGCTCTACGACACCCCCATGTGGCGGCGGATGCCCGAGGAGCAGCGGCAACTGCTGGCCCGGCACGAGGCGGCGGCGCTCGCCTCCCTGGGCATATGGTTCGAGATCATCCTCATCCAGCTCATGACCCGGCACATCTACGACAAGCCCGCGACCAGCGCCCATGTGCGGTACGCGCTCACCGAGATCGCCGACGAATGCCGCCACTCCAAGATGTTCGCGCGGCTGATCACCAAGAGCGGCACCCCGGCCTATCCGGTCACCCGGCTCCACCACAATCTGGGCCGGATCTTCAAGGCGATCTCCACCACGCCCGGTTCGTTCACCGCGACCCTCCTCGGTGAGGAGATCCTGGACTGGATGCAGCGGCTGACCTTCCCCGACGAGCGCGTGCAGCCGCTGGTGCGCGGGGTGACCCGGATCCATGTGGTCGAGGAGGCGCGCCATGTGCGGTACGCACGCGAGGAGCTGCGCCGCCAGATGCTGCGGGCGCCGCGCTGGGAGGCGGAGCTGACCCGGATCGGGTCGGGCGAGTTCTCCCGGATCTTCTCGCAGGCGTTCATCAACCCCAAGGTCTATTCGGACGTGGGGCTCGACCGGCGCGCGGCCGTCGCTCAAGTGCGGGCCAGCGCCCATCGCCGTGAGGTGATGCGCAGCGGCGCCGGCAAGCTGACCGAATTCCTCGACGACGTCGGGGTGATGCGGGGCGTGGGCCGCCGACTGTGGAAGAGCTCGGGGCTCCTGGCCTAGGGCCGGGCCCAAGGCGGTGCGGGGCCGGGACCCGAGGGGATACCGCCTCGGGCCCCAAGGCGGCCCCGGGCCGGGACCCACGAGGGGCCACCGAGGTGGACGGTGATGGACTCGTCGTCGCCTCCGCCCGACATCGGGCCGGGACCAAGGGGGCATCCGCTTCGTCACGATGGCCGGTTACGCTGCCAGGCATGACGACAGGCAGCGGCACCGCTTCGGCGCCCCCGGAGGCGACACCCCCGGCGGAGGCGAGCGCCGCCGCACGCCCGGCGGCGGAACCCCCGGCCACCGCCCGCCCGCCGGCCGCCCGGCGGGGGAGCTACCGCAGGCTGAGCGTCGAGGCGCGGCGGGCCGAACTCCTCACCGCCGCGCTCGGCCTCTTCGCCCACCGCGCGCCCGAGGACGTGTCGCTGGACGATGTGGCCTTGGCCGCCGGTGCCTCCCGTCCGCTGGTCTACCGCTACTTCCCGGGCGGTAAGCAGCAGTTGTACGAGGCGGCGCTGCGCAGCGCCGCCGATGAGCTGGAACTGTGCTTCGCGGAGCCCAGGAGCGGTCCGCTCAGCCGCCGGCTGAGCCGGGTGCTGGACCGCTATCTGGCCTTCGTGGACAAGCACGACGCGGGGTTCAGCGCGCTGTTGCAGAGCGGCAGCGTGGTCGAGACCTCGCGGACGAACGCGATCGTGGACGAGGTGCGGCGGGCGGCGGCCGAGGAGATTCTGCTCCATCTGGCGGTCAAGGAGCCCGGTGCGCGGCTGCGGATGATGGTGCGCACCTGGATCACGGCCGTCGAGGCGGCCTCGTTGATCTGGCTGGACGAGGAGAAGCAGCCGCCGGTGGAGGAGCTCCGCGACTGGCTGGTGGACCAGTTCGTGGCGATGCTGACCGCCACCGCGACCACCGATCCGCAGGCGGCCCGGGTGATACGGGCCGCGCTCATCATGGAGCCCGCCGAGGGCCTGGTGGGGCGGCTGGCACGCCGTGTTGTGCCCGCGCTGGGCGAGGCGTCGCATCTGCTGTGACGGGTGCGATCGGTGACAGCCGTGATGGATGCGGTGGGTGACCGCTGTGACGGGGACGATCGGTGACTGCTGTGGGGGGCGCGGCCGGTGACGGCCGGGGCGCGGGCGATGCTGTGAGACTGGTGCGGTGAGAAGCGAGGAGACGCCCTTTGTGGGCGGGCCGCTGGACGGCCGGGTGCTGCCGGTGCTGGTCGGCCTCACCGGCCAGCCGCCGAAGACCTACGAGGTGCCGGTGGAGAACGAGGCGGGCGCACCGCCGACGGTGCATGTCTACCGCAGGGTTCCGGCCGCCACGTCCAAGCGGCTGGGCCTGGTCCGGGGCTGGGCCTATGAGTACGACCCGGAGGGAAAACCGGGCGGCGGGCTGAAGTGGCCGTGGTCCAAGCCGAGCTGACGGCCCGCCGGACGGGTGACCATATTCACCCGACTCGCCCACAATTCTCCTGAAGATACGAACGTCATGCCACGATCCTGCTGAGCTGGACGCCGAACAGAGGCGTCAGTGAGCCGGAGGTGATCACGTGTCAGGAAGGATCGTGGGCTCGGTCTGGGCGGCGGCGATCACGGCGACCGCCGCGCTGGTACCCGCCGTTCCGGCGGCGACGGCGACGGCCGCCCCCTCCCGCCCCGCCGACCGGTCCGTGTCCGAGCTGCTGACGCAGCTCAAGACGCTGTACCGGAAGGCCGAGGAGGCGACGGAGACGTACAACGCGACCGAGGAGAAGCTGCGCAAGCAGCGCACCAGAACCAGGGAGCTCACGACCGAGCTCATGCACGCCCGTACGGAGCTCGCCGACAGCCACGACGACGCGGGACGGCTGGCCCGCCAGCAGTACCAGGGCCACAGCACGCTCTCCTCCTACACCTTTCTGCTGACCCTGCTCACCCCCCACCCGGAGAGCGCCGCCGACGAGGCCCGTGAGCTGGAGCGGGCGGCGGGCCGCGAGGCCGCCCTGATGCAGCGGCTGACCAGGGGCGAGCGGCACGCCGACACCATCGCCACCCGGGCCCGGACCGCGCTGGACAAACAGCTCTCCCTGACGGCGAAACGAAAGAAACAGCGGGACAAGGTGGAGAAAAAGCTCCACTCCATCGAGAAGCTGCTCGCCGCGCTCAGCGCCCGCCAGATCGCCCAGGTGGCGCAGCGCGAGCGCCAGGAGACCGCGAAGGCGCAGCGCAAACTGCTCGGCTCCGGGGCGCTCGGCCCCGCGAACGGCGCCTCGCCGGACGCCCCCGCCACAGACGGCGGCACCCGCACCACCCCGGCCCCGGCCCCGGCCCCCGGAAGCGGACGGGCCACCCCCGCGGGCACCCCCGCCCCGGGCACCCCCGCCCCGGTCGCCACCGTCACCGCGCCCGGCCCGCGCCCGGCCCCCGGCCGCCCCGGAACGGCGACCGCGGAGGCCGGGAAGCGGGCGCTCACCTATGCGCTGAACCAGATCGGCAAGCCGTACGTCTGGGGCGCCGAGGGGCCGAACTCCTTCGACTGCTCGGGGCTGACCTCCTCCGCCTGGGCGTATGCCGGGCGGCTCATTCCGCGCACCAGCCAGGAGCAGTGGCGCCAACTTCCACGGGTGCCGCTCAACAAGCTGCGCCCCGGCGATTTGGTGATCTACTACAAGGGTGCGAGCCATGTGGCGATGTACGCGGGCAACGGCCAGGTGGTCCAGGCGCCGCGCCCCGGCCAGCGGGTGAAGCTCTCCCCGCTCGCCTCCAATCCGCTGCACGGCGCGGTGCGCCCGGGTCCGGCCACCGTGGCCAAGCGCTGAGCGCCCCGGCGACGCCGGTGTCAGCCGACGTACCGGCCCGCCCTGGCCTCGGCCCCGGCCCGGTCGTCGGCCCCGGCCTCCTCACAGACCTCAGCTCCCCCACAGGCCCCGGCTTCACCCTCCGCGGCCTCGGCCTCTTTCCTGACCTCGTCCAGATAGGCGGCCGTCTTCTCCGGCTCGTAGAAGAAGTTCTCGAAGTCGGAGGGGTCGTCGAAGCCATTGGCGATGCGGTGGGCGACGGCGGGGAAGGCGGCCCCCGCCCCGAGGAGGTCCACGATGTACTCCGGCGGCGGGCCCAGCATCGCGTTGGTCCACTTGGTGACGTGCCGTGCGGACTCCCAGTAGCGGTCGAAGGTCGTCCGCATCCACTCCTCGTCGAACGGCCGGTCGCCGTGCTCGACGATGCTCTCCAGATAGGCCGCCGCGCACTTGGCCGCCGAATTGGCGCCCTGCCCGGTGATCGGGTCGTTGGCCACCACCACATCGGCGACGCCCAGGACCAGCCCGCCGCCCGGCAGCCGCGCGACCGGGTTGCGCACGGTCGGGGCGTACCCCCCGGACAGCGTGCCGCCCGCGTCCGTCAGCTCGACCTTGGTGGCGCGCGCGTACTCCCAGGGCGTGAACCGCTCCATCAGCTCCAGGACGCGCGCCAGATGCTCCGAGGGGTCGGTGATGCCCTGGAAGGCGTCGACCGGACCGCCCGGGACGCCCTCCCAGAAGAGGATGTCGGCGCGGCCGGTGGTGGTGAGCGCGGGCATCACGAACAGCTCGCCGACGCCGGGGACGAGATTGCAGCGCACCGCCTCGATGCCGGGGTGTTCGGGGCGCGGGCCGAGCCCGTGCACATAGGCCACCGCGAGGGCGCGCCGCGGAGTGTCGTACGGGGAGCGGGCGGCGTCCCGGCCGAAGAGCGAGACCAGTTCGCCCTTGCCCGCGGCCACCAGCGCCAGGTCGTACTTTCTGTCGAGGACGTCCAGGTCGGAGACGGCGGCGCCGTGGACGACCACCTGGCCGCCGCGCTGCTCGAACGTCTCCATCCAGCCGGCCATCTTGATCCGCTGGTCGACGGACTGGGCGTGGCCGTCCAGCCGGCCGACCCAGTCGATGACCCGCGGATGGGCCTGGCCCTCGGAAGCCGGCGGCCCGGCGACGGAGACCCCGAGGCCCTCGACCCGCGGCGCCCGCTCCTCCCAGAAGTTGAGCTCCAGATCGCGCTCATGGCCCAGCGCGGTGTGGAACATGCACTGGGTGGACATCACCCGTCCGCCGCGGATCTCATCGGACGTCCGGTTGGACATCAGCGTGATCTCGTAGCCCTTGGACTGCAGGCCGAGAGCGAGTTGGAGGCCGGACTGACCGGCACCCACGATGAGTATCTTCCGCATGGCTGTCGACTCTCCCTCAAGCTCGGACCGGTAAAGGGAATGGAGCATTCCTTCCCGCGGGCGGAGCTGAGGTTACGTCACTCGGGTGAGGCGTCAACGGCGTGTCTCACCAGCGCCAGCAGCGCGTCCACGACCGCGATCCGGCGCCGGGCGTCCATCATCACCACCGGCACCGTGGACGCCACGGAGAGCGCGTCCCGCACATCCTCGGGCTCGTAGAGCGGGGTCCCCTCGAAGTGGTTGACCGCCACCACATACGGCAGACCGAGGCTCTCGAAGTAGTCCAGCGCCGGGAAGCTCTCGTCCAGGCGCCGGGTGTCGACCATCACCACCGCGCCGATGGCCCCGCGCATCAGGTCGTCCCACATGAACCAGAAGCGCTGCTGGCCGGGGGTGCCGAAGAGATACAGGACCAGATCGTTCTCCAGCGTGATCCGGCCGAAGTCCATCGCGACGGTGGTGGTCAGCTTCTCCGGCGTCGCCTCGAGGTCGTCCACGCTCTCGCTGGCCTGCGTCATCAGCGCCTCGGTCTGCAGCGGAGTGATCTCCGAAACCGCGCCGACGAAGGTCGTCTTGCCGACCCCGAACCCTCCCGCTATCACGATCTTGGTGGCGATCGGCGCGCGGGAGCGGTCCGTCTGCCACCTCTGGAGCACCTCCTCGGCCCCGGGTATCCCGGCCCCGGGTATCTCCGACGTCGCCGGCGGGGTCGCCGTGATCGTCTCAGAGCCTGCGAAGTCCACTGAGCACCCTTTCGAGCAACGCGCGGTCCGGCTGGCCGGGACCCCGCCCGGTGCCGTAGACGCGGATCTTTCCCTGGTCGGCCAGGTCGCTGAGCAGGACGCGCACCACCCCGAGTGGGATCTTGAGCATCGCGGAGACCTCCGCGACGGAGCGCATCCTGTCGCACAGTTCGATGATCGCCCGGATCTCCGGCATCATCCGGGCGTTCAACCCGCTGGGAGCCGGGTCGAGCGGTCCGTCCGGAGACTCCAGCGACGCCACGAAGGTCTCCACCAGCAGCACATGGCCGGAGCGGGTGCGACCGCCGGTGAGTGAGTACGGACGTACGCGAGCGGGTTTACGGGCGGGCCGGCCGGACCCGGCGGTCGTCACTGTGCGTGCTCCAGCGACCTGCGTAGTTCATTGCGGAGTTCGGGGGTGAGCACATGTCCGGCCCGGCCCACGAACAGTGCCATGTGGTAGGCGACGACGGTCATGTCGCAGTCGGGGGTGGCATGCACCCCGAGCAGCGAACCGTCGCTGATCGACATGACGAACAGACTGCCCTCGTCCATCGCCACCATCGTCTGCTTGACGCCGCCGGCGTCCATCAGCTTCGCCGCGCCGAGCGTGAGGCTGCCGACCCCCGAGACAATCGTCGCGAGATCCGCACTGGAGCCCTTGGGGCCGTCCTGTGCCGCCGGATCGGACGACGCGGCATGGTGCCGTGTGTCGGAGGAGAGCAGCATCAGCCCGTCGGTCGAGACGACCACAACCGAGCGGACGCCCGGCACCTCCTCGACCAGGTTGGCCAGCAACCAGTGCAGATTACGGGCCTCGCGACTCAACCCGTACGTACTACTGGGCGCATTCACCCGCGTGCCTCCTCAACCGTGCCACCCACGTTCTGCGCCCCCGTTTGTCCTGCTGTTCCCCGTTGCCGCCGCGCGGGCTCGCCCCGGGCGGCGACCTCGGCGGCGGCGTCCCGGCGTCCGTCGCGGGCGCCGCGCTGAAAGCCACCGAGCCGACGCCGCAGCTCCTCCGCGTTCACCGAGCCGGTCCGCTCCCGTGGGTCGGGCTCCCGGAGCGCCAGGTTCCGCGGTGTGCGTTTGGGAAGCCCCTTGTCGGTGCGCGCCGCCTGGTCCTGCGGGCGGGTGTGCTGGTCGGGGCCGATGGCGTACGGATCGACGGGGGACGGCTCACCGGCCGCCGCCGGGCCGCCCTGCGCCGTCGGGCCGCCGACCGCCGGGCCCCAGGCGTCCGCGCCGACGGGGCGGATGCCGTGGCCCGGGCCGCCGAACCGCCGGTCGAAGTCCTCGAAGTCCTCGTGGTCGTCGCCGTCGGCGCGGTCCGCGCCGCCCTCACGGCTCGCACGGCCCTCGCGGTCGTCGTGGTCCTCATGGCTCTCGCGGCTCATGCGATGGAGGGTCAGCTCCATCGTCCGCTCCACGGCCGGTACCTCCGGCTCCTCGACCTGGGCGGTCGGGGCCGTCTGGGGTGCCGGGGCGGCCTGGGATGCCGTGGCCGGTGCGTCCGCGCCGCGCCGTGCGCCGTCCTGTCCGTCGGCCCGGGCCGACTTGGGGACGCGCTTGGGCAGGGTGGGCAGCGCACCGCCGTTCCCCGGGCTCGGATGGCCGCGCGGCGGCGTGGGCTCCATGGGGTAGTCACGGCCCGTGTCCGCGGTCTGCCCCCACTGCCCGGCGGGGACGGCCCAGGAAGCGGACGGCTCGGAGTCCGGGGCCGCATCGACGGGCGTGGGCTCCGGGTCGAGCGGGGGCTCGGGCTCCGGCTCGGCGGCCTGGGGCGCCGGATCCGGCCCCGCGGGCGGCGCGACCGGCTCGGCCGACGGCTCGGCGTCGACACCGACGCCCACCGCGGCGCCGGCGCCCGCGCTCGGCACACCCTCCTGGTCCCGGGAGACCGAACGGGCCTGCCCGGGAAGCGTGTTGGAGTTCGCCTCGGCCTCGGACCCCGGGAAACCCAGGAAGGACGACGGTCCCGTGCTGCCGAACGTCGCGCTCACGCTCACCGGCGGGGCGGGCGGCAGCCCGGAGCCGGGCTGACCGGCCGGGAGGATCTTCGTCGGGAGGACGACCACGGCGGCCACCCCGCCCGGCTGCTGCTCGCGCAACTGCACCCGGATGCCGTGGCGCGCGGCGAGCCGCGTCACCACATACAGCCCAAGGCCCAGCGGGTCCTCCGGCTGGGGGCCCTGGCAGTACTCCGGCACCGGGTCGGCGAGCCGGGTGTTCAGCTCCAGGAACCGCTCGGGCATCATGCCGATGCCCTCGTCCTGGACGGAGAGCATGACCTCACCGGATTCCAGGAGCCAGCCGGAGACCTGGACCGCCGCGTCCGGCGGAGAAAACGATGTCGCGTTCTCCAGGAGTTCGGCGATCAGGTGGCTGACGCTGTCCGCGGCGAACCCGGCGACCTGGGCATGCGGCGGCAGCGCCTGGATCTGCACCCGGTCGTACCGCTCGACCTCGCTGATCGAGGCGCGCAGCACATCCAGCAGCGGCACCGGCCCCGGGTGGGTGGCCTTCTGCTCGGAGCCCGCGATGACCAGGAGGTTCTCGCCGTAGCGGCGTATCCCGGTGGCCAGGTGGTCGAGCTGGAAGAGCGTCTCGAGGCGGTCCGGGTCCTGCTCCCGCTCCTCCTGGGACTCGATGATGGCGAGCTGGCGCTCGATCAGGCCCAGCGAGCGCAGCGCGAGGCCGACGAAGCTGCCGTGGACCCGGGCCCGCAGCCCCTCCAGCCGGGTGGCGACCGCGTCCCGCTCGGCGCGCAGCCCGTCCCGCTCATCGGCCATCCGCTGGCGCTCGCCGACCAGCCGGGTGCGCTCGGTCTCCAGCTCGGCGACCCGCTCGTACGCCTGCGCGGCCTTGGCGTGGAGTTCGTTGACGGCCCGTACGGCGTCCGCGTACTCGTCGTCGCGGCCCTTGAACGCGACCGGCTCCTCGGCCGCCGGATCGGCCGCGACCCGCCGGGCGCCGAGCCGCAGCGCGGCCAGCGGCCGGGTCATCGAGCGGGCGCTGTGCACCCCGGCGCCGAGGGCGACCAGCAGGGCGGCGCCGACGATGCCGATGCGCAGCTCGAGGTCGGTGACCTCGTCGTCCCGCAACCGCGCGAGCTGGGCGGCCTCGGAGGAGGCCAGCGAGGACTGCGCGCCGCGCATCCGGTCGATCCGGGTGGCCAGGCCGGCCTCGACGCGGTCCTTGTCGAGGAAGAAGTCATTGCCCGCGAAGCGGTTCTGGTCGGTGAGCCGGGCGAGGTAGCGCTCGGCGTCGGTGACCTCGGTGCCGTTGACGGTGCGGCCGTAGGCGTCGCGCATGGCGGCCGGGGCGAGCTGCTCGAAGTCGGCGAGCGCGGACTGCTCGCGGAGGTTGGTCCGCTGGGCGGCGGAGACCAGCGTGGGCTGGCCGCCGCCCGCGTCGAGCGCGGCCAGCAGCAGTCCGCGGGTGGCGGACGCCTCCTCCACCGCGCGGCCGAGCGGGGCCAGCGCGGCGGTGGCGGCGGACTCGGCGTCGGCGGGGAGCCGGCGGGCGAGGGTGTCGGTGATCCCGTTCAGCGCCTGGACGGTCCGGGTGTACGAGGTGAAGACGTCGACGGCCGAGCCCTTGCCGGTCAGCGCCTGCTGCCGCACTTCGGGCAGGGCGTCGAGGAGCCGCCGGACCGAGGCCGGGACCTGCCCCCGCACCTCGCGGACGCGGCGGTCGACCCGGGCCCGCATCTCCTCGGAGACCCCGCGGCCGGAGGCGGTGGTGCGCCCGTCGGCGACGTACCGCGTCATGGCGTCGCGCTCGTCGGCGAGGGCGTGGGCGAGGGTCACCGCGCCGCGGTTGGTCTCCGCGAGGTCGACGAGCCGCTGGGCGTCGGTGGTGTCATCGAGGGCGAGCAGGACGGCGGGAGTCCCGGCCCCGAGGACGGCGACGGAGACGAGGGCGACCGATGTGGTCAGCCGACGACGGACTCGTGCGGTGTGCCGTCGCGGCGTCGCCTCGTCCTGGCGTGGCTCGCTTACCGCATCGCGCGTGGTGCCCCGAAGCCGCTTCTTCCGCACCGGTGCTCACAATCCATTCTCGCCCGACCGCTCTGTGAACCAGAGGTGACGACGGATCAACAATTGTGTTTCCCCACCTCTGGTAGGGATTCCGACCCTTCCAGGACGGGTCTGGGGCGGGCATGCATCACCCACCCGGCCACCCGAACGAGTGAACCGCATTGGGTAGTTGACCACCAACTTTGGCTCGCGGCCATACCCACCCGCCACCTTACGCGGATTGGTAAAGACCTCACCGCCCTGACAAGATGCCCACCCGCAGCTTCCCAGAAGTGTCAATCCCTCCCCAATCAGGCAGCCGAGAAACCGGCGCGGGATTTGGTACGGACCAACACCCGCCCAGCTCACCACGGCGGCGGTGATCAACAGCGGTCCGGCAGACTGAGGGAATGCGCATCGAACTCGCGACCGCCCCCGGCGATCAGCAATATCCCAACGAGGACTACGCATCGGTAGCCCTTCCGGCCTCGGGGACCGGCGGTGCGCTGGTGGTTCTGGACGGGGTGACCCCGCCCGCGGGCGACGACGGATGCGTACACAGCGTGAGCTGGTTCACCGCGCGCCTCGGCGGATCGCTGCTCGAACTGTCCGGTTCGCGACGGGATATGCCCCTGACACAGTGCCTCTCCGAGGCGATCGCCCGAACCGCCGCGTCACATGGTTCAACGTGTGACCTTTCTCACCATCTCACTCCGCAGGCAACCGTGGTCGCGGCGCGCTGGAGCGCCGAGCGCATCGAGTATCTGGTGCTCTCCGACTCGGTGTTGCTCATCGAGCCGGCCCATGGCGGAGTGACTCCGGTACTGGACGACCGCATCGACCGGCTGCGGGCCGAGGGCCGGCGGCTCGCCCCACTGCGCAATGCGGAGGGCGGCTTCTTCACCGCCGCCGCCGACCCCACGGTCTCCGACAAGGCCGTCACCGGGGAGTTCCCGCGCGGCGAGGTACGGGCGCTGGCGGCGCTCACCGACGGCGCGACGCGCTGGGTGGAGCGGTTCGGCGAGGGCGACTGGGCCGAGTGCTTCGCGCTGCTGCGCAAGGAAGGCCCGCAGGCGCTGATCGACCGGGTACGGGCGGCCGAGCACGCCGATCCGGACGGTACGGCGTTTCCGCGGGGCAAGACCCACGACGACGCGGCCGTGGTCTTCGTGGAGCCCTGACCGGCGGAGGCGCCCTCTTCCGGGGCGGGGCGACACGGCGCCATGCCTCCGGGGCGGGGTGACACGGCGGCCCTGCCTCCGGGGCGAGGCAGCGCGATTGCCCCGTCCCCAGGGCGGAGTAGCGCGGTTGCCCTGCCTCCGGGGCGGAGTAGCGCGGTTGCCACGTCCGCGTCGCCGGATGCGTGGGGGTCGCCGATCCTGGCGGGTATGAGCGCCTTACTCCTGCGTCGCCCGCGCCGCCTGACCGGGATCCCCGGCCTCCTGCTCCGCCCGCGCCGCCTGACCGGGGTCCTCGGCCTCCTGCTCCGCGTTCAACCGGTGCAGCAGTCTGGCGAGTTCGGCGACCTCGTCGCGCTCCCACGCGGCGAGGCGGCGGGCGTAGCGCGCCCGCCGGGCGACCCGTACGGCGCTGAAGCGGCTGCGGCCCTCCTCGGTCAACTCCACCAGAAAGGCCCGGCCGTCCGCCGGATCGGGCGTCCGCGTCACCAGCCCGAGCCCCTCAAGGGCGCGGAGCTGACGGCTCATCGTGGCCTTTCCGACGCCCACGAAGCCCGCGAGGTCGGTGGCGCGCTGCGGACCCGCGTCCTCCAGCCGCATCAGCAGGCCATAGGCGGCGGATTCGAGCTCCGGGTGGACCTCCCGGGCCAATTCCCCCGAAGCGGCTCGGGCTCTGCGGAGGAAAACCGCCAATTCGCGCTCCAGAGCCAGGAATGCGTGGTCCACACCAATGCCGCCCACGGTGCCACCCGCACCCTGTTCGGGTGGCAGTGCCGCGTTGTTGTGCACGTCAGAGCCCTCTCCGGGTTTTCACTTCGTGAAAGTTTCTACCACGCGCGGTTGTTACCGCAGCTCCACCAGTATTTCGCAGGATTAGACCAACGGCATCACACCCTCCCCCTTCCGTCGGCCTATCTACGCCCGTAGCGTCAGTCCTGACATGGTCATAACAATCTGACGTCCCTCTCTCCCCCCACCGAGGCTTCGGAGGCAACGCCATGCTCGTGCACAGACCTGGTTCGGTCCGACGCGCCCTCAGCGCGCTGATCGGACTCCTCGCCGCTCTCCTCGCCATGACCATCGCACTGCCCGGTGCGGCATTCGCCGCCCAGAGCCAGGGCGACAAGGCCATCCCCCACCCCGAGGACGACTGGGCGGGTTCACAGATACTCAAGCACGAGGGCGGATCCACGGCCGGCGAGGCGCCCACGGGGCTGCTCGCCACCGTCGAGGGCGTGGACGTCAGCAGCCACCAGGGCAACGTCAACTGGGCGACGCTGTGGAGCAGCGGGGTCCGGTTCGCCTACGTCAAGGCGACCGAGGGCACGAGCTACACCAACCCGAACTTCGCCCAGCAGTACAACGGCTCGCTCAACGTCGGCATGATCCGCGGCGCGTACCACTTCGCCCTGCCGAACAACTCGACCGGCGCCGCGCAGGCCAACTACTTCGTGGACCACGGCGGCGGCTGGTCCAAGGACGGCAAGACGCTGCCGGGCGCGCTCGACATGGAGTACAACCCCTACGGCGCGAGCTGCTACGGGCTGAGCGCCGGCGCGATGGTCAACTGGATCAAGTCCTTCAACAGCACCTACAAGGCGCGCACCGGCCGCGACCCGGTGATCTACACCTCCACGAGCTGGTGGAAGAGCTGCACGGGCAACTCCGCCGCCTTCGGCGGTGTCAACCCCCTGTGGATTCCGCGCTACGGCTCGTCCGTCGGCGAGCTTCCGGCGGGCTGGGGCTTCCACACCATCTGGCAGTACACCTCCTCCGGCCCGACGGTCGGCGACCACAACAAGTTCAACGGCGCCATGGACCGGCTGCAGGCGCTCGCCAACGGCTGAGCCCGCGCCTCCTCACCCCCCACATCCGGCGCGTCCGCCCTCCGGTGTACGGACAGGTCTGTCTGTACGCTGGAGGGCGTCGGTCGTCCTACGGCCAAGTCAAGGAGCATGATCATGAGCACCGCCCGCCCCTCCGCCCATGAGCGGATCCTGTCCACCGCGACCGCGCTGTTCAACGCCCATGGGGTGCGCGGCGTCGGCGTGGACCGGATCATCGCCGAGTCGGGCGTGGCGAAGGCGACGCTCTACTCCCACTTCCGCACCAAGGACGATCTGGTCCTGGCCTATCTGCACCGGTCGGACCAGCACTGGCGGGCGGCGCTGCGGCAGGCCGCCGAGGCGGCCGGCGCCGATCCCCGGGACCGTCTCGTCGGAGTCTTCGACGCGCTGATCGCGACGACCAGGCGGGACGGTTTCCGCGGCTGCGCGTTCACCAGGACCGCGGGCGAGACCGAGCCGGGCACCGCCCCGCACGCCACGACGGCCGAGCACAAGCGCGCCATACGGGCCTGGCTGACCGAGCTGGCCCGGGAGGCCGGGGCCGCCGACCCCGAGCGGCTCGGCCTGCAGATCTCCGTGCTCGTGGACGGGACGATGGCGGCGGCCGCGCTGGAGCCGCGGCCGGAGTGCGCGGAGGCGGCCCAGGACGCGGCGCGGGCGCTGGTCGCGGAGGCGTGCCCGGCGCGGGTGTAGCCCTCGTACACAGCGTCTGGCTCTCGTACGTACGCGAAGGGCCCGGCCGCCCATGGGGTCCCATGGGGTGCGGCCGGGCCCTTCGCCGTGTCGCGCGGGTGGGGCGTGACGCGTGGGTGGGGCGTGACGCGTGGCTCAGACGGCGGTCAGCTCCCGCTCCCGTATCACGCCGGAGGCCAGCAGCTCGCGATAGCGGTCCTGGTGCGCGGCGAGCTCGGTGTCGTCGAGCGTATGGGTGCCGTGCACGATGAGCGGCTCCTCGTAGCGCATCCCGGTGAGGTGGGCGGTGTTGTCGAACGGCTTGAGCAGCTCGACGACCGGGAAGCGGTGGAGCCCGTCCGGCCGGTACTTCTTCTCGGCGCCGCCCGTCGAGGTGGCGATGAGCAGCGACTTGCCGTGCAGCGAGGTGCCGCCGGCGCCGAAGGCGAAGCCGCGCAGGAACACCTCGTCCAGCCACTTCTTCAGCAGCGGCGGCGCCGAATACCAGTAGAAGGGGAACTGCAGCACGATCCGGTCGTGCTCCAGCAGCAGCCGCTGCTCGTGCTCGACATCGATCCGCAGATCGGGATAGGTGGCGTAGAGGTCATGGAGGGTGACCCCGTCCACCGGCCGGGCCGCCTCGGCGAGCGCGGCGTTGATGCGGGACGCGGCGAGGTTGGGGTGGGCGAGGACGAGCAGGGTGCGCGGCACGGATCCCTCCGGGATGACGAGTGCGAACAGACAGGTCTGTCTGTTTCGCTGGCGAAGCTACCAGACAGACCTGTCCGGCTGCCAACAGATCCGGCCCCGTCCCGGGTCAGCCGCGGCCGGACACGATCACCTGCCCCTGCGCCGCCCCCTCGATGACCTGCGCATACGCCTGGGCCACGGTCTCCACCGGGGTCCCCTCGGCGGGGTCCATGCCCAGCTTCTCCAAGGTTTCCCGCACCCATCCCGGGCAGATCGCGTTCACCCGCAGCCCGCGCTCCAGCTCGATCGCGGCGGCCCGGACGAAGGCGTCGAGCCCCGCGTTCACCAGCGCGCCGAAGGCCCCGCCGGGGGTGGGCTTCTCGAAGACCCCACTGGTGAGGGTGATGGACCCGCCGTCGCGGAGGTGGTGGAGGGCCCGGCGCACGAGGGCGACCTGGCCCAGCAGCTTGGCGTCCAGACCGGCGGTGAACTCCTCGTCCGAGGCGTCCCCACCGAGCGGGGTCAGCGCGCCGGAGGCGGCGCAGCAGACGACGGCGTCGATGTCCTGGACGGTCGCGAAGAGGTGGTCGAGGGTGGCGGGGTCGGCCATGTCGACGCGTACGGCGCCGGTGGCGCCGGTGCGGGAGGCCCGTACGACCTCATGCCGACCTTCGAGGGCGTCCGCCACGGCACGCCCGATGGTTCCTGTCGCTCCGATCACGATGATCTTCATGCGGCCCAGCGTGCCGGAGCGCGGGGCGCGCCGCCTGGCCCTGTGGGAACCAGGCAGCGCGGGTGAGTCAGTCGCGGGGGAACTCGTCGGTCTTGAGCGTGAGGCCCACAAGGGTGTTGGTCAGATCCACGTCATCACCGAAAGACACCGTGCGTTCGTTGACGTAGGCGCCTTCCTTGGGCTCGGTGAACAGATGACACCTGCCGGTGTAGGGGTCAATGATCAGGTAGACGGGGACCTCGGCAGTGGCGTATGCCGCCTTCTTGGGGCCGTAATCATTGGCACCCGTGCGCTTCGAGATCACCTCGGCCACGAACTCGACGTCCTGATGGCGCCACAGGCCCTTGGAGTTCTTAACAGCGCCCTCGGCGATCAGCGTCACATCGGTCGCGAAGCCGTTGAGAGAGCCGGGATAGTCGATACGGACATCCGACAGCACGTTCACGTTCACCCCGAAGCGATCTTCGAGAGCCCGCACGATCTTGCGGATGATGTGCCAATGGACGTCCCGCTGCGGCGACATGTAGATGTTCCCCTCGACAATCTCAACCTTGATTCCCTCGGGGACGGGCATCTTCTCGAGCGCCTCGAACATCGCGTCCAAGGTGAGTTCGTCGCTGCTGTCGGCCATCTCGATCCTGTCAATCGCCATGACGGTCACTGTGCCGCTCCTCCCCGCCGCGAACACCGAAGCTGCGGCCGGTTAGTCCAACGATACGCACGGCCGACAGGTCACGCGTGGCCCGGAATTCCGTTCGACACGGGATCCCGGGCCACGGCGCCACCGGCAGCGTCCGTCACGCCGCTGCCGGAACCTCGGGGGCGGCCGCCCGGGCGGGTTCGAGGGCCAGCTCCAGGACTCGGCGGACGTCCGAGACCGGGTGGACGTCGAGCTTGTCCAGGACCTCGGCGGGGACGTCGTCCAGGTCGGGTTCGTTGCGCTTGGGGATGATCACGGTGGTCACCCCGGCCCGGTGCGCCGCCAGCAGCTTCTGCTTGACGCCGCCGATGGGCAGCACCCGCCCGGTCAGGGAGACCTCACCCGTCATCGCCACGTCCGGGCGCACCTGGCGGCCGGAGAGCAGCGAGGCCAGGGCGGTGGTCATGGTGACGCCCGCGCTCGGGCCGTCCTTGGGGACCGCGCCCGCCGGGACGTGGAGGTGGACGCCGCGCTCCTTCAGGTCGCCGACCGGCAGCTCCAGTTCCGCGCCGCGGGAGCGCAGGAAGGAGAGCGCGATCTGGGCGGACTCCTTCATGACGTCGCCGAGCTGACCGGTGAGGTTCAGCCCCGCGCCGCCCGTCTCCGGGTCGGCCAGCGACGCCTCCACGAACAGCACGTCACCGCCCGCGCCCGTGACCGCGAGCCCGGTCGCCACGCCGGGGACGGCGGTGCGGCGCTCGGCCGGGTCCTGGGCGGACTCGGGGGTGTGGTGCGGCCGGCCGATCAGCGGGCGCAGCTCCGCCACACCGACGGTGAAGGGGAGTTCGCGCTCGCCGAGCTCGTGCTGGGCCGCCACCTTGCGCAGCAGCCGGGCGATCGAGCGCTCCAGGGTCCGTACGCCCGCCTCGCGGGTGTACTCGCCCGCCAGCTTGCGCAGCGCCTCGTCCGCCACCGTGACCTCGCCCGGCTCCAGGCCGGCCCGCTCCAACTGCCGGGGCAGCAGGTGGTCCCGGGCGATGGTGACCTTCTCGTCCTCGGTGTAGCCGTCCAGGCGCACCAGCTCCATGCGGTCCAGGAGGGCCTCCGGGATGGCCTCCAGGACATTGGCGGTGGCGAGGAAGACCACGTCGCTCAGGTCGAGTTCGACCTCCAGGTAGTGGTCGCGGAAGGTGTGGTTCTGGGCCGGGTCCAGGACCTCCAGCAGGGCCGCGGCCGGGTCGCCGCGGAAGTCGGAGCCCACCTTGTCGATCTCGTCCAGGAGGACGACAGGGTTCATGGAGCCCGCCTCCTTGATGGCCCGGACGACGCGGCCGGGCAGCGCGCCCACGTAGGTGCGCCGGTGGCCGCGGATCTCCGCCTCGTCGCGGACGCCGCCGAGCGCGACCCGGACGAACTTCCGCCCCATCGCGCGGGCGACGCTCTCGCCCAGGCTGGTCTTGCCGACGCCGGGCGGGCCCACCAGGGCGAGCACCGCGCCGCCGCGACGGCCGCCGACGACGCCGAGGCCCCGGTCGGCGCGGCGCTTGCGCACCGCCAGGTACTCGGTGATCCGCTCCTTGACGTCGTCCAGGCCCGCGTGGTCGGCGTCGAGCACGGCCTTGGCGCCCTGGATGTCGTACGCGTCCTCGGTGCGCTCGTTCCAGGGCAGCTCCAGGACGGTGTCCAGCCAGGTGCGGATCCAACTGCCCTCGGGGCTCTGGTCGCTGGACCGCTCCAGCTTGTCGACCTCCTTGAGGGCCGCCTCGCGCACCTTCTCCGGCAGATCGGCGGACTCGACCCGGGCGCGGTAGTCGCCGGACTCGTCCTCAGGGTCGCCGTTCAGCTCGGCGAGCTCCTTACGGACGGCTTCGAGCTGGCGCCGGAGCAGGAATTCGCGCTGCTGCTTGTCGACGCCCTCCTGGACGTCCTTGGCGATCGACTCGGCGACGTCCTGCTCGGCGAGGTGGTCGCTCAGCCAGGTGACGGCCAGCTTCAGCCGGGCCACCGGGTCGGTGGTCTCCAGCAGCTCGACGCGCTGGGCCACGCTCAGGAAGGGCGAGTAGCCGGAGTTGTCGGCGAGCTGCGCGACATCCTCGATCTGCTCCACCCGGTCCACGACCTGCCAGGCGCCGCGCTTGCGCAGCCAGCTCGTGGCCAGCGCCTTGTATTCCTTGATCAGTTCGGTGACGGTACCGGGCAGCGGATCGGGCACGATCTCCTCGACCGTGGTCCCCTCCACCCACAGCGCCGCCCCAGGTCCGGTGGTCCCGGCCCCGATGCGGACGCGGCGCACACCGCGGATCAGCGCGCCGGGGTCGCCGTCGGAGAGCCGGCCCACCTGCTCGATGGTGCCGAGCGTGCCGATGCCCGCGTACGTGCCGTCGACGCGGGGCACCAGCAGCACCTTCGGCTTACCGCTGCCGCTCCCACTGGAGCGTGCGGCGGCCTGGGCGGCCTCCACCGCGGCGCGTACCTCGGTATCGGAAAGGTCCAGCGGCACCACCATGCCGGGCAGCACGACCTCGTCGTCGAGAGGCAGTACGGGCAGGGTGAGCGGTGTGGACAGCGAAGCCATGATCTCCCCTTCGGCAGGCAACTTGAGTCGGCGAGACTCAAATAATCAATGCCCACTCAATGCACGGAGGGGTCTCAGGTGTTCCCGGACGCTCGTTCGCTGTGAGCGAAGCCGCCCTCGGCGGCGTCGCCGCCCTTCTAGGAGGGCCGCCACCTGGCGTTTCGCCGGACATAGAGCCAGCAGACGACGCCGATCAGCAGGGCGAGCCCATGGCCCCATTCGGTGAGCGGATCGAAGTCGACGAGGCTCCCGGCGACGAGCGCAACGCCGATCCCGCCGAGCAGCGCCCAGCGCAGCCGGGGCACCAGCAGCCCGGCGAGCGCGGCGGCGCAGGCGATCAGGCCGTAGCTGACCCCGTAGTCGAGGCGGCGCAGCGAACTGGCCGGGAGATCCCCGACGGCGACGGAGGCGGCCACCGGGAGCTCGGTGAGCAGCGTCGCCAGCACATGGCCGAGCAGGAACACCCCGGCGGTGCGCGCCCCGCCGACGCGCCGCTCCAGCGCGCCGAGCACCAGGGGGAAGACGACCAGATAGGGCGAGGTGATCCCGCCCACCGCCCACAACGCGCTGAACAGCAGCGTCAGCAGCGGCCGCTGGGAGAGGTGGGACACATCGGTACTGGAGTCCGCGAGCAGATCGTGCACGGTGCCGGGGTCGCCGAGGCGGGCGTAGAGCCCGGTGCCGAGCAGGACGAGCGTGTAGCCGAGGGTGAACGGCACGCGGATGAGCGTGCGCGGAAGCTTGTCGAGGAGCGGCGGCTTGCTGAGGCGCGGCAGCGCGCTCGGGCCCACCGCTGTGGCAGCCGTAAGGCGCCCGCGCCCCGCCGACGCCATAGAGGCCGCCCACGCCGTAGGCCCCGTCGAGGCCGCAGAAGCCGCAGCCCCCACCGACGCCGTAAGGGCCGCACCAGAGGCATCCGCGCCCGCAGAGCCGGGGTGCCCGGAGGCACCCGCACCCACAAAGCCCGAAGGCCCGGAGGCATCCGCACCCACCGACCCCATAGGCCCGGAGGCATCCGCACCCCCAGAGCCGGGTGACCCGGAGGCGTCCGTGCCTCCGGGCTCCCCGGGCTCCCCGGGCTCCGCGTCCGTCGTCCCTCGTATCGATGTCGTCAACGCCCGCGCCCCTTCCTCACTCCCTCTGCTCTCCCTCTGCTCTCCGCATATCCGCGACAGCGGGAACAACAACCCGGAGGCCGTGAGTCATGTCACCGTGGTGCCGGCTGTGACGCGGGCGACGTCGTGGCACCGGACCACCGGTGGAATCGGTTGGACCGGCGAGCGAGACCGGCGCGAGGATGGCGGCATCAGGACCAGCCGGGAGGACCCCACCCCATGCAGCCGCAGCCGCCGTACGACCTCCGCCCCGCCGACGACGACCGGCCGGTGACCGTCGACCGCCGGGAGGGTCCGTACGGCGAGGTGGTGCTGCGGCGGCGCGGTGACGGGGGGCCGTCGGGCGACGCCGTCTTCGAGATCATCGCCAATGGGTGCTTCCTCATGGACACCTCCGACGGCCGCTCCGAGCGGCTGCTCATCCGCGCCGCCCTGCGCGCGCTGCCCGCCGACCGGCCCTCCCCCGCACTGCTCATCGGCGGCCTCGGCGTCGGGTTTTCGCTGGTCGAGGCGGTGGCGGAGCCCCGGTGGGGGCGGATCGCGGTGGTCGAGCGGGAGGCGGCGGTGATCGACTGGCACCGCGAAGGACCCCTGGCGGCCGTGACCGCCGGGGCGCTGGCCGATCCGCGCGCCGAGATCGTGCACGCCGATCTGGTCGCCTGGCTGCGGACCGGCCCGCGCGCGCCGCAGACCCCGCAGAGCTATGACGCGCTGTGCCTGGACATCGACAACGGACCCGACTGGACCGTCACCGAGGACAACGACGGCCTCTACTCCCCCGCCGGGCTCGCCGCCTGTGCGGCGCGCCTGGCACCGGGCGGAGTGCTGGCCGTCTGGTCGGCGCAGCCGTCACCCGCATTCGAGGAATCTCTCCGGAATGCCGGGTTCACGCAGGTGCGTACGGAAGAGGTCGCCGTTGCCCGGGGTGTTCCCGACGTCGTGCATCTCGCCGTCCGGGGCGCGTAGCAAAGCCGCGTACGCTGGCTTTACGCTTGCTTGCCTACCAAACGCGGCTGAGCGATGACCAGGCGCGAGCCGCGGGTTTCACCGGAAGACGCAGGGGCGGGCGTATGGAGCAGACTCATAACGGTCACAACGGGACCGCCACGACCACCCCTGGCGCACAGCGCCGGGTCCTCGTCGTCGAGGACGATCCGACCATAGTGGACGCCATCGCGGCCCGGCTGCGTGCCGAGGGGTTCCAGGTCCAGACGGCGGGAGACGGTCCGGCGGCGGTCGACACGGCCGAGGCGTGGCAGCCCGATCTGCTGGTCCTCGACGTGATGCTGCCGGGCTTCGACGGTCTGGAGGTCTGTCGCCGGGTGCAGGCCCGCCGTCCGGTGCCCGTGCTGATGCTGACCGCGCGCGATGACGAGACCGACATGCTGGTGGGGCTCGGGGTCGGCGCCGACGACTACATGACCAAGCCGTTCTCCATGCGCGAACTGGCCGCGCGGGTGCATGTGCTGCTGCGGCGGGTGGAGCGGGCGGCGCTGGCCGCCCACACCCCGCGCAGCGGGATCCTGCGCCTGGGCGAGCTGGAGATCGACCACGCCCAGCGCCGGGTGCGGGTGCGCGGTTCGGATGTGCATCTGACCCCGACCGAGTTCGATCTGCTGGTCTGCCTGGCCAACACCCCGCGCGCGGTGCTCTCGCGTGAGCAGTTGCTGGCCGAGGTGTGGGACTGGGCGGACGCCTCGGGCACCCGCACCGTGGACAGCCATATCAAGGCGCTGCGGCGGAAGATCGGCGCGGAGCGGATCCGTACGGTGCACGGCGTCGGTTACGCCCTGGAGACCCCGGCGGCATGAGGAAGGGCCGCTGGGCGCGCAGGGTTCCCAAGGTCTGGCGGATCCCCGGGGCCCGGATTCCCAAGGTCTGGCGGATCCCCGGGGCCCTCATTCCCAAGGCCTGGCGGATTTCCGGGGCCCGGGTTCCCAAGGTCTGCCGGATGTACGTGGACCCCAGGGGCCGGCGGGCGTTGTCCCGCGCCACCTGGGCCCGGATCTGGGAGGCGCTGCGGCCCTTCGACCCGTACCGCTCGGTCAAGGCGGCGCTGGGGGCGCTGGTCATCGGCTCGGTGATCATCACCACGTGGCTGGTCTTCGCGGCGGTGCACTCCGATACCGAGCTGCGCGTGATCACCATCTTCTCGATCATCGCCTCGCTGCTGATCACCCAGTTCGTGGCACACGGGCTGACCGCCCCGCTGGACGAGATGACCGAGGTCACCCGGGCGATGGCGAACGGCGACTACACCCGGCGGGTGGAGGCGGCGGTGCGCCGGGACGAGTTCGGCGACCTGGCGACCGCGTTCAACCGGATGGCGGCCGACCTGGAGGCGGTGGACACCCACCGCAAGGAGCTGGTCGCCAACGTCTCGCATGAGCTGCGCACCCCCATCGCGGGCCTGCGCGCCGTGCTGGAGAACGTGGTGGACGGGGTCTCGGAGGCCGATCCGGAGACCATGCGGGTCGCGCTGCGGCAGACCCAGCGCCTGGGCCGCCTGGTGGATCAGCTACTCGATCTCTCCCGCCTCGACAACGGGGTGGTGCCGCTGCACGCCCGGCGGTTCGAGGTCTGGCCGTATCTGGCCGGAATCCTCAAGGAGGCGAGCATGGCCAAGGGCGCGGAGTCCCAGTCGGGCGCGCACACCCGTACGGACGTCCATCTCAATCTGGACGTCTCGCCGCCCGAGCTGACCGCCCACGCCGACGCCGAACGGCTGCACCAGGTGATGGCGAACCTCATCGACAACGCGGTGAAGCACAGCCCGGCGCACGGCCGGGTGACCGTGCGCGCCCGGCGCGGTGAGGCCGGCCCGGAGAGCCTGGAGCTGGAGGTGCTGGACGAGGGTCCCGGCATCCCGGAGGCGGAGCGGCACCGGGTCTTCGAGCGGTTCAACCGGGGCGGGCTCTCCCCCGACAGCTCGGCGAACGGGGGCCGGCGCCGCCCGGGCCCGGTCAGCGACGGCGGCACCGGTCTGGGGCTGGCGATCGCGCGCTGGGCGGTGGACCTGCACGGCGGGCGGATAGGCGTGGCGGAGTCCCCGCGCGGCTGCCGGATCAAGGTCAGCCTCCCCGGACCGGCCCCGGAATCCAAACCGGC
Source organism: Streptomyces violaceusniger Tu 4113 (assembly GCF_000147815.2). Lineage (NCBI taxonomy): Bacteria > Bacillati > Actinomycetota > Actinomycetes > Kitasatosporales > Streptomycetaceae > Streptomyces > Streptomyces violaceusniger. The sequence continues at coordinate 1,483,994 of NC_015957.1, read as the reverse complement.
CACCCCCTGAGATCAAAGTTGAAGTAAAGTCGCCCCTGTCGCGCCCATACGAGCGGCGGGGGTGCACGTTTGCGCTGCCCTACGTGAGGAAACACACGAAACTCCGGGTGTTTCCCGGTGAGTCATGCGCTGAAACCCGCCAATCAATGTGACTTGCGCGACGATGACCAGTGCGGCCTGCACGTAAGGGTCCAAGGGGCGTAGCCTTAATTCCCGCTGTCCACCACCTTAGGAAGCGGAAGAGGGCGGTTGCCGCCGTGTCGCCACAGTCCCCCAACACCTCGAGCGTCTCGACCGATGAACAGGACGGGCAGGGAAGTAACCCTGCCGCTGCCTTCGGCCCCAATGAGTGGCTCGTCGACGAGATCTACCAGCAGTACCTCCAGGACCCGAACTCGGTCGACCGAGCCTGGTGGGACTTCTTCGCCGACTACAAGCCGGGTCAGGACACCGGCTCCGCGGTGGCCAAGCCACCACAGGGAGTAGCCGCGAGCGCCGCCCCGGCGGCTCCGGCCCAGCCGGCGGAGGCCAAGCCCGCCGTCCCGGCCGCGAAGCCCGCCGAGGCCAAGCCCGCCGCGGCGGCCCCGGCCGCCCCGAAGCCCGCACCGGCGCAGCCCGCGGCCCCCGCCGCGAAGGCCGCCCCGACGGCTCCGGCGGCCCCGGCCAAGCCCGCTCCGGTCAAGCCGACTCCGGCCGAGCCGACGGTCTCCAAGAAGGAGCCCGCCGGGCCGTCCGTCGGCCCCGAGCTGGTCACGCTGCGCGGCCCCTCCGCCGCCGTGGCGAAGAACATGAACGCGTCGCTGGAGCTGCCGACGGCCACCTCGGTCCGCGCGGTCCCGGTCAAGCTGCTGTTCGACAACCGCATCGTCATCAACAACCACCTCAAGCGCGCCCGCGGCGGCAAGGTGTCCTTCACGCACCTGATCGGCTACGCCATGGTGCAGGCGCTGAAGGCGATGCCCTCGATGAACAATTCGTTCACCGAGAAGGACGGCAAGCCGACCCTGGTCAAGCCCGAGCACATCAACCTCGGTCTCGCCATCGACCTGGTCAAGCCCAACGGTGACCGCCAGCTCGTCGTGGCCGCGATCAAGAAGGCCGAGACGCTCAACTTCTTCGAGTTCTGGCAGGCGTACGAGGACATCGTGCGCCGCGCCCGCTCGGGCAAGCTGACGATGGACGACTTCACCGGCGTGACGGCCTCCCTGACCAACCCCGGCGGCATCGGCACCGTCCACTCGGTGCCGCGGCTGATGCCCGGGCAGGGCCTGATCGTCGGCGTCGGTGCCATGGAGTACCCCGCCGAGTTCCAGGGCACCTCCCAGGACACCCTGAACAAGCTGGGCATCTCCAAGGTCATGACGCTGACCAGCACCTATGACCACCGGGTGATCCAGGGCGCCGCCTCCGGCGAGTTCCTGCGGATCATGAACCAACTGCTGCTCGGCGAGAACGACTTCTTCGACGAGATCTTCAAGGCGCTGCGGATCCCCTACGAGCCGGTCCGCTGGCTCAAGGACATCGACGTCAGCCACGACGACGACGTCACCAAGGCGGCGCGGGTCTTCGACCTGATCCACTCCTACCGGGTCCGCGGCCATGTCATGGCCGACACCGACCCGCTGGAGTACCGCCAGCGCAAGCACCCCGACCTGGACATCATCGAGCACGGGCTCACCCTGTGGGACCTGGAGCGCGAGTTCGCGGTCGGCGGCTTCGCGGGCAAGACCATGATGAAGCTGCGCGACATCCTGGGCGTGCTGCGCGACTCGTACTGCCGCACCACCGGCATCGAGTTCATGCACATCCAGGACCCCAAGCAGCGCAAGTGGATCCAGGACCGCGTCGAGCGCAACCACGACAAGCCGGAGCGCGAGGAGCAGTTGCGCATCCTGCGGCGGCTCAACGCGGCCGAGGCGTTCGAGACCTTCCTCCAGACCAAGTACGTCGGCCAGAAGCGGTTCTCCCTGGAGGGCGGCGAGTCCGTCATCCCGCTGCTGGACGCGGTGCTGGACGCGGCCGCCGAGTCGCGGCTGGACGAGGTCGTCGTCGGCATGGCCCACCGCGGCCGGCTGAACGTGCTCGCCAACATCGTCGGCAAGTCGTACGCGCAGATCTTCCGCGAGTTCGAGGGCAACCTCGACCCGAAGTCCATGCACGGCTCCGGTGACGTCAAGTACCACCTGGGCGCCGAGGGCACCTTCACCGGTCTGGACGGCGAGCAGATCAAGGTCTCGCTCGCCGCGAACCCCTCCCACCTGGAGGCCGTGGACCCGGTCCTGGAGGGCGTCGTCCGCGCCAAGCAGGACATCATCGGCAAGGCCGGCACCGACTTCACGGTGCTGCCCGTCGCCCTCCACGGCGACGCGGCCTTCGCGGGCCAGGGTGTGGTCGCCGAGACGCTGAACATGTCGCAGCTTCGCGGCTACCGCACCGGCGGCACCGTGCACATCGTGATCAACAACCAGGTCGGCTTCACCGCCGCCCCGGCCGCGTCCCGCTCCTCGATGTACGCCACGGACGTCGCGCGCATGATCGAGGCGCCGATCTTCCATGTGAACGGCGACGACCCGGAGGCCGTCGTGCGCGTCGCGCGGCTCGCCTTCGAGTTCCGCCAGGCGTTCAACAAGGACGTGGTCATCGACCTGATCTGCTACCGCCGCCGCGGCCACAACGAGACCGACAACCCCGGTTTCACCCAGCCGCTGATGTACGACCTGATCGACAAGAAGCGCTCGGTGCGCAAGCTCTACACCGAGTCGCTGATCGGGCGCGGCGACATCACGCTGGAAGAGGCCGAGCAGGCGCTGCAGGACTTCCAGGGCCAGTTGGAGAAGGTCTTCACCGAGGTCCGCGACGCGGTCTCGGCCCCGGCTCCGGCCGAGGTCCCCGAGCCGCAGGCGGAGTTCCCGGTCACGGTCCAGACGGCCGTCTCCCAGGAGGTCGTCAAGCGGATCGCCGAGTCCCAGGTGAACACCCCCGACCGGATCACCGTCCACCCGCGGCTGTTCCCGCAGCTCCAGCGGCGCGCGGCGATGATCGAGGACGACTCGATCGACTGGGGCATGGGCGAGACCCTCGCCATCGGCTCGCTGCTGATGGAGGGCACCCCGGTCCGGCTCGCCGGCCAGGACTCCCGCCGCGGCACCTTCGGCCAGCGCCACGCGGTGCTGGTGGACCGCGAGACCGGCGACGACTACACCCCGCTGCTGTACCTCACCGAGGACCAGGCGCGGTACAACATCTACGACTCGCTGCTCAGCGAGTACGCGGCGATGGGCTTCGAGTACGGCTACTCGCTGGCCCGTCCGAACGCGCTGGTCATGTGGGAAGCGCAGTTCGGTGACTTCGTCAACGGCGCGCAGACCATCGTGGACGAGTTCATCTCGTCGGCCGAGCAGAAGTGGGGCCAGACCTCTGGTGTCACGCTGCTGCTGCCGCACGGTTACGAGGGCCAGGGGCCGGACCACTCGTCGGCCCGTATCGAGCGCTTCCTCCAGCTCTGCGCGCAGAACAACATGACGGTCGCCGCGCCGACGCTGCCGTCGAACTACTTCCACCTGCTGCGCTGGCAGGTCCACAACCCGCACCACAAGCCGCTGGTCGTCTTCACCCCGAAGTCGATGCTGCGTCTGAAGGCCGCGGCGTCGAGGACCGACGAGTTCCTCAACGGCTCCTTCCGTCCGGTGATCGGCGACGAGACGGTCGACCCGGCCGCGGTGCGCAAGGTGGTCTTCTGCTCCGGCAAGGTCTACTACGACGTGGCCGCGGAGCGGGACAAGCGCGGTGCGAACGACACGGCGATCATCCGCCTGGAGCGGCTGTACCCGCTGCCGGGTACGGAGCTGCAGGCCGAGATCGCCAAGTACTCGGGTGTCGAGAAGTTCGTGTGGGCGCAGGAGGAGCCGGCCAACCAGGGTGCCTGGCCGTTCGTCGCACTCAACCTGATCGACCACCTGGAGCTGTCGGTCGGCGCGGACGTCCCCGCCGCCGAGCGCCTGGTCCGGGTCTCGCGTCCGCATTCGTCCTCGCCCGCGGTGGGGTCGAACAAGCGGCACCAGTCGGAGCAGCAGGCGCTGGTGAACGAGATCTTCGAGATCTGATCCACCCCGTCCGACCCGGAAGGCCCGGTCCCGCGCTGCGCGGGGGCGGGCCTTCCGGCCGTTCGGGGTGCTCTTACGGTCAGATCGGCGGCGGCTCGAAGCCCCAGCCGGGGCGGGTCCGCCAGTTTCACCCGGTCCGGCGAGGATGCCCCGGCGTTCACATGGATCGGAGTCGACCGGGGCATCGTGAACCTCGCCACCAGCTCCGACGGCACGAACCACCAGGGCCGTCGCCTGTCCCGCTACCGGCGCCGGCAGGCCCTCGAACGCGCCGGACTCCAGGCCGAGCGGACCCGCTCGGCCACCCGCCGCCTCGCCCGTCGCCTACGCAAGGAGCACCGTAGGCAATCGCGCGCGCTCGGCGTGGGTGTGTGTCACCGCACCCGCACCCTCCCTCTCACCACTAGCCGGGAGCTGGGTTGATGCGACCTGTGACCGTCCCGTCGTAAGGGCAGCCGGGAGCGCGACGAGGTGCGAACGACCGGGCGTACAAGCTTGGCCGTGCACGGCCGAGAAGGTGACGAAAGCAGGTCAACGATGCCGAACCGCCGGCATGCTCTCCAGCGCTGTACGCGCGCTGGTGTCCTGGCTGCTCAGCCGGACGACGTAGGGCCCGCGGCCCGGTCGCCGGAGGCGATGGCCAGCCGCTCGGCGAGCTCCTCGCGCACCCGCGCGAGGGTGGCGATCCGGTCGTCCAGCACGCTCAGGCGGCGGCGCCCGACGTCCAGCATGGCCTCGGAGGGGCGGCTGCTGGGCAGGTCGCCGTCCAGGCAGGCGCCGAAGTGCTCGATGTCCTCCAGCGTGAGCCCGGCGTCCAGCAGATAGCGGATGTTCGCCACCCGCTGGATCGCCCGCTCGTCGTAGATCCGGTAGCCGTTGACCGCGCGTGTGGAGCTCAGCAGCCCTCGCTCCTCGTAGAAGCGCAGGGCCCGGGTGGTGGCACCGGTGGCCTTCGCCAACTCCCCTATCCGCATGCGGCGACACTACCCGCGGCCAGTCGGCAGGCACCTAGGGTCTGTCATTTGGATCAGGCCGGATCAGGGAGCGGGGTCTGGTGCGTGCGGTTGCAAGGCGGAGGAGGGAGTCGACGCGGAGCGTCGGCGAGTGACGACAACGCCGCAGATGCGCGTGCCAGACCCCGCGAGCCCGGCCTGATCCAAACGACAGGCCCTAGCCCACCAGTGCCCCGCCGTCCACGGGCAGGACGACGCCGGTGGTGTAGCCCGCCTCGGGCCGGGCGAGCTGGGTGATCCAGAAGGCGACCTCTTCCACCCGGCCGAGCCGCCGCAGCGGCACATGCTCGATCAGGGTCGTCCGCAGGGCGTCGATCTGCTCGGTGTCGAGCCCCTGGTGCCGCCCGATCGAGGTGGCGATGGGGCCGGGGGCCACACCGGCCACACGCACCCCGCGCGGGGCGAGTTGCACCGCCCAGCTCCGTGTCAGAGTGTCCAGGGCGGCCTTCAGCGCGGCGTACAGCTCGGTGCCGGGCATCGGCCAGCCACGCTGGCCGATCGCCGTACTGACGTTGATCACGACACCGGCGCTCTCGCCGAGATGCGGAACGGCGGCCTCGGTGAGGTACACCGGCGCGAGCAGATTGACGGCGAGCATCTCCTCCACGGCTTCCCGGCGGATGTCCCCGAGCGGCGCTTGCCGCACCACGGCGGCATTGTTGACCAGCACGTCGATCCGGCCGAACGCCTCCAGCGCGGCGTTAACGATCAGTTCGGCGGCGCCGGGCGCCGAGACGTCGGCCACCAGCGGCCGGATGCCCGGCGCGTCGGCGGCCGTCTCCTCGAGCCGGGCCGCCGTCCGGCCGACCACCAGGACCTGGGCGCCCTGCTCGGCGAAGGTCCGTGCGGCGGCCCGCCCGATCCCCGTGCCCCCACCGGTGACGATCACCGCTGTGCCGTCGAAGTGTGCGGCTGTCATGTCTGTCATGCCAACGCACCGTAAACATTGACGCCCGCGTCAAGGTCAACTCCGGCGGCCCTCGGGTCGCTCACCGGGCCGCTGTGCCGCATATCCTGGACGGGTAGATCCACACCATCCCGACCGGAGCGACCCTTGTACTTCACCGATCGCGGTATCGAGGAGCTGGAGCAGCGACGCGGCACCGAGGAGGTCACCTTCGAGTGGCTCGCCGAGCAGCTTCGGACGTTCGTCGACCTGAACCCGGACTTCGAGGTTCCGGTGGAGCGGCTGGCGACCTGGCTGGCCCGGCTCGAGGAGGAAGACGACGACCTCTGAGGGCGAACGACGTCCGAGGGCGACGACGTCCGAGGGCGACGACGCCTGAAGGCGAACGGCGTCCAAGGGCGCTGACGCATAAGCGCTACGCGGCCCTACCGGCCGCCCCTCACGCCACCACCGGTCCGCGCCCCGGCGCCCCCGCCTCGTGGTCCAGCCGGGGGTCGGACACCAGCACCGCCTGCTGCAGCCGCTGCAGCTTCGCCGAGGGTTCCAGCCCCAGCTCCTCCGTCATCGCCGTCCGCAGCCGCTGGTAGACGGTCAGGGCGCGGGTGCGCTGGCCGGAGCGGTGGAGGGCGAGCATGTACTGCCCGTGCATGCCCTCGTGGAAGCGGTGCTCCACGACCAGCGAGGCGAGGTCGCTCAGCACCTCCAGATGGCCGCCGAGCCGCAGCCGGGTCTCGATTCCGCGCTCGGTGACCGTGAGCCGGGACTGCTCCAGCCGGGCGACTTCCGCCTGCAGCGGGCGGCCGTGCGGGGTGACGTCCACCAGGGCCGGGCCCTGCCAGAGGGCCAGCGCCCGCCGGAAGGAGGTGTCCGCCGTCCGCTCGTCGCCGGCCTCCAGCGCGCCTTCGCCCTCGGCGACGAGGGCGCGGTACTGATGGACGTCGAGCTGGCCCGGGCCCACCACCATGGCGTAGCCCCCGGGCCGGGTCTGCAGCACATCCCGGGTGACGGCGGCCGACGGCATCCCCAGCACCTCGGCGAGCAGCTTGCGCAGATGCAGGATGTACGTCTGCAGCGTGGTCAGTCCGGTGCGCGGCGGATGATCGCCCCACAGCTCGGCCATCAGCGACTGCACCGGCACCATCCGGCCGGCGTGGAGCAGCAGCAGGGACAGGACCTTGCGCGGCTTCATCGCGCTGGGCACCCCGGACCGGGCGCCGAGGCCGAGTGTCAGCGGTCCGAGCACGCTCACCCGCATGGGTGGCACCTCTCTTCGGGCTTCATGGGCGGTAGGCACGGACGAGCAGGTCGGCGGCGCTTTCGCAGACGGCCGCGGCCTGCGCGTCGGCGAGCGGGCTGGTGCCGTACATCGACTGGTAGAGGCCCTGCTGGACGATCAGGGCCACGAACTGGCGGGCGGCGGTGGCCGGTTCCGGCACGCTCAGCTCGCCGCGGGCGGTGCGCCGGCCGAGCATCTCGGCGAGGTAGGTCACCAGTTGCTGGGGCTCTCCCTCGGCGCATGCGGGGCGCAGCGAGGGATGGCGGGCGACCTCGGCGATGACCAGGCGGCGGAGCGCGGAGGCCCGTTCGTCGAGGAGTACGGCGAGCACCCGGTGGCCGAAGTGGATCAGCGCGGTGCGGGCGTCACCGCCGTCGTACGCCTCGACGGGCTCGGTGCCGTCCGGTCCGAAGGCGTACGGGGAACCGGCGGCGAAACCGGCCGCCACGCGCTCCCGCTCCTCCTCGACGGCGGCGATGAACAGCCGTTCCTTGTCGCCGAAGTGGTTGTAGACGGTCTGCTTGGACACGCGGGCCTCGTCCGCGATGACGTCCACGCTCGCCCGGTTGTATCCCTCGCGCAGAAAGACGGCCACGGCCGCCTCCAATATCGCCTGCCGCTTGGCGGGCTGGGGGCCCGCGGGCCGCCCCGCGGCGCTGCGCCGGGGACCGCTGTCCGTCCGCAACGGCCCAACCTCCTCGCTCCGAGCCGGTCTTGCCCTCGATGGACGTGTGAGTCTAGCCTTCGTTTACTGCAATGGACTAGCCCGTCCAGTCCAATTAATTCATCGGCAGATCATGTCGTTTCCTCACCGCTTCACAAGGAGAGCTCCCATGAGCGCACCGGAGAGCAGCGGGGCCCTGAGCCCCCTCACCCTGGCGCCGGAGGCGCAGCGGCAGCTGTTCCTGGAGGCCCGGACGGCCAACACCTTCACCGAAGAGCCGGTGACGGACGAGCAGGTCCGCGCGATCCACGAGCTGGTCAAGTACGCGCCCACCTCGATGAACCAGCAGCCGCTCCGGGTGGTCCTGGTGCGCTCGGAGGAGGCGCGCGCCCGGCTGGTGACGCATATGACGGGGCGTAACCAGGAGAAGACGGCCAAGGCCCCGCTGGTCGCGGTGCTCGCCGCGGACCTGGACTTCCATGAGGAGCTGCCGCGGCTGGTGCCGTTCATGGAGAACCCGCAGCAGATCTTCGCCGACCCCGGCATGCGGGAGGCGTCGGCACGCTTCAACACCGCGCTGCAGGTGGGCTACTTCATCCTCGGCGTGCGCGCCGCGGGGCTCGCCGCCGGGCCCATGATCGGCTTCGACCACGCGGCCGTCTCCAAGGAGTTCTTCGAGGACGGGCGGCACGCGGCGGTCTGTGTGGTCAACATCGGCAAGCCGGGTCCGGACGCCTGGATGGGCCGGCTGCCGCGGCTGGAGTACGAAGAGGTCGTCCGTACGGTCTGAGACCTCTTCCGGAAGAACGGCCGTCCGCTCCCGTGCCTTCTCGGCGCGGGAGCGGACGGCTGTAGGGGCTTGTCGGGTTCGGTCAGCTCTCGATCAGTTCATGGAACGCCACGGTGTCGAAGATGTCCTCCATCCTCGCCGCCCTGCCGTCCCGCATCGTCCACGAGTGGACGAAGTCCAGCGTCACGGTCGTACCGCGGCGCGAGGTCACCTCACGGGTGCCGAACACCACGACCCGGTCGCCCTGTTCGATGAACTCCTTCGGCGCGAGCTTCATCCCGCCCAGCACGGTCGGCACATGGGCGAGGAAGTCCTTGATCCCCGCATGGCCCAGCTTGGTGCCGCCGAGCCCGTACTGGGCCATCCCCTCCGGATGGACCCACTCCACATCGGGGTGCATGCCCGACAGAATCCCCTCGATGTCGCGGTCGCGGAAACCCGCGTAGGAGGCGCGGATGGCCTCGATGTTCGCTGATGCCATGGTGGTCGCCACTCCTCAGACGGCGCTGTGCCGCGGCTCGGACGGAAGGTGCTCGGGGTGGAGCGCCTGGAGCGTACGCCGCACGCCCTCGCGCCACGGCACCCGGCAGGGTCCGGTGATCTCGCGCCGCCGGGTGGGGTCGAATTGATAGGTCTCGCGGGTGACCTCGCTGGGCACGAGCCGGGCCCGCACCCCGGTGAGCTCCTCCAGATGGCGCACGCAGTCGGTCATCCCGACCGCCTCGTCCCCGCCCCAGTTGACCAGCGTGGCCGGGGCCGATGCGGCGTTCCACAGCTGGGGGACGTGGGCGACGAGATCGTCCGTGTGGAGGAGCGAGCACCAGTTCTGGCCCTCCATGGGCACCGGTATCGGCTCGCCCGCGAGCATCCGCTTGAAGTAGAGCATCGGCACCCCGCCGTAGCCGCCCGGGCCGTAGGCGATGTTGAGCCGGGCGATGGTCGTCGGCAGGTTCAGCACCTGGGCGAACGCCCGTACCGCGCCCTCGGCGGCGATCTTGCCCACCGGGTAGGCGGGCAGCCAGTCGGCCACCCCGTCGACGGGGTCGTCCTCCGTGTACGCGTGGTCGAGGGTCTGCCGCTTGTAGAGCGCTCCGGTGGAGACGAAGAGGAACGCCTCCGCCCGCCGGCAGTGGCTCATCAGCCGGCCGGTGGCCACCGAGTTGACCTCGATGGCCGCGTTGACGTCGCCGTCCTCACCGCGGCGCACCGCCGAGTGGAAGACATGGGTGAAGTCGTCCGGCAGCCCCTCGTACGCCGCCGCGCCCAGGTCGTTCATGTCCCAGTGGAATGTGGTGATCCCCTGGTCGTTCAGCTCCTTCTCGGCACCGGGGGTGCCGAACCGGCCGAGGCACCACACCTCATTGCGCTCGGCCAGCGCCTCGGCCACCGGCCGGGCGACCTGCCCGGTGCCCCCGGTGACCAGGATCTTCTTGCCTTCCACCCTGCTCTTCTCCTTGTGCCTGGCCCGCTCGGGCCGCTGCCTGGCCCGTTCGGGCCGCTGCCTGATCCGCTCGGGCCTATGCCTGGTCCGCTCGGGCCTATGCCTGGTCCGCGGCCCGGGCCCGGTCGGCGTCGCCCAGCGCACGGTCGAGTTCCCTGCGCAGAACCGCCTGGAAGGCCGCGACATGCCGCGGACCCATCAGTGTGTAGTGCTCACCGGGTACGTCCAGATACCGGTTCGGCTCCGTGGTGTGCTCGTCCCACCGGCGCAGCTCGTTCGCCAGCCAGTCCTCCTTGGTGCCGCGCAGCGGGATCGCGTAGAAGACCGTCATGGACCGGGTGGTGCCGCTGGGGTGGTAGTCGCGGCCCAAGGTGGTGAGGCCGTGGGCCAGCTCCGCCCAGGCGGTGAACGTGTCGAGGTTCAGGTCGAGTTCGTCCAGCCGGGCGCCCGGGGCGATCCGCAGCAGATGCGCGAGCTGCTCCTCCCGGGGCAGGGGTCGCAGCTCGGCGGGGAGGTCGAGCGACTGCTTCTTGTTGATCAGGTCGAGGAAGAAGGCGAGGTTGGTCGCGGTCTCGACGAAGTCGAGTTCCTCCATGCGGTACTTGATATGCGGCGGAAGGTTGAAGCTGCCGACGAAGTCGACCCGCTCGCCCTGGGCCTCCAGCGCCTTGGCGATCTCGAAGGCCACGGCGCCGCCGTAGGAGTAGCCGGCGACGGCGTAGGGGCCGTGCGGCTGGCGGGCGCGGATGGCCTCCACATAGCACTCCACCATCTCCTCGAAGCTGGTGAAGGGCTTCTCGTGCTCGTTGAAGCCACGGGCGCGCAGCGCGTAGAACGGCCGGTCGCCGACGAAGTACTTGGCGAGGTTGACGAAGACCAGCACCTCGCCGACACCGGGGTGGACACAGAACAGCGGGGTCTTCTCGCCGCCGGTCTGCAGCGGTACCACCGGGTCGTACACGGCGTCGGGCGCGCCGCCGTCGCCGAGCCGGGCGGCGAGCTGCCGTACCGAGGGCGCCGTGAGCACCGTGATGACCGGCAGGTCCGCGATGCCCAGGCGCCGGTGGACCTGGCGGCGCAGCCGCAGGATGTCCAGCGAGGTGCCGCCCAGGTCGAAGAAGCCGGCGGTGGCGCTGATGCGCTCCGGGGCGGTGTCGAACATCTCGGCGTAGATCTCGGCCAGGGCCCGCTCGGTCTCGCCCTCGGGCGGGGTGTGGCCGCCGAGCCGGCGGGTGGTCAGCTCCGCGACCCGCTCGATGACGTCGTCGAATCCGCCGGACTCCAGACGGTGGCGCATGCGTCGGCGCAGCGTCTTGCCGAGGCTGGTCTTGGGGAAGGCGTCCTTGGGCAGCGGCAGGATGAGGAAGGGCCGAAAGCCCCAGTGGATCACGACGGTGGAGCGCACCGCGGTGATCATGCGGTGCAGCCCGGCCTCGTCGTCGTCCGCCGGTTCGGGGCTGACGGCGATGACGAGCTGCTCGGTGTCGCTGCCGGGGCGGCGCGTCGGGAACGCCGCCACAAAGCCGCTCGCGACATCGTCGAGCTGCTCCAGGGCGGCCTCTATCTCATGGCTGAAGTAGTTGACGCCATTGACGATGACGCTGTCCTTGCTGCGCCCGACGAGGGTCAGCCGGCCCTCGTCGATCCGGCCCAGATCGCCGCTGCGGAACCAGCCGTCGGGGGTGAAGGCCGCCTCGGTGGCCGCCTCGTCGTGGTAGTAGCCGGTGGTGATCATCGGCCCGCTGAGCTGCAGCTCGCCGATCTCGCCCGCGGGCAGCGCCCGGTGGTCGTCGTCGGCGACCCGGATCCGCAGCCCCTCGACGGGGGTCCCGAGGTTGGCGAACTCCTGGCCCACGTCGGTGACCGGGAACGCGCGGTTGTAGATGGATCCGGCGCAGGTCTCGGTCATGCCGAAGGCGGGCCAGAGGGCTCCCTCCCGCAGTCCGTACGGAGCGTAATGGGCGAGGAATGCCTCACCGGTCGCGACGACATTCGCCTCACCGCCGCTGACGATATGGCGCAGCGCGCCGAGATCGAGCCCTTCACCGCCCGCCGATATCTCCTCCGCTATCTCATGGGCGGAGGAATTGAGCGGACCGAGGAGGAAGTTCGGCGTAAAGGTCATCGTGACCTTGTGGCGGGAGATGATCCGGAGGAACCGCAATGGCTCCTCGAGGATGACCGCCGCCTCCACGTGCAATTGCTCGGCGCCCACATACAGCGGCAGCATATGCGCTTCCAGGAGCGCGGCCACATGGTCGTAGGAAATCCAGTTGAAAGTGGTGTCGGCGGCGGTGAGCTGTTGTTTCCCCGCCTTTCCGGCCATCGACGCCAGGATATTTCCATGGGTGAGCGTGACCGCCTTGGAATTCCCGGTGGAGCCGGAGGTCAGCACCAGCAGGGCGAGGTCCTCCGGGGCCGCGGAGTGCACGGCGGGCGGCTGCCCGCGCTCCGCGCCGGAGGCGTCCGCGGCCTCGTCCCGCAGCTCCTCCACCACGGCCACCGCGAGGCCGGGCACCTCCGGCAGCTCGGCGCGCATCGCCTCGGTGGTCACCAGCAGGGGACCGTCCAACAGCCGGTCGACATGGGTGAGTTGGGCCGTCCAGCGGGCCGGGTCACCGGAGATGGGCACCATCGGGCAGGGCACGAAGCCGCCCAGCAGACAGGCCCAGAGGGCGGTCAGGAATTCCGGCTGGCGGTCCAGCAGCAGGGCCACCGTGTCCCGCGGCCGCAATCCCCGGCCCCGGAGTGCGGAGAGGAGGTCGAGCGCCGATTCCAGAAGTTCCGGGTAGGGCTGCCGCACGGATTCACTCGCCGCGGGCCCGACCAGATAGCGCACCCCCGAATGAGCGTGGTCGCGCGCAGCCCGCAACAGCAACTGGGCAACCGAGAGCGGCTCCGGGCCTTCCTCTGGTGCCGAGGTATTCAAGGGTTGTGACGTCATTCCCCCGCAGCCCTCTTCCTTCCCGATTCTGAGGCCACGAAGGTAACAGCCCCAAACATGTGTCTCCATGACGCTCTACCAGTGCTCTAGCGAGACTCTAGCGGGGAATTTCCGGGGAGGAGGATTTTCTCGAAGAAGGGTGATCCGGTCCACAGGGAACGATGACTGCACCATGCATCCGTCACCGGCTCGCGCGATTGTGCACAGGTGCGCGCCCGTCCCGGCGGCGGCCACCGCCGGGACGGGCGACAGCCGGGCGCCGCCCTCCCGGGCCGGACCCGGCCCGGGCTTGACTCCGCAGGACCGCGATATATCGTGTTCAGTGGAGACACGATATGTTGCGTCGTCGTGACGCGTCGCACGTCCAGTCAGGGGAGGCCAGGGATGTCAGCCGGATCACAGTGGTCGATCACCGCGCCACAGAAGCTCACCTTCGACGACCCGGTCTCGGCCCTCGACGTCCGTATCGCGGGCGGCACGGTCAATGTGGTCGGCACCGGCGATGGTCCCGCCCGTCTCGAGGTCTCGGAGATCGACGGCCCGGCGCTGAAGGTCTCCCATGTCGACGGCACGCTGAGCGTGGGCTATGACGACCTCTCCTGGAAGGGCTTCCGCAAGTGGCTCGGGCAGTGGAACCGCAGCGCCCATGTCACCCTCACCGTGCCCGTCGACACCAGCGCCACGGTCGGCGTGATCGGGGGCTCCGCCGTGGTCTCCGGGCTGGCCGGCCGCGCCGAACTGCGCGGTGTCTCCGGCGACTTCACCCTGCTCGGGCTGACCGGGCCGGTGCGGGCCGAGACCGTCTCCGGCCGGGTCGAGGCGCAGGCCGTCACCGGCGATCTGCGGTTCCACTCCGTCTCCGGCGACCTCACCGTCATCGAGGGCTCCGGGCCCTTGGTACGGGCCGAATCGGTCAGCGGCGACATGGTGCTCGACCTCGCCCCCGCCTCGAAGTGCTCCGACATCGGACTCATCACCGTCTCCGGCGAGATCGCCATCCGGCTGCCGCACCCCGCCGACGCCGAGATCGAGGCCAACACGGCCAGCGGTTCGGTCTCCAACGGCTTCGACGATCTACGGGTCAGCAGCCAGTGGGGAGCCAAGAGGATCACCGGGCGGCTCGGCACCGGCAATGGCAGCCTCAAGGCCACCACCGTCTCGGGCGCCATCGCGCTGCTGCGCCGTCCGCCGTCCGAGGACGACACGGACACCACCGACGGCACCCAGGGAAAGGTCCTCTGATGCCCCCCGTATTCGCCCACGGCCGACTGCGCCTGTACCTGCTCAAGCTGCTCGACGAGGCGCCGCGCCACGGCTATGAGGTCATCCGACTGCTGGAGGAGCGGTTCCAGGGGCTGTACGCGCCCTCGGCCGGCACCGTCTATCCGCGGCTGGCCAAGCTGGAGGCCGAGGGGCTGGTGACCCACACCACCGAGGGCGGCCGCAAGGTCTACTCCATCACCGACGCCGGACGTGCCGAACTGGCCGACCGCGGCGGTGAGCTGGCCGATCTGGAGCTGGAGATCCGCGAGTCGGTCGCCGAACTCGCCGCCGAGATCCGGGAGGACGTCCGCGGCTCCGCGAGCGATCTGCGGCGGGAGATGCGGGAGGCGGCCCAGCAGGCCCGCGCCTCCGGAGGCACCGGCGGCACCGGCGGCGCCCAGGACAAGCACGGCCCGTGGGAGGGGCCGTGGGGCGACAAGGAGACCTGGCGGCAGGCGAAGGAGGACATGCGGCGCGCGAAGGAGGAGTGGAAGGAGCAGGCGCGCCGGGCGAAGGAGGAGAGCCGGCGGGCCCGGCAGGACGCCCAGCGCGCCCGTAAGCAGGCCAAGGACGCGCAGGACTTCGCGCGCGAGGAGGTCCAGCGGATCGCCCGGCGGGTCCAGGAGCAGACGCAGGAGCACATCCGGGCGGGCGACTGGCAGCAGGCGGTGCGCGAGGGGCTGGCCGAGGTGTCGCGCGGGATGAGCCGGATCTCCCGCCAGGGCACCTCGCGCTCGGACTGGGGCTGGGGCTGGGGCTGGGACGACGAGGCGTCCGGGCCGGAGACCAAGGTCGAGCGGATGGACATGACCAAGCCGGAGGGCGGCAGCAAGGAGGAGAAGCCGACCGGCGGTGGCAGCGAGGACAGCGGCAGTGGCGCGGCCGGAGTTCAGGAGCCCGAGTGGGCCAGGGACTTCACCCCGTCGGACGCCCCCGCCCGCGATCTGGAACGGCTGCTCGACCGGCTCCGCGACGACATCCGCGACGCGGCCCGCGACCACGGGGTGACGGACGCCCAACTGGCCGACGCCCGCCATCACCTGGGGGCGACCGCGGCGCGCATCACCGCGCTGCTCCGAGACGACCAGGCATAGGCCCGGCCTCCTTCTCGCTCAGGACCGGCCTCCTTCTCGCTCAGGACCGGCTTCCGTCTCGCTCAGGACCGGCTTCCGTCTCGCTCAGGACGGCTTCCGTCTCGCTCAGGACGGCTTCCATCCACCGCTTGACCTCAACCGCGGTTGAAGTTCCAGGATCGGGGTCGGAGGGGCGCACCACGGGGGGCGCCCCTCCGGCCCCGATCCCCGTGTCCTTCCCAGCTCTTCCCGACCGCGAGGAGACCGTCATGTCCGCCCTGCCCAGCTCCGGCCCGCTGCCCGATCTCACCCGGCCCGATGTGGGTGCCGCGCTGTTCAGCACCTGGAGCGTAGGCACACCGGAACGGCAGCGGGCCACGGTCGACGCCATCGCCGCCACCTGGGACGGCCACCTCTGGCCGGCACCCGAGTTGCTCTCCTACAACCTCTACGCGGGTACGGACGGCGATACGTTGATGCACCACTCCCAGTGGGCCAGTGAGGCCGCGTACCACGCCTTCGTCCGGACCCAGCGCCGGCAGCGCAACGACGAGATCGACAGCACGGTCCCGGACATCAAGAGGCTCGGCCTCTCCTCGTACCGCCACTACCGCGGCTTCCAGGCACCGGCCGCCCAGAGCGATACGCCGGACCCCGGGTCGGACCCCGGGCTGATCGTCGTGGTCGAGATCGACTTCGACGACCCCGACCCCGGGCTCCGCCGGTCCTGGATCGACCTGGTCATCGAGGCCCTGGAGAACGAGCCCGACCCGGGCCTGATCTCCGCCGACTTCCATCTGATCGTCGACGGCGAGCGCCATCTGAGCACCGACCGCGTCCGGGTGTTCAACTACGCCCGCTGGACCGGCGTGGAGACGTACGAGGCGGCGATGGCGGCCGATGGGCCGCGCGGCGGCGGCTCGTCCCTCTGGGACCGGGTGCGCGACTTCCCCGGTCTGGTGGGTTCCGCGTCCCGCTCCTATCGCTTCCGGCGGAGCTTCGTACCGCAGTCGGCGGCGGCGTCGCGGAATTCCGCGAATTCGCCGGAGCGCGAGGCCGGGTAGATCATCGCGCGGGCTTCGCGCCAAGCCTCCGGCATATGCTCGCCGCCGTCTCGGCGCTCTCTCGACGCCTTCTCGGCGCGGACCGGATCCACCGGGCCTGTTCGAATTCCCGCGCGAATCCCCGGCCCCCATCGCGACCGTGGAGGGCGGCACGGTATTCAGACCGTCAATACGACCTTGCCGAACAGATCGCCGCCCGCCATCTTCTCGAACCCCTCACGGGCCCGGTCCAGCGGCAGCACCGAGTCGATCACCGGTCGTACACCGCGGGCGGCGCAGAAGCTCAGCAGGTCCTCCAGCTCGTCCTTCCCGCCCATCGTGGAGCCGACGACCTTCAGCTCCAGGAAGAAGATCCGGTTGAGCTCGGTGGCCTTCGGGTTGGGGCCGCTGGTGGCGCCCGAAATCACCAGGGTGCCACCGGGCTTGAGGGACTTCACCGAATGCGACCAGGTCGCGGCGCCCACCGTCTCGATCACGGCGTCCACCCGGCGCGGCAGCCGCTCCCCCGGTTCGTACGCGCTCTCGGCGCCCAGCTCGACGGCGCGGGCCCGCTTGGCCTCGTCACGGCTGGTGGCCAGCATCCGCAGACCGGCGGCCGCGCCCAGCACGATCGCGGCAGTGGCCACACCGCCGCCCGCGCCCTGGACCAGGACACTGTCGCCGGGGCGCACCCCCGCGTTGGTGAACAGCATGCGGTACGCGGTCAGCCAGGCCGTGGGCAGGCAGGCGGCCTCCTCGAAGGAGAGCTCCTTGGGCTTGGGCAGCAGATTCCAGCTCGGGACGGTCACCTTCTCGGCGAAGGTGCCCTGGTAGCGCTCGGTGAGGATGGAGCGGGGCTCCTTCGGACCGACGCCGTGTCCGCTCTGGCCGATGACGGAGTGGAGGACGACCTCGTTGCCGTCCTCGTCGATCCCGGCCGCGTCGCAGCCGAGGATCATCGGAAGCGACTCCTCGCCGAGCCCCACACCGCGCAGCGACCACAGGTCGTGGTGGTTGAGCGAGGCGGCCTTGACGTTCACGGTCGTCCAGCCGGGCCGGGCCTGCGGCTCGGGGCGCTCCCCCAGTTCGAGGCCGTTCAGCGGCTGGTCACGGTCGATACGTGCGGCATAGGCAGCGAACATGATCCCGACCTTAGGCCGCACGGCGATCCCACGGAACCACGCCACGGTGTGACCCCGCTCGCCCACCGCACACAAGCCGACGGGCCGGTCCACCCCTCCGGATGAGGGGCGGACCGGCCCGTGAAGACACAGCCCGCGATGGCCCGGCGCGCGATGGCGCCTGGGCCCTGGCGGGCGTCAGCGGCGGGCGACGCCCTCCGCGCGGGCGGCCGCGGCGACGGCCGCGGTCACGGCGGGGGCGACCCGGTCGTCGAACGGCGAGGGGATGACCTTGTCCGCGCTCAGCTCATCGGCCACCACCGCGGCCAGCGCCTCGGCGGCCGCGAGCTTCATGCCCTCGGTGATCCGGGAGGCCCGGACCTGGAGGGCGCCCGCGAAGATGCCGGGGAAGGCGAGGACGTTGTTGATCTGGTTCGGGAAGTCGCTGCGCCCGGTGGCGACCACGGCCGCGTACCGGTGGGCGACGTCCGGGTGGATCTCCGGGTTGGGGTTGGCCATCGCGAAGATGAAGGCGCCCGAGGCCATCTTCGCCACCGCGTCCTCCGGCACCGTGCCGCCGCTGACGCCGATGAAGACGTCGGCGCCGTCCAGCGCGGCCTCCAGGGATCCGGTGAGCCCGGCCTTGTTGGTGAACCCGGCCAGCTCGCGCTTGACGTCGGTGAGGTCCTCGCGGTCCTGCGAGACGACGCCCTTGCGGTCGCACACGGCGACATCGCCGATGCCCGCCTCGGTGAGGATCCGGGCGATGGCCACACCGGCGGCGCCGGCGCCGGAGATGACGGCGCGGAGCTGGCCCAGCGCGCGGTCCGTCAGCCTGGCGGCGTTGCGCAGCGCGGCGAGGGTGACCACCGCCGTGCCGTGCTGGTCGTCATGGAAGATCGGGATGTCGACCCGCTCCTGGAGCTTGCGCTCGATCTCGAAGCAGCGGGGCGCGGAGATGTCCTCCAGATTGACGCCGCCGAACGAGGGCGCGAGCCGGGCGACGGTCTCCACGATCTCGTCCACGTCCCGGCAGTCGAGCGCGATCGGCACCGCGTCGACACCGCCGAACTGCTTGAAGAGGATCGCCTTGCCCTCCATGACCGGGAGGGACGCCTCCGGGCCGATGTCACCGAGCCCCAGCACCGCGCTGCCGTCCGTCACCACGGCGACGACCTGGGACTTCCAGGTGTAGTCGTGGACGAGCTCGGGCTGCTCGGCGATGGCGCTGCAGACCTTGGCCACGCCCGGTGTGTACGCGAGGGACAGATCGTCCCGGTCGCGCACGGGCACGGTCGCCTGGACGGCCATCTTGCCGCCGCGGTGCAGGGCGAATGCCGGGTCGAAGGGCTCTTCGCCGGTCACGCCGTCGGCTCCTTCGCCACTGCCGCTTGTGCTGCCGCTTGTGCTGTCGCTGCGAGGATTGACCATCTCCGCTGCCACTGTTTGACCCCTTTGTCGTTTTTCTGTCGAGGGTATCCGCCCCAGGTTCGGAGCGGGCGGGCACCGCGTCGTCCCATTCAGCGGATGACCACCGCATGGGTCTGGGTACGGACGCCGGGCGCGTCGCACACACGCCCTGAGCCCCGGGTGAGGGGTGCCGTCTGTTCTACCTGAAGCGCACGTCGAGCGACGAGCGTGTTCCGGTGCGATGACACCGGAAAACCGGGCATTAAGGCTGAAGGCGGGCGAATCTCTAGGGAAAGTCCATGCCTCCGTCACGCGCTGTTCTCCGCGTGATCATGAGCCCGCCCCGCGTCTCGGGCCGTCGCTGTCCGGCCGGCGCCGCTGTCCGGTTGTGCACCACGGGGATCGCCCGTTATCCGATTTTGACATGGCCGGCGGCCCGCACGGGCCCGTCCGATGACAAGATGCCCCAATCACACGAGATCGCGACACCCACAAACGTGTTCCCGAGATCTCGCCCCCTCACCCTGCCGGAGGAACCAGCATGACCGCCAGCTTCACGCCCCGTGGGGCCACCCTGAAGTCCCGGATGGCCTCCGTCGGCGCGATAGCGGTGGCAGGTGCCTTGCTGCTGACGGGCTGCGGCGACCAGACCGACAAGGCCACTGGTGGGTCGAACACCAACGCGGCCCCGCTCTTCAACCAGCTCCCCAAGGAGATCCAGAGCGCCAAGGTGATCAAGGTCGGCTCGGACATCAACTATCCGCCGGTCGAGTTCAAGAAGAACGGCGAGGTCATGGGCATCGACCCGGACATCGCCGACGCCCTCGGCAAGCAGCTCGGGGTGAAGTTCGAGTTCAACAACGGCACCTTCGACACCCTGCTCTCGGGCCTGCGCTCCAAGCGTTACGACATCGCCATGTCGGCCATGACCGACAACAAGGGCCGCCAGGAGGGTGTCGACCCGGACACCGGCAAGAAGGCGGGCGAGGGCGTCGACTTCGTCGACTACTTCACCGCGGGTGTCTCGATCTACACCAAGAAGGGCGCCAACACGGGGATCAAGACGTGGGACGACCTGTGCGGCAAGAAGGTCGTCGTGCAGCGCGGCACCGTCTCCCACGACCTGGCCAAGTCCCAGTCGAAGACCTGCCAGAAGAACGGCAAGGGCAAGATCTCGGTCGAGGCGTTCGGCAATGACACCGAGGCCCAGACCCGGCTGCGCGGCGGTGGCGCCGTGGCCGGCTCCAGCGACTTCCCGGTCGCCGCGTACGCCGTGAAGACCTCCGGCGGCGGCAAGGACTTCGAGCTCGTCGGCGAGCAGGTGGAGGCGGCCCCGTACGGCATCGCCATCGCCAAGAAGAACACTCAGCTTCGCGACGCCATCAAGCAGGCCCTCGCCCTGATCGTCGCGAACGGCGAATACGACAAGATCATCGCGAAGTGGGGCGTCAAGGAAGGCGCGGTCACCAAGGCCATCATCAACGGCGGCAAGTGATCCGGCCCTCCCCCGTCCGCGCTCGCGCTGAAAGGCACCATCCGTGACGACAAAGATTGACAAGGCGGGTCCGGTCGACGCCCCGCCGCCGGCGCCGGAGAACATCAAGGCCATCCCGGTGCGGCACTACGGCCGCTGGGTCTCCGCGGTCATCACCATCGCCGTGCTCTTCCTGCTCATCTCCGCGTTCGCCCGCGGCGATGTGAACTGGAACGCCATCCCGGACTACTTCTTCGACGGCGAGGTCCTCAGGGGCGTTCGCAACACCGTCTGGATCACCATCCTCTCGATGGTGCTCGGCGTGGTCCTCGGCATCATCCTCGCCGTGATGCGGCTGTCGAAGAACCCGGTGACCGCCTCCATCGCCTGGGGCTACATCTGGTTCTTCCGCGGCACCCCGGTCTATGTGCAGCTACTGGTCTGGTTCAACCTCGGCCTGGTGTTCGACTACATCAACATCATGCCGATCTACAAGGACGAGTGGTCGGACTTCATGACCCCGTTCCTGGCCGCCCTGCTGGGCCTGGGCCTGAACGAGGCCGCGTACATGGCCGAGATCTGCCGGGCGGGCCTCCAGTCGGTCGACGAGGGTCAGTCCGAGGCCGCCCAGGCGCTCGGGATGAGCCACGCCAAGACGCTGCGCCGGGTGGTGCTGCCGCAGGCGATGCGGGTGATCGTGCCGCCGACCGGCAATGAGTTCATCAACATGCTCAAGACCACCTCGCTGGTGATCGCGGTCCAGTACTGGGATCTGCTGCAGGCCACCTCCGAGGTCGGCCAGAACTCCGGTGCCACGGCGGAGATGCTCTTCCTGGCGGCCGCCTGGTACCTGATCCTCACCTCCGTCCTGAGCGTGGGCCAGTACTACCTGGAGCGGTACTACGCGCGCGGCTCGAGCCGCAGCCTGCCGGCCACCCCGCTGCAGCGGGTCCGGGCCAATCTGCTCTCCTTCAGCAACCGCTCCGGAGGTGTCGGCGCATGACCGCCATGGTGAAGGCCGAAGGCGTCCACAAGTCCTTCGGCCCGGTGCAGGTCCTCAAGGGCATCGACCTCGAGGTCGCGCCGCGCGAGGTGTTCTGCCTGATCGGCCCGTCCGGCTCCGGCAAGTCCACCTTCCTGCGCTGCATCAACCACCTGGAGAAGATCAACTCCGGGCGGCTGTCCGTCGACGGCGAGCTGGTCGGCTACCGCCAGAAGGGCGACAGGCTCTACGAGCTCAAGGACCGCGAGGTCGCCGAGAAGCGGCGCGACATCGGCATGGTCTTCCAGCGCTTCAACCTCTTCCCGCACATGACCGCGCTGGAGAACGTGATCGAGGCGCCGGTCCAGGTCAAGCGCGAGACGAAGGCGGTCGCGCGGGAGCGCGCGCTGAAGCTGCTGGACCGGGTGGGCCTCGCCGACAAGGCGGCCAACTACCCCTCCCAGCTCTCCGGCGGCCAGCAGCAGCGCGTCGCGATAGCGCGGGCGCTGGCGATGGAGCCGAAGCTGATGCTCTTCGACGAGCCCACCTCGGCGCTCGACCCGGAGCTGGTCGGCGATGTGCTCGATGTGATGCGCGGGCTCGCGGAGGATGGCATGACGATGATCGTCGTCACGCATGAGATGGGCTTCGCCCGCGAGGTCGGGGACTCGGTCGTCTTCATGGACGACGGCGTGGTGGTGGAGTCCGGGCACCCGCGTGAGGTGCTGACCAATCCGCGGCACGAGCGGACGAAGTCGTTCCTCTCCAAGGTGCTGTAGGCGCTGTCACGGGCGCGAGGTAGGCGCTGTCACGGCCACGAGGGCGGTACGGGCACCTGCCCGTACCGCCCTCGCGCACTCCCCACCGGCATCACTTCAGCCCGAGCACCATCGCGTCCGAGGGCGAGCACCATACGGCCCGCGCCTCCGCGAAGCCCCCCTCGCGCAGCGCCTCGGCATGCCAGGCGACGGGCTGTGTCTCCCCGTCCGCGTGGTCGCCGTTCGCCGGATCGCCGAAGATCGTGAACCGCTCGGCCACCGGTGCGGCGAGCGTCTCGTCCCGTGCGGCGGCCTGCCACCACTCCGCCCAGTCCTGGACGCCCGGGCGGGCATATGGTCCGCGTTGAGGAACACCCCGCCCTCCCGCACGACGCCCGCGATCTGCCCGTACAGCACCCGCAGCTCGTCCGAGCGCAGCCAGTGGAGCGCCGTGGCGGTCAGGACGGCGTCGTACGTACCGTGCGGCAGCCGCCCGGTCCATCCGGGATCGCGCAGATCGGCGGTCACGAACTCGGCGCGCGGCTCGGCCGCGAAATGGCCGCGGGCGATCGTGAGCAGCGCGGGGTCGAGGTCCACGCCGGTGCTGGTGGCGCCCGGGAACCGGCCCAGCGCCCGGTCCGAGATACTGCCCGTGCCGCACGCCAGGTCGAGGATCCTCGGCTCCGGGCCGACGACGGCCTCGACCGCGTCGAGCATCACCCGGAACCGCTCCTCACGATCGGGGAGGTACCACTCCTGCTGCCGGTCCCAGCTCCGCTGCCACGCCTGCCAGTCCGCCACGGCGACGGTGTCCGTCATCGAGCCCCTCCAAGCCATGCGTCGTAAGCCATGCGTCATCGTCTCCGGCGCAGCCGCCCCGTAATACCCTCGTAGGCAGAACGCCTCTTACCCGACTCTAGATGCCCCGTCGTAAGGACCACAAGTGGAACTGGCTTATTACTCGGATCTCGCCGTGCGCCTGGTCAACAGCGAGGAGCCAAGCCGCGGCACCGACACCCTGACCTCGGTGGAGGCCGTACGGGCGCTCTTCGGGGAGAGCCGGCAGGCGGCCCGGCGGACGACGGACGCCGATGTCACCCGGCTGAGGTCGGTCAGGGCCCGGCTGCGCGCCGTCTTCAAGGCGGCGGCGGGCGGCGACGAGGTGCTGGCGGTGGACCTGCTGAACGCACTGCTCATCGAGTTCCCGGTGAGCCCGCAGATCTCCGGCCATGAGATCCGCGACGAGGACGGCCGCCCCAAGTGGCATATGCATATCGCGGACTACGCCGCCAACGCGGGCGCCGGATACGCCGCGACCGCCTCGATGGGGCTGGCCTTCCACCTCACCGAGCTGGGCGCCGACCGGCTGGGCATCTGCGAGGCGTCCCCCTGTCGCAACGCCTATCTCGACACCTCGACCAATCGATCCCGGCGCTACTGCTCCGACCGCTGCGCGACCCGCGCCAATGTGGCCGCCTACCGCGCGCGCAAACGCCTGGACGCCGAGCGGTCGGCCGGCGCCGAGCGCAGCCGGCGCCAGGACCGCCAGCCCACCGGCCGTACGGCGGACACCGCCCAGAAGACCAGCCCGGCCATGGACCGCTGACCACCGCGTCCGGCACCCGGGCGCGGGCGCAGCCGCAGCCATGCCCGGGCGACCACCAGCTCGTCCGGCACGACGCCGAACTCCCGGCTGTCGTTCTCCACATACGGGTTGTCGCCCTTGACCCACCAGCCGCCCTCGCGCCGCTCCACCGCGCGCTTGACGATCAGCAGGTCCTGCCGGAACGGATGGCGCACCACCACCACGTCCCCCGGCCGCACGGGCGCCCCGTAGCGGACCACCAACTGGTCGCCGGGGTACAGCGTCGGCTGCATCGACGGGTTGTACACCTCCGCGAGCCCGATCCGCAGCAGTCCGCGCTGGTCGCGGTCGGGCTCCTGCCCGTGATCGCCCAGCTGCTCCCGCATCACGGCACCTCCGGTCCTCAACCCCGCACCATCACGATCCCAGGCATCCCAGCCTGTCACCGGACTTTTGACCTAAGCCCCCCGGGGCACCCGAGAAAAGGCTTCCCCCACGGAGTAATCTCGCACCTGAGAAGACGATCACGAATGGAAGGACAGCTCTATGCTCTCCCGCCTGTTCGCCCCGAAGGTTAAGGTCAGCGCGCACTGCGACCTGCCCTGCGGTGTGTACGACCCGGCCCAGGCCCGTATTGAAGCCGAGTCCGTCAAGGCCGTCCAGGAGAAGTACCAGGCCAACGAGGACCCGCACTTCCGCGCCCGTGCCACCACCATCAAGGAGGAGCGCGCGGAGCTCGCCAAGCACCATGTCTCGGTGCTGTGGAGCGACTACTTCAAGCCCCCGCACTTCGAGAAGTACCCGGAGCTGCACCAGCTGGTCAACGACACCCTCAAGGCCCTGAGCGCGGCCAAGGGCTCGACCGACCCGGCCACGGGGCAGAAGGCCCTGGACTACATCGCCCAGATCGACAAGATCTTCTGGGAGACCAAGAAGGGCTGACCGCTCTTCCCTTGCATGGCCAGACCGCACCCGAGCCGCCCCGAGTGGCCCGGGTGCGGTCTTCTTTGCAGGGAACGTCCATTTCACAGGGAACGTCCTTGACGGGCACGGGGGTTGACCGGCCCCCGCCCGCTCACCCCCGCGGGCTGATCCCCGCCACGGCCAGGCCCAGCAGCCGGTCCGCCTCGGTGGCGGGGTCCGGGTGGTGCTGGGTGGCCAGCGCGATCCCGGCGATCAGGGTGACCAGGTCGACCGCGGTCGCCCCGGGGGCCATCACACCGGCCCGTTCGGCTCGCCGCAGCAGTGGCTCGCCCGCCTCGGTGAGCGTGTCCACGCAGGGGTTCGCATGTTCCGGGGCGAGTTCGCCATTGCGCAGCAGCGCGGTGGCCAGGCCCTGCACCGAGGCGGAGTAGACGGTGAGCTCACCCAGCCACTCCAGCAGCGCGGCCCGTACGTCCTCCGCCTCGGCGAGTTCGCGGGCGCGGGCGGCCAGGACCTCGATCCGCTCGCGGAAGACGGCCTCCAGGAGGGCGCTGCGGGTGGGGAAGTGGCGGCGCACGGTGGCCGAGCCGACTCCGGCGGTGCGGGCGATCTGTTCCAGGGAGGCGTCGGCGCCGTGGGCGGCGACCTCCTCCTCGGCCACGGCGAGGATGCGCTCGTAGTTGCGCCGGGCGTCCGCGCGCTGGGCGGGCATGGCGTCACCTCCGGGTTGCTAAGTGGCGGGGCCCTCCGTATCGTACCGAGCAATAAGTGGCGGGGCCCGCCGTTTAGTGTCCGTGCAGTCGATAAGTCGATATCGCCATGCCCGAGGAGCAGCAGCATGCCCATGAACTCCCCGACATCCGCCCCCTCCGCCCCCGTTCTGGTCACCGGCGCCACCGGACAGCAGGGCGGCGCCACCGCCCGCGCGCTGCTCTCGGCGGGCGTTCCCGTACGGGCCCTGGTCCGCGACCCGGACACCGAGCGGGCCAAGGCCGTGGCGGCGCTCGGCGCCGAGCTGGTCACCGGCGACCTGCTCGACCTCGACTCGGTGCGGCGGGCCGCCGAGGGGGCGCGCGCCGTCTTCTCGATCCAGATGCCCGATATGAATGACCTCCAGGGCGACTCCGAGTGGGTCCAGGGAAGCAACCTGATCGACGCCGCGCGGGACGCGGGGGTGGCGCAGTTCGTGCACACCTCCGTCTCCGGCGCCGGACAGCACCACACCGCGCCCGGCTGGGCGGAGGGCCGCTGGGCGGCGCTGGAGCACTACTACGCGACCAAGTCCGGCCTCCAGGACCGGGTCCGCGAGGCGGGCTTCCGCCACTGGACGCTCCTCAAGCCCGCCTTCTTCATGGAGAACTTCCTGTCCCTGCTCCCGAACGGCCCCGAGGGCGGCCTGGCCACCATCCTCCAGCCCGGCACCGAGCTCTCCCTCATCGCCGTCGCCGACATCGGCACGGCGGCCGCCGCGGCCTTCGCCGACCCGGAGCGGTTCCACGAGGTCGAGCTGGAACTGGCGGGCGAGTGCATGACGATGGCCCGGGTCGCCGAGGTCCTCTCCGCCGTCGTGGGCACCGAGGTGACCGCCCCGTCGATGACCGCGGACGAGGCGCTCGCCGCCGGGATGCCGCAGTGGGGCCTCGGGCATGTGCGGCTGAACGAGGTCGGCCAGCCGGCCCGTCCCGAGTTCGCGCGGGCCCTCGGCCTCCCGCTCACCGGCTTCGCCGAATGGGCCGGGCGCCATCTGGGGCCCGCGGCGGCCTGACCCGCCCGCGGCCGCCTGACCCGCCCGCCCCGGCAGCGGCGTCCGCTCCGGCTCAGCAGCGGCGTCCGCTCCGGCCCGGGCTGTGGTTGATGCCCGGACCGGAGTGGACGAGGCTGGAAGAGGACCCTGGTGGACGGACCCGGTGCCGTCCCCGGAGGGATGGGCGACCATGATGCGCCACGACAGCGGCTCCACGCGGGAGTGGGGCGGCCTGGACGAAACGGAAACGGCGAGGGCCACCGTCACCGATGACGGGACGCTGACCAGCTGGAACGACGGTGCCCGCCGGCTGCTCGGGTATCCGCCCCCGCAGGTCGTGGGGCGGTCCGCCGCCGAGCTGCTGGCCGATCCGGCCCGCGCGCGCGACGCCGGGGCCCGCCGCGCCCGCACCCGGCTCACCCGGTGGCACGGGACGGTGGCGCTGCGCCACCGGGACGGCCATGAGATGCCGGTGCGGGTGCTGGCACACCACAGAGAGCCGGAGGGCGACTGGCTGCTGGTGGCCGCGGCACCCCGGGCGGAGCTGCCGCCCGAGTCCTGGAACGACGCGCTGATGCGCTGGGCCTACGCGCAGTCGCCCTGCCCGATGGCGATCTACGACGCCGATCTGCGGCTGCGCAAGGTGAACGACGAGATGGCCCGCGTCGTCGGCCTCCCCGAAGCGGAGATCCGCGATCTGCGGCTGTCGGAGGTCGGGGGCAAGCTCCGGAGCGAGCAGCTCGAAGCCGTCATGCACCATGTGCTGACCACCGGCGAGCCACGCGAGATGGAGACCTACCTGCGCACCGGCGGCGAGACCAAGGAGCACGCCTGGTCGGCCCGGTTCGCCCCGCTGAAGGCGAAGGACGGCCAGGTGTACGCGGTCTGCCTGGCGGCGCATGACATCACCGAGCAGTATCTGGCCCGCCAGCGGCTGCTGTTGCTGAGCGCGGCCAGTGAACGGATCGGCAGCACCCTCGACATCGACCACACCGCGCAGGAGCTGGCCGACGTCTGCGTACCGCGGCTGGCCGACTACGCCAGCATCGACCTGCTGGACCGGCTGGCCCAGGACGAGGAGCTGCCGTCCGGGCCGCTCACCGGCCCGATCGTGCTGCGCCGCGCGGCCATGCAGTCCCTCTACGAGGGCTGCCCCGAGTCCGTGGTGCCGGTGGGGAAGGTGGACACCTATCCGCAGGTCTCGCCGATGGCGGAATGCCTGGTGGTGGAGCGGCCCCTCATCTACGCGACCACCGACCCCATGATCGCCAAGTGGGGTGCGCTGAAGCCCGCCCGGGCCCGTTCGATCCGGCGGTTCGGCATTCACTCGATCATGGCGGTGCCGATCCGGGCGCGGGGGACGACGCTCGGGGTGGCCGTATTCGCCCGCCACCACACTCCCGAGCCGTTCACCCAGGACGATGTGGTGCTGGCCGAGGAGATCACCACCCGGGCCGCCGTCTGTGTGGACAACGCCCGCCGCTTCACCCGGGAGCGCGACACCGCCCTGGCCCTGCAGCGCAGCCTGCTGCCGCGGACCCTCCCGCAGCCGCCGGCCGTCGAGGTCGCCTCCCGCTATCTGCCCGCGGGCCCGTACGCGGGGGCGGGCGGGGACTGGTTCGACGTCATCCCGCTCTCCGGGGCACGGGTCGCGCTGGTCGTGGGCGATGTGGTCGGCCACGGCATCCAGGCGTCGGCCACCATGGGCCGGCTGCGGACGGCGGTCCGTACTCTCGCCGACGTCGATCTGCCGCCGGACGAGCTGCTCACCCACCTGGACGACCTGGTGATCCATCTGGCCGCGGAGACCGGCGCCGAGGAGTCCACCGGGGATGTGGGGGCCACCTGTCTGTACGCGGTCTACGACCCCGTCTCGCACCGCTGCTCACTGGCCGCGGCCGGGCACCCGCCGCCGGCGCTGGCCAGGCCCGACGGCACCGTGGAGTTCCTCCCGGTACCGGCCGGACCGCCGCTGGGGGTCGGCGGGCTGCCCTTCGAGTCGATGGAGACCGAGCTGCCCGAGAACGCCGTGCTCGCCCTCTACACCAACGGGCTGATGGCCGTATGGGACCGCGATGCCGACGAGGGCCGTCTGCTGCTGACCAACGCGCTGGCCCACCCCAGCGGGTCCCTGGACGGCACCTGCGACGCCGTTCTGCGCACGCTCCTCCCCGCGGGGGGCGCGCTCGACGACGTCGCGCTGCTGCTCGCCCGCACCCGCTCCCTGGACGAGGCGCACGTGGCCACCTGGGACGTGCCCGCCGACCCGGCGTGGGTGGCCCGCTCCCGCCGGAACGTGACGGAGCGGCTGACCGAATGGGGGCTCGACGAGGCCGTCTTCACCACCGAGCTGGTCGTCAGCGAGCTGGTCACCAACGCCATCCGGCACGCCGTCCCGCCCATCCGGCTGCGGCTGATCCATGACCACTCGCTGATCTGCGAGGTCACCGACTCCTCCAGCACCGCCCCGCATATGCGCCGCGCCCGCACCTTCGACGAGGGCGGCCGCGGGCTGCTGCTGGTCGCGCGGCTCAGCCAGCGCTGGGGGAGCCGGCAGACCGCCGAGGGCAAGACGATCTGGTCGGAGCAGACCCTTCCGGTCGGGCTGCCCACGGGACTGCCGGGCCTGGACTGAGCCGGCCGGGGGCGGGGTGGGGTGCGTGGGGGCGGTCGGCCCGCGTCAGAAGCGCCAGCGCGTCTGGCCGTACACGTCCTTGCGGAAGCCGAACGCCGTGGCCGGGGCGACCCGGTGGACCAGGGCCTCATGGCCGTCGTGGTGGAAGGCGCCGTCGCGCACCTGGAAGGTCCACTCCGCGCCGTACTTCGCCACGTACGCCGCGGCGATCCGCTCGAGCGTGGCGTCCTCCCGCACCGGCTCGGCCTCGCCCTCGACCACCAGGTCCAGCCCCTCGTGCAGCACGCCCGCGCCCGTGGTGAGGACGCAGCGCGGATCGTGCGCGAGGTTCCGGGCCTTCTGTTCCTCGGGGCCGGTGCAGAAGCAGAGCGCGCCGTCGAACCAGACGGCGATGAGCGGGGTGACATGGGGGCGGCCGTCCCGGCGGACGGTGGACAGCCAGTACAGCTCAGCCGCCGCCAGCGCCTCACGTCCCTCCGGCCAGGGCGTGGCGGTGGCGTCCGGGCTGCTGAAGCGGGTGTCCAGCGCGGTCTGCGGATCGTGCTCCGTGATCATCTGCTCGCTCCTCGGGTGGCATGCGGTGCGGTCCCGGGTGCTTGGACCGCGCGGCGGAGCGAAACTCATCGCTCGCCGCCACCCGCCCCCCGGAGGGGTGCTACGAGACCTCGGCGGGCCCGGCGAGGTCCAGGATGTCGAGGGCGTCGCGGGTCCGGGGCTCATGGGAGCGCAGCAGCGGACTCTCGTTGCGGACCAGCCACTGGCGGTACGCGGAACTCGCCCAGGCGATCTCGAAGTACGCGTCCGCGAGATCGCCGAAGAGGGCGTCGACGTCGAGCGGGGCGCCGGGCGCGGTGTCCGGATCGGGTCCGGCCGCCTCGGTGTCGGTCTCGGTCGGGAGCGCCGTGTCCGGGTCGGGTCCGGGGGCCCCGGTGCGGGCCGCCGGGACCGCCCGTGCGGCCAGGAACAGCCGGACCGTCAGCGGATCCCCGTGCAGCGGGCGGACGGCCACGTCCTGGCGGGACCGCGCGGTGGGCTGGCAGGGGGTGACCACCTCGCCCGAGGCGACCAGGTCGGCGGCGGTCAGATAGTCCCCGTACACCACCCTCGGATTGAGCCCCGCGGCGGCCAGGACCCGGCGCAGCCCGGGCCCCTCGCCGTCCACGCTGGGGTCGACCATCCACTGGTCGGCGGCGAGGTCGGCGAGCCGCACCGCGGGCCGCGCGGCGGCCGGATGGGTTTCGGCCAGCGCCACGAACTGCGGCTCCCGCTCCACGAGCACCCGGCGCTCCACGCCCTCGGGCACCCGCAGCGGCGCGCCCTCGACCTCGTGCACGAAGGCGACGTCGAGCTGGTTGGCGGCGACCATCTGCAGCAGCGCGTTGGCCGAGACGTCGATGTGGATGGTGGTGTCCGCGTCGGGATAGCGGTCGCGGAGCCTGCGCAACCAGCCCACCACGGCCCGGCTGCCCGTGCTGCCGATGCGCAACCGGGCGTCGGCGGTCTGCCCCGCCTCCAGCCGGACCTCGCTGACCAAGGCGTTCATCTCGGCCACGATCGGCCGGGCGCGGCACAGCACGGACCGCCCCAGCGGGGTCGGCCGGCTGCCGGTGACCTCCCGCGAGAACAGCCGGCCGCCGATGGTGTTCTCGATGCGCCGGAGCTGGGTCGTCAAGGATGGCTGGGTCATGCCCAGTTGGCGCGCCGCCTTCCGTAGGCTGCCGGTGTCGGCAATGGCGCACAGTGCACGGAGGTGCCTCACCTGGAGCTCCACGGCGGGAGCATATCTGCGCCCTTGTCGGTCACACCAGACTCTGAAACCACTCCAACCCATACCGGAATTGATCAATCGGTGGTCAAACACCGGTCAACGGGACGGCAAACCGCCATCCCCGCAAAGGGCTTGAGAGCCCGGCGGGGGATATGCCTTCGTACTATCACCAGTTGATATCTCCGCGTACGGCTCGATCTCCTCAAGACTCGGCGTCAGCCAAGAGTTCATCCCACGGCCCCGGCCGCCACCCCACACGGCGACCGGGGCCCGAGGGCGATGAGGAGCCCCCCACATGTCACTCCGCAAGCTCGCGCTGTCCGCGACCCTCGGCCTCGGCCTGGCGGCCGCCCTGTCCGCCGTGCCCGCCTCCGCGGCCACGCCCGACCACTCCACGACCCAGCGCAGCGCCGCGGCCGCCGGCTACACGGCGAGCGGCGAGGAGAAGGCCGACACCGACGCCTTCATCAAGGCCGTCATGAAGTCGGCCCTGGCCAAGCAGGCCAAGGCACCCCGCGGGGCGGCGGCCGTCACCGTGACCTACGACGCGAGCCAGGCCCCGACCTTCCAGTCGCAGATCTCCCGCTCCGCCCAGATCTGGAACTCCTCGGTGAGCAACGTGAAGCTGCAGGCGGGCAGCAACGCGGACTTCACCTACCGCGAGGGCAACGACCCCCAGGGCTCGTACGCGAGCACCGACGGCCACGGCAGCGGCTATGTCTTCCTGGACTACGCCCAGAACCAGGAGTACGACTCGACGCGGGTCACCGCGCACGAGACCGGCCACGTGCTGGGTCTGCCGGACCACTACGAGGGCCCGTGCAGCGAGCTGATGTCCGGTGGCGGCCCCGGCCCGTCCTGCACCAACTCGCAGCCCGACCAGGCCGAGATCAGCCGCGTCAACCAGCTCTGGGCCAATGGCCTGGCCAAGCTCGAGAAGCAGCTGGCCAAGTCCCACTGAGCCCGCTGAGACCGCCAAGCCACTGATCCCCTGGATCAGGGCCTGACCGCCCGCACCCGGTTCCCGACGCCGGGTGCGGGCGGTCGGCGTGTACGGGGCCCGCCCACCGCGATAGCGCACGGGAAGCGCCGCCGCCTCCGGCCGGAGGTACCGTATAGACACCAGGAGCATTTCGCACAAACCGGCCGGATTCCCTCCAGTCTGGGGCCCGGCCCCAGGGAGTGAGCACCATGGAGACCCTGATCACCGTGGTCGTCATCCTCGCGCTGATCGGGGTGGGCGCGCTGCTGATCCACCGGACCAATGTCCAGAACGGCAACCGCATGTCCGCCGAGAGCCACGACGATTCCCCGGCCGGCGGACGGCCGCACCATCGCACCTGGGGCCGCCGGCGGCAGCACGCGGGCCAGGGGGTCACGCCTCCCCAGGACCGCCGTACCTGAGTCCGGCCATATCCCGGCCACATCCCGGCCGTGCGAGGCGCCCTACTCCTCGCCGTGCGAGGCGCCCTACTCCTCCTCGCGCAGCGCCTCGTCCAGCGTGGCGACCGGGCGGAGCACATCCAGCATCCGCCCCGCCCGCAGGGTGCGCAGGATCAACGCGTTGTCGCAGACCAGCCGCATCAGCCCGCCCCGCTCCATGACACGCCGATGGGCCCGGCACAGCAGTCCCAGGCCCGAGCAGTCGAAGAAGGCGGCCGGCCGTAAGTCCACGATCACCGCGGGCTTGTCCCCGGCCGTGGCCGCGTCCAGCGCCGGTCCGACACTTCCCACCCCGGCGATGTCGATCTCACCGTGGAGTTCCACGACGGTGTACCCGCCGACCCGGTGCGTACGGGCGCGGGGAGTGGTGACGTCCGCGGCGGCGCCGTCCTGAGCGACCGGATCACCCTGAGCGACCGGATCACCCTGAGCGGCAGAATCATCCCGGGCGGCCGGACCGTCCTGAGGGGCGGAATCCCCGCCGGAGGACGCCCACGCGGCCGGATCCCGGCCGGAGGGCCCCCATGCGGCCGGATCCCCGCTCGCGGGCCCCTGCGCGGCGTCCTGGGCACCGCGCTCCAGCGGCACCGGCGCATCACGGGGAGCGCCTTGCTGCGTCATCGCGATATCCCCTCGGAACGGCACACTGCCCCCTCTCACCTTCGTCAGGGTCCCGGAAGCGGGCAGGGTCGGGCATCGGGCGTGAATCCGCCGGGTCCTTGGGCGACGTCTCGCGAGCGTAAAGGGGTGACCGCCGGTTACAGAGGTAGGAACGCAGCATTCCGCCGGTGAATACCGCTCGTCCGAGTGAATTTCGGTTCTTACTATTGACACTTGGTCAGATACGGCCTAGGCGAAGGCATCACCGCCCCCTCCGGCCACCGGACCCGCCACCCCCGCGATCGCCGGAGTCAGATCCTCCAGTACCTCGAACGCGTCGTCCAGCCGGACCATGCGCAGCAGCCGCACAAACCGCGGTTCGTCGATGACGAGCCGCAGCCGCCCGTCCCGCTCCAGCACGCGATTGCGCAATCGGCACAGTAACGACAATCCGGCACAGTCCAGGAAGGTGACCGGCCGTAGGTCCAGGACCAGATCCGGACACCGTGCCTGGATGAGGGAATCGAGCCGAGCCACGATCCGCCCCGCGGCGAAGATGTCCAACTCTCCCGCGATCTCGGCGACGGTGACGCCGCCGAGTGCGTGGACTCGGACGCCGAAGGCGGGCCGATCATCGAACATGCAAGCCTCCTTGACCTGGTGGAGGCGCGCGACACCGGAGCCCGCGGCCACGCCGGTCATCGCCGGGGTCCAGGCCGGCCCTTCAGTAGATGACATACCCATCTACCGGCTGACCAGTCAACGAACGGCGCGGCACATGTCGTTGGCCTATTAAGACCCCTCGGCCGCGAACTGTTACTCGCCGGTAAAGCAGGGGTCTTCTCAAGTCCACCGGGAGCCGTGAGCATGCCATCCGGCAATCGCCTCGAAGTGAAGGATGTGACCGATGACAGCAGGACGCGTGCGATCACGGCGGCTCGGCATGACGACGGTGGTCGTCGCCCTCGCCATCGGCGTCGGCGGAACGGCCACCACGGCGACCGCCGCCACCCCCGGCACCACGGCCACCACGGCGGCCACGGCGGCGCCGTCGAGCGCCACCGCCGCCGAGGACGTCGACTACGAGACCTGGCAGCGCGATGTTCGCGCCATCATCGACGAGCAGGCCCGCCCCTACATCGAGGAGCGCACCGCCAACCCCTCGGGCGAGAAGCAGGCCATCGTCCTGGACATCGACAACACCTCGCTGGAGACGGACTTCGGCTTCACCTTCCCCCAGCCCCCCGTCGAGCCGGTCCTGAAGCTCTCCCAGTACGCGCACGACCGCGGCGTGGCCATCTTCTTCGTCACCGCGCGGCCCGGCATCATCTCCTGGCCGACCGAGTACAACCTGGACAAGGTCGGCTACTCGGTCGCCGGTCTGTACGTACGCCACCTGCCGGATCTCTTCCGACACGTGGCCGACTACAAGACCGCCAAGCGGGCGGAGATCGAGAAGAACGGCTACACGATCATCGCCAACATCGGCAACAGCCCCACCGACATCAGCGGCGGCCACGCCGAGAAGTCCTTCAAGCTCCCGGACTACGACGGCCAGCTTTCCTGAGTCACGGTCAGGTCATCCCCTTCCGCCACCGCCGATCACCCCCCACCGGGGAAAGGTCGAAAACTCCAGATCTTGGCGCCCAAGATTGGTGAGTAGGCCGAGCGCACGGCACGTCTGCTCCGCTCAACACTGGACACACCGCAGACTGTGCGTCGAGATCTCCGCAATCGGCGCGGATACGTCGGCACTGGCGCGAAGGGGATGACCGATGACCGGCTCACACGTACTGGCACTCGGCCACTACCAGCCCGCGAAGGTGCTCGGCAACGAGGACCTCGCGGCCATGGTCGACACCAGCGACGAGTGGATCCGCAGCCGGGTCGGCATCCGCACCCGGCATCTGGCCCGCCCCGACGAAACGGTCGACGAGATGGCGGCGGCAGCCGCCGCCAAGGCGCTGGCCCACAGCGGGCTGGCCCCCTCCGACATCGACCTCGTGCTCGTCGCCACCTGCACGGCGATCGACCGCAGCCCCAACATGGCGGCCCGGGTCGCCGCCCGGCTCGGGCTCGCCTCCCCCGCCACCATGGACCTCAATGTGGTGTGCGCCGGTTTCACCCACGCCCTGGCCACCGCCGACCACACCATCCGGGCCGGGGCGGCCACCGCGGCCCTGGTGATCGGCGCCGACAAGTTCAGCGCGGCCACCGACTGGACCGACCGCTCCACCTGCGTCCTGACCGGCGACGGCGCGGGCGCGGCCGTGGTGGTGGCCGCCGAGCGGCCGGGTGTCGGCCCGGTGGTGTGGGGCTCGGTCCCGGAGATGGGCGGCGCGGTCCGTATCGAGGGCACACCGCCCCGCTTCGCGCAGGAGGGCCAGACCGTCTACCGCTGGGCCACCACCCACCTGCCGCCGATCGCGCGGCAGGTGTGCGAACGGGCCGGGATCTCCCCGGAGGACCTGGCCGGTGTCGTGCTGCACCAGGCCAATCTGCGGATCATCGAGCCGGTCGCCCACAAGCTGGGCGCTGTCAACGCGGTGATCGCCCGCGATGTGGTGGAGTCCGGCAACACCTCGGCGGCCAGCATTCCGCTCGCCCTCTCCAAGCTGGTCGAGCGCGGGGAAGTGGCCTCCGGCGCCCCGGTGCTGCTCTTCGGCTTCGGCGGCAATCTGTCGTACGCCGGCCAGGTCATCCACTGCCCCTGACTGCCGCGTCCTGCAAAACCTCCGGCGGCGCCCCGGCCGCCTCCACCAGGACGTCCGATTCGTTCAAGACCGGCCGTCGGCCCGCTGCCTACGCTGCCCGTATGACAGCACGATTCAACGCCATCGGCCTGGTCGTCGCCGACCTGGCCACCTCCCTCGCCTTCTACCGCCGCCTCGGCCTCGACATCCCCGCCGAGGCCGACGCCCAGCCGCACGCCGAGGCCGCCCTGCCCGGCGGGGCGCGGCTGATGTGGGACACCGTCGAGACGGTGCGCTCCTTCGACCCGGAGTGGACGCCGCCGAGCGGCTCCCACCAGGTGGCGCTGGCCTTCGCCTGCGACAGCCCGGCCGATGTGGACAAGACCTACCAGGACCTCGTGGGGGCGGGCGTACGCGGAAAGAAGGAGCCGTGGGACGCGCCGTGGGGCCAGCGCTACGCGACGGTCCTCGACCCCGACGGCAACAGCCTGGACCTCTTCGCCCCGCTACCCTCCTGACCCCTGAAGCAGACGGCCCAGGGGGACGCCGGTCAGGGTCCTGACCTCGCGGGCGAGATGTGCCTGGTCGGCGTAGCCCGCCGTGGCCGCGCCCGCCGCGAAGGGGACGCCGGTGCGCGCCAGGTCCAGGGCCCGGTTCAGCCGCAGCACCCGGCCGAGCGTCTTGGGGCCGTAGCCGAACGCGGCGAGGGAGCGGCGGTGCAACTGCCGCTCCCCCAGCCCCACGGCGGCGGCGATCCCGGCCACGCCCGTCCCGCGCGAGACCCCGGCGACGACCGCGGCGAGCACCGGATCGGGCGGCTCCGCCGTCCGCAGGCGGCCCAGGGCGGCGTCCTCCAGCAGGCGGCCCTGGGCGGCCTGCCGCGCGGCCGTCCGCTCGGTGTCGGCGATCCGCTCGGCGTCGGCGATCCGCTCGGCCAGCCGCCGGACCTCCGCGCCCGGCCAGAGCGCGGCCAACGGCACGAGCTGATCGCGGAGTTCATGCGCCGGTACGCCGAGCACGGCGGGGCCCTGGCCCGGGGCGAAACGCAGGCCCACGGCGCGGGTGCCGGGCGGGCCGGGGGCGAGACGGGCGCGCGTGTCCGGCCCGGCGACCAGCAGCTCGCCGTCGGGTCCCGCCTCGCTCCAGATCAGATCCGTGCAGCCGTCCGGGAGCACCCGCTGCGGCCCGGTGCCGGCCGTACGGGTCCACACCGCGGCGCCGCGGCCGAGCAGCGCCCTTCGCTCCCGGTAGGCGTCGCACTCCCGGTCTTCAGGCTCCCCGTGCTCGCTC
The DNA here is from genome assembly GCF_000147815.2 of Streptomyces violaceusniger Tu 4113. Classification (NCBI taxonomy): domain Bacteria; kingdom Bacillati; phylum Actinomycetota; class Actinomycetes; order Kitasatosporales; family Streptomycetaceae; genus Streptomyces; species Streptomyces violaceusniger. Next base: position 1,447,050 of record NC_015957.1, on the reverse strand, counting down.
AAGGGACCTCGCGCAGATACATCGCACCGCACGAGTGACAGAAGGGCCCCGAGTCACCCGTGGCCCACAGATCGGCGGCCTGGGTCTCGGCGTCCGGGTCCAGCTCCCGCCCGCACATCGCGGTCGTTCCGTTCGCGCGGACCATGTGCCAGATCTTGACGGGCGCGCCCGCGACCCGGCCGGAGCTGCCCTCCTCGTATTCGGCGCGCATCTCATGCTGCATGGCGGTACACCTCCTGCTCACCACCACTACTCTCCATGCTCCCGCCGCGCCAGGCCGAGCGCCACCTCCGCCGCCGCGCCCGCCGCCGCTAGAAGACGGACCAGCCGGTCAGCGTGGTGAAGTGGTCCAGGGCCGCCACTCCGGCCACCGAGTTGCCGCGGGCGTCGAGGCCGGGGCTCCAGACGCACAGCGTGCAGCGGCCGGGGACCACCGCGACGATGCCGCCGCCGACGCCGCTCTTGCCGGGCAGTCCGACGCGGTAGGCGAAGTCGCCCGCCGCGTCGTACGTGCCGCAGGTGAGCATGACCGCGTTGACCCGCTTCGCCTCGCTCTGCGACAGCAGCCGCGAGCCGTCCGCGCGCAGCCCGTGGCGGGCCAGGAAGCCGCCGGCCAGGGCCAGGTCGCGGCAGCTCATCTCGATCGAGCACTGCCAGAAGTAGTGCTCCAGGACGGTCGGCACCGGGTTGTGGAGGTTGCCGTAGCTCGCCATGAAGTGCGCGACGGCGGCATTACGGTCGCCATGGGCGGACTCGGAGACGGCGACCTCCTGGTCGAAGGCGAGGTCCGGATTGCCGCTCTCGGCGCGCAGGAAGTCCAGCATGGTGGTGCTGGCGTCGCCGGTAAGGGTCTGCAGCCGGTCGGTGACGACGAGCGCCCCGGCGTTGATGAACGGATTGCGCGGGATGCCGTTCTCGTACTCCAGTTGCACCAGGGAGTTGAAGGGATTGCCCGAGGGCTCCCGGCCGACCCGCCGCCACAGCTTCTCGCCGTCGTCGGCGAGGACGAGCGCGAGGCTGAACGCCTTGGAGATGGACTGCACCGAGAACGGCCGCTCCCAGTCGCCGACCCCGGTGACATGGCCGTCGACATCGGCGAGGGCGATCCCGAAGCGGTCCGCGTCCACCGAGGCGAGCGCCGGGATGTACTGCGCCACCCGGCCCCGGCCGATCTGCGGTTTCACCTGGGCCGCGACCTCGTCCAGCACTGCCTGGTAGTCCATGGTGCGGTGCGTCTCCCGGTGCGATGTGGAACGGATGGATCGGCTCGCACGATAACGCGCCCCCCACCATCCATCACCCCATGTGTTTATGTGCGTGCGATGGGTAAGCAAGCGGATGAACGAGGCGGACCACGACCGGGGCCCGCCGTACGACCAGAACGGAGGCGGTCATGGCCTCACCCATGTCCGCGGGGGACTTCCTGGCGGCGCTGACGAACGAGGGCGTGCGGGTGACGCAGGTCGGCGACTGGCGGGACCACAACAGAAACCACAAGGGCCCGTGGGGCCCGGTGCACGGGGTGATGATCCACCACACCGTCACCTCCGGCACCGAGGAGACGGTGGAGATCTGCCGGGACGGCTTCGAGGGGCTGCCCGGCCCGCTGTGCCACGGCGTGATCGCCAAGGACGGCGGCGTCCATCTGGTCGGCTACGGCCGCGCCAACCACGCCGGTCTTGGCGACGACGACGTCCTGCGGGCGGTGATCGCCGAGAAGGCCCTGCCGCCCGACAACGAGGCGAACACCGACGGCAACCGCGCCTTCTACGGCTTCGAATGCGAGAACCTGGGCGACGGCGAGGACCCGTGGCCCGAGGCCCAGCTCGACGCGATCGCACGGGCCGCGGCGGCCGTGTGCCGCCATCACGGCTGGACCGAGCGCTCGGTGATCGGCCACCTCGAATGGCAGCCGGGCAAGGTGGATCCGCGCGGCTTCACCATGGCCGCGATGCGCGACCGGATCCACGAGCGGCTCAAGTAGCACCCTCGCCCGGCAGCATGGGCGCTGGACGGCCGCGGAGGGGCCGGGGCCTCAGGCCCCCTCCTCCGCGGCCCCCTCCCGGTAGAGCGCCGCCTCCTCCAGGTCCAGCCGCCGCAGCAGCGACCGCAGCATCTCCTCGTCGATCCGCCGGGCGTCCCGCAGGTCCACGAACACCTTCCGCTCGGCCTCGATCATCTCCCGGGACAGCCTCCGATAGGTGTCGTCCGCCGATTCGCCGGTCACCTCGTTGACCGCCCCGAGACGCTCCCATACGGCGTTGCGGCGCTGTTCCAGCACGGTGCGCAGCCGGTCGGCGAGCGGCGGGGGCAGGGCGTTGCGCTCATCGTCGAGCAGCTCCCCCAGGCGGCTCTCGGCCGCCAGTGACGCCTGGTTCTGCGCCTGTGCCTCGGCGAGGGTCTCGGCCCGTGGATCGCGGCCCGGGAGCCCGAGCAGCCGGATCAGGGACGGCAGGGTGAGCCCATGGACGACCAGGGTGCCGATGACGGTCGTGAAGGTCAGGAAGAGGATCAGATTGCGGGCCGGGAAGGGTTCCCCGCCGTGAATGGTCTGCGGGATCGAGAAGGCGATGGCCAGCGAGACCACCCCGCGCATCCCGGCCCAGCCGATGACGACCGGCGCGGTCCAGTTGGTGCCGGGCTCGCGCTCGCGGATCCCGGGGAAGAGCATGCGCGGCACGAACGTCGAGGGGAAGACCCAGACGTAGCGGGCGGCCACCACGGTCAGGAAGACGACGGCCGCGTACCAGGCGGCCTCGCCCGCCCCGTACTCACCCAGGCCACCCAGCACGACCCGCAGTTGCAGCCCGATCAGCGCGAACACCGCCGACTCCAGCACGAAGTCGATCATCCGCCAGACCGCGGCCTCCTGGAGCCGAGTCGCGAAGTCGACCTGCCAGGAGTGGTGTCCGAGGTAGAGCCCGACCACCACGACGGCCAGCACACCCGACGCCTGGAACTGCTCGGCGGTGGCATAGGCGACGAAGGGGATGAGCAGCGAGAGGGTGTTCTGCAGCAGCGGATCCCGCATCCGGATGCGCAGCCAGTGCAGCGGCACCATCAGGATCAGCCCGACCACCACGCCGCCCACGGCCGCGAAGGCGAACTCCCGCAGGCCCTCGGCCCAGCTCACGCCCTCCCCCACCGCCGCGGCCAGCGCCACCCGGTAGGCGGTGATCGCGGTCGCGTCGTTGAACAGGGACTCGCCCTGCAGGAGCGTGGTGAGCCGGGAAGGCAGCCCGATCCGGCGGGCGATGGCGGTGGCGGCCACGGCGTCCGGCGGCGCGACCACCGCGCCCAGCACCAGCGCGGCGGTCAGCGGCAGCCCCGGGATCACCAGATGGGCGACCACGCCGACCGCGACCGTGGCAAAGAGCACATACCCGACCGACAGCAGCGCGATCGGCCGCAGATTGGCGCGCAGATCCAGATACGAGCTGTCCAACGCGGCGCTGTGCAGCAACGGCGGCAGCACCAGGGGCAGCACGATATGCGGGTCCAGGGTGTAGTCGGGCACCCCCGGGACGTACGAGCCGACGAGCCCGACCACGACCAGCAACAGCGGCGCGGGCACCGGGGTCCTGCGGGCCGCGCCGGCGACCACCGCACTGCCCGCGACCAGCATCAACAACGGCAATACGTCCATCGACCGACCCCGTCCCCGCCGGTCGCACCGACGGTCGTCCATGTGATCCGCCCACGCGGCGTTTTAGTCTGGCAATCATGAGCGAGTGCCTGCATGTTCCCGCACTGCCGCGCCCCGAGCCGGAGCCGCGGTCCGACACCTGTCCCGAGTGCCTGGCGGTCGGCAGCCATCCTGTCCAGCTTCGGAAGTGTCTGGTGTGCGGCCACGTGGGCTGCTGCGACTCCTCGCCATACCAGCACGCCACCCGGCACTTCGAGGAGACCGGACATCCGGTGATGCGCAGCTTCGAGGAGGGCGAGGAGTGGCACTGGTGCTATGTGGATCAGTTCATCGTGTAGGTCCGGCTCCGCGAACGCCCTGGTCTTGGCGTTTTCCGCGCATTGCGGGAGATCGACCTCCGCGTTTGTCGGCCCGGGCAGCTAGCCTTCACCACATGATCCGATCAGCCAAGCCGTCCGACGTCCCCGCGATCCATGCGATGATCCGCGAGCTGGCGGACTACGAGCGGGCTCCGCAGGAGGCGAAGGCCACCGAGGAGCAGCTTCGTGAGGCGCTCTTCGGGGCGCATCCCGCGGTGTTCGCGCTGATCGCCGAGGAGACCGGCGGCGCCGGAGAGCCCGGCGGGCCGGTGGGGTTCGCCCTCTGGTTCCGTAACTTCTCCACCTGGACAGGCACCCATGGCGTGTATCTGGAGGATCTGTACGTCACCCCGCGGGCCCGCGGCGGCGGCCACGGCAGGGCGCTGCTCGCCGAGCTGGCGCGGATCTGCGTGGAGCGGGGCTATGCCCGCTTCGAATGGTCGGTGCTGGATTGGAACGAGCCCGCGATCGGCTTCTACGCCGCGCTCGGCGCGGAGCCGATGGACGAATGGACGGTGCGCAGGCTCTCGGGAGAGCCACTGCGAGGGCTGGCCGCTCAGGCCATGGGCACCGCCGTGACCAGCGATTCCCTGAGTGAGGCGACATCTCTTTCGAATTGAGACCGCAAACCCTCTAGCCACGCTGCGTACTCATGTGCTTACTATGAGTGATATCGCGGCTCTGTGGGCCGGGGTTCACCCGTGATGGGGGCCGTGCTTCGTCCGGGCGACACCGAACCGCAGATCGCGATAGCGTCGCAGCCAAAGTACATACAGCGCCGGTCCGTCCACCCTCCACCATAAGGGTTCGGGGCCGACGCTCCAATCAGCTCAGCTCAATCAGCTTGTGTCACCTTGGAGGTGAGGGTGTCCCAGATCGCAGGCGAGCCCGGGACCCAGGACTTCGTGGAAGTCCGGCTGCCCGCTGCGGGTGCCTATCTGTCGGTGCTGCGTACGGCGACCGCCGGCCTCGCAGCCCGCTTGGACTTCACCCTCGACGAAATCGAGGATCTGCGTATCGCCGTGGACGAGGCATGCGCGATCCTGCTGCAGCAAGCCGTGTCCGGCAGTGTGCTGAGCTGCGTCTTCCGCTTGATCGACGACGCACTGCAGGTCACCGTCTCGGCTCCCACCACTGACGGCCGCGCCCCCGAGCGCGACACCTTCGCCTGGACGGTGCTCTCCGCACTGGCGGGCAAGGTGGACTCGACCGTGGCCGAGGACCGAACGGTCAGCATCAGCCTGTACAAGGAGCGCGGCGCCGGCCCCGGACAGCCGTGACGGAAAAAGGGGGCTCCGTGAGCACTGCATCATCGCGGGGAGTGGGTACCCCGGCCATCCCGCACCCGCCGGCCCGGCCGCATCCCGCGGACTCGGAGGCGGCAGGAGACCGACCAGAGCGGGCGGACCACATGGATCAGCACGAGCAGGTGCATCAGCAGCACGATCCACATGACCGGAGCGGCGCGCGGGCGATGTTCCTCGAGCTGCGCGGGCTGCCGGAAGGCTCCACCGAGCGGGCCGAGATGCGCAACCACCTCGTGCGTATGCATCTGCCGTTGGTGGAGCACCTGGCCCGGCGCTTCCGCAACCGCGGTGAGCCGCTGGACGACCTCACCCAGGTCGCCACCATCGGGCTCATCAAATCCGTGGACCGGTTCGACCCGGACCGCGGGGTGGAGTTCTCGACCTATGCGACACCCACGGTCGTCGGCGAGATCAAGCGCCACTTCCGTGACAAGGGCTGGGCGGTGCGGGTGCCGCGCCGGCTGCAGGAGCTGCGGCTGTCGCTGACCACGGCCACCGCGGAGCTCTCCCAGCGCCATGGCCGCGCCCCGACCGTCCATGAGCTGGCCGAGCAACTGTCCATCTCCGAAGAGGAGGTGCTGGAGGGGCTGGAGTCCGCCAATGCCTACAGCACCCTGTCCCTTGACGTACCGGACACGGACGACGAGTCCCCGGCGGTCGCCGACACCCTCGGCGCGGAGGACGAGGCGCTGGAAGGCGTCGAGTACCGCGAATCGCTCAAACCGCTGCTGGAGGATCTGCCGCCGCGCGAGAAGAAGATCCTGCTGCTGCGCTTCTTCGGCAATATGACGCAGTCGCAGATCGCGCAGGAAGTCGGCATCTCCCAGATGCATGTCTCCCGGCTGCTGGCCCGCACACTCGCGCAGTTGCGCGACAAGTTGCTGGTCGAGGAGTAGCGAGCGCATCCGGCCCACGGTGCCCGGGGCTTCCCGGGCACCGGCCGTGGGACTCTCCTGTCAGCCGTGTCCGGCGCTGGGGTGACCGGCTAGGCGGCCTCGATGAAGTCCGGTGCGGTTCGGGTGCGCCCCAAAGGGGGCGCGGGGCTGTGTCGATGTGCGGCTCCGCCGCGTGGGCGCGACCAGCCACGACACAGCCGCGGATGAACGACCGCACCTCGCGGCACTCCCCGCGGAGCGCTTAGGCGTCGCGGGGGCCGATACCGAGGGCCTCGGTCGCCGTCGGGTTGATCAGCAGCGCCAGGACGGCGAGGGCCGCGATGGCGGTGACCACCCCGGCGGCGATCAGCCCGCCGCCGTTCTGCACCAGCGTCCAGGCCACCGGCAGCGCCATGAGCTGAGTGATCATCGCGGGGCCGCGGCTCCAGCGGCGGCGCAGCCACAGTCCGCGGGCCGCCAGCAGCGGCAGCAGGGCCAGCGCGACCACGGTGACGCCGAGCATCTCCGCCTGCTGGGGGCTCTCCGGGTTTCCGGTCAGCCCCATGATCAGTACGTAGACGCCGAAGCCCAGCAGCACCACGCCCTCCGCGGCGGCCAGCACCGCGGCGGCGGTCAGCCGGGTGGGGCGGGGCCCGGTGGGCGCGTCGTCGGCGGCGCCGGTCGCCGTGGCGGCGGCCTCGGCGTCCGGCCGGGCCGTGGCCTGCTGCGCCGCGGCCTTCCGCTCGGTCGCCTTCCGCGCCGTGACCCTCTGTGCCTTCTTCGCGGTAGCGGACTTCTTACTGCTCACCCCAGCAGCGTAGCCGCCCCCGGGCCGCCCGGACCCTACCCCCCTCGGGCCGGTCGTCTCGGATAGGTAGGCTGACGCGCATGCGCGCGCTCCTTGTGGTCAATCCGGCAGCAACCACCACCAGTGCCCGCACTCGGGATGTTCTGTTCCATGCGCTCGCCAGCGATCTGAAGCTGGACGTGGTGACCACCGAGTACCGGGGTCATGCGCGCGATCTGGCCCGGCGGGCGGTCGACGGCGGCACTCATGAACTGGTCGTGGCCCTGGGCGGCGACGGCACCGTCAACGAGGTCGTCAACGGACTGCTCCACCACGGCCCCGCCCCGCGCGAACTGCCCCGGCTCGCGGTCGTCCCGGGCGGCTCCACCAATGTCTTCGCCCGCGCGCTGGGGCTGCCCAATGACGCCGTCGAGGCGACCGGCGCCCTGCTGGACGCGCTGCGGGACGGCACCGAGCGCACCGTGGGCCTCGGGCTCGCGGCCGGCACCCCCGGCACGCCGGACGAGTCGGTCCCGGCGCGCTGGTTCACCTTCTGCGCCGGGCTCGGCTTCGACGCGAGCGTCATCGGCCGGGTCGAGCAGCAGCGCGAGCGCGGCAAGCGGTCCACCCACGCGCTCTACATACGCCAGATGGTGCGGCAGTTCATCGGAGAGCCGTATCGGCGGCAGGGCGCCATCACGATTCGGCGGCCCGGCCAGGACCCGGTCGAGGGGCTGGCGCTGTCGATAGTCTGCAACACCTCCCCGTGGACGTTCCTGGGCAACCGCCCGGTCTACGCGTCCCCGCAGGCGTCCTTCGACACCGCCCTCGACGTGCTGGGACTCACCAAGCTGTCGACGTCGGCGGTGACTCGCTACGCGACTCAGCTACTGATGTCGACGCCCGAGCGCGGCCCCCGCGGCAAGCATGTGGTGGGGCTCCACGACGTGGAGGACTTCACCTTGCAATCCCAGGCGCCACTGCCGTTCCAGATGGACGGTGACCATCTGGGACTGCGTACGAGCGTGACGTTCACAGGCGTACGCCGTGCACTGCGTGTGATTGTGTGAGTGAGACCGCAAAAAGTCCTTCCACTCGAACGTTTAGGCTGGCCTCCACCCACCGGAAGTACGGCTGTGACTGAGTCGACACCAAGGAATCAAAAAAAACTTTCCGGAAGGGGTTGTATCCGCCGCCGAGGTTTGCGAGTCTCTTCTTGGCGATCGGGACGGCCTCCAGAAGGCCCCCTTGAGAGCCCGAACCCCCACCTCATTCCACGGGACCGCACCAGCCCCAACTGGTCGGCGTCCCTACCCTTGCGGGGGGATTCGTGAAAGCGTTCACATTCACAAGCAACGAGCCCGCAATACGAGGAGATGGAGCAGCCATGGACTGGCGTCACAACGCCGTTTGCCGCGAGGAAGACCCCGAGCTGTTCTTCCCCATCGGCAACACCGGTCCTGCGCTGCTGCAGATCGAGGAAGCCAAGGCCGTCTGCCGCCGCTGCCCCGTCATGGAGCAGTGCCTGCAGTGGGCGCTTGAGTCCGGCCAGGACTCCGGCGTCTGGGGTGGAATGAGCGAAGACGAGCGCCGCGCCATGAAGCGCCGTGCCGCTCGCAACCGGGCACGCAACGCCAGCGCCTGAAGCCCGCACCCCGTGGCCCCCGAGCCGCAGCGCGTAGTACCCCCGATGCGCACAGCAAATTGAGCTTTGAGCCCCGGACCAGATGGGTCCGGGGCTCAGTGCTTTCCGGGGTACGGGGCTATGCCCGTCCGGCAGTTGTAGAACTGTGGCCGACGCCTCAGTGCTTCTCGGCACGCACCGGGAAGTCCAGCACCACACGGGTGCCGCGCTCCGGGGCGGGCACCATGTCGAACGTCCCGCCCAGCTCGCCCTCCACCAGGGTGCGGACGATCTGCAGGCCCAGGTTTCCGGCCCGCTGGGGGTCGAACCCCTCGGGCAGCCCCCGCCCGTCGTCCTGGACGGTCACCATCAGCCGGCTCTCCTCACCGCTGCCACCGCGCACCGCCGAGACCTCGACCGTGCCCTGCTCCCCCGGTCCGAAGCCGTGCTCCAGCGCGTTCTGCAGCACCTCGGTGAGGACCATGGACAGCGGGGTGGCGACCTCGGCCTCGAGAATGCCGAAGCGCCCGGTGCGACGGCCGGTCACCTTTCCGGGCGATATCTCGGCCACCATGGCCAGCACCCGATCGGCTATGTCGTCGAACTCGACCCGCTCATCGAGGTTCTGGGAGAGGGTCTCGTGGACTATCGCGATCGAGCCGACCCTGCGCACCGCCTCGTTGAGCGCCTCCCGTCCCTGCGCCGAGTCCATCCGGCGGGCCTGCAGCCGCAACAGGGCGGCCACCGTCTGGAGGTTGTTCTTCACCCGGTGGTGGATCTCCCGGATGGTGGCGTCCTTGGTGAGCAACTCGCGCTCGCGGCGGCGCAGTTCGGTGACGTCCCTGAGCAGCACGAGCGATCCGATGTGCAGCCCCTTGGGCTTGAGCGGAATGGCCCGTAGCTGGATGACCCCGTCGCCGCCCTCGACCTCGAACTCCCGGGGCGCCCAGCCGCTGGCCAGCTTGACCAGCGCCTCGTCCACCGGGCCGCGCACCGGGGCGAGTTCGGCGGTGGTCTTGCCCAGATGGTGGCCGACGAGGTCGGCGGCGAGCCCGAGGCGGTGGTAGGCGGAGAGCGCGTTGGGGCTCGCGTACTGGACCACCCCGTCCGCGTCGAGCCGGATCAGCCCGTCGCCCGCGCGCGGTGACGCGTCCATGTCGACCTGCTGATCGGGGAACGGAAACGATCCGGCGGCGATCATCTGGGCGAGGTCGGACGCGCTCTGGAGATAGGTGAGCTCCAGCCGGCTGGGGGTCCGTACGGTCAGCAGGTTGGTGTTCCGCGCGATCACTCCGAGGACCCGGCCCTCCCGCCGGACCGGGATGGACTCCACCCGGACCGGCACCTCCTCGCGCCACTCGGGGTCGCCCTCCCGGACGATCCGGCCCTCGTCGAGCGCCGCGTCGAGCATCGGACGGCGGCCTCGGGGGACGAGATGGCCGACCATGTCGTCCTGGTAGGAGGTGGGCCCGGTGTTCGGCCGCATCTGGGCCACCGAGACATACCGGGTGCCGTCGCTGGTGGGGACCCACAGCACGAGATCGGCGAACGAGAGGTCGGAGAGGAGCTGCCACTCCGAGACCAGCAGATGGAGCCACTCGAGGTCGGAGTCGTCGAGTGCGGTGTGCTGGCGTACGAGGTCGTTCATGGAGGGCACATGGTGAGCCTACCCTCAGCGGTGGATTAGCCTATTCGCGCATAAGCATGGACAGACAGCAGTGGTCTAGTCCAGAATATCGAGCACTGCGATCTTCCGCTCTCCCCGCACAGGAGGGCGGATCGAGGAGCCCGGAGCGCTCTGCCCTGACCGCCCGGGGTCCTCAGGTCGGCCGCTCGGCCGATGCAACTCCGGGCTGCGGTGCCGGGTGGGTTGAGGGTCCCGCCCTGGCGCCGCGGCCCGCGGGTGTCCCACCCGTCGTGCTCAAGGCTCCCGAGCACCCGTCGTACTCAGGCTCCCGCGCCTCCTCGAAGGCCGCGGGAGCCTTTTCCGTACCCCAAGCCGTACGCCCGGCCGTACGCCTCAGCGGGTCTCCGTCACCTTCGCCAGCGCCCTGGGCGCGTCCGGGTCCTGGCCGCGCGCGATCGTCACCTCGTACGCCAGCATCTGCAGCGGGAGGATCTCCAGGATCGGCTGGAGCTCCTCGGCGACTCCGTCCGTCGGCAGGGCGAACCCCGCCGAGGCCCGCTCCACCTCCGACGCGCCGCCGATGACGACGAGGTCGGCGCCCCGGCCGCGCAGCCGCTCCAGGACCGGCTGCAGCGCCTGGCCGCCCTTGCCCTCGGTGACGATCGCGATCACCGGCGAGATGTTGTCGACCATGGCGAGCGGACCGTGCAGCAGATCGGCGCCGGAGTAGGAGAGTGCCGGAATGTAGCTGGTCTCCATCAGCTTCAGGGCGGCTTCCTTGGCGGTCGGATAGCCGTAGCCCCGGGAGGTGAGGACCATCCGCTCGGCGAAGCGGTAGCGCGCCGCGAGCTGCCGGACCTCGTCCTGGCGGTCGAGGATCTGCTGGGCGAGGTCGGGCAGCACCTTGGCGGCCGCGCCGTCGCCACCGCGCAGCCCCTCCACGAAGAGGTAGAGGGCGAGGAGTTCGGCGGTGTAGGTCTTGGTCGCGGGCAGCGCCTTCTCCGGCCCGGCCAGGACGTCGATGTGGAACTCGGAGACGGCCGCGAGCGGCGAGTCGGGGTTGTTGGTCACCGCGAGGGTGATCGCACCGGCCGCGCGGGCGGCCTCGGTGGAGGCGACCAGGTCCGGGGAGCCGCCGGACTGGCTGACGGTGATCACCAGCACATCGGTGAGGTCCGGCTGGGCGCCGTACGCGGTGGTGGTGGACATGGAGGTCAGACCGCACGGCTTGCCGAGCAGCACCTCGAGCAGGTACTTGGCGTACAGCGCCGCGTTGTCGGAGGTGCCCCGGGCGGTGAGCAGGACGAAGCGCGGGTTGCGGGCGGCGATCCGCTCCGCGACCTCGCGGATCCGCGGGGCGCCCTGGTCGAGGATGCGGCGCAGCACGGCGGGCTGCTCGGCCATCTCGCCGGACATGATCCGGCCCGGCTGGTCGCTGCGCTGGGCCGTCGTCGTGGCGGACATGCTGGGTGCCTCCAGGTGGCTCTGTGCCGGCTGTGCTGAGGGGGCTGGGGATCAGTCCCCGGAGTGGTCACCGGCGCCGATGCCGGCGATCACCTCGGCCGCCGCCCGTCCACACACCCGGGCGGCGCCGTGGGTCGCGATGTGCAGCGCTCCGGCGGGCGGCGCCTGGGGCACGCCCATCTCGACGACGACCGTCTCCGGCCGGGCGGCGAGCAGGGCGTCCAGCGCGTCGGCCATCCAGGGGTGCCGGTGGACATCGCGGACCACAGCGACGATCCTACGGTCCGCCGCCGCATCGAGCATATTTTCGATCAGCGCGGGGACGCCCCGGGCCTCGGCGTCCTGCCGCCCGTAGGTGGCGGCCTGGGTGCCGGGACGCAGCCGGGCCAGTTCGGCGCCGACGCCCCAGGGGGTCTCCTCGCCAACCGCGATGTTGGCGACCGGGGTGAGGGCGGCCACGTAGGCGGGCCCGGTCACCGGCTCGTACGACAGCCCGGCCGGGGTGACTCTGAGCGCCCGGCGCGCGGCGGCGAGCCCCACCCCCGCGGCGGGCTCGATGCCGTGCGCCGCGCGCGGTCCCGCGGAGTGCCGCGTCCACTCCCCCAGGGCGCGCACCCGCGCCGCCGCCTCGGCCAGCCGCTCCTCCGCCAGCCGTCCCTCGAGGACGGCCGTGACCAGCGCGTCGCGCAGCCGCAGCACGGTGTCCTCGTCGGCGAGCCCGCCGCCCACGCAGATCGCGTCGGCGCCCGCGGCGATGGCCATGACGCTGCCGTGCTCGATGCCGTACGCGTCGGCGATGGCCCGCATCTCCATGCCGTCGGTGACGATCAGCCCGTCGAAGCCGAGGCCGCCGTCGGCCACGGGCCGGCGCAGCAGGCCGTGCAGCGCGGCGGGGCTGAGGGTGGCGGGCAGGTCGGGGTCGAGCACGGGCAGCAGGATGTGCGCGCTCATCACGGCCTTGGTCCCGGCGGTGACGGCGGCGCGGAAGGGCACCAGTTCGCGGGCGGTGAGGGTGTCGAGTCCGGCGTCGATGCGCGGCAGGGCGTGGTGGGAGTCGACGGCGGTGTCGCCGTGGCCGGGGAAGTGCTTGGTGCAGGCGGCGACCCCGGCGCTCTGGAGGCCCTCGATGTACGCGGCGGTGTGCCGGGCGACGAGCCCGGGTTCGGCGCCGAAGGAGCGCACGCCGATGACCGGGTTGTCGGGGTTGGAGTTGACGTCGGCGGAGGGCGCCCAGTTGAGGTTGACGCCGCACTCGGCGAGGCGGCGGCCCAGCTCGCGGGCGACGGCCCGGGTCAGCTCCGGGTCGTCGACGGCGCCGAGTGCCAGATTGCCGGGGAAGGAGGAGCCGGCGCGCACCTCGAGCCGGGTGACGTCGCCGCCCTCCTCGTCGATGGCCACCAGGACGTCGTCGCGCTCGGCGCGCAGCTCGGCGGTGAGGGCGGCGAGCTGCTCGGGCGAGGCGATGTTCCGGCCGAACAGGCCGACGGAGGCGAGCCCCTCGCCGAGCCGCCGCAGCAGCCAGTCGGGGGCGGTGGTGCCGGTGAAGCCTGGCTGCAGAACGGTGAGAGCGTCGCGGGTGAGGGTGGCGGAGTCATGCGCGAGGGTCGTCATAAACCGGGATCATCCCTTCACAGCGCCGGAAGTGAGCCCACCGACCGCCTTGCGTTGCAGAAACAGGAACAGGATCAGGATCGGGATGGCGAACAGCGAGGCCGCCGCCATGGTGGCACCCCAGTCGTCGCCGAAGGCGGTCTGGAAGCTGGACAGCCACAGCGGAAGCGTCTGGGCCTCCGGGTCCTTGTTCAGGATGAGGACGAGCGGGAATTCGTTCCAGGCCGTGATGAAGCCGAAGAGCGAGGTGGCCATCAGGCCGGGCGCCAGCAGCGGAAAGATCACCCGGACGAACGCCTGCGGACGGGTGCAGCCGTCGACCATCGCCGACTCCTCCAGCTCCTTGGGGATCGCGGCCACGTAGGCGCGGAGCGTGAGGATCGTGAAGGGCAGCACCATGACCATGTAGAACAGGGTCAGCGGAAGCAGGCTGTTCAGCATGTCGCCGTCGCGGACGAGCATGTAGACGGCGATGACCAGGACTTCCCAGGGCGCCATCTGCGCGATCATGAAGGTCACCAGGAAGCCGCGGCGCCCCTTGAACCGCATCCGGGCCAGGGAGAACGACGCGAGCAGCGCGATCACCAGCGAGAGGGCGACCGCCGAGAGGGTCACGGTGAGCGAGTTGCCCACCAGCGTCCAGAAGTTCTTGGCGTCCAGGGCCTTCTGGAAGTGGTCCAGGGTGGCACTGGTCGGGAACCACACCGGGTCCTCGGAGATGACGTCCGAGGTCGGCTTGAAGGCCGTGGTGAACATCCAGTAGACGGGGAACGCGAAGCCGATGAAGAGCACGACGGCGGTCACGTTGGGCCACAGCCGGGCGAGCGGCGAGCGCTTCACAGCTCGTCCTCCTCTTGCCTGAGCACGATCCGGAGGTAGTAGGAGGTCAGCGCCAGCAGGACGGCGATGGTCAGCAGCGAGATCGCGGCGCCCATGCCGTAGTGCTGATTGCCCACGCCCTCGATGAAGGCGTAGACGGGGAGGGTTTCGGTGAGCCGGTCCGGGCCGCCCTCGTTGATCGCGAAGACCTGGGTGAACGCCTTGAAGACCCAGATGACTTCGAGGAACGTCGTGGCCAGCAGAAACGGCTTGAGGAAGGGGAACGTCACCGAGGTGAAGCTCTTCCAGGTGCCGGCGCCGTCGAGCGCGGCCGCCTCGTAGAGCTCGCCGGGGATGGTGGTGGTCGCGGCGTAGAGGTTGATCGCCACGAAGGGGATCGACTGCCAGACGATCAGCACGGTGATGATGAAGAAGGTGGAGAACTGGCTGCCGGTCCAGTTGTAGTGCGCCATGGAGTGCCAGCCGAGCGCGTCCAGCACCCAGTTGACCACCCCGAAGCGGGCGGCGAAGAGCCACTGGAAGACCGTGGTGCCGGCGATGGGCGGCATGGCCCAGGCGAGCACAAGACCGACCGAGAGCAGCAGCCGCATCTTGCTGCCGAGGCGGGCCAGCAGCAGTCCGACCAGGGTGCCGAGCAGCATGATCAGCACGACGTTGACCGCGGTGAAGATCATCGACCGGAGGGTGACCCGCCAGAAGTCCTCGCTGGTCAGTGTCTCGCGGTAGTTGTCGACGCCGTTCCACTCGGTGAGGTGCTGGATGAGCTGCCGCATATTGAGGTTCTGGAACGACAGCAGGCCGTCCTTGACCAGCGGCCAACCCAGCAGCAGCACGGTCGCCACCAGCGCGGGCAGCAGCAGGAGGTACGGGGCGGCGCCGGTCAGCCGTCCGCGCCCGGGGGTGCCCGGGGCCGGGCGGCGGGTGCCTGGCGGCTCCCCGCTCCGGCGGACCCCGGCCGCCGCCGGGCCGGGGTCCTGGCGTTCGGTCGCTACGGGCATTGGGCTCAACGCTCCTGGCTGAGGCGCTTGTTCAGCTCGCCTTCGACCGACTTGGCCGCCTCGGCGGGCGACTTACCGGTGAGCACCGCGGTCATATAGGTCTTGACGGGGTTCGGGGCGTTCTCCACCGGGGCCCATTCGGGGATCAGCGGGGTGGTGCCGCCGGTCGCGGCGGCCGGTGCGGCGGCCAGTCCGGCGGGGTTGCCCTTGAGCTGCGCCTGGAGCGACTCCTTGTTGGGGATGACGCCGCCTTCCTTGGCGAGCTGTCCCTCGTAGGTGTCATTCAGTGCGATCTTCAGGAACTCCTTGGCCAGCTCCTGCTTTTCGCTGCCCGCGGCGACCGCGAGGTTGGAGCCGCCGAGGAAGACGCCCTCCGGCTTGCCGGCGGTCTCACCCGGGATGGTGAAGTAGCCGAGGTCCTTCTCGATCTTCGGGTTGGCCTTGATCGCGATACCGGCTTCCCAGCCCATGCCGATGAACGCGCCGGTCTTGCCCTTGGCGAAGACCTCGCCCTGCTGCGGGGTGGCCTCGTCCTTGTCCTTGGGGGCCTTGCTGAAGGACTGGTACTGCTGGTAGATGTCCATGGCCTTGCCGACCTTGGGGTCGGCGAGGTTGGAGACCCACTTCTTCCCGTCCTTCTTGACGAGGTCGGCGCCGGTGCCGATGGTGAGCCCGTCGAAGAAGTACCAGTTCTGGCCAGGGAGATAGATCGGCTCGGCGTCCGTCTTCTTCTGGATGGTGTCGAGGTCCTTGAAGAACTCGGTACGGGTCTTGGGGGTGTCCTTGATCCCGGCGTCGGCCCAGATCTTCTTGTTGTAGAGGACGACCCGGTTGGCCGCGTACCACGGCGCCGCGTACTGCTTGCCGTCGTAGACCGCGGACTTGTTGATCGACTCCGCCCAGTCGGCGCCGATCGACTTCTTCAGGTCATCCAGTTCGGCCAGTCCGCCGGTCTGCGCGTACGACGGCGTCTGGGTGTTGCCGATCTCCAGCACATCCGGCGGATTGGATTCCGAGAGCGCGGTGGTCACCTTCTGCTGAATGCCGTTCCACTGCTGGATCTCCAGCTTCAGCTTGGCGCCCGTCTTCTTCTCGAAAGCGGCCTTGACATCCTTCGTCCAGCCGTCGGGCGTAGAGCCGTCCATCGCCCAGACGGTCAGCGTCTCGCCCTTGAAACCATCCGCTCCGGCCTTTTTGTCATCGCCGTCGGACCCACAGGCCGCGACGGATACCAGCATTGCCGCGACACCCGTCGCCGCTATGAGCCCACGCTTCACAGCACTCTCCTCAGAAGGCCGGACGAGGGGTTTAATGGTCCAGACCAGTGCCCGCAGCTTGGCCTAGACCTTTTGGGGTGTCAAGGGTGTATAAGAGTCACCGGCGGCTCCGTTACCGGACCGACACTTCCCGACATCCGGACCGAGCGGATGCCCGGAGCCGGGACCGTGCCACGATGTGAGGCGCTGGATTCTTCAGGAGACCGGTAACGGCGGCAGACGCCGGTGACGGCAGCGGACCAGGAGTCGGAAGGGCGCGCGATGGAGACCGAGGGGGCAACGGCGGCAGCGGCGGCCATCACGACGGCCGAGAGCGACGGCAACGGCTCCGCCGGGGCGCGTACGGCGCGCGTCCCGAAGTACTACCGCCTCAAGCGCCACTTGCTGGACATCACCGAGACCCTGCCACCGGGCACCCCGGTCCCGCCGGAGCGCACCCTGGCCGCCGAGTTCGACACCTCGCGCACCACCGTGCGCCAGGCGCTGCAGGAGCTGGTCGTCGAGGGACGGCTGGAGCGGATCCAGGGCAAGGGCACCTTCGTGGCCAAGCCCAAGGTCTCCCAGGCGCTGCAACTCACCTCGTACACCGAGGACATGAAGGCCCAGGGCCTGGAGCCCACCTCCCAGCTCCTGGACATCGGCTATGTCACCGCCGACGACCGGCTCTCCGGGCTGCTGGACATCGCCGCCGGCGGGCGGGTGCTGCGCATCGAGCGGCTGCGGCTGGCCAGCGGCGAGCCGATGGCGATCGAGACCACCCATCTGTCCGCCAAGCGCTTCCCCGCGCTGCGCCGCAGCCTGGTCAAGTACGCCTCGCTCTACACGGCGCTGGCCGAGGTGTACGACGTCCGCCTGGCCGAGGCCGAGGAGACCATCGAGACCTCGCTGGCCACTCCGCGCGAGGCGGGGCTGCTGGGCACCGATGTGGGGCTGCCGATGCTGATGCTCTCGCGCCATTCGCGGGACGCGTCCGGGGAGCCGGTGGAGTGGGTGCGGTCGGTCTACCGCGGGGACCGCTACAAGTTCGTGGCCCGGCTCCAGCGGCCGAACGGCTGAGCGGCGGTACGTCCGGGGCGCGCCAAGGCTGAGCCGCGCCACGCCCGAGCAAACGCTACGGCTGGGCCGTACACGGCGACCTGCTTTCTTTCTCATACCGATATACGGACGGGTAGTGACGACCGCCGGGCCGGGGGCTTAGATTTCCTGCGCATTACACAAATGATCAGCTGGGATCCAGGTGATCGACTGTGCCGCAGGTGATGAGCCGAGGGGACTGGAGCCCGCCGCATGTCAGACACGTCCGCTTCACCCGGCAGGAGACCGGTCGTGACGCCTGCGCGCGTCGTGGCCGCTCTGTGCCTGATCGCACCCTTTGTCGGAATGCTCTGGGTCGGCTCGTACGCCAAGGTCGAGCCGACCCTCATCGGGATCCCGTTCTTCTACTGGTACCAGATGCTCTGGGTGCCCATCTCGGCCGTGCTGACCTCGGTCGCCTACATCCTGGTCCGCCGTGAGCAGCGGGCACGCAAGGGGGGTGAGTCGGCATGAACGGCGGAGTGAACGGCGTCGCACTCGCCGTCTTCATCTTCTTCTTCGTGGTCGTCACGGCCATGGGGTTCCTGGCCGCGCGCTGGCGCCGCGCCGAGAACGCCAACAACCTCGACGAATGGGGACTGGGCGGCCGCAGCTTCGGCACCTGGGTCACCTGGTTCCTGCTCGGCGGCGACCTCTACACCGCGTACACCTTCGTCGCCGTCCCGGCGGCGATCTACGCGGCGGGCGCGTCCGGCTTCTTCGCGGTCCCGTACACCATCCTGGTCTACCCGCTGATCTTCACCTTCCTGCCCCGGCTGTGGTCGGTGTCCCATAAGCACGGGTACGTCACCACGTCGGACTTCGTCCGCGGCCGCTTCGGCTCCAAGGGGCTCTCGCTGGCCGTCGCGGTCACCGGCATCCTCGCGACCATGCCGTACATCGCCCTCCAGCTCGTCGGCATCCAGGCGGTGCTGGACGTGATGGGCGTCGGCGGCGGGGAGAACACCAACTGGTTCATCAAGGACCTGCCGCTGCTGATCGCCTTCGGCGTCCTCGCGGCGTACACCTACTCCTCCGGGCTGCGCGCGCCCGCGCTGATCGCCTTCGTCAAGGACACCCTGATCTACATCGTCATCGCGGTGGCGATCATCTACATCCCGATCAAGCTGGGCGGCTTCGACGACATCTTCGCCGCGGCGAACGACAAGTTCACCAAGGCGGGAACGGGTTCGCTCGCACCCCCGGCGGAGGGCCAGTGGGCCTACGGCACCCTGGCCCTGGGCTCGGCGCTCGCCCTGTTCATGTATCCGCACTCGATCACCGCGACGCTCTCCAGCCGCAGCCGCCAGGTGATCCGCCGCAACACCACGATCCTGCCGCTGTACTCGCTGATGCTGGGGCTGCTGGCGCTGCTCGGCTTCATGGCCATCGCCGCCGGGGTCCAGGTCGAAAACGGCCAGCTCGCCATCCCCCAGCTCTTCGAGGACATGTTCCCCGACTGGTTCGCGGGCATCGCCTTCGCCGCGATCGGCATCGGCGCCCTCGTCCCGGCGGCCATCATGTCGATCGCCGCGGCGAACCTCTTCACCCGCAACATCTACAAGGACTTCCTGCGGCCGAACGCCACGCCGGAGGAGGAGACCAAGGTCTCCAAGCTGGTCTCGCTGCTGGTGAAGGTCGGCGCGCTGATCTTCGTGCTGGGCATGGACAAGACCGTCGCGATCAACTTCCAGCTCCTGGGCGGTATCTGGATCCTCCAGACCTTCCCGGCCCTGGTGGGCGGCCTGTTCACCCGCTGGTTCCACCGCTGGGCGCTGCTGGCGGGCTGGGCGGTCGGCATGGTCTACGGAACGTGGAAGGCGTACGACACCCCGAGCGGCACCCAGAAGCACTTCGGCAACACCGCCGATATGCCCGCCATCGGGGAGATCGGCTACATCGGTTTCACCGCGATCGCGCTCAACGTGCTGGTGACCGTCGTCCTGACGGTGGTGCTGCGCGCGCTCAAGGCCCCCGACGGCATCGACGAGACCACCGCCGCGGACTACAAGGCGGACGCGGGCGACCCGGGCGTCCAGGCCGACCTCCCGCCGGCCACGGCGGGCTCCCCGGGCGGCCACTGACGCCTGCGGCGGTCTGCGCCGACTGACGGCGAACGGGCCGTCGGCTCCCCCTGACTGACGGGGAGCCGACGGCCCGTTCGCCGTTTCGCCGACCCCGCCCATGTCCGCGCGTTTCAGGCGGCGATCTCGTAGGCGTCGCGGGGCGGCTGGGGTGCGAGTTCGAACCAGAGCAGCTTGCCGCTCCTGCCGAACAGCTCGTCGGCGAGGGCGTAGCCGCCCCAGTTGTCGGCGCAGATCCGGACGATGAGCAGGCCGCGCCCGTACGTGGCCTCGGTGTTCGCGGCGGCCTCGGCGAGGGCGGACGAGCGGTCGAAGAGGGCCGGGGGCTTGTCGAAGGGCGGCGGGATATCCGGATTCGTGTCCCACACGCTGATCCGCAGACGCCCCTCCACGGCGCGGATGCGCATTTCGGCCGGACCCGTGGTGTGGCGGTAGGCGTTCGTGACCACCTCACTGGTCACGAGGGTCGCGGGGTCGGTGAGGCCACCCATGCCGTGCCGGGCGAGGACCGCACGGAGGGTGGTCCTCGCGATGGCGGCGGCGCGGGGGTCGTGGGGCAGGCGCAGCGAGTACGACCAGGGGTTTTCCGGGGGTGGGGTGGGCATGAAGTCTTCGGTCTGTGCGTGGAGTTGGGCTGTGTCCGGGCACACACCGTAGAGCTTGCAATGGCCTATATTCCATTCAGGCGACGAAATGCGGGCCAAGTTGCCCTGTGTGGGTGACACGTGCACACTGTGTGCCGACCAGGAGGACGAACCATGCCGTCGAGCACCACCCCGACGCTGCGTCAGCAACGACTGGGCGCCGAGCTGCGCAAACTCCGCGATCGCGCCGGCCTGTCGACCACCGCGGCCGCCTCGCTCCTCGGCGTCAACCAATCCCGCATCAGCAACATCGAGGCCGGGCGGTACGCCGTGGGCGCCGATCGCGTCCGCACCATGGCGTGCAACTACACCTGCGCGGACACTCGGCTGGTCGATGAGTTGGCCGCC
This sequence comes from Streptomyces violaceusniger Tu 4113, assembly GCF_000147815.2. Taxonomy (NCBI): domain Bacteria; kingdom Bacillati; phylum Actinomycetota; class Actinomycetes; order Kitasatosporales; family Streptomycetaceae; genus Streptomyces; species Streptomyces violaceusniger. The sequence goes on along the minus strand of NC_015957.1, from coordinate 1,426,485 downwards.
ATGACCGGAGGCCGTACCCGTGGCTGGTGGGAGGAATACCGGGAGATCCTCGTCCCCGGCTTGCTCGACCTTGCCGAACTGGAGCACCACGCGGCGGACCTGCGCATCGCATCGGTGGTCCACATGCCCGGCCTGCTGCAAACCACCCAGCACGCGCGCACCATCTTCAGCGAGGCCATTCCTCCCCTGGCGGGATACGAAGTGGAGCACCGGGTCTCGTTTCGCATCAAGCGGCAGGCGGTCCTCTACGGGGACCAGCCGATCCCGCTGACGGTCGTCCTCCACGAGGCCGCCCTGCGCATGGGTTTCGGTGGCCCGGAGACAACCCGCGAGCAGCTCGACCACCTCATCGAGATGAGCGAACACGACCACATCACCATCCTGGTGATCCCCTTCGGCGGCGGCACGTTCCCCGGCTCGGGCCAGCCCATCGTCTATGCTCACGGCCCGGTGCCGCAGCTCGATACCGTCCAGTTGGACACGGACCACGGTTGCGAGTTCATCGACGCGGAGGCCAAGTTGGTGATGTATCGCTCGGTGCTGGACCGGATGGAAAGCTGCGCCCTTGAGCCCGCGAAGTCGCGCAACCTGATCCATGACATCGCGCAGGACACCTGAGAGGGAACACATGCGCACCCACCACTGGCGGAAGTCCTCGTACAGCTCCCAAGGGGCCAACTGCCTCTACGTCTCCGCATCCGACAACGCCACGATCCGACTGCGCGAGAGCGACGAACCCAACACCATCCTCACCACCACCCCCACCGCCCTGAGCGCCCTCATACGCAGCGCCAAGGCCGGGCAACTCGACCACCTCGCCAAGGCATAGGGCGGGCCGAATGCGCACCCACCACTGGCAGAAGTCCTCGTACAGCTCCGCAGGCAACGCCTGCCTGTACGTCTCCGTACCCGACAACGCCACCATCCGACTCCGCGAGAGCGACGAACCCGACACGATCCTCACCACCACCCCCCACGCCCTGGACGCCCTCATACGCAGCGCCAAGTCCGGGCGACTCGACCACCTCGGCAGAGCGTGAGGGCGGGGGCGGCCCGCTACGGTGTCATCCATGTCTGACGAGGAGACCCTGTGGGACTACCCCGCCGATGAACCCGTGGAGCGGCACGGCGAGTTCACCCTGACCGTCGTACAGCCGCCGTTCCCCGGCCCAGAGGGCGTGCTGGAGGCCCACGACGAGGCCGGAGCGCGGTCGTTCGCGGAAGCGTTCGGCACCGTACAGCGGGTCCTGGAGTACCAAGGGGCGATTCCCGCCACCGAACTCATCGACGTGGACACCCGCGCCGACCTGGATGTGATCCGGGTCGGCTGCTGGGGCGGCGTCATCCAGATCAACGACCCTGCCCTGATCGGCCTGTCCGAGAGCTTCCCCATCGAGGAGCAGGCCGAAGCGCTCGCCGAGCGCTACCCCGACGCGGTCATCGTCGCCGCCGCCGACATGGACCTTCCCGGCGCCGACTACGGCACCTGGAAGATCGTGCACCCCGGCGGCGCCCGCATCTTCGCGGCCGGTTTCGCCGGTGAGGAGGACTGGGATGTCGTGGGCGAGGTGACCGCGGTTCTCGATGCCTTCGGGATCACCCCGGAGCAGGCCGCCGCTGCCGGGGTCGACCCGGCCCACGCGCCGGGAAGCTTCGCGTGGGACGCCCTCGCGGGTCTTGCGCTCAAGGCTGTGTCGCCCACCGACCGGCGCGGCCTGACGGCTTCCGTCTTCCGTGTGCGGCGCACCGAGGATGCCGTCGTTTCGATGGAAGACACCTGGTTCGATCAGTAACGATTCGGGAACCAGGAGAACTTGACGCGGACACGCCGTAAAAAACCCGGAACACCACGCGCCCCGCCCCTTAACGTGAAGCGTCGTCGGCGCAACCAACACCTAGACGCAGTCTCGGAGCCCTCTTGCGCGCCGCGGTCTTGAACGGGGGCTCTCAGGGGGAGGGCGCACGTTGAACAGCCTCATATCCAAACCCACGCATCCACGGCGCCTCTGGGCGCGCCTGGTGGTCGCGTTCACCGCGGCGAGCGCCGTGACGCTGACCGGTCTGCCCGGCCTCCACACCGACGAGGCCGAGGCCAAGCCCCGCACGCAGCGCTGTGACGAGAAGTACCTGGGCCAGAAATTCGACCGCACTCCGGCGAACTCCGGACCCCCGGACAACCTGGAGTACGACGCCTGGCCCAACGACGAGACCTACACCTACGACAACCCGGCCAAGGCATACGACGGCGTCCTCCCGCCCACGGAGAAGCAACTCGAGAAGGCGGGCACGGACTACCGCAAGTGGCAGCGGATCGCCAACAAGTCCGGCAAGCCGGCCGACCGCGTCATGGAGATCTACGCCCGCTACCAGGAGCAGCTTAAGCGGGGCGGATACACGGACTTCAGGCGCTATCTGGACGTGAAGTACATCGGCAAGCCCGGCAACAACTACCGCGGCGAAGCCTTCATGGGGCGCATGGTCAAGAAGTACAACATGATCGGCCCCGACTGGTGGTGTGAGGACCCCGTCGACTACACCGACGAAAACGGCAACAAGAAGCGCCGCTGGGTCGACGCCCGTAACCGGCGAACCGACGTGCACGTCGAGGGCAAGTCCAACGGCGAGGTCCAGCAGAAGCAGGTCGACGCCGACCGGCAGATCGCCAAGCAGAACAAGGACGTCACCAACCGGTATCTGACCGGTGCGCGGACCGACCAGGCCACGAAGGGGCGGATCGCCCAGCTCAACAAGGACATCCAGCAGGACCGCCAGACCACCCGCACGGTGGCCGGGATCAATGAGCGCCGTTCGAACGCGATCGAGCGCACCCAGAACCCGAACAACTACACGCGCTACGACCCGCGGTTCAACCCCGACCCGCGCAAGAACGGCATGCGCGGCCCGATCATCGACCAGGCACTCCGGTCGGGGAAGTCCCTGGAAGAGGCCCAGAAGCTCCAGCGCATCTACAACGGGAACAACTCGCGCGGGTACTTCATGCGCGGCCCCGGCGGCATCGACTTCTCCAGCCTCGAACTCAGCTACGTGGGCGCCCCCGTGAAGGGCAAGGGCTTCAACTACTCGATGAAAGCCGACTACGCCAAGGACCCCGACAGCAAACCGGGTTACGGCGGGGACGCCAAGCTGTCGATGTCCTCGGACGCCATGTTCACCTGGCTCGCGCTGACGCCGGACAAGTTCTGGGTCAACCTCAACCCGGACCAGCCCGAGACGATCATGGACAGCAAGTTCGCGTCCACCGACGCGGGCCGTGTGCTGCTGGAGGCCGACCTTCGCCTCAAGCACGACTTCTTCAAGGCCATGGACCCCAAGACCGAAACCGGCAAGGCGGCGTGGGACGGCCTGGTCAAGCGCAACGGCTGGCCTTGCCTGAACTCCGGCCGCAACTGGATCGAGCCCAAGACGGCCAAGGTCCGTGAGCAGGACGGCGGCGTCTACATCCTCGACGCGCCGCTGAAGCTCCAGTCGGAGTACATGGACATCAACACTCCCGGCCCCGGCGGCGGCAACTCCTGTGCCAAGGACCTCACCAAGGCCGAGATCGAGCAGAACGAACGCGTCCTCCACAACACCGTGGTCCCGCTCGTCGAGAAGTGGATCAACACCGAGCCGCAGTACGCCGACCTGCGCCGGGTCTACAACGCCCGCGTCGCGGCCGAGTACATCCGCCGTAAGGACGCGGTGTCGCCGACGGACTTCCACAACATCATCAACAGCAACGACGTCAAGCGGTGGCCGCTGCGCGCCCCGCACCAGGACTGGGACAAACAGCAGGTCTTCGACAAGTACCGGAAGATCTTCACCGAGGGCGAGTTCAAGTACGAACTCACCAAGGGCCAGGAGGTCTGGGTGATCACCGTCGGCGGCGTGGACTTCTCCAAGGCCCCCAAGCGGAACATCAGCCGCACCCAGTTCAACCTCGAGCACCGCGGCCTGGACAAGACCACCAAGACCTCCACCGGTGCCGAAACGACCTACCGGGACACCGAGACCACCTATCTCGGAGGCACCTCCGGCAAGCTCCCCGGCGACGACCCCACCCCGACGCCCACTCCGACACCGACGCCGACGCCAACCGATAAGCCCACGGACAAACCGACCGACCAGCCGACCACTCCGGCGCCCGACCCGTCCACCCCGGGCGGCGGCGACGGCAGCCAGCCCCCCGCCACCAAGGACCCGGACGGAAACCTCGCCCACACCGGATCCGACACCCCTGTGGCTCTGATCGCGGGCATCGCCGCGGCTCTCGCAGCGGTCGGCGGAACGCTGGTGTGGTGGATGCGGCGCCGCAAGACCACCCAGGACGGCTAGTCGGTTTCGCTGGAATCGGTGGCTCGTTGATCCGGGGACGGCTCCTCGATCGTGCGAGCACATCAGCACGCGGCCGGGGCCCCGAAAAGGGGCTCCGGCCGGCGAGCCGGCCGACAACCCGCGACCTGCCGCCGGCATCCCAGGTGAGGCGCTGACCGGCCATGTGCCGGAGGCGGCCCGGGCGACCGCTTCCGACGTCGAGCCGGTGCTGACCCGGGGGCTGTCCCCACCACGTTCGTTACAGGCAGCCGGACGCTGATCCGGCGGGACAGCAGGATCGCCCCGAGCGATCGTGATCGGAAAAGCTGAAGGCCGGTTTCGCGAGACTTCCCAGGAGTTCACTCGTGCGCAAACAGGCAGGTCAAAAGGTTCGTTCGGCCCGATGCGGGCACGGGTGGCGCGGGGCCGGTGCCGCTGTCGCCGTGGGGGCCGTGATGATCGGCGCCCTGGCGCCGCAGGCGGCCTTCGCCGGCGCCCGCCCGGACCGCGGCGTCCAGCAGGGACTGAACGCGCTGGTACATGCCGATGGAGTCCCCGCCGCGCTGGCGAGCGTGCGGGACCGGCACGGTCACACCCGTACCTACACCGCCGGGATCGGCGACCTGGCCACCGGCGCCGAGGTGCCCCCGGACGGACAGGTGCGCATCGGCAGCAACACCAAGACGTTCACCGCCGTGGTCGTGTTGCAGCTGGTCGCCGAGGGGAAGGTCGGCCTCGACACGCCGATCGAGACCTACCTGCCCGGCCTGGTGCGCGGCGAAGGCATCGACGGGCGTCGCATCACGGTTCGCCACCTGCTGCAGCACACCAGTGGGTTGCCCGACTACGTCCCGTACCTCGACGACGAGCCCCGCTCCTACACCCCGCCCGAGCTGCTCGCCGCCGCCCTCCGGCACAAGGCCGACTTCGAACCCGGAACGAGCTGGCGGTACAGCAACACCAACTACGTCCTCGCCGGCATGCTGATCGAGAAGGTCACCGGACACTCGTACGCCGAGGAGGTCGACCGGCGCGTCATCAAGCGCCTGGCGCTGCGCCACACCTACTTCCCGAAGCCCGGCGAGGTGGACATCCGCGAGCGCCACCCCCACGGTTACGACCGGAGTTCGGCCGACGCACCCTGGCAGGACGTCACGGAGCTCAACCCCTCCTGGGGCTGGGCGGCCGGGCAGATGGTGTCCACCAACTCCGACCTCAACCGCTTCTTCTCCGGGCTGCTGTCCGGGCGTCTCCTCCCGGCGGCCCAGCTCGCCCAGATGCGCACGACCGTCCCCGCCGCGTACTTCGGTCCCGGTGCCCGCTACGGGCTGGGCCTGGTGAGCAAGCCGCTGTCGTGCGGCGGCGTCTACTGGGGCCACGGCGGCAGCACCACGGGCTACGAAACCCGGGGCGGGGCCACCGACGACGGCCGCGCCGCCGAGCTCGCGGTGACCACGCAGCCGGGCGACCCGGCGGTCATGCGGCACGTGGACACGGACGTGGACCGGGCGTTCTGCCGCTGAGCTCAAGACGGCCCATAGGGGCCCAGTACGGCCTTGGGGACCAGCCCCTCGGCGCGGAGGCGGCATAGTGCCGCTCGGCGGCCCCGGCGCGGTGCTCACGGAAGGTGACCGGTGAGTCCTCAGCAGTTCGAACGGACGTCGCCGGTCACCGGGCCCTGATGGAAGGGGCCCGATGACCGGCACGGTTCGGCCGGATGTGCGCGTCAGACGTAGAGGAAGCCGCCGGGGACGGTGACGGTCCCGGTGGCCGTCACCAGCGTGACGGTCGCGGTGCCGGGCACCCCGGGCGGGGTGGTGCCGGTGACCGTGGTGGCGGTGGCGGTCACACCCGTGGCGGGAACGCCGTTGAACAGCACGCCCAGCACGCTGCCGAGGTTGGTGCCGTTGATGGTGAACGCGGTGCCGCCGGCGGCGGGTCCGGTGGCGGGCGTGATGTTGGTGGGCGCCGGGGCGGGCGGCGCGACGAAGTAGGTGAAACCGCCGGGGACGGCGGCGGTGCCGTTCGGGCCGCTCAGCACCACAGCGACGGTGCCGCCCCCGGGCGGGCCTGCCGGGGTGATGCCGATCAGGCTGGTCCCGCCCGGGTTGATGGTCAGGATGGCCGACGGGACCCCGCCGAAGGTGACACTGGTGACACCGGTCAGGTTGGTGCCCGTGATCAGGTACAGGGTGCCGCCGGTGGTCGGCCCCACGGTCGGAGTGATGGAGAAGGCGGTGGGCGGCGTCGGCGCCACGTAGGTGTACACCTGGCTGTTGCTGGTGCCGGCGGTGGTGGTGACCAGGACCTGGACGGACCCGGGCGCGTGCGGCGGGGCTATCACCACGATGACGTCGTTGGTGGGGTTGCCCGGCCAGCCGCCACCGGGCCAGCCACCGCCGCCCCAGCCGCCGCCCCAGTCACCGCCACCGGAACTGCTCTGGCTGACGATCTGGGCGGGCACGCCGCCGAAGGTCACGCTGATGACATTGCGCAGGTTCTGCCCGTTGAGCTGGACGAGGTTCCCACCGGCGGCGGGGCCCGAGTTGGGCACCACGGACAGCAGCAACGGCGGCCCCACCTGCGACGGGGGCCAGTTGGCCGCGGTGGGGGCGGCGGTCGCGAGAGCGGTCGAGGTCATGGTTGGTCCTCCCGGGGAGGGGTCGGGTGTGCGCCGACGGCATGCCGATGTCGTGGGCAGGCCGCTGGTCAACGCCTCGTCGTCGCCGCGTCGTGGCAGGCGCGGTCGAGGCAGGCCGGCACCGGAGGAACGGAAAGCCGCCGGGCGGCCGGTCAGGGCGCGGAAGCGATGCGCCGAATGAGAGCGGAACTACGGGACGAACGCCCGGCTCCTGGATGGCCTACGAGGTATGGGGCACCCTCGGCGGCACGTTTCCAGTTATCCACGCCCACCCCCGTCGCTCAAGGTTCCAGGGCTGCCATCACTCGTTTGGCGCATCTGGGCGCGCCCGGCGGCGAGCTTGTATGACAAGCGCTCCGCTATTCGGGGGAACGCGCGGCCGGAGTATGGCCTGCCGTCCTCCACCGTGCCTCTAATGAGTGACATCGGCAGTGCCAACCCGTGCGGGACCACCCGGGGAGGGAGCGATCCGATGAGCCTCGCCGCGTTCCTCCTCGCCCTCGGCACCACCTGCCGTATCACCCGCTTCATCACCAAGGACACGCTGGCGGCGGGGTTCAGAACCTGGGTCGCCGACCGCTTCGGCGACGACTCCCGGCCCTCCTACCTCGTCAACTGCGGCTGGTGCACCAGCACCTGGGTCGCCGCAGCCATCGCCGTCTACGCCTCCTTGCTGCACACCACCGCGTGGTTCCACCTCCCGGCCACCGCCCTGACGCTCTCCTACCTCGCCGGGGTCGCCTCGCGGTGGCTGGACTGACACCGACCTGCACTGGGCTCGAGGGAGACTCGAGGGAAAGGAACGGCAGCCATGGCCTGCAACTGCGGCGGAGGGGCACGTGGCCCGCGACCCGTTGTCGTCTATGAGTTGACGCTGCCGGACGGCACGGTCCGGCGCTATTTCACCTATCAGGAGGCCGACGCCGCCAATAAGCGCGCGGGCTCCACCGGAGTGATCAACACCGCCGTCCAGTGACGGCGAAGCGCGGCGAGTAACGCCGAAGACCGGCGCCGGCGGCATGGCGGCCCCGCTGTCAGTGGTGTGCGGCAGACTGCGGACATGGACATCACGATCAGACGCGCGCGGGACGAGGAACTGGACGGAATCGGCGAGCTCACCGCGCAGGTGTATCTCGGGGACGGGCTCCTGGACTTCGGCGACAGTGATCCATATCTCACCACCCTGCGCGACGCCCGGCGCCGGGCCGCCGAGGCCGAGCTGCTGGTCGCGGCGGACGCGGCGAGTGACGAGGTGCTGGGGGCCGTGGCGTTCGCCGTGTACGGCGGGGCGTATGCGGAGCTGGCCCGGCCCGGCGAGGGCGAGTTCCGGATGCTGGCCGTGCGGGCGGAGTCGCGGCGGCGCGGGGCGGCCGAGGCGCTGGTGCGCGCCTGCCTGGACCGGGGGCGCGCGCTGGGGCTGCGGCGGATCGTGATCAGCAGCCAGCAGTCCATGACCGCCGCCCACCGGCTGTACGGTCGGCTGGGGTTCGTACGAGCCCCGGAGCGGGACTGGTCGCCGATAGCCAAGTTGGAGCTCACCCTGTGGGCGTTCACCGTGGAGCTGTGACGACCGGCGGCGCGCGCCCTGGGCCCATGGGCTCTCGCGCGCCGGGCAACGGGCTCTCGCGCGCCGGGCTACGGACTCGCGTGCGCGCCGGGCCACGCCCCGCCACGGGCCCCAGGTCACGGGCCACCTTCGGAACGCATTAGCACATTCATGCGAAACTCCGCACCTCGCGACACAAGATATGGGGGTGCGTGCGTCGGCCGACACAAGATGTATGCTCGTCCTCGCTGCCGCCGCAGGGAAATCCGGTGGGAATCCGGAACTGTCCCGCAACGGTGTACGTGTGCGCTTATGCGGCGTGCCCGTAAGTCCGAGCACCTGCCGACAGCCCTGTGTGAACACGTCCCCCGGCCTCGAGGGTTGGGCCGATGGACGCTGCGTGGTGTGCCTGACGTACGAGGAGTACGGCATCGGCATGCCCGTACGCGCCCATCGCACCCCCTCGTGGCCCCGGCCGAGCGAGGGAGAGCACCTCAGTGACCATCGCGCCCGCAGATCCGGTTTCAGAGCAGGCGGTTTCTCAGGCAGCGCACGACGCGCCCGGAACCGCCCTGCTGCGGACCCTCACCGGACTCACCGCCGACCTGCCTGCCACCGACCCCGGTAAGGTCGCGGCCGCCGCCCTGCGCGGCCGCCATCCCGGCTCGGACGAGGCGGAGTTGCGCGGCCTGGCGATTGAGGCGGCCGCCGGGCTGATCGCCGAGGAGCCGGAGTACTCGCGGCTGGCCGCGCGGCTGCTGGCGCTCACCATCACGGAGGAGGCGGCCGGGCAGGGCGCGGTCTCCTTCTCCACCTCCGTCCAGGTGGGCCACCGTGAGGGCCTGCTCGCCGACTCCACCGCGGAGTTCGCCGCCGCCCACGCCGCACGGCTGGACGCGCTGGTGGAGCGGGCCCTGGCCGACGGCGCCGACAAGCGCTTCGGCTACTTCGGACTGCGCACCCTCTACAGCCGCTATCTGCTGCGCCACCCCATCACCCGTCAGGTGATCGAGACCCCGCAGCACTTCCTGCTGCGGGTGGCCTGCGGGCTCGCCGAGGACCTCTCGGAGCGGGCGCTGGACGACGTGGCCGAGCTGTACCGGCTGACCAGCACGCTGTCGTATCTGCCCAGCTCCCCCACGCTGTTCAACTCCGGCACCCGGCATCCGCAGATGTCGTCCTGCTATCTGCTGGACTCGCCGCTGGACGAGCTGGACTCGATCTACAACCGCTACCACCAGGTGGCGCGGCTGTCGAAGCACGCGGGCGGCATCGGCCTGTCCTACTCCCGTATCCGGGCGCGCGGTTCGCTGATCCGGGGCACCAACGGGCACTCCAACGGCATCGTGCCGTTCCTGCGCACGCTCGACGCCTCGGTGGCCGCCGTCAACCAGGGCGGCCGGCGCAAGGGCGCGGCCTGCGTCTACCTGGAGACCTGGCACGCGGACCTCGAGGAGTTCCTGGAGCTGCGGGACAACACGGGCGAGGAGGCCCGCCGTACCCACAACCTGAACATCGCCCACTGGATCCCGGACGAGTTCATGCGCCGGGTCGAGGCGGACGCCGACTGGTCGCTGTTCTCCCCGGTCGACGCGCCCGCTCTGGTGGACCTGTGGGGCGACGAGTTCGACGCCGCGTACCGGAAGGCCGAGGCCGAGGGGCGGGCGGTCAAGCAGGTCCCGGCGCGGCAGTTGTACGCCCGGATGATGCGCACCCTCGCGCAGACCGGCAACGGCTGGATGACGTTCAAGGACGCCGCCAACCGCACCGCCAACCAGACCGCCGAGCCCGGCAGGGTCGTCCACTCCTCGAACCTGTGCACCGAGATCCTGGAGGTCACCAACGACGGCGAGACCGCCGTGTGCAACCTCGGCTCGGTCAACCTCGCCGCGCACCTGGACGAGGACGGGCAGGTGGACTGGGAGCGCCTGGACGCCACCGTCCACACCGCCGTGACCTTCCTCGACCGCGTGGTGGACATCAACTTCTACCCCACGGACGAGGCCGGGGCCTCCAACTCCCGCTGGCGCCCGGTGGGTCTGGGCCTGATGGGGCTGCAGGACGTCTTCTTCCGGCTGCGGCTGCCGTTCGACTCGCCCGAGGCCAAGGCGCTCTCCACGCGGATCTCCGAGCGCATCATGCTCGCCGCGTACGAGGCGTCCTGCGAGCTCGCCGAGCGCCACGGCCCGCACCCGGCCTGGTCCGAGACCCGCACCGCGCGCGGTGTGCTGCACCCGGACCACTACACGGACGCGGTGGCCACCTGGCCGGAGCGCTGGGAGGCGCTGCGCACCCGGATGGCGAAGTCCGGGATGCGGAACTCGCTGCTGCTGGCGATCGCGCCGACCGCGACCATCGCCTCCATCGCGGGCGTCTACGAATGCATCGAGCCGCAGGTCTCCAACCTCTTCAAGCGCGAAACGCTCAGCGGGGAGTTCCTGCAGGTCAACTCGTATCTGGTGGACGACCTCAAGAAGCTGGGCGTCTGGGACGCCCATACCCGCGAGGCGCTGCGCGAGTCCAACGGCTCGGTCCAGGAGTTCTCCTGGGTGCCCGCGGACGTACGGGACCTGTACCGCACCGCGTGGGAGATCCCGCAGCGCGCCCTGATCGAGATGGCGGCGGCCCGCACCCCGTACCTCGACCAGAGCCAGTCGCTGAACCTCTTCATGGCCTCGCCGACCATCGGCAAGCTCAGCTCGATGTACGCGTACGCCTGGAAGCGCGGCATCAAGACCACGTACTACCTGCGCTCGCGTCCGGCCACCCGGATCGCCCAGAGCGCCCGTGGCGGCGGCGCCGCCGCCACCGCGCCCGCCCCTGCCCTCATCCCCGTACAGCAGGCTCCGGCCGAGGCCGACGCCATCGCCTGCTCCCTGGAAAACCCCGAGTCCTGCGAGGCATGCCAGTAACCATGAGTGACACCAAGAACCTGCTCGACCCGGGCTTCGAACTCACCCTGCGGCCGATGCGGTACCCGGAGTTCTACGACCGCTACCGCGACGCGATCAAGAACACCTGGACCGTGGAGGAGGTCGACCTCCACTCCGACGTCACCGACCTCGCCAAGCTCTCCCCCGGTGAGCAGCATCTGATCGGCCGTCTGGTCGCCTTCTTCGCGACCGGCGACTCGATCGTGTCCAACAACCTGGTGCTGACGCTCTACAAGCACATCAACTCCCCCGAGGCGCGGCTGTATCTGTCCCGGCAGCTCTTCGAGGAGGCGGTGCACGTCCAGTTCTATCTGACGCTGCTGGACACCTACCTCCCCGACCCGGACGACCGCGCCGCGGCCTTCGCCGCCGTCGAGAACATCCCCTCCATCAGGGAGAAGGCGGAGTTCTGCTTCCGCTGGATGGACTCGGTGGAGAAGATCGACCGGCTGGAGACCAAGCAGGACCGCCGCCGCTTCCTGCTCAACCTGATCTGCTTCGCGGCCTGCATCGAGGGGCTGTTCTTCTACGGCGCCTTCGCGTACGTGTACTGGCTGCGCTCGCGCGGGCTGCTGCACGGCCTGGCGACGGGCACCAACTGGGTGTTCCGCGATGAGTCGATGCACATGGAGTTCGCCTTCTCGGTCGTGGACACCGTCCGCGAGGAGGAGCCGGACCTCTTCGACGACGAGCTCCGGCAGCAGGTCACCGACATGCTGAAGGAAGCCGTCGAGGCGGAGCTGCAGTTCGCCCGCGATCTGTGCGGGGACGGGCTGCCGGGCATGAACACCGCGTCGATGCAGGAGTATCTGCAGTGCGTTGCCGACCAGCGCCTGATGCGCCTCGGCTTCCCCGCGGTCTTCGGCTCGGAGAACCCGTTCTCCTTCATGGAGCTGCAGAACGTCCAGGAGCTGACCAACTTCTTCGAGCGCCGCGCCTCGGCCTACCAGGTCGCGGTCGAGGGCTCGGTCGCCTTCGACGACGACTTCTGATGCCACAGGGCGGGCCGGACCCCGCCTGGGTCCGGCCCGCCCTGTGAAGTACGGCACACTCAGTCGTTGGGCACCGTCTCGTAGCGGGCGGTGCCCTCGGCCATCTGCTTCAGCACATCCTTACGGTCGCGCTTGGAGAGCCGGTCGGTGTACAGGTAGCCGTACAGGTGGTCGGTCTCGTGCTGCAGACAGCGCGCGAAGTAGCCGGTGCCGCGCACCGCGATCGGCTCGCCGTCGAGGTCCTGGCCGCGCACCACCGCGTAGTCGGGGCGGGCCAGCTCCATATAGGCCGTGGGGACCGACAGACAGCCCTCATTGGAGTCGTCCAGCACCCGGCGGTCGGCGGGCAGCTCCTCCAGCACCGGGTTGCACACCGCGCCCACATGGCGAACGCCCTCGTCGTCCATGCAGTCGTAGACGAAGACCTTAAGGTCGACACCGATCTGGTTGGCGGCCAGGCCCACGCCCTCCGCCGCCCGCTGGCTGGCGAACATGTCGTCGACGAGCCGCGCCAGCTCCTCGTCGAACACGGTCACGTCCCGGCACTCCTTGTGCAGGACCGGGTTGCCGTAAACGGTGATCGGGCGGGCGGTGCCGCGCTCGCGGAAGGCCCGCTCACGCTCCTCGCAGTCCTCCGTGTCCACGACGAAATCGTCGACCACCTGTTGTTTCGTCCCTTGCTGCGACATCGTCCGCCGTGTGCCTTCCCTCAACCGTGATGCGTTGCCCTACAGGGTACGGGCACGACGCGCCCGGGCGCGGTGTGCTTACGCGCTGTGAGCGGGCCTCCACGGGCCCTGGTGGGGCGTACAGGTCGGCTAGGGGGTATCCGGCGGGTCTCTCCCCTCCCCGCCCCTTCCCGCAGCATCGATATGCGGCTCCGCCGCGTGGCAGGGCTCCGCCTCTGGACCCCGGCTGCCGAGGAGGCGATCGTCGCGGCAGCGGATGGCCGGGCGGAGGCCCGCGCACATCCGCGTCGCCCGGCCGGAGTCTGGGGCGGCGTCCCACCACGAGGCGGAGCCGCACATCGATGCTTCGGGAAGGGGCAGAGCCCCAATCCGGGGCCCGGGGCAGAGCCCCAATCCGGAGCCCGAGGCAGAGCCCCAATCCGGAGCCCGAGGCAGAGCCCCAATCCGGAGCCCGAGGCAGAGCCCCAATCCGGAGCCCGGCGCAGAGCCCCGGTTTCGGGAAGGGGCGGGGAGGGGACAGCCCGCCGCAGGCGTCACGGCCCGCCGAGCCCCCTAGGCCCCCAGGGCAGCCGCCAGCCGCCAGGCGGTCAGCAGACCTCTTCCAGATCCCGCCACTCGCGGGTGTCCGGGCTGTCGGCGACCCAGCCGTCCAGCAGCCCCCGCACCAGCCCACCGGGCGCCGCGATCCCGCATTCGCGCTCGGGGACCCACAGCGAACCCGAGCCCGCCATACGGTGGCCCAGCGGCCCGGGGTGGCCCGGTTCGCTGTGGTCGTGCGGGTCCAGATGCTCGCCCTCGCCCTCGTCGCTGGGCATCCGGCTCTCCGAGCAGGAGCGGCACAGCAGCCGCACCGACGACGACCAGTCCTCGGCCGCGAAGCCCGCGTCCGCCGCGAGCCGCTCCAGGGCGTCCCGGTCGGCCTCGGTGGCCGCCTCCAGCAGCACCACCCAGGTCGGCACCGGGGACGGCGCCCACAGCTCGATCTCGTCGAAGACCGGGTACGAGGGACCCGCGGAGGTCACGCGCTCACCGTGCGGTACGCCGTCGTGCAGCACCACCTCGCCCCAGCGCCGCCCGGACGACGGCAGCGGGATGGACAGCACCTCGATCCGGGCCGGGTCCAGCCGGCGGCCCCAGACGACCTCGGCCTCGCCCTCCGGGGACAGCCTTACCGCCGCGCTGCCCAGCTCCATGCCGAGCGGCTCCCCGGACGCGGACGCCTCTCCGGGCACCTTCAGCCCGTACGCCTGCCAGGCGCGGCGGGCCAGCGGCCAGTCCTGCAGCGCGGTGGCCGCGATTCCCACGTTCCACCAGTCCGGAGCGCCCGTCTCGCGGTCCAGCAGCGCGACCGCCCGCAGCCCCGCGGCGCGCGCCTGCTCCCAGTCGTGCCGGAACTTGTGCAGCAGCGCCAGGTTGAACCAGGACTCCGACAGCCACGGCTCCAGGTCGGCGGCGCGGGTCAGCAGCGCTCCCGCGTCCTCGTACCGGCCGTCGCCGATGAGCGTGAACGCACGGTCCGTGGCCTGCCGCCATGAGGCGGACGGCCGGTGCCGTACCTTGCCGAAGATCTTCACGATTCCCGCCTGCCGGTATCGAAGTCGTCCCGTACCAGATGCCTTCGCGGACGGCGTCGCCCTCCCTCGAAGACAACCTGCCACACATTCGCGGACATCTCAGCCCGGCCCCTCACCCTCCGGCCGGGATGCGAAGCCCTCCACACCTCCTTGCCACCGGCCATTCGGCCTGGCACCCCTCTCCTCGCATCCAACCATGCCCCTCGGGAGGCCCGCTTATTACCGGCGAGTTCTCACCGGGGCCGGCCGTACACCTGGTGCGACAGCACCGTGGCGAGCGTCTCGACCACGATGGGGTCGAAGTCGCGCGCCGTGGCCAGCCGCAGCCGCTCCAGGGCGCGCAGGGCGGCCGCCCCGGCCGCACCCTCGGCCCCTGGCCCGCTGACCAGCTCGGTATACGCGTTCACCGCGCGCACGATACGCGCGGCGAGTGGCTGCTCGCGGTACGGGTCCGCCTGGCGCTCCACGACCTGTGCCACCTCGGCGGGTACCCCGGTCTGGCGGACCACAGCGCCGCCGAGCAGCGCGATTTTGCGCTGCTCGGCGGCGGGCAGCGGCTCGGTGGCCCCGGCGGGCACCGGGTCCAGCAGCGAGAGCTGGCCGATGTCGTGCATCAGCGCCGCGTACTCCAGCACGGTCAGCCGCGGCTCGGAGAGCCCCAGCTCACGCCCCACCGCCCGGCTGAGCGCGGCCACCTCACGGGCGTGGCCCGTCGGGGTGTACCCGGCTATCTCGGTCGACCGGGCCAGGGAGGCGATGGTCTGGCGGTAGGTGGCCCGTATCCCCGCGTAGCGGCGGTAGGAGTACTGGATCAGCAGCAGCGGCACCGCCAGCACCGGCACCGGCCACAGCCCGGCGACGGCCACGGTGAGCGGCATCACCACCGCGGTCGCGCAGACCGCCGCCGCAACGCCCGGCAGCGACCGCAGCTCGTCGCGGAGCAGCGGTCCGTAAGGCCAGCCGGTACGGGCGCGGGCGAGCGCGGCGGCCAGGACGGCGTCACACAGGGCGGTGAGGGCCAGCAGGGCGAGCAAATAGCCGACGAGATACGGGCTGTGGCCGAACCAGGAGCCCAAGAGGCCGGTCCGGTGCAGCGGTTGGAAACAGATGGCGGCGAACGCGACGGTGAGCACCCGGCGGGCGGTGTGGCCGGGGTCGACCGGGCAGCCCAGCGCCAGCGGCGCCACCAGCCCGGCCAGGGAGGCGGCCACGACGACGGTGACCACCTGGAGGACACCGTGTGTGGTCGGCTCCCCGCCGAGCCGCCCCAGCAGGGCGTAGCCGAGGGCACCCGCGGCGGCGACGGGCGCGGGCTCCCCACGCGGATCGGGCACCCCACTACCCCCCGGAAGGGCGGGCGGAGCCTCCACGCACCGGATCGCCTCCCCTACGGCGATGAGCGCCCCGAAGGCCAACGCCGCCTCCGGCTGCCGCACCCCGTGCCACTCGGTCCACACGAGCGCGACCACGGCAAGCGCCCCGGCCGCGCCATACACGGCGACAACGGTAAGGCCGCCATAACGGCGCCCCGATATGCGCTCCCGGGCCCGGGCACCCACGCCGTCTTCGCGGTAGCCCGCGCCCCGGCTTCCCTTACGGACACCCGCGCCGCGGCTCGTCCAGCGGACGCCCACGCCGCCCTTACGGACACCCGCGCCGCGGCCCGCCCGGCGGACGCCTGGACCGCCCTTGCGGACACCCGCTCTCCGCCCCTCTTCGCGGACGCCCACGCCGCCCTTACGGACGGCCGCGCCCCGCCCTTCCTCGCGACCGCCCGCGTCCCTGCCTCTCTCGGGGAGGCCCGCGCCACGGCCCTTCCCGCTAACGCGCGCGCTACGGCTCGCCTGGCGGGCGCCTGCGCCCTGGTCTCCCCCGGGGAGGCCCGCAGCCCGGCCCTCCTCGTGGACGTTCTCGCCCCGGCCTCCCTTACGGACGCCCCCGCCGCGGCCCTCCTCGCGGTCCGCAGCCGGACCACCGCCCGCGTCGGCGGCCGTGGGCCGGGCCTCCTTACGGGCGGTCGCGGGCTCGCCTTGCTGTCCGCGGGCGCGGTCAAGGGCCCGGTCGTGTCGTTCCGCGAGCCAGCCGAGGCTGCCGCGGAGGGCCTTCGGGAGGCGAGGTGCGGCCGGTGCCGGGACGGAGCGGGCCGCCCCGGATGGCCACTGGGCCGCGCTCTCGTCCCGGTCACCCCGTCCGGGGCGGGTCGTGCCACGGCCCCCGCCCCCGCCCGAGGCTTCCGGGCCACCCGGGGCGACTGCTGCGTCCGGCGAGACGGGCTCTCCCCCGGCCCGTCCCGGGGCCACCCCGGGGCCGTCCGGGGCGGCGCGGCGGAGGGCCCGGTCGTGTCGTTCCGCGAGCCAGCCGAGGCTGCCGCGGAGGGCCTTCGGGAGGCGAGGTGCGGCCGGTGCCGGGGTGGAGCGGGCCGCCCGGGATGGCCACTGGGCCGCGCTCTCGTCCCGGTCACCCGGTCCGGGGCGGGTCGTGCCACGGCCCCCGCCCCCGCCCGAGGCTTCCGGGCCACCCGGGGCGACTGCTGCGTCCGGCGAGACTGGCTCTCCTCCGGCCCGTGCCGGGGCCACCCCGGGGCCGTCCGGGGCGGCGCGGCGGGGACGCCGGGCGGGCCGGGGGTCCCGGTCCGAGCCGCCGGGGGCGGTGGGCGGGTCCTGCTTGGGGCTCATGGCCCACCGCCGGGGGCGCCGAGGCCAGGACGGGGCTCGGGGCCGTCAGCCGAGCCGGAAGCCGCCGCGCGTACCAGGGGCGGCAGCTCCAGCGGCGGGCTCAAAGGATCTGGCGGGACGTTTCCGCGCTCCTCGGGGGCGTCCGCGGTGACCGCCGCATGCCAGCCGTGGCGGTCCAGGGCGGTGCTGAGGGCCCGCACCATCCGGGGGTCGAACTGCGACCCCGCACACCGCTTCAGCTCCTCCACGGCCGTGTCCACCGGCCGGGCCCTGCGGTACGTACGCGTGGAGGTCATCGCGTCGAAGGCGTCCGCCACCGCGACCACCCGGGCGAACTCCGGGATCTGCGCCCCGGCGAGCCCGTACGGATAGCCGCTGCCGTCCAGCCGCTCATGGTGGTGGAGGATCGCGGCCCGCGCCTCGCCCAGGAAGCCGATGCCGCGCACCATCTCGTCGCCGTACTCGGGGTGGAGCTCGATCACCCGGCGCTCATCGGGGGTGAGCGGGCCGTTCTTCCGCAGCAGCCGGGTGGGCACGCCGAGCTTGCCCACGTCGTGGAGGATGCCCGCGATCCGCACCACCTCCAGCCGGTCGCCGCTCATGCCCAGCTCGCGGGCGATCATCGCGGAGGCCCGGCCGACACGCTCGCTGTGGCCCCGGGTGTAGCGGTCCTTGATGTCGACCGCCTGGACCAGGGCCCGGATGGTGGCCTGATGGGCGGCGCTCTCGCGGCGGTAGAGCACGAATCCGCAGGCGCAGACGTACATCGGCAGCAGCACCAGCAGGGCCGCCGCCGGTCCGTAAGGGCTGCGCCAGAGCACCGCCATGGCGAGCCCGGCGGGCCCGTGCACCAGATACGGGGCGAGCGCACCGGGCAGCCGGCCGCACCAGGCGGCGCGCGGGGAGTGGCGCTCGGCGGTGACCAGCACCCCGCCCTCCAGGGCGGTGGCGGTCAGGCCCAGAACGAGCGCGGCGGCGACGGCGGCCGCCAGGGCGTACGCAAAGCCGGGCGTACCGGATGCCTCGGCGACGGCAAGCTGCGCAGCGGGGTCCTGTGCGCCGCCACCGAGCGCCCACAGGGCGCTGAGGGCCCGAGAGCCGCCCAGAGCCGCGAAGGCGCACGAGGCGGCCCAGACGGCCAGCGAGAGCCGTGCGGCGCGCCAGGCCCGCCGTGTCCCGGCCGGGGGCCGCTCGACGCGGGCGAGCAGCGCACCCGGCACGGCGACCAGCGCCGCGGCGGCGGGCGGCAGCAGAAAAGCCCCGGCCAGAAGGACGGGGCTGCACCATTCGGGCCAGCGGGCGCGGACCCTGGAGCCCACCGCGTGCACCACGGCGAGCAGGGCGGCCGTGGCCCAGGGGACGGCCGCTCCGGGCCGTACGGCCGGGGCGGCACAGAGCCCCCCGGCGAGCACGGCGCACAGGACATAGGCGCGCGCCCCGTGGGGAAGTGCCCGCACGGTGTCCTCCTCCCCATCCACGTCCGTTGCGCCGCCCCTCCAGGACGGGGGCGGGTCAGGTGGTTGGGGAGCTTAGGCCGGACTGGGGCGGATGAGATCGGAGGGACTGTCCGATTACACCCCTTCGAGTGATGATCTGATCACCGAAGGTGGGGCCGGGAACCCGCCAGGCTCGTTGACGATCAACCAACCGGTCGAGGATCGGCTGACGATCAATCGACGGACGGTCGACGGGCAGTCGTTCAACGCGCCCCATCGACGAACGGTCATCGAGGGACGATCCACCGGCGCTCAAGGCCGGGGGTCACTCCTGGCCGGGGGTCACTCCTGGGCGGTGGTCACTCCTGGGCGGTGGTCACTCCTGGGCGGTGCTCGGAGCGTTCGTCTCCGCGGTGACCTCACGCTCGGGCACCACCTGCCCGGCGCGGATCAGCTCGATCCGCCCCATGACCTTCGAACGGAGGTCGCTGGGCACGTCGTCCTGGCCGCAGCACCGCGCCACGAGCTTCTTCACGGCCTTCTCGAGGCCGTACTTCTCCAGGCAGGGAGAGCACTCGTCGAAATGCACCTCGAACTTGGCGCAGTCGCCGTCCGGCATCTCGTGGTCGAGGAACTCGTAGAGGTGATCGAGAACCTCGGAGCAGTCCGTCTCATGCGGCTCTCCGCAGCTCATGAGTCCGCGCCTTTCCGATCGTGCGACTCGTCCGCCCCGGCGGCCGCGCCCGCGGGGACCAGCCCGCGCCCACGGGCGTAGTCCTCCAGCAGATCGCGAAGCTGGCGGCGCCCACGGTGCAGTCGGGACATCACCGTACCGATGGGTGTACCCATGATGTCCGCGATCTCCTTGTAGGCAAAGCCCTCGACATCCGCGAGATAGACCGCGATGCGGAACTCCTCGGGGATGGCCTGAAGGGCTGCCTTGACATCGGAGTCGGGCAGGTGGTCGAGGGCCTGCGACTCGGCGGACCGCAGACCGGTCGACATATGCGACTCGGCGCGCGCGAGCTGCCAGTCCTCGATCTCCTCGGCCGCGCTGCGCTGGGGCTCCCGCTGCTTCTTGCGGTACGAGTTGATGAAGGTGTTGGTCAGGATGCGGTACAGCCACGCCTTGAGGTTGGTGCCCTCACGGAACTGGTGGAAGGACCCGTACGCCTTGGCGTACATCTCCTGCACCAAGTCCTCGGCGTCGGCCGGGTTCCGCGTCATCCGCAGCGCGGCCGAGTACATCTGGTCCAGGAAGGCAAGGGCGTCCCGCTCAAAGCGCGCGTTGCGCTCCGAGGACGTCTCCTGCGACCGCTCGACCGGCTCTCCCTCGGTAACGCCGTCGGTCCCTGCGTCGGTCCCAGTGACCTGACCCACCTCCTCCAGCTTCGCGTCGGGTCCGGATGTGGACCCGCTCGAATCGGAGAATAGACGACGATCCGGTGCGCCCGCCGCTCCGATCTTCACAGCCTGTGCCGCCTGGAGCTGCGACCAGTCGAGGTCAGCGCCGTGCGGACGGGCCGGGCAAGCAAGCGAACCCATGCGGGAATCTCCCTTTCCTCGTATTCCGCGTATCAGTGCCTCTTACACGGTGAGTACCAACGGCCCTTACAACACGGGACCCCTCCGTCGCATTCCCGCGCCCGGCCCCGGCTCCCCCGGCCCGCCCAGGTCAGGCCAGGGCGCGCGGCAGCCAGTCGGCGACGGCGCCGGTGATCAGGGCGAGCGCCGCGGGCTCGTCGAGGTCCGCCGATTTCGGCAGGCCGAAGACGTGATCGCCGTACGGCACCGTCACGAGCTCCATGTCCGCGGGCAGCTCGGGGAACTCCTCCGGCCGTCCGAAAGGGTCCCGGCCGCCCTGGACGATCAGCGTCGGCACCCCCGTGGCCAGCAGCTCATCGGCCCGGGACCGCTCCGGCTTGCCCGGTGGGTGCAGCGGGAACGACAACGCCAGCACGGCCTTCGCGCCCAGCTCCCGGCCGGTCCGGCAGGCCACCCGCGCCCCGGCGCTGCGGCCGCCCGCCACGATCGGCAGCCCGGCCTTCTCCAGCGCGGGCCACAGGGCGCGCCATCCGGTGTCCAGGGTCGAGGGCGCGGGCGCGATCTTCTTGCCCGCCACCCGCCACGGCTGCTCGACCAGCGCCACGCTCACCCCGCGCCCGGGGAGCACCGCGGCCAGCGCGCGCAGGTCGCGCGCCTCGATGCCCCCGCCGGCGCCGTGGCTCGCGGCGAGCAGGGCATGGGCGCCGGGCGCGTGATGCCAGGTGATCCGGGCGTCCCCGGCCGGGGTCGGCACCGTCTCGGTCGTCACCGTCTCGGTCGTCACCTCGGGCGATTCCGTCTTCTTGGCGGCCATCAGAACAGCGTGCCCTCCTCCGGGGCCTCGAGTTCCTCCAGCAGCTCGGGGCCGTTGTTACGGACATCACTCACCCCGGTCGCCACCGGATAGGCCCGCAGCAGCCCGGAGGGCGGCGGCGCCAGCAGCGGCAGCAGGTCGTCGGGGTCGGTGCGGGCGGGATCCAGCCAGGAGGCCCAGCGGTCCTCGGTGAGAACCAGCGGCATCCGGGGATGGATCTCGGCCAGCGACCGCGGTCCCTCGTCGTGGCCCACGCCCCCGAAGGGCTCCTTGTCCGCCTCGGTCGTGATCACCGTGCAGGTCACCCACCACGAGCGCGGATGATCGTCCGGCAGCGTCCGGTCCCGCCAGAACTCGTACAGCCCGGCCATGGCCATCACCGAGCCGTCCACCGGGGTCACGAAGTACGGCTGCTTGCGGGGCCTGCGCTTGCCCTTCTCCTCGAGCTGCCGCTCCTGCGCCGCGGTGACCCACTCGTAGTAGCCGTCGGCGGGCAGGATGCAGCGCCGGGAGGCGAACGGGCGCCGGTAGGAGGGCTTCTCGTGCACGGTCTCGGCCCGTGCGTTGATCATCTTCGCGCCGCCCTCGGGCGACTTCGCCCAGGAGGGCACGAGCCCCCACTTCAGCGCCCTGAGCTGGCGAACCGGGCGCGGCTCGTCTGCGTCTTTAAGAGGGCGTTCGAGCACCGCGTACACGTCCTTGGTGGGCGCGACGTTCCAGTCCGGCGCCAGAGTCTCCTCCGGTTCCCACTTCTCCACTCCGAAGATGCCGACGAGATCCTCCGGCTTCCGGCTCGCTGCATATCGACCGCACATAGGTGCCACACTGCCACGACCCCTACCGACGCGAGGAGCCGCCAGCACATGGACGCAACGAACGCCGCCGATCTGTGGGACCGGGTGACCGGCGCCCAGCCCGACCCCACCACCTGGCTGGTCGTCTCCACCGGTGTGGTCGCGCTCGCGGTCGTCGTCTTCCGTACCGCCTGGCGAATAGCCCGTAACGCCGTCACGATCGCCCACGAGGGCGGCCACGCCCTGGTCGCCCTGCTCAGCGGGCGGCGGCTGGACGGCATACGGCTGCACTCGGACACCTCGGGGCTGACCGTCTCCCGCGGCAAGCCCACGGGCCTGGGCATGATCCTCACGGCGGCGTCCGGCTACACCGCCCCCTCCCTGCTGGGCCTCGGCGGCGCCTGGCTGCTGGCGGCGAACCACATCACCCTGCTGCTGTGGGGGACGACGGCGCTGCTGGTCGCGATGCTGGTGATGATCCGCAACGCGTATGGCGTCCTTACGGTCGTCATCAGCGGGGCCGCCTTCTTCCTCGTCTCCTGGCTGACCGGGCCGGACGTCCAGGCGGGGTTCGCGTATGCCGTGGTCTGGTTCCTCCTCCTGGGGGGTGTGCGCCCGCCCTTCGAGCTCCAGCGCAAGCGCCGGCACCAGGGCGCGTACGACTCCGACCCCGACCAACTGGCCCGGCTGACGGGCATTCCGGCCGGCGCCTGGCTGCTGCTCTTCCACGTGGTCTCGCTGTGTTCGCTGCTCGCCGGCGGGCGCTGGCTGCTGGGGCTGTGACCCGTACGCGCGTCCGGCGCGCCACCCCCGGCGCATAGTGCGCGACCCTCGGCGCGCGGTAGCAGCGCCGTGTTTCGACTGGGTTTCGCCACTTTCGATCAAGATTGGCACTCCGGGCGAACCACTAAAGTGAGACCCATGACCGGCATTGAGACCTCCCCGGGCGATCACACCGCCCTCTGGCCCGCTCCGACCGCCGATGGAGCGGTGGCCGCGACCGTCACCGTGCCCGGATCCAAGTCGGTTACCAACCGCGGTCTGATCCTGGCCGCGCTCGCCGCCGAACCCGGCTGGCTGCGCCGCCCGCTCCGCTCCCGCGACACCCTCCTGATGGCCGCCGCGCTGCGCGCCATGGGCGTCGGCATCGAGGAGACGGTGTCCGACGGCGCCCTCGGCTCGGGCGGCCCCTCCGGCGGCGGAGAGGCATGGCGGGTCATCCCGGCGGGGCTGCACGGCCCGGCCACCATCGACGTCGGCAACGCCGGCACCGTGATGCGCTTCCTGCCCCCGGTCGCCGCCCTGGCCGACGGCCCCGTCCACTTCGACGGCGACCCCCGCTCCCATGAGCGCCCGCTGCACGGCGTGATCGACGCGCTGCGCGCCCTCGGCGCCCGCATCGACGACGACGGCCGCGGCGCGCTGCCGATGACCGTGCACGGCGGCGGGGCGCTGGACGGCGGCCCGGTCCGCATCGACGCCTCGTCGTCCTCCCAGTTCGTGAGCGCGCTGCTGCTGTCCGCGCCGCGCTTCAACCAGGGCGTCGAGGTGCGCCACATCGGCGCCGCGCTGCCCTCCCTGCCGCACATCCGGATGACCGTCGACATGCTGCGCGCGGCGGGCGCACGGGTGGACACCGCGGAGGCGGGCGGCGAGCGGGGCGTCTGGCGGGTGGCGCCGAGCGCGCTGCTCGGCCGCGACCTGGTCGTCGAGCCCGATCTGTCCAACGCGGCGCCGTTCCTGGCCGCCGCCCTGGTCACCGGCGGCCGGGTGACCATCCCCGACTGGCCGGACCGCACCACCCAGCCCGGGGACGAACTGCGCCGCATCTTCACCGAGATGGGCGGTTCCTACGACCTCACCGACGCCGGTCTGACCTTCACCGGAACGGGCCGGATCACCGGGATCGACGCCGATCTGCACGAGGTCGGCGAGCTCACCCCTGTGATCGCGGCGGTCGCGGCGCTGGCCGACTCCGAGTCGGTGCTGCGCGGCATCGCGCATCTGCGGCTCCATGAGACCGACCGGCTCGCCGCCCTCGCCAAGGAGATCAACGAGCTCGGCGGGGACGTCGCCGAGACCGAGGACGGACTGCGGATCCGCCCCCGGCCGCTGCACGGCGGGATCTTCCACACCTACGAGGACCACCGGCTGGCCACCGCCGCCGCCGTACTGGGCCTCGCCGTCGACGGTGTGCTGGTCGAGAACGTGTCCACCACCGCCAAGACCCTTCCCGACTTCCCCGGTCTGTGGACCGGCATGCTCGACGCGACGACGACCTCGGCGCGGAGATCCTGAGAGCCTGGACTCATGCGCCGCTACGGCAAGCACACCGACGAGGATGACGTTCGGGTCCGCCCCAACCGCAAGGGCAACCGGCCGCGCTCCAACATCCGCCCCAAGCACGAGGACGCCGCCGAGGGGTTCGTGCTGACGATCGACCGCGGCCGGCTCACGGTCCTGGTCGAGGACCGCACCATCACCGCCATGAAGGCCCGCGAGCTCGGCCGTAAGGGCGTCGTGGTCGGCGACCGGGTCGCGGTCGTCGGGGATCTGACCGGCGACAAGGACACGCTCGCCCGGATCGTCCGGGTCGAGGAGCGCTCCTCCGTCCTGCGCCGGACCGCCGACGACGACGATCCGTACGAGCGGGTCGTGGTCGCCAACGCCGACCAGCTAGCGATCGTGACCGCGCTCGCCGATCCGGAACCGCGCCCGCGCCTGATCGACCGGTGTCTGGTGGCCGCCTTCGACGCGGGGCTCGAACCGCTGCTCGTGCTCACCAAGTCCGATCTGGCACCCGCCGAGGAGATGCTGAAGACCTATGAGCCGCTCGGCGTCCCCTTTGTCGTCACCAGCCGTGACGAGCTGGCCGACGGGGACACCGCCGACCGGGTGCGGGAGCAGCTGACGGACCGGATCACGGTCTTCGTCGGCCATTCGGGCGTGGGCAAGACGACGCTGGTGAACGCGCTGGTCCCGGACCACCAGCGGGCCACCGGCCGGGTGAACGCGGTCACCGGCCGCGGCCGCCACACCACCACCTCCGCGCTCGCGCTGCCCCTGCCGGACACCAAGGGGTGGGTGATCGACACCCCGGGCGTACGGTCCTTCGGGCTGCACCATGTGGACCCGGCGCGGGTCATCCACGCCTTCCCGGACCTGGAGCCGGGCACCGAGGGCTGCCCGCGCGCCTGCAGCCACGACGAGCCGGACTGCGCGCTGGACCAGTGGGTGGCCGACGGCCACGCCGAACCGGCCCGGCTGTACTCCCTGCGACGGCTGCTGGCGACCCGGGAGCGGCGGGAGGGCGACTAGGGCCCGTCCGGGGAGCAGCCCGCCATAGGCGCTCAAGATCCGCGGGACACCTCCTGGGGAGCGTGTTTGCCGTCCACCCGGGACGGTAAATGGATAATCGCATCAAGGAGTCCAGGCGACCGGGCGGGCCCCGGGCGGCGGCAGCCGACGGCGGCACGGGAGGGCATCTCTATGGCGTGGCTGCTGGTCGTGGTCGCCGGGCTTCTCGAAACGGGCTTCGCCGTCTGTCTCAAGCTCTCGCACGGCTTCACCCGCCTCTGGCCGACGGTCGCGTTCTGCGCGTTCGCGCTCGGCAGTTTCGGACTGCTGACGCTGTCCCTGAAGAAGCTCGACGTGGGGCCCGCGTACGCGGTGTGGACGGGGATCGGGGCCGCCGGGACCGCGATCTACGGCATGATCTTCCTCGACGATCTCGTCTCCATGCTCAAGATCGTCTCCATCAGCCTGGTGATCATCGGCGTGATAGGACTCCAGCTCTCCGGCTCGGCCCACTGAGCCCGGCCGCCCGGGTGGGTTCAGGCCAGCACCGTGCGCACCATACGGGCCACATCAGCCACCGGGGCGGGCGCCACCACGTACGACAGGGCCAGTCTGGCGACCGCCTCGCAGGCCAGCGGCAGCTCGACCGCACCGGGCGGCCAGTCGCCCGCCAGCAGCCGCACCGCCCGGTCCCGCGCCTCGCCGAGCAGCTCGCCCGGCGCGGGCAGCGGGCCGGGCGGTGCCGTCCTTACGGACGTCACGGACGTCGGCAGCCGCTCGTTCCAGCAGCCCGTGAGCACCGCCCGCACCAGTGGATTCTCGGTCGCCGAGCGGACCGTCCACACCGCCGCGGCGGCCAGCCGCTCCCTGGGGCCCGCCGCGCCGGACGCCCCGGACAGCGCCCGCTCGACCCCGCTCAGATACGCGTCGGCCTCGCGCCGCACCAGAGCACGGGCGAGGCCCTCCTTGCTGCCGAACTCGTTGTAGAGGGTCTGCCGGGAGACCCCGGCCGCCGCCGCGACCTCGGCCATCTTGACCCTCGGCCACGGACGGCCCTCGAGCGCGGCGAAGGCCGCGTCGAGTAAGGATTCACGCGCTGCGGGCATCGTCGCCTCCCAGAGCGGGCATCGCCGCCTCCCAGCGGCATGTGCCCGACAGAATTGACGGGCCGCCAGATGAAGTCAAGAGCCCCGCACGGGCCGACCCGTACGGCCCGCGTCCCTGGCATGTGGAGTCGCGTGGCTCCCGGTCTTTTCCGCTCGATACTGTTCGGCCATGCCCGACTACCACGATGACCTGCGTCTCGGCCACGTCCTCGCCGACGCCGCCGACTCGACCACCATGGAGCGGTTCAAGGCGCTCGACCTCAAGGTCGAGACAAAACCCGATATGACGCCGGTGAGCGAGGCCGACAAGGCGGCCGAGGAGCTGATCCGCGGCTCCCTCCAGCGCGCCCGGCCGCGCGACGCGGTGCTCGGCGAGGAGTTCGGCAGCGAGGGCAGCGGCCCGCGGCGCTGGGTGATCGACCCGATCGACGGCACCAAGAACTACGTGCGCGGGGTCCCGGTCTGGGCCACCCTGATCGCCCTCATGGAGCGCGGTGAGGGCGGCGACCGCCCGGTGGTCGGGGTGGTCTCCGCGCCGGCGCTGGGACGCCGCTGGTGGGCCGCCGAGGGGCTGGGGGCGTACACCGGGCGCAGCCTGTCCTCCGCGTCGCGGCTTGCGGTCTCGAAGGTGAACAGCCTCTCCGACGCCTCGTTGGCGTACTCCTCGCTCAGCGGCTGGGAGGAGCGCGGCAAGCTGAACGGCTTCCTCGATCTGACGCGCGCCTGCTGGCGCACCCGTGGCTACGGCGACTTCTGGCCGTACATGATGGTCGCCGAGGGCTCGGTGGACATCTGCGCCGAACCGGAGTTGTCGCTGTGGGACATGGCGGCCAACGCGGTGATCGTCCAGGAGGCGGGCGGCCGCTTCACCGGGCTCGACGGCGTGCCCGGCCCGAACAGCGGCGACGCGGCGGCGTCCAATGGGCTGCTGCACGGGGCGATGCTGGACTATCTGCGGTCCTCCTGAGGGCCCACCGGTGTGAGAGCCGGACGAGAACCGGAGTGTGAACCGGAGCGCGGGGCGCGCTCGGCGGCCCGTCGGCCACCGCGCGCCCTTGTTGGATCCACCAAGGCATGTGAACATGAGAATCCAAGACCTTGTGAACTTGTGAATCTATTCTCGAATGGGTTCACCAAGGAGGTGGCTCCATCCATGCCCATGCACGTCCGTGACGCCATGAGCTCGGTGGTCCTCACCATCGGCCCCGCGCACACGCTCCGTCAGGCCGCCCGGCTGATGTCCGCACGCCGGGTCGGATCGGCCATCGTGCTCGATCCCGAC
Source organism: Streptomyces violaceusniger Tu 4113 (assembly GCF_000147815.2). Taxonomy (NCBI): domain Bacteria; kingdom Bacillati; phylum Actinomycetota; class Actinomycetes; order Kitasatosporales; family Streptomycetaceae; genus Streptomyces; species Streptomyces violaceusniger. Next base: position 1,398,847 of record NC_015957.1, on the reverse strand, counting down.
ACCTGCGGCCTGGGGATTCTCACCGAGCGCGACATCCTCAACTCGGTGGGGGCGGGCCAGGACCCCGATCAGGAGACCGCGCACGACCACACCACCGCCGACGTCGTCTTCGCCGCCCCCGGGTGGACGCTGGACGAGGCGGCCCGCACGATGACCCAGGGCGGCTTCCGCCATCTGGTCGTCCTCGACGCGGACGGCCCCGTCGGAGTGGTGTCGGTGCGCGACATCATCCGCTGCTGGGCCCCGATCCCCCAGCCCGTACCGGCCTGAGGCGCACCGGAAGCGGAACCGGACTTCGCACCCGGCTCACCGCATCCGTCGCACCCGCCCACGGCACACCGCGCCCGGCACACGAAGAGGCCGGAGCCCAACGGCGTCCGGCCTCTTCGGTTGATACGGCAAGCGTCCGTCAGCCGCGCAGGGCCTGAACCGCGGCCTCCAGCCGCTTGCCGTAGTCGGCGTCCGCCTTGCGGAAGTTCTCGATCGCCCGCTGTGCGATGTCATCGCGGGAGACCTTGGCGATGAACTGCGCCAGATTCTCGATCAGGCGCGCCTTCTCGTCGTCCGACATCAGCCGGTAGAGGTTCCCCGCCTGGACGAAGTCGTCGTCCTCGGCATGCGAGGGGGCCTCGTGGTCACCGGTCCGGCCGGAGACCGGGGACGGCTGCCACAGTGGCCGGCCGGTCTCCGCCGGGCCGCCGAAGCTGTTGGGCTCGTAGTTCTTGGCGCCCGCGTGACGGCCGTCGTACAGGAAGCCGTCCCGGCCGTAGGTGCGCGCCTCGGCCGCGTGCGGACGGTTCACCGGCAGGTGGTCGGCGTTGATGCCGACGCGGTAGCGGTGGGCGTCGCCGTACGCGAAGAGGCGGCCCTGGAGCATCTTGTCCGGGGACGGGCCGATGCCCGGCACGAAGTGGGCCGGCGAGAAGATCGACTGCTCGACCTCGGCGAAGATGTTCCGCGGGTTGCGGTTCAGCTCCAGCTTGCCGATCTCGATCGGCGGGTAGTCCTCGTGCGGCCAGACCTTGGTCAGGTCGAACGGGTTGAAGCGGTAGTTCGCCGCGTCGGCCGCCGGCATGATCTGCACCTGCACGGTCCAGGTCGGGAAGTCACCGCGCTCGATGGCCTCGCGCAGATCGCGCTGGTGGCTGTCCGGGTCCAGACCAGAGGTCTCGGCCGCCTCGGCGGTGGTGAGGCTCTTGATCCCCTGGTCGGTCTTGAAGTGGTACTTCACCCAGAAGACCTCGCCCGCGGCGTTGTTCCACTGGTAGGTGTGCGACCCGTAGCCGTTCATGTGGCGGTACGAGGCGGGGATGCCGCGGTCGCCGAACAGCCAGGTCACCTGGTGGGTGGACTCGGGCGAGAGCCCCCAGAAGTCCCAGACGTTGTCCGCCTCCTGCGAGCCGGTGTACGGGTCGCGCTTCTGGGTGTGGATGAAGTCGGGGAACTTGATGGCGTCCTTGATGAAGAACACCGGGGTGTTGTTCCCGACCAGGTCGTAATTGCCGTCCTCGGTGTAGAACTTCAGCGCGAAGCCGCGCGGGTCGCGCACCGCGTCCGCCGAGCCGAGGTTGCCGGCGACCGTCGAGAAGCGCAGGAACGTCTCGGTCTGCTTGCCGACCTCGGAGAGGAACGACGCGCGGGTGTACTTGCTCACGTCCGCGGTCACGGTGAAGGTGCCGTACGCACCGGCGCCCCGCGCGTGCACGATCCGCTCCGGGATCCGCTCGCGGTTGAAGTGGGCGAGCTTCTCGATCAGGTGCTGGTCCTGGATGAGGACCGGACCGCCGACGCCCGCCGTCTCGCTGTTCTGGTTGTCCGCCACCGGAGCCCCGGACTCCGTGGTCAGCGGACCAGTGATGTTGTCCTGGACCGTCACATGCGCCTCCTGCGTACTCGCATTCTGTCCCTTGGTCTGGGGCTGTTCTCGATCCTACATTGGACAATGTCTAAGTCAAGAAGCATTGGAAAGTCGTACCCGATCTGGCCAAGGACCCGTCCGCTGCTACCCTTGTCCTTATCTGACTGATAGGTGAATGGCATGAGTGACCTGCTGGAACGGCTCAGGGGACGCGGCTGGAGGCTGACGGCGCAGCGGCGTGTCGTCGCCGAGGTCCTCGACGGGGACCATGTGCACTACACCGCCGACGAAGTCCACGCGGCGGCGGCCGTGCGACTGCCCGAGATCTCCCGCGCGACCGTCTACAACACCCTCGGCGAGCTCGTCTCGCTCGGTGAGGTGATCGAGGTCACCACGGACGGCAGGGCCAAGCGCTACGACCCGAACGCACACCACGCGCATCAGCACCTGGTGTGCGCGAAGTGCGGCACCATCCGCGACGTCCACCCCTCCGGCGATCTGCTCGCCGACCTGCCCACGCAGGAGCGCTACGGCTTCGCGATCTCCGCGGTCGAGGTGACCTACCGGGGGCTCTGCCCCGACTGCGCGGCCTGAGAACGACCGCGAGAGACGGCCACGACAGACCGCCACAACAGGCGAAAGGCCCGGATCCTGGAGGATCCGGGCCTTTCGTATTGGTAGCGGGGACAGGATTTGAACCTGCGACCTCTGGGTTATGAGCCCAGCGAGCTACCGAGCTGCTCCACCCCGCGTCGTTGTGTTGCAACCTTAACCCGGGGTGGACGGCAGGAGCAAATCGGTTACCGGCGGGACGCCCGCCGGTGGCTCCGGGCCGGGGTTCCGGCCCGGAGCACAACGCCATGAGCTACCCGCGACGCCGCGAGCTCCTGCTACGCGCGAGCTGCCCCTGCTCCACGAGCTCCTGCTACGCCGTGAGCTCCTGCTGCAGCGCGTCCCGCAGCCGCGCCGCGCGCTCGGTGACCTCCGCGGGCCCCAGCTCCACCGCCCGCGCACACCACCGCTGCCCCTCGGTGAGCGCCCCGCGGCGGGCCGCGAGCAGCGCGAGCCGCAGCGCGGCCCGGCCGTGCCCCGCCTCGGCGGCACGCGTCCACCACAGGGCGGCCTCCGGCTCGCTGCCCTCCCGGGCCAGCAGCAGCCCCAGGTTGAACGCGCCGTTGCTGCTGCCTGCCTCGGCCGCCGCCCGGTACCAGCGCGCGGCCTCGACCACGTCGCCGCGGGCGGCGGCGAACATGCCCACCCGCACCTGGGCCCGCCGGTGGCCCTGGCGCGCGGCACGCTCGTACCACTCCTCGTACTCGGGGACGTGCGGCCCGGAGCCGTCGTCGGACGGCGGGGTCGGGAAGCGCGTCCCGGACGAGCTGCCGAAGCCGGTGCCGGTCGCCGGATCGCCGCCGACCGACGAGCGGTCCAGCAGCGCGGCCAGCCGGAAGGCGCCCTCGGCGCTGCCGCCTCCGGCAGCGCAGCGCAGATGGCGCTCGGCGCCCTGGAGGTCGCCGTCCCGCTGCAGGGCGAGGCCGACCTGCAGCGCCGCCTCGGTGTGCCCGGCGGCGGCGGCCCGCTCGTACCACTGCCGGGCCGCCCGGCCCTCGCCCCGGCCCGCGTACAGGATCCCCAGGTTGAACGCGGCGTCGACGCTGCCCGCCTCGGCCGCCTTGGAGAACCACGGCTCGGCGCCCGCCGCGTCGCCGCGCTGCAGCAGCATGACGGCGACCGCGTTGGCGGCCTCGCGGTGGCCCGCGTAGGCGGCGCGGCGGTACCACTGCTCGGCCTGTGCGGTGCGGCCCTGCTCGGCGCAGAGCAGCCCGAGGTTGTAGGCGCCGTTGATGTCCCCGGCGTCGAGCGCGGCGCGGTACCAGCGCTCGGCGGTCTGGGTCTCGCCCCGGTCGGCGTGCAGCGCGCCGAGCGCGTTGGCGGCGTTGCCGTCGCCGTCCTGGGCCGCCCGGTGCCACCAGACGGCCGCGCTGTCCGTGTCGCCCGCGTCGCGCAGCAGGAAGCCGAGCGCACAGGCGGCGCGGGACTCACCGTCCTTGGCGGACATCAGGTACCAGCGGCCGGCCTCCTTGGTCTCACCGCGCTTCTCCAGCAGCGTGCCGAGGTGGAGCGCGGCGCGCCGGTGGCCGCGCGCGGCGGCCTGCCGGTACCACTGCTCGGCCTCCTGCGGCCCGGCCCCCTCGGCGCCGCGGCGGCGCTCGGCCACCGGCTCGTCGCCCTCGTCGCCGCGGTCGTCCAGGATGCGGGCGAGCCGGTACGCGGCCTCGCGGTGGCCGCGCTCGGCGGCCGTGCGGAACCAGCGCTCGGCGCCGATGTCGCTACGGTGCTCCAGCAGATCGCCCAGCGCGTACGCGCCCAGGGTGTGGCCGGATTCGGCGGACTGGCGCAGCCAGTACTCGGCGGCGGGCTCATCGCCCCGCTCACGGTGGTGCCGGCCCAGGGCGTGGGCCGCGGCGGCGGATCCGGCGACGGCGGCTATGCGCCACCAGCCGGCCGCCTCGTCGGCGTAGCCGCGCTGGTGCAGCAGGACGCCGAGGTTGTTGGCGGCGGCGCGATCGCCCGCCGCGGTGGCTCCCCGCAGATGCGGTTCCGCACCGTCGACGTCACCGCGGCGCAGCAGCAGCGCGCCCAGTGCGCTCATCGCGGCGGTGTCACCGGCCTCGGCGGCACGACGGTGCCGGGTCTCCTCCTCGGCATCGTCATGCGTGTGCACAAAACGCCCTGTCTCCAACAGACTGACCCTGTCCCCCATAAATCCCATCGTGACATCACCCGCATCCGGCGTACACCTGGTATACCGCAGCCGAGGAGGTCACTTCAGCGTTTTGTCGACATGCCCACAGAGAGACAACCCAAACGCTTGTATCCGCATTCCCCGAGTGGACGCTCGCAGAACACACAACAAGGCCCGGATCCTTGCGGATCCGGGCCGTGTCTGTCAGTAGCGGGGACAGGATTTGAACCTGCGACCTCTGGGTTATGAGCCCAGCGAGCTACCGAGCTGCTCCACCCCGCGCTGTGTTGTCACCACCGTATCACGGTGCGCGGGGTCGGCCGCCCGGCCGTTCTCGCAGGTCGTCAGAGGGTCAGCCGCCCTTCTTGCCGGAGCCGTCACCGGCGCTCTGGCTCTGTGGCTGGTTCTGCTTCTGCCCCGGCTTGTCGCCCGCCTTCGCCTCCGCCTTGGCGGCGCGGTTCAGAGCGTTCCTCAGATCGTCCTGGGCCCTGCCGTACGCCTGCCAGTCCTGCGGCTGCTTCTGGAGCGCGTCCTGGCCGTCCTGATACGCCTTCTGGGCGTCCTTGAGGGCTTCTTTCACCGTGGGGTTGGCGCTCGACGGTGGCTCCTGCCCGCCGTCGCTCGGTGGCTGCTGCTCGGACGACTTGCCGAAGACCGCGTCCAGGGCCTCGCCCAGCGTGTCCTTGAAGACGGTCTCCTTGCCGTAGGAGACGCCCACCTTCTTCAGCAGCGGGTAGTTGGCGCTGCCGCCGCGGGCGTAGACCGGCTCGATATACAGGAAGCCGTTGTCCAGTGGCACGGTGAGCAGATTGCCGTACTCGATGTCGGAGTCGGTGCCTCTGAGGTTCCGGACGAACTCGGCGACCTCCGGATCACCGTTGAGCTCGCTCTGCACCTGTTGTGGCCCTGGCACGTTGGAGGTGACCTTCAGCAGTCTTATCGTGCCGTAGTCCTTGCTGTTGGCATCCGCGTCGATCGACATGAACGCGCCCAGGTTGGGACGCCCGTTGGGGGTGAACGTCGTCGTCAGCGAGAACGTCTGCCCCTTCTGGTCGGGCATCTTCATGCTCAGGTAGTACGGCGGCACCGCGTTCCCGTCCTTGTGGGTCGGGTCCTCGGGGACCTGCCAGGCGTCACTGCCGCTGTAGAACTGCGTCGGGTCGGTGACGTGGTAGCGGGTCAGCAGCTCGCGCTGGACCTTGAAGAGGTCCTGCGGATACCGCAGATGCTCCATCAGGTCCTTGCTGATCTTCTCCTTGGGCTCGACCGTCCCCGGGAACGCCTTCTCCCAGGTCTTCAGGACCGGGTCCTTGGTGTCCCACTCGTAGAGCTTGACCGTGCCGTCGTAGGCGTCCACGGTCGCCTTCACCGAGTTGCGGATGTAGTTGACCTTGTTCTGCTGCGCGACCACCGAGCGGTCTCCGTCGCTCAGCGAGTCGGCCGTACTGTCGCCCAGGGTCGTGCGCGAGGCGTACGGATAGCCGTTGGTCGTGGTGTAGGCGTCGACGACCCACTTGATCCGGCCGCCGACCACCGCCGGATAGGCGTCGCCGTCGATGGTCAGCCAGGGGGCGACCTTCTCGACGCGCTCCTTGGGGGTGCGGTTGTACAGGATCCGCGAACCGTCGCCGATCGCGCCCGAGTAGAGGATCTGGGGCTCGCCGAACGCCACCGCGTAGGCGGCGCGGTTGACCGGGTTGGAGAGGCTGACCCCGCTCTTGCCCTTGTAGCTGGTGGTCTTCTCGCCGTTCTTCTCGTAGTCGAGCTCCTTCTGGGGACCACCGACTATCGAGTACTGATCGGTCTTCTCGCCGTAGTAGACCTGCTGCTTGTAGGTGCCGACCCCGCCGCCGCTGGAGCTCTTGGTGGGCAGCCCGGACTCGGTGAAGTCCGGCGAGCCGGCCGGGTCCGCGTTGGGATCGGTCGTGGTGCCCTTCGCCGCCACCATGCCGTAGCCGTGGGTGTAGGTGAAGTGGTCGTTGATCCAGTTCCGCTTGGGGATGCCGTTGAGGTTCAGCTCGCGGACACCGACGACGGTGTCCTGATCCTTGCCGTCCGCGCCCTTGTAGCGGTCGACGTCGAGCGTCGAGGGGAACTGGTAGTACTTCCGCTCCTGCTGGAGCTGCTGGAAGGTCGGCGAGATGACGCTGGGGTCGATCAGCCGGTAACTGGCCGTCGTATTGGCGTCCTTACGGAGCTTCTCGCCGCCCTCGCTGCCGTTCTTGCCGGAGTAGTCCGCCACCTTGGAGTCGTCGATGCCGTACGCCTGGCGCGTGGCCTCGATGTTCTTCTGGATGTACGGCGCCTCCTTGGCCTGCTCGTTCGGCTGGACCTGGAACTTCTGCACGATCGCCGGGTAGAGCCCGCCGATGAGGATCGCCGACAGCACCATCAGCCCGAAGCCGATGACCGGCAGCTGCCAGGTGCGGCGCCACAGCGTCGCGAAGAAGAGCACCGCGCAGATGGCCGCGATGCAGAACAGGATCGTCTTGGCGGGCAGATAGGCGTTGGCGTCCACATAGCGCAGACCCGTCCAGTTGCCCGTCGCCTTGAAGTCGCTGGACTTCACCGCGAGCCCGTAGCGATCCAGCCAGTACGCCACCGCCTTGAGTGCGACGAAGACGCCCAGCAGCACCGACAGATGACCGGTGGCCGCGGCGGTCGCGCGGGCGCCCGGGCTGGTGACCCGCAGGCCCCCGTAGAGGTAGTGCACCAGGGCGGCGGCGATGAGCGAGAGCACCGTGGCCGCGAAGCCGAAGCTCAGCAGAAAGCGGTACCAGGGCAGATCGAAGGCGTAGAAGGCCACGTCCTTGTGGAACTGCGGGTCCTTCTGGCCGAACGGCACTCCGTTGACCCACAGCAGCCAGATCTGCCACTGGCCGGCCGCCGAGGCGCCCGCGATCAGCCCGACCAGGGCGGTGACCGCGAGCAGCACCCACTTCTTGAACGGGGCGATGCCCATCCGGTAGCGGTCCAGGCTCTGCTGCTCCATGGACATCGCGCTGAGCGGCGGCCGCAGCCGGTGCGCCAGCCAGATGTTGATCCCCACCGCCGTGGCCATCAGCACGCCGAAGACGAAGAACAGCCCGATCTTCGTCTTCAGGGTCGTACTGAAGACGGACGAGTAATGAAGCGAGCGATACCAGAGCCAATCCGTCCAAAACCCGGCAAACATGACAAAGAGCATGGCCAAGACGGCCAGCACGCCCAGGGTCATGAGCAGGGTTCTGGCACGCCGGGACGGTCGGCCGACTCTCATCCGCGGCCCTGTCGGGCCTCCGCCGCGGTCCGGCATCTGGAAAGCCAAGGTGCGCACCTCGAAGTTCGCTGTCGATTGAGGGACCCTGAACTCCAGGGCCCACCTGATGCAACTTACTCAGGCTTTACTCAGTTCCCGTTTCCGGGTCCGAACAGGGCACGATATGAACCATGTCCAACGCAACCCCCGGCACCGACCCGCTGGCCTCGAATCCTCTGACCCGAGCCGTCCTCGAAATCGACGAGTACGCCTCAGGGCTCGGCTGGGACCAGCCCGCCCGGCTCTTCGCCCTCGTCGACACCGCCCGGCTGCGCGCCGAGGAGCCCGGCCTCGCCTCCCAGCTCGGCCTTGACGAGGGCGGCGAGGTAATCGCCGCCCTGACCCCCATCGAGCAGGACGAGCTGCCCTCCGGCGCCCCGCTGGACGAGTTCCTCGCCACCATCGCCTGGCCCGACGCCGTGACCGGCTGCGCCCTGACCGTCGAGCGGCAGATGCTGCCGCCGTCCGCCGAGGGCTCCGTGCCCAAGGGCCTGGCCGACGCCGAGCTGGCCAAGTGGGTCGCCGAGCACCCGGACCGCCAGGAGGTCCGGATGACCGTCGCCGTGCTGCGGAACGGCACGCGTGAGTCGGCCCTGCGGCTGCGGGAGAAGGACTCCCCGACCGAGGTGCTCACCGGTGCCGGCCTGGTGCCGGGCCTGGCGGAGGCGCTCACCGCCACCTTCGCCACCGACTGACCGCTGAGCGGGGGGCGCCGCTCAGCCCGTCGTGCACTTCGGCAGACCGGCGGTGTCCCCCTTACGGATCTTCTCGAGCGCCTTGAGGGCGTCGTCGATCGTGTGCACCTTGACCAGCCGCAGGCCGCCCGGCACGTCCTTGGCGGCGGCCGCGCAGTTCTCCTTGGGCGTGAGGAAGTAGCGGGCGCCCGCGTCGCGCGCGCCGATCGTCTTCATCTCGATCCCGCCGATCGGACCGACCGTGCCCTTGTCGTCGATGGTGCCGGTGCCCGCGATGTACTTCCCGCCGGTGAGATCGCCGGGCGACAGCCGGTCCACGATCCCGAGCGCGAACATCAGACCCGCGCTGGGCCCGCCCACGTCCGCCAGCTTGATGTCGATCCGGAACGGGAAGGTGTAGTCGACCCCGGCCTGGATGCCCACGATGGCGCGGGAGGGGCCCTGGTCCGCCTTAGCGGTGGTGATCGTGACGCGCTCCTCGCCGGTGGGCTGCTTGCCGCGCTTCTCCGCCGCGGCCACATCCTTGGCCGGGACGACCGAGAAGGCCACCTTCTGGCCCGGCTTGTGCTTGGTGACCAGTTTGGCGACGTCATCGGGCTCGCGCACCGCCGTGCCGTCCACCGACTTGATCACATCGCCCGCGTGCAGCTTGCCCTGGGCCGGGGCGCCCTTCTGGACGGCGCCCACGATGACATGCGCGGTGACCGGCTTCTTCAGCGCCCGCAGCGCGGCGACCTTGGCGGACGCCTGGGACTGGGTGAACTCCTCGGCGTTCTGCTGGTCGACCTGGTCCGGGGTCTTGTCGTCCGGGTAGAGGGTGCTGTGCGGCACGACCACGTCATCGTGCGCCAGCCAGCCGTAGACGGCCTCCACGAGGTTCATCCGGTACTCGGAGCCGGTGACGCGGACCGTGGTCATGTTCAGATGGCCACCCGTGGTCTCACAGCTCTTACGGCCCGAGATCTGCAGCACGCACTCCCCGTTGTGCTCGCCCAGGGTGTTGTACGTCGGCCCGGGAGACATCTCCGCGTACGGCACCGGGATCAGCACTCCGGCGCAGAGCAGCGCGATCAGCATCAGAAGGGAGGCGAGCATCGTCGCGGTGCGGCGTGGCATGGAACGACAGTACGGGACCCGTCCGTCAGTCCACTGTCGGGGCCGTCCGTACGAGGGGCGGCGGGGACGGGGCGCGGTCAGGCCGCGGCGTCCGAATCGGAGGACCGGCGCTCCATCGCCTCGCGGAAGCGGGCGTATCCGGCCAACTCAGCTACGTCCCCCCCGGACTTCCGTTTTACGGCCCGGGCGGCTATGCCCGCGTATATCGCCGCGGCTATCGCCGCGAACAGCGGAATCAGCAACCAGAGAAGCGCACCCACAGCAGCCTCCCGACCCCTGGAAAAATCGCGGCTCACGACCGCGACTGACAGATGAGCAGATTAGTCCTCTGCCAGGTCAACGCTCACGGCAGGGTGGGGGTTACGCAAGTGGAGTACACCCTTCCGTGCCCAACCGCATTCCCGCTACCCGCCCACCGGCCCTCCCGTCGCCCGACCACCACCCCTCAACGAGGCACTACGCGCCCACCCGCCCTCCCGTCACCCGACCACCACCCCTCAACGAGGCACTACGCGCCCACCCATTCCTCGGTGCCATCCGCGAATGACTGGTGCTTCCAGATCGGCACCTCACGCTTGAGGTCGTCGATCAGACGGCGGCAGGCGGCGAACGCCTCCGCGCGGTGCGGGCAGGAGACGGCCACCACCACGGCCAGATCGCCGATCACCAGATCGCCCACCCGGTGCACGGCGGCCAGCGCGCGGACCGGGAAGTCGGCCACGACCTTCTCGGCCACCCGGCGCAGCTCGGCCTCGGCGGTCGGATGCGCGGAGTAGCCGAGGGCGCCGACCTCCGCGCCTCCGTCGTGGTTGCGCACGGTGCCCACGAACAGCGCCGTACCGCCCGCCGCGGCATCCCCCACCGCCCCGAACACCTCGTCCACGGACAGGGGCCTGTCACGGACGGCGAGCAGCCGGATGGGGTTGGCGGCCGCGAGTTCGCCGGGATGATCGTACGAATGTGCCATGCCGTCCATCGTGCCGCACCGTCCCGTCCTCGCGTAATACCGGATCCCGGAAGGCGCCTTCCGGTACAGGCCCGTGGCAGGCGCGTCGCAGGCCCGGACCAGGCCCGTCTCAGGCCTTGTCTCAGGCCCGGCGGCGCGCCTTACGGGCGCGGCGCACGATCGCCGCGGTGCCCACCAGGGCCACGGTCGCGCCCGCGGCAGTGGCGCCGAGCGTCGTGGCGTCCTTACGGCCCAGGCGTCGGCCGGCGACCGTATGGCGGCCGGAGACCTCCTCCAGCAGCTCCGCCAGGACCTCCTCGTTGGTCCAGCGCGGCCGCCAGCCCGCCGCGTGCAGCCTGCTGCCGCTGATCGCCCACGGGTGCATCGTGTACGCGAGATCGCCGGCCGGGGACGGCGTCAGACCGAGCCGGTGCAGCCGGGAGGCGGCGCCCAACGCGACCGCCGAGGGCAATTCCATGCGCCGGATTCCGGACAGCTCCTCGACCTCCTCCTGCTCCAGCCAGCCCTCGCAACCGACCGCCAGCTCACCCTCGACCTTCTCCAGAGCGGCGTACTCCAGCGCGCCGACCAGGTCCTCCACATGGCAGAACTGCCAGGTGGGACGGGATCCGGCGACGACCAGCAGCCGCGGTGACTCGAAGTAGCGGGTGAGCGCGGTGTCCGTGCCACCGACCAGGATCGCCGGGCGCACGATGGTCACATTCAGCCCCGGATGCGCCCGGGGCGCGCGCTCCCCGAGCCGCTCGATCTCCAGGAGGTCGCCGACGCCGGTGGCCTCGGCGGTCGCCCGCAGCTCCGCGTCCTCGGCGAGCGGCACGGCGTTGTCCGGGAGCGCCCCGTAGACCATCGCGGAGGTGCACAGCACCACCCGGCGCACCCCGGCCGCCGCGGCGGCCGTAAGGACGGTCTGGGTGCCGCGCACGTTGTAGGCCGTGCGGGCGGCGGAGTCGGTGCCCAGGTCCAGGTCGACGGCGAGGTGGACCACCACGTCCGCGCCGCGCAGCTTCTCGGCGATGGCCGGATCGCGGACGTCCAGCACATGCCACTGCGCCTCGGTCACCTCACCGCGGCGTTCATCGATGGCCAGGACCTGCTTGACCTCTTCGGACTCCGCGAGCCGCTGCGTGAGCAGGGCACCTGGGCCCGAGGCGGCACCGGTCACCGCCACGACGGGTCGTCGTGCGGCGCGAGCCGTATCGTTTCGCGCAGCGCGAACTTCTCGGTCTGGGGAACTCACCGGGCGTCTCCAGCGGTTGTCTTCAGTACGGAGCGCATGCACGCATACGTACCAGGTGACGTCCATCCTGCCGCAGGGCGGCGATCAGCGAAGCACCGAGCCCGGAAACCGGCGAGGTGTCTAGGCTGGGTGGTGATGTCGGGCATCCGCCACCGGCCCGGGAGCCGGTGGCCCAACGAGCCGAGGAAACCCGTGAGTGACACCCCATTCGGATTCGGCCTTCCGCCGGAGGAGCCGGAGGACGGCGACGACGGCAAGAAGAAGGGCGGCCAGGGCGGCGAGCAGGGCCCCGCGAATCCCCTCGGGTTCGGAGGCGGACCCGGCGGAGCGGGCGGCGCGGACAATCCGTTCGCCGCGATGTTCGGTTCGCTGAATCCGGGCGACCTGGGCGCCGCCTTCCAGCAGCTCGGGCAGATGCTCTCCTACGAGGGCGGCCCGGTGAACTGGGACATGGCCAAGGACATCGCGCGCCAGACCGTGGCGCGCGGCACCGCCGACGGCAGTAAGGACGAGAGCGTCGGCCCCGCCGACCGTGCCGCGGTCCAGGAGGCCGTGCGCCTGGCGGACCTGTGGCTGGACGGCGTCACCTCGCTGCCCTCGGGCTCCGGGAGCGCCGTGGCCTGGAGCCGCGCCGAATGGGTCGAGGCGACCCTGCCGGTGTGGAAGGACCTGGTGGACCCGGTCGCCGAGCGGGTCGGCGCCGCCATGGGCGATGTGCTGCCCGAGGAGATGCAGGCCATGGCCGGCCCGCTGCTCGGGATGATGCGCTCGATGGGCGGCGCCATGTTCGGCACCCAGATCGGGCAGGCGCTGGGCGTGCTGGCCGGCGAGGTGGTCGGCTCGACCGATATCGGGCTGCCGCTGGGCCCGGCGGGCAAGGCGGCCCTGCTGCCGGTCAACATCGCGGCGCTCGGCTCCGGCCTCGGCGTGCCCAAGGAAGAGGTCCGGCTGTATCTGGCCCTGCGCGAGGCGGCCCACCAGCGGCTCTTCGCCCATGTGCCGTGGCTGCGCTCGCACCTCTTCGGCGCGGTCGAGGGGTACGCCCGCGGTATCAAGGTCGACACCGCCAAGCTGGAGGACGCGGTCGGCCAGCTCGACCCGACCCACCCCGAGCAGCTGCAGGAGGCACTGCAGCAGGGCATGTTCCAGCCCGAGGACACCCCCGAGCAGAAGGCCGCGCTGGCGCGCCTGGAGACCGCTCTGGCGCTGGTCGAGGGCTGGGTGGACGCGGTGGTGCACGCCGCCGCCAAGCCGCATCTGCCGTCCGCCGACGCCCTGCGCGAGACGCTGCGGCGGCGCCGGGCGAGCGGCGGCCCCGCCGAGCAGACCTTCGCCACGCTGATCGGCCTGGAGCTGCGGCCGCGCCGGCTGCGGGACGCCTCCCGGCTGTGGGCCTCGCTGACCGACGCCCGGGGCCTGGAGGGGCGCGACGGGCTGTGGGCGCATCCGGACATGCTGCCGACGGCGCAGGACCTCGACGACCCGGACGGCTTCGTCCACGGCGAGCAGCTTGACTTCTCCGAGCTGGACAAGATGCTCGGCGAGGCGGCGGGCGGTGAGGACCGTAAGGACGGCCCCGAGCGCCCCGACCTCCGTAAGGACGACCCCGACCGTCCCGACCTCCGTAAGGACAGCGAGAGCGGCGAGGACGACGACCGGGGCGACGGCGAGAAGTGAGTCTGCACCAGGACGCGGCGCGGGTGCTCACCGAGTGGCCCGCGCCCGATGCCGCCCAGGAGCGGCTGCGGCGGCATTACGGCGACCATCTGGCCGCGTATCCGGACGGCATGTGGAAGGCGTGCGGGGACGGCCACATCACGGCGAGCGCCCTGGTGGTCGACCCGGACTCGAAGCGCGTGCTGCTCACCCTGCACCGGAAGCTGCGGATGTGGCTGCAGATGGGCGGCCACTGCGAGCCGGACGACAGCACGCTCGCGGGCGCGGCGCTGCGCGAGGCCACCGAGGAGTCCGGGATCGAGGGGCTGACGCTGCTGCCTGGCGGCCCGGTGCGCCTCGACCGGCACCACACCCCCTGCGCCTGGCATCTGGACGTCCAGTACGCGGCGGTCGCGCCCCAAGGCGCGGTGGCGGCGATCAGCGACGAGTCACTGGATCTGCGCTGGTTCGGCTACGACGAGGTGGCGGATGTGGCCGATGAGTCGGTGCGGCACCTGGTGACGCGCACCCGCGCGCTGTTGTGAGGAGCGCGCCGGCCGCGAACCGGGGAGTCCGCGGCCGCCGTGCTCCATCGACGTGATCAACGTGACCGCGGTCAGTTGCTGAAGATATTGCCCTGGTTCTGACCACGGGCGCCCTGCTGGCCCATGCCGAACTGCGCGGCCATGCCGCCCCCGACCACCGCGTTCTGCGGCGGGAGCAGCTCGCTGGGCTGCACCAGGGCGTAGCCCTGGCCGAGGAAGCTGAGCTCCCAGCCCTCGCCGGTGTTGCCGCGCCGCCGCCAGACGCCCGAGGAGTGCGTCTGCGCCTGCATCTGGACCCGCAGTGAGCTGGACCAGGCGACGATGGCGTCCGCGTCGACGTTGACGTACTTGTCGGGGGTGACCTGGAGCAGCAGCGGCTGCCCCGAGGTCATCAGCGCGACCTTGCCGTGGCCGGAGATGTTGAGGTTGTACTTGCCGGAGCCGGAGATCCCGTACTGGCTGTCCACCGCGATCGTCTCCCAGTGCAGCGTGGAGTCGAGCGCGAGCACATAGGAGCTGTCGACGGTCAGCCCGTCGTGGTCCACGTCCATCACATGGATGTGCTGGGCGAGGTTGGCGAGGTAGACGGTGCCCTGCCCGGAGCAGCGCATCAGGTCCAGGCCCTCACCGGCGCGGCTGCGGGTCATGCGCTGCCCCGGCGTCTGGTACTCGCCGTCGAACTCGATGAGCCCCTGATAGGCGACCATGCTGCCCTTACGGGCGAGCACATCCTCATGGCCGCTCAGGGCGACCCGCAGCAGCTGCGGGTTCTGCAGCGCGTAGCGGTCCTGCGTCTGGGCCTCGGTGAAGGCGAAAAGCGGGCTCTGCATCTGGTGTCCCTCCCCCTCAGCCCCGGGCCCGGAGCCGGTCGGTGCTGTCCTCACTGGGCTGTACGACGACGAAGCCCTGCCCGGAGAATCCGAGCTGATATGCCTCGCCGCTGCCCCGGCCGATCAGGGACGACGCCTTGAAGCTGCGCTTGCCCTTCACCTTGAGCCCCGAGGACCAGGCCACGAGCGCGTCCGGGTCCACATAGGTCTCGTCCTCACCGCGGCCGCAGTCGACCACGATGGGGGTGCCGCGGGAGGTCAGGGCGACCCAGCCGGTGCCGGAGACGCCCACGTTGAACAGGCCCTGCCCGGCGAACTTGGCGATGCCCTTGACCCGTTCGACGCCCCACTGGAGGTGTGCGTCGAAGGCGAGGAGGTTGGTGCCGTTGACCGACAGCGCGTCGCCGTTGAGGTTGATGCACACGACGTTGGCCCCGTAGTCGGCGAGGTAGAGCAGCCCGTCGCCGCTGCACCGCATCAGCGGGGCGCCCTCGCCGGTCAGCCACTGGGAGGCCATCTGACGTACCGCCGGCGGGTTGGGCTCGTACTGGACGAAGCCCTCATAGGCCACCATCGAGCCGGTGCGGGCGAAGAGGTCCTGGCCGCTCTGCATGGCGACCTTGAGCATGCTGGCGCCGTGGTTCTCCATACGGGCGGCGACCGGGGCGGGTGCGAAGCCCGAGATCATTTGCTGGTCCATGACGGGCTCCTTCAGACCTCGTAGGGCTGGACGACGATGAAGTTGCCGGGCGCGCCACGGAACTGGAGGTTCACGGTCTCCCCGCTGTGGCCGGGATAGGCGCTGCGGCGCAGCCGCACCTGGCTGGAGATGATCACCTGGGATCCGGCGGACCAGGCCACGATGGCGTTGCTGTCGGCGAAGGTGGTCGGGGTGACGGGGAGGACGACCGGCGTGCCCTCGGTCTTCACCACGACGGTGCCGGTGCCCTGGAACTGCATGGTGAACAGCGCGCCACCGGGGATGCCGTGACCCTCGATCCGGCGCACCTCGTGGTGCAGCGACTCGTCGAAGGCGAGCACGTTCTCGGCGGCGACACAGATGGCGTCGCCCTGGAGCTCGATCGGGTGGAGTTCGGCGGCGTTCTCGGCGAGGAAGACCTGGCCCTGGCCGGTGCAGCGCATCAGCTGCATCTCCTGGCCGGTCGCGTTGCCGACGATCCGGCCGCGGAAACCGGCGCCCTTGTAGCTGAAGTCGACCTTGCCCTGGTAGAGCACCATCGTGCCCTGGCGGGCGAGCACGGGCTGCCCGCCGACGCCGAGGTCGACCCGCATCAGCCGGGGGTTCTGCGGCGTCCAGCGCTGGCCGGTGGGCGCCTCGCGGTACTGGACGAGCGCGGCCTGGAGCCCGGGCGCGCCACCGCCCTGGGGGACGCCCATGGCCTGCGGCTGACCGTAAGGAGCGGGCTGACCGGGGTGGCCTGGCTGACCGGCCTGGCCGGGGTACGGCTGGGCGGGCGGCTGACCGTACGGCGCGGGGGCGGGCGGGGTCTGGCCCGGCGGCTGTCCGAAGGGGGCCTGCTGGCCCGGAGGCGGGGGCGGCGGCACCTGGCCGGGCGGGGGCACCTGCCCAGGGGGCGGCACCTGACCGGGCGGCGCGATGGGTGCGGCGATGGTCGGGGCGCCGTGCATCTGCGGGGTGCCGGGGGCGGGCGGCTGAACGCCCTGAGGGGGCGTGCCCTGGGGCGTTCCCTGCGGAGGCGTACCCGGGGCGGGCATCCCTTGGGGCGGCATCCCCTGCGGGGGCATCCCCTGGGGCGGCATCCCCTGCGGCGGCGTTCCCTGGGGAGCGCCGAAGGCGGGGGCGGGCTGCGGTGCGGGCGGCGCCGGGGCGGCCGGGGCAGCGGTCGCGGCCGGGGCTGCGAAGCCCGGGGCGGGGGCTGCCTGGCCGGGCGGCGCGAAACCGGGCGCGGCGCCCTGGGCGGGGGCGGGCTCCTCCTCGGCCACTTCACCGCCGAAGTTCTTGAGCAGCGCGTCCAGTCCCCCGTCGAAGCCCTGCCCGACGGCGGCGAACCGCCAGACGTCCTTGAGGTAGAAGTCGCCCAGCATCACCGCGCGTTCGGTGCTGAACTCCGAACCGGTGAAGGAATACCGGGCCACCTCCTCGCCGCCCGCGACGATCCGGATGTAGCCGGGGCCGATCTGCGACATCTGCCCGGCGCCGTCGAGGGTCGCGGTGAAGGAGAGCTTCTGGATGGCGGAGGGGATGCTGTCGAGCGTGACACGGAACGAATCCGTGTCACCGGCCTGCGCCCCGAGTTGCTGTATCGCTTCTTCAGGGGATTTCGGCTGGTTGAAGAAGATGAAGTAGCGGTCGTCCGACAGCCGCTCGTTCGCGTCGAGCCCGAAGCAGCTGATGTCGAACGTCAGGCCGGGCCCGGCGATCTGCACCCCGACGTACAGATCCCTCCCGGCCGTCAGATCACTGATCCTGGCCTTGTGGCCGCGCTGGAATTCCCTGGCCATACGTTAGGACCGTCCCCCATCGCCGTACCGGTGAGTGCATTGCGCGCCAGGCTAACCGCTGCCGCCGACTATGAGCGACGCCAAGGAACACGGGTGTGGTTCCGTTACGGCACGGGGGTGGTTCCGTTACGGCACACGCGTGGCCCCACGGCCGCGCGTGGTCCCCTACGGCTGGTCGTCCCCGGGCCCGGAAAGATGCGGCAACCGCCCGGCGGCGACCACCCCTTCGAGATAGCCCCGCGCCCGCTCGGTCCGCGGATACGCCTCCAGAAGCTGCCAGAAGCGCCGGCCGTGACCCGGCACCAGCAGATGGGCCAGCTCGTGGAGGAGCACATAGTCCACGACGTACTCGGGCATGCCCTGGAGCCGGTGCGAGAGCCGGATGCTGCCCTCGGCGGGGGTGCACGACCCCCAGCGGGTGTTCTGGTTGGTGACCCAGCGGACGGAGGCGGGCCGGGCCCGCCCGCCCAGGTACTGGCCGGAGAGCAGCTCGGCGCGGGCGGCCAGCTCCGCGTCGCCCAGCATCCGCTTGCTCTCCTGCGCGGCCAGCTTGTCCAGCATGACGCTCACCCAGCGCTGCTCCTCGGCCTCGGACATCCGGGCGGGGATGAGGACGACGGTGCGGTCGCCCTCGCGATAGGCGGAGACCGTCCTGCGCCGCCGGCTGCTCCGGCGGACCTCGACCGCGCTCGCGCCCGAGCCTCGGCTCTGCGGGCTCGGGACGGTGCGCGGTGCGCTCGCGGCGCTGCGGGGGTTCTCCCCCGCGGTGCGAGAGGACGGATCGGCGGGCACGCCCCGACGTTACCCGGTGGCCGCCGGGGAAGTCCCGCCCCGCACCTTGTTGCGGACCGAACCACTCCACGGTGTGCACGGCTTGTACGACCGGCGTTCGTACGACTTATTCCACCGCCTGTGGATAACGCTCTGCGGGCTTCGGGTGCCGGCCCGCATGCTGAGGGCGGTGCAACGGAAGCGAACCGGTGCAACTCAACGCGAAAAGTCATGAACAGGTAAGTACAGACACGAAGATCCACAGAACATCACACGGGGGGGCGGCGATGCATCCGATGCTCAAGCCCGCGCTGCGGCGCGGCTGGCGGAGCCGGGACACGATCCAGTTCGGGGTGGCCCGGGCGCATGCGGTGGTGATGGGGCCGGTGGACACGGCCACGGGCAGCTTTCTGGAGCTGCTGGACGGCACACGCGGTCTGCCGCTGCTGCGGCAGGAGGCCCGGGCCATCGGGCTGCCGGAGGGCCGGGCCGACGCACTGGTGGACCGGCTGGCGGCGGCCGGTCTGCTGGACGAGCCGAGGGACGGCGGTGAGCCCGCCGCGGCCCTGGACCGGCTGCGGCCCGACGCGGGGGCCCTGTCGGTGCTGCATCCCGAGCCCGGGGCGGCGGCGCGGCTGCTCGCCGCACGGCGGGCGATGCGGGTTCAGGTGCGAGGCGCCGGCCGGGTCGGGGCGGCGGTCGCGGCCGCGCTGTCGGGCTCGGGGATCGGCCGGGTCGATGTGGTGGACGGAGGCCGTGTCGAGCCCTGGGATGTGGCTCCCGGCGGGCTGTCGGCCGAGCAGATCGGGGAGCGCAGGGATGTGGCCGCGCGTCGCGTGGTGCGACAGACCGCGCCCGGTCCGCTGCCGCGCCGGTCCGTGCGTGAGCGGACCTGCGCAGAAGAGCAGGTCCCCTCGGGAGAGCCCGGTCTGGCGCTTGTGGTGATCGCCCCGCGTGACGGCCTCGCCGCATACGCACCGGATCCGGAGTCGGCCCAGCCGCTGCTCGCCTCCGGGACACCCCATCTCTATGCGGGAGTCCTCGAGGCGACGGGGGTCGTGGGGCCCCTGGTGGTGCCGGGCATGACGCCCTGCGCGGGCTGTGCCGCGGCGGGCCGTGCCGAGCGGGAGCCCGTCTGGCCGCGGATGCTCGCGCAGTGGCGGTCCGGGCGGCGGCGGACCGCCCCGGCCTGTGACGCGGCGCTGGCGATGGTGGTGGCGGGGCTCACCGCGGTGCAGGCGCTGGCCTTCCTCGACGGCCGGCCCTCCGGGGGCGCGGGGGTCCGGTGGGAGTTGGCGCTTCCCTCCCTCGTCTGGGAGGCGCGTCCGGTCGTAGCACATCCCGGATGCGGCTGCGGAGCAGCCGGGGAGGAGGATGCCGTATATGCCTCGGCCGCAGAGGCACCGCACGCGACAATGTCCGGGTGACCCACGTCCGTGGAGTGGGCGACGGGGGCCCGGGGGCCACCCTCCGGGATGGCACGGCTGTAGTTGGAGGGGCGCATGACCGATCTGCCGCGCAAGGCGATCACCCGTACCGCCAAACTGGCGGCGCTGCCCTTGGGATTCGCGGGGCGCGCCACGTGGGGGCTCGGGAAGCGGATAGGGGGACGGCCGGCGGAGATGGTCGCGCGCGAGGTACAGCAGCGCACCGCCGAGCAGATGTTCAAGGTCCTCGGTGAGCTCAAGGGCGGGGCCATGAAGCTCGGGCAGGCCATGTCGGTCTTCGAGTCGGCGCTGCCCGAGGAGATAGCCAGGCCCTACCGAGCGGCCCTGACCAAGCTCCAGGAAGCGGCCCCTCCCATGCCCAGCCGCACGGTCCACGCGGCTCTGGAGGAGCGGCTGGGCCCGGACTGGCCGGAGCTGTTCCAGGAGTTCGAGGACAAGCCGGCGGCGGCCGCCTCGATCGGGCAGGTGCATCGGGCGGTCTGGCACGACGGGCGCACGGTGGCGGTCAAGGTGCAGTACCCGGGCGCGGGCGAGGCGCTGCTGTCCGACCTCAACCAACTGAGCCGCTTCGCCCGGGTGCTGGGGCCGCTGGTACCGGGGCTGGACATCAAGCCGCTGATCGCGGAGTTGCGCGACCGGGTCGCCGAGGAGCTGGACTACGAACTGGAGGCGGCGTCCCAGCGGGCCCATGCGGAGGAGTACGCGCAGGACGCGGAGATCGTGGTGCCCGCGGTGGTGCACCAGAGCGATCAGATACTGATCACCGAATGGCTCGAGGGGATACCGCTCTCCGAGGTGATCGCCGACGGCACCCAGGAGGAGCGGGGCCGCGCCGGGCAGCTACTGGCCCGCTTCCTGTTCTCGGGGGCGTCCCGCACCGGACTGCTGCACGCCGATCCGCATCCGGGAAACTTCCGGCTGCTGACCGGTGACGCCCCGGACGGACCGCCGGAGCGGTGGAAGCTGGGGGTGCTGGACTTCGGTTCGGTGAACCGGCTCCCGGAAGGGCTTCCGGAGCCCATCGGCATCGCACTGCGCATGGCACTCCAGGGCGACGCCATGGGGGTCTACGAGCTGATGCGCGGGGAGGGCTTCGTCAAGCCGACCATCGAGATGGACCCGGACGACCTGCTGGACTTTCTGCTGCCGATCCTCGAACCGGCCCAGGTCGACGCGTTCGTCTTCGACCGGCAGTGGCTGCGCAGCCAGGCGGCGCGGATGGCCGACCGTCACTCCCCCGTCCATGAGCTGGGCAATCAGCTGAATCTGCCGCCCGCCTATCTGCTGATCCACCGGGTGACCCTGAGCACCATCGGGGTGCTGTGCCAGTTGGGCGCCACGGTGCGGCTGCGGGATGAACTCGAGGCATGGGTCCCCGGCTTCGCCAAGAGCCCGGAACCCGAGGACGGCGCCGAAGCTGAAGAAGGCGCCGCAACCGGAGAAGCCGTCGAAGCCGAAGAACTCGCCGGTATCGAAGAAGGCGCCGAAGCCAAAGAAGCCGCCGGAACCGGGGAAGCCGCCAAAGCCGGAGAAGGTGCCGCACAGGGCACCGAGGAGAAGTCCGAGGCCGCGGAGACCTCGGCCTGAGCACGCGCGGCACCCGGCCGCGCCTCTGCCGCCGGGTGGTGTCGCCCCGGAGCGCAGGCGCTTCGGGGTAGCCAAAGGGCCGGTCCGATCGGACCGGCCCTCTGTGGTCACGTGACGGGTCGGCGTATGACCCGTCGGCGTGTGGTGCTGTCAGCCCCGGCTCTGGCCGGTACCGCACCTGGTGGTCACTGCATGAGCGCCATGGCCAGGGCACGGCGGGCGCGGAGCGAGGCACGCTCCGCGCGGCGCTGCATCCGGCGGGCGGCGGCGAGCCGAGCGGCGGGCCGTTCGGACTCTGCCTCCTGAAGCCGGTCGTGCATATGCGCACGCGCCAGGGCTTCTTGGATGAGTTGCATCTCTCGGTTCCTGTTCTGGCGCGACTCGGGCGCGCCGGACGTTTCGGGTGCTGGGGTGTCGGAGACCGGTGGGGTCATCGTCGGGACCTGCTTCATGGGGTCGTGCGTCGCTGGGCGATCGATGGTGCCGGTGGTGCTCATGCCGCAACCGGGTTCTTACGCGGGCGGCCACGCGGCCGCTTGCGGGCGACCACCACGCCCTGGACGAAGAGCTCCCCGCCCCAGACGCCCCAGGGCTCGCGACGGTCCTTGGCACCGGCGAGGCAGGCCTCACGCAGCGGGCAGGTCTGGCACAGCGACTTCGCGTACTCGACGTCGGCCGGGGACTCGGCGAAGAAGACCTCCGGGTCGTACGAACGGCACGGAACAGCTACACCCAGGTTCTCGATGGCGTCATCGAGTTCGGTGAGGGCGGTGAGCGGGGTCAAGGAGTCCTCCGAGGAGTCAGGCGGTGGGTTCAGGTCGGTCGATGCGGACGGGGCGTGTGCGTTGAGTTGCACGGTGTGTGGTCCTCGTCTCTTTGGTCCGGCTGGTGGCCGGGCTCTGGCAAATCAAAAGGGCCGCGGATCCCGGTGTGGGTTCCGCGGCCCTGGAAGGTGCCGACCTGATCCTGGATCAGGCTGGATAACTCCAGGGTTCGAGCCTGCGGAAGGCCCACGTCTTGTGGTGCTGCTGCGTCGCCCGGGATTCGGCACCATTGGCCGCAAAGGCATAGGCCATTGCCTGTGCCACTGCCGTTACCGCAGGTGCCTGGATCGGTCGCTCACTGAGGCGCTCCTCATTGACGCCGGGCATACCGGTGCCAGGAAGCGCGGAGCCGAGCAGGCAGGTGGCGACGACCGATCGATCGGCCTTTTTGATGGTGTTGATGAAGGTGATCACTGGTCTTCGCCTCCTCTCGGCGTCTCAGGGACCGATCGAAACCAGTCCGGGTGTTCAGTACAACACGGAATCCTCGGCTCCTGGAAGGGCCGTTGTCTCCGTGTTCGGAAGGCTATGGGTATGGCCTCCGCGCGCGCAAACTATTTTTCCGTCGAGTTTTGCCAAGGGTCACCCGAATGGCTTCCCCCGGCACCGTCGTCCCCCTCGCCATCGACTGCCGAGGGCAGTTCCCGCCCCTCGCACAGCGCGAGAACGTCGGCTCCGAACCGGTCGAGCTTGCGTCGTCCGACACCGGCGATGCGGGCGAGCTCCGATCCGGTTCCCGGAACGGCCTCGGCGATCGCGAGCAGTGTCTTGTCGGTGAACACGCAATAGGCCGGCTGTCCCAGCAGCCCCGCCTGCTCCGCCCGCCAGTCGCGCAGCCGCTCATAGAGCGCCTCGTCCAGCTCGGACGGGCAGCCCTCGCAGCGCATCAGCTTCATCTCGCCCGCGTCGGTCAGCGCCCGGCCGCACACCCGGCAGTGGACCGGACCGCGCCGCCTGCGCACCCCGCCGCCCCCGCCCGGGGCCGCCGCCCCGCGCTCGATTCCGCCGGCCCCGCCGAGGGTGCGGGCGCCCACGGCCTGGGAGCCGGGCCGCAGCCCGTTGAGAAAGCGGGTGGGGCGACGGGAGGCCCGGCCGCCCGGAGCCCGCGAGAGCGCCCAGGACAGCGTCAGATGGTGACGGGCGCGGGTGACCCCCACATAGAGCAGCCGACGCTCCTCCTCGATCTGCTGGTCCGTCTTGGCGTAGGTGATCGGCACCATCCCCTCGGTGAGACCGACCAGGAAGACGGCGTCCCATTCGAGGCCCTTGGCCGCGTGGAGTGAGGCGAGGGTCACACCCTCGACGGTCGGGGCGTGCTGCGCCGCCGCCCGCTCGTCGAGCTCCGCCACCAGATCGGAAAGCGTGGCCCCGGGGCGGCTGCCCGCGAAGTCCTCGGCGAGCCGCACCAGGGCGGCCAGGGACTCCCAGCGGTCGCGCACCGCGCCCGACCCCGCCGGGGGCTCGGGCGTCCAGCCACGCGTGCCCAGCACGGCCCGCACCTGGGACGGGATGTCGGCATCCGCCAGCGCCGGGTCGGTACTTCTGCCGCGGGCCGCGCCGCGCAGCAGCAGCCCCGCCTCGCGCACCTCGGGCCGCTCGAAGAACCGCTCGGCGCCGCGGAGCTGATAGGGCACCTGGGCATCGGCCAGCGCCTGCTCATAGAGCTCCGACTGGGCGTTGACCCGGTAGAGGACCGCGATCTGGCTCGCCGGGACGCCGCCGCCCCCCTGCTCGACCGGGGTGATCAGCTCGCGGATCCGGCGGGCGGTGCCCTCGGCCTCGGCCGGCTCGTCCGCATAGGCGGCGTAGACCGGGTCGGGGCCCGCCTCCCGCTGGGAGACCAGCTCCAGCCGGTGCTCGGCGGCCCGGCCGCGGGCCTGGGAGAGCAGCCCATTGGCCAGGTGGACCACCTGCGGGGTGGAGCGGTAGTCCCGGATCAGCTTGACCACCGTGGCCCCGGGGTGGCGGGTGCGGAAGTCCAGCAGATGGTCGGGGGTGGCGCCGGTGAAGGAGTAGATGGTCTGGCTGGCGTCCCCGACCACGCACAGGCTGTCCCGGTCGCCCAGCCACAGCTCCAGCAGCCGCTGCTGCAGCGGGCTGACGTCCTGGTACTCGTCGACCACGAAGTGCTGGTACTGACGGCGCACCTGATCGGCGATGTCGTGCCGCTCCTGGAGCACACCGACCGTGAGGAGCAGCACATCCTCGAAGTCGATGACGCCGCGGTCGCGCTTCAACTGCTCATAGGTGGCGTAGATCCGGCCGATCTCGGCGGCGTCGCGGGGGGCCTCCCGGCCGGATTTGGCGGCCACGGCCGGATAGTCCTCGGGCACGGTCTGGGTGACCTTCGACCATTCGATCTCGCCGGTCACGTCCCGCAGCTCATTGCGGTCCAGCCGGACCCGGCACCGCGTGGCGGCCTCTGCCACGAGCTGCACCTTGCGCTCGACCAGCCGCGGCACCTCACCGCCGACCGCCTTGGGCCAGAAATACTGCAACTGCCGCAGGGCCGCCGAGTGGAAGGTGCGCGCCTGCACCCCGCCCGCGCCGAGCTGCCGCAGCCGGCCGCGCATCTCCCCCGCCGCCCGGTTGGTGAAGGTGACGGCCAGCACACTGGCGGGCTGGAGCATGCCCGCGCGCACCCCATAGGCGATCCGGTGGGTGATGGCGCGGGTCTTGCCGGTGCCGGCCCCGGCCAGCACGCACACCGCGCCGTGCAGGGACGTCGCCACCTCGCGCTGCTCGGGGTCGAGCCCGTCGAGCACCGCGTCGGCGTCACGCGGCGTGGCCGCGTAGGAACCCGGTGTGGAGCCCTGCGGGAACAGAGTGGAGGACGTTGCTGCAGTCACCCCGCCATGCTGCCAGGTCCCCTGGGACCCCCGTGCCGGTTGTCCACAGCCGTGGCCTTCCGGTCATATGAATCCGGGAATGACCGGCGGAGGGTGAGCGTTCACCTTCTGCCCACCCAACACGACCCCGAGGAGAGCGAAGACCGATGTCCGGCACTGTGACGATGTACAGCACCACCTGGTGCGGCTACTGCCGCCGTCTGAAGGGGCAGATGGACCGCGAGGGCATCGCCTACACCGAGATCAACATCGAGCAGGACCCGGAGTCCGCGGCCTTCGTCGAGAAGGCGAACGGCGGCAACCAGACGGTGCCGACCGTTCTCTTCCCCGATGGGTCGACCCTGACCAACCCGTCCTTGGCGCAGGTCAAGGCCAAGGTCGGCGGCTGAGTCAGCCTCGCGGCAAGGGCTCGCCGTACCAGAGTTCGATCAGCCGGGCCGCGATCGAGATACCGGACGGAGGCAGGACCTCCCCGGACTCGATCGCGGCCCGCAGGTCGTCCCGGGAGAACCAGCGCGCCTCGTGGATCTCCTCCCCGTCCACCTGGATCAGGGAGGACGTGGCCTGTGCCATGAAGCCGAGCATCAGGCTGGACGGGAACGGCCACGGCTGGCTGGCCACGTACTCGACCTCGCCGACCGTGACGCCCGCCTCCTCCGCCACCTCGCGGACCACGGCCTGCTCGATCGACTCGCCCGGCTCCACGAAGCCCGCCAGCGTCGAGAAGCGCCCCTCCGGCCAGTGCACCTGCCGCCCCAGCAGCGCACGGTCCTGCTCGTCCCGCACCAGCATGATCACGGCAGGGTCGGTCCGCGGGTAGTGCTCGGCGCCGCACGCGGGGCAGCGGCGGATATGACCCGCCGCCGCGATCATCGTGCGCTCACCGCAGCGTGAGCAGAAGCGGTGCAGCCGCTGCCAGTTCTCCAACGCGACCGCGTGCACCAGCAGCCCCGCGTCGCGCTCGGACAGCAGCGCGCCCGCCTCGCGCAGCCCGGCGGGGCGTGCCGACTGGTCCATCCGCCCCGGCAGGGAGTCCTTCTGCAGCGCGAAGTAGCGCACGCCCTCCTGGTCGGTGCCCAGGAAGTAGCGGTGGTTCTCGGTGGGCGGGGCCTCGAAGGACGGGGTCATGACGAGCTCGGTGCGGCCGTCCGGGGTGTCGTCGACCAGGGCCTGGCCGCCGGAGACCACGAAGACACGCGTCGTCGGGTGACTCCACGCCGCCGCCAGCCACGCCTCGTCCAGGCGGTGATGCGCGGAGCGGTCGATGCCGCTCGGGGCAGCGAGCGTGATCGGCCGGTCGGTGGCGTGGTCGGTCCAGGTGGTCACGGTTGCTTCCAACTCCCCCAGCGAAATGGGTGGTTTACGTACATGAGCGAGCTATTCCCGCCCATTCTCGGCGAGATCGTCCCAGAGATGGGCGGCCGTCTCGGCACCCTTCATGAGCAGGCCGAGCTCGACCTTCTCGTTGGGCGCGTGCCAGCCGTCGGACGGCACCGAGATGCCCAGGAAGAGCACCGGGGCGCCGAGGACGTCCTGGAGATCGGCGGCGGGGCCCGATCCGCCCTCGCGGGTGAAGCGGACCTCCTGGCCGAAGGCGCGCCCCATGGCCCGGACGACCGACTGGAGCGCGGGGTGGTCCAGCGGGGTCAGACAGGGGCGGGTGGCGCCCCAATAGGTGATCTCATGGCGGATACCGGCCGGGAGCCGGGCGGCGACCCAGTCCCGTACGGCCGACTGGACCTTCTCCACGTCCTGCCCGGCCACCAGCCGGAAGGACAGCTTCAACTGGGCGGCCGAGGGCACGATGGTCTTTCCGCCCGGCCCTTGATAGCCTCCGCCGATGCCGTTGACCTCGGCGGTCGGACGGGCCCAGATCCGCTCCAGGGTGGAGTACCCCGCCTCGCCGAGCGAGGCCCGCGAATGCGCGGTCCGCAGCCAGCCCGCCTCGTCGAAGGGCAGCTCGGCGAAGAGCTCGCGCTCACGGTCGGTCAGCTCCACGACACCGTCGTAGAAGCCGGGGATGGCCACCTTACGGTCGGCGTCGTGCAGCGCGGCGGCCAGACGGGCGGCCTCGGTGGCCGGGTTGGGGACCGCGCCGCCGAAGGAGCCGGAGTGGATGTCCTGGGCGGGCCCGTGGAGATCGATCTGGCATTCGACGAGGCCCCGCATGCCGGTACAGACGGTCGGGGTGTCCTCGGACCACATCCCGGTGTCGGAGACGATCACGGTGTCGCAGGCCAGCCGGTCGGCGTGCGCGCGGATCAGCTCGGAGAAGTGCGGGGAACCGGACTCCTCCTCGCCCTCGATCAGCAGCTTGAGGTTCACCGCGGGCGCGCCACGGCCGGTCACGGCCAGATGCGCGCGTATCCCCAGGGTGTGGAAAAGGACCTGCCCCTTGTCGTCGGCGGCGCCGCGGGCGTAGAGCCTGCCGTCCTCGATGACGGGCTCGAAGGGGTCGGTGCGCCAGCCGTCCTCGCGGTCGGCGGGCTGGACGTCGTGGTGGCCGTAGACGAGCACCGTAAGGGCGTCGGGATCGCCGGACGGCCATTCGGCGAAGACGGCCGGGGCGCCCGGTGTGTCCCATATCTCAGCCACCGGGAAGCCCGTCGCGGCCAGATGGCCCCTCAGCCACTCGGCGCTGCGCCGGACGTCGTCGGCGCGGGCCGGGTCGGCGGATACGGACGGGATGCGCAGCCACTCGGAGAGTTCGGCGAGAAAGGCGGCGCGATGGTCGTCCACATAGGCGCGGACGGCGTTGTCCGTGTCCGGGGTGTTGCTCATGCATGTGAGCCTATCCGGCCCGCGCCGGGACGAGGGCGGGGGCCGCCGGGGCGCTCATGAGCGCTCGCTCTCGGTGACGGCTTCGGCGTCGGTATGGTCATTTCCGGCCGCGCCCTCGGCCCCGTCCCCGGCCACGTCCGCCTCCGCGCCCCCATCCCCCTCATCCGGCTCGCCGAGCGGACCGCCGCCGGTCCCGCCGCCCGGCTCCCCGAGCAGGACGCGCTCGAGCCCGGCCCGGCCGGGCAGTCCGGCGGGGCGCACGACCTCACCGCTGCGCACGTACACGAACGCCGCCGTGACCGCCGACAGGGGCAGTCCATGCTGCTCGGCCCAGGCGAGGCGGTAGATGGCCAGCTGGAGCGGGTCGGCGTCCTGGGAGCGGCCGGTCTTCCAGTCGACGATCTCGTAGCGCGGGCCGCCGTCGGGGCCGCTTCCGGACGCGCGGTACACCGCGTCGATCCGGCCGCGGATGATGCGGCCCGCCAGGGTCAGCTGGACCGGCACCTCCACGCGGTAAGGGGTGCGACGGGCGTACGGCGTGCGCGCGAACGCCTCCTTGAGCGCGGTCAGATCCCGCTCGTCGGCGATCTCCGCCTCGTCCTCCTCGCCGCCAGGCAGCTCGTCGGGGCCGAGGAAGGGCAGCGACAGCGCCTCGAAGCGCGCTTCGACCCAGGCGTGGAAGCGGGTGCCGCGCCGCGCGGCGGGGCGCGGCGGGCGGGGCATGGGGCGGGCCAGCTCCCGTGCGAAAGCGTCCGGGTCGTCGGCGAGGCGCAGCAGCTGGGAGGCGGTCAGCGTCCCCGGCAGGGGCACCTCGTGCACGGTCTCGCGGGCGCGGCGCAGCTCCCCGGCGAGCGCGTCCAGATCGCGGTCCCAGGAACTCGCCAGCCGGGCCTCCTCGGGTGCCAGCTCGTCCTCGGCCGGTTCTCGCGTGATATCCGGCACACCGGGTTCCGGTGCGCCGTAAGGATCGGCGTGTGGCCCGTCGCCGTACGGCTCGTCCTCGTATGGCTCGTACGAGTCGTCGGCAGCTCCGTACGCGTCCGCGTCCTCGTAAGGGTCCTCCGGAGGCGCGGGCCACTCCGGGTCCTCCAGGGGTTCAGGCTCCTCCGGTGGCTCCAGATCGTCCATGGGCTCCGGGAACGGACCCCCGTCAGCCGAGGAGTGCCCCCCGTCCTGCGCGGTCGGCCCCTCCCCCGCCGTCTCGATGCGCGCCAGATGGGCGAGCACCACATCGGCGGCGCGCCGCCGGTGGCGCAGCGCTGCCGGGTCCAGCGGAAGCGGCCAGGCCCGGTCGGCCGCCGACGCCCGCAGGGCCGGGTTCTCCGCGCCCTCCTCCGGCGGCTCGGCCCATGCCTCGACCTCGCCGTACCCGGCCTCACAGTGCTCGCGCAGCGCGTCCAGGAAGGCCGACGGGCCGCGCGGCCGCTTCTGGGTGGGGCCCCACCAGTGGCCGGAGCCCAGGAGCAGCGACCGCGGCCGGGTGAACGTCACATAGCCAAGCCGGAGCTCCTCGGTCCGCTGATGCCCCTTCATGGCGTCCTTGAAGGCCGCGATCCCCTTGCTGTCCCAGGCGGTGACGTCCGGGAGGGTCCGCGCGTCCCCGCGCAGCTCATGCGGCAGGACCTTCGCGTTCGCCGTCCAGGACTCGCGGGACTGCTCGCTCGGGAACTGCTTGGCGACCAGCCCCGGCACCGCCACCACGTCCCACTCCAGCCCCTTGGACTTGTGGGCGGTGAGCACCTTGACCGTGTTCTCACCGCCGGGGAGGGCGTTGTCGAGCCCCTTCTCGTACTGCGCGGCGGTGCGCAGGAAGCCGAGGAAGCCCTGCAGGGTGGCCTCGCCCTCCACGGCCGCGCCGCCCTCCCGGCCCGCGAAGGCGGCCGCGACGTCCAGGAAGTTGCCGAGCGTCTCGCGGCGGCGCGCGGCCAGGGCGTGCGGTGAGGCGGACAGCTCGACCTCGAGGCCCGTGGTGGCCAGCACCCGGTGGAGCACGTCCATCAGCGGATCGGCCAGCGAGCGGCGCAGTTCGCGGAGTTCGGCGGCGAGCCGGGCGAACCGGATCCGTGCCTCGGCCGAGAAGGGCAGCCCGTCGTCCGGGCCGCCGCCCGCCTCCAGGAAGGTGTCGAGGGCGTCGGCGAGGGAGATCACCTCGGAGGGGTCGGTGCCCTCGACGGCCCCGGGGAGCCGTAGGTCCGGATCGTCGTCCGCCCCGTCCGGCCCGCCGTGGAAGACCAGCGCGCGGGCGCGGCGGCCGAGCAGCGCGAGGTCGCGGGGGCCGATCCGCCAGCGCGGCCCGGTGAGCAGACGGACCAGCGCGGCGTTGGCCCCCGGGTCCTGGAGGACCTCGCAGACGGCCACCAGATCGGCGACCTCCGGCAGATGCAGCAGCCCCGACAGGCCCACCACCTCCACCGGAATGTCCCGCTCCACCAGGGCGCCCTGGATCTGCGCGAAGTCACCCGCCGTACGGCACAGGACCGCGATCTCACCGGGCGGGGTGCCGGTGCGCACCAGGTGGGCGATGGAGTCGGCGAGCCAGGCCAGCTCCTCGGCGTGGGTGGGCAACAGCGCACAGCGCACCGCTCCGTCCCGCTCGGCACCGGGCGCGGGGCGCAGTGCCTCGACGCCCTCGTGCATCGCGCGCAGCGGGGCGGCCAGCCCATTGGCGAGGTCCAGGAGGCGGCCCCCGCTGCGCCGGTTCTCGCTGAGCGCGAACCGCCGCGCCGGGCTGTTGTCGGCGTGCCGGAAGTGCTCGGGGAAGTCGTCCAGGTTGGCCACGGAGGCGCCGCGCCAGCCGTAGATGGCCTGGCAGGGGTCGCCGACGGCGGTGACGGGGTGTCCGGTGCCGCCGCCGAAGAGACCGGACAGCAGCAGCCGCTGGGCGACCGAGGTGTCCTGGTACTCGTCGAGCAGGACGACCGCGAACTGCTCGCGCAGGATCCGACCGACCTCCGGGTGGTCGAGGGCCAGGGTCGCCGAATGGGCGATCTGGTCGCCGAAGTCGAGCAGATCGCGGCGCCGCTTCTCCTCGCGGTACGCCTCGACCAGGCCCAGCAGCTCCTGGCGGGCGCGGGCGGCCTCGGGCACCTTGCGCAGCGCCTCGTTGGTGAGCCGCGCCCCCTCCAGGGTCCGCAGCAGCTCGGTGTCGTACGCGCGCAGCCGCTCGGCGGGGACGAGGTGCTCGGCGAGCTCGGCGTCGAGCGCGAGCAGATCGGTGACCAGGTCGGAGAAGGGGCGGGTGAGCGCCGGATACGGGCCGGGGGCCGAGCGCAGGACGCGCGCGGCGAGCTGGAAGCGGGTGGCGTCGGCGAGCAGCCGGGCGCTCGGCTCCAGGCCGACGCGCAGCCCGTGGTCCTTGAGCAACTGTCCGGCGAAGGCGTGGTACGTGGAGATGACGGGCTCGCCCGCGGCCTCCTCGGTGGCGCCCGGATCCGGGTCCTGGTCCACGATGCCCGCCGTGACGAGGGCCCTACGGACCCGCTCGGCCAGCTCTCCGGCGGCCTTGTTGGTGAAGGTGAGGCCGAGCACCCGGTCGGGCGCGACCTGTCCGGTGCCGACCAGCCAGACGACGCGGGCGGCCATCACCGTGGTCTTGCCGGAGCCCGCCCCGGCGACGATCACCTGCGGGGCGGGCCGTGCGGTGATGCACGCCACCTGCTCAGGGGTGAACGGGATCCCGAGGAGTTCCTTGAGCTCCTCGGGATCGGTGATGCGGGCTGCCACTCCAGTGAGGCTATCGGTGCCCACCGACATGCCCCGCCGCCCTCGCCGCCCCGGTGGGCGGCGGCCCCGGGGTCCGGGCCCGATACGCGAAAGCGTCACTCGACCACATGGCGCCCCTCCGCGCGGGCGCTGCACGCGCCGCGGAAGGCGCAGCGCTCGCAGTGGTCGCCCGTGGTCGGGGTGAACCGCTCGTCGAGGACGCGCCCGGCCGCGGTGGCGAGCAACTGCCCCACCCACTCGCCGTCCGGCGGCTCCTGGGCCTGGACCTTGGGGACGTCGTCGCCGCCGTCCTTCTTGGCGGCGCCCTGCCGTAGCTGGACGAGCTCCGCGCCGCCCGCCTCGGGGCGCCCGCCCTCGAAGAGGTCGTCGACGGCGCCCTCGCGCACCGCCAACTGATAGGCCGCCAGTTGGGGATGGTGCTCGACATCGCCCCGGGTCACGGCCTGCTTGCCGGTCTTGAAGTCGACGACATAGGCGTGCCCCTCGCCGTCCGTCTCGACGCGGTCCATGCTGCCGCGGATGCGCACCTTATAGACGTCGGCTTCGAGCGTGACGTCGAAGGAGTGCTCGGTGGCGACCGGGGTGCGGCCGCCGCGCTCCATCACATGCCAGTGCAGAAAGCGCTCCAGGGCCGCCCGTGCCTGCTCCTTCTCCTGCCGTGACTTCCAGGGGGCGTCGAAGGCGAGCGCGTCCCATACGGAGTCCAGGCGCTCCATGAGGACCGCGAGATCGGCCGGGGTGCGTCCGGAGGCGACCTCGTCGGCCAGGACGTGCACGACGTTGCCGAAGCCCTGGGCGGCCGTCGAGGGCGCGTCGGCCTTCACCTCGCGCCCCAGGAACCACTGGAGCGAGCAGGTGTTGACGAGCTGGTCGAGGGCGCTGCCGGACAGCGCCACGGGCCGGTCCCGGTCGCGCAGCGGGACCTCGCTGTGTGTCGGCTCGTGCAGCCCCCACCAGCGGTGCGGATGGGCGGCCGGGACCAGCGGCCGGCCCTCCTCGTCGCGCAGCGCCGCGAGCCGCGCCAGCCGGCGCGCGGCGGCGTCGCGCAGCGCCTCCGAGGCATCCGGGTCGACGGTGGTGGCGCGCAGCTCGGCGACGAGCGCGGCGACGGACAGCGGGCGGCGCGGCCGCTGGGTGACGTCGGTGGGCGGGACGCCGAGTTCGGTGAGGAAGCGGGAGGGCTGGTCCCCGTCCTCGGAGGCGGCCTTGACGGCGGTGACCACGAGCCGCTCCTTCGCGCGGGTCGCCGCCACGTAGAACAGCCGCCGCTCCTCGGCCAGCAGCGCGCCCGGCGGCAGTGGCTCGGCCAGTCCGTCCCGGCCGATCCGGTCGGCCTCCAGGAGCGAGCCGCGGCGCCGCAGATCGGGCCACAGCCCCTCCTGCACCCCCGCGACGACCACCAGGGCCCATTCGAGCCCCTTGGCGCGGTGGGCGGTCATCAGCCGTACGGCGTCGGGGCGGACCATCCGGCGGGAGAGGGTGTCGGCGGCGATGTCCTGGGCGTCGATCTCCTCCAGGAAGTTGAGGGCGCCGCGGCCGCCGGTGCGCTCCTCGGCGCGGGCGGCGGTCTCGAACAGCGCGCACACCGCGTCGAGGTCACGGTCCGCGTTCCGCCCGGCGGTGCCGCCGCGCTGCGCGGCCCGCTCCAGCCGCCCGGGCCAGGAGGTGCCGTCCCACAACTGCCACAGCGCCTGTTCGGCGGTGCCGCCCCGGGCCAGCGCCTCCCGGGCGGTGCGCAGCAGCGGCCCGAGCCGCTGGGCGCCGCGTGCGTACGCCGGGTCGTGGACGGCCAGCCGCTCGGGCTCGGCGAGCGCCTCGGCGAGCAGGACGTCGGAGGGGCGCGGCACCGCGCGTCCGGCGGACCGCTCCTCCTCGCGCAGCGCACGGCCCAGGCGGCGCAGATCGGCGGCGTCCATCCCGCCGAGCGGCGAGGTGAGCAGGGTCAGGGCGGTCTCGACGCCGAGGACCGCGGACAGCCCGCCGCTGTCCGGCAGCGCGGCCGTGGCGGCGGCCCGCAGCGCCGTCAGCAGGGGGGCCACGGCGGGCTCATGGCGCAGCGGGATGTCATCGCCGTCCACCTCGACGGGGACTCCGGCCGAGGTGAGCGCCCGGCGCACACCGGGGATCGAGCGCCCCCCGGCGCGCACCAGGACGGCCATCTCGCGCCACGGCACCCCGTCCTCCAGATGGGCGCGGCGCAGGATGTCGGCGACGTTGTCGAGCTCGGCGCCCGCGGTGGGGTACGTGTACGCCTCGACGCGGCCGCCGTCGCGGACGGCCGCGAGCTCCCGATGCGCCCTTACGGCTCGCGCGGGCAGCCGGGTGAGCGGCATCCGGCCGGTGATCCGCCGGGTGGCCGCGAGCAGGACGGCCCCCGAGCGGCGGGAGACGGTGAGGACCTCCATGTCGGCGGGCCGGCCGTCCGCCCGCGGGAAGTCCTCGCGGAAGCGGAGGATGCCGCCCACGTCGGCACCGCGGAAGGCGTAGATCGACTGATCGGGGTCGCCGAAGGCGAGCAGGGTCCTGCCGCCGCCCGCGAGCGCCCCCAGCAGCCGGCCCTGGGCCACGTCGGTGTCCTGGTACTCGTCGACGAACACGGCGTCGTACCGCCCCGCCAGCTCGGCCGCGACCTCCGGCCGCCCGGCGAGCAGCACCGCGCGGTGCACCAGCTCCGCGTAGTCCAGCACCCCCTGGGCGTCCAGGACGTCGAGGTACTCGGCGAGGAAACCGGCCGCGGCGGACCAGTCGGGGCGCCCGGTGCGCTCGGCGAACTCCCCCAGCGCCCGTGGGCCCAGGCCCAGCTCCCGGCTGCGGGCGAGCACCGCGCGCACCTCGTCGGCGAAGCCCCGCGTGGTCAGGCAGGCGCGCAGGTCGTCGGGCCAGCGGACGAAGGCCCGGCCCTCGCGCGCCAGCTCGGCCTGGCCGGCGAGCAGCTCCCTGACGACGACGTCCTGCTCCGGCCCGGAGAGCAGCCGCAGCGGATCGACGAAGAGATCGACGTCCTGGTGGGCGCGGACCAGGGCGTAGCAGTAGGAGTGGAAGGTCGTGGCCCGTGGGGCGCTCGCGCCGCCCAGGCGCGCGGCCATGCGGTCGCGCAGTTCGACGGCGGCCTTACGGCTGAAGGTGAGCACAAGGAGCCGCTCGGGGTCCGCGCCCTCGCGCACCCGGCGGGCCACCGCCTCCACGAGCGTCGTCGTCTTGCCCGTACCGGGCCCGGCGAGCACCAGCAAGGGGCCGCCCCGATGCTCAGCCACAGCGCGCTGCGGTGCGTCCAGGACAGGAAGGGCTCCGGGCTCCGGCCGATGACGGAGCAGGCGGTAGACGCCCGAGGACGACTGCCGTGAGGAGGGCTGCCGCGCCTGCCGCTGCCGTGGAAGGGACGAGGGGGAGGAGCTCACGTTGGATCGCCGGTCCTGGTGGGTTGGCTGGGTGCGGGACAGCCTCTCATGCACGGCGGGACCTCACCCGTATGGCTGTGGATACCGCCGGTACGACGACTGCGGGCGCGGCGCACAGCAGTACATCCCCGCACGCCCGGCACGCCGGTACGGCCCCACGCGCACGGCACATCGGTACCGCCCCGCGCGAATCGCACACGCGTACGACCCCGCGCACACCGCGCCCCGGCACGGCCGCACGTCCACCCTCCCCCGGCACGGCCACCGCGGCCCCGGAACATCACCGCATGCGGCCCCACTACCGGCCGTGGTCCTGCCCGCCCCCGTCCCACCGCGCCCTGGCCATGTCGATCCGCGGCAGATGGCCCTCGGCCGAGCGCGCCGCCTCGCGCAGCGGGGTGCCCTCCTCGCGGTAGTGGTCAAGAGCGCGCAGCTCATGGCCGGGCAGCAGCGCACCGTCCGCGCGCACCACCCGCCACCACGGCACGGCGCCCCCGTAGAGCGCCATCACCCGCCCCACCTGGCGCGGCCCGCCCTCCTCCAGCCATTCCGCGACGTCCCCGTAGGTCATCACGCGGCCGGAGGGGATCGACTCGGCCACGTCCAGCACCCGCTCGGCGTACTCGGGCAGCTCGTCAGCGCTGTCCCCGTCCTCCGGCTCCCTGCTGTCCCTGTTCTCCCGGCTCATCCGCCCCATCCTGCCGCACCCCTCCGACAGCCCCGCCGACGGCCGCGCCGAGCGCCCCGTGAGCGGTGGCGAGGGGCCGCTCGGGGGCGGATTGCGGTTCGATCACGCATTGTGCGGGAATCCTCAGCAGGGCGTACCATTCGGGGTTCACGTCCCCGAAATGCACCCTGATGCCCCCCTCCGCAGCCCGGGCATGCCACCATCTTCCGGGCGGTGACTGGTGATACGAGATCAAGAAGAGACGGCGAAGCAGCAGGGTGCGCAGCCTCCGGAGGAGGAGGCCCGCACCCCGGAGTCATTGCCGCACTCCAAGGCGCCGTCCGGCGGCCGGCAGGAGCCCCCGGAGGCGGGGGATGACTGCGGCCCGGACGGACCGGAGGGCCATGTGGACCGGGTCTCCGGGGACGAGCCGCTGCTGCCCGCCCGTGTCCACCGTCCCGCCGATCTGCTGCGGCTGCTGCTCGGGGTCCTCGGCATGGCCGTCGTACTGGCCATCGCGGCCTTCGCCCACGGCACCACCGCGGGTCTGGAGAAGGACATCGGGCACGGCGCCAACCAGGCGCCTCCACTCCTGATCGACTTCGCGGGGCTCACGGCCGGGGTGGCCGTCCTCGTCCTGCCGGTGGCCTTCGCCTTCGAGCGGCTGATCAAACGGGACGGCCTGCGGATCGCCGACGGTGTGCTGGCCGCGGTGCTGGCCCACGGCGTGTCCCTCGCCACGGACCTGTGGGTCGCCAGGGCCGCCCCCGGCTCGATCCGCGAGGCGCTCACCCAGCCCGCGCCCGGCGGCGCCTTCAGCGACCCCGTGCACGGCTATCTCGCCCCTGTCATCGCCTATATGACGGCCGTCGGCATGGCCCGGCGCCCGCGCTGGCGGGTGGCCATGTGGTGCGTACTGCTGCTCGACGCCTTCGCGGTGCTCGTGGGCGGCTACACCACACCGTTCTCGATCATCCTTACGGTGCTCATCGGCTGGACGGTGGCCTACGGCACGCTCTACGCGGTCGGCTCCCCCAATGTGCGCCCCACGGGCCAGAACCTGCTCGCCGGGCTGCGCCGCGTCGGCTTCAACCCGGTCAGCGCCATGCGCGCCGAGGAGCCCGAGGACGTGCACGGCGGCCACGGCGACCGGAGCCGCCGCTATCTGGTCACCCTGGAGGACGGCCCGCCCCTGGACGTCACCGTGGTCGACCGGGAGCAGCAGGCCCAGGGCTTCTTCTACGGCGTCTGGCAGCGGCTGACCCTGCGGACGATCACCCCGCCCCGCAGTCTCCAGTCGCTGCGCCAGGCCCTGGAGCAGGAGGCGCTGCTCGCCTACGCGGCCATCGCAGCCGGGGCCAACGCGGCCAAGCTGATCGCCACCTCCGAGCTGGGCCCGGACGCCGTGATGCTGGTCTACGAGCATGTCGGCGGGCGTCCGCTGCACGCCCTGCCGGACGCGGCGATCACCGATGAGCTGCTGGCCGGGGCCTGGCACGAGGTCCACGCGCTCCAGTCGCGGCGCATCGCCCACCGGCGGCTGGACAGCGACGCCCTGCTGGTCGACCGGAACGGCACGGTCATCCTGACCGATCTGCGCGGCGGTGAGATCGCGGCCGGTGACGTGGTGCTGCGGATGGACGTCGCACAGCTCCTGACCACCCTGGGCCTGCGCGTGGGCGCCGAGCGCTCCGTGGCCGCCGCGGTGGCGGTCCTCGGCCCGGACGCGGTCGCCGACAGCCTGCCGCTGCTCCAGCCCCTGGCGCTCGGCCGGGGCACCCGCGCGACCCTGCGGCAGCTCGCGCGCGAGCGCGCCCAGCGCCAGCGGGACGCCGTCCTGGAGGCGTCACACGCCGCCAAGGAGGCCAAGGAGGCGCGGGACGCCGAGGAGACGAACGCCCAGGAGCCCGGGGCCCCGGAGGCGGCCACCAGCGACCGCAGGACCAGCAAGGCCGAGAAACAGGCGGAGAAGCGCGCCATAGAGGAGGCCGTGGAGGACGCCCGCGAGGAGGATCTGCTCTCCCAGATCCGGCAGCAGGTGCTGCTGGTGAGGCCGCAGGCGCCGATAGAGCCCGAGCGGCTGGAGCGCATCAAGCCGCGCACCCTGGTCAGCTTCTGCGCGGGGGCCTTCGCCGCGTACTTCCTGCTGTCCCAGTTCACCCATCTCAAGCTGGGCGCCCTGGTCGGCGAGGCCAACTGGATCTGGGTCATCTTCGCGCTCCTCTTCTCGGCGCTCACCTATCTGGCCGCGGCGCTGAGCCTGCTCGGCTTCGTCCCGGAGAAGGTGCCGCTGCCGCGGGCGGTGCTGGCGCAGGTCGCCGCCTCGTTCGTGAAGCTGGTGGCGCCCGCGGCGGTCGGCGGCGTCGCGCTCAACACCCGCTTCCTGCAGCGCGCGGGGGTGCGGCCGGGGCTCGCGGTGGCCAGTGTGGGCGCCTCCCAGCTGTTCGGGCTCGCCAGCCACATCGTGCTGCTGCTGACCTTCGGCTACATCACCGGCACCGAGCGCACCCCGGCGCTCTCGCCGTCCCGGACCGTGATCGCCGGGCTGCTGACGGCCGCCGTGCTGGTCCTGGTGGTGACCGCGATCCCCGTCCTGCGGAAGTTCGTGTCCACCCGGGTGCGGTCGCTGTTCGCGGGCGTCATCCCGCGCATGCTGGACGTGCTGCAGCGGCCCAAGAAGCTGCTCACCGGCATCGGCGGCACCCTGCTGCTGACCGCCGCCAACGTGATGTGCCTCGACTCCGCGATCCGGGCGTTCGGCGGTGAGCTGAGCTACGCGAGCATCGCCGTCGTCTTCCTCGCGGGCAACGCCCTGGGGTCGGCGGCGCCCACTCCCGGCGGTGTGGGCGCGGTCGAGGCCGCCCTGATCGCGGGTCTGACCTTCGCCGGGCTGCCGTACGAGACCGCCGCGCCCGCGGTGCTGCTCTTCCGGCTGATGGTCTTCTGGCTGCCGGTGCTGCCCGGCTGGGTGGCCTTCACCCACCTCACCCGCAGAGAGGCGCTGTAGGGGCCGTGAAGGCCCCGCCGGAGCCCTCCCGCGGGCACCGGCCGCCCGGCACCCCTCTCACCCGTACGCCCCCGCTGTGCGCGCGCGGGCCGCCCGCCGCCCGCAGGATGGCGATACGCCGCCACCCCCGGGAGGGCCGCCGTGTCCCGACCTCTGCGCCTCGGTGCGCTGTCCACCGCCCTGCTGCTGGCCGTCCTGGCCGCCGGATGCGGTAGCGGCGGAGGCCGGCCGGACACCTCGGCCCATCAGAAGCTGCACTGGTCAAGCTGCCCCGCCCCCTCCCCGGACCAGGACGCGGCCGCCACCAAGGCCCCGGGCGGGCAGTGGGAGTGCGCGACGCTCCATGCGCCGCTGGACTATCGCAAGCCGCACGGCCGGACCATCGGCATCGCCATGATCCGTGCCAAGGCCACCGACCGGCGCCACCGGATCGGCTCGCTCATCTTCAACTTCGGCGGCCCCGGCGGTTCGGGCGTGGCCACCCTCCCGGCCCTCGCCAACAGCTACAAGCAGCTACGCACCCGCTACGACCTGGTCAGCTTCGATCCGCGCGGGGTCGGGGAGAGCGCCGGGGTGCGCTGCCTCGGGGACCGGCAGCTCGACGCCTACTACGCCGCGGACTCCACCCCGGACAACAAGGCCGAGGTGAAGAGCCAGCTCCGCCGGGTCAAGACCTACGCCGCCGCATGCGAGAAGAACTCCGGCACGATCCTGCCCTACGTCGGCACCACCAACGCCGCCCGCGACATGGACCTCATGCGGAGCGTCCTCGGCGACAAGGAGATGCACTACTTCGGCGTCTCCTACGGCACCGAACTCGGCGGCGTCTACGCGCATCTGTATCCGAAGAAGGTGGGGCGAGCCCTCTTCGACGGGGTCGTGGACCCCATGCAGACACCCGAGCAGGGCGCGCTCGCCCAGGCCAAGGGGTTTCAGCGCGCCCTCGGCGACTATCTGAAGGCATGCACCAGGAGCAGCGTCTACAGCTGCCCCAGCCAGCCCCGGATCCGCTCGCTGCTGAAGCGGCTCGACGGCCATCCGGTGCGCGGCTACGGCGGCCGGAAGCTGACCGAGTCCCTGGCCGACGGTGGCATCGCGCAGTCCCTCTACTCCCGGGACTACTGGCAGTACCTCACCCAGGGGATCGCGGGCGCCCAACAGGGCGACGGCAGAATCCTGCTGGCCCTGGGCGACGCCTTGAACGGACGCGGCCCGGACGGCCACTACAGCACCCTGCAGTCCGCGCTGACCGCCATCACCTGCGCCGACTTCAAGCAGCGCTATACGGTCGCGGACATCGAGCGGAAGCTGCCCGCCTTCCGTAAGGTCTCCCCCGTCTTCGGCGACATGATGGCGTGGGGCCTGACGCAGTGCACCGACTGGCCGGTCCGCGGCGCCTGGACCACACCCGACGTGAGCGCCAAGGGGGCCGCGCCGATCCTGGTCGTCGGCAACACCGGTGACCCGGCCACCCCGTACGAGGGCGCGGGGCGGATGGCGAAGGAGCTGGGGCCCGGGGTCGGGATCGAGCTCACCTACAAGGGCGAGGGCCATGGGGCGTACGACAGCGGCAACGCCTGCGTCCGAAAGACCGTCAACGCCTATCTGCTGCAGGGCAAGGTGCCGGGGAAGGGCAAGATCTGCGGCTAGGCCCGGGTCCGCGCCCGGGCCCGCCTCGCGAACCGTGACGGCATTGAGAAGAAGTACGGACGATTCCGCCCGCGCCTCCTCATAGGATCTCCGGATATGCCGAGTTCCCCACGCACCATACGGACCAGGGCGCTGGTCTCCATGACCGCCATAGTCGCCCTCATCGCCGTCGCGGGCTGCGACGGAGACGGGGGAAGCGAGCAGGGCAAGGCGTCGGCCAAGCCCTCGGCCCCGGCCCCGGCCGCGCCCTCGGACTCCGGGCTGCCGGGCTCGCTCACCGCTCAGAAGCTCAACTGGTCGTCCTGCCCTGCCCCGACCACGATCCAGGGCACCGGTGAGAAGCCGGGAGATGAGTGGGAATGCGCCACGCTCAAGGCGCCGCTGGACTATGCGAAGCCCAAGGGCGAGACGATCGATCTGGCCATGATCCGTGCCAAGGCCGACGGGCCGGGCAAGCGCATCGGCTCCCTGGTGTTCAATTTCGGCGGACCCGGCGGCTCCGGTGTCTCCTCGCTCCCCGGTTTCGCCGCCGCCTACGACACCTTGCGCTCCCGCTACGACCTGGTGAGCTTCGATCCGCGCGGGGTCGGGGAGAGCGCCGGGGTGACCTGCCAGAGCGACAAGCAGATCGACGCCTCCGACTCCGTCGACGGCACTCCGGACGACGACGCCGAGGTCAAGACAGCGATGGCGGACGCCAGGGCGTTCATCAAGGGTTGCCAGAAGCGTTCCGGCACGGTGCTCGCCCATGTGGACACCGTGAGCGCCGCCCGCGACATGGACCTCATGCGGCAGGTGCTCGGCGACGACAAGCTGTCGTACTTCGGCATCTCCTACGGCACCGAACTCGGCGGCGTCTACGCCCACCTCTTCCCCGGCCGGGTGGGACGCGCGGTCCTGGACGCCGTGGTCGACCCCACCGAGGACCCCGAGCAGGGCTCCTACGGCCAGGCGAAGGGGTTCCAGCTTGCGCTGGACAACTACCTCAAGGACTGCGCCAAGAAGGGCGCGGCCTGTCCGACCGGCGGCGACCCGGCGGCCGGTGCGGACCGGATCGTCGGCTTCCTGAAGCGGCTCGACAAGAAGCCGCTGTCCACCGAGAGCGGCCGCAAGCTCACCCAGGACGGGGCGCTGGGCGGTATCGCCGCCGCGCTCTACGACAAGGAGAGCTGGAAGTACCTGACGATCGGGCTGCAGGAGGCGATGCAGCTCGACGAGGGCAATCTGCTGCTGGCCATGTCGGATTCGATGTCCGGCCGCGACGACGACGGCCACTACAGCAACATCAACGCCGCCAATGCCGCCATCAACTGCGTGGACGACAGGCAGCGTTACACGGTGACCGATGTGAAGGCGCAGTTGCCGCGCTTCCGTAAGGCGTCACCGGTCTTCGGCGAGTACCTGGCCTGGGGCCTGCTCGGCTGCACCGACTGGCCGGTGGACGGCACCACGGACACTCCGGACGTCAGCGCCAAGGGCTCGGCGCCGATCCTCGTGGTCGGCAACACCGGCGACCCGGCCACCCCGTACGAGGGGGCGCGGAAGATGGTCAAGGAGCTGGGCGAGGGCGTGGGTGTCGAGGTCACCTACAAGGGGCAGGGCCATGGCGCGTACAACAGCGGCAACGCCTGTATGACGAAGACCGTGAACGCCTATCTGCTGGACGGGAAGGTGCCCGCGGGCGGCAAGACCTGCCGGTAAGGGGCTCACGAAGCACTGAGGGGGCCGGGACCGCCGTAAGGGGCTCATGGAACGGCAAGGGGGCCGGACCCGCCGTCGGTGCGGCGGGTCCGGCCCCCTGGTGCGCGGTGCGTCAGAAGATCAGTAGACCGGCTTGTCGGGCTCGATCTGGTTGACCCAGCCGATCACGCCGCCGCCCACATGGACGGCGTCGGAGAAGCCCGCGGACTTCAGGACGGCCAGGACCTCCGCCGACCGGACACCCGTCTTGCAATGCAAGACGATCTTCTTGTCCTGCGGAAGGTCCTGGAGGGCGCCACCCATCAGGAAGTCGTTCTTCGGGATCAGCCGGGCGCCGGGGATCGAGACGATCTCGTACTCGTTCGGCTCGCGGACATCGATGACGTCGATGTTCTCGCCGTCGTCCATCCACTCCTTGAGCTGCTTGGGAGTGATCGTCGAACCGGCCGCCGCCTCCTGGGCCTCCTCCGACACCACACCGCAGAACGCCTCGTAGTCGATCAGCTCGGTGACGGTCGGGTTCGGACCGCAGACCGCGCAGTCCGGGTCCTTGCGGACCTTGACCTGGCGGTAGGTCATCTCCAGGGCGTCGTAGATCATCAGACGCCCGACCAGCGGGTCGCCGATGCCGGTGAGCACCTTGATGGCCTCGGTGACCTGGATCGAGCCGATGGAGGCGCACAGCACGCCCAGCACGCCGCCCTCGGCGCAGGACGGGACCATGCCGGGGGGCGGGGGCTCCGGGTACAGGCAGCGGTAGCAGGGGCCGTGCTCGGACCAGAAGACCGACGCCTGGCCGTCGAAGCGGTAGATCGAGCCCCAGACGTACGGCTTGTT
This sequence comes from Streptomyces violaceusniger Tu 4113, assembly GCF_000147815.2. NCBI lineage: Bacteria > Bacillati > Actinomycetota > Actinomycetes > Kitasatosporales > Streptomycetaceae > Streptomyces > Streptomyces violaceusniger. The sequence continues at coordinate 1,356,172 of NC_015957.1, read as the reverse complement.
CAGCAGCACGCACGCGTCGTTGACCAGATAGCGGGTGGCGAAGTTGTCGGTGCCGTCCACGATCAGGTCGTACTGGGAGAAGATCTCCATCACGTTGTCCGCCTCGAGGCGGCCCTCGTGCAGCACGACGTTGACGTACGGGTTGATGCCCAGGACCGAGTCACGGGCGGACTCCGCCTTGGGGCGGCCGATGTCCGCCTGGCTGTGGATGATCTGGCGCTGCAGGTTGGACTCGTCGACCTCGTCGAACTCCACGATGCCGAGCGTGCCCACGCCGGCCGCGGCGAGGTACATCAGGGCCGGAGAGCCGAGGCCGCCCGCGCCCACACAGAGCACCTTGGCGTTCTTCAGCCGCTTCTGCCCGTCCATCCCGACATCCGGGATGATCAGATGGCGTGAGTACCTGCGGACCTCGTCGACGGTGAGCTCGGAAGCCGGCTCGACCAGCGGTGGCAGCGACACGGGGACTCCGTAAGGGAAGGGAGCAAACGGTTCACCCCCGCGTGAGCGGGGAGGTTTTCTTCCTGTAACACTGCCACGCCCCATCTCATTCCATGACACGTGGTCCGAGTCGCGAGACGATCTCGTCCCAGTAGCCGGGCAGGGCCTTCCAGGGGGAATCCGCGCAGGTCCGCCCCTCAGGATGGGCCGTACGGTCGGTGAAGTAGATCGTGCCCGCCCCCTGCCAGCGGGCGATCCTCAGCGCTTCCTCGAGATGGCGGCGGGGAACGCCGTGCACCTGGTGGCAGAACCGTTCGGGCGGATACCCCGCCGTCCACTCGGCCACCTGGGACCAGCGGTAATCCGCCCACGACCCCCGGAAGGTCACGAGCTGATCGGCGAGCTCCATATAGCCCTCATGCGGGTGGATGCCCTGGCCGAGCACCAGATACGCCCCGCCCAGCAGCGCGCGCAGCGTGGCCACCGTACGGCGGACGTCCGGCAGACCGGGGCGGTCCACCGGGCAGCGGTCCAGGCAGAAGCCGTCGACCTGGTACCAGTCCAGGAAGTGGTTCGCGTCACTGATCAGCTCGCCGAAGGGGCGGGTGCCGCACCGCAGGTCGAGGTGGCCCAGCACCCGTACGCCCGTGGCGCGCAGCCTCGACGCCGCCGTAAGGCAGTGCGGATCCCTGCTCGTGCCGGGGCCGCGGGAGACGTTGAGGACCGCCCAGTGCAGGGGCGTGCCGGGGCGGGTGAGCTCGGCCCACTCGGTGGGCGCGACCAGGGGGTGGGCGTAGCCGGGCACTCCGAAGCCCAGCCGGTCGGCGGTGGCCGGGGTGTTGTGCGAGGGGCCCGCGGGGATCAGATGCGACATGCCGCCTCCATCCAGATGTCGGCGAGCGACTCCTCCAGTGGGATCCGGGAGCGCCAGCCGAGCCGGTCGCGGGCGGTGCGCACATCGGCCTGCTGCCAGCTTCCGCAGCCGTCCGGATAGGGATAGGTGGTCGCGTTGCCGGAGCCTCCCGGGCCGCCGCCGTGCTCGGCCGCCGCCTGGGGGTGAGCGGGCGCGTGGCCGTAGGCGGTGGCATGGGCGTGGGCCGTGCCGTGGTGGGCGGGCGCCGGGATATGGCCGGCGGCGGCTGGGACGCGCCCCGGCGGGGCGTCGATCTCGTGCAGGGCGCCGCCGAAGCCCGCGACCCTGGCGAGCACGGAGGCCGCCTCGCGGAGCCGTACGGCCCGCCCGGTGCCGATGTTGACGACGCCCTGCGCCGCCGACAGCGAGGCCGCGTGGACCGCCCGCGCCACGTCCCGTACGTCCACGAAGTCGCGCTGCACGCCGAGGCCGCTCAGCTTGAGCTCGCTCTCGCCGGACTGCATCGCGCGCCGCATCGCCTCCGCGAGCCGCCCCAGCGGCGAACCGGCCGGAGTGCCGGGCCCCACGGGCGAGAAGACCCGCAGCACCACCGCGTCAAGACCGGAGCCCAGCACCAGCTCGGTCGCGGCGAGCTTGCTCACGCCGTACGGGCCGCCGGGGCGCGGCACGGCGTCCTCGGCGGTCGACGAGCCGGGCTGCGAGGGCCCGTACTCGGCGGAGCAGCCGATCTGGACGAGGCGGGCGCCGCAACCGCTGCGGCGCAGCGACTCGCAGACGGTCGCCACGGCGACGGTGTTGTGCCGGGTGAGCTCGCGCGCCCCGCCGCGGGTCGCCCCGGCGCAGTTGATCACGACGCCGGGGTGGACCGCGTTGAGGAAGCGGGTGAGCGCCCCGGGACTGCCGTTGGAGAGGTCGAACCGCACATCGGCGTCATCGCCGCGGCCGAGCGCGGTGAGCTGGACGGCGGGGTCGGCAAGCAGGTGTTCGGCGACGTAGCGGCCGAGAAATCCGCCGGAACCGAGCAACAGGACTCTCATCGGTCGCGCCTCCCCGTGCCGGCGCGCTGATCGGTCGTGTCGCAGCTCATGTGGTTGCTCCTCGGACTCGTCAAGGGGGGAAGGACGGGGGGTGGCGGGTTCGGTGAGCGCCTTACGGGGCGCGGTCCGGGGCGGTGCCGGTGATACGAGCGGTATGGGCGGTACGCGCGCCCGGGCCGCCGTGGGCGGAGGCCCGGCACAGGGCGCCGAACGCGTAGATCAGCAGCGCGAGCGCGGCGGCACCGCAGGCGGCCGCGGGGATGGCGGCCGTGCCGTGGGCGGCGGTCAGCCGTGCCACCGGCGCACCGAGCGGCCCGGCGCCCGGCAGCCGGGCGGCGGCGGCCGTCGCCAGGGCCGCGGCCTGGACCGCGCAGGCCACGGCGGTGCCGATCAGCGCGGCCCCGCGGAAGCCGTGGACGGCGAGCAGCCGGGCGAGGAACAGCAGCGCGCAGAGCGCCACGACGGCCGCCTCGGCCATGGAGGGCGGCGTGGCGGCGGGGGGTGATCCGGGCACCGTCAGCCGGGCCGCGAGCACCAGGGCCGCCAGACCGCAGAGGAAGGCCGTCACCACACCCGCGAACAGCGGGCGCACCCCTGCCGCGAACTCCTCCAGCCCACGGCTGACCGCCAGCCTGCGGCGCGCCCTTACGGCGAACCAGCGGGCACACCACGCGGCGGGCGCGACGGCCAGGGCGAGGAGGACGGCGGCCTGTGTCGCGGGCGCCGCTTCGTAAGGGCGGCGTCCGTCGAGGAGCCCGGTGAGCAGCCAGTCCCCGACGGCGGCGTAGCCGAGGAGCCAGCCGGCGCCGAGGGCGTACGCGATACGGCCCCCGCGTCCGCTGCCACGAACGCGCAGGGGCCCGCGGCGCAGGCACAGCCACAGGGCGATGACCGTCAAGGCGGCGCCGCCCGCGCCCACGGCGAGGCCGACGGTGGCGTCCTTACGGATGGCATCGACGCGGAGGACGGCGGAGGCGGTCGCCGCGCACAGGGCGCCCGGCAACAGCCACAGCGCCCCGAGCGCCATGCGCGCCGCCAGCGCGCGCCCCGGCGCGGCAGCGGCCGGGGGCGCGGGCTCCTCGGCGCGCGGCACCCGGGCGTACAACTCCTCGGCGAGCGAGAAGACATCGCGATGCCGGAAGCGTGCGGCGGGGCGGTCCGTCACACCGTGGGCCTCCAGCCCAGCGGCGATCTCCAGCGGATCGACGGCGCGGGCGCACAGGTCGTGGTGGTGGTGCATCAGCACCCGCACCGGATCGGCGGGCCCGCGCCGCCCCTTGCCCTGTCCCCTCCCGGCGCCGGTGCGCGCGGACGCCTCGTCCGGCCGCCGGGAGACCGGCACCCGGACCTCGGACAGGGCGCCGAGGCCGCGGTCGGAGGAGGCGCGATCGAACGGGCCGTTCCCCCGGGGAGGCGTGGTCATGCGCCCTCCTCGGACGGCCGCGGGCCCACGCCCAGCGGCTCACGCGGCGGTGGGGTGGCCCAGGCGGGGGTGTGCTCCGGGGCGGAGCGGGAGGCGAGCGGGCCGGGCAGCCAGTGGCCGAAGCCGTCACCGTCGCGGCCCGCGGTCCAGCGCCCCGGGACATGGGCCTCGGCGGGGCGGGCGAACGGCAGCGGCCCGCCGCCCTCACCGACCTCCTCGCGCCGCACCGGGCAGTGCGACATCAGCTCCAGATAGATCCCGCGGAAGGCCGCGACGTTCTGCTCGACGGTGAAGAGCTCCAGCGCACGGGCGCGCGCGGCGGCGCCCAGGCGCGCGCAGCGCTCGGGGTCGCCCAGCATCGCCAGGCACGCATCCGCGAGCGCCCGGGGATTGCGCGGGGGCACCACGAGCCCGGTGCCGCCGATGACCTCGCATACCGCGCCCACATCCGTGGACACCGTGGCCCGTCCGCAGAACATCGCCTCGACCAGCCCGACCGGGAAGCCCTCGACCACGCTGGACAGCACCACGACGCCGCCCGCCCCATAGGCGTCGGCCAGGGTCGGCACCTCGGGGTCGCCGAGCCGCTCGAAGGAGACCGGGTTGTCACCGGCGGAGTGGGCGTCCGCCGCCTCGTCGGGGAAGAGATGCTCGGCCAGCGCCCGGCAGTGGGCCGGATAGCCGTCCGTCTCCGGGTCCTCGCCGTGCCGGGTCTCGATGATCCTCAGCCGGGCGTCCGGCTGCCACCTGCGCACCTCCGCGAAGGCGTGCAGCAGGGCGATGACGTCCTTGGGGGGCTCGATCCGGCCCACCCACACCAGCGTCCGGTCGTCGCCGCCGGACTGGGCAGCGCCCTGCTCGCCGACCTCCGCGAAGCGGGCGGCGTCCATGCCGGGGTAGACGGTGCGCAGCCGCTCCCGCTCGGCGCCGCACCGCTCCTGCCAGCGGCGCGTATGCGTATTGCCCGGGGTGATCAGATCCGCCCGTGCGTACGCCTCGGCGGCCAGCCGGCCGTGGAACGTGGCCAGCAGGGTCCGTACGGGCCCGGGGAGCGGCCGGCCGTCCGCCGCGTCGCCCCCGCCCGCCAGATAGCACTCGCGCAGCCGTACGCCGTACTCGGTGAGCAGCAGCGGTGTGCCGAAGCGGCGCTTGGCCAGCAGCCCGGGCAGTACGGCCGCACCGCCGGTCGCGGCGTGGCACAGGTCCACCCCGGACAGCCCCGGATCACCTCCGGCGCCCTCGCCGTACCAGTCGAGCGACAGCGGGCGCAGCGCGCGCTCCAGCGCCTCGGTGACGGTCAGCAGATCGGCCACCCGCACCTGGTGGGCGCCGTGTGGCGCCCCAAGGGTGCGGCAGGCCCGCTCCAGCGTCCTTACGGCGTCCTCGGAACGGAGCGCGGCGGGCAGTCCGCCGTACTCCCCGGCAAGGTCGGCGAGGCCGTGGAGACCATTGGCGAAACGGTCCGCCTCGGCCGGGGAGCGGCCGGGCACGCCGGAGCCATGGGGCGCGCCGGAACCGTAAGGCGCGCTGATCGCCGCGGCCAGCTCCCCGAAGTGCTCGGCGAACCGCCGCCGCTGCCGTCGGCCGCCAAGCCCGCCCCGCCGGCGCTCCGGCTCGCCCCACAGCGGCGCGGTGCGCACCAGGCCGACGTGGCGCGGCAGATCGCCCCAGCCTCCGGCCTCCTGGCCCGGGCCGCGGCTGAGCGCGTACACCTCGAAATCATGCTGGGCGAGGCCGCGCACCAGCCGGTCGCACCACACCCGCGCATCACCGGTCGCATACGGATAGCCACCCTCCGTAAGCAGTCCTACGCGCATGAGCGCACCCCCGATCTTCCAAACGGGCCGTCGTCCTGCCGCCGTCACCGGCGGCGGCCGCCGTCAGGCAGCGGGAGCACGTTATGCGCGCAGAGCCCCGGTGCGACGGACGGTTGTCCGTCGCACCACCGGAAGGGGTGAACGCACGTGACCTATCGGGAATTCAGGCGTTGGGGCGCGCTATACGCGCCAGCGCGGGGCCGTCAGCCCTTGGGGAACGGCCAGGCGTTGGGGCGGCAGGTGGCGCCGTCCGTCGACAGGAACTTGGTCTGCTGCATCATCACCGGCGCCAGCGCGCCCTGCTTGGGGCAGATCTCATGGTTGTGGCCGAGACGGTGGCCGACCTCGTGGTTGATGAGCATCTGGCGGTACAAGTGCATCTTGTCGTCGCCGTAGGTCCTGGCGCCCTGCGCCCACCGATAGGCATTGATCATGACGCGCTCGGTCGACGCCGAGTCGCAGGAGACGTTGTCCTCGGTGGTGTCGAGGCCGGACTTGGCGCACCACACCGCCGTGGTCCCGGGACTCGCGAGGGTGATGACGAAGTCCGCATGGCCGGACGAGACCCGCTCGAAGGTGCGAACGCCACCATGCGCCCAACTGCGGTCGTCGTTGAGCGTCTTGTGCACGGCCTCGGCGAACAGCTCGCCGTCGAGCGGCAGTCCCTTCTCCACATCGACGCGGTAGCGCATCATCTGGCCCCGGCCGGGGGCCTTGTCGTGCCCGCCGACGGCCTGGAAGGAGCCGGAGCCGCGCAGCTTGGCGTCGAGCGGGAAGACGGTCGCCATCTTCGCGTCGTAGGTGACGGGGGCCGCCGGGCCGGCCGAGCGGGCCGCCCCGCGACCGTCGTCGGTGCGGGAGTCGCGGCCGCCGCGGGCGGCGGCGTCGCCACGCTCCGGGCCGTCCTGGGCCTGCGTCTTGCCGCCGCTGTGCGGTCCGCTCGCGACCTGTCCGGCCACCACGACGGCCAGCACGGTGGTCACGGCCGCGGCGGCGACACCGGTGAAGGTGCGCCCCTTACCGGTCTTGGTGACGCCGCGCGCCCCCTTGCCCGCGGGACCCGTCTCGTCGTCGTCCGGTCCGCTCCCGCCGTCCCCGCCGGAGCCGCCGCCGATCCCGTCGGAGGGGGTGGCCGCCCGCTGCGTACGGCGCTGCGGGGGCACTCCGCCGGGCGCCCCGGCGGCGAAGACGTCATCGCCGTCGCAGTCCAGGGCGTCGGGGGTGTCGAACGCCTGGACGTACTCCTTGCGCGGGCCGGGCATCAGACCGGCCGCGCCGCCCGTGCCGCCCGTGGTCGGGCGCTGCGGCGGGTTCATGGTGCGCATGCCGTAAGGGGGTCGCTGGCCACCGGGACCGCCGGGGCCCCTGGCTCCGCCCGGACCGCCGCCGCGGCCACCGACCGCGCCCCAGCCGCCGCCCGCCTCGCGCTGCTCGGGATGCCCGCCCCTGGTGCGCGCGGCGGGGCCGCCCGCTCCGTGAGGCAGCCTCGGCACGCCCTGCGGCGGGGTCACACCGGGATCCACGGCACCGGGCCCCGCCGCGGCGCGACGCCGTCCGGTGCCCGGTCTGTCGTCCTCCGGGGCCGGGCCGGATGCGGTGTGCTCGACGAACTCGGGGCCCGAGCCCTGCCCCTGTTCGGAGCCCGCCGCCGCGGACCGGCGCTCCCGGCCCTCCTGGCTGCCACGTGCGCTGTGTTTACCCACGCGCCGCACCGCTCCCGTCCGCACCGGACGCCGGTACGGCCCCCCGCGCCTTCCGGCTGTCCCGGTCATCTCGTTCTTCAACGCCGTCGAGCAGCTCGCGCATCCCGCGCGCCACCGCTTCGGGATACTCCATCATCGCCACATGCCCGGCGTCCAACAGCGTCAGCAGACGCGAGTCGCGGAAGGTGGCGTTCGCCCGCTGCGCCATCCTTACGGACACCAGTTGGTCGCGGCCGCCGTAGACGAGCAGCGTCGGGGCGAGCACCCGCTCGGCCTGGCGCCACAGGGAGTGCTGGCCGCCCAGGGCGTACGAGTCGACGACACCGCGTGCCGAGCGGCTCAGCGCGTCCCAGAAGTACGGGAGGGCGAGCCTGCGCTCGAACTCCTCGACCGCGTAGGCGAAGTCCTCCCGGCCGACAAGGGACGGGTCGCCGAAAGTGAGCAACATCACTTCGCGGGTGCGCCGCTCCGCGTCCCAGTCCTTCGTCATGCGGGTGAACAGCCGGGTCACCCCGGGCACCGCGAGCAGACCGGTCGGCACCGCCGTGCGCTGCGGGCGCAGCTCGGGCAGCGCGGGCGAGACGAGAGTGAGGGTGCGCACCAGATCCGGCCGCACCGCCGCGACGCGCGTGGCGATCGAGCCGCCCATCGAATTGCCGACCAGATGGACCGGCCCGCGGTCCTGCGCGTCGAGATAGCGGATCACGGCGCGGGCATGGCCGGTTATGGAGTAGTTGCCGTCGTCCGGCGGCGGGGAGTCGCCGAAACCGGGGAGGTCGAGCGCCTCGCCCTCCACTCGGTCGGCGAGCAGTTCCATGAGCGCCGACCAATTCTGCGAGGAGCCGCCGAGGCCATGCACGAAGAGCGCGGGCGGCAGCCCGGAGGCGGACGGCGGACGGCAGCGCACGGTCATCGTGAGCCCCGGAACGGAAGCGGCCCGCAGCTTCTCACCCGCTCCGACCCGCACGGAGCTCGCGGGCGGGACCGCCGCGACGATGCGGGCTTCCGGCGGCTCGGTCGAAGACATGCGCCAATGTTACGAGACGATCACGTACGCGACCGTGTGTTCACGCTCACAGACCGCGTAGCGTCCGAAAGTGACCTCTCCTAGGCTCGTAAGTCACAGGGGCGATCGCCTTGCCCCTGGGTAGTCGCCAGTGGGTAAGCCCTCAGTGGGACGCCACCTGTGGCGGCCGCCAGTGGCAGCCGCCACAGGGCACAGGGAAGGGGAGTACATGTCCATCGACCCAACCGACCCCGACACCTTCGAGGACTCCGTCGAGAACACCGACGAAACCGCCGTGTACGACGTCGAGGCTCCCGAGGCGGACGCCGCCGAACAACATCGCGAGGTGATCGCCCGCCGCGACGAGCCGCTCAGGGCGGACGAGTTCGTGGAAGCCAACGAGGCCGACCGCGCGGAGCAGGCCCGGGTGGTCGAGGTGAACGAGGAGGACTACCGATGACCTGCGTCATTTGTGGGCTTTTCATAGAGTCCGGTCCGTGAAATTCTCCGCACGAACCGCGCGCCGCCTGTTACCGAAAAGTACGATGGCGGACGCGATGGACATCGTGCATAGGGATCATTCATTGGGAGGCGGCGTGACAGCCATCGAGCAGACCGAGGCGCGCCCACGGGGTACGCGCCTTCCGCGCCGAGCCCGACGTAATCAGCTCCTGGGGGCCGCTCAGGAGGTCTTCGTGGCCCAGGGCTACCACGCGGCCGCGATGGATGACATCGCCGAGCGCGCCGGGGTCAGCAAGCCAGTGCTCTACCAGCACTTCCCGGGCAAGCTGGAGCTCTATCTCGCCCTGCTCGACCAGCACTGCGAGTCCCTGCTGCACGCGGTGCGCACCGCGCTCGCCTCGACCACCGAGAACAAGCAGCGCGTCGCGGCGACCATGGAGGCGTACTTCGCCTACGTCGAGGAGGAAGGCGGCGCCTTCCGGCTCGTCTTCGAGTCCGATCTGACGAACGAGCCCGCGGTGCGCGAGCGCGTGGACCGCGTCTCGCTGCAGTGCGCCGAGGCGATCAGCGAGGTCATCGCCGAGGACACCGGGCTGTCCAGGGACGAATCGATGCTGCTGGCCGTGGGCCTCGGCGGGATCTCCCAGGTGGTCGCGCGCTACTGGCTCTCCAGCGAGAGCGAGGTGCCGCGGGAGACCGCTGTGCAGTTGCTCACCTCGCTGGCCTGGCGCGGTATCGCGGGCTTCCCGCTGCACGGGGCCGAAGGCGGGCACTGAGCGCCCGGGCGTCATTTCCGGCCACGAGGGCGCGGGGGCGCGGCGCCGCGAGCGCTCGGGACCGCTGAGCGCTCGGGGCCCGAGAGGGCGTGTTCGCGGCGGCGGGTGTGTTCGCTGCGGGCGTGCGCCCGCGGCCCCCGGCGGGTGTCCCGGCACGGCTAGTGTGTGCTGGGTACAGCGCGGATGGCCGCGCTACCCCAAATGACCGTCGGAGGGACAAGGCCGTGGAGGTCAAGATCGGCGTGCAGCACGCGCCCCGCGAGATCACTTTGGAGAGCGGGCAGTCTGCCGAGGAGGTCGAGCGCCTGGTGGCCGAGGCGCTCGGCGGCAAGTCTCAGGTGCTGATCCTGGAGGACAGCCACGGCCGTAAGGTCCTGATCCCGGCCGACCGGCTCGCCTACATCGAGCTCGGCGAGCCGAGCGCCCGCAAGGTCGGTTTCGGCGCGGCCTGACGTATTCAGCCGACGGCGGCGGGGTTTGGTGGATCTTCCACCAAACCCCGCCGCCGTTTGTGTGCGCGTACACACGCCCCCGGCACTCCGGGCACCACAGACCGCCCCCGTGGGCAGGGTTGCCTTCGCTTGAGCGCGGGTAGGACGGGCTCGACCGACGCGTGATCACGTGTCGGTTCCGATCCGCTTACGGGAAGGACGCGCCAATGCTGTTCTGGGAAGCGCTCGCCTCGGTACTGATCGGTCTCGTCATCGCGTACGGGGCGCTCCAACGGCTCCCCCGAAGGCTGCCCGCGCGGCGCCTCGTCCTGTCCACCGGCCCCGCCGCCGCGCTGCTGGGCGCTCTGCTGACCCATACGGTGCTGGGCTCCGGGCACACGGCGCCCGTGCTGATCGTCGCGCTCGGCTTCGCGGCGGCCCTGCTGTCGCTGCTCATCCGCCCCGCCAGGACGCGCCGCCAGCGTTCGGTCCCGGCGTAGGCCCCGTCCGGCAGCTCTTCGCGGGCCCGCGACGCCTGGCACGGCGCCCCCGGATACGACCAGGGGCGCCCCCTGGGAGGCGCCCCCTGCTCCAGACGCCGAGGTCACAGGCGCGAAGATCCGCCCGAAGGGCTTAGGCGGCGAGCCCCAGGGCGGCCATCCGCTTGGTGTGGGCCTCGGTGATCCGTGAGAACATCCGGCCCACCTCCGCCAGGTCGAAGCCGCCCGCCAACCCGCCGACCAGCATCGTGGAGAGCGCGTCACGGTCCGCGACCACCCGCTGGGCCTGCGACAGCGCCTCGCCCATCAGCCGCCGCGCCCACAGTGCCAGCCGCCCGCCGACCCGCGGATCGGCCTCGATCGCGGCACGCACCTTCTCGATCGCGAACGACGCGTGCCCGGTGTCGTCGAGCACCTGGAGCACCAGATCGCGGGTGTCGGAGTCCAGCCGGGCCGCGACCTCGCGGTAGAAGTCACTGGCGATCGAGTCGCCCACATACGCCTTGACCAGGCCCTCCAGCCAGTCGGACGGCGCGGTCTGGCGGTGGAACCCGTCCAGGGCCGCCGCGAACGGCTCCATCGCCGCCGTCGGCTCCTCGCCGACCGCCGAGAGCCGGCCCCGAAGCCGCTCGAAGTGGTGGAACTCGGCGGACGCCATCTTCGCCAGCTCCGCCTTGTCCTCAAGGGTGGGCGCCAGCTTGGCGTCGTCCGCCAGCCGTTCGAAGGCGGCCAGCTCGCCGTAGGCGAGGGCGCCGAGCAGATCCACCACGGCGGCCCGGTACTGCGGATCGGCGGCCGCCGTGTCCCAGTTCTGGGCGGCGATCCCGGTGGGCGCCGGGGCCTTCTCCCCGCTGCCCTCCCCCGAAGCTGCGTGGTCCCCGGCGCGGTCTCCGGCGGGCGCGGCGGGCGTCTCAGGCGTGTCAGGCGTCTCCATGGAGCGCACAATAGCGCTCCGCGCCCCGGGGAAGGCCCTGGTCAGCCATGCCCACGGATGCCCCGCATCGGACTGCCCGGTCACAGATGCGTGCTTCCGGGGTACAGTGATAAATGCGCCCGTCGAGTATCGGCGGGTTGTTCCACGAATGCGGATGCCCGGTCGGTGGCCCGATCGGCTCCAAACCCGACCGCCCTCCGCGCGGCGCGCATCACTTTTGCGTACGGCAGGAGGGACCCGCTCGCGGCGTGAGCGCTCGAGCGAAGGCCGTGGTCCCGCGCCGAACCGGCCATCCCCAAGGCCGGTGCACCCGGGCGCCGTGCGACCCCCTTCGCCGCTTCTCGCCGCGTCTCACAGAAGAGGCAAGCATCCTGACCACTTTCCGAGAACTCGGGATCCTCCCCGAGACGGCCGAGGCCCTGGAAGCCGTCGGCATCATGTCCCCGTTCCCCATCCAGGAGATGACGCTTCCGGTTGCCCTCTCCGGCACCGACGTCATCGGCCAGGCGAAGACCGGCACCGGCAAGACGCTGGGCTTCGGCCTGCCCCTGCTGGAGCGCGTTGTCGTCTCCGCGGACGTCGAGGCGGGCCGGGCCAAGCCCGAGCAGCTGACCGACGCCCCGCAGGCGCTCGTGGTCGTCCCCACCCGCGAGCTGTGCCAGCAGGTGACCAACGACCTGCTGACGGCCGGCAAGGTCCGCGCCGTCCGCGTCCTGTCGATCTACGGCGGCCGCGCCTACGAACCGCAGGTCGAGGCCCTGAAGAAGGGCGTCGACGTGGTCGTCGGCACCCCGGGCCGACTGCTGGACCTGGCGGGCCAGAAGAAGCTTCGGCTCTCCTCCGTCAAGTCACTCGTCCTGGACGAGGCCGATGAAATGCTCGACCTGGGCTTCCTGCCCGACGTCGAGAAGATCATCCAGCTGCTGCCCGCCAAGCGCCAGACGATGCTCTTCTCGGCCACCATGCCGGGCCAGGTCATCTCGCTGGCCCGGCGCTATATGTCGCAGCCCACGCACATCCGCGCCACCGCGCCGGACGACGAGGGCGCGACCGTGGCCAACATCACCCAGCATGTCTTCCGCGCCCACTCCATGGACAAGCCGGAGGTCGTGGCGCGGGTGCTGCAGGCCGATGGCCGCGGCCTCGTGATGATCTTCTGCCGGACGAAGCGGACCGCCGCCGACATCGCCGATCAGCTCGCGCGCCGTGGCTTCGCCTCCGGCGCGGTCCACGGCGACCTCGGCCAGGGGGCGCGCGAGCAGGCGCTGCGCGCCTTCCGTAACGGCAAGGTCGACGTGCTGGTGTGCACCGACGTCGCCGCGCGCGGCATCGACGTCGAGGGCGTCACGCATGTGATCAATTACCAGTCGCCCGAGGACGAGAAGACCTATCTGCACCGCATCGGCCGTACGGGTCGCGCGGGCGCCTCGGGTATCGCCATCACGCTCGTCGACTGGGACGACATCCCGCGCTGGCAGCTCATCAACAAGGCGCTGGACCTGGCGTTCCATGAGCCGGAGGAGACGTACTCCACCTCCGAGCACCTCTTCGAGCTGCTGAACATCCCCGCGGGCACCACCGGTGTGCTCCCGCGTGGTGAGCGCACCCGGGCGGGGCTCGCCGCCGAGGAGATCGAGGACCTGGGCGAGACCGGAGGCCGGGGTGGCCGCGGCCGCCGGGCCGCCGCCCCGGCCACGGAGGAGCGCCCCCCGCGCAACCACCGGGTACGCCGCCGCACCCGTGGCGGTATGACCACGGACGGCACGGGCGCCCCGGAGGGCGCGGCGGCGGCCGAGTCCGCCGCCGACACCGCCGAGGGTGCCACCGAGCCCCGACGGCCCCGCCGACGCCGCCGTACGCGCGGCGGTGCCGCGACGGCCCACCCCGAGGCGGCCACGGCCGCCGTCGACACGGCGGAGGCGGCCCAGCCGGAGGCGGAGCCCGCTGAGGCCTCCGCGAAGCCGCGCCGCCGCCGCACCCGGGGTGCCGCCAGGACCGCCGAGGCGGCGACAGCGGGCGTCGAGACGGCCAAGGGCACCGAGGGCGCCACGGAGGAGTCCGCGAGCACCGTCGCCGTCGAGTCGGCGGAGACCGCGGTGATGACGGTGGAGGCCACGGAGGCTGCCGTAGAGGCACCCGCGAAGCCGCGCCGCCGTACCCGCGCCAAGGCCGCCGAGGCCGCCCAGACCGCCGTGGAGACGGCCGAGGGCACGACGGACGCGGTGAACGGCGCCGAGACCGTCGAGGCACAGCCGGAGGCCGTGGAGGCCCCCGCCAAGCCGCGCCGTCGCACCCGCGCCAAGGCTGCCGAGGCCGCGGAGGCCGCTGTCGACACGGCCGAGGGCACCGCCGAGGCGGCCACGCCCCGGCGCCGCACCCGCGCCACCGCCAAGGCCGACACCGCCGACGCACAGCCGGAGACGGAGGCCACCGAGGCCCCCGCCAAGCCGCGGCGCACCCGCGCCAAGGCCACGAAGGCCGCGGAAGCCGCTGTCGAGACCGCCGAAGGCACCGCCGAGGCCACCGACACCGCCGAAGCCGCCAAGCCGCGCCGTACGCGTGCCAAGGCCGCCGAGGCCGCGGAGGCCGCTGTCGACACGGCCGAGGGCACCGCCGAGGCGGCCACGCCCCGGCGCCGCACCCGCGCCGCCACCAAGGCCGACACCGCCGACGCACAGCCGGAGACAGAGGCCACCGAGGCCCCCGCCAAGCCGCGCCGGACCCGCGCCAAGGCCGCCACGGCGGCACCGGCTGCGGACGAGGCCGGGGCCGAGACCGCGCCCGCCAAGCCCCGGCGCCGTACGCGCGCCAAGGCTGCCGAGGCCGTCGAGGCCACGGCCGAGGGCTGACGCGCAACCGCGCCACAGCGCATGGCATGGCCAGGGGCCCGTTCCGCGACACCGCGGGGCGGGCCCCTGGCCGTTCACGTACCGTTTCCCGCGACCTGTATAGCCTCATCCCCATGAGCAGGCCGCCCTTTCTCACACTGCCCGCGGGCGCCCGCGCGTACCGCCTCCGGACCGCGCGCGGGGAGTTCGCCGTCCATGACGCGCGGCCCGCTTCGGCCGCGCGCGGGACCGTCCTGCTGGTCCCGGGGTTCACCGGGAGCAAGGAGGACTTCATCGCGCTGCTGGAGCCGCTCTCCTCGGCCGGCTTCCGGCTCGTCGCCGTCGACGGGCGGGGGCAGCACGAGAGTCCTGGCCCCCGTAAGGAGGCCGCGTACGCCCAGGACGAGCTGGCCCAGGACCTGCTCGCGCAGGCCACCGCCCTGAGCGCGGCGACCGAGGACCCGGTCCATCTGCTCGGGCACTCGCTCGGCGGGCTGATCGCGCGGGCGGCCGTACTGCGCGACCCTGGGGCGTTCGCCTCACTGACGATCATGAGTTCCGGCCCGGCGGCCATCTCCGCCCCGCAGTGCGCCCGGATCAAGCTGCTGATCGACGCGCTGACCGTGATGGACATGGAGTCCGTATGGCAGGCGATGCGCGAGCTGGATCCGCCCGAGGCGGCCGACGCGGCGACACCGCCCGGGGTGGCGGAGTTCCTGCATCAGCGCTGGCTCGGGACCGTACCGGAGCAACTGATCGTCACAGGGCGGCAGCTTGCCGCTGAGCCGGACCGGGTCGATGAGCTGGCGGCGCTGCGGCTGCGTACCCATGTGCTCTCCGGTGAGTCGGACTACGCCTGGCCGGTGCCGCTGATCGACGAGATGGCCGGACGGCTGGCCGCCCGCCGGACCGTGATCGATGGCGCCGGGCACTCCCCCAACACCGAGCGGGCCCACCCCACCGCCGACGCCCTGACCTCCTTCTGGCGCGACGTGGGCTGAGGGACGCGGACTGAGCGACGCGGGCTGAGCGACGCGGACTGAGCGACGCGGGCGGGGCTGAGCGACGCGGACTGAGCGACGCGGACTGAGCGACGCGGACTGAGCGACGCGGGCTGAGAAGGCAGCTCGGAAAGGATCAGTACTGCGCCTGCAGATGCTCCCAGAAGCCATCCCGCAGTGCGCGCCGCAGATCGGCGTGGGCACGCAGCGAGAGCCGCAGCAGCCCCTCCGCGTCGATCAGCAGCTCCTGGTCCACGGAGCCGGGCAGATACGGATGGCCCGGCAGCAGCTCCGCGAGCGTCTCCCGGCCGCGCGCGGACAGCCACTGGGCGGCGATCTGTGCCCCGACGAAGCGCACCTCGTCCCGGGTCGGGGCGGGCCCGCACAGCGGCGAGTCGCCGTTCAGCTCGTAGCCGGTGGCCCGCCGGGTGACGTACGGCTTGCAGAAGTCGAGGTCGAAGGTGCGCTGGCTGTCGACCTCCCACAGCAGCGGCTCGGCCTGGTTGCGCCCGTCGAGGGCCTCGATGCCCCACAGATGGACGCGTGCCCCGTAGCCCTGGGCCGCCTCGACGGCGGAGACCAGGTCCTCGTCGCCGCCGATCAGTACGGCGTCGCCGATGGCGCGGTGGCGGGCGAGGGATTCCAGGTCGGAGCGGATGAGCGAGTCGACGCCCTTCTGCTGGTTGTTGGCGTTAAGGTTGCCGAGCCGCACCTTGACGTCGGGCAGCTCCGCGATGCTCTGCTGCTCCGGGGTGTGGATCCGGCGCCGGGCGCCGTCGAACCAGTAGACGCGCAGCAGCCTGCTGTCCGGGAAGATCGTGCGCGCCTTGTCGATGAACGCCTCGATGAGCCCCTCGGCGTCCAGCTCGAACGCGCGGCGGTCCTCCGTACCCGCGACGAGCCGGCCGGCGGCCGCGTAGACATACCCCGCGTCCACGAAGATCGCGTGCGTCGAGGGCGTGGTCGCGACCTCGGCGAGCACGCGCTGCAGCAGCTCGTTGGTGCGCTCGATGCCCGCGACGATCGAGGCGAGGTCTGGTTGGCCCGGAGGCATCGCTTCACTCATACGCGGTTCATTCTCCGGGCGGCCGTGTGAGAGGCACAACCGGACCCCGCACCGGCCACCAGCAGATACTTAGGCTGCGAAAAAATTTTATTAGCGTAGGGAATGTTTTTGGGGGACCCTCTCGTTGAACACGTACAGGAGGGCGCGGCAGCGACGCTGCGCGGCTCCGTACACATCAGTTCTCCTTCAGGAGGATCAGACGAAGGGAGAAGCCTTTGCGCTTCGAGATCATGCGCCTTGACGATGTCGATGGCAGTGCCATCGACAGCACCGTCGTAGACGCCGCCTCCGTCAACCGGATCGTGCAGCAGGCCGCCGCTATCGGCCAGCGCATCTACATCCGTCCAGCCGAGACCGCCGCCCGGTAGTGCCGTAAGGCCCTCCAGCAGCACAGAGCGTCGAGCGCCCCCGTACCGCGACGGTACGGGGGCGTTTGCGTCATGTCAGGCGGTATGGGCCACCTGGAGGACCCCGTTGATGATCTGCTGGACCGCGATGGCGGAGAGCATCATTCCGGACAGCCGGGTGACCAGCACCACTCCCCCTTCCTTGATCACGCGAATGATCAGCAGCGAGTAGCGCATGGTGAGCCACAGCACGACATGCATGGCCACGATCGCGGACCACACCGCCACCTGATCCGCGAGCCCGGGCGCGTGCTGGACGGCGAGGATCACCGAGACGATCGCGCCCGGCCCGGCCAGCAGCGGCATGCCGAGCGGGACGAGCGCCACATTGACGTCCTTGGTCTGGCTCGGCTCGTCGCTCTTACCGGTCAGCAGACTGAGCGCGATCAGCAGGAGCAGCAGCCCGCCCGCGATCATCAGCGCGGGGACGGAGACATGCAGATAGTCGAGGATCTGCTGACCGCCGATGCCGAAGACGGCGATGACGCCGAAGGCGACGGCCGCCGCCTGGCCCGCCATCCTGCGCTGCACCTTGGCCGGACGGCCCGAGGTCAGCGCGAGAAAGATGGGTGTGATGCCCGGCGGGTCCATGATCACGAACAGGGTGAGGAAGAGGGAGCCGAAGACGGCGACGTCGAACATGGTGAATGGCCTTGCGGGGACGAACAGCGGTGCACGCTGATGCGGTACGGGAAACGGAGGGAAGGCGGAAGAAGGGGAGGCGGGAGGGGCGCGCTCAGCCGCCCGCGCCCGGCACCGGGAAGGCTCCGGTCGCCCGGCGCACGATCTCCCCGTAGACCTCGGGGTCGGTCGTGTACTCGCCGAGCCGACAGGTCTTACGGCTGCCGTGGTAGTCGCTGGAGCCGGTGGCGAGCAGACCGAGCTCGGCGGCGAGGCCGCGCAGCCGCGCACGGGTGTCCTCGTCGTGGTCCATGTGGTCGACCTCGACGCCGTCGAGACCCGCCGCAGCCAGCTCGCCGATCGCGCTCTGCGGTACGCACTGGCCCCGCTTGACGGCCAGCGGATGCGCGAAGACCGCGACCCCGCCGGCGCCCTTGATCAGCCGGATCGCCTCGAAGGGGTCCGACTCGTGCTTTTCCACATGCGCCCGCCCGCCGTCGGCCAGCCAGTCCTGGGTGAAGGCGTCCGAGACGCTCTCCACGACGCCCAGCTCGACCAGCGCGGTGGCGATGTGCGGCCGTCCGACGGCCCCGTCCCCGGCGATCTCCGCCACCCGCTCCCAGGTGATCGGCACGTCCAGCTCGCGCAGCTTCGCGACCATCGCCTGGGCCCGGGGCACCCGGTCGTCGCGCACCAGCTCGCGCTCGGCGGCCAGCTCGGGCTCGTCCGGGTCGAAGAGGTACGCCAGCATGTGCAGGCTCACCCCGTTCAGGCGGCAGGACAGCTCGGCGCCGGTGACCAGTGTCAGCCCGGAGGGCAGCGCCCGTGTCGCCTCCGCGTAGCCGCCGACGGTGTCGTGGTCGGTGAGCGCGACGACGTCCAGACCCGCGGCGGCGGCATTGCGCACCAGCTCGGCGGGGGTGTCCGTACCGTCCGAGGCAGTGGAGTGGGTGTGCAGATCGATGCGCACGGCACGGGCTCCAAGCTGCGTTCGGGACGGACCGATGGGACGCCCCAGCATAACCACGCCCGCAGATGCCCGGGTCAGCCCCCCTTGACCAGCGCTGGAGCCGCCACCAGCGGCGAGGCTCCGGCGGTAGGACTCCGACGACGAGGTTCCGGCGGTAGGACTCCGACGACGGGGCTCCGGCGGTAGGACTCCGGCGGCGAGGCGGATCAGGGCGAGAGCAGCCTCGGTGAGAGCGCCCCGCAGGGCACCAGGTCGACCTCGGCCCCCGCGTCCCGCAGATCGGTGAGCACCATCTCGTCGTACATCAGCAGCCCGGTCTGCTCGGGCCAGACGACCGCCCACAGCCACAGCCCGCACGCCTCGCCCGCGAAGACGGCGCGGTCGTCCGGGGTGCCTTCGACATGCCACAGCGGGGTGGGGCGCCCGGCGGCCAGCACCTTGACGTGCGGCGGCTTGTCGACCCGCATCCCCGGCCCCGGATCGGGCCCCGGGATGCCCGCGAAACGCGCGCCGAGCCCGACGCCCAGCTCCTCGGCGATCAGCAGCAGCTCCCCCGCGCCGCCCAGCGGTCCGGGTCCGGAGCAGGCCACAGCGGTGGCCCGGCCGCCGCTACGGTCGTCCCCGGCGCAGGCCACACCGGTGAACAGCCAGCCCACGGGCAGCGGCCACGGCATCCATACGGGCACCCTGGCGCGGTTGGTGACGACCACGAGCGCTTCGACGCTCGGCGGAACGACCGGCTGTTGAGGGTGCACCGTGCCGTGCACTCCGCACTGCCAGGAGTCGGCGAAGAGACCGGGTGCTCGCACCCGGCCACCGCATTTCGGGCAACTGGGTTCGCCCCTCATAGGCCCCCACGGTCCTCCCCGGTCGTCGTCGCGTCAAGGACGATCACCCGTCCGGAGGTCACTTCCCGCAGGCGTCCCCGTCGGGTCCCGCAGGCGTCCCCGTCGGGCGCCCCGCCCGGGAGGGATGGGCCGTCGGCACCGCGGTTCGTCCGGCGCCTCGGCCGCGAAAGACGTCCTTACGGGCCTCAGCCCGTCAGCGGCACCCCGGCCCGCGCCGGGTCGCGCAGATCCGTACCGTGCCGCAGCCAGCGGTCCTGGAGGGCGCCGGCGCCGTGCACCCGCTTCCACGCCGCCTCGTTCGCGGTCATCGGCAGCACCGGCAGGAAGCGCACCGGCTCCATCGGCTCCAGCAGCTCCAAGTCCTCGACCAGGCCGCCCGGTTCGGCGACCAGGACGGAGCTGAAGGACGCCCCGGGCCACAGCGGCCCGCCGAGCTCCAGCGACGCGCCGGGGGTCACCACGACCCCCTCGACCTGGGGGGAGGCGGCCAGCACGGCGAGCGGGCGGAGCACCTCGTCGAGGATGGCGAGGTCGGGGCCGCGGCCGCGCGCCCTTACGGTCAGCACCAGCTCGGCGCGCGGCCCGCGCAGGGGGTCGGCGACGGCGGCGGTCGGGCTGGTCATCGGATGGTCCGACATGCCGAGAGTGGCGTAGCGGATCACATCGCTCTCGTCCCGGAATCGCAGCACGTCAATGCGGTCCGTACCGACGAAAGTGATGGCCGCGCGGGCGTCCGGCTCGCCCAGCGCGGTGATCAGCCGGGCCTCGACCAGCTTAAGAACGTCTGACATGCGGTGAGCATAGATCGCGTATCGAACGGGCAAAGCGGCGACGTAACGGTTCTGCCGACTGATAGCCTTAATCCCTGCCCAGGGAGTTACACGTCGTCCCTCACGGGGGACCGGCCGGAGGAGGTGGGGCTGCGGTGGATCCTAGTCGACCGTGCAGTACCGACAGTTCTCCCGTCGTTTCCCCTTGGTATGCGAATCCATGATCTGAAGCCTTCCGTACCCCGCCCCCCGGCGGTGAAACACGCGAAGCCATCTCGCATCCAGGGCAGCTGACGGTAGAGCGCCTTCGTACCGCTTTGTTCAGTTCCGCGAACTTCCGTCAGCGCCATCGCACGGAGCGCCGCCCGCTTTGCGGACGTACGGGCACCGGGTGCCGTACGTCCACCTTCCGGGCGCAGCGCTGCGCCGCGCGCCCGCCGCTGACGGCCGGCCCGTGAAGGAGCCCGTCATGTCGATGATCCGTGACCTGCGTGCAGCCGTCCGCCCCGCCCTGCGCCGCACCCGTAACTCCAGTGACTACGACGCGACGCGTGACCCTTCGGTCACCAGCGCCGTCGTCGACTGCGCGGTCTACCGCGACGGCAAGCGGGTCAGCGACCACGTGAGCCCGGCGCAGGCCATGGAGCGGGTCCGCGTGGAGGGCGGGTTCGCCTGGATCGGGCTGCACGAGCCGACCGAGCGCGAGTTCGCGGGGATCGCCCAGGAGTTCGGGCTGCACCCGCTGGCGGTCGAGGACGCGGTGCAGGCCCATCAGCGGCCCAAGCTGGAGCGGTACGACGACACCCTCTTCACCGTCTTTAAGACCATCCACTACGTCGAGCACGCCGAACTCACCTCGACCAGCGAGGTGGTGGAGACCGGTGAGGTGATGTGCTTCACCGGCCGGAACTTCATCGTGACCGTGCGGCACGGGGGCCAGGGCTCGCTGCGCGCCCTGCGCCACCGGCTCCAGCAGGACCCCGAGCTGCTCGCCAAGGGCCCCTCCGCGGTGCTGCACGCCATCGCCGACCAGGTCGTCGACGGCTATCTCGCGGTCGCCGACGCGGTGCAGGACGACATCGACGAGGTCGAGATCGACGTCTTCTCGGCCGCGACCTCCCGGCGGGGCGGCGACGCGGGCCGGATCTACCAGCTCAAGCGCGAGGTCCTGGAGTTCAAGCGGGCGGTCTCGCCGCTGCTGCGGCCGATGCAACTGCTGAGCGAGCGGCCGATGCGGCTGGTGGACCCGGACATCCAGACGTACTTCCGGGATGTCGCGGACCATCTGGCGCGGGTCAACGAGCAGGTGCTGGCCTTCGACGACCTGCTGAACTCGATCCTCCAGGCCAATCTGGCGCAGGCCACGGTCGCGCAGAACGAGGACATGCGGAAGATCACATCCTGGGCGGCGATCTTCGCCGTGCCGACGATGATCGCGGGAATCTACGGCATGAACTTCGACTACATGCCGGAGCTGCGCTGGAAGTTCGGCTACCCGACCGTGCTCGTCGTCACGGTGGGCATCTGCTTCGCGATCCACCGCGGCTTCAAGCGCAACGGCTGGCTGTAGAGCCGGACCCATAGCGGGCGGGCCCCTATCGGCCGGGCCCGTCCGAGGGGGTCTTCATCGGACCGGGCGGGGCTTCCTGCCGTCCGCCATGATGACCAGCGCGAGCCCGCCGAGAATCACCGCGAGCGCGGGGTAGGCGGCCACGGGCGGCATCTGGCCCAGCCACAGGGCCGCGATCAGGGCCGCCCCGGGCGTCTCCAGCAGGATCGCGGTCGAGGTGATGGAGGGGCCGAGGCCCTTGACCACCCGGTTGATGAGGGTGTGCCCCAGGAGCTGGGCGGTGACCGTCAGCACGGCCAGTTGCAGCCAGGTGGTGCCGCTGTAGCCGCCGAGCCGCGCGCCCGCCACCAGGCAGGTCAGCAGCAGGAGCACGCTGGTGGTGGCGTAGCAGACATAGGCGTACGCGGTGGTGCTCACCGAACGGCGCACCTCCGCCCCGAGGAGTACGTACCCGGCCGCCGCCACCCCGCCCAGCAGCGCGAGCGCGTCGCCCAGCAGGGCGCGCGGGGAAGCGGACAGATCGATGCCGGTGAGGATCACCGCACCGAGGATCGCGAGCCCCATGCCCAGCCAGGCGAGTGTGGGCGGGCGGTGGCCGCGCAGCCGCAGCAGCAGCGCCGTCCAGATGGGGGTCGTGGTCACCAGCGCGGTAGAGGAGGCCACCGACGTCATGTGCAGGCTCGGCAGCCAGGCGCCGAAGTGCACCGCGAGCAGCGCCCCCGCCCCGACCGACAGCAGCGCCGCCCGGCGGCCCATCCCGCGCAGCTCGCCCCGGTGGCGCCACAGCGCGAACGGGGTGAGCGCGCCCACCGCCATGGCGTTGCGCCAGAAGGCGATGGCGAGCGCGGGCGCCACCGTCGCGGCGGCCAGCGGCGCGGAGAGCGAGACACCGGCGATGGCGACCGTAAGGAGCGCGATGTCGACGGGAACGCCACCACCGGGACGACCGCCGTCACCGGGCGCGGCGGGGGTGGTGGGGTGGGCTGGGGTGCGGGCGGCTCGGGCGATGGGCACGGCGCCAGCGTAAGGCGCATGAGCATAAAACGGAACTGACATTTCACAGGCTGGGACGGGTGCGTGACTGGCCTAGGCTGTCGGCATGACGCAGACGCCGATGGACCGTGCCCTTGTCGAGGAGGCGGCCAAGAAGTCCGCCCTCATCTGGGTCCAGGGCACCGAGGGCGCCCCGCGCGCCCTGTGGCACATCTGGCACGAGGGTGCGGTCTGCCTCGTCGGGGACGGGCCCCAGGAGCAGCCCCTCCAGGGCCTCGGGCTGACCGACGGCGGAAGCGCCACGGTGACCGTGCGCAGCAAGGACAAGGGCGGGCGCCTGGTCGGCTGGCCCGCGCGGGTGGTCGAGCTGGCCCCGGGCGGCGAAGCGTGGACCTCGGTGGTCGACGAACTCAAGGGCAGGCGGCTGAACGCGCCGGACGCCGACCACATCGCGGAGCGCTGGGCGCGCGAATGCCGGGTGCTGCGGCTGGAGCCCGCGCCCGGGGCGCTCGCCGAACACCCCACCGGCTCCCTGGCGGCGACCCCGCTGTCGTCCCCGGCGACCACCCGCCGGCCGATCCCGGCGGCGCTCCCGAAGCTCCTCGCCCGCCGCAAGAAGCGCGCCCGTGACGCCCGTAAGGACGCGTCGTAGCTTCTGACGCCGGGTAAGGCCGCGTCCTGGCTCCGACGCCCGTAAGGCCGCGGCCCAGCCCTGACGCCCGCCGTAAGGCCGCGTCCTCACTTCAAGGACGCGCCCTCGCCGCCCATACGGGCGCTCGCGGCTACGGCGCCCGCGGGACCGACTACGGCGCCTCCGGGATCTGCTGCCCGTAGTCGAGCACATGGCCCTTCTCCGGGGCGGCGAGCTTGAAGCCCTTGTTCCAGTCCGCGAGCTGGATCACACCCGCGCCGCCCGCCCGCTGCAGCCGCAGCGGATAGGGCCGGCCCTCCAGGGAGACATCGAGCGATCCGCCCTCGCCGGCCTTGCCCGCGCTGATCCGGATCGTCCGTACGCCCTCCACCTGGCCGTGGTCGCCCGTGGCGACCTTGCCGTGCAGGCCGAGCAGCCCGTCCAGCAGCAGCTTCATATCGGTGAAACCGCTGAGCCGCTGGTAGGAGGGGTCGCCGGAGGGGACCTTCACATACTTGTCGTCCAGCTTCCCGGCCGCGTCGGCCGCGCCGCCGTGTCCCTTGTCCCCGCCGTCATGAGACCAGAAGCCCGCGTCGGCCTTGAGGTAGAGCTCCTTGCCGACGCGCAGCAGCTCGAAGCTGGAGCCCTTGGTGGAGACCTGGCCCGTGCCGCCGTCGGCCTTGAGGCGCATGTTCAGCTTGTAGGTGGCTCCCTGGGTGACGAGCGTGCCCGAGAGCCGCACCGAACTCGCGCCGACGACCGCCTGACGGGTCTTGCTCTCGATCTTCGTGGCGGGGAGCTTTCCCACGCCGTTCGTCCCCGCGTCGGGGTCCTGCTCCCCACCGCCGCCGCCACACGCGGCGAGCGTGGCGGCCAACCCCGCGCACATCGCCGCAACGACAGCCCTGTTCCGGGTGCGCACGTCCGCTCTGCCTCCTGATGCCGGTGCAGTAGGGCAGCGTACCGGTGCCGTCCCCCGGTGTCCGCAGGGTGCCGTACCGCCCTCGCCCGGCGGCAGGGCAGGTGCGGGCACGTTAGCCTGAACTCGGTGAAGAGCGGATCATTACCTTGAATGACCATAAAACCCCACATACGAGGGGAGGCAGGGCATGCCGGCAGGCGCCCCCCGGGTCTTCGTCTCGCATCTCGCGGGCGTCGCCGTCTTCGACCCGAACGGCGACCAGGTGGGGCGGGTGCGCGATGTCGTGGCGATGCTGCGGCTGGCCGGCCGCCCGCCGCGGGTGCTCGGCCTGGTGGTCGAGGTGGTCGGCCGCCGCCGGATCTTCCTGCCCATGACGCGGGTGACCGGTGTGGAGTCCGGCCAGGTCATCACCACCGGTGTGCTCAACATGCGCCGCTTCGAACAGCGCCCCACCGAGACCCTGGTCCTCGGCGAACTGCTCGACCGCACGGTGCACCTGGTCGAGACCGGCGAGCCGGTGACGGTCCTCGACGTGGCGATGACCCAGCTCCCGGCGCGCCGGGAGTGGGAGATCGACAAGGTCTTCGTACGCCGCGGCAAGACGGGCGCGCTGCGCCGCCGCGGCGAGGCGCTGACCGTGGACTGGTCGGCGGTCACCGGATTCTCGCTGGAGGAGCAGGGCCAGGGCGCGGAGAACCTGCTGGCCACCTTCGAGCAGCTACGCCCCGCCGACCTGGCCAATGTGCTGCACCATCTCTCCGCGAAGCGCCGGGGCGAGGTGGCGGCGGCCCTGGACGACGAGCGGCTCGCGGACGTCCTGGAGGAGCTGCCCGACGACGACCAGGTGGAGATCCTCGGCAAGCTCAAGGAGGAGCGCGCGGCCGACGTCCTGGAGGCCATGGACCCCGATGACGCGGCCGATCTGCTCTCCGAGCTCCCCGAGCCCGACAAGGAGCGGCTGCTGGACCTGATGCGCCCCCGCGACGCGGCGGACATGCGGCGGCTGATGTCGTACGAGGAGGGGTCGGCGGGCGGTCTGATGACGACCGAGCCGATCGTGCTGCGCCCGGACGCCACCATCGCGGACGCGCTCGCCCGCGTGCGCGACCAGGACCTGTCCCCCGCGCTCGCCGCCCAGGTCTATGTGTGCCGCCCGCCCGACCAGACGCCCACCGGCCGCTATGTGGGCATCATCCACTTCCAACGGCTGCTGCGCGACCCGCCGTTCACCCTCGTCGCGGCGTCCGTCGACACCGATCTGCCGACGCTGCCGCCGGACACCCCGCTGCCCGTCGTCGCCGGCCATCTGGCCACCTACAACCTGCTCGCGGCGCCCGTCGTGGACGAGACCGGCTCCCTGCTCGGCGCCGTAACGGTCGACGACGTGCTGGACCATCTGCTGCCCTCCGACTGGCGGGAGCGCGAGCTGTACGCCGGGATGGCCCTGCCGGAGGCCTCCGATGGACGGTGAGGGCATCCGGCTGGACCGGCCCAAGGCACGGCGCCGCAGCCCGCTGCCGCGCTGGGACCCCGAGGCGTTCGGCAGGGCGTCGGAGCGGATCGCGCGCTTCCTGGGCACCGGGCGGTTCATCGCCTGGATGACCGCCTTCGTCGCCTCATGGCTGGCCTGGAACATCCTGGCGCCGTCGCGGCTGCGGTTCGACCCGTTCCCGTTCATCTTCCTGACGCTGATGCTCTCGCTCCAGGCGTCGTACTCCGCCCCGCTCATCCTGCTGGCCCAGTACCGCCAGGCCGACCGCGACCGCGTCAACCTCGAACAGGACCGCAAGCAGAACGAAAGGTCGATCGCCGACACCGAGTTCCTCACCCGGGAGATCGCGGCGCTGCGGACGGGTCTGGGCGAGGTCGCCACCCGCGACTGGCTCCGCGACCAACTGGAGGATCTGCGCCGGGAGCCGGACGGCGGACGGAGCGCCCCGCGGCCCGGCGGCCACGGCGAACCCCGGCCGAGTGAGGAACGCGACCGCTGACGGCCATCCCGTCTCCCGCCCTCGGCGCCGTACCATCTCCGTATGGCTACCGACACCCTCCCAGCGCCGAGCGAAGACGCGGTACGCGCCGCGCTCGCGACGGTCAACGACCCGGAGATCCACAAGCCGATCACCGACCTCGGCATGGTCAAATCCGTCGAGATCGCGGCGGATGGCTCGGTCGCGGTGGTGGTCTACCTCACAGTCTCCGGGTGTCCGATGCGGGACACGATCACCAGCAGCGTGCGGACGGCTGTCGCCGAGGTCGAGGGTGTGACCGGGGTCACGGTCGAACTCGATGTGATGAGCGACGAGCAGCGGCGTGAGCTGGCCACCTCGCTCCGCGGCGGCAAGGCCGAGCGCGAGGTGCCCTTCGCCCAGCCCGGCTCGCTGACCCGGGTCTACGCGGTGGCCTCCGGCAAGGGCGGCGTCGGCAAGTCGTCGGTGACGGTCAACCTGGCCGCCGCGCTGGCCGCCGACGGGCTCAAGGTCGGCGTGGTGGACGCCGACATCTACGGCCACTCGGTGCCCCGCATGCTGGGCACCGACGGACGGCCCACCCAGGTCGAGAACATGATCATGCCGCCGTCGGCGAACGGCGTGAAGGTGATCTCGATCGGGATGTTCACCCCCGGGAACGCCCCGGTGGTCTGGCGCGGCCCGATGCTGCACCGCGCGCTCCAGCAGTTCCTGGCCGATGTCTACTGGGGCGACCTCGATGTGCTGCTCCTCGACCTCCCCCCGGGCACCGGCGATATCGCGATCTCCGTCGCCCAGCTCGTGCCCAACGCCGAGATCCTGGTGGTGACGACGCCGCAGCAGGCCGCCGCCGAGGTCGCCGAGCGGGCCGGTGCGATCGCCGTCCAGACCCATCAGAAGATCGTCGGCGTGGTGGAGAACATGTCCGGGCTGCCCTGCCCGCACTGCGACGAGATGGTCGACGTCTTCGGCACCGGCGGTGGCCAGGTGGTCGCCGACGGGCTCAGCCGGACCACCGGCACGACGGTGCCGGTGCTGGGCTCCATCCCGATCGACGTACGGCTGCGCGAGGGCGGCGACGAGGGGAAGCCGATCGTGCTGACCGACCCCGACTCCCCGGCGGGCAGCGCGCTCAAGGCGATCGCGGACAAGATCGGCGGACGGCAGCGCGGCCTCGCGGGCATGTCGCTGGGCGTCACCCCGCGCAACAAGTTCTGAGCGCACGCTCGGCCACGGCCTTACGGCTCGTGCTCGGCCACTGCCACGGCCTTACGGCTCAGGGGCGGCTTCCTCGGGAAGCCGCCCCTGAGCCTTTGGCGCCTGCCTTACGAGTCGTAGCGGGTGATGTCCTTGACCACCGCGAACCCCAGGCCGTAGGCGCTCATCCCGCGCCCGTACGCCCCGATGTGCACGTCCTCGCCCGCCGTTCCGGCCAGCACCCAGCCGTACTCCGACTCGCGGTAGTGGAAGCCGGTCGGCACCCCGTCCACCGGGAGCGAGAGCTGCGACCAGCTCTCACCCTCCAGATCGTCCGCCAGCTCCCAGGCGATCGCGGTCTGCTGGTCCAGCCAGTCCTGGCGCAACGCCCGCTCCATCCGTGTCGGCCAGGTGCACGACAACAGACCGGAGCCGGCCAGCCAGGCGGCCGAGGAGACCGAGGTGGCCTCCAGCTTGCCGGTGCCGTCGGCGCTGTCCCGCCCCGGGCGGCTGGCGACGGTGACGACCACCGTGAAGCGCTGCTGATCCATATCGGTCTCGACGCGCAGCGACGGCTCCTCGCCATGGCCGGTCGAGCCGTACTCGACGATGCCATCGGCCGCCGCGCCCACCTGCATCAGCCAGCGGGGGCCGGTGAACGCCTCGTCAAGCCCGTACCAGGGGAAGCCGGCCATCAGATAGCCGTCGACGCTCCGCCGGGCATCGGCGGGCATCCCCTGCGCAGCCGCTGCCACCCCTCGTTCCCCTAGCCGACCCGTGGTCTCCATGTGCGCGCGGCCTCCTCGTTGCCCTGCGTTGTGGGCGGCCCGCCCCCCTCGGGCGACCCTCACCCCGGACAAAGGGAGGATAGCCATACGGGTCAACCAGGCCGGGCATACGGGGGGATCAAGTGGCGTCGGAGTCGAAAGGCGGACGCTCCTCGCGGCTCGGCTCCTCACGCTTGCGCAGCAGGTCAGGTGTGCTGGAGTCGCCCTTGGACAGGGACGGCGGGGTGGTGCCGGAAGCCCCCGAAGAGCCCTGCGGCGAATCACTCTCCCGGCCGTTCACCACGTCGGCGACCTCCGCCATCTCCTTACGGAGGTCGAAGCCGTTACGGATCTCCTTCAGGCCGAACTCATCGGAGTCCATCACATGCTTGCGCACGAAGGTCTTGGGGTTGAGGTCCTCGAACTCGAAGTCCTTGAACTCCGGCCCCAGCTCGGAGCGGATGTCCTCCTTGGCGTTGTCGGAGAACTCCCGGACCTTCCGGATGAACTGCGAGACGTCCCGAATCACCTTCGGGAGCTTGTCCGGGCCGAAGACGAGCACCGCAAGGACAACGAGCGCGACAAACTCGAGAGGTCCTATGTCCAGCACCTTGCAGCTCCTCAAGACGTCTGGGCCCGGGCCTGGGCCACTCAACACCGTACCTGGCGGCAGGGTCGGCGTGGGAGACGGCCGGGCCAACAACGCGCGTCAGCCGCTGCTCGCCGAACCCAGGGTCAGCTCCGCGGTGCGCTTCTTACCGTCGCGCCTGACGGTGAGCGCGAGCCGGTCACCGGGGCGGTGGCTGCGGATCTTCACGATCAGCTCCTGTCCGCTGTGCACCGGGACGCCGTCCACCTCCGTGATCACGTCACCGGCCTTGATCCCCGCCTTGTCGCCGGGGCCGCCGGAGGTGACCGGCGGGCCGCTGCCCGCACCCTTGGTGTTCACCCGGGCGCCGTCGCCCGTGTAGCCCATGTCGAGGGTCACGCCGATCACCGGATGGGTGGCCTTCCCGGTGTTGATCAGCTCCTCGGCGACCCGCTTGCCCTGGTTGATCGGGATGGCGAAGCCCAGGCCGATACTGCCGCCCTGTCCGCCGCCGAGGCCCGAACCGTCGTCGGCCGCCCGGATCGCGCTGTTGATCCCGATGACCCGCCCCTTACGGTCGACCAGGGGGCCACCGGAGTTGCCCGGGTTGATCGGCGCGTCGGTCTGCAGCGCGTCGACATAGCTGACGTCGCTGCCGTCCTCCTTCTCGCCGCCCGCGGTGATGGGGCGCTCCTTGGCGCTGACGATCCCGGAGGTGACGGTGCCCGCCAGGTCGAAGGGGGCGCCGATGGCCACGACGGGGTCGCCGACGCGCACCGAGTCGGAGTTGCCCAGCGGCAGCGGGGTGAGCCCGGAGACGCGGTCGACCTTGACGACCGCCAGGTCATAGCCGGTGTCGCGGCCGATGATCTCGGCCTTGGCGTCCTGGCCGCTGTTGAACGTCACCGATATGTCGCCGTCCGCGCCGGCGGGCTGGACGACATGGTTGTTGGTGAGGATATGGCCCTGCTTGTCGAGGACGAAGCCGGTGCCGGTGCCCTCCTCCGAGCTGCCGCGCACATGGATGGTCACCACGCCGGGCAGCGAGCTGGCGGCGATCCCGGCGACGCTGCCCGGGGCCCTGGCCTCCTTCTCGACCGGGGCCTGCGGCAGCTTCACATCGACGCCGCCGGAGGCGTTGTCCCGCTCCGCGTAGGCACCGATACCGCCGCCGAGGCAGCCCGCGACCAGGGCGATCAGCAGCACGGCGATCCAGGCGCCGCGGCGGGAGACCGTCTTCGGCGTCTTGGGGGCGGCGGGCGGGACCACGGTCCAGGGGTCGTAACCGCGCCACTGGGCGGTCGGGGCGGGCTGCGCCATCGGGGCGGGCCGGTGGGGATCCGCGGGCCCCACCGGGAGCTGTGTGCCGTGCGGCGGGGTCATCCCGGGGTGCGGCGGCATGGGCGCGGGCGCGCTCTGCCCCGGTACGGGGCCCGCGGCGGGCGGCAGGGTGGTGCCGTGGGGCGGGGTCATCCCGGGGGCCTGGGGCGGTACCTGGGGCGTCCCGGGGGCCTGGGGCGGCGCCTGGGCCATGCCGGGGGCCGGAGGCGGTACCTGGGCCAGGCCAGGGGCCGGAGGCGGCGCCTGGGCCAGGCCAGAGGCCGGAGGCGGCGCCTGGGCCAGGCCAGAGGCCGGAGGCGGCGCCTGGGCCAGGCCAGAGGCCGGAGGCGGCACCTGGGCCAGGCCAGAGGCCGGAGGCGGCACCTGGGCCAGGCCAGAGGCCGGAGGCGGCACCTGGGCCAGGCCAGAGGCCGGGAGCGGTGCCTGGGCCAGGCCAGGGGCCGGAGGCGGCACCTGGGCCAGGCCGGGCGGGACATGCGTGCCCTGCGCGGGGGTCGCCACCGGGTGCTGGACGGGCGGGGCCGGGGCCCAGGGTCCGGGACCCCCGTAGGGCGGGGTGCTGTACGGGTCGGGCTCGTGCAACGGCCGGGGCGCCGGCCCCTCGGGCGCGTGACCCTCCATGGGCGCGTCCGCAGGGGGCGCGTCCGCAGCGGGCGCGTCCGCAGGCTCCGGCGGCGCCTGCGCGGCGGCAGCCTCCGTACGCTCCTCGGCGCCCTCCACCGTGCCGCTCGACTGGTCGCCGGGCCGTGCGGCGACCGGGCGGCTCCACCACTTCGGCTTTGGAGCCTTCGGCTCGTCCATGATCTCCCCTTTTTTGAGGGCTCGGTTCGCCTCCGGGGCGCCTAAGCCTCCCCCAGCTACCGCTGGGAGGTACCCCCTGTCGACGGTCGACCGTGCTCGGCCGCTCTCCCTTACGACAGCGACGCGCCCCTTCGGCTCGCCCCCAGCTACCGCTGGGAGGTGCCCCCGGCCGGTAAGCCCAAGCACCCGGACACACTACGGCGCCCTTCGGCTTACCCCAGCCACCGCTGGGAATGCCCCCCCGGCCGGTAAGGCCGAGCACCCTTCGGCTTGCCCGGTGGGTGTCCTGGCCGGTAAGGCCAAGCCGCGCTGCCCGGAGCCGATTCAATCAGGTCCGTCGGCGCTCGCGCAGGGCGGACGTGAGGACCTTGTCATGATCGGCAAAGAGACGGGCGGCCGGCGACATCGCGCCGTCACCGCCGTCGTACTACTTCGGGGGCGCGCCGACCCCGAGATACGGCGAGCCGCCCGACGTGGGCCGGGACGGGACCTCCAACTGGGTCGGCGCGGGGGCCGGGGGTGTGGAGTTCGCCGTCCGCAGCAGCTCCGTGACCGAGAGAATCGGCTGTATCAGCGGATTCAGCGCCGCCCCTACGGGCTGGCGCAGCGCCGGTGGATGCGGGGTGGCCGTCGGGGACGGGGTGCCCGTCCGGGTGTCCGTGGTGGCCAACAGCCCCACCTCCTGGCGGGTCCGCTCCCGGACGCCCGTGCTCACGGCGGGGTCGGCATCGACCGGGGCGACCGCGGTGTCGGCACCGTCGGCCGAACTTCCCGGGGGGTCGACCGCCGCGTCCAGCGGAAGGGCCGCGCCGAGCGCGAAGGCCGCCAGCGAGACCGCTCCGGCCGCCGCGAAGGCGAACCTGCGGCGCGCGGCGGGGCGCTCGACCTCATGGATCCTGAAGCCGCGCTGACGTGAGGCACGGGCCGATGCCGCCGGTGCGATCGCGGTGCCCGGGGGCATCGCGGGCACGAAGGCGAACGCCCGCTCCCGTCTCTCCTCCGGCTCCCGGACGTCGCGCACCTCACGGATGTCCCGTGGGGCGCCGCGCATCTCGCGCGGGCCGAAGACGCTCGGGCCCCCGCCCCCGAAGGGGGAGCCGCCCATACCGTCGTCGCCCGCGGCCGGCAGGCCCTGCAGACGCGCCAGAAAGCCCTCGGACGGTGCCGGGGGCGCCGTCTGGGCGAACACATTTTTCAGCCGACGCTGAGCATCGGCTTCCGCCTTGCACTTGCAGCAGGTGGCGAGATGGGCGAGGACGCGCTCACGCGCGTCATGCCCCAGCTCACCGTCGACCAGAGCCGCAAGGCGGTCGCCGAGATGCTGCTCGGCGGGGGACGGACCGCCTGATCGGGTCACGCGATTCCGACCTCCCCGCTCAGCCGGGGGGCCGTGACACGCGGCTCCACCGCGGCGACCTCATGCTGCTGACCGGTCCGCGCCGCGGGGGCACGGTGCTGCAGCGCCTTGCGCAGATGCGAGCGGCCGCGGTGGATGCGGCTGCGCACGGTGCCCAGCTTGACGCCCAGAGTGGCCGCGATTTCCTCGTACGACAGCCCCTCGATGTCACAGAGCACCACGGCGGCCCGGAACTCCGGGGCGAGGGTGTCCAGCGCCTGCTGCACATCGGCGTCGAAGTGGGTGTCGTTGAAGTGCTGCTGGGGAGAGGGCTCGCGGCTGGGGAGCCGCTCCGCCGCGTCCTCGCCGAGGGCGTCGAAGCGGATGCGCTGCCGACGGCGGACCATGTCGAGGAAGAGATTGGTGGTGATGCGGTGCAGCCAGCCCTCGAACGTGCCCGGGGTGTACGTCGACAGCGAGCGGAAGACGCGGACGAACACCTCCTGGGTGAGATCCTCGGCGTCGTGCTGGTTACCGGTGAGCCGGTAGGCGAGGCGGTAGACCCGTGCACTGTGCGTGCTGACGATCTCCTCCCAGGTAGGAGGCGTCCACGCCGGCGCGTCCGCGTCCGTGGCGAAGGTCGCGGTGGTGGCGGGTTCGGCGAGGGGCGCACCTCCCGTGCCCTTCGGGCTACGGGTGCGAGAACGGTCAGCGGTGTTGGTCACGGATTTCGGCTCGCCCACTGACCTGCGAAAGCGCTTCAGCACTCGCCGGTCACCGGCCGCAGCCGCACCTCCCCTGTCGGCTCTGGTGGTCTCCAGTAGAGCCCCTACCATATCCACCTCGCCCGTTAGCTCCGGATAAGCATTTTTGACCTGCATTTGGTCGTGATCCATACGGTCCCCCCGGCTTCTACAACGCCTGGTCCCATCTGCGGGTTCCCGAGCGCAGCGGATACAGTCACCGTTGCGCCAACTACGGGGACAGGAGAGGGTCATTACCGGCAACCGGCAGACGAGCTGGGCGTTCGCCGACGCGTTCGTCGCCGAGGACGAAGCCCTTCACTGGGCCCGTGACCGGGCCCGGGAGGCAGGGCTGCGCTCGGTGTCGGCGGGCACCGGCGCCGCGCTGCGGCTGCTCGCTGCCGCCGCCGACGCCAAGGTCGTCGCCGAGATCGGCACCGGGACGGGCGTCTCGGGGATCCATCTGCTGCGCGGAATGCGCCCGGACGGCGTGCTGACCACCGTGGACACCGAACCGGAGATGCAGCAGTTCGCCCGGCAGGCGTTCCGCGCGGCCGGGTTCACCGGGAACCGGGCGCGCTTCATCCCCGGCCGCGCCCTGGATGTGCTGCCCCGGCTGGCCGACGGCGGATACGACCTGGTCTTCTGCGACGGCGACCGGCTGGAGTGCCTGGACTACCTCGCCGAATCGTTGCGTCTGCTGCGGCCCGGCGGGCTGGTCTGCTTCGAGGGGGTCTTCACCAACGGGCGGACCGTGGACTCCGCCGCCCAGCCCACGGAGGTGCTGCGGGTGCGCGAGCTGCTGCGGACCGTACGGGAGTCCACCGTGCTGCAGTCGTCCCTGCTGCCGGTGGGCGACGGCCTGCTCTGCGCGGTCAAGCGGGGCTGAAACGGCCTGCCGGCCGGTCCCCCGCCTCGTCTGCCCGGCCGGTCCCCCGCCTCGTACCGCGACCCCTTACATGCGCTGCCCCGGCGGTCGGTACCTGACGTACCGGCCGCCGGGGCAGCGCGCGGGTGATGGTGGGCCGCAAGCCGTCAGCCGACGACCTTCTTCAGGGCGTCGCCGAGGGCGTCGGCCTCGTCCGGTGTCAGCTCGACGACGAGCCGACCGCCGCCTTCGAGCGGAACGCGCATGACGATGCCCCGCCCCTCCTTGGTCACCTCGAGCGGGCCGTCGCCCGTCCGCGGCTTCATGGCCGCCATGCTCGTTCCCCTTCCTGAAACCAGCTCATCGCAGCCGACAACCCAGGTGTCACCGGCATCGAACACGTTGCTTCACTCTCATTATCCCGCATGGCATGACCCGATGACCAACATCGGTCGGCAACGCCTGTACGAGACGCTCCCCCAAAACCACCCAATTCGGGGAGGGGGTCGCGGTAGCGTACGCCCGCCGTCACCGAACGAAGGGTCGGTTCTTTGACGCAGGTCACATGTCGGTCGGTCATGATCTCCGGCATGCTGTGCGCTGACCGCCGCGGTGGGTCCCCTCGCGGGCCCGCCGGTGCGGCCGCCGCACGAGCCACCCGCCAATTCGCCTCGCCTCACCGCCGGAGGACCGCCATGGCCGACACCGTGCTCTACGACCTCGCCGAGGGCCTCGCGACGATCACGCTCAATCGTCCCGACGCGATGAACGCCCTGAACATCGACACCAAGGTGGCGCTGCGCGACGCGCTGCTGCAGGCCGCGGAGGACCCGGCGGTGCGGGCGGTGCTGCTCACCGGCTCCGGGCAGCGGGCCTTCTGCGTCGGCCAGGACCTCAAGGAGCACATCGGCCTGCTGGCCGC
Source organism: Streptomyces violaceusniger Tu 4113 (assembly GCF_000147815.2). NCBI lineage: Bacteria > Bacillati > Actinomycetota > Actinomycetes > Kitasatosporales > Streptomycetaceae > Streptomyces > Streptomyces violaceusniger. Next base: position 1,321,607 of record NC_015957.1, on the reverse strand, counting down.
CGACCGTGACGGCAGCGGCGAGGGCTCGACCATGAGCACGGTGGCGCTGCACTACAACCCGATCGTCACCGCCATCGCCGGGATGCCGAAGCCGGTCGTCGCCGCCGTCAACGGTGTCGCGGCGGGCGCCGGGGCGGGCTTCGCCTTCGCCGCCGACTACCGGATCGTCGCCGACACCGCCTCCTTCAACACCTCCTTCGCCGGGGTCGCGCTGAGCGCCGACTCGGGGGTCTCCTGGACCCTTCAGCGGCTGATCGGATACGGCCGCGCGGCGGATCTGCTGCTCTTCCCGCGCGGTATCGACGCCCAGGAGGCGCTCGACCTGGGCATCGCCCACCGGGTGGTCCCGGCCGACGAGCTGGCCGGCCAGGCGGCGGCGGTCGCCCGGCGGCTGGCCGAGGGCCCCACCGCGGCCTATGCGGCGCTCAAGGAGTCCCTGGCCTTCGCCGCGGGCCGCACCCTCACCGAGTCCCTGGCCATGGAAGACGAACTGCAACGCCGCGCGGGGGCCTCGGACGACCACGCGATCGCGGTGAACGCGTTCGTGAACAAGGAGAAGCCGAGGTTCATCGGCCGCTGACCGGCTCGCCCCGGCCGCCCGCGGCCGGGGCTCAGAGCGCGTCGCGGCCGGGGCGCTCAGACCGTGTCGCGGCTGTGGCAGTCGGCCAGATGGTCGTTGACCAGGCCGCATGCCTGCATCAGGGCGTAGGCCGTGGTGGGTCCGACGAAGCGGAAGCCGCGCTTCTTGAGGTCGCGGCTAAGGGCCGTGGACTCCGGGGTGATCGCGGCGACATCGGTGGCGGTCCGCGGCACCGGGCGGCCGTCGGGGGCCGGGGCATGGGACCAGATCAGCTCGTCCAGCTCACCGGGTGCCAGGGCCGCCGCGGCGCGGGCGTTGGAGATCGTGGCGGCGATCTTGGCCCGGTTGCGGATGATCCCGGGGTCGGCGAGCAGCCGCTGCTCATCGGCCTCGGTGAACTCCGCGACCTTCGCGATCGAGAAGTCGGCGAAAGCGGCCCGGAACCCCTCCCGGCGGCGCAGGATCGTCAGCCAGGACAGCCCGGACTGGAACGCCTCCAGGCTGATCCGCTCATAGAGCGCGTCATCGCCGTGGACCGGGCGGCCCCACTCCGTGTCGTGGTAGACGCGGTAGTCGGCCATGGTCTCGGCCTCCAGGCCCCAGGGACAGCGCAGCAGACCGTCCGGCCCCGGAACCACACCTTGCCCGCTCATGCGCCCTGCCCTTCGTAGCCGTGTCCCTCATAGCCGCGCCCGTCGTAGCCGCGCCCCTCGAAGAGGTTTCCCTCGAAGCCGTCCTCGTCGAAGCCGGGCCACTCGGGGCCGGGGCCCTCGCGGCCGCTCCGCCCGAAGCCGTGGTCGCTCTCCGGGGCCGACAGGGGACCGGGGCCGGGTCCGGGGAGCGACGACGGCTTCGGGCGCGCGCCCGCGAGCGCCGCCTCCAGCTCGGCGATCCGGGCGTCGCGCTCGGCGAGCTCGGCACCGAGGCGGCCCAGCACATCGTCGACGTCCGCCATCCGGTAGCCCCGCAGCGTCATGGGGAGCCGCAGCGCCTCCACATCGGCGCGCGCCAGCGGCCGGCCGGCGGGCAGCGGCTCGTCCAGCCGGTCCGGGGGCGCTTCGGCGAGCGGGCCGTCACCGCCGCCGACGACGGCGAGCGTGACCCCGCCGACCACCACGACCAGCGCGATCAGCAAGAACAAGAACACGGTGATCGTCTCCCCGTCAGATGCATGGTTGAGTCTGTGTCCGTCGGCCTCGATAACTGTCTGCACCGATCGTGCCATGCCCCTCCGACAGTTATCGTCGCTGCCCGCAACCTGGAAGAAGACATGAAGGAAGTTCGGATGCTGCGGCTGGGACGACGTGAGTTCGGCGAGAACGAGCGAGTGATCATGGCGATCGTGAACCGGACACCGGATTCCTTCTACGACCAGGGTGCGACCTTCCGCGACGAGCCCGCCCTGGCCCGCGTGGAGCAGGCCATCGCGGACGGCGCCGCGATCATCGACATCGGCGGCGTCAAGGCCGGACCGGGTGACGAAGTGAGCGCCGAGGAGGAGGCGCACCGCACGGTGGGCTTCGTGGCCGAGGTGCGCAGGCGCCATCCGGACGTGGTGATCAGCGTGGACACCTGGCGCCATGAGGTCGGCGAGGCGGTCTGCGCCGCGGGCGCGGATCTGCTCAACGACGCCTGGGGCGGGGTCGACCCCAAGCTGGCCGAGGTCGCCGCCCGCCACGGCGTCGGGCTGGTGTGCACCCACGCGGGCGGGGCCCGGCCGCGCACCCGCCCGCACCGGATCGGCTACGACGATGTGGTGGAGGACATCCTGCGGGTCACCCTGGAGCTCGCGGACCGCGCCCTCGAACTGGGGGTGCGGCGCGACGGGATCATGATCGACCCGGGCCATGACTTCGGTAAGAACACCCGCCACTCACTGGAGGCGACGCGCCGGCTGGGCGAGCTGACGGAGACCGGCTGGCCCGTCCTGGTCTCGCTGTCCAACAAGGACTTCGTCGGCGAGAGCCTGGACCGGCCGGTCAAGGAGCGGCTGATCGGCACGCTCGCGACGACCGCGGTATCGGCCTGGCTGGGGGCCCAGATCTACCGGGTGCACGAGGTGGCCGAGACCCGTCAGGTGCTGGACATGGTGTCGTCCATCGCGGGCCACCGGCCCCCGGCGGTCGCCCGCCGGGGACTGGCCTGAGGAAGCCCGCCGGGGACCGGCCGGGCGGGGACCGCCCCGGCAAGGCGCCAGGAGCGCGCCGTCAGACGCCGGACTCCTTGGTCACCAGGTCGATCACCTCGTCGATGTCGTCGGTGAGGTGGAACAGGTCCAGATCGTGCGGGGACGCCTTGCCCTCCGCGATCAGGGTGTTCCTGAGCCAGTCGACCAGGCCCTTCCAGTAGGCGCTGCCGAACAGGACGATCGGGAAGCGGGTGACCTTCTTGGTCTGGACGAGGGTGAGCGCCTCGAAGCACTCGTCGAGCGTGCCGAGCCCGCCAGGAAGCACCACAAACCCCTGGGCGTACTTCACAAACATCGTTTTTCGCACGAAGAAGTAGCGAAAGTTGACGCCGATGTCGACGTACGGGTTCAGGCCCTGCTCGAACGGCAGCTCGATGCCCAGGCCGACCGAGACGCCGCCCGCCTCGGTCGCGCCGCGGTTGGCGGCCTCCATCGCGCCCGGGCCGCCGCCGGTGATCACCCCGAAGCCCGCCTCGACGAGGGCCCGGCCGATGCGGACCCCCGCCTCGTACTCCGGGGACCCCTCGGGCGTACGGGCGGAGCCGAACACGCTGATCGCCGGGCCGAGCTCCGCCAGGGTGCCGAAGCCCTCGACGAACTCCGACTGGATGCGCATCACCCGGAACGGGTCCTCGTGCACCCAGTGCGTGGCCCCCTGGGTGTCCAGAAGCCGCTGATCGGTCGTCTCGGGTCGCATCTGGTGGCGGCGGCGCACGACCGGGCCCAGACGCTGCTCGTGCAGCGCTCGCTCTTCTTCGGCGTTGCCCACTGTGTGCTCCCTTCGCCAAGACCAAGATCTGGTCAAAGATCTGTGGTTCAGGGTAGGCCCCCTCGGGCGGCCTGGAGCGGAAATCCCGGCCACGCTCACCCACCGAACCGCTGATCACAGCTCCAACGACCGCCCGGCGCCGCCAGCCGATGTCCGACGGATCGTGACGCCTGCGGCGGGCTGCTCCCCTCCCCGCCCCTTCCCGGCGCCTGACATTTGCGGCTCCGCCGCATATCGCCGCGACCCACAGCCCCTCCGGCGTTTGAGGAGCGAGGTCCAGGGGCGGAGCCCCGGCGGGGGCCGGACACCCCGTGCAGCGGGTCCGGCCGCCCGGCGCCGCTAGCCGGCCAGCCAGGTGCGCAGTCGTTCTTCGGCCTGCAGGACGGCGGCGACCGGTACGTGCTCCTCGCGGGTGTGGGCCAGCTTCGGGTCGCCGGGTCCGTAGTTCACCGCGGGCACGCCGAGCGCCGAGAAGCGGGCGACATCGGTCCAGGCGTCCTTGGGGGCCACCTCCACCCCGAGCGTCGCCACGAGGGCGGCGGCCGACGGGTGGCCGAGACCGGGCAGGGCGCCGGGCGCGCTGTCGGTGAGCTCGATGTCGAAGCCGGTGAAGACCTCGCGGACGTGCGCGAGCGCCTCTTCCTCGGAGCGGTCGGGGGCGAAGCGGAAGTTCACCGTCACCGTGCAGAAGTCCGGGATGACATTGGTCGCGTGGCCGCCGTCGATCCGTACCGCGTTGAGGCCCTCGCGGTAGGTGAGCCCGTCGATCTCCGCCCGCCGGGGGACGTATCCGGCCAGCCGGTCCAGGATCGGCGCGGCCTTGTGGATGGCGTTCTCACCGAGCCAACTGCGCGCGGAGTGGGCGCGCCGCCCCTGCGTGCTCACCCGTACCCGCAGCGTGCCCTGGCAGCCGCCCTCGACCTTGCCGTCGGTGGGCTCCAGCAGCACGGCGAAGTCCCCGGCCAGCCACTCGGGGTGATTCCTGGCCAGCCGCCCCAGCCCGTTGAGCTCGGCGGCGACCTCCTCGTGGTCGTAGAAGACGAAGGTGAGGTCGCGGTTGGGCTCGGGCACGGTCGCGGCCATGCGCAGTTGTACGGCGACGCCCGACTTCATATCGGAGGTGCCGCAGCCCCACAGCACGCCGTCGTCGTCGAGGCGGGAGGGCACGTTGTCGGCGATCGGCACGGTGTCCAGATGGCCCGCCAGCACGACCCGCTCGTCCCGCCCGAGGTTCGTACGGGCGACGACGGCGTCCCCGTCCCGGTCGACGGTGAGATGCGGCAGGGCCCGCAGGGCCTGCTCCACCGCGTCGGCGAGCGCCTTCTCCTCACCGCTGACCGAGGGGAAGTCGACGAGCCGGGCGGTGAGCCGGGCCGCGTCCAGGGACAGGTCGAGTTCTGGGTGTGCCATACGGCCGACCCTAGCCGGTCGGCCGTGGCGCCCGGCGGCCCAGGCGGCCCCGGCCACGGCGGCCCAGGCGGCCCCGGTCCTGGCCGCCCAAGCGGCTCGCGACGTGGCGTTCCCCACCCCGCGCCCATGATCCGGCGAGGCCGCGCGAGCTCCAGTACCGTGTGGCGCGTGCCCCTGTCCGTCTTCTCCCACCGCGCCCGGCTGCTGCGGGCCGCGGTCGCCTGTGCCGTACTGCTGGCGCTGGCCGGATATCTGGCGGCGCAGTTGCTGACGGGTGGTGTGGGACCGCCGCGCTGTGTCGTACGGGCGAACGGCGAGGATGTGCGGCTCTCCCCCGAACAGACCGTGAACGCCGCCACGATCGAGGCCGTGGCCGCCTCCCGCGGACTGCCGGAACGGGCCGTCACCATCGCGCTGGCCACCGCCCTGCAGGAGTCGGGGCTGCGCACCATCCGCCACGGGGACCGGGATTCGCAGGGGCTGTTCCAGCAACGCCCCTCCCAGGGCTGGGGCAGTGTGCGGCAGATCCGTGATCCGGTCTACGCCGCCGGGAAGTTCTACGACGACCTGGTGCGGTTGCCCGGCTATTCGCGGCTGCCGCTGACGGTGGCGGCGCAGCGGGTGCAGCGCAGCGGTTTCCCGCAGGCGTACGCGAAGCACGAGACCGAAGCGGTGGTGCTGACCGGCGCCCTCACCGGGCGCTCCGGGGCGGCCCTGAGCTGCCCGGGACCGCCCGACGACGGTCAGGCGGGCGATCCGCTGCGCGTACGGGCGTCGCTGAAGCGGGAGTTCGGCTCCGAGACGGAGGCGCGGCCGGCCCCGGCCGGGCACGTCGGCGGCAAGCAGGCCGCCCCCTCGCCGCACACAGTGGTGGTTCCGGTGCCGAAGGCGGCGGCTCCGGGGCGCGCGGGGCAGCGCGGCTGGGAGATCGCGCACTGGGCGGTGGCCCACTCGGACGAGTTGCGCATCGAACGTGTCTCTTACGGCGAGCGCGAATGGAACGCCCGGAATTCCGCGGCGGGTTGGCGTCCGGTCAAGGGGATTTCCGGGGCGGAAGTGCGGATCGTCACCATGCGATAGCGCATGGAATCACCGCAGTTCAGGGCGGTTGACGGCGCATTGTGCGGCACGTGCGGAGGAATGGCCCGGGCGTATTACACGCAGAACCGGATTATGCGACGCATTGCCAACTCTTTGCCTTGTCTCACCGCAACCTTCGCGGGGTTCACGCGGTATTCACAGCGTCCGAATCGCCGGGCACCGCACACCAATTGTCCCTCCGCCAAAGGAGAACCATGTCCCTCCCTCTCACCCGTCGGATCGCCCGGGCCGCACTGCTGGTCGCGGCGAGCGCGGCACCCGTCGTCGGCGCCGCCGGGGTCGCGAGTGCGGCGGAGCCGGCCCAGCCGCAGTCCTCCAAGCTGGGGCTGTCCTCGCTGGACGCCGCCTCGGTCGGTGAGGTCGCCGACGTCGCCTCGCAGCAGGTCGGGAGCACGGCGGGTGACGTCAGCAGCAAGGCCGGCGGGACCGTCAAGGAGATCCTGCCGGGCAGGACCGCCCCGGCGAACGTGGCCCCGGCCAAGCCCGCCCAGCCTGCCAAACCCGCGAAGCATGCGAAGCCGGCGAAGCCCGCCAAGGGCGCGAACGCCACCAAGTCCGCCAAGGCCGCCCCGGCCAGGGCCGCCCACGCCAAGGTCGCCGGTAAGGGCGAGGGCAGGGCCCTCGGACACGGAAATGGCAAGGGCGGCGCCCACGCCAAGGGCAAGGGCAGGGCGGCCAAGCCCGCGCAGCCCGCCCAGGCCGCCGCCCCGCAGGCCCCCGCGCCCAGCGCCCCGCAGGGCGCGGACCTCCCGGTCAAGGACCTGCCGATCAAGGGCCTGCCGCTGATCGGCTGATTTCGCCGGCCGGGGGTACCTCCCAGCGGTAGCTGGGGGCGAGCCGAAGGGGCGCGTCGCTGTCGAAAGGGAGAGCGCGCGCGAGGGCTCCGATCGATATGCGGCTGCCGCCGCGTGGGCGACCGAGCACGGTCGACCGTCGACAGGGGGCACCTCCCAGCGGTAGCTGGGGGAGACTAAAGCGCCCCGGAGGCGAACCGAGCCGCAAAAAGGGGCCCGGGGAGTGCGAAACTCCCCGGGCCCCTTCGGCTCTTTCAGCCCGCCAGTCGCCGGACCGCCGCCGCCACGCGCTCGTCGGTCGCCGTGAACGCGACCCGGACGTGCCGCTCCCCCGCCGCGCCGTAGAACTCGCCCGGGGCCACCAGGATGCCCAGCTCGGCGAGGGCGCCCACGGTGTCCCAGCACGGCTCGTCCCGCGTCGCCCACAGATACAGCGACGCCTCGCTGTGCTCGATGCGGAAGCCCTGGCCCTCCAGCGCCGACCGCAGCGCGGCCCGGCGCCGCTCATAGCGCTCGCGCTGCTCCGTCACGTGCTTGTCGTCGCCGAGCGCCGCGACCGTGGCCGCCTGCACCGGTGCGGGCACCATCATTCCGCCATGCTTGCGGATCTTCAGCAGCTCGCCCAGCACCGCCTCGTCACCGGCGAGGAAGGCCGCCCGGTAGCCCGCCAGGTTGGACCGCTTGGACAGCGAGTGGACCGCCACCAGCCCCTCGAAGGACCCGCCGGAGATGTCCGGGTGGAGCACGGAGACCGGGTCCGCCTCCCAGCCCAGCTCCAGATAGCACTCGTCGCTGACCACCAGCACCCCGTGCTCGCGGGCCCAGGCGACCGCGGCGCGCAGCTCGTCCTTGGACAGCACCCGGCCGGTGGGGTTGGACGGGGAGTTGAGCCACAGGAGCTTCAGCCCGGCCGGGTCGAGGTCGGTCGGCTCGTCGTACGGCACCGGCTCGGCGCCCGCCAGCCGCGCGCCCACCTCGTACGTCGGATAGGCGAGGCGCGGGAAGGCGACCCGGTCGCCGGGGCCGAGACCGAGCTGTGCGGGCAGCGAGGCCACCAGTTCCTTCGAGCCCACCACCGGCAGCACCTGGGTGTGGGTCACCCGGGCCGCGCCCAGCCGCCGCTCCACCCAGCCGGTGAGGGCGTCGCGCAGCGCGGTCGTGCCCCAGACGGTGGGATAGCCGGGGCTGTCCGAGGCGTCGGCGAGGGCCGCGCGGATCAGCTCGGGGACCGGGTCGACGGGGGTGCCCACCGAGAGGTCGACGATGCCGTCGCGGTGGGCTGCGGCGATCGCCTTGTACGGTTCGAGCCGGTCCCAGGGGAAGACCGGGAGGCGGGCGGATACGGGTGGCACGGGGTGGCTCGCTTTCTTCGGAACTGCCCGGGTTCTTCGGAACTGCCCGGGCCGAGGGCCCGGGAACCCGGTGGCTTCCGGCCGGACCGGTGGATCCCGGAGAGACCCGGGACCCACAGGAACGCCGGGAGCGCCCGGGAAAACAGCCCGGTCCCGCAGGCCACAGGCCATACGGGACCGCCGGCTGCTTCCGGGCGCTGTCGCCGGGGCAGGGTTACTCGTCGTGCTCCTGCGGCGGAAGCGCGGCGATGAAGGGGTGGTCCCGCTCGATCAGGCCGAGCTTGCTCGCACCGCCGGGCGAACCGAGCTCGTCGAAGAACTCGACGTTCGCCTTGTAGTAGTCCTTCCACTCCTCGGGAGTGTCGTCCTCGTAGAAGATCGCCTCGACCGGGCAGACCGGCTCACAGGCCCCGCAGTCGACGCATTCGTCCGGGTGGATGTACAAGGACCGCTGGCCCTCGTAGATACAGTCGACGGGGCACTCCTCGATGCACGCCTTGTCTTTCAGGTCGACACAAGGCTGCGCGATGACGTAGGTCACGCTGTCGTTCCTCCTCGTTAGGGCTGCTATCGCGCGGGAGCGCGGCGTCGTCGATGCCCGCACCTAGTATCTCCGTTCTTGGGCACCAGACGCACATGAGGGGCTGACTGAGCTGTGGATTTCACCACTGGCGGACGTCTTGAAGTCCGGATCACCCCGGATGACGTGGGAAAACGCGTCTCGGTCAGGTTGATCACCGGAGAGCGTGAGCCCGCCCCCACCTTCACCGACGTGGTCGGTGTTCTCACATCGTGGACCGAGGGCTCGCTCGCCATCACGCGGCGCACCGGTGAGGCGGTGCGGATCGCCGAGTCGTCCCTGGTGGCGGGCAAAGTGGTGCCCGCCGCTCCGGCCCGCCGCCGTGGCCCCGCCGCGACCGCGCCCGAGCTGGACCGGGTCGCCGCCAGGGCCTGGCCGCCCATGATCAGCGAGCCGCTGGGCGAGTGGACGCTGCGCGCCTCCGGCGGATTCACCCGGCGCGCCAATTCGGTACTGCCCCTCGGCGATCCCGGGACGGGGCTCGACGAGGCGCTGCGCCGGGTGACCGACTGGTACGCGGCGCGCGAGCTGCCCGCGTACATCCAGGTCAGCACGGGCGCCGAGGGCACCCAGGAGCTGCTCGCGGCGGAGCTGGAGAGCCGCGGCTGGACGCGTGAGGTCTCGTCGCGGATACGCACCGCCGCGCTCGCCCCCATCGGGGACCTGGACGCAGACGCCTCGGCGGTGACGCTCTCCCGCCAACTCGACGACGCCTGGCTGGCCCGCTATCAGCGGTCGTCCGGCGAGCCCTCCCCCGAGGCGCGGACGGTGCTGTCGGGCGGCCCGTCCGTGTGGTTCGCCACCGTGGCGGGACGGGAGGGAGACGCCCCGGACGCGATCGGGCGCTGTGTGGTGGACGGCCGCTGGGCCGGGTTCACCGCCGTGGAGGTCGCCCCGGAGCGGCGGCGCAAGGGCCTGGCCAAGGCCGTGATGACGGCGCTGGCCCGCAAGGCGCTCGACGAGGGCGCCTCGGCCGCGTACCTCCAGGTGGAGACGGACAATGACGGTGCGCAGGCCCTCTACGAGGGCATGGGCTTCACCGTCCACCACAGCTACCATCACTGGCGCGCATCTGGACAGGATGTGCGCTGAGCAGGGTACGAGTCGGCTATGCCACGGATGAACGACACGTCCCGCCGCCGGCGGTTCGCCGACGCGGCCCGCGAAGAGCGCCCTGATCTGGCGCTGCTGTGCCTGCTGGTCGGCATGGAGGCCGATTCCGGACTGGACGAGGCCGGACTCGACGAAGCGCAGATCGAGCTCGACCGGCTGGCCGGTCAGCTCCCCTTCTCCCCCGGCGCCCCCGAGGACTGGGCCGCCGCGCTGGCCCGCCTCCTCGGCGAGCGCCATGACTTCCGGGGCGGCCCGGCCGACTACCGGCGGCTGGGGTCCTCGCTCCTCCACACGGTGCTGCGGCGCCGCCGTGGACTGCCGATCCTGCTGTCCGTGGTGTGGATGGAGGTGGCGCGGCGGGCGGGCGCGCCGGTGTACGGGGTGGCGCTGCCGGGCCACTTCGTGGTCGGCTTCGGCGATCCTTACGGAAGCCATGTGCTGGCCGATCCGTACGACGGCGGGCGGCCGCTGTCCAGTGAGGACGCGGCGACGCTGGTGTCGGGGGCCACGGGCGCCCCACTCTCCGCGTCGATGCTGAGCCCGGCCGGGCCGCTGGACATCGTGCTGCGGATCCTCAACAACATCCGCGCCTGGGCGTCCGCCCGCCCCGAGCGCACCGATGTCCGGCTGTGGGCGGTCGAACTGTCCCTGCTGCTGCCCAGCCACCCGGCCGAGCTGCGCTACGAGCGGGCTCAACTCCTGGTGCAGCGGGGCGACTTCATGACCGGCGCCAAGGAGTTGGAGGACTACGCGGAGGTGGTGGAGGCGGTGCGGCCCGACGCCGCCGAGACCGTACGCCACGAGGCCCGCGCCGCCCGCGCGATGCTGAACTAGCGGCTGCCTGGTGGGTCTTCGCGCCCGTGGCATCGGCGGCCGCTCGGCCTCGGGGCCCACGGCGTCTGGTGCGGGGGGCATGTCCCGGTGGTGGCCGGGGGCACAGTGGCGGACGCTGGGGCGTCGTGCCGGGCGTCGTCGGCTCCGGCGTCCGGTGCAGGGGGCACCTCCCAGTGGTGGCCGGGGACACAGTGGCGGACGCTGGGGCGTCGTGCCGGGCGTCGTCGGCTCGGTGCGTCCGGTGAGGGAGCACCTCCCAGCCGTGGCCAGGGAAACAGTGGCGGACGCTGGGGCGTCGTGCCGGGCGTCGTCGGCTCGGTGCGTCCGGTGAGGGAGCACCTCCCAGTCGTGGCCAGGGAAACAGTGGCGGACGCTGGGGCGTCGTGCCGAGCGTCGTCCGATCGGTGCGTCCGGAGCAGGGAGCACCTCCCAGTGGTGGCCAGGGGGCCGTGCGGGTGCCGGGGGGCCCGCGAAGATCCACCGGCCGGGCCTGGCGGCTGTCCGGTGGTGGTCAGGGGGCAAGGGGACCAGGAGCGGACGCTGGGGGCGTCGTACGGGCGTCGTGGGCCGGGGAACCTCCCGCCGGGCAGCGGCCTGGCCGCCTTCGGTGGGCCGACCGTCGCGGGACGGCGGCCCGCCTTCCAGCCCCTCCGGCGCTTGAGGAGCGGGGCCCAGGGGCGGAGCCCCGGCGGGGGCCGGGGCCGGGGCCGGGCCCCGGTTGCGGGAAGGGGCGGGGAGGGGAAAGCCGCGCCGTTACAGCCAGCCCTTTTCGCGGGCGATGCGGACGGCCTCGGCCCGGTTGCGGGCGGCGGTCTTCTGGATTGCCGTGGAGAGGTAGTTGCGGACCGTGCCCGGCGACAAGTGCAGGGCGCGGGCCAGTTCGGCGTTGGTCGAGCCGTCCGCCGAGGCGTGCAGCACCTCGCGCTCCCGCGCGGTCAGCGGGCTGGCCCCGTCCACGAGCGCGGCGGCGGCCAGCGTGGGGTCGATGACCCGCTCCCCGCGCAGCACCCGCCGTATGGCGTCGGCGAGCTGGGCCGCCGGGGCGTCCTTGACCAGGAAGGCGTCGGCGCCGGACTCCATGGCGCGGCGCAGATAGCCGGGGCGGCCGAAGGTGGTCAGGATGACGATCCGGATCCCGGGCGCGGCCCGGTGCAGCGCGGCGGCGGCCTCGATCCCGCTCATCCCGGGCATCTCGATGTCCAGCAGCGCCACATCGGGGCGATGGGCCCGGGCGGCGTCCACGACCTCGTCGCCGCGGGCCACCTGCGCGATGACCTCGATCTCGTCCTCGAGCCCGAGAAGCGCGGCCAGCGCCTCCCGCACCATGGACTGGTCCTCGGCCAGCAGTACCCGGATCACGCCCCGCAGCGTATCCGCTCCTCGTATCCGCTCTTGCGGGCGCTCCCTCCGCGCGTTCCTTACGGCGCGGCCCCCGCCAAGCGGCCCCGCCGGTGCGAACCCCTGCCGAGTGGCCCCGCCGACCAGCCCCGCCGACCAGCCCCGCCGACGCCGACCCCCACCGACCAGCCCCGCCGACGCCGACCCCCACCAAGCCGCCCCGCCGACGCCGACCCCCACCAAGCCGCCCCGCCGACGCCGACCCCCACCGACCAGCCCGCCCCTACGGCGCGGCCTGTGAGGGCAGCTCCATGTGGGCGCCGCGGGAGAGCGGGACCAAGGCGCGGAGGGTGAAGCCGCCGCGCTCGCCGGGGCCGGTCTCCAGGCGGCCGTCGGCCAACTGGAGCCGCTCGGCCAGCCCGGTGAGCCCGTTGCCGTGCGGGCCGGTCGCGCCGCGGCCGTCGTCGGTGACGGTCAGGCACAGCTCGTCGTCCGTCTCGTCGAGCGTGACCGCGCAGCGGCGCGCCCCGCTGTGCCGCACCGCGTTGGTGACCGCCTCGCGCAGCGCCCAGGCCAGCGCCCCCTCCTGGTCGGGCGGCAGGTCCGAGTGCTGGGTGGCGGCCCGGCTCAGGTCGGCGGCGATGCCCGCGGCGGCGAGGGCGGTACGGGCCCCGGCGACCTCGGCCTCCAGGGTGGGGCGGCGGAAGCCGCTGACCGCCTCCCGGACGTCCACCAGCGCCTGCCTGCTGACCCGTTCGATATCGGCGACCTGCCGCGCCGCCTGCTCGGGCTTGTCGGGCAGCATCCGGCCCGCCAGCTCGCTCTTGAGCGTGATCAGGGAGAGCGAGTGGCCCAGCAGATCGTGCAGATCGCGGGCGAGCCGCAGCCGCTCCTCGTTGGCGGCGAGCTGGGCCACGGTGGCGCGGGCGGCGCGCAGCGCCCGGGTGGTGCGGACCATCTGCCGCACCCCGCTCATCGCGAACCCGCCGAGCAGCGAGGGGATGACCAGGGCGGACAGCAGCCCGTGCGAACCGCGCACCAGCACCCCGACGGCCACCATGAACGCGGTGTTCAGCGGAATCGCCCACCGCGAGAGCCGCAGCGGCAGCACCGCCCCGTAGGCGACGGACACATAGACGCACAGCACCAGCCAGGCGTCGCCCATGGTGAGCGTGAGAACCGCGGCGAGCACGCAGGACGTGCCCAGCGCCCCGAAGACCGCGGCCCGGCTCAGCACCCGCCCGGTGTGCCGGAAGACCAGCACCAGATAGATGGCGACGAAGGCCAGCAGACCGAGCGCGCCGCACACGGTGGCGGGGACCGTGTGGTGCCCATCGGCGAGATCGCTCACCGGCGCGCCCATATAGGCCATCCAGATCCCGATCCACATCAGCTTGATCAGGACCTGCCGACGGTTCTCGGGGCTCTGGCCGATGGCGGCCGGCCGGTCGTGCTCGTCGTCGTACGCCATCGCGTCGGCCCACCAGGTCAACCGGCGGCGCACGCCGAGGCAGCGCTCCGGATCGCCGTCGGTCCACTCGGCCCGGTCAGCCATGGTTCTTCTCTCCTCGGATCACGTCTCGGGTCACGCCCTCGGTGATGCCTTACGGCTGTCCTTCATCCCTTACGGCTGTCCTTCATGCCTTACGGCTGTCCTTCATCCCTTACGGCTCTCCCTCATGTCTTACGGCTCTCCCTCACGTCTTACGGCTCTCCCTCACGCCTTACGGGTGTCCTTGCGGTACAGCCACGCCGCGCCGCCCGCGAAGAGCGCCAGATAGGCGATGAGCAGCGCGACGTCCTTGACGTGCGGGGCGCCGCCCAGCTCGATCGCCTGGCCGAGGGCGGTGTAGGCGTGGGTGGGCAGATAGTCGCCGATGTTCCGCAGCCACTGCGGATAGGACGTGGTCGGCATCCACAGCCCGCCGAGGATCGACAGACCGAAGTAGATGATCATCGTCAGCGGGCGTACCGCGTCCCCGGTCGCCAGATAGCCGATGGCCACCCCCAGCGCGGCGAAGACCAGAGAGCCCGCCCAGATGGCGCCGGTCAGCGCCGCCCACTCCCAGGCGGCGTCCAGCCGTACGCCCTTGACGGCGGCGGCCACCACGAAGACGATCACGATCGACGGCAGGGTGGCCACCGCACCCACCGCGATCTTGGCCGCCACATAGCCGCGGCCGGGCAGCGGGGTGAGCCTCAGTTGCCGGGTCCAGCCGCCCTCGCGCTCCTTGGCGATCCGCTCGCCGTTGCCCATCAGTCCGGCGGTCAGCGCCCCGAAGGAGGCCATCGCGACCATGTAGTAGAGCGGCATGGACAGCCCGGTGCCGGGCACGCGGTCGTCGGCGTCGGTGCTGCCCGCGATCAGCAGGAAGAGCACGGACGGATAGATGACCGTGAAGAACATGAACTTGCGATTGCGCAGGGTCCGCGCGATCTCCAGCTTGACCAGCGCCTTCATCGTGCGGACTCCTCAACTGTGGGCGCGGCGTCGCCGGCCACGTCGGTGGCGGCGTCGGTGATGGCGAGGAACGCCTGCTCCAGGCCGAGGCCGGTGACCTCCAGGCCGCACGGATAGAGCCCGAGCCCGTAGACCGCGTGCACGGTCGCGTCCGCGTCGGTGGACCGGATGCGTACGGTACGCCCCGAGATCTCGATCCCGGTCAGCGCGGGCAGGGCGCGCAGCGTCGCCTCGTCGACCGGCCCGTCCAGTTCGAAGGAGATCCGCCGGGCCCCGGCCATCGCCTTGATCTCGGCGGACGAGCCGTCGGCCAGCACCCGGCCGCCGTGCAGCACGATCACCCGGTCGGCGACGGCGTCGGCCTCGTCGAGGTAGTGGGTGGCGAACAGGATGGTGCGGCCCTGCTTCGTCTGCTCCCGCATCGCGCCCCAGAAGGTCTGCCGGGACGACACGTCCATACCGGTCGTGGGCTCGTCCAGCACGATCAGATCGGAGGCGCCGGCGGTGGCGAACGCGAAGCGCACCCGCTGCTCCTGACCGCCGGAGAGCTTGTTCACCTTGCGGGAGGCGATCTCGGCGATCCCCGCCCGCTCCAGCACCTCGTCCACCGGATGGCCCTTGGGGTGCAGCTCGCAGGCCAGCCCCACCAGTTCGCGGACCGTCACGTCCTCCATCAGAGCGCCGCTCTGCAGCATCGCGCCGACCCGGCCGCGGACGACGGCCTGGCGCGGGGTGGTGCCGAAGACCTCCACCCGGCCGGAGTCGGGGTGGCGCAGGCCGAGCAGCAGATCGAGGCTGGAGGACTTGCCGGCGCCGTTGGGGCCCAGCAGGGCGACGGTCTCCCCCGGGTACAGCGTGAGATCGAGATCGGCCACGGCGCGCACACTGCCGTAGCTCTTGTTCACCTTCTCGAAGCGGACCACGGGCGGGGCGCCCGTGGTGGCGGCCCCGGTGCCGGGGGCGGAAAGAGCGGTCGTTGCGGTCATGGCCACAAGCCTGGCCGAGGGCGGGCGGCGCCCGGCAGTGTCAGCGGTCGTGACCTGGGGATGACAGATGTCATGGGCCGGGGCATGACGCGCCGGGTGGACGTGACGCGGGCCGGGAGACATGACACGGCCCCCGCCCGGTGCCGGTGCCGGGCGGGGGCCGTGTGGTGAACGGGCGGGGCCCGCTCAGTTGTCCTTGCCGATGACGCCGATGCGGTCGCTCGGCGTCTTGCCGAGCAGCGCCTGCCGCAGCGCGGACTCCACGTCCTCCGGGGTGACGGGCTTCTTGCTGCCGTCGCCCCGTTCGAGCAGAACGCCGTCGAAGGTGCTGCCGTACAACTGCTTGAGGACGGGCAGGTCGTAGTGCTCCACCAGCTTGCCGTCGATCACCTTCATGGAAAGGATCTTCGGCAGCGACTTGTCCGGGCCGAACGGAATCGAGTGCTGGGCGTCCGTCCGCACCGTGACCAGACCCGACATCGCGGGCTTGGCGAAGCTCTTCATCTTCCGGTCGACCTCGGCGTCGCTGACCGTGGGGCGCCGCACGGCGACCGGCAGGGTGATGGCCTTGTTCCGGCCGGTCTCGGCGCGGAGCCGGAACCCTTCCGAGACGGCCTTGACCGCCGTGTCCACGCTCAGCCCCTTGCCCTCCTTGCCGTACACCGCGACGGGCTTGCCGGAGCTGAAGTCGATGCCGCCCTCGCGGGCCGTGCCGGAGTCGCCCGCGAGCCGCTCCAGGGCGTCCCGCAGCTTCTCCTCGTCGACCGTGACCGCGGGGTCGGCCTCATGGGTGCCGCCGAAGAGCGAGCCGATCACGGTGACCGGGTTGTAGTCCCGGCCCGCGAGGTCCCGGACCGTGGCCTCGGTGTCGAGCGCCAGGCCCGCGACGGAGGGCTTGATCTCCTTCTGCTGGCCGTCGACCGACACCGTCAGCGGGGCGGTGGTGCGCTTGCCCAGCGCGGCGTCCAGCTTGTCGACGGCGACCTGCTTGGAGCTGCCGCCGATGTCGACGCCGAGGACGGTGGTGCCGTTCGGCACATCGGCGTGGTTCATCACCAGCCCGGCGGCGTAGGCCCCGCCCGCGATCACCAACAGCAGGCCCGCGACCATGACGACCTTGGAACGGCCCTTCTTCTTGGGCTTGCCGGCCTTCGGGGCGGACGGCGCCGGGGCGCTGTTGCCACCGGGCGCCGGGGCCCCGAGGCCGCCCGGGGCGGGCGGCGCGGGCGGCCTGGACCGGCCCTCGCCCGACGGCACCACGGGCACCCCGCTGACCAGCGTGTCGCTGGAGATCTGGTCCGGCGGCACCCCGCCGCCCGGCGTGGGCTCGGGGTCGCGGAACAGGGAGGGGGACGGATCGCTCCCGAGGTCGTCCCTGAACCCCTCCCCGGGGCCGGTCAGCGGGCCCGCGCCGGTGGTGGCGCCGAGACTGCCGGACATCGGAGAGCCGCCCGGCGGGGTCGGCGGCTGGGCGGCCGGGCCGCCGCCGGCCAGCGGACCCACCCCGCCCGGTGGCGTCTGCGGGTCGCCGCCGTACAGGCCGCCGGCGGGGCCCGGTCCGGGCGGGGCCAGCAGCTCGCTGTCGTGCGGGCCCGCGCCGGGGCCGGACGGCGGCATGAACATGTCGCCGGTGACCGGGCCGGTGGTGGGCCCGGTCGGCTCGGGGTGCCCGGACGGGGCCTGGGCGTCGGTGAAGTACGGCAGATCGGCGACGGGGCCGCCGCCCTGCTGCGGGGCCGGGAACCCCTGGGTGACCTCCGGAGAGGGGAACCCCTGGGTGGTGTCCGGCGCCGGGAACCCCTGAGTGGTCTCCGGGGCCGGGGTCATCGGCGGCGTCGGCGTACTGCCGGTGGCCGACGAACCGCCCCTGGGCCTACGGGGCGAGAACCAGTCGCTGGTCCGCTGCTCGCCGTCGCCCTTCTTCTCGCGGTTCCCGGAAGGCTCGTTGGGCCCGCCGGGCTCGGCCGACACCCCGCGCTCCGGCGTCGGCGGGTAGTCGACCCGGGGCAGGGCGCTGGTGGGCTCGGGGGCGTCGTCGTCCCCCCCGGAGCGCTGCGCGGGCACGCCGTCCTCCGCGACGGGCGTGCGCATGACCACCGGCGGAATGGGCCGCGATCCCGGAATGTTGATCTTGATCCGGGTCGTCAGCGTGGTCTCGGTCTTCGGCTCCTCCGGCTTGGCCGCGGCCCGCGCCTGCCCGTCGTCGGCGAACTCCTGCGGAACCTCCTGCGTGGGGTTCGGCGAGGGGTACTGGCGGGATCCGTACGGCGGGGTGCCCGACGGGTAGGCGGCACCGCCGCTTCCCTCCCGGGGCCCGGAGGACGAACTGTCAGATTCACGGCTCAAAGCAGGTTCTCCCAGTTAGCTCCGCCGCCCGTCAGACCTCACGCGGGCGGCTCGGCGGCGGCACCACCATACTGGGCGGTGCGGACGCGCACTTGACGGCCGCCGGATCACCGCATCCGGTACGCCCGAGGCGCACCCTTCGCCGCATGTCCGAAGGGCCTCCAAGCGCCGAGGACGTCGTGCCGAAAACGTCACGTCACTTACCAAGTCGGACCGGCGGGCCAGGAGGTTGCGGCACCAGAGGCAACGTGGCGCACATCACACCGATGAACATCCCGCCGAGGAGGAAAGCGTACGACCCCAGCCCGGCGCCGAAAAGGAAATCCCCTTCCGAGCGGGAGGAAGTGAGCAGCAACACGGCCACCGTCCAGGCCCCCGCGGGCACTCCGCCGCCCATCCGGGCACCCGCGGCCTTGACCCCGCCGTAGCACAGGCCCGCGATCGCGAGCAGCGCCAGCAGCAACCCGCCGGGGAACCATGCCGCTTGGACCAGCGCACCCGCGGCGCCGACCAGCACCCCGGCCACGGCGAGCAGGGCGTATCCGCCCAGGCGCGGGGCCGTCATGCCGCCACCCCCGCGAACAGGTCGTCCTCGCGGCCCGCCCCGGCATCGCCCTTGACCAGCCGGTAGTGCTCATGGACGAACATCGGCTGGGCCAGATCGTTGGAGAGCGCGAAGAAGGGTCCGTCCACCGCGATCTGGGTGGCGTGGGCGCGCATCGCCGCCGCCTTCGCCCCGGTGTGGGCGGTGCCGTCGATGAACGCGGTGACGTCCGAGTCCGGCACCACTCCGGGGACGTCGTCGACCGTGGCGACGCCGGGGAAGAGCGAGTCACGGCCCGCGGCCCGCAGCCGGGCGAAGCCCTCCTCGACAGCCGAGCGCGGCACGCAGTTCCAGTAGACCTTCGCGATGTCGTGCGGCTCGCCGAGCTCCGGGCGGAAGTCCGCGTCGGCGGCCAGTTCCACGGCGCGCATCGCCACGCGGTGTGCCTGGATGTGATCGGGGTGGCCGTACCCCCCATGGGTGTCGTACGTCACGAGAATCTGTGGCCGGATCTCGCGGACCACGGCCACCAGGTGCCCCGCGGCCTCGTCCAGGTCGGCCTGCCAGAAGCAGTCCGGCCGGTCGTTCTGCGGGGCGCCCATCATCCCGGAGTCGCGATAGCGGCCGGGACCGCCCAGGAAGCGGTGGTCCTCGACCCCCAAGGCACCCATGGCCGCGGCGAGTTCGCCGATCCGGTGCGGACCGAGCGCGTCGTCGCGGTTGGCGGCGAGATGTGCGAGGGCAGGCGGGATGACCTCGCCCTCCTCACCGAGGGTGCAGGTCACCAGGGTGACGTATGCGCCCTCGGCGGCATATTTCGCCATGGTCGCGCCGTTATTGATCGACTCGTCGTCCGGATGTGCGTGCACCAGCAGCAGACGACGGGCGGGAAGAGCGGTCATGGGCACAGCCTACGATTCGCACACCAGTGCCCACGGGTCGCACGCCCCGGCCCCGCTCGGGGTCAGATCTTCACGCCGCCGATCATGTCCGCCACATTGGTGGTGAGGTCGTCGATCGTCGGGGCTACCGAAGAACTCGCCAGGTAGAAGCCGAGGAGGACACAGACGACCGCATGAACCGCCTTCAGCCCTGCCTTGTTCACGAGCATGAAGACGATGATCAGCAATAGCACTGATACCGAGATCGAGAGCGCCACAGCGGCTCACCTCCAGATACACGCACTCGGACGGACAACATATTGATGCCACAGAGGGGCTACCCACTATGCGCAATCGATCATAACTATGGCGGTGTACACATGACTCGGTGCACGGGAGCATGACAGGGGCGCATGCCTGATCGCACGAACTTCCGCGCCCCCGGGGCGCTTTCTCGGTGGTTATGCGCCATCTCGCCATCACACGGGGCCGGTTGACCCCCACCTCGTTCCGGCCGGACCGTGCCAGGGGCAACGCCGCCCCGGCCTACCGATCCGTACTCTCCCTCGCGCTGATCCTGAGCCGTACGCTCGCCCTATGACCGGACAGCTCTCGTTCCCACGGCAGCACGCGCGGACCCAACGGTTCACCCTCGGGGCACCGCGGGCCCTCGCCGTGGCCCCCGACGATTCACGCGTCGTCTTCCTGCGCTCCCGCTCGGGCACCGACCGGACCGGCGTCCTGTGGGTGCACGACCTCGCCGGGCAGCGCGAGTACCCCGCCGCCGACCCGGCCGAGCTGCTCGCCGGCGCCGGCGAGGAGCTGTCCCCCGAGGAGCGGGCGCGGCGCGAGCGCAGCCGCGAGGGGTCGGCCGGAGTGGTCGGCTACGCGGTGGACACCGCCGTCGAGCGGGCCGCGTTCGCCCTCTCCGGACGGCTCTTCACCACCGATCTGCCCGCGGGCACCACCCGCGAGCTGCGCGTCCCCGGTCCGGTCGTGGACCCGCGCCCCTCGCCCGACGGCCGCCATATCGCCTATGCGGCGGGCGGGGCGCTGCGGGTCACGGGCGCGGACGGCGCGGACGACCGGGCGCTCGCGGAGCCGGAGGAGGACACCGTCACCTACGGCCTCGCGGAGTTCATCGCGGCCGAGGAGATGGACCGCTCACGCGGCTTCTGGTGGTCGCCGCGGAGCGACGCCCTGCTGGCCGCCCGGGCCGACGACGCCCCCGTACAGCGCTGGTGGCTCGCCGACCCGGCCCACCCTGGCCAAAAGCCCGCGGAGGCCGCCTATCCGGCCGCGGGCACCGCCAACGCCGAGGTGCGGCTGGTTCTGCTCGGCCTGGACGGCTCCCGTACGGAGATCGAGTGGGACCGGGAGCGCTATCCGTACCTCGCGCGGGTGCACTGGTCGGCCTACGGTCCGCCCCTGCTTCTGGTCCAGGCCAGGGACCAGCGCAGCCAGCTCTACCTGGCCGTGGACACCGACACCGGACGGACCAGCACGGTCCATGTCGACGAGGACGCGGTTTGGCTGGATCTTTTCCCCGGGGTGCCGGCCTGGACGGAGGACGGACGCCTCGTCCGCATCGCGGATGAGGGCGGCGCCCGGGTGCTGATGGTCGGCGACCGCAAGTTGACGTCCGGTGCCCTCCAGGTGCGCGCGGTCCTCGACATCGGCACGGACGACGTGCTGTTCTCCGCCTCCCCCGGGGCCGGTGCTCCGCTGCCCGAGCAGCCGGGCGAGATCGACGTCTACCGCGCCTGGTTCCGGGGCAGCGGCGACCAGGGCGGCTGGGAGCCGGTCGGCAAGCGGCCCTTCCCTGCGGTCCACTCCGCGACGCGCGGCGGTGAGGTGCTCGCACTGGCGTACACGGGGCTGGAGCGGCCCGGGGTGAGCGTGGAGATCCTCCGGCCCGCCGACCACGGCGCGGCCGAGCGCATCGCCGAGATCGCCTCGTACGCGGAGCGGCCCGTCATCACCGCCCGCCCCGAGCTCCTCTTCGCGGGCAAGCGGGACATCCCCTGCGCCGTGCTGCTGCCCAGCGGCCACCGGGAGGGCGACGGACCGCTGCCGGTCCTGATGGATCCTTACGGTGGGCCGCACGGCCAGCGGGTGGTCGCCTCGCACAACGCCCACCTCACCTCGCAGTGGTTCGCCGACCAGGGCTTCGCGGTGATCGTCGCCGACGGCCGCGGCACCCCCGGCCGCTCCCCGGCCTGGGAGAAGGCGGTACGCGACGACTTGGCCGCGGTCACCCTGGAGGACCAGGTCGAGGCGGTGACGGCGCTCGCCGAGCGCTATCCGCTGGACCTCGGCCGGGTCGCCATCCGCGGCTGGTCCTACGGCGGCTATCTGGCCGCGCTGGCGGTGCTGCGCCGCCCCGATGTCTTCCACGCGGGCGTGGTGGGCGCCCCGGTGACGGACTGGCGGCTGTACGACACCCACTACACCGAGCGGTATCTGGGCCTGCCCGACGAACAGCCCGAGGTTTACGCCGCCAACGCGCTGATGACCGACGAGGGGCTGTCCGGCGCGGCGGAGACCGCCCGGCCGATGATGATCATCCACGGTCTGGCGGACGACAACGTGGTGGCCGCGCACACCCTGCGGCTCTCCTCGGCGCTGTTGGCCGCGGGCCGTCCGCATGAGGTGCTGCCGCTGTCCGGGGTGACCCATATGACCCCGCAGGAGCAGGTCGCGGAGAATCTGCTGCTGCTGCAGGTGGACTTCCTCAAGCGGTCCCTCGGGATGCGGTAGCCCGCGAGGCGCTCCGCGGAAGAGCCGCAAACTGCCGTGCTTTGTCCGCGGCTGCGTCGTGGCTGGTCCCACGCGGCGGAGCCGCATATCGACACAGCCGCGGCGGAGCCGTACAACGACACAGCCCCGCGCCCCTTCGGGGCGCACCCGAACCGCACCGGACTTCACCTGGCCGGTGGATCTTCGCGCCTGTGACATCAGCGGCTGCCGCCGCGGGGCCCGCGGCGGCTGGTGCAGGGGCACCTCCCAGCGGTAGCTGGGGGCGCCGTGCCAGGCGTCGCGGGCCCGCGAAGATCCACCGGACAGGGCCTGGGCCCCAGGGCCGCGCTGGTCCGCCGTCACCAGCCCGCCGTCACCAGCCCGGCGGCGGTGCGGGAGGCGCGGGGGGTGCGGACGGCGGCGGGGGCGCGGCGGGCGGGGCCCCGGGCGGCGGGGGCACCAGCGGCGGGATGCTGGGCGGCGGCGGGCCGTATCCCCCGCCGCCATAGCCGCCAC
This sequence comes from Streptomyces violaceusniger Tu 4113, assembly GCF_000147815.2. Taxonomy (NCBI): domain Bacteria; kingdom Bacillati; phylum Actinomycetota; class Actinomycetes; order Kitasatosporales; family Streptomycetaceae; genus Streptomyces; species Streptomyces violaceusniger. Next base: position 1,299,075 of record NC_015957.1, on the reverse strand, counting down.
CGCCGTAGCCGCCACTCCCGTGTCCGCCGCTCCCGTAACCCCCGCTCCCGTAGCCACCGCCGTAGCCTCCGGCCCCAGAACCGTCGCCGTAGCCCCCGGGCCCATAGCCGTCGTAACCGCCGGACCCATAGCCGTCATAGCCGCCGTACGCCGGGGCGCCCGGCCCCGGCACCCCGGTGAACGCGGCGCCGTCGACCCCCTCCTCAACGCCCCGCCGAGCCAGCGCCAGGAGGGCGATCAGCCCCGCGATGGCCTCGAAGAAGCCGGTGAGCACGCTGAGCACGCCCACCGTCGGCAGATCGCTGAGGTGGTCCACATAGTCCAGCTTGATGTAGAGCGACGCCTCGCTGATCCCCGTCACCATGACCAGCGCCGCCGCCGTCATCCCCAGCGGACGCGCCAGCGGGGCACGCGCGAGCGCGGCCGCCGCGGCGGCCAGGCACAGTGCGACCGCCGCCCACGCCGTCCAGGCACCGGGCGGCGAGAGCAGGGTGGGCAGCGTGTGCTTGCCGGTGAGCAGGTACTTGTAGATCTCCCAGCCCCGCTCCTGGGCCCAGTAGATCTGCCAGGCGGCGATGACGGCCCCGCCGGCGCCCAGGAACAGCGCGCCGGTGACCGCCGCCCCGGGCGAGGGGCGGCCCGGCGGCCGGTCGGCGGGCGAGGCCAGGTGCCCGGGCGGGGCGAGGTCGGCGGGGCGTCGGACGGCGGCCACCACGGCCAGCAGCAGGCCCCCGAGGACCACCTGCGCCCAGGCGCTGAGGTTGGCCCGCGTCTTCAGATCGCCGGGGATGCCCTGCAGCCAGTCGGAGTTCAGGTTCCACAGGCTGGGCAGGCGCACCGCGACGGTCACCACCGCGACCGTGCCGAGCGCGCCCGCGGCGGCCGGTGAGCGCAGGGCGGTGATCCCGACTACCACGTAGACCAGCAGCAGCACGAGGTCGAGCAGGGAGGAACCGAAGATCCCTCCGGTGGCCCGGAACGGCAGCCCCGCCCACGTCCACCACAGATGGTTCGCCTCGTCGGCCTTGTCGAGGTCGTGGATGATCCACGCCAGCGAGATCAGCCCGAGAACCGCGCAGACGAGCGCCCCGAAAAGGCGCCCTCCGCTGTTGAGTATCCGTCCCTGCCCCATAGCCGTAGGTTTCCCCCGCCTCGTACCCCGGGCAACCGTCGCGAGGCGAAGAAAAATACGGATCGTGACCGTCCGGCGGCCGCGGAAGGGGGGCGACCGGCCGGGGCCATATGGCGCGCCCCGACCGGTCCACGGCACCCGCACGGCCGTACGCAGTTCAGCCTGACGCGTCCGTATATCGGTGTTGCGACGGATGAGTTGCCGACGTGTTAACGCGCTTCCTGCGCATAGAACATGCTTTGTCTCCTATGAGGAGTCCCTGTCAAGCACGCCCTGACCTCGATCTGCCAAATCTTCGCTCAAGACTCGAATGAGCAGCACATCCACCCTCCCCGGCCCCTTGACTGGGCCGTTCCCCGATTGCGAAAGTCCGCTCAACCCGGTACGCACGCACCACCTTGGCGAGCGGGCGGCGACATGACGCGCATAGACAACGCGAGTTGACGGTGTGACACCAGTGCGGGGGGACGCTACGCGATGACGACTCCATCCCAGTCCGGCGTGGTCGAAAAGGCCGCACCGGGCACGGAGGGCGAGGCGCCGGCCGGTCTGGCGCCCCGCCAACTCATGTGGCGGCGCTTCAAGCGCGACCGCACGGGTGTCGTCTCCGCATGCTTGGTGATCTTCTTCTTCGCCGTCGCCGTGCTGGCGCCGGTGATCTCCTGGCTGTACGGCAAGGATCCGTACACCACCTACGGCCTGGACCGGCCCGCGCTGCTGGACCCCCTCACCAGCTATCCGATGAAGCCCAACGGGGGCATCGACGGGGAGTTCTGGTTCGGCATCGAGCCCAAGCTGGGCCGCGATGTGCTGACCCAGCTCGTCTACGGCATCCGCACCTCGCTGCTGATCGGGCTGGCCGCGACCGTGCTGTCCACGGTCACCGGCATCGTGATCGGCGTGGTGGCGGGCTATCTGGGCGGCCGCACCGACTACTTCCTCGGCCGGCTCATCGATCTGCTGCTGTCCTTTCCGCAGCAGCTCTTCTTCGTCGCCTTCATGCCGGTGGTGACCGCGCTGTTCGTCAGCCCGCAGAAGGAGACGCCCACCTATTTCCGGGTGACGGCCCTGGTGATGGTGTTGTGGCTGCTGGGCTGGATGCAGCTCGCCCGGCTGCTGCGCGGCCAAGTGCTGTCCCTGAGGGAGCGTGAGTTCGTCGAGGCGGCCAGGGTGACCGGCGCCTCGCCGTGGCGGATCGTCCGCAAGGAGCTGCTGCCCAACCTCGTCACGCCCATCCTGGTGCAGTCCACGCTGATGCTGCCGAACTTCGTGACGACGGAAGCGGCGCTGTCCTTCCTCGGCGTCGGCGTGGTGGAGCCGACCCCCGACTGGGGCCGGATGTTCGCCAAGGGCGCGAACTTCTACGAGGGCGACATCACCTACATGTTCTTCCCCGGCATCGCCATGGTGGTCTTCGTGGTCGCCTTCAACCTGCTCGGGGACTCGGTCCGGGACGCGATGGACCCGAAGACCACGCGGTGACCGGGGGGCCGGAGGGCCCAAGGCAGAGAACGGCAAGTCTTCCGTCCGATGAGGCAGGTGCAGTGACCACGATGACGCCGAAGAAGAACAGCCGCAGAGCCCGTACCTATGCCGTCGCCCTGACCGCGGGCGCCCTGGCGCTCGCGGGGTGCAGCAGCGGAGGCGGCGGCTCAAATCCCAAGGGGTCGAACGAGCCCAGGATGGAGTCCCAGGACGTCACCCTCGGCACCGCCGCCGACTCCACCGGACCGGCCAAGGACCTGCCGGGCGCCAAGAAGGGCGGCACCGTCACGGTGCTGCAGCGGGACGCCTTCGAGCATCTGGACCCGGGGCAGATCTACGTCAGCGATGAGCTGATCGCGCAGACCCTCTACAACCGGACGCTGACGAACTACCAGTTCGACGACAAGACGGGCAAGGCCAAGCTGGTCGGCGACCTCGCCACCGACACCGGCAAGTCCTCCGACGGCGGCCGCACCTGGACGTACACCCTCAAGGACGGGCTGAAGTACGAGGACGGCTCGCCCATCACCTCCAAGGACGTCCGGCAGGCCGTCGAGCGGCTCTACGCGCCGTATCAGACGAACGGGCCGACGTATCTGCAGCAGTGGCTCTCCGGTGAGGGCCAGAAGTACCGCAAGGCGCTTCCGGACGGCCCCTACAAGGGCAAGCATCTGCCCTCGTCGGTGCTGGACACCCCGGACGGCAAGACCATCGTCTTCCACTTCGACCAGCCGCGCGCCGAGGTGCCGTTCGCGGTCGCCATGCCCAATATCAGCGCGGTGCCGCCGGGCAAGGACACCAAGGAGAAGTACGACAAGGCCCCGCTGGCCTCGGGCCCGTACAAAGTCCGGAACTTCAAGTCGGGCAAGGGCGTCGAGTTCGTCAAGAACGACCAGTGGGACCCCAGGACCGACTCGATACGTCATCAGTACGTCGACGGGTTCGACATCTCCTTCGGCCACCAGTGGGTGGACTCCACCCGCCGGCTCCAGGCCAGCAAGGGCGCCGACCGGAACGGGATGACGCTCACCAACGCGGTCGACCCCTCGCAGATCTCCACGGTCCTCAAGGACAAGGAGGCGATGGCCCGGTCGCTGACCGAGACGCAGCCCTATGTGGACGTCGTCTCGATCAACACCGATCGGGTCAAGGACAAGAAGGTGCGCGAGGCGATCGCCTGGGCCTTCCCCAGCGGGCAGTACCTCCAGCAGTTCGGCGGCCCCAAGGGCGGTGAGGTCGGCGGCGGGCTGGTCGGCCCCACGCTCAAGGGCTACGACCCCTCCTTCGACCCGTTCCAGAAGAAGAAGTACCCCGGCGGCAACGCCAAGAAGGCCAGGGAGCTGCTGAAGGAGGCGGGCAAGGAGAACTACGAGCTCGTCTACGCCTACGGCAACGGCGACACCCACCAGGACGCCTCGGTGGTCGTCCAGCGGGCCCTGGAGCGGGCCGGGTTCAAGGTGCAGAAGAAGGAGATCGACCAGTCGACCTATTACACGCAGATCGGAAAGGTCAAGAACAAGTTCGACCTGTACCGGTCCTCGTGGGGTGCCGACTGGCCATCCGCCTCGACCGTGGTCCCGCCGGTGTACGGCGGCGAGAACGTCTACGACGACTCCTCGAACTACTCGCACCTCGACGTCCCGGCGGTCAACGCGGAGATCGGCAAGGTCGCCAAGGTCGGCGACCTGAGCCGGGCCACCTCGGAGTGGATCAAGCTCAGCGAGAAGATCCTCACCGATGACGTCCCCGCGGTCCCGACCTTCTACAACCGGCTGTTCACCCTCTGGGGCTCGGGCATCGGCGGAGTGAAGTTCAACTCGGTCTACGGGGCCGTGGACCCGACGGCCGTCTTCATCAAGTAGCCGCGGCCGTCACCAGGCAGCGCAGACCCCGGCCGCACCCCTATCGGCGGGTGCGGCCGGGACCCGCCCCTAGCGGAAGATCACCGACGTCATGTTGAGATTCCTCGCCCGCCGGTCCCTCGGCGCGATCGTGATCCTGATCCTGATCAGCGCGATCACGTTCTTCCTCTTCTTCGCCCTGCCCGCCGAACCGGCCCGGCTCGCCTGCGGCAAGAACTGCGACCCCGTCTCGCTCGCCATGATCAACAAGAACCTGGGTCTGGACCAGCCGGTGCCGGTCCAGTACGCGAAGTTCATGGTGGGGATCGTCGCCGGGCGGGACTTCGCCGTGGGGCACTGCAGCGCCCCCTGCTTCGGCTACTCCTTCGTCAGCCAGGAGCCCGTCTGGGGCACCATCGCCGACCGCTTCCCCACCACCCTCTCGCTCGCCCTCGGCGGTGCCGCCGTGTTCCTGGTCTGCGGGATCGGCATCGGCATGATCGCGGCCTGGCGGCGCGGCACCTGGATCGACAAGTTCTTCAGCTCGCTGTCGCTGCTCGGCGCCTCGATGCAGATCTACTTCGTCGGAGTGCTCGCCCTGGCCTGGTTCGTCAGCGGTCTGGGGATCATGGACCAGCCCGCCTACTACCCCTTCACCGACAATCCGGCGAAGTGGTTCAGCGGGATGCTGCTGCCCTGGGTGGTGCTCTCCCTGATCTTCCTGGCCAACTACAGTCGGATGACCCGCTCCCAGATGGTCGAGCAACTGCAGGAGGACCATGTCCGCACGGCGAGAGCCAAGGGACTCTCCAGCCGTACGGTCTTCTTCCGCTACGCCTGGCGCGGCGCCATCGCCCCCATCATCACCATCTTCGGCATCGACCTCGGATCGCTCTTCGGCGGGGCCATGGTCACCGAGTACACCTTCACCCTGCACGGCATCGGGCGGCTGGCGGTGGAATCCGTCCAGCTCACCGATCTGCCCATGCTGATGGGCGTGATGCTGGTCAGCTCCGCGGCCATCGTGGTGTTCAACATCCTGGTCGACGCCGCCTACGCCTTCATCGACCCGCGCGTGCGCCTCGCCTGACAGACCCGGAGCTGCCGAGATGACCACACTCACCAAGCCCGACGACGGCGCGACGCCCCCACCGGCCGGCCCCGGCGACGGCGCCTTCCTGTCCGTACGCGATCTGTACGTCCGGTTCTCGACCGAGGACGGCGTCGTCAAGGCCGTCGACGGCCTCTCCTTCGACCTCGAACGCGGCCGGACGCTCGGCATCGTCGGCGAGTCCGGCTCCGGCAAGTCCGTCACCAACCTCACCGTCCTCGGCCTGCACGACCCGCGCACCACCACCGTCAGCGGCGAGATCCTGCTGGGCGGGCAGGAGCTGACCGGGGCGCCCGAGCGCACCCTGGAGCGGCTGCGCGGCAACACCATGGCGATGATCTTCCAGGATCCGCTGACCGCCCTGTCGCCGTACTACACGGTGGGCCGCCAGATAGCCGAGCCGTACCGCAAGCACACCGGCGCCTCCAAGAGCGAGGCCCGCTCCCGGGCGATCGAGATGCTGGAGAAGGTCGGCATCCCCAACCCCGGCCTGCGGGTGGACGATTATCCGCACCAGTTCTCCGGCGGGATGCGGCAGCGCGCGATGATCGCGATGTCGCTGGTCTGCAACCCCGATCTGCTGATCGCCGACGAGCCGACCACCGCCCTCGACGTCACCGTCCAGGCCCAGATCCTGGATCTGCTGAAGGACCTGCAGCAGGAGTTCGGCTCCGCGATCATCCTCATCACCCATGACCTGGGCGTGGTCGCCAACACCGCCGACGATCTGCTGGTGATGTACGCGGGCCGGGCCGTGGAGCGCGGTACGGTCCGCGAGGTGCTGCGTGCGCCCCAGCATCCGTACACCTGGGGGCTGCTGGGCTCCATGCCACGGCTGTCCTCCGCCGTGGACGAGCCGCTGAACCCCATCCCCGGCTCCCCGCCGAGCCTGCTCAGCCCCCCGCCGGGCTGTCCCTTCCATCCGCGGTGCCACTACACCGACCAGGTGGAGGGCGACCGCTGCGCCACCGAGCGGCCCGTGCTGCCGGACGGCCGCGGCGCCGCCTGCCACCTGAGCGCCGAGCGGAAACAGACCCTCTTCACCGAGCAGATCAAGCCCCGGCTGGGCTAGGGGCCAGGGCCTAGGAGCGCTGACGCATGAGCATCGAGTCGGGCACACCCGAACCTCTCCTGGTCACCGAGAAGCTGACCAAACACTTCCCGATCATGGGCGGCTTTCCCTTCAAACGGAAGATCGGGGCCGTGCAAGCGGTGGACGGGGTCGATCTGACCGTGCACGCCGGGGAGAGCTTCGGGCTGGTCGGCGAGTCCGGCTGCGGCAAGTCCACCACGGGCCGGCTGCTGACCAGGCTGCTGGAGCCCACCGCCGGGAAGATCACCTACCGGGGCCAGGACATCACCCACGCGGGCCGCAAGGAGCTGGCCCCGATCCGCTCCGAGATCCAGATGATCTTCCAGGATCCGTACTCCTCGCTGAACCCCCGGCAGACCGTCGGCACCATCATCTCCGGCCCCATGGAGATCAACGGCATCAATCCGCCGGGCGGCCGCGAGGGCCGGGTGCGCGAACTGCTGGAGATCGTGGGCCTCAACCCCGAGCACTACAACCGCTTCCCGCACGAGTTCTCCGGCGGCCAGCGCCAGCGCATCGGCGTGGCCCGCGCACTCGCCCTGGAACCCAAGCTGATCGTCGCCGACGAGCCGGTCTCGGCGCTGGACGTCTCCATCCAGGCGCAGGTCGTCAATCTCCTCCAGAAGCTCCAGCGGGAACTGGGCATCGCCTTCCTGTTCATCGCCCATGACCTCGCCGTCGTACGCCACTTCTCGCAGCGCGTCGCCGTGATGTACCTGGGCAAGGTGGTCGAGGTGGGCGACCGCGACTCCATCTACCACCGCCCCCGCCACCCGTACACCCACGCCCTGCTGTCCGCGGTGCCGGACGCGGCGGTGCTGATGGCCGAGAACGTCAAGGACACAGCGGACGCCTCGGATACCGAAGAGGCCGCCCGCCGCGAACGCATCCGGCTCGCCGGGGACGTCCCCTCCCCCATCAACCCGCCCTCCGGCTGCCGCTTCCGCACCCGCTGCTGGAAGGCCCAGGACAAGTGCGCGCAGGAAGAGCCGCCGCTCCTGCGCCTGGACGGCAACCGCGAGGGCCATCTGTCCGCCTGCCACTTCCCCGAGGACCCGACCCTCGAGGCCCGCGAGGAGGACGTCGTCCTCGACCCGGCGCTGATCGCGGCGGAGTCGGCGACGGGAGCGCCACCGCGCAAGGAGCCGTAAGGGACTGGCTGCTCGGGCTCAGAAGCGCAGAAGCCCAGAAGCCCGGCAGAAGCCCAGAAGCCCGGGAGCCTATGCGGTCCCGGCGATCTCAGAAGCGCGAGAAGGCATGCGCACGGCCGATGGCGGTGAACCCGCGGCGGCCGTACCAGTGCAGCGGCCAGTCGTCCTGGTCGGCGACGAGGAACCGCAGCCCGCACCCCGCGGCGGCCGCGCGGCGCAGCGCCGCGGTCAGGACGGCGTCGGCGTGGCCGCGGCGCAGGTACGGCTCGGCCGTCGCCACCTCCTCGATCTGGGCGATCCCGGCGGCGGGCTCCAGGTACAGATCGGCCCAGGAGGCGACCTCGCCGCTGTCGTCGTGGGCGGCGAGGAAGAGCACCTCCTCGGCCCCGGCCCGCCGCGCGGTACGCCGCTCCACGAGGTCGTGCACGGTCCGCTCGTCCGCGTCCGGCATCCACCGCCGCTGCTGCGCCGTCACCGCCCGCCGCAGCGGCCCGTGCGGATCCGGCCCCAGCTCCCGCTCCACCACATCGGCCGCCGCGGCCGCCGGCACCGGCCCGGTGTGGACCATCAGCACCTCGGTCACATGGCCGTACCCGGCCCGTTCGAGCGCGGGCACACAGAGAAGTCCCAGCGCCTCGTCATGGACCGTGATCCGGCGGTGCGGAAGGAAGGCCATGACCTCGTCGGCGAGCGCGGGAAGCCCCTCGGGGTCGGCGGGCCCGACGATATGGAGCTGATTGTGCTCATGGGAGCGTGCGTAGCCCGCATGCAGCACCAGGAATCCCCCCGGCACCTCCCGCACCTCACCGGCCTGACGACGGGCAAAGGAGATCCGGAAGTCCTGGACGCGCCGCGCATCATAGGGTCCTGGCATGGCTGTTCCTCATCCTCCGGTCTATCAGGAGTACTACACCCGCACACCCTTTCAGCTCTTCTCGGGCGTCGGCTGGAAGCGGCTGGTGGCCTTCCGGGCCGATGAGTCGGGCGTCACCCTGGGCGGCCCCGTGACGCGATACCACCGGTTCTTGGCCGTCGTGCCGTGGCGGGACATCGAAGCCGTCGTCGTGTGGGCCACGAAAAAGGAACTGGAGAGGCCGATACGGCGGATAGGTCTGAAGTTGCGGCAGGGCGTGCCGGACGTTCCCGGCCCCGACGTGAAGATCAGCCCGCAGCTCGCCGCAAGTGCGGCGCCGCATATCGAGTACCAGGTCGTCAGGAACAACCGCGTCATCGCCTTCTGGAAGGTGGACCCCACCCGGCTCGCCGCCGCGGTGCGGGCGTTCGCCCCGCACGTTCAGTTGCGTGTCCACCCGGTGCACCGGCTGCGCCCGGGGCAGGGCGGCGGGCCGGGGCAGGGCAGCGGGCTGGGGCGCGGGTCCGGCGGGAGCATCTTCGACATCATGCCCTGACCTCCGTGCGCTCCTCCGCGAAGTGGCAGGCCGAGGCGTGGGCGGCGGGGCCCGCCAGGTCCGTCGGCACCGCCAGCACCGGCGTCTCCGTCGCGCAGCGCTCCTGGGCTTTCCAGCAGCGGGTGCGGAAGCGGCAGCCGGAGGGCGGGTTGGCCGGGGAGGGGACGTCGCCGGGGAGCAGGATGCGGGTCCGGCGGGTGCGGGCCACGGGGTCGGGAACCGGGACGGCGGAAAGCAGGGCCTGGGTGTACGGGTGGGTGGGGTGGTCGTAGATCTCGGGGCCCGTTCCCGTTTCGGCGAAGCGGCCCAGGTACATCACGGCGACCCGGTCGGCGATATGCCGGACCACCGACAGATCGTGGGCGATGAAGACGTACGCCAGGCCGAACTCGTCCTGCAGCCGCTCCATCAGATTGACCACCTGCGCCTGCACCGATACGTCCAGCGCCGAGACCGGCTCGTCGGCGACGATGACCTCCGGCCGTAGCGCCAGGCCCCGGGCGATGCCGATGCGCTGGCGCTGGCCGCCGGAGAACTGGTGCGGATAGCGGTTGAGGTGCTCCGGGCTGAGCCCCACGACCTCCAGCAGCTCCTGGACCGCCCGCCGCCGGTCGCCCTTGGGGGCCGCCTCGGGGTGGATCTCGAAGGGCTCGCCGATGATGTCGCCCACCGTCATGCGCGGGTTGAGCGAGGTGTACGGGTCCTGGAAGACCATCTGGATGTTGCGGCGGACGGCCCGCAGCGCGCGGCCCGAGAGCCGGGTGATGTCCTCGCCCCGGTAGTGGATCGTCCCGGCGGTCGGCCGTTCCAGGCTGACCAGCAGCTTGGCCACGGTGGACTTGCCGCAGCCGGACTCGCCGACGATGCCGAGCGTCTCCCCGCGCCGCAGGGCGAAGGAGACCGTGTCGACCGCCCGGACGGCGCCGATCCGCCGCTTGACCACCACGCCCTGGGTCAGGGGATAGAGCTTGGCCAGGTCGCGGACCTCCAGGACCGGCTCGTCGGGCTCAGCCATGCAGCTCCTCCTTCCAGAAGTGGCAGGCGCTGGTCCGTTTGTCCGCCCCGGCGTCCGTCCCGGCGTCCGCCGCCACCTCGTACAGCGGCGGCCGTTCGGCGCGGCAAATGTCCTGGGCGCGCGGGCAGCGCGGGTGGAAGGGGCAGCCGGAGGGCATGGTGAGAGGGCTGGGCGGCGCGCCCTTGATCGCGTAGAGCCGCTCGCCCCGGTGGTCCACGCGTGGCACGGAGTCCAGCAGTCCGCGGGTGTAGGGGTGGGCGGGGCGGCGGTAGAGGTCGCGCACCGGCGCGGTCTCCACGATCCGGCCCGCGTACATCACGGCGATGGTGTCGGCCACGTCCGCGACCACGCCCAGGTCATGGGTGATGAGGACGAGCCCCATGGCGTACTCCCGGCGCAACTCCGCGAGCAGGTCCATCACCTGGGCCTGGACGGTGACGTCCAGGGCCGTGGTCGGCTCGTCGGCGATGATCAGCTCCGGCTCCAGCGCCATCGCCATGGCGATCATGATGCGCTGGCGCATCCCCCCGGAGAACTGATGCGGATAGTCCCCGGCCCGCTGCCCCGCCGCCGGGATGCGGACCCGGTCCATCAGCTCGACCGCCCGCCGCCGGGCGTCCTTGCGGGACATCCCCCGGTGCGCCTCGTACATCTCGGCGAGCTGGGCGCCCACGGAGACCACCGGGTTGAGGGCGGAGAGGGCGTCCTGGAAGATCATCGCCATCGCGGCGCCCCGGATCCGGCGGCGCTCCCGCGCGCCCATCGTCAGCAGATCCCGCCCCCGGAACAGCACTTGGCCGCCGGTGACCCGGCCGGGCGGGGAGTCGAGGATGCCCATGACGGCTTGGGCGGTCACGGACTTGCCGGACCCGGACTCGCCCAGCACGGCGAGGGTGCGGCCCGCGTCCAGGCCGTAGCTCACCCCGCCGACGGCCTCGGCGACCCCGTCCCGGGTGCGGAATTCGACGCGGAGGTCCCGTACCTCCAGTAGGCGGGTCATGGCCGGACCTACCGCAGCCTGGGGTCGAGGGCGTCGCGCACCGCGTCGCCGAGCATGATGAACGCGAGCACCGTGACCGATAGCGCTCCGGCGGGCCACAGCAGCATGTGCGGGGCGTTGCGGATCTGGGTGGCGGCGGAGGAGATGTCGATCCCCCAGGAGACGGTGGGCGGTTTGAGCCCCACGCCGAGGAACGACAGCGTGGCCTCCAGCGAGATGTAGGTGCCCAGTGCGATGGTCGCGACGACGATCACGGGGGCCACGGCGTTGGGCGCGATATGGCGCAGCAGCGTCCGGCCGCTGCCGGCACCGAGCGCCCGCGCCGCCTGGACGTAATCGTGCTCCTTGACGGTGACCACCGAGCCGCGCGCGATCCGGGAGATCTGCGGCCAGCCCAGCAGCACGATGAAGCCGACGACCGGCCACACCGAGCCGCTGGTGACCACCGACAGGAAGACCAGGCCGCCCAGCAGGATCGGGATGCCGAAGAAGACATCGGCGATCCGCGAGAGCAGCGCGTCCCACCAGCCGCCGAAGTACCCGGCGAGCCCGCCCAGCGCGCTGCCCAGCAGCGCCGCGCCGAGGGTGGCGCAGATGCCGACGGTGATGGAGGCGCGGGCGCCGTAGACCGTGCGGGTGTAGACGTCGCGGCCCTGGAGGTCGTAGCCGAAGGGGTGGCCGGGGGCCGGGCCGTCCTGCGCCCTGGCGAGGTCGCCGTGGTACGGGTTGCCGCTCGCGATCAATTGCGGCCGGACCGCGATGAGGACGAGGAAGAGGATGATCAGCGCGGAGACGATGAAGACGGGGTTGCGGCGCAGATCGTGCCAGGCGTCGGACCACAGCCCCCGTCCGGTGGGCGCGGCCGGTCCGCCGGAGCGGCGGCCGGGCTCCTTGCGCCAGGGGAGGGGGAGGCGCCAGGGTCCGCGCCGTGGCCCGCCCTTCAGGGTCTGGGAGCCGGGGGTGGTGAGGTCCATCGGACCGCCGCCGCTGCCGGCCGGTGCGATCGCCTCGGTCATGTCGTAGCGCGGGTCAAAGGGCTCAGGCATACCGGATCCTCGGGTCGAGCACGGCGTAGAGGAGGTCGACGAGCAGATTGGCGAGCAGGAAGACGATCACCAGGACGGTCACGAAGCCGACGACGGTCGGCGAGTTCTGGCGCAGGATGCCCTGGTAGAGCTGGTAGCCCACGCCGTGGATGTTGAAGATCCGCTCGGTGACGATGGCCCCGCCCATGAGCGCGCCGATGTCCGTGCCGATGAACGTCACCACCGGGATCAGCGAGTTGCGCAGCAGATGGCGGGTGACGATGCGGTGGCGCGGCAGCCCCTTGGCGACGGCGGTGCGGACGTAGTCGGCGCGGGCGTTCTCCACGATGGAGGTGCGGGTGAGGCGGGTGGTGTACGCGAGCGACACCAGCCCCAGCACCACCCCGGGCAGCAGCAGTTCGGTCAGCGGCGCCGCCGGGGAGACCGAGGGTCTGGCCCAGCCCCAGGTCACGCCGAACAGATACTGCAGCACCGTGCCGCTGACGAAGGTCGGTACGGCGACCACGACCAGGGTGAGCAGCAGCACCGAGGTGTCCAGCCCCCGGCCCCGGCTCAGCCCGCTGAGGACGCCCAGGGTGATGCCCAGCGCCATCTCGAAGACCACCGCGACCACGGTGAGCCGGAGGGTGACGGGGAACGCGCTCGCCATCAGCTCGGTCACCGGCTGCCCGTTGAAGGCCGTACCGAAGTGCCCGCTGAAGACCTGCCCCATGTAGTGCGCGTACTGACGCCACAGCGGCTCGTCCAGATAGAGGTCCTTACGGATCCTGGCCGCGGTGGCGGGGTCGGGGGCCTTGTCGCCGAAGAGCGCGGCGACCGGGTCGCCGAGCGCGTACACCATGAAGAAGATCAGGAAGGTGGAGCCGATGAACACCGGGATCATCTGCAGCAGTCGGCGCAGCGCATAGCGGCCCATGGCTCAGCCGACCCTGATCCGTGCGTAGACCGGGACGCTGAACTGGTTGAGCGCCACCTCGCTGAGCCGCTGCGAATAGCCCGCGCTGCCGTTCTGGTACCACAGCGGAATGGCGGGCATCTGCTGGGCGAGGACCTTCTCCGCGTCCCGGAAGTCCGCGATGGCCCGGCCGTCCGCGGAGGCGGCGTTGGCCTGGTTCACCATCCGGTCGAAGCCGGTGTCGCTGAAGTGGCCGTCGTTGGAGGAGGCGCCGGTGTAGTACAGGGGCTGCAGAAAGTTCTGGATCAGCGGATAGTCCATCTGCCAGCCGGCCCGGAACGGCCCGGTCATCTCCTTGCCCGTCATCTTGTTGCGGTAGTCGGCGAAGGTGCCGACGGGTTTGCCGACACAGGCCCGGTCGCTTCTCAGCACGGTGTTGACGCTGTTGCAGACCGCGTCCACCCAGTCCTTGTGGGAGCCGGTGTCGGCGTTGTACGTGATCGTCATCCGCCCGCCGGGCAGCCCGCCGCCCGCCTTGATCAGCTTGCGCGCCCGGGCCGGGTCGTAGCGGCAGGCGTCCCCGCACAGCCCCGGCCGATAGCCGCCCTGGCGGCGCAGGACCGGCGAGGTCCAGTCGGTCGCGGCGGTGCGGGTGCCGTGGAAGATCCGCTCGGTGATCTGCGCGCGGTTGATCGCCATCGAGATGCCCCGGCGGACCTTGGCCTTGGCCGGGCCGCTCCAGGCGCGGTCGTACATCGGGAAGGTGAGGGTCTGGATGATCCCGGCGGGCTGGTTGATGTAGCGGTCGCCGAGGTCGGAGCGGACGAACTTGAGCTGCTGCGCCGGGACATCGTCGACCAGATCGAGATTGCCCGCCTGGAGATCGGTGTAGGCGGTGTTGTTGTCGGTGTAGACGCGCAGATCGACGCCCTTGTTACGGGCCTTGTCCGGCCCGCGATAGCCGTCCCACGCGCGCAGCTTCATCACCGAGCCCTTGGTGTACGACCGCACCTGGTACGGGCCGTTGCCGACGGGCTTCCTCAGCCAGGCGGCATGGTCCTCGAAGAACGCCCGGGGCAGCGGCGCATAGGCGTTGTAGCCCAGCGTCTTGGGCCAGGTGGAGAACTTCTGGGTGAGCCGGACGGTGAAGGTCCGCTCGTCCTTGACCCGCAGCCCGGAGAGAGTCTTGGCGGTGGGGGCGCCGGAGTCCGGATGGACCTTGTCGTAGCCCTCGATGTACTCGAAGAAGTAGGCGTTGCGCTGCTTGTGGTCGATCCGGGCGCCGTAGTTCCAGGCGTTCACGAAGGACGCGGCGGTGACCTTCTCCCCATTGGCGAACCGGCGGCCCTGCTTGAGGGTGATGGTGTAGTTCCGCTGGTCGGAGCTTTCGATCCGGTCCGCGAGCGCGTTCTTGGCCTCGCCGCTCCTGGGGTCGTAGCGCTTGAGCCCCCGGAAGATCATGTCGAGGACCTTGCCGCCCTGGACGTCATTGATATTGGCCGGCTCCAGCGGATTGGGCGGATCGCCCCAGGACGAGCGGACGACACCGTCTTCGGCGCCGCCGTCCCCGCCGCCGCAGGCCGTCAGGGGCAGGGCGACGGCGGACACGCAGAGCGCGGACAGCGCGCGCCTGGCATACAGGGAATACGGGGCTCCGCGCATGGCGCCTCCCGAGGATCCGGTTCAAGATCCGCCTTTGGCCCCATCTGACATCCCCTGGCGCGACGGCGCACGTCGATGACCGCTGTCCGGGGTCGCGGGCCCCGGGCACCGCAAGCCGCCGAAGGTCGCGGCGACCCTCGGCGCCGCAAGCCGCCGAGAGTCGCGGACGCTCCCCGTCCGCGTCCACCCCTACCGTGCGGGCCATGGAGATCCATCCCTTCCGCATCGCCGTCCCCCAGCCCGAGCTCGACGATCTGCGCCGACGCCTGGAACACACCCGCTGGCCGAAACCGCTCCCGGGCGCCGGCTGGTCCGACGGGACCTCGCTCGACCACGTCCGCGAGCTGGCCGGGTACTGGGCCACCGGGTTCGACTGGCGGGCGCAGGAGGCGCGGCTGAACGCGTTCCCCCAGTTCACGACGGAGATCGACGGGCAGCGGGTGCACTTCCTCCATGTCCGCTCACCCGAGCCGGCTGCCCTGCCGCTGCTGATCACCCATGGCTGGCCCGGTTCGGTCGCGGAGTTCACCGAGGTCATCGGCCCGCTGGCCGATCCACGCGGGCGCGGGGGCGACCCGGCCGACGCCTTCCACGTCGTCATCCCGTCCCTCCCGGGCTTCTCCTTCTCCGCCCCGCCCCGCGAACCCGGCTGGGGCATCCGCCGCATCGCCACCGCGTGGACCGAGCTGATGCGGCGCCTGGGCTACGAGCGCTACGGCACGCAGGGCGGCGACTTCGGCTCGCTGATCTCCCCCGAGGTGGCCCGGGTGGCGCCGTCCCGGGTCGTCGGCGTCCACGTCAACGCGTTGGTGACCGTGGGGTCGGCCGACCCGGCCGGACCGGAGGAGCTGACCCCGGCGGAGCGCTCCCGGCTGGCCGGTGTCGAACGCTGGCACCGCGAGCTGTCCGGCTACGCCGCCATCCAGGGCACCCGCCCCCAGACCCTCTCCTACGGCCTCGCCGACTCGCCCTCCGGGCAACTGGCCTGGAACCTCGACTGGTTCGCCGCCCACGGCGACAAACCGGACGCCCTCGACCGCGACGCGGTCCTCACGAACGTCTCCCTGTACTGGTTCACCAACACGGCGGGCCCCTCCGCCCGCCTCTACAAGGAGGCCGCCTCGGCCTGGGGCACACCCCCCGAGCGCTCCGGCGTCCCCACCGGCGTCGCGGTCTTCCGGGGCGACACCGCGATCCGCCGCCTCGCCGAGCCGCACCACACGATCACCCACTGGTCGGAGTTCGAGGCGGGCGGCCACTTCGCGGCGATGGAGGTCCCGGAACTGCTGGTGGATGACGTACGGACGTTCTTCCGCGACCTGCGCTGACCGGGGCCCGTACCGTCCGTACCGGTGAGCCCTGCTCGGGAGGGGTCCCGAGCACTTCCACTGATGATGGCCGCCCTGTCACCGAGGTGAGAAACCAAGGAAGTCCGCCATGACCCCTGTGCAAGCCGACTGGCTGTCCATCGTGTTCGCTCCCATCGGCGTCATCGCGCTGGTGACCGCCTTCTTCGTACGGCGCTCGGCGTCCCAGAGAGGCGAGTCCATGCCTGCCTGGGGCACGGCCGTGCAGGGTGTGGGGATGGTCCTCGTGATGTGCGTGGCCCTCGTCAACATGGCGTGGGGTACGTGAGGGAAGCCGACACCGCCCCCTGCGGACACCCACGGGCAGCGGTTCATCCGAACGAGCCGCTGGGCAGGCAGGAGGGACGGCCGACCAGCACCCGCGAGGAGAGCCCCATGACCAACTCGCCCTTTCCGGCGGACCAGCGGATCGTCCTGATCGGCGATCCACGCGTCAGGGCGGTCCCGGTACGCGAATGCGGCGAACCGCTGGTCGACTGCCGGGGCCGGCTGCGGGTGGACCCCCGGCGGGCCGACCCCGCGGGACACTTCGCACACCTCCGGGCCGGCGTCGTCGAACGGCTGGAGCGCGCCGAGAAGCTGCTGCCGCACGACTGGCGCTGGCTGCTGGTCGAGGGCTACCGTCCCCCGGCCCTCCAACAGGAGATCTTCGACGGCTACGCGGCCACGCTGCGCCGGCTCGATCCGGACGCCGACGAGGAGCGGATCCAAACGGCCACCAGCCGCTGGTGCGCCCCGGCGGAGACGGCCGGACACGTCGCCGGGGCCGCGATCGATCTGACCGTATGCACCCGCGACGGCGCCGAGATCGACATGGGCAGCCCGGAGGCCGCGACCCCCGAGGAGAGCGCCGGGACCTGCTACACCCACGCCCCCGACCTGCCCGAACGGGCCCGCGAGAACCGGGCGTTGATGATCGAGGCACTGTCCTCGGTCGGCATGGTCAACTACCCCACCGAGTGGTGGCACTGGTCCTACGGCGACCGCTACTGGGCCTGGTCCACGGCCGCGCCTGCGGCCGTCTACGGCCCCGTACCGCAGCCCTGAGCCCCCGGCGACCGACGGGCCCGGTCCGTGTCCGCCCCGAGCAGCCGGTCTTCAGACCTGCTGCACGGCCACCAGCTTGCCTCGGCTGCCGAGCCGGTCGAGCAGATGCCGGATGTCGTCGGGGTCGGAGGTGGCGATCGCCGCCCCTTGCCGTACGGCGAGCACGGCGACGGCTCCGTCCACCGGATCCGACGTTCCTGCCAGAGCCAGCGATTCCCCGATCTCCCGCGCCGCCGTCTCGTCCCATTTGAGCATGGGTCGGGGGTGACGGGCGGCGCGCCATCGCCGGGCGCCGGCCGCCGAAGGGTGGGCGCCGGTGGCGGCGCCCGTGCTCGGAGGCCCGAGGCCCTTGCCGGACTGCCGGACCGCCTCCGGATTGGCAGGGGGGTGGGGTACCCCTCTGAAAAACGCTTGACAAATTAGTTGCGCCAGGTCAAGCACTTTCGGAAGGGGTGCCGGGAGGGGCGCGGCTCACCCTTCGATGCGGTCGAACTCCCCCGCCTTCGCAGCCCGCAGGAACGCGCGCAGCGCGGCCGGGGTCGTGGCTATGACGACCTCCGGGTCGTCGCTCTCGCGGAGGTGAGGGGTGCCGGTGGGGTCGGCGGCGAGTTCGACACAGTTGGGCGCGTCGCCCGTGCTGAAGCTGGACTTCCGCCAGGCAAACGAGGACATGCGGCTCTCTCCTTAGAGAAGCGGGTAGAGGATGTGCTGGATGAGCCCGAGGGAATCCTTCGCCGTGCGAGCTTCCGGCGCAGCCTCAGCATCCACTGGGGGCAGGGCCAGTTCGCTCAGTCTCGCGAACGACTCCCCATATTCGGACAGCGTTTGGCGCTCGTCGAGGAACTGCGCCTTGCCCACCTGGTCGACGAGCACCGTGCCCAATTCCACCACGCCCGGTTCGATCACCATGAACGGGTGGCTGAAGGCCGCGCTTCCCTCGTTGTCGATGGGCACGATCTGGATCGTGACGTTCGGCAAGCGAGACACCTCGATCAGCCGCAGCAGTTGATCACGCATCACCGCGCGACCACCGTAGAGAACGCGCAGCGCCGCCTCGTGGACGATGGCGTGGAACCGAGGAGACCGCTCGCCCGGCAGAACCTTCTGCCGCCGCATCCTGAACTCCACGGCCGCGTCACGCACTTCACTCACAGTCGGCGAGAAGCCGCTGCTGTGCACGGCCGTCGCGTACTCGAAGGTCTGGAGCAACCCCGGGATGAACAGCAGCTCGTAGTTGCGCAGGGCAACGGCTCCGGTCTCCAGCTCGGCCAGGTCGAGGTGGGTCGCACCCAGAGTCGTGCGGTAGTCGCTCCACCATCCGTTCCCGGGTTCCTGCCCCAGAGCCAGCAGAGCGTCAACGGGATACGTATACGTACCACCCAACGCTTCCGTCAGCTTCTGGAGGCGTTCGGCCGACAGGCCAGTGCGGCCCGCCTCGACATTACTGAAGTGCGGCTGACGCATCCCCACCACCTGGGCCGCCTCACCGACAGTCAGCCCCGCAGCCTCACGCAGCCTGCGCACCTCGATGCCGAATCGGCGCTGCCGATACGTGGGATCAGCCCTGAGCCCCATGCGGTTCCCCTCTCTCGTGCGGCGAGTGTTGCGCGATGCACGCGCATGCGTCCACTCCGTAACCCCACTCAATCCGGATCGGTTGAATATATACGCGCCGCATCGCTACCTTACGTATGGCGCCAGTCACACAAGGCACTCAACCGGAGGCTGCCCCATGCGCACGCCCGAAGAGCCCTGGTCCTACGGCCTGTTCATCCCTCACGACCCGCGCGCCGTAGGCGTCGTACGGGCCACCATCCGCCACGTCCTCAGGGCGGCGCGGCTCGACTGCATCGTCGGCACGGCCGAACTGCTCGTATCGGAGCTGGTCACCAACGCGTACCGGAACACCACCACCGACGCGTACGTCAGCATGGACTGGGAGCCCACACCGCCGGACTTCCGGGTCACCGTGTGGGACTCCGGCTGCGGGCTGCCACAGCAGGTGGTGGCGAACGCCGAGGACGAGAGCGGGCGCGGGCTCACGCTCGTCGAGTCGTGCTCCGACACCTGGGGCGTGCGCGACTACACCGACAAGGACACGGGCGTCACCGGCAAGGCCGTATGGTTCACGCTGACCCCGCCGCCACCCGTGATGGGGCAGGCTCAATGAACATTGGCCTGCAACGATCGCCCTATGTGGACGACCTACGGCACACCGGAGGAGACGGCGCCGTGAGCACACAGCCCATAGAGGACTCCCACGACGAGCCGCTGTTCCCCATGCCGCCGCTGACCGAGCAGGCTCTGCGGGTTGCCGTGCGCTCCCTCGACCTCGGCGCGGCCGTCCGATTCGAGGAGGAATTCCACAGCGCCTGGCAGGAGGCGGTGCAGACGGACAGCACCGTCCCCATGCACACTTTCCTCCACCGCTGGGGAGTCTTCGTTGCTCTGCGGCGCCACCCGGATCGGGCTCGACGACTCTACGAGTTGGAGGCGGCCGTCGCCGATGCGCCCAGCATCGAGGACGCCCGGCGCGCCTCGGCCGAGATCGGAGTGCTGTTGGACGCCGCGCGTCGCGAGGTCGCAGCGTGAGCGATTCCGTGCAGCATTGGCCGGAGTCGGACGGGGCCTGAACGACGACGAGGGCCGCCCGGGACGTGGTGATCACGTCCCGGGCGGCCCTCGTCGTTCAACAGCGGCCCGCAAGAGGGCGTCAGGCGTGGACCACGTCCTTCTCCTCCGCGAAGTGGCATGCCGACTCGTGTGCCGCGGGCGAGTCCGATCCGGCGAAGCGCTCCGGGATGGCCAGGAGCGGGATCTCCTTGGCGCACTTGTCCTCGGCCTTCCAGCAGCGGGTGCGGAAGCGGCAGCCGGAGGGCGGGTTGGCCGGGGACGGGACGTCGCCGGTGAGGATGATGCGTTCGCGGCCCTCGCGCGACTGAGGGTCCGGGACCGGGACGGCCGACAGCAGCGCCTGGGTGTAGGGGTGCGTCGGGTGGTCGTAGATCTCGGTGTCGGAGCCGATCTCGGCCATCTTGCCCAGGTACATCACGCCGACCCGGTCGGAGATGTGCCGGACGATGGACAGGTCGTGGGCGATGAAGATGTAGGACAGGTTGAACTCGTCCTGCAGGCCCTCCATCAGGTTGATGACCTGTGCCTGGACGGAGACGTCGAGCGCGGAGACCGGCTCGTCGCAGATGATGATCTCCGGGTTGAGGGCGAGCCCGCGCGCGATGCCGATGCGCTGGCGCTGGCCGCCGGAGAACTGGTGGGGGTAGCGGTTGATGTACTCGGGGTTGAGGCCCACGACGTCCAGGAGTTCCTGGACCTTGCGGCGCCGGTCGCCCTTGGGAGCCACCTCGGGGTGGATCTCGAAGGGCTCCCCGATGATGTCGCCCACCGTCATACGCGGGTTGAGCGAGGTGTACGGGTCCTGGAACACCATCTGGATGTTGCGGCGGACGGCCCGCAGCGCGCGGCCCGACAGCCTGGTGATGTCCTGGCCCTTGTAGAAGACCTCGCCCGCGGTGGCGGTCTCCAGGGTCATCAGCAGCTTGGCGACGGTGGACTTGCCACAGCCGGACTCGCCCACGATGCCGAGCGTCTCGCCCTGGTAGAGGTCGAAGGAGATGCCGTCGACCGCCTTGACCGCGCCGATCTGCCGCTTGAAGAGGATGCCCTGGGTCAGCGGGAAGTGCTTGACCAGATTGCGCACCTGGAGGATCGGCTCGCCGCGGTCGACCTTGGCATCGAGGGCCGCGACCGCCTCGTCCTCGGTGGCGGCGTCGACCGTCTCCACCTCCGTGACGTTGGGGGTCGCGTCCACGGCCGGTTCCGCGGCCGGTTCCATGGCCGCCTCGTTCTTCTCGGTGTCAGCCATGGAGGGTCTCCTTCCAGAAGTGGCACGCGCTGCCGCGGCCCGGCAGCTCCGTGCCGTCCTGCTCGGTGACCGGCACCAGCGCGGGGACGTCCGTACGGCAGATGTCCTCCGCCTTGGGGCAGCGCGGGTTGAAGGCGCAGCCCGAGGGGATCTTGAGCAGGTTGGGCGGCAGCCCCTTGATCGCGTAGAGCTCCTGCCCCTTGCGGTCCAGGCGCGGGATGGAGTCCAGCAGGCCCCGGGTGTAGGGGTGGGCCGGGCGCTTGTAGAGCTCGTACACGGGGGCGGTCTCGACGATCCGGCCCGCGTACATCACGGCGATCTTGTCGGCGACGTCCGCGACCACGCCCAGGTCATGGGTGATCAGGATCAGACCCATGTTGTACTCACGCTGAAGCTCCGCGAGCAGATCCATCACCTGGGCCTGGACGGTGACGTCGAGGGCCGTGGTCGGCTCGTCGGCGATGATCAGGTCGGGCTCCAGCGCGAGCGCCATGGCGATCATGATGCGCTGGCGCATACCGCCGGAGAACTGGTGCGGATAGTCGCTCACCCGCTCCTTGGCCGCCGGGATGCGGACCCGGTCCATCAGCTCGATGGCCTTGGCCTTGGCGTCCTTCTTGGACAGGCCCTGGTGGACCCGGAACATCTCGCCGAGCTGATAGCCGACGGAGAGCACCGGGTTCAGCGAGGAGAGCGCGTCCTGGAAGATCATGGCGATCCTCCGGCCGCGGATCTTCCGGCGCTCCTCCCCCGACATGGTGAGCATGTCCTCGCCGCGGAAGAGGATCTGGCCCTGCGGGATCTTCCCGGGCGGCATGTCGAGGATGCCCATGATCGCCTGGGCGGTCACCGACTTGCCGGAGCCGGACTCGCCGAGGACGGCGAGCGTCTCACCGGCGTCGACGCTGTAGTTCACGCCGTTGACGGCCTTGGCGACACCGTCCCGGGTGTGGAACTCCACATGCAGATCGCGGACTTCCAGCAGTGGGGTGCCGTCGTCGCCTGCACCCTCGCGGACGGCGTCGTCCGCGGTCTTCTCGATGGTGGTCACGTATGCCCTCCTCAGCGCAGCTTGGGGTCGAGGGCGTCGCGCACCGCGTCGCCGAGCGTGATGAATGCGAAGACCGTGAGGCTCAGCATTCCGGCCGGGAAGAGCATCACATGCGGGTTGTCCCGGATGGCGTCCTTGGCCGACGAGATGTCGATGCCCCACGAGATCGTCGGGTCGGCGAGGCCGAGACCCAGGTACGACAGCGTGGCCTCGGCTGAGATGTAGGCGCCGAGCGAGATCGTCGCGACCACGATGGTGGGCGCGAGCGCGTTGGGCAGGACGTGCCGGAACAGGATCCGGTTGGTGCCCGCGCCGAGGGCGCGCGCCGCGGTGACGTAGTCCGCCTGCTTGGCCGTGATCACCGAGCTGCGCATCACCCGGGCGATGGTGGTCCAGCCCAGGAAGGCCAGCGCCGCGATCACCACGTACACCTTGCGCTCGGTGAACGCGTTCAGCACGACCATCGAGCCGAGCAGGAACGGCAGACCGAAGAAGATGTCGACGATGCGGGAGACGATCGAGTCGATCCAGCCGCCGAAGTACCCGGCCAGCATGCCCAGCAGGCCACCGAAGATGGTGACCGAGGCCGTCACCCCGACACCGACCATGATGGAGGCGCGGGTGCCGTAGATGACCCGGGCGTAGATGGAACGGCCCTGCCCGTCGTAGCCGAACCAGTCGGCCTGGAAGAAGTGCGTCAGCTCCGGCTTGGTCAGGAAGTGGTTGGTCAGGTCGCCGTCCTTGGGGTCGGCGCCGGTGAACAAACCGGGGAACAACGCGATGCTGAGCAGCAGCACCAGCAGCACCGCCGAGACCCAGAACAGCGGCCGGTGGCGCAGCTCGAACCAGGCGTCGCCCCACAGCGAGCGCGGCTTGCCCTGGGAGACGGGGCCGGCGGCGGGGGCGGTGTCCACCTCGGTCGGCGGGGCCACGGCGTCGACCGCCGTGTCGACCGCCGTACCGGACTGGGATTTGGTCATGTCAGGCATACCGGATCCTCGGGTCCAGGACCGCGTACAGCAGGTCGACGACTAGGTTGATCAGCAGGATGACGAGGACGAAGATCGTCACCGTGCCGACGATGGTGGTGCCCTCCCGCTGTCCGAGCGCCTTGAAGAGCAGGTTTCCGACGCCCTGGACGTTGAAGATGCCCTCGGTGACCACCGCGCCGCCGATGAGCGCGCCGATGTCGGTGCCGAGGAAGGTGATCACGGGGATCAGCGAGTTGCGCAGCAGGTGGACGCCGATGATGCGGCGGCGCGGCAGGCCCTTGGCGAGCGCGGTGCGCATGTAGTCGGCGCGCAGGTTCTCGGCGAACGTGGTCCGGGTCAGCCGGGCCACATACGCCATGGAGAGCATCGCGAGGACGAAGCCGGGCAGCAGTAGCTGCTCCAGGTTCGTCGAGTCCTGCACGTTCGGTGGCAGCCAGCCGAGCTCGTCGGCGAAGATGAACCGGGCCAGGTAGCCGAGGACGAAGACCGGCATCGAGATGACGATCAGCGTGAAGATCAGGACGCCGGTGTCCACGGCGCGGCCGGCCTTGAGACCGGCCCAGGCACCGAGCCCGATGCCGACGATGATCTCGATGGTGAGGGCCACCGCCGCGAGGCGGAGGGTCACCGGGAAGGCCATCCCCATTTCCTCGGAGACCTCGCGACCGCCGAAGGTCTTGCCGAAGTCTCCCTGGAAGAGGTTGACCATGTAGTCGATGTACTGCCTCCACAGGGGCTGGTCCAGCCCGAACTCATGGCGGAGGGACGCGACCTGCGCGGGGTCCGCGGCCTTGTCTCCCCACATCGCCCGGATTGGGTCACCGGGCAGTACGTGGACCATGAGAAAAATGATCAGAGTAGTCCCGATGAACACCGGGATCATCTGGAGCAGTCGCCTGGCGACGTAGCGCCCCATCATGCCTCCATGCCGTTGGGGGGCGGCGGAGGCCACGTCTCGTCTGCGCCACGCGGGTGGGGGGATGAGCTGCGGGCCTCACGCCTGCGGGCCGGTGCCGCCGCTCCCTGGTGGGAGGAGCGGCGGCACCGGCCGGCGGTCCCGATGATTACTTCTTCTTCACCTGGACGTCGGTGAAGATGGGGTCGCCGTCCTGGCCGTAGGGGATCTTCCCCCGGACCTTGTTGGACTGGCCGCTGTTGACCTTGTAGAACCACAGCGGGATCGCCGGCATGTCCTTGGCGAGGACCTGCTCCGCCTGCTGGTACAGCTTGACGGTCTCATCCAGGGTGGCGGCCTTGTCGGCCTTGTTGGCGAGCTCGTCGAACTGCTTGTTGGCGTAGCCGCTGGTGTTACCGGCCGCCTTGGAGCCGTACAGGTCCCTCATGAAGTTCGAGTTGACCGGGTAGTCGAGCACCCAGCCACCGCGGTACATCGACTTGACCTGGTGCTTGTCACGCGCGTTCAGGTCGGCCTGGAAGTCGGGCTTGGAGTCGCCGACGCAGTCGACGCCGGTGGCCTTGCGGATGCTGTTGCAGACCGCGTCCACCCAGGGCTTGTGGTCCTGGTCGGCGTTGAACTGGATCGAGATCTTGTTGCCCGGGACACCGCCGCCCTCCTTGACGAGGGCCTTGGCCTTGGCCGGGTCGTAGGTGACCTGATCCTTCAGCGCACCGGCCTTGTAGCCGATCACGCCGCGGGCGACAAAGCTGTCGGCCGGGGTGCGGGAGCCGTGCAGCACGGTCTTGGTGATCGTGTCGCGGTCGATCGCCATGGACAGACCCTGGATGACCTTGGGGTCGATGTTCTTGAACTGCTTGGTGTAGAAGGCCGGGACGACCGACTGGACCGCCGAGTACTCCTCGTCGATCGCGCGCTTGCCGAGGTCCGACTTGTAGTTGGTCAGCGCGGTGGTCGGGACCTGCTCGATCCAGTCGAGGTTGTTCGAGCGCAGGTCCGAGTAGGCGGCGTCGGCGGTGGTGTAGTTCTTGAAGTCGATGCCGCCGTTCTTGGCCTTGTTCGGGCCCTGGTAGCCGTCGAACTTCCGGACCTTGATCATCTTCTTGTGGTCCCAGGAGACGAACTTGTAGGGACCGTTGCCGACCGGCTTCTCACCGAAGCCCTTGGGGTCCTTGAAGAACCCGGTGGGCAGCGGGGTCCACACGTCGTAGCCCAGCTTGTAGGCGAAGTACGAGACCGAGCTGTTGAGCTCGATCTTGAACTCGTTGTCGTTGACGACCTTGAGGCCGGACATCTTGTCGGCCTTGGGCTTGCCCTTCTCCGGGTGGACGTCCTCGTAGCCCTTGATGTCCTGGAACCAGCTCGAGTTGGTCTGGTTGTTCGACACGTTGGCCGACCAGTTCCACGAGTCCACGTAGGACTTGGCGGTCACGGCCTCGCCGTTGTGGAACTTCCAGCCCGGCTTGAGCTTGACGGTCCAGACAGAGGAGTCCTTGTTGGGGGTGACCGACTCCGCGTTGACGTAGACCAGCTTGCCGGTGCCCGGCTCGTAGTCCACCAGCCCCGCGAAGATCGTCCGCAGCACGCGGCTGCCCTGACTCTCCTTCGCGTTCGCCGGCTGCAGCGGGTTCTGCGGCTCGCTCAACTGGGCGGTGAGTATCCCGTTCGGGTCCGCCGCCCCCTTGTTCATATCGTTGCTGCCGCTGTCGCTGCCGTTACCACCGCAAGCGGTCGCGGCCAGCGCCACGACCGCTGCCAACGCGACCCACTTGGCGCTCTTGGCACCGCGCATGGGTTTGCCTCCTCAGGAGTCCACTGTCACTACGAGAGGGGGCGCCCGGAGACACGCTGACACCCCTGACAGCGAAAGGGACCGGAACCCCCCAGATGTGCTCGTAGGTCCGCGCTCCCCACAGCGTGTGACCCATTGACCCGAGCTCAATGGACCCCATGATTGAGCACGTCCGGCCCTTAAACCACACCTTATGGGTCTCGCTTTGGTCACAGCATCTACGCGCGGAGCTTCGAAATCCGGACAAAACTGCCCCAGACAGACACACGCGAAACGGACTGTTAACACATCATGCGGAGCCCGGGCTCCGATACCCGGACGCTCAGATCCGGATAACCGCTTGACGGGCACCTTCCTGACATGGCAACAGCCCGGACCCCCGCGGTGGAAGCGGGGGGTCCGGGCCGTTGGCAGCTCACTGACGCACAGGGGGGCGCCTACGCTCCGTGATCGGCTCCGGAGTGCGCATCGGCGCCCGGAGCGGGCCCCGGCGCCCGGGCGTGAGGGTCAGCGCTTGGCGCGGGCGGCGGAGCGGGCGCGCTCCTTCTGGTCCAGCACCACCTTGCGGATCCGCACCGTCTCCGGCGTCACCTCGACGCACTCGTCGTCGCGGCAGAACTCCAGGGACTGCTCGAGCGAGAGCAGCCGCGGCGGGACCAGGGACTCGGTCACATCAGCGGTGGAGGACCGCATGTTGGTGAGCTTCTTCTCCTTGGTGATGTTGACGTCCATGTCGTCGGCGCGGGAGTTCTCGCCGACGATCATGCCCTCGTACACCTCGGTGCCCGGCGAGGTGAAGAGCACGCCGCGCTCCTGGAGGTTGGTCATCGCGAAGGCGGTCACCGCACCCGAGCGGTCGGCCACCAGCGACCCGTTGTTGCGGGTCTTCAGCTCGCCGAACCACGGCTCGTGACCCTCGTGGATGGAGTGCGCGATACCGGTGCCGCGGGTCGCGGTCAGGAACTCGGTACGGAAGCCGATCAGGCCGCGGGAGGGGACGATGAACTCCATGCGGACCCAGCCGGAGCCGTGGTTGGACATGTTGTCCATCCGGCCCTTGCGGGTGCCCATGAGCTGGGTGACCGCGCCCATGTGCTCCTCGGGCACATCGATGGTGATGCGCTCGATCGGCTCGTGGAGCTTGCCCTCGATCTCCCGGGTGACCACCTGCGGCTTGCCGACGGTCAGCTCGAAGCCCTCCCGGCGCATGGTCTCCACCAGGATCGCCAGCGCCAGCTCGCCCCGGCCCTGCACCTCCCAGGCGTCCGGGCGCTCGGTGGGCAGCACGCGCAGCGAGACGTTACCGATCAGCTCGCGCTCGAGCCGGTCCTTGACCAGCCGCGCGGTGACCTTCCGGTCCTTGACGGCCGACTTGTCGGCACCCTTGCCGCCGGGGCCGCGGCCGACCAGCGGGGAGGTGTTGGTGCCGATGGTCATCGAGATCGCGGGCTCGTCCACGGTGATCAGCGGCAGCGCGATCGGGTTCTCCGGGTCGGCCAGGGTCTCGCCGATCATGATGTCCGGGATGCCCGCGACCGCGCAGATGTCACCAGGGCCGGCCACCTCGGCGGGCTTGCGGGTGAGCGCCTCGGTCATCATCAGCTCGGTGATCCGGACGTTGGAGATGGTGCCGTCGCGCTTGATCCACGCGACCGTCTGCCCCTTCTTCAGCTCGCCCTGCTCGACCCGGAGCAGCGCGATACGGCCGAGGAAGTTGTCCGCGTCCAGGTTGGTGACATGGGCCTGGAGCGGTGCGGCCGCGTCGTACTCCGGCGCCGGGACGGTCTCCAGCAGCGCGGAGAAGAACGGCTGGAGGCTGTCGCTGTCGGCCGGGACGGTGCCGTCCTCCGGCTTGGTCAGCGAGGCCACACCGTCACGGGCGCAGGCGTAGACGATCGGGAACTCGATCTGCTCCTCGGTCGCGTCCAGGTCCAGGAAGAGGTCGTACGCCTCGTTGACGACCTCGTCGATCCGGGAGTCCGGGCGGTCCGTCTTGTTGATGCACAGGATCACCGGCAGCTTGGCCTGGAGCGCCTTGCGCAGCACGAAGCGGGTCTGCGGCAGCGGCCCCTCGGAGGCGTCCACCAGCAGGACCACGGCGTCGACCATGGACAGGCCGCGCTCGACCTCACCGCCGAAGTCGGCGTGGCCGGGGGTGTCGATGATGTTGATGGTGACGGGGTCGCCGCCGTCCGCCGGGTGGTACTTCACGGCGGTGTTCTTCGCGAGAATGGTGATGCCCTTCTCGCGCTCCAGGTCGTTGGAGTCCATGACCCGGTCGTCCACGTGCTGGTGGGCGGCGAACGCACCCGCCTGCTTGAGCATGGCGTCGACGAGGGTCGTCTTGCCGTGGTCGACGTGGGCGACGATGGCGACGTTACGAATGTCGTGGCGCGTGGGCATAGAAGCGCGCTTCTCCCGGTTTCGTGGGTGGCGGCGCGCTCCTTGTGCGACGCGCCTTCCGCCGGGCTGATCACGCCTCGGCCTCACCCCCATGGTACGGGGACGGCGCGAAGACGGATGCCGCAGCCCGTCCCGGCCGGGTCTTTCCCCTCCCCGCCCCTTCCCGATACCAGGGGCTTCGCCCCTGGAACCCCCGCCGGGACTCCGCCCCGGACCCCGCTCCTCAAACGCCGGAGGGGCTGGGTTGGCAGGGGCTTCGCCCCTGGTACCCGGGGTCCAGGGGCGAAGCCCTGCCACGCGGCGGAGCCGCATTTCGATGCGGTGGGAGGGTGCGGAGGGGAGCAGCCCGCGGCAGGCGTCAAGATCCGTCGGCCACCCCCTAGCGGCGGAAGCCGATGTCCTGGTAGCGGGGGGTGGCGAAGCCGAAGGCACCCGCGTTGACCAGGTCCTTGCGCATGGCGATCAACTGAGGGCGCTGATAGAGCGGAATCGATCCGGCCGCCGCCCAGATCCGGGCGTCCGCGCGGCTGACCAGGGAGCGGGAGGCGCCGCCGTCCAGCTCGGAGAGCGCCTGGTCGAAGAACTGGTCGATCTGGTCGGTGCCCACCCGGGTGTAGTTCTGCTCGACGACCAGGGAGCCGTCGGCGGCGGGCTGCGGCTTGGCGTAGATGGGGCGGCCGTCGGTGGCCGGGTAGGCGGAGGCGGGCCAGGAGTAGAGGGCCAGGTCGTAGTCGCCGGTGGCGATGTGGTCCCGGAAGTAGCTCTCACCCGGGACCTTGGTGATCTCGGTCCGGACGCCGATCTTCTCCAGCATCCGCGCGATGCGCTCGCCGACCGTGCTCAGCGGGGCGGCGGTCCGGTCGTCGGGGAGGACGAAGCGCAGCACCAGCGGCCGTCCCTTCTTCCGTACGACGGCCGCCTCCCCGAGCCGTCCGGACCGCCCGGCGTCACCGGCCGCGGGGGCGGCGTCGGAGGGGCGCTCGGAGTTCGTGGCGGAGTTCGTGGCGGAGGTGGAGGCGGTGCCGGAGGCGCTCTGGGACGCGCTTCCGGAGGCGCTGTCGGTGGCGGGGTCCGTGCCGGTGGCGCTGTCGCTGGCGAGGTCCGTGCCCGGGGCGCCGTCGGTGGCCGGGTCCGTGGCGGTGGCGGTCGGGGCGCTGTGCCGCCTGCCCCGGTCGTCCGTCTTGCCGTCGAGCGCCTTCTGCCGGCCGGCGTCGCCCGCCCGCCAGCCCGCGTCCGCGAGCAGCGACTGCGCGGCGTTGGTGTCCTTGTCGCCGAGGGCGCCGCTGTGGTCCTTGTAGCCCGGCTGGCCCGCCATGAGCAGATGGTTGCCGAGCGGCTCGGACGGCAGCCCCATCGGCTTCAGCACCAGCTTCGCCAGGGCCTTCCGGTCGATCGCGCGGGCCACCGCGCGGCGCACCCGCTCATCGGCGAGCGGGCCCTTGGTGCCGTTGAGGGCGAGCTGGGTGTAGGCGGAGTCCAGGGCCTTGCGCAGGGTGAACCTGCTCAGCGCCCGGGTCTGCGACCGGTTCTTGTCGGTGTCGTCAGTGTCGCCGGTGGCCTTGTCGGTGTCGCCGGTGGCTCCTCCCTCGGCTCCGGCCGCCTCCCGGCCGCCGGTGGACTGCTCCGGCGCGCCCGCCTTGCCCGGGGCCGAGGAGCCCTGCTTGGTGCCCGCGGCCTGCTTGTCCGGGGCGGTGGCCCGGATGCGCCGGGCGGTGGCCCGGTCCACCTCGGCCAGATCGAGCTGCCCGTCGATCAGGGCCTCGTCGCGCTGGTCGGCCGGCACCGCCTGGAAGA
The DNA here is from genome assembly GCF_000147815.2 of Streptomyces violaceusniger Tu 4113. Classification (NCBI taxonomy): domain Bacteria; kingdom Bacillati; phylum Actinomycetota; class Actinomycetes; order Kitasatosporales; family Streptomycetaceae; genus Streptomyces; species Streptomyces violaceusniger. The sequence goes on along the minus strand of NC_015957.1, from coordinate 1,268,990 downwards.
CCAGCCGGTTCAGCCGCGCCCGGTCGCCCCACCAGCGGGGGTTGCGGACGAGGGTGACGGAGCCGTCCGAGACCTCGCGCACCATGAAGGGTCCGGCGCCGACCGCGAGCCCCTTGGTGGCCGGTGCGGTGAAGACCGCCGGGTTGCCCATCACGCTCTTCGGGTACAGCGGGGTGAACAGCGAGCGCCAGTCGGTGTACGGCTTGGCGAAGGTGACCTTGACCTCGTGTTCCTTGTCCCCGGGTTCGATCTTGGCGATCCGGTCGTAACCGGCGTTGCGCGCCGTCCCGTACGCCTCGTCGGTGCCGCGCAGCGCCCGCCACTGGGCCTGGAAGTCCTCCGCGCCGATCGGGCGGCCGTCGCTCCACACCGCCTTGGGGTTGAGCTTGTAGACCACGACCTGCTTGGGGTCGGACGAGGTGACGTCGGCGGCGGTCAGATAGTCGCCGTTGCGCTGTGGCCTGCCCCGGGCGTCGAGGGTGTAGAGGGAGGGCAGCACGGCGCCCGCGATCCGCTGGGTGCCCGTGTCCGCGGTCTTCTGAAACGCGTTGAGGGTGGTGGGTGCCGCGTCCAGGGCCCAGTGCAGGGTGCCGGTACCGGCGGTCGCGCTGCGCGGCGCGGAGGCGACGTCCCAGGCGGCGGGTGGCGGCGGGCCGTCGTCGTCCGAGCTGCAGCCGGTCAGTACGGGCAGCGGCAGCATCACCCCCGCGGCGAGCAGCATGGCGCGGCGGCGCTTGGTGAGGGGCATGACTCGTACCTCCGCAGGGTGACGGATATATGCGCATTTGGCATAGTGTGACGCTGATCGCATATAGTCCTCACTCAAAGCGACGGTTCATGGGACAGCACGCCGAGAGGGCCACGGAGACGGCCATGTGGGGAAAGGATCACCCGAGCGGATCAACGCGGCGGGCGCACACTCCGGCGCGCGGCGGCGGAATCGCGCCGGTGGCACCGCCAATCCCGACAGATCCCTTCACAACCACGACCATGGCGAGTAACACTCGCTGTCGCATGAGCGTCGCCAACCGCAACCGCGGAAGTGAGGGCAAGTCATGTCCTTGACCGACGACTTGACGGCCGTCCAGCGCTGTCTCGATGACCTGGTCCGTTCCGTCTCCCGGCTGGAGCAGCGGGTGGGCGCCGGCGGACTGGAGATACGCCGTGTCCGCACCGACGCGGACCACCTCCGCGAGAGCCTCGCCCTCCTGCGCGAGACCGCTCCCGAGGAGCGACCACGCCCCGAGATGGTTCCGGTCCCCGACGCCCCGTACGACAGTGCGCTGTGGTCGGACGTCGACGACGAGGGCCTCGGCGCGCGCGATCGCCACGCGCCCTAGGGACGGCCCGGCGCGCCTCCCGTCGTCGGGGCGCCCCCCATCGTCCCCCCATACCACTCCACCGCGGAGTTCCCTTTGGCCACAGGCACCGACCCCCAAGCCACCACACCCGCGCCCGCGGACCGCGGGACGGCCCCGCACGGCGTGCACGGCGCCTCACGCGCCGCCATTCCCGCCCGTCATCTGCGCAGCGACCGCTGGTGGCTCTCCCCGGCGATCACCGCCGCAGGGCTGTTCGCGTTCATCGTCTACTCCACCTGGCGAGCCTTCGCCGGGGACGACTACTACGCAGAGCCGTATGTCTCCCCCTTCTACTCGCCCTGCGTCGCCCAGAACTGCGTGCCGATGAAGGGCGGTGCCAACTGGGAGATCTTCGGTGCGTGGTGGGGGCTGTCCCCCGCGCTGCTGATCCTGATCTTCCCGCTGGGGTTCCGGCTCACCTGCTACTACTACCGCAAGGCGTATTACCGCGGCTTCTGGGCCTCGCCGCCCGCCTGCGCCGTCGCCGAGCCGCGCGCCAAGTACACCGGCGAGACCCGCTTCCCGCTGGTCCTGCAGAACATCCACCGCTACTTCTTCTACTTCGCGGTGATCGTCGCGGGGATCCTCACCTATGACACCGTGCTCGGCTTCCGGGACGAGCACGGCCGCTGGGGCCATATGGGCCTGGGCACCCTGGTGCTGCTCGCCAACATCGCGCTGATCTGGGCGTACACCCTCTCCTGCCACTCCTGCCGCCATATCGTCGGCGGCCGGATGAAGCACTTCTCCCGGCACCCGGTGCGCTATCGGCTCTGGGGCTGGGTGAGCGGGCTCAACGCCCGCCATATGCAGCTGGCCTGGGCCTCTCTCATCAGCGTCGCCGTCGCGGACTTCTACGTCTATCTGGTGGCGAGCGGTGCCTTCGACGATCCCCGCTTTTTCTAGGAGAGGTGCTCATCGATGACGCAAGTCGAGCGGCAGGCGTGGGACGTGGTCGTGATCGGCGCGGGCGGCGCCGGGCTGCGGGCCGCGATCGAGGCCCGCGAGCAGGGCATGCGCTGCGCCGTCATCTGCAAGTCGCTGTTCGGCAAGGCCCATACGGTGATGGCCGAGGGCGGCATCGCCGCCAGCATGGGCAATGTCAACGAGCGCGACAACTGGCAGGTGCACTTCCGCGACACCATGCGCGGGGGCAAGTTCCTCAACCACTGGCGGATGGCCGAGCTGCACGCCCAGGAGGCCCCGGACCGGGTCTGGGAGCTGGAGACCTGGGGCGCGCTCTTCGACCGCACCCCGGAGGGCAAGATCTCCCAGCGGAACTTCGGCGGCCATGAGTACCCCCGCCTCGCCCATGTCGGGGACCGCACCGGACTGGAGCTGATCCGCACCCTCCAGCAGAAGATCGTCTCCCTGCAGCAGGAGGACAAGGCCGAAACCGGCGACTACGAGTCCCGGCTGAAGGTCTTCCAGGAGTGCACGGTCACCCGGATCGTCAAGGACGGCGACCGGGTCGCCGGGGTCTTCGGCTACGAGCGCGAGTCGGGGCGTTTCTTCGCGATCGAGGCCCCGGCCGTGGTGCTGGCCACCGGCGGTATCGGCAAGTCCTTCAAGGTGACCTCCAACTCCTGGGAGTACACCGGCGACGGCCACGCGCTGGCGCTGCTGGCGGGCGCTCCGCTGATCAACATGGAGTTCGTGCAGTTCCATCCGACCGGTATGGTCTGGCCGCCCTCGGTGAAGGGGATCCTGGTCACCGAGTCGGTGCGCGGCGACGGCGGGGTGCTGCGCAACAGCGAGGGCAAGCGCTTCATGTTCGACTACATCCCGGACGTCTTCAAGGAGAAGTACGCCCAGTCCGAGGGCGAGGCCGACCGCTGGTACGAGGATCCGGACAACAACCGCCGACCACCCGAGCTGCTCCCGCGCGACGAGGTGGCCCGCGCCATCAACGCCGAGGTGAAGGCGGGCCGGGGCTCCCCGCACGGCGGGGTCTTCCTCGATGTGTCCACCCGGATGTCCCCTGAGGTCATCAAGCGGCGGCTGCCCTCCATGCACCACCAGTTCAAGGAGCTCGCGGACGTCGACATCACCGCCGAGCCCATGGAGGTGGGCCCGACCTGTCACTACGTGATGGGCGGAGTGGACGTCGACCCGGACACCGCGGCGGCGACCGGGGTGCCCGGTCTGTTCGCCGCGGGCGAGGTCGCGGGCGGGATGCACGGCTCCAACCGGCTCGGTGGCAACTCCCTCTCCGACCTGCTGGTCTTCGGGCGCCGCGCCGGGCTCCACGCGGCCCGCTACGCCCAGGAGACCGCGGCCTCGGGCACCCGTCCGGTGCCGGACGAGACCCAGCTCGACCTGGCGGCGGCCGAGGCGCTGCGCCCGTTCAGCGCCGAGGCCGGTGAGCCGGACGAGAGCGCGGGTCCTGCCGGGCCGCCGGAGAACCCGTACACCCTCCACCAGGAGCTGCAGCAGTCGATGAACGACCTGGTGGGGATCATCCGGAAGGCCGGGGAGATGGAGGAGGCGCTGCACCGGCTGGCCAGTCTGCGGGTCCGGGCGCGCCGCGCCGGGGTCGAGGGCCACCGGCAGTTCAACCCCGGCTGGCATCTGGCGATCGATCTGCGCAACATGCTGCTGGTCAGCGAGTGCGTGGCCCGTGCCGCGCTGGAGCGGACCGAGAGCCGCGGCGGGCACACCCGCGACGACTGCCCGGAGATGGACCGCGAATGGCGGCGGCTCAATCTGGTCTGCCGGCTCTCCGACCCCTCGGGCGGACTGGCGGCACCCGACACCGGACACGGCCAGATCCGGCTGGAGCGGCGCGAGACGCCGCCGATCCGGCCCGATCTGCTGAACCTGTTCGAGAAGGACGAGCTGGTGAAGTACCTGACGGACGAGGAGCTGACCCAGTGAATGCGTACGAGGCCCACTTCCGGGTGTGGCGGGGCGACCAGGACGGCGGCGGTCTGAAGGACTTCCACGTCGAGGTCAACGACGGCGAGGTCGTGCTCGACATCGTCCACCGGCTGCAGGCGACCCAGGCCCCCGATCTGGCGGTCCGCTGGAACTGCAAGGCGGGCAAATGCGGTTCGTGCAGCGCCGAGGTCAACGGCCGCCCCCGGCTGCTGTGCATGACCCGGATGTCGGTGTTCGACCGGGCCGAGACGATCACCATCACCCCGCTGCGGGCCTTCCCGGTGGTGCGGGATCTGGTGACGGACGTGTCGTTCAACTACACCAAGGCCCGCGAGGTGCCGTCCTTCGTCCCCCCGGAGGGGGTGGGGCCGGGCGAGTACCGGATGTGGCAGGAGGACGTGGGGCGGTCGCAGGAGTTCCGCAAGTGCATCGAATGCTTCCTGTGCCAGGACACCTGCCATGTGGTGCGGGACTTCGAGGAGAACAAGGAGGCGTTCGCCGGGCCGCGGTTCCTGATGCGGGTCGCGGAGCTGGACATGCATCCGCTGGACGCGGCGGCCGACACCGGGCTCGACCGCAAGCGCACCGCCCAGGAGGAGCACGGACTGGGCTACTGCAACATCACCAAGTGCTGTACGGAGGTCTGCCCCGAGCAGATCAAGATCACCGACAATGCGCTGATCCCGCTCAAGGAGCGGGCGGTGGACCGTAAGTACGATCCGCTGGTCTGGCTCGGCAACAAGATCCGGCGCCGGGGGCAGTAGCTCCCCTTCGTGTCGCGGGCCCGCCGATGGCGGGCCCGCTGCCGTCAGGGGCCGCTTTCGCACCGGCCGTGGCCCGTCACCAGAGGCTGAGCAGCGCCTCCACCGAGTCCGGCTCCGAGGACCGGCCGTCCGGCAGGGCCAGCTCGAACCAGACGGTCTTGCCGAGCGGGGTCCGCCGGCTCCCCCAGCCCGCGCTGAGCAGCCCGACCAACTGCAGCCCGCGCCCGCCCTCGTCGGTGTCCCGGGCGCGCCGCCGCCGGGGCTGGACCAGACCGCCGTCCCAGACCTCGCACACCAGCGTGCGGTCCAGCAGCAGCCGTAGCCTGATCTCGCCCTCGCCGTACCGCAGGGCGTTCGTCACCAGCTCGCTGACCAGCAGCTCGGTGGTGTCCACCAGACCGTCAAGGCCCCAGGACTCCAACTGCTCCCGGGCCAGTTCGCGGGCCCGGCCCACGGACTGCGGGGCGCTGGGAAGGTGCCAGTCGCCGACCGACTCGGCCGACAGGCCCTGCACCCGGGCCATCAGCAGGGCGATGTCGTCCTCGCCGTGGTGGGTGTCGAGGGTGCTCAGGACGTGGTCGCAGACGTCCTCGAGGGATCCGGCCGCGGCGTTTCCGCCGTCGGCGCCGTCAGGGGTGTCGAGGGCCGCGCGCAGGGCCTGGAGCCCCTCGTCGAGGGTGTGGTCGCGGGACTCGACCAGACCGTCCGTGTAGAGGGCCAGCAGCGCGCCGTCGGGGAGCTCGACCTCGATCTCCTCGAACGGTTCGCCGCCGACGCCGAGCGGCATACCGGGCGGGACCTCCATCAGCAGGGCGTTCTCACCCGGTTCCACCAGGACCGGGGGCGGATGTCCGGCGTTGGCGAAGGTACAGCGGCGGGTGACCGGGTCGTAGACGGCGTAGACGCAGGTGGCGAGGTAGACCTCGGTCAGATCGGAGGAGTCGTCGGCGGCCTTGCCGCGGGCGCGCGATCCCGGCCGCGCGCCGGAGTGCGAGCCGCCCGGTGTGCCGAGGCCGAGGGCGATCTCGTCCAGCGCGGAGAGCACCTCGGCGGGCTCCAGGTCGAGCAGGGCGAGGGTGCGTACGGCGGTGCGCAGTTCGCCCATGGCCACGGCGGCGCGCAGCCCCCGCCCCATGACGTCGCCGACCACCAGCGCGGTGCGGTGCCCGGGCAGCTCGATCACGTCGAACCAGTCGCCGCCCACCTCGGTCGCCGCGTTCCCCGGCAGATAGCGGCAGGCGATGTCGAGCCCGGCGGCCTCCGGGTCGCCGGGCGGGAGCAGGCTGCGCTGCAGTATCAGCGCGCGTTCATGTTCTCTGCGGTACAACCGGGCGTTGTCGATGCTGACGGCGGCGCGGGCGGCCAGCTCGACGGCGAGCGCGCGGTCCCGTTCGCCGAAGGGCTCGCTGCCCTTGGTACGGGAGAATTGGGCGAGGCCGACGACGGTGTCGCGGGCGACCATCGGCACCACGAGGGTGGACTGGAGCATGGCGCCGAGCTCCAGGCTCTCACTGCCGTCCCGGCCGGGGACGACCCGGACCTGGGCGGTGCGCAGGGCGTGGGCGCACAGGGAGTTGAAGGGGTAGCGGTGGACCTCGCCGACCTGGATGGGCTTGGGGTCCTCGGCGGTGTTGACGCGGCAGATGTCGCCGAAGGGGACCGGGCCGTCGGAGACCGCGCTGGCGAAGGCGACGCGGCGCAACTCGGCGCTGCCGTCGGCGAGTCCGGGCGGGGTCTCGTCGCCGGAGAGCAGCCCCTGGTAGAGGTCGACGGAGGCCAGATCGCAGAACTGCGGCACGGCCACGTCCAGCAGTTCCCGGGCGGTGGTCTCCAGATCGAGCGAGGTGCCTATTCGGGCCCCGGCCTCGTTCAGCAGCGCCAGATTGCGCCGTACGCCCGCGGCCTCCTGTTCGGCGCGGCGGCGGCCGGTGACGTCCGTGGCCAGTCCGGCGATGCCGATGGGGCGGCCGGAGCCGCTGTGCAGCCGGTAGAGCGAGACCGACCAGCGGCGGCGGTCGGTGCTGCCCGGAGTCTGGCCCATGAGCGGCATATCGGTCAGCGCCTGCCCGGAGTCCAGGACCTGGCGCAGGGCGGCGGCCAGCCGGTCGGCCTCGCCGCGCGGCAGCAGATCGTGCGGGGTCACCCCGCGGTATTCCTCGGTGGGGCGGCCGAAAACCTTCGCAAAACGCTCATTGACCCGGAGCATCCGCAGATCGGTCCCGAAGAGGAAGAAACCGAGCGGAGATTGACCGAAAACGGCCTGTGAAGAAGCAAGATCAGTTTCCAGCCCGCGCAACGCACTGACGTCCACCGCGATACAGAGCGCGGCCCGCTTCCCGTCCTCATCCTGAGCGGGCATCACATAGACCTCGGCGATGCCATGCCCGCTCGGCGCCTGGGGGCTACGGTAGGGAACCAGCCCGGTCCACTCCCGGCCGTCCAGGATGTCGGCGACCGCGCGATGGCCGGTCTCCTGGTACTCGGGCGGTACGAACGCCTCCACCGGATCCTTGCCGATGGCCTGGCGCGCCGTCAGCCCCAGTAGTTCCGCGGCCCGTTCGCTCCACTGCGCGATCCGGCCGTCGGACCCGAGCGCGAAGGAAGCGACCTGGATGTAGTCATAGATCGAGCCGGGCGGGCTACTCTGCCACACCGCCGACATCGAGGACATGGGCGACATGTCCGGCACCGAAGACCCTTGTGACACCGGCGACACCTGCGAACCAACCGTCTCCTCGGGGATATCAGCCCCCGCTGGCTTCTCGCTCATGCGCCCGTCCCCTCCGGCTCAGGTGCTCCGACCGGCTTCAGATAGCCGAGTATCCAGCACATCGGCCATCCCGAGTACGGTCTTCACGATCACAGCACTATCTCAGCCCGCCATCGGTTTCCGTCCCCGCTTTTGGTGAAGCGCTCATGATCAGCGCTCCCCCTCACTCCTAACCAGGTGGAGGCGGCTCGAACCCCATGGATTCTCCCTGTACGAGACCTCGAACGGGTCCCGCGCGGGACGATCTCAAGGGGTGCGCGGAGGGGCGCCCTCGGTGCCCTGCCCGGCACGCTGCTCGGGACCCTGTTCGGGGCCTTGCCCGGCGCCCTGCTCGCGGTCTTGCCCGGCACGCTGCTCGGCGCCCTGCCCGGCGCCCTCGGCCGCGCGCAGCCGGCGGACCGCCTCCGCCACCGCCGGCCGGTCCTCGTCCAGCCAGTCGACCTCGTCCACCCGGTCCGGGGGGAGCCAGCGCAGCTCGTCGTGGTCCTCCAGCGGGCGCGGCTCACCGGAGCGCAGGGCCGCGGTCCACACCCGCAGCACATAGCCGGGTTTCAAGGGCCACTCCCCCGGCAGCGGTTCGAGCGGCTCGACCTCGACCCCGAGCTCCTCGCGCAGTTCGCGGACGAGCGTCTGCGGCGGGGTCTCCCCGGGCTCGGCCTTGCCGCCGGGCAGCTCCCAGCGGCCGGCGAGCTCGGGCGGGGCGCTGCGCCGCGCGGCCAGCAGCCGCCCCCGGTCGAACACCGCTCCACCCACCACCACACGCACGCTCATGCGCCGCACCTTAGCCTGCCTGGCCTGCGCCGATACACACCCGGGCCCCGAGGCGGACGCCCCGGGGCCCGGGTGTGCAGGTATTCCTGCGGATGGGCCGGATTCCGGTGGACTGGCTCAATTCCGGGAAGACTGACCGAATTCCTACGGGCTGGCCCATTCCGGGGGCTGGCCGGATCCTTACGGACTGACCCGAATCCTGCGGGCGGGCCCGGCACTTGTCCGCCGAGCCGATTCCCGCGGGCCAACTGGACCGGCCGGCCGGACTGACTGACGACCTAGCCGGACTGACGGGACGCGGCGGTCCGCTCGACCACGTACAACTGCTCCTGGCCCTGGCCCTCCAGGCGGTCGGCCACCTCCTGGGCCTCCGTCCTCGTGGCGTAGCGCCCGACGCGGTAGCGGTTGCCGTTGGTGTCCTGGCGGATCACGAGCCAGGGCAGCACAGCGTTCCCGTCACTCATCTCCCCGCCCTCTCCGCTGTGGCCCGCCCGGGCGTACGCCCCCGCGACACCATGAAGGAAATCCCGATCCGCATATGCCCGAGCCTACGCCCTACCTTCACGCAGCGGATACGTGTTCTTACAACGAGGCACTCATCCGGCCATGTCTCAGACGTATGCCCTCCGTATGTCCTCGGACGTATGCCTCAGACGCGCGCGTCGGCCTTCGCCCGGCCGTCGTCCTCGCTGCCCTCGCCGTCCTCACCGGCCGGGGCGGTGCCCAGCTCGCGCTCGGCCTCCAGCAGCGTCGGATTGCGCCATGCGCTGCGTACGCCCCAGACGTAGAAGGCCAGCCCGATCAGGGCGACGACCAGGATGTCCCAGCCGCCCGGCAGATAGCCGCGGCCACCGAACTCCTTGCCACCGGCCCACGACACCGCCGCCATGACCAGCAGATACGTGACCATCCAGGCACCGGCGGCCAGATGCGGCCGAAGCTGCGCCCACGGCTTGCGCAGCTCGTACCACGCCCAGATCGGCAGCCCGATCGCCATGATGAAGATGACCTTGCCGGTGAGCGGCCAGCGGGCCCAGTACAGCACCAGCGAGCCGAAGACCATCGCGACCGGCGCGATCACCGGCATCGCGCGCAGCTTCACCGGACGCGGCAGGTCCGGGGAGAGGCGGCGCAGCGACATCACGGCGACCGGACCGGTGATGTACGAGATCACGGTCGCGACGGAGACGATCTCGGCCAGCGAGCCCCAGCCGCGGAAGACCGCGAGGAAGATGAAGGCGATCCCCAGGTTGAGCAGCAGCGCCGGACGCGGAATGCCGGTCTTGGGGTCGACCTTGCCGAAGATGCTCGGCAGATGGCCGTTCTCCTGGACGCCCTGGATCATGCGGGAGGTGGTGGCCGCGTAGATCATGCCGGTGCCGGACGGGGAGATGAAGGCGTCGGCGTACAGCAACATCGCCAGCCAGTTCAGGCCCCAGGCCAGGGACAGATCGGCGAGCGGGGAGTTGAAGGAGAGCCCGGACCAGCCACCGTGCGCCAGATCCGCGGCGGGGACGGCGGTCAGGAAGGCGATCTGCAGCGCGACGTAGATCACCAGCGAGATGAGGATCGAGCTGATGACGGCCTTGGGCAGCGACTTCCCGGGGTTGCGGGCCTCACCCGCCATGTTGAGCGGCGACTGGAAGCCGTTGTAGGCCCAGACGATGCCGGAGACGGCGACCGCGGTGAACACGGAACTCCACCCATTGGGGGTGAAGCCGCCATGGCCGGTGACATTGCCGGTGTCGAAGTGCGACAGCAGCAGGGCCCCGGCGGTCAGGGTCGGCACGACCAGCTTGAAGACGGTGATCGCGGTGTTGGTCTTCGCGAAGAGCGTGATCGCGAACCAGTTGAGGAAGAAGTAGAAGAGCAGCAGCACGGACGCGAGGGCGACACCGCTGCCGGTCAGCTCCTTCCCGTCGTACAGCGCCTTGGCCCAGCCGAAGTCCCAGGAGCTCATGTACTGCACGGAGGCGGTGGCCTCACCGGGGATCACGGAGACGATGGCGATCCAGTTGGCCCAGGCGGCCAGATATCCGGCCAGCGAGCCGTGGGAATACTGGCCGTACCGGACCATGCCGCCGGCCTTGGGGAACATCGAACCCAGCTCGGAGTAGGTCAGGGCGATGGTCAGGGCGACGGCGGCGCCGATCACCCAGGCCAGGATGGCGGCGGGCCCGGCCAGCGCGGCGGCGCGCTCGGCGCCGAAGAGCCAGCCGGAACCGATGATCGACCCGAGACCCACGGCGGTGAGGGCCACCGGTCCGAGTGACCTTCGATAATGCGAGTGGGAACCCTGCTCCGTGCTCAACGTTCCTGGCACTCCCTTCGCCCCCCGACGACCGGACACAAACCGATCCATCGTAAGAGCGAAATGGAAGATCGCCTTCCAGTAACCCCTTTCACCTGCGCCGATGTGAGTTTTGCAACAACGGACGCTGGAACCGCGCTCGGGTTCTGGGGGGCGGGAACCAGGCTCAGGAGCGGTGAACGGGGCCAGGGGGTCAGGAGCCCTGAGCGGGACCGGGGGTCAGGAGCCGTGAGCGGGACCGGGGGTCAGGGGCCATGGGCGGGGTCCACGATCAGGTGCCGGTGGCCGAACGCGTACGCACGGTGGGAAGCGGCATCAGCACCGGCTCGCCCGTGGGCGCCTTACGGCAGACATCCCCGCACTCGGCGTCCAGTGAGCAGCACAGCGAGCAGACGGCCCCCGCCCGCACCGGGCAGTCGGCGATGTCCGGCAGCTCGTACGCCGTCTGGCACGAGGCGCAGCGGTGAGTGGCGGTGATGTCCGGGACCTCGACACCGGGCCCGTTCACCGGGTTCCGCCGGGCCAGGTAGTAGCGGCCCCCGGTGAGCCAGGCCAGCAGCGGGCAGAGCACCAGCGCCAGACCACAGGCGATGAAGGTCGAGAACGCCTCAGCCACCTCCCCGAAGGCCCCGAAGAAGGCGATGATCGAGACCGTCGAGGCGATCACCATCGCACCGAATCCGGCGGGGTTCACCGGATGCAGATACGCCCGCTTGAACTCGATGTACTCCGGGCTCAGCCCGAGCGGCTTGTTGATGACCAGATCGGCGGCGACGGCGGCGATCCAGGCGATGCCGACGTTGGAGTAGAAGCCCAGCAGCTTGTTGAGCGCCGCGAACATGTTCATCTCCATCAGCGCCAGCGCGATGGCGAGGTTGAGGAAGATGTACCAGACCCGGCCGGGGTGGCGGTGGGTGACCCGGGAGAAGAAGTTGGACCAGGACAGCGAGCCGCTGTAGGCGTTGGTCACATTGATCTTGATCTGGGAGACCACCACGAAGAGCGCGGCGGCGGGCAGCGCGACCGAGCCCAGCCAGGGCTTCAGCGCCTCGATCTGCGGGGCGATGGGCTCCAGCGCATGGGTCTTGCCGACCGCGCCCAGCGCCACGAACGCGAGGAAGGCGCCGCCGATCTGCTTGGCCGCGCCGATGACCACCCAGCCGGGGCCGGCGGCCAGGACCGCCAGATTCCAGCGCCGCCGATTCTCCTCGGTCTTCGCGGGCATGAACCGCAGATAGTCGGCCTGCTCACCGATCTGCGCGATCAGCGAGAGCGCGACACCCGTGCCCAGGCCGTATCCGATCCAGTCGAAACCGGAACCCGCGCCCTCGGTCCCGCCGAAGGAGGCGAACGCGCCCCAGGAGTCCGGTGCCTCGAAGGCCAGCACCACGAACGGCAGGGCGAGCCCGATCAGCCAGATCGGCTGGGTCCACGCCTGCACCTTGGCGAGCGCGCCCATGCCGCGGAAGACGATCGGGATCACGATGAGGGTGGTCAGCAGATAGCCGACCGGCAGCGGGATATGGAGGGCCTGGTGCATGGCCTGCGCCATGATCGAGCCCTCCAGCGCGAAGAAGATGAAGGTGAAGCTGGCGTAGATCAGCGAGGTCAGCGTCGAGCCGAAGTAGCCGAATCCGGCACCGCGGGTGATCAGGTCCATGTCCAGGCCGTAGGTCGCACAGGCGCGGGCGATGGGGATACCGGTCAGGAAGATGATCGTCGCCGCGGTGAGGATCGAGGCGATGCCGCTGCTGAAGCCGTAGGTGAAGACGATGGACGCGCCGATGGCGAAGTCCGCGAGATAGGCGATCCCGCCGAGCGCCGTCGAGGCGACCATGGTCGGCGACCAGCGGCGGTAGGAGTGGGGTGCGTAGCGCAGCGAGTAGTCCTCGCGGCTCTCGTCCGCCGCGAGCCGGGCGTACCCGCGCCGAGGGGCCGCTGCCGCGGACGCTCCCGCCTCAGGTGCGGCCGTATCGACCGCATCGACCGTGCCGACCGCATCGACCGCATCCGTCATACCGGCTTCCCCTGTCGCTCGGGCCGTTCCGTTACGACCCAGGAAGCTAGAAGCCGCAGGTGACGGGCGGCGGCGGTGCGGCATTGCCGGGCCGTTACGACGGCGGGGAGGCGGTTAACTCGCGGTAAGACGCGCCGGGACGGGCCGCCCGACTATCGGTGAACGGTGACGGGAACGGCAAACACTGCCGGAGACGCCAAGCACCAAAAGGCCAAACGAAAGATCACTTCACCGGCAGCCGATAGGCGACCCGATAACGCTCGGCGAGCACCACCACATCGGCGGTCTCCACCGGACGGCCGCCCGCGAAGTACGTACGCGAGGTGACCAGCACCCAGTGCCCCGGCACCCCGCCGAGCGCCAGCACCTCCTCGGCCCGGCCGGGCCGCGCGCCGACCTCCTCCGCCACGTTGTCCACCACCAGATCGAGGGCGGCCATCCGGTCGACGACCCCGCGCCCGGCCAGGGGCCCCTCCTCGGGCAGCATCACGGGCGTACGGCCGGTGACGGCGAGCGGCTCCCAGGAGGTGGAGAGCATGACCGCCTCCCCCTGCGACTGGAACACATAGCGGGTGCGCATCACCCGCGCCCCCACGTCGATCCCCAGCCGCCCGGCGGTCTCCGCCCCGGCCTCCTCCTGCTCACTGTGGGCGTCCCAGCTCCCGAGGACCCGCTCATCGGCCTGCTCCTGCCGGAACGGCGTGGCCTCCCCAGCGGCATGAAACCCACCCCGCACCACCCGCCGCGGCACCGGCTGGGCCCGCACATACGTCCCCGACCCCGACCGCCCCTCGACCAGCCCCTCGGCCATCAGCACCTTGCGAGCCTCGAGCGCGACGGTGTCCGAAACCCCGTACTCCTCCCGGATCCTGGCCTGAGAGGGGAGACGCGCATGCGGTGGCAGCTCACCCCCGGCGATCTTCTTCCGCAGATCGTCGGCGACGCGGAGGTATGCGGGCTGGTCACCAAAGGCCACGTGCACTCCCTGGGTTGACAGGGAGCCACAGCTTGGCAACCCAGCGTTGTCGATTGCAACTCAAGGCCATAGCTTCACTAGAAGTGGTGAACTGCAGCTCAGAGACGTTTAACTCGCCCAAAGCCCGCTGAGCTGCCCAACCCCGCCCACCGCCCCGCCCTTTGCAACCGCGACGCACTTTCGCCCCGTCAGCTCACGCTCTTCTCGATCGCCTCGAAGATGTCCGCGTCCGTCTCCTTCTGCCAGTCGGGGAGATCAGCCCAGTCGGCCACGTACCCCGGCTTCGGATCCTCGAAGTGCCGGTACATCTACGCGATCCAGCACGTCGCGACGAAGCGGCCCTTCTGCTCACGCGTCAGGCGCGACGCATGCCCACCACTCAGCTCGAGGAACTGACGCACCTGCTCACAGACCGCGCCGGCGGCCTCCCGCTCCCACTCCGGGGTGTCCTCCCAGGGCGTCACATAGCCGGGCTTGGGCTCACCGGGGAAGTGCCGATGCACGCCCGCGATCCACGCCTCACGGAACAGCCGCGCACCTTCGGTCTGCGACATATCCATCCCCTCCGTCACGTCGCACTCAGCGCCTTGATCTCGGCGTCCAGATTCGCGATGCGCCTGTCACGAGCGAGTGGGCCGAACTCCGAACGCAGGGCTTGGAGTCTACGGGCGACATAGCCGGAGGAGGATTCTCGCGCCAGGTGGAGCGCCTCGCGGGCGTACGCGACCACCTGCTCCGGGTCCTTGCGCCTGACTCCGACGGCGGCCTCCAGGAAGCCAGGCCCCAGGTCGTCGCCGCGCCGGAGCCGGGGCACATCGGAACACTGATCGTGCGGGCGGCGCGGGGCCGGCCTTGATCTCCGCCGAGCGGGTCCCGGCGGCCGCTAGTCTCCTGAGCAGCAGCCGCCGAAGCGTAGGGATCGCGATGGACGACGAACCGCTCGCCTGGGAGCCCCGACGCGTGGCGCCCAGGCCCGTTCGCCGCATCTCACGGGTGCTGACCAGCGTCGTGTTCATGGCGCTGTGCGTCGCCGGCTGCACCGGTGGGGCCGGGGCGCAGGGCTCGGCCGGAGGGTCCCGGGCCAGGGCGGGCACCGCAGGAGTCGGCGACGCACTCTTCCCCCGGCTCGGCAACGGCGGCTACGACGTGCGGAGCTACCGCCTGGCCCTCGACTACACACCCGGCTCCCGCCGCCTGAAGGGCACCGCCCGGATCACCGCCCGCGCGGATCGCGCCCTGAGCTCCTTCCACCTCGACCTCGCCGGGCTGCGCGTCCGGAAGGCCACGGTGAACGGCCGCCCCGCCAAGGCCGCCCGCAGCGGCACCGAGCTGGTCCTCACCCCCGCCTCGGCCCTCCCCAAGGGGCGCGCCTTCACGGCCACCGTCGTCTACGACGGCGAGCCGAAGACCCTCACCGGCGAGGACAGCGGGAAGGAGGGATGGATCCGCACCGACGACGGCGCCGTGGCCCTCGGCGAGCCGACCGGCTCCATGACCTGGTTCCCCGGCAACCATCACCCCTCCGACAAGGCGGCCTACGACATCGCCGTCACCGTCCCCGAGGGCTACACCGCCGTCTCCAACGGAGAGCTGACGGCCCAGCAGACCCGCGACCGCCGCACCACCTTCCGCTGGCACATGGGCGAGCCCATGGCGAGCTATCTGGCCACCGTCACCATCGGCCGCTTCGACGTCCGCACCACGACCACCGGCACGGGCCTGCCCGTCTACGTCGCCGTCGACCCCACCGAGGCCAACCGCGCGAAGCACATCGCCGACCAGGTCGACGACGTCATCACCTGGGAGAGCCGCACCTTCGGCCCGTACCCCTTCTCCTCCACCGGCGCGGTCGTCGACCATCTGCCCGGCCTCGGCTACGCCCTGGAGACCCAGACCAAGCCGTTTTTCGACGCGGCCCCGGACAAGACGCTCGTCGTGCATGAACTCGCCCACCAGTGGTTCGGCGACTCGGTCACGCCCCGGGTCTGGAAGGACATGTGGCTCAACGAGGGCTTCGCGACCTACGCCGAGTGGCTGTGGGAGGAGGACCACGACGGCCGCACCGCCCAGCAGATCTTCGACGACTTCTACGACGGCACCGACAACGAGAGCGAGGGCATCTGGGACTTCCCGCCCGCCGACCCCCCGAGCGTCGCCAGCGTCTCGGACCCGCCCGTCTACGGCCGCGGCGCGATGGTGCTGCACCAGCTCCGCCGGGCCGTCGGCGACAAGACCTTCTTCTCCATCCTCCGCACGTGGCTGGGGGACCACCGACACGGCAACGCGGACACGAAGCAGTTCATCGAGCTGTGCGAACGCAAGTCCGGCAAGGACCTGACCCGCCTCTTCGACGTCTGGCTGTACGGCAAGGGCAAGCCGAAGAATCTGTGACGGCAGGGGGAGGCAACGCCTCCCAACGCCCGAAACCGCTACGGTTGACTCATGACCGCCCTCCCCGATTGGATGCGCCCGCCCCGCCCCGAGGGCTGGTTCGCAGATGATCTGGACCGCTTGCCGCAAGCACCCCGTCATACCGAGCTCATCGACGGAGCACTCGTTTTCATGATGTCCCCGCAGAGGTGGTGGCACGGCCACCTCGTCACGATGCTCACCGTCGCGCTCATGGAGCAGGTGCCCGCAGGGGCGAGGGTCGGCCGCGAGATGACGGTCAAGCTGGATCAGCGCAACCGGCCCGAGCCGGATTTGTTGGTGACGACAGCCGACTTCGACAGGGACCGCACCTGGTTCGCGGCGGATGAGGTGCAACTCGTCATCGAGGTCGTCTCCCCCGAATCGGCCCACCGGGACCGGACGGTGAAGCTCCGCAAGTACGCCGAGGCCGGGATTCCCCACTACTGGTGCATCGAGGACGAGGGTGGGACCCCCGTCGTCCACGTCTATGAGCTCGACGAACCGACCGGTGCCTACGCCCCCGCCGGAATCTTCCGCCACAGCCTCCAGCGGACGGTCCCCTTCAAGGTAAACATCAACCTGGACGACCTCACCCCCGACAAGAGCAGGTGAGACGACGGGCCGGACTCCGGGATTCCGGCCCCCTTCGCGCGTCGCTATCCCCATGAGGGGGCTCAGACGCCCCCTCGGCCCGACGTCAAGGACGCCCCTGACGCATCGGCCCCGACCATGCCCGCCATTCGGGGAGGAACCCTCAGCGCCGCGGCCACGAACGAGGCGAGCAGCGGGCGGCGGTCCTGTTCCTTCCAGGCGAGCACGAGGCGGCTGAGCGGGGCGTCGGATACCGGTACACCGACGAGGCCGGGCGGGAGCGGCTCGACCAGCGACCGGGGGAGCACGCCGATCATCCGGCTCACTTTGATCATCTGGAGCAGTTGGACCACGTCGGCGACCTCCGGACCGGTGCCGTCGCCCCCTGGCACGCCCTTCCAGCGCGGCAGGGTCTCGCCCTCCAGATCGGCCATCCGCACCGAAGCGAGCCCGGCCAGTCGGTGTGCGGAGGGGACGATGGCCACCCGCTCCTCGGCGTGGAGCGTCTCGTGGTCCAGGCCGTCGAGATCGTCGAACGGTACGTAGAGCAGGCCGACGTCGGCCCGGCCGTCGAGCAGGAAGTCGGTGCGGTCGGCGGGGCCGCTGAAGAGGATGTCGACCCGGCGGGCATCGGGCTGGTGGGCGTACTCGGCCAGGATCCCGGACAGCAGACCGGCGTCGCCGCCGGGCTTGAGTACGAGCCGAAGGTGCGCCTGGGTGTCGACGGCACGCCGGGCGCTGCGGACGGCGGCGGCGACCGCGTTGAGCGCGTGCCGTCCGTGCTCCTGCAACGCTTCCCCGGCCGGTGTGAGCTCGACGTGCCGGCTGGAGCGGAGGAACAGCGGGACGCCGAGCCGGGTCTCGATCCGTCGGATCGCCTTCGACAGCGCCGGCTGGGCGATCGAGAGCCGGGCGGCGGCCCGGCCGAAGTGCAGCTCGTCGGCGACTGCGATGAAGTACTCGAGCTCGCGGGTCTCCAGTTCAACCATGCCTGTAGGTTATCGCTGAATTCCATACTGATCTTGGACACTTGCGGCATGTGGTCGCAAGAATTACCGCATGATCCAGCACACGATGATCGTCTCCTTCGATCAACCGCTGCCCGACACGGAACTCGACCAATACCTCGGGGATATCGAACGGGCCATGCTCGACACCGGCTTCGCGCAGTCGGTCGCAGCCCGCCGCCACATTCCCGTCCCCGGGGAGGAGGCCATTCCCGCGCTGATCGCGACCGCGATCGTGCAGTTCGCCGTGGCCGACATCGACGCTCTGGCGAAGGGGTTCGCCGCGCCCGCCCTGCACGAGATCATCCACCGCTGGCAGTCGCGGCACCCGTACAAGGTCGCCTGGGCGAACCACGAGCCGCTGGCATGAGCGCCGCAACCCGGAAAGCGGGACTGGTCACCGGCGCGGGCAGTGGGATCGGCCGCGCGGCGGCGCTGGAGTTCGCCCGGTGCGGCGCCGCGGTCGCCGTGCTCGACATCGACGAGAGCACGGCCGCCGAGACCGCCCTGATGATCAGGGAGGACGGTGGGGAGGCACTGGCCATCCCCGTCGACATCGGCGACGAAGGCTCCGTGCGGGCGGCCGTCGAGCGTACGGTCGCGGAGTACGGGGGCCTCGACTTCGCCGTGAACAACGCCGGCCTGGACTCCCATCACCGGCAGCTCGAGCAGATGACACTGGCCGAGTTCGAGCGCGTGGTTCATGTCAATCTGGCCGGAACCTTCCTGTGCATGAAGTACGAACTGCCCGCACTGCGCCGCCGCGAGGGCGGCGCCATCGTCAACATCGCCTCCAACGGCGGCCTGTACGCGATCCCGACCGCCCCCGCCTACGTGGCCGCCAAGCACGGCATCGTCGGGCTCACCAAGGTCGCCGCCGTCGATTACGCACCGGACAGCATCCGGGTCAACGCCGTCTGCCCCGGCCCGACCCGTACTCCCGGGTTCGAGCGGGTGGCGGCCGGTACCGACCTGATCGCCATGCAGGAGGCGATCACGCCACTCGGCCGGATGGCCAACCCGGAGGAGGCCGCGGCCGCTGCCGTCTGGCTCTGCTCGGACGCGGCGTCCTACATCACCGGCATCGCGCTGTCGGTCGACGGCGGACGGCGAGCCTGAGGAATCCGCCGCGCACGGGTACCGGGCCCTCCTGAGGTCACATGGCCCCCGCCCCCGCGCGCTCCGTCGCCCGCGCTCCTGAGGAGCCGGGTGCGGAGGGGGCCGCCGGGTCTCGAGCCAACGGATCGCGCTCGGGTCCCGGCGCCCAGCGGGAGGGGCGCGGGGTTCCGCGCCGTACCCCGCGCCCCACCGGGCACGGCCCAGCCCGCCGTCCCCGCACCACACGAACGCCCCCTCCCCCGACCCGGCCCACCCCGCCGGGCCGCACCGGCGTACCTCCGCCCTCCGCGCATGGCCCCGATCAGCGGCAGCGACCGGGCGAGAGGCGGGCGGTGAGAACGGAATCGGATCATTGAGCACCCCCGCGTTCCCTCGCACGGGCGGGAAACCGCCCCGGAGCCTGTCCACGCCGACCGGCACCGCACTCGCCGTCGGCCTGGCGGTGATGACACTGGAAGGCTTCGATCTCGTCGCGTTCGGCGCGACCACACCACTGCTGCTCGACTACCGGCCCTGGGGTCTCACGGTCGCCCTGGTCGGCCTGCTGGGCAGCCTCACGCCCATCGGGATGCTCATCGGCTCCCTGCTGGTCGGCCAGTTCACCGACCGGTTCGGCCGGCGCCGGACGACCCTGGTCAGTGCCGCGCTCGTCAGCGCCGGGATGTTCGTCTGCGCCGCGGCACCCCTGCCGGCCCTGTTCGGTGCGGGCCGTTTCGTCGTCGGGCTCGGCGCCGGTGCGATCTACCCGGCGATGGCCCCGCTGATCTTCGAACTCGCTCCTGACAGACGGAAGAATCTGTACTCGGGGATCGTGCAGTGCGGAACCCCCATCGGCGGCGCGTTCGCGGCCCTCGCCGCCAACACGTTGCTGAGCGGGCACAGTTTTCACGCGGAGTACCTGGTCGGCGGGATTGCCGGTCTGCTCGTGCTGCCCATGGCCTACGCCTGGCTGCCCGAGTCCACGGAATACCAGCGGGCGGCGACGACGTCGGCCCCGGCCCCCGGCAGCCGCGGTGTACGGCTGGTGCTGAAGCCGCCGTACCTCACCACCACACTGCTGTTCTGCGCCATGGCGGCCCTTTCGTTCCTGCTCATCTTCGGCATGAACACCTGGCTGCCAGAGCTGATGAGGACCGCGGACTATCCGCTGCGGTCCTCGCAGACCTTCCTCGTCCTGCTGAATCTCGGCGCCACCGTCGGCGGACTCGCCATGGCGCTGCTGGCCGACCGTGCCGGATCGAAGGGAGCGGTCACCGCCAGTTTCGCCCTCGGAGCCGCCGCGATCGTCGGCATGAGCGCCCAACTGCCGCTGCCGGTGCTCTACGGCATCGTGGTCCTCGGCGGCTGCGGCGCGGTCGGCGTCCAGGGGCTGCTCAATGTGTACATTGCCCGCACCTATCCGGTGACAGCGCGGGCCAGCGCGGTGGGCGTCGCGCTCGGAGTGGGCCGCATCGGCGCGATCGCCGGCCCCACGCTCGGCGGCTGGCTCCTCGCGGCCGACCTGGCACCCCGGTGGAACTTCATCCTCTTCGCCGTCCCCGCCGTCCTCGGCGCGATCCTCGCCCAGGCCGCCGGCGGACGAACGTCCCGCGACCGCGGACGAACGCCCCGCGACCGGGGCCGTACCGCTCCCGCGCCACGCGCCCAGGAGTCAACGGCCGGACAGACGCCATGAAAGAGCACCCCATGGACATACGACATCGCCGTCGTCGGCTGCGGCCCGGTGGGACTGACCAGCGCCCGCCGCACCCGAGACAACGGAGGAGCCCCGGCATGACCTACGTCCCGCCCCGGACGAAGGAGAAGATCGCCCATCTCCGTGCCCGGCGTGTGCTGGGCATCTGACCACCTGTCTCCGGACATCAGCGGAGCTCAGCCGAGGGCCTGCCGTAGAAGTGCGTCGGAGGCTGAGGCGAATCGCGCGACGCGATCCTTGTCCAGCCCTTTGGAGGGCAGGATCGGCCTGGCCTTGTTGTTGAACAAGGTCCCGGTGCGTCCGTTGAGGTCCGGGGTGAACAGGAGCGGCACGATTCGCCTGGCGTACGTGTCGGGGGACTGGGAGAGGAGACCGATGACGGTCTCGGCGAGGCGGTGGGTGAGGCTGCCTTCGCCCAGGTAGTTGGCGCGGATTCCGGTCTTGATGACGCCAGGGTTCAGGCCGAAGTACGCGGGGCCTGGCAGCGTGTTCTCACCGCCGAGGACGAGGGCTTCGTTGGCGGCCACGGTGTTGATGTGTGCCCGCATCCCGGTGTAACCCCTCTCGGTGTTGAGGTCGTCGGGATCGCCGGTGGCTCCGGAGCCCGGGGCGCCCATGACGAACACCCGGGGCTGCGGTGAGCCCTGTGGGCGGGCGGTGCCGAGGCGGGGGGCGAGACCGCGGAGTACGGCGAAGCGACTCAAGTAACTGACCGCGATGTCCCGTTCAAGGTGTTCTGCGGTCTCCTCCCGGTTCTTGGCCGCGAAGGTGCCCAGGGTGAACAGCACGACGTCGTCGGACTCCACCGGGAGTTCCCGTCCCAGGCGGTCGGCCTCGCGCATCGAGGCGAGGTCGGCCTTCACGAAGGTCAGCTGTTCGGCCGGAGCGTCGCGGAAGGTCCGTCCGGCCACCGTGACTTCGGCCCCGCGCGCCAGGGCTTGTCGGGCGATGGCCCGGCCCAGGCCATTCGTGCCGCCGATGACGGTCAGTCGCCTGCCCGACAGATCGAGTCGCTCGATCGGGGTGGGGCGCAGGACCACGCTGCGGTCCACGACTCCGTTCATGCCCATCTCAACCAGCTCCTTCTCGGCCAACTGTTCCAGCTTCAACCGTAGCAGTAGCGGACTTTACCCCGCTTTCGTGTCGGGGCGTAAAGTGGTGCCTCATGGATCACCCCGTCGTGCCTCTCGGTCAGCCACGCGCCGAGCGGGTGGACGCCGCGCGCAACCGCCGGCGGCTGCTGAACACGGCGCGGGAGATGATCGCCGAGGTCGGAGCGGAGAAGGTGACGATGGACGGCCTCGCCGAGCGGGCCGGCCTCGGCAAGGGCACCGTGTTCCGCCGCTTCCGCACGCGAGCGGGCGTCTTCCACGCCCTCCTGGACGAGGATGAACGCGCCTTCCAGGAACAGGTGCTGTACGGCCCGCCACCGCTCGGACCGGGCGCGGACCCGGCCGAGAGGCTGATCGCCTATGGGCGCGCCCGCATCGCCTTCCTGCTCGAACGCCACGCGCTCGCCCGCGCCGCACTCGACCGCGCCCAGCCGATCCCTGCCGGGGAGGCCGTCTTCTCGCCCGCGCACATCCGGGTACTCCTGCGGCAGGCCCGGCCCGACTGCCCGGATTCCGACAGCCTCGCCCTCCAGCTCGCCGCCGCGCTCGAAGGCCCGATCCTGCTGTACCTGGTCATGCCGGAGCGGGCCGAAGCCACCCGCCACTTCGAGCGGCTGGCGGACAGTTGGCAGGTCTTGGTGCAGGGCGTCTGCCGAACCTGAGTGCGCTGCCGGCTCAGGTGCGGGCGATGGGCAGCCGGAGGGTGAAGGAGGCGCCGACTCCTGTGTCCCGTGAGGCGCCGACTCCTGTGTCCCGTGTGGTGGGGGGACGGTCGGTGACCGTGAGCGTGCCTCTGTGCGCGGTGGCGATGTCGCGGGCGATGGCCAGGCCGAGGCCGGTGCCGGAGTCGGGGCCGCTCTGGCGGGTCCGGGCGGCTTGGAGGCGCACGAACCGGTCGAAGATCCGGTCGCGGTCGGCGGGCGGGATGCCGGGGCCGTCGTCGCTGACCTGGAGGACGGCCGTGTCGGGGCCGTCGGTGGTGACGGTGAGCTGGACGTGCGTGGCGGCGTGGCGGTCGGCGTTGTCGAGGAGGTTGCGGATCAGGCGGGTGAGTTGATCGGGATCGCCGAGGACGCGGACGCCGTCGTCGGTGTGGATCTCCAGGGGGATGCGGGCGGGGACGGACCGGGCGGCGGTGCGCGCCAGTGCGGCCAGGTCGATGGGCTCATGGTGGGTGAGCAGGGTGTCGTCGTCGGCGCGGGCAAGCAGTAGCAGGGAGTCGACGAGGCGCTGGAGGCGGGCGGTTTCGGTGACGGCGCGTTCGGCCAGATCCGGCCAGGGGGCGCGGTCGGGGTAGGCGATTCCGACCTCCAGGGAGGTGCGTACGGCCGCGAGCGGGGTGCGCAGCTCGTGGGAGGCGTCGGCGACGAAGCGGCGCTGGCGGGTCGCGGAGTCCTCCAGGCGTTCGAGCATCGAGTTGAGGGTGCCGGTCAGGCGGCCGATCTCGTCGTCGCCGGTGGGGCCGGGGATGCGGCGGTGCAGGTCGCTGCCGGTGATCTCGGCAGCCTCGGCGCGGATGCGTTCCACCGGCCGCAGGGTGCGGCCGATGAGCACCCAGGACATGCCGAGTGCGCCGAGGACGACCAGCGGCAGGACGAACAGCAGATGGCCCTGGAGGTCGTTGGTGACGATGCTGAGGATGCGGGTGGAGGCGCCGGTGTACACGACCACGGGTGTGGTGCCGGCGACGTAGCGCTGGGCCACCACGTGTTCGTCGTCGTCCGTGCCCTGTCCGGGAACTGTCCGCGGCGTGGTGCTGCCCGCGGGCAGGGTGTACCGGGCGGGCCGGCCCTGGACGTTCGCGGTGGCGGCCACCACGGTTCCGGAGCCGTCGACGACCTGGGCCCAGGCGCTCGGGTCGTCGGGGACGGCGGGCAGGGGCTTGGGCCAGGTTCCGTCGGCGGAGCGGCCGACGGATGTCGCGTAGGAGGTCAGCGTCGTGTCGACGTTCGCGCGTACGGAGCTGACCAGCGTGATCGCGATCACCGCGATGCCGAGCGCGAGGGCGGCGGTGACGATCAGGGTGGCCATGAGCGTGACGCGCAGCCGCAGCGAGCGGCTAGGGGCGGTGCGGGTCAATGCGGTACCCCCTGCCTCGTACGGTCTCGATGACGCTCGCGTCGGTCTTGCGGCGCAGGTGGTGGATGCGGACCTCGACGACGGCAGGGTCGGCCCGGGAGGCCATGTCCCAGCAGTGTTCCAGGAGTTCGGCCTTGGAGACGGTGCGGCCCTCGGCGCGCAGCAGGTACTCCAGCACGCTCGCCTCACCAGGCGTGAGGGCGAGGGGCCGGCCGGCGAAGTGGACCGCGTGGGTGGCCGGGTCCAACGTCAGCTCCCCGGACCGCAGTTGGGCGGGGCGCTCACGGGTGCTGCGGCGCAGCAGGGCCCGCAGGTGGGCGAGCAGCACCGGATAGGAGAACGGCTTGGTGAGGTAGTCGTCGGCGCCCAGATCGAGGCCCTCGGCCTGGTCGAGAGGGGCGTCCATGGCGGTGAGCATGAGGATCGGGGTCCACTTGCCGGCTTCGCGCAGCCGTGCGCAGATCTGGTAGCCGTCCAGGCCCGGGAGCATGACGTCCAGGACGATCAGGTCGAAGTCGTGCTCCTGCGCCAGCCACAGCCCTTCCGCCCCGTCGGCGGTCAGGCAGACGACGTAGCCCTCGGCTTTCAGCCCCCAGGTGAGGGATGCGCCGAGGGCCTCGTCGTCCTCGATCACGAGAATGCGCATGGCTCAAGCATGCCGGGACAGGGCCGGGTGGGCGTCCTCATGCGCGCCGCCGTCCGTGCCGTCTGTTCCGTGTCCGCCGTGGTGGTCACCGTGACCGGTGGCCTGCGGCTTGATACGCAGCAGGCGGGCGGCCCAGGCCGGCAGGTACCAGTTGGCGCGGCCGAAGAGCACCACCAGGGAGGGGGTGAGCAGGGTGCGTACGACCAAAGCGTCGATGAGGATACCCGCGGCCATACCGGTGGCCATCATCTTGATGGTCACGTCCGGCGAGGACGACAGGGACACCAGGGCGAGGAACAGGATGAGGGCGGCGCTCGTGACGAGGCGCCCGGTGCGGGAGATGCCCTCGACCACGGAGGCGGGGGTGTCGCCGGTGCGGTCGTGGGCCTCACGGATCCGATCCAGGATGAACACCTCGTAATCCATGGACACCCCGAACAGGAACCCGAACAGAAGCATCGGCACGAACGGGCTGATCGAGCCGGTGGCGGGGATGCCCCACAGGGCATGCGAGCCGTAGCCGTGCTGCCAGATCAGGACCAGTACGCCGTACGCGGCACCGACCGAGAGCAGGTTGAGGGCGACGGCCTTGGCGGGCAGCAGCAGGGAGCGCATGCCGCGGGCCAGCAGAACGAAGGTGAGCAGCGCGGCGACGGCCAGGAGCGCGGGGAACCAGGTGGACAGGATGTGGGTGACGTCGGCCGACTGGACCTGTTCGCCGCCGATCATCGCGTTGTGCGGGACGGCGCCGCGCAGCTGGGACAGGGCGGTACCGGCGTGCGCGGTGCCGATCTCGTGATCGGGCAGCGCCATGATCACCGAACTGCCGGAGTGGTGCCAGGCGGGTATGTCGGCGGCCAGGACGCCGTGGAGGTCGGGCAGGGTCCGCAGGGTGGCGGCGGTGGCCGCGGGGTCGGTGCCTGCGGGCAGTTCGATGGGAACCGAGGTGAGTACGCCGGTGGGGAACCCGTCGTGCTGCAGGGCCCGCAGGCCCTGCTCGGCCGGGCCGCCCCCGGCGAGCGACGTGCTGATCGGGGAGGCGATGTTGATGGTCAGCCCGAACGCGCACAGAGTACCCAGAATCGCGGTTCCCATAAGGGCCGCGGCCTTGGGGCGGGCGACGATCGTGCGGGCGGTGCGCGTCCACATCCGGCCAGGGCCCGCCGTGGTGCGACGGTGCAGGCGGATGCGGTCCATCCGCGGTCCGACGGAGGCCAGCAGCAGCGGGATGGTGGTGAGCGCCACCAGAGCGGCGATGGAGGGGATGAACAGTCCGGACAGGCCGACGCCCTGGATGAAGGAGACCGGGACGACGGTCAGCGCGAACAGGCCCAGTGAGGCGATCAGCGCGCTGAAGGCCACCGAGTGCCCGGCGCGGCGCATGGAGCGCAGGACCGCCTCGCGGTTGTCGGCGCCCTTGTCGCGCTCCTCCCGCCAGCGGTTGACCAGCAGCAGCGAGTAGTCGATCGACAGGCCGAGGCCCAGCAGGGCGACGATGAACTGCACCGAGGGGTTGATGGCGATGCTCGTGGCGTAGGTCAGGCCCCAGATCGCCAGCTGCATCGTCAGCACCGAGACGACCGCCGACAGCAGCGGCAGCAGGGCCAGCGCGGAGCCCGAACACCCAGGCCAGCACAACCAGTGCGAGCCCGCCGCCGAGCAGGATCTCGCTCAGCACGCTCGCACCGCTGCTGCCGCCGCCGGCGCTGAGCTCCTCGATGCCGGTCCGGTGCACCGTCGTGCCGGGCACCGCGTGCGTGATCGCGCTGCTCATGCCGTCCATGACCTGCGCGGGAACCGTGGTACCTGATGCGGGCGGGTACACCATGACCAGGGTGGCGCGGCCCCCGGTGCCCACCAGCGCCTTGTCACCGGTGTTCGCGTAGGACAGATCGCGGACCCCGGCAACGCCGGACGCCACCTTGTCGGCCGCGGCCAGACCGGCCTTCGCGGCGGGGCTGTCCGCGGTGATGCCCTTCGGCAGGTCGACGACCAGCACGCTGGGCTTGGCGGACGCCCCGCCGTACTCCTTGGCCAGCGCGACGTTGGCGTCGTAGCTGGCGGTGCTGACGGTCGTGCCGCTCTTGAGCCGGCCGGCGACATGCGGCGCCATCACCACACCGACCACGGTGACGGCGGCCCAGACCAGGGCCACCCAGAGTCGGTGCCGCATGACGAATGCGGCGAAGCGTTCCACGGAAGAGAACCTCCAGGAGGGGGCCGGTCCACAGCGGCCCGGCGACGGTTCCCGAAGCTAGAAAGGCCTACCTTTCGATTTCCTTATCCGCCCGTGTTCCTCGACGGCGTCCACCACCGAGCCCGGATCAGCATCAGGCCGGGGCGGGCAGCATCAGGCCGGGGCGGGCAGTCGCATCTCCATCAGGGGGCGTACCGCTGTCCGGCGTAGCAGTCGTTGTCGCGCAGGTCGCCCTGGATGGTCGGGCGAGACAGGGAGACCTTCACTGCGAGGGCGAGTGGGTGGTTGACCAGCAGGATGCGCTCGGGATCCGTGCCGAACACGGTCAGTCCGCCTGCCCGCCCGGCCGCGGAGTCGGCGCGGACCGGTGCGCGGTCCAGTCGGCGCGGCCGCCCGCGCCCATTGCTCCGGTGCCTGCGGCGAACTCGGCCCCGCTCCGGCACCGCAGCTCGCGCCGGGAGATGTGGGCGACGAGGGCGGGGAAGACCGGGCGCAGCGCCTGGCACCAGCGCAGCCAGGGCGGCGCGTGGACGCGGGGAGCGCGGCGGACGATGCCGTCGGTGAGCAGGCCGGCCACCCGCGCCGGAGTCTGGACGCGGCGGGCGAACCGGGGCTGGTGCGCGCGCAGGGCCCGCAGTACCGGGTTGTCGTCGATGCCGCCGATCATGTCGGTGCCGGTCCAGTGCAGGTAGGCGACGCCGACGGCGATGCCGTCGGGTTCGAGCTCGCAGCGCAGGGATTGGGCGAAGGACTCCGCACCCGCCTTGGAGGCGCAGTACGCGCTCATCATGGGCGCGGAGCCGAACGAGGCAGTGGAGGCGACCTGGAGGAAGTAGCCGCGGGTGCGGGTGAGGTGGGGCAGGAAGGCCCTGGCGGTGTTGGCCGCGCCGGTCAGGTTGACGTCGACGACCCGCTGCCACAGGTCGGCCTCGGTGTCGCGGAAGGGCCCGCTGACGGCGATGCCCGCGTTGGCCACGACCACGTCGGCGGGGCCGAGCCGTGTTTCGACCTCGCGTGCGGCGGCGTCCAGGGCGGCCGGGTCGGTGACGTCCGCCTCGACGCACAGGGTGGGCGTGGGCAGCCCGGCCGCCGCCTCCCGCAGCCTCTCCTCCTCCCGGCCGAGCAGCGCCACCCGTGCACCGGCCTCGGACAGCGCGGTGGCGACGGCCGCGCCGACGCCGCGGGCGGCTCCGGTGACGACGGCCACGCGTCCGCTCAGCGGTGAGACACCGGTGTGCGGGCTCGGGGAGCGGGCGATGCCGCGGCGGCCGAGTCCTCGTCCGCTTGTCCTCATGGTCCTCATCTCCTGCCGACGGGGGCGCGCCCGGCGGCCCGGCCTGTACGGCGGACGACGGCGCGGAGGCCCTCACCCTCGACGTGTCCTTCAAGGTGGCGGGCCGGCTGGTCGTGCCGGTCCACCCCGCACTGCTGCGCATCACCGAGGGCGCGGGCGCGGGCTCCGTCGTGGGGAGGCACGCCATCCCGCTCGGCGCGGACGGTTCCGGCCACCCCCGCACCACCGTCATGGAGACGGTGGTCGCCGCCTCGGACCGTCCGGGCTTCCCCGCCGCCCGCCGATCCGCGCCGCTGCCGCGCCCCCTGGTGCGCGCCACGGCCGGGCGGCTATGCCGGGACGTCCCAGCCTACGCCGAGCGGCGCCAGCAGCTGCGGTCGACGGGCCGCTTCCCGGGCTGGGCGGGGTGAACGCACCACTGCTTTTCTCTTGGGCTCGGTTGGATTCGAGACCCCGAGCGATCGAACGAGGAGAAACGGAACTGCGACACGCTTTCCGCAAAAGGCCCGCCCAAGGGCCATTACGTCCGGCCGTAACAGGGGAACGAGTTGGCGTGGAGCTGATTCGAGAGGATACTGAAATTGGAGCGTTCTCGAAGGATCGGAGGAATCCATGATCGCCCTCGGGATCATTCTCCTCGTCGTCGGCTTTGTGACCGGCATCTCCATCCTGTGGACCATTGGAATCGTCCTTCTCGTCATCGGAGCGATCCTCTGGGTCCTGGGCGCCACCGGGCACGCGATCGGTGGGCGTCGGCACTACTGGTAGCAGAGCCGTCGATGGCAGGGCCGGCCAGTGGCTGCACCCGGCCTTACTGGGCCGTGTTCCGGGCGGAAAGAGCCCTCACGGGCTTTCCATGCCAATGGCAGTTCTTCTGCATTTCCGGCCGTTTTCCGGATTGGGCCATCATCGCGCGACGCGGAGTCCGCACAGCGCGGGCACCGGGCACTGCCCCCAAAGGAGATGTGACCGGCGGGTCAGGCGAAAGCCGAGACCAGGACAGCGTTGAGGGCTCGACCGGCGCGCGCCGGTCGAACCCTCAACGCGTTCAGTGTCCGGTCGGCAAGACAGCGCCTCCTCCAGTGCCGACCAGGGGTCCGCGACTCATGAGTCGGAGTAGCTGAAGTCGCCAACGGTCCAGCCGCTGACGTCCTTGATCGCGACGCGGTACATCCCGCCCGTCTCGGGGATTGCCATGCTTCCTTGCAGGATTCGGGCGACGTGAAAATGCAGATGGGTGGGCGGCCCACCGCGGTCGGGCCGGCCCTGCGTCTGGTCGGCGGTGAAGACGCCGGAGAAGGGGCCGAGGCGGTCCGAGTCCCTCAGGATCTCCGACACACGCTGCCTCCATACGGCTTCGGGAGCCAACCGTCCGGTGATGACAGCGCCGCCGGTGACCACGGTCAGGGACATCTGATTGCTCTGCTCGGACTCCACCGTGGCGGCCAGGTCAACGAGCAGTTCGTCAGTGTTCGACATGAGAGCCGATTTTATTCATCGGTCCGGCCGGCTGTACCCCACCGGACGCGGCGGCCCCGGCGGTCAGGCTCCTGCGCGGGCCGCGGCAACGCTGTTCGGCCCTGTCACGGAGGACAGCCGTGAAGGCTCGGCGCCGGGCCGAACCGACCCGGCATCGCCGGCCGCACTTACCGCGGAGACCTCATCTTCCCAGGTCAGCGACGCGGGGGAGGTCATACGTTGAAGCGGAACTCCACCACGAGCCTTTGACCTGCGGAAATGCCGCGCCATCCCAGCACCGTCCCAGCACGGGATCCACGACAGGGTACGAGAAGGCTCAGGATCACCAACGTTACACAACAGCGCCGGCAAGGAGCCGAGGTCCCAGAACTTCTCCGCAACGTCTGTTCAGCCTGATCGCGTTCCCCAACTTCCGTGCCGCGCCTACCATCCGCCACTCACAGCGACCAAGCGGTCAACAAATCGCGGGGGCCGTAGGCGGCATCGAGCCCCGCACAGTCGACGCCGCTGCGCGAGACCGCCACGACGGGGACAGGTTCGTCGGTGAGGGCGGCGCGGTGGCGGTGGAGAGCTGCCAGATCGTGCCGGTCGAAGGGCGACTGCTCCAGCCACTTGATGGAGCCGACGAAAAACAGCTCCTTGGCGATGGGGGCGCGATCCGCCCCGACGATATCGATCTCGACATTGTTGGTACGGGTCCAGTAGCCGCCCACTGCGCGGGCCGCGGGCAGCCGGTCGTCTGGCAGTATCCGCGCCAGGGCCTCGCGGACAAGGGGCTCGATCGCACGGCCGCGCCAGCTGGTCCAGTTTTCCCTGATCCGCGCCAAGGTCAGATCGCCGCGCCCCCGCTCGATCTCCTCCATGGACGGGCCAAGCAGGTGCAGCCAAAACCGCAGGTAGGGATCTGTCACCCGGTAGCGGCGATCCTTCGACGGACGCAGCGATACGGGCAGCTCCGCGGCCACGATCCGCTTGTCCGTAAGCAGCTCCAACGCTCGCTGCAGCGGCGTCGCCCCGATCCCGCCGGCCGCACGGGCGATGTTGGTGAAGGTCCGCTCACCACTGCCGATAGCCGCCAGCACCGTACGGGCCTGAGCCTGCGGGGGGAATTCGGCAGCCAGCGAGCGCTCGGCGGACACCAGCAGGGCGGAGACCGGATCGTTCAGCGCCTCATTGAGGAAGTCCCACAGCCCCGCGCCGTGTGGCCACTCCGCGCAGATCAGCGGCAATCCCCCGGTGACCAGCGCAGCGTCGAAGGCTTCCGCCGGATCCAGCCCGAGCATGCGCCCCACCTCGGCGGGGTTCAGCGGCCCCAGCACCATCTCCCGGCCGCGTTGATGGAAGGGTCGCCCGTAGCTGTTCAGAGCCTCCATCATTGACAGATCGGAGCCGATGAGAACCAGCAGCACCGGCTTGGTCTCCAGCACCCGGTCCCAGGCCCGTTGCAGCATCCCCTCAAAGGTGCCATCGACATCCATCAAGTACGGCACCTCGTCGATGACCAGCACGCTCGCCCGGTCGGCGGGCAGCGCCGCGGCCAGCACATCGAACGCGGCATCCCAGCTCTCCGGCCGCGCGGCGGCCACCAGCCCCGCCAACGGCAGCGTCGATGCTTGGGCGTCCCGGGCCAGCCGTGCCAGATCATCTCTGGGGGACGCACCGGTCGCCGCGTAGAACAAGAACGGGGCTCCGGAGCGCTCCGCAAACCGCTCGACCAGTCGCGACTTGCCCACCCGGCGCCGCCCACGCAACATCACGCACCGACCGGGCCGCTCCCCGCCAACCCCTGCCGCCACCTTCTGCAGCTCTCGCTCCAACGTCGCCAGCTCCTGGCGACGGCCCACAAAATCCACCACGTCTGTCGACCTCCACTCACGAAACTAACGACGATGTTACTAACATCGACGTTAGTATATCACTTTCGCCAGTTGTGGCTCCCGGTCACGAGTCATGGACCCGCGCCCTACGGACCGTGCGGCCACCGAGTCGGTAGTGCCAAGCAGGGGTCAAGGCCGGCACCCCAGGCAAATGCCGCGTCACCGAAGGCCACGCCGGCGCCGTAGGCGGAATTCACGCTTTCGTTGTCCAGGTGGATGCCGAGGAGGTGGTCGGCGATCTCGCCCTGGAGCGCGGACTCCAGTGGTCGACTCCGGTCACTACAAGGAACGGACGGAGAGCAGAAGAGGCAACGGGCAACCCCGTCGAACCCCGATTCTTGAGGCGCACCTCGTGCCAAACTTACTTTCGGATGCGAAGCGAAACAACTCCGTCACGCCAAGTGTTCGCGGTCGGTCTTCGTGTCAGCCAGTGAACGTCGCATGAAAGTTCCCCGTGAGGGCGCACGGCTCTCACGGTCGCTGTTCAAGGGGATGTTAATGATGAGTGCAACTTTACGTTTCGGCCCGGAACTTCGCCGTCTGCGACAGGAAACGGGGCTTACTCTGACCGAGTTCTCCGTGGCGCTCAATTACGACAAGGGGCACCTCAGCAAGGTGGAGCGCGGGGAGCGTTCCGCGTCCCCCGAACTGGCCCGGCGGTGCGACGCCTTCCTCGGCGCGAAAGGTGAGCTGCAGCGCCTGGTCGTCCGCCCCGAGACCGACTCGGACACCACCGAACCCCCCGCCACCCCGAGCCTCTGGCTCGTCGGGCGTCGGGGGGTCCTCGCGGCGGGTACGGGGTCGCTGATCGACCTCGGCCTGAAACTCGGCGGTCAGGCGCCCTCTGCAGCCGATCCCCTCCTTCCCTTCTTCCGCATGCAGTTCGACCAGCTACGACAGCTCGGCCAGTCCACCGCGCCGAAGGTCCTGCTTCCCCTGCTGGAGACGCAAACGCGCACGGTCGCCGGGCTGGCCGCCGACGCCCCGTCCGCCACTCGGGCCCCCGCGCTCCTGCTCGCGTCGCGGTTCGCGGAGTTCACCGGCTGGATGGCCCAGGAGGCCGGGGACAGCGGCGCGGCGCTCAGCTGGACCGGTGAGGCCGCCGAACTGGCGCGCGCCGGGGGCGATCCGTACCTCGGTTCCTACGCGCTCGTGCGACGCGCCCTGGTCACGCTCTACGGCGGGGACGCCGCGGGCACCGTCGCCCTGGCCCGCCGGGCCCAGAGCGACGAACTCCCGCCGCGCATCCGGGGACTCGCGGCCCAGCGGGAGGCGCAGGGACATGCGCTCGTCGGCGACGAACGCGACTGCCTCCGCAGCCTCGACAGGGCGAGGGAGCTGCTCGACAGCGATGACGCCCGCAGCGGCGCGGAGCCCGTGATCGGCACCACCCACGTGAGCGATCCGGCGGCGATGACGACCGGCTGGTGCCTGCACGACCTCGGTCGCCCCAAGGCCGCCACCGAGGTCCTCGACCAGGAGTACCGCCGCCTCCCGCCGCACGCGCTGCGCACCCGTGCCCGGTACGGCTTCCGCAGGTCCTTGGCCCACGCCGCCTCCGGAGAGGTCGAGCACGCGTGCACGATCGCCGGGGAGCTCCTGGCGGTGATGCCGGCCGTGCCCTCGGCGACGGTGAACAGCGACGTCCGGCGTCTCGCCCGGGAACTCTCCCGGTTCCGGAGCAGCCGGGCCGTACGCGATCTGCAGCCGGCTCTGGCAGGGGTACTCGCCCCCGCGCACGACTGACACCGGCTCCACGACCGGCACCGGCTCGAGCCGCCCGGCTTGCCGGACTACCCGGTCCCTCCAGCCCTCCGGATCCCACGGTCCCCGGCGGAACCCTCTGATCCCCGTCCGATGCGTCGCACCGCGCCCCCAGCTTCTTCGGGCTGCCCGCGGCCAGCGACGCGCCGGGCGGCGCACCTCCATCCGTACGCCCTCCCGTGGACGCGCCATGCCGTCACACGGTCGGGACCTCATGGCCCATGCGGACCGGGGCCTCGGAGCCCAGGTCCGCAGCCCCCGCTCGTACCCATTCACCCCCGTCTTCCGTCTTCCTCTCACGAAGGGAACCTTCATGCTCGACGTCTTCGTCAACTACCGCACAGGCGACGAGGAATCCGCCGCGACCATGATCGCTCGGGAGCTCGCCCGGCGGTTCGGCGCCGAGCGGATCTTCTTCGCCAGCAACTCGATCGAGCTCGGACACCGCTTCCCGGTGGAACTGGTCAGGGCGGTGGAAGAGTGCGAGGCGCTCCTCGCCGTGATCGGCCCGCGCTGGGCGGGGGTGCGGAGGGCCGACGGCCGCCCCTCCCTCGAAGCCGAGCAGGACTGGACCCGACGTGAGATCCAGACCGCGCTCGACCGCGGGATCCTGGTGATTCCCGTGCTCGTCGGAAAGGCCACGCGGATCGACCGCGCCCTTCTCCCGGACGACCTGCGGGAGCTGGCGGACTGCCAGTACAGGCGGTTCGCCCACCGCAACGCCGAGTCGGACCTGACGGCGCTCGGCGACGCCCTCGCCCGGCTGCTGCCCGACCTGGGCGCGGTGGACCGCGATGCCCGTGCGGCGCGGGAGGGGGCGGAGGCGAAGTCCCGCAAGAAGTCGGCCCAGGATGTCGGGCACACCAGGATGCGGACGCGCGACGTCGAGCAGCGCGTGCGCGGCGGCATCGGAAACCTCAACGGAGATCTGTCCGGCACCTTCGTCAACGAGCCGCAAGGGCCCGTGAACACCGGTCGCGGCCACCAATACAACGCCCCCCACTTCCAGGGCGACAACACCGGGGTGCAATTCACCGCGGGTGACAACGGCGGTACGGTCCACCAGCGCTTCGAGCGTGAGCCCCGGCGCTCGGACGACGAACGATGACCGAGCAGGACCGCGTCACCGTCAACGATCCGCGTGGCCCGGTGAACAACGGCCCGGGGCCCCAGTACGTCTTTTACGGCGTCGGCGCGGATTGGATGCTCCGAAAAGGGGTCGAGTCTCTCCGGATCGTCCGCGAGGACCGGATGCGCCTGGCCGACCGGTTCGTTCCGCCGGTGGGCTACCGCGTCGCCGCCGACCGCCTGGAGAAGCCCGGATCGGTGGTGCTGCTGGGAGCTCCGCCCGGCAGCGGCCGCCGCGCCGCGGCGATCATGCTGCTGCACGAGCTCGGTGAGCACGAGGGCGCCAACGATGAGGCGGTCCGGTTCGAGGAGCTTCCCGCCACGGACAAGGACGAGGCCCCTCTCGCCCCCGGTGAGGGGGACCGCTTCCTCCTTGACCTCTCCGGGATCGCCGATGAGGAGGCGTACGCCAAGGCCCAGCGCCACCTGGCCGTGCGCCGGTCACAGGTCCAGGAGGCGGGGGCCCACATGGTCGTCGTCCTGCCGTCGGGCATGGAGCACGCCCACGCGACGGACCTCGAACCGCCCACGGTGACGCTGGGGCGACCCCGGGGCGTCGCCGTCGTCACCCGGTACCTCCGCATGGACCAGATGACCTTCCGCCCCGCGGACCTGGGGAGCGCCGACCTCCAGCGCCTGTACGACCGCTCCCCCATGCGGGAACTGGCGCGGCTCGCGGGGCTGGTGAGGGCCGCTCGCGACAGCGGCCGGTTCGGTGCCGACTTCGCGGGATGGCTCGACCAGGCGCTGCACGCGGTGACCGACCGTGCCGGTGAGGTGGGCCGACAGGTGGCCACGGTCCGCACCGCGCCCGAGCGGGCCCTGCTGCTCGCGACGGCGGTGTTCGAGGAGGCCCGCGCCGACACCGTCTACGAGGCGTGGCACGGCCTGATGAGGACGGTGAGGCACGAGGAAGAAACGACGACCGAGCTCGCACGGGCGGATTTCGGGGAGCGATTGGCGGCGCTCGGGATCGAGCGAGACCCGGACGGACGGCTCCGCTTCGAGCGGCTGGCCTACGCCGACGCGGTACGGACGTACTTCTGGGCGAACTTCCCCGGGACGCGCGACGACCTCAAGGACTGGATCGGCCATGTCGCCGGGCTCCGCGGTCTGACCGCCGACGACCGGGTGAGCGTCGTCGTCCGCTTCGGCGAGCGGTCCCTGGCCGTCGGGCGGCCCGACCACCTCTTCGACCTTGTGGTCCGCTGGGCGAACAGCGCGACCGGTGCGTCCTGCGACCCGCGAGCCGTCGCGGCCCTCGAACTCGGTCTCAGCCACGAGAGGTTCGGGGGCTGGTTCCGCAGGCGGATGTACGAGTGCGCGAGGTCCGGCCCCTTGTCGGACGGCCTCGTCCGCGTCCTGACCGTCGCGTGCCGACAGAGCCTTGGCGCTACACACCCGAATCAGGCGATGGTGCGGCTCCACTACCTCGCCGTACGGAAGGGGGAGGCGGCGCGCGAAGCCCGGGAGGCCCTTCTCGACCTCGGCGGTCGCGACCGTCGACTCTACCGGCTGTTGATCGACCGCCTGCGGGACCGGACGCGTCGGGAGCCGCGCGGGGCGGATCCCCATCTCCGGCTGCTCACGGAGCTGTTGAGGAGCGACCGGGCACCGGACCCGCCGCCGTGGCCGGACCTGTTCCTGGGCTGGGAGACGGTTTTCTCCCAGCCGCCGACGGAGCTCTGGAAGCCGCTGGTGATCAGTTGGCTGACCGCCGCGGCGGGCGACAGCACGCGGGAGATGGCGCTGGGCGTGATGGTCGGTGCGACGCGCGGCCGCGCGGCCGCTCTCCACCGCCTCTACGCCATCGCCTGCGACTGGGCGGGGACCGCGCGCCGTCCCTCCCAGGCGACGGCCGTCGCCGCCCTCTTCTGGCAGCACATCGACCACGCACAGTACGCCCGCACGGAGAGTACGGAGCGTGCGGGCGCCGGACCACGGACCACGGAAGAGGCACAATGAAACACCGCTTTCGCAGCCTGCTGTTCGTCGCTCTCTGCAGCCTCGCACCGGCTGTTCTCGGAAACCTCCTGCACTGGTCGGCGTGGCTGTGGGGCTTCATGTCCATGGTCACGGCCTCTGGCTCCCTGCTGCTCGTGATGACGGTCTTCATCGGTGGCGGCGCGTCAGCCGACCCGTACGAGCCCGGGGAGCCTGAGCCACCAGCGGTGCCGACGGAGCAGCCGTACCAGGAGACGCGGGTGGTCGACGCGGCACTGCCGAGCGCGGCGGACGGCTACGACTTCCTCTTCTCCGCCACCGTGTGGTGGAGGCCGGCCCTCAACCACGCCGAACGGTCCAACGGCGCCTCCCCGGCCCTCGCCCTGTCCTCGATCGTCAACCGGGCCCTGGAGGTCGTCCGCCAGGAAGAGCCCGGCCGGGCGAGCTTCGCGCGGTATCTCCTGGAGGGGGAGCTGGGCGTCCCGCTCCCGGACCGGAGCGGACGGGTGAAGGCCCTGGCGGCCGATGTGACGCTGACCCTCGCCCCCGCCGACCGTGAGCGTCTGCGGAAGTTGAACGACCTTCGCAAGGAAGAGGAGATCTGGGAGTACGAGCGTCAGCACGAGCGCAACAAGCGGCGCTATCTCGGTGACGACGTGCTCAAGAGCGCGGGCAGCGCGGTGGTGTGGTGGCTGTCCCGTCACGAGAACGAAATCGAGAAGGCGGTCGACATGATCGGCCCGCTCGCCCAGATCGCGGCGGCGGCCAACGACGAGGAGGTGCCCGAGCTCTTCCGCCACCTGCTCGTCCCGCCTGTGGGCGCGCGGAGCGAAGCGACCGTCGGGGGCCCGCTGTGGGAGGGACACGGCCAGGGAAAAGGGACGTTCGAACGCGAGGAGGAGGTAGGGGTTTCGGATCGGCTGCTCCTGTTGCTGGCGGCGGTGGGCCTGAAGCCGGACATGGACGAGTACACGGTGTTCGTGCACCGTGTGGTGCGGAGTCTGGAAGCGGCCGGGCTGGACGAGGCCGCCGAGGAGATCAGGCGGACCCTTCTGCCGGCACACGACGAGGACGGGGGCGAGGGGACGGAGGGTGGCCCATCGGGCGAGGGGGACACCACGGGGCCCTGGTCGGCGGGCTTCCCAGCCCCCGAGGGCTCGCCGTTCAGCGACGCGGCCGCGGCCCCGGATGCCGACGCGGGCGCGGACACGTTCAGGCCGGGGGCGGCGGAGAGCGGCGCGGGCGAACAAAACCAAGGCTGGTGGGAGACAAGCGAGGACGACATGACACCTCCGCACCTCTGGGACACCTCGCACAGCCCGCACCGGGCCGCCGCACCTCGCGTAAGGGACGAGGAAGACGAGGACGGGGGCTGATCCGGTAGGCGGTCGGCTCTCCGGGGCTCCCCTCACCACGCACCGCAGCCGGGGGAGCCTCCTCCTGTCCCGAGACCTGGGCGAGACCATCACTCGCTGGGACGCTGACCCGGGCAAGGGCGGGGAGGAGGGGAGCGGGAGACGAACGAACTCAATCGCCGTGGCGGGCTGTCACGGCGACCGAGATCTGTCCAGGCGGTGCAGCCGAAGGGGTCGACCAGACGATGCTTGCACGGGCGACCGCGCGCTTGTGTCACCAGACCATCGCCTGATCCGACCGCTCCCCCTACCAGCCAAACAGCTCGGCCTCGCCCCCTCAGTACCGGCGACCGGCGCCGCCCGAGGCCGCGCGCACTCTCGCGGGAATCTGCCCGCGATTCAGCACGGGGACCCCACCGGCATCCCAGCACGATTCCAGCACGGTAGGGATGAGCAGGGGTGATAACAGGTGACGACAGGTCAGGTTTCCCAGCACCATCCCAGCACAGGAAAAGACCAGGGGCCCGACGCCGAAGAGTCGGACCCTATCTGACCTGCATGTTTGCCAGATCAGCGACGTGGTGATGCGTCAGCCACTACACGTTGAAGCGGAACGTTCAACGCAGTGCTCCCACCTGCAAAAACGTCGGTCACGCTGATCGTATCCAGCACCGATCCAGCACCGTCGGAACTCATCCAGCACATCCAGTACGTCACGCTGCGGAGGCAGGCGCCTGCGAGTCTGTCACAGCCGGGCGCATGGCGTTCCGCATGACGTCCCGACAACGGTCCCACGCTTCGGGGACCAGGTGACCGTAGATGTCCACGGTGGTCTTGATCGACTTGTGGCCGAGCCAGCGCGAGACCTCGTGGATCGGTCCGCCGTTTGCCCATGCGGTCGAGGCGAAGAAGTGCCGCAGCGAGTGCGGGGTGTACTTCGCGGTCCCGTCGGGCTTGGTGATGCCGGCCGCGATCTGCCCCTTCCGAAAGTGGTACGCGTAGGTGGTGGCCGTGGGCATGACGCCCTTCCCGCGATCCCGCGGCGGCGAAGAAGAACTCGACCACCCGTGGCCGTCCGGCCTTGTCCTGAAACTCAGGAGGGATCGGTCGGCACATGGCCTCATGCCCATGACATTCCTCGACGATGAACGGCGCCACCAGCACATCGCGGTACTCGCCCTCCCGCCGGTGCTTGAGCGGGACGAGCCTGGTCTTGCAGCGGCGCGATCGACACCGTCATGGCGGTGCGCATCGACGACGGCCTGATCACCGGGCTCAACGCGGTGCGCAACCCCGAGAAGCTGTCGCACCTGCGGGAAGAGAACGACCTGCGGCACTGAAGCCGGTGAGCGAAGCGGGCAAGGCCGGATCACCGACCAACGGTCTTGGGACTCGCTCGGCCGGCTCGTCGGGCGCCCCAAAGCTCACGCAGCCTGAACCACCTCAACTGGTCCACAGGTTGTGGCCATTCCTCAGGTTCCGGCGGGAGCGATGAAACCCACATTGAACCGACCCCCACTGCCACCCGTTACGGATAACGCAAGCACCCGCACAACCACTGGAGAGAACGCACGCACGACCGGCGAGCCCGAGGCGTCTCCCGGCAAGCACCCTGACCGGCCCGCGATCCGGGCTATGGCCTGGTCGAGCATCGCTCGCTAGCGGACAGGGCCACGCTTTGGCCCACGGCCTCCGCACGATCTTCAGGAGTTCGCGCAACTCCCGATGATCACATGGTGGCCGTACCTGTTCCCAGCCGGGTCCACCAAAAGATCGCGAAACCGAACACGAGGACCGGACGCCTCTTCAGTGACTTCCCTCCAGCGGGTATTTCCTCGGGGCAGGCATCGTCTGGGCTCCTCTCGTGAGACCTACCCGACCTGCTGTCACCTCTCCCCGCATCTCGGGGGAACCTCACATGCCCAGCTCAAGCGGGCGAACGAGGTCCTGCGGACGGCCTCAGCTTTTTTCGCGGCCCAGCTCGACCCGACCCGGCCCAGGTGACCGCGCTCGTCGATGCGCACCCGCACCTGGGGGTCGAGCCCGTACTCCGGGAACTTTCCATCCCCTCCTCCACCTACTACCGCTGGCGCCAGGCCGAGAAGGAGCCATGCGAGCGACGCCGCCAGGACGCCGAGCTCACCGGGAAGATCCGGCAGGTCCACGCCGACTCCGGCGGGATCTACGGCTCACCCCGCGTGCACGCCGTCCTCCGGCGTGAAGGCATCCACGTCGGCCGCAAACGCATTGAACGGCTCATGCGCCAAGCCGGCCTGGCCGGGATCAGTCCCCGGCGGGGCAAGGGCTTCACCCGACGTGACCCGGACGCGGAACCGGCCCCTGACCTGGTGCAACGCGACTTCACCGCGAACGTGCCGAACCGGCTGTGGGTCACGGACCTGACCATGATCGCGACGGAGGAGGGCCCGCTGTGGCTGTCCGCGATCCGCGACGCGTTCTCCCGCCGGGTGGTGGCCTGGGAAACCTCCGCCCGCGCAGACGCCGATCTGGTCCTGACCACGCTGGAGTATGCCCTGGCCAGCCGCGAAGTCGCCCCCGGTGAGCTCATTCACCATGCCGACCACGGCTGTCAGTACACGTCCGTGAAGCTCACGACACGCCTGGTCAGGGCCGGTATCCAGGCGTCCATGGGCTCGGTCGGCGACTCGTTCGACAATGCCCTGGCGGAGAACCTGTGGATGGTCATCAAGACCGAGTGCATCCGCGGCCGCGTCTTCCCCACCAGAGCCGAAGCGAACCTCACGCTCTTCGAGTACATCGACGGCTTCTATAACCCCCGCCGCATCCAGAAACGGCTCGGCTACCTCAGCCCGATCGAGTACGAGGAGAAGCATTACGCCAGCCAGGCAACGGCCGAACAAGTGAACCTGAAACCACGTCAACCCTCCCTGACCAGCTAGTCAGCCACCCCCGTACAGCGGGGGAACCTCACCTGACCGAACCGCCGCGATTCGTCTGATCGGTGCCGTCCTGGCCGAACAGAACGACGAATGGACCGAAGCCCGCCGCTACATGGGCCGCGAACTCCTCGCCAAGGCCCGCCTCCACCCGATCGAGTCAGGAACCGACCAACCCGACCTGCCCACCGAACTCACCGCATAGCCTCAACAACGGATCACCGAGTGGCCGTCGATACACCACTCCAGCGGACGTGACCCTCCGGGTCGTCGGAAGGTCAGTGCCGACGGTTCTCTACGGGCCGTCGGCACCGACTGTGCAATGTGGAAGACATGCTTGGCAGGGCGAGCTGACCAGGCCGCGTTAGGGGAGGCGGCCTGGTCCGGCAGGGGAGGCCGCAGCCTCGTCAGGCCCGTCGAAGAGTGTCCCCCTGCTCGGACGAGGCCTGCTGCGGCACCGACGGTGCTGCTTCGGCCAATGGCCCGGCCAGGACACGCCGCTGCCGTCGGCGAATCGGGGGCCAAAGGCGCCGCGATGTCGGGATGAACCTGAGCCTGCCCCCCGAGAGACTGTGGCTAGTCCGCTGCCCGGGCCGTTTCCAGAGCTTCGGCCGTCAGTTTGCCGAGTGGGCCGACGGCGTCGGCCACGCCCAGGCAGGTGCTGTCGCGGAAGACACCGAGTTCGTAGTGCACGGACTCGGTGTCGACGGAGCGGACCGTGAGCCCGATCTCGTAGTCGCCCGGGTAGGTCACCTCACCGAGATACTGGATCTGGTACGACCACGGGGGTAGATCTGGCACCGAGCCCGCACCACTCGTCCCGATCGAGTGCAAGGTGAACGTGGCGACGGCCTCGTCGTACCAAGTGGCCAGTGCGATGAAGTTGACGTGCTGGTTGGAGTCGACGTCACCGATCCGGGAACGCAGCGGGGCCCAATACAGGTAGTGGGCACGTTGCAGGCGCTCTGGGCGTGGACGGGCAGCTGCCGACGATCCTGTCTCCGGTAGCTGTATCTCGGCGAGATCGTCGATCAACTCGTCGGGAAGCTGGAGCGGCCCCGAGTTGTCGGCCAGCACGACAGTGGCGTCGCCACTCCCCACATGCTTGCCGCCGACCACGATCGCCTGTTCGAAGGTGAATGAGGAGCGCCCGACCCGGCGAACGCCGGTGTGCACCTGCACGCGGGTACCGGTCGGTCCAGCCTGAGCGAGCCGGTTGACCCGTTGGCCGACGAGCAGTATCTGGTACGGGCCGAACCCGCCCGTACCGGTGAGGCGTTCGAAGCGGCGCAGTGGCAGCCGAATCCGGGCGTCTTCCAGCCAGCGGGCCATGCCGATCGTGCTTGCCCAGCCGTCTTGGCCAAGATCGGCCTGCCGCACCCGGACGTCGACCTGGACACCGAAATTCTGATCGTCAGCAGAGCTCATGCATGATGACCCTAGAGCAAGGTCAACTACCCCACCAGGTCGGACAGTACGTGCCACGCGACCAGCTCCAGTTACCTCCGGCCCGCGCTGCGACTGTGCGCGGCACCGACGGTCTTGCCTTTGTCGACCCACGACCTGCTCCGCCAAGCTCGCCCGGCATGCCTACAGCCAGCACAGCTCTACGCCACCGCTCCGGCTGACCCTCGGCCTTCTCAAAGGACATGGCTTTCACGGCAGCGGACTCGCCCACGGCCCGAACCTGTCCCGTTTGTCACCTCGGGGGAGTCTCGTTCGCCGCTCAGCGCGTGATGCGATGAGAATCCGACAGCTTGAACGAGAACGAGTGCGAATCCGACAGCTTCAATGCGACAGGACAGGCGTACGTCTCACAGTGTTGTCCCTTGGGCCGGACGAGGGCCATCGTCAATGAGAAAGGGACACGCGAAAATCGTCGCCGCGATCCTCACCATGTGCGGCCTCAACACCATCGCCCCCGGTGAGGCCCGGGTGGTCCAGCTCTTCGGCCGCTACCGCGGCACCATCCGCACCGACGGGCTGCGCTGGGTGAACCCGCTCACCAGCCGCGAGAAGATCTCCACCCGGGTGCGCAACCACGAGACCCCGATCCTCAAGGTCAACGACGCCTACGGCAACCCGATCGAGCTCGCCGCGGTCGTCGTCTGGAGGGTCGAGGACACCGCCCAGGCGATGTTCGAGGTGGACGACTTCCTGGAGTTCGTCTCCACCCAGACCGAGGCCGCGGTGCGGCATATCGCCATCGAGTACCCGTACGACGCCCATGACGAGGACGCCCTCTCGCTGCGCGGCAACGCCGAGGAGATCACCGAGAAGCTCGCCATCGAACTGCACGCCCGGGTCGAGGCGGCCGGGGTCCGCATCATCGAATCGCGCTTCACCCACCTCGCCTACGCCCC
This sequence comes from Streptomyces violaceusniger Tu 4113, assembly GCF_000147815.2. Classification (NCBI taxonomy): domain Bacteria; kingdom Bacillati; phylum Actinomycetota; class Actinomycetes; order Kitasatosporales; family Streptomycetaceae; genus Streptomyces; species Streptomyces violaceusniger. Next base: position 1,226,159 of record NC_015957.1, on the reverse strand, counting down.
CGAGATTGCCTCCGCGATGCTCCAGCGCCAGCAGGCGGGCGCGGTGGTGGCGGCCCGCCGGCAGATCGTGGACGGCGCGGCCGGCATGGTCGAGGCGAATCAGCCCTGACCCCGCTCGCACCTGCCTGACCTGCGATAACGCACCCCGCAGCGCAGCTATACACTCCAGGTATACGCATGATGTAGAGTGCTGGGCATGTCAATTGGCCACACCCTGCTCGGACTCCTCGAGGGCGGCCCGCGCCACGGCTACGACCTCAAGAGAGCCTTCGACGAACGATTCGGACACGACCGCCCGCTGCACTACGGGCAGGTCTACTCGACCATGTCCCGGCTGCTGAAGAACGGCCTGGTGGAGGTCGACGGCATCGAGCACGGGGGTGGCCCGGAGCGCAAGCGCTACGCCATCACCGACGCGGGCATCACCGATGTGGAGCACTGGCTCACCGAGCCCGAGAAGCCCGAGCCCTATCTCCAGTCGGTCCTCTACACCAAGGTCGTCATCGCCCTGCTCACCGGGCGCGACGCGGCCGATCTCCTCGACGTCCAACGCGCCGAACATCTGCGGCTGATGCGCGAACTGACCCAGCGCAAGCGCGAAGGCGACCTCAGCGACCAACTCATCTGCGACCACGCCCTCTTCCATCTCGAGGCCGATCTGCGCTGGCTGGAACTCACCGCCGCCCGCCTCGGCCAACTCGCCAAGGCGGTGCGTTCATGACCCCGACAGGATCCCTGCTGATGGCCGACGACCTGCACAAGTCGTACGGCCCTACGCCCGCGCTGGACGGCGCGGAGTTCTCCATCCACCCCGGCGAGGTCGTCGCCGTCATGGGCCCCTCCGGCTCCGGCAAGTCGACCCTGCTGCACTGCCTGGCCGGGATCGTCCGGCCGGACTCCGGCTCGGTGCACTACGGCGGGCGCGAGCTGTCCGCCATGTCGGACAGCGAGCGCAGCAGCCTGCGCCGTGGCGAGTTCGGCTTCGTCTTCCAGTTCGGCCAGCTCGTCCCCGAGCTGACCTGTGTGGAGAACGTCGCGCTGCCGCTGCGGCTCAACGGGGTCAAGCGCAAGGAGGCGGAGGCCCGGTCGCTGTCCTGGATGGAGCGGCTGGAGGTCGACGCCGTGGCGGCCAAGCGGCCCGGCGAGGTCTCCGGCGGTCAGGGGCAGCGCGTGGCGGTGGCCCGCTCGCTGGTCACCGGGCCGCGGGTGCTGTTCGCCGACGAGCCGACCGGCGCGCTGGACTCGCTCAACGGCGAGCGGGTCATGGAGCTGCTGACCGAGGCGGCCCGGGAGACCCGTACGGCCGTCGTCCTGGTCACCCATGAGGCGCGGGTCGCCGCGTACTCCGACCGCGAGGTCGTCGTGCGCGACGGCAAGGCGCGGGACATGGCGGGCGCCCGATGAGCGGCCCGGACGACGGCCACGCCGGCCCCGACGACGGCCACACCGGTACGAGCGGCCGCACCGGCCAGGCGACCCTGACGGCCGTACCGCCCCGGCCCCCGACCCCCGAGGAGCCCCCGCAGCGCCCCGGCATCACCCGCTGGGCCGCGGACCTCGCCATGGGCGGGCGGTTCGCGGTCACCGGCGGCCGGGAGAGCTGGGCCAGGACGATCATGACGGCGGTCGGGGTGGGCCTTGGCGTCACACTGCTGCTGTTCGCCGCCTCCGTCCCCACCATGGACGCCGGGCGCACCGAGCGGTCCAACGCCATCGCGGCCTTCGGCTTCGGGGAGGAGCCGGAGCCCGGCCCCGGCACGGTCCACGTCGCCCAGGCGGACACCGACTTCCGCGACGTGGACATCTCGGGCATGGTGATGGCGCCCGACGGCGCCCGTCCGCCCCACCCGCCGGGCGTCAGCGGCGTTCCGGCCGCCGGGGAGATGTATGTCTCCCCCGCGCTGAAGAAGCTGCTCGACTCCGACGAGGGCAAGCTGCTCCGGGACCGCTTCCCGTACCGCGTCGCCGGGGTGATCGGCGACAGCGGACTGTCCGGCCCCACCGAGCTGCGCTATTACGCGGGGATCACCCCGAAGCAGTTCGACAGCGTCCCCTCCAGCTACCACCTCGACAGCTGGGGTGCCCAGGACACCAGCGGGGACGAGCTGGACCCCGCGCTGGTGCTGCTGGTCGTCATGGGCTGTGTGGTGCTGCTGCTGCCGGTGCTCATCTTCATCGCCACCGCCGCACGCTTCGGCGGCGAGCGGCGCGACCGGAGACTGGCCGCGCTGCGGCTGGTGGGCGCCGATATCCACATGACCCGGCGGATCGCCGCGGGCGAGTCGCTCTTCGGCTCGATCCTCGGGCTCGCGGTCGGCGCCACGCTCTTCCTGCTGCTGCGGGAGGCCGTCGGCGGTGCCTCGATGATGGGCCTGAGCTTCTTCACCTCCGACATCATGCCCTCCTTCCCGCTCGCCCTGGCGATCGTGCTGACCGTGCCCGCCTCGGCCGTCGCCGTCACGCTCATCGCCCTGCGCGCCATCGCCATCGAACCGCTGGGCGTCGTACGGAACGCCACCCCCAAGCGGCGGCGGCTGTGGTGGCGGCTGCTGCTGCCGCTCCTCGGCATCGGGCTGCTGGCTCCGCTCGCGGGCGGTTTCGGGGTGGGCAGTTCGGGCGGTGACTTCCAGTCGTACCAGGCCGCGGCCGGTGCCGCGCTGCTCCTCATCGGCACCACCGCGCTGCTGCCGTGGCTGGTCGAGTCCGTCGTGGAGCGCTTCGGCAAGGGCTCGGTGCCCTGGCTGCTCGCCACCCGGCGGCTCCAGCTCAGCAGCGGCACCGCGGCTCGCGCGGTCAGCGGCATCACGGTGGCGGTCGCCGGGGCCATCGCGCTCCAGATGCTCTTCGCGAGCGTGGAGGGCCAGAGCACCGAGGAGACGAACCAGGACCCGAACCGCGCCCAGCTGATGATGAACATGAAGGTGGACAACGGCGCCCAGGCCCGCGACGCCTTCGACCGGCTCGGCGCGGCCAAGGGCGTGCGCAGCGTGCTCGAGATCACCGAGGGCTCCATCTCCGACGCGCACAGCAAGGCGAAGGACCCGGCCGACATCCGGACCAACTCCCTCACCGTCGCCGGCTGCCCGGCGCTGCGCGAGCTGGCCCACATCACGAGCTGCCGGGACGGCGATGCCTTCATCGTCACCCGAGACCCGGAGTACACGGGCCCCGACAACGCCTTCGCGAAGCCCGGCGCGCAGGTCAATGTGGCCTTCGACGACGAGGACATGCCCACGCCCGGCAAGCAGAAGCTGTGGACGGTCCCCCGCTCGGCCAAGAAGGTGGAGTCCAGGGAGGACCCGACCGGCGCCCTGCACTCCGGCATCTTCGCCACCCCCGGCGCCTTCGACGTCTCGGACCTGGCCAACCCGCAGGCGGTGGCGATGCTCAGGCTGGACCCGAAGGTGCCGGACGCCGACGAGTACGTACGCAACGCCAGCGTGACGATCGCCCCGACGCTGGACGTGACGCAAATCACCAGCTCGTCGCAGTCGTCCGAGTTCCAGACGATCCGCAACGTCCTGTTCATCGGCGCCACCTCGACCCTGCTGCTCATCGGGGCCAGCATGATCGTGACCACCCTGGAGCAACTGCGGGACCGCAAGCGACTGCTCTCGGTCCTGGTCGCCTTCGGCACCCGGCGCTCCACGCTGAGCTGGTCGATCCTGTGGCAGACCGCGGTCCCGGTGGTGCTGGGCCTCGCACTGTCGCTCGCGGGCGGGCTGGCACTGGGCGTCCTGCTGCTGAAGATGGTCGGCCAGCCGCTGGCCGTGGACTGGGCCGGACTCGCCGCGATGACCGGCATCGGCGCGGGCGTCATCCTGGTGGTGACCCTGGCCAGCCTGCCGCCGCTGTGGCGCATGATGCGCCCGGAGGGCCTGCGCACCGAGTAGCCCCCTACTGGCAGAACACGCGCCGTCGCGGCGGGGAGGGACCCCCGCCGCGACGGCGCGTCGGCGCGCGGCCCGCGTCAGCGCGCGACCTGCACCGGCAGCGGTCGCACCGCATCCCGGAGCGTGGTGGCCAGGGCGATGCGGCGGGCGGGGGCCGGGTCGGCGAAGTCGCCGGTGGCCAGGTCCTCGTTACGGCCGGTCTCGACCCGTAGCGCGGTACGCGGCAGCAGCGTCACCCCGAGCCCGCCGCCGACGAGTTGCACCAGCGTGGAGAGCCCGGCGGCCCCTGGGACGCCTCGATCTGAAGGCTCCAGAAGAACGCCCCGCTCGTATGGCGGTGCCGGCCTCAAAGTCGTGGGTACGATTCCGGGCGAGTTCCGCCCCCGGAGCCACTGGGCCTCCCGCCAGGCGAGCAGGTCCCCACACCAGCCGCCAACGGACGTCCCCGACAGCGCAGAGGCCATCGCGACACCATCCGCGACCAGGCAGCGCCACATCCGACTGCCGCCCCGTCAGCTCGATCCAGCACGGATCCAGCAGCGGTAGGGATGATCAGGGATGACAACAGGTGACGAGACGTCAGGTGATCCAGCAATGGCTATGGCGGCGGGGTCGGCCCCGCTAGGGACCGACCCCGCCTGACCTGCGCATTTGCCAGATCGTCACGTCGATGCTAGGGCGGTGACTAAACGTTGAAGCGGAACTCCACCACGTCCCCGTCCTGCATCACATAGTCCTTGCCCTCCATGCGGGCCTTGCCCGCCGAGCGGGCCTCGGCTACCGAGCCGGTGGCGAGGAGGTCCTCGTAGGAGATGACCTCGGCCTTGATGAAGCCCTTCTGGAAGTCGGTGTGGATCACACCGGCCGCCTCGGGGGCCGTGGCGCCCTTCTTGATGGTCCAGGCGCGGGATTCCTTGGGGCCGGCGGTGAGGTAGGTCTGCAGGCCCAGGGTGTCGAAGCCGACGTGGGCGAGGGTGGCGAGGCCGGGTTCTTCCTGGCCTACGGACTGGAGGAGCTCCAGGGCCTCGGCCTCGTCCAGCTCGGCGAGGTCGGCCTCCAGCTTGGCGTTGAGGAAGATCGCCTCGGCGGGGGCGACGAGGGCGCGCTGTTCGGCCTTGAAGGACTCGTCGGTGAGCTCGTCCTCGTCGACGTTGAAGACGTAGAGGAAGGGCTTGGTGGTGAGCAGGTGCAGCTCGTGGAGGAGGGCGGCGCGCTCGCTGCCCTGGACGATGCCGGCGGAGAAGAGGGTGCGGCCCTCGTCGAGGATGGCCTTGGCCTCTTCGACGGCCTTGACCTGGGGCTGCTTGTCCTTCTTGATCCGGGACTCCTTGACCAGGCGCGGCAGCACCTTCTCGATGGTCTGGAGGTCGGCGAGGATCAGCTCGGTGTTGATCGTCTCGATGTCGCTCTTCGGCGAGATCTTGCCGTCGACGTGGACGACGTTCTCGTCCTTGAAGGCGCGGATGACCTGGCAGATGGCGTCGGACTCACGGATGTTCGCCAGGAACTTGTTGCCCAGGCCCTCGCCCTCCGAGGCGCCCTTGACGATGCCCGCGATGTCGACGAAGTCGACGGTGGCGGGGAGCTTGCGGGCCGAGCCGAAGATCTCGGCGAGCTTGTCCAGGCGGGGGTCGGGGACGCCGACCACGCCGACGTTGGGCTCGATGGTGGCGAACGGGTAGTTGGCCGCCAGCACGTCGTTCTTGGTCAGGGCGTTGAAAAGGGTCGACTTGCCGACATTCGGCAGACCGACGATTCCGATCGTGAGCGACACGTTGGCGACTTCCCGTAACTTCCCGTGGTCGGGATGTGAGGACAGAGGACGGACCCCGGCGGGGCCGGTCCACCAGTCTACGGGGCCGCCCCCGATCACCCGGCCGATCACCCGGCCGGGCTGACAATCGGTCGAACACACTGCCAAGGTCCTGCGAAGGGCGTGTCCAAGACCGGATTCCCGCCCTCCAGCCGCCTACGTTGGTCGGGTGGAGCAATACAGCACGCGTACGCCCCGCCGCGCGGCGGCCCCGTCGCCCCGCCCGGCCGCGGACGACACGTATACCGGCCGGGGCCGAGGCACGGGCCAGGGCCGTGGGCGGCCCGGCGGCCCGGTCCGGGATGCCCGGCCGCCCGCGCGGCGGACGGGGCCGTCCGGTCCGGCCGCGGCGCTGCCCGCCGCCCTGCGGCGGGCCCGGGGGCTGTCCCTCCCGGGCCCCCGGCTGACCGGGCTGGGCGCGGGGCTGCTGACCGCGCTCACGATGCTGGGCATCGGCTGCCTGGACGCGCTGCTGTTCTCCAGCTCACCCACCGTGTACAGCGTGCTGTTCCTGCCGGCCTGCGCGGCCTGCGGACTGTGGGTGCGCCCGGCCGATCTGCTGGCGGCGCCGGTGACGGCGCCGCTGGCCTATACGGCCGGGCTGCTGCCGATCAACGACGGTTCCGCCGGGTTCGGCGGACAGGCGGTGGGGGTGTTCACCGCACTGTCGCTGCAGGCCGGCTGGCTCTACGCGGGGACGCTGCTGACCGTGGTGATCGTGCTCGTACGGCGGGCCGTGCTGGTCACCCGGCGTCGTCGGCAGCAGCGGCCGCGGCCATCGCGGCACCCACGATCCCCGCGTTATTCTGCAGCTGCGCAGGCACGATCTCGGCCCTGACGCCCTCGATCAGCGGCAGGAACTTGTCCGCCTTACGGCTCACCCCGCCGCCCAGCACGAAGCGCTCCGGTGAGAAGAGCATCTCCAGGTGATGGAGGTACTTCTGCACCCGGCGCGCCCAGTGCGACCAGCTCAGCTCGTGATCGTCCTTGACCTTGGTCGAGGCCCGCTTCTCCGCCTCGTGGCCGTCCAGCTCCAGATGGCCCAGCTCGGTGTTGGCCAGCAGATGCCCGTCGGTGAAGAGCGCGCTGCCGATGCCGGTGCCGAGGGTGAGCACGATCACGGTGCCCTTGACGCCACGGGCGGCGCCGAAGGCCACCTCCGCGACCCCGGCCGCGTCCGCGTCGTTCAGCACCGTGACGGGGCAGTCCAGCCGCTCGCCGAGCTGTGACGCCAGATCGGTGCCGATCCAGCTCTTGTCGACATTCGCGGCGGTAAGGGTGACACCGTTCTTCACCACGCCCGGGAAGGTCACCCCGACCGGCCGCCCGGACCAGTCGAAATGCCGGACGACCTCCACCACACCGTCCAGGACCGCCTCGGGCGTGGACGGGTGCGGGGTGAGGACCTTATGGCGCTCCTCCACGAGCTCGCCCCGGTTCAGGTCCACCGGGGCGCCCTTGATGCCCGAACCGCCGATGTCGATGCCGAACACCTTCGCCGCGGACGCCCCCGTGGCCCCCTGGTCCTGCGTCACCGCTGGGATCCCTCCGCGTCGGCGGCGACCGCCGCGGCCTCCGGCTCACCGGCGGACGTCGCGGCCGCTGCCGCCTCCGCCCGCAGATCCCGGCGCAGCTCCTTGGGGAGCGAGAAGGTCAGGGACTCCTGCATGGGCTGGACGACCTCGACATCGCCGAAGCCGCGCTCCGCCAGCCACTCCAGGACGCCCTCGACGAGCACGTCCGGCACGGAGGCGCCCGAGGTCACGCCGACCGTGGTGACGCCTTCCAGCCATGCCTCGTCGATCTCGCTCGCGTAGTCGACCAGATGGCCGTCCTTGGCGCCCGCGCCGATGGCGACCTCCACCAGCCGCACCGAGTTGGAGGAGTTCTTGGAGCCGACCACGATGACCAGGTCGGACTCGGCGGCCACCTGCTTGATGGCGATCTGGCGGTTCTGGGTGGCGTAGCAGATGTCGTCGCTGGGCGGGCTGATGAGCTGCGGGAAGCGCTCCTTGAGCGCGTCCACGGTCTCCATGGTCTCGTCGACCGAGAGGGTGGTCTGGGAGAGCCAGACGACCTTGGACTCGTCGCGCACCTCGACGTTCTTCACATCGTCGGGGCCGTCGACCAGGGTGATGTGGTCCGGGGCCTCACCGCTGGTGCCGATGACCTCCTCATGGCCCTCATGACCGATCAGGAGGATGTCGTAGTCCTCCTTGGCGAACCGGACTGCTTCCTTGTGGACCTTGGTCACCAGAGGACAGGTGGCATCGACGGTGGCCAGCTTGCGCTCGGCGGCCTCCTCGTGGACCACCGGCGCGACACCGTGCGCCGAGAAGATCACGATGGAGCCCTCGGGCACCTCCTCCGTCTCGTCGACGAAGATGGCGCCCTTTTTCTCCAGGGTCCGGACGACGTACTTGTTGTGGACGATCTCCTTGCGCACATAGATCGGCGCGCCGTACTGCTCCAGGGCCTTCTCGACGGCGATCACGGCACGGTCGACACCGGCACAGTAGCCACGGGGGGCCGCGAGCAGGACCCGGCGGGCGGAGGTTGCAGTCATGTCCCCCATGGTAGGGGCGATGACCCCGGGGTCTGTCGGTGGTGACCGATACCCTCGCGGTCATGGCTGTCAACACGTCCGCGGAGGCGCCGATCCCGGTCGGCGAGGTGTCCCGGCTGATCGGGAGCTGGATCGACCGGCTCGGCGCGGTGTGGGTCGAGGGGCAGATCACCCAGCTTTCCCGGCGCCCGGGCGCCGGTGTGGTGTTTCTGACCCTGCGCGACCCCAGTTACGACATCTCGCTGACCGTCACCTGCTTCCGCGCCGTCTTCGACAGAATCGCGGACACGGTCACCGAGGGCGCGCGGGTCGTGGTGCACGCCAAGCCGGAGTGGTACGCGCCGCGGGGCCAGCTCTCCCTGCGGGCCGCCGAGATCCGCCCGGTGGGAGTGGGCGAACTGCTCGCGCGCCTCGAGCAGTTGAAGAAGGCGCTGGCGGCGGAGGGGCTGTTCGCGGCCGACCGCAAGAAGCCGCTGCCGTTTCTGCCGCAGTTGATAGGGCTGGTCTGCGGGCGCGCCTCGGCCGCCGAGCGCGATGTGCTGGAGAACGCACGGCTGCGCTGGCCCGCCGTCCGCTTCGAGGTGCGCAATGTGGCGGTGCAGGGGGTGCACGCGGTGCCGCAGGTGATCGAGGCGGTCAAGGAGCTCGACGCGCTGCCGGAAGTGGATGTGATCGTGGTGGCGCGCGGCGGCGGCAGTGTGGAGGATCTGCTGCCGTTCTCCGATGAGCAGCTGGTGCGGGCGGTGGCCGCGTGCCGTACGCCGGTGGTCTCCGCGATCGGCCATGAGCCGGACTCACCGCTGCTCGACCTGGTCGCCGATCTGCGCGCCTCCACGCCCACCGACGCGGCGAAGAAGATCGTGCCGGATGTGGGCGAGGAGCTGATGCGCGTCCAGCAGCTTCGGGAGCGCGCGCTGCGCAGTGTGCACGGGCTGCTGGACCGGGAGGAGCGCGGGCTGGCCGCCGCGCTGGCCCGCCCGTGCATGCGGGAGCCGCACCGCATGGTGGACGAGCGCGCGGAGCGGATCACGGCGGTGCTGGAGCGCGCCCGCCGCTGCCTGGGCCATCTGCTGGACCGGGCCGACTCCGAGCTGGCCCACACCCAGGCGCGGGTGGTGGCCCTCTCCCCCGCCGCGACGCTGCGGCGGGGCTATGCGGTGCTGCAGCATCCCGACGGCTCGGTGGTGCGGGCGGCCGACGAGGTCACGGAGGGCGAGGAGCTGCGGGCGCGGGTCGCCGAGGGCGAGTTCCGGGCGCGTGTCGCTGTCGGTCCGGCTGAATAGGGTGAGGGGCATGGCGAAGACGGACGAGCAGGCCGAGCAGACCGCGCAGAGCGCACCGCGGGCGGAGACCACGCTCGGCTATGAGCAGGCGCGGGACGAGCTGGTCGAGGTGGTCCGCCGCCTGGAGGCGGGCGGCACCAGCCTGGAGGAGTCGCTCGCGCTGTGGGAGCGGGGCGAGGAGCTGGCGAAGGTCTGCCGCCGCTGGCTGGAGGGCGCGCGGGCGCGGCTGGACGCGGCGCTGGCGGACGAGACGGACGCGGACGAGGACGGGGGCGGGGGCGGGGGCGGGGGCGCCGAAGGCGCGGAGCGCGCGGCGGAGGGATGACCGCCGGCGGTCTATCGCTCGCCCCTTATTGCGCGCCGCCGACCGGCCCGGCTGGGTTTATGGCCGGGACCGACCGGCCCGGCTCGGATTATGCCCGCCGTCGCACGGCCGGGCTCGGTTGTTGCCCGCCGTCGGCCCGGCCCTGCTCGATCGCGCCGTCCACATATCGCGCTCGCTTGCTGTCCGCCGTCTAACGGCCGCGCTCGATTGGCACCGTCGACCTCGCCCGCGCCGCCGACCGGCCGCAGTCGATCACGCCGTCCACGGCCGCGCTCATCGCGCCGTCCACCTGCCGCGCCCGATTGCTGGCCGTCTTCGACCGGCCGCCGTCGACCGCCAGCCGTCCACCGGCCGCGCTCGATCACCCGCCGTCGACGGCCGCCCTTCACCGTCCGCAGTCGGTCCCGGCCGCCGTCGACCCCGGCCCCCCTCGACCCACCGCCGTCGCACGGCCGCACTCGGTTGACCGCGCCCCGCCCAGGCGCGCTGCGCACTGTGATTCGGAGCACCATCCGCACCCTGCGCCAACTTTTTAGTTGAACATTAATCTAAGCGCCGTACAGTAGAAGCCGTCAGCGATATCCCCGCTTATGCAGAGGTTTCTTCCATGGCACTCGTACTCGACCCCGCCGCTCAGGACCTTCTCTTCCGTGAGGCCCGCACCGCGAACACCTTCACCGACGAGCCGGTGACCGAGGAGCAGGTCCAGGCGATCTACGACCTGATCAAGTACGCGCCGACCGCGTTCAACCAGTCGCCGCTGCGCGTCGTGCTGGTCCGTTCCCCCGAGGCCCGTGAGCGTCTGGTCCAGCACATGGCCGAGGGCAACCAGGCCAAGACCTCCACCGCGCCGCTGGTGGCGATCCTCGCCGCGGACAACGAGTTCCACGAGGAGCTGCCCGCGCTCTTCCCGCACTTCCCGCAGGCCAAGGACGTCTTCTTCGCCGAGCGCGCCGCCCGTGAGCAGGCCGCCGGGCTGAACGCCTCGCTGCAGGCCGGTTACTTCATCCTGGGCATCCGCGCCGCCGGTCTCGCCGCCGGCCCGATGACCGGTTTCGACGCCGCCGGGGTCCAGAAGGAGTTCCTGGACGAGGACCACACCCCGCTGGTGGTCATCAACATCGGCAAGCCGGGCGAGGACGCCTGGTTCCCCCGTGGCCCGCGCCTGGACTACGACGAGGTCATCACCACGGTCTGATCGGCCACAGGCCACAGAGACACGAGCCACAAGCCACAAGCCGAAGGGCGTGGCCCGAACCATCGGTCCGGGCCACGCCCTTCGGCCGTCGCGCTCAGCCCTTCTTCTCGGTGAGCGCGGCGGCCATCTTCGTCAGTTGCCCGTACGACGCCGTCCCGGTGACCACCGTCGTCACGCCCGGCTTCTGGCGCACCAGCGCGTCGTACTTGTCGCCCTCGTAGCGGACCCACTCATCGCCGTCGATCCGCTGTGTGCGCTTCGTCTCCCGCGCCTGCTGTGTGACCTCTTCCACGAACGGCACGGGCTTGCCGTCGCTCTGCTCGACCGCGATGTACTCCTCGTCCTGGTCGAGGAAGCCGAGGTGCCAGAGCGCGCCGTCCGGCTCGGCGGCCGGGCGGTAGGTCACCGACGTCGCGCGCCAGCCCTTGGGCAGGCTCCCGGACTCGGGGGCGGCCACCGGGTACGGGGCGGCGCGGCGGGCCGTGTCCAGCTCCACGCGGTAGTCCACCGTCTTCACCCCGGAGCCCTTGGCGCCCTCGTCGTGCGGGATGCCGAAGAGGTAGATGCCCGCCGCGACGACGCCGATCGCCGCCAGCGACAGCACCATGTCCCGGACCGTCTCTTTGCCACGCATACCTGCCACGCCCCCTATCGTCCCTCATCCGGTCGCCGCACCTCGCAACAGGGCCGTGCTCATGCGTGGGGCTGTCTGCTCACTTAGCCAATCAGCGGATAAGGTCATGAACACCCTCACCCTCCTAGCCCCCTGCGGGAAGGAGGGACTTCCCGGTCCGTCGCCGTACAGAAAGGTGCGCTCCGATGACCGAGCATCATCTCCCCTCCCCGCTCGAGGTCAGCCCCGAGGCTCCCGATCGCAACCTCGCCCTGGAACTCGTCCGGGTCACCGAGGCGGGCGCCATGGCCTCCGGCCGCTGGGTGGGCCGCGGCGACAAGAACGGCGCCGACGGCGCCGCCGTGAAGGCCATGCGCTCCCTCGTGCACACCGTCTCGATGAACGGCGTCGTCGTCATCGGAGAGGGGGAGAAGGACGAGGCGCCGATGCTCTTCAACGGTGAGCGCGTGGGCGATGGCACCGGCCCGGAGTGCGACGTGGCCGTGGACCCCGTGGACGGCACCACGCTCACCGCGAAGGGCATGGCCAACGCCGTCTCCGTGCTCGCGGTCGCCGAGCGCGGCACCATGTTCGACCCGTCGGCCGTCTTCTACATGGACAAGCTGGTCACCGGCCCCGACGCCGCCGAGTTCGTCGACATCACGGCGCCCCCCGGCGTGAACATCCGCCGGATCGCCAAGGCCAAGAAGTCCAGCCCCGAGGACGTCACCGTCGTGGTCCTCGACCGCCCCCGCCACGAGGGCATCGTCAAGGAGATCCGGGAGGCGGGCGCCCGGATCAAGTTCATCTCCGACGGCGATGTGGCCGGCGCGATCATGGCCGCGCGCGAGAGCACCGGTGTGGACCTGCTGCTGGGCGTCGGCGGTACGCCGGAGGGCATCATCGCGGCCTGCGCGATCAAGTGCCTCGGCGGCACCATCCAGGCCAAGCTGTGGCCCAAGGACGACGAGGAGCGGCAGCGCGCCCTCGACGCGGGCCACGACCTCGACCAGGTCCTCGAGACCGACGACCTGGTCAGCGGCGACAATGTGTTCTTCGTCGCGACCGGCATCACCGATGGGGATCTGCTGCGCGGGGTGCGGTACCGCGCGGAGACCGCCACCACCCAGTCGCTGGTCATGCGGTCCAAGTCGGGGACCATCCGGCAGATCGACTCCACCCACCGGCTGGCCAAGCTGCGCGCCTACGCCGCCGTCGACTTCGAACGGCCAAGCTGAGCGCGCGACAGCACGTAACGCGAACAGGATCTCACGCGGACGGCGCCTAGCGCGGACGGCACATGACAAGGGCCGGGTCCCGCCTCCCGGCGGGGCCCGGCCCAGGTCCCGAAGAGTTCAGCCCGCGGCGGCGACCTGCACCGCGCGCTGCAGCTCCGCCTCCCGCCGCCGGCGGCGGGCCAGCACGACCCGGCGCTCGGCCGCGGTCAGCCCGCCCCACACGCCGTACGGCTCGGGCTGCAGCAGTGCGTGCTCCCTGCACTCGACCATGACCGGGCAGCGCGCACAGACGCGCTTGGCGGCCTCTTCCCGCGACAGCCTGGCAGCCGTGGGCTCCTTGGAAGGAGCGAAGAACAGCCCGGCCTCGTCCCGTCGGCACACCGCCTCCGAGTGCCAGGGGCCGGCCTGATCCCGCGCGGGGACGCGCTGCGGGGGCACGGCGGCTTCCAGCAGGGGCTGATGCGGTTGCAGCACGGTCTACTCCTGACGACGGCTCCGGTGGTCACCCTTGCCCGCCTCGAGGTGTACGGCCCCGTGAGCACCCCCATCAGCCGTACGAGAGACGATGCACCAAGCCTTACCCGCTGTGCGCGCGCTTATGCACACCGTTGTCCCACCCGGAACTTCCCGCGCGCATGCTCGTTCTTCAGGGCTTATGCCCGAAGGTTCTTCAGCCGCTTCCCCCGCTTGGGCTTGGCCTCGACACCGCCGAAGACCGCGAACCCGGTGACGTGGATCACCGGTGCGTCGGGGTCCTGCGCCTCGTACGTCCTGACGTCGAAGCCGCCGAGGATGCCCGCGCCCGAGCCGCGGAGCGAGACGTTCTCCGGGACCTTGATGTCCACGCCACCGAAGGCGGCCACGACATTGATGACGATCTCCCGGTGCTCGAAGACCGCCTCGGTCAGATCGATTTCGACGCCGCCGAAGACCGCCAGGGCGTTCGTACGGCGCCTGACCCGCCAGCGGCCCTTGCGCGTCGAACCGCCGAAGACCGCCACCAGGTTCTCCGACTCGGGCACGGTGCGCGCCCAGTCCGTCTCCGCGTCGCGCGCCTGCGCCGAGCCGGCGCCGCGGGCGGGGGCGACGGGCAGATCGCGCACCAGGGGCTCCAGCTCGCCGAGGGTCTTGGCGCGATAGACCGCGTCGATCCGCTCGGCGTGCTCCTCGGGCTCCAGCCGCCCCTCGGCGAGGGCCTCCCGCAGGATGTCCGCGATCCGGTCGCGGTCCGCGTCGGACGCGCGAAGCTCCGCCTCCGCGACGGGCGCGGACGCCGGGACCGGGACCGGGGTCGGAGCCGAGGCGGCCGCGGGGGCGGGTGCGGGGGCGGATTTGGTCAGGGTCACGGGCTGCTGCTCATCCACGGACTCAGGGTATCCAGTCGCGATCTATCGCGACTAGGGGACGATCCCTGACGTCTCCCTGATCCTTTCCCCTACCGGTCCCCGCGCCCGCTACTGAGCCCTACCTCACAGGTCCCGTTCCGCCGCCCCGTTCTACGCTTGTGGACGCGCTGTCGACGAAGTCAGCCGAAGCCCTGTCGAGTGAGGAATGGCCGCGATGCCCCCCGTCTCCCGTCCCGCCCACCCAGCGTTTGCCTATGCGGACCTGCTGCCCCTGGGAGAAGACACCACGCCCTACCGCCTGGTGACCTCCGACGGCGTGAGCACCTTCGAGGCCGATGGGCGCACCTTCCTGAAGGTCGAGCCGGAGGCGCTGCGCAGGCTCGCGGCCGCGGCGATGCGCGACATCTCGCACTATCTGCGCCCCGCCCACCTCGCCCAGCTCCGCCGCATCCTCGACGACCCGGAGGCCAGCGCCAACGACCGCTTCGTCGCGCTGGACCTGCTGAAGAACGCCAACATCGCGGCCGCCGGGGTGCTCCCGATGTGCCAGGACACCGGCACCGCGATCGTCATGGGCAAGCGCGGGCAGAACGTGCTGACCGAAGGCGGCGACGAGGAGGCCCTGTCGCGGGGCGTCTTCGACGCGTACACCAAGCTCAATCTGCGCTACTCCCAGATGGCCCCGCTGACCATGTGGGAGGAGAAGAACACCGGCTCCAACCTGCCCGCGCAGATCGAGCTGTACGCGACCGACGGCGGCGCCTACAAGTTCCTCTTCATGGCCAAGGGCGGCGGTTCGGCCAACAAGTCCTTCCTCTACCAGGAGACGAAGGCGGTGCTGAACGAGGCATCGATGATGAAGTTCCTGGAGGAGAAGATCCGCTCGCTGGGCACGGCCGCCTGCCCGCCGTACCACCTGGCGATCGTGGTCGGCGGCACCAGCGCCGAGTACGCGCTCAAGACCGCCAAGTACGCCTCCGCGCACTACCTGGACGAACTGCCCGCCGAGGGCTCCCCGACCGGCCACGGCTTCCGCGACAAGGAGCTGGAGGAGAAGGTCTTCGAGCTGACGCAGAAGATCGGGATCGGCGCGCAGTTCGGCGGCAAGTACTTCTGCCATGACGTCCGGGTGGTCCGGCTGCCGCGCCACGGCGCCTCCTGCCCGGTCGCGATCGCCGTCTCGTGCTCCGCCGACCGCCAGGCGCTCGCCAAGATCACGCCGGAGGGCGTCTTCCTGGAGCAGCTCGAGACCGACCCGGCGCGCTTCCTGCCGGAGACGACGGACGAGGAGCTGACCAAGGGCGCGGGCCCGGACCTGGACGCGGTCGCCATCGACCTCAACCGGCCGATGGACGACGTCCTGGCCGAGCTGACCAGGCACCCGGTCAAGACCCGGCTCTCGCTCACCGGCACGCTGGTCGTCGCCCGGGACATCGCGCACGCGAAGATCAAGGAGCGGCTGGACGCGGGCGAGGAGATGCCCGAGTACCTGAAGAACCACCCGGTCTACTACGCGGGCCCGGCCAAGACCCCCGAGGGCTACGCCTCCGGTTCGTTCGGCCCGACGACGGCGGGCCGGATGGACGCGTACGTCGAGCAGTTCCAGGCGGCGGGCGGCTCGAAGGTCATGCTGGCCAAGGGCAACCGCTCGAAGCAGGTCACCGACGCGTGTGCCGCGCACGGCGGCTTCTACCTGGGCTCGATCGGCGGTCCGGCGGCGCGGCTGGCCCAGGACTGCATCAAGAAGGTGGAGGTCCTCGAGTACGAGGAGCTGGGCATGGAGGCGGTCTGGAGGATCGAGGTCGAGAACTTCCCGGCGTTCATCGTGGTGGACGACAAGGGGAACGACTTCTTCCAGGATCCGGCGCCGCAGCCGACGTTCACGAGTATTCCGGTGCGGGGGCCGGGGGTGGCGTAACGCCTGCGGGGCGGCGGGGGCGTGGATGCGCCCCCGCCGCCCTTACCCGTCCCATCCCGGGGGCTCCGCCCCCAGGCCCCCGCCCGGCCCGGGACGGGCCTTGTCCTCAAGCGCCGGACGGGCTGGATCAGGGGCTCCGCCCCCTGGACCGCCGACCGGCCCTGGGCGGGACTCGTCCTCAAGCGCCGGACGGGCTGGATTACCCGGGACCGCCCTGTCCTCAAGCGCCGGACGGGCTGGGACAGGGGCCTGGGCGGGGCTCGTCCAAAGGCGGGACGGGCTGGGCATTCAGCCTCTCAGTGCTGCCTCGAAGGCGCCGGGGCGCTGGAGGACGCCGCTGCAGCGCGTGTTCGGGACGACGTTCTCGGCCGTCTCGGGGCCCGCGGCACCGGCCGTGGGGGCGGCGGGGGTGGCCGACTGGGTCATTTCCGGGGTGCACGGCTGGTCGCGTTCGGCGGACCACATCGACAGCCGTCCGATCCCCTTGTCCGCGGCGAACCGCGCCAGCCCGGACGCGTCCTCCAGCGTGAAGGTCTCGCCGGTGACGTCGTTGACCCCGATCATCGGCGTCACGGCGAGCACCTTCCAGGCGGCGGCGTCGGACATGCCGAGCACCTCGCGGATCCGGGCCTGCGCGGCGGTGGCCGCCTGGACGGCGTAGTCGCCCATGTCGCCCGTATGGTCCCCGCTGTAGTTCATCGCCATGATGTTGACGGTCGAGAGGATGACCCCCTCCTGTTTGGCGGCCTCCAACTGGGCGACGCTCTCGGCGGTCAGCCCGTCGGGCATGGCGGGCAGGGTGAAGGAGATGTTCAGGCCCTCGTGGGTGCGCTGGATCAGCGCGAGCGCCTGGGCGCGGCGGGCGGCCGCCTCGGTGTTGGCGAGCGCCTCGCCCTCGAGGTCGAAGTCGATCCGGTGCGCCTGGTATCGCTCGATCACCTCGGTGTAGGCGGAGGCGAGTTCGGGGACGTCGGTGCAGACGGTGGCGAGCTCGGTGCCCTCGGCGCCGCCGAAGGAGATCCGTACGTCGCCGCCCGCCCGGCGGACGCCCTCGACCCGGGCCTCGAGCGCCGGGTCCTCGGGCGAGGTGCCGCCGTCCCACGCCGGGGTGCAGCCGTCGCCCGCGACGACGAAGCCCAGCGTGAACTCCTTGACTCCGCGCGCGGCCGCGGCGGCCATGTCGTACGCCGAGTCCGACCAGGCGTTGACGTACGGCACGAACTCGGCGGGCGTCCGTGCCGCGGGGGGCTGCGACGCCTGCGGCTGTGAGGGCGCGGCGTGCGGCTCGGGCGACTGCTTGTGGTGTCCCGCCCATACGGCGATGGTGGCGCAGACCACCGCGCCGGCCACGGCGATTCCGCTCATGCGGGGGCTGGCCCTCATGGCTCTGGCTCCTTCTTGAGGTCCGGTACGAGGCGCCGGGGGCTGCGCCGCCCGTGCCGTTCTCCGCGCCAAACCTCGCATATTCAGTGAAGCCTACTGAACTATGACACACCGCATGTTTGACTTATATGTCGCATGTCGTATTTTCTGCATTAGCCTCTTCCGTATGGATCCTCAGTCAGATGTGGCCGAGCGCGCGCCTTCGCGTCCCCTCCGCGCTGACGTGGCCCGGAAGGGGCCCGTGTTCGTGGACCTCTCCGGGCGCCGTGGCCGATTCGTACGACATGTGGGCGTAGTCGCGGGGGCCGCCTGCCTCGGCTATTCGGCGGTCCTGGGGTTGGGCTACGCGGGCGGTACGCCATTCGCGCCGCAGACGCTGATCCCCGGGCATCCCGTCGCCACCGAGGCGTTCGGCCGGGAGCCGAAGCACACCCCGGAGGGGCGTTCGGGGCCCTCCGGATCGCATGAGCGGCCCGACGACGAGTACGAGTACGCGCCGACCCACCGTCAGCATCAGCGCCACCGGTACGACTCCGAGCGCCCGGAGCCCCAGTCCGCCCGGCAGCCCATCGCCCTTCCCCCCGTCACCACCCGGCCGCGGCCCGCGCCTCCGCAGCCCGCCCCGCCCAAGGCCCACCGCGCGGCGCCGCGGCACTCCCCCGCGCACCCCCGCCCCGGCGCCCGCGAGTCCGCCGAGGGGCACCGGCCCGCCAAGCACCGCAAGCACGCCCACGCGCCCTCGCATCCGGCCGCCCACCCGTCCGCCAAGCACCCCGCGGACGCGTCGCACACCCCGCCGAAGAAGCACTCCGACGCCGCCGAGCCACCGGCCAAGGGCTCCGGCCACCCGCAGGCCCCCGGCCGCACCACGAAGCCCGGCCACGCCAAGTCCCCCCAGAAGCCCCAGACCCAGAAGCCCCCGCAGGCCGACCCGCCCAAGCCCCCGAAGGGCCCCCAGGGGCCCGCCGGAGGCGGCGCCCCGGCCGGTGGGCCGGGCGCCCCCGAAGCCGACGGCGAGGGGTCATGACCGGCGGCAGACCGCCGAGGCTGCCCAGGCCGCGCCGCCGACCCCCCGCGCCCCGTCAGGACGGCTCGTCCCGCACGGCGTTCCGGCTGACCGGCTCCGGGCGCCGCGCCGCGAGGCTCACCGGCAGACTCCGGGTCATGGGCAGGCTCAGGCTCACGGGCAGGCTCCGCACCCCCAAGCTGTCCAAAGCTGACGGCCACACTCCCAAGCTCCGTACCGTCAAGCTGCGAAAGCTCCGTACCCGCACCCGCATGGTGCTCGCCCTCGCGACCCTGCTCGCGCTGGTATGCACCCTGCTGCTGGACGGCTATCTGCACGCCGAGGTCGGCAACGACGCCCGGGTGTACCGCTCACACGCCTCGCGCACCGTCCCCGACCGGCTGCGCAAGGGCGGGCCGGTGATCACCTTCGGCCGGAAGGGGAAGGCCACCGAGCACGCCATCCCGTCCAGGACCATCGCGCTGACCTTCGACGACGGCCCGGACCCCCGCTGGACCCCGAAGATCCTCGACGTACTGCGCCGCCACAAGGTGCGGGGGACCTTCTTCGTGCTGGGCCAGATGGTGATCCGCCATCCGGAGCTGGTCCGCCGGATGCGGGCCGCGGGCCATGAGGTCGGGGTGCACACCTTCTCCCATGTCGACCTGTCGTACCAGGACAAGGGGCGCATGGACCGCGAACTGGCCCAGTCCCAGCTCGCCCTGGCCGGTGCGGCGGGCATCACCAGCTCGCTCTTCCGGGCGCCGTACGCCTCCAAGGTCCGCGCGCTGGACGACCGCACCTGGCCGGTGCAGCAGCACATCGGCTCCAAGGGCTACATCAGCGCGTTCGTGGACGCCGACAGCGAGGACTGGCAGCGGCCCCCGGTCAAGGAGATCGTCCAGAACGCCACTCCCGAGGGGAAGAAGGGCGCGTCCGTGCTCTTCCACGACGCGGGCGGCAACCGCGCGCGGACCGTGACGGCCCTGGGGCTGTACATCGAGCGGATGCAGAAGAAGGGCTACTCCTTCACCACCGTCACCGGCGCGCTCGGCGCCCACAGCGCCAACCACCCGGCGCACACCCTGCCGATCTGGGAGGGCCGGGCGCTGATCTGGGCCGCCGCGTTCACCCACGACGCGCTCCCGTTCCTGATGGGGCTGCTGGGCCTGGTGGGCTTCTCGGTGATCGGGCGGCTGCTGCTGATGGTGCTCCTCGCCTGGTGGCACCGGCGCTCGCGGGAGCGGCGGCGCTGGAGCCGGGTGCAGGAGGTGACCGATCCGGTGAGCGTGATCGTGCCCGCGTACAACGAGAAGGAGTGCATCGCCAACACCCTGAGGTCGCTGTCCGCCTCCACCCACCCGATCGAGATCCTGGTTGTGGACGACGGCTCCACCGACGGCACCGCCGATATCGCCGAGGCGATGGGGCTGCCCAACGTGCGAGTGCTGCGCCAGGCCAACGCGGGCAAGCCCGCCGCGCTCAACCGGGGCATCGCCCACGCCGGCCACGAGCTGATCGTGATGATGGACGGCGACACCGTCTTCGAGCCCACCACCATCCGTGAGCTGGTCCGTCCGTTCGCCGACTCGCGGGTGGGCGCGGTCGCGGGCAACGCCAAGGTGGGCAACCGGGGCAAGCTGATCGGCGCCTGGCAGCACATCGAGTATGTGATGGGCTTCAACCTCGACCGGCGGATGTACGACCTGCTGCGCTGCATGCCCACCATCCCCGGCGCGATCGGCGCCTTCCGCCGCCGGGCGCTGCTGGAGGCGGGGGGCATGAGCGCGGACACCCTGGCCGAGGACACCGACATCACCATCGCCCTGCACCGGGCCGGGTGGCAGGTGGTCTACCAGGAGCACGCCCGCGCCTGGACCGAGGCGCCCAGCTCCCTCGGCCAGTTGTGGAAGCAGCGCTACCGCTGGAGTTACGGCACCATGCAGGCGCTGTGGAAGCACCGCCGCTCGCTGATCGACCGGGGGCCCTCGGGGCGGTTCGGCCGGGTGGGGATGCCGCTGGTGGTGCTGTTCCAGATCCTCACCCCGCTGTGCGCGCCGCTGATCGACCTCTTCACCCTCTACGGGGTGATCTTCCTGGACCCGGTGCGCTCGCTGCTGGCCTGGGGCGCGCTGCTGCTGGTGCAACTCCTGGGCGCGGCGTACGCGTTCCGGCTGGACCGGGAGGACTACCGGGCACTGGCCGTACTGCCGCTGCAGCAGATCGCCTACCGCCAGTTGATGTATCTGGTGCTGCTGCACTCCTGTGTCACCGCGGCGACCGGCGCCCTGCTGCCGTGGCAGAAGCTCAAGCGCACCGGCGAGGTGGACACGCCGCGGGCGCCGGAGGCCGTACGGTGACCGGGCTCACTTGTTCGGCACGGCGGGCGCGGGAACACGGGGTGGCGTGATGACGCTGTGCTGGACGGAGGTGTCCCCATGACCGACGAGAGCCACCGCGACGACAGCCCCCGGGAGGGCTACCGCATCGAGCACGACTCGATGGGAGAGGTCAGGGTCCCGGCGCACGCCAAGTGGCGCGCCCAGACCCAGCGGGCGGTGGAGAACTTTCCCGTCAGCGGGCAGCGGCTGGAGCGGGCGCATATCGAGGCGCTGGCCCGCATCAAGGGCGCGGCCGCCCTGGTCAACGCGGATCTGGGCGTGGTGGACAAGGACATCGCGGGGGCCATCGCGGAGGTGGCGGCTCAGGTCGCCGAGGGCCGCTGGGACGATCACTTCCCGGTGGACGTCTTCCAGACCGGCTCCGGCACCTCGTCCAATATGAACACCAATGAGGTGCTGGCCACCCTGGCGACCGAGCGCCTGGGCCGTCCGGTGCACCCCAATGACCATGTGAACGCCAGCCAGTCCTCCAACGACGTCTTCCCCTCGTCGATCCACATCGCGGCCACCGCGGCCGTCACCCGCGATCTGATCCCGGCCCTGGCCCATCTGGCGGAGGCGCTGGAGCGCAAGGCGGCCGAGTTCGCGGAGGTGGTCAAGGCGGGGCGCACCCATCTGATGGACGCCACTCCGGTGACCCTCGGTCAGGAGTTCGGCGGCTACGCGGCCCAGGTGCGGTACGGGATCGAGCGGCTGCGCGCCGCGCTCCCCCGGCTGGCCGAGCTGCCGCTGGGCGGTACGGCGGTGGGCACCGGGATCAACACCCCGCCCGGGTTCGCCGCCGCCGTCATCGCCGAGCTGGCCCGCACCACCGGGCTGCCGCTGACCGAGGCCCGGGACCACTTCGAGGCGCAGGGCGCGCGGGACGGGCTGGTCGAGACGTCCGGGCAACTGCGGACGATCGCGGTCGGCCTCACCAAGATCTCCAACGATCTGCGCTGGATGGCGTCGGGCCCCCGCACCGGGCTCGCCGAGATCGCGCTGCCCGATCTGCAGCCCGGCTCCTCGATCATGCCGGGGAAGGTCAACCCGGTGATCCCCGAGGCCACGCTGATGGTCGCGGCGCAGGTCACCGGCAATGACACCACCGTCGCCATGGCCGGGGCCGCCGGGAACTTCGAGCTCAATGTGATGCTCCCGGTGATCGCCAGGAATCTGCTGGAGTCGATCCGGCTGCTGACCAATGTCTCCCGGCTGCTCGCGGACCGCACCATCGACGGGATCACCGCCAACGTCGAGCGGGCCCGAGAGTACGCGGAGTCCTCGCCGGCCATCGTCACCCCGCTGAACCGCTACCTCGGCTACGAGGAGGCGGCGAAGGTGGCCAAGCGGTCGCTGGCGGAGCGCAAGACCATCCGGGAGGTGGTGCTGGAGTCCGGCTATGTGGAGCGCGGGCTGCTGACCCTGGAGCAGTTGGACGAGGCGCTCGACGTCCTGCGCATGACACATCCTTAGCCGGGCGTTGGCCACCGGTTGCGGCATAGGTCACGGCATCGCGGCCCCGGCGCACCTAAGATCTGCTCATGACAGCGGACATCGCGGAGACGACGGGGACGGCGGACATCGCCCGGTGGGCACCGGGTGACCATATCCTGTGGCGCTATCGGGCCAACGCCTCCGAGCTCATCCACATCTGCCGTCCCGTGACCGTCGTCGAGGACACCGCCGAGCTGCTCGCCGTCTGGCTCGCCCCCGGCACCCCCTGCGTCAAACCGCAGCTCACCGACGGCACCTCGGTGCACCACGAGCCGCTGTCCACCCGTTACACCAAGCCGCGGACCACCGCGCTGTCCCAGTGGTTCGGCACCGGGGTGCTGAAGCTGGCCCGGCCCGGCGAGCCGTGGTCGGTGTGGCTGTTCTGGGACCAGGGCTGGCAGTTCAAGAACTGGTACGTGAACCTGGAGGAGCCGCTGGTCCGCTGGGCCCGCGGGGTGGACTCCGAGGACCACTTCCTGGACATCGCGGTCTACCCCGACCATAGCTGGGAATGGAAGGACGAGGACGAGTTCGCGCAGGCGCAGCGGGCCGGGCTGATGGGCCCCGAGCAGGCGGAGCGGGTCCGGACCGCGGGCCGGGCGGCCGTGGCGGCCATCGAGTCCTGGGGACCGCCGTTCCGGGACGGATGGGAGGACTGGCGGCCCGACCCCGCATGGTCCGTGCCCGCCCTTCCGGCGGACTGGGGCCGTACGGACAAGAAGCACACCTCGGCACACTCGAGGTCATGAACCTCTTGTCGTGTCCCAGTGTTTCAAACGTAGGATCGTCGTCCGGAACACTGCCCATGCGGGACACCAGACGCCGGCGCAAGTCACGGGCGACGCACAAGATCTGACGTATTGTCACAGGAGGGGGCGGAGTCGTGAGCGGTGAGGACGCGTGCAGGGACGGTTACGAGGGCTACGAGGACTTCGACCGCCTCGCACTGGACCGCAGCGGTCAGGCGGACGCCTTCGACACCATCAGCGACCGCTATGACGAGGCCTTTCCGTACAAGGAGGGCCAGATCGCGGCCGGTCAGTGGCTGGCCGAATCGCTGCCGCCCGGCTCCCGGCTGCTCGACGTCGGCTGCGGTACGGGCCTGCCCACGGCCCGTCAGCTTGTGGACGCGGGGCACGAGGTGGTCGGGATCGACATCTCCCCGGGGATGCTCAAGCTGGCCCGGGACAATGTGCCGGAGGCCACCTTCCACCATGTGGACATCGTCGATCTGCGGGTGGGCGGACGGTACGGCCCGGGAGGCCCCCTGGAGCTCGGCCCCTTCGACGGCATCGCCGGCTACTTCACGCTGCTGCTGCTGCCCCGCCCGGAGATCCCGTACGCACTGCGGACCCTGCACGCGGTGCTCAGACCCGGGGGGCTGCTGGGGCTGGGCATGGTGGAGGCGGACATCGACGACTTCCCCATCCCGTTCCTCGGCAACTCGGTCCGGGTATCCGGTTATCTGCGGGACGAGCTGCGCCAGGTCGTACGTGAAGCGGGCTTCGAGATCCTCGGGGAGGACTCACACGCGTACGCCCCGGCCAGCACGGACGTACCACCCGAGATCCAGCTCTATCTGAACTGCCGACGACGTGCCTGACACTCGGTGCGCCCACGACCTGCGGGCGCACGGCCCCGGACGGATGGAAACCCACGCGTGACGGAGCACCCCACCTCCCACAACAGGCGGCAGGCGGCCACCTCTGCCGCCGCCCCGGGCGCGCCCGCGCCCGACGACGCGCACGGCGCGGTCCCGGACCCGCGGACCGCCGTGCGGCAGACGGCTGCCCCCGGCCAGGAGCCCGGCGGCGGCCGCCCGCGTCCTGCTGAGCCCCGTCCGGTCGGCGCCGGCCCCGCGGGCCCGGCGGCCCATGACGGACCCCCGGGCCCCGAAGGGGAGCCCGTGCCGCGCGCCAGAGAGCGCGGCGGCGCCCCCGAGCGCGGCGACAGCGCCGACCGGACGGGGCGCGGGCGCCGTGGCCGGAGCGGAGCCGACGGCACCGACGGGCAGGGAGGCGCCGCCGCGGCGCGCGGTGGCGGAGGCAGGGAGCGCCGGAACACGGCGGAGAGCGAGCACCCGGCGCAGCCGGAGCACGGCACACCGGAGGGCGAGCCTGTGTGGGACGCGGATCGCAATGCCGCAAGAGGCGCGTCGGGCCGGCCCGGAGGGCCGAGCGGCGGCACCGGCCCCGATGAACAGCCCCCGGCCGCCCAGAGCGGCGGCCGGGGCCGGGGAGTGGCGCGCCGGGGAGCCGGTGCCGGCGAGCACCCGGAGCGGGCCGGTGAGACCCACGCGGCGGCCGCCGCCGCGGGCGAGGTGGCGTACAGCGCTCCGGAGGGCGGAGTGCCCACGGTGCCGCCCGCGAGCGGCACCGCCGCCGCCGAGGCCGCCACGCGCGACCGGGGCGGCGACCGGCTGCGGTTCGTGGGGGCCGCGACCCGGCGGATCGCCCGGGGCATCGACCTGGACGAGATCGTGCTGGGCCTGTGCCGGGCCACCGTGCCCACCTTCGCCGACGCGATCCTGGTATATCTGCGCGATCCGCTGCCGGTCGGCGACGAGCGCCCGGTCGGCCCGGTGGTGCTGCGGCTGCGCCGCACCGACCGGATCCCGCTGGACCCGGACACCGAAAGCGGCCGGCTCTCCCTGCTGCCCTCCCAGCCGGATCTGTCGCCCGCCGTGGGCGGCGGCCCGGCCGCCGAGCTGTGCGAGGTGGAGGCGGGCGGTCCGCTGGCCGAGGTGCTGCGCGGGGTGCGGCCGGTGTTCGGCGACTCGCAGGCCGCCCGCGCCGCGCTGCCGGAACTGCTCGGCGAGGGCCCCTCGGTGGCGACCGGTCAGCGCACCGTGCTGGCGCCGCTGCGCGGCCGCCGCCGGGTGATCGGCGCGGCCGTGTTCGTACGCCGCCCGGACCGGCCGCCGTTCGAACCGGACGATCTGCTGGTGGCCGCGCAGCTCGCCACCCACACCGCGCTCGGCGTCGACAAGGCCGTGCTCTACGGGCGCGAGGTGTACATCGCGGACGAGCTGCAGCGCACCATGCTGCCCGACTCGCTGCCGCAGCCCACCGGCGTCCGGCTGGCCAGCCGCTATCTGCCCGCGGCCGAGACCGCGCGGGTCGGCGGCGACTGGTACGACGCGATCCCGCTGCCGGGCAACCGGGTGGCGCTGGTGGTCGGCGATGTGATGGGCCATTCGATGACCTCCGCCGCGATCATGGGCCAGCTCCGCACCACCGCGCAGACCCTGGCCGGGCTCGATCTGCCGCCGCAGGAGGTGCTGCACCACCTCGACGAGCAGGCCCAGCGGCTGGGCACCGACCGCATGGCCACCTGTCTGTACGCGGTCTACGACCCGGTCGCGCACCGCATCGTGGTCGCCAACGCGGGCCATCCGCCGCCCATTCTGCTGCACCGGGGCGGCCGCGCCGAGGTGCTGCGGGTGCCGCCGGGGGCGCCGATCGGGGTCGGCGGGGTCGACTTCGAGGCGGTCGAGCTGGACGCCCCGGCCGGGGCCACCCTGATGCTCTACACCGACGGTCTTGTCGAATCGCGGATGCGCGATGTGTGGACCGGGATCGAGCAGTTGCGGGAGCGGCTGACCGCCACCGCCCGGCTCACCGGCCCCAACCCGCCGCCGCTGGAGCCGCTGTGCGACGAGGTGCTGGACATGCTCGGCCCCGGCGACCGCGACGACGACGTGGCGCTGCTCGCCGCCCGCTTCGAGGGCATCGCGCCCAGCGATGTCGCCTACTGGTTCCTGGACCCGAAGGCGCAGACCGCCGGGCAGGCGCGCCGACTGGCCCGCCGGGCACTGGCCCGCTGGGACCTGGAGGATCTGACCGACGCGGTGGAGCTGCTGGTCAGCGAGGTGGTGACCAACGCGGTGCGCTACGCCGAGCGGCCGATCACCCTGCGGCTGCTGCGCACGGACGTCCTGCGCTGCGAGGTCGGGGACGACGTCCCCCAGTTGCCGCGGCTGCGCCAGGCCCGGCCGTCCGACGAGGGCGGCCGCGGGCTGTATCTGGTGAACCGGATGGCGCGGCGCTGGGGCGCGACCCGGCTGTCCACGGGCAAGGTCGTCTGGTTCGAGCTCGCGATGCCGTGAGGCGCACGGTCGTGAGGCGTACGGTCCCGGGCCGCCCGGTGCGGGGCCGTACGGTTCAGGACCTCGCGCTGAGGTAGGCCACGACCATGTCGCCGAGCATCCGGCGGTAGTGGGCGCGGCGCTCCGGGTCCAGGGGGTCGCGGCCGAAGAGGGTGCCGAAGGTGTACTGGTTGGCCACCGGGAAGACGGCGAACGAGCTGATCATCATGTGCACGTCGACGGCGTCCGTGTCGGTGTCGTCGCGGAAGACGCCCTGCTCACGGCCGCGGGCGAGGATCCCGGAGATCAGGTCGATCACCGGGGTACCCGCCTTGGCCAGCGTCTCGGACTTGGTCAGGTGCTCGGCCCGGTGGATGTTCTCGATGGACACCAGCCGGATGAAGTCGGCGTGTGCGGTGTGGTGGTCGAAGGTCAGCTCGGCCAGGTGCCGGATGGCCTCGGCGGGGTCCAGACCGGTGACGTCCACGGCCTGTTCGGCCTCGCGGATACCGGTGTAGGCGCGCTCCAGGACCTTGATGTAGAGCTGCTCCTTGCCGCCGAAGTAGTAGTAGATCATCCGCTTGGTGGTGCGGGTGAGGGTGGCTATCTCGTCCACGCGGGCCCCGGCGTAGCCGCGCTCGGCAAATTCCCGGGTCGCTACGTCCAGGATCTCGGCCTGGGTGCGGACGGCGTCGCGGAGGCGGCTGTTCTTCGGCGGCTGATCGCTCATGCTGGCCCACTCTACGTGCAGTGGCCTTTCCGGCCATGCGGTCCGGTGCGGGCGTGCCGAGGGGCACGCCCGCACCGGGCCGTCACTGTTGGTCTCTGCGGAGGAAGCCGCCCTCGGCCGAGGACGAACTCGACGGGTCGGGGGCGCTCGGGGAGGCGTCGTCCGACGGCGACCCCGACGGGGACGACGTGGGCGACTCGCTCGTGGACTCGCTGGCCGACGGGGACGACGAGGGCGACTCACTGGTGGACTCGCTCGCCGACGGGCTGGACGACGGCGACTCCGAGGTGTCGCTCGTGCTCGGCGACGGCGGCGGCTTGACCGCCGCCCCCATGTCGGTGTCCAGGTCGAACTTCGAGGCCTTCTGGCCGCTCAGCGCGGTCTTGGTGTACGCGGCCCAGATCTGGGCCGGGAAGCCACCGCCATTGACCCGGCCGCCGCCCGCGGTGCCCTTGAGCGACACCTGCTTCTTCTCGCCCTCGCCGAACATGCCGACGGAGGTCACCAGGTCGGGGGTGTAGCCGGAGAACCAGGCCGACTTGTTGTCGTCCGAGGTGCCGGTCTTGCCCGCGACTGCCTGGCCCTGCTGCCGCACCGCCTGGCCGGTGCCGTCGTCGACCACTCCGGTGAGGACGGAGGTGACGGAGTCGGCGGCGCCGCGGCTTATCGACTGGCCGTTGACCGGATCGGGCAACTGGGGCCGTTCATCGCCCTTCTCGGCGGACTTCACGATCGCCGGGGTGACGGTCTTGCCGTGGTTGTCGAGGGTCGCGTAGACCCCCGCCATCTGCTTGGGGCTGGCGCCCATCACGCCCAGCGACATCGCGGGGCGCACGTCGAAGCCGTTGTCCACCCTGCCGTCCATGCCGAGGTCCATGGCGGTGTCCTTGACCTTGCTCAGCCCCACGTCCACCGCCATCTGGGCGAAGACGGAGTTGACCGAGTTGTTCATGGCCTTCTGGACGGAGATGGGCCCGTAGGACTTGTTGTCCTCGTTCGGCGGGGCGAAGGCGGTGTCACTGCCCTTGACGGGCCGCCTGCTGGTGCCATCGTAGATGGTGCTCGCCGTGATCGGCGTGCCGTCCTGGGTGGCCGAGCCGTTCTCCAGGGCCGAGGCGAGGATGAGCGGCTTGAAAGTGGAGGCGGGCTGGTAGTCCGAGCGGGTGGCGTTGTTGGTCCAGTGCTCGGTCGCACCGGCACCGCCATACATCGCCACGACGCCGCCGGACTTGGGGTCCACCGAAACCGCGCCCACCTGAGCGTCGCCGTCCACCTTGCGCTTCTTCGGGTCCAGCTTGTCGGTCAGCTCGGTGCGGACCGCCTTCTCCAGCGCCTTCTGCTTCTTCCGGTCGATGTTGAGGGTGACCGTCCAGCCGCCGGCCTCGAACTCGTTCTCGTCCACCCCTGCCTTGTACAGCTCCTTCTTCGCGGAATCGACGAAGTAGCCCGCCTGGCCGTCGAGGCCCGGGATGGGGCGGGGCTCGATGGGCACCGGGAACTTCATGCCCTCGCGCTCGCTCTTGGGCAGCCAGTCCTTCTCCACCATGTTGTCGAGGACGTAGTTCCAGCGGGCCTTCACGAGCCGCTTGCCGTTGGGGCCCGCCGCCGACCAGTCGTACTGGCTGGGCGACTGGAGCACCGACGCGAGATAGGCGCCCTGCTGGACGCTGAGGTCCTCGACGTCCTTGTCGTAGTACGCGCGGGCGGCGGCCTGGATGCCGTAGGCGCCGCGGCCGTAGTAGCTGGTGTTGATGTAGCCCGCGAGGATGTAGTCCTTGGACTTCTGCTGGTCGACCTTGAGCGAGATGACCAGCTCCTTCAGCTTGCGGCTGACGGTCTGTTCCTGGCTCAGGTAGTAGTTCTTGACGTACTGCTGGGTGATGGTGGACCCACCCTGCTTGCCCCGGCCCAGCGCGGTGTTGATCAGACCGCGGGCGGTGCCGGTGAACGAGACGCCGGAGTCGCTGAAGAAGTCCTTGTTCTCGGCGGCGACAAAGGTGTGCTGCACCTTCTTGGGGATCTTGGACAGCGGTACGGACTCACGGTTGACGTCACCCGTCTTCGCCATGATCGTGCCGTCGCTGTACTTGTAGATGTTCGCCTCCGCCTTGGCCGCGGCGTTGGCGGGCGGAACATCGACCCACAGATAGAGGACGAAGAACGCCCCGATGAGCAACGCGCAGAACCCCAGGACGTAGCCGAGCACCCATTTCCAGGTGAAGAAGCGGCGTATGCCCCCCGACTTCGCCGCCCGCTTGGCTCGGCGAGCGCCCTTCTGCCGCGCGCGTCGCTCTTCCGCTCTACCCATCGCTCCCGCCGCTCCAGTCCATAAGCCCCCCAGGTCAGCTCATGAAGCTAACACCGCAACAACCCTCAAATGCTCATCGATCTAGCTTTTTCCGAAGGTGACAAAAAGCACCCACTCCAAGGGAACTGACGGCTTACGGGTGCCAAGGGTTGCCAGGAGCACGTAATGTGCTATCACTTTGATAGGACGCACTAGAACGCGAGAACGCAACCGCACCACCGAACGGAAACGGGGATCCATCCATGTCCGACGCCACCTCCACCGGGGGCATCACCGACCAGGCCGATATACCGGCCCTTCCGGAGCCGAAGGTCCGGGAGCGGCCCGCGCACAACGTCAGCGGCGGGCTGGCCCTGCTCGGGGGTCTGGCCGGATTCGCGGGCGGGGTCGGCCTGATCTTCGCGGGGGCCGCCGTCGCCTCCGACCACAAGGGCGCCGGGTCCACCTTGCTGATCGTCTCCGGCATCGTGGTGATCGTCGCCGCGATCCTCACCATGTGCGGCCTCAACACCATCGCCCCCGGTGAGGCCCGGGTGGTCCAGCTCTTCGGCCGCTACCGCGGCACCATCCGCACCGACGGGCTGCGCTGGGTGAACCCGCTCACCAGCCGCGAGAAGATCTCCACCCGGGTGCGCAACCACGAGACGGCGGTCCTCAAGGTCAACGACGCCTACGGCAACCCGATCGAGCTCGCCGCGGTCGTCGTCTGGAGGGTCGAGGACACCGCCCAGGCGATGTTCGAGGTGGACGACTTCCTGGAGTTCGTCGCCACCCAGACCGAGGCCGCCGTGCGGCATATCGCCATCGAGTACCCGTACGACGCCCATGACGAGGGCGCCCTGTCGCTGCGCGGCAACGCCGAGGAGATCACCGAGAAGCTCGCCATCGAACTGCACGCCCGGGTCGAGGCGGCCGGGGTCCACATCATCGAATCGCGCTTCACCCACCTCGCCTACGCCCCGGAGATCGCCTCCGCGATGCTCCAGCGCCAGCAGGCGGGCGCGGTGGTGGCGGCCCGCCGGCAGATCGTGGACGGCGCGGTCGGCATGGTCGAGGCGGCGCTGGCCCGGATCACCGAGGAGGGGATCGTGGCACTGGACGAGGAGCGCAAGGCCGCGATGGTCAGCAATCTGATGGTGGTGCTCTGCGGGGACCGCTCCCCGCAGCCCGTTCTGAACACGGGCACGCTGTACCAGTGACCGACGAGAGCGGGCCGAAGGGTCGGCAGCCGCGGCAGCGCAAGCAGATGCTGCTGCGGCTCGATCCGGCCATCCATGACGCGCTCGCGCGCTGGGCCAACGACGAGCTGCGCAGCGCCAACGCGCAGATCGAGTTCCTGCTGCGCAAGGCGCTCGCGGACGCGGGCCGGCTGCCCGGCGCGGTGCGCCCGATCCCGCGCCGGGGCCGCCCGCCGCGGCGGCCCGCCGAGGGCCCCGAGGGCGGGGGCCCCTCCGAGGGCCCGGAGAGCCCCGGCCGCACACCGAACCAGCCCTGACCCTGCTCACACCTCCCTGACCTGCGGCAACGCATCCCGCAGTGCAGCTATACACTTCAGGTATACGCATGATGTAGAGTGCTGGGCATGTCAATTGGCCACACCCTGCTCGGACTCCTCGAGGGCGGCCCGCGCCACGGCTACGACCTCAAGAGAGCCTTCGACGAACGATTTGGACACGACCGCCCGCTGCACTACGGGCAGGTCTACTCGACCATGTCCCGGCTGCTGAAGAACGGCCTGGTGGAGGTCGACGGCATCGAGCACGGCGGTGGCCCGGAGCGCAAGCGCTACGCCATCACCGACGCGGGCATCACGGATGTGCAGCACTGGCTCACCCAGCCGGAGAAGCCCGAGCCCTATCTCCAGTCGGTCCTCTACACCAAGGTCGTCATCGCCCTGCTCACCGGGCGCGACGCGGCCGATCTCCTCGACGTCCAACGCGCCGAACATCTGCGGCTGATGCGCGAACTGACCCAGCGCAAGCGCGAAGGCGACCTCAGCGACCAACTCATCTGCGACCACGCCCTCTTCCATCTCGAGGCCGATCTGCGCTGGCTGGAACTCACCGCCGCCCGCCTCGGCCAACTCGCCAAGGCGGTGCGTTCATGACCCCGGCAGGCTCCTTGCTGATCGCCACGTCCCTGAACAAGACGTACGGTCACACCCCCGCGCTGGACGGTGCGGACTTCTCCATCCACCCCGGCGAGGTCGTCGCCGTCATGGGCCCCTCCGGCTCCGGCAAGTCGACGCTCCTCCACTGCCTGGCCGGGATCGTCCGGCCGGACGCCGGCACCGTCCACTACAACGGGCGCGAGCTGACCGCCATGTCGGACACCGAGCGCAGCGGTCTGCGCCGCGGCGAGTTCGGCTTCGTCTTCCAATTCGGCCAGCTCGTGCCCGAGCTGAGCTGTGTGGAGAACGTCGCCCTGCCGCTGCGGCTGAACGGCACCAAGCGCAAGGAGGCCGAGGCCCGCGCCGAGTCCTGGATGGAGCGGCTGGAGGTCGCGGACGTGGCCCACAAGCGGCCCGGCGAGGTCTCCGGCGGCCAGGGGCAGCGGGTCGCCGTCGCCCGGTCGCTGGTCACCGCGCCGCGGGTGCTGTTCGCCGACGAGCCGACCGGCGCGCTGGACTCGCTCAACGGCGAGCGCGTCATGGAGCTGCTGACCGAGGCCGCCCGCGAGTCCCGTACCGCCGTGGTGCTGGTCACCCACGAGGCCCGGGTCGCCGCCTACTCCGACCGCGAGGTCGTGGTCCGCGACGGCAAGGCCCGGGACATGGCAGGGGTCCGATGAGCGGCCAGGACGCCCCGGCGCAGGAGCCCCGCACCCGCGCCTCCGTCGCCCGCTGGGCCGCCGACCTCGCCATGGGCGCCCGGTTCGCGGTCACCGGCGGCCGGGAGAGCTGGGCCAGGACGATCATGACGGCGGTGGGCGTCGGCCTGGGGGTGGCGCTGCTGCTGGTGGCCTCCTCCGTCCCCACCGCGTACCAGGAGCGCGGTGAGCGGTCCGACGCCCGCGCCGCGCTGGGCTTCCAGGAGGACCCCGAGCCCGGCCCCGGCACCATCCGCCTCGGCCCGGCGAGCACCACGTACCGCAACCAGGACATCGACGGCCTGGTGATGTCGCCCGACGGCGACAGCCCGCCCCAGCCGCCGGGCATCAGCCATATCCCGGGCCCCGGTCAGATGTGGGTCTCGCCCGCGCTGAAGAAGCTGCTCGACTCCGACGACGGCAAACTGCTGCGCGACCGCTTCCCCTACCGCACCATCGGCACCATCTCCCACGACGGACTGTCCGGCCCGACCGACCTGCGCTACTACGCGGGGATCACCCAGAAGGCGTTCGACCGGGTGGCCGCCGACTACCACATCGACCGCTGGGGCACCAAGAACGTCGGCAAGCCCCAGCCCGTCGACCCCGCGCTGCTGCTGCTGGTGATCATCGGCTGTGTGGTGTTGTTGCTGCCCGTGATCATCTTCATCGCCACCGCCACCCGCTTCGGCGGTGAGCGGCGCGACCGGCGGCTGGCCGCGCTGCGGCTGGTCGGCGCCGACAGCCATATGACCCGGCGGATCGCCGCGGGTGAGTCGCTCTTCGGCTCCCTCCTCGGGCTGGCCGTGGGCACCGGACTGTTCCTGCTGGTGCGCGTGTTCATCGAGGGGATCGTGGTCTGGGACATCAGCTTCTTCGCCTCCGACATCGTGCCGACCGCCCCGCTCGCCCTGGCGATCGCGGTGGCCGTGCCCGCCTCGGCCGTCATGGTCACGCTCCTCGCCCTGCGCGGTATCGCCATCGAGCCGCTGGGGGTCGTACGGAACGCCAGGCCCAAGCGCCGCCGTCTGTGGTGGCGGCTGCTGCTGCCGCTCCTGGGCATAGCCCTGCTGGCGCCGCTCGCGGGCGGCTTCCAGGCGGGCAGCGCGGGCGGTGACGCCAAGGCGTACCAGGCCGCGGCCGGCGCCATCCTGCTGCTCATCGGCGTCACCGCGCTGCTGCCCTGGATCGTCGAGGCCGTGGTGGAGCGGTTCGGCGGCAAGGGCTCGGTGCCCTGGCAGCTCGCCACCCGCCGGCTCCAGCTCAGCAGCGGCACCGCTTCGCGCGCGGTCAGCGGCATCACGGTCGCCGTGGCCGGGGCCCTCGCGCTCCAGATGCTCTTCGCCAGCGTGGAGGCCCAGAGCACCGAGTCGACCGGCCAGGACCCGCACCGCGCCCAGCTGATGGCGAACATCCCGGTGTCCAACGGTGCCGAGGCCCGCGACGCCTTCGCGCGGTACCGCGCGACCAAGGGCGTGCGCGACATGCTCGGTGTCACCGACGGCTCCGTCTCCGCTCTGCGCCACAGCAAGGACGACCCGTCGACGGCCCCGGTAGAGTCCCTCACCGTCGCCGACTGCCCCTCGCTGCGCGAGGTGGCCCGCATCACGAGCTGCAAGAACGGCGACGTCTTCCTCGTCGACGCGTCGCCCGACTACTACGAGGCCGGGGAGAAGTTCGTCAAACCGGGCGCCCAGGTCAATCTCGCCTTCGACGACGAGAGCATGCCGGACCTGCGCCACAAGAAGCTGTGGACGATTCCCGGCTCGGCCAAGGTGGTGAAGTCCCGGCTGGACCCGATCGGCAGTGAGCGCACCGGCATCCTCGCCACCCCCGGCGCCATCGACGTCGCCGAGCTGGGGAAGCCACAGGCGGTGGCCATGATGCGGATGGATCCGAAAGTGCCGGACGCGACCGAGTACGTGCGCAACACCAGCGCGGCGCTCTCCCCGGCCATGGATGTCATGCGGCTCAGCAGCACCTCGCAGTCGGATCAGTTCGCGGTCATCCGCAAGGCCCTGTTCATCGGCGCCACCGCGACCCTGCTGCTCATCGGGGCCAGCATGATCGTGACCACCCTGGAGCAGCTGCGCGAGCGCAAGCGGCTGCTGTCCGTCCTGGTGGCCTTCGGTACCCGGCGCACCACGCTGAGCTGGTCGGTGCTGTGGCAGACCGCGGTCCCGGTGGTGCTGGGCCTGGCGCTGTCGCTCGCGGGCGGGCTGGCACTGGGCGTGCTGCTGCTGAAGATGGTCGGCCAGCCGCTGGCCGTGGACTGGGCCGGGCTCGGCGCCATGACCGGTATCGGCGGCGGCGTGATCCTGCTGGTGACCCTGGTCAGCCTGCCGCCGCTGTGGCGGATGATGCGGCCGGAGGGTCTGCGGACGGAGTAGGCACCCCTACCGCCCCACTTCGCCCGGGGGCCGTTCCCCACCATGGGAACGGCCCCCGTCGGCATGTCCAGGCGGACCGGCCCCCGGGGGCGTGTCCAGGCGGATCGAGCCCCGGGGGCGTGTCCAGGCGGGTCGAGCCCCGGCGGCGTGTTCAGGCGGACCGGCCGGAGGCGGACCCTCCAGAGGCGGACCGGCCGGCGACCCGTACCGGCAGTGGCCGCAGCGCTTCCCGCAGCGCCTCCGCGAGCGCCTCGAACTCCTCCGTGCGCGCCGCGCCCGCCCGCATGGCCAGGGCTATCCGGCGGGCGGGTGCCGGATCGGCGAAGTCGCCGGTGGCCAGATGGTCGTTGCGCCCGGTCTCCACCCGCAGCGCGGTACGCGGCAGCAGCGTCACCCCGAGACCGCCCGCCACAAGCTGCACCAGGGTGGAGAGCCCGGCGGCGCTGGTGGTCACCGGGGTGCCCTCGGCGCGGCCCGCCTCACGGCAGATGTCCAGGGCCTGGTCACGCAGGCAGTGGCCCTCGTCGAGCAGCAGCAGATCCAGCTCCTTGAGCGCCTCGCGGGGGATGTCATCGCGTCCGCCCAGCCAGTGGTCCCGCGGCGTGACCAGGACGAAGTCCTCGTCGAACAGCGGCATTTCGACCACCCCGGGGGCGCCGAGCGGCACCGCGAGCAGCAGCAGATCGAGGCGGCCGTGGGCCAGCCCGTCCAGCAGCGAGGCGGTCTGCTCCTCGTACACCTGGAGATCGAGCCGGGGATAGCGCTCATGCACCAGCCGCAGCACGGTCGGCAGCAGATACGGCGCCACGGTCGGGATCACCCCGAGCCGCAGTACGCCGGTGAAGGGCGCCCGCGCCGCCTCGGCCTCCTCCAGCAGCTCCCCGACCGCCTCCAACACGGTGCGTGCCCGGACCGCCAGCCGCTCCCCCGCCGGGCTGAGCAGCACCTTGCGCGTCGTACGCTCGAGAAGCTGGACACCGAGTGTCTCCTCGAGGGCCGCGACGGCGCCCGAGAGCGCGGGCTGGCTCATCCCGATGGCGGCCGCGGCATCGCGGAAGTGCAACTGCTCCGCGACCGCGACAAAGGCTCTGAGCTGGGAAATGCTGGGCTGCCGTGGTTTGCCCGCCGGTGTGGCTGATGCGGCCACTGATAGCCACCTCCAATCAACCCCACCGAGTGTAGCTATTTCACTGATCAATGCACCCTGTGCCAAGGTGGGACCGTCCAACCCCAGGAAAACCCGGACGACCGGGCCTTTCCTACGCAATACCTGCAAGGAGTGTGCGTGCTCACCGTCGGTGACAAGTTCCCCGAGTACGACCTGACCGCCTGCGTGTCGCTGGAGAGCGGCAAGGAGTTCGAGCAGATCAACCACAAGACCTACGAGGGCAAGTGGAAGATCGTCTTCGCGTGGCCGAAGGACTTCACCTTCGTGTGCCCCACGGAGATCGCCGCCTTCGGCAAGCTGAACGAGGAGTTCGCCGACCGTGACGCCCAGATCCTGGGCTTCTCCGGCGACTCCGAGTTCGTCCACCACGCCTGGCGCAAGGACCACCCGGACCTGCGCGACCTGCCGTTCCCGATGCTGGCCGACTCCAAGCACGAGCTGATGCGCGACCTGGGCATCGAGGGCGAGGACGGCTTCGCACAGCGCGCCGTGTTCATCGTGGACCAGAACAACGAGATCCAGTTCACCATGGTGACGGCCGGTTCCGTGGGCCGTAACCCCAAGGAGGTCCTGCGGGTGCTGGACGCCCTGCAGACCGACGAGCTGTGCCCCTGCAACTGGAGCAAGGGCGAGGACACCCTGGACCCGGTGGCCCTCCTCTCCGGTGAGTGAGCTGATTCCCCATGGCACTCGATGAGCTGAAGTCCGCGCTTCCGGACTACGCCAAGGACCTCAAGCTGAACCTCGGTTCGGTGATCGGCAACTCCGAGCTTCCGCAGCAGCAGTTGTGGGGCACCGTGCTGGCCTGCGCGATCGCCTCGCGCTCGGCGCGGGTGCTGACCGAGCTGGAGCCGGAGGCCAAGGCCAACCTCTCGCCGGAGGCGTACACCGCCGCCAAGTCGGCGGCCGCCATCATGGCGATGAACAACGTCTACTACCGGACCCGGCACCTGCTGTCCGACCCGGAGTACAACAACCTGCGCGCCGGGCTGCGGATGAACGTCATCGGCAACCCGGGTGTCGAGAAGGTCGACTTCGAGCTGTGGTCGCTGGCCGTGTCCGCGATCAACGGCTGCGGAATGTGCCTCGACTCGCATGAGCAGGTGCTCCGCAAGGCGGGCGTGGACCGCGAGACGATCCAGGAAGCCTTCAAGATCGCCTCTGTCCTCCAGGCGGTCGGCGCCACCCTGGACGCCGAGGGCGTCCTGGCCGCCAACGGCTGACCCACTCGGTCACGAGACCGTTCGGTCGCGGAGACCAGCACGGTCGCGGAGACCCGAAGGGCGCCCCACCGATCGGTGGGGCGCCCTTCGGCGTTCAACGGCCACGGGCCGGGCCCGGGCTACCGGGCTCGGCGTCCTTCCCCGGCGGCGCGTCCGGCGGGTCGGTGGGCGCCGCGCCGGAGGCGGTGGCGCCGTGCGGGCCGGGGACGGCGCGCAGCGCGTTCTCCTGGCTGTAGCTGCGCAGGTAGCCGACCGCCGTGTTGACGACCGCCACCAAGGGAACGGCCACCACCGCGCCGCCGATGCCGCCGATCAGCGAACCGGCGGCGACCGAGAGCACCACGGCCAGCGGATGGACCCGCACCGCCCGGCCGAGGATGAAGGGCTGCAGGATATGGCCCTCGATCTGCTGCACGGCGAGCACCACGATCAGCACCATCGCCCCCGTGAACACGCCCTGGGTGACAAGTGCCACGACCACCGCGAGCGCGCCGGAGACCACCGCGCCCACCAACGGGATGAAGGCGAAGAGGAAGATGAAGACGGCGAGTGGCACCGCCATCGGCACATGGAGGAAGAACAGACCCACGCCGATGAAGATCGCGTCGATCAGCGCCACGATCACCGTGCCGCGCACATAGGCGGTCAGCGTCGCCCACGCCCGCGGACCCGCGCCCGCCACGCCCTCGCGGGCCGGGGCGGGGACCAGCTTGAGGGTCCAGCTCCAGATCTTCGGGCCGTCGTACAGCAGGAAGAGCGTGGAGAACATCGTCAGCAGAAGGCCGGTCAGCACCTCCACGACGACCGTGACGCCCTCGAGCCCCGCCGAGGTGATCTGCTCGGTGTTGGCGCCGACCGCCTCGCGCAGACTCTTGGCGATGTGGTTGATCTGCTTCTCGGTCACATGGAACGGGCTGTGCAGCAGCCAGCGCCGCAGATCGTCGATACCGGCCTGGACCTCGCCCGAGACCTCGTCGACGTTCTCCATGACCTGCCAGACCACGAACCACACGACCAGGCCCATGACGACGAAGCCGGCG
This sequence comes from Streptomyces violaceusniger Tu 4113, assembly GCF_000147815.2. Classification (NCBI taxonomy): domain Bacteria; kingdom Bacillati; phylum Actinomycetota; class Actinomycetes; order Kitasatosporales; family Streptomycetaceae; genus Streptomyces; species Streptomyces violaceusniger. Next base: position 1,187,945 of record NC_015957.1, on the reverse strand, counting down.
ATGAAGGTGAGCGCGGTGGCCAGCCCACGCGGCACACCGCGCCTGCGCAGCCGGGTCACGGTGGGTTCCAGCAGCGCGGTGATGAGGAGCGCGACGGTGAAGGAGAGCACCACCAGCTCGACGGAGCTGATGACCCTCATGAGCACCCACACCGTGCCGCCGAGCACCAGCAGCCGCCAGGCCGCCTCGGCGGCGACGCGGACGCCCCAGGGGACGGCGTCCACCGGATCGGGTTTGGCGGAGACGGCGGGGGCGTAGGCGGGCGGGGCGGGCACGCTGGACGGCTCCGGCCGGGGAGCCGCGCCCTCCGCGCCCTTCCCCGCGGCGCCCTCGGCACTCTGGGGACCCTCGGGGCTCGCGGAACTCCGGGGACCCTCGGGACTCCCCGGGCTCACGGAACTCTCCCGGCCCTCAGCCCTCTTGGCGCTCTCGGCGCCCTCAGTCTCCCTGGCGCTCTCGGCTTCACCCCGTGCGGCTCCGGCGCCCTGGTCCCGGCCCGCTCCGGTGCCGGGCGCGCCCCCGGACGGCCGTGCCCCCCGTGGGCGTTCCTCGGATGGTTCGGGCCCCGACGGGGGCCTCGGGCCGGCGTCGCCGTCGCCCTCGCGCCCCCGCATCTCGGCCTGTTGGGATTCCAGCCGGTGGGCGAGCCGGGTAAGTCCGGTTCCCAGCCTGCCGACCCACTGCGGCAAATTGGACATTTCTCGTTTCCTACCCCCAGGTTCCCCCTCGGCCGTCAAGGAGACGTTACCTGCTGGGGATGCACCAAACCCCCGGCCCATGGGCCGGGGGTTTGGTGAAGTGTGCGAGCGTGCGCCGCTGCCGGGATGGCCCGGTCCGATCGGCTCAGTAGTGGCCGTTGGCCTGCCAGAACGACCAGGCGTCACACGGGCTGCCATAGCGCTCGTTCATGTAGTTCACGCCCCACTTGATCTGAGTGGCCGGGTTGGTCTGCCAGTCGGAGCCCGCCGAGGACATCTTGGAGGCGGGCAGCGCCTGTACCAGACCGTAGGCACCAGACGAGGGGTTGCTGGCCTGGTAGTTCCAGGTGGACTCGTGGTCCACGATGTTGCTGAAGCACTGGAACTGGCCACTCGGAACGATCTGCCGCGCCATCGACTGGACTTCGGAGATCGTGTAGGAGGCCTGCTGGGGGAAGTCGCCGACGTCGCGCGAGGCCGAACGGCTCGCGACGTCGTCCTTCTTCTGCTTCGCCTCCCGCTCCTTGGCCAGCTTTTCGGCGGCTGCCTTGTCCGCGGCGGCCTTCTTGGCCTTCGCGTCCTTGGCCGCCTGCTTGCGGGCTGCCTCCTCGGCGGACTTGCGCGCCTCCGCGTCGGCCGCGGTGGACTGGACGTCCGCCTGCTGCGTCAGGGATGCGGTCTGGGCAACGGCCTGCTGCCCGGCGGGTATGTCCGCAAGGAGCGTCGAGTCGGCGGCTGTCGCCTCGATCGGGTCGGACGAGCCCTGCTGCTGCTGTCCGCCCGCGGCGACGCCGACAACGGCGCCCACAGTGGTGACCGCGGTGGCCGAGGCCACTGCGAATCCCCGGACCGAAATCCGGCTCACTCGGTTTCCTTCCAGCTCGCCCGCTTAGGTGACCTCGCGGGCGCAATCGTGCCCCTGACGCTGGCCTCCCCTTGTTCCGTCCCCGGTGGTACACGGTGGGGTCGGCTGGTCACGGGAGGCACGGGCCCGGTGGGGATCTCCCGCGGGAGATCCTCGAGGTGCTCGGGCGGCATACGGCGAACTCTCTTCAATTCTGGTGTTGCTGTGGTTCTGTACCGCTGGGGGTACCGGTGTGCCGTATGCGGGGCCTGACGGAACCCACAGACTGCCGGACGCGGAGCCCCCGAGGCAATTCCCCGCCAGGTGTGAAAGCTCACATCCCGTTTACGCCCTAGGATTTCTGGAAATCCCCGCGCGCCAAGACGCCGCGCGGCTAGGCTCATTGGCCTTTCCGCGCGGCGCCCTGTGGTCGCAAACGACTCAACCAGCTCAGATGTGGCCGTCCTCCAGCATTTCGGTCACCAGTGCCGCGATCGGCGAACGCTCGGAGCGGGTCAGCGTGACATGCGCGAACAGCGGATGCCCCTTCAGCTTCTCGACGACCGCCACCACACCGTCGTACCGCCCGACGCGGAGGTTGTCCCGCTGGGCCACGTCGTGGGTCAGCACCACCCGGGAGTTGGCGCCGATCCGGGACAACACGGTGAGCAGCACATTCCGCTCGAGCGACTGGGCCTCGTCGACGATGACGAAGGCGTCATGGAGCGAGCGGCCGCGGATATGCGTCAGCGGCATCACCTCCAGCATCCCGCGCCCCACGACCTCCTCGATCACCTCGGCGCTGGTCACCGCGGACAGGGTGTCGAAGACCGCCTGAGCCCAAGGGCTCATCTTCTCGGCCTCGGAGCCGGGCAGATAGCCCAACTCCTGGCCACCCACCGCGTACAGCGGGCGGAAGATCATCACCTTGCGGTGCTGACGCCGCTCCAGCACGGCCTCGAGACCGGCGCACAGCGCCAGCGCCGACTTGCCCGTACCGGCCCGGCCGCCCATCGAGATGATACCGACCTCCGGGTCGAGCAGCAGGTCCAGCGCGATGCGCTGCTCCGCGCTGCGCCCGTGGATCCCGAACGCCTCCCGGTCGCCGCGCACCAGCCGCACCTGCCCGTCCGGGGTGACCCGGCCGAGCGCGTTACCACGCTCGGACTGCAGCACCAGACCGGTGTGCACGGGCAGTCCGGCCGCCTCGGGGACAAACGCGGTCTCGGCGGCGAACAGGTCGTCCACCTGTTCGGCCGAGATGGCGAGCTCCGCCATCCCGGTCCAGCCCGAGTCGGTTATCGCCAGCTCCGCGCGGTACTCCTCGGCGAGCAGACCCACCGAGGACGCCTTGATGCGCAGTGGCAGGTCCTTCGATACGACGGTGACGTCATACCCCTCGGCCTGCAGGTTTCTGGCGACCGCGAGGATCCGCGCGTCGTTGTCCGGCATACGGCCGTGATGCAGGAAGGCCGCGGGCAGGACACCCGGGTCGGAATGGTTGAGCTCGACACGCAGGGTCCCGCCCAGATCGCCGATCGGGATCGGTGCGTCCAGGCGGCCGAAGCGGACGCGGTACTCGTCCAGCAGGCGGAGCGCCTGCCGTGCGAAGTACCCGAGCTCCGGGTGATGCCGTTTGGCCTCCAGTTCCGTGACCACCACGACCGGCAGCACGACTTCGTGCTCGTCGAAGCGGGCCATGGCATTGGGGTCGGCCAGCAGGACGCTGGTGTCGAGGACATAGGTGCGCCGGTCTTGCTCGCGGCGTTTCTTGCTGGTCACCACGGGTGGACGTACCCCCTCGGGAGAGGTTGGGGTGCGACGGCGTCGCGGGAGTGAGGTATCCCCGCCGTAGACGGGGAACGGACCGGGCTCAGGCCCTACTGGGAGGGCCGAGCGCCGGCCCTCCGCGTCATACGCACGATCCGCACAGTCGTCCGTGTGCAAAGGGCCTCCCGGACGGACGGCCCAATGCCGTCCGCTGGCAGTTCGACACCCGACTGGACAGGTGGGACAGGGCGTCGACCTGGAAGGGATATTCCCTCGAACGTGCGGGGGCATGCAACGGCATATGACGGCGCGGATATGAACGTTGTGAAACCAGCGTGCTACACGGCCCCGGGCCGGACGCCGGTCGGCGTCCGGCCCCGGGCCGGTGAACTGCCGTGCTACAGACCGGAACTAGTTGCCGTACCTGCGGTGACGGGCGGCGTAGTCGCGCAGTGCGCGGAGGAAGTCGACCTTGCGGAAAGCGGGCCAGAAAACTTCACAGAAGTAGTACTCCGAATGGGCGCTCTGCCACAGCATGAAGCCGGAGAGCCGCTGCTCACCGCTGGTGCGGATGACCAGATCGGGATCGGGCTGCCCACGGGTGTACAGGTGTTCGGAGATGAGGTCGATGTCGACGACCTCGGCGAGCTCCTCGAAGGAGGTGCCCTTGGTGGCGTGATCCAGCAGCAGCGACCGCACCGCGTCGGCGATCTCCTGCCGTCCGCCGTAGCCGACGGCCACGTTGACCAGTATTCCGTCGATGTGCTCGGTGTCCCGCTCGGCCTCCTTGAGGACCGTCTGGGTCCGGGAAGGCAGCAGATCGCGGTTGCCGACGTGGTGCACCCGCCAGCGGCCGTCGGTGGCCAGATCGCGCACCGCGCCCTCGATGATGCTCAGGAGCGGGCCCAGCTCATTCTCGGGGCGGTCCAGGTTGTCGGTGGAGAGCAGCCAGAGGGTGACGACCTCGACGTCCGTCTCGCTGCACCAGCCGAGCAGCTCCTGGATCTTGCTGGCGCCCGCCTTGTGCCCCTGCTCGGCGGTGCCGCCGGCGGCGCGGGCCCAGCGGCGGTTGCCGTCGAGGATGACGCCGATGTGCTTGGGCACCTGGGCGTGATCGAGGCGGCCTTCCACCCGGCGTGCGTAGAGCCCGTACACCAGGTCGCGCAACTTCACGTCTTCCAGCCCCTCAGTGCCTCGCATGGCTTGCCATGGCAGTCCGCCCCAAGGCCGACACCCTACTGCGGGGCGGAGGGGCTGGCTAACCGGGACGGCCAAATGACGGGCCTGCGTCACGCTTCGTAGCCGACCGTGCGGGATACGTACCGCCCCTGAGGCCCCAGATGCCCCAAATAAAGCGGGCCGGTCCGTGGGGGGGAGTACGGACCGGCCCGAGGGGGGGGGCTTCCACCATAACGCTTCGTGAGGGGATGTCCATGCATCGGCGGGGCCGGCAATTCGCGCGTCGGTGTCATCCGGCCCCGAGCGCCCCCAGAACCAGCCCCGCGCCCGCCCCGAGGATCATGAACGGGCCGAACGCCATCGCGGTCCGGCGCCCGGCCCGCCGGGTCAGCACCAGGGCCGCGGCGCAGCAGGAGCCCAGCAGCAGCCCGGCGAAGGCGCCCACGAAGAGCACGTCCCAGCCGTACCAGCCCAGGGCCACCCCCAGCGTCAGCGCCAGCTTGACGTCGCCGAACCCCATCCCGCTCGGGCTGATCAGGAACAGCACCAGATACGCCCCGCCCAGCACCGCGCCGCCCAGCAGCGCGCGCGGCCAGGACCCGGCGCTGTGCGGCAGCAGCGCCGCCGCGCCGAGCAGCATCGCGACCCCGCCCGCCATGGGCAGGGTGAGGACGTCCGGCAGCCGGTTGACCGCCAGGTCCACGGCCGTGAGCAGCACCCCCAGCGGCACCAGCAGCAGCCACACCGCCAGCTCCGGGCGCGCGCCGACGGCCGCCGCCAGGCCCGCGCACACCAGCGCGGAGAGCGCCGCGGCGGGCACCGGGCCCGTCCCGTAGTCCCGCTCGCCGCCCCGGCAGCCGGCGCAGCGGGCGGGGCCCAGCCAGCCGCGCGCCGGGCCGGTGAGCGCGTGCCCGCGCGGACAGGCGCCGCGCCAGGGCTCCTCCGGATCGACGGCCAGCCGGTAGAGCGGGCGCGGTACGAGCAGCCCGGCGGCCGCGCCGTACGCGGCGGCGAGCACGATCAGCAGCGGTTGCACGGGCCGAGCCTACGGAAGCGCCCGGCCGGTGGAACACTGCGCGGGAAGGGCGGACGGTGCGGGAAGGGCCGAAGGGGGGCCGGATGGTGGGCCGCTGGCGGGACGGTACGGGGACGCTGCACGTGGTCGGCGGCGCGGACGGAGCGGACGGCGCAGAGGAGGACCGGGAGGGCGCGGAGGACAGCGCGGGGCGCGCGGAGGGCTTGAGCGCGGGGCGCGCGGAGGGCATTCCGCTCACCATCGCCGCCTCCTATCGCGCCCGCGCCCGCGGTCTGCTCGGCCGGGACGGGCTGACCGGCGCGCTCCTCCTCACCCCGGCGAGCGGGGTGCACACCTTCCGGATGCGGTTCGCCATCGACGTCGCGTATCTGGACCGGCGGCTCACCGTCGTGGACGTCCACACCCTGCGTCCCGGCCGGCTCGGGCGCCCCCGGCTGCGCTCCCGCCATGTCCTGGAGGCGGAGGCGGGCACGTTGGAGCGCTGGGGCGTGCGGCGGGGCGTGCGCGTCGTGATCGCCCCCGGCCCTTCAGCGCCGCCCCCTCCTTCTGTACGCTGACTTCTCGGTGTCATGGTTGGGACACCCTCGATCGCGGTCGAGATTCATCGAGGTAGCGGTCGGGATCATCGAGGTAGAGGTAGTAGGGGTAGGGGTGGCACGGTGACGACCACGGGCAAGATTCTGCGTTTCGACGAGTTCCGCGGCTACGGCTTCATCGCTCCGGACGACGGTGGCGAGGACGTCTTCATGCACGCCAACGACCTGCTGGACGAGAAGCACCTGTTCCAGCCGGGGTCCAAGGTGCGGTTCGTTCCCGAGTACGGCGACAAGGGGCCCAAGGCGTCGGAGGTCCGCGTCCTCGAGCGCGCCGCCGCGCCGGTCATACGGCCCTCCGGGCCGGACGGCGACGACACCATGTGCGATGTGCTGTCGGTCGCCGAGCTGCGGCAGGAGCTCACCGAGGCGCTGGTCGAGATGGGCGGCAGCCTGACCGCCGACCAGATCAAGCAGGTGCGCAGGCGGGTCATCGAGCTCGCCCAGGCGCACAACTGGATCGAATCCTGACGTCGGGCCGCATGGCGCCCTGACAGCGGGCTGAGGGCCGCCGCCGCGACGAGCCGTCGCGACGGCGGCCCCTCGCGTTCCGGCGCTCCTCAGCTCCCGGCACTCCTCGGCTTCCGGCACTCCTCGGCTTCCGGTGCTTATCGGCTTCCGGCACTCCTCGGCTTCCGGTGCTTCTCAGCTTCCGGTGACCTTCAGCATCATCCACATCGCCGCCGTCGCGGCCACCACGGTCGCCGGTGCGGTCAGCAGCCCCAGACGGGTGAACACCCCCAGGTCGGAGCCGGTGTCCGGCTCGTGGTGATGCACTATGCGCCGCCACAGCAGGGTCGCCAGGGAGCCGACATAGGTGAGGTTGGGCCCCAGGTTGACGCCGATCAGCACAGCGAGCACGGGCCCGGTGCCGCCCGCGGAGGCGATCGGCAGCAGCGCCAGCACGGCGGGCAGATTGTTGATGAGGTTGGCCAGCACCGCCGCGACCGCCGCGATCCCCAGCAGCGCGGGCAGGGTCGTCCCGGTGGGCAGCACCTGGGTCAGCGCGTCCTGGAGACCGCCCGCCAGCACGGCCTGGACCACCACCCCGAGCGCCAGCACGAACAGGCAGAACAGCGGCCCGGCCGCGCCGATGGCCCCCCTTACGGTCGTCTCGCGGCGCCGTAGCGCCCTTACGGTGAGCACGAGAGCGCCCGCCCAGGCCGCCCACTGGGGGTCGAGCCCCGCCAGCGAGGTCCCGACGAACCCGGCGAGGGTCAGCAGCAGCACGGTCAGCGCGAAGACCGGCACCCGGGGCCAGTCGGCGGGCGGGGGCTCGGAGGTCCCGGCGGCCAGATCGACGGCGAAGAAGCGGCGGAAGACCAGGTACTCGATGCCGATGGTCAGCAGCCAGGCGGGCCCCATCAACACGGCGAAACGGGTGAAGGAGACCCCGCCGGCCTGAAGGGCGAGCAGATTGGTGAGGTTGGAGACCGGAAGGAGCAGGGACGCCGAGTTCGACAGATGGGCGCAGGCGTAGACATGTGGCCGGGACCGCGCCCCGAGCCTGCCCGCCGTGGCGAACACCACGGGCGTGAGCAGCACGACGGTGGCGTCCAGGCTCAGCACGGCGGTGACGACGGCCGCGACGGCGAACACCCCGCCCAGGAGCCGGTCCGTACGCCCCGCGCAGGCCCGCGCCACGGCCTGGCCCGCCGCCTCGAAGAGCCCCTCGTCCGCGCACATCCGGGCCAGCAGCAGTACGGCGGCCAGAAAGCCCACGACGGGCAGCAGCTCCCGGGTCTCCGCCCAGGCCCGGGCGGGCGAGACCGCCCCGGCGGCCACGACGATCCCGGCGGCGGGCACGGCCGCGACCGCTTCCGGCAGGCCCCGCGGGCGCGCCACCGCGAAGGCCAGTACGCCGAGCAGCAGGACGACGGAAAGGGACTCGGCGACGGCGGTACTCAGAACGGACTCCGGCGGATGGTGCGATCGGCACACCCATGATGCGGCATCGCGCCGCCAGGACTGCTCAGGCGGTTGTGGGGAGCCGGGAGCCGGGTCCGCTCAGGCGGTTGTGGGGAGCCGGGAGCCGGGAGCCGGGACTGCTCAGGCGGTGTGGGGAGCCGGGAGCCGGGTCCGCTCGGCCCGCCCGTCCTGGGGAGCCGGGAACCAGGCCGCTCAGGCGGTCCTGGGGAAGCTGACCTCCACCCGGCGGTTGCGCTTCCGGCCCTCCTCGCTCGCATTGTCCGCGATCGGGTACTGCTCGCCGTAGCCCCGGATCTCGTAGTTGACGGAAGGTTCGAGGTCCTCGGCGAGCGCCTGCTGCACCGCGTTGGCCCGCTGCTTCGACAGCACGATGCCATGGCCCGCGGAGCCCAGGTCGTCGGTGAAGCCGAAGACTCGGACGCTCTTGGCGTTCTGCCGCTCGGCCTCGGAGGCGATCTCCTTGATCCGGGCCTTCGCCTCGCCGCCCAGCTTGGCGCTGTCCTTGCCGAAGAGCACCTCGGCCTGGAGGGCGAACTTCACCTTGGCGTTGGTGTCCTCCCGCCGCTCGTCGCCGTCGTCCGTCTCGACCACGGACTTGATGTCCAGGACCCGGCCGGGCGCCAGCTTGGCGCCCTCGGGCATCCGCAGATCGGAGTCCTTGGCGTCGATCTTCAGGGGCGGGGTGGTGTCGGCGGGCGCGCCGGGGCCGCTGTCCGCGTGGGCGGGTGGCGCCGGGGCGGTGAGGGTGACCAGGAGCGCGGTGGAGGCCAGCGCGGCGAGTACGGGGCCGCGGCGCGCGGGGCGGCGGGCCGTCGTCTGCGGTGTCATGGCCCGGCTCATCCGGAGAGGGTGATGCCGACGGACGGCATGGTCGGGATCTGGAAGTCGACCTCCGTGACGCTCTTCGGCGGGGCCGGGAACTGGGCGAACAGCGGACGGCTCTCGTTGGGCTTGATCCCCGAGAGCCCCGTGGTGCACAGGCACTGGCCGTCGGTGTCCCGGAGGACGAGATAGCGCTTCTTGCCCTTCTCGTCGATGAGGGATGCTCCCGAGACGGACGACAGGGACTTCACCTCGGTCTCCTTCGAGCGCCAGTCGATCGCGTTGAAGAGCCGGCTGCCGTGGTTGGTGACGGTGGCGCTCACCGTGACGAACCCGCCGTCGTCGCGCTCCGCGGAGTGCAGGGTGACGACGATCCCGCCGGGACCCTTCATCTCGCCGATGGTCTTGGACGAGTCCGCCGCGGGCTGCTGATCCCCGCCGTCGTCCTTGGGCGCGGTCGACGTCCGGTCCGCGCCGTCGCCGGGCTTCTTGTCGTCGCCGCCGCCGCTGCCGCACCCGGCCACGGCGAGGGCCAGGGCCGCGGCGAGCGCCGTCGCGGCGGCCCCCCTCCGGGCCTTCGTCGTGTGCCGAATGCTCATCGCTCGCTGTCCTTTGCTCTTCGTTCGCTCGTCAGTCGGCCGTCAGTCGGCAAGGTGCACGGAGAAGAGGTCCTTGGCGTCGGGGAAGAGGTCGAGACGCGTCGGGTCGATGGTCAGGTCGAGTCCGTCGCAGCGGAGGTCGATGGGCGGCTTGTCGTCCTTGCCGTCGCCCTTACCGCCGTCTCCGCCGCCCTTACCGCCGTCTCCGCCGCCCTTACCGCCGTCTCCGCCGCCCTTACCGCCGTCTCCGCCGCCCTTACCGCCGTCTCCGCCTCCGCCGTCGTCGGGCCCCTTGGTCGGCGGGGCGGGCGGCTCGGCCGTGCAGCGCGGGGTGACGACCGCCTTGGCCGTCGCCTTCGCGTGCTTGGTCTCCGTGCCGGGGATGACGGTCTTGCCCACGGGCTTCTGCGTCCTGACGGTGACGGTGAAGGACGTCGGCAGGAACTCGGGCCCGTGGCAGTCGGTCACGTCCGCGCCGTTCTGACCGGCGAACCACCGCGCCTCATCACAGGCGCTGGTCGAGCCCAATCCCCGCCCGTTCAGCAGGTCGTCCCAGGCGCTGCCGTCCGCGATCGCCTTCAGGAACCCCTTGCGCAACTGGTCGCGGTAGTCCTGGGCGGCCGCGAGGGCCGCCGCGTCGGCGGCGGTCTGTCCGCCGTTGCGGGTGGCTCCGGCCTGGCCGACGGCGAAGAGGGCGAGCGCGAGGAAGAGCAGGCCCGCCACCGCGGTGATGTAGATCGGAAATGCCTGCCCCGCGTCGCTCCTGAGATCTCGGCGCGCTGTCACGGGACCGGTCAGATGCCGACGACCTGTGAGATCTTGTCGGAGATGGCGTTCGCGATCATGCTGCCGAAGTCCGTGGTCGACAGGACCAGCACGATGGCCACCACCACGGCGATGATGCCCAGATATTCGATCGAGGTCTGTCCCCGATCGTTCCGCATGACGCGCTTCCCCATTGTGTTCCCCTCCATGGGCTGCCGTCCCACCATGGTCCGGCGACTCAACCCCCGTGGTGTCGCTCGCGACACGAGCAAAGTACGCCGAAACAGCCGTCTCGGAACAGTGCCCCAGGAAGCATTGCCTTCCCCGTTCACCACGTTCGAACCGTGGACGTGACGACCGGCCCCGGTCGTGCATCCGTCTCACCCCCTCCCGCCACCGAGGAGTTCTCCGTCGACGACTGTCCCACATTCAATTGCAACCGCGAAGGAGCTTCACCTAAAAGAGACCGTCAGTCCCCGGTCACCGAGCCGAAGTCGGTGCCCGAGCCGATGAAGAACCCCGCGACGAGCAGCACCATGGTTCCGGGCACCATGAAGGTCGTGATGACCATGGTCGCCTTCGGCACCGCGCGCGCCGCGCGCCGCCGCGCGTTCTGGGCGTCCGTACGGCGCATGTCGTTCGCAATGGCGATCAGCGTCTCGACAATCGGAGCGCCCAGCTCCTCCCCCTGCTGGAGGGCGGTGACGAACTGCGCGACCTGTTCCGAGTCATTACGTTTACGTAGCTCCTCGAACGCATGGCGGCGACTGACCCCCATGTCCATTTGCCGAAGTGTGATGCGAAGTTCATCCGCCCAGGGACCCTCGTACTTCTCCGCGACCCGGTCCAGGGCCTGACGGAAGCTCAATCCGGCGCTCACCACGACGGCCAGAACGTCCAGAAAGTCCGGCAGTGTCCGCTCGATCGCGTCCTTGCGCTCCCGCACCGCCGCCCAGATGCCCACCTCGATCCAGAACAGCCCGAACGCCACCAGCAGCAGCGCCAGCAGGACTTGACCCTTGATCAGCATCACCAGCGCCCCGCCGAAGCCGAGCGCCCCGTAGACCGCCCGCCGGGCCGCGTAGCGGTCCACCGTCAGACCGCCCGGATTGCCCGCCAGATCGATCCGGCGGCGGACCCTGGCCACCCGCTTCTCGCCCATCAGCCGCAGCACCAGCGGGGCGTAGCGGATGCCCAGCCGGTCGACTGCCGAACCGACCGCGGTCGTCCGGCTGGAGCCCACCTCCAGGGCCACCGCCAGGTCGCTGGGCAGCTTGGCCTCGCTGCGGTAGAGCGCGATGCCGTAGGCGATGCCCGCCACCGCGAGACCGGCCGCCAGCGCCAGCAGCAGTGCCATCTCCCTGAGTCCCCTTTACCTGTTTACCTGGATTCGCTCGTACGTCGGTCTCGGCGATCTCGGACGGTCCCGGACGACCTCAGACGTCGATCTTGGACATGCGGCGGATGAGGAAGAAGCCGATCCCGTACAGGCAGAAGGCCACGACCACCGCGGCCTGCCCCCAGAAGGACGAGGTCATCCGGTCCAGCGAACCGGCCGCGATCCGGTTCATCAGCAGCAGCGTCCCGATCCCCAGCAGCGGTACGACATAGGCGGTGACGGTCACCTGCGAGAGCTGGGTGCGCACCTCCCGCCGGGTCTCCTTGCGCTCCTCCAGCGTCTGGGTGAGGTTGCGCAGCGAGCTGACCACCGTCCCGCCCGCGCGGTTGGACAGCACCAGCGTGGTGACCAGCACCACCAGCTCCCGGGAGGGCAGCCGCTCGGCCAGCTCCTCCAGCGCGTCGTCGATCGAGTGGCCGACGGCCAGCTTGGCCGCGACCTTGGCCAGCTCCTCGCCCGCCGGCGCCTCCATCTCGTCCGCCGCCATGCCGAGCGCGGTGCGCAGCGCCAGCCCGGCCTGGGTGGCATTGGCCAGGATCCGTGACAGCTCCGGCAGTTGGTTGATGAAGCGCTCTATCCGCTTCTGCCGCTGCCAGCCGAGGAACGCGAAGGCCCCCCAGACGGCGATCACCGCCGCTATCGGGCCGAAGAACGCGGCGAGGAAGGACGCCGCGATCAGCCACAGCCCGGCCGCCGCCCCCGCCGTGTAGACGAAGAACTCCCCCGGAGTGATCTCCAGGCCCGTCGCCGCCAGCCGCAGCTCCAGCTTCCGGCCGAGGGAGGTGGTGCGCAGCCGCCGGTCGACCCCGGCGAAGCGGCGCGCCCGGCCGGTGCCCGGCAGCGGGCCGGTCTCCGACAGCCGGTCGATCAGCGCGCGCTGCTGCTCCTTGCCGCGGACGTAGGTGTGCACGCCCACGACGCCGAGCGCGCCGCACACCAGCGTCGCGCCGAGGGCGGCCGTCGCGAGATGGTCCATGGGCCCTGCTACCTCCGGTCCCTGGGGTCGAACGGGGGTGGATCGAACGAGGGTGGATCGAACGAGGGTCGGTCGTGCGGGGGCCGGCCGAACGGCGGCCGGTCATGCGGCGGCCGGTCGTGCGGGTCGTATCCGGCGGCGCGGGTGGCCAGTTGGGCCGGGAAGGCGGCCACGCCGAAGGCCGGCGGCACCGATTCGCTCGCCAGCCGCAGCCGCTCCGCGATCCGCTCCGGCAGCGGGAAGTAGCCGAACCGCCCGTGCACCACCCGGTCCGCGCCCATGGGCTGGGCGTCGAAGCGGCAGACGGTGGCGATGCGGTACGCCTCGTGGCCGTGGCTGTCGAGCAGCGCGATCTCGCTGATCCGCCGGGAGCCGTCGGCGTTGCGGACGAGCTGGACGATGCAGTCCACGGCGCTGTTGATCTGGTCCCGCAGCGCCTCGTAGGGGATCGCCACCTCCGACATGGAGGCGAGCGTCTGCAGCCGCATCAGCGCGTCCTCGGCGCTGTTGGCGTGGACGGTGGCCAGCGAGCCGTCGTGGCCGGTGGACATGGCCTGGAGCATGTCGAGGGTCTCACCGCCGCGCACCTCGCCGACGATGATGCGGTCGGGGCGCATCCGCAGCGAGTTGCGGACCAGGTCGCGGATGGTGATGCGGCCCTTGCCCTCGACGTTGGGCGGCCGGGATTCCAGCCGGATGACATGGGTCTGCTGCAATTGCAGCTCGGCGGCGTCCTCGACGGTGATGATGCGCTCCCCGTCGGGGATCAGCCCGGAGAGGGCGTTGAGCAGCGTGGTCTTGCCGGAGCCGGTGGGGCCGGAGACCACGACGTTGAACTTGGCCCGCACCAGCGCCGCGAGCAGCAGCAGCATCTGCTCGTCCAGCGTGCCCATGCCGATCAGCTCATGGAGGGTGTAGGCGCGGGGGAAGCGGCGGATGGTGAGCGTGGCGCCGGTGAGGGCGAGCGGCGGGATGATCACGTTGACGCGCTCACCGGACGGGAGCCGGGCGTCGACCATCGGATTCGACTCGTCCACCCGGCGGTTGACCGTGGAGACGATGCGCTCGATGGTCTGCATGAGCTGCTCTTCGGAGGCGAAACGGACGGGGACCTGCTCGACCCGGCCGGAGCGCTCCACGAAGATCTGGTCCGGGCCGTTGACCATGATCTCGGTGATGGAGGCGTCTTCGAGGAGCGGTTCGAGCACCCCGAGGCCGAGCGCCTCGTCCACCACCCGGCGGATCAACTGGGAGCGCTCGGTGGTCGAGAGCACCGGGCCCTCGCGGCTGATGATGTGGCCGAGCACGCGCTCCAGCCGGGAGCGGCGCTCGGCGGCGGAGAGCGCGGACATCTCCGCGAGGTCGATCTCCTCGAGCAGCTTGGCGCGGTAGGCGGAGACGAGGTGGCCGTCCTGGCGTCCGCCGCCGCCCTCGCCGGGCCCCTCGGGCGCGGTGATACGGGCCCGCAGGCTCATCGGTCGCCTCCCATCGCGGCGGGCGCCAAGCCGCCGTTTCCGCCGTCTCCTTGGCCGTCGTCGCAGGGCATCGTGGCGCTCTTCTCGGCGCTGCCGAAGTCGAAACCGGGGATGACGGAGGGGATCTCCACGGTCGCGGTGGCCCGCGCCTCCCCGCCGCCGCAGCCGCCGCTGCTGATACCGGCGCCGTCGGCCAGCCATCCGCTCATCGCCGCCTTCCCGGCGGCCTGCGGGCTGGTCCGCGGCTCGTCCAGCGACGCCGTGCGCGCCGCCGCCCGCGCCGCGGTCCCGGCCTGCTGCGCGGTGTACGCGGCGATGCCGAGCTGCGCGGCGGCGAGTGCGACGAGGATGAGGATCGGCAGGAACCCCAGGAACTCGATGGACGCCGACCCGGTGTCGCCCCGCCCCCGGCGCGATGCGGCGGGACGCCGACCCACCCGGACCGAGCCCGCCGCCGGGCGGTGCCTGGCGATTTCCGCGCCCGGACCGGCCCCCGGCGCCACGGCGGCACGGCGCCGTACCAGGGCGCGACCGACCACGCCGCGCCACCGCGACGAGCCGCACGCCGGGGCGGGCCGTCGGACCGCTCGCACCACGGCCGCCTCCTGGCGGTCCCGCCGCCGGGCGGCCTCCGCCGCGCCGCGGAGTCCCACCGATACCGAGCCCTGGCCCCCCGGCCACGCGGCGGGGAGCCGGCGGCTGCCGCCCCGCCAGGCTGTCGCCCCGCCCCGACGCGCGGAGACGGCGCGAAGCGATGCCGCACCACCGGCCGCCCCGCGCCCACGCAGCGAACCGAACGCCCCCGGGCGGCGCCGCGCTCCGGACCCACCGCCCGGGAACGCCCCGGACCCACCGCCCGGAGGCGTGGCGGACCCACCACCCAGGAGCACCACGCGCCCACCGCCAGCGGGCGTCGCCGCCCCCGCTTGCCCGCGCGACTGAGCGGTGGCCACCGTAAGGCTCGCGTCGGGAGGACGCACCGGTTCCCGGTGACGGGTCATGTCACTTCCCTCCGCCCGCCAGGTCGCTCTCGTCCGCCGCGCCCGCCGTGCCCGTGACCGTCCGCGGGAAGTCGGCGGCGCCCGGGAAGAGGATCGGGACGTGGAGTTTGACCGTGGCCTTGTAGACCGAGCCGTCGCCGCCGCCGCAGTCGATGTCGGCGCTCCAGGAGCCGGGGATGTCCTTGCTCGCCGCGTCCTGGCAGGCGCCCGCTCCCTTGGTGGCGCCCGCGCGGGCGCCCTTGTCGGCCGAGTTGCCCGCCAGCGAGTACGTATAGCCGACCAGCACCACCTGCCAGACGACCGCGAGCACGATCAGCACCAGCGGCAGGACGCCGAGGAACTCGACCGTCACCTGGCCGCGGTCGCCACCCCGGTCGCCGCCGCGCTTGCGCAGGAAGCCCTTGGTGGACGGCGGGGCGATCTCGTTGAGCGCGTCGGTGCCGTCGCCCACGCTGCCCTGCGCCGGGTCGCCGCCCGCCTCTATGGCATGGCGCCGCCGCAGCCCGGGCAGGGCGCGCTCGCCGCCGCCCCCGGCCGCATGGCCGCCCCGGTGGGCGGCGCGGCGGCCACCGCCCGGGGGCGCGGCCTCCACCAGGCCCAGCTCACCGGCCAGCCCCCACAGCGCCTGTTTGACGGCCGACTTGGCGTCCAGGTCCTGCATCCGGCCCGAGTCGACGGCGGGCTGAAGCTCCTTGAAGCCGGCCGGGATCGCCGTGCGCGCCACGGTCGTCCCGGTGGCCCGCTGGACGAGCTGCGGCTGGATCTCCGCGCTGCGGGTGTGCCGGTTGACCACGGTCACGGTCTCCTCCGCCTTGCGGATCTGGAGCCGGTCCCACAGCCGGACCATGCGCTTGGCGGCGCGCACCGCGACCACGTCCGGGGTGGTCACCAGCAGCGCGATGTCCGCGGTCTCCACGGCGGCGGCGCCCGCGGAGGTCATCTGCGTACCGCAGTCGACGACCACGAGCTCGAAGCGCGACCGCAGCGCGCCGATGACCTGGCGGGCGGTGCGGTCGGTCACCTCCTCGCCGCGCTCGCCCTCGCCCGGCGCGAGCAGCAGCCCGAGCCCGGTCTGGTGGGTGAACACCGCGTCCTGGAGCACCCGTGGCGAGATGTCGCTGATCTGCGCCAGATCGGCGATCGAGCGCCGGAACTGCACATCGAGGTACGAGGCGATGTCCCCGGACTGCAGGTCCAGGTCGACGAGCGCGACCTTACGGCCCGCGGCCCGCGCGGCGAGCGCGAGCTGCACGGCGGTCACGGTGGTGCCGACCCCGCCCTTGGCGCCCGCGACCGCGACCAGTTGGCCGCCGGGCCCGGCGGCGAGCGGATCGCCGCCGCCTCCGAGATGGCGCCGCACGCCCGTCGCCCACTGGGCGGCGCCCTGGACGCGGGCCGCCAGCTCGTCGTACGACAGCGGTATCCCGGCGATGCCGCGGGCCCCGGCGTCCATGGCGGCCGAGTACAGCGCGGGCCCCGCGTCGGCGGTCACCAGCACCACGCCCACCGCCGGGAAGCGCAGCGCGATCTCGCGGATCAGCTCCAACGCCGGGGCCGGGCCGATGCGCTCATGGACGAGGACGACCTCCGGCAGCTCCTCCAGGGAGGCGGCGGCCAGCGAGGCGAGGGTGTCGAGCAGCAGGGTCGAGTCGCCGACCGGCGCCGACGGTTCGACACCGGGCAACTGGCCGAGCAGCCCGCTCAGGGAGCGGGCGGCGTCGGGGTCGCCGGCGGCCGGCAGAATCCTGATCGTCACCGCGGCACCTCCTCACTCATTTGTCGCCGTCGAGGGTGTAGGTGCGGTCGCCGGGACCTATGGAGGTGCCCCCGCCGGGAGCGACCAGCGCGAGCCGCACATGTGAGGCGAAGGACTCGGCGTACGCCACGCGCTGTGCGTTCTTGGTGTCGAGCGCGAAGGTGATCGGCACGGCCTCGTTGATCCGCCGTTTGTCGTCCTGGTTGGGCTCCAGGGCGGTGATCCTGCCGAGGTCGAGCACCTCGGCGCCCGCGACGATCAGCTTGGAGACCGGTTTCTCGCCCTGGGTGCTGCCCTCGAAGGTCGCGTAGATGTTGACCTCCGCACCCGGGGTGATCTTGCCGGCGACGCCGGTCGCCGCGTCGATCATGATGGCGATCTCCTGCTGCCCGGGCTTCAGGGCGGGCCGGTTCGCGATCATGTCCCGCTGCAGCAGCGACCCCTTGGCGAGCTGGGTCACCGCGATCTTCCCGCGTAGCTCGGCGAGATCGGTGACGGCGGTGGAGGGCACATAGCGCTTGGGCATCGAGACCTTCTCGAACTCCCCCGCGTCCAGCGCCTTGTAGGGCTTGACGTCCGAGGTGAGCTTGTAGGCGGTGGTCTCGGGGCCGACCTTCGACTCCACGTCGTTGACGACGGAGAGCACTCCGGCGAAGGCGCCGACGGCGCACAGGACCGACAGGAGCAGCAGGATGACTCCGCGGCGCTGGCGTGAATTCATGGGACGCACAACCTCGTTCGGGGACGTTACCGGCTGGTCAGGGCGGGACGTTGGGACGTGAGCAGTGCGGGGATCTCATCGCCGCGGGCCACCGGGCAGGAGCAGAAGGCACAGCGGTCGCCGATGAGTTCGAAACCGCACCAGTGGCATTCCTCTCTCCGTACGGAGGCCACGAGCTGGTAGAGGACCGAGAGGTCGGGGATGGCCGCGGCGAACTCGATCAGCTTCGGAGTGCCCCACCAGCGCGCCGACTCGGCGGGCAGCGGCACCTCTTCCACGCCCCGTACGCCCCATGCGGGGGCGAGGGCGCCGGTGACCCAGTCGTCGCGGCCCGCGCCGCCGTCCCCGTAGCCATGGCTGTTGAGCTGGCCCCGGGCGACGGTCATGGAGGTGGCGTACCCGGGGGCGGGCAGCTCTGCTGCGCCGCCGACCTTCACCAGTTGTGGGGTGGGGTGGGCGAGCACCCCGAAGTGGGCGCCAGGCACCCAGGACTTGACGTGCGAGGTGAGGCTGACCGGGACCCGGTCCAGCCGGGCCACACTGCCCAGCAGGGCGCCCGCGTGAATGTAGTGGGAGAGCAGCCGGGCGGCGCACGCCAGAACGCCGGGGCTGAAGTCGGATACGGAAAGCTGGCGCAACTGACGGGCCAGTACGGCGACGGCCAGCGGGGGCAGTTCGAGCGGCAGCAGCGCCATCCGGTCGCTCTCCAGGACGGAGCGCACGATATGGAGCCGGCGGACCACGGCCGCGGGGGTCGCGGCGGGATAGAGCACGACGAGGTAGCCCTGCTGATCGAGAAGGGTCCCGACCTCGGCGAGGGCGTCGTCGAGTGACTGTGCGTCCGGCGGGCGGAGCACGACGGCCGACGGGGTCTGCCCGTCGGGCGGCGGAAGCACCAGCTCACGGCCGGTGACTGCTATCGCGGTGGGCACGTCGGCTACCCCGTCTCACATCGGCGCCGAGCGGCGGCGGCCGGAGGTCGTTACTGCCCCTGTCTCATTACTGCCCCTGTCCTGGTGCGTCGTCACTTTATCCACGAAAACGGCGTGAGAGAACAGTTCCTCTGGGTTACGCCACCCGGCTCCGATGCGGAGTCCGCGCATCCCCTTGACAAGGTTATTGGTCTGGACCACTTTACGTTCATACGGTGGCCACCGTCCGCAATCTCCTCCTTCACACCGGCTTCCCAACGGATTCCCCCACGGAGGCAGTTATGGACCGTGCCCGACACCCCCGCCCCACCCGACTCAGACGCGGCTTCGCCCGGCTGACCAGCGCATTCGCCACCATCGCCCTGGGCGCCACCGGTCTGGTCGCCCTCGGCGGCACCGCCGCGGGCGCCGCCGCCGCCAACCTCGCCCAGAACCCCGGCTTCGAGTCCGGCCTCAGCGGCTGGACCTGTTCCGCCGGGAGCGGCGCCACGGTCGCGAGTCCCGTCCACGGCGGCTCGGCCGCGCTCAAGGCCACCCCGGCGGGCACGGACAACGCCCGCTGCGCCCAGACCGTGGCCGTCAAGCCCAACTCCTCGTACACGCTGAGCGCCTGGGTCCAGGGCAGCTATGTCTACCTCGGCGCCGGCGGCACCGGCACCACCGATGTCTCCACCTGGACGCCGTCGGCGCCCGGCTGGCAGCAGCTCAGCACGAGCTTCACCACCGGCGCGGGCACCACCTCGGTCACCGTCTACACCCACGGCTGGTACGGCCAGCCCGCCTACTACGCCGACGACATCAGCCTGACCGGCCCCGGCGGTGACCCCGGCGACCCGGTGCCGGGCGCGCCGAGCGGGCTGCGGACCGGCGGCGCCACCTCGTCCTCCATCGACCTGTCCTGGTCCCCGGTGACCGGCGCGACCGGCTACAACGTCTACCGCGACGGCTCCAAGGTGCAGTCGGTGGGCGGCGCTTCGGCGACCGTGACGGGTCTGGCGGCCTCGACCTCGTACCAGTTCCAGGTCACCGCCACCAACGCGGCGGGCGAGTCGCCCAGGTCGTCCGCCGTCACGGGCACGACCACGGCCGGAGGCGGCGGGGGCGGCGGCACCGTCCCGGGGCACGCGGTCACCGGGTACTGGCAGAACTTCAACAACGGCGCGGCCGTGCAGAAGCTGCGCGACGTCCAGAACCAGTACGACATCATCGCGGTCGCCTTCGCGGACGCCACCGGTGCCCCCGGAGCCGTCGACTTCACCCTCGACCCCGCCGTCGGCTACGGCAGCGAGCAGCAGTTCAAGGACGACATCAAGGCCAAGCAGGCGGCCGGGAAGTCCGTCGTGATCTCGATCGGCGGCCAGAACGGCACGGTGTCCATCAACGACCCGGCCTCCGCCAACAACTTCGCCAACTCGGTCTACGCCCTGATGCGGGAGTACGGCTTCAACGGCGTCGACATCGACCTGGAGAACGGCCTCAACGCCACCTATATGAGCCAGGCGCTGCGCGCCCTGTCGGCGAAGGCCGGGCCCGGCCTGGTGATCACCATGGCCCCGCAGACCATCGACATGCAGTCCACCTCGGGCGCCTACTTCCAGACGGCGCTGAACATCAAGGACATCCTGACGGTGGTCAATATGCAGTACTACAACAGCGGCTCGATGCTGGGCTGTGACGGCAAGGTCTACTCCCAGGGGTCGGTCGACTTCCTCACCGCCCTCGCCTGCATCCAACTGGAGGGCGGTCTTTCGCCGTCCCAGGTCGGCCTCGGCCTGCCCGCCTCGACGCGGGGCGCGGGCAGCGGCTATGTCTCCCCGGCGATCGTGAACAACGCCCTGGACTGCCTGGCGCGGGGCACGAACTGCGGCTCCTTCAAACCGGCCCGGACCTACCCGGGGCTGCGCGGCGCAATGACCTGGTCCACCAACTGGGACGCGACCGCGGGCAACGCGTGGTCGAACGCGGTGGGCCCCAAGGTCCACGGTCTGCCGTAGCGTGACGCGGCTCCTCCCGGGGGGGATGCCCCTCCCGGGGGGATGCCCCTCCCGCGGGGATGGGCCAAGGGGGCCGGGGCGCAAGCGCTCGGCCCCCTCATCCGCATTTTTCACCCGCACGGACAGGGAAGATGACGCCTGGGGTTGACAACGGCATTGGTCTGGACCACCTTATACGCACGCCACAGGGGCCCCTGAACGCGCACTCGCACCACCTCCCCCACATCCCCCCACGCACGGAGGCTGTCGTGGTACGCGCACAGTTCACCAAGCGACTCCTCGGAGCCGCCGCAGTCGTCGCCATCGCCGCCGGAGGGCTGATATCCGCCGGCTCGGCCAACGCGTCGGAGGACCACCCCGACGCCAAGCAGCGGGCCGCCGCCGTCCCCGGGCACGCCGTCACCGGGTACTGGCAGAATTTCGACAACGGCGCGACGAAGCAGAAGCTCTCGGACGTCCCGGACGACTACGACATCATCGCGGTCGCCTTCGCGGACGCCACCGGCTCCCCCGGAGCGGTCGACTTCAAGCTCGACCCCGCCACCGGCTACAGCGACGAGCAGCAGTTCAAGGACGACATCAAGGCCAAGCAGGCGGCCGGGAAGTCCGTGATCATCTCCGTCGGTGGCCAGAACGGCACGGTGTCCATCAGCGACGACGCCTCGGCCGACGCCTTCGCCTCCTCCATCACCGGCCTGATGGACAAGTACGGCTTCAACGGCGTCGACATCGACCTCGAGAACGGCGTCAACTCCACCTACATGACCAAGGCCCTCAAGGCCGTCCACGACAAGAAGAGCGATGTCGTGGTCACCATGGCGCCGCAGACGATCGACATGCAGTCGGCGTCCACCGAGTACTTCAAGACCGCCCTGGGGATCAAGGACTTCCTGACGGTGGTCAACATGCAGTACTACAACAGCGGCTCGATGCTGGGCTGTGACGGCAAGGTCTACTCCCAGGGCTCGGTCGACTTCCTCACCGCCCTCGCCTGCATCCAGTTGGAGAACGGCCTCGACCCGTCCCAGGTCGGCATCGGCGTGCCCGCCTCCACCAGCGGCGCCGGCTCCGGCTATGTCGAGCCGGGCGTCGTCAACAACGCCCTCGACTGCCTCGCCAAGGGCTCCGGCTGCGGCTCGTTCAAGCCGTCGAAGACCTACCCCGGCATCCGTGGCGCGATGAGCTGGTCCACCAACTGGGACGCGGCCAACGGGAACGGCTGGTCGAAGGCGGTCGGCCCGCACGTCCACGGGCTGTAGACCCTCAGGGAACGAACGACAGTTCGATGTACGCCGGTGCGCCCCGCTCACGCCATACGGGGCGCACCGGCGTACTGGTGTTCGCTACGGCTTGGGCAGCGCACACCCCGCCAGTTTCAGGTCGATCTTGTTGCCGGTGGTCACGCACTTGGTGATGCCGTAGGTCTCCTGGGCGTAGTTGATGCCCTGGCGCACCGTCACCGCGCCGTTCTCGTCCACCTCGCACGGGTTGTTGAGGGTGCAGCGGCCGCCGTCCTCGTTGCCCGTGTTGTTCACGGCCACGACCTTGCCGGACGCCGGGTCGACGACGGGAGAGCCCGAGGTTCCGCCGATCGTGTTACAGGCGGAGGTGTAGCGGACCGAGTCCTTCCAGGTCCAGTCCCCCTCCTTAAGACGGTATGCAAATCCGTCGATATTGCAGGCGTAGATCTTCTTCCAGTAGCCGGAGACCACATTGATCGCGGAGCCCTGGGTCGGGTGGCTGTCCGACAGCGGCAGCGCCTTGATGCCGTACGCCGACTGGATCTGGGCGTATGTGGACGTGAGCTGGTACAGCGAGATGTCGGTGTCGGTCATCGTCGCGTACGCGACCTTGCTCGCGCGTACGGTGCCGGCGCTGCCACCCGAGGCGGTCAGCAGGGTGAAGCTCCGGGTCGACGGCTTGTCGACGATCACCTCTCCCGCGCCGGGGAAGCCGCTCTCCAGGCAGTGGCCGTTGGAGAGCACGAGCGCGGGGTCGGTGTCGGCCGAGCCCGGCGTCCGGACGACGGAGCCGGAGCAGTTGCTGAGCGCCACCGTGCCCGCGAAGGTGACGGCCTTCGGGGCCTTGGCTTGGGATGCGGGGGATGCGGCCGCCGCGGGCGCCGCGCCCGCGCCGACGAGGGTCGCGCCGCCCAACAACAGGGCCGAGAACGCACCGACGAGAGATCTGTTCATGCGGGGGGTTCCTTCCCTCGATGAGAAGTTCCTTCGGCTTCGACCATTTCCAACCCTTGCGCATGTCATGCGCATGGCCGAACACTGGCGCAGCAGTCGCTCGCCCTTAACCCCCCAGGAGATGTCATGCGACGTCGCATCCGCGGTAGACGGGCCACCGCCCTCACCGCCTTGCTCACCCTCGCACTCGCCGCCCCCATGGCAGCTCAGGCCGACGATCCCGCTCCACGGCCCGGCACCGACCGCACCGCGTCACCCACTGCCCAGGGCGCCGACGATAGCGTCCGCCAGTACGAGGTTTCCGGCCCCGCCACCCGGGCCGACCGCTCCGCCGTCGCCGCCACCGGCGTGTCCATCGACGAGGTGGACGCCCGCTCCCTGGTCGTCACCGCCGACGCCGCGCAGGCCAAGCGGCTGCGCGCGCTCGGCTACCGGCTCACCGGGCTCCAGGGCCCGCCCGACCGCAGCGAGGGCAGGTCCGCCAAGCCCTTCGACTTCCCCTCGGCCGATGCGAAGTACCACAACTACGCCGAAGCGAGCGCCGAGATCAACGCAGCGGTGGCCAAGTATCCGTCGATCCTCAGCAAGCGCGTCATCGGAAAGTCGTACGAGGGCCGGGACATCGTCGCCCTCAAGATCAGCGACAATGTGGCCACGGACGAGAACGAGCCCGAGGTCCTCTTCACCGCCCATCAGCACGCGCGTGAGCACCTGACCGTGGAGATGGCCCTCTATCTGGTGCGGCAGTTCACCGAGGGCTACGGCAGCGACCCCCGGATCACAGGCGCGGTCAACGGCCGGGAGATCTGGATCATCCCGGATGTGAACCCGGACGGCGGCGAGTACGACATCGCCACCGGCTCCTACCGGAGCTGGCGCAAGAACCGCCAGCCCAACTCCGGCTCCTCGTCCGTCGGCACCGACCTCAACCGCAACTGGGACTTCAAATGGGGCTGCTGCGGCGGCTCCTCCGGCTCCCCCGGCTCGGAGACCTACCGCGGCCCCAGCGCCGGCTCCGCCCCCGAGGTGAAGGTCGTCGCCGACTTCGCCCGCAGCCGCGTCGTCGGCGGCAAGCAGCAGATCAAGGCCGCGATCGACTTCCACACCTACAGCGAACTGGTGCTGTGGCCCTTCGGCTGGACGTACGACGAAACCACCACCGGCATGACGCGGGACGACTACGACGCGTTCGCGGCGGTCGGCAAGAAGATGGCCGCGAGCAACGGCTACACCCCCGAGCAGTCCAGCGAGCTCTACATCACCGACGGCGCGATCGACGACTATCTGTGGGGCACGCAGAAGGTCTTCGCCTACACCTTCGAGATGTACCCGACCGACTCCGGCGCCGGCGGCTTCTACCCGCCCGACGAGGTCATCGACCGCGAAACCAGCCGCAACCGCGACGCGGTGCTCCAACTCGTGGAGAACGCGGACTGCATGTACCGCTCGATCGGCAAGGAATCGCAGTACTGCACCTCAACCTGAGCCAGGCCGTACGGCACGACGCGGGCGCAGTCCCGGCGGGAGACCGCCGGGACGGCACCTCGCGAAGACCCTCTCCGGTGCTGGCCGCCTGTGCGATGTGCTGGCTTACGTGGCCGACAACGTGGTCTCGCATTCCCCGCATCGCCGCATCGCCTGGCGCGTGGTGTTGCCCTCTGTCGCGGTTGCCGGGTAGCCGCTGCTCAAGCGGTCCCAGAGACCGGGCGGCGGGTCGGGGATCCATCCCCAGCGCGGGGCACGGCGCCCGCCGCCTGGGTAGCCGCCGTTTTTGCCCAATTGTGCAAGCCTCTGCGGACGTGGGCGCGGCTATGTACGGGTAACGCTTTCCCGGATCGTGCAGCCGCTCGTGCACAGCGGCGTGGCGAGTTGCTCACTCAGCTCGTCGGGAAGCTTTCCAGCTTGACTCTTCTGCGCCGGTACGGGTCATCGATCTGGAGAGCCGCCCGAGTGCCGCCGCGCCGGCCACGACGGGCAGCGCGGGCAGCGCGGGCAGCGCCTGATGAAGGCGGTCGGCCACGGCTCCGGGTCCAAGGATCGGCTGCATGGCGCGGGCGGTCGCGGCCAGGCCGACCGCGGCGGCGGCGCCTGTGACCAGTTGGCAGGCGGCGAGGAGAAGAACGGCAGTGCGGTCGAGATGCCATGCCATTCGACAGATGCGGCGCAGCACGGACGGCAGGCGGGCGCCCATGTGCGTGAAGGACACGTCGCCGAGCGGGTTGATGGAGTATTCGCCGCTGTAGCGGATCTCCGCAGGTGGCGGAGGGGGCGGCGTCTCAGAGTTTGCAGTCGAGGCGTCAGTCACAGTCACCTGTGTCCCTCCTGGGGGTCGGGGGCCGCACCTGGGTGGCTCGGCGGTGCACGGCATAACGACGCGGCGCCGGAATCGAACGCGCTCGATTCCGGACGCCGTGGGGTCCTTGAAACGCAAGGGGTCGAATATGCGGACATGGTGTTGGGGCCGTTCCCGAGCGGAGAGGATTGGCCGAATCGCCGATGCCGATAGGCATGTGGCGGATGAGGTTTTCGCGGACCGAGACCGTTCTCGCTCAATCGCGATCAGCGCCGCTAGGTTCCAGACCACGCAGGCTCGGTGACGCCGCTTGGCCAGTTCTGCCCGTTCTTCGCAGGAATTCGCATACCTCTGCACCTCCGCGATCCGGGTTTCGAGATCTGGGCAGGTCAGGCGGGGCCGGCACACCAGGGGAAAGTGCGAGACCACGCGATGTGCGATTGGACTGCTGCCTGCAATGCTGTGGTGCGGGTGTGTGCTCATGTCGCGGCCTGCCCGTCGCCCTGCTGAGCCGGGAGCGGTGATCCGCACTCTGCGCGGGGACTTGTCGGCGTGATTCGTTCAAGGGCCCCTGGGGCAACGGTCGGGCCGCTTGGTGGGGGAACCGGACGTCCCAGCAGATGTTCAGCGCGGCGGCGAAGTGGCTTGGCGAGGTCGAGGTTGTCACCATGAGTCGTGCTGTGGAGGATCTGAGTGATGACGGCGAGTTCGGCGAACCAGCCCTCGGGGGTGTTAAGCACGTCGTTCAGTTCGCGGCGGACGCAGGCGGCGACGGAGGGGATGAGCAGGCTGTAGCTGTGGAGCACGGCAGCGTCGTAGCCCGTTGGAGCGAGGCCCCAACCTTCCCAGTCGAATATGTGGAGTTCGGGCGCGCAGAGGTTCGCCCAGTGGAAGTCACCATGCGTCGTCGACCATGACGGTGGTGTGGTGTCGATCGGTGTGCCGAGGAACTGTGGCATGGCGCGTTCGAGGAAGGGCTGGCGCACGGTGAAGCGGTCGGTGGGCACCGGAGCGATGTCATGTAGCACGGCGCGAACGGTTCTCCACCAGGTGGCCGGCAGTTCCGGGGCAATGGTCAGTGCGGAGGTTGGGGAGGCGGGCCGGGCGGTGACCCGTTCGTACAGTTCCGCGCGGTACGTCCATTGCTCGTCGTTCCAGTCGTGAACGACGCGTAGTCGAGGGCGGGGTACCGATTCCGGGATGGCCTGTTGGGCCGCAACGGAGCCGTTCCAGAACGTGGCGTTGATCTCGCCGGACGGGGCGCAGCCGACGCGGAGCCAGGCCGGGCCGCTGGGTGCGATGACGGACAGGCTCAGCGTTCGGCCGCGCCACCCCCATGTCTCGCCTGCCTCTTGTTCGGGCCGGGTGGCCAAAGCAGCGCAAGCGTGTCCGTGGGCGGTTCGCATCCGTACCGTGGTCTTGGGGTCGTTGGGTTCCGTGGACATCAACTGCCTTCCCATGAGGGGTTATCGGGCAGGGTCGACGGGTTCATCACGGTGTCACGTGCCGCCCGCGCGAGGATGCCCTGTGTCCGGCTATCCAGGCCCATGCGATTCCAGGCGAAGATCACGTGGTGGGCGAGGACGTCTCGCACGCCCCGGTGGAGAGTGCCCATATGTGCCGCGCCTCCCAGGCGCCGCCCTGCGGTCTCGAAGGCAGCGGCCCAGGGTGCTATGAAGGCGAGCGAGCCACCCTCGTTGAATGGAGGGCTGGTGGGGCTGGTGTCGAGTTTCATCAGGACTTGCAGCGCCGCAGTCATCCCGGTCAGCCGGGCGGCGGGCGTATCGGAGGGCAGGGGGCGCAGCTGTTCCACGCGGTGCCAGATGTCGCCCTGCTCGTGCGGTTCCTGACCAGCGCCGAAGAACAGAGTGCAGCACAGCAGGACGGACAGCTCCCGGCGGCCAAGGGTGCCGCCCGGCATCGCGCTGGAGTCATGACGGCGTACGTAGTCGAGGACGCCCCAGCTATCGGCGTGGAATAGATCGTGGGCCGCGTCCATGCCTTGGGGGCCGCCGAACACCAGAGACTCGGGCTCGTAGATGGTCTGCCACCATCGGTCAACCAGACCGTCGGCCATGAGCCTGTCCAGGATTTTGCTCACGGCACTCTCGGCGTCGGCACGAGTGGCCGCGGAGCCGGACTGACAGCGGAGACGCCAGCAGGGGTACTTGCGAAGGAACCACCAGTTGGCAAGCGCCCCGGTCTTCTCTGCCTGCTCCAGTTGTGGTCCAAGGCCGGCAAAAGCGGTCTGCTCGGCGGCGCTCCAGTCGGCAAATTGAATGGAGACTGAGTACCAGCCCTGAGCGGCCTCGGCTTGAGCTTCGAGGGCGTGCTCTCCCGCGGCCTGATAGACCTCGACGGCATCGGCGAGGTCGCCGACCTTCATCCCTGCACGGGCGGCAGCCTGGTAGAGCGGGACGCCAGCCAAAACTTCCAGAACGCTCTTGGCCACCTGGTGCGGCGAGACCGAAACTTCCACTTTCCTCATCCCTTCCTGATCCGGGGGCGGCTCAGTTGATGAGCAGCCACGAGTCCCACCCGGAGACCGGCGGTGTGGTGTGGGCGGCGGTGTGCAGGGCAAGAGCAAGTCCCGTAGTCCCTTCGAGCAAGCCGATGTCTTCGCCAAGACCAGCACGGCACTGCTGAATGAGGCGGTCGGCCAAGACGGGCACATGCACGCTGACCTCCGGTGTGCACGCGTCACGGCCAACCCGCCAGACGGTCTGGTACAGCCCGGCCCAGCCATGGCAAAGGCTGATACCCGTGATCCGGCCGAGCTGGTCCGGGTCGGACAGGCAGCCGACGAGGGCATGTTCAGCCATCTGCTGACGTGCGATATCTGTTGTGGCGATGGCTGCGAGCTGCTGAGCGCGGGCCAGGCCGGGGGTGCCGTAGCACCAACTCGGTCGCCCTGGGCCGGATTGACCGGGCCGACCGGTGCGCAACTGGTCGCGGGTGATCCACTGCGGCCACCACGGACCGGAGTCGGCGTGCTGCCGCCAGGTATCCAGCCATGCACTGATCATGTGGAGGGCTTCGTCGTGCCCGTCTACGGTGACCCCGCGGCGCCGGGCCTGAGCAAGGAGCGCGAGCGGCCCGGCGATACCGTGCGCGATGCCAAAGTTGCCGTGCCCGCCACGGAAGGCATCGGACTGCTTGACCTGGGGGTCGTGGAAGACCCACCACCCCGGCAGGGTTTCGTCGTCGGCCCGCAGCGGTTGCGTCAGGCGTACAAGGTAGGTCAGGACCCGCCCCAGAGCGTCGTTGCCGGCCGCGTGTTGGAGGAGATGGGCGCCGAGCCCGGTCAGGCCGTGAAGGAGGTCGTACTCGCCGAAGGCGGGAAGTTCACCGCGGTCGATACGTGCATGTGCGAGGTCAACGCGGCGGTGGGTGAGCGCGGTGACGGACTTTTCCACTCCGGTCCGGGCTGGACCGTATCGCACGGTTCCGTCAGCCTCGGCCGCGCGGAGAACGAAGGCGAGAGCGGGTGCGCCGAAGAGCAGGTTGGCGTCATCCGCAGCACTGACCCCATCCCTGGCTGCGGCCGTCACCCAGGAGTGTGCGGTCTGCCAGCTACCCTCTCCGGAGTGAGCGCGCTCGATGTGCAGCAGTGCGACACCTGCCGCCCCCTTGGACAGGGACTGCGTACGCCAGCCCAGTTCAGCGGGGAGCGGTTCGGGCGTCGTCAGCAGCTGGGCAATCTCCTGCGCGGCGGCGGACGCAGTGCTGGTCGGCGCGCTCACCGAGTTTCCTTCCGTTCGTGGACGGTCTGGCGCAGGGCCGAGGCGCGGGCCAGCCGGTGGCTGACCCGTTCGCGGTCCGGGTCGACACCGATGGTGCGGACGTGATGCATGTGGAGTAGGGACCTGAGCACGCTGTAGGGCTCGCGCTGTAGGGCAAGTTGCGTGCGGTAGGCGGCAAGGACAGTTCGGCGTCGTTCCCAGGCACGTGTCACGGTCTCAGCGCCCGGCGTGGCGCGCAGCGTCGCCCAGCCGTCGCGGGGGTCCGCCAATCGCATCCCGACATCCCGCACGCTCTGGTCCAGCTTGCCCTGCTCGTGAGGGAGATGGTTGATCAGCCAGCGCATGCCGATGTCGGGGGTTTCTGCGTAGGAGGCAGCGAGGTCGACCAGGCCGGCGGCGGTGACAGCTTCGGGCGGCAGCCCGGTGCGGACGGCGAGCGTGATCTGGGCGAGGGCAGCGGCGGAGTCAGCGGCGAAGACCTCGTGTGCCGCGTCCATCGCCTCGCTGTGACCGTAGCGTCCGGCTTCGGGGTGGTAGGTGGCGAGCTGGAGGTGCGCAAGAAGGCCGCAGCCACGCAGGTCAGCGGCCCACTCTCCGACCTGGGTGGCGGCCTGTCCGTACTGGTCGGGACTGGGCAGACGCAGATAGAGACTCAGGTACTGCTCGGCGTCGGGGCGGGTGGTGTCGCGGTGACGCCTGAACCACCACTGCCGAAGGCCGGTCCAGCCGTCGAGGAGGCGTGGCAGGTGCTCAGCCACGACTTCGTCCTGGCGGTCCGGGTGTCCATGAACCTGCGCGTACAGCCACGATGAGCGGCCCGGCAGATGCCCCGCGTCACTCTCGATCGCTTGAAGGCGCGATGGCGTCACCGGCGTCTGTTCTGCGGCACGTGGGTGGGCAAGACGCAGCGGGAGGAGGAATTCGTGGGCGCGGCCGATCCAGGCCAGGTCGGCAGGGGTCGGGGCCTCCTGCAACTCGACCTCGCGGGCGGCGCCGAGGCGGTTCCTCAGCAGCACCCGGTGGAGCGGCTGGGAAAGGTCGAGTGGCAGGCGCAGGTCGGACTCGCACACAACGATGGCTTCCGGGGCGCGTAGCCGACGACGCCATGTCTCAAGGGCGCCTTCCCATTCGGCCAGCGGGGCAGCGGGCTTGGGAAGGTCTGCGGCCGTCAGGAGCCAGCGTGCCGGCGAGAGCACGGTCCGGCCGTAGCGCAGCCGCGGCAGGTACGGCAGACGTACCGCGGCTCCCCAGTCGAACGCCTTGTAGACGGCGCAGCGTGCGGTGGTGATCTCGGCGAGGAAGCGGGCGAGCGGCGGGGTCAGCGTGCCCGCCTCCAGGGCGTGCATGACCCGCGGTTCGATGCGCCTGCCGGTCGATAGCTGGACCAGGTGGAGCTGGCGAGCGTCTGCAGTGACCGCGAGGTCGCGTAGCTGGATGAGATCAGGGTGGGGATCGCGGTGCTCAGAAAGGGAGATCGTGTGAGGGAGCAGTTGGGGCGTCCGGACGACGTTCTCGCTGCGCCGTCGGCGTGGGGGGAACGACAGCTGGGCGGCAATGGCCTCCGGGGCGTCCGTGCTCAGGGCGGCGTATGTGTCGGAGAGGTTCTTGCGGTCGGCCTCGGGCAGCAGGTCAGCGAACCGTCCGGCCATGCTGCTGCCGGGGCGTGGGGCTGCGGTAACAAACAGACGAAACGACCCGTTCCCTACGGTCTGCGGCGAGGTGGCGTGGATCTGAAAGGCGAGTTCGGCTCGCGGCGGCGGGAGCATTTCGGAGGGGTTGCCGACCGTCAGGCTGCGGACGACGGGCTCGGTCAGCACGATCTCTTCAGCACCGTCGATGACGGCCTGCTGGACAAGGGCAAGGAGGGTTTCGTCGCGTTCGGTCAGCGTGCGCGCGGTGTTCGCGACCGGCGAGCCCAGGTATCCGGCGGGCAGCCCTAGCCCGGTGTCGCTGACCAACTCGGTCACGGGGACGACGGCTCCCACTCCGTACCGCTGCCGAAATCGGACGTGGAAATCCTTCCATCGTGGATAGCCGAACGGGTAGGGCGTCAGGCGCAGCAGCGCGGAGGCAGCGGTCTCGGCCTCACGGATGACCGCCTCGGGAAGGGATACGTCGCAGTCCAGGGCTGTATCGACAACCAGCGGCTGTGGTGCGATGTCGCATATCGCGTTCATGCGCTCAGCCACCGTTGCCCTCATGGCGTGGGCGGCGGTGGGGGATGCGATGTCGTTGTGCCACGACAGGTCTTCGTGAACCATCCGCAGGTGCTGCACCAGGCCGACGAGGTCGGGCAGCTCGTCGGCATCAGCCACCTCAAGCTGTGCCCGGAGGTGACCCAGGGCATCCGGGACGGTCATCGGCGGCCGGAGATTGGTGAGCAGGAGGTGTTGGGTGACGAGTTCGGCCAGCAGGGAACTGATCTGCTTCGGTGGCGCGGTCGGGAACTCGGCGGCCAGCAGTGTGACAAGCTCCCCGAAGCGGATGGGTTCGCGAGCACCCTCCGTCGCGGTGCGCACCGGAGGCGTGTGGCCGACGGATATCTCGAGCGGCGCGAGCACACCAGGAGGGTCGTCGGGCGGCTCGCCTGGGACAGCGAGTCGGTCCCCGCGCACGAACGCGACGGGGTTCGTGATCACCGTCAGACGTTCCAGCAGGCGGGGATGCTGCTCCAGACGGGTGACGACGGCCCCCAACCACTGCGCGTCCGCCCTGGCGACTGTGCGGTGGCTCTCTCCCCAGCGAACGTGAGCTTCGGTGCCGACTTGAGCCGTGCTGACTCCGGCGAACAGACCGAACGGGGTGGCTCGCCCCTGCCAGCGCAACTGGTAGGAGGCCAAAGACGCCACGAGGCGGCCCACCTGGCGGGCTTGGGCGGGGCGCCCTTCAATCAGGACCGAGATCTGCTGGGCCAGCACGGGGCTGGCGGTCTCCACGGCCCGCCGGGCCTCTTCGTGCTGCCACACGTGTTTCAGCCAGGCCAGTCCCTCGGCCACCACTGCCTCAGGAGAACCGGTCATGTTCAGTCCCTCAGCGAGAGGCGCCCCGTCTGGATGCGTCGTGGCGCGCACGAGGGGCACGCCAGCCAGTCGGTACAGCAGCTGGTCCGCTCCTGCTGTCATCAGCTCCTCTTCCCTTTCGACAGCGTGCGGGGGCAGGTGTTGCCGGTGGCGTCGGCCGGGACGTCCGCCCGACACCACCGGCAGTGATCAGCGTCAGGCCGGGTCGCCCACGAACGAGGTGCAGGCCGTGCCCGAGCAGCTGGAGCCGCAGTTGTCGCTGGTGTCGCGCAGCAGGTCACGGACCGGCAGACCGGCCTCGATGACGCGGACGTCGAGCGTGAAGTCCACATCGACCTGGGTGGTCGCGGCTTCGGGGTTCATACTCATGCTGTTCGCTCCTTCTGAATGAGATGGTGCGGGTTGCCCTAGCTCGCCGGAGGCAAGTCCTCCGTCGACCAGGAGATGAGGACGCGGACATGCCGCTTGTTGATGACTCGCCCCTCGGGGAGCCGGTCATCGGGGGTGTCGGCCGGGTAGGCCGCGATGCTCGGGCCGCGCCCGCCGCGGTGGTCACGGCTCCAGACAAGGATCTGCTCGGCCATGGTGTCGGCGAGCGCGGCGGCGTCCGGCCCGAAGGCGTGTGCTCCGAACTCGAACACGGGATCTGGTTCCTCGCCCAGCTTCCGCAGGGCGAGATAGGCGAAGCTGCCTCCCTCGACCACGGCCGGGCAGGCCATCTTGTTCTGTGGGGAGACCAGGCCCGTGTCCAGCTTCGGGTCGACTGCGAGGAGACAGAAGCCGTCCAGTGCGGTGGCCAGCCACATCTGGAGCGTGTCGAACTGCTCCTGGCGGGGGATCTTCACCCCCGACCACACTTCGACTCGCTCGGTGTCGAGCGCACCGTTCAGCGAGTCCGGCTCGGCCGGCCACTCGTCATCAAACCGCAGGCCGATCTCCTTGCCGCGCAGGAGTAGCAGTCGTTCCTGGTGCGCTCCAGCTCCCTGCATCGTGACGAAGCCGCAGATCTTCGCCGAGTGGCTGACCAGATGATCTTCTTCTCGGGCGAAGGTGATCGATCGGGTCAGGCCCCGCATCCGAAGGGGAACGGTGATGGTTCCGCCGTCAGTGAGCTGGTCCACCCAGGCCGACGGGATGTCCCAACTGCCGACCGTGACGATCGTCCTGTCGTAAGGGGCGTGCTCGGCGCACCCGTCCTCGCCATCCGTGAGGACGACGTGCACTTGCGGGTATCCGGCCTCCTTCAGGCAGGCGCGGGCCCGGTCAGTAACGTCCGGGTCGATGTCGATGGTGGTGACCTCACCGTTCGCGCCGACCAGCGAGGCCATCAGCGCGGCGTTGTAGCCACCGGAGCCGATTTCCAGGCAACGGTGACCGGGCCGGAGCCCCGCCTGCTCCAGCATGGTGGCCTGGATTTCCGGAGCGGACACCGAGCTGATGGTGATGCCGTTCTCGTCCCGCTTCGTAGCCACATGGGTCTGGGCATACGCCTTCTCCAGGGTCGCCTCAGGGGCGAACAGGTGCCTGGGCACCTCCCGGAACGCCGCTTCGACCTCCTTCGTCTGGATCACGTGCTGGGTTAAGAGCTCATTCGCGAGCTTGTCTCGCAGCTCTGCTGCCGAGGGCGAGTCGGCGGTCACTTCGGTCATGGAGGGGCTTCCCTTGCGGTGGTACGGCGCAACTACGTTTGGAGAAAAGGGCGTTGGTCCTGGACGTTTGGGCAGATCACGCTAGTCAGAACGACGCGCCTTCGCGTCGGATACGCGCCGCTGCGGGGGGCGCCTGCGGAGATCGGCTGAAAAGCGGTCTCGGAGATCGCCACCGCTGTTCTGCCTCCTCTCGTCCAGGCTCTGTGTGGGGAGGAGCCAGTGGAGGGGGACTCCTTCCCACACGATTCGTCCGCCACCGAGCCGTAGTTCCAGGTCCGGTTGCCGGGTGGTGCACCCGTCCGTCGCCGACGACGGGCGGGCGGGTGGTCTTTGAGTCTGCGCCGTCCCGGCGGGAGACCGCCGGGACGGCACCTCGCGAAGGCCGCGAGGGCGGTCGGTCTTCAGTAACGCTGTCGGCCGCCCGGGTAGCGGACAGGCTGACGGCACTCGGGCGCATCGGGGGGCGGGGGCTGCTCACCGAGCGCGTAACACAGTGCCGCGTGCAGTTGCTCCGCCTCCGCGGGGGTCAGCTCCAGCTCGGCGATGGCATGATGCCGCCCGCCCCTGCTGATCTGGAGCGGCAATGCGAGTTCCCCACCGTCCACCCGGCGCAAGCCCCGGCCCGGAACGGGACCGATCCGCCAGTCGGTCACCACGACCCCGCAGCGCTCGCAGGCGCCGTACCCACGTCCGGGCCGTCGCCTTCGTCGTACGAGGGCAGGCGGGCGCCCCTGCTCTCAGCGACCCGCAGCACATCGCGTAGCGCCTCACACAGCCGGTTTGCGAGGAAGCGCAGTTCGCGCACGTCTGCCTTGGGGTCGTCCAGCAGTGGCCGGGCGTGCCGGAGGAGCTCCGCCCCCATGGACACCTGTACGGCCTCGATCGTGTCCGCACGTCGACTCAGCGGGCTGTTCGCGCCGTCCGACGCCAGATAACACGGCTTGCCGTTCGGGTCCGTCCACGGCAGCAGGCGCAGCCCGGCCATCGCGCTCATTCGGACACCTCCACACCGTGGATCACCGCCCGAACCGCTGCCCGATGCCGGCCGGACGGCAGTAAGGCGAGAATCGCACTCCCGCATGCGAGGAACCGCCTCATAAGGTCGCTCACGTTCATCAGCTCCGTTCAGCTGGTGGGCCACGCCCTCGGGCCGGTGCACCCCGGTCGCGAGGGTTCTGCGTCTCTTCACGCTGTGTGGCGATTCCCTCACAGAGTGGAGGTCGTTCTGGCTACGCTGCTAGGAGGGCGCGCCTGACAACGCACCTTTCAACTCGGGGAGTCAGCCCATGCAGATGGATCGAAGGCCACGCACCGCCAGGGAGAAGTACGGCGAGGAGCTGAGGCTCCGCCGCATAGCCGCCGAGATGACGCAGGAAGCGCTGAGTGAGCGCGTGGTGTGCTCGCCCACGCTGATCAGCCATTTCGAGGCGGGGCGCCGGTTGCCGAGGCCGGACGACGCGGCGCGGATCGACCAGGCGTTGGGGACGGACGGGTTCTTCGTCCGGTGGCTGGAGGATCTGGAGTCGAAGTTCGCCGACCACTTCGCGGTCGCGGCGGAATTGGAGCGGCAGACGTCGGAGATGCGGTTGTACGGTCTCTCGCTCGTTCCTGGACTGCTCCAGACCGACGCCTACGCACGTGCGGTGCTGAGCGCAGCCAGCCCTAACTACCGCTCTGAAGATCTTGACCGGCGCGTGGTCAACCGCGTAGAGCGTGCCCGGATCCTCGATAATCCGTTGAGCCCTGTCGTATGGACCCTGTTGGATGAGGCAGTACTCCGACGCCGGGTCGGTGGGCCGCATGTCATGGCGGAACAATTGCGCAAGGTCGCGGACATGGCCGAGGCCGGACGATTGCGGCTGCACGTGGTGCCATTCGGTATCGGGGCGCACGCTCTCATCGAGAGCATGGTCACCCTCATGAACTTCACCGATGCCGCACCCGTCGCCTACGTCGAAGGTCTACGCACCGGCCACTTGATGGATGATCCGGCCCTGGTGAGTTCCTGCCAGTCAGCCTACGATCTCGCCATGGGCGATGCGGAGTCGCATCAGGATTCCCTGGCCCTGATCAGGGCTATAGCGGAGGAACACGAACATGACCAGCACTGATCACACCGTCTCCGACGCATCCACCCTCACCGGGTGGTACAAGTCCAGCCACAGCGGGCCCAGCAACGGTGACTGCCTCGAAGTAGCGCGAGGCCACGCCACCGTGCCCGTCCGCGACAGCAAAGACCCGCACGGCCCGGCGCTCGTATTCGAGCCGTCCGCGTGGTCGGCGTTCGTCTCCGCCGTCAAGCGCGGGGAGTTCCCCACCATCTGACCCGGGGTGCGGGCCATACCGCAGGCGGGCCCCTGACCGGCGATGACGCCGACCAGGGGCCGCCCTGCACGTGAGCCTGCGTCAGCCGTCGTTCTCCGCTGACGGGATGTAGGCGCCCGGCACGTCCTGAGGAGCGTAGATCTTCTTCTCACCCGGGTACGGCTTCGCCCAGTTGTGCGTCGCGTACCACGTGAAGTGGTTCATCTGGGCGGGGGGAGCGTAGTCCGGAACGGCGCTGGGACCGGTCAGCCGCTGCTTCGACTTCCACTGGTCCCACTGGGCGGCGACGTTCTTCATGTCCGTCGGCACCGAGGCCGACGGCACGGCCGCCGCCTTCAGGCTCTGCGCCGCGGGGGTGTCCAGACCACAGGACGGCGGGGTCTTCACCCCGTCGGTCAGCGAGGTCCGGTTGGGCAGCGCCTTGAACGGCGTGAAGTCCGGGCGCTGGGTGAACGCCGAGGCCATCGGGGTGGCCGCGGTGTCCTTCTGGTTCATCGGCTGGATCCCGAGGATCTGCTCGATGGTCCGCATCATGTTGATCTGCGAGTAGTAGTGGCTGTCCACCGCACCGTGCTTGGCCCAGGGGCTGATGATCTGGACCGGGGCACGGTGGCCGTCGACGTGGTCGAGACCCGCCTGGGAGTCGTCCTCGACGACGAAGATCGCCGAGTCCTCCCAGTACTTGCTGTGCGAGATCTTGTCGACGATCTGGCCCACGGCGAGGTCGTTGTCCGCGACCTGAGAGGCAGGGCTCACCGGGCCACCGGTGTGGTCGCTGGAGAGCCAGAACATGTTCAGGTTCGACGGACCGTTCTTCTCGAAGTCCTTCTTCCAGATCTGTGCCCGGTAGACGTCCGGGACGCTGGTGTCGAACTTCGGGAAGCCGTGCACCGACACGTCGTTGAGCGACGGGATCGGCGAGGTCGAGTTCAGCGGGTAGGCGGTGTCCTGACCGGTCGCCGCCATGTTCTTGCTGTCGCAGTACAGGTTCTGCCAGCTCGCGCCCGACGGCTTGGTCAGGAACTGCTGGAACTCACCGAAGTTCCGCACCGACTTGCGGGCCGCCTGCGCACCGGTCCAGATGAAGCCGGTCTTCTGGTGGCCGAGGGCGTCGTCCTCGGTGTCGTAGCTGCGGGTGTACTCACCGGCCGAGGACTCGGTGTACTCCGGGTTGTCGGCCTGCATCAGCCAGTTGTGGCCTTCAGCGGAGTTGGTGCCGATGTCGTACGTGTTGTCGAACAGGCCGAACTGCTTGGCCAGGGCGTGCTGGTTCGGCGTGACGTTCTCGCCGAACTGGGTCAGCGACGGGTCGCCGTTGCCCTGCGGCATGTCACCGAAGACCTGGTCGTAGGTCCGGTTCTCCTTGACGAGCAGGAAGACGTGCTTGATCGTCGAGCGGTCGCCGAGCTTGACCGGGACCGGCACCGGCTTGGCCGAGGTGCCGTCGGTCTTCTTGAGGGACTCGCCGTTCCAGCCGTTCTGCTTGAAGACCTTGCCGGTGTAGGACCTGATCACTCGGTCGTCGGGCAGCGTGAACTTCTGCACGCTCGACGTCGTGTCGTGGGTGCCGCGACCGCCGCTTTCCTTACGGCGGGCGTCGATGCCACGGGTGTTGGAGACGTACACCTCGTTGCCGGAGGTGGTGATCTCCGAGGGGAAGTAGTCCGTGGGGAGCAGGCCGACGTAGCTGACCGGCTCCTGCGCGGAGGTGAACTTGTAGACGGCGACGGCGTTGGCGCGGCCGAGGGTCACCAGCAGGTGACCGTCGTCGGTGAGGGTCACCGCGTCGGGCTCGTAGCCCACCCGGGCCTTGGCCCACGGCTGGGTGGAGATGGTCTGGACGACCTTGTCCTTCGCCGTGTCGATGACCGACACGTTGTTGTCGGCGGTGTTGGTGACGAACACCACGCCGTTATTGGCGTACACGGCGGTCGGGTGCAGACCGACCTCGATGCTGGAGACCGCGGCGTCCTGGTTCGCCAGGTCGATGACGCTGACCGTGCCGCTGGTGGTGGCAGCGGTCTTCTGGTCGGCGAGTACCTGCGTACCGTAGGAGTTGATCGTGGGCTCGCCGGGCTTGGCCGGGCGGCCACCCTCGTTGCTGACGTAGAGCTTGTCGCCGACGACGGTCATGTCGCGCGGGGCGTTGCCCACGGCCCAGCTCCGCTTGATGGTCCCGGTCGCCGCGTCGAGGGAGACGACCCGGTTCTGGCCGTTGACCGCGGAGTACACGGTCTTGCCGTCGGCCGAGAACACGGCCTCGCCCACCAGGGCGTGCTGGGAGCCGTCCGCCGGGATGGTGACGGTCCGCGGGCTGGAGACGCTGCCGTCCTCGTTCACGGTGAACACGGTGTAGCCGTCCGGCTGGCCCAGCCAGAGCTGCTTGCCGTCGGGCGAGTACGTCGGGCCTTCCTGGCCCACGTTGTTGCTGCTGATGCGGGGGTTCGACGACGCGGCGTTGCTGACGAGCTGCTGCGTCTTCCAGTTCTTCAGGTCCACGATGGCCAGGGCCGCGCCACCGTCGGTGACCGAGGCGGCCATGTGCGTGCCGTCCGGGCTGACCGACGACGACATGATCTTGCCCTGGTTGATGACAAGACGGTCGCCGTACGGGGCGATGTACTGGTTGCTGGAGACGACCTGGCCATTCTTGGTGACCTGACCGACCTGGTCCTTGCCGAACTGGTCGGTCTGCGCGAGCGCCGTGCCGGCGGCCACGAGGGCGACAGCGGTGGTGCCCGCCGTCAACAGCGGTATCCGGCGGCCGATGCGTCTGCTGATGAGGTTGATCCGGGCTTCCTCGACGAGTTTGCGGCGGCGAGTCACCTGCATTGAGGGTTATCCCTTCGGGGTGGTGTCGAGCAGTTCGACGTTGCCGTCGAACTGCCACAGCGGGTTCGGTGCGTCCCCATCGGGGGTCCGCACCAGGAAGTAGCCGTTCACTTCCTTCGGTCCATCGCCATCGGCCATGAACCGCCCGTCCGGAGTGACGTCGAGTTGGTAGATGGCCTGTCCGGTGGCCTCGACGCCGGGAAGATGCCAGGTCACGACGCAGCGCCAGTCGTTGCCCGGGCCTTGTGCCGCGACCCTGGTGCTTCCCTTGTTGCAGGACGCCGTGGCCTTCAACTGGGCCTCGGTGACGGCGGGACGGTTGAGTTGGTCGGTCTGCATGCGGTACAGGTGCGCGAACGCCGTGGCGAGCGAGCGCTGCACCTTGTCCTGCTCGATCCCGGAGCCCGTCGCCGAGGTCGTCGCGGCGACGACCGCGAACGACGCGGCGGCCACCCCGACGAGCGGCAGGACTCCGATGGTGATCGCGCGGCGGCCCGAACCGTCGTGGGCCAGGTTGGTGAAGTCGCGCCGTACGAAGAGCACATACGCCAGCGCCGTCGCGACCACGGCCCATACGAGGCTGACAACGATGCCGATCAGCAGCGGGCCGAGTTGCCGGGGGCTGGTGAACAGACCGTTCCAGGAGATGAAGGCGTAGCTCGGCAGGGCGACGCGCACGGCCGCCGGAAGCGGCAGCATCTGGGCGACCGCCATCGCGAGCGAGACGAGCACGGGCACCAGCAGCCCCATCGGCGACCGTCCCAGCGTGACCGACCCGAGGAAGCCGAGTGCGGCGAGCGCCAGCGTCGGAGCGAGGACGCAGACCCAGGAGAGCAGGACCGAGACGGCGGCGTCCGACGGTGCCAGGAGATGGCCGTCGAGACCGACCAGCGGCTGGTCGCCGACCACGAGGAGGCCGCCGACGGTGCTGGAGACCGCGAGCCCGGCCACGAGCAGCAGCAGGACGGCGAGACTGGCCACCGCCTTCGCCACGAAGATCCGCCGAGGCGAGCGGACCGCGACGAGCAGATGGCGCCAGGTGCCGAGCCGGTCCTCGGAGGCGAACACATCACCGGCCACGACCGAGGTCAGCAGCGGGAGCGCCCAGGTCCCCGCGAAACCGAGCAGCACCAGCGGCCCGGCCCATCCGGAGGCGAGCATCCAGCGCCCGAAGAGGGTGTCGACGGGAAGCGTGCTCTGCTGGCTCACCCCGGCGACGAAGAGGGCGGGAGCGATCCAGCAGGCGAGGACCAGCAGGCGGATCCGCCACTGGGAGACGAGCTTGACGAGCTCGAAGCGACAGGCGCGGGTGACGGGGACGCGACGGCCCCCGGTCACCTGCTCGGGTTCCTGTTCCCGGCTCCGGGTGAGGGCCGCGGTCATCTGTCCGCCTCCTGCTGCTCGGTGAGGGCGAGAAACGCGGCTTCGAGCGGGGACACCATGGGAGTGAGCTCGCGCAGCGCGACGCCCCTCTCCACCAGCCGCACCACGAGTTGGTCGAGGGCCGGCATCAGGGCGCGTACGACGAGCAGTCCGGCGTCCTGCCGCACCCCGGGGTCGTCGACGACCTGGATCCCCGGCGCGTCGTCCGCCAGCCGGCGCGCGGCCTGCGGGTCGGAGGTGAGCAGCCGGTAGTCGAGTTCGCGGTTCTCGGTGGCCAGCTTGGACAGCGGGCCGGAGAAGACGACGCGTCCGGCGGCGAGGATGGTCACCTCGGAGCACAGCGCCTCGAGGTCGTCCATGTTGTGGCTGGAGAGCACGACGGCGGTTCCGTCGGCCGCGAGCCGGCTGAGGACACCGTGCACGTGCTTCTTGCCCGCCGGGTCGAGGCCGTTGGACGGTTCGTCGAGCACGAGCAGCCGGGGCTTGGTCAGCAGGGCGGCGGCGAGCCCGAGCCGCTGGCGCATGCCGAGGGAGAAGCCGCGGGTACGGTCGTCGGCGACGTCGGTGAGACCGACCTCGGCGAGTACGTCGTCGATCCCCGCCGTGCGCGCGTCGTGGCCGCGGAGTGCGGCCAGCGCGGCGAGGTTCTGCCGTGGGGTGAGCGAGGGGTAGAGAGCGGGGCCGTCCACGAAGCCGGCGACACCGTCGGGAGCGTCGAGTGCCCGCTCGACCGGTGTACCCAGGACCTCCAGGCGACCGCTGTCGGCGACCGCGAGCCCCAGCAGAAGGCCGAGCAACGTCGTTTTTCCGGCGCCGTTCGGTCCGACCAGGCCGTGGATCCGACCCTGCGTTACATCGAGATCGATGCCGTCCAGGGCGACGAC
Source organism: Streptomyces violaceusniger Tu 4113 (assembly GCF_000147815.2). NCBI lineage: Bacteria > Bacillati > Actinomycetota > Actinomycetes > Kitasatosporales > Streptomycetaceae > Streptomyces > Streptomyces violaceusniger. The sequence goes on along the minus strand of NC_015957.1, from coordinate 1,147,132 downwards.
ATCACCGAAGCTCTTCGTGATACCGCGAGCCCGGAGTGCGCGGAGTTCTTCCATGGGTCCCTTTCCTTCAAATACCTCAAGGACCCTATGGATTGATCATGCTGCTCAGGGGGATGGAGAGTTGAATCTACGTAGAACATGAAACGACTTGGCATTCGCGACGTCGTCGCCGAGCACCAGCTCACTCTTTGGGGCCAGCATTCTTTGCCATCATTTGATCAAAATCGGATGCTCCCATGAATCAGTTGCAATGGTGAATGCTGCGGTGAATGCCAACTGGGCACGGAGCGGAATTGAGCTGGAAGCGACGGCCCCCGCATCCCGGCGGTTTCCGCCGGGATGCGGGGGCCGTCGTCATGCGGGCGCCGTCCGCTAGATGACGATGCTCAGCAGGGCCGCCACGACGAAACCGGCCACCGACAGCACCGTCTCCAGGACCGTCCAGGACTTCAGCGTGTCGCTCTCGGAGATGCCGAAGTACTTCGCCACCATCCAGAAGCCACCGTCGTTCACATGCGAGGCGAAGATCGAGCCCGCCGAGATGGCCATGATGACCAGCGCCAGATGGGCCTGGGAGTAGTGGCCCTCGGAGAGCATCGGGGTGACGATGCCCGCCGTCGTGACGATCGCGACCGTCGCCGAGCCCTGGGCCACCCGGAGCACCACCGAGATCAGCCAGGCCAGCACGATGACCGGCAGGCCCGCGCTGTCGAAGGCGTCGGCCAGGGCCTGGGCGACACCGCTGCCCTTGAGGACCGCGCCGAAGACCCCGCCCGCACCGACGACCAGGAGGATGTTGCCGACGGGCTTGAGGGAGGCGGTGGAGACGGTCTCCAGGGACTTGCGGGACCAGCCGCGCCGGATGCCCAGCAGGTAGTAGGCGAGGAGCAGGGCGATCGTCAGCGCCACGAAGGGGTGGCCGAAGAACTCGATGACCGAGCGGCCGGTGCTCGGGTCCAGCGCGACGGAGGAGAAGGTGGCGCAGAGGATCAGGACGAGCGGGGTGCCGATGATCGCGAGCACCGTGGCCACCGAAACCGGCCGCTCGGCCGGGGCGACGCCGGAGGCGCGCTGCTGGGCCGCGACCGCCTCCCGGGACTCCTCGGCCGCCTCGACCATGTCCTGCGGTACGGGGACGAAGATGCGCTTGCCGATCCAGGCGGCGTAGCCCCACGCGGCGAGCACCGACGGGATGCCGACGACGATGCCCATCAGGATGACCCAGCCCAGGTCGACATGGAACAGTCCGGCCGCGGCCACCGGGCCGGGGTGCGGCGGCAGGAAGGCGTGGGTCATGGACAGGCCCGCGAGCAGCGGCATCGCGTAGAGCAGGATGGACTTGCCGCTGCGCTTGGCGGCCGCGTAGACGATCGGCGCGAGGACGAAGATGCCGACGTCGAAGAAGACGGGTATGCCGAAGATCAGGCCGGTCAGGCCCATCGCGAGCGGTGACCGCTTCTCCCCGAAGATGCCGAGCAGCCGGGCGCTGAGCGCCTCCGCGCCGCCGGACACCTCGAGTATCGCGCCGAGCATCGTGCCCAGGCCGATGATGATGGCTATGTGGCCGAGGATGCCGCCCATACCGGATTCGATGAGCGAGACGGCGTCCGACTTCTGGACCGTGCCGAAGAGTTCGGTGACCGAGAGACCTGCGGCCAGACCGACCGCGATGGAGACGCCGAGCAGCGCCACGAAGGGCTGCAGCCGGACCTTGATGATCAGGTAGAGCAGTAGCGCGATGCCGAGGGCGGCGACGGTCAGCAGACCGGCGGTGCCGTCGATGAGCGCGAGCAGACCACCGGTGTGGGGTGGTGTCTCGGCAGCGGGAGCGGCCGCGAGCAGCATGGGGAACTCCGGGTGTGGGTAGGGGGTACCGCCGCACGGCGGGGGGCCGCGCGCTGGATGAGCGTGGGTGCGGTTGATCAGGGCTCGAGCTTCCGGCGACGGGGACGGTGAGGACGAGTCAGGGGTGGAACCCGCGGCGGGCGGGAGGCGCTCCCGCCCGCCACGGGGTTTTCGGGGTCAGCCCAGGACGGCGAGGGCGTCGATCTCGACGAGCAGACCGGCGGGGAGGCCGACGTAGACCGTCGTACGAGCGGCCGGGGCCTCCTTGAGGTCGGCGAAGAACTCGTTGTAGATCTCGTTGAATTCGGCGAAGTGGCCGGTGTCGGTGAGGTAGACGCGCACCATCATGGCGTCCTCCCAGCTCGCGCCGCCCTCCTCCAGTACGGCCTGCACATTGCGCAGGGTCTGCAGGGTCTGCTCGCGCAGGGTCGGCCCGACGGGGGTGGGGGCCTGGCCCGCGACGGCGGGGCCGAAGCCGACCTGACCGGCGACCTGGAGGACGTTCCCCTTCTTCACACCGTGGGAGAACTTGGCGGGCGGGGTGGTGTGCGTGGCCGGGGTGATCGGGGTCTTCTGCAGCTTCTCGGTCATGAGGAGGGCTCCTCGGCTTTCTTCTCGGGTGTTTCTGCTGTTACTTGGGAAGGGTTCTGCGAGGCGTGGGACACCGGTGCGGACACCAGGGCGCCGCCCGAGTATTCCCGGCTGATCTCCTCCGCCGTGCGGCGCACCAGCGGCAGCAGGGAGAGGAGTTCCTCGGCGCTGACGACGACGTTGGGCGCCGACACCGAGCAGGCGGCGACGACCCGCCCGTCCGTACCCCGGATCGGCGCCCCGACGCAGTTGATCGACTCCTCGTGGCCGCCGAAGTCGGTGGCCCAGCCCTGTTCGCGTACGGTCGCCAGCTCCTTGAGGAACGCGGCGGCGTTCGGTGTCGAACGGGGCGTGTACGCGGGGTAGGTGAGCCGCTCGGCCAGCGTCCGCCGCTCGGACTCGGGCAGATCGGCCAGCAGCAGCTTGGCCACGGCGGCGACGGTGATGGCGACGGGCTTGCCGATCCGCGAGTACATCCGCACCGGGTAGCGGCTCTCCACCTTGTCGATGTAGAGCACCTCGTTCTCCTCGTACACCGCGAGGTGGACGGTGTGCCCGCACCGCTCGTTGAGCGCCAGCAGATGGGGGTGGGCGATCTCGCGTACGTCGAGGTTCTCCACCGCCTCCTGCGCGAGCGCGAAGAGGCGGGCGCCGAGGCGGTAGCGCTGGTCCTGCTGGCGGTAGACCATGCCGTGCTCATGGAGGGTGCGCAGCAGCCGCAGCGCGGTCGACTTGTGCACGCCCAGCCGCGTGGCGACCTGCTCCAGGTTGGCCGGGCCCTCCGCCAGCAGCGGCAGGATGCTCAGCGCTCGGTCGACGGTCTGGCTCATGAGTCGGATACCTCCACCGCTGCGGTCTCGGCCCACTTTTCGGCGGGAGTCGGCAGATCTGTCCAGCCGGGGCCGAACCGCAGTGTGCCCCACTGCGCGGCATCGAGTGCCACCAGGTGGTCGGCGTGCTCACGGGAGGGCGGGGTGCCGAGGTCGCCGGGGACGGTGAGGGCGGCGGCGGCCATGAGGTGGCCGTGGCGCAGCCGTTCGGCGACGGGCAGGCCGCGCAGGGTGCCGGAGAGGAAACCGGCGGCGAAGGCGTCGCCCGCGCCGACGGGGGCGACGACATCGACGCGCGGGGCCGGTTCGAAGGTGACGTCGTCGGTGCCGTCCGGGCAGCGGGCGTAGGCGGTGGCCCCGGCGCCGCCCTGCTTGACGACCAGCAGCTCCGGTTCGGGCAGCGCCGCCCGGATCGCCGCCGGGCCGCTCACCCCCCAGACCGCCTCGGCCTCGTCCTCGCCGACGAAGACGAGGTCGCAGCCGCGGGCCAGGCCCAGCAGGACGGCGGGGCCCCGTTCGGCATCCGCCTCCCGCTGCCAGAGGGAGACCCGGTAGTTGAGGTCGAAGGAGACGAGGGGGCGGCCGGGGGCGCGTGCGGTCAGCTCGTGCATCAGCGTGCGGCAGTCGGCGGAGAGGGCCGGGGTGATCCCGGTCAGATGGAGCACCCGGCCGGACCAGGCCCGCTCCCGGGGGATGAGCGCCGGGGACATGGCCGCGGCGGCGGATCCGGCCCGGTAGTAGACCACCTCGGCGAGCGGCTCAGGCGAATCCGGCGACTCCGCGGGTCCGTTCCCGTCGGCGGCGCCGTTCCCGTCGGCGGGTCCGGCCCCGTCCACCGTTTCGGACCCGTCCACCTGCTCCGAGCCGACGGCGCGCTCGCCCGCCGTGCGGAAGTAGATGCCGGTGGGGCGGTGCGGATCGCGCTGGACGTAGGCCGTGTCCACGCCGGTGGCCGCGATCTCCCGCACCAGGTGCTCGCCGAAGCCGTCCGTGCCCACCCGGCTGATCCAGCGCGCGCGGTGCCCGGCGCGGGCCAGGCCACAGGCGACATTGGACTCGGCGCCGCCGATGCCCCGGGCGAAGGAGGGGACGTCCGCCAGCCGACCCGGGCGGGACGGCACGAAGGTCACCATCGACTCGCCGAGGCAGACGACGTCGACGACATCGATGACGTCATCGACGACATCAGCAACACCATCGGCGGCCTCGACGCTGGGGAGAGGGGACACGGTTGGTCTCGCTCCTCGTGGGTGGACGGATGGGGGTCAGCCACACACCGTTGACCCGGTGCTGGGCGGGATGTTAGACAGCGCTAAGCGATATGCGCAATGAACGTTGCAGAGATTGCAACCGGAATCTGTAATGGAGGCGCCTCCATGGCCACCGACCACAGCGACCAGGCCATCGCCGCTCTCGCGCAGGAGCGCGTGGACCACCGCTTCAAGGGGCTGCCTGCGAGCGCCGAGGGCCTTACGGTCGGCGAGCTCGCCGCCGAGCGGCGCTCCCTGTTCACCGGCGGCTTCACCACGCCCGTGCTGGCGCTGTCGGCCGAGGCGCTGGAGCACAATCTGGTGGCGATGGAGCGCTACTCCGCCGCCCATGGGCTCGCCTTCGCCCCGCACGGCAAGACCTCCATGGCCCCCCAGCTCTTCGAGCGCCAGCTCGCCCACGGGGCTTGGGGCATCACCGCGGCCGTCCCCACCCACGTGCGGGTCTACCGGGCCTTCGGCATCCAGCGGATCTTCCTCGCCAACGAGGTCGTCGACGCCGCCGCCCTGCACTGGCTCGCGGCCGAGCTCGACGCCGACCCCGATTTCCGCTTCATCGCCTACGTCGACTCGGTGCGCGGCGTCGAGCTGATGGACGCGGCGCTGCGGGAGGCGGGCGCGCGACGGCCGGTGGAGGTGGTGGTCGAGCTGGGCGGCGGCGAGGGTGCACGGACCGGGGTCCGTACGGAGGCGGAGTGCGCGGCGGTCGCCGACGCGGTCGCGGCCACCGGGACCCTGCGGCTGGTCGGCGTGGCCGGCTACGAGGGCGAGGTGCCGAAGCCGGACGGCGAGCGGGTGCGGGCATGGCTGCGCCGGCTCACCGCGCTGGCCGCGGAGTTCGACGCGGCGGGCCGCTTCGAGGGCGTGGACGAGGTGGTCGTCAGCGCGGGCGGCAGCGCGTGGTTCGACGCGGTGGCCGACGTCCTCGCGGAGTTGCCCACGCTGTCCCGGCCGGTGCTGAAGCTGCTGCGCTCGGGTGCGTACGTCTCCCACGACGACGGTCACTACCGGCACCTCACCCCCTTCAACCGCGTCCCGGAGGAGGGCGAGCTGCACCCGGCCTTCCGCCTGTGGGCCCAGGTCGTCTCCCGCCCCGAGCCCGGCCAGGCGTTCCTCAACGCGGGCAAGCGGGACGCGGCCTATGACCTCGACCTGCCCGCACCCCAGCTCATCCGCTCGGCCCGCGACGGCTCCACCCGCCCCGCCACGGGCCTGGCCATCACGGCCCTCTCCGACCAGCACGCCTGGGTCACCGTCGCGGACGGCACGGAGCTGGAGGTCGGCGACTGGGTGGCCCTGGGGCTCTCGCATCCGTGCACCAGCTTCGACAAGTGGCAGCTCATTCCGGTGGCGGAGGCGGACGGCACGGTCACGGACTACATCCGCACCTGCTTCTGACCCCTCCGGGGCTCCGCCCCACTCCGCGCACAGGGAGACGCACCCCATGGACCTGGTCATCCGCGACGCACGCGTCATCGACGGCACCGGTGGTGCCGCCTACCGGGCCGATGTGGCCGTGGACGGCGGCCGGATCGCCGCCGTCGTCCGTGAGGACGGCGGCGGGCCGCGCCCCGCCGCCCGCCGCACGGTGGACGCGGACGGCCTCGTCCTCTCCCCCGGCTTCATCGACATGCACGCGCACAGCGACCTCGCGCTGCTGCGCGACCCCGACCACTCGGCGAAGGCCGCGCAGGGCGTGACCCTCGAGGTCATCGGCCAGGACGGGCTCTCGTACGCCCCCGTGGACGACGAGACCCTCGCCCAGATCCGTACCGCCATCACCGGCTGGAACGGCGACGGTTCCGACATCGACTTCACCTGGCGCACCGTCGGGGAGTTCCTCGACCGCCTCGACCACGGCTTCGACGGCCAGGGCATCGCGGTCAACGCCGCCTACCTCATCCCCCAGGGCACCGTCCGGATGCTCGCGGTCGGCTGGGAGGACCGCGACGCGACACCGGCGGAGGTCGCCCGGATGAAGGAGCTGGTGGCCGAGGGGCTTCAGCAGGGCGCCGTCGGCCTCTCCTCCGGCCTCACCTACACCCCCGGGATGTACGCCTCCGACGCCGAACTCACCGAGCTGTGCCGGGTCGTGGCCGCGTACGACGGCTACTACTGCCCGCACCACCGCTCCTACGGCGCCGGCGCCCTGCGCGCGTACGAGGAGATGGTGGCCCTCACCCGCGAGGCCGGCTGCGCGCTCCACCTCGCCCACGCCACCATGAACTTCGGCCTCAACAAGGGCCGCGCCCCCGAACTCCTCACCCTCCTCGACACCGCCCTCGCCGACGGCGCCGACATCACCCTCGACACCTACCCCTACCTCCCCGGCTGCACCACGCTGGCCGCGATGATGCCGAGCTGGGCGGCCGAGGGCGGCCCCGACGCGGCGCTCGCGCGGCTGCGCGACGACGGGACGGCCGAGCGCATCCGCCATGTGATGGAGGTGGAAGGAGCGGACGGCTGCCACGGCGTACCGATGGACTGGGACACGATCGAGATCTCCGGCGTGAACGACCCGTCCCTCACCGGCTACGTCGGCCGGACCATCGCCGCGAGCGCCCGCGAACGCGGCGAGGCCCCCTGGATCACCGCCCGCCGCCTCCTCCTGGACGACCACCTCGGCGCGACGATCCTGCAACACGTCGGGCACGAGGAGAACGTCCAGGCGATCATGAAGCACCCCGTCCACACAGGCGGCAGCGACGGCATCCTCCAGGGCGCCAAGCCCCACCCCCGCGCGTACGGCACCTTCCCCCAGTACCTCGGCCGCTACGTCCGCGAGCTGGGCGTCCTCACCCTGGAGGAGTGCGTAGCCCACCTCACCTCCCGCCCCGCGGCCCGCCTCCGCCTCCCCGACCGCGGCCGGATCCACGAGGGCTACCGCGCCGACCTCGTCCTCTTCGACCCGGAGACGGTGGCCGCGGGCTCGACCTTCGACACCCCACGCACCCTGCCGACCGGCATGCCCCACGTCCTCATCGACGGCCGCTTCGTCATCGAGAACGGCCGGCGGACGGACGTCCTGGCGGGACGTTCGGTACGGCGCGCCTAGGTCCTGATATCCGATCGGCGCCGGACTCGGCGCTCAGTCGCACCGCCCGCACAGATACCCGCGCCGCACAGCGGACCGAGCCCCGACCACCCCCGGCACCGGCACCCACCGCCCGCGGTGCGCCCGCCGCGGCGGCGGACCGTACGGCGACTGCCAGGCCGGCCGATCGCGCCGTACGACCGGGGGGAGCTCGGTGGTGTCTCGGCACCCGGTGCGCAGCGCGAGGGACCAGGCGTTGATCGGGAGGCAGAGGGGCACGACAGCCCACTTCTTGGACACAGAGTTCTTGGACACAGAGTTGACCGCTTCCAGTGAGAAGACCACAGCGAAAAGCAGCACGCCGCATATGCGCGACGCGCGACGGATCAGCGCTTGGGGTGTCTCACTTGGTGTACAACGGCATGTCCTTGACAGAGCGACGGTGGGCGGAAGCACGGTACCGGCACACGGAAGTGCGGCTCCATCGATTTTCGGGCGGATGGCGACGCGCCTGACGGGTCGAGGCAATATGCGCGTCCTTCCCCTGCTAACGGCCGTGTTAGCGGGGTGTTAGCGGAGCGGCAGCCTTGCGGTAGCGGCCCCGGTCAGAGTGGGTGACGTACCGAGAGAACAACGTCACCGACTGCCCCCGGGGGACTCGAAATGAACGCCAACACCACCGTCCGCACCGCTCGTCGCCGCACCATCCGCATCGCCGCCGCGGCCCTGATCGCAGCCGCCGGCCTCAGCCTGACCGCCTGCAACAACGACACGGCCGACACCGGCACGAAGAAGCCCGCGGCCTCCGCCGAGTCCAGCACCGGGGGCTCCTCCTCCGGAGCCAAGGGCTCCGACGCCAAGCCCGAAGCCAAGACGGGCGCTACGGACAAGCCGACATCCGCAGCCGGCGACCAGACCTTGGTGGACGGCAGCACGGCCAAGATCGACAAGCTCGGTACCCAGCGCTACCGCCTCAAGATCATCAACGATGGTGCCGTCCTGGCCACGCTGGAGACGAACCAGCGCGATGCCGGGCTCGACGCCAACGGCATGTACGTCGTGCTCACGCTGGGCGGCGAGGTTCACTCCTGGATGGGCGGCGAGCACAACGGACCGGGCACGTTCAAGCTCGCGGGCGGCTGGACGGCCAAGGTCACAAAGGTCGGCGACGCCCACTTCCGCGCGGACATCATCGGCAACGAGGGCTCGGTGGACGGCACGCTGGAGGCGAACGGGCACGACGCCGGGCTCGACGCCAACGGCGTGTACATCGTGCTCAGCGCCGGCGGTGTGATCAGCGCCCACCAGTAAGCACCTGCCCGACCGCTGCGGCGGAGCTGCCTACGGCGGCTCCGCCGCAGCCGTGTTCGCCGCCCGTCGCGGACCCGCCGCGCGTCGCGGACCCGCCGCGCGTCTCCCCCTGTGACCCAGCTCTCATCGTGGCCATGCAGCAGATGAAGGGGCCTCCCCGTCAAGGAGGGATGACAGGAAGGGAGGACGTGTGGATCTGGCAACTGAGTGGAAGCTGAGAACGAGCCTCACCGAGGCCGGTTCGGCGGAGATGGACTTCCATGGTTTCGTCGCGACGCGGTCGGCCGCGTTGTTCCGCGGTGCCCTTGTCTTGACGGGGAACCGTGAGGCGGCGGAGGACCTGGTCCAGGAGACGCTGGAGCGGGCCTGCCGTAAGTGGCGCACGATCGCCGCCAAGGATGCTCCGGACGCCTACGTTCGGCGGATCATGGTGAACCTCGCCAATGACCGGTGGCGGAGGTTCCGCCGCATGGTTCCGCATCAGGACAGCGGTGAGCGGGCGGTTGCCGGGGACGAGTACGGGCGTATCGACAGCAGGGACCAGTTGGTCCGCGCCCTTCAGTGTCTGCCGATGCGCATGCGCACGGTCGTGGTGCTGCGGTACTTCCACGATCTGTCCGATGCCGAGATCGCGGCGGACCTGGGCATCTCACCCGGCACTGTGCGGTCCCAGCTCTCCCGTGGCATGGACAAGCTCAGAAGCCAGTTCCCCGCGCTTTCCGGCCCTTCACCGAGGCAGCCCACGGAAGGAACCCGATGACCTCGCATGGTTCGCGGCCTCCCGGCTGCACCGGTTCTACGCCCTTCGAAGAGGAATTGGTGAACGCCATGAACGACTTTGTGAACGCGGCCGAGGCGCCGGACTTCGACACGGCCGGCATTGTGCGCAAGACCCGTCGTAAGCGGGCCACGGCCATCGCGGGCATCGCCACCGCCCTCGTCGTGGTCGGCGGCGGCACCGCCCTGGCCTCCATCAACGGCGGTTCGGACACCTCGAAGCCCGCCGCCGCCGGCACCGTGACCGCCGCCCCCGAAGCCGCCGACCCCGAAGCCGCCTACGTCGTGCTGGAGGACAGCAAGTACAAGCTCGACTTCGGGGGGCTCAGTCTGGACTTCGCCAAGCAGCAGCTACTGAAGTCGCAGCTCAAGCTCGGCAAGGTCAGCGAGGTGGACTGCGGCAAGAACGGCAAGCCGGGCACGGTCGTCGAGGTCTCCCCCCACAGCCCGAACGCCGTGCCCAGAGGCGCCAGTATCAGCCTGATCCTCTGCGCCGGGTGACCTGAGGCGCCCTGTCCCCCCGGCACAGGTACCGGTGCCGGGAGGGGCGGGACACTTTCCGCTCAGCCCTCCAGCTCCGCCGCCACGAAGCGGCGCAGGTGGCGGCGGGCGTCCGCCACGGTCAGGGCGGGGGCCTGGCGCAGGCGGCGCAGGGCCAGGCCGTCGGCCAGGGCGGAGAAGCGGAGGGCGAAGTCGGCCGGGTCGTCGCATACGAAGTCGCCCTCGTCCCGGCCCCGTTCGACCAGGGACTGGATCTCGCCGTGCCATGCCTCGTAGCGCTCGGCCTGGCCACGGGCGAAGGACTCGTCGCGTTCGCCCGCGTTCCAGTAGTCGAACCACATCCGCCAGTGCTGGTCCGTGTCGTCCGTGAAGAGCGCGTCGATGAGCAGCCGCAGCCCCTCCGCGCCGCTGGTGGCCGTCGCGGCGGCCTCGCTCAACGCGGCGTAGTAGCGCTCGATGTGCAGCACCATCGCCTCGGAGAGGACTTCCTGCACGCTCTCGAAGTGGTACGTGACCGTGCCGACCGAGACCTCGGCCGCGGCCGCCACCTCGCGCACCCCGACCCCCTTGGTGCCGCGCTCCGCGATCAGCGGAACGGCGGCCTCCACGATGAGGCGGCGGCGCACCTCGGTGGGCTGCCGGGTCCGGCGCGAGGCCTCGACGGCGCGGCGCGGGGGGCGGCGTTCGGCGGGGGACGTCACGCGGAAGTCCTCGGCGTGGTGTGGTGCCATGCGCGCGTGGCCACTGTCTCTCCGTTCGCCCGTGCCTCGATGCTGCTGTCCATGATGAATTCCTCCGCCGTGGCACGCAGTTCCACGGCGGTGACGACCTCCGCGGCCCAGGCCCCGCGCCGCAGCCGGATGGTCCACCGAGAGCTTGCCACGGCCGACAGCGGATCGTCGGAGCGGATGCGGTACGTCTCGCGGGCGCTCTCCTCGTAGCGCAGACCGTCGGGATAGGTGCGGGAGCCGCCGTAATTGGGGTCCACGTCCAGTACCCACTCGCCCGTGGCCACATCGTGGGTGACGGTCCGCTCGGGGCGTGGTTCGGCGGGCGGGTCGACGGTCACGGCGAGCGGCACGGCCTGCTCGGGCTCCTCGAAGACGATGGGCGGGCGGCCCGCGTCGGCGCCCGGATCCCGTACGGGCAGCAGCAGTGCGCTGTCCCCGGGCCGTACGGTCAGCCGGCCGCGCTCGCCGTGCGGCCAGACCCACGGCCAGTACGCGTCGGAGACGGCGACCCGGATCCGGTGGCCGGGCGGGAAGGCGTAGCCGGTGGCGTTCAGCTCGAACTCCACGTCCTCTTCGCGCCCTGGCTGCCACTCCACGGCCTTGTCCCGCCCCTTCCTCGACAAGAGGTTGAGCACCCCACGGGTGACGAGGGTGGACGAGCCGTCGGGCGCCACATCGCAGACGCGGGCGATGACATGGGCGCGTGGGGTGGCGCTGTCCAGGCGTAGCCGTACGCGGGGACGGCCCAGGATTTCCACCCGCTCTGTCAACGGCTGTGAGTCGAAGCGGACCGAGCGGCCGTCCTCCTCGCGCTGGTCGGGCGGCAGATCGGTGGCGTTGCCGAAGGGGAAGAAGCGGCCCGCGTCCAGCCCGGTGTGCAGCGGCGAGCGGACGATCACCGGCTCGTCGGCGGGGCCGCCGAGGGGGCGTTCGTCCCAGGTGACGGACGGCGACGGCCAGGCGTCCTCGCCGACCCAGCGGCCGGGCATGGTGTCGTACCAGGTGGCGGGCGGTACGGGCTCGTTGATCCAGGCGCGCAGCGGCGGCTCGTCCAGCACGCCGGTGGGCTCGTCCTTCAGCCAGTGATCCCACCAGCGCAGGGTCTCCTGCAGGAAGCCGATCGCCGGGCCCGGCGGCAGCCCCCGGTCCGGGTACTGATGCGACCACGGGCCGATGAGCCCGCGCACGGGCGCGTCGAGGTGTGCCAGCAGGCGCAGCACGGTGTCCCGGTACGGATCGGCCCAGCCGCCGACCGCGAGCACGGCGGCCTCGATCGCGCCGTAGTCCTCGCAGACGCTGCCGTGCCGCCAGTAGTCGTCCCGCTCCTGGTGGGCGAGCCAGGTGTGCAGATACGGCTCGAGCGCGTCGAGCCGCTCCCGCCACATGGGCAGCCAGCGGTCCTCGCCGACCGAGGTGGGGTGCGGGGGGCGGGCGGTGAACGCCAGCATCGTCCCGGCCCAGGCGAGCATGTCGATGCCGAGGACGGCGCCGCCGGTGTAGTGGACGTCGTTGTCGTAACGGTCGTCGGTGGAGCAGACGGTGACGATCGCCTTCAGCGGCTCGGGGCGCAGGGCGGCGATCTGGAGGGAGTTGAACCCGCCCCAGGAGATCCCGAACATCCCCACCTTGCCGGTGCACCAGGGCTGCTCCGCGAGCCAGTTGACGACGTCGACGCCGTCGGCGAGCTCGGTCGCGGTGTACTCGTCGAGCATCACGCCCTCGGAGTCGCCGCTGCCGCGCAGATCGACTCGTACGGAGGCGTAGCCGTGCCCGGCGTACCAGGGGTGGCGCTGGGCGTCGCGGGGTGCGGTCCAGTCGCTCTTGCGGTACGGGAGGTATTCGAGGAGGGCGGGGACGGGGGCGGTCTCGGCGTCGGTCGGGCGCCAGATGCGTGCGTGCAGCCGCGTTTGCCCGTCCCGGGTGGGGATCCATACGTCCTCGACGCGCACTTCGCGGGCGAAGGTCTCGCGGTACTTCACGCCTCTCCTTACGGGGTGGGGTTGGGTGTGGGGCGGGGGTGGGTTGTTGCTGCGGGTCGGATGCGGCTGCGGGTCGGGTGCGGCTGCGGGTCGGGTGCGCCTGCGGATCGGGTGCGCCTGCGGATCGGGTGCGCCTGCGGCGGGCGAGCCCCCACCCCGCCCCTTCCCGAAACCGGGGCTCCGCCCCGGACCCCGCTCCTCAATCGCCGGAGGGGCTTGAACTGCGCCGCGCGCAGCTCGCGGAACGGGTGGGCACAACCCGCCCACCGGCCCGCACCCGGCGGCGAGACCTCAAGGGGCGCTCCCCACGGGGGGCGGGGCCGGCCCCGGTATCGGGAAGGGGCGGGGTGGGGGCTAGCCATCCGTCGGCCGCCACCTGCGTACCCGGTGGCCCCCGCCCAGCTCATCCCACACCGCCCCCGGCTCGGCGGCGTCCGCCCACTCCTCGGCCGGGGCCGAGGCCGCAGCCCCCTCCGCCTCCGGATCCGGCTCCAGCGCCGCTGCCATCAACGCCCGCGTATACGGATGCCCCGGCCCCTCGAACACCGCGTCCGTGGGCCCCTCCTCCACCACCACCCCCTGCCGCAGCACCACCACCCGGTCCGCGATCCCCCGCACCACCGCCAGGTCGTGGCTGATGAACAGGCACGCCAACTCCCGCTCGCGGCGCAGATCGTCCAGCAGCCGCAACACATCGGCCTGTACCGAGACATCCAGCGCCGTCGTGATCTCGTCCGCGATCAGCACCTCCGGCTCCCCGGCCAGCGCCCGCGCGATCCCGATCCGCTGGCGCTGGCCGCCCGACAGTTGCGCGGGCAGCCGGTCGGCGAAGTCGGGGTCGAGGCGGACGTCGGCGATGAGCCGCCGGGCCCGCGAGGCCGCCTCGCCCCTCGACCCCGCCGAGCCGAAGAAGCGCAGGGGCCGCCGTATCGCATCGCCCACCGAACGCCGCGGATTGAGCGAGGTGTCCGCGTTCTGGAAGACGAGCTGCACGGTGCGGCGCAGGGCAAGCGGACGCCGCCGCGCGGGGGCACCCAGATCACCGCCGGACGCACCGCCCGACGCACTCCCCGACGCAACCCTCGCCGCACCGCCCGACGCGTCCTCGGACGCACCCTCCGACACAGCCCCCGCCCCACCGCCCGACGCAACCCCCGTCACACCCCCGGACGCGCCGACCGCCGCATCCCCAGACGCACCGCCCACCGCATCCCCCACCCCAGCCCTCATCGTCCCGCCCGACGCCCCCCGCAGTCCCGCCAGCGACCACGCGATCGTCGACTTGCCACTCCCCGACTCGCCGACCAGCGCCAGCACCTCCCCCCGCCGCACGCTGAAGGAGACCCCGTCCACGGCGCGGCTGGTGCCGTAGTCGATCGTCACTTCCCGTACGTCCAGCGCCTCGGCCGCGTCCGCGGGCACCTCGGCCCGGGGCCGGATCTCGCGTGTGCCGTCCTCGCCCACCAGTGCCAGCCCGGCGTCCGCGACGCGCGGGACGCTGGCCAGCAGGCGGCGGGTGTACGGGTCGGCGGGGGCGGCGAAGAGCCGCCGGGTGGGGGCGGCCTCGACGACCCGTCCGGCGCGCAGCACGCACACCTCGTCGGCCATGTGCGCGACCACGCCGAGGTCGTGGCTGACCAGGACGGCGGCGAGGCCGAGTTCCTCGCGCAGGGCGCCGATCAGGTCCAGCACCCCGCGCTGGGTGATCACGTCGAGGCCGGTGGTGGGCTCGTCCAGGACGAGCACCTTGGGGCGGGCCGCGATGGCCATGGCGATGGCCACGCGCTGCTGTTGTCCGCCGGAGAGTTCATGCGGATAGCGGCGGGCGAGTTCGCGCGGGCGCGGCAGCCTGACCTGCTCCAGCAGGTCCGTGACGGGCACCTCGCCGCCCGCCTCCGCGATCTGCCGTCCGATGCGCATGCTCGGTGTCAGGGCGTGGCCCGCGTTCTGGGAGACCATCGCGACCGTACCGCCGCGCAACCGCCGCAGCTCCCGCGCGGAGAGCGCGAAGACGTCCTTGCCCTCGACGGCGACCCGTCCGCCGGTCAGCCGCGATCCGTGCCGCAGATGTCCCAGAAGCGTCGCGGCGACCGTCGACTTGCCGCTGCCCGACTCGCCGACCAGGGCCAGCGTCCGGCCGGGGCCGACCTCCAGGGACACCTCGTCCACGACGGGCACCTCGCGCCCGCCCGACCCGCCCGAACGGTAGGCCACGGACAGGGCGTCCACCGAGACGATGGGCGTCGTCTCCGCCGAACCAGTCGCGTCCGCCGAAGTGATGGCCGTCATCAGGAGCCCTCCCGGATCCGGTCCACGCCCCACGCCTTGGACAGGCCGTCGGCCGCGAGGTTGAGCCCGACCACCAGCGTGGCCAGGGCGATGATCGGCGCGAGGCTGGCCATCGGGACGACGGTGATGGCGGTGCGGTTCTCCGAGACCATCAGCCCCCAGTCGGGGGTGGGCGGGTCGGCGCCGAAGCCCAGGAAGGACAGCGAGGAGATCAGCAGCACCACCCAGGAGGCGCGCATCGCGAACTCGACGCACACCACGTCGGTGATGTTGGGCAGCACCTCGCGCCGCAGGATCGCCCAGGTGCTCTCGCCGCGGGCGCGCGCCGCGGTGACGTAGTCCTGGGGGACGACGGCGAGCGCGGCGCCGCGCACGACCCGTACCACCTGGGGGACGCAGACGACGGCGATAGCCAGCACGATGACCGCGGATCCGGTGCCCAGCGCGGTGACGATCACCAGCAGGACGAGGATCGCGGGGATGGAGAGCACCGCGTCCAGGACGCGCATCAGCAGATCGTCCAGCCAGCCGCCGCGCAGGGCGGCCGCGCAGCCGAGGACGGCGCCGAGGGCGACGGTGAGGACGGTCGCGGTGACGGAGACGCCGAGCGCGTACCGCCCGCCGTACAGCACCCGGGTCAGCACATCGCGCCCGTAGCTGTCGGTGCCCGCCCAGTGGTCCGCGCCGGGCCCGAGCAGCGCGTGCGAGGCGTCGCCGGTGGTGGGGTGGTAGGGGGTGAGCAGCGGGGCGAGCAGCGCGACCACGAGGTGGACGGCGACGATCGCGAGCCCGATGGCGGTGGGGCGGGAGGAGCGCACGGCGCGCCAGGTGCGGGCGGCCACGCCGGGCCGGACGGGCGCGGGCGGCACGGCGACAGCAGACGCTTCCAGCGAACTCATCGGATCCTCCCTCCTCGGGTGCGGAGCTTGGGGTTGAGGGCCATGGAGCCGAGGTCGGCGGCGAGGTTGCACAGGACGTAGACGACGGCGCTGATGAGGGCGATGGCCTGGATGACGGGCAGGTCGCGGTTCTGGACGGAGGAGAGCATCAGCTTGCCGATGCCGGGGTAGTTGAAGACGTTCTCGACCACGGCGACGCCACCCACCAGCCAGGCCACGTTGAGCGCGATGACGTGGAGGGTGGGCAGCAGGGCGCTGGGCAGCGCGTGCCGGGTGACCACCCGCCAAGTGGACAGCCCCTTGAGCCGGGCGGTGGTGACGTATTCGCTGGCCATGACGTCGATCACCGAGGTGCGGGCCATCCGCACGATGTACGCGGCCATGACGATCGCGAGCGAGGCGGCGGGCAGCCAGACCGCCGGGAGGAGCTGCCCGGTGCTGGCGCCGGGTCCGTACAGCACCACGGCGGGGAGCACCGGCACCGTGACGGAGAAGGCGAGCACCAGCACGGTGGCCACGACGAATTCGGGGACGCTCATCCCGATCAGGCTGACCGTGGAGATCAGGTGGTCGGGCCAGCGGTCGCGGTAGAGCCCGGCGACGATGCCGAGGACGAGGGAGCCGGTGACCGCGAAGAGGATGGTGACGACGGCGATGAGGGCGGAGTTGCCGAGGTACTGGGCGACCTCGCCGCCCACCGGTTTGGTGGTGACGAGCGAGGTGCCGAAGTCGCCGTGCAGGGCGCCGTTGATCCAGTGGCCGTAGCGCTCCCACGCCGGCTGGTCGAGCCCCATCTGCTTGCGCAGCGCGGCGACCGCGTCGGGGGTGGCGTCCCTGCCGAGCACCTGGGTGGCGACGTCGCCGGGCAGCGCCTGGACGGCCAGGAAGACCAGGACCGAGGAGAGCAGCAGGGTGCCCAGCGCGGAGACCACGCGGCGGACGAGGAAGGTGAGCATGCCCCTCATGCCCCCTTCAGGCCGATGCGGAGGTAGTCGAACTCGAAGCCGTGCTCGGCGTAGCCGCGCACCTTCCGGGAGATCCCGACGAGCCGGTCGGCGAACATCGGGGTGATGGCCCCGCCCCGCTCGACGACGAGGGTCTGCGCCTGTCCGTACAGCTCGCGCCTGCGGCCCGCGTCGGTCTCCCGGCGGGCCCGGTCGAGCAGCGCGTCGAACTCCTTGTCGGCCCAGGCGGTCTCGTTGTACGAGGAGCCGCCGCGGAAGACCTGGTTGAGGAGCTGGTCGACGGGGCGCCCGGTGTACCAGTAGGTGGCCATGAGCGGCTTCTTCATCCAGATCTGGGTGTAGTACGAGTCGGCGGCCGCGGTCTTGACCCGGATCCGGATGCCGGCCCGCCCGGCCGACTCCTGGTAGGCGAGGGCCATGGGCGTGAAGATCGGGTCGTACGAGGAGGTGTAGAGGTCCACCGCCAGCCGCTCGTGCCCGGCCCTCTTCAGCAGGTGGCGGGCCTTCTCGGGGTCGTGGGCGGGGTGGGCGGCGGTGTGGGTGGGGTCGTTCGGCGGGACGGGGTTGTCCCAGCCGGCCGTGCCCGCGCCCTGGAGGGCGGCCTTCAGGATGTGCTCGGGGTCGTAGGCGAGCTTCATCGCCTGCCGCACCCGCACATCGGTGAAGGGCTTCTCGGTGGTGAGCATCGGCAGCACGTACCACTGGGCGTTCTCGGCGCGGGCGATGGTGGCGCGGTCGGAGGCGGCGATGACCCGGGCGGTGGCGAAGTCGAGATTGGTCTGGGAGAGCAGATCGACCTGTCCGGCGAGCAGGGCATTGGAGCGGGCCTGCATATCGGCGACGGAGTAGAAGTCGATGGCGTCCAGGACCGGGCGCCCGGCCCAGTGGTCCGGGTAGGCGGTGACCCGGCCGGGCCCGGCGGCGGCGAAGGATTCGAGCCGGAACGGGCCGGTGCCGATGCCGGTGCGGCCGATGGAGCGGGCGCTGCCGTCCGGGACCACGTAGCAGTTGTAGTGGGTGAGCAGGCTGGGGAACTCGGCGTGCGGGCTCTTCAGCGGGACGACGAGGGTGTGGGCGTCCGGGGTGCGCAGCCGCTTCGGGTCGACCAGCGGGGACAGCACGGGGGCCTGCGGGGAGGCGGTCGCGGTGTCGAGGATGTGGCGCAGGGTGTAGGCGGCGTCGGCGGAGGTGAAGGCGCGGCCGTCGTGGAAGGTGACGCCGCGGCGCAGCCGGAAGGTCCAGGTGGTGGCCTTGGCGTCGGGCTCCCAGGATGCGGCGAGGTCGGGGGCGACGGTGCCGTCGGGCCCGATCCGGACGAGGCGGTTGTAGAGCGCGCCGAGGTATTCGTACGCGGAGAGCGCGCTCGCGGGGTCGAGGGTCTCGGCATCGGAGGCGGGCGGCCGGGCGATGCGCAGGGTGCCGCCGCGGTCGGGCCGCCCGGCCGGGCCGCGGGTGGGCACGGCCCTCGTCGGGGACGCGGAGGCGGCTCCTGAGCAGCCGCTCAGCAGGGCGGAGCCGCCGAGCGCACCGCCGATCGCCGCCGCGGTGGTGAGAAGCGACCTCCGGGGCAGCCCGGCCGCGGCGGGGGTCGTTCGGTGGGAGGTCTCGGACGTGAACGGGGACATGAACGGGGGCACCCTTCCCTTACTCGTTCAGTCGAACGATTGGGTGAAGTCTGTGAACGATAGCCACGAGCCCCGTTCGGGCCAACCCTTCGTTCGCGGAAATTAACGCCGGAAACAGAGTCGTTACCCGGCGCGGAGAGCGGCCCGGCGACGGCGCGCGGGGTCGCGGACCCCGCCCCACGACGCCCCCGCACACCGTCCGTACACCCTCCGCGCACCGTCCACGTGGCCAAAAACACCGAGCGGCTCCGGATACTCCGCCGTAGGGTGGCCGACATGCAGGTGATCCAGTCCACGAAGCTCGCCAACGTCTGCTACGAAATCCGTGGCCCGGTGCTCGAGGAGGCGATGCGGCTGGAGGCGGCAGGACACCGCATTCTCAAGCTGAATACCGGCAATCCGGCGACCTTCGGCTTCGAATGCCCCCCGGAGATCCTCGAGGACATGCTCCGCAACCTCGGCGACGCCCACGGCTACGGCGACGCCAAGGGGCTGCTGTCCGCGCGGCGCGCGGTGATGCAGCACTACCAGACCCAGGGCATCGACCTCGACGTCGAGGACATCTTCCTCGGCAACGGCGTCTCCGAGCTGATCCAGATGTCGATGCAGGGGCTGCTCGACGACGGCGACGAGGTGCTCGTCCCGGCCCCCGACTACCCGCTGTGGACCGCCTCGGTCTCACTCGCCGGTGGCACCGCCGTCCACTACCGCTGCGATGAGCAGTCGGACTGGCAGCCGGACCTCGCCGACATCGAGCGCAAGGTCACCGACCGCACCAAGGCGCTCGTCATCATCAACCCCAACAACCCCACGGGTGCCGTCTACGGCGAGGAGATGCTGCGCGGGCTCACCGACATCGCCCGCCGCCATCGGCTGATCGTCTGCTCGGACGAGATCTACGACAAGATCCTCTACGACGGGGCCACCCACACCCCGACCACCACCGTCGCCCCCGATCTGCTGACCCTCACCTTCAACGGGCTCTCCAAGGCGTACCGGGTGGCGGGCTACCGCAGCGGCTGGCTCGCGGTCTGCGGCCCCAAGGCGCACGCCGCCAGCTATCTGGAGGGGCTGACCATCCTGGCCAATATGCGGCTGTGCGCCAATATGCCGGCGCAGCACGCGGTGGCCACGGCGCTCGGCGGCCGTCAGTCGATCAACGACCTGGTGCTCCCCGGCGGCCGGCTGCTGGAGCAGCGGGACACGGCGTACGACCTGCTGACCCAGATCCCGGGCGTGACCTGCGTGAAGCCCAAGGGCGCGCTGTACGCGTTCCCCAAGCTGGACCCCAAGGTCTACAAGATCAAGGACGACCGGCAGATGGTGCTGGATCTGCTGCGGGCCGAGAAGATCATGATCGTGCACGGCACGGGATTCAACTGGCCGGAGCCGGATCACTTCCGCATCGTCACGCTGCCCGCCAAGAAGGATCTGGCGGACGCGGTGACCAGGATCGGGAACTTCCTGGACGGATACGGCCAACCCTGATCTTTTAGCCCCGGCTCAACTCTTTTTAGCCTCAGCTCAACTTTAGACAGAGTCTAAGTTAGGATGGTCTCCTGACCCCTTGGAGGCCATCCATGTACGAGCCGATCCGCACCAAATCGGTCCACAGCATGGCCGAGCCCACGCCCGACTTCCCGCACCGCACCCGCGAG
This sequence comes from Streptomyces violaceusniger Tu 4113, assembly GCF_000147815.2. Classification (NCBI taxonomy): domain Bacteria; kingdom Bacillati; phylum Actinomycetota; class Actinomycetes; order Kitasatosporales; family Streptomycetaceae; genus Streptomyces; species Streptomyces violaceusniger. The sequence goes on along the minus strand of NC_015957.1, from coordinate 1,126,829 downwards.
GAAGAGCTGGACATCCGGCTGGCCGGACATCTGACCGCGCTGCTCACCGTGACCGACGAGCTGCGCGCCCGCACCCCGCACCCCGGCCTCGACGACGCCGCCCAGCGGCTCGCCGAGCAGGCCGCCCGCCTGCGCGACGGCCACGCCCCGCTGCGTGCGGCCCCCTCGACGACGGAGCCGGACGCGGCGCATATCGCCGCCCTCCACCAGCGCGCCCACACCCTGGCGGGATGGGCCCTGGTCGTGGCCACGTCCCGTGACGACACGGCGGCCTCGACGCTGGCGGCCGAGCGGCTGGAGGCACATGCGGCGGCGCTGGGGCTCACGGAGGCGTAGCCGGACTCGCCGGGAGCGGACTCGCCGGGAGCAGGCGCGGCCCGAGTCGGCGGCGCGACCTGAGCCGGCGGCCCCAGGGCCGGGTACGCCCCAGCGAATCACTCAAAACTGCGCGAGCTGGCGGTGCGGCGTGCAGCTTGGCCACCTTCCGGGCCGCAGCCCGGTGCTTCTTCGTCCGGCGTCTGGTGCGCTTGGGGAAGGTCGCAAGGTGCTGCTGGGCAGCGGTCAGCTCTTCCGCCATCGACTCCAGGAATCGCGGGTTCTCCTTGTGCTCCCCGTTGGAGCCAGTGAAGAAGTGCACCGTGCCCATGTCGATGCCGACGATCCTGCCCGTGCCAGGAAGCGGCTCGGCGGGCACCTCGTCGCAGGCGAGGACCACGTACCAGCGGTTGCCCTCACGCTTCACCGAGACCGTCTTGACCCGGCCCTTCACGGAATGGTGCTGATGCACCCGCACGTGCCCCACGCCCTGGAGACGTACACGGGTGTGGGCGTCGTTGGGGGTGGAGTCCCAGCGGCAGCCGTCCCCGTCCTTCGGGAAAACGACCGTGTCGAAGTGGCCCAAGCCCTTGAACCTGGGGTATCCGGGCTTTCCGCCGCTCCTGACCCGGCGGAAGAACGCCTGGAACGCCTTGTCGAGCCGCCTGAGGGTGGCCTGCTGGCTCGAGAAGGACCAGCGGCCCTGACGCTCCGGGTCGGACACCCGGATCTCCCTCATCTGGGCGGACTGATCACCGTACCTGACGCTGGTCTTCGACGTGTGCCGCCAGGCGTCACGGCGCTCTTGCAAGGCCCCGTTATAGAGCGAACAGTGGTCCCGCAGCATCTGGGTCAGGGCCTGCGCCTGCCGAACGGTAGGCCGCAGCAGGAACTTATACGCACGCAGCAACGCGCCCGGTGGTCCCCTCGAAAGAAGGTCTGATCGGGAAGGACGGGGACGGCGACGCCCAGACCCGGGTCTCGTCCTCACTGGTCCAGCTGCGCCGCACCGTCGAGGACCTGGACCCGCGCGACACCCAGCGGGGGGGGCGCACGGCGGCTGCTGTCCAAGCTGCCGGGCGGCAACAAGCTGCGCGATCACGTCGCCAAGTACGCCTCCGCCCAGGGCACCCTGAACAAGATCGTCGGCTCGCTGCGCGGCGGCCAGGACGAGCTGCGCCGGGACAACGCCGCGCTGCACACCGAGCGGCTGCGGCTGTGGGAGACGATGGGCAAGCTCCAGGAGTACGCGATCCTCACCGAGGCCCTGGACACGGCGGTCGAGCGGCGGATCGCCACGGTCGAGGCCACCGATCCGGTGCAGGCGGACGCGCTGCGCGCCGATGTGCTCTTCCCCGTACGGCAGAAGCACCAGGACCTGCTGACCCAGCTCGCGGTGTGCGCCCAGGGCTATCTGGCCATGGACGTCGTACGCCGCAACAACGAGGAGCTGGTCAAGGGCGTCGACCGGGCGGCGACCACGACCGTCTCGGCGCTGCGTATCGCGGTGATACTGGCCTCCGCGCTGGACAACCAGCGCAAGGTGATCGAGCAGGTCAACGCGTTGCGCGGGACGACGGAGGACCTGATCCGCGGCAACGCGGAGATGCTGGCCACCCAGAGCAGGGAGATCCAGCGGATCGCGGCCGACCCGGCGGTGGGCGCGGAGACGCTGCGCAACGCCTTCCAGCAGATCTACCGCACGCTGGACGCGATCGACACCTACAAGGTGCAGGCGACCGAGTCGATGGCGGCGACGGTCGAGTCCCTGACCGGCGAGTTGCAGCAGGCCAGCGCCTATCTGGAGCGGACCCGGTCGGCAGGCGCCATCGAGGGGTCCCTGCAGTGACCGCGACGGCGGACGGCGGGCTGCCGCGCCGTGGCCTGCTGGCCCTCGGGCTCGCGGCCGCCCTGCCGCTGGTGAGCGCCTGCAGCTCCGGCTCGAAGGACGACGAGGGCGGAAAGGGCGGAAAGGGCTCGTCCGCCGGCACTCTGCGGGTGCTGGCGAGCAGCGAACTGGCCGATATGAAGCCCGTGCTGGACGCCGCCCGCACCGCCACCGGTGTCACGGTCGACGCCACCTGGTCCGGCACGCTGGACGCGGTCGACCGGGTGGCCTCGGGGGCGGCGGCCGGAGCGTTCGACGCCATCTGGCTCTCCTCCAACGACTATCTGCGGCTGCGCCCCGAAGCCGCCAAGAAGATCACCTCCGAGACCCCGGTGATGACCTCTCCGGTCGCCTTCGGCATCAAAATGCCCGCCCTGAAGCGGCTCGGCTGGGACCCGGAGCGGGTCACCTGGTCGGAGATCGAGCGGGCGGTGGCGGACGGCCGGCTGACGTACGGCATGACCGACCCGGTGCGCTCCAACTCCGGCTTCTCCGCGCTGGTCTCGATCGCCTCGGGGCTCTCCGGCGCCCAGTCGGCGCTGCGGGAGGCGGACGTCCGCAAGGCCACGCCGAAGCTGAAGGAGTTCTTCACCGGGCAGAAGCTGACCTCCGGATCCTCCGGCTGGCTGGCGGACGCGTTCATCCGGCGCGGCTCGGTCGACGGCCTGATCAACTACGAGTCCGTGCTGCTCACCCTGAACCGCGACCACCTCATGGACCTGGCGGTGATCCGCCCCAGGGACGGTGTGGTCACCGCCGACTATCCGCTGACCGTCCTCGCCTCGGCCTCGCAGGACGCCCGGGACTCGGCCCATGCGCTCGCCACCCATCTGCGCGGCACCGAGGCGCAGCGGCAGCTCACCGAGCGCACCTTCCGCCGCCCGGTGGTGGCCTCGGTGCGGCCGGCCGCCCGGCTGTCCACGGCCAAGCGCCGTGAACTGCCCTTCCCGGGCAGCCTCGCGGTCGCCGACGGTCTGCTCGCCTCCTACGAGAACGATCTGCGCCGCCCCTCGCGCACCGTGTACGTCCTGGACACCTCCGGCTCGATGAACGGCGACCGGCTGGCGCAGCTCAAGCGGGCGCTCGGCCAGCTCGCCGGATCGGACGTCTCGCCCACCGGGGACCGCTTCCGCGACCGTGAGGAGGTGACGCTGATGCCGTTCGGCTCCCGGGTCAAGGGGGTCCGTACCCACACCGTCCCGGGCGAGCGCCCGGCCCCCGTACTGGCCGCGATCCGCGCCGACGCCGAAGCGCTCACCGCGGACGGTGACACGGCGATCTTCAGCAGCCTCCAGGCGGCGTACGACCATCTGGCGCAGCGGCGATCGGCCCTCGGGGACGACCGGTTCACCTCGATCGTGCTGATGACGGACGGCGAGAACACCACCGGAGCGACCGCCTCCGACTTCGACGCCTACTACCGGCGGCTGCGTGGGCCGGAACGCACCGCCCCGGTCTTCCCGATCGTCTTCGGCGACTCCGACCGCTCGCAGCTCCAGTCCATCGCCACCCTCACCGGCGGGCGGCTCTTCGACGCGACCAAGGGCTCGCTGGACGGGGCCTTCGAGGAGATCCGTGGCTACCAATAAGACCGGCGGGCCCGGCCGGCTGCTGGGCTATCTGGAATCCCGCAAGAACCTGGCCGGAGGCGCGGCCGGGCTGGTGGGCCTGGCCCTCACCTTCACCGGTCTGGCGGGCGCCTACTGGCCGGTGGTGGTGGCGGGCCTGTACGGCGCGGGCGCCCTGATCGCCCCGCCGGAGCGCCCGGCCGCACCCGACTTCCCCGACGCGGCCGAGCAGTTGGACGGGCTGCGGGGCGACTTCGCGACCCTCAGGGAGTATCTGGCGCGGATCGAGCTGCCGCCGGCGGCCGGCGGCAAGCTGGCCGAACTGGACGGGCTGATCGAGGCCCTGCTCGACCCCGGCTGGGTGGGCGAGGCGCTCGCGCTCGACCCCGAGGCGGTGTACGCGCTGTCGCGGATCATCCAGCAGGACGTTCCCGAGGCGGTGGACGCCTACGCCCGCACCCGCTGGTGGACCCGGCTCACCCCGGGCACCGAGCCGCCCGAGCGCCATCTGGAACGGCAGCTCGCGCTGCTCTTCGACGAGGCCGACGCGATGGCCTCGGCGCTGCGGGAGGCGGAGGCGCGCCGCCAGCAGACCCACACCCGCTATCTGGAGGAGCGGGGCCGGGGGGCCTGACCGTACCGGTACGGGCCGTACGGCCTCTGCCGTGGAAAGGCCCGGGGCCCGCACCTGAGTGCGGGCCCCGGGCCTTGGGCTGTGCTCCTTGAGGCTGCGCTCCTTGGGACTGCGCTCCTTGGGGCTGCGCTCCTTGGGACTGCGCTCCTTGGGGCTGCGCTCAGCCCAGGCGCTTGACCAGCGCGTGGTATTCGTCCCACATCTCCTTGGGCGTGTGCTCACCGAAGGTGTTGAGGTGGTCGGGCACCAGCCCCGCCTCCTCGCGCCAGACCTCCTTGTCGACCGTGAGCAGCAGCTCGAGCTCGGCGTCGTCGAGGTCCAGACCGTCGGTGTCCAGCGCCTCGGGCGTCGGCAGCACCCCGATCGGGCTCTCCACGCCCTCGGCCTTGCCGTCCAGCCGGTCGACGATCCACTTCAGCACCCGGCTGTTCTCGCCGAAGCCCGGCCAGACGAAGTGCCCGTCGGCGTCCTTGCGGAACCAGTTGACGTAGTAGATCTTCGGCAGCTTGGCGGCGTCCGCGTTCTTGCCGACCTTCACCCAATGGGCCATGTAGTCGCCCATGTTGTAGCCGCAGAACGGCAGCATGGCGAACGGGTCGCGGCGCAGCTCGCCGACCTTGCCCTCGGCCGCGGCGGTCTTCTCGCTCGCCACGTTGGCGCCGAGGAAGACACCGTGCTGCCAGTCGAAGGACTCGGTCACCAGCGGAACGGCACTGGCCCGGCGGCCGCCGAAGAGGATCGCCGAGATCGGCACGCCCTTGGGGTCCTCCCACTCGGGCGCGATGATCGGGCACTGACCGGCCGGCACGGTGAAGCGGGCATTGGGGTGGGCCGCGGGCGTCTCGCTCGCCGGGGTCCAGTCGTTGCCCTTCCAGTCGGTCAGATGGGCGGGCGGCTCCTCGGTCATGCCCTCCCACCACACATCGCCGTCGTCGGTGAGCGCGACATTGGTGAAGACCGAGTTCCCCCACAGGGTCTTCATCGCGTTGGCGTTGGTGTGCTCACCGGTGCCGGGCGCGACGCCGAAGAAGCCCGCCTCGGGGTTGATCGCGTACAGCCTGCCGTCCTCGCCGAACCGCATCCACGCGATGTCGTCGCCGATCGTCTCGACCGTCCAGCCCCGGATGGTCGGCTCCAGCATCGCGAGGTTGGTCTTGCCACAGGCGCTCGGGAACGCCGCGGCCACGTACTTGGCCTCCCCGCGCGGCGGGGTGAGCTTGAGGATCAGCATGTGCTCGGCGAGCCAGCCCTCGTCCCGCGCCATCACGGAGGCGATGCGCAGGGCGTAGCACTTCTTGCCGAGAAGGGCGTTGCCGCCGTAGCCGGAGCCGTACGACCAGATCTCCCGCGCCTCCGGGAAGTGCGAGATGTACTTGGTCGGGTTGCACGGCCAGGGAACGTCGGCCTGGCCCGGCTCCAGCGGGGCGCCGAGGGTGTGGACGGCCTTGACGAAGAAGCCCTCGTCGCCGAGGACGTCGAGGACCTCCTGTCCCATGCGGGTCATGGTGCGCATGGAGACGGCGACGTAGGCGGAGTCGGTGATCTCGACGCCGATCGCGGACAGCGGCGAGCCGAGCGGGCCCATGCAGAAGGGCACGACGTACATGGTCCGGCCGCGCATGGAGCCCCGGAAGACGCCCTGCTCCCCCGCGAAACTGCCTTCTTCTCCGCAAAAGATGGCGCGCATCTCGTCGGGGTGTTTCCAGTGGTTCGTCGGGCCCGCGTCCGCCTCCTTCTCGGAGCATATGAACGTACGGTCCTCGACGCGCGCCACATCGCTCGGATCGGATGCGGCGTAGTACGAGTTGGGGCGCTTGATCGAATCAAGGCGTGTGAAGGTGCCCTTCTCGACGAGCTCCGCGCACAGGCGGTCGTACTCCGCCTCCGAGCCGTCGCACCACACCACACGATCGGGCTGGGTGAGGGCGGCGATCTCGTCGACCCAGGAGACGAGCTCCTGGTGGTTCGTGGGGCTCGGGGTGGTGGTGAGGGAGGAAGCCACATTGCTGGGCGCCACGATCGCTCCATCCCGCCGGAACCGCACACGCTCCGGCGTTATGATTGAGGGTTTTGGACGGATATGTGCACTCATATCCGTTTATGGAGACAGCTACCCCTTGGGGGCTGCGACCCGGATGCTCAGCTCATCCGGTGCCGACCGCGCTCATTTGATCATCCGACTGTGTGGGCCATCTGTCCAGTGGGCGCTTTGGTGACCATCACCACTCGACACGGACCGGTAACTTACGGTGGCGTAGGGCGTAGGTAGCATGAGCGGCATGACTGCCGCCGCGCCCGATGCCGCCGTTGAGAACCCCCCAGGACCCCAAGCGGCCCCGCCGCTCCCCCTGAAGCCGATGCTCCGCGGCTGGCTGCACGCCGGCATGTTTCCCGCGGTCCTGGTCTCGGGGGTGGTGCTGACAGCCCTCGCCGACAGTCCGCGCGGGCGGTTGGCCTGCGCCATCTTCACGCTCACCGCATGTGCGCTGTTCGGCACCAGCGCCCTTTACCACCGCGGCAATTGGGGGCCGCGCACCGCCGCGGTGCTGCGGCGGCTGGACCACGCCAATATCTTCCTGATCATCGCGGGCACGTATACGCCCTTCACCATGCTGCTTCTGCCACACGGCAAGCAGCAACTGCTGCTGTGGCTGGTGTGGGCCGGGGCGCTCGCCGGAATCGCCTTCCGGGTCTTCTGGGTCGGCGCCCCGCGCTGGCTGTACACCCCGTGCTACATCGCGCTGGGCTGGGCGGCCGTCTTCTTCCTGCCCGACTTCCTGCACACCGGCGGCGCCGCCGTCATGACGCTGATCATCGTCGGCGGGCTGCTCTACAGCGTGGGCGCGGTGATCTACGGCACCAAGCGGCCCAACCCCTCGCCGCGCTGGTTCGGCTTCCACGAGGTGTTCCACAGCTTCACGCTGGCCGCCTTCGTCGTGCACTACGTCGGCATCTCCTTGGTGGCGTATCAGCACGCCTGAGATGCCCAAGGCCACACCCCCCACATCACAACCGTCACAGCCGTCACAGCCGTCACAGCCGTCACAGCCGGAACGCAGGCCCGGGCCCGGGCCCGGGCTGCGCGAACGGAAGAAGATCAAGACCCGGCAGGCGATCCGGCGCGCCGCCCTGCGGCTCTTCGCAGAGCAGGGCTACGAGGCCACTCCGGTGGACCGGATCGCGGCGGCCGCCGACGTCTCGACCAGCACCGTCTTCCGCTACTTCCCGGCCAAGGAGGACATCGTCCTCACCGATGAGTACGACGCGCTCATGGCGGAGGCGATCCGCGAGCGCCCGCGGGACGAACCCCCGACCGCCTCCCTGCGCCATGCCGTCGTGGGGCTGCTGGGGCCCGCGGCGGGTGCGGAGCGCGAGGAACTGCTGGCCCGGCTGGCCCTCGTACGGCAGGTCCCGGCGCTGCGCGCTCGGATGAGCGGCGGCCTGGCCGACAGCGGAACGCTGCTGGGCGAGGCGCTGGCCGAGCGCAGCGGCCGGGCCCCGGACGACTTCGAGGTACGGGTCGCGGTGGGCGCCGTCCTCGGCGCCCTGCGCGAAGCCGTCTTCCACTGCCTGGACCACCACCACCTGCCGACGGCAACCACGGCGAGCACCACGAGGGCCACCGCCACCCGCGCCGACGCCATGACAACGGCCATCGACCGAGCCCTGGACCTCCTCTCCCGAGGCATCCCGCTATGACCCGCGGTGCGGGGCCGCTGTGCCCTGCCGTGCGCTTCCGGGCGGCCCGCTGGAGCTGACAGCGGGCTGACCCCGGCCTGACCTCGGAGCTGGTCGGGGATGGCCGAAGTGGACCCGGACCCGGGCCGGGGGGTGGCCCGCAGCTCAGCCGGGAGCTGGCCCCGGGGTCGGCCGAAACCGACCCGGGGGCCCGGTCCGGCTCCCCGTCCGGCCCCCCCGGCTCAGCCGCCCAGTTTCGCCGTCAGGGCCTCGACGTCGGCCGTCGGTGCGTCGCAGGTGAAGCCGCGGCAGACGTACGCCGCCGGGCGTCCCTCCAGCAGGGGGCGGTCCTGCAGCAGCGGGACCTCCCCGGAGCCGGGCTCGCCGACCGCGACGACCGCGCCGGGGGCGGTGGCCAGGAGTGCGGCGCGGTGCAGGGCGCGGGTCGCCGGGTCGTCGCCGGGGCCGACCACCGCCACCTCGCGCGGCCCGTCGAGCCGGGCCTCGGCCACCGCCAGGCCCCAGCCGATGAAGCGGGGCACCCGGGGGCCGAGGGCCCGCACCACGGCGAGGGCACGCTCGGCCGTCTCCCGGTGGCGGGAGCTGCCGGTGATGGCGGCGTAGGACAGCAGGGCTCCGGCGGCGGCCGTCCAGCCGGACGGCGCCGCGTTGTCCGTCGGGTCCTGGGGGCGGCGGATGAGCGCCTCGGCGTCATCGGCGGTGTCGAACAGCGTGCCGTCCTCGGCGGTGAACCGGGTCAGCACGGTGTCCAGGAGCAGCCCGGCGAAGTCCACCCACGCCCCGTCGCCGGTGACGGCGGACAGGGCGAGGAAGCCCTCGGCCACATCCGCGTAGTCCTCGAGCACGCCCGCGTGGCCGCCCGCGGTGCCGTCGAGTGAGGTGCGGGCCAGCCGCCCGCGCTGGTCCATGTGGAGGCGCATCAGCAGCTCGGCGGCCTCGGTCGCGACGTCCACCAGGTCGGGGCGGTCGAAATAGGCACCGGTCTCGGCGAGAGCCGCGACGGCCAGCCCGTTCCACGCGGCGACGATCTTGTCGTCGCGGCCGGGGCGGGCCCGCCGCTCCCGGGCGGCCAGCAGCCGCTCCCGTACGGAGGCGACTCGGCCCGCGTCCGCCGGCCGCTTACCGTCGGGCAACTGGAGCACGGAGGCTCCCTGCTCGAAGGTGCCCTCCTGGGTCACGCCGAAATACCCGGCGGCGAACTCCGCGTCGGCCTCCCCCAGCACCTCGCGCAGCCGCTCGGGCGTCCACACGTAGTACGCGCCCTCGACATGCCTGCCGGTGCCGTCGTCGCTGTCGGCGTCCAGCGCGGAGGCGAAGCCGCCCTGTGCGGTGCGCAGCTCGCGGACCATGAAGTCCGCCGTCTCCAGGGCGACACGGCGCGCGAGGTCCGAGCCGGTGGCGCGCCACAGATGGGCGTAGACCCGGCACAGCAGTGCGTTGTCGTACAGCATCTTCTCGAAGTGCGGCACGGTCCAGCCGGCATCGACGGAATAGCGGGCGAAACCGCCGCCGAGCTGGTCGTAGATACCGCCGCGGGCCATCGCCTCGCAGGTGGCCGACACCATCTGCAGCGCGCCCTCGGAGCCGGTGCGGGCGTGGTGGCGCAGCAGGAACTCCAGCGCCATGGACGGCGGAAACTTCGGCGCACCGCCGAAACCGCCCCGCGTGGCGTCGAATTCGCGGGTCAGCCCCATGAGCGCGGCGTGCAGATCCTCCTCGCCGGGCGGCGCGGGCGCATCCGAACCCAGGGCGATCCCGGTGCGCTGCGCCAGGTCCTCCACGATCCGCCCGGCGACGTCCACCACCTCCTCGCGGCGGTCCGTCCAGGCGGCGCTCACCCCCTCCAGCACCTGCCGGAAGGACGCCATACCGGGCCGGGGCCGGGGCGGGAAGTACGTGCCGAAGTAGAACGGCTGGGCCTCGGGGGTCAGAAAGACCGTCATGGGCCAGCCGCCCTGCCCGGTCGCGGCCTGCACCGCCTCCATATACACCGCGTCGACGTCCGGCCGCTCCTCGCGGTCGACCTTCACGGAGACGAAGTGGGCGTTGAGATAGTCGGCGGTCGCCTTGTCCTCGAACGACTCATGCGCCATGACATGGCACCAGTGGCAGCTCGAATAGCCGACGCTCAGCAGCACGGGCACCCCGCGGCGGCGCGCATCCTCGAACGCCTTGTCCGACCACGGCCACCAGTCGACCGGGTTCTCGGCATGCTGAAGCAGATAGGGGGACGTCTCGTGCGCCAGGCGGTTCGGCATGGGTCCATCCTCCCCCACCCGGCGAGGCAGACGAAGTTATCCACAGGGCGCGGCCGAGAGGCCCCGGATCCGCTGTGGACCGGACGGACTCGCCCGGCCCACTCTGCGTGGGGATGCGGAAGGCGGCAAGCCTGTGAGCGCGGGCGCGGGGGTGCGGCCGGGAGTGCGCAGTGGGCGCATGCGGCCCGGCGGCGCGAGGATGGTTATGTGGGGTTTTGAGCTTCGTGTGTGGAGTTCGCGGCGGGGCGGAGCCGGGAGTCAGGACTGCGCGGATCAGTCCGAACAACGGCCGCTCGAGAAGGATGAAAAGTCATGAGCACGGACAAGAGGGTGCGCGGTTCCGGAGGGGTCGCCGTTCTGCGTGACCCGATCCGCAATCGCGGGACCGCGTTCACGGAGGAAGAGCGCACGCAGTTCGGGCTTACCGGTCTGGTGCCGCCGGGAGTGCTGTCGGAAGAGCAGCAGGCGGTGCGCGCGTACGAGCAGTTCATGGCACAGCCGACGCCGCTGGCGCAGAACACGTTCCTGGAAGCGCTACGGGACCGCAACGAGACGCTGTACTACAAACTGCTCGTCGATCATCTGCCCGAGATGCTGCCGATCGTGTACGACCCGGTCGTCGGGCAGGCCATCGAGCAGTACAGCCATGAGTACCAGCGTCCGCGCGGCGTGTATCTGTCGGTGGACGATCCCGACTCCGTGGAGGCCGCGTTCGCGAACCTCGGGCTCGGTGCCGACGACGTCGATCTGCTGGTGGCCACGGATGCCGAGGAGATCCTCGGCATCGGCGACTGGGGCAGCAACGGCATGGGAATCTCGCAGGGCAAGCTCGCCGTCTACACGGCGGCCGCGGGCATCGACCCGGCCCGGGTCATCCCGGTCATGCTCGACGTCGGCACCAACAACGAGACCCTGCTCAACGACCCCATGTATGTCGGGCTGCGGCACTCCCGCAACCACACCGAGGCGTACGACCGGCTCATCGACGCCTACATCACGGCCGCCTCGCGGCGCTTCCCGAAGGCGCTGCTGCACTTCGAGGACTTCGGCCCGTCCAATGCGCGCCGGATTCTGCTGGAGTACGCGGACAAGGCCTGCGTCTTCAACGACGACATGCAGGGCACCGGCGCGATCACCCTGGCCGCCGTCCTCGCCGGCGTACGGGCGGCCGGCACACCGCTGGCCGAGCAGCGGGTGGTCGTCTTCGGCGCCGGCACCGCCGGAGTGGGCATCGCCGACCAGATCCGCGACGCGATGGTCCGCGCCGGCGCCCGTAGGGAGACGGCGGCCCAGCAGATCTGGCTGGTCGACCGGCAGGGCCTGCTGCTGGACGACATGAACGATCTACGCGACTTCCAGACCCCGTTCGCCCGCTCGGCAGGCGAGGCCAAGAGCTACGAACGGGACGGCGAAGGCCGGATCTCCCTCGCCACCACGGTGGCCGAGGTACACCCGACCATCTTGATCGGCACCTCGACGGCCGGTGGCACCTTCACCGAGCCGATCATCCGGACGATGGCCGCGCACGTCGACCGGCCCCTGATCTTCCCGCTCTCGAACCCGACCGAGAAGATCGAGGCCCACCCGGCCGACCTCATCCACTGGACCGAGGGCCGGGCGCTGATCGGCACCGGCACCCCGTGGGATCCGGTGTCGTACCAGGGCGTCGCCTACAAGATCGGGCAGGCCAACAACGCCTTGGTCTACCCCGGCCTCGGCCTGGGCACCGTGGTCTCCCGCGCGCAGCACGTCACCCCCGGAATGATCCGCGCCGGCGCCGAGGCGGTCGCCGGCCTGGTCGACACCACCACCTCCGGCGCGTCGCTGCTCCCCGGAGTGGCCAACCTCCGCGCCTCCTCCGCCACCGTCGCGGTCGCCGTCGTACGCCAGGCACTCGAGGAGGGTGTCGCCCGCGCCAGGATCGATGACGTCGTGCAGGCCGTACAGAAGGCGATGTGGCAGCCCGAATACTCCGACCACCCCGCCAGAGGGACGACGACGGCCGCGGACCGGACCACGCCCACCGGCACCCGCGTCGAGAGCGACTCGATGGGCCAGATCGAGGTACCCGCCGACCACTACTGGGGCGCGCAGACTCAGCGTTCCCTGATCCACTTCTCCATCGGTGACGACCGCATGCCCAAAGCCGTCTACCACGCCTACGGCTATGTCAAGAAGGCCGCCGCCATGGTCAACCAGCGCGCCGGCCGCCTGGACGAGCGGCGCGCCGCCGCGATCATCCAGGCCGCGGACGAGGTCGTCGCCGGCGACTTGGACGCGGAGTTCCCGCTGTACGTATGGCAGACCGGCTCGGGCACCCAGTCGAACATGAACGTCAACGAGGTGATCGGCAACCGGGCGAGCGAGCTGCTCGGCGGCACCCTCGGCGCCAAGCACCCCGTGCATCCCAACGACCATGTCAACATGGGCCAGTCGTCCAACGACACCTTCCCCACCGCGATGCACATCGCCACCGTGCTCGAGGTCACCGGGCATCTCCTGCCCCAGGTCGACCGGCTCACCCAGGCGATCCGCACCAAGGCCGAGGCATGGGTGGACGTCGTCAAAATCGGCCGCACCCATCTGCAGGACGCCACCCCGCTCACCGTCGGGCAGGAGTGGTCCGGCTGGGCCACACAGCTACACGATGCACGCACCAGGCTGGCCGACAGCCTGCGTGCCGTCCACCAGCTCGCCGCCGGGGGCACCGCCGTGGGCACCGGCCTGAACGCTCCCGACGCGTTCGGCGAGCAGATCGCCGCGCAGCTCGCCGAGCTCGTCGGCCATCCCTTCGTCGCCGCGCCCAACAAGTTCGCGGCGCAGGGCTCGCTGGACGCGATGGTCGCGGTGAGTGCCGGGCTGCGCGGCCTGGCCGTCGCGCTGATGAAGATCGCCAACGATATGCGCTGGCTGGCCTCCGGACCCCGCGCCGGGCTGCATGAACTCAAGCTGCCCGCCAACGAGCCCGGTTCCTCGATCATGCCCGGGAAGGTCAACCCCACCCAGCAGGAGGCCATGGTCATGATCTGCCTGCAGGCCCTCGGGGAGGACGCGCTCATCGCCTCCGCGGGGGCACAGGGCAACTTCGAGCTCAACGCCATGCGCCCGATCATCATCGACAACGTGCTGCACTCGGCCCGGATCCTCGGCGACGCCTGCGAGAAGCTGCGCCGCTACAGCGTCGAAGGCACCGAACTCGACCGACCCACGATCGACGGGTACGTGGATCAGTCCCTCATGCTCGTCACCGCGCTCAGCCCCACCATCGGCTACGACAAGGCATCCGCGATCGCGCACAAGGCCGACGACGAGGGCACCACTCTGCGCGAGGCAGCCCTCGCCTCGGGCGTTACGGCCGCCGACTTCGACCGCCTCGCCGACCCCACCACCATGGTCGGCCGGCCGCGAAGCGACCTGGGACTCGACCGACCCAACGACTAGCGGTCCGACGACACCCACGCCTGACCCCTCTCCCCTCTACTGGGCGTCGAGGCTCATAAAGAGGGTGTTCAGGCCCTCCGCCAGCAGCGGATGCGTGAAGACGGCATTCGCCATGGCCGGATACGGGAGCTCCCCCAGCATGGCGACCTGGATGATCGTCATGATCTCGCCGCCTTCCGTGCCGAGCACGGCGGCGCCGAGGATCTGCTGGGTGTCCGCGTCGATGACCGCCTTCATGAAGCCGCGCGTCTCCCCCGTCTCGAGGGCCCGGATGACGGCGCTCATCGGCAGCTTCGCGACGCGGACCGAGCGGTTCTGCTCCGCGGCCTGTCGCTCGGTCATGCCGACGCGGCCGAGCTGCGGGTCGATGAACACGGTGTACGGGACGATCCTGTCCCGCGTGCTCGCCTTCCCCTGGCCGAGCAGGTTGGTGCGCAGGATCCGGTAGTCGTCGAAGGAGAGGTGGGTGAAGGCCGGGCCGCCTTTGACATCCCCCATGGCGTAGACGCCGGGGACGGAGGTTTCCAGGTACTCGTCCACCTCGATGAAACCGTTGTCGCTCAGCCGGATGCCGGCCGCCACCGGCGTGAGTGCCTCCGTGTTGGGGACGCGGCCGATGGCCGACAGCAGGTGGGAGCCCTCGACCCGGCGCTCACCGTCCGGGGTGCGCACGGTCAGCCGCATCCGCCCGCCGCCCGCCTCTTCGACCCGTTCCGGCGTCGCCGACGTCAGGACCGTGATCCCTTCATCGCGCAAGAGGGTGGCGACCTCGTCGGATACGTCATCGTCCTCGCGCATCAGCAGGCGGGGGCCGGTCTGGACGATCGTGACCTCGCTGCCGAACCTGCGGAACATCTGCCCGAATTCCAGCCCGATGTAGCCGCCGCCGAGGATGATCAGGTGCTCGGGGAGCTCGCCCAGCTCCATGATCGACGTTGAGTCCAGGACGGGGACGCTCTGCGCGCCGCTGATCGTAAGCTGCCTGGGCCTGGTGCCCGTGTCGATGACGATCACCGGCGCGCCGATCTCCCGCGTCCCGCCGTCCGGCAGGGCGATCTCGACCGTCTTGGGCCCCGTGAAGCGGGCCTCGCCCTCGATCAGGTCGAGCCCGTCCTGCGGCAGGCGGCTCGCGTAGTTCTCCCGCGCGCCCGCGACCATCGCCCGCTTGCGCTCCCGCACGGCGGCGAGGTCGACCGACACCGGACCGGTCCGCACGCCGTACTCCGCGCCGCGCCGCGCCTGGTGGGCGGCGCGTGCGCTGGCGACCATGGTCTTGGTCGGGGTGCACCCGGAGTTCACGCAGACGCCGCCCAGGTGGCCGCGCTCGACGAGCGCCACCTTCCTGCCCGCCTTCGCGAGATCGATGGGCAGGAACCGGCCGCCCTGGCTGGTCCCGATCACCATCACGTCATAGCTCTCGTCTGCCACAGGCGATCGTAACCCTGCGCATCATCATACGCACCGAGAGTGGTCGGCGAGTGTGTTGCTGACGCCATCGCCCCCGGCTCCTGCCACGACGAGCCCATGGTGTGATCCTTGAATCACACCTTCCAGGCCGCCGGGTGAGCACTCCGCGCGATCGCGACCGCGATGTCGCCGAGGGCATCGTCCCGGAGCCCGGCCTCGGTGATTTCGTCGGCGATCTCCAGTGCCCGGTCGACATCCGCGGGGAGGTAAGCCGCCGCGGCGGCCCTCAACATGTGGTCGCGGCAGGGGCCGTAGTACTCCTCGGCTAACTGCCTTACGACGCCCGGACTGTGGGTTCCGAGCCCTGGATAGCGCCTCGACCAGTCCGACCACAGCTCTTCTCGCTTCGAGGCCGAGCGGAAGGCCCTCACCACCTTTTGCAGCAGCTGGATCAGCCGACCGGTGCGCTTGGGGAGGCCGTCGCCCACCGCGACGGCGACATCGATGAGAGCGACTGCGATCTGGTTCCGGTCCGAGTCCTTCAGCAGGTAATCGGGAGCGATGGCCCAGTTGAGGAGCCGCTCGGCTTGTACGGGATCCGCCGCGGCGAGGTCCGAGGCAAGGGCAGCCACGGCGTAGGGGGTCACCCCCTTCGGGTCGGCCTTGCCGGCGTGGTCGGCGGCCCGTCGCGCGCGTGCCGGGTCGACGGCCGCCGCGGCACGGGCGACCTGCCCCATCAGCGAAGCCTGCTCCCACCCCACCTCGCCGAGAGCCGCCTCGTAGGCTGCGCGGAGCCACGAACGCGCGAGACCGGGCTGCGTTCCGGCGGCCGCTCCGCGGCTTTTGCACGCTTCTTCGGCCATCTCGATGAACGTCTCCGCCTCGTGCCTCGCTTCCCCGATCCGCCGGGCGAGCCGTTCTGCCCGTGCACCGTCGAAACGTACGAAAGCTACGGCTGTCCGCCGCAGTGCGTACCGGTCGGGGCCGGTGACCGTTTGGCGGCTGCTGCCGAAGAGGCCGAGGGGACCCCGCGGGGTCCGCACCTCCTGTGACACCTGCAGTTCCAGCGCGTTTCGTTCGGCCAAGTCGAGCAGCAGTGGCACCACGTCGGTGTCGGTGATGGAGGCAGACCGGAGCGCGCTCGTCCAAGCGGACGCCCGGTCTTCCGGGGGCATCGCGCCGACGATCCGCTCGGCTCGCTGGGGATCGAACGCCGCCACCGTCTCGGCGGTCCATTTAAGTGCCGATCGCCGCTGGCGCGTCGTCTCCACGCCCCGGGCCCGCTCCTCGGCGAGGTCGATCAGACGTTCGGCGCATCCCGGGTCGGCAGCCCGACCGGCGGCCGCGATGCGCACCAGCTGCCAGGGGAGGGAGAAAGCGATCTCGGGATCAGGGGGCAGGCGACGGGCGAGCTGTTCGACGCGGGCCATGAGGCGGACAGCGCGTTCGGGATGAGTCCCGCTCACCCGGCCGGCCAGTTCGGCCAGGTTCTCGACCATCTCCTCAGGCGCGCCGCGGTCGTCGTGGGCGACCCGTTCGACGCGGTCCAGCCACGGGACGGCACGCTCGGGAGCATGCCTGGTCAGGTACCACGCCACGGCCGAGGAGACGAGTGGCGATGCCTCGTGGTCCGGCGGAAGCCCCTCGATCAGCCGCTCGGCCTGCTCGAACAACTGCCGGGAGTGGCCTGGGTCGGTCGCCTCATCGGCCAGGCCCAAAAGGATCAAGCAGTGTTGCACCGCGGGGACACCGGCCAGGACGCGCCCGGCCGCGTCCGGCGCCGTGGTGACGACCGCCTCAGCCACGCGGACCCGGGCGTCGATCTGTTTCTCACGGTCGTCGATGCGGCAGACCAGCTCCACCGCAGGAACCAGCGCCGGCGGCAGTTCCGAGAGCGGACCGCTGGATTCCTCGGTGCTTCCAGGGCCGGTGCCGGGGTCGCTGTCGTCGCCCTCCTCGGAGGCCCGTCGCAGCAGCTGCCGGACTTCTTCCGCCGAGCCGGGGCGCCGTCCAGGATCGCGTTCCAGGAGCCGCGCGACCAGGTCGGTCAGCGCGGTGGGCAGGCCGGGACGTATCGCGTCGAGCCGGGGGGCGTCCTCTCCGATTTTCTGGGCCATGAGGGCGAGGGCACTGTGGCCGGTGTAGGGCGGTCGGCCGGTCAGCAACACGAACAGGACGCCGCCGAGGGCGTAGAGATCCGAGCGTTTGTCGCCCCGCTCCGCGCCGAACTGCTCGGGCGCGGCGTACTCCGGCGTGCCGGCCGGGGCGAGTTGCGACGAGCGGACCAGGGAGAAAGCGGTCTGGAGGAAGCCCGCGATGCCGAAGTCGACGACCTTGACCTGGCCGTCGGAGGTGAGCATCACATTGTGCGGCTTGATGTCGTAGTGGACGATGCCGGCGGTGTGGGCGGCGGCCAGCGCCGCGCAGATCCCATCGGCGATCCGGAGCACGCGGCCGGGCTCCAGCCCGCTCTCCTGGTGGATGATCCTGCTGAGGGGCGGGCCGTCGACCTTTTCCATCACGAGGAAGAGCACGCCCTCGTGCACACCCCGGTCATACAGCGCCACCACGTTCGGGTGGCTGATCTGGGCGGCGGCGACCGCCTCGCGTTCGAACCGCGCCGGCAGGTCAGGAGCGAGGCCGTCGTCGAGGACGAGCAGCTTGAGGGCCACGTCACGGTGGAGGTTGTGGTCGCGGGCGGCCCACACCTCGCCCATGCCGCCCCTGCCGAGCCGACGCACCAGTTCGTAGCGGCCGGCGATCCGCTCACCACGCTCCATGGGCCCCCCTTCACCACTCGGTTACCCCTGAGGCATGACGCCAGGCGGCGCGATCGCGGTTGCGGCGTCGCACCGCCGAACACGCTGGGCCTGCGCCACATCATGTTCGCCGTCGAGGACCGAGGCATCATCGTCGCGCTCGCCGAGCGGCTCGGCTGAAGGCTGCCAAAAGGCCGTGGCCCAAGAGGCACCCGGGGCACCCACGCCGGGGAGCCGCGCCGAACCGCTGGCGCCGTTCCATCGGTCCGCAGCGGCAGGCGGGTCCGACCCCGCCTCGGCCGGCTGATGCCGCCGCGGCATCACAGCGGGCGGAACAGGTCTTGGACGCGGGTCCCTCCCCGGCCGCAGGGTGGAAGCGATCCCGAAAGAAGCGGAAGGACGCACGTCATGAAGGTCTTCGTCACCGGCGGCTCCGGTTACATCGGTAAGGCGGTCATCGAGGCGCTGAACCGGCACGGTCACACCGTGCGCGCGCTGGCCCGCAGCGAGCACGCGGCCCAATCGGTCCAGTCGGTCGGGGCGGCCGCGGTGCGCGGGGGCCTGGGGGACCTCGCCGTTCTCAACGACGCCGCGGCCCATGCCGAGGCCGTCATCCACCTCGCCCAGGCCCGGACGGGCGAGGAAGACCTCGCCGTGGCCACCGCCCTGCAGGACGGCATCGGCCTGGGCGCCTACGTCCACACCGGCGGGACCTGGGTCTACGGCGACACCGACGGCGTCGCAGACGAGGACGCTCCCTGGAACCCGCCGGCGGTGGTCGCCTGGCGCCGCCCCGTCGAGGACGAGGTCCTCGCCCGCGCCGTTCGCGGCGGCCGTCCCATGATCATCCGCGCCGGACTGGTGTACGGCGGCGACAACCGGCTCATCGACACCCTCTTCACCCAGCCCGGCCGGAAAGCCGGCGCCATCGCCCACATCGGCGACGGCCTTCAGCGCTGGGCCCTGGTCCACGTCGAAGACCTCGCGGAACTCTACGTGGCGGCCCTGCGTGCCAAGGCCGGTTCGGTCTACGTGGGTGTCGGCGGAGTCAATCCGACGGCCCGGGACGTCGCACAGGCCGTGAGCCACGGGGTCGGGCTGGAGGGCAGGACCGTGTCCATCACCCTGGAGCAGGCCCGTGCGGAGATGGGGCCGATCGCCGATGCCTTCGCCCTGGATCAGCAGTTCACCCCGGCCCGCGCCCGCGACGAGCTCGGTTGGGCCCCCGCCTTCACCGACCCGCCGGCCGTCTTCGCGCGAGGTTGACCGGCGCGTCCCCACGGGCCTCGGGTAGGAAGGACGACGGGGACGATGAGAGAGGGCACCGGCGTGGACGTCGACCTGCGCAAGCTGCGCTACTTCGTGGCGGTCGCCGAGGAACTGCACTTCGGCCGCGCCGCCGAGCGGCTGCATATCGCCCAGCCGGCCCTGTCCCGCCAGATGCGCGCGCTGGAGGACGACCTCGGCGTCCAGCTCCTGCGCCGCGACCGACGTGGCACCGAGCTGACCGCGGCCGGAGCCCGGCTCCTGGCGGAAGCCCCCCGGCTGCTGGCGGCCTCCACGGCCATGGTCCGCGCGGTCACCGCCGCGGCCGTCGACACCCCGAGGTTCACCATCGGTTTCATGCCGGGCATCACGGTGACCCCGGCGGTGCGCGCCCTGACCTCCCGCCACCCGGGACTGGACGTCCGGCTGCTGCGGACCGGCTGGCAGGACCAGGTCGAGGTGCTGCACGACGGCCGGGCCGACGTCAGCATCGTCCGCCTCCCCGTCGACCAGCACGGGCTGCGGGTGCGGCCCCTGTTCACCGAACCCCGCGTCGTCGTGCTCCCCGCGGACCACCCGCTGGCCACGAAGTCCTCGCTCCCGGTCGGCGACCTGGCCGGCGAGCATCTGCTCCAGGACCCCGACGCCGTACCGGAGTGGCGGGATGTGGCCAACGAGCTGCGCACCGGAGAGCGCGCCGAAGTCCCACCGATCAACAGCGTGGAGGAGAAACTCGAACTGGTAGCGGCCGGGGCCGGCATCTGCGTCATCCCGCTCTCCACCGCCAACTTCTACACCCGCCACGACGTCGTCATCCTCCCCGTCGAGGGCATCGGAGCGGGCCATGTCTGTCTCGCCTGGAGCGCCACCCGCAGCTCACCGCTCATCACCGACTTCACCGCCCTCGCCGATCTGCTGACCCCACCGCGCATTCCGTCCGGAACGTCGGAGTCCGAGAACGACGGAGCCGACGAAGCCGACGCCGACCGCTGAGACCTCGGCCCCGCCTGTCAGGGGCCGCAGCGGGCTGAAGCCCGGGAGTCATCACTCGGCGAGGCAGGCGAAGTTGTCCACAGGGGAGTTATCCACAGGGCTGCCGGATAAGAGCCAGAAGCGGAAGACTGAGGGCACTGCTGCAGGAGGGGGATCACATGCCGGGGTCACTGGCGGTGCTGCGGGACAGCCACCGGACGGAAGTTGAGCGGCTGCTGTCGCGGGCCGTGGAGGAGGAGGTGCGCCGCTCGGGCGGGCGCACCGATGGCGGGGTGCTGCTCAGCCGCGCGCGAGGCGCGCTGGACGAGATGGCCGCGACCGCCGCGGAGGAGTACGGGGCGTATGTGCTCGCGTTGGACGAATCCGACGTGGGCAGCAGACCGCTCTCGGAGCGGCTGTCGCGCGGGCAGCTCGGCACCCCGGCGCTGGCCGCGACGGTCGCCGCGGCGGCGGCCTTCGGCGCGGATCTCACCTACGGCACCTCGGCGGGCACGGCGCTGGGCGCGGGGGTGACGGCCGCCGTGGCCGGATCGGCCGCCGCCGTCGTCAAGCTCACCACGCGCCATTGGCCCGCCGCCCACCGCCAGGCCGCGCTGCGCAACCAGCCCGGCGGGTCCGAGCAGTTGCGGCTGCAGTGGCTCACGGCGGTCGAGGTGCGGGGCATCCGGCCGTTCATCGACCAGCACCGGATGACCTCGGCCGCCACCCGCCAGGGCGGCGGTTCGGCCAAGCGCTCCACCTCCTCCTCGACCGGTCAGGTGCCGAGGCTGCGCGGTGCGGACCGCAGCCAGGCGGCCCGCAGGCGCACCGTGCTGGACCAGTCCTTCGCCCATCTCCCCGAGGCGGAGGGCCCGTTCGCCGGGCGCCGGGCGCAGCTCACCCAGATCGCGCAGTGGGTGCAGCAGGCCAGAGCGTCCACCGAGACCCAGCCCACGGTGGTGCTGCTGGAGGGCCCGCCGGGCTCCGGCCGGACGATGCTGGCCGTGCGGGCGGCCCACCATCTGCGCGATCAGTTCCGCGGTGCGTGCCTGGTCGATCTGCGCGGCGACAGCCCCGAGCAGGCCCCGCTGCCGACCCGCGACGCGCTGCTGCATCTGCTGAACCGGCTCGGCGCACCCCGCGACCAACTGCTCTTCCGGGAGCGGTCCTCGCAGGACCAGCACATCAGACGGCTCACCGAGCTGTATCACCAGTATCTGACCGGGCTGCCGGTCACCATCGTGCTGGATGACGCCCACGACGCCGAGCAGGTGCGCACGCTGATCCCGGAGCGGTCCGACAGCCTGGTCCTGATCACCTCGCGCACTCCGCTCGATCTGCCGGCCGACCTCGCCGCCCGGGTGCACCGGATGGAGGTGGGCCCGCTGGACGAGCCGGGCGCCGAGGAGCTGCTGCGGACCTCCGCCGAGGAGCCCACCGGGACCGGCCCCTATGACGGGCAGTCCGTGGAGCGGATCGCCGAGCTGTGCGGGCGGCTGCCGCTGGCGCTGCGGATCGCGGGCTCCTCGCTCGGCCCCCGCACCCCCGCCGCCCTGGTCACCGAGCTGGAGGCGTACGGGCCGGTGGGAGCGATCGAGCGCGCCCTGTGGCTGCGCTACACCGACCAGCAGGACGGCGCCCGGCGGCTGCTGCGCCGGCTGGCGCTGGCCGGGCGGGCCAGCCTGGGCGGCGCCGCGGCCGCGGCGCTGCTGGACACGGATGAGCAGGCGGCCGGCCGCCATCTGGAGGCGCTCGGCCGGGCCGGGCTGATCCAGCATGTGCGCGGCAGCCGCTACCGCCTCCATGACCTGGTGCGCTCCTTCGCCCATGCCCGGCTGCTCGACGAGGAGCAGCCGGAGCAGCGCACCGCCGCGCAGGAGCGGCTGATCCGCAGCTATGCCGAGCTCGCGGATTCGGTGATCCGGCTGGTCGACGGCAAGACGTCCACCCGGGCCGATATGTTCGGCAAGGGCGCGGCGGGCGGCCATGGTTTCACCTCGCTGGACGCGGCGCTGCGCTGGCTGGACGACGAATCGAGCTTCATCACCGCCGCGCTGCGCCATGCGGAGGGCGTGGACCAGTCCGCGGTGCTGCATCTGCTGGGCGCGTTGTGCGACTACTGCCTGCTGCGCGGCGATCTCTACCGGCTGGGCGAGATCAGCGAGCTCACTCAGGCCGTGGACCAGGGCCTGCTGATGCGGTCCGTGCAGTGGCGCACCGGTATCGCGGCCCGCCAGCTCGGCGAGCTGGACCAGGCGCGCACCACGCTGTCCTCGGTGGTGGACCTGTATTTCGAGGCGCAGCACCAGGCGGGCGCGGCCCGTGCCCTGTGCAGTCTCGGCATCACCCTGCATCACCAGGGCAATCTCGGGGAGGCGGCGGCCAAGCTGCGCGAGGCGCTGGAGCTCCAGCAGGCCGAGGAGCTGCGCGGTGACCGGGGCTGGACGATGCACGCCCTGGCGGCCGTGGAGCGCGACCGCGGCGGGCTGGCCGAGGCGCTGGAGCTGTTGGACGCGGCCCTGGAGCTGCATCAGGAGAGCGAGAGCCTGCACGGCCAGGCGTGGGCGCACTTCCAGCTCGGCCAGGCATGTCTGCGGATGGGCGAGGTGCCGCGCGCCGAGGCCGAGCTGCGGAGCGCGCTGGACGCCTACAGCCGCACCCATGACCAGCGCGGTGAGGCATGGGCGCTCACCCAGCTCGCCCGGGCCCGGCTGGTGGCCGGGGAGGCGTCGGCGGCCGTCGACCAGTTGCGCCAGGCCCTCTCCCGCCACCGGGAGAACGAGGACGCGCGCGGTGAGGCCTGGACGCTGTACTACCTGGGCCAGGCGCTGGAGGAGCGCGGCGACCACGATTCGGCGCTGCGCGAGCTGGAGCGGGCCCGCCTGATGTTCAACCGGATGCGGGATGTGTACGGGCTGGCGTGTTCCCGTCATCACTCGGCGCGGGTCACCCGTGATCTGCGGGCGGCGCAGACGGGCTCGCTGCGCAACAGCGGCTTCGCCCGCCAGCTCCTCCAGGACGCGCGGCATGACTTCCGGCGGGTGGGTGTGGCCCATGGCGAGGCATGGTCCTGCGTCGAGCTGGCGGTGATCGACGCGGGAAACGGCAAGGCGGCGCAGGCGCTGGAGCTGGTGGACGAGGCGGCCGGGCTGTTCGCGGGGTACGGGGACCGGCGCGGCCGCTCCTGGGCCCGGTTCCTGCGCTGCACCCTGCTGCCGTTCGCCTCCGCGGGCGGTTCGGTCATCGGCACGGCAGTGGCCCAGGAGGAGCTGGCGGAGCTGGCACGGGAGATGCGCGAGGAGGGCACCGCAGGGGATTCCCGGCTGGAGGGGTGCGCGGAGGCGTTCGCGCTGGTGCTGGAGCGCGGCGTCGAGCCGGAAACGGGGTGGCAGGCATGGCAGCTCGGCATGGTGCCGAGCCGCCACTCGCGCGAGGTCATGGCCGTGCGGCCGGAGCCTCGCGGCTAGGCCGGACAGGGCCTGGTCACGAAGAGCGCGGAGAGGGGCCGGGATATGCGAGATCCCGTCGGCCGGGCCGGGAGGCCCCGCTCACGCGGGGCACGCGGTCGGGCCCGGCCAGGGTTCAGGCCGTGCGCTCCTCGCCCTTGGTGGCTTCTGCGGAGGCCGTCGTCGGAGCCTTGCCGGGCTCCGGCCCCTCCTCGAAGTCCACCCGCTTCATGTGCTTGTTCATGGACTTCATCAGGAACCACACCGCCGCGCCGATCACGGCGAAGACGATGAAACCGAGGACGCCCGGGGTCACCTTGTTCTCGTCCAGGTCCTTGGCGAGCGGTACGAGATGCGTCATGGCGAGGGTGCTGGTGGCGCTCATCATGGGCTCAATTGTTGCGGATGCCCGCGAAGAGGTCGTCCTCGGGGAGGGAAGTGTCCACAAGTGACTTGGCGAGCTCGTACTCCTCGGTGGGCCAGACCTCCCGCTGGACGTCCATGGGCACCCGGAACCAGCCGCCATCGGGATCGATCTGCGTACGGTGCGCGATCAGCGCCTTGTCGCGGATCTCGAAGAAGTCGGCGCAGGGCACATAGGTGGTCAGGGTGCGCTCGGGCCGGTTGAAGGTCTTCCAGCGCTCCAGCCACTCCTCGTACGGCGAGTCCAGCCCGCGGGCCAGCAGCGCCTCATGCAGGGCGACGGTGCGCGCCCGGTTGAAGCCCTGGTTGTAGTAGAGCTTCTGCGGCTGCCAGGGCTCCCCCGCCTCCGGGTACTTCTCGGGGTCACCGGCCGCCTCGAAGGCCACCATCGTGATCTTGTGGGTCATGATGTGGTCGGGGTGGGGATAGCCGCCGTTCTCGTCATAGGTGGTGATCACCTGCGGCTTGAACGAGCGGATCAGCCGCACCAGGGGCTCCGCCGCTGCCTCGACGTCCTGCAGTGCGAAGCAGCCCTCGGGCAGTGGCGGCAGCGGATCGCCCTCGGGGAGTCCGGAGTCCACAAAGCCCAGCCACTCCTGCTTGACGCCGAGGATCTCGCGCGCCTCGTCCATCTCCTTGGCGCGGACCTCGTGAATGTTCGCCTCGATGTAGGGATCACCCTGGAGCTTGGGATTGAGGATGGAGCCGCGCTCTCCACCTGTGCAGGTCGCGACCAGCACGTCCACCCCCTCAGACACGTACTTGGCCATGGTGGCCGCGCCCTTGCTCGACTCGTCATCGGGGTGCGCATGCACGGCCATCAAACGCAGCTGCTCAGTCAAGTTCGATCCTCAGTGATTCGTCGTGGAAGACGGCTTCTATAGTGACCTAAACCAGGGACAAATAATTCCGATGTCTCTCCCAGCAGGAGGAACGCCCATGGCCGCCGTGCGCGAGGGTCTTCCCGACGGGCGATACGGCCGGTCCGCGGACGCGCGTGCCGACCGCACGCTGAAGATCGTCGGCGCGGTGCTCGGTGCCGGGCTGCTGGCCCTGATCGCGTGGTTCGGATACGACTACATCGCCGGTCAGGACGTCAGCGGCCGGTTGACCGGTTTCAAGGTGGTCGCCGACGACGCCGTCGACGTCCGGCTGGAGATCACCAAGGACAAGGACGCCACCGGTGTCTGCACCGTGCGTACCCTGGATGAGTACCACGACGAGGTCGGCCGGAAGGACTTCACCTTCGACCAGCGCGAGGGCGACCTGGTCAAGGTGGTGACCGTGCGCACCACGGCCCGGGCGACCAGCGCCGAGCTGATCGGCTGCGAGCCCGGACGATAATCGGACCGGACGTGTCGGCGGCTGCCCCGATCTGACCAGCACTGACGGCTTTCCTGCGCATTGCGCCCAGTTCCCTCCTCCCCGTTTCTTGCCGGAATTGTTAGGCTCGTGGTTTCGCCCCGCTTTGAAGGCGCACCCTTCTGAGTAGGGCGTTCATTTGTATTCCCAGCACCGACGAGGAGCACCTGTGACCCAGACCAGCGAGAACGTCACCTGGCTGACCCAGGAGGCGTACGACCAGCTCAAGGCCGAGCTGGAGTACCTGTCGGGTCCCGCACGTGTCGAGATCGCGAAGAAGATCGAGGCTGCCCGGGAGGAAGGTGACCTCCGCGAGAACGGGGGCTACCACGCCGCCAAGGAAGAGCAGGGCAAGCAGGAGCTCCGAGTGCGTCAGCTGACGCAGCTCCTGCAGCAGGCGAAGGTCGGCGAGGCACCCGCGGACACCGGCGTGGTCGCCCCCGGCATGGTGGTCACCATCGCGTTCGACGGCGACCCGGACGACACCCTGACCTTCCTGCTCGCCTCTCGTGAGTACGCGAGCGCGAACATCGAGACCTACTCGCCGCAGTCCCCGCTGGGCTCGGGTGTGAACGGCAAGAAGGTCGGCCAGGACGCGGAATACGAGCTGCCCAATGGCCGCACCGCCTCAGTGCGGATCCTGGAGGCCAAGCCGTACCAGGGCTGAGCGCCCGGTGTGGAGCCCCGGCCGGGCGGCCGGGGCTCCTCCACGATCACCACACCCCCTGCCGGGGCCGCTCCCGATCACCACACGCCCCAGCGGGCCCCAGCGGGGCCGCTCCCGATCACCACGATCCCCGGCCGGGCCGCTCAGGCGGTCGCCGAGCGGTATTTGCGCACCGCCAGCGTCCGGAAGAGCACGATGATCAGCAGTGACCAGAGGACCGACGCCAGCGCCGGATGCTGCATCGGCCAGGCGTCCGAGACCACGCCCTCCGGATTGCCGAAGAGCTGCCGGGACGCCTGCACCGTCGCGCTGAAGGGGTTCCAGTCGGCGATATGGCCCAGCACGGCGGGCATCTTGCTGGACGGCACGAAGGCGTTCGAGATGAACGTCAGCGGGAAGAGCCAGATCAGCCCGCCCGAGGTGGCCGCCTCCGGCGTCCGTACCGACAGGCCGATCAGCGCGCCGATCCACGAGAAGGCGTAGCCGAGCAGAAGCAGCAGCCCGAACGCGCCCAGCGCCTTCAGGGCGCCGTCATGGATCCGCCAGCCCACGATGACCGCGACGATCGCCAGCACCACCAGTGTCAGCGCCGTCTGCACGAGATCCGCGAGCGTACGGCCGGTGAGCACCGCGCCACGCGCCATCGGCAGTGACCGGAAGCGGTCGATCAGCCCCTTGTTCATATCGTCGGCGATCCCCGCCCCCGCGCCCGCCGTGGCGAACGTCACGGTCTGCGCGAAGATCCCCGCCATCAGGAACTCGCGATACACCGTGGCATCCGCGCTGGCCTGCCCCGGAACCATGATCGCGCCACCGAACACATAGCTGAACAGCACCACGAACATGATCGGCTGCACCAGGCCGAACACCACCATCTCCGGGATGCGCATCATCCGCAGGAGATTGCGCTTGGCGACCACCAGCGAGTCCCGGACGGAGCGCAGCGGTCCGCCGCGCGGCCGGGGGGCCGCCGCGACGGTGGCACCGGTCTCCTCGACGACGGCCATCACTCGACTCCCTTGCTCTCGGCCTCGCCGCCGCCCTGGAGTCCGTCCTCGGTCCCACGGCCGGTGAGGGAGATGAACACGTCGTCCAGGGTCGGGCGGCGCAGCCCGATGTCGTCGATCTCCACACCGCGGGTGTCCAGTTCGCGGATGACCTCGGCGAGCAGCTTGGCGCCGCCCACGACCGGGACGGTGACCTGACGGGTGTGCTCCTGCACGGTCGTCTCGCCCTTGCCCAGGACCCGCAGGACCTCCTGGGCGACCGCGATGTGCTCGCGCTCATGCACCACGACCTCCACCCGCTCCCCGCCCGTATGGGCCTTGAGCTGGTCGGAGGTGCCGCGGGCGATGACCCGGCCGCGGTCGATCACGCAGATGTCATGCGCCAGATGGTCCGCCTCCTCCAGATACTGCGTGGTCAGCAGCAGCGTCGTGCCACCGGCCACCAGCTCCTGGATGACCTCCCACAGCGCCTGCCGGTTGCGCGGGTCAAGACCGGTGGTCGGCTCGTCCATGAACATCACGGGCGGGCTGACCACCAGGGCCGCGGCGAGGTCCAGCCTCCGGCGCATCCCGCCGGAGTACGTCTTGGCGGTGCGGTCGGCCGCCTCCGCGAGGCTGAACCGCTCCAGCAGCTCACTCGCGCGGGCTCTGGCCGCCCGCGCTCCCATCTGGTAGAGCTGGCCGACCATCTGGAGGTTCTCGCGGCCGGTCAGATACTCGTCCACGGCGGCGAACTGGCCGGACAGCCCGATGGAGCGGCGGACCTCGTCGGGGTTCTTCAGCACGTCCACCCCCGCGACCACCGCCGTTCCGCTGTCCGGGCGCAGCAGCGTGGTGAGCACGCGCACCGCGGTGGTCTTGCCGGCGCCATTGGGGCCGAGCAGTCCGAGCACGGTTCCTTCCGGTACGTCGAGGTCGACGCCGTCCAGAGCCCTTACGTCGCCGAAGGTCTTCACCAGACCCTCGGCGTGAATAGCGCCTGGCATGTTGGCACTCCCGGGGTTGGGGCCGTTCCACACTCAATCAAGGCATAAGTCCGACCATATGGGCAGCGCTCGGCAGCAACTGGACGGCAATGGTACCGGGAACGCGATACATCGCGACATACGCGAGGCAAAGAAAGCAGGACAGGGCAGCGCAGCCGACGGCATGGCTGTCCGTGGGTGGGGAAGTCCGCAAGCACATCCCGGACTACTTCCTGATCACGGAGCACGGCCCGGTGGTGGTGGACGTCAAGCCGCGTCGGCGTCTGTCCGCACCGGCGGTGGCTTTCGCCTTCGCGTGGGCCCGGCAGGCGGTGGAGTCGCGGGGGTGGCGATATGAACGGGCGATCATCGATCTGCACTGGGGTGTGCGGGCACCGTGCCTGTCATCCTGTGGTGTCCGGTTCTCCCTCGTGGGCCGCGTCGGCGAGGCCGGCGAGGTGCCGGCGGATTCGTACGGCGTCCTGCAGAGGCGGAAGGCCGTACGCCTGACGGTATTCGCGGTTGAACTGGGAGGTGCTGACGTAGCCGACGGCGGTCGCCGCCTCGGTTGCTGTCTCTCCCTCGGCGAGGATCCGACGGCGCGCGTCCTGCAGGCGTACGCCCTTTTGGAACCGGCGCGGACTTGTCCCCATGACGGCCCGGAACTGGCGATGCAGGGTGGTGGGGCTCATCCGGGCCTCGCGCGCGATGTCCTCGACGCGCAGCGGTTCGGCTGCGTGCTCGGTGATCCACCGGGCCACCTGGCGCATCCGGCCGGTGGCCGAGTCCGCCAGGACGCACGCGCGCAGCTGCGCGCCCAGGGGGCTTTCCAGCAGCCTGTACAGAAGCTCGGCCTCCCGGTGTTCCGCCAGCGCGGGAATGTCCTCGGGTGTGTCGAGCAGGCGGGCCCAGCGTGCCAGTGCGTCGAGTACGTCGGGGTCGGCCCGCACGCTTCCCAGGGCCTCGGGCTCGTAAGGGCCTCGCGCGGGCCTCGCATCGGCCGCCACGTCCGCGAGCAGGCGCGCGTCCAGGTGGAGCACCGCGGAGCGATACGGAACCTCTTCGAACACGGCGACGACCGGCATCGTCACCGGATTCAGGTACATCTCGCCCGCTCGTGCCACCCGGCTGCGGGCGCCGACCACGGTGCGTTTGGCGCCGCGGGCCACCAGGCAGACCATCGGCGTGTAGGTGAGATCGGTCGGCGGGACCGGCGTGTCCAGCGCGACGACGCGCAGCCGGGGCACCGCGCTGGGGGTTCGCGGCTGGGTGCGGTGGCGGCTGATCAACTCGGCGAGATCGGCTGGCATGCACCCTCCGGTGGGAGTTTCAGGCAAGAATACGCCAGCGCGTGCCCATGCTTCCCTGAGGCGTGATGCCTAGCGTTGACGGCATGAACAGCGAGAAAGCAGCACTTCCGCAGCGGCACCTCGGATCCCAGGGCCTGCAGGCCGGAGCCATCGGGCTGGGCACGATGGGAATGACCGTGGCGTACGGGGACTCGGACAGCGCCCGGTCCGAGGCCACCATCCGCCGCGCGTACGAGCTGGGCGTGACCCTCTTCGACACGGCAGAGATGTACGGACTGGGCGAGGGCAGCAGCGAGAAGCTGCTGGGCCGGGCGGTGGAACCGTTCCGCGACGAGGTCGTACTGGCGACGAAGTTCGGCTTCGACATGAGCGATCCGTCGGACATCGGCACCCGTCTGGACAGCCGGCCGCAGCGTATCCGGGAGGTCGCCGAGAACAGCCTGCGCTACCTGCGCACCGATCACATCGACCTCCTGTACCAGCACCGCGTCGACCCCGACGTGCCCATCGAGGACGTCGCGGGAACCGTCGGTGAGCTGATCGCCGAAGGCAAGGTGCGCTGGTTCGGCCTGAGCGAGGCGGGGCCGGACATCATCCGCCGCGCGCACGCGGTCACGCCCGTCTCGGTGCTCCAGACCGAGTACTCCGTCCTCGAGCGTTCCGTCGAGGCGCAGATCCTCCCGGTGATCCGCGAACTCGGCATCGGATTCGTGCCGTACTCGCCCCTGGGCCGCGGGTTCCTCACCGGCGGCGTGCAGCCGGCCACAGCGTACCCGGCCAACGACATGCGCAGCCGGGACGACCGCTGGCAGCCCGGCAACTACGAGCGCAACCTGGCCGCCATCCGTTCCCTCACGGCACTGGCGCAGAAACGGGGCATCACGGTCACCCAGCTCGCCCTGGCGTGGCTGCTGGCTCAGGGAGACGAGATCGTGCCCATCCCGGGCACGCGTGATCCGGACCGGCTGGCCCAGAACGTCGCCGCTGCCCGGATCGACCTCACCGCGGACGAGCTGGCCCGCGTCCAGCAGATCGTGCCGCACGGCGCCGCCGGCTCGCGCTACCCGCGGGAGCGCATGCCCAGTTGGTCCGCTCGGTGACGTAAAGGGCGTTCGGTCAGACGACGCGCGGAAAGGGCGTTCGGTCAGACGACGCGCGAGATCTCGGCCCAGTTCGGGCGGGCGATCTCGGCGGCGTCGTCGATGGCGCCGACAACGGCGGCAGGCAGGGGGCCCTCGGCCACCGCGGCGAGGTTCTGGGTCAGGTGCGCCGGTGAGGAAGCCCCGAGGATGATCCCGTCTCCCGCCTCGCCGCGCAGTTGCGAATGGTGCACCAGCCAGCGCAGTGCCGCGGAGATCGGCGACACTCCGGCCTGCCCGCAGGCTTCACGCATCGCGTCGAGTGAGGCCAGGTAAGCCGGGTTCAGGTAGCGCGAACGGTAGAGCTGCCCCTGCGGCAGGTTCGGGTCCCACCGAGAGCCCGGCTCGGCCTCCCTGGACGCGAAGCCCGGTGCGAAGGCGCCTCCCGCGAGTGGGTTGTAGGCGTGGAACCGCATGCCGAGCTCGGCCAGGTCCCAGAACAGCTCGTCCTCGGCGCGGCGCGAGACCGCGTTGTACAACCCCTGATAGACCGTCGGCTGGACCCATCCGTTCGTCGAGCAGATGTCGAGGACCGTCCGCACATCCGCCGCACTGACATTGCTGAGGCCGAACTCGCGGAAGAGCCCCTCACGGTGAAGCTCGTCCACGGCTCGCGGTCGTCTGCCGACCCGTTTCCACCGTCACACCGCGGGGCACGCGGCGCCAGGGCGAGCCCTGACTATGCAGACCAGTACCAGGCACCTGAGTGCCGTCCGGCGCAATACTGGGATCATGGAGCAGCACGTCAATCCCTCCAGCGGCCCTGCCGGCAGCAACGAACTGGGCGACTTCCTGCGCGCCCGCCGCGCCGCCCTCGGCCCGCACCAGGTGGGCCTGCCGGACGACGGCCGTCTGCGCCGGGTGCCGGGGTGAGATCCCACAGGCCGACGGTCGACAGGGCCGCCCGGGGGCGACGTCGTACCGGGCGACGGCGCCCCCGGGCAACCAGGCATCAGCCCCGCCGCGGCGGCGGACCCTCTCCCGTCGTCAGGCCATCACCGTGTACCCGGCCCCGCTCAGCGCCTCCCGGACCTCCTCGCAGTGGTCCGTCCCCTTCGTCTCCAGGTGCAGCTCCACCTCGGCCTCGCTCAGCCCGAGCCGCGGATTGGTGCGTACATGGCTGACGTCGAGCACATTGGCGTCCAGCGTCGACAGCACCCCCAGCAGCGTGGCCAGCGCCCCCGGCCGGTCGGTGAGCCGCAGCCGCAGCGACAGATAGCGCCCCGCCGCGGCCATGCCGTGCCGCAGGATGCGCTGCATCAGCAGCGGATCGACGTTGCCGCCCGAGAGCACCGCGACCACCGGCCCCTCGAAGGACTCCGGCGCCGACAGCAGCGCGGCCACCGGACTCGCGCCCGCCGGCTCCACCACGAGCTTCGCCCGCTCCAGGCAGAGCAGCAGCGCACTGGACAGCTCGTCCTCGGTGACCGTACGGACCTCGTCGACGAGATCGTCGATGATCTGGAACGGCACATCGCCCGGCCGCCCCACCTTGATGCCGTCCGCCATCGTCACGGGCGCCTCGATCGAGACCGGCCGCCCGGCCGCCAGCGACGGCGGATACGCCGCGGCGCCCTCCGCCTGCACCCCCACCACCCGCACATCCGGCCGCAGCGCCTTCACCGCCACCGCGATCCCGGCCGCCAGCCCGCCCCCGCCGATGCCCACCACCACGGTGCGCACCTCGGGACACTGCTCCAGGATCTCCAGCCCCACCGTGCCCTGCCCCGCGATGATGTCCGGGTGGTCGAAGGGGTGGATGAAGACCGCGCCCGTGCGCTCGGCGTACTCCTGAGCCGCCCGCATCGTCTCGTCCACGATCTGGCCGCGCAGCCGCACCTCGGCGCCGTAGTCCCGGGTGGCCGCGATTTTCGGCAGCGGGGCGCCCTCGGGCATGAAGACCGTCGAGCGCACCCCCAGCAGCGAGGCCGCGAGGGCGACGCCCTGCGCATGGTTCCCGGCGCTCGCCGCGACCACTCCGGCCGCCCGCTCCTCGGGGCTGAGCCCGGAGATCCGCACATAACCGCCGCGCAGCTTGAACGACCCGGTGCGCTGCAGGTTCTCGCATTTGAGGTGGACCGGCGAGCCGACCAGACCGGACAGATAGCGGCTGCCCTCCAGCGCGGTGAGCCGGGAGATCCCCGACAGCGTCTTCTGCGCTCCGCGGATGTCGTCGAGAGTGATCCTCTTGATCGTCCCGGGTCCCTCGGAGACGGAAGCGGAAGCAGGGCCCCCGGGGGCGGAGCCCTCAGGGCCGGACCCCTCGGAGCCAGAAGCGGAGGCGGGCCCCCCGGAGCCGGAAGCGGCGCCGGAAGCGAGGTCAGACCCCGCGGAACCCGTGGAGGCGGAAGCAGAAGCGGAGGAGGTGGGGTGCGAGGCCGGGCCGGACCCGGAGCCGGGCCCGTCCTCGTCGCCGTGTCGTGCAGCCATGGTCCCCAGTCTGGCAGCTCACCCCCGGCACGCCCCCGCGGCCCGGGCCGGCACCGGTCGGGTACCGGGCCAAGGCCCACCGGCGGGCTGCTGCGACGGATAACGGCTCAGAACGGCAGGTTGTGGCTCGGAGGTCGTCAGGTTTCTGCAGCCCCCGTACGGGCAGGGCCCCGGCCGCGTACTCTGTGCCACATCCCACAGACCACCGCATGAAGTGAGCCCTATGCCATGCCCACCCAATCGGACATGACGACTCAACTCGACACCGGCGTACTGGACACGCTCCAGCATCAGGTCGCCGTCTTCGCCCGCCGTGCGGAACAGACCCGGCTCGGCGGCGTCGGCCAGGCCCGCAACTCCATGGACCGAGCCGCGTATCTGCTGCTCAACCGGCTCGACCAGGAAGGCCCGATGGGGGTCAAGGCGCTCGCGGGGAGCATGGGCATCGACTCGTCCACCGTGACCCGCCAGGTCGCCCCGCTGGTCGACTCCGGCATGGTCAAGCGCACCTCGCACCCCGAGGACGGCCGCGCGGTCGTGCTGCAGCTCTCCCCGCGCGGCAAGGCCCGCCTGGAGGAAGTGCGCTCCTCACGGCGCGACCTGATGGCCCGCGTGACCGACGACTGGACGGCGGAGGAGCGCGATCTCTTCTGCGATCTGCTGACCCGGTTCAACATCGCCCTCTCCGCCGCACACAGCACGGTGCCCCAGGCGTCGCCCGCCACCTGACCCCGGCGCGACCGCGCCACCGCACAGACCTCGCAGACCTCTTGGCAGACCTCTTGACCGGGTGCCCGTGCCTGCCGTGTCCTAAAGGAACGGGAGGCGGAGGACGTGGTGCGAGAGCGGCGGGCAGCACGGGATGGCCGCCGGGCCCGGGAGTTCGAGATATTCGTCGCGGGCGCGGGTGGCCGCCTGCTGCATGCGGCCGCGCTGCTCACGGGGGAGCCGACGGGGGACACCGAAGCCGCCGAGCGCCTGCTGACCGCCGCGCTCGCGCGCACGTACGCCCGCTGGGACCGGCTGCGCGGCGAAGATCCGTACGACCACACCCGCCGGACGCTGGCCGCCCTCTTCGCCCACCGAGGCCACCGCTACCGCCACCCGCGCGGCGGCCTCCTGGCCCGGCTCACCCCGCAGGAGCGGCTGGTGCTGGTGCTGCGGCTGTACGAGGGGGTCGCGGAGGAGCAGACGGCGGCGGCGCTCGGCCTCCCGGTCGAGCGGGTCCGGGCGATCTGCACCCGCGCGGTCACGGCGATGCGCAGCGCGACGCCGCGGCGCGGTACGTACGGAACGCCTTCGTCCACCGGAACGCCCGCGTCCGCGGGGCAGCCTCCGGCCGGTGGAACACCCCCCTCTGCGGGACAGCTCCCGCCCGAGGGACAACCTCCGCCCGCCGGAACGCCCCCGTCCACCGGCCGCCGGACCGCCACCGGCGCGGCCGGAGCCGGGACGGGAGCCGGGGCTGGGACGGAAGCCGGAGCCGGGACGGAAGCCGGAGCCGGGACGGAAGCCGGGGCTGGAACAGGGACCGGGGTGGCGCCATGAGCTTCCCGGACCGCAAGGAGACCGAGGTCCGCCGGATGCTGGAGGGCCCGCATCCGGCGCTGCCGCCGGATCTGGCGGGCCGCGCGACCGAACGGGGGCGGCGGATGCTCCGCCGCCACCAGGTCGTACGCACCATCGGCTGGCTGCTGCTGGTCGCCGCGGTCGTGGCCTTCGCCGTCTGGGCGGCGATCGTCGAACCGTGGACCGCGCCGCCGCCCACCGACACCACCCCACCCCTCGAAGGGTGGTGACCACCGGAGGAGGACGGTGACCACCGGAGGAGGACGGTGACCGCCGAACGACGGTGACCGCCCTCAAAGATCCGCGGGTAGGGCGGCAGGCGATCAGGCCGCCAGGCAGCCACCCGGCCCAGCCGTCAGCCCAGCGCCCGGCTCAGGTCCATGAGCAGATCGTCGACCGACTCGATACCCACCGACAGCCGTACGAGATCCGCCGGCACCTCGAGCGCCGAGCCTGCCACCGAGGCGTGCGTCATCCGCCCCGGGTGCTCGATCAGCGACTCGACGCCGCCGAGCGACTCCCCGAGCGTGAACAGCCGCGCCCGGTCGCACATGTCGACCGCCGCCTCCTCGCCGCCCGCGACCTGGAACGACACCATGCCGCCGAAGGCCCGCATCTGTTTGGCCGCGATCTCGTGCCCCGCGTGCTCCGGCAGCCCCGGGTAGTAGACCCGGGTCACCTTGGGGTGCGCGACGAGCATCTCCGCGATCCGCGTGGCGTTGGCGCTGTGCCGGTCCATGCGGACGGCGAGGGTCTTGATGCCGCGCATCACCAGCCAGGCGTCGAAGGGCCCGGCGATGGCGCCCATCGCGTTCTGGTGGAAGGCGAGTTCGTCCCCGAGGCCGGTGTCGGAGACGACCAGCGCACCGCCGACGACGTCCGAGTGCCCACCCATGTACTTGGTGGTGGAGTGCACCACGACGTCCGCGCCGAGCGCGAGCGGCTGCTGGAGGTAGGGGCTGGCGAAGGTGTTGTCCACCACCAGCCTGGCCCCCGCGGTGCGGGCGATGTCGGCGACGGCGGCGATGTCGGTGATGCCGAGCAGCGGGTTGCTCGGGGTCTCGACCCAGATCACCTTCGTACGGGGGCGGAGCGCGGCCCGTACGGCCGCCGGGTCGGAAGTGTCGGCGACCGACCACTCCACCCCCCAGCGCTCCACGACCTTGGCGAACAGGCGGAACGTACCGCCGTACGCGTCGTCCGGGATGACGACATGGTCGCCCGGCACCAGAAGCGTGCGCAGCAGGCAGTCCTCGGCGGCGAGACCGGACGCGAAGGCGAGGCCGCGGCGGCCACCCTCCAGCGCCGCCAGGTTCGCCTCCAGCGCGCTGCGGGTGGGGTTGGCGGAACGGCTGTACTCATAGCCGCCCCGCAGACCGCCCACCCCGTCCTGCTTGTAGGTGGAGACCTGGTAGATCGGGGGGACGACGGCGCCGGTGAGCGAGTCGGCCTCCTGGCCCGCGTGGATGGCGAGCGTCTCGAAACTCTGAGGGTGCCCCTCGGGGTGCTGGTGGCTCATGCGCCCGAGCGTAACGCCCGACGCGCCCGTGCCGGATTCAACGACCGCCGAGGCGCATAGGCTGGACCACAAGCCGTTCTGGGCCACCAGCCGTTCTGGACCACCAGCCGTTACGGAACTTCACACGGGGACACCTCATGGAGCTTCTGATCTTCCTCATCGCCATCGTCATGATCGGCGGGCTGATCGTCATGCCGGCCCTGCGGCGGCGGCGCGGGGGCCGCGAGGCCGTGCGGGGGATGATGCGCGCCTCGGATCCGCAGGAGTACGGCTTCGTACCGCGCGAGCGGCTGGACGTACGGCTGCCCGGCCCGGACCGGCAGCTCATCGACGCCCTGGAGGAGGTCCAGGCCCGGCAGGACTGGCAGCCCGCCGCCCGCCTGCTCGCACTCACCGAGGCCACCTCGGAGCTGCGCTGGCAGCGGGTGCAGACGCTGGCCGGGGCGGCGGCCTTCGAGCTCGCCCAGGCCCCCGGCCAGGGCGGGATGTGGCTGCGCACCTGGCGGGTGGCGGCCCCCGAGGACCCGGGCGCGGCGGCGGTGCAGGCGGAGTTCCTGGTCCGTCAGGCGCTGCTCGACCCGTCCTCGGTCGACTTCCGGATGATCCTGGAGGAGGCCCGGGACGTCTGCCACGAGGCGGCCCGGCTGGCCCCGGACGACCCGGTGCCGCACATCATCGAACTCGGCGTCGCCCGCGGTATGGCCTACCGGCAGGCCGACTTCGAGGAGCTGTGGTCCAAGGTCACCAAGCTCGCCCCGCACCATATGGGCGCCCACCTCGCCGCCCTCCACTACTGGTGCGAGAAGTGGCACGGCTCCCAGGACCGCGCCGACACCTTCACCCACGCGGCCGCCGCCTCGGCGCCCGAGAAGAGCCTCCTCCCCGCGCTGCCCCTCTTCGGCGTCTTCGAGCACCTGCCGGAGGCGAACCTCGTCCGCACGCTCTACCGGAGCGAGG
This sequence comes from Streptomyces violaceusniger Tu 4113, assembly GCF_000147815.2. NCBI lineage: Bacteria > Bacillati > Actinomycetota > Actinomycetes > Kitasatosporales > Streptomycetaceae > Streptomyces > Streptomyces violaceusniger. The sequence goes on along the minus strand of NC_015957.1, from coordinate 1,089,828 downwards.
TGATCGTGAAGGCGATCGAGGGCGCGCTCTTCGCCGTCCGCCACGCCCCCGCCGACCACCCGGTGCTGCCGCACGTCCGCCATCTGCTGGTCTTCTTCCTGGTCCGGGCGGAGCGGTACGCGGAGGCCCTTGAGCAGCTTCGCCACGTGGACGGCCATGTGGGCGCGGTCCCGTGGTCGTACGGGGCGGACCCGGCGGCCGAGTACACGGTCTACCGGGCGCTCGCGGTCGCGGGCTGGGAGGGCGGGGGCGGCTCCCCGGCGACGCTGCCGCGGTGAGGTGAGGTGACGGGCGGCGGAATTCAGACACCCCGAAGCCCGTTGTAACAAGCGGACGGCGCAGGGAGACACCCCGCGCCGTAAGACCCGCACCAGCGCAGGGACCACACCCACCCGAGGGCACGCACCCGCCCCAAGGGACCACACCCGCCCGAGGAACCACACCCGCCAGCCGGATCCGCATGGGAGCCCAGTGATGTTGTTCAGCCGCCACAAGAACCACCTCCCCACCCCCGAGGAGGCGCTGAAGGGCCGCGCCGAACCGGGCTTCCCGGTCCCCGACCGCCACACGGTCCTCGGCAACCCGCTGGCCGGCCCGTACCCCGAGGGCCTGGTCGTCGCCGACTTCGGCCTGGGCTGCTTCTGGGGCGCGGAGCGGAAGTTCTGGCAGGCCCCGGGCGTCTGGACCACCCTCGTCGGCTACCAGGGCGGCCACACCGAGAACCCCACCTACGAGGAAGTCTGCAGCGGGCTGACCGGCCACACCGAGGCCGTCCGCGTCGTCTTCGACCCGACCGTCACCTCCTACGCCGCCCTCCTGAAGCTCTTCTGGGAGTCCCACGACCCCACCCAGGGCTTCCGCCAGGGCAACGACGTCGGCACCCAGTACCGCTCGGCGATCTACGCACACTCCCCCGAGCAGCAGTCCGAGGCCGAGTCCTCCCGCGCCTCCTACCAGTCCGTCCTGACGGGCTCCGGCTACGGCGAGATCACCACCGAGATCCTCCCGGCGGGCCCCTTCTACGCGGCCGAGGCATATCACCAGCAGTACTTGGACAAAAACCCGGCCGGCTACTGCGGCATCGGCGGCACGGGCGTCAAGCTAAGTGACCCGTCCGGGGGCGGCTCCTGCCCTACGGGCATCGCCCCCGCTGGAAGCTGAGGCCTCCGCCTCACTCATTCGGGCGATGTGATCGAGCTTGGACTCGATACGCTGCTCCCAGGGATCAGAATCTCGCCCATGGGAGCAGCAATGACCACCTCCAGCGCCGGGCAGCCACTCATCCCTCAGCCGCCTGCCACCGTCACGGCCCTCCGCCAGGCCGTCGCGCAGATCGTGCCCGCCGCCCTGCCCGCCTTCACACGGGAGCTGGATCAGGCCGCCGATCAGTCCCGCCAGGCTTCCGATCTCGCCCCCCTCCAGCGGTTCATCGCCCAGTGGGCCGTCTATATCCACATCCAGCGGCAGCCGAATGTCGCGAAAGAGTTCCGTCACTGGGAGGACACCGCCGAGATCGGTGACGCGACGCAGGCCCGCCGCGCCGCATCCGCTCTCGGCAAGATCCTGGACGACGCATACGCCGCGCTCGGCCTCCCGCCGCGGTGAGCGCCGACTGGCGCTGGGAATACGACCCCGATCACGCCCACGTCGCAGGCGGCATCCCCGCTCACGTGGTGGCTGAAGTCGAGCGTCTCGCGGAGCAACTGGTCGGCCTGGCAGGGATGGGAGTCGACGTCAGCGATTTCGGCAATGGCCCCCGGCCGGGAGGCATGCGCCGCATGGACGCGGCGGACGGCTGGTTCCACTTTCTGGTGGCACCGCGAGACCAACTCATCGTGATCGTCCGCATCATCCCACCCTTCCCACACATCTAACTCGGGCACCCGCTGCCCAACCGGTGACTGCGTCTCGCCCAGGTAGCCCCCTGTCCAACGGACGACCTTCCCGTCTTCACGAGGCATGAGAGGAACGACGAGCAGCACGCCATTGGGTCACATGGCACGACAGGCTGGGCGGCACGGGGGTCAAGCTAAGTGACCCATTCGAGGCGTCGTGCCCGACGGGCATCGCACCGGCTGCGGAGCCGACGGAGAAGTAAGCGGTAGCCAGAGGCTCAGGTCCAGCCACTCACGCTTACGCCCTTCGGTACCAAACTCCAAGCCTGTCTTACAGCATCCCCAACGTCGGGAACCACCATTCCCAACACCGAAAGCCTCTCCGCGACATCGCGAATAGAGCAACCTAGCCTGTGGGCAGCAAGGAGGAGATGCTCAAGCTCGACTGGTTCAGCGACCGGAACGTAATCCCCCCCAACCGAAGCCTTGACTCTCAACATGGTCAAATCAGATGGGCTTGGCCGGCCACTGGGATACTCAAAGTCCTGGACTGTGAAACCAGCAGCCTGGAGTCTCAACGAGACTTCTAGCGGGCTGCGTGAGCAATGATCCGATACCACTAGGACCAAAGCGGCTGACACAAAGTCGACCGGACCCTTGATCTGCTTGAAAAGTTCACCATCTCTGTGATGGTAAGTATGCGTACCCGGGTACGAAACTTTGATACCCAGTTCCATGAGACGCTTACGAGCAGCAACCACCGAAACACCTGCAATTTCCGCAGCCCGGACTACGGCCTCCGTAGACATCCAATCCGTAAATGAAATCGCGTGAACGTTCTCAAGTAGAGCAACGTCGAGCTCATCGGCCCGCTGGAGATCTTCCGGGACATCACGAACAATATATCCCCTCTGTTCCAGATACTGGACGGCTCTAGAAATTGACCCACCCCGCCATCTAGCGCACCACAGAACAGCCCCCAGGGGCACTGCACGGCGGTTTCTGTAGGGGATCCAATCCCGAAGGACAGTGAACTCCTGGTAGTCGCCGCCCATTTTAGGCAACTCATCGGGGATCTCGGGAACTCTCATCCCCAGCGCAGCAAGTCGATCCCTAACAGCGTCAGAACTCATACGGAAAGATTCAGCAGCTAGCACTACGTGTGCAAGCGGTACCTCCACCGTAGGGTCGAGCCAGTCAGTTTTTCGATATTCGCTCGTGTCCAGCCCCTCAGCCAAGAGAGAGATATCCCGATCAATTAAAGCATCAGGGTAGGTTTCGAAAGGAACTTCGAGCCCCATCTCGCTCAACTGGTGAGCAACCATTTCCAGCGTCATGCCAGTGCGTGCAGCAAGAAAGTTGAGCACAGGAAGCGAAACAGGCTGTGCGGGATCTACGGTTCGATAGACTCCTCCAGATTGGTTTAGAAGACCTGCACCTTCCGGCGTAACGTGTGGAACTTCTCCCTCCACTCGCATCCCAAAGGCCTGGAGCCTCTTAGCGATGGTCAGTGGAGATTCCCCGGTTGTGTGCGCAGCGCGGATAACGTCCGCGACATTCGCCCGGCCGGAACGGACACAGCTGCGACTCAAAGCGCGGTGCAACTTATAGTCAGCGCCGATGTAAGTGTCGATAGGTGGTTTGTATCCCAGCTCGCCGTATGCGGCCCTAGCTTGCTTAACACTTAAGCGGAGTTTTTCGGATGCGGCTATCACTCTCCGAGTGTCAAAGGTACCCGTGAACCAGGGAGATCGTCCATCAAACCTGTCGCTGAGCAAGATCATGGCCAGCTTCGATGTCTCACTCCCTTCCTCTTTCAGTGGGATGCAGCGAGATACGTCATAGCCGAAATCAGTCAGAATGCTGATTGCTTCTGGAACAGTTACTTTGGCGCTATGACAGGCCTGCAACAACGATACGGGCGAAATGGGCGACCTCTGAGGAAACGGTCGATAGTCACCCCTTTCTCTTTGTGCTCCCAGCAATGAGTAGAGGACTGGCCTCAGCATCGAAAGAGCCTTGGATGCGAACGGCACAGACTGGCCTAGGGTCTCAAGCTGTTGAATTACGGAAGCTAAGTCCCCGTGAAGCCTTCGAGAGGCGTGGAGGGCTCTAGCCAAACTACTGTGAGCGTCCCACCGTTGTGCGGCAAGCGCACTTAGGTTGCCGCCAAGTAGGAGAGAATCAGAAGGCAGTGCCGGCCGAATTACTGCAGTGTCCCAGTCTGCAGGACATAGATCATCTAGGCATTGCTTCACTTCGTCCGGGAAGTGGGCAGCATATCGCCACAGAGACAGGTGCGGCGGAAGGTAGGCGACCGTAGGCGCGTCCGGCAATGCATTCACTGAGCTCAGGTCTCGCTCAACGAAGTTTCCACTCTGCCAGTCAGCGCGAAGTACTTCGTCTCCGGGAAAATATCCTGTGCGCCCCATCGGAGCGAACCCGTCATCGTAAGCCAGACTGGCATCAAGGTCGACCAGCCCCTCGACTATAACATCAGCAAGTCGCGGTTCTACGTTAGCCGCCTTTTCAAGCCAACGGCTCGTAAGGAAATCGGCAGACATCAAGCTCGTAGTCGCCGCCCGCAACTTCCTCGTTACTGGCTCGGAGACATCGTCGATGATTTGGTTGCGGTCAACTGTCAGTCGTGGAACCCTTTTCCTTTGTCCATCCGATACGATTACTGCGCCTCTGAGATTAACGACAGCACCCGGAATATGCATGACATTAGTACGGTCGGCCATCTTGGATTGGTCGACAGGAATACCCCAACTGCCTTCGACGGAAATCCCATCGACGAGCAGGGCCCCACCATACTCGCACCAAAAAACCTCGCCACCCGGATCAGCTACCACATTCCCTGAAGCATCGATGCGTCCTTGATCAAAGGAAGCACTTCTACTGATATAGGTGTTCGGCTCCCAAAGATCGCGCTCGCCCTCAAACTCAGCGGCAGTGTTGTACACAGCTACGCCCAGGACAGGTCGAAGAGCCGCCACACATGAAAAATCGCTAACGTCACTACGTAGGTAGAGTCGAACGCGCGTACCACAGGCTTCGCCCAGGAATTCGACGTCGTCTGTGCTCTCCTCAACATGAAATAGGTTATCGGGACCAGTTATAGCGACCTTCAGAACGCGCCCCCTCGTCCGGTCCCTATGGAACTTACAGGTAGTCACCTCAATTTCATCGGCGAGCATGAAGTAGCTGAGCACACCAATGCCAAATCGACTGTTCTCGTAAAATGAAATGCCTTTCCTTCGCCATTGCAGCTTCTCCTCCTGGAACTCCATCAAATGGGAGAGTCGAACCCCGCCTTGGGCGAAAGCATGAAGTAATTCCCCCCGACCCATGCCTGAACCGTTATCAATGCATTCAACAAATCGCACACTTCCGACCGAGCCCTGGCGAATCTCGATTCGGCCCTGCCATGTGTCTTCGCCTTCTCCAGGCCTGAAGCTTTCCCGCGCCTTGCGCACATTGCAGGCATCTAGGGCATTCTGATAGAGCTCTCGTACGGCTAGAGATCTATCGGAATACAACTGTTCGCCAGCCAAGAGGTCTCGAACCCTTGTGCCATCGAGCCCGAACCGAGTTGCAACGGGCAGAAATTTCAAGCGGCCCGTTTGCGCGTCCTCTTCAGGACCTACCCCGTCACCAGAGGCCCTGTTCGGGAGCCTTTCCAATCCCCTGACACCCGTTGCTGTGTAAAGTAGGCCGTCTAAAGAATCTGCTCGTTCTTGTAGGGCTACCATCACGGCTTGGTGCGGACAGCGTGCCTCAAGGCGGAGGGTGCGACCAGCGGCCTGCCATCTCGCATTCCTTATGGTTTCTCTGATCTGCAGGAATGTTATGCGGTCTTTTCCTCCTGAATGCTCCACCAGTACAGGCGGTAGCTCAGCTATATCTAGAGCCATTGCTTGAGAAGCAGCGAGAATATACCCAATCAACTGATAGCGGATTTCCCTCCGGCCGGGGTAGAAATCGGGTTCCTCCGCTAGTGTGCTCCCCCCGTAGAACATGGCTCGAAACAGCCATGAAACCGTATCAATTGTTAGAACGTCTGTGAGTTCATCGGTCCCGGCTAGTACTACATCGAGATAACGCAGCAACTCATCTTCGTGCTTATGGGCATCGCCAGGTCGAGCTAGATATTGGTGCAGCACCCATGAATCTGCAATTTTCCGGTCACGGCGTCCTCTTATAGAGCTGAGCCTGGACTCCGTTTGGCGCTGCAGTCGAGGGTATGGCAACCACGCCTCGTGCGTGCCGGCGAGCGCCTCAAAGGACCGGTTAAGGATTTGATCGACTTGCCGCGCCAACCGAATTCGAAAACCGTGGTACAAGTGAGGTAGGAGCACCAAGAGGGCTACCTCAGCTGTCGCGAATTGGGAGTCCCTCGGAAGGTAGCCGATCACCTCTTCTAGATTTTGAGACGTCCGCCCATGCGCATGCCAATCAATCCACGGGTCAGATAGCAGCAGCCGCTGCTCTTCCCGGATATTTTCATCTAGGCGAGAGCACACCAGTCCTACCTCATACTGGGCACGGTTCCTCTGATGACCGGAAGAGGTCATTTCCCAGACAGCATTCTTCGAGGCTAGTTCTTTGGCGCTCTTGGGGCACCGATCGGGTAAGATTGGAAATCTTAGAGTGCCCTCTTCTCCGCTTAGGCGGGGCACCTGGATGGGAGCACTGCTGCAGTGGTGTGCATGAAGGTCGCCCATCACCTCTTCCATCATCCTGCGCAGTAGATCTACGGGGAGATGACCGTCGATGTCTGACAGGACTTCTCGGAAGGCCTGTGTGAATAGGCTAAACGTCTCACTCTCGATTGAATCAGTAGATAGGAAAACAGCTGGCTGCTCGGGAGCGCATGCCATTAGGTAGGTAAGTCGTTCAGAGCCTTCCGGTGGAGACACGGCCGGCATGTGAGAAGGGTAACGGGAGTCAATGAGTCGATCTCGGCAAGCGTCAACTATAAACAGAACCTGTTCTACGTCGCTTGCTTCTACGAGATCAGCCCAACCTCCATCAAGTTTTACGTTAGTTACGCTCATGGTCTGCTGGCCAGTCAGCTTGGAATCATGCGCGGCAAACCAGTGTGTGCGATCGAAATGATACCCATGGCCACTGAGATAGACGACTAGATGGTCTCTCGGGCGCCCTCCCTGAATGAAAGCCTCAATCCGTTCATTTAGCGTAGACGCGTCAAGATCCCCGCAGGCGCTCCCCTGGTCGATGTAGTAGCCATGGGCGGATAACGACTCTCGGACTGCTTGATACTCCCTCGAAAGGAACTGCAGGTCTGGCCAGTCCGTGGTCTCATACTGGTTCACGAAGAGCAAAAGAGCCCTGTGCATTTTATGGCACCCTTATTATTCCGAGCTGCGCGTGCCGAAGATCAGGGTCATTCCTCCCTTTCCCTCCACCTCACTAGTGCCGATTAGGCGAATCCCTCCCTTGGCGGAGATCTCAAATGACAGTTGCACCTCCTTGAGGGGAAAACGCCCTGTGGTGTCTGCTACACGCTCGAATACATCGCGTAGGGTGCCGACCGCGCTCTCGATGCTTTCCCGTAGACGTTCTGACGTGAGAGTCACCGCTGTGAACTCAGAAGTGCTGCCTGGTCGGCGGAGCCCTTTTGTGCCCGCGGAGCGGTTCGCTTCCGCGTCCGCTTCCTCGGGATCTAGCCTCACCACGACTTCAAGGCCATTGATCTGTGCCTGGTTGCCCAATGACACCTACGTCCCCCCACCTTGACGGTTCCTCCTGTAGAGCGTAGCCACGAGCTAGGCCGCTCACAGGGCTTACGCAAGAACTTGCGACATGTTGGCCTGCCTCGGTGTGGCTCTGGTAACACCGGAGGGGATAGATGGCGGCACTTCGGCGCGCCAACACGGGCGAGGTGCGATCTACGGACCGTAGGCACGTCAAGTCCTCGGTACGGTCATGGTTGTGTCCGGTGCACGGGCGTCAAACTAAGTGACCCGTCCGAGGGCGGCTCATGCCCCACCGGGATCGCGCCCGCTGACGGCTGAGGCAGCCGCTTCCAGGGCCAGGTGCCACGGATAGTTCTCCGGTCGGCCCTGGCCCGGCTTGTTGGGTACGAATCCGCCTTCCCCGTACAGCACGCGCACCCCCATCGCGCGCAGCGTGGCAACGCTGGTGTCGAACTGGGTGTGCTGGACGTAGGCGGCGTTGACGCACGGCATGGCCACGGTGGGGATGCGCTTGCCGATGGCCTCGGCCACGAATCCCACGATGAACTTCTCGGTGATCCCCAGTGCCCACTGGTTGATCGTGTTGAAGGTGGCGGGCGCCAGGACCGCGACATCCGCAGGGGGCCAGGCGTCCGGCTCCCGGGGCAGCTTGTACTGACTGCGCACCGGGTGCCCGGTCAGCTCCTCCAACGCTGGCAGCTCGTCGTCAAGCCAGCGTGCGGCCGTAGGGGTCAATCCGAGGCAGACATCCCAGTCGGCCGCCTGCGCACGTTCGATCACACCAGCGATGTTCAGCACCGGCGGGGCGGCACTTCCGAACAGGTAGAGCACACGGTTCGCGGTCATGTGGGCAGTCCACCGTGCGGCGCCCTCCCTCCGCAAACCCCGCCCCGCTCAGGGTTGAGATCGCCGTTCAACGTCTTCTGCCGTGGCCTGGCGGGTAGCGTTTCCGTTGAGTGAGTCATGAAAGGGAGGCATGCATGCCGCTCCCCGACGACGAGCACACGGGCGCTCGGATCGCACATCACCGGAAACGGGCTGGGCTGACTCAGCGGGGGCTGACTCAGAAAGTCCCCTACTCCTACAGCCTGCTCACCCAAGTTGAGTCCGGGCACAAGCCAGCCAGCCCTGACCTGGTGGCCGCTGTCGCGAAAGCGCTGTGCATCGACGTCACGGCACTGACCGGACAGCCCTACGTGACCGAGCTACAGAAGGACCGGTTGGCCGCGTTGGTCCGCCCGATCCGTGAAGCTCTCGACCTCTACGACCTGGGGGCCGATCCGGCGATCACGCCGCGCCCCACTCCTCAGCTCGTCGCGGCTGCCCAAGCTCTGTGTCAGCAGGTCCGGGCGACGAAGCTCCATGATGCTGCCCTTGATCTCCCAGGAACGATGGCGGAGATCACTACAGCCGCGTATCGGACGCCGTCGTCCGAGTTGTGGGCTGCCCTGTCGAGTACCTACCGCACCGCGCATGACCTGGCCGTGAAGCTGGGCTACTACGACTTGTCCACGGTGGCTCTGGACCGTATGGACTGGGCTGCCTCGCGGGCATCCGATCCGTTGCTCTCCGCAGTGCGCCAGTACATGCGTGCCCTCGTCTACTTCCGAGAGGGCGAGTACACCATCGGTCAGCGGCTCGTAGCGTCCGGGCAGGGGCTGTTGGAACAGTCTCCGCAGTCGCGAGAGCGGCATGCTGTTGCCGGGCAGCTTCACCTCGGAGCAAGCATCATCGCTGCCCGCGCTCATGACGAAGACGCGGTAAAGAACCACCTCACCGAGGCCCGGTCCTACGCGGACCGGACAGGCGAAGCGACGGACGTGCACTGGCTGTCCTTCGGCCCCACGAACGTCACCGTGCACGCGGTGTCGGCTCATGTCGAGATGCGACACTACGGCGAAGCTCTGCAAGAGGCCGCGAAGGTGCGGATACCGCAGGACTGGGCTGTCTCCCGCGCCGCTCACTTCTACGTGGACCAGGCACGCGCCCAGATGGAAGCAGGGCGCTCTGAAGCGGCCTTGAAATCGATCGTGACCGCGCGGAAGCTGGCGCCGCAGCAGACCAGGTACCACGCGGGCGCTCGCGAGACCATCCGGGGCCTGATCCACTTGTCCCGTCGCACCCCGGACAGCCTGGATCACCTGGCTGCTTGGGTGGGCCTCTGACACTTTCACCGCAGTAGCCCCCGGCTTTCACTCAACTGTGAAAGTTGGGGGCTTCGCATGTCACCAGCATGAATACTCAGCCGGTTTTTCATCCGCCACAGGACCCCGGCGACGCGGGCGTGCGTCCCGGGGCGTGGCCAACCTGAGGAAGCAGGTCGACATGCGGAACTGTATCGGCAGGGTCTTCGAACCGTTGGTGAGAGTGCTGCGGCCCGGCCGGGGACGTCATCGCACGGTTGGGACACGTCGGCCGGTGGACTGTGCTGATGCCCCGACGTTGCAACTGCCTCGTGTGCACCAGATGTCGCGTAAGCCTGTGCTGCGCGGCGAGGACGTGCAGCTTGTCCGACCGTATCTGGTGGCTCATGAGCGTCGGAAGGACGTGCCTCGGGTGGAACTGCTCTGCGCGCCGCACGGGATGGTGGTGGTCAGGTGAGTGCACAACCGCGATTGCTTCCGTGGCCCGGCCCTGCTGGGAAGCCGTGCTACCTGGTGTCGGACGCGGACGGTGAGGGCTACCTGTCGCGGCTGGCCGACGAGATGGAAGCCGTTCAGCTTCAGATGGGGGCTGAACTCATCGGTCACGCCCGTCTGCTGCTCCGCGACCGAAAGGCGGACGTGCGAGAGCTCCGCTACCTCTCGGACCGTCTGATCGAGGCACTACAGGATGCGCTCCGGATCGCGGAGAGTCGTGGCGGGCGTCTGCTGGTGTCCGACGAGTGCGAGAGCGATAAACCAACTCAAACGAACGAGGGAACCGAATGAGTCGGGCGTCAGACGGCTGGCAGGTCGGTCCCGCACCGGGGCGTGGTCTGCGTCCGAGGACAGACGGTCTGTTTGAACTGCCGCTTCACGTGCGCCGCCCCGGTCGCGCGTCCCTGGCATCGCTGGTGCTGACGGTGGTGGAAGCGGAGCAGTTGCACGCCGCCTTGTGTTACGCGCTCGGCGACGAGGCCGCACCTGAGGACGCGCCGGAGTGCCGAAAGCCAGTCCGTTACCCGGGCGGCCGACAGAGGTACTGAGGTCCCTCGGCGGAATCACGCGCAACAACCGAAGAAGCGATGCCGGACCACCCCTTTTCGCCTGGACAGCTGCCGGGGTGGTCCGGCTGGGGATCGATCACGAACCCCGGTGCCGATGGTACCGGGGTCGTCGTCGTGCTCCCGCTCGACGTGGCCCGGTCATTGATTGTCAGGCGGCTTGCAGAGAAGGGAACTTGACCAAATGGGCGGCCCTGAGGACGACAGGTTCGACGGAGAGGCGGCAGACCTGGAGGCGGGGATATGGGTACGCGGAGTGGACTACATGAGCGGCTGGCGGGACGCGAGGGAGGCCGCGACCGAGCTGGGCGAAGCGCTGAGGCTCGTCGGCGTGGAGACGGCAGGAGTGCGGCTGCGTGCCGCTTCGGGCACGGACGGCTCCGGGGTCGTGCGGTTGGAGTTGTCGGCGGCGTCGGCGCGTGAGGTGGCGATGCTGGCGCGGGTGACGGCGGCCCGGCTGGGCAGGGCCAGCTGATCGGGGTGGCCGGTGGCGGGCGTGCGGTGCTGGATCGGTGCGCTGTGGGCACGCCGCCGGCCGTAGCGGATTTTGGGCGGGAGCTGCCACGGGGCGAGAGAACAGGGGGCCTTACGCTGGCCCGGCGAATCGGGCGGGTCTGTGATCCTGCCCGCGTTTGCGACCGATCGGCCCCCTGTTCTTAGAGGCTCGCCCCGTGGTGGCTGCCTAAAATCCGCGTAGGCCGTCGGCCCCAGCCACAACACCTCCGCCCCGAACGGCGGTCGGCTCCTCGGCGAGCGCTCGCGGGTGCGCTGGGAGTGCGGGCGGTGGGCGCCCGACGGGACCGGCGGCCACGCCGCAGCCCGGCGGGGCGGCCAGACCGCCCGGCGCGCCGCAAGGCGCGCCCTTGAGTAAGTGAAGACAGGTTTCGACAGTCAATGTCAGCATCGCGGAGCTGACCGACTGAGGGCGGGCAACAAGCTGAGCGGCGTCGCCCCTGCGTGCACACCACCCTTGCTAGCCGGGGAGGTAAGCCGTATCCGGTGCAAGCACCCATGCCTTCCTGGCACGCTTGACCAGAAGCGTGAGGGGGAGGAACGCCACCTTGATCATTATGGATACGTGCATTCTGCGGGAGTGTGGACTGGGGAGCAGTAGCGCGGATCTGCTTCGCACGATTCGCCAGGTAGGCATCGAACGCGTCGCGGTCCCGTGGATGGTGATGGAGGAGCTGGCTGCTCAGCAGGCGGTGAAGTACCAGCAGAAGTTCAGGGCAGCGGAGGACGCTGTTCGAGCTCTACAACAGGCCACCCCGTGGTCAATTCGTACAATGCTACTTGGAAACCCTGCCCCAGATCGGGTGCGGCAGCACTGGCGTGATGCATACGGCACCATCGTCGATGTCATTCCAACAAGCGAGAGTGCCCTTCGTGAGGCCGCGTTCCGCGAGGCCAATGCGTTGGCGCCCTGCAAGGCATCCGATGGTGGAAAATCAGCAAAGACTGGGTTCCGCGACGCAGTAATCTGGTTGTCGGCCATCGAATACGCTAAGGAGCACCCAGAAGAGGTCACTTATTTCATCAGCTCGAACACGAGAGATTTCGGAGACGGATCATCATACCCATTCCCGATGAACCAGGATCTCAGGGGACTGGCTGAAAGGTTCATACACCTGACAACGCTCGATGGTGTCGTGTCCCGTTTTGCGCAGCCTGCGGAGACAGACGAGGACGCGGTTCGGAGGGCGTTGACTTCCTCAGACAGCCTCCAAATCATCACTGAAGAGCTAATGGGTCAACTACAGGCTCGCCGCACATCCTTCCAGTGCACCATCTCCTGGGGCCGCCTGGGGGACGACGTGAAACGTGCGAGCGTATTTGGTTTTGCGTCGCCCGTGAGCGTATTGGGATCTTTTCGCGACGTAGACGCGTACCGCATGGGAGAGCATGAGTGGTGCACAGCAACTGTCCGATGGGTCATTTACGGAACGGCGACCATCATTGCCCCTATTGGCCTTGCTCCTGCGGGCTGCGCTTGGGAGACGCGGGTCCTCTTTAACCCGAGCAGCGACGACCCTCGCCTCACAGTACTCCGCAGTTCCAATAGCACGGCTCTTGAGAATGGCGACTTCAATGTTGTTCCAGCAGAGCATTGGCTTGATGAAACCGAGGACTTGGACGGCGGCTCCCGTATAGCCCTGGAACGCCAGCTAAGGAATATGTTGGTCTTCAGCAACAGCTTTGAGAACCGACAAGTGCGCAAGAGTCTGTCATGGCTAAGGAACGCCGTGCGGCACGAGCTAGACGAGAACTAAGGAAACGGCCACTCGCTGAAGCGAACCGGTGTCGCTTGTTCACTGGTCGATTCTGCTATCCGCCCGTCTCGGGGAGTGCGCCTCCAACCTTCAGGATTCCTAGAGCGAACAGCCTCATTAATCCCTAACTGCGTTGATTCGGCGAGAGGTATCGGCCGTGATGCGGTAGGCGACTTGGGCGCGGTCGGCGCTTGCGCGGAGTTCTTCGAGGATCAGCGGGCGGTCGTCGGTGCCGTGGGTGACGCAGGCGGTGTGGAGGATCGGGGTCGCGTCGGGGGTGTTCAGCGTGCTGCGTTCGTCGGGCAGTGGCATGCGGGCGCTCACGGTCTCGTGCCAGGTGAGTTTGTGTCCGGCGGCGGTGAGGATGGCGTAGATCTGTTCCGGGTCGGTGTCCGGCGCTTCGGCTAGCTGTTCGGCCTGGTCGGCGGTGGCGAACGGGATCAGCACGGTGTGCAGGGCACGGGTTCCGGTGTCGGGGTCGGCCAGCAGCCGGTCAACGCCGAACAGTGCTTCCCCCTCGGCGAGTCCGAGCAGCGGGCCCGTAGTCGCGGTGGTCGCGGTGCGGTAGATGGCCGGGGTCTCGGTCTGCTCCCACGCGTGGTGTCCGGTGCGGAAGGTCTTGCCGCTGCGGGTGATGGTGCGCTCGATGGTGACGGCGGGGGCGGGCAGGGCGCGGACGTAGCTGCCCTTGCCGTGAATGACCTCGATGAGTCCTTCGGCGCGGAGTGCGGCGATGGCTTTGCGGACGGTGGGGCGGCTGACCTTGTAGCGCTCGATGAGCTGGCTCTCTGAGGGGAGCGGGCTCCCGGGCTTGTACTCGCCTGCGGCGATGCCGCTGCGGATCTCGGCTGCAACCTGCTGGTACAGCGCTCCGGGGCGCTGGATCTCTCCCATGCCGGGCTCTCCTCATCACCTGTCGTCAGCAGCCCTGACGTGAACTGATGTCACTCGTAAGCATAAGTACTTGCCTCCGGCCGTCAAGGCAGGCATAGTCGGAACTCGTAAGTACGAGTGATGTCACATGACGTGTGACGTCCTGGCTGGCCAAGGAGGCCCACACCCCATGCAGTCCATACCTGTGGACACCACCCGACTCGGCGTACTGCGGTGCGCTGTCGGGCCCGAACCGAAGATCGCGGACTTTGAGAGCAAGGAGGTCAAGAAGGACCGGGACGGCAACACGGTCTACACCGTCGCCGTGACAGTGCGGCAGGACGGGCGGCGCGTCTCGGTGATCGAAATCGCCGTCCCCGGAGAACCCAAGGGAGTGGTGGAGGGCTCGGAGGTGCGGGTGACGGGACTGGAGGCGTTCGCCTGGGCAATGGGCGACCGTCACGGCATCAGCTTCCGCGCCGCTGCCATCACCCCTATACCGGCCCTGGCCTCGTCCGTAACGGCCCCGGCGGGTAAGGGCGGTGGTGCCTGATGAGTCAGCTTCTCCTCCCTGCCGTGCTGGTGGCGCTGGCCTGGACGGTTGCGCTCGCCACCCGTCGGCCGGAGCGGTGGCCCCACTGGCGTTGGTACCTGTTCGGGTACCCGCGTACCGCGCTGCGGGTGATGGTCACCTGGCGCAAGGTCGCTCACCTCAATGACCTCACTGTCTCCCACCAGCCCAACCGGCGCCTGCTGGGTGACCTGGCGGTCAAGGGCGACCCCTTGCGCACCCACGCCCCGCGCTGCTCCTTCCCCTGGCCCACGCCGAACGGGCTGTCGGTGCGGGTGCGGCTGCACGCGGGCCAGACTCCGGCCCCGTTCCTGGCGGCGGCTGAGGCGTTAGTGCATGCCTGGCGGGTGCACGCGGTGCGGGTCGTCTCCCCCGAACGCGGCATCGTACTGATCACCGCGACGGCCCATGACCTGCTGGAACACCCCGACCGGCCCACGGGGGAGGTGTCGGCGTCGCTGCTGTCGGCGGTGGTCGGCGCAATGGAGACCGGTGGGGCGTGGGTGATGGACTTCCGCCGCGTGCCGCACTGGCTGATCGTCGGCGCCACCCGATCGGGAAAGTCCACGCTGATCGCCCGGCTGATCACCGAACTTGCCTCGCAACCCGTCGCCCTGGTCGGCATCGACTGCAAGGGCGGCATGGAACTGGGCCTGTTCCAACAGCGGCTCTCAGCCCTGGCCACCTGCCGCAGTCAAGCGGTCGCCATGCTCGGCGCCCTGGTGGTCGACATGCAAGAGCGCATGCGCACCTGCCGTGCAGCCGGGGCCCGCTCCATATGGGAGCTGCCGGAGAAGGAACGCCCGGTGCCCGTGGTGGTGGTCGTGGACGAGATAGCTGAGCTCTACCTGACCAACGGGAGCAAGGAGCAGCGGGCGGAGGCTGAGCAGTGCTCGACCTACCTCCTGCGCCTGGCCCAACTCGGGGCGGCACTCGGCATGCATCTGGTGGTGGCCGGACAGCGGGTCGGCTCCGATCTCGGGCCAGGTGTGACGGCGCTGCGCGCCCAGTTGAGCGGGCGTGTCTGCCACCGGGTCAACGATCCGGGCACCGCCGAGATGACCCTGGGTGATCTGAACAAGGATGCCGTGGCGGTGGCGCAGTCCATCGGGGAGGCCGAACAGGGCGTCGCCGTGACCGCGGGTGATACGGGCAGCTGGATGCGCGGGCGGTCCCACCTGACCACCCCCGCCGAGGCCCAAGTCACGGCGGCTGAGTACGCGGGGCTGGCGTTCCGCCTGGCTGGGGTTGCCCGTGCGTTGGAAGACCTGGACGCGGGTGAGGGCGCATGAGTGAATCCCTGGTCCTCTCCCTGGCGCTGCTCTTCGGGCTCGCGACGGTCCTGCTCCTGCGGTCCCGCGCGGTGCGGTGGTGGGAAGCGCTGTTGATCGGCCTGTTCGGCATGTACCTGGGCCAGACCCCAGTCATCGACAGCACCAACGGGCTCGTGAACTGGCTCCTGTCCGGCTTCACCCACAACAGCTAGACCATCCCGGGAGGCCCCACCAGATGACCATGCGTCGTGTCCGCTGCCCCGTCTGCAAGGGAGAGCGCTACCGCAGGACCCGCACCGGACACCGGCGGCGCTGCCGCTGCTGCCGGGGCACCGGCACCATCCGCTAACCCACCCATTCGGCCCGCGAACCAGGGAGTGATCGCCATGGACGACACCCACCCAACCGCATCCATCCGTGCCGCTGCGGCGGCCCACCCTGGGAGGTCCCCACCATCACCGCCGAGAACGCCTCGGCTGACAGGCGCGCCGTGCTCGACCGTGCGGCGCGCCTGCGTCAGCTCTTCGAAGTAGACCGAGACTTGATCCGCCTCGTCCAAGGCCCTCGCTTCGGCCGCTGGTTAGAGCAGATCACCGCTACCGGAGGCAGCGCCCACCCGATCCACCTCACCGGCTCCACCACCACCCGCGACACGCTCACGGGTGAGGTACTGCACCACTACGACACCCGCGATGAGCCTGGCGAACGGCTCCTGATCCGCTGCCGCAACCGCCGCCAAACCGTCTGCGCCCCCTGCTCCCGCCTCCACGCCGGCGACACCTTCCACCTCGTTCGTGCCGGACTCGTCGGCGGCAAGACCGTACCGGCGGACGTCCGCGAGCGACCCCGGCTCTTCCTCACCCTCACGGCCCCCAGCTTCGGCCCCGTCCACCACGTCACCGCTGACGGCCGGCGCTGTCGACCGCGCCGCGACGGCGGAGAGTGCGAACACGGCCGTCCCCTCGGCTGCCCGGCCGTCCACGACGCAGACGACCCGCTCACCGGCCAGCCGCTGTGCCCCGACTGCTACGACTACCCGGCACACGTCCTGTGGCACGCGCACGCGGGACGGCTGTGGAAGGCGTTCACCGACAACCTGTACAACCACCTCGCCGCCCGTGTCGGGCGCACCCGTACCGGCCTGCGGCGCAGCCTGCGCATCTCCTACGCCAAAGTCGCCGAGTACCAAAAGCGCGCAGCCGTCCACGTCCACGCTGTCGTGCGTCTGGACGGCGCACGCGGGCCAGACGATTCGCCCCCGGTCTGGGCAACGGCCGACGTGCTCACGGCCGTGGTCCGCACCGCCGCTGCGGCCGTACGGCTCCGTACCCCCTTCAGCGCGGTCCTGGGGGAACACGAACTGCGCTGGGGCGCCGAACTCGACGCCCGGCCGCTCCGGGCCTTCGGCGACGGTGAGGGCCTGGCCGACGACGCAGTAGCCGCCTACGTCGCCAAGTACGTCACCAAAGGGGCCACCGACACCGGGGCCGGACTCGACCACCAGATCACCAGCCCCGACGAGATCACAGCTGCCCCCGTGTCGGCACACGTACGCGCCCTCATGCGCACCTGCTGGCGCCTTGGCGGCCTCCTCGAACTGGAACCCCTACGTCTGCGCTCCTGGGCTCACACCCTCGGCTATCGGGGCCACATCCTCACCAAATCCCGTGCCTACTCCACCACCTACACAGCACTACGCGCCGAACGCGCCAACCACCAATCCGGCGAAACCCAACCCGCCGACCCCGACCTGATCACAGACGCCCACTGGCGCTACGTCGGCTCGGGGCACACCCCCGGCGCCGCGCTCCTGGCTGCCGGAATCGCCGAAGACCACGCCCGAAATCGTGAGATCGCGCGCGAAGAAATTGCGGCTGACTCCAGGGGGCCTGTTGGCTCCGGATGACCTTCGTCGGCGCGTAGCCGCTTCTCGCGCCCGGCAGGGGCTCCCTCCAGTCATTGAAGACCTGGCGGTGATCGAACGTGCGGTGCGGGTCTTCGCTCTCGTGGAGTCCGAATCCCGCTCCGCACGTCCCCGCGTCAGGCGATCCAATCGATGACGAACCGGTCAGGGTCCCACCTCTTGCGAGGGTTCGCGGGAAGTACCTCGATGGATCGGACAGCGGCGGTGATCACCGCCCGCCGCTGGGAGTCGTTCATCTTCTTCCAGCGGCTCAACATGTCCTCATAGCTGCCGACGAACCCCAGCAAGACGGCTTTCCGCGACACCTTCGCGAGCCTGGCCCGGTTGCGCTCCAGCCGTTCCTGAATCGGCGCACGGGCCACCATCCACTCCTTGCGGCTGATCGCCTGGTTGCCGTAGTCCTGGGCCAGCTCCTCCAGTTCCTCCTCATCAGCCCGAACCTTCTCGTACAGCCCGCTGCCGTCCTCGTCCGGCTCGCGCAGACGCTTCATGAAGGTGGGCGACTCGAACGCGGCCAAGACCATGTCTCGGATCTGATCATCGGTGCGCTCGGCATTCGCCGCCGTACCACCGCAGGCATTCGTACCCGGTGTGTTGGGGCAGACGTAGCGCGGTACACCAGACCGAGGACGGCCGACCATGCCCCACCCACATGCCTTACCGGGCTCCCCGGTCGGCTTGCCGCAGCGAAGGATGCCGGACAGAAGGTAGCTGCGGTTGCCGCCGTCGTTGGTCCGGCGCCGGTCGGGGTCACTCAGCAGTGCGCGTAGTCGGTCGGAGTCCTCATGACTGATGGTCCCGGGCCATACGGCATCGCCAACGATCTCCCCCAGGAGCGGGCGAGTGCTCTCCCACGATCGGCGCGGGGTGTGCTCCCGGCGTCCGCTGATCCTGGCCGACGCGAGCATGCGACGGAGTCCGCTCGGCTTCCACGGGATGCCTGCCGCCGTGACGATCTCCCGGCCTTTCCAGTCCCGGCAGATGCTTGCCAGGCTCTCCCCCGCCAGGACGCGGCGGGCGCCCTCTCGGATGATTTCCGCTTCGCTCTCACGCACAGTGATCCGGTCGTCCTCGTACCCGAAGGGCCGCTTACCGCCTCCGGCGACCTTGCCCGCCTCGGCAGCCTGCCGCCGCTGCCGCTGCTGACGTTCGGCTTTGTGCTCCGCCTCGTGCCGTGCGGCAGCTCCCAGCATCCGGGCGATCATGCGGCCGGTGGGGGTCGCAAGATCGATCTCGCCGCTGACGGTGGCCAGCTCCAGACCATGCCGGTCGGCAAGATCGATCACGTCTTCGAGTTCTCGCGGGGAGCGGGTAAGGCGGTCCACATGCCAGCAGACGACAGCGTTGATCACGCCTTCGTTGATGTCCTCCAAGAGCTCCTGCCACTTCGGGCGGGGCGCTCCGGAGTATGCGCTGACGTCGTTGTCGGGGTAGACGTCTACGACATCCCACCCCTTGCGAGAGCACAGCGCGCGGCAGTCTTCCTCCTGGCGCGCGATGCCCAGACCCGCGCCGCCCCGGTCCTGGCTGATCCTGACGTAGATCGCTGCTCGTATGGCCATGGGTCACATAGCTATACCCTCGTAGGCACGGGCGTCTCCTGCCCGATCGGGGTGGCCCCGGCGGAGGGCTGACCTGCGCATCGATAGTCAGCCCCTGGGCCTCCCAGCCCTCCAGCGACGCCCCCGACGCCCACCAATGCACCCATGCGACAACCACACCGGACAAACAGAATGGAAGGTGGAGCAACCCGGGCACTATGGGCGCGGCAGCCCCATGCGCAAGAGGCGGTGGCCGATGACGGACGACAGCGGCGGCGGGGGCGGGGGCGCATGGGAGTGTGTCCCGTCGCAGCTCGGCGAGCTGCTGGATCTTGTTGACGAGGCCGTCGTCATCTGCGACCGGGCCGACGGGCCCGTCCGCGGATTCAACCGCGCCGCAGCCCGCCTCTTCCCCCGGCTGCGCCCGGGCGGACCGGTCAGCATGTCAGCGGCCGCGCCCCTCGCCCGCGCCGCCGCCCGGCGGGCGGAGCACTTCTCCGCCGCTTACGAGGGCCGCGGGCTCACCGGTCGCCTGCACACCGCCGGTGGGCTCACGGTGTGGCTGGTCCATCAGGTCAGCAGCGCCCAGGAGGCCGAGGCCGCGCTCGCCCACGAGCGCGAGAAGTCGGCGTTTCTGGAGGAGACCACCCGGCGCCTGGGCGCCTCGCTCCATCACGGCCGTACGGTCCGCGCGCTGGTCGAGATCGTGATCCCGAAGCTGGCGGACGCGTCCGTGGTCGTCCTGCCCGTGAGCGGGCGGCGTACCCGCTGGCACCGGGCGGGTCCGGGCGATGCCCGGTGCTCCGGGGAGGTGGCGGTCGAGACGCTGGAACGGGTGCCCAAGGTCGCGGACGCGCTGTACGGGCTCCAACCGCGCCCCACTGTCGTACGCCCTCAGGAGATGGACGCGCTCGACGAGGTCATGCCCGGCGAGTTCGGTCACGTCGAGGACGCGCTGGTGGTCCAGCTCGCCGCGGGGGGCGTCCCGGCCGGTGCGCTGATCATGCTGCGCGGCCCGGAGCGTGCCCGCTTCGACGACGCGGACATCGAGCTGGCGCATCGGTTCGCCGTACGGGCCGGACTCGCGCTGGCAACGGCGGCGCTCTACTCGCAGCAGGCCCAGACCATCGCCGTCCTGCAGGCCAGCATGGCTCCGGAGCCGCTGCCGTCGGCCGACGGCCTCAGGCTCGGCGCCGCCTACCGGCCGGCCGCGGAGGCTCTGCGCATCAGCGGCGACTTCTACCATGTGGCCCCTTCCGCCGCGGGCGGGGTCACGTTCTTCTTCGGCGACGTGTCCGGCAAGGGCGCGGAGGCCGCGGTGGTGGGAGGGCAGGTGCGGCAGAGCATGCGCACCCTGGCCATGGTCCGGACGGGGCCCGAGCCCCTGAGCGATCTGCGGCTGCTCAACGACCTCGTCATGAGCGCCGGCCACCGCTTCACAACCCTGGTCACGGGTTCCGCCCGCCCCTGCGACGACGGCTCGGTGAAGGTCGAGATCGCCAGCGGCGGCCACCTCTCCCCGCTCGTCCTGCGCGACGATGGAAAGGTGGCGGAAATCGTCTGCGAGGGCATGCTCCTCGGAGCGGTGCCCGATCCCAGTTTCGGCCGTACCGAGTGCCGTCTCGAACCCGGCGAGCTGATGCTTCTCTACAGCGACGGGGTCACGGAGGCACGCGGTGGTGCGAGCGGGCGGGAGATCTACGGCGACGAACGCCTCGTCGACGCGCTGGCGAGCTGCGGCGGCATGCAGGCGCCGTCGGTCGCCGAGCGGCTGGAACTCCTCACGACCGAATGGCTCGCCGGCCGCCCGCACGACGACATCTCCATCCTGACGCTTCAGGCACCGCCCCGCCGTGGCGCACCGTCCCACCGTGGCGCACCACCGCACCATCGGCCCGAGGGCCCCGGCGGGTCCGGAGATGCCGGGGAGGCCGAGGCCCCATGAACGGCACCGGGATCACCGACACCGCCCGCGCGGACTTCGACACCTGCCTGGCAGGTGCGGACGAGGACGGAGCGCTGGAGCTGGCCACCGGCCTGGTGACGAGTGGCGTGAACGCGGAGGACGTACTGCTCGGCCTGGTGGCACCCGCCCAGGTCAGGGTCGGTGAGCGGTGGGAGTCCGGCGAGTGGACGGTGGCGCAGGAGCACGCCGCCACCCATGTCAGCCGGCTGACAGTGGACGCGATCGCGTCCACCGCCCGCACCGTACGCACACCTGCCGAGGCGGGCCCACCCCGCCATGTGCTGGTGGCATGCAGCGACGGCGAATGGCACGTGCTGCCCTCCCACATCCTCACCGAGGTGCTGCGCCTGCGCGGCTTCCACGTGCGCTCACTCGGCGGCTCGGTCTCCCCGCACGAGCTTCTCTCGGACGTCCATCAGAACGGCCCCGACGTGGTCGCTCTCTCCTGCACCCTGTCGTGGAACCTTCCGCTCGCCCACCGCCAGATCGAGACCTGCAGATGCGCCGGCGTTCCCGTCATGACGGGCGGACCGGGATTCGGCCCCGACGGCACATGGGCGTACGCCCTGGGCGCGGACCTGTACGCGGCCGACGCCCGTGGCGCCGCGGAAGCACTGCTTCACCCCTGGCCCCCGGTGACATGCGGGGAATCGTCGGTCCAGGCCGGTGCCGTGGAGGCGTACGCCGTACTCGTCCGGCAACGCCCCGAGCTGCTCGCTCACGTGACCCACGCGCTGCGTGACGTGCTCCCCGGCTTGCGGAACCGCTCGGGCATGGAACACGAGGAGGCCGCCGATTTCCTCGGCCGGCTGCTGGACTCCCTGGCCGCGGCCGTATTCGTGGACGACGAGCGCGTATTCACCGGCCACCTCGCCTTCGCCGCGACCTACCTCTCCGCCCGCTCAGTGGACCCCCGCTGCCTCCTCACGCTGACGGATGCCCTGACCGCCCGCCTGCGCGGGGCCCCCCGGGCCCTCACCACACTCGCGGCGGGGCGCCGATGCCTGATCGAGCGGGGGGCTTCCCGCTCTCACGAATGAGCGGGCGGGGCGGCGACGGTCACATCAGACTGATTCGGCACGAGAAATTCGGTCGGAAGGGCTGAACTCCGTTGCTAGCGTATGGCGGATGGAAATCCGGGCGTTCGAGGAGCGTGACTGGTCGCAGGTCTGGCCGATCGTCGAGCAGATTGTCCGCAAGGGAGACACCTTCTGCTACGACCCCCACCAGACTGAGGCGCAGGCACACGAGATGTGGGTGGTGCCGCCCCCGGGACATGTCGTGGTGGCCGTGGAGGGCGAGCGGGTGCTCGGCACGTCGAATATGTACCCCAATCGGCCCGGTCCCGGTGCCCATATCGCCAGTGGCAACTTCATGGTGGCGGCTGAGGCGCGCGGCCGGGGTGTCGGTCAGGCGCTGGGCGAGTATCTGCTCAACTGGGCCTCGACCAGCGGCTTCGCCGGTGTGCAGTTCAACGCGGTCGCGGCTTCGAACGCGCCCGCTGTCGGACTGTACGAGCGCCTCGGGTTCACCCTCATCGGCACCGTGCCGGGCGCGTTCCGGCATCCGGAGTTGGGGCCGGTCGGCCTGCACGTCATGTATCACGACCTGGGTGCCTGACCCTGTTCACGCCGGTCGCCTGGTTGGTCCCCGCGCTCGTTCCTTGGTGAGAGCTGAGCAGCCATGGGGCTGCCTAAGCTCAGCCGCGAGGAGCGCGTCAATGTCTGCACCTTCGCGCAGGCAGGCGCCTGGCTGGGGAACTGGCCTACTTCCGCAGTGATCCGGCCAATGCGGGGCTCTGCGTGCATGACAATGGCGTATGCGTCACAACATGCACCCCATGGCGACTTCGGGGGCACGAAGCAATGCGCTGGGTGGGCTGGGCCAGTGGTGGGGCGTTCTGGCAGGTCTGCTGCTCATCGCAGCATGGATCAATTCGGCTGCCGGACCAGCCGTAGTGATCGCGCTCTCAGCGATCACAGTCGCATGGTGTCTCTTCCAGGCGCCTGTGACGTGCGGCGCTCCGGTACGCGGCCGCGACGACGGTTGCCGGAACAACGCGTCCGGACTCCTCCTCGGATGTCATATCCGTCAGCACCGCTGGCAGAAGCTGAAGATGCTCATCCTCCGTCGTCAAGTCCGCCAATTCTGCGCGGGGCTGTTCTCGGACGGAAAGGCCACCACCCTGGCAGGCGTAGGCAGCTTCGTGTCGGGCCTCGTTGCCCTTGTCCCCGGTGTCGTCGTGCACTGATCGATACACACCAAGCCCGCCCCCGGACGCCCCTGGCCACGATGGTCCGGGGCATCCGGCTACTGCACGTCGTTTCAGGCGGCCACCAGTTCACTCGCTCGCTCGTTGAAGTCCGCGACCAGGCGGTGCCTGCCGAAGGGCTTCATGCGCTTCTGCAAGTCCTGGACCGCTTCGACAGCTCGGGACGACTTGACCTGCCGGGTGAGAGAGATCGTCCGCATCCCGGCCGCATGGGCCGCTTCCAGATCCTTGCTCTGAAGGTACGCGGCCGCCAACGCCGCATGTGACATAGCGCCCCGACGGGCGCGCTTCTGCTTGCGGGCATGGTCGATTGACCTGCGGGCGTGATCCTTGGCGTTCTGCGGTTCGTCAAGATCACGGAAGGTGTTGGCGTGCTCCCCGTGCAAGTACGCCGGGTCGATGAACGCGGCCCACTCCTGCTCCTCTTCAGGACGCACACTCTCGTACGAGGTCTCCGATTTCGCGATCGCCGACACCGCCGCTCGCTTGTCACCGAGCTTGGCGCAAGCACGAGCCTCCAGCGCCCAGAGATCGGCCAGACATGCAGGGGATGCCGACTTGGCGAGTCCAGCCCGGCCCGACTGGGCGAGCCTACGACCCTCTTCGGGGTGACCGAGAAGCGTGGCCTGATCCGCCATCCCGGCCAGCACATGCGCGCCGAGGGCGGGATTGCGCGACTCCTCTGCGAGACGGAGCGACTGGATGAGGTAGCGCTGCGCCGCCCCGTGCTCCCCGTTGTCGTATGCCATCCAACCCAGCAGATACGTCTGCTCGGCGGCGGCCTCGCACAGAGCGCGCCGAACCCGCTCGGTATGCGTGCGTCGCAGCAGCGGGAACACATGGGCGTTCATGTAGGCAGCCAAGGTGAGGCGGCCTGCTCCGCCGCCCTGGAAGATGTCCATCTGCTGGAAGACGCCGAACATGTTCCGGACTGCGCTCACGTCCTCCAGCCTCACCCTGGGGCCCGGCTTGGGCTGCTGGTCGAGCGTGCTCAACAGCCAGTCTCGGCTTGGTCCGATGCCGGCAACGGCGGCGAACGGTGCTGAGGCCAAGAACTTACGACGGTCCACGTCGGCCCTCCCCAAGTCGGCAACGGCTTCCACGGTAGCCAGGAAGGAAGGGCTGTACACAAGCCCTCTGTCCGCCGTCGCACTGTCGCCGAGCCCCAAGTCGTACGTCGTGACGCGGTAGCCCATGGCTGCCGAGAACGCATCCGCCAGGATGTCGGGTACGGGGGGCCGGGGTTGTTCTCCGGTCAACCAGCGTCGAACGCTCGTGGCATCCGGGGCAATATGCGGCTGGCCCCAACGCTTGGCTTGAACCCTTGTTCGTCGAGCTAACTCGCCTTGACTCATTCCGGATCGAGCCAGCCAATCGGACAGCTTTTCGTTCGGCGTTTTCATGATTCACGGCCTTCGGTCATGAACGAATGCGGAACCAACACCTTTCAACACCCCTACAGGCGCTACCCGCTGATGTGCCAGAGAGGTTGCCTAGGTGTAACCCCGCGACCGGGCGAAGGGTCCGGGGCGTGGGCAACGCGGTGAGGAGCGCCAACGTGAGAGAGAGTATCGCCAATTGGATCGAACAATCACAGTTGCCCGCATATTGCTTTCACGGGCAGGAGGTGGCGATTCGATGAGCGCAGGCCCCCGCCTCCTGCCTTGGTCCGACCCGAATGGGAAGCCCTGTTACCTCGTCACGGATCACCATGGCTACGTCTCGCAGGTGGCTGATGAGATGGAGGACCTACAGCTCCGCACAGGCGCCGAACTGATCACTATCGGGCACGAGATGCTGGGCGACAACAAGGTGAGCGCCATGGAATTACGGTATCTCGGGAACCGGCTCTGCGAGGCACTGCGCGACGCCCTGCGGGTGGCCAAGAGCAGGGGCGAGCGACTACCTGAACCAGAGGAATAGGGTGAGGGATGCGCTGCGGGCGCGCCTCCGGCCGTAAAGGCAGCGAGTGGACATCACCAAGGGGGTGGGTGGTCAGCCGCGATACGTGCCAGTCCGGCGAATCGAGCGCCACTGGAGCCTCCTCGACGAACAGGGCCGTGAGGCCATGTGCCGGGTCAGGCAGGGGCAGTTCGCGTCGCGGTGATCACCACCGTTGCGTACGGCATCGTGAAGCTGCCGCCCATCGCGTCGATGGCTGCGCCAACACCCTCCAGCACTTCCGCCAGCTTGGCCGAGGGGAGCCGGGTGAAGGCGCCCTGGGCGGGGATCTGGTCCAGCCACGCGTCCCGGGTGTAGGTCCGCTCCCAGTCGAACCGCCACTGCTCCGGTTCGCCGAACGCGCCCGCCTCTCGCATTCCGTCGGCGGCCTTGGTGAGTATCGGCTGGTTGGCGTCCAGGCCGCCCCGCGTCATCGCCCGGAAGTCGAACGGTGCTTCGGGCACGACCCGTTGGCAGATCGTGGCGACGGCTTCCGCCAGGTCGGGCGGGAGCTGGAAGACGTTCCAGAACGCGGTCAGTCGGGCGTGGGGCCGCAGGACCTGAGCGGCTTTGGCCGCCCCCGCGGCCGGGTCGACCCAGTGCCATGCCTGGCCCGCGATCACGGCGTCGAATCGCCGACCGGCCGGGTCCCAGGCTTCGAAAGTCGCGACCTCGACCTCCGTCCCGAGCCGCCGCGCCACCTCGGCCATCCGCGCGTCCGGCTCGACCCCGAGCACCGTGCGGCCTGCCTCCTGGAACTGCCGGGCCGCGATACCGGTGCCACAGCCGACGTCGAGGATGTCGAGGACATTGGGGACGTCGGGGCCGGGGCTGCCGGTGGCGATCCGGTCCACCATGGCTTGGGGATAGCGGGGCCGAGCCTGGTCGTAGCGTTCGGCATCCGAGCCGAACGACTCCGCCATCTGTCGGTGTTGATGAGGCTCGTTCCCGGAAAACGGTAGAGTGGGCATGCGCCCACTATGAGTGGGCACATGCCCACTCGTCAATGGAGCGGGCCCGATGAGGTGAGGAGGGACGCACGGTGCCGACAGGGGTGGCCATGCGTGACGTACGCGAGCAGCTCTTCCACGCCGCCGAGCGAATCCTGCTCCGGGACGGGCCGAGCGCGCTGACCAGTCGGGCGGTCACCACGGAGGCGGGCTGCGCCAAGGGCGTCCTGCACCGGCATTTCGCCGACTTCGACGCCTTCCTCGCCGAGCTCATCCTGGATCGCATCGCCCGGCTCGACCAGCAGTCCGCCGCCCTGCGCGACTCCGCCAGGACCGGCGCCATCGCCGACCACCTCGCCGACGCGCTGACGACCCTGTTCGAGTCGGTCGCCGTGGCCCTCGTCAGCCTCGTCACCTCGCGCGACGAGCTACGCGCCCGGCTCCGCGAAACCACGCCGACCGGCGTGCCGCTCCTGACGGAGGCCACGGCCATGATCGCCTCCTACCTCGCCGCCGAGCGGGACCGGGGACGCATCGCGGCCGACGCCGACATCGACGCGCTCGCGCCGACGTTGATCGGCGCCGGGCACCTGCTCTTCGCGGACCGCGAAGCCGGGCCGCCGGATGCCGGGGCCCTCCGCAAGGTGGTGACCACCGTCATCGCCGAGGCCGTGCGGGATGCGCGGCCCTGATACGACGATGTCGGCAGACAGGACCCGGCGTACAGGCCGACTCGTCCGCCCCGCCACCACCGTTGCTGCCGCTTCGGGCCTGTGCGCGTGCCCATGGACAGCGTGGACGCACATCACGGAAGTTCTGGATCTACGACCGACCGGGATGTCCTCTGCAGCACGCCCGTTCATCCATGGACCGGAGGCCAGACATGACCGCTGCCACCCGTGATCTGTTCGAGCGCTACCACGCGTGCTGGGAGTCCCGCGATCCCGACCGGATCGCCGGGCTCCACACAGCCGACTCGGTGTTCCATCTGCACTCCGGCCAGGACCCCGTGCGCGGGCAGGCCGCCATCCGGGAAGCGGCGGCCGGGATGTTCGAGCTGGTCCCCGAGCTGGGCGTTTGCCTTGGTCTCGCTCCGCGTCGGGGAGGACTTCTGGGTCGTCCAGTGGAAGCTGAGCGGCACGTCCGCGGCCGGGGTCGCGATCGACATCGACCTCGCGGACTTCGTCCTGGTCGAGGACGGCGCGGTGAACCCACCGGGGCCGCCTCATGATCGAGTTCATCGGTTGGGGGACAATCACCGGCTATGGCCATCGACTACCGCAAGCGCCCCCAGACGCCCGCCCCCGCGATCAGTCTGGAAAAGGTCGCCGCCCAGGCTCCGGGGCTGGTCAGCCTCTACAAGACGGCTGCGGTCTCGCTGGCCAAGCACGGCGCCGACGGGCAGCGTGCCGCGGTCTATCTGGTTCTGGACCGCTCCGGGAGCATGCGCCCGTACTACCGCGACGGCTCCGTACAGCACTTGGCGGAACAGACGCTGGCCCTCGCGGCGAACCTCGATGACGACGGGATCGTGCCGGTCGTCTTCTTCTCCACGGAGATCGAGGGGACGGCTGAGATCAGCCTCGATGCCTACCAGGACCGGATCAACCCCCTGCACGACTCGATGGGGCACATGGGCCGCACCAACTACCACGTCGCCATGCAGGCCGTCATCGACCACTACCAGTCGTCCGGAGCCGACGACCCGGCATTCGTCGTCTTCCAGACCGACGGCTCCCCCACGTCCAAGGCGGCGGCAGAGCATGTGCTGTGCACGGCCGCCAAGCTGCCCATCTTCTGGCAGTTCATCGGGTTCGGCAAGGACGAGTTCCGCTTCCTGCACAGGCTTGACGACCTGCCGGTCCCGAACCGGCGCATCGTCGACAACGCCGGATTCTTCGCCGCCGGACCGACGCCGAAGGACCTCTCCGACGCCGCGCTCTACGATCAGTTGCTCCATGAGTTCCCGCAGTGGCTCGCCGCCGCCCGCTCCGCCGGTGTCCTGAAGGACTGAGGACTGCCGGGCCGAGAGCGTGGGCATCCCAGAGCACGTGGCTACGCTCGCGGCGGCCACCTCGCCCGGCTTGATCATGGGCGGGCCCCGCTCCCGACCGGCCGGAGGGCCCCGGATGCGCCCAGATCACCTCACCGGCCCGGAACTCCGGCTCTGGGAGGCATTCGCCGCAGGGGGCGAAGTCGACCTGCGTCCGCGCGACGCGGTCGGCGGAACGGTGATGGACGGCGGCAGTTGGGGGCCGGGGCGGCAGGTGCGGGCCTCGGTGATCCGCTCGTTGCTGCTGGGCGGTGCCGATGCCATCAGCGGTGAAACTGCGATGGTCCACCTGGTGGGTGCCCGGATATCGGGGAAGCTGCGCCTGGTCTTCGCTGAGGTGTGCTGCGTGCTGTGGCTGGAGGAGTGCTGGTTCGAGGAGGCGCCGCAGCTGTATGGGGCCACACTTCGGGTGACCAGTTTCGGCGGCTCGTGCCTACCGGGGCTTGGGATGGGCGCCACGACGGTTGACGGGAACCTCGACCTGATGAACTGTCGCGTTCAGGGCAAGGTCGACGTGCATGACGCGCATATCAGCGGGAGCCTGCTCCTCCAGGGCGCGCACCTCTCCCATGCCGGCGATGTGGCCCTGGACGGCGGACGCCTGGAGGCGAAGGGCGTCGTCGGGACCGGCGGATTCCGCGCCGACGGGGAGCTGCGGCTGCTTCAGGCGCGCCTCAGTGACGGTCTGCACCTGCGCGGGGCCGCGCTGCACCGACCTGGCGGTGAGGCCCTGTCCGCCCCCGGTATCCAGGTCTCCACGACCATCGATTGCGGCGAGGGCTTACGCGCCGACGGAGCCATCACGCTGACCGGCGCCACCGTCGGCGGGTCGGTCAGCTTCGATGACGCGTCCCTCACCCCCACCCAGGGAAATGCCCTCTCCTGCCAACACCTCCAGGCCGGGGAGCTGCGCCTTCGCCCCGCACGGGCCACGGGAGGCATGGACCTGCGCCACGCGGCCATCGGTGTACT
The DNA here is from genome assembly GCF_000147815.2 of Streptomyces violaceusniger Tu 4113. Classification (NCBI taxonomy): domain Bacteria; kingdom Bacillati; phylum Actinomycetota; class Actinomycetes; order Kitasatosporales; family Streptomycetaceae; genus Streptomyces; species Streptomyces violaceusniger. The sequence goes on along the minus strand of NC_015957.1, from coordinate 1,060,458 downwards.
CCGGCTCCATGACGACGGTCACGAGCAGCCGCCGCTCCAACTCGACGGGCTGGTCTACCGGTCGCTGGAACGGCACCTGGCCGTCAACGAACGCCTTGAGCTGCTGAGCCGCGATCCCGACGGATACAGGCCGCAGCCGTACCAACAGCTCGCCACCGTCTACCAGTCCATCGGCCAGGACCGCGAGGCCCGGACCGTGCTCCTGACCCGCCAACGTCACCGCCGCACGACCCTCCCCTGGTACGCCCGGGCTTGGGGGTATGTGCAGGATGCCGCCGTCGGGTACGGCTACGTGCCGGAACGTGCCGCGGTGTGGCTGCTGGCCCTGCTCGCCGCCGGAACCACCGTCTTCGCCCTGCACCGGCCCCACCCGCCCAGTGGTACGGCCCATCCGGTGTTCAACCCCGTGATGTACAGCCTGGACCTGCTCCTTCCCGTGATCGACTTCGGCCAGGAGCGGGCGTTCCAGCCGACGGGGCCGACCCAGTGGATCGCCTGGCTCCTGATCGGCGCGGGCTGGCTGCTGGCCACGGCCCTCGCCGCAGGCGTCACCCGGATCCTCTCCCGCCAATAGTCAGGGGTTGATCAGGCACGGGTGCCGCCAAAGCCGCCAAAGGTTGCCAGGTTGCTCAGCGCTCGCATGGCCGCGCGCTCTATGCGGGAAAGGTCGTGGAGGATGGCGCCGGCCTATACGAGGCACTGCGGATTGCCTGATGCACCGGCGTGGGTGATGAGTGCGGCGACTTCCGTCCATAGGGTGGCTGCCTCGGCGTACATCGCGTGGCCGGTGCGCAGGTGGTCGCTGTCGAGCAGTTGGGTGCATTCGGCGAGGAAGTCGCGGTAGAGGTTGCGGAACAGGGCGCCGCCGGTGCCGGCCTGCTCCATCAGGAGGGCGGCCTGGGGTAGGTCCCGCTGTGGGTTGTCGGTCCGCTGGAGCCAGGTGCGTACCTGCTTGCCGGCCTTTTCGATGCCTCGGTGGCCGAGGTTGGCGATGGGCGGGTTGAGGAAGGCGTCGGCGCAGGCGGTGATGGCGGGAATGATGTGGGCCTGTGGTGGGGTGGGCAGGTCGCTCGGGGCGGTGAGGGTGAAGGAGCGGTGCTTGGCGGTCATCGGGCCGCGCGCGGCCCTGGCCCGGGCGAGGCTGGTCAGGCTGGTGGTTACCGTTCCGCCTTGCTGGTCGGTGTCCACCAGGTGGGCGTCGCGGTCGTCGTAGCCGTACATGGCGACGACATGACCGCCGAAGTGCACCTTCGATCCGAAGTAGTCCAGGTGGTAGCTGTCGAGCTGCAGGCCGACGGGGCGGCCGGCCTCGATGAGGGCCGCCACGTTCCCCCATGCCCGGCGGGGGGAGGTGGTCTCCTGGACCAGGAGGTCCAGCCCGAGTGCGGTGGCCAGGTTCCTGGTCAGCTCGAAGGGCTTGACCCGTCCCCCGAGGAAGGGGAAGCCCAAGCTCTTGCTGTCCCAGTAGATGAAGGACAGGCCGGAGCCGAGGCCGAAGAGCATGGGCTCGGAGAGATCGAGTCCCTGGTGCCGCAGCAGGACTCCCAGAGCCGACGTCTCGCAGTGCTGGGTACTGCGGGCGTCAAGGTCAATCGCCGTGGTCATGCCGTGCTTTCCTGGACGGGGATGATCAGCCGGGTCGTCCATTCTTCTTGCGGTGCCTCTGTCGGCCCGACGAGATAGACCTCACGTACCGGCGCTTGGGGACGCAGTCCGCGTTCGTGGGCAGCGGCGAAGAGAGCGTTGTAGGCCAGGGGGAGCTGGGCATAGGGCCCGATGTGCACGGTCTCGGCGACGGGTCCGCCGGGCAGCGTCTGGAACTCCAGGCCGGGCGTCCCCTCCCCCTGCGAGGTCTGCGCTCCGACGGCGATCTCCATCCGCTCTTCCAGATCCAGCGGATACAGCCCCCACAGCGGCGGCTCCCATGCGATTCCCTCCTTGCCGAGCACCGGCAACAGCCGGCCCACGCATGCCCCGAACGTCTCCCCGATCTCCTCGAAGGCGCAGACCGCCCGCACCACCGCCAGCCGTCGCTCCGGCTCGCTGCCCATCGTCACCTCATAGCCGGGAAGACCGCCCTCCGCCAGCCGCTCCAGCATCTCCAGCCGTGCCTGATCCCTGCTGATCCGCTCGGCCAGCCGGTCCCGTTCGGCGCGCAGGATCTGGGCCCTGGATTCAGGCTCGGCGGCCAGCGCCTGGGCGATCACGGCCAGGGGGAGATCCATCTCGCGGAGCAGGGCAACGGTCAGGGCATCACGTGCCTGTTCAGGCGCGTAATAGCGGTAGCCGGAGTTGGCGTCCACGCGGACCGGCGCCAAGAGCCCCGTCTCGTCGTAGTGCCGTAGCTGCTTGATGCTGAGCCGGCACAGGCGGGCGAAGCGCCCGATGGTGAGGAGTTCTTCGTGCATGCCGTCATGGTGGACTCTCCGACGGTGGGAGAGTCCAGGGCAGTCGCGGCCCCGTCGGTACGATCAGTGGGGAACGGGAATTCGGCCAACGGAGGTGCGGGTCATGTCCGAGTCGAGCGTGTCCGGGTCCGGGGGTGGGGTCGGCCGGAGTGATTCGCCTGGCGTTGGGTTGGGGCCCACCGCCGTTGTGCTTGGTGTCTTCTCTGTTGTCGGCGCTTGGGTGCCCGCGCTCGTGCTTGTCACCCTTCCGTGGACGATCATCGGCGGAGCGCTCGCCGTTGTCCTCGGTGCCATGGGCATTCACCACGCCCGCCGCGGCGTCGGGCGGCTGTGGGCCGCCGTCGCCGGGACGGCCCTGGGCGTCGGGGGGTTCGTCGGCTCCACCGCTCTCATCTGGAGCTTTGGCGGCTAGTGCCGTGGCCGGGCGGGTGTAAGTGGGGCCAGTGCGGTGGGCCCTACCGCGGTGGCGGCGGTTGAGCCGAGGAGTAGGTCGGTCAGGTTGTGGGGCTGGGCCTGCTCGCCGGTGGGAGTCGCCGCTGTGATCCGGTCCAGGCGGAAGCCTCGGCCCGCGCGTCGGGTGCGGCACCAGGCGATGAGGTACCAGCGGCGGTTGGCGGTGAGCAGTCCGGCCGGTTCCACGACGCGGGTGCTTTCGTGTCCTGCCGCGTCGGTGTAGGACAGCCGCAGCGCCAGGTTGTGGGAGAGGGCCTGTTCCACCGCGGTGCGCACCTCGGAGTCGGTTCGCGTCGGCAGCGTAACGATGCGTGCGGCGAGTGTCCGGGCCGCCGTCGAGGCGGGGCCGGTCATCGAGGCCGCGATCTTCTGCGCTGCCGTACGGGCCGCGCTGGAGTAGGGGGTGGAGGCGTCGGCCGTGGCGAGCGCGGCGGTCAGTGCCGAGGCTTCATCGGGGGTGAAGTGGATCGGGGGCAGGGTCATCTCGGGGGCGATCGACCAGCCCCCGCCTCGTCCGGGTGTGGTGCGCACCGGGACACCCGTCTGCATCAGAGCCTGGAGGTCGCGCTGCACCGTGCGGGTGCTGATCTCGAACCGCGCGGCGAGCGCCGCGACCGTCAGCGGTCGCGGCGCGGCCGCGCGCAACTCTTCCACCAGCGCATAGAGCCGGGCCGTGCGGTTCATGAGGCCGACGCTACCGTCACACGGTGGCCAGGAAGTCCCGCTCCCGCTGGTGTTCCCGCTCGGTGATGGTCAGCGGGAAGAGGGTGAAGCCGTGCATCGCGCCGGCGACGACGCCGAGTTGCGCGGGCGCGCCCGCCGCCTGCCATCGCCCGGCCAGAAACAGGGAGTCGTCCAGCAGCGGATCCTCGGTGCCGATGACGATCCGGGCGGGCGGCAAGCCGGCCAGGTTCGCGAACAGCGGTGAGACCTCGGGGTCGCGGCGCTGCTCCGCGCCCATCCCTGGGGTGAAGAGCCCGTAGGTGCTCCTGAGCGAGTCGGTATTGCTGAGCAGCCGCCTGGAGCCGAATGACCGCTGGCTCGGTGTCATCGACAGGTCGTAGGGGCCGAAGAGCAGGTTGGCCGCCCGGAACGCGCCGGTGATGCCGTGCCGGTCGCGAAGGCGTAGCAGCGTCACGACACTCAGGTGGGCACCGGCCGATTCGCCACCGATCAGCAGCCGTTCGGTACCGAACTCGGTCGCGGCGTGCTCCACCAGCCATCGGGCGGCCGCTTCGCAGTCATCGGGCCCGGCGGGGAACGGGTGTTCCGGCGCCAGGCGGTACTCCACGCTCACCACGGCAAGCCGTGCCTGCACGGCCAGCCGCCAGAGCCGTTCATCCTGCCCGTCCGCGGAGCCGAATGCCCAGCCGCCTCCGTGGATGTGCAGGTACACGCCGTCGACGCGATCCGGTACGAACGTCCGGACCTTCACCCCGCCCTCAACGACGCGGCCTTGGGCGTGCGCCAGCCTCACCGGCGGGGTGTCGCCGCCGACCCGGTTACGCCGCAGGAGCGCCAGCGTGGACGCGCTCGGGGTTTGTCCGCGGGCCGGACGGCTCGCCGCGGCAGCCTCGAATTGCTCGTTGAAGGCCAGGGTCTCGGCGAGGCAGTCCTCATCTGTGATCGTCATGCGCAGACAGTCGCAGGTGCCCGCGACACCACCCTGTCACCCTTTCTTTGTGAGCTACGTCATGAGCCTGGCGCGCTGCTCGCTACCACACCACAGGGACCTGTTCGAAGCTGTCCGTGAGGACTCCCTCGCGCCGCGCCAGTTCGGACGACGGGATCGCCAGGTCGAGACCGGGCAGGCGCTCCAGCAGGATCTCCAGGGCGACCTGGAGTTCGGTGCGGGCCAGGGCCTGGCCGATGCAGGAGTGGGCGCCGGCGCCGAAGGCGAGGTGGCGGTTGGGGGAACGGGCCAGGTCGAGTTCGTTCGGGTCGGAGAACATCCGCTCGTCGCGGTTGGCGGAGGCGACGACCGACAGGGTCGTACTGCCCTTCGGGATCACCTCGCCGCCCAGTTGCATGTCCTCGGTGAGGTAACGCGGCATGCCCGGGCCCCGGTTGACGTCGAAGCGCAGCAGCTCCTCCACGGCCGGGCGGATCAGCGAGCGGTCGTCCAGCAGGCGCTGCCAGCGGGAACGGTCGTCGAGCAGGACCGGGACCAGCTTCCCGATCACGCTGGACGTCGTCTCGTGTCCGGCGTGCATCAGCCCCTGCATGATCTGGACGAAGACCGCCTCGGGCAGGCGGCGGTCGGCGGCGTCGGTGACCTCGATCAGCTTGCTGAGCAGGTCGTCACCCGGTTCGCGTCGCTTCCGGGCGATGTGCTCACGCAGATACGTCAGGAGTTTCTCGCGGGCGGTGCGGGTCTCCGGCTCGCCGTAGCGGTCCCGGCTGAACAGGGCGCCGGACCAGTACGAGAAGCGGTCCCAATCCTTCTCCGGTACGCCCAGCAGGGCGCCGACGACCCGCACCGGAAACGGATACGCGAACCCCGCCCAGAGGTCCGCGGGCTTCGGCCCGGCCTCCATGGTGTCCACCAGGGCATGCGCGATGGCGACGATCCGGGGGCGGAGCGCGCTGACCCGCTTGGCGGTGAGGGTCTGGCCCACCAACCGCCGCCAGCGCTGGTGCCGTTCGCCCGTACCGGTTCCGTCCGGGCCCGCCTCGCTCACGTCCCGTGGGAAGCGCGGATCGGACAGCATCGTGTGCACATCCGCGTACCGCGTCAGCACCCGCACAGGGGCCCCGCTCGACCGCAGCGTCAGCTCCGGCACCGGGCAGCCCTCCGCCCGCAGCGCCGCCCATTCCTCCGGGGGCTCCAGGGGGTGCTCCGCTACGAACGGGAAGTCGCCCAGGGGGCAGCGTGCTTCCGCGCCGCCTCCCGCTTTCGGGCCGCCTCCCGCATTAGGGCCGCCCTCCGCTTCCGTCTCGCCTGCCACTTCCGCTTCGGCCATAGAGCGCCTCCAGAGACGTACGACGTGCGGCGAACAGTTACTCACCCCTCCTGGGCGAAGTCAAAGCGGCTACCGGCTACGGACGTTACGGCCGTCGGCTGCCTCAGCGGTGGTCTTCAGACCGCGCAACCACGCTTCGAGGCCGCCGCCGAGGGCCTCGGTCGCGGTGGGAACGTCCGCTTCGGCCTGGGCGCCGGTCCAGGTTTCCCCCCAGACCAGCCGAGCACCTGAACAGCTCAAGCCCATGGCCGGTGACCGCCTCGGGTCACGGGCGGCGCGCCGCCCACAGCGTGCGCTCGGCGCGGACGGTGAGATCGTCGCGCCGTAGGAGGCCGTCGGGGCCGTCGCTGTCGAGGAGGTGGTCGAGTGTGGCCAGGTCGTCGGAGCTCAGCTTTCCGGCGATGCGGGAACGCAGCATTCGAAGGGAAGCCTGGGCGTAGCGGGCGGTGGGCTCCGGCAGTGGGGGACGCAGATCGATGGTGAAGGGGCGCTCCACCTCGACGGTGAATCCGGCGCGGGAGAGGCGCGGGCCCCAGTCGGAGCCCAGGTCCGGCAGGCTCTCGGCGTGGGCTTCGGCCCGTGCGGCGTGACAGCGGGCTTCGAGTCCGGGGCGCCCTCGGCCGACGTCATCGGGGAGGAATCGCGGGAAGCCGGCCATCTCGATCACTGCCAGGAATCCGCCGGGGCGCAGCGACTCGAAGATCTCCCGCAATCCGCGGTCGGGGTCGGTCAGGTGGTGGAGGGACGCCGACGCCCACACCAGGTCGACGGCGCCGAAGTCCGGCCATGCGGCGTCCAGATCCGCCTGGACGGCGCGCACCCGGTCCTCCACTCCGCGTGCGCGGGCCTTGCCTCGGATGTGGTCCAGGAGCCGCGGGGATCGGTCCACGGCGGTCGCCTCGGTGTCCTCGAACCGCTGGAGGAGGGCGAGGGTTCCGGCACCGGTGCCGCTGCCCAGGTCGAGAATCCGGTGCGGCGGTTCGTCTCGCGTCAACTGGGCCAGGACATCCGTCACTTCGGACAGGAAGGTGTGCAGCACTTCGGCGTCGAGGTCCAGGAGTTCGGCCATGGCCGACTCGCCCCACTCGTCCGCATCAGCCGCGTGGTTGTGGTGGTGGTGATGGGGGTGATGGTGGTGATCCGTCATGCTCCGAGCCTAAGAGGGCCTTGCTCCGGCGGCATACCATCTTGCCTATGACGCAAGAGGACAGCGCTCTCGACGGCTTGGTCCGCAAGCGGATCAGGGGACTGCGTTCGGCCTTGGGCTGGTCGCTGGACGATCTGGCCGCCCGTTGCTACCTGAGCCCCTCCACGCTGAGCCGTATCGAGACGGGGCATCGGCGGATCAGTCTTGATCAGTTGAGCGCGATAGCGCGGGCCCTGGGGACCACTTTGGATCAGCTGGTGGAGTCGGACGCCGACGACGACGTGATCATCCGGCCGCAGCATGACATGGCGCGCGGGCTGACCACCTGGATGCTGAACCGGCAGCCCGGGGTCATCGTGGCCAAGATGCGCCTCACCAAACCGGCCCCGACCAGCGCCAAGGCGCTGAAGATCCATCCGGGCAGGGACTGGTTCACCGTTCTGTCCGGAACCGTCACGCTCGTGTTGGGGGACCGGCGAATCCTCGTCGAGACCGGCCAGGCCGCGGAGTTCTCCACCATGATCCCCCACGCCTTCGGGGCACACGAAGGACCGGCGGAGATCCTGGGCATCCTGGACCAGGACGGGCGTCGCACCCATCTGCGGCCGCGGCCGAACGGGGCCGGGGGGAGGTCGGCCGAGGACGACGCCGAGGGCTGAACCCCCGGGTGCCCCGGCCGGTGCCGTGCGCCGCGCCCGCGAACCGCGACCGCGTCGTCAGCCCTCCGTCCTCGCGTCAGGCCGGATTGGCGGATTGGGCGCGGGAGAGGGCCACGTCGAGGACGACCAGGAGGGCGTCGCGGACCGAGCGCGTCTCGCGGGCGTCGAAGACGATCAGAGGGACGTGCTCGGAGATGTCCAGGGCCCAGCGGACCTCGTCCAGATCGTGCTGGACGTCGCCGTCGAAGGCGTTGATGGCGACGGCGAACGGGACGTCCTTGTGCTCGAAGTAGTCCACCGCCGCGTAGCAGTCGTCCAGGCGACGGGTGTCCACGATCACCAGACCGCCGAGTGCGCCCTCGACCACGTCGTCCCACATGAAACCGAAACGGTCCTGGCCCGGCGTGCCGAACAGGTAGAGCTTCAGCTTCGGGTCGATCGTGATGACGCCGAAGTCCATGGCGACCGTGGTGGTGGTCTTGCCGGGGGTGTGGGTGAGGTCGTCCACGCCCGCGGCGACCTCCGTGATCAGCGCCTCCGTGGTCAGCGGCCGGATCTCGGAGATCGCCCCCACGGCCGTGGTCTTGCCGACCCCGAAGCCACCGGCGATGACCAGCTTGACCGGCAGTGGCGGTTCAACTGCTGTCGCGGAGTGAGCCCCGTGAGTCGGGGACGGCACGGAGACCATCGATAACCCTTCGCAGTACGGAGATGTCCTGGACGGTCCCGGCATTCGGGACGTGGACCGCCAGATGTCCTGCGGCGCGCAGGTCCTCCGCGAGGACCCGGACCACGTTGAGATGCAGATGCAGCCGGGCGGCCAGCTCCGCCACCGACTGGGGACGCCGGCAGGCGGCGACGATGTCGCGGCGTTCGAAGGTGAGCGACCGCAGGGCGGACAGCCCGTCCGGCGTCGTCACGATCTGGGTCTCGACGGGGAGCGGCGGCCCGGTGCCGCTCCCGGCCACCCGACCTGCGGTCAGCAGGAACGGCCGGATGGCGGAGGCGCGGCCAATGGGCTCGGTCGGGCCTACGGGCTCGGTCGGCTCGACGGGTTCCGTCGGTCCGACGGGTTCCGTCGGCTCGACAGGTTCCGTCGGCTCGACAGGTTCCGTCGGCTCCTCGGGCTCCGTCGGCTCCTCCGGGGCGTCCCGTGCGCTGTCCTCCGCCTCGTGGGCTGCCGCCTCATGCGCTGCCGCGTTGTGCGGTACCGGTTCACCGGCGACCATCTCGCCCCCTCCTCCGTGCGCCGCCCGATCCGTCAGCCGACGGACCCGGCGCTCTTCTTCAGCTCCATGACGAGCTGCGGGGTGAGCGCGGCCCCGGCCCGGTTGGCGAAGAGGGTCATCTCGTACGCGATGTTCCCGAGCTTCGCCTCCTTCGTGGTCACCACACCGAGCACGGCACCGCAGCCGATGGACGACACCAGCACATGGCCGCCCTCCAGATCGATGATGACCTTGTTGAGGTCGCCGAGGCCGTAGTTGCCGGAGGCACCGGCGGCGAGGCTGGTGACACCGGAGACGATCGCGGCGAGCCGCTCGGAGTCGGACTGTTCGCGCAGTTGGGAGACGGCGATCAGCAGACCGTCGGAGGACACCGCGATGGCGTCGACGACACCGGCGGTCTCGGTGGCGAACCGGTCGAGCAGCCAGGTGAAGTCGGCCGCGGCGGCTCGCAGATCGGTGGTCTCCCGCTCAGCGGAACCGCTCTTATCTGTCGGCGTGGTCACTTCCCGACTCCTTCCGGGGGCGCTGATGTGTCGATGGTGTGGCTTCGGCCTGGGAGCCGGTGGCGCTGTCCTGCTCCGCCCTGCGTACGGCGGCCTCGAACTCGTCGAGTTCGGAACGGACCGCGTCGGCGTCGGCGGGCCGGCGCACGGCCGGGATCGCCCGGTCGGCCGGTGGCGTGGTCTTGTCGAGGGTCGCGCCCCGGACGCGGCGGCGCAGCGGGCGGGATGCGGGGGCGGAGGCGGACGCGGCCGGAGTGGCGTGCGGCTCGTCCGCGGCAGACCGCTCGTTCCCGGTGGACGGCTCGTTCCCGGTGGTCGGCTCGTTCGCGACGTTCGGCTTGGTCGCTGCCTTCGTTGTTTCCTGCGCGGTGCGAGCCGACTCCGCGTTCGTACGGGACGCCGCCGGGACGCGCCGTGGCAGACCGGACTCCGTCGCGGGCGCCGCCGGGCGCCGCTCGGGCGCAGGCGTGGCGGCGGGAGACGTGGCGGCCGGAAGCGTGGCGGTGGGCCCGGGTTCGGGCTCCCGCCCGGCCCCCGCCGACCCCGACCCCGACCCTGACCCTGACCCAGGTGCCGTAACCGACCCTGACCCCGACCCCGTAGCCAACTCCGCCCCCCGCGCCACCAGCAGCGCCGACGGGACCCAGACACTGCCCGTGACCCCGCCGCCCGGCGTACGGCTCAGGGTGACCCGGATGCCCCAGCGGCGGGCCAGGCTGCCGACCACGAAGAGGCCGAGCACCTTGGTCGGTACGAGGTCGAGTCGCTCGCGGCGCACCAGGCGGGCGTTCTCCTCGTCGAGGCGTTCCCCGGCCAGGCCGAGGCCGTGGTCGATGACCTCGATCAGCGCCCCGCCGTCCGCGCTGACGTCGGTGCCGGGCCGGACGACGACCTCGACGGAGGTGTCGGAGGGGGAGAACGCGACCGCGTTCTCCAGCAGTTCGGCGAGCATCAGCGTGAGGTCGCCGCTGATGTCGGGTGCGACGGTGACCTCGGTCTCGGACCGCAGGGACACCCGCTGGTACCCCTCGATCTGGCCGAGCGCCGCCCGGATGACATCGGCCAGGGTGGTCGGCCGGGCGTCGAGTTCGGTCTCCCGGATTCCGGCGAGCAGCATCAGGCTGTCGGCGTTGCGCTGGAGGCGTACGGCGATGTGGTCGATGCGGTAGAGCCGCTCCAGGATGTCGGGGGCGGTCTCCTGGCGTTCGACGGCGTCGATCAGGCTGAGCTGGCGGGTGGTGAGGTTGCTGACCCGGCGGCCGACGTTGCCGAACATCTCGCCGACGTTGCGGCGGCTGAGCACCTGCCGCTCCAGCAGCGCCGCGGCGGCGACCTGCACCTGGTTGAACGCCTCGGCCAGATCGCCGATCTCGTCGCGCACCGGGACGGGGATCGGGCGGGGCCGCAGCGGGGTGCTGTCGGTCGCGTCGTCGTCCTCGTCCTCGACCTTGGCGAGTTCCTCACCCGCCACCTCGACCACCTGGTGGGCGGCGCCGGTGAGCGCCGCGAGGGGGCGTACGACGGAGCGCCGGACCAGGAAGGAGAAGGCCAGCCAGGCGGCGAAGCCGAGGAGGGCGAGGGCGAGCAGCGCCAGCGCCTTGTGCAGGGCGTCCCGGGAGAGGCCGTCGGCGCGGTGGGCGATCTGGCCGGTCAGCGAGCGGGCGATCTCGAGGCGGGCCTCTGCCTGCCGCGAGATCGCGGCCATCTCCGTGCGCAGCTGCCGCGGCGACTGGTCCTGCAAGGAGCCGGGGTCGATCTGGAGCTCCGCGAACCGGTCGTCGATGCCGTTCGCCTCGGAGTTCCGCTCGATGCCGTCGAGGCGCAGGACCTGGTCGGGGTCGGCGATTCTGGCGAAACGTTCCGACTGCTCCTCGTAGACCCGGTGGGCGCCGACCGCGCGGGTGTACTCGGTGAGGCCGTTGGCGTCCCGGGTCTGGGCGGAGAACACCCCGCCCTCGAAGGCCGCGTGGGCCGCGTCGGCGCGCAGCACGGCGTCGACCAGGTCGATGACGGAGGACGAGGAGCTCTCGGAGAAGTGGTCGAGTCCGATGCCGTCGATGAGATAGCCGACGGCGGCGGCGTACGCGGGGTCGATACCGGCGGCGGGCACCGAACCCCGTTCGACCTTGTCCCGCAGCACGCTCAGGCGCTGGATGTAGTCGAGGGCCCGCGCCTCGTCCTTCGGCAGGTCCGATCCGAACGCGGACCGCACGGCGGCGGCCTGCTCATCGGTGGCCCGCTGCGCCCGGCGGTAGTCGACGGTCGAGGGCAGGGTGGCCCCGGAGCGGACCGGCTCCTGCTCGACGGCCAGCAGGAGCGCCTCCCGGTGCTCGGCCTGTACGCCATTCATCAGCCGGGCGACCTGGCCGCTGTCGCGCACCCGCTCGGCGATCCGGTCGGCGTCGCGGGCCTGCTGCACCTGGCCGTTCACGCCGACGCCGAGGAGCACGCCGACGACCGCCAGGGGCACGATCACCAGGACGTTGAGCTTCCGCCGGAACGGCCAGCGGTCCAGGAGCGCACCGGGCGCTTCGGTCCTGCGACGGGGCCGAGGACGCTGTGGCGCGTGCCCGGACGGCTCCTGTTCGAGTGGCGGGTCCGCCGTGTCCACAGACACCCAGGTCCTCCTTCGATGTGCCCCTGAGCGGTGACCGAGGTGTTGTTGCCGCCATGGCCGACACCGGGGAGCGGGACGTCGGCGACGGCTTTCCGGCCGGAATGCGACGGCGGGATTGCGCCACATGCCTGACCGGGCGTGAACACTACCGCCTGCACGGACACGCGCAAGGCATGCCCTCTCAAGGACTGCGTAAATTCCACGGATTGCTGGGTTTAGGTCATCTCCGCATCGCCCCCCACCCCGCCAAACGCCCCGCCGGAGTCCGGAAGGTGTCCGCGCGGTGCCCCTGGGGTGGCGGCCGAGGGCGCCGCGTGACCTGGCTTGTTCACGACTGTGCTCGATGGTGGCCGCAGGTGCCGAAGGGGGCTGCCCCGCGCGGCGCCGCCACCCGTAACCTGTCTCCTCCCAGCCCCCGGCCGACCCCCGGCCCGTACTCTCCGTACCCTCCGTGCCCTGCGAGGAGACCCGTGCACCCCACCCGCAAGGCGGCCCTGACGGCCATCGCGCTGCTGGCCGTGGCCACCGCCGGCTGCGAGCCCGGCGCCGCCTCCACCTCGTCCCACCGGAGCTCCGCCGAGCCCGGCTGCCCGACCGCCCTCACCAGAGCCGAACAAGCCGTCAAGAAGGCGGAGGCCGCCGACGCCCCCTGGAAGGGCCCCACCACCGGGCCCGAGGCGGCCGGTCACGGCAAGAGCATCGTCTTCATCGCCCATGACCTCTCCAACCCCGGGCCCGCCGGGGTCGCCCAGGGCATCCAGGAAGCCGCCGGCCTCCTGCGGTGGAGCGCCCGCACCCTCAACGGCCAGGGCACGCCGGCCGGTTACCGGGCCGCCTTCAAGAAGGCTCTGGCCCTGAAGCCGGACGGCATCGCCATCGCCGGTTTCGACACCGGCAGCGTCGCCGACGAGGTCAAGCAGGCCAAGGCGGCGGGCATTCCGGTGCTCGGCTGGCACGCCGCCCCGACCCCCGGCCCCGACGGGGACCCCGCGCTGTTCAGCAACGTGACCACCCGGGTCGAGGACGTGGCGAAGATCAGCGCCGACTGGATCATCGCCCGCTCGGGCGGCCGCGCGGGGGTGGTGCTCTTCACCGACGCCACGGTCCCCTTCGCCAAGCGCAAGTCGGACCTGATCAAGAAGGAGCTGGCCACCTGCTCCGACGTCAAGCTGCTGAGCTACCAGAACATGCCGATACCCGAGGTCAACAAGCGCGCCATCGGGGAGGTCCGCTCCCTGCTCTCCCGCTACGGGGACAAGTGGACCTACTCGGCCGCCATCAACGACCTGTACTTCCGGCACACCGCCGCCGCCCTGCGCGCCGCGGGCAAGGACGGGGCGGGCGCACCGTTCAACATCGGCGCGGGGGACGGCGATCCGTCGGCCTTCCAGCGTGTCAACGGGGAGCGGTTCCAGGCCGCCACGGTGCCCGAGCCCCTCACCGAACAGGGCTGGCAGATCGTCGACGAGTTCAACCGCGCCTTCGCGGACAAGCCCGCCAGCGGATACGTCCCCGCGGTGCACATCAGCACCGCCGCCAACAGCGGCGGGGCGCTGTCCTGGGACTCCGAGGGCTATCGGCAGGCGTACCGCAAGATCTGGGGCAAGTAAGGCGGCGCGGCCGGGCGGGAAACGCGACGGCAGGGCCTCCGGCGGCTCGGTGCGCGGTGGCCCGCGGTGCGGGTGCGCGGCGCCGAGCCGCTCGGGAGGCCCTGCCGTCAGGTGGACCTGATCCTGGTGGACCTGATCCTGGTGAACCTAGTCCTGGTGGACCTCGTTGCTGCCCGGGCCACCGGAGAGGGTGTCAGTGCCCTGGCCGCCCCACAGCACGTCGTTGCCGCTGTTGCCGTAGATCGTGTCGTTGCCGTCCTCGCCATACAGCGTGTCGTCGTCCTGGTCGCCGTAGATGACGTCGGCGCCCTTGCCGCCGCGCACGATGTCCTTGCCGGTGCCCCCGTGCAGGACGTTGTCCCCGGAGCCGCCGGTGATGGTGTCGTTGCCGGCGTCGCCGTAGCATTCCTGCACGCAGTTGGTGATGGTGTCGTTGCCGTCGCCGCCGTAGGCACCGAAGCCCATGACACCGCCGCCGCCGTCGATCTTGTCGTCGCCGGCGTCGCCGTGGAACGTCGGCGCCGCGTTGCCCTTGAGGACATCGTTGCCGGCGCCACCGTGAATTCCGGCGTAGGCATTGCTATCGGCATCGAGCTTGATGGTGTCGTCGCCGTCACCGAGGTCGACGTCGTAGCTATCCGAGTCGTCGGAGTTCTGCGGGATTTCCACCGCGCACTGGGCGACGGAGTGGTCGCTCGCGGTCGGGTAGGTGCACTCGTCCCAGTTCGCCGCTTCCGCATCGATGGTGATGTCACCGTTGTCGCGGAAGGTCAGGACGTAATAGTCCTCGAATTCCCCACGGCTGACGATCTGCTCGGAGACCGACAGGTTGTTCTTCTGTCCCGCGGCGGCCTTGTACCAGAGCTCACCGTCTTCGTGGACGAGGGAGCCCGAGGTCGTCGCGGCCGCCTGGGCGGCAGGCGCCGCGAGAGCGGCTCCCCCCAGGGCGAGAGCGAGGGTGGCCGTAGCGGCCATGGTCCGGTACATGCGCATAAGGGTGTGGCCCTTCGTGCAATCAGTGCCGATCAAACCGGCGGAGAAAGCGCCGATGCGGTCACCGGGCGCCGGTGATCGGCGATTTGGTGTTTCCGATCGCCCTGGTAGACCGAGATTGACGGCAAGCGGTTGCACCGGGAATCCCCTAGTTTCCCGCAGCCGCAGGTCATCCCCTTTTTCAGACGTAGTTGCGCTATCAAAAGTTCCATCGCGGCAACCACTTATTTTGAACTGCTTAACTCTTTGTTCACCGAGTGGCCGTTGAGGCGGCCGAGGGCGGACCGGTGAGGTGGACCCGGGCGCACTTACGGAAGGCCGCCACGAGGCGGCTGTTGTCGTCGGCGCGGGTGGCCAGCACCACATGACTCGGCTCGACCCCGCGCAGCGGGACCGTGACGAGATCGGGGCGGAGGCCCTGGCCATAGGCGCCGGGTGCGATGGTCACGGCCTGCCCGGAGGCGATGAGTTCGAGCTTGTCCTCCACGCCCTCGGCGAGGGGGCCGTCGGGTGCGCGGCTGCCGTCGGGGCGGGGGTCGATCCGCCAGAAGGCGTTCCAGACCGGGTCGGCCCCCCGGATCAGGGGTTCGTCGGCGATGTCGGCGACGGTGACCGACTCCTTCCCGGCCAAGGGGTGGTCGACGGGCACCACCAGCACCCGGGGTTCGTCGTAGAGGACCGTCACCTGCAGATCACCGGTCGGGAACGGCAGCCGGGTCACCGCCGCGTCCACCCGGTGGTCGAGCAGGGCGGCCCGTGCGTCGTTCCAGGTCAGGTGCAGGGTGCGGACATCGGCGTCCGGGTTCCGGTGGCGCAGCTCGCGCACCGCCGGGGTGACGATGACGTTCATGATGTAGCCGATGGTGATCCGGCTCGGCTCGGCGGCGGCCCGCGTGTGGGCCGCCGCCTGGGCGGCGGATCGCAGCAGCGCCTTGGCGCGGGGCAGGAAGACCTCTCCGGCCTCGGTGAGCTTGCTGCCCTGCGGGGTGCGGTCGATCAGCCTGGCCCCTAGCTGTCGTTCGAGCTGGCGGATCTGCCGACTCAGGGACGGCTGGGTGATGTGAAGGGCCTCGGCGGCGCGGCGGAAGTGCCGGTACTCGGCGACGACGGTGAAATACCGCACCAGCCGAAGATCGAGATCCACCGGAGGCGGCGTGTCTGCCATGCCCTCACGCTAGCCGCGCCGATCCGTCGGCCGCTACTGGGCAATCCCCTTGAGCTGTGGTGATGCCTGACTCGTATCTCCACATGCGGAACAGGCCTTGGACGCGGATCCAGGGCCTTTCCTAGCGTGGCGTAGGCAGTTCGTCGCAGTTCCCCCTTTTTTTTGCAGCAGCGAGGAGAGACGCATGTCCGCACCCGTAGCCCTGATCACAGGTGGCACCAGCGGAATCGGAAAGGCCACCGCCGAATTGCTCCATCGTCGCGGATATCAGGTGATCGTCACCGGGCAGAACCCCGACACCATTGCCGCGGCCGAGAAGGAATTCCCCGAAGGCGTGGTGGTGGTGCGCGCCGACGCCCGCTCACTGGCCGAGACCGACCGCGTCGTCGAGGAAATCCGTGAGCGCTTCGGGGGACTCGATGCCGTATTTCTCAATGCCGCCATCATCCGCAGGCTACCGATCGAAGCCGATGTATTCGACGAGGCCGCCTACGACGACCTTTTCAGCGTCAATGTCAAAGGCCAGTTCTTCACCCTCCAAAAGGCTCTCCCCCTACTCCATGACGGAGGTTCCATCATCTTCAATGTAGGGATCGGCGCCACCAGGGGAATTCCCGGCGGGGCCGCCGTCAGCGCCGCCACCAAGGGAGCCGTGCTTTCCATGGTGCCGTCCCTCGCCCTCGAACTGGCTCCCCGGCGTATTCGGGTCAACGCCGTCAGCCCCGGCCCGATCGACACCGGAATCTGGGCCAAACAAGGGATGCCGGCCGAAGTGCTGGAAGAGGTCGCCAGGGCCACGGTCTCCCAGGTCCCGCTCGGGAGGTTCGGGACGAGCGAAGAGGTCGCCGAACTCGTGGCGTTCCTGGCCTCGGACGCGGCCGGCTTCGTCACCGGGGAGAACATCGTCGTGGGTGGGGGTGTCGGGATCAGGTCGTAGGGACGCGCCGTACAGGCCCGGTTGCCCAGGGGCGAGCAGGTCGTTCACAACCGAGCGGGTCGTTCACTGCCGAGCAGGTCGCTCAAGGCCGGGCAGTTCAGAAGCGGTACGGCGTCGCGTACTCCGGCAGCAGGATGCGGGAGCCGGGGCCGGCCTCGCGGATCCGGGCGAGGAAACCGTCCAGGTCGATCGTGGGGTCGCGGTGCGCGCCCTCGTCCAGGGGGAGTTCGAAGTTGTCCCAGTGCACGGGGACCACGGTGGCGGGGTGACCGAGCGCCTTCAGCAGGCGGGGGACGTAGCGGTGGGTGGCGGAGGTGCTGGAGGTGGCGATCATGGCCACGTCGGGGCGCAGACCGGCGGCGTCCCGTTCGCTGAAGTCGCTCGCTCCCATGAGGAAGGCCGAGAGCCCGTCGGGCAGCGTCACGTGGAAGGCCAGGGTGTCGCCTTCCGGGAGGTCGGAGATGGTCTGGGGGCGGGGCGGGGGG
The DNA here is from genome assembly GCF_000147815.2 of Streptomyces violaceusniger Tu 4113. Lineage (NCBI taxonomy): Bacteria > Bacillati > Actinomycetota > Actinomycetes > Kitasatosporales > Streptomycetaceae > Streptomyces > Streptomyces violaceusniger. Next base: position 1,043,289 of record NC_015957.1, on the reverse strand, counting down.
CCGGTGAGGGTGCCGGGGGCGAAGTAGCTGTAGGAGTCGTTACGGCTGTGGCGGCTGGAGACCGCCTCGACCACCAGGCCGTCGAAGTCCAGCACCTCACCGCCCCTCACCACGGCGATCCGGGCCTTGTCGACACCGAGGGCCCGGAGCAGGTGGTACGTGGTCTCGGTGCCGACGATCCGCGCGTCCGGGGCGGCCGCGGCGATGTACGGGACGTCGTTGAGGTGGTCCCAGTGGCTGTGGCTGACCAGGATCAGCTCGGGGCGGCCTATATGGCGGTCGATCGTCGCGCCGTCCGTGGTCAGCGGCGTCTTCGGATTGAAGCTCTTCTTGAAGAGTCCGGTTTCGAAGCGGCTCAGATAGGGGTCGAAGAGGATCGTCCGGCCGCCGCCAGTGTCGATGCGCCAGCCGCTCGTACCGAGCCATTGGAAGGTCGCGTCCGAGGTCTTCGCGTTCGCGGTCCCCGCGTTCGAAGTCTTCGCGTCGGAGGGCCTGGGGTCACGCTGCGCCGCCTGCGCGGCCGTGGGGAGGACGGCGGGTACGGCCGCGCCGGCCGCCGCTCCCCGGATCAGCAGACGGCGGTTGAAGCGCGATGCTCTGTTGGCGGTCATGGGCACAGCAGAGCAGTTCTCCGGACCCACAGTCCAAGATCGGCGCGGCACTCCAGCCATATCCGGTTCCGTATCAGGCCAGGTCAGCGGCGTCTGAGCGCGTCCACCGCCAGCCGCGCCGCCCGCCCGATCGCCGCGTCCACCGCCGTACGTGCCGCCGCGGCCGAGGCCGTACCGGCGAACACCGCGACCGCGTACCGGCCGCCGTCCGGGTAGCGGACGACGCCCGCCTCGATGTGCAGGCTCGGCAGCGTGCCCGTCTTCGCCGCGACCAGGACGTCATCGGGGAAGCCGCAGGCCAGCCGCTGACGGAAGACCTGACGGGACATCAACTCCCGCACCAGCGCGCACGCCGCCGGGGAACCGGCCCGGTCCCGCCAGATCAGGCCCAGCAGGGTGGTGATGTCGCGGGGTGTGCTCGAGGTGGTGTGCCGGGGGTCCAGGACGCGGAAGCGGCGCAGCCGCTCGAAGGTCAGCGTCGGATAGACGGCGGCGAACTCCGCCTCGTCCCTCGCGCCCGCGTCCTCGAACATCGACTCCAGCAGCTCCCGGGGGCCGCCGACGATCCGCGTGCGGTCCAGGCCCAGTTCGGCCGCCAGCAGCCGCACGGTGTCGAGGCCGATCCGGCGCATCAGCGCGTCCGCGGCGGAGTTGTCGCTCACGGACAGGGCGAAGTACGCCAGGTCGCGCAGGGACATCTCGACATCGTCGGCGCAGCCCGCGGTGCCCCAGCCACCGAGGCGGTCGGGGGCGGTGATGACCACCCGTTCGCGGGGGTCGAGCTGTCCGGCGTCGGCCTGCCGGGCGAACTCCAGCACCAGCAGGATCTTGAACACGGACGCGATGACGACCTGGTCGTCCACGCCGAGGCCGAGCTCACGCCCGGGCGCGTCGATGTCCACCGCGTGCAGCCGGGCTTCGGCATCCGCCTCCGCGAACACCTCCGCGATCCGCTTCTCGATCATCGCCGTGTCGACCAGCGCCGGGGCCCCTGATTCCCCCTTGTCCAACGCTCCCCCTCGTCCCTCCGGCGTCTCGTCCCGTCGCATAGGGTCGGCCGGTGGATCTCATACGCCACCTGCGCCTGTTCATTGTCGTCGCGGAGGAGCTGCACTTCAGCCGCGCCGCCGATCTCCTCGGCATGGCACAGCCGCCGCTGAGCCAGTCCATCCGGCGGCTGGAGCGGGAGTTGGGGCTGGAGCTGTTCGACCGCTCGGCCCGCCAGGTGCGGCTCACCGCCGCCGGTGCGCTGCTGCTGGAGGAGGCGCGCGAACTGCTCGCCCGCGAGGAGCGGTTGCGTACGGTCATGGCGCGGGTCCGCGACGGGGAGCTGGGCACGCTGCGGGCGGGCGTACCGCCGCAGACGCCCGCCCGCACGCTGCACGCCCTGCTGTCGGCGTGCGCGGAGGAGTTCCCGGGACTGCGGATCGACCTCCAGGAGGTGGACACGGCCGAGCAGGTGCGGCTGCTCGCCGCCGCCCGGCTCGACGTGGGTCTGGTGCACCATCCGGTGGCGGACGCCGACGATCTCGTACTGGGGCCGTCCGCCGGGGCCGAGTTGGGGGTCGTCCTGCCCCGGTCCTCCCCGCTGGCCCGCCTTTCCGAGGTGACGCTGGCGGACCTTACCGGCCATGAGCTGTTTCTCTTTCCCCGGGCCGCGGCGCCGGGGTGGTACGACCGCATTCTCGATATCTGCCGGGAGGGCGGTTTCACCCCGCCCGCGGTCCGTCATGCCCGTAATCCGGAATTCCTGCTGGGGCTGGTGGCGTCGGGACGCGGGGTGGCGTTCGACGACGGGCAGGTGGCGGGCAAGGAGCCGCGGGCCGCCTGGCGCCCGCTGGCCGGCCGGCCCCTGATGCTGTGGATGTCCGCCGTATGGCCTGCGCATTCGGCCCATCCGGCGGCGCCTCCGTTCGCCCGGATCGCCGCGGAGGTCATCGCGCGGGAGGGCCCGCCCAAGCGGCTGCTCACGCCTCCGGAGGAGACCAGTCGGCCCCGGCCGTGGTCGGTGGTCTTCGAGCCCGGCGCCGGTCCGGCGACACCGTGAGAAACCCGCCGTAGGAAAGCGCCGCGGAAAGCAAGCCAAGAAACTGATCCTGATTCCACTTCACATTTCCTGGAGAACATCGCGGGAACCCATGGAGTTTTACCAGATCCGCCTGTCAAGATCTTCCCTCATACCTTCCCCGTTCACTCAGGAATATCAGGGATTCTCGTGCGGAAAATGAATACGGCCGCCACCGTGGCCGTCGCGGTGCTGGCTCTGGCGTTGACCGGCTGCGGCAAGGACGACGACAAGGGCGCCCAGTCGTCCGGCACTTCCGACAAGGCCGCGGCCGTCCAGAAGGGCGACGGCTCGGAGCGCGGCACCGCGTCCGCCACCCCCACCGGTGCGAGCCCCAGCCCGAGCCGTACGAAGCCCGCCGGGAAGAGCCCCGGCGCGAGCCCGAGCAGCCCCCGGGCCACCCGCACCGCCGACAGCGTCACCCCGGCGCCCCGCCGCACGGCCCCGAAGACGCAGGCCCCGGCACCCACCCGCGCGGGCGCCCCGGCGAGCGTGCAGGGCACGTGGTACTCCCAGGTGCGCGATCCGAACGGCAAGCCGCTCGTCATGACCGTGACCGGCGGTTCCTTGACCGTGGGGTACCAGGGCAAGTCCTGCCCCGGGACCATCAGCGCGAGCATGGCCGTCTCCATGACCTGCCAGGGCGAGACCATCTCCGGCGGCACCGCGGTGGTCAGCGGCGACGGCCAGAGCCTCACCATCAACTGGCCGCAGGGCAACCCCGACCGGTACGTCCGCCCCTAAGGCCAACCGGGCAGGGGAGCCTGTCTCCCGCCCGCCTCAACTCCCCCGTCGCCCGCCTCAACTCCCCCACCCCGCGCCTCCGTACGCCGCCGCTGCTCCTCGATCCGGTGCAGCACCGAGTCCAGATGCGTCTCGGAGGCCGCTCGGGCCGCCTCCGGGTCGCGGGCCTCGATCGCCCGCAGGATGGCCTGGTGCTCCTCGATCGTGGCGCGCCGACGTGCGGCGGACAGCGAGGTCTCGCGCCGCCCCGGCTCACCGATCTCGTAGACCCGGTCCAGCAGCCGCAGCAGCAGGGGGTTGCGGGTGTACTGGGCGATGGCGCGGTGGAAGGTGCGGTCCAGGTCGGTGAACTCCCGCCGCGTGGGCTCCCGTCGCATCGCGTCCAGCAGGGCGTGGAGCTGGACGATGTCGGCGGGGGTGGCACGCCGGGCGGCGCGCGCGGTCACCGAGGGCTCGATACACGCGCGCACCTCCATGACCTGCAACAGCTCCGCCGTGGCGTCGAGCCCCGAGGCGAGGATGTCGCCGCGCGGGGTGGCTCCCGGGTCGAGTACGACGGTGCCGGAGCCGGGGCGTCGGGCGACCAGTCCGCGGGAGGCGAGGGCGCGCAGCGCCTCGCGGACCGAGCCCCGGGAGACGCCGAGGCTCTCCGCGAGCTCCCGCTCCGGAGGGACGCGGGAACCGGGCGGCAGCTCTCCGCTCAGGATCAGCCGCTCCAGGCCGACGGCCAGGGCGTCCGGCCTCGACAGGGTGGAGTGCCGCAGTTGCCGCCAGTCCATCTCCTGGCTTTCCTCCGCCTTCTTCAGCTTTCCCGAGCTTCCCGTACTTCGCGCGCTTTCCGAACTTCCCGGGCTTCTCCATCGTCCCGGGCCTTTCCGGACCCTTCCTGGCTTTCCCGAGCTTTCCTGTGACCTTTTCCGGTCCGGCCGGTGGTCCAGAGTCTCATATCCGGCGGACCTCTCCCCCGGCCTCCTCCCGGCCGCCGAGGCGACGGGATTTAACCAGGTGGTGACAGGCGGGCAACCGAAGTCGCTTGGCCCGCCCGCTACCGTCCACTGAAGCAATGTGGTCCTACCAATGGACCAATCACCTGTCCCTGCGCCATCCTGACCGCACCGCAGCGCGCGCTCTCCGTCCCCAGCAGTGAGGCATCCCGCCATGCGCCCAAGAACGAGCGGACCCAGCGACCGGCCCCCACCCACCCGCCACCGACCGCGTGCCGCGGCCCTGGCCGCCCGGGTGCTGTGCGTGCTGGTCGTCGCCGCCACCGCCGGCTGCGCCTCCCTGGTCTCCCCCACGGCCGAGGTGGGCGCCGACCGGATGACCGACCCCCGGCCGGTCCGCAACGGCGGAACGCTGGCCATCGCCCTCAAATCGGACCCGGACAAGCTGGACCCCTCCCTGGCCAGCACCGCCGTGGGCCGCACGGTGTTCGCCGCGATGTGCGAGAAGCTCTACGACGTCGACGCCCAGGACCGGTTCGTGCCGCAGCTCGCCGCCGCCCCGCCCACCACCAGCGACGGGGGCCGCACCGTCACCATCAAACTGCGGCGCGGCGTCCGGTTCGCCGACGGCACCCGGATGGACGCGAAGGCGGTCAAGACCTCCCTCGACCGGCACCGCACACTGCCCGGATCCGTCCGCGCGAGCGAGCTGAAGCCCGTCACCTCCGTCAGGGCGGTCGGCGACGACACCGTACGGCTGCGCCTGAAGAAGCCGTACGTCCCGCTGCTCGCGCTGCTCGCCGACCGCGCGGGCATGGTGATGTCGCCGGCGGCGCTGAAGCGCTACGGCGACGGCTTCGCGAGCCACCCCACCTGCGTCGGCCCGTTCCGCTACGCCGAGCGGGTGGTGGGCGACCGCATCGTGCTGGACAAGGACCCGAACTACTACGACGCCGACTCCGTCCATCTGCGGCGGGTGATCTACCGCACCATCACCGACGGCAACGTCCGGCTGGCGAATCTGCAGTCCGGTGACATCCAGGTCGGCGACCAGATGGACCCGGTCCAGGTGGGCAGGGCGCTCACCGAACCCGGGCTGCAGCTCTTCAACTCCCCCTCGCTGGGCTACTACGGACTGACCCTCAACATCGGGAACACCAAGGGCGCCGGGGCGCCGCCGGGCCGGATCGACACCCCTATCGCGCGGGATGTGCGGGTGCGCGAGGCGTTCGACCTCTCCCTGGACCGCGCCCTCATCAACACCATCGTCTTCCAGGACCGCTACCGCCCCACCTGCGGCCCGCTCCCCTCCGGCACCCCGTACGGCACCGGGGCCCGCTGCCCGGCCCGCGACCTGGCCAAGGCCAGACGGCTGCTCAAGGCCGCCAAGGTGGCCACCCCGGTCCGGGTGCGGCTGCAGATCAGCACCACCCCGGAGGACAACCGGCTGGGCCAGGTCGTCCAGGCCATGGCCAAGGAGGCGGGCTTCGCGGTGAGTCTGGCGCCGACCGAGTTCGCCACCGGCCTGGAGCACTCCCGCGCGGGCGACTTCCAGGCGGCGACGACCAACTGGTCCGGACGGCTCGACCCGGCGGGCAACATCGACGTGTTCGCCGGTACCGGCGGCGCCCAGAACTACGGCGGCCTCTCCGACCCCGCCATCGACCGGCTGATCGCCGAGGGCGGCGCCACCGCGGGCAAGGCCGCCCGCCACAGGATCTACGCCCGGCTTGTCGAGCGCGTCCGCGCCCAGCACACCGTGCTCTATCTGATCCAGCCCACCATCTACGTGTCCGTGACGAAGAAGGTCGCCGGGGTGAAGGTCTTCGGCGACGGGCTGATCCGCGTGAAGGACGCCGGATACGCGAAGGGAGGGAACTGATGTCCTATCCGATCCGCCGTCTCGGCGAATCGCTGATCACCCTCTTCCTGGTCAGCGTCGTGGTCTTCGCCGGCGTACGGGCGCTGCCCGGCGACACCGCCACCGCGCTGGCCGGGGAGGAGCCCACGCCTGAGGCGATCGCCCAGATCCGCGCGAGCTACGGGCTGGACGACAACATCGTGGTGCAGTACGTGCGCTATGTGCGGCACGCCGCCACCGGCGACCTCGGAGTCTCCTCCCGCACCGGACTGCCGGTCCTGGACTCGGTCCTGGAGGCGCTGCCCGTCACCCTCGAACTGTCCGCCCTGGCCCTGCTGCTCGCGGTCGTCGTCGGCGTGGGCGCCGGGGTGGTGGCGGCGGTCCGGCGCGGCCGGCCCGAGGAATGGCTGGTCAACGCGGTGGCGCTGCTGGGGCTTTCGGTGCCCGCCTTCTGGCTCGGCATCGTGCTCGTCCTCGCGTTCGCCATCGCCCTCCCGGTCTTCGCCGCCTCCGGTTTCGTGCCGTTCGGCGTGGACCCGATGGAGAACCTGCGCCATATGGTGCTTCCGGTGATCGTCCTCGGCTCCGGTCTGGCGGCGGTCGTGATGCGGCAGACCCGCGCGGCCATGCTGGGCTCGCTGTCCGCCGACTACGTCCGCACGGCGCGCGCCAAGGGGCTCTCCAGCCGTCAGGTGATCATGGGGCACGCCCTGCGCAACAGCCTGGTCACCGTGGTGACCGTGCTCGGGCTGCAGCTCGGGCACCTCATCTCCGGCGGGGTCGTCACCGAGCAGATCTTCGTCCTGCCGGGCTTCGGCAAGCTCACCATCGACGCGGTCTTCTCCCGCGACTACGCGATGGTGCAGGGCGTGGTGCTGTTCACCTCGGCCGCCTACATCCTCGTCAACCTCCTGGTCGACCTGGCCTATTCGGTGATCGACCCCCGTATCCGGCTCGGAGGTGCCCAGTGAATATCCGGCCCGTAGGTACCGAGTCGAGCATCCGCGTCGGAGGTGCCCAGTGAGCGCCGCTGCTACTGCCCTTCCCGCCGCCGAGGAGCGGGAGCGGGCCCCGCTCGCGCCGCTGTCCCGGCTCCGGCTGCTGACCCGCAACAAGCTGGCCCTCACCGGGGCCGTGGCCGCCGCGATCCTGGTGCTGATCGCGGTGTTCGCACCGCTCATCGCGCCGTACGACCCGGCCCGGCCCGACTTCTCGGCCGCCCTCCACCAGCCGGGCTGGGCCCACTGGCTGGGCACCGACGACCTGGGCCGCGATCAGCTCTCCCGGGTCGTGTACGGGGTGCGGGCCTCGCTGCAGATCGGTCTGCTCGCCGTGGCGCTGGCCTTCGCGGCCGGGGTGCCGCTCGGGCTGATCGCGGGCTATTACGGGCGGTTCGCCGACTCGGTGGTCTCGCGGCTCACCGACACCCTGCTCGCCTTTCCCTTCCTGGTGCTGGCGGTGGGTCTGGCCACCATCCTCGGACCGTCGCTGCTGAACGCCACGATCGCGGTCGGCGTCTCCCAGATCCCGGCCGTCATCCGGATCACCCGGGCGGAGACGCTACGGCTCAAGCACCTCGACTATGTGGCTGCGGCCGTGGCCAATGGCGGCGGGGACGGCACCGTGCTCTTCCGCCACATCCTCCCCGGCGCCCTGTCCGCGCTGACCGTCCAGGCCACCGTGGGCATCCCCTCCGCGATCATCGGCGAGGCGCTGCTGAGCTTCCTCGGCCTCGGCATCCAGCCGCCGTCCGCCTCGCTCGGGGTGATGCTCTCCAGCGCCCAGGCGTACATCGCCGCCGCGCCCTGGATGGCGGTCTTCCCGGGGCTCGCGATCATCGCCGCGACGCTCGCGTTCAATCTGCTCGGGGACGGGCTGCGCGACATCCTCGACCCCCAGGGAGACAGCCGATGACCACGTCGGGAGAGAACCGATGACCACCTCCGCGACCCCGGCCCTGAGCGTGCGGGACCTGTCCGTGGTCTTCCGCACCCCGACCCGCGTGGTCCACGCGGTGGACGGGCTGTCGTACGACATCGCCGCCGGTGAAGTGCTGGCCGTGGTGGGCGAGTCCGGCTGCGGCAAATCCGTCACCTCCACCGCCGTGATGGGGCTGCTGCCGCCCACCGCGCACGTCGGCGGCTCCGTCCGGCTGGGCGGACGGGAGCTGGTGGGGGCGGACGAGAAGGAGCTGCGGGACGTCCGCGGCCGGGAGATCGCGATGATCTTCCAGGAGCCGATGACCTCGCTGAACCCCGTCCTCACCATCGGCCGCCAGGTCGGCGAGGTCCTCCGGCGCCATCAGGGGCTCGACCGCCGCGCGGCGCGCGAACGGGCCGTGGACCTGCTCGACCTCGTCGGCATTCCCGCCCCCGCCCAGCGGGCCCGCGACTATCCGCACCAGCTCAGCGGCGGTATGCGGCAGCGGGTGATGATCGCCATCGCGATCGCTTGCGACCCCGCCGTGCTCATCGCCGACGAGCCCACCACCGCGCTGGACGTCACCGTGCAGGCGGGCATCCTGGAGGTGCTGCAGTCCCTGCGGGAGCGGCTCGGCACCGCCATCGTGCTGATCACCCACGATCTGGGCGTGGTCGCCGACATCGCCGACCGGGTGCTGGTGATGTACGCGGGGCGGGGCGTCGAACAGGCCCCGGTGGACGAGCTGTTCACCGCGCCCCGCCATCCGTACACCCGCGGGCTGCTCGGCGCCGTGCCGGTCCCCGGACGGCGGCGGGCGGCGGGCGGACGGGGGCGGCTCCAGGAAATCCCCGGGCTGGTGCCGAGCCTCACCGAACAGCCCGACCGCTGCACCTTCCAGCCCCGCTGCTCCTCTGCCGATGAACGGTGCGGGGCGCAGCGGCCCGCGCTGCGGGCGCTGCGCGAGCGGCACGAGCGGCACGAGCGGCACGAGCGGCACGAGCGGCACGAGGCGGCGTGCTGGTATCCGGTGCCGGTCGATGCCGGGCATCCGGACCATCCCGACCGCCCGGAGCAGACCGAAGGCACCGAGCAGACCGAACGCACCGGGCATCCGCACCATCCCGACCGCCCCGACCCCGATCAGGAGGCCGCCTCATGACCGCCGCCGTCGCGTCCGTGGAGGCGTCGCGGGATGACGCCGTACTCGACATCAGCGGCCTCGTCCGCCACTTCACCGGTCCGGCCGGCACCGTCAAGGCGGTCGACGGGGTCAGCCTCAGCATCGGCCGGGGCGAGATCGTCGGCCTGGTCGGGGAGTCCGGCAGCGGCAAGTCCACGGTGGGGCGGTGCGCCGTACGGCTGGACCGGCCGACCGCGGGCAGCGTGACGATCAACGGCCGCGAGGTGACCCGGCTGTCGAGGCGGGCGCTGCGTCCGCTGCGCAAGGACTTCCACCTGGTCTTCCAGGACCCGTCCTCCTCGCTCGACCCCCGGATGACCGTGGGCGCCATCGTCGCCCAGCCGCTGCGGCTGCACCGCCTGGCGTCCGGCGACGCGCTGCGCGACCGGGTCGCCGCGCTGCTGGCCCAGGTGGGGCTGCGGCCGGAACTGGCGCGGCGGCGGCCCCATGAGCTCTCCGGCGGGCAGCGGCAGCGGGTCTCGATCGCCCGCGCGCTGTCGGTCGATCCACAGCTACTGGTGGCCGACGAGCCGACGTCGGCGCTGGACGTCTCCGTCCAGGCGTCCGTGCTCAATCTGCTGGCGGATCTGCAGCGGGAGCGGCGCTTCGGCTGCCTGTTCATCACCCATGACCTGGCCGCGGTCGAGTACCTCGCCGACCGGATCGCCGTGATGTATCTGGGGCAGTTGGTGGAACAGGCCCCGGCCGCCGAGCTGTTCGCCGACCCCAAGCATCCGTACACCCAGGCGCTGCTGTCCGCGGCCCCGGTGCCGGACCCGGCCGCGCAGCGGTCGCGCGCCCGCATCGTGCTCAGCGGGGAGCTGCCCAGCCCGCTGGATCCGCCTCCGGGCTGCCGCTTCCACACCCGTTGTCCGCTCGCCGTCGACCGCTGCCGCACCGAGCCGCCCGCGCTGCGCGGGCTTGCGGGCGGCGGCGGCCGGCAGGTCTCCTGCCATCTGGTGGCGGACGACGGAACGGCGCCGGACGCCTCGGCCCCCTGAGATCCGCCCGCACACCCGCCCCCGTACGAGATCAGGAGCCCGCCGCATGTTCACCACCCGGCCCACCCTGCAGGGCACCCATGGCATGGTGTCCTCCACTCACTGGCTCGCCTCGCAGTCCGCCATGGCCGTCCTGGAGGACGGCGGCAACGCCTTCGACGCGGCCGTGGCCGCCGGGTTCGTCCTGCATGTGGTCGAGCCGCATCTGAACGGGCCCGCCGGTGAGGTGCCGATCATCCTCGCCCCGGCGGGCGGCGAACCCACCGTGCTGTGCGGCCAGGGCCCGGCCCCCGCCGGTGCCACCATCGACCACTACACCGCGCTCGGCCTCGACCTCGTCCCGGGCACCGGCCCGCTCGCGGCGGCGGTGCCCGGTGCGTTCGACGCCTGGTTGGTGCTGCTGCGCGACCACGGGACGAAGCGGCTCGCCGAGGTGCTGCGGTACGCGATCGGCTACGCCGAGCACGGCCATCCCGCCGTCGAGCGGATCGGCGAGACGGTCGAGGCGGTACGGGAGCTGTTCGAGACCGAGTGGACGACCTCGGCCGAGCTGTACCTGCCGGACGGGGAATCCCCCGCCGCCGGACGGCTGCTCACCAACCCCGCGCTCGCCGCCACCTGGCGGCGGCTGATCGCCGAGGCGGAGGGGGCAGGGCCGGGGCGCGAGACACAGATCGAGGCGGCCCGCCGGATCTGGCGCGAGGGCTTCATCGCGCGGGAGCTGGCGGACGCGGCGGCCCGGCCGGCGATGGACTCGTCCGGGCAGCGCCACGCCGGGACGCTCACCGGGGACGATCTGGCCGCCTTCGAGGCCACGTACGAGGCGCCGGTCAGCCACTCCTGGAACGGCTGGACCGTGTGCAAGGCCGGGCCCTGGAGCCAGGGGCCGGTGCTACTGCAGCAACTCGCCCTGCTACCGGACGGACTGACCGCGGACGACCTGGGCACGCCCGACTTCCTGCACACCCTGATCGAGGGCGGCAAGCTGGCCATGGCCGACCGCGAGGCGTGGTACGGGGACGCCGCCGACGTGCCGCTGGCGGAGCTGCTCTCCCGTCCGTACAACGACGAGCGGCGGCGGCTGATCGGCGAGGGGGCCTCGTACGAGCTGCGCCCGGGGCACCCTGGGGGCCGCACGCCGCGGCTGAGCAAGCAGGCACTGGCCGCCGTGGCCCGCGCGGCCTCCGGGACGGCCGGACCGGTCGCCGGGCCGGGCGGCGGGGAGCCGACGGTCGGCGGACCGGACCGGGGGCCGGCCCTCGGCGGACCGGCGGTCGGGGGATCAGCGGCCGTCGGGGGTCGGCCGTTCGGGGATCGGCTGCGGGCGAACGGGCCGACGGCGAACCGGCCGTCGGGACGGACGGGGTGACGCGGGGCGACACCTGCCACCTCGACGTCGTGGACCGCTGGGGCAACATGGTCGCGGCCACGCCCAGCGGTGGCTGGCTGCAGTCCAACCCCGTCATCCCCGCGCTGGGCTTCCCGCTCGGCACCCGGCTCCAGATGACCTGGCTGGACCACGGACTGCCCAGCTCCCTCACCCCCGGCCGCCGCCCCCGCACCACGCTCACCCCCTCGCTCGCACTGCGCGGCGACACCCCCGTCATGGCCTTCGGCACCCCGGGCGGCGATCAGCAGGACCAGTGGAGCACGCACTTCTTCCTCGGGGTCGCACTGCGGGCGCCGGTGCGCTCCGGGCTGGATCTGCAAGGCGCCATCGACGCCCCCAACTGGCACCAGGAATCCTTCCCCGGCTCCTTCCACCCGCGGGCGATGACGGCGGGACGGGTGGTCGTGGAGTCGCGGGTCGGCGAGGCCGCCGTAGCCGAGCTGCGCCGCCGCGGCCACGATGTGGTGGTCGGCGAGCCCTGGTCGGAGGGACGGCTGTGCGCGGTCGCCCGCGACCCCGAGACGGGGGTGCTGCTGGCCGCCGCGAATCCGCGGGGCGCGCAGGGGTACGCGGTGGGGCGGTGACCGCGGTGGGGCGGCGTGCGCGCCAGGTGGTGTCCGACGGATCGTGACGCCTGCGGCGGGCCGCACCCCTCCCCGCCCCTTCATCGCGGTGTAGGCGGTCCGGCGCTCCTCGATGCGGCGCCGCCGGTCCTCCGTACGCGCGCCCCCTCCCGTTGACGTACCGTCATGCGCTGCTGGAGGAGGGACGGGAAGAGGGCGCCGAGGATGCCGACGACGGCGGTGATCATGGCGGCTATGACGGTGGACACCGGCCGAGCCTGGCCGCGCCCCTTCCCTTGGCCGCCGCCGATTCCGAAGACCGGTCCGAGCCCTTTCGGGAACCCAGGCGATCGGAACTAATGTGCTTTTCATGCCCGCATCGCCCTCCGAAGTGCGCGCCGACCGCGCCGACCGCGCCGACAACGTTCTCGCCCTCGCCCGGCTGGCCTCCAGGCGCGGGGCGGTACGGGAGATGCTCGGCTGGCTGACCCGGCGCACCGGGGGCCCGGCCATGCTGGTCGGGGACACGGGCCGGGTGCTGGCCGGGCCGGGCGGGGAGCACGACCCGGCGGTGGCGCGGCCGGTCGCCGACGCCGCCGCCGACGCGGCCGTCGAGCTGCACCGGCGCGGGGCGCCGTCCGCCGTGCTGGGCGGGGGCGAGGGGCCTCCGGTGCATCTGATCGCGCTCGACACCGACCCGCGCACGTATCTGGCCGTCATCGGGCCGGACGATCCGCACTGCGGAATGCTGCTCGCCGACGCCGCCCGCACCCTCGCCCTGTGCTGGCGGCTGGAGCAGGCCGAACGGGCGCGGCGGCGGATCGAATCGGCCGAGGAGCACAGCCGGGAGGCGGTGCTGCATCTGCTGATGGTGGGCAGCGTGCCCGCCGCGCAGCGGATCGCCGGGGCGCTGCGGCCGGCGCTGCCCGCGGTGGTCCAGATGTATGTGATCGAGTGTCCGCAGCCCCGGCGGCGCGAGATCGCCCGGCGGATCGACCGCGAGGCAGGCGGCGCGGCGTGGATCGTGCCGTGCCCGGTACGCCCGAACCACGTCCTGGCGCTCGTACCGCCGGAGACGACGCCCCCGGCCGCCGGGACGGACCGCGCCACGGCGAGCGACGACCCTCACCCCCCACTCCCCGCATCACTGGACCTGCTGATCGTCCGGCTGGTGCCGGAGTGCCGGGTCGGGGTGAGCGCGGCGGTCGCGCTGCGGGACACGCCGACCGCCTATGAGCAGGCCATCCACGCACTGGCGGTGGCCCGTAACGCGCCCGAGCGCCGCGCCGGATTCGGCGGCGACGTGGACGTGACCGTACTGGCGGGCCCGGAGGGGTATCTGTGGGCGAGCGAACTCCTGGCGCCCTGCCTGCGCTACGCCCCGGCCCGCCGCGCCGACCCCGGCCCGCAGGAACTGCTGGGCACACTCGGGTCGTGGCTCAGCTTCGGTGGAGCGGCCAGCCGCCATCTGAAGATCCACCGCAATACGCTCGCCGCGCGGCTGCGCCATCTCGATGAGCTGCTGGGCGTGGAGGTCAGCCGCAGCCTGGCCGCGCAGTCGGCCGCCTGGCTCGCCCTGCGGCTGCACACCGCGCCCCAGGCCGCGGCGGCCCGCGCCCAGGCCCCGCCGGGACCCACCGCCACGCTGGACACGGTGCTGGGCACACCCGCCGCCGGGACCTGGGCCCGGGCCCAGTTGCGCCCCCTGGAAGCGGCCAGGCCCACGGCCGGTGTGGAGACCGTACGCACCTGGCTGCGCGCCGACGCCCGACTCCCCGCGGCAGCCGTCGCCCTCGGCATCTCGCCACCGGGCGCGCGCAAGCGCCTGACCAGGGCGGAGGACGTGCTGGGCCGCTCCCTCCTGACCGCGCCGAGCGCGAAGTACGAACTGTGGCTGGCCATGCGGGCACTGGGCTCACTCTGAGACCGGCCCGCACCCCGGGCCGTTCGCGTCAGCGCACTAGCCGTTCGCCCCCGTTCTCACCGTTCACCAGAGCACTCACCGTTCGAACGGGAACCACCCGCCGCCCTCACTGTGCACATCGTTCCTCGCCGCCGCTGCCACGCCCGCCTAATGTCCTGAACTGGCCCAGCCCGCCGGGCCTCACGATCCGGGGCGGCCGCCGCGCGACGACGGGGGTGTTGCGCGCGGCCCGCCCCTGCCCCCGCCCGGCGCCGGCCCACCCATGCGAGTGAATGATCCGGCAATAAAAGCATGCGCTTCTACAAGTGACTGCTTATACTGGCCTGTGACGTGGTCAATCAACATCCATGACGAGGTGGCCGACTGGTTCCTCGCCCTATGTGCTCACGATCCGCATTCGGCCGACTCGGTGGAGCAGGCCATCGAGCTGCTGGCCGAGATAGGACCGAGCCTCGGTCGTCCTATGGCCGATGTGATTCACGGCAGCTCGATGAAGAACCTCAAGGAGTTACGCCCGGGCTCGGGGGCCGGACCGAAATCCGCATCCTCTTCGTCTTCGACCCCGACCGGGAGTGCATCCTCCTCGTGGCGGGCGACAAGGCGGGCAATTGGCGACGCTGGTACGACACCGCCGTTCCGCTCGCCGAGGAGCGCTACCGGCAGTACCTCGACCACAAGGAGAAGGCGGCGGAATGAACGGTTTCACCTCGTGGGACGAGGTCAAGAGGAGCGCCGAGCGGATCCGTCGCGAGGCCCACCCCGAAGTGGGCGAGGCCGAGTGGGCGGCTCGTAAAGAGGCGGCACGTCTGCAGCAGGAGGCCCACCTCTTGGGCCATCACCTGCAGCGGCTGCGGAGGGAACGGGGGCTCACCCAGCAACAGGCCGCCGTCCAGCTCGGCATCACCCAGGCCCGCGTCTCCCAACTGGAGCAGGGCAAGGCGGTGGACCTCACGGCGATGCGCGCCTATGCGCAGGCCCTCGGCGCCCGGCTGACGCTGGTGCTCGAAGTCGACGATCAACAGATCCGCATCGCCTGAGCGCGATCGCGCCCCGGGGCGGCGCGGCCCGCCCCTGTCCCCGCCCGGCCCGGGCGGTCAGCCGATAACTTCGATCTCGCAGCGCGCCACGGTGCAACGGCTCAGCCTGGCGTCGCCGGTAATCAGTGGAGCCCGGTATACCTCCGCAGCCGCGACGTACGCCGCGTCGTAGCCCGAGACCTGGCTCCGCAGCTCCCACATCCGTATGAGGAGCGGCTGGACGCCGATCGCCTCGATCGACGCCCCGGTCAGCGCGGCCACGGCGTCGTCGGCGC
Organism: Streptomyces violaceusniger Tu 4113; assembly: GCF_000147815.2. Classification (NCBI taxonomy): domain Bacteria; kingdom Bacillati; phylum Actinomycetota; class Actinomycetes; order Kitasatosporales; family Streptomycetaceae; genus Streptomyces; species Streptomyces violaceusniger. Next base: position 1,027,771 of record NC_015957.1, on the reverse strand, counting down.
GAGCTTGGGCGATCTTCTTCCCGAGGAGCCGACCGCGTACCGCGTGGAAGGTCTCGAGGATGAGATGGCCGGGCGCCGCCCAATGCGGATCCTGGGCGAGGCGGGCGCGGGCCGCCTTCCCGGCGGCGGCGTCCCCGGTGAGCGCTTCGGTGAGCACGCCCGCATCAACAATGATCACGCGGTCTCTCCCGGTTCGCCCGGCGAGAAGCCGAGCCCGGCGGCGCGCGCCGTGCGATCGGCGTCGAGCTCGCGCACGGTCTCGTTCATGGAGCTCTCGGCGCCGTCCGATCGGCCCTCGAAGCGCTGCAACAGCGCAACGTTGCCCGCTCGCTCGGCCTCGTTCTTGACCAGGTCCAGCAAATATCCCTGGAGGGACTGGCCCAGCTGCCTCGCCCGTTCGGCCAGTATCGCGCGGACCTCGTCCGGCACATCCCGAATCTGTAGAGCCACCATGCATGCATTTTCCATTGCACGGTGGCTCCGCGGGCAAGCCGGTTACCGACAAGCCACCCTTCAGAACAGCCGCACCCCCACGACCCCAGGGTCGTCGTCACGACCCCAGGATCGTCGTCAGGAACTCCCCCGTCCATGCCAGCAGCTCCCGCCCCACCAGCGGCTTTCCGCCGATGCGGGCGGTCGAGGGGCGGGGGACCAGGATCTGCTTGGTGGCCGGTTTGATCACCGTGCGCTGGTAGAGGCGCTTGAGGCGCAGTTCCTGGGATTCGCGGAGCTCCACCGGGGAGAAGCGGACGTTGGAGCCCTGGAGGGTGATGTCGGTGACGCCGCAGGCGCGGGCCAGCAGGCGCAGGCCGGCGACCAGGAGGAGGTTCTCCACCGGTTCCGGGAGCTTGCCGTAGCGGTCGGTGAGCTCCTCGCGGACGGCGCGGATGTCGTCCTCGCTGGTGGCCGAGGCGATGGCGCGGTACGCCTGGAGGCGCAGGCGCTCGCCGGGGGCGTAGTCGTGCGGGACGTGCGCGTCGACCGGAAGCTCGATCTTGACCTCCAGCGGCGCTTCCTCCTCCACGCCGCCCTCGATCGAGGCCCGGTAGTCGGCCACGGCCTCGCCGACCATCCGGACGTAGAGGTCGAAGCCGACGCCCGCGATATGGCCGGACTGCTCGCCGCCGAGCAGATTGCCCGCGCCGCGGATCTCCAGGTCCTTCATCGCCACATACATGCCCGCACCCATCTCGGTGTGCTGGGCGATGGTGGCCAGCCGCTCATGGGCGGTCTCGGTGAGCGGCTTCTCCGGCGGGTAGAGGAAGTACGCGTAACCGCGGTCGCGCCCGCGGCCGACCCGGCCGCGGAGCTGGTGGAGCTGGGAGAGGCCGAAGTTGTCGCCGCGCTCGACGATCAGGGTGTTGGCGTTGGAGATGTCGATACCGGACTCGACGATGGTCGTGGAGACCAGTACGTCGAACTTCTTCTCCCAGAAATCGACCACGACCTGCTCCAGGGCGGTCTCCGACATCTGGCCGTGGGCGGTGGCGATCCGCGCCTCGGGGACGATCTCGCGCAGCTTCGCCGCGGCCCGGTCGATGGACTCCACCCGGTTGTGGATGTAGAAGACCTGGCCCTCGCGGAGCAGCTCACGCCGGATGGCCGCGCCGATCTGCTTCTGCTCGTACGGCCCGACGAAGGTCAGCACCGGGTGGCGCTCCTCCGGCGGGGTGGTGATCGTGGACATCTCGCGGATGCCGGTGACCGCCATCTCCAGGGTGCGCGGGATGGGGGTGGCGGACATGCTCAGCACGTCCACATTGGCGCGGAGCTTCTTCAACTGCTCCTTGTGCTCGACGCCGAAGCGCTGCTCCTCGTCCACGACGACCAGGCCCAGGTCCTTGAACTTGGTCTCGGAGGAGAAGAGCCGGTGGGTGCCGATGACGATGTCGACCGCGCCGTCCTTCAGCCCCTCCAGCACCGCTTTGGCCTCGGTGTCGGTCTGGAAGCGGGAGAGCGCCCTGACGTTGACGGGGAACTGGCCGTACCGCTCGCCGAAGGTGCCGAAGTGCTGCTGCACCAGCAGGGTGGTGGGCACCAGCACCGCGACCTGCTTGCCGTCCTGGACCGCCTTGAAGGCCGCGCGGACCGCGATCTCGGTCTTGCCGTAGCCGACGTCGCCGCAGATCAGCCGGTCCATCGGAACCGACTTCTCCATGTCCTCCTTGACCTCGGCGATGGTGGTGAGCTGGTCGGGGGTCTCCGCGTACGGGAAGGCGTCCTCCAGCTCGCGCTGCCAGGGGGTGTCCGCGCCGAAGGCATGGCCGGGCGCCGCCATCCGGGCGGAGTAGAGCCTGATCAGGTCGGCGGCGATCTCCTTGACGGCCTTCTTGGCGCGCGCCTTGGTCTTGGTCCAGTCGGCCCCGCCGAGCCGGTGCAGGGTCGGCGCCTCCCCGCCCACGTACTTGGTGACCTGCTCGAGCTGGTCGGTGGGGACGAAGAGCCGGTCGCCGGGCTGGCCGCGCTTGGCCGGGGCGTACTCGACCACCAGATACTCGCGGGTGGCGCCCTGGACGGTGCGCTGCACCATCTCGATGTAGCGGCCGACGCCGTGCTGCTCGTGGACGATGAAGTCGCCCGCTTCGAGGGTGAGCGGATCGATGGTCTTACGGCGGCGCGCGGGCATCCGCGCCCCGTCCTTGCCCGCGGCCTTCTGCCCGGACAGATCCGTCTCGGTCAGCACGGCCAGCTTCAGGGCCGGGTCGACGAAGCCGTAGTCGATCGAACCGCAGGACACATGCACCACGGACGGCTTGATCTCGGTGAGGTCGCCGTCCAGCCGGGCCGCGATCCCCTCGCCGCCGAGTACCTCGACGGTGCGGGAGGCGGGGCCGTGGCCCTCGGTGACATAGACCGTGCGCCAGCCGTCGGCGAGCCAGCCCTTGGTGTCGGCCAGCGCCCGGGCGGTGTCGCCGCGGTAGCTCTCGGTGGCGTGCATGCCCAGCTTGACGGTGTCCCCCGCCGCGTCAGCGGCAAGTGTCTGCGTCAGCTCCTCGTCCGCCGCGAAGGGGCTCACCGACCACCACATCATGCCCAGCTCACGGGCCCGGTCACGGACGTCCGCGATGCCCCGCAGGGAGGCCGCGCCGACGTCGATCGGGGCCTCCCCGCCCCCGGCCGTGGCCGCCCAGGACGCCTGCAGGAACTCCTGGCTGGTGGCCACCAGGTCCGCCGCCCGGGTGCGCACCCGCTCCGGCTCGCAGACGACCGTCATGCTGCCCTTCGGCAGGACGTCCAGCAGCAGCTCCATCTCGTCCACCAGGACGGGGGCCAGGGACTCCATGCCCTCGACCGCGATCCCCTCGGCGATCTTGCCGAGCAGCTCGCCCAGCTCGGGATGGGCCTCGGCGAGGGCCGCGGCCCGCTCCCGCACCTGGTCGGTCAGCAGCAGCTCCCGGCAGGGCGGGGCCCACAGGCCGTGCTCGGCGACCTCCAGGGAGCGCTGGTCGGCCACCTTGAAGTAGCGGATCTCCTCGATGTCGTCGCCCCAGAACTCGATCCGGAGCGGATGCTCCTCGGTCGGCGGGAAGACGTCCAGGATGCCGCCGCGCACGGCGAACTCGCCGCGCTTCTCGACCAGCTCGACCCGGGAGTACGCGGCGGCGGCGAGCCCGTCGACGATCTCTTCCAGGTCGGCGGTCCCCCCGGCCCGCAGGCTCACCGGCTCCAGGTCCCCCAGCCCCTTGACCTGCGGCTGCAGCACGGACCGCACGGGCGCGACGACAACCGAGACGGGACCGGCCGCCGGGTCGTCCTGGCGCGGATGGGCCAGCCTGCGCAGCACCGCGAGGCGCCGCCCGACGGTGTCCGAGCGCGGGGAGAGCCGCTCATGCGGCAGCGTCTCCCAGGACGGGTACTCCACCACTGTGTCCGGCGGGAGCAGCGAGCGCAGCGCGGCCGCCAGGTCCTCCGCCTCCCGGCCGGTGGCGGTCACCGCGAGTACGGGACGGCCCGCGGAGCGCGCCAGCGCGGCGATGGCGAACGGGCGGGCGGCCGGCGGGCCGACCAGATCGACCTGGGGACGATGCCCGTCGGCGGCGCCGCGCACCGCCTCGGCGAGCGCGGGGTCCTTGACGACGACGTCGAGCAGACCGGTGAGGCTCATAAAGGGGTATTCCATCCCGGAGGCGGACAACGCGAACGACCCGACACGTGTCACGGGCCGGGGTCTTCCAGAGTACGGCCACCCGACGACAGCCTGCATGATCTCCCGGATCTCATCCATGGCCACCTGCCACTTTGGATCCTGCTTGTCGAGCACCTGGGCGGCCCGCTCAGCGGCATGCGGACGTCATCTCCGCCAGGCGGGGAGGGCGCGACCTGACCGAGTGCGGCACGCGGTGCGGGGAACGTCTTATCAGGTCTGGGGATCAGCGCCCCACCACCGTGAACCGGCTGCGTGGCCCTCTGCCCTCCAAGGGTGCCTCGATCACCGTACGGCAGGCGGGGGTGACGGGTGAGGCGGTTACCCCCTTGCCGCCCCCGCCGTCACGCGGCCTCGGACCGAGTGAATGTGGCACCGGCCCCCGGGGTGAGCCCACGAGCCGCGTCCCCTCGCGGTGGCCGTAATGCCGCACCGCCCGCTCGGTGCGCCGCCTCACCGCGGACTGAGCAGACGACGCCCGGTCCCGGTGCGCTGCCCCGTGAGCGCACCGGGGCCGGGGGCGTACCGCGTAACAGCCCGGCAGCCCGGCAGCCCGAGGCCCGAGCAGCCCGAGTCCGGAGGCGGGCGGCTCCCGGCGGTAGCCGCTGACGGTCCCACGTCCGGCCCATCACGACAGGCGGCCGGACACACCCTGTGATCACACTGATACACATGGCAGAGGGAAAACCGCACCCATCGTCCACCAAGACGAGCCCCCGGTCACGGCCGCCCAGGCCGGCCGAGGCCGCCCGGTACGCGTGCGAACAGCTCGCCTCACTGATCGTCCATGAGCCCGAGGGCGTCAGCGGCGTGACCCGCGACGAGGACGGCTGGGTCGTCAGCGTGGACGTCCTCGAGGTCGCTCGGATCCCCGACACCACCAGCCTGCTGGCCACCTACGAGGTGCGCGTCGACCAGCGGGGCGAACTCCAGGAATACCGGAGGGTCCGCCGCTACCGGCGCGGTGCGGCCGACGACTGCTGAGACGACCGCTGAGACGACCGCTGAGAAGACCGCTGAAAGGACGCCCCGAGATGCCCACTGGCACATACACGGAAGAGGTCGTCTGCATCCAGCGGACCGGCACCCTCTACGACGTCCTGGAACTCATCCTCGACCGGGGCATGGTGATCGACATCTTCATCCGGGTCTCCCTCGTCGGCATCGAGATCCTGAAGATCGACGCCCGCATCGTGGTCGCCAGCGTGGACACCTACCTCCGCTTCGCCGAAGCCTGCAACCGCGTGGACCTCGAATTCGACCGCAGCAAGACCGTTCCCGAACTGCTGGGCGGGATGGCGGGCGGCGGCGGGAGCCCGGCCGGCCGGATGGCCACCGGCCTCGGCAAGAAGAAGGCCAAGAAGGCGGTGGAAGGCGTGGGAGAGAAGGTCAAGAAGGTCGTCGGGGCCGATGACGACGAGGAGGAAGAGGAGCGGGAGAGCCGCCCCCGGCGGCGCACCGCGGCCGCCGGCTCCCGCCCCCGCCGCCGTTCCGCTTCTTCCGAGGAGGACTGATCCGTGACTCCGAGGAGGACTGATCCATGACCGCGCCCGGGAGCGTGTACGTCTACGGCGTCGTCCGCGCCACCCACGCGGTGCCGCCCGGCCGCACCGGAGTGGGCGAGCGGCCCGCTCCGGTCCGTACCCTCCGGGCCGGAGCGCTGGCCGCGGTGATCAGCGACGCTCCCGCCCGGCCGCGCGCCAAGCGGCGCGACCTCCTCGCCCACCAGGACCTCGCCCTGGCGCTGGCGGTGGACGGGCCGGTGCTGCCGATGCGGTTCGGGATGATCGCCCCCGACGAGGAGGCGGTGCGGCAGCAGTTGCTGTCCTCCCAGAACGACTGCCTGGCCGCGCTGGAACGCGTCGACGGGCGGGTCGAGATGAACCTCAAGGCGCTGCCCACCGAGGCCGACCTGAGCTCGCTGGTACGTGAGGACCCCGAGGTGAGCCGGTTGCGCACCGCCGCCCGCAGGGCCCCGGGGTACGAGGCCAGCGTGCGGCTCGGCGAGGCCGTGGCGCGCGGGCTGAGGCGCAGAGCGGCGGCCGCCGCGGCCGCGGTGCTCGCGGAGCTCTCCGCCGTGGCGGACGCCAAGGTGCACGGCCCGGAGGTCGAGGGATGCGTGCTGAACGTCTCCTTCCTGCTGGACCGGCGCGAGGAGCGGCGGTTCCACGGCGTGGTGGAGCGCTTCGCGGCCGGCCACCGCGACCGGGTCGAGCTGCGGCTCACCGGACCGCTGCCCTGCTACAGCTTCGCGGAAGGCCGGGCCTGACATGGGGGTACTGAGCCAGGTCGTCCTCTTCCCGCTGGCGCCGGTGCACGGGGTGGTGTGGGTCGCGGAGCGCATCAGGGACGTCGCGGAGGAGGAGCTGTGCCATCCGTCGGTGCTGCGCGCCCGTCTGGCCGCGCTGAACGAGGCCCTGGAGTCGGGGGCGATCGGCCCCGAGGAGTTCGACCGGGAGGAGGACCGGCTGCTGGACCTGCTGGAACGCTCAGGCAGCCAAGGAGGAAAGGCAAGGGTGAGACGCCATGACTGAACGCGACCTCGCGTGCACCCCTCCCCCGACCACCGGCCCGCCCTCCTCCGACCTCGCCGAGATCCTGGAGCGCGTCCTGGACAAGGGCATCGTGATCGCCGGAGACATCAAGATCGACCTGCTGGACATCGAACTGCTCACCATCCGGCTGCGGTTGTTCATCTCCTCCGTGGACACCGCCCGCAAGGCCGGGATCGACTGGTGGGAAACCGATCCCGCCCTCTCCTCGCGCGCCGCGAAGGACGCCCTCGCCCAGGAGAACGCGGAACTGCGCGAACGGCTCCACGCCCTGGAATCGCGCATGGACTCCGATGAGCTGAGCGCGGTCGGCGCCACCGCCGGCGAGAAGGGCGCGGGCACATGACCCCGCCCGAGGCCCCCACCCTCACCTACGCCTTCGCGGTCTGCCGCGGCGGCGCCCTCACGGCGTTGGCCGCGCTCCCCGGGCTCGGCACCGGCGCCCCCGTCCGTACGTTCGCGGCGGGCCCGCTCACCGCCGTGGTCCAGGACGTGCCCGCGGCCGGGTTCGAGGAGGAGGCGCTGCGGCGGCGGCTGTCCGACCGCGATGAGCTGGAGCGCTGCGCCCGCGCCCACCACACGGTGATCACGGCGGCGTCGGCACTGGCCCCCACCGTTCCGCTGCCGCTGGCCACCCTCTATCTCGACGACAACCGGGCGCGCGAGGCCCTGGGCGAGCGGGAGACCTCCCTCCTGACCGCGCTGGACCGGATCACGGGCCGGGCCGAATGGGGCGTCAAGGTCTACGCCCAGACGGGCCCGCCGCCCGCCCCGGAAGCCGCCCCGGCGGACGGACCGGCACCCGGCCCCGCCGGCGGCCGGGCCTATCTGGACCGCGTCCGCACCCGGCAGCGGAGCCGCGAACAGCACCACACCGTGACGCTGCGGGCCGCCGAGCGGGTGGACATCGCCGTCCGGAGCCTCGCCGTGGCCGCGCGCCGGCTGCGCCCGCACGGCGTCGAGGTGACCGGGAAGCACCGTACCCATGTGCTGAACGCGGCCTACCTCCTCGACCTGGGCCGGGAGCGCGAACTGCGCGCCGCCCTCGCGTCGTTGCGCCGCGACGAGACGGACGTCCAGATCGAGCTCTCCGGGCCATGGGCGCCCTACTCCTTCGCCGACGGAGGAATCGACGGGGGACTCACCGGCGGAGGGACCGCCGACGCGAGACGCACCAACGGAGGGATGTGCCCATGACCAGGGCCGCCTGGGACGCCGCCCCGGCCAAAGCGGCATGGGAAGCGGCCCCCGCCGACATCGCCCGCAAAGAGGCCCCCGCATGGGGCACCACCCCCGCCGAGGCCCTCGGACCGCTCGGCGTCCCCCTGGTGGACCTCCTCGACCGGGTGCTCGCCACCGGCGTCGTCGTCACCGGCGATCTGGTCATCGCGATCGCCGAGGTCCCCCTCGTCCGCCTCTCCCTGCACGCCCTGCTCTCCTCGGTCAACGAACGGGTCCCGGCCCCGTGGACCGACAGCGGCCCGCTATGAGCCCCCCGACGCCCCCGACCCCCACCCACCTCGACATCGACCGCGACTCGGTCGGCCGCGACCTGGTGGCCCTCGTGCTGACGGTCGTCGAACTCCTCCGCCAACTGATGGAGCGCCAGGCCATCCGCCGCATCGACGTGGGCGGCCTCACCGACGGTCAGATCGAGCGCATCGGCACCACGCTGATGCTGCTCGACCAGCGCATGGCGGAGCTGTGCGACCAGCACGGACTGACGCCGGAGGACCTCAACCTGGACCTCGGCCCCCTGGGCACCCTGCTCCCCCGCGACTGATGCGGACTCAGCCGCCGAGGGCTTTTGCCATGCGGTCGAGGTCGGCGAGCAGGGCGGCCAGGCGCCGTTGCGGGAAGGCCTCGACCATCGTCCGCTCGATGGCGTAGACGGCGGACCGGGCCGCGTCGAGCCGTTCGCGGCCGGCCTCGGTGAGGTGGGCGGGCAGGGCGCGGCCGTGGTCGGTGGTGGCGGGCCGGGAGATCAGGTCCGCGTCCTGGAGGCCGCGCAGGACGACGTTCATGGACTGCCGGGTGACGAAGGTGCCGCGGGCGAGTTCGGCGTTGGACAGGCCGGGCCGCTGGTCGAGGAGTTCCAGGCAGGCGTACTGCGGCACCGTCAGACCGCGTTCGCGCAGCGCCTTGTCCATGGCGCCGCGCAGCGCCGCGGCGGCGCGCTTGAGGCGGTATCCCACATGTTCGGTGACGTCGTGAGCGGGGTGCGGCGGGGTCACGGGAGTCCGGTCTTCCATGTCAGGATTTTGACATAGGGAGGGGGTGTGCGTACAGTCCGGGAATGTCAGAGTCCTGACATCAAACAACCTGGGGAGGACCCATGACCGCCACCCTTGACGGCCCCGACTTCATCGCCCTGCAGGTACGCGATGTCGAGGCGGCGGCCGCCTTCTGCGAAAAGCACCTCGGACTGCGCCGGGCACCGGCCTCGCCTCCCGGTGCCGTGGTGTTCACCACCGAGCCGATCCCGTTCGCCGTCCGCGAGCCGCTGCCGGGCGTGGAGCTCGACGACGTCGCACGGCCCGGCCTCGGCGTGGCCCTGTGGTTCCGCACCACGGACGCCCAGGCGCTGCACGACCAGCTCGCCGACGCCGGGGTGCCCATCGTCGCCCCGCCGCAGGACAGCCCCTTCGGCCGCACGTTCACCTTCATCGGCCCCGAGGGCTACGCCATCACCGCGCACGGAGGCTGATCGTGACCGCCGTCTCCCTCACCCCGGCCGGTCCCTTCTCGCTGGCGGCGAGCGTCCGCTTCCTGGCGGGCTTCACCCCCGCGAGCTATTCCGGCACGGCGGACGAGGTGCTCCGCCTGGCCTTTCCCGCCGACGACGGCCACTCGACGGTGGCCGCCGCGGTGCGGCAGGAGGAGACGGCGGATGGTGAAGCGGGCGGGGTACGGGCCGAGTTCACCGTGTATCCCGGCGTACCGGACGGCGACCTGGACGGCTCTCCGGCGGACCCCGTGTCCGCCGGGGCCGCCGGGCCGGGGCCCCTATCCGCCGGGGAGCCGTCCTGGCCCGACGCGGCCGTCCGGGCCCAGCTCGCGCGCATCCTCTCGCTCGACGTCGACGGAAGCGGCTTTCCCGAACTCGCCGCCGCCGACCCCGTGGTGGCCGGGCTCATGGCGGAATTTCCGGGCCTTCGGCCGGTGTGCTTCCACTCCCCCTACGAAGCCGCCGTGTGGGCGGTCATCGGCCACCGCATCCGGATGACCCAGGCCGCCGCCATCAAGGCCCGCCTCGCCGAGCGGTACGGACGGCGGGTCCAGGTCGCGGGCCGGACCCTGCACGCCTTCCCCACCCCGCCGGCGCTGCGCGCGATCAACCGGATCCCCGGCCTGACCGAGGTGAAGATCGAGCGGCTGCACGCGCTGGCGGAGGCGGCCGACGCGGGTGAACTCGACGCCGCACGGCTGCGCGCGATGCCGGCGGACGACGCCCTTACGGCGCTGCGCACCCTTCCCGGCATCGGCCCGTTCTCCGCCGAGCTCATCCTCATCCGCGGCGCCGGGCACCCCGATGTCTTCCCGCGCCACGAACGGCGACTGCACGCGGCCATCGCCACCGCGTACGGCCTCGACGAGACCGCCTCCGGCGACATCGGCCGGCTGGCCGGGATCGCCGACGGCTGGCGGCCCTACCGCAGTTGGATCGCGCTCCTGCTGCGCGCCCGTGCCGAGCGCATCGGCCGCCACGTGTCGTAGCCGCACGGAACAGAAGAGCCGGTCCGCCCCCGTCGCGGACCGGCTCTTCCACCGGCTCTTCCACCGGCTCTCGACACCGGCTCTTCCACCGGCTCCCGGCCGGGTGCGGTCAGCCGTTCTCGACGACCATCAGTGCGTTGCCGTCCCCGTCCCGGAAGCTGAACATCGGCGGCACCGGGGCGCCCCAGCGCTGGACCTCCGGGTCGGTGTCGACGCCGCGCGAGCGCAGCGTCGCGTGGTCGGCGTCGATGTCCTGCGAGGTGAGGATGATGCCGGTCTCGTAACCCGGCCCCTGGCCGCCCTCGCGCGGCAGGACGAGCGCGATCCCGGTCGGGGCGCCGGCCGGGCCCACCTCGATCCAGCGGTGACCGTCGCCGAAGGGGGTGTCGGCACGCTTCTCGAAGCCGAGCGTGCCCACATAGAAGTCCAGCGCCCGGTCCTGATCGGCGACGGTGACGGCCACCCGGCCCACCTCGGCGAGCCGGGTGCCTTTCGCGGTCTCGGTCATGTGATCTCCCTTGGGGTGATGCGTTCACCACCTGAGACCCCGGGGCACCGCGGAACTCATCGGTCGCCCGCCGATCGACCTTCATGCCCGCTGAACCACCGTGGCGGTCAGCGGTTGACGAAGGCCAGGCTCTTCTCGTCGTACCGGGTGCCGGCCACCTCGCCGGCCGGGGCGGCGGCGTCGATCGCGGCCAGTTCCTCGGGCGACAGCTCGATCGTGGCGGCGGTCAGGTTCTCCTCCAGGTACTTCTGGCGCCGGGTGCCCGGGATGGGGACCACGTCGTCGCCGCGGTGCTGCACCCAGGCGAGGGCGAGCTGGCCCGCGGTGACGCCCTTCTCGGCGGCCAGTTCGGTCAGCTTGCCGACGATGGCCAGGTTCTTTTCGAGGTTGCCGTCGGCGAACCGGGGCTGGGTGCGGCGCACATCGCCCTCCGGCAGACCCTCGGTCGAGGTGTAGCGGCCGGTGAGGAAGCCGCGGCCGAGCGGGGAGAAGGGCACGAGGCCGATGCCGAGCTCGCGGCAGACCGGGGCGATCTCGTGCTCCAGGTCCCGCGTCCACAGCGACCATTCGCTCTGCAGCGCCGCGATGGGATGCACCGTGTGGGCGCGGCGGATGGTCTCCGCGCCCGCCTCGGACAGGCCGAGATGGCGCACCTTGCCCGCCTGGACCAGCTCGGCCATGGCGCCGACGGTCTCCTCGATGGGGACGTCGGGGTCCACGCGGTGCTGGTAGTAGAGGTCGATGTGGTCGACGCCGAGCCGCCGCAGCGAAGCATCGCACGCCTGGCGGACGTAGGCGGCGTCGCCCCGGATCGCGGTCGGCTCCCCGAGCTGGTTGGCGAAGCCGAACTTGGTGGCCAGGACCGCCTGGTCCCGGCGCCCGGCCAGGGCCCGGCCGAGCAGTTCCTCGTTGTGCCCGGCGCCGTAGAAGTCGGAGGTGTCCAGCAGCGTGACGCCGAGGTCGAGGGCGCGGTGGACGGTGGCGATCGACTGGGCGTCGTCCGAGGCGCCGTAGCCATGGCTCATGCCCATGCAGCCCAGGCCCTGGGCCGCGACGGTCAGCGCACCCAGGCGACGGGTGGGCAGTGCGGACATCGGGTACCTCCCTCGTGGTCGTGACGATTGGTCGTGACGATCACGCTAGGAGTTGGAGCGCACTCGAAGTCAAACGCCCGGAGCACCCGAGCGGTCCGGCCCGGTGCACAGGAAAAACCGGCCCGGTGCGCTCCCCCGTCGCACACCGGGCCGGTCGGCCTTCTGCCCCTCCCCCATGGAAGGGCAGCGGGCCTCATTTCCCCCGTTGGCTCTGGCTATTCCGTGGCGATCGCGTTCAGCACATTCATCCGCGCCGCCCGGAAGGCCGGGACCAGCGCCGCGATCAGACCCACCACGGCCGAGCCGATGAACACCGTGATGATCGTCGGCCACGGGATCTCCAGGGTCTTCAGACCCTCGAGCGCCAGCAGCTTCTGGGCCGTGGTTCCCCAGCCCATGCCAAGACCCAGCCCCAGCAGCGCGCCGAAGAGCGCGATGACCACGGACTCAAGCCGGATCATGCGGCGCATCTGGCGGCGGGAGAGGCCGATGGCGCGCATCAGGCCGATCTCACGGGTCCGCTCGACGACCGACAGGGCCAGGGTGTTCACCACACCGAGGACGGCGACGATGATCGCCAGCGCCAGCAGACCGTAGACCAGGTTGAGGAGCTGACCGACCTGGTCCTTGACCTCCTGCTTGTAATCGGTCTGGTCGCGCACCTTCACCGACGGGTAGTGGTGCAACTGGGCCTTGAGGGAGGCGTACGCCGCGTCCTCCTGGCCGTCCTTGGCCTGCGCCAGGATCATGACGTCCGCCGGGATCAGCTTGGCGGGGACATAGTTCTCGACGGTGGCGATGTTGAGGTACAGCGCGCCCTTGTCGAGGCTGACGTCGTCCGAGGTGATCGCGGCGACGGTCAGCTTGGCGGTCCGGCCCTCCTTGAAGGCGACGGTCAGGGTGTCGCCCTTCTTCACCTTGTGGTCCTTGGCGAAGCCCTCCGGCACCGACATGGCGTCCTTGCCGTACGCGGCGGCCAGATCGCCCTCGACCACCGGGGTGCGCAGGTCCTCCGCGTACGTCGGGCTGGCGGCCGAAAGGTCCTTGGTGACCGTCTTGCCGTCCGGCAGGGTGACCTTGGCGCCGTCGATGTTCTTGGCCTCGCTGATGTGCTTCAGGCCCTTGGCCTGGCGCACCGACTTCTCGATCCCCTCGGTGATCGGCTGGCCCATGTCGGACTGGATGATGAAGTCCGCGCCCACCGACTTGTCCAGCTCATCGGTGGCCGAGGCGACCATCGAGGAGCCCACCACCGACAGACAGGCGACCAGCGCCAGGCCGATCATCAGGGCCGCGCCGGTGGCGCCGGTGCGCCGCGGGTTGCGCAGCGCGTTGCGCTCGGCCAGCCGGCCGACCGGGCCGAAGATCCGCAGGACGACGGTGGCCAGCGCGCGGACCACCAGACCGGCCAGCAACGGGCCGATGACGATGAAGCCGATGAGCGTCAGCACCACGCCGACGCCCAGGAACATCGAGCCGTCGACCGCCTTGTCCGCGTTCCCCGCGACCACCAGGGACGCCGCGCCACCCGCGGTGAGGAGGGTGCCGATCACGCCGCGGATCCAGCCGGCCCTGCTGTCCGCCGGGGTGCCCGCGTCGCGCAGGGCCGCCATCGGGGAGATCTTCCCGGCCCGGCGGGCGGGGATGTACGCCGCGATGACGGTGACGATGACGCCGATGCCGATGCCGATGATGGGCGTGGTGGGCTTCACCGTGAGCTGGTCGGTGCTCAGATGCAGACCCGCGCTGCCCATGATCTTCATCAGGCCGACCGCGAGGCCGACCCCGCCGAGGACACCGAGGATCGAGCCGACGATGCCCAGCAGCAGCGCCTCGATCAGCACCGACCGGTTGATCTGCTTCCGGCTGGAGCCGATGGCCCGCATCAGGCCGATCTCACGGGTGCGCTGGGCGACCAGCATCGAGAAGGTGTTGACGATCAGGAAGATGCCGACCAGGACGGCGATCCCGGCGAAGCCGAGCATCGCGTACTTCATGACGTCCAGGAACGAGCCGATGCCGTCCTCGGCCTCCTTGCTGGACTCGGCCTTCGTCTGCACCTTCACAGCGGTGCCGAGGTCGGCCACCACGCTCTTCTTGAGCTGCTCATGGCTGACGCCCGGCTGGGCGGTGAGCTGATAGCTGGAGTACACCCCGGGAGCGCCGAGCAGTTTGCGCTGCGCGGTGTCGGTGTCCATGAAGACCAGCGTGGCGCCGGGGTTGGTCACCTGGAACGTGGCAATGCCGACGATCTTCGCGCGGAACTCGCCGGGGATGGCGATGATCCGCATCTCGTCGCCCAGCTTCAGCTTCTTGTTCTTCGCGGTGTCGGCGTCGACCATCACCTCGGTCGGGCCGCGCGGCGCGTGACCGGAGGTGACCTGGACCGAGCGCGTCTCGGTCGGGTCCCAGTTGGTGCCGATGGTCGGGGCGCCGGAGTCCGAGCCGATGCTGTTGTCGTTCCGGTCGGCGGCGGTGATCGACTGGCTGGTGGCGTCGCCGATCACCGACTTGACGCCGTCCACCTGCTTCAGCCGCGCCAGCTCAGAACCGGGCAGCGAACGGATCCGGCCCTGCCGGGTGTCGTTGTCGCTGGCGCCCTTGGGGCTGACCGTGACATCGGAGGCGGTGCTCGCGAAGAGCTTGTCGAACGTGGCGTTGGTGGTGTCGGTGAAGACGAGCGTGCCGCAGACGAACGCCACCGACAGCAGCACGGCGATCGCGGACAGCGCCATCCGCCCCTTGTGGGCGACGAAGTTGCGCAGTGAGGTCTTGAGAACGGTCATGACACCCGTCCTCGCGCGTCGAAGTGCTTCATGCGCTCCAGGACCAGATCGGCCGTCGGGTTGTACATCTCGTCGACGATCCGGCCGTCGGCCAGGTACAGCACACGGTTGGCGTAGGAGGCGGCGACCGGGTCATGGGTGACCATCACGATGGTCTGGCCCAGCTCGTCCACCGACCGCTTGAGGAAGCCCAGCACCTCGGCACTGGCCCGCGAGTCCAGGTTTCCGGTCGGCTCGTCACCGAAGATGATCTCGGGACGGGCGGCGAGGGCGCGGGCCACCGCGACGCGCTGCTGCTGACCGCCGGAGAGCTGGTTCGGACGGTGCTTGAGCCGGCCGGACAGACCCACGGTCTCCACCACCTGGTCCAGCCAGGCCCGGTCGGGCTTACGGCCCGCGATGTCCATCGGCAGCGTGATGTTCTCGATCGCGCTGAGCGTCGGCAGCAGGTTGAACGCCTGGAAGATGAAGCCGATCCGGTCCCGGCGCAGCTTGGTGAGCTTCTTGTCCTTCAGCCCGGTGATCTCGGTCTCGTCGATGAAGATCTGCCCGGAGCTGACGGTGTCCAGACCGGCCAGGCAGTGCATCAGGGTCGACTTGCCGGAGCCGGACGGGCCCATGATCGCGGTGTACTGCCCGCGGGCGATGTCCACGTCCACATGGTCCAGCGCGACCACCCGGGTCTCCCCCGAGCCATACGCCTTGACCACCTGACGTGCACGGGCGGCGACGGCCGTATGTCCTCCGCTGCCCCCGGTCCTGGGAATCGATACAGCCGTTGTCACTCTTTCTCCTTCAGTAATTGATCGGCGATGTCGCTCCCCGACCACGGCATCCAGATTGCCGTGATCCGGGAACCTCCGCGATGGGGAAGGACTCCCTCTCAGCGGTAGGGCTAGCCCCACCCCCTCGGTCGCGCAGCCCGTAGCAACCTTATGAAGCCGGGACGACAGGCTCCTCATCCGCCCGGACGAACCGGGAGTAGGAGTACAGGGCGGGCATCCCCTAGGGGAGTGAGTCCTGAGGCTGACCCGGACTCGGGGTAGATTCTGCACCCTTCCGCCACGTCAGGCTCAAGCCGGGCCTTCTGGACAGCCTGGATGCGTTCTTCCTCCAGCCTGTCCCGCCATGGAATCGTGGGTCGTACAAGAATCGTGCGTACGGGAGTCCCGCGTACGAACATCAGGGACACGTGCCGGCGCGTACCGGCGAAGGGAGCGCGCCACCGTGGGCGGCACCGCACGACGGCCGATGGACGCCGACCCCAGACCCCCCGCACCCCAGCCGCACCCCGGCACCCCCACCCGCCGCGGCCGCCGCCCCGTCGCCGCCGCCCTCATGCTCGGCATGGCGCTGGCCGCGCTCGACGCGACCATCATCTCCACCGCCGTACCGCAGATCGTCGGCGACCTCGGCGGCTTCTCCGTCTTCTCCTGGCTCTTCTCCGGCTATCTGCTCGCCGTCACCGTCTCCCTGCCGCTGTACGGAAAGCTCTCCGACACCTTCGGCCGCAAACCCATCCTGCTCGCGGGCATCGTCGTCTTCCTCATCGGCTCACTGCTGTGCGCCGCCGCCTGGAACATGACGTCCCTCATCGCCTTCCGGATCGTCCAGGGACTGGGCGGCGGGGCACTCCAGGGCACCATCCAGGTCGTCGCCGCCGACCTCTACCCGCTCAAGGAGCGCCCGAAGATACAGGCCAGGCTCTCCTCCGTCTGGGCGCTCTCCTCGGTGGCGGGCCCCGCGATCGGCGGCGTGCTCGCCGGATACGCCGACTGGCGCTGGATCTTCCTCATCAACCTGCCGGTCGGCGCCCTGGCGTTCCTCCTCATCACCCGCCATCTGCACGAACCGGGACGGCGCCGGGAAGGCCGCCCCAGGATCGACTGGGCCGGGGCACTCGGCGTCTTCCTCACCGGCGGACTGCTGCTGACCGCCCTCGTCCAGGGCGGAGTGGCCTGGGACTGGCTGTCCGCCCCGTCACTCACCATGCTCGGCGGCGCCGCCATATGCGCCGCGGCCACCGTATGGATCGAACGGCACGCCGCCGAACCGCTCATCCCCGGCTGGGTCTGGCGCCGCCGCACCATCTCGGCCGTCAACCTCGCCTTCGCCGCACTCGGCCTGCTGATGATCGCCCCGACCGTCTTTCTGCCCACCTACGCCCAGTCGGTGCTGGGACTCGGACCCATACCGGCCGGTTTCGTGCTCTCCACGATGACGCTGAGCTGGCCGATCGCGGCCGCGCTCAGCAGCCGCGTCTACAACCGCGTCGGCTTCCGGCGCTGCGCCATCACCGGCATGGCCGCCGCCACACTGATCCTGGCCGCCTTCCCCCTCCTCCCCTACCCCGGCGCCGCCTGGCAGCCCGCGCTGATCATGCTGCTGCTCGGGGGCGCCCTCGGGCTCTTCCAACTGCCGCTGATCATCGGAGTGCAGTCGTCCGTGGGATGGGCCGAACGCGGCACCGCCACCGCCTCGATCCTCTTCTGCCGCCAGGTCGGCCAGAGCCTCGGGGCGGCGCTCTTCGGGGCCGTCGCCAACGCGACCCTGGCCTCCCGGCTCACCGCAGCCCCCGACGCCATCCGGCCGGGACTGCCCGACGACCTGGACTCGGTCTCCCGCGCCCTGGAACACCCCGGCACCCTCACCGACCAGGCGGCCGACTATCTGCGGCGGGCCGTGGACACCGCCGTCGACCACGTCTACCTGGGCTCGGCGACCGCCGCGCTGCTCGCGCTGCTGGTACTGGTGTTCCTCGCCCCGCGCCGCTTCCCGGTCCGTACCGAAGCCGAGGCCGAGACGGAATCCTGACGCGGTCGGACTGGACGGAGCCGGGACCGGGCGGCATCCGCTCCCCCGTCGGCGGTCGCATGCCCGCGGCCCGGCGATGCGCTCAGGACTCGGAGCGCGGCGATGCGCTCAGGAACTCGGGGCGCGGCAGTGCGCTCAGGACTCGGGGCGCGGCGCCGCCGCAGCGTCCTCCGCCGCCACCGACCTACCGGTCAGCGCCGCCAGACTGCCACGCACATGCTCCAGATGCGCCTTGAGCTCCTCACGCCGCTCCACATGCTCGCGCAGCGTCCGCTCCGTCTCCCGCGCCAGGCGCTCCTCGCGGGCCCGCGCCTGGGCGATGATCTCCGCCGCCTGCGCCTGCGCGTCCTCCTGCCGCAGCCGCGCGGTCTGCTCGGCCATCCCGTACTCCCGCTTGGCGTCGGCGAGCGTCGCCTGGGCGTACTCCTCCAACTGGGCCAGCCGGGCCGCCATCGCGTGGTCCCGCTCGGCCAGTTCACGGCCCGCCGCCTCCCACCGCTCGACGTGCTCCCGCTCCTGCTCGGCCAGGATCCCGGCGGCGCGCTGCCGCATCTCCTTCAGCTCCGCCAGCGCCTGGGTCCGCCACTCCTTGGCGTCCTGACGCGAGACGGCCCGCAGCTCGTCCACATCCACCTGGCCCGACTCCAAGGTCGCGCGCGCCGCCACCTCGGCGGCCTCCCGGACCCGCTCGGCCTCGTCACGAGCCGCGTCCCGCACCGTACGGGCCACGGCCTGCGCCGCCTCCCACTCCTCCTGCGCCGACGCCTCGGCCGCCGCCCGCAGACAGACGACCTCCTCCTCGGCCGCCATGAGGATGAGCTGGGCCCGGTCGCCGAGCGACTCATACGTCTGGGGGGCCAGTTGGGCGATCACCTCGCGCAGCCGCTCCGCCTCGGCTGACAGCTCATTGGCCAGCACGGTGAGGCGCGCGGCGCGCTCCCACGCCGCGTCCCGTGCTTCGGACAGCTCCGCCACATAGTGGTCGACCTGCGCGGGCCGGTAGCCACGGCCCCGTCCGCCGACGATGGTGAAGCCCTGACGTGACACCGATGCGCCCATCCTTGGAACCCCTTTTGTCCGGTATGCAACGCGCTTCGGCGCACATCTTTATAGATGGCCTCTCATCCCCCATAACGCGACACTCCGCCCAAATCTCCGGCCGGGACCGCCGCCGGTGACAACAACGACGAGGCGCCCGCCCCCGTCACGGGGGTCGGGCGCCTCGATCGGCGTTCCTACAGTGCACGCGGTCACAGCCGCGCGGACGGACCTACAACAGACCGTCCCACATCTGCTCCAGCAGCACCGCCCACCAGTTGTCCGGAGCCGACAACGCCGCCGGATCCAGACCCGCAAGCTGCGCCTGGAAGTCCACCGTCCACCGGCCCGCCTGGTCCGGCGTCAGCCCGTACCGCAGCCGCCACATCCGGCCCAGCAGCGCCATACAGCGCACGAACTCCGGCAGCCCGGAGTTCACGAACTGTGGCGGCGTCGGCTGGGGCGTCGCCTCCAGCGGCACCGCCACGATGTTCGCCGTGCCGTACTGCACACAGAGCTGACGGCCGAAGTCATTGCCCATGACCAGGTACGAACCCGCGTCCGACGCGGACTGCACCCCACGCTCCGCCGCCAGCTCCGCCAGCGTCGGCACCGGGCGGCCCGCCTGCGCCTGCGCCCAGAAGAACGGACCGAAGTCCAGCGGCAGCCCCGCCCACACCAGCGTCTGCGCCACCACTTCCGGAACGCCCATCCGCGACACCGCACGCTGGTCGAAGCGGACGATGCCCTGCGGCCCGAACGCCTGGCCCAGCTCATGCGCCAGCCCCTCCGGCGGCACCGGCGGAATCGGCTGCACCTGGCTGGGATGCGGCAGCGGCACCCGGTTCGGCGCCGGACGGGCCGGGCCGTCCGCCACCTGGTGCAGCTCGCCCTGGTGCGCCAGCAGATGACGCACACCCTGCTGCCGGGTCGCATGATCACGGCCGTACGGAGCGGTGTGACTGATCCGCACCTGCGGCCAGCTCTCCCGGATCATCCGGGCACAGTAACCACCGGGCAGATCACAGGACTCCAACTCGGTATGCAGCTCCAGCACCTGCTGCGGCGGCACGTTCATCGCCCGCAGCTCATGCAGGATCTGCCACTCCGGATGCGGCGTCCCGGGCGCCGAACGGCGGATGAGCTGCTGCTCCGAACCGTCCTGCGCGCGGTAGCGCAGCACCGCCATATAGCCCGGACCCACGGTCGGCTGGCCGGGGGGCGGCGGCGGATACGCATAGCCGGGCTGCGACCCCATACCCGGCACGGGCGTGCCGGGAGCTGGCGTACCCGGGGCGGGCATGCCTGGGGCAGGTGTGCCGGGCGCGGGCATACCCGGAGCGGGCGTGCCCGGCGCGGGCGTGCCGGGCGGCGGGGCCAGGCCCTGGACCTGAGCGCCGGCGGGCGGCGGCATACCGGGAGCACCCGGCGCGCCCGGTCCACCCGGATACGGCGACCCGGCCGCGCCCGGCGGGGGCGGCGGCGTCTGCGGACCACCCGCACCGGGGACACCGGGTGGGCCGGGCGGCTGCGGGCCGGATGGAGCACCCTGCCCCGGAGCGCCTGGCATGCCGGGCGGCTGCGGGGCACCGGGGGGCGGGATCTGACCGGGCGTACCCGGACCGCCCGCGAGCATCGTCGCGGCAGCATGCACCCCGCCGCCGGGCGTACCGGGCGCACCCGGCGGAGGCGGCGTCTGACCGGCACCGTGCGCACCGGGGGGCGGCGTCTGACCGGCACCAGGCACCCCGGGAGGACCAGGGGGGCCGGGAGGACCGGGGGGGCCGGGCGGCTGCGGGGCACCCGGGGGCGGCGTCTGGCCGGGCATACCCGGACCGCCCGCGAGCATCGTCGCGGCAGCGTGCACCCCGCCGCCGGGCCTACCGGGCGCACCCGGCGGAGGCGGCGTCTGCCCACCGCCCTGCCCACCGGGAGCACCGGGAGCACCGGGAGGGCCGGGTGGCTGCGGGCCGCCACCGGGGCCGTCGGGGCCGAGCTGCGAGACCAGTTGCGTCGGTACGTATCCCCCGGCCGGAGCGCCGGGGGCACCGGGCCCGGACGGCGGCGGAGGCGTGGAGTCCGCACCCGGCCGGGCACCGGGCGCCCCCGGCACACCGGGCGGCGGAGGCATCGCACCGCCGCCCGCCTTGCGGGTGGCGGCGTCCGCGATGTCACCCGGGTTGGCTCCGGGGCCGGCACCCGGAGCGGCACCGGAGCCGCCCTGCTGCGCCGGGAAGTCGAGGGACGGGGCGATGGCCGTGGGCGGCAGCGAGCTGCCGCCGGACATCAACTCGGTCTTGGCGTCGGGCCGTACACCCGGCGGCGGAGTGTCCTCGTCGTCGGAGCCCGCGAGCGGCGGCGCGAAGACCGTGGCGGGCGGGGCGACCGAGCGGTCGTCGTCGCCCCTGATGTCCGTACCGGCCCACGGCGTACTGTCGCCTGGCGTGGCCGCGTTGCCGGACCGGCCCCCCGAGGAGGACGTACCGGCGTCCGGCGCGGGCGGGGCCCACGGGCTCGCCCCACCGGGGGCCGCCCCACCGGGGCCCGCCCCACCGGGCGGAGGCGGCGCGCCCTGCCAGCCCTCACCGCCGGACGGGACACCCTGGCCGGGCCGGGCGTCCTGCTGCGAGCCGGCCGCGAGCGGGCGCGCGACACCGTCGGACGGCCAGTCGTCCACGACCCCGCCCCGCCCCTGCGGCGCACCCGGAACAGGCCCGCCAGGAACAGGCGCACCCGGAACGGGCCCAGGCGCAGCAGGCGGCCCCGGAACGGGCGGCGCACCCGGCGCGCCGTGCGGCGCGTCCGGCGCGGCGCTCCGTACCCCGCCGTCCGACGGCCAGTCGTCCTCGCCCGAGATCCTGGGTGCCGACACCCCGGGCCCGGCCCCCGGCCCACCGGCCGACGGCCAGCCGTTCTCCGGAGGCAAAGCAGCCGAAGCGGCGGAAGGAGCAGGAGAAGCCGAAGGAGCAGGAGAAGCCGAAGGAACGGAAGGGGTCGATACGGGCGCGGACGCATCGGGCGCGCCCCCGCCCGGCTCCGCCCCCGGCCGCTGCCCGGGAAGGTCCGCCGGCCCCTCGGACCGGCTGCTCATCGCGTCCGCCGCCTCCTGCAGCCACTCCGGCGGAGTGAGCAGGAAGGACGTCGCGTTCAAGTCGATGCGCTCTTGTCGGCCAGTGGTGGACTCGTCACGGGAGCCGTCGGTCGTGCCGTACCGCTCCTCGTAACGGCGGATCACCTCACCCACCGGCAGCCCCGGCCACAGCGTGGTCTCGCCGCTGTCGCGGGCGATCACGATCCGCGTGCCCTCGGCCCCCCGGCCCGAGACCGGCCCGTCCGCCCGGTCCTCGGCCCAGACCACGAAGCCCAGGTCGAACTCCCGAACCCGCGCCTCGCGCTGCTGATAGGCCGGCACATCGCCGTTGATCCAGAGTTCCGCGCGCTCCTGCGCCTGTGCGAAGGTCACCATCGCGCTCACCCCTCCACCGGGACGGCGTACGCGAATCCACCGTCCACCATCAGGTTCGCCACGGTCTCCAGCTCCGGCGGATTGCCCGCCAGCCGGAGCAGGAAGGCGTCGAAGTCGTCGCCGCACGGCAGCAACAGCCGCCCCACCCGCTCCTGGACCGTCCAGCCGTCACGGTCCCGCGCATCGTCGTACGCACAGAACCACACCGAGCCGATCGCGTCACCCTTCACCTTGACCGCGATCACACCGCCCTGGACGAAGCCCACGCCCAGATAGTCCTTGGTGAAGTGGTCCCGCAGACACTTGTTGATATAGACGAGGTCATTGACCGCCGCCTCATCGCGCACCGTGAAGAACGGCTGGTCGATCAGCAGCCCCAGCTCCGGGTCCAGCGCCGTGCCGACCGGCGCGCAGCCGCCCGCCGCCTTGAGGAAGGCGCGATACGACTCGGGCAGCCGATAGCCCAGATCCTCCTCGACACCGAGCACCTGCTCCTCGGTGACCGAAATGCCCCTCAGCGGCAGGCCCACATGGATCGGCCGGGTCTCCTGCAACGGGCGGGTGCCCCGCTTCTCCTGGTCCACCTGCGCCGTCGCAAGGCCGCCGTGATGCCGCAGCAGCGCCTTGACCTCGACCGGAACCAGCTCCATCCGGCGGGTGCCGACCACGTGGTGCCAGGTCCAGCCGTGCGGGGTGGCCACCGCCGACGCCCCGTTCCACAGCTCATGACCGGTGGCGTGCAGCGCCGCGTTCGCCGAGACATAGTCCGTCAGCCGAAGCTCGTCGACGCCGAACCCCTCCGGGGGCTCGGCGATTTCGGCGGCCGCACGCGCATACGGCGAGAAGTCCGGAAAGCCTTGTTCGTCCACTTGGACGCCCTTGGGGTGGCGCGCGGCCCGGACGGGATCCGGGAAGTGCACGACCTGCCCGGCGTAGGCCGTGTTCGGTGGCGCGGCATGCTGCCCGAGCCGACCTGTCGTCATGGCGGTTGCCCCCTGCTGATGCTGGCTACTGGGCACAGCCTATGCGGTGACGCAACCGGCCGAACCGGGCGGCCATCCCCCCTCATGACGGCCTCCGCCCCGACCAGGTCGTTCAGGCCCGGACTACCGCAGCGCCCACGCGATTTGGCAATCTGATCATTGCAACCGGGGGATTGCACAGGGAGGGATCCACCACATGCACATCACGCAGAGCAACGGAGGCGGCGACGGCGCCGCCCTCGCAGCCGGCGACCCCCGGCTGAGATGGAGCAGCGTCGACCCCGACGCCGGCCCGCCGCCGCTCCACCGCCGCCGCGACGGCATCCTGCCCGCCGTCGCGGCCGCGCTGTCCGTCCGCGGCGAGACGCTGACCTGCACCGGAGGCAAGGCCGAACAGCCGCCGACGCTCCACCCACTGGTCCAGGAATTCCTCGACGCACTCGCCAGCGGCCAGCGCGAACGTTTCACCGGCCGCTGCCCCGAGGCGATCCTGCTCTCCCGCCACCTGGCCAACGTCGAAGCAGGCCGCTCCAAGCGCGCCTCCCGCAAACCGCTCACCCAGGGTGAGGCCCGCCGCTCCCTCAAACAGGCCAAGCTCACCACCCGCAGGATCCGGGAGGCGGGCGACCCCCAGCACGGCAGCTACGCCCCGCCCTGCCTGTCCTGCGCCGCGCTGCTGGCCCACTTCGGCGTACGGATCGTGGGTGAGACCACATGAACCAGGCACATCAGGCACCACAAGCACCACAGGCCCCGGGGGCGGCGCAGACACCGCCGACACGCCCGGCCCGACAACCCATCGACCGCCTGGACGTCACCCGCTTCTCCGTCGCCGTCGACGCCGCCCTGCGCGACGCCGGCTGGCAGCCCGGCCGCTGGGACATGCACCGCGCCGAAGTCTGGGCCGACACCCTGCGCGCCCACACCTCCCCCGCAGGCCACCGGCACGCCGTCTTCCCGGCCGCCGTCGAGGCATGGGCGGAATTCGGCGGCCTCCACATCCAGCCGCCCGGCGCGGGCCGCGAAATCGCCCCCACCCCCTTCCGCATCGACCCCCTGCACGGCCTCCACCTCGCCCGCACCCTCGGCGACCTGGGCCACGCCCTCGAAACCGAGATCTGCCCACTGGGCGAAGAATCCGACGGCCAGGCACTGCTGACCATCGACGCGGAAGGCCGCGTCTACAGCCTCGACCACACCGGAGACTGGTACCTCGGCCCCACCCTGGACGCCGCCCTCAGCACCCTCGTCACCGGCGCACTCCCGGCCAGGCTGGCCCGCGCATAACCCCCGCACCGCGCATAACCCGCGCACCGCGCGCGATCCGACCGGCCGCGGGCACTAGGCGCTCTGCGCCCGCTCCACGCCCCCGCCGCGGCCCCCGGCCGCGGTGCCGTCCGCCGGCCGCCCCTCCGACCGATCCCCGCGGTCCATGTGATCCTTCTCATCCATGCCGTCGGTGTGATCCGTGTCATCCGTACCGTCCGGGATCACCGCCGACACACGGAAGCCACCCGCCTCCGTGGCCCCCGACACAAAACCCCCACCGAGCGTCGACACCCGCTCCCGCATCCCGACCAGACCATTCCCCCCACTCGGCAGCCCGGCATCCGCCGCACCCCGCTCCGACGGCCCGTTCTCCACCTGAACCGCGATCTCGGCCGAACGATGCGCCACCCGCACCCGGGCACTCGCGCCCGGAGCATGCTTATGGACGTTGGTCAGCGCCTCCTGCACCACCCGGTACGCCGTCTGCTCCACCGGAGCCGCATAACGCCGCTCCTCACCCTCCACCGACAGCTCCACGGCCATCCCCGCCGCCCGGGACTGCCCGACCAGCGCCTCCAGCTCCGCCAGCCGCGGCCCCCCGAGCGCCCCCACATCCCTCCCCGCCGAACCCGCGGCCTGCGCCGCCGCCGAAGCCGCGGCCGCCACCGACGCCAGCGGCCGCTCCTCAGCAGCATCTGTGGAGGGCTCGTCGACATCGCCAGAAGACCCGGCCGCACCGGCGGCCGGATCCCCGGCAGCCGACACCGCCCCCGACGCGACAGCGGCCGAAGCCGCACCCGGAGCCCGCAGACCATCCTCCGACCGCAGCACCCCCAGCATCTGCCGCAACTCCGTCAGCGCCTGCCGCCCCATATCGCCCACCAGCGCCGCGTTCTTCGACGCCTTCTCCGGATCCTTGAGCGCCACCGCCTGCAACGCCGCCGCATGCACCACCATCAGGCTCACCCGGTGCGCCACCACGTCATGCATCTCCCGCGCGATCCGGGTCCGCTCCTCATTACGCGCCCACTCGGCCCGCTCCTCCGCCCGCTCCGCGAGCAGCGACAGCTCCCGCTCCAGACCGTCCGCCCGCTCCCGCAGGCTCTCCACCAGCCGCCGCCGCGCCCGGACATACAGCCCCAGCAACACCGGCGGAGCGGTCAGCCCCAAGGTGAGCACCATGGCGAACATCGGGGCCTCCCACACGGAGGTCCCCAGACCACTCTGCGGATTGTCCAGCCGAAGGCCGATCACCGTGACGAGGAAGCTCCCCACCGCCGCCATCCCGGCCAGCAGCGCCGTGATCCGGCGCGGCACCTCGGACGAGGCCAGCGTGTACAGCGACACGACACCCAGCAGCAGACCCATTTCGGCGGGCGTGATCGCGATCGATATCAGCACCACGGCGATCGCCCAGCGCCGCCGCAACACCAGCGCGGCCCCGACAATCGCCCCGATCAGCACCCCGGCGGCAACCGGAATCCGGGCATTATGCGCGAAAAAGACGCCCTCTACGGCACACTCCACCGCCGACACCGCGGCGAGCAGGACATCGAGCCCCATACTCCGCCGCCGCGACCACCACCACGACCCCACGGGCACGCCCTGCGCACCCGCCGCCTCTTCCCCCGTCGAACTCATAGCGACCAGCCTACGGCCGGGCGCAGGCGCTTTTCCCGGGGACACGGCGGCGCATAAGAGACTCGAACATCAGGCAAAACCGCCCATTTAACTCGAACGAATGAATCGCCCACGTTTTCGACCCGGCGCGCCCTGATGTCGAACGACCCTGTGGCCATGAACGCACCACAGCGCCGCGACGGCGACAGCGTGGGCGGCCTCCTCGACGGGTCGACCACGTTCGAAGAACTGAGAGAACGGGCGATCGCGTTACGGAAGGAGGGGATGAGCCGCCGACAGATCCGCGACCGGCTGAAGGTCAGCAACAACGACATCCTGAACCGCCTCCTGGAGGGCGAGCCGCCACCCGAGTGGACCAAGCGCCCCAACGCCAAGGACGACCTCCGGGCCAAGGCGCGCGAGATGCGGCTGCAGGGGATGACCTACGACAGGATCCAGCTCGAGCTCGGCTGCTCCAAGAGCTCCATCTCGCTCTGGGTCCGCGACCTGCCGAAACCGGACCGGCCGCCGCGCACCCGGGAGGAGGCGTCGGCGATCGCCAAGCGGGGGTGGGAGGCGACGCTGCGGCAGCGGGAGGTCGAGCGGCAGCGGACGAAGCTCGCGGCGGCGCGGGAGATCGGCCCACTAACCGACCGCGAGCTGTTCATGGCAGGGGTGACGCTCTACTGGGCGGAGGGAGTCAAGGACAAACCCCACACCAGACGCGAGTACCTGCAGTTCATCAACAGTGACCCCGACGTCATCACACTGCATCTGCGGTGGCTGAACCTGCTCAAAGTTCCTCGCGAGCATCTGCGTCTCCACGTCAGCATCCACGAGTCCGCCGATGTCACCTCGGCAGAGCGCTACTGGGCCGATCTGACCGGCGTCGATGTCAGCACTTTCGGCAAGACGACCCTGAAAAAGCACAACCCAGAGACCGTCCGCAAGAACATCGGTGACGACTATCGAGGCTGCCTCGTGGTCTGCGTGGCGAACAGTGCTGACCTATACCGTCGCATTGAAGGCTGGTGGTACGGCATAGTGGTGGGGGCCCAGTCGACAGACTGACCGAATGTCCGATTTAGGTCATTTGCCCTCCCCTGTGGTGTAATAGGCAGCACAGTGGCTTTTGGTGCCATTAGTCCGGGTTCGAGTCCTGGCAGGGGAGCTTCAAGTTCGGGTCCTGACCGTCCGGCTCGGGACCCTCCTTCCTTTCCGCCCGGAAACCTCTCGGTATCCTGCGGGTGTCCACCCCCGAAGCCGAAGGGCACACCCGTGAGCGCCAACCGCCCGGCAGCCGTCGTCGTACTCGCAGCGGGTGAAGGCACCCGCATGAAATCGGCGACCCCGAAGGTTCTGCACGCCCTCTGCGGCCGCTCCCTCGTCGGGCACGTCGTCGCCGCCTCCCGTGAGCTCTCACCCGAGCATCTCGTCGTCGTGGTCGGCCACGCCCGGGAGCAGGTCTCCGCGCATCTGGCCGAGATCGACGCCGAGGTGCGCACCGCCGTCCAGCACGAGCAGAACGGCACCGGGCACGCCGTCCGGATGGGTCTGGAGGAGCTGTCCGACAGCGGGGTCGCCCTCGACGGCACCGTGATCGTCGTCTGCGGTGACACGCCGCTGCTGACCGGCGAGACGCTCCAGCGGCTCGCCGCGGCGCACTCCGACGACGGGAACGCCGTGACCGTGCTGAGCGCCGAGGTCCCCGACGCCACCGGCTACGGCCGGATCGTGCGGGACGACGCGAGCGGCGCCGTCACCGCGATCGTGGAGCACAAGGACGCGACCGACACGCAGCGCGCGATCCGCGAGATCAATTCCGGGGTGTTCGCCTTCGACGCGCAGTTGCTCACCGACGCCCTCGGCAAGGTGCGCACCGACAACAGCCAGGGTGAGGAGTACCTCACCGATGTGCTCGGCATTCTGCGCGAGGCCGGGCACCGGGTGGGCGCGTGCGTGGCGGCGGATCACCGGGAGATCCTCGGGATCAACAACCGTGTGCAGTTGGCGGAGGCGCGAAGGCTGCTGAACGACCGGCTGCTGGAGCGCGCGATGCTGAGCGGGGTGACCGTCGTCGATCCGGCCACCACCTGGATCGATGTGACGGCCACGTTCGAGCCGGACGCACTGGTGCACCCGGGTACCCAGTTGCTGGGGGCCACTCATCTGGCCGCGCATGCCGAGGTGGGGCCGAATTCCCGGCTCACCGACACCACGGTCGGCGCGGGCGCGGTCGTGGCGTTCACCGTCGCGGACGGCGCGGTGGTCGGCGCGGGGGCGAGTGTGGGGCCGTACGCGTATCTGCGTCCCGGGACCCGGCTGGGTGCGAGGGCCAAGGCGGGTACGTACGTGGAGATGAAGAACGCCACGATCGGCGAGGGCACCAAGGTGCCGCATCTGTCCTATGTGGGCGACGCGACGATCGGTGAGCAGACCAACATCGGTGCGGCGAGCGTCTTCGTGAACTACGACGGTGTGAACAAGCACCACACCACCATCGGCAGCCACTGCCGGACCGGGGCCGACAACATGCTTGTGGCTCCCGTCACGATCGGGGACGGCGCGTACACCGCTGCCGGCTCGGTCATCACCAAGGATGTGCCCCCGGGCTCGCTCGCCGTCGCACGCGGGCAGCAGCGGAACATCGAGGGCTGGGTTGCCCGCAAGCGCCCCGGAAGTGCCGCGGCACGGGCCGCCGAGGCCGCTCGTCGGGAGGACGAGAGGCAGCAGTGACATCTGCACAGGTACGTCGTGCGGGGCGTACGGTGAGAAGTGCACCAAAGTGACATCCAAGGAGACTTGTTGTGACCGGGATCAAGACGACCGGCGAGAAGAAGCTGATGCTCTTCTCCGGCCGCGCCCACCCCGAGCTGGCCGAGGAGGTCGCCCATGAGCTGGGCGTCAGCTTGGTCCCGACCAAGGCATTCGACTTCGCCAACGGCGAGATCTACGTCCGCTTCCAGGAGTCCGCGCGCGGTGCCGACTGCTTTTTGATCCAGAGCCACACGACTCCGATCAATAAGTGGATCATGGAGCAGCTCATCATGGTCGATGCGCTGAAGCGGGCCTCCGCGCGCTCGATCACGGTGATCGTTCCGTTCTACGGCTATGCCCGTCAGGACAAGAAGCACCGTGGCCGTGAGCCCATCTCGGCGCGGCTGATCGCGGACATGCTGAAGACGGCGGGTGCCGACCGGATTCTCACGGTCGATCTGCACACGGACCAGATCCAGGGCTTCTTCGACGGTCCGGTGGACCATCTCTTCGCGCTGCCGGTGCTCGCGGACTATGTGGGTGCCAAGGTCGACCGGTCCAAGCTCACCGTGGTGTCGCCGGACGCCGGCCGGGTGCGGGTCGCGGACCGCTGGTGCGACCGGCTGGGCGCGCCGCTGGCGATCGTGCACAAGCGGCGGGATCCGCATGTGGCCAATCAGGTCACGGTTCATGAGGTGGTCGGTGATGTGCGGGGCCGGGTGTGTGTGCTGGTCGATGACATGATCGACACGGGTGGCACCATTTGTGCGGCGGCGGACGCGCTGTTCGCGAATGGCGCGGAGGACGTGATCGTGACGGCCACGCATGGTGTGCTGTCGGGTCCGGCGGCGGACCGGCTGAAGAATTCCAAGGTCAGTGAGTTCGTCTTCACCAATACTTTGCCGACTCCGGGCGAGGTGGAGCTGGACAAGGTGACGGTGCTGTCGATGGCGCCGACGGTCGCTCGCGCGGTGCAGGAGGTCTTCGAGGACGGCTCGGTGACCAGCCTGTTCGAGGAGCAGGCGTGAGCGGCTTAACCTGCTCGGACCGGGTCTGGAGGCCACTCCCGTACGGGGGTGGCCTCAACCGTTGGTAGAATCGTGGGGTTGCTCGGCGAGGGAGGCCGCGTCTTATCGCGGCTGTCCGTTATCGACGCGCTCTTCGTAGCAAGGTCTGTCGTGGGCCGGGTGACGCCCACACACCGTAAACGATCTACGAGGAGTGCCCCATGGCCGAGGTCAAGATCTCCGCTAAGCCCCGTACCGAGTTCGGCAAGGGTGCGGCCCGGCGTACCCGTGCGGCCAACCGTGTTCCCGGCGTGGTCTACGGCCACGGCGTGGACCCGCTGCATGTCACGCTTCCGGCGCACGATCTGCTGATGGCGCTGAAGACCCCGAACGTTCTGCTCCGTGTGAAGGTCGAGGGCGGCAAGGACGAGCTGGTCATCCCGAAGGCCGTGCAGCGTCACCCGATCAAGATCGGCGTGCTGGAGCATGTCGACCTGCTGCTGGTGAAGAAGGGCGAGAAGGTCACCGTGGAGGTGCCGATCCTCACCGAGGGCGACCTGGCCCCGGGTGGCAACCTGCTCGAGCACCTGCTGAACGCCCTGCCGGTCGAGACCGAGGCGACCCACATCCCGGAGTCGGTCACCGTCTCCATCGCGGGCCTGGACGCGGGTGCCACCATCCACGCCAAGGACATCACCCTCCCGGCGGGCACCACGCTGGCCGTCGAGGAGGACGCGGCCGTGCTGCAGGTGGTCGCCGCCCAGGCCGAGGCTCCGGCCGAGGAGGGCGCCGAGGGCGAGGGCGAGGGCGCCGAGGCGTAGTCTTCGGCTGCTCCCTTCCGCTTTTCCGGCCGCCGTCCCGCCCCTGTGGCGGGGCGGCGGCCGTCCTCAAGGAGAGACATCCAGATGACGGACGACGCGAGCCCTTGGCTTGTGGTGGGCCTCGGCAATCCCGGGGGCGAGTACGTGGGCAACCGCCACAATGTCGGCTTCATGGTGGCCGATCTGCTGGCCGGGCGGATGGGTGCCCGGTTCAAGGCGCATAAGTCGCGGGCGCAGGTCGTCGAGGGCCGGGTGGGTCCGCCGGGGCCGTCGAGTCGCCGGGTCGTGGTGGCCAAGCCGATGTCGTTCATGAACCTCTCGGGCGGTCCGGTGACGGCGCTGCGTGACTTCTACAAGGTGCCGGTCGGTCATGTCGTGGCGGTCCATGACGAATTGGACATCGATTACGGTGCGCTGCGGTTGAAGGTCGGCGGGGGTGACAATGGCCACAATGGGCTGAAGTCGATCACCAAGTCGCTGGGGGCGGATTACTGCCGGGTGCGCTTCGGGATCGGCCGTCCGCCGGGTCGGATGGATGTCGCGGCGTTTGTGCTGAAGGACTTTTCCGCTGCGGAGCGCAAGGAGTTGGATTACTTCGTGGACCGTGCGGCGGATGCGGTGGAGACGCTGATCGCGGATGGGCTGGAGCGCGCGCAGGGGACGTACAACTCCTGAAAAACGCCGTTCGCCCGTTTGTCCGTCGGAAGGTTGACCGAGTCGCCGGGGATGGCAAGGATCGCCGCCATGGCTTCCACCGGTGTGACCAAGCGCAGCCGTACGCGGCGGGCGGGCGAGAGCGCGTACGGGCTTCTGTTGCTGGCGAAGAACGTGGCGATGGGGCTTGTCGCGTTGCTGATCCTGGTGGCCGGGGTGTGGTCGTCCTGGGATGACGCCAAGCCGACGATGCTCACCAAGGGACTTGAGCGCGGCACCGTCACGGTCTCCGACTGCGGAGACGACTGGTGCACCGGCTCGTTCGCCCCGGCCCGCGCGGGTGGCGAGGCCCATGGCCGGGTGCGGGTCGACAAGGCGGTCACGGACGGGACGGGCGACCGGGTTCCGGTGGCCCTCAAGCCGGGCACGGACCGCGCCGTTCGCACGGGTGCCGCGGGCGTCCTCCACGCCTGGGTCCCCTTCGGCGGCTCCCTCCTCCTCACCTCCCTGATCGTCGCGGGCGGCCTCGGCCTGCGCCGCACGGGCTGGACGATGGGCCTGTTGGGCGCGGCCCTGCTGGGCGCGTCCTTCGCCACGCTTACGCTGTAGCGCTTTTCCCGGCGCCCCCGCGTCTGGGCCCGCCTCACGTCAGGCGCCACTACGCCGTGGTGTGACGGCTCGCGTGGCGCGGCCAGTTCGGCACCGCACAGACGCTGTGACGATCACCGGGCGCCCCTGCGGTCTTGGGCCCGCACCTCGTCTCGGAGCCACCCCGCCGTCGCGTAACCGCCCCCGTGGCACGGCCAGTTCGGCACCACCGGACTCCGCCGTGAAAGTCCTCGCCATCGCGGATGGAAAGAGAACCCGCCAGGACACGGCCGACCGCCAGAGCACGCTGACGCCGTAGCGATCACCGGGCACCCCCCGCCGTCTCGGGACCCGCCTCGCCACGGGACCACCCCGCCGTCGCGTAACCGCCCCCGTGGCACGGCCAGTTCGGCACCGCCGACCACCGCCGTGAAAGTCCTCGCCATCGCGGCGGGAAAGAGGTGGCGGCTGGCGGCTGTGGGGCACGACGTGCGCCCCAGCCGTGGGGCTGGGCAAAGCAGCGGCGGAGCCTGCTGCTTATCGGGGGGGCGGGGGCGGAGCCCCCGGGAAACTCAACACCCCATCCGACACCGGGCGGGTCCGCTCCCCGTGGGGAGCGGACCCGCCCGGTGTCGTGTACGCCCTGGTCAGCCCGTGTTGCGGAGGCCCGCCGCGACCCCGTTGACCGTGAGGAGGAGCGCGCGGCCGAGCAGCGGGTCGGGCTCCTCGCCTCGTTCACGCGCGGTGCGCTGGCGGTGGAGCAGGGTCACCTGCAGGTACGAGATCGGGTCGAGGTAGGCGTCCCGGACGTGGAAGGTCTGCTTCAGCACCGGGTTGGAGTCGAGGAGTTCGCGCCCGCCGGTGATGCGCAGTACCTCCCGCACCGTCAGTTCGTGTTCTTCCTGAATGACGTCGAAGACGTGCTTGAGGTCCTCGGGGACCAGCGTGTCGACGTAGTGCCGGGCGATCCGCAGATCGGTCTTGGCCAGGGTCATTTCGACGTTGGACAGGAAGTTACGGAAGAAGTGCCAGTGCTGGTGCATTTCGTCGAGGACGCCGTCGAGTCCGGCTTCGCGGGCGGCCTTGAGGCCGGAGCCGACGCCGAACCAGCCGGGGACGATCTGCCGGGACTGGGTCCAGCCGAACACCCAGGGGATGGCCCGGAGTCCGTCGAGGCCCGCGCCGGAGTCGGGGCGGCGGGAGGGCCGGGAGCCGAGGTGGAGGTCGGCGAGCTGGTCGACCGGGGTGGAGGCGAAGAAGTACGCGGGCAGGTCGGGGTCGTCGACGAGTGCGCGGTAGGCGCCGTGGGCGGCGTCGGAGACGGTTTCCATGGCCCCGTCCCAGCGGGCGAGCGCCTCGTCGGACTGGCGGGGCGCGGTGTGCAGGGCGGATGCCTGCAGCGTGGCGGCGACGGTGAGTTCCAGGTTCTCGCGGGCGAGCGAGGGCACGAGGTACTTGTCGGAGATGACCTCGCCCTGTTCGGTGACCTTGATCTCGCCTTCGAGGGTGCCCCACGGCTGGGCGAGGATCGCGTCGTGGGTGGGGCCGCCGCCGCGGCCGACGGTGCCGCCGCGGCCGTGGAAGAGCCGCAGCCGTACGCCGTGCCGGTGGGCGACGTCGCGCAGCAGTCGCTGGGCGCGGTGGATCTCCCACTGGGAGGTGGTGATGCCGCCGAACTTGGAGGAGTCGGAGTAGCCGAGCATGACCTCCTGGACGTCGCCGCGGAGGGCGACGAGCCGCCGGTAGGAGGGGTCGGCGAGCATTTCGTCGAGGAGCTTGTCGGCGATCTTGAGTTCTTCGGTGGTCTCCAGCAGCGGGACGATGCCGATCTTGGCCCAGCCGGCGTGGAGGTCGATCAGTCCGGCCTCGCGGGCGAGGACGGCGGCGGCGAAGACGTCGTCGGAGCCCTGGCACATGGAGATGATGTAGGACTCGACGATTTCGGGGCCGAAGCGCTCGAAGGAGTCGCGGATGGTGCGGAAGACGCCGAGGGTCTTGGCGCCGGCGGCGTCGAGGGGGGCCGGGCTGGGGGCGAGGGGGCGCCGGGAGCGCAGTTCCTTGGCGAGCAGCTTGCGGCGGTAGTCGCGCGGCATGTCGGCGTAGCGCCAGGATTCCTCGCCGAGCCGGTCGAAGAGCTGGCCGAGGGCGTGGTGGTGGGCGTCGGCGTGTTCGCGGACGTCCATGGTGGCGAGCTGGAGGCCGAAGGCGGCGAGGGTGCGGATGGCGCGTTCGAGCCGGCCGCCGGCGATGAGGTGGCCGCGGTGGGCGCGCAGGGAGTCCTGGATGAGGTGGAGGTCGGCGAGGAGTTCACCGGAGCCGAGGTAGTCGCGGCCGGGCTGGTGGGGGGTGTCGCCGGCGAGCCGTTCGCGGGTGTTGACGATCTTCTGCCGCATGCAGGTGGCCTTGAGCCGGTAGGGCTCTTCGGCGTTGAGCCGCTTGTAGCGCGGGCTGATCTCGGGCAGCAGTTCGAGGTCGCGCTGGAGGGAGGCGAGGAGTTCCTCGGAGGCGCCGGTGTTGCGGATGGAGCTGGAGAGGGCGGCACGCAGATCGTCGATGATCTCCAGGGCGTCGGTGATGCCGTGTTCGTGCTGGAGGATCAGGACGTCGCGGGTCACCTCGGGGGTGACGTTGGGGTTGCCGTCGCGGTCGCCGCCGATCCAGGTGCCGAAGGTGAGGGGGCGGGTGGTGGCGGGCAGCTCGACGCCGACGCGCATCAGTTCGGCGGTGAGGTCCTCGAGGACGTCGCCAACGGCGCCGGCGTGCAGTTCGTCGAGGTAGTAGATGGCGTTGCGGGCCTCGTCGGCGGGTTCGGGGCGGGCGACGCGCAGCTCGTCGGTCTGCCAGAGCAGGTCGATGTTCTCGGCGAGCCGCAGGTCGGCGCGGCGGGCGTCGCCGCCGACGGCGAGGGTGTCGAGCAGTTCGGCGATACGGCGGAGCTTGGTGAGGACGGTGCGGCGGGCGGCCTCGGTGGGGTGGGCGGTGAAGACGGGGCGGACGCCGAGGTGGGCGACGGTCTGCCGGAGGTGCTCGGGGTCGGCGTCCTTGAGCTGGTCGGCGGTGCGGGCGAGGATGCCGCCCTCGGCGGCGCGGCGGGTGCGCAGCTCGCGGCCGCGGTGTACCTGTTCGGTGACGTTGGCCAGGTGGAAGTAGGTGGAGAAGGCGCGGACCAGCTTGGCGGCGGTCTGGAGGTCGGTGGAGCCGAGCAGGTCGGCGGCGGCCTCGCCGTCACTGCGGGTGAGGGCGCGGACGCGCTCGACGAGTTCGAGGAGGTCGGGTCCCTCCTGGCGGACGAGCGTCTCGCCGAGCAGGTCCCCCAGACGGCGGATGTCGGCACGCAGAGCGGCGTTGGTGTGGTCGGCACTGCTCACAGGTGCGGGCTCCTTGCAGTGAACGGGGTTCGAAGCGCGGCATCAGGGCTTGCGCGGCGGGCGCCGCGGGCTGCTGACCCGGTGCTTTCGGCCATGTGCGGACCGCGCTGTCCGACGTCCCCAGGATAGGCGGCACGACCCTGGGTGGGACCAGAGCCCTATTGCCCCGCTTCCCGGCCCTGCCATACTTACGACGCCGTAGGTTACGGATCCGTAGCCATGCCCCGAGCCCCACGAGGGATCCCATGACTGCAAGCCCCGACGTGGTAAACGACACGCCGAAGGCCCAGGAGGCCCCGCTTCCCTCCGCCACGCTCGGCGGGGACAGCAAGCGCTCCATCGAACAGATCACCCTTCTCCTGTTCATCACCGTCCCCTTCGTCGCGCTGGTCGCGGCGGTTCCCCTGGCCTGGGGCTGGGGGGTGAGCTGGCTGGATCTGGCGCTGATGGTGTCGATGTACTACATCGGCTGCCACGGCATCACGATCGGCTTCCACCGTTACTTCACTCATGGCTCGTTCAAGGCGAAGCGGCCGTTGCGGATCGCGCTGGCGATCGCGGGGTCGCTGGCCGTGGAGGGGCCGCTGGTCCGCTGGGTGGCCGATCACCGTAAGCACCACAAGTTCTCCGACGCGAATGGCGACCCGCACTCCCCCTGGCGGTACGGCGAGACCGTTCCCGCCCTGATGAAGGGGTTGTGGTGGGCACATATCGCCTGGATGTTCGATGAGGAGCAGACGTCCCAGCTCAAGTACGCACCGGATCTGATCAGGGACGGTGCCGTCCGGACGGTCTCCCGGCAGTTCGTGGTGTGGACGCTGGTCTCCCTGAGCCTGCCCCCGCTGGTCGGCGGGCTGGCCACCTGGTCCTGGCAGGGCGCGGTGACCGCCTTCTTCTGGGGGTCCCTCGTCCGGGTAGCCTTGCTGCACCATGTGACCTGGTCGATCAACTCGATCTGCCATGCGGTGGGCAAGCGCCCGTTCAAGTCGCGGGACCGCTCGGGCAATGTGTGGTGGCTGGCGGTGCTCTCGTGCGGCGAGTCCTGGCACAACCTGCACCACGCGGATCCGACCTGTGCCCGGCACGGCGTGATGAAGGGGCAGCTCGACTCCAGCGCCCGGATCATCCGCTGGTTCGAGAAGGCGGGCTGGGCGTATGACGTCCGGTGGCCGAGCCAGGACCGTATCGACGCCCGCCGTCAGGAGGAGTCCGTCGGAGCGGCATGATGGAGGGCGTGGCGACCGACAGTAATACCAGCGGCGAAAAGGGCCGGCCGGCCCGGACCGGCCGGCCCTCCGGATCCGGGACCCGGCGGCCCCGCCGGGTCCGGATGACCGGCAAGGAGCGCCGGGAGCAACTGCTGGACATCGGTCGCACGCTCTTCGCCGAGCGTGGCTTCGAGGGCACGTCGGTGGAGGAGATCGCGGCGAAGGCGGGGGTCTCCAAGCCGGTGGTGTACGAGCACTTCGGCGGCAAGGAGGGGCTGTACGCGGTCGTGGTGGACCGTGAGATGCGGCGGATGCTGGACATGGTGACCACATCGCTGACCGCGGGCCATCCCCGGGAGCTGTGCGAGCAGGCCACCTTCGCCCTTCTGGACTACATCGAGGAGTACACGGACGGGTTCCGGATCCTGGTCCGCGACTCCCCCGTCGCCCAGTCGACGGGCACCTTCGCCTCGCTGATCAGCGATATCGCCACCCAGGTGGAGGACATCCTGGGGCTGGAGTTCAAGGCCCGCGGCTTCGACGCCAAGCTGGCCCCGCTGTACGCGCAGGCGCTGGTGGGCATGGTGGCGCTGACGGGCCAGTGGTGGCTGGACGTCCGCAAGCCGAAGAAGGCCGAGGTCGCGGCGCATCTGGTGAATCTGGCCTGGCACGGTCTGGACGGTCTGGAGCAGAAGCCGCGGCTGATAGGCCACCGCAAGGCCTGATCCCGGGGCTGGTCCGCGCGTCCCCCTGCGGGGATGATGGAGGCCCAGGGGGAGGGGGATCCATCGCATGAGTACGGGGGATCGGTCCGAGGCGCGTCGGAGGGCGGTGGCCGTGGGGCCAGGCGTCTGTCATGCGCTTGGCCTGACGATGCTGGGCATCACGGAGTGGGTGCGCGCGGACCTGAAGGACGCGACGTCGATGACGTCGCACGGCTATCTGAAGGGCATGGTCGAGTTCGCGGGCTCGCTGGCCGACACGGACTGGTACCAGCCCGCCGTGGACCTGTACGACCATGTCTCCCTCGGTGAGCCGCGGGCCGCCCTGTGGGCGGCTGTGATCATGGCACTCGTCGTGCGGCTCAACCGCTACGGGCCACAGGAGGCCCAGTTGCTGCTGTCCTGGGTGGCCGCCGCGTACTGCCTGCTGGCCACGCTGGCCCTCCTGCCGTATCTGGCCGCCCCGGGGGCCGGCGTCATTCTGCTGCTGGCGCTGAGCGGGGGCGTGGTGAACGTGGCGACCCGCTGAGCGGCCGGCCTCAGTCGCGCCGGCGCCCCGCCTTCACCTCGCTGACGAACGAGGCGAAGGCGTCGGCGGGGAAGGTGAGGACGGGGCCGGTCGTGTTCTTGGAGTCGCGGACGGCGATGTGGGTGCGGAGGTCCGCGACCTCGACGCACTCATTGCCCTCCCCGCCGCTGTAGCTGCTCTTGAACCAGGCTGTCGTGAGGGATATGCGCTCGGTCATGAGGTCAGCTCCTGTCTGGCTTTGGCCAGCAGCCGCAGCGAGGCCGAGGTGTCAGCCGCTTGAGAACGAAGGTAGTCGAAGGTCAACTTATAGGCAGCAACTTCCTCGGCCTCATCGAGGTACAGGCCACGGCGGCGCATCTCGATATAGACGACGGCCATGGAATTGAGGGGGTTTCGTTCGTCGTTCCGGCCGAGGATGACGAAGTGACCGGCTCCGGCGGCATGCGCTCCAGCGCTGAAGGGCAGCACCTGGATCTCGATGTTGGGCTCCCCGGCCATGTCATGCAGGTGCGCCATCTGCTGGGCCATCACCTCACGGTCTCCGACATCGCGCCGAAGCACCGCCTCGTCCAGCACCACCCACAAGTGCAGCGCTGGGTCTCTCGCGAGAATGCCCTGCCGCTGGATGCGGGCGTCGACCATGCGCTCGATCTCGTCGTTCGGGCTCCGGACTTCTCGGGCCTGGTGGACCGCCCAGGCGTAGTCCCTGGTTTGCAGCAGGCCGGGGATGACGGTGTTGGCGTACAGGTGCTCGTACTCCGCCTCATGCTCGAAGGAGACCAACGGGTCGAGCCACTCCGGCACCGCACTGTTGCCCACCCACCAGCCTTCGGTCTGCGACTTGGCCACCTGGACCAGGGCCTCCCGCTCCTCCACGGATGCTTCGCAGGCATCGGCCAGAGCCTTGACCGTGGCCCAGCGGATACGGGCGCGGTCCTGCCACATCTCGTACCGGCTCACCGTTGTCTTGCTGACGCCTGCGCGTTCGGCGACCTGTACCTGCGTCAACCCGCATCGCTCGCGCAGGGAGATCAGTCCACGGGCGATCTGCATGCGCCCAGCGGGACCTGTCTGTGTAGCGGTCATCGGCAGCCCCTTTCCGGCTGATCAACGCGGCGAGCGTATGCGGCACTTGAGCTGCGTCAGCCTCTTTGAGTGACCAGTCACTCACATTAATGAACTTCCCTCACCGTCGAGACCTTCATGGGATTCCCATGGCACGCTTCCCGTGAAATGCCCGCCGCCAACTCCCCCAAGGGAGCTGCTGCCCATGACACCGCACACCCCCACCGCACTGGCCGTCGCCGCCGGAGCCCGGTTATCCGACGTCGAGTGGGCCTGGCGAACCGGGCGGGCGGCGGAGGTGCCCATCGGCACGGCATGGGACGTCACGCGAGTGACCGGCACGATCGGGGCAGTCGCCCTGCAACGGCTGCGAGCGGGCGGCACGGCCCTCGGGCTCGTACTGGAAGTGCCCCTGCGGGCGACGGTCGAATTCCTCGCGCCGCCCGGCTGCTCGCGAGCTGGCCGCCGCTGACCGGCACGCGCTGCGTCGCCTCCGGCGCCATGCGGTGGCCGTCACCCCTGGCGAATCTCCGCGCCGGCCGCCGGGCCGCCTGCGGGCGGCGCTGGATCGTGGAACCGGTCACGGCGTGCCCGCTCACCCACCGACGGCGACGAGCTGTGCGAGGCCGTCGCCGCCGCGCTCGCCCATCTCGCCGGGGTGTGGCTCTCCGGTATGCGCATCAAGGGAGCCGGTCGTGGACCAGTGCGCCGCATCTCTTGAGGCGGTCGGTGCCGCCCTCGGCAGCGCCACGCGACCACAGGCGCTCAGTCTGTGGACGCTGCCCGGCGGCGATCTCGCTTCCGCGTCCGCGGCTCGTCGGCATGTGGTCGGGACGGCGCGTTCATGGGGATTGGCCAGGGAGACCACGGAGGCGCTGGAAACCGTGGTCAGCGAACTCGCCGCCAACGCGCTGGAACACACCGCCAGCCGCTCGGTCGCGGTCACGCTCGCGCGGGCCGGGCGCTCGGCCGTCGTCACCGTGACCGATGAGGGCGCGGGCGACATCCCGGTCGCCGCCCTGCCAGAGGGAGACGACGAGCACGGCCGCGGTCTGTTCATGGTCGCGGTGCTGGCGCACCGCTGGGGTGAACGACGCTCCCGCGAGGGACTGACCGTATGGGCCGAGGTCGTCATGGGAACGAAACCTCCGCAGGAAGCGGTCACGAAAGCCGGAGATGCCAACCAGTGTTCGACGCCTTGCGAACACTCGGCTAAGTTGGGTGTCCTTCCCGCGCGTTCCGCGTGTTCCTCCGAAGGAGCTCTGTCATGCCCTCATCGGCTTCCGGTCCCCGCACCCCCGTCCGCGTCGGCATCGTCGGCCTGAGTGCGAACGGCGGGTGGGCCGCCCGCGCCCATGTTCCCGCGCTGGCCGCCCTGGACGGCTATGAGCTGCGGGCGCTCAGCGCGAGCAGCGAGGAGTCGGCCCGCGCGGCGGGCGCGAAGTTCGGCGTGCCGCTGACCTTCGGCAGCGCCGCGGAACTCGCCCGGAGCGAGGAGGTCGACCTGGTGGTGGTGACGGTCAAGGTGCCGCACCACCGTGAGCTGATCGTGCCGGCCCTGGAGGCGGGGAAGCCGGTGCTGAGCGAGTGGCCGCTGGGCACCGACCTGGCGCAGGCCGAGGAACTGGCGGCGCTCGCCAAGACCAAGGGGGTGCGCACGGCGGTGGGTCTCCAGGCCCGCTCCGCCCCGCCGGTGCGCTATCTGCGCGATCTGGTGGCCGAGGGCTATGTGGGCCGGGTGCTGTCCACCACCGTGGTGGGCTCGGGTCGGGGCTGGGGCCCGACGTTCCGCGACGGCGGCGACTATCTGCTGGACCGGGCCAATGGCGCGACGCTGCTGTCCATCCCGTTCGGCCACACCGTCGACGCGCTGGCCATGGTGCTCGGAGAGTTCACCGATGTCGCCGCCACGACGGCGACCCTCCGGCCCCAGGTGACACACGAGCCGAGCGGGCGGACCGCGACCATGACGGCCGAGGACCAGATCGCGGTCACCGGGGCGCTGGAGTCGGGCGCGGTGGCCGCCCTCCACTTCCGGGGCGGCACCTCCCGCGCCACCGACTTCCACTGGGAGATCAACGGCACCGAGGGCGATCTGGTGGTCAAGGCCGACTCCGCCGCCCTGTGGATGGACCGGGTCACTCTCCATGGCGCCCGCGGATCCGACACCGGGCTGACCGAGCTTCCCGTTCCCGCCTCGTACGAGCGGCTCCCGCGGTTCGCCGGACGCTCGACCGAGACCGCGTACAACGTGGCGTACGCCTACGCCCAGTTGCTGGAGGACCTCACCACGGGCACCCACCTCACCCCGGACTTCGCCCATGCGGCCGCCCGCCACCGACTCCTCGACCGCGTCCAGGAGTCGGCCCGCACCGGCACGCGCCTGACCGTCACGGCCTGACGGTCACGGCCTGATGATCGCGTCCCCGATGACGAAGCCCTTCGCGGGGCCGTCGGGAATGGCGGCGTCGGTGCCGTACGGGACGCGATGCTCGTCGGCGTAGACGGCCTTGTCGGGGTTGGGGTCGGTCAGCACGACGATCGTCCCGTCACCGTCGAAGTCGTCGATCAGGACGTAGAGCGGGATGCCCGCGCGGGCGTACGCCCGACGCTTGCGCTCCCTGTCGCGCGACTGGGCTTCCCGCCCCGGTGAGACCACCTCGAAGACGGCCTGGACGCCGCTCGCGCTGACAGTGCACCTCGCGGACGGCCGCTATGCCGCCTACCAGGGCGGAGACGTCATCCACCGCCGCAAGGTCTGGATCCCCGACGGCACAAGCGACGCCGTGACGCTATGCGTCCGCAGAGGCCCGTCACGGCCAATCCCCAGCCGATCATCCGATCGGGTGGTATCCCATCGGCTCCAGGAACTCGAGCCGGTTGCCGACCGGGTCCTCGGAGTAGAAGCGGTGGTGGGCCGGCAGTTCCTCGTTCCAGAGGACCGGGGCGCCGTGGGCGGTGAGGCGGGCGGCGAAGGTGTGGATGTCGACGACCCGCAGGCCCGGGTGGGCCTTGCGGGAGGGGCGGAAGCCCGGCTCGATGCCCAGGTGCAGTTGGACCGGGCCGCAGCCGAACCACAGGCCGCCGCGTGCCGCCAGGGTGGGCGGTTTGGGGATCTCGGTCATGCCGAGTGCCTCGCCGTAGTAGGCGCGCAGCGCGGGCTCGCTGCCGGGCGGGGCGGCGAGCTGGACGTGGTCGAGGGCCGTGATCATCGCTGGGCCGTGCGGGCCACGACGAAGATGCGGCGGAACGGGAAGGCCGTGCCGTGGGGGCCGGAGGGGTAGGCGTCGCGGAGGCGGGCGGCGTAGGCGGCGAGGAAGCGGTCGCGGGCGGGCGGGTCGGCGGCGAGGGCGGTCAGGACCGGGCGCAGGGCGGTGCCCTTGACCCAGTCGAGGACGGGGTCGGGGCCGGTCAGGACCTGCACATAGGTGGTCTCCCAGGCGTCGACCTCGCAGCCGAGGGCGGCCAGGCGCTCCAGGTACTCGGTCGGCTCCAGGACGGAGGCGGGGTCGCGGACACGGTCGGCGAGGCGGTCGCGCCACTCGGGGGCGTCGCACAGGTCGCGCAGCAGGGTGTGGCTGGGCGCGGTGAAGTTGCCGGGGACCTGGAAGGCGAGGGTGCCGCCGGGGCGCAGTCCGGCCAGCCAGGTGTCGAAGGAGTCGGGGTGGCCGGGGATCCACTGGAGGGTGGCGTTGGAGACGATCAGGTCGTAGGGCTCGTCCGGCGCCCAGTCCCGCACATCGGTACGGCGCAGGTCGAGGCGGCCGCCGCCGGTGGTG
Source organism: Streptomyces violaceusniger Tu 4113 (assembly GCF_000147815.2). NCBI lineage: Bacteria > Bacillati > Actinomycetota > Actinomycetes > Kitasatosporales > Streptomycetaceae > Streptomyces > Streptomyces violaceusniger. Next base: position 985,282 of record NC_015957.1, on the reverse strand, counting down.
GGGCCCGCGACGGGCTGGGCCTCGGCGAGCATCTCGGCGGAGTTGTCCAGGCCGGTGACATGGGCGTCGGGCCAGCGGTCGAAGAGCAGGACGGTGACGTTGCCGGGGCCGCAGCCCAGGTCGGCGATGCGGGGCGGGCGGCCGGGGCCGGTGGGCAGCTCGGGGACGCGGGCCAGCAGGTCGAGGAAGGGGCGGGTGCGGTGGCCGGCGTGGCGCAGATACTGCCGGGGATCCCAGTTGGGTGCGGTGGTCATGGTCGGTCCCCCTGTGGGTACGGTCGGTACGGGGCGGCGTGACTGCTGCGCGTCCCGGTGCCTTACCGTTGCCCACGATATCTCTTGATGTCAAGAGACTTCATGTCGACAGACCCACTACACTGATCGCCATGGAGGACGAGGTCGATCGGCTGGTCGCGGCGTGGCGGCGGGAACGCCCCGACCTCGACGTGGAACCGCTGGAAGTGCTCAGCCGGGTCAGCCGGCTCGCCCGCCATCTGGACCGGGCGCGGCGGATCGCCTTCGCCGAGCACAATCTGGAGCCCTGGGAGTTCGACGTCCTGACCTCGCTGCGCCGGGCCGGGCCCCCGTATCAGCTCTCCCCCGGGCAGTTGCTGACCCAGACCCTGGTCACCTCGGGCACTATGACCAACCGCATCGACCGGCTCGCCAAGAAGGGGCTGGTCGAGCGGGGGCCCGACCCGAGTGACCGGCGCGGTGTGCTGGTCCGGCTGACCGCCGAGGGGCGTGACCGCGCCGATCAGGCACTGGCCGGACTGCTGGACCACGAGCACGCCATTCTGGCCGAGCTCTCCCAGGCCCAGCGCGCCGAACTGGCCGCGCTGCTACGCCAGTTGACCGCCCCGTTCGACAATCTCCCCGGCTAGGTCGACCGGGCCCACACCGGCGCGCCGGGCCAGCGCCACGGCCGCCAGCGTGGAGTGCACGCCCAGCTTGCCCAGCACATTCTGCATATGGGTGCGGACGGTGTGCGGGGAGAGGAAGAGCCGCTCGGCGACGGCCTTGCGGCCGAGCCCGGCCACCATACAGCGCAGCACCTCCCGCTCACGCGGCGTCAGCGACTCGACCAGGCGCTCGCTTTCGGTGCGGTGCTTACGGGCGGCCGTCAGCTCCCGCAGGACGCCGGTGAGCAGTGCGGGCGGCAGATGGGTCTCCTCCCGGAGCACCCCCCGGATGACCGCGAGCAGCCGGACCAGTGAGCAGTCCTTGGCGACCCAGCCGGACGCCCCGGCCTGCAGCGCCACCGCCGCGCGGCGCGGATCGTCGCGCTCGGCCAGCACCACGGTGCGCACCCCCGGCTGGGTGGAGCGGACCGCGCCGACGAGCCATATGCCGTCGGCCACCCGGCCGTTCACCGCCCGGGCGGGGCCGCCGTGCGGCCCGCTGTGCGGTCCGCCGTGGATGCCGTTGTGCGGCGTGCCGTTGGCCCCGCCGTAGGCCACCTCGGCCGGCACCGGGAGCGGTGGCCCCGCGCCGTCGGCGGCCGCGCCCAGATCGGCGTCGACCAGCAGAATGTCAAAGCGGCGCCCCTCCGCCGCGGCGCGCTCCAGACAGCGCAGCGCCGCCGGGCCGCTACCGGCCGCCGCCACGTCCACGTCCTGTTCCGCCGCGAGGGCGGCGGCCAGTGACTCGGCGAAAATACGATGGTCGTCAACCACGAGAACCCGAATACGTGCCACGGACAACCCCCCAGTCGCCGGATGAAGATTCCGGATACACCGAGAAACAGTGCGGGTACGGCGCCCGGCGCAAGGTCACCGCAACCCGCACGGCCGCCGCCGTGCTGTGATTGCTACCCCGCCCCGGGCGTCGTACCTGACTGTCTCGCCCCCTGAACAAGCGTCGGCCCCCACCGACGCTGTACTCAGAGTAAGGCCGTGGTCTCATATAGGAAGCGGATTGGCGAAACTGACTGTTCTCGGCTGTTCACTGTGTGTTTCTTGTTCGCTCTTGGGGACTGAGTGATCCACGAGCCGCGAAGTTTTACCGAGAACGATCCGAGAAGCGATCAGGGGGCCGGTGGCGACGGCCGGCCACAGCCGTCGCACCCCGCCCGGTTGCAGCCGCCGCACCCCGTCCGGCTACAGTCGTCGCGCCCCCGCGCTGGGCACCGCCGGGAAGATCCGCGGAGCGCCGTGGCCTGCCGCGCCGAACGCCTCGGTCACCGCCTTGCCCACCGCCTCCGCATCCGCCTCCGCCACCAGCACGATGGCCGAGCCGCCGAAGCCGCCGCCGGTCATCCGCGCCCCGAGCGCACCCGCCGCGTTCGCCGACTCCACGACGAGGTCGAGCTCCGCGCAGGAGATCTCGAAGTCGTCACGGCAGGAGGCGTGCCCGGCGGTCAGCACCGGTCCGATGGACCGCGTGTCCCCCACGTCGAGCAGCTCGATGACCTGCTCCACCCTGCGGTCCTCGGTCACCACATGGCGCACCCGCCGCCGGGTGGTCGCGTCGTAGCCCAGCCGTTCCAACTGGGCGAGCGTCGCGTCCAGCCCCTCGAAAGGCACATCGCGCAGCGCCGGCACCCCGAGCGCCTCGGCGGCCGCCTCGCAGGCGGCCCGCCGGTTCGCGTAGGCGCCGTCGCCCAGCTCGTGCTTGACGCGGGTGTCCACCACCAGCAGCCGCAGCCCCTCGGCCGCCAGGTCGAACGGCACCTGGCGCTGGGTCAGATCACGGGCATCGAGGAACAGGGCGTGTCCCTCGGTACAGCACGCGGACGCCATCTGGTCCATGATCCCGCAGGGCACGCCCACGAAGACGTTCTCCGCGCGCTGGCAAAGCTGGGCGATACGCCCCGGGGTGATCTCCAGCCCGTACAGGTCGCTGAGCGCGGTGGCCGTGACCACCTCCAGCGCGGCGGACGACGACAGCCCGGCGCCGGTGGGCACGGTGGACTCGAAGTACAGGTCCGCACCGCCGGCCGCGCCGGTCAGCAGCCCCGCGTCGCGCAGCGTCCAGACCACTCCGGCCGGATAGGCCGCCCAGCCGCCGCGGTCGCCGCCGCCGGTCCCGCCCGCGACCGGCGCCAGCTCCTCGACCCGCAGCTCGACGGTCCCGCCCGGGGCGTCGCCCGAGTGGAGCCGCAGCACCCCGTCGGTGCGCGGGGTGGCGGCGGCCAGGCAGGTGTGGGGCAGGGCGAGCGGCATGACGAAGCCGTCGTTGTAGTCGGTGTGCTCGCCGATCAGATTGACCCGGCCCGGCGCCGCCCAGACGCCGCCGGGCTCGGTGCCGTAGACCTCGTGGAACCCCGCCGTGGCCCGCCCGGGGCCGTGCTCGTCCGTCACTGACTCTCCCTCCGCTGCGCGAACTCCCATGCGTCCGCGACGATTCCGGCCAGGTCGGCGCGGGTCGGGCGCCAGCCCAGGCGCTCCTTGGCGCGCTCGGCGGAGGCCACCAGGACCGCCGGGTCGCCGCCGCGGCGCGGGGCGGCGATCTCCGGGATGGGGTGGCCGGTGACCTGGCGCACCGTCTCGATGACCTCGCGGACGGAGAAGCCGTTGCCGTTGCCGAGGTTGCAGATCAGGTGCTCGCCAGGATGGACTCCGCGGCGCGCAGCGCCTCCGCTGAGGGTGGTGGTGGGAGACGGGAGGGCGGCGCCGAGGGCGAGCAGATGGGCGTCGGCGAGGTCGGCGACGTGAATGTAGTCGCGGACGCAGGTGCCGTCGGGGGTGGGGTAGTCCTCGCCGAAGACCGAGATCGCCTCACGCCGGCCCTGGGCGACCTGGAGCACCAGGGGGATGAGGTGGGACTCGGGGTCATGGCGCTCGCCGTAGGCCCCGTAGGCGCCCGCGACGTTGAAGTAGCGCAGGGAGACCGCGGCCAGCCCGTGGGCGGCGCATTCGCCGCTGATCATGTGGTCGACGGCCAGCTTGCTGGCGCCGTAGGGGTTGGTCGGCGCGGTCGGCAGGTCCTCGGTGATCGGGACCTGGTCGGGCTCGCCGTAGGTGGCGGCGGTGGAGGAGAAGACGAGGGTGCGCACCCCGGCGTCACGCATCGCGGCGAGCAGCTCGGTGGTGCCGCCCACATTGTTGACCCAGTACTTCTCGGGGTTGACGACGGACTCGCCGACCTGGGAGAACGCAGCGAAGTGCAGCACGCCGTCGAAGGTGGGGTCGAGCCACTTGCCGGCGTCCTGGATGCGGCCCTCGATGAACTCCGCGCCCTCGGGGACCCCCTCCCGGTGCCCGGTGGACAGGTCGTCCAGCACCGTCACCCGGTGGCCGGCTTCGAGCAGATGCGCCGCGACCACGCTGCCGACATAGCCGGCGCCGCCGGTGACCAGGTACTTCTTCTGCTGCGCATTGCTCACTTGCTCGCTACCTCTCGCAGTCGCTCGGCCGCGGCCTCCGGCGGCACATCGTTGATGAACACATTCATGCCGGATTCGGAACCCGCGAGGAACTTCAGCTTGCCGGAAGTGCGGCGGATGGTGAAAAGCTCGAGGTGAAGAGCGAATTCACCGCGGTCGGTCATGCGGTACGGCGCCTGGTGCCAGGCGGAGATGTAGGGCGTGGGCGGCTCACCCTCCCCGAAAATCCGGTCGAAGCGCTTCAAGAGTTCCAGATACATCTGTGGAAACTCTGTGCGCGCGGCCTCGTCCAGCGACGGCAGGTCCGGGACCCGCCGCTTCGGGTAGAGGTGCACCTCATACGGCCAGTGGGCGGCGTAGGGGACGAACGCGACCCAGTGCTCGCCGTCGAGCACCACCCGGCGCCCGTCGGCCAGCTCATCGGAGACCACATCATCGAACAGATTCCGACCGGTGGACACACGGTGCTCGGCGAGCGAACGGAGCATCAGCCGTGTACGAGGGGTCACGAAGGGATACCCGTAGATCTGGCCGTGCGGGTGGCCGAGGGTGACGCCGATCTCCTTGCCGCGGTTCTCGAAGCAGAAGACCTGCTCGACGGCGGGGTGTTGGGCCAGCTCGGCGGTGCGGTCGGTCCAGGCGTCGAGCACCAGAGCGGCCTGCGCGGCGTCGAGGTCGGCGAAGGAGGCGTCGTGGTCGGAGGTGAAGCACACGACCTCGCACCGGCCCGAGTCCCCGGCCAGCGACGGGAAGCGGTTCTCGAAGACCACGACGTCGTAGCCGGCGGCGGGGATCTCGCTGTGCCGCCCCTCGCGGGAGGGACACAGCGGGCACTGGTCGGCCGGCGGGTGGTAGGTGCGGGCCTGGCGGTGGGAGGCGATCGCCACCCGGTCGCCGAGGAGGCGGTCGTGCCGGATCTCCGAGCTGGTCGCGATGGGGTCGAGAGGCCGCTGGTCGACGGCGTCGCGCACCGCGTCGTCGCGCGCGTCGTAATAGATCAGCTCGCGTCCGTCCGCAAGCCGCGTCGCCGTCTTCTTCACTCCGCCAGCTCCTGTCAGGTGCACCAAACACAACTCAACATAATGAACCACAAGCCAACAGTGGCGTCAATGCACGGCGAAGCTGCTCGGACAAACCACAAGAATTCGGATACGTTCACCGAACGTTTCTGGTGCATTCCGTTCAGGCGATGAGGCGAGACCATGCACTATCTGGCCGAAGGGCTCCGGCTTCCCACCAACGCACTCGACTACACGATCCTGATCCTCTACTTCGCCGTCGTCCTCGGCGTGGGATTCGCCGCCAGAGCGAGCGTCAAGACCAGTCTCGACTTCTTTCTCTCCGGCCGGTCGCTGCCCGCGTGGGTCACCGGTCTGGCCTTCGTCGCCGCCAATCTGGGGGCCCTGGAGATCCTGGGGATGGCCGCCAACGGCGCGCAGTACGGGGTGTACACCGTGCACTGGTACTGGGTCGGGGCCATTCCGGCCATGGTCTTCCTCGGCCTGGTGATGATGCCGTTCTACTACGGTTCCAAGGTACGGTCCGTGCCCGAGTTCCTGCTGCACCGCTACGGCCCGTCCTCGCATCTGCTCAGCTCGATCATCTTCTCGATCGCGTCCGTGCTGATCGCGGGCGTGAATCTCTACGCGATGGCGATCGTGGTGGAGGCGCTGCTGGGCTGGCCGCAGTGGGTGGCCATCGTGGTCGCGGGGCTCTTCGTGCTCGTGTACATCACCCTCGGCGGGCTCTCCTCGGCGATCTACAACGAGGTGCTGCAGTTCTTCGTCATCCTGGCCGCGCTCATCCCGCTCACCGTCGTCGGCCTCCGGCGGATCGGCGGCTTCGGCGGGCTGAAGGACAAGCTCGTGGACTCCCACGGTCCCCATTTCGTCTCCGCCTGGGGCGGCACCGGCATCGGCTCCGCCAACCCCCTGGGGGCCAACTGGCTGACCATCGTGCTGGGCCTCGGCTTCTGCCTGAGCTTCGGCTACTGGACGACGAACTTCGCCGAGGTGCAGCGCGCCCTGTCGGCCAGGAACCTCTCGGCCGCCCAGCGCACCCCGCTGATCGCCGCGTTCCCGAAGATGTTCATCCCGCTGATCGTGGTGACGCCGGGCCTGATCGCGCTGGTGATGCAACCGGACATCGGCAAGAAGACGAGCGGTCTGCAGTACAACGACGCGATTCCGCTGCTGATGAGCGAGCTGCTGCCGAACGGGGTGCTGGGGCTCGCGGTGACCGGGCTGCTGGCCGCCTTCATGGCGGGCATGGCGGCCAATGTGTCGTCCTTCAACACGGTCTTCACCAACGACATCTGGCGGGCGTACGTCAGGAAGGACCGGCCGGACGAGTACTACCTGCTGACGGGGCGGGTGGTGACGGCGATCGGCGTGCTGGCCGGTATGGGGACGGCCTTCATCGCCTCTTCGTTCAGCAACATCATGAACTACCTCCAGACGCTGTTCTCGTTCTTCAACGTGCCGCTGTTCTGCGTCTTCATCATCGGGATGTTCTGGAAGCGGGCCACCGGCCCGGCCGGGTTCTGGGGGCTGCTCTGCGGCACGGTGGCCGCGCTGATCAACTACTTCTGGCTCTACCGGGCGAATGTCATCTCCATCCCCAGCGACCAGGGCGCCAACTTCGTCTCCGCCATCGTGGCGTTCGTGGTCGGCGGTGTGGTGATGGTCGCGGTGACCCCGTTCACCAAGCCCAAGCCCATCGAGTCACTCGCCGGTCTGGTCTACGGCACCACCGCGCCCGGGGTGGCCGAGCCGCCGGCGCCGGGCGACGAGGCGTGGTACCGCCGTCCGGCCGTGCTGGGCTGGGGCGCGCTGATCCTCGCGGCCCTGTGCTACATCCCGTTCTCCCTGTGACCGTTCCTGGGCAGTGAGCGGGAGCAAATCCGCTCACTGGCACGCCCCGACCGGTTTTGGGCGCACTGGTCGTCCGCTTTCGCATCCCGGGCGGCGACACGGATCGCGTCCGTGGTCCGAGCCGGGCGGGCGGAGTCCCTCACGACCTGGCCACGTGGATACGGCCAGAGGCGACGGGGAGGCCCTGAACCATCTCTCCGGTGGAGCAGGGGACCCGCACACTGGCACCGCACCCGGCGTCCCAGATCGCACAGCCACGCCAACCCGACCCCACCGTGGCGCCACAAGGCCAGAAGCCGACCATCACACGATCGAGCTATACCGGCCTTACGCACGCTCCCGGACGAGCACTTGCCAACCCTCCCGCGGATAAGGAGCCCACACCATGAATGAGGAGTACGAATACCGGCACGAGGTCGAGGAGCTGGAGCGGAAGTCGGCGACCGCGGCGCGGCTGTTCGATGTGCGGCGGATCATCGGCGGGCTGTTCGTGATCTACGCGATCATCGTCCTCATCGCCGGGTTCACCGCCTCGGACGCGGATGTGAAGAAGGCATCGGGCATCAACATCAACCTCTGGACCGGATGGTCCATGCTCGCGGTCGGCCTGCTCTTCCTGCTGTGGATGAAGCTCAGGCCGCTGTCCGCCCCCGGGGCCGGGCCCAAGCCGGAGTCCGGGCCGGGGGGAGGGGCAGGAGCCGGAGGACCCGGAACCGGAGGACCTGGGTCCGGAGGGCCCGGAACCGGTGAGGGCTGAGCGGCGCGGGCCGCCGCGAGCCGGGGCGCGGGCCGCCGCGAGCCGGGGCGCGGGGCTGCTACGGCGGCGAGGCTGGCTACGGCGAAGCGGCCCACGGGGCTGCCACCGCGCCGAGGCGGACTACAGCTAAGCGGCCCGCAGGGCTGCCAGCACGCCGACACGGACTACGGCTAAGCGGCCCGCAGGGCTGCCAGCACGCCGACGCCGGGCTACGGCCCCGACGCAGGCGGCTGGGGCGCAGGCGATTGCGGCGCGGGCGACGCGATCCGGCGGGACGCCGCGCGGTCCAGCAGCCCGGTGCGTGCCGCCAGGGCCGCCGCCTCCAGCCGTGAGCCCACCCCGAGCTTCATCAGCACCCGCTGCACATGCGTGCGGGCCGTGCTGGGGGCGATCCCCATGCCCGCCGCGATCAGCCGGGTGTCCTCGCCCTCGGCGACCCGCACCAGCACCTCCACCTCGCGCGGGGTCAGCATGCGCAGCAGCCGGGCGCCCTCGTCGTCGGGCTGGGCCGCGGGGTTGAGCAGCTCCGCGAACGCCCCCTGGAGCAACTGGGGCGCCACGGCGGCCTCGCCCGCGCGCGCCTTCGTCATGGCGCGTTCGACGCCCTCGATCCGCTCGTCGTGGCGCACATAGCCGGATGCGCCGGCGGCGAAGGCGGCGGCTATGCCGCGTGGGCTCGGCACCGGGCCGAGTACCACGACCGCGACCTGCGGCCGCTCCTTCTTGATCTGCACCACCGGGTCGAACACCCCTGGTTCGGCGGGTGCCGCCGTGCCCAGCAGGCACACTTCCGGTGCCCGGCTCACCACCAGGTCCGCCGCGCCCGCGCTCGGTGCCGCCGCGGCGAGCACCCGGTGCCCGCGCAGCTTCAGCGCCGAGGCGAGCGCCTCCGCGAGCAGACGATGGTCATCGACCACCATGAGTCGCACGCCCATGAGCTCCCCCCATTCGCTCAGGGGGGAAAGCTACACGCTTGTTCGACGTTGCGCGCCCCTTACCGGGCAGAAGCCCCCCGGAATGCCGAAATCCCGGCCATTAGTGCCTACTTGAGGTCCGGTTGACGTCTGAATCGGACCGATGCGGCCGGGTTCCGCGCGGGCGCGTGCCCCGGTGCTCCGCCGGGGCGTAAAGCGGCGGCCCCGCCCGTACGGTGGGTACGGGCGGGGCCGCCGTGGGCCTGGCGAACGCCGAAGGGGTCAGCTCGCGCCGAAGATGATCGCCAGCGGGTCGCCCTTGTCGTAGGTGCCCGACGGCTTGGTGGCGTAGACGTCGCTCATGAAGAGGTGCTTCGCGGAGTAGATGATCTCCGAGTAGCTGGGGCTGAACTTCGACTCCACCTCATGGGAGGAGACGGGGTTCTGCAGCAGCTTGGTCTTGGCGTACGACTTGGGGTCGATCTGCCAGACCGCGCCGCCGGCCTCCCAGGTGCTCTCCTGGTAGGCGAGGACGGAGCCGTCCTCGTCGAGGCCGAGCGGGGTGAGCGCGGCGCCCTTGACCCCGTCCGTCTTCCCGATCGGCTTGCCGTTGGCCAGGCTGAACGCCACGACCTCGTTGGCCGTCGCGGCGGTGGAGTCGGTGCGGTCCTCGGAGCCGAGGAAGAGGGTGTTGGCCGACTTGGAGACGGCGATCTTCCGGCAGCCCTCGACGTTGGTCGAGTCGCACTTGGCGTCGTACTTGCCGTTCTCGGTGCCGATCTTGCCGAGCACCTTGCCGGTCTTGGCGCTGTCGTCGATGGACAGGAAGTCCGAGACCGCCGAGCCGGTCGAGTCACCGGCGTCGAGGCCGATCACCAGCGGGTCGGTGGAGGCGACATGGACGTAGTCGATGCCCTGCGAGACCTTGTAGGCCGACTTCACCGCGCCCGTCTTCGGGTTCAGCGTCTGGACCTGGATCTGCGGGTTGTCGTAGTCGCCGCAGCGGCGCACCGCGACCAGCTTGTCCTCGCCGCCCGCGTAGCCGTCGTCCGAGCACTGCTCGCCGGACTTCGGCTTCCACAGCGCCTGGCCCGAGGTGGACCAGGCGGCGCCGCCGCTGGTGCCGCCCGCGGCCACGGTGCCGCCGCCGATGGTGACCTCGTCGAAGCGGATCTTCTCGTCACCCTCCTTGACGCTCCGGTGCCAGAGCATCTTGCCGTTCTTGAGGTCCAGCAGCCCGACCTCGGTGCAGCCGGGGTACTTGTCCTTGGCCGACGGCTTGCCCTCCTGGTAGAGGACCGTGGTCAGCCCGTCCTTGGTGAGGTGGTCCGAGGACCAGCAGACCGCGCCGTCCAGCGGGATCGTCCACTTCGCGGTGCCGCCGCTCAGCGGATAGCCCACGATCTTGTAGACGTCGGCCTTCACGAAGGCGTCGTCGGTGACCCACATGCCCTCGACGGTGACCTGGTCGGAGACCTTGGGCATCGGAACCTTGTTGAGCAGTTTGGCATCTACGGTCTTGGCGGGCTTGTCCCCGCCGCCCGTGGAACCGCTTGAAGAAGAGCCCTGGCTGGACTGTTTGTCCTTGCCCTTGGCCTCGCTGCCGCCGCCGTCGTCCTTGGTGGCGAACCAGATGCCGCCGCCGATGATCAGCGCGACCGCGACCACGGCGCTGACGATGATCGCCATGCGCTGCTTGGACTGGCCGGAGCCGCCGGGGGCGCCCGGACCGGGGCCGCCGGGGAACTGGGCCTGCGGCGGCTGGCCGTACTGCTGCTGCCCGTAAGGCTGCTGGCCGAATTGCGACTGACCGTAAGGCTGCTGGCCGTACTGCTGCTGCCCGTACTGCGGCTGGCCGTAAGGCTGCTGGCCGGGCGCCGGCTGCTCCGGGTAGCCGTAGCCGCCGGCGCCCGGCGGGGGCGTCTGCGGCGGGGCGGGCGGTGCCGCCGGGGGCGGAGGCGGGGTCTGCGGTGGCTGACCGGGTGCCTGCGGATAGCCGTAACCCTGCTGGCCCGGAGGCGGCGTGGGCGGCTGCTGCGGATAGCCGTAACCAGGATCCTGCGGTGCCCCGAAGCCGCCCTGCGGCGGCTGGTTGGGCGGCGGAGGCGGCTGTGACATGCGAAATCCTTCAGGTGCGGGACCCACCGACCGACCGGCCTCCCCCGCGATCCCGGTGGTCAAAGCCCTCCGGGAAGGAGCGAATCGGACGTGGAACCCCGCCATTGAGCGGAAGGCAGGCGGGAGTTCTTTGTATCACCCGTAAGGGGCGCAATAGGGAGCAGTTTCCAGGTCATCGACCAGCTGAGACCGGCCTGTGACGCGACCGTTGCCAGGGCGCGCGCCAGGGGCGCACAGCCTCTTCACGCGATGCTTTCAGGCCACTCACATCCGGAGGGCCCGCCCCTTACTCCTCCGCCGCTCAGGCGTCGTCGGCCAGCTCCAGCCACTGGGTCTCCAGGTCGTCCCGCTCCCCCGTCAGCTCCCGCAGTCGGGTGTCGAGCTCGGCGACCTTGGAGAAGTCCGTGGCGTGCTCGGCGATCCGCGTATGCAGGTCGGACTCCTGCTCGCTGATCCGGGCCAGCCGCCGCTCGATCTTCTGGAGTTCCTTCTTGGCGGCCCGCTGCTCGGCGGCCGACCGCTGCCGGGCGACCTGTTCGTCCGGCTTCTGCTTGGCGGGCGCGGCGGCCGGGGCGGCCACGGCCAGGGCGCGCTGCCGCCGCTCCAGGTACTCGTCCACGCCGCGCGGCAGCATCCGCAGGGCGGCGTCGCCCAGCAGCGCGAGCACCCGGTCGGTGGTGCGCTCGATGAAGTAGCGGTCGTGACTGATGACCACGAGCGAGCCGGGCCAGCTGTCGAGCACGTCCTCGAGCTGGGTCAGGGTCTCGATGTCCAGGTCGTTGGTGGGCTCGTCCAGGAAGAGCACATTGGGCTCGTCCATCAGCAGCCGCAGGATCTGCAGCCGGCGCCGCTCACCGCCGGAGAGATCGCCGACCGGGGTCCACTGCTTCTCCTTGGTGAAGCCGAACTTCTCGCATAGCTGCGAGGCGGTCATCTCCCGGCCCTTGCCCAGGTCGACGCGCTGCCGCACCTGCTCGACGGCCTCCAGGACCCGCAGGTTCGGGTCGAGTTCGGCGACCTCCTGGGACAGATACGCGAGCTTTACTGTCTTGCCGACCGTGACCCGGCCCGCGGCGGGCTGCTGTTCGCCCTCGCTGCGGGCGGCCTCGGCCAGGGCGCGCAGCAGCGAGGTCTTGCCCGCGCCGTTCACCCCCACCAGGCCGATCCGGTCGCCGGGCCCCAACTGCCAGGTCAGATGCTTGAGCAGCATCTTGGGCCCGGCGGTGACGGTCACGTCCTCCAGGTCGAAGACGGTCTTGCCGAGCCGGGAGTTCGCGAACCGCATCAGCTCGGCGCTGTCACGCGGCGCCGGCACATCGGCGATCAGCGCGTTGGCGGCATCGATGCGGAAGCGGGGCTTGCTGGTGCGGGCGGGGGCGCCGCGGCGCAGCCAGGCGAGCTCCTTGCGCATCAGGTTCTGCCGCTTGGTCTCCTCGGTGGCGGCGATGCGCTCGCGCTCGGCGCGGGCGAAGACGTAGTCGCTGTAGCCGCCCTCGTACTCATGGACGGCGCCGCGCTGGACGTCCCACATCCGGGTGCAGACCTGGTCGAGGAACCAGCGGTCGTGGGTGACCACCACCAGGGCCGAGCGGCGGGCGCGCAGATGCCCGGCCAGCCAGGAGATGCCCTCGACGTCGAGGTGGTTGGTGGGCTCGTCGAGGACGATCAGGTCCTGCTCGGCGATCAGGAGCTGGGCGAGCGCGATACGGCGGCGCTCACCGCCGGAGAGCGGGCCGATGACGGTGTCGAGCCCCTGCGGGAAGCCGGGCAGGTCGAGCCCGCCGAACAGCCCGGTGAGCACATCCCGGATCTTGGCGTTGCCCGCCCACTCGTGGTCGGCGAGATCGCCGATCACCTCATGGCGGATGGTGGCCTCGGGGTCGAGGGAGTCGTGCTGGGTGAGCACGCCGAGCCGCAGATCCCCGGCGTGGGTGACGCGGCCGTCGTCGGCGGGCTCCAGCTTGGCGAGGATCCGGATGAGCGTGGTCTTGCCGTCGCCGTTGCGGCCGACGACGCCGATGCGGTCGCCCTCGTTCACCCCGAGGGAGACGCCGTCCAGCAGCGCACGGGTGCCGTACACCTTGCCGACGGATTCAACGTTGACCAGGTTGGTCGCCATCACACTCCATTACGCGGATCGATCGGCTCCCCAGGGTAGTCGCCGTGCGGGGCGCCTCGCTCAGGCGTCCACGAGCCGTGCCCCGGGGACCGGGCCGGAGGTGATCCGGACCGTGCGGCAGGTGCCCGAGGCGGCCAGCGCGCCCGCCACCGCCTGCGCGGCCTCGGTGTCCTTGGCCAGGAAGGCGCAGGTCGGGCCCGAGCCGGAGACGAGGGAGGCGAGCGCGCCCGCGTCCGCACCGGCGCGCAGGGTGGCGGCGAGCGCGGGGCGCAGCGACAGCGCGGCGGGCTGCAGATCATTGGATACGGCGGCGGCCAGCGCGGTGGCGTCGCCGGTGCGCAGCGCGTCCAGCAGCGCCTGGGAGGGCTCGGGGTCCGTGACGTCGGCGGCGCCCGCACCCGCGCCGGACGTCTCGCGCAGCCGGTCGCATTCGCGGTAGACGGCGGGGGTGGACAGTCCGCCGTCGGCCACGGCGAACACCCAGTGGAAGGTGCCGCCGGTCTCCAGCGGGGTCAGCAGCTCGCCCCGGCCCCGGCCGAGGGCGGCGCCGCCGACGAGGCTGAAGGGGATGTCGCTGCCCAAGTCGGCGCAGATGTGGAGGAGTTCGTCGCGGGCGGTTTTGGTGCCCCACAGCGCGTCGCAGGCCAGCAGCGCCCCGGCGGCGTCGGCACTGCCGCCCGCCATGCCGCCCGCGACGGGGATGTCCTTGGCGATGTGGAGGTGGACGCCGGGCGCGATGCCATGCCGTTCGGCGAGGGCGACGGCGGCGCGGGCGGCCAGGTTGGTGTGATCCAGCGGCACCTGGCCGGCGTCCGCGCCCTCGACGGTGATGCGGAGGGTGTCGGCGGGGGTGGCGGTGACCTCGTCGTGGAGCCCGACGGCGAGGAAGACGTTGGCCAGATCGTGGAACCCGTCGGGGCGCAGCCCGCCGACCGCGAGCTGGACGTTGACCTTGGCGGGCACACGGGCGGTCACGGGGCGGGTCACGGGGCTCCTCGGTGCGGGTTCGGTGTTCCGGTGCGGACATTGTCCCGCCTACGGGGGTGGGCCTGCGGGGCGTGGGCCTACGGCGGGCTGGTTCCCCACCCCGCCCCTTCCCGTAACCGGGGCTCCGCCCCCGCACCCCGACGGGGTTCTGCCCCGGACCCCGTGTCGGGGGCAAAGCCCCCTGAGCGGAGCTCGACGGGATCTGGGGCGGAGGTGCTCCACCACTCAGCCCCTCCGGCGTTTGAGGAGCGGGGTCCGGGGCGGAGCCCCGGTGGGGGTGCGGGGGCTTGCCCCCGTTCGGGAAGGGGCGGGGTGGGGAATGGGCCCGCCGTAGGCGCGTCGGGTGGGGTCAGGACGCCGCGGGGCCGTGTTCGGCGATCGCCGCGAAGTCCTCCACCGTCAGCGATTCGCCGCGCGCCTGCGGCGAGACCCCGGCGGCCTTCAGTGCCTCCTCCGCGGCCCCCGCCGACCCGGCCCAGCCCGCGAGCGCCGCCCGGAGGGTCTTGCGGCGCTGGGCGAACGCCGCGTCCACGACCGCGAAGACCTCTTCCCGGGTGGCAGTGGTGCGCAGGGGCTCGTCCCGGCGTATCAGCGAGACCAGGCCGGAGTCGACGTTGGGGGCGGGCCAGAAGACGTTGCGGCCGATCGCGCCCGCGCGCTTGACGTGGGCGTACCAGGCGGCCTTCACGGAGGGGACGCCGTAGACCTTGGAGCCGGGTGGGGCGGCGAGCCGGTCGGCGACCTCGGCCTGCACCATGACCAGGGTCCGCTCGATGGTCGGGAAGCGCCCGAGCATATGGAGCAGCACGGGCACGGCGACGTTGTAGGGCAGGTTGGCGACCAGGGCGGTCGGGGCGGGGCCCGGCAGTTCGGTCACCCGCAGGGCGTCGTGGTGCACCAGCGCGAAGTGGTCGGCGCGGTGCGGCAGCCGGGCCTCGACGGTCGCGGGGAGGGCTGCGGCGAGGACGTCGTCGATCTCGACGGCGGTGACCCGGTCGGCGGCCTCCAGCAGCGCGAGGGTCAGCGAGCCGAGCCCGGGGCCGACCTCGACGACCACGTCCTCGGGGCGTACCCCGGCGGTCCGGACGATGCGGCGGACCGTGTTGGCGTCGATGACGAAGTTCTGGCCGCGCTGTTTGGTCGGGCGTACGCCGAGCCGCGCCGCGAGAGCGCGGATGTCGGCGGGGCCGAGCAGGACATCGGGATCGGTGGAGCTCACCCGGGAAGTTTACGGCCGCTCTTCAGGACCCCGGTTCACGGACGGGACAGGGCATCCCCACGCTCGGGATGCCTGGTCCTGCCCGTTTCCGGCCCGGGCACCCCCATCGGTAGTCGGGGCGAGCCCCCGGCCTAGTGCTGGAGCTTGCGCCCGCACGTCGGCCACGGGCCGGTGCCGCGCTGCTGGTAGAGCTTCTTGGCCCGGTAGGTCTGTTCGGCCGGGGGCGCGTCCTGGGGGCGGCCGTGGCCGCCGAGGTCGCGCCAGGTGCCCTGGTCGAGCTGGTAGAGGCCGCCGTAGTGGCCGGAGCCGTCGACCGCGTCCGCCCGGCCGCCCGATTCGCAGCGCGCCATCGCCCGCCAGTCGAGCCCGTCCGCAGGGCCCCCGACGCGGGCGGGCACGGTCATGGTGCCGACCCGCACGATCCGGGCCACCGGCGGCTCGACGATCTCGCTGCGGATCTTCCGCGGCCGCTGCCGTACGCCGTTGACGCTGCGCACCCGGTAGCTGGTGCGCAGGGTGCCCGGTTCGCCGGGCCGCGCCACGAGCTCGGTGCCCTTGGGGAGGGTGGGGTCGGCGCGGCGGACGGTGGTGAAGGGCACCGGCTCGTCGCGGACCTCCTTGCCGCCGGTGATCCGCATCACCGTCACGGTCTGGCCGTCGCGCGGGAAGCTGTCCTGGGGGACGGAGGTGGTGTCCTGGCCGCGCAGGGTGAGCCCGGTGGCGGCGAGGGCCTCGCCGACGGTGGCCGCGTTCGTACGGATGGTGTGTTCGCGCCCGTCGGCGAGGAAGGTGACAGTGCGCTCGGTGCGCACGTGCAGGAGCAGGCCGCGGCTGGTGATGGCGGCGGAGCGGGAGGCGGAGAGATACGCGCCCTCGGCACGTACGCCCAGTTGGCGCAGTGCGTCGTCAACCGTGTGGGCGGTGGTCCACACCCGGCGGCGCTCGCCGTCGAGGGTGAGGGTGACCGGGCGGCCGTAGCGGACGGCGATCTCGTCGCCGTTGGCGAGCCGTTCCCCGGGCGCGGGGGCGACGATGTCGTGCTCGCCGACGCGGACGTCCTGGTCCGCCAGCAGCTCGCCCACGTCGTCGGCGTAGGTGTGCAGGGTGCGCGCGTCGCCGTCGACGCTGAGCCGTACGGCCTTGTCCTGGGCGACGAAGGCGGAGGTGCCGCCCGCCAGCGCGGCGACCACCATCGCCTGCGGCAGCAGCCGGCGCATCGGGTCGGTCCGGCCGGTGGCGCCGCGGCGGGCGGCTCGGCGGGCGGCGGCTCGGCCGCCCGAGACGCGGTGGCTGCCCCTACGGCTCACAAGAACACTCCCGTAACACTCCACAAGTCCACTGGTCAGGGCGTTGAGTCCGGGACTGTAGCGGAGTGGGGGTGACTCTCCAAAGCGAAATCATCACGCAGTGTGATCGATTGCGTCGGATCGCCACCGCCCCTCACGAGGCGCCACCGCCCGCTCAATAGCCGAAGACGCGCGCCGTATTGGCCGCTACGGCGGTCGCCAGGGTGTCCTCGGGGACGCCCTTGACCTCGGCCATGGCCCGCAGGGTGAGCGGAATCAGATACGGAGCGTTAGGCCGTCCGCGGTAGGGGACGGGGGTCAGGAACGGCGCGTCGGTCTCGACGAGGACGAGGTCGAGCGGGGCGGCGGCGAGGGCGTCGCGCAGCGGCTGGGCGTTCTTGAAGGTGACGTTGCCCGCGAACGACATGTAGTAGCCGCGCTCGGCGCAGACCTTCGCCATGGCCGCGTCACCGGAGTAGCAGTGGAAGACGACGGTGTCGGGCGCACCCTCCTCGGCGAGCACCCGCAGCACATCGTCGTGGGCCTCGCGGTCGTGGATGACCAGCGCCTTGCCGTGCTCCTTGGCGATGGCGACATGGCGGCGGAACGAGCGCTCCTGGGCGGCCATGCCCTCGGGGCCGGTGCGGAAGTAGTCCAGGCCGGTCTCGCCCACGCCCCGCACCTGGGGCAGGGCGGCGAGGGCCGCTATCTGGCCGAGGGCCGCGTCCAGGGCGGCGTCGCCGCCGGGCTGCCGCGCCCCCTGCCGGGACCAGCCGTCGGGGTCGCCGAGGACGATGCGCGGCGCCTCGTTGGGGTGCAGGGCCACGGTGGCCCAGACGCTCTCGTGCGCCGCCGCGGTCTCGGCCGCCCACTGGGACCCGGCCAGATCACATCCCACCTGGACGACGGTCGTCACGCCGACCGAGGCGGCCTTGGCCAGTGCCTCCTCGACCGTGCCCGGCTGCATGTCCAGGTGGGTGTGGGAATCGGCGACCGGGACCCGCAGGGGCTCCGGCGGCGGCGGGGGCGCGTCCTTTTCCTTTTGCGCGCCGCTCGCCTTGCCACTGCCGCCGGGGGTCGATGCTGTTTTCGCCATGGTTGCGATTCTATGAATCCCGGTGAATGGGCGGTGAATCGCGTCCGGCCGCTCAGTTGACCCGCGCCCGGCTCAGGTGAACCGGCTCAGGTGAGCCCGCTCATGTGAAACAGCTCATGTGAAACAGCTCATATGAACCGGAACCTACTCAGTCGCGGTGGTGCTGAAAGGGATGCAGCAGATTCGCCAGATGCCAATGGTGCGCACGGCGTCGCGCGGGGCCCTCATTTTCCGGCGCGCCATCCGCCCCGGCGCCCGTCCCGGCATCCGCCCCGGCGCCCGTCCCGGCATCCGCCCCGTCCGTCCCCTCCGTCGCGCCGGTGCCGGCCTCCGCGCCCCGGGCGGTGTGCGGCCTCCCGCGCCGCGCACTCTCCAGGACCGAGGAGACCTGCCCCGAGCGCATGATCCGCACCAGATGCGCACCGCAGTTGACGCAGTCGGGGCTCGTCAGCGGGGACGGAACGCGCAGGCCGCCGGTGAAGTAGACGACGAAGGCCCGGCCCTCGCCGTCCACGTGGTGTTCGATGTCGTACGACCGCTCCCAGCCGTGCCCGCACTTCATGCAGGCGAAGGCGTAGGCCTCGTGGGCCACCTCGCCGGGCCCGGCGGAGGGGGTGTGGGCGGCTATCGGATGAGCACCGCTCGAGGTTCCCGCTATATCGCTCATGGCAGCTCCTCTTGTCACACAGGACAAGTCTTCCGGGTTGGGATCGCCCCAGGTCTTCCACACACAGTGGACGCCTTTCCCGCCGCTACCGCATCGGCTCTTCCCGCTCTTTGAGCGAGATTTGGCACCGGCCTTCCCAAAACCGGCATGCAGCTACCCGGCTACTAACCTGAGCTTTGCCTTTCGCTACTGTGCTTTACCTTCTCGTGGCGCGCTTCCCGTCGCGTTCTTCGCCGCCACCACGGCGTCGAACACCTGCCGCTTGGGCAGCCCGGCCTCCTGCGCGACCGCCGCGATGGCCTCCTTACGGCGCTCACCGGCCTCCTCGCGCACCGCGACCCGGCGGGCCAGCTCGGCGGGGCCCGCCTCCTCGGGGCCGGGCGCGGGGGCGCCCTCGACCACGATGGTGATCTCGCCGCGCACGCCCTCCGCCGCCCAGGCGGCCAGCTCCGCCAGCGGGCCGCGCCGCACCTCCTCGTACGTCTTGGTCAGCTCCCGGCACACCGCGGCGCGGCGGTCCGGGCCGAACACCTCGGCCATGGCCGCCAGGGTGTCGTCCAGCCGGTGCGGGGCCTCGAACCAGACCAGGGTGCGGCGCTCGTCGGCGACCTCGCGCAACCGCGTCAGCCGCTCCCCCGCCTTGCGCGGCGGGAACCCCTCGAAGCAGAAGCGGTCCACCGGCAGCCCGGACACGGCCAGGGCGGTGAGCACCGCGGACGGGCCGGGCACGGCGGTGACGGTGATCCCGCGCTCCACGGCGGCGGCGACCAGGCGGTAGCCGGGGTCGGAGACCGACGGCATGCCCGCGTCGGTGACCAGCAGCACCCGGGCGCCCTCGGCCAGCGACTCGACCAGCTCGGGCGTGCGGGCCGACTCGTTGCCCTCGAAATAGGACACCACCCGCGCGGCCGGGCGCACGTCCAGGGCCTGGGTGAGGCGGCGCAGCCGCCGGGTGTCCTCGGCGGCGATCACGTCGGCGGCCGCGAGTTCGGCGGCCAGCCTCGGGGGCGCGTCCGCCGTGTCGCCGATGGGGGTCCCTGCCAGTACGAGCGTTCCAGTCACGCCCACCATCCTCGCAGCCGCCCGCGGCAGGCCTCGCGCGCCCGCCGCCCCGGGCACGAATCCCCGGTTCGCCGCGCGAATCCCCGGTTCGCCGCCTTTCCCCACCACACTCACAGACCCCTTCCCTACGATGGCCCGGTGAGCAGTGACACCGCGACCCACGCCCAGCCGGGCAAAGCCACCGGCCAGCAGCAGCCGGCCTGGCAGCGCCGGCTGCGCCGCTTCGGATACGCGGGCCAGACCCGGCCCGGCGTACGGGAGCGGCTGGTCCCGCCGTACGCCGAGCCGGGCACCCGGCTCTGGGAGGTCTTCGGCGCGACCCCCTCGGCGGCGGCCAGAATCGCCCGCTGGAGCGGCTGGGGCGGGCCGCTGCTGGTCGCGCTGTGCGCCGGGCTGACCCGTTTCTGGCGGCTTGGCAGCCCGGACAACGTCATATTCGACGAGACGTACTACGCCAAGGACGCCTGGTCGATCTGGGAGTACGGCTACGAGGGCACCTGGCCGAAAGCCGCCAACGACCGGATCCTGGAGACCCCGCAGCACATCCCGCTCAGCGACGCGGCCTCGTATGTGGTGCACCCGCCGGTGGGCAAGTGGGTGATCGGCCTCGGCGAGCAGCTCTTCGGGCTGCATCCGTTCGGCTGGCGCTTCATGGTCGCGCTGCTCGGCACGGTCTCGGTGCTGATGCTGTGCCGGATCGGGCGGCGGCTGTTCCGGTCGACGTTCCTCGGCTGTCTGGCGGGCGCGCTGATGGCCGTGGACGGGCTGCACTACGTGATGAGCCGCACGGCGCTGCTCGACCTGGTGGTGATGTTCTTCGTGCTGGCCGCCTTCGGCTGCCTGCTCGTCGACCGGGACCAGGCACGCGCCAGGCTGGCGGCGGCGCTGCCGGCCGATGAGGACGGCACACCGCGGCCGGATCCGGCGGTCGCCCGGGGCCTGAAGCTGGGCGCGCGGCCGTGGCGGATCGCGGCCGGGGTGCTGCTGGGCCTGGCCATCGGCACCAAGTGGAACGGGCTGTATGTGCTGGCGGCCTTCGGCCTGATGGCCGTCCTGTGGGACGTGGGCAGCCGCCGTACGGCGGGCGCCCTCCGCCCCTACCGGGCGGTGCTGCGGCGCGATCTGGGCTGGGCGTTCGTCTCGCTGGTGCCTGTGGCGATCGTCACGTACATCGCCTCCTGGTCGGGCTGGTTCGCCTCGAGCGGCACCGCCGACCGGGTGCGCGGCTGGCGGCACAGCGGCTACTTCCGCCACTGGGCCGAATCCCAGAAGCCGGACGGCGGCGGCTATGGCACCGGCGGCGCCTTCGACTGGCTGCTCAACCCGCTGCGCAGCCTGTGGCACTACGAGTCCGAGGTCTACCAGTTCCACGTCAACCTGGACTCGCCGCATGTCTACCAGTCCAACCCGTGGAGCTGGATGGTGCAGTCCCGCCCGGTCTCGTACTTCTACGAGTCCCCGCGGGCCGGCCAGGAGGGCTGCCCCACGGACGCCGCCGAGAAGTGCGCCCGTGAGGTGCTGGCCCTCGGCACCCCGCTGCTGTGGTGGACGGGCTGTTTCGCGCTGCTGTACCTGCTGTTCCGGTGGGCGCTGCGGCGCGACTGGCGGGCGGGCGCGATCCTGTGCGGGATCGCCGCGGGCTATCTGCCGTGGTTCCTCTACCAGGACCGGACGATCTTCTCCTTCTACGCCGTCGTCTTCGTGCCGTTCCTGTGCCTGGCGGTGGCGATGATGATCGGCGCGCTGCTGGGGCCGCCGGGAGCGAGCGAGACCCGCCGGGTGATCGGCGCGGTCGGCTCGGGCGCGCTCGTTCTGCTGATCGTCTGGAACTTCATCTACTTCTTCCCGCTCTACACGGGCCAGACGATGCCGATGGACTCCTGGCGTGCCCGGATGTGGCTGGATACCTGGATCTGATCCCCGGCCCGCCGTCCGGATCCGGCCCCCGCCCCCGCGCCCTCACCGGTGAGGGCGCGGGGGCTTCTCTTGGTGCCGGTAGAGTGCCGGGCACCGCGGCCTCCATCGACTGATGGAGGGAATCGAGAACACTGTGGGGGTTCTGTAATGCGGAGTGGCGCGAGAGCCGCGATCGTCGGTGCGGTGTTCGCCGCCATGGTCGGTGTTGCCGGTTGCGGCGGCGGCCAGGACGATTCATCCAGTGCGAAGGACGGTGCGAGCGCCGGCTCGGGTGACGACAAGCCGTCCCTGAAGAACGTGAAAACCGGCCCGCCCAGCGCGGCCGAGGTCAAGACCACCGCCCGCGCGTTCCTGGCGGCCTGGTCGGCGGGCGAGACGGCGAAGGCCGCCGCCCTTACGGACGACACCGGCGCGGCCACCACGGCGCTGGGCGACTACCGCAAGAAGGCCCATGTGGCCAAGGTGGCGCTGGAGCCGGGGCAGGCGAGCGGTGCGAAGGTGCCGTTCTCGGTCAACGCCCAGATCTCCTCCGGCGGTCAGAGCGTCCCCTGGACGTATGCATCCTCGCTGACCGTCACCCGCGACACCAAGACCGGTAAGCCGGTCGTCGGCTGGAAGCCCTCGGTGGTGCAGCCCGACCTCGCCGAGGGCGACACCCTGAAGACCGGCGCGTCCGAGGCGCCGCCGATCAAGGCGGTGGACCGCGACGGCAAGGAGCTGACCGCCGCCGAGCACCCGACCCTCAAGACCGTCCTGGCCGCGCTGCGCGAGCGGTACGGCAAGAAGGCGGGCGGCAAGGCGGGCGTGGAGACCTGGATCCAGCGCGGCAAGGGCTCCAAGTCCCCCGACAAGACCCTGAAGGTGCTCTCCAAGGGCACCCCGGGCACGCTCCGTACGACGATCGACGCATCGCTCCAGAGCACCGCCGAGCAGCAGGTGAGCAAGCGCACCAAGGCGTCGGTGGTGGCGGTCAAGCCCAGCACCGGTGAGGTCCTCGCGGTGGCCAACTCCCCCGCGAGCGGCTTCAACACCGCCCTGCAGGGCTCGTACGCACCCGGCTCGACGATGAAGATCATCACCTCGGCGACGCTGATCGACAAGGGTCTGGCGGCATACGGCAAGGCCCATCCGTGCCCCAAGTACTTCTCGTACGGGGGCTGGAAGTTCCAGAACGACAAGAAGTTCGAGATCAAGAACGGCACCTTCGAGCAGAGCTTCGCCCGCTCCTGCAACACGGCCTTCATCAGCCAGGCGGGGAAGCTGAAGAACGACGACCTGACCAACGAGGCCCGGAACGTCTTCGGCGTCGGGCTCAACTGGCAGACCGGCGTGCCCTCGTTCGACGGGGCGGTGCCGGCGCAGTCGGGGGCCTCCAAGGCCGCCTCGCTGATCGGCCAGGGCGGGGTGCGGATGAACCCGCTCAACATGGCGTCGGTCGCGGCCACGGCCTCCACCGGCACCTTCCGCCAGCCGTTCCTCGTCTCGCCGTCGCTGGACGACCGGACCCTGGCCAAGGCGAGCAAGACGATGAAGCCGAGCACCCATGACCAGCTGCGCAAGCTGATGCGGCTGACCGCCACCTCGGGCACCGCCGCCCAGGCGATGGCCGGGATGAGCGGCGACTTCGGCGCCAAGACCGGTTCGGCCGAGGTGGACAACCAGCAGAAGCCCAACGGCTGGTTCAGCGCGTACCGCGACGACATCGCGGCCGCTGGTGTGGTCCCCGAGGGCGGCCACGGCGGCGACACCGCGGGCCCGATGGTGGCGGCGCTGCTGCGCGCGGGCGGCTGAGCCGGCAGTTCTGTCCAGTTCCACCGGCATGACGGCACGGGAGCCGGGCGGGCGCTCAAGCGCCCGCCCGGCTCCTTCGCGTTCAGCCGACCGGCCGGTGCTGTCCACGGGATCGGGGGCCTGGGCGTCGTAGCGGCCCCCGGTCGTGCTGATCAGTCGTGCTGGTCAGTCGTGTTGATCATTCGACGCCGGTGCGACTCCGGGACGACCGCTGCGGCCTCGGGACAGCCAGTGCGACCCCGGGGAAATGCCCTGGCGTGGGCGGCGGGCCCGTCGATAGCGTCGTCCCATGGTCGATTCCACTCCCACCCCTGACGCCGCCGCCCACCCCCGCTTCGCCGACGCCCTGCGCGAGCTCGGCCTGGACGTCGAGGTGCGCCGCTTCCCCGACGCCACCCGCACCGCCGCCGAGGCCGCCGCGGCCATCGGCTGTGAGCTGAGCCAGATCGTCAAGTCGCTGGTCTTCGAGGCGGACGGACAGCCGGTGGTGGTGCTGATGGACGGTGCGTCACGGGTCGACGTCGAGCTCGTACGGCACGAGCTGGCCGCCGGGAGCGTCCGCCGGGCGAACGCGGCGCTGGTACGGGAGACCACCGGCTACGCCATCGGCGGGGTGCCGCCCTTCGGCCACCGCACCCGCACCCGCGTCCTCGCCGACCGCCGGCTGCTGGACCACGAGACCGTATGGGCCGCGGCGGGCAACCCGCACACCGTCTTCCCGCTCGACCCCAAGACCCTGATCGCGCACGCCGACGGCACCCTGGTGGATGTGCGCGAACGGTCCGCGTGACTCCGCTCGTCGCGGCCGCGGTGTAGCGCCGCTCATCGCGGCCGCCACCCGGCTACATCGCCTGGCCGACGATCCTGGAGGGCTTCGCCATCCCCGCCTGCGCCCTGGCAGATCCAGCGCGGTGCGCTCCTTCGCCAGATGTGTCCCGTCGCAGCGCGCGGACTGCTATCGGTCTCCGCCTACGGCCTGGTCCTAGGGGCCCGGACCCAGGCCGAACTAGCCCCGATCGCGGCGCTGCGCGTATCGTCGATCATCGTGGGCGCGGCAATCGGAACACTGTTCTTCAAGGAGCGGTTCGGCGGTCCGAGGATCGCGGCGGCAGGGCTGACGGTGGCGGGCATCGGGCTGATACTGCACGCGAGCTGATCCGCTTCGTCTTTCAGGCTGCCTCTTGTTCGGCGAGCAGCGCCGCGACTTCCGGCACGTCTGCGTAATCCTGCAACCGGCGAAGGATGACCCGGACCCGTTCCGCTGTTCTTTCCGAGGACACGTCAGATGAGATGCCGATGACTCGTTCCGCTACGGCTGCCGCCTCTTCCGGTTCGTTGGCATCAGCAAGAGCCACGGCAAGCCATGAGAGGTACAGGGCCAATTCGCGAGTATGGGTGGTGTCGTATCCGCTGAGCACGTTCCGAAGCAAGGGAACAGCGCGCAAGGGTCGGTGCAATTCCGTGTAGACCCGCGATTCCATGACCCGGAACTCCCCGGCGTCCACCCAATACAGGTAGGCGGGTGATTCCGTGCCGGGCGTATCTTCCGCCAACGCTTCTGAGGCTTCCCCCAGGGCGCGCATAGCGGGTTGGGCGTGCGCCTTGCCCATCTTGGTGTGAGCCCAAGCCACACGGTCCAGATACAGCGCTCGGGCTTTTGGCGGGGCATCGCTGCCAGCGTCGCTCAAGGCGGCATGCGCCAGCGTGACCCCTTCGGCTTCCCGACCCGTGTTGCTGTACTGGTAGGCGAGTGATCCGGCGATATTCCCGGCCAGCGTGTGGTCTTCCGCCTGTGTCGCCGCACTGATCCCCAGCCGGTAGATGCGCTCAGCTTCACCGTGCTGTCCGGCATCGCTGGCGATCCATCCGGCAATCTGCGCCAACTCGCCAAGCTGCCTGAGAAGTTGCTGCCCTACTTCACTGGTGTGCGCGCCGTGCCGGTACAGCTTCACAGCGGAACGAAGTTCCCGGAGTGCGGGGCGAATCAAGTCACCCCCGGCCAGAACGTCGTCGGCAAGCCTAAGACCGTGCACCCGCTGCTTCAGGTCATCCACCGCACCCATGCCGATTTGGCGCCCTCTACGGGTTTGCAGCGGAGTTAGCGGGTCCTCTTCGGGCAGGAAGTCGGCCAGGGTCGGCAAAGGTGGCTGAGTCGGCTCCTGAGGTGCTTTCAGTACGTCCGCGGTGACACCGAGGGCCGAAGCGAGGAATGGCAGCCATTCACGAGGGGTGCGCTTCCCTGTCTCCCACCGACTGACCTCTTGCCGCCCGATCGGCTCTCCGCTGACCCCTGTCGATCGGCACACCTCGCGGGCCAGACGTGCCTGGCTCCAGCCCCGCTCTTCGCGTAGGCGCTTGATGTTGGCCCCGATGACGCTGGTCATGTCCCAATTGTGGCCGACAGTTGGCCGACAGGGGGCCGCTATGCAGTCACTCAATAGAGCGGAAGCGTGAGGCGAACAGCAAGGACCCCCGCGACCGTGCAACCGGTCCGGGGGCGTGGCCCGCAACCCCGTGGAGGTTGACGACGTGTCCCAAGCTACAGCGAGACTGCTCCTGGCACTGCTGCGGTTCTTACTGCCTCCTGTGGGCCGCCATCGGGCCAGTGATCAACCCCCGTTGCACCGGCCCGTGAGGGCGCCCCGTGTGCCAGCACCGCGGGGTGAGGACATCGGGCTTGTCCGCCCGTACCTGGTGGCTCATGAGCGACGGCGAGAGGCACGGCAACAGCGAGCGCGCCGCCGTGCCCTCTGGTTGGCCGTTCACGGCATCGATATCGGCCCCCGGCGGATTCACGGAGTGGAGGTTTCCGTATGACGGGCCGACCCACTGACGCATCAATGCCCCCGCACTGCAATAGCCAGGCATCCTCGTTAGCCTCCTCCAGAAGGCTCGTATGCAGCTCTTGTGCGCTGTCATCGATGGCAGACGCAGCAACCTGCGACGTGTGCGCCGCGCTGCTCAGGCAACAGGCAGCGCATGTCCGGTCGGGGGACACCGAGCGACTCGCACTGTGCATGAAGGAACTTCGCAGGCATCAGAGCGGCTGGTCCCACATGGGGCGCGCATGAGCCAGGAACCAGCTCTCATGACCGTGCGCGTGTCTCGGAACGGGGGCAAGACCTTCGGCCCCATGGCCATCTACAGGGCGTCCAACGCGTCTCTCGAACCCCTGAAGTCGTCAGCGTGGCCACCGTGCGAGTGCCCTAGGTGCGCCTCGTCCCCTGATGCACGACGACTTCAGGCGGCGCTGGCCCGGCTACTGGGAGAGAGCTAGGTCTCAAGCGCTAAGTCACACGAGGCAATGTGCCGAGGCTCATGCGAGGGGATGGGCGAGGGTGCCGTCCCCATCCCGGACGGCACCATCGCCTGTGCGGCATCCACGTGGGTGCGACTACCCGTCGTCCAGCGACGCCCAGAAACGGGTGAGCGCCTCCGCACCGCGGCCGGGGTCGTGCGTCATCCACCAGTGGCCCAGCCCATCGAGGACCTCCACCCGGGCACCGGCGCGGCGCGCGGCGCGGCGTCGCTGCTCGGCGGTTCCCACCACGTGGTCCTCGGTGGCGAGGAACACGAGTCCCGGCCGCCGCGCCGCGTTTTCCAGGTTCCGGCCGAGCTCGGCCATCACCGGTGGCATGGCGGAGGTGTAGAGCGCGATCACGGCCCGGCCCATCGCCTCGTTCTGCCCCTGGGCGACCCGCTCGGCCGCCGCCTCGCCCATCCCCCGCTCGACGAGCGTCGCGATCCGCTGCTCGACGGGCGCGCCGAAGCGTGCGGCCACATCGGCCTCTCCGATTCCCGGTGTCTGCCATCGCTGGGCGAGCTCATGCCAGACGTAGTCGGGTTCGAAGGCCGCGATCGTGTCGCTGGCCCAGCTCCGTACGAGGTCCGGGCGGTTCATCACCGCGTTGAGGACGTGTCCGCCGCCCCAGTCGTGGCCCACCAGGTCCACGGGCTCGGCGAAGCGTGTCAGCTCACCGATCAGCCAGTCGCGATACTCCCCGACGGTCGCCCCGAACCCGGGCGGCAGCGGCGCGCCGAACCCGGGCGGGGACAGACAGATGAGGTCGGCCGGAGCAGCGCCGGCGGCCTTCAGTTCGGCGAGCAGGGGGTCCCAGACGGCCGCCGTCTCGGGATTGCCGTGTACGAAGACGGCGGGCATCAGACCACGCTCCCCTGGAGCGGCACAGTCGGCTGCAGAACCGATTCCACCAGTGCCTCGGCGCGGAGATGGGACACCGCCCGGTAGTCGGGGTCACGGGCCATGTCGGCGAACGCCTGGCGGCTGGGGTAGCGCACCAGGAGCACCGCGTCCCATGCCTGCCCGTCCTCGGCGACCAGGGCACGACCGCCGTCCCCGAGGTACTCCACCCGCAATCCGTACCGCGCGTTGATCTCCGGGCCCAGCGCCTCGATGTAGCGCTGGTAGCTCTCGCGACCGCCGTCCGGGCGGAACCGCAGCAGGTTCAGCATCACCACGGGGCCGCCGGGATCTTCGGCCAGCAGCGCATCGAGGGCGCGCTCATCAATGTCGATCATTGAAACCTCCAGTCAGGATGAGTGGCACCGTATAAACTTGTTGGACGACACGCAAGTTAGTGAGGACTCTCGTCATGACGACCCCCCGCCGCACCCAGAAGCAGCGTCGCGACCGGGCCGAAGCCGCATTGCTGGCGGCCGCCGCCGAGCTGGTCGTCGAGCAGGGAGTGCGCTCGCTGACGCTGGCGCGGGTGGGTGAGCGAGCCGGGTACAGCCGCGGAATCGTCACCCACCACTTCGGCTCGAAGCAGGCTCTCCTCGAGCTCCTGGCCCGCACCGCACAAGCCGGGTTCGTGCCGGGCCTTACCGATCTGCCCCCGGGGCTGGACCGCCTCCTGCGGCTGATCGACGGCTACATCGGCCAACTAGGCCAGGTGGGCGCCGCCCATCGCGCGTTCCTGCTGCTGTGGGCCGAGGCGCCCACCATGCCGGAACTGGCACCGATCTTCCGCGAGCGGGACGAGTCGTTCAGGGCCGATCTGCGCGACGATGTGGCGGCCGGAATCGCCGACGGCACCATCCGCCACGACCTCGCTCCCGAGGAGGTCGCGGTAGCGATCGTCGGGCAGCTCCGAGGAATCGGGCTGCAACGACTTCTCGACCCGCACGCCGTCGACACGGAACGCCTGCGGCGGTCGGTCACCGAGCAGTGGCGCCGGGCGCTGGCCACACCACCGGCGCGGCAGCCATGAGCGGGCGGCTTGCCCCCGAACTCCGGTGACCTTGCTCTTCGTTGATCCTGCGCGGACGCCCCTGGGTAGGACAGAATCGGGGAGACCGTCGTCACAAGGGGGACTTGGTGCGGATCGACGTAGCGGTGAACGGTGGGGAGGCGGAGCTGCGATCGCTCCTCGACTGGCTGAGACGGGATCCGGCCGCGCGCCGCGGCGCCCAGGTGGAGCTGGTCCAGGCCGAGCCGTCGCCGGGCCAGATGGGCGTGCTCACCGATGTGCTGCAGTTGGTCACCGAGAACGCCTGGAGCGCGGCTTCCTTCGCGCTGGCGCTGTCCACCTGGCGGCAGACACGTCCGCACGCCCGGCGGATCACCGTGCGCCGTGGTGACCTTACGGTCGACCTCGACGGCGGCGACGACGAGGAGCTGCGGCGTCTGATCGACGCGCTGGAGCGCCCGGCCGCGCCCGATCCGGAACGGGACCGGGACCGTCAGGCCGACGGAGGAGGGCGGTAGCCGTGGCCGTTCTGCCCAATCCGTCCGCCACCCGCGCGGTGCTCATCGGCACCAGCCGCTATGCCCACCTGGAGCCGATCCCGGCGGTGGCCAACAACCTGAGCGCGCTGGCCGCGGCCCTGTGCGCGCCCGGTTCCTGGGGGCTGGCGCCCGAGCACTGCACGGTCATCGAGGACCCCGCCACCGCGGTCGAGGTCCTCGAGGCCGTCCGGACCGCGGCCGAGGAGGCCACGGACACCCTGCTGGTGTACTTCGCCGGACACGGTCTCGTCGAACCGCGCCGCGGCGAGCTCTTCCTGGGGCTGACCGGATCCATACAGCACCGCTCCTACACCGGACTGCCGTACGGCACGCTGCGCGACGTCGTGCTCGACGGGCGGGCCGGGCGCCAGGTGATGCTCCTCGACTGCTGCTTCAGCGGACGCGTGCTCGGCTTCATGAGCACGGCGAGCGCCGAAGCGGTGATCGACCAGGTGGAGATCGAGGGCACCTATCTGCTGGCCTCCGTCCCCGACACCAGCTTCGCGCTCGCCCCGCCCGGCGAGCACCATACGGCCTTCACCGGTGAGCTGCTGGGACTGCTGCGCGAAGGGGTGCCGGGCGGGCCGGAGTTGCTGGACCTGGACACGGTCTACGCGCAGGTGTACGCGGCGCTGCGGGCCAAGGGGCGGCCGCTGCCGCAGAAGCGCGACCGCAATACGGCGGGCGGGCTCGCCCTGGCCCGCAACGCCGCCTGGGCACCGCCCGGCTTCGGCCCGCCGCCCCCGCCGTACGACCACGAGCCGACGCCGCCGCCCACGTTCATGGGCACGCCCACGCCGCCGTACGCGCCGGAAGCGGCGCCCGCGGGCCACGAAGCGGCCGCCTCGGCTCCCGAGCCCGTGCCGCTGCCCGGGGTGCCGCCGATGCCCACCTGGTCGCCGATGGCCCTGCCGTCGCCCGCCCCGCTCCCCGCCCCCGGCGGCGCCTCTGCGGGCCGCCGCCGCGCCGTCACCTACGGGCTGGCGGGAGCGCTCTTCGTGGCCCTGGTGGCCGCGGGCATACCTCTGGCGATGTCATGGATGAAGGGCTCCTCCAAGGACGACTCCGGGCACAACACCTCGAAGTCGTCCAGCACCCCGAAGCCGGGCCCCACCTCCGGGAACAACGCCGCGGCCAAGGGGGGCGTCGTCAACCCCTCGACAAAGCAGGGCGGGACGCTGAAGTTCATCAGCAAGGACGACGCGGATTCATGGGACCCTCAGCGCAGCTATTTCGGCTTCGTCTGGAACTTCTCCCGCTTCTACGCCCGCCAACTGGTCACCTACGCCCCCAAGCCCGGTAAGGACGGCACCGAACTGGTCCCGGACCTCGCGGAGAAGAAGGCCGAGGTGACCGACGGCGGCAAGACGTACACCTACACCCTGCGCAAAGGGATCACCTGGGAGGACGGCTCCCCGATCACGCCCGAGGACATCAAATACGGCATCGAGCGGATCTGGGCTCAGGACGAAATTTCCGGTGGCCCGATCTTTATCCAGCAGGCGCTCGATCCCGGCCATACCTACAAGGGGCCGTACAAGGACACGTCCAAGGACAAGCTCGGCCTGAAGGCCATCCAGACTCCGGACGACAGGACCATCGTCTTCAAACTGCCGAAGGCCAACGGCGACTTCGAGCGCATGCTGGCGACACCGTCGGCATCACCGGTGAAGAAGACGAAGGACACCAAGGAAAAGTACCAGGACAACCCGTTCTCCTCGGGGCCGTACAGATTCGGCTCCTACCAGCCGGGCACATCGCTGGAACTGGTCCGTAACACCGAGTGGGAGCGGTCGTCCGATCCGATCCGCGCCGCCCTGCCCGAGCGGATCACGGTGAATTTCAGCAGCGACGAGCAGACAAACACGAAAGCCCTGTTCGCGGGCGACTATGACCTGGACCTGCAATCCTACGGACTCACCGGGGCCTCCCTCAACCAGGCCACGAGGAGCTCCGACCTCAGTGCCCGGCTGGACAGCCCGTCCAACGGGCTGCTCCTGTTCGCGGCCCTCCCCCGCTCCGTCAAACCGCTAAACAACGTCCACTGCCGTAAGGCGGTCCTCTACGCGACGGACAGGAAGAACCTGCAGACCGCCGCGGGCGGTCCACAGACCGGCGATATCGCGCACCATATGCTCCCGCCCGCCATCGGGGGCTCCGACTCCTCCTACGACCCGTACGAGACGCTCAAGAGGAAGGGCAAGCCGGACACCGACAAGGCGAAGGCCGAACTGAAGGCGTGCGGAAAGTCCAACGGATTCAGCACCACCATCGCGGTGCGCAACAATCACCCCACCGACGTGGATGTCGCGATGTCGCTCCAGGCATCGCTGAGAAAAGTCGGCATCACCACCGAGATCGATCAGGTCGACGGCACCCATTTCAGCGAGACGACAGGCGCGCCCGCGACGGTGAAGAAAAAGGGATACGGCATCGTCCTGTACCGCTGGCTCGCCGACTTCCCGACCGGTCAGAGCTTTCTGCAGCCGCTCGCCGACAGCCGTTTCATCCTGCCCACCGGCAATCTCAATGTCGCGGAGCTGGACGATCCCACAATCGACGACCTCTTCGACACGGCGATCGCCGAACAGGATCCGGCGAAGGCCGGGAGCGACTACGCGCAGATCAATCGGAGGATCTCCGACTCCGCCGCGTATCTGCCCATTCTGTTCCAGAAGAGCGTGATCTGGCGCGGCTCCCGGCTGACCAACGTCTATGCGAGCGAGCCCTGGGAGGGCCGTTACGACTATGTCTCGCTGGGCGTCTCCAAGTGACCGAAGGCCCTGCGCACCGCCACGTTCGTGGTCATGATGCCGCCGTCCACGGGGAGGGTGGTCCCGGTGATCCAGGCGGCGTCGGAGGAGGCGAGGAAGGTGATGGCGGCGGCGATGTCGGCGGGTTCGCCGACCCGGCCGAGGGGGTAGACCTCGGCGGCGCGGCGCAGGGTGTCCTCCTGGCCGTCCCAGCCGGGGGTGCGGATCGTGCCGGGGGCCACGAGGTTGACGCGGACGCCTCGCCGGGCGGCGTGGGCGGCCAGGGTGCGGGTGAGGCTGCCCAGGCCCGCTTTGGCGGCGCTGTAGGCGTGGTTGCCGAAGTCCTGGATGCCGTTGACCGAGCCGACGTTGACGATCGCGCCCCGGCCGTCCGCGGCGGCCAGATGCGGCAGCGCGGCGCGGGAGCAGCGGAAGGCGCCGCCAAGGGTGACATCGATGTCCTGCTGCCACTCGTCGTCGAGCTGGTCCTCGAACAGCGGGGTGTCGACGTGGCATGAGTGGGCGCTGTTGACCAGGACGTCCAGCCTTCCGAAGCTCCTTACGGCGTGCGCCACGGCCGCCTCGGCGTCCGCCCGCCGGGCCACGTCGCAGCCCAGCGACTCGGCCTCGCCGCCGTCGGCCCGTATGGACGCGGCGGCCTTCGCGGCCCGTTCGCCGTCCAGGTCGGTGATCAGCACCCGGGCGCCCTCGTCGGCGAAGCGGCGGGCGGTGACCTCGCCGATCCCGCGTCCCGCGCCGGTGAGCATGACCGCGTAACCCTCGAATCTCCGCACCGTGTGCCCCTTCTCGTCGGCTCTCGGACCGCCGCCGCCCCACGGTGACGTGTCCGCCGGTGATCCTGCCCGGCCCCGGCATGATCCTCACCCGCGGGACGTTGCACCATAAGGAGAAACACAGCACACACGCGCGGGTCGGCATGGCGGGAGTCGGATCAGTGGTGGACGTCCAGGGCACGGTGGCCGACGGTTTCGAACCGGTCCGGGACGCCTTCGCGGCGAACTTCACCCGGCACGGCGAGCGCGGTGCGGCCATGGTGCTCTACCGGGAGGGCGAGAAGGTCGTCGATCTGTGGGGCGGCACCAAGACCCCCGACACGCAGACCGCCGACACGCAGACCGCCGACAACGACGACGAGAGCAGCCCCGAGGCTTCCGGCGGCGGTCCCGAGCCCTGGACCCAGGACACCGCGCAGGTCGTCCGGTCGGTCACCAAGGGCGTCGCCGCCGCCGTGCCGCTGCTGCTGCATCAGCGCGGCCAACTGGACCTGGACGGCCGGGTCAGCACCTACTGGCCGGAGTTCAAGGCGGCCGGCAAGGAGCGGGTGCTGGTGCGGCATCTGCTCGCGCACCGCACCGGCGTGCCCGTGCTCGACACCCCGCTGACCCCCGCCGAGGCCGTCGACGGCATATCCGGGCCGCGGGCCGTCGCCGCCCAGCGCCCCGTATGGGAGCCCGGTACGGACCACGGCTACCACGCCCAGACGTATAGCTGGCTGCTGGGCGAGCTGGTGCGCAGGGTCACCGGGCGGACCATCGGGCGCTGGATCGCCGAGGAGATCGCCCGCCCGCTGGGGCTCGACCTGTGGCTCGGGCTGCCCGAGGAGCAGCGGGGCCGGGTCGGCCGGATCGCGTCGGTGGAGGCCCTCGCCGCGCCCGCCGCCCACGGTCCGCGGCTGCGCCCCAAGCGGTCGGTCGCCGAGGCGTATCGAGACCCCGAGTCGCTGACCCGGCGGGCGTTCGCCGCGATCACCCCGATGCCGGACGAGAACGACCCCGGCTATCTCGCCGCCGAGCTGCCCGCCTCTGGCGGCGTGGCCACCGCCGAGGCGCTGGCCCGCTTCTACGCGGCGCTGATCGGCCCGCTGCCCTCGGCCCGTACGGCCCGCTCGGGGGGCAGGCTCTTCGCCCCGGCGACGCTCACGATGGCCCGTACGGAGGAGTCCGCGGGGCCGGACCGGGTCCTGGTCGTCGGCACCCGATACGGCCTCGGCTACATGCTGCACGGCCCCGCCTGCCCGCTGCTGGGGCCGGGCTCCTTCGGCCACCCGGGGCGCGGCGGCTCCCTCGCCTTCGCCGACCCGGAGGCGCGCATCGGCTTTGCCTACGTCACCAACGGTATGCGGCGCGGTGTCACCGCGGATCCGCGTGCGCAGGCGCTGGTGCGCGCGGTGCGGACCTGCCTGGCGGCGCGGGAGGCGTAACCGCCCGAGGGGCCGCAGGTGCGGCGGGGCGGCGCGACAGAGGTGGCGTTACAGCGCGCGCCCCGAACCCGTGCGACCCCATGCGGCACGAGCCGTACCGGGGCAGCGCGACGGCCCCTGCCGAGCGGTCAGGGGCCACAGAAGCTGATGAGCCGCGTCAGCGAGGGTCGGGCGCCGCGAACTCTCCACCCTGACAGCCGATATGAACGATGCCCAGGGACGACGCGGGGAAGACCAACGCCGGACCGTTGGGAACCTTGCTGTCGCGAACGGGGACAGCGTCAACAAGCCGAGCACCAACGCCGTGTGGCATGGCGGAAGTCCACGGGCTCAATGCCTCCAAGCAAGCGCCGATCACTTCGGCCGACGCCTCGGGCGATAGTGCATAACTTCTCAGCGGATCGTGAGCGCCTGAGACGCCGTCAGCACGCCGCGCCCCCGCGCGGGTGAGCGGCCGGCCCCGCCCCGTCACCTCACCGGCGCCGTCACCGAGCGGGGATCGAAGCCAAAGGGGAGCTCCAGC
This sequence comes from Streptomyces violaceusniger Tu 4113, assembly GCF_000147815.2. Taxonomy (NCBI): domain Bacteria; kingdom Bacillati; phylum Actinomycetota; class Actinomycetes; order Kitasatosporales; family Streptomycetaceae; genus Streptomyces; species Streptomyces violaceusniger. The sequence goes on along the minus strand of NC_015957.1, from coordinate 950,904 downwards.
CGGTGCTCGCGCATGAGCTCCTCGTCGCACAGCAGCTCCTGCGTCCCGCCGTCCGCCGCGATCACCCCGCCGCTGAGCACCACCGAGCGCGGGCACAGCTCCAGCGCGTACGGCAGATCGTGGGTGACCATCAGCACGGTCACCTCCAGGGAGCGCAGGATGTCGGCGAGTTCGCGGCGCGAGGCCGGGTCGAGGTTGGACGAGGGCTCGTCCAGGACCAGGATCTCCGGCTCCATGGCCAGCACGGTCGCCACGGCCACCCGCCGGCGCTGCCCGAAGGAGAGGTGGTGGGGCGGCCGGTCGGCGAACTCCGCCATTCCGACCCGCTCCAGGGCGCGGCGCACCCGCTCCTCCAGCTCCGGGCCGCGCAGCCCGGCCGCGGCCGGGCCGAAGGCCACGTCCTCGCGCACGGTCGGCATGAAGAGCTGGTCGTCCGGGTCCTGGAAGACGATGCCCACCCGGCGGCGGATCTCGGCCAGATGCGCCTTCGCCACGGGCAGCCCCGCGACCGTGACGGTCCCGGCGCCCGCCGTAAGGATGCCGTTGAGGTGCAGCACGAGCGTGGTCTTGCCCGCGCCGTTGGGGCCGAGCAGCGCGACGCGCTCGCCGCGGGCCACGGTCAGATCGACGCCGAAGAGGGCCTGATGGCCGTCGGGGTACGCATAGGCCAGACCGGCCACCTGGAGGGACGGCGGGGTGGTGGCGGGGTCGGTCATGGGAGCATCCATCCGGTCAGGCAGACCGCAAGCGCGGTCAGCGGGAGGGCGGCGGCGTGCGTCCACTGGGCACGGGACGCCGTCACATCGTCGATCACCGGCATGGTGCCCGTATAGCCCCGGCTGACCATCGCCAGGTGGACCCGTTCGCCCCGTTCGTACGAGCGGATGAACAGCGCCCCGGCCGAGGAGGCGAGCACCCCCCAGTGGCGGACCCCGCGCGCCTCGAACCCGCGTGACTGGCGGGCGATCCGCATCCGGCGCATCTCATCGGAGATGACGTCCCCGTAGCGGATCATGAACGAGGCGATCTGCACCAGCAGCGAGGGCATCCGCAGCCGCTGTAGCCCCAGCAGCAGGGCGCGCAGCTCGGTCGTGGAGGCCAGGAGGACGGAGGCGGCGACGCCGAGGGTGCCCTTGGCGAGGATGTTCCAGGCGCTCCACAGCCCGGACTCGCTGAGCGACATCCCCAGCACGGCCACCCGCGGGCCCTCCGCGATGAACGGCATCAGCACGGCGAAGGCCACGAACGGGATCTCGATCAGCAGCCGCCGCAGCAGATACCCGGCCGGTATCCGGGCCGCCGCCGCCACCCCGGCCAGCAGCAGCGCGTACGCCCCGAAGGCCCAGGCGGCCTCGCGGGGCGTGGAGACGACGACGAGGACGAAGCAGAAGACGGCCGCGATCTTGCAGTGCGGGGGGAGGGCGTGGACGGGCGACCGGCCCGCCCGGTAGAGCTTGTGCGCGTGTCCCGCGCCCATCGTCAGCCCCGCCCGCTCTCGGCCGTCGCCCGGCGCCGCCGTACGACGATGAAGACCCCGGACCCGACGGCGAGGGTGGCCCCCACGCCGATCACCCCGGCGAGCCCGCCGGAGAGCCGGGCGTCGGAGATGTCCTTGACGCCGTAGTCGGCGAGCGGGGAGTCCTTGGCGCCGTGGTCCTCTTCCTTCGCGTCGATCCCCTTGTCATGGGCGACCTTCTCCAGCCCGTCGGGACTGGCGGAGGCGTAGAAGCTCACGACCCCGGCGCACAGCAGCGCGGCCGCGAGCCCGGCCAGCCATACGCGCCGCGCCGACCGCTGCGGCACGGCGGCGGGCTCGCGGGTCGCGGAGGTCTCGCGAGTCTCGGAGGCGGGGGTCTGAGGCGCCTCGGAACTCGCCGTCGAGGATTCGGCCGCCGGTGCCCCGGCCCGGGCCACCGCTCCCGGAGCGGCCGGGGCCAGCGGGCTGTCGCGGATCTCCAGCGGACGCGCGGTCACCCCCCGCGCCCCGTAGACCAGATCCGGCCGTACGGCCACCACGGCACCGACGGTCAGCGCGGTGATCGCCGCCTCGCCGATGCCGATCAGCACATGCACCCCGACCATCGCCGCGAAGACCTTGCCGATCGCCACATCGGCCGTGCCGCCGAGCGCGTAGATCGCCGTGAAGGCCACCGCCGCGGCCGGTACGGAGACCAGCGCCGCCACAAAGGACGCGACGGTGACCGTACGGCGGCGATGCGGGGCCAGTTTCACGATCGTGCGGAAGATCGCGTACGCCACGACCGTGGTGACCAGGGCCATGTCCGTGATGTTGACGCCGAGCGCCGTAAGGCCGCCGTCCGCGAACAGGACGCCCTGCATCAGCAGCACCACGGAGACGCACAGCACCCCCGTATACGGCCCCACGAGTATCGCGGCCAGCGCCCCGCCCAGCAGATGCCCGCTGGTCCCGGCGGCGACGGGGAAGTTGAGCATCTGCACGGCGAAGATGAACGCCGCCACCAGCCCGGCCAGCGGCGCGGTCCGCTCGTCGAGCTCCCGCCGGGCACCGCGCAAACTGACCGCGACGGCCCCGGCGGCGACCACACCGGCCACCGCCGACACCGGCGCGTCGATGAATCCGTCGGGCACATGCATGGCGGGACTCCGCTCCTGAGCTGCTGCTATCGGCCCGATGGTAGCCCGTACCTGCAAGTCATTCGCAAGAGCGCGGTCATCGCGGAATCGATCGGGATGGCCCAGGATCACACGCCGACGGCGGCCTTCCGGGATCGGAAGGCCGCCGTCGGGCCGAAACGTAACGTCGGCTTCAGACGCGGGTCAGACACAGGTCAGACGCGCGTCAGCTCGGCGTCCGGGTCGGAGTCGCGCTGCTGGGCCACGGGGGGCGCCTCGAGCTGCTTGCGCAGTCCCTCGCCCTCCACGTCCACGTTGGGCAGCGCCCGGTCCAGCCAGCGCGGGAGCCACCAGGCCGCCTTGCCGAGCAGGGCCAGGACCGCCGGGACGATGGCCATACGGACCACGAAGGCGTCGAAGAGGACGGCGGTGGCGAGGCCGAAGCCGATCATCTTGATCATCGACTCGGACGAGCCGATGAACCCGGCGAAGACGCTGATCATGATGACCGCGGCCGCGGTGACCACCCGGGCGCCGTGCCGGAAGCCGGTGACGACGGCCTGGCCGGGGCGCTCGCCGTGGACGTACGCCTCCCGCATCCGGGTCACCAGGAAGACCTCGTAGTCCATCGCCAGACCGAACACCACACCGATCATGAAGATCGGCATCATGCTCATGATCGGGCCGGTCTCCTCGACGCCGAACAGATCCGCCAGCCAGCCCCACTGGAAGACCGCGACCACCGCGCCGAGCGCCGCGACGACGGAGAGCAGGAAGCCGAGCGCCGCCTTGAGCGGCACCAGGACGGACCGGAAGACGACCATCAGCAGCAGGAAGGCCAGTCCGACGACGAGCACCAGATAGGGCACCAGCGCGTCGTTGAGCTTCTGCGAGATGTCGATGTTCATCCCCGTCTGGCCGGTCACCAGCACCTCGGCGCCGGTGTCGGCCTTGAAGCCGCTCGCCTCGTCCCGGATGTCGCCGACCAGGTTCTCGGTGTCGATGCTGCTCGGCTTGTACTTGGAGATGACGGTGAGCGTCGCGGTGTCACCGGCCTTGTTGAACGTGGCCGGGCTGACCCCGGCCACACCGTCCAGGCGGGTGATGGTCTTACGGACCTGCTCGGCCGCGCCCTTGGCATCATCGCTGCCCTTGGCATCGACGACCACCATCAGCGGACCGTTGTAGCCGGGGCCGAAGCCATCGGAGATCGCGTCGTAGGCCTGGCGCTTTTGGCTGCTGACCGGCTGCGAGCCGTCGTCCGGCAGGCCGAGCTCCAGGCTGACGGCGGGCACGGCGGCCGCACCGAGGCCGAGCACGGCCACCAGGAGCACCATCAGCGGGCGGCGCAGCACGAAACGCGCCCAGCGGGTGCCCATATTGGGCTTCTCCTCGGCGGAGGCGTCCGGACCCGCCGCAAGGCGCTCCTCCAGCCGCCGGCGCGCCTTGCGCCCGAACACCCGCTTGCCCGCGAAGCCCAGCACCGCCGGGATGAGGCTGATCGCGATCAGGACGGCGATGACGACCGTACCGGCCGCGGCGAAGCCCATCTTGGTCAGCATCGGGATGTTGACGACGGCGAGGCCGACCAGCGCGATGACCACCGTAAGGCCGGCGAAAACGACCGCGGAGCCCGCGGTGCCCACGGCCCGTCCGGCGGCTTCCTCCCGGTCCCGCCCCTCGGCCAGCTCCGCGCGGTAGCGGGAGACGATGAACAGCGCGTAGTCGATGCCGACCGCGAGGCCGATCATCATCGCCAGTGTCGAGGTGGTGGTGGACAGCCCCAGGGTGGTGGCGAGCGCGGTGATCGACGCGATGCCGATGCCGACGCCGATGAGCGCGGTCAGCAGCGGAAGTCCGGCGGCGACCAGCGAGCCGAAGGTGATGGCGAGGACGACCGCGGAGATCGCGATGCCGATGATCTCGGTCGATCCGGTCTCCGGCATCTCCTGGAGCGCGTCACCGCCGATCTGCACCTTCAGGCCCGACTTCTCGGCCTTCTCCCCCGCCTCCTTCAGACCGTCCTTGGCGGGGTCCTTCAGCTCCATGGAGTTGACCTTGTAGCTGGTCAGGATGTACGCCGTGGAGCCGTCCTTGCTGACGGCCCGGGCCTGGTACGGGTCGGCGACCGAGGCGACCTGCGGCGAGCTCGCCTTGAGGTCGGCGACGGTCTTGGTGACCACCGCCTTGTTGTCCGGGTCGGTCATCTTCTCGCCGCTCGGGGCGCGGAAGACCACACGGGCGGTGGCGCCGTCCGCGTTACCTCCGGGGAACCGCTGTTCCAGCAGGTCGAATGCCTTCTGGGCCTCGGTGCCCGGAATGGAGAAGCTGTCGTTGGCGGGCGGGGAGGCGGTGGCGGCGCCGACGCCCGCGACCGCGAGAAGCGCCACCCATATCAGGGCGACGAAGCCGCGTCGCCGGAAGGCGAACCGGCCGAGTTTATACAGGAAGGTGGCCACGAGAAGAGGTGCTCCCGTCGGTTGGATGGCACTGGGCAGGGATGGGTGACCGAGCCGGCGACGAGAGCGGCGCGCCGGTCGGGGCCTTATGTGGTTGTGCGGAGGGGAGGGGGGAAGGGGGAGGGGGAAGTGAGAGAAGGGCTACGCGGCGCCGAGCGCGGGGAGGATCACGGCGTCGATGTACTCCAGGAGATACGTCTGGTCCGGCTGCTGACCGTCGACGAGCGGTCGGGCGATGAACGCGCCGCACACCATGTGCACGACGAAGTTCAAGGCGGGCCGGTCCGGGGCGATTTCGCCGCGGTCGACGGCGCGCCTCAGCAGCGCGTTGAGCGCGTCGATCTCGGGATAGATCAACAACTCTCGCAGGGCCTCATGAAGGTCCGGGTTGTCGTGGCTTGCGTGGGCGAGTCCCCTCATCAGCGCGGCGTCCCGCTCCCGGGCGCTCTCCGAGCACCGCACGATCTCCTGCAGATCCCCGCGGAGCGTTCCGGTGTCGACACCCTCGAGCAGAACGGGCTTGGTGTGCCGCAGCGCGGTCGCGACCAGTTGCGGCTTGCCTTTCCACTGGCGGTAGAGGGTGGCCTTGCTGGAGTGCGTACGGGTCGCGACGGCGTCCATCGTCAGACCGTCGTACCCCACCTCGCCGAGCAGCTCCACCACCGCCTCGTACAACTCCCGCTCGCGCTCGGGGGAGAGTCGGCTGCGACGCACCCGGGCGGTGTCCCGGTCCTCCGTTGCCTGGTCCATGGCCGGCATGGCGTGTCGCCTCCCTCCGAACGAAACGGTTTCGTACTCCGCCAGCATAAGCGCGGCACTATCGAAACAGCACCGTTTCGCTCGTGGTCTGGGTCACAGAACCGAGTTGCTCCAAATGGCGTAGCTCGAAAACATGGGTGGGGTGGAGCCTTACAGAAGCGACGACGACCTGGCGTACCTGCGATTTCCGCATCTGCACGGCGACTTGCTGTGCTTCGCGGCCGAGGACGATCTGTGGGTCGCCCCGCTGACCGCCCCCGACGGGCCCACGGGGCGGGCCTGGCGGCTGACCGTGGACCGTACGCGTGTCGGACCTGCCCGCTTCTCCCCCGACGGCTCCCAGATCGCGTTCACCACCTGGCGCAGCCTGGACCCGGAGATCTATCTCGTCCCCGCGGCCGGCGGCCCGGCCCGCCGGCTGACCTACTGGGGCAGTACGGACGCCCAGGTCTGCGGCTGGACCCCGCCGGACCAGGACGGCGTCTCCCAGATCCTCGCGGTCTCCTCCCATGAGCAGCCGTTCTCCCACTTCTCCTGGGCCTACACCCTGCCCACCGACGGCAGCCCCGGCGGACGGCTGCCCTGGGGGCCGGTGGCCGATATCGCGGTGGCCGACCTCGACGGCGAGCGCCGCACCCTGCTGCTGACCGGCAAGCCGCCGCATGAGCCCGCCACCTGGAAGCGCTACCGGGGCGGTGCGACGGGCCGGCTGTGGCTGCACGGCACCCGGCTCGCGGAGGAGCTGAACGGCCATCTGGACGCGGCGATGTTCGTCGGCGGCCGGATCGCCTTCCTCTCCGACCACGAAGGCATCGGCAATCTCTACTCCTGTCTGCCCGACGGCACCGATCTGCGCCGCCACACCGACCACGCCGACTTCTACGCACGCCACGCCTCCACCGACGGCTCCCGCGTCGTCTACCAGTGCGCGGGCGAGCTGTGGCTGGTGGACGACCTGGGCCCGGACGGCGTGCCGCGCAAGCTGGACGTACGGCTGGGCGGGGCGCGGACCGGGCGGCGGCCCTACCAGGTGCCGGCCGCCTCGCATATCGACTCGCTGTCGGTGGACGCCACGGGCCGGGCCAGCGCGGTGTGCGTCCGCGGCAGCCTGTACTGGCTCACCCACCGCGACGGCCCCGCCCGCACCCTCGCCGACAGCCCGGGCGTCCGGGTGCGGCTGCCCGTGATGCTGGGCTCGACCGGCCGGGTCGCGTACCTCACCGACGCGGAGGGCGAGGACGCCATCGAGATCGCGCAGCTACCCCGGGCCAGCGGCCCCGGCGAGCCGCGCCGGCTGGCCGCCGGGCTGCTGGGCCGGGTGCATGAGCTGGAGTCCTCGCCGGACGGCGACCTGCTCGCGGTCGCCGCGGGCGACGGGCGGCTGCTGCTGGTGGACACCTCCGCCGACGGGGACGGCGAGGTCACCGAGCTGATCCGGTCGGACAACGGCCCGGTGGGCGACCTGGCCTTCTCCCCCGACTCGGCATGGCTCGCCTGGTCCCACCCCGGGATAGGCCGCACCCTGCGCTCGATCAAGATCGCGCGGCTGGCCGACCGGACCATAGTGGACGTGACCAATGGGCGGTTCGAGGACGAGGAGCCGGTCTTCACCAGCGACGGCCGCTATCTCGCCTTCCTCTCCTGGCGCGGCTTCGACCCGGTCTACGACGTGCACACCGGCGACCTCTCCTTCCCGCTGGGCTGCCGCCCCTATCTCGTACCGCTGTCCTCCGCCACCCCCTCGCCGTTCGCGCTCTCCCCCGAGGGGCGCCCGGCGGCGGGCGGGCTGGACCCGGACGACAGCGGGGACGACGGCGACGGCACGGTGACGGTCGAGGTGGAGGGGCTGGCCAGCCGGGTCACGGCCTTCCCGGTGTCCGCGTCCAAGTACTCCTCGCTGCACCCGGTCAGCGGCGGCGGACTGGTGTGGCTGCGCTGGCCGATCTCGGGCGCGCTCGGCGAGACGTTCGCCAACCCGGCCGAGACCTCGAGCCGCCCCACCCTGGAACACTTCGACCTGGCGAAGGCCAAGCGGACCGAACTCACCAGTGAGCTGGACTGGTTCGCGGTCAGCGGCGACGGCACCCGGCTGGTGGCCTACGACGACGGCGATCTGCGCGCGATGCCCGCCACCGAGACCGGCGACAGCGACTCCACGGTCCACCTCGACATGCGGCGGATCCAGCACACCGTCGATCCGGCGGCCGCGTGGCGGCAGGCGTACGACGAGGCCGGGCGCATCACCCGGCACTACTTCTGGGACCCGGGGATGTGCGGTGTCGACTGGGACGGGGTGCTCGACCAGTACCGCCCGCTGATCGAACGGGTCGCCTCGCCCGAGGAGTTCGCCGATCTGCTCCGCGAGACCCTCGGCGAGCTGGGCACCTCGCACGCCTACGTCGCCGCCGCACGCCGCAACGAGGGCCCGCCCCACTACCAGCGCCCCATGGGACTCCTCGGCGCCAACCTCACCCGGACCAAGGACGGCCGGTGGGCGGTGGCCCGCATCCTGCCCGGTGAGTCCTCCGACTCCCGGGCCCGCTCGCCGCTGGCCGGTCTGGGCATCCGGGACGGCGCCGTCCTCACCCATGTCGACGGGCGCCCGGTGGACCCGGTGGCCGGTCCGTTCCCGCTGCTGACGGCCGCGGGCGGCACGACGGTGGAGCTGACCTTCGAGCCGCCGGACGGTGAGGGACCGGCGCGCCGGGTCGCGGTCTGCCCGCTGATCGACGACCGGCCGCTGCGCTACCAGGACTGGGTCGCCCAGCGCCGGGCCGTGGTACGGGAGTTGAGCGGCGGGCGGTGCGGCTATCTCCACATCCCCGACATGGGCGGCTCCGGCTGGGCGCAGTTCAACCGCGATCTGCGCCGCGAGATGTCGCTGCCCGCGCTGATCGTGGACGTCCGGGGCAACGCGGGCGGCAACATCAGCGAGCTGGTGGTGGAGAAGCTCACCCGCAAGGTCATGGGCTGGGACCTCACCCGCAACGCCCAGCCCGTGTCGTACTCCAGCAACGCGCCGCGCGGGCCGATCGTCGCGGTCGCCGACGAGGCGACCTCCTCCGACGGCGACATGATCACCGCGGCCTTCAAGATCCAGGGCATCGGCCCGGTGGTGGGGCTGCGCACCTGGGGCGGGGTGGTCGGGATGACCGGCCGTCACCGCCTCGGCGACGGCACCTCGATCACGGTGCCGATGAACGCCGCGTGGTTCGACGCCTACGGCTGGGGCGTGGAGAACCACGGTGTGGAGCCGGACATCGAGGCGCCGCGCTCCCCCGTGGACTGGGCGGAGGGCCGCGCTCCGCAGCTCGGGGTCGCCGTCCGTACGGCGCTCGATCTGCTGGAGCGGCATCCGGCCGCGACCCCGCCGGACTACTCGGACGTCCCCGATCTGCGCCGTCCCCAACTGCCGCCGCGCGGGGGAAGTAAGCCGTCTCGGAAGGGAAGCAAGTCCTCGCGCAAGGGAAGCAAGCCGCCCCGCAAGGGGAAGTGAGCGCTTCCGTCGGGAGGCCGGGCAGGACGCTTCCGCCGGGAGGCCGGGGCAGGAGCGGCGCCGGGCGCAGACAGGCGCAGGGGCAAGCGCAGGGGCGCATTCCCATGGTCGCCCATGGGGATGCGCCCCTCCCGCCCTGGCCCCGTCACATCTCTTCGAAGGGCTCCTGGTCCATCGTCTCCTCGTCGCCCATGCCCGGCTGACGGCGCTCACGGCTCATCTGCTCGGACTGCCCGCGGGCCTCCGGCCGGTCCTGCTGGCCACGGCGCTGCTCCTGCCCCGGCTCCCGGCGGGAGCGCTCCTCCATACGCTCACCGGACTGCATCCGCTCGCCGGACTGCATGCGCTCACCGGACTGCATGCGCTCACCAGGCTGCTGGCCGCGCCGCGGCTCCTGGCTCCGCCCGCCCTGCGGCTTCCGCTTGGCCTGCTGACCCTTGTCGTTCGGCTGGTCCTTGGGGCCCATGTGTCACTCCTCATCGGGTGAATGGCGTCGGGCCCGACAAGAGTTACATGTGCCGACTTTCTCCGCATTCCGGATCGGAGGAGTCGAAGAAAGCGCAGGTCAGCGCGGTTGACGGAGCGTTACTGGTAACGCTCCGTGTCTGCCGTGCGCGCCTTCTCGTCCGCCGCGCCGCCCTCGCCCAGCAGACGACCGCCCCGCCCCTCCCGGGTCGCCGCCAGCCGCGGTTCGGCGCGGCGCATCTCGCGCCGCCCCACGGCGTGGATGAACGCGGGCAGATAGCCGCGCACCGACTGCATACCGCGCAGCCACCACTGCGCGTACACATGCGCCGACCGGCGCTCGATGCCTGCCACCAGCCGGTCCACCGCCGGGCCCAGCGGATAGGTGCGGCCCGCGGGCCAGGGCAGCCGCTGCCGCAGCTCACGCATCACCTCGTCCTGGTCGGCGCCGCGCACCATATCGGTGTCCGTCCAGCTCAGATAGCCCACGCCGACCCGCACCCCACGGTGGCCCACCTCGGCCCGCAGACTGTGGGCGAACGCCTCGACTCCCGACTTGGACGCGCAGTACGCCGTCATCATGGGCGCGGGCGCGAGCGCGGCGAGCGAGGCGATCTGCAGCAGATAGCCGCGGCTCGCGATCAGCGCGGGCAGGAAGGCACGGGCCGTGGTGACGCTGCCCAGCAGATTGACCTCGATCACCCGGCGCCAGGCCGTCTCGTCGGAGTCGAGGAACGGACCGGCCTGGGCCACGCCCGCGTTGGCACAGACGATGTCCACCGCGCCGAACCGCTCCACGACCTCCCCCGCCACCCGTGCCATCGCCTCGGCATCGGTGACATCGGCATGCCAGTGGGCGGAGTCGGTCGGCAGCCGCTTCGAGACCCGCTTCAGCTCCTCGGGCTCCAGGCCCACCAGCGCGACCTTCGCACCGCGGGCGGAGAGCTTGCGCGCGAGCAGCTCGCCGACACCCCGCGCCGCGCCCGTCACCACCGCGACCTGGCCCTCAAGGCTCCTGCGCGCACTCATGTCGTCTGCTCCTTCGCTTCAACCGCTGTTGTGGGGTGGGACGTCCCGAACTCCTCGACCAGGCCGCGGATCACTCCGGTGACCGCCTCGGGGTCCTCCACCGGGGTCATATGGCCGAGCCCCGGGAGCTCGATGAGGCCGGTGCAGTGCGGCAGCGCGGCGGCCAGGGCGTCGGCGTGCTCGGGCGGGGTGAGCCGGTCGGCGGTGCCGACGATGACGGCCGTGGGCAGGGTCAGCTCGCCGATGCTCGCCTCCAGTTCGAGGTCGAGCAGGACGCGGCCCCATCCGCCGCGTACGGCGCGGGGGCAGGCGTGCAGGATCCGCGCGCACATGTCCACCGCGGCCGGGTCGGCGCCGGGGCCCATCGTGACGTAGCGCACCAGCCGCTTGGCGAGCGGGGTGACCGGGCCCAGGGGGGCGCGTGAGCCGAGGAGCACGCGGTGCACCCGCGCCCGTGCCCGCGGGGAGCGCAGCGGCACCACCCGCGACCGGTCCACCAGCCGCGAGGCGCCCGTGCTGCACAGCACCACGGCGGCCGCGCGCTCGCGCAGCGCGAGGCGGTCGGCCGCGGCCATCAGCGTCATCCCGCCCATGGAGTGGCCCGCCAGCACGGCCCGCCGACCGGGCGGAAGGGTCGCTTCCAGCACCGCCACCAGGTCGTCGGCCAGGGCGTGGGTGCTGTAGCCGCCGGGCCCCGGGGCCGGGCTGCGGCCATGGCCGCGCTGGTCGTAGACGATCACCCGGTGGTCGGCCGAGAGGGCGCGCACCACCGGCGCCCAGAAGGCCGTGGAGCAGACCCAGCCGTGCGCGAGCAGGACCGCCGGGGCGTCCTCGGGGCCGTGCAGCTCCGTGTGGAGCCGGCTCCCGTCGGCCGAGACGACCGTCAACTCGCTCTCCGGGACGGGCGGGGCGTACGGCCCGACGGTCGGGGAAGGAAGCCGCCTCACCGCGATCCCCTCCCCGCACCCGCCGTGGACACCGTGGCCTTGACGGGCCCGGTGTGCGGCCGTAGCACCGTGTACTCGGCGAGGTCCACGCGCCGGGTGACCTTGCGCAGCTCGCTGGTCGTCCCGGGCCACAGGGTGGTGTTGCGGCCGTTGTCGAGGTACCAGCTGTCGCAACCGCCGGTGTTCCACACCGTGCGCCGCATCCGTTCCTGAATCATGTCCGTGTAGGCGCGCACCGCGGACGGCCGGGCGTCCAGCGCGACCTTGCCGCCCAGGGTGTCCAACTGGCGCAGATAGTCGGCCATATAGGCGAGCTGCGCCTCTATGACGAGGATCATCGAGCTGTTCCCGAGGCCCGTGTTGGGCCCGATGATGGTCAGGAAGTTGGGGAAGCCGGCCGGGCTGGTGCCGCGCAGCGCCTCCATCCCGCCCTTCCACTCCTCCGCGAGCGTCGTCCCGCGCACCCCGGTCACCCGCTGCGCTATGGGGACGTCGGTCACATGGAAGCCGGTGCCGAAGATGATCGCGTCGGCCTCGGTCTCGGAGCCGTCGGCACCGACGAGGGTGGCGCCGCGCACCTCCTTCAGCCCGGCCGGAACCACGTCCACATGCGGCTGGGCGAGCGCCGGATAGTAGTCGTTGGAGAGCAGGATGCGCTTGCAGCCGATGCGGTAGTCCGGGGTCAGCGCCGCCCGCCGCGCCGGGTCCTTGATGGCCCGTCGCATATGCGCACCGGCCAGCCGCTCGACGAACCGCATCTCGCCCGGCCGCTTGGTGAAGGCACCCACCTGCAGCTCCCGGATGCCCCACAGCACTCCGCGGCGCAGCGCCCGGGTGGCCGGGACCCTCGAGTGCAGCCATCGCTCCAGGCCGCTGATCCGGCGGTCCATCCGCGGCAGCACCCAGGGCGGGGTGCGCTGGAAGAGGGTGAGCCGGCCGACCTCGCGCTGGATGGCGGGGACGATCTGTATGGCCGAGGCGCCGGTGCCGATCATCGCCACGCGCTTGCCGCGCAGATCGGCGGTGTGGTCCCAGCGCGCGGAGTGGAAGACGGCGCCGGGGAAGCCGTCGAGCCCGGGAATATCCGGGATCCGGGGGTCGGCGAGCGGACCGGTGGCGCTGACCACGACATCGGCGGTCAGCGAGCCCCGCACCGTCTCCACCTCCCAGTGCACCGCCGCGGAGTCCCAGCGCAGGGACCGCACTTCGGCGCCGAAGCGGAGGTGCGGCCGCAGCCCGAAGGTATCGGCGACCCGCTCCAGATACGCGCGGATATGCGGCTGGCCGGAGAAGTTCCGGGGCCAGTCGGGGTTGGGCGCGAAGGAGAACGAATACAGATGCGACGGGACATCGCAGGCACACCCCGGATAGGTGTTGTCCCGCCAGGCCCCGCCGACCGCCTCCGCCCGCTCCAGGACCACGAAGTCCGTGATGCCCGCGCGGCGCAGCCGCACCGCCGCTCCCAGACCGCCGAATCCGGCCCCGATCACCGCCACCCGCACATGCTCATGCGTCAGCCCAGCCATGCCGCCGCCTCCCAGGAACGCGAATACGACCGTGCCAGCAATCACTGGCACGATGGGAGCGTAGGACAGGGATCTACCGAGCGGTAGGGGCTGTGGACAACGAAGTTACCGCCGGTCGCACCCGACCGGCCGCGGCATAGGCTTCAGTTGTGGCGACGAGCGAAGCGGACGAGGTACGCGAGTACCGCATGCCGGAACTGGCCGAGAAGGCCGGGATCACCGTGCGCACCCTGCGCTTCTACCGGGAGCGCAAGCTGATCCCGCCACCGCGCCGCGACGGCCGGATCGCCTGGTACAACGACCACCATCTGGCCCGGCTGCGGACGATCGCGGGGCTGCTGGAGCGCGGCCACACCCTCGGCGGAATCGCCGAGTTGATCGCCGCCTTCGAAAGCGGCCGCCGGGACGTCGGCGAGCTGCTCGGGCTGCCCGGCGCGGCCCCCTCCTGGCCCTCGGAGACCCCGGTCCGGCTCACCCCCGAGGCGCTCGCGGACTACTTCCACGGCGAGGTCACCGCGGAGAACCTCACCACCTCGCTCGACCTCGGCTATCTGGCCGTCGACGGCGACGAGATCGTCCACCTCAGCCGCCGCCTGCTGGACGTCTCACACACCCTGGTCGAACAGGGCGTCCCGCTGGCCGCGGTGCTCGCCGCGGGGCGCGAGGTGCGTGAGCATGTGGAGGCGATCGCCGAGACCTTCGTCACACTGCTGCGCACCCATGCGGCGGCGGACGCCCTGGAGCACGGCGAGGACGTCGGCGAGACCGTGGAACGGCTGCGGCCGCTGGCCACGAGCGTGGTGGACGCCGAGCTGACGATGGCCATGAACCGCCGCATGCGGGCGGAGACGGACCAGACGCCACCCGGCGGCCACTCCGGAAATCAGTGAGCCCACGGAGGTCGGCGAGCCGACGGGACCAGTGCGCCGCCGGACGTCAGCAAGCGCACGGGACCAGTGCCCCCGCGAAGGTCAGTGAGCCGAGCCGTAGGCCACCGTCACCGGGGCGTGGTCGCTCCACCGCTGGTCGTAGGCGGGCGCCCGTTCCACGACCGCCTTGACCGCACGCCCGGCGAGCCCAGGGGTCGCGATCTGGTAGTCGATGCGCCAGCCCGCGTCGTTGTCGAAGGCCCGGCCGCGGTAGGACCACCACGAGTACGGACCGGCGACGTCGGGATGCAGGGCGCGCACCACGTCCACGTACCCCGCCTCCTCGAAGACGCTGGTCAGCCAGGCGCGCTCCTCCGGCAGGAACCCGGACTTCTTCTGGTTGGCCTTCCAGTTCTTGAGGTCGGCCTCCTGGTGGGCGATGTTCCAGTCGCCGGCCACCAGCGCCTCGCGCCCGCCGGCCGCCGCCCGTTCGCGCAGCTCCTTCAGATACGGAAGGAACTCCGCCATGAAGCGCTCCTTCTCGTCCTGGCGGTCCGTGCCGACCTCACCCGAGGGGAGATACAGACTGCCGACGGTCACGCCGGGCAGATCGACCTCCACATAACGGCCGCTGCCGTCGAACTCGGACGACCCGAAGCCGACCCGTACGCCCTCCAGCTCGCGCCGGGCGTACACCGACACCCCGGCCCGGCCCTTGGCCGCCGCGGGGGCGTGCACCACATGCCAGCCGTCGGGTTCGCGGACCGCCTCCGGCAGCTCCTTGGGTTCGGCGCGTACCTCCTGGAGGCACACCACATCGGCCGCGGTAGCGTCCAGCCAAGGGCCGAAGCCCTTCTTGGCGGCGGCGCGCAGCCCGTTTACATTCACGGTCGTCACGGTGAGCACCTCCGGCACGATACGCGACAAAAACCACGCGCCCATCCACTGCATAGAAGTACGATTCGACGCATGAATATTCAACCAATCCGCTACGACCACCCCGACGCCCTCAAACTCGACGAGGAAGTGCAGGCGGAGTACGCCGTGCGCTACGGCGAGGGCGATCTCACGCCCATGGACGCGGCCCACTTCGACCCGCCGCACGGCCTCTACCTCATGGCCTACGACCCGGACGGCACCCCGGTCGCGACCGGCGGCTGGCGCAGCCAGGAGCGGAGCGAAGAGGGCTACGAGGACGGGGACGCCGAGATCAAGCGGATGTTCGTGGTCCGCGCGGCGCGCGGGCGCGGGCTGGCCCGGCGGATCCTCGCGGCGCTGGAGGACAGCGCGCGGGAGGCGGGGCGGGTGCGGATGGTCCTGGAGACCGGCACCGAGCAGCCCGAGGCCATAGAGCTGTACACCTCGTCCGGCTACGCACCGGTGCCGAAATTCGGGCTCTACCGCTTCGAGGAGAGCAGCCGCTGCTACGCCAAGCTCCTTACGGCCGCGCCCGTGGAGCCAGCCGTAAGCCCATCCATAGGCCGGTCCGTGAAGCCATCCGTAAGGCCATGACGAGGGGCCCGCTCCGGATCCGGACGCAGCGTCCGGATCCGGAGCGGGCCCCTTACGTCTGCCGTGCGGCTACGGGCCGGTCAGCCCTGAGCGGCGTACTTCTTGCTGACGGCCTCGAACACGCCCTTCGCCTCGGCTCCCAGATGCGGACCGGCGAGCCAGGTGTGTCCGTAAGAGCCGATCGAACTGTTGGACACCAGCACCGTCTTGCCGTCGTTGTTGACGAACCAGCCGCCGCCCGAGGTACCGCCGGTCATCGAGCAGCCGATCCGGTACATCGTCGGCGAGGTGGGCGAGAACGACAGCCGCCCCGGCCTGCTGGTGCAGTTGAACATCTTGGCCCCGTCGTAGGGCGGGGCCTGCGGATAGCCGTACGCGCCGATCGAGCTCACCCGGTCCGCCGACGGCGCCCCGAACCACACCGGCACCGAGGCCCCGACCGTCTCCTGCAGCGACTTGCCACCGCCGCCCTCGGGCTTCACATGCAGCACCGCGAAGTCGTACGCCGACCCCACCCCGCCGGTCTTACCGCCGTTCGCGATCCACTCGGACGAGGTCTGCGACCAGTCCGCCCACCACACGCCGTAGGGGCTGACCGCGTTCTGGGCCGCCGTCCGGGTCTGCTCGGCCCCCAGCCCGTTGTCGTTGTACGAGGGCACGAAGACGATGTTGCGCATCCAGCCGCCCTGCTTGCCGGAGTGCGCACAGTGGCCCGCGGTCCACACCAGGTTGGACTTCCCCGGGTGCGCCGGGTCGTCGACAACCGTGCCGGAGCACACCATCGGCCCCTCGGGGCTGTCGAAGAACACCTTCCCGACCGGCGCCATGTTCTGGTGGTACGGCCGCGAGACCTGCTTGGCCGGCACGGCGGGCGGCTCGGGGTCGGTGGCCGCCTGATCCTGGCCGGCGCTCTGCGTGGAGACGGTGGTCGACGAGTCCTTCGCCTTGGCCATCCGGGAAGGCTGCCAGAAGTTCTTGATCATCGGATTGGCGAATTCCGATGCCTTGCGGGCCCACTTGTCCCAGTCCTTCCAGCCGCCCTCCTTCCACTTCTTCAGGTCGTCCAGACTCGTCGGGACGCCTTCCGGCAGCTGGATCCCGTCCTTGGCCTGCTGCCCGGCGGGCGCGGCCGAGGAGTCCGACGCGGAAGCCGCCTCGTCGTCACCGGGCCCGCAGGCG
The DNA here is from genome assembly GCF_000147815.2 of Streptomyces violaceusniger Tu 4113. Taxonomy (NCBI): domain Bacteria; kingdom Bacillati; phylum Actinomycetota; class Actinomycetes; order Kitasatosporales; family Streptomycetaceae; genus Streptomyces; species Streptomyces violaceusniger. The sequence goes on along the minus strand of NC_015957.1, from coordinate 934,068 downwards.
GAAGCGGAGACCACCAGCAGCGCGGTCATGGCCGCGACCGCCACGGTGGAACGGCGTATGAGTGGCATGGAGCCTTATCCCCCTGTTGTGGTGCAGTTGTTGTGCTGTGCTGTGTCGCGTCTGCCCTACGGCGCTTTCACGCCACGAAGCCACTGGACAGGGCATCTACTATGCCCGCGCCCCTGGCCTGCGCCATCACCTGTCCCCCGGCCCGCACCAAACACGAACGCGGTCAGCACGATTCCATGACATCGCCGACCTCGGGCGCGCCCACCCGACTGGATCAGGCGCGGTGGCGGCGGAGAGAGACCTCCATAGGCTGGATCCCATAGGAGGGCCTTCTGCTCCAGGGGTCTGCCGTGCCGTGACGCTTTCGAAGGAGACACGCCATGCCCGCTTCTCCTGGGGATTCCCGACGCTCGGAGGGCGACGCCGCCGGATTCACGGCCTCGCCGCAATTCGCCCAGGCGTTGCAGCAGATCGTGGTGGATCTCGTCGAACTGCACCTCCAGGGAAAGCAGGCCCACTGGAACCTGGTCGGCCACAACTTCCGGGACCTGCACCTGCAACTGGATCAGATCGTCGACGACGCCCGGGAATCGGCCGACACCATCGCCGAGCGCATGCGCGCTCTCGCCACCGTGCCGGACGGCCGCTCCGACACCGTCGCGGCGACCACCACACTCCCCGCGTTCCCCGCGGGCGAGGTGAACGTGAGCGCCGTTGTCGACCTCGTCACCACGCGCCTGCGCACCACCGTCGACACCCTGCGCACCCACCACGACCAGATCGACAACGAGGACCCCTCCACGGCCGACCTCCTGCACGCGATCATCGATTCCCTGGAGAAGCACGCCTGGATGGTCAGCGCCGAGAACCGATCCGTCTGACCCCATTCCCCGCATTGCCGAAAGGCAGAGCCGGGAAACCGAGAACCACGTCACCACCCGCTGCCGGACGACACCAAAAAGCCCCCGCCGAATTTCCCCGGCGGGGGCTTTGAGCTGCTGTGGACCTGAGGGGATTTGAACCCCTGACCCCCTCGATGCGAACGAGGTGCGCTACCAGTCTGCGCCACAGGCCCTTGCAACGAGTGAAACTCTAGCATCCCCTCCGGGGTGCTTGGTAATCCGTTCCTCGCTGGTCAGTGCAGGGGCTCGTCACTCGTTGGCAGCACGCGGCCGGTCCTCGTCGGCGTACTGGTCGAAGAGGGGAGTGCGGCCGCGGTCTCGGGCGCCGCGGGGCGGGGTGGCGGCCGGGTCCGGGGCCGGGGCGGGGCTCTGGGCGGAGGTGGGGTCGACGGTGCTGGAGCGGGCGGAGCTCCAGGCGTCGGGGGCGGCCAGGTCGACGCTGCCGGTGGCGCGCGGGGCGACGGGGGCGGTGACGTAGGTGGGCAGCGGGACGGGCACCGGCTCCCAGCCCGCCCCGGCGGCCGGGCCCCGCTCGCGCTCGCGCTCCTGGTCCACCCACTCGGCGTGATCGGTCTGCTCCACCAGCGCGCGGCGCCCGGCCGCGTGCCGGGAGGGCACGGGTGCGGGGGCGGGCTCGGCCTCGGCGGGGGCGGGAGGGCCCGCGGGGCCGTCGTCGGCGGTCCGGCCCTCGGCGGGCGGATGGGCCCGGGGGCGGCGCTCCCGCAGCCGCTGTGCGGCCTGCTCGGCGTGGCGCTGGTCCATGGTGAACGCGAAGCGGCGGCGCTCCTGGGCGCGGAGGTAGGCGATATAGGCGCTGAGGAGTATGGCCGGGATGCCCGGGGCCCACAGGAAGGCGAGGCCACCGACGGCGGCGACGATCGCGCCGAGGGTGAAGGCGAGGAAGAGCATCACGGTGGTGCGGCGGCGGCGCGCGAGCACTCGCGCGCGCCGTCCACGGTCCAGCGCGCTCCAGGCTCCGCTGCCGCCCGCGCCTCCCGCGCCTCCCGTGCCGCCCGCGCCGCGTGCACCGCTCGCTCCCCCGGCCGCCGGTGCCGGCGCGGCCTCGGAGGGGGCTTCGGCGGCCGCGGGAGCGGGGGCGCGCAGGGTTACGGGGTCGGCGAAGGCCCGGACGTCGACCGCGTCGGTCACCGCTTCCGGGTCGGCCGCGTAGCGCCCCGGCCCGGACACGGCGGCGCCCCCTGCGACGGGGGCGTCCGCGTCCTCGGCGGTGCGCTCCACGGGGTCGTCCGCCGGGTCCCCGGGGCGCTCGAGGTCCGCACGGCTCTTGGCGTAACGGCGCTCCATGCCCGCCCGTCCGGACAGCAGCCGGATGGCGGTGCTGAAGCGTTCCGTCGGACGGGCCTCATTGAGCTCGTCCTGCCTACGAAGCCACATCGGCACCAAATAGGCGGCCCAGGCCCCGACGATGACTGCGTAGATGAGGCCACTGCTGCTCACGCTCACACGGTAGAGGGGTCCGCATGAGGCCATCTGCCAATTGGCGCGGTGTGTCGCACGATCTGGCTGATATCTCGAAAGTTTTTTGTGATTGATGGGATGACCAGGCTGGAAATGTTCTCCCGTTATTCGAACAGGTATTTTATTTCCGTGACGCGCCTGGTCGAGTCCGGTGCCACCGGCTCAGCAGTCCCTCGGACAGTTCCTCCACCGTGAGCGCGTAGACCAGGTGATCCCGCCATGCGCCGTCGATGTGGAGATAGCGCGGCCGCAGTCCCTCCTGGCGGAATCCGAGTTTCTCCACCACCCGGCGGCTGGGCAGGTTCTCGGGCCGGATGCACACCTCGACGCGGTGCAGTCCGACGGCGCGGAAGCAATGGTCGACGGCGAGCGCGACCGCGGTCGGCATCACTCCGCGCCCGGCCACCGACTGGTCGATCCAATAGCCGACATGGCCCGAGCACATCGACCCCCAGGTGATCCCGGCGACCGTCAACTGCCCGGCCAGCCGCCCCTGGTACTCGATGATGAACGGCAGCATCCGCCCGGCATGCGCCTCCGCACGCAGATGGCGGACCATCTGCCGGTAGGAGGGCCGGTGGGTGACGGGGCCGCCCGGCGGGGGCGGCGGGATGGTCGCCTCCCAGCGCCGCAGCCACTCCCGGTTGCGCTGGTTGACCTCGCGCCAGGCGCGCTGGTCGCGCAGCTTTATGGGGCGGAGGACGGTGTCGCCGTCCGCCAGTGCGACCGGCCAGGGGGCGTTCAGCGCGCGCTCCCGTCCGGCCCCGCGGAATCGGCGGGAGCGGCGGGGCCGGCGGGTCTGCGGTGGTCCCCGCCGTGGATCTGGTCGACCGCGTGGGCCAGGAGGCGGCCGAGCACCTTAAGGCCGTCACGCACCCCGCCGGTGGAGCCGGGCAGATTGACGATCAGGGTGGTGCCGGCGACCCCGGCGAGCCCCCGGGAGAGCGCGGCGGTGGGCACCTTGGCGAGCCCCTCGGCGCGGATGGCCTCCGCGATGCCGGGGATCTCGTAGTCCAGGACGGCGCGGGTGGCCTCCGGGGTGCGGTCGGTGGGGGTGAGACCGGTGCCTCCGGTGGTCACCACGACGTCGTACGAGGAGGCCACGGCGTCCCGCAGGGCGGCCTCCACCGGATCGCCATCGGGCACCACGCGCGGGCCGTCCACGGCGAAGCCGAGGCCCGCCAGCCCCTCGGCGATCAGCGGGCCCCCGGTGTCGGCGTAGACCCCGGCGGCGGCGCGGTTGGAGGCGGTGACGACCAGGGCGCGGCGGTGTGGCGCCGCTGAGCCGCTCATGTCCGGCTCCAGTCGCCGGACTTACCGCCCGTCTTCTCCTCCACCCGGACGTCGGTGATGACGGCTCCCTTGTCGACGGCCTTGACCATGTCGATCACCGTCAGGGCGGCGACCGAGACCGCCGTAAGGGCCTCCATCTCCACGCCCGTGCGGTCCGTGGTCTTCACGGTGGCGGTGATCTCGACGGCGTCGTCGGCGACCGCGAGATCCACCGTGACGCCCGACACCGCGAGCGGATGACACAGCGGGATCAGGTCCGGGGTCCGCTTGGCGCCCATGATGCCCGCGATCCGGGCGGTGGCGAGGGCGTCGCCCTTGGGGAGGCCCTCGCCGCGCAGCAGTTCCACGACGCGCGGCGCGACGCGTACGCGGCCGCTCGCCCGGGCGGTGCGCGCGGTGACGTCCTTGGCCGAGACGTCGACCATGCGGGCGGCGCCCGACGGGTCGAGGTGGGTGAGATGGTCCTGGGCGCTGCTCATCGTTCTCCCGGTCCGGGCCAGGTGGCTCCTGTGTGGGACGACACCGTACCCGCCGCTGATGGCGGCTAGGCCAGCAGGACGACGTCCACCTCGGCGCCGGGGGCGACCTTGGTGACGTCCTCGGGGACGACGATCAGCGCGTTGGCGTGTGCCATGGCCTTGATCAGGTGCGATCCCGCGCCGCCCACCGGGCTGACGGTGGCCGGGCCGTCGATCGTGGCCGGCTCGTACCAGCCGCGCAGGAACTGGCGTCTGTCCTTGGGCGAGGAGGCGACGCCCTCGGGGCAGACCGCCCGCTCGATGGTGCGGTGGATGTCGGTGCCGCCGAGCATGGTGCGGATGACGGGGCGCACGAAGAGCTCGAAGGAGACGTACGAACTCACCGGGTTGCCGGGAAGGGCGATCAGCGGCGTGTCCTCCGGGCCGACGCGGCCGAAGCCCTGGGGCTTGCCGGGCTGCATGGCCAGCTTGCGGAAGTGCACCTCGTGCATCGCCTCCTTGACCACGTCGTACGCGCCGACGCTGACCCCGCCGCTGGTGACGACGACGTCGGCGCGGACCAACTGGTCCTCGACGGCGGCGCGCAGCGTCGCGGCGTCGTCGGCCACCGCGCCCACCCGGTAGGCGATCGCGCCGGCCTCCCGGGCGGCGGCGGTGAGCTGGAAGCTGTTGGAGTCGTGGATCCGGCCGGGGCCCACCTCCTCACCGGGCTGGACCAGCTCGCTGCCGGTGGAGATCACGACCACCCGCGGCCGGGGCCGCACCTTCACGGTGGCGCGGCCGAGCGCGGCCAGCAGCCCGATCTGCGGGGCGCCCAGGAGCGTGCCGGCGCGCAGCGCGAGCTCGCCCGCGTCCGCGTCGCTGCCCCGGGTGCGCACGTGCTGGCCCTCCCGCACCGGGTGGAAGACGCGCACCCTGCCGCTTCCGCCGTGGGGGTCCGAGCCGCGCGCGGGCATATGGGTGACCGGCCCGCTGTCGAGGCCGCCGTCGGTCCACTCGACGGGGACGACGGCCTGGCCGCCGGGCGGGGTAGGGGCGCCGGTCATGATCCGGGCCGCCTCGCCGGGGCCCACGGCGGGCAGGTCACCGCTGCCCGCCGCGATGTCGCCGACGACGGTCAGCACCGCGGGATGGTCCTCGGTCGCGGCCGCGACGTCAGCCGTACGGACGGCATAGCCGTCCATGGAGCTGTTGTCGAACGGCGGAAGCGCGCCGGGGACGGTGACGTCCTCCACCAGGACGCAGCCCTGGGCTTCGAGCAACTGCAGCTCGATGGGCTCCAGCGGGTGGACATGCCCGAGGATGTCGTCGAGGTGCTCGGCCACCGTCCAGACCCGGTCCTGGTCCGGGCCGTGATCGGCGGCCCGTTCTGCGGTGCTGCTCAAGGTGCTACATCTCCTCAGTGACGTAACTGCGAAGCCATTCCCGGAACTCCGGGCCCAGGTCTTCACGTTCGCACGCGAGTCTGACAATGGCACGCAGATAGTCGCTACGGTCGCCTGTGTCGTAGCGGCGTCCCTTGAAGACGACGCCATGCACCGGGCCGCCGAGGTCCGGACTGGAGGCTAGCGCCTGCAGGGCGTCGGTGAGCTGGATCTCGCCACCGCGGCCCGGCTCGGTCCTGCGCAGCACCCCGAAGACGGCCGGGTCGAGCACATAGCGGCCGATGACGGCGTAGTTGCTGGGCGCGTCCGCGGGGTCGGGCTTCTCGACCAGGCCGGTGACCTGGACGACGTCGTCGTCCACGGTCGGCTTGACCGCCGCGCAGCCGTAGAGGTGGATCTGTGCCGGGTCCACCTCCATCAGGGCGATGACGCTGCCGCCGTGCCGCTCCTGGACGTCGACCATGCGGGCCAGAAGCGGGTCGCGGGCATCGATGAGGTCGTCGCCGAGGAGGACGGCAAAAGGCTGGTCACCTACGTGCGGGGCGGCACAGAGCACGGCGTGGCCGAGACCCCTGGGGTCTCCCTGGCGGACGTAATGCATGGTCGCAAGGTCGCTGGATTCCTGGACGCGGGCGAGTCGGGTCTCGTCGCCCTTGCGGGTCAGTGCCTCTTCGAGCTCGTAGTTGCGGTCGAAGTGGTCTTCCAGGGGTCGCTTGTTACGACCGGTGACCATGAGGACGTCGGACAGTCCGGCGGTGACGGCTTCCTCGACGACGTACTGGATCGCCGGCTTGTCGACGACCGGCAGCATCTCCTTGGGGGTGGCCTTGGTGGCCGGAAGAAAGCGGGTTCCGAGCCCCGCGGCAGGGATGACAGCCTTGCTGATCCGAGTACGCGATTGAGTCATGTTCCGAACCCTATCCGGTCCCTTTAGGACGAATGATGAGCATTCGGTGAATATGACATGAGACAGGAAGATTGCGCACCCAGTGATCAACTTTGACGGTAGTAAGCGCGCATTGCGGAGACGTCACCTGACGATGAGGTCCAGGTTGACGGCGGATGACATCGAGAAGGCCGGCGCCGCTCTGGCGTGTCGTGCCCTGGAGCTTCCCGAGATCGCCGGGGCGGCCACGGTGGCGGCCTACGTGTCCATGGGGAGCGAGCCCGGTACGCACGCCCTGAGGGAGGCCCTGCGCGCCCGGGGGGTGCGGGTGCTGCTTCCGGTGCTGCTCGATGACGACGATCTCGACTGGGGCGAGGACGAGGGGCCGGAGCGGCTGGCGCCCGCCCGGCGCGGCCTGCTGGAGCCCGAGGGACCGCGGCTCGGCCCGGAGGCGGTGACCCGGGCGGACGTGGTGCTGCTGCCCGGGCTCGCGGTGGACCGGCGCGGGATGCGGCTGGGCCGCGGCGGCGGCTCCTACGACCGGGTGCTGGCCCGGCTGGTGGGCGCGGGGGCCGGTCCGGCGCTGGTGGTGCTGCTGTACGACGGTGAGGTGCTGGACGAGGTGCCCGAGGAGGGCCACGACCGCCCGGTGCACGCGGCGGTGACCCCGTCGGGCCTCCACCGCTTCACACCGCGGCCCCGCTGAAGGCGCCCTGAGGCGTCTCCCGGCGGGGCCGCGAAAGTCGGCGGGCCCGGGACCGACCGGAGGCGAAAACGCCCCTCAGACGGCCACCGGGCCCTTCAGAGCCCCGTGCGGGGCCCCGGGGTCGCTACGGGGTGAGCGCCAGCTCGTCGTCCGTCGACTTGTCCACGGCGCTCTTGCTGAACGCCCAGGGCAGCAGCTCGCCCTTCGCCCACTTCTCGGTCTGGTCCGTGTAGTGCGCGTCGTAGGCGTGGCCGGAGGCACCGGTGAGGTTGATCCAGCGCGACTTGTCGAGGTTGTCGAGGTTGACGACCATCCGCATCGACGGGACCCAGGTGACGTCGTAGCCGCCCGCCGCGTTCCAGCCGGTGGCGTTGACCGCCGCCTCGCCGCCGGAGAGGTTCCACGGGCCGCGGTTGAGGAGCCACTGCACCACGCCGGGGCCATCGGTGCCCAGGGTCTGGTTCTTCAGCGTCAGCCGGTGCAGCCGGCCCCAGCTCCAGCTATTGATGTCCTTGCCCAGCTTCGCGGTGAGCTCGGAGCGCGCGGCTCGCATGGCCTGCCCGAGCAGCTCGTCACGGTTGGTGGCACCGGGCTTGTTGCGGGTGCCCGCCGTCTTCCACCAGTTGTTCTTCGGATCCTTGATGATGTCGCGCACGACCTCGTACCAGCGGTCGCCGCCGTCCGGCTGGGCCATGTCGGCGTCGCGCTTACCGCATTCGCGCACCAGCCGGGCGTTGCCGTTCAGATCCTCCAGCGGACCCGAGTCGTCGGCCGGGCGCACCCGCAGGCACTCCCCCTTGACCCGCAGCTCCTTGGGGAGCTTGTCGCCGAAGGCCAGCTTGAGGGTGTTGCGCCAGACGGCGTTGAAGTACGCGGCGGCCGCCGAGTCCGAGTCCTGGGTGTAGTCCCAGCTCTCCAGCAGCTTCTGCGCCTGCCGTACGTAGTCGTCCTTGACGTCGATCTTCAGCAGATAGGGCGTCAGCACCTTGGCGATCTCGCTGCTGTTGTCCATCTGCAGGGACTGCATGTCGTCCGTGGAGATCTTCCCGCCGTCCTTGGTCTTCGACTCGATGAGGTCGGTGATGCGCTGGCTACGCGCGCCGTACCCCCAGTCGTCGGTCAGCAGATACGGGTAGTTCTTCTTGTCCACGACGGCCTGGTTGGCGGTGACGATATAGCCGCGATCGGGGTTGAGCTCCCAGGGCAGCGCCGACTGCGGAATGTACTTGCTCCACTTGTAGCGCGAGTCCCAGCCGGGCGCCGGATAGCGGCCGTCGCCCCTGGAGCGCACCGGGATCTGGCCGGGCGCCTGATAGCCGATGTTGCCCTTGGTGTCGGCGTAGATGAGGTTCTGGGAGGGGACCGCGAAGTCGCGGGCCGCCTTACGGAAGTCGCTGAAGTTCTTCGAGGTGTCCAGCTTGAAGACCGCGTCCATGGTGTTGGACGGGGTGAGCGCGGTCCACTTCAGCGCCACCGCATAGCCGTCGCCGCGGTCGGGGGCCACATCATCGGCGCCGCTGCCCACCGGGGCGTCCTTGCCGACGGAGGTGAGCTCGTCATCGCGGTCGGAGACGATCGGGCCGTTGTTGGTGGTGCGGACGGTGATCGTCCGGCTCTTGCCGCCCGCGACCTTGATGGTCTCCTCGCGGGTGGTGAACGGGAGCTGCTTGCCGTCGTAGAGATAGCCGTTGTCGGTGACCTTCTCCAGGTACAGGTCGCTGACGTCGGCGCCCAGGTTGGTCATGCCCCAGCTGATGTCCTGGTTGTGACCTATGACCACGCCGGGCAGACCGGCGAAGGTGAAGCCCGCCGCGTCGTACGGACAGGCGCTGGTGACCTGCTTGCAGTGCAGCCCCATCTGGTACCAGACGGACGGCAGCTGGGGCGCCAGGTGCGGGTCGTTGGCGAGCAGCGGCTTGCCGGTGGTCGTGTACTTGCCGGAGACGACCCACGAGTTGGAGCCGATACCGGTCCCGTTCGGGCCGAGCAGCGCCGGGACGTCGTCCAGGGTCTTGGAGAGCGAGGAGAGCTGGCCCTGCAGCCCCTGAGCGGCTCCGGTGGCCCCTCCGTCCGCCGTGCCGCCCGTACCGCTCGTGGAGCCCGCCGGGGTGGCCTTGGGATCGAACTCGTCCGTCAGCTCGTTGACGCCGCCGCCCTGGACGATCGGCTTGTTCCGGCTGTACGGGTAGGACGGGTAGAGCTCATCTATCTGCTTGGCGCTGAGCCTGCTGGAGGCCAGTGCGCGGTCCACCTCGTCCTGCATATTGCCGCGCAGGTCCCAGGCCATCGCCTTGAGCCAGGCCAACGAGTCGACCGGGGTCCACTTCTCGGGCTTGTAGCCGTCGTTCTTGAAGTCCAGGGCCGCGTACTCGACGGACAGCGCATCGCCCTGGTGGTCCTTGAGATAGGCGTTGACGCCGTCGGAGTAGGCCCGCAGATACTTCTTGGTGTCGGGCGAAACCTTGGTGTCGTACTCCTGCTTGGCCACCCGGTGCCAGCCCATGGTGCGCAGGAACGCGTCGGTCTCCACCTGGCCGGAACCGAACATCTCCGAGAGCCGCCCGGCCGTCATATGGCGGCGGACGTCCATCTCCCAGAAGCGGTCCTGGGCCTGGACGAACCCCTGGGCCCGGAAGAGGTCCTCGGAGGTACCGGCGTAGATCTGAGGTATCCCATAGCCGTCACGTTTGACCTGAACGGGTCCGGACAACCCCTTCAGCTGCAGCGATCCCGTGGTCTCCGGGAATGAGGCACGAACTGTACTGATGCTCCAGTACGCGCCGTAGCCGACGCCCCCGACGAGCAGCAGCACGACTGCGATCACGAACAGGCGGAGACGTCGGCTCTTCTTCTTTTTGGGAGAAGAGCCGGTTGTGTTGGCGGGCATCGCTGTCCTTCGAGGGGCAGGGTGAACCTGGAGTGCTGGAGCAACCATAGGCGCAGGGCTGTCGCCGCCCCTACGCGGAGTCATGACTGACGCTTCGCACCGGCCACCGACCGGGCTCGTACACCTCGGCGAAGGCTCCTCGTGGGAGGCTCGCGTCAAGATCCCGTAAAATGTTAGGTAAGGCAATGAAGTTCCGGTCGGCGGGGCCCTGTTCGCAGCGTTCCCTCCGCTCCCGTGAGAAAGGGTCGGCCCCTGACTGTTCACCACCTCAATGAACTGCTGTTGATCTGCTCGCTCGTCCTGCTTTTCGCGGTGGTGGCCGTAAGGATCTCCTCGCACAGCGGGCTGCCCACGCTGCTGATCTATCTCGGGATCGGTGTCGCGATCGGCACGGACGGGATCGGCGTCACCTTCAACGACGCCGAGCTGACACAGGTCCTCGGCTACGCCGCGCTGGTCATCATCCTGGCCGAAGGCGGTCTCGGCACGAAGTGGGGCGAGATCAAACCCGCCCTGCCGGCGGCCGCCGTCCTGTCCACCGTGGGTGTCGCGGTGAGCGTGGGGCTCACCGCGACCGCAGGACACTATGTGGTGGGACTGGACTGGCGGCAGGCGCTGATCATCGGCGCGGTGGTGTCGTCCACGGACGCGGCGGCGGTCTTCTCTGTGCTGCGCACGGTGCCACTGCCCAAGCGGCTCACGGGCGTCCTGGAGGCCGAGTCGGGCTTCAACGACGCCCCCGTGGTGATCCTGGTGGTCGCCTTCTCCAGCCACGGCGACCTGGAGCCCTGGTACACCCTGATCGGCACGATCGCCCTGGAGCTGGCGATCGGCGCGGTGATCGGCCTCGCGATCGGCTGGCTGGGCGCGTACGGCCTGCGGCATGTGGCGCTGCCCGCCTCGGGTCTGTACCCGATCGCGGTGATCGCCATCGCGGTGACCGCCTACGCGGGCGGTGCGCTGGCACACGGCTCCGGCTTCCTCGCCGTCTACCTCGCCGCGCTCCTCATGGGCAACGCACGGCTGCCGCACTGGCCGGCGACGCGCGGCTTCGCCGAGGGGCTGGGCTGGCTGGCCCAGATCGGGATGTTCGTCCTGCTGGGACTGCTGGTCACCCCGCATGAGCTGGGCGATGACGTCCTGCCCGCCCTGGCGGTCGGGCTGGTGCTGACCGTGGTGGCCCGGCCGGTGTCGGTTCTGGTCAGCACGGCGCCGTTCCGGCTGCACTGGCGGGAGAAAGCACTGCTGTCCTGGGCCGGGCTGCGCGGGGCGGTGCCGATCGTCCTGGCGACCATCCCGGTGGTCAGAGATGTGCCCGGCAGCAGCCGGATCTTCAACATCGTCTTCGTGCTGGTGATCGTCTACACCCTGGTCCAGGGGCCGACGCTGCCCTGGCTCGCCACCCGGCTGCGGCTCGAGGAACCCGAGCCGGCCGACCTGGGCATCGAATCGGCGCCCCTGGAGCGGCTGCGCGGCCATCTGTTGTCTGTGTCGATTCCCCAGGCGTCCAAGATGCACGGCGTCGAGGTCGGCGAGCTGCGGCTGCCCACGGGGGCCGCGGTCACGCTGGTGGTCCGGGGCGGGACCAGCTTCGTACCGCTGCCCTCGACGGTGCTGCGGCGCGGTGACGAGCTGCTCGTGGTGGCCACGGACCCGGTGCGCGACGCGGCGGAACGGCGGCTGCGGGCGGTGGGCCGGGGCGGCAAGCTGGCGGGCTGGCTGGGCACGGGAGCGGGCTGAGGGGGCGGGCTGGGGGGCGGGAGCGGGGGCCCGCCGGGGGTCCGCGAGGGCCCGGAACGGGAGCCGGGAGCGGGAGCCGGGAGCGGGCCTCGGACGGTGGGTTCGATCACCGTACATCCCGTCCCAGTGGACTGACGCGCAGGAATACTGCACTATGGAGCGTCGTTAGCACTCATTGAGTGAGAGTGCCAGGAGGAAGAACGTGCCGACCTACCAGTACCAGTGCACCGAGTGCGGCGAGGGCCTCGAGGCGGTGCAGAAGTTCACCGACGACGCGCTCACCGAGTGCCCCAACTGCACGGGACGCCTGAAGAAGGTGTTCTCCGCGGTCGGCATCGTGTTCAAGGGCTCCGGGTTCTACCGGAACGACAGCCGCTCCTCTTCCAGCAGCACGAGCGGCGGTTCCAGCAAGCCGGCGGCGAAGAGCGACAGCTCCGACTCGTCGTCTTCCTCGTCCTCGTCCTCGGACTCTTCTTCCTCGTCCTCTTCCTCGACGTCTTCGTCGTCCGGGTCTTCGTCGTCCGGGTCTTCGTCGTCCTCGGCGTCCTCCTCGTCGTCTTCGTCGTCGAGTTCGGCCGCCTGACCCGGCCACCTCTCTTCGGCTTCATCGGCACCCCGCCGCCTCCACCGGGAGGAGGCGGGGTGCCGTTCGTGCGGACGCGGGTGGCTAGGGTGATCGCATGGTCGAGACCAGCAGGCAAGCAGACATAGGGGTCATCGGGGGATCGGGGTTCTACACGTTCCTCGACGACGTGACCGAGATCACTGTGGAGACTCCCTATGGGGCGCCGAGCGACTCGCTCGTCCTCGGCGACATCGAGGGGCGACGGGTCGCCTTCCTCCCGCGGCACGGCCGCAAGCACCACCTGCCGCCGCACCGCATCAACTACCGCGCCAACCTCTGGGCCCTGCGCTCGCTCGGGGTGCGGCAGGTCTTCGGCCCATGCGCGGTGGGCGGGCTGCAGCCGGAGTACGGACCTGGAACGCTGCTCGTCCCGGACCAGCTGGTGGACCGCACGAAGGCGCGTACGCAGACCTACTTCGACGGCGAGCCGCTGCCGGACGGCCGGATTCCGAACGTCGTGCACACCACCTTCGCCGACCCGTACTGCCCGGTGGGGCGGAGCGCGGCCGTGGACGCGGCGCGCGGACGCGGCTGGGGGCCGGTGGACGGCGGGACGATGTGCGTGATCGAGGGGCCGCGCTTCTCCACCCGGGCCGAATCGCGCTGGCATGCGGCACAGGGCTGGTCGGTGGTCGGCATGACGGGCCACCCGGAGGCGGTGCTCGCCCGTGAACTGGGCCTCTGCTACACGTCGTTGACGCTGGTCACCGACCTGGACGCGGGTGTGGAGACCGGTGAGGGCGTCACCCACACCGAGGTGCTGAAGGTCTTCGGGGAGAACGTGGGCCGACTGCGTGAGGTCCTCTTCGACGCGGTGGGCAAGCTGCCGGAGACCTCCGCGCGGGACTGCCTGTGCACCCACGCCCACGACGGCTGGGACCTGGGGATCGAGCTTCCGTAGGGGCGGTGCGGGGTGGACGGGTAGACGCGCACGGCGGCCGCTGTGGGGCGGGTGTCGCTCGCCTGGGTGACCGAGTTGTCCACAGCCCGGTGGCCGTCCACAGGCCCGAGCGGGATCGGGTGGGGGCGGGCATGGTGAGGGGGCCAGAAGCACTCGGTCCCTCACGGCAGGCGGTGATGTGCCATGTCCCATCCGTCCCCCACTCTCGCGTTACCCCGCTCCGCTCCCCCGGCCCGTGCGGTGCCACGCTTCGATCCGGTGCGCACCGAGCGCTCCGGCGGATTCCGGCTGCGGCGGGCCGTGCGGCGGCGGCGCCGTGCGATGGCGGCGGGGCTGGCGCTGACAGCCGCCGCACTCGCGGCCGCGGCACCGCCCGGACAGGGCCACACGGACGCGGAGTCCTCGCGGGTGCCCGCTCCGGCGGGCGAGGAGCGTCGGGGCGGCCCGATCCCGGCCATGGTGTCGGCGCCGGTCCGGATCGCCGACGCGGCGGCGGTGCGGCTGCTGCACCCCGGTGACCGGGTGGATGTGCTGGCCACCCCGCTCCCGGGCGCCACACGGACCGGGTCGTCCGGTGCCACGGCACGGGTGGTCGCCCGTGGGGTCCGGGTGGCCCAGGTGCCGGGTTCCCGGAGCGGCCGCTCGACGACCGACGGCGGCGCGCCGGAGCCCGGTGCGGAGGCGAGCAGCGACAGCGCGCTGGACGAAGGGATGGACGGCGGCGGGGCGCTGGTGGTGCTGACGGTGCCGCGAGCGGACGCCACCGCCCTGGCCGGGGCCGCGGCCGGCTTCCGACTGGCGGTGACGCTATGCCGCTGCTGACTCCCCCGACTCCCCTGATGTCCCTCTCACCTGCGGGTGTAGGTTGCGGAACCGTCCGCTCCAGCACCGACGCGGCGAGAGAGAGGCAGTGGGTTGAGCCAGGAGAAGGTAACCGAGGAGAAGAAGAGCGTCATGGAAGGGTTCAAAGCCTTCCTGATGCGCGGCAATGTGATCGATCTGGCCGTCGCGGTCGTGATCGGAGCCGCCTTCACCGCCGTCGTGAACTCAATAGTGAAGGGCCTCATCAACCCCATAGTCGGAGCCTTCGGCACGAAGGATCTCGAGAAGTACCGCTCCTGCCTCGAGGGGCCCTGCGAGACCAACGCCGCGGGCGATATCGACCACGGCATTCCGATCCTCTGGGGAAGCGTGCTCTCGGCCGTGCTGACCTTCCTGATCACCGCGGCGGTGGTGTACTTCCTGATGGTGCTGCCGATGTCACGCTATCTGGCGCGCAAGGCCGCCAAGGAGGCGAAGGCGGAGGAGGAGCAGGCCGTCGCGGAGGCGGAGGAGATCCTCCTGCTGCGCCAGATCCGCGACGAGCTGGTCGCGCAGCGTGGCGCGGCCGTCGACGGTGGCGGCAGCGGCTCCAGCGCCTAGGGACCCGTCAGAGGTGGTGGGGCGGCTTCTCGTCGAGGAACCGGGCCAGACCAGCGGCATCGTCGGCGCTGTCACCGCCGGGAACCCGCTCACCCCACCCGTGGTCCGTATCGTCCGATGACCGCTGCGCCAGTGGATCGTCGAAGATCAGCGCGGCGGCCGGATCGCGCGGTCCAGGGGCAGGGGCGGTGTTCATGCCTCAAGAGTACGGCCCGGGCAGCGGCTCGGTGTATCGGCCGAGCTCGTCGTGCCACCACAGGTCACGCCCGGGCGTCCAGGACACCGGGCAGGCCAGCCGGTGCACGACCAGCACGGACCGCACCCCGGGGCAGCCGGCCAGCGCCCGGTCGACCTGCCGCTTGAGCGGCTGCAGCTCCCCGCGGTGCTGCCCGGCGTCCGCGGTGATGACGACCTTCGCGTCGACCTCCCTGATCCGCTCGCGCAGCTCATGGGGGCGCAGCCCCACGGGGAGGCTGGCGCGGACGACGTCGAGCCGGCCGCAGGCGAGCGTGGCGATCACGGACTCGGGCACCAGCGGCAGATGGACCGCCACCCGGTCCCCGGCGCGGACGCCGAGCCGGGTGAGTGCGGCGGCGGCCCGGGCCGCCTGGTCGAGCAGCTCGGCATGGGTGAGCTCCTCGGTGCAGTCCGGCTCGCTGATCCAGCGGAGGGCGACCCGGGCGGCCCGCCGAGTGTCGGCGGCCAGTGTCGGGAGCTCCTCCGTCCGAGACGTACGGGGCACGGCGGTCTTCTTTCGGACGGGGGCGAACGGCATACAGCCCAGACTGCTGTCACGCAATCAACGTCTGATGAACGCCCTCTATATGAGAGGTCCTCATCCCGTCCTGCACCCTTCGCCGGCGATCGCGGGCGGGCGGACAAGGGAGTGGTTCGCGCCTCGGTCCCCGACCATGCCATGGCTTCCCGTGCTACGCATAGCTTCCATGGACGCCGAGCGGACAAACTCCGAATCAACCCCCACCGGTCCTGCCGACGGCCTGACGGATGTCCACGGACTGCGGGTGGGCCATGCCCAGCGGTCCGGTGGCGGCCGGCTGACCGGGACGACCGTGGTGCTGGCCCCGGAGGGCGGTGCGATCGCCGCGGTCGATGTGCGCGGGGGTGGTCCCGGCACCCGGGAGACCGATGCCCTCGATTCGAGGAATCTGGTTCAGCGTGTCGATGCCATCGTGCTGACCGGCGGCAGCGCGTTCGGGCTCGACAGCGCCTCGGGGGTGGCCTCGTGGCTGGAGGAGCACGGCCGGGGCTTCCGGGTCGGTCCCGATCCGGCGCAGGTCGTTCCGGTGGTCCCGGCCGCCGCCCTCTTCGACCTGGGCCGGGGCGGCGACTGGCGGGCCCGCCCGGGTGCCGCGCTGGGGCGCGAGGCGATCGAGGCGGCGGCCGGTTCGGAGCCGGGGGCGCCGGTCGCGCAGGGCAATGTGGGGGCGGGCACGGGCGCGGTGGCCGGTGGGCTCAAGGGCGGCACCGGTTCGGCCTCCACGGTGCTGCCGTCCGGTGTCACGGTGGCCGCGCTGGTGGTGGTCAACGCCGTGGGATCGGTCGTCGATCCAGGTACGGGTGTGCTGTACGGGGAGCACTACGCGCCGTCGGACGAGGGCGGGCCCCGCAGGCCCAGTGCGGCCGAGCACGCGGAGGCGATGCGCCGACTGACCGACGCGCGGGCCGAGTCGGGGCGGCGGCAGGCCGCGTCGATGCGGCCTCCGCTGAACACCACGCTGGCCGTGGTCGCCACCGATGCCGTGCTCACCCGGGCCCAGGCGCACAAGCTGGCGGGTACGGCGCATGACGGTCTGGCGCGGGCCGTCCGGCCGGTGCATCTGCTGTCCGACGGCGACACGGTCTTCGCCCTGGCCACCTGCGGGCGTCCGCTGATACCGGAGAGCGGCCCCGAGGGCTCCGACGATCCGGCGTTCGGGGTGCACCGGGAGAGCGGTGCGCTGAACGAGGTGCTGGCAGCCGGGGCGGATGTGCTGACCCGGGCATTGGTCAAGGCGGTGCTCGCGGCGGAGACCGTGGACGGCCCGGGCGGTGTCTTCCCCGCGTACCGGGATCTTTACGGCCGCTGATCCGGCCCGTTGCTCTTTCGACCGGCGGTAAGGATGCGTCCGGCCGGGCGAGAAACGGGTCGGGGAGACGGAGAGAAGGGGGGTTGATTTGGACACCGATCTGCTGATCGTCGGGGGTGGCCCGGCGGGCTGCGCCGCCGCCGTGATGGCGGCGAGCGTGGGGATGCGCTCGTTGCTGATCGAGTCGGGCGACGCGGTGTGCGGGGCGCTGCGGCGCATCCCGGTGCTGAGCAATGTCCTCGGAGTCACCAACGGCCCGGATCTGGCAGCGGCAATCGAGGCCGGTCTGGCGCGATGTGATCTGTGCCGGGTGGAGCTGGGCAGCCGCGCCACGCTGATCGACGCCTTCGACGACCGCGTCGAGGTCACGGTCGAGACCGTGGCGCCGGTGGGGCCCGCGCGGGGGCGTGGGGCGCGGCTGACCGCTCCGTTTGTGGTCGTCGCCACTGGGGTCGGGCCGCTCGATCCTGAGGGCGTGGGATGGCTCGGGGGCGTGGCGGGCCGGGCGCTACCGCCGCTGTGGGAGGCGGATCCGGCGGCGATCGACGGCCGGACGGTGCTGGTCCTGGGCGCGGACCGGCCCCTGGGCACCGTGGCGCGGGCTCATCCGGGGCTGAGGACCCGCTTTGTGGTGGCGTATCCGCCCGAGGACGCCTACAAGACCGAGGAGATCCGGCGGGACTCGCGGGTGGAGCTGGTGGCCGTGCGGCGGCTGGAGTTGGGGCCCTCCTCGGCACCGGTCAGCGCCGAGGTCCGGACGGTGGAGGGCGAGCGACGGGTTCTCACAGCCGGTCTCGGCTTCCTCAACCTGGGCAGCGCCCCGGCGCCCCCGGCCGGGGCCGTGGCCGCCGACCGGTCCGGGTACTGCCCTCCCGCGAGCCAGCACCCGAGGGTCTTCACCGCCGGTGATCTGCGGTCGGTTCGCTTCCAGCGGATCGCGACCGCCATGGGGTCGGGTGGCGAGGCCGCGCTCGGTGCCTACTACGCATCGCGCGGCCTGCCCACGGAGACCGGGGAGCTGCCCACGGAGACCGGCGGTCCGCCCAGGGACGTGGGCGGGCCGCCGGACCCGGCAAGGGGTGGCTGAGATGCGGTCAGGCCGCGACCGCCACCTTCGACTCGTCCTCGGTGGTACCGCCCGGGGCGGCCTTGCCGCCCGCCTGGCCGGTGGCCTCCGCCTCCGTCGCCTTCCGCAGCCCCTTGAGGAAGACCACCAGACCGGCCGAGACCACCGTGCCCGCCACGATGGCCAGCAGGTACAGGAACGGCTCGCCGATCAGCGGGACCACGAAGATGCCGCCGTGCGGGGCGCGCAGCGTGCAGTCGAAGGCCATCGACAGCGCACCGGTGACGGCACCGCCCACCATCGAGGAGGGGATCACCCGCAGCGGATCCGCCGCGGCGAACGGAATGGCGCCCTCAGTGATGAAGGAGGCACCCAGCACCCAGGCGGCCTTGCCGTTCTCCCGCTCGGTCTTGGTGAACAGCCGTCCGCGCACGGTGGTGGCGAGGGCCAGTGCCAGCGGCGGGACCATACCGGCGGCCATCACCGTAGCCATGATCTTGAGGCTTCCGGTGGAGGGGTCCGACACCGCGATACCGCCGGTCGCGAAGGCGTATGCCACCTTGTTGACCGGACCGCCGAGGTCGAAGCACATCATCAGGCCGAGGAGGACGCCGAGACCGATGGCGTTGGCACCGGAGAGGCCGTTGAGCCAGTCGGTCATCGCTTCCTGCGCGGAGGCGATGGGCTTGCCGATCACCACGAACATCAGGACGCCGACGATCGCCGAGGAGATCAGCGGAATCACCACCACCGGCATGATGCCGCGCAGCGCCGCCGGGACCTTGAATCGCTGGATGCCCATGACGACCGCGCCCGCGATCAGACCCGCGACCAGACCGCCGAGGAATCCGGCCTTGATGGTGGTCGCGATGTAGCCGCCCACGAAGCCGGGGACCAGACCGGGCCGGTCGGCCATGCCGTAGGCGATATAGCCAGCAAGCACCGGCACCAGGAAGGTGAACGCCGCACTGCCGATCTGGAAGAGCAGCGCGGCCCAGCTGCTGGTCTCGGCCCAGACGAAGTGGTCCGCCACCGACTTGGCACTCGCGATCTCGTAACCGCCGATCGCGAAGGCGAGCGCGATCAGCAGACCGCCCGCGGCGACGAACGGGACCATGTAACTGACGCCCGTCATCAGCCACTTGCGCAGCCGGGTGCCGAAGCCGTCACCGGCGGGACCGTCCTCGTCCATCGGCGCCGAGCGCCCCGCCGCGCCGTCGGCCGGTGCGCCGGCCTCGCCGCGTGCGGCCTTCGCACGCGCCTCGGCGATGAGTTCGGCGGGGCGGTTGATGCCCGCTTTCACTCCGACGTCCACCGTCGGCTTGCCCGCGAAGCGGGCCTTGTCCCGGACCTCCACATCGTGCGCGAAGACCACCGCGTCGGCGGCGGCGATGGTGGCCGCGGGGAGCTTGTCGAATCCGGCCGACCCCTGGGTCTCGACCACCAGCTCGACCCCGGCCTCGCGACCGGCGTTCTCCAGCGCCTCGGCGGCCATATAGGTGTGGGCGATACCGGTCGGGCAGGACGTCACGGCGACGATCCGGAAGGGGGCCACCGGCTCCGAGGCGGTGGCCTCAGCAGCGGCAGGCTGAGCGGTGGCGGGCTCAGCAGCGGCAGGCTCACCTGCCGCGGCGGGCTGCTCGGCCCCCGATCGCTCGGCCCCCGTCCGCTCGGCTCCGGTCTGCTCGGCTCCGGTCCCCTCGGCGGCGGGTGCGCTCTGCTCCTCGCCGCGGATCAGGGCGGCCGCCCGTTCGGGGCGGTCGGCCGAGCGCAGCGCATCGGTGAAGCCGGCGTTCATCAGCTGCCGCGCCAGGCTCGACAGGATGGTCAGATGGTCGCTGTCCGCGCCCGCCGGGGCGGCGATCAGGAAGATCAGATCGGCCGGCCCGTCCGCCGCGCCGAAGTCGATCCGGGCCGCGCTGCGCCCGAAGGCCAGGGTCGGCTCGGTGACATGTGCGCTGCGGCAGTGGGGTATGCCGATGCCGCCGTCCAGGCCGGTCGGCATCTGCTCCTCGCGCGCCGCCACATCGGCGAGAAAGCCGTCGAGGTCGGTGACCCGGCCGACCGCGACCATGCGTTCGGCGAGCGACCGGGCGGCGGCTTCCTTGGTGTCGGCGGACAGGTCAAGGTCGACCAGATCCGCGGTGATCAGCTCACTCATCTCGCGGCTCCCTTGTGTGCGGTGCCGCCTTGGGGGAGGCGGGCGGACGGAGTGGGGATTGGGGGGTGGGAGTGGGGACGGCCGGTCACACGGGCTCCTTGAGCACACGGTCCAGCGGGATATCCGCCGTCGTGACGACTGCGGACGGATCGAGGTCGGCCGGGGTCGGCATGGCGCTGCCCGGCAACTGCACCGCGGCCGCCCCGTGGGCCACGGCCGAGGCGAGTGCGGCGGGCCCGGCGCCGCCCGCCGCGAGGAATCCGGCGAGCGAGGCGTCGCCGGCGCCGACGTTGCTGCGCACGGCGGCGACCCGCGCGGTGCCGAAGTAGGCGCCCGTCTCGTCGACCAGCAGCTGACCGTCGGCGCCCAGGCTGGCCAGCACGGCGCGGGCACCGAGCCCCCGCAGCTCCTCGGCCGCCTTGACCGCCTCGCCCACGGTGGCCAGCGGACGGCCCACGGCCTGCGCCAGCTCCTCGGCGTTGGGCTTCACCACATCGGGGCGCTCGCGCAGGGCGGCGGTCAGCGAGGGGCCGGAGGTGTCCAGGGCGATCCGGGCGCCCGCCCGGTGGGCCCGCGCCACCAGCTCGGCGTACCACTCGGGTGCGAGCCCGCGGGGCAGGCTGCCGCAGCAGGCGATCCAGTCGGCGCTCTCGGCGCTCGTACGGACGGCCTCCAGCACCGCCTCGGCCTCGGCGTCGCTCAGCTCGGGCCCGCCCGCGTTGAGTTTGGTGAGGGTGCCGTCCGGTTCGGCCACGGAGATGTTGACCCGGGTCGAGCCCGCCACGGGCACGCCCGCCGCCTCGATGCCCAGCTCCCCCAGCAGCCGTGCGAGTAGTGCGCCCTCCGGTCCGCCGAGCGGCAGCACGGCCACCGTGCGATGCCCCGCGGCGGCCACGGCGCGCGAGACATTGACGCCCTTGCCGCCGGGGTCGACCCGGTCGGCCGTGGCCCGCAGCACGGCGCCGCGCTCCAGCGCGGGGATCTCGTACGTACGGTCGAGGCTGGGGTTGGGGGTGACGGTGAGAATCATGCGCGTGCCACTTCCGTGCCCTGGCGCTCGATGGCCAGGGCGTCCTGCGGGCTGAGCCCGGTGTCCGTGATGAGCAGATCGACATCGTCGAGGCCGCCGAACCGGGCGAAGTGCTCCCGGCCGAACTTGGCGGAGTCCGCGAGCAGCACCACCCGCCGGGCCGCCGCGATCATGGCGCCCTTGACGGCGCCCTCCGCGAGATCGGGTGTGGTGAGCCCGCCGTCCAGCGAGAAGCCGTTGGTGGCGAGGAAGACCACATCCGCCTTGATCTCGCCGTAGCCGCGCAGCGCCCATGCGTCCACGGCGGCCCGGGTGCGGTGGCGGACCCGTCCGCCGACAAGGTGCAGCGCGATACCGGGGTGGTCGGCGAGACGGGCGGCAACCGGCAGGGCGTGGGTGACGACGGTGAGCTTGGCCTCCAGCGGGAGGGCGGCGGCGAACCGGGCCGCCGTCGAGCCCGCGTCGATGATCACGCTGCCGTCGGACGGCAGTTCGGCGATGGCGGCCCGCGCGATCCGGTCCTTCTCATCGGCGGCGGTGGACTCCCGCTCGGCGAGATCGGGCTCGAAGTCCAGACGGCCGGCCGGGATGGCGCCCCCGTGCACTCGGCGGACGAGCCCCGCCCGGTCGAGGGTGCGCAGATCACGCCGCACGGTCTCGGCGGTGACCTGGAACTCCTCGGCGAGGGACAGAACATCCACCCGCCCGCTTTCACGGGCGAGCCGGAGAATCTCCTGCTGACGCTCCGGTGCGTACATGTGGGTTTACGTCCCTTCCATGCCCGAACCTGTGATTTCGCGGCCAGATTACGTGGGCGATGCTGGAAAGTAAACAGACTCGGGCACGAAACGAACTCGGCCGGGCATGGACGGGTCGCGATCGCTCAGCGACCTCCCTTGGCTGCCTGCTTCGGACGGCCAGCTCTGAGTCCCCGCGCCGCGCGTCGCCGCAGCGCACCGTCCGTATCCCGCCGGACTTCCGCGACCCACCCGGCCAGGATCGAGTCATGTCCCCCTCATCAGGAGGGACCACCGCACAGCGGAATTTCCTCGCATAGTTCGCATACCTCGTGCAGTTCGCATACAAGGAGAAGACATGACACTCGACGGCAAGGCGGCCCTCGTCACCGGCGGCAGCCGGGGCATCGGCGAGGCCCTGGCGATACGGCTCGCCGAGGACGGCGCCGATGTCGCCCTGACCTACCACAGCCAGGCCGAACGCGCGGCGGACGTCGTCGACCGGATCAAGGCGCTCGGCCGTCGCGCCTGGGCGGTGCGGGTCGACGGCGCCGACGCGCAGGCGGTACGCGCCGCCGTGGACGGGGCCGCCGCCGAGTTCGGCCGACTGGACATCCTGGTCAACAACGCGGGCGTCGGCGCCCTCGGGCCCTTCGCCGAGCTGTCGCTGGAGGATGTGGACCAGGTCCTCGCCGTGAACGTCCGGGCGCCGTTCCTCATGGCGCAGGCGGCCGCCGCGCATATGGCCGACGGCGGGCGGATCATCAACATCGGCAGTTGTATGGCCGAGCGCGTCGCCTTCCCCGGCGGCAGCCTCTACGCGACCAGCAAGACCGCGCTCACCGGCCTCACCAAGGCCCTGGCCCGTGAACTCGGCCCGCGCGGGATCACGGCCAACCTGGTCCACCCCGGTCCGACGGACACCGATATGAATCCGGCGGACGGCGAGAGCGCAGCACTCCAGAGCGGTTTCACCGCACTCGGCCGCTACGGCCGTCCCACGGAGATCGCGGCGACCGTGGCCCATCTCGCGGGCGACAGCGGCCGCTACATCACCGGGGCGTCGATCGCCGTGGACGGCGGCTTCGCCGTCTGACCGCCCCACCCGGCCCGCGGCCGACCCCGCTACACCACACAGGCGGCCCGCACCCGGACACAAGCGAGCCCCGGCGCCAGGGGGGAGGCGCCGGGGCTCGGTCCATGGGTTGGAGAGGGTCTGGTGGCGGCTGGAGTCTGCTGTCCCGAGAACTCAAGCCGCTGCGTCGAAACCGGTCTGGCGGGCCATCTTCTTCAGCTCAAGCAAGGCATGCTTCTCGATCTGGCGGATGCGCTCACGCGTGAGGCCATGCTGCTTGCCGACCTCGGTCAGGGTGCGCTCCCGGCCGTCGTCGATGCCGTACCGCGCCTTGATGATGGAAGCGGTGCGGTCGTCGAGGCGGCCGATCAGGTCCTCCAGCTCCTCGCTGCGCAGCAGCGTCATCACCGACTGCTCGGGCGAGACGGCAGAGGTGTCCTCCAGCAGATCGCCGAACTGGGTCTCCCCTTCGTCGTCGACCGACATGTTCAGACTGACCGGGTCGCGGGCCCAGTCGAGCACATCCGAGACCCGCTCCATCGTGGAGCCGAGCTCCACGGCGATCTCGGCGTGCTCCGGCTCGCGGCCGTGCTCGCGGTTGAACTCCCGCTGCACCCGGCGGATCCGACCGAGCTCCTCGACCAGGTGGACGGGCAGCCGGATGGTACGGGACTGGTCCGCGATCGAGCGCGTGATGGCCTGACGGATCCACCACGTGGCATAGGTCGAGAACTTGAATCCCTTGGTGTAGTCGAACTTCTCCACCGCGCGCACCAGGCCCGCGTTGCCCTCCTGGATCAGGTCGAGCAGGGGCAGCCCACTGCGCGGATAGCGGCGCGCCACAGCCACGACGAGGCGCAGGTTGGAGCGGATGAAGATGTCCTTGGCGCGGGCACCTTCGGCGGCTATCGCCGCCAGCTCCTCGCGGCTCGCACCTGCGGCAGGGGCCTCCTCAACCTCGCCGTCCAGGATCTGCTGGGCATACACCCCCGCTTCGATGGACTGGGACAGCTCGACCTCCTTCGCCGCGTCCAGCAGCGGGGTACGAGCGATCTCGTCGAGATACATGCCGACCAGGTCGCGATCGGCGATCTCCCCGCCTGAGGCGCGAACGCTGTTGGCCCCATCAGTGCCACCAGCGGCGGCGGACTGATTACGGGCGACGGCACGGGTTGCCATGCGTGCTCCCTTACAGATGGATCGGGCGCGGACTATGGACGGAATCTCCGGTGTCGGGTGCCCCGTCCGAAGGAAACAACGACTGGAATCAGGACAGAATTCCCATCAGGCCCCCACCTTTTTACGATCATGCAGTATCCTGTCCACCCACACGGGGCTCAGCGCACTGCCGAAGCGGCGGGAAGCGCAGGTCAGACCCCCTGTACCGCCGCCTTCTGCGGCTCTCCCGCCCGTCTCTCATCTGTCAAGACGAATCTCGCGGGCTCCCGGTTGCCCGGATGGCCCATCGCCCCGGGTTGCCCGGCCCTCCACATGGGTGTGCGCTGGAAAGTGACAGGTCAGGGCGGGGACGCGGCGACGAGGAGTTCGGTCATGAATGCCCCCACAGCCCCGGTGAGCCACCGCCACCATCCGCGGCTCCACCTCCCACTGCACCCCTCCGCCTCCTGGGGCATCCCCGTCGTTCTGGCGGTGCTCTTCGGCGGCTGGATGATGTTCGTGGACCACAATCAAGGCTCCACCATCCCCGCGTCCGCCGTCCTCGGCGTGGTGTCGGCGGTGGTGGTCGGGGTGCTCTGCTACGCCCTCGGCAGGATGACGCCGAGCCTGATGCCGGAGCTCCGGGCTGTGCTCTACGGGACGCTCCTCGGCTGTGCGCTCGGCTTTCTGCACGCCGTGAGCGGAGGCTCGGTGTACCGGTCCGCGGGGATCGGGCTCGGGGCGGGGCTCGCGATGATGGGCATAGTGTTCTACGTCTTCCACGTACGGGAGGAGCGCCCTCGGCAGTAGCCCGTGATCCGCCATGACCCGTAGCCCGCAGCCCGGTAGCCCGGTAGCCCGGTAGCCCGCCGCAGCCTTCCGTAGCCCCGGCCCAGACCTCCGGCCGAGGCCCCCGGCCCTCCCGCCCCGGCCCCGGCTTAGGTCGTTGGTCCCCGCACGCTTCCGTCCCCGGCCCGATTCGGGACCGTCCCGCCCTCCCTAGCGTGAGGTCATGACAGACGACACGAGTGGAACCCTCGACGAAGCCCTCGAGCGACTGCATGCCTCAGGCCCCGAGCATGAGGGATGGCTGAGCAATCACGCGCCGATGGCCGTGGAGGCGCTGGTGCGTCACGGCCAGGGCCGCACCGTGCACCGGTGGCTGGACCGCTATCGCGACAAGCTGGAGGAGATGCCGGGCTCGTACGCGCGGATCACCGAAGAGAACTGGCGCGAGGCGCTCGGCGATCCACGCCGTCTCGCCGACTGGCCCGCCTACTTCGACCGGGAGCTCACCGACCGCCCCTGGCGGGACGTGCTCGCCGTGTGGTGGCCACGGCTGCTGCCGGGCATCGCGGGCGGCGCGACACATCCGGTGATCCGCGTCGGCCATGCCGTACGGACCCTCCTGGACGACCCGGGCACTACGACCGCTCCCCGCACCGCCGAACTGGCCCACGCCCTCGGCTACTGGGCCGCCCGGCACGCCCCGCTGCCGCCGCTCCGGCAGCGGCCGGGCCCCGCCTCCGGGACGGCGGCCGACGCACTGGCCGCCGTGGAGCCGGTCGCGGACCAGAGCGGTGGCATACGGGCGCGGCTGGCCCGGCTCACCGCCTTCCCCACCTGGCCGCCCACCCCGCAGCCCGGCCGGCCGACCGCCCCGCAGCCCACCAGCCGGACGACCGCCCCCGACGCCGCCGACCCGTCGGAAGAGGCGCGCCGGCGGCTGACCGAGCTGGTGCGGGCCGCGACCCATCGCTACGCCACCCACGGCCACGGCTCACCGGTCATGCTGGTCCACGCCGCGACCGCGCCCAACGCCGTACTGCGCGTCCTGCCCGCGCTGCCGCGCGAGCTGTGGGTGCCGAGTCTGGACGCGGCATGGGCGGCGAGCGCCGCGGTCACGGCGGTGTACGCGCCGCGGGAGCCGCTCCCGGCCGACCGGCTGCCGTCCGCGGCAGGCGTCACCCCCGAGGAGGTCTTCGCCCGCGCCGCCGTGCACGGCGATGAGCACGCCATCAAGCTCACCGACACCGCCCTCGATGTCGCCCAGGGCCCGGACGCCATGGCCCTGGCCGCGGCACTCCACGCCTGCGCGATGATCGATCCGGCGCTCTGAGGCGGGCACGAGCCGGTCCGTACCCGCTCGGACCCACCCCCTCGCCGAGCCCTCCCCGCTCCCCCCACTCACCCCAACTGCACCGACCGCTTCGCCAACCCCATCCAGAAGCCGTCGATAACGCTCCGCTGGCTGCCCAACTCCGCCTCCGCCGCGCCCAGTGTGACGAACAACGGCGCGAAGTGTTCGGTGCGCGGGTGGGCGAGCCGTCCCGCCGGGGCCGTGTGCTCGAAGTCCAGCAGCGCGTCGATGTCCTGGGCGTCCAGGGCCCGCTGCCCCCAGTCGTCGAACTCGGCCGACCAACTGGGCGGCGTCGGGCCCCTCTGCCGCATCGCGGCCAGGTTGTGGGTGAAGAAGCCGCTGCCGACGATCAGGACGCCCTCGTCCCGCAGCGGTGCCAGCTTCCGCCCGATCTCCATCAGCTTCCGCGGGTCGAGGGTCGGCATCGAGACCTGCAGGACCGGGATGTCGGCCTCCGGATACATCTCGACCAGGGGCACATACGCCCCGTGGTCCAGCCCCCGATCGGGGATGTCCTGGACCGGGGTACCCGCCGTGCGCAGCGTCTTACGGATCCGCTCGGCGAGCTCGGGGGCGCCCGGCGCGGCGTACCGCACCTGATAGTAGTGCTGGGGAAACCCCCAGAAGTCATAGACCAGCGGCGCCTGCTGGGTGGCCCCGACCGCCAGGGGCGCCTCCTCCCAGTGGGCGGAGATCATGAGAATGGCCTGAGGCCGGGGCAGGCCCGCGGCCCAGGCGGCGAGCTGTCCGGGCCAGACCGGATCGTCGGCGAGCGGCGGAGCACCATGACTGAGGTAGAGGGCGGGCATACGCCCGTCGAGCGCGGACATGAAGTCTCCTCGGCAGAGCTCGACAAGGTACTTGAAGTCTCAAGCAATCGCGGCATTACTGTACCGCACACTTGTTTAAACTTCAAAAAGTGTTCTCTAGAATGGACGCGTGGACGACGCCATGAAGACCCCCTCAGACACCGAAGAACCGCGTTGGCTGACCGATGACGAGCAGCGCAGTTGGCTGGCGTATGTCCAGGCGAGAATGCTTCTGGAGGATCACCTCGACCGCCAGTTGCAGCGCGACGCCGGCATGCCCCACGTCTACTACGGGCTGCTGGTGAAGCTCTCCTGGGCGCCACGCCACCGGATGCGGATGACCGAACTGGCCGAGGCCGCCAAGATCACCCGATCCCGGCTGTCCCATGCCGTCGCGCGCATGGAGAAGGACGGCTGGGTCCGGCGCGAGGACTGCCCCGACGACAAGCGCGGGCAGAACGCGGTCCTCACCGACAAGGGACTCAAGGTGCTGGAGGAGACCGCCCCCGGCCATGTATCCGCCGTGCGGATGGCCGTCTTCGACCGGCTCACCCCCGAGCAGGTCGAGCAGTTCGGCACCATCTGCCGGATCGTCGCGGACGGTCTGCAGCCGGAGGGTGCCGACCTCCCCTGGCTGCGCTGACGCCCCTGGGACCGACACGCGAAGGCGCACGAGGCGCACGAAGGCGCGAGAAGGCGCACGAAGACCCCGCTCCCCCAGGATTCTCCCCAGGGGAACGGGGCCTCCGCCCTGCTACGAACTACCTCAGCGCGTCAGTGCGCCATGACCGGAATGGCGTCCTCCACCGCTCCTTCTTCATCGGAGCCGGCGACCGCGCCGCCGCCCCCCTGATGTCCGGCGTTGACCATCGTGATGGCGATCACCCCGGCCAGCACCAGGATGCCGACCGCCCACCAGATGGCGGCCGTGTAGCCGTGCACCATCGACTGCAGCTCCAGCGCCGTGCGGGAAGGGGCGCCCGCCGCATGCGACTTGGCGTACGCGGTGGTGGCGCTCGCCGCGATGGTGTTCAGGAGCGCGGTGCCGATGGCGCCGCCCACCTGCTGCGAAGTGTTGACCATCGCCGAGGCGACACCCGCGTCACGCGGCTCGACACCATGCGTGGCCAGGCTCATCGCCGGCATGAAGGCGGTACCCATGCCGAGGCCGAGGAACAGGAACCCGGGCAGGATCAGCGCCGGGTACGAGGTGTCCAGGTCGATCTGGGTCAGCAGCAGCATGCCCACCGAGGCGACCAGGAAGCCCGGCCCCATCAGCAGCCGCGCCGGGACCCGGGTCATCAGCCGGGCGCCGATCTGCGTCGAGCCGGTGATCATGCCCGCGACCATCGGCAGGAAGGCGAAGCCGGTCCTGACCGGGCTGTACCCCTTGACGACCTGCATGTAGTAGGTGAGGAAGAGGAACAGGCCGAACATGCCGATGATGGCGAGGCCCAGCGAGGCGTAGACACCGCCCCGGTTCCGGTCGGTGACCACGCGCAGCGGCAGCAGCGGCGCCTTCACCCGCGACTCGACGGCCACGAAGGTGATCAGCAGCACGGCCGCGGCGACGAACAGACCGATGGTCAGGCCCGCGGACCAGCCGTCGGACTCGGCGCGGGTGAAGCCGTAGACCAGCGAGACCAGACCCGAGGTGGCCAGGAGCACACCGGGGACGTCCAGCCGGGAGGTGTTGCGGCTCTCCACCGGGTCGCGGATCACGGCGACCGCGCCGATCGCGGCGACGATGGCGAACGGAATGTTCACGAAGAAGGTCCAGCGCCAGTTCATGTACTCGGTCAGCACACCGCCGAGGATCAGACCGACGGCACCGCCACCACCCGCGATGGCACCGAAGACACCGAACGCCTTGGCGCGCTCCTTGGGGTCGGTGAACATCACCGCGAGCAGCGAGAGCGCGGAGGGGGCGAGCAGCGCGCCGAACACACCCTGCAGCGCCCGCGCGCCCAGCAGCACGCTGCTGTTCAGCGCGGCGCCGCCGATGGCCGAGGCGGCCGCGAAGCCGGCCAGGCCGACGATGAAGGTCCGCTTACGTCCCCACAGGTCGGCGATCCGGCCGCCGAAGAGCAGCAGTCCGCCGAAGGCGAGGGCGTAGGCCGTGATGACCCACTGCCGGTTGCCGTCGGAGATGCCGAGGTCGGCCTGGGCGCTGGGCAGCGCGATGTTCACGATGGTCGCGTCGAGCACGACCATGAGCTGGGCGAGGGCGATGAATATCAGCGCTTTCCAGCGCCGGGGATCCACGAATTGTGCCGTTTCAGGCATGGGAGAGCCTACCTAGCGGTGCGGAGAGTGATAAATGGGACGAGTGGGGCCGGTCGAGGTCAGGCCGACGCAGGCCGTTGGGTAACAGGTAGCGAGAAGCGTCGACGCACGTACAGAAGACTTGTGAACGCGCGCGAAATAAGCGGTGCTCCGGGATCGGCCGGATGCGATCTATGTCACGGCCGGTGCTGCAGATCCTCCAAGGTCACGGACTCGCCGGGTAGTTCGGAGCGCGCCGGGGCCTGCAATCCGTCCAGGAACAGTTGTAGATGCCGGTGCACAAAGGCGTCGAAGTCCACACAGAAGCTGCCGGGCAGCGGCCGGGTGAGCTGGTTGAGCGCGACCATGAGATCACCGACACCGATGTCGGTGCGCAGTCGGCCCTCGACTTTCGCGGCCCCCATCAGGGCCTCGACACCGGCGGACAGACGGTCGCGGACGGCTATGAGATCAGGGTGCTCCTTGTCGAGGCCGTCGGAGAGCAGAAGGCACAGCGCGCCGATGCGCTCATCCGCCGCGGCATGGACGAAGCGCCGCAGTGCCGAGAAGGAGTCGGCCTCCTCGGCCAGGGCGGATTCGGCCTGGTCGGCGACGCCGGACATCACCGCAAGCGCCACATGGTGGATGAGCTCACGGCGGTCCGTGAAGTGCCGATAGATCGTGGCATTCCCGACCCCCGCCCGTCGAGCGATTTCATCGAGGGGGATATGAGCCCCGGATTCGACGATCACCTCACGGGCGGCCACGACAATACGCTCCCGATTGCGCAGGGCGTCCGCGCGCAGCCGGGGCTGCGCGGACTTCGCGGTCATCGTGTCGGCGGCCATCACAGCACTCCCTTCCGCGTACGGATCCATGCGTACGGTTTTCCGGCGGCTTGGTGGCGACACCAGGCCCCGGCCCAGACGTTCGAGCTTCAACATTTCCGGGGAGTCAGTCCCCGTTTATGCGGTCATCGGGTTAAACGGGGAATCACTCCCCGGAATTTCCGCGTCCGCAGGTGACCTGCCTCACACCTGTCCGGCACCCCCGCCACCCGGACGGAGCAGGTCATTCCCCCGCTCGGCGGCACCCCACGAGCGCCCCGGCCCGTGCCGTCGCAGCGTGGTCGGCAATGAGGCAGACGCATGGGACCACCCGTCACCGCATACGAATACGCCGGCCCCGCAGAGGCAGCGCATTCGCCACTGCCGCCGTGCTCACGGTGGCGGTGGTCGCCCCGGCGGCGACTCCGCGTCCCGCGTCCCCCGCGCCCCCGAAGCTGGCCCCGGTACCCTCCGGACGGACGGCCTTCGGCTCGCTCGCGCCCTGCGCCCTCGCCTCCGGCCGGGGGCTGCAGATGTCCGAGGGCATACCCACCAGCCGCGGCTACAGCCGCAGCACCGGCACGGTCCACGCCCTCAACCTCATGATCGACTTTCCCGATGTGCGCGGCCAGGGCGCCGCCCGCCAGCGCTTCCAGGAGTTCTTCCCCCAGACCACCCGGTGGTTCGCGCAGAGCTCGTACGGACGGCTGGACTACCGCCCCGAGATGCCGATCAGCCACTGGCTGCGGATGCCCCGCTCGTTCCGCGCCTACGGCATCAAGCGCGGCAGCCCCTTCGACCCGGGCTATCGCAAACTGGTGGCCGACATCGCCAAGGCCGCCGATCCCAAGGTCGACTTCCGCCGCTACGACCTGGTGAACGTCCTGGTCACCCCGAACGCCGGGCCGCCCGCCGCGCATGCCGTGCTGTCCGTCACCTACGCCGACAACCAGCAGGCCCCGACCGCCGACGGCGTGCCGCTGGCCAATGTCTCCTTCGTCTACAGCCGCCAGGACGACGGCTCCGGCTCGCTGCGCCGCACCGGATTCCGCGTCCTGCCCCATGAGAACGGCCATGTCTTCGGGCTGCCCGATCTCTACACCCGGGGCGGCGGCGACAAGGCCGGCCACTGGGATGTGATGTCCGAGGACTGGGGCGCCGGCAACGACCTGCTGGCCTGGCACAAGTGGAAGCTGGGCTGGCTCGGCCCGCGGCAGATCGCCTGCGCCGCCCGCTCCGGGGTCTTCGCGCACGCCCTGTCCCCGCTGAGCCGCCCGGAGGGGACCAAGCTCCTCTTCGTCCCCGTCTCGCCGTCCACCGGCTATGCGATCGAGGCGCGCGCGACCGGCGGCAACGACGAGGCCATATGCAAGCCCGGTGTGCTGATCTCCCGGGTGGACACCGGTGTCGACTCCGGCGGCGGCCCCGTCACCATCATGGACTCCACCCCCCACGGCCGCGGCTGCACCCGGGAGCGCAACGTCCACCCCGGGCTCAGCGACGCGGCCTACGCACCCGGCGAGACCTTCCGCGCGGAGACGAACGGCCTGCGGATACGCGTCCGCGTCACCGGCCGGGACGCGGCCGGGGACTTCGGCGTGGAGATCACCCGTCGCGCCAGTGCCGGCGCCCGAGGCTGATCAGCATGAGCTGCTTGCGCGCGGTGTCGGCGACCCGCCGCTCCAGCCGCGGATGATCCGGCTGCGCCTCCAGGAACGCCGTCGCCGTCATCACCATGTGGTCCACATACAGCTCCGCAAGCATCCGGACATCTTCCGGCGGCCAGCCGTCCGGCGTCAGCCGCGGGGAGAAGTCGGCGGCCACCTCATCGGCGAATCGGTCCAGCTCGGCGGCGATGGCCTCGCGCACCGCCCGCACCCCGCCATGCCGCTCGCGTGCGATGAAGCGAATATGCGCGGGATAGCGGCGGACATGCTCGGCGACCGCCTCGACGGTGGCGTCGATCCGCTCCTCGTCACCGTCCTGACCTGCGAGTATCGCGCCGATCATATGGTGCAGGCTGCCCAGGGACTCCTCGACCAGCGCGACACCGAGATCGCTCAGATCCCGGAAGTGCCGATAGAAGGCGGCCGGCGCCACCCCCACCGCCCGCGTGACCTCGCGCAGCCCCAGACTGCTCAGGCTCTGGTCCTCCAGCAGCCGCAACGCCGCGTCCATCAGGGCGCGCCGGGTCTTCTCCTTCTGGGCCTGCCGGACCCCGGACGTGTGACTCATATCATTCAGTAAACAGCTGTTCGCTGAATTTTTCCAGGGCTCGGCGGGGTACTCTAGAACTCAGTGAACAGTTGTGATTCCAACTGTTCACCGAACAACCACCATCCGCACGCCAACCGCATCCGGATCGTCACTTCGAGAGAGGCTCACATGCTCTTCATCGTCGCGGCACTCGCCCTGATGGGAGTTCTTCTGGGGGCGGCGGCGCACACTCCGCTCCCCCTGTTCCTCGCCGCCGCGGGCGCCATCGGCGCCTGGCTGCTGATCTTCTTCATCCGCGAACGCACCGGGCACAAGGGGAGCTGAGACCCATGGCACTCACCGCACCGTCCCGCACCTCACCGCTCCGGGCGCGCAGGGACGCCGATGGTATGGCCGTCGCCTCCTTCGTGCTCGGCCTGATCGGCCTGCTGCTCTTCAACGCGGTCTTCGGGCCCTGCGCGATCGTCCTGGGGACGCTCGCGCTCGCCCGGGAGACCCCCCGCAGGGGCCGGGCACTGCTCGGAATCATGCTCGGCATCGCCGACGTGGCCCTGCTCATCGTCCTGCTGACGCTGAATCAGTCGGTCTTCTGGCAGTTCGGGAGCTGACCCGCCCGGCAGTTCACCGGCACCTCCCCGCGCGGCCCTTCCACTCAGTGGAAGGGCCGTTGCCCGTGCGTGACGGGCGTCACCACGCTGGCACGCATGACCGCCTTCGCGAGAAACCAGTGGTACGTCGCCGCCTACGGCCGCGAGATCGGCCGGGAGCTGCTGGGGCGCACCATCCTGAACGAGCCCATCGCCTTCTACCGCGCCGAGTCCGACGACACGGTCATCGCGCTCGCCGACCGCTGCGTCCACCGCCGCTATCCGCTCACCGCCGGCCGTCTCGACGGCGACACGGTCGTCTGCGGCTATCACGGCTTCACCTACGACACCGGCGGCACCTGTGTGTTCGTACCGGGCCAAAAGCGCGTCCCGCGCACCGCCCGGGTCCCCTCCTACCCCGTCGTCGAGCAGGACTCGCTGGTGTGGGTGTGGATCGGGGACCCGGCGCTCGCCGATCCCCGCTCGGTGCCGCGCGCCCCCTGGCTGGCCGATCCGCGCTGGACGACCGTGGGCGGCATGGAGCCGATCGACGCCGACTACGGCCTGCTGGTGGACAATCTGCTGGACCTGTCCCACGAGACGTACCTGCACAGCGGCTACATCGGCACCGCCGAGGTCGCCGAGACCCCGATCACCACGGAGGTCGACGAGGGCGCGGGCGTCGTACGGGTCAGCCGGCATATGGACGACGCCGAGTGCCCGCCGTTCTACGCCCGTTCCACCGGGATCGACGGCCGCATCACCCGCTGGCAGGACATCGAGTACCACGCGCCCTGTCTCTATCTCCTGCACAGCCGGATCGCCCCGGCCGGGGTGCTGCCGAGGCCGGACGGCTCCGATCCGGACGCCTTCCATGTGGAGATCACCTACGCCATCACCCCGTCCACCGACCGCCATGTGTACGACTTCTGGGCCGTCTCACGGGACTTCGCGCAGGACGACGAGGAGGTGACCACCTTCCTCCACGACCTCAACCGGACCGTGGTGCTGCAGGACGTGGCGGCGCTGAATCTGCTCCAGAAGGCCCTGGAAACCGAGCGCGAGGGCTATCAGGAGCTCAGCATCAACATCGACACCGGCGGTCTGGCCGCGCGCCGCATCCTCGCCCGCCTCGCCGCCGAAGGAGAGCGGACCGCGGCCGTGGCGGCCACGAAATGAAGCGCGAGCAGCGCGCAGCGCTTCCGTTGAGGGTGGTGTCGGGCGACGGATGGGCGAGCGGCGCCCCCACGGCCGAGGTGTACCGGATCGACTGGCTGCCCGGCACCGATGTGCTGCACGGGGTCTGCCACTGCGGCGCCGAGCGCACCGCCGAGGACCCGGTCGAGCTGTGGCAGTGGATGCTCGCCCACCCCACCGGGCACCACCCCACCGGACACCGTCCCGCCGACCACCGTAAGGAGACGACATCGTGAACCCCGGCGGCGAGTACGAGGACACCCTGCTGGTGGCCCGCCGGGAGGACGTGGCCTCGGACGTGGTGGCGCTCACCCTGCGCCATCCGACGGGCCGTGAACTCCCCGCCTGGGAGCCCGGCGCCCATCTCGATCTCGTCCTCGCCCCGGGCCCGACCCGGCAGTACTCGCTGTGCGGCGACCCCGCCGACCGCGCCTCCTGGCGGATCGCGGTGCTCCGCGCACCCGCCGGGCGCGGCGGCTCCGCCCGGGTGCACGACACCCTCGCCGAGGGGAGCACGGTGCGGGTGCGCGGCCCGCGCAACCACTTCGCGCTGCGCCCGGCGGCCCGCTACCTGTTCATCGCGGGCGGCATCGGCATCACGCCCCTCCTCCCCATGACGGCCGCCGCCGAGGCCGCGGGCGCCGACTGGCGGCTGCTGTACGGCGGGCGCACCCGTGCCTCGATGGCCTTCGCGGACCAGCTCACCGCCCGTTACGGCGACAAGGTGCGGCTGGTGCCGCAGGACGAGGAGGGGCTGCTCGACCTCGCGCCGTATCTCGACGCCCCCTCCGCCCCCTCCGCCCCCGGCACCCTCGTCTACTGCTGCGGTCCCGAACCGCTGCTCCAAGCCGCCGAGCAGGCGTGCCGCGGGTGGCCGGACGGGGCTCTGCACACCGAGCGCTTCCAGCCCCGTACGGACGCGGCGGGCGCCGAACCGGCGCGCGGAGCCTTCGAGTTGGTGCTCACCCGCTCCGGGCTGACCCTCACCGTGGAGCCGGAGCGCAGTGTGCTGCGCACGGTCGAGGCGGCGGGGGTACCGGTTTTGTACTCCTGCGAGGAGGGCACGTGTGGGACGTGCGAGACGGATGTCGTCGAAGGAGAGGTGGACCACCACGACTCCGTGCTCACCGGCGAGGAGCGGGCCTCGGGCGAGACCATGATGATCTGCGTCTCACGCTGCCGTGGCCCCCGATTGGTGCTGGACCTGTGAATCCGCCCTGAACCGCCGTATGAGCCCCTCGATGTGAGGTTCGGAACGACCCCACCCACTGGACAACCAGGTTGGTTAGGCTAACCTAACTACGTCCTCGGGTTGCCGTCCCGCGAACCACGTCCCCGTACGCATCGAGAGAGAGCACCTTTATGCGCCAGGCCAGAGCACTCCCCCTCTCCCGTCGCGGTCTGCTCGCCGCAGGCGGCGCCCTCGGACTCGGAGCCCTGGTCACCGCCTGCGGCGGCAACGGCGGTTCGGGCTCCGGCGGCGATGACGGCGGCGGCTCCTGGTCGTTCACCGACGACCGTAAGAAGAAGATCAGCCTCGACGGCCGGCCCCAGCACATCGTCGCCTACATCGCCGCTGCGGCCGCACTCTACGACTTCGGCATCGAGAAGCAGATCACCGGCGTCTTCGGGCCGACCACGCTGAAGAACGGCAAGCCGGATGTCCAGGCGGGCGACTTCCCCGTCGACCAGGCCACCTCCCTCGGCAACACCTGGGGCCAGTTCAACGTCGAGAAGTACGCCTCGCTCGGCCCCGATCTGCTGATCACCAACATGTACGACCCGGGCGCGCTCTTCTACATCCCGGACGACAGCAAGAAGAAGATCCTCCAGCTCGCCCCCAGCGCCGCCATCGGCACCGGCCGGGTCTCCATGCTCGAGCCCATCAAGCGCTATGCGGCGCTGGCCGAGGCGCTCGGCGCCGACCCGAAGGCCAAGAAGGTCACCGACGCCAAGGCGCGGTTCGAGAAGGCCTCCGAGACGCTGCGCAAAACCGTCACATCGCACCGGATCAAGGTCATGGCCTGCTCCGCCAGCGCCGACCTCTTCTATGTCTCCAACCCGAAGATCAATGCCGACCTGATCTACTTCAGCGAGCTCGGCGTCGACTTCGTCGTCCCCGAAAAGCCCGACAAGGGCGGCTACTTCGAGAGCCTGAGCTGGGAGAACGCCGACAAGTACGACGCGGATGTGCTCTTCCTCGACAGCCGCACCGCGACCCTCCAGCCCGGGGCCCTGACCTCCAAGCCGACGTGGTCCAAGCTCGCCGCGGTCAAGGCCGGTCAGATCACCCCCTGGAGCAGCGAGCCGCGCTTCTCGTACGCCGGCGCCGCCCCGCTCGTCGAATCCCTCACCAAAGCCATCCAGGACGCGAAGAAGCTCCGCTGAACGGTCAGCGCGACCGGTCGGCCCGGCCTCCCCACGGCAAGCGAAGGGAAGACCCTCTGTCATGACCACCGCAGCCACCACCACCGCCACCACCGCCATTCCGTTCCGCTTCTTCGACGCGCGGGTCGTGCGGAGCCGCCCGCTCGGACCGTCCATGGCACGGATCACCTTCGGCGGCGCCTGTCTGAAGGACTTCACCAGCGGCGGCCGCGACCAGCGCTTCAAACTCTTCCTGCCGCACCCCGGCCAGAGTGCACCGGTGGTCCCGGTCGAGGCGGGGGAAGGCTGGTTCGCCACCTGGCGGGCGATGGACCCGGCCGAACGCGGCATCATGCGCTCGTACACGGTGCGCCGGCAGCGTCACGACCCGCACGAGATCGACGTGGACTTCGCGCTGCACGACGACAGCGGCCCGGCCGCCCGCTGGGCCGCGCGCGCCGAGACGGGCGACCGCGTGACCCTGCTGGGCCCGGTCGTGGAGGACAACGGTGGTGTCGACTTCCGGCCGCCGTCCGGCACCGACTGGGTGCTGATCACCGGCGACGAGACCGCGCTGCCCGCCATCGCGGGCATCCTCGAATGGCTGCCCGCCGACCTGCCCGTCAAGGTGTGGCTCGAGGTCCAGCACGCCGAGGACATGCAGGAGCTGCGCACCGCGGCGAAAGCCGAGATCACCTGGCTGGTCCGGGACACCGTGGCCCCCGGCACCCCGCGCTCCGCGCTGCTGCGGAACGCCGTGAGCGCCACCGAACTGCCCTCCGGTACGCCGTACGCCTGGATCGCGGGCGAGGCCGGGACCGTCAAGGAGCTGCGCCGCCATCTGGTGCGCGAACGCGGCTTCGACCGCAAGGCCGTGACCTTCACCGGCTACTGGCGCCTGGGCACCTGTGAGGAACAGCTCGTCGAGGAAGCCGTGTCGGGCACCGGCCCCGCGACCGACGACTGACCCCAGCGCCGTACCGGACCGGGTCCTCACCACCGCATTCCCCTACTCCCTACGGGACCGCGAAAGACCGGCCACTGGACGACGGGCGGCCACCGCTCGGCGCGCCCCCACGCGCCCTGTCGCCGCGTCCGGCGCCCCCGCACGCCCATCAGGCCATCAGGCCGTCAGGCCACGGGCCGAGGGCCGCCGCCCTCCCCCACCAGCCGCATACCCGCGCCCTCCGCACGCCCGCATGCTCATTTCCAGAAGGGACAGACCGTGAGTTTCCTCGCGCAGACCGCTGAGGACCCGTCGCCGGAGCCGATACCCGGGGCGGCGGATGGCAGGGCCCACCTGTTCAACGGCCGTACGGCGGAACGCTATCGGCGCTCCGTGACCGACGGCGTCGGCCTGGTGGCCTCCACCGTCGCCCGCACCGACCGCCCCTTCACCGGCGTCACCCCCGCCGAGCTCGCCCCCGAGATCTCCGGAATCGACCTGGAGCGGCCGCTCGGCGATCCGGACGCCGCGCTCAAGGAGCTGGAGAGCGTCTACCTCAAGGACGCCGTCTACTTCCACCACCCGCGCTATCTCGCCCACCTCAACTGCCCCGTGGTGATCCCCGCGCTGCTGGGCGAGGCCGTCCTCTCCGCCATCAACTCCTCCCTCGACACCTGGGACCAGAGCGCCGGCGGCACCCTCATCGAGCGCCGGCTGATCGACTGGACCACCGAGCGCATCGGCCTCGGCGAGGCCGCGGACGGCATCTTCACCAGCGGCGGCACCCAGTCCAATCTGCAGGCGATGCTGCTCGCCCGCGACGAGGCGTGCACGCTGGTGGAGAAGGAGGCCGCCGCGGCCGGCGAGACGGTCGCCAAATCCGCCATCCTGCCGCGGCTGCGCATCCTCACCTCCCAGGTCAGCCACTTCTCCATCCAGAAGGCCGCCGCCATCCTGGGGCTCGGCTACGAGGCCGTCGTCCCGGTCCCCTGCGACCAGGACCGCCGGATGCGGACCGTCGCCCTCGCCCACGAACTGAACCGCTGCCGTCGCGAGGGCCTGATCGTCATGGCCGTCGTGGCCACCGCGGGCACCACCGACTTCGGCTCCATCGACCCGCTGCCCGAGATCGCCGAGCTGTGCGACCGGCACGGCACGTGGATGCATGTGGACGCCGCGTACGGCTGCGGGCTGCTGGCCTCCCCGACCCGCCGCGGGCTGCTCGACGGCATCGAGCGCGCCGACTCGGTGACCGTGGACTACCACAAGTCCTTCTTCCAGCCGGTCAGCTCCAGCGCCGTGCTGGTCCGTGACCGCGCCACGCTCAGCCACGCCACGTACCACGCCGACTATCTCAACCCCGAGCGCAGCGCCCGGAACCTCATCCCCAACCAGGTCGACAAGTCCATCCAGACCACCCGCCGCTTCGACGCGCTCAAGCTGTGGCTGACGCTGCGGATCATGGGCGCGGACGCCGTCGGCGCCCTCTTCGACGAGGTGGTGGACCGGGCCGCCGAGGCATGGGCCCTGCTGGACACCGATCCGCGCTACGAGGTCGTCACCGAGCCCCAACTGTCCACGCTGGTCTTCCGCTACGTACCGCCGTCGGACGGGCCGGGCGACCCGGACCTCGTCGACCGGGCCAATCTGCACGCCCGCGAGGCGCTGGCCGCCTCCGGTGCGGCGGTCGTCGCCGGAACCGTCGTCGACGGCCGTCACCACCTCAAGTTCACCCTGCTCAACCCGGAGACCTCGCTCAGCGACATCGCGTATGTCCTCGACCTCCTCGCCGAGCACGCCGGTCAGTACCTGGCCCTGCACATCGAGCCCGAACTCAGCTCGCGCGCCAGTTGAGCCCCCTCACCCCGCCGGAGACCCTCGTGCCCACCCCGCACACCCATGACTTCATCGCGGTCGGGCTCGGCCCCTACAACCTGGGCCTTGCCTGCCTGACCGAGCCGATCGAGGAACTCGACGGGCTGTTCCTGGAGAGCAAGCCCGAGTTCGACTGGCATCCGGGCATGCTGCTGGACGGCGTCACCCTGCAGACCCCGTTCATGGCCGACCTGGTGACGCTGGCCGACCCCACCTCCCCGTACTCCTTCCTCAACTACCTCAAGGAATCCGGGCGGCTGTACTCCTTCTACATCCGCGAGATCTTCTATCCGCTGCGCGCCGAGTACAACGACTACTG
This sequence comes from Streptomyces violaceusniger Tu 4113, assembly GCF_000147815.2. Classification (NCBI taxonomy): domain Bacteria; kingdom Bacillati; phylum Actinomycetota; class Actinomycetes; order Kitasatosporales; family Streptomycetaceae; genus Streptomyces; species Streptomyces violaceusniger. The sequence goes on along the minus strand of NC_015957.1, from coordinate 894,491 downwards.
CCGCTGGGCCGCCGCGAAGCTCATCTCCGTCCGCTTCGGCCACGAGGTGACGAGCGTCGAGTACGACGATGCCGACGGCCTCTACACGGTGCGCGCCCGGCGTCCCGCCACCGGCGAGACCACCACGCACCACGCCCGTCATCTGGTGCTGGGCACCGGCACCCCGCCCTTCCTCCCCGAGGTGTGCCGCGGCCTGGACGGCGATCTGGTGCACAACACCCACTACCTGGGGAGCAAGGAGGCGCTGCAGTCCAAGGAGTCCATCACCATCGTCGGCAGCGGCCAGAGCGCGGCCGAGATCTACCAGGATCTGCTCGCCGACATCGACACCCACGGCTACCGGCTGAACTGGGTGACCCGCTCTCCGCGCTTCTTCCCGCTGGAGTACACCAAACTCACCCTGGAGATGACCTCGCCCGAGTACGTGGACTATTTCCACGCGCTCCCCGAGGACACCCGCTACCGGCTGGAGAGTGAGCAGAAGGGCCTGTTCAAGGGGATCGACGCCGACCTCATCAACGGCATCTACGACCTCCTCTACCAGAAGAGCGTGAGCGGCCCGGTGCCCACGCGGCTGCTCACCAACACCGCGCTCACCGGCGCGGAGTACGACGATCTGTCCGGCACGTACACCCTGGGGCTGCGCCATGCGGAGCAGCAGCGGGACTTCTCGCTCACCACCCACGGACTCGTCCTGGCCACCGGCTACCGCTACCAGGTGCCCGCCTTCCTGGACCCGGTACGCGACCGCATCCGCTGGGACGGCCAGGGCCGCTTCGACGTCGCCCGCAACTACAGCATCGACACCACCGGGCGCGGCATCTTCCTCCAGAACGGCGCCACCCACGCACACAGCCTGACCTCCCCGGACCTGGGCATGGGCCCGTACCGCAACTCGTGGATCATCCGTGAGCTGCTGGGGCGGGAGCACTACCCGGTGGAGAAGTCCATCGCCTTCCAGGAGTTCGGCGCACCGGAAGGAGCCATCGCATGACACCGTCGCCGGTTTTCGAGCACACGGACGCGCGCCTGGGCACCTTCACCCTGCGCACCCTGGACCCGGCGGCCGATGCCGGGCTGCTGCACGGCTGGGTGACCCACCCCAAGGCGTCCTACTGGATGATGCAGGGGGCGGACGAGGCGGAGGTCGCCGCCGAGTACCGCAGGATCCACGAGCATCCGCACCATGACGCGTTCATCGGCCTGCACGAGGGCCGCCCGGCGTTCCTGGCCGAGCGCTACGACCCGTCGCGGGTGGAGCTCGACGGGCTCTACCCAGCCCGGCCCGGCGACGTCGGCATGCACTTCCTCTGCGCGCCGACCGACACCCCGGTGCACGGCTTCACACTGGCTGTGATCACCGTCGTCATGGAGTTCTGCTTCGCCGATCCGCATGTCCGGCGCGTCGTCGTCGAGCCCGATGTGCGCAACGCGGCGGTGCACGCGCTCAACGCGGCCGTCGGCTTCGAGATCGTCGAGCGGATCGCCAAACCCGAGAAGGACGCCTACCTCAGCGTCTGCACCCGCGAGCGGTTCGAGGCCGCCCGCACCGCCCTCGCCGCCCGCGCCGTCCAAGGAGTGACCCGATGAGCCCCCGCGACGCCGTCGCCCACCTCACCCCCGATCTGTGGGACCGGGCGGGCCGCCTCCTCATCCGCAAGGCCCTCGCCGAGTTCACCCACGAACGCCTGCTCGCCCCCGAGCTCGGCCCCGACGGCCGCTACGCCGTGACCAGCGACGACGGGGCGGTGACCTACCGCTTCGCCGCCCGGGTGCTCTCCCTGGACCACTGGCTGGTCGAGGCGGACAGCATCACCCGCCACGACCGGACCGGCGCCGAACTCCCCCTGGACGCCCTGGACTTCTTCATCGAGCTGAGAGGGCGGCTGGGCCTCGGCGAGGACGTCCTCCCCGTCTACCTCGAGGAGATCAGCTCCACTCTCTCCGGTACGGCCTTCAAACTGGCCGCCGAGCCGGTGGGCGCCGCCCAACTGGCCACATCCGGCTTCCAGGAGATCGAGACGGGGATGACCGAGGGCCACCCCTGCTTCGTCGCCAACAACGGCCGTCTCGGCTTCGGCATCCACGAGTACCTCTCGTACGCCCCCGAGACCGCGAGCCCCGTCCAGCTCATCTGGCTCGCCGCCCGCCGCGACCGCTCCACCTTCACGGCCTCCGCGGACCTGGACTACGACGCACTGATCCACTCCGAACTGAGCGAAGAGACCCGGGCCCGCTTCGCGCAGACCCTCACCGACCTCGGCCTGGACCCGGCCGGCTACCACCTGCTGCCGGTGCACCCCTGGCAGTGGTGGAACAAGCTGTCGGTCAGCTTCGCCGCCGAGGTCGCCCGGCAGTATCTGGTGTACCTGGGCCCCGGCGACGACGAGTACCTCGCCCAGCAGTCGATCCGCACCTTCTTCAACACCAGCGACCCCTCCAAGCACTATGTGAAAACCGCGCTGTCGGTCCTCAACATGGGCTTCATGCGGGGCCTTTCGGCCGCCTACATGGAGGCGACCCCGGCCATCAACGACTGGCTGGCCGGCCTGGTCTCCGCCGACGACACCTTCCGCTCCTGCGGCTTCTCGATCATCCGGGAACGAGCCGCCATCGGCTACCACCACCGCCAGTACGAGGCCGCCACCGCGAAGGGCTCCCCGTACCGCAAAATGCTCGCCGCCCTGTGGCGCGAGAGCCCCGTCCCGACCCTGGAACCCGGCCGGCGCCTGGCCACCATGGCGTCCCTCCTCCACACCGACCCCGACGGCGCCTCCTTCGTCAGCGCCCTCATCGAGGAATCCGGCCTCACCCCCGCCACCTGGCTGCGCCGCTACCTGGACGCCTACCTCACCCCGGTGCTGCACAGCTTCTACGCCTACGACCTGGTCTTCATGCCGCACGGCGAGAACGTCATCCTGGTGATCGAGGACGGCGCCGTCCAGCGCGTGATCTTCAAGGACATCGCCGAGGAAATCGCCGTCATGGACCCCAGCGCGGTCCTCCCCCCGACCGTCGAACGCATCCGCGTGGACGTCCCCGAAGACAAGAAACTACTCTCGATCTTCACCGACGTCTTCGACTGCTTCCTCCGCTTCCTCAACGGCATCCTGGTCACCGAGGGCCTCCTGGAGGAGGACACCTTCTGGCAGACCGTCGCCGACTCCGTCCTGGCCTACCAGCGATCCGCCCCCCACCTGGCGGACAAATTCGCCCAGTACGACATGTTCACCGAGGACTTCGCCCTCTCCTGCCTCAACCGCCTCCAGCTCCGCAACAACCGGGAGATGGTCGACCTGCAGGACCCAGCCGGGGCCCTTCAGCTCATCGGCACCCTGAGGAACCCGATCGCGGACTTCGGGCAAGCGGGGGACTGAGGCGGCCGGTGCCCTTCGGGTGCTTCGGACCGGGGCTTCGGGCCAGGGGCACCCCCGGCCCGAGCCTTCGGCGGCCCGGAGCACCCGAAACGATCCAAGTGCACGACCCGCTACACTGTGGCGGTGCGACGCGGCGGCACCACCATGCCGCCCTGACGCCGGGCCTCCGTAGCTCAGGGGATAGAGCACCGCTCTCCTAAAGCGGGTGTCGCAGGTTCGAATCCTGCCGGGGGCACCATGCCTGACCAGGCCGAACGCCCCCGCGATCGTGGATCGTGGGGGCGTTGACGGCAGAGGTTGACGGCAGTTCCTACCTACGGGGCCGGAGCAGCCGGGTCCATGTGGCCCATCGCCTCACGACGGCTGTCGTCGTTCACATGCGTATAGACGTTCATCGTGACCGCGATCTGCGAGTAGCGGTGAACGCCGGCGTCGTTGAGCGCGGATAGTCCAGTCCCACGGCCTTGCCCAGTGCCATGGACCCGGCCCACATCAGGGCGAAGTAGACCAGCAGCGGCAGTGCGATCCGCGCTGCGCCACGTCCATCGGCTGTGAGGTGATCGCGTCGCCTTGGAGGGCGAACCGGACGACGATCGTGAACAGCAGCCCGTACAGGGCGAACGGGCCGATGCGCGGGATGAGCTTGGTCTCGTACCAGGCCCGGCCCTTGGCTCTCTCGCCGAGGCGCCGGGTGAGGAAGCCTGCCACCAGGGGGATGCCGAGGAAGATCAGCACGCTGCGGGCGATCTTCCAGACGCTGATGTCGAGACCGGTCTGTTCCAGGCCGAGCCGGCCGGGCAGCACGGTGGGGTTGAACCACCCGAACGGCCGGCCGCCATCGCCAACAGGATCCACATCGCAAGGAAGCGGTCCACGAACGACAGGCGCGCGGCGACGGGAGCAGCCGAAGACGCCGCCGTGGGGTCGGCCGCCATCAGGCGTCCCGCGCCGTTCCAGCAGGCTCGGGCAGAGGCTCCCCGGCGGGGCGGGTGAGGATCCCGGCGAGCCGGTCGGTCATCTCCGGCAGCAGCCAGTAGTAGACCCAGGTGCCCCGGCGCTCGCAGTCGATCAGCCCGGCCTGCCGCAGCAGCTCCAGGTGATGGGAGATCGTCGGCTGCGACCATCGAAGGCAGGGGTCAGGTCGCATACGCACACCTCGCCCCCGGCGCGGGAGGCGATCATCGACAGCAGCCGCAGCCGCAGCCGTATCGGATCGCCCACGCCTTGAATACCTTCGCCGGCTCGATGGACTGTGCCTCGTCCAGGGGAGCGGTCAGCAGTCCTGGGCAGCAGCCGGGCGAGGCGGAGCAGGAGACGCGGCCGGATCACCTCGGCGTCGAGGTGACGTCCACCGACCAGGTCACCGCCGCCACCGACCGCCTGAAGCACGCGGGGCTCGCCACCTTCGAGGAGAGGACACCTCCTGCTGCTACGCCCTCCAGGGCAAGGCCTGGGTCCACGGTCCCGGCAAGGAGCCCTGGGAGGTCTACGTCGTCAAGGGTGACGCCGATCAGATGGGCAAGAGCGCGGCACTCGACACCGCCGACGCCTGCTGCACAAGCGAGCCTGCCCCGACGGAGGCCCTCGAGACCGCCACGGGCAGCGAACGCCGAGGCAGGACTGGACCCGTTTGGCGGCACACCAGGTGAGCATGCGATCACCTGTAGTTACAAATAGAACGTCATCTCGCCATCCCGGTTGACCAGCATGGCCGCTGGTGCCGGTGGTGCGCCGCTTCACTACAGCGCTGAGGAAGGCGTAGCGATGAGGTTCATTTCGCGGTCCGGTGCCATGACCGTCGCGGTCGGTGCGGGACTCTCCCTCGCGATCCTGCCGACCGGGGCGGCCAGTGCCGCCGAAGACATTCGAGTGAGGTGCAACGACATCCCCGGCCTGGTGGACGCGATCGACCAGGCCAACACCAGCGGTGCCCGCATCACCCTCGCGCCCCGCTGCACCTACACACTGACCACGCCGGACAACCCGGACGATGGGCTCCCTGAGATCACCGGGGAGGTGACCATCTCCGGCAACGGCTCCACCATCCGACGCGACCCGGACGCCACGGAAAGCTTCCGCATCTTCCACGTGGTGTCCGGTGGCACACTCACGCTGAAGTCGCTCACGGTCAGCGGCGGCGTCAGCAGCAACTCTGGCGGCGGAGCCCTCAACGAGCGGGGCACACTGAACCTGAACGACGCTGCCTTCAAGGACAACTTCGCGGTTACCGGTGGTGGCGTCTCCAACAACGGTGGGCAGCTCAACCTCGACCGCACCACGGTCGAGCGCAACCGCGCGGCCAGCTTCGGCGGCGGAGTCCTCAACACCGGTAACGGCACAGCGACGATGAAGCACGGCTCCCTGCTCAAGAACCGGGCGGTCACCAGCAATGGTGGCGGTTTTGAGAACCAACTGGGTACCGCGTCCCTGGAGTCCGTATCGGTCAGGGGCAACACCGGCATTGAGGGTGGCGGCATCCGCAACGTGAACACCTCCACCCTGAACCTGAAGTCGACCACTCTCAAGGACAACATCGCGGTGAGAGGCGCGGGCCTCTCAAACTTCTCCCCCGCCGCCACCGCCACCCTGGTCGACAGCCTGGTCACACGTAACACGGCGATCACCGCCGGCGGCGGCATCGACAACCAATCGGGTCAGGTGACGCTCACCAACACCAAGGTCATCGACAACACCCCGGACAACTGCGCCCCCGAAGGCAGCGTCCCCGGCTGCACCAACCCCACCGCCACCGTTGACCCGCCCCCCACACAAAGGCTCCAGTCCGACGACGACGTCAAAGACCCCGAGTGAGCCACCTGGTCCGAACCGCGGCCATGAGCTCCTGACCGCAACGACGTAGAAGGGCGGGACCCACTCACCGGGTCCCGCACTTCTGTGCGCCGTCCGACTACTCTGCTGAGTTCCGAGACTCAGGTCCCGGACCGGGTGCGGCGGGTGGAAGCCGCCTTCGCCACCGCCGGCCCGGCCGACCGCCTCAGCGGCACGTCGGCGTCTCCTGGACTGGAGCGGGCCGTCGGCGGCGGAGGGCGGCAGAGAGAATGTCCGGTCGGCCCGGGCGATCGCTGTGGCGTTCATGGTGATCATCTTGATGCGGGCCACCAGAGATCTCGCGAACTGGACCATCCCCGGGAAGATGATCAAAGGGATGGGCGGCGCCATGGACCTCGTTCGCGGAGCCCGGCGCGTCCTCGTCCTGATGGACCATACGGCCAAGGACGGCAGTCCGAAGATCGTCGAGGACTGCGCGCTCCCCCTCACGGGCAAACGGTGCGTCCAGCGCGTCATCACCGACCTGGGCGTGATCGACGTTACGGAACGCGGCCTGGTCCTCGCCGAGGCCGCCCCGGGCGTCTCCACCGACGAGATCCTGAACAGGACCGGCGCGCATCTCGACGTCCGGGCGGCCGCCAGGCCGACGTGACGCGCCCGCCGGAATCCCGGTCAGGTACGCGGCGGTCCGCCCGTCACCCGCATCAGCGTGAACGATCCGCTTCACTCTGAGCGAGGGACTCCGTCAGACGCTCCAGGCGCATGGCGAAGGCGGCGGCCTCACCCGGCAGCCACGTCGCCATCTCCTCGGCCAGAACGGATTCCAGCGCCCCTCGCAGCGCCGCGACCGCCCGCTCTCCCGCAACGGTGAGGACCAGCCTGGTGGCACGGGCATCAGCAGGGTCGGGGCGACGGTCGATCAGCCCGGCCTCCTGCAAGCGGGTCGCGTAGCGGGTGGTGACGGTGCGGTCCCGCTCTCGCACCAGCACCAGCCCGCCGTACGCCCCGAAGACGTCCTGCCCGAGGGCATCGACTCGACCGCGATCAACGGGATGACCGTCCGCAAGGGTTCGGTGGCCGCGTTCGTCAGCAATGCCATACGACTGAACGACCTCACCGAGGGCACCCCCGAGCACACAGCCGTCGTCACCCAGATGCGGGAACTCGCCCCCGCCCTGCACACCATCGGCCTCTTCGAGGTCTTCCAGCCCCTCTCCCGCGAAGTGGAACGGATCCTCGCCGAGGTCGCGTAGCACGGCGCAGGCAGCCGACCGCCGCCCAGCACCCGGGACGAACAGCGCGAACCCGGGTGCGGGCCGCCCCAAGCGCCCCCCAGGGGTCGCTCCCGGAGCATCAGCGCATCTGCGCATTATCGTGTCAGAACGGGCGGGGACTCAGTAGGAATTGGGATACGAAGTGGTGTACGCGAGGAGTTCCGCTCAAGGTGGAGAGTCCGCAGGTCAGACCCTTGATCGCCCAACCTCGCCGCCAAAACGGTTGTTGCCGTCCGGGTCTATGCTGTGCAGGGGACATGGACAGCCGCAGCGAACCGGACAGACGTAGGCGCATACTGGGGGGCCAATGACAAAACCTGCCGCATCGAAGCGTCATCTGCCCACCAGCCCCTTCAAGGCGCCGGCCACACCAGCCCCCAAGCACTTCGCCGTGGGCGACCAGGTCACACACGACATCTACGGCCTCGGCCGGGTGATCGGCATCGAGGACGGAATCGCGGTCCTCGTGGATTTCGGCTCGTCGCAAATGCGGATCTTGAGCCCGTACGCCAAGATGACCAAGCTGTAGCGTCCGCTGTGCCCGGTCACGGCACGCCAGGCCCCTTCGGGAACCTGTAACGAAAGAGAGACCTCTCATCGATCTCACCTCGCTGTTCTCGGCTCCGGAAGGGCAACCCCGCTGTTCCACCGCAGCAGCATTGCCGCTTCCGACGACAGACCCGTTCCAGGCCCCGGACTTCGGGGAAGACGAGATCTTCCTGCTCGAGGATGCACCGGGACCCGCTTCGAGCATGTGTGCGGCGCGACCCAAGGCGGCTTAGCTCCCACGAGTCACGGTGGTTCCGGGAGCCGGCCGGGGCCGCCTGAGCCCCGTTCCCGCACGGCCGGGGGCTTACGGCGGTGCCTCATCCGGCATCCCTTGACCGGGCCCGCCGCGCAGCCTCCTCATGGGCGCGCAACAGCCGCTCACCCTCCGAGCAGATGGCGCCGGGCGTCCGGCAAGCCGGGCAGCCCGCGGCGTGGTCGAGGGCTGCCCGCCACGGCCCATTGACGTGCGGGTCGGCGATGGGTTCGGGGGCCGCCATCGGGTCCTGCCTCGGTCGAGGGCGCGGCGCATGGCGGCCGCCTGGGTCACGGCGTCGGCCGGGTAGTCCCGGGCGTGGGTGGGGCAGGCGTAGACGGTGCGGCCGGCGACGCTGCCGCTGTGCTCGATGGCGACCGGGACCGGCTCGTCGGTGGGCAGTTGGCAGCGATAGCAGAGCTGCCGGCCGTCCGGTTTCGGGCCGAGGATCTCCCTGGCGGCCTGGGCCAAGGCGTCGCGAAGCGGCTGGGTGTCGGTGAGACAGCGGTCGAGACGGAAGGGCACCCGCCAGTACAGGGAGTGGCCAGTAACCCAGGAGGCGGGCGGCACACCGAGGAGGGTGCCTTCGTCGGCGAGTTCGGTAAGGACGCGGACCTGCCGGATGCACCAGCTACGGGCGGTGTCGACTCCGATCAGCCAGTACGTCTTGCCGTAGGTGTCGTCCTGGATGACGGCACCGGATCGGTCGCCGAGCAGATCCAGGGCACGGTCCGCGACTGCGGTGGGCGCGGAGATGGCGTCCCACCATGTGCCTACCGGTAATGCCTCGATGTCCTGCTTGTTCGGTGGTTCCCACGGCAGGGTTCGGTTCGTCATGATCGGCTCCGTGCACGGTCTGTGTACTGACCGTCACATCGTGCCGACGCGACAAGGCCCCGATTTCCCTAAGATAGGGACATCGAGGCCTTGACTTAGCGTGCCGGATTAGCTACACACCGCTCCATTGGGCGAACTCGCGCAGCGGCTCTGCCGCCCTCTGCCGGGCCCGTAGCAGCGTCCCGACGGTCTGGTGCACTTCGGGGTGATAGCGGGTCAACTGCGGCGCCTTCGCACGCGCCTGCTCCAGCGAGGCGAGCGCATCGTCATGGCGAGCCGTCCACGCCTCCGCGCCGGCACGTCGGATCAGGAAGCCCGCCACCCTCGTGGGCTGATACGACTCGGGCAACCGCACATCGTCTGCGACGCGTACCGCGGTCTCATAGTCGTCCTGGAACATGGCGACATCCAGCCGCCCGAGGTTCACGTTCAACTCGCCGAACGCCAGCGCGTACCGAGAGCCGGGCGGATTCTCGGCGGCATCTGCGGCGGCTCCGGCTTCCGCAAGCTCAGTGGCCTGACCGAGCCAATCCCTTGCGGCGGTGTGGTCCTTCTGTACGGCAGAGAGAGCCGAGGCACGTAGCAGCAGGGTGCCCCGCACGGCGGTGGTCGCCGGGTCGCCGTCATCGTCCAGATCACGTAGCGCCTGCCTCATCAACGCCACACCTCGGTCCGGGCGCGAGGTTTCCGCATGGGTGATGACGGCGCGCTCGTACCTCTCGACGGCGACCTGGCGCGGGTCACCGGAGTGGGGCGCGGCTACGGCCATGCGTGCCAGGGCGAGCCGTGCGAGGTCCATGTAGCCGAGTCGGTACGCCACGATCGCCGTGGTCCGCGCGATCTCGGCTTGCAGGTTGTGCGCTCGCTCGCGATCCCGGCCCGGCACCGTGTACGTCTGTACGGCTAGGGCCGTATCGGTGATGAGTCCTGGCAACGCCTCAGCCACCGTCCCGAACTCACCCTTGGCGCGCTTCTCCGCGATGGCCTTCGTGTCTGCTGCGATGTCGTCCAGTGAGCGCGGCGGCAGATCGTCCTCGGCGGGAATGTCCCACGCGTCGAGCGCGCTGCTGATCGGCGCGAGTAGTCGATCGAGCTGATCCTTCTGCAGCATGTGGATGTACGGCTGGCCGTGCAGTACGGACAAGGTGACTTCGAGCGCGCGGGCCACCGCTGCCAGCACGGACGGGCTGGCGGGCTGCTCGCCGGTCTCAACCCGGGAGAGCTGGCTGGTGGATACGTGGGCACGCCGACCCAGCTCAGCGAGGGAGAAGTCGCGGATGATGCGGAACTCACGGATCCGGACGCCGATGTGCTTGTCATTGGTCTCGGGCATACTGACTCCCATAGCGTGCTGACACTCGCAATGTACCCCCGGCCGGCTCCACGGGTACTCCTGATCGGCCTTCATTTCCGTGGGGGCCGTCCGGCGATCCATGCAGGATGCAGCCCCCTCGGCCGGTCCCAAGACCGGACAAGGGGACCGAGATGAGTCCCGCCCTCAAGTCCCAGTGCCAGGGCAGGGCAGGGCAGGGCCGTGCCCAGCGCTGGGCCCTGGCTCAGGTGTTGTTGCCCGCGCGCAGCCATGCGATGTAGTCGGCGGCGGCTCGTTCGGTGTCGTATTCGGCCTGGTAGCCGGTGTCTTCCCGGAGGCGGCTGATGTCGAGGACCATGGGCGGTGTGTCGCCTCCCGTGGGGAGGTCGACCTGGGCGTCGGGGGCCACCTTTTTGATCGCTTCGGCGAGCTCGGCATTGGTCGTGGCCCGGCCGGAGCCGACGTTGTACGTGCGGTGGTTCAGCTTGTCCGCGAGCTGGAGGAGGGCGAGCGCACGCCCGGTGTCCGGCACGTAGTTGAGGTCGATCCCGTCCTCGGCGAAGGCCGGCCGCATGAGGTGGGAGAGGTCCGGGGCGGTGCCGCGGGCGGCGGCGTGGATGAGGGCGGGGGCGGCGAAGAACGGTTCGGTGTGGCCGAGCGGGCCCCAGGTGCCTGAGATGCGGTAGTTGACGATGTCGATGTCCGTGGTGTCGGCGAGGAATCCGCCGAGCAGTTCACCGACCTTCTTGAAGGTGGGGATCGAGACGGGTGCGTTCAGGGGCAGTGGAGCGTCTTCGCGTAGCGGTCCGTCGTTCTCGACCCCGAAGTAGACGCCGATCGTGCTGGCGACGCCCAGCCGTCGCACGCCCCACTCCTGCGCCGCCTGCGCGATGTTCAGCAGTCCGTCGAGCGCCTGCCGTGTCGTCTCGACCGCCGCGTCGGGGGTCGGGGACCAGGGATAGGACGCTGCCAGGTGCACGATGCCCGTGATGTCGTGGCGGCGGCCGATCGCGAGCAGGGCGTCGCGATCGGTGATGTCCGCCTGCTCCACCGCCACCCGCTCTCCGGCGAGCATGGCCGGGAGTTCACGGGTGTGGCGCTGGGCCACGACGCAGTCTTCGCCCAGGTCGAGCAGGGCTCGCACGGTGTGGGAGCCGATGAAGCCGAGACCTCCGGTGACGAGGATCACCGCTTGTCCTTTCTGTTCTGTAGCGGTCTTGATCGTTTCTGTAGCGGTCTTGATCGTTGGAGGGCTCTCTTACTTGCTCTGCAGCTTCCCCAGCGCGCTGGGGTTCTCTTCCAGGGCGCTGACCGCCGTCTTCCAACTGGTGTCCTCGGGGTGGAGGGCACTGCGGAGGAAGGCCGTGCTGAGGTGCTGGATCAGCGCGACGCGCGCGGGGCTCTCGTCCGTCGTCTCGGCGACCTCGTAACCGGGGATGCCGCCGAGCGAGTGCTCCGCCCCGAAGAGCGTGAGCAGGGCCTTGTTTCCCGGGCTGTAGGTGTACGGGTCGGTGAACCAGTCCGGTCCGCGGGTGGACAGGTGGGACCGGTCGTTGTCCCCGGCGACGATGAGGGCCGGCATGGTCATGGTCTCGAAGGACGGCCGCATGAAGGGGAGGTGTTCGACGGCGAACGGCGTCAGGTCGTCGCCCAGACCGGTCAGGGCGAACAGCACGCCCGCCTTGACGCGGGGGTCGGACATGTCCTCGCCGGGAACGCCGTCGGAGCCGAGGACACGCGCGCCCAGCAGCGCGCTCGCGCTCTGGGCTCCCCAGGAGTGGCCGGCCACGGCGATGCGGTCGCGGTCGAGGCGCCCGCCGAGGCCCGGGACGGAGGCTTCCAGAACGTCGAGTCCGTCCAGTACGCGTGTGAGGTCCTCGATACGGAAGCGCCACATCCGCGGCGTACGGGGGTCCTCGGCGGGGATGCCGAGGGTCCGGGAGTCGAGGTGGGTGGGCTGGATGACCACGAAGCCCTGAGCGGCCCAGTGGTCCGCCAGCGGGGCGTAGCCGTTCATCGACCAGCCGAAGCCGTGCGAGAAGACGATGACGGGCAGATCGCCGCCGGTCGCGGGGGCGGACACGCGGACCTGGAGATCCTCCCCGCGGCCCGGGGCGGACAGGACGACCGGCTTCGCGGATACCACCGTGGTGGGCGCGCCCGGGGTCTGCTGCGCGTTCGTGGTGTTCGAGTCGGGCCTGGGGATGGGCATGGGGAGTGCCTTCCGTTCGGTTTCTTCGCGCTGGTGGTCCGTGGCGTCGCAGGCCGGGCCGGGGGAGGGAGCGAGGAGGGTTTCTCACACCCGGCCGCGTCGACACCGGGTATCGACGACCGCGTGTGCTGTTTCGGTCCGGTGGAGCGTGCGAGGGCAGGGGACGGCCTGGCCGCCCGTCCCCCGGTCTGCCATCATGACCGAAGCGGAACGTTGCTCCGCTAACGATACGGAGCGATGTTCCGCTTTGCAAGAGCGGTCATGGAGGCATCGGAAACCTCTGCATCGGCGCCGAAAGCGATCCCCACTACGACGCCCGCCAACTGGTCAAACTCCTCGTCGCAGGACTACGCCCACCGCACTGACCGGCGGGGCGACTGACGGCCGGAGTCGGCGTCAGGGATGGGTCAGCCGCCCGGGCAGGGAGCCGGTAGGTGTTGGCGCCGGGGCGCCGGGTCTGTTCGATCCACTCGTCGATACGCGTCCAGATTGCGGCGATGTGGTGCGCTGCGCACGCGGGGCCGGCCGCTCCCCCGATTGACCGACTCGCCTGCGCATTGGAGCTACGGGCGGAAGTCGCCTCAGATCCTCATGGGGAGGGCCGCCCTCCCGTCGCCCTGCCGTCGCTGTGCCATCGCCGCGCCATCACCCAGTCGGCGGGCGCGTCCGCGCCTTGGCAGCAAGTGTCGAACCGCGCAAGGGAGTTGAGCCCGCCGAGCGAAGATCACGGCCCGGTCTCGTTCTTCTTTGGTTGGGCAACCGTTCAGCTTCCAGACAACTCTACTTTGGCGACCCTTCCGTTCCGGCCGCCGGGGGAGACAGATGGCGGTCGGGGCTCAAGGGCGACCCAATGCGTTACTGATGGAGGATTTGTGCGCAATAGAACCCGAGGTGTGGTGGGTGTGGCGGTCGGCGCCGTCGTCACCGCCGCTGTGGCCGCCGGGGCCGGCGCCGCCGTGTCGAACGGCGACGGGGCCGACCAGAAGCAGCCCTCCCCCAGGGCCGCCGCGGCAGGAAAGACCACGGGCGACTTCGACGGCGACGGATATGCCGACCTCGGCGTGGGCGCGCCCGACGGCACCGTCTCCGGGAAGTCCAAGGCGGGCTACGTGGGCGTGACCTACGGGGCCCAGAGCGGCGTGGACACCGGCCGGCACGGCACGTTGTCGCAGGCCAGCGCGGGGGTGCCCGGCACGCCCGAGGCCGGGGACCACTTCGGCTCGGCCGTGGTGCGCGGCGATGTGGACGGAGACGGGTACACCGATCTGATCGTGGCCGCGAACTCCGAGGCCATCGGCACCGCCAAGCGGGCCGGTTCCGTCACGGTCGTCTTCGGCTCGAAGGACGGCCTGTCCAGCGACGCCATCGCCTTCCACGCGCCCAAGGCCACCGCCTACGCGATGTTCGGCAACACCATGGCCGTGGGCGACTACAACCACGACGGCCGCGACGACATCGCCATCTCCGACGGCACCAAGGTCCAGATCGTCGGCGGCGCGGCGAACCTGCGCGAGACGGCCACCCCGAAGATGTCCAGCGTCACCCCGCCCGGCGGCGGAGCGGGCATCGAGCATCTGTCCTCGGGCGACATCAACGGGGACGGCTTCGCCGACCTGGTCACCGTCGCCTACCAGGACGACCCCGCCGACGAGGGCACGCTCGGCGTGCTGCCCGGTTCGTCCGGGGGGCTGAAGAGCACGTCGCTGGGCGAGGACGTGGCGCTGCCGTTCGCCTCGTACCAGGCCGTGGTCGGTGACATCAACGGCGACGGCAAGGACGACGTCGTCACGGACACCGGCTTCGAGGACGGTCCGGAGGACCAGCGCCTGCGGACGTACCCGGGCACCGCCCAGGGCCTCGACACCGCGAACCCGGTGGACTGGAAGGGCAAGGCGCAGAGCGGCACCGCCTCCCAGCTCACCGACATCAACGGCGATGGCAATGACGACCTCGTCGTCAGCGACACCGCCGCGGAGGCCCCCGGCGGCTACAACGACGCCGGCGCCATCACCGTGCTCAAGGGAACCAAGAACTGGCTGACCGACGCGGGGGCGCAGACGTTCTCCCTCGACACCGAGGGCGTTCCCGGCGAGATGGCGGGCAACGACAAGTTCGGGGACGCCGTCTCGGCGGCCGACTACAACGGCGACGGCAAGCCCGACCTGGCCGTCGGGGTCCCGAACCGGACCGAGGGCGCGGGCGCGGTGGCGCTCCTGTACGCGGGCGCCGACGGGCTCACCGCCGAAGGCTCCGCCCTGATCGGGCCGGGCGATCTCGGCTCCCCGGCGGCCGATGCCGCCTTCGGCACGGAGCTGTCCGGCCGCGCCACGAAGTAGCACCACCGCACGTAGCACCACCTCGTTGTTGTTGGTTCGGTGGCCTGGTCCGACTCTTCCGGGCCGGGCCATCGGCCGAATACGACCATGAATGGGTGTGCGGGCGCGTAGCGCCGACTCTTCCTCGCCGGGGCCCGGGCACGAACGTCGTCCACCAGGACGGACGCCCGCGCCGTCCACCCACTCATCGGGTGAGTCACAGGGCCGCCCCGTCGCGGGTCGGCCCTTCGCGGCTGGGCCCCTTCGCGGCTGGGCCCCGTCGCGGCTCGGCCCTCCCCGCGCAATCTCCTCAGCCCGCGGCCTTGGCGATGATGCCCCGCATCTCCTCGCGGTCAAAGGCCCGCAGGGTCGTGGTGCGCACCTTGCCCACCGCGCCGAGCTGCAGGGACGCCGCGGTGGCGGTCTCGTCGTCGGGGGCCTCGATCATGCACACCAGGTCGTACGGCCCGTCCGTCCAGTAGATGTCCACGAGCCTCGCCCCGAGCTTGTTCAGCGCCGCGGCGAAGTCCTCGGTGCGCTTCGTGGTGTCCTTGTAGGCGCGGACTCCCTGCTCGGTCCAGTTCAGCAGCGTGATGTAGGTCGCCACGCCCCTCACCTCCCAGGAGAAGAACCCCCTGAGTTCAAGTCTGGGAGCGACGTCCTGAATCCGCACGCCTGGCACCCCTGGCACGCCTGACACCGCTGGCACCGCTGGCACCCCTGGCCCACCGGACGCGGTCGACGGCCACGGTCAGGTTTGCCGAACCGGCAACAGGCATGGCCCGCGCCACCGAGGTCACGGCAGGGTCGGACCGTCGGCCGCCACGCAGAGTGCGTGCCCGAGCGCCCCCGGGAGAGAACCATGCCGCAGCCACCCACGACCGACCTCACCCACCGTCCGGTGTCCTCCCCCGCCGGGCGGATCCACGTCGTGGAGCAGGGCACCGGCCCACTGGTGCTGCTCGTCCACGGGTTTCCGGAGTCCTGGTACTCATGGCGCCACCAGCTCCCGGCGCTGGCCGCGGCCGGGTACCGGGTGGCCGCCGTCGATGTGCGCGGATACGGGCGCTCGTCCAGGCCCGGGGCGGTGGACGCGTACCGGATGCGGGAGCTGGTGGCGGACAACGTCGCCGTGGTGGAGGCGCTCGGCGAGGAGTCCGCCGTGGTGATCGGCCACGACTGGGGCTCGCCCATCGCCGCCAACTCCGCCCTGCTGCGGCCGGATGTGTTCCGTGCCGTCGGCATGCTGAGCGTGCCGTACTCCCCGTCCGGCGGTCCCAGGCCCAGTGAGGTCTTCGCCGGGATGGGCGGGGAGGAGGAGTTCTACGTCTCCTACTTCCAGGAGCCGGGCCGGGCCGAGGCGGAGATCGAACCGGATGTACGCGGCTGGCTCGCGGGAATCTACGCCGCGCTGTCCGGCGACACCATGCCCGGACCCGACCTGCCCGACCCGCACTTCATCACGCGCGGCGCGACGATGCGCGAGCGGTTCCCCGCCGACCGGCTGCCCGCCTGGCTGAGCGAGCAGGACCTCGACGCCTACGCCGGTGAGTTCGAGCGGACCGGACTGAGCGGGGCGCTGAACCGCTACCGCAACATGGACCGGGACTGGGAGGAGCTGGCCGAGTTCAACGGTGCGCCCATCACCCAGCCGTCGCTCTTCATCGGCGGTGCCCTGGACGCCTCCACCACCTGGATGGGCGACGCGATCAAGGCGTACCCGACCACGCTGCCCGGGCTCGTCGGTTCGCACATCCTCGATGGCTGCGGCCACTGGATCCAGCAGGAGCGCCCCGAGGAGATCAACCGACTGCTGGTCGACTGGCTGAATTCGCTCTCCGCGTCCTAGGACTGCCCTAGGACCCGCGGCGGTCCTGCTGCCGCTGGAGGGCGCGGAAGTCGTCGAAGAATCCGTAGCTGTGGGCCGGTGGACCGTCGTCCGGTCGCTCGACGGTGCGGTTGGCGTAGAGGCTGTTCAGGAGCCAGGGCTGCTTGTCCGGGCCGAAGTTCTCGGTCATGGCGGCGCCTTGGGTGACTCCGTACGTCGCCACGGCGAGGCGCCCCGTGTCGCGGAAGTGGCCCACCTGGTCCCGCAGGAAGTGCTTGTTGCGCTCGAACCAGGGGCTCATGGCGAGGAAGTCGTGCCACTTCTGCTCCGGGAAGGGATGCTCGATCGCATCCCGGATCAGTTTCCACACCGGAGTGTTCGACGGAAGGTGGTAGCGGCGGGCGAAACGGGTGGGGATCGTGTCGCTCAGGTGCTGCTTCCAGAGCTGTACCAGGGAGAACTCGGTGACGAGGAATTTCTGGTCGTCGCGGAGGCGGGGCAGGATGTAGTCGAGGTAGGGCTGTACCCGCTCCGGCGCGGCGACGTGGGGGTGGATGTCGACGCCCTCGATCTCCGGGGTCCGGCGCGCGAAGGACAGCCAGCGGTCGGTGGCCGCCGTCTGCTCGTCCGGCTTGTCGAGGTGGTTGAGCGCGCCCATGTAGAGGTGGGTCCGGCAGCGCGAGGGAAAGTGCTTCTTCCGGTACGCGATGATGTGCTCCGCGACCGTCTCGTAGAACGCGTTCATCGCGCCCGAGCGGCGGTCCTGCGGGAGGCTCTCGATGAAGGGCTCGTTGGCGATGCCCAGGACGTCGACGGTGTCGAGGACGGTGTGCAGGACCCGGTCGACCCGGGCGAGTTCCGCGGTCATGGCCGAGCTGCCCGGTCGGGGTATCGCCCGGTGGTTGTACGGGAACTTCAGCGAGAGCACCGTGCCGTAGCCCTGGTGGTGGGCGTCCAGGAGTTTCTCGATGGCGCGCTGGTGGGAGGCGTCGGCCGTGACCTCGGGCATGGGGACGAAGCCCCGGAGCCAGCTCGCGGAGAGATCCCGCAACTCGGCGAAGGTCACGCTGTCGGGGTCCTCGTTGAAATTCGCTCCCAGCACGCCGTCCGGATCGGCGGCCGGACCGTCGGCGGACGCTCTTTCCTCGGGGGCGTGGCTGGTCTTGTCGGCGGGGCGTTGTTCGCCCTGCGTGCAGCCGGCGGCTATCAGAGCCCCACCCGTCAGGGCCAGAACCCGCCGCCGTGACAGCGGCTTCTTCCTCGTTTCCGTATCCGTATCCACGTGACGTTCCCTGTTCGTGCTGGTTTCCCGGCCCGTACCGGCCGGACTGCCCGGGAGGATACGTCTGCGGGGGCTGCCAGTTGCCCAGGGGACCCACATTTTTCGCGGGGCCAGGTCCCCGGGTGTGCCGTTGCCCGGTCAGTGGGTGATCTGGACGGTGACGGTGATGGCGCCCCTGTTGTCGTGGAGGCAGCCCTCACCGTCGTTGATGCGGAGTTGGAGGATGCCCGGGCGGGTGGCCTGAAAGTGCCAGGCGCGGCCCACGGCGTGAGGGTTTCGGGGATTTCCCGGGTAGCGGCCCAGGAGGGCGCCCAAGGGGGCGTCGGAATGCACCTTGCAGTCCGTCCAGGCGAAGCGGAGGGCTTCGTCGTCGGCGCGGGTGTGGCCGACCGGGCCGACCAAGGGCAGATTGGCGGCGTCCACCGTCCAGGAGCCGGTGGCGTAGCGGACGCTCACCTTGTCGCCCTTCCGGACCGGGGTGGTCGTCGCGGACTGCCAGCCGCGTGCCGCGTCCACGGTCACCTTCGTCGTGCTGGTGGCGGGCTGGGGCGATGCGTCGTCGCCGCTGTCACTGTCGGACGGGGGCCCGAAGGTGAAGAAGAGCGCGGTGGCGAGGCCCGCCACCGCGAGCGTGGCGCCCGCCGTCCACCACCATGTCCGGGCCCGCCCACGGGACCGAGGGGGTGGCGGCCCGGCCGGGGCGACGAGCGTCGGGTCCCGGTCCAGGTCCGGCGTCTGGGTCGGGGCCGAGATCAGCGTCGGGTCCCGGTCGAGGGCGGGGGTCCCGGTCACGGTGTGGGGCGCGCCTGCCGTGGGGGTCGCGCTCACCATCGGGGTCGCGGTCATCGTGGGGGTGTCCGCCAGGTAGGCGGAGGTGTCCGCGTCGTCGCCCGGGGTTCGTAGCGGACCCGGCGTTGGTACGGGCCCCGGCGTGCGTACGGGCCCCGCGGGCGCGGCCGGGGGCAGCGGGCCCGGGTCGTCCGCGCCGTCCGCGACGCGTTGCAGGGCGGTGCGGAGCGTGCCGGCGGAGGGGCGCTGCCCCGGGGACTTGTTCAGCAGGGCCTGCACGATGGGCCGCAGGGGGCCGACCCGTTCCGGGATGACCGGGTCCGCGAAGGTGACGGCGTGCAGCGCGGCGGCCCCGGTGGGGCGCTGGAAGGGCGGCACGCCGGAGGCGACCGCGGACAGGGTCGCGCCCAGCGACCACAGGTCGGACGGCGGGCCGGCCTCCTCCGCGGTCAGCCGCTCGGGCGCCATGTAGCCGATGGAGCCGAGGAGTTCACCGGTGGTGGTGAGCGACTCGTCGTCTTCGAGGGCCGCGATGCCGAAGTCGGTGAGGACGGCGCTGCCGTCCCCGCGCAGCAGGATGTTGGCGGGCTTGATGTCGCGGTGCAGCGCCCCGGCGGCGTGCACGGCCTCCAGCGCGCCGAGCAGTTGCAGCCCGAGGGCGGCGGTGTGGCGGGGCGGCAGGGGGCCGCTGTCGGCGATCCGGCGGGCCAGGGAGGGGCCGTCGATCAGCTCCATCACGATCCAGAGCCGGTCGTCGTGTTCGACCAGGTCATGGACGCCCACCACATGGGGGTGGCGCAGCCGGGCGACGGTACGCGCCTCCCTCTGGGCCCGACGCAGCCGTCGGTGGTGCTCGTGGTGGTCGCTCGCGACGTGCAGCTCCTTGGCGGCGACCTCGCGCGCCAGCATCTGGTCGTACGCGCGCCAGACCGTGCCCATGCCGCCGCGTCCGAGCCGGTCGCCCAGCTGGTAGCGGCCGGCGATCAACCGCATGTCGTCCCCGCCCGATGTCACCCGATCTCTCCTGCTCTCACGCCCGGTGAGCATAGTCGGAAGTGTTCGAACCATATCGATCTCAACTGATGCAACAGTCAGCCTGCATCGCAATGCTCGGGTGAAATTCCCCCCGATTTAAGGAGGAAGCGGGCATTCACCATCCGCATTCATTGCGCTTATCTCAACGCGTCCGTACCGTGTCGGCCATGCGGCAACAGTTCGAGGTGGCGGAACGCGTGCGCGAGGTGATCGGCAAAGCCGGTTGTACCCAGCGCGAATTCGCCCGGCGGGTCGTCATGGACCCGTCCAAGCTCTCGCGTTCGCTCAGCGGTAGCCGGCGCTTCACCGTGGCCGAGCTGGCGCGGATCGCCGACGCCGGAAACGTGGACGCCGGATGGCTCCTCGGCACCGCGGGGACCGGCGGGGCCGCCGACGCACCGCGGCCGCCCGCCCCGGCCGCGCTTCCCGACAGCGGGCGGCCGTTGCAGATCGTGCGGGAGACGGTGCGGCTCATCGCCGAGCGCGGCTTCCACGCCGTACGCGTCGCCGACATCGCCGCCGCCTGCGACACCAGCACCGCCACCATCCACTACCACTTCCCGGGCCGCGCCGAGCTGCTCGAAGCCGCCGTGCGCTGGTGCATGGACGAGGACACCGCGCGCCGCGCCGCCCGGACCGCCACGGCCGACGACGCGCGCGAGGAGCTGCGGCAGCTCATCGCGCTGCAGGCGCCGTACACCGAGCGGCAGCGGCAGCAGTGGCTGGTGTGGATGGACCTGTGGGCCGAGGCCGCGCGGTCCACGGCCATCGGGCGGCTGCACGCCGACTTCTACCAGCAGTGGCGGCGGACCGTCGCCGAGGTGATCCGGCGCGGGATCGAGCAGGGGGTCTTCCGCACCGTCGACCCGGAGTTCAGCGCGCTGCGCCTGACCGCGCTGATCGACGGACTGGCCATTCAGGTGCTCGCCACCGCGCCCGGCGAGGGCGGCACGACCGCCGAGGCCATGGACCTCGCCTGCAACGCGTACGTGGACTCCGAATTGACCGTACGCACGACCGCACGACCGTCGGCACGTCCGTCCGCACACCCGACCGCACGGCGCTCCGGCGCCGATGAGGCCGGGCCGGCCGACCAGCCCGGACCGTAGGACGGCCGACCAGCCCGGACCATAGCTCCGCGCTGTTCCGCACCGTAAGAGAGGGAGAGAAGCCCATGCCCATGAACGACAGCGTCATCATCACCTGTGCCCTGACCGGCGCCGGTGACACTGTGGGCCGCAGCCCCCATGTCCCCGTCACCCCCGAGCAGATAGCCCGCTCCGCCGTCGAGGCCGCGGAGGCCGGGGCGGCCGTGGTCCACATCCACGTACGCGACCCCGAGACCGGCGCCCCCGCCCGCGATCCGCGGCTCTACCGCGAGGTCGTGGAGCGGGTCAAGGAGACCGGCACCGACGTCGTCATCAACCTCACCGCGGGCATGGGCGGCGACCTGGTCATCGACCCGGAGAACCCGCTCACCCACCTCCCCGGCACCGACCTGGTCAGCGGCCTGGACCGGCTCCCCCACGTCGAGGATCTGCTCCCCGACATCTGCACCCTGGACTGCGGCTCGCTCAACTTCGGCGACGGCAGCAACCTCTACGTCTCCACCCCCGACATGCTGCGCACCGGCGCCAAGCGCATCCAGGAGCTGGGCGTCCGCCCCGAGCTGGAGATCTTCGACACCGGGCAGCTCTGGTTCGCCAAGCAGTTGCTGGCCGAGGGGCTGCTGGACGACCCGACCGTCTTCCAGCTCTGCATGGGCATCCCGTGGGGCGCCCCGGCCGAGCCGGGCGTGCTCCAGGCCATGGTCAACATGCTGCCCGAGGGCGCCCAGTGGGCCAGCTTCGCGCTGGGCCGGACGCAGATGCCGTGGGTGGCGCAGTCCATCCTGCTCGGCGGCAACGTACGGGTCGGGCTGGAGGACAACCTCTACCTCAGCCGGGGCGTCAAGGCCACCAACGGCCAGCTCGTCGAGCGCGCGGTCCAGATCACCGAGCTGCTGGGCGCGACGGTCGCCACGCCGGACGAGGCCCGGCAGCGGCTCGGCCTCAAGCCCCGCGCGTAATCCCCCCACCAGCTCCTCGTCTCCCTCATCTCTCTCCTCTCCCCCCCTCACACCCTTAGGACCGCCATGCCCTCATCCCCCTGCGCCCCCGAAGAGGTACGCCGCGTCGCCTGCGTCGGCGCCGGAGTCATCGGCGGCGGCTGGGTCGCCCACTTCCTGGCGCGCGGCTACGACGTCACCGCCTGGGACCCGGCTCCCGACGCCGAGGAGAAGCTGCGCCGTCTCGTGGCCGCCGCCTGGCCCGCCCTGACCCAGATCGGCCTCGCCGACGGCGCCTCCCCCGACCGGCTGACCGTCGCCGCGACCGTCGAGGAGGCCGTGGCCGACGCGCAGTTCGTCCAGGAGAGCGCCCCCGAGAAACTGGAGCTCAAGCGGTCGCTGCTGGCCCAGCTTGACGCGGCGGCCCCGCCCGGAGTCGTCATCGCGTCCTCCACCTCCGGCTATCCGATGACCGATATGCAGACCGAGGCCGCCGACCCCGGCCGCCTCGTCGTCGGCCACCCCTTCAACCCGCCGTATCTCATACCGCTGGTGGAGGTCGTCGGCGGGGAGAAGACCGACGCCGCGGCGGTCGAGTGGGCCTCGCGCTTCTACGAGGTGGCGGGCAAGTCCGTCATCACCATGGAGCGCGAGCTGCCCGGCTTCATCGCCAACCGGCTCCAGGAGGCGCTGTGGCGGGAGGCGCTGCACATGGTCGCCAATGGTGAGGCCACGGTGAAGGAGATCGACGACTCGATCACCGAGGGGCCCGGGCTGCGGTGGGCGTTCATGGGTCCCTGCCTCACGTTCGCCCTGGCGGGCGGCGAAGGAGGCATGGGACATATGCTCGACCACTTCGGACCCTCGTTGAAGTCTCCGTGGACCCGTCTCGAGGCGCCTGAGCTGGACGACACGCTGCGTGCGGCCATGGTCGACGGCTGTGACGAGGCGGCGGGCAGCCGTACCATCGCGCAGCTCGTCGCGGAGCGGGACCAGGGCGTCATCGACGTCCTGCGGGCGACTGGCCGACTGCCGCGGCAGCGCGCCGAGGGGACGGATGCCATCGCACATACCCCCAGCACCATGGGAGACGAGAAGTGAGCACCACGCTCCCCGACTACCGGCAGACCGTACGTCCCGAGTGGATCGACTACAACGGCCATATGAGCGAGGCGTTCTACGTCCTCGTCTTCGGCCACAGCACCGACGAGATGATGGTGGAGACCGGCCTGGACTCCGCCTACCGCGCCAAGACCGGCTGCTCCCTCTACACCGTGGAGTCGCACATCCGGTATCTGAGCGAGGTCGACGAGGGCGCCGAGCTCACCATCCGTACGCGCGTCATCGGCGTGGACGAGAAGAAGGTGCGGTTCACCCACGAGATGCATGTGGGCGAACCGATCGGCGCCCCCGTGGCCACGACCGAGCTGCTCGCGCTCCACATCGACCAGAACGAGAGCCGCTCGGCTCCGTTCCCCGAGGAGATACGGGAGCGGCTGACGGACCTGGTGGAGAAGGCCCCCGAGTGGGCGGGCCGGGCGATCGGCCCGGTTCCGGCCGAGGCGGGTTGAACGACCGCCGTCCCTCCTGAACGCCCCGGCCCCGGCATCGTCCGGGGGCCGGGGCGTTCGCCGTTCCGGATGAGGGACGGCATGAGGTTGAATGGCGGTGGAGGCGGTGGCGGAAACGCCTAGGGACGCGCGTGCGAGGAGTGACGACGCCATGGCGGACGCCGGAGCGGGCACCGGACCGGAAGCCGGGCCGGACGGGAGCGGGAACGGCGAGGGCGGTCGGCGCGTCGAGCTGAGCGAGGTGCCCGAGACCTTGCTGTGGAACCTCCATATGCGGGCCGCCGAGGCCCGCCGGGCGCGGACCGTGCTGGATGACCCCAAGGCCGTGGAGCTGGTCGACCGCATCGACTACCCCTTCGAGGAGACCTTCGGAGCGCCCACCCCGCTGCTGGCACAGGGCCACGCGCTGCGCGTCCGCACCTTCGACATGGCCGTACGGGCCTTCCTCGACGAGCATCCGGACGGCACGGTCGTCACGCTCGCCGAGGGTCTTGAGACGCAGTTCTGGCGGGTGGACAACGGTCGGGCGCGCTGGCTGTGCGTGGAGCTGCCGGAGACCGCCGAGGTGCGGCGCGCGCTGCTGCCGGACGAGGAGCGGCGGCGCACCCTCGCCCGCTCGGCGCTCGACCTGTCCTGGCGGGACGAGGTCGATCCCGCGCGCGGGGTGCTGATCACCGCCCAGGGGCTGCTGATGTATCTGCGGCCGACCGAGGTGAAGGACCTGATAGCGGGGTGCGCCGAGCGGTTCCGGGGCGCGGCGCTGGTCTTCGACGCGGTGCCGCGGTGGTTCAGCGCCCGGACGACGCGCGGCGAGATGCGCACCGCGCAGGGTTATCGCACACCGCCCATGCCGTGGGGCATGGACGCGGGCGAGCTGCCGAAGGTGCGGACGGCGCATCCGGCGATCACGGACGTACGCGAGGTGCCGCCGCCGCGCGGGCGCGGCTTCTACTACGGGGCGGTGGCGCCCCTGATGCGGTGGCTGCCCGCGGTACGGAACCTGCGGCCGACGATGACGGCGATAGCGCGCTTCTCGTAACGCTCGCGCTCCACCGGTCAACCCACCGCTTCGCCGAGGACCGCCGCGAGGTGTCGGACGCGTCAACTTTTTCCGACGCGTCGGCCCTCCGTGACACGGCGGCGAGAATGGACGGGTGAGACGCCCGATGGACACCTCCGGCCCGATACGGCCCCGGCTGCCGTCCCCCGTGTGGGACGTGGCCGACCCATGGCTCGCCGAGCGGGGCGTGGAGCTGCGGCTGAAGCGGGACGATCTCATCCATCCGCTGGTGCCGGGCAACAAGTGGCGCAAGCTCACCCCGAATCTGCGCGCGGCCGTCGAGCAGGGGCACACCCGGCTGCTCACCTTCGGTGGTGCCTACTCCAACCACATCCGCGCCGTGGCGGCCGCGGGGGCCGCGCACGGGCTGTCGACGGTCGGGGTCATCCGGGGCGACGAGCTGGCCGGCGCGCCGCGCAACTGGTCGTTGGCGCGGGCCGAGGAGCATGGCATGGAGCTGGCCTTCGTCACCCGCTCCGCCTACCGCGAGACGCTGCGCGGCCTGAGCGAGAACGACCCGGGCCCGCTGCGGGGGCTGGAGGAGCGGTGGGGGAGCGCCTACGTCCTCCCGGAGGGCGGTACGAACGTCCTGGCGGCGGGCGGGGCCGCGGACCTCGTCGCGGAGCTGCCCGACCTCGGCTCGGGCGATGTGGTGTGCTGCGCCGTCGGCACGGGCGGCACCCTCGCCGGTATCGCGGCCGCGCTCCCAGCCGGTGCGCGGGCGGTGGGGTTCGCCGTGCTGAAGGGGGCGGACGGCTATCTGGAGGGTGAGGTGGCCGAGCTGCACCGGCGCGGGTGGGGGCGCGCGTTCGGCGACTGGCGGATCGAGCACGGCTATCACGGCGGCGGGTACGGGCGCGTTCCGGTGGAGTTGGAGGCGTTCGCGGCTCGGTTCGAGGAGCGGCATGGGGTGCGGGTGGAACGGCGGTATGTCGCGAAGATGCTGTGGGGTGTGTACGGGCTGGCGGAGCGGGGCGAACTGGCTCCGGGCAGCCGGGTGACGGCTGTGATCACGGGGCCGCCGGATCCGGAGGGTTCGGCGGGTGCGGTGGGTGCGGCGGGTTCGGCCGGTACAAAGGGGTCGGCCGGTACGGAGGGGTCGGCCGGTACGGCCGGTGGGGGCCGGCCCGAGGCTTGATCCGACGCGCGGGCCGCCTCGGGGCCCGGCCTCGGCCACGGCTCGGTGCCGATGGCGAGCGGGCCGACCACGGTCGGATCACGGGCGCGGCGCCGGGGCGCGCGGCGCGCGGCGCGCGACGTCAGTCCGGGATGCGAAGGCGCATGACCGTCGTCGCCGCGTGGCGGACCGTGCTTTCCTGGCGGACCTCGACCGTCAGGTCCGGGGCGATCGGGCGGTAGGCGATCTCGGCGCCGACCCGGTCCAGTGCGGTGGGGAGTTCGGCGGGCGGGGGCTGGGGGTCGGGCAGATCGCGCAGTGCCGTGCTGAGCTGGGCCCGGACGGCCGTGGCGAGCGGGGCGGAGATCACGGGCGCGTCGTCGCCGGGGAGCACCAGCGCGAGGGCGCGCGGGCGGAGGCGGGGGCCGACGACGCCCACGACGACGGCGTCACGGGTCTCCGAATGGCGCAGCTTCCGCCAGTGGCGGCCCGGCCGGTAGGGCTGGTCGAGGTCCTTGATGACCAGGCCCTCGACCCCGATCTCCGGAAGCGCCTCGTACCAGGTCGCGGCGAGCTGCGGATCGGTCGTCATCGGCACGGCCTGCAGCGGTGGGCCGAGCGGTTCGAGGAGCGCCATCAGCCTGGCCCGGCGCTCCGCGTACGGCAGCGGCCGCAGATCCTCCTCGCCGATCGCGAGCAGGTCGAAGGCGGCGTAGGAGGCGGGCAGTTCCCGGGCGAGCCGGCCCGCCCGGGACTCGGACGCGGCGAAGGCGCGCTTCTGGACGGCGGCGAAGTCCGTACGGTTGCCCGCCCACACCACCACCTCGCCGTCGAGGACCGTGCCGGGCGGCAGCGGCCGCGCGGCGGCCTCCAGGTCGGGGAAGGCGCGGGTGATGATGCGGCCGGAGCGGGCCTGCATCCTTACGGCGTCCACCAGCCGGAAGATCAGCAGCCGATGGCCGTCGAACTTGGGCTCGTACGCCAGCCGCCGTCCGGGCGGGGCGGTCGGCAGGGTGGGGACGACGCGGGCCAGCGCCACGTCCACGGGCGGCTGAAGAGGCGGCTCAGGGGACGACGTCATCGGTCGACCGCGCCTTCGTCGTCGGCGTCCTGTTCGCCGTCGCTTTCACCGGCTTCTCCGTCGCTTTCACCGGCACCGCCCTCCCCCGTCGGCAGCGGGCGCGCCTGCGCCGGGTCCAGCAGCGGGGCGAGCAGATCCCCGTGGCGTTCGAGCCGCGCGGGGATGTCGTCGATCAGGAAGGACAGCGCCCCCGGGGCCTGGCACTCCTCGACTTCCTCCCAGGTGACGGGCGTGGAGACGGCCGGTTCGGGGAGGGCGCGGGGGGTGTAGGGGGCGGCGGTGGTCTTCGCGGCCGCGTTCTGGCTGAAGTCCACGTACACCTTCCCCGGGCGCAGCGCGCGGGTCATCTTGCGGATGACCAGATCCGGCATGGCGTTCGCGGCCTCCAGGGCCAGCCGTCTGGCGTAGGCGGTGACCTGGTGGGAGGGCGTCGGCTCCACCGGCACCAGCAGATGCAGCCCCTTGGAGCCACTGGTCTTCGCATACGCCGTAAGGCCATCGGCGGCCAGCCGCTCGCGCAGCCATACGGCCACGACGCGGCAGTCCACGATCGTGGCGGGCGGCCCGGGGTCGAGGTCGAAGACGAGCCGGTCGGCGATGCCCACGCCCTGGTCGATCCGCCACATCGGGGCGTGGAACTCCACCACGAGGTTGGCCGCCCACATCAGCGAGGGCAGGTCCTCGATCAGCACCTGCCGCGCGGTCTCCCCCTTATGGCGGGTGACCTCGACCGTCGTCACCCAGGAAGGCGTGCCAGGAGGCGGGTTCTTGGTGAAGAACTTCTGGCCGTCGGGGCCGTCCGGGTAGCGGAGGAACGCCAGCGGCCGCCCGCGCAGATGACCGAGGAGCGGGTCCGCGGTCGACGCCAGGTAGTGCAGCAGCTCGCCCTTTGTGGTGCCGGTGGCCGGATGGATGACCTTGTCGAGGTTCCTGAGCGCGATCCGCCGCCCCTCCACCTCCGCGATCGGGGACATACGATAAGAATCTCACGAAAGGGATCAAGCATGCGATCTATCTGGAATGGGAACATTTCCTTCGGTCTGGTGAGCATTCCGATCAAGATGTATCCGGCCACCGAGGACCACTCGATCTCGTTCCGGCAGATCCACACCCGCGACGGCGGCCGCATCCGCTACCGCAAGGTCTGCGAGCTCGAGGGGAAGCCGGTCGAGTCGAGCGAGATCGGGCGGGCATACGAGGACGCGGACGGCGCGCTGGTCCCGATCACCGAGGAGGACCTCGAGGCCCTTCCGCTGCCCACCACCCACACCCTGGAGATCGAGGCGTTCATCTCCGCCGCCGAGATCGACCCGCTGCAGATGGGTGACGCCTACTACCTGGGCACCAGCGGCGCCGCCGCGGCCAAGCCGTACACCCTGCTGCGCGAGGCGCTCAAGCGCAGCGAGAAGGTCGCCATCGCCAAATACGCCCACCGTGGCCGCGAGCGGCTGGGGATGCTCCGCGTCGTGGGCGACACCATCGCGCTGCACCGGCTGCTCTGGCCGGACGAGGTGCGCGAGCCCGCGGGGGTGGCCCCCAAGGAGAAGGTGACCGTGAAGCCGGCCGAACTGGACCTCGCCGACACCCTGATGGAGACGCTCGGCGAGGTGGATCTGAACGATCTGCGCGACGAGTACCACGAGGCGCTGGAGGAGCTGGTGGCGGCGAAGGTGTCAGGCGCCACGCTCACCGCCGAGCCCGGTGAGCGGCCCGCCGGCGCGCAGGTGGTCGACCTGATGGCGGCGCTGAAGGAGAGCGTCCGCAGCGCCAAGGAGGCGCGGGGCGAGGAGGCCGGGGAGGGCGCGAAGGGCGAAGCCGAGGAAGAGGAGGAAGGGGAGGGAGCGGAGGCGACGGTCCATGAGCTGCGCGGCCGCAAGAAGGCACCGGCGAAGAAGGCGCCCGCGGCGGCGAAGAGGACGGCGACGGCGAAGAGGACGGCGACGGCGAAGAGGGGTGGGACGAAGACGCCAAAGACCGCCGAGTCGGCGGAGGAGCCTGCGGGGAAGGCCGCCGGGAAGAAGCAGACGGGTACGAAGAAGGCCGCGGCCAAGAAGACCACCGCGAAGAAGCAGACGGGCAAGCGCGGCACGCGGACCGCCTCCTGAGGCGGCCCTGGCACCGGCGAGCGCGCACCGCCTGCGCGCCCGCGGCGGGCTATCCCCTGCCCGCCCCTTCCCGAACCATGGGGCTCCGCCCCCTGGACCCCGGACGGGCTGGAATCAGCCCCTCCGGCGCTTGAGGAGCGGGGTCCGGGGCAGAGCCCCGGTTGTGGGAAGGGGCGGGCAGGGGAAGGCCGGCCGCAGGCGCGACCCCGGTCAGCGGAACGCGGCCACCCGGTCCTCAACCCACTGCGCGAACGTACGCCCAGGACGGCCCGTGATGCGCTCCACCTCGGGCGAGACCGCCTGCGGCCGGTCCACCAACTCCGCGAAGACGCGCAGCAGCGAGTCCGCCATCTCCGGCGTGAGGAACCCGCCGGCCATCCGCTCCCGCGCCGCCTCGTGCGGGATCTCCTCGTACCGCAGCGGCCGACCGACGACCTCACCGATGATGCGCACCTGATCGGCGAAGCTCAGCGACTCGGGTCCGGTCAGCTCGGGCGTCTGGCCGACCAGGTCGTCGGCGAGCAGCGCACGGGCGGCGACCGCGCCCATGTCGGCCTCGTGGATGGGGGCCATCTGCGCCCCGGCGTACGGCCCGTACACCACATCCCCGGCCTTGATCTGGTCCACCCACTGCAGCGCGTTCGCGGCGAAGGCGCCCGGGCGGACGAACGTCCACTCCAGCCCCGTGCGCTCGATCTCGTCCTCCAGCGCGCGGTGGCGGACGCCGATCGGGTTCGTGTGCGGATCGAGGTCCTGCAGGACGGAGGACGAGGAGAGCATCACGATCCGTCGTACACCGCTCTCCTTGGCCCGCTCCAGGAGCTTCTCGGTCCCGACCTGCCACACCACCGCGGGGTTGAGGAACAGTGCCGTGGCGCCGTCCAGGGGCATCTCCTCGGTCCGGGCCGCCCGTACGCCCTCCGGCAGCCGGGCCGCCTCGGGGTCGCGGGTGAGCGCGAGCACCTCGGCGCCCGCGTCGGCCAGCTCCTTCACCACATGACCGCCGACGTTTCCGGTGGCTCCGGTCACCACGAACATGATGAATCTCCTCGCGTGTCCTGCGATGGGTACCTAACCGCAGTCAGGTTCATCCAAACAGATGATGTTGTCAAACGATTAGATGAGAGCCTGTCGGGAACCCCCCGGCTAGCCTGTCCGGGCCGAGGAAGAGGAGATGACGACCATGCAGGGGACGCCCAAGAGGCCCCGCCGCGCCCCCACGCCCGAGGAGCGCAAGCAGTGCCCGGAGCGCTCCCGGCGGCTGCTGATGGAGGCGGCCAGGGACGTGTTCTCCGAGAAGGGGTTCGCGGGCGCCCGCGTCCAGGACATCGCGGACCGGGCGGGCCTCAACAAGCAGCTCATCGCCTACTACTTCGGCGGCAAGGAGGGCCTCTACCAGGAGCTCACCCGCGAGTGGCTGGCGCGCGAGGCGACCTTCAACGACCCCGCGGTCCCCTTCGAGGAGCTGGTCGTCCGCTACCTCCGGGAGGCGTTCGACGACCCCCGCGCCATCCGGCTGACCGTCTGGCGCGGGCTGACCGGCGAGGCCGCGGACGAGCATCCCGAGGACCTCTCCGATATGCGGCGCCGGCAGGCGGCGGGCGAGCTGGCGGACGACCTCGACCCGGCCGCCGTGCTGCTGATGTGCTACGCCGTGGTCTCCGCACCCGCCACGATGCCGCACGCCGTCCGCCAGATCTTCGGCATCGAGCCGGACTCACCGGAATTCCAGGAGCGGTGGGAGGAGCAGTTGCGCCGCATCGTCCGCCACCTGGCGGCGTGAGACCCCGCCCTACTCCACCACCCCGTCGATCTGGAACGTCTGCACCGACTTCTCGGCGAACGGAACGCTCAGCCGCTTGCCGTCCAGCGCCGTGTCCCGGCGCGCGGTGTACAGATCGCCGGTGCCCGAGGTGTGGGTGGACCAGCGCGGCACCAGCCCGCCGGTGCCCCCGGTGACCTGGCCGAAGCGGGACAGGTCGAAGGTCAGCGTCTGCGCGGCGCCGGGGTTGACGGCGACGAGGACGAGCCGGCGCGCGCCCGGGTCGTACGCGGCGACGGCGTGGTCCGAGCCGGTGTCCAGGATCCGCATCCCGGGGCGGATATGGCGGGTGAACTGGGCGAGCACGTAGTACTTGGTCTGCACGGCGCCGGGCTGGGCGGAGTCCGGGTCGTAGTGGATCAGCGCCCAGCCGGCGCTGGGATCCATCACCTGCCAGTAACACCACGCGGTGGGGTGCAGCCAGCGGAAGTCCAGGCAGAGGTTGGTGGCCAGGGTCAGCCCGGTGCCGTCCTTATCGCCGGTCTCGGAGTTCCAGAGCGTCTTACCGGCCGCACGCACATCCGTGTACAGCAGATCGCGGCGGCCGCCCGAGCCCTGGTAGCCGTGGACGTTGACCTGGTCGACCAGGGCGCGGGTGGCCGTGTCGAAGGAGCCCCAGGTGGTGCGGGCCAGGTCGTAACTGGTCTCGTCCGACGCCGAGATCCGGGTGCCGGTCAGCCCGCGCGCGTCGAGCTCGGTGCGGAGGTGGCCGAGGACGGTCCGCTGAACCGCCGCGTCGATATGGCAGCCCTCCTGCGTGCCGTCCGCCTTCCACCACGCGGAGGACGGCTCGTTGAACGCCTCGACGGTGGCGAAGCGGACGCCCCAGTGGTCCTGGGCGTAGCGGGCGGTGGCGGCGAGATAGAGCGCGAACTGGCGGTAGTTCCAGGACTGGAGATTGTTGCCGCCGTCCGCCGCACCGGACGGGTTGTGGTTGAGACACATCCACCACATGGGCGAATTGGCGAACAGCTCGCTGACGGCGCCGCGTTGGACGGCCTTGACCAGCGCCGCCCGCTGGACCGCGTCGGCGCCCCAGTGCCAGGCCGAGGAGGCGGGGTCCTCGCTGTTCCAGTCGTGCCAGTAGCCCTCGATCTGCTTGAAACGGGGGATGTTGGGCGAGGCCACCATCGATTCGCCGCCCACACTGGTCCAGGAGCAGCCGCCGAGGTTGTAGCGGGCGATGTTCAGCCCGAGGCCGGGCAGCGATCCGCCGCCGTAGCCCACGGCCTTGGTGGTGAAGAAGAGATCGGCGAAGTCGTCCCGCTGCCCGAAGAGATTGGCCCACCAGGCGAGCGAGGTGCCCCAGCCCTCCCAGGCCCCATGGTCGGTGCCTGGGTCGACGCCGATGGTCTCGTCGGCCCAGGCGGTGCCGGTCATGAGCGCGGCGCCGAGCACCGTGGTGCCCGCCGCCGTCAGAAGCGTTCTGCGCCGCATCGTCCGTCCCCTCCGCCGCACCGGCCCCCGTCGCTTACGAAGCGTCGGGGCAGCGGCGGGCGTTGTCGAGAGGTGTGACAGCGCTTTCTACGGACGGGTCATAGGCGGACGGGGCCACGGGCGGACGGCGGCCCGGCGCGGTGACGGGCCGTCGGTAATTCGGTTGCCTCCGTCCGCCCCCGTGTCCACGATGTCCGGGACCTCACCGCTACGAGCAGGAGCACAGGAGCAACAGATGCGCCGATTCCTCGGAACGACTCAGCGCCCCTACCGGACGACCGTCTTCGAGGACTTCAGCATCCATGCCCAGCTCTCCACGGGTCTCTCGGACCCTCAACATCGGCGTGCTCGCCCATGTCGACGCCGGTAAGACCAGCCTCACCGAGCGGCTGCTCTACGACGCCGGGGTGATCGACCGGCTCGGCAGTGTCGACGCCGGGGACACCCAGACCGATACCGGCGAGATCGAGCGGCAGCGCGGTATCACCGTGCGGACCGCGGTCGCGTCGCTCACCGCCGGGGACACCCAGCTCAACCTGATCGACACCCCCGGCCATTCCGATTTCATCGCCGAGGTCGAACGCGCCCTCGGCGTGCTCGACGGCGCGGTGCTCGTGCTGTCCGCCGTCGAGGGCGTCCAGGCGCAGACCCGGGTGCTGATGAAGACCCTGCGGCGGCTGCGGCTTCCGGTGCTGCTCTTCATCAACAAGATCGACCGTGCGGGCGCCCGCGACGCGGGACTGCTCGCCGACATCCGGCGCACCCTGGCGCCGCATCTCCTCCCCCTGACGGCGGTACGGGAGCTGGGCACGCGGAACGCGTACGTCCGCTCGCGCTCCCTCGACGATCCGGGGATGCGCACGGAGGCGGCCGAGGTGCTGGCCGAGATCGATGACGCGATGCTCGCGCGGGTCGTGGACGGCCCGCTCCCCTCGGCCGAGGAGGTGTGGGCCGCGCTGGCGGCCCGTACGGCGGAGGGGCTGGTGCATCCGGTCTTCTTCGGCTCGGCGCTCAGCGGTCAGGGCGTCGGGGCGCTGGTCGAGGGGGTCGCGCGGCTGGTGCCGCCCGCGCCGGGCGGGGCGGAGCCGCGGGGCACGGTCTTCGCCGTGGAGCGCGGTGGGGGCGGCCGGGGCGGGGCCCGGGGTGGCGACGGCCGGACCGGTGGAGGCGGCCGGTCGGGTGGGGGCGGCCGGTCGGGTGGAGGCGGCCGGTCGGGTGGGGGCGGCGCTCGGGGCAGCCGTACGGCGTATCTGCGGCTGTTCTCCGGTGAGGTGGCGTTGCGGCAGCGGGTGACGCTGCACCGCCGCGGGCCCGGTGGCGCCCTTACCGAGCACACCGGGCAGGTCACGGCGCTGGAGGTCGTCGGCGCGGCGGGGGCCGCGCGCGGGCCGCTGACCGCCGGGAACATCGCGCGGATCAAGGGGCTGCCCGGGGTCCGGGTCGGCGACCGGCTCGGGCCCGTCCGCGACGTACCGTCGGACCGGCCGCACTTCGCCGCGCCCACCCTCCAGACCCTCGTCCACGCCCGCGAGCCCGGCGCCGCCGCCGCGTCCCGGCTGCACACCGCGCTGCTCGACCTGGCCGACCAGGATCCGCTGATCCACGCGCGGGCGATGCCGGACGGGGCCACCTCGGTGCTGCTGTACGGCGAGGTGCAGAAGGAGATCATCGCGGCCACGCTGGTCCAGGACTACGGCGTCGAGGCGGAGTTCGAACCGAGCCGTCCCGTGCTCGTCGAACGCCCCTCGGGGGTCGGCGAGGCCGGTCGTGAGATCGCCCGTTCCGGTCACACCGGGCCGTGGGCGACCGTCGGGCTGCGCGTGGAGCCCACCGCGCGCGGCGCCGGGGTGGTCTTCGGCTACGAGACCGAACTGGGCGCGCTGCCCCGCGCGTTCCACACCGCGATCGAGGAGACCGTGTACGACACGCTGTTCCACGGCCCCCGGGGGCGCTCAGTGACGGACTGCCGGGTCGTCCTCGTCCGCTCCGGCTTCCTCGGCCCGGAGAGCACCGCGGCCGACTTCCGCGACGTCACCCCTGTGGTGCTCGATGAGGCGCTGGAGCGGGCGGGGTGGCGGGTGTACGAGCCGTACCACGCCTTCGAGCTGGAGCTCCCGCCCGAGACGCTCGCCGCGGTCAGCGCCCAACTCGCCGCCGCCGAGGCGGACATCGGCGAGAGCGTGGACGGTGCCACGGGATGGCTGCTCCGGGGCGAGATCCCGGCCCGCCGGGTGCACGGTTTCGAGCACGTCCTGCCCCGGCTGACGCACGGCCAGGGGGTGTGGTGGTCCCGGCCGTGCGCCGACCGGCCGCTGCGCGCCGGGGCGGCGCGCGAACCGCACGCCTGGCGCGGCTAGATTCCGGGCCCCGCCACCCGGGTGTAGACAAGGCTGTTGCTGGTGCCGCCGGGCGTGGTGAGCCGCACATTCACCGGACCGGCGGGCCCGGACGGGTCGATGGCGGTGACCCAGGTGTCGGACACGACGGTGAAGGAGGCGGGTGTGGTGCCGAAGAGCACCGTGCTGGTCGTGGTGAGACCACTGCCGAAGAGCGTGACCGTGGTCCCGGCGTTGAGCGGCCCGCCGGTCGGCGACAGGCTGGTGAGGACGGGAACGGCGACATAGGTGTACGGGACGCCGTTGCTGGTGCCGCCGGGCGTCACCGCCGTGATCTGCACGGTGCCGCTGCCCGGCGGCGCCTCCGCCGTGATCTGCGTGGCCGACACCACCGTGAACGACAAAGCGGGCGTCGCACCGAAGCGCACCGCCGTCGCACCGAGGAGATTGGTGCCGGTGAGGGTCACGATGTTGTCGCCGGAGACGGGGCCCAGGGCGGGTGCGGCGCCGGTGAGGGTGGGGACGCCGACGTAGAAGTACGTCACCGCGTTGCTGATGCCGCCCGGCCCGGTCACCGTGATCTGCACCGGCCCGGCGGCCCCCGGCGGGGCGATCGCCTTGATCTGGGTGGCCGAGACGACGGTGAACGACGTGGCGGGCGTGGAGCCGAAGGTGACGGCGGTGACGCCCGTAAGGTCGCTACCGATCAGCGTCACCGTGTTCCCGCCGACGACCGGACCCTGCCCCGGGGACACGGAGGTGAGCACGGGCACGGGCGCCGCCACATAGCTGTACGCCAGCCCGTTGCTCGTCCCGCCCGGCCCGGTCACCATGACCTGCACGGTCCCACTCCCCGGCGGCGCCACCGCCGTGATCTGCGTGACCGACACCACCGTGAACGACAAAGCGGGCGTCGCACCAAAACGCACCGCCGTCGCACCCGTGAAACCACTCCCCGTCAACGTGACCGTATTCCCCCCCGGCCGCCGGACCCTGCCCCGGAGACACCCCCGACACCACCGGCACCGGCACCGCCACATAGCTGTACGCCACCCCACTGCCGGTCCCACCCGGGCCCGTCACCGTGACCTGCACGGCCCCACTCCCCGGCGGCGCCACCGCCGTAATCTGCGTGACCGACACCACCGTGAACGACAAAGCGGGCGTCGCACCAAAACGCACCGCCGTCGCACCCGTGAAACCACTCCCCGTCAACGTGACCGTATTCCCCCCGGCCGCCGGACCCTGCCCCGGAGACACCCCCGACACCACCGGCACCGGCACCGCCACATAGCTGTACGCCAGCCCGTTGCTCGTCCCGCCCGGCCCGGTCACCGTGACCTGCACGGCCCCACTCCCCGGCGGCGCCACCGCCGTGATCTGCGTGGCGGAGATGACCGTGAAGGTCGTGGCGTTGGTGGCCCCGAACCGTACCGCCGTCGCGGCGAGAAGGTTGGTGCCGGTCAGGGTGACGACCGTGCCGCCGGAAGCGGGGCCCGTCGTGGGAGAGATCCCGTTGAGAGCGGGGGCGCCGGCGTAGCTGTACGCCAGCCCGTTGCTCGTCCCGCCCGGCCCGGTCACCGTGACCTGCACGGTGCCGCTGCCGGGCGGCGCCACCGCCGTGATCTGCGTGGCGGACACGGCGGTGAACGACGTGGCCAGGATCGGGCCGAAGCGGACCGCCGACGGCTGGATGAAGTTGCTCCCGGTCAGGGTGACCAGGGTCCCGCCGCCGGGAGAACCGGCGGCGGGGCTCACGGAACTGATCACAGGAGGGGACGCCTCGGCCGTCGAGGGACCGGTGCCTGTACCTGTGGCTTGAGGGCTACTCAAGGTGGATCTCCTTCTGGCGAGTCGTCCCACGGGTGATCAGATATTCGGGCCGGACACGTACTGGAACTGGGTCGCGGCGGCGGCGGTGCCGCCCAGAGTGGTGACCGCGATCTCGGCGGGGCCGGGCGCCCCGTCCCCGGTGGGCGGCGAGACTGCGGCCAGGCTGGTGTCGCCGATGACGGTGAACGACGCCGCGACACCGCCGAAGGTCACCGACTGGGTGGTGGACAGGTTGGTGCCGGTGATGGTCACCGCGGTGCCGCCGGAGGGCGGGCCCGAGCTGGGCGTGAAGCCGGTGACCGTCGGCGTGTCCACATAGGTGTAGGAGAAGCCGTTGTTGCTGCCGCCCGCGGTGGTGACGCTCACCCCGACCGTCCCGGCCGCGGCGCCGGCCGGGACGACCGCCGTGATCTGGCTGTCGGAGACGATGGTCGGCGTCGCGGTGTTGGCGCCGAAGTGCACGGCGCTGGCGGTCGACAGTCCGGTGCCGGTGATGGTGACGGTGTTGCCGCCGGCGAGCGGCCCGGCGACGGTGCTCAGCGCGGACTTGAAGGGCGCGCCGATGTAGTAGAAGTTCAGCGGGTTGCTGGTGCCACCGGCCGTGGTCACGGTCACCGGCACCACCCCGCTGCCGGACGGCGACGTGACCGTCACGGAGCTGGCGCTGTTGGCGGTGATGGTGGCCAGTTTGCTGCCGAAGTGCACGGCGGTGGCACTGCCGAGGTTGACGCCGGTGACGTTGACGGTCTGTCCGCCGGCGGACGATCCCTGACTGGGTGAGATGGGCATGACGCAGTCCTTCCTGAGGTCAGGTGAGGTGAGGTGAGGTGAGGTGCGGGGCGTTGAGGTGGACGGGACCGGGCGGGCTGGACCCGCTCGCGCTCACGGAAATCCGGTGCGCGACCGCGGGCGTTGGGGCACCCGCCCGGTCCTCCTCGCGGTACGCCTGGCGCCCGGCTCCGGCGAGGACGCGGCGCCCCCCAGCGCCGAAAGACAACGGCGGGGGTCCCACCGCACACTTTCAGTAATCCATCCGACGTAGCCCGCCACAAGATGGGTGACGCCACGTCACCCGAATGGCCGGGCGTGCGGGATGGGCCGGGCCGGGCGCCGCACGCGCCCGGCCTGCCATCCCGCTCCACGCCTTCCCGGCACGCCCCGTTCCGGGCCCGGGTCCACCCCTCACCCGTTCCCGTGACCCATCGGACGGACGGGTCACTTCCGTACCTCCCGGGCGTATGCTCTTGCCACATGGGGGCGGAAATGGGCATTACCGCCGATGAGACCTCCAGCGGGGGCACTTGGCGGGTAAGGATCCGGAGTTCGGCCGGTGACGTCCTGGGCGCCGGGATCCTTCTGGGCAGCGAGACGGTGCTGACGTGCGCCCATGTGATCCCCGACGACGGGCTTCCGGTGCCCGCCACCGAGGTGCTGATCGACCTGGTCGAGGTGCCCGACGCCGCACCGGTCCCCGCACGCGTCGCCGACGGCGGCTGGGTGCCCCAACGCTCCGACGGATGTGGCGATGTGGCGCTGCTGCGGCTGGGCCGGCCGCAGCCCGCCGAGCACGCCGCGCCGCTCTACCGGCTGCCGCCGGTGCTCGGCCGCCCGGTGTGGATGGGCGGCTTCCCCAAGGGGCTCGACAACGGCCACTATCTGCGCGCGAAGACCGCCGGACGGGTCGGCCCGCGGGCGGAGTGGGTGGGGCTCGACCCCAAGTCGCGCCGGGATGTGGTCCGTAAGGGCTTCAGCGGCGCCGGGGTGGAGGACGAGGCGACCCGGCATGTGATCGGCATGGTCGTCAGCCGGTACGACGACCCCGTCGGCGTCCCCTCCGCCGAGCGCCTCAGCGTCTCCTACATGATCCCGGTTGAGACGATCGTGCGCCATCTGCCGGTGGTCCAGCGCTGGTTAGGGGGCGACCCGGGGGTGGACCGGCCGCTGGTCTCCCCGCTGACCACCGGCGTCCAGGACATCGGCTTCGCCCAGCGGCTCGCCGTATGGCTGCGCCGGGAGCCCCTCAGCGGGCGCCCGGACATCGCGGACGTGGAGACCGTGGTCATCGAGGACGACGACCACGTCCGGTACGAGGCGCTCAGCCGCGCCATCACGCTCGCCGACCGCGAGCTGTCGGGCGGCGGCCCGGACGAGGCGGTCTCCGCCGCGCCGCACGGCACCGTACCGCCGCTGGGCAGTGTGGACCTGGCCATCGACGTCACCGGGCGCACCGACACCGAGGTCGCGCTGCGGGTCGCGGACCGGATGGATCTGCGCTCGCCCGGCGACACCTCCCCGCTCAGCCGGGTCCGGGCCAACGCGGTGCCGCTCACCATCGTTGCCGTCGGCGTGGACCGCGCCCGCGACCCGGAGGCGCTGGTCGGCTTCATGAAGCTGCTCGCCGACCGGGGCAGTCGGCTGATGCTGGTCTTCCGCGACCCCCACTCCCGTGGACTGCGCCTGGCCGAGCGGCTGTTCCGCCCCGAGGCGGCCCGGATCGACGCCTGGCTGGACGAGCTCGCCGGGCGGGTCGCCCTCGCCGCCGACCGCGAGCACGAGGCGGCCGAGCGCGGGGCGCGCCGCTCGTCCCTGTCGGACGCCGAGGACGCGACGGCCTTACGGATCAATCTGACCCGGCTGCGCTCCGACCCCGAGCTGCGCTCCCACCGCATCGTCGCCAAGCTGGCCGCGTTCGAGCACACGGTCCGGACGGTCGCCGAGCGGGCCGAGGAGACGCTGCGGGTGATCGAGGCCCAGCAGCCCGCGGTCCAGGAGCTGAAGTGGCAACTGGTGTCGTACACGGCGATGCTCGGGAGCAAGGCCGAATCCGAGCGGGCAGAGCTGATTCCGCTGCACCGCGCCGCGGTGCGACTGCTGGCCACGGTGCCCTGTGATCTGCCGGAGGCCCGCCGCGCCGTCGACCGGTTCGTGGCCGCTGTGCACACGCCGCCGGAGGGGGAGGCGCCATGACGGAGGGCAATCGTCCGGACGGCAGTGGTCCGGACCGCAGTCGTACGGGCGGCAGTCGTACGGGCGGCAGTCGTACGGGCGGCAGTCGTACGGGCGGCAGTCGTATGGGCGGCAAGCATCCGGACGGCAGTCGTACGGGCAGCAAGCATCCGGACGACAGTCGTACGGACAGCGATCGCCCGCACTGCAATCGCCCGGATTGCCGCGGTGAGGGCCTGGGCCGGATCAACGCCCGGGGGTTCTGTACGGAGTGCGGCCGCAGGGCCCTGCCCACCGTCCCCGAGCCCACTCCCCCACCCACCCAGGCGCGCACTTCCGCACCCGCCCAGGCGCGCACACTCCCGTCCACCCGGCCCGGCGAAGCTCTGATCTCCGAGTCCACCGCGACCACGACCCGTGCCCGCCGCCGCGATGTGGCGCGGAAGTTCACCGTCCGGCCGGCGGGCGAGGATCCGCTGGCCCTGCCCCGGGTCGAACTGCCGTCGCTGCGCGATCTGGTGATGGACGATCCGCATCCCCCCTCGCGCGGCCAGACCTGCGGCTGGGAGGGGTGCGAGGAGATCGTGGGCGCGCCCTACGCCGGGCAGCCCGCGCTCTCCAGGGGCTACTGCCCGCGCTGCCGCCATCCGTTCGACTTCGCCCCGCGGCTGAGCCCCGGGGATCTGCTGGGCGATCAGTACCGGGTGATCGGCTGCGTGGGGTACGGCGGGCTCGGCTGGGTCTATCTCGCCGAGGACACCCAACTGGACGACCAGCCCGTGGCCATCAAGGGCCTGATCAACAACGAGGACGAGGCGGCCCTGCGGACGGCGGTCGAGGAGCGCCGCTATCTGACCATGCTCGACCACCCCGGCATCGTCCGGATCATCAACTACGTCACCCAGCCCGATCCCCGGGACGAGACCGCGCTGGCGGGCTACATCGTGATGGAGTTCGTCGGCGGGATGACGCTCGCCCAGATCAAGGACCACATCGCGGACGCGGTGAAGCCGTACGACGGGCCGCGGCTGTACGAGCACATCCTGGCCTACGGCTGTCTGGTGCTGCGCGCGGTGGGCTACCTGCACGGCGAGAAGCTGCTGTACTGCGATCTCAAGCCGAGCAACGTCATGCACTACGAGGACCGGGTCAAGGTGATCGACCTCGGCGCGGTGTGGCGGCTGGGCCAGCGGGACGGCGGGCCGCCCGTGATCACCGAGGCGTTCGCCGCCCCCGAGGTGCTGGCCCGGGGCACCTCGGCCCTCACCGAGCGCCATGATCTCTTCGGGGTCGGCAGGACGCTCGAAGAGCTCTCCGACAAGGCCACCCGGCAGGCCCAGCGGCCGCCGGGCCTGGGCGCCGAGTCCTACCGCCGGGTGCTGGCCCGCGCCACCGCGGCCGACCCGGACCGGCGGTTCGGATCGGCCGCGGCGATGTCCGAGCAACTGTGGGGCGTACTCCGGGAGATCCACTCGCTGCGGCTGAGCCGGGAGCAGCCGCAGCCGTCCACGCTCTTCGCCCCGACCTCGGCGCTGCTGGACTCCGCGCTGGGCCGGATCCCGGACCTGGAGCGCTGGCTGGACGGCGACCCGCGCCCGCTGCTGGCGTCCGGGCTGCCCCGCCCCGAGCAGGTGCCGCCCGGGCTGCCGGTGCCGTTCCCGGACGCGGCGGATCCCGGCGCGGCGCTGCTGGGCGTGCCGACCGACAGCGGGCCCCGGCGGCTGATCGAGCAGTTGCACGCCTTCCCCCGCCCCTCCGCCGAGATCCGGCTGCGCACCTGCCGCGCCTATCTGGAGCTGGGCGAACGGGAGGCGGCGGCCAAGGAGTTGGCGACCTCCGTGGAGCTGATCGGCTCGGCCGCCCCGTACGACTGGCGGCTGTCCTGGCACCGCGCCCTGCTGCGGCTGGCGAACGGGGCGGTGGCCGACGCCCGGCGGCAGTTCGACGAGGTCTACAGCGCTCTGCCCGGAGAGTACGCGCCCAAGCTGGCGCTGGGCTACTGCGCCGAGCACCTGGGCGACCACGAGGCCGCCAAGCGGTTCTACGAGGCGGTGTGGCAGCGCAACCGCTCGCAGGGCAGCGCCGCGTTCGGGCTGGCCCGGCTCCGGCTCGCGGCGGGCGACCGGGGCGGCGCGGTGGACATCCTCGGCGGGGTGCCGAAGGTCTCCCGCCACTACGACGCCGCACGGATCGCCATCGTGCGGGTGTTGTCGGGGCGGCTGGGGCACCCCGACGCCCTGCCGACGGCCGAGGATCTGGCGGAGGTGCGCACCCGGCTGCCGCGGCTGTATCTGGACGAGGGGCGGGAGTCAGGACCGGCCCGCGACCGGCTGACCGCGGAGTCGCTGGAGGTGACGCTGGACTGGGCGGAGCGGCAGTCCGGCGCCGGGGTGCGGATGGGTGAGCCCGCCGGGCACGCCCGTTCAAGGCGCTGGGGACGGAGGGGGCGCGCCGCCGCTGCGGGAACCGAAGCGCCGCGGAGGGGAACCGAACCCCCGTCACTGGTGTATGGAGAGTGGGAGGACGAAAGCGCGCTGCGCGCCGAATTGGAGCTGACCCTTCGCCGGCTGGCCCGGCAGGCGGACAGCCCCGAGGCGCTCGGCGCGCTGATCGACCACGCGAACGCCATCCGGCCCGTGACCCGCGTCTGACGTCTGACAGGGGGATCAGATGTACGAGGACCGTAGAGATCGACAACACGCCCCGGGCCCGGAGGGCGCGGACGGGGGCCCGGCCCTCACCCTGCGGGTGCATCAGAACAAGTACCTCCCCGCCTCGGCGGGCCGCACCGAGATGCACGCCATCGTCAGCGTGCGGGCCCGCGGCCTGGGCCCGGCGGCGGCCCGTACCGCCGCTTCGGAGGTCATCGTCATCGACTGCTCGATGTCGATGAGCTGGCCGCCGACGAAGATCGCGGCGGCGCGGCGGGCCACCGCCACCGCGGTCGGCATACTCCGCGACGGCATCCGCTTCGCGATCGTCGAGGGCACCGAACAGGCCCAGGTCGTCTATCCGTTCACCGGCGGCATGGCGGTCGCGGGGCCCGACACCAAGGCCGCCGCCGCCCGGGTCGCGGCCCGGCTGCCCGCGGTCGGCGGCACCGCGATCGGCTCCTGGCTGGATCTCGCCCGCCGGCTCCATCTGCGGCAGTCCACCGCGATCCAGCACACCCTGCTGCTCACCGACGGCCGCAATGAACACGACCCGCCCGGCTATCTGGACAAGGTGCTGGACGCCTGTGCCCCGCATTTCACCTGTGACGCGCGCGGTATCGGCGACGGCTGGGACGCCACCGAGCTGAAGCGGATCGCGCGCCGGCTGCACGGCAGGGCCGATGCGGTGCTGGAGGATGCCACGCTGGCCGCCGAGTTCGAGGAGATGGTCTCCGCCTCGATGGCCAAGGCGCTGGCCGGGGTGCGGATCCGGATCCGCGCCCGGGCGGGCAGCCGGGTCGGCTTCGTCAAGCAGGTGCACCCCACCCGGGTGGACGTCACCGACGAGGGCGTCCGCCCCGATGAGCGCACCTGGGAGTGGACCACCAAGGCATGGGGCGACGAGACCCGCGAGTACCAGGTGTCCGTGCTCGCCGATCCGCGGGGCGATCCGACGGGCGACGACGTCGAGCTGGCCACCGTGGAGCTGGCGGTGGAGGGCGACACCGCGCTGCCACCGCCCGAGCCGGAGTCCCTGCTGGTCCAGTGGACGGACGAGGTGCTGCTGTCGTCCCGGATCGACCCCCGGCTGGCGCATTACGACGCCGACTCCGAGCTGGGCCACGCCATCACCGCGGGCTGCGACGCGTACGAGGCGGGTGACCGGAAGCGGGCCCACCGCCAGTGGGGGCGCGCCGTCCAGCTCGCCCATCAGCTCGGCAGCGAGAAGATGCTGACCCGGCTGGGCGGGCTGGTCCACATCGTCGACGCCGCCACCGGCGAGGTGCGGATCCGCGAGCCCATCCGGCCGCTGGACCTCAACTCGGCGATCATCGTGTCGGAGGAGAGCGTCCACTTCGTGGGGGTGGAGCGCCCGAGGGCCGCCGCGCCGCCCGCCGCGGATGTCAGCTGCCCGGCCTGCGGGCGCCGGGCGCCCGCCACCGCCGAGTTCTGCCAGCAGTGCGACACTCCGCTGGGCGCCGAGCCGGGCGGTGCGACATGAGCGGCACCCGCGCCTTCCTGGTCCGCCGGCTGATCGCCCTGCTGGGGGTCACGGCGCTCGCCGTGATCGCGCTGCTGGCCGCGTACTTCGGCGTCAGCCGCAACTCCGCGGCGGTGACCGGCCGGTCCACCCCGGCGATACTGCAGGTCGCCGCCGCCATCGACGCGCTGGACGCCTCCTACGACGAGGCGAAGCGCAGCATCTCGAGCCCCACGGCGGAGTTCGAGGGGCTCAGCGAGGAGTACCGCAACAAGCTGTCGACGGCCAAGCAGAGCCTGGCCCAGGTGTCCAAGAGCACCATCGGGGGCGAGTCGGCGCGCGGGTCGCTGCGCACCACCGCGGCGCTGGTGACGTCCTACGGCGACACCATCGAGCAGGCGTACGCCAGCCGCGACAACCCGACGCTCAAGAATGCCTACGTGAGGTATGCCGACTCCATCCTGCGGCATGACCAAAGCGGCATCCTCGACCGCCTGAAGTCGGTGCAGAAGCGGCAGTTCGATGTGCTCGACGACCAGACCTCCTTCGGCTGGCTGCTGTCGTTCGCCTGGTGGCTGCTGGTGCCGGGGCTGTTCGTGACGCTGGCGGCGCTGCTGGTGCACACCCAGCGCTATCTGCGGCGCCACTTCCGGCGGCTGGTCAGCCCCTGGCTGGCGGCGGCGACCGCGCTGCTGGTCGCGTTGCTGCCGCTGGCCGTCTTCACCTATCAGACCCAGGACCGGCTGGAGTCGGCCCGGACCAGCCTGACCCGATCGACCATCGGCCGCACCGGCGGCCCCACCGCCAGGGAGGTCGCGAGGACGATGCGGAGCGCGCAGTGGCAGGCCGGTGCGGTCGGCTGGATACCCGTGGGCGGCGCCGTGCTGGCCGCGCTGATCCTGGTCGGTCTGCAGCCCCGCATCGACGAGTACCGGTTCCAGCCCCGATGAGCGCGGCGAAGCGGTCCGGCCAGGCCACGGCCACCGTCCTCGGGCTGTGGATGGTACTGCTGTGTGTCGTGGGCGCCGGCGATACGAGCGGCTGGCAGTCGCGCGGCAGTGTCAGCGTGCTCGCGTCGTGGACCAGCGCCGAGGGCAAGGCGTTCCGGGACTTGCTGGACACCTTCACCAGGCGCACCGGCGTCCATGTCGACTACCAGGGCACCACCGCGCTGCGCGAGGTGCTGTCCTCGGAGGTCGGCTCCGGAACGCCACCCGATATCGCCGTGCTGCCGAGCTCCGGCGAGCTGGCCGCCTACGCCAGCCAGCGCCAGCTCACCCCGCTGAACCGAGTGATCCCGAGCCGGGAGCGCAGGGCGTACGGACGGCTGTGGACGCCCCAGCTGAGCGCCAACGGGTCGGTGTACGGCATCGCGGTCAAGGCCGACCTCAAGAGCATCGTGTGGTACGACCATGGCCGCCGGACGGGCACACTGCCCGCCCTCGCCGCCGACGGCCGCCAGTGGTGCGTGGGCATGGGCGACGACGCGACCTCCGGCTGGCCGGGCACCGACTGGAT
The DNA here is from genome assembly GCF_000147815.2 of Streptomyces violaceusniger Tu 4113. Lineage (NCBI taxonomy): Bacteria > Bacillati > Actinomycetota > Actinomycetes > Kitasatosporales > Streptomycetaceae > Streptomyces > Streptomyces violaceusniger. The sequence continues at coordinate 849,631 of NC_015957.1, read as the reverse complement.
CGAGGATCTGCTGCTCCAGCAGCAGGGCAGATCCGTCTACCAGGACTGGGCGACCGGCGGGCTGCCGTGGACGGATCCGCGGGTGCAGCGGGCCTGGGAGAGCTGGGGTTCGCTCTTCGGCAGGGACACCGCGCGCACCGCGCTGATCACCGACTTCCGCAAGGCCGGGAGCAAGCTGTTCGACGCCGACCCGCCGTGCGCACTGGAGCACCAGGGGTCGTTCATCCGCAGCGGCTACCCCCGCCCGGACAAGGCGGACTTCACCTTCTCCCGCAGCCTGCTCCCCGATGCCGACCGTGGCTCCACCGCCCGGGAGGTATCAGGGGACTTCGCCGCGATGTTCCGTGACACCCCGCAGGCACAGGAGCTGATGCGCTATCTGGTCTCCGCCGAGGCCCAGCGGACCTGGGGCCGGCAGACCGCCACCAAGAGCACCCACCCGTTCTTCGCCAACCCTGGCGTCCCGCTCGACGCCCAGGGCGATGACAAGGTGGACCGGAAGATCGCGGAGACCCTGCGGGGCTCGGACTCGCTGTGCCTGGACGCCTCGGACGCCATGCCCACCCGGATGCGGCTCGCCTTCCAGCACGCCGCGCTGACCTACCTCAGCGACACCACCCGGCAGCCGGACGGGTTGCTGCGCAGCCTGGAGAAGATCCGCCAGAGCCTGCGCCACGCCGACGACCAGCCCTGGCTGTCGACGGTCTGCGGCTGAGCGGGCTCACGGAACCATCTCGTCCGGGCAGGGTGTGCCGCGCGGCAGCTGGTACTTGCCCGTTATCCGGTAGACGCCGGGCCGGGGGGCGTGCAACACCGTCCACTCGTCCTCCGGCTGGCCCTCCTCACCGCCCTCGGTCTGCTTGGTGAGGCAGCCCTCGCGGTTGACCGGAAGCTGGTCGTCCTCCCCCTTCGGGGCCCGGACGCTGTGCCCGTCGTCGTCCATCAGGCCCAGCCACGGCGAGTACGGGATGCGGATGAGCACCGGGCCCTTGGAGCGAACCGACAGCACCAGCTGGTCGGCGCCCGCGCGCTGCACGGTGGCAGGCGGGTCGGCGATCTGCGTCGGGTCCTTGACCTCGTACAGCTTCCAGTTGGCGTCGGACCAGACCTGGCGCAGATACGGCAGCTCGGTGCCGAGCAGCTTGGCCTCCTGCTCCGCCGCGGTGTCCGGGGCGTCCGCGGGCAGCACCACATAGTGCACCGCCCAGCGCTTGAGCCATTCGTGGTAGCTGGCCGAGGTCAGAGTGTCGTCGCCGTAGAAGATCGGGTTCCGGTCTATATCGCGCTGGCGATTCCAGCCGCGCGCCAGATTGACGTACGGGGCGAGCGCGGAGGACTCGCGGTGGCTGCGCACCGGAACCACCTCGACCCGGCCCCGGTCGGCCTTCTCCTGCTTGAGCCGGTCGACCAGCGGCGCCAGCTCACGGGCCCAGGACGCCGAGGGGGTGGTGTGGATGACGTCGTCGGCTGTCTTGACCCCCTGCCATATCGTGACGGTCGCGAGCGCCAGCACGAGAGCGGTCCAGCGGCGGCCCGCCGGCGTCGAGCGCAGCTCGGCGCGCGGGGGCTTGCGCAGGGCGGGCATCGCGGCGATCAGCACCACTCCGCCGAAGATCATGCCGAGGCGGGAGATGTTGGTGCCGATCTGGGAGGGGATCACCCAGGTGAGCACCACCCCGAGGCAGTAGAGCCCCGCCCCGACCCGCACCGTCGACCATGTGCGCGGCACGCACATCAGCACGGCGGCACCGGTGATGAACGGCAGGATCACCGACCCGATGGTCATCGGCTGCTCACCGGAGAACGGGAACAGCCACGCCGACAGGCCGACCACCAGCGCGGGCGTGACCCCGAGCGCGTACGCGGCGGGGCGCCGCCTGGTCAGCCACAGACCGGCGGCCACGACACCCACGAACAGGCCGGCCACCGGGCTGGACATGGTCGACAGCGCGGCCAGCAGAGCGGCCAGTACGAACCGTCCGGTCTTGTGGTGCCAGTGCCGGGACCGCCATCTGCGCGGCCAGGCGAAGATCACGGCCACCGCCGCGAGCCCGAACATCGCGCCGAGCCCGAAGGTCACCCGGCCCGAGATGGCGTTGCAGGTCAGCGCGAACGCGCCGTAGAGGGCGGGCCACAACGGCCGCCGCACGACACGGCTGCGCACCAGCAGCAGCGCGAGCAGCCCGGCGGACAGCGTCCCCGCGACCACCATCGTCGAGCGGACGCCGAGGACCGCCATCAGATAGGGCGAGATGACGCTGTACGAGACCGGGTGCATCCCGCCGTACCAGGCCAGGTTGTACGCCGAATCCGGGTGCTGGAGGGCGAACTCCGCCCAGGCGTCCTGCGCGGCGAGGTCACCGCCGCTGTTCGCCAGCAGCGCCACCCACAGCAGATGCAGCAGCGCGGCGGCGGCAAGCGAGGCGCATACAGGATGGCGCAGCGCCGTCCGGGCGCGCTGGAGCAGCCCGCCGGAAGCGGTCCGGCCGCTCTCACGCTCCGCCTCGGCCGGGCCCGTCGGCTCGGCCGACCAGCGCTGCGTGGGTACGCGTATTCGTGCGGCGGTGCTCTCCTCCGAGCCCCCGCTTTCATCGGCCCGTGTCGGATCCACGGTGGTCACTGCGGCTCTCCCCGTCTTCCCCCGAGGTCTGCCCCCTCGTCCTCAACCCCGCACCGGATCACTCCGGTTCGCATGCGGCGGGTCCAGGCCGGGGACCCACCGACGCTAGCACGCTCGGGCGGCCCCGAACCGCGTCGGGCCCCGGCGGCGTTTCGCGCCGGGGCCGCTTCGCTCGTCCCCTTAGCCCACTTCCCCGCTGGGTCAGCCGATACGGGTCAGTTTCGCGCCGAACGACGGCTCGGGCAGGTCACCCTGCAGGGCCACCGGCGCCGTGAGCTGTCCGGGGCCCGTGCCCACGGTCACCTCGCCGACGACCGTGCCCGCCTTGGCGGAGTGCGGCACCTTCTTACCGCCGTCACCGATCTTGATGTCGACCCCCAGACCGGACCAGCCGACCGCCTTCAGCTCCTTGGTGGCGACGACCGGCGTGGTGCCGCCGAGCCCATCGTCGATCTGGCCGACCACATCGCCCTTCTTGATGACGGTGGCCGAGGTGAGGGCGTCCTGCAGGGTGCTGATCAGCTTGTAGCTGTTGGTCTGCGCGAGCTGGAGGCTGGCGTCCAGCGTGGTGGTCGCGCGCTGTTCGAGGACGACACCGAGGATCCGCTGCTTCTTGCCGTCGATCGTCCGCACGGCGCCCCACATCAGCGCACCGCCGGCCGGGGTGGACGAACCGGTCTTGATACCGATCACACCCGGCTTCACCAGCAGATTGTTGTTGTTGTAGATCCGGTCGCCGAGCCCCGGGATCTCGGCGTTGGGCGTCGCCACGACCGCCCGGAACGCCTCGGACTGCATCGCCGCCTTGGCCAGCTTGAGCTGGTCGGCCGCGGTGGACTTGGTGGACTCCTTGAGGCCGCTGGGGTCGGTGTAGGTGGTCTGCTTCATCCCCAGGCCCTCGGCCGCGTCGTTCATCTTCTTCACGAACGCGTCGAGCGACCCGGCGTCCCAGCGGGCGAGCAGCCGGGCGATGTTGTTGCTGGAGTTGATCAGCAGCAGCTGGAGCAGTTGATGCTGGGTGAAGGTCTGCCCCTCCTTGACCGCCGCCCGCGACTCGTCGGCGGACTTGGCCTCCTCGGCCGCCTGCGCGTCGATCGTGATCTTCGGGCCCTCCGCGTCTCCCTTCAGCGGATGGTCCTTGAGCACCACATAGGCCGTCATGACCTTGGTGACGCTGGCGATCGGCACGGGCTTCTGATCCCCGGAGGTGCCCAGGCTGCCCACGCCCTCGACCTCCGCGGCGGACTGCCCCTGGCCGGGCCACGGCAGGGACAGCTCGCCGCCGCCGAAGCGGTAGGAGGCGTCGGCGGTGAGCTTCAGCGCCGGCTCCGGCAGCGGCCGCAGCGCCTGGACGACGCCCAGGATGATCACGAGCAGCGCGGCCAGCGGCGTCCAGATCTTGACCCGGCGGACCGCCGTCCGCATCGGCGTCTCGGGCTTCGGCGGCGTGTTGGTGAGCTGCGCCAGCAGGTCGAGCGGCGCGGGCTGCTTGCCGTCCGTGGACAGCGGCGGCAGCGGCTGCTGCTTGGTCCGCTCGGCCTCGGGGACGCCGGCCGGCGGGGCGGCGGGGGCCGACGACGCGGCGGGGGCGGTAGGCGCGGTGGAGGGCTTCGACGGGGCCGGGTCGTCGGGGGACCGCAGCGGTACGAACTTGCTGGTCCGCTCGTTGTCCGACTCGGCGGCGGGCTTCTTGGCGGGCGTCTTCTCGGACGCCTTCGCCTCGGACGCCTTCGCGTCGGTCTTGGCGTCGGACGCCTTCTCGGACGTCTTCTTGTCAGCCGGGGGGCTGACCGCCTTGAAGGCGGTGGTCGGCTGGTCGACGCCCTTCTTGCCGCCCTTTCCGGGCTTCTCCGGGAGCACGCCGAAGGCGGCCGTCGCGCGGTCGACCGGCTTGTCGGAGGCGTCGTCGTCCGCATCGGACGCGGCGGCCTTCTCGGACGCGCCCGTGGGCTCGCCCTCCTCGGCCCCCTCCTTCTTCTGGGCATCGCCGTCCGTCTTTGGCTTCACCGTGCGGAAGACGGCCGTGCGCTGATCGACCGACGGCTTCGACGGCTCATCGCCGTCCTCGTCACCCTCGGTCTCGGCTTCGGACGCATCTTCAGCCTTCGCGTCGGCGTCAGCCTTGGGCTTGACCGTACGGAAGACGGCGGTTCGCTGATCCACGGCCGACTCCGACGACTCGCCGCCGTCCTCGTCGCCCTCGCCCTCGCCCTCGCCCTCGCCCTCGGAGGCACCCTCAGCCTTCGCGTCGCCGTCAGCCTTCGGCTTCACCGTACGGAAGACAGCCGTCCGCTGATCGACCGACATCTCCGACGGCCCGTCGCCGTCGTCGTCCGCCTCGGCCTTGGCTTCGGCCTCGGGCGCACCCTCAGCCTCTACTTCGGCGTCGGCGTCGGCGTCGGCGCCATCCTCACCGTCCGCGTCATCCGCGTCATCCGCGTCCGCTTCCGGCTCCACGTCGGGCTCGGGCGCATCCCCCTCGCCCAATTCGTCCGCCGCACCGGAATCCGCCTCCGGCTCGTCCTTCGCCCCCGACGTCCCGGAACCTTCGCCCCGTTCACCATCGCGAACACCAGAAACGTTTGCGTCGTCCCCGTCGGCCACCGGTGCCTTCGGTTCCGCTTCAGCCTCCGCTTCGGCCCTCGTCCCGGAGGCCGCCTCGGAGGTCACATCGGGCTCATCGGAAGCCGACTGCGGCTCACCGGAACCCGACCGGAGGTCGTCGGACACGACGGCGACCGCCGTCGAGCCCTGGGCCGCCTCCGCTTCGCGCGAGATCGCGAGCCGCGGATCGCTTTCTCCCCTAGCCGTCTCCCCCGACGACTTCTGCTGATCCGACCTGCCGGGGGACTCGCCCGCCACCGATGCCTCCTCGATATGTGTCGCGGGACGCCTTACGCCCCGTGGCGTCACGTCCCGCAGCCCAAGCTCTACCAGTGTCCTGTGTGTCCGGCATGCGATGGTGCAACGCCACAGCCGGAGAGCGTCTTCAGGTGCCCGCCCACCCGCTAGACGAGAAAGACATACCTACTGGTTCCCACCCAAACCCCCCAGGCACTCTCGACAGACCAATGTGAGAGGGGTCACCCTGTCATTCATCCACGCGGGGAGGCATGGATGGGCAGGAGCCGCAGAACAATTCCGGAGGAGCTTCTGCTGCTCGCTTTGGACCCGACCACGGGTACCACGGCGCAGCCGCAGTCGCTCGACCTGGGTCTTGCCGGGGCACAGCTAGTGGAGCTGGCCCTGGCCGGACGGATAGCCCCTGACGGGGATCGTATCGCCGTGGTGCTGCCACGGCCGACCGGAGATCCGACTCTGGACTCCGCACTGGAGTTGCTGCGCCGACGCGGCAGCCCGGTGCGCGCGGTCCACTGGATCGGCGGGCCCCGGCTGGGGCTGCGCCAGACGTACCTCACGCACCTGGAGCGTTGCGGCATGGTGCATGCCGTGGCGGGCCATATGTGTGGCGTACTGCCGACGACGCGCTACCAGGCGACGGAGACGGCGATCAGCCGGGAGATCAAGTCCCGGCTGGACAGTGCGATCCGCACCGGCGTACCGCCGGACCCGCGGACCGCCGCGCTCGCCGCCCTGGCCCACGCGGTCGGGCTCGGCAAGCATCTGTATCCCGGGAACGAGGGGCGTTCCTCGCGCTCCAGGCTCCGGGATCTGATCCGGCACGACCCGATGGGCGGTCTGGTGGCGCACGCCGTGATGGACGTGCAGAACGGTGTCGCGGCGCAGCCACGGCGCGCACCGGCCCCGGGCCGACAGGCAGGGACAGGCGCCGCGGCGGAGCCCGCGGCCGGCGTTCCGGCCCAGCCGTCCCGTCGCGGGAGCATGGCCCGCGTCGGAGCGCGCTGAGGCCCCTTCGGGGCACTACCGCACCACCACGTACAACCAGCCCGTCGAACGCACCAGCAGCCCGTCAGCGGGGCGGCGGAGACCGTTCCCGGCACCGTCCGGGGCGGAGCGCCACCGTCCGGCTCCGGGCAGCACCCAGCACCACACACGCTCCACCGACCGCACCGCAGTCCCCACTGACCCGGTTCGGGAGCCGCTGAAGCGCGCGGGGTGGTGGGACGGCCGATTTGGACGACCGGCCGTCCCACCGCCCCGCGCGCGCGTTCGTCCACCGTGGTGCGGCCGCCTTTGTGCGGCCATTTCCCAGCGCGCTCCCGTCCCGTAGTGGCAGGCTGCTGAACAGCAGAAATCAGCAGTACGAAGCCGGAGGTGCACGTCCTGTGACATCGAACGTCGGCCCCACTGTCCGGCGACGCCGGTTGGGCCAGGAGCTGCGCAGACTCCGCCAGGAGAAGGGCATGACGGCGGAGGAGGTGGCGGAGGAGCTGATGGTCTCCCAGTCGAAGATCAGCCGACTGGAGAACGGGCGCCGCAGCATCAGCCAGCGCGATGTGCGCGACCTGTGCCGCACCTACAAGGTGGAGGACAAGGCGCTGGTCGATTCCCTGATGCAAATGGCGAAGGAGTCGCGCCAGCAGGGTTGGTGGAACGCGTTCGGCGATGTGCCGTACAGCGTCTACATCGGTTTCGAGACGGACGCGGCGTCCCTGCGGGTCTATGAACCCCAGGTGCTGCCCGGCCTCTTGCAGACACCGGATTACGCGGAGGCGGTGATCAGCGGCGCCCTCCCGGAGGCCCCGCAGGACCAGATCGCCCAGCGGGTCCAGGTCCGGCTCAGGCGCCAGGAGCGGATCACCGATCCGCTGGCCCCGCTGCGGCTGTGGGCGGTCGTGGACGAGGCGGCGATGCGCCGGGTGGTCGGCAACTCGAAGATCATGAGCGATCAGCTGGACTATCTGGTCCGGATGAGCCACGAGCCCCATGTGACGGTGCAGGCGCTTCCGTTCGACATGGGGTCGCATCCGGGGATGAGCGGGCAGTTCACCATCCTGGAGTTCTCGGACGAGTCGGACACCAGCGTCGTCTATCTGGAGGGCGTGACCAGCGACCTGTATCTGGAGAAGCTCAGCGATGTGCAGAGCTACAGCATGATGTACGAGCATCTGCGGGCCCAGGCGCTGAACGCGGATCAGAGCCGCCAGTTCATCACCGAGATGGCCCAGGAACACGCCCGCCGGCACCAGGAGGAGGGGGAGGCGGCCCCGGCGGACTGACGGGGGACGGAAACGCTCCGGCGCGAACGATGAGGGGCGGAGGCTACACCTCCGCACCGTGCTGCGGAAGGGGCCACGGGAATATGCCATCCGGTCGAGTGAACGGCCCGCTTTCCGGACGATGTTGCCGAGTAACGTCGGTGACGCCTCCAATCGGGGGTGCGCCTCATCGACAAAAAGCATCGGAGCAATCGTGTCCATTCAGCAGGGAAAGACGAGCATGTGGGTGAAGTCCTCGTACTCGGCCGGAAACGGCGCTTGCGTGGAAATCGCCTCCCCGGTCGCCAGCGAGATCGCCGTGCGCGATTCCAAGGACCCCCAGGGACCGACGCTCAGCTTCGCCCCCGCATCGTGGTCGGCCTTTGTGTCCGACGTCAGCCGTGGCGCCTTCGACCTCGGCTGATTGGCCTGACACCCGGCCGTGGTAGCGCGGTCGGCGGCGCAGGACCGCAAGCCTGTACCCCGAGCCCTCTCGACCGGTCGCCGTCCCTGCCGAGAGGGCTCTAGGCGTTTCCGGCGCATTCCGGTGTCGCCGCTTCAGCGGAGTTCTGCCACGTATTGGTCTGTACCGGGAATCGTCGGAATGAACGGCGCCATGAATTCCACCCGGCCGAGTCCGGCATCGGCCACCTCGCCGTCGAGACCGGTGAAACAGCGCTCCCAGCATTCGCGGGGATCGGACTGCAGGAACCAGAGCAGGGTCAGCCGGGTGTCGACCCCCTCGACCTGCTTCACATACGCCATCCGGTCCAAGGGCAGCGGGGTCGGCCGGAAGACCGTGACCATCGCGGCGGGCGAGCCCGCGAGCCGGCGCGGCAGATGTCTGGACCGAAGCCATGCGAGCAGTTCCTCCCGCTGCTCCGGGCCCTCGGTCTCGATCACCTCCAGCGCCAGCCCGGCATAGGGGTGGTCCAGCGCGTGGTGATCGCGCGGACCGGCCGCCCCGTCCCGGTAGACGGTGGCCTCGTGGTCCTGGAAGGCGGTGAAGACATGCCTGCGGTCCTGGTAGACCCGCCCGTCCCGGAGCAGCCGCTTGTTGATCCCGACCGTCCACCGCATATGGTCCGCGTAGCGCCCCTCGGTGAGCCAGTAGACGGAGAGGTAGCAGCCGGCGGTCACCGGCTGGGCGATCGCCGACTTCTCCGGATAGCGCAGCAGTTGCAGTTCACGGGTGGCGACCCAGCGGCGGCCCGCGTAGATCCACGGCATGGCCATCGCGCCCGCGATGAAGTGGTCGTCCTCGTACCAGCGGTTGTAGGCGTACTCATGGCCCGGATGCGGCTCGACCATCGTGATCAGGGCATGCCCCGGGCGCACTCCGTACGGGCCTACGGCGGCCAGTTCCGCGTACGCGTCGCTTGTCATGCCCCCCAGGTTTAGCTGACGCGACGTCAGTTGGGGAGGGGCTGTCCGTATCAAGTGCGCGGAATCGGACGGCGGCAACACGGCCGGGAGTGGCCTTTCGCCGGAGCCTGGGCGCTGCCGCGCTCTGGCCATCTGAGGGCCGCACCCCTAATCTGACGCGACGCCAGACACGGGAGGTGCCGCCATGCCGCTGCAGGACAAGACCGTCGTCGTCTCCGGGGTCGGGCCGGGGCTCGGGGCCCGGGTGGTGGCCGCGTGCGTCCGGGACGGGGCGCGGGTGGTGATGGGGGCGCGGACCGAGGAGCGGCTGCCGAAGGTGGCGGAGGAGGTCGATCCGGGCGGTGAGCACACCGCCTGGCGGCCGACCGACATCGCGGACGAGGAGCAGTGCGAGGCCCTCGCCGCGCTCGCCCTTGACCGCTTCGGCCGGATCGACGCCGTCGTCCATGTGGCCGCGCTGGACAGCCACTTCGGCGGGCTGGAGGACGCCGACTTCATGTCCTGGGCCCGGGTGGTGGACATCAATCTCTTCGGGACGCTGCGGATGACCCGCGCCTGCCTGCCCGCGCTCAAACGGAACGGCGGCTCGGTCGTGCTGATCGGCACCCAGTCGTCGTCCGCCGCCCCCACCAGGGTGCGCCAGACCGCGTACGCCGCCTCCAAGGGCGCGCTGACCTCCACCATGTACGCGCTCGCGCGCGAGCTGGGTCCGCACCGGATACGGGTCAACACCGTGCAGCCCGGCTGGATGTGGGGGCCGCCGGTGCGCGCGTATGTGGCCTTCACGGCACAGACCGAGGGCGTGAGCGAGGCCGAGGTGCTGGCCCGGCTCACGGATGCGATGGCCCTGCCCGAGCTGGCGACGGACGGGGATGTGGCGGAGGCCGCGGTGTTCCTGGCCTCCGACCGGGCCCGGGCGATCACCGGACAGTCGCTGCTGGTGAACGCCGGTGAGCTGATGCGTTAGCGCGACTCCTGTCCGGCCTTTCGGGATCCCGCTCCCGTACGACCCATCGTTCGGTGGGTGTGCGTCTGACGAAGTGCCCGCTCATCGTGGGTTCACGAACAGGCGAACGACAACGCCCCGTCAGGTCAAGAAAGAGTAAATTCGTTCCTCTTTCTGATCTGTGTTCACACTCGTGACCCGCAGAACCCTTGACCGGTCACCCGAACGAGCGGTTCAATCCCGGAAGTACCCCGCTCCCGCTCGGGGGAACCGCCCATGACGAACGTCGCGGCGAAGTGCGCTCCCGTTCATATGGCGGACCCCTGGAGGGGACATGAACAGTCTCGACTGGGTTGTACTGATCGGCTACTTCGGTGTCATGGTCGGCATCGGCCTCTGGTCGCACAAGCGCGTGGACAACGTCAGCGACTTCTTCACCGCGGGCGGCAAGATGCCCTGGTGGCTGTCCGGAATCTCGCACCACATGTCCGGCTACAGCGCGGTGATGTTCACGGGATACGCGGCCATCGCCTACCAATACGGCATCACTTCCTATGTCACCTGGTCCTTCCCGATCGCCATCGGCATCGCGATCGGCGCCAACCTCTTCGCTCCGCGCCTCAACCGGGTGCGCAGCAAGCTGAAGGTGGCCTCACCGCTCGAATACCTGAAGAACCGCTACAACCTCCCCACCCAGCAGGCGCTGGCCTGGTCCGGGGTGCTGCTGAAGATCGTCGACGTGGGCGCCAAGTGGGCGGCCATCGCCACCCTGTTGTCCATCTTCACCGGCGCCTCGCTCAACCAGGGCATCCTGATCACGGGCGTGGTCACCGCCATCTACTGCACGGTGGGCGGGCTGTGGGCCGACGCGCTCACCGAACTCGGCCAGTTCATCATCCAGTTCATCGCGGGCATCGCGATGCTGATCGCGGTGCTCAATGAGCTGGACGGCTTCTCCACCTTCTGGACCGTCTGGGACGACCTCCCCAGCAGCCACCACGAGCCCACCGTCGGCCCGTACACCTTGATCTTCCTGCTGGCCTACCTCTTCATCAAGACCTTCGAGTACAACGGCGGCATGTGGAACCAGGCGCAGCGCTACATGGCGACCGACAGCGCCCACTCCGCCAAGCGCTCGGCCCGCCTGTCGGCCATCCTGTGGTTCGTGTGGCCGCTGGTCCTGTTCTTCCCCATGTGGGTCGCGCCTCTGATCATCAAGACGGACAAGCCCGCCGACTCCTACGCCGAAATGGCCGAGCATCTGCTGCCGCACGGTCTGCTGGGGCTGGTGATCGTCGGCTTCTTCTCGCACACCATGGCGATGTGCTCCTCGGACGCCAACGCGATCGCGGCCGTGGTGACGCGGGACATCATGCCCGCGATCTTCAAGTCCGTCCGGGCATGGTCCACCCGCACCGGGCTGCTCGCCGCCCGCTACACCACTCTGCTGTTCCTGGCCCTGTCCATGGCCATCGCCACCCAGGTCAACTCGGACTTCTTCGGCGACATCATCACCGTGGTGATCAAGTGGGTCGCCGGGCTGATGGGGCCGATCGCGATCCCGATGATGCTGGGCATGCTGCGCGCCTTCCGCAAGTCGGGGCCGACGGCGGCGCTGGTGAGCTGGGCCTTGGGTCTGATCGCCTTCTACCTGGTCAACTACCCGATCAACGACGCGATCGACGGAGGGGTGAACCTGGAGTACCAGATCTCCGTCCCGCTCGCGGTCTCGCTCGTGCTCTTCATCGTCATCGGCTACATCAAGCCGGAGGACACCCCCGAGCGCGATGCCATCCTCGCCTCGCTCAACTCGGATGACGACGGGCCGGGTTCAGCGAGTGCCGCACTGTCGGAGCCCGAGCAGGGCGCGACCGGCCAGAAGTCGGTCGCGGGCGCCACAGACTGACGCCCTCCGCACTGCGGCCATGATCCGGGCCGCCGGTCACCACGCATCGCGGGGTGACCGGCGGCCCGGTTCCGTCTATGGGTTCGCGCCGGTCGTCAGATCGCGCTGCATGAGATGGGTGTCGATCCAGCGTCCGTGCTTACGGCCGACACCGGCCAGCTTGCCCGCCGGGGTGAAGCCGAAGCGCCGGTGCAGGGCGGCCGAGGCGTCGCTGCCGGAGTCGGCGATGACCGCGACGACCTGCCGTACGCCCGCCTCGGCGCAGTGGGTGAGCAGGGCGCCGAGCAGCGCGGCCCCCAGCCCCGCGCCGGTCCGGCCGGGGGCGAGGTAAATGGCGTCCTCGGCGGTGTGGCGGTACGCGGGCTTGGGGCGCCAGGGCCCGGCGTAGGCGTATCCGACGACCGTACGGCCGGCGCCTTCGGCGACCTCGGCGACCTCGGGGACCTCGGCGACCAGGAACGGCAGGCCCCGGTCGGTCAGCTCCGCCAGCCGCCGCGCCCAGTCGTCGACGGTGGGCGGGACCTCCTCGAAGGTGACGACGGTCTCGGTGACGTAGTGGCTGAAGATCGCGGCGATGGCGCCCAGGTCGGTGTGGGTCGCATCACGTATGACGGCGGCGGAGGCAGGCATCGGCCCACCTTACGGCGGACGGTCCCGGGGGCGGCCGCCTTACGGCCAACGGCCCTGGGGGGCTGCCGCCTTACGGTCGGCCCGGCCCCGGCGGCGGGGCAGAAGTGGAATGTGGTGCGGGAGTGGCATTCGGGAGATCCACGCTGTCCAGGCAATCTCTCCTCCACCTGCCGTCCACATCCGGAACGTACGATGGGCGGCCGTCCGAGCCGACCGCCACCGATCGCACCACCCCGGACCCGACTCGACCCGCCCCGACCGAGCCGCGGTCCCCACGGACCTCTGGAGCCCCCGTGACCGCCATACAGACGATCACCGACTCCCGGATCCACCGGGCCCGCGCCTTCGTACTGCGCCGGCCGGTGCTGTGTGCGGCGGTCTTCTGCCTGCTCTCCTTCACCGGGTTCTGGATCGCGCAGCGGGCCGCCCAGGTGTCGATGGTCGATCTGCTGGTCTATCGCGCCGAGGGATGGACCGTACGCAATGCTCAGGATCTGTATGACATGCGGGCGACTCAGCACAATCTCCCCAATACCTATCCACCGTTCGCGGCGCTGATCTTCACCCCGCTGACCGTGATGGGCACGGGCGTCCTGCGGACCTTCGGGACGGCCGTCAACCTCGGCCTGATGGTCGCCGTGGCCCATCTGTCGCTGCGGCTGATCGATCTGCCCGCCCGGGTGCCGCGACCGGCCGCCGTCCTGGCCCTGGCCGCCGTCGCGGTGTGGTGTGAGCCGGTGTGGACGACCCTGCGCTACGGGCAGATCAATCTGCTCATCACGGCGCTGGTGCTATGGGATCTGACCCGCCGGGCGGGCCACCGCTGGGCGGGGCTCGGTACCGGCATCGCCACCGGGATCAAGCTGACCCCGGGGCTCTTCGTGGTCTTCCTGGGGCTCGCCGGACTGCTCCTCGGCCTCCGCCGGCTGTGGGCGGCCGGGGCGGCCCGGAGGCGAGCCGAGCCCGGCAGCGGGCCGCCGCGGGGCCGCTTCCTGAACGACCATCTGCGGCGCGCGGCCGTCGCGACCGCCTCCTTCGCCCTTACGGTCGCGTTCTCGGCCCTGGCGCTGCCGCATGACTCCCGGCGCTTCTGGACCGAGGTCCTCTTCGCGACCGACCGCCCCGGCGATGTCGAGGGCGCGGGCAACCAGAACCTCAAGGGCACGCTCGCCCGCATCCTGCACACCCCCGACCCGGGCATGTGGTGGCTCATGGCGGCCGCGCTGGTCGGCTGTGTGGGCCTGGCCACGGCGGTCGCCGCCCAGCTTGCCGACGACAGCCGACTGCCGAACGCCCGCGCCTGGGCGGCCCTGACCTGCGCGGTGACCGCCCTCATGATCAGCCCGGTCTCCTGGTCGCACCACTGGGTGTGGGCCGTCCCGATGGTCCTGCTGCTCGCGGTGGAGGCGGTGCGGCGGCGCACGGCGGGCTGGACGGCCTGGACGGTGGTGACCGGCCTGCTGTTCTGCTCCTTCATGGTCTGGTACGCGCCCCACAGCAGGCCGACCCGGGTGGAACTCCACCAGAACCCCGCCCAGATGCTCCTCACCGCCGTCTATCCGCTGATCGGCATCGCCTTCCTGGGCGTGGCCGCATATCTGACCCTGCGCGCCGTAAGGCGTCCATGGGAGGGGACCGGGACCGTACGGCGGCGGATGGCCACCGCCGGTCCGGATGCGGCGCGGCGGCGGCCGGAGCGGACCTACGCGCGCGGGTAGCGGGTGAGCCAGGCCGGGGAGGAGCTGCCCGGGCCGTGGAGCGCGGGGCCCTGGGTCATCTCCATGGCGAAGTCGTCGGCCAGCTCCAGGATCGTGCCGCGCCCCTCGACCTCCGCCAGCCAGGCGGGCGGCAGCGCCGTCTCGCCGTGCAGCGCGCCCAGCAGATTGCCGCAGATGGCCGCCGTGGAGTCGCTGTCCCCGCCGTGGTTGACCGCGAGCAGCAGCCCATGGCGGACGTCCTCGGCGACCAGCGCGCAGTACAGGCCCATCGCCAGGGCCTCCTCACCGCTCCAGCCCTGGCCCAGGGACGCGACGCGCTCGGGGGTCGGCAGGCCCTGCCGTACGGCGCCCAGCGCGTACCGCAGCGCGTTGGTGGTCTCCTCGTGGCCGGGGCGGGTGGCCAGATGCGCGAGGGCGCGCTGGACGGCTCCGTCCAGCGCCTCGCCGCGTGCGAGGCCGTGCACGATGAGGGCGAAGGCACCGGCCGCGAGATAGCCGGTGGGGTGGCCGTGGGTCTGCGCCGCGCACTCGATGGCCAACTGGAAGACCAACTGCGGCTCCCAGCCCACCAGCAGTCCGAAGGGGGCGGAGCGCATCACGGCGCCGCATCCCTTGGAGTCGGGGTTCTTGGGCGCCTCCAGGGTGCCCATGGTCTCGTCGGCGAGCGCGGTGATACAGGCCCGGCCCGGGGAGCGCTGGGCGTACAGCCACTCCTCGCGGGCCAGCCAGCCGGCGTCCTTACGGCGCTCATCGGGGCCCCAGTCGCGCTGGGTGGAGTACCAGCGGCGGTGTGCGGAGTGGATGTCGGTGGGCGGATGCCAGGCCCCCGTGTCCCGGCGCACCTGCGCCCGTATCAGCCCGTCCACCGTGAACAGGGTCATCTGGGTGTCGTCGGTGACCCGTCCGCGACCGCCATAGGCGGGCAGGAAGTCCGTCACGCCCTCGGCTCCGTGCGCCGCCCTGATCTCGTCCAGCGAGGCGAACTCGACGGCCGCCCCCAGCGCGTCCCCGATGGCCCCGCCGAGCAGACAGCCGCGCACCCGGCTGCGGAAGTCCTGCTGTTCGGCGCGGCCCCATACGCCGGTCGCTGCGCTGGCGGTTGCGGTCACGACCTATGCCTCTTTTCTTCGCTGCATGAATGGCCCTGAACTGTCTTTGAACTGTAATGGACACCGAATGATCGCCTCTTGGTCGCCGAGGATTGTGAAGGCGTCATCACCGGGAAGACGACGGATGGACGCATTCCGAAAATGCGAATTCCCTCACCGAATGTCGTATGCGCTCCGAGCCCTTATCCGAACGCCGCCGGTCCGGGCTCCAGGGCCGCGCGAAGCTCGGCGAGCGGCGCGCGGAGGGCGGTGAGCAGGGCGGGATCCGCCCCGGGTATCCGGGCGAGCTCCTCCAGGGAGCGCATGGCGACGTCGACGACCTGCCAGTACGGCCGGGTGGCGGGCAGCTCCGCCACGAGACGCTCCGCCCCGGCCCCATCCCCGAGGGCGGCCCTGCTGATGATCGGAGCGGCCACCCGGGCCTGTGCGTCCCATTGGCCGCCGTGCTCCTCCAGGAGCGCTTCGAAAGCGGCCCACAACCCGCGCGCCTCGATGCGACCGGCCGTGCAGCTCACCACCATCGCGTGCTCGAAGGCGAGGTCGAGGTCCTGGTCCTCCAGGGCCACCGCCCGTGCGATGTCCGTGGCGGCCTCGGCGTACCGGCCCGCCAGGCGGTGGCACATCGCCCTGGACTCCAGCGCGAGCAGGCTGTCGGGGCGGAGCCCGAGCGCCCGGTCCAGATCGGCGAGGGCGGCCCTCGCAGCCCTCCGGTAAGGCGGAGGCCGAGCTCGATCGCCTGCTCGTCGGTCACGCACTCGGCCGTCAGCAACTGCCGGGCCTCCGTCTCCGTGAACGGGATCAGGGGTAGGTCCACGACGAGGTCGGCTTAGTCGGCCCAGAAGCGCGTCCGGCTGGCGTCACCACGGCGTTGGCCGGGACCGAGCCGTAGCGGCCCTCGAGCATCACATCGCGTAGCCACAAGTCGAGCAGCGGGCCAGAGCGCTCATAGGTGTCGAAGAACCACGCCACCCAGGGCACGGAGGCGGCCACCTCGCCCACGTCCTTCAGGAACGCGGGGGTAAGGACGTCCAGGGGCGATATCACCAGGTCCACATCGTCATGGCTGCGCAAGCGGGCGCTGAGCTTGGCCCGCGCCCGGTCGGCGGCCTGTGCGATCTGAGCCGATTCCGCCGCCCCGGCGAACGCCCCGACGCCCGGCACCATGCCGAGCCCGATCAGCCCCGCCCGGGCGACGAAGGCGCTCGACGCCGACGGGGGTCGCCCGCCGCCTCCTCCGGCGGCTGCAGCGCGGGCTGCCGCGCCGCCGAATCGGCCTCGTGGCGCCGCTATCGGTAGGTCGACGGCAGCTTGTTGAACGACTTCAGCGGATGGCCCTGCTGGGCGAACTGGGCACTGATGGCCGCCATCACCAGGATCCCCGGAGAATGCCCCAGCCTTCAGGCCGGGGAGGAATCGGTGTCCCACGTAGCGGGACAGGAGAAGCCGGATCGCCGCTGGGCGCTCCGGCGCCCACCACGGGAGAGCTGAGGGCGACCTCCAGGAGGTGAAGGCTCCCGGAGTTGAGGGACCGCCGGTCCACAGCAGGTTGGTCGGTCACCCGTTCGGGTAGGTCTGCCGGGATGCGGCGTCACAAACGGACGGTAACGCTACGTTGGCGACGTGATGACGCCGAGTGAAGCCGACGAGGCCGGGCACGCCCGGTACACGTACCGGCTTCGCGTGTCCTCCGCCGCCGGTACGGCGCTGCTGGCGGAATGGGACCGGTGCCGGTGGATCTGGAACGAATGCGTCGCCAAGTCCAAGGCCACCCACCTGCACAACACGACCACGGGCGAGAAGCGGACCTGTGGCCCGGCGCAGCTCGACCGGATGCTGACCGAGGCGCGGGAGCGTACGCCGTGGCTGCGTGCGGGTTCCAGTGTTCCGCAGCAGCAGGTGATCCGGGACTTCGGCAGGTCTCGTGCCAAGGCGCACAAGGACATCCGCGAACGTCTGCCTCAGCGGCAGCGGGCCGGTATGCCGCGCTGGAAGAAGAAGCGCGAAGCCTCGCCGACGCTCAACTACACCCGGCGCGGGTTCCGCCTGAAGAGCGGACGCCTGCATCTGGCGGGCCAGATCGCGTTGACGGTGGTGTGGTCGCGGGAGCTGCCCGCCGAACCCTCCTCGGTGCGCGTCTACCAGGACAGCATCGGGCACTGGTACTGCTCGTTCGTGGTCCCCACGAAGGTGCGGCCGCTGCCGGAGACCGGCCGGGTGCTCGGTGTGGACTGGGGCGTGCAGCAGACCGCGACCACCACATCAAACGCCCACGACCTCCCGCACCCTCAGTACGGCCGCAAGGCCCAGGCCAGGCTGACCCGGTACGACCGGATGATGGCCCGCCGCAGACCGAGGAAGGGGCAGGCCGCCTCGAAGGGCTACCGCGAGGCGAAGACGTGGCGGGCGAAGACCTACGCGAAGATCGCCCGGCAGCGGCAGGACACCGGCCGCAAATGGGCCAAGAAGGTGGTGACCGACCACGATGCCATCGCCGTCGAGGACTTCAAACCGAAGTTCCTGGCCAGGTCCTCGATGGCGCGCAAGGCGGCCGACGCCGCCATCGGCGCCACGAAGAAGGCCCTGATCGAGATGGGCCGCAACCACGGGCGGGACATCCGTCTGGTACATCCAGCACACACCACCATGGACTGCGCATCGTGCGGAGCGAGAACCAAGCACGCACTGCCGCTGTCCGAGCGCACCTACACCTGCACCGCATGCGGAGCCGTCTCCCCCAGAGACAAGAACTCCGCCCGCGTGATGCTCCACCGGGCAGGTCTGGACCCGGCTGGCGCCGAGGGCGTAAGACCACCGGGAGCGCAGCTCCCGGAGGCAGCCTGAGCCAGGAATCCCCGCTCAGCCCTGAAGGAAGGGCTCCCCTCCCTTCAGGGAGGGGAGCAGTCAACGACTCGTCCACGGAGGCGGTGAGCGCCCGGTGTTCCCGCGCGGTGTTCTCCAACTGCCGCAGCAGCGTCGTCTTGCCCACCCCGGCGTCGCCGCGCACATGGAACAGGAAGTGGTGCGCGGCGTCCTCGGGCGGCACCGCGAAGTTCTCCCGGAACGCGGCCAGCTCCTGCCGTCGCCCCACGAACCGGCGCCGCTGCCGGATCAGCTCCCGAATCGTCGGACGCTGCGCTGCCATGGGTGCCCCTTCCCCCGCTTCCCATGGCAGCGTATCCGCGCGGCGCGCCCCCGAACCCCGAGCCGGACTCGGTCCAGCCCTGAGCCGGGCTCGGTCCGACCGTGAGCCGGGCTCAGTCCGCCAGCACCGGGAGCAGCTCCGGCAGATGGCCGTCCGAGGCGAGGGCCGCGGCCTGGCGGTCCTCGGGGACGGGGCCGTAGGTGGTGGTGCGCGGGCGGGCCGGGCGTCCGGTCAGCTCGGCGATGGCGACCAGGTCCTGGATGGAGCGGTAGGAGCCGTAGGAGGAGCCCGCCATACGGGAGATGGTCTCCTCCATCAGGGTGCCGCCCAGGTCGTTGGCGCCGGAGCGGAGCATCTCGGCGGCACCATCCGCGCCCAGCTTCACCCAGCTCGTCTGGATGTTGGGGATATGGGGATGGAGCAGGATCCGCGCCATGGCCGTGACGGCGCGGTTGTCGCGGTTGGTGGGGCCGGGGCGGGCGATACCGGCGAGGTAGACGGGGGCGTTGGTGTGGATGAAGGGGAGGGTGACGAATTCGGTGAAGCCGCCCGTCTCCTGCTGGATCTCGGCGAGCAGCCGCAGATGGGCCAGCCAGTGGCGGGGCTGGTCCACATGGCCGTACATCATCGTGGACGAGGACCGCACCCCCAGCTCATGCGCCGTCTTGACGACCTCGACCCAGGTGGCCGTCGGCAGCTTGCCCTTGGTGAGGACCCAGCGCACCTCGTCGTCCAGGATCTCGGCCGCCGTGCCGGGGATGGTGTCCAGGCCCGCCTCGCGCGCCGCCTCCAGCCATTCGCGGATGGACATCCCGGTGCGGGTCGCGCCGTTGACGACCTCCATCGGGGAGAAGGCGTGGACATGCATCCCGGGCACGCGCTCCTTGACGGCGCGGGCGATGTCGAAGTACGCGGTGCCGGGCAGATCGGGGTGGATGCCGCCCTGCATGCAGACCTCCACCGCGCCCACGTCCCACGCCTGCTGGGCGCGGTCGGCGACCTGGTCCAGGGAGAGGGTGTAGGCGTCGGCGTCCGTACGGCGCTGGGCGAAGGCGCAGAAGCGGCAGCCGGTGTAGCAGACATTGGTGAAGTTGATGTTCCGGGTGACGATGTAGGTGACGTCGTCGCCGACCGCCGCCCGGCGCAGATCGTCGGCGATGCGGCACAGGGCGTCGAGCGCCGGGCCGTCGGCGTGGAACAGGGCCAGCGCCTCGGAGTCGGTCAGCTTGGTCGGGTCGTCGGCGGCCTGGGCCAGCGCGGCCTTGATGTCGCCGTCGACGCGGGAGGGGACCATCCCGGGGGCCGCGGCCTCGCGCAGCGCCTCCCAGTCGCCGTAGACCTCGTCGAAGTCCTTACGGCGGTCACCGGTGCGGCCCTCGGTGTCGATGGTGTGGTGCAGATCGGTGCGGCCGGAGGCGCTGAACGCCTCCTCCGGCTCCTGCCAGGGCAACCCGGTGAGGGTCGCGTCCTCGCGGGCCAGGCCGGTCCCGGGGTCGGCGAGGGCGGTCACATGCGGCAGCAGCCGGGGGTCCAGCCAGGGCTCGCCGCGCTGGATGTACTCGGGGTAGACCGCGAGCCGTTCGCGCAGGCTGAAGCCGGCGGCGGCGGAGCGCTCGGCCAGCTCGTCCACCTGGGGCCAGGGGCGCTCGGGGTTGACATGGTCCGGGGTGAGCGGGGAGACGCCGCCCCAGTCGTCGATACCGGCGCCGATGAGCTGCTCGTACTCCGCGTCGACCAGGTTGGGCGGGGCCTGGATGCAGGCGGACGGGCCCAGGATGTGGCGGGCCACGGCGACGGTGGCCACCAGGTCGTCCAGCTCCGCGTCCGGCATCCCCCGCATCGCGGTGTCCGGTTTGGCGCGGAAGTTCTGGATGATGACTTCCTGGATGCCGTGGTACGAGCGGGAGACGCGGCGCAGCGCGAACAGCGACTCCGCCCGCTCCGCCTGCGTCTCGCCGATCCCGATCAGCAGCCCGCTGGTGAACGGGACGGAGCTGCGCCCGGCGTCCTCCAGAACGCGCAGCCTTACCGCCGGCTCCTTGTCGGGCGAGCCGTAGTGGGGGCCGCCGGGCTCGCTCCACAGCCGCTCGGCGGTGGTCTCCAGCATCATGCCCATGGAGGGGGCGACCGGCTTGAGCCGCTGGAAGTCGGTCCAGGTCATCGCGCCGGGGTTGAGGTGGGGCAGGAGGCCGGTCTCCTCCAGGATGCGGATCGCCATGGCCCGTACGTACGCGATGGTGTCGTCGTACCCCTCGGCCTCCAGCCATGCGCGCGCCTCGGGCCAGCGGTCCTCAGGGCGGTCGCCGAGCGTGATCAGCGCTTCCTTGCAGCCCATTTCGGCGCCCCGGCGGGCGATGGCGAGGACCTCGTCGGGCGACATGAACATCCCGTGGCCCGCGCGGCGCAGCTTGCCGGGCACGGTCGCGAAGGTGCAGTAGTGACACTTGTCCCGGCACAGCCGGGTGAGCGGGATGAAGACGCTGCGCGAGTAGGTGATGACCCCGGGGCGGCCGGCCGCCTCCAGGCCCGCGTCGCGGACCCGGGCGGCGGAGGCCATCAGATCCTTCAGGTCATCTCCACGCGCCTGGAGCAGCACCGCCGCCTCGGCGGTGTCCAGCGCCACGCCGTCGCGGGCGCGCTTGAGCGCACGGCGCATCGCGTTGGCTGTGGGGGCGGCGGAGCCAGTCGGGGCAGCCGGTTCGTTTCCCTGCGCGCTCGTGGTCATCCTCCGAGCATACGAGCGGTGTGTGACACCGCCAGACGGGCCGGGCCTGCGGTTTTGTGGGTCTGATCACGGCTGCCGCGGGCCATGGGCGGGAATAGGACACCGTGAAACGTGCGGGCTACACGCGGCGGGTGCCGACGGCCTTGGCCCGGACGGGACTTGGCGCGGTGCGGACCGTCGCGCGAGAGGGACGGAGGCGGCGCGGGGGGATGTACGTTCCCTCGTCGCCATGGAGTTATCCACAGGGCTTTCCGCGCGTGTCACCCACGCGTACAACGGTGTCACGAGGGTGTCGGACGGCACTCTCGACTCTGGGGGTCCCTCATGCAGCGACGCGATGTACTCAGGCTCTCCGCGCTTGCGGGCGCGGCGGGTGTGCTGACACTCGATCCCATGACCTTCACCCAGGCCGAAGCGGCCGGCCCGGCCGACGGCCATGAGCAGACGAAGACCCTCAGCGGCCATCTGCCCACCGGCGCGCCGGACTTCGTCTATGTGCCCGTCGAGGTGCCGCGCGGGGTGCGCGAGATCGCCGTGTCGTACAGCTACGACAAGCCGACCGTCCCGGCCGGCACGCAAGGGAACGCCTGCGATATCGGCATCTTCGACGAGCGCGGCACGGAGCTGGGCGGGCGCGGCTTCCGCGGCTGGTCCGGCGGGGCCCGTACGGAGTTCGCCATCAGCGCCGAGGAGGCGACGCCCGGCTATCTGGCGGGGCCGGTGAAGGCGGGCACCTGGCATGTCGTGCTGGGGCCGTACACGGTCGCCCCCCAGGGCCTGGACTACACGGTCACCGTCACGCTGCGGTACGGCGCGCCCGGCACCCCCCGCAAGCCGGTCTATCCGCCGCAGCGGGCGAAGGGCCGGGGCCGCGCCTGGTACCGGGGCGACTCGCATCTGCACACCGTGTACTCCGACGGCAAGCGCACCCCGGCCGAGCTCGTCGCCGCCGCCCGTGCCGCGGGGCTGGACTTCATCACCACCACCGAGCACAACACCACGTCGGCGCATGCCGCGTTCGAGGGCCTGTGGGGCGATGACCTGCTGATCCTCACCGGTGAGGAGATCACCACGCGTAACGGTCATGTGGTCGCCCTCGGCACCGACCCCGGCACCTTCATCGACTGGCGCTACCGCGCCCGGGACAACCGCTTCGGCCAGTTCGCCCGCAAGGTCCGGCAGGCCGGCGGCCTGGTGATCCCGGCCCATCCGCACGGCACCTGTGTCGGCTGCAACTGGAAGTTCGGCTTCAACGACGCCGACGCGGTCGAGGTGTGGAACGCGGACTTCACCCCGGATGACGAGGTCACCATCTCCGAGTGGGACAACACCCTGGTCGCCGCCTCCCGGGGCGAGGGCCGCTGGCTGCCCGCCGTCGGCCACAGCGACGCCCACCGCGAGCCCCAGGTCGTGGGCCTGCCGCAGACGGTGGTGCTCGCCGACGACCTGTCCCGCACCGCCCTCCAGCAGGGCATCCGGGCCGGCCGAAGCTGGATCGCCGAGTCCTCGAAGATCGACCTCACCTTCGAGGCGGTCGGCGGGCGCGGTAAGCACGCCGGTATCGGAGAGCGCCTGAAGGTCGGCGGCGCGGAGGAGGTGACGGTCCGGCTGAAGGTCTCCGGCGTGGGCCCGGGCTGCTCGGTGCGGTTCATCACCGACCAGGGCCAGCTCTACGGCACGGCGGTCCCCGACTCCGGGACGCTCACGGCCGAATGGCGTACGACGGCGTCCTACGCGGCCTATGTGCGCGCCGAGGTGCGCCACGCCCCGGCGGACGGCGGGGCGTCGGGGATACCGGGACCGATGGCGGCGATGACGAACCCGATCTGGCTCGGCGAGCACTGACGGCTTCGGCAGGCACTGACGGACGCCTTCCCGGCCGCCGGAGCCGTCGGGGCACCCGGCGGCCACGCCGTCCGCCGCCGCTCGGCCCGGTTGTTCACCGCCGGGTTGGCGAAGTCGTGCTTGTTGGCGAGGTGGACGACGGCATCGGCGGCGTCGGCGCCGGAGCGGGTGCCGTCGAGGTCGTCGAGGTCGCCGCGGAGCACCCGGGCGCCCTGGCCTCGAGCGCGGCGGCGGAGGTGTCCTAGCGGGCGAGGCCGGTGACCTGGTGCCCGGCGTCGAGCATGTGGTCGACCACGGCCGAGCCGATCCACCCGGTCGCTCCGGTGATGAATACCTGCATGTCAATGCTTTTTCGGAGAGGTTCGCGACGGTCTGCCGCGGACGGATCGTGACGGCGGCCCGAGCGGGCCGCCGGCGGTCTTCGGGGTCGGCCGGTGATCGCCCACCGGCCGACGGCCCGGTCCCCCGGGTCAGAGGCGGCAGCTCATCTCCATGCCGTCCTCGATGGGGAAGGTGACGTTCTGGTAGCCGTTCGCCGGGTCGCGTACGTAGCCGAGATACGACCGCAGGAGGCCCTCGCCCTGGTCGACGTCGTCGGCCACGACGAGGGCGCCGGGTCGCAGACGCGGTTCGAGCATCCGCAGCACGGGCAGGCACAGGTCCTTCCAGCCGTCGAGCAGGACCAGCTCCAGGGGGCCCTCGATGTCGGCGAGCGTCTCCCGGGCGTCCCCTTCCAGCACGGTGATCACGTCGTCCAGCCCGGTCTCGGCGAAGGTGCGGCGGGCCGCGGCGATCTTGTCCTTGCTCATCTCCGTGGTGATGACGCGCCCGGTGCCGTTGTCCCGCACGGCGGCGGCCAGATGGAGCGTGGAGATCCCGAAGGACATGCCGAATTCGACCACCGTGGCCGGGCGGATGGCGCGGACCAGGTTGTAGAGCAGCTTCCCGCCCTCGGCGGAGATCGGCATGTAGATCCCGGCCGCGGCGTCGGCGAGCTCCTGCGGGGCCATCGATTCCTGTGCGCCGGACGGCAGTTGCCCTTGGGCGGTCTCGTCCTGCTCGGCCAGCGCGAACATCCGGCTGATGGCGGTCTCGACCCGGGGGTCGGCAAGCGTGTGAGTGACTGTCATGAGTTTTAGAGTAGACGCGACGTTGCGTCTTGTCTAGAAGAGGTGGAGCGAGGGAGGGTGGTTATCCTGAGATCTCGGGGAGGCGAGATGGCACGCGCGACACAGACCGCCGGGACGAGCGGCACCGACCGACCGGCACCACGCCACCACGGCAACCGGCACGGGCGCAGCGAACAGGCCCGGCTGGCGGTGCTGAACGCGGCGGACGATCTGCTGGCCGAGAAGGGTTTCGCGGGCGTCACCATGGAGGGCATCGCCACCCGGGCCGGGGTCGCCAAGCAGACGATCTACCGCTGGTGGAGCGCCAAGACCGACATCCTCATGGACGCCTTCCTCCAGGATGTGGCCGAGGACCTGCCCGTGCGCGACCGCGGTGATCTCGCCCTGGACCTGCGCAGCTATCTGTGCGACCTGGCCGGGTTCCTCAGCGCGTCCGACGCCGGCGCCGTCTTCAAGGCCCTGGTCGCCCAGGCGCAGCACGATCCGGGGTTCGCCCGGGACTTCCGGTCCCGGTACCTCGACGACCAGCGCCGCCGCGACTGCCTCCCGCTGGAACGGGCCATGGAGCGCGGGGAGTTGCCGCCCGGCCTGGACCTGACCGCCGAGACCGACCAGCTCATGGGCCCCCTCTACTACCGGGTGCTGGTGACCGACGAACCTATCGGCCAGGACTTCACCGACCGGCTCGTGGACGCCTTCCTCCACCGCCACGGACTGACGCCACCGGCGAACGACTGACACCCGGTCCAGGAACAGGGGCCGCTCCCCGGTCCAGGTCCAGGAAGAGGAAAGCGGGCCCCGCCCCGTCAGCCGAGAGGCCGCCCCGCGCGGACCCTGCGTCCGCCGTCGACCACCAGGTCCGCGCCGGTGATCCAGGACGCCTCGTCCGAGACCAGCCAGCGGACCGCGCGCGCCACGTCCTCCGGTTCGCCGATCCGCGCCAGCGGGAGCGCCGCGGCGATCTCCCGCTCGCCGGGCTCCCAGACGAAGCGGGCCATCTCGGTGCGGACCAGCCCCGGGGAGACGGCGTTGACGCGGACGGCCGGGGCCAGTTCGGCGGCGAGCTGGCGGGTGAGGCGGAGGAGGGCGGTCTTGGCGGTGCCGTAGGCGCCGACGCCCGGGCCGACGCCGTGGGTGCCCTCGGTGCAGATGTTGACGACCGCGCCGCCGTGGTCGCGCATCCAGGCTCGCCAGGCCGCCTGGGTCAGCCGCAGCGGGGCCTCCACATTGACCGTGAAGGCCATGCGCCAGGCGAGTGGGTCCACCGTCATCAGCGGGCCGAGCGGGGCGTTGGTGGCGGCGTTGTTGACCAGGATGTCGAGGCGGCCGAACTCCACGAGGGTGCGGGCCACCGCCGCCTCCAGATGGGCCGGGTCCGCCACGTCCCCCGGGCAGGCGATGGCGCACGGGCCGAGGCCGCGTACGGCATCGGCCAGCTCCTTCGGGTCCCGCGCCGTGAGGCACACCGCGGCGCCGTCCGCCGTCAGCGCCCTCGCCACCGCCAGGCCGATACCGCGTGAGGCGCCCGTGATCAGGGCCGCGCGTGCCATCGGCTCAGCTCCTCGTGCTCACCGTCTCCGTGTCCCGGCCCGACCGCAGCACCCTGCCCGGCACCGCGCCGGTGATCTCGTCGTCCCGGATGGTCTCGGTGCCGCCCACCCGGACGCTCACGATCCCCATCGCCCGCGAGTCCAGCCGAGGGCTGTCGCCCGGCAGGTCGTGCACCAGCCGCGCCTGGCCCGCGTCGATCCGCTCGGGGGCGAAGAGGACCAGGTCGGCGTGGTAGCCCTCGGCGATCCGGCCGCGTTCGCGCAGCCCGAGCAGCCGCGCCGGATCGTCCGTCAGCATCCGTACCGCCCGCTCCAGGCCGACCAGCTTCCGTCCGCGCAGACAGTCGCCGATGAAGCGGGTGGTGTACGGGGCGCCGCACATCCGGTCCAGATGGGCCCCCGCGTCCGAGCCGCCGAGCATGACGTCCTCGTGCTCCCAGGTCCGCCGGCGCAGCTCCCAGCTCGCCGGGTCGTTGTCGGTCGGCATGGGCCACAGCACCGTGCGCATCTCGTCGGCGGCGCAGATCTCCACCAGTGCGGCGAAGTCCTCCTGGCCGCGCTCGGCGGCGACGTCGCGGACGACCCGGCCGGTCAGCCCGGCGTTGGCCGCGCTGTAGGTGTCGCCGATGACGTACCGCCCGAAGTGGGTGAGCCGGCGGAAGACCCCGGCCTCGGGGCTGCTCGCGCGGCGCAGCATCTCCGCCCGTACGTCCGGGTCGCGGAGCTTCGCGATCCGCTCCGGGATCGGCAGCCCCAGGATGTCGCCCCAGCCCGGGATGAGGTTCAGCGCGCAGAAGGTGCCGAGCGACATGTTCATGGGGGTGAGGATCGGCATGGTGAGCGCGACGATCCTGCCGCCCGCCTTACGGGCCCGTTCGCCGGCCTGGAGCTGGCGCGGCACCCGCTCGGGGACGGCCGCGTCGATGGTCAGCACGTTCCAGTTGAGCGGGCGGCCGGCGGCCGCGCTCATCTCCACCAGCAGATCGATCTCCTCGTCGGCGAATTGGTCGAGACAGCCCGCCACGATCGCCTCGATCTGCGTCCCCTCGTGGTCGCCGACGGCCCGGGAGAGCGCCAGGAGTTCCTCGGGCCCCGCGTGACGGGAGGCGACCGGCCGTCCGTCCCCGTCCGAGTGGGTCGAGGACTGGGTGGTGGACAGCCCCCACGCCCCCGCGTCCATCGCCTCGTGGAAGAGCCGCAGCATCTCCTCCAGTTGCGCGGGCGTGGGCTGTCCGCCGATCGCGTCCTCGCCCATCGCATGGCGGCGCAGCGCGCAGTGCCCCACCATGAAGCCCGCATTGACGGCGATCCGGCCCTCCAGCGCGTCCAGGTACTCGCCGAAGCCGTGCCAGTTCCAGGGCGCGCCCTGCTCCAGCGCCACCAGCGACATGCCCTCGACCCGGCTCATCATCCGCCGGGTGTAGTCGGCGTCGCCGGGCCGGTCGGGGTTGAGCGGGGCGAGGGTGAAGCCGCAGTTGCCGCCCGCGACGGTGGTCACGCCGTGGTTCATGGAGGGGGTGGCGTACGGATCCCAGAAAAGCTGGGCGTCGTAGTGGGTGTGCGGGTCGACGAACCCGGGCGCGAGGACGAGCCCGGTGGCGTCCTCGGCGGACCGCGCCGGTTCGGTGACGGTCCCGGGCTCGGCGATGGCCACGATCCGGCCGTCCCGGATGCCGACGTCGGCGACGTAGGAGGGCGCGCCGGTGCCGTCCGCCACGGTGGCGCCCTTGATCAGGTGGTCGAGCACGGGTGGATCCCTTCTCGCGTCTGCGGCTGCCGGGTCTCGGCTCGCACGTCTGCGGCTGCTGGGGCTCTGCTCTCGCCTCCGCGGCTGCTGGGGCTCTGCTCTCGCCTCCGCGGCTACGGAGCCTCCGCTCTCGCCTCCGCGGCTACGGAGCCTCCGCTCTCGCCTCCGCGGCTACGGAGTCTCCGCTGTCGCCTCCGCCGCTACCGGGTCCCGGCGTGGCGGAAGCGGGTCGTGCGGTGCACCGGATCGGTGTCGATCTTCGGGATGACGTGCTCGCCGATGAGCTTGACCGTGTTCATCGTGTCCTCGTAGCCGATCCCGATCGGCAGCCCGAACGACAGTTGGTCGGCCCCGGCCTGCTCCCACCGCTTGCACTGGCGGAAGACCTCGTCCGGGTCGCCGCAGATCATCAGCTCCTCGGCGATGAGGAGTTCGATGATCTCCTCGGTGTACTCCGGCAGCAGCTCGGGCCACTCCGGGATGCCGTCCGGGCGGGGGAAGGTGTCGTGGTAGCGGAAGAGCAGCGACTGCAGATAGTTGAGCCCGCCGCCGACCGCGATCTCCACGGCCTTGGCATGGGTCTCCGCGCAGATCGCGGTGGAGGTGACCATCACGTTGTCGTTGACGAAGCCGCCGACCGGCTCGGCCTCCTTGATCGCGTTCTTGTAGGAGTCGAGGACCCACTCCATGTCCGAGACCTTCTGGATGGAGAAGCCGAGCACCCCGAGGCCCTTCTTGCCGGCCATCGCGTACGAGGGCGGCGACCCGGCCGCGTACCACATCGCCGGGTGGGAGCCCCCGTACGGCTTGGGCAGCACCTTGCGCGGCGGCAGCGACCAGTGCTTGCCCGTGAAGCCCTGGTATTCGTCCTGCAGCCACATCTTGGGGAACTCGGCGATCGTCTCTTCCCAGATCTCCTTGGTGGCGTTCATGTCGGTGATCCCCGGGAGGAAGCCGAGGATCTCGTGGCTGCCCGCGCCCCGGCCCGAGCCGAACTCGAACCGGCCGCCGGAGAGGTGGTCGAGCATCGCGACCTTCTCGGCGACCTTGACCGGGTGGTTGACCTGCGGCAGCGGGTTGAAGATGCCGGAGCCCAGGTGGATGCGCTCGGTGGCGTGGGCGAGATAGCCGAGGTAGACATCGTTCGCGGAGAGGTGGGAGTACTCCTCCAGGAAGTGGTGCTCGGAGGCCCATGCGTACTTGAAGCCCGACCGGTCGGCCTGGATGACGTACTCGGTCTCCTCGACGAGCGCGTGGTGCTCGGCCTCGGGGTCGGTTCGGCGTCGGCTTTCAGGGACGTATCCCTGCACAAAGAGTCCGAATTCCATGGAGGTTCACCGCCTCAGACGACTCAATCTGACGGATCGTCAGATTTTGATTGACTCTGGCACCGCGGACAGGGACCGTCAAGGGCCGCGGCCGCGCCGGACCCGGAGGGGTCCTAGGGTCTGTGGTTTGGATCAGGCCGGATCAGGGAGCGGGGTCTGGTGCGTGCAGCTGCAAGGCGGAGGAGGGAGTCGACGCGGAGCGTCGGCGAGTGACGACAACGCCGCAGATGCGCGTGCCAGACCCCGCGAGCCCGGCCTGATCCAAACGACAGGCCCTAGAAGACCGAGACGCCGGTCAGCCAGCCGCCGTCGACGACGAACGGCTGGCCCGTCACATACGACGAGTCCTCCGACGACAGGAAGAGCGCCAGCCGCGCCACCTCCTCCGGGCGGCCGATCCGGCCCAGCGGCACCAGCTTGCGGTAGAGCTCGTCGACCGCCGCCGACGCCTCCGCGGCGTCGGCGCCCGGGTCGAGCTGGGCCGGGTTGGTCATGGGGGTGTCGATCGCGCCCGGGCAGATCGCGTTGACCCGGATGCCCTTGTCCGCGAGCTCCATCGCCGCCACCCGCGTCATCCCCACCACCGCCGCCTTCGTCGCGGCATACGAGGTGAGGAAGGGCATACCGGACAGGGCGACGTACGAGGCGGTGTTCACGATCGTCCCGCCGCCCGCCGACCCCAGCTCCGGCGCGAGGGTCCGCATCCCCAGGAACGCCCCGACCTGGTTGACCTGGACCACCTCCAGATACTCCGTGAGCGGGGTGCTGACCAGCTCGTTGAAGCGGAGGATCCCCGCGTTGTTGACCAGGCCGTCCACCGCGCCGAAGGCGTCCTTGGCGGCCTCGACGGCGGCGTTCCAGTCGTCCTCCCGGCCCACGTCCAGATGGACGAAGCGGGCGCTCTCGCCCAGCTCCTTGGCCAGCGCCTCGCCCGGCTCGTCCAGCACATCGCAGAGGACCACCCGCGCGCCCTCCGCCACGAACAGCCGCGCCTCGTGTTCACCTTGTCCGCGCGCCGCCCCGGTGATGACGACGACCCGCCCGTCCAGCTTGCCCATTCCGTTCTCCCTAGTCATCGAGCCAGTCATCGAGCCAGTCATCGAGCTAGTCATCGAGCTAGTCATCGAGGTGCGGAGCGACATCGGCGGCGAAGGCCGCCATCTGGTCGGTCAGTTCGGTGTGGTCCCGGCAGCGGAACCGCACCTGGATCTGGTCCACCCCCATCGCGGCGTACGCGCGCAGGCTCCCGGCCAGCCGCTCCGGCGCGCCGGTCAGGGTGCGGCGCCCCACGTCCCAGCTTGTCTCGCCCACGTACAGCGGTTCGGTGATCGCGCCGATCTCGGCGGGCTCGTCGATTCCCGCTTCTTCCCGCAGCGCGCGCAGCCGGGCGAGCTGGCCGGGCAGCCGGTCCCGTGGATCGCCCTGCGGCAGCCAGCCGTCGCCCCGGATCGCCGCCCGGCGCACCGCCGCGGGCGAGGAGCCGCCGATCCACAGCGGGGGCCGTGGCGTCTGGACGGGGCGCGGGGCCTGCCCCAGACCGCTGAACGCGAACCGCTCCCCGCGGAAGTCGGGGAACTCCTCGGGCCCCAGCGCCGCCTTCAGCGCGTCGACCGTCTCGTCCAGCAGCGCACCGCGCCGGGCGAAGTCCACCCCGAGCGCCTCGAACTCCTCCCGCACATGCCCGGCCCCGACCCCGAGGATCAGCCGGCCGCCGGAGAGGTGGTCGAGCGTCGCGTACTGCTTGGCGGTCAGCAGCGGATGCCGCAGCGCGGCCACCGCCACATGGCTGAGCAGCCGCACCCGCTCGGTGGCCGCGGCGAGCCAGCCGAGAGTGGCCACCGGGTCGTACCAGACGGTGCCCATCGCGGCGGCCAGCCGCCGTGGGATCGCGACATGGTCGCAGACGGCGAGGTAGGAGAAGCCGAGCCGGTCGGCGGCGCGGGCGACCGCGAGCAGCTCGGCGGGGCCCGCCGCCGCCTCCCATGGCTCGGCGTAAAGGGTGGACTGCGACTGGACGGGCAACTGCATGCCGTAGCTCAACCGGCCCCGGGGCAGGACGCGCATGCCGGGCCTCCTCGTCGGTGGACCGCCATCGTCGTATCGGACGTCGGACATGGTGGTATCTGACGGTCCATCAGACAAGGGGTACGGCAGCCTCGTCCCGCATGGGAGGCCCTGCTAGCGTACGGACGTTCGGACCTCGGGCCCATCGCCCGCCGCCCCGCTCAGGGGCCACCACGGGGCACAGTAAGGGGCACACAGAGGGGCACGTGATGATCGAGACGGTCTTCCGCTGCGACGATCTGCCCAGAGCGGATCGGTTCGACTTCTGGCGCGAGCAGATGACACAACTCCTGGCGCCCATGGAGATGAGCAGCGACCACACCGGTGACTTCCGGGGAGAGGTGCGCATCCTCGAGTTCGGCGCCGCCTCCGTGTGGCCCACGAAGTTCCGTGAGATGAACTTCCGGCGGACGCCCAAGCTGATCCGGCAGTCCGACCCCGAGCTGTACCACTTCTCGTTCATCCAGGAGGGAAACCTCCAGGTCTCCCAGTCCCGCCAGGAGGCCGCGCACCGCGCGCAGGGGCTCTACGTCGTCGACACCTCGCGCCCCTTCGACTGTCTGGCCTTCGGCGGCCCTCCCGGAGGCGTGGGCCTGGAGATCCCCAAGGCCCTGATACCGGTCCCGCACGACCGGATCGACCGGCTGCTCGCCCGGCCCATCCCGGCGCGCGGGGGCGTCGGTGCCCTGCTGACCGGGTTCCTCGCCCGGCTGGCCGCGGACCGCGGCTCCTACGGCCCCTCCGACGGCCCGCGCCTGGGGACCGTACTGATCGACCTGGCGGCGGCGCTGCTCGCCCAGGCCGTCGAGGCCGACGACGCCCTGCCGCCCGAGACCCGCCGGCACGCACTGGCCTTACGGGTGCAGAGCTTCATCCAGCGGAACCTGTCCGACCCGGAGCTGTCACCGGCCACCATCGCCGCCGCGCACCACATCTCCGTCGGCTATCTGCACCGCCTCTTCCGCGCCCGCGACACCACGGTCTCCGCATGGATCCGGCAGCAGCGGCTGGACCGCGTCCGGCGCGACCTCACCGACCCCGGCCTCCACACCGTCCCCATCCACGAACTCGCCGCCCGCTGGGGCTTCGCCCACCCCGCCGTCTTCAGCCGCGCCTTCCGCGCCGCGTACGGCATGCCGCCCAGCGACTACCGCCACCTGGCGCTGGTGTCCCGCGCGCCGGGCGCAACCCCGCGGCGCCCGGTGCGCACGGACTCCCGGCCCTCCGCACCACCCACGGCCCCTGTCACTTCGTAGGGGTGGGTGACGGCGTTGGGAGGGGGAGGGCCGGTATGCCCCACAGCCTGCCGGAGCACCCGGAGGATGTCATTGACCGGCAGTGACCGGTTTCTTGCTCCTCCGTGACCAAGGCCCCACGGAAGCCC
Source organism: Streptomyces violaceusniger Tu 4113 (assembly GCF_000147815.2). Lineage (NCBI taxonomy): Bacteria > Bacillati > Actinomycetota > Actinomycetes > Kitasatosporales > Streptomycetaceae > Streptomyces > Streptomyces violaceusniger. Next base: position 817,281 of record NC_015957.1, on the reverse strand, counting down.
GGCGGTCCGGGCTACGCCCCCGGCGCCCCCGCCCAGAGCCCGTCCGCCGTGAGCCCCAGCAGGTCGATGGCGTTGCCGCGCACGATCCGCTCCACGACATCCGGCGCCAGATGCCCCATCTGCGCCTCGCCGACCTCGCGCGACTTGGGCCAGGTGGAGTCGGAGTGCGGATAGTCCGTCTCGTACAGCACGTTGCCGACCCCGATCGCGTCGAGGTTGCGCAGCCCGAAGGCGTCGTCGAAGAAGCATCCGTACACATGCTCCGCGAACAGCTCGGACGGCGGGCGCAGCACCTTGTCGGCCACTCCGCCCCAGCCCCGGTTCTCCTCCCACACCACGTCGGCGCGCTCGAGGATGTAGGGGATCCAGCCGATCTGGCCCTCCGCGTACATCACCTTGAGGTCGGGGAAGCGCTCGAACTTCCCGCTCATCAGCCAGTCGACCATCGAGAAGCAGCAGTTGGCGAAGGTGATCGTGGAGCCGACCGCGGGCGGCGCGTCCGCGGAGGTCGAGGGCATCCGGGAGGAGGAACCGATGTGCATCGCGATGACCGTGCCGGTCTCGTCGCACGCGGCGAGGAACGGGTCCCAGTCGTCGGTGTGGATCGACGGCAGCCCCAGGTTCGGCGGGATCTCCGAGAAGCAGACGGCCCGCACCCCGCGCGCCGCGTTCCGCCGCACCTCGGCGGCGGCCAGTTCGGCGTCCCACAGCGGGACGATGATCAGCGGGATCAGCCGGCCCCGGGCCTCGGGGCCGCACCACTCCTCCACCATCCAGTCGTTGTACGCCCGGACCCCGAGCAGCCCCAGCTCGCGGTCGGCGGCCTCGGTGAAGGTCTGCCCGCAGAAGCGGGGGAAGGTCGGGAAGCAGAGCGCCGACTGGACGTGGTTGACGTCCATGTCCGCGAGCCGGTCCGGCACCGAGAAGGAGCCGGGCCGCATCTGCTCGTAGGTGATGGCCTCGAGTCTGACCTCGTCCCGGTCGTATCCGACGGCGGTGTCCAGCCGGGTCAGCGGCCGGTGCAGCTCCTCGTACACCCACCAGTCGGCGAGCGGCCCGTCATCCCCGGGCGCGCCCATCTTCGGGGCGAACCGGCCGCCGATGAAGGTCATCTCCTTCAGCGGCGCCCGGACGATGCGCGGCCCGGTGTCGCGGTACCTGGACGGGAGGCGGTCCCGCCAGACGTGAGGGGGCTCAACCGTGTGGTCGTCCACCGAGATTATCTTCGGGAAGCTCTCCATGACTGCACGGTAGCGCCGATCTGACGGATCGTCAGCTCACTGGACACCTCCCGCGAGGATCGGGGGATGCCACGGACACGTCGAAGTCTTTACTGACGTACGGCCCACAGGCACGGCAGACTGGCCGTACAGCGAGGAAGCGTGTGCGGGGGGCACCATGGTCGGCGACGAGCGCCTGGGGCGGCGGACAGGTTCCACCGGATCCGTACCGGACCGGCGGTGGCGCGGTGACGAGGCACACCTCGCCCTCGGCGAGGACCCGGACCCCGCCCTCGACCGGACACGGATCGGGCTGGAGTGGGAGAGCGGCTACCGCGCCGAAGTCGTCCCCGGGCTCCGGCCGCACGCCGCTCCACGGTCCGCCGCCGCGTTCTCCCGGCCCACCGCCGTGGGCCGCCCGCAACGCCCCCTGGCCGCCGTCACCACCGCCGTCCGCCCCGCGCAACTGCCCGCGGCGGTGGCCGACTTCACCGGCCGCGAGGACCTCGTACGGGAGCTGAACGACCGGCTCGCGCCCCCCTCCGACCGGCCGGCCGCCATCGCCATCGCCGGTATCGGAGGCATCGGCAAGACCGCCCTGGCCGTCCATCTCGCGCACACCGCCCGGCACCACTTCCCCGACGGCCAGCTCTACGTCGACCTCGGCGGTGCGGGCTCCTCCCCCGCCGACCCCGAAACCGTGCTCGGCGCCTTCCTGCGCTCGCTCGGCACCCCTGACGCCGCCATCCCGGACGGCACCGAGGAGCGCGCCGCCCTCTACCGCGCCTCGCTGGAGGGCCGCCGGGTCCTCGTCCTGCTGGACAACGCCCGCGACGCCGCCCAGGTCCGGCCGCTGCTCCCGGGCGAGGGCGCACCCGACTGCGTGGGGCTGATCACCAGCCGCGCCCATATGGCCGACCTGGACCGCGCCCACCTGGTCGACCTGGACGCGATGAGCCCGACGGAGGCGTTCGCCCTCTTCGCGCTGATCGTCGGCGAGGAGCGGGCGATGGTCGAGCGCGCGGCGGTCATGGAGGTGGTGGCGTCCTGCTCCTACCTTCCGCTCGCCATCCGCATCGCGGCCTGCCGGCTCGCCTCCCGCCGCACCTGGACCGTCTCCGTTCTCGCCCGCAAACTCGCCGACGAGCGCCGGCGGCTGGACGAGCTGCGGGCCGGGGATCTGGCGGTGAAGGCGACCTTCGGGCTCGGCTACGGACAGCTCGACCCGGCCCAGGCCCGCGCCTTCCGCCTGCTCGGCCTGGTCGGCAGCCCGGACATCTCGCTGCCGGCGGCGGGCGCGGTGCTCGGCCTCGACGTCGAGGAGACCGCCCGGCTGCTCACCTCCCTCGTGGACATCTCGCTGCTGGAGTCCGCCGTACCGGGGCGCTACCGCTTCCATGACCTCGTACGGCTCTACGCACGGGCCTGCGCCGAGCGGGAGTCGCAGGCGGCGGCGGAGCGCGAGGAGGCGCTGTCGCGGCTGCTGGACTTCTACCTCGCCACGGCGGCGCGGGTGTACGCCATGGAGCGGCCCGGGGACCGGATGGTCGAGCACCTGGAGCCCACCGGCCACCCCGGGCTGTGCTTCGAGACCTCCAGAGCCGCCCTGGACTGGCTCTTCGCGGAGGGCGACTGCCTGCTCGACTGCGTACCCAGATGCACCGGGGAGACCACCCGCCGCCGCGCCGGGGATCTGCTGCTGGGCGCGCTGGACCTCGCCGAGTCCGGGGCCCGGCCGCGGCAGTACGAAACGGTGGCGCGGGCGGCCGGCGACGCGGCCCACGCCGCCGGGGACTCCCGTACCGAGGCCCGCGCCCGCTCGGCGCTGGGGCATCTGTACAGCTTCACGGGCCGGTACGCGCAGGCCGAGCGCGAGCTTCGGCGCGCGCTGGAGCTGGACGGCGGGGATCCGGTGATCGCCAGCCGCGCCTCCAACCAGCTCGGCATCGTCACCAACGGCCTGGGGCGGTACGACGACGCGGAGCGGTTCCTCGGACAGGCCCTCGACGCGTTCCGCGCCGATGCCAACGAGGCCGGTGAGGCGAGCGCCCTGGCCAATCTCTCCCGGCTTCATGTGAGCCGGGGCCGCACCCGGTCCGGCGTGGAACTGGCCGAGCAGGGGCTCGCCATCTACCGCAGGCTCGGCGCCCCCCTACGGCTCGCCAACGGGATGTACACCCTCGGCATCGCGCTGACGCGTGCCCATCGTCTGGAAGAGGCGTCCGTTCATCTCTCCGAGGCGCTCGACCTGTTCCACGAAGCCCGTCAGCCGCTGTGGGAAGGCATGGCCCATTTCCGGCTGGCCGAAATGCATCTGGCAGCGCATCGCCCCACCAAGGCGGTGGCGCACGCCGAGCAGTCCCTCGCCCTGGGCGGTCTCGGCGGCGAGTGGCGGCGCTTCTCCTTTCTCACCGTTTTATCGAAGGCCCTGATGGCGGCCGGGCAGCGCGGCCGGGCCGAGGACTGCTGGAGTCAGGCGCGGGCCCTTCGCGAACGGCTGGGCTCACCCGAGCCCGAGGAGGTGCGCCAACTGCTGGCGGCCTCGGCGCCGGATCTCCCGGCGTCCACGGATCCGAATCCCGGCCATCGGGAAGCCTTCGGAGTCGGCCCCCCGGTGTCCGAAAGCGAGCCCCGGAACTGACGATCCGTCGGCCTGTCGAGGTCTCGAAGTCGGGCGGGCCTTGTGGAGAGGTCCGGCCCCTACTGACGTGAGGGGTATCGGCAAGGCAAACTGGCCCGTGCAACTGGGAGCAGAGGCAGGGGGAGACCATGACCGGCGAGAAGGAGCGGGCGCAGGAGCAGTCCTTGCGCTTCACCGTGCTCGGACCGGTACGGGCCTTTCGGGGCGAGGAACAGCTCAGCACCGGATCACCGCAGCAAAGAGCCCTGCTCGCCGCTCTGCTGCTGCGCGGCGGGCGCACCGCCACCGCCCCCGAACTCGTCGACGCCCTATGGGGCGACGATCCGCCGGACGCCGCCATCGCGGCGCTGCGCACCTACGCCTCCCGGCTGCGCAAGGCGTTCACCCCGCATTCGGACATCCTGGTCAGCGAATCGGGCGGCTACGCGGTCCAGGTGGGCCTCGGGGCCCTGGACATCGACGTGGCCGAGAGCCTGGCCGCGGAGGCGGAGAAGGCCCGGCACTCGGGCGACCGGCTGCGCGCCCATGAGCTCATCGGCCGGGCGCTGGACCTCTGGGACGGTGAGTCCCTGGCCGGGCTGTCGGGGCCCTACGCCACGACCCAGCGCGCCCGGCTGTCGGAGTGGCAGCTCGTGCTCACCGAGACCAGGCTCGATCTCGACCTGGAGCTGGGCCACCACACCGAGGTGGTCTCCGAGCTCACCGCGCTGACCGCCGCCCATCCGCTCCGGGAGCGGCTGCGCGAGCTGCTGATGCTGGCGCTCTACCGCAGCGGCCGGCAGGCCGAGGCCCTGGCGGTGTACAACGACACGAGGCGGCTGCTCGCCGAGGATCTCGGTGTGGACCCCTGCGCGGAGCTGTCCGACCTGCATCAGCGCATTCTGCAGGCGGATGCCGAGCTGGCGGTCCCGGTGGACGACCGCACGCACGCCGGGCCCAGCTTCGTCAGGCCGGCCCAGCTCCCCGCGACGGTCGCGGACTTCACCGGCCGGGTCGCCTTCGTCGAGGAGCTGAGCGATGAGCTCGCCACCGCCGAGGGGCGTGTCATGGCCGTGTCAGCAGTGGCCGGAATCGGTGGGGTCGGCAAGACGACGCTCGCCGTGCACGTCGCCCACGCGGCCCGCGCCCACTTCCCCGACGGCCAGCTCTACGTCGACCTCCAGGGCGCCGGCCCGGTGCCCGCTGAGCCCAACGCGATCCTGGGCGCCTTCCTGCGCGCCCTCGGCACCCCGGACAGCGCGATCCCCGAGGGCGTCCACGAGCGAGCCGCGCTCTACCGCTCGATGCTGGACGGCCGCCGGGTGCTCACGCTGCTCGACAACGCGCGCGACGCCGCGCAGGTCAGGCCGCTGCTGCCCGGTACGCCGGGCTGCGCCGCGCTGATCACCAGCCGGACCCGGATGGTCGACCTGGAGGGCGCCCACCTGGTCGACCTGGACGTGATGAGCCCCGAGGAGGCGCTGGTCCTCTTCACCCGCATCGTGGGCGCGGAGCGGGTCAGTTCGGAGCGCGACGCGGCCATGGACGTGGTGGCGGCGTGCGGTTTCCTGCCGCTGGCCATCCGGATCGCGGCCTCCCGGCTGGCCTCGCGCCGCACCTGGACCGTCTCCACGCTGGCGCGCAAGCTCGCCAACCAGCGCCGGCGGCTGGACGAGCTGCGGGCGGGCGACCTGGCCGTACGGGCCACCTTCGAGCTGGGCTACGGCCAGCTCGAGCCGCCGCAGGCCCGGGCGTTCCGGCTGCTGGGGCTGGCGGACGGCCCCGACATCTCGCTCGCCGCGGCGGCCGTCGCCCTGGAGCTGGACACCTTCGACACCGAGGAGCTCCTGGAGTCCCTGGTCGACGCCTCCCTGCTGGAGTCCGCGGCGCCCGGCCGCTACCGCTACCACGACCTCGTACGGCTCTACGCGCGTGACCGCGCGGAGCGGCACCAGTCGGCCACGGAACGCGAGGCGGCGCTCTCCCGGCTGCTGAGCTTCTACCTCGCCACGGCGGCGCGGGTGTACGCCATGGAGCGGCCGGGCGACCGGCTGGGCGACCACCTGGCCCCCGCCGACCACCCCGGCCTGGTCTTCCCGCATCAGGACGCCGCCTTGGACTGGCTGTTCACCGAGGCCGACTGCCTGCTGGCCTGCGCCCAGCAGGCCGCCTCGGGCACCACCCTGGGCCGGGCGGCGGATCTGCTGCTCGCCGCGATGGACCTGGCCGAATCCGGTGCCAACGCCCCGCGCTACGAGGCCGTCGCCCGCGTCGTCAGCGAGACGGCACACACGGTCGGCGACATCCGGGCCGAAGGCCGGGCCCGCACCTGCCTGGCCAAGGTGCGCAACCTCACCGGCCGGCTGGAAGAGGCCGACGCGGAGGCGGAGCGCGCCCTGGCCCTGGGCTCCACGGTCGAGGACCACGTGACCATGGGCCGCGCCCTCACCGAGCGCGGCATCATCGCGCACCTCAGCCGTACCCGCTGGGACGACGCGGAGCGGCATTTCCTCCGCGCCATCGACGCCTACCGGGCCGTGGACGACCAGCCCGGCGAAGCCAGCGCGCTGTGCAACCTGTCCCGCGCGTATGTGGAGATGGGCCGCATCGACAGCGCCGTGGACCTGGCCCGGCAGGGCGTGCGGATCTACGGGAGCCTGGGGCGCACCCTGCGCCTGGCCAACGGGAAGTACGCGCTCGGTATCGCCCTGACCGGGGCCGGAAGCCTGGCGCACGCGCTGGAGCAGCTCACCGAGGCCCTCGGCCTCTTCCGTGAGCACCGCCAGCCGCTCTGGGAGGGCATGACCCACCAGCGGATGGCCGAGGCGCATCTGTCCATCGGGCGCCCGGCGGAGGCCGCCACCCACGCCGAACAGGCCCTCGCCCTGCGGGGCATCGGGGGCGAGTGGCGCCGGGCCATCGTGCTGACGCTGCTCGGCAAGGCACTGCTGGAGCTCGGCCAGAACGAGCGCGCGGATGCCTGCTGGCGTGAGGCGCTGTCGATCCACGAGCGGCTCGGGGCGCCCGAGGCGGAGGACGTCCGCGGGCTTCTGACCCCCGCGACCGCGGCATAATCGCGCGTCCCGCCGACCGTTCATCAATCGTTTATCGCTGTCCGGGAGTCTTAGTACCGGTCGACCCGTCCCCGCGGGGGGCAGACGGGTCGGTTGCGAGGTCACACCGTAAGGTGGGCGGCCCTTTTGAGACACCTGTCCGGCGACCCACGGGGGAGTCGCCGGGCGGGTGTCAACGGGCCTCTACCGACCAGAGCATCCGATGGAGTTGATCGTGACAAGCACGGACAAGAAGCCCCAGTCCGACACCTACCGGCCACTGGAGGCCGACCCGGCGACCCTCACTCCGCAGGACGAGGGCCACACACCGACGCCACCAGAGGTGGTCACCCAGGGCGAAGGCCACACGCCCGCACCGCCGCAGCTGATCACGCAGGGGGAGGGGCACACGCCCGCGCCTCCGCAGCTCAGCACCATGGACGAGGGTCACACCCCGGCGCCGCCGCAGCTCAGCACGCAGGGGGAGGGCCACACGCCCGCGCCTCCGCAGCTCAGCACCGATGGCGAAGGCCACACTCCCTCGGCACCCCAGTAGGAACACCACGGAACGTCGTTCGTATCCAACAGGTAACCGCGGGGCCGATGTCGATGACGCGGAGGGGACGTCATCGGCGTCGGCCCCTCTGTGCGGGCGCCTCCGGACGAGCGGCTCCACGCACCACCGGGCGGGCCCCCTTTCCGCCAAGCTTCGACCACTTCCGGCCAGATGGCCGAACACACGTACCCCTCTTTGTTAATTTGCAGTACAAAATAGATAATCACCCCCCGTATCGGAGGAACCGGAATGACTCGTGCCACAAAGGGCATTGCGACCTTGATTATCGCGATAGGTGCCGCGGTCGGAGCCACAAGCCAGACAGCCGCATTCGCAGCTGCAAGCGATAGTCACACCCCTATCGTCGGCGTGGACAGTAGCGAATACGCCACTGCTGCCGCCCCGGCCCCGCAGGGCGAGGGCCATGCCCCCACCAGCCCGCAGTAGGCGCGGCGAGACGACTTACGAAGGCCGAAGGGGCCGGGCGAACCTGCCCGGCCCCTCTTGGTGATGCCCCGCCCGCGCGCCCGCCTTCGGCGGCGGCCGCGGCCGTCAGGAAAGCGGCCGGCCCGCGCGCAGCTCGGCCTTGAGGACCTTGCCGCTGGCGTTGCGCGGCAACTCGGCCAGGAACACCACCTGCCGTGGCACCTTGTAGTTGGCCATCTCCCGGCGCGACCAGGCGATCAGGTCGTCCGCGGTCAGCGTCGAATCCGGGCGCCGGACCGCGTACGCCTTGGCCACCTCGCCCAGGCGCGCATCCGGGATGCCGACGACGGCGACGTCGGCCACATCGGGGTGGCGGGCGATGAGTTGCTCGATTTCGGCGGGATAGGCGTTGAAGCCGCCGACGATGAACATGTCCTTGATGCGGTCGGTGATGCGCAGATTGCCCTGCTCGTCCATCACCCCGACATCGCCGGTCCGCAGCCAGCCGTCGGGGGTGATGGTGCGGGACGTGGCGATCGGATCCTCGAAGTAGCCGGGGGTGATGTGGTAGCCGCGGACCCAGACCTCGCCCGGCCGCCCCGTGGGGAGTTCGCGTCCGGTGGGATGGGCGATCTTGATCTCGGTGTCCGGAATCGCGCGGCCCGCCGTGCCCGCGATGACCTCGGGCGGATCGCCACGGCGGCACATCGTGACGGTGCCGGACGCCTCCGTCAGGCCGTACGCCGTCAGGACGGTGCCGACCCCGAGCTCCGAGCGCAGCCGTTCCACCAGCTCCAGCGGGACCACGGCGGCGCCGGTGACGACCAGGCGCAGCGTGGACAGGTCATGGGCGGCGCGGGACGGGTGGTCGAGGAGCGACTGGTGGAGCGTGGGCGGGCCGGGGAGGACGGTGATGCGCTCGGCGGCGATATTGGCCAGGGCGGTCTCCACGCTGAAGACCGGCTGCGGCACCATCGTGGCGCCGCGGCTCAGACAGGCGATGATGCCCGCCTTGTAGCCGAAGGTGTGGAAGAACGGGTTCACGATCAGATAGCGATCGCCCGTCGCCAGCCCCGTGATCTCGCTCCAGGTGTCGAAGACGCGCACGGTCTGGAAGTGCGTGGTCACGACGCCCTTGGGCCGGCCGGTGGTGCCGGAGGTGAAGGTGATGTCGGAGGGGTCCGTGGGGCGCACCGCCTCCGCCCGGGACCGGACCTCCTCCGGGGATACGGCGTCGCCCAGTGCCAGGAAGTCCTTCCAGGTGCGGAAGTCCTCCGGGCCGTTGTCGGCGAGGACGACCACCTCCCGTAGGTAGGGCAGGCGCGGCAGCGGGCCGTGGCCCGCCCCCTCCCCCGCCGCCCGGCGCAGCGACGCCACATAAGAGGTGCCCAGGAAGGTACCGGTGATGAACAGGTGCGAGGCCCGGGTGCGGCGCAGCACATACGCCGCCTCGGCGCCCTTGAAGCGGGTGTTGACCGGGACCAGCACGCCGCCCGCGGTGACCGCGCCGAGCGCCGCCACGATCCAGTCGGTGGTGTTGGGCGCCCAGATCGCGGCGCGGTCGCCCGGTTCGAGACCCGAGGCGACGCACGCGGCCGCGGCGCGTTCGATCCGGGCGCCGAGCTCGGCGTACGAGATCCGGGCGCGGCCCTCGACCACGGCCTCGGCCGGGCCGTATCGCTCGACCGCCGCCCGGATCAGGGCCGGGACGGTGTTCCCCTGTGCCATCCGTTGCATCGGACCGCTCCCCTCCCCGGAACCCGGGACGGACGACCCCACTAGCTGACTACCCGTCAGATTAGCGGTAGCCTTCCCCGCTGTCAGCACCGGTGAACGCGACCACGGAGGCGGCCATGGGGGCGACGAGGACGACGGCGGGGGCGACGGCTGGGGCGACGGCTGGGGCGAACGCGGGGGCGACCTTGAAGGACGCGACGGCGATAGCGGGCATCGGGCAGACCCCGTTCGCCAAACACCTCCCCGAGTCCGAGAAGACCCTGGCCTGCCGGGCGATCCTGGCCGCGCTCGACGACGCCGGCATCGCCCCCTCCGAGGTGGACGCCTTCGCCTCGTACACCATGGAGGAGACCGACGAGGTCGAGGTCGCCAAGGCCATCGGCGCCGGGGATGTGACCTTCTTCAGCAAGGTCGGCTACGGGGGCGGCGGTTCCTGTGCGACCGTCGCGCATCTGGCCGCCGCGATCGCCACCGGACAGGCGAGCGTCGGGGTGGCCTGGCGGTCGCGCAAACGCGGCAGCGGACCGCGCCCCTGGACCAACACCCGGGCGCAACTGCCCACCCCGGCCCAGTGGACCCGGCCGTACGGACTGCTGCGCCCGGCCGATGAGATCGGGCTGCTGGCCAGGCGCTATATGCATGAGTACGGCGCGACCCGCGATCACTTCTTCAATGTCGCGCTGGCCTGCCGCAACCGGGCCAATCAGAACCCCGCCGCGATCATGTACGACCGCCCGCTGACCCGCGAGATGTATATGACCGCGCGCTGGATCAGCGAACCGCTCTGCCTCTTCGACAACTGCCTGGAGACCGATGGCGCGCTGGCCTGTGTGGTGGTGTCGGCCGAGCGGGCGCGCGACTGCCGGCAACGGCCCGTGTACGTGCACTCCGCCGCCCAGGGGCTGCCCGCCCAGCACCACGGGATGGTCAACTACTGGAACGACGACCCGCTCACCGGCCCCTCCTGGACCGCCGCCCGCCGGCTGTGGAAAACCGCCGACTTCGGGCCGCAGGATGTGGATGTCGCGCAGATCTACGACGCGTTCACCCCGCTGATCCCGCTCTCCCTGGAGGGCTACGGCTTCTGCGCCCGCGGCGAGGGCGCCGCCTTCACCGAGGGGGGCGCGCTGGAGATCGGCGGACGGCTGCCGCTCAACACCGGCGGGGGCGGCCTCAGCGAGGCGTACGTCCATGGCTTCAACCTCATCACCGAAGGGGTCAGACAGCTTCGCGGCACCGGCACCGCCCAGGTCCCCGGCGCCACGACCTGCCTGGTCACGGCGGGTGAAGGGGTTCCCACATCGGCCCTGCTGCTGAGGAGTTGACCGACGCCATGACACAGATGGACACGACGACGGACGCAACGGCCAACGCGACGACGGACACGACGGCTGACGCGACGACGGCCGCGAGCGGCGGAAGCGAGGGGTCCGACGGCCTGCTGGCGCCCGTGCCCGACGAGGACGGGGCGCCCTTCTTCGCCTACGCGGCGCGCGGCGAACTGCGCGTCCAGTGCTGCGCCGACTGCGGCGAACCACGCTTTCCGCCCCGGCCCTGCTGCCCCCACTGCCAGTCCTTCGACTGCCTGTGGAAAAAGTTGAGCGGCCGTGGCCGGATCTGGTCGTACGTGCTGCCCCATCCCCCGCTGTTGCCCGCCTACGCGGCGCAGGCGCCGTACAACGTCGTTCTCGTGGAGCTCGCGGACGCCCCGCGCATCCGGCTGGTGGGCAATCTGGTCGCCGCCGCGGACGCCGCGCTGAACTCGGTCCCGCCGGAGCGGATCCGCATCGGCGCGCCCGTGAAGGCCGCCTTCCACGCGACGGAGGGCGGACTCACGGTGGTGCGCTGGCTGCTGGAGCGGCCATGACGGTCCGCATACGGGTGGAGGAGAGCGGGGTCGCGGTCGTCACCCTCGACCGGCCCGAGCGGCACAACGCCATCGACCTGGAGACGGTCGGCGAACTGACGGCCGTATGGCGGCGCTTCCGCCACGACGACACGGTCCGGGCCGTCGTCCTCACCGGCGCGGGCGGCCGGGCCTTCAGCACCGGCATCGACCGCTCGGTGGAGGTCGCGCAGCCGCCGTCGCCCTACGCGATGGACGATCCGCTGCGCACCGTCGGGCCCAAGGCGAACGACCTGTGGAAGCCGGTGGTCGCGGCGGTGGCCGGGATGGCGTGCGGCGGGGCCTTCTATCTGCTGGGCGAGGCCGAGTTCATCGTCGCCGACGAGACGGCGGCCTTCTTCGATCCGCACACCAGCTATGGGATGGTCAGCGCCTACGAGGCCGTCTATATGGCGCAGCGGATGCCGATGGGCGAGGTCGCGCGGATGGCGCTGATGGGGACGGCGGAGCGGCTCTCGGCCCGGCGGGCGTATGAGACGGGCCTGGTCAGCGAGGTGGCCCCGGCCGGTGAGGCCCTTACGGCGGCCATCCGCGCCGCGTCGGTCATCGCGTCGTACCCGACGGAGGCGGTGCAGGGGACCGTAAGGGCGCTATGGGCGGCGAAGGAGGGGGCGCTGGCCCAGGCGCTTGCACAGGCCCCGCAGTTGATCGCCCTGGGCAATCTGCCGCCGGGACGCCAGGCCGCGCTCTTCGCGGCCCGTACGCCCGGCTTCCGTACGCGGTGAGGCCACCGGCTCCGGGTCGGCTTCTCGGGGCCTCAGGTGGAGCTGGGGTACTTGAGCGCCGAGGTGACCTTGCAGGTGAAGGAGGTCTGCTCGGTGAGGTAGCGGTAGGAGGTGGCGCTGAGGGTCTGGCTGCTGCCGGACGCCACGGTGACGGACTTGTAGTCGGATCCCAGCAGGCTGCCGCCGCTCTGGTTTTCCCACTCGATGGTGATCGAGTAGTGCATGGACTGCGTCTCGGGGTTCCTGAGGTCCAGGGTGTACTGGAACGAGTGGGTCGACTCGTCGTAGTCGCAGCCGGTGGCGGTGATGTCGTTCGTGCCGTTCGAGTTGTAGGTGGGCGGCGCGGAGTAGGTGTAGGAGGGCGTGGGGGCCTCGTACGACGGCACGTCGAGGTCGGAGGGGACGCCGCTGGGCAAGTCGGTGGGCACGCCGGTGGGCAGCCCGCTGGGGAGGTCGGTGGGCCCGGACGCGGGGTTGTCCCCGCCGCTCCCGCCCGAGACGAACCCGCCGAGGCCGCCGTCGTGACTTCGGCCCTTCTTTCCGCAGCCGGTCAGCGCGATGAGCCCGACCAAGGCGACGGCGAATATACGCATGGAGCGGCGTTGCATGGCATGACCCCCGTTGAAAAGACACATTCAAGCCAGCCAGGGCTGGTTGACAAGTGCACGCCACCCTAGCAACGGGTTTTGCTACCCCAAAGTCACCTATGAGCGCGCCTGGCCCGGCTCTCAGAGGACGGAGACGACCTCACACCGGACCACGGTTCCCGACACCGAGGGATCATCGAGCGGCACCCGTACGGTCCTCGACTTCCCCGCGGGAACCCGCACATCGGCGCGCCCGGAGGTCAGGGTCGAGCCGTCCCGGTCCTGGAAGCTCATGTCGACGAGGTAGGTGTCGGCCGCGCCCGAGCGGTTGCGCACCTTCACGGTCGCCGCCGGACGGCCGCTCTTGTCCTTACCGGCGCAGATGACGACGGTCGCCTGGGGCCCGTTGGACGACGCGGTGCTGCCCGAGGAGCCGCTGGACGCGCTGTCGCCGTAGTCGTCATCGTCATAGTCGCGGTAGCGGGAGCCGCCGGAGCCCGAACCGGTGGTGGAGCTCTCGTCGTCGGAGTCCGAGTAACCACCCGAGCCGGAACTGGAACCGGAGCCGGACCCCGAGTGGTGCGAGGACGAGCTGGAACAGCCGCCTCCGCCACCCCCGTGGCCATGGCCACGCCCCTTGAACCCGGTCAGCGCCACCAGCACCACGGTGAGCACGGCCGCCAGCCGTAGACCACGCCGCATCACAGACCCCGTCCCCCGAAGACCGCGTAGAGAGTTACCCATCGACCTCCCGGCTCCCAGGAGGTCGATGAACGCCCGCAACCGTAGCAGGAATTGTCAGGGACACAGCCCGCAACCAGCCGCCGCGGCGCGTCATCGCGTCGCCCCCGGGGGTGGGTCAGGCCCGGCCGCCCGACGGCCGGGACTGGCCCGTGCCCTTGACCGCGTCCAGCGCGTAGACGCACCGGTCCTTGCTGCACGCGTACACCACACCCCCGGCGGCCACCGGGGACCCGGTGATCTCGCCGCCGGTCGCCAGCTTCCAGCGCAGTTGTCCGCCCGCCGCGTCCACCGTGTAGAGGCAGTGGTCGGCCGAGCCGAAGTGGACCCGGCCGTCGGCGACCACCGGCGAGCCGATGACCTCGCCGCCCGCCGCGAACCGCCACTTGGGCGTGCCGGTGACCGCGTCGAGCGTGTAGAGCGCGCTGCCACTGCCCAGATGGACCGAACCGTCGGCCACCAGCACCGGCTCGATCGACTGCCGGGCCTCGGTGGCGATACGCCAGCGGTCGCGGCCGTTCGCCGCGTCCAGCGCGTACACCGTGCCCAGATAGTCGGCGATGTAGATGCCGCCGCCGGTCACCGCGGGCCCCGGCGCGTACGCGGGGGCGCACAGGAAGACGGCGGGCGCCTCGAAACGCCACCGCACATCCCCGCGGGCGGCGTCGAGCGCGAGCACCCGCGTCCCCGCGGAGACATAGACCACCCCATCGGGCGCCGCCAGCAGACGCAGCGGCACACCGCCGCACGACGCCGCGTCGCCCACCGGATACGACCAGCGCTCCGCACCGGTGCGCGCCTCCAGGGCGCGCAGCCGCGCGTCCGCCCACACATATACCGTGCCGTCGTGGACGGCCGGGCCGGACTCGGGCGTCTCGAAGTCGGTCTGGAGGCCCTGCATCTCCCACAGCAGCTCGCCGTTGGCCGCCTCCCACGCCTGGACGCCACCGCCGCGCGTCCCGGTGACGACCGTGCCGCGGTCGACCTTGAGGGAGTAGACCCAGCCGTCGGTCGACAGCCGCCAGCGCTCGGCGCCGTCCTCCGCGTCCAGCGCGTACAGCGTGGGGCCGTCCGAGGCGTGGATCCGGCCGTTCTCCACGGCCATCGCCCACGCCACGTCGCGCGTCTTGAACTGGCGTCGGCCGGTGGCCACATCCAGCGCGTGCACCTCGAACGAGGTCACATACAGCAGCTCGCCGGCCACCGCCGGGGTGCCCCAGACGTCGTTGGACATCCGGAACCGCCACGGGCGCCAGCGGCCGTGCCCGGCTCCTGCGGCATGCGGCTCGGGCGGCTCGGCCGACGGGGAGTGGGTCGGCGGCGGGACGGCGGCCGTGCCGTCGCCCCCGTTCAGCCCTCCGGTGGTCACCCCGGCCGGCGGGCGCACCCAGCCGGTCGCGGGCCCGGTGCCGTGCTGCGGCTGCGGGTCCCGCGCCTGGTCGGCCCGGAGCCCCGGGCCGATCGGCACCTGCGAACCGGGCAGCCGCACCGACCCGTCGGCCCCCGCGGGCGCCGGGGCGGGCGCGGCGGCGGCGGACGGGGCGGCGGCGGACGGGGCGGCGTGCCGCCCGGGCCCGATGGAGCCCAGTGCGCTCGGCGGGCTTGCGGCCTCCGGCGTGCGCAGGCCCCCGCGCGGATCGCTCACGCCCACCGGCTCCCAGCCGCCCGCACCGGCGGGCCCGGCCGCGGCCGCGCCGTGCCGCCCGCCATGGCCCTCCGCGGGGCCTCCCGCGGCGGGCGCGTACGAGGGCGGCGGCGTGGGCGGACGCTCCGGCGGAAGCGGCGCGGACGGCCGGCTGCCGTCGCTCGCGGCGTGCCCGGGACGGCCGCCGCCGGCCGCGGGCCGGGTGGCGCCGCGCACCTGGTTGCGGCCGCTGCGCTTGCGCTCGATGAGCGCGACGGCGCCGGGCGGCAGCCAGGCCGAGGCCGTACCGCTGTCGTCGGCGTTGGAGGCGAACAGATGCGGGGCGAGCTGGGATTGCAGATCGGCCGGGGACGGCCGCCGCTCGGGCTCCATCTGCATGCACGACTCGATGAGCGGCCGCAGCTCGTCGGGCAGCCCGGCCAGGTCGGGGCCCTCGCGCAGCAGCATGAACACGGTCTCCACCGGGTTGGCGCCGTGGAAGGGCGCGTGCCCGGTGGCCGCGAAGGTCAGGGTCGAGCCGAGCGAGAAGATGTCACTCGCGCCGGTCACGCTGCGTGAGTCGCGCGCCTGCTCGGGCGACATATAGGCGGGGGTGCCGACCGCGACATTGGTCATCGTCAGCCGGGTGTTCGAAACACCGGAGGCGATACCGAAGTCGATCACGCGCGGGCCGTCCTCGACGACCAGCACATTGGACGGCTTCAGATCCCGGTGGACCAGGCCCGCGCCATGGATGGACTGCAGCGCCTCGGCGACCCCGGCCGCCAGCCACCGCACCGCCTGGGCCGGCATCGGCCCGCACTCGTTGATGATTTCCTCGAGGGAGGGGGCCGGCACATAGGCCGTGGCCAGCCATGGCACCGCGGCGCGCGGATCGGCGTCCACGACGGCGGCCGTATAGAAGCCGCTGACCGCGCGGGCCGCCTCCACCTCACGGGTGAACCGGACACGGAACAGCTGGTCCTCAGCGAGCTCGGTCCGGACCGTCTTGATCGCGACCCGTCGGCCCGATGCCGAGCGGGCCAGATAGACCAGCCCCATGCCGCCCGCGCCGAGACGGCCGAGCACCTCGAAAGGGCCGATCCGCCTCGGATCGTGCTGCGTCAGCTGCTCCACCACTTGCCTGCCACCTCCCCGTGGGGGCTTGAAAAAATACAGCCCCGTGCAGCGTCTCACCGACAAACCAACCGGCGGCACGCATCCTGCATTCTCTCTGGCGAAGGCGGCGGTTGCGAACCCGGGGGCGAATCGTCGTGTCATCGGGCGATACGGAGCCGGGGACCGTCCGGTTCGGCCAAGGATCATCTAAGTGCCCTCAGGCCCGTATCGCCCAGTCCTCCGGCCGGGGTTCAGCCTGCCGTCGAGGTGTCGATGACGGCGAAGGCCGCGCCCTGATTGTCCGCAAGGACCGCGAAACGCCCGTACGGCGTATCTTCGGCGGTCTTGAGAACCCGCCCGCCCAGCCGGTGGGCCGTGCGCAGCGTCCGATCGCAATCCGCCACCACAAAGTACGTCAGGAAGTGGGCGGGCAGAGCGGCCGGGTACTCCTCGCCGATCACGACGCGTCCGCCGATCGCGTGACGGAGGTCCGGGGGCTCTCCGCGCGGCATCCACAGGACCAGATCGGCCGACGCGCCCTCGGCGGAGGGCTCCATCCCGTATCCGAAGACCGCCCGGTAGAAGGCGTCCACGGCGCGCGGCTGACGGGTGTGGACCTCGGTCCAGCCGTATGAACCGGGCCCGCCGCGCCGCCCGAAGCCGGTGTGGCTGCCCGCCTGCCAGATCCCGAAGACGGCGCCGCCCGGGTCGGCGGCCGTCGCCATGACGCAGAACCGGTCGATCCACACCGGCGGGGTGATCACCCGGCCACCGGCCTCGCGGATCCGGGCGGCGGTCGCGGCGGCGTCCTGGGCGGCGAAGTAGATGTTCCAGACGGTGGGCATCCGGCCGTCCGGCTTGGGGACCAGCCCCGCGACCTCCTTACCGCCGAGGAGGGCACGGGTGTACGAGCCGTAGTCCGTGGCGATCTCCTCAAAGGCCCAGCCGAACAGCTCACCGTAGAAGCGCCGGCCCGCCGCGAGGTCGGACAGCAGCACATCCGCCCAGCAGGGCACGCCTTCCGCGAATGCCGCCATGGCCCGGGTCCTCTCGCGTCCCTCGCTCCTCTCAGTCCTTGACCTGAAGCTCGGCCCTGGACCTCGGCTCTCGGAGCTTGCTCACAGCCCGTTTGGAGATGCTTGGCACGTATTTGGAGCAACTTGGCTCGTTTACCTCACTTGCCACGCTAACGGGGGATCGCCCGGTCTGCTCGCCCCGGAACTCGAAATATTTGGCCAATCCTTTTCGCGCCAAGACGGATCCGACCGCGTCATCCACCGTTGTTATCCACAGCCTGTTGATAACACAATTCACACGTGTGGGTGAGCAGTGATTGAGGGCTTGACGACGACGGACGGGGGTCGGAATCAGCCATTCCAGCCTGCTCAGCGAGGCTCACAAACCCTCTCATCCCGCCCTAACCCCATTTGCACGCAGCCGAATCGCGCTCCGATCACCCCTCGGTAAGCTGACGGCATGACAGGACAAGTACGCACAGTCGACGGGCGGGTGGCCGGTCGTCGCGGGCAGGCGACGCGGCAGAAGCTGCTCGACTGCCTCGGCGAGATGCTCAGCACATCCCCGTATCGAGACGTCAAGGTCATCGATGTGGCACGTAAGGCAGGGACCTCGCCTGCGACGTTCTACCAGTACTTCCCCGATGTGGAGGGCGCCGTCCTCGAGCTCGCCGAGGAGATGGCGAAGGAGGGTGCGAACCTCACCGATCTGGTCGCCGACCGCTCATGGGCGGGCAAGTCCGGCGCGGCGGCGGCGGAGGACCTGGTCGAGGGGTTCCTCTCCTTCTGGCGCAAACATGACGCCATCCTGAGGGTGGTCGACCTGGGCGCCGCCGAGGGCGACAAGCGGTTCTACAAGATCCGCATGAAGATCCTCAACTCTGTCACCAACTCCCTTACGGACGCCGTCAAGGAGCAGCAGGCCAAGGGCCGGATCGACGACGACCTCAACCCCGCGGCCATCGCGGGCTCGCTGGTCGCGATGCTGGCCGCGGTCGCGGCGCACCAGAAGGGCTTCCAGAGCTGGGGCGTCAAACAGGCCGACCTGCGGCCGAGCCTGACCTGGCTCGTCCACCTCGGCGTCACCGGTCGGAAACCGCCGAAGTAACGAATCCGCACCCTTCCCCTGCCCCTCCCTCGGCCTCTCCCTGCCGGCCTCTCCACGCCGGCCGCCCGGCCGAGCCCGCACGTCCTGTCACGCCGCGGCGGATCACTCCCGAGTGATCCGCCGCGGCCTTTTTGCGCCCCCGACGGACCGGCTCAGGGCTCCTCGGTGCGGTGAAGGCGGAAGAGGCGGATCTCGCGCTCCACCCGCGACTGATAGCTCGCGTAGGGCGGCCAGAAGGCGAGGGCCGCCGCCCAGGCCGCCTCGCGCTCGGCACCCTCCAGCAGCCGTGCCCGGACGACGATGTCCCGGCCCCGCCAGCTGATCTCCGCTTCCGGGTGCTTCAGGAGGTTCGCGGTCCAGGCCGGATGGCCCGGGCGGCCGAAGTTGCTGCCGATCAGGAGCCAGGTGCCGCCGTCCTCCGGCATACAGGCCAGCGGCGTACGGCGGGGAAGCCCCGACCTCGCGCCGCGCGCGGTAAGGATCACGCCGGGCAGCATCCGCGCGCTCGGCAGCACCTTGCCGCGGGTCAGCCGGTGGACCGTGCGGTCGAAGGCGGGGATGACATGGGGCGCGACCTTGGCGAAGGCGCGGGTCGAGGACACCTTCCGGACCAGCTTCACGCCGAAACCGGCCATCAGACCGTCACCACCTTCCGCGGCCCGTCATGCCCGTCCCGCCCGTCGCGGCCGTTGGGCCCATCGTGCCTGTCAGGGCCATCGTGCCGACCGTGCCCGCCGTATCCATCGTTCCCCCCGCGCCCGCCATGGCCGCCGTAAGGAGCGCGATCGGCCGCGCCGAAGAGTCCCTCCCGTTCCGCGGCTTGGGCCCGAAGCCGGTGGACGGGGCCGAAGAGCAGCTCGTCGGAGGCGGCCCGCTTGAAGTAGAGATGTGCCTCATGCTCCCAGGTGAAGCCGATGCCGCCATGTAGCTGCACCGCCTCGGCCGCCGCCATGCGCTGCGCCTCCAGCGCCTGCGCGAGCGCCAGCCCGCCCGCGACCGCGGCTTCCGCGCCCTCCGCACCGCCCTGGGCCGCGCCCGTGCCCTCCGCACCGCTCTGGGCCGCGGCCCAAGCGGCGTAGTACGCAGCCGAACGGGCCGCCTGGACCGCGACGTACACATCCGCCAGCCGGTGCTTGACCGCCTGGAACGAGCCGATCGGGCGGCCGAACTGCTCACGCGCCCGCACATAACCGACCGTCCGCGCGAGGGCCGCGTCCGCCGCCCCCACGGCCTCGGCGGCGAGCACGGCCGCGGCCGCCGCACCCACGGCCGCCAGCGCCTCCGCCACCCCGTCCCCGCTCCCGCCGTCATCCACCCCCAGCAGTTCGGCGGGTACGTTCCGCAGCTCGATGCGGGCCTGCGGGCGCGTCGCGTCGAGCGCGGTCAGCCGGGTGCGGACCAGCCCGTCCGCCTCCGCCGGGACGAGGAACAGCAGCGTCCGCCCGCGCGTGTAGCCCCCGGCGCGGGCGGCGACCAGCAGCAGTTCGGCGCTGTGCCCGCCCAGCACCTGCTCCACCTGCCCATACAGCCGCCACCCGGCACCGCCACCGCTGTCCGGGCGCGCCTGGACACCCCCCGCGCGCCCCCCACCGGCCCACGCGCCGTCCCGCGCTCCTACGAGCCCCAGCGCTTCCGGCAGCGCGCGCCCCGGCACCGCGAGCGCCGCCGTAAGGGCGCCCTCCGCGATCCGCGGCAGCAGCTCGGCGCGCTGCACCTCCGTCCCGACCGCGGCCACCAGGGGCGCGGCGAACACGGCGGTGGCCAGAAGCGGCGAGGGCAGCAGCACGCGCCCCGTCTCCTCACAGGCCAGCGCCAGCTCGGTGACCCCGCAGCCGACACCCCCGTACGCCGACGGAAGGGCCAGGCCCGGTAGCCCGAGCGTCCGGGCGAGCTGCTGCCACAGGGCCTCGTCATAGCCGGCCGCGGCCTGGACCGCCGCCTTGACCTCGTCCGGCCCGCACCGCTCCCGCAGGAGTGTGCGCAGCGTACGGCGGATCTCGTCCTGTTCCTCGGTGAACGCGGCGTCCATCGGCGAGCACCTCCACTTTCTGACGGACCGTCATACTAGGGAGGGGCTCCGGACTTTCCCACCCCTCCGCACCCCTCCACGGCTGAACTGCCGGCACCTCACCACGTTCCTCCCCACTGGCTCCGCCGGAGCGCAGACCGGCGGCGGCCCTGTCCCCCGGGGCCTATCGGAGGAGCGAGGAGGGGTGATGGACGATCGGAGCACGCAGGAGACGAGCGACGACCGATGGACCGGCCCTGACAAGTGGCAGGTCATCATCGGAGTGCTGAGCCTTCTGGTGGCGATCGCCGCTTGTGTGGGGCAGTTCCTGCAGTAGCCGGGCGCCTCACGCGTGGTCCGGACGGGGCTTGTGCTCGAGGCGCGAGCACGGCCATACGGGAGAGCGTCCGGACCACCCCCTTCCCCCGGCATCCCCGCGCGCAGCACCCTCACCCACCCCCCTTTTCGCTCCCTCCTCCACCCCCTCTTCCCCGCCCCCAAATCTGATGTACCGTCAGATTCATGTCGCCCGCAGCGCAGCGCACCCGTAAGGTCGCCGTCGTCGGCGTCTCCCTCTCCGACTGCGGCCGCGTCGACACGGCCACCCCCTACGCCCTCCACGCCCAGGCCGCCCGCCGGGCCCTCGCCGACTCCGGCCTGGAACGGTCGGTCGTCGACGGCTTCGCCTCGACGGGGCTCGGCACCCTCGCGCCGGTCGAGGTGGCCGAGTATCTGGGGCTGCGGCCGACCTGGACCGACTCGACGGCCGTCGGCGGCTCCACCTGGGAGGTCATGGCGGCGCACGCGGCGGACGCGATCGCCGCCGGGCACGCCCGCGCCGTCCTGCTCGTCTACGGCTCCACCGCCCGCGCCGACATCCGCGCGGGCCGCCGCACCGCGAACCTCTCCTTCGGGGCGCGCGGGCCGCTGCAGTTCGAGGTCCCGTACGGGCACACGTTGGTCGCCAAGTACGCGATGGCCGCGCGCCGCCATATGCATGAGTACGGCACCACACTCGAACAGCTTGCGGACATCGCCGTTCAGGCCCGCATCAATGCCGGGCACAATCCGGACGCGATGTTTCGCGAACCGATCACGGTCGATGACGTCCTGAGCGGCCCGACGATCGCCGACCCCTTCACCAAACTCCACTGCTGCATCCGCTCGGACGGCGGCTGCGCGGTGCTGCTCGCGGCCGAGGAGTACGTACCGGACACGGCGAAACCCACGGTGTGGGTGCTGGGTTCGGGCACGGCCGTCTCGCACACCACCATGTCCGAATGGGAGGACTTCACGGTCTCCCCGGCCGCCGCCTCGGGGCGGGCGGCCTTCGCACGGGCGGGCGTCCGACCGTCGGATATCGATGTGGCCGAGCTCTATGACGCCTTCACCTATATGACTCTGGTGACCCTCGAAGACCTGGGCTTCTGCGCCAAGGGCGAGGGCGGGGCATTCGCGGCGAAGGGGCGGCTGACGCGGGACGGCGAGCTGCCGACCAACACCGACGGCGGCGGCCTCTCCGCCTGCCACCCGGGGATGCGCGGGCTGTTCCTGCTGGTCGAGGCGGTACGGCAGCTACGCGGCGAGGCCGGGGAGCGGCAGGTGCGCAAGGCGGATGGACGGCTCCCGGAGCTGGCCGTGGCGTCGGGGACGGGGGGCTGGTTCTGCTCGGCGGGCACGGTCGTCCTGGGCCGCGGCTGACCGGCCCCACGCGGGGGGCTGGGGACGGTCCGACGGCTGGGCCCGCGCCGGTCCCGGCTCGGCCCGCCCCGGCCGTACGTACGCACCCGCTTGCCCCGGCCCGTCGCGGGTGATCGGATGGGGAGCCGATGAGCGATGACCAGAACGAGGCTGAGGCATTCCGGGCACTGCTGCGCGGCCTGCGTGTACCCCATGCGGGCGAGCTGCCGGTCTTCGACCCGGACACGGCCCCGGACACACCGCTGCCGCTCTTCCGGCGGTGGCTGCGAGAGGTCGCCGAGGCGGGGGAACCCGGCCCGCACACCATGACCCTGGCCACCGCGGACGCCGACCGCCACCCCTCCCAGCGCACGGTGATGCTGCACGACGCCGATGGGCGCGGCTGGCACTTCGGCACCCATCGCACCAGCCGTAAGGGCCGGGAGCTGGCCGAGAACCCGTACGCCTCGCTCGCGTTCCACTGGATGCGGGCGGGCCGCCAGGTGCGCGTCAGCGGACGGGTCGGCGAGGCCGGGCCGGAGCAGAGCGCGGCCGATCTGCGCGGCCGGTCCCCCGCGGCGCTCGCGGCGGCGCTGGCCGGGAGCGGACGGCAGAGCGAGGTGCTCGGCTCGCACGAGGAGCTGCTACGGGCTTTCGAGATGGCGTACGAGCGGGCCGAACGCGAACCGGACGCGACCGCCCCCACCTGGACCCTGTACGTCCTGGAGGCGGACGAGGTCGAGTTCTACCAGGAGGAGGCGCGGCGACGGCACGTACGGCTCCGCTACCGCCGCGACCCCGGCGAGCGCGGCGGCTGGCGGCGGGAGCTGCTGTGGCCATAGGGGCAGTACGACCGCATGGCGACGACCGTAAGGGTGCGACGAGAAGGCGAACGCGACCGTAAGGCGTGCACCGTGACCGTAAGGCGTGCACCGTTGAACAGTGCGACCGTAAGGCGGTCACGCCGTAACACCGGGCAGGCAGGCGAGCAGCGGCCGGAAGACCGGAACGGCAGGAGCGTCCCGCTCGGCGGCATCGGCCGCCCGGAACGCCACCCGGAGCCGCATCCCGACGCGCGGGCCGCCCGCCGGGGCCTCGATGAGTTCGGTCATCATCCGCGGCCCCTCGGCGAGGTCGACGACGGCGGCGGTGTACGGGACACGTGCGCCGAACGGCGGCAGGTCATTGCGGTGCACCACGGACCACGTGTAGAGCGTCGCGGCGCCGCTCGCCTCCTCCCAAGTGACGTCCTCGCTCCAGCAGTACGGGCAGAATTCGCGCGGGTAGTGGTGGGCCAGTCCGCAGTCGGCGCACCGCCGGATCAACAGCCGGCCCTCGGCCGCGGCGTCCCAGTAGGGGCGGGTGAAGGCGTCGATCTCGGGCAGGTCGAAGCGCGGAGCACCCGCGGGCGGCGCCGGGCTCACGGGAACAGCCCCCATGCCTCGTCGAGCGACCAGGTCTGCCAGCTCATGCCGAAGAGCCCGACCACGGAGATCAGCACCATCATCGAGTTCTGCCCCTGCTCCGCCCAGTCGTGGATCATGAGCAGGAAATAGAGGAGATTGAGCACGATCGCGCCGACCAGGGCGATGGGGGTCAGAAAGCCGAGCGTCAGGCCGAGGCCGAGGGCGAGTTCTGCGTAGACGACGACATACGCCATGACCTTGGGACGGGGTGTCACCACCGCGCCGAAGCCGCTGCGGACAAACGCCCAGCGGTGCTTGGCGGCCACGCCCACCGCCCAGCCGATACCCGTGCCGCGCTCGAACCAGTCCTTCTTGTCCTTGTGGCGCCAGCTCTCGAGCCACCACAGGCCGAGTCCGATGCGCAGTACGGCGAGCCATTCGGCCCCGCTGAGCCCGATCGTCCGCATCGTGCCCCACCTCTCCCATCCCAGCGAATCTGACGGTACGTCAGTTTCACGGCCCGGGAGCGACCCGCACAAGGGGTCGCACCAGCGGAAGGGAAACCGACGGGATGCGGGAGTAGCGACCGCCGAAGCAGCGACCGGCGGAACGGCAGACCGACAGATACCGGCCGTGACCTGTCCGCAATCCATTCGGAATCACTTTGACCGGATCGCTTTGACCGAAACCCGTCAAATACCCGGCTACGCTCACCCGCATGGCTGACAGCTCCCCCGAGAAGTCCTCACCCGTTTATGTGATCGGCGGTGGACCGGGCGGACTCGCCGCCGCCGCCGCGCTCAGCCACCGCGGGATCCGCGCCGTCGTCCTGGAGAAGTCCGAGGCGGTCGCCGCGTCATGGCGGAACCACTACGACCGGCTGCATCTGCACACCACGCGCCGGCTGTCCGCGCTCCCCGGCCTGCCGATCCCCCGGCCCTACGGGCGCTGGGTCGGGCGCGACGACGTGGTGCGCTATCTGGAGCGCTACACCGAGCACCACCGACTGGAGATCGTCACGGGGGTCGAGGTCTCCCGCATCGACCGGTCGTCCGACAACACGGAGTGGGTGCTGCGCGCCACGGGCGGCCGTGCGCTGTCCTCGCCCGTGGCCGTCGTCGCGACGGGTTTCAACCACACCCCACGGGTGCCGGACTGGCCGGGCCGCACCGCCTACACCGGTGAGCTGCTGCACGCCGCCCACTACCGCAACGCCCGCCCCTTCGAGGGCCGCGACGTGCTCGTGGTCGGCGTCGGCAACACGGGCGCGGAGATCGCGGTCGACCTGATCGAGGGCGGCGCGGCGCGGGTGCGGCTGGCGATCCGCACCGTGCCGCACATCCTGCGCCGCTCCACGGCCGGCTGGCCCGCGCAGGCGACCGGCATCCTGGTGCGCAGGCTGCCGCGGCGCGCGGTGGACCGGGCGGCGCGGGCGATGTGCCGGCTGAGCATGCCGGATCTGACCGAGCACGGTCTGCCCTGGCCCGACACCGGGCTCTACACCCGCGTACGGGAGGGCGCGATCCCGGTCCAGGACGTGGGGCTGGTCGACGCGGTACGGACGGGGCGGGTGGAGGTGGTCTCGGCGGTCGACTCCTTCGACCTGGACAAGGTGGTCCTCACCGACGGCTCGCGGATCAGCCCCGAGGTGGTGATCGCCGCGACCGGCTACCGGCGCGGCCTCGAGGAGCTGGTCGGTCATCTGGGCGTGCTCGACGACCGCGGCCGTCCCCTCCCCCACGGTCGGCGGACCCTGAAGTCCGCCCCGGGGCTGCACTTCACGGGCTATACGAACCCGATCAGCGGGATGCTGCGAGAGCTGGCCATCGACGCCCGGAAGATCGCCAAGACAGTGGCCCGCACGACGGCTTGACCGCGGAGCAGGCACCGGGGGCGCGCGGCCAGGCACGCATTCCGCCGCCCCCGCCGTCACCCTGCGTGTTCCTGGCGCCCCGAGCATTCCTGACAGGCCGTCAGTTCAGTAACCTGACTACTGGGTAATGTGACTTGGCGTCAGTTTTGCCGCCGAACCACCCGGTCACCTGCCCGGTTATTGGCCAACGAGCAGGAGTGGCGGATACCGATGCTTGGATCGACCTACGGCACCCTGACCACCAACTCCCGTCATGCCCGCGCCGTCGCCTGCGGGCGGGCCCCCGGCCCCGCCGTGCACGCCTCCAGCAGGGAGGCGGCGGGCGGGCCCGTCGAAGGCGCGGACGACGTGGACGTCAGCGGGCGCCCGCTGCACTCCGCCGTCCCCGATCTGGACCGCTTCTTCCATCCCGAGTCGGTGGCCCTCATCGGCGCCTCCGACGCGGACGGCCGTCCCAACACCGGTATCACCCGCCAGCTTCTGGCCTGGGCCGAACGCGTCGGCGCCCGGCTGCACCCGGTGCATCCCTCCCGTCCCGCCGTCTTCGGCATTCCGTGCGTACCGTCCGTGGCCGCGCTGCCCGAACCCGTCGACCTCGCCGTCCTCCTCGTCCGTGACCCGCTCCCGGTCATCGAGGAACTCGACGGGAGCAAGGTGAAGTTCGCCGTCGCCTTCGCCTCCGGCTTCGCCGAGACCGGCCCCGAGGGCGCCGCCGCGCAGGCCCGGCTGGCCACCGCGGCCCGCGGCGCCGGGCTGCGGCTGCTCGGCCCCAACACCAACCTCAACGCCTTCGAGAAGTTCCGCGACGACCTCGACGGGCCCGCCATCGCCCTCATCACCCAGTCAGGCCACCAGGGCCGCCCGGTCTTCACCCTCCAGGAACTCGGCATCCGGCTCAGCCACTGGGCCCCGACCGGCAATGAGGCCGATCTGGAGACCGCCGACTTCATCTCCTACTTCGCCGACCGGCCCGAGGTCGGCGCCATCGCCCTGTACGCGGAGGGGCTGAAGGACGGCCGCAGCTTCCTCCTCGCCGCCGACCGGGCCGCCCGCGCCAAGGTGCCCGTCGTCGCCGTGAAGGTCGGCCGCACCGAGACCGGCGCCCGCACGGCCGCCTCCCACACCGGCAAGCTGACCGGCTCGGACGCAGTGGTGGACGCGGCCATGCGGCAGTTCGGCGTGATCCGCGTGGACGGCCTGGACGAGCTGCAGGACACGGCGGCGCTGCTCGCCCGCGCCCGCCCGCCGCTCGCCGAGGGCGTCGTGGTGTATTCGATCTCCGGAGGCACCGGGGCCCACTTCTCCGACCTCGCCACCGCTGCGGGCCTCACCCTGCCCACCCTCTCCACCGAGAAGCAGGCCGAGCTCCACCAGTGGATACCCGGCGATCTCAGCGTCGCCAACCCGGTCGACAACGGCGGCCACCCGGTCGGCGACTGGCGCGGCCGCAAGATCATCGACGCGATCCTGGCCGATCCCGCCGTGGGCGTGCTGATCTGCCCGATCACCGGCCCCTTTCCGCCCATGAGCGACAAGCTGGCGCAGGATCTGGTGGAGGCGGCGGAGCAGACGGACAAGCTGGTGTGCGTGGTGTGGGGGTCGCCGGTCGGCACCGAGGGCGCCTACCGCACCACCCTGCTGGGCTCCTCCCGCGTGGCCACCTTCCGTACATTCGCCAACTGCATCACCGCCGTGCGGGCCTATCTGGGGCACCACCGCTTCACCGCCTCCTACCGCTCCCCCTTCGACGACGCCCCGCGCACCCCGTCTCCGTCCCTGCGCAAGGTGCGCGATCTGCTGCGCCCAGGAGGCCGCCTGAGCGAGCACGCGGCGAAACAACTGCTGCGGGCGTACGGCATCCGGGTGCCGCGCGAGCAGTTGGTGACCAGCGCCGCCGCGGCCGTCCGCGCCGCCGGGCTCGTGGGCTATCCCGTCGTCATGAAGGCATCCGCACCGCAACTCGCCCACAAGACCGAACTGGGTCTGGTCCGGCTGGGGCTGACCTCGGCCAGCCAGGTCCGCGACACCTACCGGGAGCTCACCGACATCGCCCGCTGCGAAGGCGTCGAGCTGGACGGGGTGCTGGTCTGCCAGATGGTCCAGCGCGGGGTGGAGATGGTCGTCGGCATGAGCCATGACACCCTCTTCGGCCCGACCGTGACCGTGGGTATAGGGGGCGTGCTCGTCGAGGTGTTCCGCGACGCCGCCGTACGCGTCCCCCCGTTCGGCGAGGACCAGGCGCGCGCGATGCTCGCCGAACTGCGCGGCCGCGCCCTCCTCGACGGTGTGCGCGGCGCTCCCCCGGCCGATGTGGACGCGCTCGTGGAAGTCGTGCTGCGGGTCCAGCGCATGGCCCTGGAACTCGGGGACCACCTCGCCGAACTCGACGTCAATCCGCTGATGGTGCTGGAACGCGGCCAAGGCGCCGTGGCACTGGACGCACTGGCGATCTGCCGCTGACCGATGGAGCGTTCCCATGACCTCTCCCTCCCCCGAAGAAGCGCTTGACTCCGTTGTACGGCACACCACTGACAACGGCGTCTCGTGGATCACGCTCAACCGCCCCGCCGCGATGAACGCCATCACCCCCGACCAGCGAGAACACCTGATTTCGCTACTGGACCACGCCTCCGCGGACCCGACCGTCCGGGCCGTCGTGCTGACCGCCACCGGCAAGGGCTTCTGCGCGGGAGCGGATCTGCGCGGCGCACCGGCCGCGGCGGAACGCGTCGCGGGCGATGTCGCCCGGCTGATCCGCGGCGGAGCGCAGCGGCTCATCGCCGCCGTCCTCGACTGCGAGAAGCCGGTGATCGCCGCCGTCAACGGCACCGCTGCCGGGCTCGGCGCCCATCTCGCCCTCGCCTGCGATCTGGTGCTGGCCGCCGAATCGGCCGTCTTCATCGAGGTGTTCATCCGCCGCGGTCTGGTCCCCGACGGGGGCGGTGCGTATCTCCTGCCCCGGCTGACCGGCCCGCAGCGCGCGAAGGAGCTGATGTTCTTCGGCGACGCGCTGCCCGCCGCCGAGGCCGAGCGGCTGGGCCTGGTCAACCGGGTCGTCCCGGACGACGAACTGGCCAAGACCGCCCGCGCCTGGGCCGAGCGCCTCGCGGCCGGCCCCACCCGCGCCCTCGCCCTCACCAAGGCGCTGGTGAACGCCTCCCTGGAGTCCGGCCGCCCGGCCGCGTTCGCCGCCGAGGCGGCGGCGCAGGAGACCAACATGACCACGGCCGACGCTCAGGAGGGCGTGAGCGCGTTCATCGAGCGCCGGCCCCCCGTGTACCGAGGCCGCTGAGAGACCCACCCCGCCAGAAAAACCAGGAAAGCCGTCACAAACGCCAGGAAAGCCGTCGGGCAAGCCAAGAAAGGGGGACGGGCCATGATGGGACACGCCGGTATGGCCGCCACCGCCGTCCGCTACCTCCGGGCGGTCGGCTCGCCGACCGCCTCCGTACGACCGGTCGAACCGCTGCCCCCGCCGGAGCTGCGCTGTGTGCGCGACGATGAGCGGCCCCCGGTCGACCCCGCCGAATTCCGCCGCGTGCTGGGCCATTTCGCGAGCGGGGTCACCGTGATCGCCACCGTCGACGCGACCGGCCCGACCGGGTTCGCCTGCCAGTCCTTCGCCTCGCTGTCCCTGGACCCGCCGCTGGTCGCCTTCATGGTCGCCCGCACCTCCACGACCTGGCCGCGCATCGCCCGCGCGGGCGTCTTCTGCGTCAACGTCCTGGGCGCTCACCAGGGCGAGCTGTGCCGCGCCTTCGCGGTCAGCGGCTCCCGGCGCCCCGACAAATTCGCGGGCGTCCGCTACGAACCGTCTCCGGTCACCGGCTCACCGCGTCTCGCGGACGTCCCGGCGTGGATCGACTGCGCGGTCCACGCCGTGCACACGGGCGGCGACCATCTGGTCGTGGTGGGCCGCGTCCGGGACCTGGGAACGGACGAGTCCGCGGCGCGATCGGGGCCGCTGCTCTTCCACCGCGGCTCCTTCGGGGAGTTCACGGCGCATCCGTGAGCCCGCGCGGCCTTCCATAAGGCGTCGCGCGGCCTTCCGTAGGCCCCGCAAGGCCGCGCGACCCTAGGCCGTCGCCGCCGCGCCCTGCGCCTTCGGGCCGCGGTGGATCACCAGCGACATCAGCGCGGCGATCGCGCACAGCGCCCCCGCGCCGTACCAGACCAGGTCGTACGAGCCAAAGGCGTCCCGCGCCATACCGCCCACGAAGGCCACGACCCCTGCTCCCACCTGGTGGGAGGCGAGCACCCAGCCGAAGACGATCGCACTGTCCTCTCCGTACTGCTCCCGGCACAGCGCCATGGTCGGCGGCACGGTGGCGACCCAGTCGAGACCGTAGAAGACGATGAAGAAGATCATCGGCGGATGCACCGCCTCGTCCAGCAGGATCGGGAGGAACATCAGGGAGAGGCCGCGCAGCGCGTAGTACATGGCCAGCAGCCGGCGCGCGTCGAAGCGGTCGGTGAACCAGCCGGAGGCCACCGTCCCGATGATGTCGAAGACGCCGATGACGGCGAGCAGGCTCGCGGCGGCCGTCACCGGCATGCCGTGGTCGTGCGCGGCGGGCACGAAGTGGGTCTTGACGAGGCCGTTCGTCGAGGCGCCGCAGATCGCGAAGGTGCCCGCGAGCAGCCAGAAGGTGCCGGTGCGCGAGGCCGAGGCGAGGGCCTTGACGGCCCGCCGGGCCGCGCCGCGCCGGGGTGCGGGCCGCGGGGTGGGCGGCCCGTCGGCGCCGTACGGGGCGAGGCCCACGTCCGAGGGGTAGTCGCGCAGCAGCAGCCAGACGAGGGGGACGATCGCCAGCGCGGCGATCGCGACCGTCAGCGCGGCGGGCCGCCAGTCGTGCCGTTCGACGATCCGGGAGAGCAGCGGCAGAAAGATCAACTGCCCGGAGGCACCGCCCGCCGTGAGGATGCCGGTGACCAGACCGCGCTGGGCGACGAACCACCGGTTGGTCACGGTCGCGGCGAAGGCCAGCGCCATGGAGCCGCTGCCGAGGCCGACCAGCACGCCCCAGCAGAGGATGAGCTGCCAGGGCTCGGTCATGAAGACCGTAAGGCCGCCACCGGTCGCGATGACGGCGAGCGCGGCCGCGATGACCTTACGGATGCCGAAGCGATCCATCAGAGCGGCGGCGAAGGGTGCGGTGAGCCCGTAGAGGGCGAGGTTGACGGAGACCGCGAACCCGATCGTGCCGCGCGACCAGCCGAACTCGTCGTGGAGTGGATCGATGAGCAGACCGGGAAGGGAGGCGAATCCGGCGGTGCCGATGATCGTCACGAAGGCGACGGCGGCGACCGACCAGGCGCGGTGCGGAAGGCGTGGGAGGGCCCGTCGTGGGGGCCGGTCGGGCTGCTCGCCCTGTTCGGGAGCTCCGGAAAGTTCGGTTGTCTGCGTCACCGGACCAGCATTGAGCAGCGGTTCCGTCACGACGAGTGGCCCGTGGGACAGCCTTCGCTAGGATCGGGCCACACCCCTTGAGGGGCCATGTCCGAACGACGGGAGGCCGGAAGTGCCCCAATCCCCGCCCGGTAACGCCAACGGGCGCCATCGCGTCGTCGTCCTCGCCCTCCCCGGTGTGATCCCCTTCGAGCTGGGCATTCCGTACCGGATCTTCGGCAAGGCCCGCTCCGCCGACGGCCGGCGGCTGTACGAGGTGGTCACCTGCACCGTCGAGCCCGGTCTGGTGCCCACGGACGCCGACTTCCCGATCGCCGTGGCACTCGGCCCGGAAGCCCTCGCCGAGGCCGACACCATCCTGGTGCCCGCCTCGTACGCACTCGGCCCGGTCCGCGAGGAGGGCCGGATGACCGAGCCGCTCGCCACCGCGCTCGCCCATGCCCGGCCGGGCGCGCGCTGGGTGTCCATCTGCACCGGTTCGTTCGTGCTCGCCGCCGCCGGTCTTCTCGACGGCCGCCCGGCCACCACCCATTGGGCCAGCGTCGGCCAATTCCAGCGGCTCTTCCCGACGATCAAGGTCGATCCGAATGTGTTGTTCGTGGACGACGGCGATGTGCTGACCTCGGCCGGTGTCGCTTCGGGGATCGACCTGTGTCTGCATCTGGTGCGGCGCGACCACGGCACGGCCGTCGCCAACGACGTCGCCCGGCACAGCCTGGTGCCGCCCCACCGCGACGGCGGCCAGGCCCAGTACATCCCGCGCCCGCTGCCCGAGCCCCAGCAGGCCACCACGACGACGGCGCGCGCCTGGGCGCTCGGCCGGCTGGACCGGCCCATCTCGCTGAGGGAGCTGGCCGCCCAGGAGTCGATGAGCGTGCGGACGTTCACCCGCCGCTTCCGCGAGGAGGTCGGCGTCAGCCCGGGCCAGTGGCTGACCCGGCAGCGCGTCGAGCGGTCCCGTCATCTTCTGGAGGACACCGATCTGTCGGTGGGCCAGGTGGCGCGCGAGGCGGGTTTCGGCTCCCCCGCGTCCCTGCGCCAGCACTTCCAGGCGGCCGTGGGCGTGAGCCCGACCGCCTACCGCCGCACCTTCCGCGCGGGCGCCGAGGCCGGTACGGCTTCCGGCGCCGACGCCCGTGCGTAGGCCCTGTCCGGCGGTTCTTAGCGGGAGCGGGACAGGGCCTGGCCCGCTCAGCCCGTCACGGCCGCTTCCGCGCCCCCGAGCCGCCAACTGCGGACCTGCACCCAGGTCATGTCCCGCCACCACTGCGCGTTCCAGTCGTCGCTGTGGAAGCGGAACAGCGAGATGGTGTCGGCGGTCAACCGCTTGGGCGGATCCGCGTCGAGAGTGTCCAGGAACTCCCCGGTCTCCTCATAGAGGTCGGGCCGCAGGGTCAGTTCATGGGAGGCCACGGACAGATGCGCCCGGAATTCCGCCGGGTCGAAAGGTTTGAAGAGAAAGTCCGGCTGAACGGTCGACACCGGCGCCAGCGCGGTGTTCACCGAGATCCCGGGGTTCGGGGAGCCGTCGGGCAGATCGTGCAGATTGAACCCGATGCCGCCTCCGCCCTTCTCGATGCCCGTGTTGTACGCCGTGAAAGCGCTGGTGTCCGACAGCGCCGCGCCGATCCGGTCGGCCAGCTCGCCCTCGGGCGCGTCGGTGGGCACATTGCCCGCGAGGGTGGCGTGGGGCGGGTAGGCGGCGCAGGAGACCAGTCCGTACTGCTGCCTGAGCAGCAGATGGAGATCGGTCAGCAGGGCGCAGGTGCGGTGGTCGGGGCGGAGGAAGACCCCGTAGCGGAAGGGCGAGGCGGCCGTTTGCACGGACATGGTTTCTCCGGACGTCAGGGGCGCGGCTCCGGCGGGCGACCCCCGAATTCAGCGCCGGATGGGGACGGGTGGGGGCGGGGCGGTGGTGGTTCCGGCCACCACCGCCCCGCGCAGGGGGATATGGCGCGTGGGCATGGAGCGGTCGGCACGCAGCTCCAGCAGCAGGTCGATGGCGCGTCGGCCGATCTCGTCCAACGGCTGGCGCAGCGTGGTCAGCCCGAGGAGCGGGGTGGTGAGCGGCCCGATGCCGTCGAAGCCGGTCACCGATATGTCAACAGCCCCCGTCGTCAAGACGCCGCCGGAAGTGGTCGAAGCCCGTCGGAAGTGGTTGGAAGCCCGTCAGAAGGTGAGCACGGCGCGCGCCACCCGGCCGTGGTGGGCGTCGTCGGCGGCCTTGGCGAAGTCCTCCAAGGGGTAGGTCCTGCTGACCAGTTCGTCCAGCAGCAGCCGCCCCTGCCGGTAGAGGTCGGCGTACAGGGCGATATCGGCTTGCGGACGTGAGGAGCCGTAGCGGCAGCCCAGGATGGACTTGTCCAGATACATGGAGGAGACCCGGAAGGCCGCCTCGGCGTCGGCGGGCGGCACACCGAGGAGCACTGCCTGGCC
The DNA here is from genome assembly GCF_000147815.2 of Streptomyces violaceusniger Tu 4113. Classification (NCBI taxonomy): domain Bacteria; kingdom Bacillati; phylum Actinomycetota; class Actinomycetes; order Kitasatosporales; family Streptomycetaceae; genus Streptomyces; species Streptomyces violaceusniger. Next base: position 784,030 of record NC_015957.1, on the reverse strand, counting down.
GCGCCGGTCGAGCAGATCGACGGCCTGACGGATGAGCCGGGTCGAGCCGACGCATTCGAATGCGTGGTCGGCGCCGGTCGGCAGGATCTCCCGTACGGCGTCGGTGGAGGGGACGAAGTGGGTCGCGCCGAAGCGCCGGGCCAGCGGCTCCTTGGCGGGGTTGGAGTCGACGGCGACGACAGGGAACGCCCCGGCGATCCGGGCCCCTTGCAGCACATTCAGCCCGATGCCGCCGCTGCCGATGACAACGACCGACTCACCGCGGTCCACCTTGGCGCGGTTGAGCACGGCGCCGACGCCGGTCAGGACGGCACAGCCGATGAGGGCGGCGGAGACGAGCGGAATCTCCTCGGGGATCCGCACCACCTGGACGGCGGTGACGAGGGTGCGCTCGGCGAAGGCGGAGTTCGAGGCGAAGTTGTACAGTCGCTCGTCGCCGCGGCGGAAGGGCCGGGTCGGCCGGCCGATGGCCGCGCGGCACATGGTGGGGCGGCCCCGGGCGCAGTCGGCGCAGGTCCCGCAGTTGGCGAGGGTGGACAGCGCCACATGATCGCCGGGAGCGACATGGGTGACGCCCGGCCCGACCTCCTCGACCACGCCCGCGCCCTCGTGGCCGAGGACGGCGGGGAGAGGGAAGGGGATGGTGCCGTCGACGACCGACAGATCGCTGTGGCACAGCCCCGCGGCGGCGATGCGCACCAGCACCTCGCCGGGGCCGGGGTCGCGCACCTCCAGGTCCTCGACCACGCGCGGCGCCGTGCCGTCGAAGATGACGCCTCTCATCCTCATCACCCTTCCGGTGCCTCAGGAGACCCAGACCAGCGACTGGAGTTCGCTGTACGCGTGCAGGCCGAACGAGCCGCCGTCGCGGCCGACTCCGCTTTCCTTGAACCCGCCGAACGGCGTCTCGGGGTGGCGCTGGGCGGTGTTGATGCCGACGTTTCCGCTGCGCAGACGGGCGGCGAGGGTCCAGGCGCGGCCCGCGTCGGCGCTGAAGACGTAGTCGTAGAGGCCGTAGGGGGTGGCGTCGGCGATCCGCACCGCCTCGTCCTCGTCATCGAAGGGCATGGCCACGACGACCGGTCCGAACAGCTCCTCCCGCGCGACGGTCATCGCGGGGCCGGCGTCGGCGATGAGGGTGGGGGCGACGTAGAAGCCGGGCTTGCGGGCGGGGCGTTCGCCGCCCACGACGATCCGGGCGCCCTGCTCACGGGCGTCGGAGACATACGCCTCGACGCGATCGCGCTGCGCGGCGGAGATCAACGGACCGACGATCGTGGAGTTATCCACAGGGTTCCCGATCTTCAGTGACTCTGCGTAATGTGTGAGTGCGGCGATGACCTTCTCGTACAGCGATCGATGGACGAGCACACGGGTCGGCGCCGTGCAGATCTGCCCGCTGTGAAAGGAGAAGGTCGAACCGACCGCCCCGACCGCCGACGCGATCGCTCGCTCGTCGGCGTCCCCCAGGACGATGGCCGCGCCCTTGCCCCCCAGTTCCATCAGGGTGCGCTTCATCGACCTCCCCGCGGATTCGGCGATCTTCTTACCCACGGCGGTGGATCCGGTGAAGCTGACCATGTCGACACCGGGGTGCGCGACCAGCGCCTCGCCGGCGGCCGCGCGCGAGCCGGTGACGACATTGAAGGCACCGTCCGGGAGCCCGGCCTCCTTGAGCAGGGGGCCGAGTTCCAAACAGCACAGCGGGTCCTGCGGCGCGGGTTTGGCCACGACCGTATTGCCCATGGCCAGGGCCGGGGCGACCTTGCCCGCGAGATTCGTGAGAGGGAAGTTGTAGGAGGTGATGCAACCGACGACACCAAGAGGACGGCGGACCGCTGCCGCTCCGATCAGCCCGCCGGGCGCCAGCGGGGTGGCGGCCATGGGCAGCGGGGCGAGCGGCACCGTGTCCGGTTCGAGGGCGCCGCGCGCATAGCGGCGGAAGCGGTCGATCGCCGGGGGCACCTGGAGGGAGGAGGTGACGCGCAGCGTCGCCCCGGTCTCCGCCTGGACGAGGGGCACCAGGTCCGGGGTGTGCTCGGCGAGCAGATCGGCGGCCCTGTCGAGTACGGCGGCGCGCTCCCGGGGGGTAGTGCGCGACCAGCCGTCGTACGCGGCGCGGGCGGCCCGGACGGCGGCGTCCACGTCGGCCGGGTCGGCCTCGGGGGCATGGCCGACGGTCTCCTCGGTGGCGGGATTGATGACGGGGTAGTGCCCGTTCCCGGGATCCCGCCACGAGCCGCCGATCCAGTGCGCATAGGTCTTCGTCATCGGCGTGATTCCTTGGGGAGGTGAAGTACGCGCTCGGCGATGATGGTGCGCTGGATCTCGTCCGAGCCGCCGTAGATGGTGTCGGCGCGGGAGAAGAGGAAGAGACGCTGGAAGGCGTCGAGTTCGTACGGCCGGCCGGCGGTCCAGCGCGCCGGGCCGAGTGCGGCCGCGGCGCCCCTCACCTGCACGGCCAGCTCGCCGAGCCGCTGATGCCAGCCGCCCCACAGCAGCTTGGCGACGCTGGGCGCGCCGAGGTCCTGCGCGCCGGGGTCCTGCGGGCCGGGGTCCCGTGGGCCGGGGGCCTGGGGGTCCGCGCTCCCCGGGGGGAGGTCGTGGGCGGCACCCTTCCGCGGAGCGGGGTCCCGGGCGTCGTTCGAGGCAGGGTGAAGGGCAGGGTCCCGGGCGTGGTTGGCGTTCGGGTTCGGGTTCGGGTTCGGGGTGGGCTTCTGTGCGGCGCCCAGGGTGCGCAGGGCGTTCCAGCGCATGGCCTTGAGCTCGGCCCACTGCCGTATGAGCCGGTCACGCAGGACGGGCTCCTCTGCGGCGCCGGTCTCCAGCGCCAGTCGCACCACCCGGCTCAGCTCCTGGGCGAAGCCGATCTGCTGGACCAAAGTGGAGACCCCGCGCTCCACCGCGAGCAGGCTCATGGCCACGCGCCAGCCGTGGCCCGCGCCGCCGACGAGGTGTTCGGCGCGGGCCACGGCCCCGTCGAAGAACACCTCGTTGAACTCCGCGGTCCCGGTCAGTTGCCGGATCGGCCGCACCTCGATCCGTCCCGGCTGGTCCATCGGCACCAGCAGAAAGGAGAGTCCATGATGACGCTGTGAGCCCTCCTCGGTGCGCGCCAGCACAAAGCACCAGTCGGCTTCGTGGGCGAGGGAGGTCCAGATCTTCTGCCCGGTGATGCGATAGGTGCCATCGCCCGGGTCGCGGACGGCGCGGGTCCGTAGCCCGGCGAGGTCCGAGCCCGCGTCGGGTTCGCTGTAGCCCTGGCACCACAGCTCCTCAGCACGGGCGATGGGCGGCAGAAAACGGGCGCGCTGTGCGGAGTCGCCGTGCGCGAGCAAGGTGGGCGCGAGGAGGTTCTCGCCGATATGGCCCAGTCGGCCGGGCGCCCCGGCGCGGGCGTACTCCTCGGCCCAGACGACCTGTTGGGTGAGCGTCGCCGCGCGATTGCCGTACGCCCCGTCCGTACGGTCCCAGCCCAGGCCGATCCAGCCGCCCGTGCTCAGCTCGCGTTCCCAGGCGCGGCGGGCGGTCATATCGCCGCGCGCCTCGCCGGGGTGGCCGCCGGGCTCCTGTTTGAGGGCGGCGAACGGTCCGGTGAAGTGCGCGGCCAGCCAGTCGCGCGCCTCGGCGCGGAACCGCTCGTCCTCCGGTCCGAAAGCGAAGTCCACGGCCTCTCCCCTCGTCGGCGCTGGTCGGTGTTCCCGGCAAGCCCTGCCGTTGTCGCCGTTTGTCGCGGTCAGGCGTTGGGGCGTTGGCCGGTGGCGGCGGCCTGGGCCATGGCCTCCAGTTGGGCCAGCATCGGCATGGGATCGGTGCCGACCGTGCCCGGGAGGAAGTCGGCGATCTTGTCCGGCGTCCAGGCGCCCTCGGTGTATCCGGCGCGCAGCTCACGCGGCTGGGCCCAGACCGCGATCTTGGGGCCCGCGATCGTATAGACCTGGCCGGTGATCCGCTCCGCGCGGGCGCGTTCGCTCAGCAGATAGACGACCAGGGCCGCCACATCCTCCGGCTCGCCGATCTCCTTGAGCTCCATCGGCACATTGGCGGACATCCGGGTGCGGGCGACCGGTGCGACACAGTTCGCCGTGACGCCGTACTTGTGCAGCCCCAGCGCGGCGCTGCGCACCAGGGAGATGATCCCGCCCTTGGCGGAGGCGTAGTTGGCCTGGGCGACGCTGCCCTGGTGGTTGCCGCTGGTGAAGCCGACCAGGGTGCCGGAGCGCTGGCGGCGCATCACCGCCGACGCCGCCCGGAAGACCGTGAAGGTGCCCTTGAGATGGGTGGCGACGACCGGGTCCCACTCCTCCTCGGACATGTTGAAGAGCATCCGCTCGCGCAGAATCCCGGCGACGCAGACGACCCCGTCCAGCCGTCCGTACCGGTCGAGCGCGGTGTCCACGATCCGCTGGCCACCGGCCATGGTCGAGACGTCGTCGGCGACCGCGACCGCCTCACCGCCCGACGCCACGATCTCCTTGACCACGGCCACGGCGACCTCGCTGCTCGGTTCGCCGCCCTCGATGGAGACCCCGTAGTCGTTGACGACGACCCGTGCCCCTTCGGTCGCGCAGGCCAGAGCCACCGCTCGTCCGATACCGCGTCCGGCCCCGGTGACGGCTACCACCTTGCCGTCCAAGAAGTTGCCCACGTCGCGTCCCCTCCCGGAGTTTCTGACGGTCCGTTAGATTTTTGAGCAGACGCGGCCCGAGTACAAGCCCTCGCGCACAAACGACGACCGGGAACGACGAAGGAGATGCCATGCCGCTGCCAGCCGAGTTCCACGAGATCGCCAAGCGCGTCAACAACTGGGGCCGCTGGGGGACGGCCGACGAGATCGGCACGCTCAACCTGATCACCGATGCCGTGGTCCGGGAGGCCGCCGCGACGATACGGACCGGCCGTCGCATCCCGCTCGCGGTGCCGCTGCGACAGGACGGCATCCAGACCGGAGTGATCCCCGGGCGGATCAACCCGCTGCATACGATGATCGCGGTCAACTTCGAGATGTTCGGCCCAGGTACCGTGGCGACCAGCGACGACGCGGTGACGATGGGGCTCCAGGCCGGCACCCACTGGGACGGACTGGCCCATGTCTCGCACACCGGCAGGATCTACAACGGCCGCCCCGCCGCCTCCATCACCACCCATGACCGCGCCGCCTTCAGCGGTATCGAGAAGGCGGGACCCCTCGTCTCGCGCGGGGTCCTCCTCGATGTGGCGCGCGCCCGGGGCACCGAGCGGCTGCCCGAGGGGCATACGGTCACCCCCGAAGACCTCGACGCCGCCGAGGAACTGGCCGGGACGACGGTGCGCCCCGGCGATATCGCCCTCGTCCGCACCGGGCAGATCCAGCGGTATCTGGCGGGCGAGAAGGAGGCATACGCCTACCCCTCACCGGGCCTCTCCCTGCGCACACCGGAGTGGTTCCATGCCCGCGATGTGGCGGCGGTCGCCAATGACACCTTGACCTTCGAGGTCTTCCCACCGGAGATCGAGGACCTCTGGATGCCGGTCCACGCCCTCGACCTGGTCGAGATGGGCATGCTCCAGGGCCAGAACTGGAATCTGGAGGAACTCTCCGACGCCTGCGCCGAGGAGGGGCGCTACGCCTTCCTGCTATCGGCCCCGCCCGAGCCGTTCGTCGGTGGCACGGGCGCTCCCGTCGCCCCCGTGGCGATCCTCTGACGCCCATTCCCCCGTCACGCCCATCCCCCTGGCGCCCGCCCCCTCCGGCGCCTCGGCGTCCCCGACGCGCGCAACGGACAGCGCGCGTCGGGCCCAGAAGGGGGCGGCGGGTCGATCTTCTCGGGCGGCGGTGCGCTCATGCGCGCCCCGAGCACGGCACCGCGCACCGCCACCCGGCTCCCGACGCTGAGCCCTGGTTCAGCAGCGGGGGCGCGACCCGCACTCGCCAAGGAACGTCACCGTGAACACAGGGCTCACAGAGACACCACAACCCTCGGCGTCCCCTCGCGACGAATCGCTGATCCTAGAGTGATCAACCGAACACGTCACGTCAACACCTGGTCTGGACTTTGCCTGGTTCGTCCTATGTGTGACGGCGCATGAGAGGCCGCTCGCCTCCTGGAAAGCGGCTCTTCGCCCTTCGCGCGGTCGATTTCACACCAGATCCGCTTGCCGGAGCCCTCCGGCTGCCAGCCCCATCGGTCGGCGAGACCGTCGACCAGCTCCAGACCGCGCCCATGAGTGTCCTCCTCATCGGCACAGCGCTGGCGCGGCGCGCGGTCGCTGACATCGGCGACCTCGACCCGGACCGTTCCCAGACCCGCGCCCCGGCTCACGAACGGCCCTGGGGCCCCGCCTCCGCCGACACCGCCACCGTTCCCGCCGCCGCCCCCGCCGCCCATCGACTGGGCGGGGAAGAGCATCCGCAGCACGGCCGGGCAGCCGGTGTGCACCACGGCGTTGGTGACGAGTTCGGAAATGAGCAGAATCAACGTCTCAGCGAGCGGCTCGTCGGCTCCGATCCCTGATCCGACGAGCCGCGAACGGGCCCACCTACGGGCACGGCTCACCTCCGCCGGATCGGGCCGGACCTCCATCTGCGCCTGAAGCACCTGCACTGCTCACACCATCCGAACCGGCACACACATCGCCTTGTACCTCCAAGAGGTCACGGACCGTGACGTTCCCCCAGCTACCGCTGGGAGACTTGCGCGACAGCATGGTTGACGTACAGTCACCCCAACAAGCGCTTCGGTCATATTCCAGCGCCAAGGAGTATGCGTGGGGCATACTGTGCGACACACGTCCTGAGGACTCGAACACCGAAGCTCAGGCGTCGCATACCCGGCGCGAGCGGGGCACATCGGCATGCCCGGAATCGCCCCATGGGCAACGCCGGGCTTCTTGCACCCCATAAGCGCTCGCACCCCACGGAGAGTACCCGAGCCCGGGCCCGACTCCCCCCTGTGACGAGTCACGCCTAGGAAACAACCTGGTATCAACGCTCGGTCACCTCAGACGCCCTGGGGATCTCCCCAGAGAATGCGACATCCCAACAATTCAGGCGTATCCATCGAGCTCGGCTACAAACATGTTTCAACGGTCGACACGAGCCCGGCCGCAAGCTCCTCCTCCGCCGCCGCCGCGCACTGCCACTGACCTGCCCGCACCCAGGCCCGCTTGAGATGCAGATGGACATCCGCCTCCCAGGTGAAGCCCATCCCGCCATGGACTTGTAGACAATCGCGGGCATTGTGGACAGCGGCCTCATCGGCGAGCAGCTTGGCGGCCGCGATGTCACCCGGGTCTTCTGTGACCGCCGCCGCATACACCACACTTCTGGATGATTCCGCGCGTACCAGCATCTGGGCGCACAGATGCTGTACGGCCTGGAAGGCACCGATCGGCCGACCGAACTGGGTGCGCCGCTTGGCGTGGTCCACCGCGAGTTCGACCGTTCGGGAGGCGCTGCCGAGCTGTTGTGCCGCGGTCAGCAGCGCCGCCTCGCGGCGCAGCCGGGCGGCGATCCCCGAACGGCCCGGCCCCGCCTGGTCCTGCCGGGTTCGGGTCGGCGCCGTCCGGTGCAGCGGGGTGGCCGGGTCAACGGACCGCATCGGCTCCGCCGCACGCGCCACCTCCGCCGCCGGGATCAACTCGACCGCCGTCGACCCCAGCGCCAGCACCGCGTCGGCGGAGGCCAGATGCTCGACCGGCGCCCGCGCGCCCTCCTCGTCCAGCGCCGTCACCACCGTCTCGCCCTGAACAGCACCCGCCGCCAACGCCGCCGAAAGCCCGGCCGCCAGTTCTGTCGCGACCAGCGGCCCCGGCAGCAGGGCCCGGCCCGCCTCCTCGAAGGCCAGCACCGCCTCCGGCAGCCCCAGTCCCACCCCGCCCGCCGACTCCGGCACCCGCAGCGCGAAGAGCCCCGCCGCGCCCAGCTCCCGCCACAGGGCCCGGTCCAACTCCGCACTCCGCTCCGTGTCCCCGTCCACCGCCGCCCGCAGCCGGGTCCGCGGAAAGCGCCGTTCCAGCAGCTCGCGCATCCCCGCCCGCAGCGCCCGCTGGTCGTCCGTGAGCTGGAAGTCCACGGCTTCGCTCACCGTCCCTTCGGCAGGCCGAGGATCCGCTCGGCCACGATGTTCCGCTGAATCTGCGAGGTCCCCGCGGCGATCGTGTACGAGAGCGACGAGAGCCGGTCCGCGACCCACTCCTGACCGGCGTCCAGCGCGTCCGGCCCCAGCACCTCGGCGGCCGCCTCGTACAGCTCCTGCCGCACCTGTGAGAAGCGCAGTTTGAAGACCGAGCCGCCGACGCCCGGCACCCCGCCGGTGCGCTGCGCCTCGCTCACATTCCACTGGGTGAGCCGCCACAGCGCCGCGCACTCCGCCGCGAGCCGCCCCAACCGGCGCCGCAACACCGCGTCGTCCCAGCGTCCGTTGGCCTTCGCCGTGCGGGCCAGCGCCTCCAGCACCCGCCTGCAGGCGACCACTTCGCCCACGAAGGCCGTACCGCGCTCGAAGGAGAGGGTCACCATGGTCACCCGCCAGCCGTCGTTCTCCTCCCCGACCCGGTGGGTGACCGGCACCCGCACCTCGTCCAGGAACATCTCGGCGAACTCCGCCGTCCCGGCGAGGGTCCGCAGCGGCCGTACCGTCACCCCGGGCGCGTCCATCGGCATCGCCAGCCAGGTGATGCCCCGGTGCTTCGGCGTGTCGGCGTTTACCGGCGCGGTGCGCACCAATAGTTCGCACCAGTCGGCGATCTCGGCGTGCGAGGTCCAGATCTTGCTCCCGTTGACGACATACGTATCGCCGTCCCGTACCGCCCGGGTGCGCAGCGACGCCAGGTCGGAGCCGGCGTCCGGTTCGGAGAACCCCTGGCACCACACCTCGTCCCCGCGCAGGATCGGCGGCAGCCAGCGGGCCCGCTGCTCGGGGGTGCCCTCGGCGGCGATGGTGGGGCCCGCGTGCAGCAGACCGACGAAACCGGCGCCCACATAGGGGGCACCGGCCCGCTCGGTCTCCTCCAGGAAGATCAGATGCTGGGTGGGCGTCGCGCCCTGGCCCCCCGCGTCCTTCGGCCAGTGCAGCCCGGCGTAGCCCGCGTCGTGGAGCATGCGCTGCCAGCCGCAGTCATAGGCGCGGCGGCCGGGCCAGTCGGCCGGATGCGGGCGGTCCGGCAGCATGGGCAGGGCGTCGGCGAGCCAGGCGCGCAGCCGGTGCCGGAAGTCCTCCTCGTCCTCCGTGAAGGCGAGATCCATCAGCGGCCGACCTCCCTTTCTGATGGCCCGTCAGACAGGGGCGGGCATCCGCAGGCTAGTCCGCACCCCCTGGACCGACAAGGCGCGCGGCCTTACGCTTCCAGCACTATCTGATGGTCCGTCAGTTATCGTCCGGGGCCGGGGCGGGTCGGGCCGGGTCGGCGCGCGGTTCAGCCCCGCGCCACGAGCACGCGATCGCCTCGAACGGTTCCGGAAGAGTCCCACGGGAGGCCGGGATGACCGACGTCGCGCAAGACGCGCAAGAGCTCGGCAGCTCGGCGACGCTGTGGGAACTGCTCGAACGGCGTGCCGCGCTCACCCCCGACGCCCCCGCCCTGCTGCAGGCCGGCGCCTCCGCCCGCCATGACCGGCGGCTGACCTTCGGCGCCCTGCGCACCCGCGCCGAGCGGACCGCCGCCGGGCTGTACCGGATGGGGATAGGCCCCGGCAGCCGGGTCGCCTGGCAACTGCCCACCCGGATCGAGACGGTCGTGCTGACCATGGCGCTCGCCCGCCTCGGCGCCGTGCAGACCCCGCTGATCCCCTACTACCGCGACCGCGAGGTGCGGTTCGCGCTCCGCGAGTCCGGGGCGCGGTTCTTCGCCGTGCCCGGCCACTGGCGCGGCGTCGACCACACCGCGATGGCCCGGCGCCTGGCCGCCGAACTGCCCGAACCGCCACTGGTCTTCGAGGCGTACGACACCCTGCCGGTGGCCGACCCCAAGGCCCTGCGGCTCCCGCCGCCGCCCACCGACGGGCGGGCCGTCCGCTGGATCTACTGGACCTCGGGCACCACCTCCGACCCCAAGGGCGTGCTGCACACCGACCGCAGCCTCATCGCCGCCGGCGCCTGCCTCGCCCACGCGCTGCGGCTCGGCCCGGACGACGTGGGGTCCATGGCCTTCCCGTACGCCCATGTCGCCGGGCCGGACTACACCGTGATGCTGCTGCTGTACGGCTTCCCGGCCGTGCTGCTGGAGCACTTCTCCCTGCCGGAGTCGCTGCCCGCCTACCGGCGGCACGGGGTGACGGTCGCGGGCGGCAGCACCGCCTTCTACTCGATGTTCCTGGCCGAACAGCGCAAGGACCCCTCGCGCAGGCTCATCCCCACCCTGCGGCTCCTCGCGGGCGGCGGCGCGCCCAAACCGCCCGAGCTCTACTACGAGGTCGTACGGGAGCTGGGCTGCACGCTCACCCACGGCTACGGGATGACCGAAGTCCCCATGATCACCATGGGTGCGCCGGACGACACGGACGAGAACCTCGCCACCACCGAGGGCCGGCCGCCCCGGGAGATGGAGATCCGGGTGGTGGACGGTCAGGTGGGGCTGCGCGGCGAGGCGGTCTGTGCCGGATATCTGGACGACGCCGAGACCCGTAAGGCGTTCGACGCGGACGGCTTCTTCCTTACCGGCGACCTCGGCCATCTCACGGAGAGCGGCCATCTGGTGCTGACCGGCCGCGCCAAGGACATCATCATCCGCAAGGGCGAGAACATCTCGGCCAAGGAGATCGAGCAGCTCCTGTACCAGCACCCGGACGTGGGTGATGTGGCGGTGATCGGCCTGCCCGACCGCGACCGGGGCGAGCTGGTCTGCGCCGTCGTGGAGCAGCCGGCGGGGGCGGAGGCGCTGACGCTCGGCCGGGCGGTGTCGTATCTGCGCACGGCGGGGCTGTCGGTGCACAAGCTGCCGGAACGGCTCGAAGTGGTGGACGCCCTGCCCCGCAATGAGACGCTCCGTAAGGTGCTCAAGTACCGACTGCGGGAGCGGTTCGCGGAGCACGGCGCCCAGGCGGCATGGGACGGCGCCCAGGCAGCACGCGAAGAAGCTCAGGAGAAACCCAGGCCCGGGACGACGCCTGAGCGCTAGCCGTTGGTCGTGCTGTACGTGGCCGTGGCCTGCTCGAAGTAGCGGTTGACCGCGCTGCGCTCGTCGGACGGGCCGATGACCAGGACCACGTGGTAGCGGCCGTCGATCAGCATCGCGAGATTGCGCGCGTACACGTTCCGCCCGCTGCTGTCGCGCCAGCTGAACGAGCCCTCCGCCATCGCCGTCCGGCCGACGTCGATCCGCCGCAGCCCTGAGGACGAGGCCCAGGAGGAGCCGCGGAAGGCGGCCAGTTCGGCCTCGCGGTCCTGCTGGTACGCCATCGGGTCGCCGCCGAACTCGGACATCTTGTCCCGTCCGGCCACGACCACCAGCTCGAAGTCGCCGCCGATGTAGCGGATCTGGCCGCGGCCGTTCTCGCCCCGGCGGGTCCAGTCCTCGTGGACGGCGACCTTGAAGCCCTTGGGGTCCTTGCGGACCGCGAAGCCCTTCGCCAGCCCGGCCGGATCGGTGGACTGCGGCTCCTGGTCGCCGGGGTCGGCCGGCTTTCCGGCCTTCCCCTCGTTGCCGTCGCCGCCTGCGGGGTCGTGCGGCGCCGCGCTCGGCGTACCGGCCGAACCCGTACGGCCCTGGCCGTCGTCGTCCTTGGCGCGCGGCATGAACATCATCGCGTAGACCACCGCCGCCGCCAGCACCAGGAAGATCAGCAGCAACAGCATCCGCCCCAGCCTGCGCGGCTTGCGCTGGGCGGGCGCCGACGCCTGCCGGGTCTCCCGGGCCTCCCGAGGCTCTGTCTTCTCCCGGGGCGCCCGAGTTGCCCGCGTCTCCCGGGGCGCCCGAGCCTCCCGGACCTCCCTCTTCTCCCGCTTGTCGCGCCGGTGCCGGGCGTGCCCGGCCGCCGCGTCGGCCGCCGCCGCGGGGCGGCGGCCCCGGCCCCTGCGCACCAGCCAGCCCCGCCGGCGGACGATCGGCAGCCGCCGGGGGTCGGACGCCCCGCCCGCGCCGAGCGACGGCACCGTGACCGTACTGCTGCCGACGTCCGGCTCGGGCGCCGACCGGATCAGGGACCGCAGCCAGCCGCGCAGCTCCTCGAAGTCGGGGCGCTCGGTGGGGTCCTGGCGCATCAGCGACTCGACGACGGGGCGCAGCGGACCGCATTCCTCCGCGTACGCGGGCGCCTCCCCGCAGACCATCTGCACCAGCTCGGCGGCGCTCTCCTCCGGGTACGGGGCATGGCCCTGCACCGCGCGGAACAGCAGCGCGCCGAGCGCCCACAGATCGGCGGCGGGGCCGACCGGTGGCGCCAGCCGCCAGTTCTCATGGACCGGTCCGGCCTGCTCGGGTGCCCACCGCTCGGTGACGGCGCCGACCACGACGATGCGGGCCTGGCGGGCCCGTTCGGCGGCGAGCGCGGTGGCGGGGCCGCCGGCGGCGGCTCCGCCGGTGTCCCAGGAGCCGCCGCCTTCGGAGGCGGCCGGCTGGGCGCTCTCCTCACGGTCCGGCTGACCGGGCCATGGGGCGCCGCCGGGCTCCGGCTCGGGCTCGGGCGTGGCCGCGGGGGCGGGCTCGGGGGCGTGCGGGGAGCGGGTGGCCGCCTCGACGTTGGCCCGCGCGGCGGCTCGCGCGCCCGCCGCGTAGGCGGCGATGGCGCTGGCCCGCGCGGCCCGGGCGGCCGCGCTGGGCGCGTCGGCACCGGTGCCGCCCGGTTCGCCCTCCCTGCTTCCCGGCTGCCCCGCCCGGCGCGGCCCGGGCAGCCCGCCGGCGGCCCCCTTGTCCCGGTAGGGAGCCATGGGCCCGCCGGTCCCCGGACCGAACGTCACCTGATCCCGGTACACCGGACCGCCGAGGCCGGGCCCCGAACTCGCCTCCGCCGCCCCGTGGTCGCCGTAAGGCGTCCGTGACTCGGGCAGGCCCGTCTCCGTGCCGTGGCCACTGTGTTCCCGGCCCTCGGCGTCGGGCCGCGAACCGGCCCCCGCCGGTTCATGGCCGCCGTAAGGGCCGCCCGGGGGCAGGAAACCTCCGGCGGGGCCCTGGTCGCGGTAGCGCGGGCCGCCGTTCGGCCGCGCCTCGCCGCCCTCTCCCGTACGGGCTCCGGGGATGGCGACGCGCCCTTCGTCTCCTCGCCCGGCCTGGCCCTGGGGCCGGTCCGGCTGGTCGCCGGAGCCCTCCGGGCCCTGCGGCAAGGCGGCCGGGGTCTCATCCGGCCGGGGCTCCTCGGCGGCGGGGTCGCCGGTCGACGGCGAGGACGCGGGCGCCGGAACGGGGTCGTAGCCGCACAGCGCCTCTTCCGCCGCGCCCGCCGCCAGCCCCATGAGCATCGCGCGGCCGTCGTCGCACAACAGCACCGTACGGGTGGTGATGTTGCGGTGGACCCAGCCATGGGCGTGCAGGGCGCCGAGCGCCGTAAGGACGTCGTTGGCGACCTCGGCGGCGCGGTGCGGGGACAGCGTGCCCTCGGCGAGCAGCGCGGCCAGCGGGCGGCCGGAGACCAGTTCGCTGACGATCCACAGGCTTCCGGCCTCCGCGAAGACATGGAAGACCTGGCCGAGCCGCGGATGGTCGGGGATCTGCGCGGCGGACGTCGCCGCCGCGATGGCGCGCCGGACGGCCGGATCACCGCCGCCCCGGGCCGTACGCCCGGCACCGGCGAACGTGCCGTTCCGTCCCGAGGGCCCGCCGCCGCCCCACCGCGCGTCCTCGTCGACGACTTCGGCGTCGACGACCTCCGGCAGCGGTATCTGCCGCAGATGGACTTCCTGTCCGCTGTAGGTGTCGAAGGCGCGGGTCTCGATGAGTTCGTACTCATCGGCGGGCGGAAGGGGCAGGCGATAGCGGTCGGCCAGCACCCGGCCCGCGTACTCCTCCACGACGCCTCCCCAAGCGCGCGATCAACGCCGCCCTCATCAGCGATCAGCGCAGCGTGAAACCGTCAAATGTGGTCGTTTTTGGGCGGGTTCCAGCGGCCGCGCACAGTCTAGGGCCTCTCACAATACGTGCCCGAACGACGCTTCGCCGACAGGAGTGTTCAGTCCGTAATCTTGAAGGTGTTAAAGGCGGTCTGACGGAGGGTGGCGCACTCCTTGTCGTTCCACTTGCTCGCCTCGCAGGTGATCAGTATGGCGAAGCCATGGCTGCCGTCCGCCTTGAAGCCGCGGTTGAGCACCCGGACCCGCTTGCCGTCCTGATCGCGCTCGAACTCCCAGTCCGCGACGGTCGGATAGCCGCGCCAGTCGATCGACTTGATGCCGAGGCCCTTGTAGCCGGCCATGGTGCGCCGGGCGTTGTCCTCGCCCTTGCGCCAGTCCGCCTCCGCGTCCGACCTCGGCGCGTTGGTGAAGTCGATCTGAATACGCGGAACGCTGGACCCGCCGTAGTACTTACGGCTTCCGGCATAGCTCCCGGAGTGGACCGACCAGCCCTCCGGCATGGCCATGCTGAACGGGAAGTCGGCGGACTTCACGGTCTGGTAGCCGTCGGGCAGGCCGCCCTTACCGCCGCCGCCCTTGCCCTTACCGCTGTCGTCGCCGCTTCCGCCGCCGCCCTTGCCCGAGTTGTCGTCCGAGCTCTCGGAGGCGTCCGTGCCCGGCTGCGAACCCGACTTTCTGCCGGAGCTCCCCGCCTTCGGCGACGCGCCCTCCGACTGGCCCGCCTTGTCGGCGCCCTGGTCGTCCTTGGCACCGCCCGAGGCCCCGGCCGAGGTCGACTTGTCGCCGCCCGAGGCGCCCTTGGCCTTGTCGCCGTCTCCGCCGTTACTCAGGACGACGGCGAGCACGGTGCCCACGATGGCGAGCACCACGACCACCGCGATGATGATCAGCGTGCGCCTGGGGACCACATCGGTGATCGAGGCGCGCGGCGGTGCGGCGGGCCGCGGGGCGGGCGCGCCCGCGGGCGTCGCGGCGGCCGGCTCGGCCTTCGCCGCCGCGCCGGACTTCGCCGCGCCGGATTTCGCAGCCCCGGCCTTCGCAGTCCCGGACGCGCCCGACTTCTCCGCCGGCCCCGCCGCGCTCCCGCTGTCCGCCTTCTTCGTGGCCGCCGTGGCCGCCGCGTTGCGCACGGACTTCAGCGCACCGCGCCTGCGCTCCGAGACGCCCGGCTCCTTGGCCTCGGCGGCGGCCTCGTCCTCCGCCGACGGGGCGGGCGGCAGGCTCATCGTGCGGGTCGCGTCGGCGGGGACCTTGGTCTCCTCGGGGGCGCTCACCGCGTGTTCCAGCAGCACCCGCGCCCCGGCCTCGTCGAGCCGCAGGGCCGGGTCCTTGGTGAGCAGACCGTAGATGACCTCCTCCAGCGGGCCCGCGTTCTTCGGCGGCTCCACCGGCTCGGTCATCACGGCGGTCAATGTCGCTATGGCCGTGCTCTTGTCGTACGGCGGCACACCCTCCACCGCCGCGTACAGCAGCCCGCCCAGCGACCACAGGTCGGCCGGCGGACCCGGCTTCTGGCCGCGGGCCCGCTCCGGGGAGATGTAGGAGGGCGCGCCGACGAGCATGCCGGTCGAGGTCACCGAGGGGTCGCCCTCGACCTGGGCGATGCCGAAGTCGGTGAGGACGACCCGGCCGTCGTCCGAGATCAGCACGTTGGAGGGCTTCACATCGCGGTGCAGGATGCCCGCCTGGTGGGCGGCGCGCAGCACATCGAGGACGGCGAGCCCGACCTCGGCGGCGCGCCGCGGGGTCAGCGGGCCGTCGTCGCGGACGACATCGGCGAGCGAACGCCCCTCGATGAGCTCCATGACGATCCACGGGCGGTCGTCCTCGTCGACCACGTCATAGACGGTGACGGCGCCGTTGCTGCGGATCCGGGCGATCGCCTTCGCCTCGCGCAGCGTACGGGTGATGAGCCGTCTCTTCTCGTCCTCCTCCACGCTGGACGGGAAGCGCAGCTCCTTGACCGCGACCGTACGGCCGAGGGTCTGGTCACTCGCACGCCAGACCGTGCCCATGCCGCCCTGACCGAGGATCTCTCCGAGCCGGTACCGCCCGGCGAGGAGGCGCCCAGTCGAACCCTGCGTCTTCTCAGCCTCCGACATGCGACCCCTCTGCGAATCTACCCACCCTGAACCCACCCTGGGAGAGCGTCCATTGTCTCTCATCCGCGGACCCGGAACCGCCCGGGGTCCGGGGCGCGGCGTGGCGGCCACCGCGGTACCTGCGACCATCTGGACGTACGCAGGAAACGGAGGTCCGTGTCATGCCCATCTCCGCCATACGATGGCACAGGCGGAGCCGTATGCCGACCGCTGTGGCGCTCACGGCCGCCCTCGGACTCGCCCTGTCCGGCTGCGGAACGGCGGCCACGGGAACGGGCCGGGACGCGGACCCGCGGGCGAATGAGGGCGCGGGCGGTGGTCATGGCGGCGCGGGCGGTGGTCATGGCGGCGCCGTGCGCACCGCCGTACGCCGCTTGGCCGCGCAGGGCGACGCGCCGGGGGCGGGGGTGCTCATCCGCCGGAAGGGCGGGGGCACACGGTTCATCGCGGCGGGGGTCGCGGACGTCCGCACCGGACGCCGGATCCACCGGAGTGACCACTTCCGAGCGGGCAGCCTCACCAAGACCGTCATGGCGGCGGTGACCCTGCGGCTGGCCGCACAGAAGCGGCTCGGCCTGGACGACACGGTGGAGAAGCACCTTCCGGGGCTGGTGCGCGGCCACGGCAACGACGGCCGGAACATCACGATTCGTCAGCTTCTGAACCACACCAGCGGGCTGTTCGACTACACCGAGGACCCGGCACTGGCGCGTCAGCTCTCCGCCGCGGCCGACCGCACCCGCACCCCCGCCTCCCTGGTGCGGACCGCCCTCACCCACCGCCCGTACTTCGCGCCCGGGTCCAAATGGCGCTATTCCAACACCAACTACGTCCTGCTGGGCATGGTCGTCCAGCGGGCCACCGGCCACTCCTACGCGGCCGAGGCCCGGCGCGAGGAGCTCGACCCGCTGCGCCTGCACGGCACCTCCTTCCCCGGCACCCGCACCACCCTCCCGGCCCCGCACGGCCGCGCGTACACACGGGACGGCGGGGCCCGGGACAGCGAGGCCCGGAGCGACGGCGCCCGACGCGATGTCACCGACCTCAACCCCTCCTTCGCGGGGGCCGCGGGGGAGCTGGTCTCCACGCTCGACGATCTGAGCCGCCTCCTCTCCGGGCTGCTGCGCGGCACGGTCGTGCCCCCGGCCGAGCTGCGACAGATGCGCAACACCTCCGCCTCCGACGGCCAGTACGGCATGGGGCTGTTCCCGGTGCGGCTGCCGTGCGGAGTGACGTTGTGGGGCCACAACGGCGAGATCAACGGCTCCTACGCACTGGCCGTGGCCACCCCCGACGGCCGCCACACCCTCGCCTACCGGCTCAACAGCACGGCCGGTTCCGGGCTGACCGGCGAAACGTCTCTCCTCGAGGCCGAGTTCTGCCCTCGCCGGTAGGACACCGGCCTTCCACGGCGGGATCACGCACCTCCTACAGCGGGATGATGTCCGGCGCGCCCAGCCTCGCCGCGTCCGCCGTCAGATCGTCCGGCTGCCGCTGGGACTCGCGCTCCGCCTCCACCCGCTTCTCGTAGTGCTGGACCTCCCGGCCGGTCTGGTCCTCGCCCCAGCCCAGCACGGGCGCCATCAGCTCGGCCGCCTCGCGGGCGCAGCGCGTACCGCGGTCGAAGGTCTCGATCGAGATGCGGGTGCGGCGGGTGAGGACGTCGTCCAGATGGCGGGCCCCCTCGTGCGAGACGCCGTAGACGATCTCGGCGCGCAGATAGTCCTCCGCCCCGGCGAGCGGCTTCCCCAGCGACGGGTCGGCCGCGATCAGGTCCAGCACCTCCTGCGTCGCCGAACCGTAGCGGTTGAGCAGATGCTCGATCCGTGCCACATGCAGCCCGACCTGCCGGCCGATCCGCTCCCGGGCGTTCCACAGCGCCTTGTAGCCGACGGCGCCGACCAGCGGGATCTCTTCGGTGACGCAGGGCCCGACCCGGCGGTCGAGGCCGTGCACCGCCTCGTCGACGGCGTCCTTGGCCATCACCCGGTACGTGGTGTATTTGCCGCCCGCGACCACCACCAGGCCCGGCACCGGATGGGCCACGGTGTGCTCGCGCGAGAGCTTGCTGGTGGCGTCCGACTCCCCGGCCAGCAGCGGGCGCAGCCCGGCGTAGACGCCCTCCACGTCGTCGCGGGTCAGCGGCACCGCGAGGACCTCGTTGACATGCTCCAGCAGATAGTCGATATCGGCGCTGGAGGCGGCCGGATGGGCCTTGTCCAGGTCCCAGTCGGTGTCCGTGGTGCCGAGGATCCAGTGCCTGCCCCAGGGGATCACGAACAGCACGCTCTTCTCGGTGCGCAGGATCAGCCCGGTCGTGGAGTGGATGCGGTCCTTGGGAACGACCAGGTGGATGCCCTTGGAGGCCCGGACATGGAACTGGCCGCGCTCCCCGATCAGCGCCTGTGTCTCATCCGTCCACACCCCGGTGGCGTTCACCACCTGCCGGGCGCGGACCTCGAACTCACCCCCCTGCTCCAGGTCGCGCACCCGGGCGCCGACCACGCGCTCGCCCTCCCGCAGGAAGCCGACCACCCGCGCGCGGTTGGCCACCTGCGCGCCGTATTTCGCCGCCGTGCGCACGAGCGTGGCGACATAGCGCGCGTCGTCCATCTGGGCGTCGTAGTACTGCAGCGCCCCGACCAGCGCGTCCTTCTTGAGGCAGGGGGCGACCTGCAGCGCCCGCCGACGGGACAGATGGCGGTGGGTGGGCAGTCCGCGGCCGTGCCCGGAGGAGATCGACATGGCGTCGTAGAGCGCGACGCCCGATCCCGCGTAGAGCCGCTCCCAGGCCCGGTGTTTCAGCGGATACAGGAACGGCACCGGTTTGACCAGGTGCGGTGCGATCCGCTCCAGCAGCAGCCCGCGCTCCTTCAGCGCCTCGCGCACCAGTGCGAAGTCGAGCATCTCCAGATAGCGCAGTCCGCCGTGGATCAGCTTGCTGGACCGACTGGAGGTCCCGGAGGCCCAGTCCCGCGCCTCGACCAGACCGGTCTCCAGGCCGCGCGTGGCGGCGTCCAGCGCGGTGCCCGCGCCGACCACTCCGCCGCCCACGACCAGCACATCGAGCTCACGGTCCGCCATCCGGGCCAGCGCCTCGCCGCGCTCGGCCGGTCCCAGTGCCGGTGTCTTCACCGCTGCCTCCCGTTGCGATCGACGTCACGCCGCCCTGCCGATTTTCCCGGCTTTCGCTCCTCCGTGCCATGCCACTGCCGCGCCCACCGCCGCGACACTGCGCCAACACCTCCCATCAATACTGAATACGAGTCATATTTCCGCTTAGTCTGTCTGTGGGGGGTTTGCGCCATTCGACATCGTCCCGGGAAGGACGACACGACGTCATGCCCGCAGATCTCGCCGTCATCGGACTCGGTCATCTCGGTATTCCTCTCGCCCAGGCCGCCACCGCCGCCGGCGTCCGTACCGTCGGCTACGACCCCGATCCGCGCGCCGCCGCCGACCTCCGGTCCGGACGGCTGCCCTCCGGCTCGGGCGGCGAGGGCCGGCTGTCCGCCGCCGAACTGCGCCGGATGGCCTCCCAGGGCTTCCGGATCACCGCCGACCCCGCCGAGCTCGGCCGCGTCCGCACCGCCGTGATCTGCGCACCGACCCCGCTCGGGGACGACCGCAGACTGGATCTGTCGGCGGTCGGCGAGGCGGCCCGTACGCTCGCGGCGCGGCTGCGTCCGCACACCACCGTTCTGCTGGAATCGACCGTGTACCCCGGCACCACCGAGGAATTCCTCCGTCCGCTTCTCGAGGAGGGATCCGGGCTGCGGGCCGGGCGCGATTTCCACCTCGCCTACTCCCCCTGCCGCCACGACCCGGGCAACCGCGCCCACGGCCCCGCCAACACCCCCAAGGTCATCGGCGGCCTCACCCCCGCCTGCACCGAGGCGGCCGCCGCCTTCTACGGCCGCTTCACCGAGAAGGTCGTCCGGGCCCGCGGCACCCGCGAGGCCGAGACCGTCAAGGTCCTGGAGACCAACTACCGGCACGTCAACATCGCCCTGGTCAACGAGATGGCGGTGTACTGCCACGACCTCGGCGTCGATGTGTGGGACGTGGTCCGCTGCGCCGAGACCAAGCCGTTCGGCTTCCAGTCCTTCCGCCCGGGCCCTGGCGTCGGCGGCCATGGCGTACCGGTCGACCACGGCCATATGGCCGACCAGCAGCGCGGCCTCGGCCTCCCGCTGCGCATGGTGGAGCTCGCGCAGCAGGTCAACGGGCGGATGCCGGGCTATGTCACCCGCCGCTGCACGGCCCTGCTCAACGAGTACGGGAAGTCGGCGCGCGGCGCGCACGTCCTGCTGCTCGGCGTCGGCTACAAGGCCGACGTCGCCGACGCGGAGGGCTCACCCGCCCGGGAGATCGCCTCCCGGCTGATCGAGCTGGGCGCCCGGCTCAGCTACCACGACCCGTACGTCGCGCGGTGGCGGGTGCTGGGGCGCGAGGTGGAGCGCGCCGACTCGGTGTACGAGGCGGCGGCCGACGCCGACCTGACCGTCCTGCTGCAGCCCCACCGCACGTACGACCTGCAGGGGCTCGCCGTGAAGGCCCAGTTGCTGCTGGACACCCGGGGGGCGGGTCCTGCGGGGACGGCGCACCGGCTCTGAGACGCGGAGGGTATGAGGCTCGGGGGTCATGAAGCACGCAGGTCATGAGGCGCGGGGGTCATGAAGCGCGCAGGTCATGAGGCGCGGCGGCTTCGAGGCCCCCGCCGCCCCTGAGACCCGCCGGATCTGAGCCCCGCTGGCTCCGAGCCCCGCTGGCTCCGAGACCGGCTGGCTCCGAGACCGGCTGGCTCCGAGACCCGCTGGCTCCGAGACCCGCTGGCTCCGACGCCCCTGAGGGCCACTTGCTCCGGCTCCGCCTCGCCCCGCTGTCAACGACGCCCCGCACGCCGCGCACGCCCCGCACGCCGCGGCCGGAACGCGGCCGCCAGCACGATCAGCGCCGTCCCGCCCAGCACGAAGATCACCGCGCCCGACGGCACCGACCGCACATTCGCCGTGAACGTCATCGGCGCGCCCCAGGGCAGTCCGTCGGCGGTGGTGTAGAGCTGGGCGGTCAGCCGCACCGGGCCGTTCGCGTACGCCTTCACCCGGATCCGCACCGTACGGCTCACCGCCCGTGACGCCCGGACCGGCATCGCGCGGTCCCGGGCGTTCAGCCGCTCGGGGCGGCTGGAGAGGACCCGCAGCTCCACCCCGGTGAGGTCCTGCTGCAGCCCGTTGTCGACGGTGACCGGGATGGTCGCCGAGCCCCCGGCCACCACCACCATGGACTTCGGCACCAGCCGCACCGACGCGATCGATGCGGTCAGATAGCGGGACACCCCCCGCTGGTACGAGGCCGCGCCCGACGGGTCGGCGCGCCAGGCGGTCGCGACGGAGCGGGCCAGCGCGGCCCGGACGGACGCGGCCGTGGCCCGCGCGTCCGACAGCACCTTGGCCAGCGCGCGCATCCGCCGCCGGTCCCGGACCACCGCCGCGAGCCGGGCGGGCGGCAGCTCGGAGGCGTGCCGGGCGAGCGGATAGCCGTCGAAGCCCCGCAGCCGCCCCGCCGTGGGCTTGCGCAGCGCGGCCGTGAACCCGGCCGGTTCCAGCCACCCCGCCTTCCGGCCCTCGGCCACCACCGTGAGCAGCACCCGGGCGACCGCGAGCGGCATCCGGCGCGGGGGCACCATCACCAGCTCGCGCCGGGCGTACGGCAGCTCCCGCGCGGCCGTCAGCGTCTCGGCCAGCAGCCGCTGCCGCAGCAGCAGCCGGGCGGGCTCGCCGGAGGCACCCGCGGCCGGGTGGCTCGCGAAGAGCTGGGCGGCGATCGCCGCGTCGTAGCGCAGCGCGGTGGTCCCGCCCTCGAGCGAGACGGCGCCGTCGTCGGTGGCCCCTTCGGAGACCAGCTCGCCCTCGGAGGCCACCCCGGCGCCGGAGGCGAGCACCGTGTCCAGGCCGAGCTCCTTGGCGTACCGGGCGATCCCGTCGTCCAGCTCACCGCCCGCGGGCCAGCCCACACCGGTACGTGCGCGGACGCCCAGCGCCCGGTCCACCACGCTGCGGCCGGTGTGGGAGGCCCGCCGCAGCAGACTCGCGAGCGGGGCGCCGCCGCCGCGGGCGAGCGAGGCCAGATCCGGGTCCGCGTACGGCAGCGCGATCACCTCCCGGCCCCGGACCGCCCTGCGGAGCGCGGCCAGCCAGTCCGCCGCCGCCTCGCCGCCCTCCCCCTCGGTGGCCTCCTGCGGATCGCTGTCGCCGGGCGTACGGGCCACCCGGTACCCGGCCGCCATGGCCCGCGCCTGGACGATCAGATCCGGATCGAGGACCCAGGTGACCGGCTGTCCCTTGCCCATCTCCACCAGCCGCCGCAACCGGCCGCCCGGCCCGAAGGCGGCGGTCAGCTCGTCGTCGCGGAAAACGGGCAGCACGCTGTCCTGGGTGCGCAGGGTCAGCGCCTCCATCCGCGGGATGTCGAGGACCGGCCACAGCACGGTGGTGCGCAGCGGCTCCAGCCGCGTGGCGTCGGGGTAGGCGGACAGATGGGCGCGGGTCAGCCCGAGCACCGTCCCGGCGCCGGGACCGCCCTCGCGGACGACGTCCACGGTGAGCGCGTACGCCCCGGCGTCGTCCAGCTCCAGGTCGGGGACGGGCACGGTGAGCCGGAAGCCGCGCTCGGCGCCGGTCGGCAGCGCGGCGAGACGGGCCGTGCGGCCGGGCACCTCGGGGCCGTCGGCCCGGGTCAGAGGCGCGCGGCGGGCCACGGCGGAGAGCCCGCCGCGGGTGTCGATCGCGCCGGACGCGCCGATCCGCACCCCGATATGCGCGGGGCCGAGACGCCGCCCGGAGGTATTGGTGACCCGCCCGGTGATCCTCAGGTCGCCACCCTGGCGGATCACCGCGGGGGTGAGGGAGGCCAGTTCGACGGACACGGGGTACGACCGCGAGTGGCTCTGTGCCGGGGTGACGCCGTACGACCGCGAGGGGCTCTGCGCCGCGGTGACGCCATACGCCCGCGACCGGCCCTGCGCTGTCGTGACGCCGTACGAACGCGACGGGCCCTGCGCCGCGGTGACGCCGTACGCCCGCGACCGGCCCTGCGCCGCGGTGACGCCGTACGCCCGCGACCGGCCCTGCGCCGCGGTGACGCCATACGCCCGCGACCGGCCCTGCGCCGCGGTGACGCCATACGTCCCGCGGCCGGGCGCCGGGCCCACGGCCTCGGCGGACCCGGTGGGCGTCACCGGTACGGAAGTGATCGCGACCAGGATCGTGGTGACGGTCGCGACGACCGCCCGCCCGTACGTCCCGCCGCACCCCACGACCACCACCTCGACGCCCGCGTCTGCCGTCCGCCCGCGCCGCACGGGACCGACGCGGTGTCACCAGCCCACCACGCCGGGGACGATGCCGCACTCTCAAGACCCCCGCCCCGGGGAGGGGCCTTGGTGGACCGCGGCCCTGGAAGCCCCTGCGGGCCCGCCCCGGGGCGTCTCACCGGCACGGCGCGGCCCGAGGCATCACGCCAGCACCGCACGGCCCGAGACGTCACACCCGCACGAGGTGGCCCCGGGGCATCACACCCGTACGGTGCGATCCCGAGGCTGTGCCCCGAGGCATCACGCCAGCACCGCACGGCCCGAGACGTCACACCCGCACGATGCGATCCCGGGGCGTCAGCCACACAGTGTCCGGCCCGCGGAGGGTCACCTGCACGGCGCGGCCCGGAAGCCTCGCACCCACGCGGCGCGGCCCGAACCCTCACACCCACACGGCGCAGCCCCGAAGCATCACACCCGCACCGTGTCCGGCCGGCGAGGCCGTGCGTCCATCGCGGTGCGCAGTGAGGCGAAGTCCTCCACACAGCGGCCGGTGCCGATGGCGACACAGTCCAGCGGGTCGTCGGCCACCAGCACCGGGATGTTCAGCTCGCGCCCCAGCCGTACGTCCAGGCCACGCAACAGGGCACCGCCGCCGGTCAGCACGATGCCGCGGTCCATGATGTCGCCCGCCAGCTCGGGCGGGGTCTCGTCGAGCGTGGACCGCACCGCCGCGACGATGCTGTCCACCGGCTCGGAGAGGGCGTGCCGTACCTCGTCCGCGGTCAGTTCGAGCACCTTGGGCAGCCCGGTCGCCTGGTCGCGGCCGCGGATGGTGCAGCGGTCCGGCGGCAGCAGCGCCTGGGTGTCCTCGGGGTCCTCGCTCTGGCCCGGGATGAACACCTCGACATTCCGCTCGGGCCGCCGGACGGCCTCCGACACCCGGGGCACGGACAGCGACCCGGCGGGCGAGGCGGATCCGATGGAGACCTTGATCTCCTCGGCGGTCCGCTCACCGATCGCCAGCGCGTACTGCTTCTTCACATAGGAGGTGATCGCCACGTCCATGGAGTCGCCCGCGGTACGCACCGACCGCGCCGTGACGATGCCGCCCAGCGAGACCACGGCGACCTCCGTCGTACCGCCGCCGATGTCGACGACCATGCAGCCGGTCGGCTCGCTCACCGGCAGTCCCGCCCCGATCGCCGCCGCGATGGGCTCCTCGACCAGATGCACCTGACGCGCCCCGGCCTGGGTGGCGGCCTCCATCACCGCGCGCCGCTCAACGCCCGTGATCCCGGAGGGCACGCAGACGACCACACGGGGACGGGCGAGCCGGCGGCTGCCCATCACCTTCTTGATGAAGTACCGCAGCATGCGCTCGGCGATCTCGAAATCGGCGATCACGCCATCGCGCAGCGGTCGCACGGCGACGATGTTCGCCGGCGTCCGCCCCATGGTCTCCTTGGCCGCCGTGCCCACCGACAGCACACTGCCGTCGGCTGTGTTCACTGCCACAACCGACGGCTCATTGAGCACGATGCCCCTGCCCCGTACGTACACCAGTGTGTTGGCGGTGCCGAGGTCGATACCCATGTCACGCCCATTGAACGACTTGTTCTGCGCCATAAGTTGACATTATTGCTTATGCCGGATTCTGTCCCGGCACTGATGTCATTCGCACCACCGTACGGCTATGCCACTGCTACCTTGCGGTCATGATCGCGTCCGCACCTTCCGCAGCTCAGGCCCCACGACCGGCCCGTGGTCTCGCGGCGGGCATCGCGGCGGCGCTGCTCGGGGCGCTGGTCTTCGGCTTCATCCAGGGGAAAATCGGCCACCGCGGCCAGGAGGTCGGCTACTGGGCGCTGTGCATCGGGCTGTTGACCGGCGCCGCGCTGGGCAAGCTGGGCGGCCGCGCGCCGCTACTGGCACTCATCGGCATACCGCTCGCGGTGGCAGGCGTCTCGCTGGCGCAACTGCTCGGCGTCGCGGTGCTGATGGGGGACGAAAGCTCCTGGCCCACCACGGACACCCTGATCGGGCACTTCGGCCTGGTCATGGACCACTGGCGCGCTGACATCCTGGGGCGCAACGACATCACCTTCTACGCCGTGGCCGGCGCGGAGAGTTACCTCGTCGCGAAGCGGATCACCGAGTAGCGGCCGACGAAATCCGCATATGCCGGGCCAGCGTGTCTCCGTCCGGTCCCAGCCATGTCACGGACGACAGACACGACTTGTCTGATTGTCATGCCTGCCTGTTACTTTTATGGCTCGATAGTTTCCACCCGCGTTCCCAGCCCGCAGCCGCTCATCAGCTCGACTGTCCCCGGAACGCGGTCTCAACACCTTCATCCTCGGGGGAATTCCATGAGCCAGAACTGGCAGCAGCCACAGCAGCCGGGTGGCTACCCACAGCAGCCCGGCGGTTACCCGCAGCAGCCCGCCCCGCCTCAGCAGGCCGGTGGCTACGGCACCCCGCAGCCGGGCTACGGCTACCCGCAGGGGCAGCCCCAGCAGCCGCAGCAGCCCCAGCAGCAGTACGGCGGCGGCTTCCCGCCGCCCGCGCCGCCGGTCGGCCGTCCGGGCAACCCGATGCTGGCGGTGGGTGCCGCCATCGTGGCCACTCTCGTCGGCGCGTTCCTCTACGCGTTCCTGCTGAGCGCGATGGCGGACACGGACGGCCCGGAGGTGAAGGTCACGCAGTTCGCCTATGCCGGCGTGATCGTGGGTGCCCTCATCGGCTTTCTTGTTGCCAAGTTCGGCGGCCGGAACCCGGCGCTCTGGGTGGTCGGCGCGGTTCTGGCCCTGGCCGCAGTGTTCCTGGGCGAGCTCTACGGCTACGCCATGATCATGAGCGATCTCCTGGACAAGAATGCGGACCAGTTGCAGTCCATCGGCATGAAGCCGATGTCCGCGTCTGAGATCTTCTTCCAGCATTTCAACACCCCCCTGGTCAAGGGCATGCCGGGTGGCGGACTGTTCGACGGCTGGAAGGACGACTCCGACGCCATGACCTACATTTTCATGGCACTCGCGCCAGTCGCCGCAGTCAGCACCGCCTACCGCATCAGCAACCGCTGACCCCACGCGCGACGCGCGCACGGCGACACAAGAGAGATAAAGGAAGGCCCCGACCGCGATGCGGTCGGGGCCTTCCCCTTGCTGAAGAACAGCCGTGCAGCAGGCTCAGCTCTTGTCGCGGGCCGACGGGGCGACCGTGACCTCGACCCGCTGGAACTCCTTCAGCTCCGAGTAGCCGGTCGTGGCCATGGCCCGGCGCAGCGCACCGAAGAAGTTCATCGAACCGTCGGGGATGGAGGAGGGGCCGAGGAGGATCTCCTCGGTGGAGCCCACCGTGCCCAGGTTCATCCGCTTGCCGCGCGGCACCTCGTCGTGCACGGCCTCCATGCCCCAGTGGTGACCGCGGCCCGGTGCGTCCGTGGCCCGCGCCAGCGGGGAGCCCATCATCACCGCGTCCGCGCCGCAGGCGACGGCCTTCGGCAGATCGCCGCTCCAGCCGACGCCGCCATCGGCGATCACATGCACATAGCGGCCGCCGGACTCGTCCATGTAATCCCGGCGGGCGGCGGCGACATCGGCGACCGCCGTCGCCATCGGCACCTGGATGCCCAGCACATTGCGGGTGGTGTGCGCGGCGCCGCCGCCGAAGCCCACCAGCACACCGGCGGCGCCGGTGCGCATCAGATGCAGCGCGGCCGTGTAGGTGGCGCAGCCGCCCACGATCACCGGAACATCCAGCTCATAGATGAACTGCTTGAGGTTGAGCGGCTCGGCGGCGCCGGAGACATGCTCGGCGGAGACCGTGGTGCCGCGGATCACGAAGATGTCGACGCCCGCGTCCACCACGGCCTTGGAGAACTGCGCCGTGCGCTGCGGGGACAGGGCGGCGGCGGTCACCACGCCCGCGTCCCGCACCTCCTTCAGGCGCTGGCCGATCAGCTCCTCCTTGATCGGCTCGGCGTAGATCTCCTGCATCCGGGTGGTCGCGGTGCGCTCGTCCAGCTCGGCGATCTCCGCCAGCAGCGGCTCCGGGTCCTCGTAACGGGTCCAGAGCCCTTCCAGGTTCAGCACCCCGAGGCCGCCGAGCTCACCGATGCGGATCGCGGTGCGGGGCGAGACCACGGAGTCCATCGGCGCGGCCAGGAACGGCAGCTCGAAGCGGTAGGCATCGATCTGCCAGGCGATCGAGACCTCCTTGGGGTCCCGGGTGCGACGACTCGGCACAACGGCGATGTCGTCGAACGCGTACGCCCTGCGGCCGCGCTTGCCGCGCCCGATCTCGATCTCAGTCACGTGGGTGCCTTTCCCTGTTCACGAACAGCCGTCCCAGTATCCCTGCCCGGACCTGCGCAGGGTCGCCCGGGTGAACGGCGCGGGTCAACGGCCGGAGTAGTTCGGCGCCTCGGTGGTCATCTGGATGTCGTGCGGGTGGCTCTCCTTGAGACCCGCCGAGGTGATCCGCACGAAGCGGCCCTTCTCCTTCAGCTCCGCCACATTGGCCGAGCCGACATAACCCATCGACGCCCGCAGACCGCCCACCAGCTGGTGCGCGACCGAGGCCAGCGGACCGCGGTAGGGCACCTGGCCCTCGATGCCCTCGGGGACCAGCTTGTCCTCGGAGAGCACGTTGTCCTGGAAGTAGCGGTCCTTGGAGAACGAGCGGGCCTGGCCGCGCGTCTGCATCGCGCCCAGCGAACCCATGCCCCGGTAGGACTTGAACTGCTTACCGCTGATGAAGACCATCTCGCCCGGCGACTCCTCGCAGCCGGCCAGCAGGCTGCCGAGCATCACCGTGTCCGCACCGGCGGCGATGGCCTTGGCGATATCGCCCGAGTACTGCAGGCCGCCGTCGCCGATCAGCGGCACCCCGGCCGCATGGCAGGCCCGCGCCGCTTCGTAGATCGCCGTCACCTGCGGCACGCCGATGCCCGCGACCACGCGCGTGGTGCAGATGGAGCCCGGGCCGACGCCGACCTTCACCCCGTCCACACCCGCGTCGATCAGCGCCTGGGCGCCGTCCCGGGTGGCGACATTGCCGCCCACCACATCGACCGAGATATTGGACTTGACCTTGGCGATCATGTCGAGGATGCCCCGGCTGTGGCCGTGCGCGCTGTCCACGACCAGGAAGTCGGCGCCGGCCTCGACCAGCGCCTGCGCCCGCTCGTACGCCTCGTCGCCGACGCCGACGGCGGCACCGACGACCAGCCGGCCGCCCGCGTCCTTCGCCGCGTGGGGATACTTCTCCGCCTTCACGAAGTCCTTGACCGTGATCAGGCCCTTGAGCACGCCCGCGTCATCGACCAGCGGCAGCTTCTCGATCTTGTGGCGGCGCAGCAACTGCATCGCGTCCTCGCCGGAGATCCCCACCTTGCCGGTGACCAGCGGCATCGGGGTCATGACCTCGCGGACCTGGCGGCCCCGGTCGACCTCGAAGGCCATGTCACGGTTGGTGACGATGCCGAGCAGCTTGCCCACCGCGTCCGTGACCGGCACACCGCTGATGCGGAACTTCGCGCACAGCGCGTCCGCCTCGTGCAGCGTGGCGTCCGGCCGGACCGTGATCGGGTCGGTGACCATGCCGGACTCGGAGCGCTTGACCAGGTCGACCTGGTTGGCCTGGTCCTCGATGGACAGATTGCGGTGGAGCACGCCCACCCCGCCCTGCCGGGCCATGGCGATGGCCATCCGGGACTCGGTGACCTTGTCCATGGCGGCGGACAGCAGGGGCACATTCACCCGGACATTCCGAGAGACCCTGGACGAGGTGTCGACCGCGTTCGGCAGCACCTCGGAGGCGCCCGGCAGCAGCAGCACGTCGTCGTACGTCAGCCCGAGCATGGCGAACTTCTCAGGCACTCCGTCGACGTTGTCAGTCATGACACCCTTCCAAATGGTCTTGCCCCAGCGCGGACTCCCATGCTAACGGGCTCCCCGAGTGCCTCATTCCGCCTTGTGGATAACTTCTCAGTGAGCTGCTGAACGCGGAAGGCACAACGAGGTAACGAGCGCGACCGGGGACCGGCAGGCCCTCGGCTCACTGCTCGGCGAGCGCGCGCAGCCTGCTCAGGGCCCGGTGCTGGGCGACCCGCACCGCTCCGGGGGACATGCCGAGCATCTGCCCGGTCTCCTCCGCCGTCAGCCCGACCGCGACCCTCAGCAGCACCAGCTCGCGCTGGTGCTCCGGGAGGTTGGCCAGGAGCTTCTTGGCCCATTCCGCGTCGCTGCTGAGCAGCGCCCGCTCCTCGGGCCCCAGCGAATCGTCCGGCTGCTCCGGCATCTCGTCCGAGGGGACGGCCGTGGAGCCCGGGTGGCGCATGGCGGCCCGCTGCAGATCGGCGACCTTATGGGAGGCGATGGCCACGACGAACGCCTCGAAGGGCTTTCCGGTGTCGCGGTAGCGCGGCAGCGCGCACAGCACCGCGAGACAGACCTCCTGCGCCAGGTCGTCCACGAAGTGGCGGGCATCACCCGGAAGTCGGGACAGCCTCGTGCGGCAGTACCGCAGGGCCAGCGGATGGACCAGGGCCAGCAGGTCATGAGTGGCCTGCTCGTCCCCTTCGACGGCGCGCCCGACGAGGGCGCCGATCGGCCCCGTGCCCCCGGGAGCGCCCTTGGCGGCTCCTGGGTTCTCGTCGTCGCGCGGCATCCATCCATGGTGCCTCGGGCCCGGTGGCTCTGTGGCACCGCGTCCGTAGTTGTGCGCTGAAGCGTTATGAGCAGGTGCGCCGGCTGTCGTCACGTCCTGCGCTCTCCCCTCACGCCCGACCGACTCGTCCCCGAGGAACTCCACACCTTCAAGGATGCGGCATAGCGCGGGGAACTGGTACAGGCCACCGCGACAGGGCCCGCCGCGCACGCTCTCGCCCCGCCCGCCGCCCGGCGGGCGGGGACCGTAGCGCCCCCGCTGCGCAGCACGTCAGAACGGTCGTGGCCGAGTCAGCGGACCAGACCCCAGCGGAACCCGAGGGCCACCGCATGGGCCCGGTCGGACGCGCCGAGCTTCTTGAACAGCCGGCGTGCATGCGTCTTGACCGTGTCCTCGGACAGGAACAGCTCACGGCCGATCTCCGCATTGGAGCGGCCGTGGCTCATGCCCTCGAGCACCTGGATCTCCCGCGCGGTGAGGGTGGGCGCGGCGCCCATCTCGGCCGAGCGCAACCGGCGCGGGGCCAGCCGCCAGGTGGGGTCGGCGAGCGCCTGTGTCACGGTGGCGCGCAGCTCGGCGCGCGAGGCGTCCTTGTGCAGATAGCCACGGGCGCCGGCGGCCACGGCCAGCGCGACGCCGTCGAGGTCCTCGGCGACCGTGAGCATGATGATCCGGGCGCCCGGGTCGGCGGAGAGCAGCCGCCGCACGGTCTCGACCCCGCCGAGACCGGGCATCCGTACGTCCATCAGAATCAGATCCGAGCGGTCGGCGCCCCAGCGGCGGAGGACTTCCTCGCCGTTGGCCGCCGTCGTCACACGCTCGACGCCGGGCACGGTCGCCACCGCACGGCGCAGCGCCTCTCGGGCAAGCGGGGAGTCGTCGCAGACGAGGACGGATGTCATGGCCGTCCTCCGCAGCTGATGCGCGTCACCTTGAGCCTCCAGGCTGGTACATATCGTCACCTGAGCGATTGACAGCCCCGGATATCTGTCCGAGAGCTTCACTCATCAACCGCCTCCGCACTCTCAACGACGGTCACCCGAAAGAGTTACGGGGTTCGGCGGCCACCTTCGACACTCTACGTGAGGGCGCGGACACGGAGCAGCTTCGTCGCACAGGTCGCGCCCTTCGCGTCTCCCCCATAGGGCAGCCCCCGAGGCAGTCCCTTCGGTGGCATTTGGCGACCTTGCTTCCAATTTGCCGGTCTGTGTGGCTAGATTCGCAATGAGTCATATTTACATCTACTTACACCGTAGGTGTACGACCCAGGACGCAGCGTCCGCAGCCGATCGCATCGAGGAGATAAGGCAATGGCAGATTTCTCCCGTCTTCCCGGCCCGAATGCCGACCTGTGGGACTGGCAGCTCCTGGCCGCGTGTCGCGGGGTCGACAGCTCGCTCTTCTTCCACCCGGAGGGGGAGCGCGGCGCTGCCCGCAGCGCACGCGAGATGTCGGCGAAAGAGGTGTGCATGCGCTGCCCGGTACGAGCGCAGTGCGCCGCGCACGCCCTCGCCGTACGCGAGCCTTACGGAGTGTGGGGCGGACTGACCGAGGACGAGCGCGAGGAGCTCATGGGGCGGGCACGCCACCGAGCGGTCGCCGGCACCGGGGCCCCCGGATCCTGATCGGAGCCCGGTCGCAGCCAATCGAAGAAACGTTCCTTCTGCCACCACCCGGTGCGCGAGTGCCCGGCGCTCATCTGCGGGCCGCCTGCTCCAGCCGGTCCAGCGTCGCCGCCACCGCCGGGACGCGGGCGAGGTCGGGCAGGGTCAGCGCCACCACTTCCCGGCGCACCGCAGGTTCGACCTCCAGCGTCGTGGCACCCTTGGCCCGTACGGACTCCAGCGCCAGCTCGGGCAGCACCGCG
Organism: Streptomyces violaceusniger Tu 4113; assembly: GCF_000147815.2. Classification (NCBI taxonomy): domain Bacteria; kingdom Bacillati; phylum Actinomycetota; class Actinomycetes; order Kitasatosporales; family Streptomycetaceae; genus Streptomyces; species Streptomyces violaceusniger. Next base: position 752,089 of record NC_015957.1, on the reverse strand, counting down.
ACCCCCAGCCCGGCCCCGACCAGGCCGATGACCGTCGGATAGTCGTCCGTCGCGAAGTCGATCCGCGGCGTGAACCCCTCGGATTCGCACACCTCCACCAGATGGCCCCGGCAGCGCGGACAGCCCGCGATCCACGGCTCCCCGGCCAGCTCGGCGATCCCCACCGCCCCGGCGCCCGCGAGCTTGTGCCCCTCCGGCACCACGCCCACCAGCCGGTCGTTCAGCAGCGGCCGCAGGACCAGATCGTCCCACTCACCCGAAGCCTCCTCGCTCATCTGCGGATACCGGAAGGCCAGCGCGATCTCGCAGTCGCCCGAGCGCAGCATCTCCACCGAGCCCGGCGGCTCGGCCTCCACCAGCGAGACCCGGGTCCCCGGATGCGCCGCGCGCATCTCGGCGAGCGCCATGGGCACCAGGGTCGAGCTGCCGCTGGGGAAGGACACCAGCCGCACCCGGCCCGCCCGCAGCCCGGCGATCGCCGCGACCTCCTCCTCGGCGGCGGTCAGCCCGGCCAGGATCCCGGTGGCATGCCGCACCAGCGCCCGGCCCGCCTCGGTCAGCCGCATCTCCCGCCCGCTGCGGATCAGCAACGGAGTGCCCGCGGCGCCCTCCAGGGCCTTCATCTGCTGGCTGACGGCGGGCTGGGTGCAGCCCAGCTCACGGGCGGCGGCGGAGAAGGAACCGGTGGCGGCCACCGCGCGCAGCACCCTGAGATGGCGGGCCTCGATCATGCCTCCGAGCATAAGCGGCCCTTGGGGATGGGTCGGGATATTACGTCGACGCTTTGACCGCACTGCCCTACGGTGCGGGTCATGCTGCAAACTCCAGCCGTTCTCACGGTGAATCTGGGCCGCGCGACGCCGACCGATTACACCGACTGGCCCACCGGCACCGGTATCGACAAGCGGCCCGTCGAGCGCCCGGTACGGGTCGCGGCCCCGGGGCCGAAGGGCCAGGGCGCCGGCGGTCTGTCCGGTGACACGGTCTGCGACACCCGCCACCACGGCGGCGACGACCAGGCCGTCTACGCCTACGCCCGGGAGGACCTCGACGTCTGGCAACAGGAGCTGGGCCGCGAGCTGGCCAACGGCGTCTTCGGCGAGAACCTCACCACCAGCGGCATCGACGTCAGCGGCGCCCTCATCGGCGAGCGCTGGCGGGTGGGGAGCGAGCTGCTGCTGGAGGTGACGTCACCGCGCATCCCCTGCCGTACGTTCGCGGGGTGGCTGGGCGAGCGGGGATGGGTCAAGCGGTTCACCCAGGCCGCCGTCCCCGGGGCGTATCTGCGAGTGCTCGAACCCGGCGAGATCCGCTCGGGTGACCCCGTCGAGATCGTGCACCGGCCCGACCACGAGGTGACGGTCGCCTTCCTCTTCCGCGCCGAGACCACGGAGCGGGAGCTGCTGCCGAGGGTGCTGGTGGCGGGCGACGCACTGCATCCGGAGGCGCGGGAGGCCGCCCTCAAGTACCGGTCCCGCTGACGGAAGTGTTCATTCCGGCCCAGATCGCTCACGGTCCCGCTCGGCGGTCCGCCGGGGCCTGCCGCGGCCGATAACGTGCGCGTATGACGACTGCATTGATTACCGGAACCACCGCGGGCATCGGGGCCGCCTTCGCGGGCCGGCTCGCCGCCGACGGGCACAATCTGGTGCTCGTCGCACGCGACGAGAAGCGGCTGCGGGAGCAGGCGGCGGATCTGCACGACCGGCACGGCGTGGAGGCCGACGTGCTGGTGGCGGATCTGTCCGAGGATGACGGAATCGCTGCGGTCGAGGACCGGCTCCGGGACCGCACCCACCCGGTCGATCTGCTCGTCAACAACGCCGGTTTCGGTAACCGCGACCGCTATCTGGAGGTGCCGATCACCGATGAGCTGCGGATGCTGAAGCTGCATTGCGAGGCGGTGCTGCGGCTGACCAGCGCGGGCGCCGAAACGATGCGCAGCCGCGGCCGCGGCGGAGTGATCAACGTGGCCTCGATCGCGGCCTTCTTCCCGCGCGGCACCTACGGGGCGAGCAAGGCGTGGGTCGTGCAGTTCACACAGGGCGCGGCGAAGGACCTGGCGAGCGCGGGCGTACGGCTGATGGCGCTGTGCCCGGGGTTCGTCCGTACGGAGTTCCACGCGCGAGCGGGAATCAGGCGGGAGAGTGTGCCGAGCTGGATGTGGCTGGACGCGGACCGACTGGTCACGGCGGCCCTGAAGGACTTCGCCCGAGGCAAGTCGCTGTCCATCCCGGACCCGCGCTACAAGGCGATGACAAGCCTGGCCAAACTGGCCCCACGCTCGGCCATCTCCACCCTCTCCTCCAAGGTCGGCCGCCCCCCGGCCAAGGCATGACCCTCCCGGGATTACCCGCGCCCCCGGGCCGAACACGAGACGAACAGGCGCCCGGGGCCACCGGCGAGTGCGGACCGTGGGCGCCTCCGGCGGACAGCCCCCACCCCGCCCCTTCCCGAAAGAGGGGGCTCCGCCCCCTCACCCCGCCGGGGCTCCGCTCCTCAAACGCCGGAGGGGCTGAATTCACTCCGGCGGGCAGGCCGTAAATATGCGGTCCAGGACGCCGCACCGGAGGCCCCGCCCCCGCCACCCACCACACAACCGACCGCGCACCCGCCGCGGAACGAACAGCGAAGGCGCGGCCGCCCCAGGGCGGCCGCGCCTTCGGCACAGCAGAGCGACGCGCAAACGCAAGTGCGTCAGTGCGAGTGACCGTGGCCGTGGCCCCCGGCGCCAGCCTCTTCCTCGGCCGGCTTCTCCACCACCAGCGTCTCGGTGGTGAGCAGCAGCGAGGCGATCGACGCCGCGTTCTCCAGCGCGGAGCGGGTGACCTTGACCGGGTCGATGACGCCGGCCTTCACCAGGTCGCCGTACTCCTCGGTGGCCGCGTTGTAGCCGTGGCCCTTCTGGAGCTCGGCGACCTTCGAGGTGATGACGTAGCCCTCGAGACCGGCGTTCTCGGCGATCCAGCGCAGCGGCTCGACCGCGGCGCGGCGGACGACCGCGACACCGGTGGCCTCGTCGCCCTCCAGGCCCAGGCTGTTCTCCAGCACCTTCGCGGCGTGGACCAGCGCGGAGCCACCACCGGAGACGATGCCCTCCTCGACCGCGGCGCGGGTCGCGGAGATGGCGTCCTCCAGGCGGTGCTTCTTCTCCTTGAGCTCGACCTCGGTGGCCGCGCCCACGCGGATCACGCACACGCCGCCGGCCAGCTTCGCGAGCCGCTCCTGCAGCTTCTCGCGGTCCCAGTCGGAGTCCGTGGCCTCGATCTCGGCCTTGATCTGGTTGATGCGGCCGGCGACCTCGTCCGCCTTGCCGCCACCGTCGACGATCGTGGTGTCGTCCTTGGTGACGGTCACGCGGCGGGCGGTGCCCAGCACGTCCAGGCCGACCTGGTCCAGCTTGAGGCCGACCTCTTCGGCGATGACGGTGCCGCCCGTAAGGGCGGCGATGTCGCCGAGCATGGCCTTACGGCGGTCACCGAAGCCCGGGGCCTTCACCGCGACGGCGTTGAAGGTGCCGCGGATCTTGTTGACGACGAGGGTCGAGAGGGCCTCGCCCTCCACGTCCTCGGCGATGATCAGCAGCGGCTTGCTGGCGTTGGCCTGGATGATCTTCTCCAGGAGCGGCAGCAGGTCCTGGATCGAGGCGATCTTGCCCTGGTGGATCAGGATGTACGGGTCCTCGAGGACGGCCTCCATCCGCTCCTGGTCGGTGACCATGTACGGCGAGAGGTAGCCCTTGTCGAAGGCCATGCCCTCGGTGAAGTCGAGCTCCAGACCGAAGGTGTTGGACTCCTCGACGGTGATGACACCGTCCTTGCCGACCTTGTCCATCGCCTCGGCGATCAGCTCGCCGACCTGCTTGTCCTGCGCGGACAGCGCGGCCACGGCGGCGATGTCGGACTTCTCGTCGATGGGGCGGGCGGTGGCCAGCAGGTCGTCCGAGACGGCCTTGACCGCCGCGTCGATGCCCTTCTTGAGGGCGGCCGGGGAGGCGCCGGCGGCCACGTTCTTCAGGCCCTCGCGGACCAGGGCCTGGGCCAGCACGGTCGCGGTGGTGGTGCCGTCACCCGCGATGTCGTTGGTCTTGGTCGCCACCTCCTTGACGAGCTGGGCGCCCAGGTTCTCGTACGGGTCCTCGACCTCGACCTCGCGGGCGATCGTGACACCGTCGTTGGTGATGGTCGGAGCACCGAACTTCTTGTCGATGACGACGTTGCGACCACGGGGGCCGATCGTCACCTTGACGGTGTCCGCAAGCTTGTTGACGCCGCGCTCGAGGGCGCGACGGGCGTCCTCATCGAACTTCAGGATCTTCGCCATGAGTTGCGTATGTCCTCTCAAACGAACCGCGCCCCGACCCCGGCTTCAGACGCGGGCACCGGGGCGCGGCTCATAGGCAAAACTTCGGTGATTACTTCTCGACGATCGCGAGGACGTCGCGAGCCGAGAGGACGAGGTACTCCTCGCCGCTGTACTTCACCTCGGTGCCGCCGTACTTGCTGTAGAGCACGACGTCACCGACGGAGACGTCGAGCGGAAGGCGCTTGCCGTCCTCGAAGCGGCCCGGGCCCACGGCCAGGACGACGCCCTCCTGGGGCTTTTCCTTGGCGGTGTCCGGAATGACCAGGCCTGAGGCCGTGGTCTGCTCGGCGTCGAGCGGCTGGACCACAATGCGGTCCTCGAGCGGCTTGATGGCAACCTTGGAGCTGGTGGTCGTCACGATCCGACCTCCCCCTTCGGAGATCTCACGGGGTTAACTGTCTGAGGTGGCGACCAGGTAAATCCGTCGTCGCGGGTGCCGGACCTGCCCGTCGCTGTATCCCTGGCACTCATCGGTCCCGAGTGCCAGCCTCGACATTATGACGCGGTTAGCACTCAGTCAACTAGAGTGCCAAGCGACGTGGTGTCGGCCCCCGCTCGCCACCTCATCACCGCCTTACGGCCGCCACGCTCCGGGGCCGCGGGCACTCCGCGCGGCCCCGCCCCGCTCCAGAGCCCCAGGCCGTCTTCGCAGCCCCTCCCCGCAGGCGCCGTCACACATAGTCCTCCAGCCGCCCGATCGTGAACCCCTGGGCCTGGATCGCCCGCACCAGCCCTGTGATCCAGTCGGTCATCGACTGCCCCTCCAACTGCTCCGGCCCCCGGAAGTGCGCGAGGATGATGTCCCCCGGCAGCAGATGGTCGCCGGAGCGGTAGGCCAGCCCGTGGGTCTCCATCTCGGCGCGCCACAGCACCACCGTCCGCGCCCCGCAGAAGCCCGCCGCCCGCAGCGTCGTCTCGTCGTACTCCCCGAAAGGGGGACGGAAGAGGCGCGGGGCTTGACCGAAGTGGTCCCACAGGTTGTCCCGCTGGCCGCAGATCTCCCGCACCTGGTCGTCATAGGCCATACCGGCCAGGCTGGGATGGGTGAGGGTGTGGTTCTCCATGGGGTTGCCGAGCCGGCGTAGCCGGTCGAAGTAGTCGTAGTGGTCCCCGATCACGTTGTCGGTAAGGAACCCGGTGAACGGCAGCCCGAGCTCGCGAGCCTGCTCCACGAAGCGCGGATCCTTCTCGATCCCGTCGTCGATCGTCACGAAGACCACCCGCTGGTCGGTCGGCACCTGCCGCACGATCGGCGGCAGCCCCCACTGCTGCGGCCCCGACCGCCCGAGCGCGGGCTTGACGGCGGGCGGGGCCGGAGGCCGCTCCAGCGGCCGGTCCAGCCCCCAGCGGCGGTAGGCGTCGGAGGCGCCCATCGGGGCCGAGTGCGGCAGTGCGGAGCCCGTGCCGGACGGCCCCGCGGCCGGCGGGGAGGCGGACGCCGAGGCGTCACCGGAGCCCGACGGCCCGTCCGGGAACGCGCCGTCCCGGGCCTCGCCCTCGTACCCCTCGTACACCGGCCCGGACAACGCCGGTGGCCGCCGCTCCGGCTCCCGTCCGGACGGCGGCTGCGAGGACGACGGCGGGTCGTCCAGCCGGGAGGCGAGGGAGGCCGGCGGCATGGGAGCACCATGACGGGAGCCGGTGTGCGGCTCGGTGGCGGCGCCGAGGGATCCGCAGGCCGTGAGCACGGCTGCCGCGCCGACGAGAACCAGACAGCGAGGAAATCCAGTCTTGATCATCATCACATAAGTGATCTTCGGTCCAGAGGCGCGCATCTGCGCGCCGTACGCGGGCGAATGCGCTCGCGGGAGCGGGGAGAATGGGCCATGTGGACGTTGACGCCTTCGACTCACTGCTCGGCGACGAGGGGCAGGCGCTGCTCTCCGGGCTCCGCGACTACGACCCGGCGAAGGAGCTCGCCACCGCGACGCGGCTGCGCCGGGACCACCCCCCGGCGCTGGTCTCGGCGGCCCTGACCCAGGCCACGCTGCGGCAGCGGGCGGTGGCCAAATTCGGCCCCGAGGACGCGCACCGCATGTACTTCACGCCGAACGGCGTCGAGCAGTCCACCCGCACCTCCGTCGCGGCGTACCGCGCCGCCCGCTTCGCGGAGTTCGGCGTCCGCCGCATGGCCGATCTGTGCTGCGGCATCGGCGGCGACGCGATCGCGCTCGCCCGTACCGGGATCTCCGTACTCGCCGTCGATCGCGACCCGCTGACCTGCGCCGTCGCCCGCGCCAACGCCCAGGCGCTCGGCCTGGCCGAGCTCATCGAGATCCGCTGCGCCGATGTCACCGACATCGACACCCGGCCCTTCGACGCGGTCTTCGTCGACCCGGCCCGGCGCGGCGGCCGGGGCCGCGTCTTCGACCCCGAGGCGTACTCCCCGCCCCTCTCCTGGGCCATCGAGGCCGCCCGCACCACCCCGCGCGCCGCCCTCAAGATCGCCCCCGGCGTGCCGCACGAGGCGGTCCCCGAGGACGCGGAGGCCGAGTGGATCTCGGACCACGGCCAGGTGAAGGAGGCCGTCCTGTGGTTCGGCACCGCCCGCCCCGGGCTGCGCCGCGCCACCCTTCTGCCGAGCGCCCACTCCCTCATCGGCACCCCGCACCTCCCCGCCCCCGAGCCCGGCCCGGTCGGCCGCTGGCTCTACGAGCCGGACGGGGCCGTCATCCGCGCCCATCTCGTCGCCGATGTCGCGGCCCGCGTCGGCGGCCGGCTGATCGACCCGACGATCGCCTACATCACGACGGACGAGCTGCGCCCGACGCCGTTCGCCACCGCGTACGAGATCACGGATGTGCTGCCGTTCAACCTGAAGAGGCTCAAGGCGCTGCTGCGGGAGCGGGAGGTCGGCATCGCGACCATCAAGAAGCGCGGTTCGGCGGTCGAGCCGGAGCAGCTCCGCAAGAAGCTCCGGCTCGAGGGCGGGAACGCCTGCACCATCGTGCTGACGCGCTCGAAGGGCTCCCCCACGATGCTCCTGGGGCACCCGGCTTAGGGTCTGTCGTCAAAGGGGGCGCCCGGCCGCGAGCGGCGGCTGGTGCGGTCGATCGCAAGGCGGAGCGTCGCCCCCGTACTGGGCGTACTCGGGTGATGCGACAACGCGGCGAGCGGCCGTGCCAGGCGTCGGGAGCAGGGCGCCCCCTTTGACGGCAGGGCCTAACACGGCCACGACCGCCGAGAAAGATCGAGGCCGAACGGAAGGTGCGGAATTTCCCTAAACCCGGCTCCGGTGCATGAGGCCGCTCGCGACCGGGGCGTTAGGGTCGACGCGTCGACGCGACAGCGTGTTCGGTCCCGACGAAAGAGCGTGTGAGTATGACGGCATCCGCCACCGAGAGCGGCGCCAAGCGAACGTTCACCGTGCGCGCCGGAGAAGCGAGCGGTGACCGCCTACGGCTGAGCGTCTACGACATGCTCATCGGTCCGATCTATACACCGCGTGCCTTTTTCTATCGGGAGACGCTCGACGGCGAGGCGCTCCGCGCCTCCCTCACCAGGACATTGCGCAACTTCCCGATCCTTTCCGGCCGCATGAAGAGGGATTCCGACGGCGGTCTCAGTGTGCTCTGCGACGATGGCGGTGTGCGCTTCGTCGAGGCATACGCATCCGAGCCCATGCCGGACTACGGGCCTCGGCATACGGCGAAAAAGGGGCTGGAGCGCCATCTCAGTCACGCCATGCCGTTCTGGGTGGTTGACCACGATACGCCGCTTTTCACGGTGAAACTCACCCATATGAAGGGCGGGGGCTCCATCCTGGGCCTCACGATGAACCACGCCGTGGCCGACGGGTCCAGCTATATGAGCTTCCTGGAGAGCTGGGTGAACGAGCACCGGGGCCTCGGATACGCCAAACCCAGCCACGACCGCGGCGTCATCGACACGCTCGGCGCCTTGGCCACAGGTGACACCCGTACGGGCGGCGCCCATCTCACGGTCACCGGGCGAGGCCAGAAGGCCGCCTTCATCGGCCGCACCGTGATGGGCAGCCTCGGCAATGTGACGACGGTGACCACCCGCTTCACTGCCACCGAACTGGCCACCATGAAGGACACCGCGATGGCCGACCTCGCGGGCACGGAGCGGTGGGTGTCGACCAATGACGCGCTGACCGCCCATCTGTGGAAAGTGCTCGGCGAATTGCGTGACCGCCCCGACGCGAGCGAGGAAAGGCTCGGCCTCATCGCCGACTTCCGTTCGTCCGCCGGCGAAGCCGTACCGGATGACTACTGGGGCAACGCCGTCACCAACACCCGGCCCGGAATGACCGCGGCCGAACTGCGCTCCCGTCCTCTCGGCGAGGTCGCCGCGGCGGTCCGCGCGGGCCATGCCATGAACACGGAGGAGAGGATCCGCGAGGAAACGGCATTCCTCTGCGCCGAACGCGATGCGGGACGCTTCAAGCGCGTCATGACCACCATGGCCCTGGACGCGTTCGACGGCACCATCGCGATCAACAACTGGTCGAAACTCCCCTTCTACCGCATCGATTTCGGCCAGGGCGCCCCCTTCTGGTACGACTTCACCTCGACCCCCATTCCCTCGACCGTGCACATAGCGCCGACCCCTGCCGACCAGAACGGCGCCCGCGATGTGCACATGGCCCTGCCCCGCACCCAGGTCCGAGCCCTTCGGGAGCCGTCCTGGGCGAGCCGGTTCCACCGTTACGCGGAGTCCGGCGAGACATTTCCGCTGACTTTCATGGACTCCAAAGCCAAGCGGTGAGGAAAGCCGAGCGGTGAGGAAAACGGTGCCGAAGGTCCCGCGACCATAAAACGCCGAGGTTAATCCTCGTCGCCCTCCGCCTTGCCCGCGAGTTCGAACCAGACCCCCTTCGCGTACGTCCCGACCGTGTCCCCCTCCGCCGTCCCCCACGCGTCGGCCAGGGCCGCCACCAGTCCGAGGCCGCGGCCGCGGAGACGATCGCCCTCGGGCAGGCGTGCCCCGGTGGGGAGTTCGGCGGAGGCGTCGTAGACCAGGACGCGGAAGCGCGGCGGCTCGATCACCACACGCAGCATCAGGGAGTCGCCCTCGGCGTGCAGAAACGCGTTGGTCGCCAGCTCCGAGGTGCACAGCGTCGCCGTGTCGACCAGTTCCTCCTGCCCCACGGAGTTCAGAACGCAGGCCACGAAGTCCCGGCAGACCTTGGGGGAGGTCGCGTGGCGGCTGCTCTGGAGGGTGTAGACGTACGGGTCCCTCGAGGGAACGGGCGGGCGGCGTGGGGGACGGTCGTCGGACTCGTGATCGGAATCCATGGGGCAACTCCCTGTGAGGGGGCCGACAGCGCGCGTACCGTTACGGCGATCAACGCGCAGTAGCGGAAACGACACCTACGGTAGAGGCCGTCACCTAACTAGTGCCACCAGATCGCCGAAATTAGTGAGTAGATAGACCCATTCGTGGCCACGCGCCACACTGGGTGACGACCCACGAGGAAGGCAGGCATGGCTTCGAGGACCACCATCACGGCACGTCAACGCCGACTTGGCACGGAGCTTCGGAGGATGCGCGAGCACGCGGGTCTCACCATCCAGGAAGCGGCCGACCGGCTGGGCACCAATCGCTCGCACGTCACCAACATGGAACTGGCCCGGTTCGGCGTCAGCGAAGAGCGCGTACGCACACTCGCCGCCAACTACGTCTGCCCGGACAAGGCATACGTCGACGCGCTGGTCGCGATGGCGACCGAGCGCAAGCGTGGGTGGTGGGAGGAGTACCGGGGGACGCTCGGCGCCGCCGGTCTCGATCTGGCGGAACTGGAGTACTTCGCCACGAGCCTGCGCGTCGTGGAGCTGATGCACATCCCCGGACTCCTGCAGACCGAGGACTACGCCCGGTCGGTACTGAGCACGGCCGTCCCCGGCTGGTCTCCCACGGAGCTCCGCCGAAGACTCTCCCACCGCATGAAACGCCGGGACATCCTGGACCTGGACGACCCGCCGCCCTGCACATTCATCATCCATGAGACGGCGCTCCGCGTACGGTTCGGCGATCAGCGCGTGATCCGCGCGCAGCTCGACAGCCTGCTGGAGTCCTCGGACCGCCCGAACGTCTCCGTTCGGGTCGTCCCGATCGGGGCCGGAGGATTCCACGTCGCCGGCATCTCCGTCACCTACGCCACAGGCCCCGTGCCGCAGTTGGATACCGTTCAACTCGACGTCGCGCAGGACGCGGCGTTCCTCGACGGGGAGTCCCAGCTTCTGAACTACCGGGCGGTCATGGACCGGACCGAAGAGCTGGCGTTGTCAGAGAAGGAGTCACGTGACTTCATCCGCGAGACCGTTCAACAGATGTGAGGGCGAAAGAATGTCCGAGGCCAACTGGCGCAAGTCTTCCTACTCCGGCGCGGGGGACGGAAACTCCTGCATAGAACTCGCCCTCATAGGCACGGCCGTCGCCCTCCGCGAGAGCGACGACCCCCGCACCGTCCTCGCCACGACCCCCGTGAAGCTGGGAGCCCTGCTCCGGTCCATCAAGGCGGGCCAGCTCGATCACCTCGCGGCGGCCCCGAAGGCCTAACGGACCTACGTCCAGGGGACCAGGTGCGCCCCCCACCATGAGCGGAGGCCGGTGCCGGGGCCGCGGCGTTACGGTCGGCGGTATGGAACCGACCCGCACCGACCTCGATCTTGACGCCTATCTGGCCCGTATCGGCTGGACCGGCGACCGGCGCCCCGTGCCCACCGCGGAGACGCTGCGGGCGGTGCATCGGGCACACCTCATGTCCATCCCGTTCGAAAACCTCGAGCCCGTCCTCGGCTCGGCCCCCTCCCTCGCCCTCCCCGACCTCGAGGCCAAGCTGGTCCGCGGTCGGCGCGGCGGTTACTGCTACGAGCACAACACGCTGCTGACCGCCGCCCTCACCGCCCTCGGCTTCGGCGTCACCGGCCTCTCCGGCCGGGTCCGGGTCGGAGCGGCCCCGGGGGCGGTCCGTCCGCGTACGCACATGCTGCTGCTGGTCGAGATCCCGGGCGAGGAGCGGCGTTATGTGGCCGATGTGGGCTTCGGCAGCATCGGCAGCCTCCTGGAGGCCGTGCCGCTCGTGGCCGGCACCGAGTTCCACGACGGCACCCGGCGCCATCGCTACGTCCGCGAGCCGTACCCCGGCGGGCTGGAGGACCTGTGGGTGTTCCAGGCGTTCCTCGACGGCTCCTGGCAGGACCAGTACGCCTTCACCCGGGAGCCCTGCCACGCGTCCGACTACGTGGTGATCAACTGGTACGTCGCCACCAGCCCGCGCTCGCCCTTCCAGCACAGCCTCTACGTCCAGCGCGCCACCCCGGACCGCCATCTCTCCCTGTCCGGGCGGACCCTCGTCGAGACCGGCTGCGACGGCACCCGTAAGGAGCGCCAACTCGCCGACAACGACGAGGTGCTGGGCGTTCTCGCGGCGGACTTTTGCATCGAATTGCCCCCGGACACGGTCCTGCCGGACTGACCTCCGGTAAGAAACTCCGGGTGGCTCTCCACACCGGCCCCGGTCATGGCACGATCATCCCGCGACTGGGCCGATGGGAGGATGGCAGAGACGGTGGAACATGAGTAATGACAAACTGTCCGTATCGGACCAGGATCTGTCGCATCTCATCAAAGACCTTGAGGGAATGCTCAGTTACCTCGAGGAACAGATCGAGCGTCTCGGCCACCTGAAGCAGTCGGTCGACCCGGACGACCACAAGGGGCCCGCCGCCGCCGCGTACAAGAAACTGGAGCGCGACGCCTATATGGACGCCGTGCGGATCAGGCAGCTGCTGACCCGCATCGAGGAGACGGCCAAGCAGCGCGGGGAGAGCCCGAACGAGCGGTACGAGGAACTGCGGCACCGCTTTCAGTCACTGCAGAAGCCGTCGTCACAGAAGCCGTCGTCGTAGGGGGAGCCGGGACCGGGCGCGTCCGGGGCGCAGGCATCCCGGCCGTGGGTATCCGGAACGCCGGTGTCGGGGCGGAGTTCGCGGCTGACCAGGCGGTAGTAGTCGATCGCCTTGGCCATGCCGAGCGCCCCGGCGACCGCGAAGACGATGCCGATACCGGCGACGGTGCCGAAGCTCTCCGTACCGATGTCCGCGAAGACGGCGAACCCGCCCAGCGCCAGCCCGAGGCAGGTCAGCACGATGGACGGGCCCAGCCAGAGGAGCGCGCCGCCGGAGACTCGCCAGTGCGGCAGCGTCCGGGGGTCACGCTCCAGCTCCGCCCAGTCGCGGAGGCACGCGCCCACGAAGACGTCGCGCCGGATGCCCGAGGCCACCCCGAGGCTGGAGGGGACCGTGGCGCCCAGGGCGAGACCCAGGAAGATCACGCCCAGCACGTGCTCGATGATCTCGCCCTTCACCAGGAACTGGAACCCCGAGACCGCGAGGCTCCACCCCAGCGCGAAGACGAGCGTGGACAGCCACAGCAGCAGCGCCCGATGTGGCGCCAGGTACCAGCGCGCCAGCGCCCCCATCGCCCGCGCCCGCTCCTCCAGCAACCCGGCGCGGTCCTTCCACGGCCGCTCGTCCGGGCCGGGCGGCGGTGGCGGAAGCTCGATGGGCGGCGTCATGACGTCCTTCCTCATGGCACTCATGGCACTGCTGGCACGCACGTCACTCGTGGCACTCACAGCACAGCGGGATACGCCGACGCAGTCTCTCAGCTCGCGAGGCCACTCCTCATGCGAAGCCCCGCAGCGAAGCCCCCGCATGCGAGGCCCCCGCTTGACCTTCTCACTGATGTGAGGGTTTCACGATGCCCATCAAGCGAACCGAACCGAACCGCCGCACCGCACCTATGAGGTGAGCTCTGATGGACAACCAGCTCTTCGACTACAGCCCCATCGTCGAACGCGAACCGATCCACTGGCCGGACGGCGCCCGCGTGGCCTTCTACGTCGGGCTGAACGTCGAGCACTACCAGGTCGACCGCCCCTCGACCAGTATCTTCGCCGACACCAGGGCGCTGGCGCCCGACCCGCTGAACTACGGGTGGCGGGACTACGGGCCCCGGGTGGGCATCTGGCGGCTGATCGAGAGCCTGGACCGGCACCAGGTGCGGGCGAGCGTGATGCTCAACTCCGACGTCGCCGAGCGCTACCCCCAGATCATCCGGGCCGGCCGCGAGCGGAACTGGGTGTGGGCGGCGCACGGCAAGAACAACTCGGTCCTCCAGGCGGACATGTCCCCCGAGGAGGAGCGCGCCTACCTCACCGACGTGATCGACACCATCGAGAAGGCCACCGGCAGCAGGCCGCGCGGCTGGCTGGGACCGGCCCTGACCGAGACCTTCCGCACCCCGGAACTCCTGGCCGAGCTGGGGCTGGGATACGTGCTGGACTGGGCCAACGACGACCAGCCGTACCGGCTGAACGTGCCGGGCATGCTGAGCGTGCCGTATTCGATCGAGGTCAACGACGTCCAGCTGTTCGTGGGCAAGAGCCTCAGCGGGCCGGACTTCGTCCGGATCGTCAAGGACCAGTTGGACCAGCTCTACGCCGACGCGGCCACCAGCGGCCGGGTGATGTCCCTGGTGCTGCATCCGTTCGTGATCAACCAGCCGTTCCGGCACACGTACGTGGACCAGGCGCTGGAGTACGTCGTGAACCACCCCGGGGTGTGGGTGACGACCAGCGACGAGATCGCCGAGCACTACGCCCGGACGGCGTGACGGCGAAGCTCTAGTGCTGTTGGGGCTCCGGCTCTAGCGGGAGAGCAGCTCCCGCAGGTGCTTGGCGATGTCGGCGGGTGCCTCCTCGGCCATGAAGTGGCCGTAGCCCACGGTGCGGTGCTTCAGGTCGTCGGCCCAGGCGCGCCACACCGCCGCCGCGTCATAGCCGAGGGCGGCGCCCCAGTCCTGCTGGAGCACGGTGAGCGGCATCGTCAGCCGGCGCCCGGCGTCCCGGTCGGCCCGGTCGTGGTCGACGTCGACACCGGCGGAGGCGCGGTAGTCGGCCACGATCGAGGGCACCGCGGCGCGGCAGGCGTCCAGATAGGCGGTGCGGACGTCGGCGGGGATGGCGTCGGGGTCGCCCGCCCACAGGTCCAGGAAGTGGCCGAAGAAATCGTCGGGGCAGGCGGCGATCATCCGTTCGGGCAGCCCCGGGGGCTGGGCCATCAGATAGAGATGGAAGCCGACCGCGGCGGTGGTGCCGCGCATCACGTCCCACATGTCGAGGGTCGGCAGCACGTCCAGGCAGGCGAGATGGGTGATCGCCGCAGGGTGGTCGAGACCCGCCCGGAAGGCGACCAGGGCGCCGCGGTCATGCCCGGCCAGGGCGAAGCGGTCATGGCCGAGGGCGCGGGCCAGGGCGACGATGTCGGCGGCCATGGTGCGCTTGGCGTAGGCGGCGCCGTCGGCATCGGCGTCGGCATCTGCTTCGGCGTCGGCATCCGCATCGGCGGCCGGTTTGTCGCTGGCGCCGTAGCCGCGCAGGTCGGGGCAGATCACGGTGTGGTCGGCCGCGAGGTCGGCGGCGACATGCCGCCACATCAGGTGGGTCTGCGGGAAGCCGTGCAGCAGCACGAGGGGGCTGCCCGAGCCCGCGACGGCCGCGTTCAGGGACACGCCGTCGGCGACGGGGACGCGCCGGTAGTCGAAGCCGGAGATGAGAAGGCCCATGTTTCCGCCCTTGCTGTGGATGGTCCAGGTGTGACCAGGTGCCTGTCAGCCTGCCGGGCGCGGATGAGCATCCGATCAGCGCGCTACGGTGACCGCATGCGGGTCGGGTTCGGGGTGCTGGGGCCGGTGGTGGCCTGGGACGCCGACGAGCGCGCCATCGCGCTGAAGGGGCCACGGCACCGCGCGGTGCTGGCCCGGCTGATCGTCGCCCGCCGTCGCGTCGTACCCGTATCCCGGCTGGTCGACGACCTGTGGACGGAGCCGCCTCCGGGGGCGGTCGGCGCGGTACGTACGTTCGTGGCCGCGCTGCGCCGCGCCCTGGAGCCGCAGCGCCCGCCCCGCAGCCCCGCCCGGCTGCTGGTCACCGAGGGGCCCGGGTACGCGCTGCGCGCCGATGCGGACGCGGTGGACGCCTGGCGCTTCGAACAGGACGTGTCCGCCGCCGCGACCCTGCCGCCGGACGGCGCGCTGCCCCGGCTGGAGCAGGCGCTGAGCCGGTGGCGCGGCCCCGCGTACGCGGAGTTCGCCGACGAGGACTGGGCCCGGGGCGAACGCTCCCGGCTGGCGGAGCTGCGGCTGCACGCCGTCGAACGGCAGGCGGAGGCCCGCCTGGCGCTGGGCCGGGCCGCCGAGGCGGTCCCGGACCTGGAGGCGCATCTGGCCGAGCACCCCTGGCGCGAGGGCGCCTGGCGGGCGCTGGCCCTCGCGCTGTACCGCACCGGCCGCCAGGGCGACGCGCTGGCGGTCCTGCGCCGGGCCCGGACGCTGCTGGTCGAGCAACTGGGCGTGGACCCGGGCCCGGAACTGCGCCGCCTGCAGACCGACATCCTCGCCCAGGCGCCCCACCTCGACCCCGCCACGGCCGGGGGCGGGGCAGCCGCCCGGGTATGGGCGGAAGCCGCCGCCGCCTACGACCGCACGGTGGCCTCCGGCGCACGGGCCCGCCTGGAGTCCACGGTCGGCCTCCTCCGCGACCTCTCGATGACCGGAGGCGGCGGCCTCCGGACAGCCCGACAGCAACGCGTGGCCGCGGTCGCGGCAGCGGAGGAACTGGGCGACCCCGAACTGACCGCCCGCGTCATCGGCGCCTACGACGTCCCGGCAATCTGGACCCGCCTGGACGACCCGGAACAGGCGTCGTCGATCGTGGCCGCAGCCGAACGCACGTTGGCCGCGCTCGCGGCCGGTCCCGGGGTGCCAGGCGACGGGGCCCCTGTGGTTGAACCCCCTGGCCATGGGGCGCCTGGCCATGCGGCGCCTGCTCACGAGACGCCCGGTCATGAGGCCCCCGGGCATGCGGCGCCTGCTCACGAGACGCCCGGTCATGAGGCCCCCGGACATGGGGCAACCGATCACGCGGCCAGCGCTCGCAAGGGAATCAGCCAGGAGCCCTCAGGCCAGGAGGCGCGCGCTCACGGGGCCCCCGGGCATGGGACGCCCAGTCATGAGACCCCCGGCCATGGGGCGCCCGAGGACGAGGCAACCGGCCCCGACGCGCCCGACCACGAAGCACCGGGGCGCGCGGTGACCGGGCACGAGGGCCCCGGACACGAGGGCCCCGGACACGAGGCGCTGAGCAACGAGGTCCCCAGCCATGGGGCAACCGGCCGCGACACGCTTGGCCACGGCGCGCCGGAGCGCGCGGTGACCGGGCACGAGTTGCCCAGCCGCTGGACCTCCGGCTACGAGGCCGTCGGGCGCGGGAGTTCCGCCGGGGGAAACCTCGGCGCGCCCGGGGCTACTGGCGAGGTGGCGCCACGTCATGAGGCGGTGCGGGCGCGGCTGTTGGCCACGGTTGCCGTCGAGTCGCGTGGGGGTCGCTCCGAACGTGGCCGCCAAGCGGCTCGGCAGGCCGAGGAGATCGCCCGGCGGCTGGACGATCCCGCGCTGCTGGCGTTCGCCCTGAACGGTGTCTTCATGCAGACCTTCGACCACGCGGGGCTGGCGCCGCGCCGGGACGCGACCGGGGCCGAGCTGATCGCCCTGTCGGCCCGGCACGGCCTGGTCACCTTCGAGGTGCTCGGCCATCTCATCCGGCTCCAGGCCCGCAGCGCGCTCGCGGACTTCGCTTCTGCCGACCGGCACGCGGCCGCCGCCGACCGTCTGGGCGAACGCCATGAGCGGCCGTTGGTAAGCGTGTTCACCGAGTGGTACCGGGCACTACGGCTGGCCGCGACCGGGCAGGCGGCCGAGGCCGAGGCGGCCTACCGGGACGCGGCCACACGGCTGGACGGCGCCGGGATGCCCGGTCTGGAACACGGTCTGCTGCCGCTCGCGCTGCTCTGTCTGCGCGTGGAGCAAGGGCGGCCCGCCCCGACCGACGCGGACCTCGACTGGGGGCCGTACGCGCCCTGGGCCCGCCCGCTGGTGCTGCTGGCCCGGGACCAGCGCGCCGAGGCCGCGGCGGCGCTGCGCGCGGTCCCGGAGCCGCCCCGCGATCTGCTGCTGGAGGCCCTGTGGTGTCTCACCGGGCGGGCGGCCATCGCCGTCGGCGACCGGGAAACGATGGCGCGCGCCCGCACCGCCCTCGCCCCGGCGGCGGCAGAGCTGGCCGGGGCGGGCAGCGGACTGCTCACCCTGGGCCCGGTCTCCGGGCACCTCGCCGATCTCACGGATGCCCTCCGGTGAGGGTGAGCGTGAGGGCGTGGCCGGGGGCCGTAAGGCAGGGAGGCGGTACGGCCGGGGACAGCAGACGGCACGGCCCGGGCAGCATTACAGGCGGGGGCTCGGGGGTACGCCGGGGCTCGAGGTACGGCCCGGGACGGCACAGCCGGAGCGCGCGGTACGGCCGGGGGCCGCACCGCCAGGGCGCGGGGCACGGCCGGGGGCGCACGGTAGGGCCGAGGCAGCACAGCCAGGGAGCGGGGCAGCGCCAGGGCCGCCGTACGGCGAGGCGCGCCGTACGGCCAAGGCGCGGGACACAGCCGGGGCCGCCGCGCGGCCGAGGCGAGCCGTGCGGCTCAGTTCTCGTCCTTGACCGCCTCGAAGCGCCAGCGGTGCACCGCGCGTCGGGCCAAGTCCTCCCCCGGTTCGGGGAGTTCCGGCAGGTCCGGGGTGTCGTAGGCACCGTCCCACCAGGTGATGACGAGGACGCGGTCCTCGGGCGCGCGGAAGGTCTCGCGGCGCAGCGGGGCCGGGTCGAGGGGCTGGCGGGTGGCCCACGCCAGCAGCTCATCGCCCTTCCCCGCCACGGCTCGGGCTTCCCACATCAGCGCGACGGTCATGCGTACAGGTTCTTCCGGCTCAGCTCGTGCACATGGTCATGGGAGTGGGCGTGCGCGTTCGGGTCCGGGACGTGCGGATCCGTCACCGGAAGCGAGGAGTCCGCCGACAGGTCCCAGGCCGAGGCGGACCGTCCCCGCGTCACCATCTCCGCGCCGAGCGCCGCGACCATCGCCCCGTTGTCCGTGCACAGCTTCGGCCGCGGCACCCGCAGGGTGAGGCCCGCGTCCTCGCAGCGGCGTTCGGCCAAGGCCCGCAGCCGGGAGTTGGCGGCGACGCCGCCGCCGATCATCAGATGCGCCACGCCCTCGTCCTTGCAGGCGCGGACGGCCTTACGGGTCAGCACGTCCACGACCGCCTCCTGGAAGGAGGCCGAGACATCGGCGATCGGGACCTCCTCGCCCGCCGCCCGCTTCGCCTCGATCCAGCGGGCGACAGCGGTCTTCAGCCCCGAGAAGGAGAAGTCGTACGCGGCATCCCGCGGACCGGTCAGCCCACGCGGGAAGGCGATCGCGTCCGGGTCGCCCTCGCGGGCGATGCGGTCGATGACGGGGCCGCCGGGGAAGCCCAGGTTCAGCACCCGGGCGATCTTGTCGAACGCCTCGCCCGCCGCGTCGTCGATGGTCGAGCCGAGCGGGCGGACGTCGGAGGTGATGTCGGGCGCGAGGAGCAGCGAGGAGTGGCCGCCGCTCACCAGCAGCGCCATCGTCGGCTCGGGCAGCGGACCGTGCTCCAACTGATCGACGCAGATGTGGGAGGCGAGGTGGTTGACGCCGTAGAGCGGCTTGCCGAGGGCGTAGGCGTACGCCTTGGCGGCCGAGACGCCGACCAGCAGCGCGCCGGCGAGCCCGGGGCCCGCGGTGACGGCGATGCCGTCGAGGTCGGAGGCGGCGACCCCGGCCTCCTTCAGCGCACGCTGGATCGTGGGGACCATCGCCTCCAGATGGGCGCGGCTGGCGACCTCGGGGACGACACCGCCGAAGCGGGCGTGCTCGTCCACGCTGGAGGCGACGGCGTCGGCGAGGAGGGTGTGGCCGCGGACGATGCCGACGCCGGTCTCGTCGCAGGAGGTCTCGATGCCGAGGACGAGGGGTTCGTCAGCCATGGGTCTCGGTTCCTTGTACTGAGGTCGCGGGGTTCGCGGAATTCGCGGGGTTCGCGGTGAACGTGCTGGTCTCGGGGGACCCGTTCGTGTCAGGGGACGCGCCGACGTCAACGGGCGCGCTGGTCTCGGTGGGCACACCAGCCTCGGGGGACACAACCCTCTCGGGGGACACACCCGCCTCGCCATCCGCGGCAGTCACGATGCCCCCCGCCGTCACACCCGGCGCCGCCGGGTCGGACAGCCGCATGACCAGGGCGTCCACATTGCCGGGCTGGTAGTAGCCCCTGCGTATGCCGATGGGCTCGAAGCCGAAGCGCTCGTACAGCCGCTGCGCGCGGGCGTTGTCGACCCGCACCTCCAGCAGCACCTCACGGCATTCGAAGGCGGTGGCGGCCGTAAGGAGGTCGGTGAGGAGGCGGGCGCCGAGTCCGGTGCCCCAGTGGTCGCGGGCGGAGGCGATGGTCTGGACGTCGCCGGTGCGGTCGAAGACGGCGAGCCCGGCGTATCCGACCAGCCGGGGCCCGCTCTCCGCCACCACATAGTGCCGGGTGGCGTCCCGGCCCCGGGCATGGGCGAGCTCGGACCAGAACATCCCCCGCGACCAGGCGTCCTCGGGGAACAGCTCCTCTTCGAGCTCCATCACCCGACCCAGGTCCCACCAGCGCATCTCGCGCAGCGTCACGGTCGCGCCGCTCACTTCGGGGTGACCACCTTGTAGTTGGCGGGCACCTTGGCGTCGGGCCGGCGCAGGTACAGGGGCCGGGGCGGCGGCAGCTCCTCGCCGCGCGCCAGCTTCTCGGCGGCGAGCGAGGCGAGCGCCCCGGCCGACTGGTACTCCGGCATCCCGGGCGGTACGTCGGCGAAGGCCGCCGGGTAGAGCAGCGCGCCCGCGCCGACCGCGGGCAGCCCGGCGACCCGCTCGGCGAGATCGGCGGGGTGGTCGACGGCGGGCTCGGTGACGCGGGTCCGGGCGTCGTCGTAGCGCGCCCAGTAGACCTCCTTGCGCCGCGCGTCCGTGGCCACGACGAAGGGGCCGTCCAGACCGGCCCGCCCGGCGGCGTACGCGATCCCGTCCAGGGTGCACAGCCCGTGGACGGGGACGCCGAGGGCCGACCCGAAGGTGGCCGCGGTCACCAGGCCCACGCGCAGTCCGGTGTACGGGCCGGGACCCGCCCCGACGACGATCTCCGTCACCGCGGCCAGCTCGGTGCCCGCCTCTTTCAGCGTCCGGTGCACGGCGGGCAGCAGCAGCTCGCCGTGGCGCCGGGCGTCCACGTCCGAGGATTCGGCGATCACTGCGGAGCCGTCGTGCAGGGCGACGGTCACGGCGGGGGTGGCGGTATCAAGAGCGAGCAACAGCACGAGAACAGCCTACGGCGCGCCGGAAGGTCGTTCTTTCGTACCGACCTTTCGTACCGACGGTGGAACAGCTCGGTCACCGGTCGGCCGGAGCGCGGCGGGGCGGCGGGCGCCGGTGCTACCGTCGCCGTAAGTGTGTACGGGCCGTCAGCACGTACTGACCGCAGGAGAGGGTTGCCGCCGTGCCAAGGAGCAGTACCGGGCCCGCTGTGGTCGTACTCACCGCCGCCGCGCTGGGCGTCGTCGGATTCCTCGGCTACCAGGCCGCCGCGACCGCGCCCGACCATCCGACCCAGGCCCGGCCCGGGTCGCACGCCGCCGAGTCCAAGAAGAAGGACAAGGACGGCGCGGCGTCGAAGCAGAAGTCCACCGCCCTTCCGGCCGGCTCCGGCACCGGCGTACGGATCGTCTACGCACTGGGCGACAAGCGGGTCTGGCTGGTCGGTGCCGACGGTAAGGCCACCCACACCTTTCAGGTGGGCCCGAGCCCGGCCAGCCCCGACCCGGGAACCTACTCCGTGACCTCGCGCAACAAGGGCGGGGTCGGATCGGACGGAGTGCAGGTCGAGCACGTCGTCGTCTTCCACTCGGAAGGGGGGGTCGTGTTCGGTTTCAGTGCGGCGGTGGACGGGTCGATGCCGGACCCGAACGCGCGCAAGCGGACCGGGGCCGTCCGGGAGAGCCGGGCGGACAGTGCGGCGATGTGGGACTTCGCCCAGGTGGACACGAAGGTCGTCGTCATCCCGTAGCCCGGTAGTCCGGTAGTCCCGTAGTCCGTAGCGGAGATGACGCAGCCCCGACGGGCGCTATGCCGCGTCGCGCTCCTCGTCGTCCGCCGCGGGCTCGGACTCGGACTCGGACTCGGCTGACGCGGGCGTCTGGGCGGACGCGGGAGTCTCCTCCTCGGCCGGCCGAGGAGGCGTCGAGACCGCGCTCGCCGCCGCACACGCTGCCAGGAGCTCCGACATCGACGGTGACCGGTCCTCGCGCGCGCCGGTCCCGGCCACGGGGTCGTGGGCCGACATGGATGCCTCCTGAGGGTGCTGGGGCAGTCGAGCGGAGTTAGGCAGACCTAACCCACGCTTTCTCCCCCCATGTGACCACGGGCGATGCCCGGAATGCAACAGCATGCCGACGGCTTGTCGGAAACTACTCGGCATCTGCACGCGAGCTCTACCCGGCGGCTCTGCCGGGCTGGACCGTCCCGCGGCGCTACCTCGCTGCGCTACCCCCGGCGCTACCCCGCGAGCGACGCCAGGTCCTCCCCCGCCCAGCGGGGGCCGACGCCGGTCACCACCACGTCCCGTACGTCGTCCACATCGGCGGCCATCGCGTCCGTGACCGCCATGTCGCTGCCCACCGTCCGCTGGATCACCACATGCAGCCGGTCCTCCGCCAGCCCCTCGACCTTCCCCTCGCCCCACTCCACGGCCACCACCGAAGCCGGCAGGGAGACGTCGAGGTCCAGGTCCTCCATCTCGTCGAGGCCGCCGTTCAGCCGGTACGCGTCGACATGGACCAGCGGCGGACCGTCGCCCAGCGAGGGGTGCACCCGGGCGATCACGAAGGTGGGGGAGGTGACGGCGCCACGGACGCCGAGCCCCTCGCCCAGGCCCCGCGTCAGGGTCGTCTTGCCCGCGCCGAGTTCACCGGTGAGCAGGACCAGATCGCCGGGGCGCAGCAGCTTGGCGAGTCTGCGGCCCAGGTCCCGCATCTGGTCGGGAGAGGTGACGGTGATGCGCGTGCCTACGTCCATACTCGCCGATGGTACGGGCACGAAAAGCCCGGCGCGGACCGGCACGAACGCCCTGGCCGGGCGGTCGGACAGCCGGCCGGACGGCCACGCGGACACCGTCAGGACAGGCACCGAGCCCACCGGGTACGGCCCGCCCGGCCACCGGGTACGGGCCACCGGACCGCCGGGCACCGCCCACCCAGCCACCGGGCACAGGCCACCGGACCGCCGGGCGCGGGCCACCGGACCGCCGGGCACCGCCCACCCAGCCACCGGGCACAGGCCACCGGACCGCCGGGCACCGCCCACCCAGCCACCGGGCACGGGCCACCGGACCGCCGGGCACCGCCCACCCAGCCACCGGGTACAGGCCACCGGACCGCCGGGCACCGCCCACCCGGCCACCGGGCACGGGCCACCGGACCGCCGGGCACCGCCCACCCGGCCACCGGGCACGCGCACCGAGCCGCCCGGGACCAGACGCCGGACGGCCAAGAGCAGGCCGCGGGCCGCGGCCCGCGGCCCGCGAGAGCAGCTCGGTCAGGTGGCCGTTGACCACCTCGGGATGCCCCATGATCACCAGATGCCCGGCCTCCCGGTCCGGCGTGCGGTCAGGGCTGGCCCAAGGCCCGTTCGATCGCGCGGCGGGCCCGGCCCGCGGCCGCCCGATCGTGCTGGAGCTGCATGGCCGCGTTCAGCGCCAGTCCGGCGGCGACGATCTCGAACAGCGCCTGCTCGATGTCGAACCCGGCGGGTAGCTCGCCGCTCTCCACCGCCGCGGCCAGGTCCGCCCGCAGCCGTTCCCGCCAGCGCGACCACACCTCGGCCACCGCGTCGCGGACCAGGCCGGGGCGGCCGTCGTACTCGCTGAGCGCCGCGGTCATCAGACAGCCGCCGGGCAGCAGCGGCGCTTCCAGGTAGCCCACGGAGTTGGCGCACACCGCGCGCAGCCGCCGCAGACCCGGCGGCTCGGCCAGTGCGGGCTCGACCACCCGGTGCCAGAAGTCCACGAACGCCTTGTCCAGCGTGGAGATCTGCAGCGTCTCCTTGGTGCCGAAGTGCTTGTGCACCCCGGACTTGCTCATCTCCAGCTCCTCGGCGAGCCGGCCGATGGTGATGCCGTCCAGCCCTTCCTCGGAGGCGATCTCGGCGGCACGGCCGAGGATCCGGCCCCTGGTGGCCTGCGCTTCCACCGCTGAGCGTCGTGGTGACATGCGACGAGGATAGCGTACGGCCGTTCGCTATTGCTTTAGAGAACGGCCGTACGCTAAATTCCATGGCAACCACCGGGACGAAGGAGTGCGGGATGCGGGTGCGACGACTGGGCTGGGCCGGACTGGAGATCGAGGCAGGCGGCAAGCGACTGGTGATCGACTACGTGCGGGACCTCTCACCGCTGTTCACGGGGTGGAAGCCCGGCGAGGGGCTGGCGGTGCCGAGCGGGATGGTCACCGCCGCACTGGTCACCCACCTGCACCGGGACCACACCGACGCGTCCGCGCTCGCGAACGCGCTGACGCCGGGGGCGCCGGTGCTGCGACCGGCGCCCGGTCACGGCGACGACGTGGACAACGTGACGACGCTGCCGGCCGAGCGCGAACTGGCCCTGCACCGGCTGGCCGCCGAGGTCGTGGATGCCTGGTCCGCCCGCGACGTCGGGCCGTTCCGCGTCACCGCGGTCCCCTCCGTCGACGGGCTGGGCGACCCCCAGCTGAACTGGGTGGTGCAGGCCGACGGGCAGCGGGTCTTCCACGGCGGCGACACGATGTTCCACGGCTACTGGTGGCGCATCGCGCGCCGGTTCAGCCCGTTCGACGCGGTGTTCCTGCCCGCCAACGGCGCGGTGGTCGACGCGCCGCACCTGCAGCCGCCGAGCCCGCTGCCCGCCGCGATGGACCCGAGGCAGGCCGCCGCGGCCGCGGAGATCCTCGACGCCCGGTACGCAGTGCCCATGCACTACGAGACGGAGCAGCCGGACAAGATCGAGGGCTACGTCGAGGTATCCGACCCGGAGAAGGAGTTCCGCACGCACGCCGGACGCCGCGCACACGTGCTGGCCGTCGGGGAATGGCTGGACCTGGCCACATGACCGGAAACTCCGCCGTGCCAACGGGCCCAGGCAGCAACAGGACATAGGTCCGACGCGCACGAAGGAGACCACGACTTCCACTGGTCACGCCGGGCGCTGGAGCACGACGGCGCCCGGCTCCCTGAGGTTGCCGGCCTCGGCCGGGCAGAACTCGCCGAGCCGCGCGAGCGATACGCCGCCGGCGACCGACCTCGGCACCAGGCCGCCACGGCGGCCCCCGCAGGCCCCCGCCCCTCAGCCCGACACGCCCCACTTCGCCCGGTCGCCCGCCCCGTCCACGGCCCGCGAGAGCAGCTCGGTCAGGTGGCCGTTGACCACCTCGGGATGCTCGAGGATCACCAGATGCCCGGCCTCTTCGAGGATCACCAGCTCAGCGCCGGGAAGCAGCTCCGCGATCGCCTCGCTGTGTTCCATCGGGGTGATGAGGTCCTTGTCGCCCGCGAGCACCAGCACCGGCCGCCCGTCGAAGTGCGGCAGCGCGGCCGCCTTGTCGTGGGCGATGAACGCCGGGTAGAACTCCGCCACCACATCGATCGGCGTGGCCTCGATCAGCCGCTCGGCGAACCGTGCGACCCCCGGGTCCACGTCCTTCGAGCCGAACGAATAGCGCTTGATCAGCCCCGCGAAGAGATCGGCGGTCGCCCGCCGCCCCCGCTCGACCAGGTCGGCCTGCCAGCCCAGCGCCTTGAGCAGCCCCGGCAGCACCCGCCGCACCGCGTTCACCCCGACCACCGGGAGGCCGAAGCTGACCTCGCCCAGCCGGCCCGCCGAGGTGCCGATGAAGGCCGCGCCGATCACGCGTTCGCGGATCAGGTCGGGGAACTGCGCGGCGAGCGCCATCATCGTCATCCCGCCCATGGAGTGGCCGACCAGCACCAGCGGGCCCTCGGGCGCGGCCGCGTCTATGACCGCCTTCAGATCGCGGCCGAGCTGGTCGATGCTGATCGCCTCGCCGTCCGCCTGGGAGCAGCCGCGCGCCGAGCGGCCATGGCAGCGCTGGTCCCAGTAGACGGTGCGGACCACCTCGCGCAGCGCTGAGCGCTGGAAGTGCCAGGAGTCCTGGCCGAGGCAGTAGCCATGGCTGAAGACCATGGTGACGGGGGTGGGGGTGCGGCGCCCGAACCGCCGCTTGCGTCGCGGCGAGGGCGCGGCGGCGTTCTCCCGCACCTCTTCGACCTCGTAGTAGAGCTCGGTGCCGTCGTCGGCGATCGCCCTGCCCGGAGTGCCGCGCAGGGTGCCGTAAGGGCCCTCGGCGTCCAGTGCGAGGCGCGCCTTGCGTCGTACGCCGCGGCCGACCGTCAGCCGCTCCAGCGCGACGCCCGCGGCCGCCCCCGCCGCGAGCACGCCGATCGTGGCTCCCGCGAATCCGGCGCCCCGGCGCCAGCTCACGGCTGTGGCCCCCGCCGCGACTCTCGTCGCCATCTCTGCCGTACTGCCGGCCGTGCTCTCGTCGCCCATGGTCAGTTCCCTGTGCCCCCGTCCTCACCTACATAAACGCGGGGGATCCGGGCCGAGATTCGCGTCACGATCTCATAGGCGATCGAGCCCACGGCACGTGCCCAGTCCTCGGCGGTCGGCTCGCCCCGGTCACCCGGACCGAACAGCACCGCCTCGTCCCCCGGGGCGGCGGTGTCCCCGCCCAAGTCCACCACGAACTGGTCCATGGCGACCGTACCCGCGATGGTCCGCCACTTTCCCGCGACCAGCACCGGGCCGGTGCCCGAGGCATGGCGCGGAATGCCGTCCCCGTATCCGACGGGCACCAGCGCGAGAGTCGTCTCGCCGGGGGTCACATAGCGGTGCCCGTAGGAGACGCCGTGCCCGCCCGGCACCCGCTTGACGGAGGCGAGCGCGGCGGAGAGCGTCATCACCGGCCGCAGGCCGAAGTCGGCGGCCGTGCCGAGTTCGGGGCTCGGGGAGATGCCGTAGGTGGCGATGCCGGTCCGGACGAGGTCGAAGTGGGACTCGGGCACGGTCAGGGTCGCCGGGGAGTTGGCCAGGTGGCGCACCTCCGGCCGCAGCCCCGCCTGTTCGGCGTGTGCCACCATTTCGCGGAAGACGGATAGCTGGGCGCCGATGGACGGATGGCCCGGCTCGTCCGCGCAGGCGAAGTGGGACCACAGCCCCGTCACCCGAATGGCCCCTTCCGCCTCGGCCGCGCGGGCCTCGTCGACCAGGGCGGGCCAGTCGGCGGGCTGGCAGCCGCTACGACCGAGCCCGGTGTCCGCCTTGAGGTGGAGCCGCGCCGTACGGCCGCACGCGCGCGCCGCCGCGACGGCCTCGCGCAGCGCCCACAGCCCGCTGGCCGAAACGTCGATATCCGCCTCGATCGCCTGCCGCCAGGGCCCGCCGGGCGTCCACAGCCAGCACATCAGCCGGCCCGTGTCCCCCGCCGCCCGCAGCCCGAGCGCCTCCTCGGGCGTGGCCGCGCCCAGCCAGCTCGCGCCCGCCTTACGGGCGGCGCGCGCGCACGGGATCATGCCGTGGCCATAGGCGTCCGCCTTGACCACGGCCATCAGCTCGGCCGTGGGTGCCGCGTCGCGCAGCGCCCTTACGTTGGCCCGTAGGGCGGCCAGATCGACCACGGCACGGGCGCGCATCGGTGTCTCGTCCATCTCCGTCAGTCTCTCAGGCCGATCAGCCGACCGGAGTGCGTGCTTCCACGCACGGAGTGCCCTCTGTTCGAGAGACTAAGAGCATGAGGATTGCCTACAGCGTGGAGACCGTAAGGACCGCCGAGCGCCAACTGATGGCGCGGCTGCCCGAAGGAGCGCTCATGCAGCGCGCGGCGGCGGGGCTCGCGGCCGCGTGCGCCGATCTGCTGGGCCGGGTGTACGGCTCCCGGGTGGCCCTGCTCGTCGGCAGCGGCGACAACGGCGGTGACGCGCTCTACGCGGGCGCCCGGCTGGCCCGGCGCGGCGCCGGGGTCACGGCGGTGCTGCTCAACCCCGAACGGGCGCACCAGGGCGGGCTCGCGGCGCTGCGCGCCGCCGGCGGGCGCACGGTTCCGGCCGAGGGCGGCCAGGCCGGCACTGACCGAGGCGAAGCGGCCTCCGACGACGCCGAGGCTGCCGTGGCCCGCGCCGACCTCGTCATCGACGGAATCGTCGGCATCGGCGGCAAGGGCGGGCTGCGGCCCGACGCGGAGCGGCTGGTCCGGGCGGTGCGCGGCATCGTCGTCGCCGTGGATCTGCCCAGCGGGGTCGACGCCGACACCGGCGAGGTGCGCGGCTCCGCCGTGCGCGCCAACGCCACGATCACCTTCGGCACGTACAAGCCGGGGCTGCTCATCGACCCCGCCCACACCCACGCGGGCGCCCTGCGGCTGATCGACATCGGCCTGGACGCCCATCTTCCGGCCGACCCCGACGTGGAGGCGCTCCAGCACGAGGACGTCGCGGCGCTGCTGCCCCGGCCCACACCCGAGAGCGACAAGTACCGGCGCGGCGTGGTGGGCGTCGTCGCGGGCTCCGCCCGCTACCCGGGCGCGGCCGTCCTGGCCGTCTCTGGCGCGCTGCGGGGCGGCGCGGGGGCGGTGCGCTACGTCGGCCCCGCCGCCGACAACGTCATCTCGCGCTTCCCCGAGACCCTCGTCCACACCGGGCCCCCGGCCAAGGCGGGCCGCGTCCAGTCGTGGGTCGTCGGCCCCGGCCTCGGCGACGGCGCGGCGGCCAAGCACTCCCTGGACGACGTCCTCGCCTCCGACGTCCCGGTCCTGGTCGACGCCGATGGGCTCCACCTGCTGCCCACCGGGAGCGACCTGCGCAAACGCGAGGCGGCGACCGTCCTCACCCCGCATGCGGGCGAGGCCGCGGCGCTGCTCGGCGTGAGCCGCGAGGAGGTCGAGTCGGGCCGCCTCGCCGCCGTCCGGGCCCTGTCCGAACGCTACGGCGCGACCGTCCTCCTGAAGGGGTCCACCACGCTGATCGCCGCCGAGCACCAGCCGGTACGCGTCAACCCCACCGGCACCGGCTGGCTGGCCACGGCGGGCAGCGGCGACGTGCTCTCCGGCCTGATCGGTTCCCTGCTCGCCACGGGCCTCCCCGCCCGCGATGCCGCCTCCGTCGGCGCCTACCTCCACGGCCTGGCCCCCCGCCGCACCACGGCCCCGCATGGCGCCCCTATCGCGGCGTACGACGTGTCGACGGCGCTGACGGACACGTGGCGGGACGTGCTGGCCTGAGGGTTCCGCGGGTTCCGCTGGGTGCGGGTGCGTCGTTGCGGGTGCGGGTGCGGGTGCGTGGGTGGTGCGCCTGGTGTTCGTGGTGGGTGCCGGAGGCCCCGCCCCCGGCACCCACCACACAACCGACCGCGCACCCCAGCAACCACCACGCACCCGCACTCGCAAACCGCACCCGCAAGCCGCACCCAGCGGAACCCTCACCCCTCCGCGATCACCACCGCCGACGCGACCCCCGCGTCATGGCTCAGTGAGACGTGCAGTCCCCGCACCCCCAGCCGCTCCGCGCATACGGCGACCGTGCCGCGGACGGAGAGACGGGGGCGGCCGCTGGGTTCGGTGAGGATCTCGGCGTCCGTCCAGCGGAGGCCGCCGGGGGCGCCCAGGGACTTGGCCAGGGCCTCCTTGGCCGCGAAGCGGGCTGCCAGGGAGGCCATGCCGCGGCGTTCCCCGCTCGGCAGCCACAGCTCGCGCTCGACGAAGAGGCGGTCCGCCAGGCCGGGCGTGCGTTCCAGCGCCTCCGCGAAACGGTCGATACCGGCCACGTCGATGCCCACGCCGACGATCACGCCGTCATCCGTCGGGTCACTCCACGGTCACCGACTTGGCGAGGTTCCTCGGCTGGTCGACCTCGTTGCCGCGCGCCGTGGCCAGCTCGCATGCGAAGACCTGCAGCGGGACGGTCGCGACCAGGGGCTGCAGCAGGGTGGGGGTGGCGGGGATCTCGATCAGGTGGTCGGCGTAGGGGGCCACCGTCTCGTCCCCGCGCTCGGCGATGACGATCGTGCGGGCGCCGCGTGCCCGGATCTCCTGGATGTTGGAGACGATCTTGTCGTGGAGGACCGAGCGTCCGCGCGGGGATGGGACGACCACCACGACCGGTACGTCGTGCTCGATCAGCGCGATCGGCCCGTGCTTGAGCTCGCCCGCCGCGAAGCCCTCGGCGTGCATGTACGCGAGCTCCTTGAGCTTGAGCGCGCCCTCCAGGGCGACCGGGTAGCCCACGTGACGGCCCAGGAACAGGACCGTGTTCTTGTCCGCCAGGGTGCGGGCCAGCTCGCGTACCGGCTCCATGGTCTCCAGGACCTGGTCCACCTGGGTCGCGATCTCCGACAGCTCGCGGATCACGGAGAGGATCTCGTCGCCCCACTTGGTGCCGCGCACCTGGCCCAGGTAGAGCGCCACCAGGTAGCAGGCCACCAACTGGGTGAGGAACGCCTTGGTGGAGGCGACGGCGACCTCGGGCCCGGCGTGGGTGTAGAGCACCGCGTCCGACTCGCGCGGGATGGTGGAGCCGTTCGTATTGCAGATGGCCAGCACCTTCGCGCCCTGCTCCCGCGCGTGCCGCAGCGCCATCAGGGTGTCCATGGTCTCGCCGGACTGGGAGATGGCGATCACCAGCGTCCGCTGGTCCAGGATCGGATCGCGGTAGCGGAACTCGCTGGCCAGCTCCGTCTCGCAGGGGATCCGGGTCCAGTGCTCGATGGCGTATTTGGCGATCATTCCGGCGTGGTAGGCGGTGCCGCACGCGACGATCACGACCTTGCTGACCTCGCGCAGCACCGAGGCGGGGATGTGCACCTCGTCCAGGCAGAGGTTCCCGGCCAGGTCGATCCGGCCGAGCAGGGTGTCCGCGACGGCCTTCGGCTGCTCGGCGATCTCCTTGAGCATGAAGTAGTCGTAGCCGCCCTTCTCGGCGGCGGAGGCGTCCCAGTCCACGTGGTACGGGCGGACCTCGGCCGGCGCCCCGTCGAAGTCGGTGACGACCACACCCTCCCGGCGGGCCTCCACGACCTGGTCCTGGCCCAGCTCGATGGCCTCGCGGGTGTGGGCGATGAAGGCGGCCACGTCGGAGGCGAGGAACGCCTCGTCCTCGCCGACGCCGACGACCAGAGGCGAGTTGCGGCGCGCCCCGACCACCACATCGGGCGCGTCCGCGTGCACCGCGACCAGGGTGAAGGCGCCGTCCAGGCGGCGGCAGACCTGCCGCATCGCCTCGGCGAGGTCGCCGCAGGAGGAGAACGACTCGGCGAGCAGATGCGCCACGACCTCGGTGTCGGTCTCGGAGGCCAGGTCGTGGCCGCGCTCGGCCAGCTCGGCGCGGAGCGCGGCGAAGTTCTCGATGATGCCGTTGTGGACGACCGAGACCCGGCCCGCGTTGTCCAGGTGCGGATGGGCGTTGGCGTCGGTCGGGCCGCCGTGGGTGGCCCACCGGGTATGGCCGATGCCGGTACTGCCGGTGGGCAGCGGCCGGTCGGCCAGCTCCTTCTCCAGGTTGGCCAGCTTGCCCGCCTTCTTGGCGGCCGCCAACCCGCCATCGGCCAGCACGGCGACGCCCGCCGAGTCATAGCCGCGGTACTCCAGCCGCTTGAGTCCGGCGAGGACGACATCGAGGGCCGACCGCCCTCCCACATAACCAACGATTCCGCACATGGACGCAGCGTACGACCCCCGGCCCCGGGCCGGGGTGACCGACCCCACGCCGCAACCGCGCTCACTCGGCCGGTCCCTGCCATGACAATGAGGGGGTGATCACGTCAAGCGCGCGCGCGGCGCGCACCGTGCGCGGCCCGCAGCGGCGGAGCGGCGAGGCGACCCCGTATGTGGATCTGTCCCGCGCCGAGTGGAGCGCGCTGCGGGACAAGACCCCGCTGCCGCTGACCGCCGAGGAGGTGGAGAAGCTGCGGGGACTCGGCGACGTCATCGACCTCGAAGAGGTGCGGGACGTCTATCTGCCGCTGTCCCGGCTGCTCAACCTCTACGTGGCCGCCACCGGCAATCTGCGCGGCGCGCTCAACACCTTCCTCGGCGACACCAAGCGGGGCAACGGCGCCCAGCCAGGTACGCCCTTCGTCATCGGCGTGGCGGGCAGTGTCGCGGTCGGCAAGTCGACCACCGCCCGGCTGCTCCAGGCGCTGCTGGCCCGCTGGCCCGAGCATCCGCGGGTGGAGCTGATCACCACCGACGGCTTTCTGTACCCCAACGCCGAGCTGCGGCGCCGCGGGCTGATGTCCCGCAAGGGGTTCCCCGAGAGCTACGACCGCAGGGCGCTGACCCGCTTCGTCGCCGATGTGAAGGCGGGCCGGGCGGAGGTGTCGGCGCCGGTCTACTCGCACCTGATCTACGACATCGTGCCGGACGAGCGGCAGACCGTGCACCACCCCGACATCCTGATCGTCGAGGGGCTCAATGTGCTGCAGCCCGCGCTGCCGGGGAACGACGGGCTGACCCGGGTGGGGCTCGCGGACTTCTTCGACTTCAGCGTGTACGTGGACGCCCGGACCGAGGACATCGAGCGCTGGTATCTGGGCCGCTTCAGGAAGCTGCGGGAGACGGCCTTCCAGGACCCCTCCTCGTACTTCCGCAAGTACACCCAGGTCTCCGAGGAGGAGGCGCTGGACTACGGCAAAATGATCTGGCGGACCATCAACAAGCCCAATCTGAAGCAGAACGTCCAGCCCACGCGGGGCCGGGCGACGCTGGTGCTGCGCAAGGGGCCGGACCACAAGGTCCAGCGGCTGTCCCTGCGCAAGCTGTGAGGAGCGTACGTACGCCATGCTGCACTTGCGGTTGATCGTCCCCGCTGACCGCACCGAGGCGGTGGTACGCACCGTCGGGAAGACGGTCGGCGCCACTCATCTGGTGGTGCTGCCGGGCGCCGCCCGCGAGCCCGCGGGGGACGTCGTCATGTGCGACGTGGCGCGCGAGGCCGGGGACGGTCTGCTGGGCGAGCTGCGCGAGCTGGGTCTTGACGAGACCGGGTCGATCGCGGTGGAGAACATCGACCTGTCGCTGTCCAAGCGCGCCGACAAGGCGGAGGAGGAGGCGCCCGGCGAGGGAGCGGACGCGGTCCTGTGGGAGCAACTGGCGGACGCCACCCATGAGGAGTCCACGCTCTCGGTCACCTATCTCGCCTTCCTCGTCATCGCGACGATGATCGCGGCGTGCGGTGTGGTGCTGGACAACGCGATCCTGATCGTCGGCGCGATGGCGGTGGGCCCGGAGTTCGGGCCGCTGGCGGGGCTGTGCACGGCGCTGGTGCGGCGCGCGCCGCGGCTGGCCGCGCGCTCGGCGATCGCGCTGCTGGTCGGGTTCGCGGCGGCGATGGCGCTGACCACCGGCTTCAGCATCGTGATGGACGCCTTGGACCTCTTCAGCAGGGACATGCTGGAACGCGCCCGGCCGAACACGGACTTCATCTGGAAGCCGGACATGTTCTCGTTCGTGGTCGCCGTGCTCGCGGGGATCGCGGGAACGCTTTCGCTGACGTCGGCGAAGTCCGGGGCGCTGGTGGGTGTGGCGATCTCGGTGACGACGGTGCCGGCGGCGGCCAATGCGGCGGTGGCGCTCGGGTATGGGGACATCGAGCAGATGTGGGGCTCTACGGAGCAGTTGCTGCTGAATCTGGTGGGGATTGTGGTGGCGGGGACGCTGACGTTGGGTGTGCAGAAGGTTTTGTGGGGGCGGCGGGGGTAGCTTCCCCCACCCCGCCCCTTCCCGCAGCATCGATGTGCGGCTCCGCCGCGTGGTGGGGCTCCGCCCCGGACCCCGGGATCCACGGGCGAAGCCCCTGTCGCACGGCGGCGCCGCATATCGACGCAATCCAGCCCCTCCGGCGTTTGAGGAACGGGGCCCAGGGAGAGGCGAAGCCCCGGCAGGGGCCAGGGCTGGGCCCCGCCTTCGGGAAGGGACGGGGAGCCAATCCAGCCCCTCCGGCATTTGAGGAGCGGGGTCCAGGGGCGGAGCCCCGGCCGGGGTCTGGGGCAGAGCCCCGTTAGCGGGAAGGGGCGGGGAGGGGAAAGATCCGCTAGCCCAGGGCCGACTTCACCGCGTCCGCCAGGCGCCCCGCGACCGAGCGGGCCTGTTCGATGTCGGCCGCCTCGACCATGACCCGCACCAGCGGCTCGGTGCCCGACGGGCGGAGGAGTACGCGGCCGGTCTCGCCCAGCTCGCGCTCCGCCTCGGCGACGGCCGCGGCCAGGTCGGCGCTGGAGGCTACGCGGGACCTGTCCACGTCGGGGACGTTGACCAGGACCTGGGGCAGTCGCTCCATGACGGCGGCGAGGTCGGCCAGGGTGCGGCCGGTCGCGGCGACGCGGGCCGCCAGCAGGAGTCCGGTGAGCGTGCCGTCACCGGTCGTGGCGTGGTCGAGGACGATCACATGGCCGGACTGCTCGCCGCCGAGCGCGTAGCCGCGGGTCTTCATCTCCTCCAGGACATAGCGGTCCCCGACCGCCGTCTGGACCAGCTCGACGCCCTCGCGCTTCATGGCCAGCTTGAAGCCGAGGTTGGACATCACGGTGCCGACCACCGCGTCCCCCCGCAGCTCGCCCGCCTCGCGCATGGCCAGGGCGAGGACGGCGAGGATCTGGTCGCCGTCGACCTCGCGGCCACTCGCGTCCACCGCGAGACAGCGGTCGGCGTCCCCGTCGTGGGCGATGCCGAGGTCGGCGCGGTGCTCCACGACGGCGGCCTGGAGCCGGGCGAGGTGGGTGGAGCCGTAGCCGTCGTTGATGTTGAGGCCGTCCGGGTCGGTGCCGATCGTGACGACCTCGGCCCCGGCGCGGGCGAACGCCTCCGGGGAGACGCGGGCGGCGGCGCCGTGCGCCCCGTCGATGACGACCTTGAGGCCGTCGAGCCGGTTGGGGAGGGCGTTGACCAGGTGGGCCACGTAGGCGTCGAAGCCCTCCTCGTAGGGCCGGAGCCGGCCCACCCCGGCGCCCGTCGGCCGGTCCCACGGCTCACCGGAGGCATGTGAGCGGTAGATGGTCTCGATACGGTCTTCCAGCTCGTCGGCCAGCTTGTGGCCGCCGCGGGCGAAGAACTTGATCCCGTTGTCGGGCATCGGGTTGTGGCTCGCGGAGAGCATCACCCCGAGGTCCGCTTCCAGCGCCCCGGTCAGATGCGCGACGGCCGGTGTGGGCAGCACGCCGACCCGCAGGACGTCGACTCCGGCGCTGGCCAGCCCCGCCACCACGGCCGCCTCCAGGAACTCCCCGGACGCTCGCGGATCCCGCCCGACCACCGCCACCGGCCGATGGCCCTCGAAGGTTCCCGCCTCGGCGAGCACATGCGCCGCCGCTACCGACAGGCCGAGCGCCATCTCAGCCGTCAGATCGGCGTTGGCGACGCCGCGCACACCATCCGTACCGAAGAGTCGTCCCACTGGTGTCCTCCGAAGTTACGAGCTGGGGGGCAGAAGCTTGCTTGTAGGTATACGCCCCCTGGTGGCGATAGCCGAACGCCCCGGGGGCACTGGTGGTGCCGCCGGGGCGTTCGGGTGAAGCAGCGGTGCCGCGATGGGCGTCAGCGCTTGCTGTACTGAGGCGCCTTGCGGGCCTTCTTCAGTCCGGCCTTCTTACGCTCGGTGGCGCGGTCGTCACGGGTCAGGAAGCCGGCCTTCTTGAGCGGGGCGCGGTTGTTGTCCACGTCCGCCTCGTTCAGCGCGCGGGCGACGCCCAGACGGAGCGCACCGGCCTGGCCGGACACGCCACCACCCGCGATGCGGGCGATCACGTCGTAGCGGTCGTCCAGCTCGAGCACCTTGAAGGGCTCGTTGACTTCCTGCTGGTGAACCTTGTTGGGGAAGTACTCCTCCAGAGTACGACCGTTGATCTTCCACTGCCCGCTGCCCGGCACGATGCGGACGCGCGCCACGGCGTTCTTGCGACGCCCGGTGCCGGCGGCCGGCTGCGGGTCACCGAAGCGGGAAGCGAGCGACTCGGAGGTGTACTCCGACTCGACCGTCTCAACGCTCTCGGTGGTGTACTGCTCGACATCGAGGGGGGTCTCGGCGGGGGTCTCGGCGGGGGTCTCGGCGGTGGTCTCGGCCACGATGCTCCTCAGATTCTCTTCGTCGTAAGGGGTGGCCGGGACTACTGCGCGACCTGGGTGATCTCGAACGGGACCGGCTGCTGAGCGGTGTGCGGGTGCTGGCCGCCCGAGTACACCTTCAGCTTCGAGAGCATCTGACGGCCCAGGGTGTTCTTGGGGAGCATGCCCTTGATGGCCTTCTCGACGGCCTTCTCCGGGTTCTTCTCCAGCAGCTCGTCGTAGCGGATGGAGCGCAGACCACCCGGGTAGCCGGAGTGGCGGTACGCCATCTTCTGGGTCCGCTTGTTGCCGGAGAGGTGCACCTTGTCGGCGTTGATGATGATGACGAAGTCACCAGTGTCGACATGCGGCGCGTACACCGGCTTGTGCTTGCCCCGCAAGAGGGTGGCGGCCTGAGTGGCCAGACGGCCGAGAACAACGTCGGTGGCGTCGATGACGTGCCACTGACGCTGGACGTCGCCGGGCTTGGGGCTGAACGTACGCACGGTCGTAGCCTTCGCTTCTTCAGTGAGTGGGGTCTCCCCGGATCCGCTAGGACCGAGGGGACGGGTCCGGACAAGGCCACCCGGACGATCACGACAGCCTTGGCCGCACCTCGGTGACGCATCCGAGTGCCTGCCGCTGGTCATCGGCCCGGTGGACCGGCGTAACGGCCTCTCACGTGAGAACGAGCAAGCCAATACGCATAACGAACTGGCAGAATACCGGCCCGCCCCACCGCGGGTCAAAACGCCCCCGCGCTTGCGGATGGGTCCGTCGACCGCATCCCATCGCGGCCCGCATCCCTGGAGCGCCGACCGAGCCCCCGCGCGCCTCACAGGGGCTCCGCCCACCCGCCTCACAGGGGGCTCCGCCCACCGCCGGGAGGCGCCTGCCCACCGGGACACCACGGGCCATCCTGGCCGAACGCGACATCACCGCACCTCCGCCCGCCAGCGAGTACGGCGGCGGGAGCGGTGGAGGCGACCGCACTCCCGCGAGTCAAAACGCCCGCGCGCCGCGGATGGGGTCCCCGACGCGGGCCGGTCCCGGGCCGCGCCCGGCGTCTCGCCGGTGGGTCCAAAGCGTCACCCGGCCGGTCTAAGATGCGCGCCATGAGCTTTGGGCAAGGGGGGCCTTACGGGCCCGGGGGATCTCAGCCGCCTCAGCCGTCGGCACCGGACTGGTCGGCGCTCGCCGACCAGTCCGCCCGCGCGGGCCGGCGCCGCAAGCTGCTCTTCATCGGCGGCGGGGCGCTGGCCACCGCCGCCGTCGCCGCGATCGTGGCCACCGCCGTGGTCAGCAGCGGCCACAAGGACAAGGGCGGCGGCGACTCGGCCGGCGGGCTGCCCACCCCCCAGGACCTCCCCAGCGAGTCGGCGGCGCCCGAGCCCACCTTCTCCGATGTCGCGCCGCCCGCGCCGCCGAAGCCGCTGGACATCATCTCCAGCGCCCGGCGGGACAAGGCGCCGCTGTCCGCGGCCACCCTCTTCCCGGAGAAGCGCGCCGCGAAGGACGACCGCTCGTACACCAAGGCGGCGTCCGCCTCCACGACGAGCTGCGCCGCCGGCACCCAGGGGGCGCTCGGCTCGGTGCTGACGAACAACGGCTGCCGCAAGCTGCTCCGGGCCACCTTCTCCCGGGACGGCGTCGCGGTGACGGTCGGCGTCGCCGTCTTCGACGGCAAGGCGGCGGCCGAGAAGGCCAAGAACCAGTACAAGCCCAATATCGCCTCGCTGACGGGCGGGGGCGTGCCGGCCTTCTGCCGCCGGACCGCCTGCCAGAGCTCGGCGAACGCGATCGGGCGGTACGCCTACTTCACGATCTCCGGCTATACGTCGGGCAAGGCGGTCACGGCGTCGGACACCGCCGCCCTCCAGGCCGGGCGCGATGTGGCCGACTACACCTTCCGCCGCATCCTGGCCCGCGGCAGCGCCCAGGCGTCGGCGGAGGCGTCCGCCACCACCGCCAACTGAGCCGCCGGTCCCCCCGCCGGGGGGACCGGGGATCCGCTACGACGCGGCGCCCCGCACGGCCTTCTCCACCTTCGCCACCTGGGCGTCCACCAGAGCGGCCGGGACCTCGGACTTCGTGGGGTCCGAGATGTTCGTCCCGAAGAACACCATGAGCTGCGACCCGGACCGCACCGCCGTGAACTTGACGACGGCCTTTGCCTCGCTCGCGTCATGCAGGCTGAAGGCCAGCGCCTCGTCCCCCGCCTTCGGCGCTTCGAGCGGTGCCACCTTCTTGACGTCCGACTTCTCCCCGGTGCCGTCCTTCGCCGGGAATCCGCCCTGGCAGGCGGTCACCGCCTCGCGCAGGTCCTTGATCGTCCGCTCGGCGTCGCCCGGCCCGTAGGAGGAGACCCGGATCAGGCCGGCGCCGCCGATCTTCGCCTTGGTGAGGCCGGTGGCGAAGGCGCGGTGGACGCTGGCCTTCGGCGCCGGGTCGTACTGGGACCCCATCAGCGCGGCCAGCGGCTGGCACTCGGCCTTCCCGGACTTGGCCGACCCGCCCTCGCTGACCTCCTTGTCGGTCATCTTCTGGATTTCGAACCCCTTGAGCTCACCGCTCGCCAGGGTGGCCCGCTCCAGGGCGGACGCGGACAGCGCCTTCGCGGCCGAGGCGGTGCTCGCGGGCTTGTCGTCCTGCCTGGCGCCGTCGGACTTGTCGTCACCGGAGTCGCTGCCGCATCCGGTCATCAGCCCCAGCGCCGCCACCGCCGCGATGGCCGCGCCCATGGTCCGCTTCGCACCGGACTCGTTCATTTCTCTGTCCACCCCTGGTCGATATCGGGCCCGTACGGCCACCGCACGGACACCCCGCAGACTCCCAGAACACCGGGAGGGTTGTACTCCCTTTCCCGAATGTGGTGGATCCCATATCACCATGCGCATAAGCAACCTTCGCGGCCCTGACCAGTCTTACGGACCGATCGGTCCTTACTGGCTCCATACCGGCATCACACCAGCCCCATATCGGCGTAATGCAGCCTGGTTCGGAACCACAACAGAGCACGGCCTCGGAGGGGAGGGCACGCCGCGGCGGATCAGCTTCGCCGGGCGTACATCACCGTGAAGATTTCTTTCCTGCTCCACAACGCCTATGGCATCGGTGGCACCATCCGGTCGACCTTCAATGTGGCCGCGGCGCTCGCCGCTCACCACACCGTGGAGATCGTCTCCCTGATCCGCACCATCGACGCCCCGAATCTCCCCCTCCACCCCGCCGTACGGCTCAGACCCCTGATCGACCTGCGCCCCCACGCCGACGGAGCCCGGGCCAACGACCTCGGCCATCCGCTGCTGATGCGGCCCAGCGCCCATATCCCGGACGCCGAGGCCAGGGGCACCACCAACTTCAACGCCCTCACCGATGAACGCGTCGCCGGGTATCTCGACCGCACCGACGCCGATGTCGTCATCGCCACCCGCCCCGGTCTGGTCATCTACCTCGCCACGCTCGGCCGCACCGGCCGCTTTCTGCGGATCGGCCAGGAGCACCGCCTCTACGGCACCCACCGCGCCGAGATCCGCGCCGCCTGCGACGCCGCCATACCCCACCTCGACGCGTACACCTCCGTCTCCGAAGCCGACGCGGCCACCCACCGGGCCCACCTCCCCGGTGTCACCACCCGGCTGACCGCCCTGCCCAACGGGGTGCCCGCCACCGGGATCGAGCCCTCCGACGGCCGCGCCAAACTGGTCGTGGCCGCGGGCCGGCTGATCCCGGTCAAGCGCTACGACCTGCTGGTGGCCGCCTGGGAGACGGTCGCCGCCAAACACCCCGACTGGCGATTGCGCATCTACGGCCGCGGCCCCCAACTCCCCGCGCTGCGCCGCCAGATCGACGGGCTCGGGCTGGCCGACCACATCACCCTGATGGGCGCCCACTCCCCCATCGAGACCGAGTGGGCCAAGGGCGCGATCGCCGCCGTCACCTCCCGCGAGGAGTCCTTCGGCATGACGATCGTCGAGGCGATGCACTGCGCGGTGCCCGTGGTCGCCACCGACTGCCCGCACGGGCCGGGCGAGATCATCACCGACGGCCGGGACGGGCTGCTGGTGCCGCCCGGCGACGCCGACGGGATCGCCAAGGGGCTGCTGACCCTGATCGAGGACGGCGAACTGCGCCGCTCGATGGGCGAGGCGGCCCGTATCGCGGCGCGGCGGTACGCCCCGGAGCGCGTGGCGGCCTCCTACGAGCGCCTCATCGAGGAACTCCACACCGCCCGCGGCACCGAGGCCCCGGCCGGGCGGCGCCGTACGGTCGCACCCCTGCGGGGCCGTACGGCCGGGACGCCGCTGACCGCCACCCTCAAGGGCGCGGTCAAGCGACTGGTCCGCAGGCCGCTGCGGCCTGTCGCGTCCTGCCGGGTCACCGCCGAGGGCAATCTGTCGGTGCTGCTGGAGCCCGCCGAGGTGCGCGGCGGCGAGCTCGAACTGACCGTCACCCGCCGGAAGAGCGACGAGCCTCCCCTCCGCGTTCCGCTTCAGCCCCCGGCGAGCATCGCGCCGTCCGAGCCCTGGACGGCCACGCTCGACCGGGCGACGCTCGATCTGGCCGAGGGCCGCTGGGATCTGCATGTGGTCCGCCGCTCCGACGGCGTCCGCCGCCGGGTCGGCTGCCGCTTCGCGGAAGGGCGCGGGCTGTTGGGCCTGGAGCCGCTGCCCGGCTCCCCCGTCGCCTGGTGGATCCCCTACGCCACCGTCGACGGCTATCTCGCGCTGCGCGCCTGGCGGCGCCCGGTCCATGCCGAGGCCCAGGTGATCCGCATGGACTCCGAGGGACTCGCCGTCGAAGGCACCCTGTACGGGGCGCGCTTCGGGCCCGACGCCGCCCCGACCGCGGTGGCCACCCCGTCCCGCGGCCCGGCCCGCTCGTTCCTCACCGGCGCCACGGCGCTGGACGGCGGCCGGTTCCGCTTCACCGTCCCGTACGAGCGGATCCAGCAGGCCCGTACGGACGACGAGGGCGCCGCCGCCTGGACCCTGACGCTCCATAAGTCCGCGGGGGCAGAGACCCCGATCCCGATCGGCCGCATCGTGGGCGACATTGTGGACCGCGACAAAACGGACCTCTTCCCGGTCACCCACGGTGTCCGACCCCACCTCACCCGCACCGGAGACCTCACCATCATCTCCCCCATCAGAGACAATTGAGAGACGTGAGTCATGGGTGCGGTGTTTGCCGCGGAGATCACCGGTAACACTCGGTGATACCAGCCTCGAGCGAGGAAAACTCTGCGGAAGGCACAACGATGTCAACTGTCACGCTCATCATCCTGGTGGCGGCCCTGGCCGCCATGGCCGGCCTTGTGATCGCCCCCTCGGTCCGGCAGGGCCGCAAGGGCGAACTGCCGGTCCGAAGCCTGCCCTCGGAAGCCAGGGAGCAGTACGCGGCGCGGTGGGCGGGAGTGCAGGAGCGATTCGTCGACTCTCCCGGCTGGGCGCTGCGCGAAGCCGACCGGCTGCTGGGCGCCTTGGCCGTCGACCGCGGCTATCCGGCCGAGTCCGACGACAAGCGGATGGACGCGCTGTCCATCCGTCACCCCGGGGAGATCGACGGCTACCGCCGGCTGCACGCCATGGCGGCGCAGGTACCCGAGGGCCAGACCGCCGAAGCCGCCACCGAGCGGATGCGGGAGGCGCTGGTCGCCGCGCGGCCCCTGTTCGAGCAACTCGTGCGCGCACAGCCGCACGACGAGCGCCCGCTCCCGCCCCCGGTCCCCCGTCAGCGGGATCTTCAGCAGAGCCGTATCCCGGGGCAGCGCCTCGGCCCGGCCGCCGATCACTGACCGGTGAGCCGCACCGCCAGCGCGAGGGTGTCATCCGGATGCAGGATCACCGTGTGCATATCCTCCGCGATGGCGCCGGGGACCTCCTCGATCGGGCTCTGCAGATGCTTGTGCGCGGCCTCGATCAGGCGCCTCTCGCCCTCGATCGGGTCCCGGCGGCTCTCGGTGAGCCCGTCGGTGTAGAGCAGGAGGAGGTCCCCGGGGGCCAGCCGCTCGGTCAGCGGTGTCTCGCTCCCGGGCAGCGGAAAGCCGATCCCGCGCCCCCGGGCCTCCAGATAGCGGGCCGATCCGTCGCGGCGCAGCAGCAGCGCGGGCGGATGGCTCCCGTTGGCCAGCCACAGCTCACCGGTGGCCGGATGGATCCGGGCGAGCAGCACGGTGGCCATCACGGCCCGGTCGAAGGGGTGCAGGATCTCGTCGGTGCGGGCCACGATCGACTGGAGGCGGTGGCCCTCCAGCGCCAGGGTGCGCACCGCGTGGGTGACGTTGAGCGCGCTGCGCGTACTGGTCACCCCATGGCCCAGCGCGTCCACGATGGTGATGTGGACGGTGCCGTCGGGCAGCACGAACCAGTCGTACAGATCCCCGCCGGTCGGCGCGTCGGTGCCGGCCGGTTCGTAGTGCACGGCGAGTTCGAGGCCGTCGGCCTCGATGAGCGGCGGGCGCAGCGCGTCCTCCAGCTCCCGCAGGGTCTGGCCGTGCGCGGTGCGCAACTGCTTGTCCCGCTCGTCGAGCTGGACGTAGAGCGCGAGCACCCCGCTGTTGGTCTCCTCGAGTTCGTCCTTGAGGCGGCGGTGCTCGGCGGTGAGCGCGTCGGCGGCGGCCAGCACGGCGCGCAACTCCTCCGCGGCGAGGGCCTCCTCGCCGAGGGCCTCCTCGGCGGCGTCCGCCGGCGGGCCCGCCGGAAGGCGCCAGACCACCTCGTCCTGGGTCACCGCCTCGGGGGCCATCGGCAGCTCCGCCGCCGGGCCCGTATCGCCCGGCGTCCGCAGCACCACCGTGAGCAGCCCGTCGTCCGGGTCGTACGCCCACTCCAGGACGGTTTCCCGCCCGGCGCGCAGCGCCGTCCCGGCGGCCTCGGCGGCGGACAGCACAAGGCGCCCCCGGACCTCCGGGTCCAGGGCGTGCTCCCGGGCCAGCGCCCGAACGGCCCGGCTGAGCCGGGCCGTCGTGGCGCAGGTGAGGTTCCTCGTCGTCATGGAAGCCTTAAGGGTGACCTGGCCGCGAGCACCGTGGCGTCGTCGCGGACGCGGCGATGGCCATGGGCGAGTGCGGCGGACAGCAGGGACGGCGGAAGACGGAGCACGGACGGGGGCGGGTCCAGCGCCCAGCGGGCGTCTATACCGTCGCTGTGCAGCACCGCCGTGGCGCCCTGGGACAGCGGGAAGCCGTGGACGCGCGGGGTGGGCATGCCCCAGCCGACGATCCCCGGCTGTCCGGTCAGCCGGTGCTCGACCCCGCCCGGGGTCAGGGCGAGGGCCCGGATGTTGCCGATGCCGCAGTAGTCGGCGCGATCGTGGTGCAGCCGCAGCAGCCCCACGGCGGCGCCGCGGGTGTGCCGCAGGGCCCGGTTCATCCGGGTGAGCACGTCCGGCAGCGGACGGTCGGGGTCGGTGTGGAAGGTCCGCAGCGCCGCCTGGGCCGCCTCCTCGGCGGCCCGGCCGTGGCCGAGGCCGTCGAGGACGACCGCGGTGCGGGCGGCGTCCGTGTCGACGATCCCGCGGGCGTCGCCACAGCCCTCCTCCCCTTCGGCGGGCAGACAGATCGCGCCCACCCCCTGCCACTCCGGCCGCTGCTCGCCCGGCGCGGTCAGGCGGGCGCAGGCCCAGGTGCCCACGTCGGTGCCGTCGGCGCTGCGCATGGTGAAGTGG
Organism: Streptomyces violaceusniger Tu 4113; assembly: GCF_000147815.2. Lineage (NCBI taxonomy): Bacteria > Bacillati > Actinomycetota > Actinomycetes > Kitasatosporales > Streptomycetaceae > Streptomyces > Streptomyces violaceusniger. The sequence continues at coordinate 708,957 of NC_015957.1, read as the reverse complement.
GTCGCCATCCTTCTGACGGCGCCGAGCCCGACCCCCAGCGTGCCGGAGGTGGTGTAGCCGTCGGCCAGACAGCGCTCGGGGTCGTGCATACCGGGGCCGCGGTCGGCGGCGAGGATCTCCACCCCGTGGCCCAGCGGCAGCGGCTGGACGTAGAGCGTGCCGTCGCTGGCGTGCTTGTCCAGGTTGGTCGCCAGCTCGGAGGCGATCACCGCCGCCTGATCGGGCAGCGCCCCCGGCAGCTCGCACTCCCGGGCCACCGCACGCGCCGTCTCGGCGGCCAGATGCACGGCGCTGTGGTGATCGACGCGCACCTGGGCGGTGGGCACCGTGAAGATACGGGTCACCGGGCCGCCCAGCGGATGACGACCACGACGGTGCCCTCGCCCGGGCCGGTGCGCACGGTGAACTCGTCCATCAGCCGCCGGGCGCCGCCCAGCCCGTGCCCCAGGCCCGAGCCGGTGGTGAACCCGTCGGTGAGCGCCGCCTCGAGGTCCGCGATGCCCGGCCCCTCGTCCTTGACGGTCAGCCGCAGCCCCCGCCGCCCGGAGGGCTCGCGCGGATAGTCGAGGGTGACCGTGCCGCCGCCCCCGTGGACATAGGCGTTACGGGCGAGCTCGCTGGCGGCCGTGACCACACGGGTCTGGTCCACCAGGCCGAAGCCCACCTCGACGGTGGCCGCGCGCACCGCATGGCGGACCGTCAGCAGGTCCTCCTCGGTGCGCACCGGATACGTGGCCGGCGCGGGCATACGCCGGCTCTCGGCCCGCGCGGGCCGCTTGGGCCCGTGGGAGGCGAGGGTGGATTCACCGGGCAGTGCCACGTCGGGCCCCTTCCAGGGGCTGCGGGGCCTGACGCCACCCCAGCGCGGCCATCCCCTGCTCCGGATTGAGTGCGGTCTCCACACCGACCAGTTCGATCCCCAGCTCGACCAGGGTGATCGCCACCGGCGGTCGCATCCCGGCCACGATCACCCGGGCCCCCAGCAGCCGGGCCACCGTGGTCAGCTCCATCAGCGTCCGGGCCACGAAGGAGTCGATGACCTCCAGCCGGGAGATGTCGATGAGCACCCCACGGGCGCCCTCGGCCGAGATCCGCTCGGTGAGCTCCTCGGTGAAGGCGATGGCGGTCCGGTCGTCGAGCTCATTGAGCAGGCCGGTGACCAGGACATCTCCCAGTCGCAGAATCGGAACGCCGGGTGAGCGATGACCGTTCACCGACCATCTCCTTCGTCACCGTCGGGACCGGGCCCGTCGATCAGCTTGATCGCGGCGGCCAGCGCGTCGGCCAGCGTCGCCCGCGTGAGGATGGTGGACAGATCGATGCCGAGCTGGGCGATGGTCTGGGCGATCGAGGGGCGGACCCCGCTGATCACGCAGTCCGCGCCCATCAGCCGCACCGCGTTCACGGTCTGCATCAGATGCTGGGCGACGGCGGTGTCCACCGTCGGCACACCCGTGATGTCGATGATCGCGACCAGCGCCTCATGGTCCTGGATGGCCTGGAGCAGATTCTCCATCACCACCTGGGTCCGGGCGGTGTCCAGCGTGCCGATCAGCGGCACCGCCAGCACCTGCCGCCACAGCCGCACCACCGGTGTCGACTGCTCCATCAACTGCTGGCTCTGCCGGCGGATGATCTCCTCCCGGCCCTCCACATACGTCTCGAAGGACAGCGCCCCGGCCACATCCAGCAGCCGGTTCATGAAGACGGCCGAGGCGAACAGCTCCTCGGCGTCCCGGGTGTCCCGCTGCACCGCCTTGAGCAGCGCCTCCTTGAGCGCGAGCACCGCGAGCGAGGTCGCCGTCGGCGTGGCCCCCGCCCGCGCCCGGCGCATCGACAGCCCCACCACGGCCTCGTGCAGCCCCGGGGTGGTGGTCACCACCCGGTCCACCGGCACACCGCTCTGCAGGCCGGGAACCAGCGCCTCGATCAAGGCGTCGGCCTCCTCGCGGAGTTCGGCCTCGCCGATGTCGGTGTCAAGCAGGGCCTGCTCCATCTGCAGCTCGACCCAGCGATCGGCGATTTCCTCGTCGCGCTCCTGCAGAGCCCTGGTCAGGCGCTCTCGCACAGCGGCCTCGCTGGTACTCACGCGGATCCCTTCGCGGTCGGCGACCGTTGTCGGTTGGCAAATTTTATCGATCTTCCGGAGGCCCCGGAAGTCGCATCATGCCGATCGCCCCGCCGCCTTGACTCAGTCTTCCAGTCGTCGGCACACGAGGCGCGTGGCGAGTACCCAATGATCGGCCGCCCACACCCGCCGTTTTCAGCAGCAGCCGGAACCGATCGCCGTCGCGCCCGGCAGGGAGCGCTTGTTGCGGGACTCCCGGTTACGGGCGGCGAGTTGGTCATCGGCCGGATAGCCGACCTCCTCCAGGGTCAGACCATGAGGACGGACGACATGGACGGCGGAGTCGCGCACCCCCGCGGCGAGCACCTTGGCCGGCCAGTCCCAGGGACGGTGGCCGTCGCCGACGAAGAGCAGGGCGCCCACCAGCGAGCGCACCATGTTGTGGCAGAAGGCGTCCGCCCGCACGGTCGCCGTGATGACACCGTCCGCGCCGCGCACCCAGTCCAGCCGCTGGAGGGTGCGGATGGTGGTCGCGCCGTCACGCTTCTTGCAGTACGCGGCGAAGTCGTGCTCGCCCAGGAGCCGTTCGGAGGCCGCGTTCATGGCGGCCACGTCCAACGGCCAGTCATGCCACAGCACATGGCCGCGCAGCAGCGGATCGACCCCGCCGGGGTGGTCGGTGACCCGGTAGGCGTAGCGCCGCCAGATCGCGGAGAAGCGGGCATTGAACCCGGGCGGGGCCTGCGCGACCTTCCAGACCCGTACGTCATGGGGCAGCCGGCCGGCGAGCCGCCGCAGCAGCCTGTCCCGGTGCTCGGCCCACAGCGCCTCGGGCAGATCCACATGCGCCACCTGGCCGCGGGCATGGACCCCCGCGTCCGTGCGGCCCGCGACGGTCAGCTCGAAGGTCTCCGAGGAGCGCGTCACCGTCCGCAGCGCGCTCTCCAGCTCGCCCTGCACGGTGCGCCGCTCGCGCTGCTTGGCCCAGCCCGAGAAGTCCTTGCCGTCGTAACTCAGATCCAGCCGGACCCGTACGAAACCGGGCGCCGCCTCGTCACTCACTGGGCCGTTCCTCTCCATGCGGAACGGGCCCGCTCCCAGATTCTGGGGGCGGGCCCGTCCGTGACAACGAAAGCCGTAGCGACGCCTCAGGCGTCCTTCGCGGCCTCATCAGCCGCGTCCGCGGCGGGCTCGGCCGGAGTCTCGGTCGCCTCGGCCTCAGCGGCCGGGGCCTCGGTGGCCTCGTCCTTCTTGAGGTTCGCGGCGGCCGTGTCACCGGCAGCGTCCTTGGCGGTGCGCTTGGTGGCGGCCTCGGCCTCGCCGACGGCCTCCTGCTGCACGGTCAGCGCCTCGACCAGCTCGATGACCGCCATCGGGGCGTTGTCGCCACGACGGTTACCGATCTTGGTGATCCGGGTGTAGCCACCCGGCCGGTTCTCGTAGCGCGGGCCGATCTCGGTGAAGAGGGTGTGCACGACGCTCTTGTCGCGGACGGTCTGGAGCACCAGACGGCGGTTGTGAAGGTCGCCCTTCTTCGCCTTGGTGACCAGCTTCTCCGCGACCGGGCGCAGGCGGCGGGCCTTCGCCTCGGTGGTGGTGATCCGGCCGTGCTCGAACAGCGCGGTGGCGAGGTTCGCCAGCAGGAGCCGCTCGTGCGCAGCGCTGCCGCCCAGACGGGCGCCCTTGGCGGGCTTCGGCATTGGTGTATCTCCTAGGTGTCTGCACCGGCCGTATCAGGTACCAGTGTCAGTTACCGGCGAGCGGCCGCCCGCCGGAAATTTTCGTCGCCCGCCGCACGGACTCGATCAAGCTCAGCAAAATCAAGCCCGTCCGGCGATTGAGGACAGCGCCTCAGCCCCAGCGGCGGGGCAACGATCAGTACTGCTCGGTCTCGACGAAACCGGCATCCGCGTCGTCATCGGCGCCGAAGGCGTCAGCGGCGGCGGTCGGGTCGAATCCGGGCGGGCTGTCCTTGAGCGCCAGGCCCATACCGGCCAGCTTCGCCTTGACCTCGTCGATCGACTTGGCGCCGAAGTTCCGGATGTCGAGCAGGTCCGCCTCGGACCGCGCCACGAGCTCACCCACGGAGTGGATGCCCTCGCGCTTGAGGCAGTTGTACGAGCGGACGGTGAGCTCGAGCTCCTCGATCGGCAGCGCCAGATCGGCGGCGAGGGCGGCGTCCGTCGGGGACGGGCCCATGTCGATGCCCTCGGCGTCCACGTTCAGCTCGCGGGCCAGGCCGAACAGCTCGACCAGGGTCTTACCGGCCGACGCCATGGCGTCACGCGGCCGCATGGCCTGCTTGGTCTCGACGTCGACGATCAGCTTGTCGAAGTCGGTGCGCTGCTCGACACGGGTCGCCTCGACCTTGTAGGTGACCTTGAGCACCGGCGAGTAGATGGAGTCGACCGGGATCCGGCCGATCTCCTGGCCGACCTGCTTGTTCTGCACGGCGGAGACGTAACCGCGGCCACGCTCGACCGTGAGCTCCATCTCCAGCTTGCCCTTGCCGTTCAGCGTGGCCAGGACCAGGTCGGGGTTGTGCACCTCGACACCGGCCGGCGGGGCGATGTCGGCGGCGGTGACCAGACCCGGGCCCTGCTTGCGCAGGTACATCACGACCGGCTCGTCGTGCTCCGAGGAGACGACGAGCTGCTTGATGTTGAGGATCAGGTCGGTGACGTCCTCCTTGACGCCCGGCACGGTGGTGAACTCGTGCAGGACCCCATCGACCCGGATGCTGGTGACGGCCGCACCGGGGATCGAGGAGAGGAGCGTACGACGCAGGGAGTTTCCGAGGGTGTAGCCGAAGCCCGGCTCCAGCGGCTCGATCACGAACCGGGAGCGGAACTCGTCGACGACCTCTTCGGTCAACGAGGGACGCTGAGCGATCAGCATGGGTTTGCCTCCAGTCTTCGGCGCCCGCTATTTGACGCCGAACCCTTCAATGGTACGGGCGGTACGCGCCAAACGGCTCCGTACCGCCCGTATCGTCCAGCGGTCTACTACTTGGAGTAGAGCTCGACGATGAGCTGCTCCTGCACCTGGGTGTCGATCACCTGGCGCTCGGGCATGGAGTGCACGAGGATCCGAAGCTGCGACGGAATGGCCTCCAGCCACGCCGGCACCGTGCGCTCGCCCGCCTCGGCCTGAGCCACCTGGAAGGGGGTCAGGGTCCGGGACTTCGTGCGGACCTCGATGATGTCGTTCACGGTGACGCGGGCCGACGGGATGTCGGTCTTGCGGCCGTTCACGGTGATGTGTCCGTGGCGGACGAGCTGACGTGCGTGGTCGCGGGACTTGGCGAAGCCGGCCCGGTAGACCACGTTGTCGAGGCGGGTCTCGAGGATGCGAAGCAAGTTCTCACCGGTCTTGCCGGACTTCTTGTTCGCCTCCGCGTAGTAGCCACGGAACTGCTTCTCAAGGACGCCGTAGATGCGGGTCGCCTTCTGCTTCTCACGGAGCTGCAGCAGGTACTCGCTGTCCTTGGTGCGCCCGCGACCGTGCTCACCCGGGGGGTAAGGACGGATCTCGATCGGGCACTTCGCGCTCTCGCACTTGCTCCCCTTGAGGAAGAGCTTCTGCTTCTCCCGACGGCAACGCTTGCAGTCGGCCCCGGTGTAACGCGCCATGTTTCTGTTGTCTCCTACTTCAGCCGGTCAGACGCGCCGACGCTTGGGCGGGCGGCATCCGTTGTGCGGAGTCGGAGTGACGTCCTGGATCGAACCCACCTCCAGGCCGGTGGCCTGGAGCGAGCGGATCGCGGTCTCACGGCCGGAGCCCGGACCCTTGACGAACACGTCGACCTTGCGCATGCCGTGCTCCTGTGCGCGGCGGGCGGCCGACTCGGCGGCCATCTGCGCGGCGAACGGAGTGGACTTGCGCGAGCCCTTGAAGCCGACGTGGCCGGCAGAGGCCCAAGAGATCACATTCCCGGTCGGGTCCGTGATCGAGACGATGGTGTTGTTGAACGTGCTCTTGATGTGAGCGTGCCCGTGGGCGACGTTCTTCTTTTCCTTGCGGCGCACCTTCTTGGCGCCGGCCGTCCTGCTCTTCGGAGGCATTCCTGAATTCTCCCGTGGAGGTGGTCGGTCCTACAGCTCGGACCGCTTGACAGCGTCCGGTGCGGACTACTTCTTGCCCGGCTTCTTCTTACCGGCGATGGCGCGACGCGGGCCCTTGCGGGTGCGGGCGTTGGTGCTGGTGCGCTGGCCGTGGACCGGAAGGCCGCGGCGGTGGCGCAGACCCTGGTAGCAGCCGATCTCGACCTTGCGGCGGATGTCGGCCTGGATCTCGCGACGGAGGTCACCCTCGGTCTTGATGTTGTTGTCCACGTACTCGCGGATCTTGACCAGGTCTTCTTCGCCCAGGTCACGAACGCGGGTGTCCGGGTTCACACCGGTGTTGGCGAGCGTCTGCTGGGCAAGGGTGCGACCGATGCCGAAGACGTAAGTGAGGGCGACCTCGACGCGCTTTTCGCGCGGGAGATCAACGCCTGCGAGGCGTGCCATGAATCTGGCTCCAGATGGTTGTCGGAGGTCTTCCGCAGCACCACTCCCGGCCACCGTTCGCACGGCTACCGGGTCCCCGGCCTCCGACCGGGGGTGTCGTCCCCGCGAGGCGGGAACGGGTGACTGCGTATGTACGCAAAGTTATGACGTCGCGCGAAGATGCTGCGAGTGATGCAGGATTCCGGCCGGTGTGCGTCAGCCCTGGCGCTGCTTGTGGCGCAGGTTGTCGCAAATGACCATGACCCGGCCGTGGCGGCGGATCACCTTGCACTTGTCGCAGATCTTCTTGACGCTCGGCTTGACCTTCATGGTGTGAGGTTCTCCGGGTCGTGAGATCTACTTGTAGCGGTAGACGATCCGTCCGCGCGTGAGGTCGTACGGAGACAGCTCCACCACGACCCGGTCATCGGGCAGGATGCGGATGTAGTGCATGCGCATCTTGCCACTGATGTGCGCGAGGACCTTGTGACCGTTCTGAAGCTCCACCTTGAACATCGCGTTCGGCAGAGATTCGATCACGGTGCCCTCAATTTCGATGGCGCCTTGCTTCTTGGCCATGTCCTGCTTTCGGGATCGGCTACCTTGATCGGCTCGCAACATGCGGGAGGGCATGCGTGAGCCGACGTGTCAGTCTACGTCAGGGCATCCCGAAACACGAATCCGGGGCATGATGCCCCGGAATCGAGATCTTTATGCCCACAGAGATCGTCAGGCCAGGGGATCGGGCGCGGTCTCCACGCCCAGCTCGGCCAGCTTGGCCTTGCCGCCGTCCACGGCGGTCAGCACCAGCGGGCCCTCCTCGGTCAGCGCGACCGAGTGCTCCCAGTGGCTGGACCAGGTGCCGTCGTCCGTCTTGACGGTCCAGTCGTCGGACAGCACATGCGTCTTCGCGGTGCCCAGGCTCACCATGGGCTCGATCGCGATGCAGAAGCCGGGGCCCAGCCGCGGGCCCTTGCCGCGCTTCCGGGAGACGTAGTTCAGCAGATGCGGGTCCATATGCATCTGGGAGCCGATGCCATGGCCGCCGTAGTCCTCGATGATCCCGTACCTGCCGGAGGCGGGGCGGGGCTGGCGGCGGATGTAGCCCTCGATGGCCTTGGAGATGTCGATGAGCCGGTGGCCCTTGCGGACCGCCGCGATCCCGGCCCACATCGACTCCTCGGTCACCCGGCTCAGCTCGTACAGCTCCGGGGCGTGACCGGTGCCCACGAAGGCGGTGAAGGCGGCGTCGCCGTGCCATCCGTCCACGATCGCGCCCGCGTCGATGGAGATGATGTCGCCGTCCTTGAGGACGGTCTCCTGGTCCGGGATGCCATGCACCACGATGTCGTTCGCCGAGGTGCAGATCGTGGCGGGGAAGCCGCCGTAGCCCAGGAAGTTCGACTTGGCGCCGTGGTCGGCGATGACCTTACGGGCGACGTCGTCCAGGTCCTTGGTGGTGGCGCCGGGGACGGCAGCCGCCCGCGTCGCCTCATGGATGGCGGCGACGACCAGTCCCGCCTCACGCATCTTCGCGATCTGCTCGGGAGTCTTGATCTCCACCATCACTCAGCCTTCCGCGGTCCATCGATTCTGCTCAACAGTACGGCCGCGACGCCCGGGGCGGGCGTCGCGGCCGTCACACACTCTGTTTGCTAGGCCGCCTTGGCGGCCAGGGCGTCCATCGCCCGCTGGGTGACCTCGGACACCTTGCCGAGCGCCGAGATCGTCACGACCAGGCCCTTGGCCTTGTAGTAGTCGATGATCGGCTCGGTCTCCCGGTGGTAGACCTCCAGTCGTTTGCGGACCGTATCCTCGCTGTCGTCCTCGCGCTGGTACAGCTCGCCGCCGCAGACGTCGCACACTCCGGGGACCTTCGGCGGCTTGTACTCCACGTGGAACGTGTGCGAGCTGTCATTACGGCAGGTACGCCGGCCCGCGATGCGCTTGATCACCTCGGACTCGGGGACCTCCAGGTCCAGCACCGCGTCCAGCGAGACCCCGCGCTCAGCCAAATAGGCGTCCAGGGCCTCGGCCTGGACCAGGTTCCTCGGGAACCCGTCCAGCAGGAAGCCCGACTGTGCGTCCGGCTGGTCCAGCCGGTCCTCCGCCATGGCGATGGTGACCTCGTCCGGTACCAGCTGCCCGGCCCGCATGTACTCCTGCGCCTGCTTGCCGAGGGGGGTGCCCTGGCTGATGTTCGCGCGGAACAGGTCGCCGGTGGAGATATGCGGGATCGACAGCTTCTCGGCAAGGTACGCGGCCTGCGTACCCTTGCCGGCTCCCGGAGGCCCGACGAGGACGATTCGCATCAGCGGAGGAACCCTTCGTAGTGTCGCTGCTGAAGCTGGCTCTCGATCTGCTTCACAGTCTCCAGGCCGACACCCACGATGATCAGGATGCTCGTGCCGCCGAACGGGAAGTTCTGATTGGCGTTGAGCGTCACCAGTGCCACCGTGGGCACCAGGGCGATCAAGCCCAGATAGAGCGCACCGGGCCACGTGATGCGGTTCAGCACGTAGCTCAGGTACTCCGCGGTGGGACGACCAGCCCGGATACCCGGGATGAACCCACCATACTTCTTCATGTTGTCGGCAACTTCTTCGGGGTTGAAGCTGATGGCGACATAGAAGAATGCGAAGAAGACGATCAGCAGGAAGTACGTGGCGATGTAGATCGGGTGGTCGCCCTTGACGAAGTTCTGCGAGATCCAGGTCGCCCAGCCGGCCTTCGAATTGGAGAACTGGACGATCAGCGCCGGAATGTACAGCAGCGATGAGGCGAAGATCACGGGGATCACACCCGCCTGGTTCACCTTCATCGGGATGTAGGTGGACGTACCGCCGTACGAGCGACGGCCGATCATGCGCTTGGCGTATTGCACCGGGATCCGGCGCTGGGCCTGCTCGACGAAGACCACCAGGCCGACCATGGCCAGACCACAGAGGATCACCAGGCCGAACTCCAGCCAGCCGCCCATGATCTTGCCCTGCTGCTTGATGCTCCACATCGCGCTCGGGAACCCGGCGGCGATCGAGACGAACATCAGGATCGACATGCCGTTGCCGATGCCGCGGTCGGTCACCAGCTCACCGAGCCACATGATCAGCGCGGTGCCGGCGGTCATCGTGATGACCATCACGGCGGTGGTGAAGATCGAGTCGTCCCGGACGATCTGGCCGCCCACGGGGCAGCTCTGGAAGAGCGAGCCGCTGCGGGCGGTGGCCACCAGGCCGGTGCCCTGCAGGATCGCCAGCGCGATGGTCAGATAGCGGGTGTACTGCGTGATCTTCGACTGCCCGGCCTGGCCCTCCTTCTTGAGGGCTTCGAGGCGCGGGATCACCACGGTCAGCAGCTGCAGGATGATGCTCGCCGTGATGTACGGCATGATCCCGAGCGCGAAGATGGTGATCTGGAGCAGTGCGCCACCACTGAACATGTTGACCAGGCCGAACAGCCCCTGCTGGCCCTTGGCGAGGTCCATGCACGTCTGGACATTCTTGTAATTGATGCCCGGGATCGGGATATGTTGCCCGAGCCTGAAGAGCACGATGATGGCCAGCGTGAACAGCAGCTTCTTGCGCAGGTCGGGCGTCTTGAACGCCCGGGCGAACGCGGTGAGCACGGTGCCTCCTGCGCCCCCCGCGTGCGTGCGCGAGAGGTGACGGTCTTGAGGATCGACGAATACTTATCAGCCAGGACCCGCGCGAAGGCGTACCGCGCGGAAGGTAACAACGCACGCCACCTTACCGGCGACCCGGCCCCGCTTGGAACGACCAACCGGGGATGCCCCGTATCTGGAGCATCCCCGGTCGGGTGTGCACCGTGCTCAGACGAGCTCGGTGACGGTGCCACCGGCACCGGTGATCTTCTCCTTGGCGGAGCCGGAGACGGCGTCGACCGTCACCTGGAGCGCCACGGAGACCTCACCGGAGCCCAGCACCTTGACGAGCTGGTTCTTGCGCACCGCGCCCTTGGCGACCAGATCGGCCACCGTGACCTCGCCACCCTGCGGGTAGAGCGCGGCCAGCTTGTCCAGGTTCACGACCTGGTACTCGGTGCGGAAGGGGTTCTTGAAGCCCTTGAGCTTCGGGAGCCGCATGTGGAGGGGCATCTGCCCACCCTCGAAGCGCTCCGGAACCTGGTAGCGGGCCTTGGTGCCCTTGGTGCCACGACCAGCGGTCTTACCCTTGGACGCCTCACCACGACCGACACGGGTCTTGGCGGTCTTGGCGCCCGGGGCGGGCCGGAGGTTGTGGACCTTCAGCGGGTTGTTCTCCGCCATCTCAGTCGACCTCCTCGACCGTCACGAGGTGCCGCACGGTGGTCGCCATGCCGCGGAACTCGGGGCGGTCCTCCTTGACAACCACGTCGCCGAGCTTCTTCAGCCCGAGCGAACGCAGGGTGTCGCGGTGGTTCTGCTTGCTGCCGATGTAGGACTTCGTCTGCGTGATCTTCAGGCGGGCCATGCTCACGCACCCACCCCGGCACGCGCCCGCAGCAGAGCGGCGGGAGCGACGTCCTCCAGCGGCAGACCACGACGGGCGGCGATCTCCTCGGGGCGCTGAAGGCCCTGCAGAGCGGCCACCGTGGCGTGCACGATGTTGATCGGGTTCGACGAACCGAGCGACTTGCTGAGCACGTCGTGGATGCCCGCGCACTCCAGCACGGCGCGCACCGGGCCACCGGCGATCACACCGGTACCGGGGGACGCCGGCTTCAGCAGCACGACACCCGCGGCCTTCTCGCCCTGGATCGGGTGCGGGATGGTGCCGGCGATCCGGGGGACCTTGAAGAAGTGCTTCTTGGCCTCCTCCACGCCCTTGGCGATCGCGGCCGGCACCTCCTTGGCCTTGCCGTAACCGACACCCACGGTGCCGTCACCGTCGCCCACCACGACCAGCGCGGTGAAGCTGAAGCGACGACCACCCTTCACAACCTTGGCGACGCGGTTGATCGCGACAACACGCTCGACGTAAGCGGTCTTCTCGGCGGCAGCGCCACCGTCCCGCCGGTCCTTCCGGTCCCGCCGCTCGCCGCCACCGGCGCCGCCACCGCGGCGCTGGGGTCCAGCCATTGGATTTACCTCTCTCGTTTCCGCTTTGCGTTGGAACCGGGGCTCAGAACTTCAGCCCGGCCTCGCGGGCGGCGTCCGCCAGAGCGGCAATCCGCCCGGCGTACTTGTTGCCACCACGGTCGAACACGACGGCCTCGATGCCCGCGGCCTTCGCCCGCTCGGCCACCAGGGCGCCCACCTGCTGCGCCAGGGCGCTCTTGTCGCCCTCGGCCGCCCGGACGGCGCTGTCCAGCGTCGACGCCGAGGCCAGCGTGTGGCCCGCGATGTCGTCGATGACCTGCGCCACCATGTGACGGTTGGACCGCGTCACCACGAGGCGAGGGCGGACCGGCGTGCCGGAGACCCGCTTGCGGACGCGGATGTGACGCCGCTTGACGGCAGCAGCCTTACGGGCGTTGCCCTTGGCAATCTTCACACCGTATGCCATGGCTTACTTACCAGCCTTTCCGACCTTGCGGCGGATGACCTCGCCCGCGTACTTCACGCCCTTGGCCTTGTACGGATCGGGCTTACGCAGCTTGCGGATGTTCGCGGCGACCTCGCCGACCTTCTGCTTGTCGATGCCCTCGACGCTCAGCTTGGTCGGGGACTCCACCTTGAAGGTGATGCCCTCGGGGGCCTCGACCAGGATCGGGTGGCTGTAGCCCAGGGCGAACTCCAGGTTGGAGCCCTTGGCCTGGACGCGGTAACCAACACCGCTGATCTCGAGCGCCTTGCTGTAGCCCTGGGTCACGCCGGTGATCATGTTCGCCACCAGCGTGCGGGACAGGCCGTGCAGGGCCTTGTTCTGACGCTCGTCGTTGGGGCGGATGACAACGAGCGTGTTGTCCTCACCCTTGGCGACATCGATCGGCGCGGCGACGGTGTGCGAGAGAGAACCCTTGGGGCCCTTCACGGCGACCGTCCGGCCATCGATGGTGACGTCCACACCAGCGGGAACCTGGATGGGCAGCTTGCCAATGCGCGACATGTGCTTCCTCCGTTCCCTGGTTACCAGACGTAGGCGAGGACTTCCCCGCCCACGCCCTTCTTGCCGGCCTGCTTGTCGGTGAGGAGCCCGTGCGACGTGGAGATGATCGCCACGCCCAGGCCGCCGAGCACCTTCGGCAGGCTGGTGGACTTTGCGTAGACCCGCAGACCCGGCTTCGAAATCCGCTTGATGCCGGCGATCGAGCGCTCGCGGTTCGGGCCGAACTTCAGCTCGAGGGTGAGGTTCTTGCCAACCTCGGCGTCCTCGACCTTCCAGCCGGTGATGTAGCCCTCCTGCTGGAGGATCTCCGCGATATGCGACTTGATCTTGCTGTGGGGCATCTGGACGGAGTCGTGATACGCCGAGTTCGCGTTTCGCAGACGTGTCAGCATGTCTGCGATCGGATCGGTCATGGTCATGATGGCCTTCGGCCTCTCTCGCCGGGGTTTCCTGTATGCGCCATCCCTCTCACCCACTCACGGTGGGCACGGGTGCGGCGCGGGGACCTACGGCGTAGTAAGGATTCTGGGCGGCGAGCGCCCAACCGTTCCACTCTACGGGAGTGGACGGGCGGGGCTCGCCATCCATTTACTTACCGAGAGTCCGGTACCAGCCCAAAATTCCATCTTTCGCCCGCCAGAGCGTCCGTTGAGGGCGGTGGCGGGAGACGGGTGGGCTGTTACCAGGAGCTCTTGGTCACGCCCGGCAGCTCGCCACGGTGAGCCATCTCACGAAGGCACACGCGGCACAGGCCGAACTTACGGTAGACAGAGTGCGGACGTCCGCAACGCTGGCAGCGCGTGTATCCACGCACGCCGAACTTGGGCTTGCGGGCGGCCTTGGCAATGAGAGCCTTCTTCGCCACGGCTCACGCCTCCTTGAACGGGAAGCCGAGGTGACGCAGCAGGGCGCGGCCCTCGTCGTCGTTGGTCGCCGTGGTCACCACGGTGATGTCCATACCTCGGACGCGGTCGATCTTGTCCTGGTCGATCTCGTGGAACATGACCTGCTCCGTGAGACCGAAGGTGTAGTTGCCCCGGCCGTCGAACTGCTTCGGCGACAGACCGCGGAAGTCGCGGATGCGCGGCAGCGCGAGCGACACCAGACGGTCCAGGAACTCCCACATGCGGTCACCGCGGAGGGTGACGTGGGCGCCGATCGGCTGGCCCTCACGCAGCTTGAACTGCGCGATGGACTTACGGGCCTTGGTGACGGCGGGCTTCTGGCCGGTGATCGTGGAGAGGTCGCGGATGGCGCCCTCGATCAGCTTGGAGTCGCGGGCGGCGTCGCCCACACCCATGTTGACCACGACCTTGGTCAGACCCGGGATCTGCATGACGTTCTCGTAGGAGAACTGCTCCTGCAGCTTGCCCTGGATCTCTTCGCGGTAGCGCGCCTTGAGGCGCGGTGCAGTGGTGGTGGCAGTCATCAGATGTCCTCACCGGTCCGCTTGGCAACGCGGATCTTGTTGCCCTCGTCGTCGAAGCGGTACCCGACGCGGGTGACGACCTTGTTGCCGTCCTTCTCCACCACGAGCTGTACGTTGCTCACGTGGATCGGGGCTTCGGTCGTCACGATGCCGCCGGTCTTCGAACCACGAGCGGTCTGTCCGGCCTTGGTGTGCTTCTTGACCCGGTTGACACCCTCGACCAGGACCCGGTCCTCGCGCGGGAAGGCCGCGATGACCTTGCCCTGCTTGCCCTTGTCCTTACCGGTGATGACCTGGACCAGGTCGCCCTTCTTGATCTTCATCGGTTACAGCACCTCCGGCGCGAGCGAGATGATCTTCATGAACTTCTTCTCGCGCAGCTCACGGCCCACCGGGCCGAAGATACGGGTGCCACGGGGGTCGCCATCGTTCTTGAGGATGACGGCCGCGTTCTCGTCGAAGCGAATGTACGAACCGTCCGGGCGGCGGCGCTCCTTGACGGTGCGCACGATGACCGCCTTGACGACGTCACCCTTCTTCACGTTGCCACCGGGGATCGCGTCCTTGACGGTGGCGACGATGACGTCACCGATGCCCGCGTAGCGGCGACCGGAGCCACCGAGAACACGGATGCAAAGGATTTCCTTCGCGCCCGTGTTGTCGGCGACGCGCAGTCGCGACTCCTGCTGGATCACGTCTATCTCCTGATCGTCTGCCGGTTCCCGGCAGGGGCTGAATTGTCCAGCCCCTGCCGAGCCTGGCGGAACTGTCCTGCGGACTATTGCCCGCAGGCTGCGTTACTTGGAATTCCCTTGCGGGAATTACCTACTTGGCCTTCTCGAGGATCTCCACGACGCGCCAGCGCTTGGTCGCGGACAGCGGCCGGGTCTCCATCAGGAGGACACGGTCGCCGACACCCGCGGCGTTCTGCTCGTCGTGCGCCTTGAGCTTGTTCGTACGGCGGATGACCTTGCCGTACAGCGCGTGCTTGACGCGGTCCTCGACGGCGACGACGACGGTCTTGTCCATCTTGTCGCTGACGACCAGACCCTCACGGGTCTTGCGGAAGCCGCGGTTCTGCGTTGCGTTCTCAGTCACATTCGTCTCGCTCATCAGGCGCTCTCCACCGTCTCGATGCCGAGCTCGCGCTCCCGCATCAGGGTGTAGATCCGGGCGATGTCCTTGCGGACGGCCTTCAGCCGGCCGTGGTTCTCAAGCTGTCCGGTCGCCGCCTGGAAGCGGAGGTTGAACAGCTCTTCCTTGGCCTCACTGAGCTTGCCAACGAGGTCCTCGTTGTTCAGCTCACGCAGCTCGGACGCCTTGGTACCGGCCGCCATCACGACTCACCTGCCTCGCGCCGCACGATCCGGCACTTCATCGGGAGCTTGTGAGCAGCGCGGGTGAGCGCCTCACGCGCAGTCTTCTCGTTCGGGAAGGACAGCTCGAACATCACCCGGCCGGGCTTGACGTTCGCGACCCACCACTCCGGCGAACCCTTACCGGAACCCATGCGGGTCTCGGCAGGCTTCTTCGTCAGCGGACGGTCCGGGTAGATGTTGATCCAGACCTTGCCGCCACGCTTGATGTGGCGGGTCATCGCGATACGAGCGGCCTCGATCTGACGGTTGGTGACGTACGCCGGGGTGACGGCCTGGATGCCGTACTCGCCGAACGCCAGCTCCGTGCCGCCCTTGGCCATGCCGGACCGCTTGGGGTGGTGCTGCTTGCGGTGCTTGACCCTGCGAGGGATCAGCATGTCGGTCAGGCCTCCGTTCCGGTGCTCTCAGCAGCCGGAGCGGCGGTGGCCTCGGCCTTGGGGGCCTCGGCGGGGGCGCTCTGCTGCTGCTGCGGCTTACGGCCACGGCCACCGCGCTCGCCACCACGGCGCTGCGGGCGGTCGCTGCCACCGCGCGACGGGCGGTTGCCGGCGCGGGCGGCGGCGTTCTCGGCACGGACCTCGGCGATGTTCTTGACGTCGCCCTTGTAGATCCACACCTTGACGCCGATGCGGCCGAAGGTGGTCTTGGCCTCGAAGAAGCCGTAGTCGACGTTGGCACGGAGCGTGTGCAGGGGCACCCGGCCCTCGCGGTAGAACTCCGAGCGCGACATCTCGGCGCCGCCGAGACGGCCACCACACTGGATCTTGATGCCCTTGGCACCGGCCTTCATCGAGCTCTGCATCGACTTGCGCATCGCACGACGGAAGGAGACGCGGGAGGAGAGCTGCTCGGCGACGGCCTGGGCCACGAGCTGAGCGTCGACCTCGGGGTTCTTCACCTCGAGGATGTTGAGCTGCACCTGCTTGCCGGTCAGCTTCTCCAGCTCGCCACGGATACGGTCGGCCTCCGCGCCGCGGCGGCCGATGACGATGCCCGGCCGGGCGGTGTGGATGTCGACACGGACGCGGTCACGGGTGCGCTCGATCTCCACCTTGGAGATGCCCGCGCGCTCCATGCCCTTCGTCATCATCCGGCGGATGGCGACGTCTTCCTTGACGTAGTCCTTGTACAGCTTGTCGGCGTACCAGCGCGACTTGAAGTCGGTGGTGATGCCGAGCCGGAACCCGTGCGGGTTAACCTTCTGGCCCATTACCGGGTTCCTTCCTTGCTGCTGACGACCACGGTGATGTGGCTGGTCCGCTTGCGGATCCGGTAGGCGCGGCCCTGGGCACGCGGACGGAACCGCTTCAGGGTCGGGCCCTCGTCGACGTACGCCTCGGAGATGACGAGGCTGTCGGCGTCGGTGTGGTCGTAGTTGTGCGCGGCGTTGGCAATGGCGCTGTCCAGCACCTTGCCGACCGGCACGCTCGCGGCCTGCGGGGCGAAACGCAGGACCGCCTGAGCCTCCGTGGCACTCATGCCACGGATGAGGTCCACCACGCGGCGGGCCTTCATGGGCGTGACGCGGATGTACCGCGCCTGGGCCCTGGCTTCCATGGTTGTCCCTTCGGTGTCTGTCATGAGTCTTTTCCGCCGATCAGCGACGACGCGACTTACGGTCGTCCTTCTCGTGGCCGCGGAAGGTGCGGGTCGGCGCGAATTCGCCGAGCTTGTGGCCGACCATCGACTCGGTGACGAACACCGGGACGTGCTTGCGGCCGTCGTGCACCGCGATCGTGTGGCCGAGCATGGCCGGGACGATCATCGAGCGGCGGGACCAGGTCTTGATGACGTTCTTGGTGCCGGCTTCGTTCTGGACATCCACCTTCTTGCTCAGGTGGTCGTCGACGAAGGGCCCCTTCTTGAGACTGCGCGGCATCTAAACCCGCTCCTAGCGCTTCTTGTTCGTCTTGCGGCGGCGGACGATGTACTTGTTGCTGGCCTTCTTCGGCGAGCGCGTACGGCCCTCCTTCTGACCCCACGGCGAGACCGGGTGGCGACCACCGGAGGTCTTGCCCTCACCACCACCGTGCGGGTGGTCGACGGGGTTCATGACCACACCACGAACGGTCGGGCGGACGCCCTTCCAGCGCATGCGGCCGGCCTTGCCCCAGTTGATGTTCGACTGCTCGGCGTTGCCGACCTCGCCGACGGTGGCGCGGCAGCGGACGTCGACCAGGCGGATCTCACCGGACGGCATGCGGAGGTGGGCCATGGAGCCCTCCTTCGCCAGCAGCTGCACGGAGGCACCCGCGGAGCGGGCGAACTTCGCGCCGCCGCCGGGCCGCAGCTCGATGGCGTGGAGCGTGGTACCAACCGGGATGTTGCGCAGCGAGAGGTTGTTACCGGGCTTGATGTCGGCGCCGGGGCCGTTCTCGATCCGGTCGCCCTGCTTCAGGCCGCGCGGCGCGAGGACGTAGCGCTTCTCGCCGTCGGCGTAGTGCAGCAGCGCGATGCGCGCGGTGCGGTTGGGGTCGTATTCGATGTGTGCGACCTTCGCCGGGACGCCGTCCTTGTCGTGACGGCGGAAGTCGATCACGCGGTACGCACGCTTGTGACCGCCACCCTGGTGGCGGACCGTGATGCGGCCGGCGTTGTTACGACCACCCTTGCTGTGCAGCGGGCGGACCAGCGACTTCTCCGGCGTGGACCGCGTGATCTCGACGAAGTCGGCGACGCTGGAGCCACGACGGCCCGGGGTCGTCGGCTTGTACTTGCGGATACCCATTTCTCAGTCCTCGGAAGATTCCGGACTTCTGGACGTTCCGATCTCCGTTAGGAGACCGGGCCGCCGAAGATGTCGATGCGGTCGCCCTCGGCGAGGGTCACGATGGCGCGCTTGGTGTCCTTGCGCTTGCCGTAACCGGTCTTGGTGCGCTTGCGCTTACCCTGCCGGTTGATCGTGTTGACCCCGGTGACCTTGACCGAGAAGACCGCCTCGACGGCCTGCTTGATCTGGGTCTTGTTGGCGCCGGGCGCGACGATGAACGTGTACTTGTTCTCGTCGAGCAGCGCGTAGCTCTTCTCCGAGACCACCGGCTTGACGAGAATGTCTCGGGGGTCGGTGAAGGTCTTGCTGGTGACAGCGGTCGCCTCACTCATCAGGCGGCGCTCCCTTCGGTCTTCTCAGCGGCCTTGGGACCAGCCACGAAGGACTCGAAGGCGGCCTTGGTGAAGACCACGTCGTCGGAGACGAGCACGTCGTACGTGTTCAGCTGGCCCGGCTCCAGGATGTGCACCTGGGGCAGGTTGCGGGCGGACAGCCACGCGGCCTCGTCGCTCCGCTCGGCGACCAGGAGCAGGTTCTTGCGCTCGCTGATCTTGCCCAGCAGGGTCTTCGCGGCCTTGGTGGAGATGTCGCCGTCGACCACGCCGGTCACGACGTGGATCCGCTCGTGGCGCGCCCGGTCGGAGAGGGCACCGCGCAGCGCGGCGGCCTTCATCTTCTTCGGGGTGCGCTGGCTGTAGTCGCGCGGCACGGGACCGTGCACGACGCCACCGCCGGCGAACTGCGGCGCGCGGGTCGAGCCCTGGCGCGCGCGGCCGGTGCCCTTCTGGCGGTAGGGCTTCTTGCCACCGCCCCGGACCTCGCCGCGGGTCTTGGTCTTGTGCGTGCCCTGGCGGGCAGCGGCCAGCTGGGCGACGACGACCTGGTGGATCAGCGGAATGCTGACCTGCGTGTCGAAGATCTCCGCGGGGAGCTCGACGGTCCCGGCCTTGTCGCCTGCCGGCGAAAGGATGTCAATGGTGCTCATCGGTTACCTCAGGCCCCCTTGGCCGCGGTACGGACCAGGACGAGGCCGCCGTTCGGACCAGGAACCGCTCCCTTGATCAGGAGCAGACCCTTCTCCGCGTCAACGGCGTGGACGGTCAGGTTCTGGGTGGTGACCCGCTCATTGCCCATGCGGCCGGCCATGCGCAGGCCCTTGAACACGCGGCCCGGGGTGGCGCAGCCACCGATGGAGCCCGGCGAGCGGTGCTTGCGCTGGGTGCCGTGGCCGGCGCCGAGGCCGGCGAAGCCGTGGCGCTTCATGACACCGGCGGTGCCCTTGCCCTTGCTGGTGCCGGTCACGTCGACCCTGACACCGGACTCGAACACCTCGGCCGTGACTTCCTGGCCGAGCGTGTACTCACCGGCGTCGGTGGTACGCAGCTCCACCAGGTGGCGGCGCGGGGTCACATCGGCCTTGGCGAAGTGGCCCTTGAGGGGCTTGTTCACCTTGCGCGGGTCGATCTCGCCGAAGGCGATCTGGACGGCGCTGTAGCCGTCCGCGTCATCGGTACGGACCTGGGTCACGACGCACGGACCGGCCTTGACGACGGTGACCGGGACGACACGGTTGTTCTCGTCCCACACCTGCGTCATGCCGAGCTTCTCGCCCAGGACGCCCTTGATCTGCTTAGCCATCTCGCGCGTCACCTCAGAGCTTGATCTCGATGTCGACGCCCGCCGGCAGGTCGAGACGCATCAGCGAGTCGACGGTCTTCGGCGTGGGGTCGAGGATGTCGATGAGGCGCTTGTGCGTACGCATCTCAAAGTGCTCGCGCGCGTCCTTGTACTTGTGCGGCGACTTGATGACGCAGTACACGTTCTTCTCTGTGGGCAGCGGCACCGGGCCCGCGACCGACGCACCAGTGCGCGTCACCGTCTCGACGATCTTCTTCGCCGAGGAGTCGATGACCTCGTGGTCGTAGGCCTTGAGCCGGATGCGGATCTTCTGTCCCGCCATGGCTACTTCGTAGTCCTGTCTCTCGTAACGCTCTGGGACCCGGTGGCGTGCGCGTCCTTCTCCACCCACTTCCGACCCACGCGGTCGGGTGTGTCGCAGTCCTTCTCATAGATCTCCATGCGGAGATCCCTGGTGAAGGGGGTTGCTGGGGGAGAAAGTCACCCACCGGGCGCCTGGCTGGGGCCCCGCTGACGCTTCCCGGAAGATTCCCGTACTTCCGCCCCTGATCAGGGGCGACGAGTACCGTGGGACTCGCTTCCAGTCCTCCCGGCGAGAGGCGCGCAGCATCGGCACTCAACCGAGCAACCTGGTCAGTGTGCCATAGCGGGCACCGCCGACGCCAATCAGGGAGCGGGGAAGCATACCCCCTACGAGTGAGCCCGCAAACCCGCGGCCAGCTCTACCGTGGCCCCTTCGCATGCTGGTGCGGCGTATCCCGCCCACGGTAGTTTCGGCGCGCCGAGAAGAGGGGGGATCGGAATGGCCGGTATGCCGCTGCGGGTGGAGATCTTACGGGCGGGCGAGGAGCACGTGGAGCAGATCGCGCGCCTCGCCAGGTCACGGAGTCTGAACGGGCCGGACGGCGCCCGAGGCCCGGTGCAGGGCGGCTCGACGGAGGGCGGCTTCCTGGTCTCGGCGTACACCGAGGCCGACTACCGCGCCCGGCTGGAGAGCGCCGAGCACTTCTATGTGGCGGTCAAGGGCGGGCAGGTGCTGGCGTTCCTGCTGGCCTACAGCTCCGACCGGGTCGAGCCGGACGAATGGCTGAACCGCCGGATCAAGACGGCGCTCGGCAGCTTCCTGGTGATCAAGCAGATCTGCGTGGCCCGGGACGCGGCACGGGGCGGGATCGCCTCGATGCTCTACTACCACGTCCTCGACCAGTGGCACGAGAGCCCGGTGATCGCCGCCGTGGTCAACGATCCGCCCAACGACGCGTCCGCGCGCTTCCACCACAAGCTCGGCTTCCAGGAGCTGACCCGGCTGACCCCGCCGGACGGGCTGCCCCGGGTGGTGTGGGTGTGGCGCAAACCACGTGAGGCGATGCTGCACGCGCAGTACGGGATCGCGGTGGACCTCTACAAGCACGAGGACAACCTCAACTGGCAGAAGCTGAACAACTTCTTCTACATCACGGCGGGCCTCGCTGCCGCCACCGCCTTCTGCCTCGGCAAGGAAGGCGCGGGAGGCACCCTGGGCAAGGGGCTTGCGATGATCATCGCGATCATCGGCATCGGGTTATCGCTGGGCTTCTCGCTGATGCTGCGCTTCGGCCGTCAGTACCTTCTGGCGCGCAAGGAGACGGTGATCGAGCTCGAGGAGTACATGGCCTGGCACGGTGGCGAGCGGATAGTGAATCGCCGCACCGACGACCCCGGCTCCGCCTATCTGAAGGTCTCCCCGACCGGCGCGATCATGATGCTGCTGCCCGTGCTGGTGGCGGCCTGCTGGCTCGCGGTGCTCGGGGTGCTGATCTCCGACTGAGCGACCCGGCTCCATCGTCATGGGCGCCCTCGTGCGCCCGTGCGCCCGCACGTCCTCGCGCCCTCGCGCCCTCGCGCCCTCGTAGCGAAGGACGATGTGTCCGGACTGTGACCGATACCTCCCGGCCATAGGGCAACCTGTCAAGATCATCGCCCGTCCTTTCACTCGGAGCAGCCGGCGACTACGCGCTGCCGAAGTGACAGGGTCACCAAATTGAACAGTCGATGGACAGTGCGGGGAACGGGCACCACCCGCAGGCAGACGCTGGCCGCGCTGGCGGCACTCACCGCGGCCGGAGCGGCCGGGGTCGCCGGGGTCGCCGGTTGCGGGGGTGGAGGCTCGCGTGGCACGGCATCCGTGCCCGCCGGGCCCGCGCGGGCCGATGGCCCCGGGGCGGCGGAGCCCTTCACCTCGACGGTGGGCGACAAGCAGGCGCTGCTGCTGCAGGTCATGGCGCACCCCGACGACGATCTGTACTTCATGAACCCGGACGCCGAGCAGGTGCTGCGCTCCGGCGTCCCGGTGGTGTGCGTGTACGTCACGGCCGGTGAGGCCCGGGGGATCAACCACCAGGCGGGGACGCCGATCCCGCCCGCCGACAAGGCCGCCTACTCCGCCTCCCGCCATCAGGGGCTGCGGCAGGCGTACGCGCGGATGATCGGGCTGAACCAGTTCGCGCCCTGGCAGCGGTCGGCGCTGCGGCTGCCCGGCGGGGTCACCGCGGAGACCAACACCCTCGCGAACGGGGCCCGCAGGGTCCGGCTGGTCTTCCTCAACATCGCGATGCTGTCGGAGGGCGGCGTACGGATCCCCGCGCTGTGGAGCACCCCGGGCGCCGTGATGAGCACCCTCCGAGCCGCCGGGTCCCCGGTTCCGCACCCGAGTTCGTACGGCCATCAGACGCTGGTCGACGTGCTCGCCGAGATCATGGACCGCTATCGGCCCACGCTGATCCACACGCTGGACCCGGACCCCGACTTCCAGGTGCACGACGTGCTGCACCCCAAGGACAACGATCAGCCGGGGTGCTCGGACCACCGCGACCACACCCCGGTCGCACTGTTCACCTGGAAGGCGATCGCCCAGTGGGTGGCCGCGTCCGCCCAGCGGGACAAGCACGCCCCGCGCTTCACCACCACCGCGTTCCGCGGCTACTACAACCAGCGCTGGCCGCACAATCTGCCGCCCGCGGTGCTCGCCCGGAAGGCGCGGGTGATCAAGTCCTACGGCGGCGCCCCGGACTGGGACTGCGGCAACGCGGCCGGTTGCGGCGACTACGGCCAGGGCGGCGTGCGCCCGCTGCGGAACCGTAAGGGCTGGATCCGCTCCACCCACTACCGCTACCCCACCGCCCTGCCCGCCCCCACCACCGACGCCCAGGGCCGGCTCGTGGCGTACGGCGTGCTCGGCGCCCAGGCCGTGCGGTGGCGCGAGACGGCACCCGGCAGCGGGCGGTTCGGTGCGCCGCTGGGGCTCGGCGGCGGACCGCTCGCCCCGGCCCTCACCGCGGTGCGGGACAGCGCGGGGCGGCAGGTGCTGTTCGCCCTGCGGTTCGCTGCGCTGGGCGGCCAAGGCGCGGCCGGCCTGCGCGAGATCGTGGTGCTGGAACAGCGCCGCCCGGACGGCCCGTTCCGCGCCTGGACCGGACTCGGCACCCCCGAGACCAGCACCGAACACGGCCGCCGGGTCGGCTGCCCGGCGGCGGTCGCCACCCCCGACGGCCGGGTCCATCTCTTCGTACGGACCGCGGACAAGGGCCTGGCCACCCGAGTACGGGACGGGAGCGGCCACTGGAGTCCCTGGCAGCGGCTCGGCGGCGCCGAGGTCCAGGACGGGATGACCGCGCTGCTGGACGCGGAGGAGCGGGTCCATGTCCTCGCCCCCGGCCGCGACACCGTCCACCACTGGGCCCAGGAGTGGGCCGGTGGCCCGGTCGCCCTGCGCCCGCCGACCGGTCTGCCGCGCCCCGGCGGGGATCCGCTGGGCGCCGCGGTGGCCCCCGACGGCTCGCTCACACTGGTCTACCGCACCCCCGCGGCCACCGTGCCCGCCGTCCACGGCGACGACACCTCGCTCACGGTGCGGCACTTCGAGGGCTACGGGGCGATCGCCGCGCACACCGTGGCCGAACCCTCCGGCCGACGCGAGGCGAAGACGCTGCTGCTGGTCGGCCGCGACCTGGGCGGGGAGGTCCAGGTCCAGTACGG
Organism: Streptomyces violaceusniger Tu 4113; assembly: GCF_000147815.2. Classification (NCBI taxonomy): domain Bacteria; kingdom Bacillati; phylum Actinomycetota; class Actinomycetes; order Kitasatosporales; family Streptomycetaceae; genus Streptomyces; species Streptomyces violaceusniger. Next base: position 685,122 of record NC_015957.1, on the reverse strand, counting down.
CACCGGCCCGGACGCCAGGCCCCTGCGCTCCCCCGGCCGCCTGATCCCGGTCGGCGCGCCGGCACTGCTGGCGGACGACGGGCACCAGGGCGTCTGCGTGGTGGGCATGGCCCCGGACGCCACCCCATGGATCTGGCGCCCACGCCCCACGTCGCGCGCATAGCGCCCTCCCGGACCCCGCTCAGCGGGCGGGGCCCGGGGCGGCATCCCCGGTGCACGTCCGGGCCCGCATCCCCGGCGCCTCATGCCCCCGGGGTGCCCCCGGGCGGCATCCCTGGTCCACGCCCCAGTACGCACGGGCGCGGTGCAGCGACCCTCAGTCCACGTACCAGTGCGGCGCCCCTGGACGGCCTCCCCAACCCGCATCCCCGGCGCCTCATCCCCCGGGAGTGCCCCCGGGCGGCATCCCTGGTCCACGCCCCGGTGCGGTGCCCTCCTGTCCGGTGCCCCCGGTGGGCAGCGCCCCCGGTGCGCCGCTAGGCGGCTGCCCCGGGCCGCGTACCCGGTGCAGCGATCCTCGGTCCGCGTCCCAGTGCGGCGCCCATGAAAGGGGCACGCCGATCCGCGGGCCTGGTGCGGCCACCCCGATCCGCGTACCCGGTGCGGCCTTCCCGATCCGCGTCCGGCAGACCTTCCCGCCGTACGGCATGACCGGGCCCCACCCGCCGTCTCCGGTCCGGGTGGGGCCCGGTCATGTCCGGCTCTCGGCCGGGGGCGCGTTGGTGTGCGCGCTCAGCGCCGGGCCGCGGCGGCGCGCCGTCGCTGGCGGGGGACCTTGGATTCCTCGGCCTCTTCGGGCAGTTCGGGCTCTTCGGGCTGCTCGGACTCCTCGTACGCCTCGGCGTCCTCCGGCTCCTCCTCGTCCTCCTCGAAACCGGATTCCGGCTCGGACTCGGCGTCTTCGGGCTCCTCCTCGTACTCCTCCTCCGGCGCCTCGTCCTCATCCGCATCCGCGGCCGCGCCGTCGTCGTCCTCGTACGCGTCCTCCGCCTCGTCCGCGCGCTCTTCCCCGGCGTCGCCTTCGACTTCGCCCTCGTCGCCGGACTCGGCCCGCGGCTCATCGGCTTCTCCCCCGGCCTCGGCCTCGTCCCCGGCCTTGTCGCGCTCTTCCTCTTCCACGGCCGTCTCGTGGTCCCGCACGACCTCGCCGTCCCGGATCTCGCCGCGCCAGCCGTCCGTGGCCTCGCCGCGCATCATGATGAACTTGCGGTAGAGCTTCAGGTCGAGGCGCGCCCGTCGGCCCTGGGCCCGCCAGATGTTGCCGGTCTTCTCGAAGAGGCCCTTGGGGAAGTACTCCAGGACCAGCAGCACCCGGGTGAGGTTGTCGCCGAGCGGATGGAAGGTGACGACGCCCTTGACGGTGCCCTTCGCACCCTCGGTGGTCCAGGTGATCCGCTCGTCGGGCACCTGCTCGGTGACGTTCGCCCGCCAGCTACGGGTGGACTTGGCGACCTTCACCTTCCAGTTGCTGCTGGTGTCGTCGGCCTTCTCGACGCTGACGACCCCCTTGGCGAAGGTGCTGAACTCCTGGAACTGGGTCCACTGGTCGTACGCCTCGCGGACCGGCACGCCGACGTCGATGTCCTCGACGACCGTCACGCTCTTCGACTTGCCGCCTCCGCTCTTGCCCCGGCCCTTGCCGAAGGCGCCCTTGACCTTCTCCTTCAGCGACTCCTTGAGTGAATCCTTCAACTGGGACGAGCCGGCCTTCATCAGCGCCTGCCCAGGCGACTTGCCCTCGGCGAGGGACTGCGCGCCCTTGGCGAGACCGGTGCCGAGACCGGAGATCGCATGCGTCGCCCGCGCCTGGACGTAGTGGCGCAGCTCGTCCTTGAGGCGGTCGGTGGCCGGGTTCCTGACGATGTCGTCCTTGAGCTTGCCCAGCGTGTCAGCCATTGCGGCCCCCCGCGGTGCTGGCGGTCTTCTTGGCCCGGGCGGCACCGGAGGAGGCGGTCTTCTTCGCCTTGCCGGAGCCGGAGGCGGCGGTCTTCTTCGCCGGGCGGGCCGGGGCCTTGGCCGCCGCCTTGCGCGGAGGCTTCGGCGGCCTCGGTTTCCGCTTCGGCTCGGATTCCGCGTCGGCATCCTCCGTCTGGGCGGGTTCATCGTCCTCGGCGCGGTCCTCGCCCTCGGCGCGGTCCTCGTCCCGGGCGTCGTCCTCGTCCTCGCCCCGCTCCTCCTCGCCCGCACCGCGCAGCAACGCGGTGCGCTCATGCAGCGAATCGGCGAGGCCGCCCACCCGGTCGGACACCGCCTTGGTCGCGGCCTGCCGGGTGGCGTCGACGAGTTCCTGGCGCACCTGTCCGTTGAGGCCGCTCAGCAGCGGCATCTCGGCGAGGGACTTCTTCAGCTGCTGCGGATCCAGCGTGATCTTCTTACCGGCCAGCAACATGCCCAGCCCGAAGGCGAGTTTCGCCTTCTTGGTGCGCCCGAGGAGGTAGCCTCCCACGATCGCGACCGTGATCTTGCCATTTGTCATCATCTGTTCGCTCCCGAAGTCGAACGCGGCTTCGATGTGGACGGCCGGGTACCCACATACGAAAGAGCCCCACCCGCCAGTGGCGAATGGGGCTCTTTGCTCCGGGGAGCGTCAGGTCACTTGTTGATCTTGGTGACCTGGCCGGCGCCGACGGTCCGGCCACCCTCACGGATGGCGAACTTCAGGCCCTCCTCCATGGCGACCGGCTGGATCAGGCTGACCGACATCTCGGTGTTGTCGCCCGGCATGACCATCTCGGTGCCCTCGGGGAGGGTCACAACGCCCGTCACGTCCGTGGTACGGAAGTAGAACTGCGGACGGTAGTTGTTGAAGAACGGCGTGTGGCGGCCACCCTCGTCCTTGGACAGGATGTACGCCTGGGCCTCGAACTCGGTGTGCGGCGTGACCGAACCCGGCTTGATGATGACCTGGCCGCGCTCGACGTCCTCGCGCTTGATGCCACGGAGCAGCAGACCGACGTTCTCACCGGCCTGGCCCTCATCGAGCAGCTTGCGGAACATCTCGATGCCGGTGACCGTGGTGGAGGTCTTCTCCTGCTTGATGCCCACGATGTCGACGTTCTCGTTGACCTTCAGCACACCGCGCTCGATACGGCCGGTGACGACCGTACCGCGACCGGTGATGGTGAAGACGTCCTCGATCGGCATCAGGAACGGCTTGTCGACGTCGCGCTCCGGCTGCGGGATGGACTCGTCGACGGCCTTCATCAGGTCGAGGACGGTCTTGCCCCACTCGGCGTCACCCTCGAGCGCCTTGAGCGCCGAGACCTTGACGACCGGCAGGTCGTCGCCCGGGAAGTCGTACTCGGAGAGCAGCTCACGGACCTCGAGCTCGACGAGCTCCATGATCTCCTCGTCGTCCACCATGTCGGCCTTGTTCAGGGCGACAACGATGTACGGCACGCCGACCTGGCGGGCCAGGAGCACGTGCTCCTTGGTCTGCGGCATCGGGCCGTCGGTGGCGGCGACCACGAGGATGGCGCCGTCCATCTGCGCGGCACCGGTGATCATGTTCTTGATGTAGTCCGCGTGACCGGGGCAGTCAACGTGCGCGTAGTGACGCGACTCGGTCTGGTACTCGACGTGCGCGATGGAGATGGTGATACCGCGCTGGCGCTCCTCAGGAGCCTTGTCGATCTGGTCGAAGGCCGAGGCCTCGTTCAGGTCCGGGTACGCGTCATGCAGCACCTTGGTGATCGCAGCGGTAAGCGTGGTCTTACCGTGGTCGATGTGACCGATGGTGCCGATGTTGACGTGCGGCTTAGTCCGCTCGAACTTCGCCTTCGCCACTGGGGTCCTCCTGTGGAGTGGTTCTGTAACGCATCCACGCTTTGCGGATGGGTTCAGGTTTTCTTACCGAACCGGCCAGGACCCCGAGGGGATGCCCTTCGCCGTATTCGTCTGGGGGCCGGCGCCAGGGGCTCCGTCCTGGAACGCGGTGGACGCGCTCCACGACGAATGTCCCGATGCCTTGTGCTTCCAGCCTAAAGGGTGAGGAAAGCGGATGAACCCGCCTTACTCGCCCTTGGCCTTCGCGATGATCTCCTCGGCGACGTTCCGCGGAACCTCGGCGTAGGAGTCGAACTGCATGGAGTAGCTGGCGCGGCCGGACGTCTTGCTGCGCAGGTCGCCCACGTAGCCGAACATCTCCGACAGCGGAACCAGGCCGGTGACCAGCTTGGCGCCGCTCCGCTCCTCCATGGACTGGATCTGCCCGCGACGGGAGTTGATGTCGCCGATCACGTCACCCATGTAGTCCTCGGGCGTGGTGACCTCGACCTTCATCATCGGCTCGAGCAGGGCCGGGCTGGCCTTGCGGGCAGCCTCCTTGAAGGCCATCGAACCGGCGATCTTGAACGCCATCTCGGACGAGTCGACCTCGTGGTAGCCACCGTCGAGCAGGGTGACCTTCACACCGGTCAGCGGGTAGCCCGCGAGCACGCCGAACTCCATGGCCTCCTGGCAGCCCGCGTCCACGGACGGGATGTACTCCCGCGGGATACGGCCACCGGTGACCTTGTTCTCGAACTCGTAGCCATCGCCCTCGAGCGGCGCCAGCGCGATCTGCACCTTCGCGAACTGGCCGGAACCACCAGTCTGCTTCTTGTGCGTGTAGTCGTACCGCTCGACCGCCTTGCGCAGCGTCTCGCGGTAGGCCACCTGCGGCTTACCGACGTTGGCCTCGACCTTGAACTCGCGGCGCATACGGTCGACCAGCACGTCCAGGTGCAGCTCGCCCATGCCGGAGATGATCGTCTGGCCGGTCTCCTCGTCGGTCTTGACGCGGAAGGACGGGTCCTCCTCGGCAAGCCGCTGGATCGCGACAGCGAGCTTCTCCTGGTCGCCCTTGGACTTCGGCTCGATGGCCACCTCGATGACCGGGGCCGGGAAGTCCATGGACTCCAGGATCACCGGGTTCGACGCGTCGGAGAGGGTCTCACCGGTAGTGGTCTGCTTCAGACCCATGACGGCGACGATGTCGCCGGCACCCACCGAGTCGATCTCCTCACGCTTGTTCGCGTGCATCCGGTAGATCTTGCCGATGCGCTCCTTCTTGCCCTTCACGGAGTTCAGCACCTGGGTGCCGGCGTCCATGCGGCCGGAGTACACACGGATGAAGGTGAGCTTGCCGAGATGCGGGTCGCTCGCGATCTTGAACGCCAGAGCCGAGAGCGGCTCCTCCTCGGACGGACGACGCTTGATGACCTCGTCCGGGTCCTTGACCGAGTGCCCCTCGATCGCCTCGATGTCGATCGGCGACGGGAGGTACCGGACCACGGCGTCGAGCAGGGGCTGCACGCCCTTGTTCTTGAACGCGGTGCCACAGAACACGGGGGTGACGGTGATGCCGCCGCCCTTGCCGGAGGCGATGGTGATGCGGCGGATCGCCGCGTAAAGCTGCTCCACGGTGGGCTCCTCGCCCTCCAGGTACAGCTCCATCATCTCTTCGTCGTTCTCGGCGACGCCCTCGAGCAGCTTGCCGCGCCACTCGTCGGCGGCCTCGGTGTGGGTCTCCGGGATGTCGACGGTGTCGTACATCTCACCCTTGGTCGCCTCGGCGGACCAGACCAGCGCCTTCATGGTGACGAGGTCGACGACACCCTTGAAGTCGGCCTCGGTGCCGATCGGCAGCTGCATGACCAGCGGCACCGCGCCCAGGCGGTCCGTGATCATGTCGACGCAGCGGTGGAACTCGGCACCGGTGCGGTCGAGCTTGTTGACGAAGCAGATACGCGGAACGCCGTAGCGGTCCGCCTGACGCCACACCGTCTCGGACTGCGGCTCCACACCGGCGACGCCATCGAACACGGTCACGGCACCGTCGAGCACGCGCAGCGAACGCTCCACCTCGACGGTGAAGTCGACGTGGCCCGGGGTGTCGATGATGTTGATGGTGTGATCGACGTTCTCAAGCGGCCAGTGACAGGTCGTCGCGGCCGACGTGATCGTGATGCCGCGCTCCTGCTCCTGCTCCATCCAGTCCATCGTGGCAGCGCCGTCGTGGACTTCACCGATCTTGTAGCTCACACCGGTGTAGAACAGAATCCGCTCGGTGGTGGTCGTCTTGCCCGCGTCGATGTGTGCCATGATCCCGATGTTGCGGACCTTGGCCAGGTCAAGTGAAGTGGTGGCCATCTGGCTCAGTCTTCTCTCGGATCTCGATGGGGTAGCGACTACCAGCGGTAGTGCGCGAAGGCCTTGTTGGACTCGGCCATCTTGTGGGTGTCCTCACGCCGCTTGACGGAGGCGCCCAGACCATTGCTGGCGTCCATCAGCTCGTTCATGAGCCGCTCGGTCATGGTCTTCTCACGACGGGCGCGCGAGTAGCCCACGAGCCAGCGCAGGGCGAGGGTGGAGGAGCGGCCGGGACGGACCTCGACCGGCACCTGGTAGGTGGCGCCACCAACACGACGGGAGCGGACCTCGAGGGTCGGCTTCACGTTCTCCAGGGCGCGCTTGAGCGTGATGACCGGGTCGTTGCCGGACTTCTCGCGCAGGCCCTCCATGGCGCCGTACACGATGCGCTCGGCGGTGGAGCGCTTGCCGTTCAGCAGCACCTTGTTGATGAGGGACGTCACCAGAGGAGAGTTGTAGACCGGGTCGATGATGACCGGGCGCTTCGGGGCGGGACCCTTACGAGGCATTCTTACTTCTCCTTCTTGGCGCCGTAGCGGCTGCGAGCCTGCTTGCGGTTCTTGACGCCCTGCGTGTCGAGGGAGCCGCGGATGATCTTGTAACGAACACCCGGCAGGTCCTTCACACGACCGCCACGCACGAGCACGATGGAGTGCTCCTGCAGGTTGTGCCCCTCACCCGGGACGTAGGCGGTGACCTCGATCCCACTGCTCAGCCGGACACGCGCGACCTTGCGGAGCGCCGAGTTCGGCTTCTTCGGCGTCGTGGTGAACACGCGAGTGCATGTCCCACGGCGCTGCGGCGACCCCGCGAGGGCGGGGGTCTTGTTCTTCTCGACCTTGTCCTGGCGGCCCTTGCGGACCAGCTGCTGGATCGTAGGCACCGTTTCTCCGGTTTCTGTGTGCCAGTCTCGATAAAGCTAACCTGGAGTTCCTCCGACCCACGCGGTCGGGTGTGTCGCGCACCGCAGCCCTCTGCGAAAGTTCGGAGAGTGCGGATTGTTGGTGTCGACACCTCGGCCCCTCGCATGCTGAGGCACCTCCCCGCCGAAGGCTGGGGGCGCACACGCAAGGACCCGGGCACACCCCAGGCACAAGGTCTGAGCGTACCTACCTCATCGACTTCGGTCAAAACAAATGCAGAGCGCCCCGACACGCCGGAAATGGGCTACTCGACTTTCGCCTCCGGCCGAGCCGTCCGGAAACGCCGCGGGGCGGCCACCCCACCATGGGGGTGACCGCCCTGCGAGCGGATCGTGACTTACTGGTTGTACGGACCGTAGTCGTAGTCCTCCAGCGGAACCGCCTGGCCGGAGCCCGTGCCGAAGGGCGAGTAGTCGATGTCGTCGTAACCGACGGCCGAGTACATCGCGGCCTTCGCCTCCTCGGTCGGCTCGACCCGGATGTTGCGGTAGCGGGACAGGCCCGTACCGGCCGGGATGAGCTTACCGATGATGACGTTCTCCTTGAGGCCGATCAGGGAGTCCGACTTGGCGTTGATCGCCGCGTCGGTGAGCACCCGGGTCGTCTCCTGGAAGGACGCCGCCGACAGCCAGGACTCGGTCGCCAGCGAGGCCTTGGTGATACCCATGAGCTGCGGACGGCCGGAGGCCGGGTGGCCGCCTTCCTGGACCACACGACGGTTCTCCGACTCGAAGCGCGAGCGCTCCACGAGCTCGCCCGGCAGCAGCTCGGCGTCGCCGGACTCGATGATCGTCACCCGGCGCAGCATCTGCCGGATGATGATCTCGATGTGCTTGTCGTGGATCGACACACCCTGCGAGTTGTAGACCTTCTGGACCTCGCCCACCAGGTGCACCTGGACGGCGCGCTGGCCGAGGATCCGCAGCACGTCGTGCGGGTTGACGGCACCCACGGTCAGTGGCTGGCCGACGTCGACGCGGTCGCCCTCGCCCACCAGGAGACGGGCTCGCTTGGAGACGCCGAAGGCGGTCTCGTCGGAGCCGTCGTCCGGGGTGACGACGAGCTTCTTGGTCTTCTCGGTCTCCTCGATCCGGACGCGGCCGGCCGCCTCCGAGATCGGGGCGACACCCTTGGGCGTACGGGCCTCGAAGAGCTCGACGACACGCGGCAGACCCTGGGTGATGTCGTCACCGGCCACACCACCGGTGTGGAAGGTACGCATCGTGAGCTGGGTGCCGGGCTCACCGATGGACTGGGCGGCGATGATGCCGACCGCCTCGCCGATGTCCACCAGCTTGCCGGTCGCCAGCGAGCGGCCGTAGCACATGGCGCAGGTGCCGACGGCGGACTCGCAGGTGAGCACCGAACGGGTCTTGACCGTCTCCACGCCGTGGCGGACCAGCTCGTCGATGAGCACATCGCCCAGGTCGGTGCCGGCCGGGGCCAGGACCTTCCCCTCGACGACGATGTCCTCGGCGAGGCAGCGCGCGTACACGCTGGTCTCGGCGTCCTCCGCCTTGCGCAGCACACCGTCCGCACCCTTGGACGCGATCACGAGCTTGAGACCGCGGTCGGTGCCGCAGTCCTCCTCGCGAATGATCACGTCCTGGGAGACGTCCACCAGACGTCGGGTCAGGTAACCCGAGTCGGCGGTACGCAGGGCGGTGTCGGCGAGACCCTTACGGGCACCGTGGGTGGAGATGAAGTACTCCAGCACGGAGAGACCCTCACGGAACGACGCCTTGATGGGCCGCGGGATGGTCTCGTTCTTCGCGTTGGACACCAGACCACGCATACCGGCGATCTGACGCATCTGCATCATGTTTCCGCGCGCGCCCGAGTCGACCATCATGAAGATCGGGTTGGTCTTCGGGAAGTTCGCGTTCATCGCCTCGGCGACCTCGTTGGTCGCCTTGGTCCAGATCGCGATCAGTTCCTGGGTGCGCTCGTCCTTGGTGATCAGACCACGCTCGTACTGCTTCTGGACCTTCTCGTCCTGCGCCTCGTACCCCTCGATGATGCCCTTCTTGGCCTCGGGCACGACCACGTCGGAGATGGCGACGGTGACACCGGAGCGGGTGGCCCAGTGGAAACCGGACGCCTTCAGGTTGTCCAGCGTCGCCGCGACGATGACCTTGGGGTAACGCTCGGCGAGGTCGTTGACGATCTCGGAGAGCTGCTTCTTGCCCACCGAGTAGTCGACGAACGGGTAGTCCTCGGGCAGCAGCTCGTTGAAGAGCGCGCGGCCCAGCGTGGTGCGCAGCCGGAAGCTGTCACCGGGCTGCCAGGCGGGCTCGCCCTCCTCCGGGATCGGCGGGGTCCAGCCGCGCGGCGGGACGGTGCCGATGGGGAAGCGGATGTCGACCTTCGCCTGGAGCGAAAGCTCCCGGGCGTCGAACGCCATGGTCGCCTCGGCGGCCGAACCGAAGGCCCGGCCCTCGCCCTTGACCTCGCGCTCCTCCTCGTCGGTGGTGAGGAAGAACAGGCCCAGCACCATGTCCTGGGTCGGCATGGTCACCGGCCGGCCGTCGGCCGGCTTGAGGATGTTGTTCGAGGACAGCATCAGGATGCGGGCCTCGGCCTGCGCCTCCGCGGACAGCGGCAGGTGCACGGCCATCTGGTCACCGTCGAAGTCCGCGTTGAACGCGGTGCAGACGAGCGGGTGGATCTGAATGGCCTTGCCCTCGACCAGTTGCGGCTCGAAGGCCTGGATGCCGAGGCGGTGCAGGGTCGGCGCACGGTTCAGCAGCACCGGGTGCTCGGCGATGACCTCTTCGAGCACGTCGTACACGACCGTGCGGCCGCGCTCGACCATGCGCTTGGCCGACTTGATGTTCTGCGCGTGGTTCAGGTCCACCAGGCGCTTCATCACGAACGGCTTGAAGAGCTCCAGCGCCATGGCCTTGGGCAGACCACACTGGTGCAGCTTGAGCTGCGGGCCGACGACGATGACCGAACGGGCCGAGTAGTCGACACGCTTACCGAGCAGGTTCTGACGGAACCGGCCCTGCTTACCCTTCAGCATGTCGCTGAGGGACTTCAGCGGACGGTTACCGGGACCGGTCACCGGGCGACCGCGGCGGCCGTTGTCGAACAGCGCGTCGACGGCCTCCTGCAGCATCCGCTTCTCGTTGTTCACGATGATCTCGGGGGCACCGAGGTCAAGGAGACGCTTGAGGCGGTTGTTCCGGTTGATCACACGGCGGTACAGGTCGTTCAGGTCGGAGGTCGCGAAGCGGCCACCGTCGAGCTGCACCATCGGACGCAGGTCCGGCGGGATCACCGGGACGCAGTCCAGCACCATGCCGTTGGGGCTGTTGCGGGTCTGCAGGAAGGCGGAGACGACCTTGAGGCGCTTGAGCGCACGGGTCTTCTTCTGGCCCTTGCCGGTCCGGATGATCTCGCGGAGCTTCTCGGCCTCTTCGTCGAGGTCGAAGGACTCCAGGCGCTTCTGCAGCGCCGCGGCGCCCATGCCGCCCATGAAGTACGTGCCGAAGCGGTCACGCAGCTCGCGGTAGAGCAGCTCGTCGCCCTCCAGGTCCTGGACCTTGAGGTTCTTGAAGCGGTTCCACACCTCGTCGAGACGGTCGATCTCGCGCTGGGCGCGGTCACGAAGCTGCTTCATCTCGCGCTCGGCGCCTTCGCGCACCTTACGGCGCACATCGGCCTTGGCACCCTCGGCCTCGAGCTCGGCGAGGTCCGCCTCGAGCTTCTTGGCGCGGGCCTCCAGGTCGGCGTCGCGGCGCTGCTCGATCTGCTGACGCTCGACGGAGACATGGGCCTCCAGCGAGGGCAGATCGCGCGTACGGCGCTCCTCGTCCACCCACGTGATCATGTAGGCGGCGAAGTAGATGACCTTCTCGAGGTCCTTCGGGGCGAGGTCGAGCAGGTAGCCCAGACGGCTGGGCACGCCCTTGAAGTACCAGATGTGGGTGACGGGAGCGGCCAGCTCAATGTGGCCCATCCGCTCACGGCGCACCTTGGCGCGGGTTACCTCGACACCGCAGCGCTCACAGATGATGCCCTTGAAGCGGACGCGCTTGTACTTACCGCAGTAGCACTCCCAGTCCCGGGTCGGACCGAAGATCTTCTCGCAGAAGAGTCCGTCCTTTTCGGGCTTGAGGGTGCGGTAGTTGATGGTTTCCGGCTTCTTGACCTCACCGTGGGACCACTGACGGATGTCATCAGCGGTGGCGAGGCCGATCCGCAGCTCGTCGAAGAAGTTGACGTCGAGCACTTGTCGTCAATCCCTCTTTCAGGGTCGTGTCTTCGGGTCTGATTGGGGGTCCGGGGAGAGACCGGGGCGTCTTGGTGGGAGCGCCCCGGCCAGACCCGTCAGACCTCTTCGACGCTGCTCGGCTCGCGCCGGGACAGGTCGATACCGAGCTCCTCCGCAGCGCGGAAGACGTCCTCGTCGGTGTCGCGCATCTCGATGGACATGCCGTCGGACGACAGCACCTCCACGTTGAGGCACAGGGACTGCATCTCCTTGATGAGCACCTTGAAGGACTCGGGGATGCCGGGCTCGGGAATGTTCTCGCCCTTGACGATGGCCTCGTAGACCTTCACGCGGCCGGTCACGTCGTCGGACTTGATGGTCAGCAGCTCCTGGAGGGCGTACGCGGCGCCGTAAGCCTCCAGCGCCCACACCTCCATCTCGCCGAAGCGCTGGCCACCGAACTGAGCCTTACCACCCAGCGGCTGCTGGGTGATCATCGAGTACGGACCGGTGGACCGGGCGTGCAGCTTGTCGTCCACCAGGTGGTGCAGCTTGAGGATGTACATGTAGCCGATCGAGATCGGCTCCGGGAACGGCTCACCGGAGCGGCCGTCGAAGAGATGGGCCTTGCCGGACGACTGGACCAGGCGGTCGCCGTCGCGGTTCGGGATCGTCGAGTCGAAGAGACCGGCGATCTCGTCCTCGCGGGCGCCGTCGAAGACCGGGGTCGCGACGTTGGTGCCGGGCTGGACCTCGTCGGCGCCGATGGCCTGGAGCCGCTGCATCCAGTCCTCGGAGCCCTCGACCTTCCAGCCGCGGGAGGCCAGCCAGCCGAGGTGGATCTCCAGGACCTGTCCCGGGTTCATTCGGGACGGGACACCCAGCGGGTTGAGGATGATGTCGACCGGGGTGCCGTCCTCCAGGAACGGCATGTCCTCGACCGGCAGGATCTTGGAGATGACGCCCTTGTTGCCGTGACGGCCGGCGAGCTTGTCACCATCGGTGATCTTGCGCTTCTGCGCCACGTAGACGCGGACCAGCTGGTTCACGCCCGGCGGCAGCTCGTCGCCCTCTTCGCGGTCGAAGACGCGGACGCCGATGACCTTGCCGATCTCACCGTGCGGCACCTTCAGCGAGGTGTCACGGACCTCACGGGCCTTCTCACCGAAGATCGCGCGCAGCAGCCGCTCCTCCGGGGTCAGCTCGGTCTCACCCTTCGGGGTGACCTTGCCGACCAGGATGTCGCCGGCGACGACCTCGGCACCGATCCGGATGATGCCGCGCTCGTCGAGGTCGGCGAGGACCTCCTCGGAGACGTTCGGGATGTCCCGGGTGATCTCCTCGGGGCCGAGCTTGGTGTCCCGGGCGTCGACCTCGTGCTCCTCGATGTGGATCGAGGAGAGGACGTCGTCCTGCACCAGACGCTGGCTGAGGATGATCGCGTCCTCGTAGTTGTGGCCCTCCCACGGCATGAACGCCACCAGGAGGTTCTTGCCGAGCGCCATCTCGCCGTCCTCGGTGGACGGGCCGTCGGCCAGCACCTGGCCGGCGATCACCCGCGCACCCTCGTCCACGACGACCTTCTGGTTGAAGGAGGTGCCCTGGTTGGAGCGGGAGAACTTGGCCACCCGGTAGGTGGTGTAGGTGCCGTCGTCGTTGGCCACCGTCACGTAGTCGGCGGAGACCTCCTGGACGACACCGTCCTTCTCGGCCTTGATGACGTCGCCGGCGTCGACCGCACAGCGGTACTCCATGCCGGTGCCGACCAGCGGGGACTCCGCCTTGATCAGCGGCACGGCCTGACGCATCATGTTCGAGCCCATGAGCGCGCGGTTGGCGTCGTCGTGCTCGAGGAAGGGGATCATCGCGGTCGCGACCGACACCATCTGGCGCGGCGAGACGTCCATGTAGTCGACGTCGTCGCCGGGGATGTAGTCGACCTCGCCGCCACGGCGGCGGACCAGGACGCGGTTCTCGGCGAAGCGCAGGTCGTCCGCCAGCGGGGCGTTGGCCTGCGCGATGACGAAGCGGTCCTCTTCATCGGCGGTCAGGTAGTCGACGTCGTCGGTGACGACACCGTCGACGACCTTGCGGTACGGGGTCTCGATGAAACCGAACGCGTTGACCCGGCCGTACGAGGCGAGCGAGCCGATCAGACCGATGTTCGGGCCTTCGGGCGTCTCGATCGGGCACATGCGGCCGTAGTGCGACGGGTGCACGTCACGGACCTCGAAGCCCGCCCGCTCACGGGAGAGACCACCGGGGCCGAGCGCGTTCAGACGGCGCTTGTGGGTCAGACCCGACAGCGGGTTCGTCTGGTCCATGAACTGCGAAAGCTGGCTGGTGCCGAAGAACTCCTTGATGGAGGCGACGACCGGCCGGATGTTGATCAGGGTCTGCGGCGTGATCGCCTCGACGTCCTGAGTCGTCATGCGCTCACGCACGACGCGCTCCATACGGGCCAGACCCGTGCGGACCTGGTTCTGGATCAGCTCGCCGACGTTACGGATACGGCGGTTGCCGAAGTGGTCGATGTCGTCGGTCTCGACGACCACGGACTGGCCGTTGTCCCCGACGGTCTCGGTCTCACCGGCGTGCAGCTTCACCAGGTACTTGATCGAGGCGATGACGTCCTCGACCGTGAGCACGCCCGCGTCCAGCGGAGCGGCCGAACCCAGCTTCTTGTTGACCTTGTAGCGGCCGACCTTCGCGAGGTCGTAGCGCTTCGGGTTGAAGTAGAGGTTCTCCAGCAGCGTCTGCGCGGCCTCACGCGTGGGGGGCTCGCCCGGACGCAGCTTGCGGTAGATGTCGAGCAGCGCGTCGTCCTGGCCCTGGGTGTGGTCCTTCTCCAGGGTGGCGCGCATCGACTCGTACTCGCCGAACTCCTCCAGGATCTGCTCGGTCGTCCAACCGAGAGCCTTCAGGAGAACGGTGACGGACTGCTTGCGCTTGCGGTCGATACGCACACCGACCATGTCGCGCTTGTCGATCTCCATCTCCAGCCAGGCACCCCGGGAGGGGATGACCTTGACCGAGAAGATGTCCTTGTCGGACGTCTTGTCGATGGAGGAGTCGAAGTAGACACCCGGCGAGCGGACAAGCTGCGAGACGACGACACGCTCGGTGCCGTTGATGCAGAAGGTGCCCTTGTCGGTCATGAGCGGGAAGTCGCCCATGAAGACCGTCTGGGACTTGATCTCGCCGGTCTCGTTGTTGGTGAACTCGGCCGTGACGAAGAGCGGAGCTGCGTAGGTGAAGTCACGCTCCTTGCACTCGTCGATCGAGTTCTTCGGCGGCTCGAAACGGTGATCACGGAAAGTCAGGGACATCGACCCGGAGAAGTCCTCGATCGGGGAGATCTCCTCGAAGATCTCTTCCAGACCGGACTTGGTGGGGACGTCCTGACCGCTGTCCAGCGCAGCCTCGACGCGAGCCTTCCAGGCGGCATTGCCGAGCAGCCAATCGAAGCTCTCGGTCTGCAGCGCGAGGAGGTTCGGGACCTCGAGAGGCTCCCTGATCTTCGCAAAGGAGATGCGCAGCGGGGCGGTGCTGGCGCCATTGTTCGTATTGGCAGTCGAGGCGTTGCGCGAGGCGGCCAAGAGGGGGTCCTTCCGAGGGCTCGGACTCACTACGCGCGTACCGGTCCTACCGAGAGCCCATGGATGAAATCCCCGGTCAAGGAGTTTCCATCAGTAGGGCTCGAAGGTAGGTATGCCCCTGGTGACGGGCAGGGAGCAGCTAACAGGCAGCGCAAAGGGTCAGTGTAGCCACTTGGCACACTGATGTCCAGCGCCGAGTTCCTGAGACCGGCAGTGCCAATCTCTCCCTCCGGTGAGGGGGCGCGCCCCTCGTTGTCTTCATCCGCCCTGTCGGCAGCCCGCGCGCTCGATGCGCATACCGATACTGCCCGCTTCGCCGACGATCCATGCCTCGGATTTTTGGATCGATGTGGCGTCGCGTCCTGAGAATTGCGCGCTGCGTGCCGTTCGTCAAGGCCCCCCACTCCGGCGAGATCGTCACAGGGCGTGGCGACAGGCAACGAAGATCACCCTACCTCCACAACCCCGTAAGACAATGTAGCCGTGACGGGAACGCCGAAGGGCGACCACCCGAACGGGTGATCGCCCTTGGCTGGAACCGGGCCGCGCCGCCGGACGTCCTACCGGCGTGTGGCGGCGGGCCGAGAGGTCACTTGACCTCGACGGAGGCGCCGGCGCCCTTGAGGGACTCGGCGGCCTTCTCGGCGGCGTCCTTGGCGACCTTCTCGAGAACGGGCTTCGGGGCGCCGTCCACGAGGTCCTTGGCCTCCTTCAGACCCAGGGAGGTCAGCTCACGCACGACCTTGATGACCTGGATCTTCTTGTCGCCGGCACCGGTGAGGATGACGTCGAACTCGTCCTGCTCCTCCTCGGCCGGGGCAGCGGCACCCGGGGCGCCCGGGGCGGCGGCCACGACGGCGGCCGGGGCGGCGGCGGTGACGTCGAACTTCTCCTCGAAGGCCTTCACGAACTCGGAGAGCTCGATGAGGGTCATCTCCTCGAACTGCGCGAGCAGGTCGTCCTGGCTGAGCTTCGCCATGATGGCGGTCCTTCCACTAATTCGGCAGGTGGTGCCGGATGTACATGTCGGCGGGCTTCCCGGCCCGCTGCGACCGGAGCCTGATTACTCGGACTCGGCCTCGGCGGGAGCCGGGGATTCGGCACCGCCCTGCTCGGCCTGCTTCTGCCGGAGCGCCTCGGCGGTCCGGATGAACTTGGACAGCGGGGCCTGGAAGAGCGCGGCAGCCTGGGACTGCTTGGCCTTCATCGCACCCGCCAGCTTGGCGAGCAGCACCTCACGGGACTCGAGGTCCGCGAGCTTCTTGATCTCGTCGGCGGACAGCGCCTTGCCATCAAGGACACCGCCCTTGATCACGAGAGCGGGGTTCTCCTTGGCGAAGTCACGGAGACCCTTCGCCGCCTCGACCGGGTCACCGGTCACGAAGGCGACGGCCGACGAACCCGCGAACAGGTCGTCGAGCTGGTTGATCCCGGCCTCGTTGGCCGCGATCTTGGTCAGCGTGTTCTTCACCACACGGTACTGAACGTTCTCACCGAGCGAACGGCGCAGCTCCTTGAGCTGCGCAACGGTGAGACCGGTGTACGCGGTGACGAGAGCCGCGTGGGAGGTGCGGAACTTCTCCCGCATCTCGTCGACGGCTGCGACCTTGTCAGGACTCGCCATGAGCCTCGGCCTCCTTCCGGGTGATGAGGACCGCTACGGCCTGAAGGAAGGAGACTGACAATGCGAAAACGCCCCGGCGCAGGCGCTCGGGGCGTAACTCGACCGGCACAGGCTCACGGCCCGTTCGGGAGTTCAACCACATACACCTACGCAGGCCGCCCGCAGCTAGCGGATCCTTCAGCCACCGGACCCCTTAGGGGGGCACAGCGACAACCAGCGGTCTTTGGCTTCTGTAGGAGATTACGCGAACGGGCCGCGGCCAGGCAAATCGGCTCTACTGCTGGAGCATGTCCTGGAAGTCCACGGTGTCCGAGGACGTCGGCTCCTCGACCGTCACGGCGGTGCCGTAGTCCGAGTAGTAGACGGTGGAGTCGTATGAGCCGTTGTTGCTCTGGGCCTGCTCACGCTTCTTGACCAGCAGGTTCTGGTCGTCGACCCACAGGTCGATGGTCTCGGTGTCCATGCCGGAGGTCTCAAGCTGCTTCTGCAGGGCGTCCAGATCCGACTGGCTGAGCTCCTTGGACTGCATCTTGGCGATCTCGGAGACCTTGACCGTGCCCGTGTAGTGCGTGGCCTTGACGCCCTTCACGTTCTCCGAGCCCACGCTCTTGACCTTGCCCGTGGCGAGCAGCAGCTCCACCGAGCGCGACGGGTTGTTGTTCTGCATCTGGTCCTTCAGGAACGCGCCCGAGGGACCGGCCTTCTGGGCCAGCACGTCGTAGTCGTACTTCACCCAGTGCTTGCCGCTGCCGGCCTGCGCGGCGAACTCGTCGCCCATGTTCAGGAACATCGCGTCCGGGGTGTAGCGCGCGTCCATCGCCTTGCCCTCGATCGGGGAGGAGGCGATGGCGCCACCGCTCTGGGTGATGGACATGTTGGCCCGGATGCCGTTGGCCCAGTCCATGGAGCCGGACATCTGGGAGTTCTGCTCGCCCATCTTGGTGGTGCCCTCGACCTTGGCCGAGTTCTTCTGGTCCGTCCGCTGCGAGGCCAGCTTGAGCGCCGCCAGCGGGCTCATCGCGGACTGGCCGGACTTGTCGCCCGTCTTCTCGCCGGCCTTGCCGTCGTCGGACTTCTCGCTCCCGCACGCGGTGAGGCCGACCATGAGAACGACGCTTCCAGCGGCTATAGCCCAACGCGCACCGACATGAGTACCGCGCACGGCTCCCCCTTATTTTTATTTCTCTTTTACGTCTGCAGTGACTTTAGCGGAGCGGACCGACAACGAAAGACGCCGGGCCCCCGCACCTTCGACGCGGTGCGGGGGCCCGGCGGTTGCACACCGTGGTGCGCTGGTTCAGGGGCGGCCTCAGACGGCCTCTTCCTCGACCAGCAGGTTGCGGGTGCGGTTGGCGTCCAGCGGGATGCCGGGGCCCATCGTGGTGGTCAGGGTCGCCTTCTTGATGTAGCGGCCCTTCGCGGCGGACGGCTTGAGACGGTTGATCTCCTCCAGCGCCGCGGCGTAGTTCTCCACCAGCTTGGTCTCGTCGAACGAGAGCTTGCCGATGATGAAGTGCAGGTTGGAGTGCTTGTCGACGCGGAACTCGATCTTGCCGCCCTTGATCTCCGTGACGGCCTTGGCCACGTCCGGGGTGACGGTTCCGGTCTTCGGGTTCGGCATCAGACCACGCGGACCGAGCACCCGGCCGAGGCGGCCGACCTTGCCCATGAGGTCCGGGGTGGCGACGACGGCGTCGAAGTCCAGACGCCCCTTGGACACCTCGTCGATGAGCTCGTCGGAGCCGACGATGTCGGCGCCGGCGGCCTCCGCGGCCGCAGCACGGTCACCGGTCGCGAAGACCAGGACCCGGGCGGTCTTACCGGTGCCGTGCGGCAGGTTCACGGTGCCGCGGACCATCTGGTCGGCCTTGCGCGGGTCGACGCCCAGGCGCATGGCGACCTCGACGGTCGCGTCGAACTTGGTCGCGGAGGTGTCCTTCGCGAGACGGACGGCCTCGAGCGGGGCGTAGTTGCGCTCCCGGTCGATCTTGGCCTCCGCAGCGCGGAGAGTCTTGCTGCGCTTGCTCACTGTTGCTCCTGATGTTGTGGAGTTCGTGGTCCGGGCCAGCGCTTGGCCCTGCCACACGTGGCTGCGGGGGCTCGAGGCCCTCGCCGTGGAGGTGTCAGCCCTCGACCGTGATGCCCATGGAACGGGCGGTGCCGGCGATGATCTTCGCGGCGGCGTCCAGGTCGTTGGCGTTCAGGTCGGGCATCTTGGTGGTGGCGATCTCACGCACCTGGTCGCTGGTGATCTTGGCGACCTTGGTCTTGTGCGGCTCGCCGGAGCCCTTCTCCACGCCCGCGGCCTTGAGGATCAGCTTGGCGGCCGGCGGGGTCTTGGTCACGAAGGTGAAGGAGCGGTCGTCGTAGACCGTGATCTCCACCGGCACGACCATGCCACGCTGCGACTCGGTCGCGGCGTTGTAGGCCTTGCAGAACTCCATGATGTTGACGCCGTGCTGGCCCAGCGCGGGGCCGACCGGCGGGGCCGGGTTCGCGGCGCCGGCCTGGATCTGGAGCTTGATCAGCCCCGTGACCTTCTTCTTCTTGGGAGGCATGCTCTCTCCGGGTCCTAGTGAGAGGTGGTTCGCCTCCGAACCGGATCATCCGGATGGAGGCATACCGCACAACGATAACGGGTATAGGTGTGCGCCTAAAAACCGAGCAGGTCAGACCGGCCGTGAAAGCCCGTCTGACCTGTTCGGAAGTTCCGTAGAGGAGACTCAGTTCTTCTGGATCTGGTCGAAGCTCAGCTCGACCGGGGTCTCCCGGCCGAAGATCTCCACCAGGCCCTTGACCTTCTTCGAGTCGGCGTTGATCTCGTTGATCGTCGCCTGCAGGGTCGCGAACGGGCCGTCGGTGACCGTGACCGAGTCGCCGACCTCGAAGTCCAGCACCTGGACCTCGACCTTGCGGCTCGGCGCCGGCATGCCGCTCTCCTCGGCCGCGGCCTTGGCGGCCTTCTCCTCGGCCTCGGGGGCGAGCATCTTGACGATCTCGTCCAGGGTCAGCGGGTACGGGTCGTAGGCGTTGCCCACGAAGCCGGTGACGCCCGGAGTGTTGCGGACGACACCCCACGACTCGTTCGTCAGGTCCATGCGGACGAGCACATAGCCGGGCAGCTTGTTCTGCCGGACGTTCTTGCGCTCGCCGTTCTTGATCTGGACGATCTCTTCCTCGGGGACCTCGGCCTGGTAGATGAAGTCCTCGACGTTCAGCGAGACGGCACGCTGCTCCAGGTTGGCCTTCACGCGCTTCTCGTAGCCCGCGTAGGTGTGGATCACGTACCACTCACCGGGCAGTCCGCGCAGCTCCTCGCGGAGCGCCTCGACCGGGTCGACGACCTCTGCCTCGGCGGCGTCCGCTTCCTCCGCCTCGGCCGCTTCCTCCGCCTCGGCCGCGTCCTCTGCCTCGGCCGCGTCCTCTGCCTCGTCCAGCCCGTCCGGCTCGGCCTCGAGGGCCGCATCGGCCTCGAGGGCGTCCTCGCCCTCGACACGCAGCGCCTCCTCCTCGGCGGGCACGCCCGCCGCGGCGTCGGCTGCCTCAGCCTGGTCGGAGTCCGCCGCCTCAACGATGTCGAGCTCGTCCTCACGGGACTCGACGGGCTCGGCGGCGTCGTTCAGGTTCGGGTCAGACACTGTAGCTGCTTCTTCCTGGCTTCAAAGGGGTGGAACGTGCGAAAGAGGCGACGCCGGGACGGCGGCCGCCTTTCGCGTGGGTCTCAGCCAAAGACGTACTTGATGGCGTTGTTGAACCCATAGTCAATCACGGTCACGATGCCGATCATGATGAGGACGAAAACGATCACCACACTGGTGTACGTCGACAGCTGACCGCGGGTCGGCCAGACGACCTTCCGCAGCTCAGCGATGATCTGGCGGTAGAAGAGCGCGAGGCGGCCGAAGGGCCCCTTCTTCGCGCGCTTGCCACCACGGCGACCCCGCTTGGTCGCCACCTCGTCCTCATCGGGACGACCGCTCTCAGGCGTCGCGGTGGAGCCAAGGGCTTCCGTCACTCGTCCTCACCTGAATCCGGGTCGTGGCCGTGCCGCGTCCGGCCCGGCCGCACAGCGGTGCTTGTCCTTGCGTACGCATGCACGCACCCTGATCAAAGTGCGTGTAGCAGGGCCGGAGGGACTTGAACCCCCAACCGCTGGTTTTGGAGACCAGTGCTCTACCAATTGAGCTACGACCCTTCGCGGCACCACCAACCTACCGCATACATCCGGCTGCACGGAGTGTGCGGTCGGATGCGGCTGTTGATCGGCCAACGACGGTTGAGTGTACGTGCTTGGCGGCCGGGCGTCGAACGAGAAGCGCGCGAAGTCTCCGCAAACCCGTGTGCCACCCATTTCGCCCGTCTGCGACGATGCATCTATGACCGCTGCTACTCCCCCCGTACAGTCCCCGACCGACCGGCGGGTATCGGCCCGGATCGGCTCGATCTCCGAGTCCGCGACCCTCGCCGTCGACGCCAAGGCCAAGGCCCTCAAGGCCGCCGGCCGTCCGGTGATCGGCTTCGGCGCCGGTGAGCCCGACTTCCCCACGCCCGACTACGTCGTCGACGCCGCGGCGGCGGCCTGCCGCGATCCGAAGTACCACCGCTACACGCCGGCCGGCGGGCTCCCCGAGCTCAAGGCCGCGATCGCCGCGAAGACGCTGCGCGACAGCGGGTACGAGGTCGAGGCGGCCCAGGTCCTGGTGACCAACGGCGGCAAGCAGGCGATCTACGAGGCGTTCGCCGCGATCCTGGACCCGGGCGACGAGGTCATCGTCCCCGCGCCCTACTGGACCACCTACCCGGAGTCGATCCGGCTGGCCGGCGGTGTCCCGGTGGAGGTCGTCGCCGACGAGACGACCGGCTACCGCGTCTCCGTCGAGCAGCTCGAAGCGGCCCGCACCGAGCACACCAAGGTGCTGCTCTTCGTCTCCCCCTCGAACCCCACCGGCGCGGTCTACAGCCGTGAGCAGATCGAGGAGGTCGGCCGCTGGGCCGCCGAGCACGGGCTGTGGGTGCTGACCGACGAGATCTACGAGCACCTGGTCTACGGCGACGCCAAGTTCCACTCGCTGCCGGTCGTGGTGCCCGAGCTGCGCGACAAGTGCATCGTGGTCAACGGTGTCGCGAAGACGTACGCGATGACCGGCTGGCGGGTGGGCTGGGTCATCGGCCCCAAGGACGTCATCAAGGCCGCGACCAACCTGCAGTCGCACGCCACCTCGAATGTGAGCAATGTCGCTCAGGTCGCCGCGCTGACCGCCGTCTCCGGCGACCTCGACGCCGTGGCCACGATGCGCGAGGCGTTCGACCGCCGCCGCCGCACCATCGTGCGGATGCTGAACGAGATCGACGGCGTCGAGTGCCCGGAGCCGGAGGGCGCCTTCTACGTCTACCCCTCGGTCAAGGGGTTGCTCGGCCAGGAGATCCGCGGCAAGCGGCCGCGGACCAGCGTCGAGCTGGCGGAGCTGATCCTGGAGGAGGCCGAGGTCGCGGTGGTGCCGGGGGAGGCCTTCGGCACCCCGGGCTATCTGCGGCTGTCGTACGCGCTGGGCGACGAGGACCTCGTCGAGGGCGTCTCCCGGCTGCAGAAGCTGCTGGGCGAGGCGAGCGCGTAAGGCGCGCGGGTCGCACGCGCGTAGGGAAACGGGCCGGAATCCGCGGGGCGGATCCGGCCCTTCCTCATGCGTGCACCGCCCCGTTCGGGGAAAGCGGTACCGGCGGGTCCGGTCGTGCGGCAGTATCTGGAGATGGCACGCGATGTACACCTGCTCCCCAAAGCGCATCTGCATCTTCACTTCACCGGCTCCATGCGCCCCGCGACCCTCCTGGAACTCGCCGACAAGTACGGCGTCCACCTGCCCGAGGCACTGAGCGGCGGTGAGCCGCCGAAGTTGCGGGCCACCGATGAGCGCGGCTGGTTCCGCTTCCAGCGGCTGTACGACATCGCACGATCCTGCCTGCGGGACGCCGACGACATCCGGCGGCTGGTGCGCGAGGCGGCCCAGGAGGACGTGCGGGACGGGGCCCAGTGGCTGGAGATCCAGGTCGACCCCACCTCGTACGCCCCCCGTCTGGGCGGGCTGATCCCGGCGATGGAGGTCATCCTGGACGCGGTCGAGAGCGCCTCCGCGGACACCGGGCTGGGGATCAGGGTGCTGGTCGCCGCCAACCGCATGAAGCATCCGCTGGAGGCCCGCACCCTGGCCCGGCTCGCGGTGCGCTACGCGGACCGCGGCGTGGTCGGCTTCGGCCTCTCCAACGACGAGCGGCGCGGATTCGCCCGCGACTTCGACCGGGCCTTCGCCATCGCCCGGGAGGGCGGGCTGCTGGCCGCGCCGCACGGCGGCGAGCTGTCGGGCTCCGGCAGCGTGCGGGACTGCCTGGACGACCTCGGCGCGGCCCGGGTCGGCCACGGGGTGCGCGCGGCGGAGGACCCACGGCTGGTCGCCAAGCTCGCCGAGCGCGAGGTGACCTGCGAGGTCTGTCCGTCGTCGAACGTGGCGCTCGGGGTCTACGAGAAGCCGGAGGACGTCCCGCTGCGGACGCTCTACGACGCGGGGGTGCCGATGGCGCTCGGGGCGGACGACCCGCTGCTCTTCGGCTCCCGGCTGGCGGCGCAGTACGAGCTGGTGCGCGAGCACCACGGCTTTACGGACGCCGAACTGGCCGAGCTGGCACGGCAGTCGGTGCGCGGGTCGGCCGCGCCGGAGGAGGTGCGGCAGCGGATGCTGGCGGGGATCGACGACTGGCTGGCGGGCTGAGCACCTCCGGATATCCGGAAGTGGCCCCTTACCTACGGAAATCCGTAAGGCGACCTCAGAGACTCACGCCGACCGTCACCGGCTCGTTGACCAGCCGGACCCCGAACGCCCCCTCGACCCCCGCCACCACCTCGCGGGCCAGCGCCAGCAGATCCTCGGTCGTGGCCTCGCCCCGGTTGGTGAGGGCGAGCGTGTGCTTGGTGGAGATCCGGGCCGGGCCGGTGCCGTAGCCCTTGGTGAAGCCCGCCTTGTCGATCAGCCAGGCCGCGGAGGTCTTGATCAGGCCGTCGCCCGCCGGGAAGGCGGGCGGCGCGGTGTCCGGGCCCAGGCGGTCGGCGACGCGGGCCTGGAAGGCGGCGTAGGCGTCCTCGGTGAGCACCGGGTTGGTGAAGAACGACCCCGCGGACCAGGTGTCGTGGTCCCCCGCGTCGAGCACCATGCCCTTGCCCGCGCGCAGTCCCAGGACGGTCTCGCGGGCGACGGCGGCCGGCACCCGGTCCCCCACCTCGACGCCGAGCACCCGCGCGGTCTCGGCGTACCGGACGGGCGCGGAGAGGCCGCCCGCGTCCTCCAGCTCGAAGCGGACCCGGAGCACCACATGGCGCTCGGGGTCGGCCTTGAAGCGGCTGTGGCGGTAGGAGAAGGCGCAGTCGGCGTTCGGGATCGTGACGACCTCGTCGGCGCGGCGGTCGTAGGCGATCACCTCGGTGATCGTGGTGGAGACCTCCTGGCCGTAGGCGCCGACGTTCTGTATCGGCGTGGCCCCCGCGGAGCCGGGGATTCCGGCGAGGCATTCGATGCCCGCGAGCCCCGCCCGGACCGTACGGGCCACGGCGTCCGACCAGTTCTCGCCCGCGGCGAGCTCCAGGCGGGTGCCGTCGAGCGTGAAGCCACTGGTCGCGATCTGCAGGGCGGTGCCGTCGAAGCCCTTGTCGGCGATGACCAGATTGCTGCCGCCGCCGATCACCAGCAGCGGGGTCCCGGCCGCGTCGGCCGCCCGGACCGCGGCGATGATCTCGTCGTCGGTCGTGGCCGTGATCAGCCGGTTGGCCGGTCCGCCCAGGCGGAAGGTGGTGAGGGGCGCGAGAGGGGCGTCGTGGAGTTCCTGCACGCGCTCAAGAGTACGGGGGCGCCTCTGGGGCCCTGGGGTGGCCGCCCCCGGTGTGGGGAGTCCGGGGGCCGACGGGGCGTGCGGCCCGTAAGGGGCTCAGGCGGGCTTCACACGCTGTGGCGTGCTCTCATCCGCCGGGGGGCCGCTCGGGCGCGGTCGAGGGCTCAGACGAGCCGTACCACGGCGCGGGCCCGGCCCAGCACCTTCTGCCCGGCGCTGGTCGCCGTGATGTCGAGGCGCACCGTACGGGCCTCGTCGTCCAGCTTGGCGGTGACCTTGGCGCCGATCTCGATGAGCGCGCCCTTGTCGTCGTTGGGGACCACGACCGGCCTGGTGAAGCGGACGCCGTACTCGATGAGGGCGCCGGGGTCGCCGGCCCACTCGGTCACCACGCGGGCCGCCTGGGCCATGGTGTAGGCGCCGTGCGCGATGACGTCGGGGAGGCCGACCTCCTTGGCGAACTTCTCGTTCCAGTGGATCGGGTTGAAGTCGCCCGACGCGCCCGCGTACCGCACGAGGTCGGCGCGGTTCACCCGGAACTCGCGCATCGGCACCTCGGTGCCGACCTCCACGGAGTCGTACGAGATCTTGGCCGTCGTCATCTGCTCTCCTCCACCTCTGCGTCGGCGGCGCGGGCCACCAGCGTCGTGAACGACGTCGCTACATGATCACCCGCCTCGTCGTGGACCTCACCGCGGACGGACAGGATGTCGTTGCCGGCCA
Organism: Streptomyces violaceusniger Tu 4113; assembly: GCF_000147815.2. Taxonomy (NCBI): domain Bacteria; kingdom Bacillati; phylum Actinomycetota; class Actinomycetes; order Kitasatosporales; family Streptomycetaceae; genus Streptomyces; species Streptomyces violaceusniger. Next base: position 660,030 of record NC_015957.1, on the reverse strand, counting down.
GCGACTTGATCGAGTCGATGATCGAGGTGACCGACAGGTGGTCCCCCGCGCGGACCGGGCGGGTGTACTCGAACCGCTGGTCGCCGTGGACCACCCGGCTGTAGTCCAGCCCCAGTTGCGGGTCCTCGACAACCTGCTTCCCGGCCGCCTTGAAGGTGATCGTGAAAATGAACGTCGGCGGGGCGATCACGTCGGGGTAGCCGAGGGCCCTGGCCGCCTCGGGGTCGGTGTAGACCGGATTGGTGTCACCCAGGGACTCGGCGAATTCCCGGATCTTCTCCCGGCCGACCTCGTAGGCCGCGATGGGCGGGTAGGTCCGCCCCACGAAGGACTGGTCGAGCGCCATCGGCGCACACCTCCTGCGATTGAATTACCAACGAAACGAGGCCGCCCCCCGCGAGTGGGGGCGGCCTCGAATGAGAGCTTATTGCTATCGCGTCTCACGGTGCGCGGTGTGCGCGTTGCAACGCGGGCAGTGCTTCTTGATCTCAAGACGATCCGGGTCGTTGCGCCGATTCTTCTTGGTGATGTAGTTCCGCTCCTTGCACTCCACGCAGGCCAGCGTGATCTTCGGGCGGACGTCGGTGGCAGCCACGTGAGTGCTCCTTGACGAACTGATAAAGGGTTAACACAGAAAGAGTAGCCGATCGAAGGACCGACCCCGCAATCGGCTACTGTCAGTAGCGGTGACCGGACTTGAACCGGTGACACAGCGATTATGAGCCGCTTGCTCTACCGACTGAGCTACACCGCTGTGATGCGAGTGACTCCCCGCTCGACACAGCGTAGCCGAACGGGAAACCTCACACATCAGAGCCCCAATACGGAATCGAACCGTAGACCTTCTCCTTACCATGGAGACGCTCTGCCGACTGAGCTATTGGGGCGAGCGATGAAGACATTACACGGTCGGCCGCCGAAGGTGAAATCCGTATCGCCCCCTCGTCACCCTGGGCTCAGGCACCACACCGGTACGACTATTCGGCTCCTCCGCGAAGCCGCCCCCACCGCGTCCTAGGCTTCGGATCGCACCCGCGTGATCTTGGCTGCGCACGCATCCGACGCGTGCCCGGCGCGTTGCTCGTCGCCTTACCCCTCGCGTGCGAGGCGCGTACCCGTGGCGCCCTGGCGTCACCGCCACCGCCCTCGTCACGCAACCGTCGCGCGCCCCTGTGCGCCCCGCGCACGCCCTGCGAATCCCAGGAGTGCGATGCCCGAGAGCCAGCAGCAGCCTCAGCAGCCGCCCAGGAACGGCGGCGCGGGCCCCGAGCCCACCGCTCTGGTGCTCGGCGGCGTCCGGCTCGCCGACGGGCGCACCGTGGACGTCCGGCTCAGCGGCGGACGGATCGAGGCCGTGGGCACGGCGGGCAGCCTCGTCCCCGGCACCCGGCTGGACCTCGGCGGCTATCTGCTGCTGCCCGCCCCCGCCGAACCCCACGCCCACTGCGACACCGCCCTTACGGCCGACATGGCGGGCCCGGTCCCGTACGCCCCCGTGGACATCCAGCGCCGTACCGTCGAGGCCGCGCTGCTCCAGCTCGGCCACGGGGCGACCGCGCTGCGCACCCATGTCCGCATCGGCGGGGTGCACGGGCTGCACTCCCTGGAGGCGGTCCTGGAGGCCGGCCGGACCCTGCGCGGGCTCACGGAGCTGAGCGCGGTGGCGGTGCCCCGGGTGCTGACCGGCGCCGCCGGGGCGGACGGTCTGGCGATGCTGCGGGACGCGGTGGAGATGGGCGCGGCGGTCATCGGCGGCTGCCCCGACCTCGACCCGGATCCGACCGGCCACGCCGAGGCCGTCCTCGACCTCGCCGCCCGCCACGGCTGCGCCGTCGATCTGCATACGGACGGTGACGACCCGGCCCGCCTCGCCCGGCTCGCGGCGATGGCCGGGGGCCTGCGGCCGGGCGTCACCATCGGCCCCTGCGGCGGGCTGTCCCGGCTGCCCCTGGAGAGCGCGGGGAGGATCGCCGAGCGGCTGGCGGCGGCCGGGGTGACCGTCGTCTGCCTCCCCCAGGGCGACTGCGCCGGGCTGGAGCGCCAGGGGATGCGAGGAGCGCGCCCCTGCGCCTGCGCGCCGGTGCGGCTGTTGCGCGCCGCGGGCGTCCGGGTGGCCGCGGGCAGCGGGGCGCTGCGGGACGCGGTCAATCCGGTGGGCCGGGGCGATCCTCTGGAGGCCGCCTTTCTGCTGGCGTCCCGGGGCGAGCTGCGGCCACAGGAGGCGTACGAGGCGGTGTGCGGGCGGGCGCGGGCCGCCATGGGGCTGGCCGACGTGCGGGTGGAGGCCGGTTTCCCGGCGGAGCTGCTCGCGGTGCGCGGGGACGGGCTCGCGGGGGTGCTCTCGCTCGCGTACAGCAGGGTCGTGGTGCACCGGGGCCGGGTGGTGGCCCGTACCAGCGCGGTGCGGGAGTACTGCGACTCGGCGGCCGCGGTGGCGCTGGACCTGCCCCGGCAGGCGCGGTCGCAGAGCGGCGGCGAGCAACAGTAGGCCGCACGGCGTACGGTCGGGATCATGCGCATTGTCATCGCTGGTGGACATGGACAGATCGCGCTGCGGCTGGAGCACTTGCTCACCGCGCGCGGAGACGAAGTGGCGGGCATCATCCGCAAGCCGGAACAGGCGGGCGACCTGCTGGCGTCGGGCACCGAACCCGTCGTCTGCGACCTCGAGTCGGCCTCGCTGGAGGACGTGGTCAAGCATCTGGAGGGCGCGGACGCGGCCGTCTTCGCGGCGGGTGCGGGCCCCGGCAGCGGTGCCGCCCGTAAGGAGACCGTCGACCACCGGTCCGCGGTGCTCTTCGCGGACGCGGCCGAGCGGGCCGGGGCCCGCCGGTTCCTGATCATCTCCTCGATGGGCGCGTCCCACGAGCCACCGCCGGACACCGACCCGGTCTTCGCCGCCTATCTGCGCGCCAAGGCCGCGGCGGACGACGACATCCGCGCCCGGGACGGCCTCGACTGGACGGTGCTGCGCCCGGGCCGGCTGACGAACGACCCGGGCACGGGCCGGGTGAAGCTGGCCGAACACACGGGCCGGGGCGAGATCACCCGCGACGATGTGGCGGCGGTCCTGGCCGCCCTCCTGGACGAGCCCCGTACGGCGGGCCGCACGCTGGAGCTGATCAACGGCGACACGCCGGTGGCGGAGGCGGTGGCGGCGGTGGCCGCCGAGCGGGGCTGAGACGCGGGGGCGGTCGGGGTGGCCGGAGTGGTCGGCTCCGGCCCGATGGCTCAGAAGTCCACCCGGGCCGGTGCGTCGGCCCGGGCCACGGACTCCTGGGCGTACTGCCGCTCGTACGCCGTCCGGATCCGTTCGATCCGCGGGTCCTGCGTCGGGGCCTCGGACCTCGGGTAGAGCAGGATCACCTCGTACGAGCGCTCCCGCTCGATCGTCCCGTTCTGGTCCCGCCACTGCCCCCGGCCGTCGTGGATCGTCAGGCCGGAGGGGAAGCGCGGGGTGATCTGCCGGTCCACGAAGGCCAGGAACCGCTTCTCGGTGACGGGCGGCCCGCCGTCGGGGCGCTCGGTGCCGAAGAAGAGCCGGGTCTCGACGTAGGGCTTACCCCGGTCCACGGCGCCGCCTGAGGTCGCGACGGCGGGCGGGTCGTCCAGCGCGGCGTACGCGGCGACGGGGGTGGCGGCGGCGAGGGCGAAGGCCGCCCCTATGGCGGCGATACGGACGCGGGGCTTCATGGTCGGCAGGCGGGGCTTGAGGGTCGGCATCGTCCGATGGTCCCGGCGCCCGGAACCCCGGGGAAGACCGCCTTACGGGGCACATCCGTGCGACACGCGCGAGGCGCGGGGGCGGGGGCCCGGCGCCGGGGACAGAGGGGCAGGCGGCGAGATCGGGCCCGGTGCCACCCGGCACGCGACAAGGAGGCCGAACCCGAGCCCCCTGGCACAGGGATCGCGCTCAGGTCCGGCCCCACGAGCACAGACAGAGCCAGGCCCGAGCGCCCGGGCACATGCAGCGCGCTCAGACCCGGCGCCACCGGGCCATCGCGAACGAGAACACCCCGAAGAGCGCCAGCCCCAGTGCCACCGCCATCAGCAGCCACGGCCCCGCCGCCGTCCCGGCGAAGGTCCGCAGGGTGTCGTCGATACCCTTCGCCTTGCCCGGGTCGTAGCGCACGGCGGCCGAGAGCGCGAAGCCGCCCGCCACCGCGAACACGGCCCCGCGGGCCACCCCGCCGCAGACCCCCAGCGCCTCCACGGCCCGCCGCGTCCGCCGGGACATCGCGCCCACCTTGAGGTGCTTGCGGAAGGCGCGCCGCAGCGCCCGTACCGCGATCCACACCCCGGCCGCTGCCACCGCGGTCCCGCCGGCGGCGACCAGCCACCGGCCGTACGGCAGGTCGAGCGTGCGGGCCGTCACGTCCTGGGACTGGCGGTCGCTGGAGCCGCTGCCCTGCTCACCGGTGGCGAAGGAGAGCACGGAGTACGCGACGACGCCGTAGAAGACCGCGCGGGCCGCCCCCGCCAGCCGCTTGCGTACCGCGCCCCCATCCGGCCCCGCGGCCCCGAAGACCGCCTCGGACAGCCGCCACAGCGCCATGCAGACCAGCCCGATGCCGACCGCCCAGACCAGCGCCGCGCCGAACGGCTGCTGGGCGAGGACCTGGAGCGCCCCGCCCCGGTCGGCCTGCTCGCCGCGGTCGCCCAAGGCGATGCGCAGCGCCAGGACGCCGATGAGCAGATAGAGCACCCCCCGGGTGGCCAGCCCCCAGCGGGCCGCCGCCTCGATGGCCCGGCTGCCCGCCTGGCGTGGGGTGCGTGTGCGCGCTGCCGAACCCAGTCCGCGTGCGATCGACGATGCGTTCACCGTTTCCTCCCGGTTGTCGCACATCGTGTGCCCCGGACGTAGGTGCGGAAACGGGACTTTCTCTTGTTGGTTGAAGCGATCCGCCCTACTCTGCCGCCAGAATCTGACGAACCGTCAGATCAAAACGGGCCGTCGGATCAGATCAAACGGAGCGACAGGATCACCACGAATAGACCGGGGAGATGGCGAGATGACCGACGAGACGAACGGCACGACCGAGCTGCCTCGGGTCATCAGCGTCGATGACCATGTGATCGAGCCCGCGCACCTCTTCGAGACCTGGCTCCCGGCCAAGTACCGGGACCGCGGCCCCAAGCCGCTGACGGCCGGGATCGGCGAACTGGCCTACGTCGGCGGCAAGTACAAGTTCACCACCGACCCGGACGGCCAGCTCACCGACTGGTGGAGTTACGAGGGCGACCTCTTCCCCTACAAGCGGATCATCGCCGCCGTCGGCTTCTCCCGCGACGAGATGACCCTCGACGGCATCACCCGCGAGCAGATGCGCCGCGGCTGCTGGGACCCCAAGGACCGCCTCGCCGACATGGACCTCAACCATGTCGAGGCGTCGCTGTGCTTCCCGACCTTCCCCCGCTTCTGCGGCCAGACCTTCGCCGAAGCGAACGACAAGGAGGTCGGGCTGGCGTGCGTCCGGGCGTACAACGACTGGATGGTCGAGGAGTGGTGCGGCGACAGCGGCGGCCGCCTCATCCCGCTCTGCCTGATCCCCCTGTGGGACGTCGACCTCGCCGTGCAGGAGATCCGCCGTAACGCGGCCCGCGGCGTCCGCGCGGTGACCTTCAGCGAGATCCCCACCCACCTCGGGCTCCCCAGCATCCACAGCGGCTACTGGGACCCCTTCTTCGCCGAGTGCGAGGCCACGGGGACGGTCGTGTGCATGCACATCGGCTCCTCCTCCCAGATGCCCGCCGCCTCCCCCGACGCGCCGCCCGCCGTCCAGGCGGCCCTCAGCTTCAACAACGCCATGGCCTCGATGATGGACTTCCTCTTCAGCGGCGTCCTGGTCTCCTTCCCGCGCCTCAAGCTGGCCTACGCCGAGGGGCAGATGGGCTGGATCCCCTACGCCCTGGAGCGCGCCGACGACGTCTGGGAGGAGCACCGGGCCTGGGGCGGCGTCCGCGACCTCATCCCCGAGCCGCCGTCCACGTACTACTACCGGCAGATCTACTGCTGCTTCTTCCGCGACAAGCACGGGGTCGCCTCGCTCGACACGGTCGGCGTGGACAACGCCACCTTCGAGACCGACTACCCCCACGTCGACTCCACCTGGCCGCACACCCGCCGCATCGCCGCCGAGCATGTCGCCGGGCTCTCCCCCGAGACCACGTACAAGATCCTGCGCGGCAACGCGATCCGCATGCTGGAGCTGGACCTCGACGGGGCGCGGTAGGGGGCGGCGGCCAGTGGGCTGGGCGGCTAATCCATGCGCGGCTGATCCGAGGCGCAGTAACGGCACTTGCGCGCCGCCTCGGGGAGGTCCTCGGCGAGGCATTCCGGGCAGGTCTTGACCGGGCCCGGCTCGCCGAAGACCTCGGCGCCCCGGCGGGCCTGGGTGTACTTGTACGGCGTGACGATCACGAAGTAGATGACGGCCATGAAGATGATGAAGTAGATCAGGGCGGAGATGAACGACCCGATGTTGATGTAGGTCGCGTTGTTCCCCACGTTTCCGAGCTGCCAGCCGAGCCCGACCGCCTTGCCGCCCTGGAGCCGGGCGATGACCGGGTTGATCACGGAGTCGGTGAACGCCTTGATCAGCGTCGAGAACGCCAGCGCTGTGACCAGGCCGATGGCGACAACAATGACATCACCGCGCATGAGGAAGTTCTTGAAGCCCCTGAGCACGATCCGCCCTCTCTGTCCTGATACGGGGGAATCACCACCCTAGGAGCGGCCCCACGGAACCCAGGGCGCGCCACGACGGACGGCCGCCCGTACGGCGGCGGGGGCGCACTTAATCCACGCCATGAGGTAAGTCGTCCGCGAGGCTTGACGCCCGGCGGCAGGCCTCGGATCATCACAGTCACCGAGCACCGTGAACACACCGGTGCTTCGCTGCTCCGCCGCTCCGCCGCTCCGTTGCCGTGAACACACCGGTCACCGGAGTTTCCCCTTCCTTCTCTCCGGCCGTGACCGCACCGGCCCGAGCCTGTCCGCACAGGAAAGGCATCGGTTTCATGAGATCCGTCAGATCCAGATCCCCTCGTACCACGCGCACCGCCCTGGTGAGCGCCCTGGCCGCGGTCGCCGTGGCCGCCGGCCCATGGCTGACCTCCCCGGCCGACGCCACGACCGCCGACACCGGCTCGGTCAGGGCCGGCGAGAGCGTCAACGTCTATCTGACCACCACCTCCGGCTCCGACGGCCGCACCGTCGTGAAGGGCCTGGAACAGCAGGCGCCCATCCGGTTCGGCTCGGGCGGGGGCGGCAGTGTCACCGTCGACGAATCCAGGATGTATCAGGAGTTCTCGGGCGCCGGGGCGTCGTTCACGGACACCGCCGCATGGCTGTTCAACAGCAGCGGCGCACTGAGCCAGAGCACCCGCGACGAGGTGATGCGCAAGCTCTTCTCGCCCACGGACGGCATCGGGGTGAGCTTCCTGCGCAACCCGCTCGGCGGCTCCGACCTGGCCCGCTTCGGTTACACCTTCGACGATGTGCCGGCCGGGCAGACCGACCCCGGCCTCGCCAGGTTCTCCATCAACCACGACCTGGCCGACGTCCTGCCGCTGACCAAGCAGGCCAGGCAGCTCAACCCGGCGCTGAAGGTCATGGCCTCGCCCTGGACCGCCCCGGCCTGGATGAAGGACAACGACCAGCTCAACCAGGGCTGGCTGGAGGCGCAGTACTACGGCACGTACGCGAACTACTTCGTGAAGTACATCCAGGAGTACCAGAGCCGGGGTGTGCCGATCGACTACGTGACCGTGCAGAACGAGCCCACCTGCTGCGCCGGCTACCCGTCGATGCAGTGGAACGGCTCCGGGCTCAACTACTTCACGAAGAGTGAGCTGCTGCCCAAGCTGGCGAACGCGGGCCTGAAGACCAAGGTGCTCGCCCTCGACTGGAACTGGGACCAGTGGGCGGGCTTCGGTGCGCCCGTCGTGGACGACGCCGCCGTCCGCAACCACCCGAACTTCGGCGGCATCGCCTGGCACGGCTACGGCGGCAACGTCGGCCAGCAGACGACCGTCCACAACCAGTACCCGAACGTGGACGCCTTCGACACCGAGCACTCCGGCGGCACCTGGGTCGCCAATCAGCAGCAGGAGGACATGCACAACCTGATCGACTACACCCGCAACTGGGGCAAGAGCTGGATCAAGTGGAGCCTCGCCGTCGACCAGAACAAGGGCCCGCACAACGGCGGCTGCGACACCTGCACCGGCCTGGTCGCCGTGCACAACGGCGACGGCCAGAGCGGCCGGGTGGACTACACGGTCGAGTACTACACGATGGGCCACCTCACGAAGTTCGTGAAGCCCGGAGCCCGCCGCATCGACTCCAGCGCCAGCTCCACGGTGCCGAACGTGGCCTGGAAGAACCCGGACGGCTCCAAGGCGCTGATCGCCTACAACGACACCGGCAGCCAGCAGACCCTGAAGGTCAACTGGGGCAGCCAGTCCTTCAGCTACCAGCTCCCCGCCCGGGCCTCCGCCACCTTCACCTGGACCGGCCCCCAGTCCTAGGCCCGGCGCAAGGCCGCGCCCCCGCTCCACCCTGAACACAGCAAACGGCCCCTGACTGCGTTTCCGCAGTCAGGGGCCGTTTTCCACGGTGGCGGCGCCTGCGGCATGCGGCGCGCAGCCCCAACGGGCTAGATCACAACCCTTTCTTCAGTGACCATTACCGCCACCGAATTCATATCGATGAACCTGCTCTCGTCCGGGTTCACCAACTCCTTGTAATTCTTGGAAGCGAAGAAGGCGTCGTGATCCGTCCAGCTTTCAAACCAGATTTCGGTGAGGCCATCGTAGGCGGGAGCCGGATAGCCTTCGGCGGTCACCGGGTGGGAGACGGTGTACTTCTTCACGTACTGCCGTGCTTCCGGAATGGAGGTGAACAACGGGGCATGACGGTTTCGGTGATGCTCGACGAATTCCTCGACGGCCATTCCATCGATACGGTTGATCATGAAGGCGAACTTGATCACGAACTTCTCCCTTTCGTGCTCGCGGACGCGAGAGGTGGGCGACCGGATGCCCTGGACGACGACGGCTCGCGAGCCATGGGGTTAAGCTAAACGCTCACATCGATGTCAAGGGCAAGTCGCTGTGACCCAATGCACACAAGGGGTTGAGATGCGGATCGGTGAACTGTCCGCCCGGACAGGGGCGAGCCGTCGATCACTGCGCTACTACGAGCAGCAAGGCTTGCTGGTCAGCACAAGGTCCCCCAGTGGTCAGCGGTGCTATGGCGACGATCATGTCCAGCGGGTGGCGCTGATTCAGACATTCCTGGCCGCCGGAATGTCCAGCAGGACCATCCTTCAGATGGTCCCCTGCATGACAGAGCCCAACATGGACAGAGCCCAGCAAGCCTTGACCGTAATGAATCAGGAGCGAACCCGCCTTTCCTCCACAATTGACAGCCTGACCACCGCCAGAGAAACACTTGAGCGCCTCATCGATGTCAACCTGACCTTTCTGGCGAACACGGCGGATGACTAGGTCTCGGGCCGACCGAATCAACATTCCGGTCTTCCTCTGGTGAAACGGTCTCAGCGCCGTACGCCCTACGGTCCCGAAAGACGGCGTTCAGGCCGGAGCAGCAGGCATCACGCTGGGCGTCCAATCCGTATGACCTGCGTCACGCCTGCTCTCGCTGTGACTGAACCCGGGCGTGAACTCCGTAGCGGTCACGCGCCCCACACACAGCGGTCAGCACACGAGACCGAGCGAGACATAGCGGGATGGACCACCCATTCCGGGAACCATCCCTGTTTGCCGACGACAACGGCCCCTGACTGCGTTTCCGCAGTCAGGGGCCGTTTTCCACTGTGGCGGCGCCAGGATTCGAACCTGGGTAGGCTAAGCCGACGGATTTACAGTCCGCGCATCGCTCAGCCGTTGACCAGCGGGAACGCCTCCGTGGCCATGGAGTGCCCCACACCTGCCCCATTCCCAACCGCGTGGTGAGGGACCGGACTTCGACGACATGTGCGTTCGGTCACCGACACGGCTGACAAGGCTGGTCTACTGCTGGAAACTTGCTCTGTGGCAAGCACTCAGCACCGAATACTTTGGGGCGCAACCGTCGCCGTCGGAATCGTCATCATCGGGATCAGCATCTGGCTCGGCCTAGAGAAGGCCGCCCTGCTAGCCGGGATCCTCGGTACACTTTTCGGCTTGTTCGGCGTGTCGATCGGGGGGCATCAGCTACTTAGGGCGCCCCAGCAGAGCACACGGAACGGAGCTCCACGACAGTCCCAGCACAGCGGGGACAACTCGGTTAACTTCCAGAGCGGAAAAGACATAAACATCGGCGACAATAACCAGTTTGGGCGCCAATGAGGAGATGGAAGACCCAGCGGCAGTCGGCAGGAAATGATTCCAATAACTTTCAGGCCATGGGCGACATCAATTTCGGCATCGGATATAGCGACGCCAAGGAGATAGCCAAAGACGCAGCCATGGAAGTTTTTGAGAAAAACTTTGAACTACTGGCACAAGATGCGCACGAGTTGGCTCGCATCCGAGCAGAGGAACTGACCAACGTATTCCTCGAAGCAGTACAGGAGAAGTCCCTCCCAGTCCTGGCAGCCATGCGGGATCCGGGCGTTCAATCCTCCCTCCTCACCGCACAGTCGGGGTATGCAAAAACTGGCGATCCTGATCTCGGGGATGTCCTAGTAGAGCTCCTCGTTGATCGGATCCATCTGAACGATAGGAGAAATACAGCACAGCTAGCTTTAAAGAAGTCCCTTGAAGTGGCGGAGAATCTTTCAAAAGAACTCTTCGCTCTGCTGTCCTTCAACATGATGGTGAAAGAGGTCAGCTTCGGTGAGCTCTCAAGCGTGGAAGAGGTAGCCGACTCACTCGCTCGCGCTATCCATCCATTCGCTAGCGATCTCACTGCCGTACACCCCTCAGACTTGGACTACCTAGCTGGCCTCGGCTGCCTCATTCACGCCGCTGGCACTTTGCCACCTGGGCAATCCATGGGCATGAATTACCCCGGACTCTTCAGCAGAGGGTTCACGGAAAAGGAATTGATGCATGCCGATCACCTCATATCCTCACCGCTCGTGCGGCTGATTAACTCAAACGAAGGTCGCTATCAGATTGACGCCGGAACCAAGATGGGTCTCCAGGCGCTAATCGACACTCATGAAGCGCAAGATCTTGCAGATGCGGCACTTCATGCCTTAACCACAACGCGACTCCAGGATCACGAGATCGAGGAAATGTTGATTTCGAGTAGCCCGGAGCTTGAGGAACCAATTCGGCGCGGCAAGGAGCTCGGGCTAGCCGGCTATCTGAACACAGCGATCGGGACGGCTATAGGACATGCGAATGCGCGCCGTACAATCCCGGGATTCAGTCTGGACTTCAGTAACATGTTGTCCTGACCATGCACCCGCCGACCAGTTCCTATCGGTGACGACGCGCATTCACTTCACCGTCACATATCGCCGTCAGAGGCTCTTCCGACGGCGAGAAGATGAGAGCTGGCCGCGAGCAGTTCGGGGTAGGGCTCAGCCATCCGCGCGGCTGTCAGCGCGGAGGCGAACAGGTCGTCCGTAGGCCCTTCCCCGGGCTGCTGCTCCACTGCCTTGAGCAACGACCATGCGGGGCCCTCGATCCCGAACACCTCGACGTCGGTCAGCCCCGCCGCACGCAGTTCGCCGGCCAGTTCCTCGGCACGGTGGAAGTAGGCCAGGGTGAAGCCTTTGCCGTCGTGTACAGCGGTGCGGAGGATCTTGGAGATGGCCGTCTGTAGACGGTCGGTGTGTAGGTGGGCGTAGCTGACGTGCTCGAAGAGGGAGGCATACCGGTTGATGCCCGCCGCGGCGACCAGTCCCCCCGGCTTCACCACGCGCCGCGCCTCCGAGAGGGTCTGGCGGCGGTCTTCCGGGTCGGGCAGATGGTAGAGCGGGCCAAGGAGCTGCACGACGTCGTAGCTCGCGTCTGTCGCGTCCAGCGCTCGCGCGTCGCCCTGCGTTGCGGGGCAGATCGTCGCAGCCTGCTCGACGTGTCGGGCCACGGGGTCAATCAGCTCGACCTTGTAGCCATCTTCGATCAGCCACCGTGCGTGCGCGCCTGTGCCTCCCCCCACGTCGAGGACGCGCGCCGGGGCCGGTGGGAGGAAACGGCGCAGGATCTCCTGGGTGCGGATGAGTTCCAGCCGCCCGTCTGCCGACATGCTCAGCCGGGCGTTCTCGTCGATGACCTGTGAGTAGAAGTGTTCGATCTCCGGTGCTAGGGCCAGCTCTGGTTTCGGCATGAGGGCAGTATGCTGTGTACCGGTGGACCAGTCCAGTACGGACCTGACAAGGGGAGCCATGGCGCTGCTGAAGTACGAGGAAATCGCGGAATCCCTGCGGTCCCGGATCGCAGCGGGTGAGTTCGGGCCGGGCGAGATCGTCCCATCGGGACGGGATCTGGCCGAGCAGTGGTCCGTGTCACGGGCCACTGCCGTCAAGGCCATGGACGTGCTGCGAAACGACGGTGTGGTAGAGGCCAAGCAGGGCACGGGGTTCATCGTCACCGAGACCCCCGTGGGACGGCCGGCGGGCGGGCGCCGGGCCGGTTCGGCGCGCGTGACCGGCGGCATGCCGTTCCTGCGCGTGGGTGCCCCCGACTGGGCGACGCCTCCGGCACATGTGGCCGAGGCGCTTCGGATGGACGGCGACACGGAGGCACTTCGCCGGGTGCGCGTGATGCAGCTTCCCGACGGCAGCCCTCACAGCTATGCGGTGGCGTGGTTCCCGCCCGAGGTGGCGGATGCGGCGCCCCGCCTGGCCCAGACCGCTCCCATTGCGGAGGGCACGACGCGGTACGTGCGTCGGCAGACCGGCCGGTTCCCCGTGGAGGGGACGGACGTCACAAGGGTGCGTCTGGCGACGGAGGTCGAGGCGGAGCACTTGGGTCTGTCGGACCCAACCCCGGTGGCGGTCGTGCTGCACACGGCGTACGACCAAGAGGGGCGCCCGCTGGTCTGCGAGGAAGGGGTCACGCCGAGCCCTCTCTACGAGCGGGAAGAGACCTACGCGATGTAGCCGTCACGCACGACAGAAGGGGCTGGACCGGTCCGCCGGTCCAGCTTTTTTGTTCCCAAAAAGCAGCCCTCACCAGCAGAGATGCGATGAACCGCAATCGAATCCCACCCGAAGAGGTTGACTGGACCGGTCCACCGGTCCAGTCTATGGATGTGGCCGCAAGCCAGCCCGAACCCTTCGGGGGCGGGGCTGCTGCGCCATGCCAAAAGGGGCCCGGGACAGAGCGGGCCGAGGGACCCGGACCCCTGGTCAACCGGAGGGCAAGACCGAAAGGTCAACGTCTCGCGTGCCTGAAGCGGGAGCACGCTCCCGAAGGCGAGACAGCAGAGCTGACAACTGCCCGATCCGCCCGTCTCGAACGGGCGGTGAGGGGAGAGCGTCAGCCCTCCACGCACAGCGGCCCCGCACGGTGCTGGAACACCGGACGGGGCCTGAGACCACACCTGCCATGAACAGGAGAACGGTCCTGATGAACAAGCGTATCGGCATACCTAGCGCCGTCGTCCGGCTCACCGAGGCCCAGCGGGAGGAACTGGCCCGCAAAGCCGCTGAGGCCAACCGGCGCAGCGAGGACAACGCTCGCGCGAAGCACGGCTGAAGGCCGCTGCCCCACCCACAGAACGGCCCGCGGCGCCGGTGTTGCAGCACCGGCGCCGCTGTTTTGGGCCGTTTCCATCCGAGAGGAGTACGCCCCAATGAAGTGCATCGTTGCTGGTCATGAGGCCGTTACCGCGAAGGATTTCGCGGAGTTGGCGTTCGGTATCGACTTGGAGCTGTTCACCGGTTCGGCCGCGGAGACTGAGGACGACCGCAGGGCGCGTCTGGACGTGGCCCGCGCGGTGCTCGCGGAGCTGCGCGAGTCGGACCCGGAGGCCGCGGCGTACGCGACCGCGCTGCTGCGCACCGGTCCGATGAAGGGCAGGCGGCCGGCCGGTCGGCGCCCGCGCCGATCGGTGCGGCGCCCTGCGGTGCGGACGGCGGTTGCGGCATGAGCGAGGGTCTGGCGTTTGACGACCTGGTCGTACCGCTGCGCACGCTGCGTCTGCTGGCTGCGGACTTCGGGCACCTTCCGGCGCCGACCGTGAGCGTTTCGCCCATCTACCCGAAGCGGTTGGAGCTGTCGCTCCACTCCGACCTTCCCGGTTTCGAGGCGTGGCGCGAGGCACTTGGCATCGCGCCGGAGGACGTGAGCCATCGGGTACAGCGTGACGGCCGTACCCAGGTCCTGCGTACGGCGACCACCTACGCGGGTGCTGAGCTGGAGCTGGTCGGCTACGGCGACGTTCCCGCTTCGGTGCAGGTTGAGGCGGCGGTCTGATGTCGCCGGCGTTCGGCAAGTGCTTCGACCCGGCCGGCGCCCGCTGGGGGATCCCGACGTACCCCTGGCGCTATGCGCCGGATGACAGGTTGGCCACCAGGCGGCAGTTACGGGCCCGCGGCCTGCGCCCCGGCGGACAGCCGATCGCAGCGCAGGTGATGCGGGTCAACCGCCGCACGGGGGAAGTGCGGGTTGCCTACCTCTACCGCATCGACCGGGCCAAACAGGTCCGGCCGATGACCTCCCGCAAATGGGGCGCGCTGGCGCTGGCGATGCTCGCCCGCCGGACCTGCCCCCGCTGCCGGCTCGATGTCGGCTACTGCATACCGCGCTCGCGCGGCATCTGCGGCCTGTGCATCGCCACCGAGGAACAGGCCACCGCCTAACCCCTCTTCGAGAACCAGGAGCTCCCAATGAACGACACCCCGGAAAGGCCCCTGACCAGGGGCCAGACGATCGTCCTGTGCGCCACCGCAGTGCCCATGGTCGCCTTCGGCGGCCTGGGCGCAGTCGGCACCTACAGCAACATCACATCCGTCTTCCACCGGTCGGCCACCGCGCTCGGCGTAGTCGCGGCCGGTGAAGGCGCGACGCTGGTGCTGGCGCTGGTCCTGGTCGGTTTGACCATGCTGGGGCAGTCGGCCCCGGCTGCCGTGCGGATCGGGCTGTGGACGCTGCCGGCGGTGGCCTCGGTGACCGGCGCCGCGGTCGCTCAGTCGACCACGGAGGCGGTGGTGTTCGCAGTCACGCCCATGGCCATGTGCGTCTCCGCGGAGGGCATGGGCCTGCTGGCCCGCCGGATCGTGGTCTACCGCACCGGCGTGGACGCCGAATCGCAGCGCCGGAACGCGGCCGTGATGCAGCGGCTCGCCTACCACCGCGCCCGCGCCGCCAACCACCCCAAGAAGAAGGCCCGCGACGGCTCGGAGTTGGAGTCGTGGAAGCTGGCGAAGAAGGTCGGCGCGGGTGATGCCCTGCTCGGGGCGAACCTGGTCGACGTCCAGCGCGGACGGATGACGACCGGCGCGGACGCGGCGCTTGCGGGCATGTTCGCCCTGCCCGTCACGCCCGTCACGCCTTCTGCCCACGGCGTCACGCCCGCCCCGGCGCCGCTTCCTGTCGAGGGCGGGGATGAGGAGGGCGTCACACCCCCCATGACGGGCGTGACGCCGCCCGTGACGGAGGAAGACACGCAGGTCACGCCCGAACTGGAGACCGTGCCGCCGAAGGGCGTCACGCCCGTGACGGCCCCGCCGGAGACGCCCGTGACGCTGGAGGAGATCGCGGCTGTCGCCAGCGTGCCTACGCCGGTTGTGGGGGAGCCGCTGAGCGATTCACAGCTCGTGGTCGTCCTGCGGCACCTGCGCTACACCGACGACCCGCCCCTTTCCTACCGCCAGGCCGTGGCCGCCTTCCGCGAGGCCGGTTTCGTCGGCGGGGAACAGCGGGTGCGCCGGGCGTGGGGCTCGCTGATGTCCCACGAGGAAACCGGCGCCTGAGAAGCGTCCGGCACCACCAATGAGGGCCAGCCCAGGGCAATTGGGCTGGCCCTCATTGCGACTGCCGGAAGCAGTCGACCGCACCAGTGAAGCAGACCCGGTGAGCCCCGGCGAGCGGCACCTTTCGCAGACCCGGCGAGCAGACCCGGCGCGCTGATCTCGACATCCCACACGGCCGCAGCCCACCAAGAAGCCGCGCGCCGCCCGATCAACCCGATGCGACAGGGAGAAACCCGCAGTGACCACCCAAGCTCAGCAGACCACCGGCCCGGCCGCTCAGCAGCAGGGCTCGCACCACTTCGTCCTGACCCTGCAGAAGCCGCACGGTGGGGGCTTCATCAGCGCGACGTTCGCCAATACCTTCACGCCCCGTCCCGGTGACACCCGGGCCGACCTCTACGAGGTGCTGCGCAAGGAGATCACGCAGGCGCACCCGGAGCTGGCGGACGCGAACGTCATGTTCTTCTCGCTGGAGCCCAACGGGCTCTGAGCGGCGAGTACGGACCGATTCACCCCGGCGCGGTTGCGACTTCATGGTCCGGCTGACCGGTGGCAGGAGATCGCCGCCGCCCACCCGCGTCACCAGTAGGACCCGCCCCCAACTCCCTTTTCAGCAGTCGCCCGGACGCGGCCGGCCAAAGCGTGCGTCCGGGCGCTGCTCTCCCTTCAGACAAGGAGTGCTGTCAGCATGACCGACACCAGCACCGAAGCGGTAGCGGCCCCTCAGGCCACTGCCGCACCGCCGGTCGAGAAACCGCCTGAGCCGACACCCGCCCCGGCCCCCGCCGCTGCGTCCGGGGTGGAGCACACGCCGGGCGGGTGGCCGGTGGTGCCGCTGGCGATGACCGGCGCGAACACCACCATCGGCGCGGTCGCGTCCGCCGGCCTGGTCGGCGGACCGGTCGGCGCCATGGTCGCCGCCACCGGCGCCGTGGTCCTGGCCACGGTGGCCGCCGCCCGCTCCCGCAAGCCCAACCCCCGCCGGAATGCCCGCCGGGCCACCGCCCGCGCTGCTGGCCGTAGCGCGGGCCTGCACCGCAGCGGCGCGTTCGGCGGTGGCCGGACGGGGAACCGTTCGGGCGGCACCCGTACGGGCCGCTCGGGCGGTATGCCGGGCCGGAACCGCTCCGGCAACGGCCCCGCTGCTCGCCATGGTGGCGCGTCCACCAGCGGTAAGACCCTCGGCAAGGCCGGACACGGCGCGTCCAAGCACTCGCCCGGCGGCGCGGGGAAGAGCGCCGGTCGCATCGGGCAGATACGGAGCCTGCGGGCGTCGCAGCAGGCTAGGGCCGGATCCCGCGCGGACCAGCGGGCGCAGACCTCCGCGGCCCGCCGCGCGGTCGCCGACGCCCGCCGCAACGCCAAAGCCGCCGTCGGCACCAACCGGCTGGGCAAGCGCGGGGCCTCCGGCGGTGGCCTGCTGGGTGGTGCCGTCCGCAAGGCCCGCGCCGCGCGGGATGCGGCCATCGACAAGAACCGCGCCCGGCGGGACGCCAAGACCGGCGCCAATGTGGCGGCGCAGCGGGCGGCGGTCCGCAAGGCCCCGGCCCGGAAGGCGGCCCGGAAGGCGCTTCGGCGGTCCGCGGCCCGCTTCCACGGGCGTCGCCTGATGGCGGCCCTGCTCGCCCTGCCCGTGGGCCTGCTGGGCTGCCTGACCACCCCGCTCGGCCGCAAGCTCGGCATCCCGTGGCTGATGCACCCCGGCCGCCGCCTGTACCGGCGCCTGGTCCTCACCGCAGCCGAGCAGCGCGCCGCACGGGACGAGACCACCCGCGAGCACCTGCGCGAGCAGGAGGGCGCCGCCGACGCGGAGGCCGCGCAGGACGGCACGGAAGACGTCGCGGACAGCGTGGAGCGGCCCGCGGCCAAGGTTCCCACCGGCACCACACCTCAGGTGAGTGAAGGAGAGCACGTGTCCGGTTTCCAGTTCGAAGAGACCGCGGCCGAGATGGAGCAGGCCGCCAACTCCTACGACCCCGACAACGCCATGGAGATCCTGGCCATGGTCGAGGGGCTGCCGGCCGCGCTGACCAGCGTGGCCAATGTGATGAAGATCCTCGCCGAGCGCTCCGACAGCGAGTTCCCGCTGGAGAAGGAGGTCGCGTCCGGCTTCAACGACATCTTCGGCGCCCTGATGAGCACCGTCGCCGTCGCCGAGGACATGGGCCCGCTGTTCCGGCAGGTCCACGCCCAGGACATCGCCCGCCACGAGGACCCCCGCAACGGCAACCAGGCAGAGAAGGGCTGGAACGTCTGAGATGAGCGCCACCGCCACCGCCAAACAGCACAGCAGTGGCCCGGTGCTGGACTGGGCTGCCGGTCACGGACCCGTGACCGGCGCCTTGTCCGCGACCACCGGAGCCTTCGCCGTCGCCACCACCGGCGCCGCCACCTCCATGCCCCCCGGCTGGGCACTCGGGGTCGGCGCCGCCGGGGCCCTCGGCCACACCGTCGTCGGGCTGCGGGTGCGCAACGCCGGCCGCACTCTGGCCACCCGCGCCGCATCCTGGCTCGTCGGGGCCGGCTGGACCACCTGGGCCATGACCCACGGCCCGCTCACCTGGACCGCCCTCGGGTCCCTGGCCACGATCGGTGTCGGGATCGGCGCCGCCGCCCGCTCCACCGCCCTGTTCGAGGAGGCGCGAGAAGAGGAGGCATTCGCGGCCGAGCAGCGCCAGATCGCGCAGGAACTCTCCGCGGAGCGCCGGGAGATCGCCGCGGAATGGGTGGAGCGGATCCGACGGATCTGCAACATCACCGTGCGCGTGCTCGGCGTGGAGAAGTGGGAGACCGGTGCCGGGTACTCCCTGGACCTGGAACCGCAGGGCGGCATCACCTACGACCGCATCGCCCAGTACTCCGTGCAGCTCTCCGCAGATGCCCGGCTGCCGCACGGCTGCACCGCCACCGCCGCCCCCGGCATCCACCAGGGCCGGACCATCATGGACGTGACCACGGTCAACGTCCTGGAGGAAGAGCGCACCTACCCGGCCGACTACGGGCCGCTGTCGGTGATGACGGGCATCCCGTGGGGCTACCGCACGAACGCCGAGCAGATCCGCGCGTACCTGCGGGAACAGTGCGCGCTGGTCGTCGGCCCGACCGGATCGGGCAAGACCAACATGGTGCACGCGATCCTCGCCGGGTTCGCCCGCGCGGAGGACATGCTGACCTGGGTGATTGACCTCAACGCAGGCTCGGCGGGCCTGCCCTGGGTCCTGCCCGTCCTCAACGGCGAGGTCCGCACCCCGGAGGGCAAGCCGGTCCGGCCGGGGGTGGACTGGCTCGCCGGTACCTACGAGGAAGCCGTGACCATGCTGGATGCGGCGGTACGGGTCGCCAAGCAGCGCAAGATGGGCTACCAGGACCTGCTCGCCAAGGCGAATACGGACCTGCTGCCGATCAGCCCGGCCATCCCTCAGATCATGCTGGTGATCGATGAGGGCGCGGAGATCCTGGCCAGCACCGACCGGCGGATGCGCAAGCTCGGCGAGAAGATCCTGGAAGTCATCCGGATCGCCCGCGCCATGGGTCTGCGCACCGTGCTGACCGCGCTCGGAGCAACCGGCAGCGTCCTGGGCAATCTGATGATCCGCCGGGAAGCCAAGGTCCGCGTCGCACTCACCGGCGGCGAGACCGAGGGCATGGACCTGAGCAAGATGTTCCCCGGCACCCGCGGCCTGCGCGTGGACCAGGCCCCCTACAAGGGGTCAGGGTTCATGGGCACCCCGGAGTCCCCGGCCGCGCTGTTCAAGACCTGGCGCGTCCTGCCGAACCAGATCAGGGAGATCATCGCCGCCACATCCGACCGGCACCCCGTCCTGGACACGCTGTCCGCCAAGGCAGCCGGGCCCGCCTACGCCCGCCGCTGGGACGCTGACCGCATCGGATGGATGCGCGACCACACCCCCCGCACCGACGAGGGCACCGACAACGCTCCATCAGGGTCGGGGCTGAATCTGTCCGCGCTGCGGGGCGAGCAGGACAGCGGGCAGGACTCGCCGGAAGACGAGATGCTGCGCCGTTTCCGGGCCGAGATCGATGCCCAGTTCGCCACCGCCCCCGACCCGAGCGCCCCCGACTCGGACGCTCTCCCGGCCGACCGGGGTGGGCTGAACCTGTCGGCGCTGCGGGGCGAGCAGGACAGCCCCGCGCAGCGGGAAGCGCTCGCGCTGCTGCTCGCCGCCGGCGCCGAGGGCACTGGAGCATCGGCCATCGCCCGCGCGCTGGCCGACACCCACGGCACGACCCGTCAGACGGTCGTCGGCTGGCTCAAGGCGTGGGTGGAGAACGGGACCGCCGTGCGTGTCGGGGAGGGCACCAAGGCCCGCTACGTCCACCGCCAGCACGCCCCCGGGCAGCCCCCCGAGAGCTGATCGCTTGTCGCCTGTCGGCACGCACCGCACAACAGGCCCCATGGACGGGCTGGGAGGCCCGGAAATGGCTTGTGACCTGCGAGGCGACAAGCGACAAGACAAGACAAGCGACAAGCCAGACGACAAGCCGCACGACAAGAAAGACGACAAGCACACCACCCACCGCACGGGCCCGCGCCACCTGTCGGCGCGGGCCCGCGGCACACCCCGAGGGAGCCAGAAATGAGCCAGCACACCCCGCCCGGCCAGATGGCCCCGCACATACCCGCCGACGTCTACCAGCGCGCACAGGCCACCGGACAGCCGGTCGTCATCGTCGTCAACGACACCACCCCGACCGGCTTCCCGTGGCAGCGCGTCCTGATCCCGTTCGCCATCGCCGGAGCGGTCGTCGCCGGGGGCTGGGGACTGGCCGCCGCCCTGTGCTGGCTGATGGACGTCGCCGCCCACACCGCAACCGTCATCGCCGGAGCCACCGCCGGCCCCCTCGGCGTCGGCGGCATCACCCTCAAGCTCTTC
Organism: Streptomyces violaceusniger Tu 4113; assembly: GCF_000147815.2. NCBI lineage: Bacteria > Bacillati > Actinomycetota > Actinomycetes > Kitasatosporales > Streptomycetaceae > Streptomyces > Streptomyces violaceusniger. The sequence goes on along the minus strand of NC_015957.1, from coordinate 639,254 downwards.
CAGCCCAAGAACAAGTAACGCCCGGGGCGGCCCCCTCTCACGCCAATGAACCGGGGCCGCCCCGGGCGGTTTCTCCGTCCCCAAGGAACAGGAGTACTCCCAGAATGACTCAACCGACCCTGATCCGGCGATCCCGCCTCCCGCGGGTGCTGGATGCGTTCTGCTGCCAGGGCGGCGCCGGCATGGGCTACCGCCTCGCCGGATTCGACGTGACCGGCATCGATCTCGCCCCACAACCGCGCTATCCGTTCCGCTTCATCCAGGCCGATGCGGTGGCGTTCATCCGCGAGCACGGTGCGGAGTTCGACTTCATCCACGCCTCCCCGCCGTGCCAGCACGACAGCGAGTGCCAGCGAATCCAGGGCAACGCCCATCCCGACCTGATCGCCCCCACCCGCGCCGCTCTGGAGTCCACCGGCCGCCCGTGGGTGATCGAAAACGTCCGCGGCGCGGTGCCCAAGCTGCGCGGGCCGGTGATGCTGTGCGGGCCCATGTTCGGGCTGGCCACCTACCGGCACCGGTACTTCGAGCCCGGCGGCGGACTCGTCCTCACGGCCACGAAGCACCCGGCGCACACCGTGCCTCAGGCGAAGATGGGCCGCCCGGTCCCGCCCGGCTGGTACGGCCAGTACATCGGCAACTTCTCCGGCGTCGGCCAGGCCCGCCGTGTGATGGGCGTGGAGTGGATGAACCGCGACGGCATCCGCGAATGCATCCCGCCCGCCTACACGCAGTGGATCGGCCGTGCCTTCCTCACCACCCGATGGGAGGTAGCCGCATGAGCGGGCACCTGCACACGGCCCTCCGGCTCGCGGCCGAGGGCCTGCCCGTGCTGCCGCTGCGCAAGGGCAAGGTGCCCTTCGGGAACTGCCCGGCCTGCGCCAGGAACGCCTGTGGCGGCCGACCGAACATGAAGACCCCCGGCCCCTGCATCTGTCCCGACCCCTGCCACGCGTGGGCCGCCGCCACGACCGACCCGTCCGTCATCGCCTCGCCCGCGTGGGCGCCGGCATGGCGGGAGGCCCTGACGGTGGCCTACCACCCCGGCGGCGCCGGCCTCACCGTTGTCGACCTCGACAACGCGGCGGCCGTCGCGTGGGCCCGCGAGACGCTGCCCGCCACCCGCACCGTCGCCACGACGCGCGGCGAGCACTGGATCTACCAGGGCGCCATGCGCTCCGTAAACGCCGTCCGTGACGGCGTGGACATCAAGTCCACGATGGCCTACGCCCGGTGGCTCGGCCCCGGCACCGGCACCATGACGTCGCTGCCGGCGGTCGTGCGCGCCCTGGCCGTGAAGGAGCCCTCCACGGTCCGGCAGGCGCCGCACGCCGTCACCGTGCCCGCATGGGCCGGGGAAGGCGCGTGCCGCCACCGCACGCCCACCTACCTGGACCGTGGCATCGCCATGGCCGAGCAGCGCATCACCGAGGCCCGCAGCGCGGTCCATGCCACCGTCTACCGGACCTTCCTCGCCGTGCTCTCCACCCACGGCCGGTGCGGCTGCCTCACCGAGGCCCACATCGCGCGACTGTTCACCGCCGCGCAGGCCAAGGGCGAATCGCCCCGGCACTGCACCGATGCGTGGACCAACGCCCGGACCACGTTGGGACTGTGACCATGTCCGACGACGAGAAGAACCCCGCCCGCGAGGTCATCACCGACTACGCACAGGCCCACTTCCGGTACTTCCGCACCGCCGACGGAACCGTGTACGCGCAGAAGAACGGCCACCCGGTGGCCCGCCCGATCCGCTCACAGGGCACCACGGGAAGCCACCGCCAGGAACTCATGGTCGGCCTGTTCAGGGACGGGCGCGGCGTGTTCAACGGGACCGCACTCAAGGAGGCATTGGACTTGATCGAAGCACTCGCGCTGACTGAGGACGTACAGCCCACCCACATCCGCGTCGCCCCCGGATTCGACGGGGCGACCTGGCTGGACCTGGGCCGCAACGACGGCAAGTCCGTCCGCATCCACCCCACCGGCTGGGACATCCTCACCCCCGACCCGCAGGAAGTCTGCTGGCGGCGCACCCAGCTCACCGGCGAACTCCCCCTGCCCGCCAAGGACACCGACGGCAAGGGCATCGACCTCCTGCTCCGCCTGTGTAACTTCGCCAGCGCAGAGACCGAGTGCCTGGCCATCGCCTGGCTGATCGGCTGCCTGGAGCCGTCCGTGCCCGTGCCCGCCCCGTTCCTCACCGGCCCCCAAGGGGCGGGCAAGTCCACCGGCGGCCGGATGCTCGTACGGATCATCGAGGGCATGAGCGGTGACCTGCGCCGGGCGCCGAAAGATGAGGAAAACATGATCACGGCCGTTGCCGCCGGATGGGTCACCGCCCTGGACAACCTCTCCCACCTGCCCCCGGACCTGTCCGACCTCATGTGCTGCATCGTGACCGGCGCCGAGAGCATCAAGCGCGCGCTGTTCACCGACGGGGACGTCGTCCGCTCCCGCTACCGGCGCCCCATGCTCCTGACCGGCATCGACGTCGGCGTCATCAGGCCCGACCTCGCCGAACGCCTCCTCCCGCTCCGTCTCGTGCGGCCCCGGGTGCGGCGAACCGAGGCAGAGCTGTGGACCGAGTACGCGGAGATCCTGCCGGTAGTTCTCGGCTCCCTGCTGGACCTGACAGTCAAGGTGCGGGCCGCCCAGGCGGACACCCCCACCGACCTGAGGATGGCCGACTTCGCCCACCTGTGCGCGCAACTCGACACGGCTACCGGCTTCGGCTCACTGGCCGCGTACCGGGCCAGCCTCGATGACCTCAACGACGACGTCATCGAAGGAGACCTCCTCGCGCAGACGGTTCTCAAGCACGCGGCCGGGCTCGACACGGGCGCGGAAGTGCGTATGTCGTCCTCGGAGTGGCTGCACTGCCTCACCGGCCTCTACAGCGGCGAGGAGTGCCGCCCCCTCAAGGGCTGGCCCACCACCGGCAAGGTCCTCTCCGACCGGCTCAAGCGGCTACAACCGACCCTCGCCGCACGCGGCGTCCTCATCGACTGGGGCCGCACCAGCTCCGCCCGCTACATCGAGATGACCCGCCCCGCGACACCGCCCCCGCACCAGCAGGACGCGGCGTTCTGACCCGCGCCACCACGGCGCCGAACAGCAAGAGGAGCACCCAGCGCCCCTGCACGGTGCTCCTCTTGCTGTTCCGGCGGCCTGCCGCCGCCGCACAAGACGCGCCGCGCAGCGGCTCCTTCTTCACGTCCTGAGCCGCACCGCACCACCACAGACACCACCCCTCTCTTTTTCCTAAGAGAAGAGACCCTGCGTCACCCACGTCACCAGCCACCCGACCCCGGCCCCTGACCAGCAGTGACAGCGGTGACGCAGACGGCCAAACCTGCGTCATCACGCGTCACCCGCGTCACAGGTGACAGAACCCCGCCCCACCCTGTGACACGCCCCGAGCTGCCCTCGTCACTGGATAACCGCAGGTCAGAGCCGCAAATGACGTGCGTGACGCGATGACGCAGAAATCCGCGCTTCGGACAGGCGCGGCCCCTGGAAAGCCCAACACCCCGCCATCAGAGCGAAGGAGTCGAACGCGTGGCACGCGACGACAAGCTCAAGCTCCCCGACGTCCTCAAAGAGATCAAGATGAGCCGTGCCGCCTTCTACCGGATGCGCGCCCGCGGCAAGGCCCCGAAGCTCATCAAGCTCCCGAACGGCCACCTGCGCGTCCGTCGAAGCGACCTCGACGCCTGGTGGCGAGACCTCGACTCCCCCGCTTACTGACCCACCCCCGAAGGGGACCGGCCGCGCCGCGACCGGTCCCCTTTCGCATGGAAGGAACCACGTGGCGCACACGTTCAAAGTCCGCGTCTGGGCCGTACGGCAGCGGAAGGACCGGGGGCAGTCCTCGGCCGAGCTGCGCTGGAAGGTCGGGGACACCCCGCACTCCCAGACGTTCCGCACCAAGACCCTGGCCGACGGCCGCCGCGCGGAACTGCTCACCGCAGTGAACAACGGCGAGCGGTTCGACGAGGCGACCGGCCTGCCCCTGTCTGAGCTGCGCAAGCTCAATGACGTGAGCTGGTACCAGCACGCCCGCGACTACATCGAGATGAAGTGGCCGGCCGCTCCCGCGAAGACCCGGACCACGCTGGCCGAGGCCATGGCCAGTGCCACCCCTGCCCTGGTGAGTACGCGCCGCGGCATGCCGGAGGCTCGGCAGCTTCGCCGCGCGCTGTATAGCTGGGCTTTCAACCTGAACCGATGGACGGAGGACCCACCCGCAGACGTACAGCGCACGCTGGAATGGGTCGAGCGACACGCGGTGCCCATGAGCGCCCTGGATGACCCGCTGCTGCTCCGGAAGGTGCTCACAGCCTTCACGGTCCGGCTGGACGGGAAGGCCGCCGCCGCTTCTGTGGTCCGGCGGAAGCGTGCGATCTTCCACAATGCCCTTGGGTTCGCCGTGGAGGCTCGGCGGCTCGACGCCAACCCGCTTCCGCAGGTGCAGTGGTCCATCCCCAACCCTGTGGAGCAGGTGGACCCCGGGGCCGTGGTCAACCCACGGCAAGCCCGTCGTCTGCTGGAGGCCGTGAGCGAGCAGGGCGACCGAGGGAAGCACCTCCGGGCGTTCTTCGGGTGCCTCTACCACGCTGGGCTACGCCCCGGTGAGGCCGTGTGGCTGCGCCGCGAGAACTGTGAGCTGCCCCTGGAAGGGTGGGGCACGCTGCACCTCGACGGCTCCCGGCCGCGCGTCGGAAGCTCCTGGACCGACTCAGGCACCGCCCATGACCAGCGCGGACTGAAATGGCGCCCCGAGAAGGACGTGCGGCACGTCCCGATCCCGCCCGGCTTCGTGTCCATGCTGCGGGAGCACCTGGAGACGTACGGCGCGGCCCCCGATGGCCGACTCTTCCGGACCGCCCGCGGCGGTCTGGTTCAGGAGAGCGGCTACGGGGAGGTCTGGGCACGGGCCCGAAAGGTGGCGCTCGGGCCGGAGCAGCGGGCTTCACCGCTTGGCGCCCGCCCGTATGACCTGCGTCACGCGTGCGTCTCGCTGTGGCTGAACTCGGGGGTGGACCCCGTAGAGGTCGCGCGCCGTGCGGGTCACACGGTCGCCGTGCTGCTGAAGGTCTACGCGAAGTGTCTGGACGGCGCCACAGCCATGGCGAACGCCCGGATCGATGAGGCGCTGAAGAACTGGGGATGATCCCCGAGCGTGCCCCACGCATGCCCCACACGCAGTGGTCAGCACGCGAGATCGGGTGAGACACAGCGGGATAGACCGCCCCATTCCGGGCGCGATCCTCGCTCGCCAACGAAAACGGCCCCCGGCTGCGTTTTCGCAGCTCGGGGGCCGTTTTCCCACTGTGGCGGCGCCAGGATTCGAACCTGGGTAGGCTAAGCCGACGGATTTACAGTCCGCTCCCATTGGCCACTCGGGCACACCGCCTGGGATGTGGCCAGGCGCCCCGCTCTCGCGGTGCTGCTCCCTGGCAACGACGTAAACAATACCTGATGCGCGGGGGTGCTTCGCCACCCGGTTGATCGCCTCTGGATCATGGCCGAGATCGCTAGGCTGGCTGGAGCGGTCCGCTGGGCCGTGCCACTGACGGATCTACGTACGAGGAGCCAACTCAAGATGGCCGACTCCAGTTTCGACATCGTCTCGAAGGTCGAGCGGCAGGAGGTCGACAACGCTCTGAACCAGGCGAGCCGCGAGATCTCCCAGCGCTACGACTTCAAGAACGTCGGCGCCTCGATCGAGTGGTCGGGCGAGCGGATCGAGATGCGAGCCAACTCCGAGGAGCGGGTCAAGGCGATCCTCGACGTCTTCCAGTCCAAGCTGGTCAAGCGCGGGATCTCGCTGAAGGCCCTGGACGCGGGCGAGCCCCAGGCGTCGGGCAAGGAGTACAAGATCTTCGCCTCGCTGCAGGAGGGGATCTCGCAGGACAACGCGAAGAAGGTCGCGAAGATCATCCGCGATGAGGGGCCCAAGGGCGTCAAGGCGCAGGTGCAGGGCGAAGAGCTGCGGGTGACCTCCAAGAACCGGGATGACCTGCAGGCCGTGATCGCCCTGCTCAAGGGCAAGGACCTGGACTTCGCGGTGCAGTTCGTGAACTACCGGTAGCCGGCACTCGGACCGGTGCGGCAGGGGCGGTGCGGCGTGGCCGTGCCGCCCCTGGTGTTGTCGGCGGGCAGGTCAGCGGTGGCCGAAGGGCTGGTCGGTGGGGACGATGTCGACGCCGAGGGGAGCCAGGGAGATCGGGATGAGCTTGAAGTTGGCCAGGCCCAGGGGGATGCCGATGATCGTGATGCAGAGGACGACGCCGGTGAGCAGGTGGCCGAGCGCCAGCCACCAGCCCGCGAGGATGAGCCAGAGGACGTTGCCGACGCAGGAGGCGGCTCCGGCGCCGGGGCGGGGGACGGTGGTGCGGCCGAAGGGCCAGAGGGCGAAGCCGGCGATGCGCCAGGAGGCGAGCGCGAAGGGGATGCCGATGATCGTGAGGCAGAGGAGGACCCCGGCGAAGACGTAGAGGATCGCCATCCAGAGGCCGGCGAAGATCAGCCAGATGAGGTTCAGGAGGGTTTTCACGGTTGGTGTCCTGCCATCTGCTCGAGTCGGGCGATGCGCTCCCGCATGGGCGGGTGAGTGGAGAAGAGCTTGGCCATGCCCTCACCGGCGCGGAACGGGTTGGCGATCATCAGGTGGCTGGCGGTCTCCAGGCGGGGCTCGGGCGGCAGCGGAAGCTGCTTCGTACCGGCTTCCAGCTTGCGCAGGGCGCTGGCGAGGGCCAGGGGGTCGCCGGTGAGCTGGGCTCCGGAGGCGTCAGCCTCGTATTCGCGGGAGCGGCTCACGGCGAGCTGGATGATGGAGGCCGCGAGCGGGCCGAGGATCATGATCAGCAGCATGCCGAGGAAGCCGGGGCCCTCGTCGTCGTCGGACCGGCCCATGGGGATCAGCCAGGCGAAATTCACCAGGAACATGACGACGCTGGCGAGCGCGCCCGCGATCGAGGAGATCAGGATGTCGCGGTTGTAGACATGGCTGAGCTCATGGCCGAGGACCCCGCGCAGCTCGCGCTCGTCCAGCAGCCGCAGAATGCCGTCGGTGCAGCAGACCGCCGCGTTACGGGGGTTGCGGCCGGTGGCGAAGGCGTTGGGGGCCTCGGTCGGGGAGATGTAGAGCCGGGGCATCGGCTGACGCGCGGCCGTGGAGAGCTCGCGCACCATGCGGTACAGCCCCGGTGCCTCGAACTCGCTGACGGGGCGGGCGCGCATCGCGCGCAGGGCCAGCTTGTCACTGTTCCAGTAGGCATATGCGTTGGTCCCGAGTGCGACGACGACCGCGATGATCAGCCCGGTGCGGCCGAAGAGGCTGCCGATGAGGATGATGATCGCGGACAGACCACCGAGGAGTACGGCGGTCTTCAGCCCGTTGTGCCGGCGGTGCACTGTGTGCCCTCCCGTTGTGCCGCAGGGGAACGCTTTGCCTGGTGTCTCCACCTTCCAGTGGACCCTCCTGAAAAAGTCAACGCCAGGCGAAGGGCACCAGTTCCCTTGTGCACACGGGTGCGGGCGCGCGGCCGATGCCGACGGCCCGCACGGCCGGATCCGACCGCCCGCACGGCCGGTGGCCGATGACCGAGTTGAGGCCGATGGCGGCCGTAAGTAGGGCGAACGGAGACCCGCGGCGGACGCGGGAGCGGTTTACAGCAGGGTGTCCGAGGCGAACCGCAGGACGAGCTGCGGGGCGCCGGACAGGGCGATGCCGACGACCGCGGTGAGGCCGATGGCCGCCGTAAGGGGAATGGCGCGCGGGCGGGCGACGGCCGCCCCGGCGGCGGGCGCGGGCTCCGCCCCGGCGGCGGGCGCGGGCTCCGCCCCGGCGGCGGGCTCGGGGGCGCGGAAGAGCAGCGCCGTCCACTGGAGGTAGTAGTAGAGCGCCACGACCACGTTGAGCGCCATCACCACCGCGAGCCAGCCCAGCCCCGCGTCCACGGCCGCCGAGAAGACGGTCACCTTGGCAAAGAGCCCGATGACGCCCGGGGGCAGCCCGGCCAGGCACAGGAGGAAGAAGCCGAGCGCCAGGGCGGCGGCCGGGCGGGCCGCGTACAGCCCGCGGTAGTCGGTGAGGCGGTTGGCCGGGCTCGTACGGGCCACCAGGGCGGCCACGGCGAAGGCGCCGAGGTTCACGGCCGCGTACATCAGGGCGTACGCGACGGTGGAGCCGATGGCGCGGGAGGCGTCCTTGGCGGAGTCCGCGTAGCCGGCCGCGGCGATCGGGACCAGCAGATAGCCCGCCTGGGCGACGGAGGACCAGGCGAGCAGGCGTACGGCGCTGAAGGCGCGCTCCGGGCGCTGGCGCAGCGCCGCGGCGTTCCCCGCGGTCATGGTGAGGGCGGCCAGGACGGCGACGGCCGGGCCCCACACATCGGCGTAGGAGGGGAAGGCGAGGACGGTCACCAGGATGAGGCCGGAGAAGCCGACCGCCTTACCGACGACCGATAGATACGCCGCGACGGGCACGGGGGCGCCGACGTAGGTGTCGGGCACCCAGAAGTGGAAGGGCACGGCGGCGGTCTTGAACGCGAAGCCCACCAGGGTGAGCACGACCCCCGCCTGGGCGAGCGTGTCGAGCCGCGGGTCGACATGGGTGAGGGCATCCGCGATCCGGGACAGATGGAGGCTGCCGGTGGCGGCGTAGACGAAGCTGACGCCGAGCAGCATCACGGCGGTCGCGGTGACCGAGGAGAGGAAGAACTTCAGCGCGGCCTCGGAGGACAGGCGGTCGCCACGGCGCAGGCCCACCAGGGCGAAGGCCGGGAGCGAGGCCACTTCGAGGGCGATGACCAGGGTCGCCAGATCGCGGGAGGCGGGCAGCAGAGCCGCCCCGGCGGCCGAGGACAGCAGCAGGAACCAGAATTCGCCCGCCGGGAGTTTGAGGTCGTCGAGAGCGCTGAAGGACAGCAGCCCGGTGAGCAGCGCCCCGCCGAGCACGAGGAACTGGATGACGAGGGTGAAGGTGTCGGCCGTGTAGCTGCACGCGTGGGCGCCGCTGGTCAGGCAGAAGGTGGAGCGGTCGCCGTCCAGCAGCGGCAGCAGGGCGAGCGCGGCCAGGGCCAGTCCCGCTATCGCTCCCCAGCCCAGCAGATGCTTCCTGCGCTCGGGCAGGAAGAGGTCCGCGACGAGGACGGCGAGGCCGGCCAGGGCCGCGATGGTGGGCGGTGCGACGGCGAGCCAGTCGACGGACTGGACGAGGCTGGTGGCCAGGCTCGTGGCGTTCGCAGTCATCGGTTGCCTCCCGCGAGGAGCTGCTGCACGGCCGGGTCGGTGAGGCCGAGGAGGGCCGCGGGCCACAGTCCGGCGAGGACGGTGAGGGCCACCAGGGGGCTCCAGGCGGCGAATTCATAGCCGCGGACGTCGGCGAGGGCGGGCCGCTCGGGCTCGGTCCCGACGCGGGGCTCGATCGGATGGTCACCCATGCAGACGCGGCGTACGACGATGAGCATGTAGGCGGCGGTGAGCAGGGTGCCGAAGCCGGCGAACGCCATATAGGTGAGATACGCCGGGCGGCTGAGCCCGTCGGCGGGGTCGAAGGCGCCGAACATGGCGAGCATCTCGCCCCAGAACCCGGCGAGTCCGGGCAGCCCCAGGGAGGCCACGGCGCCGAAGGCGAGCAGTCCGCCCAGGCGCGGCGCCCTGCCGTACAGGGCGGCGCCGCTGGTGCCCGCGAGCTGGTCGAGGTCGGTGGTGCCGGAGCGGTCCTTGAGGGCGCCGACGAGGAAGAAGAGCAGTCCGGTGATCAGGCCGTGGGCGATGTTGGCGAAGAGCGCGCCGTTCACGCCGGTGGGGGTGAGGGTCGCGATGCCCAGCAGCACGAAGCCCATATGGCCGACGGAGGAGTAGGCGATCAGGCGCTTGAGGTCGCCCTTGGCGCCGGTGCGGGCCAGGGCCAGGCAGGCGAGGGATCCGTAGATGATGCCGACCACGGCGAACGCGGCGAGGTAGGGCGCGTAGGTGTGGGCCGCCCCGGGGGTGATCGGCAGCACGATGCGGACCAGCCCGTACGTGCCCATCTTGAGCAGCACGCCCGCCAGCAGCACCGAGCCGACGGTGGGGGCGGCGGTATGGGCGTCGGGCAGCCAGCTGTGCAAAGGCCACATGGGGGCCTTGACGGCGAGTCCGACGATGATGGCGAGGGCCGCGATCAACTGGGTGGTGTGGCTGAGCCCGGAGCCCCCCGCGCCGGAGGCGCTATCGGATGCAGTGCTGGCGAGTGCCACCATGTCGAAGGTGCCGCCCCCCAGCCCGACGAGGAGCAGGCCGAGCAGCATGACGACGGAGCCGAGCAGTGTGTAGAGGATGAACCGCCAGGCGGCACGGTCCCGTTCGCCGCTGCCCCACCGGTTGATGAGGAAGTACATCGGGATGAGGACCATCTCGAACGCCAGGAAGAACAGCATCAGGTCCAGCACCGCGAAGCTGGCCAGGGTGCCGGACTCGAGGAGCAGCAGCAGCGCGACGAAGGCCCTGGGGGACGGCCCGGCGGGCCGGTTGAAGTAGGCGTAGAGCGCGCTGAGGAAGGTCAGCAGCGCGGTCAGCACGAGCAGCGGCAGCGAGACGCCGTCCACGCCGAGGTGGATGCGGATGTCCAGCGCCGGGATCCAGCCGATGTCCGTCTGGGCCTGCATCCTGGCCGGGTGGTCGTGGTCGAAACCGGCGGCCAGGGCGATGGCGGCGGCGAGCACCACTCCGGTGACGGTCACGCCGTGGCGCAGTACGGCCTGGTCCGGCCCGCGGCCGCGCAGCCCGGGCGGGGCCGGGAGCAGGGCGGTGACGCTGCCGAGCAGGGGGAGCACGACCAGGGCGGCGAGGAGGAGTTGCAGGACGGTGTGGTTCACGGGTCAGGCTCCCGCTGCGACGAGGACGGCGGCCACGGCCAGGACGAGGGAGCCCGCGAGCAGCGCGCCGAGGTAGGTCTGCACATTGCCGGTCTGGGCGCGGCGGACGGCCGCGCCGAGCAGGCGGGGCACACCGCCCGCGCCGCGTACGTACGTCTCGACGACCTCGCGGTCGAGGAAGCGGACGAGCCGGGCGGCGGCGGCCACGGGCCGGACGAACAGGGCGCTGTAGACGGCGTCGAGGTGGAAGCCGACGGCCGCGTGGCGGTGCAGCGGGCCCAGGAGCAGCCGCCCGGGGTCGGCGGGGTCGCTGGCGCCCGCGATGGAGCCGTAGGCCGCCTCGTGGGTGGCGATGGCCTCGGCCTCGGAGACGGCGTCGGCGGCTTCGGGGTGGGCGGCCACCGCGCCGAGCGGGACGTGGGCGGCCCGGGCCGAGCTGTGCCGCCAGGCGCCGTACATGACGAGGGCGCCGGCCAGGGCCAGCCCGGTGCCGAGGACGGAGGTGGTGAGGGTCGGGGTGAGCGTCTCGCCGTCGAACCAGTCGGGCAGCGTGCCGTAGGCGAGGCCGAGGGCGGCCGTGGGGATGAACAGCACCCACAGGACGGCGTTCATGGCCACCGGCTGCTTGCCGTGGTCGGGGACGGGCTCGCCCCGGCCGCGGAAGGCGAGCAGCCACAGCCGGGCCGCGTATCCGGCGGTGAGGAGCGCGGTAAGGAGCCCGGCGAGGAGCACGGTCCAGCCGACGCCCTCGGGGACGCCGGGGGTGTGGCCGGTCGCGGCGTGCTCGGCCGTGCCGAGGACGGCCTCCTTGGAGAAGAAGCCCGCGAAGGGCGGGATGGCGGCGAGCGCGAGCAGCGCGACCGTCATCGTCCAGAAGGCGTCGGGGATGCGCTGGGCGAGGCCGCTCATCCGGGACATGGCGGCGAGGGAGTTGCTGCCGGCGGCGTGGATCACCACGCCCGCGCCGAGGAAGAGCAGCGCCTTGAACGCGCCGTGGGTGATGAGGTGGAAGACGGCGGCACCGCGGTCGTCGACGGCCAGCGCGCCCGTCATATAACCGAGTTGGCCGACGGTCGAGTAGGCGAGGACGCGTTTGATGTCGTCCTGGGCGAGCGCGGCGAGCGCCGAGCCGACCATCGTCACGGCCGCCATGGCGGCCAGGACGGCGAGCGCGGCGGCGGAGGAGGCGAAGACGGGCAGCAGCCGGGCCACGACAAAGACACCGGCGGCGACCATGGTGGCCGCGTGGATCAGCGCGGAGACCGGGGTGGGACCGGCCATCGCGTCCGGCAGCCAGGTGTGCAGCGGGAACTGCGCGGACTTGCCCGCGACCCCGGCCAGCAGCAGCAGCGCGATCAGGGTGGGGTGGTCCAGCGGCACCCCGGCGGTCTCGGAGGTCAGCCGGGTGTGGATCTCGCTGATCCGGAACGTGCCGGTGTCGCCCGCGAGCGCGAAGATGCCGATCAGGAACGGCACGTCGCCGAGCTTGGTGACCAGGAACGCCTTCAGGGACGCCGAGCGCGCGGCCGCGGTCTCCCAGTAGTGGCCCACCAGGAAGTACGAGCAGATGCCCATGATCTCCCAGCCGACGAGCAGCACGATCAGGTCGTCGGAGTAGACGACCAGGAGCATCGCGGCGGTGAAGAGGGAGACGAGCGCGGCGTAGGAGGGGTAGCGGGGGTCGTCCCGCAGGTAGCCGGTCGAGTAGATCTGCACACAGCAGGCGACGACGGCGACGAGGACCGCGACCAGGGCGGCGAAGCCGTCGACCTGCAGGGCGAGGTCGATGGGGACCGAGCCGGTGTCGGCGAGCCGGGTCGCGGCGGTGAGCGGGGCCGTGCCACCGCCCGCTCCCCCGCCCTGCCGTACGGCGACGAGCACGGCGAGCCCGGCCGCGGCGAGGGTCGGCAGCACCGCGAGGGGGCGGACGAAACCGGGGGCGCGGCGGCTCAGCAGGAGCCCGGCCACGGCGCCGAGGAAGGGCAGCAGGGGGACGAGAACGGCGGCGGTCGTGGTCGTCACGCGGTCTGCCTCCGGGCGCGTCGTGCCTGGTCGGCGGCGTTGTCAGTGGGGGCTGCCATGCTGTCGTCCATCGGGTCCTGGCCGTCCGACGGGGGGTCGGCCAGGTCCCGGAGTCTGTCGACGTCGGCGGTGCCGCGGTTGCGGTGGACGAGGAGGACGATGGCGAGGCCGATGCCGATCTCGGCGGCGGCGATGGCGATGGTGAAGAGGGTCAGGGCCTGGCCCGCGTGCAGGGTGTCGCGGAGCCAGACGTCGAAGGCGACGAGGTTGAGGTTGACGGCGTTGAGCATCAGCTCGACCGACATCAGCATCAGGATCGCGTTGCGGCGGGCGAGGACGCCGTACAGGCCCGTGCAGAAGAGGAGGACGGCGAGCACGGCGGGGTAGGCGAGGTGCATCAGCGCTTCTCCTTGCCGCTCTGGGCGTCCCGCGGTTCGGCGGTCTTACGGGACAGGACGATCGCGCCGACGAGCGCGGCGAGGAGGAGCACGGACAGCGCCTCGAACGGCAGCACCCAGTGGCGGAAGAGGCTCTCACCGGAGACGGCGGTGGAGCCCTGGACGCCCTTGTCGAGCTCGATCCAGGTGGTCCGGAAGGCGTCCACGACCACCCACACCAGGACGCCCGCGGCGGCCACGGCCACCGCGAGCGCGGCCGGGCGGTTGCCCGAATCGGCGTCCGGGGAGGGGCCGATGGGCGCCTTGGTGAGCATCAGCCCGAAGAGGAGGAGGACGACGACGGAGCCGACGTAGATCAGCACCTGCACCCAGGCGATGAACTCCGCCGTGAGCAGGAGGTACTCCACGGCGATGCCGCCGAGCGCCACCACCAGCCATAGGGCGGCGTGCACCAGTTGCTTGGTGGTGACGGTGAGGACGGCCGCGCCGAGGGTCGCGATGCCCACCAGCAGGAAGGCGATCTCGACGCCGGTCGGCGACAGGAACCCGTGGCCGGTGGCGGCCAGGTGGACCGCGGGACTCACGTGGCGGCTCCGTTTCCGTCGGATCCGTCGGTGCCGTTGGTCCTGTCGGCCCCGTCGCTCGCGTTGGGCCCGTCGCTCGCGTTGGTCCCGTCGCTCGCGTTGGTCCCGTTGGGCCCGTCGCTCGTGTCGGAGGCGTGCTCCGCCTCGGCCTGCGCGGCCTCGGCGGCGGCCGCGGCCTCCGCGGCGGCGAGCTTGTCGGCGGCCTTACGGGCGGCGCCGATCTCCTTGGGCTCCTCAGCGCGCGGGTCGAGCGCGGGCGGCGCGGGCACCGTCCACATCCACTCGCGGAGCTTGTCCCGCTCATGGGTGAGATCGCGGATGTCCTCCTCCGCGTACTCGAACTCCGGCGACCAGAAGAGCGCGTCGAAAGGACACACCTCGATGCAGATACCGCAGTACATGCACAGGGCGAAGTCGATCGCGAACCGGTCCAGCACATTGCGGCTGCGCTCGCGCCCGCCGGGGGCGGCCGGGGGGACGGTCTCCTTGTGCGAGTCGATATAGATGCACCAGTCCGGGCATTCGCGGGCGCACAGCATGCAGACCGTGCAGTTCTCCTCGAACAGCCCGATCACCCCGCGGGTACGGGGCGGCAACTCGGGCTGCGCGTCCGGATACTGCGCGGTGTGCGACTTCCGGGTCATCGTGCGGAGGGTGACGGCCAGGCCCTTGGCCAGGCCGGATCCGGGGATGCCCATCAGGAGATCACCACCTTGACGACGCCGGTGAGGGCGATCTGGGCCAGTGAGAGCGGAATGAGGCAGGTCCAGGCGAACCGCTGTAGCTGGTCCTCGCGCAGCCGCGGATAGCTGACCCGCAACCAGATCACGACGAAGGCGAGGACGGCCGTCTTCAGCAGCGTCCACAGCCAGCCGAGGCCGTCGGCGAACGGACCGTGCCAGCCGCCGAGGAAGAGGACGGTGGTCAGCCCGCACAGGATGACGATGCCCGCGTACTCGGCGAGCAGGAAGAGCGCGAACCGCAGCCCGGTGTACTCGGTGTACGCACCGAAGATGATCTCGGAGTCGGCGACCGGCGCGTCGAACGGCGGACGCTGCAGCTCGGCGAGACCGGCGGTGAAGAACACCACCCCGCCGACGATCTGCCACGGCACCCACCACCACTCGAACGCCGCGAGGATGCCGGGCAGCGAGACCGTGCCCGCCGCCATCGCCACGGAGGCGGCGGTGAGCAGCATCGGCAGCTCGTACGCCATGAGCTGGGCGGCCGTACGCAGGCCCCCGAGGAGGGAGAACTTGTTCGCCGAGGCCCAGCCCGCCATCAGCGAACCCAGCACCCCGACGCCCATCACGGCGAGCACGAAGAAGATGCCCGCGTCCACGACCTGGCCGACGGCGCCCTCGGCGGGGCCGACCGGGATCGCGACGAGGACGAGCAGGTACGGCAGCAGGGCGACGGCGGGCGCGAGCTGGAAGATCCGCCGGTCGGCGCCGGTGGGTACGACGTCTTCCTTCTGCGCGAACTTCACCCCGTCCGCGACGAGCTGGGCCCATCCGTGGAACCCGCCCGCGTACATCGGCCCGAGGCGGCCCTGCATATGGGCCATGACCTTGTGCTCGGTCTGCCCCACGAGCAGGGGCAGTATGAGGAAGGCGAGCAGGAGGGCGAGCAGTCGCAGCGCGACGTCGAGGACGTCGTTCACGCGGTGCCTCCTGGCTGGTCGTCGGAGTTGGTGTCGGGGGTGTCGGGGGTGTCGGAGGCGGAGTCGGGTTTCTCCCCGCCTCGTCCGTCTCCGTCTGCCCCGGCCTCCGGTGCCTCCGCTGCCTCCGGCTCGCGCGGGGACTCGGCATCCTCGTCCCGCGCGGGGCGCGCGTGATGCCAGGGGGCATCGGACGATCGGGTCCGCGGCGCGGGGCGCCGCGGGTGCGCCGGGGACGCGGATGCGGTCGATTCGGGCTCGACGACGCCATCGGCCGCGGGGGCTTCGGGCGCCGGGGCTTCGGCCGCCGCGCCTTCGGGCGCCGGTGGCTCGGCGGGGGCCGAGGGCTTATCGGCTGCGGCCTGCCGACTGGCGGCCGCGTCCGAGGCCGAGGCTTCCGCCGTGGGCTCCGCACCCGCCGAACGCCGGCTCGCGGACCCCTCACCGGCGGTACGGGAGCGCCGCGCCGGACGCTCGGCCTCTGGAGCATGGGTCTCCCCCGCCGCCTCGGCGCCTGCCGGGCGTTCGGCCGCTGGGGTCTGATCGTCCGCTGTCGGCTCCGCACCGCCCGGGCGCCGGCTTGCCGAACCCTCGCTCACGCTGCGCGAACCCCGCGCCGGGCGTTCGACCGGACCCGGGGCCTCCGCACCCGCCGAGGCCGGAGTCTCCCCCGCCGCCCCAGCCCCTCCCGGACGCTCCGCCGCCGGGGTGTGCGAGTCGGCCGCCGACTCGCCGCTCCCCGGACGCTGGACCACCGAGCTCTGAGCATCCGCCGCCTCCGCACCCCCCGGGCGCCGGCTCGCCGAACCCTCGCTCACGCTGCGCGAACGCCGCGCCGGGCGTTCGGGTGCCGGAGTCGGAGTGTCCGCCGTTGGCTCCGCGCCTGCCGGGCGCTGGCTCGCGGAGCCGGCTGTCGCGGTGCGGGTGCGGCGGGCGGGGCGCTCGCCCGCCGCGGCGCCTGCCGCGCGGGGGCCGCCGCGGGCCGGGCGGGCCGGGGCGGGGGGTAGCTGGCCCTTGAGGGGGCCCCACTCGTTGGGGTCGGGGACGCCCGGCGGCAGCATCTGCCGTCGCTTGGGGGCGTGGCCGGTGCCCGACTCCCCCGGCTCCTTCGCGCCCGGCCATGCCTTGACGACCCGGGCCGCCAGCACGAAGTCCTTGCGCAGCGGATGCCCCTCGAAGCCGTCGGGGAGCAGCAGCGGCGCGAGACCGGGGTGGCCGGTGAAGCCGATGCCGAACATCTCGTGGGTCTCGCGCTCATGCCAGGCCGCCCCGGCATAGACGCCGGTCGCGGTCGGCAGCGCGGCCGCGTCGTGCGGCACGGTGGTGCGCACCAGCAGACCGCGCACCGCGCGCCCGGCCGCACCCGCGCCCCCGCTCCCGGCCGCACCCGCGCCCCCGCTCCCGCCGAGGGCGACGACGTACGCGGCCACCCGGAAGCCGGTGCCCGGCTCGTCGACCGCGCTCAGCCAGTCGAAGTAGCTGCAGCCGAGGGTGTCGCGGGCCGTCTCCAGCGACGCGATCCAGGAGTCGGCCGGGACGTCGACGGTGAGCAGGTCGTACGCCTCCTCCGCCGTGGCGCCCTCGCCGAACAGCTCGGTGGCGGAACGCGGCAGCCAGCCCACGGGCGGGGCGGCCACCGCAGCGGGCTCCGCCACCTCCGCCGGCTCGACCTCTGCGGGCTCGACCTCTGCGGCCTCCGGCGTCTCGTTCCGCTCCGGCGTCTCGTTCGGCTCGGTCATGTCGTGTCTTCCCGCCCCGGAGGCGTGACCAGCCCGCTGCGCAGCGCGGCCGCGGACGGGCGGCCCGAGGCCGTGGATTCGGCACCGCGCCCCGACGTCCCGTAGCGCTCGCCCAGCGACTCGCGCGCGATCTTCTCCTGGAGCTTGAGGATGCCCTGCAGCAGCGCCTCGGGCCGGGGCGGGCAGCCGGGGACGTAGACGTCGACGGGGATGATCTGGTCGACGCCCTTCGTCACGGCGTACGAGTCCCAGTAGGGGCCGCCGCAGTTCGAGCAGGCCCCGAAGGAGATCACGTACTTCGGCTCCGGCATCTGCTCGTACAGCCGCTTGACCGCGGGCGCCATCTTGTCCGTGACCGTGCCGGAGACGACCATCAGGTCGGCCTGGCGCGGCCCCGGCGCGAAGGGGATCACGCCGAGCCGGATGAAGTCGTGGCGGGCCATCGACGCGGCGATGAATTCGATCGCGCAGCAGGCGAGCCCGAAGTTGAAGACCCACAGGCTGTAGCGGCGGCCCCAGTTCAGGACCACCTTCATCGGCTCGGGAGCCAGCCGGGCCAGCGTGCCGAGACGGCGCGGCTCCGGCAGGTCCACCGGAGCGGAGGCGGGGACCGATGCGGGGACCGGCGCGGGGACCGCCGAGGCGGCCGGCGTCGGCGTCGGGTTCGGCGTCGGGTTCGGTGTCACGTCCACTCCAGGACGCCCTTCTTCCATGCGTACAGCAGACCTACGGCGAGGAACCCGAGGAAGATGAACATCTCCACCAGCGTGGCGGCCCCGAAGCCGGGCGCCGCGAAAACCGTCGCCCACGGGAACAAGAAGATCGAGTCCACGGCGAAAATCACATACAGAAAAGCGTAGACGTAGTAACGGACCTGGGTGTGGGCCCAGCCCTCGCCCACCGGGTCCACTCCGCACTCGTAGGTCAGCAGCTTCTCCGGCGTCGGCACGACGGGCCGCAGCAGCCGCCCGGCCCCGAAGGCCACGGCGACGAAGATCACGCCGATCGCCGCCAGCAGTCCGACTACCGTATAGCCGTAGAAGTAGCCGTCCGCGAGCTGGACGCCGGCGCCACTCATGGTGTGTACGGTCGTCGCCTCCGGCACGTCCGCCCTCGCTCCCTGGTCTCGTGGTCCCTGCCCGCTCCTCGTCGACCTCGCGTGTTCGACGATCCGTACGGACGGGAAGTCTAGGCCCTGCCGGCGCCCGGCCGAGCGGCCCGTCCGCCATGCGGTAGGGCTACCCCCATGGCGATCCCCCCGCCGGGCCGGGCAGTCTTGCTGCCATGACCTCCAGTTCCCCCGTCCACGACCCCGACGGCGGCGGCCGTGGCCGCGGCGACGAGCGGCTGCCGCGGCCGCCCGCGTTCGCCTTTCCCGCGCAGACCTGGAAGGAGATCGCCTATCTCCTGGCCAATCTGCCGGTGGGCATTCTCTGCTTCATCTTCACGCTGGTCTGGCTTGCCGTAGGGCTGGGGCTGTCCGTCACGGTGGTGGGGCTGCCGCTGCTGGCCCTGGGGCTGCGCTTCAGCCGGCTCCTCGGCCGGTTCGAGCGGAACCGCGCCAGGTCACTGCTCTTGGTGCGCATCGATGAGCCCAGCCCCCTGCCGTACCGGCCGGGCAGTGGCGTCCTCAGCCGGTTGTGGACGAGTCTGCGGGATCCGGTCGGCTGGCGTGCCACGCTGTACGCCCTGGTCCGGCTGCCGTGGGCGGTGGTCACCTTCGCTCTCACCCTGACCTCGCTGTTCATCGCCTGGCCGGTGCTGCCGTGGATTGCCCGGGGGCTGACGCATGTGGACCGGGCGATGGTGCGCGGGCTGCTGTTCCCCTCCGATGAGCTGGAGCGGCGGATCGCCGAGCTGGAGTCGGACCGGGGCACGGTGGTCGACACCGCCGCCGCGGATCTGCGCCGCATCGAGCGCGACCTCCACGACGGCGCCCAGGCCCGGCTGGTCGCCCTCGCCATGGGGCTCGGTCTGGCGAAGGAGAAGCTGGACGAGGACCCGGAAGCCGCCGCCAAGATGGTCGACGAGGCCCACGGCGAGGTGAAGCTCGCCCTCCAGGAGCTACGCGACCTCGCCCGCGGCATCCACCCCGCGATCCTCACCGACCGCGGCCTCGGCCCCGCCCTCTCCGCGCTCTCGGCCCGCTGCACCGTCCCTGTGACGGTGACGGTCGAGCTGCCGGAACGTCCGGCGCCCGCGATCGAGGGAATCGCCTACTTCACCGTCTCCGAACTGCTCCAGAACATCAGCAAGCACAGCGGCGCCCGCACCGCCGGGGTGGACCTGTGGCGCACCGAGGACCGGCTGCTGATCCAGGTACGGGACGACGGACACGGCGGGGCGTCCACCGACGGGGGCACGGGGCTCGCGGGGCTGACGGAGCGGCTGGGCTCGGTCGACGGGCTGTTCGCGGTGGACTCGCCGCCCGGCGGGCCGACCTCCGTGACCGCCGAGCTGCCCTGGCGCCACCGGACGGGGTCGGCGGCGGGCACGGCGGTGGCACGTTCCCGGTAGCGCGCCTGACGCCGGAGGGCAGGGCCGGCCCCCGGGGGCGAAGCACCTGCCCCCAAAGACAGAGCCAGCCCCCGGCAAGGCCCCTGGCCCGCCCCCGAAGGTAGGGCTAACCCCCCGGTGAAGAGGCCGATCCGCCCGATGGTCGGGCCGACCGCGCTCCGGGACTCTTGGGGGTACGCAGACGACGCGACCACCTCACCCCGGATCGCGTGACCGACCAGGCTCCCGGAGGACGGACGAGACGATGGCCACCGCATACCGACCCTACGAGCCGGGGACCGAGCCCCGTGGCCATCTGGTGCCCGCGGCACTGAAGGCGCCGTTCCAGGACCGGGTCTGGCGTGAGTTCCTCTATCTCGTGATCAGCCTGCCGATGGCCATCCTCACCTTCGTCTACACGATCACGATGATCGCGCTCGGCGCCGGGCTGCTGATCACTTTCCTCGGCGTCCCGGTGCTCGGCGCCGCCCTCGCGGGCTGCCGGGCGCTCGGCGTCGTCGAGCGGGCCCGCGCCCGTGCGCTGCTGCGGCTGGACGTGGCCGAACCCGAGCCCGTCCTCGGCCGGAGGGGTGGCCGCGGGGGCAGGCGCGGGCCGGTCGCCTGGGTGGGCGCGCTGCTCAGGAGCGGCACCTCCTGGCGTCATGTGATCTACGCGCTGATCCATCTGCCCTGGGCGGTCTTCTCCTTCACTTTCGCGATCGCCTTCACCAGCTACGGCTGGGGCTTCGCGACCTATCCGCTGTGGCGCTGGGTCTTCCCCCGGTACGTGGACGAGCCGGGTCTGCAGGTCTTCGGGGACGACCACGGGCGCGCGTTCTATCTGGACACCCCGTTCGAGATCACCGCGACCTGTGTCGTGGGTGTGCTGGTCCTGCTGCTGACCCCGTGGGTGATGCGGGCGCTGACCTCGGTCGACCGGATCATGGTGGCCGGGCTGCTCGGTCCGTCCCGGCTGGCGAGCCGGGTCTGGGAGCTGGAATCGGACCGGGGCACGGTGGTCGACACCGCCGCCGCGGATCTGCGCCGCATCGAGCGCGACCTCCACGACGGCGCCCAGGCCCGGCTGGTCGCCCTCGCCATGGATCTGGGCCTGGCGAAGGAGAAGCTGGACGAGGACCCGGAAGCCGCCGCCAAAATGGTCGACGAGGCCCACGGCGAGGTGAAGCTCGCCCTCCAGGAACTGCGCGACCTCGCCCGCGGCATCCACCCCGCGATCCTCACCGACCGCGGCCTCGGCCCCGCCCTCTCCGCACTCTCGGCCCGCTGCACCGTCCCCGTGACGGTGACCGTCGACCTTCCGCAACGGCCCGCGCCCGCGATCGAGGGAATCGCCTACTTCACCGTCTCCGAACTGCTCCAGAACATCAGCAAGCACAGCGGCGCCCGCACCGCCGAGGTCGATGTCTGGCGCACCGAGGACCGGGTGATGCTGCAGATCACGGACGACGGGCGGGGCGGGGCCGGCACCTCCGCCGGTTCGGGTCTGGCGGGGCTGTCGGAGCGGATCGACGCGGTGGACGGGATCCTCGTCGTCAATTCCCCGGCGGGCGGTCCGACCACCGTGACCGCCGAGCTCCCCTGGCGCTGAAGGCGCACGACCCGACCGACCGACGCTGAGGGCGCACGACCGCACCGGTCGTACGCCCTCGGCGTCGGCCGGTTCTGTGCGACGCGGGCGGCCCAACCCTGGGATGCTGGTCCCCACGGAAACAAGCGAAACGGGGGCCGAGTGGAACGGGGACCGAGCATCGTGCCGGACAGAGTACGGGTGGTCATCGCCGAGGATTCGGTGCTGCTCCGGGAGGGGCTGACCCGGCTGCTGACCGACCGGGGCCATGAGGTGGTCGCGGGCGTCGGGGACGCGGAAGCGCTGATCAAGTCGGTACGGGAGCTGGCCGACGAGGGCGTGCTGCCGGATGTGGTGGTGGCCGACGTAAGGATGCCGCCCACGCACACCGACGAGGGGGTGCGGGCGGCCATCCGGCTCCGCCGTGACCATCCGGGCCTGGGGGTGCTGGTCCTGTCGCAGTACGTGGAGGAGCAGTACGCCACCGAGCTGCTGGCCGGGAACAGCCGCGGCATCGGCTATCTGCTCAAGGACCGGGTGGCCGAGGTGCGCGAGTTCGTGGACGCGGTGGTACGGGTCGCCGAGGGCGGTACGGCGCTCGACCCGGAGGTGGTCGCCCAGCTTCTGGGCCGCAGCCGCAAGCAGGATGTGCTGGCCGGGCTCACCCCGAGGGAGCGGGAGGTCCTGGGGCTGATGGCCGAGGGGCGGACCAATTCGGCCATCGCCCGGCAGCTCGTGGTGAGCGATGGCGCGGTCGAGAAGCATGTGAGCAACATCTTCTTGAAGCTGGGCCTGTCGCCGAGTGACGGGGATCACCGTCGGGTGCTCGCTGTCCTCACATACCTCAATTCCTGAAAGCAGACTTCCGCGGGCCAAAGCCGGGCCAAAGGCTGAACGGGGGATCAGCGGAAAGGACAGCACGGGGGATGGGACACATCATGCCAAACCGTGACATATATGGTTCTTCTTTGGACGTCCACCATGTGATCCGGCCAAGGAAGGCCACCCTTACCGACGTACGATGGTCATGGGACAACAACCGGTCGGCACCGACTGTCCAGGAGCGCCGCCTCAAGGGAGGTCCGAAGCAGTGACCAGCCAGGTCAGTAGCCCGGCCGAGCAGGCCGAACCAGCCGATCAGCCGGGCGGGCAGACGCCCGCCGGCGGGCAGCGAACAGCGGACGGCGGCAAAGAGGTCCGCCGTCTGGACCGGGTGATCATCCGGTTCGCGGGTGACTCGGGCGACGGTATGCAGCTCACGGGTGACCGGTTCACCTCGGAGACGGCGTCGTTCGGGAACGACCTGTCGACCCTGCCGAACTTCCCGGCGGAGATCCGCGCGCCCGCCGGCACCCTGCCCGGAGTGTCGAGCTTCCAGCTCCACTTCGCCGATCACGACATCCTCACACCGGGTGACGCGCCGAACGTGCTGGTGGCGATGAACCCGGCCGCGCTGAAGGCCAACCTCCCCGATGTGCCGCGCGGGGCGGAAATCATCGTCAACACCGACGAGTTCACCAAGCGCCCGATGGCCAAGGTCGGCTATGACCAAAGCCCCCTGGAGGACGGCTCGCTGGACGGCTACCACGTCCACCCGGTGCCGCTCACCACGCTGACCATCGAGGCGCTGAAGGAATTCGGCCTGTCCCGCAAGGAGGCCGAGCGCAGCAAGAACATGTTCGCGCTCGGGCTGCTGTCGTGGATGTACCACCGGCCGACCGAGGGCACCGAGAAGTTCCTGCGGCAGAAGTTCGCGAAGAAGCCGCAGATCGCCGAGGCGAACGTGGCCGCCTTCCGGGCGGGCTGGAACTTCGGCGAGACCACCGAGGACTTCGCCGTCTCCTACGAGGTGGCCCCGGCCACCAGGGCGTTCCCCACCGGCACCTACCGGAACATCTCCGGGAACCTGGCGCTGTCGTACGGGCTGATCGCGGCCTCCCGCCAGGCGGATCTGCCGCTGTTCCTGGGGTCGTATCCGATCACCCCGGCCTCGGACATCCTGCATGAGCTCTCCAAGCACAAGAACTTCGGCGTGCGCAGCTTCCAGGCCGAGGACGAGATCGCCGGGATCGGCGCCGCGCTGGGCGCGGCCTTCGGCGGCTCCCTCGCCGTGACCACCACCTCCGGCCCGGGCGTGGCGCTGAAGTCGGAGACCATCGGGCTCGCGGTATCGCTGGAACTGCCGCTCCTGGTGATCGACATCCAGCGCGGCGGCCCCTCCACCGGGCTGCCCACCAAGACCGAGCAGGCCGATCTGCTGCAGGCCATGTACGGGCGCAACGGCGAGGCCCCGGTGCCGATCGTGGCCCCCAAGACCCCGGCCGACTGCTTCGACGCCGCGCTCGACGCCGCCCGGATCGCCCTGACCTACCGCACCCCGGTCTTCCTGCTGTCGGACGGCTATCTGGCCAACGGCTCGGAGCCCTGGCGGGTGCCGGACGTCGACGAGCTGCCCGACCTCCGCGTCCAGTTCGCGACCGGCACCAACCATGTGCTGGCCGACGGCACCGAGGTCTTCTGGCCCTACAAGCGCGACCCCAAGACCCTGGCCCGCCCCTGGGCCGTGCCCGGAACGCCCGGTCTGGAGCACCGGATCGGCGGAATCGAGAAGCAGGACGGCTCGGGGAACATCTCCTACGACCCGGCCAACCACGAGCACATGGTCCGCATCCGCCAGGCCAAGGTGGACGGCATCACCGTGCCGGACATCGAGGTGGACGACCCGACCGGCGACGCCCGCACCCTGGTCCTGGGCTGGGGATCGACGTACGGCCCGATCACCGCCGCGGTGCGCCGCGTCCGCACCGCGGGCGACCGCATCGCCCAGGCCCATCTGCGCCATCTCAACCCCTTCCCCGCCAACCTCGGCAAGGTACTGGAGGGTTACGAGAAGGTCGTGGTGCCGGAGATGAACCTGGGCCAGCTCGCGACGCTGCTGCGCGCCCGCTACCTGGTCGACACCCGCTCCTTCACCCAGGTCCGCGGGCTGCCCTTCAAGGCCGAACAGCTCGCCACCGCCCTCAAGGAGGCCATCGATGACTGACACCCTCGCCGAGGGCGCGGCATCGGCTCGAAGCGCGCTCTCCCTGGTGCCCAAGAGCGACACCAAGCAGACGATGAAGGACTTCAAGTCCGACCAGGAGGTCCGCTGGTGCCCCGGCTGCGGTGACTACGCGGTCCTCGCCGCCGTCCAGGGCTTCATGCCCGAACTGGGCCTGGCGAAGGAGAACATCGTCTTCGTCTCCGGCATCGGCTGCTCCTCACGCTTCCCGTACTACATGAACACCTACGGGATGCACTCCATCCACGGCCGCGCCCCGGCCATCGCCACCGGTCTGGCCGCCTCGCGGCAGGATCTGTCGGTGTGGGTGGTCACCGGTGACGGCGACGCGCTGTCCATCGGCGGCAACCACCTGATCCACGCGCTGCGCCGCAATGTGAACCTGAAGATCCTGCTCTTCAACAACCGCATCTACGGCCTGACCAAGGGTCAGTACAGCCCCACCTCCGAGGTCGGCAAGATCACCAAGTCGACCCCGATGGGCTCCCTGGACGCGCCGTTCAACCCGCTCTCGCTCGCGCTCGGCGCCGAGGCGGGCTTCGTGGCCCGCACCATCGACTCCGACCGCAAGCACCTGACCGAGGTGCTGCGACAGGCCGCGGCCCACCCGGGCACCGCGCTGGTGGAGATCTACCAGAACTGCAATATCTTCAACGACGGCGCCTTCGAGTCCCTGAAGGACAAGGATCAGGCCCAGGAGGCCGTGATCCGGCTGGAGCACGGGCAGCCGATCCGCTTCGGCGTCGACCAGGCCAAGGGCGTCGTCCGCAACCAGAGCACCGGCGACCTCGAAGTGGTCACCGTCACCGCGGAAAACGAGCACCAGGTGCTGGTGCACGACGCCCACGCCGCCTCGCCGACCACGGCGTTCGCGCTGACCCGGCTCGCCGACGCCGACACGCTCCACCACACCCCCATCGGGGTGCTGCGCGATGTGGACCGCCCGGTCTACGACACCCTGATGTCCCACCAGCTCGACAACGCCGTGGAGCTGAAGGGCAAGGGCGACCTCGGCGCGCTGCTCGCGGGCGGCGACACCTGGACCGTCGTGGGCTGACCCCGGCGGGCCCCGCACTGCCGACGGGCACCTTCGTACAGTCGGAGGGCGCCTTCGTACAGTCGGAGGGCGCCTTCGTACAGTCGGCAGGCACCTTCGTACAGCGGCGGGCACATTCGTACATACGGGCACAGGCGGGTGCCCGGCCGGAGCGTCTGACCACGCCCCGGCCGGGCACCCGCTCTGCTATCCGCATGGCCGACCCCGCCGCCCCGATCCAGCCGCCCGACCGCCCCGCCTACCGACTCAAGCGGCGGCTGCTCGGCCCGCCCCTGGTCACCGAGCGGATCCGGCGCGAGAAGCTGGGCAATCCGGCCGCGCTGGGCGTGCTGGCCTCCGACTGCATCTCGTCGACGGCGTACGGCAGCGAGGAGATGCTGCGGGTGCTGGTGCCGGTCATCGGGGTCGCGGCGTTCACCCTGATCCTCCCGGTGACCGGGGCGATTCTGCTGGTACTGCTGCTGGTCACGCTCTGCTACAGCGATGTGGTGACGATCTACACCCGGGCGGGCGGCTCATACGTGGTGGCGCGGGAGAACTTCGGCCCGGACATCGCCCAGATCGCCTCCGTGGCGCTGCTGGTGGACTACATCGTCACCGTCGCGGTCCAGGTCTCGGCGGGCACCAACGCGATCATCTCGTTCGCCCATCTCGTCGCCGGCACCTGGACCGGTATCGACCATCTCCAACTGCCCCTCAGCGCCCTGGTGATCCTGATCCTCGCCTACGGCAATCTGCGCGGACTGCGCGAGGCCGGGCGGGTCTTCATGGTGCCCGCCTATCTGTTCATCGTCGCCGTCGGCCTGATGCTGGTGGTCGGCGTCGTCCGCGGGCTCACCGGGCGGCTTCCGCACGCCGATGTGCACGCCGCGGGCGCCATGCCCCTCGGCACCTCGGGCAGCGGCTGGCTCTACGGAGCCTCGCTCTTCATCGTGCTGCGCTCGTTCGCCAACGGCGGCTCCTCGCTGACCGGTCTGGAGGCGATCTCCAACAGCGTCTCGGTCTTCCGCGATCCCAAGGGCCGCAACGCCCGCCGCACGCTGATCACGATGAGCTGCATCCTGGGCACGCTGGTCCTCGGGGTCTCCGCCCTCGCCCACTTCACCCACGCCATCCCGTACCGGGACGGCACCCCGACCGTCCTCGCACAGGAGGCCCATCTGGTCTTCGGCGACGGAGTGGTGGGCGCCCTGGGGCTGGCGTTCGTCCAACTGGCGACCGCGCTCATCCTCTATACGGGTGCCAACACGCCGTTCACCGGCTTCCCCTTCCTGGCCAGCTTCGTGGCCGAGGACCGCTTTCTGCCCCGGCAGCTCACCCGGCGCGGCCACCGGCTGGCCTTCTCCAACGGGATCATCGCGCTGGCCGTGGTGGCGCTGGCGCTGCTGGTGGTCACCAAGGCCAATGTGGACCGGCTGGTGGCGCTGTACGCGATCGGGGTGTTCACCGCCTTCACCATGGCCGGGGCCGGGCTGACCGCCTATCACCTGCGGCGCCGGGAGCCGGGCCGGGGCTGGAAGATCGCGGTCAACCTCACCACCGCGGCCGTCTCCGCCGCCGTGGTGCTGATCTTCGGGATCACCAAGTTCACCGAGGGCGCCTGGCTGGTCGTGGTGGTCTTCCCGCTGGGGGTCTGGGCGCTGATCCGGATCAACCGCGAGTACCGCGCGGAGGCGGCCGCCCTGGAGGCGGTGCCGCGCCCCGGGGACGACGTCCCGCGCTGGCGGCGCCATGTCGTCTTCGTCCTGGCGGACAGCATCGACCTCGCGACGGTCAAGGCGCTGCGCTACGCCCATGAGCTGCGGCCCGACGAGGTCCGCGCGGTGCACTTCATGGTGGACGAGAGCCATGCCCGCCGGCTGATGGCGCGGTGGGAGGCGACGGCGGGGGTGACGGTGGCGCTGGAGGTCGTGGCGTGCCCGGACCGGCGGCTGCGCCATGCGGTGATGGAGCTGGCGGCCCGTACCACCGAGGACGGGCAGACCGCGCTGACCCTGCTGGTGCCGCGCCGCACCTACACCTCCCCGCTGGGCAAGCTGCTGCACCGGGGCACGGCGGAGTCGCTGGCGAAGGCGCTGGAGCAGCTGCCGGGAGTCGCGGTGACGATCCTGCCGTTCGCCGTCAGCCTCGCGGCACGGGAGAGCGAGGCCCCGGAGTGACGCGGTTCCGAACCCAAACCCGGACCTGAATCCGGCCCCGGCCCCGGCCCCGGCCTGGGCCCCAGCCCCAGCCCCGGATGAACACACTTACTTAACCCGGAAGCACCTTTCTATTGGTTAGCGCTTCCCTTAAGGTGGGTGTACCGATCCCCGAACAGGAGAGAGTCACACCGATGAGCATTGTCGTCACCGGAGCCACCGGCCACCTCGGCCGTCTCGTCGTCGAGGGGCTGCTGGAGAAGGTTCCCGCCGACCAGATCACCGCGGTCGTGCGCGACACCGCGAAGGCCGCCGACTTCGCCGACCGCGGTGTACGGCTGCACGAGGCCGACTACAACCGGCCCGAGACGCTCTCCGGCGCCTTCGCCGCGGGCGACAAGGTGCTGCTGATCTCCGGCAGCGAGGTCGGGCAGCGCGGTCCGCAGCACCAGGCCGTCGTAGACGCCGCCAAGGAGGCCGGTGTCGCGCTGCTCGCCTACACCAGCATTCTGGGCGGCCCCGCCGCCGACTTCACCCTGGCCGACGAGCACCACGTCACCGAGAAGGCGGTCACCGACTCCGGTCTGCCGTACGCCCTGCTCCGCAACGGCTGGTACAACGAGAACTACACCGAGAACCTCGCCCCGGTCCTGGAGCACGGCGCCGTCGTGGGCGCCGCGGGCGAGGGCCGGGTCGCCTCCGCCTCGCGCGCCGACTACGCCGCGGCCGCCGTCGCCGTCCTGACCGGCGAGGGCCACGAGGGCAAGGCGTACGAGCTCTCCGGCGACACCGCCTGGAGCTTCGCCGAGTACGCCGAGGTGGTCGCGGGGCAGACCGGCAAGGAGATCGTCTACGGCGCCGTCTCCCCGGCGGAGTACCAGACCATCCTCACCGGCGCGGGCGTCCCCGAGCCCCTCGCCGCGGCCCTCTCCGACGTCGAGGTGGCCATCGAGCGCGGCCGACTGGCCGCCACCCCGGGCGATCTGTCCCGGCTCATCGGCCGCCCGACCACGCCCATCGCGGACTCGGTCGCGGCCGCGCTGAAGGGCTGACCGGCCCCGTACGCACCACGGCCCGCCTGTCATCACCGCCATCCGGCCTGTCGTGACCGTCATGCGTCCTGTCATGACCGTCATGCGATACGGAAATGACAGGCGGGCCTCACCGGCGCTACCTTCGGACCCTCGGAACGGGCCCGCCCTGGGCTCGCCATGCCGTCGGGGAGGGTGCCGTGACGCCGCAGGACCAGCAGGAGCGCGCCGATCGCGCCGGTCTCCTCTACGGCTTCGCGGCATACGCCTTCTGGGGGCTGGTGCCGCTCTTCTGGCCGCTGCTGGAGCCCGCCGGCGCGGTGGAGATCCTCGCCCACCGGATGGTGTGGTCGCTGGCGGCCGTCGGTCTGGTGCTGCTGGCGCTGCGCCGCTGGAGCTGGATACGGCCGCTGCTGCGGGAGCCCCGACGGCTGCTCATGATCGCGCTCGCCGCGACCGTGATCTCGATCAACTGGGGCCTGTACATCTGGGGCGTCAACAGCGGCCACTTGGTGGAGGCCGCGCTCGGATACTTCATCAACCCGCTGGTCAGCATCGCCTTCGGGGTGCTGCTGCTGCGGGAGCGGCTGCGGCCCGCGCAGTGGGCGGCGGTCGGCGTCGGGGCGGTGGCCGTGGCCGTGCTGGCGGTGGGTTACGGCAAGCTGCCGTGGATCGCGCTCACGCTCGCCTTCAGCTTCGCGACGTACGGCCTGGCCAAGAAGCGGGTCGGGCTGGACGGGCTGGAGTCGCTGGCCGCCGAGACCGCCGTACAGTTCCTGCCCGCGCTGGGCTTCCTGATCTGGCTCGGGGCGCGCGGTGACAGCACGTTCGCGAGCGAGGGCGCCGGACATGCGGCGCTGCTGGCGAGCTGTGGCTTCGTCACGGCGCTGCCGCTCATCTGCTTCGGGGCCTCGGCGGTGCGGCTGCCGCTGTCGACGATCGGGATGCTGCAGTACGTGGCGCCGACCTTCCAGTTCGCCCTCGGCATCACCGTCTTCCACGAGACGATGCCACCCGAACGGTGGGCAGGCTTCTCCCTCGTCTGGCTCGCCCTTGCGCTGCTCACCTGGGACGCGCTGCGCACCGCGCGGCGGGCGCGGCGGGACCTGGCCAACGCCGCCGCGCGGGCGGCCGCGCTGTCGGCGACAGTGGAGGGCGGTGTCGTTCCGGAGGCGTGTGTCCTTCCGAAGGCGGGTGCCGTTCGGGAGGCGCGTCTCGTTCGGGAGGCGGGTCTCGTTCCCGAAGCCGGTCTGGTTCCGGAGACCGTCATATCGGATGCCGCTGTATCGGACGTCGGCGGGCCCGAGGCCCGGCCGGGACCGATATCCGGCGGCTGATGTCCGGTTCCCGCCCTTGACGCGGAGTCAGCCACACCCGGAGCATCAGCCTCGCGTCATCGCCGCTTCACCGAACCGCAGGTTTCACCGCTCCATCGCCCCCACGGGCACGTGCACCACACAGCGTCACGTCATTCCGTCCTGTCCCCGTTCGGAACCGGAGCCCCCCATGTCGTCATGCGCTGAACGCCGCCCCCGAAGATCCCTGATACGCCGGACGGCCGCCATGGCCGCCGCCGGTACGGCCGTCGCCGCCCTGGTGTCGGCCGCCCCGGCCACCTCCGCCGCCGCCGCACCGGCCCGGCCAGCGGCGGACGCCCGTACCGCCCTCGCGGTGCCGGACGTCTCCGTGGCCAATGTGAAGGCCCATCTGACCCAGCTCCAGTCGATCGCCACCGCCAACGGCGGCAACCGCGCCCATGGCCGCCCCGGCTACAAGGCGTCCCTCGACTACATCAAGGGCAAGCTGGACGCCGCCGGATACACCACCACTGTGCAGCAGTTCACCTCCAGCGGTTCCACCGGCTACAACCTCATCGCCGACTGGCCCGGCGGCGACACCAACAACGTGGTGTTCTCCGGCGCCCATCTCGACTCGGTCACCGCGGGCCCCGGGATCAACGACAACGGCTCGGGCTCCGCCGGAATCCTGGAGACCGCGCTCACCGTCGCCCGCCAGGGGGCGAAGCCCACCAAGCATCTGCGGTTCGCCTGGTGGGGCGCCGAGGAGCTGGGGATGGTCGGCTCCCGCTCCTACGTCAACAACCTGCCGTCATCCGAGCGGGCGAAGATCGACGGCTATCTCAACTTCGACATGATCGGCTCGCCCAACCCCGGCTACTTCGTCTATGACGACGACCCCGGGATCGAGTCGGTGTTCAAGGCGTTCTTCTCCGCCAAGGGCGTTCCCACCGAGATCGAGACCGAGGGCGACGGCCGCTCCGACCACGCGCCGTTCAAGAACGTGGGCATCCCGGTGGGCGGTCTCTTCAGCGGCGCCGACTACATCAAGACCTCCGCCCAGGCCCAGAAGTGGGGCGGCACCTCCGGTCGGGCGTTCGACAGCTGCTACCACCGCTCCTGCGACACCATCAGCAACATCGACGACACCGCCCTGGACCGCAACAGCGACGCCATCGCGTACGCGGTCTGGACGCTCGGCGGCGCCTGATCCCGGATGACGTGCCGTGTTCGGCTCGGTTTTCGGCTCGGTTTTCGGCGCCAACCGGCTCAGGCCGTGATGTCCTTCGCGGTGAACCGGGCCCAGGCCGCCGAGCCGAACACGGCGACGTACAGCCCCTGCAGCCCCAGATTCTTGACCAGCTCGTCCCAGTAGACCGGCTCGCGCAGGAGATCGGCGAAGCTGAGCCAGTAGTGCGGGAAGAGATACGGGTGGATCGCGTGGAGCTGCGGGATGCTGTCGAGGATCTGCACGGTGACCACCAGCCCCACGGTCGTGGCCATGGCCGCGATCCCGCTGTTGGTCAGGGTGGAGATGAACAGCCCCACCGTCGCGATCCCCACCAGCGACAGGGCCACCAGGGTCGCCACACCGAGGGCCCGGAGCAGCGCTTCCTCGAACGAGACGGTGATGCCCGAGATCAGCGTGACATCGCCGAGCGGGAACAGCAGCGCCCCCGTCACCAGGCCCGACAGCGCCACGATCAGGGTCGCGATCAGACAGAAGGCCATGGACGTGGTGAATTTGGCCAGCAGGAGACGGGTCCGTCCGGCGGGGGCGACCAGCAGATAGCGCAACGTTCCGGCGCCCGCCTCACCGGCGATGGCGTCACCGGTGATCACGCCGATCACCATCGGCAGGAAGACGGGCAGCGTCGCCGCCAGTGACGCGAAGACCAGGAAGATCCCGTTGTTGGTGATCTGGGAGAAGAAGGCGGGGCCCTGCCCGTCTCCGCCACGACTGCCGCCGAGGCCGCCGCCGTCGCTCGTCTCGATCTTCACGGCGACGCCGATGAGGATCGGGATCAGCGCGAGCACTCCGAGCAGGGCCAGGGTCCGCCAGCGGCGGAGGGTGGTGGTCAGCTCGGAGCGGAAGAGCGCCAGGGCCCAGAGGGGGTTCGGGCGGGGCGCGTTCGGGGCCTTTCCATCCGTCACGGTGGCCGGTACGCCGGTGTCAACCGTG
Source organism: Streptomyces violaceusniger Tu 4113 (assembly GCF_000147815.2). Classification (NCBI taxonomy): domain Bacteria; kingdom Bacillati; phylum Actinomycetota; class Actinomycetes; order Kitasatosporales; family Streptomycetaceae; genus Streptomyces; species Streptomyces violaceusniger. Next base: position 607,129 of record NC_015957.1, on the reverse strand, counting down.
GCCGGTGTGCCGGTGCCGACCGTGTCCGGTGTGCCGGTGCCGACCGTGTCCGGTACGCCGAGGTCGACCGCCCCTGGTCCCTCAGCCCGCGCCCCCAGTTCCTCAGCCCGCGACATCGAAGCCCTCCCCGGTCAGCGCGACAAAGGCGTCCTCGAGCGAGGCGCGTTCGGCTCCGAAGGCCCGGACCCGTACCCCCGCGCGGACGAGGGCGGCGTTGAGATCGGCCAGCTCCAGCGGTGCGTCGTCCGCGCCGGGGCCGGGCACCGGCAGCTCGCCGGAGACCCGCTCGTCCAGGCTCACCAGATCCGTCACACCGTGCTCCTTCAGGATCCGGACCGCGTCCGCCGGGTCCGGAGTGGAGACGACCAGCCTGCCGCGGCTGCCCGCCGCCAGCTCGGCCACCGTGCCCTGGGCGATCAGACGGCCCTGGGCCATCACGGCGGCGTGCGTGCACACCTGTTCGATCTCGTCGAGGAGATGCGAGGAGAGAAAGACGGTGGTGCCCTCCTCGGCCAGTTCGCGTACCAGGGAACGGATCTCGCGCATGCCCTGCGGATCGAGGCCGTTGGTCGGCTCGTCCAGGACCAGCAGCTCACGCGGCTGGAGCAGCGCGGCGGCCAGGCCCAGGCGCTGCTTCATGCCGAGCGAGTAGGCGCGGGCCTTCTTCCCGGCCGCGGCGGCCAGCCCGACCCGGTCCAGGGCGGCCTCGACGCGGGGGACGCGGGTGCGGGGGTCGGCCGTGGGGTCCGCGGCGTCGTAGCGCAGCAGATTGTCGCGGCCGGTCAGAAAGGGGTAGAGGGCGGGGCCCTCGATGAGGGCGCCCACCCTGGGCAGCACGCTCCGGGCGGCGCGCGGCATCGGCTCGCCGAGCAGTCTGGCTCTGCCCGAGGTGGGCTCGATCAGGCCCATGAGCATGCGGATCGTCGTCGTCTTCCCCGAGCCGTTGGGCCCGAGGAAGCCGAAGACGCTGCCACGCGGCACGGACAGGTCGAGTGCGTCGACCGCGAGCTGTCCGCCCCGGTAGCGCTTGGTGAGCCCGCGGGTCTCCACCGCGGCGTCGTCCCCCTCGGTGGACCGCTGCTCCACGGGCTCCCCTTCGTCATGCGTCGTGTTCTACGCCGTGCGCGCCCAGCGCCTCACTTGGCCGCGTTGGCGGCCTTGACCAGGGCGTCCTTGTCGACCGCGCCGACGAACACCTTGCCGTCATTGGTCAGCAGCGCGTTGACCAGACGGGTACTGACCACCGTGCCGGAGCCGAAGTCGCCCTTGACCTCCTTGCCGAAGCCGCCGAGGAGTCCGGACGCCGCACCCGGGCCGCTGTCGCCGCCGGGGTTCGTGGACGCCGCGCCGCCGGGGGTGTCGAGCCGGGCGATCGAGTCCCAGCCCTTACCGACGGCCTTCAGCCCGGACAGGGCGCCCTGGGCGTCCTTGAAGTCCTTGGAGCCGAAGTCCTTGGAGCGGAAGTCCTTGGCCTCGGGCCGGCCGGCCTTGGGCTCCTCGGTGACCTTGGCGCCCTTGGGCGGAGTGAAGTCGAAGGTGCTGGCCTTGGGCTTGCCGAAGTCGACCTTGGTGTAGCCCACGTCGATAGCCGCCTTGCCGCCGCTCTTCGGGGAGAGCGTGAACTTCAGCGGGACACCGTTGTCCGCGTCCACCGCGATACGGACGGATCCGATCGTGGAGTCGCTGTCCGCCTTGGGCTTGATCAGCAGGTCGTACGCGTCCCGTCCGGCGACCCGGGAGGTGCCGTCGACCGTCACATCCGTGGTGTCGTCCACGGAGGCGAGCACGGTCTTGGCGATCTCCTGGGGCGTGGCGCCCCGCAGGTCCTTCGGCAGCTCCTGCCGGTGGTTGCCCTTGTCCTTCGCCTCCTTGGGGGCGGTGGCGTGGTAGGCGGAGTTGCTCCCGCTGTCGTACGCCCAGATCTCGTCGCCGTTGTGGATCATGCTGTACTCGGCGGCGTTCTCGACGATCGATACCCGCTGCTTGTCGGGGCCATCGGTGGCCACCCGCAGGGTGTGGGAACCGGAGACCAGCTCCATCAGCCGGGAATCGGGCGAGGCGGACGCCTCGCCGCCCTGCGCCCCGCCGAGGTCGGCGAGGGAGCCGCCGCCGGGGAGCGAGGGGATGCCCAGATCGGTGGTGATCTTCACCGAACCGGACATCTGCTGGGCGTCCGATGCCGCCATCTTGCTGATCAGCTCTTGTGCCGAGATCTTCGGCAGGTCGGGGTCACCGGTGCTGGCCAGCGCCGGGACCAGCCCTATGGTCGCCGCCGCGATGCCCGCGACCGCGACCGGGGCGGCGTACCGGGCGGCCTTCTTCCCCCGGGATGGCCGCTTGTCATCCCAGAAGCCGTCATCGGCGACCTGTGTCGGTCGGATCCGTGCCATGTGTGCTCTACCTCCGTCGTCGGCGGCGGTTCGTCAGCTTGCACTCGTCCACCCTCTCGGGCCATTGTCACCCGATCCCGCCATGTGGTGGTCTTTTCATCCCACCAAATCGTGTGACGTGGCGCGTCAGCCCGCAGGATCACCTAGGTGTACTGCTCCGGGATGACACCGCTCCCCCGGGAGTCAGGGTCGGCTCCCCGAAGCCGGGGGCGGTCGGGGCGGGAGCGGGCGCCGGGCGGGGCGTCAGCCGACCGATGGACGGGGGTTGGGCGGGGCGTCAGCCGGCCCGGTTGGCGGGGCGTCAGCCGGCCCGGTGGACCACCGCGTCGCACAGCCCCTCCAGGGCCGCCTTCGCCGGGCCCTCGGGCAGCGGCGCCAGCATCGAACGGGCCTCCGCCGCATAGCGGACCGTCACCCGGCGGGCCTGCTCCAGCGCCGGATGGGCGCGCAGCCGCCGCAGCACCTCGGCATGGCGCGCGTCATCGGTGAGGTCGCCCGCGAGCAGCTCGCACAGCTCGCGGTCCTCGGCCGAACCGGTCGCCTCGGCCCGCTCCCGCACATAGAGCACGGGCAGGGTGGCCACGCCCTCGCGCAGATCGGTGCCGGGGGTCTTGCCGGACTCATGGCTGTCGCTGGCGATGTCCAGCACATCGTCGGCGAGCTGGAAGGCCATGCCGAGCCGCTCGCCGTACTGCGTGAGGATGCTGACGATGGACTCGTCGGCACCCGACATCATCGCGCCGAACCGGCCGGAGACGGCGATCAGCGAGCCCGTCTTGCCGGCCAGCACATCCAGATAGTGCTCGACCGGGTCACGGCCGTCGCGGGGGCCCGCCGTCTCCAGGATCTGGCCGGTGACCAGCCGCTCGAACGCCTCGGCCTGGATCCGCACCGCCTCGGGGCCGAGGTCGGCCAGGATGTGCGAGGCCCGGGCGAAGAGGAAGTCGCCGGTGAGGACCGCCACCGAGTTGCCCCAGCGGACGTTGGCGCTGGAAACGCCGCGCCGCACCTCCGCCTCGTCCATCACATCGTCGTGGTACAGCGTCGCCAGATGGGTGAGCTCGACGACCACGGCCGAGGGCACCACTCCGGGTGCGTGAGGATCGCCGAACTGCGCGGCCAGCAGCACCAGCAGGGGCCGGAACCGCTTCCCACCTGCCCGCACCAGATGCTGGGCGGCCTCGGTGATGAAGGGCACTTCGCTCTTGGTGGCCTCCAGCAGGCCCTCTTCGACCGCCGTCAGCCCGGCCTGGGTGTCGGCTTCCAGAGTCCGGTCCCGCACGCTCAGCCCCAAGGGCCCGACGAAGCTCACGGGGTACTCCTGTCTGCCTACGAATGACGCGAATGTCGATGTGTCGCTGCCTCCACCAACAGGCAGCGTATCCGGTCGGGTATCGATCACTGTGGGCGCCTTCCCGCCTTGTGTGCCTCTCACCGTTCTCTCCCGAACCGGCTACTTCACATCGCGGTACCGCGATCGCAGCAGATCATTCATCCCCCGGCCCCCGACACGTCAGCCAACCCGCCCCACCGACCCGGCCTGCCGACCGGTCGACCGACCCGGCCCGCTGACCGGTCAACCGACCCGGACACGGGCCGGGGCAGCCGACCCGACCCGCCGACCGGTCAGCCGCCCCGGACACGATCCGGTCAGCCAACCCGGCACGCCAACTGGTCAACCAGCCCAGTCCGCCGACCGGTCGACTTGGCCCCGCCCGGCGACCGGTCGGCACGGGCCGGGGCAGCCAACCCGGTCCGCCGACCGGTCGACTGGCCCGACCCGCCGACCGGTCAACCGACCCGGGCACGATCCGGTCAGCCAACCCGGCACGCCAACTGGTCAACGAGCCCGGCCACAGGGCGGTCAACCGACCCGCCCCGCCCGGTCAACCAACGCCGCCACGGGCCGGGGCAGCCCACAAACCGGGGCAGCCCACGGGCCGGGGACGGCCATCAGTCGAGGTGGGCCTTCGGCAAGGCAGGCCACCGGCCGGAGCTGGCCAGGGGCCAGGTCGGACCACCGGCCAAGGCAAGCCACCGGCCGGGACGGACCAGGAGCCAGGTCGGACCACCGGCCAAGGCAAGCCACCGGCCGGGACGGGCCAGGAGCCAGGCCGGACCACCGGCCGGGGCCAGGGCAGGCCAGCGGCCAAGGCGGCCATCAGCCCAGGCGGCGATCGGCCGGGCAGGCCGATGGCCGTTGGCTCGGCAGGCGCTCATCCGTGTGCGGCGGCCACCGCCTTCGCCAGCCGGGGCGACGCGTACTCCGTGCCGCAGACGAACCGCATCACCGGACCGAAACTCGCCGCCGCGGGCAGCCCGGTGAAGTACAGCCCGGGGACCGAGGAGCCGTATCCGGCGTCGAGCCAGGGTCCCCCGGCGCCGGTGACCAACTCGGAGCGGAGCCCGGGCCCGAGGAAGTCCAGCGCGGCGACGCTCATCCGGTAGCCCGTCGCGGCCATCACATGGTCGGCGGCCAGCTCACCGACCCGGCCGCTCCCGTGCAGGCTGAGCACCGGCCGGCCATCGGCTCGCACCGTGACCCGGCTGATCCGCCGCCCCTGGGTGACCCGCACCCGTCCGGCGAACCGATCCCTCAGCCACCAGGCGCCCTTGGGCCCCAGCACCTTGCGGACCAGGTACTCCCGGGTCGGTGCGGGCAGCCGCCGGAAGCCCACGGCGTGGTACGACAGCGCGTACAGCGACCAGGCGCGACCGAACGGCGACTCGGGCCGCAGCCTGGGCTGGTGGTCCGGCGGGGAGCCGAAGGCGACCGCGCGCGGTCCGCGGGCCACCACCCGCACGGTGGCGCCCGCCTCGGCCAGCAGCACCGCGCTCTCCAGCGCCGACTGCCCGGCCCCGACGACCACCACCTCACGCCCCTGGAAGCGCGCGAGGTCACGGTGTTGCGAACTGTGCGAGACGGGGCCGCCGGGAGCGGGCCCGTCCGGTACGGCGGCGGCCAGCTCATGGGGGAGGTGGACAAGCCCGCTGAGGCCGCTGGCGACGACGACGGCGCGCGCGGTGAACTGCTCCCCCGAGTCCAGCTTCAGCTCGAACCGGCCGCCCCGCCGGTCGACCGAAACGACCCGCACCCGCTCCAGCTCCGGCACCAGCCGCTCCTGGAACCACAGGCCGTAGGCCGAGAAGGTCTCGACGGGGATCAGGTCCCAGTCCGACTCATAGCGCGGGCCGCCCATCGCATGGCAGAAGTCCAGCAGGGTGTGTCCCGGCTGCGGTGCGTCGATGTTCGAGGCGACCGGTGTGGACTTGAGCAGCATGCCCGCGGGCATCCGCTCGCGCCAGCTCACCATCGGATCCCCGAAGACACGGACCGGCAGCCCGCGGGCGCGCAGATGAGCCGCGGTCGACAGACCATACGGACCGGCCCCGATGACCACTACTGGATCGTTCATGAATCCCCCCAAGGTGTTCAGCGTTCACTTGGCGCGCCACAGCCGGTACAGCTGGGCCGCGCCGGGCCGCAGCGAGCGGGCCAGCATGGTGAAGAACGGCTTCATGTCGTCCCGCGCGGCCCAGGCGAGCTCGGTCCCGCTCGCCCTCGCCGGGGCGTGCGGGGTGATGTATCCACTGCGGCGATAGGCGAGCAGCGCGGGGAGGTCGATGTTCTCGACCGTGAACCGGCGGTCCGGCCGCTGCCCGGCCCCGGGGACCGCACGCCCCGTCAGATCGAGATGCTGGGCCCGGACGACATCGATCCCCGCAGCGCTCTCGAAGAGCCGGAACTGGGCGCCCATCCGCGGATTGAAGTCCAGCAGCTTGTACCGCCCGTCGCGCCGGTCCAAGCGCCAGTCCAGATCGACGATGCCGCTGAAGCCGATCCGCTGGACGAACTGGGCCGCCATCCGCGCCAGCTCTTCGTTCTCCACTACATAGGCGCATGCCGTCATCCCCGCGTGCGGCGGCCAGGACCGCACCTTGACCCCGGTGAACATCGCCAGCGGTGTACTCCGGGAGTCGAAGTACCCATGCACGATCCAGTCCTCGGCGTCCTCGCGCGGCAGATACTCCTGCAGGACCACCCCGGGCCGCGGTCCCCACCGCCGCGCCAGCTCCATCAGCTCCCGCGGGCCCTCGATCCGGGTGGTGCCGCCCACCGCGGGCTTCTTCCGCCGCTCGAACGCCTCCCGGTTCTTGGCGACCACCGGAAACCGCGCGCTCGCCGCGAACGCCTTGACGTCGGCGTAGGTATCCGGGAAGGCGGCCTCGGGCGTGGGCACCCCGTGCTTGACGCACAGCTCATGCAGCCCCTGCTTGCTCGCCAGCCGCCTGGGCAACTCGGGCTCGGCGCGAGGGAAGAGGAAGCCGCCCTCCCCGGCGAGCCGATCCGCGTGCTCGGCGATCAGCACCGCCGCTTCCTCATCCGTGGGCAGCAGAACCGTCGGCCGGCCGATCGCCCGGCCTATCCGCAGCAGCCCTTCCACCAACCGCTCCGGCCGCTCGCTGCCGGTGGTCGGCCAGACGAAGGCCCTCTCCAGATAGCGTGAGAGCGCCGCCGGGGTCCAGCGGTCCTCGGTGACCGCGTACATGGGGACACCGAGACGCCCCAGGGACCGGATGGCTCCGACGCCACCGTGATGCAGTGGATAGTGGCCGATCTTCACGACCAGAGCGGGTACGGAACGGTCCACCGCGAACGGCACGGCACTGCTCGCCACGAGCCCCCCTCGGTCACCGCAGCGCAGTGGCCCCCCCACTGTGCGTGACCTCGAGGAAGGACGCTACTTCGGAATCGCCGCCTCCAGCAAGGATTTTCCGGACATTGCCATCTCTTTAGGGGGTAGCCGACACGGTGCCACCTTCCTTTCTTCCCCGCACTCCCCTCGCCTTAGGGTGTGCTGCACCCCCAGCAGTGACCAGGAGAAGGCGAGGCAGCCCCGATGCCGCAGCGATCCCCGCTGGACCTGCCCGAAGGCGACCCCTTCGGCCCGCACAACCTCCCCTATGGCGTCTTCACCACGCCGCACGCTCCTCATCTGCGGAAAATCGGGGTGCGCTACGGAAACCATGTGCTGGACGCCGGCGCCGCCGCGGCCGCCGCCGCCTCTCCGCACGCCGAACAGCTCGGTGCCGACACCCTCAACCCGCTGATGGCCGCGGGCCGCCCGGTCTGGCAGGCCGTCCGCGCCGAGGTGCTCGACTGGCTCACCGACCCGGCGCACCGGTCGACCATCGAGCCCCTGATGCACCCCCTCCCCACCGTCGCGCTCCATCTCCCCTTCGAGGTGGCCGACTACGCCGACTTCTATGCGAGCGAGCACCACGCCACCAACACGGGCAGGATCTTCCGCCCCGACGGCGACGCGCTCACCCCCAACTGGAAGCACATGCCGATCGGCTACCACGGCCGGGCCGGCACCATCGTCGTCTCGGGCACGCCCATCGTCCGCCCACAGGGCCAGCATCTGCCCCCGGCCGATACCTCCGCACCACACGCTTCCTCCTCCACTCCGGTCTTCGGCCCCTCCCTGCGCCTCGACTTCGAGGCGGAGGTGGCCTTCGTCGTCGGCGCCCCTTCCACTGTTAATACACCGGTGCCCCTCTCCGGGTTCCACGACCACGTCTTCGGCGTCTGTCTCCTCAACGACTGGTCCGCGCGCGACATCCAGGCATGGGAGTACCGCCCGCTCGGCCCCTTCCTCGGCAAGTCCTTCGCCACCTCCCTTGCCGCGTGGGTCACCCCGCTGGAGGCCCTCACCGCCGCCCGTACCAGCCCGCCCGCCCGCGACGTCCCGCCCCTCCCCTACCTGGACGACAGCGCCGCCGAGCCCGGCGGGCTCGATCTGCGTCTCGAGGTCGCCCTCAACGGCCACACGGTCTCCCGTCCGCCCTTCTCCGCCATGTACTGGACCGCGGCCCAGCAGCTCGCGCATCTGACGGTGAACGGCGCCTCGCTGCGCACCGGCGACGTCTTCGCCTCCGGCACGGTCAGCGGGCCGCGCCCGGACGAGCTCGGCTGTCTCCTCGAACTCACCTGGGGCGGCCGCCGGCCCCTGCGTCTCCCCGACGCCACCCGGACGTTCCTGGAGGACGGTGACGAAGTGACCATCACGGCCTGGGCGCCGGGCCCGCAGGGGGTCCGTATCGGCCTGGGCGAGGTGACCGGCCAGGTCGTCCCGGCCACGCCCTGACACGGCTGCTAATTTGTCGTGCTCCCGCCCTGACGATCGAGGAGAGACACGTGAACAAGACAGTGGGCATCGCCGGCACGGTGGCGGCGGCCGCCCTGCTACTGACCGCATGTGGCAGCGACGGAGGCGACGACAAGAAGGACACCTCCAAGGACCCATCCTCCGCGTCGAGCGCCCCGGCGGAGGGGGGCGCGGACGCGAAGGTCTCCGGCACCTATGTGGCGAAGTCCGGTGACGAGGCCGTCATCCTGTCCATCAGCGGCAAGCAGGCCGTCCTGATGGCCGGCAAGCACATCTGCAACGGCGAATACGCCGACATGGGCGGGAAGATGCTCATGCTCAAGTGCGCCGACGGCAACACCGAGCGCAGCGCGGGCAAGGTCACCCTGGGCGCGGACGGCAAGACCCTCACGGTCGACTGGGACGCCCTCGCCAAGAACGACACCTTCGTCAAGGCGACCTCGCCCAGCGACCTTCCCTCGGGCCTGCCGACGTCGCTTCCCTCCGGCATCCCGACCGATCTGCCGAGCGGCATCCCGACCGACCTCCCGACCGGCTGAACCACGGCGCCGGCCCCGTCCGGCGCCCGGGCCCCTGGCGCACCACCGCGCCAGGGGCCCGCCGCGCGCAGTGGCAGATCTTGCCGCCGCGGCGACAAAACCGCAGGCGGCAGCGGTACGAAAGCCGCCATCAGGTGGCGCAACACTTCGGCAACACCATCGGCCCGGCCCCGTCGGTATGGTCCCCGTACGATCCCGCCGACCAGCAAACCCCGGAGCCGGCCGATGCCAGCCGAACGCCCCCGCGAGCACGCCCCGCCGGTCGCCGCCGCGCGCCGCCGGCGGCTCCGCGCCGACCGGGCACGGCAACTCGCCGATCTCCTCCGCCACCAGGTCCTCACCGGCGGCTTCCCCGGAGGCGTACTTCCCCTGGAGGACGCGCTCGGCCAGGACTACGGCGCCTCCCGCAACACCGTGCGCCAGGCGCTCGACCTGCTGCGCGCCGAGCGCCTGGTGGAGCGGCAGCCCGGGGTGGGCACGGTCGTCGTCGCCGAGAAGTACCCGCACGGCCTCGACCGGCTGATGGGCCTGGCCGAGACCCTTCACGAACACGGCCGGGTCACCAATGAGGTGCGCACCGTCGGCCCGGTCCCCGCGCCCGCCTGCGTCGCCGACCGGCTGTGCGTCCCCGCCCGTACCGATGTCCTCTACGTCGAGCGGCTGCGCCGGCTCGGCGGACTCCCGCTCTCCCTCGACCTCACCTACCTCCCGATGGACATCGGCGCCGAGCTGATCGGCGCCGATCTGGAGAACACCGATGTCTTCCGGCTGATCGAGAAGATCACCGGACAGTCCCTGGGCACCGCCGGGATCACCCTCGAGGCCGTCAACGCCGACGCCCACTCGGCCGCCGTTCTGCAGGCCCCGCGCGGTGCGGCGGTCCTGATGCTGGAGCGGCTCACCCATCTGTGCGATGGACGCCCGGTGGACCTGGAGTTCATCCGGTTCCGCGGCGACCGGATCACCATGAGCGGCCAGTTGCGCCGCACCGCCTGAGCCTCCCCGACCGCCTCCCCCGCGACCACCTTTCGCCCCTTCACGCCCTTTCTGGAGACAGCCATGCCGCTGGCGCCCCAACGTGCCGATGTGCCCGTGACGATCGACGAGTCCAAGTGCATCGACGGCTGCACCCTGTGCGTGGACATGTGCCCCCTCGACTCCCTCGCGATCCACCCCGACAGCGGTAAGGCGTACATGCACGTCGACGAGTGCTGGTACTGCGGCCCGTGCGCCGCCCGCTGTCCCACCGGCGCGGTCACGGTCAACATGCCCTATCTCTTGAGGTGAAAGGCCCCTCGATGCAGCGCACGACCCTTCCGTCGGCCCTCGCCGCCGGCGCCCTGCTGCTGTCCCTCACGGGCTGCGGCGGGAACGCGGAAGCGGGCGGCAAGACCGTGACCGTCACCGTCGGCTACCAGTCCAAGACCATCAACACCGTGACCGCGGGCACCCTGCTGCGCTCGCTCGGCTCCTTCGAACGCGAGCTGCGTGCCCTGGGCCGCCGCGACGGCCATACGTACAACGTGAAGTGGGAGGACTACGCCACCGGAGCGCCCATCACCGCCCAGATGATCGCCGGTAAGGTCGACATCGGCTCGATGGGCGACTTCCCGCTCCTGATCAACTCCGGGCGCGGCACCCAGTTGAACGCACCGACTCGCCTCGTCTCGGTCACCGGTTACAACCTGCGCGGCGGCCTCAACACGGTCCTCACCGCACCCGGCTCCAAGCTGCGCGCCCTGTCCGGGCTGCGCGGCAAGAACGTCTCCACCAGCGTCGGCTCCGCCGCGGACGGCACGCTCGTACGGGCTCTGCAACAGGCGGGCATCGACCCCGAGGGCGGTATCCACAAGCTCAACCAGCAGCCCGCCGTGGGGGCCTCGGCCCTCGAAGCGGGCAGCGCGGACGCCCTCTCGCAGTTCGTGGCCTGGCCGGGGCTGCTCGCCTTCCAGGGCAAGGCCAAGGCGCTGTACGACGGCGCCCGGCTGAACCTCCCCACCTTCCACGGGGTCACCACGCGCGAGGCGTTCGCCGAACAGCGCCCGGCCGTCGTCCAGGCGTTCCTCGCCGCCCAGATCGACGCCACCCGCCATCTGCGCGCCCATCCGCTCGACGCCACCCGTAAGGTCGCCACCGCGACGGGGCTGCCGCCCGAAGTGGTCTATCTCTACAACGGCACCGGCGGCATCGCGACCTTCGACCCCACCCTCAAACCACGGCTGACCACCGCGCTCGAGAAGGACGTCCCGGTGCTGCGCGCCGCCAAGCTGGTGGGCCCGGTCGATGTGCCGTCCTTTGTCGACGACCGCTATCTCAAACGGGCGTACGGAAGTGCCGACGCCTATGCGAAGGCGCTGCGCGCCACCCCGCCCGCCTCGCCGAACCAGCTCTGGCTCAAGGGCGAGGACCGGCTCCGCACCTTCGCGACCCCCACCGGACTGCTGCGCTTCGCCGGAAGCCACCGCGACCGCGTCCGGGCCGCCTACGTGCCCGACGCGACCACCGGCACCCGGTGGTTCGCGGACCGGGCGGTGTGGGTCCGCAATGGCCGCGACCTGCGGGCCTTCGTCACCCCGGACAACGCCCGCACCTGGGCCGCCGCCCACCCCGGCGCGCGCACGATCAGCTACGCCGCGGCACTGGCGGCAGCCCGATGAGCGCGCCCACCGCGCCCGTAAGGACCCGCCCGGCCCCCGGAGCCCCCGGAGCCCGGGCCGCCACCGCGCCCCGGCCGCTCCGGCGCCGTCCCTGGGTCCGCTACGCCCTGCGCACCGGTTCGCTGCTGGCCGCCCTCGGCCTGTGGCAGGCGCTCACCACCCTCGACATCAATCTGTGGCTGCGTTTCGCGCAGTTCCCCTCCGCCACCGATGTAATCCGGGAGTTCGCCGACCGCCTCGGCACCGGCGCCTACTGGCAGGACCTGACCGACTCCCTCACCCGCATCCTCACCGGTTTCGCCCTCGCCGCCGTGCTCGGCGTGGCGGTCGGCACCGCCATCGCCCGCTCCCCTCTCGTCTCCGATCTGCTCGGCCCCGTCCTCGAGGTGTGCCGTCCGATCCCGGCCATCGCGCTGGTGCCGGTGGCGATCCTGATGTTCCCCAGCAATGAGCAGGGGATCGTCTTCATCACCTTCACCGCCGCCTTCTTCCCGGTCATGGTGAGCACCCGGCACGCGGTCCGCGCGCTGGCCCCCGTATGGGAGGAGGCGGTGCTGACCATGGGCGGCGGGCGCGGGCGCGTCCTGGTCTCCGTTGTCCTGCCGGGGGCGCTGCCCGGGATCCTCGGCGGGCTCTCCGTCGGCATCGGCGTCTCATGGATCTGTGTGATCTCCGCCGAGATGATCTCCGGCGCCTACGGGGTCGGCTACCGCACCTGGCAGGACTACACGATCGTCGACTACCCGGGCGTCTTCGTCGGCATGACCACGATCGGCGTGCTCGGCTGGCTCACCTCCACGGCGGTCGAGCTGGCCGGACGGCGGCTGACCCGTTGGCTGCCCCGTACGGAGACCACCGGCCGGCCGGCGCCCTCGCGCAAGGAGGCAGCCACCCCGTGAGCACATCCGACGTCACCACCACCCCGGCCCCGCCCACCGCCGAAGCCGCCCCGCCGGGCGTACGGCTGCGCCTGGAGGACGCCGCCCTCGGCCGCCCCGGCGCACCCGTCCTGCACGGTCTCGATCTTGAGGTCGCGCCCGGTGACATCCTTACGGTTGTCGGCCCGTCCGGATGCGGCAAATCCACCCTGCTGCGTACCCTCGCCGGGCTGCTGCCCGCGCTCGGCGGGCGGGTCACCCAGGACGGCACGCAGATCACCCGGCCGGACGCCGACCGGGCGCTGATCTTCCAGGAGGACGCGCTGCTGCCCTGGCGCACCCTGCGCGCCAATGTCGAACTTCCGCTCGCCATAAGGGGCGTACCGCGCACGGCGCGCCGCGACCGGGCCGCGGCCTGGCTGGAGCGCGTCGGGCTCGCCGAGCACACCGGGCGGCTTCCGCACCGGGTCTCGGGCGGCCAGCGGCAGCGCGCCCAGCTCGCCCGGGCGCTCGTCGGCGCGCCACGCGCCGTCCTCATGGACGAGCCGTTCGGCGCCCTCGACGCACAGACCCGCGCCGGGATGCAGCGGCTGCTGGTCGAGGTGCTGGAGGGCACCCGCGCCACCGTCGTCTTCGTCACCCACGACGTGGACGAGGCGCTGTTCCTCGGCGACCGGGTGGCGCTGCTGGGCGATGCGGATGGCGGCGGCCGGGTGCTGGACATCCCGCATCCGCGCGAGCGCGCCGCCCATGACGCGGCGGCGACCGTCGCGCTGCGGCGTCAGGTCCTCGAATCCCTCGGCATGTGACTCGGATCCCTCGCTATGCGAATCGCTCGGCATGCGAATCCCCCGGTATGCGAATCCCTCGGAATGTGAAAGGCCCAACTCCGTGAACACAAGGGAGCACAGGGAGCACATGGAGACCGCCGCGCCCATGGAGATTCCCGCCCTCGACGCGGCCGAGGAGCTGTCCTGCGACGTCCTCGTCATCGGCGGCGGCACGGCCGGCACCATGGCGGCGCTCACCGCCGCCGAGCACGGCTCCTCCGTCCTCCTCCTCGAAAAGGCGCATGTCCGCCACTCGGGCGCGCTCGCCATGGGCATGGACGGCGTCAACAACGCGGTCATCCCCGGCCGGGCCGAACCCGATGACTACGTAGCCGAGATCACCCGCGCCAACGACGGCATCGTCGACCAGTCCACCGTCCGCCAGACCGCGACCCGCGGCTTCGCCATGGTCCAGCGGCTGGAGCGGTACGGCGTGAAGTTCGAGAAGGACGAGCACGGCCAGTACGCGGTCCGCCAGGTGCACCGCTCGGGCTCGTACGTCCTGCCGATGCCCGAGGGCAAGGACGTCAAGAAGGTCCTCTACCGGCAGTTGCGGCGGCGTGAGATGCGCGAGCGGATCCGCATCGAGAACCGGGTGATGCCGGTCCGGGTCCTCACCGCCGGCGGCCGGGCCGTCGGCGCCGCCGGATTCCACACCCGCACCGGCCACTTCGTGACCGTGCGCGCCGGTGCGGTGATCCTGGCCACCGGCGCCTGCGGCCGGCTCGGCCTGCCCGCGAGCGGCTATCTCTACGGGACGTACGAGAATCCCACCAATGCGGGCGACGGCTACGCCATGGCGTATCACGCCGGGGCCGAGCTGACCGGGATCGAATGCTTCCAGATCAATCCGCTGATCAAGGACTACAACGGCCCGGCCTGCGCCTATGTCGCCAATCCCTTCGGCGGCTACCAGGTCAACCGGCACGGTGAGCGGTTCGTGGACTCCGACTACTGGTCGGGGCAGATGATGTCGGAGTTCGCGGCGGAGGTGGCGAGCGAACGCGGCCCGGTCTACCTCAAGCTCAGCCATCTGCCGGAGGAGTCGGTGGCCGCGCTGGAGTCCATCCTGCACTCCACCGAACGCCCCACCCGCGCCACCTTCCACGCGGGGCGCGGCCACGACTACCGCACCCATGACGTGGAGATGCACATCTCCGAGATCGGGCTGTGCGGCGGCCACTCGGCCTCGGGGGTGCGGGTGGACGCCCATGCCCGGACCACCGTCCCGGGGCTGTACGCGGCCGGTGACCTGGCCTGCGTACCGCACAACTACATGATCGGTGCCTTTGTCTTCGGCGACCTGGCGGGCGCGGACGCCGCCCGATACCAGGCGTACCAGGGCGAACTGCCCCCGGACCAGCTCGCCGACGCACATGAGCTGATCTACGCCCCGCTGCGGAACCCCGAGGGGCCGCCGCAGCCGCAGGTCGAGTACAAGCTCCGGCGCCTGGTCAACGACTATGTGGCCCCGCCCAAGAGCGGCGCCCGGCTCTCGCTCGCCATCGAGGCGTTCGAGCGGATGCGCGGGGACATCGCCACGATGGGCGCCGGTACGCCCCATGAGCTGATGCGCTGCGCCGAGGTGACCTTCATCCGCGACTGCGCGGAGATGGCCGCGCGCTCCTCGCTGGCCAGGACGGAGAGCCGGTGGGGGCTCTATCACGAGCGCACGGACCATCCGGTGCGCGACGACGAGGGCTGGCTGCACCATCTGGATCTGCGCAAGTCGGCGGCGGGGGCGATGGAGTTCACCGCGCGTCCGGTCGCGCCGTATCTCGTCCCGGTGGCGGAGTACGCGCCGACGGGCGGGCCATCCCGCCCGCTCGGCGAGGTGCGGCCGGAGCAGGTGGCCACGGCGGGGCCGCGCGAAAGCGCTCCGCGGGCGGGGGCGGGGGCGGGGGCGGGACGGGCGGATGACGACCGTAAGGAGGGCACGGGCGCCCCCGACCTCCGTACGGCCCTCACCGCCGCCTCCCCGCGCATCCTCGAACTCCTCGCCCTCGCCGAGGAGCAGCCGGAACTCCCCGCTCTCCGGCCCTATCTGGCCGATCCCGACCCCGCGGTGCGCCGGGCCGCCGTCGCCACCCTGACCGAGACCGCACCGCCGGGCACCGGCCCGGTCCTCGCGGCGGCCCTGGCCGACGCGGACGCCGGCGTACGCGCCGATGCCGCGGCCTCGCTGCGGGAGCTGGTCGAGGTGCTGCCCCCGGACGCCGCTTTGCGTGAACCCCTGGTCCACGGACTGGCCGGGGCCGATCCGGTGGTGCGGGCGGCGGCGCTGGACGTCCTGCGCGCGCTGGGCCTCGGCGACGCGGAACTGTTCGCCCGGGCGCTGACGGACGCGGCGATCGGGGTCCGTATCCAGGCCGTACGGGGGCTGGTGTCGGTGGACGCGCTCACCGCGCTGGAGCCGGGAGCCGCGGACGCGTCGCGAGAGGTGCGGGTGGCGACGGCGGGGGCGCTGGGCACCCTGGCCTCCGGCGGCCGGGCGGCGGACGCCCGGCGGCTGCTCACGCCGCTGCTGCGGGACCCGGACGTCCTCGTGCGGGCCGCCGCCCTGGAGGCCCTGGCCTCGGCGGGGTGTCCCGCGCCGCTGGACGCGGAGGTAGTGGCGGCGCTGGGCGACTCCGCCTGGCAGGTGCGCAAGGGGGCGGCGACGGCGCTGTCCGCTGCCGCGCCGGAACTTGGCGTCCCGGCGCTGGTGCGGGCCCTGGCCGACCCGCACGCCGATGTGCGGAAGGCGGCGGTGCTGGCGTTGCTGCCGCTGGCGGAGCGGGAGGTGGGCGCGGCGCGGGAAGCGCTGTCCTCGGTTCGGTCCGACCCGGACGCGGACGTACGGGCCTACGCGGCGAGGGCAAGGGCGACGGCCTAGCCTTCCCCCACCCCACCCCACCCCACCCCTTCCCGAACCGGGGCTGCGCCCCCGGCCCCCGCCGGGGGCTCCGCCCCGGACCCCGCTCCTCAATCGCCGGAGAGGCTGGAAATGCTCCGGCCGCCGCGCCGTCCCATCGGCCGGACTGCCACCACCGCCCGCACCGGGCTGGGCCCGCGGCCATACGGGCCAACGGCCGCGGGGCCCGGCGGGGACGCCCTCACCGCTCCCGGCAGGCGGGAGCCCTGGCAGCAGGAGCTGCACGGCGCGAAGGTCGTACCGCGCCGCCCCCGCGCGGGGGCCCTGGGGCGCAGCCCCAGGTTTCGGGAAGGGGCGGGGTGGGGCAAACTCCGGCGCCTACCCAGCCCGCCCCATCCCGCAGCATCCGATATGCGGCTCCGCCGCCCGGGGGCTGGGAGGTGGCCTCGAGCGCCGGGACCGGAGTTGGCCTCATCCGCCGGAGGCGCTGAGTTGCTCTCGCCGGAGGAGCTGGGAAACGCTCCCGCCGGGCGCGGGCACCGTTGTGGTGTCCGTGCCCGGCCGGGGTTGGGGGCGCTGAGCGCCCTGGGGGCGGGGTGGGGAGGGCTACCGGACGAAGACGCCCGCCTGGCTCGCCAGATCCAGGAAGTACTGCGGGGCGACGCCCAGGACCAGCGTGACTGCCACGCCGATCGCGATGGCCGACGAGGTCAGCGGGCTGGGCACGGCCACGGACGGGCCGTCCGTGCGCGGCTCGCTGAAGAACATCAGCACGATCACCCGGATGTAGAAGAACGCGGCGATCGCCGAGGAGATCACACCGATCACGACCAGCGCGCCCGCCCCACCGTCGGCCGCCGCCTTGAATACCGCGAACTTCCCGGCGAAGCCGCTGGTCAGCGGGATACCGGCGAAGGCCAGCAGGAAGACCGCGAAGACGGCGGCCACCAGGGGCGAACGGCGGCCGAGCCCGGCCCACTTGGACAGGTGGGTGGCCTCGCCGCCCGCGTCCCGCACCAGGGTGACCACCGCGAAGGCGCCGAGGGTCACGAAGGAGTACGCGGCGAGGTAGAAGAGGACGGAGGAGACGCCCTCGGGCGTGGTGGCGATGACACCGGCCAGGATGAACCCGGCGTGGGCGATCGACGAGTACGCCAGCAGCCGCTTCACATCGGTCTGGGTGACGGCCACGATCGCACCGCCCAGCATGGTGACGATGGCGACGCCCCACATCACCGGCCGCCAGTCCCAGCGCAGCCCCGGCAGTACGACATACAGCAGCCGCAGCAGCGCGCCGAAGGCCGCGACCTTGGTGGCCGCCGCCATGAAGCCGGTCACCGGGGTCGGGGCGCCCTGGTAGACGTCGGGCGTCCACATGTGGAACGGCACGGCGCCGATCTTGAACAGCAGTCCCATCAGCACCATCGCCCCGCCGATCAGCAGCAGTGCGTCATTGCCCATGGTCCCGGCGAGCGCCGGGGTGACGTTCCTGACCTGGCCGTCGACGACGTCCGCGATCCCGGAGTAGGTGACCGTGCCCGCGTAGCCGTACAGCAGGGCGATGCCGAAGAGCAGGAACGCCGAGGAGAAGGCGCCCAGCAGGAAGTACTTGACGGCGGCCTCCTGCGACAGCGCGCGATGGCGCCGGGCGAGGGCGCACAGCACGTACAGCGGCAGGGAGAAGACCTCCAGCGCCACGAAGAGCGTCAGCAGATCGTTGGCGGACGGGAAGACCAGCATGCCGCCGACCGCGAAGAGGACCAGCGGAAAGACCTCGGTGGTGGTGAAGCCCGCCTTGACGGCGGCCTTTTCCGCGTCGCCGCCGGGCACCGCGGCGGCCTGCGCCGCGAAGGAGTCGACGCGGTTGCCGTGCACCAGCGGATCCAGCCGCCGCTCGGCGAAGGTGAACACCGCCACCAGCGCCACCAGGAGAATGGTCCCCTGCAGGAAGAGCGCCGGTCCGTCGACCGCGATCGCGCCCATGGCCGCGACGTGGGCCTTGCTGGTGCCGTAGTGCCCGGCGGCGAGGCCGATCACGGCGGCGAAGGCCGCGGCCAGGGCGACCACGGAGACGAACACCTGCGCGACGTACCGCTGGCGGCGCGGCAGAAGCGCCTCGATCAGGACACCGACGATCGCGGCGCCGAGCACGATCAGCGTGGGCGACAACTGGCCGTACTCGATATCGGGCGACGGGATCTTGTCGGGCGCCGCCGCCGCTGTTGTCCACAGGCTGTGGACAGTGGCCGCGTGGGTCACTTGGCACCTCCGGAAGCACCGTCGTGGGAAGCACCGTCGGACTTCGGGCTGTAGTTGAACCAGCCCGCGTCGGTGACGGGGTGATCGGGCCTGGGATCCTTCTTGTCCACCACGGACATGGTGTGGTCGACCGCCGGGTTGACGATGTCGGCCAGCGGCTTCGGGTAGACGCCGAGGAAGATCAGCAGCGCGATGAGCGGGGCCACGACGACCAGCTCACGCACCCGCAGATCGGGCATGGAGCGCACCTCGGCCTTCACCGGACCGGTCATGGTGCGTTGGTAGAGGATCAGGACGTAGAGCGCCGCCAGCACTATTCCGACGGTCGCGATCACGCCGAACACCGGGTAGCGGCTGAACGTGCCGACCAGGACCAGGAATTCGCTGATGAACGGCGCGAGTCCGGGCAGCGAGAGGGTGGCGAGCCCGCCGATCAGGAAGGTGCCGGCGAGCACCGGGGCGACCTTCTGCACACCGCCGTAGTCCTCGATGAGCCGCGAACCACGCCGGGTGATCAGGAACCCGGCCACCAGCATCAACGCGGCCGTGGAGACGCCGTGGTTGACCATGTAGAGCGTGGCGCCGCCCTGGCCCTGGGTGGTCATCGCGAAGATGCCCAGGATGATGAAGCCGAAGTGGGAGATCGAGGCATAGGCGATCAGCCGCTTGATGTCCCGCTGGCCGATCGCCAGCAGCGCCCCGTAGATGATGCTGATGAGCGCCAGGATCATGATCGCCGGAGTGGCCCACTTGCTGGCCTCCGGGAAGAGCTGGAGGCAGAAGCGGAGCATCGCGAAGGTGCCGACCTTGTCGACGACCGCGGTGATCAGCACGGCGACCGGGGTGGTGGCCTCCCCCATCGCGTTGGGCAGCCAGGTGTGCAGCGGCCACAGCGGCGCCTTCACCGCGAAGGCGAAGAAGAAGCCGAGGAACAGCAGCCGCTCGGTGCTGGACGCCATGTCCAGATGACCGCCCGCCCGCGCCTGGACGATCTCCTGCAGCGAGAAGGTGCCGGTGCCGAGCTGATCGGCGGTGACCGCGTACAGACCGACCACCGCGGCCAGCATGATCAGCCCGCCCGCCAGGTTGTAGAGCAGGAACTTCACCGCGGCGTACGAGCGCTGAGTGGCCGTCTCCTCCTCGGAGCGGCCCCCGGCCCGGTCCCCGAAGCCCCCGATGAGGAAGTACATCGGGATCAGCATGGCCTCGAAGAAGATGTAGAAGAGGAAGACGTCGGTGGCCTCGAAGGAGATCACCACCATCGCCTCGACCATCAGGATCAGCGCGAAGAAGCCCTGGGTCGGCCGCCAACGGCTGTTGGGCCGGGCGCCTTCCAGCGGATCGGCGTCATGCCAGCCCGCCAGGATGATGAAGGGGATGAGCACCGCGGTGAGCGCGATCAGCGCAACCGCGATCCCGTCCACACCCAGTTCGTAGCGGACGCCGAAGTCCTTGATCCAGGCATGGGATTCGGTGAGCTGGAAGTGGGCGCCGCCGGGATCGAAGCGGACCAGCACGACCGCGGCGAGGGCGAGCGTGAGCAGGGAGAAGCCCAGTGCCACCCACTTGGCGGCGGCGCGCTGGGCGGCGGGCACGGCGGCGGTGACGACCGCGCCGAGCGCGGGCACCACGGCCGTGGCCGTCAGCAGGGGAAATGACATGACTCAGACCGCCCTCATCAGCAGGGTCGCGGCGATGAGCACCGCCGCACCGCCGAACATCGAGACCGCGTACGTTCGGGCGTAGCCGTTCTGCAGCTTCCGCAGCCGGCCGGAGAGTCCGCCGACTCCGGCCGCGGTGCCGTTGACCACCCCGTCGACCAGCTTGTGGTCGACATAGACCAGACCGCGGGTCAGGTACTGGCCGGGTTTGACGAGTGCGACATGGTTGAAGTCGTCCTGCAGCAGATCGCGCCGGGCGGCGCGGGTGAGCAGGGAGCCGCGGGGGGCGGTGCGCGGCACCGGCCGGCGTCCGTACTGCGCCCAGGCGAGCGCCACACCGATCAGCAGCACCACCATCGTTCCGCCGGTGACCGCCGCGGCGCTGAGCGGGGAGTCGCCGTGGCTGTGGCCGGTGACCGGCTCCAGCCATTTCAGGAACGAGTCGTTGAGGCTGAACAGCCCGCCCGCGAAGACCGATCCCACGGCCAGGACCATCATGGGGATGGTCATGGACGAGGGCGACTCGTGCGGATGCGGCTCCTGGCCTGCCTCGTCGGGCACCCAGCGCTTCTCGCCGAAGAAGGTCAGCAGCATCACCCGCGTCATGTAGTACGCGGTGATGGCCGCGCCCAGCAGGGCCGCGCCGCCGAGGATCCAGCCCTCGGTGCCGCCCTTGGCGAAGGCCGCCTCGATGATCTTGTCCTTGGACCAGAAGCCGGAGAGCCCCGGGAAGCCGATGA
The DNA here is from genome assembly GCF_000147815.2 of Streptomyces violaceusniger Tu 4113. Lineage (NCBI taxonomy): Bacteria > Bacillati > Actinomycetota > Actinomycetes > Kitasatosporales > Streptomycetaceae > Streptomyces > Streptomyces violaceusniger. The sequence goes on along the minus strand of NC_015957.1, from coordinate 586,148 downwards.
TCGCGAGATAGCCGAGCCCGAAGGTGACAAAGGTGATCGGCATGTACTTCCTCAAGGCCCCGTACTTGCGCATGTCGACCTCGTCGTTCATGGCGTGCATGACCGAACCGGCCCCGAGGAAGAGCCCCGCCTTGAAGAAGCCGTGGGTCACCAGGTGCATGATCGCGAAGACATAGCCGATCGGGCCGAGCCCGGCGGCCAGGATCATGTAGCCGATCTGCGACATGGTGGACCCGGCCAGGGCCTTCTTGATGTCGTCCTTGGCACAACCGACGATCGCACCGAAGAGGAGCGTGACCGCGCCGACCGTGACCACCGCGGTCTGGGCGTCCGGGGCGTTGTCGAAGATCGCGCCGGAGCGGGTGATCAGATACACGCCCGCGGTCACCATCGTCGCCGCGTGGATCAGGGCCGAGACCGGGGTCGGGCCCTCCATCGCGTCCCCGAGCCAGGACTGCAGCGGCACCTGGGCCGACTTACCGCAGGCGGCGAGCAGCAGCATCAGCCCGATCGCGGTGAGCTTGCCCTCGCTCGCGTGGTCCGCGTTGGTCAGCACCGGGGCGAAGGTGAAGGTCCCGAAGGTCGTGAACATCAGCATGATCGCGATCGACAGGCCCACATCGCCGACGCGGTTGACGATGAACGCCTTCTTCGCCGCCGTCGCCGCGCTGGGCTTGTGCTGCCAGAAGCCGATCAGCAGGTACGAGGCGAGACCGACGCCCTCCCAGCCGACGTACAGCAGCAGGTAGTTGTCGGCGAGGACGAGCAACAGCATGGCCGCGAGGAAGAGGTTGAGATAGCCGAAGAAGCGGCGGCGGCGCTCGTCGTGCTCCATATAGCCGATCGAATAGATGTGGATCAGCGTGCCCACACCGGTGATCAGCAGGACGAAGGTCATGGACAGCTGGTCGAGCTGGAAGGCGACGTCCGCCCGGAAGCCGCCCACCGGGATCCAGCTGAAGACCTTGCTGTGCAGGGCCCGGTCGTGCTCGCCGCGGCCGAGCATCTCCGCGAAGAGCACGGCGCCGATCACGAAGGAGGCGGCGGCGAGCACCGTGCCGATGTAGTGGCCCTTGCCGTCCAGCCGCCGCCCCCCGCACAGCAGCAGGGCAGCGCCGAGAAGCGGCGCCGCGACAAGCAATCCGATGAGGTTCTCCACTTGAACGCGACCCCTTCTAGAGCTTCATCAGGCTGGCGTCGTCGACCGAGGCCGAGTGGCGGGAGCGGAAGACGGACACGATGATCGCGAGACCGACCACGACTTCCGCCGCGGCCACGACCATCGTGAAGAACGCGATGATCTGGCCGTCGAGATTGCCGTGCAGCCGGGAGAAGGTGACGAACGCCAGGTTGCACGCGTTCAGCATCAGCTCGACGCACATGAAGAGGACGATCGCGTTCCGCCTGATCACGACACCGGCCGCACCAATGGTGAACAACAGGGCGGCCAGGTAGAGGTAGTTGACCGGATTCACTTGGCGACTCCCCTCGAGTTCGCGCCGGCCGCGTTCTCGCCGTTCTCACCGTTCTCGCCGTGCTCCGGCTCCGCGGCGTCCTCGGCCTTCTTGCCGGTGTCCTTGGCCTTGCGGCCCAGCCAGCGCTGCGAGCGCTGCTCCAGCGCCGCCAGCTCGGCCAGCGCCTCGCTGGAGACGTCCCGGATCTGACCGCGGCCGCGCAGCGTCGCGTTGACGGTGAGCTCGGACGGGGTGCCGTCGGGCAGCAGACCGGGGATGTCCACCGCGTTGTGCCGCGCGTACACGCCGGGGGCGGGCAGCGGCGGCACGTTCCGCCCGGTGCGCACCCGCGCCTCGGCCTGCTCGCGCTGGGTGCGGGCCCGCTCGGTGCGCTCGCGGTGGGTCAGCACCATCGCGCCGACCGCCGCGGTGATCAGCAGCGCGCCGGTGATCTCGAAGGCGAAGACGTACTTGGTGAAGATCAGTGCCGCCAGGCCCTCCACATTGCCGCCGGCGTTGGCCTGGCCCAGGCCGTTCCACGTCGTCAGCGACGCGTTGCCGAGCCCGGCGCACAGCAGGATGCCGAAGCCGAGCCCGCACAGGGCGGCGAGCCAGCGCTGCCCCTTCAGGGTCTCCTTGAGGGAGTCGGCCGCGGTGACACCGACCAGCATCACCACGAAGAGGAAGAGCATCATGATCGCGCCGGTGTAGACGACGATCTGGACGACGCCCAGGAAGTACGCGCCGTTGGCGAGGTAGAAGACCGCCAGGACGATCATGGTGCCCGCCAGGCACAGGGCGCTGTGCACGGCCTTGTGCATCAGGATCGTGCACAGCGCGCCGATCACGGCGACGGTGCCGAGCACCCAGAACTGGAGGGCCTCACCCGTGGAGGTGGTGGAGGCCGCAGCGGCCAGAGTGCCGCTCATGCCTGCACCCCCCGCTGCCGGTCCTGCGGCTCCTGCGACTCCTCGTCCCCCGCGGCCTTCTCGGACGGGGTCTCGCCCTTGCTGACCGCGACCTGCTGGGAGGTGCCGGGCGCGGCCTCGGTCACCAGACCCCGGTAGTAGTCCTGCTCGTCGGTGCCGGGGTAGATGGCGTGCGGGGAGTCGACCATCCCGTCCTCGAGGCCCGCGAGCAGCTCTTCCTTGGTGTAGATGAGCGAGGTGCGGCTGCGGTCGGCGAGCTCGTACTCATTGGTCATGGTCAGCGCCCGGGTGGGGCACGCCTCGACGCACAGGCCGCACAGAATGCAGCGCAGATAGTTGATCTGGTAGACGCGGCCGTAACGCTCGCCCGGGGAGTAGCGCTCCTCGTCGGTGTTGTCCGCGCCCTCCACATAGATCGCGTCGGCGGGGCAGGCCCAGGCGCACAGCTCGCAGCCGATGCACTTCTCCAGCCCGTCCGGATGACGGTTGAGCTGGTGGCGTCCGTGGAAGCGGGGCGCGGTGGGCTTCTTCTCCTCTGGGTACTGCTCGGTGAGCCGCTTCTTGAACATGGCCTTGAAGGTCACGCCGAAGCCGGCCACCGGATTCTGGAAGTCAGGCACCGTCGGCCTCCTTTCCGTCACTGACAGTGTCGGGGCCACCACTGACAATCAACTCGCGCTCGGTGCGCGGACGTCGGCGGGGGACGGGCGGCAAGGTCTGGCCGGGCAGCGGCGGCACCGGGAAACCGCCCGCCATCGGATCGAAGGCGGGCTCCGGTCCCTGTTCCGCTCCGGCCTCGGCCTCGGTCGCCGAGCGGTCGCGGAAGAAGTCGACCACGAAGGACAGCAGCAGCAGCGCGATCACCGCGCTGCCCACGTACAGCACGATGTCCTGGTAGTCGTAGTTCTCGTTGCGCAGCGCCCGGACGGTGGCGACCAGCATCAGCCAGACCATCGAGATCGGGATGAGCACCTTCCAGCCCAGCTTCATGAACTGGTCGTAGCGCACGCGCGGGAGCGTGCCGCGCACCCAGATGAAGACGAACAGCGAGGTGACGACCTTGCCGACGAACCACAGCATCGGCCACCAGCCGTGGTTGGCGCCTTCCCAGAAGGTGCTGATCGGCCAGGGCGCCCGCCAGCCGCCGAGGAAGAGGGTGACGGCGACCATCGAGACGGTAACCATGTTGATGTACTCGGCGAGCATGAACATCGCGAACTTGATCGACGAGTACTCGGTGTTGAAGCCGCCGACCAGGTCGCCCTCGGACTCCGGCATGTCGAACGGCGCCCGGTTGGTCTCACCGATCATCGAGACGATGTAGATGAGGAACGAGACCGGCAGCAGCACCGCGTACCAGCGGTCGTGCTGCCCTTCGACGATCTGCGAGGTCGACATCGACCCGGAGTAGAGGAAGACCGCCGCGAAGGAGAGCCCCATCGCGATCTCGTAGCTGATCATCTGGGCGCAGGAGCGCAGGCCGCCCAGAAGCGGATAGGTCGATCCGGAGGACCAGCCCGCGAGCACGATGCCGTAGATGCCGACCGAGGCGGTGGCGAGGATGTAGAGGACGGCGATCGGCAGATCGGTCAGTTGCATCGCGGTGCGATGGCCGAAGATCGAGACCTCGCCTCCCGAGGGGCCGAACGGCATCACCGCGACCGCCATGAAGGCGGGGATGGCCGCGACGACCGGCGCCAGGACGTAGACCACCTTGTCCGCGCCCTTGACGACCACGTCCTCCTTGAGCATCAGCTTCACGCCGTCCGCGAGGGACTGCAGCATGCCCCAGGGGCCGTGGCGGTTGGGCCCGATGCGCAACTGCATCCAGCCGACCACTTTGCGCTCCATGACGATGGAGATCAGCACCGTCACCATCAGGAACGCGAAGCAGAAGACGGCCTTGATCAGGACCAGCCACCACGGGTCGGTGCCGAACATGGACAGGTCCTCTGCGGCGAGATACCTCACTGGGTCACCTCCGTCGCGGGGGCAGTGATCGTGACGACATCACCGGGGCGGGCTCCCAGATCGCGGTGGACACCGCCGCCGACGGAGGCCAGCGGCAGCCAGACCACCCGGTCGGGCATCGGGGTGATGCTCAGCGGCAGTTGGACCGAGCCGGCCGGGCCGCTGACGCGGAGGATCTGGCCGTCCTCGACGCCCGCCTCGCCCGCTGTGGCGGCCGACAGCCGGGCCACGGCCGCGTGGCGGGTCCCGGCCAGCGCCGGATCGCCCTCCTGCAGCCGGCCCTGGTCGAGCAGCAGCCGATGGCCGGCGAGCACCGCCTCGCCCTCGGCCGGCCGGGGCAGCGGGCCGCCCGTCTCCAGCGAGGCGGTGGCGCGCGGGCCCTGCCAGGTGCCGAGCCGGGTCATCTCGGCGCGTACGGCCTCGACGTCCGGCAGCTCCAGGGGCGCGTCCAGCGCGTCGGCCAGCATGTGCAGCACCCGGGCGTCCGGCAGCGTATGACGGCGGGTCATCTGGTCGGGTTTGAGCGCCGCCTCGAACGGCCGGGCCCGCCCCTCCCAGTTGAGGAAGGTGCCGGACTTCTCGACGACCGCCGCGACCGGCAGCACCACATCGGCCAGCTCGGTGACCTCCGAGGGCCGCTGCTCGAGGCTGACCACGAAGTCGACGGCGTCCAGGGCCTCCAGCGCCCGCGCCGGATCGGGCAGATCGGCGACCTCGACACCCGCGACCAGCAGCGCGCCGAGCCCGCCGACCGCCGCGGCCTCGATGATCTGGCCGGTGTCCCGGCCCACCTGGTGCGGCAGGTCGCTGGTGCCCCAGACGGAGGAGACCTCCTCGCGGGCCCGCGGGTCGTGGGCCGGGCGGCCGCCGGGCAGCAGCCCGGGAAGGGCGCCCGCCTCGATCGCGCCCCGCTCCCCCGCCCGGCGCGGAATCCAGGCGAGTGTGGCCCCGGTGGCGGCGGCGGCCCGTACGGCGGCGGTCAGCCCGCCGGCCACGGACGCCAGCCGCTCGCCCACGATGATCACCGCGCCCCCTTCGCGCAGCGCCTCGGCGGCCCGCTCCCCGCTCTCGTCCAGACCGGTGCGGCCCGCGATGGCGTCCAGCCACTCCGGCTCGGTGCCGGGGGCGGCCGGCAGCAGCGTGCCGCCCGCCTTCTGCAGGCCCCGGGTCGCGTGGCCGGCCAGCGAGAAGGTGCGCTGTCCGTGCTTGCGGTGTGCCTTGCGCAGCCGCAGGAAGACGCCGGGCGACTCCTCCTCGGACTCGAAGCCCACCAGCAGCACGGCCGGGGCCTTCTCCAGCGTGGCGTAGGTGAGCCCGCCGCCGTCCAGGTCACGCCCCCGGCCCGCGATATGGGTGGCCAGGAAGTCGGCCTCCTCATCGCTGTGCGTACGGGCCCGGAAGTCGATGTCGTTGGTGTCCAGGGCGAGCCGCGCGAACTTCGCGTAGGCGTACGCGTCCTCGACGGTCAGCCGGCCGCCGGTGAGCACGCCGGTACGGCCGCGCGCCATCCCCAGCCCCTCGGCCGCCGCGTCCAGCGCCTCGGGCCAGCTCGCCGGCTCCAGCTTCCCCGTCTCACGGTCGCGCACCAGCGGCGTGCTGAGCCGCTCGGGCAACTGCGCGTAGCGGAAGCCGAAGCGGCCCTTGTCGCAGATCCACTCCTCGTTGACCTCGGGGTCGTCCGCCGCCAGCCGCCGCATGACCTTGCCGCGCCGGTGGTCGGTGCGGGTCGCGCAGCCGCCCGCGCAGTGCTCGCACACACTGGGCGAGGAGACCAGGTCGAAGGGGCGGGAGCGGAAGCGGTACGCCGCCGAGGTCAGGGCGCCCACCGGGCAGATCTGGATGGTGTTGCCGGAGAAGTACGACTCGAACGGGTCGCCCTCGCCGGTGCCCACCTGCTGCAGCGCGCCCCGCTCCAGCAGCTCGATCATCGGGTCGCCCGCGATCTGGTTGGAGAAGCGGGTGCAGCGCGCGCACAGCACACAGCGCTCGCGGTCCAGCAGCACCTGGGCCGAGATCGGCACCGGCTTGGCGAAGGTGCGCTTCTTGCCCTCGAAGCGGCTGTCGGCCTGTCCGGCGCTCATCGCCTGGTTCTGCAGCGGGCATTCACCGCCCTTGTCGCAGACCGGGCAGTCCAGCGGGTGGTTGATCAGCAGCAGCTCCATCACCCCGCGCTGTGCCTTCTCGGCCACCGGGGAGGTGAGCTGCGTCTTGACGACCATCCCGTCGGTGCAGGTGATGGTGCAGGAGGCCATCGGCTTGCGCTGGCCCTCCACCTCGACGATGCACTGGCGGCAGGCGCCGGCCGGGTCGAGGAGCGGATGGTCGCAGAACCGGGGGATCTCGATGCCGAGCAGTTCGGCGGCACGGATGACCAGCGTCCCCTTGGGGACCGAGATCTCGATCCCGTCGATGGTGACGGAGACCAGGTCTTCTCGCGGCACCGCCGCCTCCCCGCCCGACGAGGGTGCGTTGGTGGTCACGGTCATGCGTTCACCCCCAGGTGAGTGGAGCGCGGCTCGTCGGCCCAGACGGTCGACTTGGCCGGGTCGAACGGACAGCCTCCGCCGGTGATGTGCTGCTCGTACTCCTCGCGGAAGTACTTCAGCGAGGAGAAGATGGGGCTGGCCGCGCCGTCGCCGAGGGCGCAGAAGGACTTGCCGTTGATGTTGTCGGCGATGTCGGCCAGCTTGTCGAGGTCGTCCATGCGCCCCTTACCGGCCTCCAGATCGCGCAAAAGCTGCACCAGCCAGTACGTGCCCTCGCGGCAGGGTGTGCACTTGCCGCAGGACTCATGCGCGTAGAACTCGGTCCAGCGGGTCACCGCCCGTACCACGCAGGTGGTCTCGTCGAAGCACTGGAGCGCCTTGGTGCCCAGCATCGACCCGGCCGCGCCCACGCCCTCGTAGTCCAGCGGGACGTCCAGGTGCTCCTCGGTGAGCAGCGGGGTGGACGAGCCGCCCGGGGTCCAGAACTTCAGCCGGTGGCCGGGGCGCATCCCGCCGCTCATGTCGAGCAGTTGGCGCAGGGTGATCCCGAGCGGGCCCTCGAACTGTCCGGGATTGGCCACATGGCCGGACAGCGAGTAGAGCGTGAAGCCCGGGGACTTCTCGCTGCCCATCGAACGGAACCATTCCTTGCCCTTGTTGAGGATCGCGGGAACCGAGGCGATGGATTCGACGTTGTTCACCACAGTGGGGCAGGCGTACAGACCGGCGACCGCGGGGAAAGGGGGCCGCAGCCGGGGCTGGCCGCGGCGTCCCTCCAACGAGTCCAGCAGCGCGGTCTCCTCACCACAGATGTACGCGCCGGCGCCCGCGTGCACGGTGATGTCCAGACCGGGAAGTCCGTCCACCCCGAGCTTGTCCCGCCGCCGTTCCGCCGTACCGAGGTAGCCCGCCTCGTACGCCTCGCGAACGGCCTCGTGCAGCCGCCGCAGCACGGGGACGGTCTCGCCGCGCAGATAGATGAAGGCGTGCTCGGAGCGGATGGCATGACAGGCGATGACCATGCCCTCGATGAGCGAGTGCGGATTGGCGTAGAGAAGGGGGATGTCCTTGCAGGTGCCCGGTTCCGACTCATCGGCGTTGACGACGAGATAGTGCGGCTTGCCGTCGCCCTGCGGAATGAACTGCCACTTCATTCCGGTGGGGAAGCCGGCGCCGCCACGTCCGCGCAGACCCGCGTCCTTCACCAGCGCGATCACCGCGTCGGGGTCCATGGCGAGGGCCTTGCGCATGCCCTCGTAGCCCTCGTGCCGCAGATAGGTGCGCAGGGCCCAGGAGTTCGGCTGGTCCCAGAAGGCGGAGAGCACGGGTGCCAGCAGCTTCTCGGGGCTGTGCCCATTGACCTCGGTTGTCACGGTCATCACTCCCCCTCCTCGGCGACCGGACCTGCGGGGTGGTGCGGATCGGAGGCGGAGGTCCGCTGCGGCGCGTCATGCGAGCTGGGATGCGTCGGCGGCGCCTCGTCCTGTGGGGCGTCAGCGGACCTCGGCGAGACGACCCGGCCGGGCGCGGTCTCCCCCTTGGCCAGCCGCAGCCCGACCAGCGAGGCGGGGCCCGCGGAGCCACCGGCCTCGACGGCGCCCGGACGGGCGTCGGGGAAGCCGGCCAGGATCCGGGCGGTCTCCTGGTAGGTGCACAGTGGCGCGCCCCGGGTCGGCTCGACCGTCCGGCCCGCCCGCAGATCGTCGACCAGCCCCTTGGCGGACTCGATGGTCTGGTTGTCGAAGAACTCCCAGTTGACCATCACCACGGGCGCGTAGTCGCAGGCCGCGTTGCACTCGATGTGCTCCAGGGTGACCTTGCCGTCCTCGGTGGTCTCCCCGTTGCCCACGCCCAGGTGGCTCTGCAACTCCTCGAAGATCGCGTCGCCGCCCATCACCGCGCACAGGGTGTTGGTGCACACCCCCACCTGATAGTCGCCGGAGGGCTTGCGCCGGTACATCGTGTAGAAGGTGGCGACGGCGGTGACCTCGGCGGTGGTCAGCCCCAGCACCTCGGCGCAGAACCGCATGCCGGTGCGGGTGACATGGCCCTCCTCGGACTGCACCAGATGCAGCAGCGGCAGCAGCGCGCTGCGGCTGTCCGGGTAGCGGGCGATCACCTCCCGGGCGTCCGCCTCGAGCCGGGCGCGTACCTCGGCGGGGTAGTCGGGGGCCGGCAGCTCCGGCATCCCCAGCTGTACGTCTGTCACCGGTCCACTCCTCCCATCACGGGGTCGATGGACGCGACGGCCACGATCACATCGGCGACCTGACCGCCCTCGCACATCGCCGCCACGGATTGCAGATTGGTGAAGGACGGGTCGCGGAAGTGGACGCGGAACGGGCGGGTGCCGCCGTCGCTGACCATGTGGGCGCCCAGTTCCCCCTTGGGCGACTCGATCGCCGCGTACGTCTGTCCGGGAGGCACCCGGAATCCCTCGGTCACCAGCTTGAAGTGGTGGATCAGGGCCTCCATGGAGGTGCCCATGATGTTCTTGATGTGGTCCAGGGAGTTGCCGAGGCCGTCCGGGCCGAGCGCGAGCTGCGCGGGCCAGGCGATCTTCTTGTCCGCGACCATCACCGGACCCGGCTCGAGCCGCTCCAGGCACTGCTCGACGATCCGCAGCGACTGGCGCATCTCCTCCAGCCGGATCAGGAAGCGGCCGTAGGCATCGCAGGTGTCGGCGGTCGGCACCTCGAAGTCATAGGTCTCGTAGCCGCAGTACGGATCGGTCTTGCGCAGATCGTGCGGCAGCCCGGTGGCCCGCAGTATCGGGCCGGTCACGCCGAGCGCCATGCACCCGGCGAGGTCGAGATAGCCCACGTTCTGCAGCCGGGCCTTGAAGACCGGGTTCCCGGTGGCGAGCTTGTCGTACTCGGGAAGGTTCTTGCGCATCGTCTTGAGCAGGGCCCGGATCTGGTCGACCGCCCCCGGCGGCAGATCCTGGGCGAGCCCGCCGGGCCGGATGAACGCGTGGTTCATCCGCAGGCCGGTGACCAGCTCGAAGACGTCCAGGATCAGCTCACGGTCGCGGAAGCCGTAGATCATGATGGTGGTCGCGCCGAGCTCCATACCGCCGGTGGCGATGGCCACCAGATGCGAGGAGAGCCGGTTGAGCTCCATCAGCAGCACCCGGATCACCGTGGCCCGGTCCGGGATCTGATCCTCGATGCCGAGCAGCTTCTCGACGCCCAGGCAGTACGCCGCCTCGTTGTAGAAGGGCGTCAGATAGTCCATGCGCGTCACGAAGGTGGTGCCCTGCGTCCAGTTCCGGAATTCGAGGTTCTTCTCGATCCCGGTGTGCAGATAACCGATTCCGCAGCGGGCCTCGGTGACCGTCTCGCCGTCGATCTCCAGGATCAGCCGGAGCACCCCATGGGTGGAGGGGTGCTGCGGACCCATGTTGACGATGATCCGCTCGTCGTCGGCCTTCGCCGCGGCGGCCACGACCTCGTCCCAGTCGCCGCCGGTGACGGTGTAGACGGTGCCTTCGGTCGTCTCGCGTGCGGAGGCAGAAGGCGTTGCGTGGGGGGCAGTCATCAGCTGTACGACCTCCGCTGGTCCGGAGCAGGGATCTGGGCGCCCTTGTACTCGACGGGGATGCCGCCGAGCGGGTAGTCCTTGCGTTGCGGGAAGCCCTGCCAGTCGTCGGGCATCATGATCCGCGTCAGCGCGGGATGACCGTCGAAGATCAGGCCGAAGAAGTCGTAGGTCTCGCGCTCATGCCAGTCGTTGGTCGGATAGACATCGACGATCGACGGGATGTGCGGATCGCTGTCGGGGGCGCACACCTCCAGCCGGACCACCCGGCCATGGGTGAGCGACCGCAGGTGGTAGACGGCGTGCAGCTCGCGGCCCTTGTCGCCGGGGAAGTGCACCCCGCTGACGCCGGTGCACAGCTCGAAGCGGAGCGCCGGGTCGTCGCGCAGGGTCCGGGCGACCCGCGGGAGGTGCTCGCGGGCGATGTGGAAGGTCAGCTCATCGCGGTCCACGACGGTCTTCTCGATCGCGTTCTCCGGGAGCAGCGACTGCTCCTCGAGCGCGCCCTCGAGTTCGTCGGCGACCTCGTCGAACCAGCCCCCGTACGGCCGGGTGGCCTGGCCGGGCAGCCGTACGGGGCGCACCAGCCCGCCGTAGCCGGTGGTGTCGCCGCCGTTGTTGGCGCCGAACATCCCGCGCTGGACGCGGACGGGCTCGCCCTGGTCGCCGCGGCGGCCGGGGAGGTTCTCAGCGTTGAGGTCCTTGTCCGGGTTGACCCCGTTGGACCCATTGGCCTCGGTCAACGCCTTTCCCCTCCGTTCGCTTCTCCGCCCACGAGGCGCAGAGGTGCGGCCTTCGTCGCCGTCTGCGGCCCGGTGGCCTCGTGTGCGTCGCTCACCGAAGAAGCCCCTTCATCTCGATCAACGGCAACGCCTTGAGCGCCGCCTCCTCCGCCTCACGGGCCGCACGCTCGCGATTGACGCCGAGCTTCTCCTCGCGGATCTTCTGGTGCAGCTTGAGGATCGAGTCCAAGAGCATCTCGGGGCGCGGCGGACAGCCGGGCAGATAGATGTCGACCGGGACGATGTGATCGACGCCCTGCACGATCGCGTAGTTGTTGAACATCCCTCCGGAGGAGGCGCAGACGCCCATGGAGATGACCCACTTCGGGTTCGGCATCTGGTCGTAAACCTGGCGCAACACCGGGGCCATCTTCTGGCTGACGCGCCCGGCGACGATCATCAGGTCGGCCTGGCGGGGCGAGCCGCGGAAGACCTCCATGCCGAAGCGCGCGAGGTCGTAGCGCCCGGCACCCGTGGTCATCATTTCGATGGCACAGCAGGCCAGGCCGAAGGTGGCCGGGAAGACGGAGGACTTACGGGCCAGCCCGGCGGCCTGTTCCACGGTGGTGAGCAGGAACCCACTCGGGAGCTTCTCTTCGATACCCATGCGATGTTTCCCCTATCTCCTCTTGAGCCCCTTTAGTCCCACTCCAGGCCGCCGCGCCGCCATACGTAGGCGTAGGCCACGAAGACGGTGAGCACGAAGAGGAGCATCTCCACGAGCCCGAACAACCCGAGGGCGTCGAAGGTGACGGCCCAGGGGTAGAGGAAGACGATCTCGATGTCGAAGACGATGAAGAGCATCGCCGTCAGGTAGTACTTGATGGGGAAGCGCCCACCGCCGGACGGATGCGGAGTCGGCTCGATGCCGCACTCATAGGCCTCGAGCTTGGCCCGGTTGTAGCGCTTGGGGCCGATGATCGCGGCCATGAGCACCGAGAAGATCGCAAAACCTGCCCCGAGGGCTCCCAGTACGAGGATGGGCGCGTATGCGTTCACCGTCCTCGCTCCCTTCAGTCGACGATGACTGCTTGGCGGACCGCACGGACATGCCGGTCACCCCACGAAGATCGCGCACATGTGAGGCAGTTCACAAGCCCGTTTCGCCTGCATCCTATGCCCGTCGGTCTGTGATCTGCGACACGGGGTACGACAACGTCTTTGTGATCTCCACCACCTGACGAAGGATCATGAAGTCGGATGAGCGGTGATCTTGTACGTGAAGCATCCGAACGACCACGAGAAGTGACATTCCGAGACGTCATCACAGGTGAGCGCGTTGCGCTCCTACCAAGACATGGTACATACATGCAAATTTGCGATGGACTTTGTCGCCCTGATAAGCGTCCGCCATCCTCACGGGCGACTCTCATCCCGGGCGTCGATCGATCACGGGTCGATCACCGATTGATCACCGGCTCGCGCACGCGTTCACGAGCGGCTCGGAGCGAGTGAGGTATCCCACGCCCGAACCGGTTGTGGATCTAGATTTCCCGGGAATCCTTTGTACGCGGGCCGCATCGGTGGTAGATCGCCCGTAGACACCGTATGGCCGCCAAATGCCGTGCGTAGAGACATGATCGAGAAATTCGGGCATGGCTGACGAGGGGCCCACGAAGATCGTTTGGTCCGATTTTTGGGCGTGTGCACGTCAAATGTGGCGCACCCCACTTTTGTTGATCTGGGCCTTAGGGCCCTGATAGCCAGGGACCTATGTCCCCAGTCGCACACATACCCAGCCACCGGAAGCCCCGCCGTGCCGCGTCCACGCGTGCACTCCGCGCAGGGATGACCGGTGGCTTCCTCACCCTCGCGGTGGCCGGTGCCGCCGTGCCCGCCTCCGCCACGGAGTCCAAGGCCGCCCCGGCCGAGTCCACCCTGGAAATGCCGACCGTCAGCGCCACGCTGGCGAGCACGGCCGCCCAGACCGCCGACGCCACGCAGCAGGCCGCGTCCGACTACGAGCTCCGGGCACAGCAGGAGCAGGCGGAGGCCCACGCGAAGATCGCCGCCAAGAAGGCCAAGGCGGAGGCCGACCGTAAGGCGAAGGAAGCCCGCGAGGCGGCCCGTAAGGCGGCCGCCAAGCGTGCGGCCGAGGCCAAGGCCCAGGCGGCGAAGGCGTCGCGCTCCGCCGAGCGCACCACGCTGTCCACCACCAGCGTCAGCAACGCCACCGGCAACACCGCCACGCTGATCAGCTTCCTGAAGGCGCAGCTCGGCAAGGCGTATGTGCTCGGCTCCAGCGGTCCGTCCTCCTACGACTGCTCCGGGCTGACCCAGGCCGCCTTCAAGCAGATCGGCGTGAGCCTGCCGCGGGTCTCCCAAGACCAGTCCACCACCGGCACCTCGGTCTCGCTGGACTCCCTGCAGCCGGGCGACCTGCTCTACTGGGGCAGCGCCGGCAGCGCGTACCACGTCGGTGTCTACGTCGGTGGCGGCAACTTCATCGGCGCCCAGAACTCGAGCACCGGGATCGTCGAGCGCCCGCTGGACTACGACATGCCCACCGGGGCCGTGCGCGTCCTGTAAGGCGGCGCGTTCCCGTAAGGCGCGCGTCCTGGCGGCGCGTCCTGATTAAAAAATAGGCGCACCTCCCGACACATGGGCCCGGGGCCGCCGTCCCACCGCGGACGGCGGCCTCACGACCCCATCGCGCGCCTACTGCGCGTAGACCTTCTCCAGGAACTCGCCGAGGAGGTCGTCACTGAGGTGGTGCGCCAGATCCGCCTCGGAGATCATTCCGACCAGCCGCTTGTTCTGGTCGATCACCGGCAGCCTGCGGATCTTGTGCTCCTCCATCTCCCGCAGGACGTCGGTGACATCGGCGTCCGCGGGAATCCAGCGCGGGGTGCCCTCGGTGAGCTGTCCGACGGGCGTCCGGGACGGATCGCAGTTCTCCGCGATGCATCCGACCACGATGTCGCGGTCGGTGACGATGCCGCACAGCCGCTCGTTGCTGTCGCTGACCGGCAGGGCCCCCACGCCCAGGTCCCGCATCATCTGGGCGGCACGCAGCACCGACTCGTTCTCCGGAATCCACTGCGCGCCCGGGTGCATGATGTCCGCTGCCTTCGTCATGGTGTACCTCCTGCCAGGCCCACCGGCGGTGGAACCTGCCCTGTGAGCCCCATCGATCCGGCGTCACCGCGGCTGGCGCGCACGGCGCCCCCTGCCTTCATTGTCACCACCGCCCCACGGCGACGTCATGTCGAGCCCGGCGGCGGCTGTCGGTGCCCGGTGCCAGACTGAGTAACGAGGCAATCCCGGACAGAGCGAGGCAATCGCCAGCAGGACTTCCCGCGTCTTCGCGCTCGACCGTCGAAGGAGCGCCCATGCTCACCACCGATTACGTCCCCGGCGCCCCCAACTGGCTCGATCTGGGCGCCCCCGACACCGAAGCGGCCGTGGCCTTCTACGGCTCCCTGATGGGCTGGCGCTTCGAGTCGGCCGGCCCCGAGGCGGGCGGGTACGGCTTCTTCACCCTGGGCCGGAAGACCGTCGCGGCCGTCGGGCCGCTCACCGAGGAGGGCGCACGGTCCGCCTGGACGCCGTATTTCCACACCCGTGACGCCGAGGAGACCGCGCGGACCGTCGAGCAGTCGGGCGGCACGGTGCGGCTCGCTCCGTTCGACGTCTTCGAGGAGGGGCGGATGGCCCAGTTCACCGACCCCGGCGGCGCCCGCTTCGCCATCTGGCAGCCCGGCAGGACGGCGGGGCTGGACGCGGTCAACGACCCCGGCGCCCTGTGCTGGACCGAGCTGCACTCCCCCGATCCCCCCAGGGACCTGGCCTTCTACCGCAAGGTCTTCGGCTGGGACGCCGAGGAGATGTCCTTCCCCGGCGGGGCGTACACGGTGCTGATGACCACCGGCGCCGGCCGGGAGGGCTCCTTCGGCGGCGTCGCCCAGCTCCAGGAGGGGCATTCGACGCCCCCGCAGTGGCTGCCGTACTTCGAGGTGGCGGACTGCGACGCGGTGGTGGCCAAGGGACAGGACCTGGGCGGTTCGGTGCTGATGCCGGCCATGTCGGCCGAGGGGATCGGCCGGATGGCCTGGCTGGCGGATGTGGTCCGGGCGCCGTTCGGCGTCATCGCGAGCGGCGGCCCGGGCGCCTGAGCGCTCCGCTGGAAGTGCCGCAATACGTGGTCGGCCGTCTGCGGCGTCGCCGTGGCTGTGGTCGCGCCCCCCGGCGGAGCCGCATATTGATACAGCCCCGCGCCCCTTCGGGGCGCTTGGCCGCCCTTCGGCCGGGCCGAGGCCCTTACGGGGCCGTCAGGCTCGCGGGGTCACCTTGGTGAGGCCGTTGATGATGCGGTCCATCGCGTCGCCGCCCGTCGGATCCGTCAGATTCGCCAGCAGCTTCAGGGTGAACCGCATCAGCATTGGATGCGTCAGCCCGCGCTGCGCCGCCAGCTTCATGACCTTCGGATTGCCGATCAGCTTCACGAACGCCCGGCCCAGCGTGTAATAGCCGCCGTAGGTGTCCTTGAGGACCTTCGGGTAGCGCTGGAGGGCCAGTTCGCGCTGGGGGGCGGTGGCGCGGGCATGGGCCTGGACGATCACGTCTGCGGCGATCTGCCCGGATTCCATCGCATAGGCGATGCCCTCGCCGTTGAACGGGTTGACCATGCCGCCCGCGTCACCGACGAGCAGCAGCCCGCGGGTGTAGTGCGGCTGCCGGTTGAAGGCCATCGGGAGCGCTGCGCCGCGGATCGGGCCGGTCATGTTCTCCGGGGTGTAGCCCCAGTCCTCCGGCATCGAGGCGCACCACGCCTTGAGAACCTCGCGCCAGTCGAGCTCCTTGAAGGAGGACGAGGTGTTGAGGACGCCCAGGCCCACATTGCTCGTGCCGTCACCCATTCCGAAGATCCAGCCGTAGCCGGGCAGAAGCCGGTCCTGCGCACCGCGCCGGTCCCACAACTCCAGCCAGGACTCCAGGTAGTCGTCGTCATGGCGGGGCGAGGTGAAGTACGTCCGCACGGCCACGCCCATCGGACGGTCCTCGCGCCGGTGCAGCCCCATGGCGAGCGAGAGCCGGGTGGAGTTGCCGTCGGCGGCGACCACCAGGGGCGCGTGGAAGGCGACGGGCGTCTTCTCCTCGCCCAGCTTCGCGTGGACCCCGGTGATCCGGCCGGTGCGCTCATCGGTGATCGGGGCGCCCACATTGCAGCGCTCGTACAGCCGGGCCCCGGCCTTCTGCGCCTGCCGCGCGAGCTGCTCGTCGAAGTCGTCGCGCTTACGGACCAGGCCGTAGTTGGGGTACGCGGCCAGATCCGGCCAGTCGAGCTGCAGCCGCACCCCGCCTGCGATGATCCGCAGGCCCCGGTTGCGCAGCCAGCCCGCCTCCTCGGAGATGTCGATGCCCATGGCCACGAGCTGCTTGGTGGCGCGCGGGGTCAGACCGTCACCGCACACCTTCTCGCGCGGAAAGGCCGTCTTCTCCAGCAGCACCACATCCAGCCCCGCCTTGGCGAGGTGGTACGCGGTGGTGGAGCCGGCCGGTCCGGCGCCGACGACGATCACATCGGCGCTGCGCTCCGAGATCCCAAAGGACGCGCTCTCGGTGGGTGCGGTCTCGCTCACGCGGGTCTCCCCAAGCCTCGGTAACGGCGTGCCGGTCACGCCGGGCACTGGACAGCTGCAGTCTATGGGGGGCGTAACTCCGGCACTCGCGAAGGGGCGCAGGGAGCCGTCCCCCGCGGCCCGGCCGGTGACCGCCTTACGGCTCGTATGCCGCGTGCGTGGCCGCCTTACGGCTCGTACGGCCGCCTTACGGCTCGTAGGGCCACGTTACGGCTCGTAGGGCCGCGTTCGTGGCCGCCTTACGGCTTGTACGCCCGGTGGAGGGCCACCACGCCGCCGGTGAGGTTGCGCCAGGCCGGCCGCTCCCAGCCCGCCGACCGCAGCCGGGCGGCGAGACGGGGCTGGTCCGGCCAGGCGCGGATGGACTCGGCGAGGTAGACATACGCGTCCGGGTTGCTGCTGACCGACGTCGCGATCGGCGGCAGCGCGCGCATCAGATACTCGCTGTAGACCGTGCGGAACGGCTCCCATGTGGGGTGGCTGAACTCGCAGATGACGACCCGTCCGCCGGGCCGGGTCACCCGCAGCATCTCGCGCAGCGCCCCCTGCGTGTCCTGGACGTTGCGCAGCCCGAAGGAGATCGTGACGGCGTCGAAGACCCCGTCCGCGAAGGGCAGCCGGGTCGCGTCGCCCGCCGTCAGCGGCAGCCGCGGATGGCGCTTCTTGCCCTCCCGGAGCATCCCGAGCGAGAAGTCGCACGGCACCACGTACGCGCCCGCCGCCAGGAACGGGAGCGAGGACGTCCCCGTACCGGCGGCGAGGTCGAGCACCCGCTCACCGGCGCGCGCGTCCACGGCCCGGGCGACTGCCTTGCGCCACAGCCGGGCCTGCCCGAGCGACAGCACATCGTTGGTGAGGTCGTATTTGGCCGCCACGCCGTCGAACATGGCGGCGACTTCGTGCGGCTGCTTGTCCAGGGATGCTCGGCTCACGCCCCCATTGTTCACCTCCCGCGCCCCGTGCCCCCGCCCGGGGCCCGGCGTGCCTCAGCGGCGGCGGTGCACCAGCCGCCCCGCCACCACCGTGGCCAGGCATGCGCCGTCCGCGTCGAAGACGGCCAGGTCCGCGCGGCCCGCCAGGGCGAGCACGGGCGGCCGGGGCCGGTCCAGGACGGTGATGCCGCCCCGGTGGGCGGCCGCGCGCAGCTCGGCGTCGCCGAGGTGCTGCGCGAGGACGGCGGTCGCGCCCCGCCGCAGCAGGGCGTGAATCCGCTCCCGCGGGCTGGGCGCGTCGGGGACCGGGCCCTCGTGGACGAGAGCCGGGCCGAGCTCCCCGGGCCACTCCCGCACCCGGGCCCGCGGAAAGGCCCGCCGCAGCTCCTCCAGGGGGCCGATGGCCGCGATGCGGTCGCCGTCGACCGCGACGGCGGCCTCGTGCAGCGGCGCCGCGTCGTCGGGGGTGTACCGGACGACGGGCGCCGCGTGGAGCGTGAGCATCAGGACGCCTGGATCACCGTCAGCTCGGGGTGGGCCGTGCCACCGTCGATCGCCGTCGAGGACAGATGCGAGACGACGTGGTCGTCGACCGGGTCGTTCGCCGGGTCGTCGTGCACCACCAGGTGCTCGTACGTCGTCGCGCGCTGCGCGGGGACCCGGCCGGCCGCGCGGATGAGGTGGAGCAGCTCCATCCGGTTGGAGCGGTGGCGGGCGCCCGCCGAGGAGACCACGTTCTCCTCCAGCATCACCGAGCCGAGGTCGTCCGCCCCGTAGTGCAGGGCCAACTGGCCGGCCTCCTTGCCCACGGTCAGCCAGGAACCCTGGATATGGGCCACGTTGTCGAGGAAGAGCCGGGCGATGGCGATCATCCGCAGGTACTCGAAGACGGTCGCCTGCGTCTGGCCCTTCAGATGGTTGTTCTCGGGCTGGTAGGTGTACGGGATGAAGGCGCGGAAGCCGCCCGTACGGTCCTGCACATCACGGATCATGCGGATGTGCTCGATCCGCTCGGCGTTGGTCTCGCCGGTGCCCATCAGCATGGTGGAGGTGGACTCCACGCCGAGGTTGTGGGCGATCTCCATGATCTCCAGCCAGCGCTCGCCGGACTCCTTGAGCGGTGCGATGGCCTTGCGCGGCCGCTCGGGCAGCAGCTCGGCGCCCGCGCCCGCGAAGGAGTCGAGACCGGCCGCGTGGATACGGCGGATGGCCTCCTCGGCCGGGACGCCCGAGATCCGCGCCATGTGCTCGACCTCGGACGCCCCCAGCGAGTGGATCACGAGCTGCGGGAACGCCTTCTTGATGGCCGAGAAGTGCTTCTCGTAGTACTCCACGCCGTAGTCCGGGTGATGGCCGCCCTGGAACATGATCTGCGTGCCGCCCAGCTCGACGGTCTCCGCGCAGCGCCGCAGGATGTCGTCGAGATCGCGGCTCCAGCCCTTCGCCGTGTCCTTCGGCGCGGCGTAGAAGGCGCAGAACTTGCACGCCGTGACGCAGACGTTGGTGTAGTTGATGTTCCGTTCGATGATGTACGTCGCGATGTGCTCGGTGCCCGCGTAGCGACGGCGCCGGACCGCGTCGGCGGCGGCCCCCAGCGCGTGCAGCGGGGCCGAACGGTAAAGGTCGAGCGCCTCTTGTGGGGTGATCCGACCCCCGTCGGCGGCGCGGTCGAGGACTACCTGCACCTCTGCGTTTGCGGTCACCGGGGCGTACCTTTCGGAGGTTTATGGGTGGACCGACCCAGCGTACGCCAGCGCCTTTTCGCCAGTACGAGTACGTGTCGGGCACACCAGCGCCGCCCGCCCCCGCTCATTCCAGCTTGCGCAGAGTGCCCGTGGGGTCACCCGCCTGATCGTCCTTCGCCTGGTAGCTGAGCGCCCCGTCGGAGGTGAGGGTGAACTGCTCGTCCGTCGAGGCGTCGCTGCACCCCTGCTGGGGCTCGGAGCCCTTCAGGCGCGCGTCGAGGTGGAGTTGTTTCGGAGCCGCCGAGACCAGCTTCCAGGTGCTGTCGCAGCGCAGCACCGACAGCTTGACCCGGCCACTGGCGACGTCCTGCCCGGTCCGCCCCTGCCGGAAGGTGATGGTCAAGGTGCCCACCGGGATGCCCGAGTCGGAGGTCAGATCGCCCTGCCAGGTGCCGAGGAACGCCTTGGGCACGGCGCCCTTTCCGGAGCCATCGTGAGCTCCGTCTCCCGGGTTCCGTCCGGTGGCGGAGGGGCGGGGGTCCGCGGCGCCCTGGTCGCTGTTGTCGCCGGAGCCTCCGGGCAGCACCTTGAAGAGCACGGCGGCGGTCGTCGCGACGGCCAGCGCGCCCGCGACGGACAGGACCAGCGTGCAGCTCAGCGCCTTGGGGCGCTTCTTACCGCCGACGGCGGCGGAGAGCGCGACACTTCGGCCGCCCGGTTTCGACGACGGCGGGTAGGGGAGCGGGGGCCCGGTCGGCTGATCCTTCGGGGGCAGCCCGTTGGCGTACGACGGGTCGGGCGGGCCGAAGGCGCCCAGCAGGGGTGAGGCCGGGGCCGGGGTGGGCGGCGGGGTCGGTGAGTCCGCGGCGGGCGGCTGGGTGGTGGAGGGCTCGGCGGCGGGTGGCTCCGTGGCCGACGGCTCGGCCGAGGACGGCCCTGTGGATGACAGTCCTATCGATGACGGCCCTATAGCGGGCGGCTCGGCCACGCGCGGCGGTGCCACGGCCTCCGCCTCCAGGTCGAGCAGCTCCACCACCTGCCGGCTCACCCGCTCGACCAGCGCCCCCGGCAGCCAGCCCGGCCGCGCGAGCCCCGAGGCGCCGTCCTCCGGGGCGAGGCGCCGCACGATCCGCTCGGGGGTGGGGCGGTCGGCCGGGTTCTTGGCAAGGCACGCGGCGACCAGATCGCGCAGGTCACCCGTCAGCTCGGGGCCGAGCCGGGGCTCGTCGTGCACCACCTTGTAGAGCAGCGCGGCCGAAGTGTCGCCCGGGAACGGCGGCTTGCCGGTCGCCGCGTACGCCAGCACCGCCCCCAGGGAGAAGACATCGGCCGCGCCCTCGACGCCCTCGCCCAGGATCTGCTCGGGCGCCATATAGCCGGGCGAGCCGATGGAGGCGCCGGTCGAGGTCAGTGACACCGTGCCCTCGGTGGCCCGGGCGATGCCGAAGTCGATCAGACGCGGACCGTCGAGCGCGAGCAGCACATTGGACGGCTTGACGTCGCGGTGGACCAGGCCGAGGGCGTGCACCGCGGCCAGGGCCTCGGCGAGCCCCGCGCCCAGGGCCCGCACCGCCGACTCGGGCAACGGCCCCTCGTCGGACACCGCCTGGTTGAGCGGAGGGCCCGCCACATAGCCGGTGGCCACCCACGGAATGCGCGCCTCCGGGTCGGCGTCCAGGACCGGCGCGGTAAAGGCGCCGCCGACCCGGCGCGCGGCGTCGACCTCGCGCCGGAAGCGGGCGCGGAACTCCTCGTCCAGCGCGAAATGGGCGTGCACAACCTTCACCGCTACCGTGCGCCCGCCCACGCTGCGTCCCACAAAGACCCGGCCCATCCCGCCCGAACCGAGCCGTCCGAGCAGCCGGTACGCGCCGATGACCTGCGGATCGTCCGCTCCCAGCGGATCCATCGCGTTGCCTCCCCCTCCGTGCGCCGGTCCAGCTTAGGCGGTGTTCCCGCCATCCACGCAGGTCGGTGCGGCCCGGAAGGTCAGGTCGGCTCAAGTCAGGTCGGCTCAGGTCAGGTCAGCAGATCGACCCGGACGTCCGCCGGGTATCCGGTCGTCGGACCCGTACGGCGGGCGAACTCCGCGATGCCCTGCAACTGCTCCGCGCCCAGGCTGAAGTCGAGGGTGGTGAAGTAGCGCTCCAGCACCGACGACTCGAGCTGCTCCCAGCGCGCCGCCTGCTCGGCGACCTTGCCGACCTCTTCCAGGGAGACGTTCCGCGACTCCAGGAACGCCTGGTGCACGCCCCGGACGATCTCCGGCTCCCGCTCCAGGTACTCGCGGCGGGCCGCCCACACCGCGAAGACAAAGGGGAGCCCGGTCCATTCCTTCCACATCTGCCCCAGGTCGTGGACCTGGAGGCCCAGCCGGGGGGCGTCGTGGAGATTGGCCCGCAGCGCGGCGTCGCCGATCAGCACCGCCGCGTCGGCCTCCTGCATCATCAGGCTGAGGTCGGGCGGGCAGGTGTAGTAGTCGGGCGTGAGCCCGTACCGCTCGGCGAGCAGGAGCTGAGCCAGGCGTACGGAGGTGCGCGAGGCGGAACCGAGTGCGATGCGCGCCCCGTTGAGCTGCTCCAGCGGCAACTGCGAGACGATCACGCAGGACATCACGGGCCCGTCGCAGCCCACCGCGATGTCGGGGAGCGCGACGAGATCGTCCGCATTGCGCAGATACTCCACCAGGCTGATCGGACCGATGTCGAGATCGCCGCGGACCAGCAGGTCGTTGAGGGCATCGGGAGATGCCTTGGTGAGCTCGAAATCCAGGAGCGATCCGGTCCTGGCGAGGCCCCAGTACAACGGCATGCAATTGAGGTACTGGATGTGCCCCACTTTTGGCCGGCTGAGCCGATGACCGACAGAGGGCCTGATGCTTTCGGAAGCGTCCTGGGTACTCCGCGAGGGGGAACTCGGTGAATTGTCCACGTCTCGGAGGCTAGCCCCGCTCGCCCCCGGTAATGGCGGCGGGGTGGTCGGCCGGCCTTGCGCTGACCGACCGGTAAGCGCTCGACCTGCGATCTTATCCATCTTGGAGGCCAGGGAAACCCCTCGTTTTCGTGATCTTCGGCTCTTTCCTCGTGCACACGGAGCGTGCTAGGCTCGCCGCAAGTTGCAGTTTGGTTTCCTTGCAGTACAGAGCCTGCGGAGCATGTAACCGCGGGCTTTTGTAGTTTTCAGACTTCTTGCAGGTTCTGGAGCAGGGCAACCCTTTGGCCCAAGGAGGGCTTATGGCTACCGGAACCGTCAAGTGGTTCAACGCCGAGAAGGGCTTCGGCTTCATCGCCCAAGACGGCGGCGGCCCCGATGTCTTCGTTCACTACTCCGCGATCAACGCGACCGGCTTCCGTTCTCTTGAGGAGAACCAGGCCGTGACCTTCGACGTCACTCAGGGCCCGAAGGGCCCACAGGCGGAGAACGTCAGCCCCGTCTGATCCAGCAGCACCACCTAAGGAGCCCTGCTCCCCGCCTGGCGGGGAGACGGGGCTCCTGCCTTTTCTGCCTTTTCCCGGAGCCTCGCGGGGACGGTCAGTCCTCCAACAGCCGGAAGTCGGCGAAGTCGAAGCCCGGGGAGACCACACAGCTCACCAGGACCTCCTCGTCCGCCGCCGGACGGGCCGACTGCCAGGTGCCCGGCGGGACGACGGCCTGGGGGCGCTGGCCGGAGGCGATATCGGAGCCCAGGACCAGCTCCGTGGGGGTCGCCTCCGGGCCGTCGCCCGTACCGCCCAGCCGGAGCTGCAGCGGGCCGCCGCTGTGCCACAGCCACAGCTCGGCCGAGCGCACCACATGCCAGCGGGACTCCTCACCGGGAGTCAGCAGGAAGTAGATCGCCGTGGCCGTCGCGCGCTCGCCCTGGTACCCCGGCAGCCGCACCGTGACATCGCTGCGCCAGGTCTCCCGGTACCAGCCGCCCTCCGGATGGGGCTCGAGGCCCAGCCATTCGGCTGTCGCGGGCCGCCGGGATGTGGTCATGTCCCTCACCGCTTTCACAGGTCCGTCCGGGCCGTCGAGGATAGCCCGTAAGGCGCTCGCGTCGTCCTTAAGGTGCTCACGCCGCGTAGGGGTCCAGCGACGCACCGCTGACGCAACGCCCCGATCGGGCTACGGTTTCGACCATGGGGCGCGGGCGGCGGACGGTGACGGTGCACCATGTACGGGCCGCGCTGCGCGGTGCGCAGCGGCTCGGCCTCGACACCGTCCCCCTGCTGCAACGGGCCCGGATACCCCCGCTGTTGCTCACCGACGACCGCGCCCGCGTCTCCCCCGAGCAGTTCGCCCGGCTGGTGCGCGCCCTGCACCGGGCCACCGGGGACGAGTTCCTGGGGCTGGGGACCATCCGCAGCCGCCCCGGCACCTTCGCGATGATGTGCTACGCCTCGCTGGGCTGCCCCGACCTCGGCACGGCGGTGGAGCGCGGGGCGCGCTTCTACCGGCTCTTCCCCGGCGGACCCAATCTGGCCCTGGAGCGCGGCGAGGGCCACGGCCGGGAGGCGGTGTTGGCCCTGCGCGGCGGGCTGGGCCCGCATGCTGACGGCCTTACGGCGGCCGAGCACCACATCGTCGCCGAATGGCTCATGCTCATCTGGCACCGGCTCGCCGGCTGGCTGATCGGACGCCGGGTCCCGCTGCTGTGGGCCCAGTTCGCGTATCCCCCGCCCCCGTACGCCGACGACTACGAGCCGCTCTTCGGCTGCCCGCCCCGCTTCGGCGCACCGCGCACCGCGGCCGGTTTCGACCGCCGCTGGCTGACCGCCCCCGTCGTCCAGGACGAGTCCACGCTCCAGACGCTGCTGCGGCACGCGCCCGCCGGGCTGCTCAGCCGCCGCGCCTACGGGACGACCGTCGCCGAGCAGGTACGGCACGCGCTCACCGGGGCGCTGCGGGCGCGCGGCGGCCCGGCGACGAGCCCACGCGGCCGGCGCACCACGCGGCTCCCGGAGCTTCCCGAGGTCGCCGCCCGGCTGGCGGTCAGCCCGGCGACGCTGCGGCGGCGGCTACGGGAGGAGGGCACGTCCTTCCAGGAGCTCAAGGACACCGTGCGGCGTGACGAGGCGGTCAGCAGCCTGGCCGAGGGGGTCGAACCCATCGCCGACCTGTCGGCACGGCTGGGCTTCTCCGAGGACACGGCGTTCCACCGGGCGTTCCGGCGCTGGACCGGGTCAACCCCGGGCGCATACCGACATGAGACATGGAGTCAGCAAATCTGAGCGCCGCGGTCAGCCACAGACATTCCGCCCGTCCTTACGGTCCTCCCACAGCGACTCGGCACCACCAGAGCGCCGCCCCCGCACCGTTGGGAGAGCCGTATGCGCATCCGCACCACCGTGCTCGCCACCCTCGCCGCACTGGCCCTGGCCTCGGCGCCACCCGCCGCCGCGGCCATCTCGGGCGCCCCGGCCGCCGGTACCGGCAGACCCGGTGACATCCTCACCTCCGCCCCCACCGCCTTCCGGACCCAGCCCGGGGTGCCGACCGCGACCAGGGCATGGCACATCACCTACCGCTCGACCACCGCCACCGGCCGCCCCGACGTCGTCTCCGGCACGGTCGTCGTCCCCGACGACGGCAAACAGGGCCCCCGACCGCTCCTCACCTGGGGCATCGGCGCCGTCGGCCTCTCCGACGACTGTGCGGTCTCCGGCCGGTTCCCGCAGGGCACCTCGATCGAGGCCCAGCTCATCGACCTCGCCCTGCGCCGCGGCTGGGCCGTCGCCGTCACCGACTACGAGGGCCTGGGCACCCCGGGCGACCACACCTATACGGCCGGCCGGTCCGAGGGACATGCCGTCCTGGACGCGGCGCGCGCCGCCCAGCGCCTTCCGGAGGCGGGGCTCTCACCGGACACTCCCGTCGGCATCATGGGCTACTCCCAGGGCGGCCAGGCGGCCGGCTGGGCCGCCGAACTGCACGCCTCCTACGCCCCCGAACTGCGGCTGAAGGGCACGGTCGCCGGAGGCGTGCCCGCCGATCTCCCCACGACGCTCGACTACAACGACGGCGGAGCGGGTGCCGGGCTCGCCCTTATGGCGCTCACCGGACAGGACGCGGCCTTCCCCGCGCTGCGGCTCGACGCGTACCTCAACGACCGGGGCCGCGGCTATGTGGACTTCATCAAGCGGAACTGCGTGGCCCTCAGCACCATCGCGGGGCTCTTCCAGCGCATGTCCGAGGTGACCGTAAGGGACCCGCTCACCAGCCCGGCCTGGCAACTCGCCCTGCGGTCCTCGTACTTGGGCACCCGTTCCCCCGACCGCCCCGTCTATCTCTACCAGGGCTTGCTGGACGAGCTGATCCCGTACCGGGTCGGCGAGGCGCTGCGCACCCGCTGGTGCGCCCGGGGCGCGCCGGTGGAGTGGCAGGACTATCCGCTCGACCATGTCACCACGGCGCTGACCGGGCTCCCGGCGGCCCTGGACTGGATGGCCGGGCGGCTGGCGGACGAGCCGACGCGGGGCAACTGCACCGCCTGAGGCCCGCCTGACGCCCGCCTGAGACCCGCCTGAGGCCAGACCGGCCCACACCTCAGCCGATCCACGCGTCAGCCGACCCCCGGGCCCCAGCCGACCCGAGCGCGTCACCCCACCCACACCTCACCCCACCCGCTCGGGCGACCATCCCGTCCCCTGGAGCAAATTCCCCAGCCCGGCCCAGGCGAAGTTCATCAGGGTGGCCGCGGCCTCCTTGGCCGAGTGCCCGCCCACTCTCCCGTCCCCCGCCCAGTCCGCGAGCGACTCGGCCGCGCCCACCAGCGCGTGCGCAAGCCCGGACACCTCGGTGCCCGCGAGGGTCCGGGCGCGCGCCGCGCCGCGGGCGTGCTCCCGCGCCGCCGCCCCTATCAGCTGCGTCACGAACTCCACGATCTCCGCCCGCATCGCGGCCACTTCGCGCGCGTAGGGCTGCCCATGCGTACGGGCCTGCACATGCAACAGCGTCCAGCCGTCGGGATGTTCGGCCGCATGTGCGAAGAAGCCGCTCAGCCCGCTCCACAACTGCCGGTCGGCGGGCGCGTCCCGCTCCACGGCGGCGCGCACCGCGGTCACCAGCGCCACGGCCTCCCGCCGTATGCACGCCGTGAACAGCTCTTCCTTGGAGTTGAGATAGAGATAGACCAGCGGTTTGGAAACCCCGGCCAACTCGGCGATGTCGTCCATCGAGGCGTTCTGATAGCCGCTGCGCGCGAAGGCCCGTACCCCCGCGTCCAGCATCTGCTGCTCCCGCACCGCCCGTGGTACGCGCTTGCTCCCCGTCGCCCCGCCCACGCAGGCCGCCCCCTTCGATCGTGCCCCCGCACACATATCGCGGTTAAGCCTACGTGGGACCACTGTCGGCGCTCTTGCCACGGCCGCCCGCCGACATCAAAGTTTCAACTGACCACGCACCGTGCCCCGTTCAGCTCCGTACGCAGCACCGCGAAGGAGAACGAACGATGCCGAACCGCCGCAGAGCCGTCGCCGCGCTCACCGCGCTGGCCGCCGCACCGCTCCTGACGTCCACCGCCGAAGCCCGCTCCCGGGAGCCCGGCCCCTCGAAGGCCCGTCCCGCGGAAGCCCTTGCCGGACGCCGGACGCCCGCCCGCGCGCGCCTCATCGCCGCGGACCGCGTCAGCGAGCGCGTCCTCGACCTGACGATCGACTCGCCCGCCCTGGGCCGCGAGGGCCATGCCCGCGTCCTCCTCCCCACCGGCTACGACCGCCGGCCCCACCACCGCTGGCCCGTCCTCTACCTGCTCCACGGCTGCTGCGACCCGGGCCCCGGCTGGGAGGCGTGGACCCTCAACACCGATGTCGAGGCCATCACCGCCGGCACCCCGGCCCTGATCGTCTCCCCCGAGGGCGGCCCCGTGGGCTTCTACTCCGACTGGTGGAACGGCGGCCACTACGGTGCGCCCGCCTGGGAGACCTTCCACCTGGCCGAGCTGCGCCCCCTCCTGGAGCGCGCCTTACGGGCCAACGGCCGCCGTACGATCGCCGGCCTGTCCATGGGCGGCTTCGGCGCCCTGTCCTACGCCGCCCGCCACCCCCGCCTGTTCCGCGCGGCGGCGTCCTTCAGCGGTGTCGTCCACACCACCCTGGATCCCGCCGGCATCCAAGGCATCCTTACGGGCCAGGGCGCCGACCCGACGGCCCTGTGGGGAGACCCCGCCGCCCAGTCCGCGCTCTGGGGCGCCCACAACCCGTACGCCCTCATCCCCCGACTCCCCCGCGGCTACCCGCTCTACGTCGCCTGCGGCAACGGCACCCCCGGCCCCCTCGACCCTCCGGACCGCCCCGAGGACACCCTGGAGCGCGGCCTCGGCGAGATGGCCCAGCGCTATGTGCGCCGCGCCCGCACCCACGGCCTGGCCGTCACCGCCCACCTCTACGGCCCCGGCACCCACACCTGGCCCTACTGGGAGCGCGAGCTCACCCGCGCCCTGCCCCTCCTCACCGCCCCGCTCCTCTGACGCCGGGACTTGCTACGGTCGAGAACAACCCGACGAGACGCGCCGTACCGGGCCCCGCAAAGACGACGCACCCCGTAACGAGAGACTTCACGGAGGTGCCGTCATGGCATGGGTCCTGCTGCTCATCGCCGGACTGTTCGAAATCTGCTGGTCGATCGGCATGAAGCTGAGCGACGGCTTCACCCGGCTGTGGCCCAGCGTCTTCACCGTCGCCGGTCTGATCGTGAGCATGGGGCTGCTGAGCGTGGCGGTGAAGAGCCTGCCCATCGGCACGGCCTACGGCGTCTGGGTCGGCATCGGCGCCGTCGGCACCGCGCTGCTGGGCATGATCCTCTTCCATGAACCGGTCACCCCGGCCCGGATCTTCTTCCTGCTCCTGCTGCTGGTGGCCATCGTCGGCCTGGAGGCCACGGCGGGCGAGTGAACGCCGCGGTGCCCCCGGACCTCGCGGAGGTCCGGGGGCACCGTTTGTCGCTGGGCAGCAGTTACGCGGCGGCGAGCCGGCGCTCCGGCTCGTCGTAGTCGTCCAGCGGGGAAGCGCTGGCGTGGGCGTACGCCTCGTGATCGAGGATCTTCTCGCGGGCCGAGACGATCACCGGGATCAGCGATTGGCCGGCCACGTTCGTGGCGGTCCGCATCATGTCCAGCACCGGGTCGATGGCCATCAGCAGGCCGACGCCCTCCAGGGGCAGGCCCAGGGTGGAGAGGGTCAGGGTCAGCATGACCGTGGCGCCCGTAAGGCCGGCGGTGGCGGCGGAGCCGATGACCGAGACGAAGGCGATCAGGAGGTAGTCGCCGATGCCGAGGTGGACGTCGAAGATCTGGGCGATGAAGATCGCGGCGATCGCCGGGTAGATCGAGGCGCAGCCGTCCATCTTCGTCGTCGAGCCGAAGGGCACCGCGAAGGAGGCGTACTCCTTGGGGACGCCGAGGCGCTCGGTGACCTTCTGGGTCAGCGGCATGGTGCCGACCGAGGAGCGGGAGACGAAGGCGAGCTGGATGGCGGGCCAGGCGCCCTTGAAGAAGCTCAGGGGGTTGACCTTGGCGACCGTCGCGAGCAGCAGCGGGTAGACGCCGAACATCACCAGCGCGCAGCCGATGTAGATGTCGGCGGTGAACGTCGCGTACTTGCCGATCAGGTTCCAGCCGTAGTCGGCGATGGCGGTGCCGATGAGGCCGAGGGTGCCCAGCGGGGCGAGGCGGATGACCCACCACAGGGCCTTCTGGAGCAGTTCGAGCACCGACTGGCTCAGCGTGAGGATCGGCTGGGCCTTCTCGCCGAGCTGGAGGGCCGCGACACCCGCGACGGCGGCGATGAAGACGATCTGCAGGACGTTCAGCTCGGTGAACGGGGTGATGACGTCGGTCGGCACGATCCCGGTGAGGAAGTCCAGCCAGGAGCCCGCGTGGTCGGGCTTGGCGCCGTCCTTGGGGGTCAGATCGGTGCCGGCGCCCGGGTTGGTGATCAGGCCGATCGCGAGGCCGATGGCGACGGCTATGAGCGAGGTGGCCATGAACCACAGCAGGGTGCGGGTCGCCAGCCGGGCGGCGTTGTTGACGTTCCGCAGGTTGGTGATCGAGATCAGGATCGCGAAGAACACCAGCGGGGCGACGGCCAGCTTCAGCAACTGGACGAAGATCGAGCCGATCTTGTCGAGCGTGGTGACCAGCCAGCCGACATCACCGCTGCGGGCGATCCAGCCCAGCACCACACCGAGGACGAGGCCCAGCAGGATCTGCGCCCAGAAGGGCACCTTGGGCAGGCGGAAGGACGACGACCCCTGGGGGGACGCCTTGAGGGCGGACGACAACGGACACACTCCGGTGGAGGTAAGAGAGCGGGAGAAAGCCAGGAGTCCGTACGGGATCTCCGGCCGCTGTGCGTGAGGTCGATCAGCGGCGACGACAGGCCGCGGAGAGACAGCGGCAAAGATCGATGTGCAGGCGCGCCACGAGCGGAACGCTCGCGGAGATGAGGGGCGCGGCTGCTGTCTTCATGACAAGTACATTAACACCGCGGCTTTGGGGCACCCAAAGGAAATCTTTGACTTCTGGCGGCTTCCCCGGGCTCCTGACGGCTCCTGAGGGGCCGAAAGACATCAACGCCCCCTGTGCCAACGGAAGCTGACACAAGGGGCGTCGGTGGAGTGTGCGGGGTGGTGTGAGGAGGGTTACAGCCCGGCGCGGGTCAGACGCCGTCCTCCTGGCTCTGGTTCGCCGCCAGCCGCTCCTTGGCGCGGTCCACCTTCTCGGCGACCTGGACGGCCACGGCGTCCCGCTGCCTGCGCAGCGTCACCCAACTGAGCGGCGCGGAGACGACCAGCGCGAGCAGCGCCACCCAGAAGAGGTTGGAGCTGCCGAGGCCGGAGGGCAGCACCCGGACGTAGACCAGGCCCCAGATCGCCAGGAACGAGCCGACGAAGATTCCCAAGCGCATGAGGGTGTAGCGGAACATGGCACTCGGCGTGAAGGACACGACTCGTCCTCTCTCCTGGGAGTTCTGCTGGGCGTTCTGCCGGAGCGTGTGCCGGAAGAAACTGTCCTCCCAGTGAACCACGGCCGGTTTCTGATCAATTCAGCGGCAGCCACATGGTGACATCGTCCCGGAAATCGTCGTCCGCGACCCTGATCGCGCCGGGCGCCCGGCCGACCTCCTTGTAGCCGCACGCCTCGTAGAAGCGGTCCGCCCCGGTGCCGCCGCGGCAGGTGAGCCGTATCCCCCGGATGCCGTCCATATCGCGCGCGGCGTCCTCGGCGGCGGCCATAAGGGCGCGGCCGTGTCCCTTGCCCTGGTGGGAGGGGTGCACCATCACGGTGTAGAGCCAGCACCAGTGGCGCATCAGCCGGTGGGCGTTGAAGGTGAAGAAGGCGGTGGCGGCCACGGCGCCGTCCTCGTCGCGGCCGATGAGCAGGCGGGTCCGGCCCTCCGTCATCGCGGCGAGGTGCTTGAGCAGATCGGGGCGTATGTCGTCCTTGGCCACGGGCGGTACGAAGCCGACGGCGCCGCCCGCGTTCGAGACGTCGGCCCAGAGGGCGCAGACGGAGTCGAGCAGCTCGGGGGTGGCCTCGGGATCGAGTTCAAAACGCAGGGGCATGCGGCCGACGATACCCACCGGCGCTGTTACCGCTCACGCGCCTCAGGCCCCGTACGCGACGGCGGCCGGGCTCCCCTACGCCACGGCGGCCGGGCTCCTGGACACGAGGGCGGCCGGGCTCCCGTACGCCACGGCGGCCGGGCTCCTGGACACGAGGGCGGCGGGGCTCCCGTACGCCACGACCCCGGGCCGCTCAGCCGAGTGCCTCCGCCGCGACCCTCAGATCCGCCACCAGCCCCTCGTACGCCGCCTCCCGGTCATCGGCCCGCAGCACCGCGGAGGGGTGGATCGTGGGGACGATCAGGGCGCCGCGCGCCGGTCCCGACGCATCGCCCTCCAGCCGCGTCCCGCGCTGTTGGGTCACCCGGAACGACGAGCCGAGCAGCGCCTTCCCGGCCGTGGCGCCGAGCGCCACGATCACCTCGGGCCCGATCAGCTCCACCTCGGCCGCCAGCCAGGGCCCGCAGGCGGCGAGCTCGCGCAGGCTGGGCGGCTTGTGGATGCGCCGCTTGCCGCGCTCGGGGACGTAGGTGAACTTGAAGTGCTTGACGGCGTTGGTGATGTACGTCTCGTCCGGGTCGATCCCGGCCTCGTCCAGGGCCCGGTCGAGGACCTTGCCGGCCGGGCCCACGAAGGGCTTGCCCTGCCGGTCCTCCTGGTCGCCAGGCTGCTCGCCGACGAGCATGGCCCGGGCGTCCGGGTCACCGGCGCCGAAGACCGTCTGGGTGGCATCGCGGTGCAGCGGGCAGCCGCGGCAGCCGGCCGCCGCCTCCCGGAGCGCGCCGAGGTCGGCGCCGTCCGGGACGAAGGGGGCGGCGGTGTACGCGTCCTCGGGGCTCTTCGTACCGGCCATGCCCCCCGGGTGCCCCGCCCGGCGGCCGTCAGACGGCGGCCGCCGGGCGGTGGGCAGAGCGGGTCACACCCGCATCGGCTGCGGGGACTCGCGGCGGGCCGCGTCCGGGCCCTCGAACTCGCGGATGATCTCGTAGCGGGTGTTCCGCTCCACCGGCCGGAAGCCGGCGTCCCGGATCAGCTCGAGCAGGTCGTCACGGGTGAGCTTGTTGGGCGTCCCGTAGGAGTCGGCGTCGTGAGTGATCTTGTACTCGACGACCGAGCCGTCCATGTCGTCCGCGCCGTGGTTGAGCGCGAGCTGTGCGGTCTGCACGCCGTGCATCACCCAGAAGACCTTGACGTGCGGCACGTTGTCGAACAGCAGCCGCGAGACCGCGAAGGTCTTCAGCGCCTCGGCGCCGGTCGCCATGGTGGTGCGGGCCTGAAGACGGTTGCGGATCTTGCCGTCCTTCATGTCCACGAAGTCGTGCTGGTAGCGCAGCGGGATGAAGACCTGGAAGCCGCCGGTCTCGTCCTGGAGTTCACGCAGGCGCAGCACGTGGTCCACCCGGTGGCGGGGCTCCTCGATATGCCCGTAGAGCATCGTGCAGGGGGTCTTGAGCCCCTTCTCGTGCGCGAGCCGGTGGATCCGCGACCAGTCCTCCCAGTGGGTTTCGTGGTCGACGATGTGCTGCCGGATCTCCCAGTCGAAGATCTCGGCGCCGCCGCCGGTGAGCGACTCCAGTCCGGCGTCGATCAGCTCGTCGAGGATCTCCGAGGCGGGCATGCCGGAGATCTTCTCGAAGTGGTGGATCTCGGTGGCGGTGAACGCCTTGAGCGAGACCTGCGGCAGGGCCTCCTTGAGCGCCTTGAGCGACCGCGGGTAGTAGCGCCAGGGAAGGGTCGGGTGCAGGCCGTTGACGATGTGGAGCTCGGTGAGGTTGTCGTTCTCCATCGCCTTGGCGAGGCGGACGGCCTCCTCGATGCGCATCGTGTAGGCGTCCTTCTCGCCGGGCTTGCGCTGGAAGGAGCAGTACGCACAGGACGCGGTGCACACGTTCGTCATGTTGAGGTGGCGGTTGACGTTGAAGTGCACCACGTCGCCGTTCTTACGGGTGCGCACCTCATGGGCGAGACCGCCCAGCCAGGCCAGGTCGTCGGACTCGTAGAGGGCGATGCCGTCCTCCCTCGAGAGCCGCTCGCCCGCGCGGACCTTCTCTTCCAACTCCCGCTTGAAACCCGCGTCGTGTGTGGTCCCCGTCACCCCGGGTCGCCTCCCAATACGTCTGCTGATGTCAGCCTTGGCCGAGACTACGCCTCGATGTCCTCGGGAAGCTCGCCGACCCGGTTCTCCCACTTGGTGGAGAGGACGATCGTGGTCCGGGTGCGGGAGACGCCCTTGGTGCCGGAGAGCCGGCGGATGGTCCGCTCCAGGCCGTCCACGTCGGAGGCGCGCACCTTGAGCATGTAGGAGTCGTCGCCCGCGATGAACCAGCAGTCCTCGATCTCGGCGAGCTCGCGCATCCGGTGGGCCACCTCCTCGTGGTCGGTGGCGTCCGAGAGCTGGATGCCGATCAGGGCGGTGACGCCGAGCCCGAGGGAGGCGGCGTCGACGGTCGCGCGATAGCCGGTGATCACCCCGGCGGCCTCCAGGCGGTTGATCCGGTCCGTGACGCTGGGCCCGGAGAGGCCGACCAGCCTGCCCAGCTCCGCGTACGAGGCCCGGCCGTTCTCCCGCAGGGCCTGGATGAGCTGCCTGTCCACCGCGTCCATAAGCACGTACGCCTTCCATTATTCAGGGATTGAGCGAGATTACATGTAGAATCTAAGGCATCAGGGCCACAAGCCCTGTAAATCTTTTAGGCGATACACCTGTCCTCAGGAGATGAGACTCACCGTGTACACGATCGAGGGTCTTGAGGCCCGCATGCTCGAGCTGCGGGACCTGGCCAACCGCTCGCGTGCAGCCCATGCCACCGACCGGCCCGTCTCCCGTGCGGCCCGCCGCGCGGCCGTCGTCGCGGCCCGCGCCGCGCGCACCAGGAGGCGCTGGACCCGCTAGGGCCGACGCCCCTAGGCCATTCCCCGGTCCCGGTCTCCACCGAGCTCCCCCTCCCACCGGCGGTACAGCTTGTGCGGCACCCCCGCCGCGTCCAGCACCCGCCCCGCGACGAAGTCCACCAGATCCTGGATATGCGTCGCCCCCGCGTAGAACGCCGGCGAGGCGGGCAGCACCACCGCGCCCGCCTCGTCCAGCGACACCAGGGCCTTGAGGGTCTGCCCGCTCAGCGGCGTCTCGCGCACCGCCACCACGAGCTTGCGCCGTTCCTTGAGCGTGACGCTCGCGGCCCGCTGGAGCAGATCCTTCGACAGCCCGAGCGCCACTCCGGCCACACACGCGGTGCTCGCCGGGACGATCAGCATCCCCTTGGTCGGGTACGAGCCGGAGGACGGCCCGGCCGCGAGGTCCCCGGCCGCCCAGTGGGCCACGTCCGCGACCTCGGCGGGCACCTCGAAGGCGTCGGGTCTGCCGTCCGCGCCCCGCGCCAGCCAGCGGCGCAGATCCTCGCGCCAGTGGGCGTCGCGGAAGCCGATCCCCGTCTCGTCCAGCAGCGTCAGCCGTGACGCCCTGCTGACCACGAGGTCGACGGCCTCCCCCGCCGCCAGCAGCGCGCGCAGCACCGAGGCGGCGTACGGCGTCCCGGACGCGCCGGACACACCGACCACCCAGGGACGGCGCCGGCTCACTTCTTCGTGCGGCCCGTACGGCTCGTGCGGTCCGTAAGGCTCGTGCGGCGTCTCCACGTCACCGAGCCTATCCGGCGGGTCTCACAGGCCGAGGCCCCGCACCATGAGGTCCAGGAGCGCGCAGACGAAGAGGG
Organism: Streptomyces violaceusniger Tu 4113; assembly: GCF_000147815.2. Lineage (NCBI taxonomy): Bacteria > Bacillati > Actinomycetota > Actinomycetes > Kitasatosporales > Streptomycetaceae > Streptomyces > Streptomyces violaceusniger. The sequence goes on along the minus strand of NC_015957.1, from coordinate 551,530 downwards.
CGATCCCGATGAAGCCGTTGACCGTGAAGAAGGCGCGGTTCAGCCGGGACAGATCGCCGGGCCGCACGATGGTGTGCTCGTACCCGAACGCCACCGCGACGATCACCAGCCCCACCCAGAAGAACGCCCCGGCGTCCGTGGCCAGCGCGTACCAGACCAGCAGGGCCGTGGTGACCACATGGCAGACGCGCGCCCCGTACAGGGCGCCCGCGATGCCGAAGCGGGCCGGTACCGACCGCACCCCGTGCGCCCGGTCGGCCGCCACGTCCTGGCAGGCGTAGATCAGGTCGAAGCCGCCGATCCAGATGCCGATCGCGAGCCCGAGGATCACCGCGTCCCACGACCACTCGCCGGTGACCCCGATCCAGGCGCCCACCGGGCCGATGGCCTGGGCCAGCCCCAGGATGGCGTGCGGATAGTCGGTGAACCGCTTGCCGTACGGATAGACCACCATCGGCACCACCGCGAACGGCGCCAGCGCCAGGCAGAGCGGGCCCAACAGCGCCGCCGCGCCCAGGAAGACGGCGAGCGCGATGAGTGCGCCGGTCCAGGCGGTGCGCACCGACACGGCGCCGGTGACCAGCTCACGCCCGGCGGTGCGCGGATTACGGGCGTCGATCTCGCGGTCGATGATCCGGTTGCAGGCCATCGCGAAGGTGCGCATGCCCACCATGGCGACCGTGATCAGCAGGAGCCGCGTCCAGTGGACGGTGCCGTCCCACAGTTGCATCGCGGTCAGCGCGGCGGTGTAGGCGAAGGGCAGCGCGAAGACCGAGTGCTCGATCATCACCAGCCGCAGAAAGGCGCGGACCCGGCCGGGCGGCGCCGGTTCGGGGCCGAAGAGATCAGAGGTTGCGGAATCGGCGCTCACAGCCCGTACTCCTTCCATCGCTTTGTCACCCGATCGGCGATCTCCGGGTCGGACATGACCATGCGCGGCCATCCGCCGTCGCGCGTATAGCCCTCCTCGGGCCATTTCGCGGTGGCGTCGATGCCCGCCTTGCCGCCCCAGAACTGCTGGTACGAGGCGTGGTCGAGGTGGTCGACGGGGCCATCGACCACGGTCAGATCGCGGCCGTAGTCGGTGTTCCCGAGAGCGCGCCAGGAGACCTCGTGCAGATCGTGTACATCGCAGTCGGCGTCGACCACGACGATCAGCTTGGTGAGCGACATCATGTGGGCACCCCAGATGGCGTGCATCACCTTCTGCGCGTGCTTGGGGTACTTCTTGTCGATCGAGACGATCGCGCAGTTGTGGAATCCGCCGGACTCGGGGAGGTGGTAGTCCACGATGTCCGGGATGATGATCTTGAGCAGCGGGAGGAAGAACCGCTCGGTCGCCCGCCCCAGCGGTCCGTCCTCGGTCGGCGGACGGCCCACCACGATCGACTGGAGCAGCGGCCGCCGCCGCATCGTCACACAGTCGATCGTCAGGGCCGGGAACGGCTCCTGGGGCGTGTAGAAGCCCGTATGGTCGCCGAACGGGCCCTCGGGCAGCATCTTCCCGGGCTCCAGCCAGCCCTCGATGACGACCTCGGCCGCCGCCGGGACCTGGAGCGGCACCGTCTTGCAGTCGACCATCTCGACCCGCCGGCCCTGGACGAACCCCGCGAAGAGGTACTCGTCGATGTCGCCGGGCAGCGGCGCGGTCGAGGCGTAGGTCACGGCGGGCGGCGCGCCGAAGGCGATCGCCACCGGGAGCTTCTCCCCGCGCCGGGCGGCCACTTGGTAGTGGTTGCGGCTGTCCTTGTGGATCTGCCAGTGCATGCCGATGGTGCGGCGGTCATGGCGCTGGAGGCGGTAGAGGCCGAGGTTGCGCACCCCGGTCTCGGGGTGCTTGGTGTGGGTGAGGCCGAGGTTGAAGAACGACCCGCCGTCCTCGGGCCAGGTGAACAGCGCCGGAAGCTGGTCCAGATCGACGTCCTCGCCGGTGAGGACCACCTCCTGGACGGGCGCGTCCTTCACCTTCTTCGGCGGCACATGGGCCATCGAGCCCAGCTTCCCGAACGCCTCGCGCATGCCGCCGAATCCCTGCGGCAGCTCGGGTTTGACCAGCCCGCCGATCTTCTCGCTGATCTCGTCGTACGAGCGGAGTCCGAGGGCCTTGAGGAGGCGGCGGTCGGTGCCGAAGACATTCATGGCCAACGGCATCGCCGAGCCCTTGACGTTCTCGAAGAGCAGCGCGGGGCCGCCCGCCTTGTTGACCCGGTCGACGATCTCCCCGACCTCCAGGTACGGATCGACTTCGGCCTTGACCCTCTTGAGGTCGCCTTCCTTGTCGAGCGCCCGCAGAAAGGAACGAAGATCGTCATAAGCCATGCGTCCCAGTATCCGGTACGCACTACCCTGGTCCCGTAACTGGGGGCCCGAGCCACCGCCCCGAACACCACACGCAGGGGGAATCGCCTCATGCTACGGGTGCTGATGATCCTGGTGCCGCTGGCACTGAGCATCTACGCGTTCATCGACTGCATCACCACCGACGAACAGGACATCCGCTATATCCCCAAGCCCATCTGGGCGATCCTCGTCCTGCTGTTCCCCATCGTGGGCTCCATCTCCTGGCTGATCGCGGGCCGTAAGCGCGCCGTCGCCGGAGGCGGCGGGCGGGGCGCTGCCCGCGGCGCGGGCAACGGGGGCGGGTGGGTCGCGCCGGACGACAATCCCGAGTTCCTCAAGTCCCTGAACGACACGAGCCGTAAGGACGACGGGAACGCCGCACCGGCCGACACGCCCGGCGACCAGGAGGAGAGCGACGAGGAGCGCCTGAAGGACTGGGAGGCCGACCTCCGCCGCCGCGAGGAGGAGCTGCGCCGCAAGGGCGAAGGGCCCGGCCCCGGTTCCGGTTCCGGCTCCGGTCCCGAGGACTCACCGCCGCCGGCCGCGTCCTGAGGAGGGGGCGGCCGGCCTGACGCGGCGGCCGGGACTGTCCGCACGCACCACGGCCGGTGCCCGTGACCTGGGTCACGGGCACCGGCCGTTGCCGTGTTCCGGTGTCAGACCCCGGCGTAGGAGTGCTTGCCGGTGATGAAGATGTTGACGCCGTAGTAGTTGAACAGGTAGCAGCCGAAGGCGATCAGCGCGAGGTAGGCGGCCTTGCGGCCCTTCCAGCCGGCGGTGGCGCGGGCGTGCAGGTAACAGGCGTAGGCGACCCAGGTGATGAAGGACCAGACCTCCTTGGGGTCCCAGCCCCAGTAGCGGCCCCAGGCCGCCTCGGCCCAGATCGCGCCCGCGATGATCGTGAAGGTCCACAGCGGGAAGATCGTGGCGTTGATGCGGTACGCGAACTTGTCCAGCGACGCCGCCGAGGGCACCCGCTCCAGAACGGACTTGGCGAACCGGCCGTACTGCTTGCCCTCCGGGTTCTCCAACTGGGCCTCGTAGCGGTCGCGGAAGAGGTACAGCAGCGTGGAGACGGCCCCGATGTAGAGCGAGGCGCCGGAGACGATCGCGCAGCTCACGTGGATCCACAGCCAGTACGAGTGCAGGGCCGGAACCAACTGGTCGCTGTCGGTGTACAAGACAGAGACGGCGAGACCGAGGTCGAGGAGGACCGTGGTGACGAGGGGCAGCCCGATCCAGCGCACATTCTTCTTCAACGCCAGCAGCACGAGGTACGTGGCGACCGCGACCATGGCGAAGGTCGTGGAGAACTCGTACATGTTGCCCCACGGCGCCCGCTGCACCGACAGCGCGCGGAAGAAGACGCCCACCGCATGAAAGAGGAAGGCCAGTACGGTCAGGCCCACCGCGATCCGGCCGTACACATCGCCCTGTTCGGTGCCGCCCGCGGCGCCCGGCCCGTCCGGCACATCGCGGCTGCCCGCCGCGGAGCGGGTGACGATCTTCGGTCGCTCCAGCACGGCGGTGCCACCGCTCTGGCCGCCGACCCGCACGGTCACCTTGGCGCGCTGGGCGGACGCGGCGTCGGCGGTGATCGCGGCGGCGGTGCGGCCGACGGCGCTGCGGCTGCCGAACACCCACTCGGCGATATGCGCGAGGAAGGCGAGCGTGTAGACCGCCATCGCCGAGTAGATCAGCACGTTGCTGTAATGAGCCAGGTTCTCGTTGACTTCGGCGGCGAGGTTCACGCGCGCGCTCCTTCGGCAGGATCTGCGGGATCTGCGGTGTCGGATGCGGATTCCGAGGCGGAGTCCTTGGTGGGCTCCTTGGTGGAGTCCTTACCGGCGTCCTTGGTGGAGTCCTTACCGGGCTCCTCGGTGGAGTCTCGGCCGGGCTCCGGATCGGGTTCCGCTTCCGGGGCCGGAGGTGCGTCCGTCTGCAGACGGACGGCCAGATCGGCGAGTTCTTCGGGGAGCTTGGCGTACTCACTGCGGCCGAGCCCCGCCATCTCGACCACGGTGGTGCCGTCGTCGCCCCTCACCGCGCGCACCCACACCCGGCGGCGCTGGATGAACAGGGAGCCGGCCAGGCCCACCAGGGCGGCGACGGCGCCGATGAGGGCGCCCTGGTCACCCGGCTTGTGCGAGATCTGGAAGCTGGCCCATTCCTTGACGCCGTCGAACGACAGCGTTCCGCCGCCGTTCGGCAGCTTCATGGTGTCGCCGACCTTGAGCGCCCGGGCGAACTTGGTCTTGCCGTCGGGCTCCATGAACTGCTTCATCCGCGACTTGTCCAGCTGGTACACGCTCTGCGGAGTGCCGCCGTCGACGCCGAGGCTGCCGTGGTAGGCGGTCAGGACCAGCGTCGGGTTGTCCAGCGCCGGGAAGACGGAGAACATGCCCTGGCTGCGCACCCAGGTCGGCAGGAACTGCCCCTGGAAGCCGATCTGGTCCTTCTTGCCGTCCTTGTCCCGGTAGTCCGGGACCTTGATGACCATGCTCTCGGTGAGGTTGGCCCCGTCGATCGGCAGCCCGACCGCCGGGCCCTGGTGCACCACATTGCCCTTGCCGTCCCGGATGGTGACGACCGGCGAGTAGCCGTGGTTCAGCAGGTAGACCTTGTAGCCCGAGATCTCCAGCGGCTCGTTCACCTTGATGGAGGTCTTACGGGTGGCACCGTCCGCGCCGTCCCAGTAGGACACATCGGCGCGGAAGGTGCGCGGGGTGCGCATCTGCGGACCGCTGCGTTCATAGGTCGCGGTGAAGCGGTCGAGCTGGAAGCCGAAGGGGGCGAGATCGGCGTTGTCGAAGAGCTGCCCCGACTTGATGTCGTCGTACTGGGTGACGCTGTTGGAGAAGCCGCCGCCCTCGGTGATCAGGGTGCTGCCCTCGGTCTTCCACAACTGCCCGGCGGCGAAGGAGACCAGCAGCACGATCAGCGCGATATGGAAGAGCAGATTGCCCACCTCGCGCAGATAGCCCTTCTCCGCGGCCATCGCGTCCCCCGAGCCATGGATGCGGAAGCGGCGCCGCTTCATGATCTTCCGGGCGGCCTCGAGCACCTGCTCCGGCTCGGCCTCACTGCGCCAGGTGGTGTACGCGGGAAGCCGGGTCAGCCGGCGGGGCGCGGCCGGCGGGCGGCCGCGCAACTGGCCGATGAACTGCCAGGTGCGCGGCACGATGCAGCCGATGAGGGAGATGAACAGCAGGAGATAGATCGCCGAGAACCACACCGAGCTGTAGACGTGGAAGAGCTGCAGCTTCTCGTAGATCGGCGTGAGCGTCGGGTGCCGCTCCTGGAAGTCCTGCACCTTGAGCTGGTCGATGCTGGTCTGCGGGACCAGCGAGCCGGGGATCGTGCCGAGGGAGAGCAGCAGGAGCAGCAGCAGCGCCACCCGCATCGAGGTGAGCTGCCGCCAGAACCACCGAGCCCAGCCGAGCGGCCCCAGCGAGGGGATGTTGATCTCCTCGACCGGGGCGGTGGAGAGCTGCGACTCCGCGGCGCCGAGCTCGCGCTCCTCGGCGGTCGCGCCGCTCTCGGGCGGCGCCTCCTGGCCGGCCGCGGTGTCGGTATCGGTGGTGGACATCAGTCAGATCCCAACGTTGAAGCCCTGAGCCCAGGTCTGCATGGAGCCCATCATGGTGTCCCAGATACCGGTGAGCAGCAGCACCCCCAGGAGGACGAGCATGCCGCCCCCGGCTCGCATCACCCAGACGTAGTGCCGCTTGACCCAGCCGAAGGCGCCCAGGGCCCGGCGGTAGGCCACGGCGACCACCACGAAGGGCAGCCCGAGCCCCACGCAGTACGCGGCGGTGAGCAGGGCCCCGCGCCCCGCGCTCGCCTCATTGAACGCCAGGGCGTTGACGGCGGTGAGCGTCGGCCCCAGGCACGGCGTCCAGCCGACGCCGAACAGGGCGCCCAGCACCGGCGCCCCCGCGAGCCCCAGCGTGGGCTTGATGTGAAAGCGGAACTCCCGCTGCCCGAAGCCCCCCAGCACCCCCATGAAGGCGAGGCCCATCACGACCGTGACGACCCCGAGAATCTTGGAGATGGTCTCCTTGTGCTCCTGGAGGGTCCAGCCGAAGTTGCCGAAGAGCGCGCCCCCGGAGACGAAGACCGCGGTGAAGCCGAGCACGAAGAGCGAGGCGCCCGCGACCATCCGGCCGCGCTTGGCCTCGGCCAGATCCGTCCCGGTGACCCCGGTGACATACGACATATAGCCGGGCACCAGCGGCAGCACACAGGGGGAGAAGAAGGAGACCAGCCCGCCGAGCAGGGCGACCGGAAGCGCCAGCAGCAGCGCCCCGGTCAGGACGGTCTGGTTGGGATCGGTGGCGGCGGCCAGCGTGCTCACGGAGGTCACTTCTCCGCGATCAGCGGGGTGATCATCGAGCGCAGGCGCTCCTCGCTGAGCGGCGTCAGAGCGCGGGCAGCGATCCTGCCCTCCCGGTCCAGGACGATCGTCGAGGGGATGGCCTGCGGGTTGAGGCTGCCCTTGGGGAAGCGCAGCATGAGCTTCCCGATCGGGTCGTAGAGGCTCGGGTAGTCGACGCCGTATTCCTTCTCGAACCTGAGCGCGGGGGCTCGGTTGGAGTCACGGGTGTTGATCCCGACGAACTGCACGCCCTTGGCCTTGGTGTCCTTGGCGACCTTGGCGAGGTTCGCCGCCTCCGCGCGGCAGGGGGCGCACCACGAGCCCCAGACGTTCAGGACCACGATCTTGCCCTTGTAGTCCGCCACGTCCAGCGGCTTGTCCTCCAGGGTCTTCCCCGACAGCTTGGGGGCGTCCTTACGGTTCTCCGCGGAGACCGTGTCCACGCCGCCCTTGCCCTGGACGAACTTGGTGTCGGTGGAGCCGCCCGAGGTGCCGCCCCCGCCGCAGGCGGTCAGGGACAGCGCGGCGATCACGGCCCCGATGGCCGGCACGGTTACGCCACGACGGGTCGCGAGGCCCCGAGGGGCACGGCAGGCACTCATGTGAAAAGTTTCGCATGGACCTTTTGGGGATCTTCGCCACCCCCCTCCGGGCACCCTCGTCGGGGTTCCGGAGGGCCTCTGCGGACCTTACGGCCCGCCGGCGCGGTCAGTGGCCGCTCGCGCTCCACGCCTGGCCCACGCCGAGCCCGCGCAGATCGGCCAGGACCGCGGGGTCCTGTGCGTCCATCCAGTCGGTGAACTGCTTGAACGAGACCAGCCGGACGTCCTTCCGCTTCTCGTCGGCCATATGCTTCAGCGCCTCTTCGACGGCGTCCATGTAGATGCCGCCGTTCCACTGCTCGAAGTGGTTGCCGATGAAAAACGGGGCGCGGTTGGTCTCATAGGCCCGCTTGAAGCCGGCTATGTACGCCTCGGTGGCCTGCTTGCGCCAGCCCGGGTAGTTCGCGGGCGGGGCATTGGTGGAATTCTGCGACTGGTTCGCCAGGATGTTGTAGTCCATCGAGAGCACCTCGAAGGTGTGCCCCGGAAAGGGAATCTGCTGCAGCGGGAAGTCCCAAACGCCCTGCTTCTTCGACGGCCACACCTGGAGTCCGCCGGGCGAACTGGCGTCATAGCGCCAGCCGAGTTCCCGGGCGGTCGGCAGCAAATTGGTCTGGCCCTTCAGACAGGGCGTGCGGCCACCGATGAGTTCCTTGTGGTAGTCGAACGGCAGCGGATCCACATCGGTGAAGCGCGTATTCGTCCGCCACTCGGTGACGAAGGACATGGCCTGGTCGATCTCGGACTTCCACTGCGCGGACGTCCAGTTCTCCACCGACCCGCTTCCGGAGCAGAAATGGCCGTTGAAGTGGGTGCCGATCTCATGGCCCTCGAGCCACGCCTCGCGGACGTTGCGCAGCGTCTCCTTGATGTGCTCATCGGTGAGATAGCCGATGTCGGAGGCGCCCACCGCGTTGTTCGGCGGCCGGTACAGCGACTTCTTCGACTCCGGAAGGCAGTAGATACCGGAGAGGAAGAAGGTCATGGTCGCGCCGTGGTCCTTGGCCAGCCTGCGGAACCGCGGGAAGAGACCGTTGCCGACCTCTCCCGCGCCGTCCCATGAGAAGACCACGAACTGCGGCGGCTTCTGCCCCGGCGCCAGCCGCTCGGGCTTCGGGTCCGCCGGCCGCTGCTCACCGTGCGAAGTGGAACCGTCACCGATCGGCTTCGCCTGAGCCGTCTTCTTCGCAGGCTTCGGCGACCCGGATCCCGAGGAACAGCCGGCGACGGCCAGCGATGCCGCCGCTCCCATACCCAGACCGAGGATCCCCCTCCGGCTGACCTCACGCATAACGTCCTCAATTCGCACTCGCCGTTCTGATTGCCCGGGGTGTCCGGACAACCCTGGAGATGGCGAAGCGAATAGCGAGGTTCCGAAGGAACGCGGTCAATTACACGGTGGACACAATGTCTCCATTCGGGAACGCGCCCCGTGACGAGCCGGCCACCGTGCGGCCATGTGCCGGTCACGCGCACCGCGGCCCGCGCCGCTGAGGCGCCGTAGCCCTGCCGCTCAGGCGCCGTAGCCCTGCCGCTCAGGCGCCGTAGCCCTGCCGCTCAGGCGCCGAAGCCCTTGGAGGCACCCTTCACCGGCTTGGCGCCCGCGCGCAGATGGGCCGGGACAAGATCACGGGCCGGTTCGCTGTAGCCCACCGCGACGATCCTGTCGCCGCGGTAGGTGAAGCTGGTGAGGCTGGCCAGGGTGCACTGCCGCTTGCGCGGGTCGTGCCACAGCCGCCGCCGCTCCACGAAGCTGCGCACGATCCAGATGGGGAGCTGATGGCTGACGCACACCGCCTCGTGCCCGCGCGCGGCGTCCCGCGCCCGGCCCAGCGCCGCCATCATCCGCACCACCTGGTCGACATAGGGCTCGCCCCAGGACGGGCGGAAGGGGTTGGTGAGATGGCGCCAGTTGGCCGGTTTGCGCAGCGCGCCGTCGCCGACGCCGAAGGTCTTGCCCTGGAAGACGTTCGCCGCCTCGATCAGCCGCTCGTCCGAGGCCACATCCAGGCCGTGCGCCTTGGCGATCGGCCCCGCCGTCTCCTGCGCCCGCTCCAGCGGGGAGGCGACGACATGGGTGATGTCACGGTCGGCGAGGTGCTCGGCGACCCGGTCGGCCATCTGCCGCCCCAGATCCGAGAGGTGGTAGCCGGGCAGCCTGCCGTAGAGCACGCCCTCCGGGTTGTGGACCTCGCCGTGGCGCATCACATGGACGACGGTGATGTCGTTCTCGCTCTGTGTCATGTCACCCATCATTCAGTGGCCTCGGCGGCGGCCCGCGCCGCCCCCGGCAGAGCCGCGGCCACCCGCTCCAGCGCCCGCTCGTCATGCGTCGTGGAGACGAACCACGACTCGAAGGCGGACGGCGGGAGATAGACGCCCTGGGACAGCATCGAGTGGAAGAAGGCGGTGAAGCGGAACGACTCCTGCGCCTTGGCCTGCTCGTAGTTGGTGACCTCGTCGCCGGTGAAGAAGACCGAGAACATGTTGCCCGCGACCTGCACCCGGTGGGCCACGCCCGCCTTGGAGAGCGCCTCCGTCGCCATCGCCCGCAGCCGCTCGGAGGCCGCGTCGACCTGTCCGTACGCCGCGTCGTCCAGCAGCCGTAGCTGCGCGACGCCCGCGGCCGTGGCGACCGGGTTCCCGGACAGCGTGCCCGCCTGGTAGACCGGGCCGGCCGGGGCCAGGCGCTCCATGACATCGGCGCGCCCGCCGAAGGCCGCGGCCGGGAAGCCGCCGCCCATGACCTTGCCGAAGGTCATCAGCTCCGGCTCCACGCCGTCCAGCCCGAACCACCCGGCCCGGGAGACCCGGAAGCCGGTCATGACCTCGTCGGAGATGTAGAGCGCGCCATGGTCGGCGCAGAGCTGCTTGAGGCCCGCGTTGAACCCGGGCAGCGGCGGGACCACGCCCATGTTGCCCGGCGACGCCTCGGTGATCACACAGGCGATCTCCCCGGGGTGCGCGGCAAAGGCCGCCCGGACCGCCTCCAGGTCGTTGTACGGCAGCACCACGGTCTCCCCCGCCTGCGCTCCCGTCACCCCCGGAGTGTCCGGCAGCCCGAAGGTCGCCACCCCGGACCCGGCCGCGGCCAGCAGGGCGTCCACATGCCCGTGGTAACAACCGGCGAACTTGATCACCTTCGACCGCCCGGTGAACCCACGGGCCAGGCGGATCGCCGACATCGTCGCCTCGGTGCCGGACGACACCAGGCGCACCTGCTCGACGGGGGCGACCCGCGCCACGATCTCCTCGGCGAGCTCGACCTCACCCTCACCGGGCGTGCCGAACGACGTACCGCGAGCGACGGCGGCCTGCACGGCCGCGATGACCTCGGGGTGGGAATGGCCGAGGATCATCGGTCCCCACGAGCACACGAGGTCCACATACTCGCGTCCGTCGGCATCGGTGAGGTACGGACCGTCACCGGACACCATGAACCGGGGCGTTCCTCCCACGGCGCGGAACGCCCGCACCGGAGAGTTCACGCCGCCGGGGGTCACGGCGGCCGCGCGATCGAAAAGCGTCTGCGACACTGGGGCTTCATGGCTATAGGGCAGTTCGGTCATGACCTGCTGTCTCTACGTCGACGGGAGGCGAACCCAACCAGCGTAGGACAGTGCACCCAAGTGGTGGGCACGCCCGCTCATGAGGAAGCCCCGCCCGGCGCCACGGGGGAAGCGCACGGACGGGGCAGGTGTCCGCTCCGGCCGGGTGGCCGCGCGGCGGTCTCCTAGGTGTGGTGTCTCGGGACCTTGGTTACACGAAGTCCTCGAACGTGAGCTGCTGCGGGATGTCCACGAGCGGCTCGGGTGGCTGATCGAAGACGACTCGGTAGTCGCTCCCTGCGGTACGGCTGATTGGCGGTCGACCGCCGAGCGCCGCGTGTGGTCTGTCGTGGTTGTAGTAGTTCACGAACTCTGCGAGGGCGACGCGGCGTTCGTACTCGGACGTGTAGTCGCGGACGTATGCCCACTCTCTGGCGAGAGTCCCGTTGTACCTCTCGACTTTTCCATTCGTGCGTGGTGTGTAGGGGCGGGTGCGCTTGTACTTCGTGCCGGTCACGGCCACAGCGGCCTTCCAGGCGTCGGAGCGGTAGCAAGAGCCGTTGTCGGTCAGAACGCGGCGGGTCGGGGAGATGCTGTGGGCGGCGAAGAACGCCACGACCCGGTGCCAGAAGGCGACCGCGGTCACGGCCTTTGCCGCGGGCGTCGCGAACCGTCGTCCGGCCTCGGCTCCCCGCACTCGGTCTCCCGCTTCGTCTACTTCGTCACCTTGATCCCCTCGAACGCGGTGGACTTCGGCGCCAGGCAGACGAACCAGTCGTAGGGCGAGTGCTTGGGGCTGTGGATGACCGGAACGGCGGCGTTCGCCTCGGTGGCCGCGGACGCACGGCCGACCTTGGTAGACGTGCCGTCCTTCCAGTTGCAGGTGACCTTCCGGGCGGTCTTGGCGACCTGGCCAGTCACCAGGCGCGGGGCCGTGTCGTTCCCGGGGAGCAGCGGGAGCGAGACGGTCCCGGACTCGCCGCCGGACAGGACGTCGTCCTCAGGTACCACGATGTCCGCGATCTGGGTGGTCCTCGCCTCTTTACCGGTGACCCGGTGCACGAAGTGCGCGACATTGCCCACCAGTTCGGAGGCCGTGGAGACGTCCTCCGGGTGCTCGCCGAACTCCGCCATCGCCGCCAGGGTGGCCTTGGCCTCCGCCGTGTCCGCCGGAGCCTTCCACACGTCGATGTACACCCTCCACGGCACTCCCGCGTCGGTGCCGCTCGCCAGGGTCGTCCGCATGTGCGGCTCGGGGGTCGTCCGCATGTGCGGCTCGGACGCCTCCGCGCTGGCGACCGGCCGGCTCGCCGGCGACACCCCCCGGTCCCCGTCACCGGACAGCCCCGTCAGCGCCAGAGCCCCCGTGGAGCCGGCCACGACCAGGGTGGTGGTCGCCACGACCGCCCAGCGACGGGCCTTGCGGCGGCGGCCGCCGCGAATCAGCGCCTGGGCGGGGGCTATGCCGATCTTCACCTCGTCGGCCGCGTCGGCCAGCAGGAGTGCGATGTCGTGCTGTGTCATGTTGTGGCTCGTCTCCCAGTCCGCGCTTTTCACTTTCGTCCTCCCTGCGTCACTGTTTCCGCCAGTCCCGATATGGCGCGCAGCTTCGCGATCCCCTTGGCTGCGTTGCTCTTCACCGTGCCGACCGAACAGCCCATCGCCTCGGCCGTTTGTGTCTCGGTGAGGTCCTCCCAGTAGCGCAGGACCACTGCTTCCCGTTGCCGTGTCGGCAGTTCGGCCAGCGCCTTCAGCAGTGTGTGGCGGTCGTCGGCCTGGGCGATCCGGTCACCGGTGTCGGCCACCTCGTGTGTCAGGCCCGCGTCCTCGCTCCTGGGCACCAGGAACTCCCGCAGTTTCCTGCGGTACCTGCGGGCATGCGCGTTGATCATCACTCGTCGTACATACGCCTCCGGGGCGTCGGCCGAGGCGACCCTGTGCCAGGCCACATAGACCTGTTCCAGCGTCGACTGGACCAGATCCTCCGCAGCGTGCTGCTCCCCCGTGAGCAGGAATGCCGTGCGCATCAGCCGCGGCCAGCGGCCGACGACGAAGGCCTGGAACTCTCTGTCCCCGGCCTGTTTTCGAACCCCCATGAGCACCTCCTAGATGTTCAAAAGAGGCCATGAGAGGCCGAGACCGTTGCCTTACCGCGGAGTCTTCTTCCGCGTTCTCGTCGGGGCGGGGGGTGCCTGTTGAGGCGGATCCTCCTGGAGACTCCTGTCGCTCGTCCCGCAGCCAACTGACACGGCCGTGGCACCAATGTCATGAGATGGCACACCTAGGTGATGAGGCAGGGCGGGCAGTTCACCTCTCGCTGCCACACGTTCCACCCCTCGGAGTCGTCGGCCGCCGACGCTCCGCAGCGCGCAAGACCATCGCGCATCTTGTGGACGGTCATGACGTCACGGCCGATCGTCCCGGGCACCCACCACTCCTCTTCAGTCGGCGGTCGTGTCTGAGGCTTCCCCACGGTCCTCCCCTCTCTGTGGCTGGAGTCTCCTCCGACGGCAGTGCGCGCACGGGTACGGGCACGGCGGGAGGTCAGCACCCGCGGGGATGTAGACGACGCCAGAGACGGGATCCTCAGCCCCGCCGTACTTCGTCCACCACCCGACCCGCGACCCCTCGTACGCGGTCCCCGCATACGGGTCGGCGGTCATGGCATCAGCGCGTGGTACTGCTTGACTTGCGCGTCCACCAAGCGGCGAAGCTCCGCCCACGTGGGAGCACTGACGGTCTGATCCAGCTTGCCCCTGCCCTCCACCGCCGGGAGGCTCGGGATGCTGTACGGCGCCGTGGCGTACCACTGGGGCAACTGACCTCCCAGCACTGGCTTTGCCTCAGACCGGAAGTACGTCCACCCCTCTGGCAAGGGGTCAGACAGCGGCGTGGGCTCCATGCGTCGGCTCATGACGTGGCCTCCGGGGTCTTGTCCTCCAGCACACGTTCCGCCTCAGGCTCCAGCGGGCTCGGTGCGGGGAGTCGGCCGCCCCGGGACTCCGCCACGCGGAGCACGTCCGTCAGGCACTCCGTGAGGCGCTTCATCAGATAGGCACACTCGTCCGGCTCGATGCGTAGACCGGTGCCCAACAAGCCCTTGGCGAGAGACAGAACAGCCTCCGCCGTTGCGACCTGTTCAGCTTGAGCGTGTCTGAAAGATCGTGTAAGTCCGTGATGTGGCAGGCTGGCCGTGGCTCTGACCTGGGCCTTTGACCAGCCGGGACGGACGGACATGAACGACAACGAGATCCTGGCCGTCGGACCGGTCGAGGACGAGCTCGTGGATGAGGTCGTCGAGCGGTTGATGGACCGCGCCGACGCCTCGGGTGCTGCCCTGCTGGGTGAAGGCGGGCTGCTGACCGAGGTGACCCGGGCCGTGCTGGAGCGGGCCCTGGACGCGGAGATGACCGACCACCTCGGATACGAGAAACACGATCCCGCGGGCCACGGCTCGGGCAACAGCCGCAACGGCACATCGCGCAAGACGGTGCTGACCGATGCGGGGGCGGTCACACTGGCCGTTCCGAGGGACCGTGACGGGTCGTTCGAACCGCAGTTGGTGCCCAAGCACGCCAGGCGGCTCGCGGGCTTCAACGAGCAGGTCCTGTCGCTGTACGCACGCGGCATGTCGGTGCGCGACATCCGCTCGCACCTGGCCGGCATGTACGGCGTCGAGGTCTCACCGGACTTGATCAGCAAGGTCACCGACGCTGTCACCGATGAGCTCGACGCATGGCGGAACAGACCGCTGGACGCGGTCTGGCCGATCATCTACATCGACGCGCTGTGGGTGAAGATCCGCTCCGGATCCGTGGCCTCCCGGCCGGTCTACCTGGCCGTCGGGGTGGACATGGACGGCTGCAAGGACGTGCTCGGCCTGTGGGCCGGCGACGAGGGCGAAGGCGCCACGACCTGGATGACCGTGCTGTCCGAGCTCCGTAACCGCGGGGTCGAGGACGTGTGCATCGTCGCCTGCGACGGGCTGAAGGGCCTGCCCGACGCGGTCACTGCGACCTGGCCCAAAGCCACCGTTCAGACATGCGTGATCCACTTGATCCGTGCCTCGCTGAGATTCGCCTCCAAACAGCACCACGCAAAGCTGGTCACGGAGTTGAAGGCCATTTACACCGCCCCGACCGAGCAGGCCGCCGAGCAGGCCCTCGCCGACTTCACCGCAGGCGAGCTGGGCCAGCGGTATCCCGCGATCGTGCGGACCTGGCAGGCCGCGTGGAGCGAATTCACCCCCTACCTCGCCTTCCCGCCGGAGATAAGGAAGGTCGTCTACTCGACGAACCTGATCGAGTCGATCAACGCGCGGCTGCGGAAAGCCACCCGCAACCGCGGACACTTCCCCTCCGAGCAGGCCGCGTTGAAGGTGCTCTACCTCGCCATCCGTGAGCAGGTCACCCCCAGAGCGCGCGATGTCAACCACGTCGCGGCACACTGGAAGAAGGCACTGAACCAGTTCTCACTCTTCTTCGAGGACCGGCTCAACCCCAAGTGAAAATCGAGGACTTACACAAAGTTCCGTACACGCCCTTCAGCTTCGACGCGATCGGCTAACCGGGCAATCCGGCCGTTGGGGGAGTCGTCTGGTGTGTACGCGAGTTTGCCGTTCGGCCCCGGCCAGGGCAGTAGGCGTAGGCGGGTAGCCTCCATGTGTCGCGCTCCTTCGCAGCGTGGCCATGCCCCCGGGCCGTTCGCGCGGTCGCGGGGGTCCCTTGCATCGGCCCATGCTCCGCCTCGCAGTGCTCACACGGGAGTTGACCAGGATTGACTATTCTGGAAGGACCACCGGTCAACCCCCAGAGGTTCACGATGCGTGACTTTGCTGATCTTGCCCGTAGGGCACTTCGGGACAGCGGCTATTCAATGAAGGCTGCGGCACGTGCGCTGAACTACGACCCTGCCTATCTGTCCCGTGTGCTCAATGGGAAGCAAAAATCATCGGAAAATCTCGCGTCAGCGCTGGATTCCCTCGTTGGGGCAGGCGGGGCACTGGCCGGAATAGTCCTCAACGATGACGACGCCGCTCGGGTTGCGAAAAGCTCTGCCAATCCTTCCCGTCTCGACGCTGGGACCGTGGATGCGCTTGCCGGAGTCTTGGCCGCATACCGCCGCCTTGACGACACGGCACAGCCAAAGTCCGTGATTCCGGCGACGGTGGCGCAGATGAAAGAGGTTATCCGCATGCTCCGCGCTGCCCGGGGGCCGCACCGGGACCGGCTAGCCGAAGTAGCGTCGGAATGGACACAATTCGCCGGATGGCTTCATGCGCAGGCCCGAGACGACAGCGAAGCGGTAAGCCTTCTTAACGGTGCTGTAGAGCTTGCCGACGAAATCGAGAACGGCACCCTGGCGGCGCAAGCACTCAACTTCAAGGGCTACCTTGCTCGGCAGCAAGGAAGGCCACAGGGTACTGCCCGTTGGTTTGCCGCAGCAGCGAACACGCCCGGGGCACATCCGGCACAGCGAATCGGCGACTACCTACAGGCAGCGGGTGGACTTGCTGAAATGAAGGAGCCCGATCTAGCGCTACGCATGGTGGAAGACGCGGAAAGGCTCATGGACGAAGCCGCCGCCCTTCCTCCGCCAGAAACTGCCTACTGGCTCACGCCCAACTTCAACCGACTGAATATGGGAATCTGCGTTCTCTCGCTGGGGCGGTACAACGAAGCCGCCGACCACTTGCGGGCCGGTCTTGCTGGCCTGCCTGATGACCTCGCCGACGCGCCGTGGACCTGGGAACACAAGGACGCGCTTCGCCGGGCGGTAGCAGCGGCATAAACGTAAGACGGCCCCCGCACTCTGTCCGACTGAGCGCGGGGCTTCCTTACGTCAGAAGGCATCCCAGCCGCCGACGCTGAACACAGCCGTCTTGCGGCGCAAGAGCTTCCCACACCACGGACGGCAGAATCGCTTTGCCCTCCCCGGCCCCTTCTTCTGCTCCAGCGGCTTACCGCACTGGAGACACTTGGTGCTCTCGTCCTTCGCAGACGTGTTGGAGTAGTCCATGTTAAACCTCTCTAGAAGTCGGTGGGGCCGCCCTCCCCTGAATGGAGAGAGCGGCCCGGGTGCGTCAGTGTGCGTTTGGTTTACCAGCGGCCGACGTTGATTGCGCGCGACGTCTCCGCTTCGCGGACGGTGTACCGGTGGTCGACGAGTTCCGTCAGTTCCCTGTCACCGATGTACGTGTGATTCTCGACGATGACGTTGGGGCTTCCACTCCTTCCGGAGTTGGCCCGGAGGGTGTCCCGTTGGCCGGAAGTGAATACTGGCTCGGGCTTTCCAGTTCCGTTGGCGACGAGGGAAAGGCCGGGGGGTAGATAACCGCCGCTGTCGCATGGCTGACACCGATGAGAACGAGTACGACCCAGCGCGGCGCGTGCGCATGCCTGACGACGAGTGGGGGGCCGCTCCTAGCGGCAGCGAAGACCGTGCACCCGACGGGCCGCCGCCCCCGCAGACGCGTGATTCGGGAGTTCGTCAGGTGGTACCTACGACGTCCCGGCGCGAAGCTGCCTGAGCGGCCCCCAACGGGCCCCTGGTCGACGCCCTGAGCCACACACACGCCAACGGCCCCCGCCAGCCTTCGACGGGGGCCGTTTTTGTGCGCGCGATCAGGCGGCGTCGCTCTCCTCGTCCGCGTTTGCTTGGGACGAGGCCATGAGCA
This sequence comes from Streptomyces violaceusniger Tu 4113, assembly GCF_000147815.2. NCBI lineage: Bacteria > Bacillati > Actinomycetota > Actinomycetes > Kitasatosporales > Streptomycetaceae > Streptomyces > Streptomyces violaceusniger. The sequence continues at coordinate 533,986 of NC_015957.1, read as the reverse complement.
CCGTCACGCGGTCCTCTACACGGCACGTGCGGTCAGTGCCGCCACGCTCCTTAGCCTTCGCGACAGTGATGCGGTCGACGAACAGCTCGACCAGCATGCGGCGATCTTCGATGTCGGCACGCGCCCACCACGAGTTAGGGCCGAGGGGGTTGCCGTCTTCGGAGTCTGCCCACTCTTCGATGGGGAGGGGAGGCAGATCAGAATCACCAACCACAACAATCCTGGCGTCGACTGCCCTCAGGCGCGCCTCAAGCGACGATTTGTCAGCCAGGAATTGCTGACGTCCGATTTGACCATCATAGATTCCCATCCGAAGGTCGCTGTAAAGCTGCTCAATCGATCGGACGATATCCGACCGCTCCCCGAGCAGTGCGGCTCGTTCACTCCGAATCTCCGGGCTCTCATTACGACGCGCCAGTCGGACGGTTGCTTCGGCAAGGATGTCCAGCGTCTGCGGGTCGCCCGCATCGGCGTTGGTGATGACGGCCATGATGCGAGAAGCGACGTAGTAGTCCACGTCTGCTCGCTGGATCGTGCTCCCGCCTTCGTGCGTTCCCTCCTCCGCAACTCCCGCCGGCCGACTGCACTTGTAGACATCACCCGAACCAGTCTTGGGGCGTCCGCATTCGCAGTAGAACCGTTCCATGGCCGTCAGAAGATACTTACTGGGCGCGCCGCCTCGGTGGCCCCGCCCCCTGCCTGCCAGCCAGTCCTGAGCCTCGAAGAATCGGCGCTGCGGGATTAGCGCTTCGCCGATGACGATGGGCTCTTCGTTCTCGTCGCGGAGGATGCGGTACCCACTGACGTTGCGCGTCTGGTTGCCATCTTTGTCCCGGGAGTACACGGGCTCGGCAGCCATCCCAGCCAACCGAGGGTCTGTGAGGAGCCGCTTGACCGTGCGCTCCCTCCACGGCCCGCCCTTCTGCGTGCGGACGTTGTTGGAGTTGAGCCACGCCACAATGGCGCCTACCGACGCCGGATGGGCGTTCTTCTTTCCCGTCCAGGGCTTTTCTTTGAATTCGAAGATTCGGTCAAACATCTTCAAGACCTCGCCCGCTTGGTCTGTGCCGTCTTCACGCACTGCCGCGGGACGAAGGCGACGAATGGTGACCGTGACGGGCTTGCCGTCGATCTCACGCGTCACTGATTCTGCGTAGGACTCCATGCCGTAGGGCAGCGCCCCTCCGGTCCAGCCTCCGAATTCCTTTGCCTTCTTCTTCGTCCCGGCGATTGCCTGACTCTTGTTCCGGCTGTCCTGGTGGGCTGCGTCAAGACGCATGATCAACATGATGAGTTCCATCGTGTTGTCAGGACCGGGAGAGAAAGAGCCCTCCGACACCGATGTGATGGTGACGCCGAGGTCGAACAGCTCCAGGACAACGGGGATTGCGTCCCTTGGCTCTCGCCGGGAGAACCGAGTCACGTTGAAGACGATGATCTCGTGTACTAACCCCGCGCGGCAGTCATTCAGTAGCCGCTCGAATGCCTTTCGATTGGCGTTCGGATCGTATCCGGATACGCCGATGTCCCTGTAATGGCCTTTGAAGGAGCATCCGCGCTCTCGCGCTTTCCGCTCCGTCGCTTCGTCCTGCGTTTGCGGACTGGCTTCCGATTTGTCTGATTTAGCTTTCGACTGGCGGGTATACCCTGCTGCTACCCGGAGCACGGTAGCCACGTGCTCCGGGATCCCCACCTGTGTAGTTGGGTTCACACTCCCAAAGTACCCCAACGGCATGAAGATGGGCTGTGTACGGATAGCTCACGCAAGCCATGTTGTCAGAGCCGGACAGACTCCCGCGGCCGGGCGTTTCACAGCCCGAGCGTGGGGGAGGTTGCTGTAACAGAGATCGGGTTGCGCGGTAGTGGCCGCGAGTGGTCGGGTGGAGATATGTATCGCGGTGGCGAACTGGGTGAAGGGACCGACGACCGAGGCGGCCCCGAGCGTGCCCGGCCCGGACGCCATCGGCGGGACGAGGCGGGCAGGGCAGGCAGAAGCGGGGGCCGCATGGGGGTGACCTACAAGTACTTCGGTGCGCCCGATGGCGCCACCGCGGCCAGGGTCCCCATCTCCATGCGCCCCGAGGAGCTCGGCGGCGATGAGCTCGGCCAAGGCATGTTCACGAAGATCAAGCCGGAGACGGTCGCGGCGATGGTCCTCACCGGCATCGAGGGCGTCCCGCTGCACAGGGTCCCCCCGCTCGAACTGGTCGTCCTCCACCCGGACTACGCCGTCGTCAAGCTCCCGATGACCGTCGTCGACCCGCTGCGCGGCGTGGGCGAGGAGTCCGTGGGCGCCGCGGCCTTCATCTGGTCCACGGTTCCCGACCGCGGCGGCCCCCGGGATGCCTTCACGGTCTATCAACTGCTCCATGAGTGGCAGGACTTCAGCCACCGGCTGCACGAGGCGGGGCACCAGGCGTACTGCTTGGTGTGGCCCTGAGGCCAGGGGTCCTGAGGCCGGGGCTCTGAAGCCGGGACCGCAGCCCTGAGGCCAGGGGTCCTGAGGCCGGGGCCCCTACGTCGCGGACGCGGCGCGCAGCGGGCGGAGTTGGCCGATCTCGGTGGCGTTCTGCATCAGCTCGGCGTTCACCCAGGCCGCCATGCGGGCCACGGTGTGCCCGGGGTCCCGATCCCAGGAGAACGGTGCGATGCCGTCCAAGTCCTCCTCGGTGAGCCGTTCCAGCACGGCCGTCCACGCCGCCCGCAGGCCCCGCAGCCATTCGATGGCCGCCTTACCGTCGCCGGGCCAGGTGACGTCGGTCCGCTCCCGCGGCCTCCGTCCCTCCGCGTGGTCGATGGTCACGCTCCACCACCAGCCGATATGCCGGCTCAGCCATCCGATGGTGGGAACGGGCACGGGATCGGGCTCGGTCTCCGCCCAGTCCGGCACCCACACCCCGTCAGCGCCCTGCCGCACCGTCCAGCAGTGGGCCGCGGGCTTCCACAGGAAGTCCTCGGGCTCCAACCGCTCCAGGTGGTACTCGAAGAGCGACCAGGTCAAGTCGGACTGCCGCGCGGTAAGGCACATCGGGATGTCGTCGACGTCGTCATCGACCGACCCTGGCACATGGCCGGATGCGCGCGAAGGGAATTTCGGCCTACGCCCGGGGCTCGGGCGGGCCACGGGTGTTCGTTCAGGTTTCATGATCGGCCCGTACCCTTCCCCCATGCTCACCGCACGTTCCATCGCTCTGTTCGCCGTGGCCGCGCTCCTGGAGATCGGAGGCGCCTGGCTCATCTGGCAGGGCGTACGGGAGCACAGGGGTTGGGCGTGGATCGGCGCAGGGATCATCTCCCTGGGCGCCTATGGTTTCGTGGCCACGCTCCAGCCGGACGCGGAGTTCGGCCGCATCCTCGCGGCGTACGGCGGCGTTTTCGTCGCCGGATCGCTCGCCTGGGGCATGGTCGCCGACGACTACCGGCCCGACCGCTTCGATGTCATCGGAGCGCTGATCTGCCTGGCCGGAGTCGCCGTGATCATGTACGTGCCTAGGCGGTAACCATCGGCCGGCCGTGGCCGCCCTTGCCCTCGTGGTCGCCGTGGTCGTCCTGCTTGCCGTGGTCACCGTGGTGGTCGTCCTGCTCCTGCTCCTGCTCCGTACCCAGGACGCAGCCGGTTTCCGGGTCGATGAAGACGGTCGTGAGGGTGTGGTCGCACTCGACCTCTACGACCCACACCTTCTTGCCCTCCTTCTGGTGCGGGTCCTTGTGCTCGTCCTTGCGCTGCTGGTCCTTGCGCTGACCGTCGTGGTGCCGCGGGTCCTTACGGTCGTCCTTACGGTCGTCCTTGCGCTCGTCCTTGCGCTCGTCCTGGTGGTTGCCCTTGTGGTGCGGGTCGTCCTCGGGGCAGTCCACCAGCTCGGCGGTGACGGCCCGGCCGCCGACCTCGCACTCGGCGATCTCGATCGCCTCGGCGATCGTCACCGGGTCGTTCTTCTTCGCGTCCTGGTGCTCCTTGTTCTCCTTGTTCTGCTTGTTCTCCTGGCCGTGGCGCGCCTGGTCGTCCTCGTGGGCGGGAACGGTGACGGGGCGCACGGCACCGCGGTCCTGGGCCTCCTCAGCGGGCTGGGCGGCCTGCTGCGGCTGAGCCGTCTGCTCGGTCTGCGCTGCCTCCTGCGGCTGGGCGACCTGCTCCGGCTGAGCCGCCTGCTGCGGCTGCGCGGCCTGCTCGGGGCGCGCCATGCTGCGGCCCTGGGGACCGTGCCAGATCTTCCCGGGGAAGTAGTGGCTCATGTCCGGGCGCCCGTTGTCGTCCCGCCGGCTGTTGTCCTGGCTGCCGTTCTCCTCCTGGCTGCCGTTGTTCTCCTGGCTGCCGTTGTTCTCCTGGCCGCCGTTGTCCTCCTCGTTCTCCTGGCCGCCGTTGTCCTCCTGGCGCCCATGGTCGTCACGACCGCTGTTCATCTTCTCGTCGTAGCGGCCGCTGTCCTCGCGCTGACCGCTGTCCTCGCGCTGGCCGCTGTCCTCGCGCTGGCCGCTCTCCTCGTGCCGCCCACCGTCGTCGTGACGGCTGTCCTTGTCGTGACGGCTGCCCTCGTCGTCCCGGACATGATCGTGGCGGCCGTTCGGGTCCTGATGTCCGTTGTCGTCGTGGCGGCCATTCGGGTCCTGGTGACCGTTCTCGTGCTGCCCCTTGCTGTCGCCGTGCGCCCGGTCCTGGTGGCACTTGTTGCTCGGCGACGAGTGCGGCTCGGGGGTGCTGCCCGCGGCCCATGCGGTCCCCGGAGCACCGGTGACCAGGGCCGCAGCCGCGATGGCACCCGCTGAGGCCACGCCCCAGCGCCGGAAAGAACGACGAGACCGCTGAAGGAATCTGCTCTGCTGCGTCATTACCTGAATTCACTCCTTGGGCATGGGTGCTCCATTACCGGCGCCGCGCCGGACGCACTGCACCCTTCCCCGAGCCCAGCACCCGCTAGCGGATTCTGATCCTCAGTCCCCCGATTGGAGGTAAATCAGGCCGTCATATCCTGCGTATGGATCAGGCGCACGCACCACCGTTTGCGCCACGTCGCCACAGGAGGGCCGATGACCACCCGTACCGCAGTCATCACGGGCGCGAGCAGCGGGATCGGCGCCGCGACCGCGCGCCGCCTGGCCGCCGCCGGATTCCGCATCGTCCTCGCCGCCCGCCGTAAGGAGCGCGTCGACGCGCTCGCCGCCGAGCTGACCGAGGCGGGGCACGAGGCCGAGGCGTACGTCCTGGACGTCACCGACCGTGCCGCCGTGGAGTCCTTCGCCGCCGCTCTGGACCGCTGCGACGTCCTGGTGAACAACGCGGGCGGCGCCATCGGCGCCGAGCCCGTCGCCACCGCCGACCCGGCCGACTGGCGGGCGATGTACGAGGTCAATGTGGTGGGCGTGCTCCAGGTGACCCAGGCGCTGCTGCCCGCCCTCACCGCCTCCGGCGACGGCACGATCGTCGTGCTGTCCTCCACGGCGGGCCATGTGGCGTACGAGGGCGGCGGCGGGTACGTGGCGGCCAAGCACGGCGCCCACGCCATCGCGGCCACCCTGCGCCTGGAGCTGTGCGGTGAGCCGGTACGGGTGATCGAGATCGCCCCGGGCATGGTCAGGACGGACGAGTTCGCGGTGAACCGCTTCCGCGGCGACGAGGCCCAGGCCGCGGCCGTCTACGAGGGCGTGGCCGAGCCGCTGACCGCCGACGACGTGGCCGACACGGTCGAGTGGGCGGTCACCCGCCCCTCGCATGTGAACATCGACATGATGGTCATCCGCCCGCGCGCCCAGGCCGCCCAGCACAAGGTCCACCGCGAGCGCTGAGCGCGTTTCGCGGCCGCTGGCGCGTTTCGCGGCCGCTGAGCCCGTTCGCGAGCGCTGCGCCCGTTCGCGAGCGCTGCGCCCGTGAACGGGCGGCCGGTAGCCGTCCGCCCGTCTGACCCGGTGAATATGCGCCGTCCCGTGGGCTCTCCGATGCTGGGAGAGACCGTCACCTCGCGGTGAAGCGGAGGCGTCATGAGAGTTGTCGTTGATCTCAACCGGTGCCAGGGCTACGCGCAGTGCGCCTTCCTCGCGCCGGATGCGTTCGCGATGCACGGTGAGGAAGCGCTGCTGTACGACGGGCAGCCCGACGACACGCGGCGCCTGGACGTCCTGCGGGCGGAGGCGGCCTGTCCGGTCAAGGCCATCACCGTGGAGGGCGCGGGCGCGGCGTGGGCCACGGAGGGGGCGGGTGTCTCCGATGGCGGTTGACGGTTCCCTGGAGCGGCTCAGGCGCGAGGGCCGCATCGTCGTCGTGGGTGCCTCCCTGGCCGGGCTGCGGGCCGCCGAGACGCTCCGGGCGGAGGGCTTCGCCGGCACCCTCACCATGATCGGTGACGAGCCGTACGAGCCGTACGACCGGCCGCCGCTGTCCAAACAGGTGCTGCTCGGCAGGGTGCCGGCCGACCATACGGCCCTTCCCCGGCGCCGCGCGATCGAGGCGCAGTGGCGGCTGGGTGTCGCCGCGACCGGCCTGGATCCGACGGCCAAGCGGGTGGCTCTCGCCGATGGCACCTCGGTGGAGTACGACCGGCTGCTGATCGCCACCGGGGTCCGCTCCCGCCCATGGCCGAACGAGCTGGAGGCCGGTCTGGACGGCGTCTTCGTGCTGCGGACCAGGGACGACGCCACCCGGTTGAGACACCGGCTGAAGGCCGGGCCCAGCCGGGTGCTGGTGATCGGTGCCGGATTCACCGGCTCGGAGATCGCCTCCGTCTGCCGCGAGCGGGACCTGCCCGTCACCGTCGCCGAACGCGGCCCGGCCCCCCTGTCGGGCGCCCTGGGCAGCGTGATCGGCGACGTGGCCGCCCAACTGCACCACCAGCACGGCGTCGACCTGCGCTGCGGGGTGATGGTCACCGGGCTCGAAGGCGACGGCGCGGGAAGGCTGCGGCGCGCCCACTTCTCGGATGGCGGCACGGTGGACGCGGAGGTGGCCGTCGTCGCCCTGGGGGCGACGCGCAACACCGAATGGCTCGCGGGATCCGGGCTGGCCGCGGGACCGCGCGGGATCGCCTGCGACGCGGGCTGCCGGGCCTTCGACGTACGGGGCATCGTCGCCGATGATGTCTTCGTCGCTGGGGACGTCGCCCGCTCCCCGCATCCGCTGTTCGGCTATCAGTTCCTGTCGCTGGAGCACTGGGGAAACGCGGTCGCACAGGCCGAGGTCGCGGCCCACAACATGATCTGCCGCGGTGAGGAGCGCCGCCCGCACCTGTGGACGCCGTATTTCTGGTCGGCCCAGTTCGGCGTCAACATCAAGTCCGTCGGGGTCCCGAACATGGCCGACCAGATCATCGTCAGCCAGGGGTCGCTGGGCGAACACCGCTTCACCGCGGCCTACGGCTACCAGGGCCGCGTCATCGCCGCCGTCACCTTCGACCAGGCGAAATGGCTGGAGTTCTACCAGCGGCAGATCGAACAGGCCGCGCCCTTCCCGCCGCCGTTCGCCACCGTCGACCGGCGGGCCGAGGGCATGCGTCCGGTGCCGGCCGGATTCCCCGATCCCTCGGTGCCCACCCACGGCCCCCAGGTCACCGTGAGCGGCCACTCCCCGACCGACCAGCGCGTCACGTTCACCCCCGCCTGACGCGGGCCCCGACGCCCGACGTGTTCACCCCCGCCTGACACCGGCCCCACCGCCTGACGCGGGCCCCAACCCCCGACGCGGGCACCACCGCCCGCAGGCACCCCCGCCCGACGCGGACACCCCCGGCACCCGGAAGGAAACCACCATGACGTCGGTCGCACTCCTGGGCCAGATCCTCGACCACGCCAACCGCGCCGACCCCTACCCGCTGTATGCCGAACTCCGCAGGACCCCCGTGGTGCGCGACGAATCCGGCCCCTACCTGGTCAGCACCTACTGGGAGATCCACAGCCTGCTCCACGACCCCAGGGTCAGCTCCGACATCCGCAATCTCGCCCCCGAGGCGAAGACCGCCCCCAGAATCGAGGACCCCGACCTGCCGCCGAGCTTCATCAGGCTCGACCCTCCCGACCATGACCGCCTGCGCCGGCTGATCATGCGGACGTACGGCCCCCCGCGCTCCCCCCGGCGCGTCTACGGCCTGCGCGGCGAGATCTCCGGAATCGTCTCCGGCCTCATCGACCGCTTCCAGGGGCGGGACCGGATCGACCTCGTCGACGACTTCTCCTACCCCTTCCCCGTCACCGTGATCTGCCGCCTGCTCGGCGTCCCGCAGGAGGACGAGCAGCGCTTCCACGGCTGGGCCGACACCGTCGCCACCGCCATCGAGCCGCCCGTGGGCACGCCCGAGGAGCAGCAGGCCCACTGGCGGGCCATCCGGGAGGCCCACCACCAGCTCGCCGACTACCTCTCGGGCCTGATCGAGCAGCGCCGCCGCGCACCCCGGGAGGACATGATCTCCGCCCTGGCCACCGACCGCGGAGCCGACGAGAGTCCGATGTCCCTGCCCGAGATGCTCAGCAATCTGACGCTGCTGCTGATCGCGGGCCACGAGACCACCGTCAACCTCATCACCAACGGGATGCTCACCCTGCTGCGCCACCCCGACACCCTCAAGCAGCTACGTGCCGACCCCGACCTGGTCATCCCGCTGGTGGAAGAGCTGCTGCGGTTCGAACCGCCCGTGCAGTTGCTGCCCGAGCGCACCACGCTCGACGACATCGAGATCGCCGGTACCACCATTCCCCAGGGCGCCTCCCTGTGGCTCGTCCCGGCCTCCGGGAACCGGGACCCGCAGCGCTTCCCCGAGCCCGACCGCTTCATCCCCGACCGCCCGGACAACCAGCACTTCGGCTTCGGCACCGGCATCCACAACTGCATCGGCTCGCCCCTGGCCCGCCTCGAGGCGCAGGCCGCCCTGGCCGAACTCGTCCGCCGGCTCGACAACCCCCGCCTGGTCGAGGACCCGCCCCCTTACCGCCACAACGCCGTCCTCAGAGGCCCCCAGCATCTGCCCATCGCCTTCGACGGCCTCAGCCGATAGCGCGGGGCATCACCCATGGAACAGCCATGGACAAGGCAGAGCCCCCGAACCTTCGCCGGTCCGGGGGCCGTTGATCTTGTGCGGTCCCCAGGGTCACGGGGACCCGGGCCTCAGCCCTTCACGCACACGACCTGCTTGAGCCTCGCCACCACCTCGACGAGATCCCGCTGCTGGTCGATGACCTTCTCGATCGGCTTGTAGGCCCCCGGGATCTCGTCCACGACGCCGGAGTCCTTACGGCACTCCACGCCCCGCGTCTGCTCCTCCAGATCCCGGGTCGAGAAGCGCTTCTTCGCCGCGTTACGGCTCATCTTCCGGCCCGCTCCGTGCGAGGCCGAGTTGAACGACGCCTCGTTCCCCAGACCGCGCACGATGTACGAACCGGTGCCCATCGAGCCCGGGATGATCCCGTAGTCCCCGCTCCCGGCGCGGATGGCGCCCTTACGGGTCACGAGAAGGTCCATGTGCTCGTAGCGCTCCTCGGCGACGTAGTTGTGGTGGCAGCTGATCACCGGCTCGAAGACCGGGCGGGCCTTCCTGAACTCCTTGCGCACCACGTCCTGGAAGAGCGCCATCATGATCGCGCGGTTGTACTTCGCGTACTCCTGCGCCCAGAAGAGATCGTGCCGGTACGCCGCCATCTGCGGGGTGTCCGCGATGAAGACGGCCAGGTCGCGGTCGATCAGGTCCTGGTTGTGCGGCAGCTTCCGGGCCTGGCCGATGTGGTACTCGGCGAGCTCCTTACCGATGTTGCGGGAGCCGGAGTGCAGCATCAGCCAGACCGAACCCTCGTCATCGAGGCAGAACTCGATGAAGTGGTTACCGGACCCGAGCGAACCCATCTGCTTGACGGCCCGCTCCTGACGGAACTTGACCGCCTCGGCCACTCCCCCGAACCGGCTCCAGAAGTCGTCCCAGCCCGCCGTCGGAAACGCGTGCAGCCGCCCCGGGTCCACCGGGTCGTCGTGCATGCCGCGCCCCACCGGGATCATCTGCTCGATCCGGGACCGCAGCCGCGAGAGATCCCCCGGAAGGTCGTCGGCGGTCAGCGATGTCTTGACCGCCGACATCCCGCAACCGATGTCCACGCCGACGGCCGCCGGGCACACCGCGCCCGCCATCGCGATCACCGAGCCGACCGTGGCACCCTTCCCGTAATGCACATCCGGCATCACGGCGAGGCCCTTGATCCAGGGGAGCGTGGCAACGTTCCGGAGCTGCTGCATGGCCACGCCCTCGACCGTCGAGGGGTCGGCCCACATCCGGATCGGCACCTGAGCGCCGGGCACTTCCACATACGACATGATGTACTCATTCCCCCGCAAAAGACAGAAAACGCAAAAGCCGGACCAATGCGCCATAGGTGGCAGGCGACCGGCAGGCACGGCAGTGCGTGCGATAGACATTGTCTCCAGTCACCGCCCGCGGGCGGCAAGGAGTTTTCCGTCGTTCGAAGGGACACCGACAGTGCAGCCAGCGCAGCGAAGGGCGCACGGACGGCGGGTCACCCCGGCCGTCGCCGTGCTCATCACCGTGCTCGCCGCCGCGGGGCTCGGCGGATGCACCGGCTCCGATTCATCCTCCGGCCCGCACGACGGCGCCTCCGGCAACTCGGGGACGAATGCCTCCGCCGAGCCCGGCCGATTCCGCACCCTGCCCGAGGCATGCGGCGCGGTCAGCCGTAAGACCCTCCAGACCCTGCTGCCGGGCGCCGAGCAGGACGACAAGGTGTACGACGGCCAGGCCGTCGTGACGTACGACATAGACCGGCGGGACGGCTGCCGCTGGAAGGTGGAGACCACCAGCGGCACGCGCTATCTCACGATCGACTTCCAGCGCGTCGTCTCGTACGACCCCTCGGTCAGCGATGACGGCCGGGCGCAGGAGACCTACGAGAAGAAGGCCGTCGCCGCCGACATCCCGGACGCCCCGACCGCCCCCTCGACCCCCTCCTCCAGCTCACAGAGCGAGGGCGGCGTGAGCGGCGACAGCAGCTCCTCCGCCTCCCCCGGCACGAGCTCCGACGAGCCCGGCAAGAGCGGTAAGGGCGGCACGAGCGATGAGGCCGACACATCCAACGAGCCGGGCAAAGGCACCGATACCCCCTCCGCGGGGGGCGAGTCGAGCGGCGGAAGTGACGAAGGTGACACCGCCTCCGACGGCACCGCTCCGCGCCGGCTGGACGACCTCGGCGACGACGCCTTCCTCAACGACCAGCTGATCACCAAGGACTCGGGTATCCACCGCGATATCACGCTCGTGTTCCGGTCCTCGAATGTGATTGCCACCATTGAGTACGACCAGTGGACGACCGACAAGAAGCACATTCCCAACAGCCAGGGACTGCAGGAAAACGCCCAGGACTTGGCCGATGAGCTGACCGGTCGGCTCAACGAATAGCGGGTTCTGGCCACCCTCTGCGGGCCCCCGCTCAGACCTCGGAAATTGGGACGCCCGCGCGTCGGCCGCGTACCGTGCCGACTAATGACGCGGGCGGTACGTCCGCCCATCGACAGAGAATGAGCGAAGGACCCATGCACCGTTCAGCCCCGCGACTCGCCCGAATACTCGCCTGCGCGACCGTACCGATGGTGCTCGTCGCCGGCTGCTCCTCCGGCTCGGACCACAAGGACGAAAAGAACACCGGTGGCTCGGCGAGACCCGGCTCGCCCAGCGCTTCACCCACCGTCGCGGCCGCGAAGTTCAGCAAGCTGCCCGATGTGTGCACCACCCTTTCCGGAAAGACGGTCGACCAGCTCGTCCCCAAGGCGCAGAACAAGAAGGGCAAGGCCCTTCCCTCGGCCGACACCAACACGTCCGCAAGCTGCCTGTGGACCGGCCTCGACGGCTTCAAGTACCGCTCGCTGACCGTCTCCCTGAAGCTGTTCCACTCCGACCCGGGGCTCGGCTCCGGCGACCGGCGCGCCGGGGAGTACGCCGCCCAGCAGGCGAGCAGGGCCGCCACCGGCAAGGTGACCGACCCCAAGAGCGAGAAGGTCGCGGGCATCGGCGACGAGGCGACCTCGGTCAGCTCCAAGGAGAAGAAGGACGGCGACGAGTTCCGCAACCAGACGGTGGTGACCCGCACCGCCAATGTCGTCATCACCGTCCAGTACGACGGCGCGGGCTATGAGAAGGAGAAGACCCCGGACGCGGCCGCGCTGCTCAAGGACGCCAAGTCCGCCGCCAAGGAGGCCATCGGCGCCATCGCCAAGGGCTCCCAGAGCGGCACCTGATCCCCCGACACGACCCCTTCCCGCCCACGGGCCTTGACGTGTATGCGACGCTGAGGCCGCTGTTGTTGAAGACGGGGAGGGGTCGCGGGTGGCCGCGATGCAACTGACACGGATGCACCGAATACTGGCCGGGGTGGTCGTCACCGGGGCGGTGGTGATCGCGGGGATCGGCTTCGCCGGTTCCTATGCGGCGGTGCGCGATCTCGCCCTCGACAAGGGCTTCGGCAAGTTCTCCAATGTCTTTCCGATCGGTATCGACGCGGGGATCGTGGTCCTGCTCGCGCTGGATCTGCTGCTCACCTGGATCCGGATCCCGTTCCCGCTGCTGCGCCAGACGGCCTGGCTGCTGACCGTGGCCACCATCGCCTTCAACGGCGCGGCCGCCTGGCCGGACCCGATCGGCGTCGGCATGCACGCCGTGATCCCGATCCTGTTCGTGGTCTCCGTGGAGGCCGCCCGGCACGCGGTCGGCCGGATCGCCGACATCACCGCCGACCGGCACATGGAGTCGGTCCGCATCACCCGCTGGCTGCTCGCGCCGGTGCCCACCTTCCGGCTGTGGCGCCGGATGAAGCTGTGGGAGCTGCGCAGTTACGACGAGGTCATCAGGCTGGAGCAGGACCGGCTGGTCTACCAGGCCCGGCTGCGCGCCCGCTACGGGCGCTCCTGGCGCCGTAAGGCGCCCGTGGAGTCGCTGATGCCGCTGCGGCTGGCGCGGTACGGGGTGCCGCTGTCGGACACCGCTCCCGCGGGGCTCGCGGCGGCCGGTCTGGAGCCGTCCGCGGTGTCGCCGACGGCGCTTCCGCGGGGCCGGACCGACGCGGCGGACGGGACGGGGGCCAAGAGCGTCTCCCCGGGGGCCCAGCCGGGCCCGTACGGCCCGCCCGGGGCCCTGGAGGGTGCGGGCGGCACCGGCGCCGCCGACGGCCCGCAGCAGCACCCCCAGCCGCCCCAGACGCAGGAGCTGCCGCTCTCGCTGCCCCTGCCGGTGTACCAGCAGCCCGCCGGGCAGGGCCACGACGGCCGGAACGCCGTGCCGTTCGACCCGGCGGCCGCCGGGCATCCCGCGCCGGTCGAGCAGCAGCCGCAGCAGCCCCAGCAGCCGCACTACGAGCAGGCCCCCCAGCCGCAGTACCAGCAGGTCCCGGGCCAGGCGGCGCAGTTCGGGCAGCAGCCCGAGCAGCTACAGCCGCAGCAGCCCCAGCTCACCGTGCCGGTCGGGCCCGGCGGCCGGGTGCGACCGCTCGGCGGTGAGGGCGTGGGCAGCCATCAGGGTGTGTACGTGCCGGAGCAGCGCGAGCCGGAGCGGTACGCGTACGAGGAGCAGCCGGGGCAGCCGGGGCAGCCGGTGAACCAACTGCCGGACGACGTCCCGCGCGAGGAGGTCTACTACGCGACCTTCCGCCAGTTCCTCGCCGACCACAGCCGGTACCCCTCCGCGTACCAGTTCGGGCAGCGGCTGCGCGACACGTACGGCGTGAGCGACCTCAGCAACAGCGAGCTGTCCGCGTACGTCGAGGACTTCAAGGAGCGCGTCCGCCTGGAGCGGGAAGCCATCCCGTAAAGCCGAAAGCGCCGGGCGGGCAGCCGTAAGGCCGCCCGCCCGGCGCCCGGGAGCGGAGTGGTCAGGCCGCGAGCAACTTGCGCACCCGGTCCGCCCCCACCGCCAGCAGCAGCGTGGGCAGCCTCGGGCCGGTGTCCCGCCCGACCAGCAGGGTGTAGAGCAGCGCGAAGAACGACCGCTGGGCGACCTTCAGCTCCGGCGTCGGCTTGGCGTCCGGCGCCAGGCCCGCCTGGATCTTGGGCACTCCGTAGACCAGCGTGGTGAGACCGTCCAGCGACCAGTGGTCGTCCAGGCCGTCGAGCAGCAACCGCAGCGACTCCCGCTCGGTGTCGCCCAGCGCGGCCAGCCGCTCGGTGTCCGGCTCGTCCCGGACCCGGGTGCGCTGGTCGGCCGGGACCTGGGTGGTGATCCAGCGCTCGGCCTTGTCGAGCCGGGGCCGGGTCTCCTCCAGGGACGTGACCGGGTTGCCCGGGTCGAGGTCGCTGAGGATGCGCAGCGTCTGCTCGTCATGGCCGGTGGTGATGTCCACCACCGAGGCCAGCGTGCGGTACGGCAGCGGGCGCGGGGTGCTCGGCAGCTCACCCATGGCGGTGCGGGTCGCGCGGCCATAGGCGGCCACGTCGGCGGGCTGCGCCGTACCCTCGGTGATCTTGCGCTCCAGCGCGTCCCACTCGTCGTAGGTCCGCTGGATCTCCTGGTCGAAGGCGATCTTGAAGGACTGGTTGGGCCGGCGGCGGGCGTACAGCCAGCGCAGCAGCGGCGCCTCCATGATCTCCAGGGCGTCGGCCGGGGTGGGCACACCGCCCTTGGACGAGGACATCTTGGCCATGCCGCTGATGCCCACGAAGGCGTACATCGGGCCGATGGGCTGCTCCCCGCCGAAGACCTCGCGGACGATCTGGCCGCCGACCACATAGGACGAGCCCGGCGAGGAGTGGTCGACGCCCGAGGGCTCGAAGACCACGCCCTCGTACGCCCAGCGCATCGGCCAGTCGACCTTCCAGACCAGCTTGCCGTGGTTGTGCTCGGTGAGCAGGACGGTCTCGCCGTGGCCGCACGCGCAGGTGTAGGCCAGCTCGGTGGTCTCCTCGTCGTACGAGGTCACCGTGGTCAGATCGCGGTCGCAGACCGAGCAGTAAGGCTTGTACGGGAAGTAACCCGCGCCGCCCGCACTGCCGTCGTCCTCGGCGGCCGCGCCCGAGCCCTCGGCGGCGGCCAGCTCGGCCTCGTCGACCGGCTTCTGCTGCTGCTTGCCCGGCTTCTTCGCGCCGGCCTTCTCCTTGGTGCGGTACCGGTCCAGGACGGCGTCGATCTCCCGGCGATGGCGCATCGCGTGCAGGATCTGCTCGCGGTACGCCCCCGAGGTGTACATCTCGGTCTGGCTGATGGGGTGGAAGTCGATGCCCATCTCGCGCAGCGCCTCGGCCATCGGCACCTTGAAGTGCTCCGCCCAGTTCGCATACGGCGATCCGGGCGGGGCCGGGACCGAGGTGAGCGGCTTGCCGATGTGCTCGGACCAGGACGGGTCGATCCCGGCCGGGACCTTGCGGTACCGGTCGTAGTCGTCCCAGGACAGGATGTGAACGCATTCATAGCCCCGGCGCCGGATCTCGTCGGCGACCAGGTGCGGGGTCATGACCTCGCGCAGATTGCCGAGGTGGATCGGGCCGGACGGGCTGAGACCCGAGGCGCAGACGACAGGTTTGCCCGGGGCGCGGCGCTCCGCCTCGGCAATGACCTCGTCGGCGAATCGGGAGACCCAGTCGGTCTCGGTGCTCTGAGCCACGGTCGGCACTTCCTTCCTAGCGGTCATGGCACCGCCCATTGTCCCAGACGGAACGGACCCCTCCGGCGTTGCCCACAGGGCCTGCCGGACGGGCCCGGGTTATCCACAGGCCGGGGAAATCGTTGGACCCGCCGTGAAATACTGGGCTGACCCATACCACCACTATCGGAATGGCACCTCATCTATGGCATCGGTCCCTTCCCTCGCCGCCACCGTCCATCAGCGCGTCGTGGACGCCCTCTCGGCTGCCCTGCCGGAGGCCGGCTCCGCGGACCCGCTGCTGCGACGAAGCGACCGGGCCGATTTCCAGGCCAACGGGATGCTGGCGCTGGCCAAGAAGCTCCAGGGAAACCCCCGTGAGCTGGCCGCCAAGGTCGTGTCGCACCTTCCGGTCGCCGCCACCTCGGCCGACCCCGATCCGGTGATCGCCGACATCGAGGTCTCCGGCCCCGGCTTCCTCAACATCACCATCGCCGACTCCGCGATCACCGCGACCCTCGCCGCCCGCGCCGCCGACGACCGCCTCGGCGTGCCGTTCGCGCAGGCGCCCGGCACCACCGTGATCGACTACGCCCAGCCCAATGTGGCCAAGGAGATGCACGTCGGCCATCTGCGCTCGGCGGTGATCGGCGACGCGGTGGTGCGGATCCTGGAGTTCGCGGGCGAGAAGGTGGTCCGCCGCCACCACATCGGCGACTGGGGCACCCAGTTCGGCATGCTCATCCAGTATCTGATCGAGCACCCGCATGAGCTGGACCACAAGGACGCCGCCTCCGGCCAGCAGGCCATGTCCAATCTGAACCGGCTGTACAAGGCCGCGCGGGCGCTCTTCGACTCCGACCCGGAGTTCAAGGAGCGGTCCCGGCGGCGGGTGGTGGATCTCCAGGCGGGCGACGAGGAGACCATCGCCCTGTGGCGGAAGTTCGTGGACGAGTCGAAGATCTACTTCTACTCGGTCTTCGACAAGCTGGACATCGAGATCCACGACCCCGATGTGGTCGGCGAGTCGGGTTACAACGACATGCTGGCCGAGACCTGCCGGTTGCTGGAGGAGTCCGGCGTCGCCGTCCGCTCCGAGGGTGCGCTGTGCGTCTTCTTCGACGACATCAAGGGCCCCGAGGGCAATCCGGTGCCGCTGATCGTCCAGAAGTCCGACGGCGGCTTCGGCTATGCGGCCACCGACCTCTCCGCGATCCGCGACCGGGTGCAGCATCTGAAGGCCGACACCCTGCTGTATGTGGTGGACGCCCGGCAGTCGCTGCACTTCAAGATGGTCTTCGAGACCGCCCGCCGGATCGGCTGGCTCAATGACCAGGTGCACGCCGTCCAGCTCGCCTTCGGCACCGTCCTGGGCAAGGACGGCAAGCCGTTCAAGACCCGCGCGGGCGAGACGGTGCGGCTGGAGGACCTGCTGGACGAGGCCACCGAGCGGGCCGCCGCCGTGGTCCGGGAGAAGAGCGAGAAGCTCGGCCTCACGGAGGAGGACATCCTCGAGCGCGGCGCCCAGCTCGGCGTCGGTGCGGTGAAGTACGCGGATCTGTCCACCTCCGCGTCGCGTGACTACAAGTTCGACCTCGACCAGATGGTCTCGCTCAACGGCGACACCTCGGTCTATCTGCAGTACGCGTACGCCCGGATCCAGTCGATCCTGCGCCGCGCCGAGGAGGGCCAGCGGACGGTGGCCCACCCCGAGCTGCCGCTGACCAAGGCCGAGCGGGCGCTGGGCCTGCACCTCGACCAGTTCGGGGAGACGCTGGGCGAGGTGGCCGCCGGATTCGAGCCGCACAAGCTGGCCGGGTATCTCTACCAACTGGCCTCGCTGTACACGACCTTCTACGACCAGTGCCCGGTCCTGAAGGCCGAGGGCGGCCCGTCCCAGGTGGAGAACCGCCTCTTCCTGTGCGACATCACGGCGCGGACGCTGCGGCAGGGCATGACCCTGCTGGGCATCCGCACCCCCGAGCGCCTCTGAGTCGACCGAACCGGAAGCGCCCCGCCCCGTCGAGAGGGAGCGGGGCGCCTCGCGTTCGTCAGCGGCGTATCGCGTTCCTCAGCCGCGGGTTCCTCACCGGCAGAGCACATCGTGCTCCGGCCGCTCACCTTCCAGCAGGAAGTCCGTGACCTTCCGGTCCGCGCAGGCGCTGCCGTTGTTCACCACATAGGCCGCGCCATGCCCCATCGCGTTCACGCTGACCATCCGGGCCCGGTCGCCGTAGGCGCGCCGCAGGTTCAGCGCCCCGCTGTACGGGGTGGCCACATCGCGCTTGTTCTGCACCAGCAGGACGTTCGACGGCCCCTGGTCGGTGATCCGCACCGGCTTGTCCCGCGGCGCGTCATGCCAGAACGAGCAGGGCGTGACGTTCACCGGCATGCCCGCGGTGAGCGGGTGGCTCTTACGGCCGGCGGCCACATCCCGCGCGTAGTCCGGCAGGGACGTGGGCCACTCCACGTCGTTGCAGATGGTGGCCAGGGACACGGCCGCGGCGTCCTGGGGCGGGTCGGCCGGTGCAGCGCCGGGCGCCTTACCGGCGTCCGCGTCCACGATCAGCTTGGCCAGGTCCTCGAAGTCGTCCCGGGAGTACAGGGCGTTCAGCATGCTCTGGCGCAGTGCGTTGCCGTTCAGCTCGGGCGGGTTGGCGCCGGGCCACGGCAGCGGCTTCGCGTCCAGCCGCGCGGCGAGGTCCAGCACCCGCCGGCGCACTCCGTCGGGGGTCTCGGCGAGCCGGACGGGGCTGTTCGGGGCGGAGGCCCAGGCGGCGAAGTCGGGGAAGGTGTCCTCGACGCCGACGGCGTAGTTGGCCAGCCAGCGGCGCTCCACCCGCTCCGGGTCCGGGTCGTCATTGCTGTCCAGCACCCAGCGGTCGGTGTGCTCGGGGAAGAGCTGCGCGTAGACGGAGCCCACGTACGTCCCGTAGGAGACGCCCCATGCGGACAGCTTCCGCTCGCCGAGCGCCCGCCGGATGCTGTCGATGTCCCGGGCCTCGTTGACGGTGCTGATGGTGCGCAGCAGCTCACCGCCGTTGCGGGCGCAGGTGTCGGCGATGCGGCGGCCGGTGGTGACGTTCTGGGTGATGTCCCCGCCGGGGGCGGGCCAGGGGCGGGAGGCGAGCAGCGACAGATCGGCGGTGTCCAGACCGCAGCCGGTGTGCGTGGACTTCCCCATCCCGCGCGGGTCGAAGCTGACGATGTCATAGGCGTCCCGCACCGACCGCGGCAGCCGCTTGCCGAGCGTGGTGGGCCGCTCCAGCCCCGTCGATCCGGGGCCTCCCGGGATCAGCAGCAGGGTGCCCCGGCGGGCCTGCGGCCGCTCGCTGGGGATGCGGGACACGGCGAGGGAGATCCGCTTGCCGCCGGGGTCGCGGTGGTCCAGCGGCACCTTCAGCGTGGCGCATTCCTGCCGGGGGTCGAGCCCGGTGCCCGCGCAGGCCCCCCAACTGAGCGCGGTGGTGGTCGGATCGGCCAGCGGTCCCGGGGTCGCGTCCGCGGACGCGCTGCCGAGGAGGGATGCGGTGGCGGCGGTGGCGAGGGCCAGCGCGGCGGTTCTGCCGGTCGTCGGTCTCATGTGCACAAGCCTTGTCGAACCGGCATCTGTCTCCCATCCGGGCAACCGGCCGACCCGTCCGGGGGATAACCCCCGACGGAGCGTCAGGCGTACCGCCGCGCACGTAGCATTCGCGACACATTTCCCGGACCGGGACAACCTCTCGCCGCCCCGGCCCGTCCAACCCCGTGCATCACCTGTCATCAACAGAACATTGGGGGCTTGACCATGCGACGGTGGGGGACCGCACTCGCGGCGATGGTGCTCGCGGGCGGCGCGCTGGCGGCGACGGCGGGGGCGGCGGGGGCCGTCACTCCGGCCGCGGCCAAGTCGGCGGCCAAGGCGGCGGCCTGTGAGACCGGCTGGGGGAGCGGCGAGAAGACGGCCCAGCCGGCGGGCCACACACCGCTGGGCAGCATCAGGACCGGCCGGCACGCCTGCTACGACCGCATGGTGTTCGACGTGAAGGGCGCCACGGCCGCCGATCGCGTCGGCTACCGCGTGGCGTACGTGGACACCCTGTACCAGGACGGTTCGGGCGAGGAGATCCCGGTCGGCGGCGGGGCGATTCTGGACATCCATGTGGCCGCGCCGAGCTACGACCCGGGGACCGGCGGGGAGTCGTATCCCGGGCGGGCGCGCAAGCCGCTGCCGGGGGTGGACGTCACCGGCTACCAGACCTTCCGGGACACCCGCTTCGGCGCCAGCTTCGAGGGCGAGACCCAGGTCGGCCTCGGCGTGCGCGCACGGCTGCCGTTCCGCGTCTTCCAGACGGACGGGCGGGTCGTGGTGGACGTGGCGCACTCCTGGAACGCGGTGCGCTGAGGGCGATGACGAAGGGCCTGCCCCACGGCCGGACGGTCGTGGGGCAGGCCCTTGTCCACCTCGGACCCGCCCTACTGCTTGAAGCCGTAGTCCATGATCTTCTTCGCGTCCGCCGTGCGGGCGTCCACCGAGGAGGAGGCGAGGACGGTCCCGATGACCGTCTTCCCGTTCCGGGTGGCGGCGAAGACCAGGCAGTACTTGGCCTCCGGACCCGAGCCGGTCTTGACGCCGATGGTGCCCGAATAGCTACCCAGCAGATTGTTGGTGTTGGTCCACGACATGTAGCGGTAACCGCCGCTCTTCGTGGTCACCTTCTGCTTGGTCGACTTCGTCTTCACGACCGTACGGAACGTGGAGTACTTCATCGCGCTGCTGGCCAGCTTCGTCAGATCGCGCGGCGTCGAGTAGTTGGCGCCGCGCCCGATGCCGTCGAACGAGTCGAAGTGGGTGTTCGTCAGCCCGAGGGACTTGGCCGTGGTGTTCATCTTGCCGATGAACGACTTCACCCGCGCGGCCCGGGTGGAACCGGTGCCGAACTTGTCCGCCAGCGCGTACGCCGCGTCACAGCCGGACGGGAGCATCAGCCCGTACAGCAACTGGCGGACGGTGACCTTGTCGCCGACGATCAGCTTGGCCGAGGAGGCCCAGTTGTTGTCGACGATGTAGTCGCTGTACGCCTTCTGGACCGTGACCTTGGCGTCCAGGTTGAGATTCGGCTGTGCGAGCACCACCCGGGCAGTCATGATCTTGGTGGTGGAGCCGGTGGACCGACGGGTGTCCGCGGCCTTGGTGAACAGGCTCTTTCCCGTGCCGTTGTTCATCACGAACCCGCCCTTGGCGGCGATCGTGGGAGTAGCGGTCGTCGCGGCCTGCGCGGAGGCGGTGAACGCCCCCGCCGTCAGCACGGCTCCAGCGGTGATCGCGACCGCGGATACGCGACGTAGACCCTTCATGCCGGTTTTCAACGTGAATATCTCCAAATACCCAAGTGTGCGGCCACATCGCAGGGCCGCTCTCTCATGTGACGCGTGAAAGGGGTCAGGGGATGTGCCCCTCTGCCGAGATTTCTGGAAATTCGCCCGGCTGCCCGCCTGCCCTCCCCCGCACCGCCGACCGCGGGGGCGGGCCGCAGGCCGGATAGTGGATCGTGCCCATTCCCGAAAGCCACCGAAAGCGCCCGCCATGACTTCCCAGCAACTCCTCGACCGCGCCCAGCGCCTGGCCGACGCGGGCGGTCGCCGCCTGCTCGGAATCGCCGGACCGCCCGGGGCCGGCAAAACCACCCTCGCCCAGTACCTGGTCGACGCCCTCGGCGCCGACCGGGCCGTCCTGGTGCCGATGGACGGCTTCCACCTCGCCGACGCCGAGCTGCGCCGGCTCGGCCTGATCGGCCGCAAGGGCGCGCCGGAGACCTTCGACCCGTACGGCTACACCGCGCTGCTGCGGCGGCTGCGGGCGCCGCGCGCCGAGGAGGTCGTCTACGCGCCGGGATTCGACCGCGAGCTGGAACAGCCCGTCGCGGGCACCATCCCGGTGGTGCCGGAGACCCCGCTGGTGATCACCGAGGGGAATTATCTGCTGCTGGCCGAGGCGCCCTGGCTCCCGGTCCGCGAGCTGCTGGACGAGACCTGGTGGGTCGACCTGGACACCGAGGAGCGGGTGCGCCGGCTGATCGACCGCCATGAGCGGTTCGGCAAGCCGCGCGAGGTGGCCGAGCGCTTCGTCCTCACCTCCGACGAGGCCAACGCCCGGCTGGTCGCCCCCGGGCGGGCGGCCGCCGACTTCGTGGTCAGGGGACGGTGACCGCCGTATGAGCGACCCGAAGAGGGCGAGCCGGGGGCGCGAAGGCCGGCGGCTCCGCGCCCCCGGCCTCGTGGTCATTCCCCGCGGTGGAGGCTCACTCCCCGCGGTTCAGCCGCTGGGCGACCTCGGTCGCCCAGTACGTGAGGATCATCCCCGCGCCCGCGCGCCGTACCGAGGTCAGCGTCTCCATGATCGCGCGGTCGCGGTCGATCCAGCCGTTGGCCGCCGCCGCCTCGACCATCGCGTACTCACCGGAGATCTGGTAGGCGGCCACCGGCACGTCCACGGCGTCGGCGATCTGCCGCAGGATGTCCAGGTAGGGCAGGGCCGGCTTCACCATGACCATGTCCGCGCCCTCGGCCAGGTCCAGCTCCAGCTCGCGCATCGCCTCCCGGGCGTTGGCCGGGTCCTGCTGATACGTCTTGCGGTCGCCCTTCAGCGAGGAGCCCACCGCCTCGCGGAACGGACCGTAGAAGGCGGAGGCGTACTTCGCGGTGTAGGCGAGGATCGAGATGTCCTGGTGCCCGGCGCCGTCCAGCGCCTCGCGGATCACCCCGACCTGCCCGTCCATCATGCCGCTGGGGCCCACTGTGTGGACGCCCGCGTCGGCCTGGGCGCGGGCCATCTCCGCGTACCGCTCCAGCGTGGCGTCGTTGTCGATCCGGCCCTCGGCGTCCAGGACCCCGCAGTGGCCGTGGTCGGTGTGCTCGTCCAGGCAGAGATCGGACATGATCACCAGGTCGTCGCCGACCTCGGCGCGCACATCGCGGATGGCCACCTGGAGGATCCCGTCCGGGTCGGTGCCGGGCGTGCCGACGGCGTCCTTCTTGGACTCCTCCGGCACCCCGAAGAGCATGATCCCGCCGAGGCCCGCGGCGACCGCGTCGGCCGCCGCCTTCCGCAGGGAGTCCCGGGTGTGCTGCAGAACGCCCGGCATCGTCTGCAGCGGC
The DNA here is from genome assembly GCF_000147815.2 of Streptomyces violaceusniger Tu 4113. Classification (NCBI taxonomy): domain Bacteria; kingdom Bacillati; phylum Actinomycetota; class Actinomycetes; order Kitasatosporales; family Streptomycetaceae; genus Streptomyces; species Streptomyces violaceusniger. Next base: position 511,309 of record NC_015957.1, on the reverse strand, counting down.
ACCGGCTCGGTCACGTCCTCGCGGACGAACGCGGGCAGGATCAGCTCGGCCGGATGCAGCCGGGTCTCCGCGACCATGCGGCGCATGGCCGGATTCACCCGCAGCCGGCGCGGTCGCGCACCGGGGAAGCTGCCGTACGTGGTGCTCAAGAGCGTGCCCTCCTCCGTGATCCCGGCCGTCGCTCGCTCGGGCGGGTGACCGGCTCCCCGGCTTCGATCGCGGCCTGCCGCCGCGCCGCCCCGAAGTCCGCGAGCGCCTCGGCGAGCTTGAGCACCGAGGGCTCGGGCGACAGCACGTCCACCCGCAGCCCGTGCTCCTCCGCGGTCTTCGCGGTGGCCGGGCCGATACAGGCGATGACAGTGACATTGTGCGGCTTGCCCGCGATGCCGACGAGGTTCCGCACGGTGGACGACGAGGTGAAGAGCACCGCGTCGAACCCGCCGCCCTTGATGGCCTCACGGGTCTCGGCCGGCGGCGGCGAGGCGCGCACGGTGCGGTACGCGGTCACGTCGTCGACCTCCCAGCCCAGCTCGATCAGCCCGGCGACCAGGGTCTCGGTGGCGATGTCGGCCCGCGGCAGGAAGACCCGGTCGATCGGGTCGAAGACCGGGTCGTAGGGCGGCCAGTCCTCCAGCAGCCCGGCCGCGGACTGCTCACCGCTGGGCACCAGATCAGGCTTCACTCCGAAGTCGATCAGCGACCTGGCGGTCTGCTCGCCCACCGCCGCGACCTTGATCCCGGCGAACGCGCGGGCGTCGAGCCCGTACTCCTCGAACTTCTCCCGCACCGCCTTGACCGCGTTGACCGAGGTGAAGGCGATCCACTCATAGCGCCCGGTGACCAGGCCCTTGACCGCGCGCTCCATCTGCTGCGGGGTGCGCGGCGGCTCCACGGCGATCGTCGGCACCTCGCTGGGCACCGCGCCGTAGCTGCGCAACTGGTCCGAGAGCGAGGCGGCCTGCTCCTTGGTGCGCGGCACCAGGACCTTCCAGCCGAACAGCGGCTTGGACTCGAACCAGGAGAGCTGATCACGCCGGCCGGCCGCGCTCTGCTCGCCGACCACGGCTATCACCGGCTGTGCGCCCTGCGGCGACGGCAGCACCTTGGCCGCCTTCAGCACCTGGGCGATGGTCCCCAGCGTCGCGGCCCAGGTCCGCTGACGCGTGGTGGTGCCACCGACGGTGACGGTGAGCGGGGTGTCCGGCTTGCGGCCCGCGGCCACCAGCTCACCCGCGGCGGCGGCCACCGTCTCCAGGGTCGCGGAGACCACGGCGGTCGCGTCGGACGAGCCGACCTCGCTCCAGCAGCGCTCATCGGCGGCCAGGGCGTCCACGAAACGCACATCCGCGCTGTGGGCGTCCCGCAGCGGCACCCCCGCGTAGGCGGGCACACCCACCGCGGCGGCCACACCCGGCACCACCTCGAAGAGGATGCCCTCGGCGGCGCAGGCGAGCATCTCGTCGGCGGCGTATCCGTCGAGGCCGGGGTCGCCCGCGACCGCGCGGACGACCCGCTTGCCGCCGCGCGCGGCCGTCATGACAAGATTGGCGGTGCCCCGGAGTACCGGGACGGTGGCTGACGACCCATCAGCCTCCGCTTGCCGCGGCGCGCCCTGAGCGTCCGCGGCCACGCCCGGCCTGACGTGCCCCCGCACCACGTCGAGCACTTGCGGGTCGGCGATCAGTACGTCCGCGGTGGCCAGAGCCTCCACGGCGCGCAAGGTCAGCAGGCCCGGATCTCCGGGGCCCGCACCGAGGAAGGTGACGTGTCCGCAGCCGGGGTGATTCGGGACGGTGGGGTTCAAAGTGCTCGCTCCCCCATAAGACCGGCCGCACCCTTGGCGAGCATCTCGGCTGCGAGTTCGCGACCGAGGTCCCCGGCCTCACTGGGCGACGCGGGTACGGGACCGGTGGTGGACAGCTGCACCAGCGTCGTGCCGTCGGTGGTGCCGACGACGCCGCGCAGGCGCATTTCGGTGACAGCCTGACCGTCGGCCAACAGGTCGGCCAGCGCCCCCACAGGTGCGCTGCAGCCGGCCTCCAGGGCGGCGAGCAGGGATCGCTCGGCGGTCACGGCGACCCGCGTGTACGGGTCGTCGATCTCGGCGAGCCGGGCAGTGAGCGCCACGCTGGACGCGGCACACTCCACTGCCAGTGCCCCCTGGCCGGGGGCGGGCAAAACATGGCCGACATCGAGCAGCTCGGTCGCCTCGCCGATCCGCCCCAGACGGATCAGGCCGGCGGCGGCGAGCACCACGGCGTCCAGCCGTCCCGACCGGACGTAGCCGATGCGGGTGTCGACATTGCCGCGTATCGGCACGGTCTCGATGTCGAGGCCGAAGGCGCGGGCCCACGCGTTGAGCTGGGCCGCGCGGCGCGGGGATCCGGTGCCTATCCGGGACCCCGGGGGAAGCTGGGCGAAGGTGAGCCCGTCCCGGGCGATCAGCGCGTCGCGCGGGTCCTCGCGGCGCGGTATCGCGGCCAGCCGCAGCCCGTCGGGCTCCGCGGTGGGAAGGTCCTTCAGCGAGTGCACGGCCAGGTCGATCTCACCGCTCAGCAGCGCCTCGCGCAGCGCCGAGACGAAGACGCCGGTGCCACCGATCTGCGCGAGGTGCTCCCGCGAGGTGTCGCCGTACGTGGTGATCTCGACCAGTTCCACGGGACGCCCGGTGACCTCGCGCACCAGGTCCGCGACCAGGCCGGACTGGGCCATGGCGAGCGCGCTGCGGCGAGTGCCCAGCCGCAGCGGCGGAGCGCCGCCGAAGGCGGCGGGTGAGGGGGTGGCGTTCATGGCCGGCCTCCCTTCGGGTCGTTCTGTTCGGCCGCGCGGGCCGAGCCGTCGGCGCGGCTGACGGCGGCGACCGCCTGCGGATCGAGGTCGAAGAGCTCGCGCAGCGCATCGGCGTAACCGGCGCCACCCGGAGTGCCCGCGAGCTGCTTGACCCGCACGGTGGGCGCGTGCAGCAGCTTGTCGACGACCCTGCGCACGGTCTGCGTGATCTCGGACCGCTGCTTGTCGTCCAGATCCGGAAGGCGCCCGTCGAGCCGGGCGATCTCACTGGCGACGACGTCCGCCGCCATGGTACGCAGCGCGACCACCGTCGGCGTGATGTGCGCGGCGCGCTGGGCCGCCCCGAAGGCGGCCACCTCGGCGGAGACGATGGTCCGCACCTTGTCCACGTCGGCGGCCATCGCCCCGGCGGACGAGCCCGGCGCCCCGGACGGCTCGGTGGCCGCCTCGGCGAGGGACTCGATATCGACCAGGTGCAGCCCCTCGATCCGGTGCGCCGCCGCGTCTATGTCGCGCGGCATGGCCAGATCGAGCAGCGAGACGTCCGTCCCCGTGCGGTGGGCCCCGGGCGGGCAGGCCGCGCGCTGGGCGAGCGCGGTGCGCAGCTCCGCGGCGGTCAGCACCAGGCCGGTCGCGCCCGTACAGGAGACGACGATGTCGGCGTGCGGCAGCTCGGCGGTGACCCGGTCCCGCGGCACTGCACGGGCCACCAGCGGCTCGCGCAACGTTTCCTCACCCTCGGCGGGGATCGCGGCCGGAGTGGCCGCATGCTGCTGGACCAGGGACTCGGCGAGGCGCAGCGCCCGCTCCAACGTCCTGTTGGCGATCACCAGTTCTGCCACACCGGCGCGTGCGAGCGTCGCCGCGGCCAGCGAGGACATCGAACCCGCGCCGATCACCAGGGCCCGCTTGCCCCGGGCCCACTCCGCCACCGACGCGCCCTGGGCGAGCTGCTCCAGGCCGAAGGTGACCAGCGACTGGCCCGCCCGGTCGATACCGGTCTCGCTGTGGGCCCGCTTGCCGACCCGCAACGCCTGCTGGAAGAGATCGTTCAGCAGCCGCCCGGCGGTATGCAGCTCCTGCCCCAGCGCGAGCGCGTCCTTGATCTGGCCGAGGATCTGGCCCTCGCCGACGACCATCGAGTCCAGCCCGCAGGCCACCGAGAAGAGGTGGTGGACGGCCCGGTCCTCGTAGTGGACGTAGAGATACGGGGTGAGCTCGTCCAGTCCGACGCCGGTGTGCTGGGCGAGCAGCGTGGACAGCTCGGCGACCCCGGCGTGGAACTTGTCCACGTCGGCGTAGAGCTCGATGCGGTTGCAGGTGGCCAGCACCGCGGCCTCGGTGGCGGGCTCGGCGGCGAGGGTGTCCTGCACCAGCTTCGCCTGCTCGTCCCCCACCAGGGCGGCCCGCTCCAGCACGCTCACGGGCGCGCTGCGGTGGCTCAGTCCGACGACGAGGAGACTCATGCCGGCATCACGGCGGGCACGTCCCCGTCAGGTCCTTGCCGACCGCTGTCGGCGCCGGGGCCACCGGAGGGCGCGCGATGCGCCACGGGCGGTGGTGGAACGGCTCCCGCGGCCTCCTCGGGCGCGGCGACCTCCTCGCCCGCCTTGCGCTGCTCGTGGAAGGCGAGGATCTGCAGCTCGATGGAGAGATCGACTTTGCGCACATCCACCCCGTCCGGAACGGTCAGCACGGTGGGCGCGAAGTTGAGGATCGAGGTGATCCCGGCGGCGACGAGCCGGTCGCAGACCTGCTGGGCCGCGCCCGCCGGGGTGGCGATGACGCCGATCGAGACGCCGTTGTCCGTGATGATCTTCTCGAGCTCGTCGGTGTGCTGCACCGGGATGCCCGCGACCGGCTTCCCGGCCATGGTGGGGTCGGCGTCGATCAGCGCGGCGACCCGGAAGCCACGGGAGGCGAAGCCGCCGTAGTTGGCGAGCGCGGCGCCGAGATTACCGATACCGACGATCACAACCGGCCAGTCCTGGGTGAGCCCGAGCTCCCGCGAGATCTGGTAGACGAGGTACTCCACGTCGTAGCCGACACCGCGGGTGCCGTACGAACCGAGATAGGAGAAGTCCTTGCGCAGCTTGGCCGAATTGACGCCGGCCGCGGTGGCCAGCTCCTCCGAGGACACTGTGGGCACCGAGCGCTCCGAGAGAGCGGTCAGCGCACGCAGATACAGCGGTAGCCGGGCGACGGTGGCCTCGGGGATCCCTCGGCTGCGGGTCGCCGGTCGGTGAGTTCGGCCAGTTGCCACGGTGCTCCTGCGGGTAGAGCGAGGCTGTGGGCGGCCGGGTGTTTCATGACCGCCCCATCGACAGCAGGCTATGTCTTTGTGAACGCGTGCACAAAGATGGTGTCCGCTTTGTCCGAGCAAAGTGACCGGTGTCACGCGCCTTTTCGCGCCAGCCGCGGAACCACCACCTGCGTCACACCGTTCCCGGCAGGCACGCTCGTACCGCTGGGCCGCCGACCGGAGCACAGGCCCTCACTCCTCACCTTTTACCCCCGGACAGCAACAAAACGCCCTCGATCGTAATCGACCGAGAGCCCACTTCCGAACTCGTGGAAGGGGCACCGTCGCGGGTCAGGGCACTGGGGTCTTCCGGCCGGGGGCACCTCCCAGCGGTAGCCGGGGGCGAGCCGAAGGGGCGCGTCGCTGTCGAAAGGGAGAGCGCGCGCAGGGAGCGAGGGCTGCGATCGATATGCGGCTCCGCCGCGTGAGCGACCGAGCACGGTCGACCGCCGACAGGGGGCACCTCCCAGCGGTAGCCGGGGGAGACTGGAGCGCCCCGGAGGCGAACCGAGCCTCGAAAAAGGCCAGGCAGAATGAAGGGCATGAGTCCGTTGCTGCGCCGCACCCCGCGGAAGAAGCCCGCCGAGCGCACGGTCACGCTGATCGGCAAGCCCGACTGCCACCTGTGCGAGGACGCCGAGGCCGTGATCGAAGAGGTCTGCGGCGAGCTGGGCACCCCCTGGGAGAAGAAGGACATCACCCAGGACGAGGAGCTGTACCGCGCCTACTGGGAGCAGATCCCGGTGGTGCTCATCGACGGCGAACAGCACGACTTCTGGCGGGTGAACCCCAAGCGGCTGCGCACCGCGCTCGGCGGCTGATCCCGCCCCCGCGAGGCGGCCCGATCCCGCGCCCGCGAGGCGGCTGATTTCGGCCCCTGCGCGGCCTCCCTTTCGCGTAACCTGAATCGGCCCGACACCCGGGCGTAACGGGATGCGCCGGAGCGCTGGCTATGCTCGCTCCATGGCCGCACTGGGATGGTTCACCCGACGTCGACGACCCGCCACCGAGCGGAGTGTCCTCGCCGGAGAGGCATCGGCCGAGGCAGCGCGCAAGTCGTCGGCCGAGACCCCCGCACCGCAGCCCCCCGCCGAACCGGAATTCCCCGTCGTCGGCGACGAGCGGGCCGCCGCCTTCTTCGACCTGGACAACACGGTCATGCAGGGCGCCGCGATCTTCCACTTCGGCCGCGGCCTCTACAAGCGGCACTTCTTCCGCAAGCGCGAACTCGCCCGCTTCGCGTGGCAGCAGACCTGGTTCCGGGTGGTCGGCGTCGAGGACCCGGCACATATGGAGGACGTGCGCAGCAGCGCCCTGTCCATCGTCAAGGGCCACCGGGTCTCCGAGCTGATGTCCATCGGCGAGGAGATCTACGACGAGTACATGGCCGACCGCATCTGGCCCGGCACCCGCGCCCTCGCCCAGGCCCATCTGGACGCGGGGCAGCGGGTCTGGCTGGTGACCGCCGCGCCGGTCGAGACCGCGACGATCATCGCCCGGCGGCTCGGCCTGACCGGGGCGCTGGGCACGGTGGCCGAGTCGGTGGGCGGCGTCTACACCGGCCGGCTGGTCGGTGAGCCGCTGCACGGCCCGGCGAAGGCCGAGGCCGTACGGGCGCTGGCGACGGCCGAGGGGCTGGACCTCTCCCGCTGCGCGGCCTACAGCGACTCCGCGAACGACATCCCGATGCTGTCGATCGTGGGCCATCCGTACGCGGTGAACCCGGACACCCGGCTGCGCAAGCACGCCCGTGAGAACAGTTGGCGGCTGCGCGACTACCGCACCGGCCGCAAGGCGGCCAAGATCGGCATTCCGGCGGCGGCCGGGGTGGGCGCGGTGGCGGGCGGCACGGCGGCCGCCGTGGCCCTGCACCGCCGACGCCGCTGACCGCAGGCGGCCGAGGACTCACTCCACCCCTCTGACCTCCCGCTGAGCCCTTTTCAGCGCTCTTCCCTCGGGTCGCGTTGACCGCTCGCGCACGACCGTGACCGAGGACGGTCAAGGCTGACCATCGATCGCGCTCCGTGACAATGCGCCCATCGATACGCAGCGTCACCAACCGAACGCGCCCGCCCTGTTTCGGTCATTCCGCGCGTCTTACCCCACAGCGCTCCCGCCAGTCCCCTTACCGCCGCTTTGTCACAACACGCCACGCAATCGCACAAGCCACGAACGATTTCGATCAATTAGCGGTACGTGTTCGATACTTGATAGGTCATCAATCCATAAGAGAGCGAACGGAAACGATGATTTGAACAACTGGGTGTAGTGCTGCCTGTACGAAGCGTTATTCTCCTTAGACGCAAACCGGTACCCACACGTCCCTACGGCGGGTGACGGTCCCGTACTGCTCGTGATGGAAGCTCTGCCTCTGGGAGTCTCGTGTACCCACACGTCGGGGTTGACGCCTCGGGCCTGGCTACGCTGCGCGCAACGGTCCTTGACTGTCTGCGCGGCTTCGTCCCCACCGCGTATGCCGTCCCCGGCCTCGCCGCCCCCCTGCCCGCCAGCCCAGCCGTCGGCACGGTCAATCGCCCCGGCCAGGCCGGTTCGTGCTACGCACTGGCGGACGGCGGCGCCGCGGTCAGCAGACGCTCCCGCGGCTCCACCCCCACCGCCCGGCGCCCCGGCGCCGACAGCGACAGCCGTCGCATGATGGACCTCGTCGAGCGCGCCCAGTCCGGAGAGGCCGAGGCGTTCGGCAGGCTCTACGACCAGTACGCCGACACGGTCTACCGCTATATCTATTACCGCGTGGGCGGCAAGGCCACGGCCGAGGACCTCACCAGCGAGACGTTCCTGCGCGCCCTGCGCCGCATCGGCACCTTCACCTGGCAGGGCCGCGACTTCGGCGCCTGGCTGGTGACCATCGCGCGCAATCTCGTCGCCGACCACTTCAAGTCCAGCCGCTTCCGGCTGGAGGTCACCACCGGCGAGATGCTCGACGCCAACGAGGTCGAGCGCAGCCCCGAGGACTCCGTCCTCGAATCGCTGTCCAACGCCGCTCTCCTGCAGGCGGTGCGAAAACTCAACCCGCAGCAGCAGGAGTGCGTGACGCTCCGCTTCCTCCAGGGCCTCTCGGTCGCCGAGACCGCCCGGGTCATGGGGAAGAACGAGGGCGCGATCAAAACCCTTCAGTACCGGGCCGTGCGCACCCTGGCCCGGCTTCTTCCGGAGGACGCCCGCTGACCACCCGTAGCCGTCCGGCCACGGACCGTCCGCCTTTGGGCAGGGCGTAACCCGGGTGCTGCGCCGCTCGTTGTGGGAGATGCAGGCGCCTCGTGGTCGTACCCTGCCCGTAGTTCACTCACTCGATCAGGTGGACGCGCGCATGGCACGGAACCCTCGGGTGTCCTGGGGAGTCGACCGTCACGAGGAGAGGAGGTGCCGCCTGTGATCGCGAACGTATCGGCACACCGGCGGGCGAACGCCTTCGCCAAGGCCTTGGAGGCCCTGGACGCCCTGGAGAGCAACCACCAGGCCGCCCAGGACAAGACGCCGCAGCAACAGCCAGGTTCCCCATCGGCGGAGAGCGCCGAGCGGAGACGGCTGCTGGCCCTGGCGAGCGGGCTGGGCGAGCTGCCGGCACCAACATTGGACCCGGAGGTACGCGTCACCCAGCGGGCGCAGTTGCTCGCCGCCATGGAGGCGGCCTTCGCCGAGGGCGCGCCACGCGTGCCCGAGCAGCGCCGCCGCACCGGCGGCGCCCACCGCGCCAAACCCCCGGTGGCAAGACTGCGCCCCCGTTCCCGCTGGTCCAAGGGGCTCGCGGCCGGGGGGCTCACCGTCGGCGTCGCGGCGGGTGCCTTCGGCGGCGTCGCCGCCGCCAGCTCGGACGCGCTGCCGGGCGACACCCTCTACGGGTTCAAGCGCGGCATGGAGGACCTCAAGCTGGAGATGGCGGACGGCGACGCCGACCGGGGCCGGATCTATCTGGACCAGGCGTCGACGCGGATGAGCGAGGCGCGCCGCCTGATGGAGCGCACCCGCACCGGCGATCTGGACCATGACTCGCTGGGGGAGATCCGCCGGGCCCTGGCCGGTATGCGCCATGACGCCTCCGAGGGCCACCGGCTGCTGCACCAGGTCTACCAGCGAGACGGCTCGCTCGGCCCGATCCAGCAGCTTTCCACCTTCTCGCAGGCGCATCGCGGCGGCTGGAGCCGGCTGCGCGATCAGCTACCGGTCCAGCTCATGGACGTCGGCGACGAGGTGAGCTCGGTCTTCGACGCCATAGACCAAGAGGTCGGTCCGTTGCGGGCGTTGCTGCCCACGAAGAAGGAGCAGCAGGGCCAGTCCGGCCAGACCGGGCACGCGCCCGAGCGCGCCGACGGGGTGGCCCCGGGCGACCGTCCGGCGTCCACCTCGGCCACCCCGAGCGGCAGCCGCACCGACGAGACCGCCTCCCACCCGCACCCGTCGTCCTCGGCAAGCGCCCACGACCAGAGCGGCGGCCTGGTGGGCGGCGCCGGGGACCTGCTGGACCCGCCGCTCGGCGGCGCGAGCCCCAGCCCGTCCACGGGCAAGGGCGACCCGGGCGGCAAGACGTCGTCCCAGCCGGACATCACCATCCCCCCGCTGCTGCCGGACCTCCTGCCGGGCCTGAGCATCGACGGCGACGACACAAGGTGAAACAGACCGGGGGTGGGCGATGTGCACCGCACGCCACCCACCCCCGGACCCCAGGTCAGAAGACCAGGCTCAGCAGAACACCGCCCGCAGGGGCAAGCCTCGGAAGAACACCGACCCGCCGCTGCACCAGCAACTTGACCCCTCCTCCGGCCGCCCTCGCATAGCGCGGCCCCGAGGCCCCCCAGCCTCAGCCGAGCTGCGCCGGACTCCGTCCGACGGACCAGGTGCCCGCGCCACATCACACCGCCCGCCGGGCAAGCCTCAGAAGAACACCGACCGCCGCTGCACCAGCAACTTGACCCCTCCTCCGGCCGCCCTCGCATAGCGCGGCCCCGAGGCCTCCCCCGCTTCAGCCGAGCTGCGCCGGACTCCGTCCGACGGACCAGGTGCCCGCGCCACATCACACCGCCCGCCGGGCAAGCCTCAGAAGAACACCGACCGCCGCTGCACCAGCAACTTGTAGAGCGTGTGCTGGATCGTTTCTCGTACCTGGTCGGTCAGGTTGAACATCAGCATCGGGTCGTCCGCCGCCTCCGGCGGATGCCCGTCGGTGGGGATGGGCTCGCCGAACTGGATCGTCCACTTCGTCGGCAGCGGCACTGCGCCCAGCGGCCCCAGCAGCGGGAAGGTCGGCGTGACCGGGAAGTACGGCAGGCCGAGCAGCCGGGCCAGGGTCTTCGCGTTCCCCACCATCGGGTAGATCTCCTCCGCGCCCACGATCGAGCACGGCACGATCGGCGCCCCCGCGCGCAGCGCCGTCGAGACGAAGCCGCCCCGCCCGAAGCGCTGTAGCTTGTACCGCTCCGAGAACGGCTTGCCGATCCCCTTGAAGCCCTCCGGCATCACCCCGACCACCTCGCCGCGCTCCAGCAGCAACTGGGCGTCCTCGGAGCAGGCGAGGGTGTGACCCGCCTTGCGGGCCAGCTCGTTGACGACCGGCAGCACGAAGACGAGGTCGGCCGCGAGCAGCCGCAGATGGCGCTGGGCCGGGTGGTTGTCGTGCACCGCGACCTGGAGCATCAGCCCGTCCAGCGGCAGCACCCCGGAGTGGTTGGCGACGACGAGCGCACCGCCACTGTCGGGGATGTTCTCGATCCCCTTCACCTCGACCCGGAAGTAGTTCTCGTACAGCGGGCGAAGCAGGGACATCAGGACCTGCTCGGTCAGGTCGTGGTCGTAGCCGAAGTCGTCGACCTCGTAGTCCCCGGTGATCCGGCGGCGCAGAAAGCTCAGCCCGTGGGCCAGCTTGCGCTCCCAGTCGCCGCTGCCCGGGGCCTGCTTGGGCGGGCCGGGCGGCAGGGGCGGTACGGCCGCGGCCGCCGTCTGGGGGCGCTGTTCGAGCGCCTCGTCGCGCTGCTGCGGTACGGGCTTGAGCGAGCCCTGGGAGCGGCCGCCGCGCCCCAGCCGAGGGACCTTCCTCCGGGAAGACCGGGGCTCCTCACCAAACGGAATGACCTTGGCGTCCGCCATGGTGGTTGCGCTCCTCACGTCTGGGCGCCCGCGGGCAGCAGCGCGGCGAGCCGATCGATGGTACGGGCGAGGGTCTCGGGCGGGAGCAGCCCGGGGCCGCGGCTGTGCGCATAGTCCGCGAGGGCACCGGCGGTGGTGTGCTCGGGTTCGAATCCCAGGGTCTCGCGCATCTGGTTGGTGGCCACGACCCGGCCGTGGGTGAGCAGCCGGACCTGCTCGGGCGAGAAGTCGGTGATGCCGAGGGACCGCAGCGCGGTGCGGGCCCATCGCAGGGTGGGCAGCAGCAGCGGCAGGGTCGGGCGGCCGAGCCGCCGGGCGGCCTGGGAGAGCAGCAGCACCCCGTCCCCGGCGATATTGAACGTGCCGCTGTTGAGCGTGGACCGGCGCGGTTCGGAGGCCCCGATCCGCAGCACCTCGATGGCGTCCTTCTCATGGACGAACTGCAGCCGCGGGTCGTAGCCGATGACGGTGGGCAGCACGGGCAGCGCGAAGTACTCGGCGAGCGGTGAGTCCGCGCAGGGCCCCAGGATGTTGGCGAAGCGCAGCACGCACACCGCGACATCGGGGCGGCGCCGGGCGAAACCGCGGACATATCCCTCGACCTCGACGGTGTCCTTGGCGAAGCCGCCGCTCGGCAGGGATTTGGGCGGGGTGGTCTCGCTGAAGACGGCGGGGTCGCGGGGCGCCGAGCCGTACACATTGGTGCTGGACTTCACCACCAGCCGCTGCACCGACGGGGCCTTCTGACAGGCACCGAGGAGCTGCATGGTGCCGATGACATTGGTCTCCTTGATCGAGGCGCGATTGCCGCGCGCCCCCAGCGGAGTCCCGTTGATATCCATGTGGACGACCGTGTGGACGCCGTATTCGGCGAGCAGTTTCCCGATCGTGGGGTGCCGGATATCGGCCCGGACGAAGTCGGCGCCGCCGAGGTGGTGTTCGGGCGGCACGGCGTCCACGCCGATCACCCGCTCCACATCGGGTTCGCGCTGTATGCGCCGGACGAAACGGCCTCCCAGGCGGCGAGCGACCCCGGTGACGAGCACGACCTTTCCCAAGATCAGCGCCTTCCTTCCCACCCTCGTCCGAGCTGGGCTGTGCGGAACACCGTAACCGCTCGATGTTGCGCTGTGATGGCCACTCGCCGCGCGCTGCGCGTTTTAAGCCGGGGCCACAGGGGCCACCGTGGCTCAGACCCGTGCCACATACGCACCGCAGCCCTTCCACCGATGGTGGAAGGGCTGCGGGACGAACACAGCGTCGCTTGCTTACTTCTTGTTGCGACGCTGGACGCGCGTGCGCTTGAGCAGCTTGCGGTGCTTCTTCTTCGCCATCCGCTTGCGCCGCTTCTTGATAACAGAGCCCACGACTACCCTCGCTCACTTCGATTCACTCGGTGCGGGGCGTCCGAGCCCACACGACCTACATCGGGCCAGCCTACCCGGCACCGAGCGAACCACGTAATCCGAGGGTCCTCCCCGGGCCCGGAAAGCGCCTAGGCGGACTCCACCCCCACATACGATTCGCGGAGGTATTCATGAACCGCTTGCTCTGGGACCCGGAAAGACCTGCCCACCCGGATCGCCGGCAGATGACCGCTGTGCACCAAGCGGTACACGGTCATCTTGGACACTCGCATCACCGAGGCGACTTCCGCCACGGTCAGAAACTGAACCTCGTTCAGAGGCCGTTCGCCAGCAGCCATGACACAACACCTGAACCTTCCGCACATGTCGGGCACCGGCTTCCCCTCCGGTGACTCCTGGTCGCATGCGCGCTCCACCCCAGGTTAGGGGCGGGTGATGCAAGTGGGGAAGAGGAGTAGCGATCGGACGCCTACTGTGACAGACACGCTCGATTGAGTACATAGCGAGTAAGCGGCCGGTAGTAACCAGACCGCACAGCGTCATCAAGCGGAACGGCGACGGACACCCGTCCCTCGGCCTCCCCGACGAACAGCGCGGGGTCATCCGTATCCCCGAGCCCGATGGCCTCAAAGCCGAGCTGACCTGCACCGCAGACCCATCCGTGGTCCCCGATGACCAGTCCCGGCAGCGGGCCGCCGGACTCCACGGCAGAGCCGAGCGCGACCCGAACCGGGAGCGGCGAGTGGCTGTGGGCGCCCGGCTCACTCACGGACGGGCGAGCGCCGGGCGCCTGCACCATCGCAATACCTCGTACGTAGGCGAGCCGGTGGGTACGTACGCCGAACCGCGTCGTTATGTCGATACATCTACCGTGCGCGGGAGTGAGGACACGGCAGCCCGCCGCCGAGAGCGCCGACGCCAACGCGGCGTAGAAGCCGAGGAGACGGTGGGGATGGCCGGTGCCGAGGAGCACGGGGAGCCGGTCCTGGGCGGCGGCGCGCAGCCGGTCCGCGAAGGCATGCAGCGCGGCGATCGTCAGCTCTGGATCGATCACATCCGGCCCCGAAACGTTGGCCGGGTCGACCGAAACCCCGCATTTGGCGCCCATCAGGCTGAGCAATTCCACAAAGGACCAGTCGTATTCGGGCTCCAGACCGAGCAGCACCCGGGGGTCCCGGGCGGCGAAGAGCCGATAGCGGCGCAGGCTCTCCTCCCGGCTCGTCGCCACGGGTCCGGCGAGCCGCGCCGCCAGCAGATGCGCGCGCAGCGCGGCAGTACTCAACACGTCACCGATGCTGACGGACGCGGCCCGCCGACCGCCCGGTTATGCCGGCAGACCCCACGGTTGGCGTAACGCCCGTTTGGTCAGAGCCTCGTCCGGGCGTTCCCGGTCGGCGTGGAGAGGCTTTGCCTGGGGCGATTCACGGAAGCAGCCCATGGTGCGGGAAGACCGCCCGGCGCGTCGCCAGGATCGCCTGGTCCAGCCGGTCCGCGGGGTCGTACCCGGACTCGGCGAACTCCCGCCAGCTCGGCTCCCGCCCGTCCGTCATCCGCCGCGGCGCGTCCATCCGGGTCCGCCGGTACACCTCCTGCCGCCACTCCTCCGGCACCGGCGCGGCGGGCTCGACCGGCCGCCCCGCCGCGATCGCGACCAGATGCGTCCAGGACCGCGGCACCACGTCCACCACCGCATAGCCGCCGCCCCCGAGCGCGACCCAGCGCCCGTCCGCATGCTCATGCGCCAGCCGGTGACAGCTCTCGGCGACCGCCCGCTGCGCGTCGACCGTCACCGCCAAGTGGGCCAGCGGGTCCTCGACATGGGTGTCCGCGCCATGCTGGGTCACCAGCACCTGCGGACGGAACGCCGCCAGCAGCTCCGGCACCACCGCGTGAAAGGCCCGCAGCCATCCCTCGTCCGAGGTCCCGGCCGGCAGCGCCACATTGACCGCCGAGCCCTCGGCGCCCTCCCCGCCCGCCTCCTCCGGCCAGCCGGTCTGCGGGAACAGGGTCCGGGGGTGCTCATGCAGCGAGATCGTCAGTACCCGAGGATCGTCCCAGAAGGCCGCCTGGACCCCGTCCCCGTGATGGACATCCACATCCACGTACGCGACCCGCTCCGCGCCCAGCTCCAGGAGCCGCGCGACCGCCAGCGCCGCGTCGTTGTAGATACAGAACCCGGACGCGCCCCGGGGCATCGCATGGTGCAGCCCGCCCGCGAAGTTCACCGCGTGCAGCGCCTCTCCGCGCCATACGTCCTCGGCGGCGCCGACCGACTGCCCGGCGATCAGCGCGGACGCCTCGTGCATCCCCGCGAAGGCCGGATCGTCGATCGTCCCCAGGCCGTACGAACCGTCCGCCGATTCCGGGGCGGCCGAGGCCCGCCGTACCGCCTCGATGTACTCCTGCCCGTGGACCAGGCGCAGCGTCGACTCCCCGGCCGGCTTGGCGGCCACCACTTGGACCGCCCGGTCCAGCCCGTACGCCTGCACCAACCGCATGGTCAGCGCGAGCCGCACCGGGTCCATCGGGTGCCCGGCGCCGAAGTCGTATCCGGTTACTTCCTCATCCCACATCAACTGTGCGCGGCCGCTCATGCCCGTCACCGTATCCGGCTGGTACAGGGGTGAACGACCTCGCGTACCGGATCGTCACCAGCACGAGCGCCATCGGCACCAGCATCGCCGCCCGGTAACTCCACGCACCGCCCAGGGCGCCGACGAGCGGTGAGCCGATGAGAAAGCCCACGTAGTTGAAGATGTTGAGGCGGGCGACCGCGGCATCGGACGCCCCGGGGAAGAGCCGCCCCGCGGCCGCGAAGGTCTGCGGCACCAGCACGCACAACCCCAGCCCCAGCAGCGTGAACCCGCCCATCCCCGCCCATGGGCCGGGCGCCGCCGCGACCACCGCGAAACCGGCGCCCGCGAGCAGCGCCCCGGCCCGGACCACGGCGACCGCGCCGAAGCGCCGCACCCCGAAGTCGCCGAAGGAGCGGCCGAGGAGCGTGGTGACCATATAGACGTTGTACGGGATCGTGGCCAACTGCTCGGAGCTGTGCAGCACGTCCTCCAGATACTTGGCGCTCCAGTTGGAGACGGTCGAGTCCCCGATATAGGCGAAGGCCATGACGAGACAGAGCGGCAGCAGCGCCCGCATGCTCACGGCGGCACCGTGGTCGTCGGCTTGGTGCTCGACTTGGGGGTCGGCCAGGTGGTCGGCTCGGCGGTCCACGTACCAGCGGCCGGCGATCAGCGCGACGGGCACCAGGGTGGCCACCAGCGGTGCGTAGAGCGTGGGCAGCGACAGGTCCCAGTGCGCGCCCACCCAGGCCAGCGAGGCCCCGGCGATCCCGCCCAGGCTGTACGCGCCATGGAAGCCGAGCATGATGCTGCGGCCGTACGCGCGCTGCAGGCTCACTCCGAGCATGTTCATCGACGCGTCGAGCGCCCCGACGGTCAGCCCGAACACCGCGAGAGCCGCCGCGAGCTGCCATACCGTCGTACCCGATCCAGCGGCCAGCAGGGCGACGGAGACGATGGGCTGCACCACGCGGAGGACGAGCCCCGGACGCATCCGCTTGACGAGATGCTCGGTGCCGACGCTGCCCGCACCGGCGAGGATCGGCACGGCGGCCAGGAAGAGGGGCAGCAGCCCATCGGATATCCCGTACCGATCCTGCAGCGCGGGTATGCGCGTCACCAGCAGAGCGAAGATCGCGCCCTGGACGAAGAAACTGATGGCCAATGAGGCCCGGCCCTGCCGAAGTCGGCGGCTCGGACGCGAATCCGTCATGGCCGTGGAGCGTACGGCCCCGAACTACTTGTGGGTAGAGGTGAGCAACCCTCGCAGTTCGGCCATGTGGACGAAACGGTCGCTGGCCGCGGCGAGCTTGGCGGCGGGTGTCATGGCCGTGTAGCCGTACACGTCCATCCCTGCGGCCACGGCTGCCTGGACCCCGAGCGGGCTGTCCTCGACGACGGCACAGCGCCCGCGCGCCACCCCCATCCGCTCGGCCGCGTGCAGAAACAGATCCGGGGCGGGCTTGCCGCGGCCCACGTCCTCGGAGCTGAAGATGTGGTCCTCACCGAAGAGGTCGTACAGCCCGGTCGTACGGAGGGCGACACGGATGCGCTCATGGCTTCCGGAGGAGGCGACGCAGTACGGAATCCCGTCGGCCCGCAGCTTCTCCAGCACCTCGGACACCCCGGCCACCGGCTGCAGCTCCTGGCGGAAGGCGTCGAAGACCCGGCCGTGGAAGGTGCTGTCGAAGTCCGACGGCAGCTGCCGGCCCCAACGCTCGAGGACCAGCTCGTGGATGCGATGCATGGCGGAGCCCATGTAGTCGCGTATGGAGTCCTCGTAGCTGGTGGGGTGCCCCAACTCCGTGAGGTAGGCGGCGAGAATCCGATTGGAGATGGACTCGCTGTCCACGAGCACTCCATCGTTGTCGAAGATGACCAGGTCATAGCGCATGAGGCCAGCCTACAAACTGAAATGAGAAAAGCCCGGTTGAGAGCCGAAGCTCCCAACCGGGCTTTTCTTAATATTTGTTCGGCGGTGTCCTACTCTCCCACAGGGTCCCCCCTGCAGTACCATCGGCGCTGAAAGGCTTAGCTTCCGGGTTCGAAATGTAACCGGGCGTTTCCCTAACGCTATGACCACCGAAACACTATAAAGCTGAACCGGAACCACACCCCAAACAAGAGGGGGGTTCAATACGGTTCGTTGCTTCAGAACCAACACAGTGGACGCGAGCACCTGAGGACAAGCCCTCGGCCTATTAGTACCAGTCAACTCCACCGGTTACCCGGCTTCCATATCTGGCCTATCAACCCAGTCGTCTACTGGGAGCCTTAACCCATCAAGTGGGTGGGAGTCCTCATCTCGAAGCAGGCTTCCCGCTTAGATGCTTTCAGCGGTTATCCCTCCCGAACGTAGCCAACCAGCCATGCCCTTGGCAGGACAACTGGCACACCAGACGGTTCGTCCGTCCCGGTCCTCTCGTACTAGGGACAGCCCTTCTCAAGACTCCTACGCGCACAGCGGATAGGGACCGAACTGTCTCACGACGTTCTAAACCCAGCTCGCGTACCGCTTTAATGGGCGAACAGCCCAACCCTTGGGACCGACTCCAGCCCCAGGATGCGACGAGCCGACATCGAGGTGCCAAACCATCCCGTCGATATGGACTCTTGGGGAAGATCAGCCTGTTATCCCCGGGGTACCTTTTATCCGTTGAGCGACGGCGCTTCCACAAGCCACCGCCGGATCACTAGTCCCGACTTTCGTCCCTGCTCGACCCGTCGGTCTCACAGTCAAGCTCCCTTGTGCACTTACACTCAACACCTGATTGCCAACCAGGCTGAGGGAACCTTTGGGCGCCTCCGTTACCCTTTAGGAGGCAACCGCCCCAGTTAAACTACCCACCAGACACTGTCCCTGATCCGGATCACGGACCCAGGTTAGACATCCAGCACGACCAGAGTGGTATTTCAACAATGACTCCCCCTGAACTGGCGTCCAGAGTTCACAGTCTCCCACCTATCCTACACAAGCCGAACCGAACACCAATATCAAGCTATAGTAAAGGTCCCGGGGTCTTTCCGTCCTGCTGCGCGAAACGAGCATCTTTACTCGTAGTGCAATTTCACCGGGCCTATGGTTGAGACAGTCGAGAAGTCGTTACGCCATTCGTGCAGGTCGGAACTTACCCGACAAGGAATTTCGCTACCTTAGGATGGTTATAGTTACCACCGCCGTTTACTGGCGCTTAAGTTCTCAGCTTCGCCACACCGAAATGTGACTAACCGGTCCCCTTAACGTTCCAGCACCGGGCAGGCGTCAGTCCGTATACATCGCCTTACGGCTTCGCACGGACCTGTGTTTTTAGTAAACAGTCGCTTCTCGCTGGTCTCTGCGGCCACCACCGGCTCACACCGCAAGGGTGATCACCAACAATGGCCCCCCTTCTCCCGAAGTTACGGGGGCATTTTGCCGAGTTCCTTAACCATAGTTCACCCGAACGCCTCGGTATTCTCTACCTGACCACCTGAGTCGGTTTAGGGTACGGGCCGCCATGAAACTCGCTAGAGGCTTTTCTCGACAGCATAGGATCATCCACTTCACCACAATCGGCTCGGCATCAGGTCTCACCCACATGAGGGACGGATTTACCTACCCCTCGGGCTACACCCTTACCCCGGGACAACCACCGCCCGGGCTGGACTACCTTCCTGCGTCACCCCATCACTCACCTACTACAGGTCTGGACCGTCGGCTCCACCACTCCCCTTTGCCCGAAGGCTCCAGGGCGGCTTCACGGACTTAGCATCGCCTGGTTCGACGTTGACGCTTCAAAGCGGGTACCGGAATATCAACCGGTTGTCCATCGACTACGCCTGTCGGCCTCGCCTTAGGTCCCGACTTACCCTGGGCAGATCAGCTTGACCCAGGAACCCTTAGTCAATCGGCGCACACGTTTCCCACGTGTGTATCGCTACTCATGCCTGCATTCTCACTCGTGAACCATCCACAACTCGCTTACACGGCTGCTTCACCCGGCACACGACGCTCCCCTACCCATCACAGCCCCCGTTGGGGGTAATGCTGCAATGACACGACTTCGGCGGTACGCTTGAGCCCCGCTACATTGTCGGCGCGGAATCACTTGACCAGTGAGCTATTACGCACTCTTTCAAGGATGGCTGCTTCTAAGCCAACCTCCTGGTTGTCTCTGCGACTCCACATCCTTTCCCACTTAGCGTACGCTTAGGGGCCTTAGTCGATGCTCTGGGCTGTTTCCCTCTCGACCATGGAGCTTATCCCCCACAGTCTCACTGCCGCGCTCTCACTTACCGGCATTCGGAGTTTGGCTAAGGTCAGTAACCCGGTAGGGCCCATCGCC
The DNA here is from genome assembly GCF_000147815.2 of Streptomyces violaceusniger Tu 4113. Lineage (NCBI taxonomy): Bacteria > Bacillati > Actinomycetota > Actinomycetes > Kitasatosporales > Streptomycetaceae > Streptomyces > Streptomyces violaceusniger. The sequence goes on along the minus strand of NC_015957.1, from coordinate 491,847 downwards.
TATCCAGTGCTCTACCTCCGGCAAGAAACACACGACGCTGCACCTAAATGCATTTCGGGGAGAACCAGCTATCACGGAGTTTGATTGGCCTTTCACCCCTAACCACAGGTCATCCCCCAGGTTTTCAACCCTGGTGGGTTCGGTCCTCCACGAAGTCTTACCTCCGCTTCAACCTGCCCATGGCTAGATCACTCCGCTTCGGGTCTTGAGCGCGCTACTATGTCGCCCTATTCGGACTCGCTTTCGCTACGGCTTCCCCACACGGGTTAACCTCGCAACACACCGCAAACTCGCAGGCTCATTCTTCAAAAGGCACGCAGTCACGACGCAGAGACGAATCCCTGCGCGACGCTCCCACGGCTTGTAGGCACACGGTTTCAGGTACTATTTCACTCCGCTCCCGCGGTACTTTTCACCATTCCCTCACGGTACTATCCGCTATCGGTCACCAGGGAATATTTAGGCTTAGCGGGTGGTCCCGCCAGATTCACACGGGATTTCTCGGGCCCCGTGCTACTTGGGAGATGAGCAAGCAAGCCATCACAATTTCAGCTACGGGGGTCTTACCCTCTTTGCCGGACCTTTCGCATGTCCTTCGCCTATCGCAATGGTTTCTAACTCGCCCAGTCGCCGGCAGACGACTGAAGCTCATTCCCACAACCCCGCATGCGCAACCCCTGCCGGGTATCACACACATACGGTTTAGCCTCATCCGGTTTCGCTCGCCACTACTCCCGGAATCACGGTTGTTTTCTCTTCCTGCGGGTACTGAGATGTTTCACTTCCCCGCGTTCCCTCCACATACCCTATGTGTTCAGGTATGGGTGACAGCCCATGACGACTGCCGGGTTTCCCCATTCGGACACCCCCGGATCAAAGCTCGGTTGACAGCTCCCCGGGGCCTATCGCGGCCTCCCACGTCCTTCATCGGTTCCTGGTACCAAGGCATCCACCGTGCGCCCTTAAAAACTTGGCCACAGATGCTCGCGTCCACTGTGCAGTTCTCAAACAACGACCCGTACCCCGTCACCCACACCCATTGATGTGGTTCACCGGGACCGGTCGAAAGGGACGAGCGTCATAGCCCGTGCCCTCAGACACCCAACAGCGTGCCCGGCCCGACCCCCTGCATCCAGCGGTCTCGTTCCACGCCCCGAGGGGCAGTACTAGAGACAGCGGACCAGACGGCCGTGCCGAATAGTCAACGTTCCACCCATGAGCAAACCGTGCGAGACATGCGCTCGCAGTCGGCTATGTGCTCCTTAGAAAGGAGGTGATCCAGCCGCACCTTCCGGTACGGCTACCTTGTTACGACTTCGTCCCAATCGCCAGTCCCACCTTCGACGGCTCCCCCCACAAGGGTTGGGCCACCGGCTTCGGGTGTTACCGACTTTCGTGACGTGACGGGCGGTGTGTACAAGGCCCGGGAACGTATTCACCGCAGCAATGCTGATCTGCGATTACTAGCGACTCCGACTTCATGGGGTCGAGTTGCAGACCCCAATCCGAACTGAGACCGGCTTTTTGAGATTCGCTCCACCTCACGGCTTCGCAGCTCATTGTACCGGCCATTGTAGCACGTGTGCAGCCCAAGACATAAGGGGCATGATGACTTGACGTCGTCCCCACCTTCCTCCGAGTTGACCCCGGCAGTCTCCTGTGAGTCCCCATCACCCCGAAAGGCATGCTGGCAACACAGAACAAGGGTTGCGCTCGTTGCGGGACTTAACCCAACATCTCACGACACGAGCTGACGACAGCCATGCACCACCTGTACACCGACCACAAGGGGGCCCCTGTCTCCAGAGGTTTCCGGTGTATGTCAAGCCTTGGTAAGGTTCTTCGCGTTGCGTCGAATTAAGCCACATGCTCCGCCGCTTGTGCGGGCCCCCGTCAATTCCTTTGAGTTTTAGCCTTGCGGCCGTACTCCCCAGGCGGGGAACTTAATGCGTTAGCTGCGGCGCGGACGACGTGGAATGTCGCCCACACCTAGTTCCCAACGTTTACGGCGTGGACTACCAGGGTATCTAATCCTGTTCGCTCCCCACGCTTTCGCTCCTCAGCGTCAGTATCGGCCCAGAGATCCGCCTTCGCCACCGGTGTTCCTCCTGATATCTGCGCATTTCACCGCTACACCAGGAATTCCGATCTCCCCTACCGAACTCTAGCCTGCCCGTATCGAATGCAGACCCGGAGTTAAGCCCCGGGCTTTCACATCCGACGTGACAAGCCGCCTACGAGCTCTTTACGCCCAATAATTCCGGACAACGCTTGCGCCCTACGTATTACCGCGGCTGCTGGCACGTAGTTAGCCGGCGCTTCTTCTGCAGGTACCGTCACTCTCGCTTCTTCCCTGCTGAAAGAGGTTTACAACCCGAAGGCCGTCATCCCTCACGCGGCGTCGCTGCATCAGGCTTTCGCCCATTGTGCAATATTCCCCACTGCTGCCTCCCGTAGGAGTCTGGGCCGTGTCTCAGTCCCAGTGTGGCCGGTCGCCCTCTCAGGCCGGCTACCCGTCGTCGCCTTGGTAGGCCATCACCCCACCAACAAGCTGATAGGCCGCGGGCTCATCCTGCACCGCCGGAGCTTTCCACACGCATCCCATGCGGGAGCGTGTCATATCCGGTATTAGACCCCGTTTCCAGGGCTTGTCCCAGAGTGCAGGGCAGATTGCCCACGTGTTACTCACCCGTTCGCCACTAATCCCCGGCCGAAACCGGTTCATCGTTCGACTTGCATGTGTTAAGCACGCCGCCAGCGTTCGTCCTGAGCCAGGATCAAACTCTCCGTGAATGCTTCCGGGATATCCCGGTCACACAGTCACGAGAGCGGAGCAGACCGGAGGAATAATCCAGTCCGCCCACAGCGTCCTCGCTGTGTATTTTTCCAAAGGAACCTCGTCCGAGATGGACGGGGTATCAACATATCTGGCGTTGACTTTTGGCACGCTGTTGAGTTCTCAAGGAACGGACGCTTCCTTTGAAACCGTTTCACCGGTCTCTCCGGGCGCTTCCCTTCGGTGTTTCCAACCTTACCAGACCCGTTTTCCGTTCCGTTTCCGGTCCGAATTCCGTTTCCGGCCCCCTGCTGGAGCGGGGTCTTTCGCGCCTTCCGGCGTGATCACTACTTTAGCGGATTCCCCCGGAAGCTCATAATCGAGCTTCCCGATCCGAATTCCGGCATGCCGAAATCCATCCCGATGAGGGACCGTGCAGAAGTGGTTTGCCGCCGGTGCGGCTCGAGTGGCTGCCGCGTTTCCCCGCAGGGCTCCGTGGCAACTCGGTGAACAGTACACGACGCCTCGAGGACCATCAAACTCATGGCCGGACGCCCCGTCAGGGCGTACCGTCCAGGGCATGACGAGCGCATGTGTGCACCCACGGTGGTGGGCCGCCTGACGGCGGCCGCCTCTATCAACACATGCGCAACCACGGCCGCCGCTCCGGCGGCCGTTCGCGTAGCTCCCTCCCCGCGAAGCCCGGCCGGCCGGGTCGGCGGTCCCGACACAGCGGGAGATGGCAGAGAGATGACGGAGACGAAGACGGCGCGACGCCGGATCTTCAGTGGGATCAAACCGAGTGGGCATCTGACCCTCGGCAACTACCTCGGGGCCGTACGCCGGTGGGTTCAGGAGGACCAGCACCGTGCCGACGCGCTGTTCTGCGTCGTCGATCTGCACGCGCTCACGGTGGAGCACGATCCGGCACGGGTGCGGCGGCTCACCCGGCAGGCCGCCACGCTGCTGCTGGCCTCGGGGCTCGACCCCGAGCAGTGCACGCTGTTCGTCCAGAGCCAGGTGGACGAGCACGCGCGGCTGTCCTATCTCATGGAGTGCACGGCCACCGACGGCCAGATGCGGCGGATGATCCAGTACAAGGAGAAGGTCGCACGGGAACAGGCGAGGGGGCGGAGCGTACGGCTGTCGCTGCTCACCTATCCGGCGCTGATGGCGGCCGACATCCTCGTCTATGGCACGCATGAGGTGCCCGTCGGCGAGGACCAGACGCAACATGTCGAGCTGGCCCGGGATCTGGCGCAACGCTTCAACCAGCGGTACGGACCGGTCTTCACCGTGCCTCGGGCCACTCAGCCGCGGGTCTCGGCGCGGGTGATGGATCTGCAGGACCCCACCTCGAAGATGGGGAAGTCGCATGCGGAGACGGCGGGCATCGTCTATCTGCTCGATGAGCCGGACATGGTGCGGAAGAAGATCATGCGGGCCGTCACGGACAGCGGAACCGAGGTGCGGTACGACCGGACGGAGCAGCCGGGGGTGGCCAATCTGCTGGATGTGCTCGCCTCGTGCACCGATGGAAAGCCGGAGGTGCTGGCCGAGGAGTTCAGCTCGTACGGGGCGCTGAAGCGGGCCACGGCGGATGCGGTGCTGGAACTGCTGCGGCCGCTTCAGGCCCGGCACGCGGAGCTGTGCGCCGACCCCTCTTATATGGACGGGGTGCTGCGGGCCGGGGCCGAGCGGGCGCGTGGGCTGGCCCGGCCCCGGGTGGACGAGGCGTATGCGGCGGTCGGACTGCTGCCGCCCGCCTGAGCAAAGCGGCTGGTCGGCGTCAGCCGTTCCCGGAGGCGAGCTCGCGGCTGCGGTCGCGGGCCGCCTCCAGCGCGGCGATCAGCGCGGCGCGCACCCCGTGGCTCTCGAGCTCGCGGATGGCGTTGATCGTGGTGCCCGCCGGGGAGGTCACGGCCTCCCGCAGCTTGACCGGGTGCTGATCGCTGTCGCGCAGCATCACCGCGGCGCCGATGGCCGCCTGGACGATCAGGTCATGGGCCTTGTCGCGGGGCAGGCCCAGCAGGATGCCCGCGTCGGTCATGGCCTCGACGAGGAAGTAGAAGTAGGCCGGGCCGGAGCCGGAGAGGGCGGTCGCGGCGTCCTGCTGGGACTCGGGGACGCGCAGCGTCTTGCCGACGCCGCCGAAGATCGCCTCGGTGTGGGCGAGGTGCTCCTCGGTGGCGTGGCTGCCCGCCGAGATGACGGACATGGCCTCGTCGACCAGTGCGGGGGTGTTGGTCATCACACGGACGACCGGGGTGCCGGCGGCCAGGCGCGCCTCGAAGAAGGAGGTGGGGATGCCGGCGGCGCCGGAGATCACCAGCCGGTCGGCGGGGACGTGTGGGGCGAGCTCATCGAGCAGGGCGCCCATGTCCTGCGGTTTGACGGTGAGGATGAGGGTGTCGGCGGACTTGGCCGCCTCGGCGTTGGAGACGGCCTCGACGCCGTGGCGCGAACGGAGCTCCTCGGCGCGCTCGGGGCGGCGGGCCGTGACCAGGAGGTCGGACGGTGACCAGCCACCTCGGATCATTCCGCTGAGAAGGGCTTCACCGATCTTTCCCGTGCCGAGCACGGCGACCTTCTCCGTCATAGTGCGGCTCTCCTCATACCTGAGCGGGTCGTGCTGTGCTGCATGTGTGTTCTCCGCCATCTTCCCACGGGTGGCCGATTCCCCCTGGCTCTTATGAATTACTTATTCGTCGTTCGATGAATTAATATTTTCGCGCCACCCGGCGTGACCGGGAGGCCGCTTTGCGCCAGCGCCTATGGGGGCGCCCGGAACCAAGCAGTCCTGTTCGATGACTCCGAGTTCACAAGTCGGTTACATATCGACTTGCAAATGGTCACGGTCTCATGGACACAATGGGGGTCGGTGTCTATACGTACGGGAGGGGGGCGATGGTGAGGAGCATTCGGCATACCGCTCACGCACTGGTAACGGCGGTAGCCGTGTTGCTTGCCCTCTTCATCGCGGCTGATTGCGCGTCCGCGCAGGTCATCCATCCCGAAACGAGCAGCGTCACCGCTTCAGCCGATCCGCGGCCGGCCACGGAATCGTCGGTCGCCGCGCACGGCGACAACGGAACAGAAGACTGCAAGGGGCTCCGCGGACGGGCCCCGCTGACCGCTCCCACACCGAGCGGCAAATACGGATGTGTGTGCGGTTGCGATACCGGTGTTCCGGTGCCGCGTACCGCCATCTCCACATCGATCACCGAACGGCAAGCCGTTCCGGTGTCGAGATCGGGCGAGCTGCCCGTCATCCTCCAGATCTTCCGCTGCTGAGAGCTACACCGCCGTAGCCCGGCGGTTCATCTCACACCGTTTCAACGCTTTTCACGCTTCTCGCAGCAAGCGATCTCAACCGCCAGCGACCGATTCCATCGATCCCACTGACGTAGCGTTATGCCGTGCCCCCGCCTGCCCATGAGCCGGTGACGGGGCGCACTGGAGGCAGCCCTCATGCGAAACTCTCTCCTTGACCGTTTCCGTGGTGCCGGAGGCACCTCAGGCTCATCCGGCGCCAAAACATTCCGCGCCGACTTCACCGCTTCTCTCGTCGTCTTTCTCGTCGCCGTCCCCCTGTGCGTGGGGGTGGCGGTGGCCTCGGGTGTTCCGGCCGAACTCGGCCTGATCACCGGCATCGTCGGCGGGCTGGTCACCGGCTTCCTGCCGGGCAGCAGCCTGCAGGTCTCCGGCCCGGCCGCCGGTCTGACCGTGCTGGTGTACGAGGCCGTGGAGCAATACGGCGTCGCCGCACTCGGCGTCCTCGTCCTGATCTCCGGACTGCTGCAGCTTGCCATGGGGGCGTTCGGCCTCGGCCGCTGGTTCCGGGCGATCTCCGTCGCCGTGGTGCAGGGCATGCTCGCGGGCATCGGCCTGGTGCTGATCGCCGGACAGCTCTACGCGCTCGCCGACGCCAAGGCGCCGACCAGCGGGCTCGACAAGATCTTCGGCATTCCGGAGCTCATCGGGGACGTGGCCGGTTCCGGGGACGCCCTGAAGGCGCTCGCCGTGGGCGTCGGCACCATCGCGGTCCTGGTGCTGTGGCCGCGTTTCCGCCAGGGCGCCAAGGTGCTGCCCGCACCGCTGGCGGCCGTCGCGCTCGCCACTGCCTCGACCGTGATCTTCGACCTGCCGATCGCGCGAGTCGAGGTCAAGGGTCTGCTGGACGCCATCCAGCCGCCTGGCGGCAGTGAGTTCCAAGCGCTCGCCGAGGTGGGCGTCATCGGCACCGTGCTCGCCTTCACGCTGATCGCCTCGGCCGAGAGCCTGTTCAGCGCCGCGGCCGTGGACCGGCTGCACGACGGTGCCCGCACCGACTACGACAAGGAGCTCATGGCGCAGGGCGCGGGCAACGCGGTGTGCGGTGTCCTCGGCGCCCTGCCGATGACCGCGGTGATCGTGCGGAGCGCGGCCAATGTGCAGGCCGGCGCGAAGACGAAGGCATCGCGGGTGCTGCACGGTGTGTGGCTGCTGATCTTCGCGGTGCTCTTCCCCTCGGCCCTGGGCATCATCCCGGTGGCGACGCTCGCCGGTGTGCTGGTGTATTCGGGCTGGAAGCTGATCCCGACCAAGGACCTGGTGCCGCTGTGGCGGGCCCACCGCGGTGAGGCGATCATCCTGGTCGTCACCGCCGGCGCGATCGTGATCACCAATATGTTCGAGGGCGTGGTCATCGGTCTGCTGATGGCCGTGGCCAAGACGGCCTGGGAGACCTCGCATGTGCATGTCGAGGTCAGCGGGCGCGAGGACGGTGCCGGTGCCGGCGACGGTGCCGGTGCCGGTGCCGACGACAAGCCGCTGCACGTCCGGGTGCGCGGTCACGCGACCTTCCTGCGGCTGCCCAAGCTGCTGGACGAGCTGGAGGGGCTGCCCCGGGAGCGGGAGGTCGAGCTCGACCTGACCGGGCTGCGCCACGTGGACCACGCCTGTGAGATGGCGCTGGCCACCTGGGCCGAGCGGCACAACGCGGTGGTCAAGCGGGACGCCGCCCTCGAGGAGCAGGTCCCGGCGTAACGAACACCCGGGGGGATACGCCCCCTTCCGTCATCCGGCCCCCGGCGTCGCACTCGCGGCTCCGGGGGCCGGCTGCGCTCCGGCCGTGGGTCAGCCGCAGGGCACGGTGACGAAGCCGTCGCTGCCGGTCCTCACATACGCGTCGGACACGTACTGGCCCGGGGCGATGCTGTCCCAGATGTCCGTGGTGCCGTACGGTCCGGAGACCTGCTCGCCGTGCCGCTGGCAGCGGATGGGGACACGGGTGTTGTACGGCAGCACCTTGACGACTCTGTGGTTGGTGCCGGGCCCGCTGCGGACGTTCACCTGGTAGCCGGGCGCGGTCGGATAGGTGATCGCTCCGGCGGTGGCCATGACGTCGGCGGCGTCGGTGGCGCTTGCGGTGTCGGTGGTGGCGACGGTTTCCGCGGTCTCTTCAATGGCCATGACGGCCCCTCCCCCGTTGAACTGCTTTCCGAAGTTGTGCACATGTCGTGTGAAGTGACACGACATGCGGAGGCTAACAAGGCTCGCACGTGTCATCGACTAGGCTCGCCGAGTCGCGAATGCGGCCGAATTCACGGGGGTGGGGCATGCCGCCGGTGCACAGAGCCGGGACGGGGCCGGAAGCGGAGGATCCGGAATACGCCGGGCAGTACCGGCTCGAGGCGCGCCTCGGTTCGGGTGGCATGGGCGTGGTCCATCTGGCCCGCTCGCCCTCGGGACGGCATCTCGCGGTCAAGGTCGTCCATGCCGCGTACGCCGAAGACCCCGAGTTCCGGGCGCGGTTCCGGCAGGAGGTGGCGGCCGCCCGGCGGGTCAGCGGCGCGTTCACGGCGCCCGTGGTGGATGCCGACCCGGAGGGGCCGAGGCCCTGGATGGCCACCCTCTACATCCCCGGCCCGACCATCGCCGAACACGTCAAGCGGAGCGGCCCGTTGCCGCCGGACGAGACAGTGCAACTGGCCGCGGGGCTCGCGGAGGCGCTGCGGGACATCCATCGGGTGGGCGTGGTGCACCGCGATCTCAAGCCGAGCAATGTGCTGCTCGCGGCGGACGGCCCGAAGGTCATCGACTTCGGCATCTCGCGGCCGTCCGACAGCGAACTGCGCACCGAGACAGGGCAGTTGATCGGTACTCCGCCGTTCATGGCGCCGGAGCAGTTCCAGCGGCCGCGTGCGGTGGGCCCGGCGGCGGATGTGTTCGCGCTGGGTTCGCTGCTGGTCCACGCGGCCACCGGGCGGGGGCCGTTCGAGTCCGAGAGCCCGTACATCGTGGCGTACCAGGTGGTGCACGACGAGGCGGATCTGGCGGGGGTGCCGGATGAGCTGCTGCCGCTGATCCAGCGGTGCCTGGCCAAGAACCCCGAGGAACGCCCCACGCCCGACGCCCTGATGACGGTCCTGCGCGCCGTCCGCGGCCCCCATCCGCCGATGCCCCGCGGCCCCGTCCGGCTGGTGCCGCAGCAGCGGACGCCGGAGCCGCACTCCCTGCCGGGCGGGCGCGCGGAGCAGGTCGGCGGCGCCACGGATACGCATGTGAAGGCGGCCTCTGAGCCCGCGCCCCGGCTCATGAAGGACATGAAGGCCGAGCCGGAACGGGGCGCGGACGAGGCCGAGTCGGTGACGAGCGGGCCCGTGACGGACGGGCCGGTGGCGGACGAGTCCATGGCCGACGGGCCGGGGGCCCGGCGGCGGGGGATCCGGCGGTGGGCCCTGTCCGGGCTCGCGGCCCTCGTGCTGCTGGGCGCGGGCACGGTTGTCGCGCTGCGCCCGTTCGGCGACGCGGACGCGTCCGGCGGGCGGCAGCCGCGGAACAGCGCGGCGACCACGGAGGCCTGGCGCCCCTGGACGACGGGGCTGGACGTCGGAAAGGCCGCGGGCTCGGGGGCGCGGCCCGCGTTCTGCTCGTACGGAGCGGGCGCGCTGTACTGCACCCGGCGCGGTATCGAGGCCGCCCGGGTCGATCCGGACGACGGCCGGGTGGTCTGGTCGCGGCCGTCCGCGGCCGGGAGCCCCGGTGACGGCGAGGCGGTCTCCGCTCCCGTGTTCTCCGGCGGTCTGGTGCAGACGGTGTCGCAGGACGGCGGGCGGCTGCGGGCGCTCGACCCCACGACCCACGACGTCCGCTGGAGCCGCGAGGTGTCCCGTTACGACGGCGGCGTCTACGCCTCGGGCGACACCGTGCTGCTGGCCGCGCCGGACGGCACGGTCACGGCGGTGAACGGCGCGACGAACAAGGAGCGTTGGAGCCATCGGCTGCCGGGCCACGCCCGGCCCGCCTTCTTCTCGTACGGCGACGGCCGCACGGCGTACGCCGTGACCGCAGCGGGCGATGGCGCGCACACGGTGGTCACGGCGGTGGACACGGTGCGCGGTGACACGCGCTGGCACGCCTCGCTCAGCGGCAACCTCACCCCGGCCGGGAGCGGCCCCGGCGGAGTGCTGCTGCTGACCGAGACGGACACCCGGACCCGTACCACCGCCGTCGTCCGCTACGACCCGGAGCGGCGTACGGCGCGGCGGGTCGCGCTGTCCGCGCCGGTGTCCGCGACCAGTGTCGTCACCAGCGGCGACCGGGTGTACGTGCTGGGCTCGGACGGCGGGTTGGTGGCCGTCGACACCGGGCGCGAGGGTGCGGCGCGGGCGCGGCTCTGGCGCCTGGAGACCTCGGTGGCCAACGCCTCGCCCCTGGTGGCGGCGGACGGACGGCTGTACTTCTCGGCGGCGGACGGCCGGCTGCTGGCCGTGGACGCCGAGCGGGGCGAGGTGATCGGCGAGACCCGCCGCTCGCGCGGGGGCGCGGCCGGTCGCGGCTTTCTGGATCTGATGCCTGCGCCGGTGGTGGCGGACGGCAAGGTGTTCGCGACGGGACCGGACGGCACGGTGTTCGCGGTGGACGGACGGGATCCGGCTGGTTGGTGAGGGTGTCCGGCGGACCACGCGGCGGAGCCGCATATCGATGCTTTCCCCCTACCCGCCCCTTCCCGCAGCATCGGGTTGCGGCTCCGCCGCGTGGGGGCTCCGCCCCTGGGCTCCGCTCCTCAAGTGCCGGAGGGAGGGGCTCTCCGCCCAGCAGACCCAGCCCACCCTGGTGGGCGACACGCTCTACTTCGTCCGGCAGAACGGCGAGGTCACCGCCGTCACCACGGCCGGAAAACGGCTGTGGAGCGAGGCGACGGAGGTGGAGTGGCTGGGCGCGCCCGTGGTGTCCGGGCGCCGGAACGCGCTGTATCCGGCCACCGCCGCCGGCCGCACGGTCGCGCTGGACCGCGGGGACGGCCGGGTGCTGTGGCGGGGCAAGGCGCGGACCGACCCCGGTGGCGTCCCCGCCGAGCTGACGCTGAGCGGTGACGCCCTCACCACGGTCTACGGATACGACACCGTGGAGGCGGCCGGGACGGACGTCAGCCGAGGCGGCTGATGTCGCGGACCGCGCCCTTGTCGGCGCTGGTGGCCATCGCCGCGTAGGCGCGCAGTGCGGTGGACACCTTGCGCTCGCGGTTCTTCGGGGTGTAGACGCCGCCGAGGGCCTCGCGACGGGCCGCCAACTCCTCCTCGCTCACGAGGAGTTCGATGGTGCGGCCGGGGATGTCGATGCGGACCCGGTCGCCGTCCCGGACCAGGGCGATGGTGCCGCCGGACGCCGCCTCGGGCGAGGCGTGGCCGATGGACAGGCCCGAGGTGCCGCCGGAGAAGCGGCCATCGGTGACCAGCGCGCAGGCCTTGCCGAGGCCCCGGCCCTTGAGGAAGGAGGTGGGGTAGAGCATCTCCTGCATACCGGGGCCGCCCTTGGGGCCCTCGTAGCGGATGACGACGACGTCACCCTCCTTGACCTGCTTGCCCAGGATCCGCTCGACGGCCTCCTCCTGGGATTCGCAGACCACGGCGGGGCCCTCGAAGGTCCAGATCGACTCGTCCACGCCCGCGGTCTTCACCACGCAGCCGTCGACGGCCAGATTGCCCTTGAGGACGGCCAGCCCGCCGTCCTGGGAGTAGGCGTGCTCCAGGTCGCGGATGCAGCCGCCGGCGGCGTCCGTGTCCAGCGTGTCCCAGCGCTCGGACTGCGAGAAGGCGGTGGCGGAGCGCTTGCAGCCGGGGGCCGCGTGCCACAGCTCGACGGCCTCGGCGGACGGCGAACCGCCGCGCACGTCCCAGGTCTTGAGCCAGTCGGCGAGCGAGGAGCTGTGCACGGAGTGGACGTCCTCGTTCAGCATCCCGGCGCGGAACAGCTCGCCGAGGATCGCCGGAATGCCGCCCGCGCGGTGCACGTCCTCCATGTAGTACGTGCCGCCGGGGGCCACGTTCGGAGCGACCTTGGCCAGGCAGGGCACCCGGCGCGAGACCTCGTTGATGTCGTCGAGGTCGTAGTCGAGACCGGCCTCCTGGGCGGCGGCCAGCAGATGCAGGATCGTGTTGGTCGAGCCGCCCATGGCGATGTCGAGCGCCATGGCGTTGTCGAAGGCGGCGCGGGTGCCGATGGAGCGCGGCAGAACGGTCTCGTCGTCGTGGTCGTAGTGGCGCTTGGTGATGTCCACGACCGTACGGCCGGCGGTCTCGTAGAGCGCCCTGCGGGCGGTGTGGGTGGCCAGCACCGAGCCGTTGCCCGGCAGGGAGAGGCCGATCGCCTCGGTCAGGCAGTTCATCGAGTTGGCGGTGAACATGCCGGAACAGGAGCCGCAGGTCGGGCAGGCGTTGTTCTCGATACGGAGGATGTCCTCGTCCGAGACGTTTTCGTTGACCGCGTCCGAGATCGCGTTGATCAGGTCCAGCTTGCGGACGGTGCCGTCGACGAGCGTGGCCCGGCCGGCCTCCATGGGGCCGCCGGAGACGAAGACGGTCGGGATGTTGAGCCGCATCGCGGCCATCAGCATCCCGGGCGTGATCTTGTCGCAGTTGGAGATGCAGATCAGCGCGTCGGCGCAGTGCGCCTCGACCATGTACTCCACGGAGTCGGCGATCAGATCGCGGGAGGGGAGGCTGTAGAGCATCCCGCCGTGGCCCATGGCGATGCCGTCGTCCACGGCGATGGTGTTGAACTCGCGCGGAATGCCACCCGCCGCGTGGATCGCCTCGCTGACGATCCGGCCGACCGGCTGGAGGTGGGTGTGGCCGGGCACGAACTCGGTGAAGCTGTTGGCCACGGCGATGATCGGCTTGCCGAAGTCCTCGCGCGCTACGCCGGACGCCTGCATAAGGGCGCGGGCGCCCGCCATGTTGCGGCCATGGGTGACGGTGCGAGACCTCAGCTCGGGCACAGTGCTCGGCTCCCTCGTGATACGTGCGTCCAGCGAATGGGACGCCCGGCGAATCGGATCGGAGTCTTCTGAGCCTACGCCTGTGTCCATGGATCCGGATGGTCCGTCCGGATCCAGAGACGGTGGGGTCACTGTGTGGAAGGACCCGGTCAGCTCTCGGTCAGCGCACGGCCCGGCCGTCCGCGATCAGCTCTCGGTCAGCGCACGGCCGCCCGCGATCAGCTCTCGGTCAGATAGCGCTGCAGGGTGGGCCCCACCATGGTCACGATGTCATCGACCTCCGCCGAGGCCATCGGCTCCATCCGGATCACATACCGCAGCATCGCGATCCCGATGAGGTGCCCGGCCGCGAGCTGGGCCCGGAACTCGGGGTTCGGGACGTCCAGCTCATCCGCCATCCGCAGCAGCACCCGGCGCTCGATCATGCCGCGCAGCACCACGGATGCGGTCTCGTTGGTCAGCGCCGAGCGCATCACGGCGAGCAGCGGCAGCCGGCTGACGGGGTTCTCCCAGATGCCGAACATGAAGCGGGCCATCCGCTCGCCCGCGCCCTCCCGGCTGCCGTGCACCGCGTCCGGGGCGGCCATGGCGGGCGCGAAGATCAGCTCGATGGCCGCCTCGAAGACCTGCTCCTTGGTGCCGAAGTAGTGGTGGACCAGCGCCGGGTCCACCTCCGCGGTCTTGGCGATGCCACGGATCGAGGTCTTGTCGTAGCCACGCTCGGCGAACTCGTTGCGCGCCGCGGCCAGGATCCGGTCGCGAGCCCCGGGGCCGTCGGAGGCGCTCGTACGGGCCGGGCGGCCACGCTTGCGCGGGCCCGTGGCGGGCCCGGACGAGGCGGGGGTCATGAACCGGGCACCGTCCTCCTCCGCGGAGTGGCCGAGGTCGGCGAGGCGAGATGCAGCCGGGTGAAGGCCAGGGCCTCCGCCAGGTCGGCCTCGCGCTCGGCGGTGGACATCGCCCGCCGGGTATTGACCTCGACGACCACATTGCCATCGAAACCGGTGGCCGCGAGCCGTTCCAGCAGCTCGGCGCAGGGCTGGGTGCCGCGCCCCGGCACCAGGTGCTCGTCCTTGTTGGAGCCCTGGCCGTCGGCGAGGTGGAGATGGGCCAGCCGGTCGCCCATGCGGTCCACCATCTCCATCGCGTCCGTACGGGCGGTGGCGGTGTGCGACAGGTCGATCGTGAAGTGGCGGTAGTCGTCCTGGGTGACGTCCCAGTCCGGGGCGTACGCGAGCATCTCGCGATCGCGATAGCGCCACGGGTACATGTTCTCGACCGCGAACCGCACATCGGTCTCATCGGCCATCCGCCAGATTCCGCTGACGAACTCGCGGGCGTAGGACCGCTGCCATCGAAACGGCGGGTGGACCACGACGGTGGACGCGTCGAGCTTCTCGGCGGCCGCTCTCGCCCGCTGCAGCTTGACCCAGGGGTCGGTCGACCAGACCCGCTGGGTGATCAGCAGACAGGGAGCGTGCACGGCGAGGATCGGCACCTGGTGGTAGTCCGAGAGCCGACGCAGCGCCTCGATGTCCTGGCTGACCGGATCGGTCCACACCATGACCTCGACGCCGTCGTAGCCCAGGCGTGCCGCGATCTCGAAGGCCGTCGCCGTCGACTCCGGATAGACCGAGGCTGTGGACAGCGCGACCTTCGCATCCGGGATGCGCACCACTGGCTCTGTCACGAGGGACAGCGTACGGCGGCTGCTCTCCGCAGCCGAACCGCGGCGGCGCTCGCGGCTGACGCACCGCCGCTTTCCAGCCCGGTCACCGCCGCTCTGCGGCCCGGCCACCAGGGCTTTCCGACCCGGTCACCGCTGCTTTCCGGCCTGGCCACCGAGGCTTTCCGGCCCGGCCACCGGGGCTTTCCAGCCGGGCCACCGAGGCTTTCCGACCCAGCCACCGCCGCCCTCCAGCCCAGCCACCGCCGCCCTCCAGCCCGCCGTCGCCGCTCTCCAGCCCGGCCACCGCCGCTCTCCAGCCCGCCACCGCCGCTCTCCAGCCCGCCGTCGCCGCTCTCCAGCCCAGCCACCGAGGCTTTCCGACCCAGCCACCGCCGCTCTCCAGCCCAGCCACCGCCGCTCTCCAGCCCGCCGTCGCCGTTCCCGGCCCCGGTGAGGCCGCGTGGTCACGTGGACAGGTGGTCCAGGCGGCGGAGTATGACGCCCTCGCGCAGCGCCCACGGGCAGATCTCCAACTGCTCCACGCCGAACAGATCCAGCGCCGCCTCCGCCACCAGCGCCCCGGCCGGAAGCTGTCCGGCCCGGCCCTCGGAGACCCCGGGCAGCTCGGCCCGTTCCTCGGTGGTCATGGCGGCCAGTTTCGGCACCCACTCCACCAGCGCCCGGCGGGTGAGCCGGCGCTCCACGTACGGCCCGTCGGCGGAGCGCGCGGCGCCGGTGATCCTGGCCAGTTGCTTGAAGGTCTTGGAGGTGGCCACCACATGGTCCGGCGCCCCATGACGGCTGAAATCGCCGACGGTCCGGGCGATCTCGGCCCGCACATGGCGCCGCAGGGCCCGTACCTCCGCCGCGTCGGGCGGGTCGCCGAGCAGCCAGGAACCGGTCAGCCGGCCGGCCCCCAGCGGCAGCGAGACCGCCGTGTCGGGCTCCTCGTCCATGCCGTACGCGATCTCCAGCGAACCGCCGCCGATGTCCAGGACCAGCAGCTTCCCCGCTGACCAGCCGAACCAGCGGCGGGCGGCCAGAAACGTGAGCCGCGCCTCGTCCGCGCCGCTGAGCACCTGGAGCCGCACGCCGGTCGCCTCGGCGACCCGGGCCAGGACCTCATCGGCGTTGGACGCCTCGCGGACGGCGGAGGTCGCGAACGGCAGGACGTCCTCGACGCCCTTGTCCTCGGCCGCCTCCAGCGCCTCCTTGACCACCGCGATCAGGCGGTCGACGCCTTCGGGGCCGATGGCCCCGGCGCCGTCGAGGAGTTCGGCCAGCCGCAGCTCGGCCTTGTGCGAGTGCGCGGGCAGCGGGCGCGCGCCGGGGTGGGCGTCCATCACAAGCAGATGAACCGTATTCGAACCCACGTCGAGGACACCGAGTCTCATAACGTGAACGCTACTGCTCCCCCCTCGGTGTCATGCACAGGTCCCCCACGATCGCGCGCCCGGGCGGCCGATCGGCGGCCGATCGCCGGCCGATCCCGGGTTCGGGCCGCGCCGCCGGGCCGGGCGCGGTCCCCACCTCCGGCTTTTGGCCGAGGGGCCTACCCTTGCACCGTGGCAAAGACGAAAAAGGCGAAGCAGGGCAAAAGCCGGAAGACCGCCCCGGAGTGGGCGGCCGAGGAGCCGACGCCGTCCGGGGCCGAGGATGCCTCGGCGGCCGCGGCCGCCGAGGACGAGGTCGGTCTGGACTTCGCCCGCGCATGGGTCGAATTCCCCGATCCGGCCGACGACGAGCAGTTCTTCCGATGCGATCTGACCTGGCTGACCTCCCGGTGGACCTGCATCTTCGGTCAGGGCTGCCAGGGCATCCAGGCGGGGCGGGCCAGCGATGGCTGCTGCACGCTGGGCGCGCACTTCTCCGACGAGGAGGACGAGGAGCGGGTCGGCCGCCATATGGCCCGGCTCTCCCCGGAGATCTGGCAGTTCCACGATGTGGGGCACGCCTCGGGGTGGGTGCAGGAGGACGACGACGGCGAGCGGCAGACCCGGCGCCACAAGGGCTCGTGCATCTTCCAGAACCGGCCGGGATTCGCAGGCGGCGCGGGCTGCGCCCTGCACATCCTGGCGCTGCGCGAGGGGCGCGAGCCCCTGGAGACCAAGCCGGACGTCTGCTGGCAGCTACCGGTGCGCCGGTCCTACGACTGGATCGACCGGCCGGACGACACCCGGGTGCTGCGGGTCACCATCGCCGAGTACGACCGGCGCGGCTGGGGGCCGGGCGGCCACGATCTGCACTGGTGGTGCACGTCGGCCACGTCGGCGCACGGGGCCGGGGAGCCGGTGTTCCGGTCGTACCGGCCGGAGCTCACGGAGCTGATGGGCAAGGCGGGATACAACCGGCTGGCCGAGCTGTGCGAGCAGCGTCTGGCGTCCTCGCTGCCGATGGTGGCTCCGCATCCGGCGGATCCGGCGCATCCGGCGGGCTGACGCGGGCGGTCCGGCTGATCTGGCCGATCCGGCCCACCTGGGCGGTCCGGCGATGCCCGCCGTCAGCGCGTGCGGCCACTGGCGTGGCTTCGTCACCGCCCATGCCCGGCGGAATTTTCCCCTCCCCGCCCCTTCCCGAAACCGGGGCGGAGCCCCGGCCCCCGCCGGGCCTCCGCCCCGGACCCTGCTCCTCAAACGCCGGAGGGGCTGGGATCGCATCAATGTGCGGCTCCGCCGCGTGGGGCCCGGCCCGGCCCCCGCCGGGGCTCCGCCCCAGGACCCCGCTCCTCAAACGCCGGAGGGGCTGGGATCGCATCGATATGCGGCTCCGCCGCGTGACTGGGGGCTCCGCCCCAGACCCCGGGGTCTGGGGCGGAGCCCCAGGTTCGGGAAGGGGCGGGGAGGGGAACAGCCCGCCGCAGGCGTCACGACCCGCCGGACACCCCCTTGACCCGCCGGTCGGTGTGTACAGGCCCGCCGGTCCAAGTGACCTGGCCCGCCGGTCGGCGTGTCCGGGGCCGCCCGTCGACCTATCCGGGTCGCCGGGCGACGCCTTCGTGGCCCCCGGTCGACGCATCCGGGGCCCCCGGTCGATGCCTTCGGGGCCGCCGGTCGGCTGATGTGTGCGGGCCTCGGGTCAGCGCTTCGCGGCGGCCGGGCCGGAGGGCGTAGGGGACGGGTCGGTCGGGGTCGGAGTCGGGTTGCCGGAGGGGGCTGTGGGGGTGGGGGTGGGCTCGGGGGACGTGCCCCGGCCCTCGATCAGCACCACCGCGCCCGCCGGGTCCACCGAGACCCGTGCGCTCCAGTGACCGGCCGGCTCCCGGCCGTGGTCCACCGAGACCGTGATGGTCGTGGCGTCGCCGGGCCGCAGCACCCCGCCCGTATGGTTCAGCCGGAGCCAGGACGCCCCGGCGGAGGCCGACCAGTGCACCGGTGAGCCGCCGGAGGCGGTGAGGGTGATGACCGTCACCTCGCCCTCGGGGTGTGCCGTGACCGTGAGCCGTCCCGGGCCGGGGGCGGGCCGGGACGGGCCTGAGCCGCCGCCGGGGCGGCCGCCGCCGGCCGGAGAGCCGTCCGGGCGGGACGCTTCGCCGCCCTTGCCCTTGTGCCCCGGACTCGCCATCGCGCCGTCCACGCCGATGACCTCGACGGACACATCCGACGCCCCGCGGCCCGCCTTGGCGCTCCGCGGGCCGGAGCCGATCTGGGTGCCGGAACGGTCCTGCGCGCTGCCGCCGCGCTCGTACGAGCGACGGGCGGGCCGCTCCTGACCGGCCGGGGCCTGGTCCGTGCCGTCCGCCTCGGCGGCGGCCACCGAGTCCGTGTCGCGCTCGTCACCGGCGAGCGGGGCGCCCCGGTAGGCAGCCCACAGCGCGAGCACCGGGGCCGCGATGACCGTCGCCACCACCGTCGTCGTCAGCGCGCGGCTGCGCATCCGGCTGCGGCGGGCGGCCCGGTCCTGGGGCTCCAGCGGGAAGCCGCGCCGGTCGAAGCGCGGCCCGGCGCCCGCGCGGGCGGGGCGTCCGCTGAGCGCGCTCAGCAGCGCGGCGTGCACAGCGGCGCGGGGAGCCTCCACCACCGGCAGCGCGGCGGGCGCCGCCGCCGTACCGGGCCAGGGTCCGTCGGCCGTGGCCCGCTCGGCAATCCGGCGGCATTCGCGGCAGTCGTCCACATGGCGCACCAGCTCGCGGCGGAGGGCGGCGGAGAGCAGCACCTGGGTGTCGCCCGCGAGCCGCGCGACGACCGGGCAGTGGCCCAGCTCGACGACGGCGAGGGCGGCACGCGTGCGCTCCACCTCGCAGGCGGCGCTGGAGAGCAGGGCCCGGGTCTCCTCCTGGTCCTTGCCGAGCACGGCGGCCACCTCGGAGGGGCCCAGCCGATGGCGCACCGCGAGCTCGAGCGCCTCGCGCTGCTCGGCGCTGGTCCCGGCGGCCTCCGGCCAGGCCAGCGCGGCGAGTTCGCGACGGCGCTGGGCGGCGATGGGCTCGGGCAGCTCGGCCCCGGCGCCGTCGCCCGGGGTGTCCGTCCCCGTACGGCCGCGGCGCTCGGCCAGCTTGCGCAGACAGGCCCAGCGGGCGACCGCGTACAGCCAGGGGCGGGACAGCTCGCCCTCCGCGGTGACCCGGCCCCGCCCCCGGCCGGGGCGGCGCTCGGCCACCGCCAGCACATCGCCCACCGCGACGGCCGCCGCGTCGTGCTCGCACAGGGCCGACAGGCAGTAGGTGAACAGGCCGTCGAGATACGGCTCATAGCGTTCGGGAGGGCGCTGGGGGCGGGTGGTGGTGGAGCGGGGCGCACGGCGCCGCACCCGCTGTGCGCCGGTGGTCTGTGTCGAGTGCTCGGACCTGCTGCTCATCACCCGGCGACGGTAGGCGGATGATGCAGACTTCCTCGCGCCACTTGCGCTGTTTTAACCCTTACGGGTGACCATCTCCCTCATAAGGGGACAGGTGTCCCCCTCCGGTGGCCGTAACCTGCTATGCGCCCGGCGCCCTCCGGCAAGGCCGGGCAAGGGCCACTGAGAGGGCCGCGAAAGGGCTCGTGAAGGGGCCCGTGACGGGGCCGTCACCACCGCCGTTCGGCTCTGTCGGTGGCCGACGCTAGCGTTACGGCATGGCTGCCCGTAGCTCCTCCCGCTCATCCGCCAAGGACCGCCCCTCCTACCGCTGTACGGAGTGCGGCTGGACCACCGCCAAGTGGCTCGGCCGCTGCCCGGAGTGCCAGGCGTGGGGCACGGTCGAGGAGTACGGCGCGCCCGCGGTGCGCACCACCGCGCCCGGCCGGGTCACCTCGGCCGCCCTGCCCATCAGCCAGGTCGACGGCCGTCAGGCCACCGCGCGCGGCACGGGCGTGGACGAGCTGGACCGGGTGCTCGGCGGCGGGCTGGTCCCCGGCGCGGTCGTGCTGCTCGCCGGGGAGCCCGGGGTCGGCAAGTCCACGCTGCTGCTGGACGTGGCGGCCAAGGCCGCCTCCGAGGAGCACCGCACGCTCTACATCACGGGTGAGGAGTCGGCGAGTCAGGTGCGGCTGCGCGCCGACCGCATCGGCGCGCTGAGCGAGCATCTCTACCTCGCCGCCGAGACCGACCTGTCCGCGGTCCTCGGCCATCTCGACTCGGTCAAGCCCTCGCTGCTCGTCCTGGACTCGGTGCAGACCATCGCCTCGCCCGAGATCGACGGCGCGCCGGGCGGGATGGCGCAGGTGCGCGAGGTGGCCGGGGCGCTCATCCGCGTGTCCAAGGAGCGCGGTATGTCCACGCTGCTGGTGGGCCATGTCACCAAGGACGGCGCCATCGCGGGGCCCCGGCTGCTGGAGCATCTGGTCGATGTGGTCCTGCAGTTCGAGGGCGACCGGCACGCCCGGCTGCGGCTGGTCCGCGGGGTGAAGAACCGCTACGGGGCGACGGACGAGGTCGGCTGCTTCGAGCTGCACGACGAGGGCATCACCGGGCTCGCCGATCCCTCCGGGCTGTTTCTCACCCGCCGCGACGAGCCGGTGCCGGGCACCTGTCTGACGGTCACCCTGGAGGGCCGCCGGCCGCTGGTGGCCGAGGTGCAGGCGCTCACGGTCGACTCCCAGATCCCCTCCCCGCGCCGCACCACCTCCGGTCTGGAGACCTCCCGGGTCTCGATGATGCTCGCCGTTCTGGAGCAGCGCGGCCGGATCAGCGCGCTGGGCAAGCGGGATATCTACACCGCCACGGTGGGCGGCGTGAAGCTGTCCGAGCCGGCCGCGGACCTCGCCGTGGCGCTCGCGCTGGCCAGCGCCGCCAGTGACACCCCGCTGCCCAAGAACCTGGTGGCGATCGGCGAGGTGGGTCTCGCGGGCGAGGTCCGGCGGGTCACCGGAGTGCAGCGGCGGCTGTCGGAGGCGGCCCGCCTCGGCTTCACCCACGCCCTGGTGCCGAGCGATCCGGGCCGGATTCCGGACGGGATGCGGGTGCTGGAGGTCGCGGACATCGGGGACGCGCTGCGGATGCTGCCGCGGCGCCGCGAGCGCGACGAAAAGACGCGGGCGGACGCGGAGGACCATGGCTAAGGCGGCAGGCGAGGCCGAGGGTGACAGGCCGTGGCCTGAGGTAGCGGGCGAAGCCCAGGTGACGGGCCGTGGCCTGAGGTGGCGGCGGTGGCCGGGATGGTGGGCGATGCCGAGGCGGCGGGCCGTGGCCGAATTGGGGACGAGGCGTCGACGGAACACCGGCCGGAGCGTGGCCCAAATCGGCGCGAGCCGTCCGCAGAACAGCGGCCGGAGCGTGGCCGAGTGTGCTGGTGAGGGCGTACGCAAGGGGGCGGTGATCCGGGTGGTGCGCGGCACAGGGGGAGCCGCACTCCGTTTCACACCTACGGGCGTACGCCGGGAGACCCCACGGGAGGCCGGTGGCCGCCGGTAGACTTTGCCCTGGTCTCGCCCATACGTGGCCTCGTACATCGGCATGGCAGGGCGACTCGCGGCACCGACAGACCTTGCGACGGAGGAGTGCAGTGGCAGCAGGCGACCGGGCAACGGCACCCGGCAAGGCCGACGGTCTGATGCGTGCCTCCCTGAGCGCGGTCGCGCCCGGCACGGCGTTGCGCGACGGCCTCGAGCGCGTCCTCCGGGGAAACACCGGAGGGCTGATCGTGCTCGGCACCGACAAGACCGTCGAGTCGCTGTGCACCGGCGGCTTCGTGATCGACGTCGAGTTCACCGCGACCCGGCTGCGCGAGCTGTGCAAGCTGGACGGCGCGCTGGTTCTCGACAAGGACATCACCAAGATCGTGCGGGCGGGGGTGCAGCTCGTTCCGGACGCGGCGATCGCCACCGAGGAGACCGGCACCCGGCACCGCACCGCGCAGCGCGTCTCCATCCAGACCGGGTTCCCGGTGGTCTCCGTCAGCCAGTCGATGCGGCTGATCGCGCTGTATGTGGACGGCCAGCGGCGGGTCCTGGAGGACTCGGCGGCGATCCTCTCCCGCGCCAACCAGGCGCTGGCCACCCTGGAGCGGTACAAGCTCCGCCTCGACGAGGTCGCGGGCACGCTCTCGGCCCTGGAGATCGAGGACCTGGTCACCGTCCGGGATGTGAGCGCGGTCGCACAGCGGCTGGAGATGGTCCGGCGCATCGCCACCGAGATCGCGGAGTACGTGGTCGAGCTGGGCACCGACGGCCGGCTGCTCTCCCTCCAGCTCGACGAGCTGATCGCGGGCGTCGAGCCCGAGCGTGAGCTGGTGGTGCGCGACTACGTCCCCGAGCCGACCGCCAAGCGCACCCGTACGGTGGCCGACGCGCTCGCCGAGCTGGACCGGCTGACCCACACCGAGCTGCTCGAACTGCCCATCGTGGCCCGGGCACTGGGGTACACCGGCTCGCCCGAGACCCTCGACTCGGCGGTCTCGCCG
Organism: Streptomyces violaceusniger Tu 4113; assembly: GCF_000147815.2. Taxonomy (NCBI): domain Bacteria; kingdom Bacillati; phylum Actinomycetota; class Actinomycetes; order Kitasatosporales; family Streptomycetaceae; genus Streptomyces; species Streptomyces violaceusniger. The sequence continues at coordinate 469,322 of NC_015957.1, read as the reverse complement.
CGCGGCTTCCGGCTGCTGGCGAAGGTGCCGCGGCTTCCGGGCGCCATCATCGAGCGGCTGGTGGAGCATTTCGGGGGCCTGCAGAAACTGTTGGCGGCGAGCGTGGACGATCTGCAGATGGTGGACGGCGTGGGCGAGGCCCGGGCGCGCTCGGTCCGCGAGGGCCTGTCACGGCTGGCCGAGTCGTCCATCCTGGAGCGGTACGTCTGAGCAGCGGCGCGTAGGTCCGACGGGGCGGCGGCGCGTTCCGGCGCATACGTGCGCGGGGCGCCGCCGCGTTCCACCGCGTACGTTCGACGGGGCGCCACCGCGTTCCGGCGCGTACGTGCGGGGGGCGCCACCGCGTTCCACCGCGTACGTTCCGGCGGAGCGCCGCCACGTTCCACCGCGTACGTTCGACCGGGCGCCGCGTACGTACCGGCGGAGCGCCGCCACGTTCCACCGCGTACGTTCGACCGGGCGCCACCACGTTCCGCCGCGTACGTTCGACCGGGCGCCGCCACGCGCCCCGGCGCCCCCGTAGCCGCTGGCGCGCCCCAGCGCCCCCGTAGCGGCTGGCGCTCCAGCGTCTCCGTAGCCGTGCTTCAGCCCTCGTAGCCGCCGCTCAGTCCTTCTCGAGGACGAACGACACCTTGGCCGTGCCGAGGCCGTCCACCTTCACCTCGACCAGATAGGTGCCGGGCTTGGCCGACGCGCTGCCCGACGGGGTGGCGCAGTGCTCGGCGCTGCGCTTGCGGTCCCACTCCACGGTGCGCTTGGTCTGGCCGGAGCCCTTTACCTCGACCAGCGCGGTGGCGCTGCCCTCCGGGCAGTCGCCGGAGGCCCAGACATGGGCGTTCTTGGCGTCCGTGATGGTCAGTGAGGCCGCCGCGCGGCCGAAGTCGACCTTGCAGGACTTCGACTTGGTGTTCTTCACGACGATCTCGAAGGCGGGCTTCTCCCCCGGCGCCCAGGTGTTCTTGACCTTGGAGTCCTTGACGCTGCGCACCGTCAATTCCGCGTCGCCGGGGCGGCAGTCCGGCAGGCTCGACCCGGCGGGCAGACCCTGTCCGGTCCCGGTGCCGATGCCACCGCCCGCGCCGCCGCCCGAGGAGCCCCCGGCGCCACCCGCGCCGCCGGAGCCGCCACCGCCGCCCGCGTCCGTACCGCCGTCGTCCGAGCCACCGCCGCCACCGCCGCTACCGCCGCTGCCGCCGGAGCCCGAGCCGCCGTTGTCCGACTCGTCGCGCCCGCCCGGCCGTTCGCTGTTCACCGGCCCGGATGAGGAGGGGCCCGGGGTGATCGTGCTCGCGGGTCCCCCGCCGCCCGATCCCTTGCCCTCGTCACTTCCGCCACCGCCCGAACCACCCCAGCCGAAGGCCCAGATGACCAGGAGCACGATGACGACGAACAGGGCCAGCGCAACGATCCTCCGCCGCCAGTAAATGGAGGAGGGAAGCGGCCCGATCGGATTGCGCAGAGATCCCACGCGGAAACTCTACGAGAGATCGGGAGCTCTACCGGCCAATAACCCCCGCCCCGTTCCCTTCTTTTCTCATGATCCGACCGGATCCCGCACATGAGACCGCCATAAGTTCGCCACCAGGCCGCCACGAGTCGCCCCAAGACGCCCCCCGGATGCCCCAGAATCGCCCTGCGGCCACCCTGCGGGGGCAGAAAGACCGCACCCGGGCGCGGAAAGCGGCCATCCGTTCCCGCGCGGACGCCCGTATTGCACGATTTGGCAACGACTGGCGCGGCTCGACCCGAACGCCCGCGCCCAGCGCGCCCGCAAACCGTCCGGTCGTGCCAGGATCGAGAGCGATGACTGCCATTTCCGCTTCCGCCGTCCCGGCCGCCGCATCCCCCGACCCCGACGGAGCCGTCCTGCACCGGCCCGTCATCGACTGGTTCGACGCGCACGCGCGCGACCTCCCCTGGCGTCGCCCCGAGGCCGGTGCCTGGGGCGTGATGGTGAGCGAGTTCATGCTCCAGCAGACCCCGGTGAACCGGGTGCTGCCGGTGTACGAGCAGTGGCTCGCCCGCTGGCCGCGCCCGGCCGACCTGGCCGCGGAACCGCCCGGTGAGGCGGTCCGCGCCTGGGGCCGGCTCGGCTATCCGCGCCGGGCGCTGCGGCTGCACGGCGCCGCGGCCGCCATAAGGGAGCGGCACGGCGGTGACGTACCGCGCGACCACGCCCAGTTGCTGGCGCTGCCGGGGGTGGGTGAGTACACGGCGGCGGCCGTGGCCTCGTTCGCGTACGGCCAGCGCCATCCGGTCCTGGACACCAATGTCCGCCGGGTGTTCGCGCGCGCGGTCGGCGGTGCGCAGTACCCGCCGAACGCCACCACCGCCGCCGAGCGCAAGCAGGCCCGCACCCTGCTCCCCGGCGACGAGCCGACCGCGGCGCGCTGGGCGGCCGCCACGATGGAGCTGGGCGCACTGGTCTGCACGGCCCGCACCCCCGACTGCGCCCGCTGCCCGATCGCCGCGCTCTGCGCCTGGCGCCAGGCCGGTTCCCCGGAGCACGACGGACCGCCGCGGCGCGGCCAGACCTATGCCGGTACGGACCGTCAGGTGCGCGGCAAGCTGCTCGCGGTGTTGCGGGGGACGGTGACACCCGTGCCGCAGGCGACGCTGGACCAGGTGTGGCACGAGCCGGTGCAGCGGGCCCGCGCGCTCGACGGGCTGGTCTCCGACGGGCTGGTGGAACCGCTCTCGGGCGGCCTCTACCGACTGCCGCTGACCTGAGGAAATTCCTCGTCACGGCCCTGTCTGTGACAGACCTGTGACACTCCCAGGACCCGGTTCTGACACTCGGTCGAACCGGGTTCCGTTGTTACACAACCTATGGGTAGCTGTGCATTCGCCGAGGCCCGGATGCGCATGGCGCCGCAACAGCGCCTCCGTAGCGTCCTTCTCGCGCCGACCGACAGGACGGCACATCAACGGCGGGGATCAGCGGGATGGAGGCTGCATCATGGGCAGCAATGTTCTGGACTTTGAGGAGTACGTGCGGAATCGGCAGGACGCGCTGCTGCGCAGCGCCCGTCGGCTGATTCCGGACCCGGTCGAGGCACAGGACCTGCTCCAGACCGCCTTGGTGCGCACCTACGGCCGCTGGGACGGCATAGCCGACAAATCGCTCGCCGACGCCTATCTCCGGCGCGTGATGATCAACACCCGTACCGAATGGTGGCGCGCCCGCAAGCTGGACGAGGTGCCCACCGAGCAGCTTCCCGAGGCGAGTGTCGAGGACAGCACCGAGCAGCACGCGGACCGCGCCCTGCTGATGGACATCCTCTCGGTGCTGGCTCCCAAGCAGCGCAGTGTCGTGGTGCTGCGACACTGGGAGCAGATGACGACGGAAGAGACCGCGGAGGCGCTCGGAATGTCGACCGGAACGGTCAAGAGCACGCTGCACCGGGCGCTGGCCCGGCTGCGGCAGGAGCTGGAGAGCCGCGATCTGGACGCCCGCGCGCTCGGCCGTCGGGACGAGGAAGGCAAGCGGACCGGGAACGTCCGGCAGCACACGGGTCGGGTCCGGCGCGGCCGCCAGGAGCGGGGGCAGGAACGGTGCGCGGCCTGACCAGGGCCTCTCCCAGCAAAACAGCCATGATCACCGGCGGTGCGGTCGTGGGCCTCGCCGCGGCCGGCGGCTGGATGCTGGCCGGATGCGGCGCCGCCAGCGAGGGTGTGCGCAAGGAGGGACCGGCGCGCACCGAGTGGGCCGCCGCGGACCCGGGCTCGTACGCGGGTCGCCACGCCTCGGGCCGGCCGTCACCGACCGGGCAGAAGGTCGACGCGATCAAGCTGGTCAAGACGGATCCGAACGTCAGCGACGATCTGAAGGCGAACCTCAAGCCCTGCCCCAAGGGCAAGGTGCCCGAGGGCAAGCAGCAGATCGAGGGCTACCCGGTGGACGTGGCGTACGGAAAGCTGACCGGCTCCAGCGCCTCCGACCTGGTGATCAACGTGACGAGCTGCGGCGATGGCTTCGGCATCGGCTCGTATGTGTACCGCAAGGCGGGCGACCGGTACGAGAACGTGTTCAGCGACGAGCAGCCGCCCGTCTACGCCGACATCGACGAGGACGAGCTGCGGGTGACCAAGCTCGCCTACGCCTCCGGTGACTCCGTCTGCTGCCCTTCGAGCGAGGCCGTGATCACCTACCGCTGGACCGAGGCGCACAATACGTTCGACGTGCTGTCCCGCAAGCGCACCGACTACAGCAAGAATGTGCCCACGGAAGAGGCGACCCCGGCGCCGTCCGTGAGCGCCGACGACGGAACGGAAGGCTGAACCGAGGCTGTGGCCGAGACCCATGTGCTGTTCGTCGAGGACGACGATGTCATCCGTGAAGCCACGCAGCTCGCCCTGGAGCGCGATGGCTTTCTCGTGACGGCCGCACCCGACGGGTTGACCGGCCTCGAGCGCTTCCGCGCCGACCGCCCCGATATCGCGCTGCTCGATGTGATGGTTCCGGGCCTGGACGGGGTCAGCCTGTGCCGCCGGATCCGCGATGAGTCCACCGTGCCCGTGATCATGCTCTCCGCGCGTGCCGACTCGATCGATGTGGTGCTCGGCCTCGAAGCCGGCGCCGACGACTATGTGACCAAGCCCTTCGACGGCGCCGTGCTGGTCGCCCGCATCCGGGCCGTGCTGCGCCGCTTCGGCCATGCCAGCGGCCCCGGCGGGCGGGGCGCGGAGCCCGTCCCCGAGGAGCCCGACGGCGGGGTGCTGTGCTTCGGCGATCTGGAGATCGACCCCGAGGGCATGGAGGTCCGCAAGGGCGGCCGGCAGGTCGCGCTCACCCCGACCGAGATGCGGCTGCTGCTGGAGTTCTCGGCCGCGCCCGGCACCGTGCTCTCCCGTGACCGGCTGTTGGAGCGGGTCTGGGAGTACGGCTGGGGCGGGGACACCCGGGTCGTGGACGTCCATGTGCAGCGGCTGCGCGGCAAGATAGGCCAGGACCGGATCGAGACGGTCCGCGGCTTCGGCTACAAGCTCAAGGGCTGACCGGCGTTGGGGCGATTCGCACTCCGCACCGGCCTGCGGTGGAAGGTCAGTCTCGCCATCGCGGCGGTGAGCACGCTCGTCGCGGTGGTGCTGAGCCTCGTCGTCCACAACGCGGCCCGCGTCTCGATGCTCGACAACAGCCGCACCGTGATGGACGAGCGGGTGAAGGTCGCCCAGCGGTGGTACGAGCAGTCCCGGGTGCTGGGCTTCGGCGCCAAGCTGGACGACCCCAAGCTGCCCGAGCAGCTCAAGAAGGAGGCGTGGCGCGGCCAGCGCGCCACCTATCTGGAGGACTCCGGCACCGGCGCCCCCGAGGTGTGGGCCTCGGTGCCGCTGCGGAACGGCAAGGTGCTGTCCGTCCACACCAAGTTCCAGGACCGCTTCGCCGTTCTCAACGATCTCGACCGGGTGCTGCTGATCGGCTCGGTGGCGGTGGTGATGGGCGGTATCGCACTCGGTGTGCTCGTCGGCGATCAGCTCTCCCGGCGGCTGCGCAAGGCGGCCACCGCCGCCCGCAAGCTGGCCGAGGGCGACTCCGAGGTCCGGGTGCGCGAGGCGATCGGCGGCCGGGTGCGCGATGAGACCGACGATCTGGCGCGCGCGGTCGACGGCATGGCCGAGGCGCTGCAGCAGCGGCTGGAGGCGGAGCGCCGGGTCACCGCCGATATCGCGCATGAGCTGCGCACCCCGGTCACCGGGCTGCTCACGGCCGCCGAGCTGCTGCCGCCGGGCCGCCCCACCGAGCTGGTACGGGACCGGGCGCAGGCGATGCGCACGCTGGTCGAGGACGTCCTGGAGGTCGCGCGGCTGGACGGCTTCGCGGAGCGCGCGGAGCTCCAGGAGATAGCCGTGGCCGAGTTCATCGCCCGCCGGGTGCGGGCGGTGGCCCCCGACGCGGTGATCAATGTGGCGCGTGACGCCCATGTCTCCACCGACCCCCGGCGGCTGGAGCGGATCATGGGCAATCTGCTCGCCAACGCCGCCCGGCACGGCAAGCCGCCCTTCGAGGTCACCGTCGAGGGACGGGTGCTGCGCGTCCGCGACCACGGCCCCGGCTTCCCGGAGGAGCTGCTGAAGGACGGGCCGAGCCGGTTCCGCACCGGCAGCAAGGACCGCGCGGGCACCGGGCACGGCCTGGGGCTGACGATAGCCGCGGGCCAGGCGCGGGTGCTGGGCGCCCGGCTGACGTTCCGCAACGCCGATCCGGTGCTGGACGGGCCGGACGGGACCGACGGCACGGACGGCACGAATGGCACGGACGGCACGGACGGCGAGTGCCGGGGCGCGGTCGCCGTGCTCTGGCTGCCGGAGTCCGCGCCCACCAACACCGGCAGCTTCCCGATCATCGAGGTGCCGGACTGAGCGATCAGTCCGAGACGCAGCCGTCCCAGGGCTGGCTGAAGTCCATCTCCGCGCGGGGCTGGGTGAACGAGAACCAGTTGCCGGAGTCGTCGCGGAAGAGGGCCTCGGTGCCGTACGGACGCTCCTGGGGCTCCTGGACGAACTCCACGCCCTTGGCCTTGAGCGCCTCGTAGTCCCGGTGGATGTCATCGGTGGTGAACACCCCGGCGCCGAGCACGCCCTTGGCGACCAGCGTCCTCAGGGCCTCGGCGGACTCCGGGTCGAGCCCCGGCGAGCTGGGCACCATCAAGGTGAGCTGCACATCCGGCTGGTCCTTGGCGCCGACCGTCAGCCAGCGCATACCGCCGCCCTCGCCGTCCCCGCCGATGCTCATGTCGGTGCGGACCTCGAGGCCCAGCTTCTCGGTGTAGAACGCCTTGGCCCGGTCCTGGTCGAGGACCCAGACGGTGACGATGGACATCCCCTTGATCATTGCTGCCTCCGGAGGTATCGGGATGGATCGCGCGTCGTCGCGACATCGCCACCGTAGGCAGCAGGGGGTCCGGCCCGCTTCTCAAGAATTGCTGTCCTCGGCACCACCGATGTGGGCGCGTGCGTCGCGCCCGCCGTACCACAGCATGGCGTAACACCCCGGTATGACCCCCGCGGCCCGGCCGACGTATCGGTCCCGGTAGGCGCTGGGGGTGAGCCCGGTCTGCTTCTTGAAGCTCGTCGAGAACGTGCCGAGGCTGCTGAAGCCGACGAGCGAGCAGATCTCGGTGACCGAGAGATTGGCCGAGCGCAGCAGCTCCTCGGCCCGCTCGATGCGGCGCCGGGTCAGATACTGCCCGGGCGTGGATCCGTAGGCGCCCTTGAAGGCGCGGATGAAGTGATAGCGCGAATAGCCGGCATGCGCGGCGACCGCGTCCAGGTCGAGCGGCTCGGCCCAGTCGCGGTCCATCACATCCTTCGCGAGGCGCAGCCGGCGCAGATGCGCCAGCCGCGCCTCGTCCGGCGAGGTCACCACGGGGCCGATGCTGTCATGCCCCACTGACAGGAAGGTGATCCCTCGGAGGCCGTCGCTCAGAGGCCGTATGTCAGAGGCCGTCGTTCAGAGGCCGTAGGTCAGACGGTCTCGGCGACCGGCGCCGCGTCGGCCGGGGCCTGGTCGCCGTCGGTGGACTTGGCGGCGCCCCCGCGCAGCGGGACCTCCTTGACGAACCAGGCCGCGAGGAAGCCGATGATGCTGATCAGCGCGCCCCACAGGAACACCTGGTGCGCACCGCTGGCCACCGCGTGGGTGTACGCGTCCCGGATCCCCGGGGGCAGCTTCTTGAGGCTGGCCGGGTCGAGCTGGGCGCTCCCGGAGGTGACGGCCGCGGCCTTCCCACCGGCCCGCTCGCTCATGGTGTCCCGCACCTGGCTGGTGAACAGGGCGCCGAGGATGGCGACACCGAAGGAGCCGCCCAGAGTGCGGAAGAGGGTGGCGGAGGAGCTGCCGACGCCCATGTCCTTCATCTCGACGCTGTTCTGCGCCACGAGCATGGTCGTCTGCATGAGGCAGCCCATGCCCATGCCGAGCACCGCCATGTAGAGGCCGGAGCTGAAGCGGGTGGTCTCGGTGTCCATCGTGGACAGCAGGAACATCCCGGTGGTGATCAGGAAACCGCCGATGATCGGGAAGATCTTGTACTTGCCGGTCTGGGTGGTGACCCGGCCCGCGACCAGCGAGACGACCAGCATGCCCAGCAGCATCGGGAGCAGCAGCAGCCCGGAGTTGGTGGCCGTGGCGCCCTGGACGGTCTGCTGATAGAGCGGCAGGAAGGTGGTCGAGCCGAACATCACGAAGCCGACGAGGAAGCCGATGGCGGTGACCAGCGTGAAGTTGGGGTTACGGAAGATGTGCAGCGGCAGCACGGGCTCGGCGACCCGCTGCTCGACGAAGACGAACGCGACGAGCGAGAGGACACCGACCGCCCCGAGCCCGAGGATCTGGGCCGAACCCCAGTCGTACTCGTTGCCGCCCCAGGTGGTGATCAGCACAAGCGCGGTGATGCCCACGGTCAGCAGGGCCGCACCGGTGTAGTCGATCCGTCCCTGGGAGCGCTTCTTCGGCAGGTGCAGCACGGCGGTGATCGCAGCGAGGGCGACGGCGCCGAGCGGGAGGTTGATGTAGAAGATCCAGCGCCAGCCGAGGTGGTCGGTGAGGGTACCGCCGACCAGCGGGCCACCGATCATGGCCACGGCCATCACACCGGCCATGATGCCCTGGTAGCGGCCACGCTCCCGGGGCGGCACCAGGTCACCGATGATCGCCATCACGCCGACCATCAGGCCACCCGCGCCCAGGCCCTGGATGGCCCGGAAGCCGATCAGCTCCCCCATGCTCTGTGCCATACCGGACAGGGCCGAGCCACCGAGGAAGACCACGATGGAGGTGAGGAAGACGCCCTTGCGGCCGTACATGTCGCCGAGCTTGCCCCAGATGGGGGTCGAGGCGGCGGTGGCCAAGGTGTACGCGGTCACCACCCAGGAGAGGTGGTCGAGCCCCCCCAGCTCGCCGACGATGGTCGGCATCGCGGTGCCCACGATCATGTTGTCGAGCATCGCGAGCAGCATCGCGATCATCAGTGCGAAGATCACCACACTGGTACTGCGCTGCTTCGGCTCGGCCTTGCCCTTGGGCTCCTTGGGTATCTGGGCCTCCTGGGCGGGCTGAGCCGATATCGAAGCGGATGGCGCTTCGTCTTCTGATGGTTTCCGGAACATGTTCTCCGTCTCCCCCTGGATGATGAGAGCCCTGACGCCCACTTACTTGCCGCCCGGCTAGTTCAGTACAGTGGAGACGGTAAGGCGCCAACTAGCCGGGCGTCAAGTAAGTTACGTTCGGCCTGCCGACGGCAGCCAGACCACCAGCACAGGAGAGCACCATGGGCAGCACACCGCGGCGGGGAGACACCCGTCAGCGCATCCAGGACGTGGCCCTGGAACTCTTCGCGGAGCGGGGTTACGAGAAAACGTCACTGCGCGAGATCGCCGAGCACCTCGAGGTCACCAAGGCAGCGCTCTACTACCACTTCAAGACCAAGGAAGACATCGTCCTCAGCCTGTTCCAGGACCTGGGCCGGCCGCTGGACGAGCTGATCGTCTGGGGCGAGCAGCAGCCGCGCACGCTGGAGACCAAGCTGGAGCTGCTGCGCCGCTACAGCGCGTCCCTGGACATCGCCGAGCCGCTGATGCGCTTCATGCAGGAGAACCAGGCGACGGTGCGCGAGCTGAGCATCGGCCAGATCTTCAAGAACCGGATGCTCGCCATCTCCGCCCTGATCCGGGACCCGGAGGCGCCCATGGTCGACCAGGTCCGGAGCATCACGGCCCTGTTCAGCATGCATGCGCGGATGTTCGCGCTGCAGGCGATCGAGGGCGACGCCGAGGCCAAGCGCAAGGCTGTCCTCGAAGTCGCCCTCGATCTGGTGAAGCAGGCGCATGCGTCATCGACGCATGGCTGATATGCGCGCAAAGCGCATGAATTGCGTCAGACCTTGACGCCGTGGTCGCGTCAGGTCTTGACGCCGTGGTCGCGTCAGACGTTGACGCCGTGGTCGCGGAGGAACTTGAGCGGCTCGACCGCGCTGCCGTAGTTCGGCGTCGTACGGATCTCGAAGTGCAGGTGCGGGCCGGTCGAGTTGCCGGTGCTGCCGGACAGGCCGATCTGCTGGCCCTCGGTCACGGTCTGGCCGATCCGGACATCGATCCGGGACAGGTGGGCGTACTGCGAGTACGTCGCGTTGTCGTGCTTGATCACGATCGCGTTGCCGTACGCGGGGCCGTCACCGCCGCCGTTCGGGCCCGCCTTGACGACGACGCCGTCGTGGGCCGCGTGCACCGGGGTGCCCGTCGGCACGACGAAGTCCTGACCGCTGTGGTTGTGCGACCACAGGTTGCCCGCCAGACCGAAGCCCGCGCCTATCGAGAACTTGTCGACCGGGGTCTGCCAGTCCTTCGCGGGGGCCTTCTTGGCCGGGGCCTTCACGGCGACCTGCTTGACGGACGGGGCGGCGGGGGCCTCGCCCGCCCCCACGGCGAACGCCGTTCCGGCGCCCAGCGCGAGCGAGGCGCCCAGGCCGACGGCGACCACAGCGGCGCGCCCCTTGGATACGGACGTGAGCGAGAAACGGCGGTTTGTGGCGCGCGGGGCCATGGGAAGTACCTCCAGAAGCGTCTTTGGACGCCTCTTGTTATCCCGTTCTCGCGAATAGGCCAAGGCGTTCTTCTACTAAGTGGTTACGTAGCGAATTGGTTATGTGATGCGTTTCCCGTGCGAAATTCCCGGAAACCCCCATCACACCTCTGACCTGCGAGATCCCCTATTTACCGTAGTAGGCACCGAAGGGCCTGTGTGAGAAGTCACCTGCGCAGGGACTTTCGGATGTCCGATTCGGGACCAAAGTCCTTACCCCGCTGTACGCTGTCCGGTCAGGGACACACAACTACCGGGGGGAATGGGACGTGGATCCCGCAGTCATCGGCGCGCGCCTGGCGTCGGGCGTCGCCGCACCGCTCATCAAGAAGCTGTTCGTCAAGGAGGGGCCGGGCGCCGGGCTGGTCGACCAGCCGGTCCGCATTTCCTCCCTCGTCTCGTTCCGCGGCGAGAAGCGCACGCTGACCGAGAAGGACCTCGACAAGCTCGCCGCCGAACTGGTCGCCCAGGCCACCCGGCACGCCGGCCCCGGCGAGCGGCCGTGCCCCGCCGACGAGGACGAGCTCGTCGCCGAGCAACTGGCCACCACGCTGTACGCGCTCGGCGACCTCGACATGAACGACGTCCAGGCGGTGCAGCTCGGCCACCGAGGACTGGCCCGTGCGCTGATCGACGCCACCCTCGCCAAGGGCAACAAGCTGTTCCTCAGCCAGGGCGGCACGCTGCTCTACCAGCGCCTGCTGGACACCGCCTGCCTGCACATCCTGCACTTCTTCACCCAGCGCTCGGCCTTCATCCCCCGCACCCTCGTCGACCAGAGCGGCCGACTCAGCGAGCTGATCACCAAGATCGACATCCTGATCGAGCGGATTCCGTCCCAGACCGCGCAGGACGCGGGGTTCGAGCGCCGCTACGCCGAGTACATGATCGGCAAGCACTCCACGCTGACCATCGTCGGGATCGACCTCAGCCACGCGGAGGCCACGTGGCCGCTGGATGCGGCGTATCTCAGCCTGGAGGCGGTCTCCTCGGGCGAGGAGCGTCCGCTGGGGGCGTTCGCCGGGGAGCCCGGTGGGTCCGGTGAGTCACCCGCCGCCGAGCACACCGCGCATGCCGCGCTCCCTGCGGCCCTCCCCGCCGACCGGGCGCTCTCGGGCCATCAGCGGGTGCTGCTGCGCGGGGTCGCGGGCTCCGGCAAGACCACGCTCGTCCAGTGGCTCGCCGTGTGCACCGCACGGCAGGAGTCGCCGCGCGGCCTGGAGCAGCTCATCGGCCGCGTCCCCTTCGTCCTCCCCTTGCGTACGATCGCCCGCCAGGCATCCCTGCCCTCCCCGGCCTCATTCCTGGCCTCCGTCCACAACCCCCTGGACGGCGCGCAGCCGCCCGGCTGGGCCGACCGCGTCCTGAACGCCGGCCGCGGGCTGCTGCTGATCGACGGCATCGACGAGATCCCCGAGCGCGACCGCGAGCGCACCCGGGCCTGGCTGACCGACCTCCTCATCGCCTACCCGGACAATCTGTGGCTGGTCACCTCCCGCCCCTCCGCTGTCGCCGACGACTGGCTGGGGGCGCAGGGCTTCTCCGAGTTCACGCTGTCCCCGATGAGCCGCGAGGACATGGCGGCGTTCATCGACCGCTGGCATGAGGCGGCGCGCCAGAGCTGCCGTACGGAGGAGGAGCGGGCGGCGCTGGACGACTACGAGTCGGCCCTGCACACGGCCGTCCGCACCAAGCAGGACCTGAGCCGCCTCGCCACGAACCCGCTGATGTGCGGGCTGATCTGCGCCCTGCACCGCGCCCGGCGCGGCTATCTGCCACCGGGCCGCAAGGCTCTGTACGACGCGGCGCTGTCGATGCTGCTGACGCGGCGCGACACCGAGCGCCATATCTACGCGCCGGGTGACGTCCAGTTGGACGAGGAGCCGCAGATCCAGCTCCTCCAGCGGCTCGCCTACTACCTGATCCGCAACGGCGAGGCCGAGCTGGACCGCGACCGCGCGGAGCGCCTCATCGAGGAGGCCCTCCCCTCCGTCCCCGCCGCCCAGGCCTTGGGCGACGCCCCGGCCATCCTGCGCCATCTGCTGCTCCGGAGTGGGCTGTTGCGCGAGCCGTCCGTGAGCACGGTGGACTTCATCCACCGCACCTTCCAGGACTACCTGGGCGCGAAGGCGGCGGTGGAGGCGTGGGACGTCGGCCTGCTGATCCGCAATGCGCATGACGCGCAGTGGGAGGACGTCATCCGCATGGCGGTCGCGCATGCGCGACCGCGCGAGCGGGCGGAGCTGCTGAACAAGCTGCTGGAGCTGGCCCGGCACAAGGACGGCGCCGACTCGGCGCTTCGTCTGTTTCTGCTGGCCATGGCCTGCCTGGAGCACGCGCCCGATCTGGACCCGGCGATACGGGACGAGGTCACGCGGCACGCGATGGGGTTCATCCCGCCCCTGGACATCCCGCGAGCACGGGAGTTGGCCACGGTGGGCCCACTGGTCCTGGAGCTTCTTCCGGGGCCGGAGGGGCTGGCGGACGAGGTCGCGGAAAGCTGTGTGGTGACGGCCTCACGCATACCGGTGGACGCGGCGATCCCCTATCTGGCCCAATTCGCCGACCACCCGGCGCTCAATGTTCGTCGACAGCTCGCCTCGTGCTGGGGGCGATACGACACTGAACGCTACTTCGCGGACGTGATCTCCCGCCTCCAACCGGACGGGCTGTACTTCGTGGCCGAGTCCACGGAGCACTTGCGCCTGCTTCAGGAAACCGGCCCTCACTCAAAGCTGCTCCTGCGCGGCAACCTCACGGAGGATGAGCTCCGCGCCTCCCTGGATCCCAGCCATCTCACCCACCTATGGATGCCCAACAACAATGTCCTGCAAGATCTCGGCGCCGTCGGTGACTTCCCTCAACTGCAAGAGCTCGACTTGGCCGGTTGTACCCGGGTTACCGATCTGACCTCGCTAGGTGACGCTCCCCTGCGGTCCTTAAGCTGCACCACAACCCCGGAAGGCCAGATCCTCCGCACTCTGGATCAGTTCACCTCCCTGGAAAGCCTCACGATCTTGGTCAGTGGGCACAAGTCGCTAGCATCGGAACACCAGCTACCGCACATCTCCCAGCTGCACATCGTCTTCTACGAATCAGTGGACCTTGACGGCCTATCCCACACCTTCCCGGGGCTTCGCCGCCTCATAATCGAGGGCGTATCCAGGCACACGCATCCCATCGACCTGACTCCGCTTCGCAATCTCAGCCACCTGGAGTTGGTCACCATCGGCGATTCCCTGACAACCGGTAGCGAACAGCTCGTGGGTGTCAGGATCAGGACCTTCGCCGACGCTCGGCCTTCAAGAGACGCTGATAGTCCGTGAGCACGCGCAGCAGCGCGAAGCCGGTGCCGAGAGGGATGGTGCCGAGTTCCAGCCGGGGTTGCCGGGGGTCGGTGAGGTCGGCTCGTACGTCGGGGAGCCGTACGCCGTGGGCGGCCAAGTCGTCGCGCAGGGCCTCGGCGACTCGCTCAGCGGGAGTGGCATTCATGCGGTGCTTTTCGTGTTCGCGGGCGGGACGTTGAACTCGAACCACACCGCTTTGCCGGTGCCGTTGGCCGGTTCGTCGGGGGTCATGCCGCAGCCGTCGGAGAGGACGGTGACCAGGAAGAGGCCGCGCCCGTTGGTGTCATCGCCGGCCGCGCGCCGGGGCGAGGGCAGTTCGGGGCTGTCGTCGTGGACGGTCACGCGGACGCGGTCGTGCTGGATGGTGGCGGCCATCCGTACGTCGCCCTTGCCATGGCGATGGACGTTGGTCACCAACTCGGATGTGCAGAGGGCTGCCGCTTCGGCGAGTTGGGGTAACCCCGAGGCCGCGAAGATGCCGCGTACGAAGTCGCGGCACAGGCGGGGTGAAGTGGGGAGGGCGGGGGCGGAGAGGGTGTAGCGGTGCGGATGTTCCGGGTGTGCGAGTGCTCCCATGCGACGCCTCCGTGGCGCTTCGTAAACGGGCATCGTGCGGCTCTCCACAGCTCCGCTGTGTGACTGCCACCACACACACGGTAGAGATAGGGGATGACAAGTTCAACCTAGTCACAAGAATGAGTGGACCGGCCCACGCCTTGACGGCAGACTGTGGCCCACACCCTGAGGAGAGACCCCGTTGGCACTGCGAACCAACCCCACGGAAAGACAGCGCCGCCTTGGCGCAGAGCTGCGAAGGTTGCGCGAGCAAGCTGGGTTGACGCTGAACGAGGCGGGCGCGCTCATCGACATGGGTCGTGTGCACCTGACGCATGTCGAGGGCGGCCGCACGGCGATCCCGAGCGAGCGACTGCGTCGGCTTTGCGAGGGTTATGGGTGCACAAGTGTGCCCCTTGTCGAGGCGCTGGTCAGCCTCGGGGAAGACAAGGGCAAGGGCTGGTGGAGCGGCTACAAGGGCGACATGCGCGCCGCAGCCCTCGACTTGGCGGAACTTGAGTCCCGCGCCATCGGGCTTCGCTCCTACGAGTCGCTGTTCATCCCCGGGGTCTTCCAGTCGGAGGATTACACCCGCGCCATCTTTCGGGTCAGCGACGTGGTGACGAACCCTTCCGACATCGACCGGGCGGTGGAGTTTCGGATGCGCCGCCAGGCGGCCCTCACCGCTGAAGACCCGCCCACGGTCCATGCCGTCATCCACGAGGCTGCGCTGCACATGCGGTTCGGCGGCTCCGCCGTGACGCGCAAGCAGTTGCTGCGGCTCGTAGAACTGGCGGAACTGCCGCATGTGACGATTCAGGTCCTGCCCTTCGCGGCCGACGGCCTTCCGATGGCGAACACGCCCTTCAACCTGATCGCTTCACACGGCGGGATTCTGGAAACCATCCAGTTGGACCACGCAAGCCAGTCCATGTTCCTGCACGACCCGGAGTCGGTCGCCCAGTACCGAAGGCACTTCGACCGGCTCCGTGGCGTAGCCCTACCGCCGGTGGACACCAGCCCTTCCGCGATCAGCCATGACGTTCGAGATTCGCTTGGCCTGATCCGACACATCCTCTACAGCCATTACTAGGAAGCGTGGTCATGCCTGATCTCAAGTGGCGCAAGTCCTCCTTCAGCACGGACGTCCACCAAAACTGCGTGGAACTCGCCGCCGTCGCAGACGGCATCCGCATACGCGAGAGCGACGAGCCCGAAACGGTGATCCGCACCAACCCAGCAGCCCTTCGGTCGTTCATACGAGCCGTAAAGACCGCACGCCTCGACCACATCCGCTGAGGAAGGTCGGTCATGTCGGACCTCACCTGGCAGAAGTCATCGTTCAGTGAAGCTGCTGCGGCCAACTGCGTGGAACTCGCCGCCACCCCCGGCGGCATCCACATACGCGAAAGCGATGAGCCCGATGCGGTGATTCGCAGCTCGGCTCCCTCATACGTGCCGTGAAGGCCAGCCGCCTCGACCACACCCTCTGAGCACAGGCCGGGCGTCAGGCGCGGGCCTCGCCTCGCGCGCTTCGCGCGATTGAGCAGCGGAGGGCGGGGGCCGGGGCGCAGGGCGCGTTGCCGACCGCCGGGCCGGTGGGGGCCCGCGCCGTGACGGCAACCGCGCCCGGGGGCCGATGCCGATCCGGAGCGCGGCCCGGCGGGACGGCCCCTCCGGGTACCCCCTCCGAAAACGCTTGACCTGAAGCAACTACCTTGTCAAGGGATTTCGGGAGAGGTACCCCCTGCGGCGTCGAGTGCGATGGTGGACCGTTCAGGCGCGACTGATGGATGGTCCAGTGCCGCAGTGGATGCGGAGTCCGGCGGTCCGGCGACGGGCCTCGCCTCCTGCACACGGATGCCGCCACCGGCGGTCGCTCCCACCGGCCCGGCGGTCGGCGGTCGATCCGCGCCCCCGCCCCTGCCCCGCTGCTCAATCGCGCGAAGCGCGCGAGACGGCGCCGCACCCGGCCCATGCGCCGCACCCGACCGATGCGGCACCCCCGGCGGAGGCGGCCTGTCGGGCGAGCGGGACGGCCCCCGACCGGCGGGACGGCGCTCCGGCTACGCGGCGGGCAGGGGTACCGGCTACGCGGCGGGCAGGGGCCACGCCGCCGAGGGATCGCCGAGCCATACCCGGTGGTGGCCATCGGCCGTGACCGTCAGCCCGAAGTCGAACAACTCCGGCCGCCCGGCGCCCTCCCACCAGGCGAGGGCCTCGGCGGTCTCGACGGCCAGGTCTCGCGGCCCCCACTGGTGCACCGCGCCATCCGCCGCGTACGCCCAGGAGTCCCGGCTGCACCACCAGTGCCCGCCGTCCTGCGCCCAGTGCGCCACGTCGGCCAGCCTCAACCCGACCGCGAACTCGGCGTGCGGGTCGGCGAGCACCGTGACGTCCACGTCGGACTTGCCGGCGCGGCTCTCCTCCCACGCCTCCGTGGAGAAGACCCCATCGATACGCGGGCGCGCCCGCTGGCCCCGCACGGCCATGAACGTCACCGCGCCCACGAACCGGCCCTCGACACAGCCGTCCGAGACGGTCAGCCGTGCGAGCCCGTGCGAGCAGAACGCGGTGCGGAACGGGGCCAGGATCAGGCCGCCGGGCCGCACCTGCTCCACCCACGCCCACGGGATCGACGTCACCGAGGCCGTGGCCACCAGACGGTCGTAGGGCGCGCCCCCGCGCCAGCCCTGCTCGCCGTCCGCTTCCAGCACCGTCACTCCGCCGTACCCGGCCCGGTGCAGCGCGACTCGTGCGCCGTCGGCCACCTCCGGGTCGACGTCCAGCGTGGTCACCCGCCCGGCGCCTGCCCGCTCGGCCAACAGCGCCGCGTTGTACCCGGTGCCCGCCCCGATCTCCAGCACCCGATGCCCCGGCCGCAGATCCAGCTCGGCGAGCATGGTCACGACGGCAGTCGGCGCGGAGATGGAGCTGGTGGGCACATCGCCGCCGGCGGTGGCGGGGGCCCCGTCGTCCACCTGTGTGGTCATGGCCTGCGCGGGGTCATACACCATGCGGGCCCACCGGTCGGGGTCGTCCGCCCGGTGGAGCGGCCGGTACACGCCGCCGTCCACCACCCATACGGTGCTGGGGACGAATTCGCGTCGCGGGACGGCCTCGAACACGCGCCGTATCCACGGCTCGGCGATGTCGAGCGTCTCGGCCGCCCGCGCGCGCAGCTCTTCCAGATCGGTCACTTTCGGTGCGTTCCGCCGCCCGGCCTGGAGACATCCGGATGCTGCCCGTCCGAGTCCCGTGGACTCGGCTGCTTCGGTTGCGGGTTCGGTGTGGGCGGCTTGCCGTGCGTTCCCATGTCGGGCCCCCTCGCATCATTGGTCAAGCAGCCAGTGTGGGTCTGCCCACTGGCTGACAGTAGGGCGCGTAGGCACCAAGCGGGGGCAGACGGTGCCGCCGTGCGCCTGCACCCCGGCCGGGGGTTCAGCGGAGGCGGCCTCCGGTACTTGACCCTCACGTTGACGTCAGGTTTTAGCTTGGCCGGGCAGCGCGATTCCGCGCTGTGACGATGCCAGGTCAAGGAGTATCAACGTGTCCATAAACGGGAGTGCTGAGCGCGCGGCACAGGTTCTGTCCCGGCCGTTCACCGTGGGCGGGCTGACCGTGCCCAACCGGATCGCCATGGCGCCGATGACCCGCATGTTCTCGCCCGGGGGCGTGCCCAACGCCGATGTGGTGGCGTACTACGCGCGCCGCGCGGCCGGTGGGGTGGGGCTGATCATTACGGAGGGGACGTACATCGACCATCCCTCGGCCGGGCTGAGCGACAGCGTGCCGCGCTTCTACGGGGAGGACGCCCTCGCGGGGTGGGCCGACGTCGTGAAGCAGGTGCATCTCGCGGGTGGGCGGATCGCGCCGCAGATCTGGCATGTGGGGGTTTCGCGGGAGGAGGGCGCGCCGCCGCACCCGGAGGCGCCCGTGCTGAGCCCGTCGGGGATCGGGCTGAACGGCGAGCCGGTCGGGCGGGCGATGACGCAGGATGACGTGGACGCGGTGATAGCGGCCTTCGCGGAGGCGGCGGCGGGCGCGGAGCGGATCGGGTTCGACGGGGTCGAACTGCATGGCGCCCATGGCTATTTGATCGACCAGTTCCTGTGGGACGCGACCAACCGGCGCGGCGATGCCTATGGCGGCGACCCGGCCTCCCGGGTCCGGTTCGCCACCGAACTCGTGGCCGCTTGCCGTAAGGCCGTCTCGGCCGAGTTCCCGATCATCTTCCGTACCTCGCAGTGGAAGCAGGACCACTACGACGTGCGCATGGCCGAGACCCCGCAGGAGCTGGAGGCGCTGCTCACCCCACTGGTGGAGGCGGGGGTGGATGTCTTCCACTCCTCGACCCGGCGCTACTGGACACCGGAGTTCGAGGGCTCGGAGCTGAACCTCGCCGGGTGGACGAAGAAGCTCACCGGGAAGTCCACGATCACGGTCGGCTCGGTCGGGCTCAACCAGGACTTCCTGCCGACGTTCGTCCCCGGGACCGGCAGTGAGCAGGCGCAGGTGGCGGACATCGAGAATCTGCTGGACCGGCTGGAGCGGGACGAGTTCGATCTCGTCGCCGTCGGCCGCGCCCTGCTCGCCGACCCCGAGTGGGCCGCGAAGGTGCTCGGCGGGCGTACGGCGGAGCTGGTGCCCTACTCCAAGGAGCAGCTCGGCACGCTGCACTGAGCCGTATGACCGGTTCAGCCCATGCGGATGGCCCGTTTCATACCTCGCTGAGAGGATTGACACGGTTCGCTGCACTGGGGGCCACGGAGAACAAGGAGAGCCGGTCATGTCCAAACGACTGCATGTGGGCAACTTGAGCTACCAGACGACGACAAGGGACCTGGCGACCCTGTTCGGGCAGTTCGGCGAGGTGCTGGACGCCACCGTGATCACCGACCGGGAGAGCGGCCGCTCACGGGGGTTCGGGTTCGTGGAGATGGACGAGACGGCCGCGGAGAAGGCGATGGCCCAGCTCGACGGCACGGAGATGGACGGCAGGGCGGTCACCGTCACCGAGGCGAGGGCGGTCTCACGCGGCACGCGCTGAGAAACGGCACGTGCACGGAGGGCGAAATCGGAACGTGCGGTTCGCCACGTATCGCCGCTAGGACTTGCGGGTGGAGCAGTGTGGCGTGGTGGTATGGATGAATGCGATCCCCCACACGCATACCTTCACCCCAGCCCTCGCATCCTCACAGCGGTTCACCTGCTGTTCATTACAGCAACCCCTATGAGGAACTCGCCGAGCTCGCCGATCCGTACGATCCGGACGACCCCCTGGGCCTCGGCCTGGCGTCGGATGACGACGACGCCGATGGCGGCGGGCGCAGGGGTGAGCCGGTCGGCTCGGGCTCCGGTTCCTCCGGCTCGGGCTCCGGTTCCTCCGGCTCGGGCTCGGGAAGCGACGGCGCGGCGTGGTCACCGCCCAACCACCGCCGTTCGTCCCGGCGCCGGCGCGGGCGCTTCAGGGGGATACCGCTCACCGCGAAGGCGCTGATCGGGCTGCTCGTACTGGGCCTGCTGCTGGTGCTGGCCGACCGCTGTGCCGTCATGTACAGCGAGCGCAAGGCCGAGCAGGAGCTGCAGAAGAGGCTGGATCTGGCCACGGCGCCGAATGTGACGATCCACGGCTTCCCCTTCCTCACCCAAGTGCTCGGCAAGGATCTGCAGCAGGTCGACATCGCCGTCCCGGACGTGGCGGCCGACCGGGTCTCGCTCGCCGAGGTGCGTGCCCAGGCCCAGGACATCCGGATCGTGGGGGATCTGCCCAGCTCCTTCCGGGGCGCGACGGTGGGCCGGATGAAGGGCGATGTGCTGCTGTCCTTCGAGGACCTCAGCCGTGAACTGGGCGCCTCCCAGGTGCGGTTCCGGGCGCTGGGGCCCAGCTCGGTGCGCGCGGACGGGAAGCTCCCGGTCGCCGGCCAGCAGGTGTCGCTGCACGCCCAGGCACATATCCAGCGCCAGGGAGACCGTGGGATCTCCACCAGCGTCACCGATATGCGGCTGGACATCCCCGGGATCGCCACCTACCGGCCCGGCCCCGAGCCGCGCGCCGGGCTGTATCTGCACAAGAAGGCGGCGCAGCAGATCAGCGAGGACTCCGAGAAGGCGCAGGCGCTGCTGTCGATCCCCTCGGTGGCGGAGAAGCTCGGGGTGTCGCCGGCGGAGGCGGGGCAGGCGCGGAACGACGACCGGGTGCTGGACCGGATCACGGGGTCGCCGCGCTTCGTGCCCGCGCTGCTCGCGGTCAACCTCGTCCAGGCGGCCAACGACCATCCCCAGTTGGCCAGGAAGCTCGGCATCGACCCGACGGTGGCCGCGGCGCTGACGCGGATGAAGGTGCCGGAGCTGACGGACAAACTGGAGCTCTCCTTCCAACTGCCGAAAAAGGCCAAGGGCATCAAGCTGGCGAACATCGGCGTCTCCCCGGAGGGGATTCGGGCCGATCTGACCGGCGCGGGGCTGTCATTCGGGAAGACCCGCTAGAAAGGCCCGCTGGAACCTGGTCGCGGACGCGGGGCTGCGACTGAACGCGGCCGCGACCGGACGCGGGGCCGCGACCGGTCCCGGCGCCACCGCCGTGAGTCACCGCGTCGTCGGCAGCCGTACCTCGATGCGGAGGCCGCCCGCGGGGCCCGGGGCGGCGGTGACCGTGCCGCCGTGGGCGGTGGCGATGGAGCGGACGATGGACAGGCCCAGGCCGTGGCCGTGAACGGCGGTGCGATCGCGGTCGAGGCGGCGGAAGGGTTCGAACAGGCCGTCCACGCGGGTGGGGTCGATGCGGGGGCCGGTGTTGGTCACGGTCAGTCGACGGGCATCGTCGATGCGCACGGTGACCGTGCCCTGCGGGTGGTTGTACTGGATGGCGTTGCGCACCAGGTTGGACGCCAGATGCTTGAGGAGCACCGGGTCTCCGTTCACGGACAGGGGCGTGGTGTGCACCGCCGTGACGACGGTGTGCTCGGCGGCGAGGGAGCTGAGTTCGTCGGCGGCCTGCCGGGTGAGTTCGGCGAGGTCGGTGTCCTTGGTCTCGTCGAGTCCGCGGTCGCTGCGGGCGAGCAGCAGGAGTGCGGCGATGAGGTGTTCGGCCTCGCGGTTGGTGACGAGCAGATCCTCGCGGACCGGGATCAGGTGGGCAGGCAGCGGGTCGGCGAGGCCGACTTCGATGCTGGTGCGCTGGGCGGCCAGGGGGGTGCGCAGTTCGTGGGAGGCGTTGGCGACGAACCGGCGCTGGCTGGTGAAGGATCTCTCCAGGCGGTCCAGCATGGTGTCGTAGGTGTCGCCCAGTTCCCGCAACTCGTCTTGTGGCCCGGTGAGTTGAAGGCGTTCGTGAAGGTTCTCCTCGCTCATCCGGCGGGCCGCGAGGATCACTTTGCGTACCGGGCGCAGGGCCCGGCCGGCCAGCCACCAGCCCATGGCGCCGGACAGTACGGCCATGACGGCCAGGCCGACCGCCGACCACAGCACCATCTGCCGTACGGCGGTCCTCTGGAGCCTGTTGGTGACTTCCACCCTGGCCAGCCGGGCGTCCTCGGCCTGTTGTCGAGACCACGTCGAGGCGGCGGGGTCGGGACGCGCCGGGCCCCCGGTGGCCGACGAGGTCGAGGAGGTGGGTCGGGGAGCGGTCGGCCCGCCGGTGTGGTCCGTCGTGATGCTCGCGAACTGCTCCATGGTCCCCTGCCGGGCCAGCACCGTGACGAAGATCAGCAGGGCGGCTCCGGCGCAGAAGAACAGCGCGGTGAAAGCGGCGGCGAGTTTGGCGCGGAAGGTCAGCCGGTCGCGCAGCGCGGCCCGCAGGGCCCAGGGGCTGACGAGGGACAGGGGATTCAGCACAGCCGGTAACCTTTGCCGTCGTCCATGGAGATCGCGTCGGAGCGGCCGAGTTTGCCACGCAGCCGGCTGACGGTGGCGCGTACGGCGCTGGTGCGCGAGTCCATGTGCTCGTCCCACACACGGTCCAGAAGGGCACGGTGGGTCACGGCTTCGCCGCGCGCCTCCATCAGGAGCTGAAGGACGGCGAATTCCTTCGGGCTCAGCTCCACCGGCCTCCCATCGATACGGACTTCGCGACGGCCCCGGTCAAGCTCGATGCCGCCGTGCCGCAGGATCATCAGCGGGGGTGTGGGCACGCGTCGGCTCAACGCTCGGATCCGTGCGAGGAGTTCGGCGAAGTCGAAGGGCTTGGCCAGATAGTCGTCGGCGCCGAGATCGAGCCCGGACACCCGGTCCTCCACCGAACCGGCGGCGGTGAGCATGAGGATGCGGGGCGGGTCCTTGAGCGCGCGCAGGCGCAGGCACACCTCGTCGCCGCTCAGGACGGGCAGATCCCGGTCCAGGACGATGATGTCGTAGGCGTTGAGCAGGCACATCCGCTCGGCCACGTCCCCGGAGCCGGCCAGGTCGACCGCCATGGCCTCGCGGCGCAGGCCGGTGGCGATCGTACGGGCCAGGATGTGGTGGTCTTCGGCGATCAGGACCCTCATGGGGGAGCTTCCTCGGGGTGGCACTCGGGGTGGTACGCGGCAGTTACTGAAGGTAACAAACCGGGTGGATCGGACCCCGGCCCAGTCATGCAAGCAGGGAGGCGATTGCAGAGGGATAAGCGCGGCGGGGCGCGACGGCCTCCCGCGCTTACGTCCCTGCGCACGGCCGACTGGTTCTCTCATGGCGCAAGCACCGGCTCCTACCCCAACCGTGAGGTCCCCATGTCCGTCCTCTCCCTGCGTAAGCACTGTGCCCTGGCCTCGGCGGCCCTGGGCATGGTCCTCGTCCTGTCGGCCTGTGGCGGAGGCGGCGGCGATGACGATGTCGCCAGCGCCGGTGGCGAGAAGAAGCCGTCCGCGGGCGCTTCCCAGAAGGAGAAGAGCCCGGAGGAGATGCAGAAGGCCCGGCTGAAGTACGCGGCCTGCATGCGCGAACAGGGCATCGACATGCCCGACCCGGACGCTGACGGGGCGAAGTTCGTCCAGCCCTCCGACCCGAAGAAGTTCCAGGCGGCGCTCGATCAGTGCAAGCAGTTCATGCCGAACGCGGACGGCCAGGCCCCGGAGTACGCCCCTGAGCAGAAAGCGAAGGACGTGAAACTGGCCGAGTGCCTGCGCGACAAGGGAATCGAGGCCGAGGACCCGACCGACGAGGGGAGGATGAACATCCCGGACGGTGGATCGAAGAAGACGCAGGACGCCCTCAAGGCATGCGGCGCCATGTCCAGCGGTAAGACCGGCCGGTGACCGCCGCCACGGAGAGCGGCACCGTGCCGCAGAGCGAAGAGAGCGGGGACGACTCCCCCGACGCCGCCCCGCGCCACCGGCCACGCGGTCGCCGGCGCCGCGGCCACTGGATCATCGCGGCCGTCCTGGTCGCGGCGGTCGGCGGCGGCGTGTACTACGCGACCGCCGGCACCGGCACCGCCCCGGCGGCAGGCTCGGACAAGCCGACGCAGCACACGGACAAGGTCACCCGCCAGACGCTCATCAACAGCAAGCAGGTCGACGGAACGCTCGGCTTCAAGGGCAGCACCTCGGTCATGGGCCGGCTGCCCGGGACCGTCACCGGCCTGCCGGGCGTCGGCAGCACCGTCTCGCGCGGCGAGCCGCTCTACGGCGTGGACGGAAAACCCGTGGTCCTGCTGTACGGGAAGTCGCCCGCGTACCGGGACATGAAGAGTGGCGACAAGGGCGAGGACGTACGCCAGTTGGAGGAGAACCTCCAGGCGCTCGGCTACAGCGGCTTCACCCCCGACAGCGAATTCACCGACCTCACCGCGCAGGCGGTCGAACGCTGGCAGAAGACGCTCGGCCTTTCGCAGACCGGGAAGGTGACGGACGGCCGGGTCGTGTTCGCCTCCGGGGCCCTGAGGATCGCCACGCACAAGGCCCCGGTCGGCTCGAAGGTCCAGCCGGGCGGGCCCGTGCTGACCGGCACCTCGTCCAAGCGCCAAGTCCACGTCGACCTGGACATCGGTGACCGGTCGCTGGTGAAGAAGGACGGCACGGCCACCGTCACCCTCCCCGACGGCAAAACGGTCAAGGGCACGATCACCAGTGTCGGTACGACGGTGAAGAAGACGCCGGGCACGGACGGCGCCGCGGACAAATCCACCATCGGGGTCGACATCGAACTGGCCGACGGCGTGGCGGACATCACCGAAGCGCCGGTCACCGTCGGGCTCCAGAGCGCGAAGAAGGAGAACGTCCTGACAGTGCCGATCACCGCACTGCTCGCGCTCCGTGAGGGCGGCTACGGCGTCGAGGTCATCGGCGCCGACGGTAAGGGCACCGTCAGCGCCGTGAAGCTCGGCATGTTCGCGAACGGCAGGGTCGAGGTCGGCGGCAGCGGCCTCACGGCCGGCACCACGGTAGGGGTCGCCGCATGACGCCGGCCCTGGCGGGGCCCGTACCGACCGGACCCGCGCCGACCGGACCTGTACCAACCGGACCCGCGCCGACCGGACCTGTACCGACCGGACCCGCGCCAACAGAACCCGCGCTGGTGGAACTCGAAGACGTCGACCATGTCTATCCGGGCGGGGTACAGGTGCTCCATCAGGTGTCC
Organism: Streptomyces violaceusniger Tu 4113; assembly: GCF_000147815.2. Lineage (NCBI taxonomy): Bacteria > Bacillati > Actinomycetota > Actinomycetes > Kitasatosporales > Streptomycetaceae > Streptomyces > Streptomyces violaceusniger. Next base: position 444,284 of record NC_015957.1, on the reverse strand, counting down.
TTCCGCGTCGATCGGGGCGAACTCCTCGCCGTCGTCGGCCCGTCGGGGTCCGGCAAATCCACCCTGCTCAACCTGATCGGCACGCTGGACGTGGCGACGTCCGGCACCGTACGCATCGACGGTCACGACATCGCCGGCCTGAGCGAGAGCAGGCTGTCCGCGCTGCGGGCCCGGTCCATCGGCTTCGTCTTCCAGCAGTTCTTCCTGGCCGACGGGGTCAGCGCGTTGGACAACGTCGCCGACGGACTCCTCTACCTGGGCGTCCCCCGCAGGGAACGCCGCGCGCGGGCCGAAAAGGTCCTGCGCCGGGTCGGCCTCGGGCACCGCCTCGACCACCGCCCGAGCGAACTGTCGGGCGGCGAGAAACAGCGCGTCGCCATCGCCCGCGCGGTGGTCGGAGACCCGCCACTGCTGCTGGCCGACGAGCCCACCGGAGCGCTCGACACCACGTCCGGAGCGTCCGTGGTGGAACTTCTGCGGGAACTCAACGCGGCCGGCACGACCGTCCTGATCATCACCCACGACCAGGAACTGGCCGCCGCACTGCCCCGCCGTATCCGCGTACGCGACGGCAGGATCACCGAAGGGGTACTGCGGTGAGCCGCCGCCTCGACCCGCGGCGCCTCACCGCGGCCCGTCTCACCGCGGCCCGTCTCACCCCCCGCAGGCTCAGCCTGGCCGACACCCTGCGGGTGGGCAGCGTGGGACTGCGCACCCGCCCCACCCGAGTGCTGCTGTCGGCGCTCGGTATCGCGATCGGTATCGCCGCGATGGTAGCGGTGGTCGCCGTATCCGCTTCCAGTCAGGCCGCGTTCAACGCCCAACTCGCCTCGGTGGGTACGAACATGCTCACCGTGACGCCCGGAAAGGACTTCGTCGGCGACCCCGCGCCACTGCCCGAAAACGCCGCCGAAATGGTCGGACACATCGCCCCGGTCGAGAACGCCGCGGCCACCGGCAGCGTCAAGGGCGCCAAGGTCTACCGCAACGACCACATTCCCAAGGCCGCCAGCAGAGGCATCGGTGTCCTCGGGGCCGGACTCGACCTGCCCAGGACGGTGGGGCTCCACATGGCCGCCGGAACGTGGCTCAACGGCGCCCAGAGCCGCTACCCGGCCGTCGTCCTCGGCACCACCGCGGCCGAGAACCTGGGCATCACCACCCCCGGTGCCCAGATCTGGCTCGGGGAGCAGTGGTTCACCGTCACCGGAATCCTCCAGAAGGCGCCGCTCGCCCCCGAGCTGGACTCGGCGGCGCTCATCGGCTGGGACGCGGCCAAGACCCACCTGGGTTTCGACGGCCGCCCCACGATGATCTACACCCGCACCGCCGACAGCAAGGTCGACCAGGTACGCGGAGTGCTCGCCGCCACCGTCAACCCCGAGGCACCCAACGAGGTCACGGTCTCCCGGCCCTCCGACGCGCTGAGCGCCAAGCAGGCCGCCAACCGGGCCTTCACCAGCCTGCTCGTCGGCATCGGCGCCATCGCCCTGCTGGTCGGTGGTGTCGGCGTGGCCAACACCATGGTCATCGCCGTCCTCGAACGGCGTGGCGAGATCGGCCTGCGCCGTGCGCTCGGCGCCACCCGTGGCCAGATCCGCACCCAGTTCCTCACCGAGTCGGTCATGCTCTCCGCCCTCGGGGGCATCAGCGGCGCCGCCCTCGGCGCGGGAGCATCGGCGGGATACGCGCTCTCCCAGAACTGGCAGGTGGTCGTCCCGCCCTGGGCACTGGGCGTCGGAGTCGGCGCCACCATGGCGATCGGCGCGCTCGCCGGCCTGTGGCCCGCCGTACGCGCGGCCCGGCTCGCGCCCCGGGCCGCGCTCTCCGGACCGTAGGCAGTGCGGTTCCCCATCCGGCATGAGAATTCCTTGAAACCGTTCTTGGTAAACGCACAGCTCAGCCCGATCTTCCTCACGGATATCGCTCCTAATGTCTTCCGTGTCGAAGCCGAACGGCTCCGGCAAAGGAAAAGAAACACCGAATCCCGAGAGGCAGAATCATGAGCTTCCACAAGATCGTCCCGGTCAAGCCCGCCCGTAAGGCCGAGCCGAAGAAGAAGCACCACGCCCCGAAGCCGGACCCGAAGAAGGGCCCGAAGAAGCCCCACCGTCGCCCCATCGGCGGCTGACCCACACCCCGGAGGCGGGTCCGCGGCATCGCGCCGCGGGCCCGCCTCGGCCATGTCCGGAGCCGAGCGGGAGTGACCGCCGTGACCTCGTACGAAGACCAGCCCACCATGCAGCTCCGCACGCTCGGGTCCGACCCGGCCACCGGCCTCGGCCGGCATCGGCGCACCGGGCGGCCGCGCCCTTACGGTCGTCATCAGCCGAAGGCGGCCCCGCGGCTCCCCGAGGAGTACCTGCCTGTCGACGCGGGGGACAGCGAGCACGGCGAACCCGGCGGCGAACCCGGCGAACCCGGCGGCGAACCCGGCGAACCCGGCGGCGAACCCGGGGAACCCGGCGGCGAGGGGGCCGCTCCGTGGCTGCCCTCGCGGCAGGCGTTCCGCCGGTTCTGGCCGCTCACCAGGGGCGACCGGCGCTGGCTGGTGCTCATCTGCGCCTGTGTCATCGCCGCGGCGCTCGCCGAGACCGCCGCGATCCTGCTGTTCTCCGATCTGACCGACAACGCCCTGCGGCAGGGCTCGCTCGGCGCGTTCTGGGTGCCTGCCGCGCAGTGGCTCGCGGTCGCGGTGCTCGGCGCGGCCGTCGGCTATACGGGCAACTCGCTCGCCGTATGGATCGCCGAGCGGTTCGTACTGCGGCTGCGGGCCCGGGTCTTCGCGCATGTGCAGGATCTGCCGCCGCACTTCTTCCAGCGCCACCGCCAGGGCGATCTGGTCGAACGCCTCACCGGGGACGTGGAGTCCATCGAGCAGATGGTGGTCTCCGGGGTGGTGAGCACCGTCGCCGCCCTCTTCAGCACGGTCTTCTTCTCGGTCGCCGCCTTCCAGTTGCGCTGGGACCTGGCGCTGGTCACCTTTGTCCTGGCGCCGCTCTTCTGGCTGGCCGCGCGACGCTTCTCCGGGCGGATCGGGTCGGTGGCGAGGGACGAGCGGGTCGCCGACGGTGCGATCACCTCCGTCGTGGAGGAGTCGCTCGGCAACGTCGTGCTGACGCAGGCGTACAACCGTAAGGACGCCGAGGAGCGGCGGCTGGGCCGGGAGGCCCGTGCGTGGATGCGGGCGTCGGTGGCCGGTGCCCGGATGAGCGAGCTGTACGAGCAACTGGTCGAGGTCATCGAGACGCTGTGCGTGCTCGCCGTGATCGGGCTCGGCGCCTGGGAGATCTCCCAGGACCGGATGACCATCGGGCAGTTGCTGGCCTTCGCCGCCTTCCTCGGCTATCTCTATCCGCCGATCCGCAACCTCGGACAGCTCGGTCTCACCCTTACGGCGGCGACGGCGGGCGCCGAGCGGCTGCTGGAGATCCTCGACGCCGAGCCCGCCGTGAGCGATCCGCCGCCCGGGGCCGCGGTGGCGCCGTGGCGGGTGCACGGCACGGTGGAGTTCGACCGGGTCGGCTTCCGCTACCCCGGGGGCGACCGGCGCACCCTGGCCGACGTCTCGTTCACCGCCCGGCCGGGTGAGTTCGTGCTGATCACCGGGGCGAGCGGGGCGGGCAAGTCCACCGTCTCCAAACTGCTGACGCGCTTCTACGACCCGGCGGAGGGATACGTACGGCTCGACGGCGTGCCCCTGTACGCGATGCCGCTGGGCTTTCTGCGGACGAACGTGACGCTGCTGCCGCAGGAGACCCTGATCCTGCACGACACCATCCGCGAGAACATCGCCTGCGGCCGCCCCGGGGCCGCCGAGCACGAGATCGTCCGGGCGGCGCGGGACGCCGCCGCGCACGACTTCATCACGGCGTTGCCGGAGGGCTACGACACCCGGATCGACCCGCATACGGCGCGGCTGTCCGGCGGCCAATTGCAGCGCATCGCCATCGCCCGCGCAATGCTGCGCGACGCGCCCGTCCTCGTCCTGGACGAGCCCACCACCGGTCTGGACGCGCTGGCCGCGCGGCGCGTCGTCCGGCCGCTGCGGCGGCTGATGTCCGGCCGCACCACGCTCATGATCACCCACGATCTGAACCTGGCACCGGACGCGGACCGCATCCTGGTGCTGGACCACGGGAGGGTGGTGGAGACCGGCACCCATCGCGAACTGCTGGCGCTGAACGGCGCGTACGCCCGGCTGCACGGCTCCGGGAACGGCGCTCTGGAGGGCCCCCTGGAGGGCGGCTCGTTGGACCGCCCCCTGGGCGGCTCCCCGACGAGCACGGACCCCCAACCGACGCTCCGGCTCGGGCCGTTCTGATGGGGGGCGGGCTGGCCTCGTCCGGGCTCAGCCGGACCGGGCGCACCGAGCGGACCGAGCTGAACGGGCTGAACGGGCCGGGCTGAGCGGACCGGGCTGAACGGACCGGGCCGGACCGAGCCGAGGCGGACCCCGCCGAGCCAGGCCGGGCCGCTCCGGAATCGCGCTAGGTCAGGCCGGGCCGCTCCGGACCCGCTCTGGGGCAGGCCGGACCGCTGAGCAGAACCCCCGCGGACCGAGCCGAGCCGGACCCCGCGCCAGGCCACGTCGGACCGAGCTGGCCCCCGCCGAGCCAGGCCGGACCGCTCCGGAATCGCGCTAGGTCAGGCCGGGCCGCTCCGGACCCGCTCTGGGGCAGGCCGGACCGCTGAGCAGAACCCCCGCGGACCGAGCCGAGCCGGACCCCGCGCCAGGCCACGTCGGACCGAGCTGGCCCCCGCCGAGTCGAGCCGAGCTGGCCCCCGCCGAGCCGGGCCGGACCGGACCGCGCTGGGCCGGGCCGGCGCCAGGCCACGTCGGACCGAGCCGGACCGGCGCCGGACCGGACCCACACCGGGCTGAGCCGGACCGGCGCCGAGCCGGACCCCGCCGGGCCGGGCCAGGCCGTACCGGGCCGTGCCGCGCCGTGTCAGGCCGCACCGGGCCGCGCCAGGCCAGGCCACACCAGGCCACACCAGGCCACACCAGGCCGCGCCGGACCCCACGCCCGGCCGCGCCGGGCCACGCTCAGTCGACGTCGATCCCCGGCGGAGCCGTCGGCGCCCCCGGGAGCCTGATCCAGGCGACGGTGCCGCCGCCCGGGGCCGCTTCCAGCCCCACCTGGCCGCCTGCCTGCTGGACCGTACGGGCCACGATCGACAGGCCGAGCCCCGAACCGGGCATGCTGCGGGCGGACGGGGAGCGCCAGAAGCGCTCGAAGACATGCGGCAGTTCCTCGGCGGGGATGCCGGGGCCGTGGTCGCGCACCCTTACCTCTCCGCTTCTGAGGACAACGTCGATCACACCACCCGATGGGCTGAACTTCACGGCGTTGTCGAGGAGGTTGACCAGCGACCGCTCCAGCGTGGCCGCCTCGCCGCGGACGTACCAGGGCTCGATCGAGGCGTTGATCGTGAGATGCGCACCGCGCAGCCGGGCCCGCTCCAGGGCCGTCCGCGCCACCTCGTGCAGGGCGATCACCTGCGGGGGGCCGCTGCCGGGCAGGGCGTCGGGCCGGGACAGCTCCTGCAGATCGCCGATCAGCGCGGCCAGCTCGGTCATCTGCGCCTTGACGCTCCCCATGAGCGCCTTACGGTCGGCGGGCGGCAGCGCGCGGCCGGTCTCCTCGCTGCGGGCGAGCAGTTCGATATTGGTCCGCAGCGAGGTGAGCGGGGTGCGCAGCTCATGTCCGGCATCCGCGATGAGCTGCTGCTGACGGTCGCGGGAGGAGGTGAGGGCCGCCGTCATGGAGTTGAACGACCGGGACAGCCGGGCGATCTCGTCATCGCCCTCCGCCGGGATGCGGACGGCCAGATCCTCCGTGCGGGCCACATGCTCGACCGCCTCGGTCAGCCGGTCCACGGGCTTGAGCCCGGTCCTGGCGATCCACAGGCCCGCGGCGCCCGCGCCGACGACGCCGACCCCGGCGACGAGCGCGAGGACGAGGGTGAGCGTGCCCAGCGGATGCTGGACCTCGCTCAGCGGGCGGGCCATGGAGACGGCGATCCCGCGCGGCAGCGGGCTGCCGGGGCCCTCGGTCGGCCGGTAGGTGTACACCCGCATGTCCCCGCCGCCGCCCGCGCCCGTCGCGTCATGCAGCGCGTTCGGCCGCTGCCCGACGGCCACCTCCACATCGGCGGTGGTCACCGGGAGCTGGGTGGCCCCGGGCTGGGTGCAGCGGCTTCCGTCGGCCAGCACGATCTGCACGGAGTACGAGCCGAGGGCGCGCGGGGTGTGGCCGTCGGCGCCCTCGGGGCTCTGGCACGCCTCCAGGATGCTCAGCACATTGCGCTCGTCCACCTTGACGTTGCGCAGGGACGAGTCGAGTTGGGCGCTGAGCTGCTCCCGGACGATCAGCCAGCACGCGAACGCGGACACCGCCACCGCCACCGCGACAGCCACCGCGGTCAGCAGGGCCAGCCGCGAGCGCAGCGGCAATCTGTGGAACCTCACGAGGGATCGCCCTCCGCGGGCCGCAGCACATACCCCACCCCGCGCACGGTGTGCACGAGCCGCGGCTCACCGGCCGCCTCGGTCTTACGGCGCAGATACATCACGTACACGTCCAGCGAGTTGGACGACGGCTCGAAGTCGAAGCCCCACACCGCCTTCAGGATCTGCTCACGGGTGAGCACCTGACGGGGATGGGCCAGGAACATCTCCAGCAGGGTGAACTCGGTGCGCGTCAGCTCGACGCGGCGCCCGCCCCGGGTGACATCGCGGGTGGTCAGGTCCATCCGCAGATCGCCAAAGGCCATCACGTCGCCCTCAGGGAGCGCCGCGCCCTGAAGGCCCGTGTAGGAGCTGCGGCGCAGCAGGGCGCGGAGGCGGGCCAGCAGTTCGTCCAGTTCGAAGGGTTTGACGAGGTAGTCATCCGCGCCCGCGTCGAGCCCGGTGACCCGGTCGCCGACCGTGTCCCGCGCGGTGAGCATGAGGATCGGCAGCGTCACCCCGGTGGCGCGCAGCCGCCGCGCGGCGGTCAGCCCGTCCATCCGGGGCATCAGCACATCGAGCACGATCAGTTCGGGGTCGTAGGAGCCGACCTTGTCCAGCGCGTCCAGTCCGTCCACGGCGGTCTCGGTCGCGTAGCCCTCGAAGACGAGGCTGCGCTGCAGGGCTTCCCGGACGGCCGGCTCGTCGTCGACGATCAGGATGCGGGCGGGCTGATCGCCGTGGTCGGCGGGGCTCATGGGTCGGTTTCCTTCACGATCACGATGACGGTGGGCGGGGAGGTGGCCGCGCTGCCGAGCGAGCCGCTCCGCGGGAATGGCTCCGTCGCTGCTCCGCCGCGCTGCTGCCAGCCTCGCACGTGGGTCGGTCAGGCGTTGCCGTCACTGCCGCCCGAGCGCAGGGAGGCGAGATCGGACTTGACCGTGTTGACCGGGATCGAGAAGCCGAGGCCGACGCTGCCCGCACTGCTTGAGCTCTGGCCCGAGGCCGCCGAGTACATCGCGGAGTTGATGCCGATGACCTGGCCGCTCATGTTGATCAGCGCGCCGCCGGAGTTGCCGGGGTTGAGCGAGGCGTCGGTCTGGAGGGCCTTGTAGGTGGTGGTCGACTCGCCGACGTCGCCGTTGTACCGGCCGCCGCCGAACTCGAAGGGCCACTGACCGCCGCCGCCACCCTGCCCCTGACCGCCTTGCCCCTGGCCGCCTTGCCCCTGGCCCTGGCTCTGGTCCGTGGAGACGGTGACCTCGCGGTCGAGCGCGGAGACGATGCCGCTGGTGACGGTGCCGGTAAGGCCCTCCGGCGAGCCGATGGCCACGACCTGGTCGCCCACCGTGACCTTGCTGGAGTCGCCGAGGGCCGCGGGCTTGAGCCCGCTCGCACCCTCCACCTTGATCAGCGCGAGGTCCTTCTTGCTGTCGGTGCCGACGACCGTCGCGGTCTTCTTACTGCCGTCGCTGAAGGTCACCTTGATCGAGTCGGCGCCGGAGACCACATGGTTGTTGGTGATGACCTCGCCGCCGCTGGTGATGACCACGCCGGAACCGGTGGACTGACCGCTGGTGCCGCTCGCGCTGACCTCCACGATGCTGGGGCTGACGGCCGCCGCGACGGCCGAAACCCCGCTGCTGCTGGTGGATTTGGCGTTGACCACAGGGGTGGAGACCGTGGTGTCGGACTTCTGCGTGGCGTTGGTGACCAGCGCGGCCGCCCCGCCGCCCACGAGCGCCGCGACCGCCGCCACGGCCGCGATCAGCGCGACCGGACGCGACGCCCGCGCCCTGCGCCGCCCTCCGCCACCATGCGCCCCCTCACCCGCGAACGCCCCGCCCTCCTCCCCGACCCCGCCCCCACCACCACTGCCACCACTCGGCCACACGGTGACCCCGGACGGCGTGGTGACCGCCTGCTGAGGCTCATACCCGGGCGGATCGGGATACCCCGCACCACCGCCGTACGAGAAGGGATAGGGCTCGTCTGCGCCGCTACGGCGGGTGCTGTCCGTCATGTCTATGACTGTGCGACCGAAGTATGAGAGTCCCCTGAGTGCCCGCTAAGAACCCCACCAGAAGTCGGTATGCCCGACATAAGGCCCCCGCGGGGGCGCGCCTGCCGGGGCGCCGAGGGACGCCGCAACCCCCTCGGCCCCGCCGACCCCAAACCCCCTCGGCCGCACCGCAGGTCAGCGAAGTCCCGCCGCAGAACGTGGGCGTCGCGCCCCGCCGGCACGCCGCCGTAAGGCGGACGCTGCGCCCCGGAGGCGCACACCACCCGCAGGGCGCGGCGCCTCCGCGAACATCGGGGCCCAGCCATGGAACGCCGGGATCACAAGCCTCGCAAGCGCGGAATCTCTCCGCAGGGGAGGCCACTGGGCGGGCACGCGCCGCGCATGGCATCGGTTCGCGGGGCCGCAGGGCCCCGCGACGCGCGGGCGCCGCCCGCCGGGAAAGCAGCCCACAGGGCGCGGCGGACGCCGACCCCAGAACGGGCCTCCACACCGGCGCGCACCCGCAAGGCAGGCGCCTCTCCCCCACAGCACAACCGGCCCGCAGGGCCGAACCCGCCGGACGGTGAAGACAACAGGGGTCGTCGGGGTCCCAGGGCCCCGACCCCGACAGAAGCGCTCCGCGCTAGACGCAGCCGCAGGAGTGGCGGACCACCAGGGCCGACGGGAACTGCTTGACCCGCTCGCGGCGGGAGCTGGCCAGGCGGACGCCGTCGTCCAGCACCAGATCGACCGCGGCGCGCGCCATCGCGGGGCGGTCGGAGCCGACCGTGGTCAGCGGGGGGTCGGTGAGGTGGGCTTCCTTCACATCGTCGAAGCCGGCCACCGCCAGCTCCTGCGGTACCTCGATCCGCAGCTCACGCGCGGCCCGCAGCACCCCGAAAGCCTGGTCGTCGGTGGCGCAGAAGATGGCCGGGGGCCGGTCGGGGCCGGCCAGCAGGTCGAGGGCGACCTTATAGGCGTCGTACCGGTTGTACGGGGCCTGGAAGAGCCGCCCCTCCGTGGGGCGGCCCGCCTCGTGCATCGCGCGGCGCCAGCCCTCGACGTGGTCGGTGACGGGGTCGCCGATGGTCGGGGTTATCTCGGTGCCGCCGAGGCACGCCACGTAGTCATGGCCGTGCTCCAGCAGATGCCGCACCGCGAGCTGCGCGCCGCCGACGTCGTCCAGCACCACCGCCACGTCGTCGATCGCCTCGGGCCGCTCGTGCAGCAGCACCACCCGGGCGTCCCACGCCTCGATCTCGGCCGCCGCGTTCTCGCTCGGGCCCTGGCTGATGAGGATCAGCCCGGACACCCGCATCCCCAGGAAGGCGCGCAGATAGTGCACTTCGCGCTCGTCGAGGTAGTCGGAGTTGCCGACCAGCACCATCTTTCCGCGCTCGGCGGCCGCCTGCTCGACGGCGTGTGCCATCTCCGCGAAGAACGGCTGCCGGGCGTCCGGAACGATCAGCCCTATGAGATCGGTCCGGCGGCTCGCCATCGCCTGCGCGACGCGGTCCGGCCGGTAGCCGAGCTCCTTGATCGCGGCAAGCACCCGCTCGCGCGTGGCCGGGGCGACCGGCCGGGGTCCGTTATTGATGACGTAACTGACGACCGCGGTCGAAGTCCCCGCAAGCCTTGCCACATCATCCCGCGTCACCTTGGCCACGCGCGAAGTCTACGCGGGTCCAGCTAGCTGTTGGCCGGTCGTGCGGCAGCGGCCCTCGCCACGGAGCCGGGCGCCTCGCCGGGGTGCTCGCCGCGCGCCGCGTCGCCCGGCGCGGCGCCCCGCGCCGCGGCGTTGGCCCGGGCCTCCTCGGCGGCGCGCTCGACCTTCTCCGGCGCGACGAAGCGGTAGCCCACGTTCCGCACGGTGCCGATCAGGGACTCGTGCTCCGGGCCCAGCTTGGCGCGCAGCCGCCGGACATGGACGTCCACGGTGCGGGTGCCGCCGAAGTAGTCGTAGCCCCAGACCTCCTGCAGGAGCTGCGCCCGGGTGAAGACCCGGCCGGGGTGCTGCGCGAGATACTTCAGCAGCTCGAACTCCTTGAATGTGAGATCGAGCACACGCCCCTTGAGCTTGGCGCTGTAGGTGGCCTCGTCGACCGACAGATCGCCGTTGCGGATCTCCGTCGGGCTGTCGTCGGTGGTGATCTGCTGGCGGCCCATGGCCAGCCGCAGCCGGGCCTCGACCTCCGCCGGGCCCGCGGTGTCCAACAGGACGTCGTCGACGCCCCAGTCGGCGGTGACGGCGGCCAGCCCGCCCTCGGTCACCACCAGGATCAGCGGGCAGCCGGGGCCGGTGGACCGCAGCAACTGGCACAGGCTGCGCACCTGCGGCAGATCGCGGCGGCCGTCGATCAGGATGACATCGGCTCCCGGGGTGTCCACCAGGGCCGGGCCTTCGGCGGGAGCCACCCGCACGCTGTGCAGCAGGAGGCCGAGGGCGGGGAGCACCTCCGTCGAGGGCTGAAGTGCGTTGGTCAGCAGCAGGAGGGAACTCATCGTCCACCACCCGCCCCGGCCATGTTCTCGAGGTTGTGCACGCTTCGCTCGCCCATTACGTCGGTTCCTCCTCGGTCCCTTGCGAGAGGGGCACCTCCCGGGCCGCGCCCGGGGGAGTCTGCGGCTACTACTTCGTACGGTCACGCTCCGCACCCTTGGAGCGACGGTGCGCTCAAACGCGCATCACGCCCCGAAAGCACAAAAGGACCCGGGGGCTACGTTGCCCGGATCCTCTTCACAGCAGAATAACCCACATGACATGTGCCCGAGAGGCTCAATCTGCTCCCCGTTGTCCTTTCACGGAAATGACAGGAGAGCGGCGGGCCACGCTGCTGACCGATGACGGCGTCTCGATCGAGGCGCTGTACGAGCCTTCCCCGGCGCCCGGCACCGAACCCTCCGACCATCTCGTGCTGGTGGTCGGGCACGGGTTCACCGGCGCCCTGGAGCGCCCCGCGCTACGACGGGTGGCGTCGGCGTTTCGCCAGCGTACGGCCGTGATCACGTTCTCGTTCCGGGGCCATGGCCGGTCCGGCGGGCGGTCCACGGTCGGCGATCGCGAGGTGCTGGACCTGGCCGCCGCGGTGCGCTGGGCGCGTCGCCTCGGGCATCGGCGGGTCGTCACGGTCGGCTTCTCGATGGGCGGGTCGGTGGTGATCCGGCAGGCGGCGCTGTACGGGAAGAACGAAGAAATGCAGCCGGTGCATGTCGCACACGATGGGGAGCGCACGGGGCGCTCGCCAGGGCGCACGGACCCCGCGGCCGCCTCGACGGGCGGCCAGGCGCCGGGCGCGCCCGGCGAGGCGGCCGACGGCGCCGCGCCCGATGCCGTGGTCGCGGTGAGCGCACCCGCCCGCTGGTACTACCGGGGCACCGCGCCCATGCGGCGGGTCCACTGGGCGATCACCCGGCCGGCGGGCCGACTGGTCTCCCGCTACGGGCTGCGCACCCGGATCGACCCGCGCGGGTGGGCCGTCGATCCGCTGTCCCCGGTGGCCGCGGCGCCGCTGATCGCGCCGACGCCGCTGCTGATCGTGCACGGCGACCGGGATCCGTACTTCCCGCTGGACCATCCGCGGATGCTGGCGTCGGCGGCGGACCCGTCCGCCTCGGAGCTGTGGATCGAACCGGGCTTCGGCCACGCCGAGACCGCCGCCTCCCCCGCCCTGCTGGACCGCATCGCCGACTGGGCGGCGGCCCACGCCTGAGGGGCCCCTGGCTGAGCGGCCCGCGCCGCAACGGCCCCCGGGCGAGCGCGGCTACTCGGCCTCCGCCACGGGCTCCGCGAACTGGGACGCGTACAGCCGGGCGTACGCACCGCCCGCCGCGAGCAGCGCGTCATGCGAGCCCTGCTCCACGATCCGCCCCGACTCCATCACCAGGATCACGTCCGCGTCCCGGATGGTCGACAGCCGGTGCGCGATCACGAAGCTGGTACGGCCGCTCCGCAGCGAGGCCATCGCCCGCTGGATGAGGACCTCGGTACGGGTGTCGACCGAGCTGGTGGCCTCGTCCAGCACCAGGATCGACGGCTCGGAGAGGAACGCCCGGGCGATCGTGATGAGCTGCTTCTCCCCGGCGCTGACATTGGAGCCCTCCTCGTCGATCACCGAGTCGTAGCCGTCCGGCAGGGTCCGTACGAAGCGGTCCACATAGGTGGCCGTCGCCGCCTCGACGATCTTCTCGAAGGTCGCCCCTTGCGCGCCGTACGCGATGTTCTCGGCGATCGTCCCACCGAACAGCCAGGTGTCCTGCAGCACCATCCCGATATGGGAGCGCAGCTCCTCCCGTGACATCTCGGCGATGTCCACCCCGTCCAGCGTGATCCGCCCGCCGCTGACCTCGTAGAACCGCATCAGCAGATTGACCAGCGTGGTCTTCCCGGCGCCGGTCGGGCCGACGATGGCCACCGTCTGCCCGGGCCGCACCGACAGCGACAGGCCGTCGATGAGCGGTGTCTCCGGCTGGTAGCGGAAGGAGACGTCCTCGAACGCGACCTGCCCCCGCACCGCCTCCGGCCGCCGCGCGTCCACCGGCTCCGCGCTCTGCTCCGGCGCGTCCAGCAGCTCGAAGACCCGCTCGGCGGAGGCCACGCCCGACTGCACCATGTTGGCCATGGAGGCCACCTGGGTGAGCGGCTGGCTGAACTGCCGGGAGTACTGGACGAACGCCTGGACATCGCCGATCGACAGCGCGCCGGAGGCCACCCGGAGCCCGCCGACCACGGCCACCAGCACATAGTTGAGGTTCCCGATGAACATCATCGAGGGCTGGATCAGCCCGGAGATGGACTGGGCCTTGAAGCCCGCCGCGTAGAGCTTGTCGTTCTGCTCCCGGAACAGCTCCGCGGACTCCTTCTCCCGCCCGAAGACCTTCACCAGCGAGTGGCCGGTGTACATCTCCTCGATATGGGCGTTGAGCTTGCCCGTGGTCTTCCACTGGGCGACGAACTGCGGCTGGGCGCGCTTGCCGATGCGCGTCGTCACCCACACCGAGACCGGGACGGTGATCAGCGCCACCAGCGCCAGCAGCGGCGAGATCCAGAACATCATCGACAGCACGCCCACGATCGTCAGCAGCGAGGCCAGGATCTGGCTGAGGGTCTGCTGCAGCGTCTGCTGGATGTTGTCGATGTCGTTGGTGGCGCGCGAGAGCACCTCACCGCGCGACTGCTTGTCGAAGTACGACAGCGGCAGCCGCGCCAGCTTGTGCTCCACGTCCTCGCGCAGCCGGAAGACCGCGCGCTGGACGATGGCCGTGGCCACCCGCGCCTGCACCAGGCCCAGAAGCGCGGCGACGACGTACAACGCCGTGGCCCACAGCAGCACGATGCCGACCGCGTGGAAGTCGATGCCCTGGCCGGGGGTGACGTCCATCGAGGCCACCATGTCGGCGACCGTGCCCTGGTCCCTGTCGCGCAGCCACTGGACGGCCTGCTCCTTGCCGGCCCCGTCGGGCAGTTGCCGTCCGATGAGGCCCGCGAAGATCAGGTCGGTCGCCTCGCCGAGGATCTTCGGACCCGCCACCGCGAGCGCGACGCTGCCCGTGCCCAGCGCGAGCACCAGCAGCGCGATACCGCGCTCGGGGCGGAGCCGGGCCAGCAGCCGGCGGCCGGAGCCGCGGAAGTCCAGGGACCGCTCGGTCGGCTGCCCGCCCATGAAGCGGCCGGGTCCGGCGCCGGGCGCCGGGCCCCTGCGGGGTGCCGAGGTGCCGCTCATGCCGCCTCCTGTTCGGTGAGCTGGGAGAGCACGATCTCGCGGTAGGTCTCGTTGCCGGCCATCAGCTCGCCGTGGGTACCGGCGCCGACGATCCGCCCCGCGTCGAGCACCACGATCAGATCGGCGCCCCGGATGGTGGACACCCGCTGGGCGACGATGACGACCGTCGCGTTCTCCGTCTCGTCCACGAGCGCCGCCCTCAGCCGGGCGTCGGTGGCGTAGTCGAGCGCGGAGAAGGAATCGTCGAAGAGGTAGACGGACGGCCTGCGGACCAGGGCCCGGGCAATGGCCAGCCGCTGCCGCTGCCCGCCGGACACATTCGTCCCGCCCTGGGCGATGGGGGCGTCGAGCCCGGCCTCCATGGACTCCACGAACTCCCGTGCCTGGGCGGTCTCCAGGGCCCGCCACAGCTCCTCGTCGGTGGCGTCGGGATTGCCGTACCGCAGGTTCGAGGCGACGGTTCCGGCGAAGAGATACGGCTTCTGCGGGACGAGCCCGACGTTCCGGGTCATCACCTCCGGGTCGAGGTCGCGCACGTCCACCCCGTCGAGGTGGACGCTGCCGTCGGTCGCGTCGAACAGCCGCGGCACGAGCCCGAGCAGGGTCGACTTGCCGCTGCCGGTGGAGCCGATGACGGCGGTGGTCCGGCCGGGCCGGGCGATCAGCGAGATGTCGCGCAGCACCGGCTCGTCGGCGCCGGGGAAGCGGAACTCCACGCCCCGCAGCTCCAGCAGCCCTCGTCCGGCGTCGGCGGGCGCGGCCGTGACGGGCACGAGGGGCGGTACGACACTGGTCTCGGTGTCCAGCACCTCCTGTACGCGCTCGGCGCACACCTCGGCCCTCGGCACCATCATGAACATGAAGGTGGCCATCATCACGGACGACAGAATCTGCGCCAGATAGCTGAGGAACGCGGTCAGCGCGCCGATCTGCATCCCGCCGCTGTCGATCCGGTGCCCGCCGAACCAGACGACGGCCACGCTGGAGACGTTCACCACCAGCATCACGGCGGGGAACATCAGCGACATCAGCCGCCCGGCCCGCAGCGAGACGTCCATCAGCCCGGCGTTGGCGGTGGTGAAGCGGTCGCGCTCATGGGTGTCGCGGACGAAGGCGCGGATGACCCGGATACCGGTGATCTGCTCGCGCAGGACCCGGTTGACCGTGTCGATGCGGTCCTGGACATGGCGGAACAGCGGCCGCATCCGGCGGACGATGAGCGTGACGACCACGCCCAGGGCCGGAACGATGAGCAGGAGCAGCCCCGACAGCGGAACGTCCTCGTTGAGCGCCATGACCACACCGCCGACGCACATGATCGGGGCCGAGACCATCAGCGTGAACGCCATCAGGCACAGCATCTGCACCTGCTGCACATCGTTGGTGGTGCGGGTGATCAGGGACGGCGCCCCGAAGTGGCCCATCTCACGGGCGGAGAAGGACTGCACCCGGTCGAAGACGGCGGCGCGCACATCGCGGCCGAGCGCCATGGACGTACGGGCGCTGAAGTAGACGGCTCCCGCGGCGCACACGATCTGAACAAACGTGACGGCGATCATCAGCCCGCCGACACGGACGATGTAGCCGGTGTCGCCCTTCACCACTCCGCCGTCGATGATGTCCGCGTTCAGCGCGGGGAGGTAGAGGGTGGCGAGGGTCTGCACCAGCTGCAATAAAACGATCAGCGTGATCGTTCGGGTATAGGGCCTCAGATATGCCCGTATCAGTCGTACCAGCACACCGAAACCTTAAGTGACTCACGCCCCGAACCGGCCGTATTTTCGACGAACCGCGCGTGGTCCATGGCGCGGGCCCGCACCCGTCATCATGGAGGCGGCAGATGACGGGAAAGGGATCGCGATGGCGATGAAGAACACGCCCGCCGGGACCATCCGGTACTGGGCCGCCGCCCGCGCCGCGGCCGGTACCGCGGAGGAGCCGTACGCCGCGCGGACACTGGCGGAGGCGCTCGATGTGGCCCGGGAGCGGCACACCGCGCGGCCGGAGTTCGCGCGGGTACTGCTGCGCTGTTCGTTCCTGGTCGACGGAACCCCGGTCGGCACCCGCGACCACAAGACGATCCAACTCGCCGAGGGCGGCACGGTCGAGGTGCTCCCACCGTTCGCAGGAGGGTGAACCCCGAGCTCATGAGCAACCAGCCGCACCAGCCCAACGAGCCCCACGAGCCTCACCAACAGAACCCGCAGCAGCCGCAGCAGCCGCAGAACCCGCAGCAGCAGTACCAGCAGCCGTATCCCCCGTACGGGTCGTACGAGGCTCCTTACGGCGGATACGACCAGAGCGCGCATCCTTACGGCGGCAATGGCGGCAACGGTGGCCCGGGCAGCAACGGCGGCCACGGTCAGGGCGCCCAGCAACCGGCCGACTGGCCGGGGTACGAGGGCTATCCGCAGCAGCAGGGGTACGCCCAGGCCCAGCCGCAGCAGTACCAGCACCCGCAGCAGCAGTACCAGCAGCAGCCGTACGCGGATCCTTACGCCGCCCAGCAGGGGCACCACGGCCAGCAGGCGCACCAGGGCCAGCACTCGAATCAGGGCCACCAGGGGCAGTACGCCCAGGGCTGGGATCAGCAGCAGCCCCCGTACCAGCCCGCCGCCCAGCAACCGGCCCAGCCCCCGCACCCGCACCCGCACCCGGCCCAGGCCCAGCACCCACAGGCGCAGCACGCACAATCCCAGCAGCCCCAGGCCGCGCCCGCCGCCGCCACGGCAACCGCGACCGCGACCACCGAGCCGCCCGCCGCGCAGCCGGACCGGCCGCTCACCGCCGCCGAGAAGGCCCGCGCCGAGGGCCGTCCGCAGATCCTCCCCCCGGGGTTCGTCCCCGCCGCGCTGACCGCCGCGCTCGCCGGCCTGCTCGCGGCCACCGCGCCGCTGGGCCGCCCGGCGGTCGCCGTCGTGGTGGCGGTGCTGCAGGCGGTCACGGCGGCCGGCTGGTTCCGGCTGAACGGCATGTGGCCCGCCCGGCAGGGCATCGCGCTCGCCTACGCGGGCGGTCTGGCCGCCAGCATCGGCCTGCTCGCCACCGAGCCCGCGCACGCCCCGACGGTCCTCATCGGCACCATCGGCGTCTGGCTGCTGCTGGTGGTGATCCTCCAGTTGCGCAGCCACGCCTCCGCGGACGAGCGGCTGTACGGGCTGACGGCCGCTGTGGCGTCCACGGCCCTTACGGTGCTCGCGGCCGGTCATCTGGCCGCCGTCGCCGAATCCTCGGACGCCGTCGTGGTGGGGGCGGCCGCCGTCGCCGTGGCCGTGCTCGTCAGGGCGCTGCCGCTGCCGACCGCCGCCGCCGTCGTGGTCGCGCTGGCGGCCGCCACGGGCGCCGGGGTCGGGGCCGGGCAGCTCACCGGAACGGGCACCTCCACCGCCGCCCTGCTCGGGTTCGCGGCCGGGGCCTGCGCGCTGATCGGCCACCGGGTCGCCAGCTACGACTACCCCTCGCGCTTCGTCCATATGACGGCCGGCGTGGCGCTGCCGCTCGCGGCCGCCGCCCCCGTGGTCTATGTGATCGGCCGCGCACTGGGCTGACTCCCCGGCTCCCGCCCGGCCGCTCCGGATAGGCTCGCAGCCTCAGGCGAGGGCCTGAGCAAGAGCCTGGGGGACCCACGCACATGCGCGCACTACGCATCACCTTGATCGTCGTCGTGATACTCGGCGGCCTCTTCGTGGCCGCCGACCGCATCGCGGTGAACATCGCGGAGTCGAAGGCCGCAGACAAGATCAAGAGTTCGCAGGGCCTGACCACCACGCCCAATGTCTCGATCAAGGGCTTCCCCTTCCTCACCCAGGTCGCAGGCAAGGAGCTGGACGAGGTCGACGTCAATGTGGACGGGCTGACGACGGCCACGGGGGACGGCCGCAGCGTCCGGGTCACCGAACTCGACGCGAAGCTGCACAACGTCCGCATCTCGGGCAGCTTCTCCTCGGCCAGCGCCGACCGCGCCACCGGCTCGGCCCACATCAGCTACGCGGACCTCTCGCAGGCCGCCGGTCCGGGGGTGACCGTCGGCTACGACTCGTCGGGGAGCAACAAGGTCAAGATCACCGGCAGTCTGCTGGGCCTCACCCTCACCGCCCACTCCCAGGTCACCATCGTGAACGGGACCACCATCCGGCTGCACGCCGAGTCCATCCCGGGCGGCAGCATCCCCCAGTGGGAGGACAAGGTGCGCGAGAAGGCCGACATCGAGCGGAAGATCGAGGGACTGCCCTCCGGCATGCGGCTCGACAAGGTGGAGACCACCAAGGACGGCATAGACGTCTCGGTCACGGGTAATAACGTCCAACTGACGGGCTGACGCGATCAGCACCAGGGGCGCCCGATCTCGCCCCTGGTCCATTCGCTGAGACGATCTCGTCCGCGTACATGACCGCCCGTGGCCTTCGTCTGCCCGGGCGGCCCCGCCTCCGGGGCGTTCACCCCCCTCTCATCCCACTATCCGGACGATAATGTCTCACCATTCGACACGCCGGTGACATGCCCGCCTGTCCATCCCTACGATCGGACGCATGAAGCGACAGGCGGATCTCACGAAGCGGCGGGCAGTCGACCTGTGCCGCGTCGCCGCCATGCTCTGTCGCACCGTCTGAAACGGGACGCGGTCCGGCACGCCTCGGACCGGCCCCCTCCTCGGCCCGTCAGCCGGGCCTTCCCGCACTTTCGCTCGTACGCTCGCCGCACGCCCCGCGCGGCGCCGCGTCGCGAGCGTGCCCGTACCGCCGCAACTGCCCCGGAGGAGAGAACATGAGCCGCAGTGACGTCCTGGTGGACGCCGAGTGGGTCCAGGACCGGATCGACGACCCCAAGACGGTCATCGTCGAGGTGGACGAGGACACGTCGGCCTACGACAAGAACCACATCAAGAACGCCGTACGGATCGACTGGAAGCAGGACCTCCAGGACCCGGTGCGCCGTGACTTCGTCGACCAGGCCGGCTTCGAGAAGCTCCTGTCGGAGAAGGGCATCGCCAACGACGACACGGTCGTCCTCTACGGCGGCAACAACAACTGGTTCGCGGCGTACGCCTACTGGTACTTCAAGCTCTACGGCCACCAGGACGTGAAGCTGCTCGACGGCGGCCGTAAGAAGTGGGAGCTCGACTCCCGCGACCTGGTCGCCGAGGTGCCGACCCGCGCGGCGACCGAGTACAAGGCCAAGCCGCAGGACGCCTCCATCCGCGCCTTCCGCGACGAGGTCGTCGACGCCATCGGCTCGCTGAACCTCGTCGACGTGCGCTCCCCCGACGAGTTCTCCGGCAAGCTGCTCGCCCCGGCCCACCTCCCCCAGGAGCAGTCGCAGCGTCCGGGCCACGTGCCCAGCGCCCGCAACATCCCCTGGTCGAAGTCGGCCAACGACGACGGCACCTTCCGGTCCGACGACGAGCTCAAGGAGATCTACGAGAGCGCGGGCGTCGACCTGGCGAAGGACACCATCGCCTACTGCCGCATCGGTGAGCGCTCCGCTCACAGCTGGTTCGTCCTGCACGAGCTCCTGGGCCAGACCAACGTCAAGAACTACGACGGCTCCTGGACCGAGTACGGCTCGCTGGTCGGCGTGCCGGTCGAGCTCGGCGCCGATAGCTGACCCCTCTCCCCGAACGCGCCCCCGAACGTAAGGACAGACATCCATGTGTGGAGCCAAGGCCGGCGGCCCCGACGCCTCGACGATCAAGCCCGGTGAGACCACCATCCAGGGTTCGGTGACCCGCGACGGCGAGCCGGTCACCGGCTACGTCCGGCTGCTGGACAGCACCGGCGAGTTCACCGCCGAGGTCCCCACCTCCGCGACCGGACAGTTCCGTTTCTACGCCGCGGAGGGCACCTGGACGCTGCGTGCCCTGGTTCCCGGCGGCAGCGCGGACCGCACTGTTGTCGCCCAGAAGGGCGGGCTGGCGGAGGTCGCCATCGCCGTCTGACGTGTGACGGCGCGTCGTGACACACGGCCGGAGGGCCGCACCCCGGGGTTGGACGCCTCGGCGGGGTGCGGCCCTCCGTCCGTCTGTCTGCGCCTCTCGGCCGCCGCTGTCCTTCATCTGTCGGCGCGGCGGTCCCGGACGTACGCTGGAGATATGTACGCGCGACGCCGCCACGCATATTTTTTCCTGATGGGCGCGTGTCTGACGCTCTTCATCTCGGCGTGGGCGTTTGTGCGCTTGTGGTCCGTACCCGCCGCGGTCGCGATGTGTATCGTCGCCATGGTGATCCCGCCCCTGGCCGCCATAGTGGCCAATCGCCGGGGCCCGGACGACCGGTGGTGGGATGAGTCGGGGGACGAGGAATCCGACCGGTGGTGGCGGGAGCTGGACGAGCACAACCACCGGCATTGACCACCAGCACAACCGCCCCGGCCGATCGGGGCCCGGCAGGGGCCACTGACCGGGCCCCGGCCGGGGCGTAGCGGACCGCCCTGCCAGCCCGGGGTGCTGAGGACCGCCCCTGGCGGCCGGGGTTGTTGAGGACCGCCCTAGTACACGAGCGCTTGGACGCCGTCCGGCATGATCTCGCTCACGAAGACCTGAGCGCCCGCGATCCGGGCACCCTCGATCAGATCCTTCTCCTCGATCTCGCGGCGCGCCGCGCACTGGGTGCACACCGTGATCGTGCCGCCGCCCGTAAGGATGCCGTCGATCAGATCCGGCAGCGGCGCCGCATGCGGCAGTTCGAACTCCGCCGCCCGGCCCGGCAGCGCGAACCACGTCGACTCCCCGGTCAGCCAGAGCGAGACCTCGACCCCGCTCGCCGCGGCCACCGCCGCCACCGTGAACGCCTGGGAGCACCGCTCGGGAGCGTCCGCGCCCGCCGTCACCTTGATCACCAGCTTCTTCGCCATACGCCAACCTTAGAGTCGGCACGGTGGCCCGGGCGCGGCACGGCGACCTGTCTCCACCGGCCGTCCCGGCGCCGACTAGACTCGGTGCCGTCCGTCGTCTGTTCCGAGGAGCGCGCTCGTGCTTGAGGCTTTCTTCACCACCCTGATGATCCTGGTCGCCGTGGCCACGCTCGGCTTCGCCGCGCTGACCTGGAAGAAGCTGTACCAGGGCCAGCGCTGACCCCCTCCCGCCCGGCCGTCACGGCTCGACTCTCGACAGATCGCCTGAATTCATGATCCAGATTCCGTCCGACCTCCACCCGGACCTCGTGCCGCTCGCCTTCCTCCTGGGCAACTGGGAAGGCGCGGGCGTATCGGACTTCCCCGGGGCCGAGAAGTGCAACTTCGGCCAGGAGGCCACCTTCACGCACGACGGCCGCGACTTCATCGAGTACGTCTCGCACACCTGGGTGCTGGACTCCGAGGGCAAGAAGGTGCGCCCCCTGGAGACCGAGTCCGGCTACTGGCGGATCGACAAGGACCGCAAGGTCGAGGTCGTGATGAGCCGGGACCAGGGCATCGTCGAAATCTGGTACGGCGAGCTCGCGGACGGCAAGCCGCAGATCGACCTGGCGACGGACGCGGTGGCGCGCACCGCGCACGCGGCCCCGTACGCGGGCGGCAAGCGGCTGTACGGCTACGTCAACAGCGATCTGATGTGGGTCGGCGAGAAGGCCACCCCCGAGGTCGAGCTGCGCCCGTACATGTCCGCGCATCTGAAGAAGGTCGTCGACCCCCGGGAGTGGGCCAAGGACCTGAAGGACCTGCCGGACGACGGGATCGCCTTCTTCCGCTGAGCGCTCCCCGGCTGTTCCGCCTCGGAGCACGTCCGGGCCGTTCCACCTGCCACCGAGCCCGGCTCTTCCCTGCCGCGGCCGGTTCTGCCCCTGCGCGTCCGGCCGGTGACCGCGTGCCCGCCTACACTTGCACCGTGGCGACCACCGACTGGAAGAGCGATCTGCGGGAGCGCGGCTACCGGCTGACCCCGCAGCGCCAGCTCGTGCTCGAAGCCGTCGATCATCTGGAGCACGCCACTCCGGACGAGATCCTCACCGAGGTGCGCCGCACCGCGAGCGGCGTCAACATCTCCACGGTCTACCGCACGCTGGAGCTGCTGGAGGAGCTGGGCCTGGTCAGCCATGCCCATCTCGGCCACGGCGCCCCCACGTACCATCTGGCCGACCGGCACCATCACATCCATATGGTGTGCCGCGACTGCACGGATGTGATCGAGGCCGATGTCTCCGTGGCCGACGCCTTCACCCGGCAGCTCCGGGCGGACTTCGGTTTCGAGACCGATCTGAAGCACTTCGCGATCTTCGGCCGGTGTGCCGCGTGCTCCGCCCGACAGCGCGGTGGAGACGACGGCCAAAACGGCTCCGGTGAGGGCCGAGCCCGCAGGCCGTAGGCTGAGTTCATGAAGAGCCCTTTGCTGTCGCTGCCCGGCGCCGTCCCCGGCGAGGGCCCCGACGAAGGCGTCGCCGCCCACTACGGCGACCTGTTCCGCGAGCAGCGCGCGCTCGCCGACGGCACCGGCTTCGTGGACCTCTCGCACCGCGGAGTGGTCACGGTCACCGGTGCCGACCGGCTGAGCTGGCTGCATCTGCTGATCACTCAGCACGTCAGCGAACTTCCGCCGGGCCAGGCCACCGAAGCCCTGATCCTCTCCACCCACGGCCATATCGAACACGCGCTCTATATCGTCGACGACGGCGAAACGACCTGGGCCCATGTGGAGCCCGACAGCCAGGGCGATCTGATCGCCTACCTGGAGAGCATGAAGTTCTTCTACCGGGTCGACATCGCGGACCGCAGCGACGACTACGCGGTCGTCCACCTCCCGGCGGGCAGCATCACCGAGGCTCCCGAGGACACCGTCGTCCGCGAGACCCCGCACGGCCGGGATCTCTTCCTGCCGCGTGCGCGGCTCACCGACTTCGCCGAGGCGAGCGGGCCGGCGATCGGAGTGCTGGCGTACGAGGCGCTGCGCGTCGAGGCCCACCGGCCGCGGGTCGGCCTGGAGACCGACCACCGCACCATCCCGCATGAGCTGGGGTGGATCGGCTCCGCCGTCCATCTGCAGAAGGGCTGCTACCGCGGCCAGGAGACCGTGGCCCGGGTGCAGAACCTGGGGAAGCCACCGCGCCGGCTGGTCTTCCTCCACCTCGACGGCAGCGAGGTGACGCTGCCCTCCCACGGCGCGCCCATACGGCTGGCCTCGGAGGGCGAGGAGGGCCGCCAGTTGGGGTTCATCACCTCCTCCGCCCGCCACCACGAGCTGGGGCCCATCGCGCTCGCACTGGTCAAGCGCAATGTGCCGGTGGACGCGGAGCTGATCGCCGACTCCACGGCCGCCGCACAGGAGACGGTCGTGGAGCCGTGAGCCCGGTGCGGTCGCGCCAGACCTCGAGGTGAGGTCGCGCCAGACGGTGAGGTCGCGCTAGACCTCGATCAACACCGTGAACGGGCCGTCGTTCGTGAGCGAGACCTTCATGTCCGCTCCGAACCGGCCCGTTTCCACGTGTGCGCCCAGCTTCCGCAACTGGGCCACCACCTCGTCGACGAGCGGCTCGGCGACCCCACCGGGCGCCGCCGCGTTCCAGGTGGGACGGCGCCCCTTACGGGCGTCGCCGTAGAGCGTGAACTGGCTGATGACCAGCAGCGGGGCGGCCGTGTCCGAGCAGGACTTCTCGCCCTGGAGGATCCTTACGGACCACAGCTTGCGGGCGAGCTGGGCCGCCTTCTCCGGAGTGTCGTCATGCGTCACCCCGACCAGCACGCACAGCCCCTGGCCGACGATCTCGCCGACCGTCTCGCCGTCCACGACGACGTTTGCCCCGTCCACTCTCTGTACCACAGCACGCATACCGACCATCATGCCGTGCGTCCATCCGGGGCCGATCGGGTGGAGAGCCGCTGCACAGGGAGCATCACTGGTGGCACGATGCGTGCAGGCGGTGCAAGCGGGCAGGAAATGCGGGAATGACGCATCGCTGGAGGGGACGGACACCAATGACCACACCGGGCACCGGCCAGCCCATGGCCACCGAGGGCCTGCTGCCACCACGGCCGCCGAGTCAGCGCGGCGGGCGGCTGGCCGATTCCGCCGCCGTGACGGCGCCGACCGTGGCTCCCACATCCGCGGCGGCGAGCGCTCTGCACACGCTGCGGCTGCCGGAGCTGCGGGCGCTGCGCCGCGCGGCACAGGGCGAGGAGGCGGATCTGAGCTATCTGCGCAGACTGCTGCAGGGCCGGATCGACATCCTCCGCGCGGAGCTGGGCCATCGCCGTGATCCGGCGCCCGCGGCGGCCGCGGCACAGCCGCCCGCCGCACTGGTGGACCGGCTGCCGGAGATCCTCGCGGACCTCCCCTCACGGCACCGCTCCTCGGCCCGTCATGTCACGCTCGGGACGCCACAGGGCGCCGAGTACGAGCGGCTGGCCGAGGAGATGCTGGCCGAGGTCGGCCTCTCCGATCTGCGGGCCCGTACGGACGAGGAGCTGTGCGGCGCGATGACCCGCCTCGTCGGCCGTGAGCAGCAGGTGTCGCGGCGGCGGCAGGAGCTGCAGCGGACGGCGGACGGCTGCAGTGCGGAGATCGCCCGCCGGTACCGCGAGGGAGAGGCGCAGGTGGACGACCTGCTGGCGTAGGCGTCGGCGGTGCTCGGAGGGTGCTCGGGGAGCCGTTCGCGGGGAACTCGGGGAGCCGTCCGCCAGGTGCTCGCCGAGCCGTCCACAGGGTGCGGTGTGATGAAAGGACCTGGTCCACAGGCTGGGGAAATCGGCGTGCGGCCGGTGGCGGCGGACGCCTAGCGTGTGCGCATGGCCGTCGAACTCCGCACCTCGCTCTCCGATTCCGATCTGACCAACTGGACCATCGCGCTCAACACCGGCTTTCTGCGTCCGCCGGAGGCGCCGAAGGAGGAGGTGGAGCTGCGTCGGGAGCAGATGGACCTCTCCCGTACGCAGGGGGTCTTCGACGGGGAGCGCTGCGTCGCCACCTTCCGCAGCTTCGCCCAGCGGCTGACCGCGGTCGGCGGGGCGGACGTGCCCGCCGACGCGGTCAGCAATGTCGCGGTGTCGCCCACCCACCGCCGCCGGGGGCTGCTCAGCCGGATGATGGAGCACGATCTGCGCGCCGCCAAGGAGCGGGGCGACGCGGTGGCCACCCTGATCGCGGCCGAGTACCCGATCTATGGGCGGTACGGCTTCGGCCCGGGCACCTGGATCACCGAATGGCAGGTGGACGTTCCCCGCGCCGGTCTCGACCCGCGCCACTCGGCTCCGGTGGACGGCGGCCGGGTCGACTTCGCCGACGCCGACGAGGTGCGGAAGCTGGGCCCCGCATTGCATGAGCGGCTGCGCACCCAGCAGCACGGCGTCATCGACCGCCCGGAGAGCTGGTGGCGGATCAGCACCGGTCAGCGGCGGTTCCCCAACCGCCCCTGGACCGAGCCGTTCTATGTCCTCCACCGCTCCCCCGACGGCTCGGTGGACGGACTGCTCGCCTATACGGCGGACGACCGCTGGGAGGGCAACAAGCGTCCGCACAACACGGCCACCGTGCTCGAGCTGATAGGAGCCACCCCGGCCGCCGAGCGGGCGCTGTGGCACTTCCTGCTCTCGGTCGACTGGGTGACCCGGGTCAACACCGGCCGACGCGCCCCGGACGATCTGCTCCCGCTGCTGCTCGGCGACCCCCGCGCCGCCCAGGTCACCCAGCACGCCGACTGGCTGTGGCTGCGCCCGCTGGATGTTCCCCAGCTTCTGGAGACCCGTACGTACCCGGTCGAGGGCTCGCTGGTGCTCGAGCTGCACGACAGCGCCGGGCTGGCCGGTGGCCGCTATTTCCTGGAGGCGGGCCCCGACGGCGCGGCGTGTGCGACCACGGGCCGCCCGGCCGATCTGACCATGGACATCGGCGAGTTGGGCACCCTGTGGCTGGGCGACGAGTCGGCGGTCCGGCTCGCCTCGCTGGGCCGGATCGCCGAGGAGCACCCGGGCACCGCGGCCCTGGCGGACCGACTGCTCCGGACGCCGCGCCGCCCGTGGTGCCCCGATAGCTTCTGAGGTGGGCGGGGAATGTCCGGGCCCGGTGGCAGGCGCCCACCCGATCGGCACCCGCCCGATCGGCACCCGCCCGATCGGCGCTGGGCGGTCGACACTGGGCGGTCGACGCTCAGCAGCAGGACTTGAGCAGTCGGCGCGCGCCCGCGCCCTGCTCACCGAGGCTGTCGTAGGGGTTGGCCAGCGCGCATTTGTCGATCGACAGACAGCCGCAGCCGATGCAGTCGGTGAGGTGGTCGCGGAGGTTCTCAAGCTGCTCGATGCGCTCGGTGATGTCCGCGTGCCAGCACTCCGAGATCCGGGCCCAGTCGTCCTTGGTGAGGACATGGTCCTCGGGGAAGAGCGCGAGCACCTCCCGGATTCTCCCCAGCGGGATGCCGACGCGCTGCGAGGAGCGGACGAAGGCGACCCGGCGAAGCGTATCGCGGGTGTAGCGGCGCTGATTGCCGGAGGTGCGGCGGCTGTGGATCAACCCCTCGCGCTCATAGAAGCGCAGCGCGGAGGCGGGCACTCCGCTCCGCTGCGAGAGCTCGCCGACCGTGAGCTCATGGGTCTTCCAGGTCAATTGCGTCATAGGGCCGAGAGTAGCTTGACTTCAACCTTTGTTTAAGTCCGAGGCTCTTCCCATGGCTACTGACACCGCCGTATCCACGGCCGCAGCCCCTACCGACACCGATTCCCCCATCCGGCTCGCCGTCATCGTCGGCAGCACCCGCGACGGCCGCTTCGGGCCGAAGGTCGCGGAGTGGTTCGCCGGCCATGCGACGCTCCGCTCCGATATGACCGTCGATGTCGTCGACCTCGCCGAGACCCCGCTGCCCATGGATCTCACCCACCGGCCCGGCCCCGATGACCTCGCGGCCCTGGAGGCCGTGACGCCTAGGCTGGACGCGGCCGACGCGTTCGCCGTGGTCACGCCCGAGTACAACCACAGCTACCCCGCCTCCCTGAAGAACGCGATCGACTGGCACTTCACCCAGTGGCAGGCCAAGCCGATCGGCTTCGTCTCCTACGGCGGCATCTCCGGGGGCCTGCGCGCGGTCGAGCATCTGCGGCCGGTCTTCGCCGAGGTCCACGCCGTGACCGTCCGGGACACGGTCAGCTTCCACAACGCGCACGGGCTCTTCGAGGAGGACGGCCGGCTGACGGACTCCGAGGGTCCGGACACCGCCGCCGGGGCGATGCTCAACCAGCTCGCCTGGTGGGCACGGGCCCTGCGCACGGCCCGCACCACCCACCCGTACGGCACCTGACGGCACCGGCGGCGCCGACCCCCGTCGCGGCGCCGCCGGGCCGTGGCTCAGACGAGCCGTGGCTCAGACGGTGCGGCGGCGGAAGAGCACGCCCGACAGCCCGGCCGCCACCGCCAGGATTCCGCCGCACCAGACCAGGGCCTGCCAGGCGCTGTCGCCGACCGGCCGGTCCAGCAGCAGCCCCCGCAGCGCCTCGATGACCGGGGTCACCGGCTGGTGCTCCGCGAACCCGTGCAGCCAGCCCGGCATGGTGTCGATCGGCACGAACGCGCTGCTGGGATACGGCAGGAACATCATCAGGAAGGAGAATCCGCCCGCCGCCTCCGGTGACCTGGCGATCAGGCCGAAGCAGGCCGACAGCCAGGAGATCGCGAGGATGAACATCAGCAGGATGCCCGCCACGGCCAGCCAGTCGAGCGGTCCGGCGTCCGGCCGGAAGCCGATGAGGAACGCCACCCCGAAGACGATCGCGGTCGCGACCACGTTGCGCAGCACGCTCGCGGCCACATGGCCCGCCAGGATCGGGGTGCCGCCGATGTCCAGCGACCGGAAGCGGTCGATGATGCCGCCGGTCATGTCATGGGTGACAGTGACCGCCGTGTTGGCCGAGCCGAAGCCCGCGCACAGCAGCATCACCCCGGGGACGACATAGGTGACGTACTCGGTGCCGGTCTGGATGGCGCCGCCGAAGAAGTAGACGAAGACCAGCATCAGCATGATCGGCAGCAGCATGGCGGTGACGACCGCGTCGAGATTGCGCCTGGTCAGCCGGGTCACGCGGCCGGTCAGAACGATCGCGTCAGACACCGGCCGTCTCCTTCTCGCCCGTGGCGTTGCGGCGGTCGCCCTCCGCGGTACGGCTCTCGCCCTCCGCGGTGTGGCCGGTCAGGGCCATGAAGACGTCGTCGAGCGTGGCGCTGCGCACGGTGAAGCGGTCCACGGCGCGGCGCTCGGGGTCGATCTCGTCGAGCAGGGCCCGCACATGGGCGGCGCTGCCGTCCGTGGCGACGCCGAGCGTCAACCGGTCGGCGTCGCTCCATACGAGCCGTACGCCCAGTTGGCGCGCGGCCCTCTCGTACGCGGCGACGTCGCAGAGCACCAGGTCCAGCCGCCGCCCGGCGATGCGCTCCTTGAGTTCGGCCGAGGTGCCCTCGGCCACCACCCGGCCGCCGTCCACCACGGCGATGCGATCGGCGAGTTGGTCGGCCTCGTCCAGGTACTGGGTGGTGAGGAAGACCGTCACCCCGTCCGTCACCAGCCCCTTGACCACGTCCCACATGGCCTGCCGGCTGCGCGGGTCGAGGCCGGTGGTCGGCTCGTCGAGGAAGATCACCTCGGGGTGGCCGACCAGGCCCGCGGCGAGGTCGAGCCGGCGGCGCATCCCGCCGGAGTAGGTGCCCACGGTGCGGCGGGCGGCGCCGGTGAGGTCGAAGCGCTCCAGCAGTTCCCGTGCACGGCTACGGGCCTCGGTGCGGCCGAGCCGGCTCAGCCGCCCCATCATCAGCAGGTTCTCCTCGCCGGTCTGCATCTCGTCGACCGCGGCGTACTGACCGGTGAGGCTGATGGCGCGGCGGACGCGGCGGCGGTCGGTGACGACGTCGAAGCCCGCGACGCGGGCCCGCCCGGCGTCCGGCGGCGTCAGCGTGGACAGGATCCGCACGGTCGTGGTCTTGCCCGCCCCGTTCGGGCCGAGCAGCGCGAAGACGCTGCCGCGTGCGACCGACAGGTCGACGCCCCGGAGCACCGTCACCGCCCCGTAGGACTTCTCGAGGCCGCTTGCCTCGATGGCGGCTGGTTGATGGGCCATGGTTTCCCCCCGTTCCCTCTTCTGCGTATGCTATACGCTCTACTGCGTAGGGTATACACATCTCTAGGATGGCGGTCAACCGAGCGGACATGAGCACACGCACGCATGGAGGTCCCGAGCCATGGCCACCGAGGAGAACGGCACCGGCCTGCCGGCGAGCATCGAGGCCGCCTGGGGGCTGCGGGAACGCCCGGGCAAGGGGCCCCGCCCCGGGCTGACCCTGGGCCGGATCGTCGACGCCGCCGTCGGGATCGCCTCGGCGGACGGCCTCGGCGCGGTCTCCATGAGCCGGGTCGCGGCCGAACTCGGTGTCTCCACGATGTCCCTGTACCGCTATGTCTCGGCCAAGGACGAACTGCTGGTGCTGATGGAGGACGCGGCCTACGGCCCCACGCCGCCCGGCGACCCGGCGGAGGACTGGCGAGCCGGGTTCACCGACTGGGCCTGGGGGCTGCGCACCGCCCTCGCCCGTCACCCCTGGGTGGTGCGGATCCCGATCAGCACCCCGCCCTCGACACCCAACTCGGTGGCCTGGATGGAGCGCGGACTGGCCTGCCTGCGCCGCACCAGCCTCAGCGAGGGCGAGAAGGTCTCCGTACTGATGCTGGTCAGCGGCTTCGTCCGCAACGAGGCACGGCTGACCACCGACCTCCAGGCAGCCAACCGACGCACCGGAGACAGCCTCGAAACCTCGATGGCGGCCTGGGCCCGGCTGCTGGAGAGGGTGACCGACGCCGAGCGCTTCCCCGCGGTGACGGCGGCGCTGCGGACGGGAGAGTTCGGCGCACCGGGCGGCCCGGACGACGAGTTCGTCTTCGGCCTGGAACGGATTCTCGACGGGGTGGAGGCGCTGGTCAGCGCGCGGAGCTGACCGTCTGGGCCCTGCAGCCCCGCACCTGCGCCGCATTGGCCGCCGGCTGCTGGCCGTCGGGCCCTGGCCGTCGGGCCCTGGCCGTCGGGCCCTGGCCGTCGGGCCTGGCCATCGGGCCCTGGCCGTCGGGCCCTGGCCATCGGGCCCTGGCCAGATATTTGCACATCCTGGCCATCCGGCCACTCGTCGGTCCCGGGGCCCGTTTTCCAGCATGGTGGTCATGAATGTGCTGTGGATTTTCGCCCACCCCGAACAGCGTTCCCTCAGCGGGGCATTGCGCGACGAAGGTCTGCGCGCCCTGCGGGAGGCTGGCCATGACCACCGGCTGTCCGATCTCTACGCGATGCGCTGGAACCCCGTGGTCGACGGCGCCGACTTCCGCCATGACGCGAGCGAACGCCTCGTCGTCGGGGCCGCCTCGCGGCGTGCCTATGACGCGGGGACGCTGAGCGAGGACATCCGCGCCGAACAGGAGAAGATCGCCTGGGCCGACGCGCTGATCGTGCAGTTCCCGCTCTGGTGGTACGGCATGCCCGCCATCCTCAAGGGCTGGTTCGACCGCGTCTTCGTCAAGGGCTTCGCCTACGGAGTCACCGGGCCCGACGGACGCACCCTGCGCTACGGGGACGGCAAGCTGGCCGGTAAGCGCGCCATGGTGATCCTGACCGCGGGGGCGCCCGAGGACACCATGGGGCCGCGCGGTGTCAACGGCGACATCGGCGATCTGCTGTTCCCGCTGCACCACGGCACCTTCTGGTACAGCGGGATGTCCGTGCTGCCGCCGCATGTGGTCTACGGCGCGGACCGGGTACCGGACGAGGTGTACGACGCCCATGCCGCCGCGCTGCGGAAGCGGCTGGCCACCCTGCCGACGGAGGAGCCGATCCCGTTCCGCCGCCAGAACGGCGGGGACTACGACGAGCGCCTGGTGCTCCGGCCCGATGTGCTGCCGGGCCGGACCGGTCTCTCCGTGCACTACGCACGGCCCCATGCCCAGCGCCCCCAGGGTGCCTTGAGCGACTAAGCGGGGAAGCTCAACTCCAGCCGCCAGTCGTTGCACCGCATCATCGTCCCCAGCGGGTACTCGACCTCGCACTCGCCGGCCAGGGTGAACCCCGCCTTGCGGCACACCCCGTTCGACGCGGGGTGGCCGACGGACGGATATGCGTGCAGATACCGATGGGTCCGCTGGGCCGCGGCCGCCCGGGCGACCTCCCCCGCGGCCGCGGCGGCGATCCCCCGCCCCTGGAACGGCGGCAGCACGGCCCAGCCGGTCTCGTACACCGACTCGCCCCGCCGCTCCCGCTCCCAGTACCCGATGCTGCCGACCGTCTCCTCCTCCGGCAGCAGCACGATCCGGTACATCCGCCCGGCGCCCGGACCCGTCAGCTCCGCATACCGCCGATGGCGGACCAGGATCTGCTCCTCGCTCTCCGGTCCGCCCAGGTGGCTCGTCATCTGCGGACTGTTGACGCCACGCAGCAGCTCGAGGCAGGACGCGCTGTCCTCCCATGGCTCGAGCCGCACCCGCACCCCGCTCGCCCCACCGGACATCCGCCGCCTCCCGCCGTCAGCACACCCTGCGCCCGCGTGCCGTTCATTCGACCACGGGGGTACGACAACGGCGCCGCGCCCAGATCCGGACCCGGCCCGGCCCGGTCCAGCCTCAGCCCGCCCCGCCCGGCCCGGCCTCAGCCCGCCCGGCCCGGCCTCAGCCCGCCCGGCCCGGCGTCAGTCCGCCACCGGCTCCAGCAGCGCCAGGTCGTCCTCGTCGAGGGCGATCCGCGCCGCCGCCATGTTCTCCTCGAGGTGGGTTAGTGAGCTGGTGCCGGGGATCTGGACGATCGCGGGCGAGCGGGCGAGCCCCCAGGCGAGGGCGATCTGATGCGCGGTCGCGCCGTGCCGTTCCGCGACCGTCCGCAGGTTCCCGCTCTCCAGGTCGGTGTGGCCGCCGCCCAGCGCGAAGAACGGCATATAGGCGATCCCGGCCCCGGCGCACTCGTCCACCAGCGCCCCATCGGCCTGATCGAGCACCCCGAACCGGTTCTGCACCGCCTCGACGGGCGCGATCGCGCGGGCCTCGGCCAACTGCTCGGCGCTCACATTGCTCACCCCGAGCCGCCGCACCAGCCCTTCCTCCCGCAGTGCGGCCAGCACGGCGAACCGCTCCCCCAGCGGCACCGCGCCCACCGCCTTGAGCCGCCCCACCCGCAGGTAGACCAGGTCGAGCGCGTCGATGCCGAGCTGCCGCAGGTTCTCCTCGACCAGACCCCGCAGCTGCTCCGGCCGCGCCTCCGCGTACATCTCGCCGGTCGCGGTGCGCAGCGGCCCGACCTTGGTGGCGATGGTGACGTCGGGGTACGGGTGCAGGGCCTCGCGCAGGATGTCGTTGGCCCGCTCGGTGGCGGAGAAGTAGAAGGCGGCGGTGTCGATATGACGGGCGCCCAGCTCCACGGCCCGCCGTGCGACCGCCACGGCCGTCGCACGCTCGACGGCGGGACCGGCCCATCGCCCCGGCAACTGCATCGCGCCGAAGCCGAGCCGATCGGCCGGTGACGAGAGGCGGGAGAACAAGGACGGAGCTGAGGAGGATGCGGAGGATGAGTTCATGGGGCAGCATGCGCACCTTTTCGCCCCGACCACAAGATTGGATCAGCCCGAGGACCGCTCCAGCAGCAGCGCCCGCTCACGTGCGTTACGGGTAAGGGCCGCCGCCCGGGCGAACTCCGCCCGGGCCTCTTCATGCCGGCCCAGGCGCTCCAGCAGATCCCCGCGGACGCTCGGCAGCAGGTGGTAGTCCTTGAGGGCCGGTTCCTCCGCCAGCGCCTCGACCAGCTTCAGACCCGCCGCGGGCCCCTCCGCCATCGCGACGGCGACCGCCCGGTTGAGCTCCACCACCGGGGAAGGGGCCAGCGCCATCAGCCGGCCGTAGAGGGCGGCGATGGCCGTCCAGTCGGTGTCCTCGTAGCGGATCGCCCGTGCG
Source organism: Streptomyces violaceusniger Tu 4113 (assembly GCF_000147815.2). NCBI lineage: Bacteria > Bacillati > Actinomycetota > Actinomycetes > Kitasatosporales > Streptomycetaceae > Streptomyces > Streptomyces violaceusniger. The sequence goes on along the minus strand of NC_015957.1, from coordinate 411,239 downwards.
TGGCAGGCGGCGATGGCGGCCTGGAGGGAGTACGGGCCATGGCCCGCGCGCTGCAGGGCATCGACGCCCCGGCGGATGAGCAGCCGGTTCCACTTGGTGCGGTTCTGATCGGCGAGCAGCACCGGCTCACCGCCTGGGCCGGTGCGCGCCGCGATACGGGAGGACTGGAACTCCAGCAGTGCGGCCAGTCCCTGCACTTCGGGCTCCTGGGGCAGCAGTCCGGCCAGAACCCGCACCAGCCGCAGCGCGTCCTCGCACAGAGCCGGGCGCACCAGATCGTCGCCCGTGGTCGCGGAGTAGCCCTCGTTGAACACGAGGTAGATGACCTCCAGAACCGAGGAGAGCCGGGCGGTCCGGTCGTCGCCGTACGGCACTTCGAACGGGACGTCGGCCTGGGCGAGCGTCCGTTTGGCCCGGACGATGCGCTGGGCGACCGTGGGCTCCGGGACCAGGAACGCGCGGGCGATCTCCTCCGTCGTCAGCCCGCCCAGCAGCCGCAGGGTGAGCGCGACCCGGGCCTGGGTGGACAGCACGGGATGGCAGGCGGTGAAGATCAGCCGCAGCAGATCGTCGTCGATGTCCTCGGCGGTCCGGGCGAGATCCGCCGGATCGGGCGGCGAGACGTCCTCCAGGGCCCGCCCGACCTCCGCCAGCTTGCGCGCGTAGGTCTCCTTACGGCGTACGAGATCGATCGCACGGTGCTTGGCGGTGGCCATGAGCCAGGCGCCCGGATTGTCCGGCACTCCCGACTCCGGCCACCGCTCCAGCGCGGTGACCAGGGCGTCCTGCGCGAGTTCCTCGGCCAGCCCGACGTCCCGCACGATGCGGGCGACGCCTGCGATGATCCGCGCGGACTCGATCCTGAAGACCGTTTCGACCGTCTCGGCGATTTCGGCGGTTCCCCCCGCTCCATCCGCTTTCGCCGCATCGGCCGGGCTTGCTGCCGTCACGGCCCCTATCAGAGCAGCCGTACGGGGACGGAGCAAGCACCGCCGGCTCAGCCCGCGACGATCTCGCGGACCTCGACGGTGATGGTCCAGAACTCCTCATGGGTCCGCAGGAACCGCTTGGTCCACTCCACGGCCTCGGCCTTGTCCTTGGCCTCGACGATGGAGTAGCCGCCGATGACCTCCTTGCTCTCGGTGAAGGGGCCGTCGGTGCAGCTCATCTTCCCGCCGGACCAGGTGACCCGGGTGCCCTCGGAGGTCGGGGCGAGCCCGGCCGTGTCCAGCATGACCCCGGCCTTGGTCATCTCCTCGATCAGCGCACCCATCCGCTCCATGAGCTCGGGGCTGGGGCCCTCGGCGGGGGCGTTCTGCTCATCGACGCGGATCATCGACAGATAGCGCGGCATGGTGACTCCTCATTCGACATACGAAGCGGGATTCGGGACGGAGGCCGGGCGCTTCCCCTGCCTCTCACCCCTGCGTCGAACGGGCACCGCCGGAATCGACAGCCCCCACGAGATTTTTTTCGCCGAGGCCGTACCACCCGGCTGAGGAGGCCGTACCACCCGGCTGAGACCGAGCACGGTAGTTGTCGTCGACCTTCCATCCCGACCTGGCCTTTCATGAAGCGCTGAGCACGACATCTGTCGCCGAATTGCCATCGTTGTTGACGTGTTCCGCGCTCTTTGCAGGCAAGTTGTCGCCAACTTCGAAGATCGCTCCTACGAGGGGAAGCACGCCGCTTACCTGGGGTCATGAGCGATAGCCGGGGCTCCCTGTGGTCCCACCGTTGTACGTGGACGGAGCTGCTGGTCCCGCTCGCTGGACGCGGGGCGGGGCACCTTGCACAGCCTCTGTCGGACAGGTCGCGGGTCCAGACCGACGGGCCGCGAGCCCGGTGAGGACAGGCGCCGTGGCAGCCGTCAGCCGCCGATGGTCTTCCAAAAGCCACACTGGTGTTCCTGGGCGAGATCGGCCGGTTCCGTCTTCCCCGGTTGCAGCGACTGGACGTGCTGGCCGGTTCCGAATCGGGGCCAGGGCGCCGCGCCGTGGCCGTTCGGGTCGCCCGTGTAGGCGAACTGGGCCCAGTAGCGCACCATCGTGTCCGCGAGTCGGTGCTGAGCGGGTGTGGCCGGACCGGGGAGCTGCTCGTCGTCGAAGAGATACTGCAGTTCGCTGCCGTGGAACGCCCCGGTGGGGAAATTGGGTTTCTTGAGGGTGCTGAACCAGGGAGCTTCGTCGTCGTCGAACTCGTAGGCGTAGGTCGGCACGTGCCGGTCCAGGGTCCGGTCCCGGTCGAGGACCGTGCACCCCCAGGCCCAGTCGCTGATGACGGCGGACAACGCCTCGCCAGGGGACTGGAAGCGGTCGGCGGGGTAGCGGGCCAGGACGCGGGCCGCCTCGGTCGGGGTGAAGAGTGTCCGGATCTGTTGCCGGTAGTCGGCGTCGGTCGTCGTCTGGCCGGTCACAGCTTCGATGGCCGCGGTGAACAGGCGATGTTCGTCCCGGGTGGTTCCCTGCATGATGGGGACCCGCTTGAAGTGGCCGGTGGCGAACGCCTGTTCCGGGCTGACGGGCAGTATGCCGGCGCCGACCGCCGGTCCGGACCCGAGTCCGTAGTCAGACCACTTGACGAGTTCCTCCACGGGTTCGGCGCGTAGACAGGCCGCTGCTGTCCGGAGGTCGGAGCAGCCGACCTTGGCCGCCACGTCAAGCCCGTGCCGCTCGCGCTCCGCGCGCGGCAGCGGGAACCAGGTCGCCGGACCCGGTGACCATTTGCGTCCCGTGCACTGGGCGCTTTGCAGGATCGCCTTTTGGAAGAGGCCCACTGACCCCGGCGCCACGAGATGCGCGCAGACGCTGGTACCGCCGGCCGACTCGCCGAAGAGCGTGACGTTCGCCGGGTCGCCGCCGAATGCCGCCGCGTTGCGCCTCACCCACCGCAACGCGGCCTGCTGGTCCTCCAGGCCGAAGTTGCCCGACAGGTGCTTGGACAGACCGTGGTCGAGCGCGGGATGGTCGAGGAATCCGAAGACACCGAGCCGGTAGTTGAAGCTGACCACGATCACCTTGCCCGTACTGGCCAGGCGCTGTGCGTCGTAAAGGCTCCCGGCGCCGTTGATGAAGCCGTTGCCGTGGATCCATACCATCACCGGCAGATTGCGGGCGCTGCTGTGCAGAGGCGTGGTGACGTTCAGATAGAGGCAGTCCTCACTGCTGCTCTGCTGGTCGATGAGCCCTGCTGCCTGTGCACACCGGTTGCCGGGTTCGGTCGCGGCCCGTACGCCTGACCAGGACACAGCCGGCTGGGGCGACGCCCAGCGCAGCCGCCCGACCGGCGGGGCGGCGTAAGGGATCCCCTGGAACATCCGGGTGTCCGTGCCGAGGCGGCCTTCGACCAAGCCGGCGTCCGTCCTGACCACGGTGGCAGGACCGCCTAGGCCGCCCTCGGCGTGATGTGCTGCCTGCGAGCTTCCGGCTGCGCCGCTGATCATGGCGCCGCAGAGCAGAGCGGTCAGCAGGGCCCGTAGGCGCGGCCGCACCGTGACCTGCGACCTGCGATGCCCTGGTAAGAGATCCCGACCTAGGGGATTCATCGACGTTCACATCCTCAAACAGTTCGTGTGGGGTCCACACTAATATAAAGTGTGAGGCACCCACAAAGTCAATGCCCCGTGGACGAGGCATGGAGATGAGCCCGATGCCGACAAGTGACGATGAGCGGCTGCCACCTGGCCTCGCCCTGGCCTGGGGGCTGACCGCCAAGACGGGGCGACTCGGCCGGAAGCCGTCGCAGAGCGTTGAGGGAATCGTCGAAGCGGCTGTCGGGCTGGCCGACGCGGAAGGCTTCGCGGCCCTGTCCATGCCGAACATCGCCAGGCGGGTGGGGCTCACCGCCAACGCGATCTACCGGTACGTCAGCTCGCGGGACGAACTGCTGGTGCTCGCCGCCGAGGCCGCGTGGGGCCCGGCGCCGGACCTGGAAACCGGCACGGACCAGTGGCGAGCCGCGGCCGCCACCTGGACCAGGGCAATGATCGAGCGATGCGACACTCATCCATGGCTGCCCGACCTGCCCATCCGCGGGGCGCCCGCGACCCCGAACCTGCTGCGCTGGACAGAAGTGCTGCTGGAAGCGCTCACCGGCGCCGGGCTGAGCTCTGCCGAATCGCTAGGGTGTGCGCTGCTGCTTGACGGCTACGCGCGGCGCATCGCCAGTGCCCGCCGCGATGTGCGCAACAGCAGTGCGGCGCCGGTTCAGTCGGCCGCCGTGACACGGTTCCTCCAACCGCTCCTGCATGAGCACGGATACCCCATTCTGGCGTCCATGATGACGCACAACGAATACGACGATGCTGTCGGCGACGACGACGTGGACTTCGGCCTGACCCGGATCCTGGACGGAATCGAGGTCCTGATCGCTCGACGAACGAAGGCCCGCTGAACCGCGGCTCGACAAGCGGGAAATCGGCCCGTCGGCCGCCGGTACGGCCACGCGCGTGGACAACCCATGACCAGCCCCGTTTGACCCCGCCAGCAGCGAAGGCGCCTCCGGTCTCCGCGTCGATGGCCCACCGGGTGTACCGCATGAGGAAGAGCAGGACTCCTCGACCCGCAGCGCGGCTTCCCCGCTGATGGCGGTGATGCGTCGGCACGGCCGATGTCCTGCAAATACGACACCTAGCGTGCCCAGGCACACCGGCCCCGCCATGACACGCGCCACTATTGCAAGCAAATGCTTGCAATAGTTAGCACTCCTGTTGCAGCATCGAGGTATGGCATCACTCAACGTCGGCAACCTCGGCGAGTTCCTGCGCGAGCAGCGGCGCAGTGCGCAGCTCTCACTGCGGCAGCTTGCCGATGCGGCCGGGGTGTCCAATCCGTACCTCAGCCAGATCGAGCGCGGGCTGCGCAAGCCGAGCGCCGAGATCCTGCAGCAGCTCGCGAAGGCGCTACGGATATCCGCCGAGACCCTGTACGTACAGGCGGGGATTCTCGACGAGCGGGACCGCGAAGAGACCGAGGTGCGCAGTGTGATACTCGCCGACCCCTCGATCAACGAGCGGCAGAAGCAGGTACTGCTCCAGATCTACGAGTCCTTCCGCAAGGAGAACGGGCTCCAGACCGCCTCGGACGACCTCTCCGACCCCTCCGACACCTTCGGCACCGGCGCCGACGTCGCCACACCCTCGAACTGATCCGGGAGGACCATCACCATGGCCATCACCGACGACGTACGCAAGACCCTGACCGACCCGACCCCGCTGTACTTCATGGCGGGCACCGCCGATCTGGCCGCCCAGAAGCTCAAGGAGGTGCCGTCGTTCGTCGAGAAGATCGTCGCCGAGGCCCCGGAGCGCCTGAACGCGGTGCGCAACACCGACCCCAAGGTCGTGCAGGAGCGGGTCTCCCAGCAGGCCAAGGAGGCCCAGGGCAAGCTCAACGAGATGCTGGGCACGCTCGACACCGACATCAAGCGGCTGCGCGACACGGCCCAGGACCTCGCCCTGCAGGGTGTGGGCCGGGCCGCCGAGCTCGCCGTGAAGGCGCGGGAGCGGTACGACGAGGTGGCCGAGCACGGCCAGGAGGTCGTGCGGACCTGGCGCGGTGAGGCGGCCGACGAGGTCGTCGACATCGCCGGTGCGATCGAGCCCCACGAGGGCCGGGACGGCAACGCGGCGGCCCAGTCGAAGGCCCCGTCGCAGTCGGTCGCCATGGACTCGTCCAAGGAGGCGCCGAAGTCGACGGCCAAGCCGGCCACCCCGGCCCCGTCGAGCAACTCGGGCCACTCCGGTCCCTCTGCGCACTCAGGCGCGCAGACGTCCCCGGCCTCTTCGTCCTCCCAGTCCAAGAAGGGCCCGGCGCGCGGCAACAAGCCCGCCACCCCTGCCAAGCGGCCGGAGCCGAAGTCGGCCGGCTGACGAGCGCACGTCCACGACCGGGCCGGGTACGCCGGGTACGCCCTGCGTGCCCGGCCCGGTGTGCGGGTACGGTGGCCCGCAGAGACGCTTCCCATACATATCTTCTAGGCGGTGGATGGCGTGCTGGTTGAAGGCTTCGGCAAGCTGATGTACTGGGTCTCCTGGGCCCTGCTCCTCTTCAGCCTCTTCGCCTTCGTCGACTCGGCGATCCGCCGGGATGACGCGTACCGGGCGGCGGACAAGCAGACCAAGGCGTTCTGGCTGATCATCCTTGGCCTCGCCGCCGCGGTGAACTTCTTCATGGGAATCCTGGACTTCCTGCCGATCATCGGGCTCATCGCGACGATCGTGTACATCGTCGACGTCCGGCCCGCGCTGCGGCAGGTCTCCGGCGGTGGCCGCCGCTGGCCGCGCGGCCGCGGCTCCAGTTCCGACGGTCCTTACGGACCCTTCAACGGCCGCTAGGGACGGGTCGAGCGGCCGGCAGCAGGCGCAGGCGACAGGCAGCGAGCGCCGGGAGACAGACACCGGCGCCGGGCGGCAGACAGCGGAACGGACCGCGGCCGATCAGCCGCGGTCCAGCAGTAGCACCGCCAGATCGTCGGTCAGCTCCCCGCCGTTCAGCGACCGCACCTCGGTGACGGTCGCGTCCAGCAGCTCCTCGCCGCGCCGCCCCTCAGCGACCTGGCGGGCGACGATCTCGACCATTCCCTCCTGGCCGAGCCGCTGCACCCCCGCTCCGACGCGGCCCTCGATCAGCCCGTCCGTGTACATCATCAGGCTCCATGCCCCGCCGAGCTCTACCTCGCGGCGCGGCCAGCGGGCGTTCGGCAGCAGGCCGAGCGCCGGGCCGTTCTCGTCGGTGGGCAGCAGCCGGGGCGCCATGCTCGGGCGGATCGCCAGCGGTGAGGGGTGCCCGGCCAGGCAGACCCCGGCCCGGCGGCCGTCCGGCGCGATGTCGACCGTGCACAGTGTGGCGAAGATCTCATCGTCGGCACGTTCGTTCTCCAGCACCTGCTGAAGGGTGCCGAGTAGCTGATCGCCACAGAGCCCGGCGAAGGTCAGGGCGCGCCAGGCGATGCGCAGCTCCACGCCGAGGGCGGCCTCGTCCGGGCCGTGGCCGCAGACGTCGCCGATCATCGCGTGGACCGTGCCGTCCGGGGTGCGGACGGTGTCGTAGAAGTCGCCGCCGAGCAGGGCCCGGCTGCGGCCAGGCCGGTAGCGGGCGGCGAACCGCAGCCCCGAGCCGTCCAGCAGCGGGGTGGGCAGCAGTCCGCGCTCCAGCCGGGCGTTCTCCTGCGCGCGCAGCCGCGACTCGGTGAGCTGGCGCTGGGCGAGGTCGGAGCGTTTGCGCTCGACGGCGTAGCGGATGGCGCGGCTGAGGATCCGGCCGTCCAGCTCGCCGCGGAAGAGGAAGTCCTGGGCGCCCACCCGCACCGCCTCGGCGGCGCGCTCGGCGTCGTCCTCCGCGGTCAGGACGAGGACGGCGTGCAGGGGCGCGAGCCGCAGCACCTCGTGCAGCGCGGCCAGCGAGTCCGCGCCGTCGCGGCCCGGGCCCGGGAGGGCGAGGAGGATGCACTGCACCCCGTCGGTGAGCAGCCGGCTGGCCTCGGTGAGATTGCGCGCCGTACGGATGCGGACTCGGTTACCCTCGGTATCCAGCATCTCGGGAACGTTGAAGGCACCGGACGGATCGTCCTCGATCACCAGCAGGGTGAGCCCGTTGTCGGGCAGGGCGGCGGGACCGGCCTGCGGGGCCGGTGCCTCCCGTTGCCTCGGCACGGGTACGGACATCGCTCGATTCCTTCCCTCCCCCCGAGGGCGCGCACCGCCGACCGGTGGAGCGCAGTGGATTCCGGTACGCACACCGACTGGTCGGTTTCAGCGGCCCCAGAGCGCGGGTACCGGATATTGCCAGGCGACTTTAGCGCTAGGCGGCCGTTTCATGGAATGACCTCCAGGCACCGACTTTTGTCATATGCCGCACGTCATGCGGCACTTGGTGGCCCGGGAGACAATCCCGAGATGACGAACATCACGCTGGCGCTGGGCGACATCACGGAGCAGAGCGTCGACGCGGTCGTGAACGCGGCCAACTCCTCCCTGCTGGGAGGGGGTGGCGTAGATGGAGCAATCCATCGGCGGGGCGGGTCCGACATTCTGGATGAATGCCGCGATCTGCGTGCGTCCCGCTACGGCAAGGGCCTTCCGGCCGGGCAGGCGGTCGCCACCACGGCCGGCCGACTGCCCGCCCGCTGGGTGATCCATACGGTCGGACCGGTCTTCTCCACGACCGAGGACCGCTCGGCCACGCTCGCCTCCTGCTACCGGGAGTCACTGCGGGTCGCCGATGAGCTGAATGCCCTTACGGTCGCCTTCCCGGCCGTCTCCACCGGCGTCTACCGCTGGCCCCTCGACGACGCGGCCCGGATCGCGCTCACCACCGTCCGCGATGCGGACACCGCGGTCACCGAGGCCCGCTTCGTCCTCTTCGACCAGCGCGCGTACGACGCCTTCGAGACGGCCCTGAACGCGCTTCCACCGGCCTGAACCTGAGGCCGCCGGTCGGCCCCCCGCCATAGCAGCGGACCGACCGGTCCCGCCGTCCTACCTCGCCTCCGGCCGGACCACGCCCAGGATCGGCATCGAGCCCGCGCCCGCGACCGTGACCTGGCGGCCGGGGCGGGGAGCGTGGATCACCGCGCCGCTGCCCACGTACATCCCCACATGGCTCGCGTCCCTGAAGTAGATGATCAGATCACCCGGGCGCATGGCCTTCGTGCTCACCTTCGGCAGCAGCCTCCACTGCTCCTGCGAGGTCCGCGGGATCGCCCGGCCGGCCGCCGCCCACGCCCGCTGGGTCAGCCCCGAGCAGTCGTAGGTGTCCGGGCCCACCGCGCCCCACACATAGTTCTTGCCGAGCTGGGCCCGCGCGAAGTCGACCGCGCGTCCGCCCATCGCGGTGGCGCCGCTGCCGAGCTGCCGCAGTATCCCGGTGTCCAGCCACTTCGCCTGCGCGCCACGGGCCTTGTCCTCCTCAAGCCGGCGCAGCCGCTCCCGTTCGTCCTTCGCCAGCCGGGACTCCAGCCGCTGGGCCCGGGCGAGCTTGCGCAGGATCTCCTTCTTCGCCGCCGCCTTCTTCGCCCGGCTCCGGTCCAGCCGCTCCCACTCCTGGGAGGCCGAGTCGGCGTAGCGGTCGAGCGCCACCTGGGTGCGCTCCAGACGGCCGATCAGGCCGTGGGTCGCCTGTTCACCCTTGCGGGCGAGCGTCACACCGTCGAGGAACTCGCCCGGATCGCCGCCCAGGAACAGCCGCGCCTCCGCCGGCATCCCGCCGCCCCGGTACTGCGCCCGGGCCATCGCCCCGGCCCGCTTGCGCAGCCCGGCCATCTCCTTCTGGGCCTTCACCACGGCTCGGGCGATCTTCAGGATGGACTTCTCCTGACGGGCCTGTTTCTCCCGTGCCAGGTTGTACGCGTCCGTGGCGGACTCCGCCTTGCGGTAGAGCCCGTCGACCTCCTGATGGACCTGCTCCAGGCTCTGGCCCCCGGTCGCGCCGCCATCCGCCCCGCCGCCCGGCCCCGGAGCCGGTCCCGGCTCGCCGGGCGCGGCGTACGCCGTCTCCGGCACGGCCGACAGTCCCAGCGCGCAGACCAGCGCGGTGGCCGCGGCGACGCTCACACCCCTCCCTCTCCCGTCCCGCCTCACCCGCGGTCTCCTCTCGTTCCGTTCCGGCCGGGCGCGCTCCTGTCCCACTCGCGCGCCAGACCTGACGTACCGGCACGTAGGGACGGATAGTGACATGCCGTACCGCAATTCGACAGAGACACGCGGCGGTTACGCCAGCAGCCACCCCGAACCGGTTCACCGGACGGGTGTCGCACAGGTGTCGGACGGACCTGGCGCGACCTCCACAAGGACGTCGCCCGCGTCGGGATCAGGCCGTGACCTGGCCGTGACATGGCCACCACACTGACGGCCGAGGTTCACCATCCGTTAACTCACCCCCTCAGGCCGCTTCACCTGATCTGCCTACTTTCGGCCCTACTGAGCGTGAGCCGAGTCCGGCTCCGGCGCACGCCGCACCAAGTGCGCTCCACCCATCTCGCGCGCCGTCCCCCAACCGGCGGCTCCTGGAAGGAACTCCTGAAAGTGAAGCTTCAGCGCAAGAACCGGCTTCGCGCCATCACCGCCGGTGCCCTTGCTGTCTCCGGCGTCCTTGTCCTCACGGCGTGCGGTTCCGACAACAACAACGACTCGGGCGGCGGCTCCAAGGCCGCCTCCAAGATCAAGTGCGACGGCAAGGGGCAGCTGCTGGCCTCGGGCTCGTCCGCGCAGAAGAACGCCATGGACCTGTGGATCAAGACCTACGGCGCCGCCTGCAAGGACACCAAGCTCAACTACAAGGCCACCGGCTCGGGCGCGGGCATCCAGGAGTTCCTGCAGGGCAAGACCGCCTTCGCGGGCTCCGACTCGGCGCTGAAGCCCGAAGAGGTCAAGTCCTCCGAGAAGATCTGCAAGGGCGGCAAGGCCGTTGACCTGCCGATGGTCGGTGGCCCGATCGCCGTCGGCTTCAACGTGCCCGGCGTCGACAAGCTGACGCTGAACGCCGATGTCCTCGGCAAGATCTTCAACTCCGAGATCAAGAAGTGGGACGACCCCGCGATCAAGGCGCTGAACAAGGACGCGAAGCTCCCGAGCCTCAAGATCCAGGCGTTCCACCGCTCCGACGAGTCGGGCACCACGGACAACTTCACCAAGTACCTCAAGGCCGCCGCCCCGAAGGCGTGGCCGCACGAGCCGGGCAAGGCGTGGGAGGGCAAGGGCGGCCAGTCGGCCGACGGCTCCTCCGGTGTCTCCTCGCAGGTCAAGCAGGTCTCGGGCGCCATCTCGTACTTCGAGCTGTCCTACGCGACCGCGAACAGCATCAAGACCGTCGACCTGGACACCGGCGCCTCCGCCCCGGTCCAGGCCACCGTCGAGAACGCCTCCAAGGCCATCTCCGAGGCCAAGATCAAGGGCACCGGCAGCGACCTGGCCCTCGACCTGGCGTACGACACCAAGGCGGACGGCGCTTACCCGATCACCCTGGTCACCTACGAGATCGCCTGCGACAAGGGCAACAAGGCGAGCACCCTCGCCGCGACCAAGTCCTTCCTGACCTACGTCGCCAGCGAGGACGGCCAGACCTCCCTCAAGGAGCTGGGCTACGCCCCGCTGCCGACCGAGATCGCCAACAAGGTTCGCGAGAGCGTCAAGAGCCTCTCCTGACCCGAATGCGGCTGACTCCGTCGCGGCGATCGCCGCGGCGGAGTCAGCCGCATTGTCCGGTGCACCGCCGCACCAGGAGCCTCATCCGCATCAGGCTCCGCAGACCGGAGAACTCATGAAAACGGATATAGAACCCACATCATCAGCCGCCGGGTCTCCACCCAAGGTCAAGACCCGCTCCACCGGCCGCGCCGGTGACAAGATCTTCCTCGGCCTCTCGCGGGGTTCCGGTATCGCCCTGCTGGTGATCATGGGGGCCATCGCGGCTTTCCTCACCTACCGCGCCGCCATCGCGATCTCCAAGGACGAGGCCAACTTCCTCACGTACTTCGAGTGGAACACCAGCTCCTCGCCGATGCGGTTCGGCATCGCCGTCCTCGCCTACGGCACGGTCGTCAGCTCGATCATCGCCATGGTCATCGCGGTCCCGGTCGCGGTGGGCATCGCGCTGTTCATCTCGCACTACGCCCCGCGCCGGCTGGCCACTCCGGTCGCCTACGTCATCGACCTGCTCGCCGCGGTCCCCAGCATCGTCTACGGCCTGTGGGGCGCGCTCTTCCTCGTCCCGCATCTGACCGGGCTGTACACCTGGTTCGACGACTACCTGGGCTGGACCGGGATCTTCAGCTACCAGGGCGGCGCCGCGCGCTCCCTGTTCACCGTGGGCATCCTGCTGGCGATCATGATTCTGCCGATCGTCACCAGCGTGAGCCGCGAGGTGTTCCGGCAGGTCCCGAAGATGCACGAGGAGGCGGCGCTGGCGCTCGGCGCGACCCGCTGGGAGGTCATCCGGATGTCGGTCCTCCCCTTCGGCCGCTCCGGCATCATCAGCGCCTCGATGCTGGGCCTGGGCCGTGCGCTGGGCGAGACCATGGCGGTCGCCACCGTGCTGTCCCCCAACTTCCTGATCGAGACCAGCCTGCTGGACCCGGGCGGCGGCACCTTCGCCCAGAACATCGCCAGCCGCTTCAAGGAAGCCGGTAACGACGGCCGCGACGCGCTGATCGCCTCCGGTCTCGTGCTGTTCGTCATCACCCTGCTGGTGAACGGCGCCGCGCGAATGATCATCGCCCGCCGCAAGGAGTACTCGGGGACCGCCGCATGAGCACTGTTGTTGATAAAGGCGCGCACCGCGCTTCGAGCCTCCAGCAGGCCCGGCTGCCCAAGTGGACCCCGTACGCCCTGGTCGTGGGCTCGGCGGCGGTGGGGGCGGGCATCGGCGCCGCCCTGGGGATGAGCAATCCGCTCCAGTGGGGCCTGTTCGCCGCCCTGGTGTTCATCGTCGCCACGTACATCCTCGGCGCCGTGGTCGAGGGTGGCCGGCAGGCCAGGGACCGGCTGGCCACCAGCCTGGTCTGGGTCTGCTTCCTGCTCGCCGTCATCCCGCTGCTCTCCCTGCTCTGGGAGACCATCGACCGGGGCCGGACGGTGCTCGACGGCTACTTCCTGGGCCACTCCATGGAGGGTGTGCAGACGATCCTGCCCGGCGGTGGCGCGTATCACGCGATCATCGGCACCCTGGAGCAGGTCGCCCTCGCCACGCTCATCGCCGTTCCGATCGGCCTGCTGACCGCCATCTACCTGGTGGAGTACGGCCGCGGCCGGCTCGCCAAGGCCGTCACCTTCTTCGTCGACGTGATGACGGGTATCCCCTCGATCGTCGCCGGTCTGTTCATCCTCAGCTTCTGGATCATCATTCTCGACTTCAGCTACTCGGGCTTCGCCGGTGCCATGGCGCTGGCCATCCTGATGATGCCGATCGTCGTCCGCTCGACCGAGGAAATGCTCAAGCTCGTCCCGGACGAGCTGCGTGAGGCGTCCCTCGCGCTCGGCGTGCCCAAGTGGCGCACCATCCTCAAGGTGGTGCTGCCCACCGCGATCGGCGGAATCACCACGGGTGTGATGCTCGCGGTCGCCCGTATCGCCGGTGAGTCCGCCCCCATCGTGCTGCTGGTCTTCGGTGCCACCGGGATCAACAACAACCCGTTCGAAGGCGCCCAGTCGTCGCTGCCGTACTACATCTACGAGCAGTGGCAGCTCGGCAACGATGCGTCCTTCAACCGGGCCTGGGCCGCGGCGCTCGTGCTCATCGCCTTCGTCATGATCCTGAACCTGGTGGCCCGCGGCATCGCCCGCTGGAAGGCCCCGAAGTCCGGCCGCTGAGGCCAGAAGAAGAGAAGTGATTCACATGGCCAAGCGCATCGACGTCAGCGGGCTTACGGCCTACTACGGCACCCACAAAGCCATCGAGGACATCTCGATGACGGTCGAGCCCCGCTCGGTGACCGCCTTCATCGGCCCCTCGGGCTGCGGCAAGTCGACCTTCCTGCGCACCCTCAACCGGATGCACGAGGTCACCCCCGGCGGCCGGGTCGAGGGCAAGGTGATGCTCGACGACGAGAACCTCTACGGCTCGGGCGTGGATCCGGTCTCCGTGCGGCGCACGGTCGGCATGGTCTTCCAGCGCCCCAACCCGTTCCCGACGATGTCCATCTTCGAGAACGTCGCCGCCGGGCTGAAGCTCAACGGCTCGTACCGTAAGAGCGAGCTCGAGGCCGTCGTCGAGAAGTCCCTCAAGGGCGCGAACCTCTGGAACGAGGTCAAGGACCGGCTGAACAAGCCGGGCGCCGGGCTCTCCGGTGGTCAGCAGCAGCGGCTGTGCATCGCCCGCGCCATCGCGGTCGAGCCCGATGTGCTGCTGATGGACGAGCCCTGCTCGGCGCTCGACCCGATATCGACGCTCGCCATCGAGGACCTGATCGGTGAGCTCAAGGAGCGCTTCACGATCGTCATCGTGACGCACAACATGCAGCAGGCGGCGCGCGTCTCGGACCGTACGGCCTTCTTCAACCTGGCCGGCGTCGGCCAGCCCGGCAAGCTCATCGAGATCGACGAGACCCAGCGGATCTTCTCCAACCCGTCGGTGCAGGCGACCGAGGACTACATCTCGGGCCGCTTCGGCTGACCAGGCTCCTCGCCGCGCTATGGGCGAGGACAGAACGTCCTGCGGTGCTGCATGGCGGTGCCACCGCAAGACGAAGGGCCCGCCCCTGGCTCCCGGGGGCGGGCCCGCCTTTGTGTGTCTGCTTGGTGTGTCTGCTTCGTGTGTCTGCTTCGTGTGTCTGCTTTGTGTATCTGCGTACGACGGTCGGGCGGAGCGCGTGCGGCCGGTCAGTCCGGAAACGTGCGGCGGTCAGCCGCGGCGTGCGGCGGTCAGCCGCGGCGTGCGGCGGTCAGCCGCGGCGTGCGGCGGTCAGCCGCGGCGTGCGGCGGTCAGCCGAAGGCCAGGTTGACGATCCAGTAGCTGAGCGCGGCGACTGCGGCCGCGGCGGGCATGGTGATGAACCAGCCGAGGATGATGTTCTTCGCGACCCCCCAGCGGACCGCGCTCACCCGCTTGGTCGCCCCCACACCCATGATCGCCGAGGTGATGACATGGGTGGTCGAGATGGGCGCCTGGAACATGAACGACGCCGTGTACATGACCCCGGCCGCCGTGGTCTCCGCCGCGAACCCCTGCGGCGGGTCCAGCTCGATGATCCGCCGTCCCAGCGTGCGCATGATGCGCCAGCCGCCCGCGTAGGTGCCAAGTGACAGCATCGCGGCGCAGGAGATCTTCACCCACACCGGAATCGCGTCGCCTTCGTCCTCGACACCCCCGATGACCAGGGCCATCACCACGACACCCATGGTCTTCTGGGCGTCCTGGAGGCCGTGGCCGAGCGCCATGCCCGCCGCCGAGACGGTCTGCGCTATCCGGAAGCCGCGCTTGGCCTTGTGCGGGTTCGCGTCACGGAACAGCCAGAGGATGATCACCATCACGAAGTAGCCCAGCACCAGGCCGACGATGGGAGAGAGGACCATCGGGATGACGATCTTCTCCAGCACCCCGTCCCAGTGGACCGTGCTCGCCCCGGCCAGCGCCGCGCCGACCAGCCCGCCGAACAGCGCGTGCGAGGAGGAGGACGGCAGACCGTAGTACCAGGTCACCACGTTCCAGGTGATCGCGCCGACCAGTCCGGCGAACAAGATCATCATGCCTTGGTCGCCGGTGGGAGTGGCGATCAGGCCCTCGCTGACGGTCTTGGCGACGCCGCTGCCGAGGAAGGCACCCGCGAGGTTCATCACAGCGGCCATCGCGAGCGCCGCCCTGGGGGTCAGCGCCCGGGTGGAGACCGAGGTCGCGATGGCGTTGGCCGAGTCGTGGAAGCCGTTCGTATAGGTGAAGAAGAGCGCGACCGCGATGGTCACGACAAGCGCGAAGGTGTCCATGCCCGGGCTCAGGACTCCTTGACGGCGATGGTCTCGACCGTGTTGGCCACATGCTCGAAGGCGTCGGCCGCTTCCTCGAGCACATCGACGATCTGCTTGAGCTTGAGCACCTCTATCGCGTCGTACTTACCGTTGAAGAGGTGGGCCAGGAGCCTGCGGTGGATCTGGTCCGCCTGGTTCTCCAACCGGTTGACCTCGATCCAGTACTCGGTGAGGTTGGTCATGGTGCGCAGATTCGGCATCGCCTCGGCGGTCAGCTCGGCCGCCCGCGCCAGCACCTCGATCTGCTGCTCGACCCCCTTGGGCAGCTCGTCGACCTGGTAGAGGACGACCAGGTCGACGGCCTCCTCCATGAAGTCCATGATGTCGTCGAGGGACGAGGCCAGGCGGTAGATGTCCTCACGGTCGAACGGCGTGATGAAGGAGGAGTTCAGCTGGTGGAAGATCGCGTGTGTGGCGTCGTCCCCCGCGTGCTCCGCGGCCCTCATCCGCTCCGCGATCTCGGCACGAGCGGAGGAGTCCGCCCCGAGCAGTTCCATCAGGAGCTTGGAGCCGGTCACGATGTTGTCCGCGGACGCGGCGAACATGTCGTAGAAGCTCGTCTCCCTGGGGGTCAGACGAAAGCGCACTGGGGATCCTCGGATGCAGCGGATGGGGACTCGTCGATGCTAGGCGCATCTTCCGGCCACGGTAACCGGCGATCCCAGTGTCGCCCATCGGGCAAGGTGCTCAGCACGGGGGCCCGGTTCGACCAGAAAAGCCGGTACCATATACCCACTGGGGGTATATGCGGACATTGCGTAATCAACGGGAGGACGCCATGACGACCACGGCAGCCGACACCACCGCGCCCACCGACGGCGACGAGCGGGGCCAGACGTCCGGGCATACTTCCGCCCAGGAGTCCGTACCCCACGGTGGCCATGGATACGCCAAACAAAAGGATCAGCACCTCAAGCGTTTGCGCCGGATCGAGGGCCAGATCAGGGGATTGCAGCGGATGATCGAGGAGGACGTCTACTGCATCGACATACTCACCCAGGTCTCGGCCGGCACCAAGGCGCTCCAGTCCTTCGCCCTCCAGCTTCTCGAGGAGCATCTGCGCCACTGTGTCGCCAGCGCGGCCGTCGAGAGCGCGGCCCAGGGCGAGACGGAGGGCACGAGCGAGGTCGACGCCAAGGTGGCCGAGGCCACGGCGGCCATCGCCCGGCTGCTGCGGACCTGAGCCCGCACCAGTACGGCCCCGGGCGTAGACATGACCGTAGTCGGGTGTGGACAGGGCCGCCCGCCGGACGGGGCCGCTGGGCACCCGCCGGCGAGACGGCGACTCCGCTACGGAGCGTCCGGGCTCCCGGCCTCCGGGGCGCCCGTCGATTCCTCGGCACCCCTTGCGTCCTCGGCGCGTGAAGCGCTAGGGGCACCCTTGGTCCGCTTGACGCCATTGGCACCCTTGGCGCCATTAGCACCCTTGGCCCCCTTGACCCCCTCGGCCGAATCTGATCGGTCGGCCTGCACCCGGAGCACCTCGTCGATACGGTCCGTACTGAGCCTGTCCTCGTCCGCGCTCGACGCAGCGATCATCAAGTCACCATAGAGATCGATTTCGACGAGGGCCACGGGGTCCGGGCCCGACGAGCCGCGACGCGCAACCACGTGTTTCACCTCCTCCAGCGAGCACCTGCGAGCCACTTTCGAGCAGCGGCTTCCCAGCGTAGGGATCGGTACACACTCCGCGCATGGCACGGATGGGCCATTTCGAAGGGTAAAGCGGGCCCCTCCGACTACTTCTGAGGTGATCCGACCTTTCCTGTGTAGATATCCGTGGGCTTGGGGAGCTCGACCACGGCCGGCGCCCCGAAGTCGTACAGCTCCGTCGTCGAGGCGACCCCGACCGCACCGCGCCGCCCGGCGGCGTCCGGCCCCGCCGTCACCTCCTGGCCGTCGGCGCGGCTGCTCACCGTGAACCGGTGCCGCACCTCGCGCAGCCGGCCGAGCCCGTCGAGATACGCGTCGAAGGTCACCGTGTTCTCGTCGAACCCCCTCGCCGCGGCCACCAGCGACCCCCGCGCACCCTCCGACGCGACCCGGGCCGCCCGGCCGATGTCGGTGATGCCGCGATAATGGCGCACCAGATCCCCGTCGAGCCCCTCCTCGCCGACCAGGCTGGCCTTCCGCACTCCGCGCAGCAGTTCGGCGGCGGTCAGCGGATCCGTGGCCCCTCCGGTGACGAGATTGCCGTCGGGAATGTCCGTAGTATCCACCCGAACCCACTTATCACGGGGAATGCCCGCCCCGCGGTTGCGCATGAAAAGCGCCCCGGAGGCCAGGAGTTCGGTGATCGGCGCATGCTCGGCGGCCCCCATCGCGTCCCTCGGCAGCAGCAGCCGCAGCCGACCCAGCCGCTTCTCGAAGTCGTACGCACCGCTGCCGCGGATGGACACGCGGGTGCCGCCCGTCGCCGTCTCCATGGTCGTGCGGACCCGTGAGCTGCCCGATCCGACCAGCACGTCCGCGGCCCGGTGCAGCGCCGTGACCGCGCTCTCCCGCGCCGTGCCGCCGGGGCGTTCATCGGCCACGGTCTCGGTGGAACAGCCGCTGACGGTCGCCAGCGACACGGCCAGCAGGCCGCCCGACACGACACCGGCGACCGCTCTCACCCGTCTCCGTACGCCGAGCCCGCGCTGCTGGAACTCCATCGACCGCCGACCCCCTGGCCACGCTCGTCCACGCTTGATACTTGTTCGTTTAACGATCAGAACCGGCGGCCCGTCACGGCCCGGTAGCGTGGTCATGTGCTCGACTCAGGCGACATAGGCCCCGGCCAGGACCGCACCACCACCGTGGAGAAGGGCTCCTTCTCCATCGCCCGCTGCACCTGCGGCTGGTCCGGTCCGGCCCGTCGCGCCAGAGGCACCGCCCGCGACGACGCGGCGGCTCATGCGACGGCCCGTCACTCCCCGTCCGACACAAGCGATTCATCGGACTCGTCCGATTAGTGGGGCTTGTCCGTCCCCCGACAACACTTCGGCAACGAGCGGAACCACATCCCCCGGCCCCTCCCTCTGACCCAGGGACCGGGCCGGCTTCGCGGTGGCCCGGTCGACGGTTGAGAACAGCGTCGACAGGGAGGGGACACCGCCATGAACCGGCGGACACTGCTGGCAGCGGGCACGGGGCTGACGGCCACCGCCACATGGGCCACCGCGTGCGACGACAACGCGGGAAAGGCCGGCAGTGACGGAACCTCCGCCGACTCCGCCTCCTCCTCGGCGCCGGACGCCCATTCGGCCTCCGCGAGCGGCAGGCGCGGCGCCGTCGACGGCAAGCCGAAGTCCGCCGACTGGAGCGCGCTCGGCAAGGACCTGCAGGGCGACCTGGTGCGCCCCGGCGACTCCGACTACAGCTCCGCCAGCCGGCTCTACAACACCCGGTTCGACCATCTGCGCCCCGCCGCCGTCGCCTATATAGAGAACACCTCGGACATCTCCGCCTGTCTGGACTTCGCCCGCCGCCATGGCGCCCCCGTCGCCATCCGCAACGGCGGTCACTCCTACGCCGGGTGGTCGAGCGGCGACGGCCGTCTCGTCATCGACGTCTCCGCGCTCTCGTCGATCCGTACGACCTCCGGCGAGGCGCGGATCGGCGGTGGCGCCAAGCTCATCGGCGTCTACACCTCACTCGGCGCCCGCGGGGTCACCGTCCCCGGCGGTTCCTGCCCGAGCGTCGGCATCTCGGGGCTGACCCTCGGCGGCGGCCACGGTGTGGTCTCCCGGGCGTACGGGCTGACCGCCGACAGCCTTACGGGCGCGACGATCGTCACCGCGGACGGTAAGGCCCTCGAGGTCTCCAAGGACCGCGAGGCCGATCTGTTCTGGGCGCTGCGCGGCGCGGGCAACGGCAACTTCGGCGTCGTCACCGAACTGCGGTTCCGTACGCATGAGGCGGCCGACGGCGTGACGTGCTATATGTCATGGCCATGGTCTAAGGCCGCGAAGGTGCTGAGCGCCTGGCAGAAGTGGGGCCCGGACCAGCCCGACGAGATCTGGTCGGCGCTGCATCTGTCCGCCGCCCCCGGGGGCACCCCCACCGTCTCCATCAGTTGCTTCTCACTCGGCACCTACGGCTCGCTGCAGAACGCGGTGGACCGGCTCGCCGACGGACCGGGCGGACCCGGCCCGGCCACGCAGGTCAGCCTGCGCCGCCGCGGCTACGTCGACGCCATGCGGATGTACGCGGGCTGCGGCGACACCTCCACGACCAACTGCCATCTGCCGGGCGACAAGCCCGGCCACAGCACCTCCGGGGTGCTGAATCGCGAGACCTACGCGGCGCGCTCGGACTTCTACGACCGCTCGCTGAGCCAGGCGGGCATACGGGCGATGCTCGACCAGGTGGAGCGCTACGGGCGGCGCACCGGCGGCGGGGGCGCGGTGAGCATCGCGCTGACCGCGCTCGGCGGGGCGGTCAACCGGGTCTCGCCCACGACGACGTCCTTCGTCCACCGCCGCTCGCGGTTCCTCGCGCAGTACACCGCGTCCTGGGCGGCGAGCGGCTCCGGCACCGCGGGCAACGCCTGGCTGGACGGGGCCCATACGGCGATGCGGCGATACGCCTCCGGGGCGGCGTACCAGAACTACACGGACGCGTCGCTGAAGGACTGGCGCTCGGCCTACTACGGCTCGGCGGCCGACAAGCTGACGCGGCTGAAGAAGCGTTACGACCCGGACCGGCTCTTCGACTTCCCGCAGGCGCTGTGAGGCCGTTCACCGACGAGGGGAGCCGGAGATGACAGAAGGCCCGGCAGCCGCCGGGCCTTCGTCGCATCCGTAAGGAGGCCGCTAGGCAGCCAGGTCCTTGTTCCCGTGGTCGCCGCCCGCTGAGCGGGACTCGGACAGTTCCGCACACGCCCCGTCCGGGCTCTGGTCGGCGGCGGCGGGCTCGGCCCGTATCAGCCGGCCGACGCGCGAACTTGCGATCGCCGTGGTCAGCGGTGTCAGCAGCATCATCGCGAGCGGCGCCAGCAGCAGCGTGACCGCCGTCCCCAGGGCGAACCCGCCGATCACATCGGTCGGGTAGTGGACCCCCATATAGACGCGGCAGAACCCTTCCAGCAGCGCGAGCCCTATCGCGGCCACCCCGTAGGCGCGGTGGGCCATGAAGACGCCGACGGCGACCGCCATGGCCAGCGTCGCGTGGTCGCTGACGAACGAGAAGTCGGCCTTGCCCGCCACCAGGACGTCGAGCCCCTGGTGGTCCTTGAAGGGCCTCGGCCGCTCGACGAAGCCGCGGATCGGGATGTTGGCGAACAGCGCCAGTCCGGCGGCCAGCGGGGCCCACACCAGCCCGGCGACGGCGGACGGCGCCTCCTGCGGCCGCTTCCGCACGCTCCACCATGCGGCCAGGGTCACGAGGGCGAGCCCGATGATGATCCCGTACTCGCCGACGAACTCCATGACGCGGTCGAACCAGTGGGGGGCGTCCTTCGCCAGCCCATTGATGTCGAAGAGAAGGCTGACATCGGGGTTCGACCCGTCCAGTGCGAGTCCAGCCATGTGCCGTAGCCCCTTATCTCTTGCCTGTCACTACGTGCAGCTGCCGACCCCCCGTAATGCCTTGCGATCCGTGGCATCGCGACCGGCGCCGGAGAGTCCGCCGTCGATCCACGCTGATCCACGCTCCGATCCACCTCCAGGGAACTCCCTCTTCTCCCCGGGGGTTCCGTACTCCACCCAACGATCACCGGGACGTTATCGAAGGGTGACCGATCGTCGCAGCTCAGGGGGAATCCTTACGCGGAGTTCGCCCGCGGCAGCGCTTTCGCGCCATCTTGAGTCACCCGTGTAGCACCGATGTAGTCCGGCGAGTCGATCTTGTCAAAACGGATCACCGCACCGGTGTAGGGCGCGTTGATCATGTAACCGCCGCCCACATACATCCCCACGTGGTGGATCGATCTCGGGTCGTCGAGGTCATAGGCGAAGAAGACCAGGTCCCCGGGGAGCAGCTCGTTCCGCTTGGGGTGGGGTCCGGCGTTCCACTGGTCGTTGGCGACGCGCGGCAGGTCGATCCCGACCGTCTTGTACGCCGCCTTCGTCAGCCCCGAGCAGTCGAACCGCCCGCCCTCCTCCGGCGTGCCGTTCCCGCCCCACAGATAGGGCTTGCCGAGCTGCTTCTGCGCGAAGTAGATCGCCCCGGCCGACTGCTGGGAGGGCTGGACCTTCTGTATCGGCGCCTCGAAGCTCTTGGCGAGGGTGGTGATGGTCTTCACGTAGTTCTGGGTCTCGCGGTAAGGCGGCACCCCGCCGTACTTGATCACGGCATAGGCGCCCGCGTTGTACGAGGCCAGCATGTTGTGCGTCTGATTGCCCGGCACGTCCTTGACGTACTTGGCGAGCGAGCAGTCATAGGCGGCCGCCGACGGGATCGCGTCCTGGGGGTCCCAGATGTCCCTGACGCCGTCCTTATTGCCGTCGACCCCATGCGAGGCCCAGGTGGCGGGGATGAACTGCGCTATCCCCTTGGCGTTGGCCGGGCTCTGCGCCTTCGCGTTCCAGCCGCTCTCCTGGTAGAGCTGCGCGGCGAGGAGCGCGGGGTTGATGGCGGGGCAGGAGTTCCCGTACTGCTGGATCAGCGGTTCGTACGAGGAGGGAACGGAGCCCTTCGCCAGCCCGACGGCCTTACCGCCCGCACCGCCGATGAGATCCGCCGCGACCATATAGGTGCCGACGACGAGCAGCGCGACGAAGGAAAAGGAGACTCCGATACCGACACTGACACCCAGCCAGACCTTACGCACCCGGCCATCCTCCCCCATCCACCCGCGATGCGAACGCGTTTACGTCCCCACGGCGAAAATCAGCCGCTCCCCAGCCGAAACCATACGGCGGGCCGCTGACGCGCGCCCCCTATGCGCCGTCCACCCGCCCCGCGCGCCTCACCGCTCCGCCCAGGCCGCCTCTCGCGGGGGCGCGCAACGCGTAGAGTCCAGCCGTCCGAGCACCACGACCCTGGGGACCGCAGATGACACGGCGCGACTGGCAAGAGCTCGACTGGCAGCGGGCCGCACCCGCCGACAGCGAGGAGGGCCGTGCCTACCTCGAGGTGGCCGTGGGCCCCGACGACCAGATCCTGATGCGCGAGAGCAACGACCCGGAGACCGTGGTCGTCACGACCCGGACCAAGTGGGAGGCGTTCATCAAGGGCGTCAAGGCGGGCGAGTTCGACGACTTCGCCGACCTCGCGGAGGCCGACGAGCCTGCGGGGAAGTGAGACGGCTGATGGCCGTTCACCGATGACTCTCTGGCTCTCACCGACAGCCTTCACCGACGGCCCCTACCGCCGGCCCTCACCACCGGCCCTCATCGCCGGCCCTTACCGATCGTTGCCCGACGCTCACCCGCGTGATACACAGAGTGACCATACGACACTCCGTTGACACGCCTCACACGTCCGCCAGACGGCCGTGTTCCACAACACGCACGAGATCCGCCAAGAAATGCCGCCAAGTCGACATGCGGAAGCGGATTCATCAGCGAAGATAGAGGCTGACCCACGCCATGCCGGCGGGGGGACACAACAACCCACAAGGGGCGGTGAGTTCATCATGTTCCTAGCGGCCGAAAAGGGCGACATCAACACCATCATCGGTGGAATCGCCCCAGACTGGGGCCCGTTCGGCAGCCTGGGCAGCGAGGCCCGCGTCATGATCGAGGTGGTGATGGCGGTCGCACTGCTGCTGTGCTTCGGCATCGCCATCTGGGGCGCGGCCAAGCAGCGAATCGGCGCGACGGCCCTGCGGGACACTTTCAGCGCGGAACAGGGCAAGGGGCTGATCGTCGCCGGCCTGACCGGTGTGTTCATCATCGGATCACTGGGCACTCTCTTCACGATCGTGTACGGCATGGCCGTCTAGCCGCGCCCCCGCCCGCCTCCGAGCCGCCCCCTCCCTGCGCGGGGCGCACACCCCTGGCCGCAAGCCCCCGCTCCCGATTCCCCCTACCGGCCCCCCCACCCCGTACCCGAGGCTGCTCCCTGATGCCCGCTCCAGCTCACCACGCTGAGGACGTGTCAGCTTGATGTCCACTCACACCAGCGCGCCCGAGCGTCAGTCCTCGCCGTTACCGTCGTATGCGGGTGACGGAAGAGGGACCATGGATGACGCGGCCGGCACGATCGGCAGGCTCGGCGGGATCAGCGGTCTCGGCAGGCTCGGCAGGCTCGGCACGGGTGAAGGGGCGTACGCAGGATGAGTCTCGGCGGCGACGACGGATACGGCGGTGACTACGAGGGCCATGAGGCGCGCCGCGGCCGCGGCGCGGCCCCTGGAGATCATCTGACGCGCACCCGCCTGCCCGAGGGCGACGGCGACCCCTACGGCCCGGCCCGCCGAGCCCCCGGCCGCGTCGGCAAGCCCAGCCGCAACCTGATCACCGTGGTCAGCGTCGTCGTCCTCCTCCTCGCGGCCATCGCCTTCGTCAACCGCAGCGGCGGCAAGGACGGCGGCTCCAGCAGCAACGACACCGGAGGCACCGGCACCGAAGCCCGCCCCACCGCCCCCACGGGCGAGCGCCCGGTCGACGGCAAGAACAACACCACGGGCATCGCCTCGGGCTTCGCCAAGTCGGAACAGGGAGCCCAGAGCGCGGCGGCGAACTACGCGGTGGCGCTGGGGTCCGCCCATATGTACAACCGCGACCGACGCCATGAGATCGTCCCTCAGATCTTCACCAGCGCTGCCGCCGACCGGCTCCAGAGCAGGCTCGACAAGGCCTACTCCGAGGCATCCCTGGAGAGAATCGGCCTGGACGCGAGCGGTAAGGCGCCCGACGGCATGACCTACGTCTCGCGTACCGCCCCCGTGGGCACGAAGGTCGGCAAAGTCTCGGACACCAGCGCGACCGTCGCTGTCTGGTGCACCGGCGTATTCGGCACGGCCGGAGAGGGATCGAAGAACCCGGTCACCAACGACTGGTTCACCCTGACACTCAAGCTGCGGTGGGTGAACAACGACTGGAAGGCCGAGAGCTACTCGCAGAAGGCCGGTCCGGCACCGGTCAACAGCGACCGCACCGCGTCCACGGCCGATGAGATCGCCAAGGCAGTCGAGCAGTACGGAGGGTTCACCTATGCCCGCTAGCCCCCGCCGACGCGCTCTCACCCTCGCCGGAGCCCTGGCTTCCGTGCAGACGGCCGCCATCCTCCTGGCCAGCCGCGCCGCGGCGGCACCGAGCCCTACCCCGACCCCGACCCCGTCGGGCAGCAAACAGGACGACTGCGAGCTCCTCCTCGGTCAGGTCCGGGAGAACTGCGAAAAGGGCGGCGGCAGCGGCGGCTCCAGCGGCCCCCCCGACCCCTCCAACCCCCTGGACCCCGCCGCCTCCCTCGCCCGCGGCTGCGCCGACGCCGCCTCCTGGCTCATCGGCAAGCTCTCCAAGCTGGTCAAGGAGACGGCCACCGTCGACTTCACCAATGAGGCCTTCCTCCGCCAGTACGCCGTCGTCTTCGCCGCCTCCACCGTCCTCACCCTCATCCTCTGGCTCCTCGCCGTCGCCAAGCGCGCCATCCGCGGCGTCCCCCTCGGCGAGGCGCTCTCCGAAGCCATCGGCTTCCTCTGGCTGACGGTCCTGGCCTCCGCCTTCACCCCCCTCATCCTCTATACGGTCGTCACCGCGACCGACGCCGTCACCGAAGCCATCGCCTCCGGCACCGGTGCGGACAACAACGCCTTCTTCGGCTCCTTCGCCCAGGCGCTCAAGCGGGACGAGGACATCGGCGGCGGCCCGATCATGCTCATCGTCGTCTCGCTCGTGACGATCCTCGCCGCCGGCGTCCTCTGCCTCGAGCTCGTCATCCGCGCCGCCCTCCTCTACGTGGGCGCGCTGCTCGGCACCGCCGTCTACTCGGGCCTCGTCGACAAGAACATGTGGGGGCATGTGCGCCGCTGGGCGGGGATCATGATCGCCGTGATCCTCGTCAAGCCGGTGATCATGATCGTGCTGGCCCTCGCCGGCGCGCTCTCCACCTCCGGTGACAAGCCCGACGCCTTCTCGGCCGTCGTCTCCGGCCTGTCCATCATCATCCTCGCCATCTTCGCCAGCGCGATGATCTACCGCTTCGTGCCCGGCTTCGGCGACGAGATCGTCAAGGCCCGCAGCGCCAGCTCCGACCCCGCGTCCCGCCAGGCCGCCGCCGTCATCACGTCCCCCGCCGCCCTGGTGAAGCAGGGCATCAACGCCCACAGCGCCCGCGGCGGAGGCGAGACCGGAGGAGGCGGCGGCGCCCCGGGGCAGGCCAAGCCCGCCAACCCCGTCTCCGGCGGCGTGGCGGCCCACAGCACCCGCCCCAGCGGCGGAGGCGGAGCCTCGGGCGGCGGGGGCGGCGGCCCCGCCAGCCGCACCGGCCACACCGGAGGCTCCCGCGGCGGCTCCGCCACGAACCGCGGCTCCGGCAACAACTCGGGAGGTGACCGGCGGTGACGATCGACGCCCAGTCGCACCCCATCGCGCCCCGTCGTACGTATCTGATCGGGCGACCCCGCCCGAACGCGATCGTCGGCAAGAACCGCGAGACCGGCGAGATCGCACTGATCATCGGGGGAGCCTTCGTCGGAATGATGTGCGGCCTGCTGGTGCAGGTGCTGATGTTCCGCATCGTCGCGCTGGTCGGCTTCCCCACCCTCGCCCTCGCCGCCGTGTACATCCCGTACAACGGGCGGACGTTCTACCGGTGGTTCGAGATCAACCGCTCCTACAAGCGCAGCGTCCGTAAGGGCACCACCGCCTACCGCTCCGGCGCCGCGGAGGCCGGCACCCGCCTCGACGGCCGGGAGATCGAGGTCGGCCCGCCCCCCGGCATCGGCCGGATCAACTGGCTGGCGGCCCCCTTCGGCCCCGACGAGATCGCCGTGCTTCTGCACGCCGACCGCCGCACCGTCACCGCCGCCATCGAGATCGAGGGCCCCGGCGTCGGACTGCGCGACAGCGAGGACCAGGAAGCCCTCGTGGACCGGTTCGGCACCCTGCTCAAGCATGTGGCCAACGGCGACGGTTTCGTGACCCGACTGCAGATCCTGGCCCGCACCCTCCCCGCCGACCCCGACGCGCACGCCAAGGACGTCGAGCGGCGCGGCGACCACCAGACTCCCAACTGGCTCAAGGACTCCTACGACCAGCTGCAGTCCATGGTCTCCACCTCCTCCGAGCAGCACCGCGCCTATCTCGTCGCCTGCATGCACTACACCCGCGACCTCGCCGCCGAGGCCCAGGCCATCGCGCGCGCCACCCGCCACAGCGGCGCCGGCCGCCGCCTCGACAAGGACGCGGGCCTCGCCGTGGTGATGGCCCGTGAGCTCACCGACATCTGTGCCCGGCTCGCCGAGGCCGACATCCGGGTGCGGCAGCCCCTGGGGCAGGGGCGGCTGGCGTCGCTCGTCCACTCCATGTACGACCCGGACCACCCCATCGACCACATTCAGGCGATGACCAAGCGGAACGCCTGGCCCGCCGAGCTGGACGCCATGGAGCCCACCTACCTCCAGGCGAAGACGCGCGAGTCGAGCACCCGCGAGCCCTGGTGCCACTCCACGGCCTGGGTGAAGGAGTGGCCCATGACGCCGGTCGGGGTCAACTTCCTGGCCCCGCTGCTCGTCCACACCCCCGATGTCATCCGTACGGTCGCCGTCTGTATGGACCTCGAGCCCACCGAGGTCGCCATCGAGCGGATGCTCACCGAGAAGACCAACGACGAGGCCGAGGCCAGCCGCGCCGCGAAGATGAACCGCACCGTCGACCCGCGCGACATCGCCGCCCACGGCCGGCTGGACCAGCGCGGCGAGGATCTCGCCAGCGGCGCCGCGGGCGTCAACCTCGTCGGCTACATCACCGTGTCCTCCCGGTCCCCGGAGGCCCTCGCACGCGACAAGCGGACCATCCGGGCCTCGGCGGGGAAGAGCTATCTCAAGCTGGAGTGGTGCGACCGCGAGCATCACCGGGCCTTTGTGAACACGTTGCCGTTCGCGACCGGCATCCGCCGATAGAGACGACAGGGACGACAGGGACGATAGGGGCTTCGCAGTGGCCGATCCGATGAGCGCCGTCACCGATGCGTTCACCAGCTTTCTGTTCGGAAAGGTGGAGACGACGCGGCTGCCCGTGCGCACCTCCACCGGCCAGGCGCAGGCCGTCTATCTGCCCACCGCGGCCCCCGGCCTCGGCGACTCCGGCGTGATCATCGGTCGCGAGGTCTACTCCGGCAAGGGCTATATCTACGACCCCTTCCAGCTCTACGGCCAGCAGCTACCGGCCCCCCACTGGCTGGTGCTCGGCGAGTCCGGAAACGGAAAATCGGCCCTGGAGAAGACCTACGTCCTGCGCCAGCTGCGGTTCCGCGACCGCCAGGTGGTGGTGCTGGACGCCCAGGGCGAGGACGGGGTCGGCGAATGGAATCTCATCGCCCAGGAGCTGGGAATAACGCCTATCCGGCTCGACCCCATGTCGGCCCTGGACGGCGGTATCCGCCTTAACCCCCTGGACCCGGCGATCACCACGACCGGTCAGCTCGCCCTGCTCCGCACGATCATCGAGGTCGCGATGGGGCACGGGCTGGACGAGCGCTCCGGGTTCGCCCTGAAGGTCGCCCACGCCTACGTCAACGAGACCATCGTCGACCGCCAGCCGGTGCTGACCGACATCGTGGAGCAGCTGCGCCACCCCGAGGAGGATTCGGCGGCGGCGATGAACGTGGATAGAGACGACGTCCGGGCCTGGGGCCTCGATGTCGCCCTGGTGCTGGACCGGCTGGTCGACGGCGATCTGCGCGGTATGTTCGACGGCCCCACCACGGCCGGAATCGATCTGGACTCACCCCTGATCGTCTTCGACCTGTCCCATATCGATCGCAACTCGATCGCGATGCCGATCCTGATGGCCATCGTGGGCGTCTGGCTGGAGCACACCTGGATCCGTCCCGACCGTAAGAAGCGCATCTTCCTGGTCGAAGAGGCGTGGCACATCATCAACTCCCCCTTCGTCGCCCAGCTCTTCCAGCGGTTGCTGAAGTTCGGGCGACGGCTCGGCCTGTCCTTCGTCGCCGTCGTCCACCATCTCTCCGACGTGGTCGACGGCGCGGCGGCCCGGGAAGCCGCGGCCATCCTCAAGATGGCCTCCACACGGACGATCTACGCCCAGAAGGCGGACGAGGCACGGGCCACCGGCCGCGTCCTGGGCCTGCCCCGCTGGGCCGTCGAGATCATCCCGACGCTCTCCCCAGGTATCGCCGTATGGGACGTCAACGGCAACGTACAGGTCGTCAAACACCTGATCACCGAGGCCGAGCGGCCTCTGGTCTACACCGACCGGGCGATGACGGAGGACGGGCTGACCGTGCAGATGGCGGCCGAGGCAGAGGCCGAGGAGCAAGCCGCCGCGGCGGTCGAGGCGGAAACCTACGGCGGGCCGTCGTACGGATCCACGGTGGCGTGAGATGGCAGCGGGACAGAACCACGGCGGGCCCGCGGAGCACGGAAGACCTCCGTCCGCGGAAGGCGGCATTCCGGATGGTCTGCTGATCGGCGCCATCGGCCTCCTGCTGGGCACGCTCGGCCTGATGTGGTCGGCGACCGGGCTGGCCGGGCTCTTCGCCCGCGGCGCCTGGCCGGACAACCTGACCTTCATGCGGACACCGGTGGCGCTGCGCCATCTGGTGCAGGAGCCCCAGGACCTCGCGGCGGCATGGCCCGGCACTCCGAAGGACCAGTTGTCGGGGTACGGGCTGTTCTGGGGCGTCTTCATCAGTGAGCTGATGGTGCTGATCGTGCTGACGATCTTCGTGATCGGCACGCTGGCCCGCTACCGGACGGTCCGCATCCAGCGCCGCGCGGACCGCGCGGCCGCCCGCGCGGAGGCGATGGAGGCGAAACGACTCGGCCTTACGGGCGCGGGCGCCGCCAAGGACGGCTTCGGAACCGGCAACGGTACGAGGACGGAGCCGACCCCAGGCACCGAGGCGCCACCCCCGCCCGCACCCATCCCTGGAAACAGCCCAGCGGCTCCAGGAGCCGCCTCCGGCCCCGCCAGACCCTCTGAGGGCTCCTCGGCCTCCTGGCGCGAGAGCGCCGCTCCAGGCCACCCCGTCGGGCCCCCCGTACCGGCCCCGACCGAGGCGGTTCCCGGCAACGGCCTCGTCGCGCCCGTCGCGGGTCACCCCCACGAGGCCGAGGCCGTCGCCGCTCAGGCGGCCACCGGGACGGGCCACCAGCCGCATCCCCAGATCGCCGAGCAGAGAGCCCGCGCGCAGGGCGCCCCCACGGAGGGCGCGACCACACCGCCCGCCCAAGACGGTCTGTACGCCCCGCTCGGCACCGACCCGGTGTCCGCCCAGCCGCTCCCCACCCCCCGCACCGACCCGCTGACGGCGGCCGGCCTTCCCGACGGCGAGTTGGCCCAGTCCCGCGTCCTCTTCGGTGCCCAGCGCGGCGAGACCGCGGTCCACACCGTCCTGGAGGCCCTCGGCCCCGTTCTGGTGGTCACCAGCGATCCCGAGCTCTGGTCCACGACCAAGGACGCCCGCGCCAAGCTCGGCCCCACCCACGTCTTCGATCCGTCCCATCTGCTCGACACCCCCGCCCGGCTGCGCTGGAACCCGGCGTCGGACTGCGGCTCCCGCGATATCGCGGCCGCCCGCGCCACCGCCCTCCTCGCCCCCGTAAGGCCCATGCACGCGATGGACCGGCCCATGGCGGAAGCCGCGGAGACGATGCTCCGCTGCTGGCTGCACGCCGCCGCGGTGGACGGCCGGCCCTTCCGCCATGTGCACCGCTGGGCGCAGGGCAGCTCGGCCCACGAGCCCGTGAAGATCCTCCGTACGCATCCCAAGGCGGCGGGCGGCGCGGCCGGCGAGCTGGAGGCCGCGCTCACCGCGCACCGTGAACGCCGCGATATGGCCCAGGAGCTGACCGCCCGTGCCCTCGGCGCGCTGTCCTCGATCCACATCCGGGACGCCTGCAATCCGGGCCGCGCCGACACGCTCGCACTGGAGTCATTCGTCGCCGAAGGGGGAACGCTGTATCTGATGGGTGAGTCCATCGAGGACCCCCGAACCCATCCGGGTGCGATGCCCCTCTTGACCGCACTCGCCTCAGACGTGGTCGAGCACGGCCGGCGCATGGCCGAACGGTCATCCTCCGGTCGGCTCGACCCACCACTGACCCTCGTCCTGGACGACGTCGCCGCCGTGGCCCCGCTCCCGGCGCTCCCCGATCTCCTCACCCAGGGCGCGGCCCAGGGCCTGCCCACACTGGCCCTGATGCGCTCCCAGGAACAAGCACGAGCCCGCTGGCCCCACCGCTCCCTGGTCGGCCAGTAGCCAGTCGGGCTATTGATCCGAAACGCTTTGGGTTCGGGCTCGTTGACGGTGTGTGAGTGATCTGGTGGGGGACGCGCGGACCTGGTCGCCGGACGCGCAAGAGGCCGTGCGGTTGCTGGCGGTATCCGCGCTGGTGGAGGGCCGGGACCGGGTAGAGGTTGCCGCCTTGTTCAAGGTGTCGGTCAGGGCGGTGGACAACTGGTGGGCGAGGTGGCGGGCCGGCGGACGGGACGCGCTGCTGTCGCGTCCTCGAGGCCGTTGTGCGGGTGAGCATCAGGTCCTGTCCGAGGCCGAGCAGGCCGCCGTGCGGCAGGCTGTCCTCGATCACACTCCCTCCGGCCTGGGGCTTTCCGGTCAGCTGTGGACGCGGGGCCAGATAGGCCGACTGATCTTCAAACTGTACGGGGTCCGCTTCACCGAGCCGGGGTGGGCAAGTACCTCAAGCGCTGGGGGCTGACCTTCCAGCGACCGGACAAGCGAGCCATCGAGCAGGATGCGGAAGGGGTCCGGACCTGGCAGGAGGAGACCTGGCCGGCGATCCGGGCCCGGGCGAAGGCCGAGAGGGGCGAGATCCTGTTCGCTGACCAGGTCGGGATCCGCTCGGACCAGGTCACCGGCCGTACCTGGGGCGCCAAGGGGCAGACTCCGGTGGTCCGCCGAACCGGGAACCGGTTCTCCGTGAACGCGATGTCCGCGATCAGCACCAAGGGCCGGATGCACTTCATGGTCTTCACCGAGTCGTTCGACGCGACGGTCATGTGCCGCTTCCTCGCCAGGCTCGTCGGGCACTTCGGCCGGAAGGTCCACCTGATCGTCGACCGGCACTCGGCCCACCGTTCGAAGGCCGTCCGGGCCTGGCTCGCCGACCACGAGGAGAAGATCGAGCTGCACTTCCTGCCCTCGTACTCACCCGAGCTGAACCCGGACGAGCTGGTCAACGCCGACCTCAAGCGCAGCCTTCCCCACAGCCACCGGGCCAGGAACCAGACCGAACTCGCCAGCGAAACCCGCAGGTTCTTCCACCGCCGACAACGCCAGCCCCATGTCATCACCGGCTACTTCAAAGCCCCGCACGTCCGCTACATCATCGACGAGTGAACCCCATGAGTTTCTGATCAATAGCTGGGACGGACGCCGCGGCAGAGGCTCCCGGTCAGCCGTCCCCAGGACGCGGACGCGAGGCCGCCGGGGCACACCGTCCGATGGTGCTTACCGGAGCCTCTCTTTCGTGTCCTTCGTGTCAAGGCGGGGACGGATATCGCGGCGAGTGACGAGGCGAACGCAAAAAAGCCTCGGTCCCGAGCACTAAGTGCTCGGGACCGAGGCTAAAGATTGTTCGGCGGCGTCCTACTCTCCCACAGGGTCCCCCCTGCAGTACCATCGGCGCTGAAAGGCTTAGCTTCCGGGTTCGAAATGTAACCGGGCGTTTCCCTAACGCTATGACCACCGAAACACTATAAAGCTGAACCGGAACCACACCCCAAACAAGAGGGGGGTTCAATACGGTTCGTTGCTTCAGAACCAACACAGTGGACGCGAGCACCTGAGGACAAGCCCTCGGCCTATTAGTACCAGTCAACTCCGCCGGTTACCCGGCTTCCATATCTGGCCTATCAACCCAGTCGTCTACTGGGAGCCTTAACCCATCAAGTGGGTGGGAGTCCTCATCTCGAAGCAGGCTTCCCGCTTAGATGCTTTCAGCGGTTATCCCTCCCGAACGTAGCCAACCAGCCATGCCCTTGGCAGGACAACTGGCACACCAGAGGTTCGTCCGTCCCGGTCCTCTCGTACTAGGGACAGCCCTTCTCAAGACTCCTACGCGCACAGCGGATAGGGACCGAACTGTCTCACGACGTTCTAAACCCAGCTCGCGTACCGCTTTAATGGGCGAACAGCCCAACCCTTGGGACCGACTCCAGCCCCAGGATGCGACGAGCCGACATCGAGGTGCCAAACCATCCCGTCGATATGGACTCTTGGGGAAGATCAGCCTGTTATCCCCGGGGTACCTTTTATCCGTTGAGCGACGGCGCTTCCACAAGCCACCGCCGGATCACTAGTCCCGACTTTCGTCCCTGCTCGACCCGTCGGTCTCACAGTCAAGCTCCCTTGTGCACTTACACTCAACACCTGATTGCCAACCAGGCTGAGGGAACCTTTGGGCGCCTCCGTTACCCTTTAGGAGGCAACCGCCCCAGTTAAACTACCCACCAGACACTGTCCCTGATCCGGATCACGGACCCAGGTTAGACATCCAGCACGACCAGAGTGGTATTTCAACAATGACTCCCCCTGAACTGGCGTCCAGAGTTCACAGTCTCCCACCTATCCTACACAAGCCGAACCGAACACCAATATCAAGCTATAGTAAAGGTCCCGGGGTCTTTCCGTCCTGCTGCGCGAAACGAGCATCTTTACTCGTAGTGCAATTTCACCGGGCCTATGGTTGAGACAGTCGAGAAGTCGTTACGCCATTCGTGCAGGTCGGAACTTACCCGACAAGGAATTTCGCTACCTTAGGATGGTTATAGTTACCACCGCCGTTTACTGGCGCTTAAGTTCTCAGCTTCGCCACACCGAAATGTGACTAACCGGTCCCCTTAACGTTCCAGCACCGGGCAGGCGTCAGTCCGTATACATCGCCTTACGGCTTCGCACGGACCTGTGTTTTTAGTAAACAGTCGCTTCTCGCTGGTCTCTGCGGCCACCACCGGCTCACACCGCAAGGGTGATCACCAACAATGGCCCCCCTTCTCCCGAAGTTACGGGGGCATTTTGCCGAGTTCCTTAACCATAGTTCACCCGAACGCCTCGGTATTCTCTACCTGACCACCTGAGTCGGTTTAGGGTACGGGCCGCCATGAAACTCGCTAGAGGCTTTTCTCGACAGCATAGGATCATCCACTTCACCACAATCGGCTCGGCATCAGGTCTCACCCACATGAGGGACGGATTTACCTACCCCTCGGGCTACACCCTTACCCCGGGACAACCACCGCCCGGGCTGGACTACCTTCCTGCGTCACCCCATCACTCACCTACTACAGGTCTGGACCGTCGGCTCCACCACTCCCCTTTGCCCGAAGGCTCCAGGGCGGCTTCACGGACTTAGCATCGCCTGGTTCGACGTTGACGCTTCAAAGCGGGTACCGGAATATCAACCGGTTGTCCATCGACTACGCCTGTCGGCCTCGCCTTAGGTCCCGACTTACCCTGGGCAGATCAGCTTGACCCAGGAACCCTTAGTCAATCGGCGCACACGTTTCCCACGTGTGTATCGCTACTCATGCCTGCATTCTCACTCGTGAACCATCCACAACTCGCTTACACGGCTGCTTCACCCGGCACACGACGCTCCCCTACCCATCACAGCCCCCGTTGGGGGTAATGCTGCAATGACACGACTTCGGCGGTACGCTTGAGCCCCGCTACATTGTCGGCGCGGAATCACTTGACCAGTGAGCTATTACGCACTCTTTCAAGGATGGCTGCTTCTAAGCCAACCTCCTGGTTGTCTCTGCGACTCCACATCCTTTCCCACTTAGCGTACGCTTAGGGGCCTTAGTCGATGCTCTGGGCTGTTTCCCTCTCGACCATGGAGCTTATCCCCCACAGTCTCACTGCCGCGCTCTCACTTACCGGCATTCGGAGTTTGGCTAAGGTCAGTAACCCGGTAGGGCCCATCGCCTATCCAGTGCTCTACCTCCGGCAAGAAACACACGACGCTGCACCTAAATGCATTTCGGGGAGAACCAGCTATCACGGAGTTTGATTGGCCTTTCACCCCTAACCACAGGTCATCCCCCAGGTTTTCAACCCTGGTGGGTTCGGTCCTCCACGAAGTCTTACCTCCGCTTCAACCTGCCCATGGCTAGATCACTCCGCTTCGGGTCTTGAGCGCGCTACTATACCGCCCTATTCGGACTCGCTTTCGCTACGGCTTCCCCACACGGGTTAACCTCGCAACACACCGCAAACTCGCAGGCTCATTCTTCAAAAGGCACGCAGGTCACGACGCAGAGACGAATCCCTGCGCGACGCTCCCACGGCTTGTAGGCACACGGTTTCAGGTACTATTTCACTCCGCTCCCGCGGTACTTTTCACCATTCCCTCACGGTACTATCCGCTATCGGTCACCAGGGAATATTTAGGCTTAGCGGGTGGTCCCGCCAGATTCACACGGGATTTCTCGGGCCCCGTGCTACTTGGGAGATGAGCAAGCAAGCCATCACAATTTCAGCTACGGGGGTCTTACCCTCTTTGTCCGGACCTTTCGCATGTCCTTCGCCTATCGCAATGGTTTCTAACTCGCCCAGTCGCCGGCAGACGACTGAAGCTCATTCCCACAACCCCGCATGCGCAACCCCTGCCGGGTATCACACACATACGGTTTAGCCTCATCCGGTTTCGCTCGCCACTACTCCCGGAATCACGGTTGTTTTCTCTTCCTGCGGGTACTGAGATGTTTCACTTCCCCGCGTTCCCTCCACATACCCTATGTGTTCAGGTATGGGTGACAGCCCATGACGACTGCCGGGTTTCCCCATTCGGACACCCCCGGATCAAAGCTCGGTTGACAGCTCCCCGGGGCCTATCGCGGCCTCCCACGTCCTTCATCGGTTCCTGGTACCAAGGCATCCACCGTGCGCCCTTAAAAACTTGGCCACAGATGCTCGCGTCCACTGTGCAGTTCTCAAACAACGACCCGTACCCCGTCACCCACACCCATTGATGTGGTTCACCGGGACCGGCCGAAGGAACAAGCAAAAATTTGCCCGTACCCTCAGACACCCAACAGCGTGCCCGGCACCGTCCTCTGATCCGATCCGCGTTCCACGCCCCGGAGGGCAGTACTAGCGGTCTTCACATGAAGGACCGTGCCGAATAGTCAACGTTCCACCCATGAGCAAACCGTGCGAGACATGCGCTCGCAGTCGGCTATGTGCTCCTTAGAAAGGAGGTGATCCAGCCGCACCTTCCGGTACGGCTACCTTGTTACGACTTCGTCCCAATCGCCAGTCCCACCTTCGACGGCTCCCCCCCACAAGGGTTGGGCCACCGGCTTCGGGTGTTACCGACTTTCGTGACGTGACGGGCGGTGTGTACAAGGCCCGGGAACGTATTCACCGCAGCAATGCTGATCTGCGATTACTAGCGACTCCGACTTCATGGGGTCGAGTTGCAGACCCCAATCCGAACTGAGACCGGCTTTTTGAGATTCGCTCCACCTCACGGCTTCGCAGCTCATTGTACCGGCCATTGTAGCACGTGTGCAGCCCAAGACATAAGGGGCATGATGACTTGACGTCGTCCCCACCTTCCTCCGAGTTGACCCCGGCAGTCTCCTGTGAGTCCCCATCACCCCGAAAGGCATGCTGGCAACACAGAACAAGGGTTGCGCTCGTTGCGGGACTTAACCCAACATCTCACGACACGAGCTGACGACAGCCATGCACCACCTGTACACCGACCACAAGGGGGCACCCATCTCTGGATGTTTCCGGTGTATGTCAAGCCTTGGTAAGGTTCTTCGCGTTGCGTCGAATTAAGCCACATGCTCCGCCGCTTGTGCGGGCCCCCGTCAATTCCTTTGAGTTTTAGCCTTGCGGCCGTACTCCCCAGGCGGGGAACTTAATGCGTTAGCTGCGGCGCGGACGACGTGGAATGTCGCCCACACCTAGTTCCCAACGTTTACGGCGTGGACTACCAGGGTATCTAATCCTGTTCGCTCCCCACGCTTTCGCTCCTCAGCGTCAGTATCGGCCCAGAGATCCGCCTTCGCCACCGGTGTTCCTCCTGATATCTGCGCATTTCACCGCTACACCAGGAATTCCGATCTCCCTACCGAACTCTAGCCTGCCCGTATCGAATGCAGACCCGGAGTTAAGCCCCGGGCTTTCACATCCGACGTGACAAGCCGCCTACGAGCTCTTTACGCCCAATAATTCCGGACAACGCTTGCGCCCTACGTATTACCGCGGCTGCTGGCACGTAGTTAGCCGGCGCTTCTTCTGCAGGTACCGTCACTCTCGCTTCTTCCCTGCTGAAAGAGGTTTACAACCCGAAGGCCGTCATCCCTCACGCGGCGTCGCTGCATCAGGCTTTCGCCCATTGTGCAATATTCCCCACTGCTGCCTCCCGTAGGAGTCTGGGCCGTGTCTCAGTCCCAGTGTGGCCGGTCGCCCTCTCAGGCCGGCTACCCGTCGTCGCCTTGGTAGGCCATCACCCCACCAACAAGCTGATAGGCCGCGGGCTCATCCTGCACCGCCGGAGCTTTCCACACGCATCCCATGCGGGAGCGTGTCATATCCGGTATTAGACCCCGTTTCCAGGGCTTGTCCCAGAGTGCAGGGCAGATTGCCCACGTGTTACTCACCCGTTCGCCACTAATCCCCGGCCGAAACCGGTTCATCGTTCGACTTGCATGTGTTAAGCACGCCGCCAGCGTTCGTCCTGAGCCAGGATCAAACTCTCCGTGAATGCTTCCGGGATATCCCGGTCACACAGTCACGAGAGCGGAGCAGACCGGAGGAATAATCCAGTCCGCCCACAGCGTCCTCGCTGTGTATTTTTCCAAAGGAACCTCGTCCGAGATGGACGGGGTATCAACATATCTGGCGTTGACTTTTGGCACGCTGTTGAGTTCTCAAGGAACGGACGCTTCCTTTGAAACCGTTTCACCGGTCTCTCCGGGCGCTTCCCTTCGGTGTTTCCAACCTTACCAGATCCGTTTTCCGTTCCGTTTCCGGTCCGAATTCCGTTTCCGGCCCCCTGCTGGAGCGGGGTCTTTCGCGCCTTCCGGCGTGATCACTACTTTAGCGGATTCCCCCGGAAGCTCATAATCGAGCTTCCCGATCCGAATTCCGGCATGCCGAAATCCATCCCGATGAGGGACCGTGCAGAAGTGGTTTGCCGCCGGTGCGGCTCAAGTGCCGACCAGGGAACCGTTACGGCTCCGTGGCAGCTCGGAGTACATTACGGATCGCCCGGACCCGTGTCAACACGGCCTAGGCCGAATGCCTCAGTCGAGGTTGCTCAGGCGCCCCTCGGCGTCGGGCTGGGCCTCCTCCACCCGGCGCAGCACGCGGGTGAGCATCGCGCCGAGGGCTCCGCGCTCCTCGCTGGAGAGGTCCTGGAGAAGGTCCGTCTCGAAGATCGTGGCCTGGCGCATGGCCTCCAGCCACTTCTCCCGGCCGTCGGGGGTCAGCTCGACGATGACGCGGACCCGGTTGTCGGCATCACGCTCACGGGTGACCAGTCCCTCGTTGACCATGCGGTCGATGCGGTGGGTCATCGCGGCGGGGGTGAGGCCCAGCCGCTTGGCCAGGTCTCCGGGGCCCAGACGGTAGGGAGCCCCCGACAGGACGAGCGCCTTGAGGACCTCCCACTCGGAGTTGCTGATCCCCAGCCTGGCCGACTGACGGCCGTATGCAACGTGCATGCGCCGGGTGAGCCGACTGAGCGCACTGACGACCTGCTCCACCTGAGGGTCCAGGTCCTGGAACTCGCGCTGATAGGCCGCGATCTGCTCCTCGAGGCTCAGCAGGTCGTCCGCATCGGGGGTCTCCGCCATGGTGAACAGCATGACACGAAAGTCATTGGCGCTGAAGTCCTTCGTTCTGTACTCTTAAGCATTGAAGTTTAGGTTCGAAGTCTTCAGATGTCGATCCTCCGGGCTGACCCGCAGGTCAGGCCCGTTCTCTCTTGACCCTTCTCGACCTAGGTAGGTGAGTGTGACCACCGCGATGGGCGCAGCGCTGCGCCGTATCCAGCTGGGCAACGCGCTGAGCGCGTTCGGCAACGGCTTCACGGTCCCGTTCCTCTTCGTCTATGTGGCGCAGGTGCGGGATCTCGGTGCGAACACTGCGGGCGTGGTGCTCGCGACGTTCGCCGTGGCCGCGCTTGCCGTGCTGCCCTTCGTCGGTCGGGTGATCGACCGGCGGGGGCCGCTGTCCGTTGCCGTCGCGGGCGCGGTCGCCGCCGCTGTCGGATCGATGGGGCTCGGGCTGGCGGCGAGCGAGCCGCTGGTCATCGCCTCGGCCGGAGTGCTGGGCGCGGGCATCGCGGCCATACAGCCCGCGTTGGCCACGCTGATCGTCTGGTGTTCGACGCCGATCACCCGGTCGCGGGCCTTCGCCACCCAGTTCTTCCTCGGCAATCTGGGCCTCGGCGTGGGCGGGCTGCTCGGCGGGCTGCTGGTGGACACCTCCGCAGCCTCGAGCTTTGTGCGGCTCTTCGCGATCGACGCGGTGATGTTCCTGGTGCTCGGCGC
Source organism: Streptomyces violaceusniger Tu 4113 (assembly GCF_000147815.2). Lineage (NCBI taxonomy): Bacteria > Bacillati > Actinomycetota > Actinomycetes > Kitasatosporales > Streptomycetaceae > Streptomyces > Streptomyces violaceusniger. The sequence continues at coordinate 372,194 of NC_015957.1, read as the reverse complement.
CGCGGTCGCGACCGTAAGGCTGGCGAAGACACCGGTGTTCGACGACCCGGTGCCGACCGCCGATGAGCACCTCGGTGGGGCCGGCGGCGGCTGGCGTTCGCTGCTCGGCGATCGAGCCATGGTGCAGCTGTGTGTGCTGGGCTTCGTGATGTTCTTCGCCTGCTACGGCCAGTTCGAGTCCGGGCTGTCGGCGTTCGCGGTGGATGTCGCCCGGATATCGCCGTCGATGCTGGGCGTCGCCCTGGCCGCGAACACGGCGGCGATCGTGCTGGCGCAGTTCGTCGTGCTCAAGCTGGTCGAGCGGCGGCGTCGCAGCCGAGTGATCGCGCTGGTCGGGCTGGTCTGGACGGTGGCGTGGTGCGTCGCCGGGTCCGCCGGGCTGGTGCCCGGGAGCCAGGCCGTCGGCATCACGGCGATCGTCTCGGCGTACGCGCTGTTCGGGATCGGTGAGGCGATGCTGTCGCCGACCGTCGCGCCGCTGGTCGCCGATCTGGCGCCGTCGTCGGCACTAGGTCAGTACAACTCGGCGTTTGCGCTGGTCAAGCAGCTTGCCCTGGCGGTGGGTCCGGCAGTCGGCGGGCTGATGGCCGGTGCCGGGCTGTACGGGACGTACGTCGTGACGCTGATCGTCTGCTCGCTCGGCATCACCGCGCTCGCGCTGCGGCTCGGCAAGTGGCTCACGGCCGAGCAGGACAATCCGCTGCGGGCGGTCGCCGGTGCCGCGGTGCCCGCGCCGCGGGCGGCCGTCTCGGACGAGGTGACCACCGCGGCCTGACCCACCGGGCCATTCCACCATCGCCCTGGCGCGGCGAAGGAGCCAGTCGGCTCCGCCGTGCCAGGGCGATGTGCCTGTTCGGGGTCAGCCCTGCCCTCGTCGGACCAGTGCCGCCGGGACCCTTTGTGGAGCTAGCCCGTCGGCAGGGCGAATTCGCACCACACCGCTTTGCCGCCGCCCGGTGTGCGGCGTGAGCCCCAGGAGGAGGCGATGGTCGCGACGATCGAAATACCGCGTCCGGCCTCGTCCACCGGTTCGGCCCGGCGGCGACGCGGCAGATGCTCATCGCCGTCCGTCACCTCGATGATCAGGCGGCGGTCGGTGCGGCGCAGCCGCAGCCGCATGGGCGGTGTGCCGTGCTGGAGGGAGTTGGCGACGAGCTCGCTGGCAGCGAGCACGCCGAGATCGCGCAGTTCCATGGGGAAGCGCCAGCTGGCGAGTACCCCGGAGGCGAAGGCCCGGGCGCGCGGTGCGGCTTCCACTCCGCCGAGGAGCTCCAGCGCGGCGTTGTGGAAGAGCTCGGCGTCATGCCCCGTACGGGCGGGGTGCTGGAGGACCAGCACCGCCACATCGTCGTCGTGCTCCGCGGTGATGCCCAGGGCCCTGATGAGGCGGTCGCACATCACCTGGGGCGAGCCGGTCGCGCCCGCGAAGACGCGCTCGAGCGCGGCCACACCGTCGTAGATGTCCTTGTCCCGCCGCTCCACCAGGCCGTCGGTGTAGAGGACCGCGCTGGCGCCGGGGCCGAGCGGGACCGAGCCGGTGGTGTGCACCCAGCCGCCGGTGCCGAGCGGAGGGCCGGTGGGCTCGGAGGCGCGGCGAACGGTGCCGTCCGGGTCGCGGACCAGGATCGGCAGATGGCCCGCGGAGGCGTAGACGAGGCGGTTCTCGTTGGGGTCGTGGACGGCGTAGACGCAGGTGGCGATCTGGTGGGGGTCGATCTCGGCGGCCAGGCCGTCGAGGAGCTGCAGGACCTCGTGCGGCGGGAGGTCGAGCCGGGCGTAGGCCCGGACGGCGGTGCGCAGCTGGCCCATGACGGCGGCGGCGCGCACACCGCGGCCCATGACGTCGCCGATGACGAGGGCGGTGCGGCCGGCGCCCAGGGTGATGACGTCGTACCAGTCGCCGCCCACCGCCGCGTCCGTGCCGCCGGGCTGATAGGTGGCGGCGACCCGCAGATCGTCGGGCTGCTCCAGCTCCTGGGGGAGGAGGCTGCGCTGGAGGGTGACGGCGGCCTCGCGCTGGAGGCGCTCGCCGGCGCGCAGCCGCTCGGCGGATTCGACCTGGTCGGTGACGTCGGCGCCGAAGACGAGCACGCCGCGGACCGGCTCGGTGACCGTGCTGGTGGCGGTGGCCTCAGTGGCGACCGCTTCCGGCATGACGCCCTTACGGAGGGCGGCTTCCCGGATCGAGCCGTCCATCGGCGATCCATCCACCGGAGCTCCGTCCACGGCCCCCTCCCCCGCCCGCTCGTCTGCCGGCTGCGCGGGGGCGACGATCCTGGGCGCGGCCATCTCGATCGGGGAGCAGGTGAAGGTGTAGTAGCCGTGGCGCGATCGGCCGGGGCCGGGGGCCGCGCCCTCCTGTCGCGGCCCGGGTGTGGTCGCCGGGCCGCCCGCGGGCACGCGCCGGGACTTGACCGTACGGGGCTTGCCGCTGCGCAGGACCTGGTCCATGAGCGGCAGCAGCCCCAGCTCCGTCAGCTCGGGCAGGGCCTGGCGGGCGGGCGTGCCGGGGGCCCGGGAGCCGAAGAGCTCGACATAGGTGTCGTTGAGGTAGGCGATGCGGTGCTCGGGGCCGTAGACCACCGCGACCAGCGCCGGCACCTGGCCGAGGAGGTCGTGGACGGACAGCCCGTCGAGGGTCGGGACGGCTGCGGGAACGGCGGCGTCGGAGGGGGCGTCAGCGGGAGGCTCGCCGCGCCCTGAGGGGTCGGCGCGCTCGCCCCGGGCCGCCGGGACGGAGCCGCCGCTCGCGGTGGCCGCGGGCTTCGGCCGCCGCGCACCGCGGTCTGCCCGGGCGGCGTTGCGTCGCTGGGTTCGGGGGAGCCGGGCGCTCCAGCGCGTGAAGTTCACTGCGGATTACCTCGTGGGGTGGTGGCTGAGCTGCGCGCCGGAGCGGGATCGGGGAGAGGGGTGCGGGTACGGGGGACGGCCCCCAGGGGAATGCAGCAAACTTCCGAATCCTCGCGATTGTCACTCTTTGCAGATACGAGCCCACCCATGGTCACACGACCAGTGTGGCCGACCGGACTGACATCCGTGAGACGCCGATCGTGGGAGGGGAGTTCCCGGCTCCGCCCCGATCGGCTCAACTGGACTCGGGATGGCGACCGGTGTCCGCGGCGAGTTTGAACTCGGCGCGCGGGTTCTCCAGCGAGCCCAGCGAGACGATCTCGCGTTTGAACAGCCCCGACAGGATCCACTCGGCCAGCACGCGCGCCTTACGGTTGAACGTCGGCACCCGGCTGAGGTGGTAGGCACGGTGCATGAACCATGCAGGGTAGCCCTTCAACTTGCGCCCGTAGATATGGGCGACGCCTCTGTGGAGTCCCAGGGAGGCCACGGAGCCCGCGTACTTGTGCGCGTACTCGGTGAGCGGCCGGCCGGCGAGCGAGGCGGCCACGTTCTCCGCGAGGACCTTGGACTGGCGGACGGCGTGCTGTGCGTTGGGGGCGCACTCCGCACCGGGCCGGTCGGCCGTGCGGTCGGGGACCGACGCGGCGTCCCCGGCCGACCAGGCATGCTCCACGCCCTCCACCTGGAGCGCCGCGGTGCATTTGAGCCGGCCGCGTTCGTTCAGCGGCAGATCGGTGGCGGCGAGGATCGGGTGCGGTTTGACGCCCGCGGTCCACACGAGCGTGCGGGTGGGGAAGCGTGAGCCGTCACTCAGTGCGGCGATCCGGTCGGCGCAGGAGTCCAGACGGGTCTCCAGCCGCACGTCGATATTGCGGCCGCGCAACTCCCGGACGGCGTACTTGCCCATCTCCTCGCCGACCTCCGGGAGGATCCGGTTGGTGGCCTCCACAAGGATCCACTTCAGATCCTCGGGGGCGATGTTGTGGTAGTAGCGGACGGCGTACCGGGCCATGTCCTCCAGCTCGCCGAGCGCCTCGACGCCCGCGTAACCGCCGCCGACGAAGACGAAGGTCAGCGCCGCGTCGCGGACCTCGGGGTCCCGGGTCGAGGAGGCGATGTCCAGTTGGCCGAGGACATGGTTGCGCAGGCCGATGGCCTCCTCGACGGTCTTGAAGCCGATGCCGAACTCGGCGAGGCCGGGGACCGGGAGGGCGCGGGAGACGGATCCGGGGGCCAGCACCAGCTCGTCGTAGTGGATGTCGACCGTGCCGGTGCGCTCTTCCTCCGTGGCGAGCGTTCTCACGGTCGCGGTGCGTTTGCCGTGGTGGATCGCGGTGGCCTCGCCAATGATGACCGTGCAGTCGGGCAGGACCCGCCGCAACGGCACGACGACATGGCGCGGTGAGATCGATCCGGCCGCCGCCTCGGGCAGGAAAGGCTGATAGGTCATATACGGCTCTGGGTCGACCACGATGACCTGCACGCCGCCGTGTCTCAGCTCTCGCTTCAGCTTTCGCTGGAGGCGCAGCGCGGCGTACATCCCGACGTAGCCACCACCGACAACGAGAATGCGCGCGGGTTCCTTCACCCTCCCATGAGGCACGCGCGACCGCGGTTTGTCCACAGCCCCGACGAATTGTGTGACCGGATGGCTTGACTCGCCCCGCGGCGCGGAATCGGTTACACGTACGAAATGTCCGCAGGTCAGCCCCTCGATGGTCGGTGACGGTCGGGGGGCGAGTCAGGAAAAGGCGGTCCTCTGCTCTGATCGGGGGGCGTTCTGTCCCGAGCTACCCTCTTCTTTCTTGACCTGGGCTCAACTATGTTCGTACTTCGTCGGGGTTGTGACTGCCTCGACAGTCTGGGCGGGGAGTCTCCGGGGGGAGACGTCATTACCGGGGGATCACTTATGCACCTTCAGGGTTCGTCATGGTCCGCAGCCGTCGCATCGTCAGACGGAAACGGCGGACGGAATACACCGTTGCGCGTGGACGCGCAGCGCAATCTGGAGCACGTCCTGCGAGCGGCGCGCGAAGTCTTCGGTGAGCTCGGATACGGGGCTCCGATGGAAGACGTGGCGCGCCGGGCGCGAGTCGGGGTGGGCACCGTCTATCGGCGCTTCCCCAGCAAGGACGTGCTGGTGCGCCGCATAGCCGAGGAGGAGACGGCGAGGCTGACCGATCAGGCGCGGTCGGCGCTGGGGCAGGAGAACGAGCCGTGGTCCGCGCTGGCACGGTTCCTGCGCACCTCGGTGGCGTCCGGCGCGGGCCGGCTGCTGCCGCCGCAGGTGCTAAGGGTCGGGGTCGATGCGGAGGCCGAGATCCGGCTGCCGCAGCAGCGGCAGGCGGCGTTAGCCGCACCCGGTCAGCCGGAGCTCCGGCTGGTCGAGCGGCCGACCGCACCTGAGGACGAGCCGGACGACGCGGGCGCCGCGGCGCTGCTTGAGGTCGTCGGGCAACTGGTGGAGCGGGCACGGGCAGCGGGCGAGCTGCGCCCTGATGTGGCGGTCGCCGACGTACTGCTGGTGATCGCCACGGCGGCGCCCTCGCTGCCGGACGCGGCGCAGCAGGCGGCGGCATCGGCCCGGCTGCTGGACATCCTGCTGGACGGGCTGCGGTCGCGCCCCGTGGGGTGATGCCGTCGGCCCTGGAGCGATATCCACGCCCGGCGGGGTGACATCGGCGACGTCCGAGGAGCCGTGCCGGGCGGGGGTGCTTGCTGACGGGGCCGTCCGCGAGGGGGTTCGGCGATACGTCGGCCCGGTGGGCGGCGCCCGCAGGTGTTCGCGTTTCGTGCGCCGGGGCGGTCGGGGGTGCGTCTCGCCTCCTCCGTACGAGTGACGACACGCGGCTGTGGGCCGGGGCGTTGCGCATACGCGTGCATGCGTCCGCGTCAGCGGGTGGGCGGCGGTGCGGCTCCCCGGTCGGCCGTCTCGGCTTGGGTGTCGGGCTCGGCTTGGATGTCGGGCCTCGCTTGGTCGTCGGTTTCGGCCCGCTCGACGGCCTCGGCCTCGGCCTCTGCCTGGGCCGCGGTTGCGTCGGAGGGGTTCGCGGCGTCCGCGGCAGCCGTAGCGTCGAGAGAGGCCAGCACCTCGTCGAGCAGACAGATGGCCTGCTCGGGGGTCAGGGTCGTGTTCTCGGTGCGCAGCTTCTCCACCGCGTCCTGGCTCAGCGCCTCGCTCGCGCGGGCCGCGGTCGCGCCGACGTCCCCGGCCACCAGTGGTGAGCGCGGCAGCCGACCGCGCCAGCCGTCGGCGGCGCCCAACAGCCGCACGGCGAGCCGCTCCTGTCCGCATCGCACCAGGAGCTCCGCCGCCGACTCCGCCTGATGGGCCAGCAGCAGCTCCATGGAGTTCGCCTCGAAGCCCTCGCGCAGAGTGTTCCGCAACTTGCGCAGTCCACCGACCAGATCGCCCTCCAGGCCGGTGATACGGCCGTCCAGTCCGTTGGCCACGACCCAGAACTGCGGCGGAGGCGTGCCGCGCCCCGCACGATGCCAAGCGGCGTCGCAATACGTCCTGGCCCGCGCCACATCACCACGAAGCAGCTCGGCCTCGCTGCGCACGATCTGGTTGAAGGCCCGCACGTCCTGGGTACCGCAGCGCTCCGCCGCCTCCTCGGAGCGCGCCACCAGCTTCAGCGCGCCCTCCAGGTCCCTCTCGTGGAGGGCGAGATCGGCGAGGCGGGTGCAGAGGAACGGCACCTCGGTGTGGGCCCCGAGCTCCTGCGCGAGCCGCAGTGCCTTCTCGTAGGCGGCCCTCGCCTCCGCGAACCGGCCGTGGTGGGTGGCGATCTCGCCGCGCGCGCCCTCCACCTGGGCGAGCAGCCAGCGATCGCCGACGCGGGTGGTCAGCTCTCGCAGCTCGGCCAGGTCGTCGTCGACGGTCTCGATGCCGCCCGGCATGTCGATGGCGAGGTGGGTGCGGTACATCAGCGTGATGCCGAGCGCCCAGTCGTTGCCGTGCGTCCGGCAGCCGGCCACGGTCTGGTCCATGAGCGGCAGCATCCCACCGGCGAAGCCCTCGATGACGAAGGCCGTGAACGGCCACAGCAGACCGGGGAAGGACGCGCTGCGGGGCCCTGGGTGGCCCGCGTAGGCGTCGCGCATGCGTATGGCCACGTCCCGGATCGCGGGATCGTTCATATCCGGGCCGGTGCCCTGCTCCGCGAGCAGGACGAAGAGCATCAGCCGCAGGTCCATACGCTGCCAGTACCGGGTGGCTTCCTCGTCGACACCGTCCTCGCCGTCCGGAACCCGGGCCGGGATGTGCGGGAACTGGTCAAGGGGATGGTTGCCGCCCGGTAGCCGGTCCGCCTCGGCGTCCGTGCCGTGGGGGCGGGCCAGGAGAGCCAGGGCACGACCGACCCAGGCCGCGCCCTCGTCCCGGTAGTTGCGCAGCCACCAGAACCAGGCCAAGCCGCGGATGAGCGCGATGACGGTGTCCTCGTCCGCGATGGTCAGGGAGCGGTGCAGCGCTGCCCGGATGTTGTCGAGGTCGGTCTCGACGAGGAGGAGCCAGGGAAGCTGTTCGGCGGAGCGCAGACGGGGCTCGGCGGTGCGGATGAAGTCCCTGAAGTGGGCGGTGTGACGGGCCACGGCGGCCTTGTGGTCGGCGCGGGCCGCCCGGTCCTCGGTGGCGCGCTTGCCGACGTACTCGTGGATCGTCTCCAGCATCCGGTAGCGCGGCTCCCCGCCCGGCGGCCCGGAGGACTCCGCCGCCGCACCGTGCGACGGATGGTCGACGATCAGAAGCGACTTGTCGACCAGCGCCCCGAGCAGCTCCAGCACCTCGGCGGGCGCGATCCTGGCGTGGGGGCGCGTATGAGAGCGCATGAGGGAGGGCGTCTCGTCGTACGCGACCGTGTCGCCCGGCTCCGGCGGGCTTACCGTCGCGTCCGTAAGGGCGGCACGGGTGTCGACGCCGTCTTCCAAGACGCCGTCTTCGAGGACGCCATGCTCGTCCGTGTCGACCGTAAGGGCGTTCTCACCGGGGTGGGCGTCCGCGCACACCGCCTCGGCCGCGGACAGGGTCCACCCGCCCGCGAAGACCGACGCACGGCGCAGCACGGTGCGCTCGCGCTCGTCGAGGAGGTCCCAGGACCACTCGACGACGGCCCGCAGGGTCTGCTGGCGGGGCAGCGCGGTTCTGCTGCCGCTGGTCAGCAGGCGGAAACGGTCGTCCAGCCGGTCCGCGATCTGGCGTGGGGTCAGCAGCCGCAGCCGCGCCGCGGCCAGCTCGATCGCCAGCGGCAGACCGTCCAGACGGCGGCAGATCTCCGCGACTGCGGCCTCCGTGTCCGGGTCCGCCACCGGATCGAAGCCGGGCCTTACGGTGGCGGCGCGCTCGGCGAACAGTTGGTGGGCGGGGGCGGGCGCGAGCGGCTCCACCGGTCTGATGGTCTCGCCGGGCACCCCCAGCGGCTCCCTGCTGGTGGCGAGCACGGTCACACCGGGGCAGTGCGCGAGCAGGGTCTCGGTGAGCCGGGCCGCGGTGTCGATGACGTGCTCGCAGTTGTCGAGCAGGAGCAGCAGCCGGCGGTCGGCGCAGTACTCGACGAGCCGACTGGTCGGATCCCCGCCGTCCGGGCCCGTGGTGCGGCTTTCGAACCCGGAGGCGAGCAGCATGGTCGCGCGGCGGCCGACCGCGCTCAGGACGGCGCCGGGGACGGCGGAGGGGTGGTCGAGCGGGGCGAGTTCAGCTACCCAGACGCCATCCGGATAGCCGGCCGTCACGGTCGCCGCGGCCTCCTCGGAGAGCCGGGTCTTGCCGGAGCCGCCGGGGCCGGTGAGGGTGACCAGCCGGGCGCCGTCCAGGTCCCGGAGGATGTCGCCGATCTCGTTCTGCCGGCCGACGAAGCTGTTGAGGCGGGCCCTGAGATTGCCGTGCGGCAGAGGCGGCACGGCGGTGCGCGAGCCCGTCTCCCGGCCGTCTTCGCCCCGGCTTCGGGCCCGGCCGCCGGTGTCTCCACCCCCCGCCGGACTGTCGAACGCGCCCCTGGCCGGGCTGTCGAACGCGCCCCTGGCCGCACTGCCGCCCCGGCCGTCGGGCATCCCCCTGGGGGCGCTGTCGCCGCGGCCGTCCAAAGCCCACATGGTCCCGCTGTCGGCCCGGGCCCCGCCCCCGCCGCTCCCTCCACGGCCGTCGGTCCTCGGCACCACGGCCTCGGCCGTGGGCGGGCCGCCCCGCGCGGCGTCCGGCTTCCCGAGGGCCGGCTCGGCATTTGTCGTCAGCAGCTGTCTGTGGAGCTCCTTCAGCTCCGCTCCCGGGTCGGTGCCGAGGCGGTCGGCGAGTATCCGGCGGACGTCCTCGTACGCGGCGAGGGCGTCGGCGGAGTGACCGGCCGCCCGCAGCGCGCGGATCAACTGGGCATGGAACGTTTCGTCGAGCGGATGGTCCGCGACGAGCTGGCGCAGCTCCGGTATGACGTCCGTAGGGCGGTCAAGCGCGAGGTCGGCGTCGATCCGGCGGTGCAGCGCGGTCAGCCGGAGCGCCTCGGGGCGGGCGGCGGGCGCGTCCCGGTCCGGCAGGTCGGCGAGGGCCGGGCCGCGCCACAGGGCGAGCGCCTTACGGAGGGTGGCGGCGGCCGTCCCGGGGTCGTCGGCGTCCAGGGCGCGTATGCCCTCGTTGGTCAGCCGCTCGAAGCGCAGCAGGTCGACGTCGTCCTGGGGGGTGGTGGTCGCGAGACGGTAGCCGCCGGGTGAGGAGATGACGGCGTCCCTGCCGATGGTCCGGCGCAGCCGGCCGACGAGCGCCTGGAGCGCGGCGGGCGCGTCATGGGGAGGGTCGTCGGCCCACACCTCGTCGATCAGGACGTCGACGGAGACCGGGGCGGAGCGTGCGGCCCTTACGGCGAGCGCGGCGAGCAGCGCGCGGATCCGGGGGCCGCCGAGGGGGAGCGGGTCGCCGTGGTCGTCGCGCGCTTCGGTGGTGCCGAGGATCAGATACCGCACAGGGGCCATTCTCCTAGCTTGCCCGTTGCCGCTGGGGAGCCCGTGCGGCGCGGCCCCTTCGTCCCGTCCGCCATAAGGACTCGTCGCCGTAAGGGACTCGCCGCCGTAAGGACTCGTCCGCCGTCGTCCGCCGTAAGGACGCCGGCTTCGTCCACGGCGGGCCCCGGCTCCCTGGGCGCCAAAGGCCATGCCCCGTTGGGCACCCGGGGGCGAGGTGTCACAAGGCGCCCTCGTATCGCCTCGGTGCGGAAGCCGTCACAGGCTCGGGCGCGGCACCACTCCGCCCGCCACGGCCCGCTGCCGCGGTGCCGCCGTACCGGTCCAGCAGGTGCCCCGGCGGGCCAGCAGGCGCCGCAGCCAGACTTCGGTCGAGACGAGTTCGGCCAGGCCGTCCAGAGGCAGCCGCTCCCCCTGCGCGGCGGCGCGCAGGGCCTTACGGATGACGCGGGCCTCGATCAGGCCGGCGTCCGCCAGCAACGGCGCGTCGAAGAGGGTCATCAACTCGCCCGTCCAGGTGCGCATGCCGGTCCGTACGGCGGCGGTGTGCGCGGCGTGGGAGGTGGCTCCCCAACCGGGAGGAAGCTCCCGGATGCCCGCTCCGGCGAGGACCGTCCGCAGTACCGCGGCGCGCGCCCCCGGTTGCACCCGAAGCGCTTCGGGGAGCGCGCGGCAGGCCCGTACGACCTGGTTGTCGAGGAAGGGCGCGTGCAGGCGCTGGCTGCGGATCTCGGCGGCCTGCTCGAAGACGCGGTGGTCCGCGGCGTAGCGGGCGAGGGCGGCGTCGGCGCGGCGCTCCCCGGGGCGGCGCACCAGCACGGGGCGCATGGCCGCCTCCTCCAGCCGGACGGACACCTCGGCGAGCGTCTCCCCGGTGAGCCAGCGGGCGGCGGGCCCCGGGCGGCACCACGTCAGGGCGGCGAGGGAGGCGGATACGGCGCCGGGGTCGCGTACCGCCTGGTCGTCGGCGAAGCGGCGCTCCAGGAGGCGCACCGCGGCCTCCTGGACGCCGTCGCGGTAGGAGGTGCGGGCCAGCCGTCGTGCGGCCCGGTAGACCGTGAAGGGCACGAAGAAGGACTGTGCGGAGGGGCCGTCGGCCTTCGCGAGAGCGGTGGCGGGGCGCAGCAGATGGCGTCTGCGCCGGTCGAGCAGCAGGTCGGCGAGGCGCGCGGGGTGGGCGTCGAGCACCTGCCGGGCGCCGTGCCCGATGAAGTGGTCCGCGCTGCCCGCGGCGAGCCGGCGCCGGTGGCGTTCGGCGATGACGAGGGAGGGGCCGGGCTCATCGGTAAGGGCGCCGGTGTCGAGGCCCGCGTACGGCAGGGCCTCCTCGCCCGCGGCGACGACCACATGGTGCAGCCGCGGATTGGCGGCGATGGCACCGGCCCGTTCGAGTTCGGCCTCGCGGGTGCGGGCGCCGCCCGCCGTGGCGAGGTCGTTGAAGGTGACGGCCAGGAGCCGCTCGCCCGCCTCGGTGCCGTGCCCGAAGAGGGTGCCGGGCATTCCGGGGAGCCCGGCGGCGAGCAGGGCGAGGGTGGCGGAGGCGCTGCCTCCGGACAGATCGGCGCCGATGCCGGGGGCCGGGGCGCCGCGGGCCGCCCGCCGCTCGGCGGGCCCCATGCCGGGCACCGGGCCGGGGTCGAGGTCGTCGGTCTCGGGGGCGTGGCGCGGGGCGGTGAGCCGGGCCCGTACGGCCTCCACGAGGGCGTCCTGGACCGCGTCCACGGCCGTGCCCTGGTCGAGTGGGGGCGCGGCGACGGCGAGGGACGCGGTGGGCTCGTAGCCGGTGACGTCTCGGGCGCCGTCGCGCAGGATCAGCGCATGGCCCGGGGGCACGCGTCTGACGCCCATATAGGGCGTGCCGTCGCCCATGGCCTCGGGGGAGTCGGGGCAGGCGAGCAGCGCGCCGAGGTGGCCGACGTCGAGCTGCGCCTCGATGAGGTCGGCGAGCGGGAGCGCGGCCGTGGCGTAGGCGGTGCCGCCGGCCCAGTCGGTGTGGAAGACGGGCCGGGCGCCCGCAAGGTCGCCGACGATGGTGATGCGGCGGCCGACCTGGGCGACGGCGGTGTAACTGCCGGACCAGGCGGTCAGATGGCGCAGGGCGCCGCCGCGGGCGGCGAACAGCCCCACCCGCAGATCCTCGTCGGTGGCGCCGCAGCAGCCGAAGACGGCGAGGCGGGTGAAGGGATCGGTCTGGACGATCCGCACCTCATCGGGCCGCCAGTCGCCGACCGCCCACAGCGGGTCGGGGTCGGACCACAGGAGTTGGGCGCCGACCGGCTGGATCGCACGGCCCTCCGGGGGGACCGGGCCGGATGCGGTACTGCTCCACCCCACCAACCACCGCATCGCCGCCTCCACAGGCTGTGGGCATCCAGGGCAACCAAGAAGTAGGTGCCATCATGCACAGCATGTTGACGGTTTCGGCATCGAACCGGACAACAACATGGATCTCCTGGATGTCCTGTGACCACAGATGACCGCAGAAATCGCAGAGTTGATCCCTGTAGGTGACGCCTCCCTGGGAGGCATCCGTAAGGAGCCCACGAGGGAACCACCGCCGGTAGCGACCCACCGTTCCGCCGTGGCCCATGCTGCCACGACTGGGGCGCGCAAGAGCGCAAGGGCATCCACGCGTATGCGGAGCGGCGCACAAGGGGCGCACGAAGGGGCGCACGGAAAATACGCCAACCCGCAGACCAGAAGAGGGACTTACCGTCCGCGCCGCGGTGTCCGCCGCACACCGGGGCATCCGCGGCAGGTGCTACGTGGCGCACCGCTCTGGGCGGCATCCGTGCGCGATCCGAGCGGATGAGGGCTTCCCGCGTCGGGCCTCCCCCTCCCCGGCCCGACGCGGGAGCCCGGCCGTGGTGGGCGTTATTCAGCCAAGTTGCCGTGGCGCTCTCGATGGTCTTGCGGACGCCCTGTACGTACTCAACTTCCGCCTCTCGCGCCCCCGACACGACAGTCCGGGAGGCGGCATTCGCCTCCCGGACCGTTCCGCCACCCGCGGGGAATGAGGCGGCGGCGTCCCCCAGCCCGCTGGATCCAGTACAGCGGGCCGACCCACGCAGGACCCATCGAAACGTCCCCGCCGCGACTGAGACAGAGCGCACACACGGGCGCACAGCCACACACACCGGGAGCACACGTCACGCCCCGCACGCCCGTTCGTACAAGAATCTCGCCATCCGGGACACCACCTCTTAACGGTCGGGATGCGGCGAACTACGCTGGGTTTACGAATGCCCCGCGGTTATGCAGGGGCGGCCGTCGGTGCTGTCGAGGGGTGCGCATGTCCAGGGAGCCACGCGGGCCGAACGAAAAGCTCGGCACCGTTCTCGCCCTCGCTGGGATCAGCAATGCCGGGCTCGCGCGCAGAGTCAACGACCTCGGCGCCCAGCGTGGCCTGACACTTCGCTACGACAAGACGTCCGTCGCGCGCTGGGTGTCCAAGGGCATGGTCCCCCAGGGCGCCGCGCCACACCTCATTGCGGCTGCGATCGGCAGCAAACTCGGCCGCCCCGTCCCCCTGCACGAAATCGGCCTGGCCGATGCCGATCCGGCCCCCGAGGTCGGTCTCGCCTTCCCGCGCGACATCGGCCAGGCCGTCCGCGCCGCGACCGAGCTCTACCGGCTGGATCTCGCGGGTCGGCGCGGCGGGGTGGGCATCTGGCAGAGCCTGGCCGGATCTTTCTCAGTAAGCGCGTACGCCACCCCGGCCTCACGCTGGCTCATATCTCCGGCCGACAGCTCGGTGGCTCGCGAACCCAAGGACGCCGAGGACGGGACCACCGCCGCGAGCACCACGGGCGGGGCGGCGCCGGACGCCTTACCGCTGCAGCGCGTCGGCCACAGCGACGTCACCAAGCTGCGCGAGGCCGCCGAGGACGCGCGCCGCTGGGACTCCAAGTACGGCGGCGGCGACTGGCGTTCGTCCATGGTTCCCGATTGCCTCCGGGTGGACGCGGCGCCCCTGCTGCTCGGCTCGTACAGCGACGAGGTCGGCCGCTCCCTCTTCGGCGCCACCGCCGAACTGACCCGGCTCGCCGGGTGGATGGCCTTCGACACCGGCCAACAGGAGGCCGCGCAGAGGTACTACATCCAGGCGCTGCGCCTCGCCCGCGCCGCGGCCGACGTCCCCCTGGGCGGCTATGTGCTGGCGTCGATGAGCCTGCAGGCCACCTACCGGGGCTTCGCCGACGAGGGCGTGGACCTGGCCCAGGCCGCCCTGGAGCGCAACCGCGGCCTGGCCACCGCCCGCACCATGAGCTTCTTCCGGCTCGTGGAGGCGCGCGCCCAGGCCAAATCCGGGGACGGGCCCGCCTGCGGGGCGGCCCTGAAGTCCTCCGAGGGCTGGCTGGAGCGCTCGCGGGCGGGCGACCCCGATCCGTCCTGGCTCGACTTCTACAGCCATGAGCGGTTCGCGGCCGACGCCGCCGAGTGCTATCGCGATCTCCGGCTGCCGCGCCAGGTGCGGCGCTTCACCGAGCAGGCGCTGGCCCGGCCGACGGAGGAGTTCGTACGGTCCCACGGGCTGCGGCTCGTGGTGTCCGCCGTCGCCGAACTGGAGTCCGGCAATCTGGACGCGGCCTGTGCGGCGGGCGCCCGTGCCGTGGAGGTCGCCAACCGGATCTCGTCCGCGCGCACCACGGAGTACGTGCGCGACCTGATGCGCCGCCTCGAGGCATACCGCGACGAGCCGCGCGTCGCCGAGCTGCGCGAGCAGGCCCGGCCGCTGCTGGTGGCCCCGGCGTGAGCGGCCCTCGGCGCGGGAGGAGACGTGGCCGGCCCGGGCTGAAGGGCGTGATCGGCCCGGGATGAGTGGTGAGGCGAGAGCTGCCCGGAATGCGCGATTCAGACGCGCGTCGCCCGGAATGCGCGACTCGGTATGAATCGATCCATATGGCCGGTGGGCCTAGCCCGGACCCTAGTCATGGCATGGGTTTCGGGCCGTTGTCAGTGGTGCAGGTCATGATAGGGATCGACGGTCGGGCGACTGGGCGGTGTGGCACGTGGGGAGGTGACATGGCGTGACGGCGTTGGACTGCGACGTGCTGGTGATCGGGGGCGGGATCGTCGGCATGTCGACGGCGTATGCGATCACGCGCGCCGCGCCCGGCACCCGCGTGACCGTGCTCGAGAAGGAGGCGGGCCCGGCCCGCCACCAGACCGGGCGCAACAGCGGCGTGATCCACAGCGGTATCTACTACCGCCCTGGGTCGCTCAAGGCGCGGTTCGCGGTGCGCGGCGCCGCGGAGATGGTGAAGTTCTGCGCCGAATACGGCATTCCGCACGAGGTCACCGGCAAGCTCATCGTCGCCACGGAGCGCTCCGAGCTGCCGAGGCTCCACGGCCTCGTCCAGCGCGGCAGGGAGAACGGCATTCCGGTGCGCGAGCTGGGCCCCGCCCAGATCGCGGAGTACGAACCATGGGTGCGCGGCCTCGCCGCGATCCATGTCGGCACGACGGGCGTCTGCGACTTCGGCGCGGTGGCGGCCCGGCTGGCCCGGCTCGCCCAGGACGCGGGCGCCTCGGTGCGCTACGGGGCGCATGTGCGCACCATCGGCCGACGCCCCTCCGCGGTCGCGGTGCGCACGGCGGACGGCACGGTGCTGCGCGCGCGGGCCCTGGTCAACTGCGCGGGGCTGCACTGCGACCGCGTCGCCCGGCTGGCGGGCGACGACCCGGGCATGCGGATCGTGCCCTTCCGCGGTGAGTACTACGAGCTGGTCCCCTCCCGCGCCTCGCTGGTGAACGGTCTGGTGTACCCGGTGCCCGACCCGGCGTTTCCGTTCCTCGGCGTCCATCTGACCCGCGGCATCGACGGCGGCGTCCACATCGGGCCCAACGCAGTGCCGGCCCTCGCCCGCGAGGGGTACGCCTGGCATACGGTGCGCCCGCAGGAGCTGGCCGGCACGCTGGCGTATCCGGGCTCCTGGCGGATCGCCCGCCGCCACTGGCGGTACGGGGCTGGTGAGCTGCGGCGCTCCCTGTCCAAGCGCGCCTTCACCGACGCCGTCCGCCGTCTGCTGCCCGATGTGACGGCCGACGACCTGATAGCGGCCCCGGCAGGCGTGCGGGCCCAGGCGGTGCTGCCGGACGGCACGCTGGTGGACGACTTCCTGATCTCACAGTCGCCCCGGATCGTCCATGTGCTCAACGCCCCGTCGCCCGCGGCCACGGCCTCGCTGCCGATCGGCCGGGAGGTCGCCCGCCGAGTGCTGGAGACCCTGCGGACGGGGTGAGGGGGCCGCTGCGGACGGGGTGAGGGGGCCGCTGGGGCGGGGTACTAGCCGGGCCGGGCCCCCGCCGCCGAGATACGGGCGAGCCTCGGCGTGAGGTACGGGCCGAGCTCCCGCCACTAGGTAGGGCCGAGCTCTCGCCGCGAGGTACTGGCCCAGCCCGGCCACCGCCGAGCACCTCGCCGAGTTGTCGACGGCTGCCCTTGACGGGCTGTTCCCGGCCGCCGGCACGGAGGCCGTCGCCGCGCACGACGCTCAGCTCCCGAAGGGCCCGCACGACCGACCTGACCGCCCAGGGCCCGCGCCGTACCGTCGAGGCCGCGCCCGGCTGCCCATGGCCCGGCTGCCCGTCCCGACCGCCCCAACCGGCTGGGCGGCGGCCACCGGACCAATCCCCGGCGCCCCCGCGCCCCACCTGCCGCACCGGCCCCACCGCCCGCCCCGCCTCCGCCCGTAGAATCGAAGCACTGTGTCCGAGAACCCCACCGCCCCCGATTCCCATGTGGAGCGCGCTCTGCCCGCCCCCCGTGACCGCAGCGAGCCGATGTTCCCCGGCGGTCCCGTGGCCGATCCGGCGGGCTCGCACCATGAGCGCCGCATCCGCTCCTTCCGCCCCCGCCGCGGCCGGGTGACCCCGGGCCAGGGCGAGGCGCTGCGCCGCCTGTGGCCACAGTGGGGCCTGGACATCGACGGGCTGAGCCGTATCGACCTCGGTGAGTTGTTCGCCACAGAGGCGGGCCCGCGCCCCGACCTCCCCGTCGTCCTGGAGATCGGCTTCGGCATGGGTGAGGCCACCGCGCAAATGGCCGCCGCCGACCCCGGCACGGGCATCCTCGCCGCCGACGTCCACACTCCGGGCCAGGGCAATCTGCTCGCGCTCGCGGAGCGGAACGGCCTGGACACCATCCGGGTCGCCAACGGCGACGCGATCATCCTGCTCCGCGAGATGCTGGCCCCCGCCTCGCTCTCCGGGCTGCGGGTCTTCTTCCCCGACCCCTGGCCCAAGAAGCGGCACCACAAGCGCCGCCTCATCCAGCCCGAGTTCATCGAGCTCGCCGCCACCCGGATGAAGCCCGGTGCGCTGCTGCACTGCGCGACCGACTGGGAGCCGTACGCGGAGCAGATGCTGGAGGTCCTCTCCGCGAGCCCCGCCTTCGACAACTCCCAGCCCGACGGCGGCTATGCCCCGCGCCCGGACTTCCGGCCGCTCACCAAGTTCGAGAGCCAGGGGCTGGACAAGGGGCACCTCGTCCATGACCTGATCTTCCGCCGCAACGACACATAGCGACCTCAAGGGGATGGGCATAAACCCTGAGTCCCCCTTCCCCCTTTCGTTAGGGTCGGTTGAGTGCATCAGTCCCCGCCCCCGCAAGAGCCGCCCGAACCACCGGTCACGCCGCCGCACGAGGCTCCGTACGGAGCCCTGCACGAGGCTCCGCGTGGCGCACCGCACGAGGCTCCGCACGGAGCGCCGTACGCGGCACCCCAGGGCGGCCCGTACGAGGCACCGCAGGGCGGCCCGTACGAGGCGACGCAGGGCGGCCCGTACGAGGCGACGCACGGCGGCCCGTACGAGGCGACGCACGGCACACCACAGGGCGCACCGCACCGCACCCCGCAGGGCACGCCCCAGGGCGCAGCACCGCACAGCACTCCCTACGGCGCTCCTTACGGTGACCAGCACCCGTGGTTCGGCACCGGCGCCGCACCGGCGGGCTGGCCGCATCCGCCCCGCCAGGGTCTGTGGGGGCCGGGGGGCCGTCTCGCCCGCGTCTGGCACAACAAGGCGCTGCGGGCCACCGCGCTCACGGGTCTGCTCTCGCTCTCCGGCCTGATCATCCTGGCGCTGGTGCGCGAACAGACGGGCACCAAGGGCTTCCTGGTGGGGCTCGGCCTCGCCGTGCTCCCCGTGCCGCTGATCATCGCGGTCTTCCGGTGGCTGGACCGCGTCGACCCCAAGCCCTGGCGGAACCTTGTGTTCGCCTTCGCCTGGGGAGCGTGCGCCGCGACGCTGGTCGCGCTGATCGCCAACGGCTTCGCCACCGAGTGGCTCATGACCACCGTGGACTCCTCGTCCCCGACCGGCCAGGCCGACGCCGACGCCTGGGGCGCCACCTTCATCGCGCCGTTCGTGGAGGAGAGCGCCAAGGCGGCCGCCGTCCTGCTGCTCTTCCTCTTCCGCCGCCGCGACTTCAACGGGCTGGTCGACGGGGTCGTCGTCGCCGGAATCACCGCCACCGGTTTCGCCTTCACCGAGAACATCCTCTATCTCGGCTCGGCCTTCGTCAGCGACCAGACGCTCGGCTACTCCGGCATCCGGTCGACCACGGCCGCGACCTTCTTCATCCGCGCCGTGATGTCCCCCTTCGCGCACCCCCTCTTCACCGCGATGACGGGGGTGGGCTTCGGCATAGCCGCCGCGGCGGCGCGGCATCAGCGCGTCCGCCGCGTCCTCATACCGATCGCGATGCTGCTGACCGCGATGGTCCTGCACGGCGTCTGGAACGGTTCGGCGACCCTCGGCGGCTACGGCTTCCTCATCGTCTACGCCCTGTTCATGGTCCCGATGTTCGGGCTGCTGACCTGGCTGACGCTCTGGTCCCGCAGCAAGGAACTGCGCACCATACGGGAGCAGCTCGCGGCCTACCAGGCCGCTGGCTGGCTCACCCCGCCCGAGCCCCTCGCCCTGTCCTCGATGCGCGCCCGCGGTATCGCCCGCGACCTCGCCCGCCGCACCCATGGCGTGGCGGCGGCCCGTACGGTCGGCGAGTACACCGCCTTCGCGACCTCACTCGCGTTCCTCCGCCGCCGCGCGTACCGCGGCACGGCCGGCCCGGACTTCACCACCCACGAGAAGGAGCTGCTGGACCGTCTGTGGGAGCGGCGGGAGACCGCCCAGCCCGCCCTGGCCCACGCGGCGCTGTCCGTGCCGCTCCCCCGGCCCCGCCGGGCACCCCGGCCGGCCCCGGGCACGATGCCCGCACCGTTCTGGCCCGCGGGGCCGTACGGCGGCGGGTACGCGTATGACCACGGAAACAGTCAGGGCTACGGCTACGGCGGCCCCGGGTCCGGTTACGGGTACGGCTACGGGGCTCAGCCGCAGTACGGGGCCCCGCCCACCTACGCCCCGTGGGGCGCCCCTGCGCCGCACGGCCCGCAGCCGCCGCGGACCCCGCAGCCGCCCGCGAACTCGGCGACGCCCCACACCTCCCCCGTGCCGTACGGATCCGGCGGACCCGAAAGTCGTCTGTAACCTCCCGCCCCTTTCGGACGTGTTCCTACATAGAAGCGGGGAGCACGTGGGGGCGCGGGGGATTCATGTCAGAACCATCATCTTCATCAACACCATCCGATTTCGACCAGTTCTATACGGCTACGGCGAAGCGGCTCGTGGCCGCGGTCTATGCGGCGACGGGCGATCTCGCCGAGGCCGAGGACGCGGTGCAGGAGGCGTATGCCCGGGCGTGGCAGCGCTGGGACCGGCTGACCGCCGAGGGCGATCCCACACCCTGGGTCCGCACCGTCGCCCTGCGCCTCGCCGTCAGCTCCTGGCGCCGCGCTCGTAACCGCATGCGGGCCCACTTCCGCCATGGCCCGCCCCCCGATCTGCCCGATCTCGCCCCGGACCGGGTGGCACTGATCCATGCCCTGCGCGGGCTGAAGCCCGAGCAGCGTACGGCCGTGGTCCTGCACCACCTGCTCGATCTGCCCATTGAGCAGGTGGCCCGGGAGACGGGCGTCTCCTCCGGCGCCGTGCGCACCCGGCTGAGCCGCGCCCGCAAGACCCTCGGCTCCCATCTCGCGGACGCCGATGCCGGCGCCGTCGCCGGCGCCAACGCCGAGGCACCGGCGCCCCATCCGCCCACCTGCCACCCGAAGGGAGTGCCCTCCCATGGCTGAGCTGGACGAGCGCCTGCGCGATATCGCCCGAGACGTCGAGCCCTCCATACGTCTGGCGGGCCCGGAAGCCGTGCGTGCACGGGGCCGTCGGCGCCGCGCACGACAGCGCACCGCGATCACCGCCGCGGCCGTCCTCGCGGTGGCCGCCGTGACCGCGGGCTCCTGGCGGCTGCTGCCGGGCGACGATTCCACCCGTACGCTCCCGGCGGCCCCGCCCGCCCCACGAACGGACCGCGTCCCGGGAGCACAGATCCCCGCAAGCGCCCTCCTTCGCCCCTCGGCCCTGCCGTTCGACGCGATGATGCGCTGGAAGACGGTCGACGCCGCCATCGGCTCCGCCGACGATGGCCGGGCACCGCTGCTCGACCTCTCCCCCGGCTGCCGACTCGACGGTCCGCCACCGCTCGCCCAGCGCAATCGGAACTACCAAGGCCGCGAGCCGGAGCAGGCGCGCCACACCATCAACGCCTATGCGAGCGAAGGCGAGGCCGCGAAGGTCTTCACCTCCCTCGAGGAGACGCTGAAGGACCACTGTGCCCGGCCCAAGTCGCTGGACGCGCCGTCGTCGAGCACGACCGCGGTCGACCAGCCGACCACCATGACCTACGGCTGGCACTCGCCCCGCGCACCGCACGACGCCCACGTCGTCCTGATGCGCTCGGGCACCCGGGTCGGGGTGCTGCAGGCCGAGGGCATCGGCAGCCCGTCCGGCGACTACACCGACGGTCCCTCCGCCTACTGCGTATCGGTCGCGCTCTGGCGCCTCGATCCCACCGCCACCGCCTCCCCCGGCCCGTACCGGAACAACCCCGAGGAGGCGAAGAGGCGTTGCTGACCCGCTCCTCCCGTCCCACCGCCCCTCACGACTCCCGCAAGAGGTCCTCTGTGCTGCTCTCCGTCCGTTCCCTGCGCACCCTCAGCACCCTCACGGTGCCCGCCATCGCCGTCGCCCTGCTCGCCGGCTGCCAGTCGGCGTCGAAAACCGCCTCGGTGGACCCGGCCGACGCCAAGCCCGCCCGGATCACGATCACCCCAAGCAGCGACTCGGCGGCGATAGCCCCCGACGCCACGGTCAAGGTGGCCACCTCCCACGGCACCCTCACCAAGGTCCGCGTCGTCCCCGACGGCGCCGGTTCCCAGGCCGCCACGGTGACCGGCGCCCTCTCCCGCTCCAAGAGCAGTTGGCGCTCCACCCGCACCATGACCCCGGGCACGACCTACACCGTCGAGGCCACGGCCACCAACGCCGCCGGCAAGTCCGCCGTCCAGCACTCCACCTTCCGCACCCGCGCCGCCCAGCAGACCAACGGCGTCACGGTCACCCCGTCCAAGGGCTGGACCGTCGGCATAGGCCAGCCGGTCTCCCTGACCTTCGACCACCCGGTCCAGAACAAGGCAGCGGTGGAGCGCACCCTCTCCATCTCCACCAGCCCCAAGACCGAAGGCGCTTGGGGCTGGACCATGGACCCCCTCACCGGCATCGAGCGCGTCGACTGGCGCCCCAAGACCTACTGGCACAAGGACACCAAGGTCACCCTGCGAGCCCACCTCAGCGGTGTGAACACCGGCGACTCCCGCTACCTCCGCCGCGATGTCTCGACGACCTTCACCATCGGCACGCCCCGGATCTCCAAGGTCGACATCAAGAACCACACGATGACCGTCTACGAGGACGGCCAGAAGCAGAAGACCATCCCCATATCCGCCGGCCAACCCTCCTACCCCACCTGGAACGGCACGATGGTCGTCCTCGACAAGGCCCCCATGGTCAATATGACTAGCGAGTCCGTCGGCATAGCCGACCCCTACAACAAGGACGTCCCCTGGGCCGTCCACCTCACCACCTCGGGCACCTACGCCCACGCCGCCCCCTGGAACGAGGGCCTCGGCTACTTCGGCCAGACCAACATGAGCCACGGCTGCGTCGGCATGTCCCTCGCCGACGGCAAGTGGTTCTACAACCGCGCCACCCGAGGCGACCTCGTCGAAATCACCGGCTCCACCCGCGCCACGGTCTCCACGGGCAACGGCTTCGGCGACTGGAACCTCCCCTACCCGTCCTGGCAAAAGCTCAGCGCCCTGCGCTGAGTCTGCTCAACGATGCGGGCACTCGCGCCGTCAGGGCGCGGGTGCCCGCGTGCGCGTGCGTGGGCACCGGTGCGGGACATCGTTTATCCAGAGAGTCTTGCAGCAGCCGCAGAGAGGTGATTTAAAGATGGCAGGTGCACACTTCCAAACTTCGTGGCCGGGGAAAGCTCCAGCGTGGCGAACTCCAAAGGTGGCCGCACATCTGCGAGCAGGCGCTCGGGAGGCATCTTCCGGCCCGCGCCCTCTCCCTGGCGGAACTTCTTATTTCCAACCCGCAAGCTGATCACTTTGTTGCCCACCCATGCGTCCACTCTGAAGAGAGCATCGGCTAGTGGGTGCACCCTCAAGTCAAGGCCCATACTGCGTAACTGCACGACGGTATAGACCTCCCTCAAGAAGCTGTAGTACGCGTTGCCCACTCTCCATCGCATGGCGTCCCGGGCCAGCCTTTCCGGGACCCCGGTAGCCGAGACCTCATGCACCTTGGCCTTAGCAGGGTCCCCCAGCATGCGCAGGCCCCAGTGATCGTTGTAGGCGTACGACCGAAAGTCCTGGTAGGAGGGCAGGCGGCGCATCTGCTCCATGCAGACGTGGAACACGTGAGTGAAGGCGAAATCAGGATGCCAGTCCACTATGGCGGCGACGCTCTCACCATCCAGACGCCTCACCTGCCCCAGCGCATGCTCCGTTCGATGGCACACGGCCTCGACGTCCGCCGTGGACAGCTCGTAGACCAACTCTGCTCGGTGGGCCATGACCACCGGGGCGACCTCCACACGCCGTGCGTCTTTCTTCCAGTTTGTATAGATCTCCCAGGTGCGCGGAGAGACGCAGAACCGTTGTAAGACGTCATCAGACGTCGTCTGAGTCATGATCCTCGCTCTCACGGTGCGCCAACAACTGACCGCCACTGACCATAAGTTGTCACACAGACGTCGCCAACAGGCTCTTACAGTCCTCCGTTGAGCACTGCGCTATGCGATCACGACAAGTAGGCAAGCATGTCCCTCTGGTAAACACAGGACTGGCGCATGACACTCCGCTGTGCCGTGACTCCCGAGGAGACGAGAAGTGCAACTCGCTGGCCTGCCTGGCCCTCACCCAGGCGTGTGCGATGACCCGGAACTGATGCTCGTCCGGCAGCATCTGCTGACGCTCGATCCTGACGGTCAACGGTTCGCGAAAGTGCTGCGGGACACCGTCGACCAACTCCTCGACGGCGAACACACCGGCCGCTTCGACTGGCGCGATCTCCACAAGACGGAGAAGACTCACGCCGGCACGCTGGTGGAGATCAATCTGCAGCGCGAGTTCGGGTTTACCGGCGGCCAGGACCTGGACTACCTCATTGAAGGACTCGAGGTCGACTGCAAGTTTTCACAGACGCTCTACGGCTGGATGATCCCTCCCGAGGCCCTCGGAGAACTCTGTCTCGTGGTCTGGGCAGACGACCGGCAAAGCCTGTGGAGCGCAGGGCTGTTCCGTGCCGACCGGGAGAAGCTCACCACAAGCGGCACTGTCACGAAGAAGGGCAATCGCGACGGCAAGTTCAGGTTGACCAAGGAGCATCATGCTCTGGTCACGTGGCTGTGGCACAAGGAGCCGCTCCAAGAGAACCTGTTGCTTCACATCCCGACCGAGACCCGGCAAGCCATCCTCAATCCCAGCGCCAACACACGCAGGAACTCAGGTCAGGCGAGGGTCTCCGAGCTCTTCCGGCGCGTACAGAGGCGGCCCGTCAGCCGCACTGTGGTGCGCACGTTGGCACAGCAGAAGGACTACATGAAACGGGTGCGCTACAACGGTGGAGCGCGCGCCATACTCCGGCCCGAAGGCATCGTGATCTTCGGTGACTATCCCAATCACCAAGCCGCTGCTGCCCAGCTCAAGATCCCAGCCCCGCAGGAGGGGGAGTTCGTAAGTACACGCCTCGCGCAAGCTCAGCCCCGCCACGGGGACCGTCCGCGCGCCTTCATGGACGGCCAGTACTGGGTGGTCGCTGACAGCGCCGACCCGGTAGAGGCCGCACCCCTGCTCCCCGAGACGAAGAAAGCGTCGCAGGACTGAGTAGAGTCGAGGTGGGAGGCATGTAGTGGCGACAGAGACACCTTGGACCCCGCCAGACGGCTCGTGGGCGTCATCTGAATCCAGGCGCCGGAATATGCAGGCGATCCGGAGCCGTGACACCAAGCCGGAGAAGCTCATCCGGCGACTGGTCCATGCGCAGGGTCTTCGCTACCGCGTGTCAGCCAAACCGCTCCCAGATCTTCGCCGGACGGCCGACATGGTCTTCCGTCCGGCGAAGGTCGCAGTTTTCATCGACGGCTGTTACTGGCACGGCTGCCCTGAACACTACGTGTCGCCGAAGACCAATTCCGGCTATTGGTCAGGCAAGGTAGCCGGGAACATCGCACGTGACCGGGACACCGATCAGCGCCTTGCGGAGGCCGGGTGGACAGTGCTCCGCTTCTGGGAGCATGAGTCAGCTCATAGCTGCGCACTCACGATCGCCGCTACGGTCACCAAGCTCCGACCCAGGCGAAGCTGAGGGAGCAGGGAGCTCGAAGAGCGTGTCGCTCTGGGCCGCGGCAAGGGCCTTCGTGCCCTTCTCAAGGGCAGCGATGATCTGCTCGCCAACCGCCTGGGCAACGGGAGGCGGGAAGGCATTGCCGACCTGGCGATAGGCAGCGGTCTTTCGGCCTTCGAACTTCCAGTCCTCAGGAAACCCTTGGATGATCGCCGCCTGGCTCACGGTGAGCTTGGGGCCGCGTTCACCGAAAAGGTCGCGATCAGGATCCTTGAGGTCCTTGGGCTCGTTCGCAACGCCGAGGCCACACACACCCAGCTTGCGCCATGCCTCCTTCGCACGAGTAGGCCCAAGATCCGCACCGCCGTGCTTCTTGGATCCGCCCACAAGCGTCGGAGCAACGCTCCCCTTTTCGGCTTCCGTGAGCCAACGTTCGTAGAACGTCTTCCACTGGGGATGTCCGCTGTCCTTGAAGCGCTTACGCATGGACGAAGCTAGGGCCTCCGCCACAGTGAGGAGCGGACGTGTCTTCGCCTCAGTCCATTCGAAGTACTCCGCGTACTCCTTCAGCATCGCCACGAGGATCGCCCGAGGACGTAGCTGAGGAACCCCGTAGTCGCATGCCTCCAAGATCTTCCAGTAGCACTTGACATAGCCGGCCTCACGCAGCCTGTGCTCGATGACTTCCTCGCGATAGCGGCTGAACTTCTCGGGCGGCTCCAGCAGCCCGCGGACGTTCTCAATCATCACAGCCTTAGGCCTCAAGGCTTCCACCATGCTCAGCATGGTGGGGAACAGGTCACGCTCGTCGTCCTCCCCGAGCTGCTTGCCTGCCGCAGAAAAGGGCGGGCAGGGGACGCCGCCTGCGAGGAGGTCCAGCTCGCCGGGCTTGAGACCCAGCTCGTCAACCTTGAATTCCGTGAGGTCTCTCTTTAGAACCTTGCAGCCATCCCACTCGGGGTTACCTGTCACGTTCGATTCGAGGGTGGCGCAGGCGTGCTCATCAATCTCAATCAGGGCCAAGTGACGGAACCCTGCTTCGTGCAGACCGACCGCTTGGCCGCCGGCACCGGCGCAGATCTCCACTGAGGTGAACTTGGGCTCAGCGCGAGTCATGCACCCTCCTTTCAAAGCTTGCTACGGCAGGCACACTTCGCAACCCGCCCACTACAGAGGGTGACATACCCCACTGACAACGTGACCCGCCAAGTTTGCCGGACAACCTCACTCCACTCCCGCCCGCCTCGTACGCACACGGCGAACACTCATACGATATTGCCCATGCGAAGCCCTGCATGGACCCGGGACGAACTGCTGCTCGCGTGCGTTCTCGTCGTCGAGAACGACTGGAACGAGTTACGCGAGAGCGATCCACGGACACAGGAGCTCTCCAAACTGCTCCGTTCTCTCCCCCTGCACGGCGACGCAGCCCGGAACGTGCCCAACTTTCGGTCTGTCGGCAGTGTCAGCCGCAAGACCACCGACCTGGCGTCGAACCACCCTGCCTACTCCGGGAAGCCCACTCGGTGCGGGCGCCTGGACCGTGAGGTGATCGCCGACTTCATCTCCCAGCCTTCCGACATGATCAAGGCGGCCAAAGCGATCGAGGAAGGCATCCGCTCCGGCGAGCTCCAGCGAATACCTGAACAGCCCGAAGAGGTTTCCGACGACGGCGCCACCGGGGCCGAAGGCCGCCTCCTGGCACGCTGGACCATCGCACGTGAGCGCGACCCCAAGCTCCGCCGACGCAAGCTCGACCGAGTCCGGCGTCTGGGCCAGCCGCTGCGGTGCGAGGTCTGCGACTTCCAGTTCGAGCGCTTCTACGGGCCGATCGGCGAGGGATACATCGAAGTGCACCACCTGCTGCCTCTCCACATATCAGGGCCACGAGATACCGAACTGGACGACCTCGCCCTCCTGTGCTCCAACTGCCACCGCATGTGTCACAGGAACCATCTCGGCGAATCATGGCGCACACCCGCGGCCCTCAAGGCTGAGATCGAGAAAGTCTCCGAGTAGCAACTCCGGCCTCCTACGTCAGACGACTCCTGGCCGGGCTTCGAAGTGGGTCTGGGCTCTATCGAGAATGTCGTCGGGATCGAGACCGTGTGCGCTGAGCCAGTGCAGGAGGTCCAGGATCAGACTGGTTGCCGACTCTTCCAGGACCGGGCGGCGGGTGAGTCGTGCGGCCGAGCCGCCGACCGTGACGCTGTACGTCTCCATGACGGTCGCTGCGCGCTGGATGCGGCAGCGGGTTTCGCCCAGGGCCAGCGGCAGTTCGCACCAGACCGCCTTGCCGACCGTCGTGCGGACCGTGCCCCAGGTTGTCGAGAGGGCTCCAAGGATTTGCAGGCCGCGGCCGGATTCCTCGTCGCTGTCGGGGTGGAGGTTCTGCGGCTCCTTGCCGCTCTTGTCGTGCAGTTCCATGCGGAGCTGGTCTGAGCCGACGTCGAGAACGAGAGTGGCTACGGAGCCCTGGCCGACGTGTTTGACCACATTCGACGCCAGCTCCGTAACGATTAGCTGCGCTTCGTCAACGAGGGCCGACAGCCCCAAGACGGCAAGTTCCGCTCTCACTGCTCGGCGCAGGCCGGCCACTTGAGAGGCCTCGGCCGCGAAAGGGAAAACACATCGGCGTGGCTGAGGTTCGGTGACTGAGTACGTGTGCATGGCCACACTCCTTGGGCGCTACGTCAGCGCTGCGCCCAGCCGTGTCCGTACGACCGCGCTGCGTAGTCTCGCTGATGCGAGTATGGCACTGAGAAGTCTCTCCATGTAACTTCTCACGAATCTCGGAAGGGTGAATCCGGTGGTGTGGCAACTTCAGCCGCCCATAGCCTTGTTGCCGCTGGCCCCGTCGTGGCCAGCTCGGAGGGAGAGATAGTCGTCATGCCAGCGCGGGCCACTACCCGTCGACGCCAGCTCGGCGTCATGATGCGCAAGTTCCGGGCCCGCAAGGGGATGACCTTGGAGGAGGCGGGTCGGCTTGTCGGGGTCTCGAAGGCGACCGTCAGCCGGTACGAGACGCAAGAAGGGCCCGTGAAGTGGCCCATCGTGGACGCGCTGTGCCGTGAGTACGAGGCGAGTGAGGCGGAGCGGAAGGCCGTGGTCGGCCTCGCCAAGGACGCCAAGCAGCAGGGGTGGTGGACCTCCTTCGCGGATTCCCTGCCGGAGAGCATGAACCTGCTGTTCACGTTAGAGGACGAGGCGGCTCGGGAGGATCACTTCGCCTGCCTGTACGTGCCAGGGCTTCTGCAGACTCGCGGCTATACGGAAGCGGTGCAGCATGCCTCGGAGATGCGCCTGTCTGCGAAGGAGATCGAGCGGCTGGTCGACCTTCGGATGAAGCGGCAGGAGATCCTGAGCCGTCCGAAGCCACCGCATCTGTGGGCCATCCTCGACGAGTCGGTGATTCGGCGGGTGGTCGGTTCGCGTGAGGTGATGCGGGAGCAACTGGATCACTTGTTGCGCGCCAACGAGTCGCCTGACATCACGCTCCAGGTCCTGCCGTTCGCCAAGGGCGCGCACTCAGCAGCTATGGGGAGCTTCGTGATCCTCGGGGGTGCCGAGCCCTCGCTGGACGTCGTCTACGTAGACATCCACGTTGGCTCGCTCTTCATGGAGAAGGACGAGGAACTGGAGCGCTACCGGGTCGCGTTCGACTACCTTCGCGCTCAGGCGCTGGACATGGCCTCGTCCTCCGCCCTCATCGAACGCGTCCGTGAGGAGATCTGATGCGCGAGCCCTGCATATCCGGCAGAGACGGTGGCTGGTTCAAGTCCTCCTACAGCGGTGCTGGCAACACCGAGTGCGTGGAGACCGCCTTCCGGCGGAGCATGACCGCCGTGCGGGACTCAAAAAATCCGGACGGACCCATGCTCGGGTTCTCAAGCGGTGCCTGGGAAGAATTCATCGCGGCCGTGCAGCGCAAGTACCTGAACTGACCGACCTCACGGTTCTACGCGCCCCATAACGACTTGCACTAACCACCAATTCCGGGAGCGTCAGCGAGCACTCGTCACAGTCGCGCAAGATCTCCAGCCAAGTCGTTGTAGTCCTTCAGCCGGTTCTGTTCAGTCATCTCCCGCCACAGTTCAAGTTGAGTGGGCTCGCTCTTCTTGTGCTGGACTGTTCCCCATGCCTGGACCGCAGCCTGCGTCTCTTCGAAGGCGAGGTGGTAGACGGCGTCTATCTCGCCAGTCCCACGCGTTAGCGAAGCCAGGCGACTCGGTAGTGGCTCTGTTGTAACTGCGACCAAGTGTGGCGTCCGCCCCCGGCGGGACCGCACTAGAAGGTTGAACTCGTGCCGGACGTTCTGCGCGCGGTCTGACCGCAGTGTCCATTTACAGGAGACCACCGCGTGGAGCGGATGACCAGGTACGTCGAGTGCCACGGTCACATCGGGAGCAATTTGATAGTCAGTTCCGAGTGCCACACGCAGGCTCGGGTTCTCAGCAAGAAGCGTGCGCAGCCCGTCAAGGTGCTTATACTGCTGAAAGTTCCTGACGTCTTTCCCGCGCCCTACTGCCCAGGCCCTATTCGGCTCAAGGCTGGGCAGCTCAGAGACAAGTTGATCATTAACGGCGTTTTCGAGTGCGGTTCCCCTGCTTTCCTCCTTGGCATCGGATGAGTTCGCAGAAACCTTGCGACTAACTCCCAGGTCATCGAGCACGGATTTTGCGATGTGCAGGCTGGTTTTGTTGTCTACGTCCGAGATGTTTGGAGCCCAGGGCTCATCACAGACATCGATCACCTTTTGGTTGGCTGAGCTCTTCCAAGCGAGGAGTTCGCGAAGCCAATCCGGTGCCGCCATGCCTACTTCCTTCCAGAGAACAGCCACTCACGGAGGGACCCACCGGTCTAAGGGTCATGTAAACGGCTAGCCAGGATTTTAGAGCAAAGATCCTCTGCCGAACTGATGCCCCCACAGGAGCGAGGCGGGCCTGCCTACCACCCTTGGCCGCGACATCCATTCTCGGCGTCTACCTTCGTAGGGTCGAGGGTGAGGAGCCCCTTGGAGTGGGAGGTAGTGGGATGGCTGGAGTGTCGGCGGGGGTTGTGGCGGCGGGTGGGTTGGTTGGGGGGTATGGGGTGGCTCGGTGGACCAAGAAGCGGCCATTGGGTGGGGTCGCGTTGGCTGCTGCCGGGGTCGTGGCCACTCAGGGGTGGCGGGAGAAGGCGGGGAACGGGACAGCGGCCGCGCTCAGTAGGGCGTATGTGGCCGCCTTCGCCGGGTCGCATCCGCTCGCGAAGAAGATCGGGGCCTGGCCGTCCGTCTTTGCTGTCGCGGGTGGGGTTGCTCTCGCGTCCTGGGTTCTTGCCGATCGGCGGTAGGGGTTCGTCGGCGTATATGGAGGACTGACGAGGGCGGGCTGAGTTGGTCTTTGGGGTGCCCGCCCTCGTTGGGGTTTTGTTTGGTCGGCCGGCGCTCAGTCCGACGCCGAGGTCAGCAGGTCCAGTTCCGGCTGGGTCAGCTTGAGGTCGACCGATGCCAGCAGGGGCGGGAGCTGGTCGACGGAGCGGGCGCTGGCGAGGGGGGCCGCGACGGTGGGCTGGGCGAGGAGCCAGGCGAGGGCGACCGTGGTGGGCTCGGTGGCGTGGTTGGCGGCGACGTCGTCCAGAGCGGCGAGGACCTTCTGGCCGCGCTCGGTCTCCAGGTGCTGGGCCGCGCCCGAGGAGCGGGGGCTGTCGATCGCCGTGCCCGGGCGGTACTTGCCGGTCAGGAAGCCGGACGCCAGGGAGTAGTACGGGATGGTCGCCAGGTGGTGGCGGGCGGCGACGTCGGCCAGCTCGCCCTCGAAGGTGTCGCGGGAGACCAGGTTGTAGTGCGGCTGGAGGGCGACGTAGCGGGCCAGGCTCTCCTGGGTGGAGAAGGTCAGCAGGGCCTCCAGGCGCTCCGCACTGACGTTGGACGCGGCGATCTCGCGGATCTTGCCCTCTCCGACCAGCTCGTCCAGGGTGCTGATGATCTCCTCCACCGGCACCGACGGATCGTCGTAGTGGGTGTAGTAGAGGTCGATGTAGTCGGTGCGCAGCCGCTGGAGGGATTCCTCGACGCCCGATTTGATGGCGGACGAGGTCAGACCGCGCGGCTCCGGGGAACCGCCGCCCACCTTGGTGGCGAGGACGACGTCGGAGCGGTTGCCCCGGGAGGCGAACCAGTTGCCGAGGATGGTCTCGGACTCGCCGCCCTCGTTGCCCGGCACCCACGCGGAGTAGACGTCGGCGGTGTCGATGAAATTGCCGCCCGCCGCCACGAAGGCGTCGAGTACGCGGAAGGACTCGGCCTCGTCGGCGGTCCAGCCGAAGACGTTCCCGCCGAGAGAGAACGGGAAAACGGACAGATCGCCGATCTTCTGTGTGTTGTCAGCCATACGTTTTTACAACGGGCGGCTGGGCGGGGTTGTTCCTGAGGGGGTTGTTCCGGGGGGGGGTGTTCCTGAGGGGGTGTTCCTGAGGGGCGGCCCCGTCGGGGCGTAAACCGGCGGCCCTGGCGTCAAGGGGGGAGAGAGCGCCAGAGCCGCCGGAGTATCAGGGATTCATCCCGTGCTGGCGCAGCCAGGGCATCGGGTCGATCGGCGAGCCGCCGCCCGGCCGGACCTCGAGGTGGAGGTGCGGGCCGGTGACATTGCCGGTGGCGCCGACGCGGCCGATCACGTCGCCCGCCGTCACCTTGCCCGAGGTGACGACCATCGAGGACAGGTGGCAGTACCAGATCTCGGTGCCGTCGCTGAGGGTCAGCACGATGCGGTAGCCGTACGAACCGGCCCAGCCCGCCTGGGTGATGGTGCCGCCGTGCACCGCCTTGGCCGGGGTGCCGGTCGGGGCGGCGAAGTCCTGGCCGGTGTGATCGGCCGACCAGATGTCGCCCGCCTGGCCGAAGCTCGCCGTCAGGGTGTACGAGCCGACGGGGAGGGTGTACGCGGCGGCGAGCCTGGCCTGGCGCTCGGCCGCGGCCTTCTTCTCGGCCGCCTCCTTCGCCCGCTGCTCGGCGGCCTTCTTCTCCGCCTCGGCCTTGGCCTTCCGCTGGGCGGCCACCTCCGCGGCCTGGTCGGACGCCTTCGCCGCGGCGGCCTTCGCCGCGGCGGTGCGGCTGTCCTCGTCCGCCGAGTTCTGCTGGTTCTCGGCCTGCTGGAGGATGCGGGCGCGGAGCGCCTCGCCCGCGTCGGTGGTGCCGCGCTGCTCGTCCTCGCTGGTCAGGCCGGCCTGGGAGAGGGGGGCGGCGGCCGTCTGCGGGCCACTGCTGTCGTCCGACGTCCAGGAGCCGATGCCGGGCAGGTCCTTGGCGGCGGGCAGGCTGGCTTTGACCTCATCGGCGACCTGGCCGAGATCAGGCATGGAAATGGGCGGCTTGGGACGGTCCTTGGCGCTGGCCATACCGCCCGCACCGACCGCCGCGATCACGCCGACCCCGAGGACGGCGCCGCTGCGCGCCATGGTCCCGCCGCGCTGCTTGGCCACGCGGTGCCGGCCGCGTACGGGAGCGATGGACTCCTCGGTGGGGTTCCACTCCTCCCAGGGCTCGGTCTCGAATCCGGCACCCGGGCCCTCGAACGCGTGCCCATCCGCGTCCAGGTACCGATCGTCGGGGGCGAAGTGGCCGTCCCCGGAGCTCATCCCGCCGCCGGCGTCAAAGCCGGGGCCGTAGGCGGTGGCGGTCCCCAAACCGCCTCCCCGTGTGCGATACGGGGCTTCGTCCAGGGCAGACCTGTTGGACGCCACGGAGGCGCACTCCTTTCCTTCCTTCTCGCCTACCGGGTTAGCTGACGGGTTCGGAGCAGGAAGGTCTCCTACGGGTCAGGTTCGACCCGATTCACCCCAAGGTGTTGGTTCCCCGGTTCCCTTGGTGCTGCTGGTGGTGCGGTACTGCCGGTGTGCGTACGGGATTCGGCGACGGCGCACGGTGCCGCCCTTGCGACGGTTGTGACGACCGCGCTGCGTTATCGAACGTTAATAGAGAGCACGATGTGATTCCAAGCTGTTCTGAGGAATCCGCGCACCTTTGGCATGAACTTAGCGCTCAAGAGGGGACAGATGGGGGCGAGTCGACGCACTGGCCAAAGGTTCGCAAAAACGCGTGCAGACCGATCGTGCAGCAATTGTTATGCGGAGGGGGCTCGGTCGACTACGCACGGTAAGGGCCCGGTCGGCTACGGACGGTGTGGGGCTCCGCTGTCCTTCGTATGGCCGCCGCGGTTCGCACCACCGTCGTCGAGCCCGTTGCCCCTGTCGTCCCCCTGACCATTGCCCCCATTGCCCTGCCCGTTCCCTCGTCCGATCCCGCGGGCCGGGGTCCGGCGGACCGCCAGCAGCGCCATGTCGTCCGACGTCTCGCCGCCCGTATGGCGCTCGACATCGGCCACCAACACGTCCAGCAGCTCCTGCGGATCGGCGAAGCGGCGGCCGCGTAGCTGCTTCTCCGGGTCGTAGAACTCGCCGTCGCGGTCCCGGGCCTCCGTCACCCCGTCCGTGAACAGCAGCAGCGTCTCCCCCTCCTCGAACCCCAGCTCCATCACGCGGTCCGGCCACCCGGCCAACTCCCCCATCCCCAGCGGCAGCGCCGACGCCTCCGGCTCCAGGGCGCGCACCGCGCCGTCCTCCGCGATGAGCAGCGGCGCCGGATGGCCGCGGTTGATCAGCCGCAGGATGGAGTCGCCGCGCGGAATTTCGGCCACCACCGCCGTCGTGAACCCCTCGAACACCTCCAGGTCGGCCCGCCGGGCGCCCTCACGCCGCAGCGCCCGCTCCAGGCGGCCCACGAGCGCCTCCAGGGTCGTCTCCTGCTCCGCCGCCTCCCGGAAACAGCCGAGGAGGATCGCCACGACCTCCACGGCCTGCAGCCCCTTGCCGCGTACGTCCCCGACGATGAGCCGTACGCCGTGCGGGGTGTCCTGGACCGCGTACAGGTCACCGCCGATCGCCGCGTACTTCTCCGCCGGTACATACCGCGCGGCGATCTCCAGCCCGGCGAGACGGGCGGGCGGCGCGGGCAGGACGGCGCGCTGGGCCGCCTCCGCGACACCGCGCGCCGAGGCGAGCCGGTGGTAGCTGCGGCGTACGACACGGTTGATCGCCACCGCCAGCACGGTCACGGTGGCAACCGTGACGATCTCGGTGGCCGCCTGGGTCGGGTCCCTCACACCATGCAGCTCCGCCAGCAGGCAGGTCGTGAGGACGGCGGTGACGGCCATGATGAGGGTCTGGCGCAGCGGTAAGAGCGCCGCGGCGGCCAAGGGGGCGGCGGCGAAGAAGGGCGAGGCGGTGTAGCCGGACGGGGTGGCCAGGTCGAAGCTGACGCCGCCGAGGAGGAGGATGACGGGAACCCAGCGGGCCACCCGGCGGCCCGGCGGCCCCTTGCCCTCATCCTCGGCCGGGCCAGGTCCCGCGGTGGGCCCGGTGAACCCGTCGGCGGAGGCGCCACCGGCCGCGGCGCCGGTGTCGATGAGCGTGTGCAGACGGGTGTGGCGGCGGTGGGCGTGCGGGCGGCTCAGCCGGGGCCAGGCCGTACGCCACTCCGTACGGGCGCCCGTACGAGCCCTGCTCCCTCGCACCCGCACCGGCTTCTCTCGCTTCCCTGGTCCGCGTCCCGTCGCCGTCACAGCGTCGCCGTCGTCACAGCGTCGCCGTCGCCACCCTGGTCACCTTCGTCACCAGGCTTCCGGCTGACGGGCTGCCAGGCGAATCGGTGTCGGCCAAGCGGGTGCTGGACGGACGCCGTGAGCGGGCCCGGCTCCCGTGCGTGCGCTGCGGGCACAGGACGGGCGCGCGACGGGGGCACCGCGGGCACGCGAGGGGGCGCTGCGGACACGTAGCGGGCACGTGCCGGCGCGTCAGGGGCTGTGGGCGCGTCAGAGCCACGAGGGCGTCAGAGGGCGTCAGAGGTTACGCGGCGGGCGCGCTGCGGGCCCGTCAGAGGCCACGAGAGCGTCAGCGGCTACGGGCGCATCAGAGGTTCGGATACGCCAGAGATTACGGATGCTTCAGAGGTGACGAGTGCGTCAGCGGCACCAACGCGTCAGAGGTCGACGCCGAGCGCGCGGGCGTGACGGTCCGCCGCCAGCTCCGCCGAGACCTCGTCGAGGTACACCTCGCACACCAGCCGTCCGTCCCGGGTGAGATTGTGCTCCAGCTCCCACAGCACGACCTCGTCCCCTCCCGCGAGCAGGAAGGCGTGCTCATAGAAGCGGCACCAGGTCGCGTCGGGGCCGCCGGAGCGGCGCCGGGGCTTGGGCGCGAGGGCGATGTCATGGGCGAACGCGGTCGTCAGCAGCCGCTCGGTCTCCTCGCCCGGGCGGTCGGGGTTCTCCGCGCGGCGCAGGACACGACGGGCATGGTCGGCCGAATTGTCGGCCACATACGCACGGGAGCTCTCCAGGGGCTCGGCCGTGTGCAGCAACTGGTCCGGCAGCCACAGCGGTAACCCGTCGAGCTCCTCCCAGCGGGCGCCGCCGAGGCGATCATGGACGCGGCGCTCGGCCAGCGTCAGGGCTTCCTCGTCCGCGTAGAGCTCGTACAGCGGGCGACCGCCCTCGCCGGTGTTGTGCTCCAGTTCCCACAGCAGCAGGCTGCTGCCGTCGGGGAGCAGGAAGACATGCCGGTAGGTGCTGTAGCCAAGCTGGCCGCACCGCTCATTGCACTGTCGGCAGGACCGCAGCTCGGACTGGTGCATCAGGGCGCTCCGCGCCTGGTCCAGCACCGCCTCGCCGATCTCGAAGCCGTTCTGCGCACGGGCCAGCAGCCCGTCCATCAGCTCGGCCGGGGTCCCGTCCGCTCGTGAGTGCCCCATGCCTCTCCTCCCGCCTCCCGGCGTTGATTCGCCGCGCCCCCCGGGCGACCACCTCGCGCACTTAGCGTAGCGGCGTGAACACGCGCCGCGCTGCGGTTCCGCGAAGCTGTCGGTGTGACTGTGCCTCACTCACTCCTGCGTCGTAGGGCTTGGATGTATCACTCGTCCGACCGGTCGAACAAGTAGGCGGGCGGGGCAGGGTGGGTCGGTCGGCCACCGTGGGCGCCGGGTCCCAGCGCGTCCAGGCTCCCTCTGCCGGGGGATCGCCGGGCAGTCGCCGGGGAGCCGCCGGGGAGCCGCCTCCCCTCATTCAATTAAAGGGATTCAGGTGTCCGCCGGGCCATGCCGGGCCGAGCTGGGCCAAATGGTCCTTGCATTGGTCCCCCTTAGCGGGATTCTCGGAGAACACGCCCCGGAAGAACAGCACTATGCCGGACGGGTGAAGCTGACTGGCGGCCCGAAGCCTTAACTGATGAGCTTCGTTGTGTCATGCGTCCGTGAATTCGCGGAGCAACCCAGACGGAGGAATTAAGTGAACATCGGCAAGAAGGCGATTCTCCTGACCGCGGCCGCCGGCGCTCTGGTCATCGGTGGTGCCGGCGGTGCCCTGGCCAACAACAACGACGACTTCATCGTGCAGCTCAACAGCTGTGACACGTCCACCGGTGCGACCACCAACACCGGCGGTGCCGCCCCCACCGGCGACATCAACATCGGCTCGGACTGCATCAACTTCACCAACAGCCACGGTTCGGTCGTCCAGTCCAACGACTGCGACACGGCCACCGGGATCACGCTGGTCACCGGCGCCGCCGCCCCGACCGGCGACACCAAGATCGGCTCCAACTGCACGAACATTGCCGTCGACGACGACAGTGTCAAGCGTCACTGAGTCGCTGACCCTTTCATGGTGTTCCCGCCCGCGGTAACACCATGAGGCATCCCCCCGTTGGGAATCGCGGCCCTGGAAGCTTCTCTTCCAGGGCCGCTGCCATGAAAAAGGTTTTTCGGTGACGGTGCCGAGCACACCGCACCGAAAGCCCGATTGGAGGCTCTTTATGCACATGCGCAAAAGGTCGGCCCTTCTTGTGGCCGCCGTGGGTGCGCTGCTCATCGGCGGTGCGGGCGGAGCCGACGCCGCCGATCCCGGTCCCAGCCGCGCGGCAGGCGCCAACGGCGGGACGCAGAGCAATCGCTGCACCACCAGTTCCGTAGTCGGCACCATCACCGTGGCGGCCGGCCCGACCGAGCTCAGCAATCAGACCGACTGCGTCAACACCGCCGAGTCGGGTGTGTCGGAGCAGAAGAACCGCTGCCGTACCCACTCCGTCATCGGTCCGATCACCGTCGCGCTGGCTCCCGGATCCGAAATCAAGAACGGGACCAACTGCGTCAACGTCAGCAAGTCGGGTGGTGTGACGAAGCAGACCAACGACTGTCGCACCACCTCCGTTACGGGCCCGATCACGATCGGCCCCGGCTCCGATGTCACCACCGAGACCAACTGTGCCAATGTCGCCGGCTCCGACCCCCAGAACGGACGTCAGGGCACGAGCGCGAACGGCACGAAGAGCGGCGGCAAGAGCGGTGGTCAGGGAAACCGTCAGCGTTCCTGAAACACCGAGCTCACCGGAGCTCGCCACCGAGCTTCCGGAAAAAGCCGCTCGAGATGAACGCGGCCTTGGGGAAATTTCCCCGGGGCCGCGTTCATTTTTTGCGAAGAGGAATCCACCGACTTCCGCACCGGCCGAATATACCTTTGTTGAACATATCTTTGCTGAACATATCTTTACTGTGGCGGATGGGTGATGCTTCGCATGGTCCCGGATCCCGCATTGCGGAAATCTCGTTCAAGAGGTGTCTGCGGAATATTCGCGGAGAAGACCCGATATGGAGGCACCAGAACAATGCAGATCGGCAAGAAGGCAGCTCTCATGGCCGCGGCGGCCGCGGGCACAATGGTGGTCGGCGGCGCCGGTAGCGCGAGTGCTCATGGGCTCTTCCCGCAGTCCAGCAGTGCTCAGCGAAACCACTGCGAGACCCACACCGGCGCCACCACCAACACCGGTGCCGCGGCCCCGACCGGCGACATCACCCTCGGCTCGGACTGCGTGAACTTCGCGCAGAACGTGGGTTCGGTCTTCCAGTCCAACGAGTGCGACACGGCCACCGGCCCCACCCTCATCACCGGCGCCGCCGCCCCGGCCGGCGACACCAACATCGGCTCCGACTGCACGAACATCGCCGTCAACGAGCCGGCCCCGGTCGTGGTCGTGCACAAGGAGCAGCAGAAGCACAAGGCCAAGGAGCAGCACAAGGCCAAGGAGCAGCACAAGGCCAAGAAGGTGCACAAGGCCAAGGCCGACCCGCACAAGGCCAAGAAGCACCACAAGGTCAAGGCCAAGGCCAAGAAGAAGGACTGCAAGCACTGACGGCCGATCTCGCGATCGAGCGCGCGGCGCCCCCGGAAGAAGCGACTTCCGGGGGCGCCGCGGCGTTCAGCCGAATTCAGTGACGGGTTCAGCGGTGCGATTCAGCATCCCGCGAGAGCCGGTACGCACTGGTTCGGGTTGTTCCCGGAGACCGTGGTCGCGGCGAGCGAGATCGTGCCGCCGTCGGTGAAGATGCCTCCGCCCTGGCCGCCATTGGCCGTATTACCGGTGACCGTGTCGCCGATCATTTGTGTCGTGCCCGCGTGCTGGAACAGCCCACCGCCGTTCAGCGTGGCGGTATTCCCGGACACGGTGGTGGCCAGCACGCGCAGTGCGCTGCCCATATTGGCGATACCGCCACCGAAACTGCCGGCGGTGTTCTCGGCGACCCGGCTGCCGTTGATCGTGAGATCTCCGGCCGAGGTGGCGATGCCGCCGCCCTCGAAGTTGGTGGTCCTGTTCCGCGCGACCGTGACGGCGGCCAGCAGCGTCGTTCCGAAGTTACTGACGCCGCCGCCCGAGCTGTCCGCGGTGTTGTCGGAAATGTTGCCGCCCGAGACGCTGAGGGTGGCCGACGTATTGACGTGGATGCCGCCGCCGTCCCCCGCGGAATTGTGCGTCACATCCGTGGCCGAAAGCACCGCTGAACCGCCCGAGGCTACCTCGACCCCACCGCCGATGTTGCTCGCGGTGTTGCCGGTGACCGTGGCGTTGATGAGCCTCAGTGAGCCCGCGTCGAACATGCCACCGCCGTCGGTGCCCGCCCCCGAGGTCGCCCGGCCGCCCGAGAAGGTCACGCCGTTGACCGTAAGGCTTCCACCGGGCGCGATCTCCGCGAGCCGGAAGTCGCCTGCGGACGCACTGCGTCTGATGGTCGCTTGGGTCCCACTGATGGTCACGTCACGGGTGATGAGCGGCAGTCCGTCGGCACCGTTGGGGCCGGTGTACGCCGCGGAACCCAGCGTGTACACACACCCCGTGGCCAGGGAGACGGAGCCTCCCAATGGCGAGCTGTTGGCCTCGCTCACCGCGGTGATCAGCGCCGCCACGTCCCCGCAGGGCACCGGGGCCGCCTTCTCGCCCGCCCCTCCTCCGCCTCCCTTCCCTTCGGCGGACGCCGGAGCGGAAACCGCCCATGCCGATACCGCCAGCGCCATGACGGGGATCAATCCGCGGATCGTTTTCGCGAGTCGCACGAGGAGTCTCCTTAAGCGTTTCCGAGCAGCGGGTCAGACGCAGCAGGTTCAGACTCTGCGGTCGAGTACCGTTCGGCATCTGCTCAAGCGCCGGTCGAGTGAGACTCGATCTTCCGTACGACGAGAGGGTGAACACCTCGCTCCCAGGCTGCGGAAGACCGCGCGACGGGACCCTCAGAAATGACGAAACCGCAGGTCACCGATGGCGCCTGCGGTTTCCGAGGTGGGTCATCAGGGGCTCGAACCCTGAACCAATGGATTAAAAGTCCACTGCTCTGCCAATTGAGCTAATGACCCGCACCCCCGCAGCATAGCTCGGCCAGTGGCCAACACCCGAGCCAATACCCTCCGGGAGCGAAAGGCCGTGCAACAGCGCGGTGTTGCACGGCCCTCTCCACGGCCCGATCAGCCGTTGCGCTTCCAGCGCGGCTTGTCGGCGCGCCGGTCGAAGGACGAGCCGCCGGAGCGCTCGTACGAACGGCCGCCGGTGGAGCCGCCCCGGTGATCGTCACGGCTGGCCGGGCGGTCGTCGCGACGGTCGCGGTTGAACGGACGGTCCCCGCCACGGTGGTTGTGGTCGCGGCGCTCGAAGGAACGGCCGCCACGGTCGTTCTCCCGACGGTCGCGGCTGAAGCCGCCACGGTCGTCACGGCGCTCGTACGGACGGCCGCCACGGTCGTCCCGCCGTCCGAAGTTGCCACGGTCGTCACGGCGGTCGCGGTTGAAGCCGCCACGGTCGCGGTCGTTGCTGTCCCGACGGTCGAAGGAACGGCCACCCCGGTCGTTTTCCCGACGGTCGCGGTTGAAGCCGCCTCGGTCGTCACGGCGGTCGTCACGACGGTCGTCACGGCGGTCCCGGTTGAAGCCGCCACGGTCGCGGTCGTTGCTATCCCGACGGTCGAAGGAACGGCCACCCCGGTCGTTGTCCCGACGGTCGTACGAGGAGCGGCGCGGCGCCTCGGCGTCACCCGCACCCTCGGCGGCGTCCGCGGCCTTCACCGCGGGCACGGTCGCGGGCTCCGCCGTACGCTGCGCCGGCAGCGCCACAGCGGCCTCGGCCACCGTCTCCGCCCCGGCCTCGGCCGCGGGCTCCGCCGGTGCCACGGTCTCGCCGCGCTCGCGCGCAGCCCGCGCGGACAGCCGGTCGGCCTCCTCGCGGAGCTCGACCGCGCGCCGCTGCACCCGCTCCAGCTCCCGGCTGAGGTCCTGCGCCTCGCGCTCGGCCTGCTTGGCGGCGTTCGAGGCCGCCTCCGCCTGCACCTCGGTGAGCGAACGCGCGCCCGTGATCTGGGCCACGTCCTCGTCGAACGCACCGCCGCCGCCGACGATGTGACGGGAGGCGTCGACGCCCGCGTCCTCCATCAGCCGGAAGATCTGACGGCGCTGGTGCGGCAGGGCCAGCGAGACGACGGTGCCGCTCTGGCCCGCCCGGGCCGTACGGCCGGAGCGGTGCAGATAGTCCTTGTGGTCGCCGGCCGGGTCCACGTTCAGCACCAGGTCGATGCCGTCGACGTGGATACCGCGCGCGGCGACGTCCGTGGCGACGAGCACATTGACGTACCCGTCCTTGAAGTCGGCCAGCGTGCGGGTGCGGGCGCCCTGCGTCATGCCGCCGTGCAGCGCGTCGGCGCGCACGCCCGCGTCGCACAGCTGCTCGGCGACGCGGTCGCAGCCCAGCTGAGTCCGTACGAAGATGATGGTGCGGCCCTTGCGCGCCGCGATGGCGGCGGTGACCGGGGCCTTGTCCTTCGGCTTCACGACGAGCACGTGGTGGGTCATCGTGGTGACCGCGCCCTGTGCCGAGTCGACCTCGTGGGTGACCGGGTCGACCAGGTAGCGCTTGACCAGGCTGTCGATCTCGTTCTCCAGCGTCGCGGAGAACAGCAGCCGCTGGCCGCCCTGCGGCACCAGGTCGAGGATCTCGGTGACCTCGGGCAGGAAGCCCATGTCGGCCATCTGGTCGGCCTCGTCGAGGACGGCGACCTGGACCTTGTCGAGGGTCGCGGCGCCGCGGTCGATGATGTCGCGCAGCCGGCCCGGGGTGGCGACGAGGATGTCGACACCGCGCTCCAGCGCGTAGATCTGATTGCCCATCGAGGTGCCGCCGCAGACGACCTTGAGCTTGAGGCCGAGAATGTCGCCGTAAGGCTGCAGCGCGTCGCTCACCTGCATCGCCAGCTCGCGGGTCGGGGTCAGGATGAGGCCCCGGGGTCGCTTCTTCTCGGTGTGTCCGCCGGCCAGCGTGGTCAGCAGCGGAAGACCGAACGAGAGGGTCTTGCCGGAGCCGGTACGGCCGCGGCCGAGGATGTCCTTCCCGGCCATGGCGTCGGGGATGGTCGCCGCCTGGATCGGGAAGGGCGTGGTCACGCCGTTCTGCGCCAGCTTGCGGACGATCTGTTCGGGGAGGCCGAGGTCGGCGAAAGTGATGTCGGGCGCCTTAGGGGTCTCGGGGGCTTCCGTGGCGGTTTGCTCGGAGGACGCCGGTGACACCGTCTGGTCGGCAGGCTCAGCCTGCTCGTCGCGCTCGTCCCGTTCGAACGGCTCGGCCGGAACGGTCAGGTCGCTCGGCTCGTCGACAGCGGGCATGACGGCGTGATCAGTGGAAACGGACATGCGAAATGCGAAACCTTCCGGAGTCTCGGCACGCGCCCAAACTCCGTGTTGTCGCAAACGACCGCCTCTATGCGGTCAGCCACGGGATGGCAAGGAACGCGCCTCACGGCGCACTTTTACGAGGCGCCGGGCAAATGGGATCAAACGATCTACCACCATACGCACCTTCACCCCTCAAGAGCAAATTGGCTCCGCCGGTGGTGGACAGTGGTGCTGGGACCTTGGGCCCGGTCCGATGCGTCTGCTGGATCTTCGGGGACTTCTGAGCTGCCTGGGTGGTGGGGATCTTCTGGGCGTGGGGCCTCTGGTCGTGGGGGTCTTCCGGGTCTGGATCGTCGCGGGGCCGGCCCCGCGACGTCCGGTGCGGCTCAGCCCGCCGGCTGGGCCGACGGGGAGGCGGGCGCGGTCGGGGGCTCGGCGTCGGTCGGCTTCGGGTCCGGCGCGCTCGGCGGCGGGCTCGTCGGCCGGGGTACGGGTGGCGCGTCGGACGGGGTGGCGCCGCCCGGCTGCGGCAGGGCGGTGGGGGCCGGGCCATGGTGCGGGGCCCCGTGCTTACCGGGCGGGGCCGAGGGCTCGGTCTCGGGGTCGGCCGCGGAGGCCGAGGCCGACCGGTCCTCGCCGTCCTTCCGCTTCTCGCCCTTCTTCCCCTTCCCATCCTTCTTGTCCCGGTCGGAGTCCTCGTACGCACGCCCCCTGCCGTCCGACCGCACCACGGCGCCGCCCGTGTCCGCCGCGTCACCCTTCTGGTGGGAGCCGCGGTGTTTGTCCGGCCGCTCGGGGTCGTCGGCGATGCTCATGCAGCCGCC
The DNA here is from genome assembly GCF_000147815.2 of Streptomyces violaceusniger Tu 4113. NCBI lineage: Bacteria > Bacillati > Actinomycetota > Actinomycetes > Kitasatosporales > Streptomycetaceae > Streptomyces > Streptomyces violaceusniger. The sequence continues at coordinate 329,803 of NC_015957.1, read as the reverse complement.
CAGCGCCATCGTGACGGCCACGAGCGCCGCGAGCGCCGCCCCGCGGGCCGCGGGACGGGGCGCGCGCCGGGAGGGCGGGGACGTCCGGAGGGAACGGGACGTCCGGGCGGAACGGGCGGAACGGGCGGTGCGAGGAGCGGGGGATCCGGGCACGGGGAATCCAGGCATGCGCGGGACACCTCCAGACGGCAGGGATGTGACGCCCTGCCCAACTGGCCCCGCCCCGCCCAGGACACGCATACGGCGCGGACCCGGGCCCATCGCGTAGACCACGCGTCCCGCGTCGGTCGTAGGCGGGGGCGGCCGGAGACCGATACCGGCAGCGGGCCGGGATCGGCAGAAGACAGGGATCGGCAGAAGACAGGGATCAGCCGTAGCCGAGCGCGTGCAGCCGGGCGTCGTCGATCCCGAAGTGATGCGCGATCTCATGAACCACGGTCACCTCGGTCTCCTGGACGACGTCCTCCCGCGTCTCGCTCATCCGCAGCGTCGGCCCCCGGTAGACCGTGATCCGGTCCGGCAGGACGCCCGCGTACCACTCACCCCGGTCGGTGAGCGGCGTCCCCTCGTAGAGCCCGAGCAGCTCGGGATCCTCCGCCGACGGCTCGTCCTCCACGAACACGGCGACGTTGTCCATGAGGCGTGTCAGCTCCGGCGGAATCCGGTCCAGCGCCTCGGCGACCAGTTCCTCGAACTCCTCGCGCGTCATCTCCAGCACGAGGCCATTGTCAGGCAGTCGGGCCCGGAAAAGGAGCGGTCCGCGCCAGGCATCCGCGCCGGACGCAGGACAGGCACCTGGCGCGCCGCCGTCGCACGGGCACCTGGCCGCACCGTCACCGCCCCGGCATTCAGGCACAGCGCCACCTCCCCCGGCACCAGACGCGCCGCCACCCGCCCCGGTCACTCGACGCACCGCACCGCCCGCACAAGGCCCGCCCCCGCGCCGCCCAGGCATACGCCCCCGTTCGGCCGGGCATACGGGAGCAATGGCCCGCGAACCGCTCCGGCTGCTCCGTGCCACCGCTCAGCGCGCACGTACCGCGGCCGTCTCCCCCATCCGCCGCTTCCGCCGCCCCTCGCAGACGCACTCCCCCGCCGCCTCCCCCAACGCCGCGGCGTTCGATCCCTCGGCGCTCGACCCCACCGCGCGCCCCCGCCCCCTCGTCCGCGCCGCCGGGCTGGCCGCCGTGACCGTCCTCGGCGCCTGGATCGGACTGCTGGTGGTCGGCAGCGTCCATATCTCCGTGGGTCCCATGGACACCCGGATGGCGCTGCGGCCGTCCCTCACCGGCGGCACCAAGATCAATGTGGCCCCGCTCGGCGCGCTCGAGCTGGACAGCCACCACGCCCCGCTCCGCCTGGACGTGGATGTGGACCGGCTCGACCCCATACGCTCCCAGGCCCTCGTCGACCACCCCGAGCGGCTCTCCGGCCTGCAGGACGAGGTCGCGACCGATGTCACCCGCGGCACCCTCGGCCTCGCGTTCCGCTCCTGCGTCGCCGTCGTCTTCGGCGCCACCGCGCTGGGCCTGGCGGTCTACGGCCGTCCGCGCCGGGCGCTGGCCGCCGGGGGGCTCGCGCTCACGCTGCTGACCGCCTCCGGGGGCGCCGTATACGCGACCTGGAACCCGAATTCCGTCCTGGAGCCGCGCTACTCCGGGCTGCTCTCCAGCGCCCCCTCGGTGGTCGGCAACGCGCGCAGCATCGTGAGCGATTTCGACGTGTATCAGCGGGAGTTGGCCCGGCTGGTGACCAATGTCACCCAGCTCTACGAGGCGACCTCGACGCTCCCCGCGTATCAGCCCGATCCGACCACCATGCGGGTGCTGCACATCTCGGACGTCCATCTCAATCCGGCCGCGTGGCACATCGTGGAATCGCTGGTGCGGCAGTACAGGGTCAGCGTGATCATCGACACGGGCGACACGATGGACCACGGCACCGCCGCCGAGAACGGCTTCCTCGACCCCGTCTCCGACCTCGGCGCCCCCTATGTCTGGGTGCGCGGCAACCACGACTCGGCCTCGACCCAGCGCTACCTCGCCCGGCGCAAGGGGGCGCATGTGGTGGACAACGGCGAGGTGATCAACATCGCCGGGCTGCGGATCGCGGGCATCGGCGATCCGCAGTTCACCCCCGACCGTTCCAGCGCGGCCGCCGGTGACGCGGCCGAGCACAGCGCCGGGCGGCGACTGGCCGAGGCGGTCCGGGACCGTAAGGCCACCGGCGCCCCGGTCGACATCGCCCTCGCCCACAACCCCATCGCCGCCCGGGAGACCGACGGCACGGTGCCGCTCGCCCTCACCGGTCATGTCCATCACCGCCGTACAGAGATGCTCCCCGGCGGCACCCGGCTGATGACAGAGGGGTCGACGGGCGGCAGCGGGCTGCGGGCGGTGGACGACGGCACACCGGACACGGTGCAGGCTTCGGTCCTCTATCTGGACCGGGACACGCGACGGCTCCAGGCGTGGGACGAGATCGATCTGGGCGGTCTGGGCCTGGCGAAGGCCGAGGTCAGCCGTCATCTGCCCGCCGAGAACCGCCCAGGGGCGACGCCGACACCCACCACTCCGTAAACCGTTTTGGCGAACCTCACCGGCATCCCATATGCTTCTCGCGTCCCCGAAGGCGCCGCAAGGCGCCCAGGTGGGCCATCGGCCCTCATCGTCTAGTGGCCCAGGACGCCGCCCTTTCAAGGCGGTAGCACGGGTTCGAATCCCGTTGGGGGCACCACCTTCTTTTAGTCACCGCAGGTCAGAACGTACCTGCCGGTGACTTTTTTATACGCGCACGCACTCCGGAAACCCCCGGAACTCCCGCAACTCCCAGAACTCCCGCAACTCCCAGAACTCCCGCAACTCCCAGAACTCCCGGAATGACTTCCTCCCCCACGGGGTTGTACCCGACGGACCCGCCGCAGACCCCACGCACGCGAGGGAGCGCAGATGACCGTCCAGGACGTCGACCGGATGAGCTTCGCCGAGGAGTGGGAGCGGTGGCACCGCGCCCATGAGCAGGCACTCGCCGACCCGCACGGCTTTCTCGCGATCACCAGCCTGCACTGGCTGAGCCCGGAGCCGGCCCGCTTCGAGGACGCCCCCGGGGCCTGGTCCAGCGGCCCGGAGGGCGTGGTCGTCGAACTGGCCGACGGCGAGGAGCTGACCATCGACGGCACGGCGGTGCACGGACGGTACGTCTTCGGGGCGATCGCCGAGCGGGACAGCCTGTACGCGGGGTACGGCGACGCGGTGATCGAGATCGCCAAGCGCGGCGGCCACGACATCGTCCGCCCCCGCCACCCCGGCAACCCCCTCCGCACCGCCTTCACCCGCACCCCCGCCTACGCCCCCGACCCCCGCTGGGTCCGCGGTGGCCGTTACCTCCCCTTCGACGAGCCGCGCGCGATCACCGTGGGCGCCGTGGCGGAGGGGCTGGAGCATGTCTACGACGCGCCCGGCGAGGTCGAGTTCGAGCTGGCGGACGGCGGGACGTTCCGGCTCACCGCCTTCAACGGCAAGCGGCCCGGCAGCCTGATGGTGCTCCTCACCGACGCGACCTCGGGCGTGACCACCTACGCCGCGAACCGCTCCCTCCAGATCGACGCCCCCGACGACGCCGGCCGGGTCACCCTCGACTTCAACCGCGCCACCAACCTCCCCTGCGCCTACACCGACCTCGCGACCTGCCCCCTGCCGCCCACCGAGAACCGGCTGCCGGTCGCGATCGAGGCGGGCGAGCGGATCCCCCTGGAGCGCGGCGGCCGCCCCTGACCCGGGCCGACGCCAGCCGTGTCCTGACCCCTCGGTGAGCGGGCAGGACACGGTCAGAGGTCTGATACGCTGATCCAGCGACAACGACGCGGCGGAGAAAAATCAAAGCCCCGGTTCGAAATCGCAAGGAGTGCGAATCCACAGCGGGAAATTCCGTTGGGACCGCACCCCACATGTGCGAGACTCGTGCTCGTACACGCAAGGTCCTGTGGAGCAGTTTGGAGTGCTCGCCACCCTGTCAAGGTGGAGGCCGCGGGTTCAAATCCCGTCAGGACCGCTGCGGCTGGGTAGCTCAGTTGGTACGAGCGTCCGCCTGAAAAGCGGAAGGTCGCCGGTTCGACCCCGGCCCCAGCCACCGCAGCCCTCACCAGGGCAAAGCCCCCTCCCGGCCCGTCCGGAGGGGGCTTCTTCGTTGGCGCCGCGGCGATGTCTTACAGCTCTGGTACGCACCGTAAGAGCGCGGCCCCAGGGAGTGAAATGCTGGGCATCGCGTCGACGAAGGGGAGTGGGCTCATGCGGTGGACCGTCCATGGCGAACGGCAGATCTACAGCAACCCTTGGGTCAACCTGTGGCTCGTCGACGTACAGCAGCCCGACGGCCGCCGCTGGGAACACCACGTCGTACGCATGCGGCACCTCGCCGTCGCCGCCGTCGTCGATGACGACCAGCGCGTCCTGATGATGTGGCGTCACCGGTTCATCACCGACACCTGGGGCTGGGAACTGCCCATGGGCCTCGTCGAGCCGGGCGAGACTCCAGAGCAGGCCGCTGCCCGCGAGGTCGAGGAAGAGACCGGCTGGCGGGTCGAGGCAATGAAGCCCCTGGTGTACGCGCAGCCCGCGAACGGGATCACTGACTCCGAGCACCATGTCTTCCGAGCCGACGGAGCCACCTACATCGGGCCGCCGACAGAGCGGAACGAATCGGACCGGATCGAGTGGATCCCCCTCTCGGAGATCCGCAGGATGATCGACCACCGCGAGATCGTCAGCAGCGGCAGCCTGGTCGGCCTGCTGTATCTGCTGCTGGACGAAGCCACCGGGAGCGCCGGCTAGCCAAGTGACTCTCGCATCCGCTGCTCGAACCTGATCACCGGCGCCTCGCGGGCACATGGAGCCAGACGGCGGTGGAATTCATGGATATGCCCGGCGACCCGAGGTGAGTCGATCACGGCAGTCAGATCGAGTGCTAGTTCGGCACTGTGGCACGCATCGCCGAGCTTGCCCTGCTCGAGTTGGGTGCCGGCGAGCCAGAAGGCGTGGAGGGCCCGTCCGCGTTGGTGTGCGGACGCTTCACGGCGCAGCCCCTCGGCGATGAGAGGTTCAGCTCGTGGTGCCTCACCAAGACGGGCCAGGGCTATTCCGCTGTCGATGATGAGCTTGGTCTCGTCGAAATAGCGCACCCAGGAGGGTGCCTCGTCCGTCCGGCCGCGTGCACGTTCGAAGAAGTCGCGAGAACGGTCGATGGCCTGATGGCAGGCGGAGGCGTCGCGAAGAGAGGCATGGGCGAACGCTTCGCGCAGGTGCAGCATGGACATCACCAGAGGCTGGTCGCCGATCCCCCGGGCGACGTCCTGTGCCTTACAGGCGAGAGCGATGGCCTCTGCTGGATTGCCGTCATAGGTGGCTTGCAGGCTCATGCAGGAGAGCACATTGGCCATGAAGAGGCGATCTTCCTGCCCAAGCGAGAGGCCCAGGGCTTGACTGAAGTAGATACGTGCCGTGCTGTACTGACAGGCATCGAAATAGGCCCAGCCCGCGAGGCGGGCCAGCTCTGCGGCGAGGGATCGAAGATCCCGGCCCAGAGCCTCCCCGGCATGCCGCATCACCTGTGTGACGTAGGTGAGGTTGCCGACGACCGCAGGCCGCAGGGGCGCGCCACCGTGCTGGTCGTCCCGACGCCAGTAGTCCTCTACGGAGGAGCGCAGCGCGGCGAGCGTGGAGCGAGTGACCTGCGAGTCGGCCAGGGGAAGTAGGTGATCCAGGCTCTCCCCGGCGACAGAGCCGGTAGCCGCTGCCCCGTGCGCAAGCCGTGACACAGGGGCCGGGCTCCGCTCGTTCTCCGGAGCCGACGCGGGGATCTCCCAGGGCCGGTGCGCCAGACCCAGCATCGCGCCGGGGATGCGCAGCCCATCGGCGACTCTCTCGATTACGTCGATATGGGCCAGGCCACGACGTCCAGCCATGACCTCGCCGACTCTGCTGGGCGTCATGCCGCAAAGGGCGGTGATGCGCGAGGGATAGATCCCTGCTTTGAGCTTGACCATCTGGAAAATGCGGGTGAAGTCGCGTTTCTGGCATGCGTGCTGCCACTCAGGGCTGGCCAACAGGACTGGTAGCAGCGCCCCCTGAGGCTGCGATGCGGGCACTCTTGCCTCTCTCCCTCGTCCCACGGAAGCGGGCTGTCCGGGCGGTCAAGCGACCATGATTCTACCCACGTTGGGTAATCAGCATGGCCTGTTTCGGTGACGACCGCTGCGATGAGCTGGCCCCCTAGAACCACCCACGACGAGGGGACGCGATGCTCCCGATGACCAACGACAACCAACAGCAGATCACCGCCCAGCGATGGGCGATGCAGTTCACCTCCACGCCCAGGTGCGTCCGTCTCGTCCGGAGCCTGGTCGACAAAACCCTGCTGAGCTGGGGCTACGGACGAGAAGACATCGACCGTACGGTCCTGGTCTGCAGCGAGTTGGCGACCAATGCCGTGCAGCACGGCCACAGGAGCGGTCACCGCTTCGAAGTCCGCCTCAGCGGCGAAGGCGCCACGTGCCTGGTCGAAGTCTCCGACGCCCTCAGCCGCCGATTGCCTCGCCTCATGGAGACCAGCGACGAGGACGAGCACGGCCGAGGGCTCCAACTCGTCTCCGCGCTTGCCAAGGAGATGGGACACCGCGCCCGCAACCCCATTGGCAAAACCGTCTGGGCCCGCCTGGCTCTCCTCACTCCGGAGGAGGACACCCGTGCATGAGCTGATCGCCGCTCCATTCCTCGGCCATCGTCTCCTGGTATGTCCCGGCAGCGCCGATGCCACCCGGCTCCCGGTCACCGCGTACCGGGAGTTGGAGACGGCCGCAGGCTCCGCTGCGGCATCACCCGGTTGGCTGGTGGAGATGGCGCGCTAGTCACCGGAGACTCGCCCCTTCGGCCAACCACGGTCAACCGAGTACCCCCAGGCACCCCGCGACCGGGCCCGGCACGGCCTGAAAAGCGGAAGGTCGCCGGTTCGACCCCGGCCCCAGCCACCACAGCCCCCACCAGGGCAAAGCCCCCTCCCTGGCAAAGCCCCCTCCCGGGTCACTTGAGTTCTAGTGGTCGTCGCAACACCCCAGCTCAGGGGATGCGATGGACTTCGAGATCCGCAAGGACAGGAGTGGTGGGGCGGTGGTGGCCGAACCGATCGGCCTACTCGGCTGTGCCGCTGGTCGCCCACCGTGCGAGCGTGAGATGAGGAGGGCAGCGCGAGGCCGGGCGGCCATGCGCCTGGGCGGTCGGCCCCTCATAAAGCACCTGCTCCTGCGGGACGTCGATCGATGCCCCCTGTACGCCCCGCACGTACCACCGTGCAGGAGGAGAGCCATGAACCGGCGTGTCGTGTACACCCGTGGCGGGTCGCCCGCCGACGTCCTGACCGTCATCGAGGAGCCTGAGCCGGCGGCACCCGGGCGTGGCCAGGTCCTCATCCGCACCACGGCCTTCCCGGTGCACCCTGGTGATCTCCAGGCCATCGCGGCATACCCGGGGGAGGCCGCGGATCCGGTGACGCCGGGCATCGAGGCCACCGGGGTGGTGGAGGCGATCGGCCCGGGCGCGCGGTTGGCACCGGGTGTCGAGGTGGGGGGCCGCGTGACGGTCTTCCCCCAGCAGGGGGCGTGGTCCCAGTGGTTGATGGCGGATGCCGAGGCGGTAGTCGCCGTTCCGGAGAAGTTGCCGGACGCGGTCGCCGCACAGATGCTGACGAACCCGCTCACCGCGGTGATGCTGCGCCGTGAGGCGCAGGAGCACCTGGCCTTCGGCTACGACGGTGTTCTGGTGCAGACCGCCGCGGGCTCGTCGGTCGGGCGGCTGATGACGGGTGTGTCGCAGTTCCACAACTTCGGGCTCATCAACGTCGTCCGCAGTGAGCGCGGTGCGGCCGAGCTGCGCAAGCGGTTCCCGGATGTGCAGGTCGTGGCGACAGAACAGCCGGGCTGGGCCGACGACGTCCGCAAGGCCGCCGGTGGCCGGCCGGTGAGCGTGGCCCTGGACCCGATCGGGGGAGAGATGTCGAGGAGCCTTGTGGACCTGCTGGCGCCGGGCGGGAAGCTGGTCAGCTACGGAATGATCGCCGAGGAGCCCATCTCGGTGCATGCATCGACGCTGGTCAGCAAGTCCCTGACACTGTGCGGGAAGAACATCATCAGCGGGTGGCCCGCTGAGTCATCCCCTGAGCGACGGTCGTCCGACATCGCCACGGCCAAGCAGATCGCCCTGTCACTCACGGAGCAGTTCGACGTGGCCGCCACATACGGCCTCGACGAGCTGGCCAGTGCTGTGGAGCACGCGGTACGCCCCGGCAAGGTCGGCACCGTCCTGATCCGCCCCTGACAGCGGCAATGGCGTCCCCGTGCACGTCGTCCTGCAACGAAGAAGCCCCGTCCGGAGGGGGCTTCTTCGTCGGGGTGGACGGTGCGGCGGGTCGATCAGACGTAGGCGCAGATGACGAAGACGCTGATGCCCACATTGTCGGTGGTGGTCTGGCGGCCCAGGCCGATCCAGCCGGTGCCGTCGTCGGTGGGGAAGCTGCCGACGAGGATGGCGTTGTTGCCCCGGGCCTCGGCGCCGCCGCCGATGGCCTTCTTGCCCTCGGGGCAGTACACCGTGCGCCGCTGGAAGTTCGGGACGTTCTCATTGGGCAGGGTGACCAGCTCGTATCCGGGCACCCCCTCGTCGGGCCGGGGGGCTTCACGGGAAACTGACGCCTCGGGGCGGTGGGAACCGGTCGTCTGGTCGCCGTCGTCCTGTGCTGCCCACGCTGCGCCTGGCGTCAGAGCCATGGTCAGTGCGGCGGCAGCGATGACGAGCCTTCCACGCATGTGTCTACCTTCCGTCGCGGGTCCCTGGACGGGACCTACACCGTGAAGAGCGTGACCAGGCAAAGCGGAATCGAAGACTGATAAGTATGAAAAACGCACGAACGAGGGAAGCGTGAGGAGCGTACGGGTGCAGCGCGTCTGAAGATCGGCAGCTCGCCGGTTCCCGCCCGCGTCCCGGTGAGCGGAACGTCGCCATTCCCGCCACGAGAACCAGCGGCGAACAATCCCCGAACACAACCGAGCCGCAGGTCTTGATCCCATCCGAAGCGGCCATTGGAGAGCCGACATGGCAGACGTGAAGGGCAACCCGAGCGAAGTACGCAAGGCAGCGATCGCAAGTTTGTTCGGTAGCGCATTGGAGTGGTACGACTTCTTCCTCTACGGCACGGCCGCCGCGCTCGTCTTCAACACCCTCTTCTTCCCGACCTTCAATCCGCTGGTGGGGACGATCGCCGCCTTCGGTACCAACGCGGTGGGGTTCCTCGCCCGGCCGTTGGGCGGCATCATCTTCGGGCACTTCGGGGACCGGATCGGCCGAAAGTCGATGCTGGTGACCACCCTGGTGATCATGGGCGTCGCGACCTGTCTGATCGGCCTGCTGCCCACCTACGCCACCGTCGGCGTCTGGGCGCCGGTGCTGCTGGTGACGCTGCGGGTCGTGCAGGGCATCGCCGTCGGCGGCGAGTGGGGCGGCGGGGTGCTGATCGTCAGCGAACACGCGCCGAGCCACCGCCGCGGCTTCTACTCGGCCTGGAGCCAGACCGGCGTGGGGCTCGGGTTCGTCCTCTCCGCCGCCGCCTACGCACTGGCCCAGGAGGTCACCACCAAGGAGTCCTTCCTCGCCTGGGGATGGCGCATTCCGTTCGTGGTCGGCATCCTGCTCACCGCCGCCGGACTGCTGATCCGGCTCCGGATCATGGAGACACCCGCGTTCCAGGAGAAGGAGTCGGAGCCGAAGAAGTCCGCCCCGCCGCTTCTCGACGTCATCCGCACCCACCCCAAGTCCATCCTGATCGCCTTCGGCGCGCGGGTCGCCGAAACCGGTGCGAGTTACCTCTTCCTCACCTTCAGCCTCTCCTACGCGTCCGAGATCGGAGTGGGCAAGGGCGTGGTGCTGGCCGCGCTCGTGGTGGGGATGCTGTTCGAGTCGTTCGCGATGCCCATGTTCGGGGCGCTCTCCGACCGCATCGGACGTCGACCGGTGTATATCGGGGGCGCGATCGCGGTGATCGTCTGGGCGTATCCGTTCTTCGCGTTGTTCGACTCGCGCAATCCGGTGCTGATCTTCGTGGCGATCTTCGTGGCGGTCGTGATCGGCCACGGGGCGATGATCGGCACCCAGCCGGCGTTCTTCACCGAACTCTTCGCCAGCCGGGTGGCCTACAGCGGGCTCGCCCTGGGGCATGAGCTGGCGTCGATGATCGTCGGCGGGTTCTCCCCCATCGTCGCCACCGCGCTGCTCGCCTGGTCGGGCGCGTCCTGGCCGATCGCGCTGTTCCTCGTCGGCATGGGCCTGGTCACCGTCTTCGCCGTGGCGGCCGCCCCCGAGACCAACCCGAACGTCCTCGGGAATGGCAAGGCCCGGCAGGAGGCCGAGGCGGAGGAGAAGCCCAAGTCGTCCGATTCATCGCCGATTCATTCATAACCGGCCTCCATAACCGGCCCCGCCCCGCCCGCCGCCGGGGAGGCCGGGGAGGCCGGGCGGGGCGACGGCTGGCGGGGCGCGCGAAGTACGACGGTATCGGCCGTTCCGGCCGTACGCTGGGCTGATGACGCGGCTGATCATGGCGGGGGGAGGTGGCGGGGACGCCGTTGCCGCCGCGGTGATCGACCAGGCTCTGTACGGGCACGGGACGGCCGACGACCGGGCGGTGGTCCTGACCTACGCCTGGGACCGGCTGCTCGTCGACCCAGTCCCCGGGCCCCGGGGAGCGGCCGACTTCACCGGGCTGCGGGCGCTCACGCCGAGCGTGTACGCCGTGCCCAAGGACGCGAGGCCGGTGGCGCCGGCCGGGTCCACACTGCCCCGGCTGGCCGCCGAGCTGCCGCACACCTTCGCGCTGCTCGACCCCCACCACGGGGTGGAGGGCATGGTCCGGCAGTTGGAAGAGCTGATCGAGCACCTGGCCCCGGCCTCCATCGACCTGCTGGACGTGGGCGGCGACATCCTCGCGCGAGGGGATGAGCCGACGCTGTGCAGCCCGCTCGGGGACGCGCTGTCGCTTGCCGCGTGTGCGCAGGTGACCGCGGAGATCCGGCTGCTGGTCGCCGGACCGGGGCTGGACGGGGAGATCCCGGTGGAGGTGCTGCGCGAACGGCTGGGGCCGGTGGTCCATACGCTGACCGCCGAGGACGTCGCGCCCATCGGCCCCGTCATGGAGTGGCATCCGTCGGAGGCCACCGGCATGCTCACGGCCGCGGCGCGCGGTGTGCGCGGGCTGTGCGAGGTACGGGACGCGGGGCTCACCATTCCCCTGACGGACGACGGACCCGTGGTCCATGAGGCGGATCTCGACGCCGCGTTCCGCCGGAACCGGCTCGCCGGGGCCATCGCCGACACCACCGGTCTCGCCGAGGCCGAGCGGCACTGCCGGGACATCTGCGGATACTCGGAGATCGACTACGAGCGGGAGAAGGCCGCGCGGTCCGGGTCGGCGCCCGAGAGCCCGTTCCGGCCCAGGGCCGTACTGGCCGGAGTCGCCCGCTTCGCGGAGGAGGCCCGCGCCCGCGGGGTCAGCCACACCACCTTCCGCCACCTCACCGAGGCCCTCGGCCTCAGCGGTGTCCAACGCGCGGATCTGCGGGCCCTGCTGATCGGGACTCAGCCCGAGCGGTACGACGCCCCGCTGTGGCGGCTGTGATCACCCGGATGGGCTATAGTTGATCTCGCAACGCCGCCCCCGCGGGGCGGGAGTTGATGCGTCGGTCGTCTAAGGAAAGATACTCGTCTCCAAACGAGGGATGTAGGTGCAAGGCCTGCTCGGCGCTCCTTGGAGAAGTCCCTCCCCTGATCTTCGGGGGAGGGACTTTTTCGTGTGCTCGGACCGCATTGCGCCGCACCCCCACCGCGCCCCACCCCACCGCGCCGCCCCTCAGCACCGCGTCGGCGTCGCCTTCGGCGGCCGCCCGCCCGGGTGGCGGTGGCGCCAGGTCCAGAAGACCACGGCGGACACCACACACCAGCCCCCCAGCACCAGGAAGGGGAAGGGGTGCTGGTGGTGGGGGAAGTAGATCGCGGTGTGCTGGGCGTTGACCGAGGCACCCGGCGGGAGCCAGCGGCCGATGGTGCCCAGGAGTGAGGGGAGCAGGGGCCAGGAGACGGCGCCGCCGGAGGACGGGTTGCCGAGGATCACCATCACGCCCCAGGTGGGGAGGAGCGCCCAGCGCCCGAAGAGGACGTTGAACATGGAGAACACCAGCCCCGAGGTCAACATCGTCAACGCCAGGATCGCCCACGACTCCGCGAAGGGGAGCCGGAGCGCCTTCAGCCCCCAGTCCACGATCGCCGCGATCGAGAAGGCGCCGAGCATGGCGTACGCGACGTTGAAGCCGATCCGCTCGGCCGGGTTGAGCCCGGCGGCGTTGACACTGAGCTGGATGGCACCGAGGAAGCCGATGATCGTGGCGGCCAGGGAGATGTAGAAGACCGCGAGTCCGCGCGGATCGCCGGGCTGTAGCGGTTTCAGATCCCTGACCTGGACGGGCACCCCGGAGGCCCGGCCCACCTTGCCACCGGCCTGGCTGAGCACCTGGGCCACGGTCGCCCCCGCCGCGCCCGCGACATCCAGCTCGACGCCATGGTCGCGCGCCCGCAGGATCGCGAAGACCTGCTGCTCCTCCAGGGACCAGCGGGCCTTCGCATAGCTGGGGTAGGGGTGCAGCTTGAGGGACGCGTTCAGGGCCTTCTCCATCCCGGTGAGGAACTGGTTCCGCACGGCGGAGTCGTCATCGGTGGTCACGATGGCGGTGGGGATGTTCCGGGGGGTGGGATTGGCGAAGGCGAAGGTGTACGAGCCCGCGAAGAGCCCCGCGCCCGCGGAGATGAGCAGCACGATGACGGTCGCGGGGAAGAAGGGGGTCTGCTTGAAACGAGCCCATGGGGAGAGCCGGTCCGCCCCGCCCTTGGCCGCGTCCGCCCCACCCCTGTCCCTGCCCGCGTCCGCCCCGCCCCTGCCCCTGCCCCTTCCCTCGTCGGTCGCGCCCTTGCCCTCGCTCCCTTCGCCCCCACCCCCGCCCTTGCCCTCACTCGCGTCGCCCCTGCCCGCGCCCGTGTCGCCCCCGCCCGCGCCTGCGCCGCTTTCGTCGTCCGCCATGCGCCCACGCTAGAACGGACAATCCCGGCATACCGCGCGACGCGGCCCGGACAACACCCGGCGGAAATGGTTCGCCAGTCGTTTTGCCGAGGTGAGATCCTGGGATCCGTATGTCCACCACGCCTGCCCCCGCCCTGCCCGCCCTGCTGGAGCGGCTGCCCGAGCTGATGCTGCGCGACCAGCAGCGGCTGGGACGCCGGCTCGACGGTGCGCGCCGGATCCGTAAACCCGAGGCCCGAGCGGCCGTACTCGGTGAGATCACCGAGGAGATCACGCGTGCCGAGCTGCGGGTCGCGGACCGCCGCGCCGCCGTGCCGGCCATCACCTATCCGCAAGAGCTGCCGGTCAGCCAGAAGAAGGACGCGATCCTCGAGGCCGTCCGGGATCACCAGGTGGTGATCGTCGCAGGTGAGACCGGCTCCGGGAAGACCACCCAGATTCCGAAGATCTGTCTGGAGCTGGGGCGCGGCGTCAAGGGACTTATTGGCCATACGCAGCCGCGCCGTATCGCCGCCCGCACCGTGGCCGAGCGCATCGCCGAGGAGCTGCGGTCGCCGCTGGGCGAGTCCGTCGGCTGGAAGGTCCGCTTCACCGATCAGGTGGGGCAGGACACCCACGTCAAGCTGATGACCGACGGCATTCTGCTCGCCGAGATCCAGACCGACCGCGAGCTGCGCCAGTACGACACGATCATCATCGACGAGGCCCATGAGCGCAGCCTCAACATCGACTTCCTGCTGGGCTATCTGGCCCAACTCCTGCCCCGCCGCCCCGACCTCAAGATCGTGATCACCTCCGCCACCATCGACCCGGAGCGCTTTTCCCGCCATTTCGGCGACGCACCGATCGTCGAGGTCAGCGGGCGTACATATCCGGTCGAGGTGCGCTACCGCCCGCTGCTCGAGGAGGGCGGCGAGGACAGCGACCGCGACCAGATCACCGCGATCTGCGACGCGGTCGACGAGCTCCAGGCCGAGGGGCCGGGCGACATCCTGGTCTTCCTCTCCGGTGAGCGGGAGATCCGCGACACCGCCGACGCGCTGAACAAGAAGAAGCTCCCGGTCACCGAGGTCCTTCCGCTGTACGCCCGGCTGTCGCACGCCGAGCAGCACCGGGTCTTCCAGAGACACACCGGCCGCCGGATCGTGCTGGCGACCAACGTCGCCGAGACCTCGCTGACCGTCCCCGGTATCCGCTATGTGATCGACCCGGGCGCCGCCCGGATCTCCCGCTACAGCCATCGCACCAAGGTCCAGCGGCTGCCCATCGAGCCGATCTCCCAGGCCAGCGCCAATCAGCGCAAGGGCCGCTGCGGCCGGACCAGCGACGGCATCTGCATCCGGCTGTACTCCGAGGACGACTTCCTCACCCGCCCGGAGTTCACCGACGCCGAGATCCTCCGGACCAATCTGGCCTCCGTCATCCTCCAGATGACCGCCGCCGGCCTCGGCGACATCGAGAAGTTCCCCTTCATCGACCCGCCGGACCGCCGCAACGTCAAGGACGGCGTCCAGCTCCTGGAGGAGCTGCACGCCCTGGACGGCAAGGAGAAGGACCCGCGCAAGCGGCTCACCCAGGTCGGCCGGAAGCTGGCCCAGCTTCCGGTGGACCCGCGGCTGGCCCGCATGGTGCTGGAGGCGGACCGCAACGGCTGTGTCCGCGAGGTCATGGTGATCGCGGCGGCGCTGTCCATCCAGGACCCGCGCGAGCGCCCCTCGGACAAGCAGCAGCAGGCGGATCAGCAGCACGCCCGGTTCAAGGACGAGTCCAGCGACTTCCTGGCGTTCCTCAATCTGTGGAAGTACATCCGGGAGCGGCAGAAGGAGCTGTCCTCCTCCGCCTTCCGCCGGATGTGCCGCAATGAGTTCCTCAACTACCTGCGTATACGCGAATGGCAGGACATCTACAGCCAGCTGCGCACGGTCGCCAAGACCATGGACATCCATATGTCCGAGCAGGACGCGGCGCCCGACCACGTGCATACGTCGTTGCTGGCGGGGCTGCTGTCCCATGTGGGCCTTAAGGACACCGACAAGAACGAGTATCTGGGCGCGCGCAGCGCCAAGTTCGCGGTGTTCCCCGGTTCGGCGCTGTTCAAGAAGCCGCCGCGCTGGGTGATGTCGGCGGAGCTGGTGGAGACCTCCCGGCTGTGGGCGCGGGTCAACGCGAAGATCGAGCCGGAGTGGATCGAGCCGCTCGCCCAGCACCTGGTCAAACGCACCTACAGCGAACCGCACTGGGAGCAGAAGCAGGCCGCGGTGATGGCGTATGAGCGGGTCACGCTCTACGGGGTGCCGATCGTCGCCCAGCGGAAGGTCAACTACGGCCGGATCGACCCGGAGACCAGCCGCGATCTGTTCATCCGCAACGCCCTGGTGGAGGGCGACTGGCGCACCCACCACCAGTTCTTCCACGACAACCGCAAGCTGCTGGGCGAGGTCGAGGAGCTGGAGCACCGGGCCCGGCGCCGCGACATCCTCGTGGACGACGAGACGCTCTTCGACTTCTACGACCAGCGGATCCCCGAGCATGTGGTCTCCGGCGCCCACTTCGACTCCTGGTGGAAGCACAAGCGTCGCGAAGAACCGGAGCTTCTCAACTTCGAGAAGTCGATGCTCATCAACGAGCGGGCGCAGGACATCACCAAGGACGCCTATCCGGACTCCTGGCGCCAGGGGAAGCTCAAGTTCAAGGTGACCTATCAATTCGAGCCGGGGGCGGACGCGGACGGTGTGACCGTCCACATCCCGCTGCAGGTGCTCAATCAGGTCACCGCGGACGGTTTCGACTGGCAGATTCCGGGGTTGCGGGAGGATCTGGTCACCGAGCTGATCCGCTCGCTGCCCAAACCGGTGCGCCGTCACTACGTCCCGGCGCCGAACTATGCCAAGCGCTTCCTGGAAAGCGCTGCCCCCCTCCAGGAGCCGCTGACCGCGGCGCTGGGGCGTGAGCTGCAGCGGATGGTGGGCGTACGGATCGAGCCGGAGGACTGGGACCTGGCGAAGGTCCCCGACCACCTCAAGGTCACCTTCCGGGTGGTGGACGAGCGGCACCGCAAGCTGGCCGAGGACAAGGACGTGGAGGTGCTGCGGCAGCGGCTGCGGCCGAAGACGCGGGCCGCGATCTCCAAGGCGTTCGAGTCCTCCAAGGAGGGCGTGGGGATCCAGCAGCGCGGCGGGCTGACCCGGTGGACGGTCGGGACGCTGCCGCGCACCTTCGAGACGCGCCGCGGCGGCCAGCCGGTCAAGGCGTATCCGGCGCTCGTCGACGAGGGCGCCTCGGTGGCCGTACGGCTCTTCGACACCGAGGCCGAGCAGCGGGAGGCGATGTGGCGGGGGACGCGCCGGCTGATCCTGCTCCAGTTGCCGTCCAGCCCCGCCAAGTTCGTCCAGGGCAAGCTCTCCAACCAGGCCAAGCTGGCGCTCTCCAGCAGCCCGCACGGCGGTGTGCAGGCGCTCTTCGACGACTGCGTGGCCGCGGCGGCCGACCGGCTGATCGCGTCCCGTGGCGGCCCGGCCTGGGACGAGGAGTCGTTCCGCAAGCTCTTCGACGCGGTGCGCAGCGACATCACGGACGCCACGCTGGACACCGTGCGCAAGGTCCAGGAGGTGCTGGCGGCCTGGCAGTCGTGCGAGCGGCGGCTGAAGGACACCAGGAGCCCGGTGCTGCTGCCGTCCCTCACGGACATCAGGGAGCAGCTCTCGGAGCTCATCGCACCGGGTTTCGTGACCGCCCACGGCGTGCGGCGGCTTCCGGACCTCATGCGCTATCTGGTGGCCGTGGACCGGCGGCTGCAGCAGCTTCCGGGCAACGCCGACCGGGACCGCGCCCGGATGGCGAAGGTGCGGGAGATGCGGGACGAGTACGCCTGGCTGCTGGAGCAGTTCCCGCCGGGGCGCCCGGTGCCCCAGGAGGCGCTGGAGATCCGCTGGATGATCGAGGAGTTGCGGGTCAGCTACTTCGCGCACGCCCTCGGTACGGCCTATCCGGTGTCCGACAAGCGCATCGTGAAGGCCATCGACGCGGCCGCGCCGTAAGGGTGTCCCCGGGGCTCCGGCGGCCCGCCGGAGCCCCGCCGGGGGCGAGTTCGACCGCACCCCCTGACCTGCTGTAGAGTCTGCATCGCAGCGCACACCAGCGCGGCGCACGGCGACGAAGTCGCAGGCGTCACTCTTGGTCCTGTGGAGCAGTTTGGAGTGCTCGCCACCCTGTCAAGGTGGAGGCCGCGGGTTCAAATCCCGTCAGGACCGCTTAACCGGAAGGCCCGGATCCGTATATGGATCCGGGCCTTTGGCGTCTTGACGGCGCACCGCACCCAGAGGTACCCAAGCTAAAGGGCGCGGGGGTGCGCGGGAGGTGCGGCGTATGACGACGTCCGCGAGGCATGAGACCAGGGCGCTGCTGCGCGCCCATCTGGCGGCTGCCGCGGGCAATCGCCACTTCACCCGGCACTGTCCGATCTGCCATCGCCTGCTGCGGCTGGCGATGGAGCCCTCGGCGGCCGAGGAGACGGGTGGCGGCGCCGGAGACGAGGCCGGTGACGGGGCCGGCCAGGAGGCGACGGCCGCCACTCCACCGTCAACTCGGTAAGCCCTTACCGCAGTTGCCCTTTAGCGCAACCAGTGGGCACGAGGCAATGGTTGGGCAGTGTGACGGGAGTCACCGAATGAGTTTCCGGAGTGAGGGAACTTACACCCCGCTCACCATGGGTCAATTTAATATGTGCAATTGCACCGTCTGTCCGCGCTGGCCCGAACGCTCCCCGAGGGCCCCCCGGGAGCCCCCCGGAGACACCGCGGGACACCCCGGGCAAGCCGAACGATTGCCCCTCCGGGGCCACTTGCGACCCCCCTGGAGGCACCCTCCGGAAGGCCGTTCCCGGGCATAAAAAGATCGCGCCAGACCCGGCGGAGTCCAGCGCGATCAACGACGCACCCATGTCGAGCGGTGGCGGGCCTGTTGGGGCAGGCACCCGTCGTGTGGAGCTATACAGGCGAAAACCGGGCTGGGGGGCCCGGAAATGCCCGGTTATGCGGTTGTTCAGGCCTCGCTGCGCTGCTGCGGGATGCCCGCAAGAAGTGCACGGACCTCCGCTTCGCGGTAGCGCCGATGCCCTCCGAGCGTGCGGATGGACGTGAGTTTGCCTGCCTTCGCCCAGCGAGTGACCGTCTTCGGGTCCACGCGAAACATCGTGGCAACCTCAGCCGGGGTCAGCAGCGGCTCGGCATCAGGGGTGCGAGCGGTCATGAGCGGCCTCCTCGGGAGAACCGAACCATCACGGTTCTTTCCTCTAAATTCTGCACCTTGACCCGCGTTGCCCGAAATGGCGGACGCGGGCCGAGTCGGTTATAGGACGAACGGCTTGTCCTCGGCACTACAACTACACCATCTGTCCAGCCCCGTCGGCCAAACCGATGGAATTGCCCTCTCAGGTGTCCAACCTCAACGGAAGCCGATGGACCATGCCATAGCGGACAGTCACACGGCCGTGACGATCAGTCACAACAGGATCAGGGGTAACCAGATCCATCAAGGAGTGCAATACCGATGAATCCGCCCATAGTTGGGCGGAAGGAATCCCTCCCGGGCTCCTTGTCCTATTTTGACACGAGGATGGGCGATTACCGCAAGGCCCGAAGTCAGTGCTTTAGGTCACGATTGAGGCAATGGCCCGGATCGGGACCTACGTCCCCGTCTGTTCCGGCCGACCGTCAACCGGTCGCCCGGCGCCGCTCCGGCCGGGCTCAGCTCGCGTTCTGCCGCCCGCGGATCACGCTCCAGCGGTCGGTCAGCCGCTCGTACGCGCTGCCCGCCCGCTCCCCGTCCCCGTCGCGCAGCGCCGCGAGGCCCTCCGCCACATCCGCGGCCGAGTGGTCCTCCTCGAGCTGCCCCGCCGGCAGGGTGTGCACCAGACCGCCGTAGTCCAGCTCGACCAACGACCGGGGGTGGAACTCCTCGAGCCACCGGCCGACGTCCACCAGCCCGTCGATCAGCGGCCCCTCGCCGAGGGACTCCTTGAGCACCTTAAGGCCACGCGCCACCCGGCGCCTGGCCTGGACCATCGGGGTGCGGTAACGGAGAATGAACCCGCCGTCACCCTTGGTGAATTCGCGCTCCTCGTCCCCGAAGAGCACGAACCAGCGCACCGGCACATGCCAGGTGGCCGAGCGGATCCACGGCCGGGCGTCCGGGTTGCGCTCCAGCCACCGCTCGAAGTCCGCCACCGCCTGCCGGCGCACCACCGGGGGCAGGGCCGCGTCCAGGAGGGGCCCGGGAAGGCGCTCCGGCAGCTCTTCCAGGGCCAGCCAGCCCCTCAGCCGCGTACGCCACGGACAGACGCATGTGACGCCGTCCACGAGCGCCACGAAGGCGTCCGCGCTCTCGTGCACCGGAACCGCCACCGGAGGCACCGGCAGGAGGTCCGCGAGCGAGCGGCGCAGCTCGTCCTGCGCACCGGGCAGGTCGTCGCGCTTGGCATACCGCGCCCAGTGCGATCTCTCCGGCTCCGGAAACGCTGCCAGTGGCTCATAGACCCGGAGATACGCCGCGTACGGGACAATCACCGAAGACGCCAAGGTCACACGCGCTCCCTCAAGGCTGAGACCACCGCCAGGGGCTCCCTCACCCCCACCTGACGGCATCGTCCCATGCCCGGCATCCGGACTCGTCGGGGACATGGCCGATCCCCTGGGGCCCCAGGGCTTACCCTCTTGCCCACGGCCCTCCCCACCAGCCAGGAGGGCGTCTACCCCGACCTATGGGAGTCACCACCGTGACCGACGTACGTCACACCGTCAGCGCCGACGGTCCGACGGAGAGTCGCGTGCCGAACCCTCTCTCACCGCTTGCGACGCTGTTCCGGTCCGATCTCGGCGGGCATGAGCAGGTGCTGCTCTGCCAGGACCGCCAGAGCGGCCTCAAGGCCGTCATCGCCCTCCACTCGACCGCCCTGGGCCCGGCCCTCGGCGGCACCCGCTTCCACGCCTACGCCGCCGAGGAGAACCCCGAAGAAGCGGCGCTCCTCGACGCCCTCAACCTCGCCCGCGGCATGTCCTACAAGAACGCGCTCGCCGGGCTCGACCACGGTGGCGGCAAGGCCGTGATCCTCGGCGATCCCGAAGAGATCAAGACCGAAACGCTGCTGCTCGCCTACGGCCGCTTCGTGGCCTCTCTCGGCGGCCGCTACGTCACCGCCTGCGATGTGGGCACCTATGTGTCCGACATGGACGTCGTCGCCCGCGAGTGCCCCTGGACTACCGGCCGCTCCCCCGAGAACGGCGGCGCCGGCGACTCCTCGGTGCTGACCGCCTTCGGTGTCTTCCAGGGCATGCGGGCGAGCGCCCAGGCCTCCTGGGGCGCGCCCACGCTGCGCGGCCGCCGGGTCGGCATCGCGGGGGTCGGCAAAGTGGGCCACCACCTGGTCGAGCATCTGCTGGAGGACGGCGCCGAGGTCGTGGTCACGGATGTGCGCGGTGAGTCGGTGGACCGCGTCCTGGCCCGCCACCCCCGGGTGCGGGCGGTCCGGGACACCGACGCGCTGATCCGCGACGACCTGGACGTCTACGCCCCGTGCGCGCTCGGTGGCGCCCTGGACGACGCCACGGTGCCCGTCCTGACCGCGAAGGTGGTGTGCGGCGCGGCCAACAACCAGCTCGCCCACCCGGGGGTCGAGAAGGACCTGGCCGGCCGCGGGATCCTCTACGCGCCGGACTATGTGGTGAACGCCGGTGGTGTCATCCAGGTGGCGGATGAGCTGCACGGGTTCGATTTCGATCGGGCCAAGGCGAAGGCGGCAGAGATCTTCGACACGACGTTGGCCATATTCGATCGGGCACAGACCGACGGAATCCCGCCCGCCGCGGCCGCCGACCGGCTGGCCGAGCACCGGATGGCGGAGGGCCACGACGCCTGAGCCGTGGTCCACAGGCGCCTGAGAGCTTCTGGGCGCAGCCGTGGACAGGCCGTGCGGGATCTTGCCGGAGGCCGCCGGACGGGCGTCGTGGGAGCCCCCTGGGAGCCATCGGCGAGAGATCCCTCACGGCCTGTCGGCGGGTCGGCCCGCAAGACAGGTTAAAATCGCAGTTGACCAGCGAGGAACGGGCTCCTCGCGGGTTCTGCCTCGTGGCACGTCGTGTGGGCGACGTAC
Organism: Streptomyces violaceusniger Tu 4113; assembly: GCF_000147815.2. Taxonomy (NCBI): domain Bacteria; kingdom Bacillati; phylum Actinomycetota; class Actinomycetes; order Kitasatosporales; family Streptomycetaceae; genus Streptomyces; species Streptomyces violaceusniger. The sequence continues at coordinate 308,493 of NC_015957.1, read as the reverse complement.
CGTATGGCCACAGAAGCAGGTACCGTTGAAGCCCTACGGACCGGTCTCTCTTATGAGAGTCCGCTCCGATTTATGAACGTGAACGCGTGTCAAGACTCTGGGGCCGTCGAGCCCCGTCGTTGAGGGGGTCGAGCCATGGGGCGCGGCCGGGCCAAGGCCAAGCAGACGAAGGTCGCCCGCCAGCTGAAGTACAACAGCGGTGGGACGGATCTCTCACGCCTGGCCGAGGAGCTGGGCGCATCGACACCGAGCGAGCCGCCGAATGGCGAGCAGTTCGAGGACGATGAGCTGGACGACGACCCGTACGCACAGTACGCGGATCTGTACAACGACGATGAGGACGAGGACGACGACCAGTCCGATCCGTCCCCGCAGCGTCGCCGCGCCTGAACCACCCGTTCCAGGCGCTCGGCTTTTCGCCGCACACCTCCACCGGTCCGGGGCACCCGCCTCGGACCGGCTTCTGTGCTGTTCGCGCACACCACGCGGTCCACTCGGCCCGCATGGTCATCAGCTCGCATGGTCACCGGTCAGCGCCACCGCTTCCGCGTCCCCGGCCGTGCGCTCGGTGATCTCACCGCTGACCCACGCCTCGACACCGCGGTCGGCGAGCGTGGTGAGCGCCACATCGACGGAGTCGGCCGGGACCACCGCCATCATGCCGACGCCCATGTTGAGGGTCTTCTCCAGCTCAAGACGCTCGACCGAGCCGGCCTCACCGACCAGCTCGAAGATCGCGCCGGGGGTCCAGGTCGAGCGGTCCACGACCGCGCGCAGCCCCTCGGGGATGACCCGCGCCAGGTTGTTGGCGAGCCCGCCGCCGGTGATGTGCGAGAAGGCGTGCACCTCGGTGGTACGGGTGAGGGCCAGGCAGTCCAGCGAGTAGATCCGGGTGGGCTCCAGCAGCTCCTCCCCCAGCGTCCGGCCGAGCTCCGGCACCTCGCGGTCCAGCGCCCAGCCGGCCCGGTCGAAGAGCACATGGCGGACGAGTGAGTACCCGTTCGAGTGAAGTCCGGACGAAGCCATGGCGATCACCGCATCACCCGTTCGGATGCGATCGGCGCCCAGCACCCGATCGGCCTCGACCACGCCCGTACCGGCCCCGGCGACATCGAAGTCATCGGCGCCCAGCAGCCCCGGGTGCTCGGCGGTCTCGCCGCCCACCAGGGCGCAGCCGGCGAGGGTGCAGCCCTCGGCGATGCCCTTGACGATGGCGGCGACGCGCTCGGGGTAGACCTTGCCGACGCAGATGTAGTCGGTCATGAACAGCGGCTCGGCACCACAGACCACCAGGTCGTCCACGACCATGCCGACCAGGTCGTGGCCGATGGTGTCGTACACGCCCATCCGCCGGGCGATGTCCACCTTGGTGCCGACGCCGTCGGTGGCGGAGGCGAGCAGCGGACGCTGGTAGCGGGCCAGCGCGGAGGCGTCGAAGAGCCCGGCGAAACCGCCGAGGCCGCCCACGACCTCGGGCCGGCTCGCCTTCTTGACCCACTCCTTCATCAGCTCGACGGCGCGGTCACCCGCCTCGATGTCGACGCCCGCGGCGGCGTAGGTGGACCCGGACTCAGGCATGACGTTGAGATCTTTCGTATCGGGGATGACAGGCGTGCGCTCAGGGACGGCGCAGGGCGTCGGCGCCGCCGACACCAGCGGTCAGCGTCGTCACACCATCGGCGTCGGCGCTGTTCGGGGCCTGTGTTTCGGACTCCAGGAGGTGCTTGCCCAGCAGCCCCGGATCCGGCAGCTCCATCGGGTACTCACCGTCGAAGCAGGCACGGCACAGATTCGGCTTGGCGATCGTGGTCGCCTCGATCATGCCGTCGGTGGAGATGTACGCCAGCGAGTCGGCGCCCAGCGACTTGCCGATCTCCTCGACCGAGAGGCCGTTGGCGATCAGCTCGGCGCGGGTGGCGAAATCTATGCCGAAGAAGCACGGCCACTTGATCGGCGGGGACGAGATCCGGATGTGGACCTCGGCGGCCCCGGCCTCGCGAAGCATCCGCACCAGGGCGCGCTGGGTGTTGCCGCGGACGATCGAGTCGTCGACGACCACCAGGCGCTTGCCCCGGATGACCTCCTTGAGGGGGTTCAGCTTGAGCCGGATGCCGAGCTGGCGAATGGTCTGCGAGGGCTGGATGAAGGTCCGGCCCACATAGCTGTTCTTGACCAGTCCGGAGCCGTACGGAATCCCGCTGGCCTCGGCGTAGCCGACGGCGGCGGGGGTGCCGGACTCGGGCGTCGCTATGACCAGGTCGGCGTCGGCCGGGGCCTCCTTGGCCAGCCGGCGGCCCATCTCGACCCGGGAGAGGTACACGTTCCGGCCCGCGATGTCGGTGTCGGGGCGGGCGAGGTACACGTACTCGAAGACACAGCCCTTGGGGCGGGCCTCGGCGAAGATGGTGGAGCGCAGCCCGTTCTCGTCTATGGCGACCATCTCGCCGGGCTCGATCTCACGGATGAAGGACGCGCCCACGATGTCCAGGGCGGCGGTCTCGGACGCCACCACCCAGCCGCGCTCGAGGCGGCCGAGGACCAGCGGGCGGACGCCCTGGGGGTCGCGCGCCGCGTACAGCGTGTGCTCGTCCATGAAGACGAGGCTGAAAGCGCCCTTGACCTTCGGCAGCACGATGGGGGCCGCCTGCTCGACGGTCAGCGGCTTGCCGTCGTCGTCCGCCTGGCCCGCGAGCAGGGCGGTGACCAGGTCGGTGTCATTGGTCGCCGCGACCTGGGTGGCCCGGCCGCCGTCCCGTGGCAGGGCCGCGACCAGCTCCGCCAGCTCGGCGGTGTTGACCAGGTTCCCGTTGTGGCCGAGCGCGATCGAGCCGTGGGCGGTGGCCCGGAAGGTCGGCTGCGCGTTCTCCCATACCGAGGCTCCGGTGGTGGAGTAGCGGGCGTGACCGACCGCGATATGGCCCCGGAGAGAGCCGAGAGAGGTCTCGTCGAAGACCTGGGAAACCAGGCCCATGTCCTTGAAGACGAGGATCTGGGAGCCGTTGCTCACCGCGATGCCCGCGGACTCCTGTCCGCGGTGCTGCAGTGCGTACAGCCCGAAATAGGTGAGTTTGGCGACCTCTTCACCCGGTGCCCAGACTCCGAAGACGCCGCAAGCGTCCTGGGGGCCCTTCTCACCGGGGAGCAGGTCGTGGCTGAGTCGTCCGTCACCACGTGGCACGTCATCGAGTCTAGGCCAGTTCGGCGGTGCCTCCGAACGAGGGACCCGTCAGGGGGGCGTAAGTCACATTCCCCGCACCGCTCCGGGCCCCCGGAACCCCTGCCCGACCTGCGAACCGCCAGGGCCGGAAATTCGTGGCCGAGGCAAGGATCACATCTCGCTCCCCGAAAAGGATCACATCGCGGGCGCTCAGCCGAGCACGGGGAGGTGGGCGGAGAGGTCGGCGCGGTCGCCGCTCGCGGTCAGCGGCGCAGAATCCAGGGCATCCGCCCAGGTCAGGCGGCCCGTGGCGAGGCGGATCCAGGTCAGCGGGTCGGTCTCCACGACGTTCGGCGGGGTGCCGCGGGTGTGCCGGGGGCCCTCGACGCACTGGACTACGGCGAACGGTGGGATCCGCAGCTCGACCGAGCCGCCGGGCGCCTTCGCCGCGAGGGCGTCGGCGAGCACCCGGACCGTGGTGGCCAGCGCCTGACGGTCGTGCCGTACGGGCACTCCGGTGGCGGCCGTCAGATCGTCGGCGTGGACCACGAGCTCCACACAGCGGGTGACCAGGTAGTCCTCCACCCGCATCGCGCCGACGCGGGTGGCCAGCAGCCGGTCGCCGGGCGCGACGGAGGCCGTCTCCGCGAACCGCGCCTCGGCGCGCTCCAGCAGCTCGCCCAGGTCCTCGCCCGCCGCGAGGGCGCGGGTTTCCTCGTCGATCGGCCCGGAGTGCGCGGCCAGCGCCGCGGCCCAGCCGGTGACGGTGACCTCGCGCGCGGGCGGCGCGGGCCGCTCCAGGAGCCGGACGACGGAGGTGACGGCCATCGCCAGATGCGCGACCAGCTCCCGGACCGTCCAGCCGCCGAGCCGGGTGGGGGCGTCCAGGCCCGTCTCGTCCAGCTCCTCGGCCGCCTTCCGCACCAGCCGCAACTGCGCGATCACGGCGGTACGGGTCTTGGCGGGGTCATAGCTGCGGGCACGGGCACGGGGCGGCATGGCGGAGAGCTTAGAGGAGGCCCCGGACAGCGGCAGGATGGGAGGAGGAAGGGTTTTCCATCGGCATGGAGGGTGTGAGATGCCATGGCCGAACACCCCGATCGCGCCTTGGTGCGCCGCGCCTGCACGGCCTTCTCCCAGGGCGATCTGGACACGGTATCGACGCTGATGACGGCGGACGCCGTCCATCATCTGCCGGGTGACCACGCGATGTCGGGCCACCACAAGGGCCGGGACGCCTGCATGGACCTGTACCGCTCGTTGTACGAGGAGACCGGCGGCACGCTGCGGGTGGACCTGGAGACGGTGCTGTGCGACGGGCGCGGACACGCGATGTCCGTCCACCACCTGCGCGCCGAGCGCGGCAACCGTGGCCTGGATACGAAGACCGGACATTTCTTCACCGTCGTCGGCGGGAAGATCACCGACATCGACGAATGCGTCGAGGACATCGACGCCTGGGACGCGTTCTGGGGCCCATGAACCCCGTCTGGGGTAGATGAACCCCGGCGCGCGAGGCCCGAAGCGACCTCACGGCCCGCTCCCTGTCGTCAGGGAGCGGGCCGTGCGTCACAAGGACGCGGGTCCTCAGGCCAGCAGGCCCGGGATCGTCGCCTCGTACGGCTCCCTCAGCTCGGCCAGCGGGATGGAGAACTGCCCCTGGACGTCGATCGCATCGCCGTCGATCACGCCGATACGGGCCGCCGGAAGCCCCCGCGCCCCGCACATGTCCTTGAAGCGGACCTCCTCGCTGCGCGGTACGGCGACGACCGCCCGGCCCGCGGACTCGGAGAACAGCAGGACGAACGGGTCCAGACCGTCGGGGACGACGATCCGCACGCCCTTGCCGCCGCGCAGACACGACTCGGTGAGCGCCTGGATCAGACCACCGTCGGACAGGTCGTGGGCCGCGTCCACCATGCCGTCGCGCGAGGCCGAGATCAGGATCTCGGCGAGCAGCCGCTCCCGCTCCAGGTCCACCTTCGGCGGCAGTCCGCCCAGGTGGTCGTGGATCACCTGGGACCAGGCCGAGCCGCCCAGCTCCGCCGCGGTGTCACCCAGCAGATAGAGGAGCTGGCCCTCCTCCGCGAAGGCGATCGGGGTGCGGCGGGCCACATCGTCGATCACACCGAGGACGGCGACGACCGGCGTCGGGTGGATGGCCACCTCGCCGGTCTGGTTGTACAGCGACACATTGCCGCCGGTGACCGGGGTGCCCAGGGTCAGGCAGCCGTCGGCGAGGCCGCGGGTGGCCTCCGCGAACTGCCACATGACCGCGGGGTCCTCCGGCGAGCCGAAGTTGAGGCAGTTGGAGATGGCGAGCGGCGTGGCGCCGGACGCGGCCACATTGCGGTACGACTCGGCGAGCGCGAGCTGCGCCCCCGCGTACGGGTCCAGCTTGGCGTAGCGGCCGTTGCCGTCCGTGGCGACGGCCACGCCGAGGCCGGTCTCCTCGTCCACGCGGACCATGCCGGAGTCCTCGGGCTGCGCGAGGACCGTGTTGCCCTGGACGAAGCGGTCGTACTGGTCGGTGATCCAGGACTTGGACGCCTGGTTCGGCGAGGCGACCACCTTGAGGACCTGCTCGCGCAGCTCCTCGGCGGTGGCCGGGCGCGGCAGCTTGTCCGCGTCGTCGGCCTGGAGCGCGTCCTGCCACTCGGGGCGGGCGTAGGGGCGCTCGTAGACCGGGCCCTCATGGGCGACGGTGCGCGGCGGGACGTCGACGATCTGCTCGCCGTGCCAGTAGATCTCCAGCCGCTCGCCGTCGGTGACCTCACCGATGACGGTGGCGATGACGTCCCACTTCTCGCAGATCTCCAGGAAGCGGTCGACCTTCTCGGGCTTCACGATCGCGCACATGCGCTCCTGCGACTCGCTCATCAGGATCTCCTCGGGGGAGAGCGAGGAGTCGCGCAGCGGCACGGTGTCCAGCTCGACCCGCATACCGCCGGAGCCGGCGCTGGCGAGCTCGCTGGTGGCGCAGGACAGGCCCGCGCCGCCGAGGTCCTGAATGCCCTCGACCAGCTCCTCCTTGAAGATCTCCAGGGTGCACTCGATGAGCAGCTTCTCCTGGAAGGGGTCGCCGACCTGGACGGCAGGGCGCTTGGTGGGCTTGCCCGTGCCGGAGGCACTATCGCCCGCAGCGTCGAAGGTCTCCGAGGCCAGCACGGAGACGCCGCCGATGCCGTCGCCGCCGGTGCGAGCGCCGTAGAGGATCACCTTGTTGCCGGCGCCGGACGCCTTGGCGAGGTGGATGTCCTCATGCTTCATCACGCCCACGCAGAGCGCGTTGACCAGCGGGTTTCCCTGATAGCAGGGGTCGAAGACGACCTCGCCGCCAATGTTGGGCAGGCCCAGGCAGTTGCCGTAGCCGCCGATGCCCGCGACCACACCGGGCAGCACCCGCTTGGTGTCGGGGTGGTCGGCGGCGCCGAAGCGCAGCGGGTCCATCACGGCCACCGGGCGGGCGCCCATGGCCAGGATGTCGCGGACGATGCCGCCGACGCCGGTGGCCGCGCCCTGGTAGGGCTCGATGTACGAGGGGTGGTTGTGCGACTCGACCTTGAAGGTGACCGCGTAGCCCTGGCCGACATCGACCACACCCGCGTTCTCGCCGATGCCGACGAGCAGGGCGTCGCTCTCCGGGGCCTTCTCACCGAACTGCCGCAGATGGACCTTGCTCGACTTGTACGAGCAGTGCTCGGACCACATGACGGAGTACATCGCGAGCTCGGCGCCGGTGGGGCGGCGGCCCAGGATGGCGCGGATGCGCTCGTACTCGTCCTGCTTGAGACCGAGCTCGGCCCAGGGCTGCCCGTCGTCCGGGGTCTGCGCCGCGTGCTTGGTGGTGTCCAGGGTCATGCGCTGACCAGCCTCTTGAGGATCGAGGTGAAGAACCCGAGACCGTCGGTGCGACCGGTGCCGATCAGCGGTTCGACGGCGTGCTCGGGGTGGGGCATGAGGCCGACGACATTGCCCGCCGCATTGGAGATACCGGCGATGTCGCGGAGCGAGCCGTTGGGGTTGAGCTCCTCATAGCGGAAGACGACGCGTCCCTCGGCCTCGAGTTCATCGAGGACGCGCTCATCGGCGACGTAACGTCCGTCGATGTTCTTCAGCGGGATGTTGATCTCCTGACCCTGCTCGTATGAGCGCGTCCAGACGGTCTCCGCGTTTTCCACTCGCAACTTCTGATCGCGGCAGATGAAGTGCAGATGGTTGTTCCGCAGCATCGCACCGGGGAGGAGATGGGTCTCGGTCAGAACCTGGAAGCCATTGCAGATGCCAAGCACCGGCATACCGGCCTTCGCCTGATCGATCACCGACTCCATTACCGGGGAGAACCGGGAGATCGCTCCGGCGCGCAGATAGTCGCCATAGGAGAAGCCGCCCGGCAGGATCACCGCGTCGACCTGCTTGAGGTCCTTGTCGCGGTGCCACAGCGGTACGGCTTCGAGGCCGGCGGTGCGCACCGCGCGCTGGGTGTCGCGGTCGTCGAGCGTGCCGGGGAAAGTGATGACTCCGATGCGTGCGGTCACGACTCGGCCTTCACGGCGGTGACGTCGGCACCCTCGCCGACCTCGACCTTCACGGAAAAGTCCTCGATCACGGTGTTCGCCAGGAAGGTCTCGGCGATCTCATGGATTCGGGCGAGGGCGGCATCGTCGACCGGGCCCTCCACCTCGAGTTCAAAGCGCTTGCCCTGACGGACATCGGCGATCCCCTCGAAACCGAGGCGGGGCAGTGCTCGCTGCACCGCCTGGCCCTGGGGGTCGAGGATCTCCGGCTTGAGCATGACGTCGACTACGACGCGTGCCACTGGCACTCCCGGTGGTGTGGTGCTGGTGCGTAAGGCGGTGGCGCAAGCCTACCCCGGCGAAAATTCTACGCGAGTAGATATGCAAGGGTTCGGTCACGTTTAAGCATCGTCGGTGGCAACCGATGGGGAAAGGTCGCGGAAAAACGTATGGTCCCGATCGCGGCGTGACACGCGGATGGAATTACCGGGGTTCACAATGCAATGCCAGTCGCTGTACAAATGAAAAAGCATTGTTGGACACAACTGGACAGCTGACATCTTTGCACGTCAACGCATCGATGCAGCCCGAAAGGACCGATATCCGTGGCGCAGCGCGTAGTAGTCACGCTCTCCGACGACCTCGAGGGCGGCCAAGCGGAAGAGACGGTCACGTTCGGACTCGACGGCAAGGTGTACGAGATCGACCTCAACTCTGCCAATGCGTCGAAACTGCGCGACGCCCTCGCGCCGTACGTGGAGGCCGGACGCAAGCGAGCCCGCTCGGGCAAGACGTACCGCCGCACCGATGTCGCCCCGGACCCGGCCGCGGTGCGCGCCTGGGCCAGGTCGCACGGCATGGAGGTGCCTCCGCGCGGCCGGATCCCCAAGAAGGTCTACGAAGCCTTCAACGAGTCGGTCTGAGTGACCCGTTCAGCCGAGTTGCACACCACCCCGGGGGATCCGCTAAAGTCTGGAGCACGCCGAGGGGCGAGGCCGAAAGGCCGAAACCCCGAGGAAGACACCATGCGGGTGTAGCTCAGTAGTAGAGCGCCCCCTTTCCAAGGGGGAGGCGCAGCGTGCGATCCCTGTCACCCGCTCTCATCGTCTATCGCCCTCTTGCCAAAGAGGATCAGGTAGAGTGATGCACGCGCCGATCGGTGAAAGCTGGTCGGAGGCATGCGGACGTGGCTCAGTTGGTAGAGCATCACCTTGCCAAGGTGAGGGTCGCGAGTTCGAATCTCGTCGTCCGCTCCAGATCTGAGGCGCCGGTCGAATCGACCGGCGCCTCAGGCGTTTTCAGGCCCGGAATCCCTGGCTGGTACTGGGGCCGGGGCCGGGGCGGGCGCGAACGGCGGTGCCGCTGAGGGAAAGTGACGGCGTGCCGGGTCGGTGTGATCCCGCCGGAAGAGGCCCCTGTGCGAGGGGCGCGCTGGAAGAGGTCCCGCTGGGAGGGGCGTGTGAACGACACCGCGGCGATCCGGGTGCTGCTGGCCGACGACGAGCATCTGATCCGGGGCGCCCTGGCCGCCCTGCTGGCGCTCGAGGACGATCTGCTGGTGGTCGCGGAGGCGGCGTCCGGGCCCGAGGCGCTGGCGATGGCGCGGGCGCACCGGCCCGATGTGGCGGTGCTGGACCTCCAGATGCCGGCGGCGGACGGGGTCTCGGTGGCCGCGACGCTCCGGTCGGAGCTGCCCGGCTGCCGGACGATGATCGTGACCAGCCACGGCCGGCCGGGGCACCTCAAGCGGGCCCTGGAGGCGGGGGTGCGGGCGTTCGTGCCGAAGACCACCTCCGCGCAGCGGCTCGCGGAGATCATCCGCACAGTGCACGGCGGGTCCCGCTATGTCGACCCCGGACTGGCCGCCGACGCGATCAGTGCGGGGGACTCCCCGCTGACCGCGCGGGAGGCGGAGCTGCTGGAGCTGGCGGCGGACGGCGCCTCCATCGCGGAGATCGCCCAGCGCGCCGGGCTCTCCCAGGGGACGGTCCGGAACTATCTGTCGGCCGCGGCGGCGAAGCTGGGGGCGGAGAACCGGCACGCGGCGGCACGGATCGGCCAGGAGCACGGCTGGCTCTGAGCGGCTCCTGAGCGGCTCCTGAGCGGCTCCTGAGCCCTCCGCGCCGCCGCCCCGAGCGGCCTCGACACCCGGGTGGTAGTTCACCGGTCGAGGGTTTGGTTATAGTAGAGGCGCGTCGAATCGGAAGAGTCCGGCGCAGGCGGACGTAGCTCAGTTGGTAGAGCGCAACCTTGCCAAGGTTGAGGTCGCGAGTTCGAGCCTCGTCGTCCGCTCCACGAACCAAGGGTCCCGGCCATTCGGCCGGGACCCTTGGTCGTTCTGCGGCCTACTTCCAGCGGGTGCCGGTCAGCAGCCCGTAAGCCTCCGCGTACTTCGCCCGCGTCCGCTCGACGACCTCCGCCGGGAGCGGGGGCGGCGGCTGCTCGGCGGTCCGGTCCCAACCGGAGGCCGGGGAGGTCAGCCAGTCGCGGACGTACTGCTTGTCGAAGGACGGCTGCGCGCGGCCGGGCTGCCACTGGTCGGCGGGCCAGAAGCGGGAGGAGTCCGGGGTCAGCACCTCGTCGGCGAGCACCGGCTCGGCGCCCTCCGCGCCCAGGGTCGCCTCCGCGTAGCCGAACTCGAACTTGGTGTCGGCGAGGATGATCCCGCGGGCTCGGGCGATCTCCCGGGCCCGGTTGAAGATGGCGAGGGTGGCCTGGCGAAGCTGGGCGGCGGGCTCGGCGCCGATGCGGTGGGCCACCTCCTCGTACGCCACGTTCTCGTCGTGCTCGCCGACCTCGGCCTTGGTGGCCGGGGTGAAGATCGGGGAGGGCAGCTCGGAACCGTCGGTCAGCCCCTCGGGGAGGGCGATCCCGCACACCGTACGGGTCTCGCGGTACTCGGCCAGGCCGGAGCCGGTCAGATGGCCGCGCGCCACGCATTCGACCGGGACCATCCGCAGCGACCGGCACACCAGGGTGCGGCCCTCCCAGTCGGCGGGGGCGCCGGGGGGCAGCTCGGTGGACAGGACATGGTTGGGGACGAGGTCGGCGAGGAGATCGAACCACCAGAGGGAGAGCTGGGTGAGGATCTTGCCCTTCTCGGGGATCTCGGTCGGCAGGACCCAGTCGTAGGCGGAGATCCGGTCGCTGGCGACCATGACGAGCTCACCGCGCTCGTTCCGGTAGAGGTCGCGCACCTTGCCGGTGTGCAGGTGCTGAAGGCCCGGAACCTCGACCGGTTCGGGCTTCTCGACGAATCCGGACACGCTTCCTCCTGGTGTTTTTGTCCATTTGTCCTAGCCCTCCTCGATTCTGCCGCACGAAGCGGCGGTGACCGGCGGCGGGGCGCGGACCGCGGGACCCGGCGCTTCGGGTTCCGCTTCCGGCCGGTTCGAACGCCTCGTAGGAGGAACTCGTGCGGCAGGACGAGACGAAGGAGGGCTGCGGGACACGGGACGGAGGGCTGCGGTCCCCTCCAGCCGCCTCCGGACGGGTCCGGAGGCGGCTGGAGGGGACCGGAGAAGGCCGGATGGGGCCGGATGGGAGGTGTGGCATGGCCGACGCGGCGATCGTGGGCAGCGGCCCCAACGGGCTCGCGGCCGCCGTCACCCTGGCCCGCGCCGGGCTGCGGGTGGAGGTGTACGAGGCCGCCGACACCATCGGCGGCGGGCTGCGCACCCAGCCGCTCTTCGACGCGGACATCGCACACGACATCTGCTCGGCGGTCCACCCCATGGCGCCCGTCTCCCGCTTCTTCCGCGCGTTCGGCCTGGCCGCGCGCGGGGTGGAGCTGCTGACGCCCGAGGTCTCCTACGCCCATCCGCTGGACGGCGGCCGCGCCGCGCTCGCCCACCGCGATCTGGCGGCCACCTGCGCCGGGCTCGGCCCGGACGGGGAGCGCTGGCGGCGGCTGATGGCGCCGCTGCTGCGGCACAGCGAGGGCCTGGTCGACTTCGTCCTCTCCGGACAGCGCGCGCTCCCCCGCGATCCGGTGGCACCACTGTTGCTGGCCTCGCGGATCCTCGTCCACGGCACCCGGCTCGGCGCCGCCCGCTTCACCGGCGAGGCGGCGCCCGCCCTGCTCGCTGGGGTCGCCGCCCATGCCGTGGGAAAACTGCCCAGCCTGGCCGGGGGCGCGGTGGCCGCCCTCCTCGGGCATCTGGCGCACGGCCCCGGCTGGCCGCTGCCGCGCGGCGGAAGCGCCCGGATCGCCGAGGCCATGGCGGACGACATCACCGCGCACGGCGGCACCTTCCACACCGGGCGCCCGATCGGCGACCTCGCCGAGCTGGCCGGCGGCGCTCGTGCGGTGCTGCTCGACACCGGTGTGCCGGGACTGCTGGACATCGCCGGGCGCCGGCTGCCCGACCGCTACGTCCGGGCGCTGCGGCGGTTCCGCTACGGCCCGGCCGCCGCCAAGGCCGACTTCCTGGTCAGCGAGCCGATCCCGTGGGCCGACCCCGCCGTGGGCCGCGCCGGGACCGTGCACCTGGGCGGCGGCCACGCCGAGCTGGCCCGGCAGGAGACCCTGACGGCGCGCGGGGTGCGCAGCCGGGAGCCGTTCGTCCTTCTCGTCGACCCGGCCGTCACCGACCCCGGGCGCGCCCGGCCCGGCAGGCGCCCGGTGTGGGCCTACGCCCATGTGCCGAACGGCGACGACACCGACCCGGTCGAGCTGATCCGCTCCCGGATCGAGACCTACGCCCCCGGCTTCGGCGACACCGTGCTCGCGGCGCGCGGCCTGTCCGGGCGGGACCTGGAGGCGTACGACCCCAACGATGTGGGCGGGGACATCGGCTCGGGCGCGATGACGCTGTGGCAGAGCCTCGCCCGGCCGGTGCCCCGCCTCGATCCATACCGCACCCCGCTCCCCGGGCTCTTTCTGTGCTCGTCGGCGACCCCGCCGGGGCCGGGTGTGCACGGCATGTGCGGATACCTGGCGGCCTTGTCGGCGCTGAGGCATCGTTTCGGCGTACGGACGGCGCCGTCCCTGGCCCCGGCGTCGTAGGGGTCGCCCCGCTTGCGGAATCGGGGCCGCCCGCCTCAACCCCGCTTGCAGATCCGATCCAGCAAATTCGCCGTCGCCCGCTGAATCCGCTCATCCGTATGCCCCGGACGATCCAACGCAGGCGACCACGCGAACGTCCCCGACGCGAACACCAGAGCGCCACGCACCTCCCCACCCGCCGCACCTCACCGCAAGCCGCAACCCACACGGCTCCGCCCCGCCCGCCCCCGGTCGGGGCCGCCCACCTCAACCCCGCTTACAGATCCGATCCAGCAGATTCGCCGTCGCCCGCTGAATCCGCTCATCCGTATGCCCCGGACGATCCAACGCAGGCGACCACGCGAACGTCCCCGACGCGAACACCAGAGCGCCACTCGGGGCACGGTAGAGCGAAGTCTCCTGGTGGCGGACGACCCCCTCCGTGTCCTCGTACGGCGAATGGGCCAGCAGGATGCGGCGGAGGTGCTCGGGCAGGACCGTGCGCGGGAAGTAGCGGTCGGCCTCGCCCGCGACCAGGCCGGGCAGCTCGTCGCCCTCCTCCGCGCCCGTGGCCTCCCACAGCCAGTGGCCGGCGTTGCGCACGATCAGCGGGCTCGGCTCGGGCACCCGGCCGGCGTACTGGATGCCGATCAGTTGCTGTTCGGGCGCGGTCTCCCGCCACAGCGCCGAGCGGCCGGGGCCGCGACGCTTGCGGCAGGTCAGCAGCCGGTCCGGACCGGAGGGCGAGGCGGTGAGCTCGACCTGCCAGTACATGGTGTTGGCGGAGAGGAAGACCAGCGAGGTGCCGCTGTCGCGGGCCGATTCCACGGCGCGGCGCATCGGCGCCGACCAGTACTCGTCGTGGCCGGGGAAGACCAGCCCCCGGTAGCGGGTGGGGTCGACCCGACGCGCGTGCAGATCGCTCATCTCGGCGTAGGCCAGGTCGTAGCCGTAGCGCTCGGCCCAGCGGATGAAGTCGTACGCATGGCCCACATGGAGGGGCAGCCCCGCGCCCGCGTACGGCCGGTCGAAGGAGACGGTGATCGCCGCCTCCGACTCGCCCAGCAGTTTTCCCCGCTCGTCCCAGGCGTGGTAGAGGCTGGCGCCGGTCCGGCCGTCCTCCGGGTAGAGGTTGTACGCCTGCCAGGTGAGGTCGGGGAGGACGAGGAGGAGATCGGCGGGGCGGGGGTCGCGGACGGTGAACGGGATATGGCTGCGGTAGCCGTCCACGGTGGTCAGCACCGCGACATAGGCGCCGGGCTTCCAGTACGAGGGGATCTGCAGCCGCCACGACAGCCACCAGTGGTGGCAGGAGACGGTGCGGTCGGCGGTGAGCGGGGGCGGCTGGACGATCCCGGACAGCCGGGGGCTGGTGGTGATCTTCAGCGCGCCGACGCCGTCGTAGTAGCCGATGCGGTAGATGTCCACGCTGAACTGCTGGGGCGGATCCACCGTGATCCGGAAGTCGATGGCCTCGCCGGGGGCCGCCGCGGAAGCGGAGGGGAAGCCCTTGATCTGTCGGTGGACATCGTCGGCGGTGCGGGGGCCGGGGATCCTGGCGGGACCCTTCGCACGGACCCGCCCGGCCGCCCGGTCGATGGCCCCGGGGTGGGCCCCGGAGTGCTGGACATGGTCGACGTACCACGGGACCACCCGCCCGGTGTCGTCGAAGTAGTTCTCACTGTCGCGCAGCCAGGGCAGCGGGCCCTGGCCGAAAGGATCCGTCACCGCGTGCGCGAGCGCTCCTGACTCCCAGCGCCGGATCTGGTCCGTCCCCACAATCGTTCCCCTCCCCTGCGTGCCCGGCGGCGCCTCGCCTCGCTGTCCTCGCACACCGCACCGCAGCGGATCCGGCCTTGTGGGCCGGGCTGCAGCGCCGGTCTGGCGGTCCGGGCCGGTGGGCCGGAACTCGTGGGCCGGGCGGACAGCGACCGGTCCAAGCACATCACATTACGCACCTACTCCGTCACCGATAGTCGCTAATTTGCCGGAACAGACGCCGAACGCGCGACAAGGCTGGACATAGGAGCGGATCCGGCGCACTATGCGCGCCTACACCAGCCGGACGGGCTTTTCCGGACGGATTCCCACCTCGCCGAGCCAGGCGCGCAGCGGCCCGTCGTCCCCGTCCTCCACCAGGCTGAGCACCGGATGGGCCAGGTCGGCCCGCCGCCGCCCGTCGACGAGCAGCGCGGGCCCGTCGAGCCAGTCGAGGCCGGGGGCCGCGCCCGCGGTGTCCACGGCGGCGCAGCAGACCATGGCGGTCACATGGTCGGCGAGCAGCTCGCGGCCGGTGCGCGGCGGCTGCAGCGGGAACGCCGGGGCGAAGTCGTCGATCCACGGGTCGCCACCGGACCCGCCGGCGGCCCCCTCCGCCCCCGCCGCGGGGCCCTGGCCGTACGCCCGGGTGGCGGCGGCCTCCTCATGGGCCACCTCGACACTGAGCCGGGCGGCGAGCCCGGGGGCGCCGCCGTCGGGGGCGTCGGCGGGGTCGGCCGCGGTGGCGGTGAGCCGGTCCATGACCCGGGCCAGGGTGGGCGGCGCGGGCGCGCTCACGGGGACCGGTGCGCGAGCGGCGCCCACGAGGTCGTGGGTGTCCTCCCGCTCGTCCAGGAGCCGGTTCAGCCGGGCGGCCTCCTGCCGCCATTTGCGGTCCACGACCTCCTCCGGATACGCGCTCCAGTCGACCGGGGACCAGTCGGGGCCCGGCTCCGGCGGGCCGCCGTGGAAGAGGCGGGCGGCCAGCAGCGAGGTGGCCTCGTCTATCACCCCGGGCTCCTCCAGGAGGTCGCAGGCCGGGCGCTCGCTCAGCCGGGAGGTGAACCCCTCGGCGAGCCGGTCGCGGCGGGAGAGCTCGGTGAGCGCCGAGACCACGCCCGCGTCCAGCCGGGAGGGCCAGCGGCCCATCCGCCAGGCGGGCAGCGCGACCCGGGTCAGCAGCCGGTCCCAGCCCGCGTAGGCGAGGCCCACCTGCTCCTGGGCGACGATGCGCAGCCCGTAGTCGACCGTCCGGGCCCGCTCGGAGGCGGCCGCGGCGACCGCGCGCTCCATCTCGGCCGCATGGTCCCGGCAGCCGCGCAGCAGCAGCCGGGCGACCCAGCCGACGAAGGCGAAGGCGGGGCGGCGCACCACCGCCACCAGGGCGGGCGCGGGTCCGGACGACGGCTCGCCGCCCTGGGCCGCGACGGCCACGGCGGCGTCCAGCCCGCGCACGAAGCGGCGGGCGGAGGCTATGTCGGGATGGACGGACGGGCCGGTGCCCGCCACCACCGGGGCGAGCAGCGCGCGCAGCTCGGCGACCCGCATCCACCACAGGAACGGCGAGCCGATCACCAGCACCGGCGCCTGCGGGACCCGCCGGTCGGGGCGGTCCACGATCCGGTCCGCGCCGCTCGCGGGGCCGGGGGCACCCCGCGCGGAGCGGGGCTCCTCGACCGCCAGGGCGCCGCGGTCCCTATGCTCCCGGCGCTGGGCGTGCGCCGGATGCGTACGGTCCTCCAGCCAACTGTCGCAGTCGGGGGTGAGCGCTATGGCCGAGGGCGCGGGCACCTCCAGCCGCTCGGCCAGATCGCGCACCAGCCGGTAGAGATCGGGCGCCGTCTCCTCGACGATGGCCACCGTCGGGGTGAGCGCGGGCCTGGCCCGGACGACCACGGCGGCCACGGCCGCCGCCAGCAGCAGGACCAGCAGAGCGCCCCCGGTCACCACCCAGCGCAGGGCCGTCCAGCCCTGGTCCTGGGAACCGCCGACGCTGCCGGTGGCGCTTCCGGCCAGCAGCACGACGGCTGCCGCGGCCGGAAGGAGTGCGACCGCGAGCGCCGTGCTCCGGATGCGCAGTACCGCGAGGGCGCGAGCGCGCGCCGTCAGGGCACCTGCTTCGATACCTGCCACGGTTCCCATCACCCCCTACTGTCCGGCCGATGTTTGAACAGCGGACGACGGCGGCGTTGTCTTCTCCCCACCCACTGTCGCACTGGCCGCTCACTCCGCAATGCCGGTGGGCCAGTTGCCGCACCTCGCCTGAGCGGCACACTAGTTGGGGGCCGGGCGTGCGTCAGCAGGATGCGGAAGCGCTCACCCGATGGAATGGCCTTGGGTAAAACCGGGAACTTCGCGATGGCGACGCCCGGCCCCGTGTGAACAGGCGCAAGCGGGCTTCGGGGCCGTTCGCGGGCCCGCCTGGGACACCCTTGAGACTCTTCTTACAGCGTCGCTTTACGCGTCTTACGGCTTGTCCCTACGAGGCCGCTTCGGCCGCCGCCTTCGCGGCGATGTCCGAGCGGTGGTGCGAGCCCGCCAGCCCGATCCGGCCCACCGCGCGGTAGGCCCGCTCGCGCGCCTTCGCCAGGTCGGAGCCGGTCGCGGTGATGGAGAGCACCCTGCCCCCCGCGCTCACCACCGCACCGGACGCGCCGTCCCGTTTGGTGCCCGCGTGCAGGACGTACGCCTTGGGGCCGTCCTGCTCGGCCACCGCCTCCAGCCCGGTGATCGGGTCGCCGGTGCGGGGGGTGTCCGGATAGTTGTGCGAGGCGACGACCACGGTCACGGCGGCGCCGTCGCTCCAGCGCAGCGGCGGCTGGGCGTCCAGACGGCCGGTGGCGGCGGCGAGCAGCACCGCGGCCAGCGGGGTCTTCAGCCGGGCCAGGACCACCTGGGTCTCCGGGTCGCCGAAGCGGGCGTTGAACTCGATCACCCGCACCCCGCGCGAGGTGATCGCCAGGCCCGCGTACAGCAGCCCGGAGAAGGGCGTGCCGCGGCGGTGCAGCTCGTCGACGGTGGGCTGGCAGACCGTGGCCACGACCTCGTCCACCAGCTCGGGGTCGGCCCAGGGCAGCGGGGAGTACGCGCCCATGCCGCCCGTGTTCGGGCCCTCGTCGCCGTCGTGGGCGCGCTTGAAGTCCTGGGCGGGCTGGAGCGGGACCACGGTCTCGCCGTCGGTGATCGCGAAGAGGGAGACCTCCGGGCCGTCCAGGAACTCCTCGATCACCACCCGGCCGCAGGCCAGCGCGTGCGCGCGGGCGGCCTCGACGTCCTCGGTCACCACGACGCCCTTGCCCGCGGCCAGGCCGTCGTCCTTGACGACGTACGGCGCGCCGAACGCGTCCAGCGCCTCGTCGATCTCGGCGGGCGTGGTGCACACATAGGCGCGGGCGGTGGGCACGCCCGCCGCCGCCATCACGTCCTTGGCGAACGCCTTGGAACCCTCCAGTTGCGCCGCCTCGGCGGACGGCCCGAAGGCCGGGATCCCCCGTTCGCGCACGGCGTCGGCCACCCCCGCCACGAGGGGGGCCTCCGGCCCCACGACCACGAGGCCCGCCCCCAGGGAGGCGGCGAGGTCGGCGACGGCGGCGCCGTCGAGCGCGTCGACCGCGTGCAGCTCGGCCACCTCGGCGATGCCGGCGTTGCCGGGGGCGCAGTGCAGGGCGGTGACGTCGGGGTCGAGGGAGAGAGCGCGGCACAGGGCATGTTCGCGGGCGCCGCCGCCGATGACGAGGACCTTCACGGTATGCAGCCTATTGCCTCGGGACCGGTGCACCCCGCCCCGGGGGCCGGTGCTGCGGCAGGGCGCTGTTGGGCGAGGCAGCGCCGTTGGGCGATGGGTGGTGTGTTCGGCCGCGTCGCCCTTTCGCGCCTTCGGCGCCTTTGAGCATGGGTCGGGGGGTGGGGGCGCGGGCCACTCGCCGGTCGCCGGGCCGGTCGGAGGCCGGGGCCGGTGGCGGCTCCGGCACTCGGGGCTGATGCCGATGCCGGACCACCGGGGGACGGGGGTAGTCCCCCTGGATATCGATTGACAATTTAGTTGCACCAGATCAAGCGTTTGGGGCAAACGCCGAAGGCGCGAGAGAAAGCCGCACCCGACCGGGCCGAGCAGTGCCGGCCCATGGGCAGTGAGACGGGACACTCTTTTGGGTGAGGAGTGGGCGGTCCTATACCCGATGGGGCAGCTCTTACGGGCTGAAAACCCGTGATCGGGTCTTCGTGGCCAGCCGTTCGGCGGTAGGAATGGTGGTCGCGCATCAGCCGCGCGCCAGGAGAAACGCCGCCGCAGAGGGAGTTGCACGGTGAGTCAGCCGGAGACGCAGCCCGAGGGGCTCCCTCGGCAGGAGGGTGCGAGAGCCCAGGGAGATCTGCTCGGTCGCCCCTTCCCGCACGGCGACTGGGGGGAGCCGGCGGAGCGGCTCGACGAGTTGTACCGGTGGGTCGAGGAGGGCGCCCTGGAGGTCGCGGGGTGGTACCTCGCCGAACGGGTGTGGAAGCGCCGGACCGCCCGGGTGCTGCGGGTGGGCGCCGCGGTGGCGGCGGTCGTGGCGGGCGTACTGCCGCTGCTGGATCTGAACGGGGCGCTGGACGGCGGCGGCGGGTGGGGCGCGCTGGCGCTGCTGCTGGCGGCCGCCTGCGTCGGCGGCGACCGGTTCTTCGGGCTGACGTCCGGCTGGATGCGGGACGTGGCCACGGCGCAGGCGGTGCACCGGCGGCTGGAGGCGTTGCAGTTCGACTGGGCGTCGGAGAGCGTGCGGGAGGTGCTGGGCCCGACCGAGGGCACCGCGAGCGAGGCCGTGGAGCGGTGTCTGTCGGTGCTGCGGCGGTTCTGCGAGGACGTGTCGGAGCTGGTGCGGGCCGAGACGGCGGGCTGGATGGTGGACTTCGGGGCCGGTGCGGCACCGCTGGTCACGCAGGCGCTGATGGCCCAGGGCTCCCGTCCGGACAGCGGGAGCCCCGCGAGCCGCTTTCCGCTGCCGCCGGGCCCCGCCCGGCCCAATATGCCGCGGCAGCGTCCTCCCGAGCCGCCCCGCTGACGACCGGACCGCAACGCCTGTCGGAGCGATCAGCCAATGGAGCGGTAAGCCGAAGGAGCGGTTAGCTGAAGACGATCATCGAGCCCTGGCCCAGGCTGCGCGTCGCCGCCGCGTGCAGGCCCAGCCAGACATGGCGCTCCCGTGCGAAGGGGCTGTCCTCGTACGGGACCGAGGCCGCCGGCTCCTCCAGGCTCGTGGGGCGGGCCGGGGGCGCGGGGGCGGCCGGGGGGTTGGACGGGTCGATGCCGAGCGCCGGGGCGACCGCCTCCAGCTCGCGCAGCAGGCCGTGGCTGGATCCCAACGGGCCGCCGCCCTCGAGGAGTTCGTCGTTGGACAGCGGGCTCTGGAAGTCGACGGGGACATACGCCCCCGCGTGGTCGTAGTGCCACACCAGATGCGACTGCTGGGCCGTGGGCTCGAACATCTCCAGCAACTGCTCGTAGTCCCCGCCCAGTTCGTCCACCGGCGTCACCGCGAGTCCGCACAGTTGCAACAGATAGGCACGGCGGAGAAAGTGCAGCGCGTCGTAGTCGAAACCGGCCACCGGGGCGACATCCCCGGACAGTCCCGGCATATAACTGAAGACGGGTACGGGCGGCAAACCGGCATCACTGAGCGCCTTGTCGTACGCGGCGATCTCTTCGGCGAAGGGGTTGTCGGGGCTGTGGCACAGCACATCGACGAGGGGGACCAGCCAGAGGTCACATGCCACGCGATCTCACTCTCGTATCCGTACGGTCGATGGTCGGCTCAGCGTAATGCCCCGCGTACGCGTCGCGAAGAGTGCCGGAAGCCAACCCTGGCGGGTCGGTCCACCCGCCGCCGCTCCGGCCTCCCCGGCCTCCGGCTCACTCACCGCCCGGGGGAACCGCTGACGGGCCGGGAGGAGTTCGGGAAGAGTTCAGGAGGAGATCAGGGGGAGTTGACCTCCGACGTCCGGTTCTGCGCGCGCGACTCCTCGCGCTCCACCAACCGCTCGATCAGCGCACGGAAATGCGTGTTGTACGCCCCTATCAACCGCTCCGAGTCATGTGGGTCCCCGCGGGTGACCGCCGCGGTCAGCTCGGAGTGCCCGGTCCATAGCTGACCGCGCAGATCGGGTACGCGACGCAGATACGGCACCGTGAAGACCCAGGTCTGCACGCGTAGCCGCTGCAGAAAGTCCGACACATACGGATTGCCGACCAGCCCGCAGATCTCGCGCCAGAAGCGCAGGTCGTAGCCGATGAGGATGTCCAGGTCACCGGAGCGGGCGGCCCGCTCCGCCTCCTCGGCCCGCCGCCTTACCGAGGCCAGCGCCTGCGGGGTCATGGTTTTCAGCTCGACGTAGTGCCGGAAGACGCCCTCGACCACCATCGTGCGGGCGTCGACCATGTGCCGGAAGTCGTCGATGGTGAAGTCGTGGACCCTGAACCCCCGGTGCTCCTCGACATCGAGCAGCCCCTGGGAGCACAGATCCAGCAGCGCCTCCCGGACGGGGGTCGCGGAGACGCCGTACTGCTGGGCGATCTCCTTGACGGTGAACTGGCGCCCCGCAAGGAGCCGGCCCGCGAGCACCTCGTCACAGAGCGCGTCGGCGATCTGCTGCCGCAGGGTGTTCCGCTTGACCGGGCTGGCGCCGGGCACGGGCATCGAGGACCGTCTCCTTCCACGGCCGTCGGTGTAAGAAAGCGGACGGCCCTCGCATCACGATATGCGAGGGCCGTTGCGCGGAACACGCAGAGTGCGGCGGTGGTCTACACCGGGCAGCGGTCGGGCAGCGGCCCGAGGGCAAACGGGCAGCGGAACGAGGACCACCCAGGCAGCCCACCCGGGACGGCCCGGGGTCGGCGTTCCCCGGGCCCCCGGTGCGGCTACGCCGTATGCGCGTCGGCCGCGGCCAGCGCCTCGTCCAGGATCGCGAGCCCCTCCTTGGCCTCGGCCTCGGTGACGGTGCACGGCGGCACGACATGGGTGCGGTTCATGTTCACGAAGGGCCACAGACCGCCGCGCTTGCAGGCCGCGGCGAAGCCGGCCATCGGCTGGTTGTCCGGTCCGCCGGCGTTGTACGGGACGAGCGGTTCGCGGGTCTCCTTGTCCTTGACCAGGTCCAGCGCCCAGAAGACGCCGAGGCCGCGCACCTCGCCGACCGAGGGGTGACGCTCGGCGATCTCCCGCAGCCCCGGGCCGATCACGTTCTCTCCGATCGCGGCGGCGTTCTCCACGATCCCCTCCTCCGCCATCGCGTTGATCGTCGCGACGGCCGAGGCGCAGGCCAGCGGGTGGCCGGAGTAGGTGAGACCGCCGGGGTAGGGCCGCTGGTCGAAGGTCGCGGCGATCTCGGCGGAGATCGCGACGCCACCGAGCGGCACATAGCCGGAGTTGACGCCCTTGGCGAAGGTCAGCAGGTCCGGGGTGACGCCGAAGTGGTCGGCCGCGAACCAGTGGCCGGTGCGGCCGAAGCCCGCCATGACCTCGTCCAGGATGAAGACGATGCCGTAGCGGTCGCAGATCTCGCGGACCCCGGCGAGATAGCCGGGCGGTGGGACCATGATCCCGGCGGTGCCGGGGATGGTCTCCAGGATGATCGCGGCGATGGTCTGCGGGCCCTCGAAGGCGATGGTGTCCTCGAGGTGGCGCAGCGCGCGCTCGCACTCCTGCGCCTCGCTGTCGGCGTGGAAGGGCGAGCGGTAGAGGAACGGCGCCCAGAAGTGCACCACGCCCGCCGAGGCGCTGTCGGAGGGCCAGCGGCGGGGGTCGCCGGTGAGGTTGATCGCGGTGGCGGTGGCCCCGTGGTACGAGCGGTAGGCGGAGAGCAGCTTGGGGCGGCCGGTGTGCAGCCGGGCCATCCGGACCGCGTTCTCCACCGCCTCGGCGCCGCCGTTGGTGAAGAAGATCTTGTCGAGGTCGCCGGGGGTGCGCTCGGCGACCAGCCGCGCCGCCTCGGACCGTACGTCCACGGCGAAGCCCGGGGCGATGGTGCACAGCTTCGCGGCCTGCTCCTGGATCGCGGCGACGACCTTGGGGTGCTGATGGCCGATGTTGGTGTTCACCAACTGGCAGGAGAAGTCGAGGTAGCGGTTGCCGTCGTAGTCCCAGAAGTACGAGCCTTCGGCGCCCGCGACGGCGAGGGGGTCGATGAGGCCCTGCGCGGACCAGGAGTGGAACACATGCGCGCGGTCGGCGGCCTTGACGGCGGCGCCGGCCGCGAGGTCGGGGCTGGGCTGCACGGACACGTTCGGTACCTCGGATCGCTCGCGGGTCGGGGTGGAACCAGCGTACGGACCGCATCCCCGGGCCGGGCACCGACAGGCTGTCAGGGTTTCGGCCCGCCCACCGACACCTTGCCGGGCCGCGGCGCCCCTGTCGTCACCGCCGGTGACCGGGACGCGGCGTCCGGATTTCGCTCCCCGGCCCGCGAGTGACACAGGACGGATACGGAACCGATAACGGATCGTCCGCGTCGTCCACTTCGCTCTCAGCCGCCTTTATTCTCTCCAAGGGGCTGATCAGGGGGATTCACGGGGAAGGGGCGATCGACGCATGGAAGACCTGGGGGCCGAGGACCCTCGATGGATCGGTGAGTACCGGCTGCTCCGGCGCCTTGGCGCGGGTGGCATGGGCCGGGTGTTCCTGGCTCATTCTTCGCGCGGCCGTACGGTGGCGGTGAAGCTCGTCCAGACCGAGCTCGCCCAACAGGCCGAATTCCGGCGGCGGTTCAAACAGGAGGTACGGGCCGCGCAGCGGGTCGGCGGCGCGTGGACCGCGCCGGTGCTGGACGCCGACACCGAGGCCGCCACCCCATGGGTCGCCACCGGCTACATCGCCGGTCCCTCCCTGCACGCGATCGTCTCCGAGTCGGGCCGCCTGCCCGAGCGGACCGTCCGCATCCTGGCCCACGGCCTCACGCAGGCCCTGCGGGACATCCACGACGCCGGTCTGGTCCACCGCGACCTCAAACCCTCCAACGTCCTGGTCACCATCGACGGTCCGCGCGTCATCGACTTCGGTATCGCCCGGGCGCTGGAGACCGTCACCGACGGCATCCTCACGCGCAGCGGCGCCGTCGTCGGGTCGCCCGGTTTCATGTCGCCCGAGCAGGTGCGCGGCGAGCGGGTCACCCCCGCCAGCGATGTCTTCTGCCTCGGCTCGGTAATCGCCTACGCGGCGACCGGCCGTCAGCCCTTCGGCACGGCCAACAGCGGGGTGCACGCGGTCATGTACCGCATCGCACAGGAGGAAGCGGACCTGGAGGGGCTGCCGGAGGGGCTGCGCGAGCTGGTCACCGACTGCCTGAAGAAGGCACCGGACGACCGGCCCTCGCTGGAAGCGCTGCTGGACCGTACGGCCGGTGCGGACGACGACGGCGAACCGTGGCTGCCGGGCGGGCTCGTCGCCCAGCTCGGACGGCATGCGGTGCAGCTCCTGGAGGTCGAGACGCCCGCGGGGCCGGGGGTGCCCGCCGTGCCGGGAATGCCCGCGCGGCCGGCCGTACCGCCGATGGCCGGGGCGGCGGGACCCGCCGCGCCCGTGGCCGGGGCGGCAGGGCCCACCGTCCCGCCGCCGCCCTCCGCGCCGCCGTCGGCCACGTCGTACCCGCTGGCTCCGGCGGAGCCCCCCACGCCCCCGCCACCCATCACACCGCCGCTCCCGTCGGCCGCGCCTCAGGCGGGCGCGGCACTCCCCCCGGCTCCGTCCGCGCCTCCTTCGGCGGGCGCGGGGCAGGGCGGCACGGCCCAGCCGGGCGGGCACGCCGCCGGACCGTACGCCGCGATGCCGCAGGCGGACGCGGGGCAGGCGGGCGGGCAGCAGGCGGGCGCGGGGCAGGCGGGCGCGGGGCATGCCGCCGGGCAGCACGCTGGCGCGGGACAGGCCGCCGGACCCGCGACGCCCGGCGGGCACCCTGCTGCGCCGTACAGCGCCACACGGCAGTCGGGCGGGGACCGGCGCACCCCTGACCCGGCCGCCGGGCCGCAGGCTGCCGCGTCGTCGGCCGACGCGCCATCGGCCGACGGCGCGCACGCCGGTTCGGGCCACGGCAGGACGGGGCACGCCGGGCCGGGTCACGCCAGTTCGGGCCACGGCGGGACGGGGCAGGGCGCGCCCCAGCAGGCCGCCGCGCATCATGACGCCCCGGGCCATCCCGCCGCCGCGCCCGCAGCGCCGGGCGGGGCAGCCACAGGGCCGCAGGGCGCCGCGCCTTCGGCGGGCGCGGCGCAGGCTGGGGCGGCGGGAGGATCCGCCGCGTCGCCCAGCACGCCCAGTGGTGCCGCCACGAGCCACGCCGCCGCATCCGGAACACCCGCAACACCCGGCCGACCGTCCGCCGCGCCCCAGGCAGACGCGGCGCAAGCAGGCGCGGCGCAGGCAGGCGCGGCGCAGGCAGACCCGAGGCAGGCGGACGCGTCCCCGGCCGGTGGAAGCCAGGGCTCCGCCTCTGCCGCGACGCCGGGCGGGCCGCAGAAGGGCGCGCTCTCCTCCGCCGGACCACAGGCGGGCGAAGGCCAGGGCGCACCCGGGCACCCCACGCCGCCGCACGCCGGAACGGGCGACGCGGCAGCCGCATCGCCCAACTCACCCGTCGGCGCCGGGCCACAGAGCCCCGCACCGTACGCAGCGCCGCAGCAGGCAGGCGGCGCGCAGGGCACACCTGGAAGCGCCACACCGCCCCAGGGCGCGCCGCCCCACGCCACACCCGGAAACGCCACACCGCCACAGAGCGCACCCGCCCACGGCACCCCCGGAAACCCCACCCCACCTCACGCCGGAGCAGCTCCCGCCGCGCCCAACTCGCCCGGTTCCGCCGCCCCCTACGCCGCTCCGGCGTACGGCTACCCGCCGCACGCCACCCCGTCGCAGCCCGGCGCGGACGGCGAGCCGCAGACGCCGCCGCACGCCTTCGGGCCGCCCGCCGTCACCTCGTTCGGGCCCGCCCCGTCCCCAGGCCAGGCGGCCGCCGCCACGCCCTCCGTCGGCTTCGGCCTGAGCGGTCCGAGCGGTCCGGGCGGACCGAGCGCACCGGCTGCGCCAGGCGGACCCGGCGGACCAGGCAGGCAAGGCGGCCCCGGCGGCGGCTCGCCGCAGCCGCCCCAGCCCAAGCGCCGCCGTAAGACGCTCATCGTCGTCTCTGCCGCCGTCGCCACGCTGCTCATAGCCGGGGTCGCCGCCCTCGTCGTGGTCAAGGGGAACGACGACAAGGGCGACAAGGCCAAGACCGACTACGACAAGACGACCCACACCCCGCCCGCCGGCCCGGATGCCGCCAACTCCAAGGCGCCCACCGGTGGTTCGGGCGGCGCGCCCGATCCGTCCGCGACCAAGCTGGACACGACCGGCGACGTGCCCACCGAGTATCTGGGCGCCTGGGAGGGCGAGATCAAGGAGAGCGGCTCATCCACCGGCAAGATCCGCCGGATCGTCCTCTCCCAGGGGCCGGTCGGCGCGTTCGTCGCCGAGACCCTGACCTCCGACTCGGACTCGTTCTGCCAGGACTCGGCCAAGCTCAAGTCGGCGGACAGCCTGCTGCTCATCGAGGACGACGAGGTCACCACCAGCATCCCCGAGGACAGTTGCAGCACGGTCGGCGAGCAGACCCTGCGGATAGGCAACGACGGCACCCTCGCCTGGAGTACCACGGACGGCTCCTACGAGGCGACGCTGCGCCCCTCGAAGAGCGGCGGCAAGCCGATTCCCTCCTCGTACGAGGGCACTTGGCTGGCGAAGGCCGCGTTCGGGAAGCAGGACGCCACGCTGAAAATCACCATCAAGCAGGGCGCGATCGGCAGCGCGGTGGCGCAAGAGGTCGCGGACAGTAAGAAGTACCACTGCGAGGGTGACCGGGTGCTGGCCTCGGTGGAGAAGGGCCTCGTCCTCAGCCCCTCGAAGTTCACCGGGGGTACCCCTAAGAATCTCTGTGGGCCCGGCACGTCACTGACGTTCACCTCTTCCGGACATGACAAGCTGCGTGTCGAGTATGACGACCCGGACGATTACAGCGATGAGACGATGACACAGACGTTCACCCGCCTCGACTGATCGGCCGATCGGCGCAGGGACTATCGGCACAGGGACAGGAGCCACACCGCGATGGAGAACCTCGGGGCCCAGGACCCGCGGTGGATCGGCGAGTACCGGCTGCTCGGCAAGCTTGGCGAGGGCGGAATGGGCCGGGTCTACCTCGCCCGCTCCGCCCGCGGCCGCACCGTCGCAGTGAAGCTCGTACAGGCCGAACTCGCACGACAGCCCGACTTCCGCGGCCGCTTCAAGCGGGAGGTGGAGGCGGCCACACGGGTCGGCGGCCAGTGGACCGCCCCCGTGCTCGACGCCGATACCGACGCCGAGGTGCCCTGGGTGGCCACCGGCTACATCGGCGGTCCGTCCCTGCACAGCGTCGTCGCCGAGGACTTCGGAGCGCTGCCCGAACGCTCGCTGCGGATCCTGGCGAACGGACTGGCCCTCGCGCTGCGCGACATCCACGGCGCCGGGCTGATCCACCGCGACCTCAAGCCGTCCAACATCCTCATCACCATCGACGGTCCGCGCGTCATCGACTTCGGCATCGCGCGCGCCCTGGACCCCGTGGGCTCCACCGCGGGCGGCAATCTGACGATGACCGGCGCGGTCGTCGGCTCGCCCGGGTTCATGTCGCCCGAGCAGGTGCGCGGCGAGCCGGTCACCGGCGCGAGCGATGTCTTCTGCCTCGGCTCGGTGCTCGCCTTCGCCGCCACCGGACGTCAGCCCTTCGGCAGCGTGGAGAGCGGTATCCATGCTCTGATGTACCGAATAGCCCAGGAGGAGCCCGATCTGACGGGGCTCCCCGAGGGGGCGCGCGGGCTGGTCACCGCGTGTCTGAACAAGGATCCGGCCAAGCGGCCCTCGGTGGACGATCTGGTCGCCGCCACCCAGCCGGTGACCGACGACGGCGAGCCCTGGCTGCCGGGCGGGTTGCTCGCCCGGCTCGGCCGGGACGCGCTGCAGTTGCTGGAGGTGGAGGCCGAGAACGCTCAGCCGGGCGCCGTGGCGACGCAGCAGGGCCCGTCGGCGTACGGCCACCCCCAGACCGGCCAAGTCCAGGCCGCCCCGCACACCCCGCCCGGCCCCTCCGCGTACGGCACGCCGTCGGCGTACGCGACACCCCACGCACACGCGGCCGGGGGGCCCGCATACCAGGTGCCGCCGCCCACCCAGCCCTGGCAGGGCGGCTATCAGACGCCGGTGGGCTATCCCGCCCCGGGCACCAGGCTGAAGCCGATACGGGGTCTGGCCACCGCCTTGATGAGCATGTTCGGCATCTGGCTGGTGCTGACCCTGCTCGATATGGCGCTGAACATCTCGCTGCTCGACACCTACTTCTCGCTCGACTCGGTCAACGACAACATGCTCAACAGCAAGAAGAGCGACGTCGAAGCGATGGACAGCGGCACGAGTGTCGCCGCGCTCGTGCTCGTCGTGCTGTGGCTGGTCTGGTTCCGGACCGCCTACATCAACTCCACGGTTCTCAACCCCGGCCGGCAGCGGTTCGGCAGCGGCTATGCCGTGGGCGCCTGGTTCATCCCGGTCGCCCAGTTGTGGCTTCCCAAGCAGATCGCCAACGACATCTGGACCTCGAGCACTCCCCCGGGGCCCGGCCGTCGCGGACGCGGGGTGCTGCACTGGTGGTGGACGTTCTTCGTGATCATGTTCCTCATGTTCCCGGTGAACGGGGCCAGCGAGATCGTCGGCGACAACATCCGGGAACAGCGGCCCAGGGTCGCCGTCAGCATCGCCGACGACCTCATCGGCATTCTGACGGCGCTGCTGGCCATCGCGGTGGTGCGGCGGATCACCAAGATGCAGGAGCAGCGGGCCACGGCCCCCGTCGGTCAGGCGCAGCAGCCCGCCGGAGTGTTCGGCCCGCCCGCGGCGTAGTGACGCCGACGGCCCGCCCGCGGCGTGGTGACGCCGGCGCGCGGGCCGCTCTCCCGTCCGAGGGTCAGAGGGATCAGAGGGTCAGAGGGTCAGAGGAACGAGTTGATCTGGATGGTCTCGTCGCGGCCCGGTCCGACGCCGATCGCCGAGATCGGGGCGCCCGACATCTCCTCGAGCGCCTGGACGTACTTCTGCGCGTTCTTCGGCAGCTCGTCGAAGGTCTTGGCCTGGGTGATGTCCTCCGACCAGCCCGGCAGGGTCTCGTAGATCGGCTTGGCGTGATGGAAGTCGGTCTGGCTGTACGGCAGCTCCTCGACCCGCTTGCCGTCGATCTCGTAGGCGACGCACACCGGGATCCGCTCCCAGCCGGTGAGCACGTCCAGCTTGGTGAGGAAGAAGTCGGTCAGGCCGTTGACCCGGGTCGCATAGCGCGCGATGACCGCGTCGAACCAGCCGCAGCGCCGGTCGCGCCCGGTGGTCACACCGCGCTCGCCGCCGATCGTGCGCAGCTTCTCGCCGTCCTCGTCGAGGAGCTCGGTGGGGAACGGGCCCGCGCCGACGCGGGTGGTGTACGCCTTCAGGATGCCGATCACGCGGTTGATCTTCGTCGGGCCCACTCCGGTGCCGGTGCAGGCGCCGCCCGCGGTCGGGTTGGAGGAGGTGACGAAGGGATACGTGCCGTGGTCGACATCGAGCAGGGTGCCCTGGCCGCCCTCGAAGAGGACGACCTGGCCCTGGTCGATGGCGTTGTTGAGGAGCAGGGTGGTGTCGGCGACATAGCCGCTGAGCGGGTCCGCGTAGCCCAGCAGCTCCTCGACGACCTGGTCGACCGCGATGGCACGACGGTTGTAGAGCTTGGCCAGCACCTGGTTCTTGTGGTCCAGGGCCGCCTCTACCTTCTGGCGCAGGATCGACTCGTCGAAGAGGTCCTGGACCCGGATGCCCACGCGGTTGATCTTGTCCGCGTAGGCCGGGCCGATGCCACGGCCGGTGGTGCCGATCTTCCGCTTACCGAGGAAGCGTTCCGACACCTTGTCGAGGGTCGTGTGATACGGCGTGATCAGATGGGCGTTACCGCTGATCAGCAGCTTGGAGGTGTCGACGCCGCGCTCATCCAGTCCGCTCAGCTCGGAGAGCAGGACCGCAGGGTCCACGACGACACCGTTGCCGATGACCGGGGTACACCCGGGCGACAGGATTCCGGACGGGAGGAGGTGCAGCGCGTACTTCTGGTCGCCCACCACCACGGTGTGGCCGGCGTTGTTACCGCCCTGGTAGCGCACTACATAATCGACGGAGCCGCCGAGCAGATCGGTGGCCTTCCCCTTGCCCTCGTCACCCCACTGAGCACCGAGCAGCACAAGTGCGGGCACAGGCGTACACCCCTTCCGGGCGGGGCATGTCCAACGTGCATGGTGACGTGCGCCACCACAAGAGCCGTCGAACCGGTGCCCCGGATAGACGAAGCCCCTGGCGCAACAGCGACAGGGGCTCTTGCACCGAGAGATTACCTGAGGAAGGACCGAGGTGTCGGCTCCAGATCCCCGGCCCCCTGCGCCGGACACCGTCCGGGGGCGCCCGCTGCTCATGGTCATCGACCCCAACGCCCGGCGAACGGACGGGGAGTCGGTGCGGATCGCGAAAGATGTGCTCTGCGCGGGCGCGCAGACGAAAATCTGCCTGCCGGACGGCCCGGAGGAAGTCGAGCGGGCACTGGCCCGCCGGGGCGCCCGCCGGCCGGTGCTGGTGGGCGACGACCGCGCCCTGCTGCGGATGGTGGAGCTGCTGCACCGGCGGCGGGAGCTGGCGGACGCGACGCTGTCGGTGGTCCCGGTCGGCGGCTCCGCGACGGTCGCCCTGGCCCATTCGCTCGGCGTACCGACGGACGCGGTCGCCGCGGCCCGTACGGTCCTCGACGGGACCGCGCGCCCGCGTGATCTGCTGGTGGACGAGAGCGGCGGGGTGGTCCTCGGCGGCCTGCGGATCCCCTCCGGACGCGCTTCTTACGGTGCGCACGGGACGCCGGGCGGCGGATGCGGCGCGGCGGCCGGGGCGGACGGGCACGACCCGGGCCCGCACGACGGCGGGGCGAGGGGCCGGGACTGCCGCTGCGATCCCTGCGACCGCGACCGCCGCCGCCGGGCCGAGGAGGATGGGGACGGCGGAGGCGGCGGAGACGGCGGGGGCCCGCCCGGCGGCGATCCGGACGGCGACGGCAACCAGCCGTGGTGGACCCCGGCGGCCCGCACCGCCCGCACCGCGCTGACGCTGCTCTCGCTCCCCGTGATCGGGTTGGCCGGCGGCGCCCGGCGGCCGGCGCATCCGCCGCCGCAGCGGCTGCGGATCGAGGCGGACGGGGTGCTGCTGACCGATCTGGACCGGCCAGTGGAGCGGGTCTCGGTGTCGACGGCCGCACCGGGCGGCGGACTGGCCGAGGTCGTCGTCCATCCCCACGCGGCGGACGGCCCGCTGCGCACCCGGGCGCGGGCCGTCACCGTCTCCGGCCCGGACTTCCGCTATCACGCGGACGCGCTGATCCGGGGCCCGGTGCGCAGCCGCACCTGGACGGTCCTGGCGGAGGCGTGGTCTCTGATGCTGCCCCACCGCCCTTGAGCCCCACTCGCGCCACCACCGGGCGGACGGCGCGATCGGGACACGAGGGCCACCGGCACCGGACCGGACACGACCGCCACCGGCACCGGCACCGGCACCGGGCCGGACAAGACGGCCCCCGGCACCAGGCCGCAAGCGACGGCCACCTGTGCCGGGCCCCACGCGACCACCACTAGCACGCGGCCACGGGCGACCGCCTCCGGCACCGGACCCGACACGACCGCCACCGGCACCAAGCCGCACGCGACGGCCACCTGTGCCGGGCCGCACGCGACCACCACTAGCACGCGGCCACGGGCGACCGCCTCCGGCACCGGACCCGACACGACCGCCACCGGCACCAAGCCGCACGCGACCACCACTGGCGCGCGGCCGGACACGACGGCCACCGCCGCCGGGCCGCATGCGACCACCACTGGCGCGCGGCCACGGGCGACCGCCACCGGCACCGGACCCGACACGACCGCCACCGGCACCAAGCCGCACGCGACCACCACTGGCGCGCGGCCGGACACGACGGCCACCGCCGCCGGGCCGCATGCGACTGCCACTTGCGCGCGGCCGCGGGCGACCGCCACCGGCGCGGGGCCGCGGGCGACCGCGTCCGGCGCCAGGCGGGACCGCCCGGCGACCCGCCCCCGGGCCGGGCGCCCCCGGCCCCGGCGTCTACGGGCCCGGGGGCGCCGCGCTCGGGGCGCCGCCCCGGCCGCTAGCCCGCCTCCGCCTCGCGCGCCTCGCGCGCCTCGCGCGCCTCCGCGGCGCGGTCCGCGGCCTGGTGGACGCGCCAGCGCTCCAGCATCTTGGGCAGCTCCTGCTGGACGAACTCGAAGAAGTCGGCGGTCTCGGTGATCCGCAGCCCCGCCGGGGTGCCCGGCCCGAGCACCTTCACACCGTCCCGCATGGTGCTCTCCCAGCGGGCCATCATCTGGTCGCGGCGGGTCAGGGTCTCGTACCAGACCTCGCTGTAGAGCCGGTAGCGATCGCGGCGGGAGCCCGGCTCGCGCTCGCGCACCACCATGTCCACCTGGGCCAGATAGCGGATCGCGCCCGAGACCGCGGCCGGGCTGATCCGTAGCTGCTCGGCGAGCTCGGCGGAGGTGAGGGCGCCGGCGTCGGAGACGAGAAGCGCCGCGAAGACCCGCGCCGCCATGCGCTGCATACCGGCCTCGGCCAGATCGGCCGCGAACCGCTCGACGAACCTGGACACCGCCGTTTCGTCGCGCGCGTCACCGGGCGCGTCCTCCGGTTCGATCATCTCCCTCACCGCTTCATCATCTCCTCTCTTCGTCACATCATCATAAGTTTATATGGTTCCTTAACTTCACAATTTTGTGAAACTAGCGTAGCTTCGAAATCATGAAAACGGCAATCTCCGTGTCCGGCCTCCACAAGTCCTTCGGCCGGACCCACGCGTTGGACGGCCTCGACCTCGAAGTCGAGGCAGGTGAGGTCCATGGCTTCCTCGGGCCCAACGGCGCCGGGAAGTCCACCACCATCCGGGTCCTCCTCGGTCTGCTCCGCGCCGACTCCGGTGCGGTGCAGATGCTCGGCAAGGACCCCTGGCACGACGCGGTCGACCTCCACCGCCACATCGCCTACGTCCCCGGGGACGTCACCCTGTGGCGCAACCTGAGCGGCGGAGAGGTCATCGACCTGTACGGACGGCTGCGCGGCGGGCTGGACTCCGCACGCCGTGCCGAGCTCCTGGAGCGGTTCGAGCTCGACCCCACCAAGAAGGGCCGTACGTACTCCAAGGGCAATCGGCAGAAGGTCGCCCTGGTCGCCGCGTTCGCATCCGAAGTGGAGCTGCTGATCCTCGACGAGCCCACCTCCGGGCTCGACCCGCTCATGGAGGAGGTCTTCCGCGAGTGCGTCGCCGAGGAGCGCGACCGCGGCCGTACGGTCCTGCTCTCCAGCCACATCCTCAGTGAGGTCGAGGCGCTCTGCCGGAGAGTGAGCATCATCCGCAAGGGCAAGCGGGTGGAGTCCGGCTCGCTCACCGAGCTGCGCCATCTGACCCGTACGTCGGTCACCGCCGAGCTCGCCGAAGAGCCGAACGGCCTGTCCGGCCTCCCCGGTGTGCACAACGTGGACATTCAGGGCCGCCAGGTCAAGCTCCAGGTCGACACCGACAAGATGGACGCCGTGCTGCGACAGCTCACCCAGGCCGGGGTGCGCAGCCTCATCTCCACCCCGCCCACCCTGGAAGAGCTCTTTCTCCGCCACTACCAGGACGACATCTCGCACACGGAAGCCGAGGCGATCGTCCGATGACCGCCGTAGCCGACGCCCGGGTCTCCCCCCGCACCCGCGGATCGGCCCGCGATCTGGCCGGCACGGGCACGCTGCTGCGGCTCGCCCTGCGCCGCGACCGGATCATGATGCCGGTGTGGGTGCTGTGCCTGGGGCTCACGGCCAGCAGCACCGTCGGCCGTCTGAAGAGCGCGTACGACACCCCCGCCCGCCGCGCCAACCTCGTCCACGACATGAACGGGAACGGCTCGACACGGGCCCTGTTCGGCGCCGCCTTCGACGATTCGCTCGGCGCGCTCACCGTCTGGCGCGTGGGTGCCTTCCTTACCGTGTTCGCCGCGATCATGAGCCTGCTGATCGTGATCCGGCACACCCGTGAGGAGGAGGAGACCGGTCGTCAGGAGGCGCTCTCCGCCGGCATGGTCGGCCGCCGCGCCGGTCTCACCTCGGCCCTGCTCGCCGTGGGCATCGCCAACGGCGCGGTGACCCTGCTCATCGCGGGCGGCCTCGCGGGCCAGGGCGGCACCGGCGCGCTCGCCCTCGGCCTCGCCGTCGGCCTGTCCGGTATGGCCTTCGGCGGGCTGGCCGCCGTCGCCGCCCAGCTCACGGAGAACGCACGGCTGGCCCGGGGCCTGAGCTCCGCCGCGGTCGGTGTCGCCTTCGTGCTGCGCATGGCGGGTGACGCCGCCGAGGACGGCACCAAGGGCTCCGGCCACGTCCTGGTCTGGCTCTCGCCGCTGGGCTGGGCCGAGTACGCCCGGCCGTACGGGGGCGAGCGCTGGTGGCCGCTGCTGCTGATCGCCGTGCTCGCCGCGGCCTCGATCAGCCTCGCGTACTCCCTCGCGGGCCGTCGCGACGTGGGCGCCAGCTTCTACGCCAGCCGTCCCGGCCCGCCGGCCGCGGGCCCGCTGCTGAACGGCGTGTACGGCCTGGGCTGGCGGCTGCAGCGCGGTGCCCTGCTCGGCTGGGCCGCGGGCTTCGTCTTCGCGGGCGCCATCTTCGGATCCATCTCCGACGGTGCCGACGACTTCCTCGGCGACAGCAACCAGACCCGCGACATCATCCAGCGGATGGGCGGCGCCCAGGGGCTCAACGACGCGTTCCTGGCCGCCATGGTCGGCGTCCTCGGCACCATCCTCACCGTCTACACCGCCAGCTCCGTGCTGCGGCTGCGCAGCGAGGAGACCGACCAGCGCGCCGAGCCCCTGCTGTCCAACGCCGTGGGCCGGCTCCGCTGGGCCGGGAGCCATCTGGTCATCGCCTACCTTGGCCCGGCCGTCATCCTCGCCATCGGCGGTCTGGCACTCGGCCTGGGGTACGGCGTCGCGGCGGGCGATCTGGCCGACCAGCTCGGCCGCTGCATGGGCGCCGCCCTCGCCCAGCTCCCGGCACTGTGGGTGCTCACCAGCGTGACGCTCTTCCTCGTGGGCGTCTTGCCGAAGTACTCGGCCGCGGCCTGGGCCTTCGTCGGCTGGGTGGTCGCCCTGGGCTGGATGGGCCCGGCGCTGGAGCTGTCCGATTCCGTCATGAACACCTCGCCCTTCAGCCATCTGCCGAAGCTGCCGGGCGATGAGGTGACGGCCGCACCGTTCCTGTGGCTGCTGCTTCTCTCGGTCGTTCTCGCCGCCGGAGGACTGGTGGGTTTGCGCCGCCGTGACATCGGCGGCTGACCCCCGTCGGCCCACCACACCCCGGCAATCGCCCCCTGTTGTCCACAGGCTGTGGACAACAGGGGGCACTTTCGTCTGCGCTATCTGCAGGGTGCTGTGTCTGCTGGCTGCTGTCTGCGTGTCTGCTGTCCGGCCGTCGTCGTCCGCTCAGAGCTCGACCAGCAGCTCCCGCAGCCCGCGGATCACGAAGTTCGCCTGCGGCTCCGGCTCCTTGACCAGCCGCATCCCGGGCGCCTTACGGAGCAGGGCCCCGAAGGAGGCGGCGAGCTCAAGACGGGCCAGCGGGGCGCCGAGGCAGTAGTGGATCCCGGCGCCGAAGCTGACATGCGGGTTGTCGGCGCGGGAGAGATCGAGGGCGTCGGGGCGGTCGAAACGGGCCGGGTCGCGGTTGGCCGACCCGAAGAGCAGGGCGACCTCGCTGCCGCGCGGGATGGCCGTGCCATCGACCTCGATGTCCTCCAGCACCCAGCGCTCGAAGAGCTGTAGCGGGGTGTCGAAGCGCAGGAGTTCGTCCACGGCGGTGGGCAGCAGCGCGTCCGGTTCGGCGCGGAGCCGGGCGAGCTGCTCGGGGTGGCGGAACAGCGCCCACCAGCCGTTGCCGGTGGAGTTGACCGTGGCCTCATGGCCCGCGTTGAGCAACAGCACACAGGTGGAGATCATCTCCTGCTCGGTGAGCCGGTCACCCTCGTCATGCGCGGCGATGAGCCCGCTGATCAGATCGTCCCCCGGGGCCTTGCGGCGCGCGCCGATCAACTCGCGCAGATAGCCGGAGAATTCGAGCGACGCGCGCACCGCCCGGCGCGCCGTCTCCTCGCTCGGCCCCAGCTCGTACATCCCGCAGATATCCGCCGACCAGGGCCGCAGGGCGGGGCGGTCGGCCGGTGGGATGCCGAGCATCTCGGCGATGACGGCGACCGGCAGCGGTTCGGCGACCGCCGCGATGAGATCGCCGCCGCCCGAGGCGACGAGGGAATCGACGAGTTCGTCCGCGAACCGCCGGATCGTCGGCACCAGCGCCTCGACCGTCCGCGGAGTGAACGCCTTGGAGACGAGCCGCCGCAGCCGGGTGTGGTCCGGCGGTTCGAGATCGAGCATGCCGTGGTCGTTGAGGGTGTGGAACGGCTCGTGCTCGGGCGGGGGTGCGGTGCGGCCGAACTCCTCATGGCTGAAGCGGTGCAGATAGGTGCGGCCGAGCCGGCGGTCCCGCAGCAGGGCGCTGACATCAGCGTGCCGCGGGATCAGCCACTGACGGGAGGGCTCGAACCAGTGCACGCGGCCGCGCTCGCGCAGGGCGGCGTACGCCGGATACGGGTCCGCGACGAACGACGGCTGCCACGGATCGAAGGCGGGGGCTTCCGCACGGCTGCTGCTCATCCCCGGACGCTACCGCCGGGGCCCCGCGGCCTCCAGGGCATGCTCAGCCTCTGGCGGCATGCTCAGCCTTCGGGGCCTGCTCAGCCTGGATCTGCTCAGCCGCCGGGGCCTCCTAGCCTCTGGCCTGCTCCGCCTTCGGGACCCGCTCAACGCTTGGGCCCCGCTCAGCCTATGGGGGCCGCTCAACGCTTGGGCCCCGCTCAGCCTATGGGGGCCGCTCAGCGTTTGGGCCCCGCTCAGCCTATGGGGGCCGGGGCCCGCTCAGCCTATGGGGGCCGGGGCCCGTTCAGCCTCTGGGGGCCGCGCAGCCTCTCGGGCCCGCCAGCCTTCGGGGCCTCCTAGGCTCCGGCCCCGCGCTGCCTCCGGGCCCGCGCAGTCTCCGGGCCCGCGCAGTCTCCGGGCCCGCGCAGTCTCCGGGCCCGCGCAGTCTCCGGGCCCGCGCAGTCTCCGGGGGGCCTCCTCAGCCTCCGGGGGTGACCAGGCGGGCCTCGTAGGCGAAGACCGCCGCCTGCGTGCGGTCGCGCAGCCCCAGTTTCACCAGGATCCGGCTGACATGCGTCTTCACCGTCGACTCGGCGACGATCAGCCGCTCGGCGATCTCGGCGTTGGAGCAGCCCTGGGCGACCAGCACCAGGACCTCGTTCTCCCGCTCGGTCAGCTCGGCCAGCCGCCCCTGCGGAGAGGGAAGCGGCCCACCGAGCCCGGCGGCCTCCCCGATCCGCGAGAACGTGGTGATCAGACGCTTGGTGACGGTCGGGGCGAGCAGCGCCTCGCCCGCCGCGACGACGCGTACCGCCTCGCCGAGCTGACGGGCGGAGGCGTCCTTGAGCAGGAAGCCACTCGCTCCGGAGCGCAACGCCTGGTACACGTATTCGTCCAGGTCGAAGGTGGTCAGGACGAGCACCTTGGCGTCCGCGTCCGCCGCGACGATCTCCCGGGTGGCCTCGAGGCCGTTGAGCTCCGGCATGCGGATGTCCATCAGAACGACGTCGGGGCGCAGGGCGGCGACCTGCGCGATGGCCTGGCGCCCGTCGACCGCCTCGCCGACGACCTCGATATCGGGCTGGGCGTTCAGCAGCACGGAGAAGCCCTCGCGGACCATCACCTGGTCGTCGGCGATCAGCACGCGGATGGGAGGGGGGACATCGGTCGTCATGGCTTCATCGTCTCCCCTTCCGGGGCGGGCCCCTTCGTCAGCCCCGGTGCCGCCGGTCCGGACGCCTCTGATCCGGAGGACCCGGAGGACCCGGACGGCCCGGAGGACCCGAACGACCCGGACGCCTCCGCTTCGGGAAGGGCCGCGGCCGGGATGAAGACCGCGACCTCGTAGCCGCCGTCCTCCTCCACCGTTCCCGCCGTCATCTCCCCGTTCAGCATCGCCACGCGCTCCCGCATCCCGAGCAGCCCATGGCCCATGCCCGGCGAGGGGCGTACGGGCTGGGTGGGCGGGCCGTTGACGATCCGCAGGCCCAGACCTCCGAGGACATACGCGATCTCGACGCGGGCGGTGGATCCGGGGGCGTGGCGCAGCGCGTTGGACAGCCCCTCCTGGACGATCCGGTAGGCGGACAGCTCCACACCGGAGGGCAGCGGGCGTACGGCTCCGGTGATGACGTGCTCGACGGTCAGCCCCGCCGCCCGGACCCCCGCGAAGAGCGTGTCGAGCGTGGCGAGGGTGGGCTGGGGCGCCTCGGGGTCGGCGTCGGCGTAGGCATCGGGGTCGTCGGCGCGGACGACGCCGAGGACGCGGCGGAGTTCGGTGAGCGCGGCGACCGCGTTCTCGCGGATGGTCGCGAAGCTGGTGGCCAGCTCCTCGGGCGGGTTCGCCACCCGGTAGGGGGCCGCCTCCGCCTGGATGGCGATCACGGACATGTGATGCGCGACGACATCGTGCAACTCGCGGGCGATGGTCGCGCGCTCCTCCAGCAGGGTGCGGCGGGAGCGCTCCTCGTAGGTGGCCGACTGCTGCACGGCCACCTGCTGCTTGGTCTCGCGCAGACTGCGCCGGGCGACGACGGCGCCCACGATGACGCAGGAGGCGACCACCATGGGGAAGGCGTTCGTGGGCCGCGCATTGATGCCGAGTTCACAGGCGAATCCGAACCCGGCCGTGAGCAGCAGCATCCGCCCGGCCACACGCGGGCGGTTCTGGGTCGCGACGATCACCATCACCGCGATGTGCGACGCGAAGAGGGTCGTCGGCCAGGGCCACATGCTCCCGCCGTACATGTCGGCGCCGCCCAGGCCCCAGACGAGGCTCGCCGCGAACGACAGCCACCAGGCACCGATCGGCCGGTAAAGCGCCAGCAACAGCGGCACACCACTGAGCAGGGCCAGCGCTGCGCCCTCGGTCTCGCCCGCCACGGCCATGAGATAGAAGGCGCAGGCCACGATCGCGGCCTGCGGCAACCACGGCGCGTACGGCCGCACCGCCCGGGGCATGTGCCGCACCAGCGGATGCGTGGCGGCCAGCGGCGGCACCGGGCGGAAGGCGAAGGCCCCGGTAATCATGTCCTTCCGCAGATGGGACAACGCCCGGCGGATGGTGCGGATTTCGGTCCGCGGAATCGTCTGGGTCACGCCGTCCACGGTAGAGAGCGCCTGCGGCGCCGTCGTCCCCGGGAATGTGGATTGTGCGGCATCCGCCTCAAGTACTACGCGACGGGGCGCGCGCCGCGGTGGGGCGTGGCCGGGGTGCGATGCGGCGCTGGGCGCCGGGTGTGCCACGGGTTGCGTGGCCGGGTGCCATGCGGCGCTGGGCGCCCGGTGTGCCACCGGTTGCGTGGCCGGGTGCCATGCGGCGCTGGGCGCCCGGTGTGCCACCGGTTGCGTGGCCGGGTGCCATGCGGCGCTGGGCGCCCGGTGTGCCACCGGTTGCGTGGCCGGGTGCCATGCGGCGCTGGGCGCCCGGTGTGCCACCGGTTGCGTGGCCGGGTGCCATGCGGCGCTGGGCGCCCGGTGTGCCACCGGTTGCGTGGCCGGGTGCCATGCGGCGCTGGGCGCCCGGTGTGCCACCGGTTGCGTGGCCGGGTGCCATGCGGCGCTGGGCGCCCGGTGTGCCACCGGTTGCGTGGCCGGGTGCCATGCGGCGCTGGGCGCCCGGTGTGCCACCGGTTGCGTGGCCGGGTGCCATGCGGCGCTGGGCGCCCGGTGTGCCACCGGTTGCGTGGCCGGGTGCCATGCGGCGCTGGGCGCCCGGTGTGCCACCGGTTGCGTGGCCGGGTGCCATGCGGCGCTACGGGGTGTCCGGCGAATCTTTTCCCCTCCCCGCCCCTTCCCGTAACCAGGGGCTTCGCCCCTGGACCCCAGGGTCTGGGGCGGAGCCCCACCACGCGGCGGGGCCGCAATCGATGTGCGGGAAAGGGCGGGGAGGGGAACAGCCCGTCGCAAGCCTCAAGGTCCGTCGGACACCCTCTAGGCGCCGGGTGTGCCGCGGGTCGCGTGGCCGGGTGCGCCCGGATGCTGGGTGGCCGGGAGCGCCCCGGTTACCCGGCCGGGTGCGCCCCGACACCACGTGGCCACGTACGCCCCCGGCACCACGCGGCCAGACGCGTCCCCGGAACAACACGCCCCATTGCCACGCGGTAATGCGCGGCCGGGCGCGGGCCGGTAGCACGCGCCGGGTGCGCTGCGGTGCTGCGCGGTCGGGGGCGCTGCGGTCTGGGGTGCGCCAACTACCTTGCCGGGCCTGTCCCGGCCACGTGGGCGATTTCCTCGGCGACGGTGTGGGCGACGGGCGTGGTCGGGTCGATGGGTGGGAAGTGTCCGCCCTCCGTCCTGACCAGCCGGACGTCCTGTCCGGCGCGGGTCGCGGCCGTCGCGAAGGCGTCCGCGACCGCCGGTGGCACGTCGATGTCGGTGCCGCCCTGCACGATGGTGGTGGGGATCGCGGTGGGCAGCAGCGCGGCGGGGTCGGCGAGGGCGAGCCGGGCCGTCAGTTCATCGCCGTCGCCGCCGAGTTCACCGAGGAGTTCGCCGACGGCGCCGGAGCAGACGTCCAGCGCACGGGCCGTGGCGAGGTCCGCGATCGGGGCGAGGGCGACGACACCGCGGAGCGGGGAGGGGGAGGGCAGATGCCAGGGAGTGCCGGACGGCAGCCGATGCCGGGCCGCCGCCCACAGCACGGCGTGCCCGCCCGCGGAGTGCCCGGTGAGCACCACGCGGTCCGGGTCGGCCCCGGGGAGCCCCAGCTCCCGGGCGAGGCCCGGCACGGTGTCCACGGCGGCCGCGATGTCGTCGAACGTCTCCGGCCACCGCCCCGCCCGCGCGGGTTCCGCCCCGCCCCGGCGGTATTCGACCGACGCCACCGCGAGCCCCCGCCCCGCCAGGAAGGCGGCGAAGGGCGACACATGGCGGCGGTCGTAGGGGGCGCGCCAAGCCCCGCCGTGGAAGAGGAGGACGAGCGGGGCGGGGCGGGCGGCCCCGCGCGGCCCGCGCGACCCGCGCGGAAGGTAGAAGTCCGCCACCTGGTCCGGGTGTTCGCCGTACGCGGCGGTCCGGTCCGGGGCCACGGGTGTGAGCCCGAGGACCGACGTCTCCTCCGCCGCTGCCCCGCCCATCGGTCAGCCCTCCTTCAGCAGCACGTCGGCCAGCACCCGCGCCGCCCGCTCCACCTCGGCGAAGCCCGTGTACAGCGGGGTGAAGCCGAAGCGCAGCACATCGGGGCGGCGGTAGTCGCCCACGACACCGCGCCGCGTCAGCTCCGCCATCACCTCCCCCGCGTCCGCGCACCGCAGCGCCACCTGGCTGCCGCGCTCGGTGTGCGCGGCGGGGGTGACGGACTGGACGCGGCCGGCCGGGACGTAGTCCTCGACACAGCGGAGGAAGAAGTCCGTCAGGGCCAGGCTCTTGGCTCTGACGTCCTCGATCGTCACGTCGTCCCACACCTCGAGGGCGGCCTCCAGCGCCAGCATCGAGAGGATGTCCGGGGTGCCGACGCGGCCGCGGGCCGAGCCGTCGGCCGGGGTGTAGGCGGAGGCCATGCCGAACGGGTCGGCATGCGAGTTCCAGCCGGGCAGCGGCGAGTCGAAGCGGGGCTGATGCGCACGGGCGACGTACAGATACGCGGGCGCGCCGGGCCCGCCGTTGAGGTACTTGTACGTGCAGCCGACCGCGAGGTCGACCCCATGGGCGTCCAGCCCGACCGGCAGGGCGCCCGCGCTGTGGCACAGGTCCCATACGACGAGTCCACCCGCCGCTTGTACGGCGGCCGTGGTCCCGGGCAGGTCGTTGAGGCGGCCGGTGCGGTAGTCCACGTGGTTGACGAGCGCGACGGCGGTGCGCGCGCCCACGGCGCTGGGCACGTCGCCCGCCGCGACCGGGCGCAGGGTGCAGCCGGTCATCCGGGCGGCGGACTCGGCGATATAGCCGTCGGTGGGGAAGGTGGTCTCGTCGACCAGGATCTGATCGCGGTGGGCGCCGCGCTCCTGGGCCATCCGTACGGCCGCGACGACCGCCTTGAAGACGTTCACGCTCGTCGAGTCGCCCACCACGACCTGGCCGGGGGCGGCGCCGACGAGCCCGCCGACGCGGTCACCGACCCGCTCCGGCGCGGTCCACCAGCCGCTCTCCTCCCAGGAACGGATGCGCAGCTCGCCCCATTCGCGGGCGACCACATCCGCCAGGCGGGACGGGACGGCACGCGGCAGCGCGCCCAGCGAGTTGCCGTCGAGGTAGATGACGTCGTCGAGGGTGAAGGCGTCGCGCTTGGCGCGCAGTCGGTCGGCCGCGTCGAGCGTGGTGGCCTCGTCGCTCAGCGCGGAGCGCGACAGCCGGGGCTCGACCGGACCGGCCTCGGCCACACCAGGCGCGGCCGGACCGGCCGCCGCTGCACCAAGCGCGGCCGGACCGGACTCGGCTGCACCAGGCGCGGCCACACCGGGTTGGACGCCGGTCGGCTCGTGCCCGGTCGGCTCGGTACCGGCCGCCGCGGTCTTGGTACCGGCCGCCCCGGCCCCAGTGCCGGTCAACTCCGTACCGGACGACTCGCCCGAAGTCGGCTCAGTACCGGCCGCCGCGGTCTTGGTACCGGCCGCCCCGGCCCCAGTGCCGGCCAACTCCGTACCGGACGACTCGGCCGCAGCCGGCTCGGGCCCAGTCGACTCGGCCCCGGCACCGGTCGGATCACCCGACTCCGTACCGGACGACTCGCCCGAAGTCGGCTCAGTACCGGCCGCCCCGATCCCAGTACCCGCCGCCCCGGCCCCAATGCCGGCCAACTCCGTACCGGACGACTCGGCCGCAGCCGGCTCGGGCCCAGTCGACTCGGCCCCGGCACCGGTCGGATCAGCCCCCGTCGCCCCGCACTCGGCACTCCTCGGCCTGGCGCCCGCCGACTCCGTCGGGATCGTCGCGTCAGACATGGCTGCGCGCCGTCCACAGCTCGGGGAAGACGGTCTTGCCCGCGCGCTTCTCCAGCCAGGCGACCCCGGCCGAGCCGCCGGTGCCGGTCTTGGCGCCCATCGCCCGCCGGGTCGCCACCAAGTGGTCGTTGCGCCAGCGCCACACCAGTTCGGCGACCTCGGTGAGTGCCTCGCCGAGCCGGACCAGCTCACCCTCGCGCGGACCGGAGTAGATCTCCTCCCAGACCCGCTCCACCCCCGGATCGGGCTCGTAGCGCAGGGCGGGATCGCGGTCCAACACGGCGGCCGGGACGGCGAGGCCGCGGCGGGCGAGATAGCGCAGCACCTCGTCGTAGAGGCTGGGCTCGGTCAGCGCCTTCTCCAGCTCGGCGTGGACCCGCGGCGCTCCCCGGTGCGGGACGAGCATGGACGCGGACTTCTCGCCGAGCAGGAACTCCAGCCGCCGGTACATCGCCGACTGGAAGCCGGAGCCCTCGCCGAGCGCGGAGCGGTACGCGTTGAACTGGCCGGGGGTGAGATGGGCCAGCGGCGTCCAGGAGGCGTTCAGCGACTCGAGCTCGTAGGCCGAGCGCTGGAGCGCGGCCATCGCCGTGGGCAGATCGTCCTCGCGCAGCGCCTGCGCGGCGGTGTGCCACTCATGGACGATGACGGTGAACCACAGCTCCATAACCTGGGTGGTGACCAGGAACACCATCTCGCCGGGGTCGTCGGAGAGGGGGCGCTGGAGGTGGGTGAGCACGGACGCCTGGACGTAGTCTTCGTACGGGGTGGTGCCGTCGAAGTCCAGATGGGGGGCCTCGAGTTCGGCCCCGCCCGGTGCGGTCCCGCTTGGAGCGGTCGGGCCTGGGGCGGTCGGGCCTGGTGCGGTCGGGCCTGGTGCGGCACTGCTCGGCGTGGTCCCGCTCGGGGCGGTCCGGCCGGGGGCGGCCCCACTCGGCGTGGCCTCGCCCGGTGCGGTCCCGCCCGGTGCGGTCCCGTCTGGGGCGGTCCGGCCTTGAGGGGTCCCGCCTGAGGCGGTCTGGGCCGGGGCGGCGTGGTCAGGGACAGGCTGCTGCGACATCGCATCTCCTGAGTACTGCTCGCTACCGGGTAGCGGTCCGCCCCATCCTTTCGGTCTCGGAGCCCCGGTCCCCTCGGGGCCCACATCCGAAGGGGCCCCGCACCGCATCATCCGCGCCGCACGGACGATCGGCAAGTACGGAAGGGGCCCGTGGGGCGTACGACACCCCACAGGCCCGGTACGCCTCGTTACGTCTCAGGAGAGCGTGTCCGCCGCGGTCGGGGAGCTCTCGCGCAGGAAGGTCGAGCAGCGCTCGTACTCCTCCTGCTCGCCGATGGACTGCGCGGCGCGCGCGAGCGCGTGCAGGGCGCGCAGGAAGCCACGGTTGGGCTCATGCTCGAACGGCACGGGACCGTGGCCCTTCCAGCCGCTGCGGCGCAGGGAGTCGAGTCCACGGTGGTAGCCGGTGCGGGCGTACGCGTAGGACTCGACCACCCGGCCGGCCTCGAACGCCTCGTCGGCAAGCTGGGCCCAGGCGAGCGAGGAGGCCGGGTACTTCGCGGCGACCTCGGACGGGGCCGCGCCGGAGGCGAGCAGCTCCCGTGGCTCCGGGTCGTCGGGCAGATGGGTCGGGGGCGGTCCCCCGAGCAGGTTCTCGTGAATGGCCATGGGTTCCAGTCTGCCTGGTCCGGGGCCCCACCCGACACGCTCAAGCCACGTGGTCCGCAGATCGGGGGGCACGTCCCGGGGCGCGTCCGGCGCGAAGCGGGGTGAAGAGGGCGCCGGACAGGTAGGTCAGGTATCGGAGCGTCTCTCGCCCGGGTTCAGGGGCGGCGGTGTGGACACGTCGCCCGGGTCCAGGGGCGGCGCCGCCACACCGCAGTGGTACGCGCACTCGGGGCGGCACAGCAGCCCCTCCGGCCGTACGGCGCCCTCGGCACGTTCCGCCGGCACGGCAGCCGGCTCGGCCCGCTCCGGCGCCGGGCCCACCTCCGCGCCCGCTTCGGCCCCTACTCCCGCGCCCGCCTCCAACCCCGTCGCCTCCAACCCCGTCGGCTCCAGCCCCACCGGCTCCAAGGCGTCCGAGCGCACCGTGCGCCACGCGAGGACCGCCCCCAGCACCAGCACCCCGGCGCAGATCGGCATCGCCCGCCGGAAGGTGTCCCCGAACGCGTCCGCCGACCGGTACGCCTCCGGGCCCATCCCCGCGAGCAGCGGCAGCGCCGCCACCGCGATCAGGCCCGCCGCGCGCGCCGCCGCGTTGTTGACGCCGCTGGCCAGACCCGCGCGGGCGACGTCCAC
Organism: Streptomyces violaceusniger Tu 4113; assembly: GCF_000147815.2. NCBI lineage: Bacteria > Bacillati > Actinomycetota > Actinomycetes > Kitasatosporales > Streptomycetaceae > Streptomyces > Streptomyces violaceusniger. Next base: position 263,575 of record NC_015957.1, on the reverse strand, counting down.
CGAGGCCAGGACGGTCGCGGTGAGCGGGGCGACCACCACCACCATGCCCATGCCCAGCACCAGCAGCGCGGGCAGGATGTCCCGCCAGTAGACCGCTCCCACCCCGGCCCGGGTCATCAGCAGCATCCCCGCCGCGCACAGCAGCGGGCCCACGGTCAGCGGGATCCGCGGGCCGATGCGCTTGCCCAGCTCTCCCGAACGGGCCGACAGCAGCAGCATCAGCGTGGTCGTGGGCAGCAGTGCGGTACCGGCGGCGAGCGCGGAGTAGCCCACGACCACCTGAAGGTCGAGGACCGAGAGGAAGAAGAAGCCGCCGAAGGCCGCGTAGACGCACAGGGTCACCGCGTTGACGGCGCTGAACTGGTGGGAGGAGAAGATGGAGAGCGGCAGCATCGGCTCGTGCCGCCTGCGCTCCACGGCGACGAAGACCATCCCCAGCGCCAGCCCGGCGACGGCCGGAACCACCACGGCGGGCGAGGGGCCCTTCTGCGGCGCGGCGATCAGCGCATAGGTGATCAGGCCGAGGGTCGCCGCCCCCAGCAGGGCGCCGAGGACGTCGAACCGGCCGTGCGCCCGCGGATTGCTGGTCTCCGGTACATGGCGCAAAGCGACCGGCACGCACACCGCGGCCAGCGGCACATTGATGAAGAACACCCAGCGCCAGCCGGGCCCGTCCACCAGCCAGCCGCCGAGGAACGGCCCGATCGCCGCCCCGACGCCGCCGAAGCCGGACCACAGCCCGATCGCCCGCGCCCGGTCGTCGGGGTGGATCACCGACTGGATCAACGCGAGCGAGCCGGGGGTGAGCAGCGCCCCGCCGATGCCCTGCAGCGCCCGCGCGGCGATGAGCACCCCGGCGTTCGGCGCCAGCCCGCACGCCAGCGAGGCCAGCGAGAACCACACCACCCCGATGACGAACACCCGCCGCCGCCCGAACCGGTCCCCGAGCGCCCCGCCGAGCAGGATCAGCCCGGCGAGGGTGAGCATGTAGGCGTTGACGGTCCACTGCAGTACGGGGAGGTCGGCACCCAGGTCCAGCCCGATGCGGGGCAGGGCGACATTGACGACGGTGCTGTCGAGCAGGGCCATGGCGGAGCCCAGCACGGTGGTGAACACCAGCCACCGCCCGGCCGGCACGGAAAGCCTGACCGGCTGTCCGTTACCCGGAGCGCGGTCCGCTCCGGGCGTGGCGCCGCCCATACCTGGATCATCCCTCGGGCTGGCCCCGCGGGGCCAGCCCAGAACGCGAACGGGCCCGGCGACTCGCCGCATGGGCGAGCGCCGGGCCCGTAAGGGCGAGCCGGAGAACGAACTACTTCAGCTTCGTCCCCGTGGACCGAAGGTTCGCGCAAGCCTGGGTGACCCGCTCCGACATCCCCTTCTCGGCCAGCTTGCCCCAGCTCCGCGGGTCGTAGTGCTTCTTGTTGCCGACCTCGCCGTCGACCTTCAGCACCCCGTCGTAGTTGCGGAACATGTGGTCCGCGATCGGGCGGGTGAAGGCGTACTGGGTGTCCGTGTCGAGGTTCATCTTCACCACACCGTTCTCCAGCGCGGTGCGGATCTCCTCCTCCGAGGAGCCGGAGCCGCCGTGGAAGACGAAGAAGAACGGGTCCGGCTTGCCGTACTTCGCGGCCACACCGTCCTGGAGCTCACGCAGCAGCTCCGGGCGGAGGACGACATTGCCCGGCTTGTAGACGCCGTGGACGTTGCCGAAGGAGGCGGCCAGCAGGTAGCGGCCCTTGTCGCCCAGGCCGATGGCCTCGGCGGTGCGCAGGGCGTCGTCGACCGTCGTGTACAGCTTGTCGTTGATCTCGTGCGTGACGCCGTCCTCCTCGCCACCGGTCGGGGTGATCTCGACCTCGAGGATGATCTTCGCCTTGACGGCCTCGGCGAGCAGCTCCCGCGCGATGCGGAGGTTGTCGTCGAGCGTCTCGGCGGAGCCGTCCCACATGTGGGACTGGAACAGCGGGTTCTGACCGTTGGCGACGCGCTCCTGGGAGATCTTGAGCAGCGGACGGACATAGCCGTCCAGCTTGTCCTTCGGGCAGTGGTCGGTGTGGAGGGCGATGTGCACCGGGTACTTCTCGGCGACGACATGCGCGAACTCGGCGAGACCGACCGCACCGGTCACCATGTCCTTGCTGTACTGGCCGCCCAGGAACTCGGCACCACCGGTGGAGATCTGGACGATGCCGTCGCTCTCCGCCTCGGCGAAGCCGCGGAGGGCGGCGTGCAGAGTCTGCGTCGAGGTCACATTGATCGCGGGGTAGGCGAACTTGCCTGCCTTCGCCCGGTCGAGCATCTCGTTGTAGATCTCAGGGGATGCGATGGGCATCTGACCGCTCCTTGTATGTGCGGGTTAGTCGTACTCGGCCCTGACCTAGGGGCGACGTCATCGTCGGGGCCATAATCCCAGACTCCGTCGATTGCTCCACACGGCGCACGCGGAGACCACACGGACGGGGGTGGGTGGTTTCACGTGAAACGTCCGACCGCCCCACCCACCACGATTCAGCTCAGCTCGAGGTCGGCGAGCGAGTATGCCGGGAGGTACGGCAGCCCGGCGTCCGCGATGGCCGGCGCGGCGCCGCGCTCGACGATCGTCGCCACCGCGACGACCTCCGCGCCCGCCTCCCGTGCCGCCTCCACCGCGGTCAGCGGCGAACCGCCGGTGGTGGAGGTGTCCTCGACCACCAGCACCCGGCGGCCCGCGATGTCCGGGCCCTCGATCCGCCGCTGCATCCCGTGTGTCTTCTGGGCCTTGCGGACCACGAAGGCGTCGAGCCGGCGCCCGTGCGCGGCCGCCGCGTGCAGCATGGACGTGGCCACCGGGTCGGCGCCCAGCGTCAGACCGCCCACGGCGTCGTACTCCAGATCGGCCGTGGCCTCGAGCATGACCTGCCCGACCAGCGGCGCGGCCTCGGCGTCCAGGGTGATCCGGCGCAGGTCGATGTAGTAGTCGGCCTCACGCCCGGAGGAGAGGGTCACCTTGCCGTGGACCACGGCCTTGTCCTTGATCTGCTGCAGCAGGGCGTCACGCGCATCGCTCATGCGCATGAGCTTAGGCGGTGGCCCTCGGAACCCCTCAAGCCGCTCCGATCCGTCGGGCCGAGCCGCCCCGCTCCCCGCCCAAGCGCTCCGTTCCCTCAGGCCAGTGTGCGCCAGCTCCAGGTCATGGAGAGCTCCAGCGGATCGATGGGGGTGACCAGGCGCGGCAAGAGGTTGAGGCCGTTGGGCGGGCCGGACTGCGGTTCGACGCACACCGCCTCCGCCTGCTCGTCGTAGACGACCACCCACTCCGTGCGGCTGGTGACCTTCAGCTCGAGCCGGCCGGGCCAGGTGAGCGTGACGTCCACCCCCTGCGGCATCCCGAAGCAGTCGTCCCAGGGGCCGGGCTTCGGCGCGATCCGGCGGCCGGTGGGGAGGTGGTCCTCCCCGCGCTCCTCCTGCCATGCGGCGTCGAAGGCGATCTCGGCATCGGCGCCGCCGTCGCCCAGGTTCCGCAGGAACCACGGATGCCAGCCCGCCTGCGCCGGGAAGGAATCGCCCTCGGTCTCCACGCTCATGGTGACGGTCGCGCTGTCCGGGGAGAGCTCGAAGGTCTGGGTGACCCGGCCCTCGTACGGCCAGGGGTCGGCGAGGTCGTAGGTGAAGGCCGCGCTGGACTGGCCGCTCCTGACCTGGCTCCATGCGACGTTCCGGCCGGTCCCGTGGATCGCGTGCGGCGGGGAGTTGATGGGCAGTTGGTGGGTCTGCCCGCCGTTGCGGAACCGGCCCAGCCCGGTCCGGCCGCACCACGGCACCATCGGGAAAGCCCCGAACCGCGGGCCCTGTCGCAGCAGCTCCGTACCGCCGATGCGCAGTGAACCGATACGGCAGCCGTTCTCGGGTGAGACGGTCAGCTCGGCGTCCCCGGCGGTCAGCCGTACGCCCTTGGTCTCCGGTGTCTCTTCGGTGGTCACAGCTACCGACCCTATGCGCACACGCTCATCGGCGGCGGCGAAGTACGCGACGGCCCACGACGACGACGGAGGCGAGCACCACGGCCGCGGCGGGCGCGGCCCAGCGCAGCGTCGCGCTGGTGGAGACGGTCTGGGGCGCGGGGACGGGGGCGTAGCGGCCGCGCGGCGGAGCGTGGTCGACCTCCTCCGTGGAGCGGCCGATCATCGTGCGGCGGGCGTGGGCGGCCTCGGCCGGTGGCTCGTCGTCCAGATCGTCGAGATCGGCGAGGTTGCCGAAGCCGACGGGCTCCTCGACGGCGTCCGCGTCGTCGACGTCCTCGAGATCGCCGACGTCGTCGATGTCCATGTCGTCGGCCGACAGCGGAAGCTCGGCCTCGGTCGGCAGCCCGGACTCCTCCGCGGCGGCGGCCGTACCGGCGTCAGCGTCCCCGTCACCGGCCTCGTCGGTGGGCCTGCCAGGGGCCTCGTCCTCGGTGGCCGCGGTGATCGGGGACGTCTGCAGCCCGGCGGTGAGCGTCGAGGCGAACCGGTCCAGCATGCGGCGGGCCACGGTCGTGGACGCCTCGTCGTCGAACTCGGCCAGCCGCCCCTCGCTGTGGACCGTCCCGGCGCAGCTCAGCTCCGTACCGCCCTCGACGGGCTTCGGCGTCACGGTCAGGGCCAGCTTCACCGAGCCGCTGCCGCGCGCCTCGGTGCCCTCGCCCTCGATCTCGAAGACATCGGCGCGCCGCCCGACGCGCAGCACACCGCGGTAGGTGATGGTGGACCCGCCGATGCGCAGCCGCAACCGGCCGGAGAGCGGCCCGGCGGCCTCATCGGCGTCCCGCTGGAGCCCGGGAACGCAACGGGCGACGCGATCGGGCTCCGCGAGCGCCAGCCGGACGGTGTCGACGGGAAACGGAACGAACACCTCATGCTCCATAGCTCAAGACACTACCCATCGCTCGTTACCTGAGACCCGTTCCCGGTCAACTTTCCGCACCGGGCGCGCCGCCCACGGCCGGGCCACGGCGGCCTTGGCCCTGCAGCCTTGCCCCCTGCGGGGGCCTGCCGCGGCCGGCGGCGCGCACCCCGACAGGCACGCGCCGACGACGCACGCCCCCGGCGTGCGGGCGAGCACTCGCGCCCAGCCCCCGGAGGCTCAGCGCCCCCGGAGAGGGGTGCAGGGGCACACCACAAACGCGAGGTGTGCCCTGCCAAGACGCCTCACTCCCCATACCGCGGATGCATCAAGGTGGAGGGAGGCAGCCCCGCCTCCCGATGCCGCTCGGCCCTGCGGCGGGCCGCCCGCAGCCCCTCCTCCGTCAGCGAGCGCGGCCGCGGATCGTGCGAGGCCAGCCGCAGCCCCACCGGGGAGCGCGCCGCCAGCACAAAGCCCCAGTCGTGCGGGGAACCACGGCCGGGGCGCGGGGAGCCACGGCCCGGGCGCGGGGTGTCGATCACGTAGGGCGCGGTCCGCAGCCCGACCGAGCGCATCGTCGCGTCCACCGTCCAGAACGCCCGCGGATCGGGCCGCAGCGGCCCGGCGTGGACCACCAGCCGCCCGCCGGGCGCCAGCACCCGCTCGGCCAGGCCGTAGAACTCCTGCGAGTAGTACTTGGTGCTCGGGGTGAGCTCGCGGGCGGGCAGATCGCAGACCACCACGTCGTACGCCATGGACCGGCGCAGCCAGTCGAAGGCGTCCGCCGTCACCGCCCGCACCCGCGGATCGCGGTAGGCGCCGCCGTTGAGCTCGGACAGGCCCGGATCGCGCCGGGCCAGCCGCGCCACCTCCGCGTCGCGCTCCACGACGGTCACCGAACGGACCCCCGGGTACCGCAGGACCTCGCGCGCCGCGAGCCCGTCGCCCCCGCCCAGTACCAGGACCCGGCCGTGCGGTCCGGCGGCCATCGCCGGGTGGATCAGCGCCTCGTGGTAGCGGGCCTCGTCGCGCCCGCTGACCCGCAGCCGCCCGTTGACGAAGAGGGCCAGCGGCCGCCCGCTCGTTCCGCCGCCCACCAGCACGATCTCCTGCTCGCCGGTGTGCAGCGCGACCCGCACCCCCGGTCCGTAGACGGCCTGCCGGGCGGCCCGCTCGAAGGAGGGGGTCAGCACGGCACCGGCGGTCAGCGCGGCGAGCACCAGCCCATTGGCGACGATCAGCGTCCACCGCGCCCGTACGCTCAGATCGCGGCGGAACAGCCAGAGCACCAGCGCGCCGCCCGCGACCGCGTTGACCGCGCCGGTGACCAGCGCGCCGGTCAGCTCCCCGAACGCGGGCAGCAGCAGAAAGGGAAAGGCGAGCCCGCCGACCAGCGCGCCCACATAGTCCGCCGCGAACAGATCGGCCACCGCGCCGCCCGCGTCCTGCCGGCGCACCCGCTGGATGAGGGTCATCAGCAGCGGCACCTCGGCCCCGATGAGCACACCGATCGCGAACGAGAAGCCGACAAGCGCGGAGCGCGAGTGGCCTCCCCATGCGAAACACGCGTACAGCGCCATCGCCGAACAGCCACCGACGAGCGCGAGCACCGCCTCGACCGCGCCGAAGCCGACGGCGGCCCGGCAGCGCAGCCGCTTGGCCAGCAGCGAGCCGACGCCCATGGCGAAGACCATCACGGACAGCACCACGGATGCCTGGGTGACCGAGTCACCCGCCAAGTACGAGGCCAGCGCGACGAGTTCGAGCTCGTAGACGAGGCCGCAGGCGGCACAGACGAAGACGGAGCCGAGAACGAGGAAGCGGCCGAGCGCCGCCCTCACGGGCAGCCGCGCCGGAGGGCCGGACTCCGGCGACGACGGCGCATCCGAGACGGCAGACATCGGCGAATCGATCACAAAGGGAACGCTACGTTACATATCGCTTACACCTCGTCCCCCACACGAGTGCATTGCCGTTCACGCATCGGGCATCGATGGCCTCGCGAACACCTGGACCCCCTTTAGGCACACGGCACTTGAGGTGACCGCCCATCGGGCAGGCCACCTATCTCGAGCCCGCCCGCACCCGGCGGCCGGAGCGCGGCCGGCACCCGGGCCCCCACGCAGGTGCGGGTGGTGACCAACCGCCCCTCCTGGGGATAGGCATGCCAGGTCCGCCACCCCACCGTGCCCTCGTGCCACTGCGCGAGCAGCGCCGTGAACGCGTTCGGACTGCCGGGAAACGTACCGGCCAGCCCGTGCGGATGGTCGGCCACCAGCGCGAGCAGCTCCTGCGCGCGCCCGGCGAAGGCCCCTTGCGACAACTCCTCGACGCGCGCCGCGAATTCGTATTCGCGGCCGTCGACGAGCGTGGAAACCCCCAGCGGAAGCGCGGTGCTGTTGCCGGACATGCAGGCCACGGTCTCCGAGCAACGGCTGCCCTCCCCTTCGAGGAGGACCTGATGCGAGGCTCCCAGGAGCCTCAACTGGACGTCGAAACCATGAAGTTGAAGATCAAGCACGGCGAGGGCGGGAAGCGGTTCCCGTCCCAGGCCCCAGGCGAGGTCAGCGGCGCGGGTATCGGTGTAGGCAGTCTTGAGGGTCGTGAGCATGGATCGGCTCCGCAAGCACGCAATGGAAAAAAGATGGGCCGACTCGCCCCGCGGTGGGCCAGGGGCATGCGCATACGCCGGCTCGTGCCCACGTGGGGCCGTAAGGTCGATGGTGGTATACGGAATCATGAAATGCTGGGCGCCACATCGTTTTTACCCATCTTCGCCGGGTTTCCACCCCCTAGGGCGCCTTCTAGGTCAAGTGTTCAACAAGCCCGCGCCCGGCGCACGTTGGCGCGCCGGGCGCGGGCTCATTGCTTCACGGCCGTAAGAACGGCGTGGCGACCATATGGACGGCGTGACCGTAAAGACGGCATGGCGACCGTAAGGGCGGCGTGACCGTCAGCACGGCGTGGCGAGCGTAAAGACGGCGCGACCGTCAGCACGGCATGGCGACCATAAGGACGGCGTGGCGGCCGTAAGGGCGCGCAGTGGCCAGGGGGTCAGGCGCCCCCTCCGCAGCCACCGCCGCCACCACCACCACCGCAGCCGCCTCCACCACCACCGCCGCAGCCACTTCCGCCGCCGCAGCCGCCGCCACCGTGGTGCCCACCCCCGTGATGGCCACCACCGCCGTCGCCACCGGCCCACCAGCTACCACCGGCCGCCCCGCCGGACCCCGCGCTCCAGGACCGCTTGCGCCGCCCGCTGTACCCCTTCGACCGACCGGCGCCCAGCGCGGCGAGCGCCGCGAACGTGAACGCCACCACGACCAAGATGACGACAGGACCCATGGTCCTCACTCTCCTTCCCATCCCCCGTAGCGAGGTACCGCTTCGTACCTGTCGTCTCCCCTGCCCGACCTCGTCCGGGTCGAAAGCGAAGTTGAGGAAGTCCAGAGGTTCGGCGAGGCGCGACTGACCGTCGGCTCAGGTGGGTAATTTGCCGTGCATGCACAGGAGCCGTGTGTACGCCGTATTGATCGACACGCCCAAAGCCGAGGCCGACCGGGCGACCGCCTTCTGGTCCGCGGCTCTCGGCGTCACCGCCGAGCCGTTCGCGCCCGAGCCGCAGTTCACCACGCTCCATGAGGCTCTGCCGGGGCTGGTCACCGCCGTCCAGGCGGTCGACGACGCACCCCGTATCCACCTGGACTTCGAGACCGACGACGTCGAGGCGGAAACCGCGCGCCTGCTCGCCCTGGGCGCCGAGCAGATCGCGCAGTGGCAGGAGTGCCGGGTGCTCCGCGTCCCCGGCGGCCACTTGATGTGCGTACTGCCCCTGGAGACCGACCCCGAGACCTTCCGGGCACAGGCCAATGTCTGGCGCTGACACCGGCGTGAGGACGCGCCGCTAGCGGTGCTCCCAATGATGCGGGTCGGCTTCCAGCACTGCGCGATCCCAGTCGGCCAGTTCGGCGGCCGCCTCGTATGTGCTGTGCAGGAATTCGCTCAGCGTCCGGTCCGGATCGGCCGCGGTGGCGACCGTTTCGTAGGGCAGCACGAACTCACCGACGTCCCGCCGGTACGAGGCCGTCGCGGGCTGGACCGGCTGGTCGGCGAATCCGGCGGGCTCGGGGTAGGCATAGGAGTAGAAGCCGCCCTCATCGCCGCCGCCGGGCCAGAAGCCGCAGCTGGACAGCTCGACGGAGTACGCCTCCTGTGTCACCCGGTCCGGCAGATTCGGCACACCTCCGGGGGGATGCGGCGGCGCGGTGCGGCCGGAGAAGCGGGTGACGGCCAGGTCCATCGCACCCCAGAAGAAGTGCACGGGGCTGGCCTTGCCGACGAAATGGGACCGGAATTCCCCGAACACCCGGTGCGCGTTCAGCAATTGGCCCCAGAAGAGCCGGGTGGCGTGTGGGTCGTACGCCGCGTGCCGGTGATCCTCCGGGAAGGGGATCGACACGGGCACCTCGTTCGGGCGGGGGTACACCCGGGTCTGGATGCCCAGGTCTCCCAGCACACCCATGATCTCGGAGTAGAACTGGGACACCGGTTTGGACTCCAGCGTCAGCTCGCGCCGACTCCCGTCACTGACCCGAATCCCCAGCCGCTGATCGACAAAGTCGAACTCGATATCGAACGCCCCGCTCCGGTACGGAATCGTCGACGTACTCAGCCCGCGCGGGGTGACATACAGGGTCACCTGCCACCACTGATTGGCCGGTGGCGCATGATCCAGCCGGATCTTGCCGACGATCTGGGTCCACATATGCAGCGTGTCCCGCGCCTCGGCCCAGTCCTCCAGCCGAAGCCGCGGCCAGGCGCCCGCCTGCTGTGTCATGTGCTCGGCCATCTCGCCTCCCGCGGGGCCTCACGACTCCGGCAAACGCGCAATCGATCGCAGTCAATACATTCCGACCCGGCCGAATACCCGTCCATCGCGCCGATGAAAACCCCGGATCGACGCCAGGTGCCCGAGTCCGTCGGTGAGCTGCCGCGACCCGGGCAAAAGCGAGGTTGAGGAAGTCCGGATGTTCGGCGGAGTATGGGCGCCATGGGACGACCGCCGCTCAATCGCCGACTGGCCGCCTTCGGGACCACGATCTTCGCCGAGATGTCCGCCCTCGCCGTGCGCACCGGCGCCATCAACCTGGGCCAGGGCTTTCCGGACACCGACGGGCCCGAGGAGGTGCGCGAGGCCGCCGTCCGGGCGCTGCGGGACGGGCGGGGTAATCAGTACCCGCCCGGGCCGGGGGTGCCCGAGCTGCGTACCGCCGTCGCCGAGCATCAGCGGCGCTGGTACGGGCTGGGCTTCGACCCCGACACGGAGGTGCTGGTCACCGCGGGCGCCACCGAGGCCATCGCGGCGTCGCTGCTGGCGCTGGTGGAGCCGGGGGACGAGGTGGTCGCGCTGGAGCCGTACTACGACTCGTACGCCGCCTGCATCGCCATGGCGGGCGGGGTGCGCGTCCCGGTCACCCTCCGCCCCGACGGAGACACCTTCCGGCTGGATCTGGACGAGCTGCGCGCCGCCGTCACCGATCGCACCCGGCTCATCCTGCTCAATACCCCGCACAACCCCACCGGCACCGTGCTCACCCCCGATGAGCTGGCCGCGGTCGCCGAGCTCGCCGTCGAGCGCGATCTGCTGGTGGTCACCGACGAGGTCTACGAGCATCTCGTCTTCGGCACCGCGCACACCCCGCTCGTCTCCTTTCCCGGGATGCGCGAGCGGACCGTCACCATCAGCAGCAGCGGAAAAACCTTTTCGTTCACGGGGTGGAAGGTCGGGTGGGTGACCGGCGCTCCCGAGCTGGTCACGGCGGTGCGCTCGGCCAAGCAGTACCTCACCTATGTCTCGGCGGGGCCCTTCCAGTACGCGGTCGCCGAGGCGCTGCGCCTCCCCGACGCCTATTTCCACGGCATCCGCGAGGATCTGCGCGCCAAGCGCGATCTGCTGGCCGATGGGCTGACCGACGCGGGCTTCCAGGTCTTCCGCCCCTCGGGCACCTACTTCATCACCACCGACATCCGGCCCCTCGGCGAGACCGACGGCTTCGCCTTCTGCCGCTCCCTCCCCGCGCGCTGCGGCGTGGTCGCCGTCCCGAACGCGGTCTTCTACGACCACCAGGACCAGGGCTCCCCCTTCGTCCGCTTCGCCTTCTGCAAGCGCGATGAGGTCCTTACGGACGCCGTCGCCCGCCTGAAGACGCTCGGCGCCGGCTGACGCGGCGCCTCCGGTCACCCGGGTAGGCCCGTCACCCGGGTAAGCCCGGGAAGCCTCCCCCGGATGGGCCTGCCAGGTCGCGGGCAGCCGCGGCCTGGCGGATGGTCGGTGTGTCCGCCGAGCCCCCTGGTCCGTCCCCTCCTGGGGGCTCGGCGCATGTCCGTCGAGGGCCCGCACCGGAGGTTTCCGTGTCCACCGACACCGCCGCGTCCACACGGGCCCCGGAGCCGCCAGGTCGACCGGCCACCCGGCGGGGTGTGCGGGCGTCGCTGGCGCGGGCGTGGCTCGCGCTGGCGGTGTACGCGACGGTGCGGGCCGCCGGGATCGGGTGCGTGGCGGTGGAGGCCTGGCGGACCGGGAAGCATCCGCGGACGCAACTCGGGCACTACTGGGACAGCCTCTGGTACGTGGGCATCGCCCAGCATGGCTACGGCACCAGCCGGCCCTCCGTCACCCACCCCGGCCTGACCTTCAGCGATCTCGCGTTCTTCCCGCTCTACCCGGCGCTGATCAGGGCCGTCACCAGCGTCGTCCCCCTGAGCGCGGTGACGGCGGGGCTGCTGATCGCCTGGGTCACGGCCGGGCTGGCCGCCTGGGGCATCCACGCGGTCGGGGAGCTGCTGTACGGGCGGCGGGTGGCCCTGATGCTGGTCGTGCTGTGGGGGCTGCTGCCACATGCGGTCGTGGAGTCCATGGGGTACACGGAGTCGCTGCTGACGGCGCTGGCCGCCTGGTCGCTGTACGCGCTGCTGACCCGGCGCTGGCTGTGGGCCGGGGCGCTCGCGCTGTGTGCGGGGGCCACCCGGCCCAACGGGATCGCGGTCGCGGCGGCGGTGTGCGCGTGCGCGGCCGCCGAGGTCTGGCGGCGCCGTGGGCGTACGTCCTGGCAGGTGTGGGCGGGCGCGGCGCTCTCACCGCTCGGCTGGCTCGGCTACACCGGCTGGGTGGGAGTGCGGCGCGGCACCTGGCGCGGCTATCTGGATGTCCAGGGCCGCTGGGGCACCTCTCTCGATCTCGGCGCGAGCGGCTTCCGCTCCGCCCGCGGCCTGATCATGGGGGGCGGCTCGCTGCCGCACTACATGTCCCTGATCGTCATCGGCGCCTCGCTGGTCTCGCTGGTCTGGCTCGCGCTGCGCCCGCCGCCGCTGCCGCTGGTCGTCTACACCCTCGTCCTGGTGTTCATCGCGCTCACCGGCTCGCACTATTTCGCGTCCAAGCCGCGCTTTCTGCTGCCCGCCTTCCCGCTGCTGTTCCCGGCGGCGCTGGCGATGGCAAGAGCCCGGCCACGCACCGCCGTCCTGGTGGGCGGCGCGCTGGCCGGGCTCTCCTGTCTCTATGGGGCGTATCTGCTGACCATGGCCGACAGCCCGGCCTGACCGCGATACGGGCGATCCGGGCCCGGGACCGGCCGGGACCGACCGCGCGCCAGGCCCTGGGCCCGCCGCGATACGGCTCGATGCGGCGGGCTCGGTACGGCTCGATACGGCCGGCCCGATACGGCTTCCGGCTCAGGCCTGGCCGTCGCCGTCGCCGTCGTCCGGCTTGTCCTCGCCGTCTGACTCGATGTCGGCCTCCAGACCAAGCTGTTCGACCAGCCAGCGGTCGAACTCGATCGAAGCCCGCACCCAGCTCACCGTGCTGGATACGAAGTGCTCAAGGCTGACGCCGGTGCCGATCAGCATCTGCGCCTCGCCGATCAACCGGACCGTGCCGTCGTCATTGGTGTGGGTATAGACCTTCGGCCACAACGTGCGGCGGTTCCAGTCGTCGAGCGCCTCGAGCAGCCGCGGCTTCTCATCGATGCCATGCGGCCGGTCGTAGAACGTACGGACGGAGAAGACCTGCTGCTCCTCCTCCCCGCGGAACATGAAATAGGTGCGGAACTGCTCCCACGGCGCGGCGAGGTCCCCCTCCTCGTCGACGACGTACTTCAGCTCCATCTGCTCCAGTAGCTGCTTGACCAGATCCTGGTCGGGCAGCACGGGGCCGCTCGGACCCGTCGGTTCGGGCTCGGGCTGACCCCCGAAATTCGGAATCGAGGACGGGTCGATGCTCACCGTGGATTTCCCTTCGTATGGAATACCGCCATCCTCCCTCACACCCGCCCCCGCCGTGCAACCCCGGCCGTACATTGCCCGATCCGGCCGAACAAGGACCGGCGGGACCTATTGCCGGGACGTGACCGGCGGGACCTATTGCCGGGGCTTGCCGGGACGTGCCGGGACCTATTGCGCGGGGCCCACCAGAAGGCCGTCGCCGACCCGGTCCACCCGGACCTTGTCGCCGTCGCGGATCTCCCCGGCGAGGATCTCCTTGGCGAGCTGGTCGCCGATCGCGGTCTGGATCAGCCGGCGCAGCGGGCGCGCCCCGTACGCCGGGTCGTTGCCCTCCTCCGCCAGCCATTCCAGCGCGGCCGGGGTGATGTCGAGGGTCAGCCTGCGGTCGGCGAGGCGGCGGGCCAGCCGGGCGATCTGGAGCTCGGCGATCCGGGCCAGCTCCGGCCCGCTGAGCGCGGAGAAGACGACGAGATCATCCAGGCGGTTGAGGAATTCCGGCTTGAAGGAGGTCCTTACGGTCTCCAGGACGCTCTGCTTCTTCTCCTCCTCGCCGAGCAGCGGATCCATCAGGTACTGGCTGCCCAGGTTGGAGGTGAGCACCAGGATGGTGTTGCGGAAGTCCACCGTCCGGCCCTGGCCGTCGGTGAGCCGCCCGTCGTCGAGGACCTGCAGCAGGATGTCGAAGACCTCGGGGTGGGCCTTCTCCACCTCGTCCAGCAGCACCACGCTGTACGGGCGGCGGCGCACCGCCTCGGTGAGCTGACCGCCCTCCTCGTAGCCGACGTACCCGGGCGGGGCGCCGACCAGCCGGGCCACGCTGTGCTTCTCGCCGTACTCGCTCATGTCGATGCGGACCATGGCCCGCTCGTCGTCGAAGAGGAAGTCGGCGAGCGCCTTGGCCAGCTCGGTCTTGCCGACGCCGGTGGGGCCGAGGAAGAGGAACGAACCGGTGGGCCGGTCCGGGTCGGCGATGCCCGCGCGGGTCCTGCGCACGGCGTCCGATACCGCCCTTACGGCTTCCAGCTGGCCGATCAGCCGCTTGCCCAGCTCGTCCTCCATGCGCAGCAGCTTCTTGGTCTCGCCCTCCAGCAGCCGGCCGGCGGGGATGCCGGTCCAGGAGGCGACCACGTCGGCCACGTCGTCCGGGCCCACCTCCTCCTTGACCATGGTGGGGCGGTCCTGCTGGACCTCGGCCTCGGCCTCCGACGCCTCGGCCAGCTCGCGCTCGACGGCCGGGATCTCCCCGTACAGCAGCTTGGAGGCGGTGTCGAAGTCGCCGTCGCGCTGGGCGCGCTCGGCCTGGCCGCGCAGCTCGTCCAGCCGCTCCTTGAGCTCACCGACGCGGTTGAGGCCCTGCTTCTCCTTCTCCCAGCGGGCGGTGAGCCCGCGCAGCTCCTCCTCCTTGTCGGCGAGGTCGCGGCGCAGCTTGTCCAGCCGCAGCTTGCTGGCCTCGTCGGTCTCCCGGGCCAGCGCCATCTCCTCCATCCGCATCCGGTCCACCGACCGCTGGAGCTCGTCGATCTCCACGGGGGAGGAGTCGATCTCCATCCGGAGCCGGGAGGCCGCCTCGTCGACCAGGTCGATGGCCTTGTCGGGCAGGAAGCGGGAGGTGATGTACCGGTCGGAGAGGGTGGCGGCGGCCACCAGCGCGCCGTCGGCGATCTGCACCTTGTGGTGGGCCTCGTAGCGGCCCTTGAGCCCGCGCAGGATGGCGACGGTGTCCTCGACGGTCGGCTCGGCGACCAGCACCTGCTGGAAGCGGCGCTCGAGCGCGGCGTCCTTCTCGATCCGCTCGCGGTACTCGTCGAGGGTGGTGGCGCCGACCATGCGCAGCTCACCGCGGGCCAGCATCGGCTTGAGCATATTGCCCGCGTCCATCGCGGTGTCGCCGCCGGCGCCCGCGCCGACCACGGTGTGCAGCTCGTCGATGAAGGTGATGATCTGGCCGTCGCTGGACTTGATTTCGGCCAGGACGGTCTTCAGCCGCTCCTCGAACTCACCGCGGTACTTCGCGCCCGCGACCATCGCGCCGAGGTCGAGGGCGACCAGGCGCTTGTCGCGCAGGCTCTCGGGGACGTCGCCCTTGACGATCCGCTGGGCGAGGCCCTCGACGACGGCCGTCTTACCGACGCCCGGATCGCCGATCAGCACCGGGTTGTTCTTGGTGCGCCGGGAGAGCACCTGCACCACCCGGCGGATCTCCTGGTCCCGGCCGATGACCGGGTCCAGCTTGCCCTCGCGCGCGGCGGCGGTGAAGTCCGTGCCGAACTTCTCCAGGGCCTTGTACGTGCCCTCCGGATCGGCCGTCGTCACCCGCTGTCCACCCCTGACCTTCTCGAACGCGGCGAGCAGCTTCTTGGCGCTCGCCCCCTGCTGGTCGAGCAGCTCCCCGGCCTGGCCGCCCTTGGCGGCGATGCCGATGAGCACATGCTCGGTGGAGACATAGTCGTCCCCCAGTTCCCTGGCCCGCTGGGTGGCGTCCGCGATGACGGCGAGCAGCTCGCGGCTGGCCTGCGGCGGGGCCACGGTGGAGCCCTGGACGCTGGGCAGGGCGGCGAGCAGCCGCTCGACGCCGCTGCGCACGAGGGCCGCGTCGGCCTCTACGGCTGCCAGCAGATCCATGACGTTCTCGTTGTCCTGGCCCTCCAGCAGGGCGAGCAGGAGATGCGCGGGCGTCATATCCGCGTGCCCGGAGGACACCGCCCGGTCATTGGCGGCGCTCAGCGCCGCCCGGCTCTTGTTGGTCAGCTCGGCATCCACGTCCCTGTGCTCCTCCTCGCTGCGATCTTCCCATCCTGCCCTACCCAACCTCCGCAAAGTTGAGTCTAGTCCACTCAATCTCGCTGACGCCACTCCCCTGGCCTGAGGTTCCGGGCCATGTCGGTAGGTTCTGGGCCATGTCTGTCGATCCCCGCAACCCCGAGCCCGGGTACCTCGATTTCTGGCGCGAACGCCATGTGTGCACCCTGACCACCCCCCGCCCGGACGGCACCCCGCATGTCGTCCCGGTCGGCGTCACCTACGACCCCGAGGCCGGGCTCGCCCGCGTCATCGCGAACCGCCACAGCCGTAAGGTCGCCCATGTCCGGGCGGCGGGCGAGGGCGGTGCGCGGGTCGCGGTCTGCCAGATGGCGGGCAGGCGGTGGGCCACGCTGGAGGGGCTCGCGGTCGTACGCGAGGAGCCCGAGCTGATCGCGGAGGCGGTACGCCGCTACGCCGAGCGCTACGAACGCACCCCGCGCCCCAACCCCGACCGCGTCCTCATCGAAATCACCCTCACCCGCGCCATGGGCAAGGGCTGAGTCCACGCCACGGGCAAGGGCTGAGGCCACGCCACGGGCAAGGGCTGAGGCGCGGGCCGCGTCACTCCTCGTCCTCCTCCTCCCGGTGGCCCGCCCCCGCCCAGGGGTGGCGCAGCCGGATCCAGACGTCGCGGGCGTGCCGCCCGGCCTCCGTACGGCTCTCGGCCACCGCCGTACGCGCCTCCTCCTCGGTCTCCACCATGGGCCCCGAACCGCGCAGCGGCTTCCCCGCCGTCTCATGCAGGAACAGCGTGGCGATCAGCCCGATCACCCCCGCCGCCATCAGGTAGAAGGCGGGCACCAGCGTGTTGTGCGTGGTGGCCACCAGCCACGAGGCCAGCAGCGGCGTCGTCCCGCCGAACAGCGACACGGAGAGGTTGTACGAGATCGACAGCGCGCCGTAGCGCAGCCGGGTCGGGAACAGCGCGGGAAGCGTGGCGGCGCTCGTCCCCGCGAAGGTGACCAGCATCGCGCCCAGGATCAGACAGCCGATCGCGGGCATCAGCACGCCGCCCGCCCGGATCAGCAGGACCGCCGGAATGGCCAGCGCCACCAGGCCCAGGCTGCCGACCAGGAACAGCGGCCGCCGCCCCCAGCGGTCGGAACCGCGCCCGACCACCGTGATCGCCAGCACCACGAACAGCATGGTGCCCAGCACCAGCACCTGGGCCGTGGTGGCGTCCTGGCCGAGCGTGGAGGTCATGTACGTCGGCAGATACGACGTCACCATGTAGTTGGTGACGTTGTACAGCAGCACCAGGCCCATGCAGATCAGCATCGCCTCCCAGTGCCGGGTGAAGATCTCCCTCAGCCGCCCCCTCCCGGACTGGCGGGCCTCCTCGATCGGCACGGTGTCGCCGTGCGCCTCCGCCGCCTCCGCCGCCTCGGCCGCCCGCTCGGCCTCCTGCTGGAACGCCGGGGTCTCCTCCAGCCGCAGCCGCATATACAGACCGATCAGCCCCAGCGGCCCCGCCACCAGGAACGGCACCCGCCAGCCCCACTCCACCATCCCGGTCTCACCGATGGTGGCGGTGAGCACGGTGACCAGACCGGAGCCCAGCGAATAGCCGATGAAGGTGCCGAAGTCGAGCCAGCTACCGAGGAAGCCACGGCGCTGATCGGGCGCGAACTCGGCGATGTACGTGGTCGCCCCCGCGTACTCACCGCCGGTCGAGAAGCCCTGCACCACCCGGCAGGCCAGGAGCAGCAGCGGGGCGGCGAAGCCGATCTGGGAATAGCCGGGCAGCAGACCCACCGCGAAGGTGCCGATCGCCATCATGATCATGGTGGTGGACAGCACCCGCCGCCGCCCGATCCGGTCGCCCAGCGGCCCGAACACCAGCCCGCCCAGCGGCCGCACCAGGAACGCCACGGCGAAGGTGGCGAACGTGGAGACCACCTGGGTGGCGGGGTCGTCGCCGGGGAAGAAGACCTTGCCGAGGGTGACCGCGACATAGGCGTAGACACCGAAGTCGAACCACTCCATGGTGTTGCCGACCGCGGTCGCCGCGACCGCACGGCGCATCCCCGGCTTGTCGACAACGGTGACTTCCTCGATGGCCAGCGGCTCCTTGCGGCGCCGCAGCAACGTCCGGATGAGCTGGTCGGTACGGGCACTCCGGTGCGGCCACCCTCTGCGGGATCCACGCGGTGGTGTCCGACCGGTACTCATCTCGTCCCCTGCCGACGGCTGAACCGCTGCAAGAGGCCGCTGCCGCCCCCCGCGTCAGGCCCCGGCCTCACTCGACTTCGCATACGTCAACGCCATCTGCCCGGCGACGTCGTACACCACGACCTGCTCATCGCCGACGACCCAGGCGTCATGGCCGGGCGCCACCACATACACGTCCCCGGGCCCCACCTCGGTCTCCGCGCCATCGGCCGTGCGCAGCCGCATCCGGCCCTGGACCACGATCCCGCTGTGGTGGACCTCGCACAGATCGGTCCCCACGATCGGCCGCACCGACTCCCGCCAGCGCCATCCGGGCTCGAAGGTGCCCACGGCGAAATCCAGCCCGGTCAGATGCAGGGCTTCGATATGGCCTCCGGGAAAGTCACGCCGTTCATCCGGCTTCTCGATCGTCTTGACTTCCACCATGGCGATACCTCCTCCCATATCTCCATGGTGCGCCCGGGACGCCGCATCGGCGCGCCCGGCCGACGGCCCCAGCGGGCAGGCACTGGGCAGGCGCGGAGCAAGGCTCCGGGCACGCGAAAGCCCGGTGGCCGTAAGGACGGTCACCGGGCCTGCGATCAGCGGCGCGCCGGGGTGCTACTCCGGGCGCCTGGGGCGCCAGACCACCAGAGCGCTGCTCTGCTGGACGTCCTGGTAGCGGACCAGGTCGCGGCGGTAGGAGGCGTGGACCTGGGCCTCGCGCTGCTGCATGGCGGTCGCGGCGCCCTCGACCGCGGCCTGGAGCTCGGCGACATGGGCCTGGAGAGCCGCGACCTGGTTCTCCAGTTCGATGATGCGCTTGATCCCGGCAAGGTTGATGCCCTCGTCCTGGGACAGCTGCTGCACCTGGCGGAGCAGCTGGATGTCGCGCGCGGAGTACCGCCGGCCACGGCCGGCGGTACGGTCGGGGGAAACCAGGCCGAGGCGGTCGTACTGACGCAGGGTCTGCGGGTGCAGCCCGGAGAGCTGAGCCGCCACCGAGATGACGTACACCGGCGAATCCTCGGTCAGCTCATAAGGGTTACGGGGCCGGCCGGCGCCCGTGCCTCCGATGCCTCCTCGGCCGTGCGACTCCATTGGGGTCACGCTCCCTTCGCGGCCTTGAACAGCTCCGCCCGTGGGTCCTCTCCCACGGTCGCTTCGCGATACGACTCCAGCGCGCCCCGCGCCGTGTCGCTCAGCTCCTGCGGCACCGTGACCTCGACGGTGACCAGCAGGTCTCCGCGCGTGCCGTCCTTACGGACCGCGCCCTTGCCACGGGCGCGCATCGTCCGTCCGTTGGGCGTGCCGGGCGGCAGCTTCAGGGTGACCGGCGGGCCGCCCAGGGTCGGGACCTTGATCTCGCCGCCGAGCGCCGCCTCCGGAAGGGTGACGGGCACGGTGACGGTCAGGTTGTCGCCCTTACGGCCGAAGACCGGATGCGCGTCCACGTGCACGACCACATACAGATCGCCGGCCGGGCCGCCGGTCTCGCCCGGGGCGCCCTTGCCGCGCAGCCGGATCCGCTGGCTGTCGCTGACACCCGCGGGGATCCGGACCTGCATGGTGCGGGCGGAACGGGCCCGTCCGCTGCCCTTGCAGGTCTCGCACGGGTTCTGCGCGATCAGGCCGCGGCCGCGGCACTCCACGCACGGGTCGGTGAGCGAGAAGCCGCCCCCGCCGCCCCGGCTGACCTGGCCGGTGCCGACACAGGTCGGGCAGACCCGCGGGGTGCCGTCCCGGTCGCCGGTGCCCGAGCACGCCTTGCACGGGGCCTGGCTGGACATCCGCAGCGGGACCGTGGCCCCCTCGACGGCCTCGGTGAAGCTGAGCGTCACCTCGGACTCGATGTCCTGGCCCCGGCGGGGCTGGGCACGGGTGGCGCCGCCGCGGCCGAACAGCCCGCCGAAGACATCCCCGAGCCCGCCGCCGAAGCCGCCGGCGCCACCGCCACCGGCACCGCCGCCGCCCTGGGCGCCGCCGAAGAGGTCGCCCAGGTCGAAGTTGAAGTTCCCGGTGCCGCCCGGACCGCCGGGACCGGGGCGGAATCCGCCGTTCCCGAAGAGCGAGCGGGCCTCGTCGTACTCCTTGCGCCGCTTGGGGTCGCCGAGGATGTCATTGGCCTCGGAGATCTCCTTGAAGCGGTCCTCCGCCTTGGCGTCGCCCTTGTTGGCGTCCGGGTGGTACTCGCGAGCGAGCTTCCGGTACGCCTTCTTGATCTCCGCCTCGGTCGCGTCCTTGGGGACGCCGAGGACTTTGTAGTAGTCCTTCTCCACGAAGTCCTTGGTGCTCATCCTCGACGTCCCTCCTCTCCTGCTGCTCCCGCGATCACCGTCACGTCAGCCCTCTTCCGGGCCACCGCTCTCCTCGTCCGGCGCCGCGGCCTCGCCTTCGCCACCCTTGGCGGTGGCTCCCGGCTGGGGCTCGGCGACCGCGACCCGCGCCGGGCGGATCGTGCGCTCGCCGATTCGATACCCCGGCTGCAGAATCTGCACGCACGTGGTCTCGGTGACATCCGGTGCGTACGAATGCATCAGCGCCTCGTGCACCAGCGGGTCGAAGGGCTCGCCCTCCTTGCCGAACTGCTGCAGGCCCAGCTTCGACGACACCGCCTCCACCGATTCGCCGACCGACTTGAAGCCGCCGACGAGCTCGCCGTGCTCACGGGCGCGGCCGATGTCGTCGAGCACGGGCAGCAGCTCGGACAGGAGGCTCGCCACGGCGATCTCCTTGACCGTCACCCGGTCCCGCTCGACCCGGCGCCGATAGTTCTGGTACTCCGCCTGGAGCCGCTGGAGGTCGGCCGTCCGCTCGCTGAGGGCGGTACGCACCTGGTCCAGCTGTGCCTGAAGGGCTACCTGCTCGAGGTCCCCGGCCGGGGCTGCCGGGCCCGCCTTGTCGGCGGACCCGGCGCCCTTCGCCGCGTCGTCGGGGGTCTGCGCGGCCTCGGAGGGGACGTCGGGCTGCTCCTCGAAGCCCGGGGTCTCCTCCGTCACGCCGCACCACCCCGGCCCTTGTCGGCCTTGTCGTCGTCGACGATCTCGGCGTCCACCACATCGTCATCGGCCTTGGCCTGGCCCGCGGCACCGGCGTCACCGGCGTCACCGGCGGCGGCACCGGCCGCGTCCGCGCCGTCCGCCTGGGTGTTGGCGTACATGGCCTGGCCCAGCTTCTGGCTGACCGCGGCGACCTTCTCGGTCGCGGTGCGGATCTCGGCGGTGTCCTCACCCTTGAGCTTCTCCTTCAGCTCGGTGAGGGCCTCCTCGACCTCGGTCTTGACCTCGCCCGGGACCTTGTCCTCGTTGTCCTTGAGGAACTTGTCCGTCTGGTAGACCAACTGCTCGGCCTGGTTGCGGGTCTCGGCGGCCTCGCGGCGCTTGTGGTCCTCCTCCGCGTACTGCTCGGCCTCGCGCATCATGCGGTCGATGTCGTCCTTCGGCAGCGCGGAGCCGCCGGTGACGGTCATCTTCTGCTCCTTGCCGGTGCCGAGGTCCTTCGCGCCGACGTGCATGATGCCGTTGGCGTCGATGTCGAAGGTGACCTCGATCTGCGGCACGCCGCGCGGGGCCGGCGGCAGGCCGGTCAGCTCGAACATCCCGAGCTTCTTGTTGTACGCCGCGATCTCGCGCTCGCCCTGGTAGACCTGGATCTGCACGGACGGCTGGTTGTCCTCGGCCGTGGTGAAGATCTCCGAGCGCTTGGTCGGAATGGTCGTGTTGCGCTCGATCAGCTTGGTCATGATGCCGCCCTTGGTCTCGATACCGAGGGACAGCGGGGTGACGTCCAGCAGCAGGACGTCCTTGACCTCGCCCTTGAGGACACCGGCCTGGAGGGACGCGCCGATGGCGACGACCTCGTCCGGGTTGACGCCCTTGTTGGCCTCCTTGCCGCCGGTCAGCTCCTTGACGAGCTCGGCGACGGCGGGCATGCGGGTCGAGCCACCGACCAGGACCACGTGGTCGATCTCGGACAGCGAGATGCCCGCGTCCTTGATGACGTTGTGGAACGGGGTCTTGCAGCGCTCCAGCAGGTCGGAGGTGAGCTGCTGGAACTGGGCGCGGGTGAGCTTCTCGTCCAGGTGCAGCGGGCCCTCGGCGGACGCCGTGATGTAGGGCAGGTTGATGGTGGTCTCGGACGAGCTGGAGAGCTCGATCTTCGCCTTCTCAGCGGCCTCGCGGAGGCGCTGCAGGGCCATCTTGTCCTTGGACAGGTCGACGCCGTGGCCGTTGTTGAACTGCTTGACCAGGTAGTCGACGACGCGCTGGTCCCAGTCGTCACCACCGAGGTGGTTGTCACCGTTGGTGGCCTTGACCTCGACCACGCCATCGCCGATCTCCAGCAGCGAGACGTCGAAGGTACCGCCGCCGAGGTCGAAGACCAGGATGGTCTGGTCGTCCTTCTCCAGCCCGTAGGCGAGCGCGGCGGCGGTAGGCTCGTTGACGATACGCAGGACGTTGAGGCCCGCGATCTCACCGGCTTCCTTGGTGGCCTGGCGCTCGGCGTCGTTGAAGTACGCCGGGACGGTGATGACCGCGTCCGCGACCTTCTCGCCGAGGTACGACTCCGCATCCCGCTTGAGCTTCTGCAGGATGAAGGCGCTCATCTGCTGCGGGTTGAAGTCCTTGCCGTCGAGGTTGACCTTCCAGTCGGTGCCCATGTGGCGCTTGACCGACCGGATGGTGCGGTCGACGTTGGTGACCGCCTGGCGCTTGGCCACCTCGCCGACGAGCACCTCGCCGTTCTTCGCGAACGCCACAACGGACGGCGTGGTCCTGGCGCCCTCGGCGTTGGTGATGACGGTGGGCTCACCGCCCTCGAGAACACTGACGACGGAGTTCGTCGTACCCAGGTCGATGCCGACCGCACGTGCCATTTCGGGATCCTCCAGCTACAGCATTGAGTGGAACAGGCTCAAGCGTGCATCAGCCCGATCGCCGCTGTCAACAGACCTGAGTCGCATGGGCTCAAGTTTTATATGAGGCTTATGCCCAACCAAGCACGGATGAGAGGGAGAAGGGGCCAAGTGAGCGACACAGATCACCGGCTCGTCGACTACATACGCCCCCGTCCGGGCGGGTAATCTCGGTCAGGCCATATTAAGTTACTGCTTAGTAATCCAGCTCGCAGGTTCGAGGAGCCCCATATGCAACTCGCCGCGATCATCGTGTCGCTGGTCCTCACCGCGGTCGGCGTTGCCCTGCTCGGCCGGGCCGTCGCGCAGTTCGTGCGCTTCTTCAAGCTCGGCGCACCGGTCCCAGCGGGGGCCAGGACCGACAACCCCTACCAGCGCAGCGTGACCCTGGCCCGGGAGTTCCTCGCGCACACCCGCATGAACAAGTGGGGCGTGATCGGCGTCGCCCACTGGTTCGTGGCGATCGGCTTCCTGACCCTGCCGCCGACCATCATCAACGCCTACGGCCAGCTCTTCCAGGCGGACTGGACGCTGCCGATCCTCGGCGGCTTCCTCCCCTACGAGCTGTACATCGAGTTCATCGGCACGATGACCACCCTGGGCATCCTGACGCTCATGGCGATCCGGCTGCTCAACCTGCCCAGCCGGGCCGGCCGCAAGTCCCGGTTCGCGGGCTCCACCGCCTGGCAGGCGTACTTCGTCGAGTACGTCATCCTCATCATCGGCGTCGCGATCATGGCGCTGCGCGGCACCGAGGGCGCGCTGCACCACGTCGACACTTACGAGCCCGCGTACTTCGCCTCGTATCCGCTGGTCCAGCTCTTCGACGGGCTCAGCGTGGACACGGTGCAGAACCTGACCTACCTGTTCGCGATGATCAAGCTCGGTACGACCATGATCTGGATGATCACGGTCAGCACCAACCTCGACATGAGCATCGCCTGGCACCGCTTCCTGGCCTTCCCCAACATCTGGTTCAAGCGCAACGCGGACGGCGACGTGGCGCTCGGCGCGCTGCAGCCGATGGTGAGCGAGGGCAAGCCGATCGACTTCGAGGACCCGGACGAGGACGCCCAGTTCGGCGTCTCGCAGATCGAGCACTTCTCCTGGAAGGGCATCCTCGACTTCTCCACCTGCACCGAATGCGGCCGCTGCCAGTCGCAGTGCCCCGCCTGGAACACCGGCAAGCCGCTGTCGCCCAAGCTGCTGATCATGGCGCTGCGCGACCATTCGCACGCCAAGGCGCCGTATCTGCTGGCCGGTGGCGGCGCTGTGACATCAGCGGCTGGCGCCGCGGGCATGGAGGGCGAGGAGAAGGCGAGCGAGGGGCAGCTCGCGGACGTGCCCGCGTCCGCGCTGGCCGAGGCCGAGCGCCCGCTGATCGGCACGCTGGAAGAGAATGGCGTCATCGACCCCGACGTGCTGTGGTCCTGCACCACCTGCGGTGCGTGCGTCGAGCAGTGCCCGGTGGACATCGAGCACGTCGACCACATCGTGGACATGCGCCGCTACCAGGTGATGATCGAGTCCTCGTTCCCTTCCGAGGCGGGCACGATGCTCAAGAATCTGGAGAAGAAGGGCAACCCCTGGGGGCTGGCCAAGAAGCAGCGCCTCGCGTGGACCAAGGAGCTCGCAGCGGACACAGGCTTCGAGGTGCCGGTCGTCGGCAAGGACATCGAGGACCTCACCGAGGTCGACTACCTGTACTGGGTCGGCTGCGCGGGCGCCCTGGAGGACCGGGCGAAGAAGACCACCAAGGCCTTCGCGGAGCTGCTGCACATCGCGGGCGTCAAGTTCGCGATCATGGGCGGCGACGAGGCGTGCACCGGTGATTCCGCCCGCCGCCTGGGCAATGAGTTCCTCTTCCAGCAGCTCGGCCAGCAGAACGTCGAGATGCTGAACATGGCCTTCGGCGAGGACGACGAGGACGAGTCGTCGAAGAAGCCGAAGTCGGCGAAGAAGATCGTCGCGACCTGCCCGCACTGTTTCAACACCATCGCGAACGAGTACCCGCAGCTTGGCGGCGAGTTCGAGGTCATCCACCACACCCAGTTGCTGCAGCACCTCATCGACGAGGGCAAGCTGGTCCCGGTCACCCCGGTCGAGGGTCTGATCACCTACCACGACCCCTGCTACCTGGGCCGCCACAACAAGGTCTACACCCCGCCGCGCGAGATCATCGCCAAGGTGCCGGGGCTGCGGAACGAGGAGATGCACCGCCACAAGGAGCGCGGCTTCTGCTGCGGCGCGGGCGGCGCCCGGATGTGGATGGAGGAGCGGATCGGCAAGCGCATCAACAACGAGCGCGTGGACGAGGCACTGTCCCTCAACCCGGACATCATCTCCACCGCCTGCCCGTTCTGCCTGGTGATGCTGACCGACTCCGTCAACGGCAAGAAGGCCGCGTCTGACAGCGGCTCCGCCGCGGGCGGGAAGGCGAAGGAAGAGCTGCAGGTCGTGGACGTGGCGCAGCTCCTCCTCGACTCGGTGAGGACCCCGGCGGCGCCGGAGGACGGCGGCAAGAACGCCGAGGAGCCGGAGCCGGCCCCGGCCAAGTAACGCCGCAACGGATGCGCTGAAGCCCGCCCACGGGGTCCGTGGGCGGGCTTCTGGCTGTACTGAGGGCCGTAAGGCGGCCCTGACAGTTGTAAGGCGGCCACGTTGCCCTTTGCCGGCCCTCAGGAGCGCCTACGGCCCCGTGAGCGCCTTACGGCTTTCATGCGAGCCCTATGCGAGCCCTGGAGCGCCCTGAGGCCCTGAGGCCCTTAGGACCGCGGCTTGACGCTCTTCGACAGCGGCAGCGCCTGCTCGGTCCAGATGACCTTGCCGTCCGAGGTGTAGCGGGTGCCCCAGCGGTCGGCGAACTGCGAGACCAGGAAGAGCCCCCGGCCGCCCTCGTCCGTCGTCCCCGCGTACCGCAGATGCGGGGAGGTGCTGCTGGTGTCGAAGACCTCGCAGATCAGGCTGCGGTCGCAGAGCAGCCGGACCCGGATCGGGCCGGTCGCATAGCGGATCGCGTTGGTGATCAGCTCGCTGAGGATGAGCTCGGTCGTGAACGCGACATCGCCCAGATCCCACTCCGCCAGCTTCCGCGCCACCGCGGCCCGCACCGCGGCCACCTGCGACGGGTCGGAAGCCACCTCCCAGTCGGCCGTCAGACCGGGCTCCAGCACCCTCGTACGGGCCACGATCAGCGCGATGTCATCGCTCGGGCGGTCGGGCAGCAGCGCGTCCAGCACGGCCGTACAGGCGTCCTCGGGCGTCCGGCCGGGGTGGGACAGGGCATCGCGCAGCATCTCAAGACCGGTGTCGATGTCCCGGTCGCGCTTCTCGATCAGCCCGTCCGTGTAGAGCACCAGATGGCTGCCCTCGGGCAGGTCCAGCTCCGACGTCTCGAAAGGCAGCCCGCCCAGGCCCAGCGGCGGCCCGGCCGGGAGATCGAGGAACTCCACGGAGCCGTCCGGACGCACCAGCGCGGGCGGCGGATGACCGGCCCGCGCCATCGTGCACCGCCGCGTCACCGGATCGTAGATCGCGTACAGACACGTCGCCCCGGTGATCCCCTCACTCCCACCGCCGTCACCGTCCAGTCCGCCAGGGCCCTCGTCCTGGTCGATCCGGGCGATCAGGTCATCGAGGTGGGACAGGATCTCATCGGGCGGGAGATCGAGCGTGGAGAAGTTGTGCACCGCCGTCCGCAGCCGCCCCATCGTCGCCGCCGCATGGAGACCATGCCCCACCACATCGCCCACCACCAGCGCCACCCGCGCTCCGGGCAACGGGATGACGTCGAACCAGTCGCCCCCGACCCCCGACTCGGCCGGCAGATAGCGGTACGCCACATCCAGCGCGTTCTGCTCCGGCAGCATCCGGGGCAGCAGGCTGCGCTGGAGGGTGACCGCCATGGTGTGCTCGCGGGTGTAGCGCCGGGCGTTGTCGATGCTGACGGCGGCCCGGGTGACCAGCTCCTCGGCGAGGGAGATGTCGTCCTCCTCGAAGGGCTCCGGCTTCTCCGCGCGCATGAAGCTGGCCACGCCCAGGACGACGCCCCGGGCCCGCAGCGGGACCGTGATCATCGAGTGGATGCCGTAGTCGACGATCCGCCGGGCGTGCTCGGGGTCCTGGTCCTGCCAGCCGGCGAAGTCGCTCAGGACCGGCTCGACCGTCACCGCTCCGCTGCGGAAACCGCGGGCCTGGGGCGCGCTCGGGCCGAAGTCGATCAGCATGCCGAGGGGGTAGAGCGGGCCGTCGTCGCGGATGCCGCTGAGGGCCGTACGGCGCAGGACGGTACGGCCGCCGTCGGCGACCGCCACAGCGCCCCACGGGCCCGAGTCCGGGGCGCCGAAGCCCGCCGCTCCGTCCGGGGGCTCCTCGCCGCGCAGCACCGAGTCCGCGAGGTCCACCGAGACGTAGTCGGCGAACCGGGCCACCGCGTACTCCGCCAGCTCCTGGGCGGTGCGCACCACGTCCAGCGTGGTGCCGATGGAGACGCCCGCGTCGTACAGCAGCTTGAGCCGGTTGCGCGCGAGGTCGACCTTGCCGGACAGCGCGCGCAGCTCCGTGGTGTCGCGCAGGGTGGCGACGCTGCCGGGCGGGCCGCCGTCGCGGTCGGTGGGGCGGTGGCTGACGGACAGCAGCCGCTCACCGGCCGTATGGACCTCGTCGGTGGCGGGGCGCCCGGACACCAGCAGGGCGGCGGTGTGCGGATCGAAGCCGAGCTCGGACACCAGCCGGCCCTCGGCGTCAGGCGGGAGATCGAAGAGCCGGCGCGCCTCGTCGTTGGCGAGCACCAGCCGCCTGTCGCCGCCGACGATCAGCACGCCCTCGCGCACCGAGTGCAGCACCGCGTCATGGTGCTCGTACATCCGCGTCATCTCGGCCGGGTCCAGCCCGTGGGTCTGGCGCCGCAGCCGCCTGCTGACCAGGGCCGTGCCCGCCGTGGCGAGCGCCATCGCGGCCGCGGCCGCGCCGAACAGCAGCGGAAGCTGATGGTCGGCCGCACCGCTGACCTTCTTGATCGTGATACCGGCCGCGACCAGGCCGACGACCTTCCCGTGGCTGTCCTTGACGGGCACCACGGACCGCACGGACAGGCCGAGCGTGCCGGTGAAGGTCTCCTGAACCGTCCGGCCCTCCGCCGCCGGGCGGATGCTGCCCATGAAGTGCTTGCCGATCCGGGCGGGGTCGGGGTGGGTGAAGCGGATCCCCTGGGGCGTCATGACGACGACGAAGTCGACGTGGGAGCCCTGACGGGCACGCTCGGCGAGCGGCTGCAGCACGGCGCTCGGATCGGGGCCGCGGATCGCGCTCACCATGCCCGGCGCGCTCGCGAAGCTCTCGGCGACCGCCATGGAGCGGTTACGGGCCTCCCGCTCGCTGTCGTAGCGGGACTGCAGGACGAGCGCCACCACGGCGGCGACGACCAGCAGCAGCACGACCCCCACCTGCAGGACGAAGACCTGGCCGGCCACGGTGCGCACACCGCGCACCGGGTTCCGGCGGGGCTGCCCGTAGCCGCGGCCGTGAGCGGTGCCGTGGCCGGAGCCGGGACCGGATCCGCCGCCGGTCCGGCCGATGCGCACCGGCGACCGCTCCTGCGGGCCCCGCTGGGCGTACGCGCCCTGCCGACTCTGCGGATCCCAGTGGTCATGGGAATCCGGCGAGACCTGCGGATCGGATTGATCGCGCTGATCTCGCTGACCCTGCTGGTCCTGCTGAACGCGCCGCCCACGTCGCTCCCACGCCGAGCGGGGCCCCTCACGCCGACCCCGTGGGCGCCAGTCGTTCATCGTGCGGGCCAGCGGAACTCGTGGGCGACCGAAAAGTCCGGCCATGTCGTTATTTCTAGCACCCTCGCTCAGCGGCGGGCGAGCGGCATCCGCCGCCGGGCGCCGAGCGCTCCCGTCCGACATCGCGGCTACACCCCGCCCGAGCCCTCTTTCGCCGGTCTCGCCGCTTCACCCGTCACCCGCACACCGTGCGTTAAGCACATGACTGCCCCCGTTTTTCCGCGTTGAAGTTCCGCGTCGACCGACTACCGATACTGGCCGTGAAGTATCCCTTCTCACAACGACGTTACGAATTCCCTACAGGATCATGCCCGACGGCGCATAGGTAAATGTCCTGGACAGACCTTGTGCCCTAAAGGTCATCTTTACAGCCAAGCGGACTGATCGGTCCCGCGTCCTCGCGCCTACAACCATCGAGCGGACGAGGACGAAACGCCAGGCATCACCCTCGTAACGAAGTGCCGCGCCCCTTGGCCTCAGCCGCCCTGATGGGTTGAGGTGGCCCGATGACGCCCGCACCTCCCCCCACCGCACCACCCGGCCGCGTCCCGGGCCCCCGACGCCGCGCCCTCCTCCGCACCCTCCTCCGCGTCCCCACCGCCTCCACCGCCTCCATCGCCGCAGGTACGGCCTGCCTGGCGCTGCTGCTGGCCGCCTGCGGCCCCGGCGACGGCGGCGCACGGGGTGGGCGCGACGGCTCCTCCTCCGCCAGCGGGTCCGTCATCACCCCCACCGCCACCACGCCCGTCCCCCACGGCAAGGGCAGCCGGCTGCCGGATGACGTCAACGGCGACGGCTATCCCGATCTGCGGCTCCCCGTCCCGTCCGGCAAAGGGGGCCTGCCCAGCCGGATCGCCTTCGTCCACGGCTCGTCCCACGGCCTGAATCCCGCCACCCGCACCGTGCTGCGCCACCGCGACCTCGGCCTGCCGTCCCAGGACGTCACCGTCGCGGGCGCGACCGAGGTGGCCACGGCCGACCTCGACGGCGACGGCTACGCCGACGTCACCACCACTGCGGGCGAGGCCCTCGGCGAACGCGAGACGGAGCGCACCCGGGCCACCGTCCGGACGGTCCCCTACATCTCCTGGGGCGGCCCAGGCGGCCCCCAGAGGACCCGCTCGGCCGCCCGCGTCCAGCTGACCGGCCCGGACGACGGTGTGGACGCCCAGCGCCCGACCGTCGGCGACTTCGACGGCGACGGTCACCACGACCTGGCCCTGATCCGCGAGGATCGCCATTCGCTGCTGGTGCTGTACGGGCCGTTCAACCGGGCGGGCAAGGCCGCCCGGACCGTTCCGTACGCGAGCCCGCTGGACGGCCACGGCGAGATCGGCGATCTCATCGCCGACACCATCGCGGACAGCCACTCCGCGGATGGCACCGCCGACGGCCACCGCGCCACCGACGGCCACCGCTCCGCCGACGGCCACCGCGCCACCGATCTGGTGGTGCACGCGGTCAACGACAACGACCAGTCCGGCTCCACCCTCCTCGCCGCCGGCTCCCACGGCCTCAGCGCAGAGGGCCGCAGTCTGCGCGAGGGCAACGCGATCACGTTCGGCGACTTCGACGGCGACGGCCGCCGCGATGTCGCGGTCGGCGACAGCGGCACCCGCAACGACGAGCCGGGCGTCGAGACGGAGCGGCCGGACATCGGTAAGACGGTGAGCGTCTACTACAAGCGGACGGCGCAGCCGGGGCGTGCCGATCCGCGCCCTCTCGAACCACGCCCCCTCAAGATGCCGGGGATGTCGGGCAAGCTGGCCGCCGCCGATACCGACGGTGACGGCACCGATGAGCTGGCCGTCTCGCTCGGCCGGGGCGGCGTCGAGCTGCTCACCCTGCGCCGGGCCTCCCACACCGCCACACCCCGCGTCGCCGGGCGTCACCTCCTGACCCGCGCGGCACCTTCCGTCGTGGACGGCAAGACGATCCGTAAGGGCGAGCGCGCGGCCCGGCTCTACGACGTCGCCGACTTCGATCATGACGGTAAGGACGAGGTCGTCCTGGCGTGGGGCCCCGGCCTGGCCTTCTCGCGGTACGGCGAACGTCCCGAGTGGTGGTGGATCACGGACGGTAAGGCGGACAGGACGGCCTTCAGCAGCAAGCCGTTCGGGTCGGACGCGGACTAGAACTAGGCGGACGCGGACCAGGGCGGCGGGCCGAGGGAGCGAGGGAGCGAGGGCGGTCGAACGCCGGGGGAACGCCGGGCGGGTACACCAGATACCCTCAGGAACCGCCGGGGGAAAACCCATAAGGGACCCCCTAAGGGATGTCACAGCTCGGCCGCAAAGCCTGGTCCGCCACACAGCTCCCGCACCCGGCCCGCTACGACCGGGTACGTTCGAATGGTGGCTGGATTCAGGATCGGACGCGGACGGGACTCCCACTCCGCGCAACAAGGGCAGCAGCAGCGGCCGCCGCAGTCGCCGTACGGACAGCAGGAGCCGTACGGCGGTCAGCAGCCGCCGCAGTGGCAGCAGCCCTCCTCACAGGGAGAGCCGGAGTACTTCGGCGGCCAGGACCCGCACTACGGCCCCGGGCACGGCCCTGGTCCCGGGCACGGAGGCCATGGCCAGGGGCAGAGACCGTACGGACAGGGCGGCGGGTACGCCGACAACAACGCGGGCCATACACAGCAGTTCAGCGTCGGCGAGGCGCCCGACGCGTACGACCCGTACGGCCAGGCACCCGGCTCGTACGACGACGGCTACGGCGGGCAGACGTACCGCGCCGGCTCCTCCACCGCCCCGCCCGCCGGCCCCCGGCTGCACTGGCAGCAGTTGCTGAGCGGCATCGTGCTGCGCCCGTCGGCCACCTTCTGGCAGATGCGGGACTACGCGGTGTGGGGCCCGGCGCTGATCGTGACCTTCGTCTACGGTCTGCTGGCGGTCTTCGGCTTCGACGACGCCCGTAAGGACGTCCTCAACGCTTCTATGGGCAACAGCATCCCGTGGGTGCTCACCGCGGGCGTCGCCATGGTGATCAGCGCGCTGATCCTGGGCGCCGTCACCCACACCCTCGCCCGCCAGTTGGGCGGCGACGGCACCTGGGCACCGACCATCGGCCTGTCAATGCTGATCATGTCGATCACGGACGCGCCGCGGCTGGTGTTCGCGCTCTTCCTGGGCGGCGACAGCTCGCTGGTGAAGGTGGTGGGCTGGCTGACCTGGCTGGCCGCGGGCGCGCTCTTCACCACGATGGTGAGCAAGTCGCACGACCTGCCGTGGCAGAAGGCGCTGGGCGCGTCGGCGCTTCAGCTGATCGCCCTGCTGAGCCTGCTGAAGCTGGGGACGCTGTAAGGCAGCCACCGCATCCCGCACGACCAAGGGGCCCGCACCGCGGGCCCCTTCCTCATCTCCTGCGCCACCTCACGGGTTTGACACCCGTAAGGCGTCCACCACCCATCAGGCGTCCCCCCGCACCCATCACGCGTCCCGTACCTGCCCCTCCCGCCGCACGACGGGCGGTTCGACGCTCCAGGGCAAGTGAACTGAATGATCGTAGTAATCTCTTCCTGCACCGTCGAAGCAGGTCAGAGCAGGGGGAGCGTGCATTCGTGGCGCGGAAGGTGGGGATCTACACCCGCATCTCACGGGACGATGAGGGCGATGCGCTCGGCGTGGCTCGCCAGCGTACCGACTGCGAGCGGCTGGCGGATCTCCGCACATGGCAGCCTGTGAAGATCTACGAGGACAACGACGTATCCGCGTTCAAACGCAACGTCGTGCGCGACGAGTTCGAGCTCATGCTCAAGGATCTCCGCGCCGGGCTGATCGATGGCGTCGTGGCGTACGACCTCGACCGGCTAGCGCGCCAGCCCCGAGACCTTGAACGACTGATCGAGATCTTCGACGAGCGCCCGCGACTGGAGTTCGCGACCGTCACCAATGACGTCAACCTCGGCACGGCGGACGGACGGACCATGGCGCGCATCATGGTGGCTTTTGCCAACAAGTCGTCACACGACACGTCGCGGCGGATCAAGCGCAAGCACCTTGAGCTGGCCCAGCAAGGAAAGGCCAACGGCGGTCCGGCGCCCTACGGGTGGCTGAAGGACGACCGGAACAAGGTCGATCCGGAAGCGGCGAAGCACATCCGCGAGGCGCAGAAGGAAGTTCTCGCCGGGGTCCGTATCGGCACCATCCGGACCCGATGGCAGGAACAGGGCCTAGGGAACCCCCGCCAGGGCACCAAGCGGATGGCCCACCACCACGTCGAGCACATCCTCACCAACCCTCGATTGGTGGGGTACCGCACCTACCACGGTGAGATTCTGCACGGCGACGACGGGCAGCCCGTCATGGGCGAGTGGGACCCGATCAACATCGTCGAGGAGTGGGAGGCGGTCTGCGCAGCCATCGCCGAGCGCAAGCAGACGAAGGCTGGACAGATGCTCGCCCGTAGGTACCTGCTCTCGGGCATCGCACGCTGTGGCCTGTGCAAGAACAAGATCCGGGGCCAGGTGAACCACAAGTGGAAGCCCGGCTCCAAGGGAGCGCAGTACAAGTATCAGTGCTCGAAGGTCAACGGCGGGTGCGGCAAGGTCGGCCGCGTCGGCGAACCCGTGGACAAGCTGATAGCCCGGCTCGTACTCAAGGAGCAGCGCGAGAAGGCCACCACCACAGGCGTACCGGTTGAGGCGCGATGGCCCAGGGAACGTGAGCTGGAGGACTTGCTCCAGGACATTGCCCAGCTCATCGAGGCGGAGAAGGCAAAGACCATCACCGTGTCCACCCTCCTCCAACTGCTGCCCGCCAAGGAACAGGAGCGGGACGCGCTGAGGTTGGAGCGAGCCCGTTTCTACAAGGAGCGGAAGCAGGCGGAGGCCAAAGGAAATGCTGGCGACCTGACTGAAGAGGAGTTCTTCGCTCTCCCGATCGAGCGCCAGCGCGAGATCGTATTGCACAGTCTCACTGCTGTGGTCATCCATCCCGCAGGCCGGGGCAAGCGCAAGTTCGATCCCGACTTGATCGATCCGATTTGGCGCTGAACGAGGGAGCCCCGGTTTCGGCCGGGGCTCCCTCGTGTTCTCTGTCCCTATGTCCTGCCGTGGAGCAGACGGGCACGCCGTATCCACTCCTCATCCCGCTCAGGCGCACGGGCCAGGTGCTTCCTCAACCACTCCGCCTCACGGGCAGCGCCGTCCTCATGCGTGCCCCCTCGTCGAGCGCGGGATTCAGTCGCGGTGGTCACAGCCACGGGGCTCCTTCCGTCCTGAGGCGTTCGGCTTGGGCGATGTCGTGGCGTACCTGTGCGGCTAGCAGTTCCTCACCGGGGCTGTAGCCGGAGGCCAGGTATTGCCAGTGGGAGACGACGAGGGTCGTTTCCTCGTCCACCTCGGGCCGGTCGTCTGCGGTGCGTGCTTGCTCGGTGCGCCAGGTGCGGCGGATGTCGCGCAGGGCGCCGAGGGTGGTGGAGTAGCGGCGGGATTTGCTGGAGAAGTGGCCCCGGAAGCCGAGCATGTGGGCCCACTTCCAGAGCTTGAGTTCGGCGAACTCGGGCAGGTGGCCGAGGCTCCAGGCGGTGCGGATCATCTGGCGGACGTGGCTGTGCACGGGCAGATCCGCGATGGGTTCGGACTGGCCAGTGCCCTCGCACTCGTCGCACAGGTCCCGGAAGCCGTCAGGGCCGCGCTGGTAGCCGCGTCCAGTGCAGTGGGTACAGCGCAGGGAGCGATCTACTGTTCCGGAGTCCTCGGCGCTCTTCGTGGCGTACTTCGCGACGTAGGCGGCGACCTTCTGATCGGTCAGTTCACCGTCGCCCAGGGCCGCGATCTCGCGGATGTCGAGCTGGGAGCCCCAGGTGAGTCGGCGTTCGCCGATGGCGTCGGAGGCGACCGTGAGCACGGCGCGTTCGGCCGCCTCAGTGACCGCGTGGGTGAGGGCATCGGCGGTGGCCCACCGGGGCGGGGGCTCGTTGCTGCCCTCGGGACCGTCGAGGCGGATCACGGCATGGAAGTGGACCAGGCCGCGCCGCTGGTACTCGGCGACCTTCGCGAAGGAGACGCGCAGCGCCGCGTTCAGCGCCTTCTGCGTCATGCCGAGGTGCGCGGCCAGCTCACGGCGCAGGTAGGTGGTGAAGCGTGCCCACAGGGCTCCGGCGTGGGCGTTCCAGAGCACGGCGCCGGTGTAGTCGTAGGTAGCCGGGGACAGCGGCGTGCCCAAGGCGGAGTCGTCGGCCGGGTGGCGTTCGCCGCAACGGCAGGCCAAGGTCTTGCCCGCGTCGGTGGTGCGACGGTTGTGCACCGGCCCGAACGACGGGGCCGTGAGCGTGACGAACAGGCGCGGGTGCGTGCGCACGGTCTCCGGCACGCTCTTGCCGCCCGAGAGCCCGGCCTTGATCAGGTGGTAGGTGTCGGCGGCGTACAGGCGCGAGCAGGACGGGCAGCGGGAGGAACGGCGGTTGCCGCAAGTGGTCAGCAGCCGCCCAGTGGGCTCGTCAGCAGTGCTGTACGCGCGGACAACGGTGTCCGTCGCCATGTCGCGCGTTTCGGTGGAGCCGACGAGCTGAACCGGCCGGGTGCAACCGCGGATTCGGCTGATCTGGTCTTGGATGCGGTCGAAGTCGGGGAGATGGGCGAGGTGGACGAGGTCCCGCAGGGCCAGGCTCGCCACGTGGCGCAGGTCCAGGGGGGCTTTCACGGGTGACGCATCCTTTCGAGGAAGAGGGCCCCGGGCAGCACTGGGCCAGGGCTGCGGGTGCTGCTCGGGGCATGACGAATCCGGGCCCGGTCGGGGCGGGGTTTCTGGATTGCCGGAACGGCCGGCACGGGGTCAGAGCTGGGCGTGCGCGGCGGTAGCCAACGGCAGTGCGACGCCGAGGCGAGTCCGGAGCTGAGCCGGGGTGATGGGCTCGCCGTGTTCAGCCCGGTAGGTGTCGGCGATGGTGCGCGCCGCGTTCAGCAGCGGCACGGGCACCGTGACCACCGGGGAAGACTCTCGCTTCGGCGTGGCTGGTGGCGAGACCGGTTCGGGGGCCGGGGCAGGCTCCGGCGCGGGGGCCGGTGCCTTCTCCACCGGAGCGGGCGACGAGGCTGAAGCCGGGGCGGCGTGGGCGACGGTGTGGAAGTGGCGCAGGAGTTGCGGGCCGACGGCTCCCCAGCCCAGGAGAAGGAGCGGGGCAACCGCGTCCACGGCGGCCCGGCCGTAGTGCCCGGCGACGATCGGTTCGGCGACGTTGAGGGCCAGGGTCAGCAGCCCGGACAAGTGCATCAGCCGGGTGGCGCCCTTGATCTGTTCGGCCGGGACGCCGCGCAGGGACAGGTAGCGCAGGGCGACCAGGAGGCCGACGACGGACAGGTCGACCATCGGGGCGATCAGCGGTGCGACCGGGGCGGGGACACCGAGGCGCAGGGCCAGGGCCCAGACGTTGCCGAAGGAGAAGACGAAGGCCAGGGCCGCGATGATGCCCATGATCACGGTCACGGTGCGCTGAGTGATCCGGTCCTCAGACATGAGGGATTCACCTCCTTCCAGGTCTCGTGACGAGCGGGCCGGGGACGGGTCAGGCTGCCTCCCGCTTGGTGAACGGGTCGTCCATCCGCATCGCGGAGACCGCCAGTTCCTCCAGCAGCTCGGCGGGGTCGCGGGTCAGGTGGGCGGTGTCGGTGGCGATGCGGGCAGCGTCCGCGTCGGCGACGTACGGGGTGCGGATGCGGGCGAAGCCGGGACGCCCCTGGTGCGCCATGGCAGCCACGCCGACATAGGCCGGGTCCTGGAGCGCGGTCGGGCTGGCGTCCGGCCAGTTCCGGATGTCCTCCCCCAGCGCGACCACGGCCGCT
Organism: Streptomyces violaceusniger Tu 4113; assembly: GCF_000147815.2. Classification (NCBI taxonomy): domain Bacteria; kingdom Bacillati; phylum Actinomycetota; class Actinomycetes; order Kitasatosporales; family Streptomycetaceae; genus Streptomyces; species Streptomyces violaceusniger. Next base: position 226,989 of record NC_015957.1, on the reverse strand, counting down.
TCAGCGGTCTTCTGGGCGAAGGACAGGCCCACCGGGCACACGTCCCGGATGAAGGTGGGGATGGCGTCCCCGGTCGCCTTCTGCGTCGCGATGATCACCAGGATGCCGACGTTACGGCCCTTCTTCACCAGGTCCTCCACCAGCCGCGCATTCTCGGCAGCCAGCGCGGCGAGCTTCTTCGTCCGCGTGTCCGACCCCTTGTAGTCGCGGAAGTAGGTGTGTGCCTCGTCCACGATGAGCACGGTGAGCGGCCAGGCCGCCGAGGGCCCGACGTGCCACATGTTCTTCACGCCCAGCAGGGCACGGATGGACGCCGACCGGTCCCGCCGCAGCTTCACCAGCCGCGTGAACAGCGCGTTCGCCTCTTCGAGATCGTCACCGACGAACGCGAAGATCCGGTCTGTCAGGTCGGCGTAGTCGCCCTCATGGGAGGAGGTCACCTTCCCGTCGGCCACCGCGTACTGCACCGCATCGGACGGCGCCGTATCGCACATGAACCGGTTGACCAGAGACGTCTTACCGAAGCCCGGCAGCCCGGCCACGGTGACGCCCGGCACGTTGGCCAGGCTCACGCTCACCGGCAAGGCGTACTCGTCCAGGCCCAGATCCCACACCGCCAGATCCTCCGGCACAGTCCCGGTCGGGGTGTGCTCGGTGGGGACGATCAGCGGATCAACCCGCACGCCACGGATCACGAGCTGTCCCGGCTTGTCCGGCAGGACCGAAACCCGCGTGCACCGCCACGCGTCAGCCAGATACGGCGCCGCCCGCTGGAACTCCGCCAGCCCCACCTTGGGCAGGCACACCGCGTGCACCAGCACCCCGTACCGGTCGGCGGCCACCTTGATCTTCGGGATCAGGACCCGTGGCTTGGGGACCTTCCCGTCCGGCGCCACGATCACGGCCGGAGGGGTCTTGTCAGTCACCGACAGTCCGACCATCGGGGCCAGCCGACGCCAGCGACGCCGTACACCGATCGCCTGCCGCATGCTCGCCCGCGTCATCGTGTCGGCACGCACATAGCGCACCAGCCACCACAGGGCCCATATGCCGATCAGGGCCAGGGCCGCCCCGGCAACAGCCGGGGCAGACCCGATGACCTCTCCCACAGTCACAGCGCGTCCTTGTCCATGTAGAGGAATCGGTAGAGGGATATCCGCAGTTCCAGCAGGTCACGGCCGGATGCGAGCTTCGGGTAGCCGTGCGACTCGATCACCTTGACCACATCGAAGAGCAGGCCGTTCGTGAACCGCGAGTCGTCATCCCCGCTCTCCGGCGCCACCGGATAGACCGGGTCCGGTCCGGTCGGGGACGTCACTTGACCAGCTCCAACGCCGCCGCCCGGTAGGCCACGCCATCGGAGAGCTGGCCGTTGAAGAGCCGCGCCCACGGAGTGGCGAACAGCTCCGCCACCCGCACCGGCATCCCCGGCTGGAGACCACCCGGCAGGCCGCTCTCAGGAACGGTGATCTTCATCTGCTCGGCGCGGCCCTCTTCCATGAGGAAGACGGTCAGGGTGTGCAGGGTCTCCCCGGTGTCACGGTCGGTGGCGACCTCACCCGTGTTGGGGTCCTTCACCTTCGGCACCGGGAGGGTGCCAGCGATGAACTGGGTGGAAGGCAGCAGCCCCACGCGAATACGCGTCATAGCCATGCTTCTTGCTCCTGTTCGGTCGGTAGCCGCTCGTTGCGGCACGACCAACAGTGCACTACGTGCGCTAGCGCGTCAAGCACATAGCGCACCATGAGCATGAGCCAGCTAGCCCAGCAGGCTTCACGGAGAGGCAACATGCGTTCTAGTGCGATGGGTGGGCTTAGCGGGCTACCCTCGGGCTATGAGCCTGCCGAGGGACACCCACACTCCGCCTTATCGGCTGGTCGCCGACGAACTTCGCCAGCTAATCCGCTCCGGCCGTATCAAGCCGGGCGAACGGGTCCCGTCCTCACGCGACCTCGAAGCCAAGTACGACATCGCGAACATGACGGCCCGGTCCGCGCTGCGTGTCCTGCGCGACGAAGGATTGATCTACTCCACACCGGGCCGGGGCAACTTCGTTGTTGACCCTCTGCCCCCGGAGTCCGAGGAACCCCCGGGGGCAGGCGAGACCGAAGGGCGGCGGCAGATGCCCAGCGCCGAGTATCTGGAGCTATCCGAACGCCTAGACGCCCTAACGGCCAAGGTTGACGAGCTGCTGGGGGTCTTCCAGCAACTCGCCAGCTTCACCGAGCGTCAGAAGAAGAGCTAGCGGCCAGGCCCTCAGCGACCCGACTTGCCAACTCCTCCAACCGGGCAATTTTCTCTTCGAGTTCAGCGAGGCGAGCCCGGATTTCCGCCGACTCTTGCTCGTTCATTGCTACCCCGTTCGCGTTGCTGATGCCCTCTTCACCCATCCCAAGCCTGATGTCGAGACCCCGATGGGACACCCGAGTCGGTGACCCCGATCACACTCGCCCCTTGCTCGCCGATCCGCGCAGCCGCAGCGGAGGCCAAGGAGCACAGAGGTTGCTGTTCAAAGTTTCTTTACTGGATCAAGGCGGCCCGCTTGCGCGGGCCGCGCGCGCTGGCGGCCCGTGGCCGCCGCCCGCTCCTGTCTCCGCCCCGCTCAGCGGCGCCCCCGTGCCACTCAGCGCGCCACCCCGCACCAGCACACCACCAGACGCAGTCAGCACCTGGAGCAGCTCCCACGGAGCGCCTGCCGACCGCAGCGGATGCGCCGACGCAGCAGCACGGCCAGGACCACGGGCCCAACCTGCCAGCCACCGAGGGGCGGACACGCAGAGCGGTTTACATGGCCAGCCGTCCGCCGACTGCGGCCATCGCCGTTGTGCGCGTAGCAACGGCCAGCGGGGAGGGGAGGGGTGCCCGGCCGGGGGCATGTCGATCGTCAGCCCCGGCCCGATGTGGCCGGCCGCCGTACTGCCGCCGTCACGGATGCGGATGCATGAGCAGACCGAACCGCCCAGCCGTGGCGGGCGGGGAGCAACTGCTACCGCGCAGTGGCCCAGGCCGCCGTGGTCGCTCCGCGTCGGTTTCCGTATCGCGGTGGCCGACAAGCGTGTCGTAAGCGCTCTGGCATCCGCCACCACCGAGCCCACCGCCCCAAACCTGCCTTGCACTCGTCACCACCCCTATGCCTCACCTGAACTCACCTGAAAATGGGCGACGTCGAAGCGAGCACGACAACCACCCCGGTACCATCGGCACCGGGGTTCCTGAAAGGGGACTCTCCGCCGGGCCACCCGTCCGCCTGCCAGGGTTTCGAGGGGTGGCCCGGTTTTGCGTATGTGGTTGTTGTGCGCGGCCCGGCCCCCTCTCGCGGATATTTGTGGGGCACGAGCGCGGGAGCCGGACCGCAGACGGCGGACGGTGCAGGTCCGCCGTCACCCTGGGGCGGAGTGGGTGAGGCAGGGGGTTGATGGGACGCACGCCCACCTCACAGCCACAACGCCTGAGGGAGCAAAGGCAGGAGCTACCGGGGTCTCCTTGGGCACGGCAGCGCCCCCGTCCTTCTACGGCTCATTTCGTCCGAGCGGAGTGCGACACCTTCCGCCTCCAGAATTCGATACAGCATGTAGTAGGAGAGGCCGAACTTCTCGCGTATCACGGCCACTTTCAAACCGTCGCCGTACGCCTTCAGGATTTGTCTTTTCTTCGGCTTCCATTTCGCCGGTACGCGGCACGCTGCCGTCACCCCTTGCGCTCCCCTTGCAGACCGGAGTTTTCGAGGAGGAAACGACAGGTGTAGCCCAACCCCTGCACATGCGCCTTAGCCGACAGCAGCCCGTGACCGAGCCCTGCCGCTACTTCATAGGAAATCGAGCGCAGTTTGCTCGCCTTGCCATACCACTCCACCGTGCCGTGGTTAAGGCGATCGATCTGCTTCGTTGCCAGCGGTGTCAATGTCTTGATGTGCCCAATCAGTACTTCCCTCAGCTCGCACAGATCCTCGTATCGGGGCACGGTCGAACTCTCCACCAAAGCTCGGACGATGGCCCCCTTGACCTGTTCAACGTCCACCTCCTGAGGACCCGTCACGGCCGTGCGGTCCTGGTCTTGTGAACCCGTGGCCACCACTGCAATCCCTCCTGCCTGCCAGGCTGGTCTCGTGGTCACATCTTGGAGGGAGGCCAAGGTCAATCCGATACGCCCGGCGTATGGCAGGGGCGTATGGTCTTCGGCATGAGCAATCGGCAACTATGGGCTGACGTTCGGTTGCGAGCCGCCTGGGCGCGCAAGGACTGGGCTGCACTGCTGGGCGAGTACAAGCGCGCAGCAGGGATCTCTCAGATGAAGCTGGGAGAGCTGATCGGGATGCCGCAGTCTCACGTGTCGCTGATCGTGCGCGGAAAGCGGAAGGTACTCGCCGCCGAGGTCATGGACAGGATCACGGAGGGGCTACAAGTGCCGGACGAGCTACGCGGGTTGCCGGATCGTTCGAATCTCGGCGATGCATGGAACCCGGACCCACAGCTCCGAGAACGCATCGCTCACGCGCACGTAACGGGGAAGGCGGATCTGCGTACAGCGGACTGGATCGCCAAGGTGCTGACGGAGCACCGCAAGGCGGAAGACATGATCGATGGGGCCGATCTGTGGCCCGTTGTACGGGCGCAACTCGACCAGGTGACCCGCCTCTTGCCCCTGGCTTCCGGAGCCACCGCAGACGGAATCCTGATATTGGCAGCCGAACACGCACATTGGCTTTCCTGGGTCGCCGCGCGGCAAGGCAAGCATGGAGCGGCAGCGGCATGGTTGGATCTCGCCGGAGGCTGGGCAATCGACGCCGGATCGCCGGATCTGACGTCGTGGATCACACGCGTCCGGTCGTACTACACCTTGCAGTACGCGCGTGACCCGATCCGAGCGCTCAGGACTGCGGAGGCCGCCGCCCACGGTCGTGGTCTCTCCCCAGCAGCCGAGGCAATCGCGCTTCATGAAACGTCTATGGCTGCGGCCTCCGTCGGAGAGCGGGACCGCGCGCAACGGCTCGCCGACCGGGCCTACGACCTAGCCGTGCGGGTGCCCGACGCCGAGGAGCGGCCCGGATGGCTGTACTGGCTCGATCCAGTGCGCGCGAAGCTGAACCGCGCGGACGTGGCCTATGCCGCCCGGGATTGGCGAACAGCGGCAGACGGGTACCGCGACGCGCTACGAGATCTGACCGACTTCCCCAAGGACCACGCTTACTACGCCGGACGCCTCCAGGACGCAGAGGGAAGGGGCTAGGGCCTGTGCGGAGTCGTGATCAACGTGGCGGTAGAACATTCGTGTGGCGAGACGCGAACTGAGCGATGACGACTGGGCGTTGGTTGAACCTTTGCTGCCGATTGGCGAGTACGGGCCGTATCCGCATCGGTTGCGGGACCAGTTCGAGGGTGTGGTCTGGAGGTTCCGTACCGGGAGCCAATGGCGCGAGATACCGGAGGAGTTCGGGGCCTGGTCGACGGTCTACGACCGGTTCCGTCAGTGGCGCGATGCCGGGGTGTTCCAGGCCCTGATGGAGGCGCTGATCGCCGAGGCCGCGCGACTCGGGCAGGTGGATCTGTCGCTGGTCAGCGTGGACTCCACGACCGCCCGTGCGCATCACGACGCGGCGGGCGCACGGGTGAGTGAGGACGTGCTGGCCGCCCTGGAGGAGGCCATCGAGCCGCCAAAGGGGACCGCGAGAAGGGACAAAAGGATCAAGACGGTACGGAAGAAGCGGCGGCGGTCGACGCTGTCCGTGCCGAGCGGCGCAGGGTTCGCCGACGGCGCCGCACACGGCTGAAGGCGGCCGCCCTGGGGCGCTCGCGGGGCGGGTTGACCAGCAAGGTGCACCTGGCGGCCGAGCGTCGCTGCCGTCCGCTGTCCTTCGTGCTCACCCCCGGGCAAGCCGCCGACAGCCCGCAGTTCATCCCCGTCCTGCGGGGCATTAAGGTCCGCGGCCCGGTGGGCCGGCCGCGCACCCGGCCCGACGCCGTCGCTGGCGACAGGGCGTACGCCTCCCGCCGCAACCGCACCTACCTGCGCAGCCGTGGGATCAAGGGGGTCATCCCGGAGAAAGCTGACCAGGTGGCCAACCGCAAGAAGAAGGGGCGCCGTGGCGGTCGGCCTGTAGCCCACGACGCCGAGCTCTACCGGGAGCGCAACACGGTGGAACGTCTGATCAACAAGTTGAAGGCGTGGCGCGGGATCGCCACCCGGTACGACAAGACCCCCGAGAGCTATCTCGCGGCGCTCCACCTGCGCGGCGCGGTCATCTGGCTCCGCAGCCTCCGCTCCTACGAATGATCACGGCCTTGAGCAGGCCCTAATCCTCATCAGCGAGGGCCTGCCAGTCGCGACTGCGCGGCAGATCCTTCACCAGCTGCAGAAACTGCTCATGCAACTGCCCGTTCGTGACCAGCACCGACATGTCACCCTGCAGCACGGACGCCCCGCCCAGGTCGGTCACCCGACCGCCTGCCTCCGCGACGATGACCGGCATCGGAGCCACGTCCTCGTAACCCATCGGCGGACCGGCAATCACCCCGGCATCGGCCCATCCCGTCACCAGGGCCGCGATCATGCCCGTCGAAGGCATGAGGAAGACCCGACGGTGGAGAGCGGAAAGGAGTTCCTCCGGCCAGCCCGCCGGGTTGTGCATAAGCGTCCTCGCCCCGCCCAGGGCGGTCCGCTCCGAGACGTGAGCACGGCGGCCCGACCGAAGATCCGGGTCCGGACCCGGCAGCACCCAGCAGCCCAGACCGCGACCCGCCACCACCATCTGCTGCCTCAGCGGCATGTTGATCACGCCGATGGCCGGACCGTACTCGTCCTCGTAGGCGAGATCGTTCGTGAACAGGGGCACCCGGTGGGTGAAGTAGGTGGTGCCGTTGATGGGGTCGATAATCCATCGCCGTCCCGATGACCCGCTGGTCACGCCTCCCTCCTCACCGAAGATTCCGTCATCCGGCGTCCGTCGACTCAGCTCGGCCCGGAGGAACTCCTCAACGTTCACGTCAATCTCGATGACCTCAGTGCCGTCCTCCTTACGACGGCTGTGCCAGCCACCGCCAAAGAACCCTTCCGTAGACATCTGCCCAGCACGACCGGCCAGGCGCACAGCGAAGTCCAGAAGCTCCCGGTCGATGGGAGGCGCATCCGACGCATAGTCCATCCGACGAGCCTTTCACGATCTCCATGACCGCGTAGAGCCAGATCAACTTCTTACGCCGCAGAGCCAACATTGATCACGACTCCGGACAGGCCCTAGTACTCCAGCAGGATTTCGCTGTCTGACCTGCGAGGTTCGCTGGGCGGCTGGAGTGTAGCGGGCCGTGGCCTGGTCAGGGGCGGTCTTATGGAGGCCGCCCCTCGATCGTGCGACAACGTCGCAGGTAATGACAGCGGCGGGCCACTGCTTGGTGTCGTCGGCGCCAGTTCGACCAGTTCACCGCGTGGTGTCGGCCTCGGTGTCCGCGCAGGTGCGGGGGTCGGGGACGACAAGCTGCCAGGAGTCGCCGAACCTCCGCCACTGTGAGCTCGACTGTCCCAGCCGTCTCACCGGTTCCGCCCCCTTTTCCCGGGCCTGGTGGGCTGTGACGGCCAGGAAGGCGTGCGCGAGCATGGCGAGGGTGATGTGCCGGTACCAGCCCACGTAGCGGCGGACTTCGTACTGGTCCAGGCCGCACTCGTTCTTCGCAGCCTGGAAGCACTCCTCGATCGCCCAGCGCATCCCGGCGACCCGCACCAGCTCCGTCACAGTGGTCGCCAAGGGGGCGTAAGCAAGGTAGTAGGCGATCTCGTCGGGCTTGCTGATGCTGCGGCGGGCCAGCGCCCACCGCATCCGGTGGGGGACTTCGCCCTGGTAGTCGAACTCGGCGACGGCCGGCAGCCGCACCGCCGCCCAGTGGTAGACACGCGGTCCCTTCGCCCCGTCGCCGCAGGACATCTTCTCCCACGCCTCGGCGGGAGCCTGCGCGAACAGGTCCTCGATGCGAGGACAGCCCACGGTGAACTGGGACTTGGGCACGGCCAGCACATAGCCGACGCCCGATTGTTCCAGCAGCCGACGGAAACGGCTCTCGTGTCCGTAGGCGGAATCCGCTGTGACCCAGGCGATGGGCAGTGGGGAGGCGAGGGCCCGCAGCACCATGCGCCGGGCCAGTTCGCCCTTGGTGGCGAAGACCCGGTCGTCGGGGACTCTGGCCGCGCGGCAGCGCGTCCGGTCCTCGGCCCAGGTCTTGGGCAGATACAGCTCCCGGTCGGCCAGGGCGCGTCCGGATGTGGTGGCGTAGGCGGCGAAGACGCCGATCTGGCAGTTCTCTGTGCGGCCAGGGGCCCGTATTTCAATAAGTGTTCGGTAGAGGGGTGTTGGTGGGAGCCTGAGATATGACCTCGTGTCTGTCAGGCCGCGTTGCCGCTCGTGCTCTGCGGGCCAAGTTCGATCAGATCCTGCCGCACCTTGATGAGCGTCGCCGTCGGTTGTACCTGGCCAGTGAGGCGACGGCCCTCGGCCGCGGCGGGATCGTCCGGGTCGCCGCCGCCTCCGGCACCAGCACTGCCACCATCGCGCGAGGCATGGCCGAGTTGGCCGGTTGCCCCTCACCGACCCTGCGGGTCCGGGCTCCAGGTGCGGGCCGCAAGCGGCTGACAGACACCGACCCTGGTCTGCTGCCCGCGCTGGAGTCGCTGATCGAGCCGCATACCCGAGGCGACCCCGTCTCCCCGCTGCGGTGGACCACGTTGTCGTTACGGGCCCTGGCCTCGACCCTCACCACACAGGGCCACCCGGTCAGCGCTTCAACCGTCGGACACCTGCTGCATACCCTGGGCTACAGCCTGCAGGGAACCGCGAAGACGACAGAGGGCATCAGCCATCCGGACCGCGATGCCCAGTTCACCCACCTGAATGCCACCGCTGCCGAGTTCCTCAACGATGCCCAGCCGGTGATCAGCGTCGACACCAAGGCCAAGGAATGGCTCGGCAACCGGGACCGTCCCGGTCGCACCTGGCGTCCCAGCGGGCGTAGCGCAGCAGGCGCTGCATCGGTCCGGGCCGGGCGCGACCGGTCTGTTCGGCCAGCCGCCAGCAGTTCTTGCGTTCGGCACCCGAGAGCAGTCCAAGCAGGTAGGCGCGGGCGGTTGTCCGGGGTTCCACCCGCCCAAACCGCCCCGCGATCCGGGCCATGACCTGGTCGAACATCTCCCGCCAGCGGGCAGGGTCTACGCTATGGCCTGCGGCCAGATCAGAGCCCGATCGTCCGAGAGACCGCCAGGCTCGCCGTTCGCAGCGCAATTCGAACGGCGGCCTGGGTTCCGCCCTCATCAGGCGCGACTATTGACAGCGCGCCCAACAAGTCACCGCGATGGTTCAAGATCGGGGCGGCGACCGTCGACATCGTAGTGGGCCCGGTACGTAGCGGATTGGGCCCCGTCATGGCACAGACGCCTTCCATACGAACGGTGGCCATCAGTCGACGGAGGTGACTCGCGTCGGGCACACCGGACAGTGCCTCGTCCCGCACCTGATCGGGGGCGTGGGTCAGCAGGGCGATACCGATGCCGGTCTCGGTGAGGGGGAGGCGGCCGCCGACCCGGTACTTGACCGCTGCCGCGTCCCGGGCCGATAGGCGTTCGACGAGTACGGCCTCGTGGCCGTCGCGTACGGCGAGGAGGATGTGCTGGCGGGTGACCTGGTGCAAGTCCTCCATGAACGGGAGCGCAGCGGCGCGCAGTCCGTGACCGCGGGGAGCCAACGACGCGATTTCGAGCAGCTGCAGGCCAACGATGAATTCGCCGTCATCGAGGCGTTCGAGGGCACCCACACCCATCAGCTGGTTCGCGATCCGCGACGTGGTGCTCTTGGGGAGACCCGCTCGAGCCGCGAGCCTGTGGAGCGGCAGGCTTTCCCCGGTTTCTGTGAAGGCACCCAGGATCCGGAACGCCCGCTCCAGGATCGGCTCACCGTGCAACGGCCGTCCTGAGTGACGATTAGGCACTGGCGTTCCACTCATCGAAATCGCCGGGGCGTCTCGCTGGTCACAGCTCGAATAGTAGTGCCATGACTCACCCGCACGACGTGCAGAGGCCGGTGTTGATCGCTGGCGCAGGCCCGGCTGGGCTGGCCGCCGCCAGCGAGCTTGCCCATCACGGCATCCGATCCATCGTGGTCGAGCCGCGCCGCGAGATCTCCTACATCAGGCCCCGCGCGAAGACCACGAGCGCGAGGACGATGGAGCTGTTCCGCCGCTGGGGGGTCGCGGATGCGGTACGCCGCGCGGCACCGCTTTCACGTGAGTGGTGCCGACGTGTCGTGTTCTGCGACGATCTCTCCTGCGAGGCGATCACCGAGTTCCAGGACGTCTTCGGCCTCAGCGCCGCGGAGCACGGACTGGCTGCCGAGTCGGGGCAGCAGGTGGTGCAGCCGGTCGTCGAGGACGTCCTGCGCGAGCACCTGGCACGCACCGGCCTCGCCGAGCTCCGTCTCGGCGAGCGCCTGCGCGGCTTCACGGAGCAGCCGGGCGGCGTGAGCTGCGAGATCATCCGCGCCGACGGATCGACCTACCGGCTGGTCTCGGAGTACCTGCTCGGCTGCGACGGCAGCCGAAGCACGGTGCGGGACGGCATCGGTGCCACGCTGCACGGCAGCTCCGCCCCACGCGCCAACCTCAACGCGGTCATCCGGGCACCCGGTCTGCGTCCCGCGGCGGGTGCGGCCCTCCACTACTGGGTGGTCGGGACGGACGTGCCCGGTGTCGTCGGCCCGCTGGACCACGACGGAACGTGGTGGGTCAGCCTCGGGGAGGTCGGTGAGTCGGTCGGAACCGAAAGAGCCTTGGAGCTGATCGCGCGGCTTGCAGGCCGATCCGTCGCGGAACTCGGGATCGAAGTGCTTTCGACCGACCCGTGGACACCGCGGATGCTGCTGGCCGACCGGTTCGCCACTGAGCGAGTCTTCTTGGTCGGTGAGAGCGCTCACGTCAATCCGCCCATGGGCGGGCACGGGTTCAACACCTGTGTCGGGGATGCTGTCAACATCGGGTGGAAGATCGCCGCGGTGCTTCAGGGGTGGGCCGGTGCCGGGTTGCTGGCGTCCTACGAGGTCGAGCGTCGGGGCGTCGCCGAGCTCACCCTCGCCTCAGCCGTCCGCAATCTGCGGGCTTCTGGACCGGAACGGGCAATCACCGCCGAAAGGATCCAGGAAACCAAGGCGGAGGAGTTCTATTCGCTGGGGCTGGTGCTGGGCTACTCCTACGCGGGCTCGCCGGTGATCACCGGTGCCGGCGAGGACGACTCTCCCCAGCTCGGCGTGGAGAGCTATGTCCCTACGACGGTGCCGGGGGCACGCCTTCCGCATGCGTGGGTCTCCCTGGGGCATGCCCTGTACGACGATCTCGGCCTCGGAATGACTCTGCTGCAACCGCCGGACTCCGATGCGGAGGTGGTCGCCGCCTTCGCCGATCGAGCCGCTGTTCTGGGCATCCCGTTGTCCCTGCTTGAGTTCCCCACGGGGACGCACTGGACTCAGGACTACCTCCTCGTGCGGCCCGACCAGCACATCGCCTGGCGCGGCCGCCACCTCGAAGATGCTGACCTGAGCCGCCTCTGTGGCACTTCGCGGTGCAGCGACGGGTCACCCACAGCTAGCAGCGAGAAAACGCAGGAAGGAGTACACCTGTGCCCATGCACCGACTGACCGCAATCACGCTCGGCGTACCCGACGTTACGGCCACAGCCGCGTACTACACCGACTTCGGCCTGACACCGCTCCCCGGCAGCGGCAAGGACATGTCCCTCTTCAGCACCGTCGACGGCGGCGAGCAGCTCACGCTCAGGCAGGCGGCGCGCCGGCAACTGCTTGACCTCGGCATCGGTGTCGACGACCCGGACGACCTCGACCGTGTCGCCGGCAGCCTGCGCAGGCTGGGGGTCGAGGTCGAGCGGTCCGCGGCTTCGGTGGAGGCCAACGATCCCGGCACCGGCGTGCGGGTTCACGTCGAGATCGCCTCGCGCATCGCCTCCGAGCCGAGCCCCTCTCCGGTGTACAACCGCCCGGGGGAGATGACGCGGCTGGGTTCGCGGGCGGATGCCGTCCTGAGGGACAGGCCGGTGCGCCCCCGGAAGCTGGGCCACGTCGTGCTGGGCTCCACGGACCAGGAGACCTCGCAGCGCTTCTTCACCGAGGGCATTGGACTCAAGATCAGCGACATCGTGCCCGGGATCGCCGCGTTCCTCCGGTGCTCCACTGACCACCACAACGTGCTGGTCCAGAGCGCTCCGGTCGGCTTCCTGCACCACACCTCCTGGCAGGTCGACGACGTCGACGAGGTGGGGCGCGGCGCCACAGCCATGCTCGAGGCCGACCCGGAACGGCACGTGTGGGGACTGGGCAGGCACGCTATCGGCTCCAACTTCTTCTGGTACCTCAAGGACCCGGCCGGGAACTTCTCCGAGTACTACTCCGACATCGACTGCATCGTCGACGACGCCCTGTGGACGCCGGGTGTGTGGGAGGGCACGCGCTCCCTGTATCAGTGGGGACCGCCCCCGCCGCCATCGTTTCTCGCCCCCGACGACCTCGCCGCACTGATGACCGGAGCCCACTCCTCGTGACCACTACCCGTTGTCCAACGACTCGGGCATCGCAGACCAAAGAGAAGGAGACGATAACGGTGGCTGATCCCGCACAGCGCGACGTCTACGTCCCGCACGCCTATCCCGAGAAGCAGGCCGATCTCGGCGAGATCACCATGAACTACGCCGAGGCCGGCGAGCCGGACATGCCCGCCGTGCTGCTGATCCCCGAGCAGACTGGCTCATGGTGGGGGTACGAGGAAGCGATGGGCCTGCTTGCCGAGAACTTCCATGTCTACGCCGTCGACCTGCGGGGCCAGGGGCGCAGCAGCTGGGCCCCGAAGCGGTACAGCCTCGACAACTTCGGCAACGACCTGGTCCGGTTCATCGCCCTGGTGGTGAAACGCCCCGTCATCGTCGCGGGCAACTCCTCTGGTGGCGTCCTCGCGGCCTGGCTGTCGGCCTACTCCATGCCCGGGCAGGTGCGGGGGGCGCTGTGCGAGGACGCCCCGTTCTTCGCGTCCGAGCTCGTCACCACGTGCGGTCACTCGATCCGTCAGGCGGCGGGGCCCATGTTCGAGCTCTTCCGCACCTACCTCGGCGACCAGTGGAGCGTCGGCGACTGGACGGGCTACTGCCGCGCGGCCGACGCCTCGTCGTCGCCGATGGCGCGGTACTTCGTGGCGGACGAGATCCCGCAGCACATGCGGGAGTACGACCCGGAATGGGCACGGGCCTTCTGGGAGGGGACCGTCGCATTGCACTGTCCGCACGAGCAGTTGCTGACCCAAGTCAAAACGCCGGTACTTCTCACACACCACATGCGCGACATCGACCCGGACACCGGCCACCTGGTCGGAGCGCTCTCCGACGAGCAGGCCGCCCGGGCCAGGCTGTTGATGGAGTCCGCCGGGGTGAAGGTCGACTATGCGTCGGTGCCGGACGCGTTGCACATGATGCACCAGTTCGACCCGCCTCGGTACGTCGAGATCTTCACACAGTGGGCGGCCACGCTGGCGGCGTGATCGGTACCGCCGTCGGCTCGTGTTGTCCACTGCCGGCCTGTGCAGCCGACCACGACGCTCTCACGGGCGTGCCCCCATCCACCATTGTCAGCCAGAAAGACACGTACGCATGCGCATCGCTACACGTCATGGCCGTTCGGTTTTGATCTCGCCTGACGCTACGTCCCTCGTCGACGTCGCGGAAGCAAGCCAGGGGCGCTTCGGCCCCGGGCCAAGGAGCGTCTACGACGCGTGGGACGAGTTCGTCGACTGGGCAGAGCACGCATCAATCGATTTCGCCATGAAGGGCATCCCGTTGATCCTCGCGGAACTCGGCGCGCCCTCGCCAGACCCACGGCAGGTCTTCGCCATCGGGCTCAACTACCGCGACCATGCTGATGAGTCGGGATTCGACTACCCGACGTCACCGCCGACGTTCACGAAGTTCGCCAGCAGCTTCACCGGACCGGTCGGCGCACTGCCGCTGCCGACGGCGACGGTCGACTGGGAAGCCGAACTGGTGGTCGTGGTGAGCCGCCGGGCCGAGCGGGTGACCGCCGCCGAAGCATGGTCCTATGTAGCCGGTCTGACCGTAGGGCAGGACTATTCGGAGCGTGCCCTGCAACTCGCCGGCCCCGCACCTCAGTTCTCGCTGGGCAAGTCGTTCCCCGGGTTCGCGCCACAAGGACCCTGGCTGGTCACGCTCGATGAGGTCGCCGACCCCGACGACCTCCCGATCGAGTGCCGTATCAACGGCGAGACGATGCAGCGGAGCTCCACCAAGCAGCTGATCTTCTCGGTGCCCCAGCTGGTGGAGCATCTCTCGGCGGTCCTGCCCCTCATGCCGGGTGACATCGTCTTCACCGGCACCCCGGCCGGGATCGGCGGAGCGCGGAAGCCCGCCCGCTTCCTCCTGGAGGGCGACGTCGTCGAGACGAGTATCGGCGGCATCGGTGAACTCCGCCAGGTCTGCGTCGCCTTTGCCGAGACGGGAGAGCGACAGGTGACCGCATGATGCAGTCGGCCTCACCGCCTCACCGCCTCATCGCGCTGCTCGGCGGCTTCCTAAAACTGATCCTGGTGCGGTCCAATTCAGCGTCGGGGTTGCACCGTCGTGCAGCCCCGACGCTGCCTTCGACGTTGAGCGGATCCGGATCCACCTCGGCCGCGGGTTCGGGCCACACAGAAAGTCGCAAGGACTGGTGGCCGCAAGGGGGCCGGCGGTACGACGGGGGCCGACCGAGCCGGTCCCCTGGCTGAGCTTGATTTTTAAGCTCGCTGGTCACCCGACCTGCTGATCTTGGTGTGTTCCTTGTAGGGTCGGGGACGGAGGTTCGGGCGGCGGGCCGAACGGGTCGACGTCGTCGATGGGAGGAGCCTTTTTTGCACGGTGGGCGCCCACCTTGCAGCCGGCGAAGGGGCCGTCCGGGTCCCGCAATGAGCTCATCACGGGGAACAGGTAGTCGCGGTGCCAGTTGGCGGGCCCGCACACCCCGGAACCGGGACCGGTCAGCTCGCTCCAGGCGAGCCACAGGCCGTGAAGCTGGGCGACCGCTTCCTGGTGCTCCCACCAGCGGGAGCACCAGGGGGCCGTGGACGTGACCTCCCTGCCGTAGACCGGCAGCAGCACGTGGTGGGTCCACAAGGTCAATCCCCGTAGGGTCTGTGCGTACGCGGGCCCCTCCATATAAAGGATGAATCGCGGGGCGGCGGGCCGTGGAGGAGGTGTCTTGGAGGAGGGCTCCGCGGGCTTTCGGGCCTCTTGCTCGACGTCAGGATTGTCGGCCGTCATCGTGTTCCTTCCTGATGCGCGGTGAGGGTTGTCTCAGACGGTTGTCAACGAAGTGATGAGCGGGGGGCGGGATCTTGTCCGGGCATCACAACGCGCGCGCGAGGCATTGGGTTCACCGGAACCCGCAGATCCTGCCACGGCGTCCAGCCACGTGGTACGACGTGGCACGGGGAAGCTTCATGGCCCCCGCGTCATGCGCCGCTTCCTGGACGGGCTCGCAGGCCACTTCGACCACAAGGTGCGCCTCGTCGTGGACGGCCGCTCCGCCCACCGCTCCCGCGGGGTCCGCACCTGGCTGTGCTACGGCGGCCACGCGGAAGCGGGCGGCTTTCTAAGGGGGTCGTCACGGCCGTGACGAGTGAACCGGGCCGTGGGTATGTACGTAGTACAGCCGGAACAGGGATCCGCTGTTACCAGAGACCAGGAGAGTGGCGTGCCCGAGCCCAGCCAGTATGACCCGTATGACCAGTCACAGTATGACCCGTATGAGGGGGGCTTGCCTCCAGGGCGGCTGCAATCGCCGGGCCCGGAATTCGCCCCGGCGTTCCTGCGTGAGGAAACGCTGGGACGGGGCGGCGACGTACAGTACCCGCACAACCCGGCACCAGCAGCACAGCACGCCCCCCTCCGCCATACCGACGCGCACAGGCGTTTAACGAGTGGAACGCCACTTCGCCGCGCAACCGTACTGTCCCGACACTCAAAGTCATTGCCGGGCACCCCGCGCTGCAAGGACTAATACTCCAGTCGCAGTTCGCTATCGCTGCTGGTCAGAGCCCTGTTTTGGAGTGTACTCGGCTGATACCCCGTCAGGTGGCGGGAGTTCGTGACCTCGGGTGCGGCGGTGGTAGTGGCAGCGGCGGGCGGTGGCCTGGTGACGGCGGCGCCAGCGGGACCAGTTCAGTGCGTGGCCGGTGTGCCGCAGGTGCGTGGGCGTGGGGCGGCCAGTTGCCAGGAGTCGCCGGATTTCCGCCACGGTGAGCGGTGCGAGGGCGTCGGAACCGTTTCTGCCGCCCCCCTTTCGGTCCCCGCGGCGGCGGTCATCGCGGCGAGGAAAGCGTGGGCGAGCATGGCCAGGGTGATGTGGCGGTACCAGCCCGGATACCGGCGGACCTCGTATTGATCCAGGCCGCACTCGTTCTTCGCGGCTTGGAATGCCTCCTCAATCTGCCAAGCACACTGCACCTATGAATGGGTATCAAGTAGGTGATGTGCCGGTAATCGGGCGTGAGGGACTGCTCAGGCTCGTCGTGGTGATCGAGCGGCTGCGGGCTCGGCAGGGTGAAGAGGAGAGCGAGTCGTCGTGGACGACGCAGGGGGCGGCTGCCCCAGAGCCTGGCCCGTCAGGGCCTGGGCGAGGAGGTGTGGGCGGGGCTGCCGGAGGTGAACCGGCTGCTGGCGGTGCGGTGGCTGGCGGTGTTGGCGGGCCGGGCTCTGCCGGAGGCGGCAGCCGCGCCGTCGATGAGCGGTGAGGCGGGCCGGTCATGACGGCGCTGATGCCGTGGGAGCGGTCGGGGAGCAAGGTGACTGACTGGCAGCTGACCAGGCTCGCGGTCGTGTACGTGCGGCAGTCGAGCATGCAGCAGGTCTCGGATCACCAGGAGTCGACTCGGTTGCAGTACGCGCTGGTGGATCGGGCCGTCTCGCTGGGCTGGCCCGCCTCGCGGGTGGTGGTGATCGATGAGGACCTGGGCCGTTCCGGGGCGAGTGCGGTCGGACGCTCGGGGTTCCAGCGTCTGGTCACCGAGATCGGGCTGGACCATGTCGGCCTGGTGCTGGGCGTCGAGATGTCCCGCCTGGCACGATCGGGGAAGGACTGGTATCAGCTCATCGAGTTGTGCGCTCTGGGCCCGTATTTCAATAACTGTCAACGACGGGTTCCTCGGGGGTTATTCGGGCGTGTAGCTGTTCCAATGTGCGGGCGGGTGTCCCGGGTATCGGCGTGATGAGGATCCGGTGCAGGTCCAGGAGCCGTTTTGCGTCCTGGTACTGGATGGACAGGTTGGTGCGGTTGACGCCCAGTAGTTGGGCCAGGAACGTCATGGTCACCGCTCTGCGGCGGCGGAGGATGGCTGCCAGGAGCCGGTGGGTGTGGTCCACGCTGCTGGTCTGGGGGTGGCGGTAGCTGCGTGGGCGGTGGAAGCGTCGCTGGAATGCTGCCTCGGCCAAGGCGTCCCAGAAAAGGCTCCGAGACCGCCACCAGATGCTCGAAGGCGGTTCGTGACATGCCGGTCAGGGCCGGGTCGGTGAGCATCGCGGTCAGGGCCGGGTCGGTCCGGTGTGTCGTTGCCGGCGCGTCTGGCGCTCGCGGTGGAACGGGAGACAGTGTGTAGTTCCAGTCACCGTGGAAGGTGTTGGGTGTGATCGGAAGGGCGTGGAACTCGGCGGGTGTGACGCTGATGCCGAGGTCGTAGCTGCCTGTGTCCAGTTCGGCCCCGATGGTCAGGCCGGTCCTGGTGGTTGTGGCGGCGATGGTCTCGAGGACGACCTGGTAGCTGGTCAGCGGCCGCCCCCGCCAGTTCGCGGTGATGTGACAGAACATCCTGTGCTCTATCTTGTTCCACTTCGAAGTCCCCGGCCAATGCCGTTGCTTGAACTCGTCAAGCAGTTCCCAGTGACGTTGGAGGAGCGGGGTCGTTGGGCTCGGCATGCATCCTTGGGTGGGGTTGTCCGATCATGTGCGACTGGGTGTGGTGACCCGATGGGTGACCCCGGAACTGGTCGCCGGGGTGCTGGAGAAGTGCGGAGTCCGGGACAAGAAGCCCGGTGCACTGCCGGCCGGGTTCATGGTCTACTTCACGCTTGCCCTGGCGTTGTTCCAGCAGGATTCCCATGACGATGTGGCGGAGCAACTGGTGGGGGCTATTAGGGAGTTGAGCGGGAGAATCCCGAACAAGTCCTCGTTCACGCGGGCGCGCAAGCGTCTGGGACCGCTTGTCCTGGAGACCGTTTTCCGCGAGCTGGCCAGCCCGTTGGCCCCCATCGATCTGGAGGGCTCCTTCTATCGCGGGATGCGGCTGGCCGCGGTAGACGGGTTCGTGCTGGACGCACCGGATACGACGGCCAACCGGGCTGCGTTCGGCGGCCCGGCCAAGAACGGGCAGCCCGCGGGTTTCCCGCAGGTCCGGGTGGTGACACTGACCGAGTGCGGCACACATGCGCAGGTCGACGCGGCGGTGGGCGGATTCAGCGGAGGTGAGCGGGAACTGGCAATGGCTCTGGCTGGCTCGGCGAGCGGAATGCTGGTCATCATGGACCGGAACTTTCCCGGGGTCGCTTTGTGGAAGGCGTACCTCGGAGCCGGGGCGCACTTGCTGATCCGGGCCCGTTCGCCGGTGGCACATCGGCCGGTCGAGCATCTTCCCGACGGTACCTACTTGGCCAGGATGAACCTGGCCGGGCAGAAGGGCGCACACCACGCTGGGGTGCTGGTCCGGGTGATCGAGTACCGCGTCGACGGCGGCGAGGTGGTCAGGTTACTTACCGACCTGCTCGACCCGGTTGACTTTCCGGCGGCGGAGTTGGCTCGGCTCTACCATGCGAGGTGGGAGGCGGAGTCGGCGTTCCGGCAGATCAAGACCTTCCAGCGCGGGCCGGCCGAGGTTCTGCGCTCGGGAGACCCGGATCTGGTGCGGCAGGAGGTCTGGGCGCACCTGGTCGTACACCACTGCCTCACGCGGATCATCATGTCCCTGGCCGAGGACAACGGCATCGATCCGGACCGGGTCTCGTTCGTCAAAGTCCTCAAGCACACGCGGCGCAGTGTGGTCCGTCAGTGTGCGGACACACCCAAGAGGATCAAGAAGTTCCTGGCCATGCTGGCGGCGAAGGTGCACCGGAAACTCGACAACGGCGCCAGGCGCCTGCGCGAGGCGGACCGGCACCTCAAACGGCCGGACTCGAAGTACTCCTCCAAGCTGTCCTACCGGATCAACACCCGGGACCGGCAGCCGACACGGCGCGTTGCCCCCAAGGTCATCACCTTACAGCCGACGATAGTTCACTGACTTAAGCAACGGCATTGAGTCCCCGGCGGTAGGTGACAGACCGTGATCTCCAGGCCGCTCTCTCGTGCGAAGGTGGCAAGGTTGCTTTTCCAGGTCCAGCGGCGGGGGTCGTTGGAGCCACCGGAGTCTGCGGTGATCAGGAGCCGGGTGGCATTCGGGTGGTCCGCCCGTCCGCGGTGTTGCCACCAGCGTCGGATGGACTCCACCGCGAACTGGGCGGTGTCGTGGTCGGTGCCGACGTTGACCCATCCGCTGTTGTTGGCAATGTCGTAGATCCCGTAGGGGATCGCCATGGGCTGGTCGTTGGTGGTGAACGTGTGGCAGTCCACCTTGATCGCGCTCTTGCCCGGGCGCCAGGTGCGACCGGGACGGTCCCGGTTGCCGAGCCATTCCTTGGCCTTGGTGTCGACGCTGATCACCGGCTGGGCATCGTTGAGGAACTCGGCAGCGGTGGCATTCAGGTGGGTGAACTGGGCATCGCGGTCCGGATGGCTGATGCCCTCTGTCGTCTTCGCGGTTCCCTGCAGGCTGTAGCCCAGGGTATGCAGCAGGTGTCCGACGGTTGAAGCGCTGACCGGGTGGCCCTGTGTGGTGAGGGTCGAGGCCAGGGCCCGTAACGACAACGTGGTCCACCGCAGCGGGGAGACGGGGTCGCCTCGGGTATGCGGCTCGATCAGCGACTCCAGCGCGGGCAGCAGACCAGGGTCGGTGTCTGTCAGCCGCTTGCGGCCCGCACCTGGAGCCCGGACCCGCAGGGTCGGTGAGGGGCAAGAGGCCAACTCGGCCATGCCTCGCGCGATGGTGGCAGTGCTGGTGCCGGAGGCGGCGGCGACCCGGACGATCCCGCCGCGGCCGAGGGCCGTCGCCTCACTGGCCAGGTACAACCGACGGCGACGCTCATCAAGGTGCGGCAGGATCTGATCGAACTTGGCCCGCAGAGCACGAGCGGCAACGCGGCCTGACAGACACGAGGTCATATCTCAGGCTCCCACCAACACCCCTCTACCGAGCACTTATTGAAATACGGGCCCCAGCGGTGCCGGAGTACTGGCGCTGGACCCCGGCGGAGGTGGTTCCCTTCTTGAGGAATCCGGTGTCGTCGATGATCAGGACCCCGCCGTTCTCGCCGAGGTGGGTGGCGAGGTATTCCTGCAGGTCGTCGCGAATGTCGTCGGGTTCCCACTTCGCGCCGGCAAGCAGGTGCTGCAGACCGTTAGGGGTGGCGTGGCCCGCCTGCTCGGCCAGCTGCCAGCTGTTCTTCCGGGCCACCGGTGCGAGCAGCCCGCGCACGTAATCACGCATCCTGCGGCGAAGTTCCACTCGCCCGAAGCGATGTCCGATAGCGACGAAGAGGTCGTCCAGCTCACGGTCCCACTGCCCGGCAGCATGCTCGGTGATCACACGGGATGACTTCCCTCGCCGCTGTCATTACCTGCGACGTTGTCGCACGATCGAGGGGCGGCCTCCATAAGACCGTCCCTGACCAGGCCACGGCCCGCTACACTCCAGCCGCCCAGCGAACCTCGCAGGTCAGACAGCGAAATCCTGCTGGAGTACTAGCCCCTTCCGGATGTGAAATCCGTGATCTCAGGAGCCGCGGGAGCGTCCGGGTCGTCCACGTGCCGACAGGACAGAATGACCACGGCATCGTGCCCGACATGACGACGGAGCTTTTCGAGTATTTCCTGGCGCGTCGGCCCGTACCCCATCGGTTCGCCACCGAGCAGAGGAGTAACCGGCTCAACGTTCGAATCAAATTCGAACAGCTCCTGACGCCGCTGGATCGGGTCCGGGTATTCGCCCTTATCTGGGTCGCAGGCAACCCACTGAAAGGGGTCATGAACGTTGTACTTGATCCACCAGTGCTGCACTGCTCCAGCCCTCCACGATGACTACCTCAGCCAACCGTAATGGGCCGCACTGACGAGCAGATAGCAGGAGCGTCCCCGGGCGTGTGCCAGGCGTCGCCCCGCCGCTCGAAGATCACCCGAACAGACGACAAGACCGGTTCCCCCTACGCTCCGAGCAGGAGGAACCGGCAGGTCAGACGCACTTTTACAGAGCCTCGCGCGACGGAGTAATCGGTGTGCCAGACTTACGACATGGAGGCAAGACAGACCACGGGAAGTTGATCCACTGATCGGTGCGCTTCCAGATGTACTCGCACTTCACCAGCGACTGGGGCTTCTCGTAGATCACCGCGCTGCGCACCTCGGCGACCGAGCCGAGGCAGAAGTCACGGACCAGCTTCAGCGTCTTGCCGGTGTCCGCCACGTCATCGGCGATCAGCACCTTCTTGTCGGAGAAGTCGATCGCGTTGGGCATGGGCGCGAGCATCACGGGCATGTCGAGGGTGGTCCCCACGCCCGTGTAGAACTCCACGTTCACCAGGTGGATGTTCTTGCAGTCGAGCGCGTACGCCAGCCCACCGGCCACGAAGACCCCGCCACGGGCTATGGAGAGCACGATGTCGGGCTCGTACCCATCCTCGGCGATCTTCTCCGCCAGTTCGCGGACCGCGACCCCGAACCGCTCGTACGTAAGGTTCTCGCGCTGCTCACCCATACCGCTCATACCTTCGTCCGGTGGAACCGCTGGAACGACCGCGAGGGCGTCGGCCCGCGCTGCCCCTGATAGCGGGAGCCGTAATGAGCGGAGCCGTAAGGATGCTCGGCGGGCGAGGTCAGCCGGAACATGCACAGCTGCCCGATCTTCATCCCCGGCCACAGCTTGATCGGCAGCGTCGCGACATTCGACAGCTCGAGCGTGACATGCCCGGAGAACCCCGGGTCGATGAAGCCCGCCGTGGAGTGCGTCAGCAGCCCCAGCCGCCCCAGACTCGACTTCCCCTCGAGCCGCGAGGCGAGGTCATCGGGCAGCGATACGACCTCGTACGTCGAGGCGAGCACGAACTCCCCGGGATGCAGGATGAACGCGTCCTCGCCCTCGGGCTCCACGAGCCGCGTCAGATCGGGCTGCTCCACCGCCGGGTCGATATGGGGATAGCGGTGGTTCTCGAACACCCGGAAGAACCGGTCCAGCCGTACATCGATACTCGACGGCTGCACCATCGCCGGGTCGTACGGATCAATCCGCACCCGTCCGGCGTCGATCTCGGCCCGGATGTCCTTGTCTGAGAGAAGCACCCGACGAGGATACGCACATCGGACCCACCCCCACGGCACAGGCCCGGTCCCACCGGACCGGGCCCGCACCCTGCGGCTTCATCGGCTACCGCTTACCGCTTCTCGGCACCCACCGGCACAGCGTGCCGGAGCCGGGCGCAACGCGGACACCGCAGCAACCGGCCGGGACCAATGCGGTCGACGGTGAGGTGCTGCATCGGGAACGAGGCGGTGCTGAATACGTGTCCTTCAGCACAACGGACGACGGTGCGCTCCATTGAGTCCCTTCCCCAAGAACGTGGACGGCGTGGACGACAAAAGCCACATTAGGGGATCAACCACGCACCGCTCCACGCGGCACTCCGCACCCCCACCGTACGCCCAACTCCCGCACCCCAACAGCCGCTTCCACCCCCGCCCACACCCCGAAAATCCACCCCAAAACCACCCCGAAACCCACCGGAATCCCCACCACCTCACCCTGCACCCGCCCTGGGCTCACCCCCGCCCGACCCCACCTTGACCTCGATCCAGCCCGAACAGCACGAAGACCCCACGACGAATGCGCCGGGGGTCAGCCATGGGGTAAAGTAACCGACGATGCGGCGCCGGAAATCGGGCGCCCTCGCGGGTGTAGTTTAATGGTAGAACATGAGCTTCCCAAGCTCAGAGCGCGGGTTCGATTCCCGTCACCCGCTCCACCACAAAGCCCCAGGCCACCGTCCCGGGGCCTTTTCGTTGCCCGGGGCCGCTGGCGTCTCCGGCAACTCGCGACGGCGCACCAAGATCCAGCACAACGCGATCACACTTGGGCCAGAGCGATCGAGACGCGTCGGCTGTTGTGTGGCGGACCAGGCGCGGGCGTAGGCTCAGCCCAGCGTCCGCAACAACGGCACGATGATCACGCAGACCGCCGCCCAGGAGACGTTCCGATGACCGAGCAGCCCTCTGCCCCCGACGGGCCCCTGATCCCCATGCCGGCGCTTACTCCGGCAGCGCTCCGCGCAGCGGTTGCCCAGATCGCCCCCGCCCAGTTGCCTTCCTTCGTCGAGCACCTCGACCGCGCGGTTGAACAAGCCGCCGCTCAGAGCACTATTGCTCCGCTGCGTACCTTCCTGCTGTGGTGGGGAGAATTCGTTGCCATCGAGCGCTACCCCGCGCGCACGGCCCGCCTGCGTGAACTGGAAGCCGTAGCGGAAGAAGCAACTGACCGCGAGGCCCTGCGTTCCGCACTCGCCGAGATGCGACAGATGACAGACCTGGCACAGCGCGAGATCTCCACGTGAGCGATAACTGGACCTGGGACTACGACCGCGATGCCGAGCATGCGTAGGCGGCCTGCCGCACGAAGTCGTGGCCGAAGTAGAACGCTTGGCTGAGCAGCTGACGGTCCTGGGCCGCGACGCGGTCGACGTCGGTCGCGGAAACCCGCACGGCGGAGGTCTGCGGACACAGGACATTTTCGGAGGACGGGGCTTCTTCATGTTCATGGCCGTGGAGCGACTCGAACTGGTTGTGATCACCCGCGTCACATGGCTCGGCTGATCAGTCGCTACGGCGCAAGCCTGCATGCGATCGGCCTGCTTGGCACTGCAGAGTGAGCCACGCCGCCTGAGCAACCGCGTAGCGTCCGTCGCACCAGAAGCGCACCAGATACGGCGGTCAACATGGCACGGCTGGTACTGGGAGGGTCGCCCATCGTGGGTCTGCTTGCCTTCGTCGTTCGGAGAGATCTCGGGAAGAGTCTCTCCCACCATGAGTAAACGAATGGCAAAGCACAACCGACTCCAGCGAGTCCACGGGGGGCTTTGACTGACCCGGCTACCACCGCCTGTCACCTCGCTACGAGCGCCATCCCCGCAACTACCTGGCCTTCCTCGGCCTCGCTGCCGCCCTCTGCTGCTACAAACACCTCCTCAAACTGATCATGTAGGACACGGTCGTGTTAGCGCGTTGAGGGCGGCGTCAGCTCTCTGACGCCGCGGCTGCCGGGCGCGTGGCGGCCTCCCGCAGGGCCTCGGCCTCCGGAGGCATTCAGCGGACCCGGTCAGCGTGTCGGGGTGCGGTGGCCGAGGCGGCGGGGTGGGATGGGCACGGCGCACCACGGTCAACGGCTCGGTGCCGACCGAGGTGTTCTGGGCTTCGAGTTCCGGCTCCGGCGGCGCCGCGACACACATCCTCCCCCGCTCACCTCCGGAGACAGCGATGGGATCCCGACCGACCTGCCGTGCCGCCGTGACGCTTCTCGCCCTGGCCACGGCGCTGTCCAGCTGTTCCGCACCGTCCCCGAAACCGGCGGTACGGCGAGAGGTGGCACCGGGCGCCCGGCTGAAGGATCCGCCGGAGCTGGTGAGCCACAACGGGCTGCTGCGGGCACGGCTCGTCGTACAGCGGCGCAAGGTCGACGTGGCCGGCCGCAAGCGGTGGGCCCTCACCTACAACGACCGCTATATGCCCCCTACGCTGCGGATCCGCCCAGGTGACAAGGTGGAGCTGGACTTTGTCAACCGGGTGCGCCCCCACACCAACCTCCATGTGCACGGGCTGCATGTGTCACCCAAGGCCCCCGCCGACAACGTCCTGATCCATATCGGCGCGGGCAAGACGTACCACTACCGATACCGGTTCCCCCAGGCCCTCAAGCCCGGCACCTACTGGTACCACTCGCACGCCCATCCCATCTCGGCTCCCCAGGTCGCCGGGGGACTGGCGGGCATCATCGTGGTCGACGGGCTGCAACAGTACTTGCCGTCGGCCCTGCGCCACATCACCGAGCACACCATCGCGCTCAAGGACTTCCAGGTGCAGGGTGACGCGGTCAAAACCGAGGGACTGAAGATCGGCGCCCCCACCCACCGGACCGTCAACGGCCAGCTCAACCCCACCATCCACATCCGGCCCGGCGAGGTCCAGCTGTGGCGGCTGGCCAATATCAGCGCGAACATCTACTACAAGCTGCGCCTGCGGGGGTATCGGTTCAGGGTGATCGGACGGGACGGATTCCCCGTCGACCGCACCTTCACCAGGGACACCCTCCTTCTGGCGGCCGCCACCCGCTTCGACGTACTGGTCACCGGTGGCCGGCCCGGGCGCACCGTGCTGGAAACGCTTCCGTACAGCACCGGCCCGGCCGGCAATCAGTTCCCCCGGGCGAAGCTGGCCACCCTGGTCTCCTCGGGGAAACCGGTGGCGCGGGTGGCCATGCCCACCACCTTCGCTCCGCCGGAGGACCTGAGCCACCTCCCGCTCGCACGCCGGCGCACCGTGGTGTTCTCCGAGAACAAGGCGGGGACCAAGTTCTACATCAACGGCAAGCAGTTCGACCCGCACCGGGTGGACCTCAGATCGAAGCTGAACACCACCGAGGAGTGGACCGTCGTCAACACCAGCAACGAGGAGCACTCCTTCCACACCCACACCAACCACTTCCAGTTGATGAGCATCAACGGCGTGCCCCACCATGGCCACAGCCTCCAGGACATCGCCAACGTTCCGGCCAAGGGCAAGCTCGTCATCCGGATCCGCTTCACCAACTACACGGGGAAGACCGTTCTGCACTGCCACATCCTCAACCACGAAGACGAGGGCATGATGGCCATCCTGGACATCGTCAAGTGACCGATCCGGTGGGAGCCCCACGGTCACCCCAGGCATGATCTTCGCGGGGCTAGTAGGGCTTGGTCAACGAGAGGACGCACAGCCGTGCATCCCGGCCTACCCCGGCCGGGGCCGACGGCCGGTTCCTGCCTGCCCCGAGCCGGCACAGAGGGTGAAGAGCCTGGTCATCGTGGCCGGCAAAACTTCCGCGCGGCCGGTGCAATGGAGGGAGGGATCGCGGCCGGGCAGTGGCCGCAGCGGGCACAAGCGCATGTACTCGCGCTTCGTGGCCCTGCGGATCCGGCCCGCCGGACGTGAGATCCGCAAGGCCACGGCCGCCACCGGGCTGCCGGTCCGCTGGCTGCTGGCCGAATGGCCCGCCGACCAGGACGAGCCCGTGCAGTTCCGGCTCTCCAACCTGCCCGAGACCACCCCGTTACCCGTCCTCGTGCGCACCGCAAAGCTCCGCTGGCGCATCGAGACCGACTACCGCGAGATGAAAGAGGCCCTGGGCCTGGCCCACTTCGAAGGCCGAACCTGGCCAGGCTGGCACCACCACGTCACCCTCGTCTCGGACGCCCACGCCTTCGGCACCCTTCAGCGACTGCGCCGATCCCCAAAAGAGACGGCGTCGGCCTGAGCCTCTACCGAGTCGTTCGCGAGCTGCAGATACTCCTCGTGATCTTGACCGGCGCCTGCCCCACCTGTCACCGCGACATGCCAGACCTCGCACCAACATGACCAAGCCCTACTAGGTGTGCTGTCCCTGGACGTTGGTGACAGGCGACACGCCTTGAGCGGTCCTTGAACGGGGTGAGGGCCTCTGGTTTCGGTGTGGATTGCGAAGTCTGCACCGAGGCCCAGGAGGCCCTCGTCGTCCCACCGTAATGCCCCGCTGACTCCGACGGGCAGGCTGCGTCTGGCCCAGTGTGTCGTCGACGACGGCTGGCCTGTGCGGCGAGCCGCGGTACGCTTCCAGGTCAGCCACACCACCGCCGCACGCTGGGCACACCGCTACCGCGGGCACGGAGCCGCCGGAATGCAGGACCGCTCCAGCCGCCCGCACCACCAGCCCGCACGCACCCCGGCCGCCATTGAGGAACGGCCGGACGATAAGCGTGCTGAACAGGCGCTGGATCTCGTTGCAGGAAAGCGGGACCAGGTCGGCCGGTGCCGGGCGCCGGACGTATTCGTCGGCTCGGACGGCGGCGAGGAAGGCGTGGGCGAGCTCTACGACTCGACGTCACCCTGACGAGCCAAAGTCAGGTAAACGGGGACCTCATCAATGGAGCAGCGACTGCCCAGGCGGACCAGTTGGAGTGGACAGGACCCGATCAACCGGGGCCAACTGGGAGAAGAGGGCCGCTGGGGGCGCGTTTCCCGCGGCTGCCTGGATGTTTCGTCCGACACCTTGGAGCGCTCATGAAAGGAATGGCCGCGGCGATAGCGCCGGCGGTTTCCGCCATGGCGCTTGCTGCTGCCAGCGGCTGTCCCAGCCGGACGATCTCGTCCGCCTGCGCCAGGCCCACAGCTGGAACGCTGTCAGCGGGCATCCCCGTATACATCGGCTCGGCCGCACCCGGCAGCGCGGCCGCCGCCACTGGCACGGCCACGGTGCACTTCAGCAAGCTCGGCCCCATCCTGGATGACGCCAAGGGGCGGACACTCCACCTCCCCGAGGCCGCCAAGTCGACTACGCCGACGGGCGGCGGAGCATGCGCGTTTGCCTGGTCGCCGCCGCTCCCCTCCGGCGCGCCCAAGGCGGCCCCGTATGCCAGGAGCAACCTGATCAGCACCTGGAAACGCTCCAACGGCATCACTCAAGTGACCTACACCGGGCACCCGCTGCACTGCTCCGCGGGTGACACGACGGCCGGTGACACCAGCGGCGAGGAAACCAGCGCGTCCGGCGCCACAGTGGTACGTCCCAAACGCATCCAGCAGCAAGGTCCAACCCGATTGATCGGGGACCTATGACCGGGCACGCGGGCGCGCGGATGCGGCGTCCCGCACGAACGGTGGCGGGCTTCTTGGCTGCATTGCTGCCGGTCGCCGTCGCGGTGGGGATCTATGCGTTCGGCCGCACGCACACACCCGACTCCACCAGCGGCCTGTTCGGGCAGCACGGCGTCGGTGTCAAGGATCTCAAGGCGCGCCTGGGTAGCGCTCTGATGGGACTCGCGGTCGTCCAACTGCTGCTCGGGCTGTGGATGTACCGGCGCCTACCGGGAGCGGGGGCCGCGCCGCACCGGGTGCATCCCACCCACCGGCTCATCGGCCTCCTCGCCTTTCTGCTTTCGCTGCCCATCGCCTACCACTGCATCACCGCCTACGGAGTTGAGTTCACGAGCAGCCGAGTGGCGGTGCACTCCATCACGGGGTGCGTCCTGTACGGCGCGTTCGTCGCCAAGGTGCTGGTGGTACACAGCCGCCGACTGCCTGGTTGGGCGCTTCCGGCCGCCGGCGGCGCCCTGGTCACTGCCATCGCACTGTTGTGGTACACAGCCGCCTTGTGGCACTTCGTCGGCTCCGCCTCCGGCTTCTGACCATCCTGGTCCCGCTGGGTCACCCTCGCCATGCTCGCCCACGCTTCCTCGCCGTCGTCCGCGCCGCCGAACACATCCGACCGGCCTCCGACGACCTCATTCCGCTGACCCGCAACGAGATCCAGCACCTGTTCATCGCGCTCGTCGTCCAGCCCGTATCCATCCCGGCTCACCGCTTGAGCTGGTCCGAGTGGAGACGATGTCATCAAGCTCGATCCCGCAAGAGTCACTACGGCGACAAGCGGTGACTGGCGAGTCCAGCGAGTCGCGGGCGGTGAGGAAGAGCACCGGCGGATGGTTCTCGTCGGCGGCGACCAGGCACCGGCACACCGTGAAGCCGTCCAGATCGGGCAGCATCACATCGAGGATCACCAAGTCGGGCCGCTCCCGCCCGACCCGATCGAGCGCCTCTCCGCCGGTGGCCGCGGTGCCGACCCGGTAACCGGCCAGCTCGAGGGTGTCGAGAGCAGTTCGGCGATTCTCGATTCATCGTCGACGACCAGGATGTGCTGCCCGCTGCCACGGGCGGGCGCTGATTTCTCGCTGACACTCCCGTACACGCCATGGCACTACGTGAACCGACCGTTCCGGGGCACGGGGACCCTGACCGCGACCGATGAGATCCCAACGTTGCATCCGCGCAGGTCAAGGCATGTCCATCAGCTCCAGCATAAACAACCCGTGACCTGACGGACATCTTCCCTTCGAGCTTCTTCCAACTCATGGAGGTGGCCAAGAATCTGGGACTCAGCCTGCGCGCTCTGACCAGTCGCCTGGCTGCCTACCGGGTGAAAACGGGCATGACCCTGCCGCAGCGCGCCACCGAACTCGACCGCGAGCTGTTCCGCTACGACGACCTGCTACGGCTCGACGCGGAGGATTTCGATGAACGGGACGGGCCCTGGTGGTTTTTACTCGGCCCAGATGACGAGATCCCGTTCTTCGTCCTGGTCATGGCTGCCCGGGACCTCGGTCGGCGCCCGAGAGAGCTGGCGGCGGCAGGGGGCTTTGTTGGGTACCTGGGTCGTCGGAGCCAGACGAGGCGGGTAGTCACGCGGACGGACACGATGAGGGCCACCGGCAGCGCGAGAGCGGGCGACTCTGCGGGTCACAGGCCCGGCGGGAGTTCGGGCCCCATGTAGCGTTCCAGGAAGGCGCGCGCGTAGGCCGGGTCGTCACGCAGCCGGAACAGCCGGGCCCGCCGCAGCTTTTCGAGGTACCCCGCGTCCGGGGTACCGGGAAGCGGTCCGTGCTGGAGGTGGAGCATGAAGTGGCTGAACTCCTGCACCTGCCACACGTCGGCGAGGCGCCGCCGTGAGTAGGCCGCCAGCACCTCACCGAGGTCCCCCGCGGAGTCTTCGCAGAAGTGCCGGCCCAGGGCGGCCGCGAGATCGGCCGCGTCGGCCATGGCCAGGTTCATCCCCTTGCCACCGGAGGGCGGCACGATGTGCGCCGCGTCACCCACCAGCGCCACCCGCCCGAGGTGCATGGGTTCCACCACCCAGGTCCGCATCTCCACGAGGGACCGCTCGAGCACCGGCCCCCGCCGCAGCGCTCCCGGCGGTAGCGCCAACCGGGCATCCAGCTCGCGCCAGATGCGTGCTTCGGGCCAGTCCTCCAGGCTCTCGCCCGGGGGCACCTCCAGGTACAGGCGCGTCACCTCCGCGGACCGCAGCATCTGCCCCGCGAACCCGTCGCGGTGCTGACCGTAGACGGTATGGGGCGCGAAGGGCGCAGTCTGCGCCAGGACGCCGAGGAGCCGCACACCGTGCCGGATGTCGTACTGGGTGAAGGCGTCGGCGGGCAGGGCGGCGCGCACGGGACCGTACTGGCCGGCTGCCTCCACCACCATCTCGGACCGCACCACCGTGCCGTCCGCGCACCGCACCACCGGCAGCCCCCGCTCGGTGCCGAGGCCGACGACGGGGCGGCCCAGCAGTACCGCTCCGCCGTCCGAGACGTACCCGTCCAGCAGATCGGCCACCAGCTCGTGCTGCGGGTAGACGAAGCTCGGGGTGCCTCCGCACAGGTCCGCGTAGTCCAGCCGCACGACCTCGCCGTCACACCGGAACTCGCACGCCGTGTGTGGCAGGCCCTCAGCGTGTAGCCGCTTGGAACGCCCGAGGTGGTCCAGGAGCCGCGCGGTGCGGCGTTCCAGGAAACCGGCACGGGACCTGGCCACCAGCTGGTCGCGCCGGAACTTGTCGATCACCACGCAGGCGACGCCCCGCTGGTGCAGCAGCGTTGCCAGTGTCAGGCCGGCGGGCCCGGCCCCGACGACAGCCACCTGTGTTTCGATTGTTCCCACCACAGTGCTCCTTCGTCCGTGCTAGGCGAAAGGATAGGGAGCCGCTGCTGCATCGCCGCCGGTGTGTCCGGCACCAACGGGTGGGTCCACGAGCCTGCCGGATTCGCGGGCCGGCGCATGGGCGACCGCGCCGGAAGCGGCTCGCCGCGGTGCACGTTGTACGAGGACGGCATAAGCGGTCGGCATGCCGTACAGGGAACTGTGGAAGCTCCGCGAGGCCGACCCGCTGTTCAACCTGCGACTTTCTCTCCTTGGGTGAGTGGGGATCGTGGGCGCTCTTGGAGAAGGGCCCAGGTCAGCGACCTGGGACTTGTTTGTTGTCTGGCCTCTCCGGACGGGTCGTTGTCGCGTGCCGCCCCTCAGCCCCTTCGGTCAACTCTGAGCGCAGCCGGTGGCAGGGTGGCTGGGCGCCGTGGTTTGGCGAGTGAGCGCTCTTGTTGCCGCGCTTCCGTGATGAATACGACTGCATGAGGACGTGTGCTCTGAGCGCCGTCACCGCCGACCTCACTCATGCCAGAGTCATCACGAGGCGGGGCTGCTGGTCGGCAGCCAGCTGTCGATGGTTGCTGCCAGCTCGTCGAGTCTGGTGAAGACGTGCCCGTTCATGCCGGTGGCCTGCGCTGCGCGCACGTTCTCTTCGCGGTCGTCGACGAAGAGGAAGTCGGCGGGCGCGGCCCGCATGGCGACGACGCAGTGACAGAACGCCGCTGGGTCCGGTTTCGCCGCATGGATCTTTCCGGAGAAGGCGACGTGGTCCAGGTTCCGCAGCCAGGGCTGTGCGGCGAGGAATGCGTCCGCATGGTCTGCGGGAATGTTGGACAGCAGGGCGACCTCGGCGACGTCCCGCAGGGACTGGATGTAGGCGACCATGCGGTTGTCGACGCGTGACCAGCTGTCGATGTCGGCGAGCCGCAGCTCCTCGATCGTGTCGCCGTCCACGGGGAGTGACAGCCATCGCAGTACGGCCGTCCAGTACTCACGCGCGGACCACTGCGCGGCGTCGTAGGGCGGGCGGCAGGCCCAATAGGCGTCGGCGAAGTCGTCTGCGGGTGCGGTGCACCGGGCGGCCATCTCCGCCAGGGCGCCCGGGCGTTGGTGTAGGGCGATGACCCCGAAGAGGTCGAACAGGACGATGCGTCGGTCGGTGGACATGGTGGGGCTTCCTCCGGTCCCAGCGGTTTCGGTTCAGGGGCGGGAGTCCAGGGCGCGGGCGAGCGAGGCAAGGGATGTCAGGGCGTCGGGGCCAGTGGGGGTGAGGACGACGCTGGTCGCGCCTGCTGCGTGGCGGGCTGTGATCGCTTCGCGTGCCTGGTCGGGGGTGCCGGCGACGCTCAGTTGGCGGACCCAGGCGGCGGGCATGGTCTGGGCGAACTGCCGGGCGTCGGCGCAGGCGGCGCGGTGTGCGCGCAGCCGCGCGGCGAACGGCAGCGGGTCGATGTGAGCGGCCCAGTCCGACTCGCCGATGGCGGTCAGTCCGTCGCGGACGCGGGCGAGAGCGGCGTCCTCGTCGTCGTCGACGGCGGCTGCGTCGTAGGTGACGACTTCGGGCGCGCTCGCGTCAGAAGTGCTGCCCAGGTGCCGGAGTGAGGAGGCGATGTAGGCGGGGGCCGCGGGCTCGGCCAGGAGGAGCCCGTCGGCCACCTCGCCCGCGGCTGCCTGCGATTTTGGGCCACGTACGCCGAGGATGACCGGGGGGACGAGGTCGGGGGTCTCGGTGATGACGACGCCTTCGCAGCGCACATAGCGGCCGTCTGCCGGGCCGGGCTCGCCGCGCATGAGCAGGCGCAGCGCGGTCGTGTACTCCTTGATCAGCGTCAGGGGGCTGGCGGGCCAGGCTCCTACCTGGCACATCCAGTCCGGCATGCCGTGGCCGATACCGGTGACCAGCCGGCCAGGGTAGAGCTGGGCGAGGGTGGCCAGTTCCATCGCGGCGAAGCACACGTTGCGGGCGCCGGCGGGCATGATGCCAATACCGACGGTGATGCTGGTGGTGCTGGCGAGGACAGGGCCGGCCTGCGCGAGTCCGCCGCGCCAGCCGAGGTCCTCCACCACCCACACCTGGTCGAACCCCAGCTCTTCGGCTCGCCGGGCGTAGGGCAGCACGTCCCGGACGGGCAGGTCGCGAGGAAGCAGGACACCGACACGGCCGCGGGCGGGAGTGGCGTCTGTCTGAGGCAACAACGGCTCCTTCTGTTGGCGGTGGTTCGTTTTTCCTCACCGGTCTGGCGGCCAGCCGGGGCGAGCGGAGGAGCCTGTGCGGCACGGTGTCAGGGGCCGTGCCGCACAGGCGATCAGTGGCTGCTGCGTGCTAGCTCGCGCGTGCGGTCGGATCCGGTGCGCAGGACTCCGGCGGCCGTAGCGGTGATGGCGCACAGCAGGGTCAGCAGTACGAAGGTGTGGTTCAACGCCACAAGATGGGTCAGCCAGCCGATGACGGCGGGGCCGGAGAGCATGCCCAGGTAGCCGAGCCCGGCGACGCGGGAGACGTTGGCCCCGGCAGCGGAGGGGTCGGCGCGGCCGGCCGCGCTGAAGAGCTGGGGGACGCAGCCGGACAGTCCCAGGCCGAACAGCGCCCAGCCCGCGAACGCGGCCCATATCCACGGCGAGACGGCCACGATCGTGATTCCGACGGCGGCCGTGACCGCGCCGTAACGCAGGACGGCCATGGGTCCGAACCGGCCGGAGACGCGGTCGGCGAGCAGTCGGCCGGTGGTCATCGCCGCCGCGTAGGTGCCGTACCCGACGGCGGCGGTGCTCGCGGGCGCACCGAGGACGTCCTTCAGGTGCAGAGCGCTCCAGTCGTTGGCAGCTCCCTCGCTGAGCATGACCATCAGAGCCAGGGCGGCCAGGATCCAGATGCGCCCTGGGGCCCTGCGTGGCTTTCCGGCCCGTGTCTCCTCACTCTCCGCGGCGGTGGCGGCGGGTGCCGGCGTGGTCGGCAGCAAGCCGCGTGTCGGCACCAGTACGGTCACGATGCCCACGGCTCCCACGGTGGCCATGCCCGTAGCCGGGCTCATCCCGACGCTCGCGGTGCCCGCTCCGATGAGCGAGGCAATGACACCGCCGACGGAGAACATGGCGTGGAAGGCCGACATGACGGGCCGGTTGTACGCCTTCTCCACATGCACGGCGTGGGCGTTCATGCTCACGTCGAGACAGCCATTGCAGAAGCCGAAGACCAGCAGAGCACCCGCCAGCATCCAGGGATCCCGGGGCAGGCCGGGCAGCACCACAGCCGCACTGGACAGAACGCCGGCGACAGGGAGCACGACGCGCGCCCCGAGGCGGTCGGCCAGACGACCGGCCACCTGCATACCAGTGAAGGCCCCGAGCCCCAGCAGCACCAACAGGCTCCCCAGCGTCGCGTGGCTGATGCCCACGCGCTCCTCGATGGCGGGGATATGCACCACCCAGGTGCCCATCAGGGTGCCGCAAAGGACAAAGTAGACGAAGTTCGCCACACGGGCGGATCGAAGCGAGCGGTCCATGCCGATCACCATAACGAACATATTTTGTGTTCGTAAGGCTCGGTCGCGAACATCTTGATTGTTCGTTTCCAAGTGGTGTTCAATCGCGGTATGAGCAACGCAGACCGGCACGGGCTGATCGCGCAGACCGTCAGGGAGGCGGGCAGTGTCACGGTCCAGGCGCTCGCTGAGCTGACCGGCGCGTCGGAGATGACCATCCGGCGCGACCTCGACACGCTGGCCGCGCAAGGTGTCCTCGAACGCGTCCGCGGCGGGGCACGCACTCTGCTACTCAGGGGGGAGGAGCCGCCCTTCGCGCTGCGCGCCCGCGAGGCCGTCGACGCCAAGCGCCGGATCGCAGCCGAGGTCTGCTCGCTCATCGCCGACGGCGAGACCGTCCTCCTGGACAGCGGCACCACCTGCCTGGAGGTCGCCCGCCTGCTGCGTCAACGGCCGGTCACAGTGATGCCCTTGTCATTGCAGGCCATCCAGATACTCGGCGACCCCCCGGGTCCGACCACGCTGATGGTGCCCGGTGGACGGCCTCGCGCCGCCGAAGGAGCCCTGACCGGCCCCCTCACGCTCGCTTCCCTCTCGGCGCTGCGTTTCGACACCGCGGTCGTCGGCTGCTGCGGCCTGAGCGCAGCCGAAGGCCTGACCGCCTACGACCTCGACGACGCGGCGGTGAAGAAGGCGGGCATCACCTCATCGCGCCGCATCATCGTCGCGGCGGACGGCAGCAAACTCGGCCGCACCGCCTACGCCTACGTCGGCCCCTCCACGCACCTGCACACCCTCGTCACCGACACCACCGCACCTGCCGACGAAGTGGCCACCCTCGAAGCCACCGGCACCGTCGTCAAGGCCGTCTGACAAAGCCGCTGCGCGGTAGCCGACGGTCGCTGGTCCGGTGCGAACCACCGTATGACCGAGGGGCGCACAAGCAGGCAGGGCGGCGAGGTGTCACAGAATGGGACAGTCGTTCGTTGTCTGTCAGACCGTGCCCGTTGCGTGCCAGATAGCTGTCGCGCGTGTCCGGCGGTCACGTTCACTCCCCGTCCGCCGATCCGCACTGCCGATGCGCTCGCCGGTCCCCATCAGGAATGCTGGATCCATGAGCGGGTATGCAGCGGCGAAGCCGTACGTACTGCCGGAGTCGCTCGACGAGCTCAGCGGGCCGACGGTCGGCGGCAGCACGCTGCCGCGCCACATCGACTGGGGACCTCGCTACGTCTACGACCTGGCCGACGAGGCCGACTTCCGGCTGATGTACGAGCGGGTCATCCGCGAGGCCCAGACGCGCGACGACCTCAACGCATATCTCAACGCGATGTCCTTGCGGAAGGTGTGGCGCAACCTGTTCCTCCCCGTCCCGGTCAAGACGGCATGCGAGGCCCGCTTTCCCGAACTCCGCGAACCGGGCGCCACGAACGCGGTTGCCCAGTGGACGAGCCGCATCGCCATCTGATCCGCATCGGCCTGGACGCGCTCGCCACGGACTACGGATACGCCCTCGGATGGATCGCTTTCTTGAGCCAATGAACCCTCCCAAGGGCGTCGCCGTGCCGCTGCCACCGGGGCAGGGCACGGCCAGGACAGGCCCTTTGACCCTGCGCAACGAGGGTGGTTGTACGGGTCACATCCGGGACACGACGCGATCGACGCCGGGCCGAGGGCGATCGAGCGGCCCGGCGGGCGGGAGGAGGCGGTGGGTCAGCCGACGCTGCAGCCCGACACCCGCCCAGGCCGCTCCCGCCACGGCCGGCAGCACGGCGACGCGCAGCCAGTGCCAATCCGTCAACGCGTCCCCGGCGAGCGCCACGCACCAGGCAGCCAGCGCGATTCCGGTCACGGCCACGGCGGTGCGCCGTGTGCCGGCGGTGCCGGCGCGGACTCCGTCTCCCCCGTGAGCCCCGCCGCCGGCCCCGCCGATCTGCGCCACCAGCCGGTACCCGGCCACGACGAGGAGCGTCAGGCCGGACAGGACCGCCGGACGCTCCGGCGCGGTCCGCGGACACTCAGCCACAGCGCCTCCCCCGATTCCCCCGTC
Source organism: Streptomyces violaceusniger Tu 4113 (assembly GCF_000147815.2). Lineage (NCBI taxonomy): Bacteria > Bacillati > Actinomycetota > Actinomycetes > Kitasatosporales > Streptomycetaceae > Streptomyces > Streptomyces violaceusniger. The sequence continues at coordinate 190,556 of NC_015957.1, read as the reverse complement.
TTGGTGCCGGGCACATCGTGACACCGAGGCCACGAACCGCACATTGCCGGATCCCGGCAATCTTTACGCCTTCCTGACGGCCTGGTAGCACCGGAACCGCATGGGCAGGCCACGCCTACAACGGGCTCCCCGGCCACCCCAGCAGCCGGGCCCCCATGGCCGCCGTCTCCAAGGTGAAGCGCTGCAGGGCATCGCCCGGGTCGTAACCGGTCAGGGTCTTGATGCGCTCCAGCCGGTAGGAGAGCGTGCGGACACCGATGTTCAGCCGCCGCGCCGCCTCGGCGTTGACATACCCCGCCGCCGCGCACGCGCTGAGCGTCTCCAGAAGGGGCCCGGCCCCGCCCCGGGCCCGCGTGAGCGGGCCGAGCACCGTGCGCACCAGGTCGGTCATGGCGGCCCGGTCGCGCCGGAGCACCGGAAAGACCAACAGGTCGGCGGCGCGCAGAACAGGACCGGGCAGACCCAGACGGTCGGCGAGCTCCAGGGCACCCAGGGCCTCCTCATAACTGCTCACCACGCCACCGGCCCCTGGGTGCTCACGGCCGATGGCCACCCACCGTGCGCCCGTGTGCCCACTGCCGGGTTCACGCACCCGGTTCGTGAAGGCGTCCAGGATCGCCCGCTCACGCTCCTCGCCGGCCGCGACGCACACCAGCCGGCCTTCCTTCGTGGTCAGCAGCACATCGTGCTCACCGAAGCGGGCGATCAGCTCCCGCTCGACCCGCCGCACGACCGGATGCACATCGTCGTACGGCTCCTCCCCCTCGACGACCGCCACCGCGTGACTCCGTGCCAGCCGCAGCCCGAACCGTTCCGCCCGCTCGGCCAACCGCCCCAAGTCGCTGCGCCCGTAGAGCAGGTCGTCCACGAACTCCCGCCGCGCCGCCTCCTCCTGCCGCACCGCCAGGCGCTGCGCCCGTTCATGGCCCTCACCGAGGGCGCCTACGGCGGTGTCCACGGCGCCCAGCAGCGCGTCAGCGGTACGGGCCGACGCCGACGCGCCGGACGCCCGGACGGCGCCGGGCAGCGACCCCCACAGCCTGCGGGTCTCGCCCAGGTACAGCCCGATGAGCGGCCCAAGCCCGTATCCGGCCTCGGCCGCCCGCTCCCCCAGATCTCGCAGTTCGTCCAGCTCGGGACGGAGCAGCAGTCGGCCGGTCTCGGCGACGTCGGTGAGCATCCGCTCGTACCCGCCGAGGAAGTCATCAGGTACCCGGGGCTGTCTCATCGGTCCGCTCCCTGTGATCGTCGTAGGGTCAGCTCAAGGCGAAGTACCGCAGCCACAGGTATCCGGCGGCGATCGTGACCGTCACGGCGGTGACGACCAGGCCGTACCGGGTGAACTGCCAGAAGGAGATGGGCTGGCGGTTGCGTTCGGCGATGCCCAGGACGACCACGTTGGCGGAGGCGCCGATGGCGGTGGCGTTGCCGCCCAGGTCGGCGCCGAGGGCCAGTGCCCACCACAGCACGTGGACACCGTCGCCGCCGCCGAAGCCGTGGGCCAGGTCGGCGGTGATGGGGGCCATGGTCGCGACGTATGGAATGTTGTCGACGACCCCCGACAGCACTGCCGAGCCGAACAGCAGCAGCATCACCGCGCCGAGTTCGCTGCCGCCGGTGGCGTCCGCCAGCGCGCGGGAGATCTCCCCGATGACGCCGGTCTCGATGAGCGACCCGACCATGATGAACAGCCCGGCGAAGAACGCCAGGGTCGGCCACTCCACCTCCTTCAGCGCCTCACCCGTCTCCACCTCGGAGACGGCGATGAGCAGCCCGGCGCCGAGCAGGGCCACCACGCTCGGCGCGTAGTGCAGCACCGGGTGCGCCACGAACCCGAAGACGACCAGGGCCAGGACGGCCAGGCCCTGGTACAGCAGCCGGTGGTCGCGGATGGCCTCCCGTTCCTCCAGCGCCATCACCTCGGCGGCGCGGTCCTCGTCGTACACCAGCGCCTTGCGGAACATCACCCGGCACAGCACCACCAGAACGGCGGTCAGGACAACGGCGATCGGGGCGAGATGGACGAGGAAGTCGTTGAAGGTCAGCCCGCCCCGGCTGGCGATGATGATGTTCGGCGGGTCACCGACGAGCGTGGCGGTGCCGCCGATGTTGGACGCCATCACCTCCGCGATCAGGAAGGGCGCCGCCGGCAGCGCGAGACGTTCGCACACCAGCAGGGTCACCGGGGCGACCAGCAGGACCGTGGTGACGTTGTCCAGCAGCGCGGAGGCGGTCGCGGTGATGACTATCAGCATGGTCATCACGCGGAATGGCTTGCCGTGGGCGCGTTTGACCGCCCAGATCGCCAGATACTCGAACAGGCCCGTCTGCCGCAGGACCCCGACGATCGCCATCATGCCGAGCAGCAGGAAGATGACGTTCCAGTCGATTCCGGAACGCTCGTCGAAGAAGGCGGCCTTGTCGTCGGTGGCGCCGATGGTGAGCATGACGGCCGCCCCTCCCAGGGCGGCGGCCGTCCGGTGGACGCGCTCGCTGATGATCGCCGCGTAGGCGACGACGAAGACGGCGATCGCCGCCCAACTGTGCCAGTCACTCATGGGGCTCCGCATGTCCGAGGAGTCGTTGGAGGAGCTGCGAGGCGGTGATCACCCCGAGCAGATGCAGGCCCGCCTTGTCCCGCCTTGCCACCGCCACCAGCGGGCTGCGCGCCTGCGCCATCAACGCGGCCACCTCCAGCGCCGTGTCGTCGGGATCGGCGATCGGCGGCCGGGTCGCCTTGTCGGACAGCAGGTCGCCGACCCGGCGGCCACGCAGTGCCTCGCACAGCCGGTCGGCGTGTTTCTCGTCGATGACCGCCGCCAGCGCGGGGTCCTCGATCACATAGGCCGGGACGAGCGCCTTGATCACCTGGGAGGCGGGCAGGATCGCCTTCGGCTCCCCGTCACGGTCCAGGACCAGCAGCCCGGGCAGTTGGTGCTCGGCCATGAGGCGAGCCGCCTCCAGCGCGTCATCATCGACGCGGACCGACTCGTATGCCATCGCCAGATCACGTGCGCGCATCGTCGTGCTCCTCCACTCGGGACGCCGTCCGGGCTGCCCCGGCGGTCTGCTTCTTCCTGCCCCATCGTGGCCGTCCTCGTCAGCGTCGTCCGGGATGCCGACGAGGTCCTCGACCTCGAAGAGACGGGCGACGGGCACGTCCGTGCTGCTGTGGGCGGCGATGGAGAACGCGATGCACACCGCGATCAGGGTGTACGCCTCCTCGCCCTGCGGGATGCCGGACTGGAGCACCAGCAGGCCGTACACGACGGAGGCGAAGCCCTTCGGCCCGAACCAGGCCGCCGCCAGCTTCTCCCGCCGCGCGAAGCGGGTGCCGATCAGTGAGATCAGCAGCGACGCCGGGCGGACCAGCACAATGGCCAGCACCACTGTGACGTATCCGCCCACCGTCAGATCCCCGAAAAGCCGTGGTGTCAGCAGTGCGCCGAACACCAGCAGCGCCACGAACTTGCTCAGCTCCGCCACCGCCTCACCCAGCGGCTCGAACGCGCGACCGGACTCCGGCGAGACGGAGGCGAGCACCGCGCCCGCCGAGAAGGCGGCCAGGTAGGGGTTGGCGTGGGTCAGATGGCAGCCGGCGTAGAGAATCACACCGGTCGCCAGCGGCAGCAGGGGCTGGAGCTTGGGCTCGGCACCGAGCACCGGGAGCCGCACGAGCGCATTGACCACCAGTGGCAGCACGATGCCCAGGGCCAGGCCGCCGAGCAGCTCCAGGGCGATCTTCGACAACGACGTCTCCGCCTCACCCGAGGCCGGACCGGCCGCCGCGATCAGCACCAGGACGACCGGCAGCGCAAGCCCGTCGTTGATCCCGCTCTCCACGTTCAAAAGCTGCCGCAGCCGAGCCGGAACCTCCTTACGGCCCACGATCGCCGACGCGAAGACCGGATCGGTCGGCGCCAGCACCGCGCCGACCAGGAACGACGTCGTCCAGTCCAGCCCCACCAGGAAGTGGGTGATCAGCGCCATCCCCACGAACGCCAACGGCATGCCGAGGGCGAGCGCACGTGCCGGATTCCGCCAGGCGCCGCGCAGCGCCGGGAACGAGACATGCATGCCGTCGGTGAACAGCACCGCGAACAGCGCCAGATCCGCCGTGACCGCCACGATCGGGCTGTCCGCGGTGATGTGGATCAGTCCGAAGGCCCCATCGCCGACGAGCGCGCCCGCGACGAGGAAGAGCAGCGAGGTGGAGAGAATCGAGCGGGCGGCCAGCCCCGAGACCAGGACCGCGATGAGAAGCGCCACGCCGAAGACCGCGATGAGCACCATGAGTACCGTCCCCGATCGTTGGAGAGAGCAATCCCCTACCGCCGACCAGGCTTCCCGGCACACCGCACGGCACTTTACATGACCCTTACCCGTTTCCTACGGAACGTTGATGCCCTCTCTGCGCGCAACGCGGCCACCCGCACGGATCCGCCACCCGACCACCAAGTGCCATGAAGCGGCACACTGCTCATAGCCCTTCCGCAATTCCTTCCCCGCTCATCGAACCTTGGGGCTCAGCAGCTCCAGCGCTTGCTCCCATCGGAACGTGTCACGACCGCCACCCGCCTTCGGCTGATGCGGCTCGTACTCGGCGACCAGCACGCCCATGCCCCGTAGCCGCTCCAGGCTCTGCCGGTAGGCCGGGTGGGCGGCCTGGGCGGCGTTCAGATAAGGCAGGACGGCGGTGGGGACGCCCAGGCCGTACGCCTCGCACAGGATGCCCACCGCCAGAGTGTCCGAGATCCCGGCGGCCCACTTGTTGATCGTGTTGAAGGTCGCCGGGGCGACAGCGATGGCATCCGGCGGCGGGAGCGGACGCGGATCGCCGGGCGAGCGCCAGGCAGAGCGGATCGGATAGCCGGTCTGGGCCTCGACCGCTTGGGCGTCGATGAAGCCCAGGCCCTGCGGAGTGGCGATGACGCCCACGTCCCAGTCCCGCTCCTGGGCGGCGATGATCAGCTTGCCGACATCATCGGCGATACCGGCCGCGCAGACGACGACGTACAGGAACGGCTTCCTCCGCTCACTCATGCGGGCACTCCCAGGTGTCGACTGAAGCGATGCAACTCCGGCACGGCCCGGCGGCGGTCACGGGCCGCCATGTCCGCCACCAGCTCACGTACGGCCGGCCGCCGGACATCCTGGGCCGCACAGTCTTCGGCGACACGCAGGGCCCGGTAGCCGTCGGCGAGCCTGCCTTGCTGACTGTACGCACGGGCGGCATCGACCCACAGAGCCGCACGCCGCTCAGGGACAGGGATCGGCCGACGCATAAGCGGCCGGGCCGCCTCCAGGGCCACACCCGCGTCGCCGAGCGCAACGGCAGCGCTGACGGCGTGCAACTCGACGTTGATGGGACTGAAGTTGGCCCACGCGTCGGGGCGATCGAGGGTCACGTAGCGGGCAATGTTCTTCGCCTCGGCGAGGAAATCCTGCGTGGCCGCGCGATCTCCAGCGGTACTCGCCGCCGTGACATGGAGGCGACCGATTCGGAGGCGCAGGCTCCCCTTGCGACCGCGACCGCAATGCCGCCCTCGCGCGCGCGTGGCAGTGTCAGCGTCAGCCGCCCCAGGAGAGGTGGAGCACGTCCGCACTCCACTCCAGAGGTCCAGGTCATAGACCCGGGCAAGCCCCGTGCCCGTCGCTTGGTGCCTTCAACAGCCGGTCCAGCTCGTTCCCGGCCTCGTCGTATCCGGCGTCGGCGATCCGTTGCAGTTCGGGCAGGTCGGCGGCCGCGGCCGCGCGGCGGGTGAGCAGGAACCCGGCGTGCATGGACCCTTCGTCCAACAGCTCGCTCAGCTCGTCGAGGTCGCCGGCTGCCTCGGCGAGGTCGGCCAGCCGGTCCAAAGCGGTCTCGTTGCCCTGATCGGCCAGCTCGCGCAGGCTCTCCCGGTCGACATTCAGGTGCGTCATGAGGCGCTGGACCAGTTCGGCGGCGGTCATGCTGCCGGAATCGGTGGTGAGGAGGCAGACCATCACCCGCGCCATCATCTTGTTGGACAGGCCCGATTGCATCATGACGGTGGTGAACCGCTCTTCGTACTCGGCCACGGCCTCGGGGTCGCGTCCGTGCGGCAGGGCGGCCGGCTCCGCTCCCCGGGACGTGACCGAGTACCGCGAGACAACATCCAGCAGATCCGAGCCGACAACGACATCCCGGACGACGAGGATCTGATCTTCGTCGAGGTCACCGTCCGCGACCCGTCCGACTTCGAATCGGCGCTGCGCGTGCACGGCGAGGTGCTGCACGGCCGCTACCGCGTCCTGACCCTCGACGGCTCCAGCATCCCCAACTCGCCGGCCGCGCTGCTGCTGCACGTACGGGATGTGACCGGGTGCAGGCCGCATATCTACTTCGAGTGGACCGAGGGCAGCCCCTTCGCCCAGTTCCTGCGGTTCTTCCTGTTCGGCCAGGGAGAGGTCGCCCCCGTCACCCGGGAAGTGCTCCGCGAGGCCGAGCCCGACCGGGCCCGATGGCCCCATGTCCACGTCGGCTGAGTGCCGGGCTCGGGACGCTGACGGGCTCACCACCGCGCGTGGCGGATCGTCAGTCGTCCGAATCCCATGGTCCCGGAGATGCGGATCCTCGGCCCGCCGGGGCCGGAGTGCCGCCGGGGCTTGTAGCGCGTGTCCTTCCACCCGGTGTGCAGATCCTCGAGGTCGACGATCGCGTCGCGGGGCACCGTGATCCTGGCTCTGCCGGTGCCGAGTTGCAGCTCGATGTCGACTACCGGATGTTCGATGACCGCCCGGGACAGGTCCAGGCGCACCCTTCCGAACGCGGACGCGACCTTGAGGACCCGAGGCACCTGCCATGCGCCGCGCCGCTTGATGCGTCCGCCGGCGGCGGCGATCGTGGACGTGGTGCCCGCGTTCTCCTCCGGGAGCGAGGCCAGAGCCGACACAAGTTCGCCACGCGTCTTGGCGGTGAGCACCTGGTGGAGGCGTTCGTCCATGTCCTCGTGCGAGATGTGCCCCTCGGCGTACGCCTCCTGCACGCGCCGCACGGCCGCGTCGCGGTCGTCTTCGCTGACCAGTAACGGCGGGTCTTCCGGCAGAGAAGTCACCGTTTCACTCTACTGGCGCGCCGGCGATACGCGGGTGAGTCAGCCGGTTTGTGATCGCGTCAGCGCTTCGTTAGTGGAGCGCTAAGGGAACGGTAGCGGCCACCGGCAAGCTGAGTTGCACACCGAGCGAAACGTCGCCGGGAGCACTACAACACTGATGACGAAGAAGGTCTTCCCATGCTTATCAGCCGCCCCCGGGTCCGTATGTTCGCCGGTGCCAGCCTGCTGGTGACGGCCGCGATGTTCGCCACCGCCTGCCAGTCGGACGAGACGAGCAGTGGGTCCGGTGACTCGTCTGCCTCCGCCAAGGCCACGACCGGAGCCACGGCCGATGCCGCGGGCGATGCCGCGGGCGACAAGGACACCGCCGGCGGCTCGTCGGCCAAGACCCCCGGTGCGAAGGACAAGGGAGCCCAGGACGGCTCCGGTGCCGACACCGGCAACGGCAAGCGCGGCAAGGTCGGGCAGGTGTGCGGGGCCAACGACATTTCCTGGAGCACCCGGGAAGAGACGCAGGCCGGCGGATACATCCTGGTCATGGCGAAGGCCAAGGCGGGGATCACCTGTGTGCTGCCCGCCGCGCTTCCCACGGTGGCCTTCGGGTCGGACGGCACCGAGGCGGGTCCCGCGGAGCAGGCCGTAGGACCGGCGATCACGCTGAGCGGGGGAACTACCGCCTACGCCGGGGTGAACCCGAAGACCACCGGGGACAACGGTGGCAAGGAACTGGACAGCATCATCGTCGCCGTCGGCAATGAGGACGCCAACCCGGTCTCCCTGCCGGTCGGCACCATCACCGTCGACAAGCCCATCGTCACCAACTGGCACACCTCCGCGGCGGACGCCGTCCCCTTCGACGGCGGAACGGACCAGTAACCGACCGGGCCGCCCCATTCCGGTGACGGTGGTTGATGGCGAGGGCGCGCGCCCGCTCTCCCCGGTCGCACGCCGCGGCGATGTAGTACGGCAACTCGGTACGCACTCACGGGGCGTCGCCACCCTCTCACTTCGCAGTAACGACGCCAGGAGTTCGTAGATGCTTCGCAAACGGTCACGTCTGATCGCCGCCCCGATCGCGGCTGTCGCCCTGACCCTGACCATCGCCGGTTACCAGGCCAGTGCGGCCGGGTCGTCGCCCTCGGGCGGCGCGGAACGGTCCGGCAAGGTCAGCGAGGCGACGGGCCCCTGTCTGGCCAACGCCACGACGCTGGTCGGCGATCTCGACGGCGACGGCAACCCGGACAAGATCTCGAATCCCGGGCACACCGGAACCAAGATGACCATCCAGTGGGGCGCCGCGGACGGCACGTTCGGCGCGAAGCACGCCGTCAGCGAACTTCTCGGCGCGAAGAAGGGGGAGGTCGCGACCGCCGCGGTCGCCGACTTCCAGAACGACGGCACCCTGGGCATGGTCGTCAACATCGTCGAGCCGGCCGACGGGGACGACCCCTCGACCGCACGCGTCGCGGAATACCGCCCCGGCCCGCTCGCACACACGGACCTGAGCTCCGCCGACGCCCGGCACTCCGACATCGGCGACCAGGGCGAGGTCCAGCAGCTTCGGATCGCCAACTACGGCGACGACCCGTATCCGGACCTCGCGATCCTCAACAACCCCGGTGACGGGCAGCTCGACCGGGACGTGCGCCTGTCGACCGCGGGCAGCGGCCCGGGGGACTTCGACTACGCGATGAAGCAGAAGTACGGGGAGTTCGGCAGCACGGCCGAGCCGCCGGCCATGCCCGGCGACGGCTGGAAGCACTTCTACAAGTCCTGCGCCTGACCTCGACCCGGCGCACTCTCCAGGGCCAGATCCCGATCCGGGGCCTGGCCCTGTCTCGTCCACCGATCGGTGGACGGGAAGTTCAACCGGGCACCTCTGTCGGCCAACCGCGTCGGCCAGCAACGCTTTTGGCCATGAACTCATTCACTGTGCGCATGGCGCGTTGGAGCGCTCGGCACCCCTGGCGGGCCATCGTCGGCTGGCTGGTGTTCGTGGCGCTGTGCCTGGGGATCGGCAGTGCCGTCGGCACACACAGCGCGACCACGGCCGACTACCGGGTCGGCGAGGCCGGGCGGGCGGAGGCGATGGCCGCCGAGGGGGGCCTGGAGCGCAGGGCCGCCGAACAGGTGCTGATCTCTTCCCGGTCGGGACCCTTCGACCGGGACACGGCCGAGGCCGCCGCCGGGGACCTGACCACCCGGATGAAGCGGCTGCCCGAGGTCGCGGGTGTCGCCGACCCGCTGCTGTCCGAGGATCACCGGATCCTCATGGTCGAGGTGGCTCTGAAGGGCGAGGAGCGGGACGCCAAGGACAAGGTCGACGCGCTGGTCGGACAGACCGACGCCGTGGGGAAGGCGTATCCGGGGCTGCGGCTGGAGGAGACCGGGAGTCCCTCCATCAGCAAGGGAGTCGACCAGCAGCGCGGTGACGACCTGGCGCTCTCCGAGAAGATCACGCTTCCCATCACCCTGATCACCCTGTTGGTCGTCTTCGGATCCGTGACCATGGCGGGGGTGCCGCTGCTGCTCGCGCTGTCGTCCGTCGCGGCGGCCGTCGGGCTTTCGATGGTGGCCTCACACCTTTCCCCCGACGCCGGGGTCGGCACGAACGTCATCCTGATGATCGGCCTCGCGGTCGGCGTCGACTACACGCTCTTCTACCTCAAGCGGGAGCGCGAGGAGCGCGCCCGCTCGGGCGGCCGGCTGAGCTCCGAGGCGCTGGTGGACATGGCCGCGGCGACCTCCGGCCGGGCTGTCGTGATCTCCGGACTCGCGGTCGTGGCCTCCACCGCGACGCTGTATCTCGCCTCCGACGTCATCTTCTCCTCGCTCGCCACCGGCACGATCGTGGTCGTCCTGGTCGCGGTGGCCAGTTCGCTGACGGCGCTGCCCGCGATGCTCGTCAAGCTGGGAAAGCGGGAGGAGCGCAGGGCGCGGCGCCGTGCTGAGCGGGGAAAGCCCGTGCGGCGGACCCGGGACGACAGCGGTGGCCGCGTATGGGCCGCGCTGCTGCGACCCGCGAGCCGGCACCCCCTGGCCACCCTGTGCGTCTCCGTTCTCGCCCTGCTCGCGCTCGTCACCCCGTTGGCCGGGCTGAAGATCACGGAGATGAGCCGGGACACGCACTCCCGTGACATCGCCGCGATGCGGGTGTACGACCGGCTCAACGCGGCGTTCCCGGAGCAACGGGTCACCCACCAGGTCGTCGTACGGGCCGACGCCGCGCGGTCCGGCGAGGTCGGCGGGGCGCTGCGCGAGCTGGCCCGGCGCGCCGACGCCGACCCGCTGTTCGCCGGCGTCGGCCCGAAGTCCGATGGGCCCGACCAGAAGTCCGCCGGCGCCTCGCGCGTCCGGACCTCAGCCGACCACCGGATCAGTGTGCTCGAGCTGAAGGTGCCGTACCTGGGCAACTCCGACCAGGCGTACGACTCCCTCGACCACCTGCGCGAGGACTACCTGCCCGCCACCGTCGGCCGGGTCGAGGGGGCGGCGTCCGGAGTGAGCGGGGACGTCGCCCGGTACGCCGACTATCCCGCTCACCAGAACAGCAAACTCCCGCTGGTCCTCGGGGCGTTGCTGCTGGTCACCTTCGCGATGACGACGTACGCGTTCCGCTCGGTGGTGCTGGGCCTGATCGGCGTCGTACTGAATCTGCTGTCCGCGGCGGCGGCGCTCGGACTGCTCGTCCTGGTCTTCCAGGGGACCTGGGCCGAGGGGCTGTTGGACTTCCAGTCCACGGGTTCGATCGGATCGCGCGTACCGCTGTTCCTCTTCGTGATCCTCTTCGGGCTCTCGATGGACTACCAGGTGTTCGTGGTGAGCCGGATCAGGGAGGCCGTCCTCGCGGGCGTGCCCACACGGCAGGCCGTGCTCGAGGGAATCCGCAGGTCGGCGAGTGTGGTGACGAGTGCGGCGGTGGTGATGACGACGGTCTTCGTGAGTTTCGTCTTCCTGCACATCATCGAGATGAAGCAGATCGGCTTCGTCCTCGCGGCGGCCGTGCTGCTCGATGCCTTCATCGTCCGGATCATGGTCCTGCCGTCGGCGATGCTGCTGCTCGGTGAGGCGAGCTGGTGGCCCTCGCGGACGGCGGGCCGGGCGGCGGCGGCCTCGGCTCACCCGGCCGACGGGCGACCGGTGGTCGACGTACGTTGATCGGTATGACCGCTCTCGCCAACCCCTTGGCCGACGCCTTCTGGGCCACTTCGCTGCGCCGGTGGAACGCCGTCTGCTGGGGCCTGTTCGGCGCGATGGCCATCGGGCTGGTGACGACGACTCCGGCCGGGGGGAGCAAGTACCAGGCCATCGCGCTGCTGGGCTGCGTGGTGCTGTGCTACGCGGTGCTCGACCGCTTCCCGGGGAATCCTGTCGTCCGTCCGCGGGTCTACCTCTCGGTGCTCGTGCTCGCGCTCGGCGGGCTGGCCTATCTGGGCAGCAGTTATGCGGCGCTGTTCATGGTGACACTGCCGCACTACTGGATGTTCGGGCGCACCCCGCGGGCCTCGATGGGGTTCCTCGGGCTGGCCACCGGTGCCACGCTGGCCGGGAGTCTGGTCCGGCAGGGCTGGTCGGCGGAGTTCTTCGGCGAGACCCTGATGTCCACGCTGATCGTGGTCGCGGTGGGCGTACTGATCGGCCTGTGGGCGCACTCGGTCGTCGCGCAGAGCAGTGAACGGGCGCGGCTGATCGAGGAGTTGGAGCGGACGCAGGCACAGCTTTCCGAGGCACACCAGCGACAGGGCGCGGCGGACGAACGGGAACGCATCGCACGCGACATCCACGACACGCTCGCGCAGGGCTTCGCGTCGATCATCGTGCTCGCGGAGGCGGCCCAGGCGGGCATTGACCACGATCCGGCGACCAGCGCCCAGCAACTGCGGTCGATCGAGTCCACCGCCCGGGAAAACCTCGCCGAGGCGCGGGAGTTGGTCGGCTCGGCGGGGCAGCCGGGTCCGGGCCAGGTGGCGGCCGGATCGGTGGCGCGGACGCTGCGCCGTACGCTGGACCGCTTCGCGGAGGACACCGGCCTGGCGGTGGACGCCGACCTGGCAGACCTGGAGTGCGACCAGCAGACCCGTATCGCGCTGCTGCGCTGCACCCAGGAGTCCCTGGCCAATGTACGCAAACACGCACACGCGTCCATGGTCGGCGTGGTGCTGGTGCGGCGTCCGCATGGAGTGGAGTTGGAGATCACCGATGATGGAACCGGGTTCCGGGTGGGGGAGTCGACGGGTTTCGGACTCGACGGCATGCGCAAGCGACTGGCGGAGCTGGGCGGGAGGCTCACGGTGACGAGTTCGGTGGGCGACGGGACGCGGATCCTTGCGATGATCCCCGTGGTGAGCGAGGTGGAGGCGTGAGCGGGGGAGGTCTGCGCATCGTCGTGGTGGACGATCACACCGTGATGCGGGCCGGAGTGATCGCCCTGCTCGCCGCCGAGGACAGCATCGAGATCGTCGGCGAGGCGGGCGACGGACGCGCGGCGCTCGATCTCGTCGAGCGGTACGACCCCGACGTGGCGCTGGTCGATCTGCGGATGCCCGTGCTCGACGGGGTGGCGACGACGACCGAGATCGTCGCCCGGTATCCGCGTACGCGGGTGCTGATCCTGACGACGTACGACACCGACACGGAGATCGAGCGCGGAGTGGAGGCCGGTGCCATCGGCTATCTGCTCAAGGACACCACCCGTGAGCAACTCGTCGACGCCATCCACGCGGCGGCCCGGGGCGAGACGGTGCTCGCTCCCCGGGTCGCCGAGAAGCTGGTCGCGCGGATGCGGCGACCGGTTCAGGAGCCGCTGACCGACCGCGAGACCGAGGTCCTGGGCGCCGTGGCGGACGGTCTCACCAACGCCGAGATCGGACGACGCCTCGTGATCGCCGAGGCCACGGTGAAGACGCATCTGCTGCGCCTGTTCGCCAAGCTCGATGTGAACGACCGGACGAGGGCGGTGGTGGTGGCCATGGAGCGGGGGCTGCTGCGGCGGCCTTAGGGGCGCGCACTGGCCACTGGTGCGCGACAGGCGGCCGTGGCTGTCGCACCCGCTCGATACGCTCCGTGCGTCTTGCCCCCGTGCCGCCGGCTCCGCGTCGAGTCACGTGGCCGTCCGCCAGGAGCGCGTTATGGAGCCCACCTTCGCCGACTTCGCCGTCGAGCCCGTACGGCTGGCCAACGCCGCGGTGAAGTACCGCCGTTGCACGTTCGGCGGGAATCACCTCAAGCTCGATGCCGGAGGGGCCGTCTCGTTCGCCTTCACGGTGGCCGGGGACGCGGTGCGCGAGTGCGTTCGCCGCCTTGATCCGGCACGCCCCTCTGCGGCAGGGGCCCCTCACCCCTCGTCGGGCGCTTCCTGGGGAATGCGCTTCCGGTAGTGGATCCGGTCGTACGCGCCGTGCTGGCGGCGCTCGGTCACCTCGTACCCGTACCTCGGGTAGATCTCCTGGTTCTCCCACATGAGGGCGTTGGTGTAGAGCCGGATCTCCGGGAGCCCGAGAGCGCGGGCGTGCAGCTCGGCGAAGGCGAGCAGGCGCCTGCCCACGCCCTGTCGGTGCGCGTCCGGGTCCACGGCGATGCTCTCCAGGACGAGATGGCCGGGCTCGGCCACCAGGACCAGCACCCCCACGACCGGGTCGCCGGTGACGAAGACACGCCCCGCCGCGATGTCGGCCGCGTGGTCCGCGTCCATGGGCGCGGGGCGGACACCGATCCGGGCCACGTAGGGGCGGTATGCCGCGTCGGTGACGGCCCTTATCGCGTCAACGTCGGCTACGGTCGCGGGACGGATGCGGTTGTCCATGCCCCACAGTTTGGCGCACGGCTCAGCCCGGCTGGGCCTGGGTTCCTCGTTGGGTCTGGGCCACCCACTCCGGCGCCGGCGCGGCGTCGTCGTACGCGTCGTGCCAGTTCCACCATTCGTACGGCGGGGTTTTGGGGTAGTCGTTCGGCGAGTCCTCCCACTCCTCCTGCCGCCCGAGCGCCGTCATGTCGAGGTAGCTCCAGGTGCTCCCCAGCGCCTCGTCACCGCGGGCGTTGATGAAGTAAGTGCGAAATACGCGGTCGCCGTCGCGGATGAACGCGTTCGTGCCGTGCCACTCGTCCACCCCGAAGTCGGCGTCGAAGTCGTCGGTGATCGTGTACCAGGGCATCGTCCAGCCCATCCGCGCCTTCACCTGCTCGATCTCCGGCTGCGGCGCGCGCGAGGCGAAGACGAGGGTGGTGTCCCGGGCGTTGAGATGAGCGAGGTGGCCCACGTGGTCGGCGACCATGGAACAGCCGCGGCAGGCGTGGTCGGGCCAGCCGTAGACGACGGGCTCGAAGAAGGCGCGGTAGAGGATCAACTGACGACGCCCCTGGAACAGGTCGAGCAGACTCACCCTGCCCTCGGGACCCTCGAACGCGTACTCCTTCTCCACGGCCAGCCACGGCATCCGCCGGCGCTTGGCGGCCAGTGCGTCACGGGCGCGGGTCAGCCGCTTCTCCTCCCCGAGCAGCTCCTGACGCGCGGCCTCCCACTCCTGCGGCGAAACGACCGGGGGTGTCTTCATCGTGACGTTCACCTTCCAGTTCGGTCCGAGCTCCTGCGCTGGGCCAGGGGAACGTGAGCCGGGCGCTGCTCAGCGGCTCCCCACGTCCACCCTCCAGGGTCGGCCGTCACCGGCGAGGGCGCACGCCGGTACGCCGGAAATCAAACGTACGATCGATATCGGTCGAACGCATGGCTCCCGGCGCTCAGAGCAAAGCCCCGGGCCGGCGGCCCGGGGTTGCTTTGCTGTCTGTTGTCTACGTGCCGGTGTCTACTTGCCGGTGCCGACGGGGTCCACCTTGATGGCGGAGCCGGAGCCGTCGGTGACGGGGACGTTGATGCTGACGGGCAGGGAGTGCGAGTGGGTCTCGTTGGGCGGGGTGACGACGAGCGTGGTGAAGGTCTCGCCGGAGCCGCCGGAGTTGTTCGGCGGGTAGTAGAGCGTGAAGCGGGTCTCCTCACCCGGCTTGACACTCGTCTTCGGCGCCGCGAGGTCGCTGCGCTCGGCGCTCACGGTGCCGTTCTTGCTCTTCAGGTCGACACCCGGGAAGCCCTGGAGCGTGCAGGTGGCCGACCCGGTGTTCTTGAGGTCGACGATCAGGGTGCCCTCACCCATGCCGTGGGTGCTGCGGAACGCGAGCTGCGAGGTCGCGCAGGCATCGGAACCGGCGTTGCCGCCACCGCCGGAGCCCGAGGAACCCGAGCCGGAGGAACCGGAGGAACCCGACGAACCCGAGTCGGAGGAACCCGAGGAGCCGGAGGAGCCCGAGTCGGAGGAGTCCGAACCGCCGGAGCTGGACGAGGCGGCGGAGGACGAGTCCCCGCCGGCATCCGCGTTGTCCTGGCACGCGGTCAGACCGAACGCGGCGGCTGCGACGACCGCGGCGGCGGCGACCTTGCGTGCGTGACGAGTGGTGATGCGGTGCGACATGAGTCCCTCTGCTGTCGTGAGCGTTGTCCCGGTCCCCCGGGGCCATGACAACAAGTCTGTCCGGCTCCGCTGACGATCAACTAACGGCCTGTTAACGGGCTGGCAACACTGTGACCTCGTACTTTGTCGCCTTGACCCCTATGGGGCGTTGTGCCCTCCGTGTGCGGTCCCGGAGCATGCCGCCAGCGGGCCGGGTGATGGTCAGGCCGCGGACAGCGACGGCTCGCCACGGCGGGACCGCGCCCGGGTGACAAAAACCCCGCGCCGTAGGCGGCCTCGCGTCGTTAGGATCCGGCGCATGGCCACAGCCGACCACGCAGTTGCCCATGTCCTTACGGGCTACCGGCCGAAGACCACCGCGGAATGCGTCGACCTCGAGCGGGTGCTCGGCGTTGTCGAGGCGGGCGGCGCCCCCTGGGACCGGTCGACGCCCCTCCACATCACCGCATCCGCCCTGATCGTGCACCCCGACAGTGGCCGTGTGCTGCTGCGCTGGCACCAGCGTCACCAGTCGTGGCTACTGGTGGGCGGGCATGGCGACCCGGGTGAGTACGACCCGCTCGCCATCGCCCTGCGGGAGGGGCGGGAGGAGACGGGGCTGCCCGACCTGGCGCCGTGGCCGGACGCGGACGTACGGCATGTGGTGATCGTCCCGGTCCCCGCGAGCAGCCGGGAGCCGGCGCATGAGCACGCCGATGTGCGGTATGTGCTGGCCACCAGCGTTCCCGAGGCGGTACGGCCGGAGAACCCGGACGCGCCGCTGCGCTGGCTGACGCCGGACGAGGCCCGGATGGCGATCACCGAGGCCAACGTGCTGGACACCTTGTCCCGGGTGGAGTCCCTGCTCGCGCGTGGTTAATTGTCCTGTGCCGTGCTGAATGCCTGGGCCACGGCGAGGCTGTCCTCGTAAACGTGGTGGCGGGTGACGAGGCCGCCTTCGAGGGTGAGGTGCAGGGCGAACCGCGCACGATAGGCGCGTCCGGTGGCCCGGGCGGTCTGGCGGATCTCGCCCAGCACGATCGCGTCGTCGCCGTCGACGAGGATGCGCTCGACCTGCGTGGCCGCCTGCACGGGCACATGGTGGTGGGCCAGCTCCCGGAAGTGGGCGGCCACGTCCGCGCGGGTGGAGCGGTGGCGGATCCACGGGGTGGCGGGGCGGCCGTGCTCGGCCTCCGGCCAGTCCAGCTTCCAGTCGCTGCGCTCGGCGTACAGCTCGGCGATGCGCTCGGGATCACCCTCACCGATGCGGCGCAGCAATTCCGCCACCAGGGCGCGGGTGGTCGTGGGTGCGGCCGAGGACATGGTGATCCCTCCGATCGGAAACCTTGCGGGGAGCGATCACCATGCTGCCCGGCGGCGCGGCGCGGTGCGATTACGTCCCAGGTAATGCCCGCCGTGGAACGGGGTGCCGCCGACTGTTTTGTCCGGGGAGGTCAAGCCCGGCCGGACCGATTCGACCCGGGCGGACGTGGCGGCCCGGGGCGGTGGCGGTCACCGTGGGACGGGTTGGCACAGCAGGAGGAGCAGTGGAGTAGCGGAGGGAGGATCGACGATGGCCGGTTCCACAATGTTCGATCGCGGGGAGTGGCGGACCACGCTCGATCAGGTCACGGCCGAGCACGAGGGGGAACTCGCCACCATCGAGGTGCTGGACCCGTCGGTCGGGCATCAGTACGAGGCCGAGCGGCTGCCCTTCTCCTCCCTCACCTACGACCCGAAGGACGACACCGTGATCGGTGCCGTCGGCGGGAGATCGCCGCGGTATCCGGTGGTGCTGCGGCACATGGTGTGGCATCCCACCGAGGTCGACGTGGCCACGGAGGACATCCCGGAGGCCGCCGTCCGCGTCGTCGCGCCGGACGGGAGCACCACCTTGATCACCTTCTATCCGGAGGAGTCCGGGACGTCGTAGGAAGTGGCCGCCTAGTGCCACAGGGAGATGGCCAGGCCCAGGCCGCCGAGGGCGATGGCGATCCGGAGCGGGGTTTCGGGCAGGCGACGGACGACCAGGGGGCCGAGCCAACTGCCGAGGAGGGCGCCGAGGCCGAGGGATACGGCGGCGGCCCAGTTCACGGGGGCGACGGCGACGTAGGCCACGGCCGCCGTGACATTCGCAGCGCCCGTGGCGATGTTCTTGACGGCGTTGGTGACCGGGAGGGGCTCCGTGGCGGAGAGCGAGAGCACCGCCAGCATCAGGACGCCCGAGGCCGCGCCGAAGTAGCCGCCGTAGAGGCCGACCAGCAGGACCGCACATGCGAGCGGGAGGGTGGGCCGGGCGGTGCGGGCGAGGGAGCGTGAGCGGGAGGCCACGAGTCGGCGGAGCGGATCGCGGACCAGGATCAGCAGCGAGCCGAGGGCGATCAGCCACGGTACGACGGTCTCGAAGGCGGAGGACGGGGTTCCCAGCAGCAGGGCGGCCCCGACCGCGCCGCCCAGCGCGGCGATGACGCCCAGTCGGAGGAGGCGGTCTCGCTGGCCGCGGAGTTCGGCGCGGGATCCCGCCGCGGTGCCGACGGTGTTGGAGAACAGGGCCACCGTGTTGGTCACATTGGCGGCCACCGGCGGCAGGCCCACCGCGAGCAGCGCCGGATAGCTGAACAGCGAGGCCAGCCCCGCGATCGAACCGGCGAGCCCGGAGGCCACCCCGGCCGACACCAGCAGCGCGGCCGAGTCGATGCCCATCCGTTCCCCCTGTTCACCGGCTCGACGACGCCGCTGTTCCTTCTTCACGTCGGTGACGTCGCTTCATACTCCAGGGGTGCTGTCTCCTATGCAAGACAGCGTTCATGTATATGGACTTAAGGGGTGCTTGGGCCTACCAGGTCAGGGCGTCCTGCGCAGTCGTCTGCCAGTACGTGACCTGGGCGGCGCTGTCCATGTAGACCGAGCCGCCGGGCAGCTCGACGCTCGCGGGGTCCTCGCTGCCGTCGATGAACACCTCGAGCGAGTTGACCTCGCTGCCCTCCGAACCCGAGCCGTCCCCCGCGGAGGTGGTGATGCCCGCGTAGGCGCTCTCGCCCGGGGCGAGCACGACGACGGACTGCGGCTGGCTGTCCTCGTTCACCGGGGTGGCGGACTGCGCGTCCTCGCCGAACTTCATCCCGGGGTAGCCGACCAGCTTGCAGTCCACGCCCGCCCCGTTGGTCGCCTTGAGCAGCAGGTGGTTGATCGGGTTCTTGACCTTCTGGAGGGAGAAGGCCGTCTTGTTGACGTCACAGTCGCCGATCGGCTCGTCCTCGGACGCCGCCCCGATCTTCTGGGCCTGCGTCTTCGCGTCCTTGGCGTCCGCGCTGCCCCCCTTGGCCGTCTTGTCCGCCGGGGCCGAGGCCGACGAGTTCGCCTTGCCCGCGTTGTCCGAACCTCCGTCTTCGCTACCGCCGCACGCCGCGGTCAGGCCGAGCGCGGCGACGGCCAGCATGGAGGCGGCGATCGTACGGACGGTGCGGCCGCGGCGGTAAGCGGTGACGTTCATGGTGGTTTCTCCCTGTGGGTCGGATCGGCGGTCCGGCCGGTGTTCCTCTCCGGCCCTCGGTATGGCTATGAGCCTGCCGTGATCCGCTGGCGTAAAGCTGCCGCCGCGACCCCGTTCCGCTAACGCGGCGCTAACGCAACGGCACGGCCCCCACCGCCAGTTGGCCGGCCCGCCCGTTCGCCGATCCGTCCGTTCAGCCCTCGGCCGGACGGCGCTCCGCTGGTAACCGTTCCGCCACGCCCTGGACCACCTGGTCCGCCGATGCTCCCGCCGCCCTAATCTAGGAGGCCGGTACGGCCGTTCAAGACGCGGAGACAGCGCGGGAAAGGGGATCGGCGATGCCGCTGGCCACCGGGGATCCGGAATCCGTAGGCGGCTACGCCCTGGTCGACCGGCTGGGGTCGGGCGGCATGGGCGTCGTCTATCTCGGGCGTTCGGCGTCGGGGCGGCAGGTCGCGCTCAAGCTGGTCCACGAGCAGTACGCGCAGGACGAGGAGTTCCGGACCCGTTTCCGGCAGGAGGTCGCGGCGGCGCGCCGGGTGAGCGGGGCCTTCACCGCACCCGTCGTGGACGCCGATCCGGAGGCCGACCGGCCGTGGATGGCCACGCTGTATGTGCCGGGGCACACCCTCTCCGAGGTCGTACGGAAGAACGGGCCCTTGGACGGGCGCACGTTGCGGACGCTCGGCCTCGGGCTGGTCGAGGCGCTGCGCGAGATCCACCGGGCCGGGGTGGTGCACCGGGACCTGAAGCCCGCCAACATCCTGATGGCCGAGGACGGGCCGCGCGTCATCGACTTCGGCATCTCCCGCGCCGTCGACAGCCAGACCCTCACCGTCACCATCGGGCGGGTGCTCGGCACCCCGCCGTTCATGTCGCCCGAGCAGTTGCGCAGTCCGCGGGACGTCACGGCGGCGTCGGACGTGTTCTCGCTGGGGTCGCTGCTGGTGTTCGCGGCGCGGGGCAGCAGTCCGTTCGAGTCCGACAGCCCGTATCTGTCGGGCTACCAGGTGATGTACGAGCATCCGACGCTGGACGAGGTCCCGGCACCGCTGCGGGGCATCGCCGAACGCTGCCTGGCCAAGGAGCCGGAGGCCCGGCCGAAGCTGGACGAACTGCACCATATGCTGCGTGCGCTGCCGGACTTCCCCGCGGCGGAGCGCGTCGTAACCGCCGGTGGTCCCGGGGCGGGCGGTGGTCCCGGAGCGGCCGACGGTCCCGGAGCGGCCGACGGTCCCGGAGCGGCGGTTGGTCCCGGAGCGGCCGGTGGTCCCGGGGCTGCCGCCGCTGGGCATCCCCCCGCCTCCGCGGCCCACGTTCCCCGGCCCGACCCGCAGCCTGCTCCCCAGCCCCCCAGTTCGCAGCCCCCCGGCCCGGGACGGACCGGACCTGGCCGGGGAGCTCGGCGGCGGCTCGTCGTCACCTCCGTCGGGGTGGCCCTGGCCGTCACCGGGCTGGCCGTCGCGGCGGCGGTCTTCGCCCCGGACATGACGGAGTCGTCGGGCGACGCGTCCGCCGCCTCCGCCACCGCGCCGTCCCAGAAGCCCGCCTCACTCCCCGAGGGCTGGAAGCCATGGCGGACGGATCTGCGGGTCGAGACCGAGGGGCCGCCCCTCGTCTACCAGCAGTCCGGATGTGTCCCGGACAACGGCCGGACCCTGTACTGCGGCGGAAACGGGTTCACGATCGCCAAGGTCGACGCCGCCACCGGCCGCGTCCTGTGGCGCTGGGGCACCCGCCCCCAGGCGGCGCGCCCGATCGGGGTGCGGGACGGAATCGCCTACGCCTACCGGGCGTCGGAGGACGGCCGGCGGTGGGTGGTGGCCCTGGACGCCGCCACCAAGCGCCAGCGGTGGGAGCAGCGGATCAACAACTCCGCGGCGGCGCAACTGTTCCCCGGCGGGGTGCTGACGCTGTCGCCGGACGGCAGTCAGCTCGTCGCCTACGGGACGTCGGGGGAGCGGCTGTGGCAGTCACCGGCGCCCCGAGGGAAGTACTGCGAGCCGACGGTGCTGGGCGGCGAACCGTACGGCCTGTGCTCACCCGTGACCTCCGACGGCCTCGCCGCCGAGGGCCCGTACGACCTGTTGCGGCTCGACCGCTCCGACGGCAAGCAGCACGAACTCACGACTCTCCCGAAGAAGACGCTGACCATCGACGCGGCGCAGGGCAAGCCCCTGTTCCTGATACCGCAGACCGCGAAGGAGGTGTACGACTCGGGGTACGAGCGCCCGTACACGTCCATGGTCCGGGTGGATCCGAGCACCGGCGAGACCAAGCGGATCCCACTGCGCCGCCCCGTGCTCGGTAAGCCGACCCTGCTGCGCGGTGTCGTCTACTTCGTCCGTCCCAACGGCACGGTCACCGCGGTGTCGGCGGACAGCGGCCGGGAGCTGTGGCAGCGGGCGACGGAGACGGAGAGCCTGTCCGCGCCCGTGCTGTCCAGGCGGTACGGGCAGCTCTACTTCTCCAACCGCTTCGGCCGGCTGCTGGCGCTGAACGTGCAGGACGGCACGGAGGCGTGGCGTACGGCCGCACTGGACAACCCCGGGACGGCGGCGCAGGACACGGAGCCGAGGGTGGTGCTCGTCCAGGACGCGATCGTGGGGACGGCCGGGGATGCGGCGTTCTCCGTACGCCCGGACCGTCCCTCGGCGCGGCCCCCGTCCTGAGCCACGCGGCCGCGGTCGGCGCGGCTATGCCGGGGCCGGGCCCACGAGTTCGTCCAGGACGTCCGTCATCGTGACGAAGCCGAGGACCGTCGTACCGGTGTCGGCCGTCACGACGGCCAGGTGGGTGCCGGTGGCACGCATGGTGGTGAGGGTGTCGTCCAGCGGGGTGTCGGCCCGCACCCGGGAGATGGTGTGGACGGCGGTACGGGGGAACGGGCGGTCCCGGTCGACGGCCCCGAGGGTGTCCTTGATGTGGAGGTAGCCCAGGATGGCGCCGCCGGGGCCGGTGACCGGCAGGCGGGAGCAGCCGGAGGCGGCGGCCGCGCGTTCCAGTTGGGCGGGGGTGACGCGGTGGTCGACGGTGACCATCGCGTCGAGGGGGACGAGGATGTCGCCGACCCGCCGGGTGCCCAGTTCCAGGGCGTCGCGCAGCCGGTCGCCGCCGGACTTGTCGAGCAGCCCGGCGTCACTGGAGTCCCGTACCAGCCGGATCAGTTCATCGTCGGTGAAGACCGACTCGACCTCGTCCTTGGGTTCGACCTTCAGCAGCCGCAGTACGGCGTTGGCGAAGGCGTTGACGCCGAAGACGACGGGACGCAGGAGGCGGGTGAGGGCCACCAGGGGCGGCCCGAGGAGGAGTGCGGTGCGCTCGGGGGCGGCGAGGGCGATGTTCTTGGGGACCATCTCGCCGATGAGCATGTGGAGATACGTGGCCACGGTGAGCGCGACGACGAAGGCGATCGGATGCACCAGGGCGTGCGGCACGTGGACGGTGTCGAAGACGGGCTCCAGCAGATGGGCAATGGCCGGTTCGGCGACCGCGCCCAGGGCGAGGGAGGAGATGGTGATGCCGAGCTGGGCCGTGGCCATCAGCGCGGACAGGTGCTCCAGCGCCCACAGCACACCGCGCGCCCGCTTCTCCCCCGCCTGCGCGCGCGGTTCGATCTGGCTGCGACGCACGGAGATCAGGGCGAATTCGGCGCCGACGAAGAAGGCGTTGGTGAGGAGGGTGAGGGCGCCGATGGCGAGTTGGAGGACGGTCATCGGGTGGCCTCGGTGGTCTCGGCGGACTCGGTGGCCTCGGCGGGCTCGGTCGCTTTGGTGACCTCGGCGGGCTCGGTGACCTCGGTGGTCTCGGCGGACTCGGTGGTCTCGGTGGCCTCGGTCGCTTTGGTGACCTCGGCGGGCTCGGTGATCCGTCCGTGGGTGATCCGTACGCGGTCGGCGCGGTGGTGGTCCACCTTCAGGACCGTGAGCTGCCAGCCGTCGGTCTCGATGGTGTCCCCGGCCGCCGGAATGCGCTCCAGGGCGGTGGCCAGGAGGCCCGCCACCGTCTCGTACGGGCCCTCGGGGGCGGTCATGCCGATACCGGTGAGCTCGTCCAGCCGTACGCCCCCGTCCGCCTCCCAGGCGCCGGGGCCGAGGGGCATCAGGCCCGGGGTTTCGTCGGTGTCGTGTTCGTCGCGTACGTCGCCGACGATCTCCTCGACGATGTCCTCCAGGGTGGCGACCCCCGCCGTACCCCCGTACTCGTCGATCACGACGGCCATCGTGTGCGCCCTGCGCAGCCGGTCCAGCAGCCGGTCCACCGGGAGGCTGTCGGGGACCAGGAGCGGGGGCGTGGCCAGGTCGGTGACCGGGGTGGTGGCGCGGTCGGCGGCGTCCAGGGCGAGGACGTCGCGGATGTGCACGGTGCCGACCACCTCGTCCAGCGTGTCGCGGTAGACGGGGAAGCGGGAACGTCCCGTCGCCAGGGTGAGGTTGGCGGCGTCGGCGGCCGTGGCGTGAGCCTCCAGCGCCTGGACGTCCACGCGCGGGGTCATCACGTTCTCGGCGGTCAGCTCGCTCAGGTGGAGCGTACGGACGAACAGCTCGGCCGCGTCCTGTTCCAGCGCGCCCGCTGCGGCCGAGTGGCGGGCCAGCGCGACCAGTTCGTCCGGGGTACGGGCGGAGGCCAGCTCCTCGGCGGGCTCCAGGCCCAGACGGCGCACCAGGCGGTTGGCCGTGTTGTTGAGGTGGTGGATCAGCGGGGCGAAGGCGGCGGTGAAGGCACGCTGCGGGGCGGCCACCGCCTTGGCCACGTGCAGGGGGCGGGAGATCGCCCAGTTCTTGGGCACCAGCTCCCCGGCGACCATCAGCACCACCGTGGAGAGGGCTACGCCCAGCACCAGCGCGGTCGTCGAGGCCGCACCCTCGGGCAGACCGAGCGCGGTGAGCGGGCTCTGGAGCAGGGCGGCCAGGGAGGGCTCGGCGAGCATGCCGATCACCAAGGAGGTGACGGTGATGCCCAGTTGGGCCCCGGAGAGCTGGAACGTCAGCCGGCGCACCGCCGTAAGCGCGCTGTCGGCCCCGCGCTCACCGGCTTCGGCGGCGCGCTCCAGGTCACCACGTTCGACGGTGGTGAGGGAGAACTCGGCGGCCACGAAGAGCGCGCAGGCGAGCGTGAGCGCCAGCGCGAGGAGAAGCAACAGGATCTCGGTCACCGTGCCACCGCCGTCTGCCCGCTCAGGGGCTCCCTGGTGAGGGGCGCCCTCGTGAGGGGCGTCCTCGTGAGGAGTGGGCGGAGGGTGGCACGGGTGGTACTGGGAGGGTCAGGGTCGCCCATCGCGGGTCTGGTGCTCCTTCATCGCTGGTAGGTGGCTCGCCGGGACGTCCGGTGGATCCCCACATGTCCGGGGAAGGCAGTGTCCCTCCACCCATAGTAAAGGGACGGTAAAGGTGCGGGCCCCGGCCCGCGCCCCGGCCCGCGTCGAGATTCGCTCCGCACAACCTGCGGCTTTTCCGTATCGGCTCGATTGAGGACGGGGCTGCCTGTCGTCGGCACAGGTTTATCGGCAATACTTCCCGCCGTGGAGCAGAGCACTGGACCGATCATCCCGCCCATGCACACAGCCGGGACGGATCCGGGGTATGTCCCCGGCCTGACGTCCCCGCGCCCTGCCGATGTGGAGGAGGACGCACCGGACAACGCAGCAGAGCGGCCGCCCGAGGAAGTCACCGCCGAGGACGAAGTCGACGAGGTGGAAGGCGCCGAGACAGAAGGCGCCGACGCCGACGCCGAGGCGGAGTCCGACGACGAAGCCGATGCGAAGGGCGACGTCGCGTCCGACGGGGAAGCGAACGACGACGGCGAGGAAGAGAAAGAGGACGGCGAGGAGGAGGACGGCGGCGTCGTCTTCGACGTGTCCGACCGGCGCGGTGCGATCCGGGCCGGGCGCCATGGTGTCGCGTTCGAACTCGACGGCGAGAAGGCCGAGTTCGGGTGGGACGAGATCGGCGCGGTGGAGGTCGACACCCCCCGGTTCGGGAAGCGCTTCGGGATCACGGTCTATATGACCAACCGGCGTTGGTACACGGCCGATGTCGAGGCACCCGCCCGCAAGTTCCTCAAGGAATGGACGGCCGAGCTCGACGCGGTGCTCGACGCGTATTTCGAGGACTCGGCGGACGGCGACACCAAGGACACCGACTCCGACTCCGACACCGAAGCCAAGGACGCCACCTCGTAGCGGCCATCCGCGCGGGTGGCGGTTCATCCGGTCCTCGCTGCGCACAACCGTATCCGGCGCCGGGAAAACGGTCTAACGTCGGGTTTCAGCAGCGGAACGACTGGGGGGCGGCCGCCGTATGACACCGGATGATCCTGTGATCGGTTGCACCGGGGTGCTGGTACTCGGCACCCGGGGGGCCGGTGGTCCCGGTGAGGTCCTGGTGCGGGTCAGAGGCGGTTCGGAGACGTTCCTCGCCTGGTCTGCCGACCCGTTGCCCCAAGGCGCGTCCGTCCTCGTGATCGACTTCCGTGGCTCCCGCCAGGTCGACGTCATCGAGTGGACCGATCCATTGAACGCGTCGTCCGGCATGGCCGGCGGCGCCGGCTGAGGAGACGAAGTATGTTCGGTTACTGCGTGCCCGCACCCGACCAGGCGATGCTGATCTCGGGGGGCAGGCGTGGGCAGGGGGGTGCGCCGTTTCGCGTGGTGACCGGGCACGGCAAGTTCGTGCTGCCGGTCTTCCGCAAGGTCCGCTTCCTGACGCTGGCCATGTGTGAGGCGGAGGTCGAGGAGAAGTGCGTCAGCCGGCAGGGCATTACGCTGACGGTGCGCTCGGTGATCGCGTTCAAGGTGGGCAATGACACCGAGTCCATCGTCAACGCGGGGCAGCGGTTCCTCTCCGACCAGGAGCAGATGGCGGTGCTGACGGGCCGGATCTTCGCGGGCCATCTGCGGTCCATCATCGGCTCGATGACGGTCGAGGAGATCATCACCGAGCGGCAGAAGCTGGCCACCGAGGTGCTGGACACCTCGAAGACGGAGATGGCGAAGATCGGTCTGATCGTGGACTCGTTGCAGATCCAGTCGATCGACGACGGCGACACCGGCTATATCGACGCGATGTCCGCCCCGCACAAGGCCGCCATCCAGCGCCAGGCCCAGATCGCCCAGGCGCAGGCCAGCCAGGCATCGGCCGAGGCGGAGCAGGAGGCGGCGCGCAACCAGGCCGAGTACGCACGGCAGACGGCGGTGGTCCAGGCCCGGTACACCGCCGAGGTGGACCGCGCCCAGGCCGAGGCCGCCCAGGCGGGGCCGCTGGCGGAGGCGCACGCCCAGCGGGAAGTGCTGGCGGCGCGGACCGAGTTGGCCCAGCGGGCGGCCGATCTGCGGCAGCAGCAGCTCGTCGCCGAGATCGTGAAGCCGGCGGAGGCGGAGGCCGAGCGGATCCGGGTGGTGGCGCTGGCCGAGGCGGAGCGGATGAAGATCCAGGCCGAGGCGGCGGCCTCGCACGGCCGGGTGGCGCTCGACCGCATGCTGATCGACCAACTGCCGCAGATCGTCAAGGAAGCCGCTTCCGGGCTGTCCGGGGCGAACGTCAACGTCCTGAACGGGACCGACGGGCTGGGCGAGATCGCGGCGGGCCTGGTCGGCCAGGGGCTGACCATCCTGGACGCGGTGCGGCGCAACATGGGCACGCCGGGCACGCCGGGTCCTAAGGACGAGCCGAAGCGCTCGGGCGGGGCGGACGACGGAGCGATCGAGGTTCGTTAGGCCCACGGCGCGGGCGAGGTTCGTTGGGCCCGCAGAGCCGATGAAGCCCGTACGGCTCGCACGGCTCGTACCGCTCGCACGGCTCGTACCGCTCGCACGGCTCGTACCGCTCGTACCGCTCGTACCGCTCGTACCGCTCGTACCGCTCGCACGGCTCGTACGGCCGGGTCGGTGGATGGGTGGCGGGGTCTGGCTCTCGGGTCATGGCCCCGGCCCCGGCCGGCCGTTGCTACCGTGAGAAACCCAGCCAGCCGAGAGGGCCGAGGAACGTGACCCCTGACCGCCCGCACCGCGTCAGCGTCGCCGGAGTCATCGTGGACGAGCGCGGCCGAGCGCTGCTGATCAAGCGGCGCGACGGCAGCACCTGGGAGCCGCCGGGCGGTGCGCTCGACCCCGACGCCACCATCCCCGACGCCCTGCAGCGCGAAATCCTCGAGGAGACGGGCGTCAAGATCGCGCTCCCGGCCGCGCTCACCGGGGTCTACAAGGACATGAACGACCTCACCGTCTCCCTCGTCTTCCGCTGCGAGGCCCTCGACGGCACCCCCGTCACGGGCCCGGGCACCCGTGCCTGGCGCTGGGCCACCCGTGCCGAGGTCCCCGACCTCGCCGACGAGGCGTACGCCGTGCGCATCCTGGACGCCCTCGACGCCACCACGCCACCGGCGGTCCGCGCCCACGACGGCGTCACGCTCGTCTGACCCACGCAGCCACAGCTCACGCCGGAAGCAACCGCGTCAGCTCGTCCGCCACCGCCCGCGCCGCCGGGCTGGTCCAGCGGCGGCGGTGCCGGGTGAGGTGCACGGGCACCGGGGGGATGGGCGGGCCGTGGACTTCGGCGAGTTGGCCATCGGCGAGCTGGCGTTCCACCGTGGCGCGGGGCAGCAGCGTCAGGCCGAGCCCGGCGGCGACGCAGGAGCGGGCGGCCTCGATGCTGCCGAAGCGGGTGAGGCGGGGTGGCGGGCCCGGGAGGGTGAGCAGGGTGCGGACGAGGTGGTCGCTGTAGGAGCAGCCCTGTTCGTGGACGAAGAAGCTCTGCGCGGCCAGTTCGTCCCAGTCCGCCTCGTGTCCGGCCAGCGGGTGGCCGGGGGCGGCGAGGTAGACGAGGGGTTCGCGGGCGATGGGGCGGGCGACCAAGTCGGCGTCGGTCACGTCCTGTTCGAGGAGGAGGGCGAGGTCGAGCCGTCCCGTACGCAGTCCCTCGACGGCCGCCGCGGTGCCCGCGGGGTGGAGGTGGAGGTCGATACCGGGCTGGGTGCGGCGCAGCGAGGCGATCACGCGGGGGAGGTGCGAGGCGCACAGGGACTCGCTCGCGCCGAGGGCGACGGAGCCCTCCACCGCGCCGTCCGCGCCATCGCCGTTTCCGGCCGCCGCCACCGCGCGCAGCCGGGCCTCGGCGTCCAGGACCTCCTCGGCCTCCCTCAGCAGCCGGCGGCCGGCACTGGTCGGCAGGGCGCCTGAGGGCAGCCGGTCGAAGAGGCGGGTGCCCAGCTCCCGTTCCAGGGTGCGTATCTGGACGGTGACGGTGGACTGGGCGAGATGGAGATCGGCGGCGGTCGCGGTGAAGCTGCCGGTTCTCGCCAGCGCCGCGAACGTCCTCAGGAGTCGTGTGTCCACGACGGTCAGGATAGGCAGCCCCCACCTGGCCCCATCGGGTTTCTCGATCGCCTCCAGCGAAAGGAATCGTTGGACGCGATACCGGCCGCGGTGGAACCGTGGACGGCATGACGGCACCCACCACGGACATCGACGTTCTGCACTACTCCGCCTTCACCACCCACCCCGACGGCGGCAATCCCGCCGGTGTGGTCCTTGACGCCGCGGCCCTCGCGGACGACGACGCGGCCATGACCGCCGTCGCCGCACGGGTCGGCTACTCGGAGACCGCGTTCATCACCGAGCGGGACGAGGCCGCGCGCCGCTACCGGCTGCGGTACTTCAGCCCGCTCGCCGAGGTCGCCTTCTGCGGACACGCCACCATCGCCACGGCCGTCGCCCTCGCCGACCGCGACGGCCCCGGGGAGCTGGTCTTCGACACCGCCTCGGGCGAGATCCGCGTCGAGACCACGGCCGACGGCGACGGCGACGGCGACGGCCCGTCCCGGGCCACGCTCACCAGCGTTCCCACCCGGTCGCGCCCCGCCGACCCGGGCGCGGAGGTCGAGCCGACGCTGGCGGCGCTGCGCTGGTCCGCGGACGACCTGGACCCGGCCCTGCCCCCGCATGTCGCCTTCGCGGGCAACGACCACCTCGTCCTCGCCGCCGCCACCCGCGAGCGGCTGGCGGACCTCGACTACGACTACGACGCGCTGGAGGCGGTGATGCGGCGGCGGGGCTGGACGACGGTGCATCTGGTGTGGCGCGAGGCGGCTGACGCGCGTGGCTCGGCGAAAGGCTCCTCGTACGGCTCGGCGGGCGGCTCCCCCGACGGCCTTACGGATGGCGTCGTCTTTCACGCCCGCGATCCGTTCCCCGTCGGCGGGGTGGTCGAGGACCCGGCCACCGGCGCCGCGGCCGCCGCCTTCGGCGGCTATCTGCGGGCACTCGGCCTGGTCGAGGGCCCGACCCGGGTCCGTATCCGCCAGGGCGAGGACATGGGCCGACCCAGCGATCTCCTGCTCGACGTCACGCCCGACGAGCCCCGGGTGCGGGTCAGCGGGCAGGCCGTCCGGATCCCGCAGAGCGTGTGAGCAGCAGCGCGAATCACCGACGCGTGACGCTGTGACACCGTGACATCGGCCTCGGCGGTCACGGTACGGGCGGAGCCGCCTGCGCCAGGCCCGTCTGGTAGGCGATGACGACCAGTTGGGCGCGGTCGCGGGCGCCCAGCTTCGTCATCGCGCGGTGGATGTGGGTGCGTACGGTCAGCGGGCTGAGCGTGAGGATCTCGGCGATCTCGGTGTTGGACCTGCCCTCGGCGGCCAGGCCCATCACCTCGCGCTCACGGCCGGTGAGTTCCGACAGGCGCTCCGGGGGCGCGAGGTGGGCGTCAGGGGCGGGGGACATGAGGAAGTTCGTGATGAGGGTGCGGGTCGCGGCGGGTGACAGCAGCGCCTCGCCGGATGCCACCGTGCGCAGACCGGCCAGCAGGGTGTCGGCGGTGACGTCCTTGCCGAGGAAGCCGCTGGCACCGGCGCGCAGCGCCTGGGCGACGTAGTCCTCGGTCTCGAACGTCGTCAGGATGAGGACGCGAGTGGCGGCCAGCTCCGGGTCGGCGCAGATCGCGGAGGTGGCGGCGAGACCGTCCGTGCCCGGCATCCGGATGTCCATGAGGACGATGTCGGGGTGGTGGGCGCGGGTCAGTTCCAGCGCCTCCGCGCCGTCCGATGCCTCGCCGACCACCGTCATGTCCTCGCAGGAGTCGATCAGTATCCGGAAGGTGGCCCGCAGCAGGGCCTGGTCGTCGGCGAGCAGCACCCTGATGGTCATGACTCTTCTCCTCCTGCTGGAACGTCTGTGGCGGCTATGGCCGCTTGGGGGGCCGCCTCGGGTGCCGCTTCGGGTGCCGCTTCGGGTGCCGCTTCGGGTGCCGCTTCGGGTGCCGTCTCGGGTGCCGCGGGCTGGAGCGGCAGTGCGGTGGTGACCTCGAAGCCGCCTTCCGGGCGGGGGCCCGCGCGGAGTTCGCCGCCGATGGTGTGGGCGCGTTCGCGCATGCCCATGACGCCGAAGCCCCGGCTCGGCCCGGCCTCGGTGGTGTCCTTGGTGTCCGTGCTGCCCATGGCGTCCGGGCCGTCGTTGCTGACCGTGATCAGCAGACGGGATCCGGCGTAGGCGATGCGTACGTGTGCGGCGTCCGCGGCGGCGTGCTTGGTGACGTTCGTGAGCGCCTCCTGCACGATCCGGAACGCGGTCAGGTCCACCCCGGGAGAGAGCGGGCGCGGCTCCCCCGTCGTGGTGACCGTGACGGTCAGCCCCGCGGACGCACACGCCGAGACCAGTTCGGGCAGGCGGGCGAGGCCGGGGGACGGCTCCAGCGATGCGGAGGCCGGGTCGTCGTTCTGGCGCAGCAGTCCCAGCGTGGCCTTCAGCTCGCGCAGTGCGGAGGAGGTGGTGCCGGTCAGGTCGGTGAGGATCTTCTGCGTCTGCTGCGGGCTGGTGAGCACGAGGTGAGCGGCCGTACCGGCCTGCGCGTTGGCCAGGGCCATGTGGTGGGCCACGACGTCGTGCAGCTCGCGGGCGATGCGCATGCGCTCTTCGGTGACGCGCAGCCGTGCCTCCTCCTCCCGGGTGCGCTCGGCGTGTTCGGCGCGGGCCTGCACCGATGCCAGGTAGGCGTGGCGCAGCCGGGTCATGTTGCCGGCGGCGAGCGGCAGCAGCAGCCAGAAGAAGGGGCCGATCGTCCTGAGCAGCAGGGACAGGCTGTCCATGGAGTCCGAGACCGCCGCCGCGACCATCAGCGCCGCCATGGTGCTGACGCCGAAGACGCGGGTGGTCTTGCGGTCGGTGAGGGTGGCCAGCCAGTAGAGCGCCGCCATCATGGGTGCCAGCAGCAGGGGGGTGAGCAGATACCCCAGCGAGATCGCGATCACGGTGCAGACCGCGGTCACGACGACGGCGGTGCGCGGGTGGGCGCGGTATTTGAGCAGGGCGAGGCAGGACACGCCCATGAGGACGGTGGCGGCCCTGTCCTGGTCGGGTGGGCTGGCTCCGGGCAGGGTGAGATTGCTGCCGAGGGTCGCACAGCCCATCAGCGCCAGGACGAGCACCACGTCGACGACATGACGGTAACGGTCGGTGTACTGCTCGAAACGGTCCGTGTAACGCTCAAGGCTGGTGCTCATCGGGCTCTCCGGTCGTCGCTCTCGGGCCATCGTGACCGTTCCCCGCTCCCCGCGCGAACGGCTGCCGGGACCGCCCATGGCGTTCGCCACGGGTGGCCCCGGTCGGTGGGGGGCAGGGCGGTCGTATCAGGTACGGGCCACTTCGCGGCCGGGCGTCCCGGCCGGCTCCGGGTCCGCTTCCGGGTCTGTTCCCTGGCCCGCTCCCCGGCCCGCTCCCCGGTCCGCTTCCTGGTCCGCTTCCTGTCGGCGGCTGAGGGCCTCGCCCTCCACGTCGACGTTGGGCAGCAGCCGGTCCAGCCACTTCGGCAGCCACCAGGCCCTGTCGCCGAGCAGGGCGAGCACGGCGGGCACGATCGCCATCCGTACGACGAAGGCGTCGAACAGGACGGCGGAGGCGAGTCCGAACCCGATCATCTTGATCATGGAGTCGCTCTCGCCGACGAACCCGGCGAACACCGCGATCATGATCAGCGCGGCGGCCACCACCACGCGGGCGCTGTGCCGGAAGCCGGATGTGATCGCCTCGCCGGGCCTCTCGCCGTGGACGTACGCCTCCCGCATCCGCGAGACGAGGAACACCTCGTAGTCCATGGCCAGGCCGAAGACGATGCCCACCAGGAAGATCGGCATCAGGCTCATGATCGGGCCGGTCTGTTCCACGCCCAGGAGCCCGGCGCCATGGCCCTGCTGGAAGACGAGGACGACCACGCCGAGAGAGGCCAGCACCGACAGCAGGAAGCCGAGGGCCGCCTTCAGCGGGACGAGCAGGGACCGGAAGACCACCAGCAGGAGCACGATCGCGAGACCCACGACGACGACCAGGTAAGGGATCAGCGCGGCCTGCACCTTGTCGGAGATGTCGATGTTCAGCGCGGTGGTGCCCGTGACCTCGAAGGTCGCCCCGGTCTCGGACTCGACTCCGGGCCGCTCGCCCCGAATGGTCGTGACCAGGTCCTTGGTCTTCTCATCGGTCGGCGACGTGGACGGCACGACCTGGAAGACGGCCGTGTCACCGGCCTCGTTGAAGCGGGGCGGGGAGACGGAGATGACGCCTTCGGTGCCGCGGAGCTTCTTCGCGACCGTATCGGCGGCGCCCTTCGCGTCGGCGCCCTTCGTCTCGGCGTCCCCGTTCGCATCCACGACGACGGTCAGCGGCCCGTTGAAGCCCGGCCCGAAAGCCTCGGCGAGCGCGTCGTAGGCCCGGCGCTCGGTGGTGGAGGTCGACTTGGCCTCGTCCCCGGGCATGCCGAGTTGCAGGGCCGTCATCGGCACCGCGAGGGCTCCGAGGCCCACCACGCCGAGCAGCAGCACGGGCAGCGGACGCCGCAGTACGAACCGCGCCCAGCGGCTGCCCCCGTTGTTCCGGGTGCTCTCGTCCTCGATCCGTCCGGTTTTGCGGGCCCGCCGCCGGAGCACGGCGTTCGGCCAGAAGCCGAGGAACGCCGGGACCAGCGTCAGCGCGATCAGTACGGCGACGACGACCGCGCCCGCCGCGGCCAGGCCCATCTTGGTGAGCATCGGGATGCCGACCACGGCGAGTCCGGCCAGCGCGATTACCACGGTGAGCCCGGCGAAAACGACCGCCGAACCGGCCGTGCCGACCGCCAGGCCGACCGCCTCCTGTGGCGCACGGCCCTTGGCGCGCTCCTCGCGGTAGCGGGAGACGACGAACAAGGCGTAGTCGATGCCGACCGCGAGGCCCAGCATCATCGCCAGGGTGCCGGTCGTCGTGGACAGGCCCAGCGCCTGGGACAGGGTGAGGATGGTGGCCGTGCTCACGCCCACGCCGATGAGGGCGGTCAGCAGTGGCAGCCCGGCGGCGACCAGCGAACCGAAGGTGGCCAGCAGCACGACGGCGGCTATCACCACACCGATCACCTCGGCCGCACCGCCCGCCCCGCCGCCGTCGTCCATCGCGCTGCCGCCGGCCTCGACGGTCAGCCCGGAGTCCTGGGCCGTGTGGATGGCCCGCTCCAGCCGCGTCCGGTCGGCGTCGGTGAGGTCGTCGGCGGCGACCTTGTAGGTGACGGTCGCGTACGCCGTCGTGCCGTCCTTGCTGACGGCCTTCGCCTGGAAGGGGTCGACAGCGCTCGCGACCTGTGTGCCGTCGGCCAGATCGGCCACGGCCTTCTCGACGGCCCGCTTGTTCTCGGTGGCGGTGACCTTCTCACCGCTCGGCGCGACGAAGACGACCCGGGCGGTCGCGCCGTCGGCGGTGGCTCCGGGGAAGCGCTGTTCCATCAGGTCGAACGCCTTCTGGGCCTCGATGCCCGGCATGGAGAACCCGTCGTCGGAGGCTCCCGGAGCCTTGAGGGCACCCAGCCCGACGGCGGCCAGGACGGCCGCCCAGACCAGGGCGACGTACCAGCGTCGCCGGAAGGCCAGACGGCCCACTCGGTAAAGGAAAGTAGCCACGGCAGGAGGTCTCCACATCTGGTGCCGAACATCTGGTGCCGACTGTCCGCCCAGGCTCTCTGGGAGGGGGCGGTTGTGTCGTCGTGCGCCTGCCGACACTTCCGGCTACTGAGAACGCAGTACGGAGGGGGCGAGGGGGTCCGCCGCTGGTACGACTGCCCCGGTGGGGGTTGTCGGGATTGTCGGGATTGTCGAGGTGGCCGGCGGTTCGGGCTGATCGGGGTGGTGAGGTGCGGCGCCGTTTCGCGCCTTCAGCGCAATTGAGCAGCGGCGGCCGGGGGGGCGAGGCACCGCTGCCGGGCGCCGGGTCGGTGGGTGCGGGCGCCGGTGGCGGCTGCGATGGTCGGGGGCCGGGGTAGGTGCCGGACAGCCGGGAGGGGGGTTGGGGTACCCCTCTGGAAAACGTTTGACACATTAGTTGCTTCAGATCAAGCGTTATTTCGGGGGGTACCCGGAGGGGCCTATCGGAGGCCGTGGAGTTTGGTGATCAGACGTCGCAGGAGGGCCACCCGGTCACTGCCACGCGGTCGGCAGTCCTCCAGGCGGCGGACGACCCCCGGCGGTACGTCCTCGATCCCGACGGCGTCAACGACCTTGTCGAGCGCGTGGATGCCCCAGTACTGGTTGAAGGCGAGCGGCTCCTTGACGACGGCGTCGGCGAGGAGGGTCAGCGCGTCAGGTACTGGCACCGCGTAGAGCCGCGCGTACGCGGCCAGCCGCAGACCGCCGTCCGGGGAGGTGAGCCAGCCGTCGAGGTCGGGGTCCGCGAGCCGCTGGGTGGTGCGCACCAGCCGCGCGAAGATGCCGCTCATGCGCTGCGTACGGGCGGAGCCACTGGCCATCGACCGACGGACCTCGAGGTATTCGGCGGCCAGTCGGCGCACGTCCGCCAGCGCCGTGGCGTCGTCGGCCTCCGGTCCGTCGTCGCCGCTTCCGACGAGGGCGGCGTCGGCGATGCGCTCGGCGGCCTCGATGCGCTGCTCGACCGCCTTGAACTCCACGCGGAACCCGCCGGGCAGTTCGATGCTGTTGAGCAGATCGCGCAGCCAGGGCACGACCGCCACGACCAGGAGCGCCACGGTGACGTTGTCTATCTTCAGGTCCGGCGCCAGCACATGCGTGACCGCCACCGCGACAGCCACGCCGCTCACCACGGACGCGACGATGTA
This sequence comes from Streptomyces violaceusniger Tu 4113, assembly GCF_000147815.2. NCBI lineage: Bacteria > Bacillati > Actinomycetota > Actinomycetes > Kitasatosporales > Streptomycetaceae > Streptomyces > Streptomyces violaceusniger. The sequence continues at coordinate 155,467 of NC_015957.1, read as the reverse complement.
CCGACGCCACGCGGCCCGCCGCGCAAACCGCCCACCCACCCCGTGCTCCCCCCGCCTCATGACCCCCAGCCTTCCCCAGCCGGGGCCAATTCAGGCCGGACGGGCAAGGGCCCGATGGATCGTCATGCCCGGCGGGATACCCCGTCCGGCCAGACGACATCCACGGGGACGCCCGCCTCGCGTGCCTCGCTCACCACGTCCGCCGTACCGCCGCCCTTGCCGGAGGGCGGCTGCCCGTCCCACACCGCCATCAGCCGCTCGGCCCGCTCCAGCAGCGCGGCGTTCGCCGCTTCGTACGCCTGCCGGTTCGCCGTCTGGTGCGGCATCACCAGCACCTCGTCCGCGGCCTCCACGAGGCGGTCGAAGGTCTCGGCGTGGTCCGGCTTGACCTTCGCCTGCCGGTAGTCCTGCGACGGAATCACCACGACCAGGCTTCCGCCGACGGCCAGGACCGCGTCGGCGAACAAGCTGTCACTGCCCTTCGCGATGCAAGACACCCCGACCAGGCTGGCGGAATCGTAGGCGGCCAGGAGCGTGTCCAGCGCCCCTCGGACCAGCGGCACCGACTCGTCGGTGAGGTCCATGTGCCCGGTCACGGCGATCGTCGTCATGGGGCCGTTGCCCTCCTTGTCACGTGGTCAACAGAGTGCGGATGCCGGCTCGCGCCGGGGTTCGTTCATTTCGTCAGGAGCTTCAGCATCTTCTCGGTATCCGCGAGATCCTCGACGACTTCCGTAGCTCCGGCGGCCCGCAGATCGTCCGCATCGGTACGCCCGGTGGCCACACCGATGACGCGGACGCCGCAGCTCAGGCCGCCCTCGACGTCGTATGGCGTATCCACGACAAGGACAGCGTCGTCTGGCCGCATCTGGGCACGCCGCAGAGCAGTGCGCACCAGTTGCGGGCGTTCGTCCGCGTCCTCGCCGAAGGCTCCGATCGAGAGGCCGATGTAGTGGTCGAGGCCGAACGCGGCCAACTTCACCTCTGCGGCGGCCCGGACGTTCCCGGTCATCACGGTCTGTGTGACCCCGTCCCGCGCCGCCAAGGCCGCGAGCAGCGGAGACGCTCCGGGGAGGGCACGCCCGCGTTCGCGAAGGTCGGCCGCGCGCCGTACGTGGGCGGCTCCGAGTGCCTGGGCGAACCGCTCGAACAGGTCACGGCTGTCGTGCAGTCCATGGAGTCTCAGCGTTTCCCGGAGGATGACCGGCTCGGTCGATCCGTCGATCTTCGCCTGCTCCCGCATGGGCCGGCCGGTGACCTCTTCGAACGCTTCGGCCCAGAGCTCGCGGCCGACTCCCCGGGTATCCACGAGTGTGTGGTCGATGTCCCAGAGCACGAGCAGCGGCACTGTATTGCCTTCCGATCGCTGGATACCGACTCCCGTTGGTGACGGGCACCATACGCTGAGTGGGCATACGCCTACGGCCCCAAGCATCGTCGTTTCATCGCGTCCTACGCTGCCCGCATGATGCGCGCAGTGGTCTTCGACGTCGGCGAGACCTTGATCCGGGATGACCGTGGATGGGCCATGTGGGCGGACTGGCTGAACGTCCCCCGCCATACCCTCTCCGCACTCGTCGGCGCGGTCGTCGCTCAGGGCCGTGACAACGCCGAAGCCCTGCGACTCATTCGGCCCGACATCGACATCGCGGCCGAGCGAGCCGCGATGGAGGCCGCTGGGGTGGGTGAGGAACTGAGCGAAGTCGATCTCTACCCGGATGTGCGTCCAGCCCTCGCGGCCCTCCGTGAGAAGGGGCTCCGCGTCGTCATCGCGGGCAACCAGACCGCGCACGTCGGCCAGTTGCTACGGGAGCTGGACCTCCCGGTTGACGAGATCGCCACGTCGGGAGAGTGGGGCGTGGCCAAGCCCGACCCCCGCTTCTTCGCCCGCGTCCTGGACCTGGCAGTCACTCCGCCCGACCAGACGGTGTATGTGGGGGACCACCCCGCGAACGACATCCGCCCGGCAAAGGCGGCGGGACTGCGCGTCGCGCATCTGCGCCGTGGGCCGTGGGGTCATCTGTGGTCCGGCACAGGCGAGGCGGCTGGTGCCGACTGGCAGATCGACTCGCTGCACGATCTCGTACGATTCGCCGCCGGTTGAGGCGAGCGGCCCCGCTGTCGCAAGGCCGCTCGCTACCGTTTGGAGTGGACGCACCGAACGGAGCACCGGTATGCCCACCGATCTCGGCAAGCGTGTGGCCTATCAGCGCCGCATCGCTCGCCTGACGCAACAAGAGCTGGCGGACGCCGCCGGTGTGCACGTCGGCACCCTGCGAAAGATCGAACGCGCCGCCCGGGGCGCCGGCGACAACGTGGTGGAGGCCCTCGCGGCAGCTCTCGGTGTCGACCCGTCCGTCTTGTTGGGAAGCCGGGACCGGACGGACGCCCGCGTTCACGCAGCGATGCCATCCCTGTCGGCCGTCATCGCGGCGTACGACGTGCCCGACGATGGGCCGGTGCGGCAACTCAGCGAGCTGAGCACAGCAGTGGATGAGGCGGTGACCTGGCGCCTGGCCTCCCAGTACGTCCGGATCGCACGCCACTTACCATCGCTTGTCAGCGAGCTGACTCGCGCCTTCCACCTCGCTTCGGCAGAAGCGAAGCCCGAGACGGCGAGCCTGCTCATCGCTGCGGTTCGAACCGCTGACGCTGTGGCGTACAAGTACGGTGCCCGGGACCTGTCTGCCCGTCTGGTCGATCTGATGCGCTGGGCGACGCCGTACACCGACGACCCGCTGCTGGACGCCACCGTCGCATACGTCCGCACCGAGACCTTCTTCGCCGCCCGCGCGTTCACCCCTGGGCTACGCGCGCTGGAGGCCGCGTTGGACCGCACACCCACCAGTGATGGTGAGGCGGCAATGGCTGCCCGAGGCGCCTTGCACATGCGCGCCGCTGTCATTGCGGGGCGCGCCGGTCTCGTGAAAGCCGCAGACAAGCACCTCACGGAGGCTCGGCGCCTGGGGGACGCCGTGCGCGAGAACGTCTATCAAGGCACAGCTTTCGGGCCGAACAGCGTCCGTGTCCACGAAGTATCCGTCGCGGTCAGCCTCGGTGGTGACCATGTGCGTCGCGCCCTCGACGTGGCCAACGATTGGGCCCCGCCCCGGGACCTTCCTGCCGAGCGCCGCAGCGGGTTCTACATCGAGGTGGCCCGTGCGCAACTGTGGTCAGGGCTGACCCGCGATGCGTTCGAGTCGCTGAAGGTCGCGCGGCACATCGCTCCACAGCACACCCGTGATCACCCGTGGGTGCGAGAGGACGCCGCGACTCTCCGCCGCCTGCGGCGCGGAGATGCCGAGAGCTTGAGCAATTTCGCGGAGTGGTGTCACGCGGGTGAGTGACCCGCACTGACCCTCGCCGGGTCACTCATGGCCCTTCCAGCGGAGAACCATCTACCTGTCCACACCGACCAGGCGGATGGGACAGCCGTACGCCGCCCGACCTATCACTCTTCCCCGGCGGGATCGCGTACGGCCTGACGTCGTCTGTGAAGACCACCGCGACCAAGGCGAACCGAATGACAGCTGACTCTCTCAAGTCCCCACCATGGGCGCCTCCGAGCAGTACCGACGTAGAGATGGTGCGGGTCGGCCCGCACTGGGACGTCGTACGGGCGCCGGAGGCGCTCGGCGGGCGGGCGTTGGAGTTACTCGGTGGGGCCTCCGGGGCCGTCATCGCGGACTACAACCTCATGTACTGGCTCATCCGCCCGGGAAGCGCCCAGTACTGGCGACGCATCCGGCAGGTGCAGACGCTCGGTACGGGGCGCGTCGAGACCTCGTACATCGGGGTTCCCCCCATCGACCGCATCAGCGGGCCGTATCTGCACTGGCGCGTGCCGCTCGGGCCGGGTCGGTATCTCACCGACGCCAATCGGCTTCGCGAGGCCCTCGCCCGGGCGGTCGTTGCCGAGCTGGGCATCGATGCGGAGGCGGATCGGTGAGCGAGGGCTTGGCCGCGCAGCGGCCCGTTGCGCTGCGCGGGATCGAGTTGCCGGATCCCGACACGCTGACCGGGCCCCAACTGGAGGGCTGGCACTGCGCGCTGTGCGGGCGGCGGCTGTACGCCGATCAGTTGCTCGGCACGGTCGTGTGGACCTGCGGCGGCAGGCCCCAGGAGGTCGAACTGTGGGTGTGTCGGCCGCTCTGCCGCGAGGCGTGATGCGGAAAGTCCGCTGCCGTGGTGTGGCACACCGGGGCAGCGGACTTTCTTGGCGCAGCGTCGGCGGGACTGGTCCCGCTCGGAGATGGTCTTGGCGCAATTCCAGGCAACGCCGACGTGGTCAGCCGATGGGGTTGACGAACGTGGCCGGGTGGGTGGCGGCTCGCTGGTCGACGAGCGCGCCCCACGGCCACTCCAGCTTCAGCGAGCTGGTCTCGTTCGGCGGAGTGACGACGGCGAAGGCGGGCTTGTAGGAGCCCTCCTCGCTCTCGTCGGTCATGGCGAGGTTGATCGTGAAGTCGGTGCTGTCCCCGGGGCCCAGGGTGATCGAGCCGTACTTGGCCGACGAGCGGGCCAGCGACCAGACCTGACCGCCGTTCTCGGACGTGAGGTCCACGCCCGCGAAGCCGCCGATCTTGCAGGGGCGGTCGCCGGCGTTGGTCAGCACGATGCTGGTGGTCGTCGAGCCGCCCGCGTTCGGGTCCGGGGCCGCATCGCCACCCGTGGCGAACGACGCCTCCAGGCCGGAGGTGTGGCAGCGCTGGACGCCCGAGCCCGCCCGGTCACCGTCGGCGGCGTGCGAGCCGCTCGACTGCTTGCCCGCGGCGCCCGCCTTGGTGTCGGCCTCGGCAGCCGGGTCCGCCTTGGCACCGGAGCCCTGCGCTCCGGCGGAGGAGCTGCCGCCCTTGGCCTCGGCGCCGGCCGCGGGCTTCGAGGCGTTGGCGTCCGAGCCGTTGCAGGCGGTCAGGGTAAGGGCGGCGGCCGCGGTCAGGGTCGCGGCGGCGATGCGCAGGGTGCGGCGACGAGTGGTGCGGGCAGTGGTGTTGGAGCTCATTTCGGGTCCCCCCGGGGCGGTCGGTGTCGTTGTCTTCTCGGTACGTCACCCACTCTGCTCGGGGCCGCTATCGCAAGGCTGCCGCCCCGCTAACACCCTGGTAACTGGCCGGAAGCGTCGAGGCCAGGGGCCCGGCTCAGGCCGGATACGCGTGGGTCTGGGTCGCCTTGAGGGTGGCCCAGACGGTGCGGCCCGGGTGGAGGGCGAGTTCGGCCACGGCGGGTGTGGTGAGGTCGGCCAGCAGGGGGAGTTCGCCGGTGAGGTCGACGCGGATCTGGTCGCCGTGGGACTCCATACCGGCCACCTCCAGCCGCCACAAGTTGCGTGCGCTGGAGTCGGGGCGGTCGCGGTGGAGGGTGACCGCGGCGGGTGGGAAGGCGACGAAGACCGGGCCGGTGAGGTCCTCGGTGGTGGTGATGGTGGCGCCGCCGTCGAGCCGTACGGTGTGGCCGTCGGCGCGGCCCTGGTAGAGGTTGAGGCCGACGAGGCTGGCGATGTAGTCGGTACGGGGGCGGCGGGAGATGTCCGAGGGGGCGCCCTCCTGGACGGTACGGCCCTCCTCCACGACCACGAGCCGGTCGGCGAGCACCATCGCGTCCAGCGGGTCATGGGTGACCAGCACGGCCACCGCCTCGAACTCGGCCAGATGGCGGCGGAGCCCGGCGCGCACGTCGAGGCGGGTGCGGGCGTCCAGCGCGGCCAGCGGCTCGTCCAGCAGGAGCAGCCGGGGGCGGGTGGCGAGGGCGCGGGCGAGGGCGACCCGCTGGGCCTGACCGCCGGACAGGGCGCGGGGTTTGGCGCCCGCGCGGTCGGTCAGGCCCATCCGCTCCAGCCAGTCGGCCGCCTGGGCGCGGGCCTCCGCCTTCGGCACCCCGTGACAGCGCGGGCCGAAGGCCACGTTGTCGAGCGCGGTGAGATGGGGGAAGAGCAGATAGTCCTGGAAGACGACGCCGACCGGACGGTGTTCGGGCGGGGTCCTCAGCCGACGCTCCGGCTCCTCCAGGGTCCGGCCGTCCAGCCGCAGCGCCCCCGTGGTGAGCGGGGTGAGCCCGGCCAGGGCGCGCAGGGCAGTGGTCTTGCCCGCGCCGTTGGGCCCGAGCAGGGCGACCACCTCGCCAGGGGCCGCGGACAGCCGCAGGTCGAGGCGGAAGGTGCCGCGGTCCACGACGAGGCGGGCGTCGAGGCCGTCGGTGCGCGGCCCGGCGTCCTCGGTGGGGGAGGCGTCCGTGGTCATGAGGCGGCCATCCAGCGGTCGCGCGGCCCGGCGTTCTCGGCGGGAGACGTGTCTGTGGTCATGGGGCGGTTGTCCAGCGGTCGCGCAGCCCGGCGTTCTCGGCGGGAGACGTGTCTGTGGTCATGGGGCGGTTGTCCAGCGGTCGCGCAGCCCGGCGTTCTCGGCGAGGGAAGTGTCCGTGGTCATGGGGCGGTCGTCCGGCGGTCGCGCGGCCCGGCGTTCTCGGCGAGGGAAGTGTCCGTGGTCATGAGGCGGCCATCCAGCGGTCGCGCAGCCCGGCGTTCTCGATGGGGGGAAGTGTCCGTGGTCATGAGGCGGCCATCCAGCGGTCGCGCAGCCCGGCGTTCTCGATGGGGGGAAGTGTCCGTGGTCATGAGGCGGCCATCCAGCGGTCGCGCAGCCCGGCCAGGACCGCGATGGAGACGGCGAGCAGGACGAGGCTGAGTGCGATGGCGGCGGCCGGGTCGCTCTGCAGCGCGAGATACACCGACAGCGGCATCGTCTGCGTACGGCCGGGGAAGTTGCCCGCGAAGGTGATGGTGGCGCCGAACTCGCCCAGCGCCCGCGCCCACGCCAGCACCGCGCCCGCGGCCACCCCGGGCGCGACCATCGGCAGGGTGACGCGCCGGAAGGCGGTGAAGCGGGAGGCGCCGAGGGTCGTGGCGGCCTCCTCGTAGCGCGGATCGGCGGCCCGCAGCGTGCCCTCGACGCTGATCACGAGGAACGGCATCGCCACGAACGCCTCCGCGACCACCACCCCCGCCGTGGTGAACGGCAGCGTGATGCCGAACGCCGAGTCCAGCCAGCGGCCGACGATTCCGTTACGGCCCAGCGCGAGCAGCAGCGCCACACCGCCCACCACCGGCGGCAGCACCAGCGGCAGGGTCACCAGGGCGCGCACCAGCCGGCGGCCGGGGAAGCGGGCGCGGGCCAGCAGCCAGGCCAGCGGCACGCCCAGCACCAGCGCCACGGCGGCGGCGGCGGTCGCGGTGATCAGCGAAAGCCGCAGCGCCTGCCATACCGCGACGCTGGTGAGCTGGTCGGGCAGGCTCCGCCAGGGCGCGCGGACCAGCAGCGCCACCAGCGGAAGCACCAGGAAGACCAGGCCGCCGAGGGCGGGCAGCAGCAGCGGCAGCGGGACGCCCGTCCGGAAGCGGGGGGTGCCGGACCGCCGGCGCGAGCCGCCGGCCAGGACCTCCGCCGGGCCGGTCGCGGCGTCCGGCACCGGCCCGGACTTCTGCTCCGTCACGGCTTGAGGAAACCGGCCTCGCCGAGCACCTTCTGGCCCTGCGCGGACTTCACCAGGTCGATGAAGGCGGTGGCCGCCTCGGCGTTGGGGGCGTTCTTCAGCAGGGCGATCGGATAGTCGTTGATGGCCTGCTTGGACTCGGGGAACTCCACGCCCGCGACCTTGCCGCCCGCCGCCTTCACATCGGTCTTGTAGACGACGGAGGCGTCCACCTCCTTGAGCTGCACCTTGGTCAGGGCGCCCTTGACGTCCTGCTCGTACGAGACCGGGGTGAGCTTCAGCTTGGACGCGTCCAGCGCCTTCTGGGCCGCCGAGCCGCAGGGCACCTCCTTGGCGCACAGCGCGACCTTCAGCCCGGAGCGGGTGAGGTCCTTCAGCGTCGCGATCTTCTTCGGGTTGCCCGGGAGGGTCGCGATCTCGAGCTGGTTGCGGACGAAGGTGGCCGGGGTGCCCTTGGCGTCCTTGGCGTCGGTGACGGTCTTCATGGTCTTCGGGCTCGCGGCGGCGAAGACATCGGCGGGCGCGCCGGAGGTGATGCTGGCCGCGAGGGCGTCGCTGCCGCCGAAGTTGAAGGAGACCTTGGTGCCGGGGTGTTCCTTCTCGAAGGTCTTGCCCAGCGCGGTGAAGCTCTCCTTCAGCGAGGCGGCCGCGAACACGGTCACCGTGCCGGACGGCTTCTTCGAGGACGAGCCGGAGTCGGACTCCTTGGAGGAGTCGTCGGAGTCGCCGGAGGAGCAGGCCGTGAGTGCCATGGCGGCGAGCGCGAAACCGCCCACCGCACGGTAGGTCCAACGGACTCGGGGTCGGGATCCGGATACGGATACGGATACGGAACGGGTCGTCATGGAGTCTGTCTCTCCCTCTCTGCCTCTGCTGCCGCTGCCGCCTGCGCCACTGCCGCTCTCGGTGCGCGTGCTCACGGGGTTTCCACGACCACGTTGGTCGACTTGATGACGGCGACGGCCGGAACGCCGGGCTCCAGCTTCAACTCCTCCGCCGACTCCCGGCTGATCATGGACACCACGCGGAACGGCCCGGCTTGGATCTCCACCTGCGCGGACACATCGCCCAGGATCACCTCGGTGACGATCCCCGAGAAGCGGTTGCGGGCGGAGGAGCCGGGGTTGTCGCGCTCCGCGCTACTGGCGACCTCGCGGGCGAACGCGGCGAGCGCCGGGCCCGGGATGATCCGGCGCCCCTGCTCGTCCCGTTCGGCGGCCAGCCGTCCGCTGTCGACCCAGCGCCGCAGGGTGTCGGCGCTGACCCCCATCAGGGCCGCGGCCTCACCGATCCGGTACGTATGCATCCGCCGATGGTAGCGCCGCATCTGCGAGCCGGTGCACGGCGGTCAGGTGGCATTCTTCCAACGATTCGAGTACGAAGGCTGGCATCTGCGCGTGGGGCCGGGGGGACGGGGGCTCTCAGGGCTCGTCGTCCGGGTCGGCTCCGGGCTCGTCGTCCGGGTCGGCCACCTCGGCCAGCTCCCCGTCCGCCACCTCGGTCAGCTCCCCGTCCGCCATCCCCGCCAGCTCCCCGTCCGCCATCCCCGCCAGCTCCCCCAGCGTCACCGGGGCCGCGAACGGCCGTGCCGAGAGCGGCCGCAGATCCTCCGCCGTGGCCGGGCGGCCGGTCAGCGACGCGGTGACGGCGGCGACGGCGAACCCGCAGATCCGGCCCTGGCACCAGCCCATCCCCGGGCGGGCCAGGAGCTTCATGGTGCGGGGGTCCTCGGCGCCGAGTTCGGTACGGGCGCGGCACAGCTCCCCGTAGGTGACCTCCTCGCAGCGGCAGACCACCGTGCGTTCGGTCAACCGGCCGGTCCACCCGGCGGGCACGGGGTAGGTGCGGTGCAGGGCGGCGGCGAAGGCCCGGCCGTGGCGGATCGTGGCGCGCAGCCGTCGCGCGGCGCGCGGATCGACCGGCAGCCCGTGGGCCGCCGCCAGGGTCAGGGCGGCCAGCCGTCCCTCGGCGACGGCCAGTGCGGCGCCGCCCACGCCCGTGGTCTCCCCCGCGGCCAGGACGTCCGGGACGGTGGTGCGCTGACGGGCGTCGACCACGGCGACGAGGGAGCCGTCGAGGTCGCGCCGGGTGTCGGCGCCGACCATCAGCGGCAGTTCAAGGGCGGGGGTGAACCCCCAGCCCAGCGCCACCAGATCGGCCTCGAGCACCTCGCCGCCGTCGAGCCGCACCCCGCGCACCCGGTCCTCGCCCAGGATCTCGGTCACCGCGGCCCGTGTCCGGTACGGGATGCGGTGGCGGGCCATCAGCGCCGCGTACCGCAGCGCCTCGGCGGACTTGGCGGGCGCCTGCACCGCCCCGCCCAGGTGGCGCAGCCAGCCGTGCGCCGGGTTGGCCTCGCATACGGCGAGGACGCGCACACCCGCCTGAGCCAGGCCCGTCGCCACCGGCAGCAGGAACGGGCCCGTGCCCGCGACCACCGCCCGGCGGCCCGCCGCCGTCCGATGCCCCTTCAGCAGCGCCTGGACGCCTCCGGCGGCCATCACCCCGGGCACGTCCCAGCCGGGGAGCGGCAGTTGGCGGTCGTGGGCGCCGCAGCAGAGCACCAGGGCGCGGGCCCGCACCCGGTCCCGCTCGACGGGGGCCGTGTCGTACGGACCGTTCAGGCGCAGGGTGAACGCCCCGGTGTCCGGGCGGGGGCGGTCGATCAGCCAGACCTGATGACCGGGAAGGTAGTGGAGGCGGCCGAGGCGGCGCTGGTGGTGCAGCCGGGCGCGGAGGCGGGCGAAGAGCCGCCCGTCGCGGTGGCCGGGGTGCGGGGAGTGTTCATCGTCGTGGCGCCAGTACTGGCCACCGGGCAGCCGCCCCGCATCGATGAGCGCCACGTCCAGGCCCGCCTCGGCGACGCCGACGGCGGCGGAGAGCCCGGCGGGTCCCGCGCCCACGACGGCCACGTCGTAGGTCGGCGGATCAGTCGACATCGCCATCACCGCCGCCTTCGCCGTCTACACGGCTATCGACACCGCGACGGTCGCCGTCACGGCCACGGTCTCCGTCACGGGCACGGTCTCCGTCACAGCCACGGTCTCCGTCACGGGCAGCGTCACTGCCACCTGCACCTTCGCCGCCTCGGTCACCGGCACCGCCACCGCCACCGGCACTGGCACCGGCAGTGGCACTGGCACTGGCACCGCCACGGGCAGCGCCTCGGTCACCGGCACCGCCTCGGTCGCCGTCACGGCCACGGTCTCCGTCACGGGCAGCGTCACCGCCACCGCCACTGCCACCGGCACGTTCGCCGCCTCGGTCACCGGCACCGCCACGGGCAGCGTCACCACCACCGCCACCGCCACCGCCACCGGCACTGGCACCGGCACTGGCACCGCCACCGGCACCGCCACGGGCGGCGTCATCACCACCGCCACCGGCACTGTCACGGGCACCGGCACCGGCACCGGCACCGCCATCATCGCCGCCACCGACGCCGTCGCCCTCCGCCGACAGCCGCATCCCGTCCCGTGCCGGGACCAGGCAGGCCCGCTGGTTGGGCCGCCCGTCCACGGTGATCAGGCAGTCGAAGCACACCCCGATCCCGCAGAACAGCCCGCGCGGCCTGCCCTCCCGCCTCGTGGTCCGCCAGGCCACGATCCCGGCGGCCACCAGTGCCGCGCCCACGCTCTGCCCGGGCAGCGCCGTGACCGTCGTGCCGTCGAAGGTCAGCCGGTACGGCGGCGATCCCGTGCCGACGACGGGCTCACTTCCCGCGTGGCTCATCCGCGCCCTCCTTCGCTTGCGAAGCGTTCGGGGGCGAACGGCGTCAGGTCCAGCTCCGTCGCCTCCCCTGTCAGGGCCTGCGCGATCAACTTCCCCGTGCCCGCCGCGAGACCGATGCCCGCGCCCTCGTGGCCGCAGGCGTGCCACAGCCCGGGGGCGCGCGGGTCGGGGCCGATGACCGGCAGATGGTCGGGGCAGTACGGCCGGAAGCCCGCGTACACGCGCATCGCCCGCACCGACGCCAGCACCGGGAACAGCCCGATGGCGCCCCGGGCCAGCGCCCGTAGGGCGGCGGGGGACGGCCGCCGGTCGAAGCCGACCCGCTCCCGGGTGGAGCCGATCAGCACCGTGCCGCCGCCCGTGCCCTCCACGACCGGCGATGCCTGCAGCTCCGCGTCCGAACTGGCCACGGCGTCCACGTAGTCGGCCGAGTAGACCTTGTGCCGTACGGTCGCAGGCGGCAGGGGTTCGGTCACGAGGACGAAGCCCCGGCGCGGCAGCACCGGCAGCTCGACGCCCGCGAGCCCCGCCACCGCACCGGCCCAGGTGCCCGCCGCGTTCAGGACTGCGGGGGCGCTGACGGTGCCGTGGGGGGTCCGTACGCCGGTGACCGGGGAGCCCGCATGCCCACCACCCGGCCGCCCACCACCCGGCCGCAGGAACCCCACCACCTCGGTCCGCGTCCGCACCACCGCTCCGCGCCGCCGCGCGAGCCTCAGCAGGTGCGCCGCCGCAAGCATCGGCTGCACCTGGGCGTCCTGCGGATACAGCGCGCCCCCGGCGGCCTCGCGGGTCAGCCGCGGTTCGAGGGCGGGGAGTTCCGCCCCGGACACCTCTCGTACGTCGACTCCGCAGGCCCGCTGCCGCTCGGCCAGCGTCTGCAGCGCGCCCAGGGCGGTGGGTGTGAAGGCCACCACCAGCCCGCCCTTGGACTCGAACTCCCACAGCCCGCCGTACGCGCCCAGGTCCTCGCCCCACACCTGCCGCGAGTACTGCGCGAGTTCCAGCTCCGGGCCCGGCTCCTTGTCCGAGACCAGGACGTTTCCCTCGCCCGCGCCCGAGGTGCCGCCCGCGACGGCGCCCCGGTCGACCACCACGACCCGCAGCCCGGCCAGGGCGGCGAACCAGGCGGCGGCCGCACCGACCACTCCGGCGCCGATGACGACCAGGTCGGCGGTGCTCGGCAACTCCTCGGCGATCCCCGCAGTCGTGCTGGAGGCGCGCCCACGGGCGTCGGATGTCTCTCCCACCATCGCCACGCTCCCCTACGTCCCCCACATCCCCTACATCAAAAACCCGGCCGGAAACGGATCGTCGGGATCGAGATGGAACTGCGCGGTGCCGGTGACCCACGCCCGCCCGGTGATCGCGGGCACGACGGCGGGCAGCCCCGCCACCGTGGTCTCCTCCAGCAGCCGCCCGATGAACCGCGTCCCGATGAACGACTCGTTCACGAACTCCTCGCCCAGGCCCAGCTCACCGCGCGCGTAAAGCTGCGCCATCCGCGCGGAGGTGCCGGTCCCGCAGGGGGAGCGGTCGAACCAGCCCGGGTGGATGGCCATGGCATGGCGGGAGTGGCGCGCCGTCGACCCCGGGGCCTTCAGATAGACATGGTGGCAGCCGGTGATGTCCGGCCGCTCGGGGTGGTGCGGCGGATCCTGCGCGTTCACCGCCTCCATGATCTTCAGCCCGGCGGTCAGCAGCTCCTGCCCCGCCGCCCGGTCGAACGGCAGCCCGAGGGCGCCCAGCTCCACGATGGCGTAGAAGTTGCCGCCGAACGCGATGTCGTAGCGCACCTCGCCGAAGCCGGGCACCCGCACCGTACGGTCCGTGGCCAGGCAGAACGAGGGCACGTTCCGGATCGTCACCGAGGTCGCGGCCGCGTCGCGTACGGCGACGTCCGCGACCACCAGGCCCGCCGGGGTGTCCAGACGGATGGTGGTGACCGGCTCGCACACCTCGACCATGCCGGTCTCGACCAGCACCGTGGCCACTCCGATGGTGCCGTGCCCGCACATCGGCAGCACCCCGGACACCTCGATGAAGAGCACTCCGTGGTCCGCGTCCGGCCGGGTCGGCGGCTGCAGGATGGCCCCGCTCATCGCGGAGTGGCCGCGCGGTTCGTACATCAGCAGGGTGCGCAGATCGTCCTGGTGCTCGATGAACCACCGGCGGCGCTCGGCCATGGTCGCGCCCGGGAGCGTCCCCACCCCGCCGGTGACCACCCGGGTGGGCATGCCCTCGGTGTGGGACTCCACGGTGTGCAGGACCCGCCGCGACCTCACGAGCGCCCCCTTACCGGTCGCCGCGACCTCACCGGCGCCCCCTCGTCGACGCGCGCCTCCCCGACGGGCGCTTCCCCGACGGGCGCTTCCCCGACGGGCGCGTCACCGGTACCCCAGCCCGAGCACCGTCTCGGTCTCCCGGACGACGCGCGCCGCCACCTCGCCGGTCAGCCGCGAGCGCGGTGGCCGGCAGGATCCGCCGCGCAGCCCGGCGAGGTCCATGGACGCCTTGATGGCCTGGACGAACTCGGTCCTGGAGTCCCAGCGCAGCAGCGGATGCAGCGCGCGGTACAGCGGCAGCGCCTTCTCCAGGTCCGTGCCGACGCCCGAGGTGGCGAGCCGGTACAGCTCCACGGTGGCCTCGGGGATCGCGTTCGGATACCCGGCGATCCACCCCACGGCCCCGGCGAGCCCCAGCTCCAGCAGGACGTCATCGGCACCGATCAGCAGATCCAGCCCGGGGGAGCGCTCGGCGATCTCGTACGCCCGCCGCACATCCCCGCTGAACTCCTTGACCGCGACGATCAGCCCCTCCCCGTGCAGCTCGGCCAGGAGCTCCGGGGTGAGGTCGACCTTGGTGTCATGGGGGTTGTTGTACGCCACCACCGGCAGCCCGGCCCGCGCCACCTCGCGGTAGTGGCCGACCACGGCCTCCCGGTCGGCGCGGTAGCTGTTCGGCGGCAGCGCCAGCACCGCCCGCGCCCCGGCCTCCCGCGCCTGCTCCGCCCACCGCCGGCTCTCCAGCGCCCCGTACGCCGCCACCCCCGGCATCACCCCGAACCCCTCGGGCGCCGCCTCCACGGCCACCCGCACCACCCGCGCCCGCTCCTCGTCCGTCAGCGTCTGATACTCCCCCAACGACCCGTTGGGGCAGACCCCGTCACATCCGTGCTCGGCGAGAAACCGCACATGGGCGGCGTATCCCTCGTAGTCGACCGACAGTTCGTCATCGTCATGGAACGGCAGCGCCGTGGCGACATGAACGCCACGCCAGGGCGCGGAAACACCGGGAATCTCGGGCATGCGGAACCTTCTCGGGAAGGGGACCAGGCCACTTGTCCATTCAACGGTAACAGTGCAATGTCACACCGCACAGACCTCGGCACGCGGCCGGTTATGGCGCTAGGACACCGGCCCGGAGGTGGCGGCGGGCGTCGCCGGAAGTCACCGGAAACGCACAGGAGTTCACGCGGCGAACGGTGCGGTCTGGACCTTTTGCGGCGTGCGACTTCGTGTCGCATTGGGCAGTGAACGTGACTACCATTCACCTCAATTAGGCACGACCTCACGGCTTGTCAGGCGGCTCAAAATCCCTAAACGGGGACTGCTCTACGTCTCTTGTCAGCCAGGTCACCGGCGTGAAAGGCTCGGCCCGCCCCGTAAGGGGAATCCCCAACTCCGAGGCAGAGCTGTGCTGTTGGCTGACTACCCCGCAGCCCGTTTGTGAGAGGGTTGCCCCCGGCGGGGGCGCCGCTGTTCGTGAGTGAGGAATTGCCTCCATGCCCGACCACTCATCGCCCAGGGAATCTCCCGGGGACGGCTCCCCGGCGCGCCACGGTCTCGCCGAAGCGCCCGCCGAGGAAGTCGATGGCGCGGCCTCCGCGACGGCGCTGCTGGGCGCCTATTGGGAGGCGGTCGCCGATTACGCGGAACTGTGCACGACCACTCCCGAAGACGGGATGCGGCTCGCCACCGAGGCGTTCCGGCGCGGTATTCGGGAGACCCGCCACCGCCGCACCCGGGGCTTCGGCAAGCGCCTCCCGTGGCTGCCGCTCTTTCTGACGTCGGTGCGTAAGACCGCCGCCGACTGGCACGCCCACCGCCACGGCGACCGGCTCAACCCGGAGCTGCGGACGTGGCTGACCTCCGACCTCGCCGCCCGCTTCGCCGCCCCGCCCCGCGACCAGCCGCTCGCCCTGCGCGCTCTGCGGGAGCTGCCGGAGGCGGACGGGGAGCTGCTGTGGCTGGTCGAGGTGGAGGCGCGGTCCACGGAGGCGGTTGCCCGGCAACTGGGCTACGACCCGGAGTACGCCACCGAGGAGATCCCCCGGGTCCGCGCGGCCTTCCGTGAACGGTGTCAGCGCGCCCATGTGGAGACCCTCACCGACGAGGAGTGCCGCAGCTACGCCAAGCTGCTGGACGCCGCCACCCGCGCGCCCGACTCCCCCTCACCCGCCGACCTGTGGCAGCACCTCGCCCGTTGCCGGTCCTGCCGTGACGCCGCCACCTGCATGTATGTGGACGGCGAGGGGCTGCCCGGCGCGCTGGCGGGCGGGGTCATCGGCTGGGGCGCGCACCTCTATCTCGCGCGGCGCCGCGCACTCGCCGAGCGGGCCCCGGGCACCGCGCCGAGCGCCCGCGCCGCAGCGCCCACCGCGCACGCGGTCCGCGCGCCGCTGTGGGAGCGGCTGCGCGACCGGGTCCTGGACGTGATCGGGGCGCGGCGCAGCAGACGGGCCGGTGACGCGGGCGGCAGAGCCGGGGCGGGCGGCAGAGCCGGAGCGGGCGGCAGAGCCGGAGCGGGCGGGGCGGATGGTGGGGGTGCTTCCCGCTCCGGGGGGCACCGGGTCAGCCGGAGCCGCGCCTCCCGCCGCCGGTTACGCAGGGCCCGTACGACGGTCATCCTGGCGGTGATCGCCATCGTCGCCCTCGCCACACTGGTCACGCTGACCAGAACCGCCGCGGACTCCGACGACCGCAGCAACGGGTACCTGGGCCCGGAGGAGACCCCCAGCCTGGCCCCCGCCACCTCCTCACCGAACAACCCCGGCGCCTCCGCCTCCCCGAGCCCTTCGAAGGGCGGGAGCGACGCCAAGGACCCGGGCGAGGGCTCCGGCCACGACCCCGGCAAGGGCTCGACGAGGAAGCCCGGTCGCTCCCCCTCCGCGGCCCCCGCGCCCTCCAGGGGCGACTCAGACTCCGGCTCCGCCTCCGGCCACGGCGGAAGGCGGCCCTCCGACCGGAGGCCCGGCGCATACGCCGACTGCACGGCCCGCTTCCAACTGGTCACCGAATGGCCCGAGGGCTTCAAGGCCGCCGTCACCCTCACCTCCCGCAAGCCCCTCGACGACTGGCGGGTCACCTGGACCTTCCGCGACTCGCAGCGGGTGACCCAGATGTGGGACGGGGACTTCACCCAGCACGGCTCGAAGGTGACCGCCACCGCCGCCGACTACAACAAGCGGGTCAAGGCGGGCGGCTCCCTCTCCGTGGGCTTCCTCGGCACCTGGAACGACGGCAACCGGCCGCCCGGATCCTTCACCCTGAACGGCCGCCCCTGCGCGGACTGACGACACCGCTCCGCCCGGCCCGAACGGCGTTCCCACCCGGATGGCGGAACAAGTCCTCCGTCCAGGGGGAAAACATCTCGGAGTGAGCAGTGTCCTGAGCGGCATCGTGACCCTGCCCCCCGACGCCCCCGCCGGGCGGGCGGCGCGGGTGGTGGTGGAGGTGCGCAACGTGTCCCGCTCGGATACCCCCGAGTCGATCGTGGCGGCGCAGGTCCTCACCGATGTGCCGCTGAGCCCGGGAGGCCACGTCCCGTTCAGTGTCACCGTCCCGGGTGAGCTGGTCCCGGGCGACAACTACGGGCTGCGGGTCCATGTGGACGTCAGCGGCTCCGGTGTCATGGAGAGCGGCGATCTGGTCAGCGCCGAGGCCAACCCCGTACCGGCCGGTTCCACCGCCGGTCTGATCGCCTCGGTCACCCTCGTCTGAGGGGCCCCGGCGCGATGCCGCGCCGGGGGCCTCCCGGCACCTTGTGGTCAGGTGTCGTTCGGGGTCGGTCTTCGTTCGCGGTCAGTTGTCGTTCGCCGTCAGTTGTCGCTCGCGGCGTCGGAGTCCGCCTTGTCGGCCGCCGACTCGGCGTCGTCCACCAGCTTGTTCAGCTCGGAGGTGGACGGAGCCGGTGCGGTGGCCGACGGGGCGGATGACGACCCCGATGAGCCGTCCGAGCCGTCGGCGTCGTCCGAACCGCCGCCCTTGCCGCCACCGCAGCCGGTGGCCAGCGCGGCGCAGAGCACCGCCGTGGCCGCCACGGCCCAGGGGCCGCGCCGTACGGGCCGACCGCGCCTCATGTGCCGGAACCCGCACCGCGCGAGGCGCACCACGTCTGGACCTTCGACAGGTCCTTCTGGCGCTGCTCGAGCGTGGTCACGAGGGACCTGCGGAAGGTGAGCTTGTGGTTGAGGAAGGTCTCGACCTCCGTGTGGTCCGCCTTCTTCGCCCGCTCGACCCGCTTCGCCAGCCGGGCCACGGACCCCTTGACGGACGCCTGGCCCTTCAGCCGCTTCAGCGCCCGGTCCAGCCGCTTGTCGATCTTCTTGGAGCGCTTGCACAGCCCCTGGGAGCCGTCCCCCGCTCCCTTGTGCGGCTTCGCGCTCGGGGCGGCGGCCGGTGTGGAGGCCGGGGCGCTGCCGTCCGCCGCCGCGACGCCCACCGGACCGAGCAGGGCAGCGGTGGCCGCACAGGCCACGATGACGCTCTTTCCACGGTGCATGGTGCTGTTCCTTCCCTTGGAGCCGGACGGCCCGGGAGGGGCCGGACCGTCCCGGTCTAGGGAAAAAAAACTAGGAGCCTTCTTTGTGGAAATTCTGTGGGCCGGAACGGCGGGAACATCCGGAACGCCCCGAATGCACAGAACGCCCGGCGGAATCCCCCGGCGTCGTTGAACAGCCCTCGTTCACGGGCCTGTTGGGCGGCCCTCCGGCGGTCCGGACGGCCGCAGGACGAAGCCCACGCCGCGCACCGTGTGCAGCATCCGGGGCCGGCCGCCCGCCTCCAGCTTGCGGCGCAGATAGCTGACGAAGGTGTCCACTGCGTCCGTCCGCACCTCGAAGTCGTAGCCCCAGACGCGGTCCAGGAGCTGATCGCGGGTGAGCACGATCCCGGCGTTGCGGGCGAACGTGTCCAGCAGCTCGAACTCGCGCCGGGTGAGCCGCAGCGGCGTTCCGTCCAGCCACGCCCCCTGGGCCTCCGGCGCCATCTCCAGCGCACCGGCCCGCACCCGGTCGGTGGCGGCGGGCGGACGGCGGCGCAGCAGGGCGTGCAGCCGCAGCACCAACTCCTGGAGCGCGAACGGCTTGACGAGGTAGTCGTCGCCCCCGGCCTGCAGCCCGGCCACCCGGTCGGACACCTCGTCGAGCGCCGAGAGCATCAGGACGGGGACGTCATTGCCGTCCCCGCGCAGGGCGCGGCACACCTCGATACCGCTGAGGTCGGGCATGGAGATGTCCAGGACCACCACGTCGGGCGCGCCGTCGCGCACCGCGGCGAGCGCGGCGTGGCCGCCGTCCGCGAGGGTCACGGAGAAGCCGTTGAGGCGCAGCCCGCGCTCCAGGGACCGTCGTATGGCCGCGTCGTCGTCGGTCACCAGGACGCGACCGCCACCTGTCTCTCCCATGTCCCCACCACCTCCGGCCGCGCATGGTACGTGGCCCGCGGTGCGCCCGGCCCGGCCCAGGGGGCCGGTATGGCCTTTGGGCCAATTGACTCTGTCCCGTCCGCGCCGTGGGATAAGCGTGGTTCACCCCTTTCCCGCCGCGCCCGCCGAGGGGCCGGTGTGTCCTCCGCCCGCGAAGGAGCCAGCGTGTCCCAGCCCGCCACCACCCCGGACGCCCTGGACGCGCCGGACGCACCGGACGCGCCACACGCCCCGGAGGCCCCGGACGCCCCGCATGCCCCCGACCCCCTGCAGGCCCTGCAGGCCCTGGACGCCCTCGGCCCCAAGGGGCCCTACCGCTCCCGTCACCGCCTCACCATCAGCGATGTCACCGGCACTCCCATGGCCGAACTCTCCCTCGTGCCCCGGCTGTTCGTCACCCGCGCGCTGGCCGCGCTGCGCGCCGCCGCCACCCCGCCGCTGGAGGAGCGGCTGGCCGCGCTGAAGCGGGCGGGGGAGCTGTTCGCCACCGGCACCGTCGCCGGGATGACGGCGGCGGCGTACGAGAGCGCGGTGTGCCGGATGTCGGGCACCCCGCTCGCCAATGTGCGGATCGCCGTGGAGGCGATACGGCTCAGCGCCACCGAGGCGTACCGCAGCGTCCAGGCGGCCCGCCCGGTGGGGGCGGTGGGCGACTGGCGCGATCCGTACGCCCGCAGCGGCACCGCCGTGTGGATCCGGCGCGGCGATGTCTTCGCCGTGCACGCCGCCGGAAACCACCCCGCCGTGCACGCCCTGTGGCTGGAGGCGCTGGCGCTGGGCTACCGGGTGGCCGTACGCCCCTCCCGCCGTGAGCCGCTCACCCCGTACCGGCTGGTCGGCGCCCTGCGCGAGGCGGGTTTCGGGACGGATCAGGTGGTGCTGCTGCCCACCGACCACGACGCGGCCGGGGAGATCCTGCACGGTGCGGA
This sequence comes from Streptomyces violaceusniger Tu 4113, assembly GCF_000147815.2. NCBI lineage: Bacteria > Bacillati > Actinomycetota > Actinomycetes > Kitasatosporales > Streptomycetaceae > Streptomyces > Streptomyces violaceusniger. Next base: position 135,614 of record NC_015957.1, on the reverse strand, counting down.
TCTGTCCATGGTCTACGGCGGGCAGGAGGTCATCGACCGCTACGCCACCGATCCGGCCGTGCTGCCCAACGGCCCCGGCCGCTCCAAGATCCTGCTCACCGCCGACCGGGACTGGCGCGACCATCTCGATGTCGTCGTCGACTCGATCGCCCGCCATGGCGGCACCGCGTGCGTCAACGCCACCGCCGTGCTCGTGGAGGGCGATCCGGCGCCGGTCGCCGAGGCGCTGGCGGAACGGCTCGCCGCGCTCCCCAGCCTGCCGCCGCAGGACGAGAAGGCGGTACTGCCGGTCCATCCGCTCGAGGTCGCCCGCGGCTTCGAGCGCCTTCTGCTCGGCAAGGCCGCGGGCGCCCGGGCGTGGCTGGGCGGCGACGGGGTGGTGGACGACCTCGGCGACGGCAGCGCCGCCCTGCGTCCGGCCGTCTTCCAGCTCGACGATCCGCGGGACCCGCGGCTGGGCATGGAGCTGTCGTTCCCCTGCGTCTGGGTGGCGCCCTGGACGCGTGCGGCGGGGGTCGCCGCGCTCCGGGACAGCCTGGTCGTCACGGCGATCACCGGGGACGAGGCGCTGCTGGACGCGCTGCTCGCCGAGCCGTCCGTCAAGAACCTCTACATCGGGGACCACCCCACGCACTGGATCGCCCCGGGGATCCCGCACGACGCGTATCTCGGCGAGTTCCTGATGCGTACGAAGGCCGTCATCCGCGGCTGACGGCGCCGACCCGGCGTCGCCTGTCCTGACGGCGCCGACCCGGGGTCGCCCGTCCCCGACTGCGCCGATCCCGCGTCGCCTGTCCCCGAGGGCGCCGACCCGGCGCCGCCCGTCCCCCACGAGGAGCATGAGGAGCAACCCGTGCCGACAGCTTCCCTTTCCGTGCTCGACGTCCCCTTCGACGAGCGCCCCGACCCCGACGAGTACATCCGCGCCGCCATGGAGTGGCACTTCGGCCCGGACACCGGCTCCCCGTTCTGGCTGCGGAAGGCGCGGACGCTGGACTTCGATCCGCGCCGGGACGTCAAGGGCGTCGCCGATCTCGCACTCTTCCCCAATGTCACGGGGGAGTTGCGCGACGTGCCGGTGCGCGATCTGATCCCCCAGGGCTACGGCGCCGACGCCCGGATCGTCGGTGTCTTCGAAAGCGGCGGCACCACCGGCGCGCCCAAGCGGATCGTGTGTCTGCGCGACTGGCTGGACCGGCTCACCCACGGGCTGAGTGCCGACCTCGACGGGCTCGGCATCCCGCGCGGGGTGGACTGGCTCGCCATCGCGCCCAGCGGCCCCCATATGGTCGGCGAGATGGTCGCGGGCACGGCCGCGCGGCACGGTGGGCTGATGTTCCGCGTCGACATGGATCCGCGGTGGGTGAAGAAGCTGATCTCCGCCGGGAAGGCCGAGGAGACCGACGCCTATGTGAGCCATCTGGTGGAGCAGGCGGCGTACGTCCTGCGCACCCAGGACATCGGGGTGCTGATGACCACCCCGCCGCTGCTGGAGCGGCTGGCCCGGCATGACGACCTGATCGAGCTGATCGGGGAGAAGGTCAAGGGCATCATGTGGGGCGGCGCCCATATGGACGCCGACACCCGCGATCTGCTGCGCAACGAGGTCTTCCCCGGCTGTGCGCTCTACGGCACCTACGGCAACACCATGATCCTCGGCGGTGCCACGGAGCGGCTGGGGCTCGGCCCGGACGAGCCGTGTGTCTTCGATCCGCGCACGCCGTTCGTCACCTTCTCGGTGGTGGACCCGGCGAGCGGGGAGCCGGTGCCGTACGGGGAGCGCGGCCAGGTGGTGATGAACCACGTCAGCAAGTCCGCTCTGCTGCCGGGCAACCTCGAGCGCGATCTGGCGATCCGCGTCCCGCCGCCCGAGGGCGCGGCCGGGGACTCGGTGGCCGATGTGGGGCCGGTCGCGATGTTCGACGACGAGGTTGTGATCGAGGGCGTCTACTGAGGGGCGGCGTACGGCGGACGGCGCGGGGCGGCTGGCGCTGGCGCGGCGCGGCGCGGGGCGGCGCGGCGCGGGGCGGGGCGGCGTACGGCGGACGGCGCGGCTGGCGCGGGGCGGCGCGGGGCGGCGCGGCTGACGCTCGGGCGGCGCGGCTGACGCCGGGACACCTCCGGGACACCTGAGGCCACCGGACGTCGCGACTGATGCCGCGCCCCCACCAGGCATTTGCCCACCTTCCGCCGTGGGCCCATTCAGTCGCGACAGCCGCAGTGGTTACGATCTGGCGCGATGGGCAGAGGGCGGGGCGGAGAGGGCCACATACGGAGGGACGCGGTGCGCGGCACCGTGCCGTCCGTTCTCTGCCGTGCCGTTCTCCTGCTCGCCGCGGCGATATGGGTGGCGCCCTCGTGCGTCCATCCCGCCGCCGACCACAACGGCCTGTCGGCGGGGTGCCCGCGCCGCCTGACGGACACCGTCGCGTCGGCCGAGCCGCACGAGAAGCCGGTCACCTATCCGTCTCCGGGGCACGGCCCGTCCGACGGCTCCGGCTCCGGCTCCGGCTCCGGCTCCGGCTCCGGAAGCGACGACTGTGTCACGGGCCCCCGGGGCGTGGTCCAGGCACTGGTGCCCACGCCCGTACCCCCGCTCTTCCTCGCCGAGGTTCCGCCGCCGGGCGGCCACCGGAATCCGGACTCCGTCCGGGCGCCGCCCGACCACCCCGTCCGCGCCCTCGGCCTCCATCAGCTCCAAGTGCTTCGGACCTAGGCCGGCGCCGGTAACCGCGATGCACCGCTCCACCCATCCAGCGTGCGAACTGCGCGAACTGCGCGAACTTTGAGTACTCCGAGGACAAGGACAGCCATGGGCTCCAAGGGATCGAAGACGAAGGGCACCGCGGCCGACCGCCGCGCGAAGATAGAGGAACTGCGCCGCGCCGAGAAGGCGCGCGAGCGCAGGTTCCGGGCCATCACCGTCACCTCCGTCGCGGTGATCGTCGCCGGACTGGCCGTCGGGGGCTACTTCCTCGTCGACGCGAGCGACAAGAAGGACAAGAAGGAGGCCAAGGTCACCTCCACGGTCGTGCAGACCGGCGAGTTCAAGGGCATGAAGACCTGGAAGAACCTGGGCCGGACGCATGTCCAGGGCACGGTGAAGTACGCGATGTCGCCGCCGGTCGGCGGAAACCACAACCAGGTCTGGCAGAACTGCAACGGCGACGTCTACACCAAGCCGCTGGCGAAGGAGAACGCGGTGCACGCGCTGGAGCACGGCGCGGTGTGGGTGACGTACACCGACAAGGCGCCGAAGGAGGACATCGCCGCCCTCTCGGAGCGGGTGAAGAAGACCCCGTACTCGATGATCAGCCCCTACCAGGAGCAGGACGCGCCGATCGTCCTCAACGCCTGGGGCAACCAGCTTGACATCCAGAAGGCGTCGGACCCGCGGGTGGCCGCCTTCTTCAAGAAGTTCGTCCAGGGCAAGCAGACCCCCGAGCCCGGCGCCTACTGCACCAACGGAAAGACCTCGTGAGCGACGGGACCGCCGTCGGCCGCGCCGCACGCCGGCCGCTGGTGGCGGGGATCACCGCCGCCTTCGCGCTGGTGACGCTGGTGGCGGTGGCCGTGCTGTGGCTGACGAGCGACCGCTCGGAGGGCACGACCGATACGGGTACGCCGAAGGACACCTCCGCCGAGGCCGGTTTCGCCCGCGACATGTCCGTCCATCACCAGCAGGCGGTGGAGATGTCGTTCATCGTGCGCGACCGCACGAGCGACGACGAGGTGCGGCGGCTGGCGTTCGACATCGCCAGCACGCAGGCCACCCAGAGCGGGATGCTGCAGGGCTGGCTGGACATGTGGGGGCTGGACAAGACGTCCGAGGACCCGCCCATGACGTGGATGAAGCACGGTATGGACGGTATGGAGGGCATGGACCACGGCTCCATGAAGGGCATGGACGGCGGCGGCGCGTACAAGCCGCACGACGGCTCGCTCATGCCGGGCATGGCCACCAACACCCAGCTCGACGAGTTGCGCAAGGCCAAGGGCAAGGCGGCCGAGGTGCTCTACCTGAAGCTGATGACCGCCCATCACAAGGGCGGCGTCGCGATGGCGAAGGGCGCGGTCGAGCTGGTCAAGGACCCGACCGAGAAGCATCTGGCCACGACCATGGTCCAGGGCCAGCAGTCGGAGATCGAGCTGATGGCCGGGATGCTCAAGGCACGCGGCGCGTCCTCCTGACGCCCGCCGATGGCGCCCCCTGCCCCGGGGGCGCCATCACCCCTCGGGATCCCCCTTGCGATCACCCTTGCCGTCACCCTTGGGTACGAACACCCCCGAGCGGGCGGCCTGATACGTCGCCTCAACGCTGGTGTGCACCAGCCGCTCGTCGATGGGCCCGCGCAGAATGAGCATCCGGTAGTAGAGGGGCGCCGCCAGTGCGGCGATGACCTCCCGCGCCTCGGTGCCCTCGGGGATCTCCCCCCGCTCGACCGCCTGCCGCGCGATCAGGGTCACCTCCTCGGTACGCCGCACGAACGCGGCGCGGACGATCTCCTCGACCCGGGAATCGTGCGCGGCGGCCGCGAGCAGCCCCTGGATGACGTTGCGGTTGCGCAGCGCGTTGTTGAAGTCCGCGATGGCCTGGGTGAGTTGCGTCAGGTCCCGCCGGAAGTCACCGGTGTCCGGGGTCGGCAGCGTCGAGCTGTGCTCGGCCAGCAGATCGACGACGACCCCCTCCACCGTCCGCCAGCGCCGCCGGATGGTCGACACATGCACCCCCGACCGCCGGGCGAGCCGGTCCAGGGTGAGCGCGGCGAACGAGTCGCGGTCGAGCTCCTCGTACGCGGCCGCCAACACGGCGGCACGGGTCCGGGCCGTACGCCCCCCGGGGCGAGCCGACCCATGCGGTGGTCGCTCTGTCATGACGCGCCGACTCTACGGCCCCTCCACCCTCGTGAGCACCAGATCTTCACGACATCCGGGCGCGCTACGCCCGGTAACCCATTGCACGGCGTACACGCCCCTCGCTATTGTGACACCCGTTACCTAATGCGCGCGACAGCGCATTAGGCCAACAGGGCGCAGAGTTGCCGGACCTTCCTCACGAGGGGAAGGAAGGTCCAGCACGCCCCCTTCTCTTCCCACCGCGCGATGCTCCCGGCCCCCAGCAAGGCCCGCGCACAGGCATCCGCCTGCCCGCGTCGGCAGCCAGCACATCCCACTTGGGCTAGAGGGCCCCGGGCCCGCACTGAGGTTCCCCCGCTGTACGGGGGTGGCTGACTAGCTGGTCAGGGAGGGTTGACGTGGTTTCAGGTTCACTTGTTCGGCCGTTGCCTGGCTGGCGTAATGCTTCTCCTCGTACTCGATCGGGCTGAGGTAGCCGAGCCGTTTCTGGATGCGGCGGGGGTTATAGAAGCCGTCGATGTACTCGAAGAGCGTGAGGTTCGCTTCGGCTCTGGTGGGGAAGACGCGGCCGCGGATGCACTCGGTCTTGATGACCATCCACAGGTTCTCCGCCAGGGCATTGTCGAACGAGTCGCCGACCGAGCCCATGGACGCCTGGATACCGGCCCTGACCAGGCGTGTCGTGAGCTTCACGGACGTGTACTGACAGCCGTGGTCGGCATGGTGAATGAGCTCACCGGGGGCGACTTCGCGGCTGGCCAGGGCATACTCCAGCGTGGTCAGGACCAGATCGGCGTCTGCGCGGGCGGAGGTTTCCCAGGCCACCACCCGGCGGGAGAACGCGTCGCGGATCGCGGACAGCCACAGCGGGCCCTCCTCCGTCGCGATCATGGTCAGGTCCGTGACCCACAGCCGGTTCGGCACGTTCGCGGTGAAGTCGCGTTGCACCAGGTCAGGGGCCGGTTCCGCGTCCGGGTCACGTCGGGTGAAGCCCTTGCCCCGCCGGGGACTGATCCCGGCCAGGCCGGCTTGGCGCATGAGCCGTTCAATGCGTTTGCGGCCGACGTGGATGCCTTCACGCCGGAGGACGGCGTGCACGCGGGGTGAGCCGTAGATCCCGCCGGAGTCGGCGTGGACCTGCCGGATCTTCCCGGTGAGCTCGGCGTCCTGGCGGCGTCGCTTGCATGGCTCCTTCTCGGCCTGGCGCCAGCGGTAGTAGGTGGAGGAGGGGATGGAAAGTTCCCGGAGTACGGGCTCGACCCCCAGGTGCGGGTGCGCATCGACGAGCGCGGTCACCTGGGCCGGGTCGGGTCGAGCTGGGCCGCGAAAAAAGCTGAGGCCGTCCGCAGGACCTCGTTCGCCCGCTTGAGCTGGGCATTCTCCTTCCGCAGAGCAGCCAGCTCCTCACGCTCGGCGGTGGTGAGAATGTCGCCTCGCTCACCGGCATCAGCCTCGGCCTGACGGATCCAGTTGCGCAGAGCCTCGTGATGCACCCCGAGTTCCTCTGCCATACGGCGGATGACGGGCTTCGGCTCGGCGGCGCGATACATGCGGACCGCGCGGTCACGCAACTCCAGCGGGTATTTCCTCGGGGCAGGCATCGTCTGGGCTCCTCTCGTGAGACCCATCTGACCCTCTGTCACCCCTCCCCGCATCTCGGGGGAACCTCACACCGGTGGCCAGGAGAAAGGCCAATGGCCCCGCCCCTTTGACGCGAAGGGCAGGGCCACTGAAATTGGTCCTAGGTCCTGTCTGTCAATTCGGTCGTCTGGTCAGCGGTCTACCCAGTCTGGCGCCCACACGTCGTGCGGGGTTCGCGGGCCTGCGGTGCGCAGATGGTCGCGTAGCGCGGTCAGCACGGGGTGCTGGTCTCCGCTGCGAAACAGCAGCACGTGCGGGTAGACCGGGGTCGGGTCGTGCAACGGGATGCGCCGTAGGTCGTGGGTCTGGGGCCACAGGTACCGGTCCCCGCTGCCGACGAGGGTGGCCAGCGAGGCCGAGTCGGCCAGCGCGTCCATCAGGGCCTCGTCACCGAAGTTGGGGCCGAGCGCGTCGATGCTCAGGCCGAAGGCCTCGGACAGCGCCTGGTAGAACGCCGCCCACTCCATGCCCGGCCTGATCCCGGGGATCCAGATGCGGTGGCCAGCCAGGTCCGCAGGGCTGACCCAGGACGCGTCAGCCAAAGGGTGGCCGGGTCCGACCAGGAGCTCCAGGGGTGCGTCAAGGAGTCGTTCGGCGCTGATCCCGGCCGGGACCTGGTCTGCCGGCAGGGCACGGAAAGACGCGTCGACGGTCCCTTCGAGCACCGCCTGGGCGGCTTGGGCGGCGTTCTCCTTGCTCAGCGTGACCGCGTCCAGGTCCGTCTCGGGGTGGGAGCGGTAGAACCGGTAGACGGCCTGGGCCGGGGAGATGCGCCGATTGAGGACGTCGACGCGCAAGGGACGGCTGCCGGGGCGCACGGCCTGCTCGGCCTGCTCGAGGGCCGCCAGGACCTTCTTGGCGTGCGGCAGGAAGACCTGCCCGTCCAGGCTCAGCCGGGAGCCTCGGGAGGTCCGCACCAGGAGCGTGACCTCGATGTGCCTCTCCAGGGCCGCGATCCGCTTGGAGACCGCCTGCTGGCTGATCCCCAGCTTGTCGGCAGCAGCCTGGAACTGGCCGGTCTCGGCGACGGCCACGAACGTCCGCAGCGCTTCAACATCCACGCCTCCACCCTACTTCCACAACCATTGGTTGTGTCTGTTGTGGTGCAGGGTTGTTTGATCGAGTGTTCTGCGCGGTGGTGGGATAAGCACATGTCTACCCGCACAGAGCAGGTCATGTATATACAGACGCCTGAGTTCGCGCGTCATGCGGAGCGGATCGTGGAGGTGACCGATGCGACGTCTCGACTGAACGTGCTTCCGTTCAGCGACAGCGAAGGTCGCACGGAACTACTTTCTGTTGTGTTCGGCGGCCCGCTGCCGGAGTCGGTGATGATCTACCCGCCGTTCTTTACCGAGTCCGGGCTCAACACGACGTTCGGGGAGAACGTCTTCGTCAACCAGGGATGCACCTTCATGGACAAGGGAGGCATCCGTATCGGCAACGGCGTCATGATCGCCCCGAAGGTTAGCCTCATCACCGGAGGCCATCCACTGCCCCTGGCCGAGCGCCGCGAGTACCTCTCCTTCGCCCCGATCGTCATCGAGGACGACGTCTGGATCGGAACGGCTGCCGTGATCACGCAGGGGGTGACCATCGGTGCCGGTGCGGTGGTCGCTGCCGGTGCGGTGGTCACTCGTGATGTTCCTGCTGGCACCGTGGTCGCGGGAGTGCCCGCCCGGCTGATCAAGACGATCGACTGAGCCCGGCCGGGCTGCCGGCCCGGGTGCGCGGCACCTCTGCGGTCTGATCCTGATGCCTCGTCACGCCCGGCTGACCGACCGGCAGTGGGACCGTATCCGACCTCTGCTGCCCTCCAGTACCGGTCGTCGTGGCAGGCCGTGGGCCGATCACCGCCGCATTGTGGAGGCGATCGTCTACCGGTACCGCACCGGTATTCCTTGGCGAGACCTCCCAGCCAGGTTCGGATCCTGGAAGACCGTGTGGGCCCGCCACCGCCGCTGGGCCGCCGACGGGACCTGGGACCGCGTGCTCGGCGTCCTGCTCGCCCGCGCGGACGACGATGGGCTGATCGACTGGCGGGTGGCGGTGGACTCCACCATCACCCGGGCCCACCAGCACGCCACCAACACCCGCCGCCCCGAGAAGTGCCGGGCCGCAGCCCGAGGGCAGGGCCTCGACGCCCACCGAGAGCCCGCCGGGCACGCGATCGGCCGTTCCCGCGGCGGGCTGACCACGAAGATCCACCACGCCGTGGACGGTCAGGGCCGACCGCTGGCCGTCGTCGTGACGCCCGGGCAGGCGCACGACGGCCAGTCCCTGCAGTTGCTGCTGGGCGACCTGCGAGTCCCCAGGACCGGAGCAGGCCGCCAGCGCACGACCCCGACCATGCTGCTCGGGGACAAGGCCTACTCCTCCCGCGCGATCCGAGCAGCGCTCAAGGCCCGCGGGATCACCGCGGTCATCCCTGAACGGCGTGACCAGCAGGAGCACCGTCGCCGCCGCGGTTCAGCAGGCGGGCGTCCGTCGAAGTTCGATCCGGTGGCCTACAAGAACCGCAACGTGGTCGAGCGGTCCTTCGCCCTGCTCAAGCAATGGCGGGGCCTGGCCACGAGGTTCGACAAGCTCGCGATCGTCTACCGCTCGGCCGCGGCCCTCGCCGCAGTGCTGGTCTGGGCTCGCATTTAACGGATACGCCCTAGTCCACACGCTCGCCGAGCCTGGCCGACTGCCGCTCGGACCCCTTGGTGTGCCACCACTCGAAGAGGCGGATGCGGAGTGACATGGCCACTGCCTGTACGAGGTCCTCCGGCGGGCTGCCGTCGAAGATCCGGTGCTCGGCACTGTCACACTCCAGACGGACTCTCCAATGCCCGTCCGGGGCGATCAGTTCTACCGCCACCGTGAACCTTCGCCCCTGGTCGATGACCTCGAGCCCGAGGACTTCAAGACAGACCGAGCCGTCCTCGAGCCGCCCCGTCACATACCGGGCGAGGAGGCCACGGACACCTTCGACAGACGGCACGGATTCCTTCTCCTAACAGGCAGGTGAGACCAGCGATGCGGGCTTGTAAGCAGTAATGACCCCCTGCGACTTGATTCGGGGATCGGCTCCATAGGGGTCCGGGTTCGTCACCACCCGGAACAGGATCCTCGGCGGACACTGGATCACTCGCCGCTCGTAGACACGCTGACCCGGTACGTCGATCACGACGTCGCCACTCCAGATCGCGTTCTTGATCTTTTTGCTGAAGTTGGCACTCCACCGCCCATGAGCCACCAGATGACGGTATCCCCAATTCCTCGTGCCGCAACGCAGCACTACCGTGGCAGGGCCCCGGTAGTACGTCTTGACGACGTGCTTCTTCGACTTTCCCGTGCACGCGTTGGACGCGGTCTGTGCGGCGGCCGTCGGGTCTGCAGCCACCGCCTTATGCGACACAAAATTCATTGAAACGGCGACGAATGGTAGATCGGGCTGACAATGCCATCCCCCATTCCGACGTCACGGCCCCCGTCAAGGGCCACGGTCTGCTCAAGCGGCAGCGCCGCCCCGACGACGAACGCGTCGCCGAAGTGGCGCTCACCAGGCAGGCCCGCCCATGGCCGTCAGGTCAGACTGCGGCGCGCGACGGCTAGGAACTTCACCTTGACCGGTTCCAGGCGCTCGGCCAGACTCGCTTCGCCGTGCTCCTGCCAGACTGCCTGGTTAAGGGCACGGGCGTAGGCGGTCGTCGGCGTGTGAAGGCCAGGGGCGCACAGCAGGTGGACACCATTCTCGGCTATGCGCAGGCCGTCTATCGCCGGCCTGGCTGTCCGGTACCACTCGTCACCGACCTCCCATGCGGGCGGCCGGGCATGAGCCACACCCTCAGCCTCCAGCGCAAACCGGATGAACTCCAGCACAGTCCTGATCTGCTCGGCACGCCGCTCCTCCGCCAGCGCCGCAGCCCGTCTATGTTCCTCAGCCCGATCGGCTCCCCGCTGCGTCGCGCGTTGGGTCAGATACGTCAACGCACCTCCCACAGCCACACCGACCATCGAAATCACGGGGGTCCAAAGCTCTCCTGTCATGCCCGACCACTACCCGCACCTGCTCACCGACCGCTGCCGATTTGCGAGGCGGGCGCTCGCCTTAGATGCCAAGCCGACCCAAGGTCCGTTTTCGTTACACGCCCTGGGCGGCCAAGATCCACAGGACAGACCCTAAGGCTCATACAGCAACGACCCCCGCCAGGAAGCAACGGGGGTCAACGTGTCCGCGCGTGCCGACTACCGGGCTGCGGGCATGTTGCCGTCGCGCCAGTCGTTCACTCGTTTCCGGATGCTGGCGACCATGGGGAGGGCATCAACCTCTGCGGGCTCGAACCAGCGGACATCGGTGGATTCCTCGGACGCCGCGAGTTGCCCTGCCACAGGACGAGCCAGGAAGCAGACGGAGAACTCTTGCCGTACCTCGCCATCGTCGTAGGCGAAGACGTGACGGGGGTTGGTGTAGGTCCCGACGATGCCGATGATCTCGACATTGATACCAGTCTCTTCGCTCGTCTCCCGAATCGCGCAGTCCGGCAATGACTCGCCAATGTGCATGGCACCACCGGGAAGCGCCCACATGTCGTTGTCGCGTCGACGCTGAAGGAGAATGCGCCCCGAGTCGTCGGCGACGACGACAGAAGCAGCCGGAACCAAGCTGTTCGCGGCTGGGGCGTTCGGGTCGTCCTCGTAATCGCGCCTACCCATTGCCCTTCTCTTCCCATACCGGAGTGCCCCGTTTCCACAGTTCCTCAACGTGCGAAGCGAAGCGATCAAAAATGCCGTCGTCCTGGTGACGACGCAGATGCAGCGTAGGCGCATCGTGCCCAACGCTATGCGTCAGCAAGGGCGTAACGATCATGTCGTCATCGAAGCGGAACACCGACAGGTACGCATGTCCGTCGCTGAACCTCGCGTCAACGCCCGGCTGGCTCCTGATCTTCTGCAACTCGGCCAGCGTCACGCGGATACGCGTCGACAGCGTGAGCGCGACAGCTTCGTCTTGCTCGCGGGACCGTGTGAGGTCGCTGTCCGGGTCGCCGAGCACGAAGCGGACTCGGCACCCCTGCGCTGCCTTGCGCCGCAACGCGGTGCCGAATCGGGCCTGTTCGAGCCACAGGAAGTAATTGGTGTAACCGGCGAACGTCAGCTCACGCTCGGCTTTGGTGATCAAAGACCGCCACAGGGAAGCCGGACAGCCGGACCGGTACGGATAGACCGAAACGACCTCACGGTCCGGACCGACCTTGATCGCCTTCCTTGCGGCCGCTGGCCATAACACCGCCTCCTCCTCTCCGAGTGCCTCACAGACGGCCCACCTATGGCGGGCACGGGGGATCCGTGCCGTCTCGGTGATCCATCGGCCGACAGTCTTGACGTCCACGCCGCACTTTTCCGCCAACTGGCGGTCTGTCATACGGGTTTGAAGCATGGCGCGGCGCAGTGCTTCGTTCACCGGCAACCCCCTGGGACGTTAGGCACGTTTCCCACGGTAGACCCATTCCGTTCCTAACGGTCATGGAACGAAGTAGGAACGCGCAACCAGGGGCGGAAGTGTGGGGGATGACTGACGCACAGACCCCCGCGACCGTGGCGACGGCCCGGGGACGTGGCCACCAACCCTGTGGAGGTTGACGACATGCCGCACTGTATCGCCCGCATCTTCGAATTGCTGTTGCGGTTACTGCTCCCCGCACCGGGACGGCACCGCAGCGCTGAGACAGTCCCCGTACCGACCGTGGACGTGTCGATGGCCCGTCTCCCGCGCGTCTCCGTGTTGCGGGGTGAGGACAGCGGCCTTGTCCGCCCCTACCTCCTCGCGCACGAGCGGCGACAGCAGGAGCGGCGCCAACGGGCGCGACGGCGGGCGCTGGTGCTCGCGACGTACGGCGTCGACATCGGCCCGCGCCGGATTCACGGCATGAAGGTGACAGCCCGATGAGCTACGACCGCAACGCCGCTCCCGGACCCACGCCGGGGCTGCGCCTGCTGCCGTGGGAGACCGACACCGGCAAGCCGTGCTTCCTGTCCACGAACGGCTCCCCGGGCGCACTGACCCGTATCGCGGACGAGATCGAGGCAGACCAGTTGCGCGACGGCGCCGACGTCCTCAAGGGTGTCCAAGCCGTCCTGGACGACCGCAAAGCCGGGGAGTACGCGCTACGCCTCGCGCTGCGGGCGGCCAGGCAGTGCCTCGGCGATGTGTTGCGCATCGCCGACAGCCGGGGCGCCCGCCTGCCCGTACCCGACGACGAACACGAAGCCGACGACAGCGACCAGGACGGCGGCGCCGACGGCGACGGGCCGCAGCTTCCGGCTGAGGCATGCGGATGAGCGCGGGCAACGGGATCACGCGAGGCCGATACCGATTTGCCGAATGGACGCTGACAGCCATGCCCGCCATGGCTGTGCGTCACTTCGGCAAGTGCCTCACCTGCGGCGAACGCTCCGCCGACACCGCCGACGCGGATGACGCCCAGATGTGGTGTCTCAAGCACGCGGGCCTGACGCACCACAGCGGCTACGAGCTGTCGGCGTTCCAGTACTTCAACGCCGCCATGACCGACCCCGGCGAGGAGCCGCACGCGAATTGGACCGAGGTAACGCCTCGACTCGGTGCAGAGTGTCCTGGCGGTCCCCGTCCCCCGGCCGCGACGCACCGCCGGGGGACCGGGCCGGGGGACGGAGAGCGGGTCAGTCCAGGTGGGCCGGGGTGAACCGGACCGGGAGGGCGGCCACGCCGCGCATCATCAGCGTGACCCGCCATTCGAGGTCGTCCGGGGCGACGGACAGGGTGACGTCCGGGAGGCGGTCGAGCAGGACCTCGACCGCGGCGCCGGCGATGACCTCGGCGATCTCACGGGCGGCCGAGGGGCAGCCGTGCTTGCCGTGGCTGAAGGCCATATGGGCCTGGCTGCCGCCCGCGCCGGAGTGGAAGTCCGGGCGTACGTCGGGGTCGGCGTTGGCCGCGGCGAGGCCCAGCATCAGACAGTCGCCCTTCCTGATGCGGCGTCCGCCGAGCATGGTGTCCTCGGCGGCCCAGCGGCCGATCCAGAACGGGACCGGGGTGTCCTCCCACAGCACCTCGTTGAGCGCCTGGCCGACGCTGCGCCGGCCGCCGGAGAGGGTGATGGCGAACCGTTCGTCCGTCAGCATCAGCCGGAGGGCGTTGCCGATCAGGTCGCTGGTGGGCTGCTGGACGGCGTAGACGCTGCCGAGCAGGTCGTTGACGATCTCGTCGTCGGTGAGCCCGGCGGGGTGGGCCACCAGATGGGCGGCGACGTTGACCTGGCCGGGGTTCTCCCGGACGCGCTTGATCAGCGCCTCCGTCCTGGTCTGCATGTTCCGCAGCGCGAGGGGGCCTTCGGGTCCGGTGAGGTGGAGCGCGTCGTCCTGGATGGCGGCGGATTCGGTGTCGTCCAGACCGTACAGCCGGGTCACCACGCGCAGCGGGATCTGGCTGGCGTACTCCGCCACCAGATCGGCCCGGCCGCTGCCCGCGAAGGTGTCGATCAGCCGGTCGGCGACGCGCTCGCACTGCGTGCGCAGTTCGAACTGGTCCACCGATGCCAGACCGTCCCAGATCGCCTCGGCCCGCCGCTGGTGCTCGGCGCCCTCGCTGAAGAGCATGGTCGGGCGGTAGCCGACGAAGGTCATCAACTCCCAGTCGGGCGGCACCAGATGCCAGGAGTGCCAGCGGCGGGAGTCGCGGGCGAACAGCCGGGGATCGGTGGTGACCCGGACCACCTCGCGGTAGCCGAGCACCGCCCAGACGGGGATCTTGCCGTCCAGCAGGACGGGCACGACCGGGCCGTGGTCCCGGCGCAACTCCCGGTAGAGGTCCAGCGGTTCGTCCCGGAACCGCTGGTAGTCCAGCGGCAGCGACCCGGTGGGCACCACCCCGTCGGGCGGCGCGGGGGCGGACCGGAAGACGGGCTCGGGCGGGTCCTCGGCCAGGTCCTCGGGCGAGTCCTCCGACAAATCCTCGGGCAGGTCCTCCGACAGGTCCTCGAACGGGGACGTGGGGTCGGGCGTGGTCACGCGGTGCTCTCCCCGGCGGCGCCGTTGGTGGAGAGGGAGTAGAGGTAGCGGGCGAGCGCGACCAGTACGGCCTTGCTGGAGTCGCGCTTACGGGCGTCGCAGTCGATCATCGGCACCTCGGGCGGGAGGTCGAGGGCCTCCCGCACCTCCTCCAGCGAGTGCTGCGGCTCGGTGAAGTTGTTGCGGGCCACGATGAACGGCGTGCCGTGGTGCTCCAGCCGGTCCAGGGCGTACCAGGAGTCGGACAGCCGATTGGTGTCCACCAGGACGACCGCGCCCAGGGTCCCGGAGAAGAGCCGGTCCCACAGGAACCAGAACCGCTCCTGGCCCGGGGCGCCGAACAGATAGAGCACCATCTGCTCGTCCAGGCTGATCCGGCCGAAGTCGAAGGCCACCGTGGTGGTGGTCTTGTGCCGTACGAACGAGGCGTCGTCGATGCCGACGCCCGCCTGCGTCATCGTCTCCTCGGTGCTCAGCGGGCGGATCTCGCTGACCGACCGCACCATCGTCGTCTTGCCGACGCCGAACCCGCCCACGATCACGATCTTGAGACCGTTGCTCGCGCTCTCCCGCAGCGGAGCGTGTCCGGTGCTGCCGGGGAGTGCCATGCTGACGGTGTCGTCAGAGATTCTGGAGTGCAACGAGCACCTTCTTCAGGGTTTCGGGCCCGGGCAGCCGGCCACCGGGACGGGCCGCCGCCTGCGGATGGCGCGCGGTGATCCGGCCGGTGTCCAGCAGATCGCACAGCAGGATCTTGACCACGCTGACGGGCAGTTCCAGATACGAGGAGATCTCCACGACCGACAGGGGGCGGCGGCACATCCGCAGGATCCGGACGTGCTCGGACTGCATCCCGGGGGTGGGGTCGCTTTCGCTGACGATCAGCGTGACCATGTCGAACCGGCTCTCGTCCGCCCGGCTGCGGCCGCCGGTGACGGTGTACAGCCGGTCCGGCCCCTCCTTGTCCAGCGGCCCTCGGATCATGCCGTCGCCCCGCCGCCGGTGTCGCTGTCGCCCGCGGCCACCCTCGGGGCGGCTCGCAGATGGTCGCCGATCTGCTCGACCAGCTCGTTCATGTTGTGGCCGATGATGCCGACATCGGCCTCGTCATGGGCCACCACGGCGAGATGGGCGCCTTCGCCGGCCTCGACGATGAACAGAATTCCCCCGTGGAACTCCGTCATCGACTGCCGTACGCCGCCGCTGCCGTCGCCGAACTCGATGGACGCGCCATGGGCGAGGCTCTGGATGCCCGACGCGATGGCCGCCAGCTGATCGGCCTGGTCCACGGACAACCCGGAGGAGAGGCACAGTTTGAGCCCGTCCCGCGACAGCACCAGCGCGTGGCGCGACCCCGGGGTCTTCTCCAGCAGGTTCTCCAACAGCCAGTCCAAGCTGCGGTCGGTGGTGTTCATCGGCGTTCCTTCTGTCACGGCTTGTCGTTCTCGGCAGGCTCGGCGGACTCGGCAGGCTCGGCGGCGGACTCGGCGGTCTCGTTGTGATCTGCGGATACCGAAGGCTCGGTGTCACACGGAGCACCGGTGGCGGAACCACGGCGGGCCGCCTGGCGGAAGGCGCCGAAGCGGGCTCCGGCTTCCTCGGGTCGTGGACGGCTGGTCTTGGCCTTGGGTTCCGCCTCGGCCGCCTGGGCGGCCGACCGGGTGGCGGCGGCCAGCGTCTCGCCACGGCGCCGCTTGGGCAGTCCGTTGACGGGCCGTGAGGGCTGCGCGGCGGGCTCCGGCGCGGCGGGCTCCGGCGCGGACGACGGCGAAGGGGACAGCGAAGGGGACGGCGAGGTGGCGGGTGCGGGGGCCGTCGCGGCGGGCGCCGCGGTGGTGGTGGCCGTGGACCCGACGGCCTGGGCGGACGCCTGCCGGGGGACCCCGGAGCGGACGGAGCCCGGTGTGTCGAGAACGACCGCGTCCTGGTTGACGTGCGTGATCAACTGCTGCGGGATCAGGACGATCACGCCGGTGCCGCCCCGCGCGGACGGCCGGAAGGAGACGGTCAGCCCGTGCTTACGGGCCAGACAGCCGACGACCGCCAGGCCCAGCCGGGTGCCGGACAGGCTCATCAGGTCCAGGCTCTCGGAGGAGACGGACTTCTGGGCGCGGTCCAGGGCGGCCGGGCCCATCACGAGTCCGCCGTCCTCGATGGTCACCACGACGCCCGCGTGCGTCTCCTCGACGTACACATGCACCTCCTCGGTGGGAGGCGAGAAGCTGGCGGCGTTGTCCATCAGTTCGGCGAGGGCGTGCATGACGCCCTCGGCCGCGTAACCGGCCACCGCGGCGTTGCTGGCCGAGTGGACCCGTACCCGCTGGAAGGCGCTGATCCGGCCGATCGCGCCGCGCAGCACGGACTCCATGACGATCGGCTTGGTCCAGCGGCGCCCGGAGCGCGCACCGGTCAGCACCGCGATACTGTCCGCGATCCGGCCCGCCTGGGCAGTGGTGTGGTCCAACTTCAGCAGATCGCCGAGGACGGTCTCGTCGTGGCGGTTCTCCATTTCCCGCAGATCGGCCAGCATGCTGGTGGCCAGCGCCTGGACGCGGCCCGCGGCGTTGGCGCACGCGGCCATCGCGGAGGCGCGCATCCGCTCACCGTCGCCGATCTCGCGCAGCAACACCCGCAGGAGCTGCTGATGGGCCCGGCTGGTGGGGCGCTCCATGCGGGTGATCACGGTTTCCGCCGAGCCGCCCTCGCGCAGTCTCCGCACCGCGGACGGAATCGTTTCCTCGGCGAGCCGGGTGGCCTCGATCTCCTTGGCGGCGGCCGTGGTCTCCAGCTCCGTGACCCGCTCCTGGAGACGGCCGATGGTCCGCGAGCGGTTGGTGGCGACCGCGAGCGCCACCCCCAGCAGCACGGCCGCCACTGAGCAGAAGACGGCGACGGAGGCGCGCTGGGCGGACGGCACGGCGGTGGTCACCCACAGTCCCGCTCCACCGGCGACGACGGCTGCCAGCAGGGGGACGGTCAGGGCCCCACGTGTCACCGAGGGCCCTTTGTGCGGATGGCTGGATATGTGTGCTGACATCTATCAGGTCCTCATGGGCGCGTTGAGGGTTTTTGGCTGGACCACGCGGACATCAAGCCGTGGGCGCCACATGTTAGTGGAGTCACGTCACTTTGACCGGTCCCGCTCATGACATGGAGCATGACGGTCCGTCAAATCGGAGCACTGAGAAGCGTCACGTTCCGGACGCATATGCCGCTGCCATCGCTCGCAAGCGTCACGGCCCCGAAAACGTCACGGCCCGGGAAGCGTTTCGCCGCCGAAGCTTCACGGAATCGCCAGCTCGGCCCAGATGACCTTGCCGTCCGAGGTGTAGCGGGTGCCCCAGCGCTCGGCGAACTGGGCGACCAGGAAGAGCCCCCGGCCGCCCTCGTCCGTCGTCGCCGCGTACCGCAGATGCGGGGAGGTGCTGCTGGTGTCGGAGACCTCGCAGATCAGGGCCTTGTCGCGGAGCAACTGCACCCGGATCGGGCCGGTGGCGTGGCGGATGGCGTTGGTGATCAGTTCGCTGAGCACCAGCTCGGCGGTGAACGCCGCCTCGTCCAGCCCCCACTCCGCCAGCTTCCGCATCACCTCGGCTCGCACCCCGGCCACGGCGGCGGGGTCGGACGGCACGTCCCAGGAGGCCACCCGGTCGCCGCCGACGACCCGGGTACGGGCGGCGATCAGGGCGATGTCATCGCTCGGGTTGCTGGGCAGCAGCGCGTCCAGCACCTCGGTGCAGATCTCCTCGGGCGTCCGGTCGGGGTGGGACAGGGCGTCGCGCAGCATCTCAAGACCGGTGTCGATCTCCCGGCGGCGGTCCTCGATGAGCCCGTCGGTATAGAGGACGAGATTGCTGCCCTCGGCCAGTTGCACCTCGGCGGTCTCGAACGGCAGCCCGCCCAGGCCCAGCGGCGGCCCGGCCGGGAGATCGAGGAACTCCACGGAGCCGTCCGGACGCACCAGCGCGGGCGGCGGATGACCGGCCCGCGCCATCGTGCACCGCCGCGTCACCGGATCGTAGATCGCGTACAGACACGTCGCCCCGGTGATCCCCTCACCCCCACCGCCGTCGCCATCCGGCCCGCCAGGGCCCTCGTCCTGGTCGATCCGGGCGATCAGATCGTCGAGATGGGACAGGATCTCATCGGGCGGGAGATCGAGCGTGGAGAAGTTGTGCACCGCCGTCCGCAGCCGCCCCATCGTCGCCGCCGCATGCAGACCATGCCCCACCACATCGCCCACCACCAGCGCCACCCGCGCTCCGGGCAACGGGATGACGTCGAACCAGTCGCCCCCGACCCCCGACTCGGCCGGCAGATAGCGGAAGGCCACATCCAGCGCGTTCTGCTCCGGCAGGGCTCGGGGCAGCAGGCTGTGCTGCAGGGTGACCGCCATCGTGTGTTCGCGGGTGTAGCGGCGGGCGTTGTCGATACAGACCGCGGCATGCGCGGCGAGCTCCTCGGCGAGGGACACCTCTTCCTCTTCGAAGGGCTCGCGCTGCTTCATCCGCCAGAAGCTGACCACGCCCAGCAGCACGCCCCGGGCCCGCAGCGGCACGGTGACCAGCGACCGGACGCCGTATTCGATGATCTTGGCGGTCCGCTCGGGGTCCTGCGCCTGCCAGCCGGGGGACTCGGTGAGATCGGCCTCGACGACCGGCTCCCCCCTGCTCAGCCCGAACGCCTGGGGCGAGGTCGGGACGAACGAGAACACCCGGCCGACCGGATAGAAGGGGTGGCTCTGGCCGGGCCGGATCCCGTGGACCGCCTCCCGGCGCATCTCGACACCCCCGACCGCCAGCGGCTCATCGCCGCGCGCCACGGGCTCCGCCAGGTCGACCGTGACGAAGTCGGCGAAGCGGTCCACCGCCACCTGCGCCAGCTCCTCGGCGGTCCGGGCCACATCGAGCGTGGTGCCGATCTCCACGCTCGCGTCGTACAGCAGCTTGAGCCGCTTCTGGGCCACGTCGGCGCGGCCGGAGAGGGCGCGCAGTTCGGTGGAGTCGCGCAAGGTGGCGACGCTGCCGGGCGGGCCGCCGTCGCGGTCGGTCAGCCGGTTGTTGATGGCCAGCAGCCGGTCACCGGCCACCAGCACCTCGTCGGTGACATCGCGCCCGGCGGCCAGGACGTCGGCGACATGGGGCTCCAGGCCCAGATCGTCGACCAGCCGCCCCTCCGGCCGCGGCGGCAGATCGAGCAGCCGGCGCGCCTCGTCGTTGGCGAGCACCAGCCGCCCGTCGCCGCCGACGATCAGCACGCCCTCGCGCACCGAGTGCAGCACCGCGTCATGGTGCTCGTACATCCGCGTCATCTCCACCGGGTCCAGGCCGCGGGTCTGCCGCCGCAGCCGCCTGCTCACCAGGGCGGTGCCGCCGGTGGCGAGGACGAGGGAGGCGGAGACGGCGCCGACGAGCAGCGGGAGCTGGCGGTTGGCGAGCCCGCTCACCTTCTGGATCGTGATCCCCGCGCCCACCAGGCCGACGACCCTGTGATGGCTGTCGAAGATCGGGGCAACCGCCTGCATCGCCGGGCCGAGGGTCCCGGGGCGGCTCTCGGTGATGGTGTGCCCCCGCAGCGGGCGGCCGATGGCGCCGATGAAGTGCTTGCCGATCCGATTGGGCTTGGGGTGGGTGAGCCGGATGCCCTTCGGGGTCACGACCACGACGAAGTCGAGCCCGGATTTCTTCCGGGCGGCCTCGGCTCTCGGCTGGAGCACCTTGGTCGGGTTGCGGCTGTGCAGGGCCTGGACGATGCCGGGGGAGTTGGCGAAGGCCTCGGCGACCGCGACGGACCGGCCGCGGGCCTCGTCGGTGGCGTCGTGCCGCACCTGGAGCACCAGGGCGATGGTCGCCGCCGCGCCGAGGAGCAGCACGATCACGAGTTGGAGGACGAAGACCTGGCCGGCGACGCTGCGGACGCTCAGCCACGATCGAAAGCGCCGGCCCGCCACCTCCGGGCGCTCCCGGCGCCGACTCCGTGGGCGCCGACCGGGGATCATGCGGGCAGCCCACGATCGACCCATAAACCGGGCCATACACATACATCTACACCGGGAAATCCTGGAAGGCGAATCTCCGCTTCCGTCGGCCAGGCGCGAAACGACAAGGCACATACGGTGGGACGACTTTGCGTGCCGACTCGATTACACACTGCTCTCGTGGGACGTATTCACGATGGCGAGGTGCCGAAGCCGGGGGTCTATGCAAATCTGAGAAAAAGGGCAATTCACCCTTACTGCCGTCAATCGGTGCCATCGGGACATCGATTGCGCCTGACGAAGGAGCCCGACATGGCCAGTCACGCCGGTGGAGTTCATACAGGGGTCGCCCCGGGCCACGCGCACCGGGCGGTGAGCGGATGGCTCGTCTTCGCGGCGGTCATGATGATCTTCAGTGGGCTGATGAACCTGCTCCAGGGCATCTCGGCCATCCGGACCGACCAGGTGTTCCTGGTCACGCAGAGCTATATCTTCCAGTTCGACCTCGCCGGATGGGGATGGGTCCACTTCGGCGTCGGAATCGCCCTCCTGCTCGCCGGGTTCGCGGTGTTCACCGGTGCGATGTGGGCCCGGGTCGCGGGGGTGGCGCTGGCCGGGCTCGCGCTGGTCGCCAACTTCCTGTGGCTGCCGTACTTCCCGGTCTGGGCCACCGTGCTGCTCATCGTCGACGCCCTCGTCATCTGGTCGCTGTGCGCCGGGCCGAGCCGTGGCGGCGCGGGAGGACGCGGCGAGGTGGGACGTACCGCCTGAGAGCCGCGGCGCCTGGCTTCCCGGCGGGGCGCGGGGCAGGCTGGAGCCATGCTGCTGGCTGATGTCGCGCTGACCTCCCGCCAGGTCGCGGCCACCTCCGCCCGCTCGGAGAAGATCGCCGCACTGGCCCGGCTGTTCCGGCGTACGGAACCGGCCGAGGCGGCCGTGGTGATCACCTACCTGGCGGGCAAACTGCCCCAGCGCCGGACCGGAGTGGGCTGGTCCACCCTGCGCCACCGGCAGGAACCCGCCGCCGAGCCGACGCTCGCGGTGCTCGATGTGGACGAGGCCCTCACCCGGGTCGCGGCGGTCTCCGGCACCGGCGCGACGGCGGCCCGCAAGCGGCTGGTGGGCGAGCTGCTGGCCGCCGCGACCAAGGAGGAGCAGGGCTTTCTGCTCGGGCTGATCGGCGGGGAGCTGCGGCAGGGGGCCCTGGAAGGGCTGGCCGTCGAGGGGCTCGCCCAGGCCGTGGGCGCACCGGCCGCCGAGGTGCGGCGGGCGGTGATGGTCGGCGGTTCGCTGGGCACCGTCGCCGAGGCGCTGCTGGCGCGCGGCCCGGAGGCGCTGGCCGGCTTCCGGCTCGAAGTGGGGCGGCCGGTGCTGCCGATGCTCGCGCAGAGCGCCAAGGACCTCGACGAGGCCATCGACCGGCTGGGACCGTGCGCGGTCGAGGAGAAGCTGGACGGGATCCGGGTCCAGGTGCACCGGGACGGCGAGGACGTACGGATCTACACCCGCACCCTCGACGAGATCACCGACCGGCTGCCGGAGGTCGTCACGGCGGCACGGGAACTGGCGGTGGACCGGGCGATCCTCGACGGTGAGGTGATCCTGCTGGACGGCGAGGGGCGGCCACGGCCGTTCCAGGAGACCTCCGCCCGGGTCGGCTCCCGGCTCGATGTGGCCGGGGCGTCGGCCGCGCTGCCGCTGTCCCCCGTCTTCTTCGATCTGCTCGTCGTGGACGACCGCGATCTGCTCGACCTGCCGGCCCGCGAGCGCCATGCCGAACTCGCCCGGATCGCCCCCGGGCCCCGGCGGGTGCGGCGGCTGGTGACCGACGACCCGGCGGATCCGGAAACCCGGCGGGCGGCACGGGAGTTCGCCGCCGACGTGCTGGCCCGGGGGCATGAGGGGGTGCTGGTCAAGGCGCTGGAGGCGCCGTACGGCGCGGGCCGGCGCGGGGCGTCCTGGCTGAAGGTCAAACCGGTGCACACGCTGGACCTGGTGGTGCTGGCGGCGGAGTGGGGACACGGCCGCCGCACCGGGAAGCTGTCCAACCTGCACCTGGGCGCGCGAGCGGCGGACGGCACGTATCTGATGCTGGGCAAGACCTTCAAGGGGCTCACCGACGCGATGCTGGAGTGGCAGACGCAGGCGCTGCTGGGGATCGCGGTCAGCGACGACGGCTGGGTGGTGCGGGTGCGGCCGGAGCTGGTGGTGGAGGTGGCCTTCGACGGGCTGCAGCGCTCGTCCCGCTATCCGGCGGGCGTCACACTGCGGTTCGCGCGGGTGCTGCGCTACCGGGAGGACAAGCCGGCGGATCAGGCGGACACGGTCGAGGCGGTGCTGGCGCTGCGCGGCGAGTGACCGGCCGGGGCCGGCAGACCCGCGCGGCCCCGGGCGGTCCGGGGCCCAGGACCGCGAGACCCCGGGCCGCCGGGCGGTCCGGGGTCTCGCGGGATCGGGTGCGCTCAGGAGGGGTTCTCCGCGTGGGTCAGGGTCTCCCAGCCCAGGAAGAGGCTGTTGGTGCCCGCCGGGCGCTGCTGCTCGGTGAGCTTCTGGGTGTTGGCCATGGCGATGCCGAGGCGGGTGTGCAGGGCGTTGTAGCCGACCTCGGTGATCGGGCCGAGGCCCCGCTTGACGCTGCCGCCGCACAGCCAGGACGGCACGCCCTCGCCGAGTTCGTACTTCGCCTGGAAGCCCAGCGCCTGCCGCAGCCGCTCGCCCACCTCGGGGTAGAGGTCCTGGCCCTGGATGCGGCTGGTCTCGGCGACATGCGCGATGGAGGCGATGCCGTATCCGGTGTGGGTGAAGTCGCGGCAGGTCTCCTGGGTGAGGCCGGTGACGAAGGTCGTCTGGCCCTGCCAGTACTTGACGATCTTGTCGCGGGTGTCCAGGCCGCTGCCGGGCGCGGTCTTGGGCAGGGAGCCGTCGGACTGCAGGTAGATGTACGCCGGGACGCGGCCGCGGAACTTCGCGACGGCCTTGTCGTAGCCGGCCCGGTCGTCGAGGAAGACGGAGATGCCGGTGGCGGCCTCCATCATCACCAGCTCCCAGTTGCCGTTGGAGTTTGAGCCGCCGATGACCTTCGGGAGGTAGACGTTCCGCAGCATCGTGGAGAAGCGGCTGATGGAGGCGTCCGACCAGCCGTCGTAGGTGTAGCGGATGATCTCGGCCGCCCGGGGCCAGGAGGATCCGGCCCAGCCGGTCTGCAGCGGGGCGTTGCTGTTGGTGTGGTCCTTGATGGTGGCGGACCAGGCGTCCATGATCTGGATCGCCTTGTCGGCGTAGCGGCTGTCCCGGGTGATGTACCAGGCCAGCGAGAGCGAGTAGGCGGCGAGCGCGTCCTGGCGCTCATCGGTGCAGCCGAGGTTGGGGTCGGAGTAGGGCCCGCATTCGACGACCGCCCGCGGCTTGGGGGTGCGCGACAGCGAGGCGTACGGGCTCGACAGCATCGCGTCGTACGCGCCCTTCCAGGGCTGCGCGCCGGCGTTCACCTTGGAGCGGACGAAGTCGAGCTGGGCCTGGCTGACCAGGACGCCGGGGTGGGTGAAGGCGGCGGCGGCCTTGGGTTCGGCGGACCGCTGGGTCTGCCCGGCCGTGGCCGGACCGCTGAGGATGCCCGCGAACAGCGCGGCCAGCGCTGCCGCGAGGGCGAGATACAGGGCTCTGGTGCGCATGGGGGCGGCTCCTGACGGTGGGGTTCGCGTATATGAACGACGGATGCCGACATGAACTCCTGCGATGCTCCGGGAAGTTAGCCCATGAACACGTCAAGGTCTAGACCTGCGGGGCGTAGGAGAGAATGTGCGCCCCGCCCCGATCGAGAGGCCCAGCGTGGAGACGACAGTCGCGGAGGACCAAGGCACCGGCCCCGGCCGCCCGTCCGGCGCCCCGCGCGGCCCCCGGGGCACCCGGGGCGCCGTCGCCCGGCTGCTCCGGCTCCCCGATGGACGGGCCCGGCGGACGGCGGCCTGGTCCGCGATGGTGCCGCTGGCCCTGGTCAGCGCGGTGGTGCTATGCCGGGCCACGGACATCGACGGCATCACCCCCATGCCGCAGCTACTGGCCTTTCTGCCCTGGCTGCTGGTCCCGGCGGCGCTCGGGCTGCTGCTCGGCACGGCCGCCCGCTGGCCACTGGGGTGCGGCTGGGCGCTGGCGGCAGCCGCGGCCACCGGATGGTTCATCCAGCCGTACGACGGCGGCACCCCGCCCGAGCCGCACGGACCGGTCCTCGCCCGGCTGCGGGTGATGACCGCGAACCTCGAATTCGGCCAGGCCAGGGACGGACTGCTGACCGCGCTGCGCCGGGAGCGGCCGGACCTGGTCGCGGTCCAGGAGTGCGACACGGAGTGCGCCGAGGCGCTGGAGACGGCCGCCGTCCGCACGGCCTACCCGTACCGGAGCATCGCCCTCGGCGACAGCCCCGCCGCGGGCTCGGCGATCCTCAGCCGCCACCCGCTGACCCGGGAGGAAGGGGTGCGCGGGACGCTGCGGATGCCGGGGGCGGTCGTCCGGATCGCCGGACAGCGGCTGCGGCTGCAGGTCGCGCATCCCATGCCGCCGATGCCCGGCCAGTTGGACGTCTGGCGCACCGAGCTGGGGCGGCTGCGGTCCTACGCCGCCGGGCGGGGCGAGGAACCCACCCTGATCGCGGGCGACTTCAACGCCACCCAGGACCACGCCGCCTTCCGGGCCGTCCTGGACACCGGGCTGCGGGACAGCGCACGGGCCACCGGAGTCTCCCGCACGCCGAGCTGGCCGAGCGCCACGGCCCCGGTGCTGGGGGCGCAGATCGACCATGTGCTGGCCAGCCGGGCGCTGCGGCCGCGCACGGCCCGCTTCCTGGAGCTGCCGCACACCGACCACCGGGCGCTGCTGGTGGAGCTGGACCTGTACGGGCCACAGGGCTGACCGGCGGCTGAGCCCTCGCCCGGATCGCGACTCAGCCCTCGCCCGGGTCGCGACTCAGCTCTCGCTCGGGTTGTAGGAGTTGGCCAGCTCGAACGGATCGGGCTCCAGGCCCGCCGTGGGCCAGCGCTGCTCCCGCTGCCAGCGCGCGTTCTCCTGCGCGAGCGCGTCCCAGAGCAGATTGAGCGGATGGCCCGCGTCATAGGACGCGCGCTCACCGCGCCGGGTGAAGGCGCCCAGCAGCACCTCCAGCCGGGGCCCGGTGTCATTGACCAGCTCGACCGCGCGCAGCCCGCGTCCGTACGCCACCCGCGGATCGCCCGCCGCGTCCGCCACCCCCTTCGTGACCAGCATGCAGCCGCGCAGCAGACCGGAGCGCAGCAGCTCGAAACCGTAGTTGACGGTGTCGATCTCGGCGGCGATGCGCAGCTTGTTGCGGTAGTCGCCGCCGAACCAGGTGTGCAGCACCCCGGCCATCAGCCCGCTGGCCGAGACCACCAGCGGCAGGGAGCGCAGCGCGCTGCTCGGGGCGGTGGGACCGGGCAGCTCGGCCTCGGACAGATTGGTCAGCAGCGAGACCCCGCTGCGGCGCCACTCCATCACATCGAAGGCGGCGAGTTCATCGTCGCCCTCGGGCCGGGTCACCACGGAGCCGCACACCAGGTCGACATCCTTGGCGCGCAGCTTGGCCAGTACGTCCCGGGTGCGCACATGGCCCACCTTGAGGTCGATGGCGCGCTGCCGGAACTCCTCGGACACCCGCTCCCCGGCGCCCGCCAGATAGCTGAGGGTAAATCGGGTGGTGCCCACCACCAGGGTTTTCCCCAGGCGGCGCCGTGACTCATGGATGCCGTCCAGCCACTCGCCGAGAGTTCCGCGCGCCAATTCGACCAGGGCTTCTCCGGTGCCGGTGAACAGCACGTCCTTGCCGCGCCCCTGCTTGAGTATGAGGGGTTCGCCGCAAAGCTCGCGAAAGTTCCGGTTCATGGTGTCGATCTGCTTTTGCACACTGGACTGTTCACGGCCCAGAATCCGTGCGGCGCCCAGTGCGGTACCGGCCTCATGGACCATGATCAGGGTGCGCAACTGGTCCATCGTGGTGTCCATGAGCGCGAGTGGGCTCTGCGCCCAACGGCCGCGCCGATCCGTCGTCGGTGGGCCGATCGACCCGGGTCTCACCATGATTTCCCCCGCTTTTCAACTTCTCCCGTTTTCCTGACTCCAGAGTTTAGTCAGCTATCCACACGGTTACCCGGGTCCGATATGAGCGAGAAGCGGACCGATGCGCGAAACGTCAGGGCCGGGAGCCGCACCGTACGGATCAGCCGCCCGGAAAAGGTGCTCTTCCCCGACGACGGGATCACGAAGTGGGATCTCGTCGCGTACTACCGCTCGGTCTCCCGGCGCATCATTCCGCAGTTGCGCGGCCGCCCTTTGATGATGGAACGCCATCCGGACGGAATCGGCGGCAAGCCGCTGATGCAGAAGAACGCCCCCGACTACTTTCCGGACTGGGTGCGCCGCGCCGTACTGCCCAAAGAGGGCGGCGAGGTCACTCATGTGGTCTGCGACGACACCGCGACCCTCCTCTACCTCGCCGACCAGGCGTGCGTCACCCCGCACCGCTGGCTCTCCCGCGCCGACCGGCCCGACCACCCCGACCGGCTGGTCTTCGACCTCGATCCGCCCCCGGCGGAGGAGTCCGCATTCGAGGAGGTGCGCTGGACGGCCCGGCGCTGCTGCGGGCTGCTCGGCGAGCTCGGGCTGCCGGGGCTGCTGATGACCACCGGCTCCCACGGACTGCATGTCATCGTCCCGCTGGACCGCCGCGCCGACTTCGACACCGTACGGTCCTTCGCGCGCGATGCCGCCGAGCTGCTGGCCGCCCGCCACCCCGACCGGCTCACCACCGAGCCGCGCAAGGCGAAGCGGCGCGGTCGGCTCTATCTGGACATCCGGCGCAACGCCTACGCCCAGACCGCCGTCGCCCCGTACGCGGTGCGCGCCCGCCCCGGAGCCCCCGTCGCCACGCCCATCGACGCGGCTGAGCTGGACGACCCGGCGCTGAGCGCCGACCGCTGGACGCTGCGGACCGTCGGCGAGCGGCTCGCGGACGACCCCTGGGCCCGTACGGACACCAGGGGCCGTTCCCTGCGCGCCCCCCGCGAGCGGCTGCGGCGGCTCGCGGAGGGCGAAGGCTAGCGCTTGAGCCCCAGGGGCCTCAGGCGCCTAAGGAGCCTCATGGACCCCATGGGCCTCAGGCGCCGATGTCGCCGCCGTCGCGCCGCCAGACGCTGACCACGGACGGCCGGGTCAGCTTGCCCGGGCCGTCGGGCCAGGTGGACGCGGGCTTCTCCACGCTCGCGCCGTCGAGCTCACCCGGGTGCTGCACGGCCACCAGCACCCGCCGCTCCTGCACGATCGGGCCGCAGGTCTCGGCGCCGTTCGGCACGGTCAGGAACTGCTTGACCTGGCCGCGGCGGCTGCCCGCCGTCGCCACGCCGAACAGCCCGTCGTGGTTGCCGAGCGCGTTGCCGTCCGTGGAGATCCACAGATTGCCGTGCGCGTCGAAGGTGATGTTGTCCGGGCAGGAGATCGGGCTGACCTGGTCCTTGGGGAAGCCGCCGAAGTAGGTGCTCGGGTCCTCGGGATCGCCGCAGACCAGGAACAGCCGCCAGTTGAAGCGGGTGGAGCCCGGGTTGTTCCAGCGCTCGGTCAGCTCGAGGATCTGGCCGTGCTTGTTGGCGTTGCGCGGGTTGGCCTCGTCGACGGCGGCCTTGCCCTCCTTGCCACGGTCCGTGTTGTTGGTCAGCGCGATGTACACGCGACCGGTGCGCGGGCTCGGCTCGACGTCCTCGGGGCGGTCCATCTTCGTCGCACCGGCCTTGTCGGCGGCCAGCCGCGTGAAGACGTACACCTCCTCGGCGGTCATCCCCGCCACGAAGGAGCGGTCGCCGCAGGCCAGCGCGATCCACTCACCGCCGCCGTCGAACTCGCCGTCCTTGGGCAGCTTTCCGGTGCCGTCGATCTCGGCGGACGGGCTGTCGCCGGTGAACTTGGCGACGTACAGCGTGCCCTCGTCCAGCAGCGTGCGGTTGTGCTCGCGGGCGGTGCGGCTGTTGCCCTTCATCATCCGCTTGGCGGAGACGAACTTGTAGAAGTAGTCGAACTTCTCGTCGTCGCCCATGTAGAGGACCGGACGGCCGTCGGTGGTCAACCGGGGCTCGGCGGCCTCGTGCTTGAAGCGGCCCAGCGCGGTCAGCTTGCGCGGAGTGGAGTCGGGGTCGAACGGGTCGACCTCGATGACCCAGCCGAAGCGGTGCGCCTCGTTGGGCTCCTTGGCGAGGTCGAAGCGGTCGTCGAAACGCTCCCACTTGCGCTCGGAGGCGCCGTCCTTGAAGCCGTACCGCTTCAGGGCCGCCTTGACGGTCGGGTCGGTCACCTTGTCGGGGTTGGCGAAGTACTGGTTGAAGTTCTCCTCGCCGGAGAGCACCGTGCCCCACGGCGTGATGCCGCCACCGCAGTTGTTCAGCGTGCCGAGGATGCGCTTGCCCGACGGGTCGGCGGAGGTGCGCAGCAGCTTACTGCCCGCCGCCGGGCCGGTGACCTCGAACGGAGTGGTCGCGGTGATACGGCGGTTGAGGTGGTGGCGGGGCACGGCGGTGAGCCGGCCCAGCCGGCGCTCCTCGGCCGTCATGACCACGGACAGCCCGTGCGCGGCCCAGCCGATCTCGGCCTGCTCGCGGGTGGGGTTCTCCGGGTCGTACCCGGCGAACATCAGCACCTCGTCGGTGTACTCATGGTTGACCACGAGGAGCTGATGGTCGCGCTCGCCGGGGACGTCCAGCACCGCCATGTAGTCGTTGTTGTAACCGAACTGGCCCGCCTGGGCCTTGGCGCTCTGCTTGGCCGGGTCGAACGCGGGCGCACCGCGCAGGATCGGGTCGCCCCAGCGGAGCACCACGTTCTGGTCGTGGCCCTCGGCGGCGACCACGGCGTCCTCGGTGTTGGGGGCCACCGGCGAGAAGCGGAGGCCGCGGGCGGCCTTGTTGTGCGTCGCCTCGGCGGCGGCACCGGCGGTGGCGGCGTCGCCGGACGCGGCGGACGCCTGCGGCGCCCGCTCGACCGCCACGACTCCGGTCGCGGCCGCCACGGTCACCACCGCACCGGCCCGCAGAAGGGAACGGCGCGAGGCGGCACCGGCGATGACGTCACCCACGTAGGCGTTGTCGCTGGTGTTCGGCGTCTCGTGAAAGCAGGCGTCGCCACAGCGGTACCGGCACGTCAGCGCGGAACGACCGCCCGGGTGCGAGCTGATGAGCGGCAGGAGGTTGCGCACGTCTTCCCCTCCGTAAGGGTGTCACGTATGGGCTTCGCAGGGCCCCGCATGGGCAGTACGCCGACGCGGTCGGGCCGACATGACGTCGGGATCCTTTGGCGGCGAAGCTATGGGCGTAGAACCGCACGGTGTCGAAGAACGCCTGAACCAGAGGTGAACGAAGCGCGAGCGGAATCGGCGGAAGAGGGCCGCCCAACGGCCCGCTAGCCTTTCGGCACCACGGTCATGCACCGCCATGCACCGCACTCGACACGTGAGAGGTATCTCCCATGGGCATACGGGACCTACTGCGCAAAGTTTTCGGCCGCTCCCGAACCACGGGGGTGGACGAAGCTTCTGCCGCGCCGGAGGCGGAGGTTGTCCCGGACCCCCAGTCGGCCGAGAAGTCGGCACAGCCGACGGTAGAGCAGACGGCGGACGAGAAGGCCAAGTCCAAGGCTGAGTCGGCCGCCGAGCCGAAGGCTGCAGAGTCCGGCGTCGAGCCGAAGGGCGAGGTGGAGGCCGAAGCCGAGCCCGAGCCCGAGCCGAAGGCTGAGCCGAAGGCTGAGCCGAAGCCTGAGCCGAAGCCTGAGCCGACCGCGGACATGGCACCGGCCCCGGACTCCCCCGACGACGAATCCACGCACGACCCGGCCCTGTCGGCTCCGCTGAAGTCCCTGGACGAGATCCTGAAGTCCCCGGCGCCCGAGGACACGACAACCTCCGGCGACGACGCGCCGAGTGAGGCAGCGGCAGCGGCCGACGCGAAGACGGAGGCGAAGGCAGGGGCGGACAAGCCCAAGCCCGCCACCGAGGACGAGCCAAAGGCCACGCCCGAGCCGGACGTTGACGCCCAGCCCACGTCGTCGGACGGTGCCGACGCCACGTCCCCCACCACCCCGGCGGCCGACGCCGAACCCGAGCCGACGCCCGAACCGGCAGCCGAGGCCGAGGCGGAGCCCGCCACCGCGCCTGAGGCTGCCGCAGCCGCGGACGCCCCGGCGGCGGAGGCGAGTGCCGACGCCGGAGCCGAGACGAAGGCAGGCACCGAGGCCGCTGCCGAGACCAAGACCGGTGACGAGCCCGCCGAGACCACGGCCGAGGCCGTGGCGAAGGCCGAGCCTGAGCCCGCGCCCGCAACCGACCCCGCGCCGGAGGCCACCGAGCGGGTAGCGGAAGCCGCCGACGCATCCTCGGCGGAGGCCGACACCACGCCCGAGGCCGAGGTTGTGGAGGACCCCGCGCCGGAGCCCGCCACGGCGGAGACGGCAACTGCCGCCGCGCCCGAGGGTGAGGCAGCGGCAGAGGCTGACGACGAGGCCATGCCCGCCGCCACGAGCGACGAGGCCATGCCCGTGGCCGCCGCCACGAGCGACGACAAGCCCGCCACGGTAGAGGCCGAGGCCAAGGCGGAAGCCGAACCGGAGGCCCCGGCGGAGGCCGAGCTCGCGGTCGACGGCGATGCCACGGCGGCCCCGGCGGCAGCGAGTGCCGACACCGAGCCCAAGGCCGAAGCCGAAGCGGCAGCAGAGACCGACGACGAGGCCATGCCCGCCGGCACGAGCGACGACAAGCCCGCTGCGGCAGAGGCCGAGGCCAAGGCGGAAGCCGAACCGGAGGCCCCGGCGGAGGCCACGCCCGCGAACGACGGCGAAGCCGCCCCCGCGACCACGACCGATGGCAAGCCCGCCGAGGCGGAGGCCGAGCCGGTGGCAGCCGCAGCCGCCGCACCCACCGCCGCCAAGACCGAAGCACCCGCCACCGCACCCGCCACCGCGTCAGCCATCGCGCCCGCCGACCTCGCATCGCGGGCGCCCGGGCTGGTCGGGGCCTTCGCCGCCGCGGGGGAGGCCGTCCAGGCGCATGGGCTGGCCGGGCAGCGGGCGGTCGTCTACCTCGTGCTGGACCGGTCCGGGTCGATGCGGGGGTACTTCAAGGACGGCACGGTTCAGCACCTCGCCGAGCAGGCGCTCGCCCTGTCCGCACAGTTCGACGCCACCGGCACCGTGCCCGTCGTGTTCTTCTCCACCGACATCGACGGCACCGCCGACCTCGAGCTGGACCAGCACACCGGCCGCATCGAGGAGCTGCACGGCTCGCTCGGCCACATGGGGCGGACGAACTACCACACCGCCGTCAACGCCGTCATCGAGCACTACAAGGCGTCCGGTACCACCGCCCCCGCGTTCGTGATCTTCCAGACGGACGGCGCGCCCACCGCGAAGACCGCGGCCGAGAAGGCGCTGTGCGAGGCGGCGGGGCTGCCACTGTTCTGGCAGTTCCTGGCGTTCGGGGACCCGGAGGCGAAGGGGTTCGACTTCCTCCGGAAGCTGGACACCGCGCCCGCGCTCGCCGTCCCGGAGAAGCGGGCGGTCGACAACACCGGCTTCTTCCACGCCGGGCTCGACCCGCGTGCGGTCGCCGACGCCGAGCTGTACCGGGAGATCATGAAGAAGTTCCCGGGCTGGCTGACCGCCCGTAAGCAGGGCTGACCAGGGGCCGCACCACACCCGACAACCCACCGGGCACCACATCGGGGGCCATCCGCCGCGGAAAAAACGCCGCGCGGGTGGCCCCCGTCACTCGGATACGATATGGGCGGCTCAGTAGAGCCGGACGTCACTTACCGTATCGACTCGGGAGCAGCCTGCAATGGCTCGACACCTCATCACCAGCGCCCTTCCCTACATCAACGGGATCAAGCACCTGGGCAACATGGTGGGGTCCATGCTCCCGGCCGACGTCTACTCCCGCTATATGCGCCAGCGCGGCCATGACGTCCTCTACATCTGCGCCACCGATGAGCACGGCACCCCCGCCGAGCTGGCCGCCAAGGAGGCCGGGCTGCCGGTCGACGAGTTCTGCGCCCAGCAGCACGAGGCGCAGAAGGCGATCTACGACGGCTTCGGGCTCGCCTTCGACTACTTCGGCCGCAGCTCCTCCGCGCAGAACGTGCAGATCACCCAGACGATCGCACGTGAGCTCAAGGCGAACGGCTTCATCGAGGAGCGCTCGATCCGCCAGGTGTACTCCAACGCCGACGGCCGCTTCCTCCCCGACCGCTATATCGAGGGCACCTGTCCGCACTGCGGCTACGACAAGGCCCGCGGCGACCAGTGCGAGAACTGCACCCGCGTGCTCGACCCGACCGACCTGATCGACGCCCGCTCCGCGATCAGCGGCAGCAGCGATCTGGAGGTCCGGGAGACCAAGCACCTCTTCCTCCTCCAGTCCAAGCTGGCGGAGGAGGTCGCCTCCTGGGTCGACGAGCGCGGCAAGGACTGGCCGACGCTGGCCTCCTCGATCGCCCGCAAGTGGCTGAACGAGGGGCTGCAGGACCGGGCGATCACCCGCGACCTGGACTGGGGCGTGCCGGTGCCGGCCGACACCTGGCCGGAGCTGGCGGCCGAGGGCAAGGTCTTCTACGTCTGGTTCGACGCGCCGATCGAGTACATCGGGGCCACCAAGGAATGGGCGGATCTGGACCCGGAGAACCGCGACTGGAAGTCGTGGTGGTACGACGTGGACGAGACCGTCCGCTACACCGAGTTCATGGCCAAGGACAACGTCCCGTTCCACACCGTGATGTTCCCGGCCACCCTCCTCGGCACCCGGGACGCCTGGAAGAAGGTCGACTACGTCAAGGCGTTCAACTGGCTGACGTACTACGGCGGGAAGTTCTCCACCTCCCAGAAGCGCGGGGTGTTCACCGACGCCGCGCTCGAGGTGCTGCCCGCCGACTACTGGCGCTACTTCCTGATGGCGAACGCCCCGGAGTCCGACGACACCTCCTTCACCTGGGAGCACTTCACCGCCACCGTCAACAAGGACCTGGCCGACACTCTCGGCAACTTCGTCAACCGCGTGCTGTCCTTCTCCCGCAAGCGGTTCGGGGACGAGGTCCCGGCCGGGCAGGCCGCCGGGGAGGCGGAGGAGCGCCTGGGCGAGGAGATCGCGCGGCTGCTGGCGGAGTACGAGGAGCACATGGACGCGCTCCAGTTCCGCAAGGCCGCGGCGGCGCTGCGCGCCCTGTGGAGCGCGGGCAACTCCTACCTGGAGGAGAAGGCCCCCTGGCTGGAGATCAAGACCGACCAGGAGGCCGCGGCCCTCACCCTGCGTACGGCGATGAACCTCATCCACCTCTACGCGATCGTCTCCGAGCCGTTCATCCCGTCCTCGGCACGGGCCATGCGGTCGGCGTTCGCGCTGAGCGAGGACACCGCGGTCTGGGTCGGCCAGGAGGAGGCGAAGGCGCTGGCGTCGGTTCCGGCGGGCACGGCCTTCACCGTTCCCCCGGTGCTCTTCGCGAAGATCACCGAGGAGGACCTGGAGTCCTTCCGGGAGCGCTTCGGCGGTGCGGAGCAGAACGGGAACGGCGCCGCGTAGCGGTCGGCGAGCGGGCGCCGCATAGCCGCTCATGCGCGTGTTGATCGCGCGGCAACCGTTCGTTTAGTCCCCTCGGTGACCCTGTGGAGTCCATAGCCACCGGGGAGTCGAGGAAGCAGTGCCGGACGCACGTGTCACGGTGACGGTCCACGGCCCCGACCCGCTCAGCCGGGCCGGGGTCGTGCGTCATCTGCAGCATCAGCCCAGCGTCGAGCTGGTCGACCGGCCGTGCCCGCCCGGCGACGAACCCCGCGGCGCCGTCGCCGTCATGCTCGCCGAGCGCCTCGACGACCGCGCCGGGGCGGAGCTGCGCCGCCTGGTGCGGGGCGGTCGGCAGCGGGTGGTGCTGATCGCGGGCGAGCTCCGTGAGACGGAGCTGATGGCGGTGATGGAGTACGGCGTGC
Source organism: Streptomyces violaceusniger Tu 4113 (assembly GCF_000147815.2). Taxonomy (NCBI): domain Bacteria; kingdom Bacillati; phylum Actinomycetota; class Actinomycetes; order Kitasatosporales; family Streptomycetaceae; genus Streptomyces; species Streptomyces violaceusniger. Next base: position 101,095 of record NC_015957.1, on the reverse strand, counting down.
AAGCCGTCTTATGGCAGCACCGGACCACGCCGAAGCGGCTGTTGCGCGCCGTGCACCGGGCCGCCCGCGCGGACCGTGGCACACCGTGCGGCGTGGACCGGAGGCTTTGACCCGAGGGCGCCCAGGGCTTCACCTCGCCTCAGGTCTTCACCTCGCCTCAGGGCTTCACTTCACCCCGGGGCTCCACTTCACCCCGGGGCTTCAGAGGTCGGTGCCCTCGTGGGTCTCGTCGGGGTCGACCCCCAGGGTGAGGCTTCCGGTGACACCCTTCTCGATCTTTCCCTTGCGGTACTTCAGGTTCAGCAGACCGCCCTGCGCGCCGTTGCCGGGGTAGATCCCGTCCTCGTCGAGGGTGGTGCGCTCGGTGGTGCTGGTGTTGTACGGGGCCACCTCGGCCGAGGCGAGCACCGCCTCCTCGGCGAAGAAGAGCTGACCGGTGTGGCAGGTGTGGCCGCCCTCGTAACCGGCGTCCGTGAGCTTGCCGCCGACGTGCACCTTGGTGTGGACGTGCACACAGCGGCCCCGGTACCAGCCGGGGAAGACCGTGGTGAACTCGACGAAGCCGTGCCGGTCGGTCAACTGGGTGCCGCGCAGATACCGCTTGTCGTCGGTCGGATCCTGGTGGCCGCCGCCGGGCGGGCCACCGGTCGGAGCACCCGTCGGGGCGTCGGTGGGCGGGGTGCCGGTGGGCGGGGTGCCGCCCCCACCGCTGCTCGAGCTCTCATAGCCCGAGTAGAGCCCCAGCGCGTCGCAGTGCCAGATGTCGACGGCGGCCTTCGCCACGGGTTTGCAGCTATCGGAGTCGATCACTTTGAGGCGGAGGGTCATCGGAATGCCCTCCTTGTGCTCGGTGATGTCCTTTCTGATCTTGTCCGCGTCGATGTAGTACGGCCCCTCGGTCGTCTCCGAGGTGAGCCGGTAACAGACCTCCCCGGACGGGGAGGAGGCGGAGGCCGAGGGGGTGGCGGAGGTCGCGGAGGTCTCGCCCGCCGAGGCGGTGGTGGCGATGGCCGTTCCCAGGCCCGCCGCCGCGACGGCCGCGCCGCCGGCCACCACGACCCGCCGCCTCGTCAGGTCCCGCTCGGGATCCAGGTCGTTGCTCTGCTGTTCGGTCATGGCCCGGGACAGTAGGGAGGCAAGCTGGCAGCCCCATGGGTGCCGGCTGTGAATGGCTGTGCGAAGCGCGTCATTCGGCCATCCGCAGACGCGGGGCGGGGGCGCGCCGTTCGGCACGCCCCCGCCCTGTGGGTCTCGTCCGGCCCGCCTACTCGGCGGGCTTCTCGGCCTCGGCGGCCGTCTTCTCAGCCTTATCTGCCTTCTCAGCCTTCTCGGAGGTCTCGGCCTTCTCGGAGGTCTCGGCCTTCTTGACCTGCGGCGGCTTGCGCACCGACAGGTGCAGCTCCCGCAGCCGCGCCTCGTCCACCTCGCTGGGCGCGCCCATCAGCAGGTCCTGCGCGTTGCCGTTGAGCGGGAAGGCGATGGTCTCGCGGATGTTGGGCTCATCGGCCAGCAGCATCACGATGCGGTCGACGCCGGGGGCGATGCCGCCGTGCGGCGGGGCGCCGAAGTGGAACGCGCGCAGCATGCCGCCGAACTCGCGCTCGACCTCGTCGCGGTCGTAGCCCGCGAGCGCGAACGCCTTGTACATGACGTCCGGCTCGTGGTTCCGGATGGCGCCGGAGGACAGCTCCACACCGTTGCAGACGATGTCGTACTGCCACGCCAGAATGTCCAGCGGGTCCTTGGTCTCCAGGGCCTCCAGACCGCCCTGCGGCATGGAGAAGGGGTTGTGGGAGAACTCGATCTGCCCGGTGTCCTCGTTCCGCTCGAACATGGGGAAGTCCACGATCCAGCAGAAGCGGAAGACGCCCTCCTCGAAGTGGCCGGTCCGCTTGGCGGCCTCGACCCGCACCGCGCCCATGATCTTGGAGACCTCGTCGAACTCACCCGCGCCGAAGAAGATCGACGTGCCGGGCTTGCCCTGGACCTCGGTGATCAGCTTCTCGACGTCCTCGTGGTTGAGGAACTTCGCGATCGGCCCGGTCAGCTTGGCGTCCTCGCCGATCCGCACCCAGGCCAGCCCCTTGGCGCCCTGCAGAGAGGCGAACTCGCCGAGCTGGTCGAAGAACTTCCGCGGCTGGTCGGCGGTGTCCGGCACCGCCAGCGCGCGTACGTGCTTGTCCGCGAACGCCTTGAAGCCGGAGCCCTCGAAGATGTGGCTGACGTCCCGCAGCTCGAGCTGGGCCCGCAGATCCGGCTTGTCGGAGCCGTACTTCAGCATGGCCTCGCGGAACGGGATCCGCGGGAAGGGCGAGGTCACATGCCGGCCGCCGCCGAACTCCTCGAAGAGCTCGGTCATCACCTTCTCGATGACGCCGAAGACGTCCTCCTGCTCGACGAAGCTCATCTCGACGTCGAGCTGGTAGAACTCGCCCGGCGAGCGGTCGGCGCGGGCGTCCTCGTCGCGGAAGCAGGGCGCGATCTGGAAGTAGCGGTCGAAGCCCGCGATCATCAGGAGCTGCTTGAACTGCTGCGGGGCCTGCGGCAGCGCGTAGAACTTGCCCGCGTGCAGCCGGGAGGGGACCAGGAAGTCCCGGGCGCCCTCCGGCGAGGTGGCGGACAGGATCGGGGTAGCCAGCTCGTTGAACCCCTGCGCGGTCATCTTCTGCCGGATGGCGGAGATGACGGCGGAGCGGAGCATGATGTTGCGGTGCATACGCTCGCGGCGCAGGTCCAGGAAGCGGTACTCCAGGCGCCGTTCCTCGCCGACCCCGTCCTCGGGGAAGACCGTGAAGGGCAGCGGGTCGGCGGCGCCGAGCACCTCGACGTCGGCGACCTCGACCTCGATCTCGCCGGTGGGCAGTTCGGGGTTGACGTTGTCCGCGCCGCGCGCGATGACCCGGCCGTCGATACGGACGACGGTCTCCTTGCTGATCGAGCTCAGCGCCTCGTTGGCGGCGGTGTCGGGGCGCACCACGAGCTGGACCAGGCCGTAGTGGTCGCGGAGATCGATGAAGAGGATGCCGCCCAGGTTCCGTCGATTGTGGAGCCAGCCGGAGAGCCGGACGTCGGTGTCGACGTCAGCGGCGCGGAGCTGACCACAGGTGTGCGACCGGTACCGATGCATCATTCATCCAAGTCGTCTGATCGGGAGGCGTGCGTACCCTCGTGAACTTCCGGCCAAGCCTACCGGCGCCGCGACCCTCACTGGTAAGCGGTTGGCAAATCCCCATAAGGTAGCGCAATGCGCACCGAGGACCTGCTGGCCGCCATAGCGACCGGCCTATGGCGTTGGGACAGTGTCTCGGGCGCCGTCAGCTATGACGCCGAGGCGGCCCGGCTGGTGGGCCTGCCCGCCGAGCCCGTCACCCTTCCCGAGGCCGCCGCCCGCGCGTGCTTCCACCCCGCGGACTGGCTGGAGGTCCAGGCGATCGTCGACCTCGCGGTGGCCGAGGGCACGCTCGCCGAGGCCCGGCTGCGCATCGTGGACGAGAAGGGCACCGTGTTGCGGACCGTGCGCACCCGGTCCCGGCCGATAGCGCGGGGCGGCAGCGAGGACGGCTACTACCTGCTCGGCACCCTCCAGGAGGTCCCCGACCCGCTGCCCGGCACCTCGGCCGCGGGCCCGCCGGTCACCGGCGACTGGCGGCGCAACCGCGAGGCGTTCCTGCTGGACGCGGGGCGGGCGCTGGCGGAGGCGATGTCCACCGCCGAGGTGCTGCGGGTCGCGGCGGGGCTGTCCATGCCGGGCTTCTCCCCGGAGGGGCTCGCGGTCTTCGGCGTCCAGGGCGAGCGGATCTCGGTGATCGGCCACCACGGGCCGCGGGCGGGCGCCGATCACCCCTTTCACGACATCGGGCTGGGCACCGACTATCCGGCGGCCGAGGTGGTCCGCACCGGCCGGGCGGTCTATCTGCCCACACCGGAGGAGTACCGCGGCCGGTTTCCGGCCGCCTGGTCGCTCGGCCGGCCCCGTAAGCGCCGGTCCTGGGCGTTTCTGCCACTGATCGTCGCGGGCCGCACCATCGGCGCGTGGATGGCCGGATTCGCCCATCCGGTGTCGTTCTCGCCCGATGAGCGATCGGTGCTGACCACGATCGCGCGGATGCTGGCCCAGGCGCTGTCCCGCACCGCGCTCCAGGAGACCGAGCGGGAGCTGGCGGACGGGCTGCAGCGCTCGATGCTGCCCGCCAGCAAGCCCGATATCCCGGGGCTGACGGTGGCCGCGCGCTATGTGCCGACCGGCGGCGGACTACAGGTCGGCGGCGACTGGTACGACGTGATCGGGCTGCCCTCGGGGCGTACCGCGCTGGTGATCGGCGATGTGCAGGGCCACGATGTGCACGCCGCGGGGATCATGGGGCAGCTACGGATCGCGGTCCGGGCGTACGCCTCCGAGGGGCACCACCCCGACGCGGTGCTCTCCCGCGCGTCCCGCTTCCTCGCCGGGCTGTCGGGGCCCGACGGCCCGGACGGCCGGTACGACCCGAGGTTCGCCACCTGCCTCTATATGGAGGTGGACCCGGTCGCCGGCACCCTGGACATCGCCCGCGCGGGCCACCCCGACCCGGCGGTCCGGCTCGCCGACGGCACGATGGTGGTCAGGCCCACGTCGGGCGGGCTGCCGCTGGGCATCGACCCGGACACCGACTATCCGACCACCCGGGTGGTGCTGGAGCCCGGCGAGACGCTGCTGATGTGCACCGACGGGCTGATTGAGACCGGCGGGCACGATCTGGAGACCGGCTGGGACCGGATCCGTAAGGTCTTCGAGCGGCCCGCCACCCTCACGAACGACTCCGGCACCCTCCCCTCCGGTGCTCTGCCCTCCGACGGCCTGCCCTCAGGCGGCCTCGACTCCGACGACCTCGAAGCCCTCGCCGACTCCCTGGTGCAGGCCGTGCACGGGCCGCCCTCCCACCACACCACCGGCCCGCTCGCGGACCGGCGCGAGGACGACATAGCGCTGTTGCTGATCCGCCGGGAGGCGGAGGTGTGCCTGGTCGGGCCCGGTTCGGCGCCGGTGCGGCGGACCGCGGTCACGGTCGCGCAGGCCGAGCCGGAGCGCATAGCGGGCACCCGGCAGCAACTGCGCGACATGCTGCACGACTGGGCCGACCCGGACCAGGTGGAGTCGGCGGTGCTGATGCTCTCCGAGATGGTCACCAACGTTTTGGTGCACACCGACGGAGACGCCCTGCTGGTGGCCGAGGTCAGCGGGCGGCACGGGGCCCGGCGGCTGCGGCTGGACGTCGCCGACAGCAGCGATGAGCTGCCGCACCGCCGGCGGCCGGGCGAGCTGGCCTCGTCGGGGCGCGGGCTGCTGCTCCTGGAGATGCTCGCCGACATCTGGGGGGTGGATCCGCGCGGCGACGGCAAATGCATCTGGTACGAGCTGTACGAGGCAAGCCCGAACGAGCGGCCCGGCCCGGCGGCGGACGGGTCGGCCCCCCGCGCGTGATCAGCTCGCGCCGTCCGGGATGGTGCCGAGGCGGCCGGGCCGTTCAGCGGAAGAGCCGGGAACCAAGCGGGTGTTGTTCGTCGAAACCGGGAAGTATCAGAAAGGTCGCACTGGCGGTCGTGGTCGTGTATTCCAGCAGGGCATCGGAATTGTCCATACGGGTGAGGGTGTTGGTGAATGTCCGTATGTCGTTCTGGAAGCTCATGAAGAGCAGGCCGGGGGCGGGTCCGTCGGTGCTGTAGGAGCGACGGAGCATGAGGCCGACGCCGACCGCGGTGGCGTGTGCTCTGCGGGCATGGGCCTCCGCCGGGACGAGGTAGCGTCCGTCCGGCGTTTTCGCGCCGAGGTCCGGGCCCGAGGCGATGGAGCCACCGGAGAGGGGCACGCCAGTGGTTCGGCGCCGGCCGAAGACCGCTTCCTGTTCGGGGACGGACAGCTTGGCGAACCGCGGCAGATCGAGTTCCATGCGTCGTAGTACGGCGAGGGTGCCGCCGGCGACCGGAGCCGGCCCGGCCAACCACAGGTCGCGTTCCTGTTCGGCCCTCGTGTGGGGGCCCACGATGCCGTCGACGAAACCGAAGAGGTTTCGTGGCGCGGCACGGCCCCGATCCACCGGCACGTTCGCACCACGGACTCCGGACTGCCGCCAGCGTTCCTGTATCCGGTCACCGGCCTGCTCCAGAAGCGCGGCAGCCACGACCGGTACCACCAAGGCGTCGCCGGCGCAGATCTGTATCAGCAGGTCGCCGCCGCGTGCCCGGGAGGCGATCTGTTCGCGGGAGAACCGTGGGAGGTCCTTCGCGCCGGGCAGGGCAGGATCGACCGTGCGCACCAGCCGGGGGCCCACCCCGATCGTCACGGTCAGATCGCCCGGCGGCAGGCCCATCAACCGTGTGTCGATCCCCGCGGTGAGTGTCCGGACTGCCTCGCCGAGTTCGGCCAGCAACGGACGGACAGGCACGGCGTCAACGAGGTCGGCCACCACGGCCAGCAGGTTCCGCTGGGCTGGTTGTGGAAGCGTGATGCCCGCCTGGTACCGGCCCGTTGGTGACACCGGCGGGGTCGGCGCGGGGGCATCGTCCCGGTCCGGCGGGTCGGAACGCGATTGGCACCCGGCGGAGAGGCCGACGGCGGTCACGGTGCCGGTGGCACCGAGAAACGTGCGGCGTGACGGGCGGGAGTCGGCTTGGCGCACAGCGTGAACTGTGCCATATCCGAATCGGCGCCTGCGACCCCGTCGGCGCCCGTGCCAGGATGAGGCCATGCCTCGTCTCCGTCTGCGCCTGATGGCCGCGTTACTCGGCACACTGACACCCGTCATGGTCGGCTGCGGCGCGGACGATGACGGATCGGATCAGGGCCGACGACCGTCCGGTGCGCATGTGACGATCAACGTGCCGGCCGACGCCCCGACGATCTCGGCCGCGGTTTCTCTGGCTCGGCCCGGCGATCTTGTGCTGGTCGCACCGGGCAAGTACCACGAGTCGGTGAAGATATCGACGGCTCGCATCACTCTTCGCGGCGCGTCTCGGGACAAGGTCGTCATCGACGGGCGGTTGCGGCAGCCGAACGGCGTCGTCGTCACCGCCCCCGGGGTGGCCGTGGAGAACCTGACCGTGGAGAACAACACCCAGAACGGGGTCCTGGTCACCGGCTCGGCGAAGGCGGCCGCCGGAATGCCGGGGCAGTCCGGCGGCTACGACACCGGCGACGAACCCGTCACCTTCCTGAAGTCATTCCTGGTCTCCCACGTGACCGCGACCCGCAACGGGCTGTACGGCATCTACGCGTTCTCCGCACAAAACGGTGTCATCGAGCACTCGTACACCTCGGGCTCGGCCGACTCGGGGATCTATGCCGGACAGTGCAAGCCCTGTCGCATCGTGGTGCGGGACAACATCGCCGAACTCAACGCGGTCGGATACGAAGGCACCAATGCCAGTGGCGACATGTACGTGGTCGGCAACCGTCTGGTCGGCAACCGGGTCGGGCTCACCACCAACTCCGACCACCAGGAGAAGCTGCTCCCGCAGCAGGACGCCGTCATCGCGGGCAACCTGATCGCGGCCAACCAGCAGGCGGCCACCCCCGAACAGGCCGACGGCGGGTGGGGCATCGGCATCGGCGTCGACGGCGGCACCGACAACCAGTTCATCCGCAACCGAGTCGCCGGCAACAGCAACGCCGGGCTGGTGATCACCGCGACCGCCGACATCAAGCCGGACGGCAACCGGATCCTGGACAACACCTTCGCCGCCAACAGCGTCGACGTCGGCTGGACGTTCCCCACCGCCACGAAGGGACGGGGCAACTGCCTGCGCGGCAATGAGCTGCGAACGACGGTGCCCGCCCGGCTCGCGACAACCGCGTCCTGCCCGCGTCCCGCCCGGTCGCCCTCGCCGTCCGGCACCTGGGCGAAGCCGACGGCACCTGGCGGAATCCCGTTCACCGACGTGGCGGCACCCAAGCGACAGCCGCAGTTCCCGAACGCCAGGACCGCGGGCGCCACCGCCGTTCCGGCCGTTCCGGCGCTGCCGGACACGGCGGGCGTCCGGCTGCCGCCGACGTCACTGCTCGCCGAAGCCGCGCGGGTGCGGACGTCCTGAGCGGCGGCTACCGCGTCGGGGTGGCTCCGGGTACCGGCCGGACCGGAACGTACTTCTGGGTGTCGAAATCGATGACCACCGGCTCCGATGCGGACGCCACGCCGACGCGAACCCGGTACATGGTGCCGTCCGAGCCGATCCAGTAGCGCACGGCACCCGCCCCCGCCGGACCGGACGTCGCACGGGCGCTCGGCCCGGTCATGATGTCCACCTGATGGCCGTCCAACCGGTCCTGTCCCACCCAGGCGGCACCGTTCTGCGGCAGGAGTTCGGCATTGTCCGGCCGGTCGCTACCGAGCTTCAGCGCGATGGCCAGCGAACTGTCCAGCGAACTGCCGTACCTCTGCAGCGGACGGCTGTACCAGCCCGAACCCGGCGGCCGTGCGGGCGCCTTGGCCGGGGCCTTCGCCATCGGGTGGACGAACACGGTGGTGGCCGTCCACTCGATCAGCCCGTCGCTGGACGTATCGCGCCCGGTGCCGTGCACCACGCCGTAACCGATCTTGCCGCGGTAGTCGATGGATCCGGTGATGGTCAGCCCACCAGCGGTGTTCGGCACGTTGATCGTCAGGGCGCGCCCGCCCGCCTGGTAGTTGAGGAACCGTGTCACCGCCAGACGGCTCGCCTGATCCGAGGTCAACGCCTTCGGACCGGTAGGGCCGGAGCCGCTGTCGGCGACCAGGAACGTGGTCACCGCGACGGCCACACCACCGATGACGACTGCCACCCAGCGTGGCCGCAGCCATCGGCGCCGGCCGGCCGCACGCCGCGAGAGAACGTGTCTGATTTTCAGACTCCGCACACGGTGCATTGCTAACACGTTCTGCTTATTCATTCCCTACTCTCCCCCCGATCTTGGCGTCCACCCGCTACAGTATCGCTGCTGGTGAGGCGGTTCAGGATCACTATTCAGACTCTTGTTCTCTTTCCGTGTGGGAAGGCGAGGACGAGTGCGACTCGCCTGGGAAAGGCACTCCCGAGTCCCTGAATTCGCTCCATCCGCCAGGACGACCAAGAACGACCGGGCCCACCGAAACAGCGGTGGGCCCTTTTCATGGCCGACGTGTCACCCGGGGGCCGGGAAGCGGATGTACGGCTCGAAGCGGGTGGTCGGTTCACATCACGAGGGGAGAGTGATGGCTGTGCGAAGAGTGTGTAGCAGGTTACGCCGGACAGCCGGGAAGCGTACGGGGCCACTGGCACGAGTGGGCCTCTGCACTTTCGTACTGTTGGGCAGCGCCATGGGCGCGACGGCCGGGACGGCCACCGCTTCGACTGGCGACGGAACTCTGACGGTTCAGGTCCTGCGGGATTTCTTCGGCACCGGCGTGATCAACGCGGCCATGGACGTGCCGCAGCGGGGCATGAAGGTTCGGGTAACCGACCCTGCCGGCCATCGGGTCACCGGCACCACGGATGCCACCGGAAAGGTGGTGGTCTCGAAGTCGACCGAACTGACCGGCGGCCAGTACCGCGTCGACGTCACCATCCCGGCGCCGTACAACAAGTATCTTCAGGCGGCGCCGGCCTCGACGGCGGAAAACCACTTCGACAGCTTCACGACGTTCGTGGACGTGTCGGACGGCAAGGACGACTCGGTCATGACCGGGGTCTGGAACCCAGCCGACTACGCACTGCCGGACTCGCGCTATTTCGTACCCATCCACAACGCGGCCGGCGGGAAAGACACCCGGGCACTGGTGGCGTTCGGGACGGACAAACGAGGTACGTGTCCTGATCAGACGGCGTGCCCGACCGCGCTCAACACGCAGGACCAGGTGGGCACCACGTTCGCACTGGCCTACGACAAGAACCGGAAGCGACTGTTCCAGGGCGAGTTCGCCCGGCGGTACACCCCGTACGGGCCGGACGGCGGTGACGCGATCTACACCGTGCCGACCAACGGTGAGGGCGCGACGACCCTGTTCGCGAAGGTGCCGGGCGCCGCGGTGACGCCGCACGACACCGGCAACATGAACAAAGACGCCGGGTTCACCGATGCGGCGGGCAAGGAGAGCATCGGCGGCCTGGCCCTGTCGGAGGACGGCTCGACGCTGTACGCGGTGAACCTGCGGACCCGGTCCCTGGTCAGCTTCGACGCCACCGGGACCACCGCGTCCGCGCCCAAGGCGACGGTGCGCATCCCGGACCCGGGCTGCGCGGTGGCCGGCGACTGGCGGCCGTTCGCGCTGTCCACCCACGACAACAAGCTCTACGTCGGTGGCGTGTGCAGCGCGGAGAGCACGCAGAAGCGCGAGGACCTGAAGACCGTCGTCTACGCCTACGACGGCGAGCGGTTCGACACAGTGCTGACCCAGCCGCTCACCGCCGAGCGCGGTCCCGTCTATGCCGGTGCCGCGGGGAATGACCAGGCAAATCACTGGAACCCGTGGAACACCAACCTGGCAACTTGGGACAAATTCAAAGTAAACGGAGGAACTCTCCTCGTCGATCCGCAGCCGGAGCTCTCCACCCTGGCCTTCGCCCGTGACGGTTCGATGATCCTCGGTTTCCGCGACCGGTTCATGGACGTGGTCAGTGGGGGCGGGCTGGACCCTCGGCCGGGCAACGACACCCCGGAAAGCGGCATGTCCGGTGGTGACATCAACATGGCCTGCGCCAATCCCGACGGTGGATACTCGTGGGAAGGCACCGGGAACTGCCCCAACCACGCCGACCCCGCCACCGACGGCAACCAGAACAGCGGCGTCGTCGAATACTTCCCGGGCGACTACGTTCGGAACAACGGCGCCCCGGAGCAGGTCCAAGGAGTGCACAACGAAGCCTCCCAAGGGGCGGTCGCCTACATTCCGCAGCAGCAATGGGTCGTCAGCACGCAGATGGACCCGACCGACAACTACAGCACCGACGGGACCGGTTACTACGACATCCAGACCGGCCAGGGTCCCGGTAACAACCATTCCGCCAACGCGTACCAGTTCGTGAATTCGACCGACAATGGGTTCGGTAAGGCCGGTGGGCTCGGCGATATCGCGTACGAGGCGGCGAACGCGCCGATCCAGATCGGCAACCGGGTGTGGTTCGACGGCGACCACAATGGGATCCAGGATCCCGAGGGTCCCGCCGAAGTGCCGCTGCCGGACGCGACGATCAACCTGTTGGACGCCGACGGCAAGCAGGTCGCCACGACCAAGACCGATGCCGCCGGCGAGTACTACTTCGGCGGAGTCGGCGCCGCCTACGAGCTCAAGCCGGGTGCGAAGTACACGGTGCAGTTCGATGTGTGTACCGCGGACACCAGCGAGGTGCCGACTGAGCCGCCGGCCACCAAGCTGCGGTTCACGCTCCCGCGGGCCGGTGACAACCGGGCACATGACTCGAATGTGACCCCGCCGACGACCGGGCGGCTGTGCAACGGACGCGCACCTGTCACGGCGCCGGACAAGCCGGGAGAGGTCGATCACACGATTGACGCCGGCGTGTACATCCCCAAGAAATCGCCGACTCCTACGCCGACGCCCACTCCGTCGTCGTCCGAGCCGCCGACCTCTGAGCCGCCCAACGAGCCAGGCCCCCAGTCCGGCGGAGGCTCCGGGACAGGCGGAGGCTCGGGGACTGGCGGAGGCTCGGGGACCAGCGGAGGCTCGGGGACTGGCGGAGGCGGTGGCTCGCTGGCCAACACGGGCACGTCCGGCCTGCTGGAGATCATCTCCCTCAGTGCCCTGCTGGCCGGTGCGGGCACGGCAGTCGCGTTCATGACCCGGAAGCGTCGCGCCAGGCAACACTGAGACACCACGGAAAGACGGGTGATCCGCCCGTAAGCGCCGACGAGCCTCGTCCATATCCGGACGGGGCTCGTTCGCGTGTGGTCCCGGCGAGCCTTACATCCCGCCCTCGGACATCCCGCCCTCGGACATCCCGTGCACGGCCGGGACCGTGCCGAGACGCCCCTTCTGAAAGTCCTCGAACGCCTGCTGGAGCTCCTTGCGGGTGTTCATGACGAACGGGCCGTAGTGGGCCATCGGCTCGCGGATGGGCTGTCCGCCCAGAAGGACGACTTCAAGCTCCGGAGTGTGGGAGTCCTGCTTCTCGTCCGCTCGGACGGTCAGCGAGCCGCCGTCGCCGAAGACCGCCGTCTGACCCACCTGAACGGGGCGGCGCTCGGTGCCGACGGTGCCGCGGCCCGCGAGGACGTACGCGAGACCGTTGAAGTCCTCCCGCCACGGCAGGGTGATCTCCGCACCCGGCGCCAGCGTGGCGTGGATCATCGTGATCGGCGTGTGGGTGATACCGGGACCCTGGTGGCCGTCCAGCTCACCGGCGATGACCCGCAGCAGCGCGCCGCCGTCCGGGGTCGTCAGCAGTTGCACGTTGCCGCCGCGGATGTCCTGGTAGCGCGGCGCCATCATCTTGTCCTTGGCCGGGAGGTTCACCCAGAGCTGCAGACCGTGGAAGAGGCCGCCCGCCATGACCAGCGACTCCGGCGGCGCCTCTATGTGGAGCAGACCCGAGCCGGCCGTCATCCACTGGGTGTCACCGTTGGTGATGGTGCCGCCACCACCCTGGCTGTCCTGGTGGTCGAAGATCCCGTCGATGATGTACGTGACGGTCTCGAAGCCGCGGTGGGGGTGCCAGGGGGTGCCCTTGGGCTCGCCCGGCGCGTAATCCACCTCGCCCATCTGGTCCATCATGATGAACGGGTCGAGGTGCTGGTAGTCGATGCCCGCGAAGGCCCGGCGCACCGGGAAGCCCTCCCCCTCGAAACCGCTGGGGGCGGTGGTGACGGCGAGCACGGGGCGGTGTCGTGCCTCGGCGGGTGCCGCGACGCGCGGCAGGGTCAGCGGGTTCTCTACGGTCACTGCGGGCATGACGGCCTCCTCGGTCGTTCACCATTCAACTTAATTGAATGGTGAACAACTCGCAAGAGGGCCTTTATTTCCGCCCGAGCGGCCCGCGAGGCGAACGGCGATATCCGGACCTGTCCGGGCCTATCCGTACATACGCCTCATCGCGAAGTCCACCATCTGCTCCACCGCCTTCGCGTCGAAGACGATCCGGTGCTCACCCTCCATGTCGAGGACGAAGCCGTAGCCGGTGGGCAGCAGGTCGATCACCTCGGCGCCGGTGATCACGAAGTACTTGGACTCCTTGCCCGCATACCGCCGCAGCTCCTTGAGCGAGGTGAACATGGGGATCACCGGCTGCTGGGTGTTGTGCAGCGCCAGGAAGCCGGGGTTGTCACCTCGCGGGCAGTAGACCTTCGAGCCCGCGAAGATCTGCTGGAAGTCCTCGGCCGGCATCGAACCGGTGGTGAAGGCGCGCACCGCGTCGGCGAGCGACGGCGGCGAGGGCTCCGGGTAGAGCGGCTGCTGGCCGTAGCCCGCACCCGCCTGCGCGTGATGTGACGCATGCGGCTGCTGTTGCGGCGGAGGTGGCGGAGCGGCATAACCCTGCCCTGCGCTCGCGTTCTGGTCGTAGCCGTACATGCGAAGAAGCGTACTGAGTCACAGTTACCCGGTTGAGGGTTGCCCTTTATTACCCACGGGTAGCATCATGGCGACAGCTCATCCGATACGCGTCAACGCAGAGGTCCTGGCCTCCCGATCCCTTACGGAGCCGTCGCCATGGGGCACTACAAGTCGAATCTCCGCGACATCGAGTTCAACCTCTTCGAGGTGCTCGGGCGCGACACGGTGTACGGCACCGGCCCGTTCGCGGAGATGGACGTCGAGACCGCCAAGAGCGTGCTCGCGGAGATATCCCGGCTCTCCGAGCACGAGCTGGCCGAGAGCTACACCGACTCCGACCGGAACCCGCCCGTCTTCGACCCCAAGACCCACACGGCACCGCTTCCCGAGTCGTTCAAGAAGAGCTACCGGGCCTACATGGAGGCCGAGTGGTGGCGGCTGGGCGTCCCGGAGGAGCTCGGTGGCACGGCCTGCCCCCGCTCGCTGCTGTGGGGCTCGGCCGAGACCATCCTCGGCTCCAACACCCCGATCTGGATGTACGCCTCGGGCCCGGCCTTCGCGGGTGTGCTGCACGACGAGGGCACCGAGGAGCAGCTCAAGATCGCCCAGCTCATGGTGGACAGGCAGTGGGGCTCCACCATGGTGCTGACCGAGCCGGACGCCGGCTCCGACGTCGGCGCGGGCCGCACCAAGGCCGCCCAGCAGGAGGACGGAAGCTGGCACATCGAGGGTGTGAAGCGGTTCATCACCTCCGGTGAGCACGACCTCTCCGACAACATCATCCACTTCGTGCTGGCCCGGCCCGAGGGCGCGGGGCCCGGCACCAAGGGGCTGTCGCTGTTCGTCGTCCCCAAGTACGACTTCGACTGGGACTCCGGTGAGCTCGGCGAGCGCAATGGCGTCTACGCCACCAACGTCGAGCACAAGATGGGTCTGCGCGCCTCCAACACCTGTGAGCTGACCTTCGGCGCCGACCACCCGGCCAAGGGCTGGCTGCTGGGCGACAAGCACGACGGCATCCGCCAGATGTTCAAGATCATCGAGTTCGCCCGGATGATGGTCGGCACGAAGGCCATGGCCACGCTCTCCACCGGCTACCTCAACGCCCTGGAGTACGCCAAGGAGCGGGTGCAGGGCCCGGACCTGGCGGCCTTCACCGACAAGACCGCCCCGCGCGTGACCATCACCCACCACCCGGATGTGCGTCGCTCGCTGATGACGCAGAAGGCGTACGCGGAGGGCCTGCGCGCCCTGGTCCTCTACACCGCCTCCGTCCAGGACGAGATCCTGGTCAAGGAGGCCGCGGGCGAGGACGCCTCCGCCGTGAGCCGCCTCAACGACCTGCTGCTGCCCATCGTCAAGGGCTACGGCTCGGAGAAGGCGTACGAGCAGCTCGCGCAGTCCCTGCAGACCATCGGCGGCTCCGGTTACCTCCAGGAGTATCCGCTGGAGCAGTACATCCGGGACGCCAAGATCGACACGCTCTACGAGGGCACCACCGCCATCCAGGGGCAGGACTACTTCTTCCGCAAGATCGTCCGGGACCAGGGCCAGGCCCTGACCGTCGTCTCGGAGGAGATCAAGAAGTTCCTGGCCGAGGCCGCCGGTGGCGAGGAGCTGGAAGCCGCCCGCGACCAGCTCGCCCAGGCCGCGGTGGACCTGGAGGCGATCGTCGGAGCGATGCTCACCGACCTGGCCGCCACCGAGCAGGACGTCAGCTCGATCTACAAGGTCGGTCTCAACTCCACCCGGCTGCTGCTGGCCTCCGGTGACGTGATCATCGGCTACCTGCTCCTCAGGGGCGCGGCCGTGGCCACCGAGAAGCTGGGCACCGCCTCCACGAAGGACCGGTCCTTCTACGCGGGCAAGATCGCCGCCGCGAAGTTCTTCGCCCAAGAGGTGCTGCCGGGCGTCTCGGTGCAGCGCTCGCTGGCCGAGTCGGTCGACAAGAGCCTCATGGACCTGGACGAGTCCGCGTTCTGAGAGCTCTCTTCCCTCGTCCAGGGGGTCGGCCGTCCCATTCTCCAGCGGGGCGGCCGGCCCCTGGCCTGTGCCCGCGGACGTCGTCACCGCTCCTGGTCACCGCTCCTCGTCACCGTTCCTCGTCACCGTTCCTCGTTTCGTCGGGCGGCCGCTCGCGCAGGGCCCGTTCGACCTCTTCCCGGGCCCACCGCCGGAGGTCCTCGCCCTGGGCGAGGAGTTCGTCGACCGACTCGCCCCCGCCCTCCGGCGGGCGCGGGCGGGCCCTCAGCTTCTCCAGCAGGTCCCGGCACGCCTCGTCCTCCGTGGCGAACCGGCTGGTGTCCCGGTCCAGGGAGCGCTCCCTCAGCCCGGTCTCCCAGCCGCCGTCCGCGGCGGGGCGCAGGTAGTAGTAGGCGTCGGGCTGCACCGGGATGTCGTGCACTCCCGGGATGTCGTACAGCGCGTCCGGCACCTGTTCGTCGCGCAGGGTTGTGACGAGTTCCGTTCTGTCCACCGGTTCAGGATCCGCCCTCAGTTGAGTGCGCGCAGATTACCCGCCGCGACCAACTGGGGGATCGAAGGACCGGTCAGATACTGGAGCCCGAAGCCCGGTTGTCCGAACCATGGCCGGATGGGACCGGCCTCGACCAGGAAGGCTTCGGTGACCTCATAGAGGTGATAGCCGTTCGGATACGCCGGGTCGATGGTGTTGAGGTTGCTGGGCGGCAGCGCGCGCTCCGCGTAGGGCGTGCCCGCCGGGGCGAGGAAGTGGCCGAAACCGCTCCCGAAGAGATCGACCTTCTGACCGACCTTCATCCTGATCGTGGTGTGCAGCGGTGACCCGTTGAGCAGAACCCAGCCGTCGGGGTAGGGGAACCACCAGCCGCTCGTCTGCTCGTTCCAGTAGCAGTCGAGGAACGCGGAGGAGGTGCGGAAGTGGTCGAGCCGTTCGTAGCCTTCGAGCATCCGCCCGATGGCGCCGTACCGGGGGAGCTGGGCGGGGCCGAGCCGCCAGTCACCCTGGTAGTAGCGCTCACGCGGCGGGTTGGGTGCGAGGCTGGTCCCCCCGATGCGGTCCATGGTCGGACAGGGAGGGTGGCCCTTGCCCTCACTGTCCCCGCCGTTCCCCGGACGCGGGCCGGGCGAGGGCGCGGCTGCCGGCTCCGGAGAGGCCACGGGCGCGAGCCCCGCGGCGAAATCCGTGACAGGCTTGGCCATGGCAGGCCCGCCTGCGCACAGCAGCAGCAGCGACCCCAGAACGACAAGCAGGTGGCGAAGAACGCGCATCCGGTATCCCCTTGACTTACGACTCAGTGCGGCGTTGCTCGGTACACGGGGAATATCGACCGATTCTCCCGAATCTTCGCCTTACCTGACGTGCTTTCATCAGATTGGATCAACGTGGCCCCACGGATGGATGCCACGACCCGCCCCAGGGCGAGCCACCCCCCGGCGAATCTATGCTGAGCACATGAGCGCACAACCCGGCATCGACCGCGGCCACACCGATGACCTGATGTCCTTCCTCCGCGCCAGCCCATCGCCGTACCACGCTGTGGCGTGCGCCGCTGAGCGGCTGGAGAAGGCCGGGTTCCAGCGGGTCGAGGAGACCGCGCCCTGGGACGGCGCGGCCGGTGGTCGGTTCGTGCTGCGAGGCGGTGCGATCATCGCGTGGTACGTACCGGAGGGGGCGGACCCCGCCACTCCGTACCGAATTGTCGGTGCTCATACCGACTCTCCCAATTTGCGGGTCAAGCCGATTCCCGACACCGGTGCGCACGGCTGGAGACAGATCGCCGTCGAGGTCTACGGCGGGGTGCTGCTCAACACCTGGCTCGACCGCGACCTCGGGCTCTCCGGCCGGATCTCGCTCAAGGACGGCTCACACCATCTCGTCACCATCGACCGGCCGCTGCTGCGAGTGCCCCAGTTGGCCGTCCACCTCGACCGGTCCGTCAACACCGAAGGCCTCAAGCTCGACAAGCAGCGCCATATGACGCCCATCTGGGGGCTCGGCGGCGTCGAGGAGGGCGACCTGATCCGCTTCGTCGCCGAGGAGACCGGTGTCGCGGCCGAGGAGATCGCCGGCTGGGACCTGATGACGCACAGCGTCGAGCCGCCCGCCTACCTCGGCCGGGACCGCGAGCTGCTCGCCGGGCCCCGGATGGACAACCTTGTCTCCGTGCACGCCGGTACGGCCGCGCTCATCGCCGCCGCCCGCCCCAAGCTGCCGTACATCCCCGTACTGGCCGCCTTCGACCACGAGGAGAACGGCAGCCAGTCCGACACCGGCGCCGACGGCCCGCTGCTCGGCACGGTGCTGGAGCGCTCGGTCTTCGCCCGCGGCGGCGCGTACGAGGACCGGGCCCGCGCCTTCGCGGGCACCGTCTGCCTGTCCTCCGACACCGGCCACGCCGTTCACCCCAACTACGCCGAGCGCCATGAGCCGGGCCACCACCCACGGCCCAACGGCGGCCCGATCCTCAAGGTGAACGTCAACCAGAGATACGCCACCGACGGCGCCGGGCGGGCCGTCTTCGCCGCCGCCTGCGAGCGCGCCGGGGTGCCCTGGCAGAGCTTCGTCTCCCATAACTCGATGCCGTGCGGCACCACGATCGGTCCGATCACCGCCGCCCGGCACGGCATCGCCACCGTCGACATCGGCATCGCGATCCTGTCCATGCACTCGGCACGCGAACTGTGCGGAGTGCAGGACCCGCGGCTGCTGGCCAAGGCATTGCACGCCTTTCTGGAGGGCTGAGTTGGACTTCTCCGTGCTGGGACCGGTGACCGTCATCGCGGGACCGCCGGCAGCGCCCATCGAGCTTCCGCTGGGGCCCGCCAAACGGCGCAGCGTGCTCGCGATGCTGCTGCTGCGGCCCAACGCGACGGTGTCCGTCGAGCAGTTGATAACCAGCCTGTGGGAGGACGAGCCGCCGGCCCACGCCCGGACCGTCATCCAGGGCCATGTCTCCCGGCTCCGTGCCGCGCTGGCCGAGGGCGGCGCCGAGGACCACGGTGTCGAGCTGGCCACCCACAGCTCCGCCTATCTGCTGCGCATCCCCGAGTCCCTGATCGACACCCAGCGCTTCGACGCGCTGACCGCCCAGGCCAGCCCGGAGTCCGCCCCCGGCGAGGCGGTCCGGCTGCTCCGCCAGGCGCTCGGCCTGTGGCGCGGCCCGGCGCTCACCGGGACCGTGGCCAGCCCGCCGTTCGCGGCGGCCGCGCACGCCCTGGAGGAGCGCCGGCTGAGCGCCGTGGAGGCCCTGGCCCGGGCGCACAAGGCGCTGGGCGAGCATGAGGAGGCGGTGCGCGCCCTGCACCCCGCCGCCGTCGCCAACCCGCTGCGCGAGGGGCTGATCGCCGCCCTGATGCTGGCGCTGTACCGCTCCGGACGGCAGTCCGACGCGATCGCCTGGTTCCACCGCACCCGGCAGTTGCTCGACGACGATCTGGGGGTCGACCCGGGCCAGCGGCTGAGCGCCGCGTACCAGGAGATCCTGCGGGCGGCCCCCGAGGCGGACGGGCCGCAGGGCGGCGCCCAGAGCGCCGGAGCGCCGGGCCCCTCGGGGCAGCCGGGGCCGTCGACCCCGTCGCATCAGCAGTCCGTGGCCGCCGCCGCGTCCGTGCCCGAGCTGCTCCCCCGGCCCCCGGCGGGCTTCCAAGGCCGGGGTGCGGAGCTGGCCGAGCTGACCCGGCTGGCCCGGGGCAGCGCCGAACCGGCCCAGGGCGGCGCGGCGGGCGGCTCCGGCGGCTACCCCCAGGAGGGCGGTATCGCGCTGCTCACCGGGCCCGCCGGGGTCGGCAAGACCGGTCTGGCGGTCCATTGGGGCCATGCCCAGGCCGCCGCCTTCCCCGACGGACGGCTCTTCGCGGATCTGCGCGGCTTCAGCGGCGGCGAGGCCACGGTGCCCGCCGAGGTGCTGCGCGAATTCCTGCTCGCCCTGGGCACCCCGGCCGAGCAGATCCCCACCTCGACCGAGGCCGCGTCCGCGCTGTACCGCTCGCTGGCCGCCCGCCGCCGGCTGCTGGTGGTGCTGGACAACGCGGGCAGCTCCGCCCAGGTGCGCCCGCTGCTGCCCGGCGGACCCCACTGCGCCACGCTGGTCACCAGCCGCAGCAGGCTGGACGGGCTGATCGCCACCGACACCGCCCGCCCCGTACGGCTGCACGCCCTCGGCACCGAGGACGGGGCGGCCCTGCTGGGCGCGCTGCTGGGCCCCGCCCGGGTCGCCGAGGACCCGGAGGCCGCGCGGGAGCTGGTGGCCCTGTGCGACGGGCTGCCGCTGGCGCTGCGCGCCGCCTCCGCCCAGCTGATGGCCCGGCCGCGCTGGCGGCTGGCCCGGCTGGCCACCGCGCTGCGCGACGAGCGCCGCAGGCTGGCGCTGCTGTCGGCCGAGGACACCGGAGTGGCCGCCGCGCTGCGCAACTCCGTGGCCCGGCTCTCGGCGGACGACGCGCAGTTGCTGCGGGCCCTGGGCACCGGCTTCGCACGGGAGGTCAACACCGCCGAGGCGGCCGCCCTGTCGGGCGCGGACCCCGAGCTGATCCAGGACTCCCTGGAGCGGCTGGCGGAGATGCATCTGCTGGACGAGGAGGCCACCAACCGCTACGTCATGAGCGACCTGGTGAAGCTCTTCGCCCAGGGCGACGGGAGCGGGCGCGGCAAGACCCCCGGCGAGGGGTCCGGCGGGGCCTCCGGCGAACCGTCACAGGGGGCCTGAGCAGGGGTGAACAGCGGGGCGTTAGCGGGACGTTAGCGGGCGGCAGCCGTTCACCAGCCGAACGGCAGCGGGTCCGGACAGGCTTGAGCCGTACCGGAAAACGCCCGAACGCCCGCTGAGGGGAGACCCGCCATGCCGCTCACCACCGCTCGCCTCGCCCACCGCGCCGGCACCCTGCGCTCGGTCGCGGCCGGCCTTACGATCGTCGCCGCGGGCATCACCCTCGCGGCGTGCGGCACCGCCGACGCGTCGGGCGTGAAGACGGCCGGCAAGGCCGAGAGCATGGCCTCGGCCGTCCCCACCGTCCACGAGGACGGCCTCCAGGGCGGCGCCCAGCAGGCCGCGCGGGAGACGGTGGCGGGCGGGGCCGACGCCGGGGCCCAGGGCGGTCTGCGGGCCGACAGCGGCGTCGAGGGCGAGACCGGCGTCTGCCGTCTCGACACGATGTCGGTGAGCGTCACCTCCGTCCCCCGGCCGGCCAACCATCTGCTGCTGGAGATCACCAACCAGTCCGGGGTGACCTGCCGTCTCATCGGCTCCCCCGTGGCGCGGTTCGACGACGGGCGGGCGGCCGTGCCGCAGGACGGGGACACCCGGCCCCAGACGGTCGTCACGCTGCCGCCCGGCGAGAGCGGTTACGCGGGCCTGACCACCTCCGCGGCCGACGCCCCGGCCGACGGCGGCCGTAAGGCCACCGGGTTGACCGTCTCCCTCCCCGGGGAGGACAGCCGCCGCGCCGTCGACCTTCCCGGCGACTCGGTGGAGGTCGGCGACGGGACGGAGGTCGGCTACTGGCAGAGCGACGCGTCCGACGCCCTGCTCTGGTGACCGCCCGGCCTTCCCTCCGGTGACCGCCCGGCCTTCCCTCCGGTGACCGCCTGGCCTTCCACTCCGGTGACCGCCCGATTCCGAGCCCCTCAGCCGGACAGGTAGCCGCCTCCCCCCGGCTACCTGCCCCGGACGGCCCCCGCCTCGGCGGGGGCCGTCTCGTCATGTCCCACGGCACCGCCCTCCATGTCCCGCTCCTGGCCTCTCCCATGGGCGTCCTGGCAGGTCATCAGGGGCGCGCCCGGCTGGGACGTCCCGAAGGACGGCTCGGCCCCGGAAAGGCCCCGCCCCGCGGCCCACAGTGGTTCCCGTCGCCGCGACGAACGGCCCGGCGGCCTCGACCGAGCCGTGCCGACGCCCGCCGTCGGCGCTCTCACCAAGGGGGAATCCCTACATGACGCACTCCATCAGCGGCGGCCGACGCCGGATCTTCCTGCGCAGGGTGGTCCCCGCGATCGCCGCGGCGGGCATCGGCGCCACCGGGCTCGTGGGCTGCTCGGGTTCAGGCGACACCGCGGGCCATGACGCCAAGGCGGCGAAGGCCGGGAAGGTCGCCGAGAAGGGTGTGACGAGCCGCGACACCACCTCGGCCCAGGGCGGGGCCGCCGCCCTCAAACTGAAGACGACCACGGGCGAGTTCGGCACCAAGGCCGCGGCCACCGCCGACTTCCCCACCTGGGGCACCCGCTGGGTGGTCCACCAGAGCGCCGACACCGGCTCCCCGTCCGTCGGGATGCTCAACAAGGACGCCCCGGGCCAGGACCGCATCACCGCCGACTACCAGGTCAACACCGGAAAGAAGGTCTGCGAGGACGGGGCCTGCTCGACCTACATGGCCCATATCACCGGTCCGGTCAGCGGCTTTGTGACCGTCGTCGCGGTGGACATCCCGCAGGACTCGCTGCCCGGGGTCCCGGTGCAGAACGGCGGTGGTGAGCCGCCGAAGCCGCCGCAGACCGGCGGCACCCGCGCCGAGGCGCTGCAGCGGGCCGCCACCTGGCTGACCGCCAACAACGGCGGCCGGGTGCCGTACAGCCAGGCCCAGGTCTGGACGGACGGCTACCGCCAGGACTGCTCGGGCTATGTCTCCATGGCGCTGGGCCTCCAGGCGCCCGGCAGCAACACCGTGGGCCTCACCGGCTCCGGCATCACCAAGCCGATCGCCCTGAACGACCTGCGGCCCGGGGATCTGCTGATCGACGCCTCCGGGAACAACAACACCCGCCATGTCGTGATGTTCGAGAAGTGGAACGATGCCGCCCACACCTCGTACACCTCCTACGAGCAGCGCGGCGACTTCGGGACGGATCACACGACCCGTCGCTACGGACTGGAGCCGGGCAGCGAGTACAAGCCCTACCGGCCGCTGAAGTTCATGGACTGATGCGTTCCTGACCCGGTTCCTGTAACGAGCGGCACGTCCACCTCGGGGGTGTGGACGTGTCGCTCGGCATGTTCATGATCCCGTGCTGCAATGGTGTACGTGGCAGCGCATCCGAATCGCCCAGAGAACCGGCGACGCAAGCCCCTTGCCCCGCTTCCCGAGGAACTCTCCGGCCCGGTACGGGAATTCGTGACCGCACTGCGCCGGATGCACGGCGAGCTGGGACTCAGCCTGAAGGAACTGGAGGGGCGGCTGCCCGCGAGCCGGTCCTCCCTCTCCCGCTATCTGCGCGGCCAGAGCCTTCCCGACGAGCGGCTCCTGGTCCAGTGGGGCAAGCTCTCCTTCACCGCCGAGGACCGGCTGCCCGAACTGGTGACCCTGCTGCACCGGGCCACCGAAGCCGAGGCCGCCGTACAAGCCGCCGAGGGGACCGGGCCGGAGCCCGGCGCGACCGCGTCGCCGCCCCCGGGACAGCCTCCGGAGGGCCGGCCGTCCCGGCGCCGGCTGCGGCTCACGCTCGCGGCGGTGGGCGCCGTCGTCGTCATCGCCGGGGGCACGGCCGGCGTGATCGCCCTCCGGTCGTCCGGCGACGGCGGGTCCCCGGGCGGCGCGGCGGGCTCCTCGTCCCTGGGCGACGCCCGGATCACCGTCTACAACGCCGAGAAGGACTGCCGGCACAAGCGGGTCCGCGCCTGCTCCCTGGGCCTGGCCGAGGATCCGTACGTCGCCTACCGCCCGTCGAACATCGTGGGCCGGGCCTGGCACGGCGACGCACTGCGCGCCGACTGCCGCATCGCCAACGGCGTCACGGTGACCGACGAGGCGGGCGGGCACAGCAGCATGTGGTTCCGCGTCTTACAGGACGGCAAGCGGATGTGGGTGCCGGGCATCCGGATCCGCCAGGACCAGGTGCAGTACTCCACGCTGCCCAACTGCCCCGACTGACCGCCGGTCGGGGCTCAGCCGTCCATCCCGGAGAGCACCAGCGGCAGCCGGGTCGCGCCGCCCTCGGTGATCCGCACCGGGACGCCCCAGTCCTGCTGGTGCACATGGCAGGCCGGGTACTCGTTGGACGGGTCGTCGTCACAGGAGGCGGCCATGGCCGAGACATGCAGCACGCCCTCGGTCATGCCCTCCGTAAGGACCAGCTCACGGTTAAGATCCGTGCCCGCGCCGTCTCCTTCGGCCAGCAGCTCGGGCGGGGTGGAGCTGACCAGCAGCCGGGTGGAGGGGCCGTAGCGGGTGTCCAGCTTCTGCCCCTCGGGCGCCTGGAAGACCACGTCCAGCCGCAGTGTCCCCGGGGCGATGTCGGTCGCGGCCCGCTGGGTGCGGTGGGCCACCGCGTCGACCCTTACGGCCTCCTCCGGCAGCCGCAGCCGGGTCAGCCGGTGCCGGGCGGACTCCACCACGACGACGTCCCCGTCGGCCAGGACCGCGCCGGAGGGCTCGCGCAGATCCGTGGCGAGCGTGGAGACCTCGCCGGTGGCCGGGTCGTAGCGGCGCAGCGCGTGGTTGTAGGTGTCCGAGATCGCCACCGAGCCGTCGGGCAGCGCGGTGACGCCCAGCGGATGCTGGAGCAGCGCCTGTTCGGCGGCGCCGTCCCGGTGGCCGAAGTCGAAGAGCCCGGTGCCGACGGCCGTACGGACGGCGAAGCCGTCGCCGTCGCGCTCGACGTACCGCAGCGCGGACGTCTCGGAGTCGGCGATCCACAGCCGGTCCTCGGTGGCGGCGAGCCCGGAGGGCTGGGCGAACCACGCCTCCTCGGCGGGGCCGTCGACCAGACCCTCGTTGGTGGTCCCGGCGGCGGCCCGTACGGCCTGGGCCTCCGGGTCGTAGGTCCACAACTGGTGGACACCCGCCATGGCGATCCACAGCCGGCCGGCGAACCAGGCGACGTCCCAGGGGGAGGACAGGTCGACCTCGCGGGCGGGCCCCTCGGTGGGCGACCCCTGCCACCACTGGCGGCCGGTCCCGGCGAGCGTGGTGACCTCGCCGGTGGCCGGGTCGAAGCGGCGCAGTGCGTGGTTCACGGTGTCGGCGACGGCCACGGTGCCGTCGGGGAGCAGGGCGAGCCCCTGGGGCTCGCTGAAGCGGGCCCGCTCGCCCGTGCCATCCGTAAGGCCGCGCTCGCCCGCGCCGATCCGCCGCACCACGCTCTCGCCGTCCGCCGCGAGCTCCACCAGTTGATGGCGGGTGGTGTCCGAGACGAGGAAGGTGCCGCCGGGCAGCAGCAGCGCCTTACCGGGGAAGCGCAGCTCGGTGGGGACCGGCTCCGGGGGCACGTACGGGCCGTCGCCGCGCCGCAGGGTGCCCTTGGCGGCGTGCTCGGCCTCGAGCTGCCCCACGAGGGTCTCCAGGGCGTGTGCGTGGCCCTCGCCCGCGTGCTGGGCGACCACATAGCCCTCGGGGTCGATGACGACGAGGGTGGGCCAGGCCCGTACCGCGTACTGCTTCCAGGTGGCTAGCTCGGGGTCGTCGAGGACCGGGTGGTGCACCTCGTAGCGCTCCACGGCGTCCACGACCGCCTGGTGCTCCGCCTCGTGGACGAACTTCGGCGAGTGCACCCCGACGATCACCACGGTGTCGCGGTGCTTCTCCTCCAGCTCGCGCAGTTCGTCCAGGACATGCAGACAGTTCACACAGCAGAACGTCCAGAAGTCGAGGATGACGATGCGCCCTCGCAGGTCGGTGAGGGTGAGGTCGTTGCCGCCGGTATTGAGCCAGCCGCCCCGGCCGATCAGTTCGGGGGCGCGGACGCGTGCACGTGGAGCCATATCCCCATGAAACAGCAGCCCCACCCGTCTCATTCCCCCGCCCCCCGATGGCTTTCGCCCGATGTGCGGGGGTATGTCCGGAGATAAGGAGAGGGCGGGCGCACACTACCATCGCGAGCAGGCCGCCAGCCGCCGATCCCGGCCTACGATCAGAGCCGAAAGCACTGCCCGCGCGCTCGTGGGCAGCGTAACTTGAACGCACACACCAGCACCCAGCCCGCGCACCAACCGCCCGAGGGGTCCCGTGACCGTCCATCCCAGCCTTCAGACCTCCATCGACGCCTGGACGCACTCCATCGACGCGATATCGGAGTTGGTGAATCCGCTCGCGGAGCGCGAGTGGAACCTCGCCACCGAGTGCCCGGGGTGGTCGGTGCGGGACGTCGTCTCGCATGTCATCGGACTCGAATGCGAGATGCTCGGCGACCCCCGCCCCATCCACACACTGCCGCGCGACCTTTTCCACGTCACCAACGAGCTGTCGCGGTACATGGAGGTCCAGGTCGACGTCCGGCGCTGTCACACCGCGCCCGAGATGACCTCCGACCTGGAGTACACCGTCATCCGGCGGGGCCGCCAGTTGCGGAACGAGAAGCGCGCCGCGGACGCCATGGTGCGCTGGCCCGGCGGCTCCGAGGTCACGCTGGGGGAGGCCCTGATGAAGCGGGTCTTCGACGTCTGGGTGCATGAGCAGGATCTGCGCCGGGCCCTGAACAAGCCCGGCAATCTGGACTCGCCGGGCGCCACGATCACCCGTGACCTGCTGCTGTCGGCGCTGCCGAAGGTCGTCGCCAAGGACGCGGGCGCGGCGCCCCAGTCGGCCGTCGTCTTCGATGTGAACGGCCCGCTGGAGTTCATGCGGACGGTCCGGGTCGACGCGGACGGCCAGGGCAGCATCGACGGCAGTGTCTCGCTCGGGCCGACGGCCACCCTCTCCCTGGACTGGGAGACCTACGTCCGGCTGGCCTGTGGGCGGGTGCGGCCCGAGGCGGTCTCCGAGCGGCTGAAGATCGAGGGCGATCAGCAGCTCGCCGAGGCGATCCTCGGGCACTTCGCGATCACGCCGTAACGCCTCCCGGAGGGCCCTGGCGCCTCGCGGAGGGTCGGGCCGCGCAGCCGCCTGGGATCACGCCGTAGCGCCGCCCGCAGGGTCAGCCGTACAAGCGCTGGGATCACGCCGTAACGCCGCCCGTAGGGTCGGGGCGCACAGCGCCTGGGATCACGCCGTAAGCCCCCTGGGGGTCACGCCGTGAGCCGCCCCGGGGAGCTCGCCGTGACGCCCCTGGGGGTCACGCCGGTACGTGCACGGCCTCGACACGGCTCGCGACCACGCGCTCGCGCTCCCGGCGGTGCGCCCGGCCGCGCAGCCGCAGGATCTGGCTGATGCCGAGCGCCTGCAGCACGAACACCGAGGCGAACGCGATCCGGTAGTTCTGGCCGGTCAGGTCCAGCAGCACGCCGACGGCCAGCAGTGTGGTCATCGACGCCGTGAAGCCGCCCATGTTGACGATTCCCGACGCGGTGCCGATCCGCTCGGGCGGATTGGCGGGCCGGGCGAAGTCGAAGCCGATCATCGACGCGGGCCCGCAGGCGCCGAGCACCACGCACAGGACCACCAGCAGCCACATGGGCGCGTGGGCGGACGGCCAGACCAGCATGGTGCCCCACAGCAGCGCGGTGGCGCCGACCGTGCTGAGGGCCAGCGGGGCGCGGGCGGCGTGGTGCCGGGCGATGACCTGCCCGTAGACCAGGCCGACCGCCATGTTGGAGAGCACCACGAGGGTCAGGAGCTGACCCGCGGTCGCCTGGGACAGCCCCTCCGCCTCGACCAGGAACGGCATCCCCCACAGCAGCAGGAAGACCATCGCCGGGAACTGGGTGGTGAAGTGCACCCACATGCCGAGCCGGGTGCCGGGCTCGCGCCAGGCGTCCGCGATCTGCCGGCGGACGTAGTCGGCGCCCAGGTGGGTGGCGGGCGCGGGCTCGAAGCCCTCCGGGTGGTCCTTGAGGAAGAACAGCACCAGGAGGAAGACGGCCAGGCCGCCGAGCGCGCTGCCCGCGAAGGTCGTGGTCCAGCCGACGCCGTGCAGGGACCGGGCGATCACCAGCGTGGAGACCAGGTTGCCCGCCATGCCGAAGAGCGCGGCGATCTGGGCGATGAGCGGCCCGCGGCGGGCCGGGAACCAGCGCGAGCCGAGCCGCAGCACGCTGATGAACGTCATCGCGTCACCGCAGCCGAGCAGCGCCCGGGAGCCCAGCGCCATCGCGTAGGAGTGGGAGAACGCGAAGCCGAACTGCCCCAGGGTGAAGAGCACCACGCCCAACATGAGCACCTTACGGGTGCCGAGACGGTCGACCATGAGCCCGACCGGTATCTGCATCCCGGCGTAGACCAGCACCTGCAGGATGGAGAAGGTCGACAGCGCCGAGGCGTTGATGTGGAAGCGCTCGGCGGCGTCGATACCGGCGACGCCGAGGCTGGTGCGATAGGTGATGGCGACGAAGTAGACGGCGACGCCCAGACCCCACACGGCGACGGCACGACGGCCGCCGGGCGGATCCCCGGGCAACTGGGCCGAGGTCATCGCTCCTCACCCCGGGCGAGGTTGTTCACCCAACTGATGTGGCGCTGCACCAGCCCGGACGCGAACCCGGCGTCCCCGGCGCGCAGGGCCCGGAGGATCTCCGTGTGCTCGGTGATGTTCTTGGCGATGCGGCCGGGCTCGGCGTGCATGGTGGCCACGCCCATCCGCAACTGACGGTCCCTCAACTGGTCGTAGAGCTGCGCCAGGATGGCGTTTCCCGCCGCCCTGACGATCGCCGCGTGGAAGCAGCGGTCGGCGGCCGCGAAGGCGGCCAGATCCCCGGCCGCCGCGTGCACCTTCTGCTCCTCCAGCAGCTCCTCGAGCCGCCCCAGGAGCTGCTGCCCGGCCGGTACGACCTTGGCGACCGCGTGCTGCTCCACCAGCAGCCGGGTCTCGACCACGTCCGCGATCTCCTGGGAGGAGACGGGCAGCACCAGGGCGCCCTTCTTCGGATAGAGCTTGAGCAGCCCCTCGGCCTCCAGGCGCAGCAGCGCCTCCCGGACGGGCGTACGGGAGACCCCGACGGCGTCCGCGAGTTCGCCCTCGCTCAGCAGTGTGCCGCCCTCGTAGCGGCGGTCGAGGACGGCTTGTTTGACGTGGTGGTAGACGCGTTCGGCGGCAGGGGGCGGCTTGGTGGCCGTATCGGCGGGACTCATGATGCGCACATCATAGATACAAGATGCATGCGCACCCATCCCCCGTCCGCGATGCGGACGGGGGGCACCTACCGCTTCGGGGCGCTGAGTTCTTCCGGCCGGGGGCACCTCCCAGCGATAGCCGGGGGCGAGCCGAAGGGGCGCGCCGGTGTCGAAAGGGAGCGCGCGCAGGTCCCGAGGAACGAGGGACCGAGCACGGCCGACCGTCGACACCGGCTGAAAGCGCCCCGGAGGCGAACCGAGCCGTAGCTAAGTCAGGTCCACGTGATGAGGCGCTTGGGGCGCTCCAGGACGGCCGCGACGTCCGCGAGCACCTTGGAGCCCAGCTCGCCGTCGACCAGCCGGTGGTCGAAGGAGAGCGCGAGCGTGGTGACCTGGCGGGGCTTGACCTCGCCCTTGTGGATCCACGGCTGGAGCTTGACGGCGCCGAAGGCGAGGATCGCGGACTCACCGGGGTTGAGGATCGGCGTGCCCGCGTCGATGCCGAAGACGCCGACGTTGGTGATGGTGACCGTGCCGCCGGACATCTCGGCCGGGGTGGTCTTGCCCTCACGGGCGGTGGTGACCAGCTCACCCAGGGCGGACGCCAGTTCGGGCAGGGTCTTGGCGTGGGCGTCCTTGATGTTGGGGACGATCAGCCCGCGCGGCGTGGCAGCCGCGATGCCCAGATTGACGTAGTCCTTGTAGACGATCTCCTGGTTCTCCTCGTCCCAGGTCGCGTTGACGTCCGGGTTGCGCCGGATGGCCACCAGCAGGGCCTTGGCGACCAGCAGCAGCGGGTTGACCCGCAGCCCGGCCATCGCCGGGTCCTGCTTGAGGTCGGCGACGAGCTTCATCGTGCGGGTCACGTCGACCGTCACGAACTCGGTCACATGCGGGGCGGTGAAGGCGCTGTTGACCATCGCCTGCGCGGTGGCCTTCCGTACGCCCTTCACGGGCACCCGCCGCTCCCGGCCCTCCACGGCCCTGGACGGGGCCGCCACGGGCGTCTCCCGGGCCGTCTGGACGGCCTCGGCGGCCGCGTGGACGTCCTCGCGGGTGATGATCCCGTCCGGCCCGCTCGGGGTGACCGCCTCCAGGTCGATGCCCAGATCCTTGGCCAGCTTGCGGACCGGCGGCTTCGCCAGCGGCCGGGCGGGCCGGCCGCTGCCGTTCAGCTCGGGCGAGGGCGAGGGCGCGGCCTCGGGACGTGCGGGCGCGGGGGCGTGCTCCTGGGGCGCGGGCGCCCCTGCGGAGGGGGCGGGCTCTGAGCGCTGGGGGCCCGGCAGCGGTTTGCGCGGACGGCGCTTGGTGGAGGCGGGCGCCGCCCCGTAGCCGACCAGATTGGCCTGGCGGCCCTCCTTCTCGGCGGGCTCGGCCTCGGCGGCGGGCTCCTCGGCGGGCTTCCCGGCGGCGGGAGCGGCCTGGGGCGCCGCCTCCCCCGCACCGGGGTCGGTGTCCACCGAGATGATCGGCGTGCCCACGTCCACGGTGGTGCCCTCGTCGAAGCGCACCTCGTGCACCACGCCGTCGAAGGGAATGGGCAGCTCGACGGCGGCCTTGGCGGTCTCGACCTCGCACACCACCTGACCGTCGGTCACGGTGTCGCCCGGCGCCACGAACCACTTGAGGATCTCGGCCTCGGTCAGCCCCTCGCCCACATCGGGCATCTTGAACTCACGGAAGCGCTGTTCGACTGCGGTCATCGTCACGATCTCCTCAAGCCCTTCAGTACGCCAACGCACGGTCTACGGCGTCGAGCACCCGGTCCAGCCCCGGAAGGTACTCGTCCTCGAGCCGTGACGGCGGGTACGGCGAGTGGAAGCCGCCGACCCGCAGCACCGGGGCCTGGAGGTGATAGAAGCACCTCTCGGTGATGCGTGCGGCGATCTCCGACCCAGTGCCCAGGAATACCGGAGCCTCGTGGACGACGACCAGCCGCCCCGTCCGCTCCACGGAACGCTGGATGGTGTCGAAGTCGATCGGCGACATCGACCGCAGGTCCACGACCTCGATCGACTTGCCCTCCTCGGCGGCGGCCGCGGCGGCGTCCAGGGCGACCTTCACCATCGGGCCGTAGGCCGCGAGGGTCAGGTCCGCCCCCGGCCGCACCACCCGGGCGGCGTGCAGCGGACCGGGGATCGCGGCGGTGTCGACCTCGGACTTGTCGTGGTAGCGGCGCTTGGGCTCGAAGTAGATCACCGGGTCGTCGCTGCCGATGGCCTGCTGCAGCATCCAGTAGGCGTCGGAGGCGTTGGCGGGCGAGATCACCTTCAGCCCGGCCACATGCGCGAACAGCGCCTCGGGCGACTCGCTGTGGTGCTCCACCGCGCCGATCCCGCCGCCGTACGGAATGCGGACGACGACCGGCAGCTTGACCTTGCCGAGGGACCGTGCGTGCATCTTGGCGAGCTGGGTGACGATCTGGTCGTAGGCGGGGAAGACGAAACCGTCGAACTGGATCTCCACCACCGGGCGGTAGCCGCGCAGCGCGAGCCCGATCGCGGTGCCCACGATGCCGGACTCGGCGAGCGGGGTGTCGATGACCCGGTCCTCGCCGAAGTCCTTCTGCAGCCCGTCGGTGACGCGGAAGACGCCTCCCAGCTTGCCGACGTCCTCGCCCATGATCAGGACCTTGGGGTCGGACTCGAGGGCCGTGCGCAGTGACGCGTTGATCGCCTTGGAGAGCGACATCTTCTCGGCGGCCATGTCAGATGCCCTCCTCTGCGGTGACGAACGAAGCCTGGTACTCGGCGAACTGCGCCCGCTCCTCGTCGACGAGCGCGTGCCCGTCGGCGTAGGTGTGCTCGAACAGCGCCATGTCATCGGGGTCGGGCATGGCCCGCACCGCGTCCCGCACCCGCTTGGCGAGCGCGTCGCTCTCCCGCTCCAGCTCGGCGAAGTACGCGTCGTCGGCCAGGCCCTCGCGGGTCAGCAGGGTGCGCAGCCGCAGGATCGGGTCCTTGGTCTCCCACAGCTCCCGCTCCTCGGGGGAGCGGTAGCGCGTCGGGTCGTCGGAGGTGGTGTGGGCGCCCATGCGGTAGGTGAACGCCTCGATGAGCATCGGGCCCTGCCCGGTGCGCGCCCGCTCCAGCGCGGCCTTGGTGACGGCCAGGCAGGCGAGCACGTCATTGCCGTCCACCCGCACCCCGGGGAAGCCGTAGCCCTGGGCGCGCTGGTAGAGCGGGACCCGGGTCTGCTTCTCGGTGGGCTCGGAGATGGCCCACTGGTTGTTCTGGCAGAAGAAGACCACCGGGGCGTTGTACACCGCGGAGAAGGTGAACGATTCGGCGACATCGCCCTGGCTGGAGGCGCCGTCGCCGAAGTAGGCCAGGACCGCGGCGTCGGCGCCGTCCTTGGCGACGCCCATCGCGTAGCCGGTCGCGTGCAGCGTCTGCGAGCCGATCACGATGGTGTACAGGTGGAAGTTGTTGCTGTTCGGGTCCCAGCCGCCGTGGTTCACCCCGCGGAACATCCCCAGCAGATTGGTCGGGTCCACGCCCCGGCACCAGGCCACACCGTGCTCGCGGTAGGTGGGGAAGACGTAGTCGTCGTCGTGCAGCGCCCGGCCGGAGCCGATCTGCGCCGCCTCCTGGCCGAGCAGCGACGCCCACAGGCCCAGTTCGCCCTGGCGCTGCAGGGTGGTCGCCTCGGCGTCGAAACGCCGTGTCAGCACCATGTCCCGGTACAGACCGCGCAGCTCCTCCGGGGTCGGGTCGATGGCGTAGTCGGGGTGCTCGACACGCTCGCCCTCGGGGGTCAGCAGCTGTACGAGTTCGGTCTGGCCCTCAGGCTGCTTCTTGGCGTCCCGCGCTGTGGTGCTGCGCTTGGCTCCGCTGCGGCGCGGCTTGCGCGCGGCAGTGCTCTCCACGGTCACGTGTGCTCCTCCGTCTGTCCGGCCCCCGGGATCCGCCGGCGGCCAGTTGCGGCTCGCCCGTTCCGTCTCGGCACACGGGGTGGGTGCGCCGAGGCATGGCCGGGCGTGACAGGTTCCCGGCGGCTGGCCCTGCACAAGGCACGTTACCCAGTGCGTCGCATGTCTGCGAAACCCCACCTGACCTGCAATTTTGCTTGGATATCCAAGTAAATCGCGTGAGGGGGGAAACTTCCACTGGTCACAGCCCCGCAGGCCGCCGGACAAGCGCACGTTATCCCGCTGGACAAGGGCACGGGAAGACATCGTGTGTGAGACTGGATCCGTGCGCGAAGAAGGAAAAATAGGGATTTTCCTGGTTGACGACCATGAAGTCGTCCGACGCGGCGTACGGGATCTGCTGGCGAGCGAGCCGGACATGGAGGTGGTCGGCGAAGCGGGCACCGCGGCCGACGCCCTGGCGCGGATCCCGGCCGCCCGGCCGGATGTCGCCGTCCTGGACATCCGGCTGCCCGACCGCAGCGGGGTCGAGGTCTGCCGGGAGATCCGCGCCCGCGACGAGAACATCCGCTGCATGATGCTCACCTCCTTCGCCGACGACGAGGCGCTCTTCGACGCCATCATCGCGGGCGCCTCCGGCTACGTCCTGAAGGACATCCGCGGCGCGGAACTGCTCTCCGCCGTCCGGGACGTGGCCGCGGGCCGGTCGCTGCTCGACCCGGTGGCCACCGCCCGGGTGCTGGAACGGCTGCGCGGCCAGACGGCCGCCAAACCGGACGACCGGCTCGCCGCCCTCACCGAGCAGGAGCGCCGGATCCTGCTGCTGATCGGGGAGGGGCTCACCAACCGGGCGATCGGCGAGCGGCTCCATCTCGCCGAGAAGACGATCAAGAACTATGTCTCCAGCCTGCTCGCCAAGCTGGGCATGGAGCGCCGGTCGCAGGCGGCGGCCTATGTCGCCCGGATGCAGGCGACGCAGCCCCAGAAGCACTAGCCCTGGCGGAGGCGGCGCAGGCCCGGAAGCGCTACGGGGGTGTCCGCCGCGTGGCAGGGGCCTTGCCCTCAGACCCCGGGGTCTGGGGCAAAGCCCCAGTTGAGGGAAGGGGCGGGGAGGGGAAACAGCCCGTCGCAGGCGCCAAGACCCGTCGGACACCCCAGCCCCGGGCGGGCGACGCGGACCGAGACGCGCCGGCCCCGTCTCGGTCAACCGGCCGTCCCCCGGTGTGCCGTGCGGCGTCGTCCTCGCGCGCCGTGGCGGTGATCCCTGGTGATCTAACATCTGGCAGGTGCCGCGCTCACATGTACACTCCGCCGAGGCCGCTCCCGACGGGGAAACCCTGGGCGCCCTGCTCCGCCGCTACGACAGCGCCGGTGAGGCCGTCTCCTGCGAACCGCTCGCCCAGGGGCTGCTCAACCGGGGCTACCGCCTCGCCACCACCCGCGGCCGGTTCTTCCTCAAACACCACCTCGACGGCGACCGCACCGCCATCGCCCGCCAGCACCGGGTCACCCAGCGGCTGGACGCGCTCGGGGTGCCCGTCGCCCCGCCGGTCCCCGACGCCGACG
Organism: Streptomyces violaceusniger Tu 4113; assembly: GCF_000147815.2. NCBI lineage: Bacteria > Bacillati > Actinomycetota > Actinomycetes > Kitasatosporales > Streptomycetaceae > Streptomyces > Streptomyces violaceusniger. Next base: position 67,267 of record NC_015957.1, on the reverse strand, counting down.
GCCGTACGGTCGCCGTCATCGGCGGCCGCTGCTACGCGTTACACCCCTGGATCGACGGACAGCACCGCGCCGGCGGAGAGCTGACCGCCCCCCAGTGCTGGCGGCTGGGCGGGCTGCTCGGGCTTGTTCACACCTGTCTGGAGCGCGTCATGCGGGCCCGTACGGGCGACCGCCGGCCGCCCGAGGAGGCGGCCGACCCCGAGGACACCTTCGACGTCATCGACGAGCTGCTCACGCTGATCCGGGGGCGCCGGGACCGCGACACCTTCGACGAACTCGCCGAGCACCGCCTGGTCGAGCGGCGGGCGCTGCTGGAGCGGCACGCCCACCGCCGCCCGGAGGCCCACGCCGTCCCGGTCGCCGGCTGGGTGCACGGCGACTTCCACCCGCTGAACCTGCTCTACCGCGACACGGAACCGGCCGCCATCGTCGACTGGGACCGGCTCGGGGTGCAGCCGCGCGCCGAGGAGGCGGTCCGGGCCGCCGCGATCTTCTTCGTACGGCCGGACGGCACCCTGGAACTCACCAAGGTGCGCTCCTACGCGCGGGCGTACCGCTGCACGGCGGGGGCCGGGGCCTCGGAGATGGCCGCGGCCGTGCACCGGGTGTGGTGGGAGCGGCTCAACGACTTCTGGATGCTGCGCTGGCGCTACCAGCGCGGGGACCGGCGCGCCGATCCGCAGTTCCCGGCGGCCGCCGCGCTGGTGGTGTGGTGGACCCGGGAGTACGACGCGGTCCGGGACGCCTTCTGCGGGTGACCTCTGCGGGTGACTTCCGCGGGTGACTGAGGCGGGGGGCGCCGGAGGGGCGCCCCCCGGGCCGTTACGGAATGCCGCCGTCCGTGGCGCCCGCCGTACCGGTGGGATCGGCGGTGGGCTCGGTCGGCCCGTCGCCGGTGGGCTCGGTGCTCGGATCATTGCCGCCCGGCGTGGTCGGCTCCTCGGTGGGCACGTTGGTGCCCGGGTCCGTCTGCGAGTCCGTCGGCTCGTCCGTAGGGTTGTTGGAGTACGTCGGCGTCGGATCCTCGGACGGGGTGGAGTCGTCGCCCGTGTTCCCGGCGGTGGAGTCGTCGGTCGGGACCGAGCCGTCGCTCGTGTCGTCGGTCGGCTGGTCGCTCGGCTTGGTGGTCTTGTCCTGGGTGACCGACGTCTTGGGCTTGTGCGGCTGCTTGTTGTCGTCCTTCTTGCCGGCCTGCAGGGCGAAGGCGACCCCCGCCGCGACCGCGATCATCGCGAGCACCGCGATCAGCCAGACCTTGCCGCGGCCCTTACGGCGGCCGGAACCGCCGTGGTAGCCGCCGCCACCGCCCCCGGGACCGGTGACGATCGGCTGCTGGGAGGTCTCGCCGTGGCCGGGGTGGGGCAGCGCGGTGGTGGCCCCGGGCACGCCCGGCATGCCCATGGCGGGGGTGGCGGCGCCCAGGTGCTGGGTGACCGGGCCGGTGCTCCACACGCCGGTGTGGCCGCCCGCCTCGTGGAGCATCTGCAGCGCGTACTGCACCATTCCGCGCATTTCCTCGGCGCTCTGGAACCGGTCGTCCGGGTCCTTGGCGAGGGAGCGCATGACCATGCCGTCCAGCTCCGGCGGCACGGTGCCGGAGGTCTCCGAGGGCGGCACCGGGGTGTCCTGGACGTGCTGGTAGACCACCGACAGCGGGGTCTCCCCGGTGAACGGCGGGCGGAGCGCCAGCAGCTCGTAGAGCAGACAGCCGGTGGCGTACAGGTCGGAGCGGTGGTCCACGGCCTTGCCGAGGGCCTGCTCCGGCGAGAGGTACTGGGGTGTGCCCATGACCATGCCGGTCTGGGTCATGGTGGACTGCGCGCCGTGCAGGGCGCGGGCGATGCCGAAGTCCATCACCTTGACCGCGCCGCTGTGGGTGATGATCACGTTGGCGGGCTTGATGTCACGGTGCACGATGCCGTGCTGATGGCTGTAGGCGAGCGCCTCCAGCACCCCGGAGACGATGATCAGCGCCTGATCCGGCGGCGGGGCCTCGGCGTTGAGCAGCAGATCGCGGATGGTCCGGCCCTCGACCAGCTCCATGACGATGTACGGCACGGTGTTCTGGCCGACGGTGTCCTCGCCGGAGTCGTAAACCGCCACCACGGCGTGGTGGTTCAGCCCCGCGACGGACTGTGCCTCGCGGGTGAAGCGGGCCTTGGACACCGGGTCCTCGGCCAGATCGGCGCGGAGCAGCTTGACCGCGACCGTCCGACCGAGCCGGAGGTCCTCGGCGGCGAAGACTTCCGCCATACCGCCACGGCCAAGACGACCGGTAAGCCGATATCGGCCATCGCCGACAAGTCCTCCGTTGCCCCACGCTTCGGGCAAATCCGGCATTCCGGACCCGCTGGCGTCAGGTTCGGAGGGCCCCTGGGCGCTCTGGGTCGGTGCCATCGGTCCTCGCCGTCTCGTTCTCGGTGGGGGTCTGGTCAAGATCGCCCCGCCCACGGGCGGTACGGTTCCTGCTAGGCACGCTACAGCCTTCGCGCCGTACATCGGTTGGTGATGGACCGGCCATCAAACCTGTTGACGCCACAGCGATGCAAATCGCGTGACGGGTTCTTGCTCATCCGGTCACGGAACGGGCACGCGGCTTGACGTGTCCGTGGCCTGGGGCAGACTTGGCCACGATATCCAGAACATCAAGATCAATGCGTCGAAACGTGCGCGTCAGAGTAGTGAGTGCGCCAAGGGGGAAGTACGAAATGAGCCAGTACGGCGCATCAGGCAGGTATCACGGCCACTCTCTGGCGAACGGCCGCTATCAACTGCGTGACCTGCTGGGCGAGGGCGGAATGGCCTCCGTTCACCTGGCCTATGACTCCGTACTGGACCGTCAGGTCGCGATCAAGACGCTGCACACCGAGTTGGGGCGCGAGCAGTCCTTCCGCGAGCGGTTCCGCCGCGAGGCCCAGGCTGTAGCGAAACTCACGCACACCAATATCGTCTCAGTCTTCGACACCGGCGAGGACTCGGTCGACGGCTCGCTGATGCCGTACATCGTCATGGAGTACGTCGAGGGCCAGCCGCTGCGCGCGGTTCTGGACACCGATGTCCGGCAATACGGTGCGATGCCGACCGAAAAGGCGCTGAAGATCACCGGCGATGTGCTGGCGGCGCTGGAAATCAGCCATGAGATGGGGCTGGTTCACCGCGACATCAAGCCCGGTAACGTGATGATGACCAAGCGTAATGTGGTCAAAGTCATGGACTTCGGCATCGCCCGCGCCATGCAGTCCGGGGTCACCTCCATGACCCAGACCGGCATGGTCGTCGGCACCCCGCAGTACCTCTCCCCCGAGCAGGCGCTGGGCCGCGGCGTCGACGCCCGCAGCGACCTGTACTCGGTCGGCATCATGCTCTTCGAGCTGCTGACCGGCCGGCTGCCCTTCGACGCGGACTCGCCACTGGCCATCGCGTACGCGCACGTCCAGGAAGAGCCGGTCGCGCCCTCCACGATCAACCAGTCCATCCCCCCGGCGGTGGACGCGCTGGTCGCCCGCGCCCTGAAGAAGAACCCGAACGAGCGCTTCCCGACCGCCGAGGCCATGCGCGACGAATGCGCCCGGGTCGCCCGTACCGGGCAGACCGGCGCCTCCCCGATCATCATCAGCGGCGGTCCGCCGGCCCGCAGCGGCTTCGGCGTCGGCTCGGCGGTCTTCCCGCCGATCGACCAGCAGACGCCCGCCCCCGGCCCCGGCAGCGTCCAGACGCCGTATCAGCCGCAGCCCTCCCCCGGGCAGTACGGCGCCTTCGGCCCGTCCACCCCGACCCCGGCCACCACGCCGATGGGGCAGCACGGCTACCAGACCCCGGCGCCGTCGTACCACGGCCCCAGCACCCCGCCGCCGTACAGCATCTCGCCCTCGGCGCCGTCCGGAGGCGGCAACGGCAACAAGCGCGTGATCATAGGTTCGGCCGTCGTCGCGGCCGTCGCGGTCATCGCCGTGGTCCTGGCCATCGCGTTCAGCGGTGACGGCGGCTCCAAGAACGAGAGCAAGGGGGGCGGGGGTGGCGGCGCCGCCAAGCCGTCGAAGCCGTCGGCCTCCGACACCGCCGCGGGCTTCCGCATGGGCGACAAGGCCAAGGCGATCGAAACATCGAAGTGCACCGACGCCTACGAGGACTCCGACGAGAAGGGCACGTACTCGGTACCCGACTTCCAGAACCTCTACATCGACTCGGTGAAGAAGTGCATCCGGGCCGCGGGCTGGAAGTACCGCGTGGTGACCCAGGACGAGAATCTGTGGGGCAAGGGCACCGTCCTCAATTACACGTACCGGAACTACGAGCCGTACAACCCCAAGACGGACACCATCGAGCTGACCGTCTCCACGGGTAACCCCGGGTAGCCACGGCTCTGCGCCGACCACGCGCCCGGCGCACTCCCTCCGACGGACACGACGCCGCGGGCCGCACCTTCCGGTGCGGCCCGCGGCGTCGTTTCGGCGTACGGTGCGTGGCTCGTACGGTGCGTAGCTCAGAGATACGGGCCCGAGCGGGCGCCGCCGGGCTTGGGCACGTCCTCGTCCTCCTCGCCCCCGCCGAGCCCGGGCGGCAGGGCCCGGCGCATCTGCTCGAGCTGGGCACGCGCCGCCATCTGCTGCGCGAACAGGGTCGTCTGGATGCCGTGGAACAGCCCCTCCAGCCAGCCGACCAACTGGGCCTGGGCGATGCGCAGTTCCGCCTCGGTCGGCACCACCTCGTCCGTGAAGGGCAGCGACAGCCGCTCCAGCTCCCCGATCAGCTCGGGTGCGAGCCCATCCTCCAGCTCCTTCACCGAGCTGGAGTGGATCTCCTTGAGCCGGACCCGGCTGGCCTCGTCGAGGGGTGCGGCGCGCACCTCCTCCAGAAGCTGCTTGATCATGCTGCCGATCCGCATGACCTTCGCCGGCTGCTCGACCATGTCGGTCACGGGAATCTCGCGCGACTCGTCGTCCCCACTGCCCTCGCCAGAAGCAGGGCCGCCGCCGAGTGCCATGCCGTCCGGACCGACGACCAGGACGTGCGGGCTCTCCTGCGCTCGTTCGTTCATCGGCTGGTTCATACCCCTATTGTTCCGCACCGGCATCCGGTCCGGCGGGCGAGGGTCGAGGATTCGGCGCCGATGTCAGCGGCGGCGCAGCCGCAGACCGAAGAACGCCAGGCCGAGGCCGAGACCGGTGAGCGCGAGACCGGTGCCCAGCGGCAGCACCCGCATCGCCCGCTCGCTGGGCTCGGCGGCGGTCCGCTGAGCACCGTAAGGCTGCCCGGAGGGGAGCGGTTCGCGCGCCTGGTGGCGGTCCGGGCGCTGCGGCATGGGGAGGGAGGACGGCGTCCACTCGGGTACCAGCGAGAACCGCCCGGCTCCCTCGTCGTTCTCGTTCTCGTTCTCGTTCCCGCTCTCGTTCCCGTCTCCGTCCCTGTCTCCCTCCCGTGGCCCGGACGAGGAGTCCTCGTCCGGCGGTGAGGGGGCGGGGGGCCGGGTGCGGCCGGGGTGCGTACGACCCTCGCCCGCCCGGGTGCCCGCCAGCCCGCCGCCGCCGCCGTCGGCGGCGGCGGCGGCGTCGGCGTCGGCGTCGGCGTCGGCGTCGGCGTCGGCGTCGGCGTCGGCGTCGGCGTCGGCGTCGGCGTCGGCGTCGGCGTCGGCGCGGGCGGCGGTTGTGGTGGAGGCGGCGGATGCGGCGTGGGCGGCCTGGGCCGCCTGGGTGGCGGTCAGGGCGGTGCCCGCCAGCAGGGCCGCCGCGGGGAGTGTGCGGAGTGTCGCGGGGTTCACGGTGGTCACCCTCCCGTGCCGAACCGTTGCGTAACGGGATCAGCGTCACATGAGGGTACGTACCGGGCACCCTGAGCGCCGCCGTACGGACGCGACGCCGCCGTGCCTGCGACGCTGCCGTCCGTACGGCCGGGGCCGGGCCAGTGCCGGGCCACTCCGGGGCGGCCCGGCGGTCAGGTCGTCAGGAGGATCTTCCCCACATGCTCGCTGGACTCCAGCAGCCGGTGGGCCTCCGGGGCATCCCGCATCGGGATGGTGCGGTAGACGACCGGGCGGACCCGGCCGCCCGCGATCAGCGGCCAGACGTGCTCCTGCACCGCCGCGATGATCGCCGCCTTCTGCGCCGGCGAGCGGCCCCGCAGCCCGGTGGCCGTCACGGCGGCGCTCTTGGCGAGCAGACTGGCCAGGTTCAGCTCGGCCTTCGCCCCGCCCTGCAGCCCGATGATCGCCAGTCGGCCGTTGGTGGCGAGCGTCTCCACATTCCGGGCGAGGTACTTCGCGCCGACGATGTCCAGGATGACGTCGGCCCCCACGCCGTCGGTGGCCCGGCGGACCTCCTCGACGAAGTCCTGCTCGCGGTAGTCGATCAGGACGTCGGCGCCCAGCTCCCGGCAGGCCGCCAGCTTCTCCGGGCCGCCCGCGGTCACCGCGACCCGCGCCCCGACCGCCTTGGCGAGCTGGATCGCCATGGTGCCGATACCGCTCGACCCGCCGTGCGCCAACAGCGTCTCGCCCGGCCGGAGATGGGAGATCATGAAGACGTTGGACCATACGGTCGCGGTCACTTCGGGCAGTGCGGCGGCCGTGACCAGGTCCACGCCCTCGGGGATGGGCAGTAGCTGCCCCGAGGGAACCACCACCTTCTCGGCATATCCACCGCCCGCGAGCAGGGCGCACACCTCGTCGCCCACGGCCCAGCCGGTGACGCCGGGGCCCAGCGCCGAGATCCGGCCCGAGCACTCCAGTCCGGGGTAGGGCGCGGCTCCGGGGGGTGGCGGATAGACGCCCTGGCGCTGCAGCACATCCGCGCGGTTGACGCCGGCGGCGGCCACGTCGACCAGGACCTCGCCCTCACCGGGTACGGGATCGGGAACCTCGGCCCATACCAGGGCTTCGGGGCCACCGGGTTCGGGAATCGTGATCGCATGCATGGCCGCGAGGCTACTCCTGGACCATCGGCGCGCGAACGATCGTGATCAGCCGGTCGGCCGCCTGCAGCGGACTGGCGTCGGGGTCGTCGTACGCGAGCAGCCGATGGCCGCGCAGCACCGACACCACGAGGTCGTCGGTGTCCCGCACCGACTTGCCCACCTCCGCCTTCACCACCGTGCGCTCCACCAGGTCCAGGCCCGAGCCCTGCTGGATCAGATCCTCGATCACCGCCCCGGCCGTCGGACTCTGCACGCTCATGCCCAGCAGTCGGCCGGCCGCGCTGGCACTGGTGATCACCGCGTCGGCTCCGGACTGGCGCAGCAGCGGCGCGTTCTCCTCCTCGCGCACCGCCGCCACGATGTTGGCGCCCCGGTTGAGCTGCCGGGCCGTCAGCGTGACCAGGACGGCCGTGTCATCGCGCTGGGTGGCGATCACGAACTGGCGGGCGCGCTGCGCCTCCGCGCGCAACAGCACATCGCTGCGGGTCGCGTCGCCCACCACCCCCGCGAACCCGTCCGCGTTCGCCGCCTCGATCACCTTCTGGTTGGGGTCGACCACGACCACCCGGTTCTTGGCCAGTCCCGTCGCGCAGAGGGTCTGCACCGCGGACCGCCCCTTCGTGCCGAAGCCGACGACGACGGTGTGATCACGCAACGCTGACCTCCAGCGGTTCAGGCGGTACTGCTCGCGGGTTCGTTCGGCCAGGACTTCCAGGGTGGTGCCGACCAGGATGATCAGAAACAGCACGCGCAACGGCGTGACCAGCAGGATGTTGCTGAGCCGCGCGCTGTCGCTGTACGGCACGATGTCGCCGTATCCGGTCGTCGACAGCGTGACGGTCGAGTAGTAGACGGCGTCGAGGAAATCGACGCCTTCGTCGGAGTTGTCGTGGTAGCCGGAGCGGTCGACGTACACGATGACCACTGTCAGCACCAGCACCAGCAGCGCGAGCAGCAGCCGGCTCGCGACCTGGCGCAGCGGGCCCGCGCGGAAGCGGGGCAGGTGGACGCGGTGGCCGCCGTCCCCGGGGTTGCGGGCGGCCGCGTCGTGGCTGGGCAGCTTCACGCCGGGCCCTCCTCGGGAGATATGTCCTCGCCGTCTCCGTGGCCCGCTGCTTTGTCCTTGCGGTGGCTCGCTTGGGGTGCGCGGTGGGTTCGGTCTGCGCCTTGGCCGGCTCGGTCTGCGGAGCTGGCTTGGTCCGTGCCTCGGCTGGCTCGGCCTGTGGGGCGCGATTGGTCCGCGTGGCGCATGTGGTCCGCGTAGCTCAGTTGCTCGGTCGCGATCGCCGACCACGGGAGATCCAGCACCTCGACCTCGGTGCCCCGCTTCGCCCCGCCGGGCGGGATCACGGCGAGGCCGTCGGCCACCGCGATTCCGCGCAGCATGGCCGGGCCGTTGAAGCGCAGCGGCACCGCCGCGTCCTGCCGGAAGGTCACGGGGACCAGCCGGGTGTCCCGCGGATGCCCCTGTACGGCCTCGGCCAGCGGGGCCGGGCCGGGCGCTGGGGCCGGGCGGCCCGTCAGCGTCCGCAGCAGCGGCTCCGCGAGGGTCAGCAGACCGGACACCGCCGCGAGCGGATTGCCCGGGAGCCCCACCAGATGCCGGGCGGGGCGGGTTTGGGGTCCGGGATTTTCGGCCTTTTCCGACTTCTCGGAGCTCTCGGGGTTCTCGGAGCTCTCGGAGCTCTCGGAGCTCTCAAGGTTCTCGGGTGCGAGCCGGGCGAGCAGCATCGGGTGGCCGGGGCGCACCGCCACCCCGTCCACCAGCAGTTCCGCGCCCAGGCGGCCCAGGGTGGGGTGGACGTGGTCCACGGGCCCCGCGGCCGTGCCCCCGGTCGTCACGACGACATCGGCGGACGACTCGGCCACCGCCGCGCACACCGCGTCCGCCTCGTCGGCCAGCCGCCGGGTGCCCGTAACCTCGGCACCGAGCGCCCGCAGCCACGGCCCGACCATCGGCCCCAGCGCGTCCCGGATCCGGCCGTCGTGCGGCAGCCCCTCGGTGAGCAGCTCATCGCCGAGCACCAGCACCTCGACGCGCGGCCTGCGCACCGTCGGCAGCTCGTCGTACCCGGCCGCGGCGGCCAGCCCCAGTACGGCCGGGGTGACCAGGGTCCCGGCGGACAGCAGTTGATCGCCGCTGCGGCACTCCTGGCCGCGGGTGCGGATGTCCTGGCCGAGGACGACGGGGTGGGCGGCGGACGCGTGGAGCCAGCCGTCGCCCGCGTCGGTGCCGTACTCGCTGCGCAGCACGGCGGTGGCGCCGGGCGGGACGCGGGCGCCGGTGGCGATGCGGACGGCGTGGCCGTCGGGCAGGGCGGCCGCCTCACCATGTCCGGCGAGGATGCCGTGGTCCTGGTCCTCGTCATCAGTTGGCAGCCGCCAGGGGCCGGGGCCCGCGAGCGCCCAGCCGTCCATGGCGGAGGTGTCGAAGGGCGGCAGGTCGGTGAGCGCGGCGAGCGGCGCGGCCAGGACCTGCCCGAGCGCCTCGGACAGCGGCCGCATCACCGGGGCGGCGTGGGCGGCCTCCTTGACGGCGGCGCGGGCGGCGATGGCCCGGGCGTCGGGCCAGGAGGTGGGGCTGTGGTGCGGTTTGTCCATAAGGGGGTGCGGCTGGGAGGTGGGTGGGGCTGGGGTGCGTTTCGGGTACGGGGCCGGGGGCTTCGGGGCGGGGGCTCTGGGCCGCAGGTTTTTGCTGCCAGTGCCCTCTGACGTCGAGTTACCCAGAAATTGGCGCCATACGTATACGTCGGCTTCCGGATCCCCCGCCTCTCCGCCCCCGTCCCCTCCCGTCTCATCGCGGCACTCCCGCCGTTTCGCCGGCCGCTCATGGGCCAGGTCGAGGGCGGTCTCGGCCCAGTCCGTCCCGGTCGGGTCGGCGCTGTCGTCGCGGCCTCGTTCCGGGGCGGGCCGGTCCGGGCGGCCGTTGGCCAGGTTCAGGGCCGCGTCCGCCCAGTCCTCGTCCTCCTTGTCGACTGGCTGCTCCGGGCCCTGCGGCGGGGATTCGTTGGCCAGCGCCAGCGCCTCGTCGACCTCTCGATCGAGCGGGTCCCCGTCCCGGGGGTTGCGTGGTGTCACCGCTCCTCGGCCCAACGCGCGGCCAGCGCCGCGGCCTTCTCGGTCGCGGCGGCCAGTGCCTCCGGGCCGCCGCCCTTCTGGGCCGCGGCGTAGCCGACGAGGAAGGTGGTCAGTGGGGCGGCGGGCCGGGCGACGCCATGTGCGGCGTCGCGGGCCAGATCGAGTAGCGCCGCGGTGTCGACATCCAGGTCGATCCCGAGCTCGGCCTTGACTGCGGTAATCCATTCGTCCAACACGCTTCCATGCTCCCTGATACGCGCTCGAGCCGTGGTGATGTCCTCCCAGGTGTCGCAGTCGAACGACGCCGTGGGGTGCTGGATGCGGGCCAGGGCCAGCTCGGAGACGAGAAGGCGCAGGGGCAGCCCGCCGAGGCCGCCGTGCTCGGTGGCGAGGAGGGCGATCTCGCGGCGCAGCGGCTCGGCGCGGTAGGCGGCGACAAGGGGCTGCTCACGGCCGTCGGAGTCGATGAGCTGGGCGCCTTCGGTGCCCTCGACGCCGTTGAGGAGGGTCTCCACGGTCTCGGGCGTGAGGAAGGGCAGATCGGCGGAGAGGACGAGGACGACCGGAGCGGTGGTCTGCCGGACGCCCGCGTCGACGGCCGCGACCGGGCCGCCGCCGGGGGGCTCCTCCCGGGCCCACCGCACGGGCCGCACCGTGGGCCTGCGCGGGCCGACGACGACGGTCCGCCCGGCGCCGCGGCAGGCGTCCAGCACCCGGTCGAGCAGGGCTCGCCCGCCCACCCGCAGTGCGGGCTTGTCCACCCCACCGAGCCGCCGAGCGGCGCCCCCGGCCAGGATCACCGCGTCATACGCACCTGGAGTCACCCCATGAGTATGGCGCCGCCGGGCAGCCGCTACAGCCGTCGCAACAACACCAGGGGCTGCTCCACGCAGTCGGCCACGTACCGCAGGAATCCGCCGGCGGTGCCCCCGTCGCATACCCGGTGGTCGAAGGTGAACGAGAGCTGCACCACTTGGCGCACCGCCAGCTCGCCCTCGTGCACCCAGGGCTTCGGGGCGATCCGCCCGACCCCGAGCATCGCCGCCTCGGGGTGGTTGATGATCGGCGTGGAGCCGTCGACCCCGAAGACCCCGTAGTTGTTCAGGGTGAAGGTGCCGCCGGTGAGCTGCGCGGGGGCGAGTGTCCCGGTCCGCGCGGCCTCGGTCAGCCGGGCGATCTCCTCGGACAGCCCTTCTATGGTCCGCGTCTGCGCGTCGCGCACCACGGGGACCACGAGGCCCCGGTCGGTCTGCGCCGCGAAGCCGAGGTGGACGCCGGGGAGCCGGATGATCTCCCGGCCTTCCATGTCCACCGTGGCGTTGAGCTCGGGGAAGCGCGCCAGGGCCGCCGTGCAGATACGGGCCAGGAGGGCGAGCACGGAGACCTTGGGCCCGCCCGCGGCGTTCATCGCCGCGCGGGCGGCGAGCAGTTCGGTCGCGTCGGCATCCACCCAGCAGGTCGCGTCGGGGATCTCCCGCCGGCTGCGGGCGAGCTTGTCGGCCACGGCGCCCCGCACCCCGCGCAGCGGCACCCGCTCCCCCTCCGGGGCGAGCGCGGGGGCGGGGGCTGAGGCAGGCGCGGGTGCGGGCTCGGGTCCGCGTGCGGGAGCCGCCACCGCTCGCTCCACGTCCGCCCGCAGAATCAGCCCCTCGGGGCCCGAGCCCTTGAGCTGGCGCAGATCGACGTCGTGCTCCCGGGCCAGCCGCCGTACGAGGGGCGAGATCACCGGCAGGGGCCCGGCGGGGGCCACCGCCACCGTCTCGCGCAGCGGCCCGGGGGAGAGCTGAACGCGACGGCGCCGCGCGGCGGGACCGGCCGTGCCATAGCCGACCAGCACATTGCCCGAACCGCCGTCGGCCGCGCTCTCGGTGACCGGCGGAGCGGAGCCGTCGTCCGAGCCCTCCGGCACGGCGACCGTGATCAGCGGCGCCCCGACCGGCACCTCCGCGCCCTCCTCGCCGTAGCGGGCGGTCACCACGCCGCCGTAGGGGCACGGCACGTCCACCATCGCCTTGGCGGTCTCGACCTCGACCACCGGCTGGTCGACCGCGACCACATCACCGACCTGGACCAGCCAGCGCACGATCTCGGCGCCGGTCAGCCCCTCGCCCAGATCGGGCAGGGTGAACTCCCGTACGACAGCCATCAGACGGCGCTCCCCTCGGTCCACTCCGACTCCCACTGCAGCCGGGCGACGGCGTCCAGCACCCGGTCCACACCGGGCAGATGGTGCCGCTCCAGCATGGGCGGCGGGTAGGGGATGTCGAATCCGGCGACCCGCAGCACGGGCGCCTCCAGATGGTGGAAGCAGCGCTCGGTGACCCGGGCGGCGATCTCCCCGCCGGGCCCGCCGAAGCCTGTGGCCTCGTGGACGACGACCGCGCGGCCGGTGCGGCGCACGGAGGCGCACACCGTCTCGTCGTCGAAGGGGACGAGCGAGCGCAGATCGACGACTTCCAGATCCCAGCCCTCGGCCCGGGCCGCCTCGGCGGCTTCGAGGCACACCGGCACGGAGGGGCCGTAGGAGATCAAGGTGGCGCTGCGCCGGCCACCGGTGGCGGGCCTGCGCACCACCGCGCGCCCGATCGGCGGCACCTGCTCGGGGGCGTCGGCCGACCAGTCGGCCTTGGACCAGTACAGCCGCTTGGGCTCGAGGAAGATCACGGGGTCGTCGGAGGCGATGGCGGCGCGCAGCAGCCCGTAGGCGTCGGCGACGGTCGCCGGGGCGACGACATGGAGGCCGGGGGTGGCCATGTAGTAGATCTCGGAGGAGTCGCTGTGGTGCTCGACGCCGCCGATGCCGCCCCCGTAGGGCACCCGCACGGTGATCGGCATCGGCATCGCGCCCCGGGTGCGGTTGCGCATCTTGGAGACATGGCTGATGAGCTGCTCGAAGGACGGGTAGGCGAAGGCGTCGAACTGCATCTCGACCACCGGCCGCAGCCCGTACATGGCCATGCCCACGGCGGTGCCGAGGATGCCCGCCTCGGCGAGCGGCGTATCCGTGCAGCGGTCCTCGCCGAACTCCTTGGCGAGCCCGTCGGTGATCCGGAAGACGCCGCCCAGGGTGCCGACGTCCTCGCCGAGGACATGGACGGACGGATCGGCGGCCATGGCGTCGCGCAGCGCGCGGCCGAGGGCCTGGGCCATGGTGGCGGGCTTACGGGCGGTGTCGGCCCCGATGGCGGTGGTCATCACTGCCCCCTCCCGGAGTCGCCGGCCTCGGCGTCGAGCTCCGCGCGCAACTGGGCCGCCTGCTCGCGTAGCTGGCTGGTCCGGTCGGCGTAGACGTGCTCGAAGAGCTCCATGGGGTCGAGGACCGCGTCCTGGTGCATGCGCGTGCGCAGATCGGCGGCGAGCCGCTCCGCGGACTCCCGCGCGGCCCGGGCTCCCTCGTCGTCCAGCAGACGGCGGTCCCGCATGGCGTCCTCCAGGAGCGCTATCGGGTCGTGTGCCCGCCATGCCTCGACCTCGGAGTCGGGGCGGTAGCGGGTGGCGTCGTCGGCGTTGGTGTGGGCCTCGATGCGGTAGGTGACCGCCTCGACCAGGGTGGGGCCGCCTCCGCCGCGGGCCCGGCGCACCGCCTCCGCCAGGACCTGGTGGACGGCGGCCACGTCATTGCCGTCGACGAGGCGGCCGGGCATCCCGTACCCGACCGCCTTGTGGGCGAGGGAGGGCGCGGCGGTCTGCTTGGCGAGCGGGACTGAGATGGCGAAGCCGTTGTTCTGGACGAGGAAGACCACCGGGGCGTGCCAGACGGCCGCGAAGTTGAGGGCCTCGTGGAAGTCGCCCTCGCTGGTGCCGCCGTCGCCGACCAGGGCGAGGGCCACGACATCGTCGCCCTTGAGGCGGGCGGCGTGGGCGAGGCCGACGGCGTGCGGCAGCTGGGTGGCCAGCGGGGTGCACAGCGGGGCGACGCGGTGTGCGTGGGGGTCGTAGCCGGAGTGCCAGTCTCCGCGCAGCAGGGTCAGGGCGTCGACGGGGTCGAGCCCGCGGACCACGGCGGCCAGGGTGTCGCGGTAGCTGGGAAAGAGCCAGTCGCGGTCCTCCAGCACCAGCCCGGCCGCGACCTGGCAGGCCTCCTGCCCGGTGGAGGAGGGATAGACGGCCAGCCGGCCCTGCCGGGTGAGGGCGGTGGCCTGGGTGTTGTACCGGCGGCCGCGCACCAGCTCGCGGTGGAGCCGGGTCAGCAGATCGGGGGAGATGCCGGCGGCAGCGGCGGTGCCCAGCAGGCGGTACGGCTCCGCGTCGGGCAGCAGCGGCTCGGCCTCGACGCGGGGCTGCCAGCCGGGCGGGGGAGTGGGCCGGTAGGCACCGGGCTGCTCAAGGACCGTCATGTCGCGACCTCCTGGGCGTGGCGTACGGCGGGAGGGCGGGGCGTGCCGTGCGGCATCGCCCTCCCCCTACCGATTGTTCGGTCGTTGACGCATTTTGGCTACAGGCGACCCAAGCCTGTGGACAAACGGTTCTGCAGCGCCTGTGATGAAGACAGGACGTCCATGAAGGGGAGGCGGGACGATATGCGGGGCGAACAGATGGCCAATCCGGACGGCAAACCCCCGGCACGGCCCCTGGACGCCATCGACCACGACATCCTGCGGCTGCTCCGAACGGATGGCCGCGCCTCCATACGCTCCGTGGCCGAGCAGGTGCACGTCTCGCGCGCCAACGCCTACGCCCGGATCAACCGCCTGATCGACGACGGGGTGATCCGCGGCTTCAGCGCCCGGGTGGACCAGGAACGGGCCGGGCAGGGCGCGTCCGCGTACATCACGCTGAAGATCGTCCAAAACTCCTGGCGCACCGTGCGCGAACAGCTCCGCCAGCTTCCAGGGGCCGCCCACATCGCCCTGGTCAGCGGGGACTTCGATGTGCTGCTGCTGGTGCACACCGAGGACAACCGCTCACTGCGCGAACTGGTCCTCACCCGGATCCAGGCCATACCGGAGGTGCTGAGCACCCGGACGCTGCTGGTCTTCGAGGAGACCGACCTGGACTCGGAGCCGTAGCGGGGACTGGGGCGGCCGCGGTAGGGCCTGGTGCCGGGCGCCGCAGCGGGGCCCTGCTGCTGGGCTGCCGCAGCAGGACCTCAGCAGATCGGCGGAAGTCGGCTGCGGTTCGAAATGCGCCCTGAAGGGGCGCGGGGCTGTGTCGATGTGCGGCTCCGCCGCGTGGGCGCGGCCGGCCACGACGGCGCCGCAGACGATCGACGGCGTCTCAGCGCACTTCCAGCGGAGCGCTCAGCGCTCCGTGCGCAGGCCCGTGAAGGCCGTACGGACCACGGCCTCGGCCACTTCCTGGGAGGTCGCGGCCCCGCCACGGCCCGGCCGGTACCACTCCACAATGGAGTTGATCATGCCGAAGAGCAGCCGGGTCGCCAGCCGGGCGTCCACATCGGACCGCAGGTCGCCGTCGGCCGCCGCCCGCTTGAGCAGGTCGGCGACCTGGTGGTCGAACTCCCGGCGCCGCTCCATGGCCCACCGCTCGGTGTCCGTGTTGCCCCGGACCCGCAGCAGCAGGGTGACGTAGGGCAGCTCCTCCATCAGCACCTCGCTGGTGCGCCGGGTCACATGCTCCAGCCGTTCGATCGCCCGCCCGTCGCGTGCGGCGGGCTCCTGGAGGATGCCGAACAGCCCGTCCAGCGCACGGCTTATGGCGAGCCGGAGCAGCTCCTCCTTGCCCTTCACATGGTGGTAGATGGAGGACTTGGAGATCCCGGCGGCCCGGGAGAGGTGCTCCATGGAGGTGCCGTCGTAGCCACGCTCGTTGAACACCTCCACGGCGACCGCGAGCAGCGATTCGGGCGTGTAGGTGTCGCGCTTGGCCATGGTCATGATTAGAGCAGCCTCTCATCGGCGGCGGCACGCCGGATCAGCGCCCGGGAGGGGGCGTAGCGGCCGGTCGGACAGGCTTGGTGGAGGTTGCGCAGGGTGTCGCGCACCCAGCGGGCGCCGAGCGCGTGCCCCCAGGCCAGCGGTCCGCGCGGGTAGTTGACCCCTGTCAGCATGGCGGTGTCTACGTCCTCGGGGCTCGCCACCCCGCGGGCGACGGCGTCCTCGGCGAAGTCCACGAGCATCGCGACCGTGCGGGCCACGACCATGCCGGGGACGTCCTGGACCACGCTGACCGCCTTACCGAGCGCCTGGAACAGGCCGATCGCGGACCGCAGGGACTCCTCGGTGGCGGCCGGGGACGGTGCGAGGGCGACGCGGGTGGCGGTGCGGTAGTCCAGCGCCAGGTCGAAGCGGACCGTCGCGGCGAAGGGGTCGTCCGTGGCGGTCGTGCCGTCGGTGAGGGACAGGCGGGTGCCGTCGGGCAGGGCGAGATGTCCCCCGACGGGCTCGCGGGTCACCGGGATGCCCGCCTCCTCGATGAGGCCGACCAGTCCTTGCGCCGGCCCCAGGTCGCCGTGGAGGGCGACCTTGGCGGGCG
Source organism: Streptomyces violaceusniger Tu 4113 (assembly GCF_000147815.2). NCBI lineage: Bacteria > Bacillati > Actinomycetota > Actinomycetes > Kitasatosporales > Streptomycetaceae > Streptomyces > Streptomyces violaceusniger. Next base: position 50,848 of record NC_015957.1, on the reverse strand, counting down.
GCTCGCACGGCTCGGCGGTGTGCGGGGCGGGCCGCCCGGCGCCCTCGGAGTGGTCGAACCAGCCGTGGCCCGTCTTGCGCCCGAGCCGTCCGGCGGCCACGAGCTGCCGCTGGGCGAGCGACGGAGTGAATCTCGGATCGTGGAACAGCGCTTCCCACACGGATCGGGTGACGGCCTCGTTCACGTCCTGGCCGATCAGGTCGGTGAGCTCGAAGGGGCCCATCCGGAAGCCGCCGGATTCCCGCAGCACGGCATCCAGGGTGGCGGGGTCGGCGGCGCGCTCCTCGTACGCCCGGAACGCCTCGGCGTAGAAGGGGCGGGCGATCCGGTTGACGATGAATCCGGGGGTGTCGGCGCAGCGCACCGTGGTCTTTCCCCAGGCCGCGACGGTGGTGTGGGCACGGTCGGCGGCGGTCTCGTCCGTGGCGGCGCCGCGCACCACCTCCACCAGCGGCATCAGCGGGGCCGGATTGAAGAAGTGCAGTCCGAGGAGGCGGCCGGGGCGGCGCAGGACGCCCGCGACGGCCGTGACGGAGAGGGAGGAGGTGTTGGTGGCGAGCAGACAGCCGTCGGAGACCACCGATTCCAGCGCGGTGAACAACTGCTGCTTGGCGCCGAGTTCCTCGAGGATCGCCTCGACCACCAGTTCCGCCTCGGCCAGGTCCGCGAGGTCGGCGACGGGGGCGAGCCGGCCGAGGGCCGCGTCACGGTCGGCGGCCTTGAGCCGTTCCTTGGCGACCAGCCGGCCGAGCCGGGCCGCGATGGCGTCGGCAGCCTGGGAGGCGCGGCCGGGCGCCGCGTCGTAAAGCCGCACGGGATGGCCCGCGGCCAGCGCCACCTGGGCGATCCCCTGGCCCATCGTGCCGGTGCCGATGACGGCGACGACGCCGGCGCGGTCGATCCCACGGTCGATCGCAGTCATGCCGCAGATCCTTTTCGACGAAGTTATCCACAGGTTCGTCAGGCCCTCTTGTCCCGACCGATCGTTCGGTTACTCTAACTCTGTCGCCCATTCCAGCCCAGCCCCAGCTCGACGAGGAGTTGGTCAGTCGTGACCGCCGCACTCACCACCGCGCAGTTGACGCAAGAGCACCGCCCCACCCTCGACCAGGCCCTGGAGGCGATCCGTACCCGCGCCTATTGGTCCCCGCACCCCGAGCACCCGAAGGCTTACGGCGGCGAGGGCCAGAGCGGGCGCCCGAGCCTGAGCGTCGCAGAGGGCCAGGCCGCGTTCGAGGCGCTGCGCGGTCAGCGCATCGAGCTCGACCAGCCGGGCACCGACGGCTGGACGGGCTCCGAAGTCTCGCCGTTCGGTATCGAGATGGGCATGGAGTATCCGCATCCGGACCTCGACGCGCTCCTCCCGGCGATGCGGGCGGGGATGCCCGCCTGGCGGGAGGCCGGCCCGGAGACGCGGGCCATGGTGTGTCTGGAGATCCTGGCCCGGATCGGCGCCCGGTCGCATGAGTTCGCCCAAGCGGTCATGCACACCAGCGGACAGGCGTACATGATGGCCTTCCAGGCCGGCGGCCCCCACGCCCAGGACCGCGGCCTGGAGGCGGTGGCGTACGCGTTCGCCGAGCAGACCCGCACCCCCGGCGCCGCGGACTGGTCCAAGCCGCAGGGCAAGCGCGACCCGCTGCGCCTGCGCAAGACGTTCACGGCCGTCCCGCGCGGTATCGCGCTGCTGATCGGCTGCAACACCTTCCCGACGTGGAATGGCTATCCGGGCCTCTTCGCCTCGCTCGCCACCGGCAATCCGGTGCTGGTCAAGCCGCACCCCAAGGCCGTGCTGCCGCTGGCGCTGACCGTCCAGGTGGCGCGCGAGGTGCTGAAGGAGGCGGGGTTCAGCCCCGACCTGGTGGCACTGGCCGCCGAGCGGCCGGACGAGGGGATCGCCAAGGTCCTCGCCGTCCGCCCCGAGATCCGCATCATCGACTACACGGGCTCGACCGCCTTCGGCGACTGGCTGGAGACCCACGCCCGCCAGGCCCAGGTCTTCACCGAGAAGGCGGGGGTCAACACGGTGGTGATCGACTCCACCGACGACTACCAGGGCATGCTGGCCAACCTGGCGTTCTCCCTGTCCCTCTACAGCGGCCAGATGTGCACCACCCCGCAGAATCTGCTGATCCCCCGCGGCGGTATCACCACCGACGCCGGCCCCAAGACCTACGACGAGGTGGTGGCCGACCTGGCGGCAGCGGTGGACGGCCTGCTGGGCGATGACGCGCGGGCGAGCGCGCTGCTGGGCGCGATCGTGGGCCCCCGGGTCCAGGAGCGGCTGGAGGCCGCGCCCGGCCTGGGCGCCATCGCCCTGGCCTCGCGTACGGTGACCCACCCCGACTTCCCGGGCGCCACGGTCCGTACGCCGCTGATGGTCAAGGCGGACGGCGCCCGGAAGTTCTGGGAGGGGGCCGACGCGGACGCGCCCTATCTGTCCGAGTGCTTCGGCCCGGTCTCCTTCGCCGTCGCCGTCGACTCCACACAGGACGCGGTCGCGCTGCTGCGCCGGACCACCCGGGACAAGGGCGCGATGACGGTCGGCGCGTACACCTCCTCACCGGAGGCGGAGCGGCTGATCGAGGAGGCGTGCCTGGAGGAGTGCGCCCAGCTGTCGCTCAATCTGACCGGCGGGGTGTATGTGAACCAGACCGCGGCCTTCTCGGACTTCCACGGCTCGGGCGGCAACCCGTCGGCCAACGCCACGCTGTGCGACGGGGCGTTCGTGGCCGGCCGCTTCCGGACGATCGAGGTCCGCCGCCCGGCGGAGTAACGGGCCCAGTGGGCGGGGCGCGCGGGGCCGGTCTCCGCGCCGCCCCGCCTCGACACCATCTCGGGCGGGTCGGGCCTCAGCGGATCGGCGGAAGTCGGCTGCGGTTCGGAGGCGCCCCGAAGGGGTGCGGGGCTGTGTCGACGTGCGGCTCCGCCGCGGCTGTGTCGATGTGCGGCTCCGCCGCGTGGGCGACCGGCCACGACGGCGCCGCAGACGGTCGACGTCATGTCAGGGCCCTTCCAGCGGAGCGCTTAGGCGGGGTGCGCGGGGCCGCCCCAGTGGAAGAGGGCCATGGCCACGCTGGTGGCCAGGTTGTAGCTGGAGACCTGTGGCCGCATGGGGAGGGCCACCAGTCTCGTGGCCCGCTTCCGCAGCTCCGGCGAGATCCCGTGCCGCTCGGAGCCGAAGGCGAGCAGCGCGTCATCGGGGATGGTCACGGACCGGATGTCCTCCCCCTCCGCGTCCAGCACATACAGCGGCCCCTCCGGAAGGGCGTCGCCCGGCAGCCGCTCGACCGCGGTGGCGAAGTGAAGCCCGGCGCCGGACCGCACGGCGTTCGGATGCCAGGGATCGATATCGCCGGTGGTGACCACGCCGGTGGCCCCGAAACCGGCGGCGAGCCGGACGACGGCCCCGACGTTCCCCAGGTTGCGGGGGTTGTCCAGGACGACCACCGGGGCCGCCCGGGGCCGCTTGGACAGCTCGTCCAGATTCCCCTGACGGCCGCGCCGTACCGCCAGCGCGGCGACCCTCGTGGGGTGCACCCTGGGCACCAGATCGCGCAGGGTCCCGGCCTCCACCTCCACCAGGAGATCCGCGATCGTCTCGGTGAGATCGTCGGCCAGGTCCGCGGCGAGTTCCACGGCGGCCGCCTTGTCGCTGGTGACCGCGGCGCGCACCTCCGCGCCGAACCGCAGCGCGTGCTTCAGCGCGTGGAAGCCGTCGAGCAGGACGGTCTCGGGGGCCGTCGCGCGCCAGTGCCGTACGGCCTGCGCGGCCTCGTCATCGATCATTCCCCCAGCGTACGAGGGTGCCGTCCACGGTTTCCCCGTCGCTCTCCCGCACCCGCTGCCCCGGCAGCCACACCGCGGGCGCCGTCAGCCGGTCCCGGGCCCGGCCCAGCCGCGCCGCGGCCCAGCACAGGAAGTTCGTCGGCAGGAAGACCGAGTCCGCCGCGATCACGGCGAGCGAGAAGAAGGGCAGCCCCAGCATCACGGCGATGCCGAGGTGCTCCAGCATCAGCAGGACGAGCATCACGTTCTTGGCCCGCCGGTTGAGCAGGGTGAACGGGAAGGCCACCTGGACGATGACCGTGCCGTAGGTCAGCACCATCACCAGGGTGCCGCTGGACGCCATGACGTCGGTCAGCCCCGGCCAGGGCGAGAAGTAGTCCAGATGCAGCGGGTAGTAGAGGGCGGTACCGTCCTGCCAGCGCGAGCCCTGGATCTTGTACCAGCCGGCCGTGGCGTACAGCAGACACACCTCGGCCATGATCACCACCAGGGCGCCGTTGTGCGCCACATTGGCGAGCGCGTCCAGAACGGTTCGCGGCTCCCCCGGTGCGTAACGCTTGACGAGCCACCAGCCGGCCTGGACGATCCACAGCCCCCACAGGACGGTGGCCCAGCCCAGCCCGGGCAGCGGGCCGTCGGAGATCAGGGAGAGCCGGGCGTCGGTGAACAGCTGCACCCAGAGCAGGGCGGTCCCGGTGAGGGCCCACAGCACGATTCCGGTGGTGTCGCGCGGCGGCCCCTCGCGGTCCGCCTGCCGGGCCGCCCGGCGCGCGTCCAGCGACCACATCTGACCGCACCGGGTCAGCACCAGGTACATCGACATCAGATGGATGAGATTGTCGCCGCCGTCCCCCACGAAGATGGAGCGGTTCTGCAGCGACAGCACCCCGATCATGAACAGCACGGACATGGTGCGGGTGCGCCAGCCCACCAGCAGCAGCGCGCTGGAGACGAGGGCGAGGGCGTAGACGACCTCGAACCATACCCCGCCGTCGGACCACATGAGCGCGCTGAAGGCGCGGTTGCCATCGATCAGCCGCGCGGCCATGTCCCAGTTCCACGGGCCGTCCGGCCCGTACAGCTCCCGGCGGTGAGGCCATTCGCGCACCAGGAAGAGGAGCCAGGTGAAGGAGAAGCCGATGCGCACGACGGCGCTCTGCCGCGCGCCGAGCGCGGATCCGGTGACACGGGCGTAGCCATGCGCCACGGCGGTCTGGAAGCGGGCGGAGGGGGTCACCGGCTCTTCGCCTCCGGGATGTCATCGGTGGTCACCGTCCACCACGGCAGCGTCCGGTAGATCGTCTTGGTGTCGATCTTCTCGTCGCTCCAGGACGGCGGGGCCACCGGAGTGGTCGCGGAGCGCACCTGTATTCGCCCCACGGTGCCGCCGTCCTCCTCGCGGCCGAAGCGGAGCATCACGATCCGGCGGATGTACTGCTCGGAGAGGCTGCCGCGCATGCCCTGCGGCCGCTCCTGCGCGTCATGCGAGCCGACGTAGAACTCCCAGGCGCGGCGCAGCTCGTTCTGCTGGGTGTGGCTGGGCAGCGGGTTGTGGCGGATGGCCGCCCCGTCCTGGGCCGAGAGGTCGCGCCAACCGGTGGTCGCGGTGCCGCCCTCGCGGGTGCGGATCTCGGCGCGGGCCTGGACGGCGATGTTCTGCTGGAGCGGGTTGGGGGCGAAGAGCTTCCAGACCCGTTCGAACTCCGGATAGATGTAGTCGTCGATCGCCGCGCCGTGCCGCTTGGTGAGGGTGTTGGGCGGTGAGACGGCCAGAAAGGCCGCCGAGAGATGGATCGCGGCGGCGACGGCGGCGACCGCGATGCCCACCGCGATGATGAGCTGTGCGGGCAGGGAGAGCGCGGTGAGCGGTTCCGCCGCGTCGTCGTCCGGCTCCGGCTCCGCCGGCTCTGGTTCCGCCGGCTCCGGTTCCGTCGGCTCTGGTTCCGCCGGTTCCGGTTCCGTTGGTTCCGGCTCCGTCCCGGCCATACCCCGCCCCGCCATACCCCGCCCCGCTCCCGATGGTCCAGGTCCTCTCGCACGCCGGTCGGCCGCGCACCCCGTGGCCCCACGCCCCCGGCACCGTACCCATGCGGAACCACTCGGCACAGCGTCCTCAGCGTTATCCACAGGGTTGACACCCTACGTTCCTCAGCACACCATTGAACCGAACGATCGGTCGGTCGGCTGGCCGGTCGGCGGAGACGGATGGGCGGAGGGGCTTCGCATGACGACGATGGCGGCGGACGCGGGGGCGTACGAGGCGGTGTTCGACGCCGCCCTGGCCGCGGACGAGCGCATCGAGCCGCGCGACTGGATGCCCGATGACTACCGGGCCACGCTGGTGCGGCAGATGGCCCAGCACGCCCACTCGGAGATCATCGGCATGCAGCCGGAGGCCAACTGGATCACCCGCGCCCCCTCGCTGCGGCGCAAGGCGATCCTGATGGCCAAGGTCCAGGACGAGGCGGGCCACGGCCTGTATCTCTACAGCGCGGCGGAGACCCTGGGCACCAGCCGGGAGGAGCTGCTCGACAAGCTCCACAGCGGCCGCCAGAAGTACTCCTCGATCTTCAACTACCCCACGCTGACCTGGGCAGACGTCGGAGCCATCGGCTGGCTGGTGGACGGCGCCGCGATCACCAACCAGGTCCCGCTGTGCCGCTGCTCCTACGGGCCCTACGCACGGGCGATGGTCCGCATCTGCAAGGAGGAGTCCTTCCACCAGCGCCAGGGGTATGAGCTGCTGCTGGCCCTGAGCCAAGGCACCGAGGCCCAGCACGCCATGGCGCAGGACGCGGTGGACCGCTGGTGGTGGCCGTCGCTGATGATGTTCGGCCCGCCGGACGACGCCTCGGCCCACTCCGCCCAGTCGATGGCCTGGAAGATCAAGCGCCACTCCAATGACGAGCTGCGCCAGCGCTTCGTCGACATCTGCGTCCCCCAGGCCGAATCCCTCGGCCTCACCCTCCCCGACCCCGAGCTGCGGTGGAGCGAGGAGCGGGGGCATTACGACTTCGGGCCGATCGACTGGGACGAGTTCCGCGAGATCCTGCGGGGAAACGGCCCGTGCAACACCCAGCGGATCACCCAGCGGCGCCGGGCCCATGAGGAAGGCGCCTGGGTGCGCGAGGCGGCCGCGGCACACGCGGCCAAGCACGGGAAGGCACAGTCATGAGCGGCAGCCCGAGCGCCGAGTGGCCGCTGTGGGAGGTGTTCGTCCGCAGCAGGCGCGGACTGTCGCACACCCACGCCGGATCCCTCCACGCCCCCGACGCGGAGATGGCTTTGCGGAACGCACGGGATCTGTACACCCGGCGCTCGGAGGGCGTCTCGATCTGGGTGGTGCCGTCCGCCCAGATCACCGCCTCCTCGCCGGACGAGCGGGATCCGTTCTTCGAGCCGTCCGCCGACAAGCCCTACCGTCACCCCACCTTCTACGCGATCCCGGAGGGGGTGCGGCATCTATGACCGCGGCCCTCGCCCTGGGCGACGACGCGCTGGTGCTCTCCCACCGGCTGGGGGAGTGGGCCGGGCACGCCCCCGTGCTGGAAGAGGAGGTCGCGCTCGCCAATATCGCCCTCGACCTGCTCGGTCAGGCCCGGGTGCTGCTCTCCCTCGCCGGCGACGAGGACGAGCTGGCCTATCTCCGCGAGGAGCGGGCGTTCCGGAACGTGCAGCTCGTCGAGCAGCCCAACGGTGACTTCGCCCAGACCATCGCCCGCCAGCTCTACTTCTCCACCTACCAGGAGCTGTTGTACGAGCGGCTTGCGCGCGGCACCGGCCCCTTCGCCCCGCTCGCCGCCAAGGCGGTCAAGGAGGTGGCCTACCACCGCGACCACGCCGAGCAGTGGACCCTGCGGCTCGGCGACGGCACGGAGGAGAGCCATGAGCGGATGCGGCGGGGGCTGGACGCGCTCTGGCGGTTCACCGGTGAGCTCTTCGAGCCGATCGAGGGGTGCGACGTGGAGTGGCACACGCTGCACGACGCCTGGCTGACCCGGATCAGCTCGGTCCTGGAGCGCGCCACCCTGGCGGTGCCCGAGGGGCCGCGGCGCGGCGGCTGGGCGGCCGGGGCGGGGCGCCAGGGCCTGCACACCGAGCCGTTCGGCAGGATGCTCGCCGAGATGCAGCATCTGCACCGCAGCCACCCGGGGGCGACATGGTGACGCCCACACCCTCCGCGGCACCCACGCCCCCCGCGTCCGGCACAACCCCGCTGGAGGAGGAGCTGCTGCGGCTGGCCGGATCCGTGCCGGACCCCGAGCTGCCGATGGTGTCCCTGGCCGAGCTGGGCGTGATGCGCGGGCTGCGGCTGCTGGGGCCGGGCCGGGTCGAGGTCGAGCTGACGCCCACCTACACCGGCTGCCCGGCGCTGGAGTCGATGGCCACCGATATCGAGCGGCTGCTCCATGACCACGGCGTCCCCGAGGTCGCCGTGCGCACGGTCCTCTCCCCGCCCTGGACGACGGACGCGATCAGCGCCGAGGGCCGCCGCAAGCTGGCGGAGTCCGGCATAGCGCCGCCCGCGCCGCGCCGTGCGGCGGCGGACGGCCCGGTGCCGGTGGCCCTGGCGGTGCGCTGCCCGCAGTGCGGCTCGACCGAGACCGAGCTGCTGAGCCGCTTCTCCTCCACCGCCTGCAAGGCGCTGCGCCGCTGCACGGCCTGCGGTGAACCGTTCGACCACTTCAAGGAGTTGTGATGGCCACGGAGGCGGTGAAGCGGGCCACGCCCCGCCACGGCGCGTTCCACCCGCTGCGGGTGGCGGCGGTCGGCCGGCTCACCGATGACGCGGTGCTGGTCACCCTCCTGGTGCCGCCCGCGCTGCGGGAGACGTTCCGCTTCACGGCGGGTCAGCACATCGCGGTGCGCCGGTTCGCGGACGGCGCGGAGATCCGCCGGACGTATTCGCTGTGCACCCCGGCCCCTGGCGCGGAGGGCCCTGAGTTCCTGCGGATCGGGGTGCGGCTGGTCGAGGGCGGTGAGTTCTCGGCCTATGCCCTCAAGGAGCTGGCGGTCGGCGAGGTCATGGAGGTGATGGCCCCGGCCGGCCGTTTCGTCCTGGAGCCCCGGCCCGGCCATTTCGCGGCGGTCGTCGGCGGCAGCGGCATCACCCCCGTGCTGTCCATCGCGGCCACGCTGCTCAGCCGGCAGCCCGAGGCGCGTTTCTGTCTGATCCGCAGCGACCGCACCGCGGCCTCGACGATGTTCCTGGAGGAGGTCGCCGACCTCAAGGACCGCTGGCCCGACCGGTTCCAGCTGGTGTGCGCGCTCTCCCGGGAGGAGCAGCAGGCCGGGCTGGTGTCCGGGCGGCTCGACGAGGAGCGGCTGACCGCCCTGCTGCCGGCGCTGCTGCCGGTCGCCTCGGTGGACGGCTGGTTCCTGTGCGGGCCCTATGGTCTGGTGCGCGCCGCCGAGCGGGCGCTGCGCGGCCTCGGGGTCTCCCGCGGCCGGGTCCATCAGGAGATCTTCCATGTGGAGGCGGCCCCCGCCGAGGACGTCTCCCCCGGGCCGGATCCGGCCCGGACGGCGTCGCAGGTCACGGCGACCCTGGACGGCCGGTCGGGCACCTGGCCGGTCCAGGCAGGGGAGCCGCTGCTGGAGACGGTGCTGCGCAACCGGGCCGACGCGCCGTATGCGTGCAAGGGCGGGGTCTGCGGGACCTGCCGGGCCTTCCTGGTCTCCGGCGAGGTGCGGATGGACCGTAACTTCGCGCTGGAGCCGGACGAGGTGGAGGCGGGCTATGTGCTGGCCTGTCAGTCCCATCCGGTGGGCGAGCGGGTGGAGCTGGACTTCGACCGCTGACATCCCGGGCGCGGCACCGGCGTTCCCTTCTTGTAGAACCTGTTCTATCTTGACGGCCCGTCAGATAAAGCCGCGGCGCGGGAGGTACGGACAGTGGACTTCACCTTCACCGAGGAGCAGCAGGCGGCCGTCGAAGCGGCGAAGGCCGTCTTCTCCTCCGTCACACCGGACAGCGTGCCCAGCCCCGCGCTGACCGCCGGCGCCGTCGCCGAGGACTTCGACCGCGCGCTGTGGCGGAAGCTCGCCGAGAGCGATCTGCTCGGCCTGAGCCTCGACCCCCAGTACGGGGGCTCGGGCCTCGACCCGCTCGCCCTCTGTCTGGTGCTGCGGGAATGCGGCCGGGTGCTGGCCCGGGTGCCGCTGCTGGAGTCCAGCGCCGCGGCGCTGGCCGTGCAGCGGTACGGCGGGGCCGAGCTGCGCACCGCCGTACTGCCCCGGGCCGCGAGCGGTGAGCTGGTCCTCACCACGGCCTCCAGCGGCCGCACCGGCCATGGCCCGGCCGAACTCGCCGTCCAGGCACGGCGGAACGGGGACGGCTGGGTGCTGGACGGTGTCCAGACCGCGGTCCCCTGGGCCCATGGCGCCGAGCGGGTGCTGATCCCGGCCCACACCGGGGAGGGCCGGACGATCCTCGCCCTGGTCCCCCGCGACCATGAGGGCGTCGTCCTCGATGAGCAGATCTCCACCAGCGGTGAGCGGCAGGCCGAGATCCGGCTGGACGGAGTGCGGCTCGCCGACCGCGAGGTGCTGGCCTCGGACGGCGCCTGGGAATGGCTGCGCGATCTCCTCACCACCGGCACCTGTGCGCTCGCGCTGGGCCTGGGCTCGGCAGTGCTGGACCTCACCAGCTCCTATGTGAGCGAGCGCGAGCAGTTCGGCTTTCCGCTCGCCAGCTTCCAGGCGGTCGCCGTGCAGACCGCCGACCGCTATATCGATCTGCGGGCCATGGAGGCCACGCTGTGGCAGGCGGCCTGGCGGCTGTCCCTGGACGAGGAACGGCCGACGGCGAGCGGGGCGCTGCCCATCGCGGGGGATGTCGCCGTCGCCAAGATCTGGGCCGCCGAGGGCGTGCGCCGCGTCGTGCAGACCGCACAGCATCTGCACGGCGGCTTCGGCGCGGTCACCGACTACCCCCTGCACCGCTACCACGCATGGGGCAAGCAGTTGGAGCTCTCGCTGGGATCCGCCGCCGCCCATGAGGAGGCACTGGGCGAACTCCTCGCCGCCCACCCCCTCGGCTGACCGGCGAGTCCCGCCGATCATAGGGAAACTCCTAGAGCACAAAGGCCCCTTCGGCGGTGCCGTCGGGGCCGCTCACCATCGGGCGGCCCGCCGCGTCCCAGGCCAGCATCCCGCCGTCCACGTTCACCGCGTCCAGGCCCTGCGCGACCAGATACTGCGTCACCTGCGCGGAGCGGCCGCCGACCCGGCACATCACATGCACCCGCTGCCCCTCGCCGACCGCCGCCGTCAGCTCATCGAACCGCGCCACGACCTGGCCCATCGGAATGTGCAGCGCGCCCTCGACATGCCCGGCCGTCCACTCGTCGGCCTCCCGGACATCCAGCAGAAGGCCATCGGCCGGTACCGCCGCCGCCTCCATCTGGGGAAGCTGGGCAAAATGCATCAGACACACCTCTCACATGACATCTGTAGCTGCGGCAAACCTACTACCGCACCAGCTCCGCGAGCCGGGTCTCCTTCTCCGCGGCCTGGGCCAGCAGTTGCTCGGCGATCTCGTCCAGCAGCCGGTCGGGGTCCTCCGGCGCCATCTTGATCATCGCGCCGATCGCGCTCGACTCCAGCTCCGCGGCGACCGCGGCCAGCATTTCCTTGCGCTCGGCCAGCCACTCCAGCCGGGCATACAGCTCCTCGCTCCGGCTCGCCCGCCGCTCCGGCGGCGGCGGACCGGCCTCCCACTCCGCGGCCAGCGCCCGCAGCGCCTCCTCGTCCCCGGCCGCGTACGCCGCGTTGACCCGCACGATGAAGGCACCGCGCCGCTCCCGCTCGGCCTCCTCCTCGGCCAGATCCGGATGAGCCTTACGGGCCAGCTCCCGGTAGATCCGCCGGGCCTCCTCGCTCGGCCGCACCCGCGGCGGCGGCTGTACGGGCCGCTCGGTGAGCATCGCGGCCGCCTCCGGTGAGAGCCCCTCGGAGTCGATCCAGCCGTGGAACAGCTCCTCCACGCCCGGCATCGGCTGCACCAGCCCCCGCGCCTCATGGGCCTTGCGGATGTCCTCCGGATCGCCGGTGCGCGCCGCGACCGCCTCGGCGATCAGCGCGTCCAGCTCGTCGAGGCGCGAGTACATCGGGCCGAGCCGCTGGTGGTGCAGCCGGGAGAAGTTCTCCACCTCCACCCGGAAGGTCTCCACCGCGATCTCGAACTCGATCAGCGCCTGCTCGGCCGCGCGCACCGCCCGTTCCAGACGCTCGGCGGCCTGAGCCTCCTCCTGGGCACGGGCATCCTCGGCGTCCGCGGCATCCCCGGACGCGGCGTCCCCGGGCGACCCCGCGTCCCCGGACCCGGCATCTTCGGACCGGGATTCCTCGGACCAGGGCCCCTGGGACCGCGTCTCCCCGGGCCATGTCTCCCCGGATCGCGTCTCCCCGGACAGGTCGTGCGACTCCGCCTGGGGCTCCGCGTCCGACACCGACTGCCGTGCCTGCTGCTGCGCTTCCGGATTCGTCACCCGCTCAGACTACGTCCGGCGGTGATCGGCGACCGAGCTCGCACCCCCGCCCCGCGCCTCACACCCCCATCTCGGCCGCTATCCGGCCATTGCGCACCGCCAGGACCAGCGCGGAGTGATCCGCTTCCGTGCGATCCGCGTACGCCACCGCGAAGGCGGCCACCGCCTCGTCCAACTCCTCCCCCTTGCCGCAGTAACCTGCCAGCAGCCGAGGGTCCGCGCTGTGGGCATGCGCCCGCGCCAGCAGCGCGCCGGTCATCCGCCCGTAGTCGTCCATCTGGTCCGCGGCCAGCGCCGCCGGGTCCACACTTCCCTTGCGGTTGCGGAACTGCCGCACCTGGTAATGCCGCCCCCGCACCGTCGTCCACCCCAGCAGGATGTCGCTGACCACCTGCATCCGCTTCTGGCCGAGCACCACCCGCCGCCCCTCATGTGTGACGTCCGGCACCTCGAAACCGGCCTTCGCCACATGCGGCAGCAGCGCGGAGGGGCGCGCCTCCTTCACCTGGAGCACCATCGGCTCGCCGCGGTGGTCGAGCAGCAGCACCACATAGGAGCGGGTGCCCACACTGCCCGTGCCGACGACCCGGAACGCCACATCGTGCACCTCGTACCGCGAGAGCAGCGGGAGCCGGTCCTCCGACAGCGTGCCCAGATACTCGGCGAGCGACGAGGCCACCGCCGCCGCCTCCTCGTCCGGCACCCTCCGCAGCACCGGCGGCGCGTCCACAAAGCGCCGGGCCTCCGGCCGACCGGAGGAGCCCCTCTCACCCGGCACGGGCTCGGTGGACCGGGCCGCGTACCGCGCGCTGGTGTTCCGCCGGGCCTTCTCGGAGATCCGCTCCAGCGTGCCGACCAGGTCCTTGGCGTCCGTGTGGGAGACCAGCTCCTCGTCCGCGATCGCGTTCCACGCGTCCGCCGCCGGCAGCTTGGCCAGCAGCCGCACCGTGCGCCGATAGGCGCCCACGGCATCCCGCGCCGCCGCCCGGCAGGTGTCCTCGTCGGCTCCCGCCTCCCGGCCGGCCAGCACCAGCGAGACCGCGAGCCGCTTCACATCCCACTCCCACGGGCCGTGGACGGTCTCGTCGAAGTCATTGAGATCGATGATCAGGCCACCGCGCGCATCTCCGTAGATCCCGAAGTTGGCGGCGTGGGCATCGCCACACAGCTGTGCCCCGATACCGGTCACCGGCGTGCTCGTGAGGTCGTGCGCCATCAGCCCGGCGGCCCCGCGCATAAAGGAGAAGGGGCCCGCGGCCATCCGCCCCACCCGGATCGGGGTGAGCTCCGGCAGCCGCCCGGCGTTCGACCGCTCGACCGCCGCCACCGGATCCGGCCGCCCGTCGCCCCTCGGCGGCTCGGCATGCACCGAGCGCGGCACCCGCTTGCGCAGCGCCTTGCCCCGCTGCCGGGGAGACTGCCCGTCACCGCGCCAGACGGCGAAGCCCGCAACCGGCGGCAGCCGCCGGGCCGCCCCGCCCGCGGTGGCCTCGCCGCCCGGTCCCCGCTCGCCGTTCTGTCCGCTCTCTGCGCTCCGGCCGCTCTCTTCGCCCCGGCCGCCCTCGCCGCTTCCGCCGTCCTGACCGCTCCGGTCGTCCGTCATCGCGCCCCCGCCTTCCTCGCACACGACATCGACTGAGCAGACCGTACCCCCTGTCAGCCCACCCCGTCAGAGCCTGTGGAAAACCTCGGCGATCATGGTGAAATCCCTGATCAGACGCGACTCAACTCGGCCCGGCCCGGCCCCGGCCCCGGCACAGTCACGGAACCAGCCCCGACCCCAGGCCCAGGCCCAGTCACGGAACCAGCCCCGGCCCCGACCCCGGGCTCAGCCCCGGAACTGCTCCGGGCAGTCCTCGCCGCCCGAGGGCAGATGGCTCTCCGCCCACCGCGACAGCTCCTTCAGCGCGGGCTCCAGCGCCTTCCCCGCGTCGGTCAGCCGATAGGCCACCCGCAGCGGTGGCCCGGCGTCGACCTCCCGCACCACCAGACCCGCCGCGGAGAGCTCGGTGAGCCGGTCCGACAGCATCCGTTCACTGATCCCCGGGATGGCTCGCCGAAGCTCGGCGAAGTACGCCGCCTGCTCCGTCAGCACGGCCACGATGAGTCCCGTCCAGCGCTTGCCGAACAGCTCGAAGAACCGCGTCATCTCGCCGTCGACCTGCTTGCAGGCCTGCTCGTTGTGCTCCCCACGATCCTTCGCCATGGAATACAGACTACTGCGTTCTCGTTCGGGACTGCAGAAAAGTAAGCTACTGTGTCATCAGTAGGTACGTAGGTATTACGGGCTCCTTACCGAGCCCTCTTCACTGGAGGCATTCATGCCGACTCTTCTGCACATCGACACGTCCGTCTTCCCTGGTGAAGCCTCCGCTTCCCGCTCGGTCACGGCCACCTTCCGCAAGGAATGGGAAGCCCAGCACCCGAACGGCACGGTGATCTATCGCGACCTGGCCGCCGAGCCGCTGCCGCACCTGGACGGCCTCGCCGCCGCAGCCGGTTTCGCCGCTCCCGATCAGCGCTCGCCCGAGCAGCACGCCGCGTTCGCCCTGCGGGAGACCCTTGCCAGCGAGCTCGAGCAGGCGGACACGGTCCTGATCGCCGCCCCGATGTACAACTTCACGATCCCCTCCACCCTCAAGGCGTGGCTGGACCACGTGATCATCATGGGCCGCACCGCGGGCGCCGAGCAGACCACCACCTCGGGCACCCCGACCGTCGTCGTCGCCAGCCGTGGCGGCGGTTACGGCCCCGGCACCCCGCGGGAGAGCTTCGAGTTCGTCACGAACTACCTGGGGAAGGCGCTGGGCGACGGGCTCGGCCTCGATGTCACCTTCGTTGTGCCGGAACTCACGCTGGCCCGCAGCAATCCGGCCATGGCCGAGCTGGTCGATGCCTCGGACGCCTCCAAGACGAAGGCCCACGAGGAGGCCGCGGCCAAGGCCAAGGAGCTCGCCACCCGCTTCGCCGCCTGATCAGCCCGACCGCCTGATCAGCCCGACCGCCTGATCAGCCTGACCATCTGATCAGCCCGACCGCATGACCCGGCCTGACCCGCCCGATCCCGTCCCACCCGGGCATCAGGCCACAGGGGGCCTCCCCTCCCCGGGGAGGCCCCTAGCCATTTCCCTGAGAAGGGAAGGCCCCGGCAAGACCCCTGCCACAACGCGAAGCGGGCCCCCCAAAAGCGACTTTCGTCACTTCTGAGAGGCCCGCTCCGACTGGTGCGCGAGGGGGGAGTTGAACCCCCACGCCCTTTCGGGCACTGGAACCTGAATCCAGCGCGTCTGCCTATTCCGCCACCCGCGCATGGGTGCTGCCGTCCGGCCACTCGTCCCGCTCTCCGGCTGATCGTTTCGACCTGTCCGGTTCGTGTGGAGCGCCTTTCGACATCCAGAACATTAGCACGCCCTCCGGGGTGTAATCACACCCGTTACCGGCGCCCCCGCCCCCACCCGTCCGTGGAGCGTCACGGTTGCGGGACACTGTCGTCAGGGCACCTCTACGATCCCTGTGAGGGGTGACACTGCTCCACAGGGCCGGGAAGGGGAACCACCCGATTTCCCGACGCGTGGATACGATCAGTAAGCAGTACCAGGACGGCATAGAGCACGAGTGACGGAAGGAGGTGCCCCGTGGGAGTACTGAAACGCTTCGAGCAGCGTCTCGAGGGCCTCGTGAACGGCACCTTCGCCAAGGTGTTCAAGTCCGAGGTCCAGCCTGTCGAGATCGCCGGCGCCCTCCAGCGGGAGTGCGACAACAACGCCACGATCTGGAACCGCGACCGGACGGTCGTCCCCAATGACTTCATCGTCGAGCTGAGCACGCCCGACTACGAGCGGCTCAGCCCGTATTCCGGCCAGCTCGGCGACGAGCTGGCCAGCATGGTCCGCGACTACGCCAAGCAGCAGCGTTACACCTTCATGGGCGCCATCAAGGTGCATCTGCAGAAGGCCGACGATCTCGACACCGGCCTGTATCGGGTGCGCAGTCGGACGCTGGCGTCCAGCGAGTCCCAGGACGCACAGCAGGCGCCGGGCCGCCCCGGCGCAGCCCCGCAGCAGCGCCCCGGCGGCTACGGCTACCCCGCCCAGCCCGCCGGTGCCCCGCCGATGCCGTCCACGCCCCCCGGGGCCCGTCCGGCGCCCCGCACCAGCGGAGCCGGGGCCGGCGCCGGAGCCCAGCAGCAGGGCCAGGCCCGCCGCTGGATCGAGATCAACGGCAGCCGCCACCAGATCTCCCGGCCCACACTCGTTCTGGGCCGCTCCACCGACGCTGACGTGCGGATCGACGATCCCGGTGTCTCCCGCAGACACTGCGAGATCCGGGTCGGAACCCCACCGACCGTCCAGGATCTCGGGTCGACCAACGGCATCGTGGTGGACGGACAGCACACCACGCGCGCTACGCTCCGCGACGGCTCGCGGATCGTCGTGGGCAGCACCACCATCGTTTACCGGCAAGCCGAAGGGTGAAGCGGGGGCAATGTCAGAGCTGACCCTCACGGTCATGCGGTTGGGTTTCCTCGCCGTACTGTGGCTGTTCGTCATCGTGGCCGTCCAGGTCATCCGCAGCGACCTGTTCGGGACCCGCGTGACGCAGCGCGGTTCGGCGCGGCGCGGCGCCCCCGACCGGCCGCAACAGCAGCAACAACGGCAGAGCGCGCCGCCGCCGCAGCGCCAGCAGTCCGGTGGCCGCGGCCGCCGCGGTGCCCCCACCAAGCTGGTGGTCTCCGAGGGCACGCTCACCGGCACCACGGTCGCCCTCCAGGGGCAGACCATCACCCTCGGCCGTGCGCACGATTCAACAATCGTGCTGGACGACGACTACGCCTCCAGCCGGCATGCCAGGATCTACCCGGACCGTGACGGCCAGTGGATCGTCGAGGATCTCGGGTCCACCAACGGCACGTATCTCGACCGGACCCGACTCACCACACCGACACCGATCGCGCTGGGTGCGCCGATTCGCATCGGCAAGACCGTCATCGAGCTGCGGAAGTAGTAGGACCATGACGACCGGAGGGTGGGCAGCGTGGTTGGCAAGGGGCTGTACCCGGAGCCGACAGGCGAGGTGCGCATGAGTCTGTCACTGCGTTTCGCGGCCGGATCGCACAAAGGCATGATCCGGGAGGGCAACGAGGACTCCGGCTATGCCGGTCCCCGGCTGCTCGCCATCGCCGACGGCATGGGTGGCCAGGCCGCCGGCGAGGTCGCCAGCTCCGAGGTGATCTCCACCCTCGTCCAGCTCGACGACGACGTCCCGGGCTCGGACATCCTGACGTCCCTCGGCAGCGCCGTGCAGCGGGCCAATGACCAGTTGCGCGTCATGGTCGAGGAGGACCCCCAGCTGGAGGGCATGGGCACCACGCTCACCGCCCTGCTGTGGACCGGCCAGCGGCTCGGCCTGGTGCACGTCGGCGACTCGCGCGCGTATCTGCTGCGCGACGGTGTGCTCACCCAGATCACCCAGGACCACACCTGGGTGCAGCGCCTGGTCGACGAGGGCCGGATCACCGAGGAGGAGGCGGGCACCCACCCGCAGCGCTCCCTGCTGATGCGCGCGCTGGGCAGCGGCGACCATGTCGAGCCCGATCTGTCCATCCGCGAGGTCCGGGCCGGGGACCGCTATCTGATCTGCTCCGACGGCCTGTCCGGCGTCGTGAGCCACCAGACGCTCGAGGAGACCCTCGGCAGCTACCAGGGCCCCCACGAGACCGTGCAGGAGCTGATCCAGCTCGCCCTGCGCGGCGGCGGCCCCGACAACATCACCTGCATCGTCGCCGACGTCCTCGACGTCGACGGCGGCGACACCCTGGCCGCCCAGCTCAACGACACCCCCGTGATCGTGGGCGCGGTCGCCGAGAACCAGGTCCCCCTCGGGGACGGCGGCGCCGCGCACACCCCCGCGGGCCGCGCGGCCGAGCTCGGCCGGTCCGTACCGCAGCAGGGCGACCCGCACGGCGGCTTCGGACCGCCCGGCAGCGGCGACCCGGCCATGGGCGGTCTGCCGCAGGGCAGTTACGACGACTACGCCGACGGCGACTTCACCAAGAAGAGCGGCGCCAAGGCCTGGGCCAAGCGCTCGCTCTTCATCGTGCTGGGCCTGGCCGTGATCGGCGGCGGCCTCTACGGCGGCTATCGCTGGACCCAGACGCAGTACTACGTGGGCTCCAACGGCGACCATGTCGCGATCTACCAGGGCATCAGCCAGGACCTCGCGTGGATCAAGCTCAACAAGGTCCATGAGGACCACCGCGAGATCGAACTCAAGTACCTCCCGGCCGACCAGCGCGGCCGTGTGGAGGACACCATCACGGTCAGCGGGCTCGGCCAGGCCCAGGACAAGACCAAGGACCTCGCCACCCTCGCCGGCGCCTGTAAGAAGGCCGACGCCCAGCAGAAGGCCGAGGACAGCCAGAAGGACCTCACCGGCGGCGACAAGGGCAAGAAGGGCGGCTCCGGGGGCAGTCCCTCCAACAGCGTCGGCCCGTCCCAGAGCGGCGCCCAGTCCGGGGACGACAAGACCGAGAGCCAGCTCGGGGCACGCGCCGCGAAGGCCACGACCAAGCCCACGCCGACGACGTCTCCCACTCCGAAGCCCGGCCCCACCCTCTCGGAGGAGGAGAAGAAGTTGGTCCCGCAGTGCAGCAGCACCCAGCAGTGAAGCCGTAAGGGGCCGTCCACCCATGAGCAGTAGTACGACCAACACGACGACCATCAGTACGGCCGGGCCGCCGAGCAGGCGGAACACCGAGCTGGCCATGCTCGTCTTCGCGGTGATCATTCCGGTCTTCGCCTACGTCAACGCGGGCCTCGCGCTCAGCGACGAGATGCCCACCGGCATGCTCAGCTACGGCATCGGACTCGGTCTGCTGGCCGCCGTCGGCCATCTGGTGGTCCGGAAGTTCGCGCCGTACGCGGATCCGCTGCTGCTGCCGATCGCCACGCTCCTCAACGGGCTGGGCCTGGTGCTCATCTGGCGGCTGGACCAGTCCAAGCGACTGGCCCAGCGGGCGGAGAGCATCGGCCAGGTCTTCGCGCCCTCGGCTCCCAACCAGCTGATCTACTCGGCGCTGGGTGTCGCCCTCTTCGTCGGCGTGCTGATCCTGCTCAAGGATCACCGCCTTCTCCAGCGCTACACCTACATCTCCATGGTGGTGGCGCTGATCCTGCTGATCCTGCCGGTGTTCTTCCCGCCCCGGTTCGGCGCGCGCATCTGGATCACCCTCGGAAGCTTCTCCATCCAGCCCGGCGAGTTCGCCAAGATCATCATCGCGGTGTTCTTCTCCGGCTATCTGATGGTCAAGCGGGACGCGCTCGCGCTCGCCAGCCGCCGCTTCATGGGGCTGTACCTGCCCCGCGGCCGCGACCTCGGCCCCATCCTGGTGGTCTGGGCGATAAGCATCCTCATCCTCGTCTTCGAGACCGACCTGGGCACCTCGCTGCTGTTCTTCGGCCTCTTCGTCGTGATGCTGTACGTCGCCACCGAGCGCACCAGCTGGATCGTCTTCGGTCTGCTGATGTCCGCGGTCGGCGCGGTCGGCGTCGCCACCTTCGAACCGCACGTCCAGCAGCGGGTGGACGCCTGGCTCGACCCCTTCGCGGCGTTCAAGACCGGGGGCAGTGACCAGATCGCCCAGGCGATGATGGCCTTCGGCTCCGGCGGGGTCTTCGGCACCGGCCTCGGCCAGGGCAACTCCGACCTCATCGGCTTCGCCGCCAACTCCGACTTCATCCTGGCCACGATCGGCGAGGAACTCGGGCTCGCGGGCACCATGGCGATCCTGCTGCTCTACGGCCTGATCGTGGAGCGCGGTGTGCGCACCGCGCTGGCCGCCCGTGACCCGTTCGGCAAGCTGCTGGCCATCGGCCTCTCCGCGGCCTTCGCCATCCAGGTCTTCGTCGTGGCGGGCGGTGTGATGGGCCTCATCCCGCTGACCGGTATGACCATGCCGTTCATCGCACAGGGTGGTTCGTCCGTCATCGCCAACTGGGCACTCGTCGCCATTCTGATCAAGATCAGCGACACCGCGCGCCGTCCGGCGCCGGCGCCCGCTCCCACCACAGACGCCGAGATGACCCAGGTGGTCCGACCGTGAACAAGCCGCTGCGCCGTATCGCGATCTTCTGTGGACTTCTCGTCTTCGCCCTGCTGCTGCGGGACAACTGGGTCCAGTACGTCCAGGCCGACGAGCTCAAGAACCACGAGAAGAACCGCAGGGTCCTGATCGCCCGTTACGGCCAGCCGCGCGGCAACATCATCGTCGACGGCCAGCCGATCACCGGATCCGTCGAGACCAACGGCACCGACTTCAAGTACAAGCGCACCTACAAGAACGGTCCCATGTGGGCACCGGTCACGGGGTTCGCCTCGCAGGCCTTCGACGCCAACCAGATCGAGAAGCTCGAAGACCAAATCCTTACGGGCAACGACGACCGCCTCTTCTTCAACCGGACGATCGACATGATCACCGGCAAGAAGCAGAAGGGCGGCGACGTCATCACCACCCTGAACGGCAAGGCCCAGAAGGCCGCGTTCGAGGGCCTCGGTAACAAGAAGGGCGCCGTCGCCGCGCTCGACCCGCGCACCGGCAAGATCCTCGCCCTCGCCTCCACCCCGAGCTACGACCCCTCGAAGATCGCGGGCGCCTCCAAGAAGGACTCCGACGCGTACAACGCGCTCAAGCCGGACGTCGACAAGGACGACCCGATGCTCAACCGGGCGCTGCGGCAGACCTACCCGCCCGGCTCGACCTTCAAGGTCGTCACCGCGGCGGCCGCGCTGGAGAACGGCAAGTACGCGGACATCGACGGGCCGACCGATTCCCCGGACCCCTGGAAGCTCCCGCTGTCCACCCAGCCGCTGCCCAACGAGGGGAACATCCCCTGCAAGGACGCCTCGCTGCGGCAGGCGCTCCGCTACTCCTGCAACACGGTCTTCGGCAAGCTCGGTGACGACCTCGGCAAGGACAAGATGCTCGAGGAGGCCGAGAAGTTCGGCTTCAACAAGGAGGTCCTGACGCCGGTCCGCACCAACGCCAGCGTCTACCCCAAGAAGATGGACCAGCCGGGCAACGCGATGTCGTCCATCGGCCAGTTCGACAACCGGGCCACCCCGCTGCAGATGGCGATGGTCGCCTCCGCGGTCGCCAATGACGGCAAGCTGATGAAGCCGTACATGGTCGACTCGCTGCGCGCGCCCAACCTCAACACCATCGAGCAGACCGACCCGGAGCAGATGAGCCAGCCGCTCAGCTCGGAGAACGCCCAGAAGCTCCAGAGCATGATGGAGACCGTGGTCAAGGAGGGCACCGGCACCAGCGCCCAGATCCCGGGCGTCACGGTCGGCGGCAAGACCGGTACCGCGCAGCACGGCGTCGCCAACAGCAAGAACCCCTACGCGTGGTTCATCTCCTACGCCAAGGGGAACAACGGCTCGCCGGTCGCGGTCGCGGTGGTCATCGAAGGGTCCGACACCCTCCGTGGCGACATCGCCGGTGGCAAGCTGGCCGCGCCGATCGCCAAGAGCGTGATGCGGGCCGTACTGGAAACCGAGAGCGACAAGTGACCCCCGTCACGTCCGGATATCAATCCCGCACGTCGCCGTACCGGTCCGGTATCAGATAGCGACTGAGGCCGGGTCCCGTAAGACGTGCCGGGTACGGTATGCGCGAGCAGCACTTCGCCGGCCCCCACAGGTGCGGCCGGGAACCACGGAAGAGGGCTGGAGTAGCTATGGAAGAGCCGCGTCGCCTCGGCGGCCGGTATGAGCTGGGCTCAGTGCTCGGCCGCGGTGGCATGGCGGAGGTCTACCTCGCGCACGACACCCGCCTCGGCCGTACTGTCGCTGTGAAGACGCTCCGGGCGGACCTCGCCCGTGACCCGTCCTTCCAGGCCCGGTTCCGCCGAGAGGCCCAGTCGGCCGCCTCGCTCAACCATCCCGCGATCGTCGCGGTCTACGACACCGGCGAGGACTACGTCGACGGTGTCTCGATCCCCTACATCGTGATGGAGTACGTCGACGGTTCCACGCTGCGTGAGCTTCTCCACTCGGGCAGAAAGCTGCTCCCCGAGCGCTCGCTGGAGATGACCACCGGAATCCTCCAGGCACTCGAGTACTCGCACCGCAACAACATCGTCCACCGGGACATCAAGCCGGCCAACGTCATGCTCACGCGGGACGGCCAGGTCAAGGTGATGGACTTCGGCATCGCCCGCGCCATGGGCGACGCCGGTATGACCATGACGCAGACGGCCGCCGTCATCGGCACCGCCCAGTACCTCTCCCCCGAGCAGGCCAAGGGCGAGACCGTCGACGCGCGCAGCGACCTGTACTCCACCGGGTGTCTGCTCTACGAGCTGCTGACCGTAAGGCCGCCGTTCGTGGGCGACTCCCCGGTGGCCGTCGCGTATCAGCATGTGCGGGAGGACCCGCAGTCGCCGAGCACCTACGACCCCGAGATCACCCCGGAGATGGACGCCATCGTCCTGCGGGCGCTGGTCAAGGACCCCGACTACCGCTACCAGTCGGCCGACGAGATGCGTGCCGACATCGAAGCGGCCCTGGAGGGACAGCCGGTGGCCGCCACCGCCGCGCTGGGCGCGGTCGGCTACGGCTCCGAGGACCAGCCCACCGCGATGCTGCGGCCGCAGAACGCCGGTGCCGGGGCGCAGACCTCGATGCTTCCGCCGATGCGCGATGACGACGGGGGCTTCGGCTACGACGAGCGGCCGGACCGTGGCCGGGGGCGCGGGGGCTCCGGCAAGAAGAGCAACCTCTCGACGATCCTGCTGATCGTCGCGGGGATACTGGTGCTGGTCGGCGCGATCTTCATCGGGAAGTCGCTGTTCGGCGGCGGTAAGAACGACGGCATGGTCCCGGTCCCCAATCTCGTCGGCAAGACGATCGCCGACGCCAAGAGCCAAGGGGAGAACGGCGACTTCAAGATCAAGAACGTCGGCTCCAAGTTCTGCGAGAACGCGGACAAGGACACCGTCTGCGAGCAGAACCCCGAGAGCGGCGGCGAGATCAAGCGGTACGGCGTGGTCGAGCTGACCATGTCCAAGGGCCCCAAGCCCGCGGCGAGGGTCGAGGTGCCGGACGTCCTGAACGTGCAGTACGCGTCGGCCAAGGATCAGCTCGAGGCCAAGGGCTTCAAGGTCGAGCAGAAGACCCAGCAGTCGGACCAGACCGCCGGCAAGGTGATCGACCAGAACCCGAAGGGCGGCAAGAAGGTCGCGAAGGGCGCCACGATCACCCTGACCGTCGCCGAGGCACAGCAGAAGGTCACCGTCCCGGACGTGACCACGCAGAAGGTCGCGGACGCCACGGCCGCCCTCCAGGGGAAGGGCCTCAAGGTCCAGACGCAGGAGGTCGACAACGGCGACGTCGAGGCCGGTACGGTCACCGACCAGACGCCCAAGGGCGGCCAGGAGGTCCTGCCCGGTTCGACGGTCACGCTGACCGTCGCCAAGGCAGCCGCGGAGAACGTGCCGGTGCCCAACCTGGGCGGCCAGAAGCTCAAGGACGCCAAGAAGGCGCTCCAGGACCTGGGCCTGAACGTGGGCAACATCACCGGTCCGCAGGACGACGAGGCCACCGTGGTGGCCAGCCAGCCCGGTGCGGGCACCCAAGTGCCCAAGGGCCAGTCCGTGAACCTCATCACGGTCGCCGGGCAGGGCAACGGAGGGAACGGCAACGGAGGCGGGGACGGCGGAGGCATCTTCGGCGGCCAGAACGGCTTCTAGACGCTGAGCAGTGACACGGGGAAGCCCCCGGCATCCTGAGCAGGGTGCCGGGGGCTTCTTCGTGCTCAGCGACCGTCCGAGGGGCCGGGAGGCCGTCCCGAGGGGGTCAGCGCAGTTCCTTGGGGGGCGTGCGGTCCGCGTCGACCTTCTCGGTGCGCTCCAGTTCGCCCCAGACGATGTAGCGGTGGCGGGAGGTGTAGACGGGGGTGCAGGTCGAGAGCGTGATGTAGCGGCCCGGCCGCTTCCGGCCCGACTCCTTCGGGACCGCGTTCAGCACGTCCACGTTGTACTTCGAGGTCTCCGGCAGCGTCGCGTAGACCTTGTAGACGTACCAGGTGTCGCGGGTCTCGAAGACCACCGCGTCGCCGTCGTGGACCTTGTCGATGTTGTGGAATTTCGCGCCGTGCCCGTCCCGGTGCGCGGCCAGGCTGAAGTTGCCCTTCTTGTCCCACGGCATCGCGGACTTGACCGGCTGGGTGTAGTAGCCGGCCACGCCGTCGTTGAGGGTCTCGGTGCTGGTGCCCTTCTTGACCAGCACGTCGCCGTTGTGCATGGACGGTACGTGCAGGAAGCCGATGCCGTTCTTGGTGTCCAGCCTGCCCGGCCCCTGCTGCGACCAGTGCTTGCGCACCCGGTCGCCCTGCTTCTTCGCCTCACGGTCGGCCAGGACGTTGGTCCACCACAGCGAGTAGACGACGAACAGCGCGAGGATCAGCCCCGCGGTGATCAGCAGCTCGCCGAAGACCGCGATGGCCGCGGCTACCCACCCACGGCCGGGACGACGGCTGGGCGTTGCGGGCGGGCCGGGGTGCCGGTCCTGCCGCTCGTCGTGGTCGGTCCGTGCCACCGCGTCGTACCCCTTTTTCTGGTTTCCCGGCTGTACCCGCTCATTCGACCAGCGCGTCCGGCTTTCCCTTGCTACGCGGCCGCTCCTCGACCATCTTGCCCCAGAGGATCATCCGGTAGGTGCTGGTGAATTCGGGGGTGCAGGTGGTCAGCGTGATGTACCGGCCCGGCTCGGTGAAGCCGGAGCCGGGCGGCACCGGCTTGATGACGCCCGTGTTGGACGGCGACGTCTGCGGCAGGATGCTGCTCATCGCATAGGTGTAGTACCGGCTCTGCGTCTCGACGACGATCTCGTCGCCGGGCTTGAGGCGGTTGATGTAGCGGAACGGCTCGCCATGGGTGTTGCGATGCCCGGCGAGCGCGAAGTTGCCCTTCTTGTCCCACGGCATGGCGGTCTTCAGCGGGCTCTTGCCGTAGTGGCCGACCATGCCGCGGTCGAGCACCTTGTGCTTGTCGATGCCCTCCGCGATCGGGGCCTTCACATCCAGCTTGGGGATGTAGATGATCGCGAAGCCC
This sequence comes from Streptomyces violaceusniger Tu 4113, assembly GCF_000147815.2. Taxonomy (NCBI): domain Bacteria; kingdom Bacillati; phylum Actinomycetota; class Actinomycetes; order Kitasatosporales; family Streptomycetaceae; genus Streptomyces; species Streptomyces violaceusniger. Next base: position 25,455 of record NC_015957.1, on the reverse strand, counting down.
TGCCCGGGGGAGAAGGTGCCCGGGTCCCGGTCGTCGCCGCCGTTCTCGTCCCACTTCTTCTGCAGGTTGTTCGCGGCGCCGTTGGCCTGCTGATGGGCACGGATGTTCGTCCACCACAGCTGATAGGTGACGAAGAGCAGCATCACCACGCCGAGCGTGATGAACAGCTCGCCGACCACCCGGCTCGCCACCACCCCGGGGCTGTCCTTACGGGCCCGCGCGGCGCGCTTGGCCTCCATACGGGTGCGGGGCGCGGCGTCCGCGGCGCTCCCCGCGCCCTCCGTGGGCCCTGTGGCGCCCGCCTCGGCCGTGCCGGGCCGGGCGCGGGAGCCATGCCGTCCGGCGCGCTTCCCGGCCCCCTGGGCGGCCTTACGGCGGGCGGCCCGGCCGTAGGGCGGGGGCTCGGCGCCGCTGTCCCGGTCCGGCTCGACCTTGCGCAGCGCCATGGTCCGGTCGGCGGGCGCCGCCTCCACAGCGCGCAGAGCGACCGTCTCGTCGGCGCCCCGGGGCGTCACCGGGGGCAGGACGGCCGTCTCCGCGGCCTCCGGGACGCGTGCGGACGGCTCGGAGGAACGTGCGGGCGTCCCCGGGGCGCGTACGGGCGTCTGAGCGGCGTGTGCGGCCCCTGAGGGCCCCGAGGACCCTGAGGGCCCCGAGGAAGCCGCACGGGCGCGTCGGCGCCCCGTGGGCGGCCCGGCGGCCTCAGCGCCCTCCTCCGGCCCCGCGGGGGCCGGGCGGGCGCGCCGTCGGCGGCCGGTGGGCGGCGGCACGGAGAGCGACGCGGTGCCCATGGCCCGCCCCGTGGGCCCGGCCGGGGCGGAGGGCCCGGCCGGGGCAGAGTCCGGCAGCGGGTCTGCCAGCGGGTCCCGTAGGCCCTCCGCGGCCGCCGCGAACGCGTCCGGGCCCACCGCGCCATGTGCGTCGCGGCCCCCATGCGCGCCATGGGCGTCATGGGCGGCGTGCTGCTCATGAGACCCGTACGGCGCGTACGGGGCGGGCTCCCGGGCGCCGTGGCCGGCGCCCTCGCGCTCAGGGCGCGGTCCGGTCACTCGCCGGCCTTACCGCCGACCGCCCCGACCACCGGGGCGAGCCCCGCGGACCGCCCCACGGCATCCGTGTCCCCGCACTCCACCAGCCAGTTGGCGAGCATCAGATGGCCCCATTCGGTGAGGACCGACTCGGGGTGGAACTGGACGCCCTCGACCCGCAGTGCACGGTGGCGCAGCCCCATGGCGATGCCGGTCTCCGTCCAGGCCGTGATCTCCAACTCCGGGGGCACCGTCCCCCGTTCCACGGCCAGCGAGTGGTAGCGGGTGGCGGTGAAGGGCGTGGGCAGTCCGCTGAAGACGCCGGTGCCCTCATGGGTCACCAGCGAGGTCTTGCCGTGCAGCAGCTCCGGGGCCCGTCCGACGACGCCGCCGTAGGCGACGGCCATGGACTGCATCCCCAGGCAGACGCCGAACACCGGTACCCCGGTGCTCGCGCAGTGCCGCACCATCTCGACGCAGACCCCCGCCTCCTCCGGGGTGCCGGGCCCGGGGGACAGCAGGACTCCGTCGAAGCCGTCCTGGGCGTGCGCGAGGGAGACCTCGTCGTTGCGCACCACCTCGCACTCGGCGCCGAGCTGGTAGAGGTACTGGACGAGGTTGAAGACGAAGCTGTCGTAGTTGTCGACGACCAGGATGCGCGCGCTCATCGCGGACCCCCCATTCCCTCGTCGACCGTCACGTCATTGAACGGCAGCAGGGGCTCCGCCCAGGGGAAGACGTACTGGAAGAGCACGAAGACGATCGCCAGCACCAGCACGAGCGAAATCAGCGCCCGCATCCATGCGTTACCCGGCAGATGCCGCCAGATCCAGCCGTACATGCCATCCCTACTCACCGATGACGAAGTCGATTGCAGCACCGGAGTGCAGCACCAGAGTAAGGGGCGCGGGGTGGGGCCGGAGGGTCACCTGTACAAAGCCTTGGGCTTGCCTTGGGCAACCGATTGGGTCGCGTCGAGGTGCGCCCAGGTGATCAGGCGGTGGCTGTGGCCCCACTCCGGCTCACAGGTCGTCAGCGTGAGATAGCGCCCGGGGCGCCGGAAACCGGACGCGCGCGGCACCGGATCGATCACCCCGGTGTCGGTCGGCAGGGTGCGGTAGGGCCGCCGGTCGACGCGGTAGGTGAACCAGGTGGTGCCGTCGGTCAGCACCACCGCGTCACCGGGGCGCAGCGCGGGGAAGTCCTTGAAGGGGTCGCCGTAGGTGCGGCGGTGCCCGGCGACGGCGAAGTTGCCGAGGGCACCGAGGCGGGCGGTGCGGGAGTAGTGGCCGAGCCCCTTCTTCAGGGTGCCGGTGGCGGTGCCCTCGAGGACGGGCTTGGCCCAGCCGGCGCCGAAGCGCGGGATGTACATGATCGCGAAGGAGGCGCCGGACTCGTGGCGGCGGGGCTCGGACGAGGGCTCGGCGCCGGCGGTGACCGTGCCGGTGGCCCATCGGTCCTGGAGGTGATCGATCTCGCCGTCCATGGCCCGGTCGGCCCGCACCGAGGTCCAGTACAGGACGTAGACCACCAAAAGGATGATCAGGGCTCCGACGGTGACGCAGATCTCACTGAGCGTCCTGACGATCAGCCGCGTTCTCATCGGCCCCCACTGTCCGCCCCGCTGACCCCGTACCGCCGGCCCGTGCCGCGTACCGGTGTCCGCCGGTGCTATCCGATGGGCTGTGCCTGGTGCAGATCCACTGTGCCGGAGTAGCCGGGAAGAGTCACCTTGTCGTGCTGGTCGACTTTCCAGCCGAGGCCGTACGCGTCGACATAGCTGCGGTAGTTCTGGATCGTGGGCGAGGCGGTGAGGGCGGCGCTCAGCTTGCCCCGGTCACCCACGGCGGTGACCTTGTAGGGCGGTGAGTAGACCTGGCCCTGCAGGATCAGGGTGTTGCCGACGCAGCGCACCGCGCTGGTGGAGATCAGCCGCTGATCCATGACCTTGATCCCCTTGGCGCCGCCCTGCCACAGGGCGTTGACCACGGCCTGCAGGTCCTGCTGGTGGATGACGAGATCGTTGGGCTGGGGATCCGGGACGCCGGGGATCTGCGGGGTGGCGTTCGGCGGGGCGTCGGTGAGGGTGACCGTAAGGCCGGCTCCGGAGAGTTTCCTGGTGCCGGCGGTCTTCTCCAGCTCGGCCAGCTTGCGGCGCTCGGCCTGGGTGCTGCCATTGTCCCGGCGGGCGAGGGCGTCGACCTCGGAGCGTATTTTGCCGGTGCTGTCGCCCAGGGTGCCGTTCTTACGGCTGCGTTCCTGGATGAGATCGGAGAGCCGCAGCATCGATTCATCGCTGCGGATGTTGGTGCCCTGAGCCGTGTTGAAACTGGTCCAGAAGATCACTCCGGCCAGCGCGAAGACCGCGCCGGTCAGCAGTCGCACGGGCCGGAACCGGGGGCGGCGGGACGCCGGGGTGGGGGAGTCAGCGGAATTGCTCAACGTACCCTTACTCCTTACGACGCCGCGGAAGGACTACGCTAACGGACGTGTGGGGGAGGGACGTGGTCCCCGTCGCTGTCCCGCCCCGGCGCCGTCCGTACACATCCCAGCGCGGTCACGCAGCGCATCGACAGGAGAGTTCCTCGTGCCGAAGTCACGGATCCGCAAGAAGGACGACTTCACGCCGCCGCCGGCGAAGCAGGCAGCCAGCATCAACTTGAACAGCGGCCGCCGGTGGGTGGCACCGCTGATGCTGGCCATGTTCCTGATCGGCCTCGCGTGGATCGTCATCTTCTACGTGACCACGGGCGATATGCCGGTCAAGTCGCTCGGCAACTGGAACATCGTGGTCGGCTTCGGCTTCATCGCCGCGGGCTTCGTCGTCTCCACCCAGTGGAAGTGACCCGGCTGTCCCCACGCCGGTCCCCAGGTTGTCCACAGAGTTATCCACAGCCGGGGAAAACTCAGAAGATCTGTGGATAACCTCCGCCGTGTTGACGCCGGTGTGACCGGCGACGGGCGTCTGTTCGATCGTTCACACCCCCGCCTTCCTGCGAAAACGCAGGTCAGTCGGGGGTCGTACGCAGGTTCTCCACAGGTTGCGTATGATCCACCACTTGCTGTGGACAACTGACCGAGCCCGGCACGGCCCAACGCGCCGGAGATCGCCGGGAACCGTCCACGGCCCTACGGGAGGACATCCGCGGCGGCCTGCCGAGCGCCGGCCGGCCGCGCCGCTCAGCCGGTGAGCTGGATCGTCCGGATCCACACCATCGCGATGATCGCCAGCAGCACCAGGGCGCAGGTCCCGCGCTGCACCAGCGCCCGCTTCTCGCGGGGCGCGTGCACCATCCCGTACGCCACCACCGTGCCCGCGACCAGGCCGCCGACATGGGCCTGCCAGGCGATTCCGGACCAGGTGAAAGTGAAGAGCAGATTCAGCGCCAGCAGCGCGATGACCGGCCGCATGTCGTAGTTCAGCCGACGCATCAGCACGGCGGTGGCGCCGAGCAGGCCGAAGATCGCGCCGGAGGCGCCCAGCGACGGCTGGTTCTGTGCGGCGAGGAGATACGACAGCGCACTGCCGCCCAGCCCGGACAGTATGTAGAGCACGATGAAGCGGACGCGGCCGAGCGCGGCCTCCAGCGGTCCGCCGATCCACCACAGCGACAGCATGTTGAAGGCGATGTGGATGAGCTGCTGGTGAAGGAAGATCGAAGTGACCAGCCGCCACCACTGGCCCTCGGCGACTCCGACGATCTGCGCCGCGCCGGGGTCATAGGCCCGCCCGACCAGGTCGAGATCGTTCACCAGCCGGTCGCCCGCGGACAGCGCCGCGAGCCATACCGCGATGTTGATGGCGACCAGGATCTTGGTGATCAGCCGGGGGTCCGAGGTGATCGTGCCGCCGGCCATGGTGCGCGGCTGGACGGCACGCGGCGGGGGACCGGCGGCCGAGGCCCCGGCCCCGGCGGGCATCCGTCCGCTCACGCACTCAGGGCAGTGGAACCCCACAGAGGCGCTGATCATGCACTCGGGGCAGATCGGGCGCTCACAGCGGGTGCAGCTGATGCCGGTCTCCCGCTGAGGGTGCCGATAGCAACAGACCGCCTGGTCCTCCATGATGTCCCCTCGCCCCTTGTCCACTTCTGATCGGGCGTTCCCCCGCCCCGCTTGTTCACACGGACACTTGTTCACACGGACAAGCGGGGCATGAAAGTTCCCCGTACGGGCTCAGCCCTCGCGGGTCTCCACGACGACCGACTCGATGACGACGTCCTGGAGCGGACGGTCGGTGCGCGGGTTGGTCGCGGTGCCCACGATCGCGTCGACGACCTTCTTGCTGGCCTCGTCGGCGACCTCGCCGAAGATGGTGTGCTTACCGGTCAGCCATGCGGTCGGGGAGACCGTGACGAAGAACTGCGAGCCGTTGGTGCCCGGGCCGGCGTTGGCCATGGCCAGCAGGTACGGCTTGTTGAAGGCCAGGTCCGGGTGGAACTCGTCACCGAACTCATAGCCGGGACCCCCGGTCCCGTTGCCCAGCGGGTCCCCGCCCTGGATCATGAAGCCGCTGATCACCCGGTGGAAAACGGTGCCGTCGTAGAGCTTCTCCTTGGCCTTCTTGCCAGTGGCCGGGTGGGTCCACTCGCGAGTGCCTTCGGCCAGTTCGACAAAGTTCTTGACCGTCTTGGGGGCGTGGTTCGGCAGCAGCCGGACCACGATGTCGCCATTGTTCGTCTTCAGGGTGGCGTAAAGCTGCTCGGCCACGATCAACCTTCCATCGTTTTCACTTCCGTCTCCTGATCCTCGCACGGACGCAAGGTCGACGAGTAGCCGCGGAGGCGGCGCCGGGCGCGCCGATCCGCGTGGTTTCAAGGAGAATCCTCCCTATGACCCAGATGCCCGGTCACGCATGCCGGCCGTGCTGCGAACGGGCATGATCTCTACAAACAGGCATGATCTTTCTTGGGATGGAAACACGAAACTGGGCAAATAGAGCGCGCGACGAAAACGCACGACTCTGAACCCGGGAGCTTGACCACGCCACCGAGGAGGAGGATCCCGTGACCCGCATTGACAGCGTGCGAGCCGCGACCGGCACAGCCAAGGGCAGCGTTCTGCACGCCGCGGAGGCGGTGGCGCCCTACGCCGGCACGGCCAAGGACACCGCATCGCGCTACGCGCACGAGGCCCGCGTACGGCTGGCGCCGAAGGTGTCGACCGCGGCGCACCAGGCCCGGTGCACGGCCGGTGCCCAGTACCACGCCCATATCGAGCCCAGGCTCAACCAGGCCCGCGGCACCCTGCCGCCGAAGGTGGACCAGGCCGCCACCCGGGCCGCCAAGCGCACCCGTAAGGCCGCCCGCCACGCCGCCGACTACACCGGTCCGCGGATGGAGCAGGCGATGGCCGGAGTGCGCGCCGCCGCCGGACCGGCGCGCGAGGAGGCCGCCGTCCGCACGGCCGCGGCCATCGCGGCGCTGCGCACCCATGTGACGGCCGCGGAGATCGAGAAGCTGGCCAGGAAGCACCGCCGCCGGGCCCGGGCCGCCCGTGTCGCCAAGCGTGCGGCCTTCATCGGACTGGTCGGCGCGGGCGTCTTCGCCGCGTGGAAGTGGTGGGACAAGCAGGCCAACCCCGACTGGCTGGTCGAGCCCCCGGCGGCGACCGAGGTGGGCGACCGCGAGCGGCTCTCGGCGGTGGACGGCAGCGACCAGGGCGCCCTCGACCCCGAGGTGCAGGCCAAGCAGGCCGAGGCCCGCAGGGACGACGAGCGCTGAACGACGACCGCTGAACGACGCCGCACACGGCGTCCGGCGCGGCCCTCCGCGAGGGGCGGGAGATCGGATGATCTCCCGCCCCTCGTCCCGTCTCCGGCCCCGTATCGGATCGGTCCGGCCCGGTCCGAGCCGTAGGGCCCCGGCTCAGTCCGCCGGGTCCTCCCCCTGGGAACGGCGCTGCCGGCGCTCCAGGAAGATCTCGGTGAAGACCGAGACCTTGGCCCGCAGCGCCCAGGGGTCGAACGGCTTGGCCATGTAATCCACCGCACCGGCCGCATAGCCCCGCGAGGCGTTCTCGGGGTCGGCGCCCATCGCGGTGAGGAAGATGATCGGGATATCGCGGTTACGGGAACGCCGCTTGATGTGGGCCGCCGTCTCATAGCCGTCCATCTCGGGCATCTGCACATCCAGCAGGATCACCGCGAAGTCGTCATGGTCGAGCAGCGCCTTGAGGGCCTCCTGCCCGGAGGTCGCGGTCACCAGCTCCTGGTCGAGCGTGGCCAGCACGGCCTCCATGGCCAGCAGATTGTTCTGCTGGTCGTCCACCACGAGGATCTTCGGCCGCGGCCCGGTGCCCCGCTTGGGCGCCGCCGGTCCCTCCGGGGCCGCGGGCTCGTCCTCCGGCTGCGGCACCGCGGCCGGGGGCTGGGACTCCACCATGGCAAGCTGCCGCTCCAGGACCAGGCAGCGCTCCTCCGCCAGCCGGCCCCGCAGCCGCACGTCTTCCAGCTCCTCGGCGAGCCGCCCCACCTCCTGGCGGAGCAGATCCCGCTCCTTGATCAGCTCCTTCCGGTCCGGCAGCTCCCGCTCCAGCGCGTCCGCCCGGGCCCGCTCCGTCGCCCATGCCGCCTCGGCCTGGTTCAGCCGCACCTCGAGATCGGCGATGCGGTGCTTGCGGTCCAGCAGCGCCTCGCCCAGCACGTCCTGGTGCGCCATGGACACCCGCGCGTCCCGGTCGGCGTCGGCCAGCTGGATCTGCAGGATCTCCATGGCATGCCCGGGGGAGCGGCTGGTGCGGACCGCGGCCCGGTGCAGCTCCCGCACCAGCTCGATGGCGGCGGGGGTGGGAGCGACGCCCCGCCGCGCCGCGAGATCGGTGAACAGATCGAAGACGAACTCCCACGGCGGGATGCGGGTGCCGCTCAGAAACCGCGAGATGGTGCCCGGATCCCGGTGTCTGCGCACGGCGTATCTGCGCACCGAGATCCCCAGCCCCAGGAACAGCTTCCTCAGCTCCACAGCGAACGCCCGGCACTCCTCGGGCAGGTTCTCGCCCAGCGGATGCAGCTCACCCATCGTGTCCCCCTGTACGGCGGCCCGCGCCGATCAGACGACTCCCGGGCGATCTGCCCGAGTTGTGGAAAACACCCTGGAGCATCCCGTGGGTGTTGCGCCGGGCAATGACAGGAGTGGCAACACCGATATCAAGGGCGAAACAAACCAGCCAGGGCATCGATCACGATGTCCTGGCTGGTGACGAAGGTGGAGCCTAGGAGAGTCGAACTCCTGACATCCGCCATGCAAAGACGGCGCTCTACCAACTGAGCTAAGGCCCCGTCGCCGATCAGGATACCTGCTACCGGCCACCATTCCCGACCGGGTATCGCTCGTGCGTAGCCCTCTCCGTAGGATGCCACGCAAGATTCGCGGCAGCGAAGCGAAGGGGAGAGCGAGATGGACGCAACACAGCAGGATGCCACCGCGCGCGCACGGGAGCTTCAGCGCAGCTGGTACGGGGAACCGCTGGGGGCGCTCTTTCGCCGTCTCATCGATGATCTCGGTCTGAACCAAGCCCGTCTCGCCGCCGTGCTCGGGCTGTCCGCGCCCATGCTCTCGCAGCTCATGAGCGGCCAGCGCGCCAAAATCGGCAACCCCGCCGTCGTCCAGCGGGTGCAGGCGCTGCAGGAACTGTCCAGCCAGGCGGCGGACGGCAGGGTCAGCGCCGCCGAGGCCGCCGAGCGCATGGAGGAGATCAAGAAGTCCGCGGGCGGCTCGGTCCTCAACTCCACCCAGTCCACGGCGACGAGCACGGGCGCCCCGACCGTTCGGCGAGTGGTGCGCGAGATCCAGTCGCTGCTGCGGTCCGTGGCTGCGGCGGGGGACATCATCGATGCCGCCGACTACCTCGCCCCGACCCACCCCGAGCTGGCAGAGTTTCTCCGTGTGTACGGCGCCGGGCGGACCGCCGATGCGGTCGCCCACTACGAGGCGCACCAGAGCTGACGGGCTGAACTGCTGACGAGTCGATGACGGGGCGGGCACGGCGCGATGGGTGAGATCTTCGCGGGCCGGTACGAGCTGGTGGACCCGATCGGGCGTGGGGGCGTGGGCGCCGTATGGCGCGTCTGGGACCACCGCCGCAGACGGTACGTGGCAGCGAAGGTGCTTCAGCAACGTGACGCCCATACGCTGCTGCGCTTCGTCCGGGAACAGGCCCTGCGGATCGATCACCCCCATGTGCTGGCACCGGCCAGCTGGGCGGCCGACGACGACAAGGTGTTGTTCACCATGGATCTGGTGGGCGGCGGCTCGTTCGCCCATCTCATCGGGGACTACGGCCCGCTGCCGCCCCGCTATGTGTGCACCCTGCTCGACCAGCTTCTCTCCGGACTCGCCGCGGTGCACGCCGAGGGCGTGGTGCACCGGGACATCAAACCCGCGAACATCCTGCTGGAATCCACCGGGACCGGGCGGCCGCATGTCCGGCTGTCCGACTTCGGCATCGCGCTGACCAAGGGCGAGCCGCGCCTCACCGAGGCCAACTACGTGATGGGCACGCCGGGTTACTTCGCGCCCGAGCAGATGATGGGCGACGACCCGGACTTCCCGGCGGACCTCTTCGCCGTGGGGCTGGTGACGCTCTATCTGCTCAACGGGCAGAAACCGGACGCGGAGGCGCTCGTCAAGCTCTTCGAGCAGGGAGTGCCGAACGCGCCCACGGGGGTGCCGGAACCGCTGTGGCAGGTGATCGCGGGTCTGCTGCAGCCGGACCCCGAGAACCGCTTCCGCACCGCCACGGGAGCGCGGAAGGCGCTGGCGACGGCCGTCGACCTGCTGCCCGAGGCCGATCTGGACGACGACGCCATCGAGGTCTTCGACCATCTCGGGCCGCTGCCCGCCGGGTTCGACCACAACGGACCGACCCGGCAGCGCCGCCGCCACGCGAAGACGGACCCACCCCGAGAGAACGGCGCGAACGGCACGGCGCCCTCCCGGCCCCAGCCCACCGCCGACGCCGCCCCCGCGGGCCCCGCCGCCGAGGCGGCCCCACCGCAGCCGGCCGCCCCACAGCCGTCCATGTCCGACACCGGCAGCTTCACCCTCCCGCCGCCGCTCCCCCGGACCGACCAGCCAGGGACACCGCATACCGAGCCCCCGTCCGGCCAGGCCCCGCGCACCGGGGCTCCGGGGGCTCCATCCTCCGGCGTCCCGCACGCCGAACCCCCGCACGCCCAGGCGCCCCTGAGCCGGACCCCACCGCCCCACCCCGCGGGCCCACCGACACCGACGCCCCCGCCACCGACCGACCGGCCCGCGACTCCGCCCCCGCCGGTCCAGCGGCCGTCGATGCCGCAGTCGATGCCCCACCCACTGACCCCGCCGACCCCCTCGACGGCGGCCCCGCTGCCACCGGCACAGCCGCCCGTGCACCATCCGCACCACGCACAGCAGCCCCCACACCCCGTACAGCCGGTGCACCACGCGCACCCGCATACGCCCACCCCCGCTTCCGCTCCGACCGCGGCTCCCTCGCCGACACCGACGCCAACGCCGACACCCACGCCGACTCCGACCCCGACACCAACGCCGCCCCCGCGTGACTTCCCTTCTACTCGTCCATACACCGCAGAGCGGCCGCGGGTTCCCTCGGCGACGCGGCGGCGCCCCGGACCGTCCCGGAAAGCGGCGCTCTCGATCCTGATCGTCGCGGCGGTGTGCTTCGCCGTCGGCGCATGGGCGCTGGTGGCCGCGGGCTGAGCACGGACGGGCCCGTGCACTGAGCACGGACGGGCCGCGAGCTGACGTCGCCCATGCGCCGCGAGGGCGCCCCCACCGGCGTCACCGCCGCCAACGTCACCCCCCTGACGACACCCCGCCACCGCCACCGCCACCGCCACCGACGTCACACCCTCTGACGGCGCCCCCTCACTCACCACCCAGCGAAAGCAGCGCCCCCAACTACCACCCAGGCGGCGCCCCGTACCGCTGCGCCGCCGCCCGGCGCCGGGCGGCGAGCGTCCACGCGCCGAGCCCGAGCACCAGAGCCGTCCCCGTGCCGATCCCCGCGTACCCCACCACCCGCAGCGCGGTCGTCTTCGAGTCGCCCGCGCCGGAGCCAGGACTCGCCATCCGGTCGTCGTCCGCGGCATCCGGATGGTGCTTGGCCGCCTTCCGGTCGGCCGCCGTGAGGCCGAACCCCGCCTCGACCGGGTCCTTGTCGTAGCTCGGCCCGCCGCGCGCGGAGCCCGCGACCCGTACCCGCAGGACGACCGGCACCGAGCCGTTCAGATGCGGTGCCACCTGCGGCGGGTTGACGGTGACCGCCAGGAAGTACCCGCCGCTGAAGCTCATCGCGCGGACCGTGGAGCCGGTGTTGGCATACCGGTTTCCGTAGGCCACCGGCGCGGTGGCCACCTGGGTGCGGGGCGATTCACCGTCCTGCGCGGCGGGGATGCCCCGCTTGGCGAGCCCGCGCGCCGGGTTGTACGCGTGCATCGCCAGGGCGCGGTCGAGCAGACGGGTGCTCTGGTCCTTGCCGTCGGCGGACAGTTCGGCGGCGGCGGTGAGGCGCTGCCCCCAGTCGACGGGCACCCGGTAGAAGTGCGTCTCCCCCGGCGTGATCTCGTCCTTCCACACCCCGCTCCCCAGGGTCGGCGCGTCGGTGAAGCCGCGTCCGCCGCGCCGCGGCCAGGGAGTGCCGTCCGGCGGCTTGGGTGACGGCGTGCTCCAACTCCCCTCCGGAGCCGCTCCCGTGGCCCCGCCCTTCACCGGTGGCTCCACCATCACCCGGAGCTCCACAGGCCAGCGCTCCGGGTCCGGTGACCCGTCCTGGCGCTCCACCGTCACCACATAGCGACCGGCCTCGTGGCAGGAGGCCGGGCCGGAGTCGATCTGGCGGGCGGCGTAGTCGGCGAGGGGATAGGCGACGCCATTGGTTTCGATCTTCGGGGCGGCGGTGCCGCAGATGCCCCCGTCAGGGCTCTCCAGCGTCACCTTCACGCCGTCGCGGTACGAGGTCACGTCCGCCCCCGGCCGGGGCGCGGCGACGGCCGAGACGTAGGCGGCCGACTTCGTGTCGAGCGTCACGCCGTAGTACCGCTTCTCGCCCGGCCCGACGCTGTCGACATAGGGGCGGCCGGCCGCCAGGGATGGGGCGTCCGAGTCGGCGTCGGCGCCGGATATCCGAGTGCCGCGGGTCTCGTACGCCCGGGCCCCGGCAGCGCCGTCGGCGAGGGATCTCCCCGGCGCCGCGGCCACCGCGCACAGTGCCGCCACCGCGGCGAGACCGGCCCTGACCTTGCGGCGGTCCTTCATCGCGCGTCACTCCTCGTCGTACCGGCCGGTCGGCCCGTTCAACTTTGCCTGTGCAAGCTATTCGTTTGCGAGAGTGAAACACGAAGGCCCCCCGGCATCCCATCCCCCGGCGCCCCGGCCCCTTCCCCCCACGGCGCCAGTAAAGCGGACGGGGCCCCGACCGCTCCAGCGGTCGGGGCCCCGTACTGGGACTGTCTTAGGAGCTGGGAGCTCACACACCCGAACCTGCGGGCACGGAGTCGGTCGCCTCCGTCCACAGATCCTGCTCGGCGCGATCCGCCTGGATCTGGCGGTACACGAGGAGCCCGCCGATGGCGGCCAGTGCGACCAGGAGCAGCTTCTTCACCGCGCTACCTCGTCTCTTTCTTGACGTAGGGGACCTCTGGCGCCCGATGATACACACCGACCGATACCGATCGGTGACCTATGACCGGCATTGGCCGGTGAGAAACCGGGCAGGAACCGGGGATCAACTCCCGGCCCCCCATACGACATCAGCCTGGATGAAGAAAATCTCCATCCAGGCTGATCGCTACGGTGGGGCTAACAGGACTTGAACCTGTGGCCTCTTCCTTATCAGGGAAGCGCTCTAACCGTCTGAGCTATAGCCCCGCGCTGCACCGAAAGATTAGCGCACGACCTGCCCCGTCCCAAAATCGGTAACGGCGGGCCGCTACTCGTCCTCAGCCAAGGTCAGCTCGACGCCACCCACGAAGCCCGCCGACAGGTTGTAGATGAAGGCCCCGAGCGTGGCCAACGCGGTGGCCAACACCACGTTGATCACGGCGATGATCCCGGTGAACCCGAGGACACGCGGAAGCGACAGGAAGGACTGCAGGTCGAACCCGCTGCCCTTCTGCGACTCCGTCGCATCGCTGATGGTGCCACCGACCGCGCTGAAGACGCCCATGGCGTCCATGACCATCCACAGCACCGCCACCGCGATCACGGTGCAGATCCCCAGCGCGATCGCGAGCAGGAAGCTGACCTTCATGACCGACCACGGATCGACCCTGGCGACCCGCAACCGCGCCTTACGGGTCCGCGGCGCCTGACGGGCCCCCGCGGGCGTACGGGGGCGGCGGACGGCCGTGGCGGCCTGCTGGTGCCCCGACTGGGCGGCCTGGCCCGGCTGCCCGGGCACCGCGGAGCCGACCTGTCCGGCCCCGCCGCCGGGCGGCGGGGCGTAGGCCTGCGGCGGGTGGTACGGCTGCGCGGGCTGGGAGGGGGCGGGACGCTCGTTGGGGAGCGGGCTGGAGTACTGGGGCTTCGGATGCGGATCGCGCTGCGGCCGCAGCTTCCGGGTCTCCGTCACCGAAGCGGGGGCGGAGTCCCCGGCGGGGCCACGGGCGCCTTCCCCAGCGGTGGTGCCGCCCGCCGCAGTCGGGGCTCCCGATCCCGGACGCCCTCCGGCGTCCGCACCGCCGCCCGCGGCACCCGTGGCTCCACTCACGACTTACTCCTCGGTCTCGTCGGCCGGGGGCAGTGTGCCCTCGACCGCCTCGGACGCGGCCTCCTCGGCTGGCGCGCTCCCGGTCGCGGAATCTTCCTCGACCTCTTCAGCCTCACGACCGGCCTCGGCGTTCCGGGCGATGCCGACGACGGCATCGCGCTTGCCCAGGTTGATCAGTTGGACGCCCATGGTGTCACGGCCCGTCTCCCTGACCTCATTGACCCGGGTACGGATCACGCCACCGCTGAGCGTGATGGCGAGGATCTCATCGGTCTCCTCGACCACCAGCGCCCCGACCAGGGAACCGCGGTCCTCGACGATCTTCGCTGCCTTGATCCCGAGGCCGCCGCGCCCCTGGACGCGGTACTCGTCGACGTTGGTCCGCTTCGCGTACCCGCCGTCGGTGGCGGTGAACACGAACGTACCGGGCCGGACGACATTCATCGAGAGCAGTTCGTCGTCCTCGCGGAAGCTCATGCCCTTCACACCGGAGGTCGCGCGCCCCATCGGCCGCAGCGACTCGTCCGTCGCCGTGAACCGGATCGACTGGGCCTTCCTGCTGATCAGCAGCAGATCGTCCGCGGAGGACACCAGCTCGGCACCGATCAGCTCGTCCTCGCGGCCGTCCGCCATCTCCCGGAGGTTGATCGCGATCACGCCGCCCGAGCGGGGCGAGTCGTAGTCCTTCAGCGGAGTCTTCTTCACCAGGCCGGACTTGGTGGCGAGCACCAGATACGGCACCGCCTCGTAGTCCCGGATGGCCAGGATCCGCGCGATCTTCTCATCGGGCTGGAACGCCAGCAGATTCGCGACATGCTGGCCGCGCGCCTCCCGGCCGGCGTCCGGCAGTTCGTACGCCTTCGCCCGGTAGACCCGGCCCTTGTTGGTGAAGAACAGCAGCCAGTGGTGGGTGGTCGAGACGAAGAAGTGGGAGACGATGTCGTCCTGCTTCAGCTTCGTCCCGCGCACGCCCTTGCCGCCGCGCTTCTGGGAGCGGTAGTCCTCGGTCTTGGTGCGCTTCACATAGCCGCCACGCGTGATCGTGACGACGATGTCCTCCTCCGCGATCAGGTCCTCGATGGACATGTCACCGTCGAAGGGCACCAGCTTGCTGCGCCGGTCGTCGCCGAACTTCTCGACGATCGCGGTCAGCTCCTCGCTGATGATCTGCCGCTGCCGCTCGGGCGAGGCCAGGATCGCGTTGTACTCGTCGATCTTGGACTGCAGCTCGTCATGCTCCTGGACGATCTTCTGACGCTCCAGCGCGGCCAGCCGCCGCAGCTGCATCTCCAGGATCGCGTTCGCCTGGATCTCGTCGATCTCCAGCAGGCCCATCAGGCCCCCGCGCGCGGTGTCCACCGTGTCGCTGCGCCGGATCAGCGCGATGACCTCGTCGATCGCGTCCAGTGCCTTGAGCAGACCGCGCAGGATGTGCGCCCGCTCCTCGGCCTTGCGCAGCCGGAAGCGGGTCCGGCGGACGATGACCTCGATCTGGTGGGTCACCCAGTTGCGGATGAACGCGTCCAGCGAAAGGGTGCGCGGCACACCGTCGACCAGCGCCAGCATGTTGGCGCCGAAGTTGGTCTGCAGATCGGTGTGCTTGTAGAGGTTGTTGAGGACGACCTTGGCGACCGCGTCCCGCTTGAGCACGATGACCAGGCGCTGGCCGGTGCGCGAGGAGGTCTCGTCGCGGACGTCGGCGATGCCTCCGACCTTGCCGTCCTTCACCAGGTCGGCGATCTTCTGCGCGAGGTTGTCCGGGTTCACCTGGTACGGCAGCTCGGTGACCACCAGGCACTGCCGGCCCTGGATCTCCTCGACCTCCACGACCGCGCGCATCGTGATCGAGCCGCGCCCCGTGCGGTACGCCTCCTCGATGCCCTTACGGCCGACGACCAGCGCACCGGTCGGGAAGTCCGGGCCCTTGATCCGGTCGATCAGGGCCTCGAGCAGCTCCTCCTGGGTGGCCTGCGGATTGGCCAGGAACCACTGGGCGCCCTCGGCGACCTCGCGCAGATTGTGCGGCGGGATATTGGTGGCCATGCCGACCGCGATCCCCGCCGAGCCGTTGACCAGCAGGTTCGGGATGCGCGCCGGGAGGACCGTCGGCTCCTGGTTACGGCCGTCGTAGTTGTCCTGGAAATCGACGGTCTCCTCGTCGATGTCCCGGAGCATCTCCATGGCCAGCGGGTCCATCTTGCACTCGGTGTACCGCATGGCCGCCGCGGGGTCGTTGCCCGGGGAGCCGAAGTTGCCGTTGGAGTCGACCAGCGGCATCCGCATGGACCACGGCTGAGCAAGCCGCACCAGGGCGTCGTAGATCGACGAGTCGCCGTGCGGATGGTAGGTGCCCATGACGTCGCCGACGACGCGGGCGCACTTGTAGAAGCCCTTCTCGGGGCGGTACCCGCCGTCGTACATCGCGTACAGCACCCGGCGGTGCACCGGCTTGAGGCCGTCCCGGACGTCGGGCAGCGCACGGCTGACGATCACGCTCATCGCGTAATCGAGGTACGAGCGCTGCATCTCCGTCTCGAGGCCGACCGGCTCGACGCGGAGTGCGGCGCCTTCGGCGAGCTCGTCGGAGGTCAGTTCATCGGGCGTGTTCGGGGTGTTCTCGTCGGCCATTGCTGGTCAAAGTCCTTCTGTCGTCTGCGGCTGGGGGCCGACTCAGATGTCGAGGAAGCGGACATCCTTGGCGTTGCGCTGGATGAACGAGCGCCGTGCCTCGACGTCCTCACCCATCAGGACCGAGAACAGGTCGTCGGCCTGCGCCGCGTCGTCCAGGGTGACCTGGCCCAGGACGCGGTGGTCGGGGTCCATCGTGGTGATCCGCAGCTCTTCGGCGTTCATCTCGCCCAGACCCTTGAAGCGCTGGACCGAGTCGTCCCTGATGCGCTTGCCCTGTGCACGGCCGGCCTGGATCAGCGCGTCCCGCTCCCGGTCCGAGTACGCGTACTCGAAGTCGTCCCGGCCCCACTTGATCTTGTAGAGCGGCGGACGGGAGAGGAAGACATGCCCCGCCTCGACCAGCGGGCGCATGAAGCGGAAGAGGAAGGTCAGCAGCAGGGTGTTGATGTGCTGGCCGTCGACATCGGCGTCCGCCATCAGAATGATCTTGTGATAGCGGAGCTTGTCGATGTCGAAGTCCTCGTGCACCCCGGTGCCGAAGGCGGAGATCAGCGCCTGGACCTCGTTGTTCTGGAGGATCTTGTCGACCCGGGCCTTCTCGACGTTCAGGATCTTGCCGCGGATCGGGAGGATCGCCTGATACTGCGGGTTACGGCCGGACTTGGCCGAGCCGCCGGCGGAGTCACCCTCGACGATGAAGATCTCGCACTTCGACGGGTCATTGGACTGGCAGTCACTCAGCTTGCCCGGCAGCGACGCGGTCTCCAGCAGCCCCTTACGGCGGGTCAGATCCCGCGCCTTACGGGCCGCGACCCGGGCCGTCGCCGCCTGGATCCCCTTGCGGACGATGTCCGCCGCCTCATTGGGGTAGCGGTCAAGCCAGTCGGCGAGATGCTCGTTGACGACCTTCTGGACGAAGGTCTTGGCCTCCGTG
Organism: Streptomyces violaceusniger Tu 4113; assembly: GCF_000147815.2. Classification (NCBI taxonomy): domain Bacteria; kingdom Bacillati; phylum Actinomycetota; class Actinomycetes; order Kitasatosporales; family Streptomycetaceae; genus Streptomyces; species Streptomyces violaceusniger. The sequence goes on along the minus strand of NC_015957.1, from coordinate 8,151 downwards.
TTGCCCAGCTTGGTCTTGGTCTGGCCCTCGAACTGCGGCTCGCCCAGCTTGACCGAGATGATCGCGGTCAGGCCCTCGCGGATGTCCTCACCGGTGAGGTTGTCGTCGCGCTCCCGGAGCAGCTTCTTGTCGCGCGCGTACTTGTTGATCAGGTACGTCAGCGCGGCGCGGAAGCCCTCCTCGTGGGTGCCGCCCTCATGGGTGTGGATGGTGTTCGCGAAGCTGTAGACACCCTCGGTGTACTGGGTGTTCCACTGCATCGCGATCTCGAGGGAGAGCAGCCGTTCCTTGTCCTCGGCCTCGAACCCGATCACCGTGGGGTGGACCAGCTCACCCTTGCGGGAGTTGAGGTAGGTGACGAAGTCGACGATGCCGCCCTCGTAGTAGTACTTCACGGAGAGCGGCTTGCCCTCCTCGTCCACATGGGCCTCGCGCTCGTCCTTGAGCGAGATCGACAGGCCCTTGTTGAGGAACGCCATCTCCTGGAAGCGCCGGGCCAGCGTCTCGAAGGAGTACTCGGTGGTCTCGAAGACGTCCGGGTCCGCCCAGAAGGTGACCGTGGTGCCGGTCTCCTCCGTGGCCTCGTTCCGGGCCAGGGGCGCGGTCGGCGCTCCCGTCTTGTAGTCCTGGGTCCAGCGGTAACCGTCCGTCTTGACCTCGACCGACACCTTCGAGGACAGGGCGTTGACGACGGAGACTCCGACGCCGTGCAGACCGCCGGAGACGGCGTAGCCGCCGCCGCCGAACTTGCCGCCCGCGTGCAGCACGGTCAGCACGACCTCCACGGCCGGCTTCCCCTCCGAGGGGACGATGCCCACCGGGATCCCGCGGCCGTTGTCCACGACGCGGACGCCGCCGTCGGCGAGGATCGTGACCTCGATGCTGTCCGCGTGACCGGCCATGGCCTCGTCGACGGAGTTGTCGACGACCTCTTGGACGAGATGGTGCAGGCCGCGCTCACCGGTGGAACCGATGTACATACCGGGTCGCTTGCGGACCGCCTCCAGCCCCTCCAGGACGGTGATCGCACTGGCGTCGTACGACGGCGGAGCCAGGGCCTCGCTGTCGGACGTGGACGGGATGTTTTCGATGGGGTTGCCGGAATCGGCCACGAAGCGCCCTTTCTGGCACAGCACAAGCCGTCTCCGGGCAGGCTGGAGCGGCTGCGTCGTTCAACATGTGTCCGCAAGCGCTCGGTGCGCCAGCGGCGACGGTGTACCGCCCCAGTCTACCGGTAGCGCCGACAAGAATGGGGGCTTGCTGGCGCCTGAGTCCGCATGTGCCGCCCTGAACCGGCTGCCAGCGACTCCCCATATGCGGGGACGGGCTCCAAGAGGCTCACACCGCCACTCAGCGCTTCGAGCTGTCAACCACCGGCAACCGTGACCGGGGTCTCAGCAGTCACCCTGTTACCCCCGGTTAACACGGGGGCGCACAAGCCCCCGGTCAGCCGTAGGTATCGCCCGGGCCGGTGGAGCCCGGGGAGCGCAGCGGGCCGTAGCGGCGGGCCGGGCCGCCGGGGCCCAGCACCTTGATCATCTTGACGGTGCCATGACCCAGATCCGCGTTCAGCCGGGCCACGAGCTGCGGGGCGAGCAGCCGGAGCTGGGTCGCCCACGCCGTGGAATCACAGCGCACCGTGAGCACCCGGGCGTCCTCGTCGTACCGCTGGGGCTCGCAGTGCTGCGCCACCTCGGGCCCCACCATCTGGGGCCAGCGGCCCATCACGCCGCCGACCGCGGCCGGGGCCTCCCAGCCGCGCTCGGTGATCAGCCGGTTGATCGCCGCACCGAGCGGAAGCGGATCGCGGCCATCGGCGCGCGCGCCGGAGCGCAAGCCCCCTCTGCGCGCCTGCTTCTTCTGCTGTGCCGCGGCTCCCCGGGCGCGCGCCTGCTCCTTGGCGGCGCGCAGCGCCACCCGCGCGAGATCGACGCCCGAGGGCTCGGGCACCGGCGAGGGCCCCGCAGGCTGGTCCATTCCGTCGGTCATTCCGTCGGTCATACGCGCCGTACCTCGCCCTCGGACACCGCATAGCGCGTGCCGGACAGCACCTGCGGAACGTCATCCTCCACCGCCGCGGTCACCAGCACCTGCTCCCCGGGGGCGACCAGCTCGGCCAGCCGCTCCCGGCGCCGCTCGTCCAGCTCCGCGAAGACGTCGTCGAGCACCAGCACCGGCTCGCCCGCCTCGGTGCGCAGCAGATCGTAGGAGGCCAGCCGCAGGGCGAGGGCGTACGACCAGGACTCGCCATGGCTGGCGTAGCCCTTCGCAGGGAGCCGGCCCAGCTTGAGGACCAGGTCGTCGCGGTGCGGGCCCACCAGCGTGACCCCGCGCTCGATCTCCTGCTTACGGGCCTCGGTCAGGGCGGCCATCAGCAGCTCGCACAGCTCCTCGCGGCTGCCCGCCTCGGTCAGCCCCTCACCGGCCGAGCCGCGGTACTCCAGCAGCACGGGGCCCCCGCCCGGAGCGAGTTGCTCGTACGCCTTGTCGGCGAGCGGCTGGAGCACGGCGATCAGATCGAGCCGCTGGGCGAGCAACTCGGCACCGGCCCGGGCCAGATGCTGGTCCCAGACGTCGAGCGTGGACAGGGCCGCGTCGCCGCCACCGCTGCGCGAACCGTGCCGCCGGGCCAGGGCCGCGGTCTTCAGCAGGGTGTTGCGCTGCTTGAGCACCCGGTCGTAGTCGGAGCGGACTCCCGCCATCCGGGGCACCCGCGCGGTGATCAGCTCGTCGAGGAAGCGCCGGCGCTCGCCCGGATCGCCCTTGACCAGGGCCAGATCCTCGGGCGCGAACAGCACCGACCGCAGGATCCCCAGCACATCACGCGGTCTGACCTGCGAGGACCGATTGATACGGGCGCGATTGGCCTTGCCCGGGTTGAGCTCCAGCTCGATCAGCTGCTGCCGGTCACCCTGGACGACCGCGGCCCGGACCACGGCCCGCTCCGCGCCCATGCGCACCAGCGGGGCGTCGGAGGAGACCCGGTGGCTGCCGAGGGTGGCGAGATAGCCGACGGCCTCGACGAGATTGGTCTTGCCCTGGCCGTTGGGCCCGACGAAGGCCGTGACGCCCGGGTCGAGCGCCACCTCGGCCCGGGTGTACGAGCGGAAGTCGGCGAGCGAGAGATGCGTGACGTGCATAGTGGGCTGCGCCGACCTCCCCCGGCTGAACTGCTTGCTCCACCCCGTGGGGTGGTTACTTGTCGCTGCTCTCGACCGCGTGGCCGCCGAACTGATTGCGCAGCGCGGCGATCATCTTTATCTGCGGCGAGTCCTCCTGACGGGAGGCGAACCGGGCGAAGAGCGCCGCGGTGATCGCGGGCAGCGGCACGGCGTTGTCGATCGCCGCCTCCACGGTCCAGCGGCCCTCACCGGAGTCCTCCGCGTAGCCACGCAGCTTCGCCAGGTGCTCGTCCTCGTCCAGGGCGCGCACGGCCAGGTCAAGCAGCCAGGAGCGGATGACCGTGCCCTCCTGCCAGGAGCGGAAGACCTCGCGGACGTCGGTGACCGAGTCCACCTTCTCCAGCAGCTCCCAGCCCTCGGCGTACGCCTGCATCATCGCGTACTCGATGCCGTTGTGGACCATCTTGGCGAAGTGGCCCGCGCCGACCTTGCCGGCGTGGACGGCGCCGCCCTCGCCCTCGGGCTTGAGCGCGTCGAAGACCGGCTGGACCTGGGCCACATGCTCGGCGGCGCCGCCGTACATCAGGGCGTAGCCGTTGTCCAGGCCCCAGACTCCGCCGGAGACACCGCAGTCGACGAAGCCAATGCCCTTGGCGTTGAGCTGCTCGGCGTGCTTCTCGTCATCCGTCCAGCGGGAGTTCCCGCCGTCCACCACGATGTCGCCGGGCGACAGCAGCTCGGCCAGCTCGTCGATGGTGATCTGGGTGGGGACGCCTGCCGGGACCATGACCCACACCACGCGCGGGCCCTTGAGCTTGTTGACGAGCTCATCGATGCTGTGGACATCGGCGACGTCCGGGTTCCGGTCGTAGCCGATGACGGTGTGGCCTGCGCGGCGAATGCGCTCGCGCATGTTGCCGCCCATCTTGCCGAGGCCGATGAGACCGAGCTCCATCAGTGATCCTTCATGCCGTAGTGCGTTTCGTTTCGCGGTGAGTCCGAGCCTACGCCCGCGGGTAGCCGCACAGATGTGGGCTACACCTGCTCATTCGCTCGCTCTCAGCCGCTGAGTCGCACCGGCATGATCAGGTACTTGTACGCCTCGTCCGCCTCGGCGTCCATGGCGGGCCTGCCACTGAGCAGCGCGGGCTTGGTCGAGGTGGTGAAGGACAGCTGGGCGACCGGCGAGTCGATCGCGCTGAGGCCGTCCAGCAGGAACGTCGGGTTGAAGGCGATCGAGATGTCGTCGCCGTCGAGCTGGGCGTCCACCCTCTCCACAGCCTGTGCATCGTCGCTGGATCCGGCCTCCAGGATCAGCACGCCCTGCTCGAAGGTGAGCCGCACCGGGGTGTTCCGCTCGGCGACCAGGGCCACACGCTTGACGGCCTCGACGAACGGGGGCGTCTCGATCACCGCGACCGAGTTGAACTCGGTGGGGAAGAGCGTGCGGTACTTCGGCAGATCGCCCTCGAGCAGCCGGGTGGTCGTACGGCGCCCGGCGCCCTCGAAGCCGATCAGACCCTCGCCCGCACCCGAGCCGGAAAGCGCGAGCGCGACAGTGTCACCGCTGGTCAGCGACTTGGCGGTGTCGAGAAGCGTCTTGGCGGGCACCAGCGCGACGGCGGAGATGTCGGGGGTCTCGGGCTTCCACAGGAACTCGCGGACCGCGAAGCGGTAGCGGTCGGTGGAGGCCAGCGTGACGGTGTCGCCCTCGATCTCGATCCGCACACCCGTGAGCACCGGCAGGGTGTCGTCACGGCCGGCGGCGATGGCGACCTGGGCAGCGGCGGCGGCGAAGACCTCACCGGGGACGGTGCCGGTCGCGGTCGGCATCTGCGGCAGCGTCGGGTATTCCTCCACAGGCAGGGTGTGGAGTGTGAATCGCGAGGAGCCGCAGACGACGGTCACCCGCACCCCGTCGCTGGAGATCTCCACAGGGCGGTTGGGGAGGGCGCGGCAGATGTCGGCGAGGAGCCGGCCGGAGACGAGGACCGTGCCGTCGTCCTCGATGTCGGCCTCCACGGAGACGCGGGCCGAGACCTCGTAGTCGAAGCCGGAGAGGCTGAGCGCGCCTTCCTCCGCCTTCATGAGGATGCCCGCGAGGACGGGCACCGGCGGTCGGGCCGGGAGGCTGCGGGCCGTCCAGGCCACCGCCTCCGCGAGTACATCGCGCTCCACCCGGATCTTCACCGTAAGCCGCCTCCTGCTGTTGCTGGCTCGCCCTGCTGGCCTTCGTCGTCGGCTGAGTAGCCGGAGACCAGTCTGACGCACGCCGCCGACAGTCGGTGCGGCTCGGGGTCAAGTCGGTGCGCGGGGTGTCGGGCGGCTCGGCCCGAGGTTGTGCACAGGCCCCACTTCGAAGCGGTTTCCTCGCTATAACTCTGTGGTCGTAGTAGTAGGGCCTGTGGAAACCGTGGAAAACTGACTTTTCCCTGGTCAGCGGCGGTTTTTTGTCCACCGGGCCTGTGGGTGACGGCGGTGGACAACCAGGGTTGTCTGTGGATGCCGAAGAGTTCTGCACATGCGATGCACAGACATCGCCCGGTTCTCCCCAGCGTCGTCCCCAGTTTTACCCACCTTCCCCACAGCCCAACCCGCCTCCTTGGTGTGACGCCTTTCACTCGCACCGGTGACCGTGGCCATTTCGTTGCCGAACAGTGGACAGCGGTGTGGAGAAGCTGTGGGCAACGGGCCTTCGGCTGTGGGTTGCCGGTGGACAAGCTGATGCGCGGCCTGTGGGTATCTCGATCATCCACAGTCTGTGGACTCCCGATAGCCACAATTCCACAGCCACCTGACCTCGGCGGATGCCCTCCCCACCGGACAGCCTGTGGACGCGATCGGGACAACTTCCACGTCCCCAGGGTGTGGACGGTGGATGGGCCGCGTATCTGTGGAGAACCGGGCCGGCCGGGCCGAGAATCGAACAGCTCGTAGGGATGAACGACGAAGGGCGTCCCGGGAGTTGTCCCTCCCGGAGCGCCCTTCAGCGGTTCGTGGTGGCCCCTGCGGGCCCCTCTCAGCCGTTCTTGATGCGGTTGGTCAGCTCGGTCACCTGGTTGTAGATGGAGCGCCGCTCGGCCATCAGCGCCCTGATCTTGCGGTCGGCGTGCATGACCGTCGTATGGTCGCGGCCGCCGAACTGCGCGCCGATCTTGGGCAGCGACAGATCGGTCAGCTCCCGGCAGAGATACATCGCGATCTGCCGCGCGGTGACCAGCACCCGGCTGCGGGAGGCGCCACACAGATCGTCGACCGTATGCCCGAAGTAGTCGGCGGTCGCGGCCATGATCGCGGTAGCGGTGATCTCCGGGGCCGCGTCCTCGCCGCCGGGGATCAGATCCTTCAGCACGATCTCGGCGAGCCCGAGGTCCACCGGCTGCCGGTTCAGGCTCGCGAAGGCGGTGACGCGGATGAGCGCGCCCTCCAGCTCACGGATGTTGCGGGAGATCCGCGAGGCGATGAACTCCAGCACCTCCGGCGGCGCGTTCAGCTGCTCCTGCACCGCCTTCTTACGGAGGATCGCGATCCGCGTCTCCAGCTCCGGCGGCTGCACATCGGTGATCAGGCCCCACTCGAAGCGGTTACGGAGCCGGTCCTCCAGAGTGACCAGCTGCTTGGGAGGCCGGTCGGAGGAGAGCACGATCTGCTTGTTGGCGTTGTGGAGCGTATTGAAGGTGTGGAAGAACTCCTCCTGCGTCGACTCCTTGCTCGCCAGGAACTGGATGTCGTCGACCAGCAGGATGTCCATGTCGCGGTAGCGCCTGCGGAACGCGTCCGCCTTGCCGTCGCGGATGGAATTGATGAACTCGTTGGTGAACTCCTCCGAGCTCACATAGCGCACCCGGGTGCCGGGATACAGGCTGCGCGCGTAGTGACCGATGGCGTGCAGCAGGTGGGTCTTGCCGAGCCCGGACTCCCCGTAGATGAACAGCGGGTTGTACGCCTTGGCCGGCGCCTCGGCCACGGCGACCGCCGCGGCGTGCGCGAAGCGGTTGGACGCGCCGATGACGAAGGTGTCGAAGAGGTACTTGGGGTTCAGCCGCGCGGTCGGCTCACCGGGGCCGGACGCGGGCGCGGGCTGAGCGGCGAGCGGGCCGGGGGCGCCGGTCTGCGAGGGCAGGAGGGGCGGTCCGCCGCGAGCGCGCTCGAGCGGGTCGGGCAGGTCGTGGCGCTGCTCGTACGGCGGGCGCTCGGGGCCCGGCCCGGGACCGCCGCCGGGGCCGCCGCCGGGGCCGCCCGGCCCGGGGCGCTCGGCGCCCGGCCCGCGGTAGTCGCCGCGCCGCTGCTGGTCGTACGGCTGCTGGCCATAGCCGGACGGGGCGTGCTGGGAGGCGTAAGGATCGCCCTCGGGGAAGCCGCCGAGCCGGGGCTGCTGCCAGCCGTAGTCGTCACGGGGCCGCGGCCAGGCGCCCGGCTCGGGGCGCGACTGCTGATAGCCGGGGTACGCGGGGCGGGCCGACGGCAGATCGTCCGGCGCCTGGCGGCCATAGCCGTCCCGGCCGTCGTAGCTCTCGTAGGACTCGCGCTGCTCACGGTTCTCGTAGGACTCGCGCTGTTCGCGCTGGACCTGCGGCGGGACGACCGGTTCGCCGGCGGACTCGTCGACGGTGATCGCGATGCGGATGGGGCGGCCGCACTCCCGGCTCAGCGTTTCGCTGACGACGGGGGCCAGCCGGCCCTCCAGCACGCCCTTGGCGAATTCATTGGGGACGGCGAGCAGCGCGGTGTCGGCGACCAGCGCGAGGGGCTGGCACCGCTTGATCCAGTGCTCGTCCTTGGCCTCGACGCCTTGCCCGCCCTGTCCCGAGCCCTCTCCCAGCAGCCGCTCGAGCACGCGTGGCCACACTGCGGCAAGATCGGCAGGTACGTCAGCCACAGGGCACGCTCTCTCAGCTCGCTGGGTGGGGGACGCCGACAGGTCCCACGAATGCGTGGTTCTCGGGACGGGCGTGAAGGAATCAGAGCCCAGCCACGGTAGTCAGGCCGGGGTGCGCGGTTCAAGTCGTTGTCCACAGGGTGTGCACAA